>CAWFUL010000001.1:0-43244 GCA_963819005.1 uncultured Pseudomonadota bacterium
GGACTCGGTGACCGAATTTCAGGGCATCCAATGGAAGCTCGCCGACATGGCCACCGAGCTCGACGCCGCCCGCCTGCTCACCCAGCGCGCCGCCGTGCTCAAAGACGCCGGCCGCAAAGTCACCCGCGAATCCTCCATGGCCAAGCTCTTCGCCAGCGAAGTCGCCGTCAGCATCTGCGAACAGGCCGTGCAGCTCTTCGGCGGCTACGGCTTCATCAAAGACTACCCGTAGAAAAGTTCTATCGCGACGTCAAGCTCTGCACCATCGGCGAAGGCACCAGCGAAATCCAGCGCATGGTCATCGCCAGAGAGATACTCAAGGTGTATCCGTCGAGAGGGTGACTGGCCGTCACGGGCAACTGCGCCTGCGGCGCAAGATAAAGCGTCGCCATGCTTTACGCATAGCCCGCGAAGCGGGCAAAAGAAGGTAGCCCCAGGCGCAAGCCTGGGGAAAGAGATCAAGATTTGCACACCAGCCCGCAACGCGGGCGTAAGACCACACAGTCGCAATGCCCGAGCCGGTCACCATTATCGAATGTCCACGCGACGCCTGGCAGGGCCTGCCGCATATCATCCCTCCGCAATCCAAGGCCGGCTACCTGCGCCAACTCATCGACGCCGGCTTCACGCACATTGACGCGGTCAGCTTCGTCTCTCCCTCCGCCGTCCCGCAAATGGCCGACTCCGAGCGCGTGCTCGAATTGCTCAAGCCGCCCCCAGATGTAGAAATCATCGGCATTGTCGTAAACGAGAAAGGCGCTCAACGCGCAATCGACACTGGCCGTGTCAACACACTCGGCTTCCCCTACTCCATCTCGCCCGAGTTCCTCCACCGCAATCAAAATCAGACCGCTCAGGAGTCTTTGCGAATCCTGGGCAAAGTAACGTCGCTCGCTGAAGATGCGGGAAGAAACGTAGTCGCCTACATCTCCATGGCCTTTCGGAAATCCCTATCGCGACGCGTGGAGCCTGGACGCTGTAGCTCATGCCTGCAGTGAAATCACTCACCTCCGGCATCTGGCAAATCTCTCTGGCCGACACCGTGGGCGTCGCCTCTCCGACTCAGATACTGAGACCCTAGCACGCCGCTATTGAAGTAAGTGAAGGCGCGCAAGTCGGCGTTCACCTCCACGCCCGCCGCGACAATGCTCCCGCACTCATCCGCGCCGCCTACTCGGCCGGTTGCCGCCGCTTCGACTCTGCCATCGGCGGACTCGGAGGCTGCCCCTTCGCGCAAGACGAACTGGTCGGCAACATCCCCACTGAGGTTCTTATCGGCACGCTATCTGAATGCGGCGCCACACTCCCCGTACTCGCGCCACTCGATCACCTCATCCAAAACAGCAACCGCATCGCCGCGAATGCAATCAACGTCCCGGAGGGACGAAGCGAAAAATAGCCCAGGGTGAAACCTGCCCCTGAGCGAAGTCGAAGGGGAAGGCGTAACCCTGGGAACGCCGCGTGAATGGGACCAGCCGCCCCGGAGGGCCGGCACGAACCTCGCAGAAAACCTGAAATCCGCAACCGTTCAATGCCAGGGCCGCTCTTCACTATCTAAAATAAATCCAACCAATCCACGAGGACCGATTTTTGAACTATCAAACAATTCTTGTCGAAGACTCCGGACACATTCGCACCATCACGCTCAATCGCCCCGAGCGCCGCAATGCCATGACGCCTGAAATGCAGATGGAGCTGACCGCCGCTTTCCGAGACGCCGCTGCAAGCGACTGTCGCGTGCTCGTTCTCACCGGCGCAGGCGACGCATTCTGCTCCGGCCTCGATCTTTCTGCGCTTCAGCAAATGAACGATAAATCCGCGTCGGATCATCGCGCCGACGCGGAGCGCATCACAAAGCTCTTCATGACCTTGTATGAATTGCGCATACCAACCATCGCCGCCGTAAATGGCCCGGCCATCGCCGGCGGCGCAGGCCTGGCCACCATCTGCGACTTCACCCTCGCAACGCCATCGTCAAAGTTCGGCTTCACTGAAACGCGCATCGGCTTTGTCCCCGCGCTTGTGTCTGTGTTTCTAGCTCTTCAAATCGATGGAAAGCATGTTCGCGATCTGCTCCTCACCGGCCGAATCATCGACGCGGCTGAAGCCCATCGCATCGGCCTCATTAATGAAGTCGTCGCGCCGGAAGAACTTCTCAATCGCGTGCAATCGCTGGCCGAAGCGCTAATCGCCAACAGCCCTCAATCGCTCAAAGTAACCAAGCACCTCATCGCATCGCAACACAGCGAATGGCTTGAATCAGCAATCGAACTGGCCCTCAAGGCCAACGCGCTCTCGCGCGAAACCGCAGATTTTCGCGAAGGCATCGCCGCATTCCTGGAAAAGCGCAAACCGGTTTGGGGCGAGGGATCGCGGGCAAAACCCGCGCGACCGAACTGAATCTCTCTCTCAACCCCGCACAAAATTGGGTGCCCCAGGTCTCGTTCTTGAGACCTGGGATAGCGAGAACCATGCATCGCGTTTTGTAATAAGGGCACGGCTTCAGCCGGGCCGAAAAACCAGGAATAACGCGGGCTTCAGCCACTGGGGAATTCACCGCACTACATCTTCACTAAACCGCACCGCCGCCTCGGTCCGCTGCACCACCATCTCGCGCGTCACGCCCTCCGCCAGCTCCACAACTTCAAATCCTGCGGCGTCACATCCAACACGCACAAATCTGTAATCACCCGATGCACCACGCCCGGCCCGGTCAGCGGCAGCGTGCATTCGCGCAGCAGCTTCGGCGCCACCGTCCGCGCGCCGTGTGCTCCATCACCACCACCACGCGCCGCACGCCCGAGACCAGGTCCATTGCCCCGCCCATACCCTTCACCCGCTTGCCGGGAATCATCCAGTTCGCCAGATCGCCGCGCTCCGAAACCTGCATCGCCCCTAGAATCGCCAGGTCAATATGCCCGCCGCGAATCATCGCAAACGAGTCCGCACTCGAAAACATCGACGCACCCGGCAACAAACGTCACCGTCTCTTTGCCGGCGTTGATCAGGTCCGGCGTCAACCTCGTCAGTCCAGCGGAAACGGCCCCATGCCCAGCAGCCCATTCTCAGACTGCAGCGATCACAGTCATTCCCTGTGGGAATAAAATTGGCCACCAGCGTCGGAATGCCGATGCCCAGGTTCACATAGAAGCCGTCTTTCATCTCCCGCGCAGCCCGCGCCGCCATCTCCTCCCGTGTCCATGCCATCGCCCCGCACCTTTCGAATCGTCCTCTTCTCAATCCGCTTTTCCGGGTTCGGATTGTGCACCAGCCGATGCACAAAGATTCCCGGCGTGTGAATCTCGTCGGGATCGAGTTCGCCCGGCTCAACGATAATCTCCACCTCGGCCACCGTAATCTTGCCGCAAGTCGCCGCATTGGGATTGAAGTTGCGCGCCGTCCGGCGGTAAATCAGGTTCCCATGCAGGTCGGCCTTCCACGCCTTCACCAGAGCCACATCCGCTCGAATGCCGCGCTCCAGAATGTAGGTCACCCCATCGAATTCCTTATGCTCTTTTCCCTCGGCTACCAGCGTGCCAACGCCGGTCCGCGTGTAGAAGCCAGGAATGCCTGCGCCGCCCGCTCGCATGCGTTCCGCCAGCGTTCCCTGCGGGCAGAATTCCACCTCCAGCTCGCCGGCAAGATACTGCCGTTCAAATTCGCGCGTTCTCGCCCACATAGCTGGAGATCATCTTCTTCACCTGCCGGGTCTCGAGCAGCAGGCCCAAGCCCCCAGTCCATCCACGCCCGCGTTGTTGCTTGCGATGGTCAGGTTGCGTACACCCGTGTCGCGCAGCGCGACAATCAGCGCCTCCGGAATGCCGCACAGACCAAAGCCGCCGATCGCCAGCAGCATCCCGTCGCGCACAATGCCCATCCAGCGCCGCGCGCGCATCAGGAAACAGTTTGTTCAATCCACTTGTCTTTGAGCCAAGGGTGCTCATTCCCGCGCCCGACCTCCGTCAGTGGGTTCCATTGAAGGGTACGGGCTTCGGCCCGTACATAGATAGATCCAAAAATCTCCTCGGGCTTTAGCCCTTGGGGGAAGTCTTAAGCAAATTGATCCAACTGGCCCGCGCCCAAATCAATATAACGCGCCGCCATCCCCATCTGATATAGCTATCCCATCAGCTCGAACCAGCTCCGAAAGGCCTCATGTCTTCGCCATCATCCACTCAGCCACGCCCCGCGCCCCACAGTCATCCATCCCGCGCCTCGCTCCTCTCATTCACCGCGGCAACCCTCGCCGTCCTCATAGCCATCGCCTGGCTCCTCGCCACCAACCATCCTGGCGCGAAATGGGCGCAAGGCTACAACCCCGCTGGAGTCTGGCAGCTCTCTACAGCTCATCGCCGCTCTGCCCATCGTCGTCCTGCTCGGCGCCATGGCCATCCTGCGCCTCAAGGCGCACGTCGCCGCCCTGGCCGGCCTCGTCACCGCGCTCGCTCGTCGCCATCGTCGTCTTCCACATGCCTGCGCGCCTCGCCTTCACCGCCGCCGCCTACGGCGCAGGCTACGGCCTCTTTCCCATCTGCTGGATCATCCTTCCCGTCATCTTTCTCTACGACCTCACCGTCCAAACCGGCCGCTTCGTCACTCTCCAGCAAAGCCTCACCGGCATCACCGCCGACAGCCGCCTGCAGCTGCTCCTCATCGCCTTCGCGCTCGGGTGCGTTCTTTGAGGGCACCTGCCGGCTTCGGCACGCCCGTCGCCGTCTGCGCAGCCATCCTCATCAGCCTTGGCTTCCGCCCGCTTGCAGGCCGCCGGCCTCTCGCTGCTCGCCAACACCGCGCCCGTCGCATTTGGAGGCCATGGGCATTCCCATCGTCGCTCTGCACGGCGTCACCGGCCTCGATCTGCTTTCGCTCTCTCGCAAACCACCGCCGTCCATCCTCTTTCCCTTCGATGTCCTCGTTCCCTTCTGGCTCATCTGGGCCTTCGCCGGCTTCCGCGCCATGATCGAAATCTGGCCCGCCATCCTCGTCGCCGGCGTCACCTTCGCCGTCACGCAATACCTCATGGCCGCTTCTGTCGGACCCTCGCTCGTGGCCATCGTCGCTGCCGCCGCCACCATCGTTGTGCTCGTCGTCTTCCTGCGCTTCTGGCATCCCCGCCGCACGCTCAACGTCGACCTGCGAAGACATCACCGGCGCACGTGCGCCGCGCTCACGAGCACACCGCCGACAGCCATCTTCAAAGCCTGGCTGCCCTGGCTGGTCCTGAGCCTCGTCGTCTTCGTCTGGGGCCTTCCCCGACTTCTCGCACTGGATGGACGCGCACACCACCATCAAGTTCGCCGTCGCCGGCCTCCACAACATCGTCCAGCGCGTCCCGCCCGTGGTCGCCGCACCCACTACCGAGGCCGCAGTCTTCACATCTCAACTGGCTCTCCGCAACCGGCACCGGCATCCTTCTCGCCGCGATCCTCGCCGGACTGCTCATGGGCCTCGGCCCGCGCCACTCGCCGCCGCCTTCATGCGCACCGTCTTCAACATCCGCTACACCATCGTCACCATCGCCGCCATGATGGCCATCGGATACATCACGCGCTACTGCGGCCTCGACGCCACGCTCGGCCTCGCCTTCGCCCGCACCGGCGCGCTCTATCCCTTCTTCGGAACCCTCATCGGATGGCTCGGCACGGCCAGCACCGGCTCCGACACCTCGTCCAACGTTCTCTTCGGCAGCCTGCAGACCATCACCGCCCGCCAGATCGGCGTCTCGCCCGTGCTCATGGCCTCAGCCAACGCGCCGGCGGCGTCATGGGCAAAATGATCGCCGCGCCCAGCGTCGTCGTCGCCAGCACCGCCACGCAAATCTACGGCAGGAGGGCTCCATCCTGCGCTTCGTCTTCCTCCACAGCCTCGCGCTCGCCGCCGCTCGCCGGAATCGCTCGTCTACGCTGATGGCTTACGTGCCGCTCCTTGCCGGTCTGGTGGCGCAATGAGCCTCGCTCCACCGCGTTCAGATCACGCTGCACGATCCCCGAATCAGGGCGCCTCTTCCTTCCTCCCTCTTGCTCCACGCCCTGTTTCCCTAGGATTTCTGCGCACGCTAGTTTGAAATTGTTTCTCGTTCGAATTGAACATCCATGCGCACCGCACCCATGACCAGTCGAAGCCGGCAGCTGCAGCCTGAAGCTGCTCTTGAAGAAGGACCCTATGACCCCTTGAATCCCAATCGCCGCGATCTTCTCCGCGTCGGCACGCTCGGCATCGCCGGAGCTGCCATCCCCGCCGTCTCGCTTGCCGCTGCCAAGTCTGGCACGAGCGCCGATACCGCCAATGCTTCCGCTCCCGGCTTCGTCTCCTTCTTCAACGTCCGCCCCTACGGCGCCACCGGCGACGGCAAAACCCTCGACACCGCCGCCATCAATCGCGCCATCGAAGCAGCCGCGGCGGCCGGCGGCGGCACTGGTCCTCTTTCCCGCAGGCGTCTATCTCTGCTTCTCCATCCATCTCAAGAGCAACGTGCATCTCCATCTCGACAGGGCGCAACCATCCTCGCCGCCGAGTCGCCCAAGCCCGGCGAAACCACCGGCTACAACGGCGGCACCTACGACGCGGCCGAGCCCAACGACCGCCTGGGACGCCTATCAGGACTACGGCCACAACCACTGGCACAACTCGCTCATCTGGGGCGAAGACCTGCACGACATCTCCATCACCGGCCCCGGCCTCATCTACGGCAAAGGCCTGAGCTTCGGCGCCGGACCCGGCCGCGCACAACCGGTGCGCGGCTTCGCCGGAGGCCCGCCGGGCACCGCACCCGCTCAACCCGCGCGCATCCGCGGCGATTACCCATGTTCAGGCCGAGCAGCCCGGCGTCGGCAACAAAGCCATCGCCCTCAAGAACTGCCGCAACGTGCTGCTGCGCGATTTCTCCATCCTCAAGGGCGGCCACTTCGGCCTGCTGCTCACCGGCGTCGACAACCTCACCATCGACAACCTCACCATCGACACCGATCGCGACGGCATGGACATCGACTGCTGCCAGAACGTGCGCGTCTCCAACTGCACGGTTGGTTCACACCACGTCGGCGGGCCGCAGTTCACAGATTTCCGCGTGTGCGGCGGTTTCAACCTGGAATGTGGCGTGCCCGATGCCGAACTGTGTCCGCATTTCCAGGCAAGCCGCCTGGATCAGGTCCGATCGACGCCCCATCATGCACGAGATCGGCGGTTCGGCAGTCCGTGTCGTGTTGAGGCCCAGACATGCACAACGTGAACATCGGCCACGCCGGGCAAGGTCCGCAGGGCGGCCTCCACCTCGGCGATGTCGATGCCCTCCTGCACCGCGTCCATCGCCAGATTGACCAAATCCGAAGCAGGCTCGGTGCCGATCATGATCACCGCCACGATCCCAAGGCTGCTGACCGGGTCAATCCAGTGCCAGCGAGTCAGGACAATCAGCAGACCCGCCAGTCCGACCCCCACGGAGCACCGGCATCCGCCAGCATGTGCATGTAGGCGCCCTTGATGTTCAGGTCGCCCTTCCGACCGCGAGCGAACAGCATCGCAGTCGCGCCGTTGATGACGATGCCCAGGGCAGCGACCCACATGACCGTGGCGCCGCCAACGGGGGCGGGGTCGTTGAACCGCCGAACGGCCTCCAGCGCGATCGCGCCGCAACTGAAGAGCAGGACCACGGCGTTGGTCAGCGACGCGAGAATCGTTCCGCGGCCCCACCCGTAGGTGCGCCCAGGCGTTGGGTGACGCTGGGCAAGCGCCGAGGCGCCCCAGGCGATCAGCAGCCCAAGCACATCGCCGAGATTATGAACGGCGTCCGCCAGCAGCGCCATCGAGTGGGCCACGATGCCGAAAAACACTTGAGCCGCCACAAACCCGGTGTTGATCGCCGTGCCGATCGCGAACGCCCGGCCGAACGATGCCGGGGCATGGCTGTGGCCGCCGGCCCCATGGCGTCGTGGTGATCGTGGTGGTGGTCGTGTGCGCTCATGATCTCACACGGGGACAGCTGCGCCACGCAAGGATGCAGCGGTTGGTCGGCATGGCAGGGCTCCGGGCTGTTGGGGCTCCGACGGTTCGCGGCGGCGCGGATTTTTCCGCCCTGATAGTTGGCCGGACAGGCCAGTCAATCCAACCCCAAAGTGCGTCCCGGATATCCCGCCGCGTCCAAATACCGGATCTGGCCGACCGTTTGATACTTCACCACAGTGACCCGCCCCGCCTCATCTGGCACGGATCGCAGTATTAGCGGCCGGTATCCAGCCTGCGCGCCATTCGGCATCGCCTCGGTCAGCACGCGACCGACCAACGAGCCCTTCGCCGCGATCGTCAGCCCCAGCAGATAGGCGATCGTCTTCCCGATATCGGCGGTGCTGGCCGGCGAGGGGTCAGTATACGCCTGCCGGAACCCCGGCCCGATCGCCCCCATCACGTTGCGCGTATCCGCTCGGCTGAAGCTGCCGTGCATCCCCTGGCCCTGCTGCAGGCCGGTGTCCGCGACCTCCACGCCACAGGTCGTCGCGTCGGCGCAACCCAAGGAAAATGTGCGGAAATTCACGGCGATGGCGGGCATAGGCGTCAGCGCGGTCCCTTCCAGCGAGATGGCCGACAGCGACAGCGTGCCGGGGATCGAACCCAGCCGGGAGTCCACGAACAGCCCGCTGACATAGTCCTCTGCCGCCAGGATACCGACGATGCGCTGCGCCATCGCCGGGTCCGGTGTCGGCAGGTAGACCAGGTCCGATCCGCCGTTGGCCGCCACCACCACCTGCGGATGCGCCGGGTCGTCGCCGATCAGTCCGTTCGACCGAACCGGATCAGCGCCAGCGGTCAGCGCGACCTTCTTCGCGTTGCCCTTCGCGTCCGGATCGAACAGTTTCATCCCCAGCGCGCGCGCGAGGTCGATCGCCACGAAGCCAGGCGGAAGCAGCGCTGGCGGCGTGTCCTTGTAGCTCTGGGTCGCGGCGTAGCTGGTGGCGCTTTCCTTGCTGATCGTGGAGAACCCATGATCCGAAACCAGCAGGACATCGGTCGTCTTATCCAGCGCCAGCGTCTTCAGCGCCGCCTGCAGCCGCCCCAGGTCGTCGTCGGCGTTCCTGATCGCCGCCAGCGATGTCGGCCCGTTGATCCCCGGCATCAGCCGCAGTAGCGAGTCCCCCTGGTTGTGCTGGGTCCCGTCCGGGTCGCGCGACCAGAACACCATCACGAACGGCTTGTTCCGCGTCTTGAACAGCGGCAGCACGACCTTCGTCGCGAGGTCGGTGAACCAGGTCTGCTGCTGGACATTCGCCACCAGCGTCCCGCGGGTCTTCCAGTCGCCGGACTTGCCGTTCTCGGCGCGGGTAGGTGCCTGCGCGGCGATCCCGGCCTTGCTCAGCGCCGCCAGGACCTCGGGCGATAGGGGAACCCCGCCGGGCCGCCCCGTGGAATCGTCGGCGATGATGGTCTGTTTCGCCGTCCGGTCCGTGTGGTCGAAGATCAGCGACGGCCCGAGTTTGCCGATCGTGGCGGTGGACAGCCCCGCCTCGGCGGCCGCGCGCAGGATGGTTTCCTCGTTCAGGTAGTTGCCGGCGAAATGCTCGTCCACGTCGCCGAGCACCGGTCGCTTTCCAGGAAGGGTGTGAGGCTGTCGCCGGCGCCGGGAACCTGAACGCCGGCGTAGATCGTGTTGCTGAAGTCGCCCGTGTCACCCAGCATGTGGCCGGTTGCCATAGCCGAGGCGTTGGGCATGGTGAATGTTGGAAACAGCGCGTGGCCGTTGGTGAATTGCACGCCCTCCTTTAGCAGCGCGGCCATCGCCGGGGCGGTGTTCTCGTTGATCATCCCCGGCCGCAGCCCGTCGGCAACGAACAGCACCACGCTGTGCGGCGTGGCGGCCGGCTTCGGATCCGCCGCGCGGCCCGCCGCCACCAGGGCGGGTGTGATCAGGACGGCAGCGATCAGTGCACGCATCAGCGAGTCTCTCCGGTGGTAGTATCGCCGTGATGTCGATACACGCCTGACGCGAAGTGTGAAACCTGGATCGCCCGGCGCCGGTCAGACGGTTCGGTAGCGTGCCACGCCGGCGGCGTCCGTCTCCAGACGCAGCGTCCCCTGCTCCAGCATGTGATTCACATGCGCCAGCACCTCGCCGAACGCGAACCCGGTCTGGTGCGCGTCCAGCACCCGTGGAAACACGAACGGCAGGATCTCCGCCACCGACAGCGCCGCTGTCCGGCAAGCGCCCGCGATATCACCGCAGCGGGCGGCATGATGGGCGATCAAGGCATCGATGCGTTGGTGCAGCCCATGAAAGGGCAACCCATGCCCGGGCAGCACCAGCACATCGTTCGACACCGCCGCCCGGATGTCCTTCAAGGAGCGCAGGTAGATCCCCAGCGCGTCCAGGTCCGGCTCCATCGGATGCACGCTCACGTTGGGCGAGATCTTGGCGATGACCTGGTCTGCGGCGAAGAACAATTTCTCCGCCCGCCGGTACAGCATCGCCTGCTCCAGCGAGTGGCCACCGCCGGTCAGCACCCTGAAGTCCCGCTCGCCCACCTTCAGCGTGTCGCCGTGCTTGATCCGGCGGTAGGACGCCGGCACGCCGGTGGTGCGGTGCAAATACTCGTGACCACGGCTTAGGACGATTTCCGTTACGTCCTCCGCCAGGCCATGGTCCCGATAGAACGGCCGGAAGACCTCCGACCCGAAGTCGGCCGGGGCGTGCTGCAGCACCAGGCTGTGCAGGTATTCCGGACGAGGCATGGTCAGCGGGATGCCGAAGCGTTCGGTCAGCCAGCCCGCGAGGCCGACATGGTCCGGGTGGAAGTGCGTGACGATCAGGGACACCAGGCCCTGGTCCTTCAGCGGACCGGCCAGGGCGATCTCCCAGGCCTGCTTGCACTCATCCGTGCCGAGGCCGCTGTCGATCGCCGTCCACCCGGCGCCGTCGCGCAGCAGGTAGATGTTTACGTGGTCCAGCCGATACGGCAGCGGCAGGCGTAGCCACAGGACGTCCCTGGCGACCTCGGTCACGGTGGCGAAGGCGGGGGGTGCGTCGAATGGAAACGTCAGGTCGGTGGCCGGATCGTGGTGCATCGTGCCTAGCTAGCGCACCCGCGCGCTGTCGCCAAACACGATCGCGGCGGTATAGTGGCGGCTACCTTGCAATCGGAGGCACGCGGCATGGCGACGAACAAGACACTTCCTCATCGTCCCCTGGGCAAAGGCGGCCTGTCCGTTTCTGCCATCGGGCTGGGCTGCATGTCGCTGTCGGGGGTTTATGGCGCGGCCGATGACACGGTGTCGGAGGATCTGATCCGCCACGCGATCGACATCGGGGTGGATCATTTCGATTCCTCGGACATGTACGGCTGGGGCCATAACGAGGAAGTGGTGGGCCGGGCGCTGAAGGGACGGCGGGACCGGGTGGTGCTGGCGACGAAGTTCGGGCAGATCCAGCGGCCTGGGCAGTCGAACGGCGTGAACGGTCGGCCTGAGTATGTGATCGAAGCCTGCGAGGCGAGCCTGAAGCGCCTGGGTGTGGAGGTGATCGACCTTTACTATCAGCACCGCGTCGACCCTGCCGTGCCGGTCGAGGACACGGTCGGCGCGATGGCGAAACTGGTGGCGCAGGGCAAGGTGCGTTTCCTGGGGATGTCAGAGGCCGCGCCGGATCGTATCCGCAGGGCGCACGCCGTGCATCCGATCGCCGCCGTGCAGACGGAATACTCGTTGCTTTATCGCGCGGAGGCAGAGGAAACCCGCAAGATCACCACGGAACTGGGGATCAGCTTTGTCGCGTATTCTCCGCTGGGGCGTGGTTTTCTGACGGGCGCGATCCAGACGTTCGACGATGTCGACGGACGGCGCGCGGCGCATCCGCGGTTCCAGAAGGAGAATTTCGACCGGAACCGCGCGCTGGTGGCGAAGATCGAGGCGATCGCCAAGGAGAAGGGGTGTACGCCCTCGCAGGTGACGTTGGCATGGCTGCTGGCCCAGGGGCCGGATGTCGTCGCCATCCCGGGCACGCGCTATGCGTCGCGGCTGGATGAGAACATCGGCGCGCTGAACGTCACGCTCTCGGCGGCGGATGTCGCCCGGATGTCCGAGGCGGTGCCCACCGGGGCGGCCGCTGGCACGCGGTATCCAGCGGGCGGCATGGCGGGGGTGTTCATCTGACCTGACATCCCGCCCTACCCGCGGCGGGAAACTCATGTAAAACCCCCTTGCATGAGTTGGTCTGGCCCGAGTGACGGCGGCTCAGGACGCCGCGGCTACCACCACGGCAACCTGCGTGAAGCCCTGGTCGAGGCGGCGCTGGAGTTGATCGGCGCCAAAGGCCCGGCCGGGTTCACCGTGGCCGAGGCCGCGCGTCTTGCCGGAGTCAGTCCGGCCGCGCCGTACCGCCACTTCCGGGATGCGGACGCCTTGCTCGCCGAGGTCGCGTTGCGGGGGTTCGAGCGGTTCGCCGATCAGCTGGCGAAAGCCTGGAATGCCGGCCGCCCCACCCCCGTAAGGGCGTTCGAGGAGCTTGGCAAAGCCTATCTGGCGTTCGCCCGCAACGAGCCGGCCTATTACGCGGCGATGTTCAACTCGCACATCGCGATGGACGGTCAGCCAGGGCTGCAAGCGGCCTCCGATCGCGCCTTCGGGGTGCTGCGAGAGGCTGCGGACGGCGTCTGCGGCACGCTGCCGCCGACCCGCCGGCCGCCGTCGCTGATGATGGCGCTGCACGTTTGGGCGATGGCGCACGGCATCGCCTCCTTGTTTGTGCGGGATGGTCCGTCCCGCCGCAAATTGCCGATGTCGCCCGAGGACCTGCTGGAGGCCGGCGTGCTGCTCTATCTTCAGAGCCTTGGGCTGACCGGAAGTGAATAGCCGGTCCGGTCAAGGTCCGCGATCGGGAACGAAACGCTGGACGCGCATGCCCTTTCCAACCTCGGTGGTGAAGACGTTGCCGTGGCTGTCCACCGCGACGTTGTGGACCCACAGGAAGGACCCCGGCGCACGGCCGGCCTGACCGAAGCCACCCAGAATGGCGCCGTCCGAGCGGCGCAGGATGCGGACCTGCTCATTTTGGCCGTCGGCATCGAATAACTGGGTTTGGCGAGCGTCTGGCCAGAAAGCGAGGTCCCAGACACTGCCCATCCCGGACGTACCTGGCGCGATGCGCCACTCCGTAACGAAGCGTCCGTCCTTGTGGAAGACCTGGATACGATCGTTCTGCCGGTCGCAAACGTAGACCAGGCCGTCTTTCGCCAGTTTCACACAATGGACCGGCGTGCCGAACTGGCGCGGCAGCGCTCCATTCGGATCGTAGCGCTGGGCGACATCGGCTGGCCGGCCGCCATAGGCGCCCCAGTATCGCTTGAAGGCGCCGGTATCTGAATCGAACACGATAACACGGCGATTGCCGTAACCGTCGGCGATATAGGCCTCGTGCGCGGCGGTATCGACCGCGACGTCGGCGGGCCGCCCAAGCCGGGTGATATCATTGCTGGCGGCTCCATGCGCCGGATGGCCGATCTGCAGCACGAAACGGCCATCCTGGGTAAATTTCAGCACCTGCCCATCATTCGCGCCGTTGCCGCCGACCCAGACGAATCCATCCGGCGCGACGCTAATGCCGTGCTCGCTCTCGAACCAGTTATAGCCCTTGCCGGGACCTCCCCAGGCCGTCAGCACGGTGCCTGAGGGGTCGAACTCGATCACCGGCGGCGCGGCGTTCTCGCCCTTCACCGGGCGCTGGATGATCCAGACATTGTCGGCCGCGTCGACGGCGACACCCGGCACCTGACCCAGCACCCAGCCATGCGGCAGCGGTTTCGGCCAGGCGGGATCGACATGCAGCACCGGCGGATCGGCAGCCCATGCGCTGATCGTCAGACCACACAGGACGGCCAGCCACTTCATTTGGCGCCTAAAGCGGTCTTCCAGTCGTGATAGAAATCCATGTCCAGGCCGTCAGGACCGAACAGCAGGCCCGGCGTGTGGCCGGGCGTGTCGTTAACGCCGTACTGCCAGGTGACCTGTTTCGTTGCGCGGTCGATCACCTGAACCCTGTCGCGGCGGTCGTCGTTCAGGATCACGTCACCGGTCGGCAATTCCTCCGCCAGGGACGGGTGATCCAACACGGCCTCCCCGGATTTCGGCCGGTATTCCCAGGTTACCTTCCTTGTGACCGGATCGAAGATCACGACCCCGCCCGGCTTCACGTAATCCGAAACGATCACCTGCCCGTCCTGCGTCAGATAGGCATCGGACGGATAGGCGATGTGCGGCGCCTTGACGCTCCACACCACCTTGCCCTCGCGCGTCAGGCGGGTGATCCAGGAGTCCGGAATTTCGGTGATCAGCATGTCGCCGTTCGGCAGCGGCGTGATGCCGTTGGGGTACGCGAGAAATCGTGGCGGATCGTGCCGGCAGGTTCCCGGCTGGCCCCAGGTGTCGATGACCTTGTCGGTCACGCTGTTGATGAACTCGATGCGGCAGTTCCGGATGTCGTCCGTTGCGACCGTGCCGTCGGCCAGCAGATGGGCGTCATCGGGGTAGTTGAAGTGCGCGGCCCCCTTACCCTTCGTGTCGGGCTGGCCATAACTCCAGACCAAGTTGCGCGAGGCATAATCGACCATGTGAATGTCGTAGTTGTCTTCCTCGTTCACCATCAGCTTATTTCCGTCTGGCGAGAAGAACACATCGTCGTTGCCGCGATAAAACAACAGCGACGGCGACGGAAACTCCCAGATCACCTGCTTGCTCGGCGCGATCTCGATCAGCCTGTTGTTGCGCCGGTCGGCGATCACGATCGGGTACGGCAGCGGCTTGCCCCAGGATGCAACCGGCTTTTCCGCCGTCCCGGTCGCGGCCGGCGGCGCCGGTAACGTCACGCCACTGGAGACCTGCCCGGCGCCAAGCATCTCATCGGTGACATGGATGTGCGTGGTCCTGGGCGTCTGATCCGCAAGCGCCGCGAGCGAGAGGGCGGAAAACACAGTGGCAGCCTGCCAGATTCGCATGAGAAGTCACCTCAACGCCGATTGGGCCGGTGGACTGGATGCGCCCTGAGCCCCCGAGTCGGCTTTGATCCAGATCAATGATCCATTGGCGCGAATCGACTAGCCGAACCGGCCTACGGAGCGACGTTTGTCTCCGTGTCGAGGGATACGACGATGGCAATTGCCGCTATCTGAATGCAGTGTTGATCGGATTGACATCGTTCCGAGGCCAAGTGATTGGCCAGATGAAAGGGCAGTTGATATGACTGACAGCGATGCACCTTTGTCGATGATCGACGAGGCCGCGGTGGCGGCCGCCACGCTGCGGCGCGATCCCTACGATTATACTTACGTCGAACAGGCGCTGCCGTTGCGCCTGAAAGACGAAGTGCTGGCCGACGCGCCGCTGATTCCCGATCGAGGCAGCTACGGACTGCCGGATCTGTCGTATGGCGCGCACTTCGGCGCGGTGGTCGAGGACTTGCTGAGCGACCGATTCCGTCACCTTGTCGAGGAGAAGTTTGACATCGACCTCAGCAAGCGGCCGCCCTGTATCGTCATGATGGGCAACACCTCCGGTAACTATAACGAGGGCTACGCGCATCCTGACAGCAAGCACAAGATCATTACGGTCCTCCTTGGGTTTTCCCGCGAATGGCCATATGACCGGGGACGCCTGCGGGTGCTACGCAGCGAGGACCGCAACGATTATGCCTTCGAGTTCGCGCCCGAGTTCGGCCGCATGCTGATGTTCCGGGTCTGTGACCATTCCTGGCACGGCTTCCTGCCGCAAAAAGGACAACGTGCGAGTCTGCAACTTTGCTATGTCGACTCAGATGCTTATGTCCGAAAGGAATATTTCCGCCATGGCGTCAGCGCTTATGCGAAGTCAGTGCCGTTGCTGCGAAAATTTATCGACTGGGCGCCAAGGCGGCTGCCGGGAGCAAAGTGATGCGCTACCCGCCCACCGTCACGACTGACGAAATCGCCGCGCAATTCATCACCTCGGTTCAGGCCGCCGAACGGTCGGATCGTCCCTACCGGCACTGGAAGCTGCGAGACCTGTTCCCGATCGATCTGTGCACGGGTATTCTGACCCTGCCGATCTGCCCGCCCGATCTTGGGGTGACCGATGGCACCCGCGGCTCCTATAACGAGAAACGTTGCTTCTTCACACCGGAGTTGCAGCGGAAATTTCAGTGCGTCCAGGCGTTGTCCGACGCGCTGCAACGACCCGACGTCGCTCGGCTGATGCGAGAGACGTGCGACATCCAGGTCGAGGGCGGATACCTGCGGATGGAATACATCCAGGACATCGACGGCGCCTGGCTGGAGCCGCACCGGGACATCCCGGAAAAACTGTTCTCCATGGTGATCTACCTGTTCACCGGACCGGACTCGGCGGATTGGGGCACCGACATCTATGATGCCAATAAGTGCTGGGTCGGGCGCTCCCCGCCCGATTTCAACTCCGGCGTGATCTTTGTCGCCGGACCAGACACCTGGCACGGGTTCGATCCGCGCCCGATCATCGGCGTGCGGCGACTGATGGAGATCAACTACGTCCGGTCCGATTGGCGTGACAAGAATCAGCTTGCCTTCCCCGACCAGCCAATCCGCCTGGACTGAACGCGTCCACGAAATCAGCGACAATCCCGCTTGACTCCTCGCTCATTCTTCCCCAATGTAAATGTGTCTTACATTCACATGAGGCCCTCGATGGTGAGCGCTGCGCAACAAAACGCCTACCCCAACCCCGGATGGGGAAATCCGAGATGGGGCGGCCAGGCGAACGGACCCTGGGGACAGAACCCCGGGCAGCCGCCAGGGTACGACCGCCAATGGAGCGCGCCTCCATTCTGGCGTCCGGAAGGCATGAGCCGCCCGGTGGCGATCGCCTTCACGATCCTCGGGTTCATGTTCTGGTGGCCGGTCGGTTTGGCCATGTTGTTCTACACACTAGGGAGTCGTCGCATGGGCTGCTTTGGACGTCGCCGCGCGGGAATGTACCAGGCGCAGAACGGCAGCGGCGCGCCGCCGTGGGCGCAATGGAAGGAATGGGCGTGTGGGCCATCGGGATCCGCGACCGGTTCGTCCAGCGGGAACCACGCGTTCGATGAATACCGGGCGGAAACGCTGCGCCGGCTGGAGGAGGAGCAGAAGGAGTTTGGCTCGTTCCTGGAGAGGCTGCGCTTCGCCAAGGACAAGGCCGAATTTGACCAGTTCATGGCTGAACGCCGCAGCCGTCCCCCGGCTCCGCCCGCCGACGAGCAGCCTGCTACGTGAACACCACAGGGGTCGGGCTGGAACAGCCCGGCCCCTGACTCACGCCAACCTGTTGCGGGCCGGACGGAGCAGAAGCGGTAGAATCAGTCCGACGCCGATTCCCCAAAAACCATTGATCAAAAACGAGAGTACGAACACCATTGGCCTCCAGTCATCGGCCAGCGGCAACCCCTTGATGGCTGGCACGACGAACAATCCGACCAGCGCCGCCGCGATCCCGAGGCACAGTCCCTTCAGCCACATCGGCATCGAGGCAGGCAGCCAAGGCAGGATCAGGCCAAACGCCGCGCCCCAGACCCCGCCCCAGAAGCACAAATCAGCGATCCGCGGTATGCCGAAGGGCGGGATTCCGTCGGTTGGAAACGGCGGCGGCATCAGGCCGGCGACGTGCAGCGCCGCCCACATAGCTTGGTGAAAGACCAGCACGGCCACCACGGCTGTTACGAAACCGAGGGAGGCACGACTTAAAGCTGATGGCATGGCGGACCTCGCTTCAGGACGTGAATGGCGCGGCCGGGGCAGGCCCTGCGCCGAACCGCCGTCGGGCGTTAACGGTTGCAGCCTGCCAGATCAAGCCTGCCTATCGCCTGCGCGTCCCGCTGGGCTGCGGCGAAGTGGGTGGCGCATTTTGCGCTGGCGGCGGCGGGCTGGGGTTTGACGGCGCGCCGACGTCAACTCCGCCGACATTGTAGTGACCTGTCAGTCCGTATGCTTGCCCGAGTGAACTAGCCGAAGGTTGCTCGGGCGGCGGCCCATTGGGCGATGGGCGCGAGGCTTTCCGAACATCGGGATATCCGGCGGGTCCGTCGCCAGCGTTTCCGACCGGGTGCCATCGCCGCCGCTGATCGTAGTAGCCCCAGCCGGACCCGTTGGGTCCAAGCACCAGGAACACCTGCGGGTCCAGGTATTGCAGGTCGTCCGGGCCATACGGAGCGCCGATGTCGGCGGGCACGACATTGCTGGGGTTATCGCCGCGAAGGATGCTGGGTGCCGGCGGTTGGGGCGCCGCTGCAGGTGCCGGCCGGACGCCAAATTCCCTGCTGCCCGGCCAGGGCGGCCGCTTCGAGCTGCCGATAGAAATCGGGTGCGTCAGGAGTCGTGCGGGCATCGCCGTTGGCGAGTGCCATTGCCGCGAGATCATTGCCGTCAGCCATCACGCAAATATAGGCCTGGGGACCTTGCGGTTCACACGTCACCCGCTCGCCAGCGAAATCCAGATAGGCTTGCAGCGCGGCGGCCGAAGTGCCGGCATATCCCTGGATTCCGAACAGGGTGACGGTGTCCTGTCCGGACTGAAGCTGCGCCGTGGTGACGACATGCGGGCTAACCAGTGTGATGGACGGCCCGACCATCTGGATGGGAAGATTGGACTGAAGTTTGAGGCGGAGGCGTCAGTTGGCCGCTGGCGTTCTGCGCGGCCGCATGATGGCCGCAGATCAGCGCCGCGGCCAGCGGGAGCCATCCGGCACGATAGCTGATCCCCAACGCTGTGCTCCTTGCCTACCGGCCGCGCGGGAGTTCAGCCCAAAACCTTTTAGAAATGATTACACAAGCCGGCCCGGCTGGATGCTGGCAACGGTGGGGCCGAGGCTGCACTATAGGGTCCTTTCTGCGAGGCCTGCGCACCCGATGACCAGCCCGTACACGACTCTTTCGACGCGTATCGCCTATCAGAACCGGTGGACCCGCGTCCGTGAGGACCAGATCCTAAATCCGGATGGCTCGCCAGGTCTGTACGGCGTGGTGGAGCGGGCGGATTTCGTGGTGATCGTGCCGCTCGACCATGGGCGGCTGACGCTGGTGGACCAGTTCCGGTATCCGGTCGGTGCGCGCGTCTGGGAGTTTCCGATGGGGATGTGGGAACAGGCGCCGGGGATCGACCCGCCGGTTCTGGCGGCTGGCGAACTGAAGGAGGAGACCGGTTTGATTGCCGGCCAGATGCATTACGCCGGAGCGGTTTTTCAGGGGCCGGGGTATTGCACGCAGCAGGGTCACATTTTCCTCGCGACAGATCTTGTGCAGGGCGACCCGGACCGGGAGCCGAGCGAGCATGACATGATCTGCCGCAGTTTTTCGATCGCCGAACTGGAAGCGTTGATCCGCGACGGCATGGTCCGCGAGTCGATGACCCTGGCGGCGTTCGGGCTGCTGCGCCTTCAGGGGCTGCTGTAGGCCGAGGTCAGTGCGGACCGCGCTCCTCCGGCGGCGCCTTGCGTTCGATCCAGGCCGGCAGGGATCGCAGGATCACGTGGGCGTAGAACACCACGACGGTCAGGGCGACCGCCATCGCGTAGGCGAGCAGGCCGATCGCGGAGACCGCCCAGAAGGTGGCAGCGGTGCCCAGCCCGCGGACCGAGGCGCCCTGGTGCATGATGACGCCGTCATTCCCGCTCCGCCCCGATAGCGGCGCCGAGGACAGCAGCCACCAGCACGGGGATGGCGTCATCGAGGTCGGTTGGGGGTGCATTGGCGGGCTTCAACAAAGCGAGACCGCTGAAGACCATATTGACTGTCCGGACTTTAACCCGCGGCGGCCTCGGACACGCGGTTCCGTCCGTTCTGCTTGGCGACGTACAGGGCCTGGTCGGCACGTTGGACGACGTCGTTGGCGCTTCGGTCGCCATGCGTGATGGTGGCGACGCCGATGCTGACAGTCACCGGGATCGTGTCTTGATTCCGCGCGACCACCATGGCTTCGACCGCGCCGCGCAGACGTTCCGCGACAACGAGGGCCGCGGGACGGTCGGACTCGCGCAACAGGATCAGGAACTCCTCTCCACCCCAGCGGATCACCTGGTCGCTTTCTCGGAGCTCCTGGCGGCATGTGCACACCATGGCGATCAGCACTGTATCGCCGGCATCATGTCCCCAGCGATCGTTGATCGTTTTGAAATGGTCGGCATCGACCATCAGGATGGCGGACGCCCGTTGGCGGCGTCGCCACAGGCTGAAAGCCTCCTTCAGCCTCGTTTCTCCGGCTCGTCGGTTCTCCGCGCCGGTCAGCGGATCGGTGGCGGCGAGGGCTGCCAACTGATCTTCCCGCCGTTTGCGGGCGGTCATGTCGCGGGTGATCAGGACGTATCCGTCGCCGCGACCTTCGGGCCCTGGCAACGCGCTCGCGACGGTGCTAGCCCAGATCTGGCTGCCGTCGTTGCGGACGTGCCAACCTTCGAACTCCGCGAAGCCGGCAGCGCGGGCTCTTTCCAGGAGGGCTGATCCGGCCGCCTGACCGTTGGCTGTGGGCGGAAAAAACACGCTGTGGGGCTGGCCTTCGACATCCGCCTGCATCCACCCGCCGACGCGCTTGAGCGAGCGGTTCCACGCCTCGATCCGGCCGTCGCCTCCGACCGTGCACACGGCGTGATCGTGCACGCAGTCGTAGATGGTATCGAGGCGATGCTGCTGCTTGTGCAACAACAACTCCTGCGCGACGGCATGGGTGATATCCTGGACGACTGCCATCAGCGTGGCGGCGTCGATTTTGTGGACCGACAGGGCGATGGTTACCCCTGTCTGCGGCAGTTTGACTCGCAGCTGGTCACACCGGCTGGCCGGGTCGGCGTGAAACCGGCTGACCGTTCCGGACAGGTCAGGCACCGCGTCGCGGAGCAGACGGTACAGGTTAGATAGGTCGCCTTCGTATGAGAGCGGCAGCAGCAGCCGGGCGGCCTCGGGGTTCAGCATCTGGATGGCGCCATCCGGACGGAACTTGATGATTCCGACGGGCGCCAGGTACAGGAACTCCAGCAGTGTTTCGTAGTCGGACGTCGCGTCCGGCCGGAGTTCCGCCAACACGGTCATCGCTATACCGCGTCCTTCGCGTCCCGGTTTATCAGCGCGAGATACATCCGCTTGCCGTCCGGCTGCCGCATCAGGCGGAGTTTGACAAGGCGCGGCACCATGCGGAACGTGAAGGAATAGTTTATGACGGCGTCGAGCGCGGGCTCGAGGATAAAGCGGTCTGCAACCATCGCGTTATTGGCGCAGGGCCCGACCTGGGTGAAGAAATGCCGGCCGACCACGCGTTGGGGCGCCAAACCGGAAGCGGCGGATTCCGCGAGGTTATAGTGCGTGACGATGCCGTCCGGGTCCATCGTTA
Organism: uncultured Pseudomonadota bacterium; assembly: GCA_963819005.1. Taxonomy (GTDB): domain Bacteria; phylum Pseudomonadota; class Alphaproteobacteria; order Acetobacterales; family Acetobacteraceae; genus Rhodopila. The sequence continues at coordinate 21,334 of CAWFUL010000001.1, forward strand.
TCAATCCGAATGGCAGCGCGTCCAGATCACAGGCCGACGCCTGTTCCAGCCAGGCGAAGAGGTCGGGGGACGTGAACTCCGCCGGAACCGCCGTTGCCGTTGGGGTGAGACCGAGATCGAAAGTGGTGTTCCCCACAGCGAATTTCCTAGTAATGCGCGGCGCCGGTCGATGTCCGTGGGCGGTTGATGCCACAGTGTGATGAAGAAAGGATTAATCGCGGTCTTGTCGTTCCAGGACAGCATTGGCAGGGCGGCCGCGCCGCGGTTACGGTCCGGCGGGCGTCGCCCTGCCGCCTGACTGTGACGCGTGGTGAGCGCCGCCTGGATTAAGCGTGAGTTAAACATTTGGGTCCATACCGGGCCGACGGCGATCTTGTCCGCCATTCTTAAGCGGCCAAAGGGGCTCCGCATGACGTTCCGGCTGATGCGACTGCGTATCCGAACCCGGCTCTATGTGGGTTTTGGGGCATTGATCCTGCTCGCGATCGGGATCACCGGCCTTAGTCTTAGCCGGCTGCGCAGCGTTGCCGGCCAGGTCGCAGTGATGAGTGCTGCCGCGGACAATGCCGCGCAGCTGGGACAGGTGCTGATCAGCCTGGAACAGACCCGCACATCCGCCGGCCGCTTCTATGCGAAAGACGCGAAATCGTCGGCGCAATCGGTCCGGGATTCGCTGGCCGCGACGACAGCGTTACTACGTCAGGTCCAAGCGGGGTCAGCCGACGATCAACAACAAATCCTGCAGTCGGTGCGCCAGGAGGCGACCGCGCTTGGGACGGACTTTGAAAAGCTGGTCGTCCTTGCGGGGGAAAGTGCGGCGCTACACGCCCGGCAATTGTCGCTGGGGGACCAACTGACCCAGGCGATGGGACACGTTCGCGAGCAGGCAAGGCCATCTACCGCCGATGTCGCGGAGGCCGTTTCCGCTGTCGAGCAGGCAGTTTACCGCACGCGCGTCGACATCCTGCATTTTGTCGTCACCGGCCAGCTGGCGGAAAGGGCGCCTATCAGCGCGGACAGGGCTGCCATAGCAGACGCCGTCGCGAAATTGGAGGCGGTTGAAGACGCTCCGATGCAGGTGGTGACAGGCCAGCTTCGGGGCACCCTGGACCGGTATTTTGCTGGTTTCGAACAAATGTCGGAGTTAGACGCGGCGGAAAAGGCTCTGTATTTCGATCGGATAGTCGGCCATGCCTCGGTCATGCGGGCTGCGATTGCCGATCTTGAGGCAGCGTTGATCGCGTATTCGTCGCAGACCAGGCAGGTGGCGGATGCTACGATTGCATTGTCAACGCGCCTGCAAGTGATTGTCGCGGCGGTCACGCTTCTGCTGGGATCTGCCCTGGCCCTGCTTATTGGCCGCGGCATTGCTCGCCCGCTGACGAGCATGACGATTGCCATGGGTGGACTTGCCGAGGGCGATACGTCGGTCGATGTTCCGGCGCGGCAAAATCCGGACGAAATAGGCGGCATGGCGCGGGCCGTCGAGGTGTTTCGACAAGGCATCATACGCGGACACGCGCTGGCGGCGGAGCGATCGGTCAGGCACGCCCGCGACCACCGGCGACGGGCGGTGATGGACGAGAAGTCGGAGACGTTTGGCACGTCCGTCTCCGAGGTAATGGACTCGCTGATGGGTTTCGCGTCCGGCATGTATTATGCAGCCAGCGAGATGACGGCGGCATCCGCATCGATGCATGAAGAGTCCTCCAGCACGTCCGAGGGTGCGCGGATTTCGTCCGAAAATCTTAATAAAGTCGCGGAAGCGGTGGACGCGTTGACGCTGGGCTTCGAGGGAACGGCACGTGAAGTTGCCGCGGCGGCGGCGATGTCGCGACAGGCGGTGCAGCGGGTCGAGGCCAGCCAGGAGACCATTCGCGGCTTGTCGGAGTCCACCGCGCTAATCGGCGACGTTGTTCAACTGATCAAGAATATTGCCGGCCAGACCAACCTTCTTGCGTTGAATGCCACGATCGAGGCGGCTCGGGCGGGTGCGGCGGGCAAGGGGTTCGCGGTTGTCGCCGGGGAGGTGAAGGCGCTTGCTGGTCAGACCGCGAAGGCCACGGCGGACATCGCGGCCCAGATTGACAAGGTCCGGCATGCGACGGAGGCGACGATCGGCGCGATGACCGAGATCGGCGGCATGATTGGCCGGATGGATCAGGCCGCCAGCGCGGTGGCCGAGGCCGTGCAGGAGCAAACCTCCACCACGCATGAAGTGGCGGAGAGCATCAAGACCGTATCGTCCGCGATCGAGGCCTCGGCCAGGGACATGGCGCAAGTGATCGCGATCGCGGACCAGCAGGCGGTGAAAGCAAGCGAACAACTACTGTATGGCGTGACGGATATTGGCCAGGAGGTCGAAAAGCTGAAGTCGGTGGTTGACGGGTTTCTTGACGAGGTGCGAAACGAGGCGGCCGAGCGGCGCCAGTTCCAACGTTTTGACGGACGTTCCGATACGGTATCGTTGATGTTCTCGGGAGAAGCCCCTGTCCAGGCGACGATCAAGGACATGTCGCTTGGCGGCGCGGCGTTGCATCTGGAGACGCCCCCAGATATCGGGACCGTCTTGCTGCTGGAACTGCCGGATGCCGCCGGTCCGGTCACGGGAACGGTTGTCCGGTCCGAGGGCGATACGATATCGGTTGAGTTCGCCAAGGACGACGAAACCCGCGGCCGCGTGGAGCGGGCGTTGCAGTCGTTGACAAAGGAAACTGCTTCGGTGGCTGCCTGACGACCGGACGACCGGACGTCCGATCGGCTGGACCGGTTAGGAGCCGCGCTTCAGGGCCGAGCGGAACGACGGCGCCAGAGGACGGGGATGCCGACTTTCTCAGACCATGATCCGCCGTGTGGGATCAGTGTCGGCACGCCGATAGCTTGCGACAATGAGGTTGCGTGGTTCGCTAGCAGCGGGAGGTGCAGCCCCGTGGACAGATGGGCCGCATGCCGCGCCAGGACCGGTAGATTCCAAAATGCCGAGAACGGGGTTGGTTGGTCCGACAGAACGCCCAAACGCAGGGCGGATGACAAAGGGGTTGCCTCATCCCAGGGTCGCGGCCGGTCGGCTGGCTCCGCAACGCCTGCGTCGACCGGGTCGAAGGTGTCCATGATGTGCGTCGCGAGCGCGCCCCGGCCGAACATGGCGTGCGTCACGACGAGGGAGCCGCCGCGGCTGACGCCCACGGCGTAGATTCTGGCATGGGCTTTGAGAACGCGGGCCGCCATGATCTCGGCCGTGAGAGAATCCAGGGTGGTCTCGGGACGGTTGGATCCGCGTTCGTGTCCGCCGGCATGGGTAATGAGGATCGCCTGGTGCTGATCGAAACCGGCTGCCCTCAGCGCGTCGGCCGCAGCGGCGGCGACCTGGGGGGTTGCGTACATCCGTGTAATGGTTTGGGTCATGACCGATTCGCTTCTCCCTGGTCCCATTGCGCCGGCGATGGTTCGCCAATTCATTTGTATGGCGAGAAGGTTACGGGATGTGGGGCATGTTGGGAAGCGACGGCGGGGTTTGGCCAGTCCCCGCCGTGGTTTTAAGTGGCTCCGACTGGGGTTCCCGGTTTTAGACGGGGTCCCAGCCGAACACGTCGCCGGAGCGGTCGAGCGGCATGAAACCGGCCTTCATGGCGGGGATGCAGTGGTCTGCGATGGTTTCCGGCGTCCAGCCCTCAGCGCGGTGAACGATCCGGATCGGGCGTGGCGAGCTGAACAGAATCATTTCGTTCATGCGGCAGCCGAAGACCTGGCCGGTAACGCCCTTGGATGCGTCGGACGACAGGTAGACCGCCATCGGCGCGTTCTTATCCGGCGTCATCTGCTGGATTTTGGCAACGCGTGCCTGCTGTTCGGGGGTGGTGGCGGGGATGGAGCTTGTCATGCGGCTCCAGGCAAAGGGGGCGATGCAGTTGGAGCGGACGTTGTAGCGCTGCATGTCCAGGGCGATGGACTTGGACAGGGCGGTCATGCCGAGCTTGGCGGCGGCATAGTTGGCCTGGCCGAAATTGCCGATCAGGCCGGAGGTGCTGCTCATATGCACGAAGGTCCCGCTCTCCTGCTTGCGGTAGTGTTCGGCCGCCGCTCGGGAGACGAAGAAGCTGCCATTCAGGTGGACGCCGATGACGGACAGCCAATCATCCTCGGTCATTTTGTGGAAGATGACGTCGCGAAGGATGCCGGCGTTGTTCACTACGGCGTCGATGCGGCCGAAATGGTCGAGCGCGGCCTGGATGATCTTCTGGGCCGATCCCCAGGCTGCAACGGACTCGGTGCAGATTTCCGCGACGCCGCCCTTCTGGTTGATGATCTGCTTGGTCTGTTCGGCCGGGCTGGCCGATCCGCCCTCACCGGTCAGGGAGGCGCCGATGTCTGCCACGATCACCTTGGCGCCGGCGCCGGCCATCATGACCGCGATTTCACGTCCGATGCCGCCGCCCGCTCCTGTGACGACCGCGACCTTGCCTTCCATCATACCTGGCATTTCTTCCTCCTGAATGCGATGCGGCGGAAGCTAGCCGCGTCCGGAGGGGTTGTGAACCCGCGATCGGCGGCTGGCGGCGGCCCTATCGAGTTTTGCCGAAGGCCGCGACAAACCCCTTGACGCCCGCGGCGCGGTGCGCCATCTGCAATCAGGACAATGCCAGTCCGGTTACTGTCAACGACCAGAGACATAGGGTTCGCGCGCCATGCTCAGGCTTTCGAAGCTCACGGATTATGCCGTCGTGGTGCTCGTGCGTCTGTCCGGTATGGACGGTGTGCAGACCTCGCCAGGTATTGCCTCGGCCACCGGCATCCCTGAACCCACGGTTGCCAAGGTTCTGAAGATTCTGGCCGGCAGCGATCTGGTCAGTTCGCAACGTGGGGCGCGCGGCGGCTACCGGTTGAACCGGCGTCTGGCTGACATTCCGGTTGCTGACGTGATCGCGGCGATCGACGGGCCGATTGCGCTGACGGCGTGCGTCGACGGGTCAGCAACGGAATGCGAGTCCCTAAGCCTGTGTCCGATGCGTGGGCGGTGGGACCCGGTAAACGATGCGATCCAGAACGCATTATCTTCAATCACGCTGGCTGATATGCAGCTGTCCGCCATTCCGATGCCGTTCCGGGTACCGGTCACCGCACCTCATGTCACGTCCCTGCCGGCCGCTGAATAGGACTGATTGCCATGCCAGCCGATAGTGAAACGCTTGACACCGTCCAGGCCCTGACGCAGTCCGGCTACAAGTGGGGCTTCGAGACCGACATCGAGATGGAGTTCGCGCCCAAGGGGCTGAACGAGGACATCATCCGGTTGATCTCGGCTCGTAAAGAAGAGCCGGCGTGGATGCTGGAGTGGCGGCTGAAGGCGTACCGGGCGTGGCTGACGATGCAAGAGCCGCACTGGGCTCGGGTCGATCATCCGCCGATTGATTACCAGGACCTGCACTACTATGCCGCGCCGAAGAAGAAGGCCGGGCCAAAAAGTCTGGACGAGGTCGATCCGGAACTTTTGAAGATGTACGAAAAGCTAGGCATTCCGCTGAAGGAGCGGGCGATTCTGGCGGGTGTCGACCCGGACAGCGTGGAGAACCGGCAGGTCGCGGTGGACGCGGTGTTCGACAGTGTTTCGGTTGCGACAACATTCCAGAAGACTCTCCGCGAAGCTGGCGTGATTTTCTGCCCGATCAGCGAGGCGATCCGCGAGCATCCCGAACTGGTGCAGCAGTATATCGGCACTGTCGTGCCGACGGGAGATAATTTCTTCGCGGCGCTGAACAGCGCGGTCTTCACGGATGGCAGTTTCGTCTACATTCCGAAGGGCGTGCGCTGTCCGATGGAACTGTCGACGTATTTCCGGATCAATGCGCGCAATACCGGGCAGTTTGAGCGCACGCTGATCATCGCGGCCGAGGGCAGCCATGTCAGCTACCTCGAAGGCTGCACGGCGCCGCAGCGGGACGAGAACCAGTTGCATGCCGCCGTGGTAGAACTGGTCGCCTTTGACGACGCGCAGATCAAGTATTCAACAGTGCAGAACTGGTATCCCGGCGATGCCAACGGCAAAGGCGGCATCTACAACTTTGTCACCAAGCGCGGAGCCTGCCGCGGCGCACGGTCGAAGATTTCCTGGACCCAGGTCGAAACGGGTTCGGCGATCACGTGGAAGTATCCGTCCTGCGTGCTGCATGGCGAGGACAGCGTCGGCGAGTTCTACTCGGTCGCGGTGACGAACAATCACCAGCAGGCCGATACGGGGACGAAGATGATCCATATCGGCAAGGGCTCGCGCAGCACGATCATATCGAAGGGTATCAGCGCAGGGCATTCGAATAATACCTATCGCGGGTTGGTGCGGATGCTGCCGAGCGCTTCGGGTGCGCGGAATTTCACTCAGTGCGATTCGTTGCTGATCGGTGATCAGTGTGGGGCGCATACCGTGCCGTATATCGAGAACCGCAATCTGACGGCTAAGGTGGAGCACGAGGCGACAACATCGAAGATCGCTGAAGATCAGTTGTTCTACTGCCGTCAGCGTGGGCTGACGGAAGAAGACGCTGTTGGCCTGATCGTCAATGGCTTCTGCAAGGATGTGTTGAAGGAACTGCCGATGGAATTCGCCGTGGAGGCGCAGAAGCTGTTGGCGGTCTCGCTTGAAGGATCTGTGGGCTGATGTTGAAGATTCGCGGACTGACCGCCTCGATTGGTGAGAAGCCGATTCTGAAGGGTATTGATCTGACTGTGCCGGCGGGTGAGGTCCATGCGATCATGGGTCCGAACGGGTCGGGCAAGTCGACGCTGGGTTACGTCCTGTCGGGGCGGGAGGACTACACGGTTACCGGCGGGACTGTCACGTTCAACGGTGTTGACCTGCTCGGGATGGAGCCCGAACAGCGGGCGGCGGCGGGTGTGTTCCTGGCATTCCAGGCACCGGTCGAACTGCCGGGCGTGAACAACGCGAATTTCCTGCGTACCGCCCTGAATGCGATCCGGCGCGCGCATGGGGAGGCGGAGCTGGACGCAGTGCAGTTCCTGAAGCTGGCGCGGGCGGCGACAAAGAAGCTGGCGATGCCGGACGACATGCTGAAGCGGAACGTGAACGTGGGCTTCTCGGGCGGTGAGAAAAAGCGGAACGAAGTGCTGCAGATGGCGTTGCTGCAACCGAAGCTGGCGATCCTGGATGAGACGGACAGCGGATTGGATATCGACGCGCTGAAGGTTGTCGCGGATGGGGTGAACGCGCTACGCGGGCCGGATTTCTCGGCGCTGGTGATCACGCATCATCAACGGCTGCTGGATCATCTGGTGCCGAACAAGGTGCATGTGCTGTTGCACGGACGGATCGTGCGCGACGGTGGACCGGAGCTTGCGAAGGAACTGGAAAAGAGCGGGTATGCCAGCCTGATCGCGGAGGCCGCGTGAATTTTCTCGACCGTTATGAGGCGGCGATTGGTCGTTTGCCGGGGGATTCCGGCCTGAGGGCGGCGGCGGCGGCGGCGTTCAGGACGGCGGGTCTGCCGGGCGGGACGCACGGGCGCCGGTTAGAGGCCTGGAAATATACGAGCCTGCGGCCTGTGGCGGAGGCCTCGTTCCAGAGCGATGAGCCGCCAAAACATGAGGCCGAAACGATCCTGGCCGGTCTTTCGCTGCTGGATGCGCCGCGGGTTGTCTTCGTGGACGGCACGCTTCGTCACGACCTGTCGATGGTCACCGCGGTGGGGTTTGCCCGCTTCGCGGAGGAGCCGGACTTCGGCACTCTAACCTGGCCGGACCGGGAGCCGATGGTGGCGCTGAACACGATGCTGGCGGAGGACGGGGCGGCGATGACAGTGGCGCCCGGGCGGGACGGCGGGATGGTGCAGCTGGTGAGCATTGCCACGCGGGACGGCGACTTCCATCCTCGGCACACGATCCGCCTGGCACCTGGCGCTCGGCTGACTTTGGTGGAGATTTCCGCAGGGGCCGGGCGATATTTCCTGAATACGGTCGCGGAAGTTCATGTGGCCGAGGGGGCGCACCTGACGCATGTGCGTCTGCAGGATGAGGCGACGACGGCGTTTCATGTCTCCACCACATACGCGGAGATCGAAACGAACGGGACCTATGAAAGCTTTACGCTGAACCTCGGCGCACAATTGTCTCGCACCGAGGTGCACGCCAATCTGACCGGGGCGGGCGCCGTCGCGCATCTGAACGCGGCGCAGTTGCTCGCGGGGTCGCAGCATGCGGATTTCACCTCGGTGGTGGGACATCTGGCGCCGCACGGGACGTCGCGGCAGACGGTGAAGAACGTGCTGGCCGGCCGGTCGCGTGGCGTGTTCCAGGGCAAGATCGAGGTGGCCCGCGATGCGCAGAAGACCGACGGCTACCAAATGAACCAGGCGTTGCTGCTGTCGCCGATGGCGGAGATCGATTGTAAGCCGGAACTGGAGATTTTCGCTGATGATGTGAAATGCAGCCACGGCGCGACGGTCGGCGAACTGGATGCGGAACAACTTTTCTATCTGCGCAGCCGCGGCGTGCCGGAGGCGGAGGCTCGTGCGATCCTGATCCGAGCGTTCCTGTCCGAGGCGCTGGACCTCGTGACGGATGTAACGATCCGGTCGCGGCTTGAGAGCGCAGTTGAATCCTGGTGGCAAAGGCAGGCCGCATGACCGTCACGGAGAATGTTGCCACCTTTGACGTCGAGCGCGTTCGAGCGGATTTTCCGATCCTGACGCAGACGATCCGCGGTAAGAAACTGGTGTTCCTGGACAGTGCCGCATCCGCCCAGAAGCCACGCGTGGTGATAGACGCGATGGTGCAGGCGATGGAGACGCAGTACGCCAACATCCATCGTGGCCTGCACTGGATGAGCGAGCGGACCACTGAGGCTTACGAGGCGGCGCGCGATGCTGCGGCCGCGCTGATGAACGCGAGTGACCGGTCGGAGATCGTTTTTACGCACAACAGCACGGAAGCAATCAATCTGCTGGCCCATAGCTACGGCCGCGGCGTGCTGAAGCCGGGCCAGGCGGTGCTGATCTCCGGCATGGAGCATCACTCGAACATCGTGCCCTGGCAGATGCTGCGTGACTCCCATGGAATCGAACTGCGTGTCGCGCCGATTACCGATTCCGGCGAACTGGACATGGCGGCGTACGAGGCGCTGTTGCAGGACGGCAAGGTCGGGCTGGTGGCGATTACGCACATGTCGAATGTGCTGGGCACGTATACGCCGGCGGAACGGATTGTGCGTGTCGCGCATGCCCATGGCGCGAAGGTTATGTTCGACGGATCGCAGGCAATCGTGCACCGGCGCGTCGATGTGCAGACGCTGGACTGCGATTTCTATGCCTGGACCGGGCACAAGCTGTACGGTCCGACCGGGATTGGCGTGTTGTGGGGCCGCAAGGAACTGCTGGAGCGGATGCCTCCGTTCCTGGGTGGCGGCGACATGATTTCGTCAGTGACATACGAAAAGTCCACCTGGGCGGCGGTGCCGCACAAGTTCGAGGCCGGGACCCCGGCGATCATCGAGGGGATCGGTTTGAAGGCGGCGATCGATTACGTGCAGGCGATCGGCTACGACGCGATGGCCGCTCATGAGGCGGCGCTGACGGAGCATGCGCTGGCGCGGCTAGCGGCGGTTGCTGGCGTGACGGTGATCGGGCAGGCGCAGGATCGCGGCGGGGTCGTGTCGTTCACCATGGAAAAAGCGCACGCGCATGACGTTGCGACGTTACTGGACCGGCAAGGCATCGCCGTGCGTGCCGGCCATCACTGCGCGGAGCCGCTGATGCGGCGTTTGAATTTGGACAGCACGGCGCGCGCGAGTTTTGGCGTCTATACCACTCATGATGAGATCGACGCGCTGGCCAACGGGCTGATCCGCGTCCGGGATTTTTTCCAATGAAGCAGACTGACGATTTCGCGGACCTTTACCAGGAAGTGATACTGGATCATGGCCGCAAGCCCAGGCACGCGCAGCGGCTGGAGAGATTCGACGCAACCGCCAAGGGGGACAACCCGATGTGCGGCGACCGGGTACAGGTTTGGGTTGCGCTGAATCATGGTGGCATCGGCGATGTCGGGTTCGAGGCACGGGGGTGCGCGATCAGCATCGCCTCGGCCGACCTGATGGCGGAGGCTGTGAAGGGCCGCAGTGAGGCGGACACGCGGGCGTTGTTCGCGGCGTTTCGGGAGATGGCTCGCACCGGCACGTGCCCTTCGTGCACCGCTGGCATGGAGGAACCGCTGGAGCGTCTGGCGCCGCTGTCCGGCGTTCACGAGTATCCGTCGCGAGTAAAATGCGCGACACTGCCCTGGCATGCACTGATCGCCGCGCTGGACGGCACCAAGGAGGCAAGCAGTGAATGAGATAACCCCAGCCACCGTCTGGACTCCGGACGGTGAGAAGCCGGTTGAGACATCGGGGCTGCCGTCCGAGGACGCGCTGATCGAGGCGATCTCCACCGTGCATGACCCTGAAATCCCCGTGAATATTTACGAACTGGGCCTGATCTACGCGATCGAGATCGCCGATGATGGGGCGGTGAAGGTTGAGATGACGCTGACCGCGCCCGCTTGCCCCAGCGCTCAGGAACTGCCGGAGCAGGTGCAGCAGGCGGTGCTGGGTGTGGATGGCGTTACATCCTGCCACGTCGAGACAGTATGGGATCCCCCCTGGGACCCGTCCCGGATGACCGAGGAAGCTCGGTTGCAGTTGAATATGTTCTGATCGATCGCGACATAGGTTTCACCATGAGCACCACGACCATAATCCCTCGGAAGACCAGGGCGCTGCCGCCGCTGATGACGTTGACGGACGCGGCGGCGGAACGGCTTCGCAGCCTCTATGCCAAAGGGGAGAAGGGCAAGCTGCTGCGGATCGGCGTGAAGACGAAAGGCTGCTCCGGTATGTCGTACGACATGTCCTGGGCAAACGAACCGGCGGCGACTGACGAGATCGTCAGGCACGATGACCTGACAGTGCTGGTGGACCGCAAGGCGTCGCTGTTTTTGATCGGAACGGTGATGGACTATGAGGTAAAGAACCTGACGGCGGGGTTCACCTTCACTAATCCGAACGAAAAGGGCCGCTGCGGCTGCGGCGAGAGCTTCCACGTTTAACACCATTTGTTGAAGCAACATAACAGGCGGCCAAACGCTTCCGTACCCATCTGAAATGGCATGTTGCCATGGCAGGGAGGTTCGGATGAATAGCATTATTTACATCGTCGGATTGGTGGTCGTCGTCGTCGCGGTACTTAGCTTCTTCGGTCTTCGGTGAGCCAAGGCCCGTAATGGCGGTTCATCCGCCGTTACGGGCAGGTTTATCAAGTTGGACTACCTGATTACTTTTTGCTATTTATTTTAGTTGTTCAAGAAATTCTTCTGATGCGGCAACTGACGCGGCATTTGAAATGAAGTCATTCCGGGCGATTAAGCCATCATCCATTCGAGCATGAAACTCTACGGATCGGTGTAGCATCCCGCCTGCCGGGCACGTTCGCGGACCAGGGCCAGGACCGCTTTGCAAAGCGGCATGGTCTCTCCAACGACGGCGCCAAGTTCGACGACGGCGCCCAGCAGGGCGTCGATTTCCATCGGGCGGCCGCGTTCCAGATCCTGCAGCATGGAGGTTTTGTGGACACCGACCTCGGCGCCGCCAGCGATGCGCTTGTCGACGTCGATGGCGAAGCGGACGCCGAGGGCCTCGGCGACGAGCTTGGCTTCGAGCATCATGCCACGGCAGAGGTCGCGAAGGCCCTCGTCGCCGGTGATGCGGTCAAGTGTGGCGGAAGTGAGGGCGGAGATCGGGTTGAAGGCGAGGTTGCCCCAGAGTTTGACCCAGAGCTCGTCGCGGATTTTCGGGCGCACCGGGGCTTTCAGGCCAGCAGCGATCATCAGCTTCGACAGCGCCTCGATCCTGGGGCTGCGTGAGCCGTCCGGCTCGCCGAGGGTGAAGCGGTCGCCATAGGTGTGCTCGATGACGCCGGGTTCTGTGACCTCGGCGGCGGGATAGACGACGCAGCCGATCGCCTGGCGCGGATGCAGCAGGTCCCACAGTTTGCCGCCAGGGTCGACGCTTTCGACGACACGGTCGCGGTAAGGACTGTCCAGTCCGTAGAAGTACCAGGTACGGGATGCCGTTGATGCCGGTCACGAGGGCGCTGGCGGGGCCCATCATGGCGGCGATCTGTGTTGCGGCGCCGGGCAGGCCGTGGGCTTTCAGTGTGACGACGACGTAGTCCTGGATGCCGGCCTCGGCCGCGGATCCGACGCAGCGTGGGTGGACAACGACGGTGTTGTTGCTGGACCGAAGAGTGACGCCGTTTGCCTGCATGGCCGCGAGGTGCGGGCCGCGGGCAATGAAGGTCACGTCGGCGCCGGCCTGAGCCAGTTTCACACCCAGGAAGCCGCCGATCGCTCCGGCGCCGAAGATGGCGATTTTCACGCCGAGAGGCCGAGCTTTTCGGCAAGGCCGATGCGCTGGAGCTTGCCGGTGGCGCCCTTGGGGATCTCGGACAGGAAGACGATCTTGCGGGGGACCTTGAAGCCGGCGAGGCGTTCGCCGCAGAACTCGCGCAGTTCGGTGTCCTTGGCGGACGATCCCTCGCGCAGCACGACGGCGGCGGCGACTTCCTCGCCCAGCTTGGCGTGGGGCATGGCGAAGGTCAGGCACTGGGCGACGGCGGGGTGCTCCATCAGGATTTCGTCGACCTCCAGCGGGCTGACCTTTTCGCCGCCGCGGTTGATTAGTTCCTTCAGACGGCCGGTCAGGCGCAGGTAGCCTTCGGCGTCGATGATCCCCTGGTCGCCGGTGCGGAACCAGCCGTTGGTGAAGGCGGCGGCGTTGGCGGCTGGGTTGTTCTCGTAGCCGGCGGTGACATTGCGGCCGCGGATGACGACTTCGCCCAGGCCGCCGGGTGGGAGCAAGCTGCCTTCGTCGTCCATGATGGCGACGTCGGGGCCGGAGGCGATGCCGACGCAGCCGGGGAAGCGCAGGCGGGGCGGCAGTGGGTTGGAGGCCATCTGATGCGAGGCTTCCGTCATTCCGTAGGATTCGATGACCGGAACGCCGAACGCCGTTTCCATGGCGGTCATGACTGGGCCGGGCAGCGACGAGGACGAGGAGCGGATGAAGCGCAGACGGCCGGCTTCCAGGGCGGCTTTGTTGCGCGGGGCGAGTTCCAGGATCGTCTGATGCATGGTCGGGACGGCGGTGTACCAGGTGGGGCGCACTTCGCTGAACCAGGAGAAGAAGCGGAAGGCATTAAAGCCGGGCGAGCAGGAGACAGCGCCGCCGGCGGCGAGGCTGGAGAGCGTGGCGGCGATCAGGCCGTGGATGTGGAACAGCGGCATGATGTTGAGGCAGACGTCGTTGGGCGTCAACGCGAGGGTCTCGCCGATATGGTACGCAGAGGCCGTCACGTTGATGTGCCGCAGGGGGACGATCTTGGGGCGGGAGGTGGTGCCGGAGGTGTGCAACACCAGCGCCTGATCCTGGGCGGTGGCGGTGCCGGGGCGTTCGGGTGTGCCAGTCAGCCCGGCGGGTGGCGCCAGGGTGAAGTCACCGGCCGGACTCGCGGGGTCGGTCACGAGATCGATAACCGGAATGCCGCGTTCGGCGGCGGCGGCGCGTGCCGGGCTATCCATTCCGGCCTGGATGACCAGGGCCTTGGCGCTGAGGTCGCCGAGATAGAAGGCAAACTCATCGGCTTTGTAGGCGGGGTTCAGGGGCGCGGTGGTAGCGCCGCAGCCGATGGTGACGAACGAGGACGCGGCTTCCGGCCCGTTGGGAATGACTAGCGCGACGCGATCGCCGCGGCCTATGCCCATTGCGTTCAGGCTGGCGACCGTGCGGCTGGCCAAAGCGCGCAGGCTGGCGTGGGTCAGCGAGGGGCGGCCGGGCGCGCCGATCGCCGGCGCCCGATCCGCACCTTTCTTCAGAAGGTCAGGCATGGTGTCGGTGGGGTAGTCGATCATCGCATTCTCCCGGCGGGGCGGCGGCTCTGGAAATGGCTTTTCGGAGAAGCACGTTCGCCTTCGTCTGGCAAGGCAGGCAGAGGCGTCCCTGCCCGCATGGCTGCGCCAGATGTGATGGCATCGACCGGACGGGATGAGCGTTAGCACTGCTGGTTATGCGGGAGCGGGCATGCGCGAGGCAGGCGAGTCGTCACCTCATCTGGATCGGCGGGAGCGGCGGCAGGCGGCGGCGGCCGCGCCGATGGGGCCGCTGGTCATTCACGAGATCGTCCGGGAGCAGGGCGAGGAAGAGTTGGAGCGGTCGTTCAGCGGGCTCGCGTGGTCGGGGCTCGCGGCGGGTGCGTCGATCGGGTTCTCGTTCGTGGCGCAGGCGACGTTGCAGTCGTTATTGCCGGAAGCGGCCTGGACCAGGCTGGTATCAGGGTTTGGCTACTGCATAGGGTTTCTGATTGTGATCCTGGGCCGTCAGCAGTTGTTCACCGAGACGACGCTGACGGCGGTGATCCCGGCGCTGACGCGGCGCGACATGTCGACGGTGCTGCTGATGCTGCGGGTTTGGGCGATCGTGTTGACGATGAACCTGGCGGCAACCTGGGTTTTTGCCAGCATCGCCGCCCTGCTGGACGTGTTCCCGCCGCAGACCGTCGCGGCGATGGAGGCGCTGGCGGCGCATACGATGGATCATCCGTTCTGGCATACGCTTATTACTGGCGGACTGGCCGGATGGTTGATCGGTCTTATGGTCTGGCTGCTGCCGGGGGCAGGGCCGAGCCGGCCGCTGATTATCATCCTGCTGACCTACGTCATCTCGATCTGCCAGTTTCCGCATGTCATCGCCGGGTCAGCGGAGACCGCTTACGAGGTCATCTCGGGCCACGCCGGATTTGGCGAGTATCTAGGCCGCTTCCTGGTGCCGACACTGCTGGGCAACTCGATCGGCGGTACGATTTTGGCGGCATTGTTGAACCATGCACCGGTGGCAGGTGAGCTGACAGAGGCCTGAGGCGTCAGCGTTGCGCCTCGCTTTGGCCGGCCACCCTGGCCGTGGCGGGCGGCTGAATGGTCTGGGTTGCACGGGTGTTCAAAGGGTGAAGGCTGGTGGCGGGCCGCTGTTGGAAGGCGTGCTGAGGCCGCAGGGCATCGTCAGATTTCTGGTGATGGGCGTGAGATGCTTTCCTCAGGGCGTGCCAGGCTCGGATGTCGTTCAAAGTAACATAGCCTTTGCTGTCGACGTCAATTTCCTGAAAGTGCCTAGCCACGGTCGGATAGCCGTTCTCCGCCTCCTGGAGTGTGAGGTGGCCGTTATGCGCTGTGTCGGCTTTGGCGAACTTATCCTCCCATTTGGCGTGCTTATGCTTGGCGTGAGCCTTCGCCGTGTCGCCAGGCATCGCCTCGTCCGGCGCAGCGTCGGCGTGCGCGGCGGCCGTAGGCGTGACCACCGGCGAAACCTGGGGGGCGGCAGCCAGTGAAGCTGCCGCAACGGGGCTAGCGTTTGTTTCGGTCTCGGCGGCTAGGGCCGGGCTGGCGAGGGCAAGCAGCAGGACAAGGCAGGCAATGGCGCGCATGGCAAACGGACCTGGAGTCGGTTGGGTCAGGAAATATCTAGGCGCTAGAGTGCTAACCGAAGATTAACCGCCCACCGGAGAAACCGATGTTGCGCCGCCGCCGCGACGCGCCGGCTGGGCTAGCCGCTTACGGTCCTTGTAATGATCCGCAGCGCGAGGTCGATCCCCTCGGCGTCCACGTCCAGATGGGTGCAGGCGCGGATGCGGTGAGAGCCGACCACCGACACAGATATGCCCTCTCGCCGAAGCTTGCCGGCGAGCACTTCCGCGGTCTGCCGGGTACTGCTGGTGTCGAAAAACACCAGATTCGTCTCCGGCTCTTCTACGGCCAGTCCCGGTATCTGCGCGAGCCCGCGCGCCAGCGTCTTGGCGTTGGCGTGGTCCTCCGCAAGCCGGACGACGTTATGGTCCAGCGCATAAAGGCAACCTGCCGCGCAAAGTCCGGACTGACGCAAGGAGCCACCGAGGCGCTGTTTCCACCGCCATGCCTGATCGATGAACTCCTCCGATCCGCACAGGACTGCGCCCAGCGGGGCGCCGAGTCCCTTGGTGAAATCGAGCCAGACGGAGTCGCAGCCGGCCACCATTTCCTGCGCGGTCACGCCGGCGGCGACCACGGCATTCATCAGCCGGGCGCCATCCATGTGGGTTTTAAGGCCGTGCCGGTGGGCGGTTTCGGTGACCTGGTTTAGCAGACCGGCCGGCCAGACGGAGCCGCCGCCGGAATTGGCGGTTTGCTCGACCGCCAGAAGGGTCTGCGGGGGGGCGTTGCGGCGAGGTTCGCGCAAGGCGGAAGTGACGGCGTCGCTGTCGAACATGCCGCGCGGGCCGCGCAGGCCAAGCACGACAGCCCCGGCGAGCGCGCCCGGCCCGCCGCCCTCATTGGCAATGATATGCGCGCTTTCGTGCGCAAGGATCTCATCGCCGGGACGGCAGTGGGTCAGGATGGCGATCTGGTTGCACATCGTGCCGGAGGGCAGGAAGACCGCCGCCTGCTTGCCCATCAGTTCGGCCATACGGTCGCACAGCGCCTGGGTGGTCGGATCGTCGCCATTCTGCTCGTCGCCAACCTCGGCCGCCATCATGGCGTCCTTCATCGCGGCGGACGGACGGGTCTGGGTGTCGGAGAACAGGTTCACCCGAACCGGCGGCAGGGAGCGGTCCAGCCTTGGTGGTGCGTAGATCATCGGCTGCTCCTAGGAGGCGGAAGGCGGACCATAGACGTCGCGGGCGCGTTTGAGGAAGGCGTTGACCATCCGCCGCACCGCCTCGTTGAACACCACGCCGATGGCGGCCTGCAGGATGCGGCTGCGGAATTCGAAGTCGACAAAGAATGAGACTTCGGTGCCCTTGGGGTGGGGCGTGAAATCCCACTGGTTGTTCAGATAGCGGAAGGGGCCGTTTTCGTAGCGCACTTTCACACGGCTGGGGCGGTCAAGGGCGACGCGGCTCGTGAAAGTTTCGCGGAAGGGTCCGAAGCCGATGGTCAGGTCGGAGATCAGCTCCTCGGCGCTTTGCGAGCGGACGCGGGATGCGACGCACCACGGCAGGAACTGCGGGTATTTGCCGACGTCCGCTACAAGATCGAACAACTGTTCGGGCGTGTACGGCACGACCTTCCGTTCCGCATGGGTAGGCATCAGGCCGTGGGCTGGATCGGCTTGTTGGCTGCCAGCCTGTCGGCACGGGCGGTCCGTAAAGCGGCGAAGTCGGCATCGGCATGATAGGAACTACGGGTCAGCGGGGTGGCCGAGACCAGCAGGAAGCCTTTGGAACGAGCCAGCGCGGCGTATTCTTCAAATTCTTCGGGGCGGACGAAGCGGTCGACGGGGGCGTGCTTCACCGATGGCTGCAAGTACTGACCGATCGTTAAAAAGTCCACGTCCGCGATGCGCAGGTCGTCCATCACTTGCATGATTTCGGCTTTTGTCTCGCCAAGGCCGACCATCAGCCCCGATTTGGTAAAGATCGATCGGTCGCTCTGCTTTACCTGATCCAAAAGCCTGAGTGACTGGTAATAGCGGGCGCCGGGCCGAATGGCTGGGTAAAGCCGCGGCACAGTCTCAAGATTGTGGTTGAACACGTCAGGCCGCGCCTGCGCAACGACCTGGGTCGCATCCGCTTTGCGAAGGAAGTCCGGAGTCAGAACCTCGATCGTCGTATCGGGGGCCGCTGAACGGATCGCTTGTATCACCGCGGCAAAATGCGCGGCGCCCCCATCCGGCAAATCATCCCGGTCGACGGACGTGATAACGACGTGGCGCAATCCAAGCCGGGCGACGGCATCGGCGACCCGAGAGGGTTCGTCAGCCTCGAGCGCCAGGGGTTGACCGGTGCGGACATTGCAGAAACTGCAGGCCCGCGTGCAGGTGTCGCCCATGATCATCATCGTGGCGTGGCGCTGGGACCAGCACTCGCCAATGTTGGGGCAGGCCGCTTCCTCACACACGGTGACCAGCCGGTTGTTCCGGATCAGCGCCCGCGTCTGATGGTAGACAGGGTGGTTGGGCGCCTTCACCCTGATCCAATCCGGCTTGCGCTGGATCGGGTTGTCCGGCCGATGTGCCTTCTCCGGATGGCGGGCCATAGCCGCGCCGCGAGGTTCCGCGGTCCGATGATCAATGGTCAGTCTGGTGGACATGTCGGCGCAGACATGGATGGCACGCGGGAAACCGTCAAGCACGCAGCACCACGAACATGATGGTCTTGAAGCGATGCCTGTTGCCGTGATCGCGGGTGGGCTTGGGCTTCGACCCGTGCGTCGGCTGAGGGTCTTCGAAATCGGACACGTTAGGCCCTGGCAGGCCGGGACCTAAATGCTTGTCCTACACAGCTTTGCCCAGGGCTGCCCCAAATTCATCGCAACCACGATCAAGCTTGGTACCAGAGGCGGGCATGGACGGCACGGCGACAGGGAGCCTTGTAAGTCAGCGCAGTCATGTGACACCATCTACTAACGTTCACGCGGCGTCCAATATTTTGGATCTCATCTCGAGTATGTTGTTGCCAAGGGGTCAAATGATCAAATAGTAGTGCTTCGGTCGGGTTGCGACACTGGGGAGCCTCGCAAGGATATGACCGGAGGTCGCTCAAGGGATCAAAAATGACGATCGCGTGTGAACTAACGATCAAATTCGGCACCGCTGGTAATAGCCTCGCGTATCTCGGTGGCGGCTGGGCGCGTTCCGAACCGGAGTTCACATGGAGCGTGGGGGCGGAAAGCCATATTATACTGCCGCGCCCAGCGGATGCTGACGAGTACATCCTGACGTTCGATGTCGTTCCATTCGTCCATGCCCCTGAACTGCCAAGCCAGCGGTTGATCGTGTCGGTGAACGATGCGGTCGTTGGTTCATCGAATCTCAGCCGGCCTACCCTTTTGGGTTATCGCATACCAAGGGGGATGATGGGGACCTCCGAACGAGTGCTTATCACGCTGCAGCATCCGGACGCGGCCCGCCCAAAAGACTTTGCTGAGAACGGCGATGAGCGCGATCTGTCCTTCTCATTGTTTGAGGCCAAGCTTTTTCGTGTCGTCGAGGCACCGGGTTCCGTCGACGACAAACTGCCTTCAGGCCTGATGCTGGGTCCAACTCGAGAACGCTCCTTTTCAAGCCGCAGCCATGTCGACGTTTCGGAGTGGGCAATCAACCGGACCGGCATGACTATCCCGCAGATCGCGCTGAAATTCGAATCTCTCGGAGAAAACTGCGAGTTCGGGTTATTTCAACGGCAATGCGATTCGGAGCCGTTAGGTTTGCTGCGCTTTTCCAGCACGTTCATGCGCAATCTGATCCGGGGAATCGAGAACGGATTCGAAGGGCTCGGCGCGGCTGAGGATATTGACCCACGCCTGGAAGGCGGGCCTCGCAAGGAGTATATGATTCACGAGAAGAAATACGGCCTCGTTTACCATACGTTTGTATACGAGGGTCAACGCAGCATTTGGCTGATGCGTGAACAGGAGTCGGCTCGCCTTAAGTTCCTGCTGCGGAAATTCGTTGAAGAACTGCAACTTGGCGAAAAGATTTTCGTATACAAGCGGAACGCTCCGGTAACAGAGGAAGAGATCCTGCCGTTACACATGGCAATCAATGCTTTTGGGTCCAACACGCTGCTATGGGTTCAACCGGCCGAACCCGATCGGCCCGCGGGGACTGTCGAGGTTGTGCGGCCCGGTCTGTTGAAAGGGTATATCGACAGGTTCGCGCCGGAGATCAATGCGCATGACTTCTCCTTTGACGGTTGGCTGCGTGTTTGTGCGAACGCGTGTGTTCTGACGCGCCTGCAAAAGCGGGAAACTGTCATGGCCGAGGCTTGATGCGGCAGGCAGTTCCAGCAATCCTGCTGTATGACTGGGACAACACGTTGGTTGATGGCTGGGCTGGCATTACCGCGGCGATGAACGCGGTCTTCACGGCGTTCGCCCGTCCTGTCTGGACGGTGGACGATACGCGGAACCGCGTCCGGGTTTCGTTGCGTGAGAGCTTTCCGGTGATGTTCGGGGACCGCTGGGAGTATGCCCGCGACCTGTTTTACCAGACCCTGACGGACGGCCACTTGCAGCACGTCAGCCCGATGCATGGCATCGAGGCGGTATTGCAAGCTGGAGCTGCGGTGCCGCAAGGCGTCGTTTCAAACAAGGCTGGGGCGTTTCTGCGGCGGGAAGTGACGCACCTGGGTTGGGACGCGTATTTCGGGCCGATTGTCGGCGCAGGCGACGCCGCGGCGGACAAGCCGGACCCCGCGCCAATCTTCCTGGCGCTGCGGCATTGGGGTGTCGCCGCGAATTCGTCGATATGGTATGTCGGCGACACGGCGGTGGACATGCAGGCCGCGCGCGCCGCCGGGGTGACGGCCGTCCTGCTTGGCGATGCGGCGCATGACGGGGGGGTTGACCGCGCCGCGCCGGATCTTCATTTCCCGTCGGCCGAGGCCCTTGTCTCCAGGCTTGGTGAACTTAATTGATGTGATTGTTCCGATTAAAAGAGTATACCGACGGCCGTGCCACGACCCGCCGGTTAGAAGTGTTTTGTCAATCTCATCCAATATGAGAAAAAAGAAGGATTGTGGCCGTGGCCAATGAGAAGTCGCAAAATGTTCAGGACGTGTTCCTGAACCACGTGCGGAAAAGCAAAACGCCGGTGACGGTGTTCCTTGTGAACGGTGTCAAACTTCAGGGGATTATCACCTGGTTCGACAATTTTTCCGTTCTGCTGCGCCGCGATGGGCATACGCAGCTGGTTTATAAGCATGCCATCAGCACCGTTATGCCTGGCGCGCCAATTCAGTTGTTCGACGCGACGAAGGTCGAAGGCGCGGCAGCCGCGCCAGCGCGGGAACTGACTCCAGCTGCGGGAAACGACTGACATCGCTGTCCAGACTAAGTCATCCGCCAACGGCCACAGCGACCCCGCCGAGCGATCAAACGGCGTGCTGAGTGTTCGGGCAGCGGTTATCTTGCCATGGGAGCGCCATCCCTCACGGGAGGCCAATGGCGGAACGGGCGACCAGCCCCGTGCGGCTGAGGCGCGCTTGGCCGAGGCGGTTGGGCTCGCGGCGTCCATAGGGCTGGCCGTTGTGCATACAGCCGTCCTGCCGCTACGTGCCCGCCGGCCGTCGATGTTGCTTGGCGAAGGGCAGGTCGCGGACCAGGGTGCGGCGCTGAGCGAAAATGGTGTCGACGTCGTGATCATGGACGCCGCGCTGAGCCCGGTGCAGCAACGCAACCTGGAGCGCGCCTGGAACTGCAAGGTGATCGACCGGACCGGTCTTATCCTGGACATTTTCGGAGAGCGGGCGGCGACGAAGGAGGGCACGCTTCAGGTCGAGCTTGCCCATCTGGAGTATCAGCGGTCCCGGCTCGTGAGGTCCTGGACTCACCTAGAGCGGCAGCGGGGCGGCTTCGGTTTCCTGGGCGGACCAGGAGAATCGCAGATCGAGACCGACCGGCGGCTGATCAGCGAGCGGCTGATCAAATTGCGCAAGGAGCTTGAGCAGGTGCGTCGCACGCGCGGACTGCACCGGTCGGCGCGCAAGCGGGTGCCGTTCCCGGTGATCGCGCTGGTCGGCTACACCAATGCCGGCAAGTCGACGCTGTTCAACACGCTGACCGGTGCGGAGGTTACGGCGCGTGACCAGCTGTTCGCGACACTGGATCCGACGATGCGCGGGTTGGTCCTGCCGTCAGGACGCCGGGTGATCCTGTCGGACACGGTGGGTTTCATCAGCCAGTTGCCGCACGAGCTGGTTGAAGCTTTTCGAGCGACCCTGGAGGAAGTGTCCGAGGCGGACGTGATCCTGCATGTTCGTGATGTGGCGCACCCGGAAAGCGGGGCGCAGCGGTCGGATGTGATCCGCGTGCTGGACGAGATGGTGGCGGATGGGACACTGGATCCG
>CAWFUL010000002.1:0-130939 GCA_963819005.1 uncultured Pseudomonadota bacterium
CCCCCGGGCCGGAGCCCGATCCCATCCGCCCGAACCAACCGGCTCGTCGGGGGAGGCGCCTTCTAGACCCGGCCCCCAGATGTGTCAACGCGATTACGAGGATCCGCCAAATCTTTTTTAGTTGCCGGTAACTAACTGAAAACCTTAAAAACAAGCCCCAGCCGGGGCAGCACATTCAAAACAAGGGAGCCATGCACCCTCAGCATAGGCCTTTAATGCACGATGTCCGAGTAGGGCACGATCAAGGTCCCGGGCCGCATCGGATAACGGCTCGAGGATGGTTTCCGCCTTACCACCCCGGACTGGTTGATATCGTTGCAACGCACATCGTGAAACTGTTCGTACAAGATCTTCGCCTCCTTCCGAACGCCATCATCGCAGAAGCTGACGTCACACAGGATCGTATGGAAGGAATTCGCATGGATATAGGCGGTCAACTTCTCCTGATCCAAGGAGCCGACGCCCTTGATCGCATTACCCACCACCCAGGGTTCCGCACAGGCGAACGGAGGCGGATAATAACTTAGACCAGATGTTGGCTTGAGATCGGGGCGACCCGTCTCACAGTATGCAGGCTTTCGAGGATTGCACTGGATGGTCCAGCGCCGAGTGAGGTAGTCTCCAAATCCTGGACATGTGGCTAAGAGAGAGTCTCGCCCTAAAACGGCTGATGGCCAGGGGTTACAAATGGCGAATGTTCGCAAAAAGCGCGGGGTTGATTTCAAGGCGAAGGTGGCGTTGGCGGCGGTTCGCGAGGACAGCACGGTAGCGGAACTGTCGAGCCGGTATCGCGTGCACGCCAGCCAGATCCACGCCTGGAAGAAGACGGTGATCGACGGTGTTGGCTCGCTGTTTGCCAAGGGCAAGGCTGGTCCATCCGGCGCGGCCTCAGCCGACGATGCGCGGCTTGCCAAACTGTATGAGACGATTGGCGAGCTGACGGTCGAGCGGGATTTTTTTCGCAAAGGTCTGGTCCATGAACCAGGTCACGCGGTTGGCGCTGGTCGACAACGCCGACGCCGATCTGTCGACCGTGGCGCAGTGCCGCCTGCTGAAAGTGGCTCGTTCGTCGCTGTATTGGCGCCCGGCGGCGGTGAGTGAGGACGATCTTCGGCTGATGCGCCAACTCGACGAGCAATATCTGGCGACACCGTTCTATGGCACGCGCCGGATGGTGGCGGTGCTGCGCCGGGACGGTTGGACGGTCAACCGCAAGCGAGTGCGACGTCCGATGCGCCTGATGCGGATCGAGGCGATCTACCAGCAGCCGAACACCAGCCGCCGTCATCCGGACCACGTTGTTTATCCTTATCTTTTGCGCGGTCTCGCGATCGATCGGCCGAACCAGGTGTGGTGCGCCGACATCACCTACATCCCGCTGGCGAAGGGGTTCGTGTATCTGGTCGCGGTGATGGACTGGTTCAGCCGACGGGTTCTGGCCTGGCGTCTGTCGACCGGCATGGAAACCGGCTTCTGTGTCGAGGCCTTGCAGGACGCGCTGGACCGGCATGGTTCGCCCGAAATTTTCAAGACGATCGCGGCATGATGCACCTCCGTTTAAGTTATTGAAGTTCAATAGCAGTCTGTCGAATATCTGCTGATACTGGGGCTTTGGGCGCCGAGCGGACACCGGGCAGTTCCAGATCCTTGCGTAATATAAGGTACGGCGCACCCGGACAGACTTGGCTGGCGGGAAGCGCCTTTGTGTGGATCAGACGGATCACCGTCATCTTGCTGACCCCGAGTTCCTCGACGACTTCGTTGAGCATCAATTCACCTCGGCCTGCACGTTCACCCTCACGATACGCCAGAAGGTGGTGATCGTTACGGAATAGTTGTACCCGACCGGCGGTCCTGCTCAATCCGTTTATTGTTCGTTTGCCGAGCCGGTTGAGAACGGCGGCGATACTGGAATCGGGCATCATGCGGACCAGGGCCGTGATCAGCGCAGCAGTTTCCGCTCCGGCACTGGCTTCCTTGGTATCGCGCCAGCGGCCTCGCCCCCTGATCGCAATGTCGAGGACGGTATGGTCACCACCATGCCAGTGGATCATGCCATGCAGTCGATCGTCTTCGACCCGCACCACAATCTAGCGGATCAGGGCCCGGGTGATTCGCTTCTTAATCTCGACCGACGAAGCCTGATCGTTCCAAACGGCCGACAAGTCTTGTCCGAGATTCACAAGTCCTTCCCGCTCGGCGGCGCTCAACTGCCCGGAGGTATCGTCGACCATAGCCGCCAGTTGCGCTTCCAGGCGTTGCGCGGTCACCAACCGTTCATTCCACCGCCGCTCCAGTTCTCCTGCCACCAGCCGGTTGTCGGGATCAACGGCATCGTACTGTCGGCGCGCCAACCCGGCTTCGTATCGGGCTGCTTCCAATGCCAGTTCAGCTTGTCGGCGCTGATCCCGATTGCAATCCTGTCCGCTGTCGATCGCCGCCAGTGCCGCCTCAATTCCCAAGGGTGCCAGAATTTGCAGGAGCGCATCGCTGGCGGCACGATCAAGGTGACCGCCGCTGATGATTGTACAAACTTTTCCAGCGTTGCTCAGGAATCCCCTCATTTCGATTGACTGAAATATAGGCGCGATTCGGCGCGTGTTTGTAAACGCTTCAGCCAGGGAACCGGTTGGAGTGAGCCTATGGTGCGGGTCGGACGGGAAGGCGGTCGGTTTGAGGATGTTCGCTCATTCATCGGCGAGCTCTACGGGCCTGGGCTGCATGCCAAACGCATTGATTCTCTGGTCGGAGCCACGCTGGGCACGATGACCGCCGCGTCTCTGGCGGTGGCCCTGATCGGTCAGGCGCTTGCGCAGGCGCGGGGGTTGAAGACCAAGCACGCGATCAAACAGGTGGATCGGTTGCTGAGCAACGAGGGCATCGACGTATGGGACAGTTTCACCCGCTGGGTGCCGCATCAGATCGGCGACCGTCGGGAAATCTTGGTTGCCATGGACTGGACCGATTTCGACCATGACGATCAGGCCACGCTGGTGCTGAGCCTGGTCACCGGCCATGGCCGAGCAGCCCCGTTGCTATGGCTGACAGTGTGGAAAGAAGAACTGAAGAACCATCGCAATGACTACGAAGATGCCTGCCTGCGGCGGCTGTCCGAATTGGTGCCAGGCGGATGCAGGGTCACCATCCTGGCCGATCGCGGTTTCGGCGATCAGAAGCTATTCGCCTACCTTGGCACGCTGGGCTTCGACTACGTCATCCGTTTCCGTGGCAACATCCATGTCACCGATGCCGACGGGCTGACGAGGCCCGCGGCCGAGTGGGTAGGCAAGAGCGGCCGCGCCCGCAAGCTGCGGGATGCCCGTGTCACAGCGAAGGGCCAGCAGGTTGGAGCGGTCGTCTGTGTGCAGGCCAAGGGTATGAAGGAGCCGTGGTGTGAAGCTGCCCCGTTTCCGTGGAGTGTTTGATGGCTATGTTGATTACGGTTCCGTGGTGACGACCTCCATCATGGCTTCATATGCCATCGGTGATCGGTAACCCAACGCTGAGTGCCGCCGAACGGGATTGTACCAGCCTTCGATAAAGCTGAAGCAGGCCATCCTGGCCTCGACCTGGGACGCGAACCGGCGCCGCTCCAGCAGCTCACATTCCAGCGTGGCGAAGAAGCTTTCGCACATGGCGTTGTCGTAGGCATCCCCGACCGATCCCATTGACGGTCGCACGCCCGCTTCCCGGCAACGCCCACCGAACGCCAGAGATGTGTATTGGCATCCCTGGTCCGAGTGATGGATGACATCGCCGGGGCGGCGCTGACCGATCGCCATCTCCAAGGCATCCAGGACTAACTCTGCGCGCAGGTGGTTTGCCATCGACCAGCCAACGATCTTCCGGCTCCAGGCATCAAGGACGACGGCCAGATACAGGAACCCGTTCGCCGTCGGCACGAAGGTGATGTCGGCGCCCTCGTCTGGCTATTCCAACGGCTTCGCCGTTGGAACCTTGGCCAGCCTTGCCCAGAGTTTGTTCGGCGCCACGGCGGTGAAATCGCGATCCACCAGATCCGGCGCTGGCCGCGCGTCCTTGTCACGGCGCGTCGTTGTCACGCCTTTGCGGCGGCGACTGGCGCCGGTCAGAGCCGCCGCGCGCATCAGGCGCGCGATCCGTTCGCGGCCGTGCCTGTGCCCCGTGGCTCGAAGCTCCGCGTGGATTCTCGGTGACCCATACGTCTCGCGCGAGGTCGTGTGAACCGTTCGGACCTTCTTCATGAGCATCTTGTCTTCGACTGCACGGGCCGACGGGGGGCGGAAGCGCCATGCGTGATAGCCGGACTCCGACACGCCGAGCACGCGCGCCATCGTCGCGATCGAAAATTCAGCCTGATTCGCGCTCATGAATTCGAAGATCCGGACGGCACCGCTCCGGTCTCGCGAGCGAACCAGGCCGCTGCTCGAGAGAGAATGTCGCGCTCCTGACGCAGTTGCTTGTTCTCACGCCGCAGTCGAATCAACTCATCGCGTTCCGTCGGGGTAACAACCTCGACCTTCTCCTCCCGGCGGCCATCCCGACGCTCGGCGACCGTCACCCAATGGCGGATCGACTGCGCCGTTGGTTCGAACTCACGCGCGAGATCATCGGGATCGCGACCGGCGCGAACCAGTTCGACCATTTGTCGGCGGAATTCAGGGGAATAAGGCGGGCGGGTTTTGGCCATGTGGGAAGCCTCCGGTGGTAGCGTGGATGGCTCCACCAAACCGGGTCAACTTCAGTGTGTAGCTGCCCCGTTATTGTGGCGGGTCGGCTCCCACATTGACGATTTCAAGGCCTGCTCGATGTTCACTCACGTTGCGGCCCGCACGGTCCGCTGGCCCCCTAAAGGGGTCTTTTCTCGAAGGGCTTCAGGCCATTCGTCGCCTCCTGTCCCGCCCCGAGTGCTTCCGGCTGGAGCGAGAGTTTGCCGGCCCGGGTTTCCACCGGGGAGAACAGTGCACCTTGGCAAGGCACACACAACAATTTCAGCGAACGTCTGCTCAGAGGGGTGGCCATCACGCGCAAGAATTTCATGTTCGTGGGCAGTGACCGCGGCGGCGACAGGGCGGCGATATTCTACACCCTGATCGAATCCGCAAAGCTCAACGGCCTCGATCCCGAGGGCCTCGAATCCAATTTTCATTGTAGCCTGTGAGCGAGCAGCCCCTCGAGATAGTTTGGTATCCAGGCTGCCATCTTGCGTCGCAGCTTGATAGACTTGGTGTCCTTCGCGCAGCGAACGAGGTTGAGAGCGAAGTGGCGCACGATCCACGACTGCCATGTTTCTTGCTCCAAAGCCTTTGCGCAGACGCGACTGATCATCATCGAAGGTCACATCCAGGACCCAGTGCAGCCGGTTCTCGATCCCCCAATGGCCCCGTACGGCGCGTGCCGCCCGCTCGGCGTCAAGCGGAGCGGAGGAGATGTCGTAGCGCGTTTCAGCATGGCGGCTCCCGCCGCGCTGGATGTCGGCCTGGACCGGACGATGCAGGCGGCGTCAGGCAGACGCAGTTCGCCCGGAAAGCGGCGATCGCCTGACAACCAGTCAATTTCGCGCACGACGCTGACGGTGCGCTGCTCGATCCGGCCGTGGCCCTTGTCGTGGCTGACATGGGTTTCGAGAGGCCCGGATGAGGCGGTCTCGAAACAGGCCTCGACCTCCGCGCGCAGGGTTGGCTGGTTGGCCTTCACCGCCAGCAGATAGTCGGCACCGGCCTGCCTGATGGCCTTGGCGATGGTGCCGTTGGTTGCGATGGCATCGATCGAGACCAGGCTGCCGCGCAGCCCATCCTGTTCGGCCAGCCGCGCCAGCAAGGCCGGAATGGCGGTCAACTCATTGGATTTGTTCGCCACCGCCTCCTGCCCCAGAATGAGGTTGGATGTCGTGGCGAAGGCCGACACCAGGTGGATTGGCTCGATGCCCGTGGCGTGGTCGTGGCTGCGCCGCGATGTCTTGCCATCGATGGCGACACACTCCGGCCGATCCGGCCAGCTATCGCGCACCCAGGCGGTGAACACGGCCGAGAACAGGGCCGGGTTGATCCGGTTCATCAGGATCGTCAGCCAGCGGCCGCCTGGCACACCGTGCTGATACGGCAGATGGCGGCGCAGGAAATCCAGATGGGCCTCGCCCCAGGCGGCAATGTGATCGTAATCGTCGCAATCGGCGATCGTGCCGCAGACCACCAGCCAGAGGATTTCCGCGAGGGGATGGCCGATGCGGCGAACGTCGCGCGGGTCGTCGATTGTGCTGAAATGCTCGAGCAGGACAGCCAGACGGGATTTGGCAGATAGCGATATAGCGGCTGGGGACATGCCAACGAGGCTCCAAATCGGTGAACCCCGTATCGAATCGACCCGACGCGCATTTGTCACCCGCTGTCACATGACTTCGAGGCCCTGACATCCTATATATGCGCGTTGCGATCTAACCCTTTTCCCGGATAGGCTCTCGTCATACGGGCGCTCGCCTGACCAAGCTATGGTGACACAGGGTAGCCCTATAGGCGAAATAGCCTGCTACAACTACTCTGTCTTCCCGGAGGGTATAATGGACGCGCTCGAACTGATGCTCAGCCGCCAATCTGCGGTAAAACTCGAAGCTCCAGGGCCGTCGGCGGCGGATCTAGACCAGATGTTTGCCAGCGCCATTCGGGCACCCGATCACGGCCGACTCAGACCCTGGCAGTTCGTGGTGATCGGGCCGGACCAACGCGCCCGCTTCGGGCAGGTGATGGCCAACTCGCTTCGACGCCGCGACCCCAACGCCACAGAGGGGGATCTGCAGCGGGAGCGAGACAAAGCGTTCCGAGCACCAACCATTGTCGCCGTTGCCGCAAAGGTGCAGCGCGGCCACAAAATTCCAGAGATTGAACAGATCGCCTCCGCATCGGCCGCTGCCCAGACAATTATGCTGGCCGCGCCCGCGCTTGGATACGGCGCGGCGTGGAAGACCGGGGCGCCAGCCTATGATCCGGCCGTAAAGACGTCGTTAGGCCTGGAGCCCACGGACGAGATCATTGGCTTTCTTTACATTGGAACACTAGTAGGTGGCTCGCCAGCGATCCCTCGGCCCGACGCAAAAGACTTCGTCTCCGTCTGGCCCGGATGATCACTCCCCACCCATCGGTTTCATGTTTCGCTCCGCGGCGCGACGCACCAGCGCGGCAGCGCGATATACGCTGTGCACCATCTTCGAGTAAGGCAGAATCAGGAAGAATGCCAGGATAAAGCCAAGATAAATCGCCATCGCAAGGCCCATGGCACCGGTGCTGCGAACCACCAGCAGAACAAGCCCCGTCAAGGCAATGAATGCCAACATGAGCAACAATGCGACGTCCCCGCCCACTAAACGCCGGACTGCCGGCATCGGATCGTCGACAAACTTCATTGCAAAAAGGCCGCAGGTGCCCGTCAGCATCAATACACCACCCAAACTTCCGAGAACAACGGGAAGGCTGAGTACCGGATAGGGCGCCGGCCACCCAAGAAAGGTGTGGTAGACGAATCCCGTCATCGTGGCGGCAAAACACAGCAGGAACCCATAAAACATCCCGTGGTGAAGATACCGCCTCCGCATCGAAAACCGCTCGGAATTATCGTTGCAGCCGTTACCGCCGCCACCGAGGTTCTTCAGCGTCAATACATCCCACATTCCAACTGCTAACGCGGCAAGACCAACCTTCTCCGATGATCCTGCATCCCGCCAGTAATTCCTCAATCCCATCCACAACGCCAACAGAGAAAACCCGAACGTCGCGATGCCGACGACCTGCATCGCCCATAGTGGGATGATACCGTAGAAAGAGTTTGCGGCAACCGGATGCGCGCCCCAGAAAACGTCGGAATCGTTCAGCTGAATGCTTAAAAACAGGACGACGGCGATGCCAAGAGCGATGGCGGCGGAAACGACTGTGCCATTACGGTCGAACGCCCGAGCCACCGAAGGCGGCCACGCATACTCAGCGTAGCTCTGCGCACGAACCTCCGCCAGGGTGCGAGGCACATTGATACCCCATTCATGCGGCGGCGCGTATTGGCACGCATAGTAACAGCCGCGGCAAGCGTGGCAAAGATTCGCCAGATAGCTTAGGTCACCGGCTGAGAATTCCCTGCGCAACTCCACCGCAGGGAAAACAGCACAGAAGCCCTCGCAGTAGCGGCATGCGTTACAAATTTCCATTTCCCGCCGTGCGGTAATAACGGCGTCAGTTTCTTGCACGGCGTGCTGCCTCCTGTCCGGCGATCCGGCCAAAGACCGTGCCGATCGTCATTCCAAAGCCGGCCAGATACCCTTTGCCCAGAATATTTCCGGCCATGATCTCTCCGGACGCGAAGAGGTTGCCCGCCGGTTGGCCATTATCCATCATTACCTGGGCTTTTTCGTTCACCCGCACGCCCAGATACGTGAACGTAATGCCGGGACGAAGCGGGTATCCAAAGAACGGCGGCTTATCGACAGACCGAGCCCAGTTGGTTTTGTTCGGTGTCAGGCCTTCCGTGGCGTTACCGTCGAGTTTCCGGTTGTCGAAAACCTGGCCGGGTTTCACGGCCTTGTTGAAGCCCTCAATAGTCTGCCGGATCTTTGTCGGATCAAGCTTCATCTTTAGCGCCAGCTCTTCCAGCGACTCCGCCTTAATGGCCGGATAGACCGACGGCATGAACAATGGAAACGCCTTGGAATCGCAGATGGAATAGGCGATCTGCCCAGGCTGTTGGGCGATCAAACGTCCCCAGATTGCGTATCGTTTTGGCCAGACGTCCTCACCCTCGTCGTAGAACCGTTCACCGTTACGGTTAACGACCACGCTGTATGGCACACTGTCCAGCCGCGTCGTGATCCCGCCGTCGAATTTCGGCGCCCGAGCATCGAGCGCGACTGCGTGGCACTGGGTCGGATCGCCGATGGCGTCCACGCCTTGGTCGAGCAGATTCTTCAGCACGCGCCCGCGATTATAGGGGGTGCCACGGATGACAAAATTGTCGACCGCGTCACCCCAGTACTCGCGCATCCACTCCAAGTTCGCCTGGAATCCTCCGGCCGAGGCAACGACGCAGCGGGCATGCAAGGTTTCAGGGAATCCCTTGTAGGTGATATCGATCGATCGCACCGAACCATCATCCATGTTCAGGGAAATTACCTCGGTATCGTAAAGGACCTCAACGCCCAAACGTTCCGCCGTCAGGTAATAGGCGTTCACCAATGCCTTGCCGCCACCCAGAAAGAACGCGTTGGTTCGGCCGAGGTTCAACGTGCCAGTCAACGATGGCTGGAACCGCACGCCAGATTCCTTCATCCAGCCGAAAACGCCAGACGACGCACGAATCGTCATCCTGGCGAGAGCCTCGTCCGTATTGCCACCGGTAACCCGTAACAAGTCGTCCCAATACTCGTCTTCCTTGTAAGCCTCCGTCAGCACGTCGTTCGGCGCCTCGTGCATCGCACGGAGATTCCGCGTGTGCCGACTATTGCCCCCTCGGAACGCCTTGGGCGCGCTTTCGAGCAGGAGCACGCTCGCCCCGGATTGCCTGGCCGTGATGGCCGCGCACAAGGCAGCGTTTCCACCGCCTGCGACAAGCACGTCGTAGGTCCTCGTTCTATCCGCCATTCATCCCTCCGGCTCGAATCGTTCCTACGGACGCCAGCGGGATCGTGCAAGCCATCTGGCCCCAGTTGCCGGGACGCGTAAGTCATGCCAATCCCCAGGCTACGCATTGGAAGGGCTCGCTATGGCGGACACGCGCGATAACCGGGAATGGCACGAGATCGTGCAGGACGTGCTGAAACGCCACAAAGTGAGTCTGGTGACATACATTCCGGATAACGTCCTGCGACCGCTCATTGATGCAGTCCACGAAGACCCGTTTTTCACGGCTTTTGCCTGCACGCGGGAGGAGGAGGCGCTTGGTATCAATGCGGGCGCCTGGATGGGCGGGCTTCGCGGCATCCTTCTGATGCAGACCAGCGGCTTTGCGACCTTGCCAAATGTGATCGCCTCGCTGTCGGTACCGTTCCAGATCCCGACGCTCATGATGGTCTCCGAACGCGGCACCTTGGGCGAGTTCAATATCGGCCAGTCCATGGTCGCCAAGACCATGCGGCCGGTGCTGGACGCCCTGGCTATAGAACATCACACCATCACCCGGCTCGACGAGGCGGAATTCATCCTGGATCGCAGCATCATCCAGTCGGTAGCGACATTCGCTCCCGTCTGCTTCATCCTGTCGCCGCTGCTCACCGGCGGCAAAGTTTTCGCGAAATAGGAGCGAACGATGACAAGCCTTGAGAACCACACTACCAGCCGGGATCAGGCAAAAGTCATGAATCGCTTCGACATCACACAGCGCCTGATTGGCTTGCTGCGCCGTGACGAAGCTGTTATCGCCGGGATCGGCTACACAAATTTCGACCTGTGGGCGGCTTCGGAAACGCCGGCCGGCCGTCGCCAGCAGAACTTCTACATGCTCGGCAGTATGGGCCTGGCCGTTCCCCTCGCGCTCGGTGTTGCCATTGCCCAGCCCAATCGGAAGGTTTTTGCCCTCGAGGGAGATGGTTCGATCCTTATGCAATTAGGATCGTTCTCGACGGTGGCCGCGAGGGCGCCGAAGAACCTGTGCATTGTGATCATGGACAACGGCGCCTATCAGATCACCGGCGGTCAGTCTACGATGACGGCGCAGGGGGCGGATGTTGTTGGGATCGCGAGGGCATCAGGCTTGCAACAGAGCACCTGGGCAGCTGATGAAGAGGGGTTCGTGGAGCTGATCGCTCGCGCGTTGAAGGATAACGGACCGTGGCTGATCGGATGCCGTATCGATAGTCAAAAGCCCGCAGAAACAACAGATCGGGATCCTTCACGGATACAGTATAACTTTATGCGCGGCCTCGGAGTGCGGAAATGAGGCATTTTTGAGATAGTTTTCACGCCCGCATATTCCCGCTCGCACCATTGCGCGCCAATGGAAATGGCTGTCACGAACAGGTTTAGCGTTTCCAACAGGTTGAGCCCTGAAAGCGCTGGCCCTAACAGGCTGCTCTAGAGAAGCCAACCAGCGCCTGCGTGCGTCTCAGGCGCCGAGGTAAAACTGCCTGATTAACTCATTGTTGTTGAGTTCAACCGCCGATTGGCCCTCGAATGCGATCTGGCCATGGACAATCACGTAGCCCCGGTCTGCAATCCGAATCGCCTGGGTAAAATTCTGTTCGGCCATCAGCACGGCTAATTGGAAGCTATCCTTAAGCTCCTTAATCTTATCTATGGTGCGAGCCACCAGTAGAGGCGCTAGGCCAACGGACGGCTCGTCGATCAGAAGAAGCTTCGGTGCCGACATCAACGCCCGGCCGAGGGCCAGCATCTGTTGTTCCCCGCCGCTCATCGATCCCGCCAGTTGGTTTCGACGTTCCGCAAGCCGGGGGAAGATATCGAAGCAGAATGATAAGTTTTTTTGGATACCTGGCCGAGCAGCTTTGCGGAACGCGCCCATCAACAAGTTTTCCGTGACCGACAGCCGGGGAAACAGTCGACGTCCTTCGGGGACAATTGCGATTCCTAGATCGACAATATCCTCAGTTGTCATGCCCACAAGTTCATGTTTTTGGCCGTCAATTTCGGCAAGTATCGACCCGGCCGTAGGTCGTACCATTCCCATGATGCATTTCATTAGCGTTGACTTGCCATTCCCATTAGTACCAAGAAGGGCAATGGTCTGGCCTTCCCCGACTGACAGCGAAACATTGTGCAAAACCCGCACTGCGCCGTAGCCAGCGTCCAGCCTTGTGATCGACAGGCTAGCTGCCAAGGTAGGCCGCCACCACATCGTCCTTTCGAATTACGTCCTGCGGTTGGCCATCAGCAATCTTCCTTCCGGCCACTAGAACCACCAACCTTTGGGAGAACGATAACACAGCGCGCATTATGTGCTCGATCATGACGATTGTGACTCCCTGCGCACTCAGTCGCATCAGCAGATCAAGGATGTCATCAACTTCCTGATGCGAAAGCCCGGCCATTGCCTCATCAGCGATCAGCAAACGTGGCTCGCTTGCCATCGCCCGGGCAAGTTCCAACTTCCGTAATTCAATCTGTGTCAGGTCCGCGGGCCGGTGTGCAGCCTTCGCGGCGAGACCGACCATCTCCAGCAGTTCATCGCATCGGCCGCGAATGTCCGCGACGGTCTTGCCGTTGCGAGCCTGAGCGGCATAAAGGATTGGGACCCGAACATTCTCGGCTAGCGTCAGGGTCTGAAACGGTCGCGGCAACTGAAAGCTCCTCGCCATCCCAAGGCGAGTTCGCTGGTGCGCGGCCAGCCCGTTTAGCGCGTGGCCGGCAAACATCACTTGTCCAGTGTCATTTCTTAACGCCCCACACAGGCAGTTCACCAGCGTACTCTTTCCAGAGCCATTCGGACCGATAAGACCTAGCCGTTCACCATCGGCTATCTGCAACGTGATGTCCGCCAAGGCCACAAAACCGCCAAAGCGCTTGCCCAGTCCGGAGACTGTCAGCAACGGTGCGCTCATCGCTTGAACCAACCAACGATACCGCGTGGGGCCGCTATCACAAATGCGACCAACAGCAAGCCAACGATCAGCAACGACAATGCTGACGAGATCGTCACGGTCGCCACTTGTTGCAGCGTACCCAGCAGGATAGCGCCGATGACAGGGCCAACCCAAGTCGAAGTACCGCCAATCAACGGCATTGCGATTGTATTGACCGCGTAGCTCAGACTGAACCCGGACGCTGGATCGAGATACGTGACGTAATAAGGCAAAGGCGCACCGGCCATCCCCATAAATCCGCCTGACAAAGCGGTTGCAATCAGCTTCAGCCGCAATGTCGGCACGCCTGACGCCTCGGCCGCAGCCTCATCGTCTCGGATCGCGGAAAAGCCGAACCCCAACCGCGAATGCTCAATTCCACGCGCGCACGAAACCGAAACAACCGACAGAACAAGCACGATAAAAAATAAATATTGAATGTAGTCTCCAGGAAAAATAGGCGAATCAGCTGGGCGGATTATATAGGCACCACGCGATCCTCCAACGAAGTCCCAGTTGGTGATCAAGGTCTGCGCCACCACTGCCATTGCCAACGTCGCGATAGAAAAAAAGGTCCCGCGCAAACGTAGCGTCAGGTAGCCCATTCCCAGGCCTACTACGCCGGAGATCACGCCACCTATAAGCATCATCGCCGGCAACGGAAGATCGATTGTCTTATGCAGCACGACCGTGGTGTAGGCACCAAGTGCAAAAAAGGCCGCCGTACCGAAATTCACATAGCCGGTATAGCCACCCAGAATATTCCATGCGGTGGCCAGCACGATATATTGCAACACAACGTATCCAGCGAAAAAGACATAGGCATTATCGATCAACCGAGCCGCCAGAAACACCGTAGCCGCCACTAAACTGGCAACGAGAATGAAGCGAACGTTGCGCATCAGGCGCGGCCAAACAACCCGGACGGCCGAACCGCCAGCGTGATCAACAAGAACCCAAAGGCGACCGCGGGAGACCACGAAGGACCGTAGAACGTTGATGTCAGGCTCTCAACGATTCCCAGGATCATTGCCGCGACAACGGTTCCACTAAAACTGCCGAGACCGCCCATGACGCAGATCGCAAAGATCCGGCCGATATAATCGCGTCCGATGGAAGGCTCGACCGGTTGAATGATGATCAGAATGGCTCCCGCAATTGAGCACGTTGCGATCGAAAGTCCAAAAGCAACCCGCTTTATCCTGCTTGGGCTCGCGCCCATCAGCCGCAGCGCCATTGGATCCTGTGCCACCGCCTGTACCGCACGTCCGATGAATGTGTGCGACATGAAGGCCTGTAAGACGGCAATCAATCCCATTGACACGAGGAAGGGTACCAGCAATCGCAGGGGCAGATCAACAACACCAAGATGCAGGCTAGGCCCTATGTATAGTGCCTCCACCAGCCTGTAATCAACGCCAAACACAAGAACCAGCGTCACCTCCGTAATGAACAGGATGCCGAAGAAGAACGCCAGGCCGCGGATGGACGCATCGCCTCGTCGTTCGAACGAAATATCGTAAACAAAATAGATCGCAACCCCAAGTAGATAGAATGCTGGTAGCAGAACGATGCTGGTTAGAATCGGATCAAAGCCGAATACGCTATTAGCGATGTAGGCTGTATAAGAACCAAGGATAATGAATGCTGGGTGGGCGATGTTTACGATATCCAACATTCCGAAGGAGATCGAAACGCCGATTGTGACGGCCGCATAAAAGCCGCCCAGTAACAGGCCGGACACCAGGGCGTTGCCCAGCAGATCGAAAGACAGGTCCATTGATTCTCTTTTGACGTTCCAAACCGTGCCGACAATCTGACGAAAGCAAAGACCCTTGGCTAGGGGTGGAATGGCAGGGGGCTTGCCGTTCACAATCCAACCCACAAGAATATCCACACCAAACAAAGGGGGAACCATATGACCCGACTGAAAGGCAAGATCGCCTGGGTCACTGGCGCCGGAACCGGCATCGGCGAAGCCGCGGCGCTAGCGCTCGCAGAAGAAGGCGCTACCGTGGTTCTGAGCGGACGCCGGCCCGCTCCGTTGGAGCTGGTCGCAAACCGGATCAACCAAACCGGCAGCGCGCATGTGCAGCCGGCCGATTTGACAGACTCGGCCCAGGTCCAGAAGGTAGGCCACTACATTCGCGCCACCTTCAACCGGCTCGACATCCTGGTGAACAACGCCGGCGTGAATATTGTCGAACGACATTGGGACAAGCTGACCCCCGCCAGCATTGATGGGCTGCTGCAAGGCAATCTGACAGCGGCGCTCTATTGCGTGACCGTCGCGCTGCCGTTCATGCGAGCGCAACAGGATGGCCTGATGATCCACACTGCTTCGATGGCCGGCCGTTTCATCGGCGGCGTGAGCGGACCGATCTACACCGTCGCAAAGCACGGCGTGGTCGCCATGAGCCACGGGCTGAACATGCAGGAGTGTGTGAACGGCATCCGCTCCACCGTTTTCCTGCCCGGAGAGGTCGCAACCCCCATCCTGGATGCCCGCCCCAACCCTGTCGGCCCGGAAGTCCGAGCCCGTATGGTGCAGCCAGCGGACTGCGGCGACCTCATCCGCTATATTGCCTGTCTGCCAAACCATGTCGTCATGAACGAGGTACATCTCGCCCCGACCTGGAACCGCGGCTACGTCGCGGCTCTGCAACGCCAACTCTAGGACTCCGCAACAATGGCTTCGAATAAACGCAGGGTGATGCTGCCGCACACCATGGGCAAGGAAGGCCTCGCGCTGATGCAGGCCAGGGATGACATTGAGACGGTCATCTATCCGGCTGGAATTTCCCAGGCCGAGCTGCTCCCAAAACTAGCCGATGTCGTCGGCATCGCTCTGTCAGGGACGCCATTCCGAAAAGCGGAGATGGACGCCTCGCCGGCAATGCAGGTGGTTGCCAGGATCGGTGTCGGCTATGACGCGGTGGAGGTCCCGGCATTGACCGCCGCCCGCGTGCCGTTGATGACCGCCGGAACCGCCAACTCGACATCAGTTGCGGAGCAGGCGTTTCACCTCCTCATTGCCCTGGCAAAGAAGAACAAGCCGATGGACGCGCTGGTTCGGGAGGACAAATGGACCCAGCGGCATGGCGTCCCGCCGATGGAGCTTTCCGGAAAGACCATTCTGATCGTCGGCTTCGGGCGCATCGGTACCCGCACGGCCCGGCGGTGTGCCGCCTTCGATATGACCGTACTTATCCACGACCCCTACATCAAAGAACAAGATATCCGCTCCGCGGGATACACGGCTGTGGACGAACTGAACACCGCCCTGCCGTTAGCCGACGTCGTCTGCATTCATTGCCCGAAGAATCCGGAAACCGTTGGCCTGTTCGACGCCACCCGTCTCAGGCTCATGAAAAAGGGAGCTTTCATCGTCAACACAGCGCGTGGCGGCATTATCGACGAGTCCGCTCTTTATAATGCGCTGACCTCCGGCCATCTCGCCGGGGCTGGCCTGGACGTATTCGAGCAAGAGCCAACCCCGCCTGACAACCCACTCTTGACCCTGGATAACGTGATCTCCTCGCCGCACATGGCTGGGGTGACAGTCGAAGCAATTGCCGCCATGGCGGTTGCCACCTCCCGCAATATTCTCAGCGTCCTCGATGGCTCGCCGAACCGCGAGAACACCATCAACCCGGAAGTCTATCTCTGATGCCCCAGCCGGATCACATCTCCAAACTTGGTGTTCCCGAACCTTCGGATCTCGAGGAAGACCTTCGGCAGATTTTTGGGAAGTGTGTGGATAAGTTGGGTTACGTGCCCAACGTCTTCAGCGCCTACAGCCTGAGGCCTCAGCGTCTGCGTAACTTCATGACTATCTACAATGAGATCATGCTCAGTTCGTCGGGGCTGTCGAAGCTGGAGCGGGAGATGGTGGCAGTCGTCGTGTCCTCGGCCAACCGGTGCTATTACTGTCTGGTGGCGCATGGGGCCGCAGTCAGGCAATTGTCCGGCGACCCCGAATTGGGGGAGATGCTGGCACTAAACTACCGGGTTGCCGACCTGGACCCGCGGCGCCGCGCCATGATGGATTTTGTATGGAAGCTGACTACTACGCCAAACCTCGTGGAAGATGCCGATCGCGACATCCTGTCCCAGCAAGGCTTGAGTCAGGAGGATATTTTCGATCTGGCGGAGACGGTCGCCCTGTTTAATTTCACGAATCGAATGGCATCGGCAACTGACATGATGCCAAATCACGAATACCACAGCATCGCGCGAAAGGCTGGGTGCGCTTAGCCGCCAGTGACCGGTGGGAAAAAGGCGATCTCGTCGCCAGCTCGCACGGACGCGGACGGCTCTGCAAACTCCTGGTTGACAGCACAGCGGATCGTTTTGCGGTTCTGGAATGCCGAGGCGTATCTTTCGCCGCGAGCGGAAAGATGATCCAAAAGTTCGGAAACCGTCCTAACGTCATCCGGTAAGGACACTGCTTCCTCCGAGACGCCGGTTCTTTCCCGCAGCCAGGCAAAGTACAAGACGGTGATGAATGTGCTCATGGCCCCTATATAGGGTCTCGTCACTTGGGCGTTGGGATGGTCTCGATTCTGCCATCAGCGTGGATAACGGTGCTGGTTCCATTGCCGTTCGGCACCACGATCGATTGACCGCCCCCAGGGCTGGTCGTGGTTTGATAACCTGGCCCCCCGCCGGTAATCACGCTCGGACCGCTTGGCGTCTGCATGACCTGACCGGTCGATCCATTGGACGGAGGCGAGGCCGCAGGTGCGGAATAGCTCGACAGCGGCGGCGCGGTCCGAAGCGGCGGAAGTCCTGGTGCATTGCTACCAGGTGATGTCGAGCTGCCGGAGGTCGGATTAGGCGCCGGTAGAGGCCCTGTCAGGCCGCGGCTAAGTGGTGAACCAGGAACAGGCGCCTCCGGCTGCGCCGATAATCCGCTCGACTGTTCCAGATCCTTCAAGGTCGGTGCCGGTGGCAATTGCCCCGGCCAGATATCACCGGGTTCGGTTGTCATTGGCTCGACGGACGTCCGCGCGCCAAGCACGCGCTGCATGTTCTCGCTGTCGGAAACCGGCAAGTTCGGATTGGAATTGCCCACAAACGGTGGGGTCCACCAGGCGTTGAAGCCACAACCATTGAGAGCCAACGCTAATCCAATAAAGACGATCCGCCGCATAAAGAGAGGCTCCGAAAGGGAATAGCCAGGGCGCAAGAGGCGGCGGACTGTGCCCTCAGATGGCGGGATACTCAAGAACTGATGGCACGACTTTGTGAAATCCACTCGATGATCCAGGCTGCAATGTGCTCGGCCCGGTCAAGGGACAGCCACGCACAAGGGGTTACATCGAGATGCACATCGCTTGCGACAGCGATAACGCTGGGCATAGCCGGCCAGATCGGGGCTTTCTGCAAAGATGGACGATGCACTTCCAGTTTCGGAAATGGATGGGCCTTGTAACCTTCGACCAGTACCAAATCGACCTGATCAAGCTTCGCGAGCAATGTCGGAAGGGCCGGTTCAGGACCCTCCACCTCATGCAGCAACGCCCATCGGGTAGCCGATGCGACCATTACCTCGTGGGCGCCGGCTTCTCTGTGGCGGTAGCTGTCCTTACCAGGTTGATCAATATCGAAGTCGTGATGTACATGCTTTACGGTCGAAACGGTAAGGCCTGCTGTACGTAGCAATGGCAGGATAGCGGTCAGCAAGGTCGTCTTGCCGCTGCCAGACCAGCCGACGATTCCTAAAACCTTCATAGTGTCAATATATCAATCGACCGTACGTGCCTCACGCCTGGTGGGCATCGCGGCATGGCGCCAACCAGCCGTCAGGTAATCCCAGCCGGTAATCATCGTGAGTGCCGCTGCGATCCAAAGCATGGCTTCCCCGATTGTTGAGACCGGAAGCCACGACATATGGAGTAACACGGCGGATTTGTCTCCCGCGAGCAAAGTCCCCAGTGCACCCATCTGAAAGCCGGTCTTCCATTTCGCCAGTTTTGTGACGGGTAGTCCAATCCTAATTCCAGCCAGATACTCGCGGAGTCCGCTGACCAGGATTTCCCGCAGCATGATGACAATAGCCGGATATAGGCCCCAAGGAGACAGCCTGTCCTGTCCAACCAACATCATGAGCGTGGCACCTACCAATAGCTTGTCAGCGATTGGGTCGAGCATCCGGCCGATATCGGATAATTGCAGTCGATTGCGGGCTATCAGGCCATCGAAGTAGTCAGTTATGGCCGCAGCGCTGAATAA
Organism: uncultured Pseudomonadota bacterium; assembly: GCA_963819005.1. Lineage (GTDB taxonomy): Bacteria > Pseudomonadota > Alphaproteobacteria > Acetobacterales > Acetobacteraceae > Rhodopila. The sequence continues at coordinate 18,764 of CAWFUL010000002.1, forward strand.
AAGGCATGCGCAAAAATCAGCAACTGGATCACGCAGCGCCACAAGCACCACCAGCAGCGGAATTGCCGCGATGCGCGAAAGCGTCAGAACGTTCGGCAAATCAGTAAGCATGCCTACCCACGTTAATACACCATCGAGCGTTAGGAAACGCCCTGCATCCGCACGCCGGGATGGAAATGGGCGTAAACTCGCCTTGCCGTCTCTCGGCTTATACCAGGCACTGCCTCAAGGTCGGGCAGCCCGGCCATCTTCACGCCGCGGGCTGATCCAAAATGATTGAGTAAAGCCCTTTTGCGCGCGGATCCGATACCCTGAATCTCGTCCAGTTCGCTCCGTCGGATGGCCTTGGACCGGCCGGCACGGTGCGTGGTGATCGCGAAACGATGAGCTTCGTCACGCAACCGTTGCAGAAAATAGAGAACCGGATCACGCGGTGGTAGCTGGAATGGCGCAATACCATCTGTATGCAGCCACTCCCGGCCTGCGTCACGATCTGGACCCTTCGCAATAGCCACCAGCTTGACGTCTTGCACACCTAGATCGTTCAGTGTGTCCCGGACCGCGGAAAGTTGACCGACGCCCCCGTCGATCAACAGCACATCCGGCCAGTCTGTGGGCGGCGCCCCTTCGGCCTGTTCCTTCAAGGCGCGGGTAAAGCGGCGTTGCAAGACTTCCCGCATCATCGCGAAGTCGTCCCCTGGCACGATAGGTCCTCGGATCGCAAATTTGCGATACGCCGATTTTATGAAGCCCTCGGGACCAGAGACAATCATCACTCCGTAAGGGTTTGTTCCCATGATATGGGAGTTGTCATAGACCTCGATCCGTTCCGGCGTAGCCGGCAGGTTGAACAGATTCGCCAGGCCCTCCAGAAGCTTGGCTTGACCAGCAGACTCAGCAAGCTTCCGCTCCAGCGCCTCCCGGGCGTTGGTCTCGGCGTGGAGGATCACAGCCCTTTTTTCGCCCCGCTGCGGGTGGTTGATCTCCACTTTCCGTCCCGCCTTTAGTGTCAACGCCTCGGCGATCAGGTCCTGTTCCGGCAGGTCCTGGTTCACCAGCAATAGCGGCGGCGGGGGCTTGTCGTCGTAGAATTGCGCAACAAAGGCACTCAGCACGTCCGGAGCTTCCTCGCCTTTGGAATGCGCCGGAAAAAATGCCCGGTTGCCATTGTTGCGGCCGCCTCGGACGAAAAACACCTGCACGCAGGTTTGGCCGGCGTTCTGCCATGCAGCAATGACGTCTGCATCCGTCAGGCTTGCGGGGTTCACCACGTCATTGCCTTGAACGAAGGTTAGACCCCTGATCCGATCGCGTACCGCCGCGGCGCGTTCGAACTCCAGCGTCTCGGCCGCATGCTCCATCTCGGAGGCCAGCTCCTTCTGTACGGAGCCAGATTTCCCGGCCAGGAACGCCTTCGCCTGGCTAACCAGTCGAGCATATTCCTCCGGCGTAATTCGTCCGACGCAGGGAGCGGAGCATCGCTTGATCTGGAACAGCAGGCAAGGGCGAGTGCGGCTGGAAAAAACTGTGTCAGCACATGATCGAAGCAAAAACACCCGCTGCATGGCGGTGACGGTCTGGTTCACCGCCCACGCCGACGCGAACGGACCCCAATAGGTCCCTTTTCGAACCTGCGCCCCGCGATGCTTGACGATCTGCGGAAACGGATGATCCTCGGTCAGCATCAGCCACGGATAGGACTTGTCGTCCCGTAGAACGATGTTGAACCTCGGCTTCAGGCGCTTGATCAGATTTGCTTCGAGAAGGAGCGCCTCAGCTTCGGTGTGCGTTGTGACGATTTCCATCGTTGCTGTCTCAGATACCATTCGCCGCAGACGCTCCGGCAGGCGGCCGATCTGAGTGTAAGAAGTGATGCGCCTTTTCAGGCTGCGAGCCTTCCCGACGTACAAGGCGTCCCCCTTCGCATCCAGCATCCGGTAGACGCCAGGATTCGCAGGCATGGTTTCCAAGGCGGTCTCGATGACGGCGACACCCTTCGGCATGGGGTTGGCTGTGTCGGGTATGGCTGCTCCTTTCAGCTCGATCTGATGCGCGAAAATAGGCAGCCCTGGTGGCACTGAAAACTGGCTAGCAATTCTGTGGATAACTCTGTGGGCGCCTTGGGTCACGAATATGTGAAACCAGTAAGATAGCGCAGTTCCCGACCTGGACGGTAATAGTGGGCATAACGCCAACACATTGAAATTGCAACATACTTACGAAGTGCATGTCACTAAACAGAATGGCCATCGACACAATTGGGCAGGCTGCGATGCAGCACTCCCGGCGTGGATTAATTCCGCTGACATCGCTCTATCTCGACACCGGCCGAGACAGAATCAGGAAATATATCGAGCTTCTCGAACTCGAACACGTGCAAACCTTACCCTCTGGTCGATCAGGCAGGTCTCAGCAATCCGCTCGGCCAACGTCTCGACCAGGCGAACATGCCCCTCTGCGACAATCAGTCGCACCCGCGCGGCGAGCTTCTCATAGTCGACGACCCGGCCTATCTCGTCTGGACCCACCATCAGCCCTGCCATGGCCGCGTCATCATCGACGCCCAAATCGACATTTATTCGGACCCGTTGTGCCGCGTCGCGTTCGTGTGCGTGAACGCCAATGGAGGCAAGCAAAATCATGTCGCGTAGAAATACGTGGCGCAGGGTCTGATCGAAGCGGGCGATCGTCGGCGTAGTCATTCCTCCGGCTCCGACTGCTGTGTAGTCGCCGACCATTGCAGGTGCTGGCCACCATCCAGGGCGATCATCTGCCCAGTCATGGCAGGAAGGCTGAGAATGGCTATTACGGCGCGAGCAATCTCAGCGGGATCGGTGCGGCGTGCCAGTGGCACCGATGCCGCTTGACGTTCAAACTGTGAATACGTTTGCCGTGGGCTCGGAAGGGTTGGCCCAGGGCCAATGGCGTTAACCCGGATACGCGGCGCGAGCGCCAGAGCCATGGTCTGGGTTAAGGCCCAAAGCCCGGCCTTCGACAAGGTATAAGACACAAAATGCGGAGTCAGGGACCAGACCCGCTGGTCAATCATGTTAATGACGACGCCTCGCGCAAGTTCAGGTAATGCCCGGGCAAATCCCTGAATCAGCACGAACGGCGCCCGAAGGTTGGGTTCCATATGGGCATCCCATGAGTTGCGTGTGACATCACGCCACTCATCTCGATCAAACCGGCTAGCGTTGTTCACGAGAACTCCGAGGGGACCCAAGGCTGCTGTAGCTTGGGCGATAAGAGCTTCTACATCGGCCTCGACAGCAAGATCTGCCTGCACCACCACGCCGCGCCTACCCAGTGCGCGGACGTCGGCAACGGTCTGCGTCGCTTCCCCAATGCTGGTGTGACAATGGATCGCTACGTCAAAGCCATTGCGAGCTAGTTCAACCGCGATAGTCCGACCCAAACGCTGAGCGCCCCCGGTAACCAGGGCGACGCGGGGAATATCGGTAGGAACCGCATTAAGCATTGGCCGCGTGGTAATCCCCTCCGCAGCATGCGTAAAGCGGCGCGGTTGGGGCATGGGCACATCGACAAAACATGACGGCAGGCTCGGCGCGGTCTATCACCAGCTCACCGTGCTGGATCTCCCCAACCTTCCCATCACCGATGTGCTTCACCAACTACTAGTGGCGTTGGATGCAGGCCGAAATGCGGTGGTGATCGCGCCACCCGGAGCCGGCAAGACTACGATCGTGCCGCTTGCCCTGCTGGGCGCTTCGTGGCGGGGCGAATCCCGGATTTTGATGCTCGAACCGCGCCGGCTCGCCACCCGCGCCGCGGCCACCCGCATGGCTTCAATGCTGAACCAGCCGGTCGGAAAGACCATCGGGTATCGCACCCGCTTGGAGCGCGTCGGATCAGCAGAAACGCGTCTCGAGGTGATCACCGAAGGATTGCTTCTGCGTAGACTTCAATCAGATCCAGGCCTGGACGGGGTAGCCGCGGTCATCCTGGACGAAATTCATGAACGCTCGCTCGAGTTCTGATCTGGGTTTGGCGCTTTGCCTGGACCTGCAACACGTGCTTCGTCCCGACCTGCGGTTGCTAGCGATGTCCGCCACGGCCGATGGTGGCCGCCTTTCCTCGCTTATGGATGCGGATGTCATCGAGAGCGCCGGCCGGCTGTTCCCAGTCACGGTCGAGCATCAGACCCGCGACATCACGCATATCCGTGAACTACCGGCCGCCGTCGCAAGGGCCGTTAAAGTCGCTCTGGTCAAACACGATGGTGACATCCTCGCATTTCTTCCGGGCATGTCGGAGATCCGTCGAACCCAAGCGGCCCTGGCTGACTGCGACGTCTTGGTGCTTCCGTTGCACGGTGACCTGCCCACAGCTGACCAAGACAAAGCTCTACGGAGGACTGCGACACGTCGCGTGGTACTGGCGACGTCCATCGCTGAAACGTCACTGACAGTCCCGGGCGTACGCGTTGTGGTGGATGGCGGTTGGCGGCGGACGCCCCGACTCGATCCGTCCACTGGGGTGACCCGCTTGACTACAGTGCGCATTTCCCGCGCCGCAGCGGATCAGCGGGCCGGACGGGCTGGACGTGAGGCACCAGGCATCGCGATTCGCCTTTGGTCGCAGGCGCTGCATCGCGGCCTTCCTCCGTTCGATCGCCCGGAGATACTGGAGGCCGAGCTCTCATCGCTAGTGCTGAACTGCGCCGCTTGGGGAACTTCTCCTGGTGACCTGCGCTTTCTAGACACGCCCCCAGCCGGCGCGCTGGCAGCTGGCGTCAGCTTGCTGAAGGACCTCGGCGCGCTCGACAACCAGGAGCGCATTACACCAACCGGTCAGGGGATGGTTGAGATCGGTGCGCACCCTAGGCTGGCGGCCATGATGCATGCAGCAACAAGCTCCGGGGAGAAGGCGCTTGCCGCCGATCTCGCCGCGCTGCTTGAGGAGCGGGATCCGCTCCGCTCCGCCACTGCGCCCGTGGACGTTTCTACTCGCATTGCCGCCATCGCGCACGGCGACCCGGACGCAGATAAGGGCGTCCTATCGATCATACGCCGCACCGCCAGCCAGTACCGCCGCCGGCTCCGTGTGCCAGCCGATGCGCGGTCCGATGCTGATCCGGCACCTTTGCTGGCTGCCGCGTTTCCGGACCGCATCGCGCAACGCCGCGGGGAGCCGGGGTCATTTCGCTTATCCGGTGGCGGGGGCGCACGACTCGCCGTCGCCGATCCGCTGGCGAAGGCCAGCTTGTTGGTAGTGGCTTCGATCGAGCTAAAGGCCGCATCCCGTATCACGCTTGCGGCGCAACTTGACCCTGACAATCTGCCAACATTGCTGTCGGGGCGAGTCACCGAACAGGTCGAAACGGGCCTCGATTCGGTGACTGGTGCTATTCTGGCTCGCCGCCGCAGCCGTCTGGGCAGCCTGATCTTGTCTGACCGCACCGTAACGGCCGATCCGACGCAGGTCGCCGCCAGCCTGATCGCAGCCGTCGCCGCTGAGCACCTACGATCGTTGCCTTGGACAGATGCCGCGCGTCAGCTACAGGCACGGGTGGCCCTGATGCGAGAGCTCGAACCCGATGCCGATTGGCCGAACCTGAGCAACGTCGCCCTGCTTGGAAGTATCCAAGACTGGCTGCCACCATATCTGGCAGGTGTTGCGCGCCTTTCGGAATTGCAACGGCTTGATATGTACGACATCCTGCGGAACCGGTTGGCCTGGACCCAGTCGTCACGGCTCGATCGTGACCTACCGATGCATTTATCCCTGAAAAATGGGCGCGTCCCGGTCGATTACATGGAATCACCACCGCTTGGGTCGGCGCGGGCGCAGGCCTTTTACGGAACGACTATGACACCCAGACTTGCGGATGGGCGGACTCCTCTGCGGCTGGCACTTTTGTCACCGGCCGGCCGGCCTATCGCCGTGACAGCCGACCTCGCGGGATTCTGGAAAGGCGCTTGGCCGGATGCGCGAAGGGACATGCGGGGGCGCTATCCGAGGCATCGATGGCCGGAGGACGGCGGTGCTGATGCCTGACCCGAAGAACGGAAATCTAAAACTGATCAAGCCGATTCTTGTTACAGACCGCGCCCCATGCCATTTGCAGAGCCGGCTTAGTATGCCGGATCGGAGAACCTACCACACCATGCCCGCCGCATCCGCTACCGCCCTGGCGAACAGCCGCCCATTTGCCCGCCGGGCCGGGCGTGAAATGTGGCGAGTGCTTATACTTGGTTTGGCTCTGCTTGCCACGGATTGCTCGCCGCACGATGCCAGCGCGCGTGCCGTACCCGAAAGTCTGGCTCCGCTTGTGAAGAAGGTGTTGCCCTCGGTCGTGAACATCGCCGTGACCGAAACCGTCTCAGGTGGAGAGCTTGCCGACAATTTACCTCCCGAATTGCGCGATACGCCGCTGGGGCGGGAGTTTCGGCGGCGTTTTAACAGCCGAAAGGAGCAGGTGGCAGGCGCTGGTTCAGGCTTCATCATTGATCCCTCCGGTATCATCGTCACCAACAATCACGTGGTCGGCCATGCCGATAAGATTGTCGTCTCCCTCACCGATGGACGCGAATTACCTGCGAAGGTTCTCGGCCACGACGATCTCACCGACATCGCGGTCATCAAGGTCGCCACCAACGCGCCTCTTCCAGCAGTGACGTGGGGTGATTCCCGTAAGGCCGAGGTCGGCGACTGGATCATGGCCGCCGGCAACCCGTTCGGACTCGGCGGATCGGTAACGGTCGGGATTATTTCCGCAGAGGGACGCGACCTCGGCTCCGGTCCTTTTGACAACTTCCTGCAGCTTGATGCGCCGATCAATCCAGGAAACTCCGGTGGGCCAGTGTTCAACATGGAAGGTCAGGTGATCGGCGTCAGTTCAGTGATCGTTTCGCCAACTGGCGCCTCAGTCGGCATTGGCTTCGCCATTCCGAGCGAGACCGTAAGTCGCATCGTGACTCAGCTTCTTGCAACGGGATCCATTGAGCGCGGCTGGCTCGGCGTCTCGGTCGAGGATCGCGATAACACGGTGATCATCGCCAGCCTTGATCGCAACGGGCCAGCCGCGCGTGCTGGAATAAAGGCAGGCGACCAGGTCGTGGCCATAAATGGCGACCCGATCGATAGTTCACGCGGCTTGATTCGGGCCGTGGCGGTCATACCACCGGGAAACAGCGTTCGGGTCACCGTCCGTCGCGCCGGCCGGGATATTGAGATTGCGGTCAATGTGGGCCGTCGGCCAAATGAACAAGCGGGCTGAGGAGCAAATTCATGCGGATTTTGGTGGTAGAGGATGACAAGGATGTGGCCGGCTTCGTCGTCCGAGGCCTTCGTGAAGCAGGCCATGTTGTCGAGCATGCCGACAATGGGCGGGACGGATTGTTTATGGCCGCTAGTGAAAGCTTCGACGCAGTCATCCTCGACCGGATGTTGCCCGGTGGCATCGACGGCCTGAAGATTCTTGAAACCTTGCGTGGCCAGAAAAATACTGTTCCGGTTCTGATCCTGTCGGCAATGGCTGAGGTCGATGACCGGGTGAAAGGACTAAAGGCCGGCAGTGATGATTATCTGACCAAGCCGTTTGCCTTTGCTGAATTGCTCGCCAGGGTTGAGGCTTTGAACCGTCGCGGTAAAGGTGAAGGGCCAGTCACGAAGTTGGAGGTCGAGGACCTGGAGTTGGATCTCTTGTCCCGTCAGGTGAAGCGGGCCGGACAGAAGATCGATCTCCAGCCGCGCGAGTTTCGGTTGCTGGAGTATTTAATGCGCCACGCCGGGCAAGTGGTGACTCGCACGATGCTGCTGGAGGGCGTTTGGGATTACCATTTCGACCCTCAGACCAACGTGATCGACGTGCATGTGTCCCGTCTGCGGCAGAAGGTTGACAAGCCGTTTCCCTCAGCGCTCATTCACACAGTTCGTAATGCCGGTTATATGTTGCGAGCGGAGCAGGCGTCGTAGACTGGCTGAATGAGCAAGGCGCCGCTGAACATCGGTGCAATTCTTGATTGATCGCCGGCTCTTTCGGTCCGCCGGATTTCGCTTCGGCGTGATTTATGCGCTGTTGCTTGCAATCAGTGCCATTGTGCTATCGATCTTCCTATGGTGGGCAACGGCTGGCCTGCTCGACCGGGAAACCGAGGCCGCGATCTACGCTGACGCGAAGGACTTAGCGGCCCGTTGGCAGGAGGGAGGAATCCCTGCCCTTGCGAGCACCATCGACGACAGGCTGGCCCAAAACGTCGAGGACGATCAGATCTACCTCCTCGCTGACGCCAGCATGCACCGTATCGCAGGTAACCTCTCATCTTGGCCGCCCGGCGTCGACGCGGCCGGCACATCCTACGAGTTGCAGCTGCAGCGCGCTGGTATGCGTTCGATGGCGTATGTGCGACGGTTCGATTTGCCAAACGGATACCACCTGCTGATCGGCCGAGACGTCAAGGTGCGTGCGCAGCTCCGCACGCTCCTGACCGACGCCCTGCTTTGGGCGATCCTGATGGTCCTGGTGATGGCAACCATCGGTGCGCTTGTGGTCCGCAATCTGTTTCGCCGCACGCTGTCGAACATCTCTGCCACTGCTACTGCGATCGCGGCAGGGGATTTTGCTAAACGTGTGCGGTTATCCGGCCGGGGCGATGAGTTCGATCAACTCGCTGAGGTCATCAACGATATGCTGGACCGCATTGGGCGGCTGATGGATGGCGTGCGGGAGGTTTCCAATGCCATTGCGCACGATCTGAGGACGCCAATCACTCGCGCCCGAACGCGGCTGGAAGACGCTGCGCTTCACGCAGCCACGCCAGAGGCCCTACGCGCGGCGATTGAACGGGCGACCGCCGATCTGGATGACATTGTTGGCGTGTTCCAGGCGCTGCTTCGCATCGCCCAGATCGAGGCTGGCTCCCGCCGTTCGGCCTTTGCGCGAGTTGACTTGGCCCCGTTGCTGGCTGAGGTCGGGGAACTTTACGGCGTGTTGGCTGAGGAGCGGGACATCTCAGTCGTTGTCGAGACCCCGCCACACCTGATGGTCTATGGTGATCGTGCCCTGCTGCAGCAGGCGATGGCCAATCTTGTCGACAATGCTGTAAAATTTTCGCCGCCGGGCGGACAGGTGCGGCTGACAGGGTCGCTAGGTCCGAGCGTGCTGATATCGGTCACCGATAAGGGGCCTGGCATCCCTGACCCAGATCGACAGCGGGCCACGGAACGTTTCTTTCGCGGTGAGGCTGCCCGTAGCACCCCCGGTTCCGGACTTGGTCTCTCGCTGGTGCTGGCCGTCGCACAACTGCACGGTGGCTCGCTAAAGCTGGAGGACGGTCGGCCAGGTCTACGTGCCATCCTCGCCCTTCCGCTTCCGGAAGATTTGGCCACGACCGAGCGCGCTCGGGAAAACATAATCCCCTAAATGAATTGTCACGTGTTCAACAGGATGCGGAGAGGGACAGCATGGCATGGAGCAATGATGTCTTTCGCTCAGCGTATCCTTGGTTCTGCAGGTCTCATGGCATGCCTCGGGCTGCTTGTGCTGGGTTTTGCCATGCAAGCGGGCGCGCAGTCGGTGCCAATGGAAGTGACCAGCGACACACCAGCTTATTGCTTCCGATTGCTTGACGAGGTTAGCGGTCTGGTCAGAACCGCCACAACACCGCCGCCGCCGGAGGTAACTCGGTTATCCGCCGACGGGCAGCGCATGTGCGATGAGGGCCAGACCCGGGGCGGTATCATCCGGTTGCGGAGGGCTTGGGTCCTGATGACCCACCCGGATGAACGACCCGATCAGGGCGCTGGTCCTTGATCCGGTTTTATTCCGTAGCCCGCATTTTGGCCAGAGCCTGAGTCAGATCCGCGATCAGGTCGTCCGGGTCCTCAAGGCCGATGTGGATACGGACAATGGGACCGTCAAAAGCCTTGCCACCGGCTGTGCGATTAATGAATCCGGTCGTGGGGACGGCAAGACTCTCGTAGCCGCCCCAGGAAGCGCCAATGCCGAACAGATCCAGCGCCTCTACGAACCGGTGCGTGGCTTTCGGTGTGAAGCCTGGCGTGAATTCGACCCCGAACAGGCTGCAGGCACCGGTGAAGTCGCGACGCCACAACTCGTGCCCCGGTGCCCCTGGAAGCGCGGGATGCAAAACCTGCGCGACCTCCGGTTGCTGCCGCAGCCAATGAGCAACCAGCAGCGCCGATTCCATCTGCGCCTGCAGACGAATCGCCATCGTCCGCATCCCGCGCAGCGTAAGCCAGCAGTCATCAGGGCTGGCATATTGGCCGAGCATCCGAGCCGCGGCGTGAAGTACATGCCAATCCGACATGCTGTTGACGGTTATCGCGCCGATCAGAATGTCCGAGTGCCCGGCAGGATACTTTGTCGCCGCCTGGATCGAGACGTCGACGCCGTGCGTAAAGGGCTGGAAGTGATGAATGCCCCAGGTGTTATCCATGACCACCTTGGCTCCGCCGGCGTGAGCCGCCCTGGCGATCGCAGGAACGTCCTGTACTTCGAAGGTGTGACTGCCTGGGCTTTCGGTGTAGACGACTTTGGTATTTGGCCGCATCAGCGCAGCGATCCCCGTCTCGTCGATTTCCGGCAGATAGAACGTCGTCTCGACGCCGAAATCCTTCAGCATGCCGGAGGCGAAGTTGCGCGCTGGCCCGTAGACGTGATCAGGCATCAGCAAATGGTCACCGGCCTTCAGGAACGCCAGCAAGGGTGTGGTAACAGCCGCCAGGCCTGTTGAAACGATATAGCAATGAGAGCCGCCCTCAACCGCGGCGATTGCATCCTCCAGTGCCCAGTGCGTGGCAGATCCGCCGGTGCCGTAGGTTAGGACCCGCTCACCACGCCTCGCCTGAAGCGCCTGCCGCTCTGCAACGGTCGGCACTAGCACAGTTGAGCCCCGAAGCAGCGGCGGATTTACGAAGCCATGCTCCCGTTTCGTCGCCCGTCCGACATGCGACAAGGTCGTTCGCAGGCCGCGCTTTTTGCCGCCGGTTCCGTCCATCATTCTCAACCCACCTCTACCGGCGTATCGGCGCGCCCGCCCCATTCGGTCCAGGACCCGTCGTAGACGGCGCCTTCCGGAAGCCCGGCGAGCACCATTCCAAGTGTCAGAATGCATGCGGTCACGCCTGAACCGCAGCTTGTTACCACCGGGCGGCTGCCGTCGATACCGGCCGCGGCGATGCGGCTTCTGATTTCGGCAGGTGAGCGGAAGGTGCCGTCCGTATTCAGCAGGTCCGTATAAGGCAGGCTGCGCGAGCCAGGGATGTGGCCGCTGCGCATCCCCGCGCGCGGTTCCGGCACCGCGCCGGTGAACCGTCCTGCGGCGCGAGCGTCCAGCACCTCCTCCACGCCCGCTGCCAGATTTGCCAGGACGTCACCAATGCCTCGCAACCGCGCGGCACGAAAATCCGCGCGGAACGGCTGTGTTTTAGGGGCAGCAGGTTCGCCTGTCTCGACGGGACGGCCTTCCAGCAGCCATTTCGGGAGGCCGCCATCCAGCACGGCGGCACGCTCATGCCCAAACAGCCGCATCAACCACCATCCACGCGCCGCGGAGGCGAGGCCTTTCTGGTCGTAGAAGACGACGCGAGACGTATTTCCGACGCCCAGCGCGCCCACCAGCTTTTCAAAGCGTCCTGCACTAGGCGCCATGTGCGGAAGATCGGTGTCGGGATCGGCAACCTGATCGATATCGAAGTAGTGAGCACCCGGGATCCGCGCTTTTAAAAACTCGATGCTGCCGTCCTTGGCTTCGTTGGGCAGATACCTGGTGGCATCGAAAATCGTTAGGTCACTCGCGCCCATTTCGCGCGCTAACCATTCGGTGGAGACTGTCGGTGTCATGCACGATTCCATATCAGAGGAGGATTGGCGAAGCGATGGGGTGACGTCACGCGTCCCACGCTTTTGGTTCCGGGTTACGTGGTAGCCAAGGCGTTCTATGCGGCGCTTGAGGTTGCCAACTGTGCAGCCTGGACGACGGGATCGAGACAAATTTCACCGAGGTCGCTTTAGGCGATACCGGTCGCCAGCAGACCCCGCCGCTCTGCATGCCGACGCGCTTCACCTTTAGTTCGGGCAGCGCGTCGCGCGGCGCTTCAAGGTCCCGGGTCATCGTCCAGACTGTGTGGACCTCCATGCTTGGCTGCTCAAGCGGCTTGCGTGTCAGACGTATGCCACCTCCTCCTGACCTCATTGCATCTGATTTGGCTGCCACAACGCCAGTGCCGGAAGCAAGAACCGCTGATCGAGGCGAACAGTGCGCAGCCGACAATGTTCGTTTGCAACAATCCGCCAGGCAGCCGGGCGGCGGCTTTGGCGAGGCCTCGGTAGATGCGAAACGACAGGCCGCTGCGCTGCATCATCTCGGCCATCAGCACGAACAGCGGGATCGCAGTGAGGGTGAAGCTGTTCATGCTGCCCCAGGTGATCAGGCCGATGCCTTTCAGTGCGGTCAGCCCATGCTGCATCAGCAGGTAGATGACCGCGGGGACGGCGATGGCACAGGGGACCGCCATTCCTGCGGCGAGAAGCAGCAGGAATATCCCGAAGGATTCAATCAGTTGCAGCGGCAGATGCATTCCCTAGCTAGTGCTCTGCTGCTTGGTAGCGGCGCCAGTTGCCGCGGATTGCGCGGCAAAGGGAGACAACGACGGCCAACGTGCCGATTGGCATGATTGCCTGGGGGATCCACAATGGCGTCGCCAGCAGAGTATCCGCGACGTCCTGGCTACGGTAGGTCGCGGCGACGAAGCGGGTCAGTTGCCAGGGCTGTATGAGGCATAACAGCAGCGACAGCACGTCGAAGAACACATGCGACAGGGCCCGCACGCGAGGTGACAATCGAACCTACAGGAACTGAACATGGTGGTAGGATCGGCACACCTGGCAGACGGGCAGGTTTAGGAAGGCGATGCCGACGATGATGTAGCCGCCGATTTCCTCGGAGATCTCGAAGGAACATCCGAACAGGTTGCGGGTGACGATTTCCAGGATGACGACGGCGCCCATGGCAATGATGGCGACCTCACAGATCCATATGCAGGATTTCTCCAGCAGGGTCGGTGCGGGGTGGAAGCCTGCTTCGGCTTCCTCGGCCGGCAGCGTGGGTTCGGTCATCGGCCGACGGCGGCGCGGATTCTCGCGAGAACGGCGGTGGTCTCCGGTCCGTGGGCTTTTGCCGATTCGTCCCAGTAGGGGCGCAGCATTTCGGTGGCTTGGGCGATTTCGGCCGGAGTGGCAGTGGTCAGAACCATCCCGTCCCGGCCGAACTGGGCGGTGATTTCGTGTTCCTAGCGGCTCATTTCATCGGTCGCCCAGTCGGCTTCCTCGGCGGCGGCGTCGCGCAGGATCTGCCGCGTGGCAGGCGGCAGCTCATCCAGCGCGTTCTTGTTCACGATGTAGGTCGAGTTCACGCAGGATGTCGGGAAACCGAAGCGGTAGTGCAGCAAGTCATGCCAGGTCAGTCCACCGCCGGAATTGGCGGTCAGCGCGCCGTCCACCACGCCCCGATCGAGGGCGGCGGCGACGTCAGGGGAGCCGAGGGTGAGCGGCCGCCCTGCTCAACGCTGGTGACGCGCAGCGTGAGACCCTTGATCTCGGCGAGGCTGGTGATCTCCTTTCTGCCCCAGATAACCTGGATTGGGTACCAGGTACTGGCCCGGGACGACGATGCCTCGTTTGGCATAGTCGGAGTCGAGACAAGGGCGGACGATGGTCATGGCCTTGGAGAGTCGGCGGCGCTTTGCAGGAGAAGCGGCAGGCGCAGTACGCTGGTGATCGGGATTGTCCCTGTGCCGAAGCCGTCGTCTCCGAACTGAATGACATCGTCGGTGACGGCGGCGGCGAGCGCGGTCCGGAGTAGCAGTCTTGGCACGTGGCGTTTCCCTTTAATGAGCAGCCTTCGCGGCCGCTTCCGATCGGGTTTAGCCGGATGGGGCATGTTGGCAAATTGATGGTATGGCTGCAGAGCGTTTTTTGGGGTCTGGAGCAACCTTTTCGGCCGTTAACCAATTTTTGTCGTTTCGACGGCGCAGTCTCTTCGCCGGCAGTCGCCGTTACCGAAAATCGTTGCGGCGCCCCGGTTCCCCGAAACCACGCCCGACGGCGGCATTAACGCCTGCCGGATGGTCTCCCGAACCGGAGCCTCGCCATGCCAATCACCTTGAGTCCCCTGATACGGCCAATAGCCACTTGCGGTCTGATGTTCGCGCTGAGTGGTTGCGCCGCCGCTGTGCCGCTTGCTCATTTCGCGGCGCCCGCGACGCAGCCCAATCAGGCGTGTGCGGCCGGATCCGGGTGCGACACCCCTACAACCGGGATGTCATTCACCGACTTGGACAAGCAACTCGACACGCGCATGCAGGCATTCACCGGAACTCAGACCTACGAACCGCCAACCCAGGCTGCTGCGCCCGCGAAGTAAGAGATTTAACCTTCAGCGTTTGGCGAAGTCGACGACCGCGGCGAAGCCCGTCTCCGTGCCGATGGCCAGGCTGGTGCCGTCCGGGCTCCAGGCCAGGGTTGAAATCGGCCCATGGTCAGGTGGGGCCACAGGCAGGATACGGGAGGAGCCGATATCGGCCACGACAACCAGACCATCGGTGAAGCCGCCCGCGACGATCTCCTCCTTTGGGTGGCAGGCGACCTGCTGGCAGATGATGCCGTCACCGCCCGCTAGTTCGGTTGGAGCCTTGCCCATCGGGCCGCCGCCGAAGAATGGCCAAAGCACCATTGAGTCTGCGCCGCTGGTGGCCAGCCACTTGCCGCCGCGGCTGAACGACAGGCTGGCGGTCTTGGACGGATAGCCGCTCATGCGCATGTGTTGCCCATCCGGCAGCTTCCAGCCATGCAGGCTGTTTTCCTGCATCGCGGTGACAACCGCCTCGCCCTCAGGATGGATAATGATCCCGGTGTGGCTGCCCTTCCACTCCAGCTTGCGTGGCGTATCGGTCTTGGCCGCAACGAACCAAAGGGAGGCGCCGTTATAGTGCGAGGCGCCGATCCGCTTGCCCTTGGCGTCGAACACCAGGCCGGTGACACTGGATGGGTGGGTTAGCTCCTTTAGTAAGAGACCTGATTGGTCGAACAGGCGCACGATCTTGCCGGCGCTGGCCGCAAGTAGGCCTTTCATCTTGTCCACCGGGTACGTGGCGACATGCTCGACCCACTTCATTCCGAAGCTTGCCACCTCGGATGCTGTTCCCCCGGCAGTCAAGCGCTTTAGCGCGCCGTCGTCTCCACCGGAGATGAAGCCGTCGCCGGTCGGGTCCGGTGCGAAATCCAGGATTGCGCCATCATGGACGGTCGCACTGGACCACGCGTTGAGATCGGGCATTTGCGCGAGCCGTACCGTGCCATCACCCAGTGCGAAGCCCGCGGTGCGGCCGTCGCGGGAAAACCGGGCGGCGACCACAAACGCGCCGAGATCCTGGGAAACGCCCCGGCTGCTGAGAAGGAACGGGTCCGCGGTCTGGCTCATGCTCATATGCTCACTCACTCCGGCCCACCGCCGTTGCCGCATTATGGACCCGAGCGACACAATGTTGAACCGGGGGCAGCGGGAACTTTGGACACGTCGAGCACCCCCTACCGGTAATTGCAAATCCGATGGGCGAGCGGTGCGTAAATTTTCCGCAGGACCCGCTCCCGCACCGAGCGCGGCGGTGCCACCCGCCGGCGCAGGGCAGCAAGTTGCGCCGCGACCATGACGATGGCGGGGTCGACTGTCGTGGCAGAGCCCTCCACACGGCCGTCGAATGCCAGTATTGAAGGTTCCGGTCTGATGGTCGCCAGCGCAATCCCGGCGTAGTTTGAGCGTGCCGTACGGGCAAAGCCATGAAGCGTGTCGCCATGGTGAAAGAGCAGACCCTGGCTCGACCCTAGGATCTCGAGCGCCTTCTCGGTGTAGGTGGAAACATGGCCGTTGCGGGGCGCAAGATACCACCAGCTCCCGCGCTTCGACATAATGGTCCGCGGTTGCAATGTCTGGCTGAATAAGATGCAGCCGTCCGGCTTGAGGAAACCCACGATGTCGGCGAGCATGGCTACCGGATCTACGGCATGTTCGATGACTTCGCAGCAGATGATGATATCGAAACAGCCCTCTGGACGATCCGGGGAGGAGAATGGATCGTAACCAGACGTGTGCGTGAACCCCCAATCACGCAGGCACTGGACGAAAACGCCTGACCCAGTTCCATAATCCAGGATGGCAGCATGTTCTGCCCCCCGCAATTTAGCCCCAAACTCGGCTGCCATTCGGGTCGGACGGATCTTTTCGTATTCACCGTCCACCTTCGCGTAGTCATCATTATAAACGAAGGCGCGAAAATCGTCGTGAGACCAGCCGTCGAAGAAGTCCGTGAACAGGAACCCGCATTGCTCGCATCGCCAGTAATCGACTGAGATATCGGCCAAGCCAAAGCAATAGTAGTCTGCTTCGGCGCACACTTTGTTGAAGTCGACGCGGTCGAACAACGAGGCGGCGGCGTCGCACAGCTTGCAGCAGACCCGACGCCGCAGCGGTACGCATTGGCCAAGATGAGGCAATAAGCGCAACCGCGACCGAAAGTCCGCGTTTAGTGCCGCGAACGTCTCATGCATGACGACATACCCCTGGCTATGGACGCGGTCCAAAGCCAGCCTGAACGTCAAAGATGACGGTCAGGATTCTTCAGACGCTACGTCAGTCCACAGCACAACTCTCGAACCCACGCCGCAGTTGCGGGCGGTTCAAGTTGCGGCCGATAAAAACCAGCCGGCTGGCGCGCGGCGCACCTTCCTTCCAGGGGCCGATGAAGTCGCCGTCGGCGATCATGTGCACCGCCTGGAAGGCAAAACGCCGGTCATCGCCCGCGTAGTTCAGGATTCCCTTGGTGCGCAGCAGGTCCGGCCCCTTGTCCTGCAGCAGCGCGCCGATCCAGGCGTTGAACTTCTCCGGGTCGATCGGCTTTTCGACCTCGAAGCTCATGGACGAGACGTCTTCGTTGTGCTCGTGGCCGTCGTCGCCGTCCAGGAAATCCGGATGCATCGCAAGAATGCGATCGAGGTCGAAGGCGCCACGGTCGAGAACGTGAGCGATCGGCAGCGCGGCCCTTTCAGTGCGGTGGATCACGGCGAATCGGTTGATGCCGCGAATCGTTGCCTCGACGGCTTCAAGTTCCTCCGGTGTGACAAGATCGGTTTTGTTGAGGACGATGACGTCGGCGAAGGCGATCTGATCGGCGGCTTCGTGGCTGTCGGCGAGGCGGGCGGGCAGGTGCTTTGCGTCCACCACGGTGACGATGGCGTCCAGGCGGGTCTTTGCCTTGACCGTGTCGTCGACGAAGAAGGTCTGGGCGACCGGGGCCGGGTTGGCGAGGCCCGTCGTCTCGATAATGATGCCGTCGAACTTGTCGCGCCGCTTCATCAGGCCGCCGACAATGCGGATCAGGTCGCCGCGCACAGTGCAGCAGATGCAGCCGTTGTTCATCTCGAAGACTTCCTCGTCGGTGTCGACGACGAGGTCGTTGTCCACGCCGAGCTCTCCGAACTCATTGATCACGACGGCATATTTGCGGCCGTGCTGTTCGGTCAGGATGCGGTTCAGCAGCGTGGTCTTGCCGGCGCCGAGGTAGCCGGTCAACACCGTCACCGGGACCTGTTGCGCGCCTGCCGGGGTGGTATCAGCCATGGTAATGCCTCCTGCTTTAGGCAAGCAATATAGGTGTGGCCGGTGTGGTCAACCACCGCGTCAGCCGGTGAACAGGGCGGCGATGGCGGCGGGATCGACATCCTCGATCCTGGCAGGCTGCCAGGCGGGCTTGCGATCCTTGTCGACGACCATCGCACGGACGCCCTCGGCGAAGTCGGGATGCGCCATGGTGGTTTTGGTCAGACGGAACTCGGCATCCAGGGCGGCAGGCAACTCCAGATCGGCGCCTCGCCGAAGCGCCAGCAGGGTCCAGTGCAGCGCCGATGGGGAGACGGTGCGGAGCGCTTTCAGCGCGGCCGCGGCCCAGCCGCCTTTGGCCGATTCCAGCCGGGCGATGATGTCGCGGACGGTGTCGGCGCCGAAGCAGTGATTGATTTCCGGCAGATCGGCCGCAAGCGAGAACGGCGGCAGCGCCTCGGCAAAGCGGGCCAGGGCTGCCATTCCGTCAGCCGCCAGCGCTGCGGAAAGATCGCCCAGTTTAGCGCGAGGGACATAGTGGGTCGCCAACCCAGCGTGGACGGCATCGGCGCCCGTCAGGCGCAAGCCGGTCAGCCCGAGATAGGCGCCAAGCTGACCCGGCAGGCGCGGCAGCAGGTAGGTCGCGCCGATGTCCGGGAAGAACCCGATCGCGGTTTCCGGCATCGCGAAGCCGGCATGTTCGGTGGCCACGAGGTACGGGCCATGCACCGACATGCCGATCCCGCCACCCATGCAAATTCCGTCGATCAACGCGATATATGATTTGGGGTAGGTGGCGATCAGCAGGTTCAGCGCGTACTCCTCGGTGAAGAAGGTGTCGGCTGATGCCCGGTTGCCGGAAACCTGCGCCTCCCGCAAGGCAATGATGTCGCCGCCGGCGCAGAAGGCGCGATCACCGGCGCCCTCGATGACCACGGCATGGACATGGGGATCGTCGCGCCAGGTGCGAAGGATGGTGTCGCAGGCGCGGATCATCGGCAGATCGAGCGCGTTGAGGGCGCGCGGGCGGTTCAAGAGGATGCGGCCCACGCGTCCGTCGCGGCGAGTGACGACGGTGTCTTCGAGTGTCATTCGTTTGGATCTCCTGGGTTGGCAGCCGTGTAACCCAGGCTTTCAGCCGATGCCAAGCAGCGGTCGGCATGTCACGTGACGGGTGGACCGGACGGGCGGGTCGGGGCGCCGAAGTTGATTAGCGTGTCGAGGAAGCGGAAGAACAACTCCACGCCGTAGCCGACCAGGAACGCGGTGGCGAGTGGCGACAGGGAAATGCCTTGGCTGGGGTTAAACAGCCCGACGATTGCGCCGGCGATGACGGCAGTGATCATGCGGGCGGAATCGGCAAACGAAGGGTGATAGGTCTTGTGGCGGATGGTCTCGCCAAAAGTGCGAAGGCGGTACGCGAAGGAGCCAAGCCAGGCATAGAGTATTGGCAGGGCGAAAGCAGAAATTGCGCCGATCAGCGACGCGTAGTCGGCCTGGACGTTCGAGGCGAAGGTCCGGACCTGCTGGAATGTCTGGATCTTGCAGAGCACCTCGGCGGTGTAGTTCAGGATTGTCGGGTTGATCTGCAGCCTGGCATTCAGGTCGGCGAGCCGCTGCTGCTTCTGAGCTGGCGTCAAATCGGCATCATCGTCGCCCTGATTGCACTTGTCGAAGTGGAACGGATCGCATTCCCAGTGCGCAATAACCCAGTTGAGCTTCAGGGCTCGGCCGATAAGATCGCGATTGGTCGCTGCAAGCTGCTGCAGGCGTGTGACGTCATCGATGCTGCGCACCACGGGATCGTTTGGGCCGGGTTGCTTGGTAATCTGGGTGCAAGGGTCGTCGGTTGCATAGTGCGGATCAATCCGGATCGGATTGCCTTTATCATCACTCAAACCGGACCGCAGAGTGGCGGCTGATATGTTCCCGGTGTCGATTCCGGCGAGTATCTTCTTCGACATGTCGTCGGTTACGAAGGTGATGACCGATACCGTTGCGATGAACAAAGTTAGCGTGACGGCAATGATCCGGTTACGCGCCAAGGCGCGAAGCGTTTCCGGGGCGGAGCAGTTTCGGATGGTCCGAGCCGTGACATCGCCGCAGATGGTGGATAGCTGGGTGAACGCGGCATAGAAATTCGCGCGCATTGTTTCGCTGTCGGCGTTGTTCGTGACAGCGTCGCGGGCAGCGAGAATGTTCTTGATTACGTCGGCTGGGACCGGCTTGCCGACCTCGGCGAGATATTTCAGCAATTCCTCGGCGTCGTTCAGGGCCTGGGCGAACGGATCACGGTTTGGCTTGTCGTCCGGATCCAGATGCGCGGCTTCGGGTGCCGGCTGGCTAATTGGCCGCATCTGGCCTGTTCCGCCCGGTCAATCTGTTGCGGGGCGACGCCGGCCGGATCGGCCTATGATCGCAAGACATCATGTCGCACGGTTCTCCCGCGGGTGGCCTAGCCTTCTATGGGGTACATCCGGCACAGATGGCACACGTTCCGCAGGATCAATCAACACCAAATTTTCGATATGGCGCCGAGACAGGTAGTCGATATCGTGAATCCGGAAGTCAGCCAGTTAAAAGCCAGGTGGCCATGCGCATCAGGCCGGCAAAAATACGGATCTCGGATCAAACCGGGTGCGCCGGGGAACACCCCGGACACGAGGGGGCAGCACCGGTGACCGCCGGCCAGGTTCAATTTGGTATCCGCTGTATTAGTACAGGTTAACAAGACCCCCGCGTCCTAAGCCAACGATCAGCCGGCCCTTTGCTCAGGTTGTCGACGAGCAAAATCTGCTCTGCCATGCGGAGTGGATGATAGAGCGATGTCTGCAGGACCGCGAAGCCGATCTTGATCCGGCTGGTCGCCATGGCCAACGCGGCCGCGAATGTAGGAGGATCGACGTAGACGCAGTTGCCATCGAAGTGGTGTTCGACGAGAAACACAGCATCCATGCCCTCGTCCTCGGCAAGCTTGGCCTCCTGGATCGCCTCGTGGCCGTTTACGGGATAAGCGCGCCATCGCCGGCATTGCGAACGATGACGGTTTGGCGAATCGTCTCTGTTACGAGATGACCGCGACGGGTTAGATAACGCCTTCGGCCTGAAGCCGTTCCATTTCGGTTACGGTCAGACCGAGCCGTCCCCGATAGATTTCGTTGTTGTCAGCTCCAAGCTGCGTCCCAAGCCAGTTGACCTTGCCGGGCGTGTCGGACAGGCGGGGTACGAGATTCGGCACCGCCAGCTCTCCGATGCGCGGGTCCTGCATCCGAAGGATGTTGCCACGCGCGGCGTAGTGCGGGTCCTCGAATATTTCGTCAATAGAATAGACAGGGCCGCACGGCACCTGCGACCGCTCGCACACCGCCATCAGGTCGGCGCGGTCCATCGTTGCGGTCCAGGCTCCGACCGTTTCATCAACCTGGGCGCGGTCGCGTTCCCGCGCTGCGAGGGTAGCCCAACGGTCGGCGAGATCAGGGCGGCCCATTGCTTCAGCGAGGCGCGCGAAGATTTTGTCGTTGGTGCAGGCGATGGCGATCCAGCGGTTGTCCTTCGTCGGGTAGTGGCTGTGCGGCACGACGTTGACCGTGCCGGGTCCCATGCGCTGGCGCACGTAGCCCTTGTGGGCGAAGGCCGGCGCCAGTTCATCCAGGATGCGGAAGATTGGCTCGTATAGGCCGATATCGATCATCTGACCGCGGCCGGTCTTCTCACGCGCCTGCAGGGCCAGCAATGTGCCGAGGGCGCCGTACAGGCCAGCCATATAGTCCGGGATTGTCGCCGATCCTGGCGTCACCGGCGCTCGGTCGGGATACCCTGCCAGGAAGGACAGCCCGCCGAACGCGTTGCCGATGCGGCCGAAACCAGGACGGTCCTTATAGGGGCCGGTCTGGCCGTAACCGGTGATCCGCACCATGATCAGACGAGGGTTCACAGCCGACAGCACGTCGTAGCCGAGGCCCCATTTCTCCAGCGTTCCGGTCTGGAAGTTCTCCACTAGCACATCGGAGTCCGCGACCAGCCGTTTCAGCAGCGCCGCGCCGTCCGGCTTGCGCAGGTCCAGCGTGATGCAGCGCTTGTTGCGCGATTCCGACAGCCAGGGCAACGAATCGCCGCAGTCCGTCATCGTGCCGAAACGGCGGGTGGCGTCGCCGGTGCCGGGCAACTCGATCTTGATGACGTCGGCGCCGAATTCGCCCAGTTGGGTGGCGCAGAATGGACCGGCCAGGAAGGTGGCGATGTCCAGCACCTTGCAGCCTTCCAGGGCTTGAATATCCATCATCATGCGTCTCCTTGAGCGAGTACGCGCCGAGCGCGCTGGACGATCGGGTAGTCGATGAACTGACCGTCAAGTTGGATGGAGGCGAGGCCCTTGGCTTCCGCTGCACCGAAGGCGTCGACGATCCTTTTCGCTTGTGCGACGGCCGCATCGTCGGGTGTGAAGGCGGCGTTGGCCGGGGCGATCTGGTCGGGATGGATGCACATCTTGCCCTGGAAGCCGAGGGCGGCGGCGTGGCGGGCGGAGGCGATGAAGCCGTCGGTATCCCGCAGGTCGGCCCATACGGTGTCCAAGGGCGGCTCGATCCCGGCGGCGCGGGATTCCATCACGCAGGCGGACCGGAATGGTAGCAGTTCGAATTCGCTTCGGGTCCAGATCATGCCCATGTCCAGCGTGAAGTCGCCGGCGCCGAATGCCAGACGTTTCGTTCGTGTGCCGGACCGGCAGATATCGCGCAGATTGCTGATGCCAAGTGCGGTTTCGATGATGGGAATCAGGTCGATCGCGCCGGGGACAAGGCCGCGTTCGCGTTCCAGATTGGTGATCAGCCAGTCGGCGGTTTTCAGCTCGTGCGGATGCTCGACTTTCGGCAGGATGATGCCGTCCAGACCGCGACCGACGACGGCGATCAGATCGCCGTGGCACCAGTCGGTGGTCAGGGCGTTGACGCGGACATAGAGCTTGCCGGTGCGGAGCCTGCTGAATGCTTCGGTGACGGTTGGCGCGGGTCGTGACTTTTTCGCTGATGGCAACGGCATCTTCCAGGTCCAGGATGACGCCGTCGGCGGCAAGACCCAGCGCCTTTTCGACGCGGCGGGCGTGGTTGCCGGGTGCGAATAACAGGCTTCTCATGTCCGGGACTCCTGGGCGGTCTCCATCGGAATTAACGCTACCGCCGGCCCGGCTGGATTGGAAGCCGACCGCCCGGTAGGGTGCCGGCGCCACGTTCAAAAACCAGGAGGAAAAAATGCCAGGATTACTTGAAGGAAAATCCGCTCTGATCACCGGCGGCGGCGGCGGAATCGG
Source organism: uncultured Pseudomonadota bacterium (assembly GCA_963819005.1). Lineage (GTDB taxonomy): Bacteria > Pseudomonadota > Alphaproteobacteria > Acetobacterales > Acetobacteraceae > Rhodopila. The sequence continues at coordinate 41,708 of CAWFUL010000002.1, forward strand.
CCGGGCCACATCGCTGATCTTCGCGCGAGAAGGCGCCAGGATCGCCGTCGCCGACGCCAATGAGGATGCGGCGCGGGAAACGGTCGCGCTCGTCAATGCCGCGGGCGGTCAGGCGATGTCGCTGGGCGGCGACGTGACCGATGCGGCCAAGGTGCAAGCGATGATTCAGACCGTGGTCAGCGCTTATGGCAGGCTGGATTGCGCGTTCAACAACGCCGGCATCGCCGGGTTTCAGGTCGACGCCGCCGGCAAGCGGACCCATGAATGGGCCGACAAATCCGTCGACCGCATGCTGGCGGTGAACCTGAAGGGCGTCTGGCTGTGCATGAAGCACGAGCTTATCCAGATGCTGAAACAAGGCGGCGGCACGATCGTCAACACCGGCTCCATCGCCGGCCTGATCGGACTTCCCACATCCTCCGCCTACGTTGCCGCCAAGCACGGCGTCCTGGGCTTCACCAAGACCGCCGCCCTGGAATACGCCACCGACGGCATAAGAGTGAACGCGGTTTGCCCGGGCTACATCGAAACGAAAATGACCGAGGACACCATGCGCCGCCGGGGGGACGAACTGATCGGCCGCGTGCCGTTCCGCCGGATGGGCAAGCCGGAGGAGATTGGCGAGATGGTGCTTTTCCTGAGCTCTGACCGCAGCACTTATATCTCTGGCGCGTGTTACAATGTGGACGGCGGTTATATGGCGATTTGATACCAGAGCCCGACAACGGCTGAACCGAAAGGCGGTGCATCGATCAGTGTGATCGCCAAGCCTGACCCAGTTGATTTGTCGCAGCCCGGTGCTGGTTCAGATCACCGGGACAAGCCCGGTGATGACGGCAGGGGAGAGCGCGGCCGACGCGGCTCTCTTTGGGCGTCGCCCAAGTGGATAGCACGAGGCTAGTTATTCCGCCGCGCGCTGCCTGGCGTGCCAGTCCGTCGCGCTGGGGATCGGCAGGCCGAGGTTTTCGCGGAGGGTGTTGCCTCGATAGTCCTTCTGGAATAGGCCGCGCCGTTGCAGTTCTGGGACGAGCAGGCGGACCACGTCCTCGTACGCACCGGGCATGTGTGTCGCGGCCAGAACGAATCCGTCGCAGGCGGGGGTGGTGAACCATTCCTCCATCTGGTCGGCGACGGATTTCGGCGAGCCGCAGAACACCTTGTGTTCGGCAATTGTGCCGCGGCCGGAGACTTCGACGAAGTCGCGGACGGTCGGGTTCTTCTTGCCGGAGAATTGTACCGACGCGCTCACGGAAGCCATGCCAGGAGAAGCCGGCTAGTTCCTCGTCGGTGAAGGGCTCGTCGTATCCCTTGGAACCGAAATCGTAGTTGAGAACTTCGGAAATCAACACCAGTGCGTCGACGGGTCTGGCCGAGGCCTCGATAATCGCCCGCTTCTCCTGCGCGGCGTCTTCCGATTCCGCGACGATCACGTAGCAGGCTGGGGCGACATGGACCTGGTTTGGGTCGCGTCCGGCGGCGGCGACGGCTTGCTTGAAAGCCGCGTATTGTTGCTTGCCGGCCTCCAGGTTGTGATAAATCACGAACACCAGTTCGGCCCATTTCGCCGCGAACGCCTGGCCCCGTCCGGACTGCCCCGCCTGAATCAGCACCGGACTCCCCTGCGGCGACCTGGGCACGCTGAACGGGCCACGCGACTTGAAGTATTTTCCGGCGTGATCCAGCCGGTGGACCTTCGCCGGATCGGCAAACCGGCCAGATACTTTGTCCAGGATCAACGCGTCGTCTTCCCACGCGTTCCAGTGGCCCATGACGACGTCCATGAACTCGTCAGCGCGGTCGTAACGGGCGTCGTGTTCCATATGTTCGGCGACGCCGAAGTTCAGGGCCTCCGCGCTATTCAGTGATGTAACGATGTTCCAGCCGACGCGGCCCTTCAGCATCAGGTCCATCGTTGCAAAGACACGTGCGACGTGGAACGGCTCATAATAGGTGGTGGAATAGGTTGTTCCCAGGCCGAGTTTCGATGTGGCCATGCCCATCGCCATCAGCAGGGTGGATGGGTCCATCTTCACGACACGAACGCCGGCGCCTACGGCCTCGGCGTGCTGGCCGGTGTAAAGGTCTGGCATTGCCAGGCGATCGTCGAAGAAGGCTAGCTGGATCTTGCCGTCCTCCAGCGTGCGGGCGATTCGCTGGTAGTATTCCGGCGTCATGAAATCGGTCATCGAGGACGGATGACGCCACGATCCCGGCAGATTTGAACAGTTCTGGGCTTGCAGGAAGGCAACCAGCGTCATCATTCGGTTCATCGGACCGTCTCGCTTTCAGATCGGAAGATCGACATCCAGCAGCGGCGCGTGCTGCTGGCAGCCATAGACATCGGTGTCGCCAAAATCACCCGCCGGCACCAGGCGCGGCAGCGTAGCCTTGAAGGCGAAGGCGGCATCGTAGGGGGTGAACAGGACGTGCTGCTCCGGCACGTTGTATAGGCGCGCGAACAGCGCTGGGCACAGAACCCCTGTGGCCTTCACGCGGCGGAAGGTTTCCGCATCCTCGAACACCACATCGATGGTCAGTTCGAAGGGGCCGGCGTTCTTGCTTTTGCAGACTTTGGCGACGTCCTTGACCAGCGCCATGTCACAGTGTCTCGTACTGGATCGGGAACGGTTCGCAAGGGTCGTCCAGTTCGGCGACGTGGTAGACGCTGAAACGGTAGACCGGACCGACTTCGATGTCAGATGGGGAGAACGGGAACGCCATGTTGCCCTCGCGACACAAGCGGCCGGGGAAGTCGGTATGCAGCATGTTGGTGCGGGCCATGCCGAGGACGGCGCTGGCCATCTCCTGGCTTTGCTGGGATACGACTTCCAGGACAAACCCTAACTCATGCGGAGTCGCGTCGTGGAGCGGTTCGCGTGCGGCCATTACGCCGTCGCGGCCGTAGACACGGATGCCAAGCTGATAGCGGTCAGGCGACGCACCGAACGCGCTGGCCTTGGTTGCGACTTCTGATCGGACGCTGGCGATGAAGTCATCCAGCCGCCCGATCAGCAGAGGGTCGCGGGTCCCGCAGATGCAGACGGACCGATAGCCGGCCTGCTCGACGCCCTCCAGCTTGACTGTGTAGCGATCCGCCTGGTTCCAGCGCATTCCGGAAATGCGGACGGCGCGATCGCTGACGGCTTCGAAACGACACTCCGAGGTGTCGAGCATCCCGCCGGGCTCGATGTGATGGATTGGGCTGCTGTTTTCATGCAGAGAATGGTTGGCAATGGACAAGGGGGTGCAGCGGCGGGCGGGGTTAGTCGGCTCGCATTCCACATGATCCTCGCGGACCGTGACAAACAAGCAGTCATGGCCTTTCGGGATTGACGGCGTCGCGCCGCATTCCAGCATCTTGCCGGCGTACCAGGCAGGGGCGGGCGGTAACTGCGCTCGGGTGGCGGCGGCGGCCCAGGAGGCGGGGTCGCTCGCCCGGCCGGCCAGCACCACCTGCGCGCCGGCATCCAGCGCCTCGATGAAGGGTTCGGGTCCCATCATTCCGACAATGCGTTCAGACCGGTCGATGACCGCATCGGTCAGCGGCGGCTGGTGCGCCAGGGGTTTGACCTGGCCGGCGGCCACACGCCGCTTGACCGAGGCCTTATCCTGTTCGGCCTCGATCAGGGCCATTTTGAAGTGCAGACCGTCCTCGCGCGCGATGTCCCGCGCCATTTCGGCGACGAGGTCCAGGTGTGGGGCGCCGCCGGCCCCGCCGCAGGTGCCGATGACCAGCGGGATGCCGGCCTGGACGGCGGCGGTCAGCATCAGGCGGAGGTCGCGGCGGATGGCGATGGGGGAGCAGAACGGCTTGCCGGAACCGAGGTAATGCGGACCGGGATCGACGCTACCGCCGTCGACACCGATGACGTTAGGCGATCGGTCCAGGCCGGCACGCAACGATGCTTCGGGGAAGCCATAGCCCAGGATCGCACTGGTCGAGAGCAGGCGGATTTCTTTCTGTGGCGTCGCCATGGGCGCTTCCTCCTGGGGGAGGAAATGACCCTATTCACAGTGATCCGGCAAGCGTGCGGGACGAGCGTCGGCGCGTGGGATGCGTCACCCTCGTGGAAAGTCGTGGATGAGCGGCACAAGGCCGGCCATGACGCGGGCGGCGGCGCGATCCGCCGTCAACGCGGGCGTGGTTTGTCCCGTGCAGCGATGCGTGCCGGACGTGAAGGCCGGCCTTTGCTCGCCTGACGGTTTTGATGGCGGGATATTCCGGTCAGTGCTGCCGATGTTCGTCCAGCGCGGCGGCCTTCGCGGCGCCGGCGGTGATCGCAGCCCAGTCGCCGGCGGCGATGGTCGCGCGGTTCACCATCCACGAGCCGCCGACGCACAGCACGTTCGGCAGCTTGAGGTATCTGGCGGCGGACTCCAGTGTCACGCCGCCGGTCGGGCAGAATTTCAGTTGCGGCAGGGGCGACGAAATGGCCGAGAGGAAGGGTGCGCCTCCGGACGGTTCGGCGGGGAAGAATTTCGCGAAGCTGAAGCCGCGCTCGATCAGCACCATTGCCTCGGAGGCGGTGGCGATGCCGGGGAGCAGCGGCACGTCCTCATATTCCGCCGCAGACAAGATCGCCGCCGTCGCACCCGGCGATACCGCGAAGCGCGCGCCGGCCCTGGCGGAGGCGGCGAGTTGCGTGGCATCTAACACCGTGCCGACGCCCACGATCGCCTCCGGCACCTCGGCGCCGATTGCTCGGATCGCATCCAGGCCCAACGTAGTCCGCAAAGTGATCTCGATGACTTTCAGGCCGCCGGCCACCAGCGCTCTGCCCAGCGGCACGGCATGCGCAAGATCGTCGATGATCACGACCGGAATGACCGGGGCGGTGCGCATGATGGTTTCAAGCCCAGGCTTCTGGCTCATGCTGCGACCTTTGCAAAGATGCTGGCGCCGGTGTCAGCGGTGCTGACGACGGAACGGAAGGCGGCGAACAGTTCCCGTCCGACGCCTGTTTGATATGGGGTCAGGTCGGCGGTGGCCTGCGGGCGCGCCGCCCATTCGGCCGAATCAACCTGCACTGTGACGTATCCCAGATCGCCGTCCACCCTAACGATGTCCCCGTCGCGGATCTTGCCGATCGCGCCGCCATCAGCGGCCTCCGGCGTCACATGGATCGCCGCGGGCACCTTGCCGGAGGCGCCGGATAGTCGCCCGTCGGTCACGAGCGCGATCTTCAAGCCGCGATCCTGCAGCACGCCCAAGGGCGGCATCAGCTTGTGAAGTTCCGGCATGCCGTTCGCCTTTGGACCTTGGAAGCGAACAACCGCGACCATGTCCCGCGTCAGGGAGCCTGCCTTAAAGGCGGCCTGCAGCTCCTCCTGGCTGTGGAACACACGCGCCGGCGCTTCAATGACATGGCGGTGTTTTGCGACGGCCGAGGTCTTGATCACGGCGTGCCCAAGGTCACCGCGTAGAACCTTCAGCCCGCCCGTGGGGTGGAACGGATCGGCGACGCCACGCAGGATTTTGGTGTCGCCGCTTTCGTCCGCCGCCGGACGCCAGATCACCCGGCCCTGGTGGTCGAGGCCGGGCTCGGTGGCGTACGTCTCCAGGCCTGTGCCGAAGACGGTGCGGACATCCGCGTGCAGCAGCCCGGCAGCCAGCAGTTCGCGGATGACAAACCCCATGCCGCCCGCGGCGTGGAAGTGGTTCACGTCGGCCGGTCCGTTTGGGTAGATCCGAGCCAGCAGCGGAACGACGTCGGCCAGGTCGGATAGATCTTCCCAGGTGAGCAGAATTCCCCCGGCCGCGGCCATCGCAACAAGGTGCAGCGTGTGGTTGGTCGACCCGCCGGTGGCATGCAGGCCGACGATGCCATTGACGAATACTTTCTCGTCCAGCATTGCGCCGACCGGCGTGAACTCATTGCTGGCCGCTGTGATAGCCAGCGCCCGGCGGGCTGCGGCCCGGGTCAGCGCATCGCGCAACGGGGTGTTGGGGTTGATGAAGGCCGCACCTGGCAGATGCAGCCCCATGATCTCCATCATCATCTGGTTGGTGTTGGCGGTGCCGTAGAATGTGCAGGTACCGGGCCCGTGGTATGATTTCGACTCCGCTTCCAGCAGGGCGTCGCGGGTGACTTTGCCCTCGGCGTAAAGCTGGCGAATGTGCGACTTCTCGCTGTTCGGCAGGCCGGAGGTCATCGGGCCGGAGGGGACAAAGACCGCCGGCAGGTGCCCGAACGCCAGGGCGCCGATGACCAGACCGGGCACGATCTTGTCGCATATCCCCAGGAAGACGGCGGCATCGAATGTCTGATGGGACAGCCCGACGGCGGTCGACAGAGCGATGACGTCGCGGGAGAACAGCGACAGTTCCATCCCGGCCTCACCTTGGGTGACGCCGTCGCACATGGCTGGAACACCGCCGGCGACCATGGCGACACCACCGACCTCGCGGGCGGCCGAACGAATCAGATCCGGAAACCGCTCGTAGGGCTGATGGGCGGAGAGCATGTCATTGTAGGCGGTAATGATGCCGAGGCTAGCGCCCTCGCCGCTTCGCAGGATCGCCTTGTCGCCGGGGGCGCAGGCGGCGAATCCGTGCGCCTGGTTGGCGCAGCCCAGCGCGGTGCGGTGGGGCGCGACCTTGGCCGCGGCGGTAATGCGGTCGAGGTATGCGGAACGGGTCGGCTTGCTGCGGGCGATGATTCGGTCGGTCACGTCGCGCACGCGGGGATGCACCATGGGCAGCTCCTGAGGACAAGGGACGATCGAGGCCGGCTGACGCGCGGATCAGACCAAGTGCGGCGCCTGTCTCTGCTGCATCGCAGCAATCGGGGCAGAAAAATGGGCGACTAGCAAGCGGTTTTCGCAGCGGGTGGCCGGGCGCCTAGTCCTGGATCCGGTCCGGCCGCCGGCACTTTGCTGGCGGCTGAACACCAAAGCGCCGCCCGCCGACCTGTTCGCTCCTGATCCTCAGCGCTTCGAAGCTTGCAATGATCGTCCCTAGGGCGGTCCGCCGGAATGGCGGCACGGTGCTCGACTTCGGCATCCACGAAGTCCGGGTCACGTGCGTTATCATCGAAAATGCCGGCCGGATCATCCTGATGGCCGACAGCAGCAAGTTCACTCGCTCCGCCCCGCGCGGATTATGGCTCTGGCCCTATCGACGAGCTGATCACTGATCACCTGCTGTCGCCGGCCATCGCGGAGCTTTGCCGGGTCAATGACGTGGCGATGGTGGAAACGGCGGACCGAGCGAAAGCGAGATGATAGGCCCCGAATGAAAGCTCTCAATGTTCGTTGTGCCCTTGCGTTTTCTTTTTGGTGGAGCATACGAATAAGACGATCATAAAATATGCAAATTGTAACGTGGCCGAGGAAGTGAACCGCCGGGTGGGTCCACCCGGTCGCGATTACGATTATGACATCGCCATCATCGGTGGTGGCATAAACGGCTGCGGCATCGCCCGGGACGCCGCTGGCCGCGGTTGGCGTGTCTTCCTGTGCGAGCGGTCCGACATTGGTTCCGGAACGTCCAGCGCCTCAACCAAGCTGATCCACGGCGGGTTGCGTTACCTTGAGCACTATGAATTACGTCTTGTGCGCGAGGCGCTGATGGAGCGCGAGGTGCTGTGGGGCATTGCGCCGCACATCGTCTGGCCGCTGCGCTTCGTGCTGCCGCACCACAAAAAGCTCCGGCCGGCCTGGCTGCTGCGCCTCGGCTTGTTTGTTTACGACCATCTGGGGGGACGCAAACACTTGCCGGCAACACGCACCGTCAACCTGCGGACCGATCCGGCCGGTGCTGTCCTGAAGCCGTCTTTCACGCGTGGCTTTGAATATTCCGATTGCTGGGTGGAGGACTCCCGCCTTGTTGTGCTGAACGCCCGCGACGCGTCCGACCGGGGGGCGCACATCTTGCCCCGTACTGCCTGCCTGTCGGCCGAACGGACGAACGGCGCGTGGATGCTGGTGTTGCGCGACGAAGCTACAGGCGTCCGCACCGCGGTCCGCGCCCGGTCCTTGATCAATGCTGCCGGTCCCTGGGTTGCTGAGGTCGCCAACTCGGTGATCCGCGCCAACGTTGCCGCCACCGTGAGGCTGGTAAAGGGCAGCCACATCGTGGTTCGGAAACTGTACCATGGCGATTCTTGCTACATCTTTCAGAACGCGGATGGCCGCATCTTCTTTGTCATCCCGTATGAGCGGGATTTTACGCTGATCGGGACAACGGACGAGGACTTCAAAGGCGATCCAAGCGATGTGCGGGCCAGCGCGACGGAGATCGATTACCTGTGCACCTCGACCGGCGAGTATCTGCGGCGGCCGGTCACCCCCGATATGGTGGTTTGGGCCTATTCCGGCGTGCGCCCGTTGTTCGACGACGGATCATCCGCACCCCAGCAGGCAACGCGGGATTATGTTCTGAAGCTCGATGCGCCAGGCGACGCGCCAGCGCTGCTCTCGGTGTTCGGCGGCAAAATCACGACCTTCCGCCGGCTCGCTGAATCAGCGTTGGCGCTTTTGCAGCCGCACCTTCCGACGGCGACCGGTCAGGCCGGGGGTTGGACCGCGCGCACGCCCTTGCCAGGCGGCGATTTCCCGATGAACGGCTTCGAAGCGCAGGTCAGCGCCATGGTAGCACACTATCAGTTCTTGCCCGAACCGACAATTCGGCGACTTGTTCGTGCTTATGGAACGGACGCCTACGAGCTTCTGGGTAATGCAACGTCCGCTGCTGACCTCGGCCGCGTGTTTGGTGCCGACCTGACGGAGGCGGAACTGCGCTATCTTATGAAAAGGGAGTGGGCGCGTACCGCCGCCGACGTCGTCTGGCGCCGCAGTAAGCTGGGCCTGCGGCTCTCGCCGGCAGAGATCAGTGAGATTGATCAGGCCATGCTCGGCATGACCGACGAACGGAGGGCTGCCCAATGACCGCGGTAATAGCCCCAAGGCGCATGAACTTTGCACCGGACAAGGTCGGGCTCACGGTTTTGAGACGGTTGCGCTGACGTTGGCACGCGGCAGGATGCGAGTGCTGATGGGGCGGGGCCTCGCAGTAAAGAACACGCTGATCCGTCCGATGGTGGGGCTGGATCAACGAGTCTCAGTCAGGCTGTTGTTGAGCGCACGAACGTCACCCGCCTACATTGTCGTACGCGATCGGTGGCGATGGTCTATCAGCAGTTCGTCAACTACCGCAGCCGTCGCGCTGGTCGGAAGATGCACCCACGGCGGCGGCGGTGGCGCCGACGCCGAAGATGCCGTGATCCGGACTTGCGCTGCTGACGTCATGTCCCGCATGACGGCAGCAGCGGCTGTCATGTGACAAGGCGCCTAGACACGCAGGACCATCCGATGGCTCGACACATCCTCGTCATCGACCAGGGCACGACATCAACCCGGTGCATCATCTTCGACGCAGACATCGCGCCAGTGGCGACGGCGCAGCAGGAGTTCACGCAAATCTACCCCAGGCCGGGCTGGGTCGAGCATAATCCCGACGAAATTTTGCAGACTGTGCTGGCGACGGCGCGGCAGGCGCTGGCATCGGCGGACCTGACAGCCGCCGATATTGCCGCGTTGGGCATCGCCAACCAGCGGGAAACCGTTGTGATCTGGGACCGACGCACCGGCAAGCCCATCTACAATGCGATCGTCTGGCAGGACCGGCGAACGGCCGACCTGTGCGAGCAGCTGGAGCAGGGTGGGAACGGACCATTGATCGCCGCGAGGACCGGGTTACGGCTCGACCCTTATTTTTCGGGCACGAAGGCCGCCTGGCTCCTCGATCGGGTGGATGGGGCGCGGCAGGCGGCGGAAGCGGGGCATCTGGCGTTCGGCACGGTGGACAGCTTCATGCTCTGGCATCTGACAGGGGGCCGGGTGCATGCCACCGACGCGACCAACGCATCCCGCACTTTGTTGTTTGATATCCACCGCGGCCAATGGGACGACGATTTGCTCGAACTGTTTGGGGTTCCCCGCGCGATGCTGCCCGACGTTCTGGATACAGCAGGCGAGTTCGGAACCACCGTCCCTGCCCATCTCGGCGCGCCGATCGCCATTCGCGGCGTGGCGGGTGACCAACAGGCCGCACTGATCGGGCAGGCCTGCTTCCAGCCTGGCATGGTAAAATCCACCTACGGCACCGGTTGTTTCGCGTTGCTGAACACGGGACCGAAAGCCGTCACCAGCCGGCACCGGCTGGTCACCACCATCGCCTACCAATTAGATGGAATCCGCACCTATGCGCTGGAGGGCTCGATCTTTGTCGCGGGCGCGGCGGTGCAGTGGTTGCGCGATGGCCTGGGTCTGATCGCGTCGGCGGACGAAACCGGCGCGCTGGCCGCTTCGGCGGACCCGGCGCAGGATGTCTACATCGTTCCCGCCTTCGTTGGCCTCGGTGCACCGCATTGGGACCCGGATGCAAGGGCCTTGCTGACCGGGATGACACGGGGTACGACCCGTAAGGAACTGGCCCGAGCGGTACTTGAGTGCGTGGCCTATCAGACGCGCGACCTGTTAGAGGCGATGCAAGCCGACCTCGGCGCCGCCTGGGCCGAGGACCATACGGTGATCCGTGTCGATGGCGGCATGAGCGCCAGCGACTGGACCATGCAGTTCCTCGCAGACATTCTTGGCGTCCCGGTCGATCGCCCGGCCTGCCTTGAAACTACCGCTGTCGGCGCCGCCTATCTGGCCGGAATGTCGGCGGGCCTGTATCCGGACGCCGAGACGTTCGCCTCGCGCTGGACCGAGGAACGGCGCTTCAGCCCTGGCATGGCGGAAGTCCAGAGAGCGGCGAAGTACCGGGGGTGGCAAGATGCGGTCGCGCGGACGCTACTCCGCCCCTGAGCATGCGCATCATTTCTCCACCAGTGGCTATCTTGACGCCGGGGCACCGCCAGTCCGGGATCGTGGATCCGTGCGGTCCCGTATCTCGAAACCAGGTCACGCGGCGCGGCTGGGAAGTTCGACAGTGCCCTTGCCCAGGACTGACAGTTCGCCGTCCTGGTTATGCGCGGACTGCTCGATCTCGACGAGGTAGCGGCCGTCTTCCTGGAACTTGCGGACGACTTTGCCGTCGATGAACAGAAGGTCCCCTTCCGGGTTGTGCCGGCGGATCTTGCACGACGCGCCGCGCAGGAACCCGTCGTCGCCCATCCAGTTGGTCAGATGGTGGGTCAGCCAGGAACATCGTTCCGGACCATAATCATAGGCGCCGGGCGCGCCGACCATCAGCGCAAACTCCGGTTCCCAATGGACGCGTTCGGGGCAGTCGGGGATGCCGAAACGATTGGGGATGCCCAGGCCGGGATGATGGCTGACCTGGCGCCAGGCGAGTTTGTTGGCACGAATGTAAAGGCCTCCCCACCCTTGCGCATAGGCGATGAAGCCAGTGACGGTCATTGGCCCCTTCGCCATGGTCGGCAGCGCTTCGTCGACCCGCACGTCTTCCCAATAGCGTGGGGTGGTGCCGCGGACGGTTTCCGATTCGTAGTGCTGGTACAGGCGCTGCAGATCTTCCTGGGTATAGACCCGTCGGGGCCTGGCGCGGACCTCGGTGTATTTGGTGCCCTGCTCGCGCGCCTGGTCGCGGTCGGTGCGGAAGCACCAGCTATCCGCCTGGGCGATCAGATCGCCGTCGGGGTTGAAAAAGTTGACATGGTAGATTTGTTGGATTGCCCGACCAGCGAATTTGGTGTCGTGCTCGATCAGGTCCTTCAGCCAGGCTTCGGTGGTGATTTCCTGGTTTCGTAGCACGGGCTTGTGCCACACCCAGTCTGCGCCGGCCCACATGGCATGCACGCCGGGAATGCCGCCGACATAGCCGGAGACGATGCGGCTGGTGGCGAACAGAAAGCTGGGCAGGGCGACGATGCCGCCGAACCGGGTCTTCGCGGCATAGACTGGGTCGCACCACAGCGGGTTGTCATCGCCGATGCCGTGGGCGTAGTGGCGGATATTGTCCCGCGTGGCCTCGTGGCACCAAGGTTCCAGCGTGTTCTCGATCCGCACGCCGATGCGCGCCCGCAGCGCGTCTAGCGCCTGGTCGGTGATACCTGGGAAGTGGCGGGAAGGTTCAGCGGTCATGCTTGCTCCGTTTTCTTCGCGGCGGCTTCCCGGTCGCGCAGGACCTTGCGGTTGATCTTGCCGGCGGGGGTCCTGGGCAGGTCAGTGACGAAACTGATCAGGCGCGGGTATTCGTGCTGGCTGAGCCGGTCACGCACGAATGCCTGGATGCCCGCGACGGTCGCTTGGTCCATGACGTGGCCGGGGGACGGCACCACGAAGGCTTTGACAATCAGGCCGCGCAAGGGATCGGGCACGCCGATGACCGCGGCCTCTTTGACGGCGGGATGTCCGACTATGGCGTCCTCGATTTCGACCGCGCTCATGGTCCAGCCAGCCGATATAATCACGTCATCCGCGCGGCCGGCGTGGTAGAAATAGCCGTCCGGGTCGACGCGGCCGCGATCTTTGGTAGGGAACCAGGCATTGTGGCGGCGGACCTTGATTTCGCCGATTTCTTTGGGATCGCAGCGGGACCCATCGGGGCGCTGGACCTCCACCGCGACGCCCGGAACAGGACGGCCCAGAGAGCCGTCCTTGACCGGAAAGTCGGGCGCGCCAGGATAGTTAGCCAACACGACGCCGACCTCCGTGGTGCCGTATATGCTGCACAAGGGAACACCGAACGTGGCCTGGATGGCGGAGGCGGTCGCTTGGTCGATCGGTTCGCCGGTGAACGAGAGTTTGCGAAGCGCGGTCTGCTGGTCGGGCAGGTGGCCGGTGTTGTTCAGCATCCGGTAGTGGGTGGCGGCGGCGGACAGGTTCGTTGTGCCGTAATCCCGCAGTGCCGTCAGTAGACGGTCAGCGTCGAAGCGGCCGGCATAGGCGCCGGTTTCTATGCCGAGGGCGAGCGGTGCAAGGGTGCCGTGCCAGAGGCCATGACCCCAGGCGGGTGACGAAGGGCAGAAGAACCGGTCACCGGGCCGCAGTCCCGTGCCATACAGGGCGGCGTTCATTACCACAACGACGGCTCGGTGCGTGTGCTTGATGGCGTCGGGTAGTTCCCGGGTGGTGCCTGAAGTGTACTGGAAGATCGCGATGTCGGATGCGGCGGTGCTTGGCTGGTAATGGTCCGGAAAGGCGGTCAGTCCGGTCATGAAGGCCGTGTCGGCCACCGTCACCCGCGGGCCGTTCAGGTCGGTCAGAACCGCGGCTTTGTCGGGCGTGGTAAGCAGCAGTGCCGGGGCGCAGTCCTCAGTGCGAAGGCGCACGCCATCGGCCCCGAACAGCGTGAACAGGGGCACCGCGATCGCGCCGCATTTTACCGCGCCGAACAGCGCCGCGTAGAACGGCAGGGACGGCTCCAGCATGATGGCGACGCGGTCGCCGGACCGGATGCCTTGATCTGCCAGCCAGTGGGCGAAGCGCGAAGACCATGCGGCGAGTTCGGCGAAGGTGATGGTTTCGTCCGAACCGTCGGCGTGGGCGATGCGCAGGGCAATGCCTCCTGGCGAGGCGTGGCGGTCGACGCATTCGTGGCCGATGTTGAGACTGTCCCGGTTGCCGTCGAACAGGTCCCACAGGCGGGCCGTCGAGAATTCGCGGTGGGCGTCAGCGTAGGTCGTAAAATCGGTCAGCTTCCGCATGCCGCGCTTGTCCGTTCCCTTGGTCGTCGGGAACTACAGACGTGGGGTGGCGGCAAGTCAAACCGGTCGGCTATTTGGGCGCAAATTGGTCCAACCAAATCGGTGGGAAGACGGTAAGATGATGAGATCAATCCTCAACGGGACAGTTTGCCATGAACGAGGCCGCCAGTTTTCCGATCAGCAACCGCAACAAGGTGCGGCGGGTGCCGGACCGCGGCCGCTTCGACAAGGCAACCATCTATGACATTCTGGACTCGGCGTTGGTCGCCCATATCGCCTACACGATCGATGGGCAGCCGTATTGCACGCCGACCGGCTTTTGGCGGGAAGGTGACACGCTGTACTGGCATGGGTCGTCGGCGAGCCGGATGATCCGCACTCAGTCCGCCGGCGTGCCTGTCTGTGTCACGGTCACTCATATGGACGCGATCGTTCTGGCCCGCAGCGGCTTTCACCACTCGGTCAATTACCGGTCAGTCATGGCGTTCGGGACCGCGCGGCTGGTCACAGATGCGGAAGAAAAGCGGCGGGCGCTGGATGGGTTCGTGGACCGGTTCTTTCCGGGACGGTCGAGTGAGATCCGGCCGGCGAATGCCCAGGAGTTCAAGGCGACGAGTTTCATTGTGATGCCGATCGATGAGGCATCCGGAAAGATCCGCTCGACGCATGTGAAGGATGACGAAGAGGATTACGCGCTGCCGGTGTGGACCGCGCTGATTCCGGTGACGCAGGTGCTGGGCGAGCCGGAACTTTGCGCCCGGTCGATCCCTGGGCTTCCGGTGCCGGGGGGCTTGAAAGGGTATCAGGCGGGTCGGCGGCTTGATGAGACGCTGCTGGAGGCTTACCGGAAGACGTATCCGGAGTAAGCGCCGGACAGTCGTGGGCGGCCGGCCCAAGCCCTGCCAAGACGATTACGGATGTCTCGGTGCTGACGGCGTACCACGTGGTCGCAGCCAACACGCAAGACGAAGAACTCAGTCGTCCAGGAAGCTGCGCAGCTTCCTGCTCCGGCTTGGGTGCTTCAGCTTCCGCAGCGCCTTGGCCTCGATCTGCCGGATGCGTTCGCGTGTGACGTTGAACTGCTGGCCAACCTCCTCCAGCGTATGATCGGTGTTCATGCCGATGCCGAAGCGCATGCGCAGGACGCGTTCCTCGCGCGGAGTAAGGGACGACAGCACGCGGGTGGTGGCCTCACGCAGATTGGCCTGGATGGCGGCGTCGAGGGGGATGACCGCGGCCTTATCCTCGATGAAGTCGCCCAGATGAAGTCTTCCTCGTCACCGATCGGGGTTTCGAGGCTGATCGGTTCCTTGGCGATCTTCAGGACCTTGCGGACCTTTTCCAGGGGCATGCCGAGTTTGTCGGCGAGTTCCTCGGGGGCGGGCTCGCGGCCGATTTCGTGTAGCATCTGGCGGCTGGTGCGGACCAGCTTGTTGATCGTCTCGATCATATGGACCGGGATGCGGATGGTGCGGGCCTGGTCGGCGATGGATCGGGTGATCGCCTGACGGATCCACCACGTCGCATAGGTGCTGAACTTGTAGCCGCGGCGGTATTCGAACTTATCGACCGCCTTCATCAGGCCGATGTTGCCTTCCTGGATCAGGTCGAGGAACTGCAGGCCGCGGTTGGTGTATTTCTTGGCGATCGAAATCACCAGACGCAGGTTCGCCTCGATCATCTCCTTCTTGGCGCGCGCGCTGTCGCGTTCGCCGCGAGAGACTGTCATGTAGACGCGGCGGAATTCGGCAATCGGCAGGCTGGCGTCCGTGGCCACCGCGGCGATCTGGGCGCGAATCTTGCCGATATCGGTCGGGTGCTTGGCAACGAACAGCTTCCAGCCCTTGCCGGTGAGCTTGCCGACCTTTTCCAGCCAGTTCGGGTCGAGTTCCTGGCCCCTGTAGTTCTTAAGGAACTCCTCACGGTTGACCTTACAGCCTTCGGCCATGCGCATCAGCTGACCTTCAAGCGTCGTCAGGCGCTGGTTCAGCAGCTTGAGTTGGCTGACGAGCTCTTCGATCCGGTTGTTGTGAAGGCGCACCTGGCTGACCTTCTCGACAAGTTCCTCGCGGATCTTTTCGTAGCCCTTTTCGGACCGCGTGCTCATCTCCTCGCCGCTGGTGATGGTTTCAAGCCGGCGATGCTGCATTTTGTGCAGCTTCTTGTACAGGTTCTCGATCTCCTCGAAGTTGGCCAGAACCTCGGGCTTCAGCTTTTCTTCGAGCGCGGACAGCGACATGCTGGGTCCGCCGTCGTCCTCATCGCCATCCATGTCGTCGCCGAAGCCGTTTGCGCCATCGACGGGCGCGCCGTCGGTGACGTCAGCAGCCTCGGGAGCGGGGGCGCCGGCACCGTCCGTGGCTTCAAGGTCTACGATGTCACGCAGCAGCATACGGCCAGCTTTCAGCTGATCATGCCACGTGATGATTGCCGCGAAGGTCAGCGGGCTTTCGCACAGCCCGTTGATCATCATATCGCGGCCGGCCTCGATCCGCTTGGCGATCGCGATTTCGCCTTCGCGCGACAGCAGTTCGACGCTGCCCATCTCACGCAGGTACATGCGCACGGGGTCGTCGGTGCGGCCGAGGCTGGCCTCATCGACGTTGCCGGACTGCTCTTCTTCCTCGGCCTCATCGGCTTTTTCGGCCTTGGCGACGGGGGCCTCGCCTTCCTCGGACTCTTCGCTTTCGACGACCTGGATCCCCATTTCGGAGAAATTGGCCATCACATCTTCGATTTGTTCGGAGCTGTTCTGATCCGGCGGCAGGATTGCGTTCAGTTCGTCGAACGTGATGTAGCCACGCTCCTTGCCGCGGGCGATCAGTCGCTTGACAGCGACGGTCGTGACGTCGACGAGGGTTGATTCGACATCCTGCTCCGCCGTCGCGGTATCGCCGGCGACCATTGGCTTCGTGGCCATTGTTCAGAGCACTCCTTCGTTGGTCCTGCCCGAGTCGATCCAGCCGGTGTCAGCGGGCACTCGTTTCATGATGCTTCGGCAAGTCCGTTGCTGTCAGGCTCGCCACTCTCAACCCGTATAAGCGCCTGCCGAAGGGCGCTCAGGCGGCGTTGTGTCTCAGTGGTTAGATTCCGGTCAGCTTCCATCTTGGCCAAAGCGACTTCATCGCGCAGATGTTCCACGTTCAAGAACCCAAAAAAATGCCACCAACCCGCTTCCGCCTCGGCCGGCATGGCGGTCGGCATCGCGCATTCCGGCAAAGGCATAGGTCCTGCCGTCAGAACGTAGTCGATGTCGGAGCTGCATCCGGATTTCGTGAGGTGGTCCATCAGACCTGCGAAGTCAAGGGTTTCGGCGGTTTCCCCCCAAGCAAACAGTGTCTCGCGTATCCGGCCAAGCGCGCCTTCCAGCGGCAACGTGGCGTAGGCGTTCTGAACATCGGGCAGGAGTGCCGGATGCCGTAGCAAAATCGCGGTCAGTATACGGGACCATTCCGCAGCCGTCGCGATCCGGTCGATGCCGCTGCGAATGAACCGCGGCGGCGGCGGCGCGAAGCCGCCGGCCGCACCGTTGCCGCGGGCATGCGGTCGGGTGGGACGGCCCGTGCGGCTGCTAGCGAAGAACTTGTCCAGCAGAACCTTCCGGTATTCGCCCGCGAGGGACCTGTCGGCGATCCGGCTTGCCGCATCGATCAGTTTTGAGCGCAACAGAGCCCTTTGTTCGGGCGTTGCCGCACCGGCCGATCCGCGAATCATGTCGAACAACGCGTCCGAGGGCGTTTGCGCGGCGTCCAGCACGTCCTGAAACGCCCGCGGCCCTTTCTTGCGAACCAGGCTATCCGGGTCCTCGCCGTCCGGAAGCGTTGCGAACCGAAGTGAGCGGTTAGCTGTCAGCATCGGCAGAGCAAGATCCATGGCCCGCGCGGCCGCGCGGCCGCCGGCGGCGTCGCCGTCGAAACAGAGAACCGGGCATGGGGACACGCGCCACAGTTCCTCCATCTGCTCGCTTGTCAGGGCGGTGCCAAGCGGCGCGACGGCTCCGGTAAAGCCGGCTTGGTGGGCGGCGATGACATCCATATAGCCTTCCACGACCACCAGCGCTCCGCCGTTTCGTATTGCCTCTCGGCCCAGTCCCAGGCCGTACAGCGTGCGACGCTTCGAGAACACCGGCGTCTCGGGCCCGTTGACATATTTCGGCTGGCCCGCACCCAGGATGCGGCCACCGAAGCTGATTATCATGCCCCGACGGTCTCGAATAGGAAACATAACACGGTGGGAGAACAGTTCGAATTGCCGTGAGGTTTCTTCATCGCGGCGAAGTAGTCCGGCTTCCTCGAGTTGGTTGGGCTCAATGCCTTGGCGAAGCATGTCGGCGGTCAGAGCGCCGCGTTCACCCGCCCAGCCCATGCCGAAGCGGGCAATTGTCGCTTCCGTCAGGCCGCGACCCAGCAGGTAGTCGCGGGCCGCTCGGCCTTCCGGAAGCCCGAGGCGGCGTTGGTAGTGAAGTTGAACGGCTTCGAGCACGCCGATCAGGTCCAGCCGGCGCCGTTCGGCTTCAGCGGCCTCGGGCGTGGGCTTGGGGACCTCCAGGCCGGCTTCGGCGGCGAGCTGGCCGACGGCCTCCATGAATGCCAATCCCTGGCTTTGCATCACGAACGTGATAGCGTCCCCGTGGGCGCCGCAGCCGAAGCAGTGGTAGTGGTCGTCGTAGACGTAGAAGCTGGGCGACTTCTCTCCGTGGAACGGACAGCAGCCCTTCCATTGCTTTCCGGACCGAGACAGGCGCACGCGCCGGCCGATGACCGCTGACAGCGGGGTCCTGGCGCGCAGTTCGTCCATGAAATTGGAAGGTAGGGCCATCGGCCGAACCGTTGCGCTTCGGTCAGGCCGACAGCCTGGCTTTCACCAACGGACCGGCCTTCGCCATGTCCAGGGAGGCGGCGTGCTTCGCGCGCAGTTCGGCCATGACCTTTCCCATATCCTTGATGCTGGCCGCGCCGGTAGCCGCGACGGCATCCGCCACCGCCTGGGCCATTGCTGCCTCGTCCATCTGTTGCGGCAGAAATTCCTCGATTACCGCGATCTCGGCTTCTTCCTTGGCGACGAGTTCGGGGCGGTTGCCTTGCTTATAAAGTTCCACAGCCTCCCGCCGGGATTTTACCATGCCGCGCAGCATCGACATGATCTCGTCGTCCGGAACCGCGTCGATCCCCTTGGGGCGGGAGGCGATGTCGGTGTCCTTCAGCCTGGCAATGATCATGCGGATGGTAGATGTGCGGGGGGCGTCGCCAGCCTTCATCGAGATCTTCATCTGTTCGGTGAATTGTTCTCTCAGGCTCATGGCGGGTCTCCGGCAGGATAGTGGTGTTTATAAATAGGTGACGCGCTGATGGCATATGGGAAATATCATCCCGGTGGCGGCCACAGCGTAGTTTCGTGATCGGGATGTTGCAGGCTGACGACGACCCGGGTGGCATTGCTCTCGGTTGTCACCTCGGGTAGCCGGCCGGGCATGAGGCGATCGATCCAGGGCAGGCGGGATTCTGCTCCGAAGTTCTTTGTGGGCGGTACAGGCGCGGGAGAATCGAGACTACCGGTTGTCACCTCAATGGCGTCGCCGTCGAGGAAGTGGAACGTCAGCGGCGTGCCGCAAGCAGCGCAGAAGTGGCGTTCGGCGGCCGACGAGCTGCGAAACGCCGCCGGTTCGCCACGGGTCCAGGCGAACCGGGCCATCGGGACCTTGGACAGGGCGGCGAACGGGCCGCCGACGGCCTTCTGGCACATCCGGCAGTGGCAGACAGTGGACTCGGGTGTTTCGAAGAGCTCATACCGGACGGCACCGCATTGGCATCCGCCGGTCATGACTGGCTGTGTCTTGTACATGGACATCCTCCTTTCCACACGGGCGTGCTGGCGGAAATATTTTCCGCAGCTGGAGATCGGTGGTTGCGATGGGAATTTTCTTCCCATATGGTGCGGGCTATGCCGATCCCAATCGATGATATCATAGAACGCCTGGGCGGAGCGGAAGCTGCCGCACGCTTGACAGGCGTCGGTACTGAGGCCGTGCGCAAATGGCGCCAGGCCAGGGCAATTCCGTCTCGCCACTGGCCGGCCGTGGCGGCGGCAGCTGCGTTGACCATGGCCGATCTTCAGACAGTTCATCCGGAGACGATGGCGATGACCGATGCGGCCGATGGTGTTCCGGATGGCGCGACGGCGGCCATGGTGCTGGCCGATGGTGCGGTGTTCTGGGGACGTGGATTTGGCGCCCATACCGCGGACGCGGTTCCGATGGGCGAGGTGTGCTTCAACACGGGTATGACCGGGTATCAGGAGAACTCTCACTGATCCGTCCTACGCCGGGCAGATCATAACATTCACCTTCCCGCACATCGGCAATGTCGGTACGAATTCGCAGGACCTGGAAGCGACGAACATCGCCGCTCGGGGACTGGTCGTGAAGCAGGACATCACCGAACCGTCCAACTGGCGGTCGTCCCAAACGTTGGATGCGTGGCTGCGCGCACGTGGCATCCCGGGGGTCTCGGGCGTGGACACGCGCGCGGTTACCGCACGCATTCGTGACGGCGGGGCGCCCACCGGCGTACTCGCATTTCCGGCGGACGGGCGCTTCGATTTGGCGGCCTTGCGGGTCCAAGCGGAGGCGTGGCCGGGGCTGGAGGGTATGGACCTGGCGCGCGAGGTCACCTGCGCCCAGGCTTATTCCTGGGACGAGACAGCCTGGACCTGGGCGGACGGAATGGGGCGGCAGATCGCACCCCGGTTTCACGTGGTTGCAGTTGATTATGGCGCGAAACGGAACATCCTGCGGTGCCTGGCGTCAGCCGGATGCCGGGTGACGGTGGTGCCCGCAACCACTACCGCCGACGAGATATTCCGGCATCAGCCCGACGGCGTTTTCCTGTCGAACGGGCCTGGCGATCCGGCTGCGACCGGGGCTTACGCGGTGCCGGTGCTGCAGGCCGTGCTGGCGCGGGGGGTTCCGGTCTTCGGGATCTGCTTGGGACATCAATTGCTTGCTCTGGCGCTGGGGGCGAGGACGTTCAAGATGGCGCGTGGCCATCGCGGGGCGAACCAGCCGGTAAAGGACCTGGCGACCGGCAAGGTGGAAATCACCAGTCAGAATCATGGGTTCGCGGTGGATGCCAGCGCCCTGCCGCGGAACGTCAAGGTGACCCATGTGTCGCTGTTCGACGGCTCCAACGAAGGGATCGCCTGCGCCGACAAGCCAGCCTTTTCGGTGCAGTATCATCCGGAGGCAAGCCCGGGACCGAGCGACAGTCATTACCTATTCGGGAGATTTGTTGCGTTGATGGAGCGGGCGGCGTGAGATGGATGCTGTTGCCTTACTGCTGAGGACAGCGTTCCGCAACGTGATCAACGAGCCCAACATCGAGGCTGGTTTTGCGCGCTTTAAATCTCTTGCCCAGCAGGATATCCCCTTCGACGAATTCTGCGACGCGGTTGCGTCCTGTGGGCGGAACGGTTTGGTTCATGAACCCGTACGGCTGCCAGAGGGTGCCCTGCAGTGTCATTGGCATCTGGAGCTGACCGCAAAAGGCGTCGAGGCAGCGCGGTCGGTTTCCGGACTGACGCGCCCGGACGGTTCGAAACACCTGTAATCCTGCTGCTGATCGGACTCCATACATGCCGAAGCGCACCGACATCCAATCCGTTCTGATCATCGGCGCCGGGCCGATCATCATTGGCCAGGCCTGTGAATTCGACTACTCGGGCGCGCAGGCCTGCAAGGCTTTGAAGGCCGAGGGGTACCGGGTGATACTGGTGAACTCCAATCCGGCGACCATCATGACCGACCCCGGTCTCGCCGATGCCACCTATATCGAACCGATCACGCCGGAGGTGGTGGAGAAGATCATCATCCGGGAAAGGCCTGATGCCATTTTGCCTACAATGGGCGGCCAGACCGCGCTGAACACAGCCATGAGGCTGTTCGAGAGCGGCGCGCTCAATCGGTTTGGTGTCGAATTGATTGGGGCGAAGGCCGACGTGATCGACCGCGCCGAGGATCGGCTGAAGTTCCGTGATGCCATGTCGGAAATCGGCATTAAATCCCCCCGCTCCGCCATTGCGCATTCGATGGACGAAGCACGGGCGGCTCTGGCGATGACGGGGCTACCGGCGGTAATTCGTCCGAGCTTCACGCTGGGAGGAACGGGGGGGGGGATCGCGTACAACAAGGAGGAATTCGAGCAGATTGTTACCGGCGGCCTTGAGGCTTCCCCGACCAACGAGGTGCTGATCGAGGAATCGGTTCTTGGCTGGAAAGAGTACGAGATGGAGGTCGTTCGCGACAGTGCCGATAACTGCATCATTGTCTGCTCGATCGAGAACGTCGATCCGATGGGTATCCATACCGGTGACAGCGTAACGGTCGCGCCCGCGCTGACGCTGACAGACAAGGAGTACCAGCGGATGCGCGATGCCTCGATCGCGTGCCTGCGGAAGATTGGCGTCGATACCGGCGGGTCCAACGTGCAGTTCGGCCTGAATCCCGCCGACGGACGCATGGTAGTGATCGAGATGAACCCCCGTGTGTCGCGATCCTCCGCCCTGGCATCAAAAGCGACCGGCTTCCCGATCGCCAAGATCGCCGCGAAGCTAGCTGTCGGCTACACGCTGGACGAGCTGACCAACGACATTACCATGGTCACGCCGGCAAGCTTCGAGCCGACCATCGACTACGTCGTCATCAAGATCCCCCGTTTCACCTTTGAAAAATTCCCCGGCACGCCGGCGTTGCTAACCACCTCAATGAAGTCGGTTGGCGAGGCGATGGCGATCGGGCGCAGTTTTGCCGAGGCCCTGCAGAAGGGTCTTCGCAGCATGGAAACCGGTCTGTCCGGCCTCGATCCGATCGAGCCGCCCGGCGACGGCGGGCCCGATGCGTTTCGCGCGGCGCTGTCGCAGCCACGGCCGGATCGGCTGCTGATGGCGGCCCAGGCCTTGCGCGCGGGCCTGTCGGTCGAGGACATCCACGACGCAACCAAATTCGATCCCTGGTTCCTGCGGGAACTTCAACAAATCACCGATGCTGAACGCGCCTTGGCCGTAACCGGACTGCCAAAGGAAGCCGGCGCCTTCCGGCGGCTGAAAGCACTCGGTTTCTCGGACAAGCAACTGGCGGAGATCACCGAAACGACACCAGCCGCCATCGCCGCCGCCCGCCAGGCGCTAGGCGTGGTTCCGGTCTACAAGCGTATCGACACCTGCGCCGCGGAGTTCGCTTCCAAGACACCCTACATGTACTCGACGTTCGAGGGCGGGTACGGCACGCCCCAGTGCGAAGCCGATCCCACCGACCGAACGAAGATCGTCATCCTCGGCGGCGGTCCCAACCGGATCGGCCAGGGGATCGAGTTCGACTATTGCTGCGTCCATGCCGCCTACGCGCTGCGGGACGCCGGTTTCGAAACCATCATGGTCAACTGCAACCCGGAAACCGTCAGCACCGACTATGATACCTCCGACCGTCTGTATTTCGAGCCGCTGACCGAGGAAGACGTCATCTCCCTCATCCGCCGCGAACAACAGAATGGGACGTTGCTGGGGTGCATCGTCCAGTATGGCGGCCAGACCCCGCTGAAGCTATCACAGGCCCTGTCGCGCGAAGGCATCCCCATCCTCGGCACATCCGCCGACGCCATCGATCTGGCGGAGGATCGCGAACGGTTCCAGCAACTCCTTCACCGCCTCGGCCTGTTGCAGCCCGACAACGGCATCGCCCGCTCCGCCGATGAAGCCGAAACCATCGCCGAACGCATCGGCTACCCCGTCGTCATCCGCCCCAGCTATGTCCTCGGCGGCCGCGCCATGGAAATCGTCTACGATCGTGCCGGCCTGCACCGCTACATGCGCGAAGCCGTCCGCGTCTCCGGTGAAAACCCCGTCCTCATCGACCGCTACCTCAACGACGCGATCGAAGTCGACGTCGACTGCATCTGCGACGGCGAAAGCGTCTACGTCGCGGGGGTCATGGAACACATCGAGGAAGCCGGCATCCATTCAGGCAACTCGGCGTGCTCCCTGCCTCCCTATTCCCTGTCGCCCGCCATGATCACCGAACTGAAATCGGAAACCGAGGCGATGGCCAAGGCGCTGAACGTCATCGGCCTGATGAACGTGCAGTACGCGATCAAGGACGACACGATCTACGTCCTGGAAGTGAACCCGCGCGCATCCCGCACCGTCCCGTTCGTCGCCAAGGCCACCGGTGTGCCCATCGCCAAGATCGGCGCCCGCGTCATGGCCGGCGCC
The DNA here is from genome assembly GCA_963819005.1 of uncultured Pseudomonadota bacterium. Classification (GTDB taxonomy): domain Bacteria; phylum Pseudomonadota; class Alphaproteobacteria; order Acetobacterales; family Acetobacteraceae; genus Rhodopila. Next base: position 65,584 of record CAWFUL010000002.1, read on the forward strand.
AAACTCGCCACCGACTTCAAGCTCGACGACAACTCCATCGCCCCGCACGTCGCCGTGAAGGAGGCCGTATTTCCCTTCGCCCGCTTCCCCAACGTCGACACCATCCTGGGGCCGGAAATGAAATCCACCGGCGAGGTCATGGGCCTCGATTGCAGCTTCGAGCGGGCCTTCGCCAAGGCCCAGCTTGGGGCGGGGGTCATCCTGCCGATGACCGGCACCGCGTTCCTATCGATCAAGGATGCGGACAAGAAAGGTCTGCCCTCGCTCGCTCGGCGGCTGATCGAGATGGGCTTCTCCATCTTGGCAACTCGCGGTACCGCTGCGCGGATTCGGGAGGCGGGATTTCCGGTCACAGTGGTAAACAAGGTACTTGAAGGGCGGCCACATTGCGTCGATGCGATCCGGTCTGGCGAGGTGCAGTTGGTGATCAACACCGCGTCGACCCCACAGTCGGTGGCGGACAGCTTTGCGATCCGGCGGAGCGCGCTGACACACCTGATTCCGCACTACACCACCCTCGCCGGTGCCCGTGCCGCGGTGCATGCTATTGCGGCACTGAAAGCGGGAACGCTTGAAGTTGCGCCTCTTCAGTCCTACTTTCGCGGTTCGTTTTGAACAGGCCGCCGCGGTTGGGGCACGACCCGGCCGCGGTATCGCCATATAAACTACTCGCGTTAACAGTGGCTTGAAGGACGAAGACGTGCAGAAGTTTCCCATGACCGCCCCCGGCCTGCAGCGGCTGGAAGACGAACTCCGCCAATTGAAGTCGGTGGAACGTCCGGCTGTCATTCGTGCCATCGCCGAAGCGCGGGAGCATGGCGATCTGTCTGAAAACGCCGAATACCACGCCGCGCGGGAACGACAATCGTTCATCGAGGGGCGGATCGCGGAACTGGAGGAGATCACCTCTGCAGCCGAGGTGATCGATCCGTCGTCGCTGTCCGGCTCGCATGTAAAGTTCGGCGCCCACGTGAAACTGGTGGACGAGGAGACCGAGCGGGAGGCGTGTTACCAGATCGTCGGGGTGCATGAGGCTGATATAAAGGCGGCGCGCCTGTCGATCTCGTCCCCGTTGGCGAAGGCGCTGATCGGCAAAAAGGTCGGGGAGACGATCTCGGTCCCAGCGCCGGGTGGCGACCGGTCCTACGAAATTCTGGAGATTCAGTACCGGTAACGTGGGCGTGGTCCACCCGCGCTTACGCAGGATTTTTTGGTTTATTGACGGGGCGGGGTGGCTGTGATCACTCTGTCCGACGTCCGGGCCGCGGCGGAGCGCATCGCCAGGAAGGTGGTCCGAACGCCGATGCTGGCGAACCAGACCATCTCCCGCGCCACGGGCGCGGAGGTTTGGCTCAAGCTCGATAACATGCAGATGACTGGCGCGTTCAAGGAGCGCGGCGCGGCGAATCGCCTCGCGTTGTTGTCTGAGGCAGAGCGTGCCAGCGGGGTGATCGCCATGTCCGCCGGCAACCATGCTCAGGCTGTCGCGCGGCATGCGGCTCTGCTGGGAATTGCCGCCACGATCGTGATGCCGAAGTTCACGCCGTCGACAAAGGTGACGCGCACCGCCGCGTGGGGCGCGAACGTGGTTCTGGTTGGTGAAACGCTTGCGGAAGCCGCCACCCATGCGCGCGCGCTGGCGGAGTCGGAGTCGCTGGTCTTCATTCATCCATATGACGATGTCGGGATCATCGCCGGCCAGGGGACGCTGGCGCTGGAGATGCTGGAGGATGTCCCAGACCTGGATGCACTGATCATCCCGACTGGTGGCGGCGGGCTGCTGGCGGGGTGCTTGATCGCGGCCGCCGCCATGAAGCCCGGGATTGCGGTGTATGGTGCCGAAGTGGAGACCTACGCGGCGGTGGCGCAGCGGCTAGCGGGCCGGACAGTGTCGGTCGGTGGCGCAACGATTGCCGAGGGGATTGCCGTCCGCGACATCGGCGAAACGCCGTTCAGTGTGATTCAGCGTCGCGTAACCGACATTCTGCTGGCCCCTGAACGGGCGATTGAGGAGGCGATCGGCCTTCTGGTCGAGGGTGCGAAGACCGTTGCTGAAGGCGCCGGCGCGGTTGGACTTGCGGCGCTGCTGGCCTACCCGGAACGTTTCCGCGGCAAAAAAGTCGGCATCGCAATCACCGGCGGAAACATCGACGCCCGCATTTTGTCGAACGTGCTGCTGCGGGATCTGCTGCGGGACGGACGCCTGCTGCGCCTGCACTTACAGATCCCCGACCGCCCGGGTGTGTTGGCCGATATCGCCGGAAAGATCGGTGGTTCCGGAGGTAATATCATCGAGGTTTCGCATCAGCGGCTGTTCGCCTCCTCCTCGGTTCAGGCCGCGGAACTGGAAGTCATGGTTGAAGCCCGGGATAAGGGTCACGCAAACGAAATCGTTGCGGCGCTTGAGGAAACGTATATTGTTCGCCGAGTTTAGCCGGCGCCATTCAGGCGCTTCCTGGATCTGGGATCAAGGAATTGATGGACACCAATTTGGCTCACCTGAGGAGCCTTGAGGCTGAAAGTATCTACATTTTCCGCGAAGTCGCCGCGCAGGCCGCGAGGCCGGTTCTCCTCTATTCGATAGGCAAAGACTCCTCGGTTCTATTGCACCTCGCGCGCAAGGCTTTCTTCCCGGCGAAACCGCCGTTTCCGCTGCTGCATATCAACACGACCTGGAAGTTCCGGGCGATGATCGCGTTCCGGGACGAGATCGTGCGCCGTTTCGGATTGGAATTACGATCGCATACTAATCCCGATGGGATTCGAGACAACGTCAATCCATTCGATCATGGCAGCGCCTATACACAGATCATGAAGACGGACGCGCTGAAGCAGGCGCTGACGGTCGGCAATTACGATATTGCAATCGGCGGGGCTCGCCGGGATGAAGAACGTTCCCGAGCGAAAGAGCGGATCTTTTCAGTGCGGGCGCCTGGTCATGCGTGGGATCCGAAGCGGCAGCGGCCGGAACTTTGGCATCTTTATAACGGCAACCTCGCACCGGGGGAGACGCTCAGGGCCTTTCCGTTGTCTAACTGGACCGAACTTGACGTCTGGAGCTACATCGCCGCCGAGGGGATCGATGTTGTGCCGCTCTATTTTGCCGCACTGCGCCCGACGGTCATGCGCGACGGACAGATCATCGTAGTGGACGACGACCGCATGCGTTTTGAACCAGGCGAGGCTCCGGTCGACCGGATGGTCCGTTTCCGGTCCCTTGGCTGCTATCCGCTGTCGGCAGCCGTGGAATCTGATGCCGCGGACATGGCCGCCTTACTGGCGGAAATGCAATCCACTCGGGTGTCTGAACGAGCCGGGCGGTTGATTGACCGCGACGAAGGCGCCTCCATGGAACGCAAGAAGCGAGAAGGATATTTCTGATGCCCGCATCGGTTTTGCGGGTTCTGACCTGCGGCAGCGTCGACGACGGGAAATCAACGCTGATCGGACGTCTGCTGTTTGAGTGCGGCAGCATTCCGGATGACGTCCTCGCTGCGTTGGAGCGCGATTCTCGCCGTTTTGGCACCGTGGAGGGCGGGACCGACTACGCGCTGCTGGTTGATGGCCTGGAAGCCGAACGCGAGCAGGGTGTAACCATCGACGTCGCCTATCGGTTTTTCGAGACGTCGCGTTACCGGTTCATTCTGGCAGACACACCGGGCCATCAGCAATACACCCGTAACATGGCGACCGGCGCATCGACGGCCGATCTGGCGATCCTGCTGATCGATGCCCGCAAGGGGATCCTGCCGCAGACTCGCCGGCATGCTGCCATCGCGTCGTTGCTGGGCGTCCGCCAGGTGGTTCTGGCAGTCAACAAAATGGATCTGGTTGAGTTCCAGGAATCGGTTTTCGCTGCCATCGATGCCGATTTCAAACTGCTGCGCCCGAAGTTCTCATTCCAATCGGTGACCGCGATTCCGGTTTGCGCGCGGGATGGGGATAATGTCACCGATCGCAGCAGCCGAATGCCGTGGTATGCTGGGCCGGCGTTGCTCGCAGCCTTGGAAGCAGCGGACCCGGCGACCAAGATCACGGATGGTCCGTTCCGCTTGCCGGTGCAGTACGTGAACCGGCCGGACGACAGTTTCCGAGGCTATTGTGGGACGATCGCCGGGGGAATTGTCCGTCCGGGTGACACGATCATGAACGCCGCGGCGCTGACGGAGGCGAAGATCGCCCGCATCGTGACGATGGACGGTGATCTGGAGGTTGCGGGTGCCGGCGATCCGGTCACGCTGGTATTGGACCGGGAGATCGACATCTCGCGAGGCGACGTTCTGGCGGCCGATCCGCAACCGGTCGCTGCCGACGGGCTGGAATCCTGGGTCGTCTGGATGGACGAGACACCCCTCTTCCGCGGCCGAGCCTACTTGCTGATGCTCGGCGCCCGGACCGTGGTGGCAACCGTGACCGAGATCACCGCCCGGCTGGATATGGAAACGCTCGAGGAAACCGGCGTCCGCGAGCTGGCGCTGAACGAGATCGGGCGCGTGACCATCTCCCTGACGCACCCCGTGGTCTGCGAGCCGTATGCCACTAATCGTGACCTCGGCGGGTTTATCCTGATAGACCGTTTGACCCGCAATACTGTCGGCGCCGGGATGGTGACAGCGACGACCGTGCGGAACAGCGATATCGTCTGGCACCGCATGGACGTGGACAAGACGGCGCGATCGCGTCTGAAGGGCCAGAAGCCGGCCGTGCTCTGGTTCACCGGACTGTCTGGCGCCGGCAAATCGACGATCGCAAACCTGGTCGAAAAGCGCCTGCTGGGCTTAGGCCACCACACGATGACCCTGGACGGTGACAATGTTCGGCACGGGTTGAACCGTGATCTTGGCTTCTCCGAGGCTGACCGCGTCGAGAACATTCGTCGGATTGCCGAGGTGTCGCGCCTGTTTGTTGAGGCAGGAATTATTGTCATCGTATCGTTCATCTCGCCGTACCGGGCGGAGCGGATGCTGGCGCGTGACAGGGTCGGGGCCGAAGAGTTCCTGGAGATTTTTGTCGACACGCCGGTGGACGAATGCCGCCGGCGCGATCCGAAAGGCCTTTACCTGAAGGCCGATAGTGGACAGATCAGAAACTTCACGGGGGTGGACGCCCCATATGAGGAACCGTTGGATCCGGATATCCGGTTGCGCACGTTGGAAGCTGGTCCCGAACGGCTGGCCGATCAGGTTGTCGAGGCGCTGCGGACGCGCGGGATGATTGGCTGATTCCCTGAGGCCGATTCTCGGTCAAGCCACCCCAGTAAGGCGTCCTGAATTGGCAGCATGCTCTTATAGAGAGCGATTTCGCGTGGCAGACTCCGCACAGCGCCGGCCAGGTCAGCCGCCCGTGCGGGCCGATCGATCACGTCACCCAATCCGTAGACATGCACCCGAATGCCGAAAAGGATCGCACCGCTGGTGGGCAAGCGGCGCAGCGTTTGCCGCTCTACTCGCAGGAAAAGCCGCTCGCCCGCGTTTTCCTGCGTGATGGCGGCATTGCGGTCGACGCGCCACTTCCCGGCAGGCTGGAAAAGCGTCGGGTCGTCGAGCACGGACCAGTTCAGCCGCGACGCGATGTGTCCAGGTTTTACGTGCCGCATGAACCGGTCGACCGGCCGCGCCATGCGGTCAGCGTAAAGGGGCACCGGGCCATGGACCAGCGACAAGGGCTTCCCAAGCTTTTCCTTTAGCCGCCAGCGACTGGGGAAACACAGCACGCCAGCGGTGAAGATGGGACCGTCGGCGCTGTCCTGGATCACGCATAGGTCTTCCTGAACGAGGCGGCCGGCGAGTTCCAAAGGGTCAAGTGGAGAACCCGAATCCATCACGGCTTCGCGGGATCCGCATCGTCCTGCCAACATTCCGGCCATGTTAGGGGGGCGTCCAGCCGCCATTCTGGACTTGGGGTCCCACGTTTCACCCGTTAGCTGGTTTCGCAGCAGGCCGCGGTCGCGGGTGAAGCAGTCCGGATGATGGCTTGTCAGGGCGGATACGATTAGCGCCAGCGCCTCGGTGCGGGCAGCATCGGAGGCGGGAAGCGCACCGAATACCTCAGGATGGAGAGTGTCCAATAGGCGGCGGCGTTCCCGCATTTCCTCCTGGTAGCGTTGATCGATTTCGAACCATTCAGCTTCAGATACCGTGATTAGTCCCATCGCCATGCGATAAGGCCCAGGTTCGAACGGAAGATGAACGCTCTGGGCGGGCGGGGCGGGCATCACCGATCAGGCAGTCAGGAACGACCGGATGGCCATAATCTGCGCTGGATCGAGCAAAGCTGGCGCGTGGCCGGTGTCGGGTACCTCGAACGCCTGTGCGCCGGAGGCTTCCATGCGCTGCGCCACCTCGCGCGGCAAGACATCGCTTTGAGCGCCTCGGATCACCATCCTCGGGACCCGGATCCGGTCCCAAAGCGGCCACATGTCGACATCGGCCGGATCGTGACCCCTAAGCGGTTCGGAGATGCGCGGGTCATAGTGCATCGTTAACCTGCCATCCGGCAGCGTTCTGGCGGAGTTCCGGGCGAGCGTGCCCCATTGCTCATTAGACAGTTGCCCAAACGGCGCGTGGATGATTCGCAGATGGCGCTCGATCCCATCGAGGTCGGGAAACCGCTTCATCAAAGGCGAGTCACCTGACGCCACCATGTAATCCCGAATTCTGCTCAAGGCTTCGGCTGGGATAAAAGGACCAACGTCGTTCAGGACAAGGCAGGTGATCGGCATGCCCTCGGCGGCCGCGATGAGCATGCCGCATATGCCACCTAGAGAAGTGCCGACCCAGGCAGCGTCGGCGCCGATCCAGGCGAGTAGGTGACCCAATGCAACAACATAATGCTGCGCCTGATACAGCATCGGGTCGTCGAGCCAATCGGAGCTGCCACGGCCTGGCAGGTCAGGACAAATCACTCGGAATCGGTCTGCCAGGTTCGAGGCAAGGGCGTCGAAATCGCGCCCGTTACGGGTCAGTCCGTGCACGCAGATGACCGGTGGCGCTTTCGGCTCGCCCCATTCCTCGAACGCCAAGCGATAGAATCGACCTCCGAGCAGATAGCGCACCGAACCGGGGCGGCGATCAGGCATCAGATCACGCCCTTCTCCCGCAGAGCAGCGATTGCCGCACTGTCGAGGCCGAGATAGTGCTGCAGCACGGAATCGGTGTGCTCGCCTAACAAGGGTGGCGGCAGGCGGTAGTCGGCAGGAGTTTCCGACAGCTTCACTGGATTGGCGATGACTTTCACCGTCTGACCTGAACTGTGAGGCAGTTCCAGCACCATATTGCGCGCCACGACATGCGGGTCGGTGAAGACGTCCGACAGTTTGTTGATCGGGCCACAGCCGATTTTCAACGCTTCCAATTGGCCGATCCACCACGCGGTTGAATGCTGCTGCATAATGGGCGTAAGCGTATCGGTGACCAGTTGGCGGTTGCCGACTCTGGCGGCGTTGGTCGCGAATCGTGGGTCTTCCAGTAGGGATGTCAGCCCGAACGCCTCACAGAACCGCTTGAACGTCGGATCATTGCCGACCGACAGCACCATGTGCCCATCGGCTGTAGGGAACACCTGATAGGGCACGATATTGGGATGCTGGTTGCCCAGCCTTTCCGGATTTTCCCCGGTGGCAAGATAATTCATCCCCTGATTGGCGAGCCATGCCACGCTGGTGTCCAGCATGCCGATATCTATTTGCTGGCCCTGGCCGGTCAGGTCGCGATGGCGCAACGCTGCAAGAATGCCAATGCAGCCGTACAGGCCGGCAAACAGGTCCGCGACCGGGACACCAACTTTCTGCGGTAAACCCTCGGGTTCGCCGGTCAGGCTCATGACGCCGCCCATGCCTTGGATCAGGCTGTCGTATCCGGGCCGCGGCGCATAGGGCCCTGTCTGACCAAAGCCGGTGATCGAGCAGTAAACCAGGCGCGGAAACTTTGGGTGAAGCTGTCCATAGCCAAGCCCGTATTTCGCCAGCGCGCCGACCTTGAAGTTCTCTACCAGTATGTCGCTCTGCGCGATCAGTTTCAGAGCGATTTCCTGGCCTTCCTTCTGGCCGATATCCAGCGTCACGGACTGCTTATTGCGGTTTACGCCGACGAAATAGGCGCTTTCCTTGGTGCCAGGCATAGTCGGCGGGGCAAAGCCACGGGTGTCGTCGCCAGCGCCCGGCCGCTCGATCTTGATGACGTCAGCACCGAGATCAGCCAGCATCTGGGCGCAGGTCGGGCCGGCCAGGACGCGGGTCAGATCGAATACGCGTAGGCCTTTGAGCGGGCCAGTGGGGTGCGGGCTGGTCGGTTCTGTCATAAACGGTCTCCAGAAGCCGGTTGATCTACCCGGCGACAACTCGATAAACAGCATAGATCGGCGGATGGAAAAGAACCAATCCCGGCGACGAACCCGCACCGTCTGGCCCAGGATGGGAACATGGAAAGAATGGTTCAGCCCAGTATTGAGAGCCGGCAATCCTGGCACATTGCGTTCCTTGCACTGGGTATCATGTCGGTGTCGTTCGGGGCGCCCTTGCTGATTGTTGTTGGCCTGAAACAGATCGAAGAAGCGCTGAATACGGACCGTAGCGTCTTGTCGACGGCCAGCGCGCTGGTATGGATCGGGAACGGCGCGGGCGGCATCCTGATGGGCTGGCTCGCTGATCGCATAGGGCTGCGCAAGACCGTCACGTTTGGCGTCGTGATGATGGCCTCTGGGCTGGCGTTGTCCAGTCTCGGAACAATCTGGGCGCTGTGTGTCGGGCATGGCCTGTTAATTGGCTTTCTGGGCAACGGGGCAATTTATGCCCCTCTGATGATCTACGTCAGCCGCTGGTTCGATCGCCGGCGCGGAACGGCGATAGCGTTAGTCGCCTCCGGTCAGTACGTGGCTGGTATGATATGGCCGAGCATCCTGGCACGTGGGATAGCCAGCTACGGCTGGCAGGCGACTATGCTGGCCTTCGCTGGGGTTGTTCTGGCTTTGCTTCCCGTCACGGTGCTACTGCGCCAAGCGCCCGAACCGTTGACCGCGTGGCCAACCGCGATTGGCATGGACCCTCGAGGACAGGTTCTTGGGTTGAGGCCAAACGTCGCCATGGCAGTGCTGTGTGTCGCGAGCTTCCTATGCTGCGTGCCGATGGCTCTTCCCGCGTCCCACCTCGTGGCGTTTTGCGCCGACGTCGGCATTCCCGCTGCCCAAGGCGCGGTGATGCTGTCGACGATGCTGGCCTGCGCTTTCATTTCCCGTCAATTTTGGGGGGCGTTCGCTGACCGGTATGGCGGATTGCGGACCGTGCTAGCAGGATCGGCCTTCCAGGCTGTGGCAATCGGGGCGTTCATGCTGACGCAAAGCGAAGCGGGGCTGTTCGCCGTGGCCGCCACCTTCGGACTGGGGTTCAGCGGCATCATCCCGGCTTATTCGGTGGCGATCCGTGATCTGTTTCCGTCACGCGAAGCATCCTGGCGAATTCCAACCATCCTGCTCACCTCCATGTTGGGCATGGCGTTCGGAAGCTGGTTCGCCGGGTGGCTGTATGACCGGAGCCTCTCCTATGCTCCGGCCTTCGGGGCGGGAGTAGTGTTCAACATCGGAAATATCATTCTTGTCGGGTTCTTGGTGAGCCGGATCACCAGCCGGGCTGGCCGGCGTCCGGCGTTGGGCAAAATGTCCGCCGAACGATCCTACTGAAAAGCTACGCGATCATGGCTGGGGCTTTCGCCAGATCCGTTCCGCGCCTGAGCAGAATTAGCATCAGGATCATGCCCGGGACGGCGCCTGCCATGCACACGACGTAGAACAGCGTCCATCCCAGCCGATCCGCCAGCAAGCCTGACACGGCGCCAATGGTATGAATCGCCAACTGCGGCACGGATGAGAGCAGCGCGTACTGGGTGGCGGCGAAAGCTCGCGCGCACAAAGCCGACAGGAAAGTCAGGAAAGCTGCGTCCGCCATCCCTTGCGCGAATGCCTCGACAGTCACCGTTGCGTAGAGAACCGCCGGCTGGTTCGGACTCATCGACAGCAGGACGTACATCCCCATCGCGAACGTCTGCGCCCAACCGGTTGCGAGCAACGCCCGTCCGACCCCGACGCGGGAGACCAGCCAGCCACCCACGGTAATACCGGCCAGCGTGCCACAGAGTGAAAACGGACCGGTGCCAGCGATCACCGCCTTGTCGAACCCAAGGTGCCGGTAAAACGGCGCAGTCATCAAGCCCGCCATCGCCTCGCCGAGCTTGAACAGGGCCACAAAAGCCAGTACCAACACGGCTGAGGGACGGATCAGGAATGACCGGACAGGCTCGATTACCGCGTTACGCAAGCCTCGGCCGGGTGGTTGACTGAAGGGTCCTTCTGACCGTGCCGATAGAGTTACCAGTGTTCCACCCGCGATAAGCATGGCGACGCCCGTCAGGGGCAGGTGCCAGCCAAGTGCCGCGGCCATCCCGATCACGCCACTCATCGAGACGAGCATGGCGATGCGATAGCCCCAGACATAGACAGCGAGCGCCAAACCTTGGCGACGTTCGGGAAACGTCTCGATCCGCCATGCGTCGATCGCGATGTCCTGTGTGGCGGACAGGATGGCAACGCAACTCACCGCTACGAATGAGGAAACAGGAAGGCTAGCTGGGTTGGAGATCGCAAGCAGCAGCGCAGCCATGCCGAGCAGCGGCTGAATCAGCAGAAGCCAACCGCGCCGGCGCCCGAACCGGCGCAGGGGTGACAGCGGGGGCTGACGGTCAAGCAGAGGCGCCCAAATGAACTTCAGCGAGTAGGCCAGGCCGATCCATGCCGTCAGCCCGATCGCAGTGGGAGCGAATCCGGCGTCCGAGAGCCATAATCGAAAGGTGAAACCCGATAGCGGCAGCGGCAGCCCGGATACGAAGCCGTACGCTGTCATCACCACCAGATCGCGGTCTGGGCGAGGCATGGCCCGATCAGTCCGGGATGTTCGCGTCCCCCCGCCCAAGGGGGCGTTGCATCGAAACGACATCAATCCAGCGGCCGAACTTCACGCCGGCTGACTTCATCGTGCCGATCATATGGAAACCCAGGCTGGCATGCACGCCGATCGATCCGACATTTTCCGAGTCGCCAATCACCGCGATCATCTGGCGCATGCCTTGCGCCGTGGCCAGTTCGATCAGCCTGGCGACAAGCGCCTTGCCGACGCCCTGGCCGCGCACATCCTCGCGAACATAAATGCTGTCCTCGACTGTGTAGCGATAGGCGGAGCGCTCGCGAAAAGGGGCATAATAACCGTACCCAAGAACGCCGGTGGCATCACAGGCGACCAGCCAGATGCAATTCTGGTCAATGACCTTTTTGAAGCGGACGAGCATCTCCTCGATCGGGGGCGGTTCCTCCTCGAACGTGCCCGTTCCGTTGAGGACGTGATAGGCATAAATCGACTGGATCTCGGCGATGTCGGCTTGCGTTGCGTGTCGAATGTCCATCCCTGTCAATGCGCTCCCTGCTTTCGATGCCAGGATATGCGCTGCACGGCGGAATGGCGACCCGATAGACGAACGCGGTTCAATGAATTGTAAACCTTCTCGTCATACTGTTGAAAACGGCGGCCACACGCCCGGATCACAAAAAATGTCGGTTCGGAACCAACTCCAGTATGATCGCGGAATTAAGATTTTGATTGGATGTTGAAGTTTGATCGGACATACTCGGATTCGTGATCGAGCGGTCGTCGACATTATGACGGCGTGTCGGATGCTGTCGGACTATCGGACACCATCGGGTCAGTCACAACCGTGGATGTCGAAATGACGCATCCGTGTTATCAACCTGGCGAGGCGACGCGGAAACCGGCTGGGACCGGGACCGCTCCGCTTTGCCCGAAGTGCTGGTAAAAGGGTTCGATCGTGGACATATCTGACGGACACGTGCCTGGACCGTTCGGCGCAAATCGTTCGCCCACGGCCGTTGCCCGATCCGATGGTGGCGGCGCTGGCGCCGGCATTTCCAGTTCGGCAGCCGGTCCGGGTTCCGGACCGATCCATCCGAGGTTGCTCGCGATGATGATGGCGGCCCGCTATTACGGGCTGGAACTCGACCCTGGCGAGTTCCGCCTCGGCCCCAACGAAAACGTGCCAACCGCCGCGGCCCTTTCGAAGTGGGCGCAAAACGCCTCGATGTGGTCGCGCGCCCTGCGACTTCGCTGGAAGCACCTGTTCAGCGTCTCCGGCGCCGGTCCGGTTGTGCTGCTGTTCAATGACGGCTCCGCCGGACTGCTGACGGGATCGAATATCGAAACAAAGATCGTCTTTATCCGCGATCCACGGGCGCCAGAAGCCGATCCACCCATTCCAGTCGATGAGATGCGGCTTGCGGAGGTCTGGAGCGGCGATGCTGTCCTGGTTAGGGCAGACCGCGGCCAGGCTGAGGCCGATCCACCGTTTACGATGCGCTGGCTGTTCAGCATCGTGATGCATGAGCGCAAAAGCCTTCGCGATCTTCTTATTGCATCGTTCTCGATCAGCGTCCTGACAATCCTGCCTCCTCTGGTGGCCATGCAGGTCATGGATCGGGTCATGACGCACCATAGCTATTCGACGCTGTTCCTAATCAGTGTAATAGTTCTTGTCCTTGTCGGTTACGAAACGTTGCTGGGCTTTGCTCGCCGGTTGATAATTCTGGTCCTTGGCGCACGGATAGATGCCAAGCTCAATATCCATGTATTCAATCGACTGATCCGGCTGCCGCTGGACTATTTTGAACGACATCCCGCCGGCGAGACTATGTACCGCGTGGCGCAGATCAATCAGGTGCGTCAGTTCATCACCGGCAAGCTGATGACGACATTGCTTGACCTCATGACGCTGTGCGTTCTGCTCCCGTTCCTGTTCTTCCTCAATTCAACGCTTGCATGGATCGTGCTGGTTTGCGCCACCTCCATCATGTTGATCATTCTGGCCTTCCTCCGCCCAATCCGTCACGTATTCACCAAAGTCATTCGGGCGGAAACCGATCGCAACGCGGTCCTTGGCGAAACAATCTTTGGGATCAAGACGGTTAAATCTTTGGCGCTGGAACCGCAGCGTAAGGCGCTGTGGGATGAGAAAGTGGCCGAGGTCGGAAAGTGGCGGACAGAGATGGGAAAATTGTCCAACTGGCCGCAGACCTTGGTAACTCCGCTTGAGCGGTTCATGTGGATCGGCATCCTGCTCGTCAATGCCTACCTGTTTCTGTCGGAGGGCAGTGTTTACCAGATCGGCAGCATGATGGCGTTCATGATGCTGTCTCAGCGTGTCAGTTCGCCGCTGGTCGGCCTGGCTCGGCTGGTGGAGGAGTGGGAAGAGATCGGCGGGTCCATGGCGCAGGCTGGTGAGGTGCTGAATCGTCCGCTGGAACTCGACGCTGCGTCCGGCGGCGTGCGGCCGAAGTTCGCCGGGGCCGTCAGTTTCGAGGATGTGACCTTCACCTACGCCGGGACCAAACTGCCGGCCCTTGACCGTGTCACCTTCTCGGTTCCGCCCGGCACGATGCTTGGCCTGGTCGGCCGATCCGGCTCCGGCAAATCGACGGTCACGCGACTGTTGCAGGGAATCAACCGGGAGTATTCCGGCTTCCTGAAGATCGACGGCGCGGATTTGCGAGAGATCAATCTTCGGCACCTTCGCTCAAGCTTCGGCGTCGTATTGCAGGAGAACTTCCTGTTTCGCGGATCGATCCGGGATAACATCCTGGCTGGTCGTCCGGGCCTCACGCTGGATGACGCGATCCGCGCGGCCCGTCTTGCCGGGGCCGAGGAATTCATCGAACGGATGCCCAACGGTTACGAAACCTATATCGAGGAAGGTTCGCCGAATCTGTCCGGCGGGCAGCGGCAACGCCTTGCGATTGCCCGAGCGCTGATCACCGATCCTCGGTTGCTGATACTCGACGAGGCGACGAGCGCGCTGGACCCGGAGTCGGAGGCGTTGGTGAACGCGAACCTCGCCCGCATTGCCCGTGGCCGCACGATGTTCATCGTGTCCCACCGGCTGTCATCTCTGGTCGATTGTGATCAGATCCTTGTCCTTGAAAGGGGCAAGGTGATGGATATCGGACCCCATGCGGCTTTGCTGGAGCGTTGCGCGATCTATCGCACGCTCTGGAATCAACAGAACCGCCACCTTAACAGCGAAGGTTCAGGCCATGCCGCTCTTGCCCCGACCCTCCTCCAAGGCGATTAGCACCGTCTCGGCTGACCGGTTGGACCCGACCCTTCCGGCCATTCTGGAGTACCAGTCGCCGTCGACCGCGATCATCAATATGCCTATGCCGCGGATCGCGCGCGGCCTTACCTGGACGATCAGCAGCATGATCATCATCCTGATCGTGGCGATCTCGGTGATCAAGGTCGATCGTGTCGTCAGCGCTCAGGGTTTGGTGATCGCGCGTGCGCCGACGTTGGTCGTCCAGCCGTTGGAAACGTCGATTGTCCGCTCAATCGATGTCAATGTTGGCGAAATGGTCCACGCCGGCCAGGTTCTCGCGCGACTTGATCCAACCTTTGCGGCGGCTGATCTCGGAGCGCTCGCCGCGCAGGTATCCGCTTTTCAGGCGCAGGTGTCGCGTATGCAGGCGGAACTGGAAAACCGGCCGTTCTCTTACAGCGGACTCGACCCAAATCTTGCGTTTCAGGCGGCCGTCTACGCGCAGCGTCAGGCAGAATTCAATTACAAGATGGAGAACTACAAGCAGAAGATCGACAGTCTGTCCGCCGCGCTAGCGCATGCCCATGCGGACGAGGTCAATTATGGCGACCGCTTGGCCTACGCCAAGACGCTGGAGGACATGCGCCGCGAGTTGGAGCACATGAACGTAGGCTCGAAGTTGAATACGCTTTCGGCGATGGACAACCGGGCGGAAATGCAACGGAGCCTTGACGGAGCCCGCGATCAGGCGGCCGGCGCGCAGCGTGATCTGGCGGCGATGGTCGCGGAGAGGAACGGCTACGTGCAAAGCTGGCACGCGGACGTGGCTGATAAACTGACCGACGTCCTGGCCAAGCTGTCAGATGCGCGAGAGCAACTGAACAAGGCGCAGCTGCGACGGCAGCTTGTCGAAATGCGTGCGGAGCGTGATGGCACGGTATTGACGATCGGCAAGGTTTCGGTCGGATCCGTCCTTACGGAGGGCGAGCAATTCATCACAATCGTGCCGGCCGATGCGCCGCTGGAGATCGAGGCGAACATCGCCGGCAGCGACGACGGTCATGTCCACGTTGGCGATGAGGTGGACATCAAGTTCGACACCTTCCCGTACACGCAATACGGTATGGCGCACGGGGTGGTGCGGTTGATCAGCGCGAACAGCTTTAGCTCCGAGGAGGAGCAGCGCAATCCGACGGGCGCTGTCCCAATGTCATCGCAATCTGGGGAAGTCTACTTCCGCGCTCGGATCACGCTCGACAAGATCGATCTGCACGGCACGCCGGCGAATTTTCATCTGGTTCCAGGTATGCCGGTAGTGGCTGATATCCGGATCGGTAGGCGCACCGTGATGAACTACCTCGTCGGCCGCCTCGTTCCACTTGCTACCGAAGGCCTTCGGGAGCCGTAAGGCCCTCGGCGGCCGTAACTGGACGCGATAACTCATGGCGCTATTAGACAAGGTCGCATCCGGGTTTTCGCCTGCAGCCGCACTTCGCAGAGGCGTCCGGCTGCAGGAGGAAGGTGACTTCAAGGCGGCATTCCCGTTGCTGTCCAAGGCCGCACGGTCCGGGATCCCGGAGGCTGAGTTTCGTGTCGGACGCTGTTACCTGGAAGGTGCCGGTGTCCCTGCCAGTCGGGCCGACGGGGTCCGCTGGGTCGAGCGGGCTGCGGCAAAAGGTTATGTGGAAGCGCAGGCATTGCTCGCGACGCTTTGCCTGCACGGCATGGGCGCGGGGCAATCGGATGCTGCACCCGGCTCTGGCCTGTTCACCGGCCCGACGCAGGGCGAAGCCGATTTCAATGCGGCGGCCAAATGGGCACGCCTCGCGGCTGAAGGCGGGTCTGCTGAAGGACAAGCGGTCCTCGCCTACATTCTTGGCAGCGGGCCTGAGCCGCTGCGCAATCTCGAAGAAAGTGACGCCTGGTACAAGAAGTCGGCCGCGGCCGGCTGTCCACAGGGACAGCTCGGGTATGCACTGGTGCTGGCTAGAGACACCAGCCAGCCGGAAGCCCAGGCCGAGTTACTGCGTCACCTGGGTCAGGCAGCGGACAAGGGTCTTGCCACCGCGCTGTACTTGTTCGGGATGGTGAACGAGCGGGGCCTGGGCGTGCCGCAGGATCGGACGATCGCCGCGAATTGCTATCGTCAGGCGGCTGCTAAGGGCCATCGTGGCGCCCAGGCGCGGTGGGGCTTCGCGCTGATGGAAGGCAACGGAGTCGAACCAAACCCCACAGAGGGCAAGTCCTGGTTGCGCCGAGCGGCCCTGGCGGGAGATGCCGAGGCGGCTGCATTGGTTGGAGACATCTACGCAAAAGGCGGCAACCTGCCGCCCAACTACGCCGAAGCGGCTATGTGGTTCCGGCGCGCGGCGGACGCCAATCACCGCGGCGCCGCCAGAGCATTAGGCATGCTTTACCTGACTGGCGCCGGCGTCCCACGTGACCAGGAAGAGGCCGCCAAGCTGTTCCGCATTTCGGCCGAGGCCGGCGATGCGAACTCTCATGTCGATCTGGGCAATCTGCTTCTGAAGGGACATGGCGACGAGCAGGACTCGATCCGCACGCGCGAATGGTTCGAGCAGGCGGCAGCCTCTGGCGATTTGATAGCGGCATTCAATTTTGGCGTTTGTCTGGCCGAAGGTGTCGGGATCGAGCGGGACGACCGCAAAGCCGCCGAGTGGCTGCGGAGGGCCGCTGACGGCGTCGTAAACGCTCAGTATTGGTATGGCCGCATGCTGGTCGAAGGCCGGGGCGTCGAGTCTAATCCTGAAGAAGGCCGGATCTGGATCACCAAAGCGGCTGATGCCGGGATGATCGAGGCAGAAGTGATGCTTGGCGATATGATGCTGACGGGCCGAGGCGGCTCTCGGGATCATGACGCAGCATTAGCGTTGTTCCTCAAGGCGGCGGAGAGCGGCCATGTGGGCGCGATGTTCGCCGTCGGCGCGATG
This sequence comes from uncultured Pseudomonadota bacterium, assembly GCA_963819005.1. GTDB lineage: Bacteria > Pseudomonadota > Alphaproteobacteria > Acetobacterales > Acetobacteraceae > Rhodopila. The sequence goes on from CAWFUL010000002.1 coordinate 82,676, forward strand.
TATGGGGGCGGCCATGACGTGCCGACCGACCGACCGGCCGCCCAGCGCTGGTTTGAGGCTGCCGCCGAACGCGGACATCCCTACGCGCAGATGATGCTCGGTCGCTATCTCTACCGCAGCCTTGCGGGTGTTCTCGATGTCGAAAAAGCCCGCCGGTGGCTGGAACGTGCGCTGGCGCAGGGGATGCAGGAGGCAAAGGCCGATATCGCCGCATTGCCGCCGCCGCCGCAAAGCAACTCACGGGCCGTGGCGACCCAGGCGGCCGGTGACTAGGGCGCGACTAACTGAACCTGGCTCTGGCGGACTGCATGAAGCGGGCGCGTAACCAAAGCACCAAGCCATGATCAGACCTCGGCGCATGCTTCAAACTCGAACGATCGTGGTCTAGGCGATGACACCGCGTGACGGCGGGGCATTGCCGTCCCAGACAGAATTGTCCGACGCGTGGCTGGCGCACGACGCCGTGGCACGGGGACGTACGGCTTTGGCAGGCCATCGGACGGACGTTGCGATCCGTTGGCTGGATCGGGCGCACCGGCTGGTTCCGGCCGATCCCAACGTGATGCTGTCATTGGCTAGCGCCTGCCTGAACGGCCAGCCCAAACGCGCATCTGCGCTATTTGGCGTTGTGGCGAACAAGCATGACATCAGGCATGCGTGGCTTGGATTGGCCGCCTCCTCCTTGCGCCTCGGCGACGTTGTGCGGGCCGCGGAAGCCCTTGCCGCAGCGCTATCGGCACATGCGTTCGTCGATGACATGGCAATGCTGGCGGGCCAGATTGCGGTCGCGCCGGCTTTTTCCGGATGGTGCGGCCTGGCATCCGACGGGCGGTTGATAATTCATCGGTCCGCACCCGGCAGCACAGAGGTTCGTCTGGACGGCGTCAGGCTGCCAAACGTCAATCTGCCGTCGTCTTGGGTAGACCGTAGCAACATTGAAGTCGTGCTTGACGGCCGGCAAGCGATCGGCAGCCCGATTCGGATTGAACGAATTCGCCGCGCGGTTGGGTGTGTGGAGGCCTGGGACGGGGGAATCCGGGGGTGGGCATGGCATCCCGGCGACCCGGATCGGCCCGTCGTCCTGACCATTGTCTGCCAGTCGACGCGACTTCGACGCACAGTGCAAGCCGTTACGGAAACCGCCGAGGTGCCGCATGCCGGACCGCTCGCACGACCTCGAACGTTCAGCCTGACCCGCGAGGACCTGAGCGGCTTCACCGGTTTGGTCCGGGTCATCGGCCCGGATAGCCGCGACATGCTGGGCAGCCCGCTCCGCCCGGGAGCAGAGTTATTGACCCATCGCGACGCGGCACGCCTGCTAGCGAGGCGTTACCCGGCGCACCGAGTTGGTCGCGCCAAATCGGCAAAGGCCGTGCTGGACCAAATGCTGGGCGACGGTAGCCCTCTGGTGCTTCGAGCGGATGCGCCGACGCCGAGCGAGCCATTCGGCGCCGACGGCCGACACCGTTCGGTCACTGTGGTTATCCCGGTTCACAATGGCGCCTCGGTGACCATGCCGTGTCTGGCCAGCGTGTTCGCCGCGACCCCTCCAGATACCCTGATTGTGGTTGTGGACGACGGCTCCACCGACCGGGAATTGGTGGCTGCGCTGGATGACTTGGCGCGGCGGCGGAAAATCACCTTGATCCGGCACCCGCGTGCTTTGGGATTTACCGGAAGCGCCAACGCCGGGATCGGCGCCGCGCGCGGTTGCGATGTCGTTTTGCTGAACAGCGACACGCTTGTGCCTGCTGGATGGCTGGATCGGCTGCGAGCAGCGGCCTATAGCGCCGGCGATATTGGCACCGTGACGCCGCTATCAAACGATGCCTCGATCCTCAGTTATCCTGGTGAGCCAGGCACGAACCCCAAGCCGGACCAGCGCGCCACCAACCGGCTTGACCGCATGGCTCGGCGAGCGAACGGCGGCACTGTCCTCGATATTCCTGTTGGCGTGGGCTTCTGCCTTTACCTGCGGCGCGACTGTCTGAACGCAACCGGATTGTTGCGGACCGACATCTTTGCCCAGGGCTATGGCGAAGAGAATGATTTTTGTTTGCGGGCCCGGCGGCTGGGCTGGCGCCATGTGGCGCTGACAGGTTTGTTCGTGGGCCATCACGGGGGCACCAGCTTCGATACCAGCGCCACCCATCTGCGAAGTCGCAATGCCCGCATCATCGAACAGCTTCATCCGGGTCATGATGCGCTGATTGCTCGCTTCATCGCGGACGATACCTTGGCAGACCATCGTCGCCGGATCGACTCGCTGCGTTGGCGCGAAATGTGCCGAGATGGCAGGGACAGTGTGATTCTTATCAGCCACAATGATGGCGGCGGGGTGGAGAGGCGGATCGAACGGGCGGTTGCCGTTCTGGAAGGCGCGGGACAGCGCGCGATCGTGTTGCGGCCGGCCGAACGTGCCAGAGCCGAGCGGGCGGTTGCGGTTCACGACGGCACTAGGAATGATTTTCCGAACCTGGTCTACGCAGTACCTCGCGAACTTCCTGCCCTGCTGCGGGTTTTGCGAAGCGCCAGACCAACTTGCGTCGAGGTGCATCACCTTCTGGACCACGATGCGCCTGCGATGCATGAACTGGTTGCTGCCCTTAAACTTCCTTACGACGTGCATGTTCATGATTACGCGTGGTTTTGCCCGCGCCTTTCCTTGGTCGGGGCGTATGACCGCTACTGTGGGGAGCCTGATTTACCGGCCTGCGAGGCGTGCGTGACTGATCTGGGCCATTATCTACGAGAGGATATCTCAGTCGCCGCGTTGCGGCGGCGGTCCATGACATTTCTGTCGCGGGCACGCCGGGTGATCGCCCCCTCCCACGACACAAAGACCAGGATGCAGCGCCACTTTCACAAGCTGCCGGTGTCCACGAAGCCGCACGACGAGGACGATTGGATCGCCGCCACGCGAAAGCCCGGTCGTACCTCTGTCAGGCGGCTGATCTGCGTCGTTGGCGCCATCGGTGTTCACAAAGGGTATAATATTTTGCTGTCGTGCGCCCGCGATGCGATGCAACGGAACCTGGATCTGGAATTCGTGCTGGTGGGTCACAGCATCGACGATCACCGCCTGCTGGCGACAGGACGGTGTTTCGTCACCGGTCAATTCCAGTCAGCCGAGGCTGTTGATTTGATCCTGGAACAGCGCGCGGACCTGGGCTTCGTGCCGTCAGTCTGGCCGGAAACATGGTGTCTGAGCCTTGGGGAGCTTTGGCGGGCGGGGCTGCCGGCGGCCGCGTTCGATATCGGCGCGCCAGCAGAGCGAATCAGACAGACCGGACGCGGTTTTATTCTTCCATTGGGCCTATCCGCGAGTGCTATTAATAACGCACTGGTTGTGGCAGCCGGAGCAGATCGTTATGCATGATACAACCGGAGCGTTCCGTTCTGCGCGTTGATCCAATTCGCCCTGTTTGCAAGCTGAGCAATGTCGAAAACACCAAGAGGTCGAGACAACCGCATGTCTGAAGCCGTGAGCGCTGAACGGGCTGCTGCCCCGCCGCAACAGTCCATCCCGAACCGAAATGAAGGTGCGCCGCCCTCCGACCGCGTTGCCGAACTGCGTGTTACGGCCCATCTGATGACGCTTGAGACGGGTCTGTATTGCGTGTTCCCTACGCCGGGGAGCCCTGAGGCCGACCCGGCAACAGGCTTGCCGGGCGTTCGTGTCACGCCCGCGCCCGGCATAGCCGGCCGGCCGGAGGCAGTCAGTGTGAGCACATTCCGCGAGGACGGATGGCTTAACGGGACTGCTGCCCTTGTACGGGTGACCGACGGCAGCGCGCAGATCCTGGTTTCGGTCTACCAAAACCCGCGCCAAGGTGCTGAGGCCGCACCGCGCCTGCAGGTACTACGTCTGAGCAAGGAACCAAACGGGGCTGCCTCGGAAGCGGATGTCCCGGTGGTCAACGCGCCTGTCGCATCCGCGGCTGCGCCGGCCCAGGCGGCTCCGGTCGCGAACCCAGAGATCATGGCGCACGTGCAACGCATGGGTGATGTCGGTGGTAAAATTGGTGAATGGATCGGCACCAAGGGCAGCAAGCAGTGGGTCGAAGGCTTCGGCATGGCGCCCGCTGGCGAAATTACGGCTGATGACATCGAGTATCAGGGCGTCCTTGGACGCAACTGGCTGTCTCCTTGGGTCGAAGGCGGAAAATATTGCGGCAGCCGCGGGATGGCTCTTCCCCTGTTGGGTTTGAGGGTTCGGCTAAAGGGGGATGTCGCCCGGGCGTATGAGTGCACGTATTCCGCAACATTCATCGATGGAACAGCGATCGGTCCGGTCAGCGCAGGCGAAACGTGCGAAGCGGAAAGCCTCGCGCCCATGGAGGCCTTTCAGATCGTGATCCACCCTCGCGATTCCGCAAAGCCTGCGGTGAAGGAAGTGAAGACCGCGGATGAAAGAAGGGCTGCTGCCGACCAAAAACCGAAGGTCGCTGCCAAGCCTGCTCCGAAGCCCGCCGCGCGCCGCTGAAAGATACGTCGTCATAGGCGCAGCCGGGAGCCTTTTTTCGTTCGCGCCAGGGCGGTAAACGAGAGGATCAGCGACATCTTACGCAATGGCCTGTGTCACGATGAACACGCCCGTTTGGCGATGATTAGCGATACGACGCATTCGACTCCGTGTCTGTTGCGCGACTAGATTATAAACCAGCGCTTGTGCGGAACATGTCGCGGGTGAATGGATCTGCCGCCACGTTTAGCCGGTCGATCACGTGAGGGTCTCAGCTTGAAGTTTCTGTTCGTACATCAGAACTATCCCGGCCAGTTTCTTCACATCGTTCGCCACCTAGTCGCAATGCAGCGCCACGAAATTCTCTTCGTGACGGAGCCGAACATGAATGAGATCGCCGGCGTGCGGAAGATCCCGTATATGCGGCCCGCTCTCGGCACCAAGGAAACCCATATCGCGGCCCGCGAACTCGATGATGGCGTGCGCCGGGCTGAAGTCGTCTTCCGGGCTGCCTATGGGCTGCGGCATCTGGGCTTCAAGCCTGACATCATCATCGGCCACCATGGTTGGGGTGAGATGCTCAATCTCTGTGATGTGTGGCCGGATGTTCCGATCCTGGGTTACATGGAGTTCTACTATCAGTTCAACTCTGCTGATGTCGGCTTCGATCCGGAATTTCCGCACGACCCGCTGGATTATCCCCGGATCCGAGCAAAGAACGCCATCAACCACATCGCGCTGAATCTGGGCGGCATCGGACAGACCCCGACGCAGTGGCAGCTCTCCACCTATCCGGACTGGGCACAGAAAAAGATCGAGGTCATCTGGGAAGGTGTGAACCTGGATGTGTGCAGCCCGGACGCTCGCACCCGGAAAGCAACGATGAAGATCGGAGACATGACGATCCGGCCAACCGATAAGCTGGTGACCTACGTCTCGCGCGACCTCGAACCCTATCGCGGCTTTCACGTCATGATGCGGGCGCTGCCGCGATTGCTGAAGACCCGCAAGGACGTCAAGGTCGTGATGGTCGGCGGCGACGGGGTCAGCTACGGCAGCGCGCCGCGGCAAGGCGGGACATGGCGCGAGCTTATGCTCAAGGAACTCGGCGACGACATCGACATGGACCGGGTCGTATTTCCCGGCCGCATCGGCTACGATGCCTATGTCGCCATGCTTCGCCGTTCGGATGCTCACGTTTACCTCACCTACCCGTTCGTCGCGTCGTGGTCGCTGCGGGAGGCGCTTGCAGTCGGCTGCCCGATTGTCGGCAGCAATACGGAACCGGTGCGGGAATTCATCTCACATGGGGACAATGGTCTGCTTGCGCCCTTCCTGGAGCCGAAGGCAATCGCTGAGTCCATCCTGACCCTCCTTGAGGATAAGTCCCTCGCTCGCAAGCTGCGCGCCGGCGCCAGGTCATATGCGGAGCAGCGGCTGTCGATGACCGATTACCTTGCCGGCTACGAAGCGATGATCGAGCGTCTGACCGGACAATATCCGTCCTCCGCGCCGGCGCATGCGCAGGCCCCTGCGGCTGAACGGTCGGCCGGAGTACGTCGGCGCAAAGCAGCCTGAAGTCATCTTGTCACGATTATGAAACCGTCAGGACAAGTTCGCTCTGTTTAGCGCTCGAACTGTTCCCACCCTCTTGCTCCGGCACGCTGCCCTGTGCCACCACCGCTGAACGAACCATGACGCCGCGCATCGCGAGCATGAGGACACAGATGGCCGACAGCGCCCCCGAATCGACCATTACCCGAGGCAGCCTGTTACAGGGCAAGCGTGGCCTCATCATGGGCGTGGCAAACGATCGCTCCCTGGCGTGGGGTATCGCCGCGGCCTGTGCGGCGCAGGGTGCTGAACTGGCCTACACCTTCCTCGGCGACGCACTGGAGCGACGCGTGCGTCCGCTGGCCGCTCAGACCGGATCGAACTTGGTATTCCCTTGCGATGTTTCTGACGAAACCAGCGTCGATAACGCCTTCGCGGCATTGCGTGACTGCTGGGATGGGCTGGATTTTGTCGTTCACGCCATCGGTTACGCCGACAAAAATTTCCTTCGCGGCCGGTACCTGGATACCCCGCGGGCAGCGTTTCTGCAGGCGATGGACATCTCCTGCTACTCGTTTACCTCTGTCTGCCAGCGGGCGGTGCCCATGATGAAGCCGGGGGGCAGCCTGCTTACACTGTCTTATCTGGGCGCTGAACGCTGGGTGCCCCACTATAACGTCATGGGCGTTGCCAAGGCGGCGCTCGAGGCGTCCGTGCGGTATCTGGCAGCCGATCTCGGGACGGCGGGCATCCGAGTGAACGCGATCAGCGCGGGCCCGATCAAGACTCTGGCGGCCTCCGGTATCGGCGATTTCCGCTACATTCTTCGGTGGAACCAGCTCAATTCGCCGATGCGGCGCAACGTCACCATCGAGGAGGTTGGCGGCGCGGGGGTTTATCTGCTGTCAGATCTGTCCGCCGGCGTGACCGGCGCGGTGCAGCATGTGGACTGTGGATACCACATCGTTGGCATGAAGCACCCGGACGCGCCTGACATCGCCACCGCCGAAGGCTGACTAGCATAACGATGTCGCACAATACGTTCGGCCATCTGTTCAGGGTGACTACGTGGGGCGAAAGCCATGGACCGGCGATTGGCGGCGTGGTGGACGGCTGTCCGCCTCGGTTGCCGCTGACGGAGACCGACATCCAGCCATGGCTTGACCGCCGGCGGCCGGGGCAATCCAAATTCACTACCCAGCGGCAGGAACCCGATCAGGTCCGCATCCTGTCCGGTGTGTTCGAAGGCGTGACCACCGGCACGCCAATCAGCCTGATCATCCACAACCAGGACCAGCGCTCACGGGACTATGCAGCTATCGCCCAACAGTTCCGGCCGGGCCATGCCGACCTGACCTACGACCTGAAGTACGGTGTCCGAGACTATCGCGGCGGCGGCCGGTCGTCGGCTCGCGAAACCGCGATGCGGGTCGCGGCAGGCGCGGTCGCGCGAATTGTACTCGGGCCTAAGGTAACCATCCGCGGCGCCCTGGTCCAGATCGGCCCGCATCGCATCGACCGCTCCCGCTGGGATTGGGCTGCGGTCCTGGAAAACCCGTTCTTCTGCCCCGACCCGGTGATGGCGCAGACCTGGGACACCTACCTGAACGAAGTCCGCAAGGCCGGCTCCTCGGCTGGGGCGGTTATCGAAATCGTCGCGGAGGGCATACCGCCGGGCCTGGGGGCGCCGATCTATGGCAAGCTGGACGCCGATCTCGCTGCGGCGCTGATGTCGATTAATGCGGTGAAGGGTGTCGAAATCGGCGACGGTTTTGCCGCCGCATCACTTACGGGTGAATTGAACGCCGATGAGATGCGAATGGACGATGGGCGGGTCGTGTTCGGATCGAACCACGCCGGCGGCATTCTAGGCGGAATTTCCACGAGTCAGCCGATCGTTGCGCGGTTTGCTGTCAAGCCGACAAGTTCGATCCTTGCGGCGCGCGCCTCGGTCGATCGCATCGGCCATGACGTCGATATCGTGACCAAGGGACGGCACGATCCGTGCGTTGGAATCCGGGCTGTCCCGGTGGGGGAGGCGATGGTCGCTTGTGTCCTGGCTGATCACTTGCTCCGGCATAGGGCACAGAACCCCGATGCGCCTGTCACAACCCGGCTGCCGCGGAACTGACGCCAATTTTTCGTGAATAACCTACCTTGACGGTCAGGATTAATCGCGCCTGAATGGTGCAACGCATCAATGGTGCAGGCAATGCTGATCCTAGACGTCGCAGATCCAGATTCGTCCTCGTTGGAGCCCTTTATCCGGCTGGTAGGTGCCAAACTATGGCACCAACGCCTTATTGAAATCCGTGATATGGCAGCTGTGGGGCCGCGCGCCGGTCTGGCGATACGCCAACGGCACAGCCTGGAATTGACTATTGAAAAACTGCGCCGCCCCCGCAATCGGCCCTTGTCAGGCACTGAGGCGCTGCTGGCACGCATTGCCCTGGTGATTGCGCCCCTGGCGGATGACCTCACGCCTACCGGGCGCGACCACCTTGTCCAGTTACTGCGCGATTTACTGACGGCGCAAAACACGCTGGTCCCGGTCTTCCACCTGCTACGAACCGCCCTGCTGCAGCAGTCCCGCGGCTTCGAGGTGAGGTTCACCGGACTGGAGGACGAAACGCCGTACGATTTGCTGCTGCAACGCAGCGGAACCCAGGCGGAAGTTGCCTGCGACGTCGTCACTGCGGAAGATGGCCGGGGCGTTCATCGTGGGGCGTGGTTCCGCTTGGCGGACCGGGTTGATCCGGATCTGCAGACATGGCTGGCGGCGCATCCAGGCCGGTATCTTTTGAAGATGACGCTGCCGCAGGGGCTGCGTGGCGGACTGCACAACTCCAATCCCGACAGCGAGCCGCTGGCACATTTGCATCAGCGAATTACCACGATGCTTCAGACCCGGAATCGTCAGGACCATGATGAGGCAATCGTGCTGCGCCTCGACCCGCTGCTGTTGGCCGGCGCGCAGGCGGAGGACATGGGGCTTATCTCCTCCCTGCGGCGGGAATTCGGCCCGGAGGCGCATTTGTCCGTCACGACAGCGGGCGGTGGCGTGTTCGTGATGGCGGCCCGGGCGGGCCAGGAGAATGAGGTTGCGATCGCCATTCGCCGGCGGCTGGCTACGATTGCGCCCGAACGCCTGACTGGCGAACGGCCTGGCATCCTGGCGATTTTTGTTGAAGACACCGATCGGTTGGAATGGCGCGGCCTCCGCGAGCGATTGGAACTGGAAGGCGAGGCCCGCCAGTTCATGACAAATAAGGAGGCTCGGCCGGTGGTCGCCGTTACTTTTGCCTCACGGCTGGAGTTGTTCGGGGTCGGAGAGCCGGATGCCGCCGGTGAGGGCGAGATCCGCTTTCGCAACCCGGCGCACCCAGCGGCTGGACTTGCGGCACTGGCGCCGGCGGTGTTGTCGTCACCCTGACCAGACGCGGGACCTCCACGCGGGTGTGATCGGACGAGCATCGCTAAAGGCGAAACGGCACCTCATATCCGTGCAAGGCCGCGCCGCTGCCCTTTACCTTGGCTGTGGGCGGCATCGTTTTTGTCCGGGAGTTACCATGACTGATGTCGAGTACAGCCAGAAGCTGGAAGAGCTGGAGCGGCTTCTGAACGATCCCGATGTACCAATGCAGCCGGATCGGATTTGGTCGCTGCTGGCCGACGTGTCTGGGCAAGACATGCCAATGCGCTCCATCAGGACTGCAAATTCCGCTGCAAATGTGGCGGGCTGACTTAGGTAACGAGGCGCGCACCCAGCAAGAATTCTACGTTCCCCTCCGGTCCGCGCAGCGGACTTTCAACGATTCCGTCAACGATCCAGCCAGGCAGTCCACTCCACCAGGAGCCAATTCGGTCGCATACCTGTCGGTGAACAGCGGGGTCACGGACGACGCCTTTGCCAGCAGCCGCGGCCGCGCCAGCTTCGAATTGAGGCTTTATCAACGCAATCGCCCAGGCCCCGGGAACACAAAGCGCCAGCGGAGCAGGCAGCAGGGTGGCCAGACCGATGAAACTCGCGTCGCAGACGAGCGCTTCGACCGGGTCACCTACAAAGATCCGATCCATATAGCGTGCGTTGGTTTTCTCGTGGACGACGACGCGGTCGTCGGTGCGAAGCTTCCAGGCCAGTTGGCCGTGACCGACATCGACGGCGTGTACTCTCGTGGCCCCATTCGCCAGAAGCACGTCGGTGAAGCCACCCGTAGACGCACCTACATCCAGGCAAACCCGGCCCGCTGGCGAGTAACCGAAATGGGACAGACCATGCGCCAGCTTGACGCCTCCGCGAGAAACCCACGGATGGTCGTGCCCGCGCACCTGCAGGGGCGTGCCGTCCGCCAGCATGTCTCCGGCTTTGGCGATCCGTCGCTCTCCCGAGAATACCTTGCCAGCCAGGATGAGCGCCTGGGCGCGCGTGCGGCTCTCTACGAGGCCGAGCTTTACCAGCCACTGGTCCGCGCGCTGTTTCATGAATGCCTATTCAAGCGGGCGAGTTGTTAGCGAACCGTCGGCCCGCTGCACCAGCGCCTCGACCCTGGCTTCGACTTCGGCCAGCTTCGCTTCGCAGTGGCGGCGGAGTTTCACGCCTCGCTCGAAGGCCTGAATGGCTGCGTCCAGCTTTAGGGTACCGCCTTCAAGGCCGCGGACGATTTGGTCAAGCTCCGCCAGCGCGTCCTCGAACGAAAGCTGGCTGACGTCGTCGGACATTTCGGTTGCTCCTGCGTGGGTAAGCAAAGGCCAGGGTTCCGCACTGGACCCCGCAAAGGGCCCGGCCTTTTCAAGGCGTCTGTTACGGGGATTGTGCGGGCGCGGGCAGCACGGCGAGAGTCAGAGCCGCATTAAGGCGCGCACATGCGTGGCGGCCGAGGCCGCGAGGGCATCCAGGTCGTAGCCGCCTTCCAGGACCGAGACAATCTTGCCGCCGCAATGCTTGTCGGCCAGCCCCACGAGTTGTTCGGTGATCCAGGCATAGTCGGCGGTTTCCAGCCGAAGCTGCGCCAGGGGGTCCGCGATATGCGCATCGAACCCGGCGGACACGATCAGCAGACCTGGAGCGAACGCGTCGAGCAGTGGCAGAATTGTCTGCGACCATGCGGCCCGGAATTCCGCACCGCCGTCCCGTGCTCGAAGCGGGGCATTAATGATGTTGCCGGCCACCCCGCGCTCCGACGGCGCGCCGGTCCCCGGATAGCAGGGGCTTTGATGGGACGATGCGTAGAAGAGGTTCGGATCGGCTTCGAAGATCGCCTGTGTGCCGTTGCCGTGGTGAACATCGAAATCAACCACCGCGACACGCTCGACGCCCCAGCGCTTCCTGGCATGCACGGCGGCGACAGCGGCATTGTTGAACAAGCAGAAGCCCATCGGACGGTTAGGTTCTGCGTGATGGCCGGGCGGGCGAACGGCGGCAAAGGCGGACCGAGCCCAGCCCTCCATAACGGCGTCAACGGCCTTGATGGCGCCGCCGGCAGCACGCGAGGCCGCTTCGGCACTACCGGCGCTCATGACCGTGTCACCGTCCAGGTTGATCGGTTCGCCCAGATCCGGATGAATCGCAAGGATCGCTTCAACGTATTCCCTGGGATGTACCCGGGCGAGTTGCTCGACCGTGGCCAGTGGTGCTTCCTCGCGCAACAGTGGCGCGAACTCCTCAGCTTCAAGCGCAGCCAGCACGGCGCGCAGGCGCTCAGCGTTTTCCGGATGGTATGGACCGGTATCGTGCTCAAGGCACGCCGGATGCGTGATCAGCGCCGTCGTCACGTCAGCCACCCTTCCTGTCAGGCCTGCAACGCCGCGGCCCCTTGCTTTCCCGGATCATCCGCCCGCCGGCGAATCACGAAGCTGAATACGCCAGCTTCCTCGCTCCACGCCAGCAGTGCGTGTCCGGTTTCCTGGCAGAACGCCTGAAAATCGCCAACAGCCGCACGGTCCGTCGCTAATACACGCAACCTGTCGCCCGCTTCCATCGTGCGAAGGGCGCGGTTGGCCCGCAACACCGGCAACGGACAATTCATGCCTTTTACGTCCAGCAACGTCTCGGTCATACGGCGCAAGATGCGCATGAGCGTGCCGATGAGCAAGCGGGATGAGAAAAATGTCTGGCCGCAGGCGGGCTTGAGCATACCCACTGACCGCGCCATTCTACTGCAGCATGGTGCGACATCGAATCGGCATTGACCTGGGCGGCACGAAAATCGAGATCGCGGTCCTGGAGCCCGGCGGGACCGAGGTTCTGCGCCATCGCGTCCCCACTCCGTCGCATTATCACGACGTGCTGACCGCCGTCGCAGGCCTGGTAACAGGCGCCGAAGAAAAACTCGGTGTTACCAGCACAGTTGGCATCGGCATTCCCGGCGTCATTAGTCCCGCGACCGGGCTGGTCAAGAACGCCAACTCGCTCGTCCTCAACGGCCATCGCCTGGACGCCGATGTTCGTGCCGCGCTCGGGCGCGAAGTGCGGATCGAAAATGATGCCAACTGCTTCGCGCTGAGCGAAGCGGTCGACGGCGCCGGAGCCGGCTATGGCTGTGTCTTCGGCGTGATATTGGGGACCGGCTGCGGCGGTGGCATCGTGTTCAATCAGTCTGTGCATAGAGGTCCCCACCGTGTCGCAGGCGAGTGGGGCCACACGCCGCTGCCCTGGCAAACGGCGGAGGAACTGCCGGGCAACCCGTGCTGGTGCGGCAAGCGCGGCTGCCTGGAAACATATCTATCCGGCACCTCGCTGGCCCGCGACTGTGACGGACCCGATGCCCGGGATGCCAGCGCCTTGCCCGCCCGCGCGGCTGCTGGAGATCATCTGGCGGCCGAGGCTTTGGGACGGCACGTCGACAGACTGGCGAGGGGTTTGGCCGTGGTGGTGAACCTGCTCGATCCGGATGTTATCGTTCTTGGCGGCGGGCTTTCAAACATGGAGCATCTCTATTCCCAGCTACCGCGGCTCATCCCGTTGCACGCGTTCAGTGATGTGATTTCCACGCCCGTGGTGCGTGCCAGGCATGGCGACTCTTCCGGGGTGCGAGGCGCGGCCTGGCTTTGGCCGGAAGACTGAGATGCCCTCCCTGTGCCGCGATTGCTATTTGATCGCGGACTCGGTGCTGCCTCGTTGCCCGAACTGCGGGGGCAACCGCTTGGTGCATCATCGGTCGCTGACCAGCCTGACGATCGCGCACATCGACTGCGATGCGTTTTATGCCAGCGTGGAAAAGCGCGATCGGCCAGAGCTGGCTTCGCGTCCTGTCATCGTGGGCGGCGGGACCCGAGGCGTTGTCACCGCGGCCTGCTACGTTGCCAGACTGTACGGCGTAAAGAGCGCCATGCCGATGTTCAAGGCGTTGAAAGCCTGCCCGGACGCAATCGTGATACGACCGGATTTTGCGAAATATTCTGCCGCGTCGAAAGCCATCCGGCGCCTGATGTATGGTCTGACACCCTTGGTTCAGCCGTTGTCGATCGACGAGGCTGTTCTTGATCTGGAGGGCACAGAGGCGCTGCACGGCGCACCTCCGGCGGTGGTATTGGCGCGGTTTGCCAATGCTGTGGAAACCGAAGTCGGCGTCACCGTGTCGATTGGTCTGGCCGCGAACCGGCTGATGGCAAAAATCGCCGCCGGCCGGGGCAAGCCTCGCGGACTGACCGTGATCGATGCAGAAGAAGCGCCAGGCCTATTGGCACCGGAACCGGTTCGGTTGCTGCCAGGAATCGGTGCGGCTGCGGCCCGCAGGCTGGAGACCATGGGGATCACGCGTCTTGGTCAACTGCAGGCTCTGTCCCCGGCGGAAGCATCGCGGAAGTTTGGGGCGGATGGCCTGGCCATCGTCCGTCGTGCCCGGGGGGAGGACGCTCGGCGCGTCGACCCCTCCCGCGAGGCAAAGTCTGTCAGCGCTGAATCCACGTTTGACACGAACCTGATCGCGGTGGCCGACCTGGAAAAGCATCTGTGGCGTCTGTGCGAAAAACTGGCCAAGCGCCTAAAGGCTCATGAACTCGCCGCCGGTGGCGTGGTGCTGAAGTTGAAGACAGCACGCTTTGCCACCCGCACCCGCAATGCCCGGCTGGCAAGCCCCACGGTGCTGCCGGACCGCCTATTCGATTCAGCGCGTACGTTGCTGGCGGCAGAGGCTAACGGGACCGCGTTTCGCCTGATTGGGATCGGCGCCCATCCTCTGGTTGCGGGCGCGCTGGCCGACCGTGGCGATCTTGCGGATCCAGCGACGCCACGGCGCGCCGCCGCACAGGCCGCGATTGACGCCTTGCGCGACCGGTTTGGAGAGGCGGCGATCGCGCGAGGGCGCTCGCTTCGCTAGAAATATTTTATAACGCTACTGTCATCATGGCGTGATAACTGAAATATATAAACTAGCATCAAGTGTCCAGGGAGGCTTTTTCTGTCGTACCGTTCTCGGGGGTGACCTCCAGTCCCGACCGACGGCGGATCGGGCTGCCCCCGGCCAATTAGTTAGCAAAAGGCCGTAACGGCGTGTTTTAGCGAATAAATTCGAGGTCATTTCCCCCGGCCGTAATCAAAACAGTCCCGATCACGCAACCGTTCTGCGCCGCGGCGGTCAGGGCGGAGGCTACTTCAATCCGATCTTGGCGCAGTGAACCGAAGTTCGTCGGGCGATCCGTACCTAGGTCCTCGATAAGCGAAGGAGAGCCAGCCACGTCGCTGAAAAGCCATAGCCTTTGACCTGTAGAGGCGGCGATGTAGTGCAAGCCGGCGCCGGCCGCCCTACACACCACATTGCATGCGGTGTCGCAGCCCGATAGCCATACCTAACCGAAGCGATGCAGTCTGATGTCAAACTGACACTATTGTCAAATAAAAACAGACAGACCGGAACAAATACGCTTGGTACACCGCTTCGTTACGAGACACTGATTCGGTCGCATGACAACTATCGATGGGTGGCCGGTGAATCGGTCGGGTCCGGCTGCGATTCTATCAAGGAAAGGTACAGGAGAATGATCACGAACGAAGTCAGTGATGGGCTGGCCGGCATCCTGCGAACCGCTATCGTGGAGTTGGTCCGCCGCGACGGGCCGGATCTGTCGGCACGCCAGCTCGGCGTGTTCCTGACATGCTATCTGGAAACCGAGGCGCAAACGGTGCGTGGGCTTGCCGCAAAACTTGGTGTTTCCAAGCCAGCGATTACGCGGGCGCTGGACAGGTTGTCGGAATTCGACTTGGTCCGGCGCAAGACGGACCCGTTAGACCGTCGCAGCGTTCTTGTTCAACGCACCGCGACGGGAATGGCATTCCTGCGGGAGATGCGGACGATACTTCGTGACGCGGCCTCGACCTTGCGTATCACAGCCGAACCCGCGCAGACCCGTCAGCGTACCGGAAGCGAAACGGCGCGCGCCGCACACTAACAGCCGGGCCAGACTATGGCCCGGCGGCCCTTCCGTAGCCGTCCCGGCATCATTGGGTTGCCGATGCCGGAACAGCCAATTATGCAGGGCGCATCACGCCGAGAGAACAATGATGCGCCAGGATTTTGCTCCCGTACGGCCGCAGTCCGATCCCAAGCCGCAACTCTATCGGGATCTGATGGCTCAAGCCGAATCTCTTTTGCAAAGGGAGCCGGACGATGTCGCAAATATGGCCAATGCGGCGGCACTCATTTTCCATGGCCTGCCGGATCTGAACTGGGCCGGCTTTTACTTGCTGCGGGGTAACACCCTTGTCCTGGGTCCTTTCCAGGGCAAGCCAGCATGTGCGCGGATTGCCATGGGACGTGGTGTCTGCGGCACCGCGGCCGAGACACGTCGATCAGTGATTGTTCATGACGTCCATGCCTTCCCCGGGCATATCGCCTGCGACTTAGCCTCGAAGTCGGAACTTGTCGTCCCAATGCTGCGTGACGGTACCCTGCTTGGCGTCCTGGACCTGGACAGCCCTCTGCCGGCACGCTTCGATAGCGACGATCGGATCGGCTGCGAAGCCTTGATAGGGGTGATCCTTCGTCACCTCGGGCACGGAGCGGTCTGACCGCTGCACTACCGTATCAGGGGAGACAAGTTGATGCTGCTCGACCATCGCACCTATACCGTGAGACCGGGAACCATGGCCAAGCACCTGGCCATTTACCACGAATATGGCTTCGCGCCGCAGAAGCGGCATTTGGGCGAGCCGTTGGCATACCTCGTGACAGAATCCGGGGAAGTGAATACCTATGTTCACATCTGGGTCTACAAGGACGCCGCTGATCGGGCATCGAAGCGCGCGGCGATGCAGGCTGATCCGGAATGGCAGGTCTATCTACAGAAGACGGCCGAGGCGGGCTATTTGATCGCTCAGAGAAACAACCTTATGACACCTGCGCCCTTTGCGCCGGTCAACCGGTAGCATCCGGCCGCCGGATGGAACGGCGGGCGCCAGGTGTTCAACCCGGTGTCCGCTTACCGGCCGCCGAATATCGCGCTTCCGACTCGCACCCACGTCGCACCGCAGGCGATGGCTGTCTCGAAGTCCGCCGACATCCCCATCGACACCGTCTTTAGCCCATGCTTCGCGGCGCGGTCCGCGAGCCACGTGAAATGCGGGCGCGGGTCCTGGTCATGCGGCGGCACGCACATCAGGCCAATCAGGGTCGCGCCGAAGCGCTCCTTGCACTCGGTGATGAAGCTGTCAGCATTATCCCGGGGAACGCCGGACTTTTGTGGCTCAAGGCCGGTGTTGACCTCGATCAGTAAGAACGGCGTCCGGCCTTCCCGAATAAAAGCCGATGCCAGCGCATCGGCGAGTTTTGGGCGGTCCAGGGACTCGATAACGTCGGCGATCCGGACCGCGTCGCGCGCCTTGTTGGTCTGCAGGCCGCCGATGATGTGCAGGTTCGCAGCGTGGGTCGCCCGCACGGTGGCGAACTTCGCCTCTGCCTCCTGAACGCGGTTTTCGCCGAACACGGTCTGGCCCGCTTCAAGGGCGGCGATTACCGCCTCGACGGGCTTGGTCTTGGAGACAGCGACAAGAGTGATGTCCTCCGGCTTGCGGCCCGCCGCCACCGCGGCGTTGGCAATCCGATCGCGGATGTGGCGCAGGTTGACTGCGATGGAGGCTGTGTCTGGCATGGCCGTCTCAATACTTTGCATATTGCTTTTCCTCCACAAGCGCCGATTGCAGGACGCGGTTTACCGCCTGCTTGATGCGGCCACGCTCATCGTTTTCGCGATAGACCGATCGGGCAAGCGCGATAAATCCGGGTCCGAAGTCGCCGGCGCGTTCCTTCTCTCGGATCAGGTCCTCGATCCGCCACAGCCTCGTGTTCACCGCCAGAAGCGCTGATCGAAACCCCGCCACGCCGAGCGGTTCGCCCATGATATCACGCAAAAGCGCCAGTTCCCCGGCGGCGTTTGCCGCCGCGGCGGCATCGCGCAGCCGTTCGACCTTGATCTCCAGGATCGTTATCTTATCGAGCAATTCGCCCCACGACACCGGGATCATCGGGGCTGTCATTGCGGCAGCGCCTCCGCCATCGCGGCGAATACTCCGCTCCAGTCGCCGTCCCGGGTCTGGCGAAACAGTCGCATGGATGGATACCACGGGCTGTCGGCGCGATCGAGCATCCATCGCCAGTCTGGCACCCGGCGCAGGGCCACCCATACGGGGCAGCCAAGGGCGCCCGCCAAATGTGCGATGGAGGTGTCGGAGGTGACGATAAGGTCCAGAACTGTCATGACCGCTGCGGTATCTACGAAACGGTCCTCGCCAGCATCCAGTCCGTCCAGCCGCTCCACGGCGAACCCCGCGCCAGCAATCTGCTCTTCGCCTTCTCCCTTTTGTAAACTGATCAGCCGCACGCCAGGCAGATCGAGCGGACGAAACGCCGGCAGGGGAATTGACCGGCCCTTATCTTCGTGCCGGTGGCTGTTACCCTGCCACGCGATCCCGATCCGAAAACCGTGAGCGCCGACACGCGCGCGCCATTTGGCGATCCGCTCAGCTTCGGCGAACAGGTAGGGCGTAGCCGTTGACAGGTCCCCCATGCGTGCCGGCAGGCTGAGCAAAGCCGCCGTCATATCGTAGCGCGGGTACGGCGTCATGGGCATCAAAGGATTGCTCGACAGCAATCGAATCAGATTGGGCGGTGCGGCAAACATGACCGCGCCTTTGATCGCGGGCAAGTAACGGCAGAACTGAATAATGTCGCCCAGACCCTGTTCTGGGTGGACCAGCAAGGCACGCGGACCAAGAGGATCACCCTCCCATTGCGGGTGTCCGAAGGGCGGTCGCGCGATGGCCCCGGCATTGAAGCGCTGCTCCCATCCCGGCCAAGCTTCTTGCGCGCGGCCCAACAGCAGTAGCAGCAGCGACCAGTTATACTCTGCAATAGGATTACCCGGCGCGAGGGCCATTACGCGTCGCAGCGTTGCTTCCGCCTGGTCGAACGCCCCAAGTTCTTTCTGGACGCCCGACAGGTTGATCAGGGTCTCAGGGTCATGTCCCGCGGCAAGCAGCGCCTGCTCAGCCTCGATCAGCCGGTTCGCCTGCCGCAGGACAGTGCCGATATTGTTGGCGATGTCTGGTAACGCCGGCTGCAGCCGCTGGGCCTGCTGGTATGCGTCAAGCGCGGCCTCAGGTTGCCCGTCGTCGCTCAGAGCGTGGCCAAGAGCCTGGAGCGCGCCAGCGTTGTTCGGCGCTGCCCGCAGGACAAGGCGGCAGCACTGAACTGCTTCCTTGGTGCGTTTCAATGCCAGCAGCGCATGCGCCCGGGTCAGATGGAAGGCGGCCGCGGGCCTTTGGGCGATTGCCCGGCTGATCAGCGCCTCCGCCTCCGCCGCGTGCCCGGACTGAAGCGCCAGCGCGCCGAGCGCGTGCAATGTGGCGGCGTGCCGCGGGGCGACCGCCAGAACCTGGCGATAGGTCTGTTCCGCCTCCGTCAGCCGTCCCGCAACGTGCAGGCGTTCGCCGTGCTGAAAAAGGACATCGATATGCTGGGAGCGCTTGCTCATGACCGCCGCGTAACGCCCCGCGGCGCCTACGTCTACCGGGTCTTGCCGCCATTCAGCAGTTGGGCTTGGGTGCTGGCAACCGCCGGATACCGGGGTGAGGGAGGACTATATGAAGGCAGTCAATGGACTTACCGGTAAAATTTTGATCGCGTTGGCTGCGCCATGCGCTCTGGTGGCTATGTCGTGGCAGGCGTCGGCAGACCCAATTCCGGCGGTTCAATCCGCCAGCAACATGCAGATCATTGGGCACAGCGACCTGAATGGTGCGGGGAAGGGCGGCGAGGGTCTGGCTTTGCGGCAATATCCGGATGGGCGGCGCGTGCTATTCCTCGCGCATGAATCGGGTCCGATGTGTGTCAGCGTTGTGGATGTGAGTAAGCCGGAAGACCCAAGGTTGGTCATCCAGATGCCTGTCCCGTCGCCACACTTGCGCTGCAACAGTCTGGGGTTGTCAGGCACGACCCTGGCGGTGGCCCATCAGTCGGACAAGCCAGGGCAGCCCGGCGCGGGGATGGACATCTGGGATGTGGCGGACCCAGCCCATCCGAAGAAGCTGGCGTATTTCGACACGTCCGGGCCGCATTCGCGCGGCGTGCATTATATTTGGTTCGCGGATGGTCATTACGCGTACCTGTCGACTGGCGCGAATGACTTCACGCCGCACAATCAGCTTGACGACCAATTTTTCATGATCGTGGACATGAACGACCCCGCCCATCCGAAAGAGGTGGGGCGCTGGTGGATGCCGGGCACGCGGGTCGGCGATGCGGCGCCACCGCCGCCCCGGGTGTCGCCATTCGACAGCGGGATCCGAATGCACACGCCAGTGGTGTCGGCGGAGCGGCCGGAACGCGCCTATGTCGGCTGGATCGACGGCGGTTGGGTAATCCTGGATATCTCGGACAAAGCGCATCCGAAGCTGGTGGCGCAACGGTCGTGGCAATCGCAGCATGTCGGGTTCGCGCACACCGTACTGCCGATACCGTCGCGCGGCCTGGCGATCCAGACCGAGGAGGCAACCGAACCCAACTGCAAGGACTGGCCGAAGCGGGACTGGGTTTGGGACATCAGCAACGAAACCGCGCCAATCGTACAGTCCGCGCTGCCGCCGCCGGCTGATTTTGCGGCGTTATGCAAGCAAGGCGGACGGTTCGGGGCACACAACATCCACCAGAACCGGCCGGACGCGACCGCGGCTCATCTGAAGCAAACGGTTGTCGGGAGTTTTTTTAACGGTGGTGTGCGGGCCTACTCGATTGCCGATCCGCATGCGCCGGTTGAGATCGGGTTCCTTGTCGATGCCCCACCACCAGGCAACGCGACACACAGCATTCAGATCAACGATGTGTATGTGGACGAGAACGGGTTGATCTACGCCAACGACCGGCTGACCGGCGGTCTGGATATCATTCGCTACACCGGGCCGGTGCCGCTGAATTAGAGGGAGGCTACCAAGCGATCGGTTCTCGCGCCACCTCCACCGTTCCGTTGCCACGCAACCGGACGACGTTCACGGTCTTCGCAAGGTCCGGCGATCCGGAATGGTACGCCGGCACGGTCGTTCCGGTGCCGACCTGCGCCGCCCGGTTCCAATGACCGAGCGCGAGATAGTCGGCGCGGGTTGCCTCGATCTCGGCGTTGCTGATCAGCCAGGACGGCCGCAACGGCGGGACGCCATCGTCCTCGTAGTGGCCATGAGCGAGCGTGACATGCCAGCGAGCGGTTCGGGGACGTGGTTCCCTCAGCGGCACCATGTTGCTGTAGTCGAAGTGGGCGTGGCCCCAAATTTCCAGGTCGTGGGTCGGGAAGTGGACCGCCGTGTCGTGGGTCACGCCGATGATGTGCACGTGCGGGAGTTGGTTCAGTCCGCCCCGCAACCAGACCGAGTCCTCGGTAACCGGGTCATGGTTGCCGGGCAGCACGATCACTGGGCGCCCGGCGTCGTTCAGCAGGTTGACGCACTGGTTGATGATCGCGGCAGGCTGGCGGTTGTTGTCGAAGATGTCGCCGACCAGCAACACATAGTCCGCGGCATGGGTCTTCGCTGCATCCAGCACGACGCGCAGGCCGGTGGTGCCGTCCTCGCCGTAGGGACCTTGGTGTGGGTCATTGTCGACATGCAGATCGGAGCTATGCACGAGCACGATTTCGGAAGACGTCACGGGCTGGGATATCCGGTCAGTGGGGATGACCTATCAGACCGGCACCGTCGCCGCCCGTCAACCGTCATTGGCCGCGCTGGCCATGCCGGGTTAGAATATGGGCCAACCATAACCCCGCGGAGAAACACGTCATGATCGATCTGCACTACTGGCCGACGCCCAACGGCAAGAAGGTGACGATCCTGTTGGAAGAGGCTGGCATTCCTTACAACATCGTCCCTGTGAACATCGGGCGAGGTGACCAGTTCACGCCCCAGTTCCTGAAAATGAACCCCAACCACCGCATGCCGGTCATGGTCGACACCGCCCCGGCCGGGGGCGGCGAACCGATCGCCATCTTCGAGTCCGGTGCGATCATGATGTACCTCGCCGAGAAAGTTGGCCGCTTCTATCCGCATGACCTGCGGGGGAAATACGCCGTGACGCAGTGGGTGATCTGGCAGATGGCGAACCAGGGGCCAAAGTCTGGAGAGTGCGGGCATTTCCGCCGCCTCGGCGACAAGCAGGGCGATCAGTCCTATGCCGTCCGCCGTTTCACAGACGAAGTGAACCGCCTGTATGGTGTGCTGAATAACCGTTTGTACGAGAGCAAATATCTGGCGGGTGACGAATATACCATTGCCGACATGATCAGCTACCCGTGGACAGTAAACTGGCAGGGGCAAGGCCAGGACATCGGCGAATTCCCCTACTTCAAACGCTGGCAAGATGAACTCGCCGCCCGCCCAGCGGTGCAGCGCGGAATGGCTGTTGGCGCGGACCTGTCCGAAGACGTATCGAAGCTGCCGCCGGAGGAGCAGGCACGGCGGGCAAAGATCATGTATAACCAGCGTGCTCGCCCGGTTCCGGTGGCGTAAGGAGGAAATCAGATCATGGCCGAAGTGGAGTGTTTTTTCGATCTGTCCAGCCCGTGGACTTATTTCGCTGTCCATAGTCTTCTGGAGTTGCAGAAAGAGATCGGCGTCACCGTCGATTTCCGCCCGCATCTGGTTGGCGGCGTATTTAACGCGGTGAACCCCAGCGTGCACAACTCGCGCGAAAAGCCGGTCGTTCCCAAGCAGGCCTACAACAAAAAGGATCAGCAGGATTGGGCTCGGTTCCTGGGCATCAGGATGCACTATCGTCCGACCGTGTTCCCGGTGAACAGTGTCAAGGTCATGCGGATCTGCTGCCTGCTGGAAGGCAACGAAAAACTTCTGCCGTTCATGATGGCGACGTTCGATGCCTATTGGGGCGACGACAGGGATATCTCTCAGGTGCCGGTGATTACCGAGATCCTGCAGAAGGTCGGGCTTGATCCGAAAGCGACCCTGGACGGGATTGAGCAGCAGTCTGTCAAGGACAAGCTACGCAGCAACACAGAGGAACTGGTGAAGCGCGGCGGGTTCGGTTCCCCAACGATGTTCGTTGGCGGCGATGACATGTATTTCGGCAACGACCGGATGCCGTTGCTGAAGGATGCCGTGCTGCGCCGGCGGAAATGATCGAGACCTCTCTCGACGCTCGGGGTGTTGCAACCGTTACGGTCAACAATCCGGCGCAACGCAATGCGCTGGGCAACGGGGGCAAGCGGGAGCTGGCGGAGGCGATCGAGCGGATCGCCTCCGTACCGGATCTGCGGGTCGTTGTGCTGACCGGTGCCGGGGAAAAGTCATTCATTGGCGGCGCGAATATTGCCGAGATGTCGACGTTCGTCCGCCATGACGCCGCCGAAGGGCCAAGTCTCACCCACCGTGTTTGCGAGGCGATTCGCCGAACGCCGGTGCCGGTGATCGCTCGGGTGAATGGATGGTGCCTGGGCGCGGGGCTGGAAATCGCGGCGTCCTGCGACATGCGCGCGGCCGCGGACACGGCGCGGTTCGGTATGCCAGAGGTTCTGTTCGGGCTTCCCTCCGGCATGGAAGCCTGTCTGCTGCCGCTACTGATCGGTTGGGGAAAAACCAGGGAACTTGTGTTTACCGGGCGCCATATCGACTGCGCCGAGGCGGCTTCCTGTGGCTTGGTCGAGCGCGTTGCAGCACCGGATGGTCTGGATGCCGCGGTCGAGGGCTGGGTCGTTGCGATCCTGAATGCCGGGCCGAATGCAATCCGGGCGCAGAAGGAGCTGATCCGCGACTGGGAGCGGATGTCGATCGCCGATGCCGTGCAACAGGGAATCCGAGCGGTCGCGATGGCACACGGGTCTGACGAGACGAAGCGGCTGATGGGTACATTTCTAGAACGCAAGTCGAAGGGTTCGGCCGGCGATTGATGGCGTGGATCGTGCCTACGTGCTCATGGGCCCGGGGTTCACGCCGGAATCAAATTCAGCGGCATTACACCGCCTCCGCCGAGAAACCCCGGGGTGCGGCGCAGCATGCACACCCACCCGCGTGAGCTCGGGATGGCATGCCGCCGGCGTCGGGCGCAGCAGCGCCGCCGCCGATTGCGGCGCAGGTCAGAAGCCGAGGCGCAAGCGCACCGCAGTCTGGGCAAGGCTGCGGCCGGTCATACTCCGCCATCGGCCGCACGTCGGTGAATGGCCCACAATCTGAACATTCGTACTCGATAGGTCGGCATCGGCACCCTCCTGAACGCTTTTTCTCTATATGCCATTTCTCCGCCGGATGAGCCAGAGACCGCCTTGCCGCATTCCAAATCCGACGCCATGTTGCAGAGCACAATACGCTAGAGGGACTGAGTATGAACGCACCCGTCGACCTGACGCAGTTCGCCGAGGAAAGATACGCCGTCGGTCAGCCGGTCCCGCGCAAGGAGGATCCGACTCTGTTGCGGGGGGAGGGCAGCTACTCCGATGACGTCAACCTCCCCGGCCAAGCCTACGCTGTCATGGTGCGGTCGGGTTATGCGCATGGGATAATCAAATCGATCGACACCACGGCGGCAAAGGCGATGCCGGGCGTGCTCGCTGTACTGACCGGCACTGATCTGATCGTGGCCGGGCTTGGTAACATGCCCTCCGGGATGGCGTTCAAGATGCGTGACGGCAAGGACATGCCGAAGCCGACACAGCCGATCCTGACGACCGACAAAGTGCGGTTCGTTGGGGATCCCTATGCTGTGGTGGTCGCAGAAACCCGCAAGCAGGCGAAGGATGCGGTTGAGGCTATCGTCACGGACATCGACGTGCTGCCTGCTGTCACGAATCCTGCCGATGCCGTGGCCCCTGGCGCTCCGGCATTGTTCGATGCCACCCCAGGTAATGTGATCCTGGACTTCCATCACGGTGACGCCGCCGCGGTGGAGGCCGCCTTTGCCAAGGCAGCCCATGTGACCAAGCTACGGATCTACAACAACCGCGTCGTCGTCTGCCCGATGGAGCCTCGGTCAGCGATTGGCGAGTACGATCCGGCATCAGAGCGATGGACGTTGCGCCTGGGTTGCCAGGGCGTGTTCGGGATGCGGCAGCTTCTGACCGGCCCATTGAAGGCGCCGGTCGACAAGATACGGGTGCTGACCGGTAATGTCGGCGGTTCCTTTGGGATGAAGTCGTCCTGCTACCCGGAATATCCTGCCATTCTATATGCCTCGAAGCTGCTAGGCCGGCCGGTGAAGTGGACTGACGACCGCGGCGAAAGCTTTCTGTCGGACAGCCATGGCCGGGCGCATGACATGGAGCAGTCGATTGCCTTGGATAAGGATGGGCGGATTCTGGCGCTGCGTGTCACCGGATATGGTGACATCGGCGCGTATCTGTCGAATGGCACCGTGCTGCAACCCACCGGTAACGTCGTGAAGAATACGATTGGAGTGTATGCAACGCCTTTGCAGGAAGTCGCTACCAAAGCGGTTTTCACTAATACGACGCCGGTCGGTCCGTATCGCGGCGCCGGTCGTCCAGAAGGTAATTATTATATCGAGCGGCTGTTGGACACCGCGGCGCGCGAGATGGGGATCGACCGTGTCGAAATTCGGCGCCGAAATCACATCCAACCTGATGCGCTGCCTTACCAGACACCGGCAGGCACGACCTATGACAGCGGTGACTTTCCGACGGTCCTGGATAAGGCACTGATTGCGGCCGACTGGGATGGCTTTCCGGCGCGCAAGAAAGAGAGCGCCGAGCGAGGGAAGTTGCGCGGACGCGGCATCGGCCAATACCTGGAGGTGACCGGCCCGCCTGCGCCCGAGATGGGCGGCATCCGCTTTGAGACGGATGGGACGGTGACGATCATTACGGGCACGCTGGATTATGGGCAGGGCCATGCCTCCCCATTTGCCCAGGTGCTCGCGTCCCGGCTGGGCATCCCGTTTGAAAAGATCAACCTTCTGCAAGGCGATTCCGACGAACTTCTGGCGGGCGGCGGCACGGGCGGCTCAAAGTCGCTGATGGCCAGCGGGACGGCGATAGTTGAGAGCGCCGAAATCGTCCGCGAGAACGGCCGGAAAATCGCCGCGCATGTGCTGGAAGCCGCGGAATCGGATATCGAGTTCGAGATCGTCAGGGGCGGCGGACGCTATCGCATTGCCGGCACGGACCGGGCAATCGGACTGATGGACCTGGCGGAGAAACTGCGGGAGGGTGGCATGCGACTGCCCGAGGGCATACCGGCCACCCTGTCCGTGTCACACGTCTCGCAGAGCCCGCCGTTTGCATTCCCAAATGGCTGCCATGTTGCCGAGGTGGAAGTTGATCCCGAAACCGGGGTCACGGAGGTCGTCCGCTACAGCATGGTCAACGACTTCGGCGTGATCGTGAATCCGATGCTGGTCGAAGGCCAGGCGCACGGCGGCATTGTGCAGGGCATCGGCCAAGCCTTCCTTGAGAATGTGGTTTATGACGAGTTCGGTCAGCCATTGACCGGATCGTACATGGACTATGCGCTACCCAGAGCAAACGATGCGCCATTTTTTGCGTTTGCCTCGCATCCGGTCCCGGCCAAAACAAACCTTTTGGGTTCAAAGGGTTGTGGCGAGGCGGGATGTGCCGGGGCCCTGCCGGCGGTGATGAATGCCCTGGTGGATGCGCTGTCGGTCTACGGCATAACGCATATCAACATGCCAGCGACACCGCAGCGGGTCTGGGAAGCGATCCGTGCGCGTGCCTCTGGCTGAGAGTGAAAGGCTAATTCCTGGGAGCCCTCTTATGCTGCTTGTTGAGAACGGTTCTCCGACTCAACCGGCAGCGTGAGGCGGCATTTCTGCCCTCTGCGCGCGCGCAGCCAGGGAGTCTTTGACTCGGAACAGTAATTCGGAATGATCCTCTTCCGATACGTTATCGCTCCGCATCACCATCTTGATCAGTGGATCATGCAGCATCGCGGTCAACGTCAGTGTGCTTATCGAGGTCGTGCACATCATTGTCACCATTCCCGTTTTCGTTCGTGGACAGGATAACACCTGCCCAAAAACACAATGGAAATGAATTGTGTCTTAACCTTGCCTGTGATGGGTTAATTTTATGAGAGATCCGGGAACTTTGAGAGGAGTGCGTGGCATATCGGCACCACGCCAGCGTGCGAAGCCTCTAGCTCCTGGTTGTGCGGACTAAAGTAAATCTATCCATACGTGTGCCCGATTAGAGTCATTGGACTGCGACATCTTATTCAGCGGCTTTCGCCTTCCGGGCGGCCCATTCCTCTACGCTGATCCGGGGCAACTCGAACCGGTCCGTCACCCTGGAGTACCAGCCTGCTCCGTGCATGCGTCCGATCAGGTCAAGTTTCGGGGTGTCTATGTAACAACGGTCTTTGTCCAGCACGCAGTCGTCGCGGACGTAGATGGCCAACACCTTGCCCAGCACCACGGCACGGTCGATGCCGACGTCAACGATGACAAGTCGCTCGCATTCCATCGATACCGGCGCCTCCGCTATGCGCGGTGGCTTCACGTGCAGTGACGGCGCGGTCGTTAGTCCAGCCTCCTTCAGTTCATCCACCCCCTTAGGCAGGTCGATGGCGGTGATGTTCATAGGTTCGGCGAGTTCGAAGCTCACCAGATTGACCACAAACTGGCCGGTGCGGCGGATGTTGCCGCCGGTGTCCTTCACGTCGCCCGGCCCGCGGCCGCCAATGCCGAATGCGATCACCGGCGGGTCACCGGACATCGCGTTGAAGAAGGAGAAGGGCGCGGCGTTGATCGTCCCGTCCGTATCCTGGGTGGTGACCCAGGCGATCGGCCGCGGCCCGATTGTCGAAACGAGCAACTTGTAGATGTCGCGTGTCTGGGTGGCTGCGAAATCGAACAGCATGATTTGCCTCGTATAAGTTTCTGAAACCAGCGTTACGCGGCGGCCAGCGCGAAGTCCAGATTGAAGGCCCTCGCCAGCCGACCTACCCCCAAGGTTTTCCCTCTTCCTTAACCGGTTGAGCCGAAGATGAACCGGCTGCTTGCAGGAGAGACGCGACAATTGGATTTTTGGGCGCCCCGCTGCGCGCGATCAGGAACATGCCGATCGGCTGGAAACTTGCCGGAACGGTTGGCGGCGCGCTGGCATTGCTCTGCGGCATGCCCTGGTTGCTGCCCGATCGGCTCACCTATGTGGCGTCGGTGCAGACCGGCGCGTCCGCCCAGACCGACGTGCGGCATCACGTCCAGCTTGGCTGGATCGCGCAGGAGCTTTGTGCTGTCAGTCGCGAACTGCAACACCTGCAGACCGCCGCCGCGATCAAGTCGGCGACTGAACAAGCGGCCCGGCAGCACGACAAGGCAATCGAGATCCTGCACAGCATGCGTGCCGGTATGGCCGACCCGTCCAGTGTGGCGTCAGTCGACCTCGCGGGCGCCACATTGGATGCGTTGCTGGCCGCGGTTGCGCAGACAGGGACTATCCGCTCCGACATCATCTCGGTCCGGCAAAAGCTTTTGTTCCAGGTGCGCCATGTTCGACACCAGCCTGGATATACTGAGGGACAAACTGGCCAGGGGGAGCCGCCATGGACGGGGGCATTGGTTCGGTCCGAGCGGACGCGCCAACCGGTGAGGCAGACCAGCGTGACCTGGCGCTGGAAGACCGGCAAAGCATCGCCTGGCTATGGTCCGGTTACAGGGCGCGGGACTGATGTTCGTGGCCACCGGCAACCCCGCTGCAACCAATGACATCCGGGCAGCGACACGTGACGCACCGACGAGCATGGCCAGCCTTGTTGCGGAGAATCACGTCGAGCAGATCAAGGCCGATGCCCACGTGGTGGAACCACTCGGCGCCGGTATTGCCGGCGCGTCCAACGACTTGATTGCCCTGACCATGGCGAATGTATTCAGCCGCTGATGACGAGCCGCAGGCACGTCGGGGCTGCCGCCTGACGCAGGTTGGATCAGGCGAACAAGTCGCGCAGCGGTGCTTTCGGATCGAGGTCGATCACGGGCGCCAGCATGCGGGCGATACCCAGCAGCCGCGTATCCGTCATCCTTGCGCCAACGATCTGGATGCCGACTGGCAGGCCCTTTGGCCCGCGGCCCACCGGTATTGCCACGCACGGGACGTGCAGCAACGTCCACATAGACTGGAAGATCGCGCTGCCGGTAGTATGGAGCCCTTCCGGCGCCTCCCCCGGCGCGCTCGGCGTCAGGATCACGTCCAGGCCGGGGCCAAACAACCGATCGAAGGCCGGCCGGCAGCTATCAGCCATGGCGTAGCTTTCCAGTAGCTTTTCTGGGGTCACGCCGCGAACATTTTCGACCTTGCCGCGCAGGTCGGGCGCCAGAATATCATAGGAGGTCATGTATTCGGGCAGGAATGACCAGCCGCCCTCTGTTTGCACGATGTCGGCATGGGCCTCGTGCAAAGTGGTGAAAGGGGCCGGCAACTCAAACTCTTCCACGATCGCGCCCGCGTCGGCCAGGCGTTTGGCCGCGAGCATCAGCGACGCCTGTCCGGCCGGTTCGATCGCCGACCAGGCAGGGCTCCGGCACAGGCCCACCCGTAACCCGTTCGGATCGGTAATCTGCGGTTCCGCCGCGTTCGGAAACCGGAAGGCCTCGGCCACCATGATCAGATCATCCACGGACCGAGCGTACCAACCGACTGTGTCCAGTGTCATTGACGACATCCGTACGCCTTCGCGCGATACGACGCCCCACGTCGGCTTGATGGCGTAGATGCCATTGAATGCGGCCGGACGGATGTGCGATCCGCCGGTCTGGGTGCCAAACGCGAACGGCACGTGGAAGTCACCCACGGCCGCCCCCGATCCGGACGACGAACCGCCCGGAGTGTGCGCGATGTTATAGGGATTGCGCGACAATGCCTTGCGGCCGCCGGAGGCAAACTCAACCGTGTCCGTTTTCCCAAGAATCACCCCGCCCGAGGCTCGGACGACACCGACACAGGCGGCATCGCGCCCCGCAGGCACGTCAGGATAGATTGGCGAATTGTGGGTGGTCGGCATGTCCTTGGTGTCGATGATATCCTTCACACCCCATGGAAGGCCGTGGAGCGGTGACTTTGGGTCCACGTCCACGGGCGCCAACTTGTCCTGTTCGCGCGCGTTCCGGATGACCAAATCACGATCGACATGTAGCCAGGCCCGTACGACCGGGTCCCGAACCTCGATGCGGGCGAGGCAGGAACGGGCCAGTTCTTCAGCGGATAATTTGCGTTGCCTGATCAACGCTGCCGCCTCGGTAGCCGTTAGCTGGCAAGGCTCCATGCTGTTTTCCCCTGGACCGGTGAAACCGACGTCTCTGTCTATACAATGATCATGAGCGATGTCAGGCCGCAAGTCTGGGTGCTCCGCCCGCCACCGTTGTTCGGTACATCAGCCGCTGGTAGCGCTTGTGGTCGAACAGGCTTGCCGTGTGCAGAACCGCGCGGTTGTCCCACACGACTAAATCGCCCTGTTGCCATCGATGCCGATAGACGAACCGTGGCTGTGTGGTGTGTTCGATCAGCGTCGTTATCAGGATTGCGCTGTCCGCCGCGTCCATTCCTTCGACATGACTGATCACCGCCGGACATACGTACAGTGATTTTGCACCCGTAGCCGGATGGGTCCGCACCAGCGGCTGAGAAACCGGGGGGAACCTTTCAACTTGGCCAGCGGAGTCGGCTGCGCGGTCGGGGTTTTGTTTCGCACCCCACTGGCGCAGCGTTTCCAGCGAGTGGACGGCGCGCAGACCGTCGATGCGCTGCCGCAGGACCGGGTCCAACCACCGCCACGCCGCCGTGGCATCGGCGAACAGCGTATCGCCACCCTCGGGCGGCACGGCTTCGGCATAGAAGAACGAGGCATCGCTGGGCACGTCACGATAGGAACTGTCAGCGTGCCATTGCTCAACCCCGCGCGAAAACGAGCCGGGTGCGATATTGCCGACGCAGAAGATCTCCCGGTGGGTGGGCAGAGTGTTGTCGAAGCGGCTATGGATTTCCAGCGGCCCGAAACGACGGCTGAACGCCACCAGGTCCGCCGGCGCGACATAGGCAGCCGGCATCACCAGCACACGATAGCGGTGGAGGAAGGCGATGAATTGCGTCAGCAACTCAGGTGCGACGTCGCCGTGGATTGGCATGCCAAGGACCTCGGCGCCGAAGGTCGGACCGATCGGGCGGGCGGTCAGGGTTGGCGCGCTGCCTATGGCGGTATCCATGCTGACGGGCATCCTTATCGATGATTGTGCATCGCAGCATGCCCCGGCTTCATTGTGAAGCCTACAAAAAGCGGACTATGGGGGATCGCCGCGGTTCCGGACATCCGCAAGCAGTGCCGGGTGCTGGCGGAGCATTTTGCGGTCCAGATCGATACGGCTCGCACCGCCGCCACCTTCAGGCAGCGCATCTTCGAAGCTGCCCCCTCCTGTCGCTGCAACTATAGTGTCATTCCGGCGTTCCGTGGTGAGGCGCCGGCGCGCCAATCCGATCAGAACGGGGGTGGCGCAATGGCGGTTGTGCGGTGGCTGGCGGTCCTGCCTTTCCTCGGCATCCTGGGCGGTGTGCCGTTCCTGAATCACGTCGAGCCGATGGTATTGGGCATGCCGCTGCTGCTGGCCTGGGTCGTCCTGTGGATCGTCCTTACGTCTGTGGTGATGGCAATCGTCTATCTTTGTGACCCAGCCAATCGAGACGCATCATGAACGCCGCATTGCTCATCATCGCAGCCACGATCCTTTGTGTGCTGCTGCTGGGATTGCGGGCTCGACGTGGCAAGGACATGGACCTGGAGCAGTGGGCAGTCGGTGGCCGCGGCTTCGGTACGATCCTGGTGTTCGTTTTGATGGCAGGTGAGATTTACACGACGTTCACCTTCCTGGGCGGCAGCGGTTTTGCGTACGGTCATGGCGCTCCAGCCTACTACATCCTTTCCTACGGCTGCCTGGCCTTTGTGCTGTCCTACTGGCTGCTGCCTCCAATCTGGCGTTATGGGAAGCAACATCGGCTGATCTCGCAACCGGACTTCTTCCAGCGGAAATACGACAGTCCTGCCCTCGGTGTTCTGGTCGCCGTGGTCGGCGTTGTCGCGCTGGTGCCGTACCTCGTGCTGCAGTTGAAGGGCCTGGGGATCATCGTGGACGCGGCAGGATATGGCGCAATCTCTCAGCCCGTCGCAGTCTGGATCGGCGCGGTTGTTGTGACGACGTATGTGATGGTTTCCGGTGTCCATGGATCAGCATGGACGGCGGTGCTGAAGGACTCGATGATCCTGCTGGTCGTGTTGTTCCTTGGCATCTACCTGCCCCTGCATTACTACGGCGGCATTGGCGTGATGTTCCGCGACATCCAGGCAGCCCGGCCAGATTTTCTGGCGCTTCCGCCGCAAGGCGAGAGTGTCGCCTGGTTCGACTCCACCGTCCTGCTGACGGCACTGGGCTTCTATATGTGGCCGCACACCTTCGGCTCGCTGTTCACCGCGAAGGAGGAGAGGGCGTTCCGGCGCAGCGCCGCACTGCTTCCACTTTATCAGATCATCCTGTTGTTCGTGTTTTTCGTCGGTTTCGCCGCCATTCTGAAGGTGCCAGGCCTCAAGGGACCGGAAATCGACCTGTCGTTGCTGCGCCTTTCTGTCCAGACCTTCGATCCGTGGTTCGTCGGTGTGATCGGCGCGGCTGGCGTGCTGACGGCGCTTGTGCCGGGATCGATGATCCTGATGGCATCCGCTACGCTGCTGGCAAACACCTTGTTCCGAGTTGCGCGGCCGAACGCCGACGACTTCGCCGTTGCACGCATCGCCCGGTTGCTGGTGCCGGTGGTGGCGCTGGTCGCTGTGTTTTTCACCCTGCGCGGCGGATCCACGATCGTCGCGCTGCTACTGATGGGCTACAGCTTTGTGACACAGCTGTTCCCGTCTTTGATCTGTAGCTTGCTTCCGAAGAATCCGATCAGCAGCCAGGGTGCCTTTGCGGGCATTTGCGCTGGGGTCGCAACAGTGGCAGCGACATCGACCACACATACCACCTTCGCGACGATATTTCCGTTCCTGCCGGAGGCGCTTAGGGATCTCAACATCGGGGTCGTCGCGCTTTGCTTAAATCTCGCGGTCGCGGCGGCCGTTAGCGCGATCACCCGTCCGAGGACGGCATTTGCATGATAGAATCAGCGGCGGATGAAAACGCTGCTGATCGTATTCCACTCCATGACAGGCGGCGCCCGGCAGATGGCCGAGGCTGCGGCACTGGCCGCTGCGCCCGAACCGGACGTGACAACGCGACTGCTGGCAGCAGCGGACGCCGGCCCGGCCGAGATGCTGGACGCAAGCGGGTATCTGTTCGCGACACCAGAGAATCTGGCGTCGATGGCCGGCCGGATGAAAGATTTCTTCGACCGGACGTATTACCCGGCCCTGGATCGGATCAGCGGACGGCCATACGCCTCAATGATCTGCGCTGGCAGCGACGGACAAAATGCCGCCCGCCAGATCGCCCGAATCGCAACAGGGTGGCGGCTGCGGGCGATTGCCGATCCGCTGATCGTCTGCACGCGCGCGCAGACAACGGAGGCGATTCTGGCGCCGAAGCAAATCGGTCCAGCCGACCTCGAACGCTGCCGGGAGCTTGGCGCTGCGATGGCGGCCGGACTCGCGGCGGGAATATTTTGACCGTCAGGCCTGCGCTGAGACCAGCCAGATCGAGCCGGTCAGAATTATGCCATCCCCGCTGTCATGGCCACCAAGGGCGTCGATCACCGCCTGTCGTGCCTTGGTTCGGGTGGCGTCGTCCGCCTCGGCCAGAAGACGCGCGAGCGGGCCGACGCGCGTGACGAAATCAGCGCCGCCGTGCAGGTCGCCTGGGTCGGCTATCCGCATCGGCACGTCCTGTCGATGAGCCGCAGCCTGCCGCCAGCCAGCATCCCGCAGGATACCAAGCACGCGGTCGGAACTGGCAAAAGCAAAGGGCCCTGGCGCATTCGGATCGGCGGCGGGCTGCGGCGGCAGCAGATCCCGTGTGACCTGCAAAGGCAGCCCGAACCACGGATTGTCGGCGAGCGGCCGCCAGCAGGCGAACAGCAGCCGTCCGTCCGGGCGCATCGCTTTGCGCAGGTTGACGAACGCCGCGGTCGGATCGGCGAAGAACATCACGCCGAAGCGGGAGAACAACAGGTCGGCGTCAGCCCGGGCGAAGGTGTGCACCGCGGCGTCCGAGACTTCGATCTGTGCATTACGGAGGGATCGTTCTGCGATCCGCTCACGCGCCCGAGCAGCCATCGGCGTGGACACATCGATGCCGAGCACGTGTCCAGTGGGTCCCACCTTATCGGCCAGTTCGAGAACCGTCGCACCGCAGCCGCAGCCCACGTCGATCACGCTTTCTCCAGGAGACGGCGCGGCGGCGGTCAGCGCGATCTCAGTCAACGGCTTGAAAATCGCATCCAACTGGGTCTGGAATTTTGTCCAGCTTACCGGCGCGACTTCATTCCAGTAGGCAATCTGAGCGGCGTTGTCAGCTTGTGCGTCGGTCATGATGGGTCCTTCGTGGCGGGCACTATCGCGATGCCGGCTTGGGCATTAACTATGCCACCCATCCGACCCGCAATGAGGCGCGTATCATGGCTAAGATCCATTACCGTGTTGTGCAACACGACGGCGGCTGGGCGTATACCCTCGACGGCGCCTTCTCGGAGCCATTCGCCTCCAAAACCGCGGCCCTGAATGCCGCGCGGCGGGTGGCACGGGAACAGCACGTCCCTGGTGACCTCACGCATATCGAATACGAGGACGCCGCCGGCGTTTGGCATACCGAATTGTCGGAGCCTGACGACCGGCCGGATGCCGACGTCGAGGCCTGACAGGCCGTTTACGGCTTCAGCTCAAACCCGCGATAACCTTCCGCGGCGATCGCATCGCACTGCCGCTTGTAGCCGGCGAAGCCGCCAACGTAGGGCATGAACACGCGCGGCTTGCCCGGGATGTTGGCCCCGACATACCAGGAGTTGGCCAGCGGATAGAGCGTGCTGTCCGCGACCTTGTTAACGTGATCCACCCACTCGTCCTGTGCGGTGCGCTCCGGCTCAATCCGGTTCTTGCCATGCTCGTGCATGTAGGTGAGCGCATCGGCGATCCAGTCTGTGTGCTGCTCGATCGCCAGGATCATCTGAGTCTTGACGGATGGGCTGCCAGGCCCGGTGATGATGAACATGTTCGGAAAGCCGGCGACCATCAGGCCGAGATAGGTCCGCGGACCCGCTGACCACTCGTCCACCAGAGCTGGACCGCCCTTCACACGGATATCGATCTCCCGAAGCGCGCCCGTCATCGCGTCGAAACCGGTGGCGAAGACGATCGCGTCGAAGGGGCCGAATTCGTGGTCACGCGTGCGCAGTCCGGTCGCGGTTATCTCCTGGATCGGATCGTCCTTAACGTCGACCAGAGACACATTGTTGCGGTTATAGGTCTCGTAATAATTTGTATCCAGGCAGAGACGCTTGGTGCCGATCGGATGATCCTTCGGCGCCAGGATCTCCGCCGTCGTAGGATTTCGCACTATACTTTTGATCTTCTGCCGCACGAATTCCGAGGCGGTGTCATTGGAGTCCTTGTTCACTAGAAGATCGGTGTAGGCATACAGAAAACTGATGCTACCGCCCTCAGCCCATTTCGCCTCATAGGCCCGCCGGCGTTCGGCATCAGTCACTTCGAGGGCCGATTTCGTGGGAGCGGGGTGGCCGGCGATGCCGAATGGCGTATCCAGCGCGGCGCGGCGGCGGTCCTCGTATTCCTGTTTATGCCGCTGTTCCTTGTCCGGGCTCATTGGCATGTTACGCGCGGGCAAACTGAAGTTGGCGGTGCGCTGGAAGACAGTCAGGTGATCCGCCTGTGCCGCAATCAGCGGGATCATTTGCACGCCGGATGACCCGGTGCCGATCACCGCCACGCGCTGACCCGAGAAGTCCACGCCCTCGTGCGGCCAGAGACCGGAATGATACCATTTCCCCTGGAAGTTCTGCAGGCCCTTGAAGTCCGGCACGCGGGGGGTGGACAGATTACCGCTGGCCATCACGCAAAACCGCGCTGAGACGACATCGCCCTGATCGGTCGTCAGCGTCCATCGTCCGATGTCCGGATCGAATGTCGCCGCCGTAACGCGGGTGTTGAGCTGAATGTCGCGGCGCAGGTCGAACCGATCCGCGACGTGGTTGATGTAGCGCAGGATCTCCGGCTGGGTGCCGTAACGCTCCGGCCATTTCCATTCCTGCTGGAGATCGTTATCGAACGAGTAGGAATACTCCAGACTTTCCACATCGCATCGAGCACCAGGGTAGCGGTTCCAGAACCAGGTGCCTCCGACGCCCGATCCAGCCTCAAGCACTTTCACCGACAAACCGAGTCCACGCAGGCGGTGCAGGGCATAGAGGCCGCCGAGGCCGCCGCCGACCACGACGACATCGGAAGTGGACTGTTTCGCGGATCCGGCGGCTGGACGATCGACCTGCAAGCTTTCGGACATCGTGTTTTCCTCAATGTTTAGTTGGTCTCGATGGTGGCAGAAACCGTCGGGCCGGAAAAGTCCGCCGTCCTCGGCACAGCCTGCTCCGAACCGCGGCAGACGTTCGATCTCTGCAACGCGAAGGGATCGATCGTTGCTATCCTGGGTGGCAGATCAAACAGGCTGTCGCTGCCATCGGGTTGGCTGCAGCGGTTATTCCGAGGACACTATGCTGCCCGGCGCATCCATCCGAAGCACCTCGCCGGCCAGGTACAGACTGCCGCAGATCAGCACCCGTCCAGGACCTGCTGTCTGAGCCACCGTCCGCAGCGCGTCGACGATAAGCGGGCCGGGCCGAGCCAGCCCATCGGATGCGGCAATAATCCCCTCGATCGCCATGGCAGCATGCTGATCCGGTTCCCGAACCGCCGATACCGTATCAGCGAGAGGCAGCAACGGCCGCAAGAACGCCGCCGCGTCTTTGTTTTGCGTCATGCCGACAACGAGATGGATGGGCTGATCGCTCCAGCTGCGGATATATTCCGCCAGAACCTCGCCGGCGCCCGGATTATGGCCGCCGTCCAGCCACAGCTCCCACCCCGGCGGCAGCAGATCGGCCAGCGTCCCACGCAGCCTCTGCAAGCGGGCGGGCCAATCGGCCAAGGCAACTCCGGACGGATCAAATCGGGTACCGGCCGCCCGCAATGCGGTGATCGCAATACCAGCATTGTCAATCTGATGGGACCCGCTCAACGCCGGCGGCGGTGCATCGAGGGTTCCCATTGCGTCGTCGTAGCGTAGACCACCAGGGAGAAGCGTCACATCCCAGTCACGCCCCCGAACGAGCGCAGGGGCATGAACCGTCTCTGCATGGTCAAGCAGAACACGGAGCACCTCCGGTGGTTGGGCGCCGATCGCAACCGGCACACCGGCCTTCATGATCCCGGCCTTCTCGGACGCAATCAGATCGACAGTCGGCCCAAGCAGTTCGCGATGGTCGAGCGAGATCGACGTGATCGCGCTGGCGGCCGGGTGATCAATGACATTGGTTGCATCGCCACGGCCACCCAGACCGACTTCCAAGACGCAAAGGTCTGCCGGAGTGTCAGCGAACAAGCGGAATGCTGTCGCTGTAATGACCTCGAAGACCGTGATTGGAGCGTCGCTGTTGACATGCTCGACCGCTTCCATGGCCGCCAGGAGCCTCTCATCCGTGACCAGCGTCCCGGCAGTTCGGATACGCTCATTGAAGCGCACCAGATGCGGCGAAGTGTAGACGTGCACGCTGAGGCCGGCGGCTTCTGCCATCGCGCGTATGAACGCGCATGTGCTGCCTTTCCCGTTCGTGCCAGCCACGTGAATGACTGGTGGAAGCAGGCGTTCGGGATGGCCGAGCTTGCCAAGCAGGATCCGTAGCCGGTCCAGGCTAAGGTCGATTAGTCGCGGATGCAGACGTTCGAGACGTGAGGTGATCTGCTCGATCGGGTCGGTCACGCTGCCGCCTGATCGTCCTTGTGCGACAGTAGGCCGACGACGCGGGCCAGGGTGGCAGGAAGGTCAGCCCGCTTTACCACCATGTCGATAATGCCATGTTCCAGCAGATATTCGGCGCGCTGGAACCCATCCGGCAACTTTTCCCGCACGGTTTGCTCGATGACGCGGGCGCCTGCGAAACCAATCATTGCGCCGGGTTCCGCGATCTGGATGTCGCCCAGCATCGCGAAGCTGGCCGTGACTCCCCCTGTGGTGGGATCGGTCAAAACGACGATGAATGGCAAACGGGCGTCCTTGACCAGTTGCGTGGCGATCACCGTCCGCGGCATCTGCATCAGACTGACCGCGCCCTCCTGCATGCGGGCCCCGCCCGAGGCGGTGAAGATGATTAGCGGCGACTGCTGCAGGATCGCCAACCGAGCGGCAGCGACGATCGCATCGCCGACCGCAGCCCCCATCGAGCCGCCGATGAAATCGAAGTCCATCACGGCAACGACGGCTTTCCGGCCGCCGATCGTGCCATGGGCGACGACGATTGCGTCCTCCCCATTGGTTTTTTCCCGCGCTTCCCTCAGCCGGTCAGTGTAACGCTTGGAGTCCCGAAAACGCAGAGGATCGCTGACCGGCTTGGGCAGTTCAATTCGCGTGTAAGCGTCCGCGTCGAAGGTCCAGTCCAGCCGCTCGATCGTGCTCGCCCGCATGTGGTGTCCGCATTGGGGACACACTTTCCGGCTGGTCGTCAGGTCGCTGTGAAAAATCATCTGCTGGCAGCCGGGGCATTGGTGCCAGAGGTTTTCCGGCACCTCGGACCGGGTGAACAGAGTCCGGATCTTTGGCCGTACGTATTCGGTGAGCCAGTTCATGCGGGTTGGATAGCCCTGCAGTCCAGACGGAGCAACCCGCCTTGACCACGCTTGTCCCGACTCTCAATGTCCGCCCCAACCGACTGACCGGGAGAGGAACTCGCCATGGCCGAACACACCGGACCGAACGACAAGCGCCTGCGCTCCCGCCGCTGGTTTGACGACCCGGCAGACCCGGCAATGACGGCACTGTACCTCGAACGGTACATGAATTACGGCATCACGCCTGAGGAACTCCGCGGCGGCAAACCGATCATTGGGATTGCCCAGACTGGCTCCGACCTCTCGCCCTGCAACCGTCACCACATCGAGCTTGCCAGCCGCATCCGCGACGGCATCCGCGACGCCGGCGGCGTTCCGTTGGAATTCCCGGTGCACCCGATCCAGGAAACCGGCAAGCGACCGACCGCCGCGCTGGACCGCAACCTTGCCTACCTGTCGCTGGTGGAGATCCTTCACGGCTACCCGCTGGATGGTGTTGTGCTGACCACCGGCTGCGACAAGACCACGCCGGCGTGCCTGATGGGGGCTGCAACAGTGAACATCCCCGCGATCGTCCTGTCCGGAGGCCCGATGCTGGACGGCTGGTGGCAGGGCCGCTTGTCCGGCTCCGGCACCATCGTCTGGGAAGGCCGCAAGCTGTTCGCTGAGGGCAAGATCGGTTACGATGAGTTCATGCAGATGGTCGCGTCCTCTGCGCCCAGTGTCGGCCACTGCAACACCATGGGCACCGCCACCTCCATGAACTCACTGGCCGAAGCGCTGGGCATGTCGCTGCCCGGCTGCGCCGCCATCCCAGCGCCCTATCGAGAGCGCGGCTGGATGGCGTTCGAGACCGGCAAGCGTATCGTTGGTATGGTGAAAGAGAACCTGCGCCCGTCCGATATCATGACCAGGAAGGCGTTCGAGAACGCGGTGGTCGCGGCCGCCGCATTGGGCGCCTCATCCAACTGCCCGATCCATATGGTCGCCATCGCCCGCCACATGGGCGTCGAGCATACCCTCGACGACTGGCAGCGGCTCGGTCCGGAAATCCCCCTGTTGGTGGATCTGCAACCTGCCGGGCGGTTCCTGGGCGAGAAATTTCATCGCGCCGGCGGGGTGCCGGCCGTGATGAAGGAACTGCTGAAGGCGGGCAAACTGCACGGCGACGTGCGCACCGTCACCGGCCGCACGCTGGCCGACGACCTGGCGGATGTCCCCGACGGCGACCGTGAAGTCATCCGCTCCTACGGCAATCCTCTTCTGGAAGCCGCCGGATACGTTGTCATGTCCGGCAACCTGTTCGACAGCGCAGTCATGAAGATCAGTGTCATCGACAAGGAGTTCCGGACACGGTTCCTGTCCAACCCGGACCGCCCGAACGTCTTCGAAGGGAAGGCGATCGTCTTTGAAGGACCTGAAGACTATCACCACCGCATCGAGGACCCCGACCTCGGTGTCGAGGAGCAATCCGTCCTGATTATCCGTAACTGTGGTCCGGTCGGTTATCCCGGCAGCGCCGAGGTCGTGAACATGCAGCCGCCCGCTAGCCTGTTGAAGCGGGGGATCAGTACACTGCCGACGATGGGCGACGGCCGGCAGTCCGGAACCTCCGGTTCACCGTCGATCCTGAACGTCTCGCCCGAAGCGGCGGTCGGCGGCGGGCTGGCGATCCTGCAAACCGGCGACCGGATCCGTATCGATCTAAACAAGCGGACAGTTGACGTCTTGCTCCCTGACGGTGCGCTGGCGGCGCGCAAGGCCGCCTGGACCCCGCCGAAGCTGATCAACATGACCCCGTGGGAAGAGATCTACCGGTCCATGGTCGGGCAACTTGGCAACGGGGCGTGTCTGGAGCCGGCAACGCTGTACCTGAATGTTATCGAAACCCGAGGGGAGTCTCGGAATAACCACTAGCCTGTGGGGCAATGGCGTGACCCGAGATGCCAGGCCATAGTAGCCCGCACACTGCCCAGGAACGCCATGAGTTTCCGGTCCCTCTACCGTCACGGCTTCGCCCGTGTGGCTGCGTGCACCACGCGCACCTCGCTGGCGGATCCTGCCGCCAACGCGGAGTCCATTCTGCGGACAGTCCGGGACTGCGACCGTAAGGCCGTGGCACTGGCGGTTTTTCCTGAACTCGGCGTGTCAGGGTATGCGATCAGCGACCTGCTGCAGCAGTCGACACTGCTGAATGCAGTCGAGGCCGCCATCCAAACCATCGCCACCGCTTCGACCGGCCTGATGCCGCTGCTGCTTATCGGGGCGCCGCTGCGGCACCACGGCGCCTTGTACAACTGCGCGATCGCCATCCATCGCGGCCAGATTCTCGGCATCGTGCCAAAGATTCACCTGCCGAACTATCGGGAGTTCTACGAGCCGAGGCACTTTGTTTCAGGCGACGGGACGGACGGGGGGGTGAGGACGCTGGCAGGCCAAACAGTTCCGTTTGGGACCGATCTGTTGTTCGAGGCCTCCGACCTCCGCGGCTTCGTGGTCCACGCGGAAATCTGTGAAGACCTGTGGGTGCCGAACCCGCCAAGCGGCGAGGCGGCGGTGGCGGGGGCGACGGTGCTAGCGAACCTGTCAGCCAGCAATATTACCATTGGCAAGGCCGAAACACGGCGTCTGCTGTGTCGGTCGCAGTCCGCCCGCTGTCTCGCGGCCTACCTTTATGCCGCGGCAGGCGCTGGCGAATCGACCACCGATCTCGCGTGGGATGGACAGGCGTCCGTGTTCGAGAACGGCAATACGTTGGCCGAAACCGAACGGTTCCCGGTGGCGGATCAGGCAGCGATTGCCGATATCGACCTCGACTTGCTGGCGCAGGAGCGCTTGCAAATGGGTTCGTTCGATACCAACCGCCGGCGGCATGCACGAAAATTCCGCCGGGTGAGCTTTGAGCTGAACCCGCCGGCGGGCGATGTCGGGTTGCGCCGCCGTATCGAACGGTTTCCGTTCGTGCCCGCCGATGCCGCTCGGCTGGAACAGGATTGTTACGAGGCCTATAACATCCAGGTGTCAGGCTTGGCGCAGCGGATGCGGGCAACTGACCTTAAGAAAGTGGTCATCGGGATTTCAGGAGGCCTGGACTCCACGCAAGCGTTGCTGGTCTGCGCTCAGGCTTTCGATCTCCTCGGACTGCCGCGCGAGGGAATCCTCGCCTACACGATGCCGGGCTTTGCGACCTCGGATGATACGAAATCGAATGCCTGGAAGCTGATGAGTTCCCTGGGCGTCACCGCCACCGAACTCGACATCAAACCCGCCGCGAAGCAGATGCTGGCTGACCTGGGGCACCCCTACGCCACAGGCGAGCCGGTCTACGACATCACGTTCGAAAATGTTCAGGCTGGCCTGCGTACCGACTATCTGTTCCGGCTGGCTAACTACAACAGCGGCATCGTGATCGGCACCGGCGATTTGTCCGAACTGGCGCTAGGTTGGTGCACTTACGGTGTCGGCGACCAGATGGCGCACTACAACGTCAACGCCGGTGTGCCAAAAACGCTTATTCAGCACCTGATCCGCTGGATCATCGGCACCAAACGTTTCGCGGACGATGTTTTGGAAACGCTAGGCGCTATTCTGTCAACCGAGATTTCGCCTGAACTGGTGCCGGTGGGTGCAGGTGAAATTCCTCAGAGCACCGAGGCCAAGATCGGACCCTATGCGCTGCAGGATTTCACGCTGTTCCACATCCTGCGCTACGGTCTGGCACCATCGAAAATCGCCTTCATGGCCTTGCATGCCTGGGAAGACCCGAAACGAGGCGCATGGCCGCCGCATTTCGATGACAGTCACCGGATCGGCTATGACTTGAAGCAAATTCGTCATTGGATGGAGGTTTTTCTAACGCGTTTCTTTGCCTTCAGCCAATTCAAGCGTAGCGCAATGCCCAATGGACCGAAGGTATCCGCCGGCGGATCGTTATCGCCGCGCGGGGACTGGCGCGCGCCCTCCGACGGTAATGCCACGACGTGGCTCGCTGAAT
Organism: uncultured Pseudomonadota bacterium; assembly: GCA_963819005.1. Taxonomy (GTDB): domain Bacteria; phylum Pseudomonadota; class Alphaproteobacteria; order Acetobacterales; family Acetobacteraceae; genus Rhodopila. Next base: position 124,949 of record CAWFUL010000002.1, read on the forward strand.
TAGCCCAGAACGTCCCACAGGAATAATGCACCACTATATGTTGCTTGTTGGCGCCGGCCTTATGGCCGGGACGATGAACGCCGTCGCGGGCGGTGGGTCTTTTGTCGGCTTTCCGGCGATGGTGTTCGCGGGGCTGCCGGCGATCGCCGCCAACGCCACCAATACAGTCGCGCTTTTCCCTGGCACTCTGGCCAGCACCTGGGCGTACCGCGACGACCTGCGAGGCGTTTCCGGCATCAGTCTGCGCGTCCTGGTGCCAATTAGCCTGGCGGGGGGCATCCTTGGGGCAATCCTTCTGCTGGTCACCCCCGGATCGGCGTTCGATCTCGTGGTGCCGTGGCTGCTGCTACTGGCGACGCTGACCTTCGCGGGCGGCCGCCGGCTAGGCGAATGGTTGCGCTGTCACATTCGGATCGGCCGCCGAACCTTTCTGGTGATCCAGTTCATCCTGTCGATCTATGGCGGATATTTCGGTGGCGCAATTGGCCTGATGATGATGGCGGTCTGGAGTCTTCTGGATGGCGCCGATCTGAAAGTGCTGGCGGGAACCCGAACCTTACTGGTCAGCGCAACGAACGGCGCCGCCGTAGTGTGTTTCCTGGCCGCAGGGGTCGTCCGGCTGCCGGAGATGTTGGCGATGATGGTTTCCGCGATCGCCGGCGGCTATTTTGGCGCTCGTTTCGCTATGATTTTACCGCCGGCCGTATTGCGGGTGTTCGTGGTGCTGCTCAGCGCCACGGTAACGACCGGGTTTTTCCTCCGGACTTATTGACTGCGATGGAAACTGAGCGGGCAGCCGAAAGGCCTTCGCGGAAGGATCGGGCGAATGGCAGATCGATCCGCATTTGAACTGCAAAAAGACGCGGGGCTGCCTGAGTGACAACCCTGCGAATATTACAGTTTGACTACGAGCCGTTGCTGTAAATGATGCGATATCCGATCGGTCGCGCCGGCCGTCTCGCCGTCTTCTACAGCGCTGCGAGTATGGCCTCGGCCTTGCTCACTTCGAATCCGCCCGGTGCTTCGACCCCCAGGTGGGTCACCTTGCCGTCCTCGGCGACCAGGGCATAGCGCTGACTGCGCCAACCCATGCCACGAGCATTCAGGTCAAGTTCCAGCCCGATTGCCTTGGCGAAAGCCGCAGCGCCATCCGCCAACATGGTTACCTTGTCGCCGGTCCCCTGGTCCTTGCCCCACGCGCCCATCACGAACGCATCGTTGACCGCGATGCAGGCAATCGTGTCGACGCCTTTGGCCTTAAGTGCATCGGCGTTCTGCACGAAGCCGGGCAGATGCTTGGCGCTGCAGGTCGGGGTGAAGGCGCCCGGGACCGCAAACAGCACCACTTTTTTCCCCTTGAAAATCTCGTCCGTGGAGGTCTCCTTCGGGCCCTCCGGCGTCGCCACCATCAGCTTCATTGACGGAATCGTATCACCGACCTTGATCGTCATGGATGTCTTGCTCCCCGCAAGGGTTTCAAACAGGTCTGCCCGGAAGTGACAGAGCGTAACTCCTAGCCGTCCTAGCGGTGGAAGTCACCCCCGGTCGGATCCGTCATCCGCCGCCTCGCAGCAGGTCCATATAGGCGCGCATCGCCGGCAGCTTTGTATCCGTGGCGCCGACCCCGCCGCAGAAATGCGCAAATCCCAGGCGGGGGATCGCGCTGACCGGTTTCGTCTGGTCCACGGGCGTGACGACGCGCGGCGTCAAGACACTGTAATCGGCGGCGTCGAGCTTGTGCATGACATAGTTCGCCGGAGGCTGGTCGAACCATAGCGAAGGCTCCCGCGTTTTGCCGCCCCGGGCCAGCCCGTACATCGTGCGCAGGATCGCAGGAAAGGTCCGCCGGGCGATGGTGACGTTGGGAATGCCTATAAGGCCGGTGCTGAACCCGCGTTCGTTACGCGGCCGGGCGGTCGGGTCCGCGGCAAACAGGTAAGGGCCATAATAGTTGTGGGCACCGAGGAGGTCGGTACTCAAGCGGCACGCAAATGCGACTGGCAGCGTGGATCTCCCGCAGCATTGGTTCTATCGGCCGGTCGCAAATCACGTCGATGTCGAGGTACAGCAGCGGCTGATACGCCTCCGCCTCCTTCAGGTCGCAGATGCGGAACTTGATCGACGTGTAATCCATGATGTCTGTCGCGGGAGCCGCCGACAGCTTGACCTGTTTCTGCATTTCGGGCGGAACGATGCCCACCAGCCGATCCGGCGCACGATCGGTAAAAAGCAGGATATCGCCGTCGTAATGGCCGAACTCATGCAACGAGCGAAGCGTGAGAGCCAGGCTGGTGAAGATCTCGTCCTTGCCAAACGCGATGAAATAGATCAGCGGTTTGTATATGCGTAGCTGCTCGACCTTCCAGCCATCATAATGAAAACAAAATGACTCTGCAGTTTGGTCGCCCGGGTTCGCTGCCAGGAAGTCATCGATCCGTATCGCGAGATCACCGATCTGCATCCCGAAGTTCCGCACCGGGTGCACAAGCTGGCGAGGAACAACCGCGTCGCGACTGGCCGACAGCCAGGTGTGGCTCATGACATGAGTCAACCAGTCCAGATCGGTGTCGTCGAGCGCAAAAAATGCCTCCCACTCGCCGGATTCCATTCGGGACAGCGACATCGTGCTATCCGCCTCCGCGCATAGAAACAGGCCGTTGGCTTCCAGAGCCCACAGTCCGCCACCCAACGGGTGACGCCGAAACGTCAGCGGTGGCCCGGCAGGAACGCGTCCCATCCGGCCGCGAGGGTCCAAACCGCTCACAGTGAACGATTGCGGTTGCGTGGCGCAGACGAGCGTCGTCTCAGATCTCCGCGTCTGCGCGGTGAGATTGCGAAGTGCGCCACCGACCGGACCGTGCCGGAGCAGATTGGTGGACTCATCGAACCAAACCATCGAACCGTGACTGGTCAACAGAAAACAATTCGTCAGGTTCATCGTGTCATTTGGTCCTTCAAACGGTGCGGTGGCCTGTCGGAGCCACTATAGCGGTTGATCATCGTGCTGGGCTAGGATTGCAGCATGGCGTTTGAACCGTTCACCGCATTCGGCTTTATCGGAGCAGGCGTTCTGATGCTGGCCTATTTCAGCAACTTGCGGGGCGGCCTGGCCTCGAACGACTGGCGGTTTCCGGCCGCGAACGCCGCCGGATCGGGGATGATCCTGATCTCGCTGTACCATCAGTGGAATCTTCCGTCCGTCATAATCGAGTGCTTTTGGGCGGCCATCAGCCTTTACGGATTGGTGCTGAATCTCCGACGTCGGGCGCGGCATTCTATCGCGGCTGGCGATGGCGGTTCATGATGCGCCGCGGAATACCCTGACCGAGCAAGGGCTCTGGAGCCCCACACTTTAGAGCAGAAGGATCAATGCCGATGAGTTTGAAGGGCAAGGTTGCACTGGTCACCGGCTCCACCAGCGGCATCGGCCTTGGGATTGCAAGGGCGCTTGCGTCCGCCGGTGCCGACATCATGCTGAATGGGTTCGGCGATGCCGCGCAGATTGAGGCCGTGCGCAGCGGCCTGGCGACCGAACACGGCGTCAGGGCGGGTTACAGCGGCGCGGACATCAGCAAGCCGGATCAGATCGCCGCCATGGTCAAGGATACCGCGGCGATGTTCGGATCGCTCGACATCCTTGTGAACAACGCAGGCATCCAGTTCACCGCCAGCGTCGAAGAGTTTCCGACGGAAAAGTGGGACCAGATCATCGCGATCAACATGTCCGGGGTTTTCCATGGCATGAAAGCGGCCATCCCGCTGATGAAAGCGACCGGTTGGGGGCGGATTATCAATATCGCCTCGGCCCACGGTCTGGTCGCCAGCGCGCAGAAGGTCGCCTATGTCGCCGCAAAGCATGGCGTGCTGGGCATGACGAAGGTAGCGGCGATCGAGCTGGCCAACGACGGCATCACCGTCAATGCGATTTGCCCTGGATGGGTAAAGACCCCATTGGTGGAAAAGCAGTTGCAGGACCGAGCGACAAGGGACGGCACGACGGTCGATTTTCAGACACATGCGCTGGTGGCTGAAAAACAGCCAATGGTTAAATTCACGACGCCCGAGCAAATTGGCGGACTTGCGCTGTTCCTGTGCTCGGCGGCGGCGGCTACGATTACTGGTGTTCCCTTGTCGATCGATGGTGGATGGACAGCGCAGTAACCGTGTAAAGGGTGCCGCGGGTTTGACATCCCTCGGAGCATATATGCAAACGCAGGAAACGGCACGTTTCGCCGCGATGATGAACAGGTCGGCGGACCTGAAACGCCGGATCGCAACCGAACTGGCCGATACCGTTATCAGGGTCGTGGATGTCTGCGAGGCTAGCCTGCGCGGCGGCGGAAAGCTGATGTTTTGCGGCAACGGCGGGTCCGCGGCCGACAGCCAGCACTTGGCTACGGAGATGCTGATCCGGCTTCGGCCCAAAAGCGAACGAGAATCGATCGCCGCGCTCGCGCTGACGCTGGATCCCGCGATGTTGACAGCTTGCGGCAACGATTACGGCTACGACCGTGTGTTCGAGCGTCCGCTACGCGGCCTCGGCCGCCGCGGCGACGTGCTGTTCGGCATCACCACCTCCGGCAGGTCGGCGAACGTCATCAAGGCGCTGGAGGCTGCGCGAGAGTTGGGAATTGTCACGGTAGGGCTTCTCGGTGGCACCGGCGAGCCGGCGCTAAGCCAGTGTGATCTGGCACTCGTGGTGCCGGACACTGAAACGGCGCGCATTCAGGAGTGTCACATCGCGCTCGGCCACGCCGTCCTGGAGCTTCTGGAGGACCGGGTCATCTCACGGCCCTATCAGTGAAGGTTCTCGTCACCGGTTGCGCCGGGTTCATCGGCTATCACGTAGCCGACGCGCTGCTGCGACGCGGTGACAGCGTGGTCGGTTTGGACAACCTGAATGACTACTATGATGTGCGGCTGAAGCAGGCGCGTTTGGATCGCCTGCTTGGCAAGCCCGGATTTGCGTTTGCTCGCGTCGACGTCTCGGACAAGGATGCAGTGGGTCAGTTCCTCGCCGGCCACGCTGACATTGCCGGGATCGTGCATTTGGCGGCACAGGCCGGCGTGCGGCACTCCCTGGTAGATCCATATGCATACGTTCAGTCAAACGTGCTGGGACATCTCGTGGTGTTGGAGGCTGCTCGGCGGCTGCCTGCGCTGCGGCACCTTGTGTATGCCAGCACCTCATCCGTCTACGGCTTGAACACCGTCATGCCGTTCAAGGAGGCAGACCGGGTGGATACGCCGGTTTCGCTCTACGCCGCGACGAAGCGCGCGGACGAGTTGATGAGCCACGCTTACGCTCACTTGTTCAGCCTGCCGCAGACGGGGCTTCGTTTTTTTACGGTTTATGGGCCGTGGGGCCGTCCGGACATGGCCTATTTCAGCTTTGCCCGTGCGATTGTCGCGGGTGACCCTATCACGCTGTACGACGGCGGGCGGCTGCGGCGCGACTTCACCTACATTGACGATATCGTGGTTGGCGTGATCGGGAGTCTGGACAACCCGCCGCCGGACGGATCGCAGCCGCGGATCCTGAACATCGGCAATCATCGGGTCGAAGAGGTGCGTGAGCTTGTTCGGTTGCTGGAGGAGGCCCTTGGCCACAGGGCAGTGATCCGCTCTGCGCCCCGACCCACGGTGGATGTCGAGGCAACCTTTGCATCGGTTGAGGCGATTGGCGCGCTGACCGGGTTTCGGCCGACGACACCTTTGGATGTTGGAATCCCACGGTTTATTAGTTGGTTTCGCGAATGGACCAGTGCCTGACGGTCTTGTTGTCGTGCTGCAGCGAGGGAAAAGTAAAAAAACGTGCTTGACCCCGGAGCGGGCTGGGCCTACATCCCCGTTCACCGCGACGGACGGTTTCCCTTGCTTTGGTTCGTCGGTTCGACTACCTTTCTCGGCCTTGACCGAGTGGGTTCTCAGCAAAGCAAATCGGGCTGCTGGCCTACGCAAGTGGGATAGCGGTCGCGTTTTCGCCTTTGG
>CAWFUL010000003.1:0-31670 GCA_963819005.1 uncultured Pseudomonadota bacterium
TGAATCCGTGTGCCGCAACCGGATGAAACCTGCTTGACCCTCACCTGAGTCGCCCGTAAATCAGCCGGCTGCGTCATGGCCGATCGGCCAGGAATCAAGCATTACACTGATCCCGCAGGGAAAAACCTGCGGTTCAGGCCAGACGCATCTTTCGATCTGAAAGAGGCCCGAAACTTCCTGCGAAGCCTGAAGCCAGCGATCAGGGTTTCGTCTACACAGTCGCAGCCGTTGTCCGAGGAGGAAATCTTGCCACTGCCTTTGGCTGAGAACCACGAACCAACGTTACGCCGAGATGCCGGGGTCCGGCGCAATCGGCCCGCCCGGGGTGCTTCAGGCCCCGGCCAACGCCGGACGCGACCGGGATGAGCGGGGCGTGACAGGCTCGCGGCGAAGGGCCACGCGTCCGTCGGTCCTGCTCTATGACTGGGACAACACGCTGGTGGACGGCTGGGCCGGCATCACCGCTGCGCTGAACGCGGTGTTCGCCGCGTTCGGCCATGCCGTTCTGGACGCCGGAGGACACGCGCGACCGGGTCCGCGTGTCCCTGCGCGAGAGTTTCCCGGTCATGTTCGGCGCCGAGTGGGAGCATGCGCGCGACATGTTCTACGCCACCTTCCGCGACCAGCACCTGGATCACGTCGCGCCCGATGCCTGGGCGGCCGAGGCTGCTGGCGGCCGGCGCCGCCTGGCCGCAGGGCGTGGTTTCCAACAAGGCCGGTGCCTTCCTGCGGCCGAGGTGGCGCATCTCGGCTGGGGCGCGCATTTCGGCCCCGTGGTCGGCGCCGGCGACGCCGCCGCCGACAAGCCCGATCCGGCGCCGATCCATCTCGCCCTGCAGCAGCTCGGCCAGACAGCGGAGCCGTCGGTCTGGTACATGGGTGACACCGCCCTGGACATGCAGGCCGCGCGGGCAGCCGGCGTGACCGCGGTGCTGATCGGTGATGCCGGGCACGATGGGGGCATTGAACATGCGGCCCCCGATATCCATTTCCCGATCTGCCCATGACCTTGCCGCACGTCTTCGTGAGCTTGCGTGAGGGGGCAGTCGCTGCTAGACTGACTGCCTGCCCGGCGGCCGTGCCACGAACCTGCCGGGAACGAGCGAGCCAATCCGTATCAGCATACGAGAAAAAGAAGGATGTCGCCGTGGCCAACGAGAAATCGCAGAATGTTCAGGACGTGTTCCTGAACCACGTGCGGAAGAACAAAACGCCGGTGACGGTGTTCCTGGTGAACGGTGTCAAGCTCCAGGGGATCATCACCTGGTTTGACAATTTTTCCGTTCTGCTGCGCCGGGACGGGCATACCCAGCTCGTCTACAAGCACGCCATCAGCACCGTGATGCCGGGCGCGCCGATCCAGTTGTTCGATGCGGCCAAGGTCGAAGGCGCCGGCGGCAGCGCCCGACGCGGGAGATCGACCGCTGCCGCACGGCGACTGACAGGCATCGCGGTCGCGGCGGCTGCGGGCGCGATGCCGCGGCCCGAGCCGCCATCGGCGTCCGGCGCTCGCGGCGCCGACCGCGCGGCCGACGTGATCGCTGCGCCTGGCGATCTGCCCTGGGCACGGCCGGAGCGACGGCGCGCCGGATCACGGCGCGCGCCGCGGAGGCGCGGCTGGCGGAGGCGGTCGGGCTGACCGCCTCGATCGGCCTGGTCGTCGTGCATACCGCGATCCTGCCGCTGCGCATCCGCCGCCCGGCGACGCTGCTGGGCGAGGGCCAGGTCGCAGCGCAGGGCGAGGCGATCGCCGAGCAGCGACGTCACCGTCGCGATCGTCGATGCGGCGCTGTCAGCCGGTGCAGCAGCGCAACCTGGAGCGCGCCTGGGACTGCAAGGTGATCGACCGCACCGGCCTGATCCTGGACATCTTCGGCGAGCGCGCCGCGACCAAGCGAAGGCACGCTGCAGGTCGAGCTGGCGCATCTGGAATACCAGCGCTCCCGCCTGGTGCGGTCCTGGACCCACCTGGAGCGCCAGCGCGGCGGCTTCGGCTTCCTCGGCGGCCCCGGCGAGACCCAGATCGAGGCCGACCGGCGGCTGATCGGCGACCGCATCGTGCGGCTGAAGAAGGAGCTGGAGCAGGTGCGCCGCACCCGCGGCCTGCACCGGTCCGCGCGGCGGCGGGTGCCGTTCCCGGTGGTCGCGCTGGTCGGCTACACCAACGCCGGCAAATCGACGCTGTTCAACGCGCTGACCGGCGCCGAGGTGGCGGCGCGCGACCAGCTGTTCGCGACGCTGGACCCGACCATGCGCGGGCTGCGGCTGCCGTCCGGGCGGCGGGTGATCCTGTCCGACACGGTCGGCTTCATCAGCGAACTGCCGCACGAACTGGTGGAGGCGTTCCGCGCCACGCTGGAGGAAGTCGCCGAGGCCGACGTCATCCTGCACGTGCGCGACGCGGCGCATCCCGAGACGCGCGGCGCAGCGCGCCGACGTGCATCGAGGTGCTGGACGACATGGTGGCCGACGGCACGCTGGATGCGGCCTGGCCGGCGCGCACGATCGAGGTGCTGAACAAGGCCGACCTGCTGGGCGGCGTGGCGCGGTGCCGGTGCGTGCCGGGCGCGGTCGCGGTCTCGGCGATCACCGGCGAGGGCCTGGAGGCGCTGCAGGCCGCGATCGACGCGCGGATCGCGGCGGGGATGGAGATCGCCGACTACGACATCCCGCCGCAGGACGGCGCGCGGCTGGCCTGGCTGTACCAGCACGGCGAGGTGGTCGAGCGGCAGGACGACGACGACGGCGATCCACGTGACGGTGCGGCTGCTGCCGGCGGATCGGGCGCGGTTCGAGCGGCGGGAGTAGCGCCGCACGCCCGGGGTGCGCTAGTGGCCGCGGGATTTGCCCTTGTCGTCATGGTCGGCGAAGGCCGACCACCCACGGCTTACGGTGCCGAACCAGGCAAAGTCGTGGGTGGTCGGCCTTCGCCGACCATGACGTGGAGGAAACGACCCTGCCGTCCGCCCCGCTATTTTAGCGCCTATGCGCTCCTACCCGCCATCGCTGAAGCGCGACACGTGAGCAGCCGGCCAGCATGATCCGGGTAGGACCTGCGAGCATTCGTCAGGTTGGCTCGTAAGGATTCTATCCCGCTTGCCAACGAAAAAGGGGCTCAGCCCGGTCCGGGGTCGTTTGCGGGTCCGTTCTGTGGTTCGACTTCGGCTTTATGCACAGAGGGCGCAGAGATTTTTGAGGCCGCAGAGAAGCTTTTTTGCGCCTTCGGCGCGGGGCGTTTGCCTCCGGGGCTCAACATCCGGCGGCGATGGTGACCCCGTTTTGTTGAAACGACGCCGCGCCGAAGGCGCAAAAAAGCTTCTCTGCGGCCTCAATTTTTCTCTGCGCCCTCTGTGCATAAAGCGGACGCTCAAACAGCACCGGCGGCCATGGTCGTCCCCTCGCTCAATCCCAGATACCTGTAGCGCCAACGGAACGGAACCAGCCTGTGCCAACCGATCACCTCGTCCTGCCACGTTTCGCGCTACAGCATGAACGTGCGTTCCTCCGGCGGTGTTGAACGCGACCACACGCCGGCGCTGATCGAGGCGCCGGGGCGGGCCGTCATGGTCAAGGGTGACGCTGCAACGGTTCGAATCCGAATGTAATTTCCGCCCGCCCGCCAATATCAAACCTTTGGCGGAATGACTGTCACCACCAGGCGCACCGGCCGGGCGACATGGCCCCAGAACTCATGGGCCAGGACCACCTCGGTCCGCGTTGTCTTCGGTGTCACGAAGTTGGCCGTGGCGGCGAAACAGACGGTATCGTCGCTCACGCAGATCGAAAGCAGGCCGTGTTTCGCAAGAGCCTCCGGCGTGACCCAGAGATTGAGGCCGAAATTGAAGTCCGCGAACACGATGCGGCCGATCCGAACTGTAGAAGACGATGGCGTCGCCATACCATGCTGAACCCCCGACATAGGCCAGCGGCAAGGTTTGCCACATGCCACATCCGTGGTCACCTCGATCGCGGCTTCCTGAAAGGGCTCGATTTTCATGGCACTGGATGACAGATAGGTGCGCTCCAACGCGAAGGCCGGTGACATCCGCCAGGGCGCCGAACGTCAAAGCCGCGGCCAACCGGGCGCTGATCCGATACAGGCGGTCGATATCCGGAACGCGGGCGAGCTCGATCGCCAGGAGCGGCAGGAGCGGGAACGTTCCGATCGTCATCTCCGCGGTGATGTTCGTTCGCAGCGCCAGGGCGCTGACGATCGTCAGCCCCAGGGGCGCCAGGGTCAGCGTCGCGAGCAGGCGGATGCGGGGATCACGCGTGCACTGCTTCGGCCGGGGCGATTGCGTCGCGGCGCAGCCTCCACGCCGCCCACGCAACGACGGCGAAGACACCGAGATTCATCGCCACGCGCCAGGAACAGGGCATTCGTTGCACTGCGCGACGACGTGGCCCCAGTCCTGCCCCGAGATATGGGTCGATATAGCGCAGCGGCGGCGCCTGTGGGTCAGCAGCCATGCGACATGCGGCGCGCAGACCGCCGCGGCCACGATCGCCGATACATAAGGCGACGGCGACGTAAAGTATTTGCGTCGCAACGGATGCTGAAGGGCGGCGAGAAAACAGGTCGCGACCAGGATCGCCGCATAGTATTTGGACATCAAGGCGAGGCCAACCATGACGCCGAACGCAATGGTGTCGCCGATATGACGGCCTTGCAACGACCTTACGAAGTAGTGCAAGGTCCAGGGCCAGACCGACAGGAATATCGTATTTGCATCGTATTTGTAGGCGTAGAATGTATAGAGAGGCGTGAGCACCAGCAGGACACAGGCCGCCTTGCGCCTGCCGCCGCGGGCAAAGTTGCCGATGAGCATCCACGCTCCCCAGAGGCCGATGCCGGCGTTCAGGCTGCTCAGCAGCGCGAAGGCCCATCCGGTGCGCGGGAACAGGGAAAACCACAGGCCGCAGATCCAGGCCCAGAATGGCGGGTGCTGATTGTAGCCGAGTTGAAATTCCCGGCCCCAGGCATAGGCTTCCGCCATGTCGTGCTTGATTGCGACCGGCGCCTCGGTGATCGTGAAATAAACCGCCCATATCGCTATGAAAGCCGCCAGAAGCGCCAAAGTTCTGAGCAGGTGCGGTGGTTCGCTCGTTCCGGAATCGTCGGTTCGCGACGGGACCGCGCCCGGGCGAAGCCTCATGCCCGGGCGGGCGGGTGCCTGAAGGTGTGTTGAGTCGGACATCCGGCCGAAATTCGCCGGTCTTGCGCCGGATGGCAAGCCGGACAACCGCCTGAAACGCTTTGGACGGAATAATTTCGCAGGTCTGAGGCAAATCACCGGACGCGCCGGCTCTCTGTCCCTGGGCTGACACTGCATGCTGGCTGGCGAGGAAATGGCGGATCGTGCGCGGGAACGGGTCCGCTCTTCAGGTGTCGCGCCGGTTTGCCTGGTGCTCCGGGCCGGGCTAACTCGCCAGCCGGGACAGGACCCGGGCGGATGCGCCACCGCATTTTACCACGGAGGGCGCGGAGATCCGCGGAGGTGCACGGAGAAAAGTGGTGGTGCGCTTCGCGCGCGGCGCCTTGATTGCCTGGCACCGCCAGTGGCAGTGCCAGGCTGCCGCCCCCGGAAACCTCCGTGGTTCTCCGCGCCCTCCGTGGTAAGACGCGGGCCGGTGGGGCAGCACCGCCGGAGACCGTTGCGCCCCCCCTGTCGGCCCAACTCTCGCCAGCTCCCTCCGCAACACCGGCCCTAACGTTACCAAGGAGGCGGTCAAGTAGGTTCGATCCGGTTGGTGAGGATACGCTGATATACGCCAGTCGATCGCGCGCCGTCATAAGCAATTGAGCAGCAGCAATTGAGCAGCCGACAAGATAACAATGGCGTTCAGGTTCCTCCTATCTGCGTGCATTTGCGTGCATCTGCGGTTGTATTTCCTGACGGCGCTTCGGGCACAGCGTTGGTTGAGCGGTGCCCCAATTGCCGGGCCACATGCCGGCCGCCGCAAAAATATCAACCGCAGATGCACGCAAATGCACGCAGATAGGAGGAACCTGAACGCCGTTACTGAACTGTCGGCAGGTCAATCGCCTATGCCGCTGCAAGATCAATTGGCATCGATCGGCGCACCGTCGCCAACCGAATGGAACCTGCTTGACCGTCTGCCAGGGAAATGCGCGTCCAGGCACCGGTCGTTGAACGTCATGGTCGGCGAAGCCCTCCCTCGCGTGCTCGGTCGCCCGCCACCCACGCCTTGCGGTGCCGAACCAAGCAAAGGCGTGGGTGATCGGCGACCGAGCACGCGAGGGAGGGCTTCGCCGACCATGACGTGGAGGAAACGACCATGACGTGGAGGAAGCGACCCTGCCGTCCGCCCCCCGATCCCGGGGCAGTCCCCTATCCTCCCGCCGCCAGGACCTCCTGCACATCCATGTGCGGCAGTTCCAGCGCCCGCGCCACGGCGACTGTGCGTCACCTGCCCGGCATGGATGTTCAGCCCTCGGCCAGATGCGGATCGTCCAGCAGCGCCTGCCGCCAGCCCTTGCTCGGCCAGCGCCAGCACGAACGGCAGGGTCGCGTTGGTCAGCGCGAAGGTCGAGGTGCGCGCCACCGCGCCCGGCATGTTGGTGACGCAGTAATGCACCACGCCGTCCTCGACATAGGTCGGCGTCGGAGTGCGTCGTCGGCCGGCTGGTCTCGAAACAGCCGCCCTGGTCGATGGCGATGTCCACCAGCACCGAGCCCGGCCGCATCCGCTGCACCATCGTCCCGCGTCACCAGCTTCGGCGCCGCGGCGCCCGGCACCAGCACCGCGCCGATCACCAGGTCGGCGGCCAGCACCGCCTGCTCGATCGCCTCGGCGGTGGCGAACAGCGTGGTGGCACGCGGCGCCGAACTGCAGGTCCAGCTCCTTCAGCCGCGGCAGCGAGTGGTCGATGATGGTCACCGCAGGCCTCCAGCCCCACCGCCATGCGCGCGGCGTTGGTGCCGGCGACGCCGCCGCCGAGCACCACCACCCTGGCCGGCGGCACGCCGGGCACGCCGCCCAGCAGGATGCCGGCGCCGCCCTGCTCGCTTTCCAGGCAATGCGCGCCGACCTGCACGGACATGCGCCCGGCGACCTCGCTCATCGGCGCCAGCAGCGGCAGGCCGCCGGCCCGGTCGGTGACCGTTTCATAGGCGATGCAGGTGGCGCCGGAGTGCATCAAGCCCCTCGGTCTGCGTCTTGTCGGCGGCGAGGTGCAGATAGGTGAACAGCACCTGGCCCGCGGCGCAGCGCGGGCGATCTCCGCCGGCTGCGGTTCCTTCACCTTCACGATCATGTCGGCCTCGGCGAACACCGCGGCGGCGTCGGCGGCGACGGTCGCGCCGGCGGCGCGATAGGCGTCGTCGTCGAAGCCGATGCCCGCGGCGGCGCCCTGTTCGCACCAGCACCTGATGGCCGTGCGGCACCAGCTCCCGCACCCGGCCGGGGTCAGCCCGACGCGATATTCGTGGGTCTTGATTTCCTTCGGAACACCGATCTTCAAGCGCGGTCTCCTTTGCGTACGGGTGAACTTCACCTCCACTCCAAGCAGATGTGATATCATCGGCCGATACAGACTATCAATTTTTCGTGTTCTGGTCTGTGACCAAAAACCGATTATTCCGTTCCAAGCCCATGGCAAACTGTCTAAGGATATTGACTGTCAGGGATTGTGGTTTTGCCGCAGCATCGGCTGAGTGCGGGGATTTATCAATCCGGGGACATCCTTTGAATACGAACAATTTCACGAGGATGAAGGCATTTGGCAACTTACTGATACCGCAATGGAGTTTCCCGGGGCCTATCGTCCCGCAAAAATGTTGCACGATATCTTTGCGCCGGCGTCAAACTATTTTGGCAGGAACATGATATCCCGCTGTTAGAAAGGACCTGATTTGGCTCGCACCGGGGGCAACATACCGGCAGGGCGGCGGCGCACATCCGTCGGGGCTGCATCAGCGGGGACGGCGTTCAGCCGAGGCACCGGATACGGCGCCGGCGGCAGAGGCCGAACCGCAACCGGTGCGGCTGATCATCGGCATTGGCGCGTCCGCGGGCGGCCTCGATGCGTTCAGGCAATTTTTCAAGGCCATGCCCGCCGACAGCGGCATGGCGTTCGTGCTGGTCCAGCACCTCGACCCGACGCATGCCAGCGCGCTGCCGGAGATCGTCGCCGACTACACCCCGATGCCGGTGCGGGTCGCCGAGGAAGGCGCCGCCATCCTGCCGGACCATGTCTATGTCATTCCGCCGGATGCCTTGCTCAGGGTCGAGGGCGGATTGCTGCGGATCACCCGGCCGATACCCACCGCCGCGCGCCGCAACTCGATCGACGCCTTCCTGACCTCGCTCGCGGAAGACCAGGGCGATGCCGCCATCGGCATCATCCTGTCGGGCTTCGGCAGCGATGGCGCCAGGGGCATCACGGCGATCAAGGAGAACGGCGGCCTCACGCTCAGCCAGGCGGAGTTCGACCATCAGGCGCAAAGCGGCATGCCGCTCAGTGCCGCATCCAGCGGCTTCGTCGATCATGTCCTGGCCGTCGGCGACATGCCCGCCGCCCTGATGAACTACCAGCACCACCGCACCATCCACGACGCCAACAAAGGGCCGGACGGCATCCGGGAGGATCTTCGCGTTCATCTGGTGACGATCTGCGCGGTGCTGCACGGAAGGCTCGGCCGCGACTTCAGCCGGTCCAAGACCGGCACGCTGATGCGCCGCATCCAGCGCCGGATGCAGGTGCTGCGGATCGAGGACGCGCCCGAGGTACATCCACCGTCTTCGTCATGATCCGCAGGAAGCCGAACTGCTGTTCCGGGAGTTTCTGATCACCGTCACCCGGTTCTTCCGTGACCCCGACGTGTTCAAGACTCTGGAAACGGACATCATTCCCGGGCTGCTGGCCTCGTCAGCCGACGGCGGCACATTGCGGCTGTGGGTCGCGGGCTGCGCCACCGGGGAAGAAGCTTATTCGCTGGCCATCCTGATGAAGGAAGGCATGATCCGGGCCGGCCTGAACCGCCGCCTGCAGATCTTCGCGACCGACGTGGATGACCGGGCGATCGAGGTCGGGCGGGCCGGCCTGTATCCCCGGACCATCGCCGCGGACATGAGCCCCGAGCGGCTGGAGCGCAACTTCGTCCCGGAGGACGGCAGCTACCGGGTGTCCAAGGACCTGCGGGAGATGTGCCTGTTCTCCATCCACGATCTGGTCAAGGACCCGCCGTTCTCGAAGCTCGACATGATCTCCTGTCGCAACCTGCTGATCTATTTCTCCCAGCACTTGCAGGCTCAGGTCCTCACCACCTTCCATTATGCGCTGCGGCCGGGCGGCTGCCTGTTGCTCGGCCTGTCGGAGGGCGTCTCCGCGCAGCCGCGCTTGTTCGAGTCGATGGAAAAGCGGCACCGGATCTATAAGCGGCGGGATGGCGCGTCGCGGCTGCCGGCGCTTTCGATGGGGCGCCTGTCAGAGCGCGTGCCATTGTCCGAGCGGGCCACACTGCTGGCCAGCGACGACGTCGATCGGCGGGTCGCCCGCGCCATTGCCCGCTATGCGCCGGCCTATGTCGTGGTGGACCAGCAATACGACATCCTGCGGTTCTCCGGCCAGACCACGAAATACATCGAGCATCCGACCGGGGTCGCCAGCCTCGCTTTGTTCAACCTGCTGCACACCGACCTGCGGCCGGCACTGCGCACCGCGCTGAACCGGGCAGCCGATACCGCGGAGCGCGTCAGATACGACTTGGTTCCAATTGAGACGGATGACCGTACCGAGACCGTCAACCTGATCGTCGAGCCGCTGGTTGAGGCGAAGGGCGGCAGCCTGTTCCTGATCGCCTTCCAGGATCCCGCCGCGCCCGAGGCCGGGCCGAAGCCCGCGGCGGCAAAGACGGCGCTCCCGAAAACCGGCACGCCAGCGGTTCAGGCGATCAGGAAGGAACTGGTCGCGGTCAAGGAACGGCTGCGCAACGTGACCGACGAACTGCGCTCCTCCAACGAGGAACTGCAGTCCTCCAACGAAGAATACCTGTCGGTCAACGAAGAGCTGCAATCGGCGAACGAGGAACTGGAAACCTCCAAGGAGGAACTGCAGTCGCTGAATGAGGAACTGCAGACCATCAATGCCGAACTGAACCACCGCAACGACAGCCTGGTGCGGTCCAACAGCGACCTGGCGAATTTGTTCGACAGCACGTCGATCGCGATCCTGTTCCTCGACAACGACCTGCGCATCCGCCGCTTCACCCCGCGGCTGCTGGATATTTTCAACGTCCGGGAGGGCGATGAAGGCCGGCCCATCGGCGACATCGTGACGCGACTGACGCATGACTGGCTGGGGCAGGACGTGCGGCAGGTGATCTCCACGTTGATTTCGCTGGAGCGGGAGGTGTCGCTGGCCGAGGGCGGCGTCAGCTATCTGATGCAGGTGCGGCCGTATCGCGACCTGAACAACGTCATCGACGGCGTCATCATCACCTTCGTCGATATCTCCGAACGCAAGAAGCACGAGCAGGCGCGTTCCCGCCTCGCGGCCATCGTCGAGTCATCGCAGGACGCGATCATCAGCAACGACCTGAACGGCATCGTGACGAGCTGGAATGCGGGTGCCGAGAAGCTGTTCGGCTACACGGCGTCGGAAGCCATCGGCCGGCCGATTTCCATCCTCGACGGGACGATACCGACCGACTGGCCGAAGACGCTGGCGCGGCTGCGGGATGACGAGCGGATCGTGCAGTTCGACACCATGCGCATCGGCAAGGGCGGCGTGCCGATGCAGGTTTCGGTCACCATATCGCCGGTCCGTGAAGGCAACGGCCGGGTCGCCGGCGCCTCGCTGGTGGCGCGTGATATCAGCGAGCGCAAGACGGCGGAGCGCAAGGCGGAATTGTTGCTGGGCGAACTCGACCACCGGGTCAAGAACATCCTGGCGATCGTTGCTTCCGTGGTCACGCAGACGCTGAAGACGACGCCGACGCCGGAAGCCTTCGCCGAGGAAGTCGAAGGCCGCGTCAGGGCGATCGCCAAGGCCCACAGCCTGCTGACGCGCGCCGGCGAAGGCAAGGTTTCCCTGCACGCGATCGTTGCCATGGAACTGGCGCCCTACGACCGCGGAAATGGCAATGTCGTCATCACCGGCGGCGACATCCCCCTGACGCCGAAGGCCGGGATGGCGCTGGCCATGGCGATGCACGAACTGGCCAGCAACGCAGCCAAGTATGGCGCGCTGTCGGTTGACACCGCCCGGCTGACGGTCGAGTGGGACCTGACGGGCGCGCAGGAACCCCGCACGCTGTTCATTACCTGGACGGAGCAGGGCGGTCCGCCGGTGCAGCCGCCCGAGCGACGGGGTTTCGGGACGACATTGATCGAACGGGCGATCACCGACGGCCTCGATGCCGACGTGCGTCGGGAGTTCCTGACGGCGGGGCTGCGATGCAGCTTCGCGATACCGTTCACGGATGAGATCGGTCATCTGGCGACAACCACCGAGTGACGGAAGAGAGCATGATGATGGCGCACGGCCTGCAAGGCTGTCGGGTTCTGGTTGTCGAAGACGAGACACTGATTGCGGTGATGATCGAGGAGGTTCTTCACGACCTGGGATGCGTCGTGGTCGGGCCGGTGGGCAAGCTGAGCGCGGCGCTGCGGTTGGCAACCGAGGAGACGCTGGATGCGGCGATCCTGGATATCAGCATCCGCGGCGGCATGGTCTATCCGGTCGCGGAGGTGCTGCTGAACCGGCACGTGCCGTTCGTGTTCGCGAGCGGCTACGGGGACTGGGTCTTGCCGGACGTGTTCGGCGATCAGCCCCGGCTGACGAAGCCCTTCTCGATGCGGGAGCTGGAGGAAATGGTCACGCTGATGATCCATCCTCCGGTGGCGGCGGCATGCGGTCCGGGCGCCAGCGCGGTGGTTTGATCCCGGCCGGTTGACGGACGCCTCCTGTCGTTATGCACTGCCTGTGCAATGCAGGGAGGGAAACGAGATGCCGACGATACGCCGCCGAACCCTGACCCGCCGAACCCTGACCCATCTGGGCCTGACCGCCCCGGCGCTTGCGATGCTGCCGCGTGGCGTGCGCGCGGAGGCACCGGTGAAGATCGGCGCGCCGTATCCGCTGACCGGCGGAGCCGCGTCGGCCGGGACCGCGGTCAAGCAGGCGATCGAGGTCGCCGTGGACATCATCAACAATGCGCATCCCGAATTGGCGAACCTTCCGCTGGCCGCGACCGAAGGACTGCCGGGCCTCGGCGGGCGGAAGGTCGAGGTCGTGTTTGCCGACCATCAGGGCAATCCGGCCATCGCGCAGAGCGAGGCGCTGCGTCTGATCACTCAGGACAAGGTCGTCGGCGCTGTGCGGCTGCTATCAGTCGAGTTGCACGCTGACCGCCAGCGCTGTAGCGGAACGTTACGGGATACCATTCATGGCGCCGGAGTCATCGGCCCCCGACCTGACCAATCGTGGTTTCAAATGGTTCTTTCGCACCGACACCCGATCGGGACGGACTTCGGCGCGGCCTATGCGGCGATTCCTGGCGGATCGCAAGGCGGCGGGGGTTGCAAGGTCGAGAAAGTCGCCGTGGTGAACGAGAACACCGAGTATGGCACCTCGACCGGCAAGGCGATCATCGCGGCAGCGGCCGGTAAGGGGCTGAAGGTCGATCCGCAGATCGCCTACAACGCCAATTCCAGCGATGTCAGCGCGCAGGTGCTGCAGTTGAAAAGCGCTGATCCCGACGCGGTAATCTTCGTCAGCTATACGTCGGATGCGATCCTGTTCATCAAGACGATGCACACGCTGAACTGGAAGCCGCCGATCCTGATCGGCGACGATTCCGGGTTCTCAGACAATGCGTTCATCGATGCGGTCGGTGACCTGGCGCAAGGTGTGTTCAACCGCAGTTCGTTTGATCCGGGCAAAGCCGGGATCTCCGTCCGTTCGTTGGTGAACGAGCTTTACCTCAAGCATGCGGGGCATGCGCTGGATGATACCTCGGCGCGGGGGATGCAGGGGTTTTTGGCACTGATGGACGCGATCAATCGGGCGGGATCGACCGAACCAGCGAAAATTCAGGCAGCACTGGTGAGCCAGGATCTGAAGCCGGACCAACTGATGATCGGTTACAACGGCATCAAATACGACGCCAAAGGGCAGAACACTCTGGCATCAACGTTACTTGTCCAGTTGGAAGGTAAGAAATACGTGGCGGTGTGGCCGGACAGGTCTGCGGTGCAGGCCCCTGCCCTGCCGTTCAAGGGGTGGAACTAAGCGTGCTCGCTGAGGCCGTTTATCACGCGATCCAACAAGGGGCGCAGTCATGAACACCGATTTGTTTGAGATCATCCGGACCACGCGGTCGATGCGGCGGTTGAAGCCGGATCCGGTGCCGCCAGCACTGATCCGGCAGATCCTGGAAGCCGGCACCGCGGCGCCGAGCGGCGGCAATATGCAGCCCTGGCGCTTCCTGGTGATCCGCGATCCGGCGATCAAGGCTTCCGTGGCGCAGTATTACCGTCGCGGGTGGCATGAGATTGTCGGGCCTCGGTATGCGGCGGGTGCGCCGGCTCCGGGATCGTCTCGGGAGCGGTTCGACCGGATGCTGGCTGCGGCGGAGCATTTGGCGGACCATTTGCATGAGGCGCCGGTATGGATCGTTCCGTGCCTGGTTGGCGGGACGCATAGCCGGACGTCAGGTTCGTCGATCTATCCGGCCGTGCAGAATATGCTGCTGGCGGCGCGAGCCTTGGGATTGGGGGCCACCCTGACGACGCTGTACCTGCTGTTCGAGAAGGAGGCCGAGGCCGCTTTGGGTTTGCCGGAGGGGACGCATTCCTATGCGATTCTGCCGATCGGCTACCCGCTGGGCAAATTCGGACCGGTCGCGCGAACGGCGCTGGAAGAGGTGGTATTCGCCGATCGCTGGGGGGAGAAATGGACGGATGTATAGGCGTCTCCGGGCAGGCGCCGGTTGGCGCGGCGGCGGGATCGCGGGGTGCCACCGGCGGAAGGGTTCGCGCGGTTCGTCTTATTGAATGACCACGAAGATACGAAGAAGCAATCGCTTTATACTGTGTTTGGCTTTGGAGAACGGTTTCGGCGCCAGTCTTTCCTCGTCATGGTGGGCGACCGAGCACGCGAGGGAGGGGAAGGCCGCACGGGTGTCAGAATAAGGTCGGGTCGGGCCGATTTTTTCGGGAGGACACGGGTTCCGGGTCAATGAATTGAGTTCATGATCGATGTCGTTTCGTGAACTTGCCTGAAGTGCGTCGCCACCCCGCGGTAGCCGTCTGCTGTTGCCTCCGCGTTTCGACGCAGAGTGCGCAGAGCGGAGCGCAGAGTGCGCAGAGATGATTTTATTCGGTGTTGGATCAACCGCCTTGCATAAATCCTGCTCTGCGTTCTCTGCGCTCCGCTCTGTGCACTCTGCGTCGAAACGCGGACTTTGTCCGCACACAAGCGGTGCCGGTTCGCATCGTGCGCCCCGCGCCACAAGCCCCCGGGATGTCCTCAGCCGCACGCCTCGATGCGGCTGCACGATCAAAAAGCTATCCCGAAGGCACTCTATTTTAACGCCTATCCACGCCTTTTGCCTGCACAAACGAAGGCGTGGATAGTGGCCCGGAGCCTGCCCTCAGGCTTGACCCGTGGGGCCACCATGACGATGAGGGGCCGGTGCGTGACGCCGCACACCCGGACTGATGATAGAACAGGCATTTGGGTCTTGAAGTAGCTACTATTTGCCTTGATCCGCATCACTGACGCCTTTACCACGGCCGCGTGCGCATTATCCAGTTTTGACAAGCTGGGGTCCAAGGGGATCCAACATCACCTCATGCGCGGGTGGTGCAAGAGGGGGCATGATTGACCAGGTGGTTCTACTTGCTGGCCGTGCCTCTTGTGCTCCTACCGGCTGCCCCTCCGGTGCGCGCGCAGCAGCCAGCCCCGGCGCAACAGGCGGCGGCAACGAAACGGTGGCGGCAGCCCAACCGGCAGTCCCGCCCTCACCCAACCCGAGCTCGAACGGTGCCGCGCCGATCGCACTCTATCCTGACGAACTGCTGACCCAGAATTCTGGTTGCCTCCACCTATCCGCTGGAAGTGGTCATGGCGAGCCGCTGGATCGAGCAGCCGGGAAACAAGGCGCTGAAAGGCGACGCGCTGATCAGGGCGCTCGACGCAGAGGACTGGGATGCCAGCGTGAAGTCGCTGATCCCGTTCCCGACCGTGCTGAAGACCATGAGCGATCAGCTCGATTGGACGCAGAAGCTGGGAGACGTGTTCCTGGCGCAGCAAGGCGAGATGTTCGCCGCGGTGCAGGCGTTGCGCGGGCGGGCGCAAGCGGCCGGCACGCTGCAGAGCAACAGCCAGCAGACGGTGACGCAGGGACGGCCCGGCGATCGTGATTGCGCCGGCGCAGCCGCAAGTGGTTTACATGCCCGCCTACAATCCCACCGTGGTTTACGGCGCGTGGCCATATCCGTCCTATCCGCCGGTATATTACCCGCCTCCGCCGGGCGCCTATCTTGGCACGGCATTGGCGACCGGGCTGGCGTTCGGCGCCGGGATTGCGATCACCGGGGCGCTGTGGGGCTGGGGCAGCCCGAATTGGGGCGGCGGCAATGTGAATGTCAACGTGAACCGCTTCAACAGCATCAATTCAAACCGGTAAATGGTTACCGCAACGCCTCATCGATCAACTCCAGTACCTGGCAGCATAACGCCAACCATCGCCGCGGCGTCGCCTATTCGAATCCGGGGGTGCGGCAGCAGTACCGGCCGAATGCCGCCGGCAACGCGGCATCGCGCGACGCCTCCGGACGGACCGCGGCAGGCGGCGCGGGCACGGCCTTGGCCGGGCAGCGGGCGGGCGGTGGCAACTTGTCGAACGCGCAGCGGGGCGGTGGCAATCTGTCGAACGCACAGCGGGCTGGCGGCGGCAACCTGTCGAACGCGCAGCGGCCCAACACAGGCGCGCGGGCACAGGCCACGCCGCGAAACGTTCAACGGCCGGCCGGCAGTGGCGCCAGCCCCGGGCAGCGGCGCCTGCCGCCCGCACAAACGGCGGCGCGATGAGAGGCGTGGGCAACGGCGCAGCGACACGGGCCCAGTCAAACCAAGGCAGGGCGAGCCGCGCCAGCGTACCCCGTGGCGGCGGCGGGCACAGGGGAGGCCGCCGCGGATGACCATGCGATGGTTCCTGCGGCGGTTCGGGACCGCTGTGCTGGCGCTGCTTCTGCTCGCCGCCGCTCCGGCCGGCGGGCAGCAGCATTTTGCCTCACCCGAGGCAGCGGCAGCCGCCCTTGCCGCGGCGGTGCGGGCGGATGACCCGGCGCAACTGACATCGTTGCTCGGCGCGGACGGGATCGACATGGTCCGTTCCGGCGATCCGGTCGCCGACAAGGCAAACCGCGACAAGTTCGTGGCGGCCTTCGATGCCAGGCATCTCATCGGCACCACGGGCGAAACCGCCACGCTGTCGATTGGGGCGGATGACTGGCCGTTCCCCATCCCGCTGACGCACACGCCGCAAGGGTGGTTCTTCGACATTGCCGCCGGACAGGAGGAGATCCTCGATCGCCGCATCGGCGCCAACGAACTGTTCACGCAACAGGTAATGCTGGCCTATGTCGATGCGCAGAACGAGTATGCGCAAGGCCTGCATGACGGCCAGACCGTGCATGTCTACGCCCGGCACCTGCTCAGCACTCCCGGCAAGCATGACGGGCTGTTCTGGCCGACCGAGGCTGGCGAGCCGCCAAGCCCACTCGGGCCGCTGATCGCGGAAGCCCGCGGCAGCGGTTACCGCCCGGGCGAACATGCCGGGCCGGAACCCTATCACGGCTATTTCTACCACGTTCTGACGGGCCAGGGACCGCATGCGCCGGGCGGTGCCTACGACTACGTCGTGAACGGGCTGGCCCTGGGCGGGTTCGGGCTGGTGGCCTGGCCGGCGCGCTGGGGCAACTCGGGGGTAATGACGTTTATCGTCAACCAGGATGGTGAGATCTACCAGAAGGATCTCGGGCCACGCACCGCCGCCATCGCCGGGGCTTTCACCCGGTTCGACCCCGACAAGACATGGCAGAAGATCGGCGCCCCGGCGCCGGTCGCGGGGGAAGAGGGCGAGTCA
Organism: uncultured Pseudomonadota bacterium; assembly: GCA_963819005.1. Taxonomy (GTDB): domain Bacteria; phylum Pseudomonadota; class Alphaproteobacteria; order Acetobacterales; family Acetobacteraceae; genus Rhodopila. The sequence continues at coordinate 17,121 of CAWFUL010000003.1, forward strand.
GGGGTAAAGACAGCCGTCCACTGAAGCTGATCCTTTCTTATAAGTTATAAATTGGCTTGTTGTCAGGGCCTGACCGGGAATTACCGCTTCATCCGGTTCGAGGCACCGGCGTGGCATCGTCGTGGCCGGTGAAGCCCTCCCTCGCGCGCTCGGTCGCCCATAGGCGTTAAGTTAGGGTAATGGCGACGGCCTTTCCAGTTTGTGTCATGGCCGGCCTTGTGCCTACCGGATTCACACAAGTCCGGAACGTTTCACCCCTTCGAGCATGGTCTGTAGTCGCACATGCCCCCTGACCAGCACGATCGGTCCCGGCTTGCCGTAATAGCCGGTCCATCCGCCGAGACGGGCGCAGATCCAGGTTGCCCGGGCAAGCGAGCCGGGCGGGTGCGGGTTGCGCTGGCGCTCGGTGCGGCCTTCGAGGGTCTTGCCGATCGCCTCGATGACGGGTTGATCGGCAGCCTCGAAGACATCCGTCATCGGCCGGCCGGCCTGGCCGTCGCGGTCGTGCAGCATCTGCTGGATGCCGATCGCGGCGATCAGCGTGGCACAGCCGAGGTTCTTCAGCGTCGCGTTTTCCCGCACCGGCACCGCTTCGATATCGAAACCGCGGGTTTTCATCACCCGCAACACCTGCTCGATGATCCAGCGCCGGCGATAAAAGCCGACGATCAACTGTGCCTCGGCCAGGGTTTCGGCCGTCCGGGTGGTCAACAGCCGCCAGTGCAGCGGCGTCTGGCCGGGCGGCGGGTCAACCTCACGCGCTTCGACCAGGGTGAGGCCGACACTGGCCGGCAACGCCGCCGCCCACGCCGCGCGATTGCGCTTCGGGCGCTTGATGCGGATGCGGCAAACGCGCAGCGCAACCGTGGCTGTGCGGGCCTTGCGGCCGGGGCCGGACGGCACGTCGACCGTCACACGCCCCAGCTCCGGCTGCCCGTCGCAGCTCTCGTACAGAAAGCCGCCCTCCGCCAGTTTGCGGTTGTGGTGGGCCCGCACCAGGACATCGATGCCGTCCGGGCGGCAGGCGAACGTCTCGTAGAGGTCCGCCTCACGGTCGGCGATCATCATCACGCGACTGGCCCCTGCCGTCAGCAGGTCCGCCGCCTGGTTGGTCACCTCGACCCGGCGGCGGCTTTCCTTCTCACCCAGCCGGCGCTTGTTGCAATGCCGCTTAGGGGTCTCGTCGCGCACCAGCAGGTCCGCCGCCAGCAGGCCCAAAAGCGCACCGTCCGCGGCGTCGACGGCGATCGCCGGATGCAGATACAGGCCGCACTTGCCGCCGTCGTCGCGCAGGCTGGTGGTATCTTGGATGAGCAACACTTCAAGCCCTTGCACCCGGTCCAGCAGATGCGACCGCGCGGTGGCCACCATCTCCGCCGGCGTCACCCGCGGGTTTTTCAGGAAGCGGTCAAGCCGGACCTCGCCGGCCCGGTCACCGCCCAGCGCGCGCAGGCTGATCCCGGCCTGGCCGAGACCGCCCAGCCGTTCCAGCAAAAAGGCCCCCCTTTTTCCAGCCGGCTGTCGCCGAACTGTCCGAGACTGGTCATCATCGCGAATCACCTTTCGTTAGAGACGATCAGCGAGTCAGAGATCGAGGCGAACCGCAAGAGGGTTTTCGTTCCGCACTTGTGTGAAGGCGGTAGGCCTTGTGCCGGCCATCCACGACTTTGCCGCCTCCACTGCCATAAGTCGTGGATGGCCGGACTAAATCCGGCCATGACGAGTTGGCAACGACCGTGCCTCATGCACCCTAATTTAGCGCCTATGGGCGAAGGCCGACCATGACGATGAGGGGCCGGTGCGCCGTCCCCAACGCGTCGGGAGGCGAGGGCGCTAAGTGAACGGTATTGGGCGACGGTGCGTCCCGTGACGTGGTTGTTTCCGGACGAGCCCTTAAGTTTGTCTGTGGAGCCGTTGTCACGGCAATCTCAAGAGCCTTGGTAAAATCAGTCGCTGTTGCCATCAGAGGAAACAACCGTTAGCCATTGATGACACAGCCTTGTGATCAAGCCGTTTGACCAAGGTCAGCGTCACATGGCTTCCGGTTGATCACAACAGCGCTCACCGACCGAGGGGAACGCAGGTGAAGACGCAGATTTTGGCGGCGATCGGCGAGCACGGATTGCAGCCCGCGGCCGCCTTGAATGCCGCGTTGGCCGCGAATGACCGGATGAAATACGCTTTTCCCTGCTGCAGATGGCGATCGCTCACGCGGAAAATCCGGAACAGCCGCCCGCGACCCTGAAGCAGGAACGGATCGGTTGCGGCATCGACGATCCGGACCTCGACACGGCGGTGGCTGCATCGCGCATGGATGGAAAATCCTGCCGCATGCCCGGCGCCGCGCGGATCATCGCGTCGCATTGCCGAAGACATGCGCCTGATGGCTGCGCCTGTGCTTGCGACGAAGCCGAACGGCCTCGCCGCGCGGCTGGATACATTGCTGGCCGGGCTGCCAACGCCCGGGGATGACCTGCTCGATACTCCCGGCGGTCACTGCAATGATGCAGGCCGGGCACGATGGCCGCCGACAGCCTGCATCGCCTGGTGATGGACATGCACAAGCGGCTGAACGCCATGCAGGCGGCGCTGGCCGACGGAGACGCTGGACGGCGCCGCCACCTATCAATCTCGATCCGAAGCGGACCGTCCGCTGTGTCGCCGCCTTCATGGCCGGGCTCAACCGCACCGCGAAACTGAAATTCAACCATCCCGGCCTTGCCACCACCGCCACGCGCGCCGGCGATAGATTGGTTATCCAGAACGATATCGGCACCACGGATGCGCATGTCATCGTCATCCATGTGCAGGACCTGACGGTCAGCGTGACCTATACCGATGTGCATGCCGAGCGGCTGGCGTTTTTCCAGGACATGCTGAAGCCGCAGCAATGTCACCTGGGAGGGCAGCGCAGACCGCCGTGCTGAGCGCCGGCGCGCCGTTCTATCATGGCGACCGGCCGGCTCGAGGCCGCGGACCCGGACTGAATGCCGCGAGCTATCTGGAATTCCTCGGCTCGCGCCTGGTGTTCCTGATCGACTGGAACCGCGCCCGCAAGCAATTGCGCGGCTTTCTGCGCGGGCCGGACCGCCTGGCGTTGCTGCATCTGGGCGGCGGAAACCGAAATCGGGCATCGCGGCTTCCTCGAACTCGGCGGCGCGCAGCTGGTCAACCAGGCGATCGAGGCCACCGCCGGGTCGTCGATGCATTTCGGCGACCGGCTATGCGACGTGCTGGGCGATGCGGAGACATTGGAGTTCCTGCGCTTCGTCTTTCAGCACCGCGACCGCCGGCCTGCTGGCCGGCCAATCGCACGACGCTGATCCATGACCGTCATCCGCGCCACGCTGGCCACGCATTTCAGCAATCAGGAGCGGCAATTGCTGCGCCTCGCGGTCGATCATGCCGGGCTTGATTTTCGAACTCGCCGGCATCGGTGCGCGATGGGGTGCAGGCCGAGCGCGGGCGATGCCGCGAAACGCGCGCAGCCGCGCCGCGCCGCTTCGAGCACGATGCCGACCAGATGGTGATCGGCAGACCCGCGAGGCGGTGCGCCGCCGCCCGGATATGCGGCGTGTTCCTGCCCTTGCTGGTAGGCGGCGGACGAGGCGGCGGACGAGCTGGAAGACGCGGCCTTCCTGCTCGACCTGGATACGCTGCGCGGGCAAGCCGTTGGAGGATCTGCAGGCTCTGGCCGAGCCTGCTGGTGGATGCGTCGCAGGAATGGATCAAGGCGCTGGGCCATGCCATGCCAGATCGGCCCGCGGCGGGCAACGCGCGAGACCGAGGATTTTCTGACCGCCATCGACCGCATCTCCGCCCTGGAGCATGACGGCCGACGACGCCGAGCGCGCGCTCGCGGCGTGCGCCTTCCACCATGCGCAGGATTTCCGCCAGCTGCATCTGTTCACCGCCATCGGCGGCAGGCTCGAAGCCGCGGCGGATGCGCTGAAACATGCCAGCCTGATGCTGCGCGACCACATGCTGGAGGATGTCATCAATGGCTGACCTCTACGCGATCCTGCCCCGGCACGCCGCTCCGCGCCCGGCGGCGCCGCAGGAGGTGGGCAACAAGGCCTGGAACCTGATGCTGATGGCGCAGGCCGGCCTGCCCGTGCCGCCGGCTTTCGTGCTGCCCACATCGTGGTGCCGCCCGGTGCCGCCGGACCGAGACGCCTTGCTGCGCGAACCCTGGCCGACGGGCATCGCCGGGCTGGAAGCCGCGACCGGCCTGGCGATTCGGCGGCGCGCGCAGGCCGTTGCTGGTCTCCGTCCGCTCGGGCGGCGCCGTCTCCATGCCGGGGATGATGGAGACCGTGCTGGATGTCGGCCTGAACCTGGACACCGTCGAGGCGCTGATCCGCGCTGACCGGCAACCCGCGCCTGGCCTGGGACAGTTTCCGCCGCTTCGTGCAGGGCTATGCCGAAGTGGTGGCCGGTCTGCCGACCGGGCCGTTCGACGCGCTGGTCGCCGGCGCATGCAGGCGGCGGAAGCCGGACAACCGAGCGCGAACTTGACCATCGCGACCTGCGAAGCGCTCACCCTGGCCATGCTCGGACTGCTACCGCGCGCTGACCGGGCGATGAGTTTCCGGCCGATCCGCGCGAGCAACTCGCACGGCGGCCGCAGGCCGTGTTCCGCTCCTGGGATGCGCCCAAAGGCCGCCAGCTACCGGCGGTTGAACGGGATCAGCGACGATGGCCGGCACGGCGGTGACCGTGCAGACCATGGTCTATGGCAATGCCGGCGGCACCTCCGGCGCCGGCGTCGGCTTCACCCGCAACCCGGCCACCGGCGCACGCGAGTTTTATTTCGACTTCCAGTTCAACGCGCAGGGCGAGGATGTCGTCGCCGGGCGGCAGAAAGATGCGCGACAATGAGCGGCTGCCGCTGGTGCTGCCCGCCGTCTGGACCAAACTGCAAACCGGATCTGCCACGAACTGGAAGCGTTGTTCGGCGATGCGCAGGATTTCGAGTTTACCGTGCAGTCCGGCGTGCTGTACCTGCTGCAGACGCGCCGCGCCAAGCGCACCGATTGGGCGGCTCTGGCGATCGCCGCGGACATGGTTGCAGGAGGGGCTGCTGACCCCGGCGGAGGGCACTGCGGCAGCTGGACGGCATCGACCTCGAGCGCGTCGGTCCGCACCAGCTTCGCGCCGCCGGTTCCCGCCAGCGCTCGCGCTGGCGCAGGTCGCCAGCATGGGTGTTGCCAGCGGCGCCGTCGCGCTGGATCCCGAAGCGGTGAAGCGCTTCGCCAGCCGCCGGCGCACCGGCCATTCTGGTGCGGCGGGAGACGGTTACCGCGGATATCGATGGCATGGCGCTGGCGGCCGGCATTCTCACCGGCTCGGGCGGCCGCACATCGCATGCGGCCGTGGTCGCGCGGCAGCATGGCAAGGTCTGTCTGGTGGCCTGTCCCGGGCTGGAAATCGATCTGGATCGGCGCCGAATGCCGCATCGGCGGGACACTGTCTGCAACGAGGGCGATTTCCTGTCGCTGGATGGCAATACCGGAGCGGTTTACGCCGGACGGCTGGCACCTGTGGTCGAGCGGCCGGATCGGGCGCTCGGGATCATTGCCGGGTGGCGACGTGCGGCGGCGTAAGTTCGGATGGCTTTGCGGAATCCAAACGCCTGAAGTGCCGGGGCGCTTTACGGGCAAGCCAATTCGTCCGGTAGGGGAAATTCGGACCGAGGGGTAAGGCGTGCATCAGGATCGAATGGTATTCGCAACCATCATCCGTCACCTCGCGGAGCTCCGAGCTGCTTCGGTTGCGATGTGGCCGGCAAAGGCCGTGACGAAAGACGTGAGGTTCGTCAACTCGGACATTTCGCCATAATCTCCGTTTGAGACGGAGACACGCCCCGAGGTCAAAGTGCAAGCTGCCGTGTACAAATTTTCACGAACTAATCGCTGACATAGAATATCATATCTTTGGAGATATGATACTTTTCTAAAATCTTTAAAAACAGGAAAATGGCGTGATGCATCTCGTTGTCCGGGGCGTCGGGAAGCGGGAGCATCTTCGACCATGACGAGCCATCCCACAAATGGACGCGCGTATGATCCGAAAGCGCCCTCCCGGTAGGCGGTCCAGAAATCATGGGCAGTGCCAATCGCCTCTTCGGCACGGTTGTTGGCATTGTTGCCGAAAGACGGTCCGACGTGGCTTTTCAATTCAACCGCTGCGATCAGCCGATCATCAAGGATGACCAAAATATCCCAAAGCTTCGTCGGACGAAAATATCCGGGCAATGTCAGTACAGGTCGGGTTCGGTGGATTGATGCATGTCCAAGGCCATTGGCCTGCACCAAATCAATCACAAGGGCGGTGAAGCCATCCATCGTGTTGCCTGCAGTAACTGCACCCCGCTCGCCTTGATCAAGTTTTCCGGCCTCCCGTTTCGCCTGCATCGCCTTTTCCCGATTGCCCCAAAAGGCCATCGTGGCGTCGCGCGCCTTCGCGTCGTAATGTGCCAGATCAAGCGCCACTTCAGTCTCCGCTTCCGCCGAGAGCGGCGCTCTCCTCGGGTTCGAGGCCATACAGTTTGAAAACTACCTGGTTGCAAGCAGTGCGATCGCCTCGTTCGGCCGCAGCCTTTAATTCAACCTTCACGTCATCGGGGACCTGATCCCACAATGGCAGCCGAATTCGGCGCAGATACTGTGCCTGGAACCGAAGGAAGCCGCCGTGCATCCGGGTCGAATAGATGGCGACGAATAGCTTGGCGATGCCGGACAGCAGCACGGCCTGCAGCGCCTTCAGATCCCACACATCCGACGTAATGAAATAAAGATTGTGGTGCGGGTAAAGCTTACCCTCTTCATGGACGACATGCGCCTCTCCCTTAATATCGGGAATAAGTAGTTTCGGCGTTGTTGCCAAAGGCGGATAAATCCGATCGATCGTTCGATACCATCTGGCAGGTGCTTTCTGCGCTACATGCCGACGAGCTATTTGTGGTTTCCGAACCTCAAGAAAACGCTTCAGCAGCGGGTAATCGGCTAGATCGACAAGTCCACCCTTGTCGGCAAATGGATTGATCACGCCTAACCCGCGCCACTGCACCGACCCACTCAAAATATCGCCTGTCATAACCAGTGGAAGCTTACGATCAGGCTCAACCTCAAGCGAATCATATAAGCCGATAAAAGCTTCGTCCGCGCCGGTCGCGACGCCGATCCCAACTTTGCAGCCCGCTTCCTCCAGAGTTGGGAATGCCGCTTCCAGGCGCCGAACCAAAGCCAGTTGGTCGGACGATTCAAAAATCCACGGCTCAGCACCGGTTGCCACGCCTTCCAGCTCTCGCACTGTTGCGCTGTCTTTACCCAACTTTTCCGCGGTCAGGTCGCCGGCCAGCCGTTTCAAGGCGGTCGCGCTGATGTCGGGACGATGTGCGATGCGGGTCGGTCTGGCTTTCACGCGGGGAGGACGAGCGATGACGGTAATGGCGGGATAGGCGATTACGTCGGTGTGGAAGGCCCGAGTACCGAACATGTCCACATAGGTTTTCAGATGGAACTGCTCAGCCACGAACTGGCGCAGCGGACCGCCGTACCGGTTTTTCATCCAGCGGTCGGCGCAAATGAAGCCGAGTTGCCCCTCGACATCGAGCTGCATCAGCGAGCGCTCGATAAACGGGACGTAAAGGTCGGCACGATCGTAGATCGTTAAGTAGCGGGCCCGGTACCTCGGCCATGAGCAAGTCAGAAACCAATTCCTGCCTCACGTAGGGCGGATTTCCAATAACAAAGTGGAACCGACATGGAAGATCAATGAGCAGAAAGTCACCTTGAACCAACCAGGCATCAGCTAACTCTATCGCAACGGATTTCGTGAAGCCATGGCCGGTCAACCGCTCGATAACGGCCTCCCGGGTGCTCCTGAACGTATTTCCATGCAGTTCGACCGCAGTGATGCAACTTGCCAATGCAGCGACCGGATCGCTTTCATCGCCCGGTTCAAGCCGCCAAGCAATCAGCAACCGCCCGATAAATCTGCAGCAGGAAATCGCCATTCCCGAACGAAGGCTCAAGAAGACGCATGCGGTGCAGCGGCCGATCGGCCGTGTAACCGGTCAGATCGAGAATGAAGTTGACAACCTCGGGGCGCGTAAAGATCGCTCCCCGTTCCTCAACGCCAGCGTCCGCCGATAACCTAACGGCGCTCACTGCCGGACGGAGAGCCGGGAATGAAAGCTGCCGGGCGGGACGCATGGTCCTAAAATTCATGAAGGTCCAGTTCTTACGGTCGTTGAGGCGACGATTGACAGGCTTCCAGGATCGGTTACGTGAGAATCCGGGCGCGATGCATTGTCTCTCCAGGCAAAGGCAATCCCCCCTCTCTCGCCAAAGGGTGCAAGCTGACAGAAATCAATTAGCAAATGGTTTACGGAACCATCCGATTCGCCGGAAGCGAAAAATGGCGATGCACCTACAGCTGCGGGAAGCCACGCGTAAGCGCGCAACGGAGTCGCCATCGAATGTTCCACCTTGTCGGATGCCCTATTGGCATCAACACCTTAAGCGGAACTGGTCGGAGTGAGAGGATTCGAACCTCCGGCCCCTGCGTCCCGAACACAGTGCTCTACCAGGCTGAGCTACACTCCGACTGAGCGGCGGCGTATAGGCCGCTGCGGTCCGCCCGAGGCAAGGCACATAAACGCATCACTCGCCGGATTGTGCCGCAGGGACTGCCTTCGGCCGCCTTCGCCTTGCGGTTATGCCAGCCTCCATCAGTTGCAGCACGGTCGCCGCCGTCTCCTCGATCGAGCGCCGGGTCACGTCGATCGTCGGCCAGCCATGGCTGTTGCAGAACCGCCGCGCCCAGAGCAGTTCGGCCTTGACCGCGTCCTCGTCGATGTAGCCGGAACTGTCCTGCCGCATCTCCCCGGCGTGACCCGCCGCCGATCAGGCGCAGGCGGTGGCGGCGGATGTCGATCAGCGCCTCGGGTGCCAGGGTCAGGCCGATGACCGGGCACTTCATGTCCTCCAGGCCCGGCGGAGACGGCAGGTTCGGCACCAGCGGCACGTTCGCCGCCTTGATGCCCCGGTTCGCCAGGTAGAAGCAGGTCGGGGTCTTGGAACTGCGGGACACGCCCACCAGCACGACGTCGGCCTCCGCCATGCCCGGCTGCGCCTGCCCGTCGTCATGCGCCAGCACATAATGCATGGCATCGATGCGCGAAAAGTAATCGGCGTTTAACACATATTGCCGACCCGGCCGCGCCTCGGCCTTCTGGCCGATCGCGTCCTGCAGCACATTGATGACAGGATCGAGGACATTGACCACCTTGACGTTCAGCCGCTGGCAGGTTGTGTCCAGTTCTGCCCGCAAGCGCGCGGTCGATCAGGGTGGACAGCACCGGGCCGGGTTCGGCCTCGATGCCTTCCAGCACGCGATGGAGCTGGAAGCGCGTGCGGATCAGGCTCCAGCGGTGGTAGCATGATCTCCGCATGCTCGAATTGGACGGTCGTCGCCCGGGCGATCGCGTTGAGCGTCTCCCCGGTAGCGTCCGAGACCAGGTGCAGGTTGATCCGATGAGTGTCCATGATTTTAACCATACCCGGCTTGCGGCCGTTCGCCACCTGCTATCGGCAACAATCTGCATCCGCGATCGCGGCGGGGCTACTGTCGCGGATTGAGGCAGCGAGGTCTCCGTTCCGCACGGACGGCGGATACGGCACGAGCCGGGTCTTCGGGTCCCCGAACGGCTGCACGCCGTTGTCCTTGACGTTTTGGCATCGGGTGATTTTCTCCACCAAGCCGGTATCCGATGGCGCGGCCCGCCGGGTGGCAAAGCACGCTGTTTCGACCTATCCTCCGAAGACAAGAAACGCAGGGAGGCCGCCATGCAGGACCTGGACGAATTCAGTATCACCGATGTCGCTCTGGCCCAGATGGCCGGGACGGACAATCCGCGGTTGAAGGAGATCGCCGACTCGGCGGTGCGGCACCTGCACGCTTTCGCCCGCGACGTGAACCTGACACCGGAGGAATGGCTGCAAGGCATCCAGTTCCTGACCGCCGTCGGCCAGGCCTGCACGCCGGTGCGGCAGGAATTCATCCTGTTGTCGGACGTGCTGGGCCTCAGCGCTGTGGTCAATGCGCTGCACGACAAGAAGGCCCGCGAGCTTGGCAGCCAGAGCAGCCTGCTCGGCCCGTTCTTCCGCGAAGGCGCGCCGGCCCTGCCCCTCGGTGCGCAGATCGTCGAAAAGCCGACGGCGCCGGAGATCGTGGTGTATGGCAGTGTCACCGACAATGCAGGCAGGCCGATACCAGACGCGCTCATCCAGGTCTGGCAGACCAGCGAGCGCGGACGGTACGACCTGCAGGAGGGCAGCGGCGATCATATGGACATGCGCGGCAACTTCCGCACGGATGCCGAGGGCCGGTACCATTTCCGCACGGTCCGGCCGCTGGGTTACTCCATCCCGATGGACGGGCCGGTGGGCGATCTGGTGCACCGGCAGAAGCGCCATGGCATGCGGCCATCGCATATCCACTGCCTGATCGGCGCCGAGGGTCACCGCGAACTGGTCACGGCGCTGTATTTTGGCAGACGACCCGAATATCGACTCCGACACGGTGTTCGGGGTGTCGCAATCCCTGGTGGTCGATGCGGTCGATGATCCGGCGAGCCCGATCCCCGGGCTGCGCGCGGTGCATTACGATTTCCGCCTGGCCAAGGCCGTTCCCGGTGAAAGCGGCCGGGTCGGCGCCGATCCGACAAAGTTGGCGAAGGCGGCGGCGGAGTAGGAGGATGGCTCGGCGGATCGTCGATATCTCCTCGCCGCTGAAGGCGGGGATCAGGAGTGACCCGCCGCATATGCTGCCGCGGATCGACTATTTGGACCACCATCAGACCGCGCCGGCGATGGCGGAGTACATGGGGGTCCGTGTCGATCAGCTTCCTGATGGCGAGTATGCCGCGGTGGAGCGGGTCGAGATCAGCACCCATAACGGCACGCACATGGATGCGCCCTACCATTTCTTCTCCAGCATGAACCATGCGTTGAAGCCGGGCGGCGAACCGTCCTGGCGGATCGACGACGTGCCGCTGGACTGGTGCTACCAGCCCGGGGTCAAGCTGGATTTCCGCCATCTGCCGGACGGCTACGTGGCAACGCCAGGCGATGTGGAAGCGGAGCTGAAGCGCATCGGGCATGACCTGCGGCCGCTGGAGATCGTCCTGGTCAACACCGCCGCCGGTGCCCGGTACGGGGAGGATGACTTCGTCGATACAGGCTGCGGCCTGGGTAGGGCAGCGACGCTCTGGCTGACCGGGCGCGGCGTGCGGGTTGTCGGCACCGATGCCTGGAGCTGGGATGCGCCGTTCTCCTTCACCCGGGAGAAGGTCAAGGCCACCGGCGACGCCAGCCTGATCTGGGAAGGTCACCGTGCCGGCCGGGAGATCGGCTATTTCCAGATGGAGAAACTCGGCAACCTGCCCGCGCTGCCGGCCGATGGTTTCGATGTGGTGTGCTTTCCGGTCAAGGTGCACCGGGCCTCGGCTGGATGGACACGGGCGGTGGCGATTCTTGATGATTAGACCAGGCGCCGTTGAAACCGACCGTTGGACGATGCCATCCCGTCATGGCCGGCGGAGGCCGGCCATGACGGACAAGCAACAACCATGACGAGACCGGACCGAACAAAACAAGTACCGGCGTCGCATCGACATCCCCTTCCGCCGTGCCGGTGCCAGCGAAATGGCGATCAAGACTACGAAGCGTGCGAGGCCTTCAGCGCCGCCAGCCTGTCGCTCAGACTCTGCGGTCCGGTCGGCTTGCCCGCGGCCTGAGCCAGCGCGGCCGCAATGTTTGGATCGTCCTGCTCGGGTACTGTCGGACGCAGCAGGCGTGCCTTGCTCATCTGGGCGTCCGCCGCGACGAGGTCCTTTGCGGCTGCATCCTGCATCGCCTTCAGGGCGACCGTCAGGCTGCTCGTCGTGCTTGCCAGCCCCGCAGCCCGGCGTGCCGCTTCCGCCTGCCGATCGGCCTGCTCGCGCTGCTGCGCGGCGCGGCCCATGTCGCGCTGGGCCTGCTCCAAAGCGGAGCGGGCCGCCTTGAGCTTGCCGCCGGCCTCGGCGTACGTCTGCTCCAGCATTTGCAGGAAGTCTTTCGCATCGGCCGCTTCCTTCTTCTCGCGATCGACCTCCGGCGCCATCTGTTCGAGCATTGAAACCAGTGTTCCCAGGCTCGACTCCAGGCTGGTCTTGCGGGCCGGGTCGGATGCGGCTTCGATCTGCCCCTGGAGTTGTTCGGCGGCGGCCATGCGCTGGTGCGACAATGCCTGAATGGCCTCGGCCTCCTTATTTTCGCGATCGTAACTCTGGCGTGCAAGGGCCACTTCGCGGCCGAGATCATCGAGATGCTGTTCCATCGTCCGCATCTCCGCCTCACTTGCCGACTTCGGGTCCCAGCGGACCAGTGCTTCGACGCCAGCCTGCGCCGCCTTGTTGAACTTGACGCCAACAAGATTGGCCATGAACTGCAACATCTCAGGTTCCTTTCTGTTTGACTTCGATTGGCGGCTTGATCAGTTCGGTATCATCGCCGCGGCATTGAGCAAGGCCACGGCGATCTGTCCGGCGGCGAGGCCAATCGCGGCGGCGACGTTGCCCCCCTCGATCGCGGCGCGTAAGTTGCGCAATATTAACGACAGAACTCCCAGCGTGAGAAGCTGCAGCACGAGGGCGACAGCGCCCCACGCCACGATGTCGAGCAATCGGCCCGACGTGCCCAAAATAACGGCGATCGGCAAGGCCAGGGCAATGATCGCCCCGCCGAACACCACGCCAGCCGCGACGTTCCCCCGCGCCATCAGCGCGCGTTCGTGGAACGGCGTGGCCGCGGTGTAGATCGCGACCCCGATCGCCAGCAGGGCGATACTCGCCAGCAACTGCATCAGCAGCAGAGGCACGCCGGCGCCGATCGCGTCGAAGATGGCGGACAAGGAGCCGGGCGGAGCAGGTTGCATGGCGGTTCCGTTCAACTAAAGGTCGATGGATATTCAGGACAGCGGCACGGGCGGCAACGCCAGCGCCGCCGGGTTGATGTCGATGCCGGCATGGACTTCCACCCAAGCCTGACCATCCTGCTCGATGGCCTGGACCAGGATATATTCCGTCCCGGGAGCCGGCGGCGCGGCGCCTGTATAACCGGCATACAGCATGGCGTGCAGAGTACGCGTCCGGTCGCCGGAGACATCCCGAACGGTCTCGATCTGATCGCGGGGAGGCACCCGGGAGCTGCCGGATGCCCATGCACGGCCGTACAGCTTGCCGTCCTTGGTCTGAAATTCCGGCCAGCCGATCATGCCCTCCGCCGGATCGAGCCAGAAAGCCCAGTCGTCGCGGCTTGCCGGCGTTACCTCATCGAGCAACGAAAAATAGCGGCATTCCTCCGGTTGGCCGGAGGCTCCGAGATAGTATTCAAAGAAGCTGTTCCGGTGCGGCAGGTAAAGGCGGTGCAGCGCGACACCGCCGCTCCCGGCGGCGCCATCCCGCACAAGGCCAATCGCCTCGATGCTCACCAGCCCCCCCTCGGCGGGCGGCGCTATCTTGGTCACGCCGTTGGCCAGGACGAACGGGCTGGGATCGAGCGGTATCGTCATGCCGACACGCAGACGCGTTTCCGCGCTGCCGGAGATGCCAGGCAGCGCATTCGAGTCCGCGGGCAAGAGGCGCGCGGCGGCGCGGCGGCGCATCACCCACAACCCGGCCATGAGGGCCGCGCTGCCAACAAGCACCAGCAGCACCACGTCGCCGTCGTCACCTGTCGAAGCCGGCGGAGCACTCGAACCCGACGGGGTTGTCGCGGTATTTGAAGCCCCATGCGCCAGTTGGCTGTCGAGTTGTGACAGCTTCCCGGCCAGCGCCGGATCGTTCGCTGCAAGCCGATCGGCCTCCGCCCGCCACTGGAGGTAGCCGGGATCGTTTTGGTTCTGACGAAAGAACGTATCACTGCGGGTGCTGGTCACCGCATTGAGCAACGACCACAGCATCACGGCGTCCCACATGCCATACTGCCGCGGGCCGCCCGGATAGCCCTGCGTCAGGGGCGGATAGGACCGGCTTTGCCCCCACCAGGAGCCGGGGACGGCCGCCGGCTCGGGCCGTCGTTGACCGCCACCCCACAGACCGCCGTCATAGCCGCCGGCCGGGGGCCGCCCCGGATCGGTACGGACGCGGGGCCGGTGCGATGGAGGATCGGAAATCATTGAGTGATTGCGCGGAATTGCGCCGCGAGATGGCCGTGTCGCCCGCCCCGCGGGAGCCGCCATACGAACCGGTCATGGAACTGGACGGCCGGGCGTAGCCGCCGCTGCCCTGTATCGATGGCCTGCGCATCGAGGCGCCGCCCCCGCTGTGCACGATCCCGGTCGGCTGTAGCCTCCGGTATCAGCGCGGGCCGTCGTCTGCCATGCGGCGCAAGGGGTCAGCAGCACGAGCGTGAGAGCCACGCCCAGCACTCTGGCAAGCACCGACATCTTTTCGGCAGCCGATCGGTTTCCTGGCATTGCCTCGCCTCTCGATATACCTGT
>CAWFUL010000004.1:0-47184 GCA_963819005.1 uncultured Pseudomonadota bacterium
CGAGGAGCGGCAGCCGTGCGGATCAGGGCGTGTTGGGCGGCGCGATCACTGGCCCCTTGCGGCGCGGCGCGGTCGGCCTGGCCCCGATGCCCAGCGCAACCGCCATCTGCCGCGTGATGGCCCGCATGGTCACCACGTCGAGGGGGCCGATCGCTTGGCCCATGTCGGAGAACCGGACCGTCTGCGGCCAGTCCACCATCACCTGCGAGGCGACGCGCAACCCGTTCTCCTCGGTCGGCGCGAGGTCGATCCGCAGGCTGAACCCAGCCCGCAAATCCGTAGTGATGGGCAGCACCGTCGCATAGGAGAGCTCCGAAAGCAGGTCGGACCGAACCACGACGGCAGGCCGCGCCTTGTCGCGCGGCAGGCGGACCAGCACCACAACGCCGCGACGGACGGCACCTGGTGTTAGCGCCATCCCTCCGTCTGCTCCGCGAGCCCGGCGAAATCCTCGGCCATGCTGTCTTCCTCGGTCGTCAGGCGGGCAAGCTGACGGCACTCGTCCGCCAGCCGCTCGCGGTACTCGGGATCGCTCGCATCCGGTAGCCACAGCACCACCGGGCGCAACCCGCGCTGACGTTGAATGGCACGGTGGCGGGCGATCCGGGCGCGAGAGGTTGGGCGAGCTTCCATGCGTTACACGTAACGCCTGCTAGCATGTTAAAGCAAGTTGACGTTCCCTGATGATCACATGGCGGCTGATGGTTTCGTTAGTTCGCGCGATACCTCGGCGCCAAAGAAGACGCCCAGGTAATCGAGGATAACAACTGCCTGATACTCTCAGAAAGACCTTGCACGAGCCGTGAAGTTTGCGCCCGGCACGGCAGTTACTCTCACATTAAATTCCCACCTGGAGAAGCCGTACATCCTGTAGGCTTGGGCCTTCTCCCTCACTGAAGTAGCCTGCGTACAACTGCTCAGCGGCGCCGGCGGGGTCTGACGCAAGGGGATTCACGAACGGCACAAACCGACGTATCGGCGATACGGGGCCTACCCGCGATACCAGGCGAGCGCACACATCACGGATTTGAATCCCTTCGACCGATAGGACCAATCGCGAGCAGGACGTTCTCTCGTATCCATCAGCGTCCAATCGTACCTGCGCTGGGCGCCGAGATTTCCGGGATCGACTTGCGACAGCCAGGCCTGGACGCGCAGAGGGAACTCAGAGAGGTGCTGGCCGACCGCAAAGTTCTTGTGTTTCGTGATCAGGAGCTCTCGCCACGTCAATACGCGGAATTTCTGCGCATCTTCGGCACGCCCGTGAAGGAAGATATGGTCGTGGATCGAAACCACCCACCGGAAGTCGGCGCCATTCATACCCGATCCAATGAACAGCAGCAGATCAATTTCTGGCACATGGACCATTCGTTCCGCAAATTGCCGACCCGCGTCCTGTCGCTTTACGCGAAGATACTGCCGCCCATCGGTGGTGACACGTTGTTCGCCAGCCTGGCGGCTGCGTATGACGCACTTTCCGATGAACTGAAGGAACGGATCGAGGGGCTGCATTGCTACCATCGCGTGACAGCAACCCAGAATACCAAGCGCCGGCATAGGAAAGAGGAAGCGGAAGCGATGGAGAACGCCCCGCCAGTGGTTCATCCACTGGTGCCCCGCGATCCGGGGAATGGCCGACGGTACCTGTTCGTCAACGTGCCAATTTATTGCCGCGGTATTGTCGAGCTTCCAACGGCGGAAGGCGATGAGTTGCTCCGTGAACTGTATCGTCATACCCAGCGGCCGGAATTCCATTTCCGCCTTGTGTGGCGACCGAATACTGTTGTCGTCTGGGAGAACAACCACACGCTCCACTATCCCGTGTCCGACTACTTCCCACACGAGCGCAAGCTCTGGCGTGGCGTGATCGAAGCGACCGAGGCTGACAAACCTACGGCTGTAGACCTGGGCCGCGCCTAACGAACCGCCATGATGGCATCAGCGGACATCTCCGACCAGCGCTGGAATCCCCGTATGACCCGGTCGATCCAAAATCCCTTTTGAACCATGTGCGGCCGCTTCACCCAGCACTACACGTGGGCGGAAGTGCATGCCTTTCTGAACGTGTTCGGTGACCTCGGTATGCCGCGGAACCTGCAGCCGCGGTACAATATCGCTCCCACCACTTTCATCGATGTCGTCACGACCCGCATCAGGGACCGGGAAATCGTGGGCCGTGAGATGGTGCCGATGCGCTGGGGCCTGGTACCCAGCTGGTGGAAGAAATCCCGAAAAGACGTGCCGGCGACCTTCAACGCTCGCGCCGAAACCGTCGCCGAGAAGCCGATGTTCCGCGGCGCCTTCAAATACAGCCGGTGCATTATCCCGGCGAGCGGATTTTATGAATGGACCGGTGGCAAGGGTGCCAGGCAGCCGCATCTCTTCACGGCGGCCGACGGCTCGCCGGTGTTGGCATTCGCCGGGCTCTGGGATCGCTGGATCGATCCCGATAACTTTGACGAGGTGATTTCGGCAACGATCATCGTCTCGGATGCGAGCGCCTGGATGACGCCCTATCACGACCGGATGCCGGTGCTGCTGGAGCCGCAGGATTTCGACGCATGGTTGAATGGCTCGCTGGGGCCGGAGGCGTTGAAACCAGCAGCCGAAGAAAAACTGCGGGAGCATCTGGTCTCCCCTCGACTTAATCGCACCGGCGTAGGCGACGATGATCCGACCGTCATCGAACCTGTCGCACTCATCTAACGGAAGCAGTTCCTCCCAATCGGTCGTATAGCGCGGGGAAAGCCGCTCGCTGCGCGGCTTCCCGCAAGGGTTCTGTCAGCGCTCGTGCCGGCAAGTATAGTCGGCGGGATCGAGATCGAGATTTTCTCATGCGGCTTGCAACACACTCAAAGCCGTGGCGGTGCGGCGAAGGAAGTGTAACCTGCGGTAGTTGGCGGAGACTTGCTGATTGGTTCGGGAGCGGGAGCGGAGGAAGTTACGAAGCTCGTCGTAGGCGCGACAGAATTCGCCAGCCGATCGGGGGCACTTGAACCCGCGCATCGGACCGTATCGGCCTTTGACGCCGCGATGATCTTGCTCCAGTCGGTTGTTGAGATACTGGCTGTCGCGATGCCGCACATCTGCGCCCAGGGTCGTCCGGATCGCCCTTGGATAGCTGTCATGCCCCTCCGTGGTGACTCGGTCGGGCGTGATCCCGGTGACCATCTTGGCCAACTCGAAGAACGCCTTCGCGGCGGCCATGTCGCGGTGCTCGCTGAACATCACATCGACCAGCGCGCCCGAGCGATCGATGGCACGGTAGAGATAACGCCACTGACCGTGAACCTTGATGTAGGTCTCGTCGACATACCAACTCCGCCCTGCTTTGCCGCGTCGGCGTCGCCGCAAACTTTCAGCCAATGCCGGCGTGAGCTTGGTTTCCCAGTCGCGAACCGCCTCGTGACTGAACACGATGCCGCGGATCAGGAACATTTCCGGTAGGTCACGCAGGGCAAGCTTATAGCGCAAGCGCCAGAGCACCACGAGGGCGATGACGTCGGAGGGATACTGCGTCCGGTTCAGCGAGCCGGCACTCCGCTCGTTGAACTGCTTGCCGCAGGCGCGACAGCGGAACCGGCGGTAACCCTGGGCCGTACGCTCGCTCCGTTCCGTAACGGCTGCTGAGCCGCACCCAATGCAATCCACCTATACGCCCCCTTCTCAGAGGCCTCTATGCCCAAACCAGGCGCAATCGCACAGGGACGATAGAGCGATGGCGCGAGCGCTGACAGAACCGCCTCTGGAATGTCAGCGGCAATCTTCAGCCGTTGGGCTTGCAGTGCCACTTGCATTGCGCCTGCAAGATGGCTCTTAGGCACGCTTGCGCCGTTGGCCTTTGCGTCAACCTTTCCGCCGCCAGTGATGACAATGGCATAAGGGTTAAGCCGTTCGCGCCTCATGTAGTCTACCACCGGCCCGCCTAAGCCTGTCCCGTCGACCACTAGGATAGGTGGGCGAGGCATGGACGGTAAATCTTCAAGCCATGCGTTTACCTGAGCAACGACGGCAGGGTAGGCAGTCCCGGTTGCTGGCCTGTGCATGGCGCGGATAGCGTGATGCAAAATCCTGTCCCGCCTTATCGGCTCCGGGTCGCGTTGGGCGTAAGCCTGGCTCCATGTCGTTTGCGTTGCATAAGCGTATTCGTTGACCACGAGTGCTGTGCGATCGCTCATGCTTCCCAAATCGACGCTTAATATAAAGCCCTGCGATACTGGCTCCGTGGTTGTGGTTGTGATCTCGGGCGCGATGTCAGGATATGCCTTAACGGGGAATAGCCTCATGTTACGATCCTAAGTGGCAACGAATTAAGAGACGAGCAAAACGCAGCCTCGATATGTTCATTGGCGAATAGCTGATCTTCGCTTTCGCTAAATATACCGTAGTATTCTTGACAAATCCAGAAGTCTCCGGTTCGTTGTTTTTCTTGCGCCATGAACGCTTGATCGATGCGCGGGCAATCGTCCGCCGTAATCAATTCCCGATGCCAGTCCGGCCCGCCGTTCGTCCAAGTTTCATAGAACTCGCCGCGCCTGCCGTGTGGTGTCGACATCATAACGATACGGGCGCGCCGGGTTGACTTAGATTTAAGCGCCAACATCGGCCGGATGGCCTTGTGCGTTTTGTCTTCCACAAACGCGGCTTCATCCACGATTATCAGTTGCAGGCTATAACCTCGGACTGCATCCCCATTCGCAAGCGATATGATGCGGCCGCCATTAGCCAAGGTGCAGCGGGTCATAGAGTCTGCGTCAAAACGAGGGAACGAAGGATGAGACTTGAGAAAGCCCGATGCCGTAGAAAACAATTCCTTGGCCTGATCCTGCCCACGCGAGACAATAAGGGTTGTCGATTGCGGCGCGTAGATGGACGTATGCGATGCCAGGACAGCCGCCATCGTGCTTTTGCCGGAGCGACGGCAGCAGTTGGCAATCATCTGCCGCTCCCGCGACCGCAGCATACGCTCCTGCCAAGGGTCGGGAATGATCCTATCGCCATCCGGGTTGCGGAGCCGTTCCCGCGCGAAGATGACGGGATCTGCGGCGCACGCCAGTTCTAGCGCAAGATCGCTCATAGCGGCCCGTCAGGCTGATGATCGATGGTCAGCCCTGGACGCAGCAACGCGACCCGCTCCGCCAACTCGGGGCGGCGGTATGCGTCCACAAATTCAAGCATGAGCGCGACAATGCGCGGGAAGTCGGGGCTGGCAACAATGTTTATGGTCGGCGCGGTCGCTATATCGCCCCGTAGCTTGGCCTGCAACTCCACACAGCGAGCAAGTTCCCTCCCGGCAGCGATGGCAGCGCGAAAGTCTTGATTGGCCTCAGCCTTGTCCAAGAGCCGCTGTTGCTGGACGGCGATAGCCTCTACCTCCGCGAGCAAGTCGCCTGCCCTGCCATCCTCCGCCGCTTGCACGGCAGAGGTGACGGAGGAGGTGGGTAAATGGGCCTTGTTGTGCCTCCACATCGTGGCATGGCTTAGGCCGTGGTCTGCGGCGACGCTACGGATAGACGCACCCATGACTAGCTTGCGGTCGATTGCATCCCTTTCGGGATGCAAACAGACCTTGCAGGAGCGATGCCCAACGTCATTCATGGAAAGGCCACGAAGCTATTGGGTGCGATTGCTCCAGTGCGGACCCATCGCGGCAGATGAGCGCGAGCAACCTGATAGCCCGCGTGAACGTTGGCATAATGCTCATGCATGCGACGGCATGCTTCCACATCCAAAGTCACGTACTTCGCGAAATGAGCCGAGATCGCCAGACAAACGCGAATCTGTCGGATGGTATTACGTTCTTGCCAGCCCATCGGCACGTCGCCCGGAACACTTGCCGCCCATTGCAACATAGCGCGGCAGTCGTTCCATTCCTCAATGATGCGCCCGCGTGGCGGTTGCGTTGGGTTGCCTGGATTGCCTGTAAAGTAGTGGTATGCTTTATCGTATGTTCGGGTGGCCTCGGCCATCACCTGAGCGAGAAGGTTGGGGTTCTTGACCAGCGCAGCCTTTAGATCGTCGGTATCCGGCTGCTCCGGGAAGAATGCACGATACTCGACGTCAATCAAATCATGGTGGGCCTGTATGCGGGCACGCTCGAATAGCATCCGCTGGTGATCCTGCGCCGCCAACTTGGCGCTTAGGATAGTTTCGCCAGCGGCCCGAACGTCAAGCCAGTAGGCGTGTTCAATCTCCGTCGCGGCAACGGCATCATGGCAGGCGCGGATGGCGGTCGTTGCGGGTATCTCGCCTAACGGCACCATCGACAATACGGGCGCGATCAGACTTCGCCATATCAACGCGAAACTTGGCTGCCGTTGCGGACTTGATAAGTTTTGCTACGGTGTCACGCGCAGCCGTAACGTCTGCCTCTGCGGCAGTTAACTCGTCTCTAATGTCTGTCATGTGTTCCTCAAAAATTAGTGGTTAGAAGTTGTCTCTATCCGAGACGCATTAGCGATTGCCGGTAATAGCCAATTTTCTTCAAGTGTTGTGCTACTTCACTATCGTTCATGTCGCGCACATGCTTGGCGTCGGCATTATCTGCAATTGGCGTTGCGGCTTTTAATCTTGCCTGCGCAATCATATCGCGCTTGGCTTGTTTGTATTCCGTGTCGGTCATTTTGCGTATGTCCAAACTACATCTGTCTCGCTCAATGCAAACTACCATCACCGCGCATGAAATACACGCTACTGGCAGCGGTCCCGATTGGAAATGCAGCAAGCCACATCGTAACATTCTGAATGCTACGCCCAATCGAAACGATTAGGTTGCTATTTGCTGCTACGACATAAGGCGATGTAGCGGTAGCCGCGAAAGTCGATGTCTTGAAATCGAAAGCTACCGGGACGGCGCACGTATTGACAACCAACACGCTTTCGCCGTCACTCGGCAATGCAATAGCCGCTGATACGGTAGTCAGCACAACGCTGACCTGACCAGCAGACTTGAAAGCCCCCATCTGTGCCATCACTTGCCCGCCTGAGTAGGGGCACGGAACGAAGCGGCGGGCAGGCTGGCGATGTGCGCCCGTAGGCTGTCCATATCGATGAGTAGGCTACGCCCTGACTTCAATGCGCGGATGCGACCGGCGGCAAGTTCTCGATACATTTGGGACCGGCTAATGCCGCTGACCGCGATGGCCTTAGCCAGCGGGGCGGTGATTGTTTCTGACATGAATGGCTCCATATATGCCCGGAAACCCCGTGGCATGACCCTTGCCTACGACGGATCAAAAACCGCGTGAAGCAGATTTTTTGCAATCGGCTTCATTTAATGTGAAGTAATACGAAAATTCTTCTTAGATCAGAAGAAGAATATTGGCTATTAAGGCGGAGTTTCCAGCATCTAAAATAAATCGCTCTACCTGCCGCAACATGGTCCGCGCTCCATGCGCGTGATGCCGGGAACGCCGTCCCGGCATCAACTCCTATGACAGTCCGCACCGTCGCTCGCGTCCGGCGCGCCCGCGCCACCAACCCGCGCTGGCTGGCAGGCCAGATGCGGCACGGTTATCGAGGTGCTGCCGAGATCGCCCAAACAGTCGACAATCTCTTCGCATATGCCGCTCTGGCCGAGGTCGTCAGCAGCGAGCAGTTTGACCTTTTGTTCGACGCCACCCTCGGCGACGAGTCGGTCCTGCGGTTCCTGACCACCGCCAACCCGGCCGCGGCCAACGCCATGGCTGAGTGCTTTCAGAATGCCATCCGCCACGGGTTGTGGATCACGCGCCGCAATACGGCACTTGCGGTGCTGACAAGCATGCGGACGGAAACCCAATGACCACCAGCCACCGCGACTACATCCGGGATGGTGCGGAGATCTACCGCCGTTCGTTCGCCATCATCCGGTCCGAGGCCGATCTCGCTCGTCCTGGCAGGATCGTTGAACCGATGTCGTTGAAGATGCGGACGGGCCGGGGCAGGGCAGGGTTCCCGCGTCCCAAGCCGCCACGCGGTCCAGCAGCGCGATTGCGTCGGTGCATGTGGTGATAAGTGATGTGTCGGGCGCGTCTGACGTGGTATTGAATGTGTCGATCTTAGGCATTTTTGATCAGTCCTTGGTGTCTAAGGTCAGGCAGGCAGGGTTGCATCCCCTGTCTGCCGCCTTGTTCCCGGTTCCGCCGGTTCGGTAACTAATGACTAATCGGAACCGTTGGGATCGTCAATGCGAAATAGTAACAGAATTTTTGCTAGCGGTTAAGCTATCTGTAGCATCGCAGCGCGGGCGATCGCGTCGGTATGGTCGCTAATGAAGCGGGAATAGTTGCGCTCAATCATCGCCACGCTGGTATCGTGTTGCGATGCCACCACGCGGACCGGAACGTTAGCCAGCAACGCCCGGACGATGCTGCTATGGCGGAGCGCGTAGCTTGTCACCGGCTCGCCGCTCTCGGTCTTTATCCCCGCCGCCTTGACGGTCCGGGCGAATGGTCGCGCGTGATCGGTATCCTTCCATCGCCCGTCGCCTTTGGGAAACAGCGGGCCGTCCTCTTGCCGTCCATTAGCCGCTTCGCGAAGCCTTGAAGCGAAGGCGACGGAAATCGGCACCGGACGGTCCTTCGCCTTCTTACTCTTGTCTCCTTTCCCCTTGTCGCTGACCGGCATCATGATGCGGGGATCGGGCCGGTTGTCCTGCAAGTCAGACACGTTGGCGCGGGCAAGCTGCGACACCCGCGCACCTGTCACGGCAAGCCCCTCGATCAGCAGCGCGAAGTCTGCGCCTTGGGCCGGAGCCGCCGCCAGTAGCTTCCGTATGTCATCGTCGGGCAAGATCACGTTCCGCGCATGCTCGGCATCCGGCAGGGTCGCAAGGCCCCACTCCCATGCGTCTCGGTTTCCGATCCGAGGGTTAAGATCGGCGGCAAGGTTGAGCGCTGCTTTCAACGCCGTGCAAAGCCGGTTGATGCCGGACTTCGCTAGTGGCTTTCCAGGCTTGTCCGCCGTGTCATCGCCCGCCTTCCGTCGCCGCTTTGTGTTCAGGCCTTCTCGCCAAGTGCGTAAGCTCTCCCGGCATAATTCACCTACGGGCCGGTCAATCATGGCATCGGAAAGGTGGCGTCGCACCCGCACCGCGTTGCCAACGTCGCCACCTCGGGAAGCAAGGTCAGCCTCGTAGCTAGCCAGGGCGGTCCGGAGCGTGGTCGCCGTCTCGATAGCAACGGACAGCTTCGCAACCTCGATAGCCTGATCCTTGCCAGCGTGAGCAACCTGCTTGGCCCGATCCTGGGCTTGCCAGTAGTCCAGCACGGTCGAGCCATCGGCGTCGTCATAGTCATCCGCGCTCCCGATGCCTTTGGTCCAGTTACCGCCTTTGCCGTCCGCTACCCGTGCCACCCACGTGCCCGCCGTGGCATTGCGCCGGTAGCCGAGACTGACGCCAGGCCCGATCCGGACGAACTCCGGTTTTTTGGCAACAGGCCGCTTAAGGCGTGCCGTCCGCGTCTCGAATCCTGTTGCCCTTACCTTGCGTGCCATGTTTGGTGTCCCGGAGTGTCCTGCCTATGGGTGGTATGGTAGGGCATCGCGGGGGGATGTTGCCAGGGGGGAATGCAGGACTAAGGCCGGTTACGGGAATGTCCGGGGATTTCGGTGGATGGTAGGTTTCGCCCTCTCACGGCACCAACAGGGGTTCGAATCCCCTACGGGACGCCACTCCCGAACAAAACTGGGCACTTGTTGCCGGGTGAGGTCGATCTCGCCTGTTTCCACCCCCTTTGGCAATGCCAGCGTCGACCTGGAGATCGCGATGTTGTGGCCGACGGGTAACGGTGTCGGCGAACAAGCGGAGACAGGCGCGCTGGGCAGCCGGGTCTCCACTTTCGATGACCTGACGTATCATGCTTGCGAATCGCTCCAGCCGCTCAGGGGTGGCATGGCGGCTTTTCCGCCGTGACGGTGTTCGGATCGAACGTCGCGAAACGGCCCTTGGCCTCCGCCGAGGACAGGCCCGCGACAGGTTGTATCAGCCTGCTTTATGTCGGTGGCCGGAGGCATGCTGATTTTGTTCGGCGGCTTTCACGACGGTCAACGTACGAAGCAGGCTGGCGGGATTAACGCTGATCGAGTCAATGCCGAGTTCGGCCAGGAAAGCGGCGATTTCCGGATAGTTTGCTGGCGCCTCGCCGCAGATCCCGACGTGACGGTGGTTGCGCCGGGCCCCTGTGACTGCCAGACGCAGCATCTCCAGCATGCCCGGGTCACGCTCATCGAAGTCGAAGGCGACGATGGCGGAGTCGCGATCCACCCCGAGCGTCAACTGGGTCAGGTCGTTCGAGCCGATCGAGAAGCCGTCGAACAGTTCCGAGAAGGCATCGATGCGGATGACGTTGTTGGGGATCTCGCACATGACATAGATTTCCAGCCCGTTCTCGCCTCGCTTCAGGCCATGCTCCGCCATGGTGGCGATGACCCGCTTCGCTTCCTCCTCACGGCGGCAGAACGGCACCATGACATACAGGTTGGTCAGGCCCATCTCGTCACGCACTCGCCGCAGGGCGGCGCATTCCAGCGCAAACCCGGCCGCGTAAGCGGGATGCGCGTAACGCGCGGCGCCGCGAAATCCGAGCATCGGATTGGCCTCGACCGGCTCGAATCCGGCGCCCCCGAGAAGGCTGGCGTATTCGTTGGTCTTGAAGTCAGACAGCCGGACGATTACCGGACGCGGGTAGAACGCCGCGGCGATGGTGCCGACGCCTTCCGACAATTTCTCAATGAAGAAGTCGGCTGGCTGGGCGTATTGTGCAGTCAGCCGCGCAATCGCTTCCCGCGCCTCGGCCGACGTTACCTGTTCCGGGTGAACCAGCGCCATGGGATGGACGCCGATGTGTTCGCTGATGATGAATTCCATTCGGGCCAATCCGACGCCGTCGCTAGGCAGCATGGCTGTGCGGAAGGCAAGGTCCGGGTTGCCCAGGTTCACCATGATCTTTGTTTCCGGGCGGGCAATGTCGGCGCTTGGCACCTTCGTCACCTCGAAGGGTATGGCGCCGTCGAACACTTGGCCGACTTCGCCGCCGGCGCAGGATACGGTGACGGTTTGGCCGGGTTTCAACGCCTCGGTCGCGCCTTCAGCGCCGACCACAGCGGGTACTCCAAGCTCACGGGCGATGATCGCGGCGTGGCAGGTGCGGCCGCCGCGGTTTGTCACGATCGCCGCGGCTTGCTTCATTACCGGCTCCCAGTCCGGCGTCGTGGTATCGGCGACCAGCACATCGCCCGCCGTGAACCCAGCCAGGTCGCGCGCGTCTGCCATGATATGCACACGCCCGCTGGCGATCTTTTCCCCGACGGCGCGGCCGGTGGCGACAACCTGCCCGCTGCCGGTCAGGGCATAGGCCTCGAAGTCCTCCGCGGTCCGGCGCGATGCCACCGTCTCGGGCCGCGCCTGGACAATGTAAAGATGACCGTCGGCACCGTCCTTGACCCATTCGATATCCATCGGCACGGGGCGACCGGCGCGCGCCGAGTAGTGCGCCTCGATCTTGATCGCGCTGTCCGCCAGGCGCAGCACATCTGCATCGTCGATACAGAAGCGCTGGCGGTCAGCCTCCGCCGTTGGATCGTTGCGCGTCCCGCCACCGGCCTCCGCCGCCGCGTACACCATCCGCATCTGCTTGCGGCCCAGCGTGTGCGACAGCACCGCTCGGTAGCCCTGGTTGAAGGTCGGCTTATGAACGTAGAACTCGTCGGGATCCACAGCGCCCTGCACCACGTTCTCGCCCAGGCCATAGGCGCCGGTAATGAACACCACGTCGCGGAAGCCTAATTCGGTATCGAGTGTGAAGATCACGCCACTGGAACCGATATCGGCGCGCGCCATGCGCATCACGGCCACCGACAATGCGATCTTGAAATGATCAAAGCCGTTGTTCAGCCGGTAAATGATGGCGCGGTCGGTGAAGATGGAGGCAAAGAATGCGCCGGCACGCGTCTACAACCGCGTCGATTCCGCTGATGTTGAGAAAGCTCTCATGCTGGCCGGCAAAGCTGGCGGTGGGAAGGTCCTCCGCCGTTGCGGAGCTTCGCACGGCGACCGCAACGCCAGGACCGGCTTCGCGCTCAAGGGTCAGGTACGCCGTTGCGATCTGGTCGCGAAGTGCCGCGCCGCCGGTCGCGGCGTAAACGACCTCTCGCGCCGCCGCCGCGCGTTCGGCGAGTTGGACCATGTCGTCCCGGTCGAGATCGTCAAGCAACCGATGCAAGGTGTCGTTCGCGCTGAAGGAAGACAGTGCGTCACGATAGGCGTCGGCGGTGACCGCAAAGCCGTCCGGTACAAGAACGCCGGCGCCAGATAACGCGCTGTATAGCTCGCCAAGCGATGCCGTCTTGCCGCCTACTTGGTTAACGTCCTCCAGCCGGATATCCTGGAACCAACGGATGAAGCTCTGGATTGCCATGGTGGTTTCCTCCTGCTTCCTGTTGCCGGTCATTGTCCGGTCGTGTTGTGCGCGCCCGCGATACCGGCGGCGCTGTCGAAGCTAAGGCAGGTCGGAGGCAACGCGATGCCACTCGCGCCTAAGTTCCGGAAACGTCATGGCATCCATCGCGTCGCCGGAACAAACCCAACCTGTGTGAGGTAATCTTGAAATTCCCCGTAATTCGCGGCGATATTCTTGCTGACCTGTCTCAAGTCAGTAATCGTGTAGACGATCTGATCTTCCATAATTCTCGACGAATTCCTTTCCACCGGTCTCGATGCGATGCAAGGCCTTGATGGCGGTCCGGGGACCCTTGCCGAGCCACACCGGCCCGATCGAATTCGGCGGCTTTCCCTGGATCCATACGGAATGGATGATATCATCGTGCAACAGGCTGAACGTTCGAACCATTTGCATGTTGGTGCGAATCTGCTCCGCCTGGTCGTGCGGCACAGTCCTGTGACGGACCAGATTGAACAGCGCATCACGTTTCCCCATGAAGTCCAGGCCGGCGGTCATCAAGTTGATCGAGATAATGTCGGCACCGCTGATCGTCTCTCCTGCATGAGAAGTTGATACCGCGCGAACCACTGGATAATCGTCCCGAACAAGAGCAGATGCTCATCGGTTGGATCGGTAGGCTTGGTTTTGATCATGTCCGGATCGGACACCTTTTCCTCCATTTTGCTTGTTCTTATTTCATCGGTGCTTAATGAAAGCGAAGTGCGCGCGCATTGATCTGCGTCAACGCATGGTGCCATCAAAGTGGCCACGCAGGCCCACCGAACACCCGGATCGTCGCGGTCTATGCCAGAACTGAAAGACCCGCCGAAAACCAGCGGCGACATCCAGCAGACCTCACCCACAGCCGGCCGGCTGCCGGCGCTGATCGTGCCAAACGTGCCGGCGCCCAAACGCGCATCCAGGCGGAAGCGGTGGCCGTGGCTCATGCTGTTGGCGGCGATCGCAGGCGGGTGCGCATAATCGCAGGCGGGTGCGCATATTGGTACCTCCACTTGCGAACGACACTGCCCCCGGGTTTCGTCATGGGCAATGGCCGCCTGGAAGCGGATTAGATTGATATCGACACGAAATACCCAGGCCGCATTGCCGAGGTGAGGGCCGACGAAGGCTACCGCGAGAAAGCCGGCCAGGTCGTCGCCGCGATGGATACACGTGACGTACAGGCCCAGCTCAAAATGCATCAGGCACTGATCGAACAGGCCCAGCACAGCCTGGCTCAGGCGAAGGCGAATTATGCCCAGCAGGAGGCGGTGGTGACGCTGGCGGAGCAGGAGATTGCCCGCACGATCTACCTGGTGCCGAGAGGTTTCGCCTCGGTCGAGACGCTCGATCAGCAGCGGCAGACGCTGAACAGTGCCCGCGGCACGCTGATCGTGAACGAGGCGGCGATTCACGCCGCCGAACAAGCGCTGGAGGCAGCAACGCACGAGGTCGAGTACTACGCGGTCGAGATTGCCGACAATCAGCTGATGGCGCCGAAGGACGGCCCGATCGATTATCGGGTGGCCAATGTAGGTGAGGTGCTTCCCGCTGGCGGCGAGGTCTTCACCACGCTCGATGCCGGCTATTTGTAAATGGATATTTGCCTGCCGACAGCCGAGGCCGGCCGCGTTGCTCTCGGGGCGGAGGCGCGCATGGTGCTGGATGCCTACCCGAACCGCATCGTCCCGACGCATGTCGTCTAACTGGAGCGCGACCATGGCACGATGGATCACCTGCTGATCATGCCGGTCACGCCATTCGAAATCACCATGTCGAAGATCTGGGCGAGGCCGCCCTGTTTTCGGTCTGCGAGAAATCACCTTGCTGGCGATCGTGCTGGCCGGCGCGGCGGTGATCCGGGAGATCCTGATCGCCGTGGCGCTGTCCTGCTATTTCATCCTGCAGGGCGTGCTGCGCATCCCGATCGGCGGCTCAATCGTGTTGTTCCTGGCCGGCGCCGCGCTTTACCTGTTGTTCTGCGCCACGGCGATTGGCAATTTCCTTGGGACTATTGTGCGCTCGATGCCACAGCTTGCGTTGCTGTTTCTTCTGGCCTACCTGCCGCTGGCGATGTTGTCCGGCACCAATACACCGCTGGAAAGCATGCCGCCCTGGCTGGCGAAGATTGTGCAGATCTCGCCGACCGTGCATTTCGTTTCATTCGCGCAGGCAGTTCTTTACCGCGGCGCCGGGTTCGACGTGGTGTGGCGCGACTTCGTCCTTGTTGCGCTCGGGGCGCAGTGTTTCTCGGACTGGCTCTGCTTAGTTTGCGCCGCATGGTTGCCGAAACGCAGTAGAGCGAGCACAACAGCAAATCACATGGCCCAGGGGCCGATTGCGTGGTCGCGGCACGTCGTCCGCCGTTTTGCAACGATCCGGCCGCCAATGGAAAGAGGCAGGGATGCCCAAGTATATTCTCGTGCCAGCAACAGGCACCGACGCTGATGGGCCAGTATTCGCCACGGCGCTCGCCGTTGCGCGCCAGTGCGCCGCGCATATCGAGTTTCTGCATGTGCGTCTTGATGTGCAACGTACCGTAGTGAGCCTGGCAGCCACGGATATGGGCGGTGGCACCGGCCTCGATCAACTCATGCTGACACTGGAACAAGATGCCGCGAGCCGCGCGCAGGCGGCGGAGGATGCGGTCCGCGCATTTTGCGCCCGCGAGCGGATAGCCATGTCGGATCAGCCCCAGGCCCAATTGCCGTCGGCCGAGTGGCATGTTGAAACCGGCGCCGAACCAGCGTGGCTGGCTGATCGCGGCCGAGCGGCCGATCTGTTGGTGGTTGGACGCGCGCGCGATGGCGAAGCGGTTGCGATGGATGTACTGGAAGCAGCACTGATGGATTCGGGCCGCCCGGTGCTGATCGCCCCGCCGACCCCACCGGATCGAGTAGGTGGCACGATCGTCATCGCCTGGAAGAACACCTCGCAAGCCGCTCGGGCGGTCGCGGCGGCCCAGCCCTTTATTGCAGCGGCAAAATCGGCGACCATTCTTTCCATCGCGGAAGCCGGCTCAGCAGACGCCCGTTCGAGCAAAAGCCTGCTGCATGCGCTGCGGTGGCAGAACGCCGACGTGACGCTGCGGCATCTGGAGCCGACCGACCGGCTGCCGGTCGAGACATTACTGGCCGCCGCGGCAGCGGTGAATGCGGACCTTCTGGTGATGGGTGGCTACGGCCACAGCCGCGTGCGGGAGATCGTGTTCGGCGGCTTCACGCGCCATGTCCTGAACGGAGTCGACCTTCCGGTCCTCATGGCGCATTAGCGAGCGGCGGCGCCAGTCGCCAGTTCGAGTACCTCCGCGGTGATCTCCTCTTGCCGTATCTGCCGCTCCTGCGACTGCAGGCCCGACAGCATGTCCTGCAAATTGGCTTTTGCCGACTGCATCGTTGCTACTCGCGCTTCGTTTTCCGCCATGAATGCGGTCAGTACCGCCTCGCAAAGCTCCGCAAAGATATATTCCTCTGCTAGGCGTTCCAGCAGCACCGCGGGCGGCAATGTCGTAAGCGGTGCCTGGACTGAAGCCGTCGGGGCAAACCGGCGAAAATCGAACGGCAGGAGCGGGCGGATGACGGCCTGCAGACCGTCGGCGGCGGACCAGGTCGGCACGATGATGTCGACAAGTGGCGCGTGCCGGTCCGAGATCCAGTTGTACACGGCATCGGCGATGCGCCGGGCCAGGGCCGGCACCAGGATCGCCTGCGGCACCATGGCGGACCGCCAGACCGGCAAAAGCCCCTGCTCCTGCGCCAGCGTGGCACCACGGGTGCCGATCAGGAACACGTCTTTGGAACCCAGATTGGGACCCGCCGCCTTTAGCATCCGGTCGCTGAACGACCCTGCGAAGCCCTGTTCTGCGCAGAACAGGATCGTTCCGTTCGAGGTTTCACGGCCCGCTGCATTATGGTGTTTTTCGGGAACAAGCGGGCGAGCCTGCCCGATCGCATTCGCAATGACGATGGCATAGGACCGCACGCCTTGCAGCAGCGCATGCGCTTGTTGCACGCGGCTGATGGAAATGCCGCGCATGGCGGTCACCACGGCTTCCAGCTGATGCACATTGCCGATCCGCTGCGTGACATCGGCCAGCCGCTCCGTCATGCATTGCTGTCCGCATAGTGCTGCGCCAGGCCGCGTGAGGCGGCGAGCAAAAGAGCGGTGTTCGCCTCATCGAGCGTTCCTCTTGTTCCGACCTCGTGGACCGCCAGCGCGGCATCCCGATCCAGGCAAGCGGGCAACGCGGTTCGGAACGCCGCGATCCGACCTGTCGGGATCGTGTCCAACACCCCCTCACGCAAGGCGAGCAGCAACGCGACCTCATCCACCAGCCGCAACGGCGCATATTGCGGTTGCGACAGCAACCCGCGCAGCCGGACGCCACGCGCCAGTTGGGCTTTCACCCGCGCGTCCGCAACCCCGCCGAACCGGGAGAATATCTCCATCTCCAGAAACTGCGCGTAGTCCAGCCGGACCGTTCCGGCCGCGACGCGCAGCGCTGGCGCCTGCGTCTTGCCGCCGACGCGGCTGACGCTCGTGCCAATATCGATGGCCGGCTTCTGTCCCTCCTGGAACAGCCGGGAACTCATGACGATCTGGCCGTCCGTGATCGAGATCAGGTTGGTCGGGACATAGGCGCTCAGGTTGCCAGCATCGGTTTCGGCAATGGGCAGCGCGGTCAGCGAACCGCCAAGGGTTGGATACCGGCTCATCATAGTCTCCTGCAGCCTGGCCCCTCTGCGAAAGGGCCGGCTCTCAAGAAGTCAAATCCGTCCACTATTTGGATGTCCGAGACGAAGGGCGCTTTGCGAGGCTTTGAAAGATTGCATCGGCGCCATGCTTCACCGGTGGAGCAGTGTCCGGAGGAACGGGCGCAGGCGTGGACTGGGCAAGAACGACTAAGTCATCATTAGGCCCCTCCCGAAGCCATGGCACCAATCCATGCGCCCAAGCTAGACTATTGCAGATTAGGCACATCCGCTCGCCACGATCTTTGATCCTGATCAGTCGGGTGATAGCAGAAAGATCCAAAAGCCCGACAAGTGACCGGTCACGGGCCGGTGTTCCATTCCGCAATTCAAACCGGCGCGTCTGCAGGCGCGTTGATCTTGATCAATACACAGACCAATTGAGCACCCTATCTCAGGAATCCCCTCATTTCGATTGACTGAAATATAGGCGCGATTCGGCGCGTGTTTGTAAACGCTTCAGCCAGGGAACCGGTTGGAGTGAGCCTATGGTGCGGGTCGGACGGGAAGGCGGTCGGTTTGTGGATGTTCGCTCATTCATCGGCGAGCTCTACGGGCCTGGGCTGCATGCCAAACGCATTGATTCTCTGGCCGGAGCCACGCTGGGCACGATGACCGCCGCGTCTCTGGCGGTGGCCCTGATCGGTCAGGCGCTTGCGCAGGCGCGGGGGTTGAAGACCAAGCACGCGATCAAACAGGTGGATCGGTTGCTGAGCAACGAGGGCATCGACGTATGGGACAGTTTCACCCGCTGGGTGCCGCATCAGATCGGCGACCGTCGGGAAATCTTGGTTGCCATGGACTGGACCGATTTCGACCATGACGATCAGGCCACGCTGGTGCTGAGCCTGGTCACCGGCCATGGCCGAGCAGCCCCGTTGCTATGGCTGACAGTGTGGAAAGAAGAACTGAAGAACCATCGCAATGACTACGAAGATGCCTGCCTGCGGCGGCTGTCCGAATTGGTGCCAGGCGGATGCAGGGTCACCATCCTGGCCGATCGCGGTTTCGGCGATCAGAAGCTATTCGCCTACCTTGGCACGCTGGGCTTCGACTACGTCATCCGTTTCCGTGGCAACATCCATGTCACCGATGCCGACGGGCTGACGAGGCCCGCGGCCGAGTGGGTAGGCAAGAGCGGCCGCGCCCGCAAGCTGCGGGATGCCCGTGTCACAGCGAAGGGCCAGCAGGTTGGAGCGGTCGTCTGTGTGCAGGCCAAGGGTATGAAGCAGCCGTGGTGCCTGGCCACCCGCTTGCGGGAGGCAATGGCGGCCACGCTGGTCAACCACTACGCCAAGCGCTGGACCATCGAGCCACAGTTTCGCGACACCAAGGATCTACAGTTCGGCATGGGACTGTCGGCCACGCGCATCGGCGAGCCAACGCGACGCGACCGGCTGCTACTGATCAGCGCTTTCGCCACTGCGCTGTTGACACTACTGGGCATGGTTGGCGAAAGCCTTGGGATGGACCGATTGCTGAAGTCCAATACCAGCACTAAGCGCACCCACTCGCTGTTCCGCCAAGGTTGCATGCTCTACGACCTGATCCCGAACATGCCAGAACACCGGCTTTCGCCGTTGATGCAAAAATTCAACGAAGCTGTGTCAGCCGCTGGCGCTTTTGGTACGGCATTGGCTATGGCGAAATGAGGGGATGGGTGAGGCACCCTATAACATTACCAAATAAAAAACAAAAATCGGGCGGAAATGGTGTCCGAACAAATGGTTGGCCAGGCGTTTCGGAGCGGCCTTTATCCGCGAATCATCAAACAAGGTGGCATGCTCGTCGTGCCATCCAACCTGGCCGATTACTTATCGGCCCGAAACACGTTCAATCGGGCCTTCGCACGCGCGCAGCACGACGGTCTCCCGGGTGGCCGGGGTCTGAACATCGCGCATGAGGCAGTCGATCGTCACGCTGTGGGACCGGTCGGCAGCCGCGATATGGCATGTTACGGCGGCTGCTACGCTGTGACCAAGGGCCTCGCTCAGCAACTGGGCGATGACCGCATCCGTGACACGCCGCTGGCGGAGAACGGCTTCGTCGGCGCCGGAATCGGCGCGGCGATTGCCGGTGTGGGGCCGATCGTGGTGATCAAGACAGTGAATTTCAGTCTTCTGGCGCTAGACCAGATCGTCAACAGTGCTGCCACGATCCCCAGGGTCATTCGGTTCTCGGTCCACGAACCGCGTCGACCGCTGCCAATCGGTGCTCGGCGAAATACTCGAAACCCTCGACCACCTTATAGCCGAGCCGGCGGATGATGGTCAGCACGGTGTTGCGGAACGCAGCGAGGACCTGAGGTGCATGTCCGGCATGGGCACGGGCCTGGTCCTCTCGGCAGGTGACATCGCGCACGTAATGAAGTTGGTTCTCGATGCCCCAGTGCGCGCGCGACAGAGCAAGCAATTGCGCGGGACCGGCCTGGCGCACGCTGTGACTGGTGATCGTGTACACAGTCTCAATGGATTTCTTGCCACGCACGACCCGTTCGCGTGTGATGCGGCAGACCTGCCCCACCCCGGCCCAGTCGGATCCCAGATATCCGCTGAGCGAGGCAGTCGTTTCGATCCGCCGGGTCTCGATGCGTCCGTGACTTTTCTCGATCGTTTCGGCGCGTCCAAGGTCAGACGGCGCTGACCATGCCGCCGAGGGGGGAAAAGGGCCGGAAGGCCTGTTCGATATCGGCTTTTAGCGCGGGCTGATTGCCCTTCACCGTGAAGAAGTAGTCCCCGCCGCCATCGATGATCATCTGGCAGATCGCCCTTTGCGTGAAGATTGCATCGCCGGTGATGGTGACCCCTTTGAGCGGCAGGGTCTTCAGCAATTCCAGCGCAGCGGTGATTTCATTGGTCTCGGGCGCCACCTGCAACTGGCCGATCACACCTTGTAGACTGGTGCTGAACGCCGCCAGCAGATGTGTGCCGGACGCGGTTGCCGTGGCGCTGCCGCGCAGTCGCTTGCCATCGATCGCGACATGGCCCGATACCGGCGCCTCACCAGAAACCCAGCCACTGAATGCTCGTTCCAGCGCGGCGACATCCAACGCCTGGAACAATTCGCACCACACCGATGGGGCGGGCACCCGGTCGCGGTCGATGCCGATCGCCGCGAGCGTTTCACGCTGTAGCCGCCGTCCCCAGCGAACGATGCCAAGCTGATCGTGCCGACCCGCCAACATCGCGGCAAGCGCGATCAGCAGAAGACTGGCCAACGGATAACGCTTGCCTGCGGCACGCCGATGGTCCGGGACTGACGCCAGCGCATCCCAAAGGCTGATCGTCTGCGTTGCCGTCAAATCCATCCGCGACTCCCGTCAGGCCAATTCCAGAGAGGATCAGAATCGCGATCACCCCGCACCGCAACCCGCAAAAACCGGGATAGACGTCAGAACCGAATGCCCTGCACGATCCCTCACATGTCGGGCGAACAGCTTGCCGTTCCGCTGGTGATCCGCATGGCAACTGGTGCCGGCCTGCAGCTTGCCGCGCAGCACTCCCACAGCCTGGAGGGCTGGTATGCGCATGTGCTCGGCCCCAAGGTGCGGGCGCCGGCGACGATCGAGGATGGCGGGATCAGGTTCTGCGGGCGCGCGGGTCGCGGCTTCGCAGTTCCGAGTTGAGCGACTCGACGATCACGGAGAGCAGCGTCGGTGATCGCGGGGCAGACTCCGTGCTGCCGGTCATCTATCCGCCGCAATTGGCGATCGTCGGCATCGGAAGGCCCGGGCCCGGCCCTCGGTTGTGAATGGAGCGATCGAAGCGCGCACGGTCGTTACGATGACGCTGGCGGCCGATCATCGCGTCAGCGAGGGTCATGGCGGCGGCCTTCTACTCGCCGAAATCGATTGTCTGGTGCAGAAGGTGGAAACACTATGAACGCAGCCGAAGCGAAATCGCTTGTGCTTGAGGTGCTGTCTGGTATCGCGCCCGAGGCCGACATCGCGGGGCTGCCCGGCAACGCGAACCTGCGCGATGAGATTGACTTGGACTCGATGGATTTCCTTAATTTCATCGCGGCGTTGCACGAGCATATCCAGAGCGACATACCCGAGGCAGACTACCCGCGACTGTGAACGTTGGACGGGGCCGTCGCCTATCTTGTGACCGCTGGACGTAGGCAGACATCATGAACGTCATACCATGTCGTTTCGATAACAGAACACAAGCCGGGCTGCTTCTTGCGGACCGCCTAGCCAGCATGAACCTGGCGAAGCCTGTGGTCTTTGCGCTGCCCCGCGGTGGGGTGCCGGTGGGCCTTGAAATCGCCAACGCGCTTAATGCGCCGCTTGATGTAGTGCTGGTGCGCGAGATTGGCGCACCGGGAGAGCCTGAACTGGCGCTTGGCGCGGTGGTGGACGGTGAGAAGGCTCAGACAGTGGTCAACGAGGATATCCGGCGGATAACTGGTGCCTCGGCCGCTTTTCTCGAACGCCCGCGCAAGCGCGAACTGGCGAGATCGAGCGCCGCGGGGCGCTGCATTTGGAAGGCCGCCCCGGTGTCGATCCAACCGGCTGTACAGCGATCGTCGTGGACGACCGCCTCGCCACGGGCGCCACAGCCAAGGCGGCCTTGACCGCGATCCGGCAACGCGGGGCGGTTCGGGTCATCCTGGCCGTTCCTGTGGCGCCGAAGAGCGCTCTGGCTGAGATGCAAGACCACGCCGACGAGATCGTCTGCCTGATCCCTGCGAAGCAGTTCTGGCGTGTCGGTTTCTTCTATCGCGACTTCCATCCGCCGTATGGCCTGTCGATCCGCGCTGTCGAAATTCCCCCGCTGGGGCTTAATGGCGATCTGCGTGTGCCCACGGCGCCGCGCGGGATCGTTCTGTTTGCGCATGGCGGCGGCTCCAGCCGCCTGAGCCCGCGCAACATCGCCGCGGCGGAGGCCTTGAACGAGCGGGGTTTCGCCACGCTGCTGATGGATCTACTCACCGACGCCGAGGCTCGGGACAGGCGCAACGTATTCGATATTCCCCTCCTTGCCGAAAGACTCCTGGAGGCGGCGCTTTGAATCGAAAGCGAACCAGACATCGCCAGCCTGAAGCTCGGCCTGATCGGCGCCAGCACGGGCGCCGGTGCGGCGTTGATGGCCGCGGCGGAGTTGAACGCGCGCATCACGCGCCGCGGTTTCCCGCGGCGGGCGGCCCGACCTGGCCGGCGCCGCGCTCCCGGGCGTCTCGGCGCCGACGCTGCTGATCGTGGGCGGTGACGATGATCACGTTATCAAAATGAATCGCGATGCGCTTGCGGCTTTGACCTGTGAGAGACGGCTGCACATCGTTCCACGTGCCGGTCACCTGTTCGAGGAGCCGGGTACGTTAGAGGCCGTCATCGAATTGGCTGCCGCGTGGTTTGAGCATTACCTGGTGCCAGCGGAGCCACGCCTGGCGAAGCCCGCCTCACTCTCGACGGCGCCAACGGATTCGGTCGCCGTGCTGCTCGACGCCGCCGAGGTCTTGCCGCCAATCGATGATCCGGCCTTCGCCAACGCCTTCGATCGTTTCGCCTATGCTCAGGTTGTGCTGCTTGGTGAGTCCTCTCATGGTACCTCGGAGTTCTATCGGGCGCGCGCAGCGATCATCCGCCGGCTGATCGAGATCCATGGCTTTCGCATCGTCGCGGTCGAAGCTGACTGGCCGAATGCCGCAGCGGTCGATCGCTACGTCCCGCGCAGGCCGCCCAAGCCAATGGAAACGTCGCCCTTCACGCGGTTTTCAGCCTGGATGTGGCGCGACCGTAACGTCCATGACTTCATCGCCTGGCTGCGGATCCACAACGCCTGCTTGCCGGAGGCGGACCGAGCGGGGTTCTACGGGCTCGATCTTTATAATATGGGTGCTTCGATTGCCGCCGTTCTCAGCTATCTGGATCGCATCGATCCGGCCGCCGGGGCGGCGGCACGGACCCGCTATGCGTGTCTGACGCCTTGGAGCCGCGAGCCGGCGGCCTATGGCAGAGCGTCCCTCACTGAGGGTTACGCGCTGTGCGAGCAGCCAGTGACACGCATCCTGCTTGATCTTCTGCAGAAGGAACTGCAATACGGTCGCCACGACGGCGACCAGTTCCTGGACGCGGCGCAGAATGCTCGTCTTGTCGCCGATGCGGAACGCTATAATCGGCTGATGTATTATGGGTCGGCGGAGTCTTGGAACCTTCGTGACCGGCATATGTTCGATACGCTCGTGCAAGTCCTGGAGCATCGGGGGCCGGCTGCAAAAGCCGTGGTATGGGCGCACAATTCGCACATCGGGGACGCCCGCTTCACCGACATGGGCGCAGAGCGGGGCGAGTTGAACATCGGCCAGCTTTGCCGCGAGCGTTACGGAAACGATGCCGTCCTGATCGGCATGGGGATGGATACCGGCACGGTTGCCGCGGCGTCGGAATGGGACGCGCCCATGGAAGTCATGCAGGTCCGCCCGTCGCGTCCTGACAGCTACGAGTTGTTGTGCCATCGGACGGGGCAGGAGCGGTTCCTGCTCGACCTTCGGCTTGGCATCACGACGATGTGCGCGCGGCCCTCGCCATGGCGCGCCTGGAGCGGTTCATCGGGGTGATCTACCGCCCGGAGACGGAGCGCTGGAGCCATTACGCGCGCGCGACCTTGTGCGACCAGTACGATGCGTTCCTATGGTTTGACAGGACAACCGCCGTGACGCCGCTGTCGTCGAAATTGCGGACCGGCGACGACAAGATCTACCCGTTCGGGCTGTGACCGCGGTCGCGGCCCCTCGGTGGAAATCATCGCCGCCGTAAAGAAATGAGTGTCCGGTCACTGTCCTGCCTGGGCGGCGTCCGGTGGCAGCGCCTTC
Organism: uncultured Pseudomonadota bacterium; assembly: GCA_963819005.1. Classification (GTDB taxonomy): domain Bacteria; phylum Pseudomonadota; class Alphaproteobacteria; order Acetobacterales; family Acetobacteraceae; genus Rhodopila. The sequence continues at coordinate 23,990 of CAWFUL010000004.1, forward strand.
CAATCGGAACCGCATTCGTATCGACGCGTCACATAAAAATTCCGGCAGCGCATCGTCGTCGGGTATGACATATGTCGGGATGACTGGGTCAGGAGGGGCGAATCGCGCGGCACGACCGGCCCGTTTATCCCCAATTCTCCACCAGGCCGACCGCAGGGCGATTCGGTTCTGACGTCTATCCCGGTTTTTGCGGGTTGCGGTGCGGGGTGATCGCGATTCTGATCCTCTCTGGAATTGGCCTGACGGGAGTCGCGGATGGATTTGACGGCAACGCAGACGATCAGCCTTTGGGATGCGCTGGCGTCAGTCCCGGACCATCGGCGTGCCGCAGGCAAGCGTTATCCGTTGGCCAGTCTTCTGCTGATCGCGCTTGCCGCGATGTTGGCGGGTCGGCACGATCAGCTTGGCATCGTTCGCTGGGGACGGCGGCTACAGCGTGAAACGCTCGCGGCGATCGGCATCGACCGCGACCGGGTGCCCGCCCCATCGGTGTGGTGCGAATTGTTCCAGGCGTTGGATGTCGCCGCGCTGGAACGAGCATTCAGTGGCTGGGTTTCTGGTGAGGCGCCGGTATCGGGCCATGTCGCGATCGATGGCAAGCGACTGCGCGGCAGCGCCACGGCAACCGCGTCCGGCACACATCTGCTGGCGGCGTTCAGCACCAGTCTACAAGGTGTGATCGGCCAGTTGCAGGTGGCGCCCGAGACCAATGAAATCACCGCTGCGCTGGAATTGCTGAAGACCCTGCCGCTCAAAGGGGTCACCATCACCGGCGATGCAATCTTCACGCAAAGGGCGATCTGCCAGATGATCATCGATGGCGGCGGGGACTACTTCTTCACGGTGAAGGGCAATCAGCCCGCGCTAAAAGCCGATATCGAACAGGCCTTCCGGCCCTTTTCCCCCTCGGCGGCATGGTCAGCGCCGTCTGACCTTGGACGCGCCGAAACGATCGAGAAGAGTCACGGACGCATCGAGACCCGGCGGATCGAAACGACTGCCTCGCTCAGCGGATATCTGGGATCCGACTGGGCCGGGGTGGGGCAGGTCTGCCGCATCACACGCGAACGGGTCGTGCGTGGCAAGAAATCCATTGAGACTGTGTACACGATCACCAGTCACAGCGTGCGCCAGGCCGGTCCCGCGCAATTGCTTGCTCTGTCGCGCGCGCACTGGGGCATCGAGAACCAACTTCATTACGTGCGCGACGACCGTAGCAATCTCGAGGCGCTGGCCTGTTTCGCTCTAGAACAGCAGATCCAGCCGTGAATCCCACAGCCGCACGCCGCCGGTAATCCCGGCCTCGTTCGAAACGATGCGCATGTTCTCAGCCAGATCGAGCGTCAGGTGCTTGGCGTTACCGCCGCCGATGTAGAGCGTATCATAGCCTACCAGTGTGTTGATCGCCTCCAGCGCCCGGCGTAGGCGCTTATTCCAGCGCTTTTTGCCAACCGCCTTCAAGGCGACGACGCCGATGAACTCATCGTATGTCTTGCCCTTGTGGATGGGGTGGTGACTTAGTTCGAGATGCGCCGAGGGGCGGCCGTCCTGGAACACCGCGAATCCCATGCCGGTGCCGAGGGTGATCACACACTCGACGCCGCTTCCGGCGATGACGCCCAGCCCCTGGACTTCGGCGTCGTTCAACATCCGGACAGGCTTGCCGAGATGGTCAGACAGGGTCCCGGCGAGTGGGAAATGTCGCCACGCCGTGGTGTCCAGATTGGGCGCGGTCAGCACGTGCCCGGAACGGACGACACCAGGGAAGCCGACGGAGATTCGGTCGAAGCTGCCGAGAGGCGTGGCGAGGTCCAGCAGCGCGTCCACCACCGCCGCGGGTGTCGCGCGGACCGGCGTGTCGGTCCGGTTCGGCCCGCGCACCATGTGTCCGCCAGCATCCAGCAGCCCGGCCTTCAGCCGGGTCCCGCCGATGTCGATGGCCAATGTCGTTGGGCCGGCCAAGGGATTGCGGTCGGTTTGGATGTCCATATACCGTGCTCCGGCTGCGGCGAACGGGTCAGCGGGGCCGCAATACCCGCCAGATTCCATCTACCGCGACAGCGTCCCGGACGCCATCACCATGTCGCGCGCCGACCACGCCACGGACAAACACGAGGCCGCGGGTGCGTTTGGTAATCTCGCCGCGCAGTTCAATGAATTCTCCGGGGCGCACCGCATCAAGGAAATGGGTGTTCAACTGGATTGTTGTGCACGGCGCACGTTCGGCCGCTTCCCAGGCGTAGAAACTCAGGCCGTGGTCGGCGAAGGCCATCAGCACGCCGCCGTGCACGACCCGGTTGCCGTTGTTGTGATCCGCCGTGGTTTGCAGGCCATAGTGCCAGGCGCCTTCGTGCCTCCTGGCCCAGGGCACGCCGAGGCCGCCGGGCATCGCCGCCCCCGGCAACGCGCGCCAGCCGTCGGCCGCGGGATCGTAGTTCATAGCGCGGCCAGCCTATCCGGAAGCTCACGCAGCGTGTCCAATCGAATGTGGGCCTGCTCGATTTCCGGCTTTTCCGCGTGCATCCAGCCCCATGGGCCACGCCGGAGGAAGACAGCTGTCATCCCGGCGGCGATTGCCGGTTGGACGTCGTTGTCCAGGCGGTCGCCGACATAGGCGATATTGGCGGGCGGTTCGCCGGCGGCTTCGGCCACCTTGCCGAAGAAGCGGGGATCGGGCTTGGACACGCCCCAGCCGCCGGAACTGGCAATGACATCGGCGGGTACGCCGAGCCGGGCCAGGGCGGCCTCCGATGCCTCCGGCTGATTGCCGGCGATCAGCACCTTGTAGCCGCGCTGGCGCAGGTCGGTCAGGCAGGGGATGGCGTCGGGGTAGAGGTCAGCCTCGGTGAAATCATACTCCCACCCCTGTTCGGCGCGCATTTTCCGAGCGGCGTTCGGGCTCAGGCCGGGGCGAAAGATTTCGAAGACGCGGCGCAGGGACTCACCCCGCTCCATAACCACCCCGATGGCGGTGAACAGCGTCATCGCCGGGACGTCCAGGAATTTGGCCCATTCGAGCCAATGGCGGGTTTCGTCGATCAGGGTTTCCCCGACATCGAAGCAGACGGCGCGAATGGGCATGGAGGGCAGGGGTTCCGGTGATGATCGGACCGATCATGTTGCGCCGCAATGACGATGGCAATGTTTGCTGTTCGTACGACCGCCTGTCCGCCTTGCACGTCATGGGGCTGGAGCGCTACTTCGGCCGTTGAAAACCGGAGGTTCCTCGCGTCATGGCCGTCAAGGATGTGAAAAAGGTCGTTCTTGCCTACTCGGGTGGGCTTGATACCAGCGTGATCCTGAAATGGCTGCAAACGACCTATGACTGCGAGGTCGTGACCTTCACCGCCGACCTAGGCCAAGGCGAGGAACTAGGCCCGGCTCGGAAGAAGGCCGAGATGTTCGGCGTAAAGGAGATCTTCGTCGACGACCTGAGGGAAACCTTTGTCAAGGACTTCGTCTTTCCGATGTTCCGGGCGAACACGGTCTATGAGGGCCAATATCTGTTGGGGACCTCCATCGCTCGGCCGTTGATCGCGCAGCGCCAGATCGAGATCGCCGAACAGGTCGGCGCGGATGCGGTGGCGCATGGGGCGACCGGCAAGGGCAACGATCAGGTGCGGTTCGAGCTGTCGTATTACGCGCTGAAGCCGGACATCAAGATCATCGCGCCGTGGCGGGAGTGGGATCTGACGAGCCGGACTCGGCTGCTGGAGTTCGCCGAGAAGCACCAGATCCCAATCGCCAAGGACAAGCGCGGCGAGGCACCGTTCAGCGTGGACGCCAACCTTCTGCACTCCTCATCCGAGGGCAAGCTGCTGGAAGACCCGGCGGAGGAAGCTGATGAGGTCGTCTACCAGCGCACCATCCGGCCCGAGGATGCCCCCGATCAGCCCACGGTGATCAGCATGGATTTCGTGGGCGGCGACCCGGTGGCGATCGACGGCGTGACACTGTCCCCCGCGTCCCTGCTGACCCGCCTGAACGAACTGGGCAAAGCCAACGGCATCGGCCGCCTCGACCTCGTGGAAAACCGCTTCGTCGGGATGAAGTCCCGGGGCGTTTATGAAACTCCGGGTGGCACGATCCTGCTGGCGGCGCACCGGGCGATAGAAAGCATCACGCTGGACCGTGAGGCAGCGCACCTGAAGGACAGCCTGATGCCGCGCTACGCGGAACTGATCTACAACGGCTTCTGGTTCAGCCCGGAGCGGCGGATGCTGCAGGCGCTGATCGACACCAGCCAGCACAGCGTCGCCGGGCGCGTGCGGATGAAACTCTACAAGGGCAACGTCACCTGCGTCGGCCGTGAAAGCCCCAACAGCCTGTACTCGATGAAGGTGGTCACGTTCGAGGATGACCAGGGCGCCTACGACCAAGTCGACGCTCAGGGGTTCATCAAGTTGAACGCGCTGCGCCTTCGGCTAGGCGCGATGGCGGGCCGGCGGGGTGGCGCGCTGTAGATTGGACCGATCTTGGTGGGTCGTTTTGATCCTGTCGGTTCGTCCGATTGGCGTGATATTCCTTCGAATGCCGTGATGCCCCGCCTCGGGGGTCACGGCGGCGACGATCAGCCAGGGCCGTAAAGCATGTATATTCCGCCGCACTTCAGGGAAGACCGAATCGACGCTCTGCACGATGCGATCCGGTCGGCCGGGCCGGCGACACTGGTTTCGATGACCGCGGAGGGGCTGTTTGCCAGCCATGCGCCGCTGATGCTGGATCCGAAGCCCGCGCCGTACGGCACGCTGATCGGTCATCTCGCGAAGGCGAACCCGCACGCCACGCTGGCTGATCCGTCGGTCGAGACGCTGGTGATCTTCCAGGGGCCGAACGGCTACATCACGCCCTGGTACTACGCGGCGAAGCGCGAGCACGGCAAGGTCGTGCCGACCTGGAACTACGTCGCCATCCATGCGTACGGCACGCTGCAAGTCTTCGACGATCCGGACCGCTTGCTGAAGGTCGTGACCCGCCTGACCGACCACCACGAGTTCGCCTCGTTCCGCGCCCTGGGCGGTGGCGGATGCACCCGGCGACTTCGTGCAGGGGATGCTGCGGGAAATCGTTGGGATCGCGCTGCCGATCACAAGGCTGGAGGGGAAGGTGAAGATGAGCCAGAACCGCCCGGCCGCCGATCAGACCGGTGTTGTCGAGGGCCTGCGGCTGGACGGCATGTCGGAACTTGCGGACGCGGTGACCAAGGCCCTGGGCTGAACCCTCGGGACATGGCCGCGCCAACGCTGGCAACCGGCAGGGTGGTGCTGCGGCCCTGGCGTGAATCCGATCTGGCGCCGTTCCGAGCGCTGAACGCCGATCCGCGGGTGATGCGGTATTTTCCAGCGGTTCTCGACGCGGCACAGAGCGACGCCTTGGCGGATCGCATCCGTCAGGGCCTTGCGGACCGGGATTTCGGCTTCTGGGCGGTGGAGGTGCCGAACGTGGCCAGCTTCATTGGGTTTGCCGGTCTGTCGGTTCCTGGCTTCCGGGCGCACTTCACCCCCTGTATCGAGATCGGCTGGCGTTTGGTCGCCGGCCATTGGGGAAAGGGTTACGCGTCCGAGGCAGCCGCGGCCGCACTGCGGCACGCTTTCGGCACTTTGCAACTCAACGAGGTCGTTTCTTTCACCGCCGCGACCAACCGGCGGTCTGTCGCCGTCATGCGGCGTATCGGCATGAGCCATGATCCGGCCGATGATTTCGAGCATCCGAATCTGGCCGCCGGCAGTCCGTTGCGGCAGCATGTTCTGTATCGCCTCAGCCGGGACGTCTGGCTCCGGCAGCTGGCCTGACGTCGGCCTTATACCAATCGGCGTTGACGCACAGGCGGGCAACGCAGATGGATACCGAGGGTTGATTTCGCGCGTGGCCGCCCCACCAAACTGCGCGCAATACGAACCGGCGCCGATGATGGGAGGGTCAACATCGGCGCCGGTTGGTTCACACCACGTCGGCGGGCCGCAGTTCACAGATTTCCGCGTGTGCGGCGGTTTCAACCTGGAATGTGGCGTGCCCGATGCCGAACTGTGTCCGCATTTCCAGGCAAGCCGCCTGGATCAGGTCCGATTCGACGCCCCCATCATGCACCAGATGGGCGGTTACGGCAGTCTGTGTCGTGCTGAGGCCCCAGACATGCAGATCGTGAACATCGGCCACGCCGGGCAAGGTCCGCAGGGCGGCCTCCACCTCGGCGATGTCAATGCCCTCCGGCACCGCGTCCATCGCCAAATTCACCGAATCCCGAAGCAGGCTCCAGGTGCCGATCATGATCACCGCCACGATCCCAAGGCTGCTGACCGGGTCAATCCAGTGCCAGCCAGTCAGGACAATCAGCAGACCCGCCAGTACGACCCCCACGGAGACACCGGCATCTGCCAGCATGTGCATGTAGGCGCCCTTGATGTTCAGGTCGCCCTTCCGGCCGCGAGCGAACAGCATCGCAGTCGCGCCGTTGATGACGATGCCCAGGGCAGCGACCCACATGACCGTGGCGCCGCCAACGGGGGCGGGGTCGTTGAACCGCCGAACGGCCTCCAGCGCGATCGCGCCGCAACTGAACAGCAGGACCACGGCGTTGGTCAGCGACGCGAGAATCGTTCCGCGGCCCCACCCGTAGGTGCGCCCAGGCGTTGGGTGACGCTGGGCAAGCGCCGAGGCGCCCCAGGCGATCAGCAGCCCAAGCACATCGCCGAGATTATGAACGGCGTCCGCCAGCAGCGCCATCGAGTGGGCCACGATGCCGAAAAACACTTGAGCCGCCACAAACCCGGTGTTGATCGCCGTGCCGATCGCGAACGCCCGGCCGAACGATGCCGGGGCATGGCTGTGGCCGCCGGCCCCATGGGCGTCGTGGTGATCGTGGTGGTGGTCGTGTGCGCTCATGATCTCACACGGGGACAGCTGCGCCACGCAAGGATGCAGCGGTTGGTCGGCATGGCAGGGCTCCGGGCTGTTGGGGCTCCGACGGTTCGCGGCGGCGCGGATTTTTCCGCCCTGATAGTTGGCCGGACAGGCCGGTCAATCCAACCCCAAAGTGCGTCCCGGATATCCCGCCGCGTCGAAATACCGGATCTGGCCGACCGTTTGATACTTCACCACAGTGACCCGCCCCGCCTCATCTGGCACGGATCGCAGTATTAGCGGCCGGTATCCGGCCTGCGCGCCATTCGGCATCGCCTCGGTCAGCACGCGACCGACCAACGAGCCCTTCGCCGCGATCGTCAGCCCCAGCAGATAGGCGATCGTCTTCCCGATATCGGCGGTGCTGGCCGGCGAGGGGTCAGTATACGCCTGCCGGAACCCCGGCCCGATCGCCCCCATCACGTTGCGCGTATCCGCTCGGCTGAAGCTGCCGTGCATCCCCTGGCCCTGCTGCAGGCCGGTGTCCGCGACCTCCACGCCACAGGTCGTCGCGTCGGCGCACCCCAAGGAAAATGTGCGGAAATTCACGGCGATGGCGGGCATAGGCGTCAGCGCGGTCCCTTCCAGCGAGATGGCCGACAGCGACAGCGTTCCGGGGATCGAACCCAGCCGGGAGTCCACGAACAGCCCGCTGACATAGTCCTCTGCCGCCAGGATACCGACGATGCGCTGCGCCATCGCCGGGTCCGGTGTCGGCAGGTAGACCAGGTCCGATCCGCCGTTGGCCGCCACCACCACCTGCGGATGCGCCGGGTCGTCGCCGATCAGTCCGTTCGACCGAACCGGATCAGCGCCAGCGGTCAGCGCGACCTTCTTCGCGTCGCCCTTCGCGTCCGGATCGAACAGTTTCATCCCCAGCGCGCGCGCGAGGTCGATCGCCACGAAGCCAGGCGGAAGCAGCGCTGGCGGCGTGTCCTTGTAGCTCTGGGTCGCGGCGTAGCTGGTGGCGCTTTCCTTGCTGATCGTGGAGAACCCATGATCCGAAACCAGCAGGACATCGGTCGTCTTATTCAGCGCCAGCGTCTTCAGCGCCGCCTGCAGCCGCCCCAGGTCGTCGTCGGCGTTCCTGATCGCCGCCAGCGATGTCGGCCCGTTGATCCCCGGCATCAGCCGCAGTAGCGAGTCCCCCTGGTTGTGCTGGGTCCCGTCCGGGTCGCGCGACCAGAACACCATCACGAACGGCTTGTTCCGCGTTTTGAACAGCGGCAGCACGACCTTCGTCGCGAGGTCGGTGAACCAGGTCTGCTGCTGGACATTCGCCACCAGCGTCCCGCGGGTCTTCCAGTCGCCGGACTTGCCGTTCTCGGCGCGGGTAGGTGCCTGCGCGGCGATCCCGGCCTTGCTCAGCGCCGCCAGGACCTCGGGCGATAGGGGAACCCCGCCGGGCCGCCCCGTGGAATCGTCGGCGATGATGGTCTGTTTCGCCGTCCGGTCCGTGTGGTCGAAGATCAGCGACGGCCCGAGTTTGCCGATCGTGGCGGTGGACAGCCCCGCCTCGGCGGCCGCGCGCAGGATGGTTTCCTCGTTCAGGTAGTTGCCGGCGAAATGCTCGTCCACGTCGCCGAGCACCGGGTCGCTTTCCAGGAAGGGTGTGAGGCTGTCGCCGGCGCCGGGAACCTGAACGCCGGCGTAGATCGTGTTGCTGAAGTCGCCCGTGTCACCCAGCATGTGGCCGGTTGCCATAGCCGAGGCGTTGGGCATGGTGAATGTTGGAAACAGCGCATGGCCGTTGGTGAATTGCACGCCCTCCTTTAGCAGCGCGGCCATCGCCGGGGCGGTGTTCTCGTTGATCATCCCCGGCCGCAGCCCGTCGGCAACGAACAGCACGACGCTGTGCGGCGTGGCGGCCGGCTTCGGATCCGCCGCGCGGCCCGCCGCCACCAGGGCGGGTGTGATCAGGACGGCAGCGATCAGTGCACGCATCAGCGAGTTCTCTCCGGTGGTAGTATCGCCGTGATGTCGATACACGCCTGACGCGAAGTGTGAAACCTGGATCGCCCGGCGCCGGTCAGACGGTTCGGTAGCGTGCCACGCCGGCGGTGTCCGTCTCCAGACGCAGCGTCCCCTGCTCCAGCATATGATTCACATGCGCCAGCACCTCGCCGAACGCGAACCCGGTCTGGTGCGCGTCCAGCACCCGTGGAAACACGAACGGCAGGATCTCCGCCACCGACAGCGCCGCTGTCCGGCAAGCGCCCGCGATATCACCGCAGCGGGCGGCATGATGGGCGATCAAGGCATCGATGCGTTGGTGCAGCCCATGAAAGGGCAACCCATGCCCGGGCAGCACCAGCACATCGTTCGACACCGCCGCCCGGATGTCCTTCAAGGAGCGCAGGTAGATCCCCAGCGCGTCCAGGTCCGGCTCCATCGGATGCACGCTCACGTTGGGCGAGATCTTGGCGATGACCTGGTCTGCGGCGAAGAACAATTTCTCCGCCCGCCGGTACAGCATCGCCTGCTCCAGCGAGTGGCCACCGCCGGTCAGCACCCTGAAGTCCCGCTCGCCCACCTTCAGCGTGTCGCCGTGCTTGATCCGGCGGTAGGACGCCGGCACGCCGGTGGTGCGGTGCAAATACTCGTGACCACGGCTTAGGACGATTTCCGTTACGTCCTCCGCCAGGCCATGGTCCCGATAGAACGGCCGGAAGACCTCCGACCCGAAGTCGGCCGGGGCGTGCTGCAGCACCAGGCTGTGCAGGTATTCCGGACGAGGCATGGTCAGCGGGATGCCGAAGCGTTCGGTCAGCCAGCCCGCGAGGCCGACATGGTCCGGGTGGAAGTGCGTGACGATCAGGGACACCAGGCCCTGGTCCTTCAGCGGACCGGCCAGGGCGATCTCCCAGGCCTGCTTGCACTCATCCGTGCCGAGGCCGCTGTCGATCGCCGTCCACCCGGCGCCGTCGCGCAGCAGGTAGATGTTTACGTGGTCCAGCCGATACGGCAGCGGCAGGCGTAGCCACAGGACGTCCCTGGCGACCTCGGTCACGGTGGCGAAGGCGGGGGGTGCGTCGAACGGAAACGTCAGGTCGGTGGCCGGATCGTGGTACATCGTTCCTAGCTAGCGCACCCGCGCGCTGTCGCCAAACTCCATCGCGGCGTTATACTACCGGCTTCCTTGCAATCGGAGGCACGCGGCATGGCGACGTCCAAGACACTTCCTCATCGTCCCCTGGGCAAAGGCGGCCTGTCCGTCTCCGCCATCGGGCTGGGCTGCATGTCGCTGTCGGGGGTTTATGGCGCGGCCGATGACACGGTGTCGGAGGATCTGATCCGCCACGCGATCGACATCGGGGTGGATCATTTCGATTCCTCGGACATGTACGGCTGGGGCCATAACGAGGAAGTGGTGGGCCGGGCGCTGAAGGGACGGCGGGACCGGGTGGTGCTGGCGACGAAGTTCGGGCAGATCCAGCGGCCTGGGCAGTCGAACGGCGTGAACGGTCGGCCTGAGTATGTGATCGAAGCCTGCGAGGCGAGCCTGAAGCGCCTGGGTGTGGAGGTGATCGACCTTTACTATCAGCACCGCGTCGACCCTGCCGTGCCGGTCGAGGACACGGTCGGCGCGATGGCGAAACTGGTGGCGCAGGGCAAGGTGCGTTTCCTGGGGATGTCAGAGGCCGCGCCGGATCGTATCCGCAGGGCGCACGCCGTGCATCCGATCGCCGCCGTGCAGACGGAATACTCGTTGCTTTATCGCGCGGAGGCAGAGGAAACCCGCAAGATCACCACGGAACTGGGGATCAGCTTTGTCGCGTATTCTCCGCTGGGGCGTGGTTTTCTGACGGGCGCGATCCAGACGTTCGACGATGTCGACGGACGGCGCGCGGCGCATCCGCGGTTCCAGAAGGAGAATTTCGACCGGAACCGCGCGCTGGTGGCGAAGATCGAGGCGATCGCCAAGGAGAAGGGGTGTACGCCCTCGCAGGTGACGTTGGCATGGCTGCTGGCCCAGGGGCCGGATGTCGTCGCCATCCCGGGCACGCGCTATGCGTCGCGGCTGGATGAGAACATCGGCGCGCTGAACGTCACGCTCTCGGCGGCGGATGTCGCCCGGATGTCGGACGCGGTGCCCACCGGGGCGGCCGCTGGCACGCGGTATCCAGCGGGCGGCATGGCGGGGGTGTTCATCTGACCTGACATCCGGCCCTACCCGCGGCGGGAAACTCATGTAAAACCCCCTTGCATGAGTTGGTCTGGCCCGAGTGACGGCGGCTCAGGACGCCGCGGCTACCACCACGGCAACCTGCGCGAAGCCCTGGTCGAGGCGGCGCTGGAGTTGATCGGCGCTAAAGGCCCGGCCGGGTTCACCGTGGCCGAGGCCGCGCGTCTTGCCGGAGTCAGTCCGGCCGCGCCGTACCGCCACTTCCGGGATGCGGACGCCTTGCTCGCCGAGGTCGCGTTGCGGGGGTTCGAGCGGTTCGCCGATCAGCTGACGAAAGCCTGGAATGCCGGCCGCCCCACCCCCGTAAGGGCGTTCGAGGAGCTTGGCAAAGCCTATCTGGCGTTCGCCCGCAACGAGCCGGCCTATTACGCGGCGATGTTCGACTTGCACATCGCGATGGACGGTCAGCCAGGGCTGCAAGCGGCCTCCGATCGCGCCTTCGGGGTGCTGCGAGAGGCTGCGGACGGCGTCTGCGGCACGCTGCCGCCGACCCGCCGGCCGCCGTCGCTGATGATGGCGCTGCACGTTTGGGCGATGGCGCACGGCATCGCCTCCTTGTTTGTGCGGGATGGTCCGTCCCGCCGCAAATTGCCGATGTCGCCCGAGGACCTGCTGGAGGCCGGCGTGCTGCTCTATCTTCAGAGCCTTGGGCTGACCGGAAGTGAATAGCCGGTCCGGTCAAGGTCCGCGATCGGGAACGAAACGCTGGACGCGCATGCCCTTTCCAACCTCGGTGGTGAAGACGTTGCCGTGGCTGTCCACCGCGACGTTGTGGACCCACAGAAAGGACCCCGGCGCACGGCCGGCCCGACCGAAGCCACCCAGAATGGCGCCGTCCGAGCGGCGCAGGATGCGGACCTGCTCATTTTGGCCGTCAGCATCGAATAACTGGGTTTGGCGAGCGTCTGGCCAGAAAGCGAGGTCCCAGACACTGCCCATCCCGGACGTATCTGGCGCGATTCGCCACTCCGTAACGAAGCGTCCGTCCTTGTGGAAGACCTGGATACGATCGTTCTGCCGGTCGCAAACGTAGACCAGGCCGTCGTTCGCCAGCTTCACACAGTGCACAGGCGTGCCGAACTGGCGCGGCAGCGGCCCATTCGGATCGTAGCGCTGGGCGATATCGGCTGGCCGGCCGCCATAGGCGCCCCAGTATCGCTTGAAGGCGCCGGTATCTGAATCGAACACGATCACACGGCGATTGCCGTAACCGTCGGCGATATAGGCCTCGTGCGCGGCGGTATCGACCGCGACGTCGGCGGGCCGCCCAAGCCGGGTGATATCATTGCTCGCGGCTCCATGCGCCGGATGGCCGATCTGCAGCACGAAACGGCCATCCTGGGTAAATTTCAGCACCTGCCCATCATTCGCGCCGTTGCCGCCGACCCAGACGAATCCATCCGGCGCGACGCTAATGCCGTGCTCGCTCTCGAACCAGTTATAGCCCTTGCCGGGACCTCCCCAGGCCGTCAGCACGGTGCCTGAGGGGTCGAACTCGATCACCGGCGGCGCGGCGTGCTCGCCCTTCACCGGGCGCTGGATGATCCAGACATTGTCGGCCGCGTCGACGGCGACACCCGGCACCTGACCCAGCACCCAGCCATGCGGCAGCGGTTTCGGCCAGGCGGGATCGACATGCAGCACCGGCGGATCGGCAGCCCATGCGCTGATTGTCAGACCACACAGGACGGCCAGCCACTTCATTTGGCGCCTAAAGCGGTCTTCCAGTCGTGATAGAAATCCATGTCCAGGCCGTCAGGACCGAACAGCAGGCCCGGCGTGTGGCCGGGCGTGTCGTTAACGCCGTACTGCCAGATGACCTGTTTCGTTGCGCGGTCGATCACCTGAACCCTGTCGCGGCGGTCGTCGTTCAGGATCACGTCACCGGTCGGCAATTCCTCCGCCAGGGACGGGTGATCCAACACGGCCTTCCCGGATTTCGGCCGGTATTCCCAGGTTACCTTCCTTGTGGCCGGATCGAAGATCACGACCCCGCCCGGCTTCACGTAATCCGAAACGATCACCTGCCCGTCCTGCGTCAGATAGGCATCGGACGGATAGGCGACGTGCGGCGCCTTGACGCTCCAGACCACCTTGCCCTCGCGCGTCAGGCGGGTGATCCAGGAGTCCGGAATTTCGGTGATCAGCATGTCGCCGTTCGGCAGCGGCGTGATGCCGTTGGGGTAGGCGAGAAATCGTGGCGGATCGTGCCGGCAGGTTCCAGGCTGGCCCCAGGTATCGATGACCTTGTCGGTCGCGCTGTTGATGAACTCGATGCGGCAGTTCCGGATGTCGTCCGTTGCGACCGTGCCGTCGGCCAGCAGATGGGCGTCATCGGGGTAGTTGAAGTGCGCGGCTCCCTTACCCTTCGTGTCGGGCTGGCCATAACTCCAGACCAAGTTGCGCGAGGCATAATCGACCATGTGAATGTCGTAGTTGTCTTCCTCGTTCACCATCAGCTTATTTCCGTCTGGCGAGAAGAACACATCGTCGTTGTCGCGATAAAACAACAGCGACGGCGACGGAAACTCCCAGATCACCTGCTTGTTCGGCGCGATCTCGATCAGCCTGTTGTTGCGCCGGTCGGCGATCACGATCGGGTACGGCAGTGGCTGCCCCAGGATGCAACCGGCTTTTCCTCCGTCCCGGTCGCGGCCGGCGGCGCCGGTAACGTCACGCCGCTGGAGACTTGCCCGGCGCCACGCATCTCATCGGTGACATGGATGTGCGTGGTCCTGGGCGTCTGATCCGCAAGCGCCGCGAGCGAGAGGGCGGAAAACACAGTGGCAGCCTGCCAGATTCGCATGAGAAGTCGACCTCAACGCCGATTGGGCCGGTGGATTGGATGCGCCCTGAGCCCCCGAGTCGGCTTTGATCCAGATCAATGATCCATTGGCGCGAATCGACTAGCCGAACCGGCCTACGGAGCGACGTTTCTCTCCGTGCCGAGGGATACGACGATGGCAATTGCCGCAATCTGAATGCAGTGTTGATCGGATTGATATCGTTGCGAGGCCAAGTGATTGGCCAGATGAAAGGGCAGTTGATATGACTGACAGCGATGCACCTTTGTCGATGATCGACGAGGCCGCGGTGGCGGCCGCCACGCTGCGACGCGATCCCTACGATTATGCTTACGTCGAACAGGCGCTGCCGTTGCGCCTGAAAGACGAAGTGCTGGCCGACGCGCCGCTGATTCCCGATCGAGGCAGCTACGGACTGCCGGATCTGTCATATGGCGCGCACTTCGGCGCGGTGGTCGAGGACCTGCTGAGCGACCGATTCCGTCACCTTGTCGAGGAGAAGTTTGACGTCGACCTCAGCAAGCGGCCGCCCTGTATCGTCATGATGGGCAACACCTCCGGTAACTATAACGAGGGCTACGCGCATCCTGACAGCAAGCACAAGATCATTACGGTCCTCCTTGGGTTTTCCCGCGAATGGCCATATGACCGGGGACGCCTGCGGGTGCTGCGCAGCGAGGACCGCAACGATTATGCCTTCGAGTTCGCGCCCGAGTTCGGCCGCATGCTGATGTTCCGGGTCTGTGACCATTCCTGGCACGGCTTCCTGCCGCAAAAAGGACAACGTGCGAGTCTGCAACTTTGCTATGTCGACTCAGATGCTTATGTCCGAAAGGAATATTTCCGCCATGGCGTCAGCGCTTATGCGAAGTCAGTGCCGTTGCTGCGAAAATTTATCGACTGGGCGCCAAGGCGGCTGCCGGGAGCAAAGTGATGCGCTACCCGCCCACCGTCACGACTGACGAAATCGCCGCGCAATTCATCACCTCGGTTCAGGCCGCCGAACGGTCGGATCGTCCCTACCGGCACTGGAAGCTGCGAGACCTGTTCCCGATCGATCTGTGCACGGGTATTCTGACCCTGCCGATCTGCCCGCCCGATCTTGGGGTGACCGATGGCACCCGCGGCTCCTATAACGAGAAACGTTGCTTCTTCACACCGGAGTTGCAGCGGAAATTTCAGTGCGTCCAGGCGTTGTCCGACGCGCTGCAACGACCCGACGTCGCTCGGCTGATGCGAGAGACGTGCGACATCCAGGTCGAGGGCGGATACCTGCGGATGGAATACATCCAGGACATCGACGGCGCCTGGCTGGAGCCGCACCGGGACATCCCGGAAAAACTGTTCTCCATGGTGATCTACCTGTTCACCGGACCGGACTCGGCGGATTGGGGCACCGACATCTATGATGCCAATAAGTGCTGGGTCGGGCGCTCCCCGGCCCGATTTCAACTCCGGCATGATCTTTGTCGCCGGCCCAGACACCTGGCACGGGTTCGATCCGCGCCCGATCATCGGCGTGCGGCGACTGATGGAGATCAACTACGTCCGGTCCGATTGGCGTGACAAGAATCAAGTCTGCCTTCCCCGACCAGCCAATCCGCCTGGACTGAACGCGTGCGCGAAATCAGCGACGATCCCGCTTGATTCCTCGCTGATTCTTCCCCAATGTAAATGTGTCTTACATTCACATGAGGCCCTCGATGGTGAGCGCTGCGACAACAAGATCCGACATAGGCGCGCGCTCCCGGCGGCCGTCCCTCGCTAGGTACGGTACCGAGTGCAGCGAGTTCAACTGGGTCGCCCACCCGTGTGCCAGTGCCGTGGGCTTCCACGTAAGCGACCTGCCCAGGGGACACTCCTGCATCCTCATAGGCCGCACGCAGTAACTCTTCCTGCCCTACTCGGCTCGGCCCAACCATCGAACCGCTGCTGCATCCGTCGTTGTTGATCGCGCTACCGCGGATCACAGCGTAGATCTGATCGCCATCGTCCATGGCGTCGCGCAACGCCTTCAGCACGACGATCCCGACGCCTTCGCTGCGCACGTAACCATCGCCGCTTGCGTCGCCGAACTTGCAACGCCCGTTCGCCGCCATCATGCGGCTTTGGGAATACGCGACAGAGATATGCGGCTGCAGGATGACATTCGCGCCGCCTGCCAGAGCCAGCCGGCTTTCGCCGGTACGGATGCTGCGTACCGCCAGGTGAATTGCCGCCAGCGAGGACGAACACGCGGTGTCGATCGTCAGGCTTGGGCCGCGGAAGCCGAGGCAGTAGGATAAACGGCCCGAGGCGGCATAACGTCCGCTGCCGCTCGTCATTTGGAAATCGACAGCCTCCGGATCGGCGAACAAACGTGATTCGAAATCGCTTGTCCATTGACCGACGAATACGCTGGCTGACTGGGGCTTGATGCGCTTTAGATCCTGCCCGGCATCCTCCAGCGCTTCCCAGGCGGTCTCCAACAGCAGCCGCTGTTGCGGATCCATGCGTTCCGCCTCGCGCGGGGAGATACCGAAGAAATCCGCGTCGAATTCATCAAGTCGATCAAGGTAACCCCCCCAACGCGTCATCATCCGCCCGGGAGTCGCGGGCGCGGCGTCAAAGTAATGATCAATATCGATCCGATCACGTGGGATCTCTGTTATCGCGTCCTTGCCCGCGCTTAACAGGCGCCAAAAGCTCGCCGTGTCCGACACTCCACCTGGAAAACGGCAGCCGATGCCGACGATGGCGACAACGTCACTACTCCGCGTAGCCCGAGAGCCCGTCATGCGACCTCCATCGTCTGCCTGGGGCCATGGAGTATTGGCGCCACCGTCGTCGACAATTCTGCGAGAAGCGCGTCGGATTGCGAGTTCATGTAAAAATGGCCGCCAGGGAACACGCGAACCTGAAACGGGCCGTCGGTTTGACCGCGCCAGGCTTCGAGGTGGCTTCGTGGCACCAGGGGATCCCGCGCGCCGCCAAACGCCGAAATCGGACACGGTAAGGCAGCACCCTTGCATGGCCGGAACGTTTCCAGGGCTGCGATGTCGGCTCGCAACGCCGGGATCAGCAACGCGAGCATGTCGGGCGAATGCATTAGTTCACCCGGGACGCCACCGTAACGCAAGCCGATCTCTTTTATGAGTTCGTCGTCCGGAAGCGTATGCAAATTGGTTTCGGATGCTGTCATGTGCGGCGGGCGACGGCTCGACACGAATAGATGACGTGGCACAATGCCTTTACGCTCCAAAAGGGCACGGGCAATCTCATACGCGAGCACCGCACCCATACTGTGACCAAAAAATGCGAAAGGTTGCCGAAGCCGGGGAAGCAGGACCGGAATGAATGCATCGACGAGCGCGGCGATAGTGGGGATCGGGAGCTCGCGCCAGCGGCTACCGTGCCCGGGAAGCTGAACCGCCCACACTTCCAGCCACGAGGGCAATCTCGCGGGCCACGAGCGAAAGTTCGCTGCCGTCCCACCCGCGTGGGTAAAGCAAAACAGGTTCACGGTGGCATTCGGTCGCGTCGCGGGTCGATGCAACCAGCCATCGTCTGTCGTGGTGTACACTTCTAGTCTTACCAAGCCGATCGCAGCGCTTTGTCGTGAACATTCCTCTCCACCGAAGAGCCGGTCTCATCCTGTGAGAAGCGGCCACACGATGTACCGGTTGATCGGTACCACTAACCGCGGTTTTTGAAGCATCTCTGATCCCTTCGAGCGCCTTTGCCCTTCCGTTACGCGGAACTCTCCAAACCACCGACGATCGGATCCCCTCCCGGCACCATGATGGTCGACAGACGGAAAGGTTGCCGATCATGCTGAGTGTCAATTATTCTCGACGGTCGAAGCTTTTTGAACGCCCGATAGTAACAGCGACGTTAACGAATTTCCAGCTTTTTAGTCATCCAATGCGAATTCCGGGTCGATCGTGATCACCCCATCGCGTTTGATCGCGACCATTCCCGAGATGGCGCCGTTCGGCTGCCGCTGACTGTCTTCAAACGACGGTCGTGTCGATCTGTTGCCGAGGAGCAAAGAGGCGAGATGCCGCCATTGATAGGAAAACGATGCCGACCCATCCCATGGCGCCCTGGCTTGGCCGAAGCGACGCGTTCCGCGACGTGCACAATCAGTCGGCGGCCGACGATCTGTCGCGCGAGAACTGGCTGGGGCCTGCGGGTCGACCATGAGGTTGCTGCGCGCACAAGCGGCTCGGCCGACGACTGAGCCACGCCCGGCTGCGGCAAAACGTGGTGGTCGAGGGCGCTGGACTGCGCACCCCACGCGGCCTCGATCGCGGCCGTTCCAGACTCTCTCACGACCTGCACCTGGATATCCGCGACAGCCACCACGTGCTGGTCGGCGAGCCGACCGATCCGACGACATGATACACCGTCTTGACCATGTCATTCATATTCCATGACTTTTTACCGGACGTTGTTTGAGACTGCCCGGCCGCTTTCGATTGCTCAGCGAATTGTCGGGACTCGCGGAATTGGACGGACGGCGCTCCCGGGCAACACCGCTTGGCGATTAGTAGGTTGGCCTTGATCAACCGCGTCCCTCCCTCGCTGGCTTTGGGCCTTGATGACGGTCATTACGCCAGGTTGAAGCGTCAGCTCGATTGCGTCGACGTACTCGTCCTCGACGATTGGGGTCCGGAACCGCCGCTGCCCGAGCAGCAGCGCGATCTGCTCGAGATCTTCGAGGATCGCTACAATGCCGGTTCGCCGGTCATCACCCGCGAGCTGTCGACCCGATGGTTCTGGCCGATGCGATCCTCGATATCATCATCCATAGCGGCTATCGCGTCGACCTGGGCGGCGAGAGCCTGCGCAATCCGAGAGCCTCTGCTTGACCCCGATCGCTCACTCTTGACATGAACCAAATCGACCCGCCGAGACAACACCAGCTGGACGCCTCCAGTTCGGTATTGCCCGGACGGCATCGTTGAAATCCGTAGTTATCATAGTGACATGCCAAATTCCGTTGCCGTAAACTCTCAGCTCCGCCCAGGCGCGGCCACCGGACAGTGACGCGCCAGTCTTTGCTCGAAGTCCTGGACGGTCACCTGCCGCCGCCAAGTATGCGCCCGCTGCAGCCGAGTGGCGCCAGCGGCAGGCATGCGGCCCATGTGCGACGAGTTCCGTGATACCGGTGGACGCGCCGAGGACGTTCAGCTGCTCATAGACACCCTGCTCGGAGGCCTAACTTCCGTGTGCACAGTCCAACGGGGGAACATGGCGCTTCCTTTGTGACGCACGCAATCGCGACGGCAACTCAATGACTTACCGGGCGGTCTTTGGCAGTAGTGGCAGCGGCCTCTTGTCGCGCTTCTGCCCTGCGGCTCTTCTCCACCCACTTCCTGGCGGCGAACTCGCTCACAAAGCCATCCCTGTTATAGTGGCCCCCTTTTTGGGGTGGTGAAAGTACCCGGAACCAACCGCCACCGTACGGCTCGATCTGGTATGTGTTCATGGCCAAGTTTCCCACACCCGCGTTACGGCAGCGCTTCATCACGGGCCACACTTTGACAACGAAAGGTCGCTACCACGGCCTCCGATTCCCGGGCGGCAGTATCTGCTCGGTGCGGTCGGCCGATTTTTTGCCATTTCCGCATGCCCATCCCTCCAGCCACCGTTCCCGCCGCGGATCTCCTTCATCGTAGCGGCACCAGATTGTCGAATGGCCCTTCTCCGCTGCGTATGCGCCTTCGGCCGGTGAGGTGAGCGCAATCATCGACCTCTCTTCTCCATTCTATTTCTGTAGTCTTTTCAAATAGTTAAGGAAATTGAACGTGAACTAACGTAAATGACACGCGGCACCCCCATGAAATCTGGCTCTTCTGATCGCTCACGACGAGACGCTGCGGGCCTTCCCGTAATGGTTCCTCCTGATCACGAGGTGAGCGCTGCCGCAAGGGGCGGCGGTTCACCGCCAAGGCAGCGAACTTTAGGCCGAAGTTCCCCCCAACGTCCCTGCCAACAGGCTGACGAGACTCGTGTTTTTGGCATTGTCCTGCCTACACGTTGTGTTTCAGACCGAGGAGTTGGAAAACTCGCTGGTGCACGGTGGTTGGTCTGGAGAGAACAGTAACCGGCAGTGCATCGCCAAAGCGGACGGTATGTCCAGCGATTTCAACTCGTAGGTAAACCGCATACCCACTCCGCCTCGAGTAGAGCCGTTTTCGCCAGATAGACGCTTTCGACATCGAAAAGCCGCACCGCAAGCTGATGCTGTTCGAGGTTATCCTTCACCAAAAGACGGACGATGACGTTAGTATCGACCGCGAGCATGGCGAGCCCGTACTTCCGCTTCATCGCGGCGTTCATTTCCTCGACAGTCCGTACTGGCCCTTGTACTTCAGGCAGCCCGCCACGTCTTCCAGGCGCGTGACCCTGCCTCTCTTGACCGGCCGCAACACGACCCCGTCGCCGATATCTTCGACCGTGAAGTCCGTGCCGGGTTCCCAGCGATGCGGGTCCCGCACCGCCTTGGGGAGGATGATCTGGCCCTTGGATGAAAGGCGGGTGGTTTCCATGGTAGGTTGTAAGACTTGGTAAGACCCAAGTCAAGAAAGTTCGATGCGGTAGAACGTCAGGGCATTTTCCGCGAACAGTTTGCGACGGTCCTCCTGCGGCAGGCCAGCGGTGACGTATTTGAAATTCTGAAAGATCCAGTCCCAGCTTGCCTTCACACTATCCACCGGGAAGTTGGAGGCGAACATGCAGCGGTCGACGCCGAACATGCCGATCGTTTCTCGGATGACGGAACCGTTGACCTGGAGGGTCCAGGGTTTGCCCTGCACGGTCAGGCCGGAGATCTTGCACCAGACGTTAGGGCAGGACGCCAGCGCCTCCATGCCGCGTTTCCAGGTAACAAGCTGCTCCTTGGACCGATCCAATGGGTAGCCGGTGTGGTTCAGGACGATGCGCAGGTCGGGGTGATGCTTGCAGACCTCGGCTGCCTCTTCGAGGTGGTACAAGGAACGCGGAGGTCCCAGGACAGGTTATACTTGGTCAGCAGCCCCAGACCCCGATCCAGACCGGATCCTGCAGGCTGCGTTTCTCGCCCCGGACGGATTGGTCGGGCCCCGGGCGATGACCGGTTTGGTGCGGATGCCTCGGACCAGGGGGTTGGCAGCCTGAGCGGCGATGATCTCCTCGGCGCCGGGAACGGCAGCGCTGGACGAGCCGCCCGCGGAAACGGCCGAGGTGACGAGGGGAACGGGCGGAGACGAGTCGTCGGTTGCCGCGTGGGCCTGCCGCGTGAACAGGAACAACAGCAAGAAGACACCAACAGCCAGCAGCGCGAACTGCACCGCCCGCAGGGCGATGCGGCGCGATGCAAGCTGCGACATCGTCACCTCTCCTTACACACCGGGCAGGCGCTCAGCATCGCGTCGGCCCCGGAGCCACGGCCGATGACCGTTGGAAGCGAGACGATCTGTACGGCCACCACCGTACATGAGGGGCATTAGCACGGCAAGCGCCCATGAGGGCGGCAAACGGGATGCGGCGCCTGCCTAGCCTGCCGTTCCCGGCCCCGCGGGGCCGGGAACGGGCTCCCCCCGAGCTCAGGCGCGGCTCATGCACGTGCAGACGATGGGCGCGCAGGGCGCCCACGCCCGGTCGTCCCCGCCCGGGCCTGGGCCGGGCAGGGTCGACTGGGCGCTCGCACGCTGACTGGAACAATAGACCGGCGTTACTTCGCGTGGCAGGAAAGCTTGGGGTTGACTCCGACGTAGTTGAGCGGGCCTTACAACGGTGACTACAATGGTGCCCGCGCTCGCGCAGGTCACCTTGTCGTTGAAGTAATTGCGCTGGGCCGCCGCGATAAGGCCGATGACCAACCAGATCACCAGAATGACGGAGCCGATTCTCATGAGAGCCTCATCTTTCTATTTTTTACCTGGGGGGAGGTGTAATGCGGGAGGCGGAAAACACATCCAGATACAACGCCGACGCGCGCTGGGCCCAGCGCGCGTCGCGGGCGTAGGGCCAGCAGGGACGGCAGCGTAGCGACGCTCCGGCTGGCGAGCCTGATGACGGACTGCTGCGCGTCGCTCCGGCCGTCTTCCCCGGGAGCGCGAGCGGCCGCCTGCGGGTACCGCGGATGCCAGTCCAGTCAGCTTCATCGGTTGCCCTCCTCCGGACCGCATCGACGCGCGCTCTATGGACTACCCCCCTGGCGGGGTAGAAACGCGACCTTCGGAACTTGCCGGACATGCACGTAGCGGCCCATGCGAGCAGCGGCTCGCGGGTAAACTGGGCTCCGTTCCAGGCGCTTATCGCGTAGTGTTCGGTGGCGGCGGCCGCGGCTGCCCCCCCCCCCCACTGCCTGCAAACTTCCCCCCCACTGGTTGGAAATTTAATGATTCTTCCCCCCCACTGCCTGCTGCCTGCAAACTTCCCCCCACTGCTTGGAAATTTGATGATTCTTCCCCCCCACTGCTTGAAAATTTTTGATTTGCACCCCCCCCCCCGGTCGCGAGCTTTTTCTTCGGATATTCCGACTTCCCCCCCCCCACTGGTTTCGAGGACAAATCGCGCCCTGCAAAGCGGGGCTTATAACGGCGTTGGCGCATACGGGCATATAAAGGATCTCGTGAGCTGGAATTTTTCTGTGTTGGCCTAATGTCCGGACGGGTCGAATCATTTGGCAACGGGCTCGGAAATATATTATGTTGTCCGCAGTTCGCTGTCATCGAGCGCAGTTTTGCGCTCGGTTTCGGTTCGATACCAAAAAATCTGGGCTTGTCATTACTGTTGACGCTAAAATTTCCGCTAAAAATGCCGTCTTAACACGCAGACAAACTCCTTCCCAGTGGCGGTTTTACGTCGGGGGCGGCCGACCCCGATCTCTCCGCCGCCCCCTCCCCCTCAGTTTTGTTTGTCGCCCCTCAGTTTTTTCAATTACATAATCCGGACAAAATTTGTGTCTCTTTTTGCCCCCCCCCCCCCCCAGTTTTTTCTGGGCTAGAATCGTCATGGCTCCTTCCCTATCGTGAGTTTGTTGTTCGGGCGTGGAAGCAGCGTTCGTTGTCTCCTGGCGGTACCCCTCTCCCTCCCAAAAAAATATTTCCCGTCTGCGCCCTGCTGCTGCTGCTGCCTGCGGGCAGCAACTCCAGCAACTCGAGGCGAGGCAGCAACATTGGATACAATCGGGAATGACAACGAACGCAGCCGGGCCGCATACCGACTTAGCGAAGTAGTGATTTTGCATTGCAGGCTGCGTTAGCGGGCTGCGACCTTTGACCTCTAGGCCAATATCCTAGCCCACTAACCGTAACACTACTACCCTAAGTGCG
>CAWFUL010000005.1:0-68446 GCA_963819005.1 uncultured Pseudomonadota bacterium
GCGGTCCAGGACGCCGGAACCGGAGGAACCATGAGGCCGACCGGCACGCACGTCAGCCCGGCTGGAGACTTAGTTGATGCCGTCGACCCTGACGCTCCTGCGTTGTCCCGCATCGGCCACCCCGGAGACCCGTACGGTGAACGGCGGCGAATACAGCGTCGGCCGCGGTCCAGGTGTCGACTGGGTCCTGCCCGATCCGGACCACACCATCTCCCGCCGCCATTTCATCGTCGCCGACCGCTCCGGCGCCTGGCAGATCAGCGACGAAAGCTCCAACGGCACCTTCATCAACCGCGATGATTCGCCGGTCGGCAAAGGCAACCCCGCGACCTGCGCGACAATGACCGCCTGCGCATCGGCCCCTACGAGATCGAGGTGGTCCTGCAGGACGATTCGCTCCGCGACCCCGCGGCCGAATCCTACGCAAGCCCGAACGCCGACGACCCGTTCGCCTTCGACGATCCGTTCGGCGATCCCCTTCGTCCCGTGACTGACCCGCCACCCGGCGACGGAGCATCCGAACCGCCCCCGGCTGACCGCGCGCCAGACATTCGCGCCCCAGACCTTCGTCCCCCAGACATTCGTCCACCCACCCCTCACGCGCCCAACCTGCACACGCCAAACCCGCCGCCGGTGTATCGCGCGCCACGCCAGGCGCCGTTCCAGGAACGCACGCAGGAAGACCATTCCTCGGTGATGAACGATGCCATGCTGCCGCCGGCGCAGATCGGCCAGATGCCGCTGCACGCCGGCGGACAGCTGTCGGCGGAAGGCCTGCTGCCGGACGACTGGGAGAAAGACCTGCTGGAAGGGATCGGCGATCCCCCCGGCGGTGGCGCGCGCCCCGATTCTCTGGCCCGCCCACCGGCGCCCGATCCTTTTGCGCCGCCCGCCCCGCCGCTGGCCCGAGCGCCCAGCCTGCCGTCAGTCCAGCCTCAACCGACGCCGTATGACGCGCTGCAACCGCAATCGCCGCAACCCCAGTCACTGCAACCCCAGTCACTGCAACCGCAGCCTGGACCACCGCTTGACCCGTTTGAGCCCGTGGCCCCAGCCGCTACACCCGTCCCGCTTGTCGAACCCATGCCGCCTGGCGCGCCCGTCCCACCTGCCGGGGCACACGCCGCCGCGACGTCCCCTCCGCCTGCCCCGATCGCCTCACCCCCGCCACCTGCACCTGCCGAACCGCCGTTGCTCGACGCCTTCCTTGCCGGCATCGGTCTGCCGGACGCCCGCCCGGTGGACGCCGCGGCAACGCTACATCGCATGGGTGAGGCATTCCGGGCGATGGTATCCGGACTGCGGGCGGTGCTGATGGCGCGCGCCGCGATCAAAAGCGAGTTCCGCATCGAGCAGACCATGTTCCAGGCCCGCGGCAACAACCCGCTCAAATTCTCCGCCGACGACGACGACGCCATCACCGCCCTGCTTGGCGTCGGCCGCCGCACCGGCATCTCGCCCGCCACCGCGGTCGGTGACGCCTTGCGCGACATCCGCCTGCACGAACTGGCATCGATCGCGGCGATGCAGACGGCGATCCGCGCCTTGCTCGCCGGTCTCGACCCGGAAAAGATCCGCGCCTCAGTCGACCAGGCGGGCGGTCTCGCCGTGCTGCCGGCGCAGAAGAAAGCCCGTGCGTGGGACGCTTACGACGTGTTGCATCAGCGCACCATTCAGGCGCTCAGCGACGACTTCGACAGCGTCTTCGGCAAGGCCTTCGCCCGAGCCTATGAGGAAGCCCTGCAAGACCTGAACAGCCGGGAGCGATCATGAGGCGCTGGCCCTTTGTCGCTCTTATCCTGCTCGGCGTGGCCCTGACCCAGTGTTCCCCCGCGCCAAAGCCGCCGCCCGTCGTGACCATCGTCCTCACCGGCAGCGCCGGGCAGAACGCCGACGCCACCGGGACCGCCTCGCCGGTCGCCGTGCGCGTGTTCCAGCTGACCAATACCGCGAAATTCGAACGGGCCGACGTCTTCGCCCTGACCGACCGCGAGCAGCAGACCCTCGGCACCGACAGCGCCGGCTCCCAGGAAGTCATTCTGTCGCCCTCGGAGACCCAGACGATGACCATCGAAGCGAAACCAGGCGTCACCGCGATCGGCGTTGTGGCCCTCTACCGCGAGGTCGATCGCGCCCAGTGGCGGGCTGACGCGCCAATCAAAGCCAACGGACCGACGAAGCTGAAAGCCGATGTCGGGCCGCTCGCCATCTCCCTGAAACCGGCCTGATCCCGCCATGAAACCAGACCGGACCATCTCCGCCAGACCAGCGCCAGCAACAGCTTGCCGTTACCGCCGTGACGCCGCTTCGGGAGACTGCGAGCAATGAGCTGGACCAACCGCGTGGTCTGGCAGGAAGGCATGTTCCTGCGCACCCAGCACTTCCAGCAGCAGGACCGCTGGGTGGAGCAAATCGTGCGCGGCTGGGTCCAGGCCCTGCGCCCGCATCCCTGGGGCCTCGTCGAATACGGCATCAACCGCGACCTTCTAGCCTCCGGCCGCTTTGCCCTGGCCAAGGCCGTCGGCGTGTTCGAGGACGGAACCCCCTTCGTCCTGCCCGGGGAGGCCGACCATCCGCCGCCGCTGGAGCTGCCCGACAACGCCCGCAACGTGCTGGTCTACCTCGCTTTGCCCATCCGGCAGGACGGCGCGATGGAAGTCGGCGACGACGCCACCGCCGGCCGCTACCATGCCCGTTTGTTCGAGGCCTACGACACCCAGTCCGCCTCTCCCCAGCCCGCCGAACTGCAGGTCGGCCGCCTGAACATGCGCTATCTGCTGGATACCGACGAGCGCGCCGGCTACCGCTGCATCGCCCTCGCCCGCGTCACCGAGGTGACCGCCGAACACCGCGTGATGCTGGACGAGCGCTGGATCCCCCCCGCGCTGGTCTGCTCGGCCGCCATGCCGCTCGCCGGCCTGATAACCGAAATGACCGGCATGCTGAACCAGCGCGGCGACGCGCTCGCCGCCCGCATGGCCGACCCTGGCCAGGCCGGCGTCGCGCAGGTCTCGGACTTCCTGCTGTTGCAATCGATCAACGGCTGGCAAAATGTCCTTGCTCACTGGGCAGACGCCGGCAATGTCCATCCGGAATCGCTCTACACCACGATGGTCCAGATGGCCGGCGAGTTCTCGACCTTCCTCGAAACCCGCCGCCCCCCCACCTACCCGGCCTACCGCCACGACGACCTGCAGCGCAGCTTCGGCCCGGTCGTCGCCGACCTGCGCCGGGCGCTGTCCGCCGTGCTGGAACAGACCGCCATTCCGATCCCGTTGCGCGAACCGCGCCATGGCGTGCGGGTCGGCCCGATCAACGACCGTTCGCTATTGCGCTCCTCCGGCTTCGTGCTGACCGTGCAGTGCGACATGCCGACCGAAACCTTGCGCCGCGCCTTCCCGTCCCAGGTCAAGATCGGCGCGGTCGAGCACATCCGCGAACTGGTCAACGTCGCCCTGCCCGGCATCGCCGTCCGGGCACTTCCTGTTGCGCCGCGCCAGCTTCCCTATTACGCCGGTGCCACGTATTTCGAGCTCGACCGCTCCAGCCCGCACTGGGCGCAGATGCAACAATCCGGCGGCTTCGCGATCCACGTTTCCGGCGATTTTCCCAATTTACGCCTTGAACTCTGGGCCATCCGAGGATGAGCGACAATCCCTTCGACGAGGACAGCGACCGCACCATCATCCGCCCGATCCCCGGCGGCGCCCGTCCCAAGCCGCCCGCCGCCAGTCCGTTCGAGGATGCCAATGACCGAACGATGGCGCCGCGGCCGCCGGGCTCGCCGCCAACCCCGCAACGTGCCGCGGCGGCCGGCGGCGACGACGGCGCACCCGCTCCCCTCGGCCTGAACCCCCTGGTCGCCGCAGCCAGCCCGCTGCTGGCGCTGCTCTGCCGCCTGGCCCGCACGTTTTCCCAACCCAACATCCAGGATCTGCGCGAACGCACCCTGCAGCAGATCCGCTCGTTCGAGGACACCGCCAGCGCCTCTAACATCGCCCGCGACCTCGTCATCAAGGCGCGCTACGTGCTGTGCGCCAGCCTCGACGACATCGCCCAGAGCACCGAGTGGGGCCGCGACGGCATCTGGGCCTCGCGCCCGCTCGTCGCCGGCTTCCGCGAGGGCGTGCGCGGCTACGAGGGCATTCAAAGCGGCGTCGGCTTCTTCCGCCTGCTGGAGGAATCCAAGCGCAATCCCGGCACCGAGATGCCGTTGCTGGAGCTGATGTATCTCTGCCTCAGCCTCGGTTTCCTGGGCGAGTTGCGGGTCGACGCCCGCCCGATGGCCTCGCTGGACCGTATCCGCCAGGACCTCTACGCCATCATCGCCAACCACCGGCGTCCGGCTGATCCCGCCCTGTCGCCGCATTGGCAGGGTCAGGCCGCGCCCTACAAACCGCCCGGCGCCGTGGTGCCATACTGGGTCATGGGCGCTGCTGCCCTGGCGCTGATCGGCGCCGTATTCGTCTGGGTCTCGTCCGGCGTGAGTTCGGCCTCGGACGACGTCTTCGAACGCATGCAGTCAGCCCCGCTGGCGCAGATGCCGCGGATCGCCCGAACCCAGCCTGTCAAGCCGCCGCCCCCGCCACCCCAGGCCGAGGCCCCTGACCCGCTCTACGTCTTCCTGAAACCCGAAATCGACCAGGGCTTGGTCAAGGTGCTTGGCGACCGCGCCACCCCGGTCATCCGCATCCGCAACCGCGGCCTGTTCGCCTCCGGCAGCGCCACTCTGGCATCAGGCTACATCCCGCTGCTCGACCGCATCGGCCAGGCGCTGAAAGCCGAGACCGGCTCGGTCCAGGTGATCGGCTACACCGACAACCAGCCGATCCGGACGGTGCGGTTCCCGTCCAACTACGAACTGTCCAAGTCCCGCGCCGACGCCGCCGCCGCGATCATCATCCGGGCTCTGGGCGACCCCGGCCGGGTCAGCGTCGAAGGCCGGGGTGACGCCGATCCGGTGGCAACCAACGACACGCCCGAGGGCCGCGAGGAAAATCGCCGCATCGAAGTCGTGCTGCACAGGCAGGGCTAGATGAATCCCTCAAACAGACCGCCAAGCCCCCGCGTAAGACCGCACAGCGCCCCTTGGCGAACGGTCCCGCCCGCCTGTGTCATGCCCGGACGCGGGACCATGGGCGGCAAATTATGCAGCGGCAGGTTGCGGCCATCTGTCATCGCCGCCCATGCGTCGGCCATCAACGACTTTAACCCGTTGAAACAACGCAAGACGTGGCTGGCCGCGACAGGCCCGGCCATGACGCTGCGGGAACCGGCGGGCGCCCCGTTCCGACTCGCGTTAGCACCTATCAGGCACGGCACGGCCATCCACGTCCTGCGGCGCGTCGGCAGCCAAAACCTTGGAAGGCCAGCCGCAACGTCCCCCGCAAAACCGCACCGGCAATTCCGCTAACCATGCGCGCCATCCTCCGCTTCCTGGGTTCCCGCTGGTTCCTGACCTTCCTCGGCGTCGTGCTGCTGGCCCTGCTCGTCTGGTGGTTCGGCCCCTACCTCGCCATCCTCGAAGGCCTGATCGCCCGCATCGCGGTCATCGCCGTCATGCTGCTGGTCTGGGCCGTGGCCAACCTGCTGCTCGACCGTCGCCGCAAGCGCACCGACGCCGCGCTCGTCGAGGGCGTCGCCGGCCCCGAACCCGACCTCGCCGCCGCCGCCTCCGCCGAGGAAGCCACGGCGATGCGCCAGAAGCTGCTCACCGCTTTGTCCGCCCTGAAGAAGGCCTCCGGTTCGCGCGGCTACCTTTACGAACAGCCCTGGTACGCCATCATCGGCCCGCCCGGCACCGGCAAGACGACCGCGCTGCTTAACGCCGGCCTGACCTTCCCGCTGGCAGCCGAGATGGGCCAGAAGGTCGCCGGCGTCGGCGGCACCCGGATGTGCGACTGGTGGTTCACCGACACCGCGGTGATGATCGACACCGCCGGCCGCTACACCACGCAGGAGGACTCCGCCGTCGACAAGGCCGGCTGGGACGCCTTCCTGTCGCTGCTCGCCCGGACCCGAACCCGCCAGCCGCTGAACGGCCTGATCGTCGTCTTCGCGCTGCAGGACTCCATTCAGCCCGAAAGCAGCATCGGCAACGCCACCCCGGCCCAGCGCGCCGCCCACGCCGCCACCATCCGTCGCCGCATCAAGGACGTCTACGAACAACTCGGCGTCCGCGTGCCGGTCTACGCCCTGTTCACCAAGGTCGATCTCGTCGACGGCTTCACCGACTTCTTCAGCGACCTCGATCGGGAACGCCAGGGCCAGGTCTGGGGCATGACCTTCCCCCTGGCCAAGGCCGCGGACGCCAACCCCGCCGGCGCCTTCCGCGGCGAGTTCGACCTTTTGATCCAGCGTCTGAACGAACGGCTGATCGAACGCCTGCAAGCCGAACGCGGCCCCGACCGGCGCACCCTGATCGCCGGCTTCCCCACGCAGATGGCCAGCCTCGAAGCCCCGCTGGCCGAGTTCATCACCCAGGCGTTCGGCGCGTCCCGCCTCGACGCCGCCCCGTTCCTGCGCGGCGTCTACTTCACCTCCGGCACCCAGGAGGGCACCCCCGTCGACCGCCTGACCGCGGCGATGGCGCGCAACTTTGGCATCGACCAGATGCGCGCCACCGCCCTGGTCCCGCAAAAGGGCCGCAGCTTCTTCCTCGCCCGCCTGCTGAAAGAGGTGATATTCGGCGAGGCCATGCTGGTCTCCCGCGACCCGGCCGGCATTCGCCGCGGCATGCTGATGCGCGCCGGCGCCGGCGCCCTCGCGCTGCTGGTCGCCGCGATCGGAATCGGCGCCCTGTTGCAGACCCGCGCCGCCAACGACACAGCAACCGCCCAGGCCAACAGCGCCCTGGCCGCCTATGTCGCCGCCGCTCAGGCGCAGCCGCTCGACCCCGTCGCCGACGCCGATCTGCCGCGCATCCTGCCGCTGCTGGACCAGGCCCGAGCGCTGCCGTTCGGCCCTGGTGCCCAACCCGGCACGACCGGCTGGTTCCCGGGCCTGTCGCAAACCGCCAAGCTGCAGGCCGGCGGTCAGGCCGTTTACCGCCACGCCCTCGAATACATCCTGCTCCCGCGCCTGATCCTGCGCCTGGAAAACCAGATGCGGCAGAACTTCAGCCAGCCGACTTTCCTCTATGAAGCCACCCGGGTCTACCTCGAACTCGGCTCCCAGGGTCCGCTCGACCGCGCGCTGATCAAGGAGTGGATGCACTACGACTGGCAGACCGCCTTTCCCGGCCCCGCGGCAGAAGGTGCCCGCCAGGACCTCGAGACCCACCTCGCCGCCCTACTCGACCAACCCCTTCCCCGCATCCCCCTCGACGGCGCCCTGATCGAGGACGCTCGGCGCACCTTCAGCCGCGTCACGCTGGCGGACCGGGTCTACAGCGCGATCCGGCGGTCACCGCAGGCCGCCGCGCTGCCGCCCTGGAATCCGGCCAGCGCGGCGGGCGCGTCCGGCGTCCAGGTGTTCCACCGCCGCTCCGGCGTGCCGATGACCGACGGCGTGCCCGGCTTCTACACGGTGGACGGCTTCTACAAGGTGCTGCTGCCGCAACTGCCAGCCGCCACAAGGCAGGCCGCCAGTGAAAGCTGGGTGCTGGGCCGGCAGGAGCAGATCGACCCGCTCAGCCCGCAGGCCCAGAACCTCGTCAACGATGTCATCGCCCTCTACACCGCCGACTACATCAAGACCTGGGAGGGGCTGATCGCCGACATCGATGTCGCGCCGCTTGGCTCGCTGCCGCAGGCGGTGCAGACGCTCTACATCCTGTCCTCGCCGCAGTCGCCGCTGCGCGACCTGCTGACCGGCATGACACGCCAGCTGACCCTGACGGTGCCGCCCGCGCCGGATTCAGCCGCGGCGGCGGCAACCGGCGCGGCCCAAGGCGCCGCCACGGCCGCCGCCAACGCCGTGACCAATGGCGTAAAGGACCTGTTCGCCAAGGGCGCCGCGCCGGCCGAACCTCCTGGAAAGGCGGTCGAGACCCATTTCGCCGCCCTGATCGCCTATGTCGGCAAAGGCCCCGGCGCGCCGATCGACACCATTCTGAAGCTGATGAACGACCTGCAGCAGCAACTGGCGAAACTGGCCAACAGCGGCCAGGGTTCGGCCTCCATCCCGGCCGGGGCCGACGACCCGTCGCAGTTGCTGGTGGCCGAGGCCGCCCGTGCGCCCGATCCCATCAAGCGCTGGGTCCAGGTGCTGTCCGGCGGCGGCAGCGCCTTGCGCAGCGACGGCGCCAAGAAAGGCGCGGCCGAGGCTTTCAACGCGCCCGGCGGCCCCGCATCGCTGTGCAAGCAGGCGGTGACGAACCGCTACCCGTTCACGCCATCCTCGCCCAATGATATCCCGCTCGACGATTTCACCCGGCTGTTCGCGCCGAACGGCATGCTCGACACGTTCTTCAACACCCAGCTTCGCCCGTTCGTCGATACCTCCGGCGCGGTTTGGAAGGCGCAGCCAGTCGCCGGAGTCGCACCGCCGATCGCGCCCGCCGACCTGATGCAGTTCCAGCGCGCCGCGGCGATCCGCGACCTGTTCTTCGCCGGCGGCGCGACGCAGCCGATGGTCCGCTTCGACATCCAGCCGGTCTCGCTGGATCATGGCGCCAAGCAGGTAACGCTCGATTTCGACGGCACCACGGTCGTCTACGCCTTCGGTCCGCCGCGCAGCACCTCGGTGACCTGGCCCGGCGCCAATCGCATGAACACCGTCCGGCTGGTGTTCGACCCGCCGCCCGCGGGCGGATCGCCCGTGCTGCAGGCCACCGGCCCGTGGGCGCTGTTCCGCCTGTTCGGCCAGGGCAACCTGCAGCCGTCCGCCTCCGCCGACCTCTACACCCTGACCTTCAAGCTGGGTGATCGCCAGGCCGAATACGAAATCCGGGCGGGGTCGGTGCTGAATCCGTTCGCGCCTGGTGTACTGCGGGATTTCAAGTGTCCGGCGCTGTAACGCCTGCGGTTACCGCCGGCTTCTTCGGCAAGCTGCCGGCCCGCGGCGACTTCGTGCGGACGGGCCTGTCGCGCGACTTCACCGACCCCTGGGATGCCTGGCTGTCCGCCGTCATGGCCGCCACCCGGACCGAGGCCGGCGACACCTGGCTGCCGGCGTTCCTGGAAGCGCCGGTCTGGCGCTTCCTGCTGCCCGCAGGCCTCTGCGGCCCGCGCGCCGCGATTGGCCTGATGATCCCCAGCGTCGACCGCGCCGGCCGCTATTACCCGCTGACTTTCGCCGCCTTGACGGACCATCCCGGCATCCTGATCAACCCGGCCGCCGACGCCTGGCTGGACCGGTGCGAGGAAGCTGGCCGCGAGGCGCTGGAACTCGACACAACGCCGGACGAAATTGCCGAAACGATCGGCGTCCCGAATCTTGCCGCAACGATTCAGCAATGTTCCGTGTCAGAATGGTGGACCGAGGGGTCACCGAGGGTGCATCCTGTTCGTGTCCAATACGATGGACTTCCCGACGCTTCACACTACGCGGAGATGCTTGGTATCGCGCCGCAAGCGGCGCGCTGAACGACGGGTCACTCAGCAGCGTACACGATGACCCGAGTGGAACGCTGCCCGGCCGGCCGGGTTCAAAACGAACAGCCGGCTGGCGACGGGACGATTTGCGGCAGGGACAAAACGCATTGACCGGGACGCAGAATGTGACCAGGGGCACAGACCAGGGTGGGGACGGATGCAACAGGCTGCCGTCATGAACCAAGCGCGCGTCCTGTCCTGGGGAATGAGCCATCCGGGGGCGAAACGTCCCGCCAACCAGGATTCGTTTGTCAATCGCCCCGATGCTGGATTGTGGGCGGTCGCCGACGGTGCGGGTGGTCACCAGGGCGGCGAACTGGCATCGGGCATGCTGCGGGAGGCGCTGGAAGCCATCCCGCCATCGCTGCCCGCCGCGGAACTGATCGCACAGGTCCGCGTGGCAATCACCTCCACGCACGACGCGCTGCGCCGCATCGCCGGGCAGCAGGGTCCGTCCGTCATGATGGCCTCCACCATCGTCGTGCTGATTGTTCGCAACGGCCATTACGCCTGCCTGTGGGCCGGCGACTCCCGGTCTTACTTGCTGCGAAACGGAGTCTTCACCCAGATCACCCACGACCATAGCCTTGTTCAGGAACTGGTCGACGCGGGCACGATCTCGGCCAAGGAAGCCGAAACCCACCCGCACGGCAACGTCATCACCCGTGCGGTCGGCGCCGACGGCGAGGTCGCGCTGGAAAAGACCACCGACCGCATCCTGCCGGGCGATCGTTTCCTGCTGTGCAGCGACGGTCTGCACAAGACGTTGCGCGAGGACGCTATCGCCGAACTGCTCGCCGGCGACAACGGCGTTCCCCCAACCCAGGCCATGATCACCGCCGCCCTGGCGATGAACGCCAGCGACAACGTCACCGCCGTGGTCGTCGAGATCCCGAGCACCTGTACTCCCGTGACGCCGTAGGCCGCCCTCCCGCTTGTCATCGACCCGCCGCTGATAGACACTGGCGTTATCGTCCGTCATCAGACGTGCTTGCTCATCAACGAGGCAATGGAGGAACCCATGTCCGAAAAACCAACCGGCCCCGTCACCCCGACCGGCCTGAACCACCTTGTGCTGAACGTCCGCAACCTCGATGAATCGCACCAGTTCTGGACCGAGGTCGTCGGCTTCAAGCAGGTCGGCGAACTCAAGGCCACCCCGACCCGCCCCAACCCGCCCCGCATGCGCTTCTACAGCGGCGACCACGGCGGCAAGATGAACCACCACGACATCGCGCTGATCGAGAACACCGCCCTGCCAGCGCCCCCCGATGAGTGGGCGATGAACGGCATGCCGATGGCCATCAGCCACATCGCCATCAGCTTCCCGGACCGCGAGTCCTGGCTGCGGCAGCTTGAATGGTGCCAGGCGCGCGGCGTGAAGTTCAACCGCCGGGTCGAGCACGGCATGACCCACAGCCTGTACATCAACGACCCCAACGGCTACGGCGTCGAACTGCTGTACGAACTGCCGCGTGAGGTCTGGGAAGGCGACATCGACGCCGCCCTGAACTTCGCCGTCGCCAAGCCGACCGAGGGCAAGGAAGCCCTCGAGGACCTGGCCGAAAACGTCCCCGTCTTCCGCGCCGCCGAATAAGGGCCCCCGCCATGGCCAAGCGCCAATCCATCAACACCCCCATCGCTCGGCACGAGAATCCGATTCCGAACGCCAGCCGGATCGGCAACATCGTCATGTCCAGCGTGATCGGCGGCACCACTCCCGGCACAAGGGAACTGCCGCCCACCCTCGACGGCCAGCTGACCAACGTCTTCAACGCCATCAAGGGCGATATCGAGGCCGCCGGCGGCACCGTCGACGACATCCTGAAGATCACCTTCTACGTGAAGGACCCGATCAAGGACCGCCCCGTCATCAACACCCACTGGGTCAAGATGTTTCCGGATCCCGGAGGCTCGCCCGGCCCGTCACTCCCAGACGCTGCCGCCGGACAGCCGCGCACTGGTGCAGGCCGACTTCTTCGCCGTCATCTCCTGACATGCTCAACGCAACGACGATCGATACGATCGCCCACGGCTACCACCACGCCGAGAAAACCCACGA
The DNA here is from genome assembly GCA_963819005.1 of uncultured Pseudomonadota bacterium. Classification (GTDB taxonomy): domain Bacteria; phylum Pseudomonadota; class Alphaproteobacteria; order Acetobacterales; family Acetobacteraceae; genus Rhodopila. The sequence goes on from CAWFUL010000005.1 coordinate 11,599, forward strand.
ACTGATCCGCCCGCCCAGCGCGCAATACGACGGCTTCACCATCGAGGACGCCTATGCCGTCCAGCGCCGCTGGGTGGAGATCAAGGTAGCCGAGGGCAACAGGATCAAGGGCCACAAGATCGGCCTGACATCGCGGGCCATGCAGCGCCAGGCCAACATCACCGAACCCGACTACGGCGCGCTGATGGAGGACATGTTCTACGAGACCGGCTGCGAGATCCCCCGGTCCCGTTTCAACAATCCGCGGCTGGAGTGCGAAATCGGGTTCGTCATCGGCCGCCGCCTGAAGGGTCCGAACTGCACGATCTTCGACGTCCTCAGCGCCACCGACTACGTGGTGCCGACAGCCGAGATCGTCGACGGCCGAGCCCATCGCGTCGATCCCGTAACGGGCAAGCAACGTACCGTGCTGGACAGTATCGCCGACAACGCCGGCAACGCAGCATTGATCATCGGCGGCCGCCCCATGCGCCCGATGGACGTCGACCTGCGCTGGGTTGCCGCCCTCTGCTACCGCAACAACGTCATCGAAGAATCCGGCGTCGCCGCCGCCGTGCTGAACCACCCGGCCAACGGCGTCGCCTGGCTCGCCAACAAGCTGGCACCGTTCGACATCGCGCTGGAGCCCGGTCAGTTCGTCCTCGGCGGCTCGTTCACCAGTGTCGTCGAAGCCCGCGCCGGCGATACGTTCCATGTCGACTACGGACCGTTCGGATCGATTTCGGCTCGTTTCGTCTAGACCGCGGTCCGGCCTGACCGGGAGTCAACGCGGCGTGTAGCAAGAATAGGAGGGGAGATGCGCCGCTTTCTGCTGGCCGCGGGGTTGCTGACGATGATCGCCGCGACGCCGTTGGCCCGCGCGGACACGCCAGGCGTAACCGCAACCGAAATAACCCTCGGCCAGACCATGGCCTACAGCGGCCCAGCCTCCGCCTACGGCGCCTTCGGCAAGGCCGAGGCCGCCTACATGCAGATGGTCAACGACCAGGGCGGCATCCACGGCCGCAAGATCAAGCTGATCTCTCTGGACGACGGCTATTTGCCGCCCCGCAGCATCGAACAGACCCGCCGCCTCGTGGAGCAGGACAACGTCTTCTTCATCTTCGCCCCTCTTGGCACCGCCTCCAACGTCGTCATTCGCAAATACCTCAATGACCACAAGATCCCGCAGATCTTCGCCACCAGCGGCATCGCCAGCTTCGGCGACAACAAGCGCTTCCCCTGGACGATCGGCTGGCAGCCGACCTACGAGATCGAGGGCCAGATCTTCATCAAGTACCTGCTGAAGGCCCACCCGGACGCCAAAATCGCCATCCTTTATCAAGACGACGACCTCGGTAAGGACTACGTCCGCGGCATCCAGCGCGAACTCGGAGACCGAGCCAAGACGATGATCGTCGGCATCCAGAGCTACGAAATCACCGACGCAACGGTCGAATCGCAAATCGTAACGTTGCATGCCACCGGGGCCGACACTTTCATCGACGTCTCCACACCCAAATTCGCCGCCCAGGCCATCCGCAAGGTCTACGACATCGGCTGGAGACCGCTGCACCTGATGTCCTACACCTCCGCCGCGGTGGCCGCCGTCATGAAGCCGGCGGGCGTCGAAAAGGGCATTGGCATCATCTCCAGCACCTACTTCAAGGACCCCACCGACCCACGATGGGCGCAGGACCCCGACTACATCCAGTGGACGGCGTTCATGGATAAATACATGCCCGGCGCCGACAAGACCGACATCTTCAACGTCATCGGCTACATGATGGCCAACAGCGTCGTCCAGTTGCTCAACCAGTGCGGCGATGACCTGACCCGGGAAAACGTCATGCGCCAGGTCGCCAACATCGACTTCAGGGTGCCGATGCTGCTGCCCGGCATCAACATCAAGACCAGTCCGACGGATTTCTATCCGATCAAGACGCTCCAGCTTGAAAACTTCGACGGCCAGTCGTTCGTGCTGTTCGGCGAGCCGATCACCGGCGTCCCAAACCCGCAATGACAAGCCGCATGCCAAGGATCGTGTATCGCAATGGATGACCACTTCGAACCAACAACGAAGTATGGCGTCGGCCAGCCGGTTCGCCGGTACGAAGACCTGCGCCTGCTGACCGGCCGCGGCCGTTACCAGGACGACGTCGTCCTGCCGCGCCAGACCTGGTGCATCTTCGTGCGATCCCCCCACGCCCACGCGAAGATCGGCGCCATCGACACCGCCGCCGCGCTCGCCTCCCCCGGCGTGGTCGCCGTCTACACAGGTGCGGACTACAACGCCGACGGCCTGTCGATGCCAAAGGCCAACATGCCGCGCAAGAAGCGCGACGGCTCGCCAATGTTCGCCCCGCAGCGCCCGGCCCTGGTTGTCGATCGCGCCCGCTACGTCGGCGACGCCGTTGCCATGGTGATCGCCGAAACGTTGGAGCAAGCAAAAGACGCCGCCGAACTGGTGCAGGTCGACTACGACCCCCTGCCCTCCGTCACCCTGCTGTCCGACGCCGCGAAACCCGACGCCCCGCGCGTCTGGGACGAAAACCCCGACAACATCTCCCACACCCTCGAGCGCGGCGACAAAGCCGCCACCGATGCCGCCTTCGCCAAGGCAGCCCACATCGTGCGCCGCCGCTACGTCATCACCCGCGTCCACGCCCAGTATATGGAACCGCGCGGCTCGCTGGGGTCATACGACCAGTACGAGGATCGTTACACGTTATACGCCGACGTGAACTATCCGCACCGCGTGCGGAACATGCTGGCCAACAACGTATTCAAGGTGCCGGAGGGCAACGTCCGCGTCATCTGCCACGATGTCGGCGGCGGCTTCGGCGCCAAGGGCTGGCAGTACATTGATCACCGGCTGGTGCTGTGGGCCGCCCGCAAGCTGGGGCGTCCGGTCAAGTGGAAATGTGAACGGTCCGAAGTCATCATGGCCGACGAACATGGCCGCGACAACATCGGCGACATCGAGTTGGCGCTTGATGCCAACGGCAAGTTCCTCGGCCTGCGCATGCACATGCTCGCCAGCATCGGCGCCTACATCGCCTCCGACCGCCAGTTGCTGACCCCCTTCGGCCAGATCGTTACTTTATCGGGCGTCTACGACATCCCCGCCGCCCACATCGCCATCGACGCCGTCCTGTCCAACACCAATCCCACCGCGCCCTATCGCGGCGCCGGACGCCCCGAAGCCATCTACCTGATGGAGCGCATCCTGGAAGCCGCCGCCGGTGAACTCGGCATCGATCCGATCGAGCTCCGCCGCCGCAACATCATCCAACCCGCCGCCATGCCCTACAAAGCCCCCCTCGGCGTCACCTACGACTGCGGGGAATTCGCCAGGAACATGGAACTCGCCCTGCAAGCCGCCGACTACAACGGCTTCCCCGCCCGCCAGACCGCCTCCAAAGCCCGGGGAAAACTCCGCGGCATCGCCCTCGCCAACGCCATAGAACAGGCCGCCGGTCCGGTCCCGGAATATGCCGAGGTCCGATTCCAGCCCAGCGGCAGCGCCATGTTGCTGATGGGCACCAAAACCCACGGCCAGGGCCACGAAACCGCCTTCAAGCAGATCCTGCACGAAAAACTCGGCATCGCGTCGGGCGACGTTCACTTCATCGACGGCGACACCGATCGTGTCGCCTTCGGCATGGGCTCCAACGGCTCCCGCTCGATGGTCGTCGGCGGCTCCGCTTTGGTCATGGCCGCCGACAAGATCATCGACAAAGGCCGCAAGATCGCCGCCCACATGCTGGAAGCCAGCGTCGAGGACATCGGCTTTGACGACAACAAATTCAGCGTCGTCGGCACCGACCGCGCCGTGACGCTGAAACAGGTCGCCATCGCATCGTTCCAGCCGCCGCGCCTGCCCAAGGGCGTCGAACCCGGCCTGATCGAAAGCGCAACATACGCGCCGGAACGCGCCACCTACCCCAACGGCTGCCACGTCTGCGAGGTCGAGGTCGATCCCGAAACCGGCACCGTCGACCTGCTGAACTACCTTGTCATCGACGACGTCGGCACAGTAATCAACCCGCTGACCCTCGCCGGCCAGATCCACGGCGGCGTCGCCCAGGGCGTCGGCCAGGTGCTGATGGAACAGGTCGTCTGGGACCGCGAATCCGGCCAGTTGCTGTCAGCGAGTTTCATGGACTACGCGATGCCGCGCGCCGACAATATGTGCAACGTCTCCATCCAGAGCAATCCCGTCCCGACCAAAACGAATCTCCTCGGCGCCAAGGGCGCGGGCGAAGCCGGCTGCGTCGGCGCCCTTCCCGTCGTCATGATCGCCATCATGAACGCCATCAAGCCGCTCGGCGTTCGCGAACTCGATATGCCTGCCACCAGCGAACGCGTCTGGCGCGCCATCCAGGACGCAAAGGAGAAAGCCGCATGAGAACCGGGGCCGACTACCGCGCTTCCCTGCGCGACGGACGCAAGGTCTACATCCTGGGTGAAGGCAAGGTCGAGGACGTAACGACCCACCCCGCCACCAGTCCGATGGTCGAGGAATACGTGAAATGGTACGACCGCCACCACGACCCGGAATGGAAAGACATCGTCCTGACGCCGGAAGGGAGCCCTGTCGGCTACATGGTTCCCCGCTGCGCGCAGGACCTGACCCGCATGGGACGTTGCTTCAGCGCCACGACGTTCCCCACCGCCGGTAACATCACCCACACGCCCGCCTACGGCCACATGATCGCCCTCGGCGTGCAGCACGCAGTCAACATCCGCAACGCCTCCGACGTCCAGGTGAAGAACGCCGAGGCCTATCGCGCCAGCATTGCCTCGTCGGGCCGCTTCCTGACCTTCGCCGCCGCCGCCGCCACCATCGGCTACCGCCTGCGCCCCGACCCCGCCGATCGCGCCGCCCTCCGTCTCGTCAATGAAACGGACGCGGGCGTGGTGATCAGCGGCAAGATCGGCATGCACACCAGCCCCGCCTATGCCGAGGACGTCTACCTCGGCGCCAACAACGGCATCGACTTCCAGGGCCACCGTGCCACCTTCATCGTCACGGCAAACGCCGCCCGGCGTAACGATCATCTGCCGCAGACGATCCGCCCGCGACACAAACCCGTTCAGCGCCCCGCTCAGTGGCCGCTACGACGAACTCGACGGCCAGATGTGGCTGGACAACGTGCTGATCCCGTGGGAGCGCGTGTTCCTCACCGAACCCTCCGCCGAACCCGTCGCCCGCTGGCTGTTCTGGCACCAGCTCTATTGCTGGCTCGCGAAGGCAGAATTCACCCTGGGCATCGCCTTTGCCTGCACCCATGCGATGGGCCTGATCAGCCATGACCCGACGATCGAATACCTGCTCGACCTGACCACTGATGTGCAAACGGTCCGAAGCTGCCTCGTCGCCACCGAACTCGATCCGGTCATGACACAAGAAGGCTACTGTGCGCCCAACCACACCCACTTGTCGGCCGGCAGCATCGCCATGCTGAAGGCGCGTCCGAAAATGGGGGAAATCCTTCGCAGCTTGCCTGGTTCATCCCTGGTCAACGCGCCGTCCGACCGCGATCTCGCCGACCCGGATCTCGCCGCCGGACTGGAAGAATCCTTCTCCGGCGGCGGCTACACGGCCGCGCAACGATCAGCCCTGCTGCAAATGGCCTGGGACCACGTCGGCTCCGCCTTGGACCACCGCGAGTCCGTCTACGAACTGCACGCCAACGGCGGCATCCCTGCCTGGCGCGCCCGCCTGCGCCGCAGCTTCAACCGTTACGAGGAACTCGCCAACGGCGTGACCAAACAGCTCGGTCTGCCGATGCCGCAAGTCGACCTAAGCCCGATCCGCAACGCCCCCATGGTGCCGCGCCGCCCCGTAACTCCACCAACCCCGAAACAATAGACAGGAAACAAACCCATGGCAGAACTTCTTGCGGCCACGAAAGAGGCCTTGTTGCAGGTTGCCACCTCAACCATCACCGGCGCGCTGTATCAGCGCGGCTTCCGCAACATGTTCATGCAGGACGTCAACCCACTGCGTGTCGACCAGCCCCGCATGGTCGGCATCGCCTTCACCATGCGCTTCATCCCCGCCCGTGAGGACAAGAACGGCCCGAAAGCCCCCACCCGCGGTCGCATCCAGCCGCAGGCGATGGAAGAATGCCCGCCCGGCCACGTGCTGGTCGTCAACTCCCGAGGCGATGCCCGCGCCGCCTCCGCCGGAGACCTCTACATCGGCCGCCTGAAGGCACGCGGCTGCTCCGGAATCGTCACCGACGGCGGCCTGCGTGATTCGGAGGGCATTCTCCGCACCGGCCTGCCCGCCTATTCCCGCCGCCCGACCTCGCCGCCCAGCCCGATCATCCACCACCCGATCGATCTGCAACTGCCAATCGGCTGCGGCGGCGTCGCCGTCTGGCCGGGTGACATTATCGTCGGCGACTGCGACGGCGTCGTCGTCATCCCCGCCGACATCGTCGATGAAATCGCCCAGGAAACGTTGGCGACAACCCACTACGACGAATTCGCGGAAGAAGAAGTCGCCCGCGGCCGCCCCCTCGCCGGTCTGTTCCCCGTCGCCGGCGACGAAGCCAAGCGCGACTATGAAGCCTGGAAAAAAGCTCGCGCCAGCAAAACCTAAGCCGGTTCAGCACTAAGGCGCGTCGCGTCAAAGGGGCGCACCCAAGTCGCCCCTCGGCAGACGCCCCAGTCAGCCCTCGGAAGGCACCCACGCCAACCCTCGGAGGGCCACCCGCGCACCCCTCGGAGGGCACCGCCGTCAACCCTCGGAGGGCACCCGCGCCTCCCCTCGGAGGGCGCCCCCGTCAGCCCTCGGAGGGCACCCGCGCACCCCTCGGAGGGCGCCCCCGTCAACCCGCGGAGGGCACCCGCGTCAGCCCCAAAGTGTCATGACCGGCCTTGTGCCGGTCATCCACGACTTCGCCCCAGGTCAATCCCTCAGAACTTCTCCACCCAAGGCCGCAATTCCACCTCCCACGTCCACGCGCTCCGCGGCTGATTGGCCACCTGCCAGTACGTCTCCGCAATGGCATCCGGATCCAGCAAGCTGTCCGGATTGTCATTCGGATCCGCCCGCGCCCCGCTCCGAATCCCGCCATCGATCACAAAGTGTGCCACATGCACGCCCTTCGGCGACAACTCCCGCGCCAGGGCCGACGCCAACCCCCGCAGCGCGAACTTCCCCATCGCGAACGCCGACGAGTTCGGATACCCCTTCACGCTCGCCGAAGCCCCCGTCAGCAAAATCGCCCCCGACCCTCGCGCCACCATATGCCGCGCCGCCTGCTGAGCCACCAGGAACCCACCATAGCCGCTAACGGCGATCGCCCGCGCCACATCCGCCGGATCAAGGTCCGTCACCGGCCCCCGTGCCCGAGCGCTCGCGTTATAAACGACGATGTCCGGCACCCCCTGCGTGGCGATCACCACGTCGAACAGCGCCGCAACCTCCTCCGGTTCCGTCGTTTCGCAAGCGAACGTGACGCCGGCCGTCTCCTCCGCCAGCTTCGTCAGCTTGTCCGGATCGCGCGACGCCATCGCCACCTGCAACCCGTGCTTGGCGAACAGCCGAGCCAGTGAGGCACTCAGCCCCGGCCCCACGCCCACAATCAACGCCGTCTTCATGTCCATCTCAACGTCCTCCCGAAACCGGTAAGATCACGCCCGTTATGTAGGACGCCTCTGCTGACAACAACCACAGCACCGCCGCGGCGACTTCCTCGGCGCTCCCGCTCCGCGCCATCGGCACGCCCGGCGCCATGCGCGAGACGCGATCCGGCGCCCCCGCGCGAGCATGCAGGTCCGTCTCGATCAAACCGGGACTGACCGCATTCACCCGGATCCCCCGCGTCGCCAGTTCCTTCGACGCGCCAATCGTCAAGCTATCCAGCGCGCCTTTCGAGGCCGCGTAATGAATCCACTCCCCAGCCCCACCCAACCCAGCCGCTCGGGATGAAACATTCACGATCGCCCCGCCCGAACCACCGCGGTCGGTTGCCATCCGTGCCACCGCCTCCCGGATCAGCAGGAACGGCGCCCGCACATTCACCGCCAGCACGGTATCCAGGATCGCCGTCGTCACCCCATCGATCGGCGTAATCGGTCCCGGCGTGCCGGCGTTGTTGACCAGTGCGGTGACCGGCCCGAACGCCTCATCAACAATCCGGAACAAAGACAGGATGGACACCTCCTCCGCCATCTCCGCCCGCACCGCCATCGCCGCCCCACCGCCCGCGATGATCTCCGCCACCACCGCCTCGGCCATTGCCTGATTGGACTGATACGTCAGCGCCACGGAAAATCCCCGCGCGCCCGCCAGCCTGGCGACAGCCGCCCCGATCCCCTGACTACCGCCCGTAACGATCATGACTTGTCGCATGCTGACACCTTCCTATTCCTTGGTTTCACGGCCCGCCCGCGGAATACAGCCCCCGGCCGCCAAAGCGTCATGGCCGGCCGTGTGCCGGCCATCCACGACTGGCAGCCGCAAACAACAAAAAGTCCCGCCCACCAACGTCACCCCACGCCCAGAACCGCCTCCTCCACATCCCGCAGCCGGTCCTTGCCGAAGTACATCGCATCCCCAACAAAGAATGTCGGCGACCCGAAACACCCCCGCGCCACCAAATCCTCCGTATTCGCAACCAATCGAGCCTTCACCGCCGGGTCCTGCATCCGCCCAAACACCGCATCCGCATCGAAACCGGACGCCTCCAACGCCTCCCGCAGCACCGCCGCATCGTCCAGCTTCTTCGGTGCCTCCCACATATGATAGAACATCGCGTCAACGTAACGGGCCAGCCACCCGTCCATCTCCGCCGCCACCGCCCCGCGCATCAACTGCAACGTATTCACCGGAAAAAACGGATTGCGCGCATACCCGACGATCTTATGCCGCCGCACGAACCGCTCTGTCTCCAACTGCTGATACGCCAGCTTGTTACGGATGCCGGCAAACGCCTCCACCGGAGACCGGTTGCCCGTCGCCTTGAACACCCCGCCCAACAGCACCGGCACATACCGGAACGTCGCCCCGGTCCGCGCCTCGATCCCCGGAATCACCTTGTGCGCCAGATACGCGTTCGGGCTGCCAAAATCGAAATGAAATTCCACCTGCATCGCCGGTCCCCTACCAAGTTTCCTGATACGGCCGCAGATCGAGCTCATGCGTCCACGCATCCCGCGGCTGCTGATGCAGCTGCCAATACGTCTCCCCGATTAAGTCAGGGTTCATCAGCACCCGGTCCGCCACCGACCCGCCACCGGCCTCGATCCGCTGCCGCACCCACGCCGTATCAACTCCGGAATCGATCACCAGATGCGCCACATGAATATTCTGCGGCCCCAGTTCACGACCCATGCTCTGCGCCACCGCCCGCAATCCGAACTTCGCGGCGGCAAAAGCCGAATACCCCTTCCCACCCCGCACGCTCGCCGTCGCGCCGGTAAAGAAAATCGACCCCCGCCCGCGTGGCAGCATGATCCGCGCCGCCTCCCGCCCCGTCAGGAACCCAGCATAACACGACAGCTCCCACACCTTGCGAAACACCCGCTCGGTTGTCTCAAGTAACGGAAAGTTGACATTCCCGCCGACATTGAACACGCACACCTCCAGCGGCCCCGCCGCATCCGCCCGCGCCAGGAAGTCCGTGATCGCCTCCTCCTTGCGCGCATCCAGCGTCAGCCCGGTGCATACGCCCCCCGCCGCGGCGATGTCCTCGACCAGCGGCGCCAGCTTCTCCCCATTTCGCCGTCCGGCGAACACATGATACCCCGCCCGCGCAAAACGCCGCGCAATAGCGGAGCCGATATAGTCCCCCGCACCAACAACCGCGACCGAGGCCTGCATCCTGTCCTCCCACTAACTATCAATATAGTAGTGACACCACCATACGCCCCCGTCCCCCCGGTGTAAAATCCCCCCGCCGAGGGCCTGTTGCGAACCCCTCCGATCACGTATCATGACGCCGCCAAAAATAACCGGAGGTGTCCCCCGTGCTCGGTCTGATGCAGTCCCACGGACTGATGATCTCATCCATCCTGAAACACGCCGCCCGCCACCACGGCACCACCCGGGTCGTTTCCCGCACGCACGAGAACACCACCCACCGCTACACATGGGCCGACGTCGAGCGCCGCTCCCGCCGCCTCGTCCGAGCCATGCAGGCGTCAGGGATCCAGGCCCAGGATCGCGTCGGCACCCTCGCCTGGAACGGCTACCGGCATCTGGAAGTCTACTACGCCGCCCCGGGGATGGAGGCGATCTGCCATACCATCAACCCCCGCCTGCACCCGGACGACGTCGCTTACATCATCAACCACGCCGGCGATAAAATCCTGTTCGTAGACAGCAGCTTCGCCCCCCTGATCGACACCATCGCGCCGAAAATCGCCGGTACGGTGAAGACCGTCGTCATGCTGACCGACCCAGACAACATGCCGCGGGTCAAGCTCGCCCCCGGCATGACCCTGGTCTGCTACGACCAGATGATCGACGGCGCGCCCGAGGATTACGACTGGCCGATGTTCGACGAGAACACCGCCAGCGCGCTGTGCTACACCTCCGGCACCACCGGCCGCCCGAAAGGCGTGCTGTACAGCCACCGCTCCACCATCCTGCACGCCCTTGCGGTCTCGCTGCCCGACGTACTGGACATCCGCGCCACCAGCCGGGTCCTGCCGGTCGTGCCGATGTTCCACGTCAACGCCTGGGGCATCCCCTACGCCGCGGCCCTGACCGGCGCAGGCCTCGTCCTGCCCGGCCGCCACCTGGACGGCGCCAGCATGGCCAACCTGCTCAACACCGAGGCCGTCACCTTCACCTGCGGCGTCCCCACCGTCTGGCTCGGCCTCCTGCAACATCTCCGCGCCAGCGGTGAAAAACTGACCACCGTCAAGCGCATCATGACCGGAGGCTCCGCCGCCCCGCCCCTGCTGATCGAGGCATTCCGCGACGAATACGACGTCGCGGTCGAGCATGGCTGGGGCATGACCGAACTCAGCCCCGTCGGCACCTACAATGCACCCAAGTCCGCCCAGTCCGGCCTGACCAAGGACCAGGCAACCCAGCACATGCTGAAGCAGGGCCGCGTGCTGCCCGGCATCGACATGAAGATCGTCGACGCGGACGGCAAGGAACTCCCATGGGACGGCGTGGCCTTCGGCGACCTGATGGTCCGCGGCCCCTGGGTCGCCAGCGCCTACTACGGCGACGAGCCCAACACCGCGCTGGACAAGGACGGCTGGTTCGCCACCGGCGACGTCGCCACCATCGACGCGGACGGCTTCATGGAGATCACCGACCGTTCCAAGGACGTCATAAAATCCGGCGGCGAGTGGATCAGCTCGATCCAGTTGGAAAACATCGCCGTCTCCCACCCCGACGTGGCCGAGGCCGCCGTCATCGCCGCCCTACACCCCAAGTGGGACGAGCGTCCGCTGCTGCTGGTCGTCCCCGCCCCCGGCAAAACCGTGGATCCCGCCTCGGTTTTGGCCCTCTACGAAGGCAAGGTCGCGAAATGGTGGCTCCCCGATGAGGTCGTGGTCGTCGACGAACTTCCCCACACCGCCACCGGCAAACTGCTGAAGACCAGCCTGCGCACGAAATACAAGGAACATTACTTGAAGGCATAGAGCGGCTTGGACCAAAAACTCCTGGCCTGGGGCCGACGACCCGCCCCAGCCAAGCCGATCAACGCAGCGCGGCGGGTCCATGCCATGCCCGCTAACCCGTCACGGCCCACTGGCCCAACCAACCCGTCACGTCCAGCCAACCCGTCACGTCCAGCCAGCCCAACCGACCCGTCACGGCCACACCGGCCAAACCAACCCGTCACGTCCAGCCAGCCCAACCAACCCGTCACGGCCCACCGGCCAAACCAACCCGTCACGTCCAGCCAGCCCAACCAACCCGTCACGGCACACCGGCCAAACCAACCCGTCACGTCCAGCCAGCCCGACCAACCCGTCACGGCCCACCGGCCAAACCAACCCGTCATGGCCGGGCTTGGCCCGGCCACCCACGACTTGCGGTGCCAGCCCACCCCCAAGCCACAAACTCCCCCGCCTCTGGCTGTTCACCGACCAGCACCGCCTCCCCGACCCCCGCCCGGCCGTCGCCAGCCTGCCTCCCGGCTCAGGCGTCATCCTCCGCCACGATCACGACCCTGCCCGCGCCGCCCTCGCCCGAGACCTCGCCCGCATCTGCCGCGCCCACCGCTTGACCCTGGTCGTTGCCGGCGACTTTCGTCTCGCCGCCGCCCTGCACGCCGGCGTGCACCTGCGCGCCGGCCGCCGCCCACGCCCCACCCGCCGCCACGGCCTCATCACCAGTTCCGCTCACTCCCTCCCGGACCTCCGGCGGGCTGCCAGAGCAGGAGCCCACCTCGCCTTCCTCTCGCCGGCCTTCCCCACCGCCAGCCACCCTGGCGCCCCAGGCCTGACCCCTCTCCGCTGGGCCGCCATCGCCCGCCGATGCGTCAACCTCCCGCTCCGGATCGGCGCCCTCGGCGGCATCACCGGCCAGACCATCCGCCGCCTTCCCAACCACCTCTGTGCCGCCGCCGGCGCCATCACCGCCTTCACCCCCTGACAGCCGCCCCGACGGGACGCCGCTATGTTCATGCCGCCCACCGAAGCGCAGCGCCTTACCGAACAAGGCGTCGCCGCCCTGGCATCCGGCCACACGGCTGCGGCCAGGGAGCACTTCGCCGCCGTCCTGTGCCTCGATCCCACCGATCCGATGGCCCTCACCAGGCTCGCCGAGATCGCCCTGCTCGACAAAGACCACGTCGCCGCCCGCCAGTATCTGGAAACCGCCCTCGCGACCGAACCAAATTTCGCCCCCGCCTGGGGTGAGATGGCCATGGTCCTGTGGCTCGAAGGCAAACGCCATGACGCCCTCCTGGCCGCCCGCAAAGCCGCCGACATCCAACCCCACGCCGCCAGGCTGAGGCTGCGGCTCGCCCAGTTCGCCGCATGGACCGGCCACGCGCAGGAGGCACGAGCCGCCCTCGCGCCGCTCCTCGACCCGGACCACGCCGACGCGGTCACCCACGCCACCGCCCTCGGCATGGCCGGCGAAATCCACGTCTCCGAGGGCCGCTTCCAGGACGCCAACCCCTATCTCCGGGCAGCCCTGGCGAAACTCCCGATGCTGCCCAGCGCCAAGGTCGTGCTGGGCATGAACCAGCTCCGCCTCGGCGACTTCCCAAACGGCTGGCCCAACGCGGCCGAACGGGATCGCGCCGGCCAACTCTACCCGGACGGCCCGCCCGCTCGGCTGGGCGTCCAGTGGACCGGCCAGGACCTGACCGGCAAAACCCTGCTGGTCGAGGACGACCAGGGCCACGGCGATGCCATCCAGTTCTTTCGCTATATCGGGATGCTAAGGGACCGCCGCCCCGCCCACATCACGCTCCGCACCTTCCCGCCGCTGGTGCGCCTGTTCAGCCACGCCGCCCCGGACGCAACCATCCTCGCCGGCCTGCCGGAGGACGCGCGCTTCGATTACCGCACGACATCGTCCGACCTGCCCCGCTGGTTCGCCACGACAGCCGAAACGATCCCGGCCTCCATACCCTATCTTGGTGCGCCGTTCCCCGCACCGAGACGCCGGCAGCGCGCCACCCCGAACATCGGCCTCGTCTGGTCCGGCGACGCCCGCCACATGCGCGACCACCTCCGATCGATCCCCGCCGCCAGCTTCCTGACCCTCGCCGACCTGCCCGGCTTCCGCTTCCACAGCCTGCAGCATCAGGTCCGCCGCACCGACCTGCCGGCCCTGGAGGCACGTCCGTCTATCGACCGCACCGTCGAGCAAGCCGTGGACCTCGCCGACACCGCCGCGCTGATCGCCGGACTCGACCTGGTGATCGCCGTGGACACCGGGATCGCCCACCTGGCGGGCGCGATGGGCAAGCCCGTCTGGGTCCTGCTGCACGTGGCCCCCGACTGGCGCTGGCAGGCCGATCGCACCGACAGCCCCTGGTACCCCACCGCCCGGCTGTTCCGCCTCGCCGCGTCCGAGTGGGGCGATCAGGCCCGTCAGCATGCGAGCGGCAAACGCCCGCGGAAGCCTCCGTCAAACGAGTGGCGACCACTGCTCGACCGGGTCGCCGCCGCGCTGCAGGACTTCCGCGCAGCCGGAAGGCGCTGATCAGCCCGCCGGTATCATTCGCCCCAACGGCCGCCCGGCAAACAGATGCACATGGAAGTGCGGCACTTCCTGCCCGCCGTGCGCGCCCATGTTCGCGAGCATCCGATATCCCGGCGCCTCCATCCCGAGATCACGCGCCACCTTCCCAACCGCTCGGAAGAACCCCGTAATTTCCTCCGCGCTGGCACCGGCGCTGAAATCCGCAAATGAGCAATACGGCCCCTTCGGGATTACCAGCACATGCGTCGGCGCCTGAGGATTGATGTCGTGAAACGCCAGCGCCCATTCATCCTCGAACACCTTCTTGCTGGGGATCTCCCCGCGCAGAATCCGGGCAAAGATGTTCTGATCGTCATAGGGCGGCAGGCCGCTGATGGGCATCGGGGGTCTCCGGAGCACAAGACATTAAAACAGGCGCGGACAGCGCACGCTTCATCATAGGCTCCGTCCCGCGAACGACCAAGACGATCGGCGGAAAATTGCCGGACCGCATGAGCTCGGGATAACCGGCTTGAGCTCCAGCTTTCAGCCGCGGCCGGCGTCGCATCAGGCGTTCGGCTCGCCGGTACCATATTTAAGTCGCAACAATACCCCCGATGCCGCGTGGTCCTCCCGCGAAGTACGCGGGTGCGACGTGATAGATCAACGCCGCCTGATTGGTCAGGACAGGAAAGCATAAGCAGGCGGTAAAACTGGCGCATTCTTGCCGTATCCGCTACCCCGTCATCAGGGCGCCGTATTCGAAACGATCTTACAATGCCTGAGGTGGGTCGCGGACCGAGCCCGGAATCGGCCGTGGGAACCGCGGTGGCAGTTGCCCTTTACAGGCAACGCACCCGCCTCAGCAGAGACAACTAAATACGAGTCCGGCCCTCTCTTAAGACACGTAAGATGGGGCTGTCACACAACTTCTACGTTCAGAACATTGAAATAGTTCATACATAGAATAATAACCATTTGTCAGTAATATTTACTTATCCACCATTTAGCACCGGGAGATATATTGTTTTTATATTTTTTCATGTGTTGAAGTGCATGTGATTTGACTAATGAAAAGACGTGTTGCAGAAACGCTGGCGATCGTCCTCTTCGGTCGCCGCCGAGGCAAGTGCATGAGCGGTGACCGGAGCACGGAAAAGACGCTGTTCACTGTGACTAGGGATACACACAGTAATAACCTGGCTCTACAGTTGTAGTACGCTGTGGCCCTCCCTGTTCGATGTATGCTCCAAGCTTAGCCAAAATATTTTTTCGAAAATAAGCCGACATGCCTAGGGAAATTAGTTTCTTGTTAATCAATCGAGGCGAAAGTTCGCTATACGTTCCCTGCTTGTACCTGGAAAGGATGCCCGGTATGCAAAGCCCTCGATAGACAAGGTGTATTTACTCCAGCCTGAAATCCCTCCGGTTGCCAGGTTGAAGTCAAGTAACGCGGACAACTTCCCCGCTTCCAGTCGACGCATCACCACCGGCAGTAATCGTCGGATGTCGTCCGTCGCCGCCACGTCCGCGCACCCGGTGCCACGCCCGCCGAACGAGAACAATGATGACCTCGACAGTAAATATTCTTGAAGTCCTGCCCGCGGGCTCCCGAGTAATCGCGACGGGCAACTTCATCTCAGGCCAGCAGACAGACCTCCTCATCGGCCTGGCAAACGGGACGTATGGGATATCGCCGATTTCTCCTTCCGGTGCAGCAACCATAACCCCGGTCACGCTGCCCGCTGGCTACACACCGCTTAACGCGGGAACGTTCAACGTGACGGCGCCGGGCACCAACCAGCTTCTCCTGCGCAACGCGGCGGGGAACCTGGTCTACGGCACCTACAACGCGCCGACACAATCCTTCGTCGCGACCAACATCGGCAACCCCGGGACCAACTGGTCCGCGGTGGCCATCGGCGATTTCAATAGCTGGTACAACGGCACCTCGCAGGTGCTTCTCGAGTCCGCGAAGAACGGGACCCAGACCGCATGGGCCTTCGGGTCGCAACTACCCCAGTTCACGGTGCCCGCCGGCTTCACGATTGTCCCCGGCGGCACGGGAAACTTCTTCGGTTCCGACTTACCCGGCGTACTCGTCGTCAATGCCGGCGGCACGCTGGAGGCGATGATGAACGGCGAGGTGACCAACGGAGGGCAAGTCGCCACGGCGGTCGCCACGCTCGGGACACTTCACCCCGGCGACACCGTGGTCGGCGTCGCCGACAACGCCGGGGCGGGCACGGCCGACATCCTGATACAGAATTCAGGCACATTGTCTGAGTGGATTGTCCGGGAGGGTGTTGTCACCCAGACGATCTCCATCGGGGCGATGCCAACCTCGGCCAGCGTGGTCGGCTTCACCGCCATCAACGGCAGCGGCGCGCCCGGCGTCCTGCTCCTGAACGCGGGCTCCGTCGAGGTTGTCACCGGCGCCGAAACACCGCTGGCCATCGGAGCGCTGGCCCACGTGGGCGCCGCGGAGGCGGCCATCATCCTCGACGGCTCCTACGCCCAGACGACCAACACCGGCGTCAACTCGACCCTGTCAGACTACCTTGCCGAACTGCTGTCAGGAAACCTCAAGGCGGCCGGCGTAACCATCCTGAAGGTGCAGCAGGGCGCCATCAGCCATTGCAGTTTCGAGCAGGTCGCCGCGGGAAACGAGACGCTGGCCGCCTGGGAACAGAGTGTGGCGACGCTCGATCAAATCGCCGCCCTGTGCCGGCAGCAGGGAATCTCGGTGCAGGTCGAATTGCAACTTGGCCTGAACCTGAGCTGGGGTCTCGCCCAGACCATGCAGTGGCTGACCCCGGCCGTGGCGGCGGGCCTGCCGATCGCCTCTGTCGAGGATGACGGCGAACCGAACTACCAGGCCATGAGTGCTGCCACCATGGCCGCCACGGCCGCCAACGTGCTGACCAACATCGCCGCGATCCACGCCGCCTATTCATCCGCGCAGTTCGGCCAGTGGTTCGTCATGGGTAATTATACCGGGTCCGCGACGCCCACCCCCTACCTCGCGTCGGTAAAAAGCTGGCTGACGACAATAAACCAGGCCGCGGCCAAAGCCGGTTTACCGGGAATCTCCTACGCCGTGACCGACCAGTACTACAGTCCCGTGCTCAACGCCGCCACCGGGGCCGTCAGCATCGCCGGTACGGCGCCGGGCCAGAACACCATTCTCAATGCCTACACCAGTTTCGCGGCGGTCGCGCAGTCGGCGGGCGTCGCGGTGGAGATGGCGGCTGAAGCGAGCGACGCGGACCTCAACCCGCTCCAGGTGCTGGCCCGTCAGGCGCTGCAGGTGTCACAGGAGGCCTCAGCCAATACCGCCGGCATCATGCTCGACGCCGCCTTCAATGTCCTGCCCGCCTCCGGGGGCGTGAACACGCCGGGATCAGCCCAGAACGCCAGCGCTGAGATTGCGGCGGTCGAACCGCTATACAGCGCGCACGGCATCACGACCAAGGGTTCCATGGCACTCGGCCTGCCGCCGCAGTTCGTGGTACAAGGCGGGTCCGCCACCACACTCGGCGGCCTGACATTGTCAGCAGGGGCAGCGGACGTCTCCAACCGTCTGGCGGTCGTGCTGATCGACCAGACCGGCACGCTCTCGGCATCCCAGGTGGCCGGCGCGACTGTCAGCAGCGATGGCGCGAACATCCTGATCCTCACGGGCACACCCGGCGCCGTTGCGGCGGAACTAGCGACAGTCAAGCTGCAGGAGAACGCGCTGGGCCCGGACGCCATCGACGTCCAGGTCTACGGCAACACCGGAATCGTCGGGAGCGGGGTCATCAACATCCTGGCGACGAACAGCGCCAGCGGCGGCAGCTTCCTGCCGAGCCCGGCGGGTGCCCTCGCGCAGCAATGGCTGACCGCGAGCGCCCAGGTCAACAACGGCAAGATCCTCAACGAAACGCTGACCTACAACACCAGCGACGGGCTCAGCAGTTCGGAATTCATCGGCGGCGCGACCATCCAGCCCATCACGCAGGACACGGTGTTCCAGCCGCTGTTGCAGGCGGGGCTTGTCGTCACCAATGGCGCCGCGGCACTTCCGGCCTCGGTTCTTCAAGCGGCCTCCGGCTGGCAGGTCTTCGATCCACTGAGCGGCACCTCTCCCTCGACGACCGAAGAGGTTCCGGTAACGATCAGTGGCTCGACGCTGACATTCAATCCAACAACCGGCATTAAGGAACAGCAGGTCGACACCATTGCGCCGGTGCCGGCATCCGCGATTTCCGGACTGTTCCCCTACAGCAATCCTAACCAGCCGTACTACTTCGCGAACGGCGGATCCATCGTCACCGACTACAACGTCGCGAACAGTCCATACTGGTCGACGGCGATCTACGACAATGGCGCGGGCGGAATGGTCCCGATCGTCAACGGCAACGCCCTGACCGTGGCCTACGGTTCCACGTCGGATCTGGCTGTCGGGTCCATCGAGACAGTCTACGGCGTCGTCAACGGCCAGAGCCGCGTTGTCGAGGTCAGGTATCTCGGCGGGGCCAGCGCCCCCTATGACGAGGTGGACCAGGTCTTCAACCCATACAGCGCGACGCCACAGCTATGGCAGCAGATCCAGACGGTTGCTCTTCCGGCCTCGATGGCGGGCAGCGCGCCGCTCCCGGTGTCATCCGCCACCACGGTCATCAATTTCAACACAGGCAACAACCCCAACTGGTCGAACACCATCGAGACCACGGTCAACGGCATCGTCCAGCCTGTATCCGTCGCCGGCGATCGGGCGGCGGCGACGACCTACGAAAGCGGCAACTGGGACTCACAGGCCCAGGTTGCGGCCGATGGGACGGTGACCGTCCAGCGCGGCGTCACCTGGATCGATCAGGGGCAGATCCTGGCTGCCTACACCCTGGCCACACCCACCATCACGTCCTGGAGCAGCGGCACGTCATTGACGGTGTCCGGGACCGGTATCGCGGGCGACTGGGTCGATCTGACCGGCAGCAACGGCACAGCGGCCGCCACGCTGGGTGGCGCCCAGGTCGGCGCGAACGGAACGTGGAGTATCACCACCACATCCGGTCTCGTTATGTCCGCTGGTTATAGCGTAAGGGCGCAACAATATGATCTGGCCGGCGACAGCAGCGTCCAGACGGCGCCCATGACGGCGCCGATGACGGCGCCCATCACGGTTTCGGCCGTGGTGGCGGTAAACGGGGCAACATTCAGTGCGCCGGCCGGTAGCAGCGTGACCGTCACGGCGCGGAACGTCCTCATCAACGGCTCGCAGCTGACGATCACCACGCAGGGGACAAATCCAAGCCTCACAGTCAGCGGCACCAACAACACGATCGACGCTGCGGCAGGTTCCACCGTGAACTTCACGGCGGTGCGGCCATCCGGCGGAAGCTCCTTCACCGGCGTCGGTGGATCGGTGACCGTAACGGGAGCAGGGTCCGCCACGGTAACTGGCAACCAGGTCACCGTCCGGGACAGCACGTCCGGAAACACGCTCAGCTTCTCCGGCAACAATACGATGTTGTACGGTGGCGCCGGCCAGACCATCACGCTCAACGGCACATACCAGGAGGTCGAGGCCGGGAGCGGCTCGACCATTGTCATCCATGGCCAGAACAGCGGCATCATCGCCTCCGGCGTCACCATCTCGGCACCGTCCGCGGGAACGACCTTCTGGGTCCAGGGAACCAGCGACACCGTCAATCTGGCAGCCGGCGATCTGCTTAACGTCCACGCAGCCCAGACCATCGGCTTCATCAGCGGCTCCAGCGCCCTCAAGGTCACAACCTCTGGCGCCACCAGCCAGACCGTGAGCGGCTTCTCGGTCGCGACGGGCGATGAAATCAACCTGTCGCACCTGATCACAGCCGCCGAGGTGAAGGGCGGGTCCTTGTCAGACTATATCGGCGTGGCCAGTAATGCTGGTGGCACGGTCCTGGCGATCCAGAGCCCCCAGGGCTCCGACACGATCACCTTAGCCGGTGTCAGCGGACTGAACTTGCAACAACTCATCAACGCACACGCGTTGGTTCTGCCGAATTAGGTTACGGAGGCGGTGCTTCCTGGCCCGAATCCCTGGCGCGTCGCTGACGTGCAAAGGGGCGCCAAACCACTCGACCCCCATGACGCCACGCAAATAACAAACCCTGACGGAGTCTCCGCCGTCCGCAACCTCCCGGTTACCTGCAGCGCCGACGCCCGCCGGGTCAATTCCGCTCAGACATCCCCCGGAACCGGCTCAATCGGGGACCGCGGCGGTTCATGGCTGCCTGGCCCTGAACCGCCCGCCTTATTCCGCCTAATCGCTCGGACCTTTGGACGCCTGCTCCGCCTCCGCCATCCTCTTGGCCATCTCCGCCTTGATGGCGTCGAGGTTGAAGCTCGCACCCCGTTGCATCGGCGGGTAGTCGAGGAACGTCTGAAGCTCCTTCCCAATCACTTGCTGGACAAAAACGAAGCGCCAGAACTGGAACTTGAACCAGTCGAAATACTGCTGCGCACCGTCCTTCGTCCCGTTGTTGGGCCAGCCTGTCCGCTCGAACGGATCAAGGCGCAGGTTGGTGATGTAAGGCACGTCCGGATGCGTCTTTTCACCCAGCCAGCCCTGAGGTTGGTCGATGAAGCGGAACTTGTAGTCGTCGATACGCACCGCGCCGACCGTGCTTTCGCCAAGATAGAAGATCTCGTGACGCGCCGAGGGGCCTTTGCCAGTGATCGCAGCCATCTGGTCATAGCCGTCCAGATGGTTCTTATAAGTCCGGTCGCCGAGCTGCACACCCTGGAGAAGTTGTTGCGTTATATTGGGATTTCCCGCGGCGTCGAGAAACGTCGGGTACCAGTCCATGCCGGAAAAGATGCCGTTCTGCACCGAGTCCGCCGGCACGTGCCCCGGCCACCGCAGCAGCGCCGGCACACGGAACCCACCCTCAAGCACCGTTCCCTTGGACTGCGCGAACGGCGTCTGGCCACCGTCGGGCCACGTGAAGACTTCGGTCCCGTTGTCGGTGGTGAACACGACGATGGTGTTGTCATCCACGCCCATGTCCTTGAGCTTCTTCATGACCAGTCCGACATCGTCGTCAAGCTGGGCCATGCCGGCTTCTTCCTCGGACCAGCCATTTTCAGCATTGCGCATCGCTTCGTATTTTGGCGACAGATGCGTAACGATATGCATGCGCGTCGGGTTGATCCAGACAAAGAACGGCTTGCCGTCCTTGTGCGCCTTATCCATGAAATTGATCGCCAGATCACGGATCTCGTCGTCCACGGTTTCCATCCGCTTGGGGTAAAGCGGGCCCGCGTCCTCAATCCTCTGTTTCCCGATTTTGCCCCAACGCGGCATCTCGGTCGGGTCATCGACGTTGGTTGCCCAGCTGTGAACCATGTTGCGCGGACCAACCACGTTCAACAGATCCTGTGGATAGTTCGGATGCGCCGGGTCCTCCATCGCGTCGAGGTGGTAGAGGTAGCCGAAGAATTCGTCGAACCCATGCACCGTCGGCAGGAACTCGTTCAGGTCGCCAAGATGGTTCTTGCCGAACTGACCGGTCTCGTAGCCCTGCACCTTCAACGCTGTCGCAATGGTGCTTGCCTCCGCCGGAATGCCGATTTTGGCGCCCGCCTGACCGACCGTTGTCATGCCAGTGCGGATCGGAAGTTCGCCGGTGATGAAATTCGCGCGTCCCGCGGTACAACTCGCCTCGGCATAGTAGTCGGTGAACAGCATGCCTTCCTTCGCAAGCTGGTCGAGGTTCGGCGTCCTGCCGGCCATCATGCCGCGATGGTAAGCACCGATATTCCACATGCCGATATCGTCTCCCATGATGACAACGATGTTCGGCTTGCTCCCGGTTGCGGGGGCTTGAGCATTGGCGGGCGGCCCGAGCGCTGCCAAGGTGGCTAAAGAAAATGCCATGGCAATCAGCCGCCTGGCGTCAACCATTATTGTGTGCATGTTATTGCGACCCCCTAACCGCTTGAATGTCGCATGGCATCAGGGCCGGCACAATCCGGTTTCGGCAAAAAAAATGGGAGACGCGGGCGGCAGTAATACAAGACCGGAACGGCAACTATTTTATTTCGATAAAATAACGACATAAATCCGGTGCTAAATGATCGAACTCGCGACGTCCGGCTTCGACCGGCCACTTTTGTCCCACGCACCGCCCCGCGCCACCAAGATGGTGCTGATCAGCAAACATGCTGGGCGGAACTACGGCGCACTCCCGGAGGCGCCACCCGCCCCTAGGGAATCTTCGTCGTCTGCAACCGCCTCGGTATCTGCAGCGCCCGCGCCCGGGACGCCTTCTCGACAATCCCGCTGATCCCTTCCCGCCGCGCGAGTTCCGCCCAGACATCCCCAGGAACCACGCCGGCGGACACCCAGAGCACCAGCAAGTGATACAGCACGTCGGCACTCTCCGCGACCAGTGCGTCCGGGTTCCCGGCGACCGCCTCGATCAGGCATTCCACTGCTTCCTCGCCGAACTTCTGCGCGACCTTGGCCCGCCCGCGTGACAGCAGCCGTGCCGAATGACTGACCGCGGGATCAGCGTCCCGCCGGCTCTCCACCACGGCGAACAGCCGGTCCAGCACCGAGGCGCCGGACTCGCTGACATCCGCCACTTTGACGGCGGCCTTCTTCGTCTTGCCGGCCGCCTTGCGCAGCGGCACGGAGACCTTTTTCTTTGTCGACTTCGCCATCCTCAGGCCGCCTCGTGCGGCAGGCGCACCGGCAACCCGGCCCGCGCCAGCGCCTGCTTCACCTGAGCAATCGTAAACGTGCCGAAATGGAAAACGCTCGCCGCCAGCAGCCCGGTCGCCCCGGCCTGCGCGCCCTCGACAAAATGCGCCAGGGTGCCAACGCCGCCCGAGGCCACCACCGGCACCCGCACCGCCGAACACGCCGCCCGCAGCAGATCCAGGTCAAATCCACGCCCGGTCCCGTCCCGGTCCATGCTGGTCAGCAGGATCTCGCCCGCGCCAAGCGATACCACCTGCCGGCACCATTCGATTGCGTCGATCCCGGTCGGCCGCCGCCCGCCATGGGTGAACACTTCCCACGTCCCCGGCCCCGACTGCTTGGCATCCACCGCCACCACGATGCACTGGCTGCCGAACTTGGTCGCCGCCTCCCGCACCAGCTCCGGCCTGGCAACGGCGGCGGAGTTTATGCTGCACTTGTCGGTGCCCGCCAGCAGCAGCCGCCGCATGTCCTCGATCGTCCGGATGCCGCCACCCACCGTCAGCGGCAGGAACACCCGCGCGGCGGTGCGCGAGACAACGTCCAGGATGGTGTCGCGGTTTTCGTGGCTCGCGGTGATGTCCAGGAACGTCAGTTCATCCGCGCCGGCCGCGTCATAAACCGCCGCCTGCTCCACCGGGTCGCCCGCGTCACGCAAGGAGACGAAGTTCACGCCCTTGACGACGCGTCCGTCCTTCACGTCCAGGCAGGGAATGACGCGCAGCTTCAGCATTGGCGCTTTAGAAAGCCCACGTGGCGCGGATGCAAGAAGATATACGATGGCAACCAAAGGATGCGTCAAAACATCCGGATAACTTGCGATGATGTCCGGCAATCACGCCGCGAAAAGCCGCAATGCCTCTCCCGCATCCACCCGCCCGTCATACAGCGCTCGGCCGACAATAACGCCTTCAATTCGCGTGCCACCCGCCACATGTTTCAACGCCGCCAGATCCGCCAGCGATCCCACCCCGCCCGAGGCGATGACCGGTGTGGTTACCCGCTGCGCCAGTCCAACCGTCTGATCGAGGCTCAGCCCGCTCAGCATCCCGTCCCGGCCAATATCGGTGTAAATGATCGCCGAGACCCCCGCATCCTCGAACCGCAGTCCCAGATCGACCGCCGGCATGCCGGACGTCTCCGCCCACCCCTCGGTTGCGACAAATCCGTCGCGTGCATCGATCCCCACCGCGATCCGGCCGGGAAACTGCTTGCAGGACTCCAGCACCAAGGGCGGATTCTTCGCCGCCGCGCTGCCCAGGATGACCCGGCGAACACCGGCCTCCAGCCACGCCGCGACGCCTGCGATGTCCCTGATGCCGCCGCCCAGTTGCACCGGCACCGAGGTATTGGCCAGAATCGCCCTAACCGCCCCGGCGTTGAGCGGCTTGCCCGCGAACGCGCCATTCAGGTCCACGACATGCAGCCACCCGAAGCCCGCGTCCTGCCATGCCTTGGCCTGAGCCCCCGGATCGGACGAGTAAACCGTCGCCTGCGCCATGTCGCCACGCCGTAAGCGCACGCACGCGCCGTCCTTCAGGTCGATCGCCGGGTAAATCGTCAGGCCGCTCATGCGCCGTTGGCACCCTTCGGCGGCCGCAGCCGCTTATAATAAAAGAAGCCGGCAACCGCCTTGCCGCGGATCAGCGCGTATTCCGGATGCTCGCCCCAGCGGTGGTATCCCATGCCTTCGAACAACCGGATCGCCGCCGCCTGAGTCTCGCGCACATCCAGGTTCAGCACATGATACCCAAGCTCCCGCGCGCGCTCCTCGACACAATCGGTCAACAGCCGCGCCAGGCCATGACCGCGCGCATACGGCGCGATATAGGAGTGCATCAGGCTGGCCGCGAACGCCTGCGCCTCGTTATTGCGCGGCGGACGCACCAGAATCGCGGACCCCACGATCTCGCCGTTCAGCCGCGCGACAAACAATTCCCGCTCCGGCACCAGCAACACGCCGCGGAAATACGTTTCCATGACCCGCCGGCCGGGCGGATTGACCCAACCGAACCCGCCGCCGTCGAGGATCGCCGCGTCGGTCGCCTCGCACAGCGCGCTGAGATCCTGGTCAGTGAAATCCCGCATCCGTTCGACGAACAGGACGGGCTCCGGCTGTATGGCGGTCGGACCGGACATCGCTCAGGGCGACCACAAAAGGAAATTCGTCAGGATGCGAATGCCCACGTCCTGGCTCTTTTCGACGTGAAACTGGGTGCCGGCGCGATTGCCAGCCACGACAATAGCCGGCACCGGCCCACCATAGTCGGTGGTCGCGATCGTCTCGGCCGGAGCACCGCGAACCAGGGCATAACTATGCACGAAATAGACATGGTCATCACGGCCCAGACCTTCCAGAAGCGGATGCGCGCCCGGGATAAAGTCAAGACCGTTCCACCCCATCTGCGGCAGCCGCAAGCCAGTGGCCGCCATCTCCGCCACGTCCCCCTTGATCCAGCCGAAACCAGGCGTCACCGCATGCTCCAGCCCGCGCTCCGCCATCAACTGCATTCCGACACAGATACCCAGAAACGGCGTGCCTGCCCCGGTCGCGGTCTCGATCGCCCCCCGCATGCCCGCCACCGCTGCCAGCCCCGCCGCGCAGTCGGCAAACGCCCCCTGCCCCGGCAGCACGATCCTGTCCGCCGCCGCAACCACATCCGGATCAGCGGTAACCGAGACAGTAGCGCCCAGCCCCGCCCGCTCCGCCGCCAAAGCCAACGCCCGCGACGCCGAAGCCAGGTTCCCGCTCCCGTAATCGACGACGGCGATCTTCATGAGTTCGCAGCCAACCACTCACGCCTCGTGGCCAGCGTTGGCCCGAGCGGCCATCCCAGTGACATGGCCGGGCGTTGCCCCACTATCCACGACTTGCGTTTGTTCAACGTGTTAAAGTCGTAGATGGCCGCCACGAGGGCGGCCATGACAGACGCCCACAACCCGGCGCTGCTTAAATCAGCGCCGATGGGGTTTGACCCGGCCATCCACGACTTGCCGCCCCCCGTCGAGCCGCATCTCAGCCCCCAGCTCAGAAGCCCGGCACCCATCACACGCTGTCCTGCGCGTCCTGTGTCGCCAGATCGGGCCGAAGCGTCAGCAGACGCAGCAACGCCTCCTCGCGCCCACGCGCGGCGACCACATGCACCAGCAGGTAGCCGCGCCGCTCCAGCGCCCAGCCCAGCAGATCCGCCCCGGTCAGTCCCAGCGTAACCGCCAGCCCCACCCACAGCACGACGTCGAACGGCGCCGGCACTGCCACCGCGATCAACACGTCGGCAGCCAGCGTGATCGCCGCCGAGATCCACGCCCGATGCAGCGCCAGCCACAGTGGACCGAACAGAAACGCCCCCCAGGCAAACCCCTCGCGCACCAGTTCAGGTTCGGCCGCGGGCTTCAGGTGCGCGGCATAAAGCTTCAATCGAGCCCCCCGGGGATCGCAAACAAAATCATAGTGCCCCCTTCGTGGATGGGATTGCGTCGCCGGTCCGCGGGTCCAGTTCCGTTGCCATCCGCAGCGCCCGTGCGGTCGCCTTGAAACACGCCTCCGCCACATGATGCGCATTACGCCCGGCCCGCCGCGTGATGTGCAGCGTGACCAGCGCATTGAACGCCAGAGCCCGGAAGAATTCCTCAAACAATTCGGTGTCCATCTCACCGATCTTCGGCCGCTCGAACTCTACATTCCACGCCAGGAACGGACGGCCCGATAGATCCACGGCCGCCTCGGCCAGCGTTTCATCCATCGGGATCAACGCGTGACCAAACCGGCGGATGCCCCGCTTGTCGCCAAGCGCCCGAGCGAACGCGGTCCCGATAACAATGCCGACATCCTCGGTCGTATGATGGAAATCAATGTGCAGATCGCCGGCCGCCCGGACCGTCAGGTCGAACAGTCCGTGCCGCGCCAGCGCCGTCAGCATGTGATCCAGGAACCCGATCCCGGTCGCCACATCGGCCCGCCCTGTGCCATCCAGGTCCAGGGTCACACTGATGTCGGTTTCGGCCGTGGTCCGGCTGACTGTGGCGATGCGTCCCATGATGACGGCTCCACTACCGCGCCGGCCTCAGGCGGTCCAGGGGACGTCCAAGAATCCCCGTCCGCCGGTGTCAGCTCTGATGCCTCCGGCAGCAATCTGGAAACAGCGTCCAGCAGTTCCTCCTTGCGGAACGGCTTACGCAGCAGCGTAAGGCCCACCGGCAGGTCGCTCAGGCGATCCGTCTGGGCGAACCCGCTGATGATCAGCACCGGCAGGTCCGGCCGGGACCGCCGCGCCTGTTTCGCCAGGTCCAGGCCGTCCATGCCGGGCATGATGAAATCCGAGACCATCAGCGTGAAACTCGTCCCACGCGACAGATGCCACAGCGCCTCCCTGGCATTTCCCGCCTGAGTCACCGCAAACCCCGCCCCGCGCAGGAACGCCGCCAGCACGAGCAAAACATCCGGCGCATCATCCACCAGCAGGATGTGGCCGGTCATTGATTGGTGCCCCGGTGCCGGTGATTCGGCGACGGCCGGCGCATCGGTCAGCCGGGGCAGCCAGATTTCCACTCTGGTACCGCGGTTAAGCACGCTGGTAATTCGGATGTCGCCACCGCTCTGCCGGGCGAACCCCTGCACCATCGACAGCCCGAGCCCTGAACCATGACCCTTCGTCGAGAAAAATGGCTCGCACGCCCGCTCAGCGGTTGCCTGGTCCATGCCCCGGCCGGTGTCGGTCACCGCCACGACGACGAAGCCTGTCTCGGAGTCACACCCCGCCGGAGGCGAGCTGTCGCTGTCAGCCAGATACGCGTGCAAGGTGACCGCGCCGCTGCCGGTGATTGAGTCACGCGCATTGATGATCAGGTTGAGCAGCGCGGTTTGAAGTTGCGACGGATCAACCGACACCGGCTCCAGGTCACGCGCGACAATCGGACACAGCCGGATATTTGGCCCCGCCGTGTGCTGCGCCAAGGCAACCAGCGACACAAGCAGATCACCCAGCGCCACGAGGCTCGGCCGCAGCATCTGCTGACGTGAAAACGCCAGAAGCTGATCGGTCAGCTGTGCCGCCTGCTCCGCGGCGTTCAGCGACACATCAAGCAATTCCCGCTCACCGCCAGCCGGATCAAGGCAATCGCGCAACAGCTCCAGGCTCATGATCTGCGCCTGCAACAGATTGTTGAAGTCATGCGCGACGCCGGAGGTCACCTGCCCGATCGCGTCCATCCGCTCCATCGCGCGGATCCGCCGCTCCATCCGCTGCTTGCGGCTGAGATCATGGATGATCACCGAGTGCCCGACCGGCTGATCCCGCCGGTCAAGGATCGCCGACAGGATGACGACGGCCGGGAACGTGCCGCCATCCTGGCGGCGGCATTCCGTCTCCATCTCCCAGCGTCCAGCCGCCCGGCTCACCGCGAGCGGAGTCGGATCCGTCCGCATGGTCTCCGGTTCCGCGAGCATGCTTTCAATCGGGCGGCCAAGCGCCGCGGCCTCGTCAAAGCCCAGAAGAGTCTCCGCGCCCTGGTTCCACGTTGCGACCCGGCCGGTCCGATCGGTCGCGAAAAACGCATGATCCTCGATTGCCTCGATCTTGAGGCGTAGCCGCCGTTCGGACATCGTCGCGCGCCATTCGGCTCCACGCCGCCGGCGCAGTTCACCCCGGATCGCCAGAAACAATCCGACCGCGGCGGCATCGGCGATGATCAATCCAACAGCGACCACCCACGTCATCCTGACCCAGTCGGCGAGCACGTCCGACAGCGCGGTGCTGGCCACCACCACAAGGGCCGCATTATCCAACGTGCGATAGGCATACAGACGCGCCCGCCCGTCGCTCTGGCTGACCGCCGTGAAGCTCCCCGATCGCATCCGCGCCGTCGCCGCAACCACGCCTGCGTCCATCGCCGGAGCGCCCATCGCCGAAGCGCCCACCGCCGAAGCGCCCATCGCCGAAGCGCCCACCGCCGACGCGCCCATCGCCGAAGCGCCCATCGCCGAAGCGTCCTTCCCCGACGGGTCCGTCGCGCGGCCCGCCCGGCTTGGCGCCTCGACAAGAACCTGACCGTTGGTCTGCATCACGGTCACGACGCAGTTGGGACGAATGTTGACGCGGTCCAGAAGCGCCTGCAGATAGGAAACCCGCACGCTGGCCAGGATAATGCCGGCGAATGCCCCGTCGCGGTCCGGGCGCCGCCGCGACAGGATGACCATCGGCTCTTTGGTATAGGGATTGACCAACGGGCCAGCGATCGACAACCCCAGCATCGGGTCGTCCCGGTGTGCCTTGAAATAGGGCCTGCTGCCGATCGCGGCATGCACTTGCTCGTGCTGCTTCAGGCTTTGCACGACGTTTCCGGCGCTATCGGTGACCATGATTTCCCCGATCGCGCCGACATCGCGCAGACCGTCGAACAGCAGCGCGTGCAGCGCTTGCTCATCGAGGTCAGCGGCCACCGGGTTTTCCAGGCTGACGCGAATTGTCTCGATCACCAGGGCATTGACGTCGATGTCCCGCGCCAGAACATCCGCGGCGCGGTCGGCCAGCCGAATATGCTGTTCAGTCGCCTCGGTCAGGCTGATCCGGCGCAGGTCCCACGTCAGCCATCCGACCAGGCCGGACAACGCAGCCAGGATCGCCACCGCCGCCAGGATCAGCGCCCGGTTCCGCCGGGACGAGGTTTCCGGAATGATCGGCAACCCCGATAAGCCATCCCATGCGGCCGCCACCGGTTGTGGAAATGTCGAGGGTCTGCGGGCCTGAGGCATCACGCGACCATATCGGCGGAACAAATATTTTCGTTATCCGTGCGTGATTAACACGCGATAAGCGCCGAATCAGGCTGATCGGCTCGCGTGTTTTCGTGTTCCGAGGGAATCAAGGATCAAAGCCGCGACACCGCAGACAATCGCCGCATCGGCGACATTGAAGACATACCAGGACAGATCGCCCCACGGCGTCTGCACATGGGCATGGATGAAGTCCACCACCGCGCCAAATCGCAGCCGGTCGACGACATTCCCAACCGCGCCCCCGGCGATCGCGCCGATCGCGACGGCGACCAGCACACTCTCCGCCCGCCACAGCCAGAAGCACAGCGCCGCCACCACCGCCAGCGCAATGGCCGCCAATGCGATATGCGCCCCCGACCCGAAGCCGTTCAGCAGCCCGAACGTCACGCCGCGGTTCCACACCATCGTCAGGTTCAGCACCGGCAACAACACCACCTGACGCACCTGCCGCAAGTCGAGCGCATTGAGCACCCACCATTTGCTGGCCTGATCCGCCACGAACACGATCACCGCCGTCAGCAGTCCCACAGGAACCAGCCTCGGCACCAGCCGCGACTTCATCAGGCCGCCGGCCGGCAGACCAGGCCCGATTCCACCGCGTCGGCGCAGCGCAGGCACAGCGCCGGGTGCGTCTGGTCCGTCCCCACCTCCGGCAGCACCCTCCAGCAGCGGGCGCATTTGTCGCCGGGCGCGGGCGTGACCCTCGCTGGGCGTTCGGCCGTGTCCAACACGGGCGTTACGGAGGAGACGATCGCGATCTCGGCCCATTCAGCGTCATCCAGCAAGGTTTCTTGAGCCGCCGTCAGCGGCAGTTCCACGGCGGCCTGCAACGAGGACCCGATCAGATTGCCCTTCCGAGCCTCCTCGATCGGCACGGTGATGCGCCGCCGGATGGTTCGGATGGTCTCCCATCTCGCCGCGAGCGCCTCATCCTTCCAGTCGTCCGGCAAGGACGGAAACAGCTCCAGATGCACGCTGCTGTCCTCGCCAAACCGGGCGCACCACGCTTCTTCCGCGGTGAAACACAGCACCGGCGCCAGCCACGTGCAAAGGCAGCGGTGCAGATGATCCAGCACGGTGCGCGCCGCGCGCCGCCGCAGGCTGTCCGGCCGGTCGCAGTAGATCGCGTCCTTGCGGACGTCGAAGTAAAACGCCGACAGATCGACCGAACAGAAGGTGTGCAATTCCGGATACACGCCGGTCCAGTCGTAGGTCGAGACCGCCGTCCGGATCCTCGCATCCACCTCCGTCAGCCGGTGCAGCACCCAGCGCTCCAGTTCCGGCATCTCGGCCACCGGCACCGCCTCGGCTTCGGTGAACCCGTCCAGGCTGCCCAGCACCCAGCGCAGCGTATTGCGCAGCCGCCGATACAGTTCGGCCTGCTGCTTCAGGATCTCCGGCCCGATCCGCAGGTCCTCGGTCGTGTCCGACATCATCACCCACAGCCGCAGGATATCGACGCCATACTGCTTGGCCACTGCCTCCGGTGCGACGACATTGCCCAGCGACTTCGACATCTTGCGCCCGTGCTCGTCCAGCACGAACCCATCCGTCAGGATCGCCTTGAACGGCGCCCGCCCGCGCGTGCCGACCGCCTCCAGCAACGACGACTGGAACCAGCCGCGATGCTGATCCGACCCCTCCAGATACAGATCCGCCGGCCACGGCAACCCACGAGCCTCCAGCACGAACGCATGGGTCGAGCCGGACTCGAACCAGACATCGACGATGTCCATCACCTGCTCGTAGTCGTCCGGATTGCGGTCCGGACCCAGGAACCGGGACGCCGGCGACGCATACCAGGCATCCGCGCCTTCGGCCGTGAACGCCGCGATGATCCGATCGACCACCGCCGGATCACGCAGCGGCTCGCCGGTCTTCTTCTCGACAAAGACAGTGATCGGCACGCCCCACGCCCGCTGCCGGCTGATGCACCAGTCAGGACGCCCCGCGACCATCGAGCCGATCCGGTTCCGCCCGCGATCCGGCACGAAATGCGTGGCATCGATCGCCGCCAGCGCCTTCGCTCGGATCTGCTCCGGCCCATCCATCCGCACGAACCATTGCGGCGTCGCCCGAAAGATCAGCGGCGCCTTCGACCGCCAGGAATGCGGATACGAGTGAACGATCTTGCCCTTCGCCAGCAGCGTTCCAGCCTCGGTCAGCGCCGCGGACACCGGATCGCCCGCCTTGTAGACATGCACCCCCGCGAACAGCGGCACCCACGGGTTGAACGTCCCGTCGTCGCCTACCGTTTCCGGAATATCCAGCCCATTCGCCCGGCCGAGGTTGAAGTCGTCCTCGCCATGTCCCGGGGCGATATGCACGAATCCCGTGCCCGCTTCCGTGGTAACGAAATCGCCCAGCAGCAGCGGCGTATCCTGCTCGTAGCCCCGCCCGCGCAGCGGATGCGCCATGACGCTGCCGAACAGGTCGGCCCCCTTGACCACGGCTAGCACGCTATGTCCGCTGATCCCCGCATCAGTCAGCACCGCCGGCAGCAACGCCGACGCAATCACCAGCTTCTCGCCGGCCCGGGCGAGCGATCCCTCGGCCACGCCATCGACCCGGATCACCGTGTAGTCGAACGCCGGCCCCGCCGCGACCGCGCGGTTGCCTGGCATCGTCCAGGGTGTCGTCGTCCAGATCACCACCGACGCGCCATCCACCGCCGGAACCGAGGCCTTGGTCACCGGAAACCGCACCCAGATCGTCGTGGAGGTATGATCGTGGTACTCGATCTCCGCCTCCGCCAGGGCGGTCTTTTCCACCGGCGACCACATCACCGGCCGCAGCCCGCGATACAGCGCGCCGTTCAGCAGGAACTTGCAGATCTCACCGGCGATCGCCGCCTCGGACGGCTTGTCCATCGTGGCATAGCGGTCGCGCCAGTCGCCCTCCACCCCCAGCCGCCGGAACTCCTGCCCCTGCACCGCCATCCAGTGTGCGGCATAGGTCCGGCACTCCGCCCGGAAATCGAGGATCGGCACCGAGTCCTTGTCGCGCTTCTTGGCGCGATACTCCTCCTCGATCTTCCACTCGATCGGCAGGCCGTGGCAGTCCCAGCCCGGGATATAGTTCGCGTCAAACCCCGCCATCTGCCGCGTGCGGTTGATGACGTCCTTGTGGATCTTGTTCAGCGCCGTGCCGATATGGATGTTGCCGTTCGCATACGGCGGCCCGTCATGCAGGATGAACAGCGTCCGCCCAACCGAGGCCGCGCGAATCCTGCTCCACAGGTCCGTGGCATCCCACCGCGCGAGAATCTCCGGCTCCTTCTTCGGCAGGTCGCCGCGCATCGGAAAGCTGGTCTTCGGCAGGAAAACCGTGTCGCGGTAATCGCGCGTGGGATCGGTAACGGCGTCGTTCATGGCGGTTCCGTGAGGCAAATGGTGGCGTGCGGCCAGTCAGCGAGCCAGTCCAGTTAGAGGGCCAGTCTAGTCAGGGACTCAGTCAAGAGGGCCAGCCTATACACGGATAGGCACGCCAGGACCATGCCGAACGCGGAAAGGTGAGGATGGCGCTGGGTTCGCTTATCCGGCCGTCCAAGGATCGATGATCGGAACCCCGGCTGCCCGGAAGGGGGTCACATCGCGGGTCGCAACGCTAAAGTCCTGGGTCAGGGCGATCGCGGCGATCTGCCCATCCGCGACGCCAATTGCATGACCGCTCAACCGTGCGCGTGAGACAACAGTCGCGTATGCCACCGCCGCTGCCCGATCGAACGGCAAAACTCTTCCATTGAACAGGCGTTCGACCAGATCCATGAAAGCGACCGACAGACCGTCCCGGCGCCTGCCCACCGGCAGCATCTCGATACCGACCAGCAATTCCGACAGGCTGGTCGCGGCCAGATACAGCGTCTCACTAACCTGCCGATCGAGCCAGTCCCGAACCCGATCATCCGGACCGGCGCGCCTCGGTTCAGAGACAACATTCGTGTCCAGAATGATCAAACGAACGTCGCGGGGTGGTCACTTTCGGATCGCGCGGCGTGTCCAGATCGAGCCCTCCTGCCGCGCGTCCAAATACCGCGAGTTCCGTCCCAATCCTGACCCGCACCACAGGTCGAACAGCGGCATCCAGGATGTCGCGAATCTCGGCCTCTGTGCCGCGGCCATGAATGGCCGCCCGCCGCTTCAGCGCGCGATTGGTTTCATCCGAGAGATTTCGAACCGTCACGGCAGGCATGAGTTCATCAACCCGAATAGATAACGATGATATCACGTCGCGCGAAGACGGTATCAAGACGGTGCCGCAGGGGAGCCCCCAGCGTGCATGTTCGGCGGAAACCTGCTACGAAGAATCCATGTCAGTGCTTGCGAAGCGCCCCGTCCACATGTCCGTCCGCGATTTCCTGGCATGGGAACCCGGCGATGGGTTTCGCTACGAACTCGTGGATGGTGAGCCCCGCGCGATGGCGCCAGCCAGCACGATCCATGCCTTCTTGCAAAATGAACTGGGCAGCCTCATCCGCAATCACCTGCGCGAGCATCGAAGCGGCTGCATGGTTCTCGCCAATCCCGGGGTCATTCCCCGCCTGCTCTCGGCCCATAACATGCGCGTGCCGGACCTCGGCGTAACATGTTCACCGTTGATGCCCAGTCAGTCTGCCATGCCGGATCCGGTGCTGCTGATCGAGGTGCTGTCGCCCGGCAACCAAGCCCAGACTTGGTCGAATGTCTGGGCCTACACCAGTATTCCGAGCGTCCAGGAAATCCTCGTTCTGCACAGCAACCGCATCGCCGCCGATCTTCTCCGGCGCTCGCCTGCCGGTGTCTGGCCCCAGGAGCCGATGCAGATCGCCGCCGGCGATCTGGAGCTGACCAGTATCGGCTTCCGGGTCGCGATGACAGACCTCTACGAACTGACCGGACTTGCGGCCTGAATACCGCACGCCATGATTACACGACAACGCCCACTTCTCATGGGCCCGAATTAGGCGGTCGGGGAATTCAAGGCTTTCGGACGCAAGCGTTGGGAGAGTCGCCATGAGCACGTGGACAATCGGCGTTAATGTGCCCTGGACGGTGCCCTGGACAGGTGAGCAGTCTTTCGAGCTGCAGCCATCCGTGCATTTTCCGGGATTGACAGACTTGGTACAGGTTCAGAATCCCGGACAGGGGACTCCAAGGTTCGCGGCTCAGCACGTGACGCGCCACCGAATGGGAATCGCCGATTTTCGTTGCCACGTGTGCGGAGAGCTGACGTCCAAACGAGATCGGTTCATCTTCCCGGTGCAGTCGGGCGGTTTCGTGCTCATGGACGATGACACCGAGCGCTATGCGGGCAACGTGCCGCCTGTGCACTTTGCCTGCGGCAAGCGCGCGCGATTGCTTTGCCCGCATCTTAACCACACCCTCGCCCATGCGATCCCTTATCCGTCCGAGCCGACGCGCCTCATGCGTCGCACCGACGTCGTGCCCGGCATGGAAGCTCTGGCGGAGAGTTTGCCACCCGGATTGAAAGTGGTGTTCACCTGCTACCGCATGTTCGGGCCGCAATTCACCAGCCACGTCAAACGGCTTCGCCAGGAGCATGCCGCTCGGACAGGTGAGCCGATAGTGTGTGGTTGGGTTCCTTGACGCCAAGGTTACGCAAAGCAAAGCGACCAGGGACGTTGTAGAACCGCGTTACTACGACTGTATCGCGCAACAGGCCCGCTCCGTTGCCGGAGCAGGCCCAGTTCCCTTGACTGTCATCGTCATCCACGGCGGTCAGCGAACTACCGCCCCATGGCCGTCGACGGAGCTCTTCCCCTACTTGATCCGGCCCATCTCCCGCAGCTTCTCAACAACGTTCCCCATCATCCCGAAATACGGCTTCACATTCGACAAATCCCGGATCGGACCCAGCTTGTCGCGCACCATCTCGATCGTCACCGGTTCGGCCGGATCGAACTGAGCACCCTCCGTCACGAAATACTGCACCCGCGCATACCCGCCCGCCGAGGCCGCCATGATCTCGCCGTTCTGGTCGCATTCCTCGCTGCACAGCCAGGCCACCATCGGCGAGACCAGCTCCGGCTTCATCCAGGGCGCGATATCCGGCGGCAGCAACAATTCCGTCATCCGCGTATAGGCGGAAGGAGAAATTGCGTTCAACCGGATATTATACTTCGCCCCCTCGTGCCGCAGCACGTTGATCAAGCCGTTCACCGCCATCTTCGCCGCGCCATAATTGGCCTGCCCGAAGTTCCCGACCGTGCCTGACCCGGACGTCGTCACCACGATCCGCCCGTAAGACTGCTTGCGCATGATCGGCCACGCCGCCTTGGTGCAGTAAACGGTACCGAAATGATGCACCTTGTTGACGAACTCGTAGTCCTCCATCGACATGTTGTTGAACGCCTTGTCGCGCAGGATGCCGGCGTTGTTCACCAGGATGTCCAGCCGTCCCCAGGTGTCCATCGCGGTCTGGATGATCGTGTTGGCCGCCTTCTCCTCCGCCACCGAGGCATAGCTCGCCACCGCCTGCCCGCCGGCCGCCTTGATCTCGGCCACCACTTTGTCCGCCGCGGCCGCCGCGCCGCCGGTGCCATCGACCGCCCCGCCCGGATCGTTCACCACCACCTTCGCCCCGCGGGAGGCGAGCAGCAGCGCATGGCACCGCCCAAGCCCGGCGCCAGCCCCCGTAACGATCGCCACCCGGTCGTCAAAACGAACATCCATCTACTTGCACCCTTCAAACGCGTTACGAACAAACGTTCCACCGCCCTGGATCGCGCAGCGTCCAGCCGACAGAAGTGGAAAATACAGATGCCAGACATGAATCATTTCCGGCCAAATCTCCAGATGAACCGGAACATCGGCGATCCCGGCCCGTCGCGCCAGCGCAATGGAATCATCCAGCAACGTCTCGGCCGCCCCCACCTGTATCAACAGCGGCGGCAACCCACGCAAGTCGCCATACAGCGGCGCCGCATGTGGATGCTTCGGATCGGCGCCCCCAAGATACCACCCCGCCATCATCTTGATCGTCGCCGCCTGCACCGTCGGGTCACTCTCCGCGCGGTCTACATACGAGTGGCCCAGCGCCTCCATGTCCACCCACGGCGAGATGCACCACCCGCACGCCGGCAACGGCAACCCCGCCTCCCTGATTGCCAGCAACGCTCCTACAACCAGGCCGCCACCGGCGCTGTCACCGGCAATCGCGATGCGGTTTGGCTTGATGCCGCTGTCCAGCACATACCGATAGGCCGCGACGGTATCTTCCACGGGCGCCGGGAACGGATGCTCCGGCGCCAGCCGGTAGTCCACCGCCAGCGTCCGCGCACCAGACGCCCGCCCAACCTCCGCGGCCAGATGCCGGTGACTATCCAGCGAGCCGATCACATAGCCGCCGCCATGCACATACAGGATAGCGCTTGCCGGATCGGCGTCCGGCGTCGAGGTCCATTCCGCCTTGACGCCGTTGGCAACAACGGATTGCACTTCCACATCGCCAGGGACCCCAAAATTCCTGCCGCGCGTGTCGATATTAATCCGCATCTGCGCGATCTCCGTAGCCCGCGGCGTGGCCGCAAGCATCTCGCGCAGTTTAGCGATCTCCGGATCAGCCATCATCGTTCTCCCTAAATCTCGTCCGCGATATCCAGGATATCACGCGTCCGCGTCACACGATCGCCCCACACCCGGTCGAACTCCGAGACCAGTTCCTTGATCGCCGACCCACTGCTCGCCGCGTTCGCCGCACTGACGGAATCGAAACGATAAAACGCCGAGTGAACCTTCGGATCTGTCGTGCTCCATCCCCGCATCGCTGACCGCGCGCCAAACGCCTTCACTGCGTCCGGCAGATGTTCCGTCCGATACCAGTGATCGAACCGCGGCCGGTCAGCCAGTTCGGCCACCACCGCTCGGACAACCAGATACGCGCTCACTTCGCATACTTCCCGGAGACTTGCGGGGTCGGCCCTTCCTGACCCTTGTTCATCCGGTCCAGCCGGGTCTCCCGCAGCCACGTCCGCTTCAGATCGTCCTTCACGTTGAACGTCAGCTTGCCCAGCCCCTGCAGTCTCCAGCGTAACGACATCACCATCCATGAAGGACGACAGCCCCCGGTGGTTCGTTCCGGTGGCAATCACGTCGCCCGGCTCCAGCGTGTGCACCGAACTGACCCATTCGACGCACCGCGCGATATTGTGCGCCATGTCATTGGTGTTGAAATCCTGCTTCACCTCGCCGTTCACCGTCAGCTTGACCGGCAGGTTCTGCGGGTCCGCGATCTCGTCCTTGGTGACCAGATAAGGCCCCATCGGTGCGAACGTCGCCCGCGACTTCATCGCGAAGAACCCGGTCGAGGGCAGCCCACGCGCCGACCCGTCGATGAAGTTCATGAACCCGAACACATAGTCCATCGCCTCCGCCGCCGGCACGAAAGACGCTCGCTTGCCGATCACCAAAGCCATCTCCGCCTCGCCCTCGAAGATCGTCGCGGGCTCATCCGGCAGCACCATGGTGTCGCCATCGCCGATGATCGCCGTCGCCGCCTTGTGGAAGGCATTGATCTGCGGCTTCTTCGCCAGCGTGCCGTTTTCCATGTAGTTCACCGCCATGCAGACGATGTTCCCCGGCTTCGGCACCGGGGAGCGCAGCCGAACCTTCGACACCGGCGTCCCCGACCCCGTCGCCGCCGCCTCTAGCTTGCCACGGTAGTCGCTGAACCCGGCGATCAGGCTGCTCATCAGGTCGCCCGGCCCAACATGCGTGATGTCGCGAACCACCGCGGACACGTCGTAAATCGTCTCGCCCTTGACGACCCCGAGTTTGAAATCGTCGAAAAATGCCAGTTTCATGGCTTGTTCCCTCCTGGTGCTTATGAGCGCGAGACTAACCCGCCATCAGGTCCGCCAGCAATGGCATCGCCTCCCGCGCGAACCAGGCGATTTGGTCGGCCTTCTGTTCATACGGCCCCAGCAGGTCCAGCGCGATGTGCCGCACACCTGCCGCGTGGAACTCGCGGATGCGTTCGGCCACCATCTCAGGCGTCCCCAGCGCGCAATACCGCTGCGCCGCCTTACGGAAATCCATTGCGTAACGAACGCTCAGTGTCTCCGTCGCCCGGTCCAGCGCCTCCTCATACGTGCGGTCCAGCCGCGCGAACAGCAAATGCCCGGTCCCGAACGCCACGCTTTCACGCCCTGCCTTCGCCGCCGCCTGGTCGATCGTGACCAGCGCATCGCGATACATTTCCGGCGAGATCACGTACGACAGATACCCGTCGCCCAGCCGCCCGATCCGCCGCAACGCCGCTTCCTTGCGCCCCGCGAACCAGATCGGCGGCCCGCCCGCCTGCCGCGGCGGCGGCCGCATCACCACATCCGAAAACGGACCATAGAACTTCCCATGGTGACTGACCGGCTCGCCACCAAAGTATTTCCGCAGCACCGTGACACCCTCGGTCAGACGCGCGCCGCGTTCGTTGTGCGGCACATCGCAGGCGGCATATTCGTTGGGAAACTCCCCGCCGACGCCGACGCCCAGGATGAACCGCCCCTCCGTCAGATGGTCCAGCGTCGTCACCTGCTTGGCCACCACTGACGGATGCCGCAGCGGCAGCAGCAGCACGGATGTCCCCAGCATCAGCCGCCGGCTGACCACCGCCGCCTGAGCCAGTTGCAGCAGCGGGTCCAGAATCGGCACCGCGAACGAGATATGATCGCCGCACCACAGCGAATCATACCCGCTCTCGTCCACCAGCTTCACCAGCTCCACCAGTTCATCGATCCGCGGTAGCCACGGCCCATCGGCCGGCTCTGTCCGGCGGTGAATGGTCTGGATGCCAATGCGCAGACGCGTATCAAGGATCAGGGCCATACTGTCGCTCCCCGTGATGAAACCCGCCCACTGTTGCAGCCGGACGCCCCAAGCGCCAAGCTTGCCCCCGATCAACCCTGCGGAGAACAACGTCAATGCCTGACCTGTTGGAAGCCGTCGAAGACGGCGTCGCCATCCTCACCCTCAACCGCCCGGAGAACCTAAACGCTCTCTCCGAGGACATCCGTCTCGGCCTGTCGGAAGCCGTCTACCGCCTCGCCCACGACAAGAACATCGGCTGCATCGTGCTGACCGGCAACGGCCGCGGCTTCTGCGCCGGCGGCGACGTCAAGAGCATGGCCAACCGCTCCGCCGCCGTGTTCGAGGAACGCGCCGAAGGCATCCGCAGGTCCGGCCGCATCCCCGAGCTGATGAATAGCTGCCCCAAGCCGATCATCGGCATGATCAACGGCGTGGCGGTCGGCGCCGGCCTGTCCATGGCCGCCGCGTGCGACATCCGCATCGCCGGCCGCTCCGCCCGTTTCGGCGCCGGTTTCATCAAGATCGGCCTGTCCGGTGACTGGGGCGGCACCTGGACCGTCACCCGCCTGGTCGGCACCGCCAAGGCCCGCGAACTGTTCTTCACCGGCGACATCATCGACGCCGAGGAAGCCTTGAAGATCGGCCTGGTGAACCATGTCGTGGACGACAGTGCCCTTCTCGAAACGACCCTGACAATGGCACGGAAAATCGCCTCCATGCCCCGCGTCGGCCTCGGCTACACCAAGAAAAACCTCGCCGCCGCCGAAGTCGGAACGTTCGCCAACTCCTTGGAATTGGAAGCCGTCCACCAGGCCCGAGCCTCGCAGACCGAGGACCATCGCGAAGCCGTCGCAGCCTTCAAGGAAAAGCGCAAGCCGACCTTCCACGGCCGCTAAAAGAATGCGGGTCCTGACCAACCTGCCGCAAGCGGACCTCCGCGAAACGGCAACCTCCGCTCGGGCGTCAGAGGCCGCCGGATACGACGGC
Source organism: uncultured Pseudomonadota bacterium (assembly GCA_963819005.1). Classification (GTDB taxonomy): domain Bacteria; phylum Pseudomonadota; class Alphaproteobacteria; order Acetobacterales; family Acetobacteraceae; genus Rhodopila. The sequence continues at coordinate 52,011 of CAWFUL010000005.1, forward strand.
CTGCTGACGATGGAGAACAAGCACGACCCGTTCCTCGCCCATGCCATCGCCGCCGTCTCCACGGAACGGGTGCAGCTTGGAACCTCCGTCGCCATCGCCTTCCCCCGCAGCCCGATGGTCGTCGCAAACGCAAGCTGGGATCTGCAAGTCGCCTCGCGCGGTCGTTTCGTTCTCGGGATCGGCCCGCAGATCCGCCCGCACAACGAAAGACGTTTCAGCACGCCCTGGACCGCCCCCGCGCCCCGCCTGCGCGAATACGTCCAGGCCCTGCGCGCCATCTGGACCTGCTGGGAAACCGGCGGAAAACTGGACTTCCGCGGCAAGCACTACACATTCACCCTGATGCCGCCTTACTTCATGCCGCCGTCCACCGGCCAGAAGATGATCCCCATCACGCTCGCCGCCGTCGGCGAACACTCCCTGCGTCTCGCCGGTGAGGTCGCCGACGGCGTCCGCCTGCACGGCTTCTGCACCCGCCGCTATATACAGGATGAAATCGTCCCCCGCCTGCAGGAAGGCATGGCCCGCACCGGCCGCACCCGCGACCACTTCGAGATCACCGGCGGCGGCTTCGTCGCCACCGGCAAGGACGAGGAATCCACTGCAAAGATGTTCGAAACCGTCCGAGGCCGCGTCGCCTTCTACGGCTCCACCCCCAGCTATTGGCCGGTGCTGGAAATGCACGGCCTCGGCGACCTAGGCCGCGAACTCAACGCCATGACGAAAGCCGGCAAATGGGCCGACATGCCCAGCCGCATCCCCGACGACGTCGTCCACCTGTTCGCCGCCGTCGGCACCCACAAACAGATCGCCGCCCGCATCGCCGATCGTTTCGGCGGCCTGAGCGACGCCGTCAGCCTGCGCGCGGATTCCACAACCGCCGGCGACGACGTCCCGCCCGACGTGATCCAGGAGATCAAGCAAATCCCGACGAAATTCGCCGGCTACGAGGCGGCGTTCTAGACCACCGTCGCAATGATTTTGACCGGTTGAACCGAGACGGAACAATAAGCGCGCAGTTCGGGCTACCATCCCGAACCTATGTTCAGCCGAGGCTCCTCAAACCGATGTGTTGAACAAGTTCATGGGACCGCGTACGGATCAGGCGTATTAAAAGGTGGCGCCGGCCTAACTCGTACTATGTGCGAATTAAGTTTTTTAGCACGGCGTAAGACCCAGCACCACGCGACCACGAAGATTTTGTCGCTGTCGCCCCCACACCCGACACAGGCGCCGGTTTCCATTCATTCAATGTCATATCGGTACTAGTATCGTTGGGATACGATGGCACGAAACGTCGGCAACAGCTATGAGTACCAACATAGCATCAGGTTCTTCGCGCGAAGCGCTATTCTTTCTTCCTCCGTGCACTCCGTGGCCCTCCGCTCTTCCTCCGTGCGAAAATAACTTTCTTACACACGTCGAGCCAGGCACGCGTCGGTGAACATCTGGCAGGAACGGTTATCCGGCCCATCAACCGGTTCCGCCTGGCGCCTCGTCCCGCTGATGTCAAGGCTCACGCCGCTGCAGATCATCGACCACGAACGCACGCACGCGATCAAGCCGGATAACCCACTTTATCGAGAAGCCGCCTCACCCCCACCCCAGCCAGCCTTCACCCCCAGTCCCATCACCAACTCCAGATCCCGCCCCGACAGCCACGCCAGATCCTCGGTGAACATCGTCACACATTGCCGATAGCTGCATGGCATCCGCGTGATATCCGTTCCCCAGAAGAACCGTTCCGGCCCGAACGCGTCGAAAATCTTCTGCAAACCGTCATGCAGATCCCAGAACGGATACGCCTTGGCCGAGTAGCCCGGCGCCCCCGTCGCTTTCACCGCCACGTTCGGGAACCGCGCCAGCGCCAGCAGTTCATCCAGCGTGGAAAACGCCTCCGCCCCCTTCGTGCCCCACGCCAGCCCCAGATGATCCACGATCAGCTTCAGCCCCGGATGCCTCTCCGCGATCCGTCCCAGCAGCGGCAAAAACCGCCACGCCATCGTCGCCACCGGAGTTCCCGCCGCCTCCGCCGCCGGCCACAGCCAGTCCATCGTGCCGTCCTCGTGCCAGTGCTGCTGCTCCGGCCGGGTCAGCGCCCACCGCAGCCCCACCATCCCGGTCTGCTGCTTCCAAGTCGCGATCCGCTCCCGCTGCCCGGGATCATCCAGCGGAAACCACCCCAGCGAGCGAAACTTATCCGGATACCGCTCCGCCGCCGCCACCGCCATCTCGTTCGACCCCGCATCCCAACTCGGCGGATGCAGCACCGCCCCGCTCACCCCCGCCGCATCCATCTCCCGGATCAACTCCTCCGCCGTGTAAACCGAGGTCTGCCGATGGTGCGGCGTCGGCGTGCCGCTCCCCCAGATATGCACCTGAGCGTCGATGATCTGCACGGCACATCCCCCTCGGCCTCTTGATCGGCCGGATGTAACCGGGCCAAACAGGGACGGCAACAAGGAGTGCGGACCGTGCTGGACCGGGTGATGCTGACGAACGACGACGGGATCGACGCCCCCGGCATGGCAGTGCTGGAGGAAATCGCCGCAGGGATCGCCCGAGAGGTCTGGGTCGTCGCCCCCGAACACGACCAGAGCGGCCAGTCCCACGCCATCAGCCTGCATCACGCCCTGCGCATCAGCAACCGAGGCAACCGCCGCTACGGCGTCACCGGCACCCCCGGCGACTGCGCCGCCATCGGCCTGTCACACCTGATGAAGGACAGCCCGCCGCAACTCGTGCTGTCCGGCGTCAACCGCGGCCTGAACCTCGGCATGGAGACGGTGTTCTCCGGCACCGTCGGCGGCGCAATGACAGCGATGATGCTGGGCGTCCCCGCGCTGGCCCTCAGCCAGGCCTTCTCCAACCGCGACGCCGTGCCGTGGGATACCGCGAGGACGCTCGGCCCCGAAACGATCCGCAAGCTGCTGGCGATCGGCTGGGGCAAACAGGCCGTGCTGAACATCAACTTTCCACCGATCCCCGCCGCCGAGGCCGGCCCGATGACCCTCGCCCGCCAAGGCGAAGGCATGGTCGCCGGAATGCACGTGGAAACCCGCGTCGATCCCCGAGGCATGGAATACCACTGGCTCAACTTCAGACGCGGCGAAATCCCGCAGGGCCCCGAGAGCGACACCAGCGCCCTGCGCGCCGGCAAGATCGTCATCACCCCGTTACGCTACGACCGCACCGACGACGAAGCCTACACCGAACTGGCCACCCACCTGCCCCGCTTCGACGGCTAAGCCCCCCGCTCGGCGCACCGTCTTCTGCTCTCTCATCGCCTGGCCGCCAGCCCAACCCCCGGTCATGGCCACCAGCCCAACCCCCTGTCATGGCCGCCAGCCCAACCCCCTGTCATGGCCGCCAGCCCAACCCCACCCCGTGTCATGGCCGCCCTTGTGGCGGCCATCCACGACTTAACCGGCACAACACGTCAACCGCGGCACCGGCCCGCCCCCCTCAAATCGCTTTCCCCTCACTTCCGGCCCAAGCCGCCCCCAGCAACTCGTTACTCGGCAACGACTTATCCAAAACCTTCGCAGCCGTTGCCACCCCAGCGACCGGCAGCCCAGCCGGATCAAGCACACCGATCTGCACCAGCACCGAAGCCTGATCCCAGTAGATGTGCTCATGCACCAGCTTGTCGCCCTGGAACCGAACCACCGCCACCATCGGAATTTCCACACGCCGCCCGGTCGGAGCAATCCCCGGCAGCATCCAGTCCACCGATGACGTATGCGTAAACGAAAAGACAAACTCATCCACGATACAGTCTTCTCCAACGGTCCGGCTGACCGGGGTCATCGCGGTATCATCAGGATTCTTGCCGATAAAATGATACTTGTAGAACCGCTTCAGCTGATCATGCCCAACCCCGCCGGCCATCGTCGGGATATGGTTCACATAAGGCGTATCCACCATCGTCGCCATGGTCGCATCGACATCGCGCGTCTCGAACTCATACCGGCAATGCGCCTCCCACAGCGCCACAAGGTCCCGATCCGCCATCCAAATCCCCTTTCAGCCCGACTGCCCACCCGTCACGTCGATCGTCAGCCCCGTAACAAAATCCGCATCCGGCGACGCCAGGAAACAGATCACCTTAGCCTGATCCGACGCCTCCGCCACCCGCCGCAGCGGTGTATTCTCGATCTGCGCCGTCTGAGCCTCCGGCGACCGCTGATTCCAGTGCGGCCGTATCCGTTCCGTCAACGTCAAACTCGGCGCGATCGCATTGATGTTGATCCCGAACGGCCCCAGCTCGAACGAAAGCTTCCGCGTAAACGCAATGATCCCGCCCTTCGCCGCCGCATAAGCCGCCCCACTCGCCACACTGATCCCCCGCCCGGCGATCGAGGCCAGATTCACGATCTTCCCCGACTTCTGCAGCTTCATGATCGGCACAACCGCGTGCGTAAACAGGAACGTGCCGTTCAGATTGAAATTGATCACCCGCTGCCAATCATCCAGCGAATGCTCCTCCACATTGGCCGACGGCTTCGCAATGATCGTGCTGCCGCCCACCGCATTCACCAGGATATCGATCCGCCCAAACTCCCGCACCGCCGCGTCGACGACAGCATCCACCTGCCCCTGATCCAGTGCATCGCAAAGCCGCCCATGCGCCTTCGGCCCCAGCGCCTTCACCGCCCCGTCCAACCGTTCCTGATGGTTATCGACGCAAATGACCGTCGCACCCTCCCGCGCCATGATCTCTGCCGTCGCGCGCCCAATCCCATTCGCCGCCGCCGTGATCAGCGCGGTCTTTCCCTCGAAGCGCATCGTTATCCTCCCGATTTCAGTTCAAACGGGCAGCCTGCGCCATCACCTCGATCGCCTCAGGTTGCCGGGACCGTACCGTCAGGCTGGTCGCGCCCAAATCCTCCCACGGCCGAAACCGCTCCCGAATCCGCGCCGCGGGCCCGACCAAGGACTTCAGATCGACCCACTCATCCGGCACCGCCGCAATCGCCTCCTCCTTGCGGTGCGCCAGATACAGTTCCTGAATCCGGTCCGCCGCCTCCCCGAACCCACGGCGGATCATCTGATCCTTGTGGAAATTCTTGTCCTTGTGCCCCATCCCGCCGACGTAAAGTGCGACCTCCGGCTTCAGCTTGGCCAGCGCCGCCTTCACGTCATCCGCGATCTCCACATGCACCGAGGCGTGGATCGCAAAGTCCTTCAGCCCCTTGCCGTTTCCCGCCTTCTTGAACCCCGCTTCCAGCCAGGGCCCATACTCCTCCATGCACCCCGGCACGAACCCCATCGGCAGCCACCCATCGGCAACTTCCGCCGTCAGCTTCACGGTCGATTCACTCCCGGTCGCCAGATAGATCGGAATGTCCGGGTTCATGTGCAGAATGGATTTCAGCGGCTTGCCAACGCCGGACGCGCCCTCTCCCGTGTAAGGCAGGCTGATCTCCCGCCCATCATGAGTCACCGGTTCTTCCCGCCGAAAGATCTTCCGCATGATCGCGACATAATCCTTCAGCCGGTAATACGGCCGCCCCCAGGGCTGCCCGTACCACCCCTCCACGATCTGCGGCCCGGAAACCCCCAGCCCCGCGATGAACCGCCCCCCGCCCGCCAGCGCATCGACCGTGCCCGCGCACATCGCCGCGTTGGCCGGCGTGCGAGCCGCCAGTTGCATGATGCCGGTGCCCAGCTTGATCCGCTTCGTCACCGCCGCCAGGAACGCCAGCGGAGTCACGGCATCCGACCCGTAAGCCTCCGCCGACCAGACCGAGTCATACCCCAGTTCCTCGGCACGCTGCACCAACGCCACAGGAAGATCCATGTGCGCCTTGGAGTAACCGATCGACAGCCCCAACTTCATGACCAGTTCGCCTTCGGAATTGGCAGCCCAAGATTTTCGCGCAACGTTTCCCCCTCATAATCCTTGTGATACAACCCACGCCGTTGCAGTTCCGGTATAACATGCGTCACCACGTCCATATACGCGCCCGGCACATGCGTTGCCGCGATCACGAACCCGTCGCAGATGCCCGTCGTGAACCACTCCTCCAGCCCATCGGCAACCTCTTTCGGTCCCCCGACGAAAGGCTTGTTCGGCCGCGCCCGATGACTGAACGTGATGAAATCCCGAGGCGTCGGATTGGTAATCCCGCTCGCCTTCACCACCCGGTCCCGCATCGACTGAGTGCCCGATATCCCGTCCAGTTCCTTGTCCGAAAACGGCTCATCAATCCCCTTGCTGCCAAAGTCGAAATTCATCGCCTCCGACAGCAGCGACAGCGCATCCTCATCAGTCGCCAGCGTATCCACAAGCGCCATCTTGTCTTCCGCCTCCATCTTCGTCGCCGCCGTAATGATGTAGGCAGACGGCGCGATCAGCATATGATTTGGATCGCGCCCCATCCGTTCCGCATCCGCCTTCATCTCCCGGTACGTCTGCCGCCCGTGTTCCAGCGTCGGCGGCGACCCCGAAAACACCAACTCCCCCCAACGAGCGCAGAACGCCTTCCCACGCCCGCTCTGCCCAGCCTGGATCAGCACCGGATGTCCCTGCTTCGACCGGGGCACGGTAAACGGACCACGAGACTGAAAGAACCGCCCCTTGTGATCCAGCCGCCGGACCTTGTCCGGATGCGCGAACAGCCCGGTCGCCCGGTCCTGCACGATCGCGTCATCCTGCCAGGAGTTCCAGTGCCCCAGCACAACCTCGATGAACTCGTCCGCCCGGTCATACCGCAAATCATGTTCCATATGATCATCGAGGCCCATATTCTGCGCCTCCCGATCATTCATCGACGTCACCACATTCCAAGCCGCTCGGCCCTCCGTCATCAGGTCCAGCGTGGCAAACGTTCGCGCCACATCGAATGGCTCGAAATACGTCGTGGACTGCGTCGACCCCAGGCCCAGCCGCTTCGTCGCCATCCCCATCACCGTCAGCACGGTAATCGGGTCCATCTTCACGCAACGAATCCCATGCTCCACCGTGTGACGGTGATCGTTGGTATAAAGATCCGGCATCGCCAGCCGGTCATCGAAGAACGCAACCTGGAACTTGCCTTCCTCCAGCACCCGCCCGATCGTCTGGTAGTAGTCAGCCGAGGTCGAAATCCTTCCGCGACTCCGGATGCCGCCAGGAACTGACCAGGTTGGTGCAGTTCTGCGCCTGCAGGAAGCCAACCATTACCATCTGCCGCATGTCGAATGCCCCTCCCGGCGCCGCCCGTGCGCTACGCCGCGCCCACCGTCGCGCGCTCTTTCTCCGCCATCCGCTGCTTCAGTTGTTCCGGAGTCAGACGCACGATGTCCTCGTTCTGATGCGCGTACAGATCGTACGGCTCCGTATCCAGTTCCTCCAGCACGATCCGTCCGTCCAGCACATCCCGCTTCCAGGCCTCATGTCCCTGCTGCATCGCATGGAACTCCGGCATCACTTCCTTCGCGAACAATTCCAGACTTTCGCAGATATCCTGATGCGTCGTCTTCCCAGCCTGATTGAGCAAAATCACCTGATCCACATGCGCATCCGCGAACTGCCGCAGCCGCTTGCGGATCGTTTCCGGTGAGCCGATCAATCCATTCCGCAGCGCCGCCTGAGCCTTCTCGCTATGCCGCCAGTCCTGATACTCCCGCCACAGATCGCCCTTGCCGGGCGCATCGACGCCCTTCCGCCCGTAATACCCCAGCGCGAAGATGAAGAACGTCCACCCCGCGGCCTTCTCCAGCGCCTCCTCATCCGTCGGCGCGCACATGAACCCGTTGACGATGGCGATATTCGGATTGACCGCGTAGTCCGCCAGCCGCCGAGGCTGATGCAGGAAAACGTTGTAGTAACGATGCACCCACGCCTTGGCCGCATCAGGCGAGACGAAACTGAACCCCAGCGCCCCCATCCCCCACTGCCCCGCCTCGGCGATCGTGCGAATGTTCGAACACGCCACCCAAAGCGGAGGATGCGGCTTCTGATACGGCTTCGGCACGACATTGCGCGCCGGAAAGTCATGATACTTGCCGTGAAACTCCCAACTGTCCTTGGTAAACATCGGGATGATCGCCTGCACCGCCTCCTCCCAGCGGTCCCGCTTATCCCTCACCCGGACATGGAACGGATGCAGTTCCGCCGGCCCCGCCCCCTCGCCCATGCCAAGCTCAACCCGGCCACCCGAAATCAGGTCCAGCGTCGCAACCCGCTCGGCCACGCGATGCGGCTGATTGGTCGTTAACTGGATGATCCCATGCCCCAGCCGGATCCGCTTCGTCCGCTGGCTCGCCGCCGCCAGAAACACCTCCGGTGACGCGGAGTGCGAATACTCTTCCAGAAAGTGATGCTCGACTTCCCACATATAGTCATAGCCCAGGCGGTCAGCCAGTTCGACTTGCGTCAGGGAGTTCTGGAACAGTTCATATTCGCTGTTCGCCGTCCAAGGCCGCGGCAACTGATGCTCGTAGAAAACACCGAATTTCATCGACTTTCCTCCTGCTCCAACCGTCGCACCCGCCCTACCCAGCGTCAAGGTTGCGCGGGCCCGGCCCCGCGACTACGCTATCCGCAACGATAAACCGGGAGGAACCAGCCATGATCGCCAAAACCGCGATGTTTCTGTCATGCGCGCTCGCCGCAACGCCGGCCTTCGCCGCCACAACCGATATCCTGATCGGCCTGGACGAAAAGATCACATACGACGCCAACGGCTCAGTCAACGGCGCCCCAGGCCGTGACGCCGTCCTGGTCATGGACATCTCCGACCCCGCGCACCCCAAAATCCGCGCCTCTCTCCCGCTGATGAACTCGCTCCTCGGCCCGCCGACCAACCTGCAGATCACACCTGACGGCAAGACCGGCCTCGTCGCAAACTCCATCGTGATGAATCAGGACGGCACGGCCTGGAAAGTGGCGCCCGACAACAAACTGTTCGTCATCGATCTGACCGCCAGCCCGCCGAAACTCGCCGACACCGTCACGGTCGGCACTCAGCCCTCCGGCCTCGCGATCAACCACGCCGGAGACCTCGCCCTCATCGCCAACCGCGCCGGCAAAAGCGTCTCCGTCCTGTCCATCAGCAACGGCGCCGTCAAGCTGATCGGCGACGTTCCCATCGGTCAGGAAGCCGCGGCCGTGGTCATCGCCCCCGACGGCAAACGAGCCTTCGTCTGCCTCAACCTCGTCAACAAGATCGGCGTGCTGGCCATCGACGGCCAGAAGGTCACCTACGACAAAACACTGGACATCCCGTCCGCGTTCAATCCTTACAACATCGACATCACACCGGACGGCAAATACGTCATTGCCTCCAACACCGGCGCGCAGAAGAACAACGGCGACGCCGAGGTGGTCATCGATCCCACCGGCCCGCATCCCCACGTCATCGGCCTGATGTCGCCCGGCAACGGCCCCGAGGGTTTCGCCATCGCGCCGAACGGCAAGACCATCGCCACGCCGTTGATCCTGGGATCAGGCGCCAAACCCAGCGACTGGTTCAAGACCAGCGGCGGCCAACTGGCAGTCATGTCGATCAATGAAGGCGGCGTGCCCGTAGTGACCGGACGAGCCCCCCTTGGCGCGTTGCCGGAAGGCATCGCCTACAGCCCCAACAGCGATTACGTCTACGTCGGCAACTACATCGACAAGACGCTGCAGGTATTCCACATCGACAACGGCAAACCCGAACAGGTCGGTGAAGCCATCACGCTCCCAGGTCAGCCCGCCTCTATGCGAGGCATCGCCCGCTAACCCGCCAGCTCCCGCCGCACGATCGCCGCCCCGTCGGCAAGCGCCTTCAGCTTGCCGAACGCGACATCCCGCGGCAGGTACTTCATCCCGCAATCCGGCGCCGGCACCAGCTTGTCCGGCGCCACAAACTTCAGCCCCGCCCGAATTCGTTCCAGCAACGACCGAAGCCGTCTCCACCGCCGGATCACCAAGATCCAGCACCCCCAGCATCACCGTCTTACCCGCCAGGTCGCGCAGCACACCCAGATCCAGCCGAGGCTGCGCTGCCTCGATAGAAATCTGTTGCGCCACCGTATCCCCCAGCTCGCCCAAAAAGCTATACCCGCTCGGCTTATCCGCCACCACCGCCGCATAGCCGAAACAAATATGCACGACGGTCGGCCCCTCGATCCCCTCCAGCGCTCGGTTGATCGCCTTCACGCCATACCGGACTGCCGCGGCCGGCGCCTGACGCACCCAGGGCTCATCCAACTGCACCACATCCACGCCGGTCGCCTTCAGCGCCTTCAGTTCCTCATTCACCGCGACGGCATAAGCCATCGCCAACTCTTCCTCATCGGCATAAAAATCGTTCTGCACCTGACGCGACAGCGTAAACGGCCCCGGCAGCGTGATCTTTGTCGCGCGATCGGTGTTCTGGCACAGAAACGAAGCATCCCGCGTTTCCACATCCCGCACCCGCCGGATCGGACCCACCACGCGCGGCACCTTCGTCACCCGCCCCGCCTGAGAAACCAACTCCCCCGGCCGGTCCGCATCCACGCCATCCAACGCCAGCGCGAACCGGCTGGAATAACTCTCACGCCGGATCTCCCCATCCGTCACGATGTCGATGCCAGCCCGCTCCATCGCGCGAATGGCCAGGATCGTCCCATCATCCGCCGCCTGCTCCAGCAGCGCCTCCGGCACGCGCCACATATCGTGCGCATGCACCCTGGGCACACCATGCTGATGCAACGTCGCCCGATCCACCAACCAGTCCGGCTGCGGATAGCTGCCCACAACAGTCGTCGGCAGTAGCTTTGTCGGATATGCCATGGCGCGACTGTAGGCGGCGCGGGGAAGGAAGGCCAGGGCTCTGCCCTGGACCCGCAAAGGGGCAGCGGCCCCTTTGGATCCCAATAAATTGGTGGATAGGGACGGGGGGGCGACACAGGTGTCCCAACCGACACCGTCGCCCCCTCATCCCTATCCACCATTAACGGGTTCTAAGGGCCAATGGCCCTTAGTGGGGTCGAGGGGCAAAGCCCCCGCCTTCCTAAACCGACCGCCGCCGCAGCGCCGCCATCAGAGTATTCTCCAACAGGCACGCCACCGTCATCGGCCCCACGCCGCCCGGCACCGGCGTGATCGCCCCGGCCACCGCCGCGCAAGCCTCGAACGCCACGTCGCCGACCAGCCGCCCGTCCGCCAGCCGGTTGATCCCCACGTCTATCACCGTTGCCCCAGGCTTCACCCAGTCGGCCTGCACCATCTCCGGCCTGCCCACCGCCGCCACCAGGATATCCGCCCGCCGGCACTCCTCCGCCAGGTCCCGCGTGCGCGAATGCGTCACCGTCACCGTCGCATCCGCCGTCAGCAGCAGCGAGGCCATCGGCCGCCCCACGATCGTCGACCGCCCCAGCACCACCGCCCGAGCCCCCCGGACCGCCACGCCCGCCGCGGCCAGCAGCTTCATCACGCCCAGCGGCGTGCATGGCGTCAACGACGGCCGCCCATCCGCCAGGTGCCCGACATTCACCGGATGAAACCCATCGACATCCTTGGCCGGATCGATCGCCTCGATCACCGCCTGAGGATCGATCCCGCCCGGCAGCGGCAACTGCACCAGGATCCCGTCAACCGACGGATCCTCGTTCAGGGCATCGATCTGCGCCAGCAACATGGTCTGAGGCGTATCGGCCGGCAGCCGGATCGTCCGCGCCTCGATCCCCGCCTCCCGCGCCGCGCGATCCTTGGTTCGGACATAGACACTGCTCGCCGGGTCATCCCCGACCAGCACCACCGTCAAACCGGGCGTAAATCCCGCCTCAGCCACACGTGCAGCCACCGAGGCCCGCAGCTCCGCCGCCACGGCCTTTCCGTCGATCAGCCGAGCCGTCATAGCGCCGCCAGCCGCTCGGCCAGCACGGTGGCATCACCGGCAACGCGCAGCGTCTTGTCCCGGCTGGTCTGCCCCAGCGTCACTTCCACCGCCCGAACCGGCAGATCCAGCGCCCCCGCCAGCACCGCGCAGGCAGCGCGGTTGGCACGCCCGTCCTCGGCTGCCTCCGACACCCCGATCCGCAGGCACGGCCCGTGCGCCGACACCGCCCGCCCCTGAATCCCAGGCCGCCGCGATTTCGGCTGGACCTTTACGGTCACGCTGACTCCGTCCGGAAGCACCCGCCAAAACACCCTAAAGCAGAGGCCGCAGCGTGCCGAAGATCAGCGACTGATAAACGCTGCTGATGATCATCCGCAGCGCCTGCAACAGCAGCAACAGAATGATCGGGCTGATATCGATGCTGCCGAAACTTGGCAGGAAGTTGCGGATCGGCCGCAATGCCGGGTCGGTGATGCGATACAGGAAGTCGCCGATCTGCCACACCACGCGATTGCGTGTGTCCAGCACGCCGAACGACGCCAGCGTACTGAAGATCGCCGCAATGATAACGGCCCAGATATACAAGCTGATCAATTCGTCCACGAGCCAAAACAGCGCACCCATAAAGCCAGATCTCCTAGCAGGCCGCGGAACCTAGCGATGGTGCGCCCGCTCCGCAACATGTCTCCGTCCCGCCTCCCTGGACGAGCCACCACTTTCGCGCCATCACTCATCAAAACATCCACGGGAGATCGCTCCATGCCCATCCGCCCACACAACCGGCAAGCAGGAACAGCCTGACATGCCCGTCGATCCCCAGATCCAGATGCTGATCGACCTTCGCGCCGGTCTGCCGCCGCTGCACACCCTGACCGTGCCCGAGGCTCGCTCCCAGTTCGCCGCCCGCGCCTTCCCAGGCTTGCAAATCCCCGAGGTCGCCAGCGTCACCAACCGCGACATGCAAGGCCCCGCCGGCTCCCTCCCCCTGCGGATCTACACCCCGCTGGGCAAAGGCCCGTTCCCACTGATGGTCTTCTACCACGGCAGCGGCTTCGTGGTGTGCAGCCTCGACACACACGACGGCATGTGCCGCAACCTGTGCGCCGGCACCGGCTGTGTCGTCGTCTCCGTCGACTACCGGCTCGCCCCCGACGCCAAGTTCCCCGCCGCCACGGACGACTGCCTCGCCGCGACACGCTGGGCCGTCGCCAACGCCTCCGCCCTCGGCGCCGACCCTGGCAAGGTGGTCATCGCCGGCGACAGCGCGGGCGGCAACCTCGCCGCCGTCACGGCCCTGCGCATCCGCGACGAGGGCGGACCCCACCTGCTGGGCCAGCTTCTGATCTACCCCGTCACCGACTACTACGACCCCGGCACCCCGAGCATGACCGAAAACGCCGAGGGCTACGGCCTGACGCAAAAAGGCATGATGTGGTTCTGGGATCATTATTTGCCCGACCCATCCTACGGCAAGCACCCGCATGCCGCCCCCCTGCGCGCCAACGACCTGAGCAACCTGCCCCCTGCCCTGGTCGTCACCGCCGAATACGACCCCCTGCGCGACGAGGGCGAATACTACGCCGACCGCCTGAAGCAAGCCGGCGTGCCGACGCAGATGAAACGCTGGGACGGCATGAACCACGGCTTCTTCTTCGTCCCCGGCGTGGTCGACAAAGCCAGTCAGGCCATCGACGAGGCCTGCGACTGGGTCAAATCATTACTGAAATAACCAACGGGAAGGAAACCAACAATGTCAGTCCTGGTCATCGGCGGCACCGGCTTCATCGGCCTGCGGGTCATCCGCCTTCTCGCCGGACGCGGCGAGGAAATCGTCTGCATGGACATCAACCCCGGCGCCGCGCGCTTCGACGACCTTGGCAAGCAGGTGCGCGTGATCCGCGGCGACGTCACGCAGTTCGACGACGTCATGGCAGTGACGGCCGACATCAAGCCGTCCCGCGTGCTCAACCTGTCGTATTTCCTCGGAGGACCACCCGCCGCATCTGGCAACGAAGCTGAACATCATCGGCATGGACAACTGCTTCGAGGCGGCGCGGCTTTCGGGCATCAACCGCGTGGTCTATGCGTCTTCCCTCGCGGTCAGCGGCCAGCAGAAACATTTCGGCGACCGCATGGTGACCGAGGACGACTACCAGTACGGCGACTACCAGTACGCCCAGCACAAGCGGTTCAACGAATTCCAGGCCGAGGACTACAACCGGAAATACGGCATGACCATCACCGGCGTCCGCCCGGCCAACGTCACCGGCCCGGACAAGGTCCGTGGCTCCGTCGACCATGTGAACTGCGTGACGCAACCGGCGCGCGGCAAGCCAATCTCGTTCCCATTCGCCGACGCGATGCGCTGCCCGATCCACGTCGATGACATCGCCGAGGTGTTTGCGCGAGTCCTGATGACCGACAAGCCGAAGCACAGCATCTACAACTCCGGCGGCCAGGCGATCAGCATGGGCGACCTTGCCAAGATCGTCCGCGGATACTTGCCGGATGCACAGATAAGTTTCGAGAAAGAAACCGGCGGCAAGGAAATTTCAGGAAACTACCTGATCGACAACCGGCGCCTCGTCGAGGAATTCGGCGTGCAGTACCGACCCTATCCAGAACGCGTGCTGCAGATCATCAACGAAGTCCGCGCCCAGGAAAACCTGCCGCCGATCAAGGGTTAGTCCTGAATGCCATAACCGCAACCCGGCGCCGCGACCCGGGGAGTGTCTGATCCTTTGCACCGGTCAGATACCCCCGGTTTCGGCCGCTACAACGCGCCCGCATCAAGCCTTGTCAAACCGCCACGTTCCGCAACAACTCCCAGGCAGCCACCGCGACAGAGCCTGCACTTCGCGCGCCCACATGATGCCCGCATGATGCCCGTCTGACGATCGTCGCTGCCCGCTCCGCGTCTGATTTGCCTCGGCTCCCAGCTGCTGTGACACCCCCCTAAACTCTGCGGCATCCCCGGACCGGCGTCACCCACCACTTATCCGCGCCCCCTCCTTATCCGCGCCCCCCTCCCGTTCACGCCCATCTCCGCCCACCCCCCCAACGTCACGGCCGCCCTCGTGGCGGCGCAACCCCCCCAACGTCACGGCCGCCCTCGTGGCGGCGCAACCGCCCAACGTCATGGCCGCCCTCGTGGCGGCGCAACCCCCCAACGTCACGGCCGCCCTCGTGGCGGCGCAACCCGCCCAACGTCATGGCCGCCCTCGTGGCGGCCATCCACGACTTGCCGAAACCAACCCCCACGCACCCCAGCAACGGAATATTTTCTTGCCTTCTTCCACAACCTAGGATAGAACTCCCCAACCCAACACACACCAGGCCACCATGATCCCCCCCTCCAACATCCTCCTCCACGTCCTCGCAACCTTCCTCATGCCCCTCTTCCTCGGCGGACCAACCGGCAACAACGACCCAGACCACGCCCGCGCCGCCGCCCTCGAAACCCTCAGCTCATTCCGCTTCCGCGACGCCTGCGAGCTGTTCCTCTGCGTCCAGATCGTCGGCTTCTCCATGGCCGCCCTCGGCTCCATGGCGCTGTCCATGACCGACGGCATCTCGCTATCCATGGTCCTGCGCCTGCGCGGCAACGCCAACGCCTGCACCCGCTCCGCCGAGACCAACCGCCGCGCCCTGTCCGCCGCCCGCGCCGACACCGAGGCCGGCGAACTGCACGCCGCCGAACAGGCCCGCGACGCCGCCTTCCACGCCCGCTACACCGACGAGCAGGTGCGTGCGGAGGTCGCCGAGACGAAGCGCATGGCCGATACCGCCGCCCAGAAGCTGCGCAACCGCCAGGCCAACGCCGGCCTTGCCGCGGCGATCGAGGAGATGAAGGCCGGCTGCGAGGCCCGCGTCGCCGCCGAACAGGCCGAGGCGGCAAGGACCGGAATACCGATCGTGCTGACCCCGCTGCCGCCGCTGGATCCGTCGATCGAGCAGATCTCGCTCGAGGACTTCCTCGAAGCACCGCCAGGCACGTCGCTGTTCGACCTCGCCGCCAGCCCGCGCGCGGCGGCGCCGGCCGAAGCCACGATGCCGGGGGCCGACCCAGCGGGTTCCGCACCAGGGCAAGTCCCGCAGGCGGGTGCCGAACCAACCCGGCGAGTTCCAACCCGGCCGGTCCCGCCGCAGCCCGCAACTGCCGCCACAGCGGCCGCGCCGGCCACAGAGCAGCCCGTGCAGACGGCCCCATCCCAACCCGCGCCAGCCGCCCCGACAACTGCCGCCACGGTCGCGGCAGCGCAAGCCGCAAGCTGCGGCACTGAACCCGCGCAGCCGGCAACGACGCAACCGGCGCAGGCCACCGTCACGGCTCGGCACGCGAAATCACAACCCGCCACGCCGCAACCCGCGCGAGCCATCCACCACCCACAACCCCAGACCGACGATGAAGCCCGCCGTTCGGCATGGGCCAACGCCATGCTCCACGTCGCGGCCGAGTTCACCGGCGAACTGCCGCACGCCTCGCCCGCCGAAAGCCGCCTCAACAAAATCCGCGCCAACGCCCTGTCCAGCGTCGCGCGCACATTGCTGTCAGGCACGCAGCCGACCCCCGAAGCGCACCTAAAGTGGCCGCCCAACCCGGCGTCATCCCCACCGGGCAAACAGCGCAAAGCCTGA
>CAWFUL010000006.1:0-11170 GCA_963819005.1 uncultured Pseudomonadota bacterium
CCGCGCCGGTTGCCGCCGCCGCGGCTGATCCGTCGCGGGCGGCACCGTCAGGGTGAGCTGGCGTGTCATGCCGGTCAGCAGGTCGCGCAGCGGCGACTGCGGCGAGGACAGGATGTAGAGCGTCTGCACCGCCTGCGGCAGCGAGCCAAGCGGCGCGACATCGATGTCGGCGATCAGCCCCTCCCAGGTCTTGATGTAGTCGGCGGTGTAGAGGGCGATGACATCGTTGACGAGGTTCTGGGCCTGAGGGCTGAGCGGGTCGATCTGCTCCTGCCGGCCCAGCGCCCCAGCTTTCACTGGCGGCCTGCCTTGTGGCGGCTGGCAGTTGCGGCAGCAGCACCTTGTAGAAGCCGTCCACCGTGTAGAAGCCGGGCACGCCGTCGGTCATCGGCACGCCGGAGCGGCGGTGGAACGCCTGGACGCCGGACGCGCCCGCCGCGCTGGCCGGATTCCAGGGCGGCAGCGCGGCGGCCTGTGGTGACCGCCGGATCGCGCTGTAGACCCGGTCCGCCAGCGTGACGCGGCTGAAGGTGCGCCGAGCGTCCTCGATCAGGGCGCCGTCGAGGGGGATGCGGGGAAGGGGTTGGTCGAGTAGGGCGGCGAGGTGGGTCTCGAGGTCCTGGCGGGCACCTTCTGCCGCGGGGCCGGGAAAGGCGGTCTGCCAGTCGTAGTGCATCCACTCCTTGATCAGCGCGCGGTCGAGCGGACCCTGGGAGCCGAGTTCGAGGTAGACCCGGGTGGCTTCATAGAGGAAAGTCGGCTGGCTGAAGTTCTGCCGCATCTGGTTTTCCAGGCGCAGGATCAGGCGCGGGAGCAGGATGTATTCGAGGGCGTGGCGGTAAACGGCCTGACCGCCGGCCTGCAGCTTGGCGGTTTGCGAAAGGCCCGGGAACCAGCCGGTCGTGCCGGGTTGGGCACCAGGGCCGAACGGCAGCGCTCGGGCCTGGTCCAGCAGCGGCAGGATGCGCGGCAGGTCGGCGTCGGCGACGGGGTCGAGCGGCTGCGCCTGAGCGGCGGCGACATAGGCGGCCAGGGCGCTGTTGGCCTGGGCCGTTGCTGTGTCGTTGGCGGCGCGGGTCTGCAACAGGGCGCCGATTCCGATCGCGGCGACCAGCAGCGCGAGGGCGCCGGCGCCGGCGCGCATCAGCATGCCGCGGCGAATGCCGGCCGGGTCGCGGGAGACCAGCATGGCCTCGCCGAATATCACCTCTTTCAGCAGGCGGGCGAGGAAGAAGCTGCGGCCCTTTTGCGGGACCAGGGCGGTGGCGCGCATCTGGTCGATGCCAAAGTTGCGCGCCATCGCCGCGGTCAGGCGGTCGACGGGGGTGCCCTCCTGGGTGCCGGAGGTGAAGTAGACGCCGCGCAGGAACGGGGCGGCGTCGAGGCGGGACGCGCCGAACGCCTGGGTGATGAACTCGGCCAGCGGGGCTTCGAGGCTGGCCATCTGCGTGGGGAAGCCGGCGATCAGGGTGCGCCGGTCGGGGCCGCGTTCGGCTTGCAGGCGTTCGATCAGCCGTTCGTTCAGACGCTGGATCAAAAGGTCGAACTCGCCGCGGAAGGCGCCGGCGGGGTTGGCGTCCGCGGCCTTGGCCAGGGGGAAGGTCATGCCCCAGACCTGGCCCTGGCGTTCCCGATCGAGGTCGCTGAAGAAGTCGGTGAAGCCGTCGACGAGATCGACCTTGGTGAACAGGGCGTAGACCGGCACGCGGACGCCGAGTTGTTCGTAGACGTCCTTGATGCGGCGACGGATGGTGGCGGCGTGGGCGGCGCGCTGGGCCGGGGTGGCGTTGCCGATGCTGCTTTCGGGCTGAATGGAGTCCTGCAGCGCGAAGACGACGATCAGGCCGTTCAGCGGCTGGCGGGTTCGGGTCCGGGCGAGCAGCGACAGGAAGGCGTCCCAGCCGGCCTTGTCGACGGCGGAGTCCTCCTGCGTGGTGTAGCGGCCGGCGGTGTCGATCATCACCGCGGTGTCGGTGAACCACCAGTCGCACATCCGGGTGCCGCCGACGCCGGCGACCTTCTGGCCCATCTCGGCTGCCAGCGGGAAGGTCAGGCCGGCGTTAAGCAGCGCGGTCGTCTTGCCGGTGCCGGGCGGGCCGATGATGGCGTACCAGGGCTGTTCGTAAAGGTAGCCGCGCGAACCGGAGGCCTTCTTCAGGGCGGACAAGGCGGTGAGCAGCTTCTGGCGCATCGCCGTGGCTTCCTCGGCGGAGGCGGCGGCGGCCAAGTCGGGTTCGGGGCCGGCGACGCCCTCGACGAGCGCGGCGTCGGTGCGCTTGCGGCGGCGGTCGAGCAGCAGGTTGGCCACGGCCCAGACCAGCAGCATGACGGCGATGACCGCGATGCGGGCGATCAGGCCTTCGAGGATGGCGAGGTAGGGGCCGAACCACCAGACGAGCAGGGCCAGCAGCACGACGCCGAGGAAGGTCAGGAACCAGCGGGAACCCAGGAAGCGGAGGATGGCGCGCATGGTTAGCGGAATTGCCGGTGCGGTTTTGCGGGGGACGTTGCGGTTGGCCTTCCAAGGTTTTGGCTGCCGACGCGCCGCAGGACGTGGATGGCCGTGCCGTGCCTGATAGGTGCTAACGCGAGTTGGAACGGGGCGCCCGCCGGTTCCCGCAGCGTCATGGCCGGGCCTGTCGCGGGCAGCCACGTCTTGCGTTGTTTCAACGGGTTAAAGTCGTGGATGGCCGACGCAGGGGCGGCGATGACAGATGGCCGCAACCTGCCGCTGCATAATTTGCCGCCCATGGTCCCGCGTCCGGGCATGACACAGGCGGGCGGGACCGTTCGCCAAGGGGCGCTGTGCGGTCTTACGCGGGGGCTTGGCGGTCTGTTTGAGGGATTTATCTAGCCCTGCCTGTGCAGCACGACTTCGATGCGGCGATTTTCCTCGCGGCCCTCGGGCGTGTCGTTGGTTGCCACCGGATCGGCGTCACCCCGGCCTTCGACGCTGACCCGGCCGGGGCCGCCCAGAGCCCGGATGATGATCGCGGCGGCGGCGTCGGCGCGGGCCTTGGACAGTTCGTAGTTGGACGGGAACCGCACCGTCCGGATCGGCTGGTTGTCGGTGTAGCCGATCACCTGGACCGAGCCGGTCTCGGCTTTCAGCGCCTGGCCGATGCGGTCGAGCAGCGGGATGTAGCCTGATGCCAGAGTGGCGCTGCCGGAGGCGAACAGGCCGCGGTTGCGGATGCGGATGACCGGGGTGGCGTGGTCGCCAAGCACCTTGACCAAGCCCTGGTCGATTTCGGGTTTCAGGAAGACGTAGAGCGGGTCAGGGGCCTCGGCCTGGGGTGGCGGGGGCGGCGGCTTGACAGGCTGGGTTCGGGCGATCCGCGGCATCTGCGCCAGCGGGGCTGACTGCATGCGTTCGAAGACGTCGTCCGAGGCCGAACTCACGCCGGACGAGACCCAGACGAATACGGCGCCGATCAGCGCCAGGGCAGCAGCGCCCATGACCCAGTATGGCACGACGGCGCCGGGCGGCTTGTAGGGCGCGGCCTGACCCTGCCAATGCGGCGACAGGGCGGGATCAGCCGGACGCCGGTGGTTGGCGATGATGGCGTAGAGGTCCTGGCGGATACGGTCCAGCGAGGCCATCGGGCGGGCGTCGACCCGCAACTCGCCCAGGAAACCGAGGCTGAGGCAGAGATACATCAGCTCCAGCAACGGCATCTCGGTGCCGGGATTGCGCTTGGATTCCTCCAGCAGGCGGAAGAAGCCGACGCCGCTTTGAATGCCCTCGTAGCCGCGCACGCCCTCGCGGAAGCCGGCGACGAGCGGGCGCGAGGCCCAGATGCCGTCGCGGCCCCACTCGGTGCTCTGGGCGATGTCGTCGAGGCTGGCGCACAGCACGTAGCGCGCCTTGATGACGAGGTCGCGGGCGATGTTAGAGGCGCTGGCGGTGTCCTCGAACGAGCGGATCTGCTGCAGGGTGCGTTCGCGCAGATCCTGGATGTTGGGTTGGGAAAAGGTGCGGGCCAGGCGGCAGAGCAGCGCCAGCAGCGGGCTGGCTGCGGCGACCAGGGGGTTCAGGCCGAGGGGAGCGGGTGCGCCGTCGTCGCCGCCGGCCGCCGCGGCACGTTGCGGGGTTGGCGGCGAGCCCGGCGGCCGCGGCGCCATCGTTCGGTCATTGGCATCCTCGAACGGACTGGCGGCAGGCGGCTTGGGACGGGCGCCGCCGGGAATCGGGCGGATGATGGTGCGGTCGCTGTCCTCGTCGAAGGGATTGTCGCTCATCCTCGGATGGCCCAGAGTTCAAGGCGTAAATTGGGAAAATCGCCGGAAACGTGGATCGCGAAGCCGCCGGATTGTTGCATCTGCGCCCAGTGCGGGCTGGAGCGGTCGAGCTCGAAATACGTGGCACCGGCGTAATAGGGAAGCTGGCGCGGCGCAACAGGAAGCGCGCGGACGGCGATGCCGGGCAGGGCGACGTTGACCAGTTCGCGGATGTGCTCGACCGCGCCGATCTTGACCTGGGACGGGAAGGCGCGGCGCAAGGTTTCGGTCGGCATGTCGCACTGCACGGTCAGCACGAAGCCGGAGGAGCGCAATAGCGAACGGTCGTTGATCGGGCCGACCCGCACGCCATGGCGCGGTTCGCGCAACGGGATCGGAATGGCGGTCTGTTCCAGCACGGCGGACAGCGCCCGGCGCAGGTCGGCGACGACGGGGGCGAAGCTGCGCTGCAGGTCGTCGTGGCGGTAGGCCGGATAGGTGGAGGGGCGGCGGGTTTCGAGGAAGGTCGAGAACTCGCCGGCCATCTGGACCATCGTGGTGTAGAGCGATTCCGGATGGACATTGCCGGCGTCTGCCCAGTGAGCGAGGACATTTTGCCAGCCGTTGATCGATTGCAACAGCAGGAAGTCCGAGACCTGCGCGACGCCGGCCTGGCCAGGGTCGGCCATGCGGGCGGCGAGCGCGTCGCCGCGCTGGTTCAGCATGCCGGTCATTTCGGTTATCAGGCCGGCGAGCGGCATGGCGGCCGAGCAGACCAGCGCGGGGGGAATCCAGCGCTCGTCCAGCATCACGCGGTGTTCGGCGGTCACCTCGGTGACGCGGGCGAGGGCGATGCAGCGGTAGCCGGCGCGCTCGTCGGTATCCAGCAGATAGCGCATGTTCAGGCGGCCGACCTGCAGTTCGGCGGGCTGGGGAGAGGCGGACTGGGTGTCGTAGGCCTCGAACAAACGGGCATGGTAGCGGCCGGCGGTGGCGTCGTCGCCGACTTCCATCGCGCCGTCCTGCCGGATGGGCAAAGCGAGGTAGACCAGCACGTTGCGGGCGTTGTCGGGCAGCTCCAGCGGCGGCGGATGGTCGGCCTCCCCGGGCAGGACGAAGGGGGTTCCGTCCTCGAACACGCCGACGGCCTTGGCCAGGGCAAAGCGGCCGGAGGCTAGAAGGTCGCGGTTGATGCCGTATTCGACGAGGCCCCAGGGATGCGGGCGCAGGGCCTGGACCCAGCCGCGCACGATTTGCTCCACCCAGCGGTCCTGCTGCTGGAAGTGCTGGGTGCGCAGGAACATGCCTTCCTGCCAGACCACGCGGTTGGTCCAGCTCATTGCTCGCAGTCTCCCGAAGCGGCGTCACGGCGGTAACGGCAAGCTGTTGCTGGCGCTGGTCTGGCGGAGATGGTCCGGTCTGGTTTCATGGCGGGATCAGGCCGGTTTCAGGGAGATGGCGAGCGGCCCGACATCGGCTTTCAGCTTCGTCGGTCCGTTGGCTTTGATTGGCGCGTCAGCCCGCCACTGGGCGCGATCGACCTCGCGGTAGAGGGCCACAACGCCGATCGCGGTGACGCCTGGTTTCGCTTCGATGGTCATCGTCTGGGTCTCCGAGGGCGACAGAATGACTTCCTGGGAGCCGGCGCTGTCGGTGCCGAGGGTCTGCTGCTCGCGGTCGGTCAGGGCGAAGACGTCGGCCCGTTCGAATTTCGCGGTATTGGTCAGCTGGAACACGCGCACGGCGACCGGCGAGGCGGTCCCGGTGGCGTCGGCGTTCTGCCCGGCGCTGCCGGTGAGGACGATGGTCACGACGGGCGGCGGCTTTGGCGCGGGGGAACACTGGGTCAGGGCCACGCCAAGCAAGATAAGAGCGACAAAGGGCCAGCGCCTCATGATCGCTCCCGGCTGTTCAGGTCTTGCAGGGCTTCCTCATAGGCTCGGGCGAAGGCCTTGCCGAAGACGCTGTCGAAGTCGTCGCTGAGCGCCTGAATGGTGCGCTGATGCAACACGTCGTAAGCGTCCCACGCACGGGCTTTCTTCTGCGCCGGCAGCACGGCGAGACCGCCCGCCTGTTCGACTGAGGCGCGGATCTTTTCCGGGTCGAGACCGGCGAGCAAGGCGCGGATCGCCGTCTGCATCGCCGCGATCGATGCCAGTTCGTGCAGGCGGATGTCGCGCAAGGCGTCACCGACCGCGGTGGCGGGCGAGATGCCGGTGCGGCGGCCGACGCCAAGCAGGGCGGTGATGGCGTCGTCGTCGTCGGCGGAGAATTTGAGCGGGTTGTTGCCGCGGGCCTGGAACATGGTCTGCTCGATGCGGAACTCGCTTTTGATCGCGGCGCGCGCCATCAGCACCGCCCGCAGTCCGGATACCATCGCCCGGAATGCCTCACCCATGCGATGCAGCGTTGCCGCGGCGTCCACCGGGCGGGCGTCCGGCAGACCGATGCCGGCAAGGAAGGCGTCGAGCAACGGCGGTTCGGCAGGTGCAGGTGGCGGGGGTGAGGCGATCGGGGCAGGCGGAGGGGACGTCGCGGCGGCGTGTGCCCCGGCAGGTGGGACGGGCGCGCCAGGCGGCATGGGTTCGACAAGCGGGACGGGTGTAGCGGCTGGGGCCACGGGCTCAAACGGGTCAAGCGGTGGTCCAGGCCGCGGTTGCAGTGACTGCGGTTGCAGTGACTGGGGTTGCGGCGATTGCGGTTGCAGCGCGTCATACGGCGTCGGTTGAGGCTGGACTGACGGCAGGCTGGGCGCTCGGGCCAGCGGCGGGGCGGGCGGCGCAAAAGGATCGGGCGCCGGTGGGCGGGCCAGAGAATTGGGGCGCGCGCCACCGCCGGGGGGATCGCCGATCCCTTCCAGCAGGTCTTTCTCCCAGTCGTCCGGCAGCAGGCCTTCCGCCGACAGCTGTCCGCCGGCGTGCAGCGGCATCTGGCCGATCTGCGCCGGCGGCAGCATGGCATCGTTCATCACCGAGGAATGGTCTTCCTGCGTGCGTTCCTGGAACGGCGCCTGGCGTGGCGCGCGATACACCGGCGGCGGGTTTGGCGTGTGCAGGTTGGGCGCGTGAGGGGTGGGTGGACGAATGTCTGGCGCGCGGTAGGCCGGGGGCGGTTCGGATGCTCCGTAGCCGGGTGGCGGGTCAGTCACGGGACGAAGGGGATCGCCGAACGGATCGTCGAAGGCGAACGGGTCATCGGCGTTCGGGCTTGCGTAGGATTGGGCCGCGGGGGCGCGGAGCGAATCGTCCTGCAGGACCACCTCGATCTCGTAGGGGCCGATGCGCAGGCGGTCATTGTCGCGCAGGTTGCGGGCGTTGCCTTTGCCGACCGGCGCGTCATCGCGGTTGATGAAGGTGCCGTTGGAGCTTTCGTCGCTGATCTGCCAGGCGCCGGAGCGGTAGGCGACGATGAAATGGCGGCGGGAGATGGTGTGGTCCGGATCGGGCAGGACCCAGTCGACACCTGGGCCGCGGCCAACGCTGTATTCGCCGCCGTTCACCGTACGGGTCTCCGGGGTGACCGATGCGGGACAACGCAGGATCGTCAGGGTCAACGGCATCAACTCAGTCTCCAGCCGGGCTGACGTGCGTGCCGGTCGGCCTCATGGTTCCTCCGGGTTCAGGCGTCCTGGACCGCCCGCGGCGATATTACGCGCACTTTCGAGAAAACGCCGCAATCTTGCGTTGCGGCGAGAGACATCACCGCGGACCGCCGCCAGGGCGACGGCGCCGGAGACCGCGGTTCCGGTCAGATGCGGCGCGGGCGGGACGGCCGCCTGACCTTCGGGGGCGAGCGAGTCGCCGCTCCAGAAGGCAGCGACGGCGGCCCAGGCTTCCGGCGTTCCGAATTCGGTTGCCTGGGCCTGTTCCATCGCCGCGCGGCACGACTGTTCGGTCTGCAGGCGGACCCAGAGTTCGGCGGCCTCGCGCGCTGAACGATCCTGCGGGGGAAGCTCCGGCGGAGCGGTGTGAAGGCCGCACATGCAGGCCCACCAGACCGCCTCACGTTTCGGCAGCGCATAGGCGGTCAGGCGTACGGCTTCGAGAAGAAAGCCGCCGGCTTCCAATGCGGCGAGAGCATCCGGCACGCTGGCACACTCCTGCGTCGCCGCTGCCGCCGCCGGTGGCAGTTCCAGCCGCGGGCGCAGCGCCGCGAGGTCGGTTGCGTTGAACTTGACGAGGGGGTCTGTCATGTCAGTTCAGCATCATGATGCCGCCTTTGAGCGTCAGCATGCCATCGCCTGTCACCTTGGTCATCGGCCCCTTGATGTCGGTCATGGCCGAACCGGCAATCTTGATCATCATGCCGTTGATCGTGACGCCCATCTGGTCGATCTTCACCGAGTTGCTGCCGACCGTCAGGGTTATCGACTGCATGGCCTGCATCTCGATCTTGCCCGTGCCGGCCTTGATCGAGATGTTGCCCATCTTGACGTCCAGCGTGTCGTTGCCTTGTCCCACGGACACCGACCGGTTCCCCATCTTCACGTCCAGCGCGTGGTTTCCCTGGTCGACGCTGACCGAACGGTTGCCGGTCTTGACATCGAGAGTGTCGTTGCCGGACTTGATCGTTACGCTGCGGTTGTTGCCGATCTCGACGGTTTCGTCCTGCTTGATCTTGACGATGCGGCAGTTGTCGACCTTCAGCGTCTGGTCGTTTTCGACCTCGGTCGTCAGGTCCTTTTCGGCATGCAGGAAGACGAGTTCGGATCCCTTGGTGTCGTCGAAGGTGAACTCGCTGAAGTTGGCGCTGCCGCCCTTCATGACGGAGCGTGAGCGGAAGCCGGACTTGTTCTTGTCGGCGGGGGCGAAGATCGGCGCGTCGCGGCCGTTGTAGAGTCCGCCGATGACGATGGGGCGGTCCGGGTCGCCGTCGACGAAGGCGACCGCGACTTCGGTGCCGACGCGCGGGATGAACTGGGCGCCCCAGCCGTTGCCGGCCCAGGGCTGCACGACGCGCGCCCAGACGGCCTGGCCGCCGGACGCGTCTTCTCGCCAGTCCCAGTAGAAGCGGACCTTGATGCGGCCGAGCTTGTCGGTGTGGATTTCCTCGCCGCTCTGGCTTTTGATCTGGGCCTTGGAGCCGTGCTGCGGGCCTAGGACCAGGGCGGTGTGGATGCCCTCCATGCGCGGGCGCGGCGTGGCGATGTAGTCCCGCCAGGGGACGGATGACGGGAAGCAGGTGAACTTGTTGCTGTAGGAGGTTGTGCCCCCCTGCGTCAGCCACGTGTCGTCATTGGCGTTGTGGCTTACCGTGCGCAGGACGTAGGTGTCGTCGAACGGCGTGGCGGGGCGGCTGGTGAGCTTGAACTTGCTGCCGGCGACCAGCTTGCCGTACCGGCTGCTTCCCTCGTGCAGGGCGGCGCGGGCTTCGGCGGCTTCCATGTCCCATTTCGCGCGGTCGGTAACGGTGCCGCTTTGGAACGTGTTCGCCGGCCAGCGGAAGTCGTCGCGCTTGGACGCCCCGCTGGCGCCGAGCTTGGTCGGTTGTTCCGCCTGCAACTTGGTATCGGGCGTTGTGGGATCGTAATCCTTCAGCGTCATCTTGCCGCGGACGGTCGGGACCACACGGGCCCAGCCGGTGATCAGCGTCTGATCGGCGGCGCCGCGCAACTGCAGCGTGGCGCCGGCAATGTCCTTGAAGGCGGTTGATTGGTTCGCAACGATCAGCTTATGGCCGTCCGCGGCATGCTCGAAGAAATAGAAACAGCCTTCCTCCTCCATCAGCCGGGTGGCGAAGGCGAGGTCGGTTTCATTGAACTGGACAGTGTAGTCGCGTGTCGCGCCGGCGGAAGGCAAGGTCGAGTCGGTAAATCCGGCGTCCGAGAACAGCGAAGTCAGGATGTCGACGGCGGATTTCTTCTGGAAGACGCGGCAGTCGACGGTCTGGTTGAGGAACCAGAGGCGCGGCACCAGCACCAGATTAGGCGTAAAAGGTATCGGCGGCGGACTGGCCGCGGACGGCACCCTGGCTGGAGACGCTTTGGACGATGCCGTGGAAATAGCGGAGCGGCGTGCCGATCCACTGCAGCGTGACGCAGACGGTTTGGTCGATCAGCGCATTGGGATCGATCGTGCCGTTCTGGCAGACGGCGTGAACGTCGAACTGGAATGGCTGGCTGATGGCTTCCTGGGCGGACAGCGAGATGGGAATCAGGACATCCGGCCCAAGCGGGGACGTCATCGTAGGGGATCGCCGTTGCGCGCGACCATGCCGGCACGATCACAGCCCTCAGGAATTTGGGCGACTGCCTGTTTCGGCGGCGGTTCCGATTGGCGGATCAGAGCGGTCTGATCGAGTGCCGGTTGAGGCTGATATACCACACGATTGCCCGCATGCCACCTGAGAGGAACTCCAAACGGCGAACGGCGGGCGTCTCGATTATCATTCCGTCCACCAAATCAGTTGCTTTCCGCATGCATCAGGCGCGTGTGCCCGGTTATTTGGGTGATGCCCTGCCGCAGGCCGTTGCCTGCCTGACGCGCGCCAGCGGCGCGGGCCGAGGCCACGGCCTCGGTCAGATCGCGCAGATGGACGGGGAACTCTCGACATTGCTGGGGCGTGGCTTGTCAAACAGCGGCTGCGAGGATGCGACGGCCATCATCAAATCGGTGCCGTAGGGTTCGCTGACCTCCCACGCCGGTAACAGGCGGGGGATGGCCAAGGTTCAGGCGCTCCCCCGCGGCCAGGAGGCGAGGCTTGTCGGCGACGACGCCACTGCGATCGGCGATCTGGGGATAAAGATGCTGAACGTTGCCGTCGTGGGTGATGTAGTCGACACGCACGAAGGCAGGGAAGTCCGGCATGACGATGCGGGGACGGATGCGCTGACCATCGTGAAGAGCGGTCAGATCGTTCGCCAGGGTCAGCGCCAGATGCGGTTCGCTGACGCCGAAGGGTGGGGCAATCGATTGCAGGATATCCAGCACCGGGCAAAAGACCCGGTCGG
>CAWFUL010000007.1:0-477643 GCA_963819005.1 uncultured Pseudomonadota bacterium
ACATCCGACGATGCGACGCCCTCGCGCGTGTCGATCGGCTGCTGCCAGACGTTGATCTCGACCGCGCGGGCGGCGCTGCACGAGCCGGGGCTGACAGCGGATGACCTGATGCAGCCGGCGGTGTCCATCCGAGCCGCGGCGGCCGTGATCGCCGGTGCGGCACACATCACGTCGCTGGACCCGCCATTGGTCGCCGCGGCCTACAACGCGGGCGGGTTGTACTACGACGGAGCCATGGCCAACCGGTGGAGGCTGCGCTGTTATCCGATCGGCACCGGTGCCCACATTGACCGGTTCGTGGCGTTTTATAATGACCTGGCAGGGCTTTAGGCCATTGCGAGACAGACTGAAGAGGGAGGGGATTCGTGCGGAAAGGACCTGCGCCAATCGCCGGAGTGGTCTCCTGCTTCGGCGGGGATTGATCTGCTTCCGAGAACCACACGGCGCAATACCCGAGAATGGGCAGTACGCCAGACGTGCATTACACCTCGCCCCGCCAGCGCGCTCGCGTCACGCGCTTGCACGCGTTATAATCTGGCGCCGCAAGGATTCGCGGGTGAAGGAACAAGCGGCATGACACGGGGTTACCCCGGGAGCGAGGCTCCAGGGCAGGCGACGAAGCAAGGCAACGCGATCAAGCAACTCTGCTCGCAACCAGAGTGGTTCAGGAGCCGCGATTTCACATTGGCTTATTCGCCTTTCATTGTCTGCGACCTGATCGACGGGCGGTCGTTCATCGACCAATGCTGGCAGCGCAGCGACCCGGCTGCACAGGGCCAATCGCGAGTGGACTTTGAGGTGTTTCGGGCACATCCCGTATGAGCATGAACGAGGCGGACACGCGCTACCACCTCATCGACCCGGTCTTGAGAGACAAGGGCTACGTCAGCCGCGAGCACATCACTCTGGAAACCGTGCTCACCCCACCGCCGGTGGAACCTAGCGGACCTAAAGGAAGTCGTCGTAAAGGTCCGGGACGTACCGACTACCTGCTGTGCGTGAAGATGGACGACAGCCCCAAGCCCATGCCGGTGGCTGTGCTGGAAGCCAAGAAGGAAGCGGAGGACCCGCTGAAGGGCATGCAGCAGGCACGGGGCTATGCCGACACGCTGCGCTTTGACGTGAAGTATGTCTTTTCCACCAATGGTCACAGGTATGGCGAATACGACCGTTTCTCCGAACTCATTGACGGCCCGTTTCCATTTCCCGAGTTTCCTGCTCACCCCGACCTCACGGCGCGCTACGCTAAGGATAGCGGCATCGACCTGACCCGGCCCGAGGCGGCTATCCTGTTTCAGGCTGATAGCCCTGCATGGGCGCAGAGTCGCTACTACCAGGACGCCGCCATCCGAGCCGCGTTCGAGAAGATCTTGGTCGACGAACAGGCCGGCACGCCACCGCGCGTGCTGCTCACGCTGGCCACCGGCGCCGGCAAGACCGTCATCGCCACCAATCTTTTATGGCGGCTCTCGCAAGCCGGGCAACTGCCCAGGCCCGCCTTGTTCCTCTGCGACCGAGACGAGCTGCGCGGGCAGGCCTACACCAAGCTCAAGGCTGCCTTCGGCGACAACGCCCGCATCGTCAGCACCGAGAAGGGCGGCAATTCGGCCGCCAATGCCCGCATCCATATTGCCACCTACCAAACCCTGGGCCTGGACGACGACGAAGGCTTTGCCAGCTTTCTCACCGAGCACTACGGCGAAGATGCGTTCAGCGTCATCATCATCGACGAATGCCACCGTTCGGCCTGGGGTCGCTGGTCTGAAGTGTTACGGCGGAATCCCAGCGCCATCCACATCGGCCTGACCGCCACCCCCCGCAAGCTGGAGGAGTCTGCGAAGGCATCCAAAGAAGACCAGGAAATCACCGCCAATAACCGCCAATACTTCGGCGAGCCGGTGTACGAATATACGTTGATCCAGGCGCAGGAAGATGGCTATCTGGCCGCCTGCGAAATCGTCAAGCGCAAGGCCAGCATCGACAGCGCAACTTTCACCAAAGAGGAAATCCTCAGGGCGGGCGTCAGGGACCTCAAGACCGGGAAGCCACTCACCGCCGAGGATCTCACCAAAGACGAATACACCGGCAAGGACTTCGACGACGAGTTGTTCATCGAACTGCGCACGCCGAAAATGTGCCAGGACCTATTCCAACTGCTGTGTGAGAACGGCGGACCGGAACAGAAGGTCATCATTTTTTGCACCCGCGAAATCCACGCCGACCGCGTAGCGCAGCACATGAACAACCTCTACGTGCGCTGGTGTAGAGAACAAGGCCAAACGCCGAAGGACCATTACGCATTCAAGTGCATGGGTGGGCCGAATAACGGCGCCGACATGATTGAGCCTATGCGCGGCTCGGGCGAACGGGCCTTCATCGCCTGCACCGTGGACCTGCTGGAAGCCGGGGTG
The DNA here is from genome assembly GCA_963819005.1 of uncultured Pseudomonadota bacterium. Taxonomy (GTDB): domain Bacteria; phylum Pseudomonadota; class Alphaproteobacteria; order Acetobacterales; family Acetobacteraceae; genus Rhodopila. The sequence goes on from CAWFUL010000007.1 coordinate 2,412, forward strand.
GATATCGAGCGCCTGAACGCCGTGGTGTTCTTCCGCTACCTGCAATCGCCCATCAAGTTCTACCAGATGGTCGGGCGCGGCGCCCGCATCCACGAAGAGACGCAGAAATACAAGTTCTGGCTCTACGACTACACCGACGTTACCCGGCTGTTTGGCACCGACTTTATTACCAAGCTGCCGCGCCCTGGTGGCGGAGGCGAAGGCGGGGGTGATGATGACGGTGACGGCGGCGAAGGTGGCGACGGCCCCGCCGTGGCGGAAATCGGTGGCCAGTCCGTCCTTATCAACCCTCAGGGCCGCTTCATCCTGAGCAGGCGGGATGGCCGTGACACGCCCATCCCGGTGGACGAATACCGACGCGAGGTGATTCAACGTGTCATCGCCGAGGCGCACAACCTCGACGAGTTCCGCGCCCTTTGGATCGAAACCCGGAAGCGCCGCGGCCTCATAAAGCATCTATTGACCGACAACTTCAGCCCCGACGCGATCCGCGAAATTGACCATATGACCGACTTCGACCTCTATGATTTTTTCGGCCACCACGGCTATCACGCCCGAGCGCTCAAACGCCCCGAGCGCGGCGCACTGTTCATCTCGGGCAATCAACCGTGGTTCGGTGGCATGGATGCCAAGGCGGCCATTGTGCTCAAGGGCTTAGGAAATCAGTTTGCGCAAGGAGGCACCGACGCGCTTGAGACCCCGGCGCTGTGGGAGGTTCCCGAGATTAAGCTGGCGGGTGGGCTGGATGCGCTGCGTGCGCTCGGCAAGCCGACGCAGGTGATGCACGAGGCCAAGGGGCGGTTGTTCGGAGTATGAGGCTCGTGCCTTTGCGCGAAGTCGCAAGCATTCAACTCGGGAAGATGCTCTCGCCGAAGGCGAAGACTGGTACGGAGATCATATCCGTATCTCCGAAACCAGAATTTGCAATGGGGGCGGTTCGATCTTCGCGACCTGGCCACCATGGACTTCAATGCACGAGAACGCGCGAAGTTCGAGCTTCAGGATGGCGATTTGCTGGTCTGTGAGGGTGGAGAACCTGGTCGCTGTGCGGTATGGCGAGGAGAGGCAAAGAACTGCTACTATCAGAAGGCAATTCATCGCGTGCGGCCTATTGTAGGCACAGCCGACTCCGATTTTCTTGCACTGTGGATTCGATTTCAGGCCCTCACAGGGACCTTCGAGGATCAGAACGCCAAGACAACTATCGCCCATCTGCCGCTCGTCCGGCTGGAGCAGTTGCCCGTCCCCGTCCTCGACTTTGAACAACAACTTCGCATCGCGGGCCGCCTGAATGCCCAACTGACCGAGGTGCAAACCGCGTGTCAGGCGGCACAGGTACAGTCGAACGAAGCAAATGCTCTGTCGACATCCATCTACCGAGAAGCTTTTCAAGAAATTGTCCCTATTGCGGTCCCTCCGAACTTAGAAGACCCTCCATCCGGCTGGGGGTGGCACCCGCTAACCGACATTGCCCGCCTGGAAAGTGGTCACACCCCAAGCCGTTCTCGTCCAGACTGGTGGGGTGGCGATGTCTCGTGGATCTCGCTGACGGAAATTCGCGCGCTGGACGGCCAATGGATCGAAAGCACCCAGCTCCGAACCAACGCGGCTGGTATCGCAAATTCGTCGGCGCGCATCCTGCCACGCGGTACCGTTTGCTATTCGCGTACGGCCTCGGTGGGCTTCGTCGCCATCATGGCGCAGCCGATGGCGACCAGTCAGGATTTTGCCAATTGGGTTTGTAGCGACGCGCTCGACCCCGAGTTCCTGATGCACGCGCTGATCAGTTCTCGCAAGGAATTGCGCGAACTAGCCAGCGGCGCCACGCATAAGACCATCTATATGCCGACGCTGGAGTCGTTTCACATCTGCGCACCGCAGCTTAAGACGCAGCGACGCATCGTTCAAGCGCTTAAGCAGCGCTTGGTCGAAGCAGAAACCTTGCGTGTAGCACTGAATGCGCAACAAGCCGACTTGGCGGCATTGCCGGAACGCTTGCTCGCCCAAGCTTTTAAGGACTGAAAATGGCCCGAGCCAAAAAGACCGACAAAGCCCCTAAGGCCAGCGCCCCGACGCAGTCGCTCTCGGCCTTCGTCAAGGGCATCTGCGACATAATGCGCCGCTCGAACTGCGCGAGCGCCTTGCAATACGTGCCGGAGCTGACCTGGATTCTGTTCCTTCAAATCCTCGACGCGCAGGAGGCACGTGATCAGGAAAAGGCCGAGGTGGTGGGCGCAGGGTTTACCCCCGCGTTGCGCAGCCCCTATCGCTGGCAGGACTGGGCCGCCCCTTTTTCCAAGGAGCCGGGCCATCCCAACACACCTGAAGGCCGTCCCCTCGGCTGGAAGCGAAATGAGTTGTTCGCCGCCGGCGACGGTAAACTGTTCGACTTTATTAACAAAGAACTGCTGCCGCATTTGCACAGTCTGGACGTGGACTCCCGCACCAACCTGCCCCTCCCGGGCGCGACACCGAAGCAGCGCATCATCGGCCGCATCATGACGGCAGTGGAGCGGGTTAGGGTGGACTCGGAAACCAACCTCCGCGACATACTCGACAAGGTGCACGAGATCAGCATCGACCACATCGACAACGCTCACTTCTTCACCCTGTCGCAGGTGTATGAGGATTTACTCTTGAAGATGGGGGAGAAGAACTCCGACGGCGGCCAGTTCTTCACCCCGCGCGAGGTTATTCGCGCGATGGTGCACACAGTGAACCCATCGCTGGGGCAGACCGTGTATGACCCATGCTGCGGCACAGGTGGTTTTCTAGCTATTGCCTACGAGCACATCGCGCGCAAGCTGGGCAGCGCCGCCCGTAGCATCGACATCGACACGCTCAAACACGACACTTTTTTTGGCCGCGAGAAGGAAAACCTCGTCCTTCCCATCGCGCTGGCCAATCTCGTACTGCATGGCGTCGACCAGCCAAATCTGTGGCACGGAAACTCACTGACCCGACGGGCCACCTACGGCGCGCTGTTCGAAAATGCCCCCAAGCAGTTCGACGTGATCCTGACCAACCCGCCCTTCGGCGGCAAGGAAGGCAAGGACGCTCAGAAGAATTTTGCCTTCGAGACAAGCTCCACCCAGGCGCTGTTCGTGCAGGACATCCTTGCCGAACTCGCACCAAAAGGCACCTGCGCCATCGTGCTGGACGAAGGTTTTCTCTTTCGCACCAACGAGAGCGCCTTTCTCGAAACCAAACGCAAGCTGGTGGACGAGTGCGAGCTGTGGGCGATCGTGAGCCTGCCAGGCGGGGTATTCTCGGCTGCCGGCGCGGGTGTGAAGACCAATTTGCTGTTCTTCACCAAGGGCAAGAAAACCGGGCCTATCTGGTACTACGACCTGGCTGCCGTGAAGATGGGCAAGAAGACGCCGCTGACCCTGGCGCATTTCGGCTTTGCCCAGGACGGGACGGTGCTGGCCGATGAAGCGCTGCCTGCGTCACTGGTGGCGGAATGGCATGCGATCGATACAAACGCTGGCAAGCCGATCCCGAGCTACGCCCGCCTGCTGGCCCAGCGAGGTACCCAAAAGGCTGACAGCCGCTATTCCTGGACGGTGGATTTCGCCGCCCGTCGAGCCAAGGCGCGGGAGGACATGCAACCCCTGCTCGACGAGGCCGCAGGCATCAAAGCCGATGTGGTCGACCTGAAGGAAAAACTTAAGCGCCTCAAGAAAGACAAGGCCGTCGAGAAGGTTCTCGAACGGCTCGATGCGCAGATCCGCGAGAAGGACAGAGCCGCCCGCGATCTGGAGGCGCAGGCGGCTGTCATCGACGCGGCGGTGTTCGATCTGAAGGCTGTGAACCCGAACGCGGTGGCGACGACGGATGAGCGTACGCCGGGGGAAATCATTGCCAGCATTGAAGCGCAGGGCCGCATAGTGGCGCAGGCGTTGAAGCGCCTGAACGCGTTGATGGATCCGAATGAGCACGCTCCAAATCCAACTAAGTTGGACCTGTTGAGCGTTAAATAAATCGCGAAGCAAATCTGGCAGCGCGCCCGCATTACCTATCCGCCACTAATCAATGACCGTAATGCCGGGTTGCGCGACCCGATCGGCGGAACCGCCTTTGGCCACGTGCGATCACAGCGGCTCGTCCAGGTCTCGATCACCATCCGCATTGTGGCATTGGGACGCGGCCCCAGGGGAAGACCCTCGGCGCACCACTTTTTATTTAAGCGGCGGTGCTCAACGAGGGGAGGGTGCCTACGCTCAAGCCATGAGGACGCTGACGACGCTCACCGATCTCCTGCCGCCTGTCACCCAACTCGACGTCGCGTGTTCGCTGTGACCACCGCGGCCGGGTCAGTGTCACCCGCATGGTCGATCAGCATGGAATTGGGGCGGCGTTGCGAGAGGCGGTTGGGCGCATCAAATGCGGACTGCCCGAAGGCTGATGCACAGGCGTGATGGATCGGCGCGATGTCTACTTCGCCCGCCTGGACCGGCTCCTGCGGTGATCACGGCTGGGCAAAAAGGCCGTGGTCCAAGTGGACCGCTACGCAGGAGCGACCCATGGTTTCCTGCGGCTTTCAGCGTTGCAACGAGTTGCGTACAGTTGTGTGAAACTGTTGAAAATGCATAATCATCTCAGCCCTTTCACGGCGGCGACAGGGGTTCGAATCCCCTACGGGACGCCATTTCTACCCCAAGAGCATCAAAAGCGCCGGCTTCGGTGGTCGGCTGGCCTGGATTTGTGCCGGATGGTACGCATCCTCGGCAGTGTCGTGGGCATCAATTGGTGACAAAATCGTGCCCTGCCTGGAGGTCATCGATGTGTACCGACCATTGCCTCGACCGTGAACTTTTCGCCGAAGCTCAGGGTTCACCGGCCTGACGGAGAGGTCCGTCCTGGTCCGAGAGGTGCTTAAGGCGCTCATCGAGCCGGAAAGCGCGCGGTGGCTGGCGCGTCTAGGCGGTAGCCGATCCGGCCTGAGCGGGAGTTGGTTCCATACGTCTCAACAACGTTCAGGTTGTCGTAGCCGTACGGATAGAACGATTTGGAGTGCAGCGCCTTGATGTGGTAACCCACCATCGAGGTCTCCAGCAACAGCTTCCAGTTCGCCTCATCGGTGAAGCTGCTGCACTCGAAAACCACCTGTCCCGGTGCGATCAGGTCAGGCATTCCGTCCAGCACACCGTTGGAACGGTTCCTTTTGCGTCACGAATACCAGGCCGCCACGTTCCTGCACATGTACGGGGACGAGCCCGTGGGCGTTCGTATCCAGATCGGGAAATCCCTCCGGCCCCGGAACATATCGCAACCGGCCGTCCAAGCCATAGGACCACGCATGGTAACGGCAGATCAGGGAACGTGCATTGCCGCTGCCCTCCGCCAGGATCATGCCGCGATGACGGCAACTGTTGTCAAACGCTCGGGCGATGCCGTCGTCACCACGCACGGCGACCAGCGGTGTCCCCGCTAATGTCCGAGCGACATAGGAGCCGTTATCCGGGAGGGCGGCGGAGGGGCAGAAGACAAGCGGCAAGCGCTTAAACAGCTCGATCTCGGCGTCAAAGCGTTCCTGCGAGCGGTAGTTTTCCACCGGCTCGCGCCAAACCTCGTCGCCCAAGTCGGTGGTTTTGGCGTCCGCGTGATCCAGCACACGCTGGATCACGCGGCGTCGTCCATCAGATGCGGCATGTTCGTATCCTCCGTCATGCCGACGTTAGGTCATGTTCGCCGCTGGCTACAACTTGCGGCAGTCGTCGGGCGGAGGCTCGCTGGCGAAACGCTTGGCGATCCAGTCGGCGACGGCGTTGGCGCTGCGCACGCCGGCGGTGTAGTGATCGACGCCCCGCATCGAACGGTAGCGAACGGGCACGCCTTGCGCGCACAGGCGACGCGCGAACTCGCGGGTCAGCGATGGGTCGATGATCGGGTCCTTTTCGCCCTGCGCCAGGAACACCGGCACGCCTGACTGCCACGGTTGCGGGTCATTCTGGGAGAGCATCGTCTGCCACTGTCCGGTCGGGGTGACCGGCTGATCTGACAGGGGGGCAGCGTCTTCCTCCAAGCGGTTCAACTGCACGCCGTTTTGCAGGCAGTCCTTGGCTGCCTGGGTGATCGCGGGGGCTGCCTCCGCCGGGACAATTCCCGCCGTGTCCAGGCCGAACAACTGCGACCATGACGACACCGTGTAGGACAGCAGACCGCCCCAGAGCGGATCCTGCGCCGGCTGTTCTATCAGTGCTGCGATGTCGGTAACCGGCGCGGCCGCCGCTACGCCAACCAGTTGCAACTCCGGCGCATAGCTTGGCGCAAGGCTCGCCACGAACAGGGCGGCATGACCGCCCTGGGAATGCCCCCACACCGCGAACCGCTTGCTCGCCGAGACGTTCGGCAGGTTGCCGGCGGCGCGGACTGAATCGAGCGCGGCCCGAGCCTCACTGGCGCCGACGAGATAGGGGTGGACAGGTGGCACCGCAAGGGCCGGTGTCTCATTGGGCGGCGTGCCGCTGGGCGTCTGGTCTGCTGTCCCCAGGCCGGGATAATCCGTGGCCACGACGACGTACCCGGCCGACAGGAACCGGTTCAAGCCCTGGATCTGACCGAATGGATTCGGCCCGGTGCTAGGCGCGCAATCCTGGGCAATCCCTGTGGTGGGGTGCATCCACGCGACGATAAGGCGGCCGCCTGCCGGGGCTTGTGCCGCCGGTACGATAACCAGGCCGGAAACGGCGATACTCGCGCCGTCCGGGGCGGTCGAGGCGTAAACTATCCGCGTTCCCGTCGCACCCGCGGGCGCGCCCGGCAGCGGTCTGGAGCTTAAAATGGCGCCGGCTGCGGGGGATGGTGGCTTTGGTGTGCCGCATCCTGCCAGCGCCACGACAATCAGCAACATCCACCGGCCGTTCAGTCCGTGTTTTGATCCAAACAAGCGACAACCCCCAGTTTTTCCAACCGCCGCATCCGTTTCTCGCCCGCTCGGGTCAGCACACCCCGTAGCATCAGCGTCAGGCCGCGCGTGACGTAAGTATCCACATCCATTGTTTTGGCAAAATGCCATGACTTCAGCGCCCACGCATGGGCGAACATCACGATCTGATAAACAAACAGATCGACATCGACTGGTTCGAACAACTTCGCCTCGATGCAATCCCGAACGCAGGCCGCTATCAGCCCGTTGGTGTCAAGCTCCCGTTGCATGATCGCGACCCGCCGTTCCCTGCGCAGCGACTTTGTTTCACGATAGGCCAATACCGTCGCATCCACCGAGGCGCCGTTCACCTGACAATAGGTCGTGACTGCTCGGCAAAACCTGTGCAACGGGTCGGTGATGCCGTCCAGCGCTATCGGAATCCGCCGCAGGTAACTGTCCAGGACCTCCTGCAACGCAAGGAACAGCAGATCCTCCTTGTCGCCGATATACTGGTAGATCAACCCGATGCTGACATTCGCGCGTTCCGCCACGTCACGAATCGTGGTCGGGTGATAGCCGCGCTCACTGAAGCAGGCGATGGCTGCCTGCGTCAGTTGCGCCCGCCGGCGCTCCACCAGCGTCAAGTCGTCGACGGTCGTCTTGATCGTTGTCAAAGCGAACGGCTACTTGTAGAACTTTCTGAAATCCGGCTTCCGCTTTTCCAGGAACGACGCCACCCCTTCCTTCGAATTCGGCGCTGTCATCGGTACAGCTTCAGGGCTTGCATCCCCAGCGCCCCGATGCCCTGGATGTTGTCGGAATCGGCATTGAACGACCGCTTGGCGATGCTGATCGCGGTCGGGCTCCGCTCGACGATCTCCGAAGCCCAGGCCTCGACCTCGGCGTCGAGTTGATCGTCCGGTACCGACCTTGTTGGCCAACCCCATCGCCACGGCGTCCTGCCCGGTGTAGCGGCGACAGAGATACCAAATCTCACGCGCCTTCTTTTCCCCGACACAGCGGGCGAGATAAGCTGTGCCGAACCCCGGATCGACCGATCCCATCTTCGGGCCGACCTGTCCGAACTGAGCGTTTTCGCTGCAGATCGTCAGGTCACACAGCGTCGCGAGCACGTTGCCGCCGCCAATGGCATAGCCGCGGACCTTGGCAATGACCGGCTGGGGCACGCTGCGAATGATGTTGTGCAGTGCCTCGACCGGCAGTCCCACGGTTCCCTTGCCGTCGTAACTGCCCTCGTGCGCCGACTGGTCGCCGCCGGTGCAGAAGGCTTTGTTGCCGGCGCCGGTCAGCACGATGACGCCAATGGCTTTGTTCCAGCCTGCACGGTTAAAGGCGTGAATCAGTTCATCGCAGGTGATGCCACGGAAGGCGTTGTACTTCTCCGGCCGGTTGATGGTGATGGTCGCGATCCCGTTCCGCTCTTCATAAAGCAGGTCTGTATAGGTGGTCGTCTCGGTCATGATCTTCTCCTTCCTCCGGTTTGGTCGCCTTGACTCCGCCTCGTCACGCAGGATAACGATGGCCGACCGACTGAACACTCATTCAGTTGTGCGGCAAACATAAAGGTGATTTCCCCCGACATCCAGCGCGGGGTCATCGCATCGCATAACCAGTGCCGAGGGAGAGACATGAGACTTGATGGCAAGACAGCCCTGATCACCGGCGGCGTCTCAGGCATTGGCAAGGCCACCGCGCTGGAGTTTGCGCAACAGGGCGCGAAGGTGCTGGTCGCTGACATCAATGCACAGGGCGGTGCGGCGATTGAAGCAGAGGCGAAACAAGCGGGCCTGTCGATTGAATATGTCGCGCTGGACCTGGCCGATCAGCAGTCGGTGGACGCTTGCGCTGGCACGGTCCTGCACCGCCACGGGCGAGTGGATATTCTGGTGAATGCAGCTGGCTGGGACCGCATCCAACCATTTCTGGAAAACACACCGGAGTTTATCGATCGCGTGCTGGCCATCAACATCCGCGGGCCGATAGGGCTGACGCAAAGGCTCGTTCCCGCGATGGCAGCGAATAATTACGGGAAGATCATCAACGTTGCCAGCGACGCCGGACGTGTCGGCAGCCTGGGCGAGACGGTCTACTCCGGCGCCAAGGGGGGCATGATTGCTTTCACCAAGTCGCTGGCTCGGGAAACGGCCCGCTACAAGATCACTGTCAACTGTGTATGCCCAGGCCCGACCGACACGCCGCTGTTCGATGCGCAGCCGGAAAAACTAAAAGCTGCGCTGGAAAAAGCCATCCCGTTTCGCCGCATCGCCAAGCCGCAGGAAATCGCTGACGCAATCCTGTTCTTTGCCAGTACGCGGTCCGACTACGTCACGGCACAGGTGCTGAGCGTAAGTGGCGGTCTGACGATGGCTGGATAGCCGTCGATCAGCTTTTGATCTGCTTGCGAAAGAACACACGGGCATAGCCGTTCTGGATGCCTCGTCCGGTTTCCTGCCAGCCGAGGGCCGGATACATGACGAGGTTCTCCGTCATCGTCTCGTGGGTATAGAGGCGCAATTCGGTATAGCCCTGGCGAAGCGCTTCCTCCTCCGCGAAAGCCATTAAGGCACGGCCAATTCCCTGGCCATGTCGCGAAGGATCGACGGCGACGTTGTCCAATAGAAGGTAATCGTCCTCGGGCAGCAGCACAATCAGCCCCACGATGACGCGATCGGTTTCAGCGACCCAAGCCGTCCCCGCTCGGATGTGGGCCGTGTAATCGTCCAGCATCGGGCCGGGAGACTTGCCGATCCGCGCCACGTATTTTTGATAAGCTGCCGCCACGATACACGATATGGCACTGACATCATCCGGTTCGGCGCAGCGGATGTTCATTGGTTCTCGTGTCACGACGCCTACCCTTAAACCCGGTTCCAGTCGAACTGCGGCTTCTCGCCCTTGCCGTAAACCTCCAACGCGCCTTTCGGCCCGACGGCATTGGGACGCTGGAAGATCCAGTTCTGCCAGGCGGTCAGCCGCGAGAAAACGCGCGTGGCCATCGTTTCTTTTCCGTTGAAGCGCAGATTGGCCTCCAACCCGGTCAGCGCGTCGGGAGACATCGCGGCGCGCTCTTCCAATGCCAGGCGGATCTCGTCATCCCAGTCGATCTCATCGGGATTCGCCGTGACTAGGCCAAGCGCAAACGCGGTGTCGGCATCCAGCGTCTGCCCGCAGGTTTCACGCGCCGCTGTCAACGGCGCCGTCTCGTCATAGAAGCGCCTGCCCAGGCGGCTTTGACTGGTCGCCATCGAGTACGACCCGAAATTCATTTCTGTGACGCTGATCACGGGCGCCTGGCTATTTCCAGGTAGAGACAGGTGGTAGCTGCGGTCGCAGGCCAGTGCCAACTCCAGTAGGGTGCCGGCGAAGCACGACCCCTTCTCGATCAGCGCAAACAAGCTGCGTGACGACACATCCAGGCGGCTGAACGTCCGCCGCAGCAGACCGATCGTTTCACGGACCAACCAATGATCTTTGTGCGCCAGCAGAATGGCATCCAGTGCCACGGCAGCCGCAGGATCACCGTGTGTTTTCAGCAGCCATGTGCCGATTTCTAGCTCGTTCGTCCGCATCGACAGAAGTGCGTCTTCCAGTTCGCGCGCAAGCCGCAACGGATACCATGATGCCCCGGCAGCCTCGATGCCGGCGATGTCTGCTGGCTCCGAACCATCAGGCCCCTGAACGGTAAACACCGCTGACCGTTGGCCACGGTCGATGACCACACTGACAAGCGAATAGCGCAGCGCATCAGGTTTGATAACGCGATCCAACGGCGTCAGCACAACGCCTTTTCCCTCCGCAGGCCGATCGCTGCTTGAGGCCAGTTCCAAGGCGCGGGCGCGCACGGTTTCCACGAACACCGCCGGCCGCGCGAGGTGATCCACCAGCCGCCAATCCTTTGCGCGCTGCCCCCGCACCCCTTCGGAAGTCGTGCAAAAGATGTCCGCAAGGTCGTGGCGCACATGCCGCTTGTCGGTTACCCGCGTCAGCCCACCGGTGCCCGGCAAGACCCCCAGCAGCGGGACCTCCGGCAGACTGACGGCACTGGACCGGTCGTCGATCAGGATGATTTCGTCGCACGCCAATGCCAGCTCGTAGCCACCGCCGGCGCAAGCGCCGTTCACCGCCGCCAGGAACTTCAACCCGCTATACCGCGAAGAGTCCTCGATGCCATTCCGCGTCTCGTTGGTAAATTTGCAGAAGTTAACCTTCCAGGCATGGCTGGACACTCCCAGCATGTATATGTTGGCGCCTGAGCAGAAGACGCGTTCGCGCGCGCTGGTTAGTACTACAGTGCGGACGTCGGGATGCTCAAAGCGGATGCGGTTGAGCGCGTCGTTCAGTTCGATATCGACACCGAGATCGTAGCTGTTGAGCTTGAGCTTGTATCCCGGGCGGAGACCACCATCCTCGTCAAAGTCGGCGAGCAAGGTGGCAATAGAACCGTCGAATATCAGTTTCCAGTGCCGGTACTGTTCAGGATGAGTCTGGTAGTCGACCGGGGGAAACGTGCTCAATGGCTAGGTCCTTGGGATCGGGCGATGGCGCGTATCCTACCGCGAACGAGCCGCCCCGCCAAACCGTGCTCGCGTCACCCTAAGCTCGCACGCACTATCGCAAGTATACCTACCTCGGGATATCTGGTCCTCCAACGGTTCGAACCCGGCGGTGGATCGGCCGTCAGATATGCTCCCATCAGCATAAACGGGTGAGCCTCGATCACGTTCCGGGCGCAACCGCCGCACTGACAGACAACTCCTGTCAGCGAGCACGTGTGGAACATTAGTTGGCGGGGCGGCCTGTCGTGTCATGATCCTGGCAGGCGAAGCGTTCACCCTATTTCATCGGGACCGGGTCGTCGCATTTGTGGTCACGCTCCGGCTGACCCCACGCCATCCCCTAGTCGCAGGCTGCAGATCGTGGCCCGGCGAGGGCGTTAGCGATTGCGCGCGCCAACCGACCGGCACTGCGCCCCGTCCATGCTCCACGCGCCACATATAGGCGTTGAGGCTGATGCTCATCGAAATGAAGTACCAGAACATCGGTTGGAAGGCGATGCCGACGAAGGCGCCACTTGACAGGAAGACAGCAAGACCGGCCTGCAAAGCGTCCGAAAGGCCGGCCACCCACTGAAGCTCGGGGATCTTGCGGACCCGCCGCGCCACAAAGTGAAGCCTGACCATCGTAACCCCGACCAGGGTTAGAAACATGAATAGGCCAGGGAAGCCTTGCTCGCCCAGAACCTCGAAATAAATGCTGTGGAAGGCTCTGCCAAATTCAATTGTCGGCAGACCGCCATTAAAACCCGGAACTTCGATGTGATTGATCAGAAAACTCATAAATCCGCCGCCGAGCGGGTGTGACGCGACATACTCCATGGTCCAGCGCCATACCAAAAGACGGACGTTCGCGGAACTTTCGTGACCGAACTCACCGATCGTCGCGATCCGCTGGTTCCACGCACTTGAGGTCGAGTACACGATAACCATTGCCGTAGCCGTAGCCACGATGCCGAACCCCAGTTTGTGTTTCGACCGCACCCAGACATACACAAACAGCACGACCAGGCCAATCAAGGCGCTGCGCTCGTAAGTGCCGATCGCGGTTGCTATGGCCAGCCCGGCGATGGCCCAGTACCCTAAAGGAACGAGCTTCCATTTTGGCATAAGCTGCCCGTGCTTGCTGAGGAACATCGCCAGAGGCACGATCATCAGGCAGACTGTGGACAAAAGCCCGCCCTCGGCCAGCCCGGAATTGCCGCCCTCCAAGCCCAAGTTCGTGCCGTACCCGCCGCCGGAGAGAATCGTCTTCAGGCCAAATGGCACGAAGTTTGCCGCCAGTGACAGCACGTAAGTCTGGACGAAGGCCTCGATTTGAACGCGAGACCGGATGACGTAAGGCACAAATGCCGAGAACATAATTGTTTTGAACGCCCAGTCCCACTTCTCCCAGCCAGCATCTGGCCTCTCCGCCCAGGTCAGCGTCAGAGTCACCCAGGCAGCCATGGCCACCTGAAGGACTGTCTCCAGGCTGACCGGCGGTGGTGACCGGCGGTCAGCGGCCCCGTAAGTCAACAACGCGATGATGCCCATGATCATCGCGACCGGTATCTGGTTGAGGATGAAATAGGCGACCAACTGAGGCTGAAACGTATCGACCCAGACATAGCCGAGTGTTGCCACGAACGGCGCGGTAGGTACTGATCCCGATGAATGACAGGTAGAGAAAAATCAGCCAGATGCTTCGCAGCATGGAGCAGGTCTGCCGTCGGTCCTAGCTGCGCCGCTGCCACGGTCTGACGCGGAGCTTCGGCTGGTTGTCCTTGACGGCGATTGTCTGGAACCAGGGCTGCGTGCGATCAAGCTGCACGGCGCGCACGATGACGATCAGCATCATGATCGAGCTGAACAGGATTCCGGCAATGTCGAGCACCTAAACCTCCGAGCGGCACAGAGACGCGGTCACGCCCGCTATACAAACTCCGTCCGGACCCTGTCACGAAATCTTGCGAAGCCGCCGCGAACGGGCCGGATCGTTTCAGGTATCAGCGAGCGCCTTCATGATCGCATCCCTGGCCGCTGTGTCGCCTTCGGGGACGACAGGCTGGATCGCGACATGCGTCGCCCCTGCGGCGAAGTGGGCGCGCAGGCCTTCCTTTACCTTGTCCGCGGTGCCCCAAAGGACCATCCCATCGATGAACGCGTCTGATCCGCCATTTGCCAGGTCGCCCTCGGTAAAGCCCATGGTCAGCCAGCTGTTGCGGTAATTATCCAGCACCAGGTACCGCGACAGCTCCGCTCGACCGAGCGCCCGAGCCTTGGCGGGGTCGGTTTCGAGAGTGACTTTCTGCTCGATCGCCAGCCACTTGGTCGGGCCAAGCAGCTTTGCCGCCTCGGCTGTGTGGCGGGGCGTGGTGTTGTAGGGCAGGGCGCCCTGGGTCATCTCCGCCGACAGCTTCAGCATCAGCGGGCGCAACGCGGCCAGGGCGATCGGGAAGGCGGCGGCGTTGGCCTCGCCCTTCATGATCCCGTTCAGGTAGGACCGCATGGCCGGTATCGGCTTCTCGTATGTGTGGCCGCGGACTCCTTCCACCATCGGCACGTGGCTGACGCCGAGGCCGAGGATGAAGCGGTCGCCGTACAGCTGGTTAAGGCTGATCATGCCGCGCCGCGAGGTAAAGGCGTCGCGGGCGTAGATAGACGCAATCGAGCTGCCTAGCTTCAGCGTCTTCGTCTGCGACAGCATGTAGCCGGCGACTGTGAAAGAACTCATATCCTCGTGATTCCGGATACCAGAGGGTGTCATAGCCGAGACCCTCCACGGTCTTGACAAAGTCCGAAATCGTGCCGGGCCCGCCGAGCTTGTCGGGCGCGTACCAGATGCCTAGGCGGCCGAGTTTCATGCGGTATCTCCTGCGCTCAGATGATCTTGCCGGTTCGGAAGCCGGCGATCTCGGCGGCGCTATAGCCGAGTTCGGTCAGGATGTCGTCGTTGTGCTGGCCGAACATCGGCGGCGGGCGGTCGACGCGCGGGCCGTCGTGCTGGAACTTGAAGGCGGCGACGGGGACGGTGAACGAGCCTTTGATGCCGGGGGCGCTTTCGTGGCGGTGAAGCACGCCGCGCGAGGCGATCTGCGGGTCGTCGAGGGCCTCCCCCATCGTCCGCACCCGAGACGCCGGCACATGCCGCGCCTGCAGCCATTCCTCCCACTCGGCGGCGGGGCGGGTGCGCATGATCTCGGTCAGCACCAATTCTTCGCGGTCGTGGTCGGCGTCGCGCTCGTCGTTGGAGCGCTTGATCATCTCGGGGCGTTCCAGGACGGTCCAAAGGCGGCGCTGCTGGCGCAGGTTGGAGGCGCCGAGCATCAGGTGGCCGTCGGCGGTCTGGTAGGCCATGGAGGTGGCGTGGCCGGTACGGTTCCCGGAGGGCTTCGGGTGCTTGCCGTTGCGCAGGTACCCGGTGACGTGGCTGGCCATCAGGATCATCGCGACGTCGAGCATCGCCATGTCGATCCGCTGGCCTTGTCCGGTTCTTTCGCGCTGGAACAGGGCGGCGGACAGGGCGTAGGCGCCCATCGTGCCGGTGGCGTAATCGATCGCCGGGGCGCCGATCTTGATCGGGTTGACCTCCGGCGTGCCGGTCATCGCCATGATGCCCGATGTAGACTGGATGACGTGGTCATAGGCGGTGCGCTCGCGCTTGGGGCCGCCTTGGCCGAAGGCGGAGAACGAAGCGTAGATCAGCTTCGGGTTGATCTTGCGCAGGTCCTCGTAGCCAAGACCCAAGGCCTCGAAGGCGCCCGGCCGGTAATTTTCGACCAGCACATCGGCCGTGGCGACGAGTTTCTTCAGGATCTCTCGGCCCTGTTCGGTTTTCAGGTTCAGGGTAATGGCGCGTTTGTTCGATCCCTGCGTCAGGAAGCCGGTGCCCATCAGCGCGTGGTTCAAATCGTTGTCGCTGCCGGAGTCGCGGCTTTGGTCTGGGTCGTTGGGGTCCTCAACCTTGATAACGTCCGCACCCATGAGGCCCAGCTGGTAGGCGGCGAAGGGGCCGGCGAGTACGTGGGTTATGTCAATAATGCGAACGCCTTCGAACGGGCGGGGCATGCGGTTCCTCCTGCGGATTGTTGGGCAGGAGGGTGCGGGGTTAGGGCGGTGGCGTCAATGTGGGCGGGGGGTTTACCAGACGGTGGCGACGCTGAAGCGTCTGCGTCTTGGGCACTCACGATGTCCGAACCGAAGGCTACGCGAGCGGTATCAGGCGGTGTTTCCCACGATGCAGAAACCGTTGCCAAACGGATCGCTGCAGAATGCGATTGGTGGGCGTGAACCACCTTCGAATTTACGCTCACATTTTGCGCCAGCGTTCACTGCCTTTGCCAAAAAGGTTTCAAAATCGTCGACGTGAAAGTCAATATGAACCGGGGTCCAGTGTCGCTCATATCGACGGACGTCGCTGGCTCCCTGTGCCGGTTTGCTTCCAGCTGATTTCTCGCTCAATCCAATTTGGGAGTCGCCACATTTGAGAATGACGTATGTCGCCATAGGTCTGGCGATCTCGGAAAGTCCCAAAGCATCGCAATAAAACCGCAGACCTTCGTCAAGCTGTGGCACGTCAATTGAAACCGAATACTTCATGGTCATGCTCTGCTGGTGCTCGTGTCGCAATCAAGCTGGGTAATATCGTGTGGTATGCCTAGCAGTCGACAGGATTGCTGATTCCGCGGTGTCATGAGGAATTATGGACTGCACTATTCGCGTCTGAATTGGCCGGCGTGGAGGCTTTCAATTTGCCGCCCTTACTCCACAATCCGGATCACAACCTTCCCCAAATGGCTCTGCCCCTTCAGGTGCCGATACGCCTTCGCCGCCTCCTCAAACCCGAACACCTTATCGATCACCGGATCGATCCGATGCGCGGTGATCGCCTGGTTCATTGCCTCGAACATCTGGCGTGAGCCGACGTAAATCCCGCGCAGCGTCAGCAACTTTCGCATTGCCGCAGTCGGATTGATTTCCCCGCCCACGGTCAGTGCCCCGATCATACCGATTTCCCCGCCCATCCGGGTGGCCACGATCGACCGAGCCAAGGTGCCGCTGCCGCCGACCTCCACGACCCGGGATACGCCCAGCCCGTCCGTCAAAGCCAGCACCTGATCCTGCCATTCGGGATGCGTGCGGTAATTGACGCCATGCGCCGCGCCCAGCCGCTTCATGACCTCCAGCTTCTCGTCCGATGACGACGTCGCGATCACTTGCAGCCCGGCAGTTACGGCGAACTGCAGCGCGAAGACCGAGACGCCGCCGGTGCCCAGTACCGAGCACTGTCTCGCCTGGGGTCATCACCTGCCCGCCGAAGAGCGCATTCCAGGCGGTTACGCCGGCGCAGGGTAGTGTTGCACCCTGCTCGAACGTCAGATGGTCCGGCAGCAGCACCAGGCCGTTCTGATCGAAGAGCCTGTACTCCGCCAGCACGCCGTCGATCGAGCCGCCCAAGGCGCTCGCGCCGTCCTCGACGCCAATTGGTCCGGCGATCCAGGTCTGCATGAACGTGCCGGCGACCCGGTCGCCGACCTTCACGCGCGTTACTTCGGGCCCGACCGCCACGACCTTGCCGGCGCCGTCTGACAGCGGGATCAGGTTCTCCGGCGGGGCGCCACGGGCGGAACGGCCCTCAATGATCATCAGGTCGCGGTAGTTGAGCGAGGCGGCGTGCATATGAACCAGCACCTCGCCACGCTGCGGCTGGGGGATGTGCGTTTCCGCCATCGTAAGGGATTCGATCCCCTTGGCGACGGGCAGGCGGTAGAGCCGCATGAAGGTCTCGAAGTTCAAATGCGACATGTCAGCTCCTGCGGACGACCGGCGAGGGGATACTCTCGATCATGACGTTCACCACGGCTGGCTTGCCGCTGGCAAGCGAGCGTTCGATGGCGCCGGGCAGGGTCTCGGCCGTTTCGACCAGTTCGCCGTGGCCACCCAGGGCGGTCGCCACGAGGTCGTACCGGGTTGGGTTCAATTCACAGCCGAAGGTGCGGTTGGGGCCGTAGTCGCGGACCTGCAGGTTATACTCGGCGTTCCAGCGGCTGTCGGTTCCGACGACCGCTACATAGGGCAGCCCGAGCCGGACGGCTGTCTCGATCTCCGACATGTGGAAGCCGAAGGTACCGTCGCCGAGGACGGCCACGACGGGTGCGTTGCGTTCGACGACGCGGGCGCCGGCAGCCATTGGCAGCGAGGAGCCGATCGAGCCGGCGACGCCGTTGATCATGCGCCGGTCGTTGCGCAACATGGCCTGGCCCCATTGGGCGAATTCACCGCCGTCGCAGATCAGTACGCTGTCGGGATCGCGCTCCAGATAGGGTTGCAGGGTGCTGAACACCTCGGCCGGATGCAGTTTGTTCGGTGTGCTGGAGCGCAGGTTGGCCCAACCCGCCGGGCGGTCGTCGAAGGCGGCTCGGGCGTCGGCCAGCCAGGCGGGATCGCCCAGGACGATGCCGGCGCCGCGGCGGATCAGCGCCTCGCCGGCTGGGTAGGTGTCCGCGACGCAGCCGAACGCCAGCCCGCGGGCGTGGGTGGCTCGGTCCAGGATGGCGCCATCGGGATCGATGGCGATGAAGCGGCAGTCGGCGGGGAAGGGGGCGCGGCCGAACTTCAGGGTGAAGTCGAGGGCTTTGCCGAGAAGCAGCACCATGTCGGCGCGGGCGGCGACCGAGGCGTAGGCGCCCAGGCTGGCGTCGTTGAAGCCACGCGGGCCTTCGCTGAGACAGGCGGGGATGCCCAAGGTCGTTTCGATGCGGCGCAGCAGGTCACGGCCGGGGCGGGTGGCCAGGACCGGGGCGCCGATGACCAGGGGGCGCTTTGCCGTTGCCAGCAAGCCGGCGATGACGTCGGCGGCCATGTCGGTCAGGCGAACCGGCGGCGTGGCGAAATCCTCTGCCGTCGGCCAGGCAACGTCGGATTCGGGCACTGTCGCGTCCAGAACGTCCGAGGGCAGGCTGACGTGGACCGGACCGGGGCGGCCTGACGTCGCGGTGCGAATCGCGTGGGCGATGTCCATTCCGACCCGGGTGGTGTCGGTCGCCATCCAGGCCGCCTTGCTGACCGGTTCGGCCATTTGCACTTGCCGCAGTTCCTGGAAGCCACCGCGGCCGAGCTGATCCGTCTCGGTGTGACCGGAGAGCAGCAGCATGGGGGTTTCCTGTCCAAGCGCGGTGAACAGGGCGCCGACCGCGTTGGCGTGGCCGGGTCCGCCAGTCACCCAGGCGACGCCGGGCCGCCCGGTCAGGCGGCCGAAGGCGTCGGCCATGTGCACGGTCGCGGCCTCGTGCCGCACATGCATCAGCGACAGGTTCGAATCGATCGCGGCATCGAACAGCGACATGATGTGGTTGCCAGACAGGGTGAAGATGTCGGTCAGGCCGGCTTGTTCCAAGCTCCGCACCACGATGTCGGCGCCACGCAAAACCTGGGTCATGTCTGGTTCTCTTTGTCAGTTTGCACGGTTGGCACGCCTGATACGTGGATCGGCGCGGACTGCACGCCCGATACGTGGGTTGGCGCGGCCTGCACACCCGCGACACAAAATACCTTTCCCGTGGCGTTGCGCAGGCGGATCGGCAGGATCGCCTGATAGTCGGCCGAGTTGTACCATTCCATCGCCTGCTTCGGGCTGTCGAACTCGATGACCACCAAGCTGCCTTTTTTGCCGTCGCCCTCGATCAGCCGCGATGCGCCAGCCCAGACCAAAAAGCGGCCGTTGAATGGCTTCAGCGTCTCCGGGACTTTCTGACGATATGTTTCCCAGTCGTCCTGCCCGGTCACGTCGAATTCGGCGACAATGTAGCCCTTGGGCATCGACGGGCTGTCTCCGCTTCAGTGAAGAAGAAGGCCAGGGCAGTGGTCCCAGGGGCGCTAACGTAAGAACCGGAGGTTTGTGGCCCTCTGTCTTGGCCGGGACAGGCCCGGCCAAGACGTCGCGGAAACGAACGGGCACTCCATTCCGCCTTAAGTTATCGCCTACGGGGCGTGCTCCTCCGCCCTTTGTCGGAATTGCCGCTAGACTGGATCCCACGGATAGACGTCGCGGGTGCGTTCCAGCGGAGTGAAGCTCCCCTGCACCGCCGGCAGCCAGTGTTCCGCCAGCTTCTCCGGCGTCCAGCCGTCGGGCCGGGCCATGATGCGGATCGGGCGGGGCTGGTTATAGAGATAGACCTCGTTGCCACGCACGCCGAAGATCTGGCCGGACACCTTCGCCGCGGCGTCGGTGCCGAGGAAGGCGATCAGCTGCGCGATGTGGTCGGGGCGGGTCTTCGCCGCGCGGGCCTGCAGTTGCTCCTCCGTCTGCCCTGGCACCGTTTCGATCATGCGGCTGAAGGCATGCGGGCCGATGCAGTTGGAACGGATGTTGTAGCGCTGCATGTCCATTGCGATGCAGCGGGACAGGCCGGCGATGCCCAGCTTGGCCGCGCCGTAGTTGGTCTGCCCGACGCTGCCGATCAGGCCGGAGGTCGACGTGATATGGGTGTAGGACCCGCTTTCCTGCTTGCGGAAATGCGGCACCGCGGCGCGGCTGACGTAAAAGGCGCCATATAAATGCACCTTGATGACCGCGTCCCATTCCTCGATCGACATGTAGTGGAACATGCGGTCGCGCAGGATGCCGGCGTTGTTCACGACGATGTCGATGCGTCCGAAATTGTCGATGGCGTCCTGCACCATCTTCTGGGCGTCTTCCCAGCTGGCGACACTACCGGCGTTGGCAACCGCGTTGCCCTTGCCGTGCGCCTGCTCGATCTCCGCCACCACACGCTGAGCCGGGCCGGAGTCTCGGCCCTCGCCCGTCACCGTGCCGCCGATGTCGTTCACCACGACCTTGCCGCCGTTCGCGGCGATCGCGAGCGCTGTCGCCCGCCCGATGCCTCCGCCGGCCCCCGTGACCACAGCGACCTTTCCGTCCAACATACCCATTGCGTTTCCTCCTTGTTGCAAGGTTCGCCAAGCATGCGTCAGGTCGGGAGCCGTGTCATCATGCGGGCAGGGAGGACGAGACATGCAATTGGGTTTTCTGGGACTTGGGCAAATGGGCGCGGCCATTGCGGAACGGCTGGAACTGGCCGGGGCGAAGCTGCACGTCTTCGATCCGGATCAGGCCGCGACAGCACCTTTCGTGGATCGAGGCGCCGTCCGCCACGCCAGCCCGAGCGGGGTCGCCGATGCTGCCCGCATCGTTTTCGCCTGCCTGCCGAATGGCCCGGTCAGTGAGGCCGTCGCCAACGGAGGTCGCCGCCGGCAGCGCCGTGCGCCTCTACGTCGAAATGTCCACCATCGGCAGCCCCACCCTCGAGCGCGTGCAAAAAACCGTCGAGGCCGGGCCGATCATCCTGGTGGATTGCCCGATCAGCGGCGGCCCGAAGGGTGCCAGGGCAGGGACCCTGACCGTCATCACGGCGGGCCCCGAAGCCGCCCGGGACGAACTGCGTCCCTGGCTGCGGGCCATCGGCGGCCAGGTGTTCGAGGTCGGGGACAAACCGGGGCAGGCGCAGTTGATGAAACTGGTCAACAATCTGATCAACGCCGCCAACCTCGCGACGGCGTTCGAGGCGCTGGTGCTCGGCGCGAAAGGCGGTCTGGACCCCGACCAGATGGTTCAGGTGCTGAACGTGTCGACCGGCCAGAACAGCGCGACGCTGACAAAGGTGCCGAAGTCAGTGCTGACGGGCAGCTTCGACTACGGCGCCAGTCTGACCACCATGCTCAAGGACGTTACGCTCGGGCTGCAGGAGGCCGAGGCTCTCGGCGTGCCGATGTGGGTGCACGATCAGGTTGGAGCGTTGTGGCGGTTCGGCGAGCAGCAGGGGCTGGGACGCGCCGACTTCACGTCATTGATCAAGGTTCTGGAAGGTTGGGCGGGGGTCGAGGTGCGAAGCAGGTCGCGATCGGCCGCCTAGCCTCGGCGTATACACGAGGATCGGCTGCCATGTCCTGCGCGGATGTTGAAAGCGCAGCATAGTGGTCAGACAATCGATTCCCGAGAATTCAGTGCCTCCCGGTCAAAGCCCGCCACCTTCTTGTAGGCGCTCGCGGTCCCCTCCAGTTCATCTGCCGTCAATACATCCTCTATCCTGGTGAAACCGTCGGGCGCGCGCAAATGCACGAGTTGCATCACCTGTTCCGGGCCGTTGGCGCGATTGGCCAGCACAATTTTGCTGGTCGCCGGCCGCCGCTCCGCCTCGTACGCCTGCAGCGCTTCGGGGCCGGCTCCGTGTTGCCTGACCTCGCGGGCAAGATACCGGGCGTCGAGGATGCCTTGGGAGGCGCCGTTGGAGCCGATCGGGTACATCGGATGGGCGGCATCGCCCAACAATGTCACCCGGCCACGTGTCCAATTCGGAAGCGGATCGCGATCGACCATCGGATACTCGAAAACCCGGTCCGCGGCGCGAATGATGTCCGGCACGTTCAGCCAGTCGAAGCGCCACCCCTCGAACCAGGGTAGGAAGTCTTCCACAGCGCCGGTTCGGTTCCAGTCTTCCCGCCGCCAGACGTGATCCGGCTGGAATTTTCGTTCCGCGATCCAGTTGATTACCGCCTGACCCTGGTCGTGGGCCTGACGGGATATCGGATAGGCAACAAATTTCTGGAACTCGTGCCCGGCCATGATCATGGTCCGGCCGGACAGGAACTGGGCGCCACGCGTCACCCCGCGCCACAGAATCGCTCCGTTCCAAATCGGAGGGCCTTCGTCCGGGGCCAACTGCGATCGGACTACGGAATGAATCCCGTCGGCCCCGATCAGCAGATCCCCTTCGGCCAACGATGCGACGGCGCCCGTTCGCCGATCGATAAAGGTGGCGCGCACCGAAGCACCGGTATCCTCCCATTCCGATAGGTGGTGGCCGGTCATCACGGCGTCCGGACCTAATCTTTCTCTCACGGTCTCAAGCAGAATCATCTGCAAGGCGCCGCGATAGATCGAGAACTGCGGCCAGTTGTATCCGGCGGCCAATCCCCGAGCCTCAGACCATATGCGCTGGCCGTTGGCGGAGTAATAGGCGAGTTCGGCTGTTGGGATCGCTGTTGCGGCCAATGCCTCGCGAAGCCCAAGTTCGGTCAGTTCCCGCACGGCATGCGGTAGCAGGTTGATGCCGACCCCAAGGGGCTGGATGTCCGGCACGCTTTCGAACACACGGCACTCGACGCCGATCTGATGCAGGCTGAGCGCTGTCGTCAGTCCGGCGATACCGCCGCCGGCAATCAGGATGGTCATGATGATTCGCCGTGTCCGGGTTTGTCACGCGATCGTAGCACCAGGTTTGCCCGGCGCGAAGTGTGCCCAATCTATAGTCTACCAAAGATGAAATAATAGACAAATAGACCATAATAAGGTCATGACCGACCAAATAGCGTTTAATTTTGATCGAAAAATCGCCAATGCTGCATTGCAGCGAGACGCCGCCGCCTCTATCTTCTCGTCCATACGAACTTCCTAGCAACCTTGACCGAGGATCACGCATCGCATGAGTGGACGGAACCATTCCCGCACCGGCAGGTGCGTATCGCGCCGAAATCTCCTGAGAGGCGCGGCCGCGGTGTCCGGCGCGGCGATCGGGTCAAACGCCATCAGCGGGTTCCCGACGATTTGGGCTCAGAACATCAAGGACGTCGTGCTGCACCATGCCGGGCCGCCGGTCACGGCGATCCCGGCGATCGCCGAACAGGCGACTAAAGACCTCGGCTTTACTGTGCAGATGCAAGCGTCGGAAAATGCTGACCTGTTGAACCGGTTCCTGTCGCAGTCAAGCGCAATCGACTGCGCCGACGTCAGCCTGACCTACATGCGCTACCTGATCGGGCGCAACGTGCTGCAAACCATCCCGCTCGCGAAATTCAAATACTGGGACCAGACGATGCCGCTGCTCACCAAAGGTGAGTATCCCGACGGCCGGAAGGCTCCGCAGCAGGGCATCACGCCGACCATGGTCCTGTATGCAACCGATGCGACCGGCATGAAGGTCACCGGCGGCGCGCAGACCGAGTTTCTGACCGGTATCCCCACCGTCACCAACGGCGATACGCTTGGAATCCGCCCCGACCTTGTCGGCCGCAAGGTTGACAGCTGGGCCGACCTGCTCAGCCCCGACTTCAAAGGCAAGGCTGCCGTTCAGGATAACCCGACCATCGGCATCATCGATGTCGCCATGGCCATGGAGGCGCGCGGCGACATCAAGTACGGTGACAAGGGCAATATGACCAAGCCCGAGATCGACAAGACGATCGACACGATGCTCGACGTCAAGCGGTCCGGACAGTTTCGCTCGTTCTGGTCATCGTTCGATCAGTCGGTAAACTTGATGGCCTCCGGCGAGGTGGTCATCCAGTCGATGTGGTCGCCGGCGGTTGCCGCCGTCCGCTCCCGCGGCATCCCATGCACCTTCCAGCCGCTGAAGGAAGGCTATCGCGGCTGGGGCTACACATTTGGGATCATGAAACATGTGGATGGGCTGAAGCTCGACTGCATGTACGAGTACATGAACTGGTATACCAGTGGCTTCCAGGGTTCGTTCATCGCGCGGGAAGGCTACTACTCCGCCCAGCCCGACAACGCTCGCAAGTTCCTGACGCCGGCCGAAGCCGCCTATTGGTTCGACGGCAAGCCGGCCGAGACCGACATCCTCAGCCCCTTCGGCAAGGTCATGGAAAAGGCCGGCAAGGTGCGTGACGGCGGCTCGATCTGGGAGCGGCTCGGCAACATCGCCGTGTGGAATTCGGTGATGGACGAGGATCGCTATCTGACCCGCCGCTGGAACGAATTCATTACGTCCTGATCGGAGCACGCACATGCAGCTTGGTGTTTTCATCCCGATCGGCAACAATGGCTGGCTGATCTCGACCACCTCACCGCAATACAAGCCCAGCTTCGACCTGAACAAGGAGATCGTCGACAAGGCCGAGAAGTTCGGCTTCGACTTCGCCCTGTCGATGATCAAGCTGCACGGGTTCGGCGGCCCGTCGCAGTTCTGGGACTACAACCTGGAATCCTTCACCCTGATGGCGGGCCTTGCCGCGACCACGACGCGGATAAAACTGTTCGCCACGTGCGCCGTCCTGACCATGCCGCCGCCATTGACCGCTCGGATGGCTGTGACGATCGACAGCATCTCGCACGGCCGTTTCGGGGTGAACATCATCTCCGGTTGGCAGCGGCGGGAATATACCCAGATGGGGATCTGGCCGGGGTCGGAGCACTACAAGCGCCGCTACGACTACTGCGCCGAATACGTCACCGTGATGAACGAGTTGTGGGAGACCGGCCGATCCGACTTCAAGGGCGACTTCTTTAAGATGGACGACTGCCGGTTGCTGCCGATGCCGACTGGGAAGATACCCATCATCTGTGCCGCGCAATCCGACGCCGGAACGAAATTCGCCGCCCAATATGCCGACTACAACTTCTGCGCCAGTTTTGGCTACAATGCCCCGGCGGCCGTCGCCCCCAGCGTCGCCCGCCTTGTTACGGCCACCGAGGAAACCGGCCGCGACTGCGGCGCGCTGATCCTCACGATGATCATCGCCGACGAAACCGACGCTGCGGCAGAGGCGAAGTGGGAACATTACAAAGCCGGCACCGACCTGGAAGCTTTGGCCTATCGCGACGAGCAGGCGCAGGACGATCCCAGCACCGACATCTACGCCCAGCCCAACCGCCGCCGCATCCTGGGCACCAACAAGCTGCCGACCAACCAGGGCGTATTGGTGGGTTCCTACGCCAAAGTTGCGGCCATGCTGGATGAACTGTCGGAGGTTCCCGGCGTCCGGGGGGTGATGATGACGTTCGACGACTTCGTCATCGGCATGGAGCAGTTCGGCACCCGCATCATGCCGCTGATGCGCTGCAGGAACGAGATCAAGCAGGCCGCATGAGCAGCGCGGGCCAATACCAGCCCGCGATCGCCGGCAAAGGAACGACAGACATGGCCGGCGCGGGCAGGACGGCCGCGACTCGCAGCCGGCGTCGCGGCACACCGCCGTGGTTGATCTCCTGGCTGCAGGTCAGCCCGCTCTTCCTGATCCTGCTGTTCCTGTTCGCGTTGCCGACCGTGCTGTTCCTGATCGTCAGCTTCTATGACTACGACCGGATCGGCATCTATCCGGCCTTCATCATGGACAACTACCGGGAGCTGATCAGCACGCCGGCAACTTGGCGCGTCTATGTCAGCTCGCTGCGGTTCGCGTTTATCGTCTGGGCGATCACGCTGTTCGTGGGCTTCAATGTCGCGTATTTCCTGGTCTTTCACGTCCGCAGCCCGATCCGTCGCACGGTTGGCTTTCTGCTGTGCGCCGTCCCGTTCTGGACCTCTGGCATCATCCGCACGATCGCCTGGATTCCATTCCTGGGACGGAACGGTGCGTTCAATCAGATGTTGATGGGACTTGGTCTCACCTCTCACCCGCTCGACTTCCTGCTGTTTTCGGACTTCGCCGTCATCATCACGTACGTGCATCTGTTCACCCTGCTGATGATCGGCCCGATCGCCAACTCCCTGTCGAAGATCGACCCGGCACTGATGGAGGCGGCGGTCGACGCCGGCGCCAGCCGTTTCGCCGTCATGACCAATGTGGTAATTCCGCTATCCAAAACCGGCATCGCTCTTGGATCGATCCTGGTCTTTACGCAGGTGATGGGCGACTACTTCGTGGTGCGGCAAATGAGCGGCGGCCAAAGCGCGTCTATCGTGTCGATGCTGTCGACACAGATCCAGGCGATGGAGTATCCGCCGGCATCGGCTAACGCCATGGTTCTCGTGGTGTTCGTTGCATGCCTGGTAGCAATGATGATGCGGGTCGTCGATGTCCGCAAGGAGCTGGTGAAGTAGCATGGCTGAGCACCGCATCAGCGAGAAGCGGCCCTGGACGTTCTATGCTCTCGCCACTCTGTTCGGCGCCTTCCTACTGTTCCTGTATGGCCCGATGCTGGTCATCTACGTCCTGTCGTTCCAGGGTCCTAACGGAGGCGTCACCTTCCCGATGGTCGGGGTGTCGACCGTGTGGTTTCAGGAAATCCTGCAGCCGGGTCAGATGGCCAACATCCCGGTCGCGTTCAGGCGGTCGATCGCGTTGGCGGCGGTCGTCAGCACCCTGACCGTGATCATTTCGGTCGCCGCGGGCCTTGGCTTTCGCCGCAAATTCCCAGGTTCGGGCTTGCTGTTCTACCTGGCCGTCGCCAGCCTCGTGATGCCCAGCCTGCTCGTCGGTTTCGGTATCGGCCTCGGGTTCCAGTTTCTTGGATGGCAGCCAAGCCTGTTCACGTCCGCCCTTGGCGCGCAACTGACCTGGACCCTGCCGTTCGGCCTTTTTGCCATGTTCGCCGTCGTCAACCGCTTCAACCGGTCGTGGGAGGAAGCCGCCCGCGACGCCGGCGCCAGCCCGTTGCAGGTGCTGCGCCACGTCACCATCCCGATCCTTTTACCTGGTATCATCGGCGTCGCGATGGGCGCCTTCACCTTGTCCTATGACGAATATGCCCGCACCACCCTGACCATCGGGCCGAACAACACCCTGCCGCTGGAAATCTATGCATTGATTTCCTCGGCCACTTCGCCAACGCTGTTTGCGATCGGCACCGTCACCACAGCCGTTTCGTTCCTGGCGATCACCATCTCCCTCCTGGTCGTAGTGCGCATGCAGCGCAGGCGCGGCCAGGCACTCGCAAAGGCCGGATAATGGATACTCGTTACGACGTCGAGCTGGCAGCCGTCACCAAGCGCTACGGTTCGACCCTCGCGGTCGATGGCATCTCGCTGCGCATCCCGCGCGGAACTTACTGCTGCCTGCTGGGGCCGAGCGGATGCGGGAAGACGACGACGCTGCGGATGATCGCGGGACACGAGGCGGTGTCCGACGGTGACATCCTGATTCATGGGGAGAACGTTTCCGATCTGCCGCCGGTGAAGCGCGGCACGGCAATGATGTTCCAAAGCTATGCGCTGTTCCCGCACATGAGCTGCCTGGACAACGTCTCCTTCAGCCTCAAGATGCGCGGTGTCGGCAAAGCCGAACGCCACAAAAAAGCTCGGGAATTCCTAGAACTTGTGCATATGGAGGGGTTCGCCGACCGCCTGCCGGCGCAACTGTCCGGCGGTCAGCAGCAGCGCATCGCGCTGGCTCGCGCATTGATCACGCGGCCGAAAGTGCTGCTGCTGGATGAACCTCTGTCGGCACTCGATCCGTTCCTGCGGGTCAAGGTGCGGGAGGAGCTGAAGCGCCTGCAACGCGAACTTGGCATCACCTTCATCCATGTGACCCATGGACAGGATGAGGCGATGGCGTTGGCAGACCTGATGGTGGTGATGGAGGACGGCCACATCCGCCAATCCGGCCAACCGCGGGATGTGTTTGAAAAGCCGGTCAGTCCGTTCATCGCCCGCTTCATCGGCAGCCACAACGTGCTTCGCACCAACCAGGGGTCAGTGGCGGTCCGGGCGGATCGCTGCTGGCTTGGCACTGAGGCGGACGGGCCGCATGTCAGCGGCCACGTCGTTGCGGTGGAGTATCAGGGCTCGATGGTCCGTGTCGCTGTAATGACCGAGGCGGGGGACGAGGTCTCCGCTCTGGTCCCCGACCAGCAGTTTTACCAGAAGCCCGCCGAACCGGGCGAGGCGGCAACATTGGTCTGGTCGCAGCAGGACACCCATGCGCTGGCGGATGCATAACCGCTATCGCAACAGGATCAGCAGGGCCGACACGCAGCCCATGAAGGCCTGCAACGGGATGAACAGGTCGAACACTGCGTCGTGCCAACCTCGGGTTCCCAGGTTCCGCCATTCGATCGGATATAGCGGCTCGTTCGGGATATAGACGCCGGGTTCGAACATGCGGTGTACTTCGTCCAGCCGGCGGATCAGCGCGCCGATCTCCTCGTGCTTGGCGCGCAACGCGCGGGTCGCGGCAATGCCGAACCCGGCCAACACCAGCGGCACCGTGGCGAGAAGCACGTGCTGAAACAGGCTGGACGCATGCGCGGGGCCGAGGAAAAACCCCAGCAGGAAGACGTTGGTGCTGACCAGCAGCACGTTCATGCTGATGGTCATGTTGCCGTATCCCATCAACGCGCCCTGATGCTGAGAATAGGCTGCCAGCACGATCTGACGGCGCGTGTCCTCACTGGATAGGTCGGGCAAGGGGGAGGTGTTGGTCATCAGCCGATCATGTCAAGCGACTGGCCCGTCCCGCAATACGGGCGAATGGCCGGGCGCAAGCGAGTGAGGACCTTCCGCGGGGCAGTGTCCGATGCGGATGCCAATCGTCGTCAGCGGGCACTGGGTCGGACGGGCTTGAACTGACCGATTTGTTCCGTCAGTCTATCGAGAGTTATCAAAGGGGGGACGCGTATGGCCGGTACTTACAAAGGCGCCTGCTTCTGCGGCGCGGTGGAAATCGAGGTGACCGGCAGTCCGGAGGGCATGGGTTACTGCCACTGCCGGTCTTGCCGCTCTTGGTCGGGCGGGCCGGTCAATGCCTTCACGCTGTGGAAGCCCGACGCCGTGAAGGTCACCAAAGGACAAGACCAGCTTGGCGAATATCACAAGACTGAGGTCAGCTACCGGCAGTTCTGCAAGGCCTGCGGCGGCCATGTGATGACAAACCATCCGCCGCTGGGCATGGTCGACGTGTTCGCCGCGACGATCCCGGATCTGGCGTTTTCGCCGGGCCTGCACGTGAACTATGCCGAGACGGTCCTGCCGATGCGGGACGGCCTGCCAAAGCTGAAGGATTTCCCCAAGGAATTTGGTGGCTCCGGCGAGATGGTCGCCGAGTAGGCGGATCTGTGGGCCAACAAACGGCGCGCTGATCCGTCCTGACGGGCTAGCCCCCTACGGGGTGCTGATGGCGTCGCTTGACCACTCGGCCAGTGGTCTTCTACCAAGCACGCCAGCAGACAACCGCGGCGTAATGCCGCCAAGCACAGGGAGCGCGCCATGCTGACCGAAGCCCAGGTCCGCCAGTTCCACGACGAAGGCTACCTGTTCCTGCCGGAGACCTTCTCGATGGACGAGGTCGCCGTCCTACGGTCCGAAGCCGAGGAAATCTATCGCCAGCAGCGCCCCGAGGTCTGGCGCGAGAAATCCGGCGCCCCACGCACCGCCTTCGCCGCCCACCTCTATAACGAAGCGCACGGCTTGCTTGGCCGCCACCCCCGCATGATCGGCCCCGTCGAGCAACTGTTTGGCGAGCACGTCTACATGCACCAGTATAAAATCAACGCCAAAGCCAGCTTCACCGGCGACGTCTGGCAGTGGCACCAGGACTACGGCACCTGGGCGCGTGACGACGGCATGCCCGAACCGCGCGCCATGAACATCGCGGTGTTCCTCGACGAGGTGATGCCGATCAACGGCCCGCTGATGCTGGTTCCCCGCAGCCACACCCACGGCGTCCTCGCCGCCGGCCACGACACCAGCACTACGTCCTATCCTTTGTGGACGCTGGACGAGGACACCGTCACGAAACTCGTCGAAAAAGGCGGCATCGTCGCACCCACCGGCAAACCCGGCGGCCTGCTGCTGTTCCATGGCAACCTGGTGCACGGCTCCTCCGGCAACATCACGCCGTATCCTCGGAAGATCGTCTATCTGACGCTTAACGCCGTCTCCAACTACATCCGCAAACCCACCCGCGCTGAATGGATCGCCCACACCGATTTTTCCCCGATCATCCCCACCGATGAGGGTGCCCTGACCCGCTACGCCCAGCGCTTCAGGCAGGCGGCGGAGTAGGAAGCGCAAAATGAAAAACTTCGCCGGCAAAATCGCCGTCGTCACCGGGGGCGGTACCGGAATGGGCCGCGAGCTCGTCCGCCAGCTTGTCGCCGAGGGCTGCAACGTCGCCCTGTGCGACGTCTCCGCCGCCAACATGGCCGAAACGAAACGCCTCTGCGAAGCCGCCGGCGTCCGCCAGGGCATGCGCATCACCACCCACGTCGCCGACGTCTCCGACGAGCCCCAGGTCCTCCGCTTCCGCGACGAGGCTGCCCAGCAGCAGGACACCGACAAGATCCACCTGCTGTTCAACAACGCCGGCATCGGCGGCGGCGGCAGCATGATCGCCAACAGCCGCGAGGAGTGGGAAAAAACCTTCAACGTCTGCTGGGGCGGCGTCTACTACAACACCCGCGCCTTCCTGCCGATGCTGCAGAAAGCCGAAGCCGCGCACATCATCAACACCAGCAGCATCAACGGCTTCTGGGCCTCGGTCGGCCCCACCATGCCGCACACCGCCTATTCCGCCGCAAAATTCGCCGTCAAGGGTTTCACCGAGGCCCTCATCGCCGACCTCCGCGTCAACGCTCCCCACATCAAGTGCTCTGTCGTCATGCCCGGCCATATCGGCACCTCCATCGTCGCCAATTCCCGCAAGATCCAGTCCGGCAACCAGTCCGACGACATCGGCCCCGAAGAGATCGCCCAGGCGAGAGCCCGCATCGCCTCCACCGGCAAGGATGCATCGGCTTTCTCCGACGACGACATTCGCGCCCGCATGGCCGAACGAGCCCGCAAATTCCTGGAGGAAGCACCGACCACCGCTGCCCAGGCCGCCACCATCATCCTCGACGGGGTCAAGGCCGACCGCTGGCGCATCCTAGTCGGCCCCGACGCGCATACGATCGACGAGTGGGTTCGGCGCTCACCCGAGCGTGCCTACGATGTTGATTTCTTCGAGGAATTCGCCGCCGAGGTCGGCTGGCGTCTGGGCTCCTGAGGATCGCGCCCGGGGCGCTCGGTTCACCTGCCGAGAGGCGTCATAAGCCCCACATGCGAACCCAGGCGACCGACAATGATATAATACGAATGTATTCCTAAATACACTTGGATCGCCCGGCTCCGCACGGTATGGTTGCGCGTACTGGAGAGTGGTCATGCCAAGAAGTCTATTGGTTGTAAGTCTCATCTGCGGAGTAACCATCAGCTTCGGGGGTGCCAAGGCCGGCGGATATGGCAGATCGCAGGGGCCGCAGGGCATGCCGGCGCCGCAGGAGCAAGGGCCAAGCAGCTATTCGTACGCTTACAAAGTTCCATCCGGCGGAGGAACACAGTCGCCTGGGCAGATCTACGGAAACGGGTTCACAACACCGCAAGGCCTGTCTTCCTACAACAATGGCCATTCGCAAGGACAGGGTCCAACCTCCACTACCCCGGCGAACCTGCAAGGCCCTTCCTTCACCCTCAATTCATCGGGTGGATTTTCCTACAACTATACCGGCCCTCAGGGATCATCGGGTTTCTCCTATAGTCCGCAACCTCCTGCCTACCAGCAGCCAGTGGCCCAAAGCGGCGGCTATCACCGTCTGCCGTCGATGCCACCTTCCCAGGGATATCAACAAGGTCCGGGCGACGGTCAGTCCTGGCAACGCCAGAACGAAGCCTACGGCATGCAATACGGCAATGATCCAGACACCGTGGGCGTGGCACCTTCCAGCAATGATATTTTGCAGTCGAACGGCAATGTCCTCAGCGGAAACTGACGTCCGCAGGTCGGATCCTGGCCGCGCTCGGCATCACGACGGTCGTGGCCAGGATCGCAAGTCATCCGGTAAACGGGGCAGACAAGGGCGCCACTACCCCTGCCGCGACATTGCCATCGTCCCGTCCGACCAAATGGTCAGCACGACGCTCAGTCCAACGGCGTTGTAAAGCACCCGAGCATGATCAGAGTAAACGCCATCGGCAGTGCCGTAGATATTTCCGCCGGACTGCCATAGCGCATAGTTCAGCCGTCCGTCCTCGGACGTCACCGACATGTGGTGTGCAGCAAATGAGTCGGCGTTGTCGCACCACGGGATGAAGGCATTTCCGACATCCATCTGTGTGCCTGGCGCCACGGTCCGGTTGTTGCCGTCATGCTCGGTGTTGGCGAAATTCACCGTGGAACCGTACACGTTCGTCAGGTTCTGCAGACCAGTAATGTTGCTCATGATACTTTTCCTCCTGGATGAGTGTGAAAGGCCTGAAACGCAGACAAGTCGTTTCAGCACGCTCATACTGGCGGAAGACAACAGGCCGTCCGGTGACCGGTGTCACACAGAACAGAATTCTACGCGCGGCTCAATGCATCAGCCCTGGCGAGCAGCGCTCACCGGCGGCAGCGTCTTGATCGCCGCATAGGCGGCGGCAGCCTTGCCCAGGCGTGCCAGTTGTATCGTATTGAGAACGTCCGCGCCCGTGACGTCGTCCAGCGTCATGACCCCCGTCGAATCCGTCTTGACCCCATAGGCCGCAAGCTGGCTGGCCGTCCACCCGCCCGCCGGTGGTTCGGGCATGGGGGCTGGCACGGCGTCAGGCGGCGCACTCGTCGAAGCGGTAGGCGCGGATGCTGCCGCGGTCACCCCGGCAGTAACGATCTTCTCCGGATCGATCCCGGTGATCTTCTCCGCGATCGTAGCCCCTGCGCTCATGACCAGCCCGATCGGACCGCCCAGCAACCCGCTGACAACCATCGACCCAATCGACCGCAACGCCTCGGGAATCACATCACCCGTTACCGCTCGGTAAATTGTGCCTACCACCGGCAGATACTGCAGCGGGTTCAGCGCCGAAAGCACCTCGTGGAACCGCCGCCCGACACTGGAATCCGTCGCCGGCGATGCGGCGCAGGTGGCTGGCAAGGCCGTCGCAGTCACAGTTGCCTGGATATCCGTCGTCGTGATGACACACACCGCTGTCTTGTTGCCGCCACACCAACGCAACCAACATGCCAGACCACAAGCCCCCGTCAGGCCGGCTCCAGTGGCGCATGCAGCCGCGCGCCCTTGCAGATCACGCCACCACGGTTGCCGATCTCCACGCTGCCGAACCGCTGCGCAATCACCGGGTCAAGCGGGCGAGCATCCGGGGCGGCTAGCCACAGCCGCAACAGATGGCGCTTGCGGTTCGGCTCCGGGTAGTCCTCGAACGCTGTCCGGTCATGCAGGATCGTGTGATTGTGCAGGAACTGCATGTCCCCCGCCTGCAGCACCATATCCAGCCGCAGCTCCGCGTCGTTCGCCAGCTCGTCGAAACGATCCAGTGCCTCGATGTCTTCCGGCGTCAGCCGTGGCGCATCGGGATGCCGTTGCGAGGAATTGATGTTCCGTCGCGTATACCCCACCGTCAGATACCCTGCGTAATCGGTGATCACCGGGATCAGGTAATACGGCAACCTTCCTTCCGGCACCTCGCCACGCCGGTCGAACGGCAGCGGGGCGAACAGCCGCCGCACCAGATCGGGCCGCTCTGTCGCCATGCGGTTATAGATCGACATCGAACTGGTCAGCGAGGACAACCCCCCCGACTTCGACGGCTTCAGACACAGCAGCCCGACGATGTCGGCGCCGTCAGTATGGAACATCTGCCGTTCCGCGGTGTGATAGGCCCGAACGGTCGGGTCCTGCGCCGCGGTTGGACCGCCCAGATCGCGGACGTGACCAAGCAGATGGCCCTTGGCGTTTTGCGATTGCATGGCGCCGAGGTAGCTGCCGATGCCACAATAGGCGATGGCACTGTCCAGAATACCCCTGCCTTCCACCGGCATGCCGCGAAACAGCACGAAGCCCCGCCCGTTTAGAATCTCGTGCCGGACGTCATCCAGCACCCGCCCGAACCGAGGCAGCACGAAATTCTCCCGCGTAATCCCTGCGATGTCCCCGCCGGTCGCCAGCACCCCCGCCGTGGCTGCCTCGATTTCAGCGATGTCCGCGGGCGACAGCGTGTAAGTCCAGCTCTCTGGACGCAGACGCAACTCGGCCCCGATCCAAGCCGAGGGTCCGTCGATCAACGGCCGAGGTGGATGATCTGCGATGGACTGCATGACATCGATCATGACAACTGTAGCTCCTATCCCAATTGCAGATCATAATGGCGTGCAAGCGCCGCGCCATTGCGCCGCCGGGGTCCATCCACGGACCCGGCGGCGTCCAGGCTGCTTGTTCAGCCGCCGGTCACGGCGCGGTGATCCGATAGACCCGGGCCGCCGTCCCGCTGTACAACGCCTTCTTTTCTTCCGCGGACGCGTTGACCGTGATGCGCTTGAAGGCGTTCCACAATTCGGTGTAGCCGCACGACTGCTTGTCCGGCGGGAAATTACTTTCGAACATGCACCGATCTACGCCGAACGCTTCGATGCATGGCTCGATATACTGACGCCACCCCGCGGCGAGGTCTTCCGATGAGGGTGGCAGTTCCCGCTCATGATAATCGAATCCGAACGATGTCATTCCGATGCCGCCAAGCTTGCAATAGACATTCGGGAGTTTCCCGAACGCGGCGATATCCTTCTTCCACGACGCAAGGATCTCCTGTCGATGCCCAGCATAAGGCCCGACTCCAAGCACGCCGCCGACGTGGTTCAGGATGAAGGTCGTTTCGGGAAAAGCTTTCGCCAGATCGACCGCATCGGACAGTTGCGGATGATACTGCCACAGTTCGAAACTCAGACCGAGCTTCGCAAATTCGCCTATGCCTTCACGGAATTTCGAATCCATCACCAGCCGTGGCGGCACCACGCGTGACGCCCGCCTGGCGATGACCTCGTGACCGTCCCAGGCAACTCCGTGGCGAATGCCGCGCAGCCGCCCGCCGCTGGCAACCATCTCGGCTTCCAGCAATTCGCGCACGCGCGCGCCCACGGAAAGATCCCCGCCGCCGACAATACCCTCGGCGACACGGCACGGTCCAAACCCGCCGGAGGCACTCATCGCCGCAAGCCCGGCGACGAATTCTACCTCACCCACCGCCGCCATCTCCCGCGGCCCCTCCTTGCGATACATCGCTCGGCATTCCAGAAACACCGTCGAAACGATGTTGTGGCCGCCGCCGGGGCCACCGCCGATGTCCGCCAGCAGTTCATGCAGCAGGTACCGGCCGCGATCCGGCAAATCCCAGAAGTGGTGGTGCGGATCGATGATCGGTAGGTCTGGCTCCAGCGCTGCCTCTGTCGGTCGCTTCGCCAGCCACGCTTTCAGTTCGGCGTCGTTCCGATAGCCATTGCCGCGAAACTCACCGATCGCGTCCCCAACCTGTGCCATTTTTTCCCCTCCCGTAATGCCGGCGGCTATCGCCAATCGCCGGTCGTCGAACAGAGGCCAAGCTTACGCAGACGTGTCAGGACGGTTCAACCCAGGGCGGGGTGGGCATACCTACCACGGCTGCGCCCGCAGCGGATTTGCGCGCGCCTGCGCCCGGCGCGACGATCGCACCCATGAGCATGACCACCGCATCGGACATCGCCGCGCGCTACACCCGGTTCGCTGACCGAGAGGTTCGGGGACGGTCGCCGCTGTATGAAGTGCTCGCACGAGGCGTTGCCTCGGACCCTGACATCCTGCGCTTCCTGCTGACGCTCCCGCCGGACAAGCAGCAGCCGAACCTTCTGCTTGCCTCGGCCCGACTGCTGTTCGGCACTCCCACCGGGTGGGCCGGGTTTCGCACCGCACTTCTGGGCAGTCCCGATTGGGTGCGGGCGGTCATGCTGACCCACGCGACCCAGACGAACGAGCCGGCCCGGTGTGCCACCTTGCTGCCCGTTCTCGCCCGTCTGCCGCAACCGCTGGCGCTGATCGAGGTCGGCGCCTCGGCTGGCCTCTGCCTGTTGCCGGATCACTACGGATACGACTACGGCCGGTTCACGATCGAACCGGAGGCGGCGAACCCGCATCCGGTCTTCGCCTGTCAGGCCAGCGTCGACACCCCTCTGCCGAAGGTGATGCCGCGCATCATCTGGCGGGCGGGCCTTGACCTTCATCCGCTCGACGCGGCGGATCAGGCAGACGCGCAATGGCTGGAGACACTCGTCTGGCCGGAACAGGCTGGCCGCCTTGCCGCGCTGCGCCTCGCGCTCGACATCGCCCGCGTGCAAAGGCCGCCCGTGGTCCGTGGCGACTTGTCAGGCGATGCGCTGGATGAGCTTTGCGGTCAGGCCCCGAAGCACGCGACGCTGGTGATCTTCCACACGGCCGTGCTGGCTTATGTCACCGGTCCGGATGAACGCCAGGAGTTCGCCCAGCGGGCCATGAGGCTGTGCCCATATTGGCTTAGTAATGAAACCCCTGGCGTATTCCCGACGGCCGCAAAACTGGCAGGGCACCCTATCCCGGGACGATTCCTACTTTCAGTGAACAGCGAGCCGGTCGCCTGGACCGACCCGCACGGCGCCGCGATCGACTGGATCGTGTCCTCTACCGGGTCGGCTTAGGCGGCGTCTGGGTGTAATCGTAGAAGCCGCGTCCGGTCTTGCGGCCGAGCCATCCGGCCTCGACGTATTTTACCAGAAGAGGGCAGGGGCGGTATTTGCTGTCCGACAGGCCCTCATAGAGCACCTGCATGATCGATAGGCAGGTATCCAGACCAATGAAATCCGCGAGTTCCAGCGGCCCCATCGGATGGTTGGCACCCAGCTTCATCGAGGTATCGATCGCCATGACTGATCCCACGCCCTCATACAAGGCATAGACCGCCTCGTTGATCATCGGCACCAGGATGCGGTTGACGATGAACGCCGGGAAGTCCTCGGCCACCGCGCTGACCTTGCCCAGCCTGTGCGCCAGAGTCATGACCGCCTGAAAGGTCGGCTCGTCGGTGGCGATTCCGCGGATCACCTCGACCAGCTTCATCACCGGCACCGGGTTCATGAAGTGCATGCCAATGAAGCGCTCCGGCCGGTCCGTCGCCGCCCCGAGTTGGGTTATCGAGATCGACGACGTGTTCGTCGCCACAATACATTCCGGCTTCAGGCTCGGTGTCAGCGCCTTGAAGACCATCCGCTTGATGTCTTCTTTTTCCGTCGCCGCCTCGATCACGAAATCGGCGTCATGGAACGCGCTGTATTCGGTCGAGGTCTTGACCCGCATAAGCGCCTCATCGCGCTGATCCGCGCTGATGATCGTGCGGTTCACCTGGCGATCCATGTTGCGCGTCATGGTCGCCAGGGCCTTCGTCAGCGCGTCCTGCTTGATATCGACGATCGTCACGTCCAGTCCGGCCAGGGCGCAGACATGGGCAATACCGCTACCCATCTGCCCGGCGCCGATGATCCCCACTGTTCGGATATCGGGAATCGCCAGGCCTTCTGAGCCGAAACCAACCGAGGGCGATACGTCGATGTTCATGCTCAGGAGCGCTCCAGTTCCGCTGCCAGTTCCGGCAGCGCGTTGAACAGATCAGCCACCAGGCCGTAATCGGCGACCTGGAAGATGGGCGCTTCCTCATCCTTGTTGATCGCCACGATCACCTTGCTGTCCTTCATGCCGGCCAAGTGCTGAATAGCACCCGAAATCCCGACAGCGACATACAACTCAGGCGCGACGATCTTACCGGTCTGTCCGACCTGGTACTCATTGGGCACGAAGCCGGCATCAACCGCAGCCCGCGACGCACCGACGGCGGCACCCAGCTTATCAGCAATCGGTTCGATAAGCTTGAAGTTTTCGCCGTTTTGCATCCCGCGGCCGCCGGAAATAACGACCCGGGCGGCCGTCAGTTCCGGTCGCTCACTCTTCGACAGTTCCGCAGATACAAATTTAGACAAACCGGGCAGATCACCGACCGTCACCGGCTCTATTGGTGCCGATCCTCCATCCGCCGCAACCGGATCGAAGCTCGCCGCGCGGACGGTCATGACCTTCTTGCCGTCGGACGACTTAACTGTCGCCATGCCATTGCCCGCGTAGATCGGCCGCACGAATGTGTCGGCATCCACCACCGCCGCGATGTCGCTGATGGGCTGCACATCCAGCAGGGCAGCCACGCGCGGCATGATGTTCTTTCCCACCGCCGTCGTTGCCGCCATCATGTGTGAATACGCTGGCGCCAGCGCCACCAGCAGCGCTGAGGCCGGTTCGGCCAGCAAATGATCCAGCGCCGGGGAGTCGGCCACCAGCACCTTGGTAACGCCCGGTATCTTGGCCGCGGCTGCCGAGGCGCCAGCCAGTCCGCTGCCAGCAACCAATACATGCACCTCACCCAACGCCGTTGCCGCGGCCACCGCGCTGCGTGAAGGCTGCTTGATGCCCGCGTCGTCGAATTCCAGCAGAACCAGACTCGTCATCGTCAGATCACCTTCGCTTCATTGCGCAGTTTGCTTACCAGTTCCTCAACCGACTTGACCTTCTGACCGGCCTTCCGCTTCGGCGGCTCCTCGACTTTGATCACTGTCAGACGCGGCGTCGTATCAACGCCAAGGTCGGCGGGCTTCATGTTGGCGATCGGCTTCTTGCGTGCCTTCATGATGTTCGGCAGCGAGGCGTATCGCGGCTCGTTCAGCCGCAAATCGGTCGTCACGATGGACGGAAGCTGCAGCGCCACCGTCTCCAGCCCGCCGTCAACCTCACGCGTAACGGTCAGGGTCTCGCCCTCGACCGTCACCTTGCTGGCGAAGGTCCCCTGCGACCAGCCCAGCAGAGCTGCGAGCATCTGGCCGGTGGCGCTCATGTCATCGTCTATCGCCTGCTTGCCGAGGATGATCAGCTTCGGCTGCTCCTGGTCGGCGATCGCCTTCAGCATCTTGGCCACCGCCAGCGGCTGCAGTTCATCCGTGGTTTCCACCAGGATTCCACGGTCCGCGCCCATCGCCAGCGCGGTGCGGATCGTTTCGGCGCACTGAGCCACGCCCAGGGAAACCGCGATGATTTCAGTCGCCACGCCTTTTTCCTTCAGGCGCACGGCTTCCTCGACCGCGATCTCGTCGAACGGGTTCATCGACATCTTCACACCCGATGTCTCGATGCCCGATCCGTCCGCCTTCACGCGAACCTTTACGTTGTAGTCAACCACCCGCTTGACGGGGACGAGTATTTTCATGGGGAACCGAACCGCTTCCTGGGACGTGGTGAATCAAAACCCGCGCGTATAGGCAGGATGAGCGGAACGAGAGGGCCGCCGTTCCGGTTCCCGGCCCCCGTCCGCCGTGCCTGTCTGTTCGCACCTGCGATAGAGGCGGCGGACCATATTGAGGCCATTTCGACGTGTCAAACGGCTGTGTTGAGGTGCATCCGGGCGGACTGGCCCGCCTGCCACCCGCACTTGTTTCGAAGGTGTTGGAGCGGCCGTCGCCGAGGGCGACGGCCGCGGCAGCGCATGAGAGAGACAACGTGGACCAGACGCGCTATTCGCGGGATGGCCGAAAGGCACGCTGTCGATCTGCGTCGGCTTGAAGATACCGGCCGAAGAGCCTCGCCCACGGAGTTCAGTCATGTCCGATCCCTTCGCATCGTTCCGTTTGACCGGCCGCACCGCCCTGGTGACTGGCGCCCGGCGTGAGATCGGGCGTGCCGTTGCGCTCGGCCTTGCCGGCGCGGGTGCCCGTCTTGCCATCCATCACGCAGGCACGCCCGAGGAAGCCGGAGATGCCGCAGCGGTGGTCCGGGAAATCGAGGCCCTGGGCGGCCAGGCTGGGGCGTTCGGCCAGGATTTCGCCCAGGATGACGCCGGCCACCGCCTTGCCGTTGCCGTCGCTTCCTGGGCCCCTGTCGACATCCTGGTGCTGAACGCCTCCATCGAATTGCCCGAGGATTTTACTGTCATCACCCGAGCGCATTTCGATCGCCAGATCGCTGTGAACATGCGCACCACGATGGAATTGCTGCAGGACCTTGTGCCGCCGATGGCCGAGCGCGGCTGGGGCAGGGTGGTGACCGTCGGCAGCGTGCAGCAGGAACGTCCGCATCCCGCGATGTTCGTCTATTCCGGGACCAAGGCCGCGCAGCGCAACTGGACCATTTCCCTGGCGCGGCAATATGGCGGCCACGGCGTAACGGTGAACAACCTCGCGCCCGGGGCGATCCTGACGGCGCGCAACCGGACGCAAATGGCGACCGAGGGCGAAACGCTGGTGCAAAGAATTCCGGTCGGACGGCTCGGACAGCCCGATGATCTTGTCGGCGCGGCGATGCTGCTGTGCTCCGATGCCGGCCGTTACATCAATGGAGTAAACCTGCTCGTCGACGGCGGCCGGTCCGCTGTGTGATGACCTGATTGCGTTGCTACGACTTCATCAGCATCATCATGATCGCGAATAGCAGAATTGCCGCCCCCTGCAGTAACACCCGCCACTGCATCAGCCTGTTCGATCGCCGCGGATCGGTTTCCCGGATCATGCCGATCCATCCGGCGGCCAGGACGCCCAGCACGCACAGCAGCAGAATGCCCATCACGACAGAAAAAAATGTATGCATGCGGTGAACCTGGGACGCGGTTGCAATTTGTGCAGTAGGCCCGACGCGGTTCGGCCGCAATAGCCGTTGACCTTCCCCGGTCATCGGTGTTCGTACCGGCCCATGATTCGCGTCGTTCTTCTTCTGATCTTGTTGTTCGCCGGCGGACCCGTGCTTCCGCCGGCTTTTGCGCAGGCGCCGGCACCGGCCCAGGGACCCTCTCCCGAACAGGCGCGGGCCGCGCTTGATGTCCTGAACGACCCTGCCAAACGTGAAGCCGTCGCCGCCACGCTCAACGCAATCGTCAAGACCCAGGCACCTGGGGCCACGTCAGCCTCCCCATCGCACGCCGCTCCGGCCCCGCCAGCTGCCACCCACGTTGCCGCTCCGGCCACAGGCGGCCCGGCCGCTTCGCCCGCGGGCGAAGCGGCCGGGCCGGCTGAAGCTAAGCCCGCGGGTGTGTTGATCCCCCTGGCGCCGGACAGCCTCGGCGCCCAGGTGCTCGTTTCGGCGTCGGCTTTCGTCTCCAAGCTGGGGGATGAAGCCGTTCAGGCGGTGGACGCCGCCCAAAGCCTGCCGCTGCTCTACGGTTGGGCCGTCGTCATGCTGACCAATCCAGTCGCCCGCGACATGCTGACCGACGTCAGTTGGCGCCTGCTGATCGCCGTGGTTGCCGCGGTCGCGATCGAGTACGGCCTGCGCCGGCTGATGCTGCGCCCGATCCGGTCTCTGGAGGCTATCGCTCCGCCAAACGTGCTGACCAACATCGCTGACGACCCGGTCATCACGCCAAAACCCGACGAAGCCGCCGCCTGGGCCGAACCCGAGGACACGCAGCCGGTCGTTGCGGCAAAGCGTCCACGCCTCGCCGCCTGGGTCCTGCTGCGCCGGGTCCCGCTGGTGCTAGCGCGGATGATGCTGGAGCTTGTGCCCGTCCTGGGCATCATCGTGGTCGGCCATCTAATTGCCGGATCCAGACTGGGCGGTCAGTCCGTCAGCCAACTGATCATCCTGGCAGTAATTGATTCCTATGCAATATGCATGATGGTGCTGAGCGTGGCGCGCATGTTGCTGTCGCCGGGCGAATCCCGGATGCGGCTGTTTCATCTACCCGATGCAACCGCCGACTATTTGATCATCTGGACACGTCGCCTCGTGATCATCGCGGTGTTTGGTTATGCCCTGGGCGAGGTCGGCCTGCTGCTTGGCCTTTCCAACGCAGCTCACGATTTGTTGCAGAAATCTATTGGTTTGCTGCTGACGTTGATGTTGGCTGTTGTCATCCTGCAGAAGCGGCGGGTGGTGCGGCAGATGCTGCGGGCGCCGGACGGAAAGACCGGCTTCACGGCGATCCTGTTCAATCGCTTTGCATCCGTCTGGCACTGGAACGCGCTGGTTTTCCTCGCCGCGGTGTGGCTGATCTGGGCGGTGGAGGTCCCGCACGGCTACGCCGTTCTGCTCCACTACTTCATTATCACCTCTGTTGTGCTGATTGGGGCGCGCTTGACCATCGTGATCCTGGTTGGCGTGATCGAGAGGGTGATGCGCCCCGTCGATGGGGGACGGCTGTCAGCCGCTGCCGGGTCGCGCCTGCACGCCTCCTACCCGGCCGTCGCGGCTGCGGCCCGCTTCGTCATCTGGGTGATGTGCGTGCTCGGACTGCTGCAACTCTACGGCCTGAACACCTTCCTTTGGCTGACCACCAGCGCCCTGGGACTGCGCCTGCTGAATGCCGCCGCAACGATCGCGCTGACCGTCGTGATCTCCTTCGCGGTATGGGAGGGCGTCAACGCCTCGATCGAAAGCCACCTCGACCGGTTGCAGCGGGAGGCGCAGATGACCCGTTCCGCGCGGCTGCGAACCCTGCTGCCGCTGCTGCGCACGACGCTGTGGATCACCATCTCGATCTTCGCCGTGCTGACCATCTTGAGCGAGATCGGCATCAACGTCGCGCCCCTGCTGGCAGGTGCGGGCATCATCGGCGTCGCCATCGGCTTCGGCTCGCAAAAGCTGGTGCAGGATCTGATCAACGGCATCTTCCTGCTGCTGGAAAATGCCATGCAGGTCGGCGACTTCGTCACCGTGTCGGGCTTGTCCGGGACGGTTGAAGCGCTGTCGGTGCGCGCGATCCGTCTGCGCGCGTCCGACGGGTCGGTGCACCTGATCCCGTTCAGCAACGTCACCAGCGTAACCAACGTCAACCGTGGCCTCGGAAATGCCTCGGTCAATGTCACTGTCGACTACAACGAGGACACCGACTGCGTCTCCGCTGAACTGAAGGCCATCGTCGGCGAAATGCGGAACGAGCCCAGCTTCTCCGCCATGATGCTGAGCGATCTGCAGTTGTGGGGCGTCGACAAGGTCGACGGCGCCGGCGTTACCATATTGGGACAAGTGGTCTGCACCGATACTGGCCGGTGGGCCGTGCAGCGCGAGTTCAACCGGCGCATGAAGCGGCGGTTCCAGGAATTGGGGATCCGGATCTTCAATCCGATCCGGACCGTCGAGGTTACGCCGATGATGCCTGTCAATGCTCAACCTGCTGACGGCGCGGCGGCCGTGACACCACCGGCCGAGGCCCCAGCAGTTGCCGCTCCTTCGCCAAACAGGCTTATTGAACAAGGAGGCGACCGTGGACAGTCTCAGGCAGCTAACTGACCACCTCCGCGCCGATGGCTTCACCTTCGTCGAAGCCTCCGACATGAAGGCACTGCTGGAGAATGCCGGTCCGCTGACCGACTGGG
The DNA here is from genome assembly GCA_963819005.1 of uncultured Pseudomonadota bacterium. Lineage (GTDB taxonomy): Bacteria > Pseudomonadota > Alphaproteobacteria > Acetobacterales > Acetobacteraceae > Rhodopila. Next base: position 45,726 of record CAWFUL010000007.1, read on the forward strand.
CCGGTTTCGCGGCAAGTTGGGATGATCTGGGCCAGGACACCTATATGGCCGACGGAGGCCGCTACAGGAAACGCCGCCACGCGGCGTTCAGCGCCAGTGCCCACGGAATCGTCCGTCAGCCCGCTCAGCCGCACTACCAGAGCCGCGACTACAACCCGCTGAATGGTGGCATTGAACGCTGGTTCCAGCCGGTTTTGCCCGCCATCGGGTCCGGCGAGTCCCTGACCACTATCCTGCGCTTCTGCCACGCGCTGTTCGACCGCATCACCCCCGTCCCCAACTGGCACATCGAAATCCACCAGTTCCGCATTGAGGCCAGGTCCGGCGAAAACGGCCGTCCCACGCCGGAAGGAATGCACCGCGACGGCGTTGATTACGTGCTGGTCCTGCTGATCAACCGGCGTAACATCGCCAGCGGGGTTACATCGGTCCACGACCTGTCGAGCCGTCAATTGGGCGAGTTCACCCTGACCCACCCCTTCGACGCCGCCCTGGTGGACGACTCCCGCGTGATGCATGGCGTCACCCCGGTCCAACCAGTGGTCCCGGACAAGCCGGCCTATCGCGACGTGCTGGTGGTGACGTTCCGGCGCGCCTAGGCAACCGTTCGATAGTCCTCAGCGAAGGCCGTACGGCTTCTGGGAGGAGTTCTAGTGCCGCCGCAGGCCGCGGCGGCGGCATCGCCCACCGTATTAACTGATCCAGATCAAGGCGCCGCACTGGCACCGCGCCCATAGTCCGCCCTGCAACACCGCCTGACGCAGCTTTCGTCGTGCCGGGATGAGGAAGGAGGCCTTCGAATGGCCAGGCGCACATTTCCGACAGTAGCCATATTGACAGCCGGTGTGCTGCTACCCGCCGCCGCGATGGGAGCCGACGTCGCAGCCGGCAAAGCCGTGTTCACCACGCAGTGCGGCATCTGCCACTCGGTCGTGCCCGACAAGAACGGCATCGGCCCAAGCTTGTCCGGCCTTGTCGGCCGGAAGTCCGGCAGCGCGCCGGGCTTTCATTACTCGGCTGCCAACCAGGCCGCCAATCTCGTCTGGGACGACCAGAGTCTCTGACACGTATCTCAAGTCCCCGATGACCACGATACCCGGCACGACGATGGGTTACGCCGGCGTCAAGGACGACCAGAAGCGCGCAGACCTGATCGGCTATCTCGCGACCCTGAAATAACCATGAGCATCCGACATGTCTTCCGCAACGACGACTAGTCCGCCGGGCGACGTCCCGCGCCGCGAATTCCTTACGCTGGTGACCCTTGGCGGCGCGGCTGCGGGGGTTGTCGGCTTTGCGTTGCCGTTCATCGATTACATGAATCCCTCCGGTGATGTCCTCGCCCTCGCCTCGGTCGAGGTCGCCCTGGAATCGATCACCCCCGGAATGGGTATCACCGTCGTCTGGCGCGGCCGGCCGATCTTCGTGCGCCATCGCACGCCAACCGAGATCAAGCAGGCGCAGGACGCGCAGCCCAATCAGTTGCGCGACCCGCAAGCGGACTCGGTACGGGTCAAGCCGGGCCACGACCAATGGATCGTCCTTGTCGGAATCTGCACCCATCTTGGCTGCGTGCCGCTCGGCAACCGCCCGTCCGACCCGCGCGGCGAATGGGGCGGATGGTTCTGTTCGTGCCACGGCAGCGCCTTCGACACCTCGGGGCGCATCCGCCTTGGACCGGCGCCCACGAACCTCGCGATCCCGCCGTACCAGTTCTTGACTGACACAAAAATCCGGATCGGCTGACCGCCGCGGAGGTCTTCATGCACGACAGCCAATACCGCGGTTCGCTTCTCCGCTGGTTCGATTCCCGCCTGCCCATCCTAAGCGCGACGCAGCACACTTTTGCCGACTTTCCGGTCCCGAAGAATTTCAACTACTTCTGGAATTTTGGCGCCCTGGCGGGGGTCACGCTGATGATCATGATCATCAGCGGCGTGTATCTGGCGATGAACTACATCCCGGACGCAACCGGCGCCTTCGCCAGCGTCCAGCACATCATGCGCGATGTGAACTACGGCTGGCTGGTGCGCTACATGCACCAGAACGGTTCGTCGATGTTCTTCATCGTCACCTATATCCATACTTTGCGGGCGATCTACTACGGGTCCTATCGCAGTCCCCGCGAGGTGTTGTGGATCATGGGCGTGCTGGTACTGATGATCATGATGTCCACTGCCTTCCTGGGGTATGTGCTGCCCTGGGGCCAGATGTCGTATTGGGGGGCGACTGTCATCACCAACATGTTCGCCGCGATCCCCGTCGTGGGCGATGCTGTCGTGACATGGCTGTGGGGCGGCTTCGGCGTTGACAGCCCGACCCTCACCCGGTTCTACAGCCTGCATTACTTGTTGCCGTTCGTTCTCGTCGGTGTCGTCGGCCTGCACATCGCCGCGATCCACGTCGTCGGATCCAACAATCCGCTGGGCATCGACGTGAAATCACCGCAGGACACACTGCCGTTCCACCCGTACTACACGATCAAGGACAGCTTCGGCCTGTGCCTGTTCCTGGCGGTCTTCGCGGCGGTCATCTTCCTCGCGCCTAACATCTTCAGCGACCCGACCAACTTCGTTCCCGCCGATCCGCTGCGCACCCCGGCAGACATTCAGCCCGAGTGGTACTTCCTGCCATTTTACGCCATCCTGCGTGCCGTGCCGGACAAACTCGCAGGCGTCACCTTGATGTTCGGTTCCATGGGCCTGCTCCTGGCGTTGCCATGGCTCGATACCAGCCCGGTCCGCAGCGCTCGGTTTCGCCCGCTGTACCGCCCGCTGTTCTTCCTCTGGCTCGTTTCGATCGCCCTGCTGGGCATCGTCGGCGCCCATAAGCCGGAGGGCATCTGGGTGCTGATCGGCCGCATCGCGACCCTGTATTACTTCGCCCACCTGCTGCTGGTTCTGCCCTTCATCAGCAGGTTCGAGAAAACCTTGCCCTTGCCGGACAGCATCAGCCGCCCGGTCATCGGCGGCGGAGCGCTGCCCGCGGCAACGCCCGCCGAAGCGCCGGAGGATCGATGATGACCAACGTATCCATCCGCAACGCAGCTATCGGCATCGCTGTTGGGGTTGCCCTTGTGGCCCTTGCAATGAGCAAGGGCGACGACACGCCAGTTCCGCCATCGAGAAGCTGGAGCTTCCAGGGCATAACCGGGACGTTCGACCAGGCCGCCGCTCAGCGCGGCTTCCAGATCTACGCCGAGAGCTGCGCCAATTGCCACTCGATGAATTTCCTGCACTACCGCGACCTTGCCGGCATCGGCATGACCGCAGACCAGATCAAGACGTTCGCCGCTGGTGTGATGGTGCCGGCGGGAATCGACAACCAGGGCAACATGGTCAAGAAGCCTGGCACGCCGGCCAGCACATTCCGCGCACCGTTTGTCAGTGAGGACGCCGCGCGGGAGGTTCTGAACGGTTCCCTGCCACCGGACCTGTCACTGATCGTCAAAACCTATCCCAACGGCGCCAGCGACCTGTACGGCCTGCTGACCGGATACACCGACCCGCCCGCCGGCGTGACGATGCAGGACGGCGCGAGCTACAACAAGTACTTCCCTGGCCACCAGATCGCCATGCCGCCGCCGTTGAACGAAGGCCAGTTCACCTATAAGGACGGCACGTCTTCCACCGTCGCGCAGAACGCCAGCGATGTGGTCACGTTCCTGGCATGGGCGGCCGACCCGCAGGCCGATCATCGCAAGAAAATTGGCGTCTGGGTGGTGTTTTATTTCCTCGTAATGGCCGGCCTGACCTACGCGCTGAAACAGAAAATCTGGGCGAAGGTGCCCCCGTAACGAGTGGCTGAATCACTTGCCGGTCGATACGTAGACCTGCAAAGACCGGAACGAAATCCAGACCCTGTGGCCGGCCAGGAATTGCTCACCGATCAGCGCATCGCCAAAGCCCGCGTCCCCGTCCATGACCGTCAGCACCGCCGGTTGCTGCACTACCGGACCGATCCGCAACCTATCGAAGCGATGCACGTGGGAGATGACCTCCGCCGGTCCGACGCCGTGCTGGCGGATCGTCGGATCGTTTGCGAAAGTCTGGCTGGTCAGCCCCATCCGCTGCACCATCGAGCCGCTGATCAGGTTGACCTGCGCACCGGTGTCAAGGAACGCGGTTCCGTCCACTCCATCCAGAGTGATCGGCACCATCAGCCGGTCCTTATGGGCGCGGACCCCCGTCAGCAGCACGGCCGGCTGGGTCCACGGCAAATGCAGCTGTGGGCAGGTGGTTGCATGATAAAGCGTCAGCTTGCCGCCCGGGACGTCGATATCCAGGTCGAACGCCAGCAGAACATCCGCGCCTAGCAACCCGTCCGCGTCAAGCCCGCGGTCTGTCCGAAGAGTAAACGTCCCGACAGCAATTCTATCCAGCGGAAAATGCACCCCGCCGAGAACGAAACGGTCGGGGCGGACATCGGTGGTGGTGGTGATTCCACCGACGCCCTGCGCCCGTGTGGTGTATCGCGGATCGCGCGGCAGCTCCAACCGTTCCGCCGTCGTCTTGGCGATTGTTGTCCGCTCCGCGCCGGTATCGACGACCAGCCTGACCCATTTGCCGTTAATTCCGGCCGGCACGACAAGCAGGTGGTCCTGCACCTCCAGAGGCATTTCCGCGACCTTTCTCAGATCGCAGTCTACCAAGGATTGCGGTCCGCAGCGACCTAGCAAAAGCAAACCCATGAGCAACATGACGCGGCGAACAGGCAAAAACGGCAGCATCCCGGCGGCGCCCTACTCTCGTATCCCTGCTGATCCTGCCATAGTCCTTCCACCGTTGCCATGCGGGCGCATCAGTGGTCGGATAAGCCACCCACGCCGGAGGCCGCGCTGCCCATGTACGATCCCATCACTGAGGAATTGTTTCGTAATGCGATCTCGGCGATCGGCGACGAGATGGTGCTGACGATCTATCGCACCGCCTATTCTGGTGTCTTGAAGAACATCATGGATTACAGCGCGGCAATCTGTGACGCCGAGGGGCGGCTGGTGGCCCAGGGCCTGTCGTTGCCGGGGCACTTGTGTTCGATCCCGGTGGCATTGCAGGCCGTGCTGGCGCATTTCAAATCGGACATCGACCCTGGCGATATCTTTATCAACAACGATCCTTATGACGGCGGCATGCACCTGCCGGACATCTTTATCTTCAAGCCGCTGTTCGCCTCGGAAGATCAATGCGGCAAGCCCATCGCCTTTGCGGCCACGATCTGCCACCACACCGACGTGGGTGGCCGGGTGCCTGGCTCCAACGCCTCCGACAGCCTGGAAATCTACGCCGAGGGACTGCGCATCCCACCCCTGAAACTTTACGAAAAGGGCCAGCCCAACCAGACCCTGTTTCGCATGATCGAGCGTAACGTTCGCCTCCCCGGCCGCGTCTTTGGCGACATCCGGTCCCAGCTGGCCGCCTGCGAAATAGCGGCTCGCGGCATGACCGACCTCGTTAACCGCTACGCTGCCGATGGCGTGCGCACGTTGATGGTCGCCATGATGGACTACTCCGAACGTCTCACCCGCCAGTGCCTGCTCGAACTCCCGGACGGCGAGGCAACCTTCACCGATTGGATCGATGACGACCAGATCGACGAGGGCAAGCCCATCAGGCTGGTCTGCACCATCCGCAAGCATGGCGACAGCATGGAGGTCGACTGGACTGGAAGCGCCCCGCAGGTGAAAGGCTCGATCAACAACACCTTGAGCTACACCGCGGCAATGAGCTTCACCGCGGTCAAGTCCGTGCTGTCGGTGAACATGCCCAACAACGATGGCGTCTTCCGCCCCATCAAGATCATCGCGCCCGCCGGAACGATCACCCACGGCAAGCTCCCCGCCGCATGCGCGGCCCGCGGCCTGACCGGCTTCCGCGGCGTGGACTGCGCGTTCGGCGCGCTGGCGCAACTCTACCCCGACCGGGTCTTCGCCTCCTCCGACGGTGGCAACACCGGGCTGACCATCGGCGGCTACGACAAGGACCTGAACCCGTTCATCTACGTTGATTTCATTTCGGGCGCCTGGGGCGGTCGTCCCTGGGCCGACGGCCTCGATGGCAACACCTGCATGTTCGCCAACATGGCGAGCTTCTCGGTCGAAGTCATCGAGGCCGAAAACCCGCTTGAGGTCCTTGATTACGAGTTTGTCTCGGACACTGGGGGCGCCGGCAAGTTCCGTGGAGGCATGAGCCAGCGCAAGACCTGGCGCATGCTGGCGGACGAGGGAGTCCTGCAGGTCCGTGCCGACCGTCAGACACATCGTCCATATGGATTATACGGCGGTGGCCCTGGTGCGCCAGGGCGCAATGTGATGAACCCTGGTCTGCCGACCGAAACGAAACTGCACTCCAAGATCACCATGAACCTGACGCGCGGCGAGATCTTCCGCCACGAACTTCCTGGCGCCGGCGGTTGGGGACCCGCCGTCGACCGTGATCTGGCCTTGGTTGCCCGAGACCTGCGCGACGGCCTGGTGACCATCGAAGCCGCCGCCCGCGACTACGGCGTGGTCGCCGCCGGCGATCCGCCCATCATTGACCCCGACGCCACCGAAGCGCTGCGGACGAAACTAAAAGCCGAACGCAAGCCGTTGCCGGACGTGGCGTGGGAGCCCGCGGCATGACGTTACGCATCGGCGTCGATATCGGTGGCACCTTCACCGACCTTGTCGCCATCTCCGCGGACGGAACGGTTACCACCCACAAGACCGCCTCCACGCCCCACGACTACGGCGAGGGCATTGTCAACGGCCTGCGCTCCCTCCTCGCCGACCGCCCTGGCCCGGTGGCCGACGTCCTGCACGCCACTACTGTCGGATCGAACACGGTCCTGGAGGGCAAAGGCGCGAAAACCGCCCTGATCACCACAAAGGGCTTTCGCGATATCCTCGAAATCCGCGACCTCCGCATGCCGGTCCTCTACGACATCGGCTGGACCAAGCCGCGTGCGCTGGTGGAACGACGGCTGCGCCTGGAGGTGACCGAGAAACTCCGTCCCGACGGCACGGTCGCCGTTCCGCTCGACATCGACAGCCTAACCCCCGTCATCGCCATGTTGCGCGCCGAGAATGTCGTCAGCGTCGCGATCTGCCTGCTGCACAGCTACGCCAATCCCGCGCACGAACAGGCCGTCGCCGCGGCCGTTCGTTCCGCCTTGCCGGAGGTTGCGATCTCCGTGAGCAGCGAAATCCTGCCGGAGATCAAGGAATATCCGCGCACCAGCACGACCGTCATCAACGCTTACGTCCAGCCGGTCGTGCGCGAATACATCGTGGCTCTCGACGCCCGCCTGCGCGCGCTTGGCATCGACGCCCCGTTGCAACTCATGCAATCCAATGGTGGCCTCGCCTCGGCCGGGTTCGCGGCCCATTCCCCTGCACACATCATTGAATCCGGCCCCGCCGCCGGCGTAGTCGGCGCCGCGTCCCTGGCCCGCCGCCTCGACGAACCGCGTCTCATCACCTTCGACATGGGCGGCACCACCGCCAAAGCCGGCCTCGTCGAAAACGGGGAAGTGCTGCGCACCGAGGCCATCGAGGTCGGCGGCGGTGTTATGGCCGGCTCCCGTCTGCTCGTCGGCGCCGGGTACATTCTGAAACTCCCCGCCATCGATTTGGCCGAGGTCGGTGCTGGCGGCGGCTCCATCTGCCGGCTGGACGCAGCGGGCGCGCCGAAGGTCGGTCCCGAAAGCGCCGGCGCCGTTCCAGGGCCAGTCTGTTACGGCCGCGGTGGCACTGCACCGACCATTACGGACTGCAACCTCGTCCTCGGCTACCTCGATCCCGGCGGCCTCACCGGCGGCACCATGCGCCTGGACCTCGAAGCCGCCCGCGCCGCCGTCGCCCGCGATCTCGCCGAACCGTTGCGCTGCTCAATTGAGGAAGCCGCATACGGCATGCTCCGCCTCGCCGCCGCAACGATGATGCGCGCCATCAGAGCGGTGTCGGTGGAGCGAGGCAGAGACCCCAGGCTGTTCGCGATGCTGGCCTTCGGCGGCAATGGTCCCCTGTTCGCCGCCGGTATCGCTGCCGAACTGGGCATCGGCCGCATCATCGTTCCGCCCTTGCCGGGCGTGTTCAGTGCCTTTGGGCTTCTGGTGGCCGACCCCGAACATCACGCCCGCCAGAGCATCCGCGTGCGGTTGGATCAGGCCGACCCCGACCGCATCCACGATATCCTGGCCGATCTGACCGACGCCGGAACAAGCCGACTGCAGCAGGACGGCTTCCCCATCGGACGCCAGATCTTCCAGCGCGCCGCATTCGCCCGCTACACGGGCCAGTCCAGCGAGATCGAAGTTGCCCTGCCGGACATCGACATCTCCCCCGGCCTGATTGCCGCTCTGTTCGCCGCGGAGCATGAACGCACCTACGGCTTCCGCGCACCTGACACCGAACCGGTCGAACTGATGGGCCTGTCCGTCATGGCACGAGGCGTGCCCGACCAGCCGCGCCTGCCATTCCGTATCCCACCGTTCGCCCGGCCCACTCCGGCCGAGCGCCGCGCATGGTTTCCGTATGACGGTTGGCTGGCCACGCCGGTGACCGACCGCGCCGGGCTGACCAGTCCGACGCCGGGCCCCCTGATCATTCAGGAATATGACGCTACCTGCCTGGTCCCCAAAAACACCGCCGCTCGGGTTAACTCCTTCGGCAACATTCGTCTGGACCGTCAGGTTTGAATTCGATGCCGTTCCGCTTGGTGATGAACCCCAACCATGGTGTGCCAGGTGTCGTGGTTCTGCCCGCCGGTGGCTTTCGTCGGGCCAAGGCAACCATCACCGCCTGGGATGGCTATGCACCAACCCCGCTGCACGACCTGCCCGCCGCCGCCTCCGACGCCGCAGTCGCAAGGATCTGTATCAAGGATGAATCCTCTCGGTTCGGCCTCGGCAGCTTCAAGGCGCTCGGCGGTGCCTACGCTGTCGGCAATTTGCTGGCCGCCGAACTGGCCCGCCAACGTATCGCCAGCGCCGCAACCCCAGCCGACCTGTCCAGCGGTCGTTACGCCGACACGACCAAAGCCCTGACCGTCACATGCGCCACCGACGGCAACCATGGCCGCTCCGTCGCCTGGGGCGCATCGCGGTTTCACTGCCGGTGCGTGATCTTCGTCCACAAGAGTGTCAGCCAGCCGCGCATCGACGCCATCGCCGCATTCGGCGCTGAAATCCGGGTCGTCCCTGGCAACTATGACGATTCGGTCCGCGAAGCCGACCGCCAAGCGCAACAGAACGGCTGGTTCGTCGTCTCCGACACCTCCTATCCCGGCTATACCGAGGTGCCCCGTACCGTCATGCAAGGCTACCGGCTGATGGCGGACGAGGCAGCCGATCAATGGACCGGACCACCGCCGACCCATGTATTCGTCCAGGCCGGGGTCGGCGGGGCCGCGGCCGCGGTGTCCGTCCAGATGCGAGAGCGATTCCAGCCGTCGCCCAGGCTCATAGTCGTTGAACCGGAAAATGCAGCTTGCCTGCTGCGAAGCGCCCAACACGGCGAAATAGCTTATGTAGCCGGTGAATTGATCACGATCATGGCGGGCCTCGCCTGTGGGGAGCCAAGTCTGCTCGCTTGGCAGGAACTGCAGCGAGCTGCGACCGCCTTTATGGCGATTCCGGATGAGGCTGCCGCCGAATCGATGCGGTTTCTGGCACGAAATGGGCTGGTTTTTGGTGAATCCGGGGTTGCCGGGCTCGCTGGCTGTTTGGTAGCCTGCCGGCGATCCTCAGATTCGGTCGCAGCTTGGTTTGGAGGCGGGTAGTCGCGTGTTGTTGTTTGGCACGGAAGGTGCGACTGATCCGGAAGCCTACAATCGGATTGTATGCTCACGCTAGAGTTAAGGATATATCAACAAGTTGTAGCCTAACGTATCGGCTGCCGGATGGAACCCCAGACAGTTTTGTCCATTCTCCACCACAGCGGCAACAAACGGAGCGACCCCATGCGTGTCAGGTGGCCACTTCTTGCAACGTTTCTGACGGTAGGATTTTCGTATGTCGCCTACCCCTATGTGACGTTGTACCGCCTGGGATCGGCGATGCAGACCGCCAATGCCTCGACGCTTGAAGCACTGGTCGACTGGCCGGCGGTGCGAGAGGGTATCAAGGAAGATATTTGTGACCTTGTTGTTGATGACTCTGACGCCAAGCCAGGCACCAAGCTGCCAGCCTTCGGCGCATCCTTCATCCGCGGCATCACCTCCAGCACCATTGACCGGCAGGTGACACCGCAAGGGATTGTGGCAGCGTCATTGGGCGTGCCGCACCATGAGGAGGCTCCGACTGGTCAGGTCCGTGTCACCTGGGCATTTTTCGAAAGTCCCACGGTGTTCGACGTTGACGTCAAGGCCGCTGGCGTTGCCGAACCGATCCGGATGGAAATGGACCTGCGCGATGGCGCGTGGCAGGTCCGCCGTGTCTGGCTGCCGGAGGCGATGCTGTCCGGCTCCGCCGCGCGGACCTAACTTTTGGGCTTAGGCGGATCAAAAGGACCGCCGGCCTGTTTCCAGGCGCCGAAGCCACCCTCGATATGAGCGACCTTATCAAGGCCCATATCCTGCGCGGTCTTGGCAGCAAGGGCTGATCGCCAGCCACCGGCGCAGAAAAAGATGAACTTCTTGTCCTCCTGAAAGATTGGCTTGCCGTAGGGGCTTTCAGGGTCGATCCAGAACTCCAGCATGCCGCGGGTACAGGCGAAGGCGCCGGGAATCTTGCCCTCGCGGTCCATCTCGCGCGGGTCGCGCAGGTCAACAAAGACTGTGTCCGGCTTGCCGAACTGGGCCATGGCGTCCGGCACGGTCAGGGTCTCGATCTCGGCGTTGGCTTCTTCGAGAAGCTGCTTGTAGCCTTTCTTGATGGGCATATTGTTGACATTCCTCAGATGCTCAGGTCGAGCAGGTTGTAGTCCTTGATTGCGCCTTTGGCCTGCGCATCCCACTGGAATGTCTGGCCGGCGTGCGGTGCATAGTCGTAGGCCGTTTCGGCGGGAAAGCGCTGACGGCGGGCATCGATGCCGTAGCCGATCAGGCGGGCGCGTGCGGCGATGCGGTCCGCGGTATAGACAGCCGCCTCGTTGTGGACGCCGCCGCCCTGTACACCCAGGACCGATCGGCGGCGGTGGAAGCCGAAATTCAGCGTGACGCGCCAATCCGCACTGGTGTTGGCAAACGATCCGTGGACCGTCTGGCGGTTGGTGATGGCAACGTCACCAGGCTTGCAGACAATCGGCACGGCGTCGGGCAGGCGTTCGGTGCCGGCCGCCGCAACCATTGCCTTGATGTCGGCCTTGCCGAACCTTGTGCGACCCAGGAACGACCCAGACCCCATTCGCCGGCGTGCAGCCATATAGCTGCGCCATGAAGTTGAAGCCGTGCGAGCCCTGGTCCCAGTCGGCGCTGTTCCAGTGGGTGACGCCGTCCTGGTGCCAGGCGACCGAGGCGCCTCGGCCAGGTTCCTTGATAAACATCGCCTCGTTGAATGGAACGAAGTCGTTGCCATTGACCGCGGCGGCGACCGCCAGGAGCTGTGGGTGGCCATAAAGGCGCAGGTGTGCCTCGGAGAACTGCAGCGTGCCGAGGATGAGGTAGACGACCTCCGTTGGGGCGTCGCTGGGTGGTTTTGGCTCGAACATCTTCACCGGGTGACGGCCAGCGGCCAGGGTTGTCCCGCCGAACGGGTCGCCAAGCGGTTTGGCCCAGAACAGCGTCGGCGCCTTGTTGTCCGCGCCAAGGGCTCGGCGGCCCTTGGCGTCGAGCTCAGCGCCACTCTCAACCGGCAGCCGATCCAGGATCTCGTGAAGGTCAGCTCCGATGTCCGCCAACTCGTTGGGCTGCAGGACGTTTTCGAAGACGTAGAAGCCGGTGCGCCAATAGGCGTCCAGGATCTCGGGGTGAATGCTCCCGTCCGGTGCAAAGCGGATCGGGCCGCGGTTGCCGAGCGCCTCGGCCCGACGGGCGCCAAATGCCAGATAGGCGCTCATCGCGGACTCTTCAGGCCCGTAGTCGATCCTGGTGAGTTCGTTCATGCCGGTTCCTCCCGTGTATGAATTGCCACGAGGTTACGGCGTCTTGCTGCGCCGCACCAGTGCGGCACCTCTATCCGATCAGGTCATGCGCCTCGGCGGTCAGCACGCCGATCAGCGCCGCGATCTGCTGCTGGATCGCCGTGAACGTCGGCAGCCGCTCAATTCGCACTTCGTCCATATAAAGGCCCCGCGCGACCTCGATCTGCAGGACATGCACGTTATCGGCCGGCTTGCCGTAGTGCGCGGTGATGAAGCCGCCGGCATAGGGGTCGTTGCGCCGCACAACGAAGCCCTGGCTCGACAGGTACAACTCAACGAAGCGGGTTGCTCGGGACGCGCAGGCAACACCATGCAGATCGCCCAGCACAAAATCGATCGGCCGCCCGCTGCCACGCCGCACCTGACTGGTCGACGGCATCGAATGGCAGTCAATCAGCCAGCAATAGCCGAAGCGGGCTTTGGTATCGATGATCAGCCGGCCCAGCGTGTCGTGAAATGGTCGCCAATAGGTCTGGATGCGGCGTTGCGCCTCCGCGAAGGTCAGTTTCTTGCTGTAGATAGGCTCGCCGGAGGCCACGACACGGGCAATCGTACCGAGCCCTGCCGTCACCCTTACGCTTGTGGTGTTTACCCAGCTCGGCAAAGGATCGGCGAACATCGCCGGATCCAGCTCCCAGGCCTCCCGGTTGGCGTCGCAGAAGGCGCGCGGGAAATTGGCTGCCAGCAGCGGCGCGCCGTGGTCGGGTGCGGCACTGAAGAGGTCATCGACGAAACTGTCCTCGCTGCGCCGCAATCCCAGCGGACATAACCGCACGCCGGAAAGGAATTCCGGACTATAGACCCGGCCCGAGTGAGACGAAGCGAAGACGACCGGCGCGTAGGGGTGCCGAGGCATCAGCAGGCGATAGGGGCTGGCATCCTCCCCGGCCGGTTCCGACGTATCTTTAGGGTCGATCTGCGGGTTGGGGATCGGGCCATCCATCCCCGCATCAAAGGCGCGATTGCGCCGGTTGTCACCAGCCAACATGCGATTGGTTCGCACATAAATCCGCCATCGATGGAGAGTTCATCGATCAGCCGGCTATCTGGCGAAGACGGTCCCGTCCGATCAGCGCCAGGCCCTCGGCAACGGAGACAAATTCGCCGCCGCCAGAGACGCTGTCAGCTCCGAACCGCTGCTGGAACAGCGCCCGCACGGCCGGAACGAACGAGGTCCCGCCGGTCAGGAACACCCTGTCGATCTGGTCCGCCCCGATCTGAGCATCTGCCAGGGCCTGATCCACGGTTGCCGAAAGCCTATGAAGATCGCCGGCGATCCAGGATTCGAACTCGGCGCGTTTGATCGGCCGGTCGATGGCGAAGTCGCCGTGCCGGAAGCGCAGCGCCGCCGTCTGGTGGCGGGACAACTCAGCCTTGACTGCGCTGACGGTCTGATAGAGCTGGTATCCCAGTTCATTTTCGATCAGTCCAATCAGTGTGCGCAATGGCTGTGGGTCGGCGCTGGCGGCTGCCACCGCGGCAATGTCCCGCAGAGTCTTCGGCGTCCGCATTAGCGACAGGCGATGCCAGCGGGCGAAGCCGGAGAAATACTCCGGTGGCACCGGTAGTTCCTTACCCATCACGGTGTAGACGCCGCCCTTGCCCAGCAGGGGCGATACGACCTTGTCGATGATCCGGTAATCGAAGGTGTCGCCTGCAATGCCAATGCCGGCATGGCCGAGGGGTGTCACGGGTTGGTGAGTGCCGGGGTCGAAGCGCAAGACGGAAAAGTCGCTGGTCCCGCCGCCGAAGTCGCCGACCAGGTACCTGTTGCCGGACAATTCAGCGAGCGGGCGAACCGGTAGCCGGCCGCTTCCGGCTCCAGCGCGATATCGATCGATCCGAACCCCGCCGCCGCGAAGGAGCCGCGTAGGCGCTGCTCGCCGAATTCATCATCGGCCAGTTCACCGGCAAAGCGGACAGGGCGACCGGCGACGATCCGCGCGTCGCCCGCATCCGGACTAACCAGTTGCGCAATAAACATCGCGACCATCGCCTCGAGCGTGAAAATGCGCCCAAAGATGTTGGTCTGGGTGAAGCTGCGCTGAGCGAGATAGGTCTTCATCGACATGATCAGCCGGCTGTCCAGCGGATCATCCAGGTAGGCATCCACGGCGAACGGTCCGGCGGCGTGATGCAGCGTATTGCGTCCCCCTGCCTCCTCGGCCCAGAAGCACAGGACGGTGCGGAACACGTCCAGTTCCGCCTGTCCGACGCTGTAGCGCGCGGTGTGCGCCTCACCGTCGGCATCCAGCCAGGCAACCACGCTGTTGGTGGTGCCGAAATCGACGCCGATCAGGCGGGTCATGATCGGTTATGTAACCAATGCGGACAGCAGAGCATCCAGCCGTAAGCGACCCTCCGCCGTCGCGATCAGCCGGTCGTGCGTCCGCCGGATGTAACCCTCGTCCATCGCGGCCTGAAGCATCCTGGCGTCGACGGACTTTTCCACAGTGCGGCCGGTGCGTGACTGGAACCACGCGATGTCGATGCCCTCGGTCAGCCGCAGGCCCATCAGCAAGGCTTCCCTGGCCCGGTCAGCCGGGGGCACTTCGTCATCGTTCGTCAGCGCATGCCCGTCGCGTTCAACCCGTTCCGCCCATACCTCCGGCGCGCGGTGGCGTCTTGTGGCGTGTAATGACCCGCCGACGGTAACCCGGCCGTGTGCGCCAGGACCGATGCCAGCATAATCCTGATAGCGCCAGTAGGCCAGGTTGTGCCGGCTCTCGCCGCCCGGCACCGCGTAATTCGAAATCTCATACGGCAGCAATCCCGCTCGGCCGCATTCCTCTTCCGTCGCGCGATACAGATCCGCGGCAAGGTCTTCGTCAGGCAATACGATCTGTCCCTGCCGGTGCAACGCCTCGAACTTCGTGCCCGGCTCGATGGTCAACTGGTACAACGACAGATGATCGGCGGCGATCGCGAGCGCGGCCTGCAACTCCGCCCGCCAGGCCGGCAAGGTCTGCCCCGGACGGGCATAGATCAGGTCGAACGAGATGCGGGGGAACAGGTCGCGCGCCAGAGTCAGCGCGGTAACGGCCTCGGTCACCGAATGCTGCCTGCCAAGGGCACGCAGAGCCTCCGGATCAAGGCTTTGGATGCCCACGGAGATCCGGTTGACCCCCGCGCGCCGGAAGTCCGCAAGGCACCCAGCCTCAACGCTTGTCGGGTTGGCCTCCAGCGTAATCTCGATCGTGTCGTCGATATCGAACAGGCGCGCGGAGTCGTCCAGAAGGGCAGCGACGGTCGCCGGCTGCATCAGGCTGGGTGTCCCGCCGCCAAAGAACACCGAGGTCAGCCGCCGCCTGCCAAGCCGCCCCGCCTCGGTCGCCAGCTCACGGCGCAACGCGGCGCCGAACATGTCCCGGTCGATGCGGTCCCGGACATGCGAGTTGAAGTCGCAATAGGGACACTTCGCCAAGCAGAACGGCCAATGTATATAAAGCGCCAGGCTGTCGGTCAAAGCCGCAGGCTGTCAGGTATGCGCATCCCAAGCCGGTTCGGCACGCTCCAGACCTCCCGGACCTGCCGGACGATGCTAAATCCGGCCTTCAAATAGGTCGGCAAAGCGCGCGGATGGTCGGCATTGCAGGTGTTCACCGTCATGCCCCTTGGCCCCCGGCGCCAAGCTTCATCGACGGCGCAGCGCAGGAAGGCAAGGCCATGGCCGGCACCCACCTCGCGCGGCATCAGGCCGAAATAGCTCAGGTTGATGTCCGGCCAGGCGCGGGCGTCTAGTTCGAAAAAGCCCGCCGGCTCGCCGCCCGAATAAAGGGTATGGATGGTGACGGCGGGATCAGCGAGCAGGGCGGCCAGGTCATTATCGGGGGTGGTCCGGCGCAGCCACCACAGATAGTCGGCTCCGACAGTGTTATATAAGTACCGGTAGAATGGGACCGACGGCGCACGGACCCGGACGATCTGCAGGTCAGATGGCAAGCCTGGCGGCGCCTGCCGCGGCGCGCGGTCCATTCGCAGGAACGTGACGGTGACGCCGACCCGTGTGACCGGATTCATCTGCTGACCTTTAGCTAAGCCGATGCCGATAGATACCATCGCGCTAGTCTGCCATAACCGTCGCCACTTAGACAGATCGTCGATAGAACGTTGAACCTTCTCGTATTGTAACACCGGGCGGCACGTGCTGTTTTTGGGCTGGCGCTTGTCCTGGGTTTTAATAATAATTCTTGTTTCAGCAGGGCCGAACGTGACAACGAGTGAGAGGCTGCGGCTGTCCGTCTCGATAGGTCATGAGAAAGTCTCGCTGTTCGATACGCCGCTTTCATCTTTTGGACTGTGAGAAGAGATAGATGAACACCAACGGCCGGACGCGGCCGCTTCCGGGGTTGCGCCTTTGCTTCGGTCTGGCTGCCACGGCGGTCACTTCAGCCATATTCCCGGTGGTTCCCTTTGGGGTTACTCTGGCTCAAGCACAGCAGTCCGGCGTTCCGGTTATCGTAGCGACCGCGCAACGTCAGGACGTGCCCGTCTGGCTGCACGGTCTGGGGACGGTGCAGGCCTATTATTCCGTGATGCTGCGTCCGCGCGTGGATGGCACCCTGACCCAGGTGCCGATCAAGGAAGGGCAGGACGTCAAGCAGGGCCAACTTCTCGCGGTGATCGATCCGCGCCCCTATCAGGCGGCACTGGATGCCGCGATCGCCAAGAAAGAGCAGGATCAGGCGCAACTGGCAAACGCCCAGGCTGATCTGTCGCGATATTCGTCGCTGGTGCGCCAGGATTTTGCCTCCCGCCAGCAGCTTGATACGCAGGCGGCCATGGTCAAGCAGTTGGTCGCCACGATTGCCGGAGACGATGCACAAATCGAAACGGCCCAGCTCAATCTCAGCTTCAGCTATATCACCGCTCCGTTCGACGGGCGGATTGGGCTGCGCAATGTCGATCCCGGCAATGTCGTGCACGCAAATGAACTGACGCCGATTCTTTCCATTACTCAGGTTCAGCCGATCGCCCTGACCTTCACGCTGCCGCAGGACAACCTTACCAGCATCACGAAGGCGATGGGACAGAACTCCAAGCCGTTGGAAGTCGTGGCATTCGCGTCCGACGATAAAACCGAACTTGCCCGGGGAACTCTCCTTACGGTTGACAATGCCATCGATACCACAACCGGCACGATCAAGCTGAAAGCCACGTTTCCCAATACGGACCATGCGTTGTGGCCAGGCCAGTTCGTGCACGCCAGGCTGCTGATCGGTAATGACACTGGTGTTGTTGCGGTTCCGACTACCGCGATCCAGCATGGGCCGAACGGGCTGTTCGTCTACCAGGTGAGGCCTGACAACACCGTGTCGGTCCAGCCTGTGACGGTGGGTCGGGAGGAAGGCGGGAAATCGGTTGTGAACAGCGGCTTGTCCGACGGCGCTGTGGTGGTTGTGGCCGGTCAGTCCAGGTTAGAAGCCGGCTCCAAGGTGACGGTTCGTGATCAGGCGGCGCCGCCCGCGGCCAAATCCGCGAGTTGATGGCCGAGGGAGCGCCAGCGACATGAGCATTTCGACGCCGTTCATACGACGCCCAATCGCCACGTCGCTATTCACTGCGGCCCTGGTTCTGGTGGGTCTGGCCGCCTATCCATTCCTGCCGGTCGCGCCGCTCCCGCGCATTGACTTCCCAACGATCAATGTCACCGGAAAATTCCCCGGCGCCAGCCCGGAAACGATGGCCTCGACCGTGGCGCAGCCGCTTGAACGACAGTTCGCGCAGATTCCTGGCGTAGCGCAAATGACGTCGGTCAGTGTGATGGGCCAGTCGAACATCACGTTGCAATTTGATCTTGATCGTAACATCGACGGCGCGGCGGGCGACGTTCAGGCGATGATTAACGCCGCCAGCGGGCAACTGCCGAAAGGCATGCCGTCGGCGCCGACGTATTACAAGGTCAACCCGTCCGACTCGCCGATCATGATCCTGGCCGTGCAGTCCAGCGAACTCCCGATGATCGACGTCGACGACTATGCCGATGTCGTCTTGGCGCAGCAGTTGTCTCAGTTGTCCGGCGTGTCCCAGGTCCTGATCGGCGGCGAGCAGAAGCGCGCGGTGCGCGTTCAGGTAGACCCCGGCAAGCTGGCAAGCATGGGCATGACGCTGGAGGACGTCCGCGCCGTCCTGGTGAATGCCACGGTGAACAGTCCGAAGGGCTCGATCGACACGCCCAACCAGTCTTTCGCCCTTTACGACAACGATCAGCTCACCAAGGCTGCGCAGTACGACAACGTGATCGTGGCCTGGCGCAACGGCGCGCCGGTGCGGGTGCGCGATATCGGCCGAGCGGTGGACGGGCCGGAGAATCAGTTGCTCGCCGCCTGGCAGAACGGCAAGCGCGGCATACTGTTGATCGTCTTCAAACAACCCGGTGCGAACGTCATCGAGACGGTCGAGCGGATCAAGGCCGCACTGCCTCATCTGGAAGCGTCGATCCCGCCGTCGGTGCACGTCAGCGTGGTGATGGATCGGACACTGACGATCAGGGCCTCGCTGGCTGACGTGCAGTTCACGCTGATGCTGTCCGTCGCGCTGGTCGTGATGGTGATCTTCATCTTCCTGCGCAGCTTCTGGGCGACCGTAATTCCGTCGATCACCGTGCCGGTCGCGCTGATCTGCACGTTTGCCGTCATGTATGTCGTCGGCTTCAGTCTCGATAATCTGTCGCTGATGGCGCTGACTATTGCGGTCGGCTTCGTCGTGGACGATGCGATCGTGATGCTGGAGAACATCTTCCGGCATGTCGAGGAAGGCATGGAGCCTATGGAGGCCGCGCTGAAAGGCGCCGGCGAAATCGGCTTTACCATCGTGTCGATCAGCCTGTCGCTGATCGCGGTGTTCATCCCGCTGCTGCTGATGGGCGGCATCGTCGGGCGCATGTTCCGTGAGTTCGCCATGACCGTGACGATCGCGGTGATGATTTCTGCCTTCGTGTCGCTCACCCTGACGCCGATGATGTGCTCACGCTTTCTCCGCCATCACGCTGGCGCGCATAACTGGGCGTATCGGGTGGTGGAGGGATTCTTCTCCGCGCTGATCGGTGGCTACCGGCGTACGTTGGATGTTGCGCTGCGGTTCCATTTCGTGACGTTCCTGATTTTCCTGGGAACCGTCAGCCTGACCGTCTTTCTGTTTCTGATCATCCCGAAAGGTTTTTTTCCGGCGCAGGACACCGGCGTCGTCTTTGGCATCACCGAGGGTGCGCAGGATCTTTCCTTCAGCCAGATGTCGGCGCTGCAGCAGAAGTTCAATGCCATCGTCGCGGCCGATCCCGACACCGCGGGCTATGGCGCGACCGTGGGTGCCGGAGTAGGCGGCCAGACTGGCAACAACGGCCGCATGTACATCGCCTTGAAGCCTTGGGATGAGCGGACCGGCGGCAGCGCTCAGGATTTTATCGCTCGTAATCGGCCCAAGTTTGCCTCGGTCATGGGTGGAAAAGGGTTCCTTCAGGCGATCCCCGACATCAAGCTGGGCGGCCGGCTTTCCAAGACCGAGTTCCAGTACACGTTGCAGGACGCCAGCCTGGACGAGTTGTTCCAATGGGCACCAAAGGTGCAGGCGAAGCTGGAAACGCTGCCGATGCTGCGTGACGTGGCGTCCGATCTACAAGTCGGGGGCACTACGGCGACGATCGTCATCGACCGCGATCAGGCGGCGCAGTTTGGAATCCAGCCGCAGGCGATCGACGACACGATCTACGACGCATTCGGACAGCGGCAGATCACCCAGTACTTCACCCAGGTGAACAGCTACCACCTGATCCTGGAGGTGCCTCCCGACCAATTGTCCAAGCTGGACACGCTCAGCACGCTGTATGTCCGCTCCTCGACCGGGCAGGCGGTGCCGTTATCTGCTTTTGCGAAGTGGAGCACAGTGCCGGTCCAGCCGCTGTCGATCAGTCATCAGAGCCAGTTCCCGGCCGTCACGATTTCGTTCAACCTTGCCCAAGGCGCGGCGCTGGGTGACGCGGTCCTCGCGATCCACGCGGCGATGCAGGAACTGAATGCGCCGGTGACGCTCCAGGCCTCGTTCCAGGGCACAGCGCAGGCCTTCCAGTCTTCGTTGCAGAGCACACCCTATCTGCTCGCGGCGGCGATCATCACCGTCTACATCATCCTGGGCATCCTCTACGAAAGCTACATCCTGCCGCTGACCATTCTATCCACGCTGCCCTCCGCGGGGCTTGGCGCGCTGATCATGCTGCTGCTGTTCCACTATGATCTTTCGATGATCGCGGTGATCGGCATCATTCTGTTGATCGGCATCGTCAAGAAGAACGGCATTATGATGGTCGATTTCGCCATCACCGCCGAACGCCGCGATGGCCAGTCGTCATTCAACGCCATTCGTCAGGCGTGCCTGCTGCGCTTCCGGCCGATCCTGATGACCACGCTGGCGGCCCTGCTGACCGGGCTGCCACTGATGCTGGGCCGCGGCGCTGGCTCCGAACTCCGCCGGCCGCTGGGCTTCGCGATGGTTGGCGGTCTGGCGCTGAGCCAGGTCCTGACGCTCTACACGACCCCGGTCATCTACCTCTACCTGGGCCGGCTGCAGAATTTCCTGGCGCCACGGCGCAGCCGGATGCCTACTTTGGCTTCGAAGATGGGTGCCGAGGCGGATTAAAAGACGGCGGGGGCTCACCCCTTCCACCCTTTTACGGGCTGACGGCCCTCAGAACTCCGCTGCTCCACGGAAATGAAACAGGGAGGGATCGTGTCAGCCGCGACACTTGTGCCGCCTCCTCATCCCTTTTGAACCATACGGATTGATTCTAAAGTGGCCAATGCCTCCTTGGCGGCCCAGTGCCCGGGTTGGGTCCCTCTTTTCATTTCGATCTTACACTCCCGGCGCCGATTGACGCCTGACCGGCCTGTGACCTATGTATCGCTGAACCATAAACGGGACCCGTACGGTCTCAGCCACGGGAGGGTCCTCGTCAGTGGAAGATGCTG
Organism: uncultured Pseudomonadota bacterium; assembly: GCA_963819005.1. Lineage (GTDB taxonomy): Bacteria > Pseudomonadota > Alphaproteobacteria > Acetobacterales > Acetobacteraceae > Rhodopila. Next base: position 66,744 of record CAWFUL010000007.1, read on the forward strand.
CGCGGTTATTGCAGCTTGTCGTCAATGGTGCAGCCGCGGGTTGCATCTATGGGCTTATCGCCCTTGGCTTCGTGCTGATCTACAAAGCGACCGAGATGGTCAATTTTGCCCAGGGCGACATCATGATGCTCGGCGGCTTCGTCGCCTACACCATGATCGTAAAGTTCGGGCTGCCATACTGGGTCGGCGCGCTGTTGGCGATCTTAATCACGGCTGCGTTCGGATATTTGCTGGACGCGTTCGTTCTGCGACGAGTCATTGGCCAGCCTCAGTTTGCTGTCGTGATGTTGACCCTTGGGTTGGGGTTCATTTTTAGAGCGGCGGCGGGAATAACGTGGGGTTATGACTCGGTCGGATTCGATACGCCGTTTACCAACAAGACCGTCAATATTAACGGACTGATTCTGGGTCAGGACAATCTGTCCATTATTGTTGGCACGGTCATCCTGTGTCTTGTGCTGTATCTGTTCTTCAGTAAGACGCGGGTTGGCGTGGCGATGCAGGCTGCATCGCAGAATCAGCTTGCGGCCTATTACATGGGCATTCCGGTGCGGCGCATCTTCTCACTGATCTGGGCGATCAGCGCCGGCGTCGCGTGCGTGGCCGGCGTGCTGTTGTCGCCGGTCTCGATGATCGACGTAAACATGGGCGCGTTGGGCTTCAAGGCCTTCGCCGCAGCAGTGATCGGCGGCTTCGGTAGCATCCCTGGATGCCTCGTAGGTGGCGTGATTGTCGGCATCGTGGAACAGTTCGCCGGCTATAAACTTCCCGCCGGCTTTCAGGAAGTCACGTCCAACGTCGTGCTGTTGGCGATGCTGCTGGTCCGGCCGCAGGGCCTGTTCGCCGAACGCATGGGAAAGCGCGTCTGATGCGCCACCTCTTCCGCACCAATTACCGTCAGGACCTGGCGCTATTCCGCAGCAACACCGATCGTTTCTGGTACGCTTTGCTGGCGGTCATCCTGCTCATCATTCCGCTGGTCCTTGGGGAGTTCTACGTCGGCGAGCTTGGCGCTGTCTTCATCTTTGCTATCGTCGGAGTTGGTCTGATGCTGCTGGTCGGTTACACCGGCCTGATCAGCCTTGGCCACGCCGCCTTCCTTGGCATCGGCGCCTACACCAATGCCGTGCTGCTGAAACAGGGCGTGCCCTTCCTGATCACCATGCCAATAGCCGGTTTGTTCACCGCCCTGTGCGGCGCGGCCATCGGCCGCCCGACCCTGCGCATGAGCGGCCTGTACCTGGCCATCGCCACCCTGGCCTTTGGCAGCATCGTCGGCACCATCTTCCAGAAATGGGACTCCGTCACCGGCGGCTTCGACGGTTTCGCCGTACCCACGCCATACGTCTTCGGCTACTCGGTCGAGGGCGCCACAGGCATCTACTACGTCTCCTTGGTCGTGCTCGCCTTCGTGCTGTGGATTGCCGCCAACCTCCTTCGCTCCCCCATCGGCCGCGCCATGGTGGCCATCCGCGACAGTGAGGTGTCAGCGCAAAGCATGGGTATCAACCTTGCTCAGTACAAAACGTTGGTCTTCGCGATCAGCGCCGGTATGACTGGGTTGGCTGGCGCTCTCTTCGCCCACTACGTCCGGTTTCTCGCACCCGACGCCTTCGACGTCCTGTTGTCTGTGCAGTTCATCACCATCGTGTTCATCGGCGGCCTCGGATCGCTGCGTGGCGCCATCCTGGGAGCGATGTTCGTCCGCCTGCTGCCGCAGCTGATCGCCATCGTGCGCGACGACCTACCCTTCGGCATCGGCCGTTTGCCGGGCCTGGAGCCGTCCTTGTTCGGCTTGGTTCTGGTGCTGGTCATCCTGTTCCAGCCCGGCGGCCTGAACGGCATGTGGTTAAAGCTCAAGTCCTGGTTCGTTGAGTTTCCGTTCAAGCGGAAGGCCGCCTATCGCCGTCAGAAATCCTATGCAAGGTCGGAGCGCCTGCGATGATCCTGTTCCAGGCTGACGATATTTCGGTTCGGTTCGGCGGCATCCGCGCCGTCGATTCCGTGAGCTTCGATGTCCACCATGGCGAGGTCTTCGCGATCATCGGCCCCAACGGCGCCGGCAAGACCACGATATTCAACCTGATCAGCCGCATTTACACGTCAACCTCCGGCCGGCTGATGTTCGAGGATCAGGAGTTCACCCATACACCAGCGAATCGAATCGCCGGCATGGGCATCGCCAGGACATTCCAGAATATCGAACTGTTTCCACAGGCGACTCTGCTGCAGAACCTGCTGATCGGGCGGCATTGCCACTCCACCGTTGGATTCCTGTCGCAGCTGGCCTTCCTGCCGTCGGTGCGCCGCGCGGAGCTGAAGCACCGCGAGAAGGTGGAGGACGTGATCTCCTTCCTGGGGCTGCAGCGCTATCGCGATCAGCTGATCGCCAACCTGCCATATGGCGTGCGCAAAGTCGTGGAACTTGGCCGTGCACTGTGCACCGAACCGAAGCTGTTGCTGCTGGACGAGCCATCGTCTGGCCTGAACGTCGAAGAAACGGAAGGGATGGGCTTCTGGATCGAGGACATCAAGAAGGATCTGGGAATCACCGTCATCATGGTGGAACACGATATGGCGCTGGTGAACCAGGTCTCCGACCGGGTTATGGCGCTAAACTACGGCAAGGTTATCGCCATGGGCAGCCCGCGCGAGGTGCAGGATCACCCCGAGGTGATCAAGGCCTATCTCGGCGGCGACCTGGAGGAAGCGGCATGAGTGAGCGGCTGCTCCGCGTTGACTCAATCGAAACGTTTTATGGGCCGATCCAGGCGATCCGCGGCGTGTCACTGGATGTGGACGCGGGCCAGATCGTTACTGTTCTGGGCGCCAACGGGGCGGGCAAAACCACCGTCCTGCGTACCATATCCGGTGTCCTCGACCCCGAACGCGGCCAGGTCATGTTCCAGGGACAGGACATCGCTCGGCTGCCCCCCGATCAGGTGATGCAGCGCGGCATCTGCCACGTGCCGGAGGGGAGGGAAACGTTCCCGTTCTTGACGGTGCGTGAGAACCTGATGATGGGCGCCTACACACGCCGCGATTCCGCCGGTATCGGCAGCGACCTGGAACTCTGTTTTAGCTACTTTCCCCGCTTGCAGGAACGCCAGCATCAGCGCGCCGGCCTGTTGTCCGGCGGCGAGCAGCAGATGATGGCGATCAGCCGAGCACTGATGGGCCGCCCGAAATTGTTGTTGTTGGATGAACCGTCGTTGGGTCTGTCGCCGCTGCTCGTGCAGCAGATATTCGGCATCATCCGCCGCATCAACCAGGAACAGAATGTTGCGATTCTACTGGTCGAACAGAACGCCCATCTGGCATTGCGCACCGCGGACTACGGCTATGTGCTGGAGGTCGGGCGCATCGTCGCGGCCGATCATTGCAAAACGCTGCTGGAACGCGCCGACATCCGTGAATTCTACCTCGGGCAGAAAGAGACGGGCGCCCGCGGCACACGACGTTGGAAGAAGAAACGTTTATGGAACTAGCCGCGATGATGCATCGGTGCTCTCCCCCTCGTCATCACCGGCACGCGGCCGGCGATGACACGAGGGCAACAACGCGACGACAGGCTCCCGCCAAATTGGGCCATTACCTATGAACGGATCCGCCGATCTCAGTCTCCCTGGCCTGGTTGCTGCCCGGGCCGCCGCGCAGCCGGACAAGACGATCCTGCGCCGAAAGGACCGCGGCATCTGGCAGGCCGAGACCTGGTCGCAGCTTGCAGCCCATGCGGCCGCGATCGGGGAGGCCCTGCTGGATTTCGAGATTGGCAGCGGCGACACCATTGCGATCATCTCCGAAACGAGGCTGGAGGTGGTATATGCCGACATTGGCATCCAAGGCGCAGGCGCGGCCTGCGTGGCGATCCATCCAGACAGCGCGGCGGAGCGGATCGCTTATATACTTCAAGCGTCCGGCAGCCGCCTGTTGTTTGTTGAGAACGAAGAACAACTCGATAAGATCCTCAGCATCCGCGACCACTGTCCCGCCCTGGCCCGCATTGTCATCTTCGACATGAAGGGGCTGCGCGAATTTTCGGACCGGCAGTGCATCAGTCTCGCGGCGTTCACGGGCAGGACAGGGCAGGGGGGGACCTGGGCAACGTCGAGGGCGGCGATCCAGCCGGACCAGGCGGCGGTGATCCTGTTCTCGCGGGAAGCATCGGTCACCGAGGGGCGGACGCTGACGCATCGTGAGGTCATGCAAATGATGGCCACGGCGCGGTCCCGGTTGGCTCTGACGCCACGTGACGAACGGCTGGCGGTTCTGAGCATGGCTGACGTCACCGAGCGGGTGTGGGGCCTCTATGCTGCGCTGGATGCCGGCTGCGTCAGCAACTATCTGGAAAGCGCCGATACCGCTGCGGAGAACCTGCAGGAGTTGCAGCCGACAGTGCTTGGCGCGGATGCTGAGGCCTGGGCGCACCTGCATGGCCGCGCCACGCGCTCAGCAAAGGCCGCCACGACGATGCAACGAATCCTTTATGATTGGGCGCTGAAGGCCGGACGGATGGGTGGCGCGGGCGCGGGCCTGGCGAACTTGTTTGTTTTGCCGGCGGTTCGGCGTGACCTCGGATTAAATCGCATCCGGCTCGCTTACGTCGGTGGTGAACCAGTCAGCCCGCCGACCCTGGACTGGGCGCGCAGCCTTGGCATCACCATCCAGCGCATCGATGAACCAGCGCAGACCGGCAGCCAACCCGACGCACGGTTGGACCCGGTCATGCAGAACGCCCACGCCTGAACAATAAGGAAACGATCCATGCGCCTTGCCAAGCTCGCTGCCACTGCCCTGTCGTCGCTGCTCGCTCTGACCCCGGCGCTGGCCGCGGACGCCCAGCGCGGTGTGTCCGACAACGAAATTATCATCGGCACCTACACCGACCTGTCCGGCGTGACGGCGATGTGGGGGGTGAACAACACCAATTCCTGGCGGATGGTGTTCGACCAGGTTAACGCCGCGGGCGGCATCGATGGTCGCAAGATCAAATACATCGTCGAGGATAATCAGTATCAGGTACCGCGTTCGGTGCAGGCGGCTAACAAGCTGATCAACCGCGACGGCGTGTTCATCATGGTCGCTAACGGCGGCACACCAATGAATAATGCGGTGATGCCGGAACAGTTGGCCAAGGGTGTCGCGAACATCTTCCCGCTGACCTCCGCCCGCTCGATGTACGAACCGCTGAACCACCTGAAGTTCGGCCTCGGCTCCTGGTCCTATGACCAGATCCGTTCGGGTGTGAAGTACTTCATCGAGCAGAAAGGGAAAAAGCAGGTTTGCATGATGGCGCAGGACACCGATTTCGGGCGCGACATCGGGGATGGCGTGAAGGACCAATTGAAGGCGGAGAAGATGACTCTCGCCGGCGAGACGTTGCACAAGCCGACCGACACCGATTTCAGCGCCTCGGTCGCCCGGATGCATGACGCAAACTGCGATCTTGTGGTGATTGGCGGGATCGTGAAGGATACCGTCCAGATCATCTCCGCGATCCGCAAGACCGGCTGGAACGTCGACATGCTGGGCCAGGCGGCCAGCTACGATGAGGCCGTGGCGCAAGTGCCGGGCGGGACGACCGAAGGCTTCTACTCGATGACGCCGATGCTCTTCGTGACGGAGGGCAGCGCCAACCCGAAGGTGCAGGAGTTCGTGCAGAGCTATGAAAAGCTCTATGGGAAGCCGCCGAACTTCGCCGCCCAGATCGGTTACACTGGCGCACAGATCGTGGTGCAGGCGCTAAAGAATGCCGGGCACGGCCTAACGGAGGATAGCTTCGTCAGCGGCATGGAATCGATAAAGGATTACCACGATATATTCGGCTCGCCGGCGATCAGCTTCAGCCCGACGAAACACCAGGGTTCGAACGAATCATTCTTGTGCGTTATCAAGAACGGGCATTGGGAACCCGCGCAGGAGGCTGCGCTCGGATACTGAGGGTCGCTACCCGATGATCGTCGTCACCACCGAGAACATTGCCGGACACCGGGTTCGTGAAGCCTGGGGCAATGTTTCGATGGTGTCGTGCGAAGCCGCGACCTTGGCGGTAAGATCGCGGCCGGCCTGCGCAGCCTCGTCGATGGTGACATCGCAGCCTCGTCGGTGTTGAGATCAAGGAATACACCGAGATGCTGGAGGAAGCCCGCCGGCGCGCGGTTGATCGGCTTGTCCAGAACGCCACCGTAATGGGCGCCAATGCCGTCACCATGATGCGGTTCGACTCGTCCGAAATCGGCCAGACCATGAGCGAGATCGTCGCCTATGGCACCGCCGTGATCATCGATCCGGTCACGTAGCCGCGTGATGCTGCGACAGCTGATCATACTGGCCGGAGCGGCCCTGGTGGCGGCAGGTTTGACCTTTATCGACGCTTAAGCCCATGCCGCGCCGGGTGTGATGCGCTAGGTGGGTTGGTGCTTGCTGGGACGTTGTTCGAACGGTATCGCTAAAGGGTCCTCGACGACACGTCGCCGGGCCGGGGCCTCACGGAGACTGGGGAGCGTTTCTTCGATCCTGGCATCGGCGATTTCGTGACGGTGTTCTGTTCACCCGCAGCCGCGATGCGGCGAGGCGGTATGTCCGGACACCGGCGCCGCCGAAGTAGGGGCTTGGAACATTCCCCTATAGGTACCGCTCACGCAAATGCGCCTGGAACGCCGCAGGATCCAGCACACGCCCCGTTGCCGCCCGGAGCACCTCGTTGAACGTCAGCCGGCTGCCTATCCCATGCACATGGATCCGCAGCCAGCCCAGCAGAGGCGATACGTCCCCACGCGACAGCGCCTCACCCAGCCCTGGTACCTGCTCGCGCGCCGCCGCCATCAGCTGCGCGGCGGCCATCGCGCCCAGCGTGTAACTGGGGAAATAGCCGAACGCCCCGTCATACCAGTGAATGTCCTGCAGGCACCCCACCGCATCGTTCGGTGGAGTAATCCCGAGCAGCGTCATCATGCCGTCGTTCCAGGCCCCCGGCAGGTCATTCACGGACAGATCACCGCTGATCAGTGCCTGCTCCAGCTGGAACCGCAGGATGACATGCGCGGGATAGGTCATTTCATCCGCCTCGACGCGAATCAGGCTGCGCTGCACCTTCCGTAGAAGCCGTCCCAGGTTGCGCCCCCCCCAGGCCACCGGATCTCCCCCCAACGCTGCTGCCATCTGTCCGCCAAGCCAGTCCAGGAAGGCGTCGGACCTGCCGGCCTGCATCTCGAAAATCAGGGACTGGCTCTCGTGCATGGCCATCCCGGCAGCCTCGCCCACCGGCAGCCGGGCATAGGCGGCGGGCAGCCCCTGCTCGTACAGCGCATGGCCCGTCTCGTGGATGACGCCCATCATCGCGCTGTAGCAATCCGCTTCGTCATATCGCGTCGTGATCCGCACATCGGTTGGCGTCCCGCCGGAGAATGGGTGCGCCGACTGATCCAGCCGCGCGTGCTGGAAATCCAGCCCCATCCGCTCCGCCACCGCTCGGCACAGAGCCTCCTGCGCCGCCACCGGAAAGGGTCCAACGGGTGCGACAACCGGCGCATTCGCGGCCTGCCGGGCTTCGGCCTGCGGCAGGGCCTCTGCCAGGAACGCCTCATAGGCGGCAAACACCGGTCCGACGTCGGCGGCGCCGATTCCGCGCTGGTAGCCATCCATCAGCGCGTCATAGGGACTTAGCCCCAGCACCGGCGCCAGCGCGTCGGCGGATTCCTTGGTCAACCGCACGACCTCGGCCAGATAGGGTTCCACGGCCCTGAAATCCGCGTTCTGACGGGCGGTGCGCCAGATCTTCTCACAGGTCGAGTTGGCCTTCGCCTGCGCCACAACCAACGCCTCAGGTACCGCCTTCGCCCGGACATAGGCGTGGCGCATCAGCCGGAGGTTCGCCAAGTCCCAGTCGCCGTCGGTGCTTGCCGCTTCCAGGTCATCCTCGACCTCCGGCGCCGTCAGCGCCTGGTGGGCCAGGCCGGCCAGCAGAGCTAATTGGTCACCTCGCGCTGGACCGCCGCCGGGCGGCATGACCGCCGCGGCGTCCCAACCCAGCATGGAACTGCATTCGCCAATCGTGGCGATGCGGCGGAATCGGTTGCTCAGGCGGTCGTAGGCTGCGGATTGGCTCATGAGCGAAATGGCTTTCGGACCCAGACGGTGAAAATCACGACCAGTGCGACCGCCAGACCATACCAGGTGATTGCATAGGACAGGTGATTGTTCGGCGGCCGAGGCAAATGTTGCGCGGGAATCGGATACGACGACAGCGTCTCGGGACCGAGCGCGATCAAGGTGAAGGGCGCCGGTTCGGGCAGGCCCAGCGACAAGCCGATGGCACCGGTATCCAGCGTGTAGAACCGCCGGTCCGCAAGGTCGTCCACTGGGCTGAACCAGTGCGGGTGCTCAGTGGGGTGGACATACCCGGTCACTCTCACGATGCCCGATGGATCGTCCGGCTTCGCGCCGTCCGGTACCCAGCCGCGGTCGACCAGGATCGGCGGCGCGCCTTCCCGCTCCAACGGCACAATCTGATACGTACCCATTGTCGGTCCGGCTTTGGTGTCCCGCACCTCCGCGCCGAACCGGGCAACAAGGTCGTAGCGGAACCGGCCAGCGACCTCGACCTTGGTGTACGGTGCCGGATTGGGTCCGAGCGGCGCCGCCGGCGCCTGTTCGGCGGCGGCAATCTGGGCCAGCACCCTGGTCTTCCACTGAAGGCGGTAGACCTGCCAGGTTCCCAGCCCCAGCAGGATCGCCAGCATCACCGCGACGGTCAGGCCTGGGACGAGTAACCGCCGTGCCTGGGCGGTCACAGCCCCATCTCGGACGACCGGTGGCGGTATTGCTGCACGATCAGCGCCGCCTTGGTCGGTCGCATGAGCAGGATCGCCAACGGCACGGTCACCACCGGCCACAAGATAGCGTGAACCCAAAGCGGCGGGTTGAAGCTGAACTCCACCCAGAACGCCAAACCGACGATGATGGTGCCCAAAACCAGTATCACCGGCACGACCGCGCCATCCCCGGTATCCACCTTGGTGAAATCCAGCCCGCAAGAGGTACAGGCTGGCCGGACCTCCAGCAAGTTCTTGAACAATGGACCGTTGCCACACCGCGGACACCGGCACAGCAAGGCGGAATGGAAGAACCCCGCCTGCTGGGTGGGCGGCACGTCGGCGCTATTCGGTGGCAATATTGCCGGCGCCGTACCAGTAAATGCAGACGAACAGGAACAGCCATACCACGTCCACGAAGTGCCAGTACCAGGCCGCTGCCTCAAACCCGAAATGCCGGTCCGGAGTTCAGCTGCCCGGCCCGGGCCCGGAACCAGCATACCGTCAGGAAGATGGTGCCAACGATGACGTGGAAGCCGTGGAAGCCGGTCGCCAGAAAGAAGACGGACGGATAAACGCCGCCGCCGTTAAATTTGAACGGTGCGTGCGAATACTCAATCGCCTGGAACATGGTGAACGAAAGGCCCAGCAGTATGGTGAAGCCCAGGCCGCGGACGAGGCCTTTGCGGTCACCCTCCAGCAGGCAGTGATGCGCCCAGGTCACCGTCGTGCCCGACAGCAGCAGGATCATGGTGTTCAGGAAAGGCAGGTGGAACGGGTCGAACGTGTAGACATTCGACGGCGGCCATACCGTCATGCCGTTTCCCTGGGTCTCCGGGAACAGTAGGAAGTTAAAATAAGCCCAGAAGAAGCCAACGAAGAACATCACCTCGCTGGCGATGAACAGCGTCATGCCATAGCGTAGCCCAAGCCGGACGATCGCGCTGTGGGCGCCAGGAACCGCACCTTCCCGCAGCACATCGCGCCACCACAGGAACATCGTGGACAGCACTGTCACAGCGCCCAGCACCAGAATGACATAGTTTCCGTAGTGCGCGGCCAGGATGATGCCGAAGACTATCATGAAGCCGCCGGCGGATCCCATGATCGGCCAGGGGCTCGGATCAGGCAGATAATAGGGCTGCTTGATGCCGGAACTTACTGGAGTTACTGCACCGTGCGCGTCGCTGTCCATGCCAAATCCATCTCAACACGCCCAGGAAAACCGCCCGGACACGGCCGCGGCATCATCGCCAAATCCCGCCTCAGTTCAAGTGTCGAGGCGGTTGAAAACCCAACGTCAGTTCGTCAACGGCTCCTTTAGCGGTCCAACATGCGGGCCAGCCTTCGCCAGCGCGCCGCTCTTGGCCGCATCGCTCAGAGAGCGGTAAAACGTGTAGGACAGCGTTATCGTTTTGACATCGGCCGTGCTCGGATCTGTCCGAATTGCCGGGTCGACCCAGAAGCTGACTGGGAATTCCTGAGTCTGGCCGCCCTCGAGCGTTTGCTGATTGAAGCAGAAGCAAGCGGTCTTGTGGAAATACCGCCCGACCTTCTCCGGCGTCACGTTATACAGCGCCTGGCCGGTGACAGTCTGATGCGATTCGTTGGTCGCGTGATAGAACGCCACTTTCTCCTCACCCAGCTTCATCGTGACCTCGGGCTGGTCGGGGGCGAACTTCCAGGGCAGGCCGGGGTTGGCATCAGCGTTAAAGCGGATGCGCACGATCTGATCAGTTGCTCCAGGCGCCAAGGCCGGACCAATGCTTGGGGTGCCCCCATAGCCGGTTACCTGACAGAACATGCGATACAGTGGGACCGCGGCGAACGAGGCACCGAGCATCGTAACGCAGACCATCGCGATGGATAGACCACCCGCCAGATTACGCCGGTTCAGGTTCATCGGTTATACCCGCCTAATGATGCGTCATCTTCACGATGGTGATTGCATAGAAAAGGATGGCCAGTCCCAGCAGAACCACCAGGATCGCCCAACTGCGCCCACGCCTGCGACGGCTGATCTCGGTCAGCGGCTCAATCGGCTTGTCCACCATGACACTCATCCGATCAGACGATCGACCGCCAGCGCGCCGAACAAAGCGAACAGGTAGTAGATGGAGGTACTTGAACGCAGCCTTCGCTGGCGCATCATTGGTCAAGCTGACCCCGGTGGCATCCTGGCGGTCTCGTAGCGTGACATAGACCCGCTGCAGAAACACCGCGCCCAGCAGAGCGGCGGAAATTCCGTAGATCCAGCCGCTGAAGCCGACAATGACCAGCGCCAGGCTCAATGGCACCAGCACCAGCGTGTAAAGAAAGATTTGCCGGCGGGTCTCCCGCGCGCCCGCCGTCACAGGCAGCATTGGGACGCCCGCCCGCCGGTAATCATCATTCGCCCAAAGCGCCAACGACCAGAAATGCGGCGGCGTCCAGATGAAAATAATCGCGAACATGATCAGCGGCACCAGATCCACCGACCCCGTCACCGCTGCCCATCCAATCACCGGAGGAAACGCACCCGCGGCGCCGCCGATGACGATGTTCTGCGGCGTGCGGCGCTTCAGCCACACCGTGTAGACGAATACGTAGAAGCAGACCGAGAGCGCCAGTACCACCGCGGCCGGGATGTTCACCGCCAGACCCATCAGCAGCACCGAACCCACGGCCAGCGTAATCCCGAACGCCAGGGCACTTCCCGGTTCAATCCGGCCGGCCGGAATCGGCCGGTTCCGCGTCCGCCGCATGATCGCGTCGATGTCCCGATCGTACCACATGTTGATTGCGCCGCAGGCGCCGGCAGCGACCGTGATACACAGGATCGCGGTCAGCGCCAGCACCGGATTCAGATGCCCCGGCGCCACCAGCAGCCCGATCAACCCCGTAAACACGACCAACGTCAGCACTCGCGGCTTCAGCAGCTTGATCCAGTCGTGGTAGTCCGCCTCCAGCGCGGCATCGGCCAAAGCCGGAGATGTCATGTCGCTCATGGCGTTATGCAAAACCTGATCTGTTACTGCAATGCGAGCTTCGGCAGCCTGGCCACCGAGGCGGCCTTCTTGGTTTGATCGACCCAGGCCTTGAAGTCCTCGTCCGACACGGCCCTGATCGCGATCGGCATGCGGCTGTGATTCTCGCCACAGATCTGATTGCACTCACCGTAGAACGTGCCGATCTTCGATGCCTCGATCCAGGTCTCGATCGTCCGGCCGGGAATCGCGTAGCGCTGCGTGCCCAGCGATGGGACGAAGAAGCTGTGGATGACGTCGGTGCTGGTGGTCAGGATGCGGATCTTCTTGCCGACCGGGATGACCATCTGCTGGTCGACATCCAGCAGGCGCAGCTGCCCGGGCTTGAGGTCCTCATCCATGATGTAGTGACTCTCGATATCCAGGTTGCCTTGGTCAGGGTAGCTGTACTCCCAATACCACTGGTGGCCGGTCACCTTGATCGTCATGTCGGGGTCCGGCGTGCGGTCCTGGTAGTAGATCAACCGGAACGATGGGATGGCCATGATCACCAGGATCAGCACCGGGACGACCGTCCAGGCGACTTCAAGGATCGTGTTGTGGCTGTTCTGGCTGGGGGTCGGATTCGCCCGCGCGTTATACCGGTACATCACCCAGACCAGCAGGGCGCCGACGAACAACGTGATCAGTGTGATTATCACCAGCACAAGATTATGCAGTTCGACAATGCGCTCCTTGATCGGCCCGTAGGCCGTTTGCATACCGACTTCCCAGGGTTTCGGCCGGCCCACCACGCCTTGAGCCATGGCAAAGGGGGCTGTCAGGAAGGCGGCGGCGAGCACCGCGTAAATTCCGATCAGCCACTTGATTATCCGCATCGATCGACGACCCCATCCGCTGGCGTGACTTGCCGGCCATCCGGCCTGTTCGCAGTTCGCCTAGCCGACGCCACCGGGAAGATCAAGGTCTGGTAATGCGCCGCTGCAAGTTTCCAAAACACCATGCAGGATCAAGGAGGTGTATGGGCAGCCCGTCAGGCGCCCAGGCGCACCAGCGTGAAGAGGCCAAGCGGCGGGATCTCCTCCGCCTCGATCTGCGCAAGATCATCCGGCGAGAAGATGTCTTCCATCGCAAAGTCCGGGTGCCAACCCAGTGCGCGGGACGCCGGCGCCATGGCTCGTTCCAGCCACCACCGGGGACCCTTCGCAGCGGCAAAGTGGTTGATCAGCAGGATATTGCCGCCCGGACGCACCAGACGGCGCATTTCTGTCAACAAGTTGCGCGGGTTGGGCACAACCGAAGCGACAAACATCGCAACCGCGACATCGAACGACGCATCCGGGAAGCTGGTCGCCTCGGCATCCATTTCCAGCAGGGCCTGCACATGAGGGAGCCCGTCCCGCCGAGTACGCTCTCGCGCCTTTCTGAGCATTTCCACGGACAGGTCTATGCCGGTGATCAGTTTGTCGCCGGTGTAGTGCGGCAGCGCCAGTCCTGTGCCGACGCCCACTTCCAGGACGTCCCGTCCCGGAAGGCGATTCACCAAGTCGACCGCACGCAGCCGCCCACGTGACGAAATGCCGCCAAAGACCGTGTCATAGACACCCGCCCAGCGGCGGTAAGCGTCCAGGATCGAGGCCGTGTCGAGCGCGGAGCCAGTGCTGAACCCCGCCGCGGGAGCGGGTATGTCCCGCTTTCCAATCATTCCGGTCATAAGCTGTCTGGCATCCTTCCGCCGATCGACTGAAATCGGTCAAAGCGCGTCGATTTCAGAGTGCCGTCGGCACGTGAGCCTTACGCCTTAGATGACGCAGCGTTGCCACGCAAGTGTCACACCTGCGTGGCCTTTGCCGCGCGCGGAAAAGGCTCAGGACGTCGCGGAGGTCTCTCGCGTTGTCGATGTCGTGGAAGTGGTGCGCCCTGCCGGCCCGGCGATCGTCCCGCTCGGCTTTGTGGAGGCGTCTTCCATCGATTCGTCGTCGGGCTCGTTCATGTTCTTCTTGAACGCCTTGATGCCCTTGGCGAAGTCGCCCATCAGCCCGCTTATCTTGTTTCCGCCACCAAAAAGCACAAGGATGACTGCCAGAACCACCAACCAGTGCCAGATGCTGAAACTACCCACTTGATCCTCCACACGCTCAGCGAAACGCCGCCGGTTTCCATAAATCCCGTCCGACAGTCCACCGGTCTACCGCCCGCCTGCACATGGCGCGAGACGAGGTTTGATGCAAGCACAGTTTGTGCGCCCGGGCTCTGTCCTGGGCTCACTCCACCGGCCGGCCGGCGCGATGATAGGGATGGCCCGCTGCAATCGAGCGGGCGCGGTAAAGCTGCTCGGCCAGCATGGCACGCACCAGAAAATGCGGCCACGTCATCGCGCCCAATGACAGCACGAAGTCACTGCGGTGAAGCACTGGCGCGTCCAGCCCCTCGGCTCCGCCTATCAGGAAGCAGAGCGGCTTGGCGTTGCCCAGCCACCGCTCGAGCCGCCCGGAAAAAGCTTCACTGTCAAGAACCTGGCCGCCAAGGTCCAGGGCGACGGCGAATGCCTGACGGGGCAGGGCGTTGATCAGGGCGGCTCCCTCGCGGCGCTTGATGTCAACCGGCGTGCCCCGAGCCTCCGGCAGTTCGGTAACCGTTAATCCGGGCCGCAGGCGGGTGTTGTAGCGATCGAACAGTGCTGCTTCCGGCCCCTCCCGGAGCCGTCCGACCGCGATCACGTGCATGGCGGCGAGTTCATCGGCGGGACAGGCTCCGGCAACATTAATCTGGGTCGGCCGGTGATGTTGCACACTTGCGAACGCATCGGCGAGCGGTCTAAACACCTGCTCCCGGCTGGCCGGGCGCGTAGCTCAGCGGGAGAGCACCTCCCTGACACGGAGGGGGTCACAGGTTCAATCCCTGTCGCGCCCACCATCCACGCCATAATTCGCCTGCCTCTCGGCCTCATCCTTCGCCCGACATGCCCTTACTGTGAGGCGCCATAGACGCATCGGGCAGATCCGCCGTCTAGGATTCGACGGCAAGCCTGGGACGTGAGCTGCACTTTCTTTCATCCGTCCCATCAGCGCATGGCCGTAGCGGCAAAATGAGATCTGCCACCTGCGGCAGATCGTGGCACTGACACGGCCTGCATGCCGAGCCCCAACCTGGCATCGTCGGTGGAGAGAACCAACTGCCAGCCCAACGGCAGCACGGTCCCTTTAAAAGGCCTCCTGGTTCTGCGACGGGCTCCGCCTTCGACCCCTTCTACAACCGCGCCACCCAGGCCACTACGCCAACTGCCACAACCAGCACCGTCAGTGCCAGCAGAGGACTAGCAAGCCTCGGCGCCGCCGTCCCCGGTGGCATCCGTTTCCACCCGGTGATCATCGGCCGCACCAGGTTCTGCCGCTTCAGCACGGCATACGTCGCCACGGCCAGCACATGCAGGACGATCACCGCCTCGATCAGCTTGAAATTCAGCGAGTGAACATGGCTGAGCCAATCGCTCTGCTCTTTGCTGACGAAGCGCATCAGTGGCCCCTCGGTCAGCACGTCATCGTTAGCGAACAGGCCCGTCCCCGCCTGCACCGCGATCAGCGTCAGCATCACCAGCACCATCCATCCGCCGGCCGCGTTGTGCCCGATCTCCCGGTCTTCCTCGCGCCGATGGATGTGCGACAAGTGCCGCAGCGCCGCCACTGGGCTTTTCAGAAAACGAGTAAACCGAGCAGTGTCGCTGCCGATCAGGCCCCACACCAGGCGGAACAGCAGGAGCGTCAGGATCGCGTAGCCGCACCGCACGTGCCACTCCATGTGGTTGTAGTGGTTCGTCCCCCATGCAAGGGCGATCAGCACCACGATCAGCCAGTGAAACAGACGAACCGGTAGATCCCACACCTTGATCGGCCGCATGCCGCACTCCCGCGTTGTAATGCGCCGCACAATATGGGCGCGACCGATCCGGTGCCAGCCGGTTGCGTCCGGCCCGCGGATGCGCTTGTGTTCCGTAAATCCCAAGCGGAGACAGCCGATGCGCGTCAGCGTGATGCAGATGAACCCCGGCGCGAACAAGGACGACAACATCGCCCAGGCCCGCCAGTTGATCCAAAGCGCGGTGGAGCAGGATCGGCCCGACATCGTCAGCCTGCCAGAGGTCTGGGACTCGCTAGGCGGCGACCGCGCCACCCGCACCGCCAATGCCGAAACCTTGCCGGCGAAAGGCTCCAACGAGCCCGGCGGCCCCGCCTATGAATTCCTTCGCGAAACCGCCCGAACCGCGAAGGTCCACGTCCATGGCGGCTCGATCATCGAGCAGGGACCGGAGAAGCTGTTCAACACCACTGTGGTCTTTAATCCGGACGGCACCGAACTCGCCCGCTACCGCAAGATGCACCTGTTCGACATCACCGCGCCCGACGGCACCGGTTACCGCGAAAGCAACAGCTACGGCGCCGGTGATGAGGTCGTGACGTATCAGGCGGGCGACATCACCGTTGGCTGCGCCATCTGTTACGATGTCCGCTTTCCCGACCTGTTCTGGAAGCTGCGCGAGCAAGGCGCCGATCTGATCTTTCTGCCCAGCGCTTTCACCGCCGCCACCGGCAAGGACCATTGGGAGGCTTTGATTCGCGGCCGGGCAATTGAAACCCAGTGCTGGTTCGCCGCCCCGGCGACATGGGGCAAGCACCTGGAAGGGAAGGGGGAACCCCGCTTCACCTACGGCCACTCGATGGTGGTCAACCCCTGGGGGCACGTTGTCGCACGGGTTTCTGACGGGGTCGGCTGGGCGACTGCGCGCATTGACGCCGGACTGACCGCGAAGGTGCGCCGCGACATGCCGGTGTTGGAACACCGGAAGCGCGTTTGAGCGATCCCCCGCCTGGCCCTCCGATCGCCGAGGACCGGGGTTTCCTGGCGGGCCAGATCGCCTTCGTCGCCGCCCCCACCCCCATCGCGGCCGAGGCTCGGCAGGCGTTGATAAGGCGGTATGGCGCCTGCGACCTGGATAAGGCAGCGGTTGTCGTGGCCCTTGGCGGCGACGGGTTCATGCTGGAAACGATCCATCAGGTCCTGCCGTTGCAGGTGCCCGTCTACGGCATGAACCGCGGGTCCGTCGGCTTTCTGATGAACACGTATAATGAGGACGATCTGCCAGCCCGGCTGTCCCGATCGCAGGCCGCCGAACTTCATCCACTGCGGATGCACGCGGTGACCGCCGCCGGTGCGGTGGAGGAGGCGCTGGCATTCAATGAGGTCAGCCTGCTGCGGCAACTGCGACAGGCCTCGAAGATCCGCATATCCGTGGATGGCCGTATCCGTTTGGAGGAACTGTCCTGCGACGGCGTGCTGATCTCCACGCCTGCCGGATCGACCGCGTATAATCTGTCGGCGCATGGTCCCATCGTTCCGCTATCGGCGAACCTGCTGCCGCTGACCCCGATCAGTGCCTTCCGCCCCCGCCGCTGGCGAGGTGCGCTGCTGCCAAGCGGCGCCGATGTGCTGTTCGAGGTGCTGGAGGCGGACAAGCGTCCCACCGCCGCGGTCGCCGATTTCACCGAGGTCCGCGATGTCGTTTCTGTCGCGGTCAGCGAGGACCGCACGGTGACCGTTACAGTGCTGTTTGATCCGGATCAGGGGTTGTCGGAACGGATCATTGCGGAACAGTTTACGGTGTAGGTCGTGCTCTGAAGCGTCCGGGGAGCTTTGATCCGGTCATAGTCTATCGGTATAGGAATCATGACGGCGCACCCATTCGGTTAGATTGCGTTTTAACTGGGCCGCGGACGGATCGATCCTTTGCACGTCTGCTGGCGCGCATCGCCGCATTAGCAGTTCCGTGAATGCGCCGCTGCCGCAACCGACGTCGATCCAGCGCTGGCCCCGTGCGGGCGATAGCCAATC
The DNA here is from genome assembly GCA_963819005.1 of uncultured Pseudomonadota bacterium. Classification (GTDB taxonomy): domain Bacteria; phylum Pseudomonadota; class Alphaproteobacteria; order Acetobacterales; family Acetobacteraceae; genus Rhodopila. The sequence goes on from CAWFUL010000007.1 coordinate 84,409, forward strand.
CAGGAAGATGTCTCCCGCGAGCAGGGTCCAGGCGCCCATCATGCGCTCATACGCTGCCCCGTCATCGAAACGAATCGGCGGGTGGTTCATCGGCGTCATCCCCCTTTTTGTTGCACGATCACTTTGATCGACCAATTTTGATTCCCGGGCATCCGGCTCTGCCGGTGATCACGGCGCGGTTCCAGGCACGTTTGCAACAGCTTCGGGGCGGTCCTGCCCGGGGTGACAACACTCGACGGACAGATGGCAGCAAACGGCGTGGCGACGGTTTTCTGAAGCTCCAGACCCGGCCGAGGCGGTTCAAAGCGTTGTGGTAAATCGTCGTAACGTATTCTTCCGCAAACGGCGCGAGTGAAAACCGGGGTCTCCCAGCCGCCGCCTGAGGTCTCGCCGTTGGTATAGCCATCGAGCGCAGGTGCGTCCTCCAGCCCCTGGTAAACCCAGTCCGCAAGCCCGCTATTGGGGCCTGACGCGTTCCCGCCTAAGCTTGCTCCACCCCTCGAGAAGGATCGTCCCAATGCCCACCCCATTGCCCGTCGCCAGGCCCGAGGAAGTCGGCCTCAACCAGGGCGCCCTCGACCGCCTGTCCGCCGCCCTGGACAGCCGCGTCGCCAGCGGCCATATCCCTGGGGCCGTCGCCCTGATCGCCCGCCATGGCAAGGTCGCCTACCATACCAGCTTCGGCCGTCTCAGCCCCACCGTCGACGCATCCATGGGCACCGACGCGATCTTCCGCATCTATTCCATGACCAAGGCGGTCGTTTCGGTCGCAGTGATGATGCTGTGGGAGGAAGGCCGGTTGCTCCTCGACGACCCGATCAGTAGGTACATCCCCGCGTTCGGCGAAACCAAGGTCGGTGTCATCAGCGGCGACAGCTACACGCTGACCGCACCGAGCCGCCCGATCACCGTCCAGGATTTGCTGCGCCACACCTCCGGCCTGACCTACGAGTTCCGTGGCGCCACGCCGGTCCATAAGGCGTATGCGCAGGGCCGTATCGCGCGCCTGAAGCAATCCAATGCCGATCAGGCCGAGGGGCTCGCCAGGCTTCCGCTTCTGCATCAGCCCGGCACCGCCTGGGAATACAGCCGCTCCACCGACGTTCTCGGCCGTCTTGCCGAGGTCATCTCCGGCAAGACGCTTGGCGAACTCCTTGCCGAACGGATCTTCCGCCCTCTCGGCATGACCGACTCCGGGTTCTGGGTGCCGGAGACTGATCGCGGACGTATCGCCGAACCTTTTGCCAAGGATCCAGAAACCGGCGCCGATGTGAACGTTCTGGACATCCGCCGCCCAGCGCTGTTCGAGTCCGGCGGCGGCGGCATGGTTGGCACTGCCATGGACTATGCCCGGTTCCTGGCCATGCTGCTAGGAAACGGCCGGCTGGGTGAGACACGGCTGCTGGGGCGCAAGACCGTCGAACTGATGACGGCCGATCATTTGGGGACCATCCCGGACCCGTCCGGCACCCTGCCGCCTGGCCATGGCTTCGGGCTGGGCTTCGCGGTCCGAACCAGCGCCGGGATGGCGCCGTTTCCCGGGTCGGTCGGCAACTACTACTGGGGCGGCGCGGCAGGAACGACGTTCTGGGTCGATCCGACCGAACGCCTCTTCGCCGTGACTGATGATTCAGGCGCCAGGACAGCGGGAGCATTACCGCGTCCTGTTCCGAGACCTGGTCTACGCCGCGATCACCGACTGACTTGCTGCTGCAGCAACGAAACTCTTGCCGGAGGTTGGAAAAAGCCGGTCGGCGTTAACGCCTCGCTAACCCTTCCGATCGATTATGCGCCGGTCGGACGAGGGTCGCATCATGTTGAGGGTCATCGGCTGCATCACGCAGGATCATGACCCGAAACTGATCGGGATGGCGTTGCTGGTCTGTGTCCTGACCACGCTGGCCAGCAACAGGCTTCTGGTCCGTGGGCTCGTGGGTGGGCGTGACATGCAGCTCAACTGGATCGTCGCCGCCGCGGCAACATTCGCGTTGGGCGTGTGGACAACGCATTTCCTTGGTTTGCTCGCGTATCTTCCTGATCTGCCGGCCCATGTCGATGTGCCGCTCAGCGTCGTCTCCGTGGGCTTCATTGCACTTCCGGCTGCTGTTGCCTTCCGGCTCTGGAGCGGAAGACCGCGATCGTGGCGCGTCGCGGCAGTGAGCGGCCTGCTGATCGCGTTGGGCACCGCGATGATGCATTTCGTGGGTATGCGTTCGTTCCTCATGCCGGCGACTATCCGGTACGACGAAGGCTTTGTCGCGTCAGCCGTTGTGCTGGGCGCCGTCTTCGCGACCCTGGCGATGGGCGCGCTGAACCGGACCCGCGGCCCGCTGGCCGCGCTACTTCTTACGACATCCGTGAGCAGTTTGCATTTTGTCGCGATGGCGGCGGTGCGGTTGGAACCTCTCGCTGGCATCGACATCCCTTCGCTCGCAGTTCCCAGGTCAATCCTGGCGATTGCCGTGGGCGCCGGCTGCCTGATCATACTCGCCCTGGCATTCGCGGCACTCCGTTGGGACCGGCATCTGTCGGACCAGCGGGCGGCGGAGACCCAACGGCTCCGTGCCCTGGCGAACGCCACGTTCGAAGGCCTGATCTTCGAACGAGGCGGCAAAATCGTCGATGTCAACCAGGCCATGACGCGCCTGATGGGGACCGATGCCGCCTGTTTGTTGGGTACTTCTGTTGCCGCGCTATTATGCAGCGAAGATCCGCTGCGCCCCTCTTTCGCCACTGACGCGCGCGAGTATCAACTGCGGCTGCCGAATGGCGAGCGGCGTCCGGTCGAGGTTCTGGTCCGCGCGAACCAACACCCGGACCAGCATGTCCTCGCAATCCGCGACATCGCGTCGGAAAAGGCGGCACAGCGCCAGATTGAGCGTCTCGTTCATTCCGATCTGCTTACAGGGGTCGGAAATCGTAGCCGGCTGGAACAAACCTTGGGAAAATGTCTGGCGCTGTCCGACCGGAAAAATGTCGGGGTCGCCCTGATGTGCATCGATCTTGATCGCTTCAAGGCCGTCAATGACGCTCTGGGCCCATCGGTTGGAGATCAGATCCTGATACAGGCGGCCAGGCGACTGCTCCGAATGGTGCGTGAGACGGACACCGTCGCGCGGGTCGGCGGCGACGAGTTCGCGATCGTCCAGATGCTGTCCGGACAATGCGATGACGCGGCGGCGCTCGCGGAGCGGATCGTTACGGAACTTGGCCTGCCTTACATCGTGGACGGCCAGTCAATCATCGTCGGCGCCAGCGTCGGCATCGCGCTTTATCCCACGGACGGCACCACCACGCCGGAATTGATGACCAATGGCGCGCTCGCATTGAACCGGGCGAAACGGGAGGGCCGGAACAACTGGCGTTACTGCGAGCCTGGCATGGACACCGTTCTGCGGGAACGCAGGAAGCTGGAACACGACTTGCGAATCGCGCTCAACGACGGCCAGTTCTTTGTCGCCTACCAGCCGTTCTTCGATACAACGACGCAGCGGATCGCGGGATATGAGGCGCTGTTGCGCTGGGACCACCCAACCTACGGATCCATGTCACCTGCGGACTTTATCCCTATTGCTGAGGAATGCGGCCTGATCGTCGCGATCGGGCAATGGGTTTTGGCCACCGCCTGCGCCGAAGCCGTCGCGTGGGACAGCCCGCTGATAATCGCGGTGAACATGTCTCCGGCGCAACTGGCGCAGCCGGGATCCGTCGATTTGGTCCGGACGGCGCTTCGCGAAACCGGGCTGGATCCGTCCCGCCTGGAACTGGAAATCACCGAGGGCGTGCTGATGGGCGACGCCGAGTGCGCGCTGGACACGCTGAACGCGTTGAAAGGCCTCGGCGTCAGCCTGGCCATGGATGACTTCGGTACCGGCTATTCCAGCTTCAGCTATCTGAAAAAATTTCCCTTCGACAAGCTGAAGATCGACCGCACCTTCGTCCGCGACCTTGGAGAACGTTTGGATGGTGAGCCGATCGTGCAAGCGATAATCGCGCTGTCAAAAAGCCTCCGGCTGCTTGTGACGGCTGAAGGCGTTGAAACGCAGGCTCAACTCGACCTCCTTCGCGCAGCCGGCTGCAACTACGTCCAGGGTTTCTTGCTCGGTCGTCCGCAAATCCCACCTCTGCGCGCGCCTCGTAAGATCGAGCAGCCGGCCGGCGGCAGCGGCGCTCTGTCGCCGCAACGGAAGGGCACCCTACTTACAATAAAGTAACGGATGTCAGTTTCAACCGATCCGCCGGGACCACATGTCGAAAATATCCGCCCAGGTCTGCTCCGATGCCTCCGGATCGTACACGGGCCTCTCAGAAAAGCAGAACCCGTGATGCGTGCCTTCGAAGATCTTGACTGTGTTCGAAACGTCCGTAGTGGCCAGCGCCGCTTTCAGGTCGGGAATGACATGCGCCGGAACCGACTGATCGTGTTCCGCGAACGCGTAGTACAGCTCCCCCTGAACAAGACCGACCAGCTTGTGCGACGAGTCCGGCTTGTCGGTCACGATGTTCACGCCGTACAACGATGCCGCCGCCTTGATGCGATGCGAGAACCGGGCTGCCACGGTCGTAATGTAACAGCCGCTCATGCAATGTCCGACGCAGCCGATGGCGCCGGGCTTTGCCTTGTCCTGCGCGTCCAGCCACGCAATCATCGCGCCTGTATCCTCGGTCACCAGCGCGTTGTTGATGCTGTTCATTGCCGCCCGGATCACTCCCGACATCGCGTCGTCGCGGCGGGGGATGTCGAACCGGATGGTGCCCAAACGGTAGTACATGTCCGGCAACAGGCAGAAGTATCCGGCCTTGGCGATACGGCGCGCCATGTTGCGCAGTTCCTCCCGCGTGCCTGGCGCGTCCATATAGAAGATCACCGGCGGGAACGGACCCGCTCCGTCGGGGCATGCCGCGAACGCCGGCATTCTTCCGTGCTTTGTCGTTACGGTTACATCCTGCTCGAACATCGCCTCGTCTCCCATCTGTTGTTATCCGCCGGAGTGTTCCCGCGATGCGGCAAGTCGGCAAGCGCCTCGCATCGCCGCTCGGTGGCGGTCCGGCTTGCATCGGCCGGAGCGACCAACCGCCAAACCTGGACCAGGCTTGACCGCCGGCCCCGCGCAATCAGAATGGCACCATGAACAATTCAGCCGTGATAGACCGAGCGCTTGCCAATGTGATCACCGAGGGGAAAATCCCCGGTTTGGTGGCCGCCGCGGCCGACCAGTCTGGGGTGATCTACCATTCTGCATTTGGCCGGCGCGACGCCACCCAGCCGCATCGCATGACGGATGATTGCGTCTTCCGCATCGCCTCAATGACGAAAGCGATCACCGGCGCCGCCGCGATGCAGATGGTGGAGCAGGGGAAACTGTCGCTCGATCAGCCGGCCCACGAGATCTTGCCATTCCTGGCAGACACCAAGGTGCTCGATGGCTTCGGCTCCGGCGGCGTCCCGATTCTGCGTGCCCCGCGTGGGGCGATCACGCTGCGACGGCTGCTGACCCATACCGCCGGTTTTGTCTACGACACGTGGAATGAGAAGCTCAATCGCTTCGCCAAACAAACGGGTTTGCCGGCCGCGCGCACCGGCAAACTGGCTGCGTTACAGGCCCCCCTCGGCTTCGATCCAGGGGAGCGCTGGGAATACGGCATCAACATCGATATCGCGGGCCGGATGGTCGAAGTCGTCAGTGGACTTGACCTCGAGACCTACCTGCAGCGGCACATCCTCGGCCCGCTGCAGATGGTGGACACCAGCTTCATCCAGCGGCCGGAGTGGGACAGCCGCCTGACCGCCGTGCATGCCCGCGCCAATGACGGCACCTTGACACTCGTTGCGCAACCGCCTGGCCCGGGAGCTGAGCGGGAGTTTTTCCCCGGTGGCGGCGGCCTGTTCTCGACGGCGTCTGATTACCTGCGGTTCCTGCGTGCCCTGATGGCAGGCGGTGAATTGGACGGCGCCCGCATCCTTCGGCCCGAGACGGTCGCGCTGATGGGCGAGAACAACATGGGCGAGCTGAACGTGCTGCCGATGAAAAGCTTCATCCCGGCGCTTTCGAACGACGTGGAACTGTTCCCCGGCATGCCGAAGAAATGGGGCCTGAGCTTCCTGATCAACACGCAGGACGTACCCGGGCGGCGCAGCGCCGACAGCCTCGCCTGGGCAGGTCTTAACAACACCTATTACTGGCTCGATCCAACCCGCAAGGTCGCCGGTGTGTTCATGACCCAGATCCTGCCCTTCGCTGATCCGGCTGTGCTGGCCGCGTTGGACGGGTTCGAGGCAGCGGTTTACGAGGCGATCGGGTAGCTGGGCGGGGCAGGGGGCGCCCATTTCATTTGACATCCGGCCGCCCAGTCCCTAACCGGCCGCCTCCCTTGATCCAGGTCCCTCCACCATGTCACGCCGCAAGCCGCGCGGCCGTCCGCTCGACGGCTGGCTGATTATCGACAAGCCCGCAGGCGTCACCAGCACCGACGTCGTAAACCGGGTCCGCAAGATCTTCGACGCGCAGAAAGCCGGCCACGGCGGAACCCTCGATCCGTTAGCCACCGGACTGCTGCCGGTCGCGTTCGGCGCGGCCACCAAAACCGTCCCCTACGTCATGGACGGCACCAAACGGTATCGGTTCACGTTGCGCTTCGGTGAGGCGCGCGACACCGACGACGCCGACGGACAGGTCGTCGAAACCAGCGACGTCCGGCCGGACGATGCCGCCATCCGGGACGCCCTGCCGCAGTTCCGCGGCGACATCATGCAGATCCCGCCCATCTTCTCCGCCATCAAGGTGGCCGGCGAGCGCGCTTACGACATGGCTCGTGAAGGTCGTCCTCCGATTCTGGCGCCTCGCCCTGCCCGCGTCGACCATTTCGAACTGATCGGGCGTCCCGACGCCGACACGGCGGTCTTCGAGGTGGCCTCCGGCAAGGGCGTCTACATGCGCAGCCTCGCCCGCGACCTCGCCAAAGCCTGCGGGACGGTGGGGCACATTGCCGCCCTGCGCCGCCTGCGGGTCGGACCCTTCCTGGAGTCGCATGCAATTCCGCTGGACAAACTGCGCGAACCGGACGATACCGCGCCCGCTTCCCCGGACCTGCTGCTTCCGGTCGCGACCGCGCTGGCCGACATCCCGGCGTTGGCCTTGACCGAACAGGAGGCCGCCGATCTTCGACATGGCCAGGCCGTAAGCCTGGTCGCGCTGATGGGTCGGATTCCGGCGTCGGCCGATCCCACAGGGGGTTTGGTACGCGCCATGGCGGGGGGCCGCGTGATCGGACTGTGCCGTCTGGAAGACGGTTTACTCAAGTCCGACCGGATCCTGTGATCCGGGACGCGTCCCGACCAACCCCTTTCTCAGGAGAACCCTGATGTCGATCACGGCGGAGCGTCGCACGACGCTCATTGGCGAATACGCGACCGGTGCGGCTGATACCGGAAGCCCGGAAGTGCAGGTGGCTCTGCTCTCCGAACGGATCGGCAACCTGACCGAACATCTGAAGACCCATGCGAAGGACTTCCATTCGCGCCGCGGCCTTCTGATGTTGGTCGGACGCCGCCGGCGCCTTCTGGATTATCTGAAAAAGAAGGACCAGGGCCGCTATCAAACTCTGATCGGCCGCCTCAGCCTGCGCCGATAATCGGCGCTCCCGCGTGTGTAATGGCCGGGCTTGTCCCGCCATTCACCTCGTCGCTGGCCGCCGAAACCTGATCCTCACCGGCGCCAGCAACAGATAAAGCTAGCCACCGCTGGGAATGATGCCTATTTCCCAGCGGCGTGACTGAAAAGAAGACCTGAACGGGGGCAGGATGACCCCCCGCAACGCCGCGACACGCGGTGGACATGAAAGATCGTCGAACCGGCACGCCCCGAAAGGCGCGGGATAAGCGACGGCGTTTCCGGCCACATGGCCGCGGCTGCGATCCCCTTCACCGGCCCGCAGCACGCGCTCCGTGTTACCCGAGACGCCGCCACCCCGCCAAATCAGGGCCTGGCCGAGACGCCGTCTTGTTGTCCGCCGATGCCGCGCATCTAAAGGACGACTGAATGTTCAATTACTTCCGCAAGGAACTCGACTGGGGCGGCCGGAAGCTGGTCCTGGAAACCGGCAAGATCGCCCGTCAGGCCGATGGCGCCGTCATGATCTCCTACGGCGAGACCATTGTGCTGTGCACCGCCGTCGGCGTGAAATCCGCCAAGCCCGGTCAGGATTTCTTCCCGCTGACCGTCAACTACCAGGAAAAGGCGTTTGCCGCCGGCAAGATCCCCGGTGGATTCTTCAAGCGCGAAGGCCGGCCCAGCGAGGCCGAGGTGCTGAAAAGCCGCCTGATCGACCGTCCGATCCGCCCGCTGTTCCCCGAAGGTTTTCGAAATGAGGTGCAGATCGTCGCGACGGTCCTCAGCTACGACAACGAGAACGATCCCGACATCGTCTCAATGGTCGGCTGCTCCGCCGCGCTGACTCTGTCCGGAATCCCATTCTTCGGCCCGATCGCCGCCGCCCGCGTCGGCTATGAAAACGGCCAGTACATCCTGAACCCGACCGCAGACCAGATGAAAACCAGCGAGCTGGAACTGGTCCTCGCCGGCACCGCCGAAGGCGTCCTGATGGTCGAGTCCGAGGCCCAGGAACTTTCCGAAGAAGTCATGCTCGGCGCCGTCAAATTTGGCCACGACGCGTTTCAGCCAGTCATCAACGCCATCATCGAACTAGCCGAACACGCCGCCAAGGAACCCTGGCCGCTGACGGAACCCTCGGCTGACGAACTCGTGCTGAAGGCTCGTGTCGATGCGGTCGGGCGTGGTGCAATCGCCGAAGCGTATCAGGAGAAGGTCAAGCAGGCGCGGTACGAAAAGGTTGGCGCCGCGAAGAAAACCGTCGCTGCGGCCCTGGCCGCCGAAGGGCTCGACGCGGAGAAGGCCAAGGGCTTCCTGCACGATCTGGAAGCCGACGTCGTCCGCAACGCGATCCTGGAGACCGGCATCCGCATTGACGGCCGAGACACCCGGACCGTTCGCCCGATCATCGCCGAGGTCGGCATCCTACCCCGCGCGCATGGCTCTGCCCTTTTCACCCGCGGCGAGACCCAGGCATTCTGTGTCGCCACCCTCGGCACAGGACAGGACGAGCAGGTAGTGGACGCCCTGATGGGCGAATACCGCGAGCACTTCATGCTGCACTACAACTTCCCTCCCTACTCGGTGGGTGAGGCAGGCCGCATGGGATCGCCGGGGCGGCGTGAAGTCGGACATGGCAAACTTGCGTGGCGCGCCGTTCACCCGCTGCTGCCGTCGAAGGACAAATTCCCGTACACGATGCGGGTCGTCTCCGAGATCACCGAATCCAACGGCTCGTCTTCGATGGCAACAGTCTGCGGCACATCGCTGGCGCTGATGGATGCCGGTGTGCCGCTGAAGCGTCCGGTGGCGGGTATTGCCATGGGTCTGATCAAGGAAGACCGCGGCTTCGCCGTGCTGTCGGACATCCTTGGCGACGAGGACCACCTCGGCGACATGGATTTCAAGGTGGCCGGAACCGAGGCGGGTATTACCAGCCTGCAGATGGACATCAAGATCACCTCGATCACCTTCGACATCATGCAGACCGCGCTGGAGCAGGCCAGGGACGGGCGGCTGCACATCCTGGGCGAGATGTCCAAGGCGCTGACCGGCCATCGCGGCGATGTGGCGACCACCGCACCGCGCATTACCACCATAAGCGTGCCGAAGGAGAAGATCCGCGAGATCATCGGCACCGGCGGCAAGGTGATCCGGGAGATCGTCGAGCAGACCAAGTGCAAGATCGACATCGACGACGACGGCACGATCAAGATCGCGGCCACCGATATCGAGCAGGCACAGCGGGCCATCGACTGGATCCGTGGCATCGTGGCGGAGCCGGAGATCGGCGTGATCTACACCGGCAAGGTGGTGAAGACCGCCGATTTCGGGGCGTTCGTGAACTTCCTCGGGTCCAAGGACGGCTTGGTTCACATCAGCGAACTGGCGCAGGGCCGTGTCGCTAAGACGACCGACGTCGTCAACAACGGCGACAGCGTCAAGGTCAAGGTCATTGGCTTCGACGAGCGTGGCAAGGTCAAGCTGTCGATGCGTGTTGTCGATCAGGCGACAGGCGCGGATATCACTGAACAGGTTGGCGCGAAGCCCCCGCGCGGTGATCGGCCGGAGCGTGAGGATCGTGGTGACCGCGGTGATCGTCCCTTCCGCGGCGAACGAGGTCCTCGCCGGGATCGTGACGGTCGCGACCGCGATAGCGCGCCGATTATGGAGGGGTCTGATCAACCGGCCGTCGGCGAGTAGGTTATAGGCAGCGTCCGGCAACACGCCGGCGCTGCCTATCCTGATCTGACACCTGGTTTTCGTTTACGCCGGGGAGGGATTGAAGCATGTCGGGATCTTTTGACGCGCCTCTCCAGACAGCATCTGGCGCGATGACGTCCGGCCGGGCTCGCGTGTTCCCTGAGGTGGGGACGGGGCTTTCGAAGCCATGAAAACCTGCTTTGAAGCGGACCGGTTCGTCGGCCAAAACCCTCGCAACACGGCAACCTCGCCGATTAACCTGAAATAAAAGACAATGATCAATGCAATTCGAATGGGAGGGGTCGACGTCCTCCCGCTGATCGAGGGCGGCAAAGGTGTCGCGATCTCCAACGGCCTGTCCGCCGGCAATTGGGCGCTCGCGGGCGGGATCGGAACGTTCAGCGCCGTCAACGCCGACAGCTATGATCAGGATGGCCGGGTCATCCCGCAGATTTACCATGGCCGCACGCGCCGCGAGCGCCACGAGGAACTAATCGCCTATGCCGTCCGCGGTGCGCTGACCCAGGCGCGGCGGGCCTGGGACGTGACCGGCGGCAAGGGTCGCATCCATGCTAACATTCTTTGGGAAATGGGCGGAGCCGAACGCATCGTCACCGAGGTGCTGGAGAAGGGGAAGGGTCTGATCCACGGCATCACCTGCGGTGCCGGCATGCCCTACCGCCTGTCAGACATCGCCGCGCGGTTCAACGTTCACTACTACCCGATCATCTCCTCGGCCCGCGCGTTCAGCGCACTGTGGAAGCGTGCCTACCACAAGACGGCGAATCTCCTGGGCGGCGTTGTCTACGAGGATCCCTGGCTAGCCGGCGGCCACAATGGCCTGTCGAACAGTGAGGACCCGGCCAAGCCGGAGAGCCCGTTCCCGCGGGTGCTGGCCTTGCGCAAGACCATGCGCGACTTCGGGCTGCATGACACCCCGATTATCATGGCTGGCGGTGTCTGGTGCCTTGATGAATGGAAAGACTGGATCGACAACCCTGACCTGGGCCCGATCGCCTTTCAGTTCGGCACCCGCCCGCTGCTGACCCAGGAAAGTCCGATCGGCGACGCGTGGAAGCAGCGGCTGCTGACCCTCAAGGAAGGCGACGTCTTCCTGAACCGCTTCAGCCCGACCGGCTTCTACTCCAGCGCGGTCAACAACGAGTTCATCCAGGAACTGCGCGGACGCACCGAGCGTCAGGTGGCCTACACGACCGAACCGGTCGGCGAGCACACGGCCGAGTTTGGCGTCGGCCCGCGTAGGCGGCTCGTCTATCTGACCCAGGGCGACCGCCACCGCGCGATCGGCTGGGAGCGCGATGGGTTCACCGAGGCTCTCCGCACCCCCAACTCCACCCTGGTGTTCGTCACTCCGGACAAGGCTCGCGAGATCCTGGAGGACCAGACCAACTGCATGGGCTGCCTCAGCACCTGCCGCTTTTCCAACTGGTCACAGCACGAGGCGGATTTCAGCACCGGCAAGAAGGCCGATCCGCGCAGCTTCTGCATCCAGAAGACGTTGCAGGATATCGCCCATACCGCCGACCAGCCCGACGCCATTGAGCGCAATCTGATGTTCAGTGGCCACAACGCCTACCGCTTCGGCAAGGACCCATTCTACTCGAACGGCTTCATCCCGACCGTCAAGCAGCTGATGGAACGCATTCTGACCGGGCGGTAGGGTACACGCGACCGCTGTGGCTGGCCTGTTACCGGCCCAGAGCGTTCCCCAACGCGGCGCCTCCTGACCCGAACGCCTGGATCGTCCAGATCAACGGCGCGGGATCAACGCTGACCAAGCCGATCCTCGGCCGACTGAGGTCAATGATCAGAATCATTCCGCCGGTCCACATCAGCAGCATCAACCAAAGCAGCACGAGCTGCCGTGTGCCGGCCAGCCCAAGGGAGAAACCCATCGCGCCGATGGCCAGCAATGCACCCACAAACAGCATCAACGGCAGGTGTTCCGGAACCCGGCTGTCGAACGCGAACCTCTGTGAAGAGGAGGCATCGAACATTTCGTTCAGGGATGCCACCAGGCTCGCTGTAATCGGAGAGGGGGCGCGTTGCGCCAGCGTCTGGACATTGCTCCAGATGTCGTTCTGCAGGGCGTTGGTTTGCGCGATCAATGCCGGCTCCAGATCAGTCGTTGGCGCCGTCACATAGGCCAGCCGCACCTTTGCATAATCTTCCACCGCTGCCAGGATCGCCGCCCCGTCCTCGCCGCTGATGAGTTTGGCTCGCAGCCACGCCGTTCCGATCGCGTTGGCTTCCTGCACCACAAGTTGCCGGCGTGTCTCGTAGCGATCCTGCGCGATGCCGATCGTCAGACCCAGGCAGAACGCCAGCAAGCCGAACATGCCGGTCGTGATGGAGCCGATCCCGGACACCTCCCGTTCCTTGTGCGGGTTACGGCGTTCGCTCCAGCGTCCAGTCTGGTAGCCGACCTCGCCGGCCAAGATCAGGCACAGGAAGATCGCGATGAAGACCGGCGTCAGGCTCGATACGGTGAACCAGTCCAGAGGGTTCGCGGACATTCAATCTCCCGGCGGCATCGCGAATTGCAGCGACGCAACCACAATCGCAATGAACCCGCTGTGGATCAAGCAGCCTCGCCTTCGCGAACTCTGTGCGCGCTTCGGGGCCCGGCAGATCAGGTGAGCCGGCTTAGCCCTGCACTGGGGCTGCGAGCGGGCAGCCACCAAATCCCTCCGTACAAACCCGGCTGCCAAGCCCGCTGCACAGACCCGCCCCGGACGCCAGTGCTCTGCGCACCAGCCCGGCCAGCGAGGCAATGAAGGCCGGGTCGGCATTCTGCGTGGGCACGCGAAAATACCCTGGCACACCCTTTTCGTTGGCGAGGTCGCGGTATTCCACGTCCAGTTCCACCAGCGTTTCGGTGTGTTCCGAGACAAACGCGATCGGCACCACCAGGACCGCCGTCTTGTCGCGGGCGGCGCGCTCGATTTCCTCTTCCGTGCTGGGATCGATCCATTTCTGCGGAGTAGCGCGCGACTGATAGCAGATCGCGTGATCGACCGGCGCGCCCCATGCCTCGAGCACGCGGGCGACAGTCTGCTCCACCTGCCACTGGTACGGATCGCCGCCCTTGATGATCACCTCCGGCAGTCCGTGCGCCGAGAACAGCACGCGGAGGGGCACCGATGGGTCGAGCGCTGACCGAGCCTTGTCGTAGGCCGCGGATACGAGCAGGGCGGTGGCCTCGGCGTACGCGGGTTCGGTCGGATAGCAGCACACCGTGGTGGTTTTCACCGCCAGGCCAGCCCGCGCCGCGGCCTGTCGCCACGCGGTCAGCGAGCTCCCGGTCGTAGTGGTCGAGAACTGCGGATACAGGGGCAACAGAACCACTTCCTCCGCGCCCCATTCCTTCACTGCCCTTGCGGCCTCCAGGCTGAACGGATGCCAGTAGCGCATGGCAATGAAGCATCGCGCCTCGTACTCGGGCAGAGCCGCCTGCAAGGCCGCCGCCTGCTGCTCTGTCAGTCCCAGCAAAGGCGACTTTCCGCCAAGGATTTCATAGTTCGCCGTCGCCGGTTCCAGCCTCGCGCGGGCAATGATCCGAGCGAGAAACGGGCGGACGAAGAAAGGCACGCGCAGGATCGCCGGATCGAGGAACAGATTCAGAAGGAAGGGCTTGATCGCTTCCGGCCGGTCCGGTCCCCCCAGATTGAAAAGGACGATCGCAACCTTACGACCCACGCACCAACTCCAGCAGCGCCGCGACATGCTCAGGGGGGGTCTGCGGCACTATGCCGTGGCCGAGGTTGAAAATGAATGGCCTCTCGCGCATGGCGTCCAGCACATACGTCGCCTCGTCCCGCATCGCCGCCCCGCCGGCGACTACCGCCAATGGATCGAGGTTTCCCTGAATCGCGACTTTCCCCGGCAACATCGCAGCGGCGGCGCCGATGTCGCTGCCGGTGTCGATGCCGACTCCGTCCACTCCAGTCGCCGCGTAATCGCGCACCATAACGCCCGCCAGCCGAGGGAAGCCGATGATCGGCACCTGCGGATGACGCTGCTTCAACGCAGCCACAATTTTCGTCGCCGGCGCGATGACATGCTGACGGAACTGCAGCGGCGACAGGACGCCGGCCCAGGAGTCGAACAGCATTAGCGCCTCGGCCCCCGCGCGTACCTGCGCCGAGAGGTATTCGACGGAGGCTTCCGTCAGCACGTCCATAAGCCGCTGGAACACCTCTGGCTGGCTATACGCCATGCCGCGCACCGCCGCGAAATCCCGCGAGCCGCCACCCTCGACCATGTAGCAAGCCACCGTGAACGGCGCTCCGGCGAAGCCAATCAGCGTCGTCGCGTCAAATCCTTCCCGGGTTAGTCCGGCCCGGACCAACCGCACCGTCTGCATGATCGGTTCGACCCGGTCTGCCACCCGCGCAGGGTCGAGCGCCGCCACCGCCGCCGCGTCGCGCAGCTTGGGCAGCACCGGGCCCTCGCCTTCCTTGAATTCGAGCCCGTGGCCCAGCGCCCAGGGCAGCATCAGGATGTCGCTGAACAGGATGGCGGCATCGAACCCGTATCGGCGGATCGGCTGCAACGTGACTTCAGCCGCCAGATCAGGCGTGGTGCAGAGTGCCACGAAGTCCTTCACCCCGGCCCGAACCGCGCGATATTCCGGTAGGTACCGGCCCGCCTGGCGCATCAGCCAAACCGGCGGCGGCCAGACTGCTTCCCCGCTCAACGCCCGCAGCAACCGTTTCATGTTGATTGATCCATCCACCCGACATAAGGCCGCGCCGCTTGTCTCCAAGTTATGGCGTGGACCGTCAAGCCGGTTGGTTCGATATCAGGCCACTGCAGCGCGATCCCGCATGCCGCCGGCGATGGTCGGCGCCCGCGCTGATCCGTGGAACAGTGCTGTCGCCTCCAGCGATGCCGCGGCCCGAGCCAGCGGAACTGCCCAGTCGCCAGGCTGCTCCTGCCTGAAAATCGTCAGGTTTGGGTACCAGGGGCTGTCGCCCCGGCCGCTCAACCACCGCCAGCACCCGTCGTAGCGATCCAGCAGGAAGACCCGCTTGTCCAATAGCCCCGCGAGGTGCACCACGCTGGTGTCGACACTGATCACAACGTCCAGAGCCTCAACAAGCGCCGCCGTGTCGGCGAAATCTGTCACTTCCGCCGTGAGGTCGAGCAGGTCCATGCCAGGTGGCGGCTTTTGGCGCGCAGCCGCGCCCATCTGCAGGCTGACGAAACGGACGCCCTTTACCGCGGCCAGGGGCTCCAATGCTGCGAGATTGATGCTGCGGCGGCGGTCCAGGGTACGGAACCCGGGCAGCCAGGGACGCGACTGCCCGGCCCAGACCAGACCCACAAGCATGCCATCCCGCGGCAGACGCGCCAGCCACCTACGCCTCAGCTCCGGGTCGGGCCGCAGGCGGGGCGCCGGCGGAATAGTGCGTACTGTCGTGCCGAAGGCGCGCGGCAGGCTGAAGAACGGGCAAATAAAATCATAGTTTGGCAGGCGTTTTGTGTCCGAGACGACTTCCGCAACGCCCGGAACCGAGGCGATCAGCCGGACCAGCGGCTGCGGCACGCAAGCAACCACCTTTGCGCCCCGCTCCGCCAGCATCGGGAGGTACCGCAGGAATTGCAGCGTGTCGCCGAAGCCTTCTTCATGCAGGGCCACGACTGTCAGTCCCGCCAAGTCACCTGCGTCGCCCATTGATGGCAGCAGCCGGTTCAGGGGGAACGGCAATGCCCCTTCCAGCCGCAGCCGCCACTCATAGTCCTGCCATGCTCGTTCCCACATCCCCGCCTTAAGTAGTGCGACGGCCCGGTTCACCCGGAACCGCGCGTTGTTCGGCGACAGTGTGATGGCGTGGTCATGCGCTTCGATTGCTTCCTCGAAGCAATCCTCGATCTTCAGGTACAATCCCAAGGTTGGACCAGCTTGGCGCGGCCGTCGGGTCCAGCGCCACCGCTCTGTTGAACGCGCTGGCCGCGCTGTGGAAATGGCCCTGCTCTGCCCGCACCAGTCCCATCAGGTGAAAGCTCGCGGCATCGTCCAGGGTTGGAGCCAAAACGGCCTCGGCATCATCCGCCATGTCGTTACCCAGCAGGAATTCGGCAAATTGCAGCCGAAGTCTTTTGTCGCCAGGGGACAGCCGCAGGCACGCCTGGAATTGCCGGCGGATCAATCCCCTCGGCAGCGGCGGCCTCATCGCGGCTAGATCCAGGCACGGATGCAGTCTGTTCGGCCTGCGGCGGGCGACATCCTCCAGAACCGGCGCAGCCCGGCCTGCTTCCCCCATCGCCGCAATGGCAATTCCAAGGAGAAGCAAAACCTCTATATCGTCGGACGCGGCAATTAGCGCGTGTCGCGCCAATTGTTCGGCGTCCAGCCATGCGCCGGAATTAAGACGCAGTCGGATTGGCCCCAGTGGATCGTTCACCGGCATCGCCACGCCTTCCAGTGGAAAGCACCACTGTGGCGTCGGATGATTAAGATCAGGTTAGCGCGGGATTGCTTCGGGTGCCGCCGCGGCCGGAAGCGCGGTCAGCCGTCTGCCCGGGGCACCCACGGGATACGGGCAACGTTGATGCCCTCCTCCGCGAGGCTTTCTGCCTGATCGTCCGTCGTTTCGCCAAAGATCGGGCGGGTCTCCACCTCACCCCGATGGATCTTGCGGGCCTCATCCGCAAAGTCTGGCCCGACGTACTCGCAGTGTTTTTCCACTTCGGCACGCATTCGCTGCAACATCGCCACCATTTGTGCCGGCAGCCGGCTAGTGGCAATCTTCTCTGGGGCGTTGATCGGAGCCGGCGGAGCAACCTGCTGGGGCGCGACGGGCACGGGTAGCGATGCGCGCTTGGCGACGGACGGCGCCATCAAGGCCCGTTCCACCCTTGTGTCACCGCATTCCGGGCACTCGATCAGGTGCAGTTTGGCCTGCTTGTCGAACGTCGCGCTGTCCTTGAACCAACCATCAAACGCGTGCGCCTCGGTGCAGCGCAATTGGTAATGAATCATCTGTCGTCCCGCCGAGCTAAACCACTGAGAACAGATGGCGCATGGTGGCACTCACCACAAGAGAGTGCCAATGGTTTCACGCCGCGCCCAGGAGCGCATCCAGTTTGCCGGCCCGGTCAAGAGCCAGCAGGTCATCGCAGCCGCCGATATGCCTCTCGTCGATGAAGATCTGCGGCATGGTTGAGCGTCCGGAACGCCTGATGGCCTCATTCCTTTCCGCCGATCCGTGCGGGGCGTTGATCTCGTTGAAAGCCACCCCCTTCTTCGTCAGCGTGTAGACCGCACGCTCACAGTATGGGCAGAAAGGCTGCGTATAGATTTCGATGTTCGGCATCATGTCACCTCTGCTGACATAGTTTGGTCGGTTCATTCCGGGACGCAAGCCCGGCGGTGCAGTTCGGCGAGGCAGGCGGCGCGATCGCCGTCCGCGCCTGCTGCCAGCCACCAGGCCCGGACAGTGCGGAGCAACGAACCCACCTTGGGACCAGGTGCGATGCCGAGCGCGAGGACGTCCTTGCCGTCAAGGGGAAAAACCGGTTGAGGAATCGACGCCAGCCGCAGCCGGAGGCCGGCCTCCGCGCGGTCCAGCCAAGTCCGATCGATAAGGTCCGCACGCCGGTGATCGGCAAGCAGACGCCGCAAACTGGCGTCATCGTCTGTCGTCCGCGGCGAAGGGATTATGGCGAGCCGTGACAGCCGGTCTCGGTCTTCATTGGACAGCTTCAGCCGTTCGGCGAACCCTGCCGGATCGCCCGCGAGCATCGCCGCAAGCCGCAGGATCGGATCGGCCGGCGCGCCCGCCGCTTGCAGTGCTGACAGGGTAGCCAAACTCTGTAGTTCCGGCGCCACGGCATGCAACACCCCAAGGTCTTGCATCATCGTGACCGCTGCGACCGGATCCGGTGCGCGCAGGATCAGCAGCAGCTCCGTCGCAACCCGCTCGATCGACAGCCGCGCGAGGCCAGGAACGCCTGCTTGCAGGGCCTGCTCGGTCTCCGCGTCAGGCGGCACTAGGCCGTAACGAGCCTGGAACCGGAAAAAGCGCAAAATTCGCAAATAGTCCTCGGCGATGCGTTCGGCCGGGTTGCCGACGAACCGCACCCGACCGTCGCGGAGATCGGCAAGGCCGTTGACGTAGTCGAACACCCCACCGTCGCGGGCCATCGACATGGCGTTGATGGTGAAATCCCGCCGCAACGCATCGGTCCGCCAGTCGGCCGTGAAGACTATCACCGCATGGCGCCCGTCCGTCTCTATATCGCGGCGCAGGGTTGTGACCTCGAACCCACGGCCGTCAACGACCGCGGTGATCGTGCCGTGCGCCAGCCCGGTCGGCACGACCCGGATCCCGGCTGCCCCTAGCGCCGCCACCACGGCATCCGGCGCCTGGGGGCTGGCCAGGTCGATGTCCGACACCGCACGGTGCGCCAGAACATCGCGCACCGCGCCTCCGACAACACGCGCCTCGGGCAGGGCGTCCCAGACCGTCATCAATGGCCGGTCCAGAGCAAACGGCGGCGTCTCCAGCCTTAACGCCGGTGACTCCATCATCGGGCCGCGTGCCCCGGCACGACGCGCCCGTCCTCTAATCGAGCCGGCACATACGATTCGTGGGCGTCGCCGGCGTCCAACTGGCGCAGGATCAGCAGCAAGACCAGCATCACCGCGACTGACGCCGCGAATGCTCCCAGGACCCATCCCGGCACCCTTTCGGCTGGCCGCAGCAGTCGCAGCAAACCGAACGCCACAAACGGTGACAGGAACAGCACGATCTCGATCAGTCGCATCAGCTTCGCCTGGGGTTGCCTAGGGTGGGCGGGTGTGGCGGCTCCACCCGGGACCGCGACAAGGGGGCTCCGCGCCCCCCGCACCCTGTACCAAGGCCGAGACCTGGACGTCATCTATGTGGGTGGTGAAAACGAGGGGGCCTACCGCGGCGGTCAACTAGCGCGAAGGCCCCCTTTTTTTCACCACCCAATGAATGGGTTCCAACGGCCCACGGGCTTTGGCGGGGTCCAGGGGCGGAGCCCCCTGTCGGGATTCGGGGTGAAACTCAGGCAGGTCACCCCGAGGCTACGCCGTTGCGAAGATGGCGTCGATTGTCCGGGTCAGGCTGTCCCGCCAGGGCGGCATGGCAATGCCGAATGTCTCGTTCAGTCGCGTGCAATCCAGCCTGGAATTAGCCGGGCGCTTGGCGGGGGTCGGCCAGTCGGCAGTAGCAATCGGTGCAACCTCCGGAACACGGGCGCCGTGGCGGGCGGCTTCCTCGAAGGTGGCAATCGCCAGGCCATGCCATGTCGTGTCACCTGATCCGGCGACATGAAACACCCCTTCATACTCCGCTCGCCATCCAGTCTGATCCAGGCGAGCGATGATCGCTCGGATCGCATCAGCGAGGTCGGAGGCGGCTGTCGGGCAGCCATGCTGGTCGGCCACCACGGTCAGGCGATCTCGGGTCTTGGCCGCGTTCAGCATGGTGCGGACGAAATTCTTACCGGTGGCGGCATAGACCCAGGCGGTGCGCACGATGATCGCCTTGCGGACGGCGCCCAGTACGGCCTGTTCCCCGGCCAGCTTGCTCGCGCCGTAGACTCCTTGAGGCGCGACCCGATCAGTCTCGACGTACGGAGTTGGCTTGGCGCCGTCGTATACATAGTCAGTCGAGACATGAATCAGCGGAATGCTCGCAGCGGCACACAGCCGCGCCAGGATCGCTGGTCCGTCGCGGTTCGCGCGATATGCGGCGTCAGCGTCGCCTTCCGCCGCGTCCACCGCTGTATAGGCCGCCGCGTTCACCACAAGGCGCGGTGAGGCGGCCTGAAACACTGCTTCAAACGTCTCCGGCCGATCGAAGTCGAAGGCCGGGCGGCCAACCACGTTAAAGCCATCGCCGCGAAGCGCCGTTGCCAGCTGCCCCGTTCCGCCGGTGACCAGGACCGGCCGATCAGACATGGAACAAGACCGGGCAGTCGTTGAACCGAGGCAGCACCTTGTCCTTCTCCGAAAGGATCACCTGATCGGCCGCCACCGGCCACGCGATGCCGATATCAGGATCGCTAAAGATCACGCCGCGTTCCGCTGCTTTGTCATAAGCGCCGGTGACCTTATAGATGACCTCGGTTTCCGCCGTCAGCGTGCAGTAGCCGTGCAGGAACCCGACCGGCACCCAGATCTGAGTCCAGTTCTCCGCGCTGATCTCCGCGCCGACCCATTTGCCGAACGTCGGCGATCCTTTCCGCGCATCCACTGCCACATCGTAGATCGCGCCCTTCACGCAGCGAACCAGCTTGCCCTGAGCGTTTGGGCCGATCTGGCAGTGCAACCCGCGCAGAACCCCGGCCGCCGTCGAAACCGCATGATTATCCTGGATGAACGGCCCGGGGATGCCTGCGTCCGCGAAGCGAGCCTGATTCCAGGTTTCCGAGAAGAAGCCCCGCGGGTCCTGGAAACGCGGTGGAGTTATCAGTTTGACATCAGGGATCGCGAGCGGCTCGACCTTCATGTCATTTCACCTTCCGCGAGTTCCATCAGCACCCGGCCAAGCTCTGTCTTGCCCAGCCGTGTTGCGTGGTCCCTAAGCCGGTCGGCGTCGATGAAGCCCATGCGGAAGGCGACCTCCTCCGGGCAGCCAACCAGCATGCCGGTGCGCGACTGGATCGTCTGCACGAACGTCGCCGCTTGCAGCAAGCTGTCCGGGGTCCCGGCATCGAGCCAGGCACAGCCGCGTGACAGTTTCTCAACGTGCAGCGTGCCCATTTCGAGGTAGATGCGATTGAGGTCGGTAATTTCCAACTCACCGCGCGCAGAGGGGCATATCCGGGGGGCAATATCGGAAACATTCTTGTCGTAAAAATACAGCCCCGTGATCGCCCAGTTGCTGGTCGGGGCAGCGGGTTTCTCCACAACTTCCACTGCTCGCCCGTCCTGGTCGAACGCCACCACGCCATAACGTTCCGGGTCTCGCACTTGATAGGCGAATACGGTAGCGCCGACCGGGCGTCCGGCGGCGGCACGTAGCAGGGTGGACAGATGATCGGCGTGAATGAGGTTGTCGCCCAGCGCCAGCGCGCACGCCTGGCCCTCAAGCCAGTCGCGTCCGATCAGGAACGCCTGCGCGATCCCGTCGGGCTTGGGCTGCTCCGCATAGGCGAAGTTGACCCCAAAGCGCGAGCCGTCACCCAACAGGCGCTGAAACTGAGGCAGGTCCTCGGGCGTGGAGATCAGCATGATATCGCGGATACCCGCCAGCATCAGCGTCGAAAGCGGATAGTAGACCATCGGCTTGTCATAGACCGGCAGAAGCTGCTTCGATGCCGCTAGTGTCATTGGATGCAGCCGGGTTCCGGACCCGCCCGCCAGCAGTATCCCCTTCATGCCGCTTTTCCCTGTTGACGCCGCCCAATCGCTCGCCGGCGTATTTCGAGGCCCGAACACCCTCCCACCAAGCGCGATTGCTAAGATACCAGTCGATCGTGCGTGCCAGCCCGGTTTCGAAATCATGGGGCGCCTGCCATGCCAACGCGGCCTCGGTGCGGGACGGATCAATTTCGTACCGGAAATCGTGGCCGGGACGATCGGTCACAAAGCGAATCAGCCTTTCGCGTGGACCGGCCGGATCCGGCACGCGCTTGTCCAGGTGCGCGCAAATTGCTTTCACCACCTGAAGGTTTGTTCGCGGCTGGCGGGCGCCGATCGCATAGGTTTCACCAGGCACGCCGTGCTCCACCACCCGGACCAGCGCTTCGGCATGGTCCTCCACAAACAGCCAGTCACGCATGTTCGAGCCGTCGCCGTAGACTGGAAGCTCCCGTCCCTCCAACGCGTTGAGCGTCACCAGCGGAATCAGTTTTTCGGGGAACTGCCAGGGGCCGTAATTGTTGCACGTATTCGACACAATCGTCGGCAGCTTGTAGGTATGGCTCCAGGCGCGGACAAGATGATCAGACGCCGCCTTGCTGGCGGAATAGGGACTGCGGGGATCATAGGGCGTCGTTTCGGTGAACGGCGGGTCGTCCGCCTCCAGCGCCCCAAACACTTCGTCCGTGGATACGTGGTGGAACCGGAACGCGGCCTTGCGGCTGTCGGTCAGGCCGGCATAGTGACGGCGCGCGGCTTCCAGCAGCGTGAAGGTGCCAACGACGTTCGTCTGAACAAAATCGGCCGGCCCGTCGATCGACCGGTCCACATGGCTTTCCGCGGCAAGGTGCATAATCGCGTCCGGATCGTAGGTACCGAACACCGCACGCATTGCCGCCGCATCGACGATATCCTCGCGGATCAGCACGTGGCGGTTGTGATTTCTGCCCTCCTCCAGCGCGTCCTCGGACGCGGCGTAGGTCATCTTGTCGACGTTGATCACCACATGATCGGTGTGCCGTAACAGAAAACGCACCACGGCAGACCCGATGAAGCCGCATCCACCGGTCAGCAAAAGCTTCATTAAACCTAACACCTTCGTCGCTTACTGCGGTCATTGCCGTAACATCAACGCGGGCGACGGGGCAACAACAACATGCTCAGCGCCCCTCAGGTGCGCTCAGCGTCGCAGGGTTCACATGTAAGGTGAACTAGGCCAGGAACGTGTCGATCCGAGCCTGCTTGTAAGCCGTCGCGAGGTCCAGGCGTGGGGTGAACTAGGCTCCGGCCAGTCCGCGTCGCAGACGCCACGCCGCCATCACGATTACCGGCAGAAGGAACAGGCTCACGGCCGATGGTTCCAGCACCGTCGCGTCAATCACCTCGATGCTGGTGATATTGGAGACATAACGTCCACCCAGATAATCCTCCGGCACGACCATCCTGGCGAAACCGTTTAAACCGTCCGTGCCAAGCGCACCCAGAGTATCCGAATATGCCGCCAAATCATCCTGGCCGCCTCAGGCCGAGTCGATTTCACCCACGGATAACGAGGCCTCATAGCCGTCAATGCCGGTGACCGCTACATCGTCGCGCAGCATGTCGTTCTTGATCGCGGTTGGTCAGGATCCCGATGTCGCTCAGGAGTGTCCACAAGACACGCGTGTGTATGTGTCGCTCACGGCCACGCTACCCTAATGATACGTCACGGTCTCGCTGGTCGAGGGCAGGGTCGAGATACTGGCGCGGTTGAATGTGGTTGGCGTCTTGAAGTGGCCCGGCACCGCGAACCCGCTGGAGATGTCGCCGCCGGCGCTGGCGACCGTTGGCGCCCATGATATCGGGATAGGCGATCGGGTCGGTCTGGTTCCCGAAGTTTGGTGGAATTTGGCCTAAGGAAATGACCGCCACATTAACCGTCGTTGCCCTCATCCAAGACATAATTCTGCAGAATGCCGGCCTTGACGGGCGGGCTGATCAGGCCATTCACCTGCATCAATTATACAGCGCCGTTCCGGTATAGGTGTCGGTCACCCCGGTGTTCCGCCAGACGTTTAGGCGGCCGTCACTGTGGAGGCTGGGGTCACGGCCACGAGCGAGGTGGCATCGTAGGTGGCGGGCCATGTGACCGAGCCGGAGACCGTCATTTGGGTGGACACCTGACCGTGGGCAGCGGACGCAAGCGTGAGGGAAGCTGCGACAAGGCAGGCGGCGTGGAATTTGTTCAGGGGGAGTCATGTTGATGCTGCCCTTGGTGGAGTAATCGGCAATAACCGATTCGATCGAATGGTGTGCTGGCAAGCCGAGACCGTCATAGCCGGATCGCCATGACGAATATCTCTATAGGCCGCTGCATATAGCGTTACAACCAAGTGGCGCAATCGTTTCGACGTTGTCAAAGAGCGGCGAAGCAGGATTTGCGGCAACTGGCAATGCGGCTTCATGTCGCATTCAATGAGCGATCCGGCAGGTATCTTATCGCGTATCAGCCAAAACCAATGTCGCACCGTTTGTTGTCATTTGCAAATCGGCGCGACAAAACCGCCCTGCGTCATGTTGATCCAGACGCGGGCGAACGAATTCTGCCAGGCCGCAAGCAGCAGGGCCTTCGGGTTGGCCTGGAACCCCGAAACGCCACCAGAACAACATCCTCTCCTTGCTGAACCTGAGCTTTCCCCCAGAGCAACGCACGACGAGGTCGGGGAACAGCAGCCTGGCCGGTGTCGGGTGAAACCGGCCGGATCAATTTTCTCAAGTACCGTTTTCACGTTGATAGGCCAAATCCCTGAGGACTTACGAATTCAATGAGCTTCCGGCAATGATACAGTCAAAGTCCGCTGCCTCCCAGGCGTTGGCGGTAAAGGCCGCCCTGACCGCTGTCAACGGAAGCCGGGAGTGAGGCACCCTTGGAGGAACAATCGTACAGTCCCCTGGCACCATGCGTCGGCCTCCACCGCTTTATGGGCCGAGCTGATCCCCAGCGCTCGCCGCTGCGGTCCAGCCAGGACCATATGCAGAAACTGCTCGGCCGCGAACGCCACATCGATCTTGCGCAGCCGGCCTGAAGCAATGCCTTTGCTTAGTAGCCCGGCGATGCGGCGCACGCCTTCATCCGCCCCGGCTTGCGTGACGATTGTGCGCAATTCCGGAAATCGGGCGCCCTCGGCGATCATCAGCCGGTGCAGCGCGATGGCTTCGGGAGACAGACCCACCGCCAGAATCGACTTCGCAGCCACCAGCAGCGAAGCCTCCAGGTCGTCACTCTCCGGCCAGGACCCGGCGGAGGACAGCCAGTTGTCGATCAGCTGCCGGACCACGCCCAGGAACAACGCCGGCTTGCCATCCCACCGCGCATAGATGGTGCGTTTGGCCACCCGAGCCGTACGCGCAATGACCTCGATGCTGGTGGCCGCGTAGCCGTCACGCAGGAACGCTTCGGTCGCGTGGTCCAGGATAGTGGTCTCCAGCAGCGCAGCGGCCTGTGCGGTGGGGCGGCCGCCGGAACGGACCTCGCCGGCTGACACCGCAGTCTACCACCAACGCGGATGATGATACGGCCCGACAGGCACAATCACGCAGCCCGAAAGCATAATCGCGATACCAAAAGCCGAGGCCAGCGTGACGGCTCGGCGGATCAATGGATGACGGTGCATGACGAGACACTCCCGTGGAACGAACGCGCCTAATCTAGCGGGCGCCATAACGAAACGCAACGGGTGCGATGCAATTCTAATTGTAACGCAGTCCGTCGCGACACCTACCGATCAGTATGTTCGCGCGTGACCCGGCCGGCCAAACCGGTTTAGCGTTCCGTTGCTACCCGCCGCCTTGAAGCGGGACCCGATAAAAGACAGCAGGAGGACTTCAATGAACGCCCCCGTTAACTTCGACACCCGTGCGCACGCCTGGTCGCTGCCTCTGGACCATTACGACCTCAGCGATCCACATTTGTTCCACGCCGATATCTGGCAACCGTACTTTGAGCGGCACCGCAAGGAAGCGCCCGTCAACTACGTCCCCGACAGCCCCTACGGCCCGTACTGGTCTGTCGCCAAATACCGCGACATCGTCCAGGTCGAGGTCAACCATAACGTGTTCTCCTCCGACGATCAGCTTGGCGGCATCATGATCAACGACGCGCCCAAGGGCATGGAGCGCACCAGCTTCATCCGCATGGACCCGCCAGATCACGACAACCAGCGCCGTGAGGTCAGCTCCACCGTGAATCCCATCACCCTGGCGAAGATGGAGGGGCTGATCCGGGAACGCACCAACATGGTGCTCGACGGGCTACCGCGCGGCGAGACGTTCAACTGGGTTGAGCGCGTTTCGATCGAGCTGACTTCGATGATGTTGGCAACGCTGTTCGATTACCCGATCGCCGACAAGGCGAAGCTGATCCGCTGGTCGGATACCTTCATCTGCGACCTGAACGCGCCCGACGCGCCAGTGCGGACGGAGCAGGAGCGTTTCGCCGAACAGATGCGTTTTGCCGAGCACATGAACGAGATTTGGGAAGAACGGGCGAAGAAACCGAAAAGCTTTGACGTCATTTCGATCATGGCGCACGGCGAGGCGACCAGCAAGATGACGTTGCGCGAACGGATGGGAATCCTGATTCTGTTCCTCGTCGGCGGCAACGACACCACCCGCAATTCCATGACCGGCGGCTTGGTCGGCCTCAGCCAATTCCCCGATCAGTTCAAGAAACTGCGGGCGAACCCCGATCTGGTGAACAGCATGATACCGGAGGTCGTCCGCTGGCAAACCCCCGTCATCCACATGCGCCGCACCGCCAAAACCGACGCCGAAATCGGCGGCAAGCCGATCAAGGCCGGCGAGAAGGTCGTGCTGTGGTACATTTCCGGCAACCGTGACGAGGATGCGATCGAGAACCCAAACCAGTTCATCATCGACCGCCGCCGCCCCCGCGAGCACATGTCTTTCGGCTTCGGCATCCACCGCTGCCTCGGCAACCGGCTGGCTGAGATGCAGCTGAAAATCCTGTGGGAGGAAATCCTGCGCAAGGACCTGCAGATCGAGGTCCTGGACAAGCCGGTCTACGCCTACTCCAACTTCCTGCACGCGATCCGGTCGTTGCCGGTACGTATCGCGGCGTAGCGATCGGTGGATTGGCCGTGGGCCTGCGCGGTGCAAAGGCGCCCTCTCCGATCACCGGACGCGATGCATAAGACCGATGCTTTGCACAGCCCAATAAAGACAATCCTTCCCAGCCGGCTCGCCGCGCATGACCTTGGTGGTTTCGCTTTTGGGGCGCACGGCGAGCCGGCCCCGTAGCCTGATCGGCCTGACCCGACTGGTCGGTCCAGCCACGCTTGTGTATAGCTTGTTTGGCGCGGCGCCTGGCTCGGGCGGCGCATGCGATTGAGATCAATGGGTTCGTGGGCTGCACGAACAACGCCAGGGGTGGGACGATGCGACCGAACAAGATCAAGCAGATGTGGCGCGACGGGAAATGCGTCACCCTGGGCTGGCTCTCCGTCTCGCACGGGATGACGGCCGAGGCGATGGCGCGTCTGGGTTTCGACGCCCTGTGCGTCGACCTGCAGCATGGCACCGCCGAAATGAACGACGTCCTGCCGCTGCTGCAGGCGATCTCCCAGACCGACACGGTCCCGGTCGTGCGGGTTGCGTGGAACGAGCCGGCGGCGATCATGAAGGCGCTGGACCTCGGCGCCTATGCGATCATCGTGCCCCTGGTGAACACCGCCGAGGAGGCAGCCAAGGCGGTTGCCGCGTGCCGCTATCCGCCGGTGGGCATGCGCTCGAACGGGCCGGTTCGCGCCTCGCAGTATGGGGGGGCGGATTACGTGGCCAATGCCAATGACGAGATCGTCATCATGGCCATGATCGAGACGAAGGAGGGCATCGCCAACGTCGACGCCATCTGCGCCACGCCCGGACTTGACGCCGTCTACATCGGGCCGGCGGACCTCTCGTTTGCACTCGGCATGGCCCCACGCGGGGACAATCCGGACCCGCTGCATATCGCCACCTGCGACAAGATCCGGGAGACAGCGCATAAGCACGGCATCAAGTGCGTTATGCACTGTGCAGCCGCGCCGTTCGCGGCGGGAGCTGTGAAGCGCGGGTTCGACATGGTGATGCTGACGTCCGATCTGTCGTGCATGATCGCCGGTGCACGGATGCAGCTCGACGAGTTGAAGTCTAGGACGGCCTGACGATGGTGTCGTTTTCTCGAGAACCGCCACCCCGGCATTCGTTGCATCGGCTGGCATCACAGGTCTTGTAACCGGCGGCTTCCGACGTTGCCGCTTTCGAGGTGCGACCGCGCGGTGGCGGAACGAAGGTTGCGTCCCCGGTGGCCGATGCCAGATCAGACGGCATGCGGCAAGCTATTAGCGACCTGACTGTCACCACCGCCGGACAGGCCCTGTATGACATTTCCTGCCCAGTGCGCCGCTGGGTGGGCGACCAAGCCATCGCCATCGGGCTGCTGACGATCTGGTGCCGGCATACGTCGGCCTCATTGATCGTTCAGGAGAACGCCGATCCGGATGTTCGCGCCGATTTGCTGGATTTCTTCCGCCGCACGGTGCCAGAGGGCGCGCGATACCGTCACGACGTCGAAGGTCCGGACGATATGCCCGCGCACATCAAGGCGGCGCTGACGCAGACCTGTTTGTCGATCCCGCTGCGGTCCGGGGCGCCGGTGCTGGGAACCTGGCAGGCGATTTACCTGTTCGAGCATCGGACGGCGCCGCAGACCCGAACTTTGACGATGCACCTGATTGGGGCGTGACCGGCGCGCAGGCACGCAATGCGAGGGTTAGCCGCCGCGAGCGAAACCGGATTGCGCGGGATGAATCAGGCCCGCTTGGCGCTCAGCCCCAGGCCGCCGTACTGCTCCAGCATCCGCAGGAACCATACCGCAACCGGATCGTCCGCGGCCAGAAGTTCGAAGCGGCTGGCGCAGCGCGGCCACATCAGCGTCCCAGCCACGATATGATCCGCATAGCTCGGTGCCGCGCCGCCGAGCCAGGACTGCTTGCGGAGCACAAGACGGATTGGGGTGAGGGTGTCACGGAAGGCTGTCAGACGGTCCTCGCGGCCGGTCTGGACCTTTTCCAGGTCGGCGCCGAAGCGTTGCTCTCGGCTTGTGCGGAAGTAGTCGCGGTCCTTCGGGTCGATGATGTCGAGCAGGTCCCTCACGATGAACCGTGCTATGCCACCCACCAGGACCGCGTCCGCCCACGCATTGATGAACCGGGCATGGGCGCGGGCGGTGGGATGGCCGAAGTTCGCGGGGGCCGGATAGCGGTCCTCGAGATGTTCGGCAATCGTCCAGCTGTCGAAGACGACATCGCCCTCGTCACGGATGACCGGCACCTTGCCCTGGCCAGAGAATGCGATGGCGTCGGTTTCGGTAAACCGCCAGGGGATGGTTTCGACCGGCAGGCCCTTGTGCGCCAGGGCGAAGCGAGTTCGCCAGCAATACGGGCTGAAGCGAAGGTCTGGGTCGGCGCCCGCCAGGTCATACATGATGATGGTCATGCGGCGATCATGGGCGGCGCGGGCGGCGGCGTCCAGATTGCCGGTGCGAATGCCGGCCCGGGGTGGTAATGACCCGTTTGTGCAACCGCCGCAGGCCTCGACCGAGACGCTGCTCCGCCGGACCGCGCGTGGCGCCGGCTGGGTGATGGCTTGGCGGCTGGGCATGCGGGTTCTGGGGCTAATCAGCACGCTTGTGCTGGTGCGGCTGATCGCGCCGGCGGATTTCGGCATCATCGCGCTGGCGACCAGCTTCATGCAGACGATCGACGGCATGCTGACGCTGGGCACCGAGGAAGCAGTCATCCGGGAGATCACGCCCGGTCGGAATTTCTACGACACTGCGTTCTCGTTGAATTTGCTTCGTGGGCTTTCGGTGACGGTGGTCGTCGCCGCGCTGGCATATCCGGCGGCTGGGTTCTTTGCCGATCCGCGACTGGGTCCAGTGCTGCTGTTCGTCGCCGCACTGCCGCTGCTGGACGGATGCGCCAACATAGGCGCGGTGGATTTCCGGCGGGATTTCGCGTTCCACAAGGAATTCGCGATCATGGTCCTGCCGAAGCTAGGCGGGATCATCGCGGCAATGACGGCGGCGGTGCTTTTGCATTCGTATGTCGCGATGCTGTTCGGCATCGGCGTGAACCGTTCGCTGCGGGTAGTCATGAGCTACGTGATGCACCCCTACCGGCCGCGGTTCTCGCTGCGGTCGTGGCGCGGCCTGGCTGGCTATTCGTTCTGGACCTGGTTGCTGAGTCTGGCGATCCTGCTGCGCGACCGGTCCGACAGCCTGGTGCTGGGGCGGTTGTCGAATTTGGCCGTTGTGGGATCTTACTCGGTGGGGCTGGAGATCGCGGCGCTGCCGACGTCTGAACTGATCGAGCCGCTGGGGCGGGCGGCGTTTTCCGGCTTCTCAGCAGCGCGCCAGCAGGCACTGGATGCGGGCGAGACGCTGCTGCGGCTAATCGGAACGGCCGCGCTGTTGACCCTGCCGGCCGGGGTGGGACTGTCGCTCGTAGCGGCCCCGCTTGTGGCGCTGGCGTTCGGGCCGGGTTGGGAGCAGGCGGTGCCGGTCCTGCGCATCATGTCGCTGAGTTTCACGGTGATGGTGTTCGGCCATCTGTGCCAGCACTTGTTGAGCGCGCATGCGCTGTTGGGTCGGCTGGTCGGGATCACGCTGGCCGCTGCGCTGGTCCGGATCGTGCTGCTGGTGACGCTGATTCCACCGCTGGGGCTGACCGGCGCGGCGTTGGCGGCGGCTGTCAGCGTGGTTCTGGAGCAGGTGCTGCAGGTCGGCACCGTCCTGCGGCGGTTCGCGATCCGTCCGGGGCGGTTGCTCGCGCATGTCTGGCGCCCGGCCCTGGGAACGGTGGCCATGGCGGGGGTGATGTGGCGGACGGGTCTCGGGTGGGCCGATGCGACCGGACCCCTGATTCTGGCCGAGGCCGTCGTCGTGGGGGCCGCGACTTACGGTCTGGCGCTGGCCGGGATCTGGATGGCAGCTGGGCAGCCGGCTGGCGCCGAGAGTGATATGATCGCTCTGGTCCGCCGTTAGGCGGCGTAGGCGCATGTCATGCCGGAGCAAAGCCGGGTAGTCTGCGCGTATGCTGTCAGCAACTCCGGTGGAAACCGACATCGTTCTCCTCGGCGCCGGCCATGCGCATGTGGAGGTGTTGCGCCGGTTCGCCATGCGCCCGGAACCGGGAGTGCGGCTGACGCTGATCGGGCGGGAGCCGGAAACCCCGTACAGCGGCATGCTGCCTGGGTTGCTGCGGGGCGACTACACGTACCAGCAGGCGCATATCGACCTGGCCCCGCTGGCCGCCGTGGCTAACGCTCGGCTGGTGCTGGCCGAGGCGACGGCGATCGACCTGGCGGCGAGCGCGATCACCATACCGGGGCGACCAGCCGTTGAATTCGATCTGCTGTCGCTCGACGTTGGCGGCGTGCCCTCGGTGCCGGACGGCGCAGGTATCGGGGTGAAGCCGATTGGGCGGTTCCTGGATCGGTTGGACCGGCTGCAGGCGGACCTGCCGGACAAGGCACGTGTCGCGATCATCGGCGGCGGCGCGGGCGGCGCGGAGCTGGCGCTGGCGCTGGCCGAACGGTTCGGGGAGCGATTTCGCCTGACGCTGGTGTCCGGTTCAGCCGAACCGGTGCAGTCAGCGCCGGCAGTTGCGCGACGGGCGGTCCGACAGTCGTTGGTCGAAGCCGGCGTCGCGCTGGCCAGCGGCGTGACCGCGACGGGGCTGAGCGAAGGGCGGCTTGGCCTGTCGGATGGCAGCTTCCTGGAGGTCGAGACCGCGCTGTGGGCGACCGGCGTCGAGGGTCCGAGATTCCTGGCAGCATCCGGGCTGGCGTGTGATGCCGCAGGGTGCGTTCGGGTCGATGCAACGTTGCGCAGCATCAGCCACGCGCAGGTCTTCGCGGCGGGGGACTGTGCCAGCCTGGAAGGGACTCCCCGGCCGAAAGCGGGCGTGTGGGCGGTGCGGGCGGGCGCGGCACTGGCGGAGAACTTGCGGCTGGCGGCCAGGCGGCAGGAATTGAAGCCGTGGCGGCCGCAGCGGGATGCGCTGGTGATTCTGGGGTTGGGACACGCCAAGGCCGTCGCCTGGCGCAATGGTCTGGCCGTCAAGGGCCACGCGGTTTGGCGCCTGAAGGATTGGATCGATCGCCGCTGGATGCGGATGTACACCGAGATGCGGATGGCTCCCGCGCCGGATGCCGACATGCGCTGCGGCGGTTGTGGCGCCAAGGTCGGAGCGGCCGTTCTGGCGGAGGCGCTGGGGACGCTAGACCGGTCCGGATCACCCGATCTTATGGACGGACCGGATGATGCGGCAGTGCTCGCTCCGCCGGTGGGCAAGCTATTGGTCCAATCGGTGGATCACTTCCGGTCGTTCCTGGACGATCCATTCGTGTTCGGACAGATCGCGGCGGCGCATGCCTTGTCCGATCTGCATGCGATGGGGGCGGCGCCCTGGACGGCGCTGGCAATCGCCTCGGTGCCCTATGCCCACGCCGGGAAGATGCGGGCGGATCTGGCCGCGATGCTGCAAGGCGCGACCGAGGTGCTCCGGGGCGATGGCTGCGCGCTGGTGGGCGGACACAGCGCCGAGGCGGCGGAGCCGGCGCTGGGATTTGCCGTGACCGGGCTGGTCGATTCCGGGAAGGTGATGCGCAAAACCGGCCTACAGGCGGGCGACCGGCTGATCCTGACGAAGCCGCTGGGCACCGGCATCGTGCTGGCGGCCAACATGCGTGGCCAAGCGCGGGCGCAGTGGCTGCTGGCGGCGATTGCCTCGATGCGGCTGACAAATGCGCTGGCGGCCAGGATCGCGGGGTCCTATCGGCCCCATGCAGGGACGGACGTTACCGGATTTGGCCTCGCCGGTCACTTGGACGAAATGCTGGTTGCGAGCGGCGTGGGCGCAGTGTTGTGGCCGGAAGCGATCCCGGCGTTACCCGGGGCGAGGGCACTGGCGGCGCATGGGGTCGAGAGTACGCTGGCGCCCGACAATCGCCGGGTGTTGGAAGGATTCGGTGGGCCCGAAACAGCATTGCTGGTCGACCCTCAGACCTCCGGCGGGCTGCTGCTCGGGCTTCCCGAACGCCGATCGGAGGATTGCCTGCGGGCGATGCTGGACGCTGGGCTTCAAGCAGCGATTGTCGGAGAGGTGGAAGCGTCCGGTTCCGGATCGGGGCGGATCAGGCTGGAATAGCGTGGCTAGCCCCGGCTGAGGCCCAA
Organism: uncultured Pseudomonadota bacterium; assembly: GCA_963819005.1. Taxonomy (GTDB): domain Bacteria; phylum Pseudomonadota; class Alphaproteobacteria; order Acetobacterales; family Acetobacteraceae; genus Rhodopila. The sequence continues at coordinate 117,365 of CAWFUL010000007.1, forward strand.
TTGTGCCTCGCGCACCAGATCGGGGCAGAGTACGGCGACCGTAGGCTGGAATTGCCCCAGCACAGGCTGGCTGACGCCAAGCGTCTGGATGGCCGCCTCGTCGGCGCCGCCGAGCAGATGTTCGTCTCGTGGCCGGGAGAGACCGAGGAAGACACGCAGCAGTTCCGGAACAGCGATGTGCATCGGGGTTGGCCCTTGAGCGATGATCGATGTGGCTACGTTTGTCACGACAAATGCTGCGATGCAACATAAAAGTCAGCGATACTGACATTCCCGGTTCGCTGCCGGAACTGGGCATACCCACCGCTCGGCTTGGTTCCCTGGGCTCGACGCGCTACCAACAGCGCCATCTTAATCAAGGAGCCGTCCGATGACCCGCAGCTACCGTATCGCCTCCATTCCCGCCGACGGCATCGGGCCGGAGGTCATCGCGGCGGGGCTGGAGGTGTTGGATGCCGTGGCCTCGCGCGACGGCGGGTTCAAACTGGTTATCGATCATTATGATTGGGGTTCGAACTGGTACCGCAAGCACGGGCAGTTCATGCCGGCCGATGGGATGGCGTGGCTGCGCACAGCGGATGCGATCTACTTCGGAGCAGTGGGCGATCCGAATATTCCCGATCACGTGTCGCTGTGGGGGCTGCGGCTGCAGATCTGCCAGGGCTTTGACCAGTATGCCAACGTTCGGCCGACCCGGATCCTGCCGGGCGTCACCTCGCCGCTGAGGGATATCGGACCGGGTGATCTGGACTGGGTCATCGTGCGGGAGAATTCCGAGGGCGAGTATGCCGGTCAGGGCGGCCGGACGCATCGCGGGCTGCCGGAGGAAGTGGCAACCGAAACAGCGATCTTCACCCGCCGTGGCGTCGAGCGGATCATGCGTTTCGCCTTCGACATCGCTCGGTCTCGCCCGCGCAAGCATCTGACAGTCGTAACCAAGTCCAACGCCCAGAGGCACGGCATGGTATTCTGGGACGAGATCGCGTCCCTGGTGAGCCATGACTACAAGGATGTCACCTGGGACAAAGAACTGGTGGACGCGATGACCATGCGGATGGTCCGCAAGCCGCGGACGATAGATACTGTCGTCGCAACGAATCTGCATGCCGACATCCTGTCCGACTTGGCCGCAGCGCTTGCGGGATCGCTGGGGATCGCGCCGACCGGGAACATCGATCCGGAGCGGCGCAGCCCTTCAATGTTCGAGCCGATCCACGGTTCGGCTTTCGACATCACCGGCAAGGGAACCGCCAACCCCGTGGCGACATTCTGGACCGGCGCGATGATGCTGGAACACCTCGGTGAGAAGCCGGCCGCCGATCTGTTGATGCGTGCGGTGGAACAGGTCTGCGCCGCCGGAATCCTGTCGCCCGATCTGGGCGGCAGCGCAACGACCAAGGAGGTTACGAAGGCGGTCGTAGAGGCGGTACGAGGGATGAATCGCTGATGAAATGCGGGACAACGAAGACACTGCCGGACAATTACGACGTGCTGGCGCCGGATGGGTCGGAGGTGCGGTTACTGCTGGCAATGGCCGGCGGCAGCATGGCGCATTTCCGGTTGCCGGCAGGTGGCGTGTCGCTGGCGGTGCGGCACCGGACGGTAGAGGAGATCTGGTATGTGATCGCCGGTTCGGGAGAAATGTGGCGGTCGCTCGATGGGGACTCGCAGACCACGCCGTTGTCGGTCGGCACGTGCCTGACGATTCCCGTCGGCGCGGCGTTCCAGTTCCGATGTGTCGGATCGGAACCGTTGGCGGCCGTTGCGATTACGATGCCGCCCTGGCCGGGACCGGAAGAGGCGGAGATGGCGGAGGGTATCTGGGTCCCGAACGCTGGCGGCGGAACTGGCTGACCGCGCGCACCCACGATCGATGCACAGCTCGGGTCCGTAACGGCATCCCGCGGGGGGCGGCGCATGCTTTCGATGTTGTCCTTGACACCGCTCGATATAAACTAACTGGTCGTACGGCTGACAGCTTGCGATCGAGCCGGAGTGGTGAATTAAAACGGATTTTGTTCAAGCGGCAAGCAGGGCCGAGGGTCCACCGGGACCGGATCATGCGAGCGGTTGGACTTGTTCGGCTTCTTCTCGTTGCGTGGGCACTGCCGGCCAAGGCGGCGAATCCGGGGCCGCTCGCCGCACCGGTTATGTCCAGCGACGCGGGCTTCCGCAGCACGCGCATCCGCACGCCGGACAGCTTGCTTATTCCGATCCCGAACAACCGTCGTGAACATGTCACTCGAGAATGTCGGCCGTCGGCCGGTGCGGCGCCAACGGCTTTTCGTGGGGCTGACCTATGACAAGCCGCGCGAGACAATGGAGGCGATCGTTGCGGGGATCCGGCAGATCACCCTGGATCACCCGCTGACGGACAAGAAGAACCTTCAGGCATCGTTCGATGCATTTAACGACAGCAGCCTGGACATCCTGGTGCTGTTCAATCTGAATGTGCGCGACTATGCCTCGGAACTGGCAGGGCGGCAGGCACCAAAAGTTGAGGCGCCGAAGACCGTTCTGGTGCCGTTCGCCGCCTTCTGATCGCGCCGGATCAAGGGGGCGGCATGACCTGGTAGTAGACGCCGTTCGCGCCATAGGCGGGCGCTAGCCAGGTGCCACCACACTCGTACTCATGGGCGACCACGCGATAGATGCATCCGCCCGGGAGGGCCGCATAGGCGACCGGTGCGGGGGCGTAATAGGCCGGTGGAGGAGCGGAGGCCGCCACGGCGGCCGCGCCGACAGCAACGCCGGCGGCCGCTCCGACCGCTGCGCCCGCCGCGGCGCCGCCCCATGCGCCGCCCCCGCAATTGTAGCAGGAGTTGCCATAGTAATTGACCGTAGCCGGCTGATGATAATACGCGCCATTGGCAGTCGTGGTGGTACCGTAATAGCCGGTGTGTTCGGTGCCGTTCACGCCGGTTGCCGTGCTGTGGTAATAGCCGCCGTAATCGCTGCCATGATAGGCGCCCTGCGAATTTGCCGCGCTGCCGTGCCATACGCCCCCGGCGTCGCTTTCATGTGCCACGCCGTTTGCGGTGGCCTGCGTGCCATGCGCGTATCCTCCGGCAGTACTTTCGTGCGAGACGCCGTTAGCGCCCCATTGGGTGCTGTGGTCGTAGCCGCCGTAGTCGCTGGAATGGGACACCCCGCTCGCGCCGTAGGTGGTGGAGTGGTTCCATCCGCCGGCATCACCCGCATGGGTGTAGCCTCCACCGGAATAGCCGCGCATCCAGGCTTGTGATTGCGACAATGGAAGCGCTGCCGTCAGGGTCGCCGTTGCGGCGATCAGGATTTGTTTTTTCATCGCATCGTCCTTTGTGTGATCGCCCTCCTAGGCCAGGATCAGGCAAGCCTTACCCCAGCTGAGGCGCTCGGTCATGGTCTGGTTATCAACTTCATCGCGTGATCCACGCCTTCTTCCCGGTGGGCCTTAGGCGACGACGTTCTACCGTGGCTTCGATGTATCGCTTCGGCCCGGTGGCTTAGTGTCGGCGCTGGGTGGCTTGAACGGCATCGGCTTGCCCTTGGCTGCCTTGTCCGACGTGAAGACGGCCGGATCGACACCATCGAGCAGTTTCCAGTTGCTATACTCGGTCTGGTACAGCGCATGGGCTGGCTCATGAGGGTAGACGACGCGGATCATGCGCGGCAGGTGATCGGTGGCGCCGATCCACAGTTCGGCCTGGATGTTGTCGCCGGTGACCGCGACCATGTCGGTGATCGTGCCGCCGATAACCTTCGACTGACCGACATAGAAAGCCGAGTTGAGTCCGTCCTCCTCAAACACCGCACAGGGCTTGGTCACGATCACGTCGGCGAAGGGAAAATAGATCGCGGCCTTTTCCCAGGCCACATCCAGCATTGCGTCAACGGTCGGAGGCGCGTCGGCAACTGCGACAAGATCCTCAGACGGGACATAGGCCATGATGGCTTTGCCGTCGTAGTAGAACTCATCCGGGATGCCGTCGCCGGGCGTGATGACGCGCAATTTGTTCGGGCGCTGCAGCGTGACGTCGTTTTGTGTAGAATAGAACAGCGGCTGGCCGTTGCGCGCCGCTTTTTCATAGGTATTCAGCGCGGTGAAAGACATGGCTTTTGCGCCGGACAGGGTCTGGCACGAGGCCTTCAGTACCTCGACGGCTTTGGGTTCGATCGGTGGGGGCGCTGCGGCAGGCGCGGTTTGGGCGTGCGCCACCGCGGCCATTCCGACGACACCCAGCAGTGCGGCGGCGGTTCGGCTAAGGACTCGCATCATGGAACCTCGTTTTCGTCGAAGATGAACCGGGCAGGCAAGGTCCGAGGACGTGTCTGCCGGCGTACGAATACATACCTTTGCGCGCGGGGAGGCCAGATGAGCTTCCTCCCCGCCCGGGGACTGCGCCGGACGATACACATCGACGGCGCCACCCGCATCAAATTTCAACCCATGATAGTAAAGAACACCATGGTAACTTGTCGCCGGCGTGACGTCGCAATTGCCGCGCCGGCGCTTGTTCCTTTTTGCTAGTTAGCGTCCTGCGCGGCACGGAAGGCCTCGGCCAGCTTCTTCTCGTCGTCCGGGGTCAGTTTCGGCGGTTCCACGGCAATCGTCAGCTTGGTGATCTTGCCGGTGAAGGCGAACGGCACCTGGTAATCCTGGTCATCGACCGGCGTGCCGGTGTCGGAGCCGATGTCAAACGTCTCATCCCAGGGCAACGTCAGCGGAATGGTCCGTTCCATCGTCTGGGTGGCGACGACCTTGCCGTCGACCTTGAACTTTCCGGTGCCTGGCCGGCCGAGACCGCTGAGGTTGTTGAACGCTAACGTGGCAAAGCCCAGGCCGTCATAGGCAAAGTCGTATTGGATGGTGTGGTGGCCGGGTGTAAGCACATCGGGGCCGTCCCAGCGCACCCGGCTCAGGTCGAGCAGGTTCCAGACGAAAACAGGCTTCCCCTTCAGTAGGTACAGCCCATAGCCGCCAAACCGGCCACCCTGCGTGACGATGACCCCTTCAGCGCCGGCCTGCGGCACGTCGATGTCCGCGGTGATCGTGTATGAGGTGTTCAGGAGGCTCGGCGCCGCGCTTGACGGCAGGCCGGTGACGGGGACGCCGCTATATTCAAAGACCTTGCGTCCGCCGGTCAGGGATGGCCGCGGAGTCACAAGGCGCGTGGCGACCGAGGCGTCGAGCGGCAGCACCTGGTTCCGGGCGAACTCGGCGAACATCAGGTCCGTCAGCTCTCGCACCTTGGCGGGGTTGGCGGCGGCGACGTCGCTGTACTGAGTTCCAGTCGTGGCGGACATCGTACAACTCGAACTTGTAGGCCGAGGCGGGATCAAGGATTGCCTTGCCTAACAGGTCCCATGGTGGGCGGATCGGCACCGCGCTGAGCATCCAGCCGTCGTTGTACAGGCCCTGCAGGCCCAGCATCTCGAAATACTGGGTTGGGTGCCGTGTGGGCGCATCGGCGTTGGCCTTGTCGAAGGTGTACATCATGCTGACGCCGTCCATTGGCTTTTGGGCAATGCCGTCAACCGATACCGGCGCCGGGATGCCAGTTGCCTCCAGGATCGTCGGCACGATGTCATTCACGTGGTGGAACTGCCAGCGGATGCCGCCCTTGTCGGTGATCTTCGCCGGCCAGGAGATCGCCATGCCCTGGCGAGTGCCGCCGAAAAACGAGGGAACCTGCTTGGTCCACTTGTAGGGGGTGTCGAACGCCCAGGCCCATGGCACCGCCATGTGGTTATAGGCGAACTGCGTTCCCCAGGCGTCGTAGAACTTCATCTGATCGGCCACCGGCAATTCGACGCCGTTGAACTGCAGCACCTCGCTGGGTGTGCCGTTGGGCGAGCCCTCGGCCGAGGCGCCGTTGTCGCCGCTGATGTAGATGATCAGCGTATTTTCGAGCTTGCCCATGTCCTGCACGGCCTGGATGACGCGGCCGATCTCGGCGTCGGTATAGGCCAGAAAAGCGGCGTAGACGTTCGCCTGGCGGATGAAGAGCTTCTTCTCTTCGTCATTCAGGCTATCCCATCTTTTCAGCAGGTTGTCCGGCCAGGGCGTTAGTTTCGCATCCTGGGGAATCACACCGAGCTTCTTCTGGTTGGCGAAGATCTGGTCGCGGAGGGCGTTCCAGCCCTTGTCGAACAGATGCATGTCGCTGATTTTCTCGATCCATTCCGGCGTCGGATGATGCGGCGCATGGGTGCCACCGGGTACGTAATAAAGGAAGAACGGCATATCCGGGTTGATGTCGTTCAACTGATTCATCCACCTGATGGCATCGTCGGCCATGGCGGTGGTCAAGTTCCAGCCGGGATGACCGACATAAGGCGCAATCGGCGTGGTGTTGCGGAAGAGGTTGGGTTCCCACTGGCTGGCGTCGCCGCCGACGAAGCCATAAAAATACTGGAACCCCATGCCGGTCGGCCATTGATCGAACGGACCGGCTTGGCTGGCTTGATAGGTGGGCGTGTTGTGGTCCTTGCCGAACCAGGCGGTGTGATAGCCATTCTCCAGCAGGATGCGGCCGATCGTGGCGTTGTCCTTGCCGATAACGCTGTTGTAGCCGGGGAAGCCTGACGCAGCCTCGGAAACCACGCCGAACCCGACCGCGTGATGGTTACGCCCGGTGATCAGCGCCGCGCGGGTTGGCGAGCACAGCGACGTGGAATGGAAATTGGTGTAGCGCAGCCCGTCGTTGGCAATCCGGTCCAGGGCCGGGGTCGGGATCACGCCGCCGAAGGTCGATGGAGCCGCGAAACCGACGTCATCTGTCATGATCAGCAGGATGTTGGGTGCGCCCTGTGGCGGCACAACGCTGGCGGGCCAGCCGGGCTTTGACTGCGCGGCATTCAGCTCGATATGGCCTGTGAATGGCTGCGGCGGTGGCGGCAGGTAGCGGCCGTCGATCGTTGTCGTCGCATTGGGCGAGCCCGGTAAGCCGTTGATCTGCTGCGCTTTCGCGCTGATTGCTCCCAGGGAAACAACGAGGCAGGCCAACAGAGTCGTGCGAAAGCGAAAAGCCATTCGCGTTTGCCACAAACTCATTCGGTTGTCCTTTCGGCCCTGTATGATGCGTCAGGCAACGCGTTCCGCGATGCGTTGGCTATGCAGATTAGGCAAGAAACGCCGATCGGCCCTTGTTGCCCGCGCATGATACAGGCGGAGCGATCGTTGCCGTTCGGCTGGCCGTTTGCATTATTGCCCAGACCCGGCCAGCGTCAGTTCCACGCGGCGATTCTTTGCGCGGCCTTCCGGTGTATCGTTGGACGCCACCGGGTCGGCCTCACCAAAACCCTTGACAAACACCAGGTTGGACTTGACGCCCTTCGCAATCATGAAGTCCGCAACGTTTTGAGCCCGTTTCAGCGACAGGTCCTGGTTAGACGTGATGCCACGCGCGCGTAGTTCGGGGCCGACCGGCACGTTGTCGGTGTAGCCGTTCACCAGGATCTGGGTCTGCTGGATCGGTGTCAGGATCGGCGCGATCCGGGCAATCAGTTTCTGCGCATCAGCGGGCATATGCCAACCGCCGGAGGGGAAAAGCAGCTCGCTGTTCACGGCCACCTTGATGGCGCCTTGCAGGTGGGTGATGCGGACCTGGTTAGCCGCGATCTCGCCAGACAACTGTTGATTCAGCTGGTTGTACTCGTTCTCCAACGCATCGTATTTTTGCGCGGATACGCAACCGGCCAGCAGCACGGCAGCGCAGCACAGAACATACCAGGCTTTCATTTCATGCTACCTTCAAGGTGGACCGCACCAGGCGCGGTAATCGCGTTCCTACACTGCCCGCAAGCCGGCAGCCGGGTCGTGGTTTGTGACTCGCCATGTCGGTCCTGAACCGAGGTCCATCATTACCACGGCAGCATTCAACTCGTCAGCCGACTATGCGATTCCTGCAACCAGGTCAATTGTTGGCCCTGCGGCCAACGGCCGCACCGGTTCGCCCCAGTGTGACGAACGGCGATTCGCCGGCCCTTCCTTATACACAAAGGCGAACGTCCCGGTTCCGCAACCCGGATCGAGTCTCACTTTTCGTTGCGCTTTGCGTAACCGCCTCTGGCGCGACGAGGGCGCGCCGGATCAAATGAAGGAGGCGAAGCAAAGATATTGGCCGCGGCTGACGGGAACCCATTGCGACGATCTTCCGAACCGGCTGCTTTTCAGGCCGGGCGGCGGCGGCGGCGTCGTCGGAACCGGCGCGACCAAAATCTATTTCACGTCCGGTTTCGCGGCGATCGGAGGCATGGGGTGGGGTTTCGGCAAAGGCCTGCGGGCGGAGATAGCGCTCGGCTATCGTAACAACAGCCTGAGAGCAGCGGGGCGGCCCTTTTTTGCCGCACCGAACCGCCACATGGGCGGCGCGGAACAGAGGCTCGGACCGACGATGAACCCACGTTACGCCGTCCACTGCGTGCGCCCTGGCTGATTACCGGGCCGGGCGCAGGTCGAAACGTAATCAAGTCAGGACGTTGGCGATAGCGCCGACCGGCACGGTCCTATGAAGTGTTTCACACCACGAACATGGTAGCGTCTACCATTAACGAGATTTTCTCATGAAACGCTGTATAAAGTCTGTGCGTATCGCCGAGGAGGAGGTGATGCCCACTTTAATTGTATTGTCGCTCTGCATATGCGCCGGGCTCGCGATGCACTTCTATCAGGTGCTGACACTGCTCGCCTGGATCAGTCGGCGTACGCGCAGTGAAGCTGTTCAAAGAGCCTGGGCGTTGTGGTCTGACACCCAGGCCGGCGCCTTTGGTTCGGCACCGCCAGCGACCGGTCTACCGCCCGATAAGCTAGAAAATCCACCGCCTGCGCATCACAGCATTAGCCAGAATGTAGCTTGCTGATCCGTTCACGATTGATACCTATCAGTCCGTCGATCAGGCAACCGACAGAAGGTCGACCGTCCAGTTGGGGACGTTCATGGCGTTCTGAAGGTCGGCTATGAAACGCCGCGTGGCGACCATGCTGGCCGGTCTAGGCCATGGCCTGCCCGTTTAGTGTATAGCCGACCATCCACTAAGGCGTCTCGCTCTGACGGTTCTAGCCCACCGTCAGCAGCCGCATCGTCATATTTGGTATTCATGTGGTAGCGACGGACCGGCTCGGTGATCGCTTCACAGCTCAAGACGCCGGGCCTGTCGCGGGGGCGCAACGGCGTGCCCAAGGCGGCGATTAGTATTGAAGGGTTTGGCGACCTGCATCTTCTGGTGCCGGCCGGGCCAGGCGTTCGTGAGCGTCAGAACCGTGGCGTCAAAATCAACATGGACGATCGCGCGGTCTTTTTGGCCGAAAATGCATAGCCATGCGTCGCGCCGGATGCTTCTTCGTGTTGGACCATTTTTGTCCGCAAGCGGCGGAGAGGAGAGATGCGCGTTTGTAATTTCTTTTCGGCAGCCGCAGTAGCGGTCGCGGTGCTATCCGCGAGCGGGGCGGGATCGCTCGTTAACGCCGGCGTCGCGTCGTCCGGGGGCAGTCTGACGATCAAGGACGCCGGGCCGGGATCCGAACGCGTAACAATGCCGTCGAGGATCGGCGCGACGGACCCAGCGGATCAGGCCGTGGCCCTGTTTAGGGTCTCCGGTCAGGCGATGTGCCTAACGGCGGCGCTACTGGTTCACCCGGACCTTTTAAAGGTAGCGGATACGGTCGGGGAAAGTATTATCGTTCTGTGGCATTTCGGCTCACCGGGCCAATCGGCGGGGACCGCCATACTGACGAGCGACAATGATTTGAAACAGATTTCGGTGCAGCCAGCGCACGCGCCGGACGACGTTTGGCGTGCTGCGCGTGCTGCGCGTGCTGCGCGCGTCGGGCGCGGAGGTCGATATCGACATGGAGGCGCACAGCATGGACACCGTCAATCGCTCAGGCGGAGGCTTGGTCATGCCGGCTGCCACCGATCCGTCCCTTGGTTGCGATGCTTGATACATGAAAGTCGGCGACACCGTTACGGCCGTGAGGAGCGACGAACTGGCGTTATCAATCGACCCGGCGTCGCGCCGCTGGTTCTGAGGCCGGCTGGAGCTGCGCGTGGCATGCGTTCGATGCAAGGCTGGCAGGACCCGATGTTGACTTCCGGATGGCAAAAAGCGCATGGACAGCAGGGAGGCAACAGAATACCGACGGGCGATCATCGGGCGGATTTTGATTTGGTCGATTTATCCGGTGAAGACTGCCAGTGACGTCATACTTCCGCCCCGCCCGAAACAATCCAAAACAGGAGAGTCTTTATAGTGACCAGTTCGTTCCAACGCCGCCTTCTGGCGGGATCATTGCTGTCGGTGCTAGGCCTGACAGGGTGCGTGTCACAAAGCAAATACGACGATTTGCAGGCACAGAACCAGCAGCTTCAGCAGCAGAATGCGTCATTGACGCAAGAGGTTGCCGCCAGCAAGGAGCAGATCAGCCGCCTGGTGGGCGCGATCAAGTACACGGTCAACAGTGACCAGCTTTTCGCCTCCGGCAGCTGGGACATGCGTCCGCAAGGCAAGCGGATCATCGCGCAGTTCGCGTCCAAGCTGGCGCCGACGCAGCAGACTCCGCTGCTGGTGGCCGGTTACACGGACAACGCGCCGATCGGACCGGCACTGGCCGCCAAGGGCGTGACGTCGAACCAGATCCTGTCGCAGAAGCGGGCCGATGCAGTGGCGAAGTTCCTGGTCTCGCAGGGCGTGAAGCCGGACCTCGTGGAGGCGAAGGGCTTCGGCGAGCAAGACCCGGTTGCGTCGAACGACACGCCGCAGGGACGGGCGAAGAACCGTCGCGTCGAGCTGAGCCTGGTCCCGGCTGGCAGCTAGACCTTTGATCCCCGGCTGAAAGGCCGGGACAGGGACATGCGAACGGCGGCTGGACTTTGGTTCAGCCGCCGTTTCGTTGTGTGATCGACGCGATTATGTCTTGTCGCGATGATTGGCGTGTGGCTAAATCCGCATAGCGCCGTGGCGGCCTCCGACGATCTGCGCGAATGCTGCGGGGATGAAGCAAATCACGTTCCGATCCCAGTTGCGCATCGCCAGAGTGGTTCTGTTCAGCTTTGTTGCCACGACCTGCGATCGGGGCCTGAACGCCATCCTATCGTCCAACATCTGAAGCCGGGCCTGGACTCGGTGCACGTGTCGAAATCGAGCCCGCGGCGCTTGACCTGGTCAAGACCATGACCACGAAGCCGGCCGCGGCAACGACGATGACGTTCACCGCCATGGCGACCTATGAAAGCGTGGCCCGGACAGGAGAGCCACTCGCCTATACGCCAATCTCGGATGTGACGCTGTAGCATCCGAACCGGCTGCGGGTGCTGACGCCGGGCGAAGGCCCGACCTTGGAATTCTACGTCGGCGGCGAGCCCGTGCTTGCCTATGAGCCGCAGGCGAAGTTTGTTGCGGTGGCCGACGTCACGGGCACAGTCGACCAAATGCTGCTGGGCGCGTTCGAGACCGCGACGATCTATCTTCCGTTCACCGATGTGATCGTTGTGGATCCGTTGACGGGGTTTACCGATGGCCTGGTGATGGAATTTGTTATCGAGAAATCGATCGTGGTCGGTGGTTTCCCGACCGATATCGTTGCGCTGGTCACCGGTACGGTCCACGCGCAGATCTTGATCCGCAGCGACGACAAGCTGCCGCGCGTGATCCCAGCGACGCGCGAAGACGATCCCGGGCATCACCGGCATATGGTGGAATCTCGGGACTGGAAGCTAAATCCCGTAATTCCGCCGGAGGCATTTTCCTCGACCGAGGCGGCGGACGCAATCCACCTGCCGGTCGCGCGACCGAATGCGCCACACGTTCCTCTATCAAAACAATAGCGCGGAGGGCGGGTGCCATGACGAAGATGCATGTAGCGCTGACCTTCGTTGCGGTCGCGACGGCGCCTCGCCGGCCTCAGCATGGATGCACGCCGGCGGTTGGGGCGGCTCGTTCTCCGGCAACCGCAGTCCCTGGAGTGCCACTGTTTTCCGGGGCGGATCGCCATCAGGTGGGGACGGGTCCTGGAATGGCACCGGCTTTTGCGGTGGGACGGCGTCAGGCGGCGACGGATCCTGGCACGCCAACAGTGCCTACGTGGGTCTTATTATGGCGGCTTCAACCACTACTCGGGTGGATGCTATGGCCTATCATCCGCCAACAACGGGAACTCATTACGGGTCCGGTTGTTAATTGTGGCGGGTGGGACGCGGGCGGGGCGGCTGTTGCCGCCGGATTGGGCGTTGCGGCCGGGGCCACGCCTGGCGCGGCAGCCGTGGCGAACGCCAATGCGAACGCCTGCGCTGCATACGTTGCGGCTGGTAGCGCATATGCTGTCGGCGGTGTCTGTGCGACGTTACCGGTCGACTGCGCCTATACCCCGGTCGGTGGTACGCCCTATTATGGTTGTCACGCAGGCGTCTGGTTCCTGCTGTCCTGCTGCGCGAACGGGAGGTATTACAGCGTTGTTCCAGCGCCGTAGGCAGGGCGGACCCGTGGGTAATAAGTTTGCTCGCGGGCAGGCGACAGCGGATAATGACGGTTGGCTCGAATCTTCCCAGGGATGCCGCCATTGACCGTAGCCGACATGCTTGCCGCCGCTACTCCTGCCCTCGCCGGCGCGGTCAGCAACAGCATTCCGGGCGCCGTGATCGGGATCGTAACGGCCGCGGGGACTTGCGCGGTGAAGGTGTTCGGTCTCGCTCAGGTCGAGCCGTCGTCGGTCCCGATGCACCGGCAAACTTGTTTCGATCTGGCGTCGTTGACAAAGGTGCTGTTCACCGCGCCGGCGATCCTGCGTTTGATCGCCCAGGGCCGCATCGGACTCGATGACAAGCTGACCGTCGCCATCCCCGATCTGCGGCAGTACAATCAGGAAGCGGCGGAGCGGCAATTGACCTTCCGCCAGTGTCTGAGTCACCAGACCCATCTCCCCGCTGTCGAGCCGCTTTACACTTACGGCCAGGACCCGGCGACGCTGCGGGCGTTCATCCTGCAGCGGGTCTGGCAGGCCGGGCCAGCGGTTTATTCCGATATCAATTTCATGCTGCTGGGCATTGCGATCGAGCGGCTGACCGGACGGCCGATCAACGAACAACCGTTGCCGGTTGGTCTGACGTTCCGGCCCGATCCGGCGCAGACGGCAGCGACAGAACGGTGCTCGTGGCGGGGGCGGGTGATGCGCGGCGAAGTGCATGACGAAAACGCCTATGCCCTGGGCGGGGTGGCTGGTCATGCGGGGCTGTTTGGCACGATCGATGGCGTGCTTAATGCCGCGCTGGCGGTGCTACGGGGTGACGATCCCGCTCTTGCCGGGATGCGCGAGCGCCAGTCCGCGACACGCTGCCTTGGCTGGGAGGCTCGGCACGCAGGCTGGTCCGGCGGTGATGCCTGTTCCGACGACACTGTCGGCCATACCGGATTTACCGGCACCGGCCTCTGGATCGACTTCACCCGCGGGATAGCCTGGTCGTTGCTGACCAACCGCGTGCATCCGACGCGCCACCGGGACACGGGAATCTTTGATCTGCGCCGGAGGGTTGGAGACCTGGTTGTTGGGGCGGCGGCGTGAGAACAGCGGTGTTGGCCGCCGTCGTTTCGCTCGGCCTGGCAACTTCCAGCCTCGGACACGCCGCGTCGGTGGACGACCTGGTGCGGGCCTACCCCGACTTTCTGACCGGCTTCGATGGGTCGAACCTGATCTGGCGCGACGGCACCCGGATGCCGGTCAGCGACGGGCGGCCGGACAAAAGCCCGGAGGAGCGGCTGCGGGACGGGTCCATCCTGGATCAACTCGGGTGGGTCTATCCGGCCGGGACGAACGCGGCGCCACTGGATGACCCGGGCCGCGTGAGAAACAAAGCCTTCTTCGACAAGATGTATGGCAGTTGCCGAGACGGGCAGGTGACGCCGCATCTGGTGCGGGTGATCTGGCTGCCGCGAACCTGGGGCCATGCCATAAGCATCACCTCGGTCAACGGCGTGGATCGGCAACTGACCGCGATCTCGAACGAGTTGGACGACCTGCCGCCGGAGGACAAACGATATTTGTTCCCCATCGGCGGGACCTACATCTGCCGGACGGTCGCCGATACCGGCCAGATCAGCATGCACGGCTGGGGTGCCGCGATCGACATCAACACTGCTTTCTCGGATTACTGGCTATGGCGTCGCGGCAAGAGTGTCAGCGGAACGCCGTATTATGTGAACCGCATTCCGCCCGAGATCGTTGCGGTGTTCGAGCGGCATGGCTTTATCTGGGGCGGACGATGGTCCCATTTCGACACGATGCACTTTGAATACCGGCCGGAACTTCTCGGCTTCGACCCCAACGCCGGGGCCGAAAGGTAACGACCGGGCCGCGTCACGCGCGAGCGGACAGGGCCATCGCGCAAGACCGGCGCTGCGCTGCCGCCCGGCCGGTCGCGGAATAATTCCCGGGCGGCGCGGCATCGGCGCCCGCGCGAAGGATGATGCCGACGATGCGGGTCTGGACGGTAATCGCACGCTCCAGCAGGGCACGGTTCTCGTTCGCCAGGCTGGTCAGGCGCTCGCCGAGTGCGACGATATGCGGCGCGCGGTCGGTGACGGACTCCACCGGCCCCCCTTGGGTCAGCCGAGCCAAGGCGGCCTCTTTGGCTGGCAGCAATTCCGTCGCGGCAACAAAATCCAGACGCCGAAGGGCCTCGTTCTCCTGTCCGATGATGTCCGCAAAGGCCTGCGCGGCCTCGATCCTGTCCGTTGATGTCATTTCGATTGTGCCTCCTGCATGCGCAACATCGCGTCGTAGACGGGTTTGGCGAGACCGAGACCGCCGGCCTTGGCGATCTGCTTGGCCATTTCCTGAACCAGCATCGGCTTCCAGGCTTCCTCACCGTCGCCGCCGCCGAACGCACCGTGGGCGGTATCGACGGTGTCGAACATCGGTTGCAACAACTGGCCGATCGCCATTGCCTCGAAGTCGTGGGCCGCCTTGGCGATCTTTGCCAGGTCGGGTGGGCCGGCTGGCGCCAGGCGAGTGGTCGGCACGGGGGGGCGCGGCACGCTGGTCGGCGGAAACGCGGTGGACGGGATTTTGGTCATCGGACCTCCAGATCTGCTTGCAGGGCACCGGCGGCCTTGATCGCCTGCAGGATGCTGATCATGTCGCGTGGGCCGACGCCAAGGGCGTTCAGGCTGGCCACCAGGTCACGCAGAGTCACACCCGCTGGCAGGATTCCCAGTTTCTTGTCGTGCCCGTCGTCAACCTGGATATTGGTACGCGGCACTACCGTCGTCTGGCCGTTGGAGAACGGGGCAGGCTGGCTGACCTGCGGCGTCTCGGTCACCCGGATCGTCAGGTTGCCCTGGGCGATGGCGACGGTGCTGATCCGCACGTTGGCGCCCATGACGATGGTGCCACTCGCCTCGTCCACCACAACGATGGCTGGGTTGTCCGGATCGACGCGCAGGTCCTCGACCGCCCCCAACGTGTCCATCACGTCGCGGCCGTTGAAGGTAAGAACAACGGTGCGCGGATCGGTCGCGTGCGCGACCTGTCCGACGGCGCGGTTGATGACGGCGGCGATCCGCCGCGCCGTGGTAAGGTCGGGATTTCGCAGGCCCAGGCGGAGCGTTGGCGTTTTGCCGAACTCGAACGGGATCTCTTTTTCCACCGTCGCGCCGTTGGCGATGCGGCCAGCGGTAGGCACGCCGCGCGTCACCGACGTGGCCGCGCCGCGCGCCGCGATGGCGCCGGTCGACAGCGCGCCTTGCGCCACGGCGTAGACGTCTCCGTCGGCGGCAAGCAACGGGGTCACCAGAAGCGTGCCGCCGGTCAGGTTGGTGGCGTCGCCGAGCGCGGAGATGGCGATGTCGATATGGCTGCCGCTGCGGGCGAAAGCCGGCAAGGTCGCGGTGACCATGACCGCGGCGACGTTCTTGGTCTCCAGCTTTCTGACTTGGTCACGCGTGTTGACGCCCAGCCGTTCCAGCATGCCGATAAGCGATTCCCGGGTGAAGACGTTGCTGTCGAGCTTGTCGCCGGTGCCGTTCAGGCCGACGACAAGGCCGTATCCGATCAACTGGTTCTCGCGAATGCCCTCGATATCAACGATGTCCTTGATCCGCACCTGTGCGATCGCCGCCAACGGCAGGAGGATCCAACCGAGTAGGACAATGGCGGCGGCGAGGCGGCGCGTTTTGCGCAAGGTTTCATCCTGAGGATCAAGCTGATCCCAGACACAGCAACGGGCGTGCCACGAGGATATTACGGTAAATCCGGCCCGGCGGGCGGTGGACACGGCAGGTCAGGTAGGCAGGATTTGCCTTGGCGGCAGGATATGCCGGGCGCCTTGAATGGCTTTCATTGCAGGTGTTTGACGTTTGCATCGATGGTCTTGGCGCAACGCCATCAGATGGTTATAAGCCGCGGCGTTCCCTACCCGGAATGGGCCGGGCGTCCTTATCGGCGCCCGCCGCCGGGTGGGGAGAAGGATAACCAGGATCGCATACGCATGATGGTGACTTTGCCCCCTGATTATCGCCCAACCGAGGACGAGGAATTCATGAACCCCGTCCAGCTGGAATATTTTCGGCAAAAGCTGCTGCGTTGGCGCGCCGACCTGCTGCGGGAGGCCGACGGAACACTGGCCAGCCTGTCAGAGGGCGGCATCCGCGAAGCCGATGTCACCGACCGCGCCAGCGTCGAGACCGATCGCGCGCTTGAGCTTCGGACTCGGGACCGGGCGCGCAAGCTGATCTCGAAGATCGACCAGGCGCTGGTGCGGATCGAACTCGGGACCTATGGCTACTGCGAGGAAACGGACGAGCCGATCGGCATCAAGCGGCTCGAGGCTCGGCCTATCGCCACGATGTCGATCGAGGCGCAGGAGCGGCATGAGCGGATGGAACGAGTGCACCGGGACGACTAGCGCCAGGCTTGCTCCGCGGCGGTCGGGTCGGCGGTGAGTTCGACGCCGGTGTGGAATTCTGTCATCGGGATCTCTATACCGACCTCCTGCATGCGCAGGGTGTCGCAAGACAGGAGGATTCCCGAGACCCGATCGGTTCCCTCGCGGACAGCGGTGACGGGTGCCATGGCATCGTGCTCCAGGAAAACGTAGCGCTGGGTCGACGGGGTGTCGGCGTATCCGCACAGCTTGTCGATGCGGGAGGTGCCGTCGCTGAGAACTTCGAACGCCACGAAGGGGTCGCGTATGACCGTTGTTCTGGGCGCCTGAGGCGTGCGGTAAACGAACGCGTCCGGGTACCGGATACGGCTGGCTATTTCAATCTTCAATGTCGGCCCGAACGCGCGGCAGGGCCGTCGCCGAGACGGTTTCAGAGCGCAAATCGGATTTTGTCACCGATCGTCTCGCGGGCGAGCGTGCCGCCGGTCACCGCGACAAACTCGAACGCGTCGAATTCCCGGCGCAGGTCCTGACGCTCCTCCAAGTCGAGGAATTCCGTCAGTGTCATCGGCCCGCGGACGGCGATGCTCATGCGCCGGTTCATAGCACCGCGGCGCCGGATTGTCGCCCGGCGCGGTTCGGTGCAGCATATCGGGCTAGTCCATTACGGGGGAAATTCATGGCGAAGACATATTGGGTCGGCACGTATCGTGCCGTCACGAACCCGGACAAGCTGGCGGCTTACGCGCAGCTTGCCGGGCCGGCGATTGTAGCGGGCGGAGGCACATTCATCGTTCGCGGGACACCCGCCAAGACGTATGAGGCCGGGCTGAACCAGCGCACTGTCGTGATTGCTTTCGACAGCCTGGAGCAGGCGGTCGCTTGCCATGACAGCCCGGCGTATCAGGCGGCGCTGCAGGCGCTGGGTGATGGCGCGGAACGGGACATCAGATTGGTCGAAGGCGTCTGAGCGATCACGGCGTTAGGCCGCCGGTGTGCGGCCGCGCCTATCGTGGTGGCGGCCATTTCGCCGGCGATCCCGCGCCGGCCGGGCGTAATGAGCAGTCACGCAAGGCTGCGGTCGTTGAAATTGCTGCCATCGGCCCATTTTCTAGGTCATTGCTAGGGATTTTGGCCCCGATTACCGGTTATGGATGGACCGATGCCCGACACGAACGAGGCTGCGCGCGTCGATCTTGATCCCCGGTCAACCGAGAAGCCTCAGCCTCCTCGGTTTGGCTGGGTCTTCCCGTTGCTGCGCGTCATCTTTGTCGTCCTCGCGGGTGTGCTTGTCTGGTACATCGCCGGGCACTGGAACCGCTGGACCGGCGGTGCGCGGTTTGAAATCTACCGACGACGCCAACATAGCTGGCGACGTCACGCCGTTGGCGGCGAAGGTTGCGGGCTATATCCAGCAGGTCGCGGTCGGCGATTTTCAGCCGGTCAAGAAGCACGATCTGATCGCCGTGATCGAGCCCTCGGACTACCGGGCGCAGTTGCTGCAGGCGGAGGCCAATCTTGCCGCTGCGCAGGCGGCACTGGCGAACATTGACAACCAGAAGGCTGTGCAACGGGCGCTGATCCGGCAGGCGGAGGCGACCATTCAAGCAACGGATGCGGACCTGCTGCGCTACAGCCTGGAGGAGAAGCGCCAGCGCGATTTGTTGCTGACCAAGCTCGCGGGAACAGAGCAGCAGGTCGAGCAGGCGAATGCCAACGCGCAACGGACCGTGGCGCAGCGGCAGTTGAATGTGGCGCAACTGGACCAGCAAAAGGCACTCCTGGCCGCGCTGGATGTGCAACAGAACCAGTTGCAGGCGCAGGTGCAGGCGGCGAACGCGCAGCTGGAACTGGCGAAGAACAACCTCGCCTATACGATGATCTATTCGCCCGCGGACGGGATGGTGGGACAGCGGCAGGTGCGGGACGGTCAGTTCGTCAACGTTGGCACTCAGATCATAGATGTTGTTCCTCTGCCGAATATCTGGGTGATCGCGAATTTCAAGGAGACCCAGATGACCAATGTCCGCATCGGACAGCCGGCGCGGGTGATGGTTGATGCGTTTCCTGATCTCGTGCTGAAGGGGCATGTCGAGAACTGGTCGCCGGGCACTGGAAGCACGTTCGCGCTGCTGCCGCCGGATAATGCCACCGGCAATTTCACCAAGGTGGTGCAGCGGGTGCCGGTGAAGATCGTGCTGGATCCCGACCCGGCGCTGGGCGCGCTGGTGCGGCCTGGAATGTCGGTGGAGGCCAAGGTCGATACCGGCGCGGATGCTGTACGTGCCGAGGCCACCGCGAAGGACCGGGCTTCAGGGTCATGAGCCTGCATCTTGCGCCGGTCACCTCGGCCGGCCGAGCGCTGGAGCCGACGGCGCATTTACACCCGCGATGGGACATGGAGAAGGTTCGCCCCTACGTCGGTATCGCTGGGGTGCTCATCGGGTCGATCGTTGCGACCCTGGGCGGAAGGGTCACGACGTTCGGGCTGGCTGATCTGCGGGGTGGCCTGCATGCCGGTTTCGACGAGGGGGCCTGGATCACCACGAGTTTCGGATTGGGCCAGATGCTGGCGGGCGTGGCCTCGCCTTATCTAGGCGCGATCTTCGGTGTGCGTCGGGTGCTGCTGCTGGGCATTCTGCTGTTCTTTTTGACCAGCCTTCTGGGGCCGCTGTCTCCCAACCTGTCCGCATTCATGGCAATGCAGGTGATGGGCGGGATCGGTTCCGGCACATTCATTCCGCTGACGATCAGCTTCATCCTGCGTAGCCTGCCGCCGCGGCTGGTGGTTTATGGTATCGCGGTTTACGCCATGAACTCCGAGATGTCGCAGAACGTCGCGGCGTCGCTGGAGGGGTGGTACACCGATCACTGGTCATGGCAGTGGATCGATTGGCAATACTGCGTGATGCTGCCGCTGATGTTCGTCTGCATCTGGTTTGGTGTCCCGCGGGAGAAGATTAATACCGCACTGATGCGCAATCTGGATTGGCCAGGGCTGGCCTACGCGGTGATCGGATTCGGGCTGCTTTACGCCGGGCTGGATCAGGGAAACCGGCTGGACTGGGTCCGGAATGGGCTGGTGACCGGGCTGCTGGTATCGGGCGGGCTGGTTTCCGCCGGTTTCATCGCTCGGGAATTCATCGCGCCCCATCCGTTCCTGAACCTGGCCAAGCTGCTGCGCGGCAACCTGCTGCTGCTGTTGCTGCTGCTGGCGGGGTTCCGGTTCATCATCCTGTCCACCGCCTATATCATTCCGAACTATTTGCAGAGCGTGCAGAATTTCCGCGAGCTGCAAGTCGGGTCCGTGCTGCTGTGGATCGCTCTGCCGCAGTTGATCATTGCGATCCCGGCGGCCCTGATCCTTCGGCGGCATGACGGGCGGTGGATGCTGGGTTTTGGGACGTTGCTGATCGGCATCGCCTGCTGGATGGCGACGGGGCTGACGAGCGAGTGGGCCACACAGGATTTCCTGCCCTCGCAGATCCTGCAGGCGATCGGGCAGTCGTTCGCGCTGACCGCGCTGCTGATGCTGGTCCTGCGCACGATCAACCCGGCGGACGCGCTGGCGATTGGCAGCCTGCTGCAGATCAGCCGGTTGTTCGGCGGCGAGATCGGCACGGCGTTCATGCAGACGTTCGTGCGGATTCGGGAGCAGATTCACTCGAATTTGGTGGGACTGCATGTGGATGGTTCGGCGGTGCTGACGACGGATCGGTTGACGGCTTATCAGACGTTCCTGTCCAGTCATTCGTCGGACCTGGCCACTGCGACAGGGCGGGCGGCGAAGCTGCTGGGGACGGCAGTGGCACAGCAGGCAGCGGTGCTGTCGTATATCGACGGCTTCCTGGCCGCTGGAGCCGGTGCGTTTGCTTGCCTGCTGCTGGTGGCATTGATGCGGCCGCCGCCGCCCGCGCCATTTTAAGCTGCTTGCGGATCAGCCCTGGAAGAACGGGTGGTCGGTCCCGACCAGGCCGCGGCGTTCTATTTCAACCCAGCCACGGTCGATCATCTCGTCCGCCACGTTCAGGTTGAACGTATCCCGCAGGACCGCTGCGGCGTCGGTCGCGTTGGTCAACTGCGTTCGCTGGACCGAACCGTCCAGCTGGCGAAGGCTGACACGGCCATTGAGAAACGTGTGCCGCAACCTGGCGGGGCCTGGACGTGCGGCGATCATGTTGGCCGGAAACAGGCTGCCTGGATGCGTCGAAACGAACCAGTTCGAGACGAGGTAGTCAGCGTCAAGCGGTACGTGATTGCACAGCCGATATAGATTGATCCATTCGCCGCCACGCTCCGCCTGCAGGACGAGTTCATCGCCGAAAGGCACGAAGCGCATGGGTTCGTGCGGCGTGTCCTGCTTCACGTTCGGGCATAGACGAAGGGGTGCGGTCGGCGTCAGATTGCCAAATCCAACATCCACGAGGAATGGGCCCTCAGGCAGATCGATCCGCACCGCCCCATGGGCGGCGATGCGCTCGCTATCAGCCGGCAAACCGAGGATTACGCGGGCCAGCAGTCCGGTGGCGGCGAAACCCATTGCGCGCAGGCCGGCCCGCAGTAGCAGTGTTTGTTCGAAGCAGAAGCCGCCCCGCCCGTTCGTGACCATCTTGTCCTGCAGGGACTTGATATCGAGTTTCGGAGGTTGGCCCAGCAAGACGTCGATGTTCTCGTAGGGGATTGCCCGGCTGCTGGCGGTCACAACGGATGCCAGGGTGGACAGGGTCGGCTGAAGCGGACCGGTGTATCCGATCCGTTCGAGCCAGGCGGGAAGGTTGAACCCGTCCTCTGCCATCACCCCTGGACGTATTCGCACTTGAAACCGTCGCCCCAGCGCTTGATGTAGCCGCGCGACGGTGTCGGGAAATGCGCGAAGCAGCACTGCGTGTTGGTGTCGCAGTAGCTCTCCAGGAACTTCCAGCGCGTTGCGGAGCTTTGCAGCGGGTCGTAGTCGATCCGCATCGCAAGGTCGGGCCACCTGGCCTGCAGCGGGGTGTGGATCAGGTCGCCGGTGATCACCGCGTCCTTGCCGCCGCGCCCGAGGGTGACGGCGTAATGATCGATCGTGTGGCCGGGTGTCGGGATCAGCTGGACCAGATCGTTCAAGGAATGATCGCTGCGAACCAGGTCGGCGCGCCTGGCCTCCAGGATCGGGATGACGCTGTCGGCGATCGGCGGGACCGTGGTCTTGTCGTTCTCCGCCAGCCAGAAATCGAGCTCGGTCTTGGAGAACAAATACCGGGCGTTCGGGAAGGTCGGAACCCAGCGGCCGTTTTCCAGGCGGGTGTTCCAGCCGACGTGGTCGACGTGAAGATGCGTGCAAAGAACGAAATGGATGTCGTTCACGGACAGCCCGACATCGGCAAGGCCCTGCATGAAGACGTTGTCTTTCTTGAAGTGCCAAAGCGGGCGGGCGGGACGATCCTTATCGTTGCCGATACAACTGTCGACCAGGATGTTGTGGCGTCCGGTCTGGACGATGTAGGACTGGAAGCACAGGACCAGCTTGTCCTCGTTATCCAGTGCCATCGGAGTCTTCATCCAGGCGCGGCTCTCGGCCAGCATCTCCGGCGTCAGTTTCGGCAGGAATTCGAGAGCGGGGGTGAAGCCACACTCCATCTCGATGATTCGGTGGACGGTCAGGTCACCGACCTTGAATGTCGTCGTCGCCATGGCGGTTCGCTCCCCTGGTTCTATGCCGTGGGATGATGTTAGCTGGGGTTGAACGGTCCGACAAACGGGCGGAGAGGAATGGTCCATGAGCGAGGCGGCGGCGCTGAACCCGGAGACGGTGATGCGGCAGATGAAGCAGAACGGCGTCACCGATGTGGTCTGGCTGCCGGACAGCGAGACCAACTGGCTGTTCCTGCTGATGCAGGCCGATCCGGACTTGCGGCTGGTGGGCGTGACGCGAGAGGGTCATGCGTGCTCGATCGCCGCGGGGCTGTACGCCGGTGGCCGCAAGCCCATGCTGCTGATCCAGAACACCGGGATGATGGAATCCGGGGATTCGATGCGCGGCTGGCTGATGGGGTTGAACGTGCCGGTGGTGCTGATGGTGGGGTATCGCGGCTACACGCGGCACGGCGTGAATACCGATAGCGCGGCGACCTATACCGAACGGTTCCTCATGGCGTTCAACATTCCGTTCTTCCTGGTGGAGAACGACGCGGACTCCGACCGGATCAGCCTGGCGTTCCAGCTTGCGGATCGGACGCGCCAGCCCGTGGTGGTGCTGGTCGGCGACGAATATCATGGCTTCAATCGGTAACGGGGGGATCAGTCCATGATGCACACTGCGGACGTACTGAAAGTCTTCGAACCGCTTCGGGGCGATGCGATTGTGATCTCCGGACGCGGCGGCCGACATTGGATCGGATTGAGCGATACAGTCCTCGACCTGCCGATGGGCGATCCGGCGATGGGCGGCCACGCCGGGTTCGGGCTGGGCATCGCGCTGGCCCAGCCGAACCGGCGGGTGGTGTTGTTCGACTCCGAAGGCGACATCCTCATGAGCCTGGGCCAGTTGCCGACAATCGCCGAACAGGCCCCGGCAAATTTCTACCATTTCATCCTGGACAATGAGGTCTATGCGACCACCGGCGGGCAGCCCGTGCCGAACGCGAAACGGGTTGACTACGCCGGTATCGCCAAGGCGAGCGGGTATCCGACGGCGGTGGGATTTTCCGAGATCGAGGATGTGGCGCGGGAACTGCCAAAGCTGCTGGCACAGCCGGGCCCGGTGTTTGTCGCGCTGAAGGTTTGGCCCGAGGTGGAGAATACCCCGATCGGCCAGCGGGTGCGGTGGCGGAAGCGGACGGCCGACAAGGTGGTCAGCGACCTGCGCGCGGCGCTAGAGGTTTAGGATGGCCGGCGACGGGAAGCTCGATCGCGACCGGACGGCGCTGATCGCCTACGATGTGTGCCGGCGCGCGCTGGCTCCCGACGACACGTCCCGGCGAACCGCCATGCGCCCGGTGCTTGACGCCTGGGTGCGGCTGATCGCGGCGGCTCGGACGGCCGGGCTTCCGGTGATCTACACGACACCGGTTAGCCGAGAGGATGGGGCTGATGTGGTGATGCTGCCGACGGACCTATCAGCGGAAACGGGCGTTCCGCCGCTGACCAACGCGGTAGAGGGATCGGAAGGCGCCGGCTTTCCTGACGAGATCGCGCCGCGGCCGGAGGACTACGTGTTCCTGAAGCGGCGTCCGAGCGCGTTTTACGGTACGGGGGTTGGGGAACTGTTGCGAATGCTGCGGCGCGATGTCGTCATCATCGGCGGCGGCGCGACCAATCGCGGAGTCGAAACGAGCGTACGGGAGGCGTTCAACATGGACATCGCCTCCGTGGTGGTGCGCGAGTGCTGCTGGGGCGGCGACGCCGCGGCGCACGCCTACAGCCTGGACACCGCGATGAGGATGTATTCCCGGATTCGCCGGATTGATCAGGTTCTGGCGATGCTCGCGTGAACCGTCACGCGCCGGGGCGGACAAACCTTTGTTCCATCACGGTCGCGCCCCACTGGTCGCCGGGGCGTTCTTCGGCCAGCGAAAAGCCGCTTGCTTCGTAAAGTTCACGGGCGGCGTCGAGGCCCTGGAAGGTCCACAGATGGGCCTCGGTGAAGGCGTGCCGGTCGCAAAACGCGATGGCGGCGGCGATCAGCTGCCGGCCGATGCCGCCGCCGCGGATGCCGTCGTCGACGATGAACCAGCGCAGATGGGCGATACCGGCTCCGAGGTCCTCACCGTCGATGACGATCGCGCCGACGATCCGGTCCTCGGCGACTGCCGCCCACATTCCGTTGCGCGGATTGTCGAGGCGGTTCACGAACCCGGCGAGTCCGCTTGCGACCTGGCCTTCAAAGAAGCGGCCGAACCCGGCATGCCGGGCGTAGAATGTCGCGTGCATCTCGGTGATGCGGCCAATGATGCCGGGCCGGTAGCCGCTGATGATATCGATCGCCGGAAGGGTCATCGCGGACTTGGTTCTAGGGCATCTCGCGACGAACTGAAACCGGATGAGCGATCAGCCTGACTCCCTGGCCTTGGCTGCGGCGGAGGCGGTGGCCTGCCGCGTGTGCGAGGACGTCCTGCCGCTGGGGCCTCGCCCGACATTCCGTGTCTCCGAGACGGCTCGGCTGTTGATCATCGGACAGGCGCCGGGCACCAAGGTGCACTTGACGGGGATACCCTGGAACGACCCGTCCGGTGATCGGCTGCGGGGCTGGCTGGCCCTGGACCGGCCGGCTTTCTACGATCCAGCGCGAGTAGCGATCGTGCCGATGGGGCTATGCTATCCTGGCCGGCTGCCGAAGGGCGGGGACGCGCCGCCCCGGCCGGAGTGCGCGCCACTGTGGCTGGACCGGCTCGTCCGGCTGATGCCGCAGGTGCGACTGACGCTGCTGGTGGGGTCGTACGCACTACGGCATCGGCTGGGTAAGGGCGCGATGACGGAACGCGTGCGGGCGTTCCGGACGTTGGGACCAGCGGTGGTGCCGCTGCCGCATCCGTCGTGGCGGACCACAGCGTGGGAGCGGAAGAACCCGTGGTTCGACGAGGAACTGCTGCCGGTGCTGCGGACGGCTGTCCAGGACGCTATGGAGGTGTAGGTCAGCAGCTGTGCAACGACCGCAAAACGGAACTCAGCACGCTGGCCCAGTCCCCCGGGGCGTCCTGGCGGAACAGCCTGACTGACCCGTACCAGGGGCTGTCGGAACGACCCAGCATCCAGCGCCAGTCCGGGGCGGCAGGCAGCAGCACCCAGGTGGGCTTGCCGAGCGCGCCGGCCAGATGGGCGATGGCGGTGTCCACGGTGATGACAAGATCGAGACACTCTATCAGCGCGGCTGTCTGGCCGAAGTCGGTCAGCTTGCCCGTCCAGTCCGGCAAATCCAGCAGGGACGCGGCCGGCCCATGCTGTAGGTTGATGAACGTAGTGCCAGGAATTGCCGGCAATGGGACGGCCGGGATGGAGCGGCGGCGGTCATTCGCGTGCCTGGGGTTGCCGGCGAACACCACGCCGATTTTCTGTCCGGACGGCAGGCGAGCACGCCATGTCGCGGCCAAATAGGGATCGGCTCGCAGATAGCCGTCGGCTGCGGGAATGGTCTCCAGCGTCGTGCCAATCAGATGTGGCAGGCTCATCAGGTCGATCCAGGCGTCGTACGGCGGCAGGCGATCCTGGGGGGAGATCACCGTCACGCCGGGGAGCATGCCAAGAACCGGATGCAATGACGGCGCGCACACCAGAACCGGATGGCCGCCGGCCTGATGGATCAGCGGCAGGAAACGGGCAAACTGGATCGTGTCACCCAGCCCCTGTTCGGAACGGACCAGGATGGACTTGCCCTGCGCCATGGCACCGTCCCAGACAGGCCCCGGCAGCGGCGGGAAGTCCTGCCGGTAGGGTTCGTGCCATTTCCGCCATTCAAACTTGGTAAAGCCACGTTTCAGGTCGCCGGCAAGCAGCGCGGCAATGGCGAGGTTCCAGTGCGCCTGGGTAAAGGCGGGAGCCAGGCGGATGGCTGCCTCACACGCCTCGATCGCGTCCGGCAACGCGCCGCGCGCGGTCAGGATGTATCCCAGACTGGCGTGCGCCTCCGGCAATCCAGGATCCAACGCGATCGCGTTCCGGCACAGGCGCTCCGCGGTGTCGAGGTCGTCCCGGTCGGCCCACGCATTTCCCAAATTCAGGTTCGACGCCGCGTGATCCGGTTGCAACGCCACCGCCCGCGTCAGCGCCGCGCAGGCTTTGATGGGGTCACCAAGGGCTGTCAGCGCGCTGCCGCGAGCATAATGCAGCTCGGCGTCGTCGGGCAGTTGGCTGAGGCAGGCATCTGCCTGCGTCAGCGCACTCTGGAACCGCCGTCCCGCCATGAACGCCCGCACCAGGTTGCGCCTCATGGCGAAATTCGTCGGCTGGCGCCGCAGCGCGGCGATCAGCAGGCCCGGCGGCACCGTCGGCATCGCCGTTTCGCAACGCAATCAGCCCTTCGACATACAACGCCCGGCCGTCATCTGCCGGCGCTGGACCGAACCCGCGCAACCCCCGGCCGGCCTCTCTCGGATCGGTGGGATTGTGCATGGCGGGATACTGGTGCCCAAATGGTTAACACGGGGTAAATCGTGCGCTGCAACGGGGACGATCATGGCAGACGGGCTTGATGGCATTGTCGCGGCGGAGACGATCCTCAGTCACACCGACTCCGCCAAGGCCATGGTGTGGGTGCGCGGACACGATCTTCCGAGCCTCGTTGCGAACCACGGGTTCGAGGGCACCGTCGCGCTGCTCTGGGATGGTTTCGCCGGCGACGGCCTGACACGGGACGCCATGATCGAGGCGTTCGGCAACTCGCGCGCCGCTGCCTTCGCCGATGTTAATGACTGGCTGTCGAATGCGGCGGGTCTGTCGCTGTTCGAGGGTATGCGGATAGCGCTGGCGGCGCAGCCGGACAGCGCAGGCCCGGCGGCGCTGGTCGCAGCGTTCACCGTGGCTGTGGCGGCTCTGCTGCGAATGCAGCGCGGGCAGCCGGTATTGCCGCCGGACCCGAAACTGACCACGGCCGCCGACCTGTTGCGGATGGTACACGGGGTGGCGTCGGACCCGGCCGCGGTTGACGCGCTGGACACGTATTTCACCGTGATGGCTGAAAGCGGACTGAGCGCCTCCGCCTTCACCGCTCGGGTTGTCGCCTCGACGCGGGCGTCGATGACCGCGTCGGTGCTGGCGGCGTGGTGCGCGTTCACCGGCGCACTGCACGGCGGCGCGCCGGGGCCGACGCTGGACATGCTGGACGCGGCGGAGGCGCAGTCCGATCTGGAAGGCTGGCTGGAGGCGCGGCTGCGGTCGGGCGAGCGGCTGATGGGGTTTGGTCACAGGGTGTTTCGCGGCAACGATCCCAGGGCAGCGGCGATGCAGCAGGCGCTGCACGCGATGGGGCCGGAGGCCGGGCGGATCGAATTCGCCGACCGGCTGGAGGAAGCCGTGGCGGTGGCGATCGAGCGGGTGAAGCCCGGCCGGACCCTGCCGCCGAACGTCGAGATCATGGCGGCGTTGTTGCTGGATGCGGTCGGGTTTCCACGTGACGCGTTCACGCTGGTTTTCGCGGTGGGGCGCAGCGCCGGTTGGCTGGCCCATGCGATGGAGCAGCAGAAGACGGGGCGGATGATCCGGCCGACCTCTCGCTATGTGGGGCTGCCGGTCGGCTGACGTCCTGGACAAGCGCGGGACCCGGGAGTACGAATCCGGCTGTTATGCGGGAGAAATGTCGTGGGGAACCGGTCATGAAACTGGGCGTCTTCGATCACATGGATCGCGGCCTCGCGCCGCTGGACCGGTTCTTCGAAGAACGGCTGAAGCTGGTCGAGGCGTATGACCGCGCAGGGTTCTACGGTTACCATGTGGCTGAACATCACGCGACGCCGCTGGGTGTGGCCCCGTGTCCCGGCATCTGGCTTGCGGCGGTTGCGCAGCGGACCAGGCGGTTGCGGTTCGGTCCGCTGGTGTATCTTCTGCCGTTGTATCATCCGATCAAGCTGCTGGAAGAGATCTGCATGCTGGATCAAATGAGCGGCGGGCGGATGATGCTGGGCGTCGGGCGCGGCATCTCGCCGATCGAGATGCGGTATTATGGTCTCGACCCGGAACAGACCCCGGGGATGTATGCCGAGGCTCTGGAAGTGATCCTGCGGGGCATGACCCAGCCCACGCTGAACTTCGAAGGCAAACACTACACCTATCGCGACGTGCCGATGGAGATGACGCCGTTCCAGACGCCACATCCGCCGCTCTGGTACGGGCTCGGGCGGGCCGAGGCGGTGCCGTGGGCAGCGGCGAACAAGGTGAACATCGTGGGGAATTTGCGCGGCGGCGGGATGCGCGACGCTGACGGATTGTTATCGCGCCGAGTGGGATCGGTTAGGGAATGATCCGGCTGATTTGCCGCTGATGGGCGTGGGACGTCATGTTGTTGTCGCACAGACCGAACGCGAGGCTCTTGAAATCGCACGGCGAGGTTATGACAAGTGGCGGGCCAGCTTTTTGAAGCTGTGGCTGGCGCACGGCATGATGCCCGTCCCCGCACGCGGTGTTTCCGGAACGTTACGAGGATGCGGAAGCTCAGGGACGCGCGATCGCGGGGACGCCGGACAAGGTGCGGGATGTCCTGCAACAGACGGTGGATGAGGGCGGGCTAAACTATCTGCTGTGCCGTTTCGCCTTCGGCGATATCACGGGTGATGAGTCGTTGAACTCGATCGAACTGTTTACCCGGCGGGTGATGCCGGACCTGATGGCTCACGCACCGGCAGTGTAAACATGACAGCTGAATACGAATTGTTCGCATTGCGTTACGCGACACGCGCAGGCGCGGCGGCACGAGCATTTCATCGGCGGCGATCCGCATGACGGGCCGATGCCGATGGACTACTTCGTCTGGGTGGCGCGGAACGCCGGCCGGGCGGTGGTGATCGACATCGGCTTCACCGCGGAAAGCGGCGGCAAGCGCGGGCGGGTCCTGGAACGGTGCCCGATCGACTCGTTGGCGCTGCTTGGCGTCGATCCGGCCACGGTCGAGGACGTGATCCTGACCCATATGCACTACGACCACGTCGGCAATTTCCACAAGTTCCCGAAGGCGCGGTTTCATCTGCAGGAACCGGAGATGCACTACGCGGTCGGGCGGCTATATGCGCCACAAGCAGTTGGCGCGCAGCTTCGAGCCGGACGACGTTTGCGGCGATCGTGCGGCTGAACTTCGACGGGCGGGTCACGTATCACAACGGGCCGGCCGAGATCGCGCCCGGGATCAGCGTCGTGCCGACCGGCGGACACTCGGCCGGCTTGCAATTCGTCAAGGTGGCAACGAAACGCGGGGCGGTGGTGCTCGCTTCCGATGTCTCTCATTTCTACGAGAACATGGAGACATATCGGCCATTCACCACCGCATTTCACATCGGCGACATGCTGGATGCGTTCGATACGCTGCGCGCCCATGCGGCGTCGCCTGAACTGATCGTTCCCGGCCATGATCCGCTGGTGATGCAACGATATCCCGCGGTGTCACCGGCGCTGGAGGGGATCGCTGTGCGGCTCGATGTGGCACCCGTTCAGTAACACCTGGAGATGACTGATGAACGCTGACGAACTTCGTGCCTTGCAGGCGCCCCTGAAGCAGTCCTACCGCGACGACCCCTCGGGCGCGCTGGTGACGGCGCATGCCGAGGGCAGCCTGGATCCGAACGATATCGCAATAGTCGTGGACGCCTGGCACGGCAAGGTGACGGCCGGCCTGCATCCGGCGGGCGGCGGAACCGGCGCCCTGGCATGCTCCGCCGATATGCTGCTGGAAGCACTGGTCGGCTGCGCAGGCGTCACGTTACGCGCGGTGGCGACCGCGATGGGCGTCACGGTGCGCGGCGGCAGGGTGGTGGCCGAGGGCACGTGGGACGCGCGCGGCACGCTGGGCGTGGACAAGACCGCGCCCGTGGGGCTGACGGACATTACGCTGACGTTCGACGTGGACTGCGATGCGGATAAAGCCAAGCTGGAACGGATGATTCAGACAACGGAACGGTATTGCGTGATCCTGCAGACGCTGAAGACGCCGCCGCGGGTCAGTTTCGCCGTGACGTGAAAATGCTGCAGCCTATGTGTCGTCGAGTACCGAGCGAAGGATGCGGGCGAGACGGTCAACGGTAAACGGCTTCGGCAGCAGATGCACGCCGCGTTCCAGCAGGCCATGCTTGATGATGGCGTTGCGGGCATATCCGGTGGTGTAGACGACCTTCATGTCGGGACGAAGTCGCGTGGCTTCGGTCGCGAGCTGCCGCCCGTTCTTTCCGGGCAGCCCGACATCCGTGAACAGCAGCCGAATCTCCGGATTGGCTCGGATGAGTTCCATTGCGGGACCGGCGCTGTCCGCCTCCAGCGTGGTGTACCCCAGGTGACGCAAGGCGTCGACGCTGTAGCCGCGGACCGCCGCATCGTCCTCGACCACCAATATCAATTCGGACCCGGTCGGGACGGGCTCCGCCTGATCTGGCCCCCCCGCAGGCAGGGCCGTTACGATTGCGTGGTGATGTGGCAGATATAGTTTGATCGTCGTTCCGATCCCGGGTTCGCTGTAGATTTCGACGTGGCCGCCCGACTGCTTGATGAAGCCGTAGACCTGACTGAGTCCCAGGCCCGTGCCCTGTCCGACGTTCTTTGTCGAGTAGAAAGGCTCAATGGCCCTGTTCCGCACCTCATCCGTCATTCCGGTGCCGGTATCACTGACCGCGATCATGACATAGTCGCCGACGCTCACCTCGTTGCGCCGTCTCGCATATTCGCCATCCAGGAACACATCTGAGGTTTCGATCGTCAGCGCGCCGCCGGACTGCATCGCGTCGCGTGCATTCACCGCAAGGTTCAGCAGCGTGCTTTCCAGTTGATTGCGATCGATGAACACAGGCCGGATGCCGGCCGCCAAAGTGGTTCCGATCGAGATCGACTCGCCGAGAATGCCACCCAACATTTCAGACAGGCCCGATACCAGGCGGTTAACATCGGTCACGGCCGGCGCCAGCATCTGCTTGCGCGAAAATGCCAGCAGGCGGCGAGTCAGCTCGGCGCCGTGAGTGGCGGACTTGCGCATCACGCCCAGTAATCTGAGCGTGGATTGGTTGAACGTCTCCTTCCTGGTTTCCAGCAGTTCCAGGCTGCCCAGGATCGCCGTCAGCATATTATTGAAGTCGTGCGCGATCCCGCCGGTCAGTTGTCCGACCGCCTCCATTTTTTGCGCCTGGATCAGGGCGGCCTTCGCCTGCTCCAGCGATTCCTCCGCTCGCTTATGGTCGGTGATGTCGCGCGTGATCTTGGCAAAGCCGACATGTACGCCGTCAAGATCCAGGATCGGATTGATCACCACATCGGCGGTAAAAGTCGTTCCATCCTTGCGCACACGCTGTCCTTCGGCCTGAAACTGCCCATCCCGCAAGGCGGTTTCCAAGGCGTCGGCCGGGACCCCGGCGGCCTGTTCGTCCTGCTGATAGAAAACGCTGAAATGGCGGCCCAGAATGTCCCCCGCCTTGTAACCCTTGATCCGTTCGGCGCCGCTGTTCCACGAGGTTACGATGCCGTCCCGGTCCATCATGAACAGGGCATGGTCCCGCACGCTTTCGACCAACAGACGAAAACTCTCTTCGGTGCGGTGTAGTTGCCTGACCGTCTGACCGTGCCGCGCGGTCTCGGTCACCAGCAGATCGGACACGCGTCGGTACTGGGTCGGGGTGGGGATCGCCAGAAGCCGTGGCACCATCAGCCACAGCAGGCAGGCCGTGACCACCGCCACCAAGGCAGTGAACGCCTTCAACAGACCCAACAACCCGTAGTCGGGGTGCCACAGAACCCAGACCTCCATGAGACGGGTCGTGCCGGAGGCGAAAATAAAAAGGGCGAAAAGCCAGAAAATCCAGCCGAAGGCGAGATCTTTGTGCCGCACGACGAGAACGGCAATCGCAAGGGGGATCGCATAATAGGCGACGCCGATGGAAACGTCGGATATCGCGTGGAGCCAGGTCAGGAACGGGGTCCACACCAGGCAGTTATCATGTGGCGCCAGGCTGTCCTGCGTGAAAAGTCCGATCACGGCGGAAGCTCATTTTTCATCGCGCCAATTTGAATGACTTCCGCGACGAAGTCGTATCACGAACACGAGAGTGACCCTTGCAGCTTTGCCAGTTTCAGTTGCGTTGCGAGTGCGAGCCGCACGCCACCCGCTTGCTAATGGACGCGATGCCTTGTCATGACTACCCGTCCCAAACGCTACCCGGCATCGGCAAATCGGTGAAATCCGTGTCCAGTAAAGTCACTTTGGGGATAATGTTGGCCATGCCGAGGAGCATGCCCCATTGGCGGACGTGCTGGCCGCAGTGCCAGGTGGTGCGCTCCAGATACTCATGCAGCAGCTGCGGGCCGTAGTAGGTTTGCACACCCTGTTTGCCGGTCTTGTCGGCCGAGGTGTCCCACCAGGTGCGAACCGCGTCGAGCACCCCCTGACCGTAGGCGGCGATGTCTGCGCTGGTCGTCATGTCCTCCGGCGGCGTTGTGGTCAGCATGTCATAGGTCAGCGTTGCGCCGGCGGTGACGTCCAGCATCGCTTCGGGAATGCGGAAGATGTGGTGTCCGAGCACGAGGTAGCTGCGGGGGCGATTCGGGACGTGCGTTTGCAGGAGGGCGTCCGGCATTTGCGGAATGATCTGGATCGCCGCCGACATGAACCTGTCAAGGCGCCCGACCAGTTGTTTCGGTGACAGGACGGGTCCTGTCGCCTCGTTCAAGCCAACGAATTTGACGACATGGCCGATGTTCTGCGCGAAGATCCAGTCGTCGCCGCGCGATAGGACAGGCACCGACCGAGCACCGAGGCGGCGCAGCTCGGCCAGGCCGTCCGGATCTTCAAGAACATTGATGGACTGGAACCCGATCGCACGGACCGAGAGAAACTCTTTCAGCTTCAGGCAGCTGGTTCACCCAGGTTGCCAGAAGACTTTCAGTTGCGGATCGCCTTGCATGGGGCTCTTTCGTTGCTGGCCGGTACGCTACGGGGTTGGGTTGCATGGGTCAATCAGCCACCGCGATGTCCAGCCAGCCGCGCACGTCAAAGCGGGCGACGTCTCCGTCCCGCAGCAGGACCGTTGTGGTGTCGGATTCGATGATCGCTGGACCAGGAACATGCTGATCGGCGCCCAGGGTCTGGAAGTCGAACACCGGGACTGACTGCCAGTGGCCGATATAGATCCGGCGTTGCGCTTTGGGTTCGGCGGCGGGGCGCAAACAGGCCGTTGCTGTTTCGATCTGTGGCAGCCGGCCGATGGCAGACAGGCGGGCATTGACCAGAACGACCTCCTGATCGCGCAGCGCGTAGGTGTACAGCGCCTGATGAGCATCGTGGAAACGGTCCGTCAGGATGGCGCGCAGGTCAGCGCTGTCCCAGTCAACATCGTCCAGCGGCACGGCAATTTCGAACACCTGCTCCCCGTAGCGCATGTCGGCGGACCGTCGCAGGGTAACAGAGCCGTCGAACCAGGACAGCCGCGCGCGACCCTCGGTTTCCATGGCGGCGAAGGCGGCATGGAGGGCGGCGGTGTCGAGCGCGCCCGATTGGCCCAGGCTGCGGCTCAACTCGACGCGCAGGTCGGTGTTCAGCATCCCCCAGGCAGACAGGACCGAGGCCGTCTGCGGCACGGCCACCCGGCGGATGCCCAGTTCAGCGGCCACGGCTGTGATGTGCAGCCCAGCAGCGCCCCCGAACGCCAGCAGTGTATAAGTCCGGGGATCAACGCCACGGCGAACAGTGGCGACGCGGACGCCATCGGCCATGCGGTTGTTGACCAGGCGGTGGATGCCGGCGGCCGCCTCGTCGGTCGCCGTTTTCAGATCGGCGGCAAGGCGCGAGACTGCAGCGATGGCGGCGTCCAGGTCCAGGTGCCGGCGGCCGCCGAGGAAATTGGCCGGATCAAGAAACCCAAGCACGAGGTTGGCGTCCGTGACCGTCGCCGCGGTGCCACCCTGGCCGTAACACGCTGGCCCGGGTGAGGCGCCGGCACTTTCGGGGCCAACCGCAAGCAACCCCGAGCGGTCCAGATATCCGATCGATCCGCCTCCGGCCCCCAGCGTCACGATGTCCAGGCTCGGCAGCGCAATGCGCGCATTGGCAACGGATTTGTCGGCTGACAGGAGCGGTTGTCCCGCACGGACGACAGCGATGTCGGTGGAGGTCCCGCCCATGTCGAAGCCAATGATGTCGGGCGCAAGGCCGCCTCGGCTGAGGGCAACTGCTGCCGCCACACCTCCGGCCGGCCCGGACAACGCGGTTCCGGCGGCGAGGCGCGTTGCCTCCTGCACCGAGGCGACGCCGCCGTGGGAGAGGATGACCAGAAGCTCGCCGTGGTAGCCCGCCTCGATCAGGCGGGTTTGCAGGCGATTCAGATAGGTCTGGATGACCGGGCCGACGGCCGCGTTTGCGACCGTCGTGGAGAACCGCTCGAATTCCTTGATCTGCGGCAGGACCTCGGACGACGTGGTGACATACGCGCCCGGCAGAGCGGCGCGGACCGCCACTGCGGCCTGTTGTTCGTGGACGGGATTGCGCCAGGCATGCAGGAAGCAGATCGCGACCGACTGCACGTCGGCTGCGGCAAGCCGGGCGATGGCCCCGTCCAGCGAGGTTCGGTCGAGCGGGATTTCGGGGATGCCATCGGCGCGCATGCGTTCCTGCACCGGCAGCCTCAGATGGCGCGGGACCAGCGGTTCGGGTGGCGTCATCCGCAGGTTGTATCGGTCAGGCTTAAGACCCTCCCGCATTTCGATGACATCGCGGTGGCCCTGAGTGGTCAGCAGCCCCACGCGGGCGGTCTTGCCCTCCAGCAATGCATTGGTGGCGGCGGTGGTACCGTGGACGATGCGGGTGGTGGCACCGAGCAGGTCGGTGGTGGCCAGGTTCAGGCGGGCGGCGGCCATAGCGATACCCTCCAGCACGCCCTGTGACTGGTCGGACGGGACCGTCGCGGCCTTGGCGATGATGGTCGCACCGGCGGCGTCGGCGACGACGATGTCGGTAAAGGTGCCGCCGACGTCGATGCCGAGAGTGTATGTCATGCGGTGAAGGTGGCGTGGGTGCCGGTGCTGCACAGGATCAGCTTTTCCGGCATCTGCTGCTCGAGGGCTGCAGTCATGAAGCGCGTCCCTACGGCTCGTTCGACAGGGAAAAGGATTTTGTCATGAAGACGCGCGCCGTTCCAGGCGGGTCGCAGGCGATGCGGCCGAACTCCCTCCAACCGTGGCGGGTATAGAAGCCGGGGGCCTGGAAGGTGATCGTGTAGAGGAAGCCGGACCGGCAGCCGCGGCGCAGGCCCTCCTGTTCCATCATCGCCAGCAGTTGGCTGCCCAGGTCCTGGCCACGAGCGGTTTCCGGCAGGAAGACGGTGTCGATGAACAACAGCCCGTAGGAGGTGCGGCCAATCATGCCGCCGACGGTGGCGCCGCTATCCGGGTCCTTCGCCAACGCAGCGAGCGGCTTCCAGTCGCGGTAGCCAGTCTGTTGCTTATTGAAGTCCGCAAGACCCAGGCTGATGAGCGCTTCGTCGTCCGCGGTCGGCGCATCGGTCAGGGCTAGGATCATATTAAGCCCTCGGTTTGGTCGGCCGCGCGGGCAGACGGGTCCCGGCGCTCCGGATCGCCCCAGCCACCGCCGCCGCCGGACAGCACATGAATGACGCTGCCGGATGGAACCGGAACGTTGATCTCCTTGCTTTTCAGTTTCCTGGGCAGATCATCGGGCGCAAGCAGCGTGTAGTCGTGCGGGGCGCCGTCGTGACCGCCGTTGATGCCTCGGGCGCCGTGGACGACGCCTTCCCCGGCGGTGTTGGCTACTGTGGTGCCCTCGGCTTCGATGCGCAAGCGCATATCGCCTCCGGTGCCGCCGCGATACTGGCCGTCGCCGGCCGATCCGGGGCGGTATTCGTGGGTCTCGAAGACCAGGGGAAAGCGGGTTTCGGCGACCTCGATGCTGCCGAACTTGATCCCTCCAGCCGAGTGCCACTCGCCGATGGTGGAGTACCCATCGCCCGCTGCCGATCCGCCGCCGCCGGGCCGAGCCTGGAACATGTGCCAAATGAAGCGGCGGCCGGTGCGCGGATCGGTGCCGTTCAGCGCGATGCGCAGGCGCCGGCCCCATCCGCCCATCGCGCGTTCGGGCGCGGCCTGCGCGAGGGCGACGATGATCGCCTCGATGATCTCGTTCGAACAGTGGCTTGTGCACATGGTGACCGGCGCGCCCTCTCGCGCCCAGACGATGGTGCCTTCCTTGAGTTTGACAGTCAGCGGCCGGAAGGCACCCTCATTCTTGGTGATGCCGGGGTCGAGCATGAACGCGAACGCCATGGCCACCGCGGACTGGGTATTCGCGAAGGAGGAGTTGATAAAGCCGGTCACCTGCGGGTCGGACTCCGTCAGGTCCACGGTCACGTCGCTGCCCTGCTTGGTCACCTTCGCCCGGATCGCGATGTTCGTCTGGTCGAAACCATCGTCGTCCAGCGTCGCATCGCCGTGGTAGATGCCGTCGGCCCAGTCGGCAATGATGGTGCGGGCGTAGCGTTCGGCGGCGTCGAGCATCGCCTCGATCGAGGCCTGCAGGGTGTTGCGGCCGAACTCGGCGATGACCGCGGACAGGCGCTGCTCGCCGAGGCGCGCGGCACCGATCTGGGCGGCGAGATCGCCACGGAAGTCGCGCGGGTGGCGGACGTTGAGGGCCAGCATTTCCAGCAGGTCTTCGCGTAAGATGCCGTTTTCGGTCAGGCGCATGGGCGGCAGGCGCAGGCCCTCATGCCAGATTTCGGTGGCGGCCGGGTTATACGCCCCATGCGTCGCGCCCCCGATATCCGAGTGGTGGGCTCGGACAACCGACCAGAACATCAGGTCCGGCCCGGCGAAGACCGGCACGAACACCGTCAGGTCCGGCAGATGCGACCCGCCCCGGTAGGGGTCATTCAACAAATAAACGTCGTTGTGCGCCGGGTTGGGGAAGCGTTCGGCAAGCGCTTTGGCTGCCCAGGGCATGGCCCCGACATGGACCGGGATGTGGTCGGCCTGGGCGACAAGACGGCATCGCGCATCGATTAACGCAATGGAAAAATCGCGCGAGGAATTGAGTATCTGCGAGTAAGCGGTGCGCAGCATGGCCTCGCCCATTTCCTCGGCGATGGCATTCAGGCGGTTCTGCAGGACGGCGATGGTAATGGGATCGACCACTGGATTTGTCATGGTGGCGGATGGTGACGGACAAGCGGATTTCCGGCAAATTAGGTTCGGCAGCGTGACACGGCCGGGGGGGTCGTTGCTCATCACATCAACGGCCTGTAGCTTGTCCGGGTTATAAGGACCCGGATACCAGTCTGTTCATGCTCGCCCGCTCGTTCCTGGCCGCCGTGGCGTTGCTGCTCGCCACGTTGCTGGTCTTTCCCCCGGCCTTGGCCAACGCGAGCGATTTGACGATCGTAACACGAGATCAATCGTTTCAGCGGGCGATACAGGCCGCTTATGTGCAACCTTTCACCGCCGTTACCGACCTGTCGGTCCAGCAAATGGTCTGGGGAGGCGGACCAGACGGGCTACGAACCCAGTCGAAAGCACCCGACAATGACTGGGGGCTCGTGCTGGTCGATCCGGATGAGCTTTCGACTGGCTGCTCCGAGGGATTGTTCGAGAAGATGGATTGGTCGGCAATCGGCGGCAAGGATCACTATATGCCGCAAGCGGTCAGCGACTGCGGGTTGGGCGCGGTGGTTTCCAACACCGTGCTGGCCTGGGATCGCGACAAGTTCCCGGTGACGCCGACGTGGGCGGATTTCTGGGATGTGGCGAAATATCCGGGCAAGCGCGGTTTGCGGAAAGGCGTGCGCGGGAACCTGGAGATCGCCTTGATGGCGGATGGCGTCGCCCCCGGTGACGTTTACAAGACCCTGGCGACCTCCGACGGCGTCGATCGCGCGTTCCGCAAGCTGGATCAGTTGAAGCCCTATATCGTCTGGTGGGGAACCGGGACGGATGCCGCACGCATATTGGCGTCTGGTGATGTCCTGATGACCAGCGGGCCAAGCGACCAGATCACCACGAAGGCGCAGAAGGAGCATCGCAACTTTGGCGTGCAGTTTTCCGGCAGCCTATACGAGGTCCTGAGCTGGGCGATCATGAAGGGCACGCCGCAGCTAAGGGCGGCTCAGCAATTCTTGTATTTTACCGGCATGACGTCGGTCGAATGGCGACTGCTGAAGACCAGTGGAGATCTGGGCCTGTCGAAGACCGTCAATGACGGGCTTCCGCCGGAATTGCTGGCAATCTCACCCACCAACCCGACGAACCTCGGTGGTGCCCTTCGCCTGGATGCGGGGTTCTGGCGGGACAATCTGGCTAAGCTCCGGCCCCGGTTCGACGGGTGGATGGAGCACTGAATCCGCATGCCGGCTCGCCTGGTGAAATTTGGCGACAAAATAATCGACATTCGTACTTGGCGCGACGCGAGACACGATGCAATAAAACCTGCCGATGCGCGTTCTACATCACCTGCCGCTGTCGCCTTACTCCCGCAAGGTCCGGCTTGTGCTCGCGGAGAAGCGACTGCCGTTCGAGTTGCGGGTAGAGAAGGCTTGGGAGCGGCGGCCCGAGTACCCTGGAGATGAACCCGGGCGGCACCGTCCCGACCCTGGCCGAGGACAACGGCCTCATCATTCCTAACTCGTCGGTAATCTGCGAGGACCTGGACGAGGCATATCCGGACAGCACCCTGATGGGCCGAACGTTGGCGGAGCGGATCGAGGTGCGCCGGCTTAGCGCCTGGTTCGACGGGCGGTTCGCGATCGAGGTGACAAACAACCTTTATGGAGAAAAGCATCTCCGGCGGCTGACGGGGCGCGGCAATCCTGACGCCGGCGCCATTCGGAACGGCTACACCGCGCTGCGGTACCATCTGGACTATATCGGGTGGCTGGCCGAGACACGGAAATGGCTGGCGGGTGCCGCGCTGTCGCAGGCTGATTTCGCCGCCGCGGCGCATCTGTCGACACTGGATTTCCTCGGCGAAATCGACTGGACAATTTCTCCCTCCGTCAAGGACTGGTACGCTCGGATGAAGTCACGGCCGAGTTTCCGCGGCGTGCTGAATGACCAGGTGGCAGGCGTGACGCCACCGGAACATTACGCGGACCTGGACTTCTAGCGGCCTCTGTCAAAATTGAACTCCGCGGGTCAGTGCGCCGTCCACTACAAGATTCGTACCGGTGATGAAACTGGCCGCGGGGCTGGCCAGGAAGACGACGGCCCGCGCCATTTCCTCGGGCTTGCCCATGCGTCCGGTGGGGTTGAGCGCCATTGCCTCGGCGAACAGCTTGGGATTGCCTTGCTCGATCTTCTCCCAGACTCCGCCGGGAAAGTAGGTGTTGCCTGGCGACAGGGCGTTGACCCGGATGCCCTTGGCGGCAAGCTGGTAGGACAACCCTTTGGCATAATGAATAAGGGCGGCTTTGAAGACGCCATACGGACCGGCAGCGAAATCGACCTCGCGGCCGGAGACCGAGGCGATGATAACGATCGCCGGCGCCTTCGATTGTTCCAGGAACGGCATGGCCGCGTTAACGGCGCGGACGGTGCCCATCATGTCGGTGTCGAACTCGGCTTTCCAGGATGCGTCGTCCTGGCCGATCGCCAGCGCCGATACATTTGCCACCACGATGTCCAGGCCACCAAATTCACCCGCCACATCTTGCACCCACTGCGTCAATGCCGGTCCGTCCGCGACATCCAGCGCCCGCCCGGTCGCCTTGACTCCGGTGGCGCCAAGCGTTGCGACCGTATCAGTGACCTCCGCCGCGTTGCGAGCGCAGATGCCGACATGGCAGCCTTCGGCCGCGAAATGATCCGCCACCGAACGGCCGATTCCCTTCGTGCCGCCCGTAACGATCGCCTTCAGTCCCTTTAGTCCCAGGTCCATAGCTGCTATCCTTTGATCAGGCGGGTGCGAGGTATTTCTTCAGGATGCCTGCGCCAACCGTGTATTTCGGATCGACGAAGTTACCAAGCCGGACGCGTCCGCACTGGCTGAGCATCATATATGCGTCCCAGCGGTCGTAGCCGTATTCGGCTTCCATCCAAAGGACCAGTTCGCGGTAGGCGATCCGGGTCGCGTCCTCTAATGGGCGGGCGCTGCCGATGCACATGATGAAGTCCTCGCGCTCCAGCCTAGGCCATTCCAGTGTCCAGCCCTTGATCAGGTCGACGCGGATGGTGGTGGTCGAGGGGTATTCGACGGCTGTGCCGCAGACCTCGCCGTCGCCCTGGCAGGCATGAGCGTCACCGATGAACAGCCTTGCGCCGGGCGTGCGAACGGGCAGGTAGGTGATGCTGCCGGGACCCATGTCAGGCAGGTCCATGTTGCCGCCGTGACTGTCTGGGGTGAGGGAGTTAATCGAGTCGATTTCGGGTGATGTGCTGAGGGTGCCGATGTGCGGGGCGTAGGGCAGCGTGACCCTTTCGCTCCAGCGGACCTGCTTTTCGTCGACGTGGATCTTGCGGGTGATCTCGGGCAGTGCAGGGTCGAGTGTGGCGGTCAGAGTGGTGCCCGTCAGGGCGCCGAAATGCGGAATCATGCAGCAGGTGCCGACGGGGTTCTCGCCTCTCGGGCGCATCGTTTCGATATGCACCGCGATGGCGTCGCCGGGTTCGGCGCCGTCGATCATGATCGGGCCGTTCTGCGGGTTTACGAACGGCATGCGAAGCCGCTTGGTTGGCTTGTCACGTTCGGTGCGGATCGCGCCTTCGAAGGCATCACGGGTTTCGACAATAATGCGGTCGCCGGGGGCCACGTGCAGGACGGGGTCGGAGTAGGGACCGATCGTGTAGTGGAACTTTTTCTGCACGGCCTCGGTCAGTTCGTGGACCTTGGGCTTGCGGGACCAGCCGATGCCTCTGGAAGCTGCGATCGAAGTCCCGAGCCATTTGTCGGCGGGGAGTCTGGGCATGTGAGGAATCCTTCCGCCGTGCAGATCGTTGGACGAAGGAAAGCATGGGCTTGAGGTTCGGGGAAGATGGGTTGGATGGCGAGCGGCTGCCAGATAACACAGGTGGTGACCGGGATCGGCTTAGCGACGCCTCGATCAATGCCTGTACGGATGCATGACCGGTCGCTTGATCGTTTCCGCCGTCATCGGATCGGTCAAAGGCCGCTCTACCAGCTTCCTTGGACGCCCGTCTGGCAACAGTGCGGTTTGTTCGGCAGGGAACGGCCACCTTGGCCTTCGCTATGTGCCCGCATAAAGCACTGCGGTCAGGCTTTGGGCTGCCCGGCGTATGCCTGGCACCACGGACGGTTGATCAGGCGCGCCGCAATCACCGACGCTCCGCACCCTACTCCGCCGCGTGAAGCATCACCCGCGGCCGCCGGCAAACCCGGCCCAACGTCGCCTCGAACTGCCGCGTGAACCCCTCGATATCCCCGATCGACTTTGCCCACGATTGCGGTGTGAAGCGCCCGCGATACGTCGCATACGACGCCGGATCCGTCGCCAGCGCCACCGCCCGCGCCACATAATTCTCACGGCTCCCGGCAATCCCTGCTTCCGCGCCGATCGCCTTCAGCAGCCGTGCGGCCATGCGCGAGGCAAACGACTGCCCAGCCAGCGTCAACAGCGGCACGCCCATGCGGATGACGTCGCTCGCCACAGTCCCGGCATTGTAGGGGAACGTATCCAGGAACAAATCAGCCAGCGCGACCCGAGCCATATACATCTCCGGCCCCACCCGAGGCGCAAACATCAGCCGCGTCGGATCCACATCCCCGGCCTTAGCGCGCCGTATCATGGACTCCCGCGACCACACATTGTCCTCTGCCAGCCACAGCAGCGAATCCCCGGTCTGCCGCAAGATCTCCAGCCACGCCTCAAACATCTGTTCGGTGATCTTGTAATGATTCGCCAGATTGCAGAACACGAACCGCCCCTCCGGCAGCCCGGCCTGTGCTCGGGTCAAGGGTTGGCCAATCGCGCGCTTGCTGTCATTCGCCTGATACAGATCCGCAATGTACAGCGGGGCGGGCTGATACAGTTCCGCAACCACCGGCGGCACCACGAACGAGTCACACAGCATGTAGTCCAGCTCAGGCAGAGGCACCGGGCCGATAAACCCCAGATATGTCGCCTGCACCGGCGCCGGACGCCAGCGGATGATCCCCAGTCGCGAGCCCGCGGTCAGGCCGTTCAGGTCGATCAGAATGTCGATCTCGTCTTGCCGGATACGCCTGGCGGCCTCCTCATCCGAGAGCGTCGTCACACGCGTGAAGTGATCGAACGCCGCGATCACCCGCGCCCTGATCGGGCTGCCATCTTCGGGGCTCATGCAGTAGCCGAAAATCTCGAACCGGCTGCGATCATGCCGTTCGAACAGTTCGGCGATCAGATAACTCATGGCATGGCTGCAGAAATCAGACGACAGGTAGCCGATCCGGATTCGGTCATGCGGATAGCCGTCATCTGGCGCAAGGTATGGGCCCACTGGCTGCACCTTCCGCTGAATCCACGCGCCGGCAATCTCCCGCTGCCAAGTGACATCGTCCGTCAATGCCAGTGCCGCCAGCGGCCCGGACATCATTACCATGTCGCGCGCGCTCAGATTCGGGATCGTCTCCTCCAACACCGGCCACGCGCACATCTTCTGCCGTATATGCAGCCAGTGCTGCACCACGTCCGGCTGATTTGGGTCGGTCAGCAGGCTGCGACGCAGGCTGTCCGACGCCTCCGCCAACTGCCCCGCGTTCTCCAGCAGCCGCCCATGGTGGTTCAGAAGCGCCGTGCGAGAGTCATTGGATTGCGTGGCCTCCGACCAGACCCGCAACGCGGCATCTGGCTTGGCCAGGCGCTCCAGCACCAGCCCCAGATTGACCGCGGCAATCGCGAAATCCGCCCGCACAGCCAGCGCCCGTTGATATGCTTCAATTGCCTCCTGCAACGCCCCTCCCGCGCTCAG
The DNA here is from genome assembly GCA_963819005.1 of uncultured Pseudomonadota bacterium. Classification (GTDB taxonomy): domain Bacteria; phylum Pseudomonadota; class Alphaproteobacteria; order Acetobacterales; family Acetobacteraceae; genus Rhodopila. The sequence goes on from CAWFUL010000007.1 coordinate 160,774, forward strand.
TTCGCTGCCCAGGTTGAACAGAGCAACATGCAGGCTGGGCGCCCCCGCTGGCTGGGCTGCGATCCACCCGCGATACAACGCGATAACCTCGGGCCGCCCACGGCCGGAGCCAAGCGCCTCCGCCTGGCACACGACATCGATCAGGGATGCCGGCGGGGTATGCTTCGCAAGGTCCATGCTCTGCCTGCCTGAAAAACGATCGAGCAGGATCAGGCCATCGGAATCGCTAACATCGGGTTAACGTCGGCACGCAATCCTACTCAGGCTGAGTCGCCTTGTGCGCCAGCAGCGCCATCAGTCGCCGGTCCCGCCACTCCTGGCGCACCGGCTGCATGTTCGCCGGAAGCTCCGCGCGCCGCGCGGCGTGCAGCCGGTCCACCAGCGCCGCATCCCACTCCAGCGGAGTCATCTGTTGCTGCATCGTCGCATACAGCGGCCCATAGCGGTTGCAGTAATCCGCCAGCCCGCCCGGCGCATTCAGGTCGATCGTCTCCAGCGGACCCATGAAGCTCCAGCGCAACCCCAGCCCGTGCTTCACCAGTGCATCGAGGTCCGCCGGTGAGATCACATCGTCCGCGACCAGCCGGAATGCCTCGGCCAGCAGTGCCCCCTGAAGGCGATTGAGCGCGAACCCATCCACCTCCTTCTTCACCGTCGCCGGCACCTGGCCCGCCCGGCTCATTAGATCCCGTGTCCGCTGCACCACCGCCGCATCGGTCCACGGCGCCGGGCAAATCTCCACCAGCGGCACCAGATACGGCGGGTTCACCGGGTGTGCGATCAGGCAACGCGCGCGCGACTTCAAATGGTCGGTGAACGCGCTCGCAGGTATGCCGGAGGACGACGACGCAATGATCGCGTCCGGCCGGGCTGCGCGCTCCAACTCACTGAAAATGGCCTGCTTGACGTCGGTCCGCTCCGGCCCGTTCTCCTGAATGTAGTCGGCGTCGCGCACAGTCTCCCACATCGACGGAACGGACCGGATGCGCGCCAGCACCACGTCGGGTTCCTCGTGCAGCAGCTTGGCCGCCCGCAGTTCCGGCAACCGATCGGCGATAAATGTCCTGGCCGCGACAGTCTGCTGCGGGAACTGATCCCATAGACTCACGGCGAACCCCGCCCGGGCAAACACGATCGCCCAGGCTCGGCCGATGAGCCCGGCTCCGATGACGGCGACGTTGGTCATGGTCACTCCTGTTCCTGCGCGGGCCACCGCTTGCGTGATCGCCGCATGGTTGTCAGTTTCGGCGGCAGGAATGCAGGAGGAGGCGTCGATGAGCAACATGACCCGAGTGGCGGTGCTGGACGACTGGCAGGACGTTGCGCGCGGCGCGGCCGATTGGTCGCCGCTGCAGGCGAGGGCTGAGGTTGTGTTCTTCGCCGACGCGTTCGCCGACCAGGACGACGCAGCCTCCAAACTCGCCGATTTCGACGTTGTGCTGTCGATGCGCGAGCGCACCCCGCTGCCGGCTAGTCTGATCAACCGCCTGCCCAAACTGCGGATGCTGGGGATGACAGGTGCGCGAAACGCGTCCCTGGACACGGCCGCCTGCACCGCGCGCGGCATTCCCGTTTGCTGCACGCAGGGCGGCGGCTACGCCGAACTCGGCCACCGCGGAACTTGCGCTGGGTTTACTGATCAGCGCCGCGCGCGGCCTTGCGGTGGGCGATGAGATGATCCGCGCCGGCGGCTTCCAGCGGGGCGTGCCGGTCGGCGTCGGCCTCGCCGGCAAGACCATGGGCATCATAGGTCTGGGTCGCCTCGGCACCTACATGACCACCTACTGCAAGGCGCTGCGGATGAATGTCATCGCCTGGAGCCAGAACCTGACCGCCGAAAAGGCCGAGGCCGCCGGCGCCAAACTCGTCACGAAAGGCGAACTTATGTCGACCGCGGACGCGATCAGCATCCACATGGTCCTGTCCGATCGAAGCCGCGGCCTGGTGGGCGAGGCCGATATTGCGCGGATGAAACAAGGTGCGATCCTGATCAACACCTCGCGCGGCCCGATCATCAACGAGGCCGCTATGCTCCGCGCCGTCCACGCCGGCAAGATCATCGCCGCCCTGGACGTCTACGACCACGAACCGTTGCCGCCCGACCATCCGTTGCGCAGCGCCCCCAACACGGTCCTGAGCCCGCATCTGGGCTATTGCGTGAAAGAGACCTGGGACGGCTTCTACCCGCAGATGATCGAAAACACATTGGCCTTCCTGGATGGGAAGCCGGTTCGCGTCACCAACCCGGAGGTGTTGAAGGGATAGGCATGATGCACCGGCTGCCGCTCGCCTGTCTGCTGGTTTCGCTGAGTGTGGCATCCGCGGTGGACGTCCGGGCCGGCACAGCGGAAACGCCCCCCGAAGCGGTCGCCTGCGACATTCCCGCCGATCTCACGACCCCGGACTCGCCGTTGCCGCACGTCGCGGCAGCTCTGGCGGCGAATCGCCCGGTTGAGGTTCTCGCGCTCGGCTCGGGCTCCACCGTCGGCGACGCCACCGGCAATGTCGGGCCGGCCTTCATCTACAACCGCCCTGGCGAGTCGTTCCCATTCCAGATGATCGAGTCTCTTCACGAGGCGCATCCCGATGCGACCTTCCAACTGACCGTCAAGGGCGGCCGCAACATGACCGCCGAAGATATGCTGCCGCTGCTGCGGCAGGCCCTGGCCGGTGGCCATTACGACCTGATCGTCTGGCAAACCGGAACGGTCGAGGCCGTCAGAGGGCTACGGCCAGGGTCGCTGCGCGACGTGCTGCATACCGGTATCCAGGACGCGGAGGCGGCCGGCTCCGACGTCGTGATAGTCGATCCCCAGTTTAGCCGCTTCCTGCGCGCCAACGTCGATATCAGTCCGTACGAGAGTGCCCTTCAGCAGATTGCCGGTATGACCAGCGCGGCCTTGTTCCGCCGCTTCGACCTGACCCAGGCTTGGGCCACCACTGGTCGGATCGATCTGGAAAAGGTCAGCCGGGACGCCCGCGAGCGTACCATCTCCGAACTGAATATCTGCCTCGGCCGAGCGCTGGCAAGGTTCGTGCTGAACGGGGCAGGGGGGGCGGCAACGGCAGCGCATTAGGAAACTGGCGCGATCCTGGTGACCGGCTGCGTAACGGGAGCTTACTTCGATGCTTCATCGAACGGTGCCAACTGGGTCCAACTGCCATTAAGAGACGGCTCAAGGACGGAACGTACCTTTGAAACGATGACCCAGTGCCGTCGGCGTGGCGCCGCGGGCCAATGACCAATGCCGCGCAAAGGCGTCTCCAAAGCAGTCTTTCCTGTGCTGCTGCCATAGCGATTATCAGTCTCACTTTGCACCAAGCGAGCCTCTCCCAGCCAGTGCTTCGCAGCGGCCTCGGGAATGCCAGGCAATGCCCAACACTAGCCGACCACCCCATCCCGCCCCTATCATCATCGGCGTAAACCAACCTCGGGGGAAACCATGGAGTACGGATCGGCTTTCGCCGGCATGAAAGTGATCGACCTTAGCGGCGGCGTGGCCGGACCATCCTGCGCAATGATGCTGGCACAGCACGGTGCGGACGTGATCAAGGTCGAAACGCCGCACAACGGCGGCGACTGGTCCCGCATCCTCGGCCGCACCTATGGCGACCACTCGGCCTTCTCCCTCTACGGCACCCTCGGCAAGCGCAGCTTGGCGGTCGACCTGAAAACCCCCGGAGGCAAGGAAATCCTCTGGCGCCTGGTGAAAGGGGCCGACGTCTTTATTGAGGGCTTCCGTCCCGGCACCATCCAGCGCTACGGCTTCGGCTACGACGCAGTCAGCGCGAAGGAGCCGGGGATCATCTACTACTCCATCTCCGGCTTCGGCCAGACCGGCCCTCTTGCCGCCCGTCCGGCGATGGACCCGGTGCTGCAGGCCTTTACTGGAATCGTAACGGAGAATCGCGGCGAGCGCGACAACCACCCGCACCGGATCGCCATCTCGCTGATCGACATGTTCTCCGGCCTGCTGGGCTTCCAGGCCATCGCCACATCGCTGTATGTGCGGCGGGAGCAGAAAGTGAAGCAGGGCCGCTTCATTGAGCTCAGCCTGATGCAGGGCGGCGCCATGCTGTCAGTGATCCGCCTGATGGCCCATCATCTGGAGCACGGCGTGACCCAGCGCACCAGCATGCCCAACGGCGTGTTCGACACCGCCGACGGCCAGATCAACATCACGATGATCCGCCCGACCGACTGGAAGCCGTTCTGTGAGGCGATCGATCACCTGCAGTTCCTCGATGATCCGCACTACAATACTCACGCTGCCCGAGCGGCGAACCTCGACGACCTGATGGTGGAGATTCGCCCCATCATCAAGGCCCGGACCACCGCCTGGCTGTCCGAACGCCTGACCGCCAATGGCATCATGAACGGTCGCGTCAATACTTATGAGGAATTCCTGCAGGAAGAACAGGTCGCCGCCACCGGCATCATGTCCTGGCTCGCCCAGCCGGGCGTGCCGGAACTGGTGCCGATGCCGAACATCCCCGGCCTGCCCCCGTTCGAAAGCGGCTCTAAGCGCGCCCACGCGCCCGAACTCGGCGAGCACACCCGCGACATCCTCGCCGAACACGGATACAGCCGGGACAAAATCCAGGAGCTGCTCGACAGCAAAGTCGTGGCCGGCAAGTAAAACAACCGGCATGGCCGGGCGCACGATGCCCAGCCATGTCGCGCCTGCTCCCCGCGACCATCAGTTCGCCAAACCAAGCTCGGAACGTTCCGTTAGATCCGGCCGTCTGTGTGGGGTCGTAATGGCTTATTGCCTCGTTATCAGTCCCAGCGATGTCCACGAATGTGGAGACCGCGGGCCCTCGCCCCACCGCCTGTCAAACGACCGAAACTTGACGCCGCGCCCATCGTGGCCACCCTCTCGTGGCGGCGAACCGAGGCAGACCAACATGAGGGGAAATGTCAGACAAGCACGGATGGCTCCAGGACTATCGAGCCGTCGACCTTACCGATGAGCGTGGGTTGCTTGCCGGCCAGATGCTCGCCAGGTTCGGGATGGACGTCATCCAGGTCGAACCGCCGGCCGGCTCCAGCGCCCGGCGGACCAATCCGCTCGATGACCAGGGCCGCAGCTTCTACTGGTCGGCCTACGCGGCTGGGAAGCGTGGCATAACGCTCGACTGGCACCAGGCCGCCGGCCAGGAACTGCTGCTGAAACTTCTGGAAACCGCCGATTTTTTGTTCGAATCGGAACCGCCCGGTCGGCTCGCTTCCCTCGGTCTTTCGACCGCCGTCCTCTCTGCGCGTAACCCCAGGTTGATCCACGTCTCGATCACGCCATTCGGATCGGAAGGCCCCAAGCGCGACTATGCGGACAGCGAACTGATCCTTTGGGCTGCCGGCGGCCCGCTGCATCCGAACCGCGACACCGAAGGCCCGCCGCTGCGCATCAGCGTTCCCCAGGCCTACCTCCACGGTGCGGCCGACGCCGCGGCTGGTGCCCTGATCGCCCACTTCGCAAGGCTGCAAACCGGCCGAGGACAGCACGTCGATATCTCCGTCCAGCAGAGCGTGACCCAGGCCACCCTCGCGAGTCACCTCGCAGCCGCCGTCGGGCATCCGGACTATTCGCTTGTCCCCACGGTCATGCCGAAGCCGGAAGACGGCACGGTCGCCCGCAAACGACGTTCCAAATGGATCGTCCGTGACGGCCTCGTCGAAATGAACCTCCGGCCCGGACCGGCCTCCGGTGCCAAAGCCAACAACCTGTTCGCCTGGATGCGGCAGGAAGGCGCGCTGCCGGACCATCTGCACGACTGGGACTGGATCACGTTGCCCAGCCGGATCGAAACCGGCGAAATCGACGATGACCACATCGACACCGCCCACGCCGCCGTCGCAACCTTCCTGGCAAACCGCACCAAGGCGGAACTGACGGTCGAAGCCCTGAATCGCAAGCTGCTGCTCGCACCGGTCAACAACATCAGCGACCTGCTGAACAGCGAGCAACTGAAATCAAGAAACTTCTTCACGACCGTCAGCGAGGACGGCCGGTCCCGCACCCTGCCTGCGACGTTTCGCCCAAGGCCCCAGCGAGATGTTTGCCGACCCGGCGCCCGCTCCAACCGTTGGTCAGCATAACGAAGGGGTGTTCGTCGACCTCCTCGGTCTGACGCCGGAACATCTGGCCGACCTCCGTCGGCGGGGCGTGATATGAGGCCGCTCGAGAACATCAAGGTCCTGGACCTCGCCTGGGTCGTCGCGGGTCCCACGATCGGCCGGTCGCTGGCCGATTACGGCGCAACTGTCATACGCGTGGAATCCTCCGTCCGCGTCGAAGCGGCCCGCATGACGGGGCCATACGCTGGCGGCAAGCCCGACCCGCAACGCTCGGCCCTCTACGACACCTGCAACACCGGCAAGTTCGGCATCACGCTGGACCTCAGCAAGGAAGCGGGCCGGGACGTGGTCCGCGACCTCGCCCGCTGGGCCGACGTCCTGATCGAGAGCTTCGCCCCGGGCCAGATGGCGCGCTGGGGCCTGTCGCAGCACAGCCTGCGAGCCGCCAACCCCAGACTGATCGGGCTCAGCACCTCATTACTTGGGCAAACAGGTCCTTTCGCGGCCTTCGCCGGCTTCGGCAACGTTGGCGCCGCCGTCGCCGGCTTCCAGGGCATCGTCGGCCGGGAAGGTGCGTTCCCGATCGGCCCGTTTGGGCCCTACACCGATTACGTCGGCCCGCGGTTCGCCTTGGTCACGCTGTTGGCCGCGCTGGATCATTGCCGGCGCACGGGGCAGGGGTGCTGGCTCGACGTCGCCCAGGCGGAGGCCGGCATCCAGTTCCTCTCAGCCGAGGTCGCGCAGTGCGCCGCCACTGGCCGCAACCCCCGAGCGATGGGCAACCGGGACCCAGGCTGCGCGCCACACGGCGTCTTCCGCTGCGCCGGCGACGACGAATGGGTCGCCATCGTCGCCCGCAATGACGAGGAATGGGACAAACTCGCCCGTGTGATTGGCGGCCAAGCCCTGAACCCAGCCTTCCAAACCTTCGAAAACCGCAGGGACGACCAAGACAAGCTGGAACATATCATCGAGGGCTGGACCCGAACCCGGACCGCCCTGGAGATCCAATATACGCTGCAGTCCATCGGCGTCCCCGCACACAAGGCGGCAACGGCGGCCGACATCGTGTCTGATCCCCAACTAGCTGCCCGCGGCCACTTGGTCCGTCTGGCCCACCCCCTCGGTGGCGAAAGCGTTGTCGACGGCAGCCGCTACCTTTTGTCCGATACCCCGGCAGAGTACCACCGGCCCGCCCCCCATTTCGGCCGCGACACCGATCAGATCCTGGCCGAAATTCTCGGTTACGACGCCGAACGGATCGCCCAACTCGAAGCCGCCGGCATATTGCGCTGAAACAAAGAAAAGGAAACGACCATGCCCAAGACGAGAGGAACCGGCCTGCTGATGGCCTGGACCGATATCGACCCCGCCCATGAGGCGGAATTCAACCGCTGGTACGACGAGGAGCACATCAATCATCTGCTGGAAGTCCCCGGCTTCCTCAGCGCCGGCCGCTACCGCGCCCTGAAAGGCGGCCCGAAATACTTGGCGATGTATGAACTGGAGGACCACAACGTCCTCCGTTCCGCCGCCTTCCTCGACACCGTCCGCTACCAGCCCACGGCCCGCCGCGCCTCCACCTCGCCAAGCGCCCACGGCCGCAACTTTTTGCTGAACGGCTACCGCCAGATCTTCCCCGCCAAGACGGACCCGGCCCACAATCCCACGGACTTGCCGCGCTACCTGCAGATGGGCCGGATGGACATCATGGCGTCCATGGAGGAGGAATTCAACGACTGGTACAACACCTGCTACATTCCCGGCTACCTGCAGGTCCCCGGCGTGATCCGTGTCCGCCGCTTCACCGCGATCGAGGCACAGCCGAAATATCTCACCGTCTACGAGTTCGAAAATCCCTCCGTTCCCGAAACAGCCGCCTGGAACACCGCCCGCGATTCCAACCCCTGGACCCGCCGTGTCCGCCCCGCCATGCGCCTCGACCAGGGCTCGCCTGCCGTCTTCGAACGCATCTTCCCGCCGCTGTAAGGACACCAATCATGACAAACGTCATCGGCACCTGGCGCCTGGTCAAAGCCGTCTCCCGCGACGCCAGCGGCAAGGAACTGCCCGCCCCGTACGGAGGCCACCCGATGGGCCGTGTCGTCCTCGGCGCCGACGGCCGCATGATGGCGATGACCGGCGACGGCCGCCGCGAAATCCCCGACGGCGGCAAGCGTGAATACAGCAGCTACTGCGGCAACTACACCTTCGACGGCAAGCAACTGATCACCCGCGTCGACGCCGCCTCCGACCCCGCCCGCGTCGGCACCGACCAGGTCCGCGACGTCCATTTCGAGGGCGCCCTGATGGTCCTGCGTCCCCCCTTGCGAAGCTACGGCGGGGCCGCCGAACAACGCGAACTGACCTGGGAGAAAATCGCCGACATCTGAATTGGATGATCAACGCGACCTATGGTAGCCATACCGTCATGGACACCGTAGTCGCCGAACGATGGACGGCTGACAGCTTCCTCGCCTGGGAAGACCGGCAGGAGGGGAAGCATGAGTTCGACGGCCAGCTTGTCATCCCGATGACTGGCGGCAGCCTCGCGCACCAGAGGATCGTCCGGAACCTGCTGTTCGTGCTGGCCGGATTGCTCAATGAGGAAACCGCGTCAGTCGTGCAGGAAATGCGGATAAAGGCCGGCCCCAAGGTCCGCTATCCCGATATCTGTGTCTTTTCCGGCGTCCCGGACCAGTCGACCCGCACGCTGCTCGACGCGATCGCCATCTTCGAGGTTCTGTCCGACGACACCGCCACGACCGACCGCGTAGACAAGCTACTCGACTATGCGCTTCTGCCGTCGCTGCGATGCTATGTCTTGCTGGAACAAACCACCATCGCCGCAACACGCTTTGAGCGCGAAGCCGGCGGCCCCTGGATCGCCAGCGCCCACACGGGTGGAACCCTGGAAGTCCCCGGCCTGGACATCAGTGTTCCGCTGCCGGACCTTTATCGCGGCCTGTCCTTCCCGTCCTAGCCGCGGGAGTCTTCTCCAACAGCGTCGGCGCCATCCTGACGATCCGTTTCGGCGCCGGCATCTGGCGAGGCTCCCAAACACCCGGCTTCTCCGCCGTCCCTGGCGCCGTCGCCTATCCGCGCCTGCTGCAACGCCCCATCGGCCGCTGGCTGCTGATCTGTGCCTTTTTTCGACGGCTTCTGCCTGTTCGGCGGCGCCTTCCCCTATGTCGGCGCCTTCCGGATCGAGACTTTTCATCTGACCACCGGCGCCGCCGGCCCGGTTGTCGCCGGCTTCGGCGTCGGCGCCTTCGTTACACAAGCTTCGCCCGCCAGCTTGTCGTCCGCATGGGTGAGCGGAACCTGCTGCTGCTGGGCGGCGCCGGCGTGACTTCCGGCCTGATGGGCGTTGCCGTCAGCCCGAACTGGCCCGTTGCCGCCGCCACCCAGGTTCTGTCCGGCCTGATGTTCTACATGTTCCACGGCGTGCTGCAGGCCCGAGCAACCGAGGCGCTGCCGGAGGCGCGGGGTGCGGCTGTCTCCGCGTTCGCCCTGGCGCTGTTCATGGGGCAGGGGGCCGGTGCGTTGGCGTCCGGCACCCTGCTGGCGGCGGGCAGCAACCGCCAGGGATTTCTTGCGGCGGCGGCGTCCATGCAGATGCTGACGATCTGGTCCCGCATCGGTCTCGGCCGCCTGCCGCAAGTGCCGCTGGCAATGTCGGCGTGACCACGCCCGATCGCTCGGCGAGGTGCGGCGACAAGTAGCCCATCGCCGCCCACACCATCGGATCAGCCTTGAATCCCTCCAGAAGAAAGTCCAAATGGAGTCATCTGTGACCACCTCGCGTCGGAGGCCTCATGCGGACCATCAATCTCAAGGAAGCCAAGGCGGGCTTCTCCCATCTCGTCGATGAAGCCGTCAAAGGCGAGTTCGTGACGATCACGCGACATGGCAAGCCGGTCGCCGCCCTGGTCTCGGTTGAGGCAGCGGAAATCGCCCGCAAGGCGATGGAGCGGAAGCGGCCCGGTCTTGTCGCCTACCTCAAAACATTTCCGGGTGATCCGTTCGAGCGCAATCCCGCGCCGTCGCGCTCGGTCGATCTGTGAGCGGATACCTGCTGGATACCAACGTGATTTCAATGCTGTCGCCGTCGAGGGCCGAGGCTTCGGCAGACTTTGTCGGCTGGCTGGAACGCATGGACGCTGACGGCAGGCTGTTCCTGTCGGTCGTCACCATCCATGAGATTGAGAAGGGCATCGCCCTGCTGGAGCACAAGGGTGCAACAACCAAGGCGGCGAGCCTGAAGGTCTGGCTCTCGGGGCTTGTCGCCACCTACGACGATAAAATCATCTCGGTTGACGCAGTAACTGCGGCACTGGCCGGCCAGCTTGAGGCCAAGGCAATGTCGGCGGGACATCATCCTGGAATGGCCGATGCCATGATTGCCGGTATCGCGAAAGCCCATGATGTTGTCATCGTGACGCGGAACACGAAGCACTTTCAGGTTTTTGGGGTCGAAGTGCTTTCACCGGACAAAGCAACGCGTTCGGCGTGACAGACACGGGCGGGTTCCGTGCTTTTCTGCCAGCTTGCTATACGGTCACCCGCGCCCGTCCAAGGGCGGGCGATTCGGGGAAATAGCATGATTGGCGGAAGTCTTTTCACTCAGTATTTTTTGAACGACGGGATACGCAGGACCGAAGCATATCAAGCTTTGGACGCAGTAGAAGTAGAAGCTGCCCGCGCCCGCCTCCTACGGTATTGGCGGCAACTGGCGGTTATGCCTTCGCCCAGTGAGGCCGAGACGGAAGATGAGTTCATATATCCTGTCCTGAGAGAACTGGGATGGGAATGGCTGGTGCAGCCGATCGCCGACCGCCGCCGCCGCGATGTGGCCGATGCCCTCTTATTCCCCTCTCCGGCTGCAAAAGACATCGCGAGACCCCTGCGACCCGTAAATCGCTTCGTTCATGGCACCGTCATCGTCGAAAATGAGGCACGTGATACCGTGCTGGACCGCGCCCCGACCGGGGGCGAAGCGCCGTCCACGCAGATTTTGCGCTATATGTCCCGTGCGGATGTGCAATCGAACGGCACCCTTCGGTGGGGTCTGTTAACGAACGGCGTTACCTGGCGGCTATACTACGGTCGTTCGCGTTCCAGGTCGGAGGGGTTCGTCGGTATCAACCTAGCGGATCTACTGGACCCGCCGCCACTGGCGCCAATGGCGCCGCCCGACGACGCCCCATCGGACCATTGGATGCGCGTCTTCCTGCTGCTGTTTCGACGCGAGGCGTTCGAGGCAGTTGGCCCTGGCGCCACCACCTTCCTCGATGACGCCATAACGGAGGGACGCACCTACGAGGCCCGCGTCACGGAGGAACTCTCGGCCGCCGTGTTCGATCGTGTATTTCCTGCGTTGGTTGAGGGCTTCGCGGCGCACGATCCTAGCGCTGACGTCACAAGTGCGGCATGGCGCGCCGAGGCGCGCGAGGGAGCAATTCGTCTCCTCTATCGGCTGCTCTTCCTCCTGTACGCCGAGGATCGGGACCTGCTGCCGGTGCGTCATCCCGGATATGTGGGCTATAGTCTGCGTGGACTTCGTGAGGAATCCTCCAGAGTCGTTGACAACGGCATTGCGCTCGCAGCGCGTGCGACCCAGCGGTGGGCGCGGCTCGTTGATCTCATCCAAGCGGTGGCGGTCGGGGACTCCCACCTCGGCCTACCAGCTTACAATGGCGGACTGTTTCAAGATCGGGCGGGCGATATCCTCTCGCGCGTTCGGCTGCCAGACGCGACCCTGATCCGTATCGTAGACGCAATGTCACGCGAGATGCAACCGGGCGTCGGACTTCGATGGATCAACTACCGAGATCTATCGGTTCAACATTTGGGCAGCATCTACGAAAAGCTCTTGGAGCACGACGTTGTGGAGGCCGGCGTGACCGGCGTTGCATTGCGCCCTTCGCCCTATGCGAGAAAGGCCACTGGGTCGTTTTATACGCGCGAGGAGTTGGTCATTCTTATCCTGCGCCGGGCCGTGGAGCCGCTTTTGGCCGAGCGACGAGACGCCTTCGCAACGCTTGTGGCTGGGTTAGCCCCCGGAGAAAGCATAACCCCAGACCAGATATCGGCATTAGAAGAGCGTGACCCCGCCGATGCCATCCTCAAACTTCGCATTTGTGATCCTGCCATGGGGTCAGGCCATTTTTTGGTTTCGTTGATCGACTACTTAACGGATGCCATTCTCCAGGCCATGGCGGAGACGAGCGCCGCGGTCCCGGGCGGTATCTATCGCTCCCCAGTCTCTGCGCAGGTCGTGGCGGTCCGCGAGGCTATTCGGGCCGGCGCCACTGCAAGTGGCTGGGACGTTCCGCATCATGGATTGGACGACCAGCACATTGTGCGCCGCATGGTTTTAAAGCGCTGCATCTTTGGCGTCGACCTGAATCCGATGGCGGTAGAGCTGTCGATGCTTTCGGTGTGGCTGCACTCATTCACGGTCGGGGCGCCGCTCTCCTTCCTCAAACACCATCTTCGTTGCGGTGACAGCTTGTTCGGGGAGTTTGTCGGCAAGGCCGTCACGCGGCTGCAAGACGAGTACGGACTGGCCATTTCACAGGCTGTGGTGTCTGCGCAGGCAGCCGCCGCCGGGATGGCCGACATCGAGGCACGAGCCGATGCTGACATCACCGAAGTCCACGCGAGCGAAGAAGCGTTTGATCGCGTCGAACTGGCGACAACGCCTCTACGTACCTTTCTTGACCTGTATCACGCCTCGCGGTGGCTGCCGCCGGATGGCGATGTAGAGAAGATCGGCCGTCAGCAGTTTTTTGGAGGCGGCTACGGCGACCCGGTTGAGATCGCGAATGGCGGTGTCATGCGGGCTCCTGGGACCGAGGCGTCCGCTGTCCGACGGGCCACGCGGAAAAGACCCGCTATCACAGCAAGAGAAGCCTTTGAGGCTGCTTCCGCCTTCGTCACGCAGGCGCGTGCTATCATCGCGGAGGGACGGTTCTTCCACTGGGAAGCGGCGTTCCCGGGCGTGTGGGATGGATGGGAAACTGCCATGCCTACCGGCGGTTTTCATGCCGTTATCGGCAACCCGCCCTGGGACAGAATCAAGATGCAGGAAGTGGAATGGTGGGCAGCGCGGCGAGAGGAGATCGCTCGAATAAGCCGCGCCGTCGATCGCAAGGCCGAGATCGCGAGTTTGCGCCGGGCAGGCGACCCGCTGGCGGTCGATTACCACCGCGCAGCCGCTCGGGCGAAGCGTGCAGCAGAGGTGGCGGCTTTCTTGCCCCGCCAAAAGACGGACGGTACTTCGGTCGGCCCTTACCCGCTCTACCCATTGTTCGCAAAGGGCGATGTCAATATTTACGCCCTCTTCGTCGAGCGCGCCGGACAGCTTGTGCAGCCCGACGGGATCGTCGGCATGTTGGTTCCTTCCGGCGTGGCGGCGGATAAGGGGGCAGCGACCTTCTTCCGCAGTATCAGTAACACGGGGCGGCTGGGCACGCTACTTGACTTCGAGAATGGCAAGAGGGCGGGCGCGCCTTTCTTTCCGCAGGTTCATCGTTCCTTCAAGTTTTCTGCGTTTGTACACGGCGGCACTGAGCGTCGTTACACCCAGGCCCAATGTGCCTTCTTTCAGCAGGATGCGGAGGCCGCCGAGCGCAATGCCTTTGGTATCACGCCCGAAGAGTTCGCTCGGGCCAACCCTAACACCGGCACCGCGCCGGTGTTTCGCGCGCCACGAGATGCGCAAATCGTACTCGGCATTTACGGCCGACTGCCGGTTCTTGTGGACCGGCGGGTGACGCCGCCACGAGCACTGTACCCGGTGTCCTACGCGACGCAATTGCATATGACGAACGATAGTGGACTGTTCCGCAGCGCAGAAGAGCTGGAAGCGGATGGGGCATACCCAGTGCAGGGCGGAGCCTACGAGAGAGGCAACACTCGCTTTCTGCCACTCATGGTCGGGCGAACCGTTCACCTGTTTGACCACCGGTACGCCTCGGTACTGGAGGACGACGCCGAAGATGTGGAGGAAGAGACTGCGGACGAGCAAGAAGCGGCCCCGCCTCGCCGCACCAGGCGAGCCACCCGTAGCATTCACGTCCACAATCCCTACTCCAGCAGGCCGACCGATGCGGTTGAGCACGCCGATCCGGCTTTCAACCCACGTCCGCGCTACTGGGTAGAAGAGTCCGAGTTGGCGGAGCGGTGGCCGGAGGGGCTGGAGTGGGCGGTCGCATTTCGCGACATCGCGCGTCCAACCGACGTGCGAACTGTTATATCCTGCATCGTGCCAAGAGCCGCCTTCGGGAACAAGTTGCCTCTGCTGCTTCCCGCTTTGCCCGATCTTCCCCGACCGGCAAGTCGAACTGTGGCGATGATGGCGGAATGGCGTGCCGCCTGTGTACCTATCATCGCGGCGTATAAGGAAACTGCGTCCCTACTTGCGGGCAATCTCGGGGCGCTTGTGCTCGACTACGTTGCGCGGAACAAAGTGCAGTCGACGAGCTTGAACCTGTTCATACTCGAACAATTGCCATTTGTGCAGCGAACTGAGTTCGCACGACGCTTCGGCCCCCGCAGCGCTGAGGAAATCATACGGGAGGAGGTTCTCACTCTGAGCTATACGTCGCACGACTTGGCACCGTTCGCACGGGACCAAGGCTATCTTGGTGCGCCTTTCGTATGGGAACTCCGAGGATCGTTTGCGCCGCCGCGCGCGTCTCGATGCGGTCTTTATGTTGCTATACGGGATCGACAGAGATACCGCAGGCTATATCCTGAACACTTTCCCGATTCTGAAACGGCAGGAAGAGGCCCAGTACGGTGGCCGCTACCGCACGCGTGACCTCATGCTGCGCTACATGGCGGCGATAGAGGCGGGCAACCCAGACGCCGAGGTTGCTGGCTAAACTCGTCCGGCCGCTTCTATCTACGCCGACGGACCCACCCTGCGGCCGCCCAAACCGCCTTCAACCCCACCCCATCCTGGTCTACGACGCCCCCAACCACCCGAAAGGCCCCCCGACCCATGCCAGCGCACTACGACCTCCTCATCCGTAACGGCACCTGCGTCCTCCCCTGGGGCGCCGAGGCCACCGACGTCGGAGTCCGCAACGGCAAGATCATCGCGCTCGGCGTCCCCGGTGACGCCACCGCCGACACCACCATCGACGCCACGCACCTCCACGTCCTCCCCGGCCTCATCGACCCCCACGTCCATTTCCGCGACCCCGGCGACAAGACCGTCGAAAGCATCCCCACCGGCAGCCTCGGCGCCATCCTCGGCGGCCTGACGGCCGTCTTCGACATGCCCAACACCGCCCCCTCCATGGTCGACGCCGCCGGCATGGAATGGAAGCGCAGCTACGTCGAACAAGTCGCCTGGTGCGACATGGGTATCTACGTCGGCGGCACCAAAACCAACATCCCGAACCTCGGCGACCTCGAACTCACCTGCGGTTGCTGCGGCATCAAGATCTTCGCCGGCAGCTCCACCGGCGACCTGATGGTGGAAGACGATGCGCACCTGGAAAAAGTCATGCGATCCGGCCGCCGCCGCATCGCCTTCCATTCCGAGGACGAATATCGCCTCCAGGCCCGCAAGCCCGCCTACAAGACCGGCGACCCCTACGCCTCCCACGCCGAATGGCGCGATGAGGAATGTGCCTTCCTCGGCACCCGCCGCCTCATGGCGCTCGCCCGCAAGACCGGCCGCCCCGCCCACATCCTGCACGTCTCCACCGCCCAGGAATTCGAATACCTGAAAGACTACCGCGACATCGCCACCGCCGAGGTCCTGGTCAACCACCTCACCCAGGTCGCCCCCGACTGCTACGAGAAGCTCGGTGGTTTCGCCGTCATGAACCCCCCCATCCGAGGCCAGAAGCACCAGGACGCCGCCTGGAAAGCCGTCAACGACGGCCTCGTGGACACCATCGGCTCCGACCACGCCCCCCACTCGCGTGAGAAGAAAATGCTGCCCTGGCCAACCTGCGCCTCCGGCCTTACCGGCGTGCAGACCCTGGTCCCGATCATGCTCGACCACGTCAACGCCGGCCGCCTGTCGCTGACGCGCATGGTCGACCTGATGTCCGCCGGCCCCGCTCGGGTTTACGGCGCCATCAGCAAAGGCCGCCTCGCCGCCGGCTACGACGCCGACTTCACCCTGGTCGACCTGAAAAAACAGCGCCGGATCGAGGAATCCTGGATCGTCTCCCCCTGCGGCTGGACCCCCTTCGCCGGAATGGACATCGCCGGCTGGCCCGTCGCCACCATCATCCGCGGCAACATCGTCATGCGCGACGACGAAGCCCTGGGTCAGCCCACCGGCAAGCTCGTCCGCTTCCGCGGGTAACACCCCAACACGTTGTCATTTGCCCCCGGACATGAAAGCCTGACCCCAACAACCGGGAGACAGCGCCATGGACGTCGGCATTCAAATGATCTTCTCCAGCTACGGCTGGGACAACATGACCGATCGCGAGGCCTGGCATCAGGAAATCCGCCTCGCCCGCCTCGCCGACGAACTCGGCTTCGACGTCATCTGGTCCGTCGAGCACCACTTCTTCGACTACTCGTTCTGCCCCGACAACACCCAACTGTTGGCCTACCTAGCACCGCTCTGCACCCACGCCGATCTCGGCACCGCCGCGATCATCCTACCGTGGAACGATCCCCTCCGCGTCGCCGAAAAAGTCTCCGTCCTCGACCTCCTCAGCAACGGGCGCGTCCGCCTGGGCCTCGGCCGAGGCCTCGCCCGCCGCGAATTTGCCGCCTTCCGAGGCACCATGGACGACTCCCGCGAACGCTTCGACGAATCCGCCGCCATGATCCTCGAAGCCCTGCGCACCGGCTTCATCGAGGGCCACGGCAAGCACTTCCCACAGCCCCGCATCGAAATCCGCCCCCGCCCGGAACGCAGTTTTGAGGACCGGACCTACGCCGTCGCCTCCAGCGAGGACTCCATCGAATCCGCCGCCCGCCTGAAAGCCCGCATGCTGATGTTCGCCGACCGCCCCTGGCCGCAGCGCATCCCCGGCATCGAGCGCTACCGGTCCCTCTACCGGCAGTTCAACGGCAAGGACGCCCCGCCCGTGGTAACCGCCGATCAATGCATCTGCGCACCAACCGCGCAGGAGGCGCACGACTTGGCCGAACGCCACATGGCCAGCTTCGTCGACAGCAACCTCGAACATTACGAACTCATGAGCACCCATTTCGCCACCGCAAAGGGCTACGACGCCTACGCCAAGAAATCCGAACTCGCCCGAGCCGCCGGCCGCGACGGCCTGGTCAACGCCCTGCTGCAAGTGGCCGTCCGGGGCACCCCCGATCAGGTCCTCCGCGCCTACGAGGAACGCCGCAACCTCCTCGGCGACTACGAACTCAACAGTTCCTTCCGCTTCGGCGGCATCCCCCTCCCCAAGGCCGAGGCCTCGATGCGCCTGTTCGCCAAGGAAGTCCTGCCCGTCCTAAAGACCTGGCAGCCCGCCGTGGCCAACGCCGCCGAATGAACCCCCCATGAAATTCGGAATCCACCTCCCCCATGCCGGCGAACAAGCCACCCCAGCCCTCATCCGCCGTCACGCCGAACGTGCCGAGGACCTCGGCCTCGAGGACGTCTGGGTCAGCGAGCACATCATCGTCCCCCGCGACAAATTCCCCCGCTCCCCGCTGTTCTTCGACCCCGTCCTCTCCCTCACCTGGGCCGCCGCCGTCACCAAACGCGTCAGGCTCGGCACCACCGTCCTGGTGCTGCCCATGCGCCACCCCCTCCCGCTGGCCAAGGAACTCGCCACCCTCCACAACTTCTCCGAAGGCCGTCTGATCCTCGGCGCCGGCTCCGGCTGGCTGAAAGAAGAGTTCGCGGCGCTGGGCATCCCGTTCGAGGAACGCGGCCGGCGCCTGGACGAGGGCATCGCCATGATGCGCGCCGTCTGGTCCGAAGATCCGGTCACCTTCAAAAGCCGCTACATCCCGGCGGTGATCGAGGGAATGACCATGACCCCGATGCCCATCAGCCGTATCCCGCTATGGTTCGGCGGCAGCGCAGAACCCGCCCTGAAGCGGACCATCCGCATCGGCGACGGCTGGCACGGCAGCGGCCTCACTGCCGACCAGGCCGCCCCCATCGTCAAACGCCTGCGCGAGGCTCGGCCTGGCTCCGACTTCACCATCTCGATGCGGGTCCAGTGGAACGGCATTGACCGGGGCGTCCTGCGCGCCCTCGTTAATTCCTACGCCGCAGTCGGTGTCGATCACCTGTTGATCGCGCCAAACGACCGCAATGTCGACGACTGGGAGAAAGTAACCGAAGGCGTCGGCACGCTGGTGGGATAGGCCACCAGGACCTTCCGTCGCGCGGAACAGGTGATCGTGATCCTTTCCGTCTGGACATGCTCACGCCATCTATTTTGATAAGCACGTGACAACCCGGCGACAAAGCGCCAAACTTGTTCTGTGAATGTCCTGGCACCCCCAAAAGCCCGTCTGGGAATCGAGATCGTGCATGATCTCGTGTGCCCGTGGTGCTACCTCGGCGTCCGCCGCCTGATCCGGACCCTGCGCCGCCGTCCTGACATCCTGTTTGAACTCACCTGGCGCCCGTTCCTTCTGAACCCCGACATGCCGCGCGTCGGCATGTCCCGCCCCGACTACGTGGTCCGCAAGTTCGGCGGCGAAGACCGCGCCCGCCGCCTGTATGCCACCATCACTGAAGTCGGCCGCAACGAGGGCATTCAGTTCCGTTTCGACCGCATCAGACGCACGCCCTCATCCATCGATGCCCACAGGCTGGTCCGCTACGCCACCCGCTACGGCCGAGCCGACGAGATGGTAGAGGCTTTGTTCGCCGCCCACTTTACCGACGGATACGACCTCGGCGACCACGAGGTGCTGGGCGCCATCGCCTCGGCGTTCGGCATGGACCAACTCGCCGTCCGCCGCTTCCTCGCCTCTGACGAGGAAGCCGAAGCCGTTCACGCCGACAACCTGCGCGCCCACCGCCTGGGCATTAACGGCGTGCCCTGTTTTGTGCTGGACGGCAACCACGCCATCGCCGGCGCACAGGAGCCGGAGGTCATCGAGCGCCTGCTCGATATCGCAACGGTCGATGCGGCCCGGCTCTGAACAGACCTCGCCTTGCCCACCTTGACTCCCCGCCCTACGGTTCCCGCTCAACCAAAAATGGAACCGTCCCGCATGCCCGCCCACGCCACCCCCCAGATCGTCGCCGAACTCGCCCCGCACGGCATGCTCCGCGCCGCCATCAACATGTCCAACTTCCTGCTGGTGACCGGCCGCACCGCCTCCGGCGACCCCACGGGCGTGTCCCCCAGCATGGCCGCTGCCATCGCCGGCCGCCTCGGCGTCCCGGTCAAATACATTCCCTTCGCCAAGCCTGGCGAACTCGCCGACCAGGTCGGCAACGACGTCTGGGACATCGGCAACATCGGCGCCGAACCCGCCCGAGCGCAGAAGATAGCCTTCACGGCGGCCTATGCGGAGATCGAGGCGACCTACCTTGTCCCCCCTGGTTCACCGCTGAAGACGATTGCCGACGTCGACAAGCCCGGCGTGCGCATCGCCGTCACCGCCCGCAGTGCCTATGACCTCTGGCTGGACCGCAACATCAAGCATGCTACCCTGATCCGCTCCGATAGCCTCGACGGCGCCCTCGCCCAATTCACCGCGGAAAAGCTGGAGGCCCTCGCCGGCCTGCGCCCCCGTCTGCTCACTGATGTGACGAAGGTCCCTGGCGCGGTCATCCTCGACGGCCAGTTCACCGCGGTGCAGCAGGCCGTCGGGACCGCCAGGACGAATACCCAGGGCGCTGCGTTTCTGCACGCCTTTGTCGAGGAAGCCAAAGCCTCCGGCATGGTCGCCGGCTTCATCGCCGAACACAATGTCAACGGCCTGTCCGTCGCCCCTCCAGGTTGATGAAGCCAAGTAACGATCTCATGCCGTCCCTCGGCAGCCGACCGGCGGATCAACTCTGGTCGGTATGAATCGTCATGTCGCGCGTGGCCTTATACCCGGTCAGGAAATCCGAAGGCCACCAGCGCCAGGACCAGCGCGACAACCCAAGCCAGATAGATCACGATCAGCAGATCGCGCCCCGTGAACCGCCGCCGGCACCACCATGCCGGCGGGCCGCCCACCAGAAGCGCCAACATAACCGGAACGGCGCCGAACTCATCCGCCGCGTAGATCGCCATGGTGAAACCGGTGATCGCGGCCATGAACACGGCTGGAATACAGGCGACGATCAGCATCTCGCCACGGATCAGCGCAGATCCCACCACGACAAAACTGAATAGCGCCAGGGTCGCCAGATAGACCAGCGCCTCAGTCATCGCCGACCGGCCTCAGCTTCCCACCTTCAAGGTCGAGACCAGCCCGCGCAAGCACGCCAGCACCGACAGCGCCGTGATCCGCCCCGTCTTCGGGTTCTCCATCGTCGGAACATTCTCGATCCGCATGGAAAAATACGCCGCGTCCGCATCGACCTCGATCGTGTGGATATTGCGCGTCGCCATCGGGTCCGCCCAGATCCGCACCTTGGTCCGGACCGGGCCGATGCCCGCCAACGCCAGCGCCGCGGCCACGTTCACATTGGCCGGGAAACCAGCCGCCGCCTCCAGCGCGTTGCCTTCGAACACCACACGCGCCTTGGTGAATGTCATCACGTCGATGCCGCGCTTCTCCAGATACGGCGCGCCGGCCAACCCAAGCAGCGGCTTGCGGGTCTCGATCGTCACGCTTTCAACCGGCCCTTCCGCCGCGGCCCGTACCGCGTCCAGGCCCAGCAGGGCGCCGGTCGGGACGACGATCCGCGCGCCGGTCTGATGCGCCAGTTTCACCAGATGCATCCGCGGCAATAACGCCCCCGCCGAGGCCGGCACGAACACGCGCCCCGCCTCCAACGCCGGAAACGCAATTCGATCGAACAAAGCGGCCGGCGCCGCTTCCACGACAATGTCAGCGTGTGCCAGGTCCTGGAGATCCACGATCCGCGGGGCGTTGCTGAACCCGACCAGGTTGCCTATCCCCTTCACCGGGTCCCGGCACGCTACGGCAACCAGGCGCAACCCATCTACCCCGGCGTCCAGAGCGCGCGCCAGCGGCAATCCGATCGCTCCCAGCCCGGCAATCGCGACGGTCTTCGTCATACGCATGCCCCCGTCTGCCTGTCAGCCGCGGCCCCTCGCCCCGCTGTTATCGGCCATCATTCGCGCGTGCGAGATCATCCGGCGTGTTCACGTTTGCGAATGAACCCGCTTGTTCTATCGGAAAATCGACGTATCGCATACCGATGCGTTCCGCAAAGCGTGAAACTTCCCTGGACCCACCCTGGGAAAAAAAAGTTTGCAGCAAGTTACGAGCGGCAACCGGCCACAGCGCGACCAGATGGTGCCGGCGGCCGTCGCACGAAGCGCATCCAGGTGCCGGCGCCAACACCTCGACCAGCCGAGGCGGCAGGAACGGTGAATCCCCCGGCACCGTCAGCAGATCGGACATGCCCAGGCTGGCGGCCCATTCAAGCCCGGCCAGCACACCCGCCAGCGGCCCCTGACCAGCGAATTCCCCGTCAGACAGCACCGGCAGCCCATACCGGGCAAGCCGCGCAGTATCGCCATTGGCGCTGATCGCCACCGGCAGGCCCCCAAGGCCCGCCAGCACGTGCTCCAGCATCGGGCGCCCGCGCACCATCAGCAATGCCTTGTCGCCGCCGCCCATCCGCCGCGCCCGGCCGCCCGCCAGTACCGACGGCTGCTGTTCGGATTGGACTCATCAGAGGGGGTGGGGCGAGCGATGGGAATCGAACCCACGACATCCAGTACCACAAACTGGCGCTCTAACCAACTGAGCTACGCCCGCCATCCAGGGGGCGCGGTGTAGGCCGGTCACGCCACCCTCGTCAAGATTTGCCCGACGCGGCGCCGGCACGCCTCGGTCCGGCCGCCGGATGCCCCGCATCACACGACCTCCGGCAGTACCAACCGGGACGCGCCATGGCGGATCGCGATGGTAATCACCCGCTCGTCTGCCGACGTGAAGTCCGTGGCGGGGGCGCCTGAGCCCGGATTGACCGCATAGGAGGGGAACGCCGCCCCCGCCAGCGATAGCCGCAGCGCATGCCCCGCCGGGACCGTCACGCACACCGCCCGCATCGGCACTGCGGCTACATCGGGCGCGTCATCACACCGCACATGCCCCTGCGTCAGAGTCCATGCCCGTCCGTCCGGTGCGACCATCGACAGCACCGCGTCGATATCGAACGACGGCTGATCCGCCTCCGCCGTCAGCACCGCGCTGACCGCGCCACACAGGAACACCGGCCGGTCCACGGGTCTGGAGGTATAAACCGCGACATCCGCCCGATCATCGACCCCGGCACGATCCTGCATCCCTGCCGGTGCGCTGCCATGACCACCCATCGCCGGCGCTGGACGCCAGGGATCATGCACAATCCGGTCAGCGCCCGCCGTCGCGCCACCCGCGGCCAAGACTCCCGACGACGCCGAACCCGCCCGCCCATCGCCACCCAGGAACAACGTCCAGGCGTGCGTCTCCGGCCACTCGGCGAACCGCCGCCAGATCCGTGCGCCCAGATCGAACAGCCGCAAGCCACCCAGCGAAGGCCCATCCCGCCCCTTCAAATGCCGGTCGAACCAGGCAACCTGAGCCGGATCGATCGGCGAGGCCGCCCCCGCTCCGAAATCCACCGCGCCAACCCGCCGTCCCCACGGCTGATGCGTCCACGGCCCGACCCAAAGCGCCTGCTCCGCGCGGCCGGCCCGCACGACCGCCTGATGCCCCGCCAGCGTCCCCATCAGCGTCTGGTCATACCAGCCGCCGACATGCAGCATCGGCACGTCCAGCGGATGCCCCGCCAGCCTAGAGGCCGGCGCGAATCTCTCCCAGTACGCGTCAGCGTCCGGATGAGTCAGCCACGCCTCGTAATGCGTCCAATGCCCGAAGCGGCGGATGATGTCGGGGCGCGTGCGGTTCGCCTCCTGCACCGGCGGCGCTGCCGCGGCTGACCGCAGCGCCTGCGCCGCCAGGCGGTCGCCGTCATGCGTCGCCTTCACGAATCCCATCTGCAGCGCCCAGCCGAGGTTCGGCCCCAGCCGGAAAGCCCCGTTCTCATAGGCCCAGTCGGAGCGTACATTCCACCCGCCCATAGCCGGGGCCAGCGCCCCGATCGTGCCCGCACCGGTCTGCGCCCAACCGGCCAGTGCAAGATACTGAGTATTCGCCTGGTACGAGAACCCGTACATGCCGACGCGGCCATTCGATCCCTCCAGCGTCGCGGCCCAGGCAATTGTCTCGGCGCCATCGGTCTCGTCATGCGCGAAAAGCAGGAACTCGCCCTCGCTCGTTCCCGTCCCCCGCACGTCCTGCACCACCACGACATACCCGTGCGCCGAGTACCAGGCCGGATGCGCGAAGACCACCGTCGACGCGATCGCCCGCCCGTACGGCTGGCGCATCAGCAGCACCGGATACCGCTCGTCCCCCTCCGGCCGCCAGACGGTAGCGTCCAGTCGGCACCCATCGCCCGCCCGCATCGAGGCCGTCAATGGCATCCGAACGCTCAGCACGGACTGGACAAAACCGGCAAGCATGATGGGCGGCGCAGCCCAATGGTGCGATCGTCCACTCCAAGAGCGCCGCCGGGCACCGCCTGATGACGGTAGACGAGTTCGTGGTGTGGGAGCGCCGCCGGGAACTGTGGTGCGAATTCGACGGCTTCGAGCCCGTCGCCATGATCGGAGGAACGCTCGATCATTCGGCGATTGCCACGCGTCAAGTATCGCTCGTCGACGCAAGGTTGCGCGCCGGCTGCAGGACTTGTCCTGGCGATGTCAACATCATCGCTGCCGGCCGGGTCAGGTATCCCGACGCTGTCGTGACCTGTTCGCCGATTGGTAAGTCCGATGTCCTGCCCGATCCTGTCATCGTGTTCGAGGTGTTGTCCGCCTGCACCGCCTCCATCGACCGGATGATCAAGAACGCGGGATGCGCGGCAGCTCCCTCGCTCCAGCGCCACATCATGCTTGAACAGGCCCTGGTCGGCACTGCCGTCTACGTGCGAGACGGTGGGACCTGGCCCGGCAATGTCCTGCTGGAAGACTCCATCCTGTCGATGCCCGAAACCGGGGTCGATATCCTGCTGCGCGACGTCTACACCACGGTCGACCTGCCCAAACCCCGGATCGACGACTGATCCCTGGATCACCGGCCCCCACCAGTAATCACCGCCCGATCCGCATCCGTCAGTTCCACCGGAATCCCCGCTCGGATCAGTTCCGCAAACCCCTCGTTCGGTGTCATCATCGTCAGGCAATACAGTTTCCCGGCCCCGGTGTTCTCCACCACATGCTCCACCCCCGGCCGCAACACCAGCACATCCCCCTGCCCGACATCGCGAACCACGCCGTCCGCGATCGCCCGCCCGGTGCCGGACATCACAAAGAACACTTCCTCCGCAACCCCGTGACTGTTCGGCGGCGTCTTCCCACCCGGTTCGAAAATCTCCACCACCAGCGTAAACGAAACCCCGTCCGCCAAAGGGTCCAGCATGCAGGCAAAGTAATTGGTATCCGCCGGCGATATCCGGAACGCCGTCAGATCGGCCGCCCGCTTGGCGATGGACCCTGTCGTCATCATGCAGGCAAACCCTCCAACAACGCCGCCGAGGTCATCGTGATCCGAAAATTCTGCCGAATATTCAGCAACGTCGCCTCCCGGCAGCAATCCGGATTCGTCGTCGCGGCACCGTCCTTTACCAGCACCGTGTCGTAGCCTAGGAGATTGGCATCCGCCAACGTGTGCAGCACGCACTGATCAAGGTTCACCCCGCCGAACAGCACCGTAGCCAGCCGCGGGTTCCGCGGGATCGCATCCAGCGGCGTCTCCCAGAACCCGTTCATCATACACATGCCGAGGCGCTGGAGACAGGTTCAGACGGTCGGGCCGGGTCCCCCAGTTCACCCAGATTACCGGCACGCCCACCGCTCGCAGCGCCGGCAGCAGACCCGCCAGAGACATAATCGGCGCTCGAGCGGCCCCGGCATCGACACCGACCGAGGCCAGCCAGCCATCTTGATGGACAGCCCGACCCAGCCGCCTCATGGCGCGCCCACCACCGCGTCCATCTCCCGGAAATCCGGCGCCGCGGCATGCAACACCGCCCCGCCGCGCACCACTACCCGATCCGCTTGCGGCCGAGCGAGCAGTTCGGTCATGGACCGGCCACGAAACAACAGCAGATCGGCCGGTGCGCCCGCCCGGATCGTTCCGCGGCCGGCAAATCCGCACGAAGCCGCCGGCACCCGTGCCACCGATGCCGCCCAATCGCCGAACGGATGGTCCAACTGAGCAATCCGAAGCGCCTCCCGATACACTTCCATCATGTCGTAGTCGCCATAGGCGTAGAATGGATCACGGCAATTGTCGGACGCAAACGACACCGGCACCCCCGCCGCCGCGAACTCATGCACCAGCGTGATCCCCCGCCACGTCGGCGTCCGTCCCCGCCGGCGCCCCTGCAGATACATGTTGCACATCGGCAGGTTGATCACCCGCAGTCCCGCATCCGCGCACAGCCCGATCGTCGCCATCGCGTCCGCTTCCGACTGCATCGCCAGCGAGCAGACATGCCCAACCTGGATCGGCTTTCTGAACCCGCGCCTGATCGCCGTCTGCGCCACCGCATGCAGCGTCCGTGAGGATGAATCGCCCGTCTCATCGAGATGCAGGTCCATCTCCAGCCCGCGTTCCTCTGCCAGCTTGAAGAACCGGTCCAGCAATGCCTGAAATTCCGGCGAGCACGCCTGGCCGCCCTCACCAGTCGTCGTCATACCCAGGACGCCGCCCGAGTTCGGCGACCTCGTTCGCCAGCGCCACCCCATCGTCGCCGACGAAACGTTCCAACGGACAGATGGAGACCGCCTGAAGATCGATCCGCTCCGCCCATCCATCACGCATCCGCCGGAACACCGCCCAGTGCGCCTTGGCGTTCGGCCAATAGCTGTCCAGGTGCGTCCGGATCGCCGCCGTGCCATGCGCATAGGCGCAGCGCAGCCCGAACTCAAACCGCGGCGCGATATCCGCTTCGGAGTAGTGCCCCGCCCGATCCGCGATCACCGCAGCCTTCGCCCCCGGGTGCGTCCCATCCGGATTCGGTTGCCGAGGCCACGTCTGCGTCTTGTCCAGATGCACATGCCCATCGACAAGGCACGGCCAGACCTGTCCCCGGTCCAGGTCGATCCCCGGTGGCGATATCTCGGCGTCTGCCGCGCCCGACGGCGCCACCGCCGCAATCATCCCGCCGCTCAGCCGGATATCGACCACAGCGAGCCCCTCGGCGTCCACTGCGACGTCTATCCCATCCAGCAGCGCCGCCGGCACCTGCGCCCGCCGCAGCCAGACATCGCGGGGCAGGGAGGCCGGAAACCACGATGTCGTCATGTTGCCATCCGCCGTGCTCCAGAGTTGATCTGCTCAGTCACCGGATTCATATCACAGCGCCCTGCCGAGCGCCGGTACGAGGCGCACGATCCAGCCCCGTTATGGACAAACTGTCCAGGCATCCGTACCGCCCTCCAAGACGTGAACGCGCTCGAAACCATCGAATGCCAGCGCACCGGCATGATCCGCGTCAGCGGCCGCCGCAAGCTGATCGACATCGACCGCAAGACCCGCCCCGATCCCCGGGATTCCGCATGCATCTCTCCGCGAGGCGCAAGCATCCGGCCTGCTCAACCCCGGCAAGATGCGAAGTTTGCCTACGCCCCCGCCACCACATAGTTCCGCGTAACCTCGGCCTCCCCGGCCGCCTTCAGAACCTCCAGCAACCGTTTGCGCATGATCAGCCCGGGCCGGTCCGACGTCATGTTCGCCTCCGTCCGGTGCGCCAGGTCCAAGGCCGCATCGGGATCGGTCGCCTCCAGAATGTCCCGATCCTCGAACACCACCGCGGCATCCCAGTCAATCAGCTCCTGCGTCGAGCACTGCTCTTCGGCATCATTCCTATAAAGTAACTGAACCAGCTGTATCCGCCCATCGTCAATCGGCGTGGCGCAATTGATGATGATGTGCCGGATCCCGCTCGGATAGGTCATATCCATCCGCCGGCAAAACGGCAGATACCAGTGGTTCCGCATCGTCCGCGTCGTCGTCGGCTCCGTCGTCCCCGTCACCCGAAACGCCTTGGGGGGATTGACGATATCGACCACAGTCGTCGCTACAAACCCGTAATCAGTCTCCTCGATGTCATACCTGCTTGGCAGCGGCTGAGCATTGTCGCCAAAAGTCCCGCGATGCACGAATGAGAAGTGCGCATTGTCGAAACTATTTTCCATCAGCCGCAAAGGCGCTGTCTGCCACTGATCATAAAACTGGAAGATCCGCCGGAACCCAGGCGCCCCATCCTCCGGAATATCAAACAAAGGCTGCAAAGGCTCGTCCAGCGCGACCCACACATACCCATATCGTGCCTGACAATGAAACGAATCCACCTTGTACCGAGGCAAATTCGCGCCCGGATCATACTGAGGAATCCGCACCACCTTGCCGGTCCGGTCATACGTCCACCCATGATATCCGCAGACGATCCGCCCCTCGTCCATCCAGCCTTTCGACAGCTTGGCTGTCCGATGGCAGCACCGGTCCCGCAACGCCGCCGGCTGACCGTCGGCATCCAGGAACAGCACCAGATCCTCATTCATAAGCCGGAACGGTTTCGGTCCCTCCGCCAGATAACTCACCGGCATCGTGGCATACCAGAACTTCCGCAGAGTCTTCTGTTGCGTTGTCAGCATCGCCTACCTCGTCATTTTCAGTGCACTTTCGTGCCAGTGGCCCAGCAGAACCCGATCCGGCCCAACCATCAGCCCCGAACAGCGCCACGCCGGTGACGGTATTCCGCACGATGAAGCACGAAATATGCCAGCCGCCACCGGCTGAAACCGTTTTGCCTCTGCCCCCAAAGCGTGCGATTGCCGCATTCCTGGCCACAATGGAGCCGGACATGAACCCCACCCGCCACTGGCAAGATCTGACCTGGACCGACTTCGCCAACCTGCCCGCCAGGACCGTCGCCATCCTCCCGGTCGCTGCAATCGAGCAGCACGGACCTCACCTTCCCGTTAGCGTCGACGCCACCATCAACGCCGGCATCCTCGCCCGCACCCTGGAACTCTCTCCGCCCAATGTATTGGCACTGCCGATGCAGTCCGTCGGCCTCTCGGTCGAGCACATCCGCTTCGCCGGAACCCTGACCCTGTCAGCCGAAACCCTGATCGCGGTCCTGACCGACATTGGCCGCAGCGTCGCCCGAGCCGGCGTCCGTCGTCTTGTCATCCTCAACAGCCACGGCGGCCAGCCACAGGTCGTTGACATCGTCTGCCGCCGCCTGCGTGCGGACAGAATCTTCGCGGTTGGCTGCATGCCCGGCCGCCTCGGCCTTCCGCCCGGCGTCACCCTCTCCCGCAACGAACAAGCCCACGGCATCCACGGCGGCCTGGTCGAGACCAGCCTGATGCTGCACCTCCGCCCCGATCTCGTTCGTATGGAAAAAGCGATCGACTTCCGCAGCGCCTGGCTCGCCAAGGAAGCAAGGAACACCATCCTGTCACCCGAGGGCGGCGTCGGGTTCGGATGGGAAACCCAGGACCTTCATCCCGCCGGCGCCCTGGGCGATGCCGCCTCAGCCACCGCCGCGTTGGGCGCGGAAATCCTTGAACACCAGGCGAGCCGTCTCGTTCAGCTTCTGGCAGAGGTCAGCCAGTTGGATATCGACACCTGGATGCGCGCCGGCCCGGCATCTGAGGCGACAACCGGCGCCAGCGCCACATAGATGCCCAGCAGCGCGGCTATCATGGCAACAGTGCGAATGTAGGGACGCATAACAGGAACTCCGGTGCAGTGCTTCAGACCTTACAAGCCCACGCCGTGCGGCTGCTGTGTCCTACGTCACAGCCGCCACAGGATTCCCGCAGGCCCGATGACGTCTACTTGAGGACCAATTTGGCCAGGCCGCGGGCAGCATTAAGGCGACTTTCCGGCGCCTTCTGCACCCGACGCAGACCAGCCGGGACGCTACGTCCTTCCGCGCCTTGCCGAATGCCGCGCGGGGGTTATCTCCATCCTATGACCCAACCCATCCTCGCGACCTCTTGACCCCCACATGGTCCAGGTCGTCTGGTTCAAGCGAGACCTACGCGCAACCGACCATCGTCCGCTGTCCGAGGCAGCCGCCGCCGGCCCAGTCCTTCCCCTCTACGTCGCGGAACCCGAGGACCGGGCGCGCCCGGACACCTCCCGCCGCCAGTGGTCCGCCATCCAAACCGCACTCCACGAGCTCGCACAGCGCCTGAGCCAACTCGGCGCCCCGCTGATCATTCGCACCGGATCGGTCACCCGATGCCTCGCCCGAATCCACGCCGCGGTCGGCATCACCCGCCTGCTCGCGCATCAGGAAACCGGCAACGCCTGGACCTATGCTCGCGACCGGCAAGTCCATGAATTCTGCTGCACTAACGGCATCCCTTTCGTCGAATACCCGCAGTTCGGCGTCATCCGAGGCCTTAAAAATCGCGACGACTGGGCCCGCCGCCACGCCGCGTTCGTCAACGGCAGGCTGATCGCCGAACCGCGACGACTGACCCCGGCGACCACCGTCCCGCCCGGCCCGGTCCCCACCGCCGCCGACCTCCGCCTCCCGCCCGACTCCTGTTCCCATCCGCAATCTGGCGCGCGGTCCGCCGCGCTCGACCGGCTCGACCGCTTCTTCGCCGGCGCCGGCGCCACCTACCGCCGCGCCATGTCCAGCCCGCTGACTGGCGCCCATGCCTGCTCGCGCCTCTCCGTTCCGCTCGCCACCGGCGCCATCTCGCTTCGGGAGGTCCTTACCCGCGCCCACGCCGAACACACCACCCTGGCCGAGCTCCCCCCGGACAAACGCCCGATCCCGCTGACAGCCATCGACAGCCTGTTCTCCCGCCTGCACTGGCACTGCCACTTCATCCAGAAACTGGAAAGCCAGCCGGACCTGGAGGTCCGCTCGCTCCACCCCGCCCACGAAGCCGCCCGTACCCCAGGCTCCCCCGCTGTTTTGGAAGCCTGGGCCAGCGGCCAGACCGGCTTCCCCTTCCTCGACGCCTGCATGCGCTCGCTGATCGCCACCGGCTGGCTCAACTTCCGCATGAGGGCGATGGTCCAGGCTTTCGCCTGCTACCAGCTTGCCCTCGACTGGCACCCCGCCGGCACCCGTCTCGCTCGGCTTTTCACCGACTACGAGCCCGGGATCCACTGGCCGCAGGTCCAGATGCAGGCCGGCCAGACGGGGATCAATACGCCACGTATCTACAACCCGGTGAAACAGGGCCTCGATCAGGACCCCGAGGGGATTTTCACCCGAACCTGGGTTCCCGAACTTGCCAGCGTTCCACTACAATTCCTGCAAACCCCCTGGCTGATGGATCCGGGCGCCCAATCCGCCAAATACCCGGCCCCGATTGTCGACTTGGCACAATCCGTCCGCCTTGCCCGCGCCCATCTGACCAGCATCCGCCAACAACCCGGCTACAAACAGGACGCTGAACGCATCTACGCCCGTCACGGCAGCCGTCAGAGGCGTATCGACAACGACAATCCACCGGGACAGCGCCCAAAACGCAGCCCCCAGCTTGTCCTTGACCTGTGACGGGCACGCCGGGCCCGTGACGGCCATTCCCTACGCCACCAGGGGCCGCACGGGCCGTCGCCGCCCCAGGGGAACGACCCGCCGCGCCACCGTCGCCACAGCGACCAGAGTTGCCACCACAAACACCCAGTGCGCCGGCCGCAGCCCATGCGCCAATGTCTCGGACGCCGCCAGCACCCGCCGGGGATCGACCCGCGTCGCCACGCCATACCACCCGCACTCGATCGCCACCGTCAGCAGGCCCGATACCACCGCCAGCCCACCATAGAGTGCTGCGACGAACCCAACCGCCTGCCGCCGCCGCCACGCCTCCGGTAGCGCCCGCCAGAGCATCAGCCACGTAAACAAACCCGCAATGAAAACCGGCTCCGAAACGTTCAGCTTCACTTGGATCAGATAGTGCAGCAGCGTCACGACTCCTAGCGGATACGCCAGCCGGTGCAGCCGCTTCCAGTTCGGCCCCAACCGCTTCACCCAGCCATCCGTCGACGTCCCTGCCAGCGCCAGCAACACCAGCAGCGCCGCGAACCCGATCGTCAGGTAAAACCGCAGCGCGATCTCCGATACGACCCTTGTCAGTACCGAAATCCTGATCGACTACATAGAGACTCAGATGCGCTACCGCGTAGCAGGCCGCCGCAACGCCGACCATCCGCCGCACCAGCAGCAGCCCGTTCCAGTCCAAAGCCCGGGCAAACGGACTGATCGCGAGTGAGATCATCAGAAACCGTATGGCCCAAAGCCCGGTGCCGTGGATGGCCTCCATGATCGGACGCCCGCCTAGCGCCCCTGTCGCCAGCCAGAAGGCGTAAAGCAGCCCAGGCACGAACAATCCCGCCAGCACCGCCGCCTTGAACCACAGGAATTTGCCCCGCCGGTCCCGCCAGGGAACGTTCATCCGCCATCTCCATCCACGACACAGGCAAAAGTCCGCAAAACCGCTCCCACGTTACACGAAATCCCGCCTGAATCGCCCCAAAACCTTGCGCGCCCCCCGGAACCGGGTCACCATGTCCGGGTCAAACCTCAAGGGGAATCAACCCATGTCAGCCGCCCTCCAACTCGCCCCAGGCATGTCTGATGCCGAATGGCACATCCGCTGCGAACTCGCAGCGCTCTATCACGTCTGTAACGAGCTCGGCTGGACCGACCTCACCAACACCCACATGTCCGTCCGCGTTCCCGGCGAGCCCAACCACTTCCTGATCAATAACTACGGTGAGATGTTCGACGAGATCACCGCCTCATCGCTGGTCAAGATGGATATCGAGGGCAATGTTCTCAGCCCTGGCGGCAAATACAACAATGCCGGCTTCATCATCCACTCCGGTATCTACAAGGCCCGCCCCGACGCCAATTGCGTGATGCACACCCACACCCGCGCCGGCGCCGGCGTCTCATTGATCCGCAACGGCATCCGCCCGATCAGCCAGGACGCGCTACAGGTGATCGACGACGTCGTCTACCACGATTACGGCGTGCCCGCGACGCAGGAGGAATGTGATGCCCTCGGCGTAAGCTGCAAGACCGGAAGCTGCGTCGTGCTGCATGAACCACGGCCTGCTGACATTGGGGGAGACGGTCCACGGCGCCTTCATGCGCCTCTACATGCTGGAGCGCGCCTGCGAACTCGAACTGATTGCCCGCCAGTTGGACGAGCCGCCGGTCATCATCGACGAATACGTCCAGCGCAAGGCCGCCGAACGCATGAAGAAGATGCGCCCCACCGAAACCTATGGCCTGAACGAGTGGAAGGGCCTCGTCCGCACCGTCGAGCGCAAGGGCGCTGACTTTCGGCGATAATCACGCCACCGCTTCTCCGCAACTTTCAGTTGAGCGCTCAAATCAGCCTCTGCCGTCACGGCAGAGGCTGATGTGTTTAGAGACGCCTTGAAGATGTCCGGGTCGGACAACGTATCGATCGCGGCCTGCAAGCTGAAGTAAACATCGTGCCCAGCGACTTCAGTCCGCCAACCCCGGCATCAATAATGTCATGACAATGTCAAACCGAACAGCAATCACTGCTTTGTGATGACAGGCTCGGCTGGCTGCCGATCGATACGGATTCAGCTTCATCATGAAGCGATTTCGAGTGGAATCCTCAGTTTTGACGAGCCTCTAACAAGAAAAAATCTATCTTTCGCGAGCCGCAATCTTCCGACATCTGATGGATCAGGCAAACTTGGTCATAAGGAGTTTACCTCGCCCAGCGCAACCGGTTACACTTCGCATCGGCGGCAGGCGTGACCGCGGGGAAGGCAGCTTGGACACGACAGATTTGGTCACGGGCACTTCCACCGGGAGGCAACGGCTGCCGCCGGATCATTTAATTCCGCGCCCGGCCCCGACTTTCCGCACGACGGTCATCCTGCTGGTTCTCGCAGTCGCCGTCCCGCTCTTCCTGCTGGCGAGCGGCGCCGTATGGGAACTATACCGTGCCGAACGCGCCGCCGCCTACCAGGCACTGGCAGCCGACGCCCGCGCCGGCGCACTGCTTGTCGATGCTGAATTCGAGGCGGCCCAGCGAACATTGCTGGGACTGGCCGCTTCTGCCTCGCTGGCGCAGGATGACCTGTCCAACTTCCGGCAAGAGATGCTGGCGGCTGCAAAGCAGTCCGGCGCATCGGCGATCAACCTTGCTGGTCCGGACGGCCTCATCAGGGCAACCACATTGCGGCCACTCGCTGAGTCGCCTGATGGGCAATCGTTGCCGACGATGCTTCGCGCGGTAAGCGACGGCGGACCGGCCATCAGCGACCTTTCCGAAGTCCGACCCTCGGGGTCCTCTCCGTTGGCGTGGCGGTCGTGGTCCCCGACTCTGGCGCCGACCCACAACAACCTCAGCCAGGCGCTCGGCCTCGTGCTGCCGCGGGAGGCGCTTCTGACAGTGCTGTCCAGGTTGCCCCTGCCACCCGGGGCAACCGTGCTGGTCGTGGATCGCGATTGGAGGGTGGTCGCCACGACGCAACCCGGCATCGACAATGCCGGCAAGCCTGTCCCGGACCAACTTGCCCGATCCTTGGCGGATGGCAGCACCACTGTGGCATATGGAATTCAGGCCGCGGGCGAAGCGACGCAGGTTGGCGCCGTCGCCCGCGCGCCACTGTCCGGCTACTGGGTCACCATCACGATGCCCAGAAGCGCCGTCGCGGCAGCCTCGCAAAGCATCCTGCAATCCGTCGTGCTGATCGGTTTGGTCGTGCTCGCGGCTAGTGTGCTGGTCGCCGCCCTCCTTGCCGGGCGCCTGTCTGCCGCGCTGCGCCGCCTGGGCGTATCGGAACCGAACCCAAGTCCCGTGCGCGCCAGTGTCCGGGAAATTCGCGACGTCGCGGATGTGCTGGCCCGCGCGACGCGGGAGCGCGAACAGGCGGTTGCCGAACTTCGCGCCCTGTTCGACCGCAGCCCAGTCGGCGTCGCGCGCGCTGATGCCGGGGGCCGGGTCTATGACGCTAACGATGCCTTCCTGAAGATCGTCGGCATGACACGGGCCGAACTGGAGGCAGGCCGCGTGCGGTGGGACAATCTGACGCCGCCGGAATGGATCGGCCGTGACGAGGCCGCCATCGCCGAAGCCGTCCGGCTTGGCGGCTGCGCGCCCTACCAGAAGGAATACGCCCGCCCCGATGGAACCCGGGTTCCGATCCTGATCTTCTTCGCCTTCGACAACCAGGCGATCGGCAGTGGCGCCGCCTTCGTCGTCGATCTCTCGAAGTGGGACGCAACCGAGGCCGACCTTGCAAAAGCCCACCAGCAGATGCGTCTGGCGATCGGCGCCGCGCGCATGTACTTCTTCGACTGGAACCTTGTCACGGACGAAGTCGAGTGGTCCGAAGGCCTCGAAGCCGAGTTCGGCCTGCCGCCGGGGGGCTTCGACGGGACGCTCAGCGCCTTCCGCGACCTGGTCCACCCCGAAGATCTGCCTCGGGTCGAGTCCGCGCTCGGCCAGGCCCTGGCCGGAGACGCCGCCTACGAATGCGAATTCCGGATGCACCGGACCGACGGGTCCCAACGCTGGGTTCTGGCGCGCGGGACCGTGCTGCGCGACGGAACCGGCCGCCCTGTCCGAATGGTCGGCATCGACTTCGACATTACCGACCGAAAGGAGTCCGAACTCGCATTGCGCCGCAGCAAGGGGGCGTTGCGCCGCATCACCGATGCCGCCCGCATCGCGACGTTCGAGGCGGAGGATCCAGGCAGCGGCAACTTCGCCAGGGTCTCGGCGAACTTCCGTGCCCTGTTCGGCCTGCCGGAGTCGGCGGGCATCGATTTTGCAACCGTTCTGGCATGCGTTCATCCGGCTGATCGTGCGGACTTCATCGCCTCTCATGAGCGGCTGGCGGAACAAGGCGGGTCGTTTTCGATCGATTTCCGTGTCGTCCATCCGGATGGGGCGGAGCGGTGGCTGCGGTTGATCGGTGACGGCGAGCCCGGGCCGGCCCGCCTGCCGGCCGTAATCCGCGCCGTGACCATGGACATCACCGAATCCAAGCAGGCCCAGATCGCGCTGGCAGACAGCGAGCAGCGCGCCCGCGCCGCGTTGGATGAGCTGGACGCGATCTATCGGACCGCGCCGATCGGTCTGGGTCTGGTCGACCGGGAGCTTCGCTATCGCCGCGTCAATCCGGCCCTGGCCGACATCAAGAACGAAAACGCCGACGACCTGCTGGGGACGCACGTCTACGAGCGGTGGCCGGATCTTTGGAAATCGTGGGAGCCTTTGTATCGCGCCGTGCTGGACCACGGCGAGGCGTTCAGGGATGTCCCGCTCAGCGCCCCTGCAACGGCGGGCAGGGAAGCACGGCACTGGCTCGCCTCGTATCACCCGGTCGTATTGTCTGACGGAGCGATCTCAGGGGTCACCGTGGCGGTGCGCGAGGTCACGGAAAGCCGGCGGGCTGAAGCAGCGTTGTGGGAGACCGCTTCCCGTTACCGCGCGGCGGTGGAAGCCGGGCCGCACATGACGTCGATCATGCGCCCGGACGGCAGTCTGTCTTTTTTCAGCGAGCGCTGGCGTGACTTCGTGGGTCCGGACGCCGAGGACGTGACGCTGGAGAACCTGATGGACCTGGTTCATCCCGATGACGCGCAACCGGCGATCGCCCGCATAATGGACGCGCTGAGCGATGGCGAAGCATTCGACGTGAAATTCCGCTGCCGCCGCATCGATGGCGCATGGCGGTGGCTGCACCCGCGCGGCGTGCCGGCCAGGAATGAGCAGGGCACCGTCATCGAATGGATTTGCGCGACCGCGGATATCACCGAAAGCTATCAGGCCGAGGAGGCGCAGCGGCTTCTGCTGAATCTCATCGAGCGCAGCGAAGACCAGATCGCGACCGCCGACCTGGACGGGCGCATTACCTATATGAATCCCGCCGGACGCAGGATGCTTGGGCTGCCTCAGGACGGGGACCTCAGCGAGGTTCGCTTCTACGACTTCGTGGCGCCGTCCGATCAGGCGCTGTTGCGCGAAGTCGCTGTCCCGACATCACGCGACCGCGGAGTTCTGGCACGGCGCGATGCGCCTGGTGAACCAGGCGAATGGTGCGCTGATCGACGTCCAGCGTACCGGGTTTGCGCTGCGCGACGACGCTGGAACACTGACCGGCTACGGCACCGTGACGCGCGACGTTACGAAAGCCCGCCGGGCGGAACGTGACCTGCAGGCCACTCTGGCGGAGCTTCAGTCCATCTACGAGACAGCGCCGATCGGCCTGTGCGTGTTTGACACCGACCTGCGGTTTCGCCGGATCAACGCACGGCTCGCGGAGATCAACGGCGTTACTGCCGAGGACCATATTGGCCGCCACCTGCGCGACATCGTGCCGCAGATCGGTGACCAGATCGAGCAACTGCTGCGCGGCGTTCTGGAAACCGGTGAACCTGCCTTGTACCACGAGATTACCGGCCAAACCCCCGCCCGCCCAGGCATAACCCGCTCGTGGAACACCAGCTACCTGCCGCTTCGCGACATCGCGACCGGCGCTGTCACCGGCCTTTACGTCGTCGCCGAGGAGGTCACCGAAGATCGCGCGGCCGCCGCGCGGCTTGCGGACAGCGAAGCCAATTTCCGGGCACTGGCGGACGCGCTGCCCTCGATCGTCTTCGTGACGAACCCGCAGGGTCTCAACATATACGTGAACGCCTACTTCAGCACGTTCTCCGGACACAGCCAGTCCGACCTGCTGCAGGCGGGGTGGTTCACGTTGCTTCACCCGGATGACCGCGACAGCGCCATCGGCCGCTGGCAGCAGTCGATCACATCGAAGGACCCGTACGAGATCAACTACCGGCTGCGTCGTCACGACGGCGCATGGCGGTGGTTCCTCGTTCGCGCCGTCCCGCAGCGCGACGAGTTTGGGCGAGTGACCCGCTGGATCGGCGTCGGAACCGACGTCGACGATGTCCGAACGGTGGAAGCCGCATTGGCGGGCGAGCGGGAGCGTCTGCGCCTTGCCTATGACGCAGCGGACCTCGGCGCCTGGTCATGGGACATCCTCACCAACCGGCTGGAGCTGTCAGACCGCTGCCGCGACCTCTACGGCCTGCCGGACACCATCATGACCGGCTTCGCCGGCCTGCTGGCAACGCTGCATCCCGACGATCGCTGCCTGACGGAACAAGCCATCGGCTGGGCGTTGTCCGAACGCGACGATTACGACATCGAGCACCGCGTGATGCGGTCCGGTGGCTCGCCGCACTGGGTGCGCGCGCGGGGACGAGGCGAGTTCGGACCCGGCGGCGAGCCGCTCGCCCTGCGCGGCGTTGTGGTCAATATCGACCGCGAAAAGCAGGCCGAGGCGCTACTGCACCACCACAGACTTTTGCTGGAGGAGCAGGTAGCCGAACGCACCGAAGCCCTGGCCAGGGCGGCGGCCGAATTGACCGCGGAAATGCGACGGCGCGAGGAAGCCCAGGCCGCCCTGACCCACGCCCAGAAACTCGAGGCGCTCGGCCATCTGACCGGCGGGGTGGCGCACGACTTCAATAACCTGCTGTCCGCCATCCTCGGCAGCCTGGATCTCATTTCGGTCCGCGCCAGGGACGACGAGCGGATCCTGCGGTTTGCCAACAACGCCAGGCAGGCGGCCGATCGCGCCGCCGCGCTGATCCGCCAGTTGCTGGCCTTTGCGCGCCGCGAAGAGCCTGTGCCGGAGGCGGTCAACCCGGCAACCCTGATGGCCAGCGTGGATGAACTGGTGCGCCAGGCCGTTGGGGTCGGGATCAAGGTTCACCTCGACTTGGGGCCCGATATCTGGCCGGTGATGGTGGATGTTCACCGGCTGGAGGTCGCCCTGCTGAACCTCGCCGTCAACGCTCGCGACGCCATGGCCGGCAACGGCAGCCTGTTCTTGCGCGCAAGAAACGAGCCGGGGACCGGCACACCGGCCCAGGGGGAAACGGCCCGCCACTCGCGCCTGCCGCCCGGGGCCAACCCTTCGGCCGATTACGTCGTGGTTTCAATGCGCGACACCGGCCCCGGCATGCCACCCGAGATCCTCGCCCGTGCCACCGAACCGTTCTTCACCACGAAGGCCCGTGGCCACGGCACGGGCCTCGGGCTCGCCATGGTCCAGGGTTTCGTCGAACAATCCAGCGGCGGGATGCGGATCCTCAGCGAGGCCGGCACCGGAACGACAGTCGAGCTCTGGCTGCCCCGCTCCGCGCACGTCGAACCCCCCAAGCAGTTTGAACGGCCGGAACCCGATCAGCGGCTGCACGGCAATGCCACCATCCTGGTCGTCGATGACAACGATTCCGTGCGCATCGTCACCGCGACACTGCTGCGTGACCTCGGTTACCGTGTGCTCGAGGCCTCCAGCGCCGATGCGGCGATCGTCCAGGCCTCCGCCTTCGACTACGTCGACATGGTGGTCACCGACGTGATGATGGCCGGCGGCGATGGCATCATCCTCGCCTCGCGCCTGCGCGCGCGCTGGCCGGACCTGCCGATCATCTTTGTGACCGGCTTCGCCTACCGCGACGGGCTGCAGGGCGAGACTGTCCTGGCAAAGCCGTTCACCCCAGCCCTGCTCGCCGAACAGGTCCTGATCGCCCTCGGGCGGCTGGCACGGCCGCGCCAGCGTCCCAACGATAAGCTGCTGGAGCGACTGGTCCGGCCTGATCTGCGCGAGGCCTATCTGATGTGGCATGGCCTGCGCGACCAGACAGACTTCGCGGGAGGGTTGCCGCAGCTTGAATCGATCAACCTGGCCGAGCTGTCAGCCGGCGATCACGCCTATGTCGTTTTGGTCGAGGGAGAAGCGGCCATGCCGGTATTTCGATTCGAGCACGTTGGGTCCGCCATTACCGCCCGTTTTGGAATTTCACTGGAAGGCAGTGAGGTCGTGACCGACGACAATGAACTGGACGCGTTTCGCGGCCTGGCGGCCGCCTATGCCTACTGCGCGCGGGCCGGCATGCCGACCTACGACTACACCCGCTACGGCTCCGGCGACCGGGCTACGCTTTTCGAACGCCTTCTGCTGCCCTTCGCGCGCGACGGCGGCCCCGCTCCAACCCATCTGGTCGGGCTGGTGGTCTTTCCGCAGGACGGATCATGAGTTTGCCGGCCTTCGAAGCGGCGGATCTGGTGCGGGAGATTGAGGCGCTGCCGCCCGAAACACTGGATGACCTGCCGTTCGGCTGTATCAAGCTCGACGCAAACCGCGTCGTGCAGCACGACAAAGAGGACGAGAGAGCCATACCGGGTTCCGCTCGCGCCGCGCATGAAGACGCCCGGCTTCCGCGGGCCGCACTCACTGCGAGCGGCTGCCGCGGCCGCCCGGATAAGCACTTCCGTCGGCTGCCCTCTGCGGATCACCAACGTACCGCCCGACCTTCGGCACAGCGACATCGTCGAACGTTGCTGCCAACGTGTTCAGCGCCTCGCGCATCGCCTCGCCCTCCATCGCCCGGCCATGCCCGGTCACCACGCACTCCGGCGCCAGCCCCGCCAGCCGCCGAACAGAGTCCTTCGCCGCCTGCCAGTCATGCGTGAAATACATCGGCGGCCCATGGATTTCCGGCGCCTGCACCGCCACGGCATAGGCTGACTCCTGCGCGGTCGTGATAAACGCATCGCCGGCAATCAGCGTCCGGTCCGCTTCCCGCCAGAACGATACATGCCCCGCGGCGTGCCCTGGCGTATGGATCCATCGCCATCCCGCCATGCCCGGCACCGACCCGTCCTGAGGATACGTCCGCAGCCACCGCCGCACATCGATCGGCCCGCGAGGATACAACGGCGCCAGTACCGACATCACGCCACCGCCGGCTGCCGGGTCCGGTTTCGGATACGCGCTGCTGCCGTCGAGATACGGCACCTCATCCGGATGCGCATAGATCGGTACATCCCAGCGTTCCGCCAGGGTCGTCAGAGCGCCCACATGATCGAAATGCCCATGTGTCAGAAGGATCGCGACAGGCGCCGTAGCAGGATGAAACCGCGCCCCCGCCGCGCGGGAGATAATGCCCGCCGTCCCCGGCAGGCCCGCATCGATCAGCACCCAGTCATTGGCACCCGAACGTCCAACCAGCACGACATTGACCAGCGCCAGCCGGCGGTAGGCCACGTCATCGGTGATGGCCCGAACGCCTTCGTCGGGAATTTCGATGCCAGCCTCGGCGTCGGGATCGATCGGAATCTGCTGTGCCATGCGCGCTCAACAACCGGCCCGGCGGTTGGTTGACGGCGATGTCTTCACGACCCGGTCAGAGGCTGCGTCAATCTGGGAGGCGTTATGATCTTGCCAGACGGTCCCGGCGTCCCGCGGGTGGCCCTGACGTCCCAATCCGCCCTGACGTTGCGCAAATCGCTTGATTGGCGCAACTCTCCCGGCCAATAGCCGGTCCAACCGGCCGAAAGCCCAAGGAGCCTAGCAATGTCAGACGTTTCCCCCACAGCCCCCCACGGTCTCGGCTTTATGCCCACGGCCTCCAAATGGGGCTGGTTCCTCTTCCTCGGGATCATCATGGTCGCCGCCGGCATCTTCGCCCTCGGCGATGTCGTCGCCTTCACCCTGGTCAGCGTCATTTTCATCGGCGCCATGCTGATGGTCGGCGGCGTCTTCCAGATCATCCATGCCATGATGACCAAAGGCTGGAGCGGCTTCGCCTTCAACGTCATCATGGGCCTGCTCTATATCATCGCTGGTGTCCTGATCATGCAGGAGCCCGTGCAGGGGTCGGTCATCCTGACCATCCTGATCCTGGTGTCCCTGCTCATCGGCGGCATCATGCGGATCGTCGTCGCCCTCCGTCACCGGGAGGTCTCCGGCTGGTGGCTCATGGCCCTCGGCGGGGTGCTCAGCGTCGTCGTCGCCGTGATGCTCTACGCTACCTTGCCCTGGTCCGGCCTGTGGGTGCTCGGCACCCTGATCGCCATCGAGCTGCTCATTCAGGGCTTTACCTGGATCCAGTTCGGCCTCGCGCTGCGCAAGCTGGCCAACGCCCACCGCTGAAAACTCCGAGCGGCTATTCCAGTCGCTTGGCTGGCAACCCAGCGGCAACCGCGAAGGTTGGTCCATCCAAATTTTTGGCCTGGACCGGCCCATCGCCGCATCACCGTCATGGTCAGGCCTGAGCCACCGGCCTCGTCATGTGTGGATGGTCCAGTGTCACCATCAATTCAAAATCCCCGCCCCGCCGCCGGCAGAAATCTCGGCCTTCGCGTCTTCTGCCTGCACCCCCACCAGGACCGCTTCACCGCCCCCGCCTACATCCTCATCCCGATCCCGGACCAGGTGCCGTCACGCCGGGCGACCATGGCCGCCAATATGGAGACCGCCCTCAACGCGCTGCAGGATTCCGGCGCCGGCCCAGCCGACCACATCACCGTCATCGGGCGGGGGCGTGGTCGGCCTTTTCGTCGCCTGGCTCGCTGGCCGTCTGCCCGGCGCCCACGTCATCCTGTGTGAGATCGACCCGGCCCGAGCCGCAATGACCATAACGTTCACGTCCCCCGACAACCCGCCCCAGGCCTGCGACGTGGTATTCCACGCCAGCGCCTCCGCATCCGGCCTCGCCACCGCGATCGCCTGCGCCGGCACCGCGGCCGCTATCATCGAACTGAGCTGATACGGCAACAAACAAGTTGCGGTGCCGGTTGGCGGATTATTCCACAGCCGGCGCCTGAGGATCACCGCCTCCCAGGTCGGTATGGTCGCCCGGTCCCGCGCCCGGGGTGGTCGCACCGCCGTGCTTGTTCGCCGCCCTCGACCTGCTGACCGACGATCGCCTGGGACGTCCGGGTGGCCGAAACGATCGACTTCGCGGACGCCCCCCGCCTGCTGCCCCAGACGCTGGCGCCGGACGCGCTTGGCCTGGCGCCAGTGATCCGCTACCGAGGTTCGGAGTGATGTTCATCCAGGCAGGTGCCCATGTTTGCCGTAGAAGTCCGCGACTCCATCATGGTCGCCCACGCGCTGCCCGATCCGTTCTTCGGCCCGGCCGCGAGGAAGCACGGTGCAACCTACGTCGTGGACGTGGCCTTCATCGGCGCGTCGCTGAGCCGCCATAACGTGGTCGTCGACATCGGCCGTGCGCAAAAGGCTTTAACGGCAGTACTCGCCCCAATGCACTATCAGGACCTCGATACGCTGCCGCAATTCGCCGGCATCCTGACCACGACCGAGTTCCTCTGCCGTCATATCCATGCCGAAATGACCTCCGCCATCCGCCGAGGCGACCTCGGCGATGGCGCCGACTCCCTAAGCGCCGTCCGCGTCACCTTGGCGGAAACCCACCTTGCGAAAGCTTGGTACGAGGCGCCTGTCGCCGAATAGGGTCCCGTGGCGACGGGTCGGGTGCAGTGCTTCCAGAAAGGGCCTGCCGGTGAGGTACGTTCGTTGTGGCCGCATCCGTGCCGTCTGAGCGCGGTGTGCACGCCACGCCAACCCAGGCGTAGCGTCCGGTCCCCAGCAGCGCGGGACCATCCATGAAAAGCGGCGCCGGGATCTCAAGGTTCTGACGGCCACCGGGGACAGGACCGCTCGACCTTACGGATCAACAGAAAAGCGGAAGGGATGGCCTTGAACACCACGCCCGCAATCACGCCGGACATCATCAACGGGCATCAGTTCGCGATCTATCCGCCAATGGCGATGCTGGCGGGCATGCAGCTCGACGTGCTCACGCCGCTCAAGGACGGTCCCATGACCAGCGAGGAGGTCGCCGCGGCAGTTGGCGTCAAGCCCGCCGGCTGATTCCGCTGGTTTACGCGCTGGTGTCCGCCGAACTTCTGACCGTCACGGATCGCCAGGAACGACAATTTTGCCGCCGCGACTGACATCCTCGACTTGGCGAGCGGCTCCGGGGGCGTCGCCATCGGCGCCTGTCACGCGTGTCTGGATCTGACCGCCACGGCAGCCGACCTCCGGCGGTTATACCGGTTACCCAACAATTCCTCGCCGAGTCAGATTTCACCGCCCGGATTTCCACAGCCAGCATCGATGTCATGACCGGGCCGTTCGATAAAAAATACAACCTGATTGTAATACGAAACCTTGTCCAGGGGCTTTCCCTGCCGCACGCCGGGATCGCCCTCCGCAACGTGGCGCACCTGCTCAACCTCGGCGGCAGGCTGGTCGTTGCCGGACTGATGTTTGACGACTCTGGGCTGGCGCCCCCGCATCTGGTGGGCCAGAATCTGGTCTTCCTGAATATCTACGACGACGGCATGATTTACACGGAAGGCGAGTATCGGACTTGCAGGCCGCCGCCGGCCTCCACGATATCGAGGTTCACCGCGGAGTCATGCCTGACGCAGCAGCGTCTGTCGCACTGGCCCGCAAGCTCGGATAACCCATTCCGAAATGACCGTAGTCCCGCGACAACCTTGCGAAACCCCCCACAAAGACCGACGATCACCCACCATATCGTAAAGGAATCGTCACCATGCGCCCCAACCGCTTCCGCGCGCTGCTTAACGCCGGCCAGCCGACCCTCGGCACCCACCTGCTCTCCAGTTGGCCCACCCTGGTCGAGCTGGTCGGCGACGCCGGCAACTTCGACTATGTCGAATTCACCGCCGAATACGCCCCCTTCCACATGCACGATCTGGACAACCTAGGCCGGGCGCTGGAGCTGAAGAACCTTACGGGGATGATCAAGATCGAGCAGACCCAGTACACCCACCAGGCCATGCGCGCGATCGGCTCCGGCTTCCAGAGCGTCCTCTTCGCCGATGTCCGCACCGTCCAGGACGCCAGGGATTGCGTCGCCGCCGTCCGCGCCGAGACCCCCGGCACCGGCGGCCGCATGGGCGTCGGCATGCGCCGCGACGTCGGCACCGTGCGGGACGGCGGCTCCCCCGCATATGTCGAAGCCCTCAACGAGGTCGTCATCGCCCTGATGGTCGAAAAGCGCGAATGCGTCGAAGACCTCGACGCTATCCTCTCCGTCCCCGGCATCGACATGGTGCAGTTCGGCGGCTCCGACTATTCCATGAGCCTTGGCCTGACCGGCCAGCGCAACCACCCCGACGTCAAGGCCGCCGAACGCAAGACCATCGAGACCGCGCTGAAGAAAGGCATCCACCCCCGCATCGAGCTGCGCGACATGACTGGCGCCGAACCCTATCTGGAAATGGGCGTCAAGCACTTCTGCATCGGCTGGGACGTCCGCATCCTGCACGACTGGTGGGCGAAAAACGGTCACGGCATGCGCCACATTCTGAATGGCCTGGCACAAGCCGAAAGCTTGGCGGCAAAGGAGATCGCCAGCACCTACTAAACGTCGAGGCGACCGGTTGCCGGCGATCTGAAACAGGCGACGCGCCGGGACGACCAGATTCTGCTCGTCCCGGCGCCCAGGCCCGCCTTTGACCGCGACCTTGATGCCGCTCTCCGCGGCGAACACCCTGGTTATAGCGAGACAAAAGGATCTGGACCCCCTCACGCGAGCCCAAGCAGCCGGATGAGGCCGAAGCTGATCGCACCGAGGGCGAGCAGGGAGGCGGTGACTGTCGCGGTCACCCGCCCGCCGGCGCGCGCCACCACCCGCAGGTCGGTACCCAGCCCAAGCGCCGCCATCGAGATCACCGTCAGC
The DNA here is from genome assembly GCA_963819005.1 of uncultured Pseudomonadota bacterium. GTDB lineage: Bacteria > Pseudomonadota > Alphaproteobacteria > Acetobacterales > Acetobacteraceae > Rhodopila. Next base: position 205,599 of record CAWFUL010000007.1, read on the forward strand.
AGGTTCGCCACCCAGGCCGCCAGGCTCAGCGATGCGGTCGGTAGCAATCCGGCGGAGCGCAGTCCGGCGAGCGCCAGGAAGCCGACGATGAACCACGGCACCAGTTTGTGCAGCGGCAGCTTGCCGGGCGCCGGCCGGTCGCCGGCCGTTACGTGCGGCGCCGCCTCGTCGGTCTCATCGCGAAGGCTGCGCGTCAGCAGCGACAGGCCAAGCACCACGGGGCCAAGCATCAGGACCCGCACCAGCTTCACCAGCGTGCCGAGTTGCACCGCTACCGCACCCACCGGCGCCGTCGCAGCCAGCACCTGCGGCACGGCATAAACGGTCAGTCCCGCCAGCGCGCCGTATTGCAGCACGCTGAGATGCAACAGCGGCATCAGCAGCGGCAGCGTCAGCACCACGACAACACCCAGCACGGCGGTAAACGCGATGGAGGCCGCGACATCCTCGCCATCCGCGCCGATGATCGGCGCGACTGCGGCGATGGCCGAATTGCCGCAGATCGAGTTGCCGCAGGCGATCAGCGTCGCCATCCGGTGCGGCAGGCCCAAAAGCCGGCCGATCCCGTAGGAGCAGGCGATCGCCGCCACAACCACCACCGCGATACCAAGCAGTAATCCTGGTCCCGCCGCCATCACAGTGCGCGCGCTGACCGAGGCGCCAAGCAGTACGACGGCCAGTTCCAGCAGGAACTTCGCGCTGAAGTTGATGCCGCCGATCCAGCGCTGTCCCGGCGTCCACACGGTGCGGACTGCCGTGCCGACCAGGATGGCCAGAACCAGCGCCTCCAGCCAGGCCGCGCCGGCCAGCCGGGCTTCGACCCGCTCCAGCCCCATCGCCGCCAGCGTGACACCGGCACACAGCAGCACACCTGGCACAATCCGGCCGGTTCGGGCACCCAACCTCCGGGCGACCGGCCATAACCCCGTCGCCGGGCCCGCGCCCGCCGGCAGAGGACGTGTTGCAACAAGAACGGTGGCCATTGCGGATTTCCTTTCGTGACTGGACGTCAAGCTGGACGCGTGGCATCGATCAAACCATCCGCATGTTCCGATCGAATCGATCTGTATTTCAGATGTGTGTGCGCCACCCGCCTGTCAGGTTCGCAACCTGACCCTTGAACAGCTCCGGATCTTCGTCGCCGTGGCGGAGCGCCAGCACGTCACCCGCGCGGCGGAGGCGCTGAACCTCGCGCAATCCGCCGCCAGTGCCGCCATCGCGTCGCTGGAGGGCCGGCACGGGGTGAAGCTGTTCCACCGGATCGGGCGCAAGATCGAACTGACCGACGTCGGACGCGCCTTCCTCGACCAGGCTCGGGCCGTGCTGGCGCGCGCCGCGGCTGCGGAACTGATGCTGGCGGAGTTCGGCGGCCTGCAGCGCGGAAATCTCTCTGTTGCCGCCAGCCAGACAATCGCCGGCTACTGGCTGCCACGGCACCTCGCGGACTACCGGCGTGCTCATCCCAGGATCGGGCTGCACCTGACAGTGGGCAACACCGCGCAAGTCGCTACGGCGGTCCACGAAGGGACCGCCGAACTCGGCTTCGTGGAAGGCGCCGTCTCCAACCCGGCACTGCACAGCGAGGTTGTCGCGCACGACCGGCTCGTGCTGGTCGTAGGGGCGGATCACCCGTGGGCCGGCCGCGCCCGCGCTGATTTTAACGAGTTGCCCGAACTCGACTGGGTCCTTCGCGAGCCAGGCTCCGGCACCCGTTCGGCATTCGAAGCCGCGTTCGCCCGGTCCGGCGTCACCCAGACCTTGAATGTGGCGCTGGAACTGCCGTCCAACGAGGCGGTGCGTGCCGCGGTCGAGGCCGGCGCCGGCGCGACGGTGATCTCAGCCTCCGTCGTGGCGCCGAGCCTGGAGGCGGGGTTGCTGCATCGGGTGGACTTGGACCTGCCGGACCGGACCTACGTCGTATTGCGGCACCGCGAGCGTCATTGCAGCCGGGCGGCCACCGCTCTGCTGGACGCTGTGCAGAGGACCGCCGCCCCGCGTCGCCAGTAGCTGTCGGCGACGACGGACAATTAAGTATCGCTGAGGCCCCGCGCGCCTGACCGTCAGCCGTCGACCACCGCCCAGCCAAAATCCAGCAACGGCCGCGCTGCCGCGAACCGCTCCAGCAACACCATCGGCAGTCCCGGATCACAAACCTCAGCCTCGCTCAGCGAATGCCGCGTGATCAGGTTGCGGTGCTTCAGGAACGCCTCCACGGCCGAACCTTTCGCCTGCCTCGAACCCCCGGGGCAGCCGTTTCGCCGCTTCCTCGTCCGGTTCCAGCGGCATCCCCTTCGCGTCCACCGCCCGCACAATGTCCAGAAACACCTCCGGAAACGCCAGGATCTTCTGCCGCAGCCGATCGAGCACCGGCGGCTCCGGATGCCAAAACCCGGCGCCCACAAAGCATCCGCCCGGTTCGATGTGGATATAGAACAGCCCCGGCGCCAGCTTTGCCCCAGTGCGTGTCAGCGACGCGCCGCAATGAGTTCTTATAGGGCCGCTTGTCCTTGGCGAACCGCACGTCGCGATGGATGCGGAATACCGCCTTCGCCGGATCGCCCGTGAGCGGCAGCTTCCGCGCCGCCGCCAGCGTCAGCAGATCAGCGACCAGCGACAGCATCGGCCCGCGCACCAACGCCTCATATGCCTCGCGCCGAGGCTTGAACCACGCCGGATCATTGTTCGCCGCCAGATCCCGCAGGAACCGAAGCCCCTCCGCCGAAAATCCGCTAAAATTCAGAACCGGCGAGGCCAACGCCGCAACCTAACCCTCGACCGAGACCTTGAAACTCTCGATCACCGTGTTCGCCAGCAGCTTGCGCGCCATCTCCTCCGCCGCGGCCCGAGCGCGCGCCGGATCGGTCTCCGCCAGTTCCAGCTCGATCACCTTTCCCGCCCGGACGTCCTGCACGCCGGAGAATCCCAGCGTCCCCAGCGCATGCGCGATTGCCTTGCCCTGAGGGTCCAGCACGCCCGTCTTCAGCATCACCGTGACGACAGCCTTCACTGCATCAACTCCGGCCCCTTGAGGTCCCGCGTTCCCGCCTCCGGCAGAATGCCCAGCCGCCGGGCGACCTCCTGATAGCCTTCCTCGACCTTGCCGAGGTCCCGGCGAAACCGGTCCTTGTCCATCTTCTCGTTGGTCTTGCTGTCCCAAAGCCGGCAGTTGTCCGGGCTGATCTCGTCAGCCAGGATGATCCGCATCTCCTCGTTTTCCCACAGCCGGCCGAACTCCAGCTTGAAATCGACCAGCGTGATCCCGACCCCAAGCAACAGCCCCGACAGGAAGTCGTTGATCCGCAGCGTCAGCGCCACGATGTCGTCCAGGTCGGCGGTGTTCGCCCAGCCGAAGCAGGTAATGTGCTCCTCGGACACCATCGGGTCGTTCAGCGCGTCGTTCTTGTAGTAATATTCGATGATCGAGCGGGGCAGCCGCGTCCCCTCCGCGATCCCCAGCCGGGTCGCCAGGCTGCCGGCGGCCACGTTCCGCACCACAACCTCCAGCGGGATGATCTCCACCTCGCGGATCAGTTGCTCCCGCATGTTCAGCCGCCGGACGAAGTGGGTCGGCACGCCGATGTCGTGCAGCCGCAGCATCAGGTATTCGCTGATCCGGTTGTTCAGGACCCCCTTGCCGGTGATGATGCCCTTCTTGGCGCCGTTCCCCGCGGTCGCATCGTCCTTGAAATACTGCACCAGTGTGCCGGGTTCGGGTCCTTCGAACAGGATCTTGGCTTTGCCCTCATAGAGCTGTCGGCGGCGGGCCATCTCGGTTTCCTCAGGTGGGGGCACCGCATCTTGCGGAGGCGCGGCGTGTCGTCGCGGTGGGGCAGGGATCAGTTCAAACGCGCGTTCCTATAGCAGCGGTTGCACTCAAGGCAAAACGCCAACAGACTCAGGGCAGGGCGACCGGCTCAAATTCCGCCGTGTGCGGCGGCCCCGCGGCAAATAGCCAGGCCAGCCGTCCCACCGCCGGAATCGCCACGAACGACGACGAAACCGTCCCAAATCCACCCCGGGGCACCTGGTTGATTTGCTCTCCGGCATGACCGGAGCGGTCGGCCAGGATCGTCCGCCACGCCTCCCAGTCGTCCGATCCGGCCGGAGCCACCGCCCGAAACCGGGCCAGATGCTTCGCCACCCTGGGGCTTTCCAGGTCATTGGGATCATACGCGGTGATCATCGACACCCCCGGCGGCAACGGTTCTGCCGTCGGACGCCCCTCACCTAGGCCCCGCACGAACCAGGCACCGGCACGATCACCCAGCACCATGTTGAAATCCCGCCACTCACCCGCATCCAGGTCGGCAACCGCCATCGCCGCCCGCTCGGCCGACGGGTGCGCCAGCGCCATAAGCGGGATCTCCCCCCGGCTTCGCTTCCCCAGCACAGGCCCCAGCGTCCCCGCCCTGTTCAGAATCGCAGCGACCACGCCGGCTCGGTTTGCGCCCATCCATGTGCCGCCGGCTGTCCGATCCCGGCCAGCGATCACCTCCGGCTGACCGGGCCACCACGCGCCCGGAGGGTCCCAGAGCCGCTGCAGGCGCTCATCGCGGTTCGCGGCGAGCAGAACGGGGCAGGGGTGGTCCGGCCGGACCAGAACAACGACAGTACACACGCCGCAGACCATGCCGTGCGAAGTAGATACTGGCTACCCCTTGTCCACATTCCAGAACACCGGCGCCGACCCTTTCGGCATCCCCATCACGTTCGACCGCCACGCGGCTTGCGGCAGATACTGCCCCAGCGGGAATCGATGGGATCGAAGTGAAACACGCCGTCTGGAACGCAACCGCCTGACGGTGCCGCTCCGCGTCGTCCGGCGCATCGATCCAGGCTTCGTAAGCGGCTTCCAGCACTCCCTGTCCAGCTTCCGGCTGGCTGGGTGGACGTCCCATCGAAACGCAAACCGCTGCCTCGTCGCGTGACGACGAGGCGCCCTCCATGCCCGCACACGCTGCTGGCGGCCATGTTATGGGGCCATCACAGATCGGTGAGCGTGGGACTATGAAGCATTTCACTGACTGAGCCTCGCGATCCTGCAATCAGTCCGGCGGGAGCCAAGGCTGGTCGATGCGATCGGCTCCCATGCTCGGCAGGCAACGTAACGATCGGAAATCCGACGGCTACGGCTGCTAAAATCCGATATGTCTTCCCAGATGGCATCCTCCGGACGAAGGCGGAACGAATATGGAAAAGCAACAAGAGTTCATCCTCTTCAGCGTCGACAAGTCCTGGTACGAGGAATATTGGCTGCAACCGAAACAGGTTAAGCCGAAGATATGGCGCAAAATTCTACTTCAAATCGTGGCGTATTACCATGGGACCCGGCGCCGGGTTGCCGAACCTGAAATGGAACGTGACTCCATGAAGAACCAGATTGGTTGGACCACTAGGATACCGCGCAGTCCGATCATGTTTGATACGCGCCCGTAAGGCGTCGTTCGCAACCTTCTGGCAATGCACTGGCGCCACGCCTTCCTGCTGGCGCGGAAGGCGTCAGCGTTGGCCGAGGCCCAGGCGGACGCCGTCGTGCTGGCAACCGCCGCGTCGGTTATGACACACCCGAATTGCTTGCCCGGACCCGTTGACCATCAACATCTATGCTGACGTGAACGTCAGGCGACCATCATTGCCTGATAAGCCCGGCAAAGATCGTCCGGTGTCCCTGCGAATTCAGGGTATGAAACGTTTCAGTGCCGAACATGCGCGAAGGTGTCATCCGTGATCCGGCTGGATCGCAGCAATCTTCTCGACATATGGGCAGATACGATGATCAGGAACTGGACATTCGGACTGGTTCAGACGGATCAACCGCGGTATGAGGGACGATGGCCCGCATCATGGGCTGCTGGGCAAGCCGCGAGCGCGAACGTCGTTGTTCGGCTTGCCGAGGCATACCGTAACGCCCGTCACCAGGCGGCAAGACGGACGATCCTCGATCATTACCAGACACTTGCGGTCGTCGATCAGCCAGGCTGGATTGCGGACTTCAAGGCAGCACAATCACACAACGATTGACATAGTGCACGAAGCAGGACGGCCGGTGGACGGCCCAGGACAGCCGGCCATCCCCGCTTCAGGTTACTCCGCCGCCTTCGCCAGGTCCGTCACCCGTGTCCGGGTCCGCAACGTCACAAACTCCTCCGCCGCCGTCGGATGAATCCCGATCGTCCGGTCGAAATCCGCCTTCGTCGCCCCCATCACCACCGCAATCGCGATCCCCTGGATGATCTCTGGCGCGTCCTCGCCCAGCATATGCGCGCCGACCACCCTCTGCGTGTCGTGATCCACTACCAGCTTCATCGTCGTCTTGCGCCCACGTCCCGACAAATTGTGCCGCATCGGCGTGAACTTCGTGACGTATACATCGACCACGCCCAGCGTCGACGCCTGCTCCTCGCTAAGCCCCACCGAGGCGATCGGCGGCGTCGTAAACACCGCCGAGGGCACATTCAGCAGCGACACCGTCCGTGGCCGCCCGCCAAACAGCGTGTCCGCCAGAGCATGGCCCTCCGCCGTCGCCACCGGCGTCAAATTCACCCGGTCCGTCACATCGCCCATTGCGTAGATCCCGGGGCAGGTGGTCTGCAGCCCCTCATCCACCCGGACCGCGTCCTTCGCATTCAGTTCTACCCCGGCCTTCTCCAGCCCCAGGCCGGCCGTATTGGCCCGCCGCCCGGTGGCAAAGAACACTACATCCGCCGTCAGCGTCTCACCCTTCCCATAGGTCAGCACCCTGCGTTCCCCGTCCGCATCCACCCGCTCCGGCAGACAGCCCGGATGCAGAATGATCCCTTGAGCCTCCAGCGCCTCCGCCATCGCGGAACGCAAATCGCTGTCGAACCCCCGCAGCGGCAGCGGCTGCCGGTAGACCAGATGCACCTCCGCCCCCAGCGCCTTGAAAATTCCCGCGAACTCCACCGCGATATAGCCCGACCCGACAATCGCCACCGTCCGCGGCATCGCCTTCAGGTAGAATGCATCATCCGAAACGATCCCGAGTTCCGCACCCGGAATGGACGGCCTCTCGGGATATCCGCCGGTGGCGAGAACGATCTTCTCCGCCGTCACCCTGCGATCGCCGATCCGCACCGTATGTGCATCCTGCAGCACCGCCCGCCCGTCGAAGATCGTGGCCCCCGCACCGGTCAGCAACTTGCGGTAGATGCCCTCTAGCCGCGTGATCTCCCGGTCCTTCGCCGCGATCAGCTTGGTCCAGTCATGCGGGCCCTTGGTGATCGTCCAGCCAAATCCGGCCGCATCCTCTGCCCAGCCGCCATACTCGCCCGCCTGCACCAGCAACTTTTTCGGCACGCATCCGATGTTGACGCAGGTGCCGCCCCAGAACCGCTCCTCCGCCACGCCGACCCGAGCGCCGTGACCGGCTGAAATCCGAGCGCACCGCACGCCAGCCGAACCGCCGCCGATGACGAAAAGGTCGAAATCCATGGACGTTACCCTTCTTCCGGAAGCACCAATGTGTGACCAAGGGTATGATCGCGCAAGATTACCGGTTGCCGCCCCTGCGGCGGCGTCAGCCAGATAATCCTGTCACCACAACCGCGCCTGGCATCCTATACAATCGTCCCCCAAAAGACGCGACATCCGTATCGAATTGACGTCTCGCGTAGGTCGGACAAACTTCCGCCCGGACCGCTGGCTAAGGTGGTTGCACGTCGCGCCAAGAAAAATTCGTGAAAAACAGCCGATCGTTTCGATCTCCGAGCGCCTCTGATGATATCAATTCTGTGGTATTCGTTGTGCAATTTCATCGCCGGATATTCGCCAACCTTCCTGTTTTCGCTGGTCTTCCGCACACTGCCAGGAATCAGCACGGGTTTAGAATGGCCCGCCGGTGCTGCATTGGCCACCGAAAGCTGGCCGGCCCGCTCCCGAGGTCTCATGGCCGCTCTCCTGCAAGGCTCCTGGGCGCTTGGCTCCCTCATCGCAGCCGTGCTTGACGCCACGCTGTTCGATGTCATGGCTGGCGCGGCATGCTGTGGATGGGCATCCTGCCGGCGCGCGCGGTCGTCTGGATCCGCGTCTACGTAACAGAGCCGGAAGTCTGGGTGGAAAACCAGAAGTAGCAGAAAGACAAGCACGCCGAGCTCAAGGGGGGATCGCCGCGGTCGCGGAATACCCCGGACGCCTCTATAAGGTGGCCACGCGCAAGCCTGGCCACCTGACGGAGGAACAACCATGGAAATCACCCGCATCGAAGCGTTTCAGATCGCCTGGACGCCAACCGATAATCCGTCCCAGCGCAGCGCCTTCGTTCAGGTCCAAACCGACACCGGCCTGACCGGCCTCGGGGAGGCATCGCCGATGCAGGGCGGCCGTGCCTCACTGGCGATGATCAAGCACGACATCGCGCCGATGCTGATCGGACGTGATCCGCTGGACCACGCGGTGCTGCTGGACCAGGCCATGCACACCCTGGTGAAGCTGGGTCCCGAGGGCGCCCTGACCGGCGCCCTGGCAGCCTTGGACATCGCCCTGTGGGACATCAAGGGCAAGCTGGCTGGCCTGCCCATCTACAAACTGATCGGCGGCGCCTGGAAGACCGAACTGCCGTTCTACGCCTCCATCGGCGGCAATGGCGACCGCGACATCGACGCAGTCCTGCGCGTCGTCGAAACCCGCCTGCGCGACAAGCCCGCCGCCATCAAAATTCGTTTCGACAATAACCGTACGGCACTGGACTCCGACATCCCCGGCGACATCGCCAAGGCCCGCGCCGTTCGCAAACTCGTCGGCAACGATTTCCCCCTGGCCTTCGACGCCAACAATTGTTACACGACCGGTGGCGCCATCCGCGTCGGACGGGCGCTGGAAGACCTCGGGTTCTGGTGGTTCGAGGAACCGGTCCAGCACTACCACATCCAAGCCATGGGTGAGGTCGCCCGCGCCCTGGACATCACCGTGTCCGCCGGCGAGCAGACCTACACCCTGGCGGCGCTGGCCGACCTGATCAATGCCGGCGTGCGCATGGTGCAGCCCGACATCGTGAAAATGGGCGGCATCACCGGTCTGCTGCGCTGCGCCGCCCTGGCCCAGGCCCACGGCGTGGAACTCGTGCCGCACCAGACGCAGCCCACCATCGGCCACACCGCCAACCTGCACGTCGTCGCGTCGTTACTACAAGGCACCAAGCCCGCCGAGTGGAACGATCCCTCCACTCGAACCCACGCTGTCTTCCATAACCCGCCGGTGCCGATCAACGGGTTGTTCCATCTGCCACGCGGCCCCGGCCTGGGACTGCTTCCGAACGACGACGAAATTGCCGCCCGCAGAGTGGAACTTTCAGGCTAGCGCGTCGGCACGGACGCTTGACCCCTTCATAAAGCGGCGCTCACCGATGCGGGCTTTGCGCTATGCCGACCCGAGTAAGTAAGTTCGCTTTCGGATACCCCGCTCGTAACAGCGCAACGAGGAGGGAGCAAATTCTGTCAGTTCCAATCAACTCACAGCCTGCAAGGTGTCAAATCCATGTTCGTCGAAGTGAACGGTGCCAGGCTTTATGTTGATGTAGAGAATTCCGGCCTCGTCCCCGACGGCGATCGTATGCGCGAAAAACCGACCCTCGTCTTGCTGCATGGGGGCCCCGGTTTCGACCACACTGGCTTCAAACCAGCATTCTCCGCCTTAAGCGATGTCGCCCAAATCCTCTACTATGATCACAGAGGCAACGGCCGCAGCACTGGAACCGATCCTGCACGCTGGAACCTCGCGCAATGGGGCGATGACGTGAAGGGTCTGTGCGACGCGCTCGGTATTGTAAAGCCGATCGTCTGCGGCCTGTCGTTCGGCGGCTTCGTGGCACAGGCCTATGCAACACGGTATCCCGATCATCCCGGTAAGCTTATCCTCTTGAGCACCGTTGCGAAGATCGATTTTCCGACTGTCTTTGCAATGTTCAGGCGGCTTGGCGGCCCGGAAATCGGCGCCGTAGCCGAAAACTATTGGACCAATCCTACCGCCGAAGGCGGAGCCAGCTACATTGCGGAATGCATGCCTTTCTATAATCGGCGCCATTCCGCCTCGAATGAGCGGCTGGCTCGGACGATCATAAAGACCGACGTCGCCGCGCACTTCAACGGCCCTGGTAACGAGCATGGCCGCATGGACTTTCGCCAGGACCTCGCAAGGATTGAGTGCCCTGTGCTGATGATGTCTGGAGAAGAGGACCCGATCACGCCGATCTCTCTCGGCGAAATGACGGCCCGATGCATCCCATCTCATCTTGTCCGCTTCGAGCGCCTGGAAAACTGCGGCCACAACGTCATTATCGATCATCCCGACCGCGTCTTTAGAACAATACGCGAGTTCATTCTCGCTTAGTGACGACCGCCGCTCAACCTGATCACGGGCGGGGCGTCGCCCACTCGATAACTGCCATAGCCCCCAGCGGGCGCGGCGCCACTTCTTCCGATGCTGCCCGACGAACTCGCCCGCCCATCGGGATCGCCACCGGCGGGAGGGGTCGTGGGCCCCTCACCCCGTCAAGTTCGTCGTGCCGGAGGTGCCACCTCCGGCCGCCCCAAACCCCCAATCAACCCAGCCGCCACAACAACCATCACCGTGAACCCATAAAGCGCCAGCGCATAACTCCCCGTCCGGTCATGCACCCAGCCCCCCGCCACCGGCCCAATCCCAACTCCCGCACTGAAAGCGGACAGCCCAAACCCATAGATCCGCGCATAATGCCGCATCCCGAAGTAACGACTTGTCAGATACGCCAGCAGATCGACCTCCGCCCCCGCCGACAGCCCGATCAGCATGATCGCCGGCACGGCAGCCACCCCCCGCGCCAACATCCAGCAAGCCACCGCCGGCAACAGAACAAACACCGGCGCCACCACCCGAGCCGGAAACCGGTCCACCAACCCCCCGATCGTTAGCCGCCCGGCAATAAGGCAAACCCCCAGCCACCCCATCGCCGCCGCCGCCCGCGCCGGATCAACTCCGCCATCGGCCAGCATCGCCGGGAGGTTCACGATCATCCCGCCCACCACAATCGCGATCAGAAAGAAGGCCACGATCATCCGCCAGAAGCGAAATGAGCGAACCGCCTCGCCCGCCTCCATCCCCGGCAGTACAGCGACCGCCTCCCCCGCCACCGCCTCCCTGGCCCGAAACAGCAGCGCCACCAGCGGCAGTCCGATCACCACCGGCGCCGCCGCCAGCGCGAAAAACCCCGCCCGCCAGCCGTACGCCGCGATCACGCCCGCCAGAATCCCCGGCGCGAACACCGCCACCGCACCCGTGCCACACAGCGTCACGCCCAGCGCCAGTCCCCGGCTTCGGTCGAACCAACTCGCCACCGCCCGGGTCCACACAATCGGCGAGGTGCCAGCTCCCAGCACCGCCACCGCCACCCACGCCGCATAATAAGCCGTCAGCGACCCACCATTCAGCGCCAGACCCACATAACCCAGGCTGAACCCGGCCATCGCCAGCATCGCCACCAGCCGGACACCAAACCGCTCGACCAGAACGCCCACAACCGGCGCCATCAGCACCATGGCAATCGTCAGGAACGTCATCCCGCCGGCCACTGCCGACCGGCTCCAGCCGAACGCCTCGCCCAACGGCCGGATGAACAGCCCGGTCGTGTAAATCGGCAGCCCGGTGGTCCCCAGCCCGACGCCAACCCCCGCCGCCAGCACCACCGGCCACGCCCGCGCGAACTCGGACCGGCCGCGCAACTTAAAGCGCCTCCAGCAAACGCCCGTACCCGGCGATCTTATCGGTGATCCCGTTCGACCGCAGCGCATGCCAATAGATCGCGGTATTGATTGCGATCACCGGCTTGCCCAGCCACAACTCCGCCGCCGCGCACAGTCGCGCCGCCGACAGGTTCGTCCCAACCTGAATGATCGCATCCACATTCCGTCCGTCCAGCTCCCGCAACGTCTCCCGGATCGTCGCCACCGGAATCGTTGCGATCGCCGTCCAGCTCGGACATTGCAGGCAGCGGTCGCGCACCACCTCGAACCCGGCCTCCTCGAAATAACGCCGCACCTCCGCATTCGCCGCCGGAAAATACGGCGACATGAACGCCAGCCGCCGCACCCCGCCATACGCCTTCAAAGCCGCCGAACACGCATGCGACCCGATCGAGGCGCCCAATCCGCTATACTGTTTCAAGGACGCCAGAAATGCATCCGCACCCGCCACGCCGCCAAAAAACGTCACCGCCGACATCCCCATGACCAGCGAATCCGGACTGCTCGTCATCACGGAGGCGACCGCATCCAGCGTGTTCTGCCCGATCAGCTTCGCCCCCGCCATGAATGTCTCGTTGCTGATCGCTGTCGCGTTCGGCGTGTAAATACGGCTGTAGTGGTTGGTCACGCCAACCGGCCTCATCCCCTCCATGTCCGGCTGCACCACCGTGTTGGTGGACGGCCCCAGAACGCCAAACCGGTGACGCCAGCCAAGAACGTCGCTCATGTGATCTCCTGTTCACGCGCACCGCCATCGCCTGCCGTGTTCCGGCCGCGCCGCTGCGCCAGATCCCGCGGCAACCTCCCGCTGGCTCCAAACACGCTGGTCATATTCAGTCAGCGGGGCATCCGCACACGAACTATGTCCGGCGCGCTCACCGCCGTCCATCCGCCCAATGGGGCGCCCGACCGCCTACAACGCGGCGCTGGCCAACGCGTCCGCCATCGTCTCCTGCCGTTCTTCGGCCGGCTGACGACACCGCCGCAGCAGCATCTGCCGGGCGGCCGTCTGCACGTCCATGATCGCCCGGCGCCGGTAATCCCACATCGGGTCGGCATCGGGCGGCACAATCGCCATGTTCGCGTTCACCTCGAACAGCAGCACTGACCTATCCGGCCCCAGACCGAAATCGACCCCCGCGTACTCCAGACCCAGCCGGTCACCGATCGTCGCGAGAGCATCCGTCGCGCGCGGGCCAAGCACGCCGCGCATATCCTCCAGGAACCGCTGCTCCTCCAGCCGGTAGGCCGGGTTCGCCGCCATGGCAGCGCTGAAGTAATGCACCTTCCAATCCGCCGAGATCGCCAGATGCACCGGATAACAGACACCATCGATGAACATCACCCGGTATTTGCGCGGCATCCAGTCCGGGCCACGGGCATCCAGCCACTCGATTGCCAGCAGCGTCTCGCCCGGCAAACTTGCTATTGCCTCCGCAAGATCCGCCCGTCGTTCCACCCGCACAAAATGCTGCCCGGTGTGAAAGCCGGGCGCCCGCAGCAGCAACGGGAAACGCAGCTCAGCCGCATCCGGCAGCTCCGAACGGGGCAGGGCGGTGATCTCGGGCACAACCACCCCGCTCACCCCCCGAAACCGCCCCATCGCCGCAACCCGCCCGGTGCGGCGCACCCGCTCCGGCAGATTGATCACCGGCTCCTGTCGTCCCGCGACGATCCTGTCCGCCCGGTCCAGCGCCGCGCCGCACAAATCCGCGTCGCCAATCGCGTTCACCACCAACGCATGAGGCCGCAAAGGCTGCGCCGGATCGAAATAATCGGCATAGACAGCCGTGACCGCGAACACCCGCTCATCGATCCACGGCCGCGTTGGGACATTCCCGCCAACCGCGGCGACCAGCAACAGCAACGGGATCCCCTCGCCAGACCCACGATAGCGTTGCGCCACAACCGAATGGCCGCGAAACCCGCGCTCCCAATGGCCCTCGGCATCCGGGTCACCCATCGCCGTGAGGACGCGCGCCAGCCCCTGATGCGCCACCGCATGGGCGGGATCGACCGCCAGCGCTGCCTCGAAACACCGCCGCGCCGCAGCCAGGTGACCGTCGTCGGTCAGCAGATTACCCAGCGCCACATGCGCCACCGCGTCATCCGGGTGATGCCGCGCCGCCATGCCCCACGCCGACGCCGCTGCCGACCGGTGGCCACTCGCAAACGCCAGCGCCCCCAGTTCGAGCAGAGCCGGCAAGTTGGTAGGCTCAACGCAAAGCACATCCACATACGCCTGCTTCGCCGCCTCGTCCGATCCGCCCGCCGCATAACCACGTGCGCGGACCAATGCCGCTGACGCACTATCCTGATCAGCCCAGCCGTCCGACGCCCGGGAAGGCAATACTCGGAAGATGCTCATTGTGAGCTGACCCGTGTGCGCACCATCCTCGCACGCTACTGGCCGCTGGTTAACACGCCATTAATATCGGAGGCGCGGGACCGGTTCCAACCGGCCCAACGCACCCGAAATGAACGCTAGGTCCCGATCCCGCCCAGGGCGAGATATTTGATCTCCAGGTAATCCTCGATCCCGTACTTCGACCCTTCGCGCCCCAGCCCGGACGACTTCACCCCCCCAAACGGAGCAACCTCGGTCGAAATGATCCCCTCATTGATGCCGATAATCCCGTATTCCAGTGCCTCGCCGACCCGGAAGATACGCCCGACGTCCCGCGAGTAGAAATACGCCGCCAGCCCGAACTCGGTGTCGTTCGCCAGCTTGATTGCCTCTTCCTCGGTCTTGAACCGGAACAAAGGTGCCACCGGCCCGAACGTCTCCTCACGGAAGATCATCGCCTCATGCGGAACATTCGCCAGCACCGTCGGCTCGTAGAAATTCCCGCCCAGCCGGTGTTTCTTCCCGCCGGTCACCACCGACGCGCCCAGCGACAACGCGTTGGCGATATGCTCCTCTACTTTCTTCACCGCGTCGGCATTGATCAACGGCCCCTGCGAGACGCCTGGTTCCATCCCGTTGCCGACCTTCATCGCCTCCACCGCCGCCTTCAGCTTGGCGGCGAACGCTTCATACACGCCGTCCTGCACCAATATCCGGTTCGCGCACACGCAAGTCTGCCCGGTGTTGCGGAACTTGCTGCCCATCGCGCCGACAACCGCCGCATCCAGATCGGCATCGTCGAACACGATGAACGGCGCATTGCCGCCCAGTTCCATGCTGGTCTTCTTGATCGTCGGCGCGCACTGCGCCAGCAGCTTCGCCCCCACCTCGGTGGACCCCGTAAACGACAGCTTCCGCACCATCGGGTTCGACGTCAGCTCCCCGCCCATCGCGCTGGAAGATCCGGTCAGCACATTGCAGACGCCCGCTGGCATCCCCGCCCGTTCCGCCAGCGCCGCCAGCGCCAGCGCGGAAAACGGAGTCTGCGAAGCCGGCCGGATTACGCCCGTACAGCCGGCCGCCCATCCCGGGCCTGCCTTGCGCGTGATCATCGCCGCAGGGAAATTCCACGGCGTAATAGCGGCGAACACGCCGATCGGCTCCTTCAATACCAGGATGCGCCGCCCCTTGGCGTTCTGAGGGATCGTATCGCCGTAGATCCGCTTGCCCTCTTCCGCGAACCATTCGATGAAGCTGGCGGCATAGGCGATCTCGCCCTTGCTCTCGGCCAGCGGCTTGCCCTGTTCGGCGGTCATGATCGCCGCCAGGTCGTCGGCATTCTCCAGCATCAGGTCGTTGATCTTGCGCAGGATCGCACTGCGTTCCTTCGCCAGCATCGCACGCCACGCCGGCCACGCGCGATTGGCCGCCTCGATCGCTCGGCGGGTCTCCGCCACGCCCATGTTCGGCACCTCGCCGATCGCTTCGCCGGTCGCGGGGTTCTTTACCACGATGGTCTGGCCGCTGTCGGCCTCCACCCACTTGCCATCCAGGTAGTTCGCCTGACGGAACAACGTCGGGTCCTTCAGCGGCAACGGCGAGACTGGGTTCAGCATGGTCGGGTCCTCCTCTCCCTGGGGTTGCCCGCAACATAGGACGTCCGGCCCGCGCTGTCAGGGGGACGCCGCCCAAGGGACGCCGCCTAGCTAACCCCGACCGCTACCACCTCATCCGCCCGCGCCACCCTGTCGCGTCCATTGCGCTTCGCCTGATACAACGCCAGGTCCGCCTGCTGGATCAGCGTTCGGGTTTCGTCGTCCCCCATCACCAGGCAACTCGCCGCTCCGACACTCACGGTCACGTGGTTCAGCGGCGATCCCTCATGCGGCACGGCCCGCCGCGCGACATCCGCGCGGATCCGTTCGGCGATCATGGCCGCGCCGGCCATGTCGCTTCCCGGCAGCAGCAGAACGAACTCTTCCCCGCCATACCGAGCGGGCAGGTCTCCCGGACGCCGCACCTGATCGGTGATTGTCTCCGCTATCAATCGCAGCACCGCATCCCCGGCCGGATGCCCATAGCGGTCGTTGTAAAGCTTGAAGTAGTCGGCATCCAGCATCAGCAGCGCGACCCGCTCCCCCAGCCGCATTGCCCGGCGCCATTCCTGGTCCAGCGCCTCGTCGAACGTGCGTCGGTTTGCCAGGCCCGTCAGCCCGTCCGTCGTTGCCAGCCGTTTCAATTCCAGTTCACTAGCATACCGTAACGTAACATCCCGCGCCAGCGCGATCATTTCGCTCGGCGCGCCGGTCACTGCGTCGCGGACCAGCCGGATGCGTGTCTCGATCCACACCTCGCCGCCCGTCTTCTTCACCCCGCGGTAGTCCACGGTCACCTGCTGGCTGCCGGCCAGCAACGTCGCAAGGGCCGCAGCCACGACCGGCTGGTCGTCCGGATGCGCAAAACAGCCGCGCGCGTCATCGCCGGTCACCTCCTCCGGCGAGAACCCAAGGATATCGATAATTGATGAGGAAACGTATCGGTGCACGCCATCCAGATCCAGGCGCACGATGATGTCGCTGACGTTCTCCGCCAGCATCTGGAACTGTTCCGCGCCGTCCTGCGCGATCAGCTCCGCTCGCCGGCGGCGGCCCAGTTCCAGGTTCAGCGAGCGGGCAAGTCCCAGCAGCAGCAGGATCGACGCGGTCGTGATCCCGCCGATCGCCAGCACTTCATTCCACCATGTTGCATAGATCGTTGCCAGAGGTGTCCCAACCTCGACCATCAACGGCCAGCCTTCCAGATGGGCGAACCGTATCAGCCGGGGAACACCGTCAATCGGCGAGCGAACGTCAAAACCCCCGCTTTGGTGGTTCATCATGTGCCGGACAAGCGGCGCCCCGGACAGGTCCACCCCGATGGCCTGATCCGCCCAGGGATCACGGGCGAGCACCACGCCGTCCTGATCCATCAGGCCGACGACGTCGCCGTCGGCATGTACTTCCGTGCGAATCAGGTCGAGAATCGTGCTCAGCCGTATCAACGATACCGCGACGCCAAGAAACCGTGCCTCTGGACCCGTGATCCGGCGGGCCAGCGCAATGGCCAAACCCTCGCCAGGCGACGGTCTGAACGGGCCGGACACCGCGCGGGGTAACTGTGGATTATCGCGTATCCGACGAAAAAGCGCAGTTTCGGCGATGGCCTGCATTGGGACTCTTTGCGGGCCGCTCTGGAACAACGGCTCCCCGGTGGCGTCGGTGATCAGCATGCCGCCAAGCAGATTTGCTTCAAGATCGCTTGCGAACAGCATCTGCCGCCGAATCGGGTCACTGGCGGTGTTGAAGCCAGGCGTCGACATGCCGGCGATCGCCCACTCCAGCGACATGTCGTAGAAATCGAATGTGCGTTTCAGATCTTCACTGATCGCATGCAGGATGTTCTCGCACGCCTGATCCGCCCGCCGATAAGCATCGATCCGGCTGCGCCAAAGGGTGACGGCAGTCGACGCCGCAATCAGCAGCGAGACGGCCAGAAGGATGCCAACGAACGACGCCGTGTGCAGATCACGTGTCGCCGTCACTGGCCGTGAGCTTGGCATTCGCATGCCACCAGCCATACGACCCAAGGATTGACGACACGTTAATCACCTGACCGGGCGAAGATCTACGCGGCGGCCCGCCTAGCTTCCGGGACGGCACCAGCATTGTCGTGAAGACCGCCTCCGGCATCTAATCCGTCAAGCAACTAGGCGGCTCGACCATCTGCGTCCTGCCGGGCACCAGCACCGAGCTCGACCTCGCCGACTGGGCAGATCCCAGGGCATCGCCTATACGCCCGTCCTGATCGCCACCGTCATCCGCGAGGTCGGCAATTGCGGCGAACTCTACGACCGCAATGTCACCCCGCTCGGTCTCGACCGCGGTAAGAACGCTCCGTGGACCAGGGGTGGACTGCAGTTCGCCCCGCAGTTGCGCTGACCGCCGGAATCAGCCTGTCAGGTTAATCAGACTCCCCTGCTTCCCACAGCGGATCGGACGCAAGGTTCCGGTTCATGCGCGAATCATAGGGTGCCTCGACCGGCGCCCACACCCCGACCGGTATGCCGCCAACATCGAACAGCGGCGTCGGTTCGGGCGGTGGTTGCAGCGTGGGATAGTAGTACGGCGCTTGCGTCGTCTGGCTTTGGTCTGAAAGCTGCTGCACCTGAGCCTGAGCCGTTGCTCCTGAAGCAACAAAGAAGACCATCGCTACCGAGCTCCATGCGAACGTAGTACGCATCGTCCATTCTCCTGCCGAGAATGGAGATATTGTGCCGACCCACGACGGCGACAAAGTGCGCCCAAGGCCGACAGGTAAAAAAATTGTCCCGCGGTAGCCGAGGACCGCCGCGACGGCCCTCGGCAGTCATTGCCCCGCCTACGCCACCTTCGGATAGTTCGTCGGGAACATCGCCCGCTTCGCGTCGTCATCCATATCTTGCTTGAACGCGTGGTCCGTCCCGACCGCCCGCGCGCGGGCGACCGCCGGCCGGGCATTGATCGCCTGAAACCATCGCTTCAGGTTCGGATACGCCCCCAGCGGATCGTCCCCGCCCAGCACCACCGCCGCTCGGTCGATCCATCCCCAGGCCGAGATATCAGCGATCGTGTAACTATCCCCGACAATGAAATTCCGCCCGACCAGGTGCTTGTCCAGTATCTCGTAGTGGCGCTCAGCCTCCCGCCGGTAGCGATTGATCGCATACGGCAGTTGTTCGGGCGCCGCCCGCTGGAAATGAACCGCCTGTCCTGAGTAAGGTCCGATGCCAGTCCCGATGAACATCAGCCAGGACAGCAACTCACCCCGATCCGCCGCGGAGCCCATGAACTTCCCGGTCTTTTCGCCGAGATAAATCAGGATCGCCGTCGAATCGAAAACCCGCATGTCCTTCCCGCCATCGGTGTCGACGATCGCCGGCAGCTTGCCGTTCGGGTTGATCGCCCGGAACGAAGCGGCGTGTTGTTCACCCTTCCTGGTATCGACCGGAACGACCTCGTAAGGCAGCCCGGCTTCCTCCAGGAACAGGGAAACCTTCATCGGGTTCGGAGTAGGGTGGTAGTAAAACTTAATCATCGTGTCTCCTGCTTATAGTTTTCGTAGCGCGTCGATGGCTGGTTCCACCTCCGGTCGGTGCGTGTAGTCCGGATCGGCTTCCGCATACGCCACAATCCCGTCACGCCGGATAACAATCCGCGCCGGTATCGATAACCGCCAGCTTTCATCGCCGTTGAACTTCGGCAGATCGACGCCGATCCTCTTGTAGACCTCAATCAGATCGTCCGGAAGCCGGAACGTCAGCCCATACTGCTCGCCAGCTTCGTTGTTGTGATCGGTCAGGATCGGAAACGTCAACTTCTGGGCATGCGCCCCTTTGCTGGTGAACTCCGGCAACTGAGGACACAGCACCACAAGGCTTCCACCAAGGGCTTCGATTTCAGGACGTACTGCTTGCAAAGCATCCAGCTCATGCCGGCAGTACGGTCACCAAAATCCCCGGAAGATACCAACCACAACCGGCCCCGCGGACAGCAGCGCCGACAGCACGACCATTTGATTGTTCTGGTCATTCAGCGCGAAGTCCGGCGCCTTTGCGCCCACCTTGATCACCCGGTCCAGGATGCCCGAATTGCGCAACTGTTCGGTGGCGTTATGCATGATGACCTGCGCATCGGGCGGGATGCGTTTGGCGCTCGCCTCCCGCGTGGCGGCCAGTTTTGCTTCCAGTGTCATTTCAGTCCTCCTTGGTTAAAACCAACGGCGGCGAAACACGCCGACCGCATACAACATCCCTGCCGTTGCCAGCACCACGCCGATAATCTGCTCGGCGCCGGGAACTTCGCCCAGGATCGGAATGCCGATAAGAATCGACACCGCGGGCACCATTGCCGGGAATAGCACCCCGCGGCTGACACCCAGCACCCGGATGGCGTGACTGTACCCGGCGATCCCGACAACACCTTGGAAAAAGCCCTGTACCAGGCTCTGCAAAGCGGTCGATCCCAGTGGCAGCGCCAGGAAATGTGGCAGCCCGACCCAGACAAGATAGCCCGGCACCGTGATCACCGCCGACAGCACCGACACCACCGCGACCGCACGCACCGCGTCCAGCCGCCAAACGCGCAGCAGCACGCTGAAGCAAGCCCATAGCAAGCTCGACCCGATGAACAACAGATCACCGATCCAGGTCTGGCTGCCCGGCGCGGCAAACAACCCGTTCCACCCAATCAACATGATCCCGGCCAGCACCAGACTGGCGCCGATCACATGCGTTCGGCTCAACCTCTCGCCCAGGAACACCGCTGCCATGATCGTGCTGGCAACCGTTACGGTCGCCGGCGCAATCACGCCACCATGTGCCAGCGGCGCGAAGTGATACCCCGCGGCCTGAGGCAAAATGAACAGCGGCCCGCCCGTCGCCAGCAACACGAGACCGCGCGGCCATCCTATCCCGGCCAGAGACAGCACGCCGTATCGCAGCAGCACGGGAAACAGCAGAAGCCCCGCCGTCACGAACCGCAACAGCGTAAGGTCGCTTGCCAACATCCCGCCCAGAATGCCCAGCCGGGCAAACGCGAACGAGGTCGCCGCTGCGACCGCCAGCAGGCAGCCGCAAAAAACCCCGAACGCCTCGCTTCCGGTGTCCACGCCAGCCCAGCGGATACCCGGCGCAGGCAACACAGCCGCAACGGCAGGCGGAACCACGGTCACATTACACTCCGGCATTAGGCAATCATCACTCATCCAGCTACAGCAGGGAATGACGCCTGATCGGATAGGCACTATACGCTGAATGTATCGATGGAGCCGCCGGGATGGACCTGCTCGCAGGCATGAAACTGTTCGTCCGTGTCGCCGAAACCGGCGGCTTCAGCGCCGTCGCCCGTGAGACTTCCAGTTCGCAACCCACCGTCAGCCGCACCGTCGCCGCCCTCGAAACCCACCTCGGCGTCCGCTTGCTGAACCGCTCCAGCCGCGCCGTTACCCTCACCGACGACGGCCGCACCTTCTACGCCCAGGCCGCCCGAGCCCTGGAAGCAATCGCCGAAGCCGAGGCCTCTGTCGGTCGTCGCCATGGCCACCCGACTGGTCTGCTGCGCCTCGGCACGCCTGTTGCCTTCGGACGCCTGCATGTCGCCCCCCGCATCCCGTCATTCCTCGCCCAGTACCCCGACGTGGAAATAGACCTGTCGATGACCGACGCGTTCGTCGACCTCGTCGGCGCCGCCCTGGATCTCGTTGTCCGCGTCGGCATGCTGGAAGACCCATCCCTGATCGCCCGCCGCATCGGCCTGACCCGCCGCGTCACGGTTGCGTCGGCCGATTACCTCGCCCGACGGGGCACACCGCGAACCCCCGCCGACCTGCGCGATCACGACTGCGTCGTTTACACCCGCCTGGCCACCGGCAACCGCTGGCATTTCGCCGGCTCCGACGGACCTGTCACCGTCCAGGGCCGCTTCCGCGCGGACAACTCCGAGGCCGTCCGTGAAGCCGTCATCGCCGGCGCCGGGATCGCCGTCATCCCCGTCTGGATGTTCACCGACGAGATCGCCACCGGCCGCGTCCAAATCATCCTGCAGGACTTCGAGCCAAGCGCGCTGCCGATCCACGCCGTCTATCCGTCCCGGCGCCAGGTCTCCGCCAAGGTCCGCGCGATGATCGACTTTCTGGCCGGCGAGTTCGCCGCTTCGCCGTTGCTGTGCGGCGACGGCACGCCCTGATCCGCTCTGGACAAGGCCGCCCTGCCGGTGGCAGTCGAATCCGTCCCCATGACAGGAGGACGACTCGATGACCGCGGACAATGCGCTGACCACCGACGCCATTCTCGACGCCTTCTCCAGCTTCGATCGCGGCCTGCCGCGTGCCGCCTTGCAGCAGGCGGCGTCCCGGTGGGACGAAGGCGGTCCGGTGCTGCTGGACCTACTGATCCAGGCCGCTTCCTCCGTCGCCGACCCGCCCGACCGAACCCTCAACATCCTGACCTACGCCCTCTACCTGATGGCCCAGGTCCGCGAGACCCGCGCGTACCTTCCGCTGTGCGCCCTCGCCAAACTGAACGAGCGATTCGACGTCATGCTGGGCGACGCTATCACCACGGACTTCAACATCATGCTGGCCCGGGTCTACGACGGCGACCCGGCGCCCCTGCGTGATCTGATCGAATCGCCCGAGGTCGACGAGTTCACCCGCGATGCCGCGTTTGGCGCCCTAGCCTGGCTGACCGCCACCGGCCGGATCGATCCCGACGACACGATGGCCTATCTCCGCCAGCTCTATGCGACACTGCAGCCGCAAGCTGAGTCCTACGTCTGGGTCGGCTGGCAGCGAGCCATCGCCAATCTTGGCTTCACCGGCCTCGAATTTTTGGTCGAGGACGCCTTTGCCCGCGGCTGGATCGGCGATCACATCATGTCGCTTGAGCATTTCCGGTCCGATCTGAAAACAGCCCAGTCGGCCTCAAGCCCTGCCGAGGCCTTTGAACCCGATGATCAGGACGATGGCTGCCTGGACGACGTGGCGCGCTTGCTGTCCTCCTGGCCGGCTTTCGCGCCGGCGCGCCCGAGGGCGCCTTCCTTCAACACCCCGGTCCGGAACCCCTACCGCAACGTCGGCCGCAACGACCCATGCCCTTGCGGCAGCGGCAGGAAATTCAAGAAATGTTGCCTGGAAGCGGTCGCGTAACGTTACAAATGCGGCCGAAGCGGCGGTATCACCGCCGCGACCTCATGCCCGCCGTGCCATATCATCGTCAGCGCAACGTATAGCACAATTGCCAGTCCTACCCACGCAATCCAGCGATTTCGTTCCAAAAGCCGAGCGATAAGGTTGGCGGCGACGCCCATCAGCACAACGCCGACCAGAAGGCCGGTCGCCAACACCCACGTGCTGCCATGCGCCGCACCCGCCACCGCGAGCACGTTGTCCAAACTCATCGAAAGATCGGCAATGATGATCTGGATCATCGCCTGCCGCAGCGTCTTCTCGCCGACGACGGAGGCGCCCTCCAAATGCGGCCGCCGCAGTTCCCGGAACATCTTCCAGCAGACCCAAAGCAGCAGCACGCCGCCGGCCAGCAGCAGCCCGATGATCTCCAGCAGTTGCAACGCCACCGCCCCCAGCGCGATGCGCAGCACGGTCGCGCCACCAATACCCAGGATGATCGCCGGCCTCTTCTGCCGGTCCGGCAGCCCCGCCACTGCCATCCCGACAACCACCGCATTGTCGCCCGCCAGAGCGACGTCGATCGCCACCACCTGCGCCAGTGCCGTCAGATCCGCCGCCCAGTCGATCCCGACAGGCAACACGCTGCCGAGTATCTCGCCGATCATGCCGTCGATCATGCCGCCCCTTCCGAACTTGCCAGCCGGGCCGGCACTGGCCTAGCTAGGTCCTCCCTACTGTTCGGACAAGGCAGCGATGGTCCCGCGTTATTCCCGCCCGCAAATGGCCGCCATCTGGGCGCCCGAAAACCGCTACCGAATCTGGTTTGAAATCGAGGCCCTCGCCGCCGAAGGCATGGCCCGCGTCGGCGCCATTCCGGAGGAAGCCGCCCGCAATATCCGCGAGAAGGGCGCCCCGAAACTCGCCGCCATCAACGCCGCCGACATCGAGCGCATCGACGAGATCGAACGTGAGACCCGCCACGACGTCATCGCCTTCCTGACCTGGCTGGCCGAGGCCGTCGGGCCGGACTCCCGCTTCGTCCACCAGGGCATGACCAGCTCCGACGTGCTGGACACCTGTCTGTCCGTACAGTTGACCCAGGCCGCAGACCTGCTGATTTCCGACATTGACGCCGTCCTGGCCGCCCTGAAGACCCGAGCGTACGAGCACAAATACACCCTGACCATCGGCCGCAGCCACGGCATCCACGCCGAACCCACCACCTTCGGCCTGAAACTCGCGGGTCATTACGCCGAGTTCGCCCGCAACCGCGCCCGCCTTGTCGCGGCCCGAGCGGAAATTGCGGTCGCCGCCGTCAGCGGCGCTGTCGGCACCTTCGCACACCTGGATCCGCGCGTGGAGGAATACGTCGCCGAACGCCTCGGCCTGACACCCGAACCCGTCTCCACCCAGATCATCCCCCGCGACCGCCACGCCATGTTCTTCTCCACGCTCGGTGTCATCGCCAGCGGCATCGAACGCCTCGCCACCGAGGTCCGCCATTTGCAACGATCCGAAGTCCGCGAAGCCGAGGAGTTCTTCCACCCCGGCCAGAAGGGGTCTTCGGCGCATGCCCCACAAGCGCAACCCGGTGCTGAGCGAGAACCTGACCGGTCTGGCCAGGATCGTGCGCAGCGCCGTCGTTCCGGCCCTGGAAAACGTAACGCTCTGGCACGAACGCGACATCAGCCACTCGTCGGTGGAACGCGCCATCGGCCCCGATGCGACGGTCACGCTCGACTTCGCCCTGATGCGCCTCGCCGGAATGATGGAGAAACTGCTTATTTACCCGGAACGGATGAAGGCAAACCTGGACAGCCTGGGCGGCGTCGTCCACTCCGGAGAGGTCTTGCTGACCCTGACCCGCGCCGGCATCTCCCGCGAGGACGCCTACCGCATCGTCCAATCCTGCGCCATGGCCACCTGGACAAAGCTCGGCACCCCCGAGTGCCGCACGTTCCGCGAGAACCTGGAGGCTGACCCCAACGTCGCCGCCCGCGTCACATCCGCGGAACTGGACGCCGCGATGGATGCAGGGCTGCACCTGAAGGCGGTGGACCGGATTTTTGAGCGGGTGTTTGGGTAGGAAGTGACGCGGGGCGAACGAAAGACCTGCCCGCCCAACCCGTCATGGTGGGCGAAGGCCCACTGAAGCTGTCCTCAGCGCATTGCTTCGCCGCTGCGGCATCGGTTGAGCCAAACCCAGCATGTCATTCACGAATCTCAAGAACAAGGACAAAAGCCACATTCATAAGAGGTGTGATATAGTCGGCCCATGACCAAGGAACCAGACGAACCGCGGGATTTTGCCACGCTCTACCGGCTTGCTTTCGCCGACTTCGGCGCGAGCGCTCTTTGGAGCAGCCGCCCCGTGCGTGACCCCACGCCCGCGGACGCACTTGCGATCACCCGCAGCTTGCGCGTCGAAGGCGACTTGCGGGCGCGGCGGCTGGCCGAACAGATCGAGCAAGCGTGTCGTCGTGCCCCTCACTAGAATTCAGTCGGATATTCTCCGCTTGCTCGCCGTGCACCGTGATCCGGAAAGTTACGTCGCCGGCAGCACGCCACTCAACGTGAACGCCCCGCGCTATTCCGCCGACATCGACGTTTTTCACGACCGCGAGGAACGGGTGGCGCGAGCGGCAGAGGAAGACAGTGCCGTCTTGCAGGCCAACGGCTATGATCTCCAGTGGCTGAGACGCGAGCCTGCCATATTCGCCGTGGTTGCAGGAAAGAGCAGCGAGACGACGAAACTCGAATGGGCGGTTGATGCCGACTATCGGTTTTTCCCGACGGTTCCGGATGAAACGTTCGGCTAGTCCAGGACCCGGTTGATCTGGAAACCAACAAAATTTGGCCGCCGCCGGCCGGCGGGAGCCGCGGGATCTGGTGGACCTGCTGACGAGTTCCACGACCGCATATTACCGTCGGCGCCGTAGTCTGGGCCGCAGTCGGCAAGTCACTCGGCTTTACACCCGAAGGACTTATCAACGAGGTTCGCCGCCTCCGCCGATACACCGAGGCAGACTTTCGCGCCTGGCGAGCGATCCCCCGGTTGATCCTGCCGGGATTATGATGCGACTACGTAAGGTTCTCGACGAAGCCGACACCTTCGTTGCGCGGATGCCGACCGACAAAGTTGGTTTGCTGTTTCTGCAGGCAGGCGCTGTGGAGCAAGGGGACCGATGGCTGGACACTATCAGACCCATGCCGGCCAACGGCGCGGCCACTGGCCGAGCAGCGCGGATATCGCTGCCGCGATGTTGGAGCCGTATAATAGAAAAATGGATCCCTAATTCGGAATGGTGACCGCAAAACGAAAGATTTTCGGATGTTCCGCAAGGCACGATATCAACGATCATGCAACGAACATATTGGAGCGTACCGGGGCCTGAATTCGGGCCTGGAAGGGGTGGCACGGCGCAGTTGAACGGCTCGACGAAAGACTTGGGGGATGGAATAGTGAGACGTCAACAGGGAGCGGCCGCGATGGTAACTGGGAAAGAAATAGCGCCGACCGGCCAGGGGACGTTCTTTGATAGCCGCTTCCTTGGGCTTTACGCTGGCCCTATTATGTCCGACCCAGTAACCGCGCTGGTCGAACTGGTCGCTAACTCATGGGATGCCTACGCCACCAAGGTGGCAATTACCTGGCCCGACCGGGAGACTGGCGGCGTGTTCCAGATCGAAGACAACGGGATCGGCATGACTCCCCAGGAATTCGAACAACGTTGGCGTACGATTTACTACGATCGCGCCACCCGGCAGGGCTTGACTGTAAAAGCGCCACCGGAGATTCCGAATGGACCGATCCGGCATGTCTATGGCCGAAACGGCAAAGGGCGGACCGCGGGTTTTCAGTTCTCGCCGTCCTATCGTGTACGGACCTGGCGCGAAGGCCACGAGGCCACTTTTCTGGTCAAACAGGGCGCGACCGATCCGATAGATCCAGAGTTGGAGAGGGAGCGCGACGAGGTCGAGGGACACGGCACGCACATATCTGGAACCGAAGTCCGGCACATTGCCCTGTCCGCTGAGCAAGCGCGGTCGGCGTTGAGCACCCGGTTCCTCACTGACCCCGCATTTTCCGTCTCGGTGAATAGTATCCAGGTAACATTCAACGACGTGCCTGTCGAATGCTTAGCAGAGATGGACGTCGTTGTGCCTGACTTCGGGACTGCCCACGTTCAGGTCATCGACAGCCAGACCTCCGACCGGACCGTTAAGCAGCACGGAATTGCTTGGTGGGTGAACCGGCGACTGGTCGGACAGGTTGGGTGGCGTGGATCCGATCAGGAGAAGATTGTCGACGGGCGCACAGAGGAGGCAAAGCGGTTCACGTTCATCGTGCAAGCCGATTTTCTTGAGGACTCTGTGGAGGCGGATTGGTCAGATTTCAAGGACAACGCTGCTGCGTGGAGGGCTACACAGCCGCTTGTTCAAGCAGCGGTGCGGGAGAAGTTCGGACTGTTTACAGCCGAGCGCCGGGCGGAGACTAGCGCATCCATTCGGAGGACATATCGTGATCAGGTCGATAGCTATGCCGTTCATCAAGCCGGACGAGATGGGAAAAGTTCTCTTGACCAGTTGAACGAAGCAGTGTCCCGGTATGGGAGAGCGGCAAATCGCGCGAGTGAAAGGTATCAGGCGACATTAGAGAGTTCAGAGTCGCAATACGCCATTCTCGAAAAGCTGCATGATTTCACTTCGAACGAGTTTGACGCGTGGAACTCAGTGCTGGAATTGTGGACGATTCGATGCTGCCAAGGTTGCATTGGACGTCATTCGGGATCGTCTCCGATTGATTGAGGAAATACGTGCAAGGGCCGCAGACCCTAACAGCGACGAAGTTCAACAACTTCAACCGCTCTTCAAAAGCGGCCTTTGGATCTTCGGGCCCCAATTCGAAGCGATGGAATTCACTTCCAACCAAACAATGAATTCAGTGGTGAAGAAAATTTACGCCAAGACGATTAAGGCCTCGAACAATCGGCCCGACTTCGCCGTAACGCCCGACAGTACCCGTCGGGTGCTATTCGATGCCCGCTTGGGACAAGGATTTCGTCGAGCGCGGAACCGCAACTCTGGTCATCGTCGAACTCAAGCGGCCGGGAGTGCAAATCGGATCTGAAGAAAAGGCGCAAGTCTGGAAATACGTGCGCGAATTGATGGAGTGGGCCTCGTGACCGATCAACCAATGTAATCGTATTTCGTGTTGGGCGATCGAATTCACCCACAGGAACAAGGGGACCGGACGGAGGGCAAGAACGTCAGGATCCAACCCATGCTTTACGCGGAATTCCTCAATCGGGCTCAGGCTCGGATGCTTACACTACACGCTAAACTTATCGATTCTCCAATGATGAAAGCGGCTATTGAGGAATTCGCCAAAGTTCCAGTCGTCCCAGTGCAGTCGTCGTTGCCGCTCGTTGTTAAATCGAAGCGAGGAAGGAAAACGAAAGTGCCTTCACCGTCGCTCGCACAAGGTCAGGAAGTTCCCGCCAATCTTTAAGTGTCGATGCTCCTCCAGATTGGGATCGTGCCCACCTTACTCGGACGTAGAAATTCTTCATATGCACTACCCCGCCTGTCGGGCGGCGTCAGGCGGTCTTTCTACTCTCGGCAACTGCATCTAAGGCGGTTTTCAAAGGTGTTGCTAAACGCAACCAGGGGCACAGTAAGCCTGTCGCAATCATCGTGGTAGTCGCCGAAAGCCGGCCTACCGTCAACCGGGGAACATGGCTTTCCCAACGGACGCCAATAAGAAAATATCCTTGCAAACATCTCGGGTCCCATATTATAGGAAAACATACCAATTCAGGACCCACCACCATGCCCACCTCCCAACATCACCAACCCAGCCGACGTCTTCCCCGAGGCAATCTTCGCCATCCTCGTCCCCCTCCTCATGGCCGCCTGTCCCTGCGACCTCGCCGCCGCCCGCACCGCCGCAATGGAAGCCGTCGCCGCCTACCAACCCGCCAACCCCGGCCAGATGGTCGCCGCCGCCCAGATCATCGCCAACGGCCTCATCGCCCTCGACGGCCTGAGGCAATCCATCGACCCCGACCTCTCCATCCCCGCCAAACTCCGGCTCCGCGGCAACGCCGTCGCCCTGCAACGCGCCAACGCCCAAAGCGCCAAAGCCCTCCAGTCCGAACGCACCGCCGACAAGCCCCCTGCTACCAGCTCAGAAGCCGACGCCAAACTTCAGGCCGCCGCCGACGCCGCCCAGCACCTCGTCGCCGAAGCGCGCACCCGCCTCGAACGCCTCATGCAGCCCGCGCCAAAAAAACACCCCACACCCACCCCGACCAAGCAGGAGGAAAAACTCCTGCAACTCCTGGCCGAAACTCCCCCAGGCATCATCCCTCGGACCGCCGCCACAATCCGCCCGAACCCAGCCTTCAACGCCCTGATCGCCCAGGCCACCTGACCGGGTCCCAACCCCCTGGCCAGATCGTCCTGCCGCAGGCACCCTGACCGGCCCACCCGCGGAGGAACGCCCATGCTGCTGCAACACCAGACCTGGCAAGAGGTCGAGACCTACCTGACCCGCTCCAACGGCATCATCCTGCCGATCGGATCCACCGAACAGCACGGCCCCAACGGCCTGATCGGCACGGATGCCATCTGCGCCGAGGTCATCGCGCGCGGCGTCGGCGACGCAGCCGAAGCGATGGTCGGACCCACCATCGGGGTCGGCATCGCCATCCACCACATGGGTTTCGCCGGCACCATGACGATCCGGCCCTCGACCCTGATCACCCTGATGCAGGACTACGTCCTCTCGCTCGCCCGCCACGGCTTCCGGAAATTCTTCTTCATCAACGGCCACGGCGGCAACATCGCCACCTGCTCAGCCGCCTTCACCGAAATCTACGCCGCGTTCGAGGGCGCGTTCGGCGTCCCCCGCCAGGACGGAGAACTCTTCTGCCGCCTCGCCAACTGGTGGGACGGCAAGGCAATGGGCGCGCTCTCAAAGGAACTGTTCGGCGACGACGAGGGCAGCCACGCGACAGCCTCCGAGGTCAGCGTCACCCAGTTCCTCCTGCCCGAGACCATCAAGCAGGCCCAGATGCATCCGCCCCGCGCGCCATCCGGCCGCTTCCACGGACCGGCCGACTACCGCCGCCGCTTCCCCGACGGCCGCATCGGCTCCAATCCCGGCCTGGCCTCGCCCGAAAAGGGCCAGCGCTTCTACGAAACCGCCATCACCGAACTCGCCAAGACCTACACCGCGTTCCTGGAGGAGAAACCACAACCCACCTAAATCACCCACGCAACGGCGTCTTCTCCGTATCAACAGGGCGATCGACATCTGTATGATGTTGCACCGCACCCTCACGGAGAGGCCCCAGGCCCATGCCATTTCAGCCCGCAACCGCCCCCGGCACCAACAAGATCCCCGCCACCCTGATCCCCGGTGACGGCATCGGGCCGGAGATCGTGGACGCCGTCATCCAGGTCCTCGAAGCCCTCGGCGCCCCGTTCGAGTGGGATCGTCAGGAAGGCGGTATGGCCGGCATCGCCGCCGGCGGCGACCCGCTGCCTGCCGCGACCCTGGATAGCATCCGCCGCAACCGGTTGGCCCTGAAAGGCCCGCTCACCACCCCGGTCGGCGGCGGCTTTCGTTCCGTCAACGTCCGCCTGCGGGAGGAATTTCAGCTCTACGCCAACCTCCGCCCCGCCCACACCCTGATCCCCGGCGGCCGCTACGAAAACATCGACCTGATCCTGGTGCGCGAAAACCTCGAAGGCCTGTACGTCGCGTTCGAGCATTACATCCCCATCGGCGACGACCCCCAGGCCGTGGCGATCTCCTCCGGCGTCAACACCCGCTCCGGCGCCCAGCGCATCGTCCGCTACGCCTTCGAGCACGCGCGTGAAACTCGGCCGCAAGAAGGTCACCCTGGTCCACAAGGCCAACGTCCTGAAGGCGCTAACCGGGGTCTTCCTCGAAGCCGGCAAACACGTCGCCAAGGAATACGAGGGCCGCATCGAATGCGATGAGCGCATCGTCGATGCCTGCGCCATGCAGCTCGTCCTGAACCCCTGGCAGTTCGACGTCATCGTCACCACCAACCTGTTCGGCGACATCCTCTCCGACCTGATCGCCGGCCTCGTCGGCGGCCTCGGCGCCGCCCCCGGCGCCAACATCGGCGAGAAAGCCGCGATCTTCGAGGCCGTGCACGGCTCCGCCCCCGATATCGCCGGCAAGGGCCTCGCCAACCCCACCGCCCTGCTTGCTGGCCGCCGGTCTCATGCTCGACCACGTCGGCCTGACCGACCATGCCAAGCACCTGCGCACCTCGATCGACAAGGTCCTGAACCAGGAAAAAGTCCGCACCGGCGACCTCGGCGGCACCGCCTCCACCAGCGATTTCGCGAAAGCGCTGGTCCAACGCGTGTCGTCGGTGGGATAGACGGTTCCGGCCGCGCACGTTCCACGCCGGACGGGCTCAACGGGAAGCAAGTCAGATGATGCTCTACGTAACGAAACTGCGATTGCTTGGCCTGGCTGGCTGTTTACTTGGCGTACCCTCCGGCGCCCAGTGCAGCCGACTGCGATAAAGTAATGTCGTCGATGATTGCTGTCTTCAAGCAGCCGTCCGCAAGCCAGGCGACCTTTGGCAGACCCGGTGAACCGGTCAAGCTCGCCCGCACGATCTACGATGGTTCGAAAATCTACGTGCAGGTCGATGGAAAATGGCACAATTCGCCAATGACAGTCCAAGAAACGATCGATCAGATGAACGAAAGCCGCAAAAAGGCGAAGTCGACGTGTGAATCCGCCGGTAGCGAGACCGTGGACGGCGTCGCGGCGACTGTCTACACGGTTCATTCCGTGACCGAGCGGGGCATCAGTGACACGCGCCTTTGGGTCTCGGACAGCAGCGGACTGCCGTTGAAAGCCGATACGCGGTTCGCCAGCGGAATGACGATGAACCAGATCTTTCAGTATACCGCCATTCAGCCACCAACGGACGTCCAGTAAACCTCGGCGGCGCGGCGCGAAGTTGCGCGTCGCCCGCCACAGCTTTTCTGGATCAGGGTGATCGCTCGGCTCCCCCAACCTCCCGCCCCAGTGGCATCGCGACAGACGTTGATCGGCGCAGCGCCCGCCAGCCGGTCACCTGCCAGATGCCCGTCCCGCCGGCCCCGGGCCTGCCGCGGATCAAGCCCCCGGATCGATCCACCCGATATGCCCGTCCGGCCGCCGGTAAACCACGTTCAGCACGCCCGAGGTGCTGTTGCGGAACATCATCACAACCTGGTCCGCAAGGTCCATCCGCATCACCGCTTCACCCACCGTCAGTGTCGTGATCTCGGTATGCGTTTCGGCAATGACTGTCGCATAGGCCTCCGCAAGGCTGCGTCCCTCCGGCGCCGCGGCGTCATGCTCCTCGCCGTGGTCCTCCTCGCGCAGGATGAACTGCCTGGCCTTCTCGGGACGGGCGCGGTGCGCCAGCTCCCGCGCATGGTCGTTGACCCGGCGGCGGTAGCGGCGTAGGCGCTTGGCAATATGCTCCGCCGCGTCATCGAAAGCCGCGTTCGCCTCGGCTGCCTCGCCCTCTCCGCGCAACTGCAGCCCGCGCCCCGCATGAACGTTGATATCACACGTAAAAAAACTTCGCGCTCGGCTGAAGGTCACATGAGCCTCCAGCGCGTGATCAAAATATTTGCCCGCGATTGTCTCCAACTGCGTGGAAACGCGCGTCCGCAATGCATCCGACAGCTCAACCTGCTTGCCGGAGACCGTAATTTGCATCGTCATCTCCCGACCAAGTTCAACGGGCCGCGCGGGGCGTTACGGAACAGCGCCCCTGACCGTTATCCCACGGCCCACTGTTCATTTGGGCACGCTCGGCACGCCGGTGTCCACTACGGATAATCCCGTAGCCTAGGCGGGGACACCCTTCTCCCGCCGGCGCTGCACGGAGTTCGGGATCCGCAGCGCCTCGCGGTACTTGGCTACCGTGCGCCTGGCGATATCAACGCCCTCTCGGCGCAGGTACGGTAACGATTGCGTCGTCGGACAGGATGTCGCCGGCCGGTTCGGCGTCGATGAGGCCACGAATGCGATAGCGCACCGCCTCCGCACTGTGCGCATCGCCGCCATCGGTGCCCTGGATCGCGGTTGTGAAGAAGTACTTCAACTCAAATGTGCCGCGCGGCGTGGCGATGTACTTGTTCGCCGTCACCCGGCTGACGGTGCTTTCATGCAACTCCACCGCCTCGGCAATGTCGCGCAGGATCAGCGGTCGAAGGAATGCCACGCCCAGTCGCAGGAAGGCGTCCTGCTGGCGGATGATCTCGGCGGCAACCTTCAGGATGGTCTGGGCCCGCTGCTGCAGTGATCGCACCAGCCAGTTGGCGTTGGCCAGCCGTTCGGTCAGGAACACCTTCTCGTCCTTGCGGGCCTTGGGCGCCACCTTGGCGTAGAACCGCTCGTTCACCAGCACCCGAGGCATCGTCTCCGGGTTCAGCTCGATGATCCACTCGCCGTCCGGCAAGGGCCGCATCAGCAGGTCCGGCACCACCAGCGGGGCCGGGTTGATGTCGTAGGTCGCGGCCGGCTTCGGATCCAGCGCGCGGATTTCCGCCATCATCTCGGTCAGGTCTTCAGCATCGACGCCGCACAGTGCCATCAGCCGGCGGTTCTCGCGCCGGGCCATGAGTTCGAGGTTGTCCAGCAGGGTCTGCATCGCCGGGTCCAGCCGGTTGCGTTCGGCCAACTGGACCGACAGACACTCCTTCAGGTCGCGGGCGAACAGACCAACGGGATCGAAGCGCATCATCCGGGCGCGGACAGCCTCGATCCGCTCCAGCGGCAATCCCATCGCGGTGGCGATTGCGGCTGGATCAGCGGTCAGCCGCCCGGCGGGGCAGAGCAGGGCGATCAGATGCGCCCCGATCATCCGGTCGACCGGGTCGTTGATGCTCAGCCGCAACTGCTCGCCGAGGTACTCCCGCAGCGGCGGCACCCGGTCGGCGAAGTCGTCGATGGTGCGGTCGTCGCCCTCGAAGCTATGGCTGCCGCCGCTGCCCTCCATGCGGCCCAGCATCGGTCCGCCGTCGGCCGGCCCGCCCGCGTCGTAGTTCTCCGAATGGTCGGTATCCAGTGGCGAGGCGCCTTCGGCCGGCAGCGTCTCCGCGCTGACCGCATCGGCAGTGTCCAGCGCGCTGTTCGGACGCGGCTCGATCTGGTCCAGCGCGGCGCGTTCGTTGGGCGGAAGATCGGTCGTTTCGTCCCGTTCCAGCAGCGGGTTCTTCTCAAGCTCCTCCTCGACGAACGAGGCAACCTCGATGTTGGAAAACTGGAGAAGCTTGATCGCCTGACGCAGCTGCGGCGTCATGACAAGTGTCTGGCTTTGGCGTAGATCGAGACGGGGAGCAATCGCCATGCCAACCCGCATATCGACGCTCGGACGCCGGGTCAATCATTTTGCTCGGCTGGTTCGAATCTGGCATGCAAAAAGCATGCTACTTTGGCCGGGCAGTTGAAAAACTGCCCGAAAAGCAATCAGAGGCTGAACTTTTCCCCCAGATACACCCGTCTCACATCCTCGTGAGCAACCACCTCGCTTGGCAGACCCTCCATCAGCACCTGCCCATCATGCATGATGTAGCCGCGGTCGATGATGTCCAGCGTCTCCCTCACGTTATGATCGGTGATCAGCACGCCAATGCCACGATCCTTCAGGTGCTTCACCAGATCACGGATTTCGCCGACGGCAATCGGGTCGATGCCGGCCAGCGGTTCATCGAGAAGAATGTAAGACGGCTGGGTCGCCAGCGCGCGGGCGATCTCGACGCGTCGGCGCTCACCGCCTGAAAGTGCCAGAGCAGGGGTGCGGCGCAGGTGGCTGATGCCGAATTCGGCCAGCAACTCATCCAGCATCATGCGCCGGGTGGCGGCGTCGGGTTCCACGACCTCGAGTGCGGCCATGACGTTCTGCTCGACATTCAGGCCCCGGAAGACGCTGGCCTCCTGCGGCAAATAGCCGATGCCCAGGCGGGCGCGTCGATACATCGGCAGGCGCGTGATGTCGGTGCCGTCCATGCTGATCAATCCGGTGTCGGGCCTGACCAGTCCGACGATCATGTAGAATGTCGTGGTCTTCCCAGCGCCGTTCGGTCCGAGCAGGCCAACGGCCTCCCCTCGGCGCAACGTCACCGATACGTTCCTGACCACCGGCCGGCCCTTGTAGGTCTTGCCGACGCCGGTCGCCGTCAGGCCGCCGCCGCCGCGCAAGACCTTCAGAGCAGCTGATGGCCGAGCAGCGCGGATTTCATTCATGACCGCGATCCTGTCTGGGCCGCCGGTGCGCCGTTCAACGCGGGCTTGGTGGGGACCTTGTCAGGGGCTGCTGGATCGTTCGTCAATGACTTGTTGCTCTCGTCGTTCGGCAGGACGAGCCCATGAACGCGTCCCGCATGGCTGGCGATCAGCTTCGCGACGCCGGTCTTCATGTTCACGTCAGCCTCGGCGCCGTTCAACTGATTCTGGCCGCGGGTAATCTGCACGTTGCCGGCAATTCGAGCCATCCCGGTATCGGGGACATAGACGCCGCGCTCCCCTGTAACCGTATCCGTCTGGGTACGGATCGAGACATTCCCATAGGCCTCGACCTTCTGAAGCTTGCCAGAGGCGGCCATCGGGTCGTCGGACGACTTCGCGGATGCCTGGGTCGCGCCAGACGTCTTCGCGGCGGCCGGAGTGACACCTGACGCCGATGCCTGCGTCCCGCCCGAAGCCGGCGGTGCGGCATCCTGGGTGTAGGCTACCAGCGTGTCGGCCGACACGCGCTTGCCATCATTTGTCACCACAACCGCATTGCCCCGCGCCACGGCCATGTGCTTCTGCGGCCAGTACTCAAGGTCATCCCGCGCGGTCAGGACATCGTTCGGGGTGGTCAGTTTCAGGTTCCTGCCGGTCATCACCATCACCGCCTGGTCCAGATCGTAGATCGCGCGGTCGCCTTGCGCCTCATCAGTCTGGGTGAAGATGTGGACGTTCCCATCGGCCTGCAGCCGATAGATTTCGTTGCCTTCGGTCGAGGTGTCGCCGCCGATCCCGGAGGCTGGTTCGGACACGGACTTGGCGGGTTGAGAGGCTGGCTGCGCCGGCTGGGTCCGACCGGCCGCGCCCTTCTTGCGATACCACGCGGTCAGGCGGTCGCCGCTGACCGTGACGTTGCCACGGGTCGCCTTGGCGTCGCCGAGGGCGATCACCTCCTGTTCCGCCTGGCGCCACTCGATCCCGTCGACGGCGGTGATGTTAATCGGTCCGCCATGGGTAAGGTCGAGCTGCTGGGCGCGCGCGTCCGGCATTGTCAGACTTAGCCCGCACGCCAGGACAGCGGTTATAGGCCATCGCCGCATCACGGATTGGTCCCGTTCAGTACCAAGATGCGCCGGCCCGGTGAACTGGACCGAGGCGCCTTTGTCCATCACCGTAAAGCCCTGGGCATCCAAGATTCCGAAAGGCCCTTCCGCATGAACCGGGTCGGAGCCGGCCGCCGCGCCGGCCTTCAGATCGATCGAGGCCGCGGCGGTATGCATCGTCGTGCCGTCGTCACGGTAAAGCGTAACGTCATGCACAAGGTCCAGCTGGTTGAGTTTCTGCACGAAGGTGCCATCCCGGGCGCTGAGCATCAGCCAGGTACCGTTTTCCAGCGTGATGTCCCCCTTCGGCATCGTCAGGCCGACCCGGTCGGTATCGATCTGCCAGGCCGTGCCGGCCGTCACGGTGTAGGGGCGGCCTTTTTCATCGACGCCGTTGTAACGCGCATCGATCATGTGGCCGCTTTGCATCTCGGCCGACAAGCGCCCGACGGTCACACGAGCCTTGCCTGTCAGGCGTTCGACTTCCGGCCATAAGGCGATCAGGGCGAGCAGGATCATCGCCGCGACCGGCAGCAGCCATTTGGTCAGGGTGATGAGCACCCGCCGACGCGCGATCCGGCGCGCGGTCGGCAGGTTGCGCGATCGGCTGGCGCCGGTCGGGATCAGGTAGGCGCCGGTCCGGCGATCCGGTGGCGTGCTGGTCATGCGCGGCATACTCATGCCACGCCAGCCCGCAACAGATCGTGGACGTGCAGGATGCCGACGGGACAGCCGGCAGGGTCGACCACAAACAGCGCTGTCACCGGACGTTCCCGGGCGTTCATCACATGCAGCGCCTCGACCGCCAGCGCGTCCGGTCCGATCGTGCGCGGCGAGAGGGTCATGATGTCCGCGACGTGCCGGGACAGCAGGTCCGGCCCCATCGCGCGCCGCAGATCTCCATCCGTGATGATTCCAGTCAGCACGCCGTCCGAGTTGGTCACGCCGAGGCAGCCGAAGCGTTTCTCGGTCATCAGGACCAGGGCGGCCGCCATTCGCATGTCCGGTTCGGCCACGGGCATGGCGTTGCCGGCGTGCATGATGTCACGCACGCGCCGCAGCCTGGCGCCAAGACGCCCGCCTGGATGGATGGAACGGAAATCGGCTGCGGTGAATCCCCGCCGCGTCAGCAGGGCAACGGCGATTGCGTCGCCCAGCGCCAGTTGCATGGTGGTGGACGTGGTCGGCGCCAGCCCCATCGGGCAGGCTTCCGCGGCCTTCGGCAAGACCAGCGCGACGTCCGCCGCTTGCGCGAGCGTGGACTCCGCACGGCCGGTAATCGCGACAAGCGGCAGCGCGAAGCGCCTGGTATGGGCGACCAGGTCCGCGAGTTCCGCGGTCTCGCCGGAGTTGGACAGCGCCAGCACTGAATCGCCGGCGACAATCATGCCAAGGTCGCCGTGCGACGCCTCGGCTGGATGCACAAACAGCGACGGGGTACCAGTGGATGCTAGGGTCGCGGCAATTTTCCGGGCGACATGGCCGGATTTGCCCATTCCGGAGACGACCAGCCGCCCGGTTGTTGGCGCCAAGTGGTCGATCGCCAGCCGGAAATCATCCCCCAGGCTGGTGGCAAGCGCCAAAAGTCCTGCTGCCTCGGTGTTCAGGACATCCCGAGCGACCTGGAGGTCAGTGGCGGCCGGGATAAAAGCTCCGGCCATGGAATCAGCAGGCTGGGCGACGCGTTGGCTCAAGGTCGATTCTTCTTCTGTTGTGCCAGCGTATTTCTATGGGCCGGCACGTACGACAAGGTCAACCGCGCGAACATATCGAAGCGTTACATTGCCCCGCGTGTGGTTTTCGACCTTCTAACTAGCGCCATATAGGAGTTGCTTGTGGCAGCCGCGTGGCACCGTCTACCCGGTGAGCTTATGACTGATGCGCGAAAATATCTGGTTGGTCGTAGCCCAGCAGGTCCAGGCGGCCGCGCGTCGGCAGAAAGCCAAAGCAGGCTTCGGCGAGTTCCAGGCGATTCTCCCGGATCAGCAGTGGCTCCAGCTTCGCCCACAGGGCGTGCAGGTGCAGGACATCGGACGCGGCGTAGGCCAGTTGCTCCGGCGTCAGTTCCATCGCGCCCCAGTCGGAGCTTTGCTGCTGCTTGGACAGATCGACGCCGAGCAGATCCTTGCAGAGGTCCTTCAGGCCGTGCTTGTCGGTGAACGTGCGGACTAGCTTTGCCGCGATCTTGGTGCATTTCACCGGGCTGACAGTGATGCCGAGGCTGTGCTGCAGGACGCCGACGTCGAATTGGGCGAAATGCATCAGCTTCACGGTCGCGGGATCAGCCAGCAGGTGCCGGAGGTTCGGGCAGTCGAACCCGTGGCCGCCGCGTTGGGGCGGGATCAACTGGACCATGTGGCTGTGGCCATCGCCGGCGGATAGCTGAACCAGGCACAGCCGGTCGCGATGCGGGTTGAGGCCCATCGTCTCGGTATCCACCGCGACCATCGGACCTAGCGAGAGGCCATCCGGAAGATCGTTGCGATGCAGGTGGATCGTTCCGTTCGGCATGAATTGTGTGATCGCCATTCTATGGTCGCCCCAGCGATGGTGCCCAGAAGAAGACTCGAACTTCCACGACCTTGCGGCCACAGGTACCTGAAACCTGCGCGTCTACCAATTCCGCCATCTGGGCACCGACGGGGCTGCCGCGCCCCGAGGGGCAACGGTAGGGCGCGCGATGTAGCCCCCGGCCGATCCGGCGTCAACCGGTTGGTTGGGGTTGGATGCGGTTTTCTTTGGCGCTTTGCCGTGGCCATATGTTTGACAGGCGACGGGGGGTTTGAAACAGTCCCGCCGCGTTGCCAGGAGGAACTGGGTCATGAAGCTGCACCCGGACCGCCGCCGGATCGGACTGTTGCTTCCGTCATCCAACACCACGCAGGAGCCGGAGTTTAACCGCGTCCTGCCGGACGGCATCACGCTGCATGTCGCGCGCCTGCCGCTTCGGACCGTGGAGGCGAGTTCGACTGCCCGCATCGTCGAGGATATCGAAAGCGAAAGCCGGAAGCTCGCGGATGCCGACGTCAATGCGATTGTCCTCGCCGCCACGGCACCGAGTTCGCGCAATGGCATCGGCTATGATCAGGAACTAATCCGGCGGATCGAGGAGAGCAGCGGCAAGCCGGCCACGACCGCCTCGACCGCGATGAACCAGGCGCTAACGACGCTGGGCGTGACGCGGCTGGTGATTGCGGCGCCCTGGAGCGAAGCGGTCAACGAGACGACGGCGGCGTTCATCGAGGCCAGCCGGTTTCAGGTCCTGGCGCAACGCGCGATGGGGCTGGTGAACAACCTGGAGATTGGGGCGCTAGCGGAACAGACGGCGTTCGATCTGGGTGTGGCGGTGGATCAGGCGCAGGCGCAGGCGGTGATGTTGGCGTGCGGGAACTGGGCGACACTGGGGATCGTCGACCGGCTGGAAGCCGCGATCGGCAAGCCCGTGCTGACGACGAACCAGGTCAGCCTTTGGGCGGTGCTGCGGCTGGCGGGCTTTACCGAACCGGTGTTCGGCTGGGGCCGTTTGTTGCGAAAGCATATGGCATGAAGATCGTCATCCCAGACGACTATCAGAACATCGTGGACCGGCTGGCGTGTTTTTCGTTGCTGACGGGTCATGAGGTTGTTCGCTACCGCGCGCCGGCAGCGGATTTCGAACAGCTTCTGGAGCGGTTGCATCCGGCCGAGGTTGTCGTCGCGATCCGCGAACGGGTGAATTTCTCGCGCGCCCTGATCGAACGGCTCCCGAACCTTCGGCTGATCGCGTTGGTTGGGCGGGCGGCGACGTCCATCGATTATGCGGCCTGTGACGATCTGGGCATCCTTGTCTCCACCGGGTCGAGCAATTCGCCCACCGCGCCGGCGGAACTGACCGTTGCGCTGATGGTCGCCTCGCGCCGGAACATCGTTATTGAGGCGGAGCGGATGCGCCGGGGTGAGTGGCCCTGCACCCTGTCGCACCGGCTGGCAGGAAGCACGCTGGGGATTTTTGGCCTGGGGCAGATCGGGTCGCTTGTGGCGAAGGCCGGCGCTGGGATGGGGATGCGCGTTCTGGCGTGGGGTCAGGCGGCCTCCGCGGCGCGGGCGAAGGCGGCGGGGTATGATTTTGCCACCAGCAAGGCGGACCTGTTTGAGCAGTCCGATGTGTTGTCGCTGCATGTCCGGCTGCGTGCGGACACGCGGGGGATTGTCGGACCGGAGGATCTGGCGCGCATGAAGCCGACGGCTCTGCTGATCAATACGTCGCGGGCGGAACTGATCCAGCCCAAGGCTTTGCTGGCGGGATTGCAGGCGGGGCGGCCCGGTTACGCGGCGGTGGATGTGTATGAGGAGGAGCCGGTGACCGGTGGCAACCATCCATTCCTGTCGATGCCGAATGTGATATGCACCCCGCATCTCGGCTGGGCGGAATGGGACAATTTCGAGCTGTACTTCAGCGAGGCGTTCGAACAGATCGTTGCTTACGCGAACGGTGAATCGCTGCGGCTGGCGAAGCCTCGGTAGGAGGGCGACATGACCAACTTGCTGGAAATCCGGATCGACGAGCGGTGCGCCTTCGCGGGCGGGCATCGTTTCGAGGGCGGCGGCGCTTATGAGCGGCTGAAGGGACGCGTGCTTTTCGCCGTCGATCCGCTCGCGCCCGCGCAGTCCGATATCGTCGACATCGAGAACGCGCCGCGGGACCGGGATGGGTTGGTGCGATTCGAGGCGGACTTCATGATCCTGCGGCCGTCGGCCGGGAACGGCAGGGTGCTGTTCGACTACGGCAACCGTGGGCACAAGCGGGCGTTGCAGTTCTATAATGATGCACCGCACAGCAACGATCCGCTGACGCTGGAGCACGCTGGGAACGGCTTCCTGATGCGGCGCGGTTATGCCGTTGCCTGGCTGGCGTGGGAAGGTGACATCCTGCCCGGTGACGGGCGGCTGGTGCTGGACGTGCCGGTGGCGACGGACAACGGGACGCCGATCACCGGGCGGGTGCGTACCGAGTTCATTGTGGATGCGCCGGCCGGTGCGACCATGCCGTTGAGCGGGCGGGTCGCGGCATGGTCGTACCCGGTCGCGGATCGTTCCGATGCCGTCCTTACACGCCGGCGCTATCCGTATGATCCGCCGGAGGTCATTCCTGTCAGCGCGTGGGCTTTTGCGCAGGAACTCGGTGGCGCCGGCGCTGAATCCGGAGGCGCCGAACGGGCAGTGGCGCCGTCCGACACGTTCATTCATTACCCCGCCGGGTTTCAGCCTGGTTGGATTTACGAGCTGGTCTATACCGCTCGCGATCCGAAGCTGATGGGGCTGGGCCACGTGGCGGTGCGGGATTTCGTCAGTTTCCTGAAATACCAGAACGGTGCTGCAAATCCGCTGTCGGGGACGGAGAAGGTTTACGGCTGGGGCCGGTCGCAGACAGGTCGTTGCATCCGGGACTTTGTCTATCGCGGCTACAACGCGGACGCGGCGCGACGGCGGGTGTTCGATGGCGTAATGCCGCACGTGGCAGGTGCGGGGCGGAAATGGCTGAACCACCGGTTTGCCAGCCCGATCGTCTCCGGCGGCCAACAATACGAAGACCACTTCAATATCGCCGACAGCTTCCCGTTCTCCTACGCGCACTCGGTCGATCACCTGACGGGGCGGGAGGATGCGATCCTGAAACGGCCTGAGTCCGACCCGCTGGTGTTTCATACGCAGACGGCGACGGAATACTGGGTGCGGCGCGGGTCGCTGGTTCACACCGATACACGGGGCAATGACCTGCCTCAGCCGGAGACGGTGCGGATCTACTGTTGGGCAAGTTCGCAGCACTCAGCCAATCCGCTGCTGAAGGCGCCTGGGAAGGGGATCGGGCAGAACTATTCCAACAGCGTCGCAACCTCGATGTTGTTCCGGGCGATGCTGGATGCGATGGACCGGTGGGCGACGGATGGGACGCCGCCGCCGGACAGCCGCATTCCGTCCCGAGCCGATGGCACGCTGGTCGATTACGCGCGATGGCGGCGGCAATTTCCGGCGATTCCTGGTGTCATGCCGCTCGCGGAGCCGAATGCCCTGCCGCTGCTGGACTTCGGGCCGGAGGCCGACAAAGGCATCCTGCGGGAGCCGCCGGTGATCGTGCATGGGCAGAACGATCCGGACGGTGGCCCTGGGCTGCGGTATACGGTGCTGGTCCCGTCCGTGGACAAGGATGGCAACGATGTCGCGGGCGTGCGCGCGCCGATGGTGGCCGCACCGCTGGGGACCTATACGGGCTGGAATCCGCGAGGGCGTGGCTTCGGGCATGGCGTGCAATGGCGGTTCGAGGGCAGCTACATCCCGTTTCCTGATACGGTGTCGGAACGGGCCGCCACGGGTGATCCCCGACTGGCGGTTCTGGAACGATATCAGGACTGGGGCGCTTATGTGTCGGCCATCGCCGCCGCCGCGGAGGAACTGGTCGCACAGGGTCTGATGCTGGAGGAAGACGTCGCGCGATGCGCCGATGCCGCCCGGCACTGGAATCCTTCTCGGCACGCCACCAGCCTGTAGCCGGAACATCGCACATGATAAAAGTAGTCGGTCTGCTGACACGCAAGGACGGGATCAGCCATGAAGAGTTCGTCCGTCACTGGTTCGACATTCACGGTCCGCTCGCGCTGGCCGTGCCGGGCATCCGCCGTTATGTGCAGTCGCACATAGTCGGCACGCGGACGCGCCCGGACATTCCGGAGACGGATGTGGAGGTCGATGGGATCGCGGAACTATGGTATGACGATCAGGAAAGCCTGGCCCGAGCCGGCGCGACGCCGGAGATGAAGCGGCTGACGGACGACGGGGCGTTGTTTATCGGGCAGATCAAGACGTTCGTGATTGAGGAGCGGGAGATTATTCCGCTGAAGTGACGCCCGCGACGTGGGCGCACAAAAGTGGCTGGCCGGGCCAAGCCCGGCCATGACGCTGAGGGTTACTCGGCCGCTTGCTGAGCGGCGACCGCTTCGTAGGGGAAGCGCTTGACCTTCGCCATGTTCAGCCCCTCGATCCGCAGCAGGCGGGTGTCCCCCTTCCGCTCCGGCGAGTGCAGGACGCCGACGTC
The DNA here is from genome assembly GCA_963819005.1 of uncultured Pseudomonadota bacterium. GTDB lineage: Bacteria > Pseudomonadota > Alphaproteobacteria > Acetobacterales > Acetobacteraceae > Rhodopila. Next base: position 248,842 of record CAWFUL010000007.1, read on the forward strand.
GTACAGGTAAGCGTCGCCGGGCTTCATCACGTAATCGCGGACCGGGGCAGCCTTGCCGGGGGCGCTGTCGGTCGGGCGCGCGACGCATTGCCAGTCGGTCATGATCGTCTCGCCGGCGGCCTGGCCGTAAATCGCCCAGGACGGGCCGTGGTCATGCGGCTTGCTGCCCTTCGCACCGACATAACCGTGCGCCAGGATGGCAAAGCCGAGTTCCGGGTCCTCGTAGAGTATGTGCCGCTCCGGCGTGCCTTCCGGAATGTTGGTGGCGACAAAGTGCGGGTCCTTAAGGGCCTGGCTCACCAACTCCCGGACCTTTTCCCGGCCGGCGGTGCCCGGCTGCGCCTTTAGCGCGGCGTGGCAATCTGCGGCGAACTTCTCCAATGTAATGGCCATGGCGTGCTCCCTGTGAGGTGTCAGCGGCGGTACGGATAACAGCTGGTGCGGTCGAGGGTGATGCCGAAATGTGAGCCCAACGCGGCGATCGCGGCGGCATATTGCGGGTAGGGATCGGCGTTGCCTGGCCCGACGATGATGCAACCGCCGCCGCCTTTGCCCTTCGGCGGCAGCATTGCGGTGACCAGCGCCTTTCCGTCCTCATTCCGCAAGGTCATGAACAGCGGCATCGCGCGCTGGATGTGCGCTTCCTTGTTGATGTCCTGTTCGATGAACATGGTTCCAGCCGAGGGCTGAAAGGCCTCAGCGGCACGTTCCCGCTCCCGCCGGTAGTGCTTTTCCACCGCGTGCTTCATGTCCAGGGACTCTGCCACCGCCTCGCCCTCGGTCGTCAAGCGAAACCAGGTCAGATTGTTCGGTGCGTCGCAGACATACTCCATGCTCGTAATCCCACCCTGGCTTGGATTGGTCTGAAACCACAGCTTAGTATGAAACCCGCCGGGGAGCAAACCACCGGCCAAGGCGGAGGTTGTTGAGGGTGGACGGGGATACGTTCGACTACGTGATCGTGGGCAGCGGCGCGGCGGGTTCGGTGCTGTGCAAGCGGCTGACGGAGGACCCTGGCGTCACGGTGTGCGTACTGGAATGCGGGCCGCCGGACCGGCATCCGTTCATTCACATCCCGGCCGGCTTCATCAAGATGTTGTTCAACCCGGCCTACACCTGGCAGTTCCAAACGGAGCCGGGCGAAGGGATCAATGGCCGGCGGATCCCCACGACTCAGGGCCGCACGCTGGGCGGGTCGTCGTCGATCAACGGCATGGTCTACAACCGCGGTCAGCGCGAGGATTTCGATAACTGGGCGCAGCGCGGCAATCGCGGCTGGGGCTATGTCGATATCCTGCCGTACTTCAAGCGTGGCGAGCGGCGGATCGGGCTTGGCGATGACCGCATCCATGGGCGCGAGGGCAGCTTGCCGGTCACCGACAATGACTGGGTCCATCCTGTCAACGAGGCGTTCATCGAGGGCGCTGGTGAGCTGGGGATTCCGCGTGCGGCTGACTATAACAGCGGTGATTCGCAGGCGGGCGTTGGGTATTTCCAGCGGCTGATCAACCGTGGGTATCGGCATTCCGCGGCGCGCGTGTTCCTGCATCCCGCCAAGGCCACAGGCCGGCTGGATGTTCGTACCGATGCGCGGGCTGCTCGGGTGCTGTTCGAGGGAAACCGGGCGACGGGCGTGCTGTATGTGAATGACAAGGATCGGTCGATACGTCGGACGGTTTATGCTCGCAAGGAGGTAATCGTTTCGTCCGGGACGGCCAACACGGCGAAGTTGTTGCAGATGTCGGGAGTTGGTCCGGCATGGCTCCTGGGCGAACTGGGTGTGCCGGTGGTGGCCGATCTGCCGGTTGGCGAGAATTTCCGCGATCATTACTCAACGCGCATCGTGGCCCGCGTGAAGAATATCCGGACCATGAACGAAATGTCGCACGGACTGAGCCTGGCGGGACAAGTCGCGCGCTGGATGATGGGAAAACCGAGCATCATGGCGCTGACACCGAGTATTGTGCATTGGTTCTGGCGGACCGAGGACACGATGCGCCAACCGGACCTGCAGGGCGTCTTCACCCCCGCCAGCTATAAGGCCGGCTTCATCGGCGTTCTGGATGACTATCCCGGAATGACATGCGGCGTTTGGCAGCACCGGCCTGAAAGTATAGGTTATGTTCGCGCCCGGTCCGTCGATCCGTTCGAGGATCCCGTTATTCAGCCGAATTATTTGAAGGACCCGTATGACCAGCGTGTTCTGGTCAAGGGGATGTATCTGGCTCGGCAATTGTTGCACACACAGGCACTGACACCGTTCTTTGACCGGGATGAACTGCCAGGGCCGAATGTTCAGACCGATGACGAATGGTTGGGGTATGCGCGGCAATATGGATCTACCGCGTATCATCTGATCGGGACGGCGCGGATGGGGCCGGCGTCCGACAAGACCGCTGTTGTCGATGACGAGTTGCGGGTTCATGGGTTGCAGGGGATCCGGGTCGTGGATGCGTCGATCATGCCCAACATGCCGTCTGCAAATACCTATAGCTCGACCATGATGATTGCCGAGAAGGCATCGGACATGATCCGTGGCCGGCCCGCGCTGGCGCCGGTGGAGGGCGTGGCTGCCTGATCAGGTGCGCGCCTTCCCAACCGGCCTGTAGCGGGCGATGATCGGCCGCGTAATGGCGAAGGGCCTCCAGACCATGTCCGCACACGACCGGCGCACCAACGCCGCCAGCCGCTTCAACTGTGAAAAGCACCCCGCGACGGGGCAGCGGGGGATGGTGATCACCAACCACCCTCTGGCCTCAGCGGCTGGGGCAGAGATGCTTGCGGCAGGGGGGAATGCAATCGACGCGGCGATCGCCTCGTTCTTCGCGCTGACGGTGGTGGAGCCGATGATGGTCGGCATCCTGGGCGGCGGCATGGCGCACATCCGCCTGGCAGATGGCACGCACACCGTCATCGATGGCCAGAGCACCGCGCCCGCGGCAACGGGGCCGACGACCTATACGCCCGATCCCGCCGCGGGGCCGGGTGCGATGGACACCATCGGGCGGAAGAATGCTGTGGGTCCGACCTCGGTGGGGGTGCCAGGCAACCTGATGGGGTGGTGCGAGGCGCTGGAGCGGTTCGGTACGTTCTCCCTGGCGGATGTGACGGAGCCGGCGATCCGCCATGCCTCACGCGGGTTCCGGGTGACGCCGTATCTGTCGGAGTGCGTGGCGGATGCGGCCGGCGACATGATCCGCGATCCGGCGATCGCGTCGCTGTATCTGCCGGGTGGGTCGCCGATCTCGGCCGGGACGCGGCTGGTGACGGGAGACTATGCGGAGACGCTGCGGGAGGTGGTTCGGCAGGGGCCGTCGTTGCTCTATTCCGGGCGGCTCGGTTCGGATTATGCGGACCATATGGCACGCACGGGCGGTTATATCTCGCGGGATGATCTGGCTGCGTATCGGACGGTGACGCGTGAGCCGGTGCGGGGTCTTTATCGCGGTTTCGACATTATCGGGCCGCCGCCGCCCTCATCCGGGCCGCTGCACATCATCCAGATGCTGAATATCCTGGAAGGCTTCGATATCGGCGCGTTGGGCTTCGGGTCTGCCGACACGGTGCACCTGCTGGCCGAGGTTCTGAAGATCGCCTTCGCCGACCGCAAGGCCGCTACCGCCGACCCTGCCTTCGTGAAGGTGCCGGTGGATAAGATTCTGTCAAAACAATATGCCGCCGACCGTCGTGGCAGGATCGATATGAACCGGGCACAGACGTGGTCGGCGGAGGTGGCGCCGGAAGGGTCGGCTTATACGACTCATGTGACGGTGGCGGATGCGGCGGGGAATGTCGTTGCAAGCACGCAGACGATCAACAGCCTGTTCGGCGCGCGGTATATCGTTCCGGGCACCGGGATGATTCCGAACAACTACATGTTCGTGTTCGATCCGCATCCGGGACGGGCGAGTTCGGTGGCGCCGGGCAAGCGGGTGACGTCGTCGATGTCGCCGGTGATCGTGCTGCGTGACGGCAAGCCGGTCTACGCACTGGGATTGCCAGGGGGACTGCGGATTTTCCCGTCGGTGATGCAGGCGCTGTCCAATCTGATCGATCACGGCATGAGCGTGCAACAGGCGGTGGAGGCGCCCCGCGTCTGGACTCAGGGATTTTCGCTGGAGGTGGAGAACGCAATCGCGCCGGATGTGTTCGATGCCTTGCGGGACAGGGGACATGACGCCGTGCGGGTTGGCAATGTCGCCGGGGGCATGAGTGCCATTCATTTCCATCCCGACGGCACGATGGAGGGCGCGTCCTGCTGGCGCGCCGACGGCACGCCCATCGGCGTGGGCGGCGGCCTCGCTCGGGCCGGCGTGAGGTTCCGGCCGGAGGCGGTGCGCCACTGAAGTCTTTGCGTAAGGGAGGAACAACAATGAAAATCGATGATGTTTCGCTGACGATCTTTACCTGGGACAATATTCCGGCGACCAACTACCACACCGGCACCGCGACGGCGGGTGCGAGCAACCTCGGGCTGTTGCGTATCCTGACGGACAGCGGGCTGGAGGGCTTTGCGTTCCTGGGTTCCGCCACCAATCCGGCCTCGATGGACGGGCCGCAGTTGATCCGCACCTTGAAGCCGATGCTGATGGGACAGAATCCATTGGAACGGGAGCGCATCCACGCCGGCATGCGGCTGATCAACCGCGCGGTCAGCTACCGGACCATCGGGGCCGTGGACACGGCGCTGTGGGATCTGGCTGGGAAGATCGCTGGGCTGCCCGGTACATGCGCTGATGGGGACGTGCCGGACCTCGATCCCCGCTTACGCAAGTTCGCAGGTGCTGCCGGAGGCTTCGGCGTACGTGGAGCAGGCGCTGGGGTTCAAGGCGGCGGGTTGGCAGGCTTACAAGATCCATCCGCCGCGGGATCCGGACAAGGATATCAAGGTATGCGAGGCGGTGCGCAAGGCGGTCGGGGATGACTACCGGCTGATGCTGGATTCGACCTGGGCCTATGATTACACACAGGCGCTACGCGTCGGCCGGGCAATCGAGGAGATGGGCTATTACTGGTATGAAGACCCGCTGTCGGATGAAGATATCTACGGCTATGTGAAGCTGAGACAGAAGCTGGATATTCCGATCATGGCGACGGAGTTCCCGGCCGGCGGTCTCGATACGTATCCGATCTGGCTTACCGAGAAGGCGACCGATTACCTGCGGGGCGATATTCCCAACAAGGGCGGGCTGACGACCATGCTGAAGACGGCACATCTGGCGGAGGCATTCGGGCTTCGCTACGAAGTGCATCATTCCGGGAACTCGTTGAACAATCTGGCAAATCTGCACCTGTGCATGGCGATCCGGAACACCACGATGTGGGAGGTTCTGCTGCCGGACGGGGCGCACAAGTATGGGATGGTGAAGGATCTGGCGCCGGACGCGGCCGGGATGATGCACGCGCCGACGGCGCCGGGGATCGGCGGGGAGATCGATTTCGGGCTGATAGAGCGGAGGACGGAGGCTGTGCTGCGGTAGGACGATCCGGTCTTATTTTGCTCCAGTCACGGCAACGCGTGGATGGCCGGCACAAGCTCGGCCATGACGAAGTCGGAACGAAGGCGGTGGGCGGATGTGAACGGCGCAGGGTAATTACCGCCCGCGCGCCTTTGCGACGGTCTCCATCTGCTTTTCCGGGTCGCCGGCGAAGCGCAGGATCAGATGCGTTGCGCCGGCTTTCTCGTAATTGTCCAGCCATTCCGCTATGCCAGCGGCTGGCCCGGCATAGTTGGCCTGGCGCGCGCGAATGACAGCGGCGGCTTGGCCGTAATAGCCCTCCACGAACTGGTTCATCCGGTCATCCGCCGCGGCGGCGTTGTCGTCCAACGCGACGGTCAGATACATCGCGCCGCTGATGGCCGATGCGTCGCGGCTGTGGGCCTTGGCGACCTCGCGGATATGGTTAAAGCGTGACTCGAAATCAGCGGGCATCGGTGCGTTGGGAAACCAGCCGTCGAAGAAACGACCGGCGCGATCGAGGCTGGCTGGCAGGTTGCCGCCGATCCATAGCGGTGGGCCGCCCGGCCGGTGCGGGGTTGGTGAAACGACTGCCTGGGTCATCTGCCAGCGGCCATCCCAATCGACCGGCTGGCCCGACCACAGGGCTTTGCACAGTCGCAATCCCTCCATCATTCGGCCGACGCGTTTATCGAACGGCACGCCGGCGGCGGTGAATTCGGCGCGGATGTTGGGACGGTCGCTGGCAAAGCCGACACCGAGGATCAGCTTGCCCTCGGTCAGCCGGTCCAGCGTGGCGACTTGGTGCGCCAGCACAACGGGATTGCGCAGCGCCGGCAGCAGGACGGCCGTGCCCACCGTCAGCGAGGGCGTCCGTCCGGCGACCGCCGCCATCAGGGTCAGCGGATCGTGACGGGGGCGCGCTGTCAGGGAGTCACCGACCCAGACGGAGCCGTAACCCAGATCGGCGGCTCGGGCCGCCAGATCGAGCAGGCGCCCAGTTTCAGGACGCCCCTCCATGATCTGTTCGCGGGTCGGCAGCAGGTAGCCCAGATGCGCGGCCATCACGGTCAGACTCCGAGTTCGCGCTTTACCTGCACCCATCGGTCCAGGATCGGCATGATCTTGTCCTCTTTCTCCGCCGGTAGGCTGAAGACGACGCGGTCGATTCCGATGGACTGGCAGAAGCGCAGTTTCTCCAGATCGTCCGGGACGCGGAAGATGGTAATGGGCAGCGATGCCGGATCACGGCCGGCCTTCCGAGCGAGCGCGTGGAATTCGTTGATGATGACGCCGATGCCGTCGTGTTCAAGGCGGTCGGCGCGCGGAATCCAACCGTTGCCGTAACGGATGGCCCGTCGCGCGGCGTGGGGGAACGCGCCCCCGACGATCACGGGCGGATAGGGCTTCTGGAACGGCTTCGGCCACTGGCTCATAGGGCCGAACCTGACGAATTCGCCTTCGTAGGAGGGTTCGTCCTCCGTCCAGATCGTTTGCATTGCCTCGATCCGCTCGCGCGCCAGCTTGTTGCGGGTCTCGAACGCCGTGCCGTGGTTCTCGATCTCGTCGCGGTTCCAGCCGTTGCCGACACCGAACAGAAAGCGCCCCTGCGACAACTGGTCGATGGACGACACCATCTTCGCCGTGACGATCGGATCGCGTTGCACGACCAGTGCGATGCCGGTGCCGATCTTCAGCTTCGTCGTCACCGCGGCGGCGGTGTTGAGCGCCAGGAACGGGTCGTAGATCTCGTAATACGGCCGGGGCATCGGGCCGCCGCCGATGAATGGCGTGACACGTGAGGACGGAACATGCGTGTGCTCCGGCACCCAAAGGGATTCGAAGCCCCGCTCCTCCAGCGCGCGGCCAAGAGGCCCCGGCTGCATGGAGTCGGTGGTGAAGAACATGACGGCGCCAATTTTCATTCTGTAGTGTCCTCGTCAGGCCGATTGCACGGCAGGGAAAACCTGTTCGGCGATCATCTGCATTTGTTCGTTCGCAAGGGTCGCGGGCATGCCGGCCCAGTGGACGCCCAGCACCAGCGTATTGACCCCGAAACGCTTCCGCAGCACCAGGATCTGTTCCGTGACCTCGGCCGGAGAGCCGAACAGGAACCGGTCGGTCATCAGATCCTCGAAATCCAGGGCGAAGTGATCGCTGGCGGGCATGACCTTGTCCTGGCCCCAATCGCGATAGGCCTTGTACTTGGCTTCAAGATACGGCTGCGCGAGGCGGATTGCCTCGGCCCGCGTCTTGGCGACGAAGACTTCCCGCGCCATCGGCAGTTCGGCCGGGAACGGCTTGCCAGCGTCGTCGAGGGCGCGCTTGTAGACCTCCATCTGTTCGGCGGTCGTATCAAGCTTGTTGTGCGGATTGATGAACCAGGCATCCGCCACCCTGGCAGCGCGGCGAATGCCGATATTGGCGTTGGCGCCGATCCAAATCGGCGGCATCGGCTTTTGCACCGGCATGACCGTGCAGTTGGCCTCCTGCAGCTCGAAATAGCTGCCCTTCATGGTGACGAAATCTTCCGACCACAGGCGCTTGACGGCGGTCAGGCATTCCTCGAACCGCGGGCCGGACTGTTTCTGCGTGGTGCCGAACGCCTTGAACTCGACCTCGCGGTAGCCGATGCCGGCACCGAAGATCATTTTGCCATCGGACATGACGTCAAGCGAGGCGAGTTCCTCGGCCACATGCAGCGGGCTGTGCAGCGGCAGCAGGACCACCCCCGGCAGCAGCCTGAGTTTGGGGGCGACCAGCGCGACCTGACACAGATAGGGGATCTGCTGGATATACTGGAACGGGTGCGAACTGTAGTGCGAGCCTTTCGCGATCAGATCGAAGCCCAGATCCTGCGCCAGTTTCGCGGCGTCCAGATCTTCTTTCAGGCGGACGCGCATGTCGTCGCCCTGGGCATATTGACCACGGACCAGCAGGCCGAACCGCATGGTTTCCTCCTTTTCGCAGACGCGGAGGAAGGGTGGCACCCCGGTGGTCCCTGTCAAGCACGCGCCGGCTTTGGCATATAGGGGCGATGCAACTCGTTCATCCCACCATCGTCCCCTCCGGCCGCCGGATCGCGTTCGACTTCGACGGCCAGCGTATCGACGCCCTGGACGGCGAAACCGTCGGTGCCGCTTTGTCCGCCGCTGGCATCGTCACGTTGCGGCACACAAGGTCCGGCGCGCCGCGCGGGCTGCATTGCGGCATGGGCGCCTGTTTCGACTGCGTGGTGACGATAGACGGCCGCATCGGCCAGCGGGCCTGCCTGACCCCAGCGGCGGACGGGATGCTCGTCAACAGCACCATGCCCGCGAAGCTGGATGCCAGGGACCCGGCTCCGGAGCAGGAGGAACGGGACTGCGACGTCCTGATCGTCGGCGGCGGCGTGGCCGGGCTGTCGGCGGGCATCGCCGCCGCTGAGTCGGGCGCCCGCACGGTGCTGCTGGACGAGCGCAGCGCGGCGGGTGGCCAGTATGCCAAGCCGCTGGCCCCCAGCCATCAGGACAGCGCGCCGGACCGCCAGTTTGCCGTGGGCAATGCGTTGCGCGCGTCGGCCGAAAAGGCGGGCGTGGTCATCGAAACCGGCGCGCTGGTGTGGGGCGCGTTTGCCGCCGATGAAATCGCCGCGGTGGTCCGCGGTCAGTCAATCTTGTATCGTCCGCGGCGTCTGATCCTGGCGACCGGCGCGCACGAGGCGCCGGTGCCGATCCCTGGCTGGACCCTGCCGGGCGTCATGACCACGGGCGGCTTGCAGGCTTTGGTCCGCGCCCAGCGGGTCGCGCCCGGCAGCCGCATCCTGATCGCCGGCAACGGCCCGCTGAACCTGCAGCTTGCCGCGGAACTTGTGGCCTGCGGGGTCAAGCCGGTTGCGGTGCTCGAGGCCGCCCGCTACCCCGGCCTGCTGGCGGGGCTGGATGCGCTGAAGATGGGTTGGTTCGCGCCGGACCTGACCGAAGACGGCAAGCGGCTGATCAAGGGGCTACGCCGTGCGCGGGTTCCGATGCGATGGCGCACGGTCCTGGAGCGGCTGGAGGGCGATGGGCGCGTGCAGACGGCGATCGCCGGCAAGCGCCGCTGGGACGTTGATGTCGTCGCCCTCAACTGGGGTTTTCAGCCGGAGGTCGGCCTCGCTCGGGCTCTAGGCGTGCCGCACCGGATCAGCGAGCGCGGCGTGTTGGAAAGCGAAACGAACACCGAGGGCGCCACTGCGGTACCTGGCGTATATGCCGTCGGTGATGGGGCGATGTTTGGTGGTGCCCGTATTGCTCAGTCGGCCGGACGGGTGGCCGGGTTGGCCGCCGCTCGGGATCTCGGCTTCGCGGCGCAGACGGACCGGCGGTCGCCGGTGGCGATCAGCCGAGCGAAGCAGTTTCAGGCGACGCTGTGGCATTTGTTCCGGGCGCCTGCGTTGCCGATCGAAGATGAAACGATCGTGTGCCGGTGCGAGGAAGTGACGGCGGGGCGGCTGCGCGCGGAAATCGCCGGCGGACTTGTGTCTCTGGCGGCGCTGAAGAAGGCGACGCGGGCGGGGATGGGGCCGTGCCAAGGCCGTTTCTGTGCCGCGACGATCATGCGGCTTTGTCCGCTGGGGGCGGGAGCGGAGGATTTTGCGGCGCCTCAGGCGCCTCTGCGTCCGGTGCCGGCGGCGCCGCTGATGCGGCAGGCGCCGGAGTTCGTGGCACCTCTGTTGGACAATCCGGCACCACCGGTTCGGCTGCACGCGTTGCCGCCGGTCGCGCAGGAGGCGCGGCAGGCGGATGTCGTGGTGATCGGGGGCGGGGTGGTCGGGCTGTCGACGGCATATTTCCTGGCCAAGGGTGGGGCGGACGTGCTGGTGCTCGACCGTGACGAGGCAGCGATGGCGGCGAGTACGGCCAATGCCGGCAGCCTGCACGTTCAGTTGCTGTCTTACGACTTTACCGAATCCACGCCGCCGGATGGCGGTCCGGCTGCGCACACTTTGCCGCTCGGACCGCGCAGCATCGCCCTTTGGAAGGACATCGCAGCAGAGGCGGGGGAAGACCTGGGAATCCGCACGGAAGGCGGTTTGATGCTGGCCGAGGATGAGGCCGGCATGAACTGGTTGCGCCGCAAGTCGGAGATGGAGCGGCGATGGGGGATCGAAAGTCATATCCTCGGGAGTAATGAATTGCGTGATCTCGCGCCCGCGCTGTCCGACCGCATGCTGGGGGCGGATTTCGTTCCAGCGGAGGGATATGGCGATCCGTTGCGCGGGATGATGGCTCTGCTGCGGCTGGCGCAGGCCCATGGCGCGCGGCTTTTGCGCGGGGCGGAGGTGCAAGCGATCGAGCGGGCCGGCGGCGGCTGGTCTGTTGCGACGAACAAGGGCGTGGTGTCGGCTGGCCGGGTGGTCAATGCCACCGGGCCGTGGGCTGCTGCCATCGGGCGGATGGTTGGATTGGCGCTACCGGTGACCGGGACGGTTCAACAGGTAATCGTAACGGAGCCGGCGCCGCCCCTGACGCGGCATCTGGTTGCGATGGCCAACCGGCATCTGTCGCTTAAGCAACAGGCCAGCGGGGGCTTGTTGATCGGCGGCGGCTGGTTCGGTGCCTTCGAGCCGGCCAGCGGGAGGACACGTCCGTTGCGGGAGACGATCCAGGCGAACCTGTGGGTGGGCGGTCACGCTTTGCCGGCGTTGCGGTCGCTGTCGATGTTACGCAGCTGGACCGGCATCAACCCGGCGATAGACCGAGCGCCGTTGCTGGGGGAGGCGCCGGGGTTGGCTGGGTTTTATAATGCGGTGACCGCGAACGGATATACGCTGGGGCCGGTGGTGGGACAGATGACGGCGGCGTCGATCCTGTCAGGCGAAACGATCGATCCCCGGTACCGGATCGAGCGGTTCAGTCGCTGACACTGGCTTGATTCGTCCCGGTCGGGTTTCCAGCGTGGGGCGCCGGAGCGTGTTGCTGGGGTGCCGGGACCTGATAGGGCGGATAGGCCGGAGCGTAGCCGGGGCCGGTGACCAGATAGCGTTCACCAGCGCGCTGGGTTAGCACTGGGCCCCGGGTCTCGCGGGCCTGTGCCGGCGCCGTTGCCTCTTGCGGGGCTCTGGGCGTTTCCAGGGAATCGAAGAAGTGATCCATATTGGCGACGGCCTGGTTCGCCGGCGCGCACCCCATAAGCGGCGCCATCAACACAACACACCCAAAGAGGCGGATCGAAGGTCGTATCATGCGCGCAGCAACTCTGGCGTTCATACAGTCGGATCGCAATGTACGCCTGACATCGGGCCTTGGGCCAGCTTTTGCCAGTTCGTGCTAACGCGGTGCCGTGACGGCGCCACCGACAGCCCCGGCGCCCCCGCCGATCAGCGCTCCTGTGCCAGCGCCGACCCCGGTGAGACCCCCGATTGCCGCGCCGCCACCAGCGCCGATCAAACCTCCCGTCACAGCCCGGGTCGCAGGATTATGGCCGCAGGCCGAGACGGTCAGCGCGGCTCCTAGAACCAGCATGCGTGTGATCAGTCGGGCCTTTTGCATCATCGTCCCTCCAATGGTCTGCCGTGATCTCGTTAACGGCTGGGCAATAACGGCGGGTGCGAAAGCAGGTTGATTTCGCTCATCGGAAAGTGTCCCGCCCGGCCCGGATCAGCCGCGACGCTTGCCAGACCGGTGAGCGTGGACAATGCTCAGCGACAACAAGCCAACTGATATGGCTGCGGAACAATAGGCCGGGGAGACAAGGTCATGGAGGAAATCGAGACCAGGACGATGGGAAAGGTGCTGCGGCGCCTGATTCCCCTGGCGATCATCTGCTATTTTGTGAACTACCTGGACCGGGTTAATCTGAGCTTCGCCGCGCTGCAGATGAACAAGGACCTGGGGTTTTCCTCCACCGTCTATGGTTTCGGCGCGGGCGTGTTCTTCATTGCCTACTTCCTGCTGGAGACGCCCTCCAACCTGATCCTGGTCAAGGTCGGCGCGCGGCGCTGGATCGCCCGGATCATGTTCACCTGGGGGCTGCTGTCCGGTGCGATGGCCTTCGTGCAGGGCGAGACCAGCTTCTACGTTCTGCGCTTCCTGCTGGGCGCGGCCGAGGCGGGTTTCTTCCCGGGCATGCTGTTTTATCTGTCGCTTTACTTCCCGGCATCCTATCGCGGCCGCATGGTCAGCACCTTCATGGCGGCGACAGCGTTTTCCGCGGTGTTCGGTGCGCCGGTGTCCAGCATGATCTTGTCCTACATGGACGGCATCGCCGGGCTGCGCGGCTGGCAATGGGTCTTCATCGGTGAAGCCATTCCGGCGCTGATCCTGTCCGTCGTCGTGCTGATCGTGCTGAAGGACACGCCCGCCGAGGCGACGTGGCTGGCGCCGGACGAAGGGGCATGGCTGGTCGCAAGGCAGGCCGCCGAACGCCGTCAGCGGGAGGCCATGCATGACTATTCGGTCTGGCAGGTGCTGACCAACCCCCGGGTGCTGGGGCTTGGGCTGGGCGGTTTCGGCATTGCCTACTCGACCTACGGCATCGTGTATTTCCTGCCGCAGATCGTGAAGAATTTCGGCCTGACAAACCTGCAGACGGGCTTCGTCAGCGCGATCCCCTTCCTGGTCGGGGCGGTCGGCATGATCTGGTACGGCAGGCGGTCCGACCGGCTGATGGAGCGGCGGAGTCACTGCGCCATTGCCTTCATGATCTGCGCGATCGGGCTGGTCGCGACCGCGCTGCTGCCATCGCCTGTTCTCAAGCTGATCGCACTGTGTGTGGCTGCGTTCGGCGCCTGGTCCACGCTGCCGGTGTTCTGGGCGATGCCGACGGCGTTCCTGTCCGGCGCGGCTGCCGCGGCCGGTGTGGCGTATATCAACTCCATCGCCAACATCGCGGGCTTCGTCGGCCCGTTCATCATGGGCTGGATCAAGGACGCAACAGGCAGCTTTGACGGAGGGCTGCTCGTGATCGCCAGCGTCTGCATTGGGTCGGGGATTGCCGTGCTGTGCACGTCGCACGATCCCGAACTTGAGCGCGCGCCGGAGGCAGCCGCCGCGACAATAGCGGCGGTGGCGGAGTGACAATGCGCCGGCCCCGCCGTGGTGGGATTGAAGGAGGGGAAGTAAAGACATGATCAAGCCGTGGATATTCGAGTTCTTCCCTGTGGCGGGCAATCCGGCGAATGATCCCGAACCGGAGGCTGTCGCAGACCATTTCGCTGGCTATCTCGATCTCTGGCAGCGCGCGGAGGCGCTTGGTTTCGAGGGCATTTTCTTCAGCGAGCATCATTTCGGTCCCGCCTATAGCCCATCGCCCAACCTGCTGATCGCAACTCTGGCGCCTCGCACCCACACGCTCCGCCTCGGCGTAATGGGGATGGTGCTGCCGTACTACCAGCCGTGGCGCGTGGTCGAGGAGATCGGCATGCTCGACCATCTGACAGGCGGCAGGCTGGAGATCGGCACATCCAGCGGCATTCCGCAGGAGATGGCGCTGATTGGCCTCGACGTGGTCGAGGCGAGCGAGCGCAATGTCGAAGCGCAGGCGATCCTCGACGCCGGGCTGCGCGACGGCGTTCTCAATCATCAAGGCAAATACTGGCAGATCGAGAATCTGCGCCTGGTGCCGCGGCCGCTTCAGCGTCCTTGTCCGCCGAAATGGACAACCGTCGTCAGTTCGGAATCGGCCCGCAGATCCGCGCGGCGTGGTTCGAAGATATGCACGAGCTTTCATCCGGCGGAGCGGATCCGCCAGATCTTTGATGCGTATCGCGATGAAGCAACGAGTCTGGGACAGAAGGCTGGCCCTGACCAGCTTGCAATCCGGCGGACGATCTCAATCGATGAGGACGAACACGCGGCGCGGGCGGCGTCTCGCGTGGCGTCCGAGGCGCTGCGGGCGATCCTGGCGCACGATCCGCGTGTGACGAACCATCCGTTGCCGGATGCGCCGGGACCGTCGCACAATTTCTCGGTCGGCGAGGATGAGTTCATTGCCGGAACGCCCGAGAGCGTTGCCGACCAGATCCTGGGTCAGTGCCTCACTGTTGGGGCCGGTCACTTCCTTGCGAATTTCGGCCGGGGGAAATCGCCGGAGGCGCTGCGGCGCAGCTACGAGCTGTTCGGTGAGCGTGTCGTTCCGCTGCTGCGCGGTGCCAGCTTCTGACAGGGCTGGCTGGAAGGGGGTTTTGTCAGAAGCTGACACCGCATCATCCGGCCCTCGCGCCGCCGTCTCGGTGGGCTTGCGGCGCGATGGGAACCGTAGGACGCTGCGCTCATAAGAAATGTTCAGGGAGTGCACCATGAAACCCGTCATCCGGCGCCGTCATATGCTTGCGGGAGGCCTCGCCGCTGCGGCACTTCCCACCGTCGCGCGGGCGCAACCCAAGCCCATCCGCATCGGTGTGCTGACTGACATGACGGGCGCCTATGCCGCTAATTCAGGGCCGGGCTCCGTGGTGGGGGCGCAACTGGCGATCGACGATTTCGCCAAACTTCATCCGGAGCTGAAGGTCGAGCTGATCTCCGCCGATCTGCTGCTGAAACCGGACGTGGCGGTTGGGATTGCGGGCGACTGGTTCGACAACCAGGGCGTGGATCTGCTGACGGATGTGCCGCTGTCCTCGGCTGCCTATGCGATCGGCGACATGGCCAAGGCGAAGGACAAGGTGGCGATCTTCACCGGGGGCGCCTCGGCGGCCATCACCGGGGCGCATTGCGGGCCGAACCACCTGCACTGGGCCTACGACACGTGGTCGATGCCGCATGCCGTTGTTAATGCCGCGCTCAAGGAAGGCGGCGATACCTGGTTCTTCGTCACCGCCGATTATGCGTTCGGCCATGAACTGGAGCGCGACGCGGCCAGTTTCGTCGAGGCCGGTCATGGCAAGGTGCTGGGCCAGGCGCTTGCGCCGTTCCCCGGCACCACGGACTTCTCGTCCTTCCTGTTGCAGGCCAAGGCGAGCGGGGCGAAGGTGATCGGGTTCGCCAACGGCGGCGGCGACACCGTCAACTGCATCAAGCAGTCAAACGAATTCGGCTTGCAGGAAGGTGGCCAGAAGATCGCCGGTATGCTGCTGCTGATCCAGGACGTGCATGGCATCGGGCTGCAGGCGGCGCAGGGCGTTTTGCTGACCGAACCGTTCTACTGGAACATGAACGACGGCACGCGGGCATTTGGCAAGCGCTACGGCGCGCAAATGAATGGCTGGATGCCGGGGTCGGTGCATGCCGGCCAATACTCGGCCGTGACGCATTACCTGAAAGCCGTCGTGGCGCTGGGACCGGACAGGGCGAAGGCCAGCGGACGGGCTGTGGTCGACCAGATGAAAGCGATGCCAACAGACGATCCGCTGTTCGGCAAGGGCGAGGTCCGCAAGGACGGAAGAGTGATCCACGACATGTATTTGTTCCAGGTGAAGTCGCCGGCGGAGTCGAAAGGCCCGTGGGACTACTACACGCTGAAGCGGACGGTCCCGGCCGATCAGGCGTTCCGGCCGATCAATCAAGGGGGTTGCCCAATGGTGACCGGGTAGTTTCGCTGTGTCACGGGCCGTGTTGATAGAATGATCGATGCCAACGTCCAGGTGTCGCTAACACTTCATCGGGAGAAGACGTTCATGATGGCAATTGCTGGCAGGGTGGGCGGTTCGAAAAGTGGTCCCAATGAAGGGATCATAGGCCGGCGTAATGTTCTGCTCGCAGCGGGGCTTGCGGGCATGGGTCTGGCTCCCGCGGCTGGCTGGGCTGGTGCAAGCGTTAAGCTGCCATTGCCGGGTGGCCCGGACCAACGGGATCTGACGACCGCGTTTCCGCAAAAAGGCCAAATGATCCTGCAGCGGTCACGACCGCCGCTGTTGGAAACGCCGTTTGAGGTCTTCGACCGCGGAGTCTTCACGCCGAACGACCGGTTTTTCGTTCGGTGGCACTGGTCGGTCATTCCCCAGCACATCGATGTCGCGGCCTTCCGGCTGGCGGTGCGCGGACACGTCAACAAGCCGCTGTCGCTGTCGATGGCGGATCTGCTGGCGCTGCCCCGGACGGAGGTCGCCGCGGTGAATCAGTGCTCCGGCAATTCCAGAGGGTTGTTCCAGCCCCGGGTGGCCGGCGGCCAGTGGGGCAACGGCGCGATGGGCAACGCCAGGTGGACAGGCGTGCGGCTGCGCGACGTGCTGGATCGTGCGGGAGTTCAGGCGGGTGCCGTCGCGGTCCGGTTCAACGGGCTCGATGAGGCGGTCTCCAAGGACGGGCCGGACTTCATGAAGTCGCTAGACATCGATCACGCGCGCGATGGCGAGGTGATGCTCGCCTATCAGATGAACGGCGCGCAGTTGCCGCTGCTGAACGGCTTCCCGCTGCGCCTGGTGGTGCCGGGCTGGTATTCCACGTACTGGGTCAAGATGCTCAACGACATCGAGGTGCTGGATAAACCGGATAACAACGTCTGGATGTCCGTGGCGTACCGCATCCCGGATACGCCGGGCGCCAATGTCCGCCCGGGTGAGACCGGCTTCAAGACGGTGCCGATCAACCGGATGGTGCCGCGGTCGTTCATCACCAACGTGGCCGACGGCGGGACCGTCCGCGCGGGCGCGCCGGTGGCATTGCGCGGCATTGCCTTTGGTGGTGACTGCGGGGTCTCCCGGGTGGACCTGTCGACCGACGGGGGCGAGACCTGGCAACCCGCGGCGCTCGGCCGTGACGAAGGGCCATACAGCTTCCGGCAATGGACCGCCTCCCTCCCGGCGCCAGCCAAGGGTGCGCTGACCATCATGGTGCGTTGCACCAACGTGAAGGACCTGGCTCAGCCGGCGCAACCGACCTGGAACGGCGGCGGGTTCATGCGCAATGTGATCGAAACAACCCGGCTGTCGGTGGCGTGATGCCGAGTGAAAGGAGTCATGGGGGCGTGATGAAATTTGTGCTGCTGACGGCTATCGCCATTGCTGGGCCGGCCGGTGCCGCGATCGCCGCGGCGCCGCCGAATGTGACGGCGGACGGCGTGACCCTGACGTCCGTCACCGTGAAGTTTCCTGCCTCGGACAAAGCCTTCCCAAAGGCGGATGGGGTCAATCTGGTCAATGCAAACTGCCTTGCGTGCCACTCGCCGAACATGGTGCTGACGCAGCCGGTCTTGAGCGAGAAGGATTGGCAGGCCGAGGTGACCAAGATGCGGACTCTCTACAAGGCCCCTGTCTCAGCGGCGGATGTTCCGGCAATCGCGACATATCTCGCCAGCATCCAGGCATCGAAGTAGGGGCGCGGGCAGCCAGGCGCGTCAGGCGCCGGGTGTTCGGCAGCGGACCAGGTTCACCGGCTTCATGGTCATGACCACGTCGCCGTCCTGATTGAGTGTCTCGATCAGACTGTGGATCAGGCCGCGGTCGGGCCGGGAGCGAGACCGGCGCGCTTGCTCGACGGTGACGCGGACCGTCAGCGTGGCGCCGGGGCGGACCGGGCGAGGCCAGCGGACCTCATCGATGCCGGGCGCGGCGAGGCCGTTGTGCGGCAGGAAGTTGTCCACGATCAGGCGCATCGTCAGGGCGATGGTATGCCAACCGCTGGCGATGATCTCTCCGAACGGGCCGGCGGCGGCGAGGTCGCGGTCAATATGCATGGTCTGCGGGTCGTAATGGCGGGCGAAGGTGATGATGTCGTCTTCGGTGACGGTCAAGGAGCCGCACTCGTAGGTGGCGCCGACAACGTAATCCTCGAAGAAGCGGTCGGTCGGCGGTGTTTGGAAGCTTGCCTTCATCGATTATGTCGCCCTGGTTGGGGTTCGGTGTTGCGGGCAGGATATAGCGCGCGGGACGGTTCACCCAACCCGATCCCGGTGCCGATGCCATGTTATCCCGGCGGGGATCGACCCAGTATATGGCCCAGCAAAGCGGTGGCGGCTTCGGTGACCTGCTGGACGCTGATGTGGTCCATGGTCGGTGCGACCACGGCCACGGATTTGCGGCCAACAGGACCATAGGTCTTGGCATCAGTTGGTCCGAACAGCCCGATGGTCGGTGCGCCGGCGGCAGCCGACAGGTGCATCAGGCCGGAATCGTTGCCGATGAACAGCGCGGCACGATTCAGCACAGCGGCGACCTGGGGCAGCGACAGTCGCCCCACAAGATCGATTGCCTGCGGCAGGGCCGCGAGCAACGGGGCGGCCATCGCCCGCTCCGCTGCGCCCGGGCCGCCCATGATCACCGGCACGGAGCCCGGCAGCAGGCTGTTGGACGCGGCGGCGAAACGGTCCGGGGGCCAGACCTTGGGCGCCCAGTTGGCGGTAGGGGCAAGGACGATGATCGGCCGGTCGTTCGGAAGCAGGTTCGCGACGGCGTCCCGGTCCGCTTTGTTGAACCAGGCGACAGGCAGCGGTGGCGGCGACAAGCCGAGGACCGCTGCCAGTTGGGCAATCTTGGGGCCTTGCTTCGGGCGGTAGATCGCTCGGTGGCGAGTCGGGACCAGGTAGGCGAGGGCCGATCCGCGGATGTCCACCACAAGATCCCAGACATGGCCGACGGTCGCGGCCCAAAGCGGCAGCCAATGCCGCCCCCTTGGTTGCTTGCGCAGCACGATGGTGCGCTCGCGGTTGGGCATGCGGTCGAAAACGCCCTCCGCCACCGGACCGCAGACCACGGTGAACCGAGCGGTAGGGTGGGTTTTGATCAGGTGGTCCAGCAGGCCGGTGGACAGGACGGCATCGCCCAGCCGGTTGGAGGTGACGAACAGGATTCGCATGTGTGACAGGAGTTAGCAGGGGTTTGACCATCCGGCCACGGGCAGGCAGCGTGCGCGCCAAGTTGCAGGAGGCCGCCATGTCCGAGGAAACCACCGTCGTTCTGGGAGAGGATTATCCGGAACTGCGCGAATCCGTCCGCAAGATCTGCGCCCGCTATCCCGGCGCTTACTGGAGCGGGCTGGAGGACAAGGAAGCCTATCCAACCGAATTCGTGGAGGAACTGACCCAGGCCGGGTTCCTTGGGGCGCTGATCCCGGAGGAGTATGGCGGCTCCGGCCTGCCGGTCCGCGCCGCGGCGGTGATCCTGGAGGAGATCAACGCCTCCGGCTGCGTGGCCAGCCAGGGGCATGCTCAGATGTATATCATGGGAACGCTGCTGCGGCATGGCAGCGCGGCGCAAAAGCGCCGGTACCTGCCGGAGATCGCGGCGGGGCGGATCCGGCTGCAGGCGTTCGGGGTGACGGAGCCGACGACCGGGTCGGACACCACTCAGTTGAAGACGCGGGCGGTGCGGGACGGGGATTCCTACATCATCAACGGGCAGAAGGTGTGGACCTCGCGGGCCATGCATTCGGACATGATGCTGCTGCTGGCGCGGACCACCTCCGCTGATCAGGTGAAGAAACGATCGGACGGGCTGTCGGTGTTCCTGCTGGACATGCGCGAGAAAAACACCGGCAAGGGGCTGGAGGTCCGGCCGATCAAGGCGATGATCAACCACAACACCACCGAGGTGTTCTTCGACAATTTCCGCATTCCCGCCGACAGCCTGATCGGCGAGGAAGGGAAGGGATTCCGCTACATCCTGGACGGCATGAACGCGGAACGAATTCTGGTGGCGAGCGAGGCGGTGGGGGATGGCCGGTGGTTCGTGAAGAAGGCGACTCAGTACGCCAAGGACCGCGTCGTGTTCGGCGCCCCGATCGGCAAGAACCAGGCCGTGCAGTTCCCGATCGCTCGGGCGTGGGCGGAACTTGAAGCCGCGGACATGATCTGCCGCCGAGCTGCCGCCTTGTTCGATGACGGCAAGGAGTGCGGCGCGGATGCGAATATCGCCAAGCTGCTGGCGTCCGAGGCAGCGTGGAAAGCCGCCGATACCTGCATGCAGACCTTCGGCGGGTTTTCGTACGCCAGGGAATACGAGATCGAGCGGAAATGGCGGGAGGTGCGGTTGTACCAGATCGCGCCGATCTCGACGAACCTGATCCTGGGGTATGTTGGGCAGCATGTTCTGGGGATGCCGCGGTCTTACTGACCGCGTTGCTCGGCCGGCGCGAGGGCAGAGCCGGCACGTCGTGTCAGGATTACACTTGATCCGGAAACAATCCCTCGACCGTCAGCCCCGGCGGATCGAGCCGAAGGGCGCCGTCCGGAATGATACGGGTGGTGATGGAGCCGGCCTTGTCGCGGGCGTGGTGGATTATCGCGCAGTTTTCGGCCTTGACGATCAGGCAGTGCCGCACGGAAAGGATGCGCAAGTAATCCTCCAGCTTGTGGCGTGAATCCGGCTTTTGTGAGGCTAGCGACTCGATCTCCATCAGGATCGTGACGCCCCTTCTCGTCCTGCCGCTATTCCTTGAAAGATGGGCTTTACATCATTGGCGGCCACGACGGATGCTCCGGCCACACTGACCCGTCCAGCAGGCCGCCATGATCCCGCCGCGCCTCGAAGCCTTCAAACTCGCCGATGACGCGCCGGAGCTGGTGCCTTGCACACAGGAACGGGCCTGGATGGATGCGTTTCCCGATCGCCACGCCTATCGCTGCCTGCCGCTGTCCATTGCCAACACCCATGGCTGGGAACTTCTGGCGCCCGCTGCGTTCGAGGTCGAGTGGAACGGCGGGCCGTCCGCCGCCGACCTGACCGTCCGCGCCCTAGGGCCGTTTCCGCGGCACTTCCCGTTCGAGCATTTCGCCGTCTCCAACTTTTCCCGCGGCATCGTTACCTTCCACACCGGCTATCTGTTTCGCACGCCGCCCGGGTGGAACCTGCTGACGACCGGCGCCTTCAACGAGCCTCGGCCCGGCATCTCGCCACTGACCGGCATCATCGAGACCGATTGGCTGCCCTATCCCTTCACCATCAACTGGCAGATGCTCGGTCGCGGCACCGTCCGTTTCGAACAGGATGAGGTGTTCTGCACCGTTCTGCCGGTCCCGAAGAACTACCTGAACGACTGGCAGGTGGCGATCCACGCCTGGGGCGACGATCCGGTGCTGCAGGCCGAGGAAGCACAGTTTCGCGCCACGAGGGCGGAGTTCCGGGCGCGCATGGACGCGGGCGATGCCGAGGCGCTGAAGCAGGCATGGCAACGCCATTACTTCGTCGGACGCCATCCGGACGGGACGCAAGGCCCGGATCACGTCAACAAGCTGCGGCTGGCTGAACCGGTCGACCTGTCAGGGTCGCGGCCGGTTCTGGCAAAGGATCGGACCGCCTCGCCGGCGGCTGCCGCGGCGCACGCGGTCGCTCAGGCGCAGCCCTGGCGTCCGTCCAGCCTTATGGGGCGCTTGGATCACGGCCAGACCGATGACAACCGGGCCGGCCGCGTTCGCGTGCGCGACGGCGTTCTGACGCCGGGTCCGCTGACGGCAACGATCACCGCGGACATGGATCCGGACGCGTTCGATTTCATTTACCAGCCGGAATTCCTGACAGCGGCAGAGTGCGCGCTGTTGGCGGAAGCCGCCGATGCGTTGTCAGCCCGGCAGGCTGTAATGGGGATCGCGGACGATTTCTGGAAAGGAAGGATCTTGTTTTTCCGCGACATCTTGCGGGAGCGGCCAGGCTCGGCAGCGCTGATGCGCGATGCGCAGCGGCGGGTGACCCAGCGGCTCCGGATGTTTTATGAACTGACGGCGCCGGTGTTCGCCGATACGGTACAGCTTGTCCGTTGGCGGCCGGGAATGTCGATGCCGTCGCATGCTGACCGAGCGAACCCGGATGGGTCGGCGCATGGGATGCCGTTCCGGGATTTTGCCAGCATCGTCTACCTGAACGACCATTACGCGGGCGGGGAGCTGTATTTCCCCCGGCTGGACCTTGTGGTGAAACCGGCGCGGGGAATGCTGTTGGCGTTCACCGGCGGCTGGCACCACGAGCATGGGGTGCTGAAGGTCGTTAGCGGCGACCGGCTAACGATGCCGGCGTTCTACACGTTCGATGCGGCGCACCG
The DNA here is from genome assembly GCA_963819005.1 of uncultured Pseudomonadota bacterium. Taxonomy (GTDB): domain Bacteria; phylum Pseudomonadota; class Alphaproteobacteria; order Acetobacterales; family Acetobacteraceae; genus Rhodopila. The sequence goes on from CAWFUL010000007.1 coordinate 271,169, forward strand.
GGATCGGGACCTGTACGGGCCGGCTGGGTTGAATACCTGACGGCGCTTGTCGGGATTCTTTACAGTCTGGACCCGTGGCGCGCGCCGAGATGGCCTCGCGACCGATGTTTTTCGCAGATTGGTGACCGGCAAGGGGCGCATGGGGGTGCCACCGCTGGTATGGCGATGGATCTGTCGAAGAGTTTTACACTCGAAAGGTGACACAAGATTTCTTGCATGAAAAACATGTATTTATCAGCTGGCACAGATTTTGCTGGGTTGTGACGACGTGCCGCGCCTGGATGGGCTGCCCAAGCAACCTCGGAGAAGTTTGAGATGACGTTCCGCCGTCGACTGCTCGGAACCACCGCTGTCGCATGCTTCGCGGCGCTTTCGGTGGTCCCAGCCCAGGCTGGCTTGATCAACGCGGACAGCACGGTGACGCCAACCTTCCTGTGGGACCAAGGGACAGGTCAGCAAAGTTACACGGCCGAAAATGGCCAGACGACCGCCTCGCCACCGTTTTCGCTCGCGGCACCGTACAACGCGGCGGATGTTCCCGCCGTGCCGTATATCCTAAACGCACAAGTGTACATGCTCTTTACTGCTTCGACGATTACAATTGTCAATGCGGCTACAGCCACTGGAAATGCACCGTTTTGTTTTTCCAGCACGAGCCAAGGCGCCGCTTGTGGGGATATTTATGACCAATTTGATTTTCAGTTCACGAATGAGGCTATAACCGGCGCCACAATTGACACCGCAAACTCCACGAGCTGGAACCATTGGGCCGGGGTCGAACCGAATTTGATCAGCCCGAACGAGTTTACGATTAACGTGACGGGCGATTATCCGCCCCCTGGTGGAAGCCTTGTTATCGACCTGAGCTTTACGGCACCGCCGCCGCCACCGCCTCCTCCTCCGCCCCCGCCGCCTACGGGCGTGCCGGAACCCGCGTCGCTGACGGTGCTTGGCGCGGGTGCCGCGGGGATGTTCGCGGCTCGGCGGCGGCGTCCTCGCGGGTGACGTAACCAGGCTCGGCGACCTGCGGCCTGACATCGATCGCTGAGGAGGTCAGCGTTGTCGCGTCCGGCTTTAGCCGGATGTGTCAGCTTGCGGTTCGCGCTGCCGCGCGCATTGCCGATGTCCGTACGGCTGCATTCCCACGGTGCGCGCCCTTCGTTAAGATGTCGCGGTCCGAATAACGCCCGAGGGGGAATGTCCATGGTGCGGTCTCGCCTAAGCTGGGCGTTGGTCCTGCTGCTCGCCTGCGTCCCATCCGCGATGGCGCAGAAACAGGGGGGCACCCTGCGTGTCACCCATCGCGACAACCCGCCCAGCGCGTCCATCATCGAGGAAGCGACGATCTCCACCGTCATGCCGTTCATGTCGGTGTTCAACAACCTTGTGGTGTTCGATCCGGACAGCCCGGTGAACCGGCTGGACAAGGTGGTGCCTGACCTGGCCACCTCGTGGGCACTCAGCGACGATAACCGGACCATCACATTCCAGTTACGAGACGGTGTGAAGTGGCACGACGGCAAGCCCTTCACCAGCGCCGACGTCAAATGCACCTGGGACATGCTGACCGGCAAGGCGGCCAGCAAGTTGCGTAAGAACCCACGCAAGACGTGGTGGTTTAACATCAAGGACGTGGCGACCGACAGCGACAACAAGGTGATCTTTCACCTGAACGATCCACAGCCGTCGATCATGGCGATGTTCGCCAGCGGCTTCGCGCCGGTCTATCCCTGCCACGTGCCGGCCAACGAGATGCGTACGCATCCGATCGGCACCGGACCGTTCAAGTTCGTCGAGTTCAAGCAGAACGAATTGATCCGCCTGGAGCGTAATCCGGACTACTGGAAGCCCGGCAGGCCATATCTTGACGCGATTGAATACACTATCATTCCCAACCGCTCGACCATGGTGCTGGCAATGGTGGCAGGGCAGTTCGACCTGACTTTCACCGGCGAACTGACACCGCAACTGACGCGCAGTCTGCAGGAACAGGCGCCGGCGGTGCAGTGCGTGCTGCAGCCGACGAACACCCAGGGCAACCTGCTGGTCAACCGTGAGCGTCCGCCGTTCGACAACGAACAGATCCGCCGGGCAATGGTGCTGGCCATTGACCGCAAGGCGTTTTCCGACATTCTCAGTCAGGGCGCGTACGGTATCGGCGGCGCGAACATGCCGCCGCCGGAAGGATTCTGGGGCTGGTCGAAGGAGTTTATGCAGACAGTGCCCGGCTATGGCGCCGACGTGGAGAAAAGCCGAGCGGAGGGGCAGCGGATCATGAAGTCGCTGGGGTACGGGCCTGATCATATGCTGCCGCTGAAGGTCACGACCCGGAACCTTCCGGATTATCGCGACGCCGCGGTGATCCTGATCGACCATCTCAAGAGCGTCTATATCCAGGGAGAACTGGATCCGCTGGATACCTCGGTCTGGTATGCCAGGCTGGCGCGCAAGGATTATTCGGTCGCGATGAATGTGCAGGGAACGGGAACCGACGATCCGGACGTGCAGTTCTTTGAAAATTACCTCTGCGGATCGGAGCGAAACTACACAGCCTATTGCAATCCGGAGCTGGAAAAGAAGTTTCATCAGCAATCGATGACGAAAGACATCGACGCGCGCCGGAAGCTGGTCTGGGACATCGACAAGGCGCTTCAGGCAGATGCCGCCCGGCCTGTCATCTATTTCGGCAAGGGCGGCACGTGCTGGTGGCCTCGGGTGCATGGCATCAAGATCGCAATGAACACCATCTACAACCACTGGCGGTTCGAGGACGTGTGGCTGGATCAGTAGCCGGATGCTCGTTTATCTGGTCCGCCGGCTTGGCCTGATGCTGCTGACGTTGTTCGGCGTGTCGGTGGCGATCTTCCTGCTGCTGCGCATCGTTCCGGGCAACATCGCCGATATCCTGTTCGATTCCGCCGGGTTGGTCGATCCGGCGGACAAACAGCAGATCGTGACGGACCTGGGCTTGGATAAGCCGCTGGTGGTGCAGTACATCGGCTGGATCAGCGGGTTGCTGCACGGCAACCTCGGCTATTCCTACGTTTCGGAAAAGCCGGTGCTGGAGGAGATCCTGCCGCGCATTCCCATCACCGCTCGGCTTGCGGTGGCGGCGATTTTATTCGCCGTCTGCACCGGCGTGCCGGTTGGCGTGATCAGTGCGGTGCGGCAAAACTCCGGGGTGGATTATGTGCTGCGGGTGTTCAGCCTGGCGGCGCTGTCGATGCCGTCGTTCTGGCTCGGCCTGCTGATCCTGATGGCCTTCGTCCGGTGGCTTGGCATCCTGCCGATCTACGACAAGGCCCCGGCGACCTGGAGTGCTGCCATCCTGATGGTGGTGGTCCCGGCGGCCTCGGTCGGGCTGCGCAGTTCGGCACTGATCATGCGGCTCACGCGGTCATCGATGCTGGAGGTGATGGGGCAGGACTACATCAGGACGGCGCGGGCAAAGGGGTTGTCGGAGCCGGCGGTGACCTTCGTTCACGGGTTGCGCAATGCCATGCTGCCAGTAATCACCACGATCGGGATCGAAACGGCGTTCCTGTTCGGCGGGCTGATCGTAACCGAAACCGTGTTCAATATTCCCGGTGTCGCCCGCTTCCTGGTCGAGGCGATCCGCTGGCGCGACTACCCGATGGTGCAGAATCTGGTGATGTTCATCGCAATCATCGTGGTGCTGGTAAACCTGCTGGTCGACATGGCCTACACGCTCGTTGATCCCCGTATCCGGCTACGGCAATGAACGAGGTTCTGTATCTGTCGCGGCGGTATCCGCTGGGCCTGGCCGGTGCCGTGATTCTTGTCTTGTTCGTTGCGCTGGCGGTGTTTGCCAACGTTGTGGCGCCGTTTGATCCGCTATCGACAAATCCGCGGGCGTCCCTGGCACCGCCGGGCGGGGTGTTTCTGCTGGGCGCGGACATGATGGGCCGGGACGTGCTCAGCCGGTTGATCCACGGCGCACGGATTTCGCTGGCGGTCGCGCTGGGCGCAACGTTCATCGGCAGCGGCCTGGGTGGCCTTCTGGGGCTTACTTCCGGCTATATCGGTGGCTGGTTCGATCTGGTCGTGCAACGCCTGGCGGAGATCATGCAGTCGCTGCCGCTGCTGGTCATGGCGCTGGTCATTACGGCGTCGCTGGGGCCGTCCCTGGTCAACACCATCATCGCCATCGCGATACCTCTGATCCCCAACGTCGCGCGGGTGATCCGGTCCAACGTCCTGTCGTTGCGGGAACTCAATTACGTGGAGGCCGCGCGGGCGGTCGGCATGTCCAACGTCCGCATCGCCGGCTTGCATGTGCTGCCGAACACGCTGGCGCCGCTGATCGTTCTGGCGACGGCACAGCTTGGCTCGACGATCCTGACCGAGGCTTCGCTGTCGTTCCTGGGTCTGGGCGTGCCGGAACCGTATCCGTCCTGGGGCCGCATGCTGTCGGACTCCGCCGCCGAGTATATGCGGTCGGCGCCGTGGCTGGTGATCTTCCCTGGCCTGGCGATCAGTCTGGTGGTGTTCGGGGCGAATTTGTTCGGTGATGCGCTGCGCGATTATCTCGATCCGCGGATGGGCGACTGATGGCGCCGGTTCTCGAGGTTTCCGGTCTCAGCACGGTGTTTCACACCCGGACCGGGCTGGTGCGGGCCGTGCAGGACGTATCGTTCAGCGTGGAGGCAGGGCAGACCCTGGCGGTGGTGGGCGAGTCGGGCTGCGGCAAGACGATCATGGCGTTGTCGCTGATGCGGCTGATCCCCACGCCGCCTGGGGAGATTACGGGTGGCACTGTGCGTCTGGCGGGCACCGATCTGCTGGCCTTGGACGAGGCTTCGATGCGCCGGATGCGCGGTAGTGAAATCGCAATGATCTTCCAGGAGCCGATGACCGCGCTGAACCCGCTGATGACGGTCGGGCGGCAGATCGCCGAAATGGTTTCGCTGCACGACAACGTTTCGGGACGGACCGCGCGGACCAGGGCAGTCGAGATGCTGCATCAGGTCAAGATACCGGAACCTTTGCGGCGGGCCAGCGAATACCCTCACCAGATGTCGGGTGGGATGCGCCAGCGGGCGATGATCGCGATGGCGCTGGCCTGCAAGCCGAAGGTGCTGATCGCGGATGAGCCAACGACGGCGCTGGACGTTACGATTTAAGCGCAGGTGCTGGATCTGATCGACGACCTGCGGCAGGAACTTGGTACGGCAGTCGTTCTGATCACTCATGATCTGGGTGTGGTGGCGGAGACGGCGGACCGCATCATCGTGATGTACGCTGGACGGAAGGTGGAGGAGGGCAGCACGGCGGACCTGTTCGCCGATCCGCTGCATCCGTATCTGCGGGGGCTGATTGCATCCATTCCCCGGTTCGGACGGGGGCCGCGGGCGACCGGGCGGCTGCGGGAGATAACGGGGACGGTTCCGCCCCTGCATCAATTGCCGCCGGGCTGCGCCTTCGCGCCCCGTTGTGCGGACGCGATTGCCACGTGCCGCGAAATCGCGCCACCGCTGGAAGCGAAACAAACTGATCACCTTGCAGCTTGTTGGGTGACATGAGCGCCTTGCTGGAAGTCACCGACCTGAGAAAATTCTTCCCCGGTTCGGGAGGTCTTTTTGGCCGGAAGCCAGATCAGGTGCATGCCGTCGATGGCATCAGCTTCAGCATTCAGCCGGGCCAGACGCTGGGTCTGGTCGGCGAGAGCGGCTGCGGTAAATCGACCGTGGGCCGTACGGTGCTGCGGCTGATCGAGCCGACCAGTGGCCGGATCGCTTTTCATGGCGAAGACATTACCAGACTGCCGGCAGGCGCGTTGCGGGACCTGCGGCGGCAGATGCAGATCGTCTTCCAGGACCCGTACTCGTCGCTGAACCCTCGACGCAAGGCCGGCAACATCGTTTCGGAGCCGTTGCTGGTGCACGGGATCGCCGACCGGGCGGAGCGGCGGGCGCGAACCGAGGCATTGTTTCAGCGCGTCGGTTTGCGTCCGCAACAGATGGATCTGTATCCGCATCAGTTTTCCGGCGGCCAGCGTCAACGGATTTCCATTGCCCGCGCTCTGGCGCTCGGTCCGCGGCTGATCGTCGCGGATGAGCCGGTGTCGGCGCTGGATGTGTCCGTGCAGGCGCAGGTGATCAATCTGCTGATGGACCTTCAGGCGCAGGAGGGGCTGTCGTATCTGTTCATCTCCCACAACCTCGCGGTGGTGGAGCACGTCAGCCATCAGGTCGCAGTGATGTATCTGGGCCGGATCGTCGAATATTCGGATTCAGCAAATATTTTCGACCGGCCGCTGCATCCGTATACGCAGGCGCTGATGGCGGCGGTGCCGGTGCCTGATCCCGCGGTGAAGCGGACGAAGAAGCATCTGATAGGTGACTTACCCAGCCCGGTAGACCGCCCGCCCGGCTGCCATTTCCATCCCCGGTGCCCCATGGCGCAGGCGCGGTGCCGGACAGACGATCCAATGCCGCGCGAGGTCCACGCAGGGCATTTCGTCGCCTGCCATCTGGTGTGAGTGGGGCGTCAGCCTGCCGCCACCCGGATAAACGTTGAAACGATCTTGGTGCCCGCACGGAATGTACCGCGTAACGAGCCTGCAACCTTGGATTCGCCACCCGCTCGGCATCGATATGGCATCGGAACCTCTAGAATCCGCAGTTTGGCGCGCGCGGCTTTCATTTGCATTTCGATATTCCAGCCGTATGTCATCTCCTGCATGTTCAGGCGTCGCAACGCCTCACGATCGATTGCACGAAACGCGCACATGTCGCTGTAGCGGACGCCGTAAAGGGCGCCCATGCCGAAACCGGCGACGCGGCCGGCCAGCACCTGGTGCCACAGCATCGATCCGCGATCGCGACGGCCGCGCGTGCGGGAGGCCAAAACAAGATCGTGCGTGCCGTCCAGCACCGGATCCGCGATTTGCGCCAGAAGGTCGCCTCGATCGGCGCCGTCCCCGTCCAGAAAGACGATGACACGGCAGGATGGATCGGCGGCCTCAGCCCCAGCCAGACAGGCGCGGCCATAGCCTCGGCCGGCATCCACTACCAATGCGCCCGCCTGCCTCGCGGCATCCTGCGTGCCGTCGGTGCTGCCGCCGTCGGAGACGACGATCTGGCGAACGGGTGGGAGTTCGCGGATCACGCCGGCAATGGCTTCGACTTCGTTGAAGGTCGGGATGACGACCGCTACAGACTCCATCGCAGACCGCAGTTCTGACACGGCGCGGGTGGCGTCTCGCCCAGCAACGAGGTGCGAAAGCCGCGATAAGCCGGGCTGTTCCAGATCTCGCGCAGGTCCTGCTGCGTGGCGTCGCCCAGCGTGTAGGTCTCGTAACCACGGGCGGAGAACGGCGCGATGCAGCAGGGCAGGGCGCGCCCATGGGCGGTGAAATACATCAACGACCACGGGCGGCGGCAGGTCGCCCATGGCTTGTCGTCCGCACTTCGTTTCAGGCTCAGTCCGGGTTCGGTGGCGCCGGAAGCATCCAGGGTCACGCCATGTTCCGCGCCGATTGCCTGCGCGGCTTCGATCGCCGCCTGTTCTTCGGCCTTTGTTTGTTCGAACAGCGAATTTTCGGCACGCGCCTTGCCGAAGCCGGTTTCGTCGAAGGTCAGCCGTTGCAGATGCACTTCCTTGACGCCCATCGATGCGGACAGGCGGACAAATTCCGGAAGCTGCTCGACCGTCTCCTTCAGGCCTGTCAGCCACAGTGAAACACGAGGCTTCTCCACGCCCATCTGCTGCTGATAGGCGGTGAACTTTCCCACGTCGCGCACGATGCGGTTGAAGAAATCCTTGCCGCGGATGGCGGCGTAGCTTTTGCGATCGGCGGCGTCCAGTGACACGCGCAATTCATCGAGGCCAGTGTCAATGATCTCCTGGAACTTCTTTGGGTTCAGCAACGTACCGTTGGTGTTGAACAGCACATAAGTTCCGCGGTCCTTCAGGTACCGGATCATCTTCGGCAACGACTTGACCAGCATGGGCTCGCCGACGCCATGCAGGACGACGCGCGCGACATTGGGCACCTGATCGACGATGCGGGTGAACAACGCCCAGCTCATGTCGGCGGGGGGTTCCAGTTCCTCGAACGTGCGGGGGCAGGTCTCGCAAAGCAGGTTGCAGCGGTTGGTGACCTCCAGATACAGGCACACCGGCGGCTGTTCGGCCACGTCGTTCCGCTCAGCGCCAATGGCTTCGAAGTAGCGCCGAGGATCGGCCAGGGTAGTTGCTGACATCAGATGTTCCCCTTGATCGGTTGCGCGACACGGACATGACGCAAATCGGCCAGCGCCAGCAGCAGGGCCGGAACGAAAACGACGGATGGCCAGACGAAGCGGTCGCCGTTGGTATCCAGATAAAGCAAAACAGGCGATGCGGCGAGCCATATGAACGCCCGATACGGGGCCAGAACGGCCGGAACCGCAAGCCAGGCGAAGTACCACGGATAATGCGGGCTGATGGCGAAAAGCAGCACCGCGATCATGGTTCCGGAGGCGGCGCAAATCGCCACCGGATCGTCCGGTCGGACCAAAAAGGCGAACCAGCACCCAAGTCCCGCCAGCAACAGTGCCGCGGTTACCATGTAAATGGCCGGCATCCACGACGGCAACGGCATGATCCGCGCCAGCCCGGCCAGCACCCAGAAGCCGCCGCCGGAATCCAGTCCCTCCTCGGCGCCGTAACCGCTGAGGTAGCCGAACACGTGCCAGCCAACGTTGATGTACAGGGCGTATAGTCCCAGGACGGTCAGACCGCACAGGATGGCCATGCGCCACCCACGCGCGCTGCGCCACAGCGTCGGGGCAATGACGGCGGGCAGGAACTTCACGAGTATGGCCGCGCCCAGAACGACACCAACCCAGCCGTCCCGATGACGAACACGCAACAGTATGGTAGCGGCGACCAGGCCGATCGCCGCCGCATCGATATGGCCATTGCCGGCAAACGCCCAGACCGCGAGCGGGTTCCAGGCATAGATCAGAACTCTTTCCGGCGGCAGCGCGGCCGCCTTCAGCAGCGACAGAAGGCACAGCACCGCCAGCAGCTCGAAGGCAACCATTGCGGTCTTGACGCCGGTCACGCTCGACCAGATTTGACCCACAGCGGCAAAAATCACCTGGGCGGTGGGCGGGTAGATTGTTCTGGCATAGTCCGCTCGGGCAATGTTCGGATAGACGGCTTTGTCGCGCAGAAAGCCCAGCGCCGGGTCGGCGGGGACGTAACGATAAGGGTTAATGCCGGCGGCCTGCACACGGCCGTCCCAGACGTAGCGAAACACATCGGTGGACAGAAATGGCGGCGCCAGCAAAGGCCCAAGGCGCATGGCCGCGGCGATCAGCAGCACGACCCATAGCGCGTGGCGCCCGCCGGCCGGGCGCGAGACAACCGCGACCGCCAGAAGATATACCGCCAGGCTGATGCCCAGAACGCCAACGAATACGGTCTTCATTGCCGGCGTCCCGACGCTGAGCGCGCCCGGCGTGTGCAGCGACAGCGCGGCCAGGTTTAAGGCCAGCAGCAAAGCGCCCAGCACGCATAGCCGGATCATTCCGCCGCCAGACCCAGAACGCTCTGTGGAAGGTCCATTCGGGCGAGGGCATTCGCGGTGACAGGGGCGGGATAGGCGGTGGCGGCTTGTGTCGTCGGGTCGGCATTGACGGCGGCGGTCTGTTCGGACATCCCAACTCGTGGATGGCTGGGCCAAGCCCGGCCATCACGACGTGGGGCAGGGTGGCCGGCTGGCTCGTTCGGCTTGCCGGCGGCCTCGTTCGGACTGCCGGTGGCTTCGTCTCGGCTACCGGCAGCTCCGCCCCGGCGGCTGGCGGCTTCACCTGATCCGCGGCGACGCGGCGCGCTGTCGGCGGTTTCGGCGATTAAGCGCGTCAGGGCCTCGTGATCGTCCACGTCATACCAGCTTGGCAGTTCCACGACCTCCAGCCCAAGTTCTGCCGCCCGAGCGCGGGTCGTTTCGGCGACGGTGTCGGTGCTCCAGGCAATGTCGGCGAACAGCCGCGCGTGAGCTTGCTTCATTCCCAGCAGATAATAGCCGCCATCGTCCGCCGGACCGAGCACGACCCGGTCGCCATCCTGCCCCAGGGCCGCGGCGGTGCGTCGCAGGAATGATGTCGGCAGGGTGGGACTGTCCGAATTCAGCACGACGGCCGACCCGTGTCCCAGCGCCAGCATGGCCTGGACGGCGTGCAGCAGGCAGCGTCCAAAGCCGTCCACCCCGGCGGGCATCGGCGGCGTACCGTCCGCCAGGATCAAGCCCGTGCCAGCCGCAAGGTGACCGTCGAACAGTGCCTCACCGCCGGCAGGCGCATAGGCGATGTAGCCGGATATCGAGATCGACCGGGCCGCTATCGTAATATTTTCGGTAATGTCGCGCAGAAAGGCCGCACTCAGTGCGGCGGCCTGATGAGGGGTTAATGGCGGACAAAGCCGCGTCTTCGACTTACCGGGCCGTGGCGCCTTGGCCATGACGCCGATGGCACAATCGTCAGGACATCGCACGTATCAAATCCCACTGAACCAGTTGTACCCCCGGTCCGTCCAAAATCCGCGCGGCCTTTGATTGGTCACGTAGATCGTGGTGACGAACTTTGGGTTCTTGAAACCTAGTTTGGTCGGAATCCTGATCTTGAAAGGGTAACCATGCCGTGTAGGCAAAACCTCATCAGCTAATTTGAACGCCATCAGCGTCTGGGGATGCAGCGCGGAGGGCATGTCCATGCCCTCGTAATAACCGTCAGCGCATTCGAACCCGACATAACGCGCGGTCGTGTCGGCGCCGATCCGGGTCAGAAACTCCCGCAGCGGTGTGCCTGACCACTTGCCGATCATGCTCCAGCCCTCGACACAGACGTGGCGGGTGATCTGAGTGACCTGCGGCAGCGCGTGCAGGCGATCCACCGTCCAGGGCGTTTTGTCAGCGATCTGACCGGCCAGCGTCAGCTTGTAGTCGCCGCCATCCAGTTTCGGCGCTTTATCGGGCCCATACCAGGCATTGTATCGGAAGTCTTTCACCGCATCCGATTCGGGAAACTCCGGCGCCAGCTTGTTCTCGCCGAAGATCGCCGCCTGCACCCGGTCGTTCCAGCGCGACATGACGGCCAACGCGCGCTGCACGCTGTCATGGTCGCTGATGTCGCAGCCTGTCAGCATGGTCAGCGCACCGAGCGAGATGGGGCCGCGGAACAGGCCTCTTCGTTGCAAGATCATGACACTTCTCCATGCGGCTTCGCCGTTGCTCGGCCAAGCACCATCGCAACGAAGGTTTTCGGCACCAGAATGACCAGGGTAACGTGAATAATGATGAACAGCACGATCGCCGTCATGAAGATGAAATGAACCAGCCGCGCGCCCTGGAACCCGCCGAACAGCAACTCTAGCGGGTAAGTCTGCACCGGTTTCCAGATCGTGATGCCGGACAGCAGCATCATCGCGACTGACCCCAGCGCACCCCAGTAAGCGACGCGCTGGACGCCGTTGTATTCGCCAAGACGATGCTGCAGTCGGAACGTCAGGGCGGCGACGAAATCACGGAAGAACAGCTTCGGCCCGATCGGCAGGAAATCGCGCCAGAAGTGGCCGGAAAACAGGTTCCACAGCATGAACCCGGCGTAGCTGAGCAACAGAAGCCACATCGCGGCGAAATGCCAGGCGATCGCGCTCGCCACACCGGGGTCGTTATGCAACGCCAGGGCGGCTCGCCAATCGCCGCCCAGTGTCACCTGTTCAGGAAACCGGAATGGAAAGATCGGCGTTGCATTGTAGATGCGCCAGCCGCTGCCGATCAGGATCACGATCGCCAGCGCCATCAGCCAGTGGCAGACACGGGTAACAATCGGGTGGGTCTGGACTTCCAGGTTCATGCCGTGACCTCCAGCCCGGCGTTCCGCAAAGCGGTTTGGCCCTCGGGGCTTCCAAGGAATGCCACGAATGCGGCAGGGTTGGGACGGCTGGCGAGTTTCGTCACGGTCGCCGCGTAGAGGATCGGCGGCCAGGCATCGTCAGGCACGGGTTCGGCGGCACGCAGCCGGTCGTCGGCGGTGACCTCCGTCTGGTGCAGCAGCCCTTGCCGGGCGCCGCCGTTGATCAGCAGCCATGCAACAGCGGCGGTGTCGATGACGCCGAGCGTCGCGGTCTTGCCGAGGCGCTGGGCGATGGCCGGCCCATCGATGTCGGAGCCGGGCGTCGGGTCCGGCGCGGCGAACGATCCGTCAGGGCCGGCGGACGTTTGCGCTTCGCCAATGACCAACCGGTTGCGCCACGGACCGATGCGGCCGCCGGGCTGGATCAAGCCGGCCTGTTCCAGCGCGTCCAGCGTGGCGGGTGTGCTGACCAGGATATCGTTCTGGATTTGCCGCTGCATCTGCGGCGCCACCAGGCCGGGCGCGGTGGCATGAACCCACACCCACACGCCGGTTTTGGCGCGGTACGCCTGTGCAGCGCGCTCGATCGCCGGTGCGGCGGCGGTGTCACACGTTAGCGCCAGATCGGTCGGTTCGGCCCGAGCCGCCGCGCTGATCGCGATCACCGGTGTGGCCGCGGCCGCCGTCAGAAATCCTCGCCGTTGGATACGCAATTGCTATCTCTCCCGCCTGTGCGAGCATGAGACACCCAGGCTGAGGTTGCGTTACAGCAAATTCGTCTCGGTGGCGTTGAACACGATGGCGCGATAGGCTGGTGCGAACAGATGGAGGAACGAAAGATGGCGCAGACCCTGCCGGCCTTGAGCCTTGTTGCGGTGCCTGGCCGCCGACGGCGGACGGTGGAAATTGCCCAGGAGATCGAGCGGCGGGGTTTCGCCGGCATCTACTCGCCGAGCATGTTCGGCAACATGTCGTTCTGCGAGGCACTGGCGTGGAACACGACGACGCTGAAATTCGGCACGGCGATCGCACCGATCTATCAACGCACGGTCGGAGACTTCGCCCAGAGCGCCGCGGTGATGCACGAGGTATCGGGCGGGCGGTTCCGGTTGGGCATCGGCGTGGCGCACGGGCCGTCGCATGTGCGGATGGGGATCACGCCGGGCAAGCCGCTGGGGGATACGCGGTCGTTCGTGGAGCGATTCCGAGCGCAGGAGGGGTTGGGGGAACTGCCGCCGATCATTATTGCGGCGCTGCGGCAGAAGATGGTGGCGCTGGCGGGGGAGATCGCCGAGGGCGTGGTGTTCGCCAATGCCAGTTTGTCGCACATGGGCGCGTCTTTGGCCGCGCTGCCGGCGGCGAAGCGGGCCGATCCGTCGTTCTTCATCGGCAACATGATACCAACCTGCATCAGCGACGATGTCGAGGCGGCGAAGGCAGTGAACCGGCGGACGCTGACCAGCTATGGGCTGTTGCCGAACTATCGGAATTACTGGAAGGAAGCCGGGTATGTGGAGGAGATGACGGCGATCGAGACCGCCATCGCCGAGGGTCGTCAGGCGGATATCCCGAAGTATTTCTCCGACAAGTGGCTGGCGGATAACACGCTGTTCGGGCCGGCTTCCAAGGTGCGAGAGGGCGTGGAGGCGTGGCAGGCGGCCGGGGTGCGGGATCTGATCGTGGTTCCGTCATCGGCGGCAGGGAACCAGTTGAAAGCGCTGGAGGAGGTGTTTGCGGCGTTCTCTTGATGGAACCGCTGTGGTGTTGGTCTTTCTTCGTTCATTGCGACAAGAGCGAAGGTATGCCTTGCTGCCGTCTAAACCTCCACCCCAAACTGCAACCGGGCCAGCCGCGCGTAGATCCCACCCTGCCGCACCAACCCCTCGTGCGTGCCGGTCGCGACGATCCGTCCCGCATCCATCACCACGATCCGGTCCGCCGTCCGAACGGTCGCCAGGCGGTGCGCGATCACGATCGTCGTCCGTCCCTGCGACAATTCCGCCAGCGCCTGTTGCACAGCCTGCTCGGATTCCGCATCCAGCGCACTTGTCGCCTCGTCCAGCAGCAGCACCGCCGGGTCGCGCAGGATAGCCCGAGCGATGGCGATGCGTTGGCGCTGGCCACCGGACAGGCGGACACCTTTCTCGCCAAGAAACGTGTCGTAGCCGTTGGGCAACGCTTCCAGGAACCCGGCATGCGCGGCTTTTCCAGCGGCTCGGATCTCCTGCTCGCTCGCCTCCGGCCGGCCGTAACGAATATTCTCCCATGCCGTGGTGCCGAAAATCACCGGGTCCTGCGGGACGATCCCGATCCGCTGACGTACCGAGGCTGGGTCCGCCTGCGCGATATCAATCCCGTCCAGGCGCACCAAGCCTCGTTCCGGATCGTAGAAGCGTAACAACAACTGCAGCACAGTGGTCTTTCCCGCGCCGGACGGCCCGACCAGCGCCACCGTCTCCCCCGGCTCGACCGTCAGCGAGAAGTCCACCAGCGCGGAGGTGTCGGGTCGCGCGGGATAGCGGAACGTTACGTCCTCGAACGCCACCCGTCCCTCCGCCCGCGACGGTAGCGCGACCGGGTCCGCGACGACCCCGACCGTCGGCCGTTCGTCAAGCAGTTCGCGCACCCGCTCCGCCGCCCCGCCCGCGCGCTGCAGTTCGCCCCACAACTCGCTGATCTGCGCGCCGGAAGTGGCCAGCAAGATTGCGTAGAACACGAACGCCGACAGGTCGCCGCCGGTCATCCGCCCGGCGATCACGTCGCGCCCGCCCACCCACAGGCTGAACACGATCGCCCCGAACCCCAGCAGGATCACGATCAGGATCTGCACCGCTCGCGTGCGCACCCGGCGCAGCGCCGCTCCCACCGACCGCTCCACCGCGGCGGCAAATCGGGTGCGGTCGACAGGTTCGTGGGTGAACGCCTGCACGGTCCTCAGGCCGGCTATGGTTTCCTCGGCATAGGCGCCGAGGTCAGCCACCCGGTCCTGCGCCATGCGGGACAACCGCCTCTCCCGCCGGCCGAACAGCACCAGCGGGCCGACGACCAGCGGCACCACCAGCACGACGATGCCCGGCCAGCTTTGGCGCTGGTCACCAGCAACATGCCCAACGCCCCCAGCACCAGGATCGCGTTGCGCAGCCATTGGCTGATCGCCGACCCGATCAGCGCCTGCAGCACCGAGATGTCCGCGGTCAGCCGCGTCAGGATGTCGCCGATCCTGGCGGTCTCGAAGAACGCGGCGGACAGGCCGATCACGTGATCGAAGGTATCCCGTCGCAGATCCGCCGCGACCCGCTCGCCCAGCCATGATACGAGGTAGAAACGCGCGCCGGTCGCCACCGCCAGCGCGGCGACCACGGCGAACAGCGCCAGCGCGGCATTGTTCAGGTGCGCCTCGCTGCCGGTCGCGAAGCCGTGATCGATCAGCCCGCGCAGGCCCTGGCCGAGCGCCAGGATCAGCGCGGCGGCGGATCAGCAGGGCGGCCAGCGCGGCGGCCGTGCGAAGCCGGTACGGTCGCAGATAGGGCAGAAGCAGCCGCAGCGAACCGACAGGAGGGTTTCTCCGGCGACTACCCACCTGTGGTCAACGGCATGGTTACTCCTTGGCGGCGACCAGCACCGGATCGGCCCGGTAGAGGTCAGGGAACGTCCGCTTCAGCGCGGCGATCTTCGGCAGGTCGTTATAGGCGATATAGGGCTGGTCGGGATGCAGCGTCAGGTAGTCCTGATGATACCCCTCGGCCGGGTAGAATGTTTTTCCCGGTTCGATCTTGGTCACGACCGGCGCCTCGAACACATGCGCCTTGTTCAACTGGTCGATATAGGCGGCGGCGACGCGGGCCTGGTCGGCGGACAGGGGGAAGACGGCCGAGCGGTATTGGGTGCCGGTGTCGGGACCCTGGCGGTTCAGTTCGGTTGGGATCATGCGCGACCGAGAAATACACCTGCAGCAACGTTCCGTAGCTGACGACATGCGGGTCGAACGTCACCTGCACCGACTCGGCGTGGCCGGTGGTGCCGCAACTGACGATTGTGATAATCCGCCGTCGCTTTCTCGCCGCCGGCATAGCCGGACACGGCGCTGCTGACGCCTTTGACGTGCTGGAAGACGCCCTGCACGCCCCAGAAGCAGCCGCCGGCGAAGACCGCGGTTTCGGACGCGTTGGAGGGCGGCTCGTCCACGGCAGGAGGCCGGCACGACATGCGCGGTTTCGGCCGCCGGATGGCCGGTGGGGATCATGAACGCCGCCACCGGCACCGCGACAGCGGCGACAAAGGCAAGCGATCGCCAATTCGACAGGATGGGCATCGTTTACTCCGTCACTGGTTGCTGACAGTCAGTCTCGCCGCCCCGCCGCGCGTTACAGCAGAGCGACACCCGCTTGACCAGCCCCGCCGCGGCGGCCACGGTTGACGATCTCTTCGTAAGGGCACGCCCATGGTAACGCATGACGGTTTGCGCTTCGGCATCTTCCTCGCACCTTTCCATCGTGTCGGCGATAACCCGACACTGGCACTTGGGCGCGATATGGAATTGATCCAGTGGCTCGATCACCTGGGCTATGATGAAGCGTGGATCGGCGAGCACCATTCCGCCGGATGGGAAATCATCGCCTCGCCGGAGATCTTCATTGGCGCGGCGGCGGAACGGACCCGCCACATCATGCTGGGATCGGGCGTGACCAGCCTGCCGTATCACCACCCCCTGCTGGTGGCGCAACGGTTCGTCCAGCTCGACCACATGACGCGCGGCCGGGCGATGCTGGGGTGCGGGCCGGGCGCGCTGGTGTCGGACGCCTACATGATGGGCATCGAGGCCGAATCGCAACGGCGCATGATGGACGAATCGCTCGGCGCCATCATGGCGTTGCTGGAGTGCAAGGAACCGGTCAACATCAAGACCGACTGGTTCCAGTTGCGCGACGCCAGATTGCATCTGAAGCCCTACACCAAGGGCGGCTTTCCGATCGCCGTGGCAAGCGCCACCACCCCGGCCGGCGCGGTGACCGCCGGCAAGTACGGCGTCGGCATGCTCTCCCTCGGCGCCGGCCTGCCCGGCGGGTCGGAGAAGCTGGCGGACTACTGGGGTCTTTGCGAAGCCGAGGCCGCGAAATACGGCAAGACCGTCAACCGCGACAACTGGCGCTTGGTGGTCAACATGCACTGCGCCGAGACCGATGAACTGGCGATGGAAGAAGTCCGCAAGGGCGAGCGGGTGGAGACGCTTTCTTACTTCAGCGAAACACTCGGCCGCCCGCCGATGCGCAGCGAGAACCCTCTGGCCGAGGGCCTGAAGGCGGGATCGACCCTGGTCGGATCACCCGAAACGATAATAGCTGGGATCGAGCGGCTGCTGAGCTTCACCGGCGGCGGGGCAGGGGCCGTGCTGTTCCGGGCGCATGAATGGGCGAACCGCGAGCAGACGCTGCGAAGCTACGAGTTGTTCGCCCGCTGGGTAATGCCGCGCTTCCAGGGCAGCCTGGAGACAACGATCGGCTCCCGCGAGTGGTGCAGCGAAAACCGCGCGGGGATCTTTGGTCCGGCAATGGGGGCGTTCCGCAAGGCGTTCACGGATGCGGGGCAGGAAGTCCCGGATCATATGCGATTGAAGCTGCACACTGGCAAGTCAACGGTCGAGTAAGGCGTCGATGTCCGGGCGCGTCCGCCGCGCGTCCTGGGCACCCGGCCGTCGAAGGGCCAGGAAGTGAGACGGCCAATCTCCCCCAGCATGTAGGCGACCACAACCAGCGGATCGGCTGCGGGTCCGCTGCGCCGGTGGTCTCGCTGTCAGCCACGATTGACCGTGACGCCACAGGTCGATTATCATAATGATGTCGTCATGAAACTGTCACACATCAGCCGGGGGAAAAACCATGTCCTCGCCGATCATCAACGCCGCGCGTAAATTGCTGCTTTGTTTCGCCTTAGCTACAGTCCTTTTTCAGGCGCGGCCGGTCCGCGCAGTGGTGGTGGGCGACGAGCAGATCCCCGACACCTACCAACTCGATGGCCACACGCTGGTCCTGAACGGCGCGGTCTTGCGCACGCTGACCGTGCTGAAGATCAGGGCCTATATCGTCGCGCTCTATCTGCCTCAGGCGATGCACGATCCGGACGCCATCCTCAGATCCCCCGGTCCGAAGGTGGCGGTCGTTCACTACCTGCACAGCGCCTCGCAGGATCAGGTGCGGGAACGCTACCGCACCGGCGAGAAGAACAATTGCGGCCACGGCGAGTGCGACAAATCGCTGGAGGCTGACTTCGAGCATCTGGTGAGTTCCGTCGTCCCGGTCGAGCCGGGCGACACGACGGTATTCGCTGTCACGGCGAGGGGCCTCCGGGTTTCTTTCGGCGCCCGTCCGTTCCAGCCGTTTGGCCAGGCGGCCCTGGGCGATCTGATCATCAAAGGCTTTATCGGCGATCACGCGCCGACGCCGGAATTTCGCGCCGCGGTCCTCGGCCTGCCGGCCTCCTGACGCCGGGTGGCAGCGGATCGACCAGCCACTTGTCCTACATATAGTGTTTGATTTGGTCCGACCCTGCCATATATTGCTTCTCCAAGGCTTGGAGAGACTCGATGGACGGATTTGCGGCACATTTCGGCCAGACTTTGCAGCCCCGCCCGATTCCCGGTGCGTACTTCGGCGAAGCTCCCGTCCCTGCGCGTCCCCTGGACCCCGGCATGGGTCTGGCCGTCGGCCGCCGCACCGTCTTCCGGCCATCTGACAAGGACGACTTCGGCCGCGTCGCCGACCGCGTCGCCGCCGGCAACATGTTGCTTCTCGGTCGCCCCGCCATGCCGGCCGACCGGCAGGAGCAGGCGCGTCTGCGCAACGCCATCGCCACCGGTGCGCTGCTGACCTCCGGCCGCCATCTGCAGCACGGCGATGAAGATCAGCCGGGGCGCAACATGGAGGTCTTCACCAACTGCGCGACCGCCATCGCTTCGTTCGCGAAGTTCTATCTGTTGCTGAACGGCTCCGGCGTGGGCCGCAGCTATGACGACGCGCTGAGTGTCGTCGACTGGGCCAATGCCCCGACGCTGCTGCTGTATTTGTCCCCATCCCACCCTGACTACCCGCATGACGCCGCCGCCTTGTGCCGCTTCGGCGTTGAACTGGGCGTTCTCCCGTGGGGCGCGACACCGGACACCGCGGAACTTACCAAGGTCCGCGATTTCATCGCAGACAATCTGCTCGCCGACATGGATGCGGTCCCCGCCGATGCGGTGCGCCATAGCATCGCCGACAGCCGGGAGGGCTGGGCCAAGGCGGTGGAAATCCTGGAAGCGATGACGTTCCGGCAGGAGAGCGACCACACGCTGGTGCTGGACCTGTCCGACATACGCCGGGCCGGTGCGCCGATCCGGGGAATGCAGGGGCGTCCGGCGTCGGGGCCGGTGTCGCTGCTGCGTGCGTTCATCAACATCCGCCGCCACGTGATCGAGCGCGCCGCCACGCTACCGGCGTGGGAGCAGGCGCTGCTGATCGACCATCACCTGTCCGTCGAAGTTCAGGTCGGTGGCGCCCGACGCGCGGCCAGGATGGCGACGAAGTCCTGGCGCGACCCGGACATCCTGCGCTTCATCGCCGCGAAGGCCGAGGGCGGCTTATGGACCGCCAACCACTCGGTCATGGTGGATGCCGACTTCTGGTCGCGCGTCCACGCAACTGGCACGGATCCGCTGACCACCCATGCCAAGACCGTGTTTGCCGAGGCCACCCGCTGCGCCTGGATCAACGGCGAACCCGGCTTCATCAACGGCGACAAGCTGGAAGACCACCGTACCGGCACCGCCTGGGACAAGCCAGTCTATGAGGACGGAAGGGACTTTCGCGGCACCCGCTACCAGGTCGACCACGCCGCTGGACTGCTGGCCGAAGCCTCGCGACGTGCCGCCGCTTGCGACTTCCCGGTGACCACCAACCCGTGTGGCGAAATCGCGCTGCACGTCACCGGCGGCTATTGCGTCATCGCCGACTTTGCGCCGCTGCTTGCCTGTCCCATGCCACTGGACCAGGTCCGGCCCGGCCAGCCGCCGTCGGACGTTGCCGCGCTGTGGGACGCCCGGGTGGAGGACTCTGTGCGGCTTGGTGTCCGCTTCCTGATGCGCGCCAACGGGATGGACGCGCTGTACGGGCAGGAGGTCGCCCGCACCAACCGGATGGGCGTCGGTCCGACCGGACTGCACGAGTGGGCCTGGCTGCGTTTCGGTCTTGATTTCAACGACCTGCTGGATGATGCGAAATCGGCTCCATTCTGGTCGCTGCTGGAACGTTTCTCCGCCGCGGCGAAGCACGAAGCCGCCGCATACGCCGCCGAACGTGGACTGGCTCGGCCGGTCACCGTAACGACTGTCAAGCCGGCCGGCACCACCAGCAAGCTGTTCGGGCTGACCGAGGGCGCGCATCTGCCCGCCCGCCGGCAATACCTGCGCTGGGTGCAGTTCAAGGGCGTGCAGGACCCGGCGACCGGGGAATGGGCCGGCAACTCCGATCCTCTGCTGGCTGAATACAGCGCTCGGGGCTACCCGATGCGCACCCTGAAGACCTTTCCCGGCATGACGGCCGTCGGCTTCCCCACCGAACCGCTGCTGCTGCGTCTCGGGCTGGCGGAACGGACCGTCACGGCCGGGGACGCCTCGCCGGCCGCGCAGTATGAATGGCTGCAGCGCCTGGAGCGGCATTGGATCGGCGCGGAGCAAGGCAATCAGGTCAGCTACACTCTGAAGATTTTCACCGACCGTCATGACCTGGACTCGTTCCGCGCCATCGTGCGGTCGCAGCAGCCGACGGTTCGCTGCTGCGCGGTGTTGCCGAGCCGGCCCGATCATGAATTGGGCTACGAGTACCTGCCGGAAGAGGAGGTCTCCGCCGACCGGTTCTCTGCCATCGTCCAGGCCATCGCTGCCCACACGGCGGAGGGTGTGGACGAGGTGCACCTGCAATGTGCCGGCGGGGTATGTCCCGTCTAAGGCAGGCTGAAGTCATTCGATTTAAAGTCAGAATAACGTTGCCGGCGTCACTTAAATCTATGTTTCATTCCGATGAAACTTGTCTGGATACGGTTGTGTAGCGGTGCTGTTTTCCTGCCGTGGATCGACTTCCCGCAAAGAAAATTTTCCTGCGATAGGCGTTACGTCAAAACATCATCCCGTGATCGTGACGACGATCTGGCTGTCGAGTTCGGCAAAGTGCGGTCTTTCTTGTGACAAGCCTTGGCTTGCGGCGCCACTACCGCCCAGGTTGAGGTCCGGATAACCGGCGTGGGGTCCGCCTTTGGCGCGCCTGTTTACAGCAGGTGGGGCCAGGCCACTGCTGACCCGCTGGGCATGCGGCTGAACTATCATGCCATCGAGGCGGCCTGGAAGAACGATCTCGCAGCCGCCGACAAATAGATTGGCGCACGTGTTTCCGGCGGCCACAGGCCGCCGGACGTTGCCGAACAGAGTGGACCCGACGCAATGCCGTGAGGTCAGTGTGCCCCGGCCAACCGGCACCCTGGTCCGGCGCGTTAGATCTGAGTCACGTCCATACGGATGGACGGCACAGTCAAAGGACACGTTCAATGATCAGGAAAACTCACGCGT
The DNA here is from genome assembly GCA_963819005.1 of uncultured Pseudomonadota bacterium. Classification (GTDB taxonomy): domain Bacteria; phylum Pseudomonadota; class Alphaproteobacteria; order Acetobacterales; family Acetobacteraceae; genus Rhodopila. The sequence goes on from CAWFUL010000007.1 coordinate 292,628, forward strand.
TTGCGCTCGCGACGGCGCTGGCGATGGCTCCGATGGCAGCGGCGATGGCCGCTGGCGGTGGTGCCGGTGGCGGCGCGGGCGCTGGCGGGGGCACTGCGGCCGGTGGCGGGAGCGGTGTGTCCGGCAGCGCCGGCAGCGCGGTCGGCAGCGGTATCGGCGGGATGGGCGGTGCCGGAAGTTCCTCCACTACCGGGATGAGTGGTTCGTCAGGCGTGGGGTCCACCGGCGGCAGCACGATGGCCAGCCCGTCCGGCGCCCGGACCTCGGGTATGAATGGAACGTCGTCCAGCGTTGGTGGATCGATGCCGGGACACGGCTCCGCGCCGTCTTCGACCGGGACCTCCGGCACCAGCGCCGGCGCCGGTGGCGGAGGCGCCCACGGCGGATGAGGCGTTCGCCGCCACCTCCATGGCGACGACGCGGCGCCGGAGCGTGCGCGGTGGATCAGTCGTTCGAAAACCCTGGCAGCACCGGACAATCCGGTGCTGCCAGGCCGATGGCCTTGAACAGCGACCCCATGCCGGCCGGATCGGTTAGACGCGCCGCCGCGCCACGGATTGTGGCGGCCTGATCCGGGCTTCCGCTGCCAGCCAGAAATCTCTATCCGCTGGTCCAGCCCAAGTTCCGACAGGAAAGCCTGTTGCGTCACTGGCCCTTGAACCCGACATCCCGCCTCGTGCGCCACCTGAACCATGGCGGCAAAGTCCACGTGGGCAGTCAGGTCGGCCATTCCGGCGGGCGACAGCGGATTGACCGATCCACCATCCGCGATGGCTTGCAGGGTCTCGCCCGTCGCAGGCTGTGTCCGGCCGTAATCCACCAACAGCGCTACCCCGGGATGCCGCCGCAGACGGTGGGCGATGGCGGCGACGAACGCCTGTGCGGCCTCGTTGACCTCCACCACCTGACCCTCGGTGGCGGGGAGCCCCGGCGTCAGGTTCGTGGGCGCCTCCACCCAGCCGCCGTCAGCTATGTATCGCTCCGTCCATCCGTCGCCGCGACGGACGAATTGACGGACCGGCAGGGCGTCCAGGAATTCGTTCGCCAGCAGGATCATCGGGCCCTCCGGCACCGTCTCCAGACCATGATGCCACGTTGCCTGTGGCACACGGGCGGCCTGAGCAGCCCGCAGCCGCGACGATGTCTCGATGAACTGCACCCGCAGCGCCTGATGAAAGTCCGGCATCGCACGCCGCACCGCCCGCAGCGCATCCGCCATCAGGGTGCCACGGCCGGGCCCAGCCTCCACCAGCAGCACCGGATCGGGGCGGCCGAGGCCCTGCCATGCGATGGCGGCCCATAGGCCGATCAGTTCCCCGAACACCTGGCTGATTTCAGGCGAAGTGGTGAAGTCCGCGAACGGATTATGGCTGGCATAGTAGATCGCATTTGCCCGCGCCATGAAATGGTCAAGCCGTTCAGGCGCCGGCATCAGATCCGCCCTTGGCTATCCCACCGCGCCTGGGGCCGGGCCGTGGCCATCAGCCAGATCCCGGCCAGCAGCATCGGGATCGACAGCAACTGCCCCATTGTCGTGCCGAACGCCAGAAATCCCAGGAACGCGTCCGGCTCGCGGAAGAATTCACCGGTGATGCGCGCCACGGCGTAGCCGCACAGGAAGGCGCCGGTCAGAAATCCGAGCTTCGCCCGCACCGCCTCCCGCCGGGACAGCAGGAACATCAGCGTGAACAGGCATAGCCCCTCCAGAAGTGCCTGGTAGATCTGGCTCGGATGCCGCGGGACCATGCCGGCGCGGGGAAAGATCATTGCCCAAGGGAGCCAGGAAGGGGCGGGCCGGCCCCACAACTCGCCATTGATGAAGTTCGCCACTCGTCCAAGACCGAGCCCGATCGGCGCGACGACGGCAATTCGGTCGGCAAATCCCAGCAGCGAGATCGCCTGCCGGTGGCAATAGATCGTGACGGCGATCGCCACCCCAAGCATGCCGCCATGGAAGCTCATGCCGCCTTCCCAAACCGCGAAGATCTGCAACGGATGAGCCAGATAGAGCGCCGGCTGGTAGAACAGCACGTAGCCCAGTCGGCCACCCAGCACGACCCCCAACACCGCCCACGTGAGGAAGTCATCAACCTGCAGCGGAGTGGCCACTTTCGGCGGCAACTGCACCAGCCGCCGCGCCAGCCGCCAGCCGATCAATAGCCCGGTGATGTAGGCCAGCGCATACCAGCGGATTGCAAACGGCCCGAGCTGGACGATAACCGGGTCGAATTGCGGAAACAGCAGAACCGGGATCATACGTAGCGGTCAGTCGTCGCAAGGTGATCCTGAACGTAGCGCCTGATGCCTTCCTCCAGCGGCGTGAACTGACCCGCGTAGCCGGCCTTTCGCAGCCGGTCCATCGGCGCCTGGGTAAACGATTGATACTGCCCCTGCAGGCTGACCGGCATGTCAATGAACTCGACCGCGCGGGGTTGGCCCGCTGCGTCGCAGACCGCATGCGCGAGGTCGAGGTAGGTGCGTGCGTGTCCGGTGCCGAGGTTGAACAGCCCGCTGACCGAAGGCGTATCCATCAGCCACAGCATCACGTCGACCACATCGCCGACCCAGATGAAGTCGCGCGCCTGCGCTCCATCCGCGAGTCCCGGCTGGTCGGACTTGAACAGCCGCGCCGGACCGCCGGCCGCGACCTCGTCATATTTGACCTTCACGACGGAGATCATCCGGCCCTTGTGGTACTCGTTCGGGCCGTAGACGTTAAAGAACTTCAGGCCGGCCCATTGCGGCGGTTGCTCCCGCTGCCCGATCAGGTGCTTGGCGACAAGCAGGTCGAACGCGTGCTTGGTCCAGCCGTACAGGTTCAGCGGCCGCAGCCGCTCCAGCGCGGCGATCGACGGATCATCGTCGAACCCCTGGGCGCCGTTACCGTAAGTGGCGGCTGAGGAGGCGAAGACCATTCGAACCTGCCGGAAGGCGCACCAATCCCAGATCCGGCGGCTGAACTCGACATTGGTGTGCCACGTGTGGTCGCCATCGGTCGCGGTGGTCTCACTGACCGCGCCAAGGTGAAACACCATCTCCAGCGGCGGGTGGCTGTCCAGGAAGTCATCCAGACCACCCGGCGCGACCAGCCGGGACGGCGGATGGTTGGCCAGGTTGCGCCACTTGCCTTCGCTGCCCAGGGTGTCCACGACGACGGTTTCGTGCCCGCGGCGTACCAGGGACGCTTGCAGGATGGAGCCGATGAAACCAGCTCCGCCAGTGATAAGGATCATGGGCGCGCTATATACGGATCATGGCGGGGCGGCGGAAGCCGTTTCGCGGCGCGGCCAGCACAGGATGTCGACGACGGCCGCTGAACAGACAGGAGTATGTCATGAGTGATCGCCCCAGGTTCTTCGACGACATCGCCGGTGTGGCCGGGGGCGCCATCTCCGCGTTTGCCGGGCTGCGCGAGGAGGCAGAGGCGGTGGTTCGCGCCCGCATGGACGATATGATCCACCGTCTCGACCTTGTCCGGCGGGAGGAGATGGAGGCGGTGAAGGAACTTGCCGCCAACGCCCGGGCTGGCCAGGAAGCCGCGGAAGCCACGGTGGCGACGCTGGAAGCGCGTCTGGCAGCGCTGGAGGTTCGGGTTGCCGCCCTGGAGGTTCCGAACCCGGACGTTGTCGAACCGGACGATCTGTGACCTGGAATTTTTGCCGCTCGCGGTTTGTCCACCGGGCGCAACCGATTTGTGGAAAAAAAGACATTCGATGTTTCGCCGAAAATCGAGTGATGGCACTTGCAGGTTGTGGCGTCCCGTGAATAGGCTTCTTCCTGTGGCCAACTCTGGGCAAATCCATTCTCCGGGTTCAGACCAAGCCCGGGGGTGAAGGCCACGCTCGGCCTTCCTTTTGACGGGAGACCCCGCATGTCAGCAGCGCTGACCACGTCCTTTGACACAGCAGCCAATCCCCTCGATGTGATGGAGCAGATCGTCGCCGCGAATGAATGGGACTTCGACCGCCGCAATAAGTCAGAGATGGCGGCATCCGCGCCGGGTCACTGGTGCGATTATGGCTTATTTTTCAATTGGTCGCACGAAATCAGCGTGATGCACTTCACCTGCGCCTTCGACCTGAAGGTGCCGGAAAAACAGCGAACCGCCCTCTATGAGCTCCTCGCCCTGGCAAACGAAAAGCTCTGGCTCGGCCATTTCGGGCTTGAGTCCGACGACGGCATGCCGGTCTTCCGCCATGCGGTCCTGCTGCGCGGCGCGCCCGGCGCCTCGGCGGAAAGCCTGGAGGATATGATCGACATCGCGCTGACCGAGTGCGAGCGGTTCTTCCCGGCCTTCCAGTTCGTGTTGTGGGGCGGCAAGACGCCCGCCCAGGCGCTGGCCGCCGCGATGCTGGACTGCGTGGGCGAGGCGTAGTCATCACCCCAACGGCCGGCGGCCTTCGGTGGCCGGCCACCTGTCCTGCGAACTACCTCCCCGGCACTGGCCGGGAGGGTCCTGCCCGACCGCAGGCTTGGTTGCCGATCGGCCCGGGCCACAGTTGGCCTGTGGCTTTCGTTGTGCCATGCCTTTCTGAAAGTGAAAGGCCGGAGACAATGACAGGCAGCACCTCATCCGCGGGCTCAATTCCCCCAATCCTTCTGGTTGGCTGCGGTCGCATGGGTAGCGCGATGCTGTCCGGCTGGCGGGAGCAAGGGCTTTCCGCATCCATTTCTGTTGATCCGGCCCCGGCTGCCGCCTCTTTCGCCGGTCCCGACATGACGGTGCTCGCCGACCCGTCCACCATCCCCGACGACTTCGCGCCCGCCGCTGTCGTGCTGGCGGTCAAGCCCCAGAATGCCGCCGAGACACTGCCGGCATATCGCCGCTTCGCCGGGAAGTCGGTGTTCCTGTCGATCATGGCTGGGCGGACAATCGAGGGCATCGCTGCCCTTCTCGGCGCATCCGCCGCGATCGTCCGGGCGATGCCGAACACGCCGGCGGCGGTGCGCCAGGGCGTGACGGTCGCGTGTCCGAGCCCAGCCGTCAGCACCGCCCAGCGAGCCCTGTGCGACCGCCTGCTGCAGGCGATCGGCATCGTGGCCTGGGCCGACCAGGAAGCGCTGCTCGATCCTGTGACCGCCGTGTCCGGAAGCGGACCGGCTTATGTCTTCCTGCTCGCTGAACTGATGGAACAGGCTGCGATCGAGCAGGGCATCCCGCCCGACCTCGCACGTCTTCTGGCACGGCAGACGGTGTCCGGGTCGGGCGCGCTGCTGGCCGCCAGTCCGGATGACGCGGCTGCGTTGCGCAAGGCGGTCACCAGCCCAGGCGGCACCACCGCAGAGGCGTTGGGGGTGCTGATGGCCCCGGATGCCTGGCCCGCGGCTTTGTCTCGCGCCATCGCGGCGGCAACCCGCCGCTCGCGCGAACTTGCCGGTTGAGCCAGGGGCCATCCACGCTATGTTTCCGGCATGAGCGATACCGAGTTCGACGCCGCCATTATTACCGCGGCCTTCCGCCTCGCCGCTGACGACGGCTGGCCGCGCGTTACCGTTCCGGCCGCCTGCCGACATGCGGGACTGCCGGCCTCGGAAGCCCGCAGCCGGTTTCCCAGCCGAAGCGCGATCCTGCTGCGCTTCGGCCAGTTGGCGGATCAGGCGGCGCTGACCGATGCCCCGACCGAGGGACCGGTTCGCGACCGGCTGTTTGACCTGCTGATGCGGCGGTTCGATGCGCTGAACGCCCAGCGGGCCGGAATCAAGGCGCTGCTGCGCGCGCTGCCGACCGACCCGGCCACTGCCATGATGCTGGCCTGTGCCACGCGCAACAGCATGCGCTGGATGCTGCAAGCCTCCGGGCTGACCGCTACCGGCGTGCGCGGCGATCTTCAGGTGCAGGGACTTCTGGCCGTCTGGCTATGGGGCCTCCGCGCCTGGGAGAAGGACGAATCCGAGGATCTGTCGCAGACCATGGCGGCCGTCAACTCGGCTCTCGGCCGAGCAGAGCAGGTGGCGTCCTGGCTTGGCGGCAGCAGTCCGCGTGCCCCGCCGCCGCCGCCGCCCCCGATTGCACCGGGCGCCGGCGAGCTCGACCCATCCAATCCGCCGCCGGAACCGGATCCGGAGTCGCCTTGGTCCGAGACGCCGCCAGCACCGATCGATCCGACGCCGATGCTGGATCCCCCGGCCGAACCGGATGCGTGACGCGCTTCAGGATCGCTTCGAGACCGCGATTCGTTCGACGGAACAAGCCGCCGAAATGGCAATGCGGATGCGCCCGCCGCCCGGTTCGGGGCACGCGGCGCTGAAAGGCCCGCAGGACTGGGTGACCGAAGCGGACGAAGCGGTCGAGCGCTTCCTGTCCGAACGCCTTGCCGCCAGGTTCCCCTCGGACGGGTTCCAGGGGGAGGAAGGCGGCGTCTCCCGCGGCGGCAGCCTGCGCTGGATCGTTGACCCGATCGACGGAACGTCGAACTTCGCCCGTGGGGCCGGGCGCTTCTGCGTCTCGGTGGCGTGCTTCGAGGCCAACCAGCCGCTGATCGGCGTCGTCGTTGCCCCGGCAGCCAACGAAACGGCAGCCGCGCGCCTGGGCAAAGGATCGACGCTGAACAACGTCCCCGTTCACGCCGCCCGCACCACGGCCTCCAGCCAGGCGATCATGGAGGTGGGTTGGTCGCGCCGCCGGCCCAACGCTGACTACCTCGCGGTTTGCCAGCGGGTGCTGGCCGAGGGCGCCAGCCTGCGTCATGGCGGGTCAGGCGCGCTGGGACTGGTGGACGTGGCCACCGGCCGGATCGACGGATATGCGGAACTTCACATCAACTTGTGGGACGTCGCCGCCGCGCTGGTGATCCTGCGCGAAGCCGGCGCCTGTGTCAGCGATTTTCTGAACGGAGAGGGGCCCACCGCAGGCAACCCGATCATCGCCTGTGCGCCGGGCCTCGCCGCCGTCTGGTCGGACCTGCCCGGCCTGCCGCCGCCGGTCTGATCACTTATCCGGCGGTTGCCCGCGCGGCGGCACAGGCGCAAATGTCCGGCCTCGGTCCGGTCAGGAGTGTCGCCATGCCCAGCTACGACTACGTCACCGTCGGCGTGTTCACCGCCACCCGCTTCAGCGGCAATCCGCTTGCGGTGTTTCCCGACGCCTCCGGCCTGACCGAACGCAGATGCAGGCCATCGCCGCCGAGTTCAATCTGTCGGAAACAACCTACGTCCTGCCGCCGGAGGACCCGCGCAACCATGCCCGCGTGCGGATTTTCACGCCGAAGGCCGAACTGCCGTTCGCCGGGCACCCTAACGTCGGCACCGGCTTCGTGCTGGCCCGCATGGCCGGCGATCCGCCCGAACACTACACGTTCGAGGAAGGCGCCGGCCTCGTCCGTGTCCATATCCTGCGCGACGAGGCGGGCGCGATCTCCGGCGCTCGCATTTCCGCCCCGCGTGCGCTGTCGCTGGATATCGCGGTGCCGATCGAACTGGTCGCCCGCTGCACGGGGCTGGCGGAGGACGACATCTCGACCGAGGTCCATGCGCCGATCGTCGCCTCCGTCGGCACGCCGTTCGTGATCGCGGAGGTGACGTCGCTGGACGCTCTCGCCCGCGCCCGGCCTGACCTGGCTGCGTTCCGCGACGGCGCCGCTCGGCTTCCCACCCTGGCGGAGCGGTTCAACCTGTATTTGTACGCACGCATCGGCGACGACTTTCTGCATCTGCGCACCCGGATGTTCGCGCCGTTGCTGGGCGTGCCGGAGGATCCGGCGACCGGCAGCGCCGCTGCCGCCCTCGCGGCTCTGCTGACCTCGCTCGCGCCTGGGGAGAACGTCGATCTGCACTACGAGATCGAGCAGGGGGCGGATATTGGCCGGCCGAGCCAAATCGTCGCGTCGGCGCGCAAGACGGGAGACGGGCCGGTGCTCGCGACGGTGGCGGGGAACTGCGTGCCGATGATGAAGGGGACGCTGGAGGTCTGATGCGCGGCTGTGTCAGCCGGGACGCAGCAACGCGGCTGCGTCCGGTGTCAGCGAGTCGCCCGCGAAAGGGTTGAGGATGCGCACGCCGAACAGGCTGGTGCCGTCGGCGAGGTCTTCTGTCAGGATAGTACCGCAACCGGCCTCCGCCGCTGCCGCCAGCAGCAGGGAATCCCAATAGGACGCACGACCGGACGACGCGGCGCCCAGCGCGGTCCGAACGGCGGCAGGTGATGCGGTCGCGGTCTGGAACAGATCAATAAAAGCAGCCGCGAGCCCCGCGGCTTCCGCGCGCGGCATCATGCTCTTGCGCGTTGCAACGGCATAAAACTCCGAGATCGACTGCAATGTCAGGATGCAGCCGCCCATGCTCGCGCTGGTTATAATGTCCTTGGCGGTCTTGTGCCGAGGCCCTGCCGTCTGGTCGATGCTGTAGATCAGGATGTTGGTGTCGAGCGTGTAGGGCTTACCGTTCATGCAACGAGTCGCGGTCTAGCGGACCTGCCCCAATATCCCAGCCCTTCTCCATGGCCGCTTTGATGCGTTCCCACGCCGCCTGTTGCTCCGGCGTCAGCACGCGTTGCCGGTTGATCGGCGACAGCCGGGCGACGGGCTTGCCGTTGCGGGTGATGACGATTTCCTCACCAGCTTCGACCTCGCGGATGCAGCGAGCGAAGGTCTGGTTGGCGTCGCGCAATGTCACGGTTTTGGTCATTCCCATCCTGTAGCACGGCACGTTCTACATTTCAAGGCCCGGCGGTTCGTCACCCGCGGCTTACGGTGTCACGATCGCGAAGTTGGCCACGATCGGGTCAATCATGCCGCACAGTGCCGGATACAGCGACGCATCGCCCTCGCACACGATCCCCTCGGCCTGCTTGGCTTCCAGCAAGGTCGCCAGCAGCGTGCGCCAGGTCAGGTGAACGGTCGTCGAAATGTTCGGGTCATCCACGGCCTCGTGCACCAACACACCGTTGGCGATGGAAATCAGGTGCCTCTCGCCGCGGTCTGTCAGGTCGATCGTCAGCTTCAGCGGAGTTGCCGATGCCTTGTCAGGGTTCAGGCGAACGGCGGCGAAATCGAGCATCATTGGGGTCGTGATGGCAGCCAGCATGTCCGGGTTGAAGCCCCCGGGTGGCAGCTTCACCGGCCCGTTCCGAAGCTCCTGCGCGCCGGTCAGGTAGATGTTCCGCCACGTGCCGGCCTCGGACGCGAAAGCCAAACCGCGTGTAGATGTCCGGCCAGCGCTTCTCGGCCTGCGTATTGGTTTCGTCCAGCGAATACGACATGATTCAGCAGTGTAGCCGCCCAACGCGGATCATCCGACTGTTCCGCCAGCCTGATGACGGCCTGCGCGCCACCCATCGCCTCCACATAGCGTTTCGCCAGCGGTTCGGGCGGCAGTGGGTTCAGGTTCGCCGGATTGGCGTCGTACCAGCCCAAGTAGCGCTGATACACCGCCTTCGAATTATGACTCATCGTGCCGTAGTAGCCGCGGTTGAACCATTGTTTCGCCAGAACGTCCGGCAGCCGCAGCACCTCGGCGATCTCGGTGGACGTCAGGCCGGTATTCATCAACCGCACCGTCTGGTCATGCAGGAACTTGTAGGCGTCGCGGTGGCTGTTCAGGAACGCCGTGATTTCGCCCTGGCCGAACCGAGGGATCCCGTGCGCGGCGAACATCACATCGCTTTTGTCCGCGAACAGGCGGATGGATTCGGTCAGGTAGTCCGCCCAGGCCTTGCAGTCGCGAACCAACGCGCCACGCGCCGGCAGCAGGTTGTGCATGGTCAGGTTCGCGTTCTCCGCCATGAACACCGCGCGGAATTGCGGCAGGTAGAAATTCATTTCGGCCGGTGCCTCGGTCTCCGGCGTCAACTGGAACTCCATCGTGACGTCGCCGATGGTAATCTGCTGGCCGGTGTGGGTCACCGTGTCGGTCGGCGCGATCAGCGACAGCCGTCCCCGCGATGGCCGCGGCCCCAGGCCGGAGGTGACCTCGCCCTCCGCGCAGCATCGCAAAGTGTGGCCGAACTGAAACCGGGCGCGGCGGCCCATCGCGGGGCCGGCGATGATGTTTTCCGAGACGGCGTGGTGCAGAAATCCCTCCGGCGCGATAATCCGCACCTGCCCAGCCGCGGCATCCTCAGCAGTGGTGACGCCGCCGACACCACCGTAATGATCGACATGGCTGTGGGAGTAGACGACGGCCAGCACGGGCTTTTCGGCAACGTGGCGGAACAGCAGGCGCAGCGCCGCCCGGGCAACCTCGACCGTGGTCAGCGGATCGACGACGATCCAGCCGGTGCCCGCGTCGATGAACGACACGGTCGAGACGTCGAAACCGCGCACCTGGAAGATCCGGTCGGCAACCTGGAACAGGCCATGCTTCGTCAGGATCTGCGCATGACGCCACAGGCTGGGGTTCACCGTGTCCGGCGCCTCGCCGTCCAGGTAATCGTAGGCGGACAGGTCATAGGCCGGCTTGCCGTCGTCGCGCGGGATGACTGGGTCGTCCAGCGTGGCGATGAAGCCGCGGCCCGCAAAGTCGAAGTCCTTCCGGTCGTCGGCGGCTACCCGGCGCTTGGCGTCTTCGGTCGCTTCCATGGGACGTTCCTTTTCCTCGGCACCGCATGCACCCCGATACTGCCATGCTGCGATCAAATTTTCACTATCGCGGGATTGCCCCGCCACTGAGCAAGCGGAGCGGCGTTAGGGACAGCCACACCCTGTCAGGAGATATTCGATGGCCGACACGACGCCGCGCGCAAAGCCGTTTTTGTCCGACGTGAAGACCCTCCGTGATCGTGCCCGCCAGCACCTGTCCGACGGCGCGCTGACAGCTGCCTATGGCGGCGATGTCAAGAAAACGATCGAAATTCTGCAGGCTGTCCTGGCGACCGAGATCGTCTGCGTCCTGCGTTACACCCAGCACGCAATCTCCGCCACGGGTATCTCGTCCGAAGGGGTGAAGGCCGAGTTCGCCCAACATGCCAAGGAAGAGCAGGCACACATGAATGCCGTCGCCGAACGGATCAACCAGCTTGGGGGCAAGCCCGACTTCAATCCCGAGGGGCTCGCGACCCGATCAGCATCCCAGTACGCCGAGGGGGAAAACCTCGTCGACATGATCAGGGAGAACCTGGTCGCGGAACGCATCGCGGTGGAGCACTACCGCGAGCTTATTCGCTACTTCGGCGATGATGACACCACCACGCGGGTCATGCTGGAGGGCATTCTGGGTGTCGAGGAAGAGCATGCCAACGACATGCATGATCTGCTCGTCGCCCATCAAGGCAAGCCGATGCTGGAGGGATAACCACCGGCAAGTTTTATTTGCCAGTGCCGCAAGCGGTCGCGGCATCCGGAACAGCTGTGTAACAGAATCGCTATGATGATCGCCTGCTGCTGTCTGCGGACAGTGCCGCAAACACCCGGTCCGGTTTCAGCGGCAGCTCGCGGCAGCGAACACCCGTCGCGTCCGCCACGGCATTCGCCAGGGCCGGAGCGACGGGGTTGAACGGGCTCTCGCTCATGGATTTCGCGCCGAACGGCCCGACGCTGTCCACGGTGTCGGCGAACAGCACCTCGGTCCGCGGCAAATCGGCCCAGGCAGGGATGTGGTAGCCTCGAAACGCCGGATTCTCGATACGGCCGGTGGCGTCGATCCGTAGATCCTCATAGAGCGCCGATCCGATCGCCTGTGCTGCACCGCCCTCCACCTGGCCGCGGCACTGCATCGGGTTGATGACCCGCCCGGCATCGGCCGCCTGGACGCTGTGCAGGATGCGGATTTCGCCCGACTCCGGCTGAACGGCAACCCGGAACCCATGCACATTGAACGCGACGGACCGGGGCGTGCCGTCGCTGCTGCCGAACCCGGCCGCATGCTGCAACGACGCGATCTCGACCCGGCGCCCACCCGCGATCACCACGTCGCCCGACAGCCGGCAATCCGCTCGGTCTGTCCCGGTTCGGGCGGCAGCGAGGCCCAGCAGTTGATCGCGCAACGCAACGGCCGCGCGCTCTGTCGCCTGTCCGGCCACCACGCTGCCGGTGCTGCCGAAGGCGCCGGTGTCATGGCCGATCAGCGCGGTGTCGGATTGCCTGATGCGGATCGCTGCCGGCGTCGTGTTCAGCACGGCGGCGGCGATCTGCGTATGGACAGTTGTTGTGCCATTGCCAAACTCCGCGGTGCCGACGGTCAGCTCGTAACTGCCGTCGGGCAGCGGTGCGATCCGAGCGTGAGCGTAATGACCACGAGGGGGGATGGTGTGGATCATTGCGAGAGCGATGCCTTCGCCGACTTGCCACGTGGGGTCCGGTGGTTCCGACTCCGTTGCCCCGTCGCAACGCCGTCTCGACAAGGTCCAGACATTGCCCAAGGCCGTAGCTGCCCATTTCGACATCGTCATGCATCGGCTCATCAGCAGTGATGATGTTGCGCCGGCGCAGTTCGACGGGGTTCAGGTCCAGCGCGCGCGCCAGTTCGTCCATTGCCGATTCCACGGCGAAGACCGTCTGGCTCAGCCCATAGCCGCGGAAGGCACCGCTGGGGACAGTGTTGGTATAAACAGCGTAGCCCTGCACGCGGGTGTTGGGGCAGCGGTACACCGCAACGGCCTCGCCGCAGCCGTGATGCAGCACGCCGCCACTGTGATTGCCGTAGGCCCCGGCGTTGGACACCGCGCGCAGGCCGATCGCGACCAGTGTCCCGTCGCGCCTGGCGCCGAGCGTGACGGTGACCTTCATGGGATGACGGGTCGGCGCACTGATGAACTGTTCCTCACGCGTGAATTCCAATTTGACTGGCCTGCCGCTCCGCAACACCGCCAGCGCAACGATGTCCTCGGTCAGCATCTCCTGCTTACCGCCGAAACCGCCGCCGACGCGTTCGCAGAACACGCGTACCTGGTCCAGCGGAAGGTCGAACAGGTCGCACAGCGCGCGCCGTGTCAGGAACGGCGTTTGCGTGCTGCTACGCAGGGTCAGGCAGCCTGACTCGTCCAACCAGCCGATGGCCGCATGGGTCTCCAGCGCCGCGTGCTGCAGGCGCTGCGTGGTGTAGGTCGCCTCGTGCACGACCTCCGCCGCCGCCAGTCCGGCGTCGAGATCGCCGTGGGACGTCTGAACCTTCGCCACCATGTTGCGGCCAGGGTCGTGGATTCGTGCTTCCGGCCCTTTGTCGGCGTGCAGCAGCGTGGCGCCTGGCTGCATCGCCTCCTCCGGATCGAAGACGGCCGGCAGGACTTCGTATTCGACGAGCAAGGCCCGGCATCCGGCCTCGGCCGCCGCCTCTGTCTCAGCCAGCACCGCGGCGACCCGTTGTCCGATGAAGCGCACGGTCTCGTCCAGCACGCGCGTATCGTCGGGGTCGTCCAGCGGGTTCTCATGCCGGGCAGTGGAGAACAGCCGGGCAGGGGCGTCGGACGGCGTCAGCACGCTGTGCACGCCGGGAACTGCCAACGCCGCCGCGGTGTCGACCGACACGATCCGTGCATGGGCATGCGGCGAGCGGAGGATTTTCATGTGCAGCAGGCCGCCCGGCGGGGCGGGAATATCCAGCGTGTAACGCGCCTTGCCGGTCACCACGGCTGGCCCGGCCGGTGTCGCGATGCTGCGACCGAACGGATTGTCCAATGACTCCGTTTCGATGTGCGTCACGCCGTTAATGGCGTCCTCGATGGCGCGGTAGCCCGTGCATCGGCACAGGTTTCCCTTCATCGCCGTCGGCAACTCCTGAAGCTGCGCCTGGTTCAGGGATGCCGCCGTCAGCACCATGCCCGGCGTGCAGAAACCGCACTGGAAGCCCTGAGCCGCCACGAACGCCTGTTGCATCGGATGCAAGCCGTCCGAATCCGCCAGCCCCTCGATCGTGGTGACCGCGCGTCCCTCCGCTCGGAAGGCCGGCGTGATGCAACTATGCACCGGCTGGCCGTCGAGCCATACGGTGCAGGCGCCGCAGTCGCCCGCATCGCAGCCCTTCTTGACGCCGAACCAGCCAAGGTCACGCAGCAGGGTGCGCAGGCATTGCCCCGGCCGAGGCGTCGTATCCTGTGCGATCCCGTTGACCGTCAGGGACATGACAGTTCCTGGCGGATCTGTTCCGCGAGCCGGAACGTCATGGCGCGGCGCCAGTCCGGGGCGCCGTGCAGATCATTGTAATAAAGCTCGTCCGGGATCGCCTGCCGCAACGCCTGCCGAAGTGCCGCGTCGGGCGGCGGTTTGTCAAAATCCAGCCGCACAGGGCGGCGCGTCGACGCCGTGACCGTCAATGCGAAGATGCCCGAGGGAGAAACCGTACCCGACAAGCAACGCGGCGGACCGGCCCAGCGGCGTTAGCGACATCTGGCGAAAGCCGGTGCGGTGCCGCAAGGCCTCCAGCGGCAGGTCGATCGCCCGCAATACCTCGCCCGCCCGCAGCGCCGTGCGTTGCGGTCCCAGGATGAAGTCACGGGCCGGCACTTGCCGTTCGCCGCCCTCCGGCGTCCAGATCGTGCAAACACCGTCGAGTGCCACGGTCAGGGCAGCCATCGGGCCGGCCGGCAACGCCATGCACAGATTTCCGCCAACCGTTGCCGCGTTCCAGACCTTGAACGAGCCCAGCAGCGCTCGGCAGCACGCGCGAAACAGCGGCGCGGACCGCCACGCGGGCGGGAACTCCGCGGCCGCAAGCTGCGCGAGCGTGCATGTCGCGCCGATCCGCAGCCCGTCCGCCGTGACTTCCAGGGTCGGCCAGCCAAGGCCGGACAGGTCGATCAGCCGCGTCAGGGCCGGCTGGGGTTCCGAAAACAGCCAGGTTCCGCCGGCGAGCCACGCGTCACCGGCGCGCCACGGCAGCAGATCGTTCCGGCTGACCGGCCGGCTGATTTCGGAAACGGTGTTCAGGTCCATGCGCCGGCTCCCCTCGGTGCTGGAGAGACTGCGTGCAATACAAGTGCCATAACGGCCGGGAGGATCCGCGGGCGCGGAAGCGGGCGGCGATCAAGAACGGCCGGCGAAACGGCAACGTACGCTAGGGCCGGTGGTGCCATCACAGCGGCTGCCATTGGCCTCGCGAATAGCCCAACGGCAGCGCCACCATGGACTGCAGCCCCGCGCCGCCGCCCACCACGACATGAACGTCCGCGGGTGATCGCGTCACCGGCAACTGATCGAGGGCATCCATATAAGCGGCCGGATCGGATACGCCCCGTCCGTCACCCAGCTCACTTGCGAGCGAGGGACTACTGTCCGAACCAGGCTGCATCGGGGAATGGCAGCGTGAGCAGTCTGACGAAGACCACGTAGACCAGCAGGGTTACCGCCACCGGCACCCCGAACAGCACGCCCCAGTACCTCTGGCGCAGCAGCCATAGTTGTGCCGCCACGTAAATAAACGTGGCAGGGAAAAAGCCGATCACAGTCCACGACGCGACGTAGCCGATGCACAGCACGATCGTCGTTGCCAGAATGACCGGGCCGCCCGGCGTGTTCGACGCGACCGCGGGACTGTTGCCGAGATCGATTCCTGCATGAGCGCCACGCCAGTCCTGTGCCGCCGAGACCAGGAACGGCAGCGCAATGACCGCAATCAGCACCTGCGGATAGGCCAGCGGATAGTGCAGTGATCCGTCCATTCCAAGCGTTGCAACGAAGCCGGCGGCGAACACCACGCCCATGACCAACCCGCCCGCCGTGCGCAGCATGCGCCTAGGCCTTTTGCTTCACGTTCATGCCAAGCTTCGTGAACAGCGTATCGAACTCGGCGTATTCCGCCATGATCGCAGCGCGGGTTGCAGCGGGATCGAGATAATCGACCGTCAGCTCGACCTTGGCGAAATCCTGTTGCAGTGCCGGATCGGACAGCGCCTGCTTCAGTGCCGCCGCAAGCTTGTCCTGGACCGGCTGCGGCGTCGCCTTCGGCACCGCGATCGACCGCCATACGCCCGGCGTGACGTCATAACCCTGCTCGCGGAACGTCGGCACTTCCGGAAACAAGGGAGACCGCTGCTGCGCCGCCATCGCCAGCACCCGGATGCGCTTGGCCTGGTAAAGCGGCATCACCTCCTGCGTGTTGTTGACAGAGAAATCGAGATGCCCGCCGAGCACCGCGGCGATCTTCTCGGCGCCGCCCTTGAAGCCGGGCACGACCTTCGCCTTCAACCGGAGATCGCCAGGAACAACGCCGCGCACACGCTCGAACTCGGCCAACTCGCCTCGATCCCCGTCGAGATCTCGGCCGGCTTCGGCCTTCATCGCGTCGACCAGGTCTTTCAGCGTCTGGTACGGGCTGTCGCGCATTCACCACCAGCATGTTCGGCACGAAACTGACCTGCCCGATATAGGCGAAGTCATCCGGCGTGAAGCGCACATTCGGCACCAGCCACGGGGAGGCGGTGATGGCCGGGCTGACCATGGTAACGGTGTAACCGTCCGGCTTTGCAAGCGCCCCGACGGTATAGCCGGTGATGCCGCCGGCGCCTTCGCGGTTCTCCACGATGATACGGGTACCCAACGTCTTTTCGTAATAGGGTTGCAGAGCGCGCGCATTGATCGATACGCCGCCCCCGGGGCCATAGGGCACGATCATCGTGACCGGACGGGACGGATAATCGTCCGCGCGCGCAACGTGCGACACCGCCAGCGCGCCCGTGGCGCCCAGCAGCAACGTTCTTCTTTGCATTCAGCCCGATCCTCCCGCCGCGGCCGGCGCTCGAATTGACAGGCTACGGCCGCCGCCTACCATAGTTGTCACGCTGACAAACGACAACACGCAGGGGGAAACGCGGTCGGCATGATGCATCTGATCGCGCAGGGCTTCCTGCATGTCTTCGCCTTGAGCAATCTGGGCGCGATGGTGTTTGGCGTCGCGATCGGCATGATCTTCGGCGCGATACCCGGTCTGTCGGGCGCCACCGCGATGACCATGCTGTTGCCGCTGACCTTCGTGTTCCGCGCCGATACCGGCGTGCTGTTCCTGATCGCGATCTGGAACGCCGCTGTCTATGCCGGTTCGATCGCGGCGATCTGCTTGAACATTCCCGGCAATGCCGCTGCGGCCGCCTGCGCCATCGAGGGCCACCAACTGGCGCGGCGAGGCCTCGCTCGGCGGGCACTGCGGGCGTCGATCGTTGGCGCAACGATCGGTGGGTTCGCGGCGGCCGCCGCGCTGATGCTGCTGTCACCCCCGCTCGCCGCCATGGCGCTGACATTCGGGCCGGCCGAGATGTTCGGGCTGGCGTTGTTCGGCATGGCCGCCGTCGTGTCGCTGGCGTCCGGCTCTTTGTTGCGCGGAACGATCGCCATGCTGATCGGGTTGCTGATCGCCAGCATCGGGACGGCACCGAGCGGGGACATCCGGCTTGTGGTAGTGCCTGACTGATCAACGGGTTGCCGATGATTCCGACGCTGGTCGGTTTCTTCACCGTGCCGGTCCTGCTGGAAATGGTGTTGCACCGGCGCACGAGGGTGGCGATAAACCTCGCCTCTTTGGACCAGCCCGATACGTTTCTGCTGCGTCTGTCGGATTGGACGACGCACTGGTTCACTGATCGCCAAGTCGGCAATACTTGGCGTGTTCCTTGGCGTGGTTCCGGGCCATGGCCCGACCATCGCCAGCTTCATTGCGTTCGGTGAGGCGCGGCGCACGGCGAAGCCCGGCCACGAGTTCGGAAACGGCGACATTCGCGGCGTGCTGGCGCCGGAGACAGCGGCCAACGCCGCGGTGTTTTCTTCACTGGTGCCGGCGCTGACGCTGGGGATTCCGGGCAGCGTCGACGCGGTGATCGTCATGGCGGCGTTGACGATGCACGGCATGATCCCCGGCCCGATGCTGCTGCAGAGCAGCGGCGACGTGCTGTACACGATCTTTGCCGGCGCGTTCGTCGCGAACACGCTGATGCTGGTGTTCGCGCTGACGTTCTCTCGGCTGATCGCGCGGGTAACCCGGGCGCCGCTGGCAATCCTGGCGCCGGTCATCATCGTTTTTGCAATGGTCGGCGCGTTCGCTGTGAACGGCGACATGTTCGACGTTTATGTGGCACTGGGCACCGGCTTGTTCGGCTTCGTGCTGCGCCTGCTGCGCGTCCGCTTGCCACCCATGCTGCTCGGCCTGATCCTGGGCGGCCCGATCGAGACCTATTTCTTGCAGGCAACGGTGTTGTACGACAGCATCTGGCGGGCGATGACGCGGCCGGTCTGCGCTGTCCTGGTGCTGCTGACACTGGGCACGATCGGCTACACGCTCGTCAAGGAACTCACCTCGCGGAGGAAATACGCATGAAACTGTGGTATCAAAGCATGTCCCGCCAGTCGGAATGGGGCGGCTATCCGCGGGTGCTGCGCGAAATCCTGGATAACGTCCGCGATCCCGACACCGAGATCCACGTTGCGGGTATCACGCAAATCGGCGGCACGGGCGACCAGTACCGCTACCTGGAATACCTCGAAACCGGGGAGGTGCTGACGAACGTGCACCGCGCCATGCGGGAAGGTTTCGATGCGTTCCTGATCGGCAACATCGCCGATCCCGGCTTGCATGCGGCGCGTGAGATCGCCGACTTTCCGGTGCTGGGACTGTGCGAGTCAGCCATGCACATGGCGTGCATGATGGGCGCGAATTTCTCATTCGTCACGATCAACGAAAAATTCACCCCACGCATCGTCGAAAACGTGGCGCGCTACGGACTGCGCGAGCGCTTCGTCGGCGCAAGCCGGATGCGGATCGAGCGGATCACCAATCTTGGACCCGGCTTCGACAATCCCGAAGCGCAAGCCTCGATCCTGGAACAGTTCAACGAAGCCGCGCGCAAGAACACCGAGGCCGGTGCGGAGGTGGTGATCGCCGCCGGTGGCGTCGTGATGGCGCTTCTGGCGCACGCCGGGGTTCATGAAACGACGGACGGGGTTCCGATCCTCAACGGTATCACCAATCTGGTGAAACTGGGCGAAGCGGCGGTGAAGCTGAACCGCATCATGGGCGGGCGGTTTACCTCGAAGAAATGCGTTTATGCGCCACCGCCGTCCGACCAGATCGAAACGTTCCGCAAATTCTACGGCGCGGATATCTATCCGACCGTGAAATCGCCATGAGGCACGACGCGCACCGCCCGTTGCCGGGACCGCCGGATCACTGCCAGCCTGTGACACAGGTCGGTCATCCGGCATGGCTCAAGAAGGATTTCGGTTGATGCGATATGGCTTCTACCTGCCGACCCGAGGTCCCACCGCCACGCGTGATGGCGTCCTGACGCTGGCGCGCGAAGGCGAACGGCTGGGACTGCATTCAGCGATGATCGCCGATCACATCGTGTTCCCGGTCAGCAGCGAGTCAGCGTATCCCTATACGGTGGACCGGAAGCATCCGGGTGGCGGCGATGCCCTGGAAACCTTCTCGATCCTGGGGGTCGTCGCAGGGGCAACGGAAAAGCTGCGTCTGGTTACGTCCGTCCTGGTGCTGCCATACCGCAATCCGGTGCTGACCGCGAAGATGGTGGCGTCGCTGGATGTGCTGTCCGGCGGGCGCGTGACCCTTGGTGTCGGCGTCGGCTGGCTGAAAGAGGAGTTCGAAGCGCTGGACAGCCCGGATTTTGACCGCCGCGGCGCCGTAACGGACGAGTGGATCGCCATCTTCAAGCAGCTTTGGACACAGTCGCCGGCCAGCTTCAAGGGCGAGTTCTACCAATATTCCGATATTCGTTCCGAACCGTTTCCGTTACAAAAGCCGCACCCGCCGATCTGGGTAGGAGGCCACTCCCGGGCGGCGCTGCGGCGGACCGCCAAACATGGCGACGGGTGGCACCCGGTCGGCGCCATCGCCGCCTCGCCGCTGCCGCCGCAGGAGATGCAGGCGCATCTGGCAACCCTGAAGCGTCTGACGGAGGCCGGGGGCCGCGATTTCTCGGCGATCGACATCTCCTACAAGGCGCCGCTTTACGATACGAACATTCCCGATCGCGACGGCACGCGCCGTAGCTTCTCTGGCTCACCCGACGACGTTGCCGGGGATATCCGCAGCTTCGCGGCGATCGGCGTGCATGAACTGATCTTCGATTTCCGCGGCCAGTCGATCCAGGAGATGATCGAACGACTGCAAAAGTTCGCGGCCGAGGTGATGCCTTTGGTGGATGGCTGAAGTTTGCGCGCCCGGCGCACGCGGTCCAGCATCCGGGTCATAAACGGAGGAACAGGCCATGCTGATCATCGACGCGCAGGTGCATATCTGGGGCAGCGGCAAACCGAGCGACCATCATCGTCAGGTGTCGGCCTTCACGGCCGAGGAACTGATCAAGGAAATGGATGAAGCCGGTGTGGACGGTGCGGTGCTGCATCCACCGAGCTGGGATCCGCACTCGAACGAAATGGCGGTCGAGGCGGCGAAGAAATACCCGGCGAAGTTCTGCTCGCTGGGCTGGTTCCCGTTGAATGACCCGTCGCAACGCAGCCGGATCGAGACGTGGAAGCAACAGCCGGGCATGGTGGGTTTGCGCTGGTCCCTGACCCGGGAAGGACAGCAGACCTGGCACGAGGACGGCACGATGGACTGGCTTTGGCATGCGGCGGAGAAGGCCGGCACACCGATTGCCACGATGGCTTGGCGCTTCCTGCCGCTGTTCGGCCAGATCGCCGAACGTCACCCGAACCTGAAGCTGATCATCGATCATTGCGGCCTGGTGCGAAGTGCCAAGGGAGAGGCCGC
Organism: uncultured Pseudomonadota bacterium; assembly: GCA_963819005.1. Taxonomy (GTDB): domain Bacteria; phylum Pseudomonadota; class Alphaproteobacteria; order Acetobacterales; family Acetobacteraceae; genus Rhodopila. The sequence continues at coordinate 313,214 of CAWFUL010000007.1, forward strand.
GTTCGGCACGCTGGATGAATTGCTGCCGCTGGCGAAACATCCCAACATCGCGGTGAAGGCGACCGGTGCGCCGGGCTATGGGTCCAGTCCCTATCCCTACAAGGAACTGCACGACGGGCTGCATCGCATCTTTGATGCCTATGGCCCGGAGCGCTTCTTCTGGGGCACCGACATCACCCGCATGCCGTGCAGCTATCGCCAGTGCGTCACCATGTTCACCGAGGAACTGCCCTGGCTCAAGGGCCGCGATCTGGAACTGGTGATGGGGCAGGGCGTGGTCAACTGGCTGGGCTGGAAACGGCCCGGCTGAACAACGGCATCACCTCGGTGGCGAAACGACGCATGGAACGGAGGCCGCGCTCTCCGCCGACTGACCCGCCGCCGTTGATCAGGATGTAGCCCGCGCCGGCTTGCCGCGGATGATCCAGCCTGCGGGCGAACTGATCCGGGGTGCCGTATATCGCGCTGGTGCCATTCACGGTATGGGGATCGCCCGTCGCGCGATCGGGCCCAACCGTATCGTCACCATAGCGCAATCCTGCTTGCCGCCTCGTGCTCGGACGCGCGCAACGGCGGCCGTGCAATCGAACCCATCATGTCGTTTCCACCGTGTATCGTGTCACCGCGTCATCATTGAGTTCAAGTCCAAACCCAGGTCCGGATGGCGCCACCAGATTTGCCCCGTTCAAGGTTGGCATTGACTTCAGCAGGGCGGCGGAGCGCGGAACGTATTCCACAAGTTGCGCGTTCGGAACGGCGGTCAGGAGTTGGATATGGAACTCCGGTAGCACATGCCCGCCGACACCCACGCCGAAGCCATGCGCCAGCGAAGCCACGTGCCGCCACGGCGTAACGCCACCGATACGACCCAGATCGGTCAGCGCGATGCTCGCGGCGCGCGCTTCCAGCAGCCTTGTGTAGTCGGCAATTTGATACAGATGTTCTCCGGTCGCCAACGGTACGTCCAGCGCCGCGGTCAGACGCGCCATGCCCGCGATGTCGGTGTGTTTGACGGGGTCCTCGATCCAGACAACCCCGGCTTCCTGCAAGGCGCGTCCGGTGCGCATGGCGCGGTCCACGGGCCATGTTTCGGTCGCATCCACCATGATCGACACATCCGGACCGACAGCGTCACGAACGGCTCGCACCCGGGCGACCTCTCCTTCCGGATTCGGTTCGTTACCCACGCGCAGCTTCAGCGCCTGGAATCCTCGCGCCACGGCCTTGCGGGCGTTATCCGCCAGCGTATCGAGCGGAAGAGAATACCAGAACCCATCGCTCGCGTAAGCCGGCATCCGGTCGCGGAACCCACCGAGCATCTGGCGCACAGGGACACCGAGGGTCTTGCCGGCAGCGTCCCACAAGGCGATGTCCAACGGTGCGATGGCGTAATGCAGCAGCCCGCCTGGCCCCACCCAGTCGCCGGCCCGCGCCATGCGCTGCCAGGCTGCTTCGGTATCCAGCACGGACATGCCCGGCAGCAGTCCGGCCAGTTCCCGCGTGGCGGCCGCGACCGCGCCGACGAATATCGCGTTCAGCGAAACAATATAACCGAACCCTTCCACGCCGTCGGTGGTGCGCACGCGCGCCAGCACATGCCAGTTGGCGTCAACCTGCCGGCCGGCGGCCTGATACGCGTTTTCCAGCGGCACCTTGACGATCGACACGGCCGCCGAGGCAATCTTCATGCGAACACCGAGGCCAGGAAGCTGTCCAGCAGCGCGTTGGTGCGCGCCGGTTCCTCCAGTTGCGGGAAGTGCCCGGTTTCCTCGATGACCTCGACCCGCGCGGACGGAATGGCGCCGCGCAGCATCTGAAGGTAAGGAGTCGTCTGTCCTGCCTGCAACGATTTGCGTTCCCGCTTTTCGTTCGAATATGTGGTCTGGATTACCATGACCGGCGCACGCAAGCAGCCATAAGACGCCGTCAGCCGCCCTGCGTCGTATCGTTGCAGATCGAGCAGCATCTTCTCGCCGACCTCACGCGGCAGGCGCTGCACGCGGGCGGCGACGGCGGCGGCAACGGCCTTGTCAGCCTTTGCATGGAACATTTCGCAAAACATGCCTTCCACCATGGTTGCGTACCCGTTGGGTTGGGCGAACGTTGTTCTCAGTATCGCCTCCATGGCCGATGCGAACTGGCTGCCATCGACCAGCACCACTCCGGCGGCATGGGCCGGGGCCTGCAGCGCCGCTTCCGCCACCACGCGGCAACCCATGCTGTGCCCAACCAGGACCGCCGGCGGCAGCGACAGCGCCCGCATCAGTTCCGCAACATCCGCGCCGTAACGTTCAATCGAGCAGTCAGTCGCGGAGGCAAGGCTGCTTCCATGTCCAGGCAAGTCAACGGCGATGGTCCGGTGACGGGCTGACAGATGCGCGACCTGACTGTCCCAGTCGGTCAGGCCGCAGCCGAAACCGTGCACGAAGACAACCGGCCGCGTTGCCGGACCAGAGATGACGTGATGGATCAGGGGCATTGGTCGGTCCCGTTCATGTCTTTCCGCCGACTCCGACCCGGTTTCCCGCCGCCGTCAAGCGCCGGTTCCGGTTCAGCTTCGGGTGGCCTTCCCACGCGAAGCTCCCCTTCGCTATGCTGGCCGCGGACAACCAAGGGTGCCAAAAATGCTGACGCGCCGGTCATTGTTGGAAGCTGCCGTAAGCCCGGTCATCCTATCAGCGCTGGGCGGGGTGGAAGCGGCGCGCGCCGCCACACCCCACGACATCGTCGTGATGGCCAAACAGATAGATGACATCATCAGTTTCGATCCGGCCGAATCATATGAGTTCAGCAACAACGAGGCGGACGGCAATATCTATCGGCGGCTTGTCGCCCCGGATCATGCCGACACCACAAAGGTCATCGGCGACGCTGCCAAATCCTGGACGATCAGCCCCGACGGCAAGGTCTTCACCTTCAAGCTGCGGCCCGACGTGGTATTTCCGTCCGGCAAGGCCGCCACGGCGGAGGACGCCGCTTTCTCCCTGCAGCGTGTGGTCAAGCTGAACAAGACGCCAGGCTTCATCATCACGCAGTTCGGCTTTACAAAGGACAACGTCGAGACCCTGATCAAGGCAGTCGACCCCGACACGCTGCATTTCGAGCTTCCGACCCAGCAGTCCAGCAGCTTTGTGCTGTTCTGCCTGTCAGCCAACGTCGGCTCCATCGTTGAAAAGGCAACTGTGCTGGCGAATGAGGCGAACGGCGACATCGGCAACACCTGGATGAAGACCCACAGCGCCGGCGCGGGCGGCTACCAGTTGAGTTCCTACGCCGCCAGCGATCATGTCACGCTGGACGCGAACCCGCATTCCGGCATCAGGACCGCCACCAGGAAGATCATTATCCGGCATGTCGCCGATCCTTCCGCCCAGTTGCTGATGCTGGAGAAAGGCGACGCGGACATCGTTCGGAACCTCACGCCGGATCAGCTCAAGACGGTCCGCGACAATCCGGACTTTCACATCACGTCCTCGCCGCAGAGCTCCCAGATCTACATCGCGATGAACCAGGCGGTCCCGGACCTCGCCAAGCCGCAGGTACGCCAGGCGGTCAAGTGGGCGATCGACTACGAGTCCATTGCAACAAACATCACGCCCAGCAGCTATGTCGTTTCTCAAAGCTTTCTGCCCGTCGGGCTACCTGGCGCGCTGACAAGCAAGCCGTTCCACAAGGATGTCGGAAAGGCCAAGGCACTGCTGGCGGAGGCGGGATTGGCGGACGGATTCTCGGTCGACATGGACTGCCCCTCCGTCCAGCCCTACGCCGACATCGCGCAGGCGGTGCAAGCCGACCTGGCCGCCGTCGGAATCAAGGTCAACCTGCTCATCGGCGACACCAAGCAGGTCATTACCAAAACCAGGGCGCGCCAGCATCAGATGGCGATGCTCTACTGGGGCACTGACTACTTCGACCCAAACTCCAATGCCCAGGCATTCTGCGCGAACCCGGATGACAGCGACGCCTCAAAGCTGAAGATCCTCGCATGGCGGAGTCATTTCGTCGACAAGGAACTGACCGCAATGGTCGAGGCAGCGGCGAAGGAGCTGGATTCCGCGAAACGTGTGGCAATGTATCAGAAGATGCAGGTTTTGTCGCAGGAGCGCGCGCCGTTCGTCATGATGCTGCAGGCAATATCCAACGGCGTGCTGGGCAAGGGCGTGTCGGGTTTCGTGATCGGCCCACTGCCGGACTACACAAAGTATTACAACATCGCCAAGACATGACCGCGGCACAATCCGGCACCGGATCAGGATGTCCGTAAGGTTCCGCGTCCGTGACCTCGCCGCGACCGGATCAAGCGCGGTGATCACGCTGTTCGGCCTGGTCCTGGTCACCTTCCTGATCGGCCGGGTGATGCCGATCGATCCGGTTATCGCCATTGTCGGCGACCATGCCCCACCCGACGTCATCGACAGGGTACGCAACGAACTCGGGCTCGACCGGCCGTTACTGGTGCAGTTCGCGATCTACCTGCGGAACCTGCTGCACGGTGATCTCGGGCGGTCCGTCATGACATCCAACACGGTCGTCGCCGATATCGCGCATTTCTTCCCCGCAACCATCGAGCTTGCGACGTTCGCCATCGTTCTCGCCACGCTTCTCGGCGTGCCCCTCGGCGTCTGCGCGGCCGTCCGCCAAGGCAGCCGCACCGACCATGCCGTGCGCATCTTCTGCCTGACAGGCCAATCCGTCCCGATCTTCCTTCTCGGCCTGTTGTCACTGCTGATATTCTACGCAAGCCTGGGATGGGCGCCCGGCACCGGCCGGCAGGACGTGATATTCGAGGGCGATGTACCGGTCGTCACTGGCCTGCTGACGATCGATGCCCTGCTCGCCGGCAACTGGGACGCGCTGTACGATGCTCTTGCCCATCTGGCGCAGCCGGCCGGTGTGCTGGCGTTCTTCAGCATGGCGTACATCACCCGCATGACCCGGGCCTTCATGCTGGATGCACTTCAGAGCGAGTATATCGTCACCGCGCGTGCCAAGGGCCTTTCGGCGATGCGGGTGGTGTGGCGTCACGCCTTTGGCAACATCATGGTCCGGCTGGTGACAGTCCTGGCGCTGACTTATGCGGGACTGCTGGAGGGCGCAGTCGTGACAGAGACTGTGTTTTCCTGGCCCGGGCTTGGCCAGTACCTGACGGTTTCGCTGCTGAGCGCCGACATGAACGCGGTGCTCGGCGCGACCTTGGTCATCGGCCTGTCCTATCTGGTGATCAATATGGTTGCCGATCTGCTGTACCGCCTGCTGGACCCGCGAGCACAATGAGTGACGTCACGTGGCGGGACTGGCTGCTGACCGAGACACCGGCGTCGCGGCGCCAGGCGGCCTGGGGGCGCCGCTATCGGATGTGGCGGGACTTCTCGGCCAATCCATTGGCCATGGCCGGGTTGATCCTGGCGCTTCTGCTGTTCGCGGCCGCGTTGGCCGCACCGGTCATCGCGACGCACGATCCCAGCGCCCAGGATCTCGCGAACCGCCTCGCCAAACCATCGGCCGGACACTGGTTCGGGACGGACGAGCTTGGCCGCGACGTGTTCAGCCGCGTGCTGGCCGGCGGCCGGATCACGCTTGGCATGGTGGTCGCGGTCGTTGCCGTGGTGGCGCCGCTGGGTCTGGCGGTTGGTTGCGTGGCCGGTTACTTCGGCGGCTGGGCCGACCGCGTGCTGATGCGGGTCACCGACGTTTTCCTGGCATTTCCGCGATTGATTCTGGCCCTGGCCTTTGTCGCCGCCATCCGCCCCGGCATCACCTCCACCGTCGTCGCCATCGCCCTGACCGCATGGCCGCCTTACGCCCGCCTCGCCCGGGCGGAAACACTGACGATCCGCGGAGCGGACTTCATCGCGGCCATCCGGCTGACGGGCGCGTCGTCATTCCGGATCATTTCGCGCCATGTCGCTCCCTTGTGCCTGAGCAGCCTGATCGTCCGGGCAACGCTGGACATGAGTTCGATCATCCTGACCGCGGCGGCGCTGGGTTTCCTGGGCATGGGCGTCCAGCCGCCGTCGCCGGAGTGGGGCGCGATGATCGCCACGGCGCGGCGCTTCATACTCGAACAGTGGTGGGTGCCGACAATCCCGGGCATCGCCATCTTCCTGGCGTCGCTGGCGTTCAACCTGCTGGGCGACGGCCTGCGCGACGTTCTCGACCCGAAACAACGCTGATGCTTGTCGAGATCGATAACCTCAACATTTCTTTCCCGTCGCAAACCGGCCTGAACCATGCCGTGCGCGGTGTCTCGCTGCGGATCGGTGCGCAGAAGCTGGGCATCGTCGGCGAGTCGGGTTCCGGCAAATCGCTCACCGCTCGGGCCATCATGCGCCTTCTGCCGGACGCTGCCCGCATTACCGCCGACCGGCTGAGCTTCGACGGCATCGATGTCCTGCGCGCCAGCGAGCGCGTGCTGCGCGGCATCCGCGGCCGGCGCGCCGGGCTGATCCTGCAGGATCCGAAATATGCGCTCAACCCGGTGATGACCGCCGGCCAGCAGATCGCCGAGGCGTGGCGCGCCCACAAGAAGGGTAGCAGGCGGGAGGCGGCGGCGATGGCGGTGGACCTGCTCGCGCAGGTGCGGATGCGCGACCCCGCCAGGGTCGCCCAGTGCTACCCGCACGAACTCTCCGGCGGCATGGGCCAGCGGGTCATGATCGCCATGATGCTCGCGCCGGACCCCGAAATGCTGATCGCAGACGAACCCACCAGCGCGCTGGACGCAAGCGTGCAGGCCGAGATCCTGCGGCTGCTGGAGGATCTGGTGACGCGGCGCGGCATGGCATTGGTGCTGATCAGCCACGACCTGCCGCTGGTTTCGCATTTCTGCGACGACGTCGCCGTGATGTACGCCGGCCGCGTCGTCGAGCGCCTGTGCGCCGCCGATCTCAGCCGGGCGGAACACCCCTACACCAGAGCCCTGCTGGAGTGCCTGCCGGCGCTGTCGCGACCGAAGCAGCGCCTGCCGGTGATGGCGCGCGACCCCGCGTGGCTGGCATGATCTCGGTGGAAAATCTTCGGGTTCAATTCGGCCAAGTCGAGGCCGTCAGGAACGTTTCGTTTACCGTTCCACGCGGCTCAAGCCTTGGCATCGTCGGCGAGAGCGGTTCGGGGAAATCCACGATCCTGCGCGCCCTGTCCGGGCTCAATGACGACTGGACCGGTGTGATGGCCATCGACGGCGCGCGCCTTGCCCCAAAGCGTGGCCGGGCCTTTTTCAAGCGGGTGCAGATGGTGTTCCAGGACCCCTACGGCAGCCTGCACCCTCGCCAGACCGTCGACCGAGCGCTGTCCGAACCGCTGGCGGTGCATGGGATGGGCAACGCCGAGCTTCGGATCATGCGCGCACTTGCTGAGGTTGGGCTGACCGCCGCCGTGCGCTTCCGGTACCCTCATCAGCTATCCGGCGGTCAGCGCCAGCGGGTCGCCATTGCCCGCGCCTTGATGTCCGAACCTGACGTCCTGCTGCTTGATGAGCCCACCAGCGCCCTCGATGTGTCGGTACAGGCCGAGGTATTGAACCTGCTCGCCGACCTGCAGGCGCACCGGGGCCTGACCGCGGTTATGGTCAGCCACAACCTCGCGGTCGTAGCGCATCTGTGCCCAGTCATCGCGGTCATGCAATTGGGCCAGATTGTCGAAACGCTGACCACGGAAGACTTGCGGATCGGCAACACGAAGCACGCCCATACGGCAGAACTGCGGGCACTGAGCAACGAGCTTCACCCCGCGGAGGCGGAGGCAACAGATCGGCATTCGTTAAGCCGCCACGCGCCACAGACCGTACCGTCATCGGAACGAATTTCCGTAGCTCCTGCTCCCCGCGGCGTGCTTTTTCTCGGTGCTGCCAAGGACCATGACGAGATGGGGGACATCAGCACGCAATCCGTTGGCCGCCGGCGTAGCCAGTCGTTTCTGGTTGGGCATGAACACCGTGGACCGCCATTGACGCGCGGTTCAACAGCCGCCCGGATGATGGTTTCAACGCGATACTACCCAATTTCCCAGGTGGGTTTGATGCCTTCGCGTCGAGACCATCGGTCTGGATGTGAATTCGACGCGCGGCCACGGCATGGCGCAAATCGGGACAATTTGCTTAAATCTCCGCTTTCCTTGAGCCACATCGGATATTACGGTCGTTGACCGGAGGATACGCTCGATGAGTTATGGTGATATCAAGCGGCCGGGCCCGCGCGTACGACGTTCCCTTCGTCTCGTGGTTGTGATTTCTGTCCTGTTTTCGTGTTTTGCGAGTATTTGTTTCGCTGCGGACTACCGAACGGACACGATCAACAGAGGTGTCGTCGAACTCGAGACAGAGAATGCGTCGGGGGTATCCGTTCGGTTCGCTGACGATTTGGCTGCACTTATCGACGATGGCGCCACGCGTCGTGTTCTGCCGGTTGTCGGCCGCACTGCTTTGCAGAACCTGCTGGATCTGGTCCTGCTGCATGGAATCGACATGGCGATCCTTCAGACCGACGTTCTCGATTACGCCCGCAAGCAGAATCTTTTGCCTGGGGTCGGAACCAATATCAGCTACGTGACTCAACTGTATTATGAGGAGTTTCACCTCCTCGCTGGCCCGGGCATAAAGACTATCGGCGATCTGGCGAATCGCCGGGTCAATGTTGGAGTTCGCGGTTCAGGGACAGCTATCACGACCGAGAGGCTGTTCGGGCTGCTGAAGATCCCATTCGAACCTGTCTACGAACGACCGGAAATCGGGATGGAAAAACTACGCCACGGGGACGTCGTCGCCTTGGCGTTCCTCGCTGCTAAACCGGCTTCTCTGTTCCAGGGCCTGAAACAGGACGACTCGCTGCATTTTGTCGCTGTCCCACTCGATGCGGGTATCATCGGCACCTATACGCCGACCACGCTGAAGGCGGACGACTATCCAGGATTGATCGCCAAGGATCAGCCCATCGATACCGTCGCCGTCGGCTCGTTCCTGGCGGTCGCCAGACTGGCCCCAGGGTCGGACCGGTACAGGAACGTCAGCAACTTCGTCGACGTGTTTTTCACCGAGTTCGGCGCCCTTCTTGAGCCCGGTAATCATCCGAAATGGCGGGAAGTCAATATTGCGGCGGAATTGCCGGGCCTGACCAGGTTTCCGCCCGCGCGCCAGTGGCTGGACCGCAATTCGGCCGTCGCCAGCCAGAACGCACAGGACGTCAAGGCAGAGTTCTCGCGGTTCCTGGACACACGCCAGGAGGCGCGCGGCGCGCCTCCTATCTCCGATCAGCAGAAGCAGGAATTGTATGACCAGTTTCAGCGCTGGCTGTCGGGTCAAGCTCATTAGGGCCACTTTGCCATGAAACCTTGCCGTTGGACCGCCTGGTTGGCGGAAGCGACACTTTGCGCCGCGTTGCTTGCCGCGTCGCCAGCCGTGGGAGCGGGAAACCCCCCCGGACCAGAACCGGAACCAAAGCATGGCGGGACGCTGGTCTTCGCCGTGGACGCCGAACCGTCCAACTACGATTGTGACGCCAACGTGTCGTTCGCGTTTCTGCATCCGGTCGCGCCGAACTACTCGACCTTGCTCAAAATCGACACCGCGAACTATCCACAGGTGATTGGCGATCTGGCCGAAAGCTGGACCGTCTCGCCCGATAAGCTCACGTACAGCTTCAAGCTCCGCCCGGGCGTGCTGTTCCACGACGGCACGCCGCTGACCTCCGCGGACGTGAAGGCGAGTTACGAGCGGATCGTCCACCCACCCCCCGGCGTCGTTTCCGCAAGACAGGTGGATTACGCATCAATCGGCTCAGTCGACACGCCGGACCCGCTGAGTGTGGTGTTTCATCTGCAATGGTCTGACGCCGGAATGCTGGCGAATTTCGCATCACCTTGGAACTGCATTTATGAGGCGGAGAAACTGGCAAAGGACCCGCAATTCCCGCGCACCCACGTTCTTGGCACTGGTCCGTTCGTCTTTGTCGAGCATGTCAAGGGTAAATACTGGAAGGGCAGGCGCTGGGAGCATTACTTCCAACCCGGGAAGCCCTATCTGGACGGCTATGAGGCGGACTTCATGAGCGGTGCGCCGGTCATAAAGGGCATGGAGGAGGGGCGCATCCTTGGCAGCTTCCGCAGCTTCACGCCGGACCAGCGCGACACGCTGCAAGCGGCCCTCGGCGACCGGGTGAACGTCTATGAGGCGCCGTGGCTGAACGACCTGATGCTGGTGTTCAACACCCGGCAGCCGCCGTTCGACGACGTGCGGGTGCGCCGAGCCCTGTCGATGGCCATCGACCGGTGGGGTATGGCGGACAAGTTGTCGCGCACTACCTTCATGAAATTCGTTGGCGGCCTGATGCGTCCAGGCTACGCGATGGCAACCCCCGAGGAGGCGCTGACGCGGCTGCCTGGTTTCGCGCGTGACATCAACGCTTCCCGCGCTGAGGCGCGCAAATTACTGGCCGAGGCCGGGGTTACCAACCTGAAGTTCACGCTGGTCAATCGCGACGTCGCAATTCCCTACTGGGCTGGGGCTGATGCCTTGATCGAGGCCTGGAAGACGATCGGGGTGACCGCGGATCAAGTCAAACTCAATACGAAAGACTGGCAGGCGGCGCTCGAGACCGGCCACTTCGCGGCGGCGATCGATTTCATGGGCGATTATGTCGACAATCCCACGCTGCAGCTTTCGAAATACGTCTCGAGCGATCTGTCCCCGGACAATTACGCTGGATCGACGGACCGCTTCCTGGATGCGCTGTATATCGGCCAGGCGATCAGCACCGACCCACGGCAGCGCGCCCGGATCGTCCGCGACTTCGAGCAGCACGCGATCACTCAGGCCTATTCCGTGCCGATCCTCTGGTGGAACCGGATCGTCGTGACCTCGGCCAAGTTGAAAGGCTGGAACATGACCCCCAGTCACTTTATCGGCCAGGATCTCACGGATGTCTGGCTCGACAACTGATTATCGATTGTAGACGACGTCCGGCAACCACAGCCCGATCGCTGAAAGGTCGACAGGATCTCGACCAAAACCCGCATCAACCGGACAAAGGCAAAGCGTGGCGTCTGGTGGAAATACCTAGGCCACTTGGCCGATCATTCCACCGTCACCGACTTTGCCAGGTTCCGTGGCTGGTCCACATCCGTCCCCTTCAGCACTGCTACATGATACGCCAGCATCTGCACCGGGATCGCGTACAGGATCGGTGCCACAAATGGATCGACCGCCGGCAGCACGATCGTTTCGACCGCAATGCCCCGCAGCTTCGCCGCCCCGGCTTCGTCACTGAACACGATAACCTGCCCGCCGCGCGCCGCCGCCTCTTGCAGGTTTGACGCCGTCTTCTCGAACAACGGCCCGGACGGCGCGATGGCGATCACCGGCACCGCCGGGTCGATCAGCGCGATCGGCCCGTGCTTCATCTCGCCGGCGGCATATCCCTCGGCATGGATGTAACTGATCTCCTTCAGCTTAAGCGCCCCCTCCAGCGCGATCGGGAAGCAGTTGCCGCGGCCCAGGAACAACACATCCCTCGCCTTGGCCACCCGATGCGCCAAGGCCTGGATCGCGTCGTCATGGTCCAGCACCTCCGCCGCTCGGCTGGGCACCTCCAGCAGGGCCGCCGTCATCGCCGCCTCCTGCTCCGGCCCGATCGCCCCCGTCGCGCGCCCCGCGGCAATCGCCAGGCAGGCCAGCACCGACAACTGCGCCGTGAAGGCCTTGGTGCTTGCCACCCCGATCTCCGGCCCGGCCACCGTCTCCAGAACCGCGTCGCTCTCCCGCGCCATGCTGCTCTCGGCGACGTTCAGGATCGACAGCACCTGCTGGCCCTGTTCGCGCATGTAGCGCAGCGCCGCCAGCGTATCGGCTGTCTCCCCGGACTGAGACACCAGCAGGCCCAGCCCGCCTTTCGTCATCGGCGGCGTGCGGTAGCGGAACTCGCTCGCCACGTCGCCATCGGTCGGGATGCGGGACACCGCCTCGAACCACCAGCGCCCAACCAGACCCGCATAGAACGCGCTGCCGCACGCGCTCATGGTGATCCGAGGCACCCGCGCGAAATCGATCCCGAGGTCCGGCAGCGCCACCGCCCGGCTGCCCGGGCTGACCATCTGGTGCAGCGTGTCGCCGATCACCGCCGGGTGCTCGTGAAGCTCCTTCTCCATGAAATGCCGGAAATTGCCTTTGCCGATGGCAGCGCCGGTCATCCGCGTCAGCTTCACCTCACGCTCAACCTGCGCGCCGGTGCTGTCAAAGAACGTCGCACCCTTGCGATCGACCACGGTCCAGTCGCCGTCCCGCAGATACGCGATGCGCCGGGTCAAGGGCGCCAGCGCCAGCGCGTCCGACCCGACGAACATCTCGTCATCGCCGAAGCCCACAGCCAGCGGCGCGCCGTGCTGAGCCGCGACGATCAGCTCCGGATGACCGGCGAAGATCATCGCCAGCGCATACGCCCCTTCCAGCCGCCGCAGCGCCGCTCCGGCCGCCTCGATCGGCGCCATGCCGCGCTTCAGGTTCAGGTCGACAAGCTGCGCGACCGTCTCCGTATCGGTTTCGGTGCTGAACACCTGGCCCTCGGATTCGAGCTCAGTACCGCAGCTCCGCGTGGTTCTCGATGATCCCGTTATGCACCAGTGAAATCCGCGAGGTCCCGTGCGGATGGGCGTTGCTCTCGGTCGGGGCGCCATGCGTCGCCCAGCGCGTATGTCCGATCCCGATCGACCCGGGCAGGTTATGCCGGTTGAGCGACTCAGCCAGATTGCCCAGCTTGCCCTCGGCGCGGCGGCGCTCGATATGACCGTTCACCAGCGTGGCGATCCCGGCACTGTCATAGCCGCGATATTCCAGCCGCCGCAGCGCATCCAGCAGGATGGGTGCCGCGGGACGCGCACCGATTACACCAACAATGCCGCACATTTCAGCGCTTTTCCTTTCTCGCCGCTGCTCGCATGTCTCGCGCGCGACCCTGCTTCTGCACCTGCCGCCCTCGCGCCAGGGCCAGGGCATCCGGCTCGACATCGTCCGTGATGACACTTCCGGCGCCAATGATCGCACCGTCGCCGACCGAAACGGGGGCGACCAGCGCGACGTCGGAACCGACAAACACCCGCGCGCCGATCGTGGTCCGATGCTTGTTCACACCGTCGTAATTACACGTGATCGTCCCGGCCCCGATATTGGTACCTTCACCGATGCTCGCGTCGCCCAGGTAAGTCAGGTGGCTGGCTTTGACGCCGGCCCCAAGGCTCGCCGCCTTCACCTCCACGAAATTGCCGATATGGACATCCCGGTCCAGCACGGCCCCGGGGCGCAGCCGGGCAAACGGCCCGATGATGCTGCCCGCCCCGATCGTCGCCCCCTCCAGATGACTGAACGCCCGGATCAGGACATTGGGCGCAACGCTGACGCCCGGACCAAAGTACACGTTCGGCTCGATTGTCACATCCGGCGACAACTTCGTATCGGCGCACAGGAACACGGACGACGGGTCGATCATCGTCACGCCGGAGTCCATCGCCGCCCGCCGCAGCCAGCCCTGCAGCACCGCTTCCGCCTGAGCAAGTTCCGCCCGCGAGTTGACCCCGCCCAGCTCATCCGCCGGCGCCTCGACCGCGGCCACCGCCACCCCATCGGCACGCGCCAGCCCCACCACATCCGTCAGGTAATACTCGCCTTTGGCATTGTCGTTGCGGACCGCGCGCAACCAGCGCGCCATCTCCGACGCCGGGGCAGACAGCACGCCCGCGTTACACAGGTTGACTGAACGTTCGGCCGCGGTTGCGTCGGCGTATTCCACGATCCGTTCAACCATCCCGTCCGAACGGGTGATGACGCGGCCGTATCGCCCTGGATCAGCGGGGCGGAATGCCAGCACCGCCAGCCGTTGCGCGTCGGCCGTCGCCAGCAGACGCCGCAACGTACCGGGCCGGATCAGCGGGTTGTCGGCATACAGCACCGCGACCTGCCCCGAACCAAACTCTTCGACCGCCTGCAGTGCGGCATGGGCGGTCCCAAGCCGTTCCTGCTGCACGACACAGGTGTGAGGAGCCGCTTCCCTGGCCACCGCCTCCATGTCCGGACCCAGCACCACAACGATCCGGTCGAACACGCCCTCGCAACTGGCGAGCAGGTGCCGCAGCATCGACCGCCCCGCCAGCCGGTGCATTGTCTTGGGGATGGCGGATTTCATGCGCGTGCCCAGGCCGGCAGCCAAAACGATTGCGGTTGCGTGCATCCTCTGTCCCTGCTTCGCTAGTCCACCCGGCGTAGCGGTTTGTCTAATTAGATGTCAAAGAGTTCCGTTATGCTACCGCCTCAATTCACGTTTCGGAGTGCGACATGGTGCCGCGAACCCTGCTGCTGGATCTTGACGGCACCCTTGTCGACACCGTGCCCGACATCGCCGCCGCGCTGAATCGCCTGATGCTCGCGCGAGCCCTTCCGCCCTTCACCTTGCCCGAGGTTGCCGCGATGGTCGGCGATGGGGTCGCCGTGCTGGTCACCCGCGCCTTTGCCGCGAGAAGCCGGACGCCGGATCCGGACGCGCTGCCCATTTTTTCCACCGATTATGCCGCCCATGTCGCGGTCGAAAGCAGTCTCTTCCCCCAGGTCCAACCCGTCCTGCAGCGGCTTTCATCGGACGGATGGACCCTGGCGGTGTGCACCAACAAGCCGGAGGCCGCCGCCCGCGCGCTTCTCACGGCAACCGGCCTGATGCCGCTGCTCAGCGCCGTCGGCGGCGGCGACAGCTTCCCCGTCCGCAAGCCCGATCCCGCCCACCTGCTGGCCACCCTCGACCGCGCCGGTGGCTCCCCGGACCGTGCCCTCATGCTCGGCGATCACCACAACGACGTCGTCGCCGCGGCGGGCGCCGGCATGAAATGCATTTTTGCCGCCTGGGGGTATGGCCTGCCCTCGATGGCGCAGGGCAGCGCCGCCGAGGCCTGCAACATCACGCAGGCCGCCGAAATCGCGGCCAGGCTGATGCCGCCATAAATGGCATTTGCAACGATCAACTCCGCGTGAAGGTGACTGTTATCTCAGGGCATCGTCGTATCCGGTATACACCGGTGCGGCATATTGGCCCCTCACGCCCTGGAGGAAACCCGCTTGAGCGCCAGTAACGCGGCTGCCACCGACGCTCAGGAACCGGCGCCCGTCCAGCACGCCACCAGGTCCGAGACCGCCGATCAGAATCCGGCAGGTCCGGTCGCGGCGCTGATGAGAGAGACCAACTGGACGGCAACGGGTGTCGGTCCCCGCGAGACATGGCCGCACAGCCTGGTGACAATCCTGCGGATCATGGTCACCTCGCGCTATGCGATGTGGATGGGATGGGGCGAGGACCTCACCTTCTTTTACAACGACGCCTATGCGCCGACCCTTGGCGTCAAGCACCCCTGGGCGCTGGGCCAGCCGGCCCGCAATGTCTGGGCGGAGATCTGGTCCGATATCGGTCCGCGCATCGACCACGTTCTGCACACCGGCACGGCGACCTGGGACGAGGGCCTGATGCTGCTGCTGGAGCGCAGCGGCTACACCGAGGAAACCTATCACACCTTCTCCTACAGCCCGCTCCCCGCCGATGACGGCTCCGTCGGGGGCATGCTCTGCGTCGTCACCGAGGAAACCGACCGCGTGCTGGGGGAGCGTCGTCTGGCGACGCTGCGCGATCTGGGAAGCCAGTTGGCGGCAGTGCGGGCCGAACAGGATGTTTGCGACGCGGTCGCCCTGTCGCTGGCGCGCAACCCGCGCGATCTGCCGTTCAGCATTGTTTACCTGCGCGACCGCGACACCGGACGTTTGCGCCGCATGTGCGAAACCGGCGGTGTCGACGAAACGTTCGCGCCGATCGCGGTGGAACACGAGGCGGACCTGCCCTGGCCGGCCACTGACGTTCTCACCGGCCGTAGCCCCCGCCTGCTGCACGACCTCGGTGCGGATCGCCCTCTGCCGACAGGGGCCTGGGACAAACCGCCGCGCCGCCTCGTCATCGTGCCGATCCCCGGCCAGGGGCAGCAGGAATCGGCCGGAATTCTGATTGCCGGCCTCAATCCCTATCGTCCCTTCGGGGAGTTGGTACTCGGGCTTCATCGACCTTGTCGCCGCCCAGATCGCCGCGGCCCTCGGCACGGCAGGCGCCTACGAGGCGGAACGCCGCCGTGCCGAAGCGCTGGCGGACATCGACGAGGCGAAAACCGCCTTCTTCTCCAACGTCAGCCACGAGTTCCGCACGCCGCTCACCTTGATGCTGGGCCCGCTGGAGGAGGAAATCGCCGCGCTGAGCGCCATCCCGGCCGGACGGGATGCGGCCGACAGGCTGGCGATGGTCCATCGCAACGGGCTGCGGCTTCTCCGGCTGGTCAACACCCTGCTGGATTTCTCCCGGATCGAGGCCGGGCGCGTCAACGCCCACTACCAGCCGACTGACCTGGCCACCGCCACCGCCGAACTGGCAAGCAATTTCCGTTCGGCCTGCGAACGCGCCGGATTGCGCCTGGATGTCCGCAGTCCTCGGCTTCCTCAGCCGGTGTACGTCGATACCGACATGTGGGAGCGGATCATCCTCAATCTGGTATCCAACGCCTTCAAGTATACCCTGGCCGGCGGCATCGCCGTGGCGGTGGCCGACGCCGGGGACGCGGCGGTCCTGACCGTCAGCGACACCGGTGTCGGAATTCCCGCGGCGGAACTGCCGCGTATCTTCGATCGGTTCCATCGCATCAAGGGCCAGCAAGGCCGCACCCTCGATGGCACCGGCATCGGACTGGCGCTGGTCAACGAACTGGTCCGGCTGCACGGCGGCACGATTGCCGTGGAAAGCGAACTCGACGTGGGCACCACGGTCTCGGTCCGGATCCCCTACGGCCGGTCTCATCTGCCCGACGCCCATGTGTCGGAACGGTCCGCTGGCAGCGCATCCGAGGGCGTCACCGCCGCGGCCTTCGTGCAGGAGGCGTTGCGCTGGCTGCCGGACGACATGGCCCCCGACGACCTGCCTATCGTCATACCGCGGGATAGGCCGCTGCTGGAATCCGCCGGCTTGTTGCCGGCCCGCGACCTCGCGCCGGCTGACCCGGGCGAGGCACCGCGGCGCATCCTGCTGGCCGACGACAATGCCGACATGCGTGACTACGTCACCCGGCTGTTGCGCCCCATCGGCTACCAGATCGTGACCGCCCAGAATGGACAGGAGGCGTTGGCGGCCGCGAAGGAAAACCGGCCCGACCTGATCCTGTCCGACGTGATGATGCCGCGGCTGGACGGGTTCGGCCTGCTGGCGGCAATCCGCGATGATCCCACCCTGCGCGACCTGCCGGTCATCCTGCTGTCCGCCCGCGCCGGTGAGGAAGCCCGGCTTGAAGGCCTCGACGCCGGCGCCGACGATTATCTCGTCAAGCCGTTCTCCGCCCGCGAACTGCTGGCCCGCGTCCGCTCCAACCTCGAACTCGCCCGTCTGCGCCAGGAGGCTCGGGACGCGCTGCGCGATGCCAACGAAATGCTGGAACAGCGCGTTGCCGTGGAAATGGAACGCCGCGCGACCGCCGAGGAAGCCGCTCGCCAATCCCAGAAGATGGAGGCGATCGGCCACCTGACCGGCGGTGTCGCGCACGACTTCAACAACCTGCTGACGGTGATCGGCGGTGGCGTCGAAACACTGGAACGCGTGCTGTCAGGCCGGTCCCTGGGCGAGGACGAGCAGCGGATCAACCGCGCCCTGTCAATGATCGCCCGCGGGGCGGAGCGTGCGGCGACCTTGACCCATCGGCTGCTTGCCTTCGCCCGCCGCCAGACGCTGGACCCTCGGCCGATCGACGCCAATCGGCTGGTGTCGGGAACCTCGGAGCTGCTCCGGCGAACATTGGGCGAGTCGATCGCGCTGGAAACCGTGCTGGCCGGCGGATTGTGGCAGACCATGGCTGACGCCAACCAACTGGAGAACGCCCTTTTGAACCTTGCGGTCAATGCCCGCGACGCGATGCCCCAAGGCGGCCGGCTGACCGTGGAAACGGCGAACAGTTATCTGGACGAGGCCTACGCCGCATCCCACGAGGACGTTGTGCCAGGCCAATACGTCATGATCGCCGTCAGCGACACCGGCACCGGTATGGACCGCGACACCCTGGACCGGGTGTTCGAACCGTTCTTCACCACCAAGGACGTCGGTCACGGCACCGGTCTTGGCCTCAGCCAGGTCTACGGCTTCATCAAGCAGTCACGCGGCCACGTTAAGCTGTACAGCGAGATCGGCCATGGGACCGTTGTCAAACTGTATCTGCCCCGGCTGATCGGCGACAAGGCCGAGCCGGTCGTTGCAACCCCGTCCGTGGCGATCCCGCCGGGCCGCGGCGAGACGATCCTGGTCGTGGAGGATGAGCCGTCGGTCCGCGAGCACTCGGTGGATTCGCTACGCGAGCTTGGATACCGTGTCCTGGCGGCAGGCAATGGCCACGCGGCGTTGCGCGTGCTGGAGCGGGAGCCGTCGATACAGATGCTGTTCACGGATGTTGGACTGCCCGGCGGGATGACCGGGCGGCAGCTTGCTGATTCGGCCCGCGCCATCAAGCCCGACCTGAAGGTCCTGTACACCACCGGCTACGCGCGCAATGCCATCGTCCACGGTGGCGCCCTCGACCCCGGAACGCAGCTCCTTCCGAAGCCGTTCAGCTATTCCGCGCTTGCAGCGAAAATCCGCAGCGTGCTCGACGAGTAATATCAGGCGAAACTGATGACGCTACCACCCACGCTGCGCGGCATCGCGCGCGGCATGCGTGGGAATGCCCCTTCAATACCAAAAGCGCGGCGCGACCGGCGTTGATCCGTCTGTGCGGTAGCCGTCAACGTGGGTAGGCAAGACGTCACCCGGGTGTGGCCGTCCGGGCGTTAGTAACGTCAACAGGGGCGGACAGGGGGCGTTGCCAAACGGGGTCTGATCGGCGAGTTTCGCCGGGCCTTGACCCTCATGGGTGCGCCTTGTCGCCCGACGGCGACGCACGACATTCCGCATGAGGGCCGCCTGGGCGGCAGGACATTATCCACGGGAGCATGACGATGACGGTCGGCGCGGTATTGAAAAGCAAGGCAGGCGGCGGCGTGGTTTCGGTCGAACCTTCCGCGACGATCCTCGAAATCGCTGAGATCATCTCCTCCCGCCGGATCGGCGCGGTCCTGGTTCTGACCGAAAGCGGCGGCGTCGCCGGCATCGTCAGTGAGCGCGACGTCGTCAAGGCGCTGGCCGCCAGGCGCGAGGCTGTGCTGGGCATGCGCGCCGACGACCTGATGACGCGCAACGTCACCACGGCGACCTCCTCGACCACGGTCGTGGAGGCCATGAACATCATGGATGCCGGCTACTTCCGCCACCTTCCCGTGGTGAACAACGGCAAACTCGAAGGCATCATCAGCATTCGCGACCTGGTGAAATACCGCATCCAGCTGCACGAGCAGGACCTGGACATGATGAAGGCCTACATCGCGCGCATGGTGTAACCGCGCCAAACCACAAGCTGGAAGCAGGCCTTCGCTACGGCCTGGCGAGAAATTCCAGAACCCGGTCGGTCACCGCTTTCTTCGGGAACATCCCCGCCAACGCCTTTGCCCGCGTCAGCGGGTCGCTGGCAAAGAACCGCTCATAAAGCACCTGCCGGCTGCCAAACGAGCTGCACGCGATGTCCCACGCCAGATGGAACAGCCGCACGCGATCCGGCGCCGCACTGCCGTCCGTCGCCAGGTACTGATCGATATGCCCCGCCAGCGGCCCGGTCATGTCCGCCTCGGTCGGCAGGATCATCAGGCTGGACGATCCCAGCAACTGCAGGATCTCAACCATCCGCGGATAGGCCGTCATGAACAGGTTGCGCGTTGTCTCGGCCGGCAGCGGGGCAGGGCACATCACCCCCCATTCGTCCAGTTGCGCATCCGCCTCCGCCGCGCGCATGCAGGCCCGCATCAGCTCGTGGTACATCACCAACTCGCCGATGCGTTCCTCGACATGCGGCAGATGCGTGTTCCCCAGCGCCTCCGTCATCAGCAGCGCCGTGCCCAGCACCAGCTCGCACTTCGCAAGGTTCTTGGCGCAGCCCTGATGCGACGAGTGCGCCGACGAATGCGTGAC
This sequence comes from uncultured Pseudomonadota bacterium, assembly GCA_963819005.1. Lineage (GTDB taxonomy): Bacteria > Pseudomonadota > Alphaproteobacteria > Acetobacterales > Acetobacteraceae > Rhodopila. Next base: position 333,301 of record CAWFUL010000007.1, read on the forward strand.
CGACGCCGTGCCGTTCAACAGCCCGACATCGCCGTGGATGAACACCCGCTCCCACGGCACCAGCACGTCGTCGAAGAAGACGATGCTGTCCATCTCCTCGAACCGCGACCCCAGGGGGTGGTCGAAATGCGACTTCCCTTCGTCGAAACTGTCACGGCACAGGAAGCGCAGCCCGGGCGTATTGGTCGGAATGGCGAAGTTCAGGGCAAACGGGCTGTAGCTGTCCAGATGCTGCGCCAGCCGCGGCGCGTAGACCGCGATCTCGTCCGCCAGCGGCCCAAGCGTCGCCAGGACCCGCGCGCCCTTCACCACGATCCCAGCCGAGGTCTCTTTCACCACCTGAAGGGCCGTGCCCTCCTGCAGGTTGAACATGCCGCTGGCGTTGCGGCTGCGTTGCAGGTTGATCAGCGAATGGGTCAGCACCAGGTCATTTTCGGCGATGTAACGATGATAGCGCCGCATGTTCTCGGCGAACTCCGGCTTGCCGCGGCCGAAATAATCCGCCGCACCAGCCCAGCACGCGAAGGTCACGTTCATGAAGTCCGGCGAACGTCCCATCATCCCGCAGGTCGAACGTGCCCACGCCAGCATCATCTCCCGCCGCCGCACCAGGTCGTCCTGCGTCCGAGGCACAATGAACGACAGCCCGTTCGTCTCGCCGGAGTCTGCGTCCACGAACGTCATGGCGTCGCGATGCGCCGGGTCGCACTGCAGGTCGTAAAGCGAGGCGATCGATTGCGCGCCCCCGGCAAGCCCGGGGTGGTGCGTCACGTCCTCAACACGTTCGCCGCGCAACCAGACTTCCGAAGGCCGGTCACGCAGTCCGGCAAGATATTGCGCGCCTGTCCGAACCGCCATCCACCCCTCCTGGATTCACAGCGCGCAAACTTCCGGGGCCAGGCGGGCCGCGTCAAGCCGCCACTCAGGCCCAGCGGTCCGCGACCTGTCAGCAGTGCTCGACCGCCAGCGATTCCAACAGCGCTGCCAGCAGTTCCTTGTTGCGGAACGGCTTCGACAACACCTGCCAGTCCGGCCGGTTCCTGGGGATGATGGTGTCCCCGTAGCCGGACAGGAAAACGAACGGAATGTCCCGTCGCATCAGCGCCTCCGCGGCCGGAAAGACGTATTTGCCAGCCAGGTTGACGTCGAGCAACGCGGCGTCCACCTCCTCCGTGTTGGCGGCCTCGAGTGCTTTTGCCAGCGTACTGACTGGTCCCACGACACAGCAACCCTCCTGGGCCAACACCGTCTCGATCAGCGAGGCGATCAGAAACTCATCTTCCACGACAAGGATCCGTTTGCCGCGAAGCCCGTCAGCCGACGTGATCATGTGTGTCCCCTACATTTAGCTGGGTTACTCCGGCTGACCGCGAAGTGGCGCCCGCAGATGGGCCCGCACCCCGGACGGCAGAAATTCCAGCTTGGCCTCCCCAGACAGATCATGCGCGATACTGCGCTCAATCAAGCTCATTCCGAATCCAGATCGGGCAGGCGGTGTCACGGTCGGGCCACCCTGCTCAACCCAGTCGATCAGCAGCTCCTCTCTGGCCGTATCGCTGGTCACGCTCCAGGTGACGACGACACAGCCTTCCTGAACCGACAACGCGCCATACTTCACTGCGTTCGTCGTCAACTCGTGAAATGCGATCCCCAGCACCAGGGCGACGCGTGGCGGCAAGGCGACCGGCGGTCCATTCAGCCGGACGTTCGACTTGTCGCCGGTCATGAACGGAGTCACTTCCTGAAGCAGCACATCACGCAGCGGAACAGGCGACCAGCCTTCCCGGCTTAGCAGTCCATACGAGGCGTTCAGCGCCTCGATGCGGCCAAGGAATACCTCGGAAAATTCCTCCAGGCTGGCAGACCTGGCCACGGTATTGCTGGCCAGCGAGATCACGACGGTCAGCATGTTCTTGACGCGGTGATTGAGCTCGTCGACCAGCAGCCGCTGGTGCACCTCAGCCCGCACCACGCTGGTGACGTCCACGAACGTGACCAGCGAGCCGTCCACCGCATTGTCCGGAGACCGATACGGCAGGATCCGCATCAGATAGTGCGCGCTGCCATCCGCGCGGTCCACCCGCTTTTCCAGCGGCTCCAGCGTTTGCACGACATGCTGCACATCCTCGCGCAGCGTCGGGTAGTCCAGCCGGCTGACGATGTCGCTCAGCGGGCGCCCGAGATCGCTGGGGATCAGGTTGTAGATCTTGGCGATCTCCGGCGTGAAACTGCGGATGATCAGGTACGGGTCCAGGAACACCGTTGCCACCTTGGTGCTTTCGAACAAATTCCGCAGGTCGCTGTTCGCTCGGTCCAGTTGCTCGACCTTCGCCGACAACTGCGAGTTCACGGTGTTCAGCTCTTCGTTGACCGACTGGATCTCTTCCTTCGACGTCTCCAGCTCCTCGTTCGTCGATTGCATCTCTTCGTTGACGGACTGCAGTTCCTCGTTGGAGCTTCGCAGTTCTTCCATCGCCACGGCGTGCTCTTCGGTTACCGCCCGCAACTGCTGCCGCAGATCACGGTTCTGTCGCTCCAGATGTGCAACCTGGGATGGTACTTCAGCGGGCGGCATCTCGGACGACGGCGGGTGATCCGAAGGGTCCGCTGATAACTCGGAGAAAACGACCATATACAGCGCAGCCGCATCGCGCAGCGGCAGCGGCTCGATGGTCACGCTGATGATCTGAGGGGTGTTCCCGTTCGGCGACATGAAACTGCCGCGCTGTTCGACGGGATGGCCGGTTTCTACGCAGTGCCTCAGCGCCTGCCGAATTTCCAGCCCCCATAGCGGCCGCGCCATGTCAAACAGGTTGCTGCTAGGCGTCCCAAGCGGCGGTTCGAGAAACCGCCCGGTGCGATTGGAGTAGTGCAGAATCGTCCCATCCGCTTCGACCACAACGAACGCCGAGGCGAAGCGTTCAAGAACGCGCCGGTTGGCGTCCGCCACGGCCAGGGCGATTTGCGTCTTCCCATCCTTTCCACCGTGCATGTCGGCAACGCGCGGTCGAAGGTCGGGTTCCGGCGTATACGTGACGCTGGGGGTCTGGCCGATACCGTTCTGCCGCTGAAAGATGCGGTGGGCGCGATCCAGCGTGGTGAACAGCGTTTCATGGCGGGCGATCAATTCCGAGCTGCCCAGCACCAGCACGCCACCGGGCACCAGGGCGTAATGGAAGATCGGTATGATACGATCCTGCAGATCGATATCCAGGTAGATCAGCAGGTTTCGGCATGACACCAGATCGATGCGGGAGAACGGCGGATCACGGATCAGGCTGTGCGCCGAAAACGTGCAAAGCTCCCGGATTTCCTGCCGGACGGTATAGCCGGAAGCACCTTCAATGAAGAACCGGGCGCGCCGTTCCGCCGACACACCATCCATCAGTGTTCCGGGGTAGCGGCCGGCCCGGGCAGTGGCGATGCCCACATCATCGATATCGCTGGCGAAGATCTGGACCTTTGGCGTGACCGCCAGCGTGTCCATGTGCTCGCGGACCAGGATGGCGATCGAATAGGCTTCCTCCCCGGTCGCGCAGCCGGCAATCCAGATCCGCACCTGATGGCTGGCGTCCTTGCCAGCGAACAGCCCGGGAATGATCCGCCGCGCCAGCACCGCGAACATGCCGGGATCGCGGAAAAAGCTGGTGACGGAGATCAGCAGGTCGCGGAACAGCAGCATGACCTGGTCGCGGTCGCTTTCCAACCGCCGCAAATACTCATCAAACCGCGTCAACCGCAGCACCTGCATCCTTCGTTGCGCTCGGCGCATGAAAGTCTGCGTCTTGTATTGGCTGAAGTCATGACCGAGGCGGGAAAGAAGGATTTCACAGATCGCCAGGCGGACCGCGGAAAGCTGCGTCTCCGACTGGCCCTCCAATGCGGCCTGACGCGCTTTCTGCGTCGCCAGGATCTGGTCCGGCATATCCTCGACCGGAACCAGCAAGTCGACGGCCCCGGCCGCGACGGCACTGTCCGGCATGCCGGCATACTCCGGAGCCGAGTTCATTGGCGCCCTGCGCCAGCGTCAGGCCGCCGGCCGCCCGTATCGCCTTCAGCCCCAGGGCGCCGTCATGTCCGGTGCCCGACAAGATGATCCCGATCGCATCTTCGCGCAATTCGCTCGCCAGCGAGTCGAACAGCACGTCGATCGGCGCCATTTCCCGCGGCTCATCAGGGGCGGGTCTGTGGATTATCAGCCGGCCATCGCTCAGCCGGGCTGTCGAGCCTGCCGGAATGACATGGACATGGCCGGGCCGGACCGCCTCACCCTCGCTGGCTTCGGACACAGGCATGCTGGTCCAGCGCCCGATGATGTCCGCCAGCATGCTTTTCCGGCCCGGCGCCAGATGGAGCACCACCACGAACGCCAATCCGGCATCGGCCGGCATGGCCTCGAAGAACCGGCGGAAGGCCGCAATTCCACCTGCCGAGGCACCAATGCCAACGACCGGAAACGCGGCTTCGGTCATGGGTCCGCGTCAGGTGAGATCAAGATTGCTTCCTTGAGGCAGGCAGCACCAGCTCGAGGCAGGCGGAGCCACATTGGTCGATCCCGGCGAGCAAGGCAATCCGACAAACAACGCGACAAGAAGACAAGAACGACCGCAAAATCATTCCTCAGAGCTAACAGAACAGCCAGTCAACAGCATCCTGCCTCCAGCGGACGTGATAAGTCAACCGCGGATTTCATGAACGTTCTGCTTAATTTGTGCTGCTTCGAAGTAATTGGCGAAATATCTCGAAGTGGTGAAATCAGAACATTTTGCGGCCGCTATCGGCGGAAGCCGCCCCGGCGCCGGGTCGATCGTCGCAGGTCTCGTGCACTTGGCCGCCGCGCTTCCGCGATGTACTTTCGCTCCTGATCCAGTGGCCATCCGCGGCAGGCCCCAACGCCGGTGACCAAGCGGACCGCTCGGCGGCCTGTGCGCAATATGCGATTGTGCGGGATGAGAAATAACGTTACGCACCTGCCAGCCGTGCAGGCCTGCGAATGCGGCCGGCCTGCGCGATTGGGCGCAAACTGAACAGACCGAGGGACCAATGTCCGGACACGACCACGACCATAAGGCGATGCGGCCCGTGCTGTGGGCGCGACTGCTGCTGATATTGCCATTCATCGCCATGCTGTGGGTGCCATCCTACAATGCGGTTGAGCCGTCGATTGCCGGCGTGCCCTTCTTCTACTGGTATCAGCTTGCCTGGATCGTCATCAGCGCCGTGATCATCGGCGTGGTTTACCTGCTGGAGCGCTGAGCCATGCCGACCAATTGGACCGCGCTGACCGTCTTCATCCTGCTGTTCGGTCTGGTGACCGTGATGGGCTTCGTCGCCGGGCGATGGCGCAAAGGCGACCTGAGCCTGCTGCACGAGTGGGGCCTGGGCGGCCGCCGGTTCGGCACGCTGGTAGCCTGGTTTCTGATCGGCGGCGACCTTTACACCGCCTACACCTTCATCGCCGTCCCCGCGCTCATGTTCGGAGCCGGCGCGGTGGGCTTCTTCGCCGTGCCGTACACCGTGATGATTTACCCGCTACTGTACATGATATTCCCGCGCCTGTGGTCGGTGTCACACAAGCGCGGTTACGTTACTTCCGCAGATTTTGTGCGAGGCCGCTTTGGCAACCGGTGGTTGGCTCTTGCCGTTGCGTTTACCGGTATCCTGGCAACGATGCCATACATTGCACTGCAACTCGTCGGCATCGAGGTGGTGATCGGCGCGATGGGCGTGGACACCGGCGGCTTCTATGGTGACCTTCCGCTGATCATCGCCTTTGTCATCCTGGCGGCCTTCACCTACAGCTCCGGCCTGCGGGCGCCGGCGATGATCGCCATCGTCAAGGACCTGCTGATCTACGTGACGGTCATCGCCGCGGTGATCGCCGTGCCGATGCGTCTGGGCGGCTACGGCGCGGTGTTCTCCGCCATCCAGCCCGCCAAGCTGCTGCTGGCTGTACCGCCCGCCGGATCGCTTGGCTCGTTCAGCGCCTATGCCACGCTGGCCCTTGGTTCGGCCGCCGCCCTGTTCCTGTATCCGCACTCGATCACCGGAATCCTCAGTTCCTCCAGCGCGCGCGTGGTGCGACGGAACGCGGCGATCCTGCCGGCCTACTCGCTGCTGCTGGGCCTGCTTGCCCTGGTCGGCTTCATGGCCATCGCGATCGGCGTCCAGTCGATGCCGCAGTTCGCCGACGGGTTCAAACGCTACAGCAACAACTTCTCGGTGCCGGCGCTGTTCCTGGAGATGTTCCCGTCCTGGTTCGTCGGCGTCGCGTTCGCCGCCATCGCCATCGGCGCGCTGGTGCCGGCTGCGATCATGTCGATCGCCACGGCGAACACCTTCACCCGCAACATCTACCGGGAGTTCATCAATCCGGTCTGCACACCCGCCCAGGAAAGCCAGATGGCGAAATACGTTTCGCTGGTGGTCAAGGCGGGCGCGCTGGCGTTCATCTTCTTCCTGCCGCTGAAGTTCGCGTTGTATCTGCAGCTTCTGGGCGGCGTGTGGATCATCCAGACCGCGCCGGCCGTCGTGCTCGGCCTCTACACGCGGTTCTTCAACGGCTGGGCGCTGCTGATCGGCTGGGTGGCCGGCTTCGCCGCCAGCACCTGGATGGTGGTGGCCAACGGCTGGGCGCCGATCTATCCGCTGCACATCTTCGGCTGGACTGTCCCGTGCTATCATCGCGCTGTCCGGCGTGGTGCTGAACATCGTGGTCTCGTTCGTGTGCTCGCTGGTGCTGAACGTGGTGGCTTCGGATCGGCACGCGGATGAAACGGTGATCGCCGACTACACCTGAAGTATATCCGATTGCTCGATGTTTGGACTGACGCCCCATGTGCGAACGACCGGCTAGTCTGGCGCAAAGCACCACTTTCATCGTCATGGCAGGGCTTGTCCCTGCCATCCACGACTTACGGTATCGGGCCGGATGCCGGACTTCGGTCCTTGCCCTTGGCGTGTCATGATCAAATCGAGCGACGGCGAGCCTTATAGAACGAATATCCCCCGCCGGATCCTCAAACCAAGCCGCAGCGCCACGCCGAACTGGCAATGCTCCCGACTGTTGCCTTACGGCGCCGTCACGCTCATTGCCAGGTGTCGCGATCCGGCAACCGAACGGGAGGAGCCGCCAGTCATGAAAAATCTCCTCACAGCAGGCAGACTGCTTTTTCTCGACATGGCCTCGACGATCTTTTTTCTCGTCCTTTACCTCTTGACCAGGAACATCCCACTATCCGTCGGTCTCGGCATCGCGCTGGGAATTGCCCAGATTGGGTGGGAGATCGCACGGAAGAAGCCGATCGACACCATGCAGTGGGTCAGCCTGGTCCTGGTCGTCGGATCGGGAACGGCCACTTTGATCACGGCCGATCCACGATTTGTCATGATAAAACCGAGCGTGATCTACTGCTTGGTCGGGCTGGTCATGCTGAAGCCAGGGTGGATGAACCGTTATCTGCCACCCGTCGCAATGGAGTTGATGCCAGACTTGGTCTTCATCTTCGGGTTTGTCTGGGCGGGGCTGATGTTTTTTTCCGCGGCGTTGAACGTCATCGTCGCCCTGAAGTGCAGCGTCGCGACCTGGGCGACCTTCATGTCTGTCTACGGCATCGTCAGCAAGCTGGCCCTGTTCCTGATTGTTTATGCCACCCTGCGCACGGTTGGCGCGCGTCGCCGACGGGCGATGCCAAGTCCTGGATTGGCCGGATGAGCGTGCGGGCGTCGAAGGATGAACGGCGCGCATTCACGGTTGAAGGATCATCCGGCCATCCGTCGGGAAGCCGCCACTATCCAAACTGTTACGAATCGTCAGATAATGCTTCGGGGACAGGATGGATGGGTAGCGCCACGGGTGCATCGGCAGCAGGTGCCGTGTGTCCCTGCTTAAACGATACATTCGGCCCGCCCGGAGGCGGCGTGCGCCAGGTATTTATCGTCCGCTGGGTCACGACATTCCGGCACGATCTCGGACGGCTCGAGCCGTTCGGCGGCGAAGATCACGTTGTCGAGTATTGAATGGCGGCGTCGTCGCCAAGAATATCGCGAAGATGTCCACCTTTCAGACCGCTGAGAATGCGTCCCGCGGCTTCCCGGCGTTAGTCGAAGAAATCCTCATCAACCTTCTTGATATGGAGCACCTCCTCAATACGACAGCCGACATTGTAGCGTATCATCAGCTTGGCGAGGTGTTCACCGTCGATCAGGACAATCCGCTTGCTGAGAAATTCCCCGGTCTCCTTCGCCGAGGCGGAGAACGTAGAAGTGGTCACAAAAAGTCCCTTCGTCGCCTTGTGCCGATCAAGGCTCCCGAAAAAATCTCTAATTGCCCCGGCGCCGATACTGTTACCTTCCGCATAACGCTTCGCCTGGATATACACACGGTCAAGTCCGAGCGCGTCCTGATCAATAACCCCATCAACACCATCGTCCCCGCTGCGACCGAGTGCTCGGCCAGCATCCGCGGCCGATCCGCCATAGCCCATGCTGAGAAGCAGGTTGACAATTAGACGCTCGAAGAAGACAGGGGGCGCCGCACGAACCCGGTCAAGCAAATCTTGTCCGAGCGATGTCTCGACCTGTCTGTGCGCCACCCGCATGATCTCGTCAGGTGTTTCTGGTCGGCTTACCAAAGCCTGCACATCGGACTCGCCTCCATGTGCGGCGCCATTTGCCGACTTCTTGGTGAACTGCCGGAACTCTGAAAACTGGTTGAGAAACTCGTTGTCAATTCGTGCGGGATGCGAGGCGATCACTTGCTGGCCGCGCTCGGTGATTTTGAAATGGCCACGCCGCGTGCTTTCCAGCAGACCCGCCTTGGTGAGGTAAGTTTTGGCCCAGTGAACCCGGTTTCCAAACAATGTCTGTTTTCCCGAAGGCAAAAGCTGGGCGCGCTCATCCGGCGACAGCTGCAGCTTTTCCGCAATCCGGTCGACGGCATCGCCAATACGAACCTCGCCCGCAGCCGAAACCATGAGCACCGGAAGCATGAGCGACTGATAATCGGGAACGAACATGCACCGAACCTAATCCCTGCGACATCTCGGACAAAGAGATTTTCTGCGTTTTTGGCGGTGCACAGTCTCCGGGCGCAGCCCCAACCCCTTGCCACCACCCTGAAAACAAGGCGATCTTTCCCCAACCACGACCAGACCAATCCGGGGGAAACAGAATGCCGTCCACAATGTACGACTACATCATCGTGGGCGGAGGATCAGCCGGCTCCGTCCTCGCCAACCGCCTGTCCGCCCGCAGCGCCAATAAGGTCCTGCTGCTGGAAGCCGGCCAGGACACCCCCCACGGAAAGGTCCCCGCCGCCGTCCTGGACTCCTATCCCGGCACCGCCTACCTCAACCCCAACTACACCTGGAACAAACTCAAGGTCACCACCGAGGTGATCTCCCACAACAACCCCGACGAACGCCCACCGCCGCTGCGCACCTATGAGCAAGCCCGCATCCTCGGCGGCGGCTCCTCCATCAACGGCCAGCTCGCCAATCGCGGGGCGCCGACAGACTACGACGAATGGGCTTCCAGCGGCGCCACCGGCTGGGACTGGAACAGCGTCCTTCCCTACTTCAAGAAGGTCGAGCGTGACATGGACTTCGACGGCCCCTGGCACGGCCGCGAAGGCCGCATCCCGGTCCGCCGCATCTTTCCCGATCTCTGGCCCGAACACGCCAAGGCCGTCGCCAAGGCCTTCGGCGAGGCCGGCTACAAATTCATCCAGGACCAGAACGCGGAGTGGGAGGACGGCTACTTCCCGATCACCATCTCCAACGCCTACGAACGCCGCGTGTCAGCCGCGATCGGCTACCTCGACCCCGGCACCAGGCTGCGCGAGAACCTGACCATCTCCACCGACACCGTCGCCAGCACCCTGATCTTCGACGGCCAGCGCTGCGTCGGCGTCAACGCCACGGTCGCCGGCCGCCCCCAGGAATTCCGCGGCAACGAAATCATCCTGTCGTGCGGCGCCATCCACTCCCCCGCCCATCTGCTACGCTCCGGCATCGGCCCAGCCGCCCACCTGCGCGACCTCGGCATCGAGGTCCGCGCCGCGCTGCCAGGCGTCGGCCAACGCCTCCAGGACCACCCCGCCGTCGCCGTCGCCGCCTTCCTCAAACCCCACGCTCGGATTATCAACGAGTACACACGCCGCCACATCTACACCGCGCTGCGCTACTCCTCGAACCTGCCCGGCATACCCCCAGGCGACATGTTCGCCGTCGTCACCAACAAAACCTCCTGGCACGCGGTCGGCGAGCAGATCGGCTCCTTCATCGTCACCGTCTACAAAACCTACTCCGAAACCGGATCGGTCAAATTGCGATCCCCCAACGCAACAGAGGAACCCATCGTCGACTTCAACCTGCTATCCGACCAACGCGACCTCGAACGCATGATGGAAGGCGTCCGCCGCTTCGGCGCGATGCACCTGACCCCCACCATGCAGACCGTGACCGAGTTCCCGTTCCCCGCCAGCTACAGCGACAAGGTCCGCCAGGTCGGCCTGCACAGCCGCAAGAACAAGCTGATCACCGACGTCCTCGCCCGCGCCCTGGACGGACCCGCCGCGCTTCGCAAATACCTGATCGAAACACTGGTGATGGAAGGCGTCACTCTCCAGGACGTATTGACCGACGACGACAAGCTGGAGGCCTTCGTCCGCAAGGCCGCCGTCGGCGTCTGGCACGCCTCCTGCACCTGCCGCATGGGCGCCGACAACGACCCCATGGCCGTCACCGACCCCGCGGGCCGCGTCCGCGGCATCGAGGGCCTGCGCGTCGTCGATGCCTCCGTCTTTCCCGTCGTGCCCTGCGCCAACACCAACTTCCCCGTGCTGATGACGGCGGAGAAAATGTCCGACGCCATCCTCTCCGGGGCCTGACGTCCCGTGCGCAAACCACCGAATCGTCTGACTAACAGCACCGCCCTTTAGCCGTCATGGCAGCCCCTCATCGTCACGGCCGCCCCCTATCGTCACGGCCGCCCCGTATCGTCATGGCCGCCGCATATCGGCACGGCCGCCGCATATCGGCACGGCCGCCGCATATCGGCACGGCCGCCCCCTATCGTCATGGCAGCCCCTCATCGTCACGGCCGCCCCCTATCGTCACGGCCGCCCCTCATCGTCATGGCAGCCCGACATCGTCACGGTCGCCCCGTATCGTCATGGCCGCCCTTGTGGCGTCCATCCACGACTTGGAGTGCCTCTCCAGACCGGCGTTTGCCGCGCGTCGTGGCGCATCATCACCGGATCACCCCACCGCGAGCCAAATGGAGCCGGCCTGGCCCAAAAAAGGCCCCAGACTACCCCAACCGGTCCAGCGCCGCCCGCAGCCGCTCGACCTCCGACTCCGCCGCCGCCAGCCGCTCCCGGTTCTCAGCGACAACCTCCTCCGGCGCGCGGGCCACAAAGTCCGCGTTCTCCAGCTTCGCCCGCGTCTTCTTCGCGTCCGCCGCCAGCTTGTCACGTTCCTTCCCAAGCCGGGTCCGTTCCGCCGCAATATCGATCAGCCCCTCCAGCGGCAGCACCACCGTCGTCTCGTCCAGAACCGCCTGAGCCGACCCTTTCGGCACATCCCCGACCAAAAGCCGCACCTCGGACGCCCTCGCCAGCCGCCGGATCGCCTCCATCCACCGATCCACCCGCCCAAGCGACTCCGCCGACGCATCCCGCAGCAGCACCGGTGATGGCTTGGAAGGCGGCACATTCATCTCATTGCGCACCGACCGCACAATGGTAATCAGCCGCACCACCCAGTCCAGCTCCGCCCGCGCCGCCGCCGCATCCGGCACCGCCACGGCCTCCGGCCACGCCGCTCGGATCAGGCTGTTCGGCTCGCCATACCCGAAACGATCCCATAACTCTTCCGTCACGAATGGGATCGCCGGATGCAGCAGCTTCAGCACCACGCCCAGCACATGCCCCCCCACCGCACGTATTTCCGCAGCGGCGGCCGGATCAGCCCCCTCCGCCAGCAGCGGCTTGGCAAGCTCCAGAAACCAGTCGCAGAAATTGTTCCAGACGAAACGGTATCCGGCGGTGGCATATTCATCCAACCGGTACGCCTCCAGCGCGTCCGTCGCCTCCCGCACAGCCGCATTCGCCGTCTCCAGCAGCCACCGGGACAACGGCAGCGTAACCTTCGCCGGATCGAACCCCGGCTCCGGTCCCATCCCGTTCATCTCGCAAAACCGCGCCGCATTCCAAAGCTTGGTAACAAACCCCCGGTAGTCCTGCACCCGCGAGGCGCCCAGTTTCACATCCCGCCCCGGACCAGTCAGCGCGCAGATCGTGAACCGAAGCGCATCCGCGCCGTAACTGTCGATCAGCTCCAGCGGATCGATCACGTTGCCACGCGACTTGGACATCTTCTGTCCCTTCTCGTCGCGCACCAGCCCATGAATATAAACGGTCCGGAACGGCACATCCCCCATCATGTGCAGCCCCAGCATCATCATCCGGGCCACCCAGAAGAAGATGATGTCGAACCCTGTCACCAAAACATCGCCGGGATAGTAACGATCAAGCTCCCGCGTCTTCTCCGGCCAACCCAAAGTCGAGAACGGCCAAAGCCCCGAACTGAACCATGTGTCCAGCACATCCTCGTCCTGCGTCAACGGCTCGTCGCGCCCGTAATGTCCGCGCGCCAGCAACGCCGCCCCATCTTCATCCTTGGCCACGAACACCGACCCGTCCGGCCCGTACCAAGCCGGAATCCGATGTCCCCACCACAACTGACGGGAGATGCACCAGGGCTGGATATCCCGCATCCAGGCAAAGAACGTATTCTCCCATTGCTTGGGGACAAACACGGTCCTGCCGGCTTCCACCGCCTCGATCGCCGGCTTCGCCAGAACCTCGGCATTGCAGTACCACTAAGTCGTCAAAAACGGCTCCACCGGCACCCCGCCACGGTCGCCATGCGGCACCTGATGCGTATGCGGTTCGATCTTCTCGACCAGTTCCAGCCGTTCCAGCTCCGCCACGATCGCGCTGCGGGCCGCATACCGGGCCTGCCCCTCCAGCCCACGCACAAACGCCGGATCAGCCACGCCAGGAACCGCCGCCAGCACGTCCTCAATCTCGGACAACGTCACCATCGCCTGCTTGTCCAGCACCGACGGCATCGGCAGCTCGTGCCGCCGCCCCACCTCGAAGTCGTTGAAGTCATGCGCCGGCGTGATCTTCACCGCCCCGGTGCCCTTCTCCGGATCGGCATACGTATCCCCGACAATCGGGATAGCCCGCCCCACCAGAGGCAGTATTGCCCGTTTGCCGATCAACGCGCCAAACACCGGATGCTCCGGATGCACCGCCACGCCGGTATCGCCCAGCATCGTCTCCGGCCGCGTCGTCGCCACCGTAATGAACTGACCCGGCTCGCCTTCGATCGGATAGCGGATGAACCAAAGATGCCCCTTGATCTCCCGCTGCTCCACCTCCAGGTCGGAAATCGCCGTCTGTAGCTTCGGATCCCAGTTCACCAGCCGCCGGTCGCGATAAATCAGTCCCTGCTGATACAGCGTGACGAAGGTCTCCTTCACCGCCGCCGACAGCCCGTCATCCATCGTGAACCGCTCGCGCGGCCAGTCCAGCGACGCCCCTAGCCTGCGCAATTAAGTCGTGATCGTCCCGCCCAACTCAGCCTTCCACTGCCACACCCGGTCGAGGAACGCCGCGCGCCCCATCTCCCGCCGGTCCTTGCCCTCGGCGGCCAGCAGCCGCTCGACGACCATCTGCGTGGCAATGCCCGCGTGATCCGTCCCCGGCTGCCACAGCGCGTCACGCCCCTGCATCCGACGCCACCGCACCAGCACATCCTGCACCGTGAACGTCAGCGCATGCCCCATGTGCAGGCTGCCGGTGACGTTCGGCGGCGGTATCATGATCGTGAACGGCGCAGCGTTGGACTCAGGATCGCAGGCGAAGCTGCCGTCCTTCTCCCACCCCGCATACAAACGAGGCTCCACGTCCGCGGGCGCAAACCGGCTGTCCAGGGTCATTGCTATCTCGTCGTTACAGTCGATGCGAGACCGGTAGACCGGCCCCGCCAAGGGGCACCGGTCCTATCAGGAAACCGCGCGGCCTACGACTCTCTCGATCTCGGCGCGCACCAGGCGCTCCACCATCGGCGGCAGATGGTTGTCCAGCCAGTTTTTCAACAGCGGCCGGATCTCCTCCCGCACCAGATCCTCGATCGTCGGTCCGCCGCGGTAAACCTGCGACGACCGGCTCGCCGCCAGCGTCCGCAGCAACCCATCGACGGACAATGCCGCCGCCGCGGCTGTCTCCGGCGCAACCAGCGTCGGACCCGGGGGTGCAGGCGGGGCAGGGGGGGCAGTCTCGAACGTCAGCGGCTCGACCGGTGGCGCGCGAAACGGCGGCGGCTCCGGCGCTGGCCGCGCGACGGGTGGCGGTTCGTGCGCTGCGGCATGCGCCGGTTCTTCCGCGTCTGCCGCAGTGTCCGGCGTGCTGACCAGCATCGACCGGTCCAGCACCAGGACGTCGTCTTCCTCGCCCGTTGCGGCGCCTTCGCTGGCCGCCGGCGTCTCATCCTCGTTCAGGATGCGCCGGATGGACGCAAGGATCTCCTCCATCGAGGGATCAGCGCCATCCGAACCAGCGGGGGAGGTCGGCTCTGTCATGACATATGCTTCTGCTGAAGGGTTAACGGCCTGGTTGGTTCGTCGCATAGTCGCCAAGACCAGCCCAACGGTTCTTGACGGCCTCGTAGTAGGCAGTGTCGTCGTATAGCGGCACCGGCAGGTGCATGTCCCGTGCCGTCAGCCGCCCGATCGCAGCCGCGACACCATAGGATGCGGTGATCACCTGCGCCAGGTTCTGCACCAGGGTCGTGCGGGCATTCAACAGCGTCTGCGTCGCGTTCAAAACGTCCAAGGTCGTCCGGCTTCCCACGATCGCCTCGCGCTCCACGCCTTCCAGCGCCACCTCGTTCGCTCGGATCGCCGCTCGCGTGCTGTCCGCCGAGGCCTTCGCCGCCACCAGCGTATCCCACGCCTGAACCGCGTTCTGGATCGCCGTCCGTTTGGCATCGTCGATCAGCTTCTGCGTCTGCTGCTGCGATTGCCGAGCCTGGCGCACAGCGGCGTATTCCGAACCGCCCTGGTAGACGGGCACGCTCAGGTTCATGGTGACCTGATACCCGTTGGTGGACGTCGACCTGCCGGCTTGGTTCTGGTCCTGAAAAGTCTGGCCCTGCACGCTCACTTGCGGCAGCAACGCCGCGAACGCGACATCGATCGCATCCTTGGCCGCCGCATCGTTGAACAGCGCCGTGATCACGTTGGGATTATTGGCCGCGGCGAGTTCGGATGCCGCTTTCTCGGTATCGACCGGAAGCGCCAGCGGTTGCGGCGGCACCAGGTTATCCGGCGGAACGAAACCGATTACCTGGACAAATGTCCCGATCGCCGTCTGCAGCGTGCCTTGCGCGGTTTCGCGCGTCGCCTTTGCCGCTTCCAGTGCGGCCTCCGCCTGCGCCACGTCGGTGCGGGTGATTTCACCAACCCGGAAGCGGTCATTGGTCGCCTGAAGCTGCTTGGCCAGGACCTGTTCGTTGTTGATCTGCAGATCCAGCAATTGCTTGTCCTGGATCACTCCGACATAGGCAGAAACCGCGTTCGTGAAGCTGGTCTGCTCCTGCGCGAGCAACGTCGCCCGCTCCGCGTAGACCTGGTTTTTCGCGCGCCGGACGTTCCCCTCGACCTTCCCGCCAGTATAGATATTTTGCGTCACCGTGGCCTGGGCGGTGGCGATCTGCCGCTGGGTCCGGGAATTAACGACTCCTCGTAGCGTGCTCGAATAGGCCCGCCCGATGCCATCGCCGTACCCAAGGCCACCGGCCAGGACCACGGTCGGGCGCCACCCTGCCAGCGCCGACGGCACATTCTCATCCGTCGCCCGCAGCTTGGCCCGTTCCGCCTGCAAGGCTGGCAGATTGGCATAGGTGGCGGCCAGCGCCTCAGCCAATGTGTGCGGTGCCCCACGCGCATTCGCCGATCCGACCGTCGGCGCATACTGCCCGGGTTTTTGGCCCGCGGCCGCGCGTTGGCCCGCTTTCGCCGGCTGCTTCGGATGTCCCACCGGCTGTGTTGCGGGTTGCGCCTCCGCCGCCGCCGAAAAGGCAATCAGGCTGAGGCTGACGAGCAGACCGTAACGCAAACCCATTCGGCACCCTTTTCGAGATCACCAGCCATGGCCGACCGGCTTTGTCGGCTGATTAGATCAAAATTCGGTTAACGCAACAGGCCAGCTGCACGCCGGCGCGTTGGGTCACACCCGGAGATTCCTCCCAAGCATGGCGATTTGTCCAGTATTGCTTGCAGCGGCACGTCAGTCCGAGGTGAGTCAAGCAGGCACTGTGTCCGAAACGGATCACTCAGAACTCGAAGGCGGGCGCCTTTCGAAACGACGGAATCGGCGGCGTGCCGCAATCGAACAAGGGGTAGGTGCGAAGGCCGCCGGCCGCGGCTTCACCAATAACCGCCATCGTTGTGCGCCGTTCGCCGCATTGCACCGCCAGCACACGGCCGGTCTGCTGCCGTAATTGGCCAGCCAGCGCCTTGGGGATGTCTGGGACCGCGCCTTCGATCAGGATCACATCGTAGGGCGCCATGGCAGGCCAACCGGCCGTCAGCGGGCCGGCCACCAGGGAAACACCGGGCGCTTCGGCCGGCAGAACGGCGCACGCCTGCTCGACCAACGCGGCATCTTCCTCCAGCGCCGTAACCCGGCAACCACACGCGTCCAGGATCGCGGCACTATAGCCACTTCCCGCGCCTACGGCCAGGACGGTCTCGTTCTCCTGCAGCAACGCCGCCTGCAGCAGTTTGGCCAGTACCATCGGCTCCATCATGAAGCGGCCGTTCCCCAGCGGGATGTCCTCATCGATGTAGGCGAGATGCCACAGCGCCGGCGGCAGGAACCGTTCCCGCGGGATCCGGCGCATCGCGGCGAGTATGCGCGGGTCGCTGACCTTGTTCGGACGGATCTGGCTGTTGACCATGTTCGCCCGCGCCGCCGCGAACAGATCGGGCGCATAGGGCACGGTGCTGGGGGCTGACGTATCAGGGGCCATGATCGGTCTCGGCTGCAGGGGCGCGCGTCTTATAGCGAGATGCGCGCCGCCACGCCAAGCCGTTGTGGTGATGACCGTGATCGCGATTACCGGGTCGGGAACGCCCGCTTGGGCCGGTCAGGCAGCGTCTTCCTTACGATCCCGGATCTTCACGTAAGCGAGCCTGGCGTGCTCGTCGCAATAGGGTTTGCCGGGTACGGAAACATCGTCACAAAACCGGAAGTCCTTCTTGCCAGGTTCGCCGATGGGCCAGCAACACGACGGCGCGGCCCTCCGATATGGCGCCGGAGCCGCCGCTCGAACAGGCGGCGCCACCTGCATCGGCGCGGGTGCCATCACCGGCCGGGACGCGGGTAACGGCCTGAGCGGCTGGATATTCGTGGGTGGGGGCGAGGCGGGCCCCTGCGCGCTGGGCAGCGGAGGCAGCGTCGGGCCACCGACCCGTACGGTCGACGCGGGCCGGTCCTGCGCTCGTTCGCTTGGATCGCGCCGGATCGGTGACGGACGGGCCGTCAGATCCAGCCGGTGCGCCTTGCCGACGATAGCATTCTTTGAAACACCAAGTCGGCGGCCGATTTCGGCAGTGGAATGTCCCTGTTCCCACAGTTCCCGCAGCCGCAGGATCGTTTCGTCATTCCATACCATATCCTGGTCCCCCGAGAGGCTCGAACTACTAGATACAGTATCGGCGACCGCATGCCCCCGCAACGGGGGAATCCAGTCAACCCACAAAAACCTGTGGACAACCTCGGGTTGGTCTTTCGTCGGCCCGGTCTGGCTGGCCACCTCAAGCGCCGGACGGGTTAGCTGACGGCGCGGCAGGATGCCTGCGACCGGCACGCGACCGGTTCAAATCCGGGCTCCTGATACACGGGCCGCCTCGGTTGCCGCCGAATGGCGTCGCCATGCGTGATGATCGCAGTGGCCGAGGCAGCCCGTGGCGGACACATTGAAAAAGAATTCTGGGTTTGCGCGAGCTGTGACGCCTGGGATGACCTCGGCTGACACGCCGCGGCGACATGATGGTCGTCGCGTTATAAGGGAAAGCAATAAACCAGGACCCCCTACCGTCATTCGGGCGGCCTTGTATGACGCGCTTCCACTGTCGTTGTGTTGCCGGTGACCAGCATCTTTCAGCACGTCGCCATGACAAGGACAGATGTTGCGCCGACCACAGAGAACGGCCTGAAGGTTGCAGCTCAAGTTGCGGCTGACCGCGCCCAAACGGTGCGCCGCACGAACATCGGTCCGGCGATCGGCCGTCTCAACGGCGAAGTCATTCGTAGGGCCGCCGGACCGGCATCCGCGCTGTGACGGCGTCTGAAAGCGATCCAAGCAGTGGGAAATCGATTTGCTGCATCTCTTAGAAGGGACTGGTCGGAGCGAGAGGATTCGAACCTCCGGCCCCTGCGTCCCGAACACAGTGCTCTACCAGGCTGAGCTACGCTCCGACCGAGGGCGGGCATATAGCCTCCGCCCGCGCACCCGGCAAGGTGCTTTCAGCCGCCCGGCGCTGATTGCGTGGCCACGCCCCCGCTATCCGGCTTCGCCTGCCGCTCGTGCCACGCTTCCATCAGTTGCAGCACGGTCGCCGCCGTCTCCTCGATCGACCGCCGCGTCACGTCGATCGTCGGCCATCCCCGCGCGTTGCAGAAGCGCCGAGCCCATAGCAGCTCCGCCTTCACCGCGTCCTCATCCACATATTCCGAACTGTCCTGCCGGATCGGCGCCGCCGTCCCGCCGCCGATCAGCCGCAGCCGGTGCCGCCTGATGTCGATCAGCGCTTCCGGCGCCAGCGTCAGCCCGATCACCGGGCACTTCACCTCCGACAGTCCCACCGGCTCCACCACATTCGGCACCAGCGGCACGTTCGCCGCCTTGATCCCCCGGTTCGCCAGATAGAAGCACGTCGGAGTCTTAGAACTGCGCGACACCCCCACCAGCACCACATCCGCCTCCGCCAGCCCCGGCTGAGCCTGCCCGTCGTCGTGCGCCAACACGTAATGCATCGCGTCGATGCGGGAGAAGTAGTCCGCGTTCAGCACATACTGCCGCCCCGGCCGCGCCGCCGCCTGAGTCCCCAGGCTCTCCTGCAACACGTTGATCACGGGATCGAGGACATTCACCACCCGCACGTTCAGCCGCCCGCAGGTCGTCTCCAGCTCCGTCCGCAGCGCCCGATCGACCAGCGTGGACAGAACCGGCCCAGGCTCCGCCTCAATCCCCTCCAGCACCCGATGCAACTGGAACCGCGTGCGGATCAGGCTCCAGCGGTGGTGCATGATCTGGGCATGATCGAACTGCACAGTCGTCGCCCTGGCGATCGCGTTCAGCGTCTCGCCGGTGGCGTCTGAGACCAGGTGGAGATTGATCCGTTCGGTGTCCATGCCGGAACCATAGACCTGTTCCGGCATTCCGCCATCAGGAATGCTCGCCCCCGCATGCACAAGGCGCCGCCACGGCCCCACGCCGGACGGGACCGGGCGGGCGCGTTGGTCCGCCAACCACGGGTCCGCCAACCACGGGTCCGCCAACCGCGGGTCCGCCAGCTGCGGACCCCGGCGAGCGGCGCACTGATCCCGGCCGGCGCATAGGTCGAGGAAATCTACTGATGCGCGTCACTATACGGATAAATGACGTTCCCGTTCTTAAGGGCGGGCGGATACAGGATGACCTCAACCTTGGGGTCCTTGAACTGGTCCACGTCGTTGCCCTTCACGTTCTGGAACTGTACTTCCAGCACGCGCAACTCCGTCCATTCGCCGTCCGGACCGAACTTGATGTCCCCGGCCACGGTATGGAACGTATGGGCCCGAAGATAATCGGCCAGCTTCTGCTGATCCAGGCTACCCACGCCCTCCACCGCCGCCTGCAGCACCTGCATATCAGCATATGCGAAGGGCGGCAGGTAAAAGCCGAGCTGATCAACCCCGGCCGCTACGGATTTGGACTGATAGACTTTCAGGAAATTCAGCGCCTCCGGCGTTGCATATGGCCCAACCGGAAGCCAGAAGTCATAATCGACAATCCCGTTCAGCAACGGCCCCAGCTGAGTCTTGATCGCCGTCGCCTGCAACCCGACCATCCCGCCGCCGAACAGTTTCGCTTTCAGCCCGACCTCGCTCGCCGCGCGCAGCATGCCCACGGTATCCGGCGGATACGAGGCCACGAACACCAGATCCGGGTTCGTCGCCTGAATCGCCCGCACAATCGGCGTATAATCCGCCGTGCTCGGCGGATACGACTTGTCATAGACGATCTTCAGCCCGGCTTCCTTGGCAAGCTCGCGCGCTCCCTCGATCGCATTGCGCGGAAACTCCGCATCCGCCCCCACGATCGCCAGCGTCGCCGGCTTCGGGTTCTGCGCCATCGCCACCTCGAAGAACCCCTTCGAGAAGCTTTGTTTCGGATGTGGCCCGCCGGTCGGCCCGATCGAGAAATAATTTGGATAGTTGAACTCGCTGTTCACCGCCAATCCCAGCAAACCGAGGAATGTGCGCTTGTGCTGCATGATCACCGGAAGCGCCGGCGCCACCATGTTCGTCGCATACCCGCTAACCACGAGGTCAACGTGATCGACATCAAGCAGTTTGGTGTAGATGCCCGGCACCGTGGCGGGGTTGGACTGGTCATCGTAATAGACCAACTTGACCGGCCTCCCGAGGAGGCCGCCCTTCGCGTTAATCTGTTCTTCCCAGATCTGCATCGCCAGCAGCGCCGCCTTGCCGTTCGGCGCCAGGCCCCCGGTCAGCGCCATGCCGAACCCGATGGTGATCGGATCGGCCGCGTGCGCACCGGACGGAACAGCCATCGGCGTGGCGACGGCAACGGCAGCGGCGAGAAGCGCGCCGCGCAGGCTTTTCAGCATGAGTTGGATTTCCTTGGACGATTGGTTGCAGCGATGCATCTTACGGCACCCTGGGCGGCCCTTGCTAGCCCGTCTCTGTTGCGCTTCGGCGGCCTGGGTGTCCCGGTAGGGCCGCCGGCCGGATACGCGGGTGGAGCTGTTGACCCACCCACCACGGCCGGAGTAACAAACCCGTGAGCCGGATCTAACAGCGGCGCCACCCGACGGACAGCAGCAGAAGCCGCTGATGACGCGCAGCCGTTGCATGGAGGTATTTCGCCCGTGACGACTTTCCTGAACCGCGGGTCCACAAGCCGGCGCGGTGTAATGCTTTGCGCGCCGGTCATGCTGCTCTCCCTGATCGCGCTGGCTGCTTGCAGCGGGTCCGGCTCGTCCGACCGGCAACCCCGAACGCCCGACGGCACCGTGACAATGAGCATGGCCCAGGCAGCCTTCATCGGCAGCGGCACCGCCGGAAGCGGAACGTTACACTTCCAGGGACGCGACTTCCCCTTTATAGTCGGGGCGCTTGGCGCCGGAGGGATCGGCGCATCGACGATCCGGGCGCAAGGCGAGGTATATGGGCTGCATGATATCTCGCAGTTCCCCGGCACCTACGGCCAGGCGCGTGCCGGTTTTGCCCTCGGCACAATGAGCGCGGGTCAGCTCTGGTTACAGAACAGTAATGGGGTCGTTTTACACCTTCAGGCAGCTCGCCAGGGCCTGATGCTGAGCCTCGGCGCCGATGCCTTCGTCATCAACATGAGCCGCTGACGCGCCGCCGCCGCTTCGGAACGCATTCGTTCCTCGATCTCTTCGCGAAGCACCCGGGAATTCTGCAGGCTCAGACCGCCGATGGCATCGTCCGAGCGGCGTCATCCTTCCCGGTGCCCTTCGCTTGTCCGCTGCCCCGCACCGCGGCGGTCACCGTATCCCGCTTGACCGTCCAAGCCGGATTGTCGCGCGGACGTAACCTGGCTTAGAACAACGCAAACGCAAGACATCGGAGGAAACATGATCCAGGTAACACGGCGCCACGCACTGGCCGGCGCCATGACAGCGGCCGCAATCGGCACAGCCCGCTCGGCTGCCGCAGCCAACGCCCCCGGCGTCACCGACACGGAAATTCTGATCGGCTCAACCCAGCCCTTCAGCGGCCCCGCGTCCTCCTACAGCACCATCGGCCGCACGCATGAGGCCTACTTCCGGATGCTGAACGAGCAAGGCGGCATCAACGGGCGAAAGATCAAGCTGCTGCAACTGGACGACGCCTATTCCCCGCCCAAGACTGTCGAGCAGACCCGCCGTCTGGTGGAGGAAGACAACGTCGCCTTCATCTTCGCCCAGCTTGGCACGCCCACCGGCATGTCCACCCGCAAATACCTCAACAGCAAGAAGGTCCCGGACGTCTTCGTCGCCTCCGGCGCGACGCCCTTCTTCGACCACGCCGATTTCCCCTGGGTCATCGGCTGGCAGCCCAGCTATCAGATCGAGGCGCGGATCTACGCCAATTACCTGAAGACGACGAAACCCGACGCCAAGATCGCCATCCTGGCGCAGAACGACGATTCCGGCCGCGACGCCATCAAGGGATTGCGCGAAGGCCTCGGCGACAAGGCCGATAAGCAGATCATTTCAACGACAACCTACGAAACGACAGACGCCACCACCGACTCCCAGGTCCTGACAGCACAAGGCAGTGGCGCGGACGTCTTCTTCTTTTGGGGCATCCCGAAATTCTCCGCCATGACCATCCGCAAGGTCTCCGACGTCGGCTGGAAGCCGCTGTACATCGTGGGCAACCCCGCATCCTCCGTCGCCACCGCCCTGATCCCCGCCGGCGTCGAGAAAGCTGTCGGCCTGATCACCAGCGCCTACATGAAGGACCCCAACGACCCGCAATGGGAGAACGACAAAGCCTACCTCGACTGGCGCGCGTTCTTCGCGAAATATTATCCGGACGGTGACATCCGCGACGTGAACAGCGTCTACGGCTACTGCCAGGCCCAATGCCTGGAGCAGGTCCTGCGCGCGGCCGGCAACGACCTGTCGCGGGAGAACATCATGGCCAAGGCCTGGAGCCTGGACTTCCACCCGCCGATGTTCCAGCCCGGCGTCGATTTCAGCGTCAAGCCCGGGGACATTTCGGGGATCAAGAAGCTGCGCCTGGTCCGCTTCGACGGCCGCACCTGGGTGCCCTTCGGAGAACCGGTCGGGGCGTAAGAACAGTCCCCCCGCAACATCGGGCAGACCCCCCGTCACGGGCGGCCCCCTGCGCCATCGGGCGATCCCCCGCGCCGTCGGGCATTCCCCCCGTGTCCCGGGGCAGTCCCCCCGTCACGGGCGGCCCCCTGCGCCATCGGGCGATCCCCCGCGCCGTCGGGCATTCCCCCCGTGTCCCGGGGCAGTCCCCCCGTCACGGGCGGCCCCCTCGCGCCATCGGGCGATCCCCCGCGACATCGGGCGGTCCCCCGCGACATCGGGCAGTCCCCCCCCGCGTCATGGCCGCCCTTGTGGCGGCCATCCACGACCTGCGTCCCGCCCTGCGTTCAGCATCGTTCCTCTGCCGGTCGAACGAGGGCCAAGTCAGTGGCGAGCCGCGTGCCGCGGGTCAGCCTGCCATGCCAACTCGGATATAGTTGAGCGCCTGCCATCCGAAGCGGTTTAACGCAGTTACTGCGCAACGCAGATTCACGCGGATGCACGCAGATAAAGAATTTCTCGATCGCCGGTAACCGACTTCGAAACAAAACTAGCGGAAGAAACCGCAAGCAGTTCGTCTGCATCGCCGGTTGGCTTTGTCCGGCTGGCTGCGAGGCCCGTCTCCATGAATGCCTATCCCTCATCCGCCGCCAAACGGTCCGCATCGACCCGACACCGCCCGCCCCCCGAATCACCGCGCGACCGCGTAACGACCGCCCTGATCGAGGACCCATCCCATGTACTCGGAGCAGCCCGATCAAGTCGCCGGGGTCGTCCTGCCCTGGACCGCGTCATTTCGCGACACGACAGGAACCGGTTGCTCGGCATCCCCGGACCCAGCCAAATTGCCGCCATGATGCCGACCCGCCGCACAGTCATCTCCGCCGTGATCGCCGCCGCCGCCTGCCGGTCGCATCCGGCCCGCGCGCAAGAACCGCCAACATCCGCTCCCGACACCCTCGCGGCACTTGAAGCCACCCACGGCGGACGGCTGGGCGTCACCGCGGTCGACACCGGTTCCGGCCGCACTTTTGGCCGTCGCGCCGGCGAGCGTTTCCCCATGTGCAGCACCTACAAGGTCCTGACCGCCGCTGCCGTTCTGGCCCGTGCCGAACAAGGCCAACTCAGCCTCGACCAGCCGGTCACCTACACCCAGGCCGACCTGCTGACCTATGCGCCCGTCACCAGACAAAACATCGGCGCCGGCTCGATGACCGTGGCCGCCCTCTGCGCCGCGGCTGTCGGAGTTAGCGACAACACCGCCGCAAATCTGCTGCTCAATCTCATCGGCGGCCCCTCCGGCTGGACCCGCTACGCCCGCTCCCTCGGCGACGAGACGTCGCGGCTGGACCGCGCCGAACCAGCACTGAACACGGCAATCCCCGGCGACCCCCGCGACACCACGACTCCCGCCGCAATGGCCCGCAACCTCAACACGTTGATGTTCGGCGCCGCCCTGACCACACCATCTCGCGCCCAGCTGGAAAACTGGATGCGCGACAGCCGTATCACCGCCACGCTCCTGCGCGCCGGCCTGCCGCGGAACTGGCACGTCGGCGACAAATCAGGTTCTGGCGATAACGGCACGCGTAACGATATCGGCATCATCCGGCGCGCCCGATGCCGCCCCAATCATCGCCGCCGTCTACTATACCGGTTCAACCCAACCACTCGCCGCCCAGGATCACGTCATCGCCGAAGCCGGCCGAATCATCGCCACGACATTCGGACCGTGACAGGCGAACCGCGATATCGCGCGCCAGCCGTCCGCCCGAAACGCTGCCGTCCCCAACAAGCCGCCTGACCGGCGCGGATGACCGCTATCCGAAGCCGCCATTGTCCTGATCTGCGTGCATCAGCGTCGATCCGCTTCTGTGAAGCATCTGCGTTGAATTCTTCCCTGCCGCCCCCCGCCCCGCGGCCGTGACGGATCGGCCCCGCCGCCCATCCAGCCCGGCGCCCCGCGGGACGCCTGGAACCCTGCTGGCAAACCCGTCCCGATCTGCCATATGCTTGCTCTATAACCGGAGGAACCCCCATGCGCGACCTCGACGAATTCACAGTCACCGACGAAGCCCTGGCCCAGATGGCCAACACCCCAGACCCCCGCTTCAAGGAGGTCATGGACTCCGCCGTCAAGCACCTCCACGCCTTCGCCCGCGACATCAACCTGACGCCGGAGGAATGGCTCGCCGGAATCAAGTTCCTCACCGCGGTTGGCCAGGCCTGCACCCCCCTCCGCCAGGAATTCATCCTCCTAGCCGACGTCCTCGGCCTCAGCGCCCTCGTCAGCCTCCTCCACGACAAGAAAGCCGCCGAACTCGGCTCCCAAAGCAGCCTCCTTGGCCCGTTCTTTCGTGAAGGCGCCCCCATCCTCCCCGCCGGCAGCCAGATCGTCGAAAACCCCACCGCCGAGGAAATCGTCATCTACGGCCGCGTCACCGACAATGCCGGCGCCCCGCTGCCCAACGCCTTCATCCAGGTCTGGCAGACCAGCGAGCGAGGCCTCTACGACCTGCAGGAGCGCAACGGCGAAAGCATGGACATGCGCGGCAACTTCCTCACCGACGACGAGGGCCGTTACCATTTCCGCACCGTCCGCCCCCTAGGCTACTCCATCCCGATGGACGGCCCGGTCGGCGAGATGGTCCACGCGCAGAACCGCCCCGGCATGCGTCCCTCCCACATCCACTGCCTTATCACCGCCGACGGCTACCGCGAACTCGTCACCGCGCTTTACTTCGGCGACGACCCCCATATCGACTCCGACACGGTCTTCGGCGTCTCCGAGTCCCTGGTTGTCGAGGCAAAGAACGACCCCGCCAGCCCCATCCCCACCCTGCGCGCCGTCCATTTCGACTTCCGCCTGCCGAAAGCCGCCCCCGGCGAAGTCCGGCCGCGTCGGCGCCGATCCCACCAAGCTTATGAAGGCCGCCGAATAATGCCCAGGCGGATCGTCGACATCTCCACCCCACTCATGGGCGGGATCCGCAGCGATCCCCCCCATATGCTGCCGAAGATAAAATACGCTGACCACCACCAGACCGCCCCGCAAATGGCCGAGTTCATGGGCATAAGCGTCGAACAGCTCCCCAACGGCGAATACTGCGCCCGCGAGGACGTGGAGATCACCACCCACAGCGGCACCCACATGGACGCCCCGTACCATTTCTTCAGCCGCATGAACGAAGCCATCACCCCCGGCGGCGAGCCGTCCTGGACCATCGACCAGGTCCCCCTCGACTGGTGCTTCCAACCGGGTGTGAAACTAGATTTCCGCCACCTCCCCGACGGCTACGTCGCCACCGCCGGCGACGTGGAAGCCGAACTGACCCGCATCGGCCACGACCTCCGCCCCCTCGACATCGTCGTGGTCAACACCGCCGCCGGCGCCCGCTACGGCCACGACGACTACATCGACCGCGGCTGCGGCATGGGCCGCGAAGCCACCCTCTATTTGTTGGAACGAGGCGTCCGCGTCGTCGGCACCGACGGCTGGAGCTGGGACGCCCCGTTCTCATTCACCCAGAAGCGCGTCAAGGAATCCGGCGACGTCAGCCTGATCTGGGAAGGCCACCGCGCCGGCCGGGACATCGGCTATTTCCAAATGGAAAAGCTGAACAACCTGCCCGAAATCCCCGGCCACGGCTTCGACATCGCCTGCTTTCCGGTCAAGGTCCACAAAGCCTCCGCCGGCTGGACGCGGGCAGTCGCGATCTTCAACGAATAAGGCCGGTCCCGGCCCGGGATCGGCGCATCGGCGCACGTGAGTGGGATCGCAATTTCAACGGTCCACATCAACTCGCCAGAATAAAAGGCGCCGTCATCTCGCGGTCGCCGGCGGAGCGATGCACCTCTGCCAACTGGTGTCGCTGATCAACTGGATGGGGCGCCGGTAACGCGACCAGTGGCAAGAGCCTTGACCAGACCCTGTTGCAAACTGCAGCGAGGCCCCGGCTAACGCGCCGGATGGCCGTATAAGCGGCGTCGGGAAAGGCCAGTCCGTCCCGGTCAACCCTGTGGTATTCTCGCCTTCATCTCGCAACCACCATCAGGAAGGCCGAACCCATGGCACGACGCATCGTCGATATCTCCAACCCGCTCAAGGCTGGGATCAAGAGCGACCCGCCCCACATGCTCCCGAAGATCGACTACAGCGATCACCACCAGACCGCCCCGCAGATGGCCGGGTACATGGGGATCCGTGTCGACCAGCTTCCCAACGGCGAATACGCCGCGGTAGAGCGCGTGGAGATCAGCACCCACAACGGCACCCACATGGACGCCCCCTGGCATTTCTTCTCCCGCATGAATGAGGCTCTGACGCCTGGCGGTGAACCTTCCTGGCGCATCGACGACGTTCCACTGGACTGGTGCTTCCAACCTGGCGTGAAGCTCGACTTCCGCCATCTGCCGGACGGCTATGTCGCCACGCCAGGTGATGTCGAGGCCGAACTGAAACGCGTCGGCCACGATATCCGCCCGCTCGACATCGTCGTCGTCAACACCGCCGCCGGCGCGCGCTACGGCGAAGACGACTTCGTCGACCGCGGCTGCGGCATCGGCAAGGCGGCGACCCTGTGGCTGCTGGAGCGTGGCGTGCGCGTCGTCGGCACCGACGGCTGGAGTTGGGATGCCCCATTTTCCTTCACTCAGAAACGGGTCAAGGAAACCGGTAACGTCGACCTGATCTGGGAGGGCCATCGCGCCGGCCGTGACATCGGCTACTTCCAGATGGAGAAACTTGGAAACCTCGCCGCGTTACCGCCGGACGGTTTCGACATCGTGTGCTTCCCGGTCAAGGTCCACCGCGCCTCCGCGGGCTGGACCCGAGCGGTCGCGATCTTCAACGAGTAGAAGCGGACGACGGGGCCCCAGGGTCCGCAGGCGCCCGGGGAAACGATCCCCGTGGCCCTGCACCTGTCTCCCGTGTTACAAAATCACCGAGAGTTTGAACGCTGCCGCCGCCCACCAAAGGACCTTCCATGCCAACGTTCCGCGTGCCCGAAATCCATTGTGATGGCTGCATCCGCGCACTGACCAATGCCGTTCACGACCTGGACGCCGGCGCAACAATTCAGGCGGACCTGCTAACGAAACAGGTCCAGGTCAACACAACGGCCACTGACGCGGCAGTCGCGGAAGCCTTCCGGGAGGCCGGCTTCGACGTCGAAACGTGATCAGAACCAGTTCCGCTTGTCCACCACATTCCGCAATGCCCTTCCCTCCGCGAACGCTCGGCAGTTATCCTGAATAATCTGAAACCGGCGCTCGTTCAGATGCGGTCCGTACCCCGCCATGTGCGGCGTCAGCAGCACGTTCGCCATCCCCCACAGCGGATGGGCGGAGGGTAGGGGCTCCTGCTCGTAGACGTCCAGCGCGGCCCCCGCGATCTGTCCGTCCTTCAGGGCCGCAACCAGATCGTCCAGCTTCGTCGTCATGCCCCGTCCGATGTTGATGAAGAATGCCGACGGCTTCATCAGCCGGAACCGCGAGGCATTGAAAAACCCCTCCGTCGCCGGCGTGTGCGGCACCGTCAGGATCACGAAATCAGCAAGCGGTAACAGGGTATCCAGCGCGTCCGGCTTGTGCAGCTCCGCCACGCAATCCGGCTTGTCCGTCCGCCGAGCATCTGTCGCCAGCACCCGCACGCCAAAGGCCGCCAACAGCCGGGCGGTCTCCGCGCCGATGCCGCCAAGGCCGACGATCAGGGCGGTGGAGCCGGGCAGGGGAACGACGCCACGATCCTCCGCCGGCTTCTTCCATTCGCGCCGGAGTTGTTGCGGAATGAAGACATGCAGGCCACGCGCGAACGCCAGCACGAATGCGAGAATGTGGGCGCTGATGTGGTCATTGTAGATTTCACGAAAGTTCGTCACGGTCACGCCGTGGGCGATCAACTCGGGGTAGTAATAACCGGCCGGCGGCGCGGCCTGGGGCGCCTGCAGCCAGCGCAGATTTCGCGCTTTCGCCAGCAGGTCCGCCGGCAGTGTCCCGAACGCCGCATCTGCTGTCGCGATAACGGACGCCGCTTCCTCGGGCGTTTCCGCCACCACGATCTTCATGCCGGGCACGGTATCCGACAGCCTGCCCGCCCACGACCGCGTCAAAGCGGTCTGCGGCGGCAGCATCAGGAACGTGAACGCGTTTGTCTCGGTCATTGATGATCTCCTGGACGATGGCTCAGTCTACCAGAACATTGCTGCGGGCCACACGCGCCGCGCCTTTCGCTACTCGCTGAGATGGGCGATGCTGCCTGCAACCACGGCACGGAACGACCATGACGGCTGACGCCACAATCATCTCCGACACTCTCGATCAGGTCGCAGCACGGGTCGGCGATCCCACGCCGCTGGTGTTCGAACGTCTGTTCCGGGACCACCCAGAGGTTGAGGCCCTGTTCATCCGTGACAAGGGGGGCCTGGTGCGCGGCCAGATGTTCCAGGTCACGATGGAAAGCCTGCTGGATTTCCTTGGCGACCGGTCCTACGGAGCAAGCCTCATCCAGATCGAACGCGTCAACCACCAGGGCCTGGGCGTCGAGCCTGAAGTATTCGATATGTTCTACCGGACAGTCATGGCAACGTTCAAGGACGTTCTGAGCACCGGCTGGACTCCGCAGATGGAGGCCGCATGGACCAGCGCGATCGATGACCTGACCGGTGCGCCGAACTGATTGCAATTTCCTCACGCTTGCGAACTCTAAAAATAACGTGATCACGCACCATCGCGTTTCCCAAGCCGCTCAGCAGCGTATCAGGTGCGATTGCAGAACGCAGCGGTCCATGCCTACCCTGCAATTTGAGCGGCCTAGCAACACCCCTGGCCGGACGACAGGAGAACGACATGACCCATCCGGCGCGGCCCGTCAGCATGACACTGGCGATACTTGCACTGATCGCAACAACCACCATGCTATCTGCCTGCAACACCACGGCCGGTGTTGGTAAGGATGTCAGCGCGGCGGGGCACGCTGTGACCAATACCGCGGACAAAGTGAAGAACGGGATGTAATCGACCCGTAACAAGGAGGCTTCTATGGGACTTTTCGATGACGCCGTTCCGGGCGGCAATATCGCCAAACCCTTGATGATCGCGCTCGGCACACTGCTGATCGGCAAGATGATGAGCGGCAGTTCAGCGCCAGCTCCAGCGCCGGCCCCCGTCCCGCAACCGACGCAAGGCGGCGGCGGATTTCTGGGCGGCCTCGGTGGTCTGCTGCAAAACCTGAACAACTCCGGTCACGGAGAAACCGTCAATTCCTGGCTCGGTTCCGGCCAGAACGCACCGATCCAGCCGGAACGACTTGGTTCCGCCATCGGACAGACAACCGTCAGCGACCTTGCCCGCAACGCCGGGATGAGCGAGCAGGAATTGCTCGCCCAATTGTCCCGTGTCCTCCCAGGGGTCGTCGATAAACTCACGCCGGATGGACGGATTCCTGACCCGGCACAGATCCGGTCGGCTTTCGGACTGCGATAGCCCACCGTCCGGAACAAAATAGTCGCGGTGCATCACCGCGACTATTTCCGCACGCTCGGTTCGCCGGCGTTATCGCCTAACGACGCGGTGATAAACCCATAGGACGATGATGGCGCCGATGATCGCCACGACCATGCTGTAGATATTGAGGCCAGTGATACCGCGCGCGCCGAGGGCCGAAAAGATCACGCCACCGACAATCGCGCCGACGATGCCAAGGACAATGTCCATGATCATCCCCTGGCCGGTCTTGTTCACGATCTTGCTGCCGATGAAGCCTGCAATAAGGCCAAGTATGAGCCAGGCGATGATGGACATGACGTTCTTCCTCTCGCGATACGTTTGAAACCTGTCGTAACAAACGCGCTGCTGCAAGTGTAAGCGTGGGCTGAACCAGCCACAAGCCGACCGTAAGTCAGGGACCCGCTCCCCGCTGAACGACCCGCTACTCCCGCTGCACGTTCCAGAAGACGTGCAGGCCATTCACGATCACCCCGTGCAGGTTTGACCGGTAGGCGGTCGGCGGCGCGAACTGGCCGAGGAACATCTCCGGCGCTTGGTCCAGCACGCGTAACTGCATCTGCTCCGCCAGGGCCTTGCGCTTGGCCGGATCGGTCTCAACCTCGAACTGCGCCACCAGCGGTGGCATGCCGGGATCGCAGTTCCATCCAACGTAGGTTCCCGAACAACTGTACGACGTTGCATAGTGCGACAGCGGATTGATCATGTCGTAGCCGACCCACACCACCGGCATCAAATTCCAGCCGCCCTGGTCAAGCGGCTCCTTCTTCATGCGCCGTTGTGCCAACGAACTGTAATCGCCCGCGACCACATCGACGTTGAAACCGGCGCGCTTGATCTGGTCGATCGCCACCAGGGAAATCGGGTTGATCAGCGCGGAATCCGTGCTGTGCAGGTAGACGATCCGCTCCCCGTTATAACCGGCCTCCTTCAACATCGCCCGCGCCTTTTCCGCGCTAGGGTGCCGCAGCGCCTCGGTGCCGACGTCGGTTGCATAGGGACCGCCGCACAGGAACACGTCCTGGCAGAACGGCAGATACATATCCTCCGGCAGTCCCAGGCCTTCCATGATTTCGCTCTGGTCAAGCGCGATCTGCAGCGCCTTGCGGATGCGGACGTCGTTGAACGGCGGCAGCAGGTTGTTCACCGACAGCCCGCCCATGATCTGCGCCATCGGCGGATTGTGGACCACCGTGATGCCGGGCGTGTGGCGCATCATGTCGACATAGTCGAACGGTAGCACCTCCAGATAATCCACGGCACCCGTTTGCAACGCGGCGATCCGGGTGGCCGGATCGGGCATCCGCAGGAACTCCACCCGATCGAAATGAACAATCTTGCCGCCGGCCAGTCCGTCGGCTGGTTCGTCACGCGGGACATAGGCCGGATTGCGGTGAAACACCGCCTTGTCGCCCGGCACCCACGCGGCTTTGTCGAAGATATAGGGACCGGAGCCGATCACCTCGGTGATGGGCTTTGCGCCCGCATTTGCAACGATACGGGCCGGCAGGATGAACGGGACGAAGGCATTGGGTTTGCCCAGCGCCTCGATCACGAAGGCGAATGGTCGCGACAGATGCAGAACGAACGTCCGCGCATCGACTACCGTCATGTCCTTGGTCGCGGCCATCAGCCGCTGGCCAAAGCCGTCCGTCCGCGCCCAGCGGCGCAGGGAGGCAACGCAATCCTCGGCGGTAACCGGGGCGCCGTCATGAAACAGCAATCCCGGCCGCAACGTGAACGTCCAGGTCAGCCCATCATCGCTGCGCTGCCAACCCTGCAGCATCTGCGGATGAAAGCCGCCCGCGGAGTCCATCGCGATCAGTGTGTCGTACGCCATGTAGCCAAGCGCGCGCGTCACGGTCGCGGTCGTCACCTGCGGATCGAGCACCTGTAGCTCGATGTTCATGACCGCCCGCAGCGTCGTTTCCTCGGCCCGCGCCTGGATACCAACCGTCAGCAGGGCTGCGAGGAGAAAGGCCCGCCGTATCACGCCGCCTGATCCGCATCCTTCCGGCGGTGATCGAAGTTCGTCATGTTCAGCTTCCGCCGATGATCCGCATAGAGCAACGGTTCATAGCGGGCCGGATTGTCCGGTCCGATACAGCTCGGCACCGGGCGGATGATCGCCTCCAGGCTTGGTCCGTAGAAAAACGGTATAGCATGGCGCAGTGAGGCGGACGCATTGATCACCCGATGCGGAGTCGGAATGTAGCGATCATTCGAATAGCGTGACAGCATCTCGCCTGTGTTGACAACGAACGTGCCGGGAATGGCGGGCGGCCTGATCCAGTCTCCCTCCCGAGTCCGCACCTCCAACCCCGGCAGGGCGGACTGCGCCAGCAACGTCAGGAAGCTCGTATCGATATGCGGCGCGAAGCCGAACTGATTGTCCTCCGCCCCGTCGTGCGACGGATACCGGATCAGTCGCAGCGTAATGGTCGGTTCGCGAAAGTCGGCGTCGAAGTAATCCGCGGCCAGGCCAAGCGAGGTTGCGATTACCGATGCCATCCTGTGCGCCAGCGGCTGCATCGCCTGGAAATAAGCCATCGTGCGGGCACGAAATGACGGCATCTCGTCCGGCCATTTGTTCAACCCGTAAAGCGGATTGCCGGCCACGATCTCCGGATCGTCCGCCGAACGGTCGGTGACGATATAGAAACTCTCGCTCAGGTTCGGCTTGGTGTTCACGTTGATCTTGGATGTCCGGATGATCTGTGCCCCGTACGGCAGATAGCCGATATTCAGGTCGCCGACCTTCAGCGCCTGCTTTCGCTGTTCCTCCAGATCAAAGAAGTCCGACGCTGCCGCGAACGCACCATCGATCAGCGACTGGCTGATCCCATGGTTGGTGATAACCAGAAACCCTGTATCGACACAAGTATCGGCGACCGCCTTCGCAAGGGCTTCCTGCGCGCCAGGCTGCCGCGCCAGAAATGGCCCAACATCCAGCACCGGAATACGTTCCATCGGCATCGCATCAGCCTCCTTCGCGCTGCAACAAACCTAGCACAACCCGCCGCCACTTCAATCCTTCCGGTCGGCTTCGAACAATTCCATAAGCTCCTCCGTCGCCTGCTGTTGGCTTTGAATCAAATGGTCCTCGTCCTTGTAGAACGCGTGTGCGTCTCGCAACGTCTTTTCATCGTGTTCGCGGAACAACTCGACCGAACGCTTTGCCTCAGCCGGCGAAACGCCGAGCGCTATCAGAGCGTCCTCGGCCATCTTCAAGCTGGAGTAGAAGGTGTCTCGTACCAGTTCGTCCACCGCACGATCCATCAGCAGATAGGCGTGCCGGCGGTTTCTCGCCCGGGCAAAAATTTTCAGTTTGGGGAAATGCCTTTTGGCGACATCGACGATGCGCAGCACATTCTCCATGTCATCCTGAACCACGACCAACAGCTTCGCCTGCTCCGCTCCCGCCGCGCGCAGCAGGTTCGGCCTCGCGGGGTCTCCGAAATAGACCTTGTTGCCGAAACGACGGACGACGTCGACCTGACCGGGATCGCGCTCCAGCGCGGTGAACGGAATGCCGTGCATCCGCAGCACGCGCCCGACGATCTGGCCGAACCGCCCGAAGCCGCAGATGATCACCGGGGCCGACGCGGCGTCGATCGTATCGAAATCCGGCTCCGGTTCGGCTTCCAGATACGGGATCAGGAAACGCTCGGACAACGCGAACAAAACCGGCGTCGCCGCCATCGACACCGCGGCCACCAATGTCGCCATGGCGGAAGCCTGAGGCTCCAGCGCGCCAAACGCCACCGCCGCGCCGAACAGCACAAAGCCGAACTCGGACGCCTGCGGCAAGGCCAGGCTGAACCGGACCGCATCGGCGCGTCCGGCTCCCGCGACCAGCGCAAGCACGAAACAGACGGCCGCCTTCGCCACCAGCAGTGTCGCGGTTCCCGCCCCCAACGCCATGGGGTGCGAGACTGCCAGGCCAAGATCAGCCGACATCCCGACCGATATGAAGAAGAACCCCAGCAGCAGGCCCTCGAACGGAGCGATATCGGCCTCCAGCTCGTGCCGGTATTCCGACTGCGACAGCAGCACGCCGGCCATGAAGGCCCCCAGCGACATCGACAGTCCGGCCAATGAGGCGATGTAGGCGGTTCCCGCAACGATCAGCAGCGCGGCAGAGGTAAAGACCTCGGGAGTCCGCGCGCCGCCGATGGCGCGCATCAGGGGCGCGATGGCGAAGCGTCCACCGATCAGGATCACGCCGATCGCGAGCGCGGCTTGCGCGACGTCCAACCAGGGCAGGTGGTTCGGCACTGCCTTTTGCGCCAGCAGCGGCACGACCGCGACAATCGGGATAAAGGCAACGTCCTGGAACAGCAGCACGGCGAAACCGTCTCGGCCGGCCCTGGCCTGCAGCAGATCCGCTTCGGCCAGCATCGGCAGGACGATGGCGGTGGATGACATGGCAAGGCCGGCGCCAAGGATCGCCGCTCCGGTCCACGACACCCCGGCCAGATGCGCGAACCAGCCCAGAAGGGCGGTGCTGCAAACCAACTGTGTTGTGCCGAGGCCGAACACGGCCTTGCGCATGACCCAGAGACGTTTCGGACGCAGTTCAAGTCCGATCAGGAACAGCAGCATGACGACGCCGAGCGAGGCGACATCGGCGATTTGTTCAACATCGTTGACCAGGCGAAGCCCGAACGGGCCGATCGCAACGCCTGCCAGCAGGTATCCCAGGACACTGCCAAGCCCGGCGCGACGGGTCAGCGGCACCGCGACCGTTGCTGCCGCCAACAAGGCAACCAGCGTCGGCAGCATCAGTAACCGCGCTCCGTATCGAAACGATTAGGCATCGCTCTACCTTCCCGCCAGGCCCGCAGGTTCTGCAGGAAGATATCCAGGCTGATCGGGTTATAGGTCGCCGGATCGTCAGCCGAGGTGTGCGGGCTGATGATCAGGTCGGGCGTATTCCACAGGCGGTGACCCGCCGGGATCGGCTCCGGCGTGAACACGTCCAGCACGGCGCCCGACAGGCGGCCCTCGTCGAGCATGTCGCACAGCGCATCCTGATCGAGCAGCCCGCCGCGGCCGATGTTCACCAGGCCCGCGTCGGCCGGCAGCAGCGCCAGGCGGCGCCGGTCCATCAGGTTTCTCGTTGCCGCCGTCAGCGGGCAGGCCAGGACCAGGAATTCCGTCTGTGGCAGGATATCGTCCAACGCGCCGGTGCCGAATACCTGATCGCAATGCGGGTGCGGCGCGGGATTGTTCCGGATGCCGGTAATCCGCATCCCGAAACGTTTGGCGTGTTCGGCAACCGCGCCGCCGAGGGTGCCGAGCCCGACGATGGTAAGGGCGCGGCCGGCAAGCACGCTGCCCCAAAGCTCGCGCCAGACGCCTTGCCTCTGGTTGGTGACCATTCTGGGGATGCGGCTGGCCAGCATCAGGATGGCCATGATGCCGAACTCGCCTGACTTCACCGCGTGCGTGCCGCGGTTGTTCATCAGCACCGCGCCCGGTGGCAGCCAGTCGAACGGCGCGAGACGGTCAAGACCGGCACTGGTGACGAAGACGAATTTCAGGTTCGGGGCAGGGCAGGGGAAGTTCGCCAGGATCACGCCCGGATCGCACACCAGGGCCTCGGCGTCACGCATGGCGGCAGCGAAATCGGCGCGGGTGGTGCCGATGCTGACGGCATGCCCAGCGCCGACGTCTCCGGCTCGGTTGGCCGCCGCCTCCCACATCGGTTGGGAGAGTGCGAACAGCGTTTCGCCGTCAGGATTTTGCAGGTGGATGCGCATGCGCGGCAGCGTGCCATGCGGTGCCAACGGAGGACAGGGCTCTTTCGGCGCCTCAACGGGCTTTTGGGACGGTCAGGACGAACCCCGCGCAGCCGCAAGCGCCGGCGAGACCGGCCGAACCCGCAAAAAAACCAGATACAGCCGCTCGATCGCCCGCAGCACCCAGCCGGACCGCGCCGCCAGCCCCAACGGCCGCAGCACCGGTATCGCCCGCCACATTGCCGCGAACGCCGCGGCACCCGAAACCAGCGCCCCGTCGCCCTCCCGCGCCCGAAACCGCTCCAGCATCCCGCGCCGGTCGATTGGACAAACCGTATCCGGCCCGTCGATATCGACAAATGCGATCCGCCCCCGCCGGTCCAGCCGGCGCATCAGCGCGATCTCCCGCGAACACAGCGGGCAGGATCCGTCAAACCACACCGTTACATCAGCCATGACCACGCACATGGGGCGAGGTCGCCGTTTGGCAACGCGATCAACGCACCTAAAGCGAGCCCATCAATCCTGCATCGGCCGGCTGATAGACCAGGTTGTCGCGAACCGCCTTCACGCCCGGCACGTTCTCCACCGCCACCCGCAGCGCCGCGTGTTCGGCCTCGTCGAAAACCAAACCTTCCAGCGAGACGACCGCATCCGTCACGACGACGGTAATCGTTCCACGGCCGGCCCAGGACCGCTCCTGCACAGCCGCCTCGACACTCGCCCGAAGCGCCGGGTCGCTGGCCGTTTCCGCCGGCACCTTGCTCAGCCTCTCGGCCAGCGCCCGCAGCAGATCGGATCGGCTGACGACGCCCACGACGCGCCCCTCCCGCACCACCGGCAGCCGCTTGATGTGCCGCTTCTCCATCAGGGCCACAACCTCATCCAGCGGCGTATCCTCCGTCACGGTTCGGACATCCCGGGTCATCACCTCCTCGACCCGCCGCCCGTTGGCACGCACGTATTCCTCCGCCTGCCGTCCCGGACCACGCAGGAACTCCAGCCACAACGGACGGCGCCAAACCGTCCCGGTCTCGCTTCGCCGCAGCAGATCGCCCTCGGTCAGCATGCCCACCAGCATGCCCGCTTCGTCCACCACCGGAAGCCCGCTGATCCGTTGTCCCAGCATCAGCCGGATCGCATCCAGGACCGCCGCATTCGGTTGAACGCTGACGACCCCTCGGGTCATGACATCGGAAGTTTTCATCGCGCCCACTCCTGTTGCAACGGAGCGTCGCAGCAACGCCAGAGTCTCGCCTTGATTCGAATCAACCGGCTACTTTCGCCGCGGCCGGAAAGCATTCTGTTTCAAGCGCAGCGTCGTCATCACCGGCCCGAGGACGTCTCCCCCGCCTGAAACCTCGGGTCAGCCTCCACCGGACAGCACGTCGCCGAACAGCTGCCACGTCTTGCCTGTCCAGCGCATCATCTGGATCTGGCTGATCGTGTGGTAGTTGGTCGGGCTGGTGTTCACCAGAATGCCCGGCAGCAGCGACGGCACTTCCACGTTCTTCAGATTGGTTGCCTGCTTCATCAGGTTCTCGCGGGAGAAGTCCTCGCCGCACTGCTTCAGCACCGGGATCATCGTCATGACGGCACCGAAACCATAGACATAAAAGGCATCGTTCAGGTCCACGCCGGGCACGTACTTCGTCATGATATCCCGCCACAGCTTGATGCCGGGATCGTCCTTCCACTGCGGATCGGTCGGGTCCTTGTAGTATTGGTTGCTGACAACGCCGATCGCCTTGTCCGCACCGGCAGGCGTGATCACCGCGCCCACGGAACTGGACACGTTGGACAGCAGCGTCAGCGGTTTCCACCCCATGTCGGCGATCTTGCGGATTCCCTGCGCCGCGAATTTCGGCGTCGCCGCCAGCAGCACCGTGGCCACATTCGCCTGCTGCAACGAAATCAGCTGGCTGTCGATCGTCGCATCCGACACTTCATAGGACACCGCGGTCGCCTGCCCGGCGAAACGATCGCCCAGCACGTCCTTGAACCCCGTCAGGTAATCCTTACCGAAGTCGTCGTTCTGATACAGGATGCCGATCTTGCCGTCAGGTCTCTCCTTCAGCGTGTATTTCGCAAAGATCTGGCCCTCGACCCGGTAACTCGGCTGCCAGCCGATCGTCCAGGGCCACGACACCGGGTCCTGGAACTTGTCGGCGCCGCTGCCCACGAACAGGTCCGGCACCTTCTTCTGGTTGACGTATTTCAGGAACGCGCTGTTGGCCGCCGTGCCCAGCGTGTTGCACAGGCAGGCCACCTCGTCCTGCTCCACCAGCCGGCGCACCTGCTCTATCGCCTTCGGTGGCGAATAGGAGTCGTCATACGACAGGAACTTCACCTTGCGCCCGTTGACGCCGCCCTGGTCGTTGAACCACTGCCAGGTGGCGGTATGCGCACGTCCGATCGCCCCATAAGCCGAGGCCGGACCGCTATAGGCCGCGGTGCTGCCGATGCGGATTTCCGTGCCGGTGACGCCGCCCGCTGCGCGTCTGACGACGAACGGCGCCGCCGCCACAAACCCGCCGGCCGCCTTCAATACACTCCGCCGCCTCATGACGCCCGCCTCCGATTCTCTTTCTGACCGGAGAACTACTGCACGCACCACTGCCCGGGACAAGCCCGGCGATCTCACTGATGTCCGCCCACTCATTTGTGGCCAGGGTCCGCACGATCATGACCCAGCCCAGACCGCGCGCCCCATCGCACCGCCAGCCGCTCAGAAACTCCAGCTAAAACTGCCCGTCACGGCATTGTCGTGCGCGCTTCCGGCCAGCTGTCCGAAATATGACAGCCCCGCCTTCGCCCGCTCGCTGATCCGCAAATCCACCCCCGCATCGACCAGCGCCGCGTCCCGCGCCAGCGGCACGCCGCTGACCGAGAAACTGCCACCCGAGAGCGCCGTCAGCCCCAGGGCCTCCGTCGGCACCACCCGCCCAACCGCGTGCTGCCACGCCACCGACCCACGCGGTGTCACCATCATGCCGATCGCCAGCGGATAGCTGCTCGCCGCTCGCACACCCAGCGATGAATATCCCACGGTCCAGGACGTTCCAGATCCCGTCAGGCCCGCCGGCCCGCTTTCGGTAAAGCCGGTCGTGTTCAACTGCACGACCGCAACGCCAGCAAACGGTTCCAACCCGATCGCCTTCCACGTCAGGCCATACCCAGCCTCCCCGAACGCCTGACCCGTCGCCGCGCTGTTCCCCGCGGAGAGGCTGTCGGAAAACGCCGGAAGGGCAACCGAACGGGTCGTGTCGATGCTGCTGAACGCATAGGTGCCGCCGAAACGAACCGTCAGCCGATCGAAATTCCGCGCCGCATACGCACCCAGCAACGCCGTATCAGCTCCGGCGGTGGTCGAGACGGCACTCGTCGTTGCGTTGGCGTGCGAATATCCCAGCGCGCCCCCGGCCCGCCAGTCATCCGTCACCAACGCATCCGCGCCCACCAGCATCCCTGCGAATGTCTCATTCACCGACGCGGCATTCCCGTTGCCATTCACGTCGCCCCAGCTGCCGAACGCCTGCGACCAGAAGGTCAGGTCCTGGATCGCCGGCTTGGCCTAAGTCACGCCGCCTACGCCTGTTCCATCCAGGGATGCCACCACCGCCGGTCCGGCTGCCAAGGCTGCCTCCGCGCCGTCCCGCCCCGAATAAGAGATCTGCCGCAGCCGCCCCAGGATCGCCGCACGAGCAAACAGCGTCTGATCGATCATCACGGTCTGCTCGCTGGCATAAGCCTCGCCCGATAACGCATCCAACACGCCCGGTAACCCCTGCGCCGAAGCGCCATATACCGCCCCCAAACCGCTCGGCAGCCCACCACTCGCCGCACCACTGCCACTCGCCGCACCGCTGCCACTTGCCGAACCCGAACCGGACCCGCCGCTGCCGTTGAACCCCGCGTCCAGCACGGAGGCAACCGCCCTCTGGTTCGCTGACAGCCCGGGCACCCGCGCGATAGCCGAACTCAGTGCCAGCCCTACGCTGGAGGGTCCGTAAACCAGCGCCGCCGTCATGAAGTCAGGCAATCCCACCGGCGTGAATGTATCGAACTGCCCTGTATACCCGCCGCCGGTGCTCAGAAGCGTATAGGACTTGCCCAGCGAACCCGGCTGGAACACCGACATCTCCGTCCCCGCCAGCCGCGCCGAACCCCCGACCAGCACGGAATCAGCGCCACCCGCGCCCACGCGCAGCGAAAGCACCCCGCTGGACGTCTGCACGAACGTTCCGCTGATGATATTCGTCGTGCCGGTGCCGGGCGTGCTGACGCCCATCCACCCGCTGTTCTCGAACCGCGCCAGTGGGCCCGCCGACATCGCTACCCGCCCGTCGATGACCCCGTCGTTGACGATTTCGGTCCCCAGCGCCATCGCGCCCGTACGGATCGCATCCGCGCCCGCCGCGGCGGTGATGCGCCCGAAATTCTGCAACGTGCCATAGGCGCCATCCATCACCACGCCCGCCCCGCCGGCGCCGTCCGCGGTAACCGAACCGTTGTTGGTCATCGCCCCATAAGCCCCACCGTGGATGCCGACCCCGCCGGCGCCTGTCACCCGGATGGCGCCGTCATTCACCACGTCGTCGCCGTTCGCCCCAGCCAGAGCCACCGCGTTGACGCCGCTGACCACCAGCGGTCCGGCATTGGAGACCGGCTCGTAGATCCCCGGTACCGTCACCAGGTAGCCGTTGATGCCGCCGTCTGCCGCCGTGTAGATTCCGATCAACTCGTTCTGGTAAGCCGAATTGGCGGAGGTCGATACCGCGCCCGGAACGGCATAATCGATCCAGGTCTGAGTGCCATCGGCCGCGATATGAAGAACCGATGCCTTGATCACGCCGTCAGGGCCGGACCAGTCAGCAACGAGGTTATAGCTCCCCGCCTTGCCGCCGCTGGTGATACCTTCGAAATGCGTGAACACCGCGCCCGGATGGTTATACGTCGTCCAGACGCGCGTCGTCTCGTCGTAGATGTAGCCGTGTTCGAACGCCGCCCCGCCCTGTCCAAGCTGGAAATAACCGCCCGCGATCTTGTCGCCCCACACGCCATAGGCCGTCGTGCTGACCGACCCAGGATAGTTGTTGGTCGCATAGGTCCCGGTGCTGACGGTGTAGATAAACGCGTTCCCGGTCGCCAGGCTGGTGTCGTAATTCCCCACCACCTGATTGCCGAACGTACTGTGCGCAATGGTGTCCAGCGTCGTTGCCCCCGGCGCACTGGGATAGCTCAGCAGTGTGATATGGTCAGCCGGCGCGGTTGCGCCATCGTAAAGGTAGCTCTGGTCATACGGCGACGCCGCCGTCTTGTAGCTGCCGACCGCACGCAGAATGCCGTCCTGCGACCCGAAACTCGGCCCATAAGGCGAAGAGCTGTCAGCGCCTGGAAAATTCGCGCCCGAGGGCGTCGTGACCGGAAACGCGGCCCACGCCCCTGTCGCAAGATCGTACAGCAACCCGCCCGTGCCCCCGGCGATCACATCGTTGCCCACGATGGTGTCGCCCCGGATACCCGTCAGGAAAGTGCCCGTAGAACCGTAATCAAGTGTCTCGTAGGCAAAGTCAGCCAGCGCCGTCCGGCTCGCCAGAACGAGCACCACGGCAACGAGTTCCGGCCGAACCCCAGCATCGGCGCCTGGCAACGCCATCATGCTTCGCCGATGTCCATGAAAGTCGTCGCATCATCACTCGCCCCGGTCGCATACCGGGCGAACCTAGGGTTCAGCGATGAACGAATCCTTAATACAGCCGTAGGCTCGGCCCATTGGCGCGCCAGGCGTGACCCTCTACAACGCCCCGTATGAGGTTCCCGCGCGTTTGCCTGCTACTCATTCCCATACTGATCTGCCTCAGCGGATGTGGGACCTACGACCCGCCCGTTCAGGGCGATCGCACCACCGAAAAATATCAGGCCGACCTGACGTCCTGTCGCGAAACTTCGCAGCATGCGGTCTACATCAAGAACGCCGACAACCCCTTCAGTTGGATAATCTCCCCCTTCACCGGTCCGCCCGCCGTGCGCAGGGCGATCCTGAAATGCATGGCCGGCAAGGGCTACATCATCGATCCGTCGCTCGCCGCCGCCATCACCCCAGGACCGCGATTTCCTCAGGCCGGCTGATCATCACATTCAGGTCCCGAACCAACCCGTCGGCGATCGAGTAGACCCACCCGTGCACTGCCAGTGACTGCCCGCGCGCCCACGCGTCCTGCACGAACACGTCCGAGGCGACGTTCTTCACCTGACTCAGCACATTCAGCTCGCACAGCCGGTTCATCCGCGCCTGCATGTCAGCAATCGCCTCCAGCTCGGCATGATGCGCGCGATACGTTTCGCGGATCGGATGCAGCCAGTGGTCCACCAACCCCCGCCGCTGCCCATCGACCGAGGCCGCGACACCGCCGCATCCATAATGCCCGACAACCAGGATATGCTTGACCTTGATAACGTCGACAGCGAACTGCAGTACCGACAGGTAGTTCGCGTCCTGCGGCGGCGCCAGATTGGCGACATTGCGGTGGACGAACAACTCACCCGGGTCCAGGCCCACGATCTCGTTCGCCGGCACCCGGCTGTCAGAACAGCCGATCCAAAGATACTCCGGCGCCTGCTGCCCCGCCAGCCGCGAAAAGAAGCTCGGATCGGCCGACTTCTTCCTCGTCGCCC
Organism: uncultured Pseudomonadota bacterium; assembly: GCA_963819005.1. Classification (GTDB taxonomy): domain Bacteria; phylum Pseudomonadota; class Alphaproteobacteria; order Acetobacterales; family Acetobacteraceae; genus Rhodopila. Next base: position 376,383 of record CAWFUL010000007.1, read on the forward strand.
AGTTGCGGTTGTTCGTCTTCAGATGATCCAGCATGCAATCGTCCATACGGTTTGCCGCATTGCGGCATACCGCGGGAAGAAGATCAAGCTCAACCGAATGCCAGGTCGCTAAAGCTGCGCGTCATGCGCTGGCCAAGCCTTGTCGCGCCGATCGCCAACATCGACAAACCACCACGTATCGCAGGTTTGTGATGCGCGATATTATCCCGGTTCGATCGGCATCCGAGCGATGCTCAGCCAGGCGATCGGGGCGCCCGCGCGTTCGGCCGCCTGCGCCGCCGGCAGTCCGGTGTTCCAGTCCGCCGCGATAAACCGCCGCCCGGAAACCTTCGCGCCCTCATCGGACACCAGATACAGCAGCGGCGGGGTCATGATCTCTGGCCGCAGCATTTTGCTCCTGTCACCCGCGTCGCCGACCAGCGGCGTGTCGGTCACGCCGCCCGGCACCAGCACGTTGACCGTGACGCCGGTGCCCTTCAGATCGGCCGCCAGCACCGCCATCGAGGATTCCGCCGCCGCCTTGCTGGCGCCGTAGAGCAGATACCCCTCCCGCACCATCGTCCCCAGGCTGGTCGTCACCGTGATGATCCGGCCGCTGTTCGCCTTCAGCATGTGGGGCACAACCGCCCGTGTCAGCATGATCGGCGCGGTCGCATTGACTGTCACGAACCGGTTCCACTGCTCCGGCGTCACCTCCCAGAACCGGATCGGATTGCGCCGCTGATCGTCGCGGATCGCCGCCTGCCCGATGCCCGCGTTGTTGACCAGCACGTCGATCCGCCCGAACGCCTTCAGCGTCTCGCCCACGATGGTTTCGAACGAGTCCGGCTTGGACAGATCCGCCGCCAGCGGCTTGATGGGGGCGGGAAGCGTGCCCAGTCCCTCGGCATTCAGGTCAACGGCGACAACGTCGAACCCATGTTGCGACAGACCCAGGGCCATCGCCCGTCCCATGCCGCTGGCAGCCCCCGTGACGATGGCAGTCTGGCGTTTTGCTGGCATTGTCGTTCCTCCTCAACCCAAGTGTGCGACGGGAGGGACAGGAAGCCAAATCCTGTGACTGCGCCGGCCCTGGGTTGCCCATGACCCTCGCGTACATCATCTGCGTGCGCTACGATGTGTGCCCGATTAAGCGCGGAACGGTGGCCCTGGTGATCGACGATCGTCCGCGCCGGGAGGGCGACATGAACGCACGACCGTTCGCGGCGAAAATCAAGCAGACCTGTCCTGCCGTTCGCTGATCCGCTGCGCGATATCCTGCGCTTGCTGGCCTCGCTGCGTAACCCAGAGCATTACGTCCCCGCCGTGGCCTTATTGAATCGAAACAAATCACCGCTTGGCGAAATTTACAACGCTCGGCAAGTCTTTTAAAGCACCTTCATCAACATCCGTTCCTCATGATGCGACAGCTTCAACAATGCAAACAGGCGACTGCGTCGGTAGCACCCGGCGCAGCGTAAAACCGGAATCGGACAACATGCTGGCAAATTCGTCGCCGGTCCGTTCGCGCGCCGTTCCGAACATCGCCATCATTTGCGCGTCCAGCAGGTAGCCGGCCGGCGTGCCGCGAGTCGGGTCCGGCTCAGGTACCTCATCGCAGACCAGCAAGATCGCCGGCGGTTCCATGGCCGCCCGGCAGGCGCGCAATATCCTCAGACAGTCGGCATCCGACCAATTGTGCAGTACGCGGACCAGCATGGTGATGTCGGCGCCAGGCGGGATGCTGTGAAAGAAGCTTCCGCCCGTCGCACTGATACGGCCATCCAGAACGTCGGCCGGCTGCAGGGCGCTGATCACGTCGTCCCGATCGAACAACAAGCCGCTTGCATTAGGATAACGCGCCAGGATTTGGCGCAGCCCGGCGCCGTTGCCCCCGCCAATATCCGCGATCAGTCCGGCGCCGGAAAAATCATATGCCTCCGCGATGGCGGCGTGCCTGTTGTCGGGAAAGTTCGCCATCATCAGATCGAAGCCGCGAGCCTCATCGGGGTGCGCGCGCAGGTAGTCAAACCGGTCGGCGTTCCAGGCCACCATCTGCGGGACGCCGCCAGTCATCGCCGCATCCAGCTCCCCCAGGCTGCCCACGATCCAGGAGCGGCCCAGAACCGAGCCGAATGGTGCATGCTGTTCGGAATGTCGGTCCGTAGCAGACGAGACCGCGGCGTGTGACCGATGCCGCCATCCGCCGCGACGGAGAAGACGCCTACGGACGCGAGCGCCCGAAGTACGCGGATCAGCGGCAGACCCTGAACCCCGCACGACTGCGCGAGCGTATCGATCGTCACTTGCCCGTCTGGCGCGATCCGATCAGCAACGCCGATATCGGCGACCAGGCGAAGCATTCGGGAAATCTGGAAGCCCCGGATCAAAAGGTCGAGGGTCGTCCGATCGTCATTTACGGAAATCGCTTCGGGCAACGGTTGCATCCCTGTCCAAGACAAGAGGTCTTTGGTGACACGTCACCTGTTATCCCAGATATTCAGCCCACCGAAAGATCGAAGTAGACCATCGGCCCGGGGAGCCATCAAGTTATGCTCCTGTCGCTGTCGCGCGGGCACCGGAGTTCAGCAACGATGCGCCATCGACGAGACGACGTAAGAGCGGTTCCCGGACGGAGACTTCTATCGCGACACCGCCGCCCGTGCCGCCTCATGAAACCGCCGAACCCGATCCAGGTCCTTCGCATGCGACCCGTCCCGGTCCGTCTTGGTCTTTGAATCAACCCCCGCCGGTCGCACCGCCCGTATCGCATCGGCAACATTGTCCGGCCCCAGCCCGCCGGCCAGCACAACCGGTATCCGGACCGCCTCCACGATGCGCCGGCTGATCGTCCAGTCGTGCGTGATCCCCAACGCGCCGATCTGCCGGTCATTGGCGCGATAGCTGTCCAGCAACAGGTAATCCGCAATCCCGTCATAGGCTTGAGCAATCCCCAGGCTGACCTCGCTGAAAACCGGCACGCTGCGCATGATCGGCACCCCCGGCAGCGCCGCCTTGACCGCCCCCACCCGCGCCGGAGACAGCAGGTCCGGACTGGCCCCCAGATGCAGGATCGCCGGCCGCAAGGCCGCCGCCCAGTCGGAAATCAACGAAACATCCCCCGTCAGGAACAGCGCGCAAAACCGGGCGGGAGGCACGATCGCCGCTGCAATCTCCGCCGCGCGGGCGAGCGACTGCTCACGAGGAAATTCTCCGTCTCCAACCAGAACGCCCACATGGTCGACACCGGCCAGGGAAATTGCCCTGGCCTCCTCCGGCGTCGAGATTTCGTAGATCTGCGTCAGCAACGACTTACCCGTTCGGCTTCGTTTCGCGGTAGTCCTGGAACGGCGCATCCCGCTGGCTCAGCAGATCGCGGACACTGCCGCCATCCCGCTTGAACTGCCGCCGGTACGCCTGGCTGCTCTCGGTGCAGAACGCCAGCGCCTGCAGCTCCGTCCCCGCCCTCAGCCCGTCCCGCATCCCCATGATCTCCATCGCCCGATGCACCGAGCGCTTGTTGATCTGCTGGAGATCGGGCGGAACCTTCGAAATCCGCTCGGCGATCTTCAGCACTTCCTCATCCAGGCTGTCGGCCGGGTAGGCGCGATTGGCGAACCCCTCCGCCGCCGCCTCCTTCCCGGTGATCGCATCCCCCGTCAGATACATCTCCATCGCCCGGCGCATCCCCAGCAGCCACGGATGGAACTGCATGTCCGGCGGGCTCATCAGCCGGGTCGGCGGGTAACCGATCTGCGCATCCTCCGCCACATAGACAAGGTCGCATGCCGTCGCCAGCTCGCTGCCGCCCGCAAGGCAATATCCATGCACCTGAGCGATCACCGGCTTGGCGAGGTCCCACATCCGGAACCACCCCTCCACCACATGCCGCGCCCACGGCAGCAGCCCCTGAGCCGTCGCGTATGGCTGCCCCTCGGCATTGTTCGCCGACAGATCATACCCCGCCGAGAACGACGGACCCGCCCCGCGAATGATCGACACCCGCACGCTGTCGTCCCGGTCCGCCTCCGCAAGCGCCGCGAAGATCGCCCCGCGCAGCGCATTGTTCAGCGCATTGCGCTTCTCCGGCCGGTTCATCGTCAGCCGCCGCACCCCTGGCAGGGGGTGGTCGATCAGCAGAACGTCGGTTGTTGTCATGGCTTGCTTCCTCCGTGCCGGTTCAGCCGCAAAGCTGAAGCCACCACGCCGAAAGGGCAAGCTGCTGTGTACCAGGGGTTGTCAGGGCAATAATTGCAGGCCAGTTCGTTCCGCCACGCGCCGGGTTTGCCGCCACGAACATCGCTGCTACGGTGCGCCACCGGCTCGCCCAACAGGCCGGCTCAATGACCGCCCGGAATAAGGGCAGCACACAGGGAGAAGAAAAATGGCAATCGGACGCAGACAACTAACCCAAAGCCTGGCTGTACTCGCAGGCGGCCTCGGGGCATCGCGCCAGGCACGGGCGCAGAAGCGCTACGACGTCGGGGCGACCGATACCGAGATCAAGATCGGACAGACAATGGCCTATTCCGGCCCCGCTTCGTCCTACGGCGCGCAGGGCATCATGCACGCCGCCTACTTCAAAATGATCAATGAACAGGGCGGCATCAACGGACGGAAGATCAACTTCATCTCGCTCGACGACGCCTACTCGCCGCCGAAGACGGTCGAACAGACCCGCCGCCTGGTCGAGGAGGATCAGGTGCTGTTCATCTTCAACGGTCTCGGCACGCCGACCAGCGCAGCCGTGCAGAAATACCTCAACTTGAAGAAGGTGCCGCAGATCTTCATCTCGACCGGCGCCTCGCGCTGGAACGATCCGAAGCACTTCCCCTGGACCATCGGCTGGGCGCCCAGCTATCGCGCCGAAGGGACAATCTACGGCCAGTACATCCCGGACAATTATCCGGATGCGAAGATTGCGATCATGTACCAGAACGATGATTTCGGCAAAGACTACCTCAACGGGCTCAAGGACGGGCTCGGCCCGAACAGACAAAACCTCCTCGTCAAGGAAGTAACATACGAGCCTTCGGATCCGACGGTCAACTCGCAGGTCCTCAGCGCGATGCAGAGCGGCGCAAACGTCTTCTTCCAGGCCTCGACATCGAAATTCGCCGCCCAGGCGATCCGGCGGGTCAATGATCTCGATTGGAAACCGGCCCATTTCCTCAGCAGTACCGCGGGCTCGATCGCAAATACCTTCGGGCCGGTCGGACTCGACAAATGCGTCGGCATCATCTCAGTGACCTACCTCAAGGACATCAAGGACCCCAGCTATGCCCATGACCAGGACGTGCTGGCCTATCTCGATTTCATGAAGAAACATATTCCCGACGGCGCGGTGGACGACGCCAACTATTCCTATGCCTACGCCACCATCCACACCGTCATGCAGGTGCTGAAGCAATGCGGCGACAACCTCACGCGAGAAAACGTCATGCGCCAGGCCGCCAATCTGCACGACCTCGTGGTGCCGATGCTGCTGCCGGGGATCAAGATCAACACCAGCCCAACGCGCTTCGCGCCAATCAACCAGGAGCAGATGGCGCGCTTCAATGGCACCTCCTGGGCACGCTTCGGCGACATCCGCGCCGGCGCCTGACTTCGCTCCCGGCCGGGGACCAGGCGGCACCCGGCCGGGCACTCCCGTAAACCGTGGGAAGGTAGTCGCCCGCCGAATCCTGTTGGGCGCGCCGTGTCAAGTCGGCGAGACGATCCACGAACGCGCTTGATCGGCATCTTTTGTCGGGAAGACCTTCATCGCACCGGGCATCAGAAAGCTGAAAAGCGAAACCGCATGGGCGATCCAATGCACGTCAGTCACAACTACGGCCCGCTCCCAGCGCGTGAGGTGCTGCATCCCGACCTTGAAGTCTTCCACCATTGCATCGGCGTCGATGCCAGCAAAATCGCCTCCCAGTTCGTAATACAGGCGAAGCCGGTCGTGGCCGGCCAAAGCCCTCTCTACCGCCGGAATGAGTGTCGAAACATAATCGCCCTTCGTCACCTGTCCTCGACCTGAGAAGGCCACGACGTTTTCCGGAAAGCCCTGTAATTGCGCGATCATTTGCGTTCTCCATTGTTGGACCACTGGTCCTGCGGTCACGCTGACGACAACTGTCGTCAACACCACGATAGCTATTGACCGATCGGTCGGTCAATAGCTATCGTGGTGCATGGCGACCAAGGGACAGCGCACTGCGGCGGGCGAGGAAACCCGCAACGAAATCCTGAACGCGGCCCTGACGTTGCTCGGGCGCGGCGGCCCTCAGGCGTTCAGCGCGGGTGCGTTGGCGCGAGAGGTCAACGTAAGCAAGGCAACAATCTTTCATCACTTCGCGTCCGTCGACGAAATCCTGCTCGCTGCGTGTGATTGGCGCCAGTCACTGGAACTTGAGGGACATCAACCCAACTCCGCGCGGGCCTATCTCGATGGGCTGGGCCAACAGCTCGTCCAAGCGGCGCAGCGTGATCCCGTTCTGCTGAAAGCCCAGGCTGTATTCGTTACTCGAGCGATATTCGATCGCGAAATAAACGCCCGCCTGGCCGAAGCCGCTTCGAATATGCACCGCCGCGTCGTCGAAGCGCTACGCTCTCGGCTACCCGCAACGATATCGGACGCTGAGATTGAGCCGGTCGCTCAGCTCACGGAGATGGCGCTCGATGGCCTGATGATCAACTTGGTGATGCGTACCGACGAACAGGAGCAGTTCCAGCGTGCATGGACACTAATGGTCGATTTGCTTCTTGCCGGAGTAAAATCCGCCTGACCATCCCGAGTGCGGACAGCCGCCATGCTCGGAACCAGAACAATAAAGTAACACTCCTGATGATCGGCCGCCACCCAGCGCCGCCATGATCAAGGCCCCGTTCAACGCACGAAACGCCGGCTTGAACATCCGCCGACGCCGCGCTAACCCTGGCGAACGTGGCGCACGCTGGACTGGCTCAACAGAAAACCTTGGGATCGGAGGATCGTTACTCGGCCGCCCCAATCACCAGGCACACGTTCTGCCCGCCGAACCCGAACGAGTTCGATATCGCGTGCTTGACATTCGCCGCCCGAGCGACGTTAGGCACGCAATCCACCGGCAGGGCCGGGTCCGGAGTGTCATAGTTGATCGTCGGCGGCAACAACCCGTTCCGCAACGACAGCACGGTAAAGATCGCCTCCACCGCCCCCGCAGCCGTCAGGCTGTGCCCGATCATCGACTTGTTCGACGACATCGGAATCGATCCCGCCCGCTCCCCGAACACCGCCGACACGCCCACCCACTCCATCTTGTCGTTCTCGGGCGTTCCGGTGCCATGCGCGTTGATGTACCCGACATCCTCCGGCGCCAGCCCCGCATCCGCGAGCGCATATCTCATGCAGGCAATGATCGGCTTCCCGTCCGGCGAGGACCGCGTGCGGTGGAACCCGTCCGCCACTTCGCCACAACCTTCGATAACCGCCAGCACCTCCGCCCCGCGTGCCACGGCACTGTCCAGGCTCTCCAGCACAAGCGCCCCAGCGCCCTCGGCCATCACGAACCCCTCGCGGTCCTTGCTGAACGGCCGCGATGCCCCCGCCGGCGGATCATTCCGCGTCGACAACGCCGACAGCAGCGAAAAGCGGATCAGACTTTCCGGATTGACCGAGGCATCCGTCCCGACCACCAGCGCCGCCTCGGCCTCGCCGCGCCGGATCGCCTCCACGCCAAGCTAAATCGCCGTCCCGCCGGACGCGCAAGCGGTCGAGGTGGCCACCGGAGACCCCTTGGTCCCAAACCGGTCCGCCAAATTCTCCGCCACCGACCCAAACAGAAACCGCCGGTAGAACCCCTCGAACCCACCACCCGCGGCCGCGCGACGCAGGTCATCATACGTCACCGCATCGTTCCGCCCGGACGCCGCCGCCATCGCCTGGCGCTGGTCCCACTCCAGTTCGACCGGCGGCACCGCCAAAAACAGCGGCCCAGGGAAATCCCCAACCCGCCCCACGCCGGATTCCGCCAGAGCTTCCTCGATCACCAGTTCCGCCAGCCGCTCCGACAGGGCAGGGGCCGAGAACGCCGGCACCGATACGAAATCCACCGTCCCCGCGATCGTCGTCCGCAGCCCGGCCACAGGAAACCGCGTTATCCGCCGGATGCCCGACTTCCCGCCAGTCAACGCGCCCCAGTTATCCGCCTTGCCCTGACCCAGCGAGGTGATGACACCCATCCCGGTAATGACGACAACCGGGCGTCCCAGATGGTCCTGTGCCATGCTTACCTCCCGACCATTACGCCGCCGTCACCAACGCCAGGGACTCGCCGCGCCAGTGACCCCAGGACGTCACCAAAGCCTGAGTCAACGGCGCATCCATCGCCGCCTCGGCAGCCTCCAGCGGCCCGAACAGCGTCCCGTGCTGCACCGCCATGGCCGCCAGCGCGAGACTTGCTGGAAACGAGGGTTCCAGACCATGACCCAGCGCCGTCGCGGTCGCCCGCACCGGCACTCCAAGCCCCGCCAGAAACGCTAACTCCTCAAGCGTCGGCGCCGCAATCCCGCAGGCGCCTGAAATCACCGCGCACGATTCCGGATCGAACCGCGCCGCCATCGCGTCGAGCTGCGCCCGCGCGTTTGCCGTCGCGTCACCCGGGCGGCGCCGCGACCGGTCCGTCCTGATCGCCGCGATATGCGCCAGAGCCGTCGCTCCCCGCGCCGCGGCATGGGACCGGCCTTCGATGACCAGGAAACACCCCATCGACCCCAGGACCAGTCCGGCACGCGCCTCCTGCCGCCCCCAGACCCCGGCAAACGGCGCCCGCGCCTGCAGCCCGCCCATCTCGTAATGCAGCATCACGTCGGGACGCTGAGCGTTGTACGACCCGCCGACCAGCATCATGTCGCCCTGACCGGCGGCAATCCGCGCGCAGGCGATCCGCACGGCATCCGCGCCGGCAGCTTCCTCGCCCATGAACGTGCGCGACGACCCCGTCACGCCATGCACGATTGATATATTTCCCGCCAGCAGGTTCGACAGCTGCGCCAGGAACAGCGTTGGCCGGAGGTCGCCCAGCAAATGCTCGTTCAGATAGGCGCCGGGATCGGCGGCCTTCGGCATCCCGGACAGGATCGCCTCATCCACCGCGTAATCGCGCTCGCCGCCGCCGGCCGCGACAATCATCCCCATCCGCGCCAGCAGCTCTGTATTCCCCTTCACCCCAGCCAACTCCAGCGCCAGCCCGGCGGCAAACACGCCCGTCCGCTGCCAGCCCTCCATCTGCCGCTGATCGCCCCGTTTGGGGATCTGCTTGTCCAGATCCAGCGGCGCCAGGGGATGCACCATCGCCGGCGCAAAACTGTCCGTATCGACCACCGGCTTGAACCCGCCGGGATCGGTCAGCGCCGCCCAATGAGCCTCCAGGCTCGACCCCAGGCAGGACACCAGTCCGATCCCGGTGATCAGCGCGTCTCGCTCATGCGGCATGGAACAGGGACTCCGGAACACCAATTCGGCGCGCTGTTTCCAGCATCACGCCGCGCAAACTGTCATTGGGGAACGGCACCACGCCATAGCGGATTTCCGCGTCCGCCACTTTCTTCCCGGCAACCGAGATCGCGCCCTTTACCACCGCGTACCCCGATCCCTCATGCAGCAGCGAGGCCTCCGCCGTCAGCAGCCGGCCCGGTTCGACAAACGAGCGCATCTTTGCCTTCTCGACCTGCATCAGGAACGGCATCCGGGCGAATCGCATCGCGCTCAGCACCAGCCAGCCGCCCGTCTGAGCCATGGTTTCGATCATCAGAACCCCCGGCAGAATCGGGTGTCCGGGAAAGTGACCCTCGAACACCGGCGACTGATCCGGCACCAGGCACTCGGTTGAGATCCGCTGCAACTCCAGGTCCAGGGTGATGATCCGATCGACCATCTGGAAGTATTCCAGCCGCATCAGACCGCCATGCCCGGCACCGCCATGGGTGCCTCAGGCGGCCTTCGCCGCGACCAGCTTGTCGATGTTAGTGCACAGATTCTTCAGCACAAAATACTCGTCGGTCGAGACCTTGCCCTCGTTCACTTCCTGCATCCACGCTTCCAGCGGCATCTTGATCCCGAACGCCTTGTCGATGGCGAACGCCACGTCCAGAAAGTCCAGGCTGTCGATGCCAAGATCGTTGATCGCATGGCTGTCAGGCGTGATCTTGTCACGCTCGATGTCGCAGGTGTCGGAGATGATCCCCGCCACGGTTTCGAAGGTCGATGCCATGCCTCAGCCCCTGAGAAAGACGGGGGCACTAACATTGTCGCCCCCTGCGGGCAAGCCCGAGCAGCGGGGCTTCGCCCGGAGACCCCACCAGGGGCGCCGCCCCTGGAAAGGCCCGAGTGCCCTTGGGAACCCGTTCATGTGGGTTTGGAGATGAGGGGGCCGAAGATAGATGCCGTCCAGGGCGCTGCCCTGGCGGTGGGATCCAAGGGGCGCGGAGCCCCTTGGTGGGGTCCGGGGCAAAGCCTCGCCACTCACCCCTTCGCCAAAATCGCCGCCGCCGCGTCCGCAAACACCTGGCACCCCAGCACGATATCCTCATCCCGCGTATTCTCGGTGAAATGGTGGCTGATCCCCCCGATACTCGGCACGAACAGCATCCCCGAAGGCAGCCGCAAAGACAGGATCTGCGCATCATGTCCCGCCCCGGACGGCATCGGCTGGTGCAGCCCCGGCGCATGCTGCTGTGCCGCCGCCGCCAGAGCCGCCCGGAACCCCGCATCCATCGCACTGGGGTCGGTCGAACTCCGATACGTCACCGCCACTCCGCAAGGACCCTTGCCCGCCTCCGCGATCAGCCCGTCCAGCGCCTCCTCCAGCGCCGCCAGCGTTGCGGGATCAGTATCGCGAAACTGAAACACCAGTTCCGCATGCCCCGGCACGATACTCGCCGCCCCCGGATCGAGCTTGATGTCGCCCGTCGTCCAAACCGTCAGCGGATTTGCGATCTTGGGGAACGTCTCCTCGATTGCCGCCACCAGCTTCACCAGTGCCACGCCCGCATCCTTGCGCGCCGACATCCGCGTCGTGCCCGCATGGTTCTGCACGCCGTTGAACTCGATTCGAAACCGGCGGCTGCCGACGATCGCCGTCACGATCCCCAGCCGCAGGTGATGGCTCTCCAGATCCGCGCCCTGCTCGATATGCGCCTCCAGGTAACCGCGGTACCGAGCCTGATCCATCTTCGCCCGTGGCCGCCCGCTGAACCCCGCCTCCCGCAGCGCATCGCGCAGCTTCACCCCGGTCTCGCGGTTGAAGCACACGTCCATCTCATGCTCCGTCAGCATCCCGCAGAACGACCGGCTGCCGATGAACGACCCGAAATGCCCCTCTTCGTCCGCCCACGCCGCCACGTCGATCCCGCTGCCCAGCGCCCGCGCCACCTCCAGCCCGTACACCACCCCCATCACCCCATCGAGCCATCCCGCTCGGTTTTGCGTCTCGATATGGCTGCCCATCAGCAGCTTGCGCCCCGGCCGAGGGTCAAGCCCATAGACGTTCCCGATCCCGTCGATCGCGCTTTCCAGCCCCGCCTCGGTCAGCTTACCGGCCAGCCAGTGCCGCGCCTCCACATCCTGCGGCGAGTAGGTAGGACGGTGCACGCCCGTCTTGTATTTTCCGATTTCGCGAACAGCGTACAGATCACGCAGCAGGCGGTTACCGTCGATCGCAGGCATAGGACTGGCTCCAAAGGGGCTGAATCAGGGTCGCGATTGTGCAGTGCATCATATTCCACCACGACCCGTCCATAGCCCAGCGGAGGCCGCCCCTGCCGGAGCGTCCTCCGCCCAATCAGACCCTACTGAACAGACGAATAAGGCGTCGGCCCAAGGATGAAGTTCTTCACGTTGGCCACGATCGGCCCTTTTTCCTCGGTCTTGGCGCGCGCGGCCAGCCACTCCGGATCGGCGCCGAACGCGTTCCACTTCTTCTCCCGGTCGGCCAGGGATTCCCACGCCAGCATGTAATACAGCGTCTGGTTGGACTCCCCGATCACCGTCGTCCAGAACCCGGCCTGCTTGATGCCGTGCTTCTCCCATAGCTTCAGCGTGATGGTGGAGAACCGGTTGTTCAGGTCCGGCAGCTTGCCCGGCACGCATTCATAGATTCTCAGTTCATACAGCATGGTTTCACTCCCCTTGCGTTGATACCCGCTCAGTTTGCTTCGGCAGCCGCCGGCAAGCAAGGCGACCGTCCGTCCGGAGCCGCCCGCACCCCGGTCCGGACAGTCTGTTTAAGCCTTCAACCCAAACAACCGCGCGGCGTTTTCGCCCAGGATACCACGCTTCTCGTCATCGCTCAGCGTCGTGGTCGCCATGATGTTCTCCACCGGATGCTGGTCCCACGGATATGGATGGTCGCTGCCCATCATGATCTGGCTCGCGCCGACCTGAGCCGCCAGGTGCCGCAGCGCTTCCGGCGTGAACACCAGCGCATCGAAGTAAAGCTGGTTCAGATACTCCGTCGGCTGCTTCTTCAGCTTGATGTTCGGATCGCAGAACTCCGGCCCGACCAGGCACGCATGATCGTCACGCGCCGCATACGACGCCAGATACCCGCCGCCATGCGCGCCCAGCACCTTCAGGCCGGGAAACTTGTCCAAGGTGCCCTGGAAAATCAGATGGTTCAGCGCAATCGTCGTGGCCAGCGGATTGGCGATGGTGTTCCACTGCCAGCCATTGCCCTGCAACCGCTTGCTAAGTTCTGGCACGCCCTGAGGATGGATGAACAGCACCGCCCCCAGTTCCTCCGCCTTCCGCCAGACCGGGTCGAATTTCGGATCGGCGAATTCCGATCCCGCCACCTGATCGCCGATCGCCGCCCCCTTCAGCCCCTGCTTCTTCATCGCCGTTTCAAGTTCGGTCACCGCCAGCGCCGGGTCCTGCAACGTCAATGACGCAAACGCACCGAAACGATCCGGCTTCGACGCCACCAGCTCAGCCAGTTTTTCGTTGTTGATCGACACGATCTTCGCGGCCAGATCCCGGTCTTTGCCGTACCAGAACGGGTTGACCGACAGGATCTCCATGTCCACCGCCGCCGCGTCCATCGCCTTCGTGCGATCCTCCACCGTCATGAATATCTGATGCGGCCCGTTGCCGTTGATCGGCGGAACGAGCCGCGCCGCGTCCGCGGGTACCAGGGCAAGCGCTTCATGGAACAGGCAATGGCTGTGGACATCGACCGTCTTGACAGTCTTACCCCCCACCGTCACCGGAAGCGTATAGGGCGATGTCGATGACGCATGCGCCGCCCGGGGCAGGCCGCAGCCGCAGAAAATGATACCGGCCATCGAGGCCGCGCCGGTCAGAAAGTTCCGTCGTGATGTCAAGTCCGTTTCCTCCGATCCCAGGCTGACGGTTCCGCCAGGCCTGCCGCGGGCTGTTTGCCGCCGCTTGTTCTCCCACGTAAGCGCGGGCGTTTCCATCCAGATGCCACGCCGGAGTTGACGAACCGCCCTGGACACCGAACATGGTGAAATCCGGCTATCCGGCCCAAACGAGTAGGAACTCCAAGATGCGCCCAAACCTGACCCGCCTGACGCTCGTTCGCGATCTGCCGGGTGACACCACCGATCCGCTTTGGGTGCGTCTGCGGGCGGAGGCAGAGGAAGCCTACGACCGGTCTCCCAAGCTCGCGCCGCTGTTTTTCGACTCCATCCTCAACCAGCCCTCGTTCGAGGCCGCGGTTTTCCACCGGGTCGCCGCGCGCCTGAAGAACGACGTGATCTCCCTGCCGCTGATCGTCCAGGCGTTCGGCAAGGCCTACGCCGACGAACCCGCGATCGGCGAGGCGCTGAAGGCCGACATCGTCGCCGTGTTCGACCGCGACCCCGCCTGCGAGCGCCTCATCGAGCCGTTCCTGTATTTCAAAGGCTTCCACGCGATCCAGGCGCACCGGCTGAACCACTGGCTCTGGCGCAACGGCGACCGCGACTTCGCGCTCTATCTGCAAAGCCGCTCGTCCGAGGTGTTCCAGACCGACATCCACCCCGCGGCCCGCTTCGGCCAGGGCATTTTCCTCGATCACGCCACCGGCCTTGTCGTGGGCGAGACCGCGGTCGTCGACGATGACGTCTCCCTGCTGCAGGGCGTCACGCTCGGCGGCACCGGCAAGGAATCCGGCGACCGCCACCCCAAGATCCGCAAGGGTGTCGTCGTCGGCGCCTCCGCCAAGATTCTGGGCAATATCGAGGTCGGCGAGCACGCCCGCATCGCCGCCGGCTCCGTCGTGCTGAAATCTGTCCCCGCTCATGCGACCGTCGCCGGCGTACCCGCGAAAGTGGTCCGCATCGCCGACGCCGACGAACCGGCCAAGGCGATGGACCAGACCCTCAGCGACCTGTCTTACGAGTCCTTCAACTACACGATCTGACCGCCGTTACATCGGCGGCACCAGCCCGCCCTTCCCGACGGTGACGGAGGTCGCCGCAAGCTTGCGATTGGGCCTGCGCTGATTAACAGCCATAACGCTCCTTCGGTCGCCTGCACCGAGGGCTTTGAGGGCAGCCAGCGGTATGCCAGCCACTCGATGCAAAAAACCAATCGTCAAAACCAATCGGTTACACCTGGCAAGAACCCGATCTCGTTAGACAAGCCGATCGTTATTTCCCACCGACCTACTGTGTGTGTCCTGAGCTTTGGCTTCGGTGCGCAAACCGGTTTCATCACGATTTCGTTGGCTCTTTAGGAATATGTCGTCAATCGACACGCCAGGTTGTAGGTTTTTGTAGCGTTTGAAACGAGCCCGTGAATAGGAAGGGAGATCAGTGTGTCGGACGGGTATCAAGCCAGAATTAGCCGCGCTGCTCCAGGCTGCATAATATTCCTGCTCGACGTCTCCGCTTCGATGGACGATGCCTTTGAGCACGGCATGCGTCGAATAGATTTTCTTACGGATGCAGTAAATCGTACTTTGCTTGAAGTAGCCGCCGGATGCAAGTTCCAAGATGGCACGCGGCACTACTTTGATATTGGTGTGCTCTCCTACAGCGGCGCACCGCTGAAATCAGCCTTGTCGGGCTCCCTCGCCAGTCGCACGCTCGTGCCCATTACCGACATGGAAGCGCATCCGCTTCGCGTAGAACAGCGCAAGCGGAAAGAACCGGATGGCGCCGGCGGTCTCGTCGAGGTGTCCGTGCCGTTTGTTGTGTGGCTGGAACCAAAAACTGAGGGCGGCACATCGATGTGCGGCGCGTTGGAGCGCGCGGGCCAAATTGTTTCCACGTGGTGCGAAAGTCACGCTGCGTCGTTTCCGCCTATCGTTTTGCACATCACGGACGGGGAAGCGACAGACGGGGTCCCCGATCAAGTCGTTGCGGCAGCGCGGAGGATAACCGATCAGCGCACACGCGACGGCTATGCCATTCTGATGAACCTGCATGTCGCCGGAGGCGCCGCGCCCGTTCGGTTTCCGCACTCGGCGGAGCAACTGCCGCCGCACCCGTTCGCCCGTGCCCTGTTCAACGCCAGCACCACACTGCCTCCGCCGCTACTGGCTCGTGGATTTCAAAGCGGACTACCGGTCCAGGCCGGGAGCAGGGGTTATGTGTACAACGGCGGCATGGAGGAAGTTCTCGCGTTTTTGGATATCGGAACCCAGGCGGCCATGCAGCTGGCGGTCGCCCCGAACCGCTGAGTTAGCGGAATGCGTCGGCGCGCATTCTCTCGGCCCAAGGATCGTCGCCAATTGAACGACGATGCTTTCGCGACCAATCGAATGGCAAATCGTTACGCTGTGTGTGACGGTGCATCCGCGTGTTATGCAGGCAGGGCCTGGGCCCGAATCTCTAAGTCGACAATATGCTCGGGATCCGATTGTCACTCCCATATGGATGCAATTGGCGCGAGCAAAATTTCATGCGGCCGTGAGCCCCGGCCAGGAGGATTGGGTTGGGCAGATTGCGTTTGCGCGCGGGAGTTTTTCCACTCTTCTGGGTTTCACTGTGCACGAGGATAGGGTGGAGGGGCTGGCGCTCGGCGACACCGTGCTGTTTATCGAGACACCAACCTCATGCGTGACTATTCCAGCGATGAACACTGGCGCATTCCACAAAAATCCGGTGCTGTTTTCGTCGCATCCCGGCAAGGGCGCTTTTTCCGATTCGCCCCAGGCCATATCGGATGCGGTCTTTGTTGTCGCCGCGCCATGCAACGGCTGGTCGGGCTCACGCTTGTTTGCCGCGACAGATGCATTGGCGGAATGGATTCTCGCTGATCAGGAACAACTAAAGGACCGATTGTCACGCTTGGCGGCGCTAACTTGCCGAGCAGATTTCTCAGCCCTGGTGGAAGCCGAAATTACAACCGGACGTATGCGATACGACGATACTACGGTTATTTTGGTGGAGCCTTGAGTCAGTATCCAACATTTGACGACTACCAGGTCGCCCTCAGCGCGCCGGATCGGTTTTTTACTGATCCCGAGATCACCCGTCGGCGCGTGATACGCGACAATCGCGGTTTCCCACACTATGCCGCCGGTGGGTTCGCCATAACTTTCAAATTCATTGGTTCAGATGGTCAAGGTCCCATTGCGGTTCGATGCTTTAAACAGGAAATTCCGGACCTGATCCAGCGCTACACAGCGATCGAGAACTTCCTGAGGCAACTCAAATCAGACCTCTTTGTGGACTTCGCTGTAAGCGCGCCGTCCGGGCCCGGCGTAAAGGCTGGAGTTTTTGTCCGCGGACGATGGTTGCCGACCATGCGGATGGACTGGGTCGAAGGATCGGTGCTTGGAGCCGCGGTCGAGAAGAGGCTGGGGAGCCCATCCCAACTGGGAATGTTGCGGCAAGAATTATTGAGATACGCCCGACTCTCCGAGAAAAATGGATTTGCCCACGGTGACATTCACCCGGACAACATCCTCGTTACCAGCGCGGGATCGCTCCGCTTCGTCGACTACGACGGAATGTTCGTGCAAAGCCTGAGCGGCCTGCGGTCCCCAGTAGCCGGACAACCCGATTATCAGTCACCGGTCCGTTCCAGGGAGCCTGGTGCATTCGATGTCTGGCTGGATCGCTTTCCATTGCTGGTTCTCGATTTATCTCTGGCAGCCCTTCAGGCTGATCCGACCTTCTTCCAGCGGCGGACCGGTGATGGCCTGCTGCTCAGTCGAGCGGATTTCGACGCACCCGAGCGATCACACCTTCTGGCGGCCATCGGCCAGATTCGTGGTCTAAGAGAAACAGTGCGCGTATTTCAGAGCGCATGCCGCATGCCACTCCAGCAAGTGCCTACCCTGGACGATTTTCGCGCAACAGAGGGATCCAGTCGGGGGCCGCAGAATTCGGCTAAACGATCCGCGTTTACGCCTAACGGTTTCAATGTCGCGCCCGTGGAGACGCTTAGGCGCGTGCAAGATAAAGTCTCGAATTGGCAGCTCGGTGATCGTGCCGTGATGGTGCTTGCCGGTTGCGCTGCGCTGATTGCGGCCGCGATCTACGGTCCATCGCGGATATACTATTCCGTGCAGGCGCTTTTTACGGGAGTGCACTATGCCGTGGTGTCCCCGGAACACGCCTACGTCTACATCAGAACAGGTCCGGGCACGCAGTTTTCGCACATCGATGCGATACCGAAAGGAACACACGTCAGTATTATAAGATCGAAGGGCGCCTGGTCCGAAGTACGCACTGGCACCTATACATCTGAATCTGGCCGTCGGGTCGCCAGCTCCCACGGATATATTAACTCGAACCTTCTCACCCCGCCTTGAAAACTACACGATCTGACCGCCGTCACATCGGCGGGACCAACCCATCCTTCCCGACGCTGATCCGCGTCGCCGTCAACGCGCCGTCCGGTGCCTCGTTGGCGAAGATGATCACGTGCGCGCCCGGCGTCAGTAGGAAGCGGCTGCCCGGCTCATACGTCACGATCGGCGTCTCGGGTGGAACAACAATCGTCTTCTCGCCACCCTTGTAGGAAACCTTCAACGTCCGGCCCCGCGACACCACCACGTCCCCGACCGTGCCATTGGTCATCGTGCTGCCCGGCCCGAGGTCGAACGGCCGATGCCCTTCGCCGGTGCCACGCATTGCTTCGGGGAAGACATGCACCTCCTGCGCGCGCGGCGTCCCGTCCGGCTGCGGCAGGGCGGCACTGCCAATGAAGCTGCCCGGCTTGATCGCGTCGATGGAAATCGGCACCAGCGCCACCACGTGAACATCCGCCGGCAACACCAGCGTAACCGCCTGCCCACCACGCGTGACCATGTGCAGCGACTGTGGGTCCACGGAAACGACATCCCCGCGCAGCCGCGTCGGGACCGGTGCCTGAGCGCCTGACAGCCACCCTCCGGCCAACATCGCGAGCATCCTGCGCCGTTGCATCATCGGACGGCCTTTTTTATTCCGGCGTGCCCGGTTCACCCAGGTCCCACCACAAGCCAGCAAACGCCGCCAACCCCTCCCGCGCAATGGGCTTCAGAAAATGCTCGTCCGGCCCATGCTGCTTGCAGCCGTTGTAGCTGTGCGGAATCCACACCAGCGGCACGCCCAGGTAATCAACGAACACATCACCCGGCAGCCCGCCCGACGAATTCGGAATGATCTGGACGTGCTTGCCCAGCGACCGCTCCATGCTGTCCGCCGCCCAACGCACCCACGGATGCCCGGGATCGGTACGGCTAGCCGGCATCCGGATGCCCGCATTCTCGATCCGGACATCGCCAAAGCCGTTCTCATCCAGATGCCGGCGCAGCGCCGCCTCGAACCCAGCCGGATCGGAATCCACCGTGTACCGGATCTGGCAGTGCGCCCGGGCATTCGGCGCCACCGCGTTGACCGGATTTTCCGGCCGGCCGGAAACCATCGACAGCACGATAAAGCTGTTCCAGCCGTAGATCTTCTCGGCCGAGGTCAGCCCCGGCTCGCCCCAGTCCGGATCGATGCTCGCAGCCTCTCCGCCGCCGCCGACCGGACACCCGTCCAGCACCGCCCGCACCGCCGCCGAAATCCCGTTGGCCGGCAGCCAGTCCCGCACCAGGATCTTGCCGTTGCGGTCCATGATCGCCCCCAGCGCATGGGTCAGCACGATCGCCGGATCGGTCGTAAGCCCGCCCCAATGACCGGAGTGAACGCCGCCCGGCCGCAAATCCACCACCAGATCGAAATGATACGTCCCCCGCGTCCCGGTTGCGATAGTCGGCACCTCCGGCATCACCCTTGGCCCGTCGCTGGCAATCAGCACGTCCGCCGCCAGATGATCCGTCATCGAAGCCACGAACGCCCGCAATCCCGTTGACCCACGCTCCTCGCTGGTTTCCAGGATCAGCTTCAAATTGAACCCCAGGACGCCGCCACGTTCCGCCAGCACCGCCTCCAGCGCCGTCAGGTTCAGCGCGTGCTGCCCCTTGTTGTCCGCACTGCCGCGGCCGTACCAACGATCGCCTTCCTCGGTCAGCGTCCACGGCGACAGACCCGCCCGCCACTGATCCTCCAGCCCGCGCACCGTGTCACCATGCCCGTAGGTCAGGACCGTCGGCCGATCCGGCCCCTCCAGCCGTTCCGCAAACAGGATCGGGCCAAAGCCAGCCTCGGGGTTCGGATGGATGGTAACCGAGAACCCCATCCGCTCCAGCCACGGCTGGATCGCGCCGCTCAGGTAGCGCTGCACGTCGCTCTCATGCGCCGCATCCTGCGAGGTGCTGGCGATCGCAACGAGCTCAGCCAGACGATCGCGGAAGCCGCCGCTGTCAAAGTGTGCCATAGCTCGTGCGTTCGCACCGTCGCGACTACTCATCCTGCTACCTTTTGCAAAGTCTTGGTCCTGACCAGATCGAGGGCTTGCGGCTCCCACCTATGGGGCCCCATAAATCGTAATCGTGCAACTCCATCGCAATCGTGCAACTCCACCGTGCCTTGCATAGGGCCCGGTAACGAAATAGTTGCCATCCGCATCGTTGTTACTACGAGGTAGGCGTAGGCGCAGTCTTGATAGAGCGGCGCGATATAACTGCTCCTCGCAAAAGCCAGGCATCGGCTGCTGACGACATTGCGGGGCGCTGTGGTCAAGATCGTCGCGAAGGTCGTCAGGCACAGAAGATCGCTCGCCTCGCGGATGGCCGACGTCATGGCGCCACACGCGCTATTTTCGCGCAAATATTCGTGGTGATCGCCGCGCTGCGTCCCAAGGCCCGAGAGTGATGTCGACCCAGGCTATCGGCACTAAGCCCGTCGGTTGGACCCGGCAGTGGCGTGTCCCAAGCGCCGCGCTGCGCGTTCCGCAGGAGCCGATGATGACGGGCAATCAGCCGTCGGTAAGCATTTCTTGCAGATGTGATACATTCCAGTGTTGCCCGGATCGCCATCCTGTGGTTAGCTTTACTTCAGGTGCCTGGACGAGCAAGGCATCCCTAAAATATTGGTTGATACCGTTTCGTAAGCCGACCTTCGCTCGCTAGTAGCGAGACGGATCAGCGCCGGACGTCGATCAGAAGTGGGGTGGGAGCGATGCGGCAGCGGATTCAGCCGGGATACACGGCGACATGAGCCATTCGGTCAGCGGCGCAACCAATGCGTCCCGTAAGGTCCTGGTCGGCATTTTCCAGGCAGACACCGGCGAAGCCCCCTTTCAGGCTATGGTCAACGACCAACGGATTGCGGTGGTCAGCGAGGCCATTATAAATCTCGCGGTCCGAACCAAGGATGCCGCCTGCGATTTTGGGATATTCGCAGCACCCGAGTATCTTTTCAGTAACGAGAACTCAAAGCAGCCGATTGGCTTAGCAGGCTCAGGGAAATACTATGCGAGAGGGATTTCAGAGGAACAGAAGGAAAGAAATCTCGCTGACATAAAATCTCTTTCCGAGATATACAAAAATCTTATCATCATGCCCGGAACGATGGCATGGCTCAAACCATTCGATCGCGAACAAGGTATCGATCGGCATAAACTTGCCCAGAAACAACTGAGAGATCCCACGAAGGTAGTTGAGACAAGACAGCAGAAAGCCATCGCCACGCTGCGCGAGGCCGAAACAGCAGCTATTGCAATCGGATACCCAAGCTTTTTGGGAGGGAAAGGTTTTGGTAATCGATCGGTACCATCACCCAATCTGAAAGAAAGAAGAATCAGCTCTGGCACCACCCCAGATATGTTACGAAACTCTCTATATGTTATTTCGGCCGGGGAGGTCCTGCATAAATACAACAAGATCGCAGATTACCATGAGGTCTTGAACCGGCAGGGCCAAAAATCCGTGTTCGTGCCAGGTGATGCGGCCAGGCAAATTATCGAACTCTGGGGAAAGAAGCTGGGCTTCGAAATATGCCTCGACCATGCTTACGACATGCTTCTGTACGGAGATCCGTCACGGGTCGACGCACAGGTCGACATTCACGTTTTGCTTTCGGCGTCGGTGGCGACTGAGAGAGCGTGGCTCAAAGACGGCGGCTTGTTCATCCACGCGTCATCCGATGCCGCCGAAACCGCTGTAGCCAAGAAGGCGGGGACCAACTTCACCGCCATAGCTGAAGAGATGCCCCTACGTGACGTACCTCACGAAATCCGGCGGCCCGGATATCATGGTACGATACTTCAAAACGGATATAGTAATGCCCCGCCTGCCCGGCGCCTAAAGCGCGGCGAGCCCCATCTTCTCCAGGAGCCTGCACGCGTCCGCCGCCCGTCAAACATCAGCAATCGAGCACTGACGCTCGCTTATCTACAACGTGACGACACGCCCTCGGATCAGCGCGAACTTGATCCGCGAAGGGCGAGATTGGTCCGCTTGCTAGAACCGAGCCGGATTGCCCGTCACGGTCACGCCATCCGGCACGTCGCGCGTTACAACGCCGCCGGCCCCAACAATCGCGTCATCGCCGATCGTCACACCCGGCAGGATAATCGCCCCGCCGCCGATCCAGACATTGCGGCCGATCCGCACCGGACGCCCGCACTCCAGCCCGGTCCGGCGGACCGCGGGATCACGCGGATGGTCAGCCGCGTAAATCTGCACGTTCGGCCCAATCTGCGTGCCGTCGCCGATGCTCACCGTAACGACATCCAGGATCACGCAGTTGAAATTCAGGAAGACGCCCGACCCGAGGCGGATGTTGAAGCCATAATCGCAGGCAAACACCGGCCGGACCTCGCACCCGTCCCCAGCTTCCGCAAACCGTTCCCGCAACAGCGCCAACCGCTCCGCCGCACCGCCCGCCGCCGCGTTGTAACGCAGCATCCAGGCCGCCGCGGCCGCGCGGTCCGCGACCAGTTCGGGATCGCCAGCGTCATACAGGTCGCCAGCCAGCATCTTCTGTTTTTCGCTCGGCATCCCGCCACGATAGACCGTTTGCGGCCTCGTCGCGCCCGAAAGACGCCACCCATCACTCGCTCAGCCTGTCACCACGCCCATCAAACCCGCTTGATCCCCGGCGAGAACGTCCAGAACTGCGTCCCCTTCTGCCGGATCGGCAGCAGCCCCGCCGCGATCTCCGCCGCCCGAGGCCACGGCAGGATCAGCAGATCATCCGGCCGCTCCGTCAGCAGCATGTCGGGCGAGACGATCGGAATGTCGCAGCCCGGCAATCGAAGACCATGCAGCGCGACATCCGGATCGGCGACCCACGCTACCTGTACAGTCGTGACGCCGCACGTGTTCAGCATCATCACGCCGCGCGCCGCAACGCCCCAGGCCGCAACCGTTCGCCCGGCGGCGTGCCGGATTTTCAGGAAATCGCGGATATCCTCCCGCTCCGCCTCGACCCTCGCCCCGAACCCGTCATACCCATCCGCCCGATCCAGCCCTGCCCAGGTCTCCTCCTGACGCACCGTCTTCAGCGCCGGCCGCGCGGCATACGGCCCCCGGGGATGACACGCATAAACCCGCAAGGCCCCACCCTCATCCGGCAGACGCTCCGCATCGAACACCCGAAGCCCGACAGATCGCAGAACATGCTCGACTACGGCGAGCGACAGATAATTGTAACGATCATGCCGGAACGCATCGAACTGAGCGCGCTGCATGATCGGCAGCAGATGCGGAAACTGGAAAACGACGATCCCCTTCGGACGCAGGATCCCGGCAAAACCGGCCGCGAAGTCGAACAGATCCGCCACCACTGGCAGCACATCGCTCACCAGCACCAGATCCGCTCGGCCGAACCGCACCGCGATCTCCATCGCTGTCGAGGCCTTGAAGAAGCCGGTTTCGGTTGGAACGCCCGACGCCGCCGCCGCGGCAGCAACGTCGCCATCCGGCTCGATACCTAGCACCGAGACGCCAAGTTCCTGGAATGGGCGCAACGCCACGCCATCGCCGCTGCCGATCGCGATGACCAGGGACCCAGCGCCGAGGCCCAGCCTGTGCTGCATGGCGGCGGTGAAACGCCGGGCCTGTTCGAGGCAGCTATTGACCGCCGGACCCGAATCGCCTCGCGGGTCTCCCTCAGGACCCACCAGCGCCTGAGTCTGCACCAACAGGCAGGAATCACAGACGCGGACGTGCAAAGGATGGCAAGGCGCGGGCTCGCCCGGTTGCGAAATCGCGGTGGCAAGCGGCACGCTGCCAAGGTCGACCACCGTCCGGTGCAGCCGGTCGCCGCACAGGCGGCAGTTCGGATCATGCGACAGCGGCGGCGCGTGCCGGACAAGCGCCTCCGATTCGGTCAGCATGACACCAGCGCCAGGGTCGCGGGGCTAGCCGACCGTCGGCAGCGGGCGGGGGCTCGATCGGTCACGGAGGGGAATGGACCTTTCCCAACAAAACAAATAGCCAGGAAAATGGTCCGTTTTGTCCACCAAGGCCTGACGAGCATGCGCTGTTCGCGGCTCGGTTGTAGCGCGCCAGAGGTAAATAAAAGGTTTCTAATCCAGCGCGATATCGTCGCCGGCCAGCCGGACGCCCACGACCTGCCAGTCCTCGGACCAGGTCACCACAGACTTGCGGCAGCGCGATGCGGTGCCAGTCCAGCGCCGGACCGATCAGCGCCGCCGGTTGGGTGGAGGCCATCGCGACCGCAACCGACGGCTCCGCCAACCCCCACCCTGTAATGTTCCGCACCGCCTGATCCAGCGTCAGCGCCGACCCCGCCAGCGTCGAGGTGCCGGGAACCCGGACCGAACCATCCGGGCAATGCTCGATCGTCATCCCGGCGAACCCATACAGCCCAGGTGGCGCGGCCGCCGCCGCGGTGGCATCCGTCACCAGAATGCTCCGCTCCGGCGTCTTCGCCCGCAGCATCACCTTCAGCGCGGCCGGCGGCACATGGATACCATCGGCAATGAAGCTCGCCTACAGCCCGTCATTGGCAAGCTGCGCCATCAGCGGATTAAGAAATTTCGGCTGCGGCTGAGGCAGCGCGTTCCCCAGATGCGTGCTCAACGCGACCCCCGCCCGCACGCCCGCTTCCGTCGCGGCAGCGTCCGCCGCGGTATGCCCCATCGCCACGACCATGCCCGACGCGCATGCCGCGGCAATCACCGCCAAAGCTCCCTCGCGTTCGGGCGCCAAAGTCAGCAGCAACGCAGGCCGCCGCAAACCGGCGGTCAGGCGGCCCAGCACCACCGGGTCAGGCGCGATCATCGCCCCCGGCGGATGACAGCCCGCATAACCCGGCGCCGGATTCAGGAACGGGCCCTCCAGGTGAAATCCCGGCACCATCAAGGGACCCAGCCGGCTGGCATCCACCGCCGCATCCAACGCCACCAGCCGCCGCCGCAACGTGTCCGGATCGGCCGTTATCAGGGTCGGCAGGCACGAACAAACCCCGGCGCGCAGCATCGCCCGAAGCGCATGGTCCACGCCGGAAGCGGTAATGCCCTCATCATTGAAGTCGACCCCGGCATAGCCGTTGACCTGCAGGTCGATCAGGCCGGCCGATTGCGGCAACGTCCGGTGTTATCCCCGGATCGCCGCCAGAATTGCGTCCCGCACCGCCGCGTCCTGCTTCTCCACCGCCCGGGCAAGCGCAAGCATCTGACCGCGCAGTTCATAAACCTGGTCCAGCAGCGACAGCACCAGCGGGATCGTCTCGTCCTGCACCGCCATCGCATCGCGCAGGTCATGGATCAGCCGCACCCGGGCCACGTCGATCTCCTGGAACACCCACTCCTCGCCACTAGGGTCCGGCCGCACCCAGCCACGCTCCACCCACGCCACCACCTCGGTCTCGCGCACGCCGGGGACCTGGGCCACAACCGCTGAGATGCGCATCACACGCCCTCCCGCGGGTTAAACGGCTTCTTCGGAGTCCAGGTCTTCAGGAACGCCGCCAGCTCCGGCTCATCGCCCGGCGGCAGCACCACCTTCAGCTGAACGAACTGATGCCCATCCCGCACCCCGCGCCCACGCAGCCGCAGCCGCGTGCCCGTTCCCGACCCCGGCGGGATGGCAAGCCGCACCGCGCCCCGGATCGTCGGCACCTCCAGCGAAGCGCCCAGCACCGCCTCCTGAACCGTCACCGGCAGGTCGACGATGATGTCATCGCCCTCCCGGTGGAACTGAGGATCCGGCGCCACCGAGATCTCGATCAGCGCGTCGCCCGCCGCCCCGCCGCCGATCCCCGGACCGCCCTGGCCGCGCAGCCGCAGCACATGCCCGTCTTCCGTGCCCGGAGGAATACGGACATCCAGCGTCTTGCCGTCGGGCAGGGCCAGCCGCCGAGTCGTGCCGTTCGCCGCATCGACGAAGCTGACGGTCAGGCCATACTGCACATCGCGACCCTTGGCCGAAAACCCCGCACCCGCACGGCCGCCCGCCCCGCCAGCAGCCCCACCGGCGCCCCGCCCGAACGCCTGAGCCAGGAATTCCTCGATATCCTCCTGGCTGAACCCGCCGTTCGTTTGCGTCTGATAACGTTCGTGGCCCGGACCCTGCTGGAAATCACGGTAGAACGGCCGCTGCGGCGGAACCTCGTGACCCTCGGCATCGATCTCGCCGCGGTCGAACCGGGCGCGCTTGTCCTTGTCGGACAGCAGGTCATACGCCGTGCTGATTTCCTTGAACTTCTCCAACGCCTCGGACTTGCCCGGATTGACGTCGGGGTGGTGGCGCTTGGCCAGCTTGCGATACGCCGACCGGATCGCGGCGTCGGTATCGGTGCGCTGCACGCCCAGGATTTCATACGGATCTCTCATCGATCGTTACGTGGCCACGATCGGCGATGCGATCAAGAGGTTTTGCGTGTTCACTGCCGCTCCGGCCCGGCTTCCAGCAGCGACAGATTCTGTTCGGCAAGATCAGCCGTTACGCTGTCGGGATCGACCCCGCGCGCATGCTCCCAGTCCGCCTGCGCGCCGGCGCGGTCGCCCAGCCGCTGCCGCAGGATCCCACGTTCCAGCAAGGCGTCGGCATCATCCGGGTCCAGCGTCAGCGCTTCCCCGACATCCGCCTGAGCCAGATCCAGTTGTCCCATCTTCCGCCGCAACACCGCCCGCGCGACCAGCGCGTCGGTCCGCCCGGCGTCTCGCTGCAGCGCCTGGTCCAGATCCTGCACAGCCTCCTGGTAGGCATCCAGCAAGCCTTCCGCGGACGCCCGCATGATCAACAATTCGGTGTCGTCCGGAGACAGCGCCAGCGCCGCCGTGGCGTCCGCCCGCGCCTCCTGCGCCTGTCCCACCATCAGCCTCGCCTGCGCCGCCTGACTCATCACCGACGCTCGGGCCAATGGCGGCGCGCTGCTGCGCCGAGCAAGCTGCTCCAGCACCGCCGCTCCCTCATCCGGCTGGCCCAACGCGATCATCGCCAGCCCATGACAGTGCGCCGCGCCATCCCCGCCGCCGCTTGCCTGCAAGGATTCCGCCAGCAACTCCGCCCCGGCCGGATCGTCCGCCAGAGTAGCCAGACAGGATTCGTATTGCTCGCCTTCAGTGATCCGCGGCGGGAAGGGCGGCGTCGGCAGGTCGACAACCGCTTCCTCGTCGTCCGCTGCATCGCGCGAATCCCACCACCACGCCGCCGAACCGGCCAGGCCGATCAGCACCAAGACGGCGAAGGACACAATTGCGACTCGCCTGGGCATGCCGCCAGGATACTCCCTCCAAGCCAGTCAGCGGAAGGGTCTCCGCCCGGCACGTTCAGGCCGCTGCCTTCGCCTCCCGCCGCCGGCGATGCAGGATGAACTCGGTATAACCGTTCGGCTGAGTCCGCCCCTCGAAGATCAGGTCGCACGCCGCCTTGTAGGCGACACCGTCAAAACCCGGCGCCATCGGCTTGTACACCGGGTCGTCCGCGTTCTGCCGGTCCACCACCACCGCCATCCGCTGCAGCGCCTCGGTCACCTGCGCCTTCGTCACCACGCCCTGGTGCAGCCAGTTGGCGATGTGCTGCGAGGAAATCCGCAACGTCGCGCGATCCTCCATCAGCCCGATATCGTGGATGTCCGGCACCTTGGAGCAGCCGATCCCCTGGTCGATCCAGCGCACCACATACCCCAGGATACCCTGGCAGTTGTTGTCCAGCTCCTGCCGCAGATCCTCCGGCGACCAGTTCGGCCGGTCCGCGACCGGAATCGTCAGCAGGTCCTTCAGTGCAGCACGCGGCCGCGACGCCAGCTCCTTCTGCCGCGCCGCCACCGAGACCTGATGATAATGCAGCGCATGCAGTGTCGCCGCGGTAGGCGAGGGGACCCATGCCGTGCTCGCCCCCGCCATCGGGTGGCCGATCTTCTCCACCAGCATGTCAGCCATCCGGTCCGGCGCCGCCCACATGCCCTTGCCGATCTGCGCCTTGCCCAGCAGCCCGCACTCCAGCCCGATCTCGACGTTCTGGTCCTCGTACGCCTTGATCCACGCCGTCCCGCGCATCTCGTTCTTGCGGATCATCGGCCCCGCCTCGATCGAGGTATGGATTTCGTCCCCCGTCCGGTCGAGGAACCCGGTGTTGATGAACACCACCCGGTCCTTCGCCGCGGCGATGCAGGCCTTCAGGTTGGCCGAGGTCCGCCGCTCCTCATCCATGATCCCCATCTTCAGCGTGTTCGGCGCCAGACCCAGGATGCCCTCGACCCGCCCGAACAGGTCGTTGGTCAGCGCCACTTCCTCCGGCCCGTGCATCTTCGGCTTGACGATATAAACCGACCCCGCCCGGCTGTTCTTGATCGGCCCCTTGCTGGCTAGGTCATGCTTGGCGATCAGCGACGTCACCGCCGCGTCCAGGAACCCTTCCGGAATTTCCTGCCCGTCCGCATCCAGCACCGCATCGGTGTACATGTGATGCCCGACATTGCGGATCAGCATCAGGCTGCGCCCCGCCAGCCACAGCGTACCGCCGTCCGGCTTGGTATACTTCCGGTCCGGGTTCAGCTTGCGGGTCATCAACTGCCCGCCCTTCTCGAAGGTGTCGGACAGCGTCCCGTTCATCAGGCCCAGCCAGTTGCGATAGGCCAGCACCTTGTCCGCGGCATCGACCGCGGCGATCGAAGTCCTCGCAGTCCTGGATCGTGCTGATGGCCGCTTCCATCATCACATCCGCCACACCCGCCGGATC
This sequence comes from uncultured Pseudomonadota bacterium, assembly GCA_963819005.1. Lineage (GTDB taxonomy): Bacteria > Pseudomonadota > Alphaproteobacteria > Acetobacterales > Acetobacteraceae > Rhodopila. The sequence continues at coordinate 404,810 of CAWFUL010000007.1, forward strand.
GTCCTTGCCGATCGGATGCGTCCGGTCGATCACGATTTCGATATGCAGCCCGTTATGCTTCAGCAGCACGTCGGACGGCGCCGCCGCCTCCCCGCGATAACCCGCGAACTGCCCCGCGTCCTTCAGCCCCGTCCTCGACCCGTTCTTCAACATGACCGACAAAGCGCCACCCACCACCCCATATCCGGCCGCGTCGGCATGGCTGCCGCTGGCCAGCGGAGCCGCCTCATCGAGGATGGACCGGGCCTTGGCGACAACGAGGTCACCACGGACCTTGTTGTAGCCCCGGCCGCGGGCCGCCCCGTTGTCGTCGGGAATCGCATCCGTCCCGTAAAGCGCATCATACAGGCTGCCCCACCGCGCATTGGCCGCGTTCAGCGCGTAGCGGGCATTGGTGACCGGCACCACCAGTTGAGGCCCGGCAATCGTCGCGATTTCCGGGTCCACGTTCGCGGTGTTCACCGTGACCGCCGCCGGTTCCTCGACCAGATAGCCGATGTCCCGCAGGAAACTCAGATAGCCCTCTGGGTCGGCCGGTTTGCCCTTGTTGGCCACATGCCAGGCGTCGATCTGCGCCTGGATGGCGTCGCGTTTGCCCAACAGCGCCTTGCAGCGCGGCGCCAGGTCCTTCAACAGCGCCGCGAACCCGTCCCAGAACGCGGTCTCCGTCACGCCAGTCCCCGGCAGAGCCTCGCCCGCGATGAAATCATACAGCGGTTGCGCGATGCGCAGGCCGGCTTGCTCGACGAAATCCATCAGGCGGGCTCCTCCAAGGTGTACGTGAACACATGACAAGATGATAAACGGCGCGGGTATAAGCCGGTTGATCCAGGTCTTGCCAGTCCCGCCGGGCAATACCTCCCGCCCTCCGAAAGCGTTTGGCGGACCGGTCGCCGCCGTATTCGCTTTCCCATGAGCAGGCAGCGCTTGTCGTGGCGCGACATTTTACGGATTGCTGGCAAGCGATGTGCCCAGGGATTCGGACCGCCCGTGCCGTGCGCATCGGGCGCCGGTCATGCCACGCCCGGCGCGAGAGCCTCCCAGCGTATTTATCCAGGCGTCCCTGCGCTGCACACGCGAAAGCGTGTTCTTGACATGGGCCGGCAGCAACCAATGTGAGCCGTGCAGTTGGTGGCATAGCCCCTCCTGCGTGACGTTTCCCCCCCAAACTTCGACGGCGCCTTCGGGCGCCGTCTTTTTGTTTGTGGCGTTGCACATCGCCGGACAGCCGATCCATACCTGACCGGAGCAAACGGGAACCACCCATGCAATCAGCTGGCTCGACGAAGGCGGCCGTCGCCGCGGTTGCCCTTGGGCCACACTCGTTACGCCGTCTCCTCGTTTGCCTCGCCCTCCTGCTGGCCGGTTGCCGCCACGCCCAGCAGGCCACCAACCAGCCCCTGTCGCAGGCTGAAATCGAGACACCGGCCCTCAGCGGGGAATATCGCCTGGGCAACATGATGTCGATGATGATGCAGCCGTTCCACGGCGAGCTTCTCGCGGTCATGGCGTTTTCCGGCGGTGGCAAGCGGTCGGCGGCCTTCGCCCACGGAGCCCTGCGCGGCGCGTCGAAATTCACCATCGATGGGGAAAACGGACCGCGCCGCCTGATCGACGAGGTCGACATGATCGTCGGCGTCTCCGGCGGCAGCTTCCCCGCGGCGCACTACGGCCTTTACCGTGACAAAAGCTTCCAGACCTTTCCCGACGAGTTTCTCTATCGAGACATCAACAGCTACATCTGGGGCACTTACCTGCTTCCCTGGAACTGGGGCTGGGTGTTCGATCCGCTGTACGGCACCAACGACCGCATGGCCCAGGTCTACGACCGGCTGATGTTCCACGGCGCCACCTTCGCCGACCTGCAGAAGAAGGGGCCGCCGTTCATCGCCATAAATGCCACCGACATCGCCGGCGGCGTCCCGTTCTCCTTCACCCAGAGCTACTTCGATACGATCTGTTCGGACCTCTCCTCCTATCCGGTCGCCGGAGCGGTCGCGGCCAGCAACGGATTCCCGGTCCTGTTCTCGCCGATCACGCTCAAGAGCTACCGCCCGGACTGCGAGGCGCCGCGCCCGATGGATATGTTGATGGGCATGATGCGCATGCCCGATCAACTGTCCCGCCGCGCCGCGCTGGAGCGTCAGATCGACCGCTACATGGACCCGGAGCGAACCCGCTACGTCCACCTGCCCGCTACGTCCACCTGATGGACGGCGGAATCTCCGACAACCTCGCCCTTCGCACCCTGGTAAATGCGTTGCTCGTGCTGGACCGGACCTCGCCCGGCTTCACGCATTTGGCCGACCGGACCCGCCGGGTGGTGGTTCTCAGCGTGGACGGTGAGGCGGCGACCGCCCCATCGCTGGGGCGGCAGCGCGTCGTCACCGGGTTGGGCCAGATGTTGTCAGCGGTGTCCGGCGCCCAGATCGACGCTTATAACTTCGAAACCCTGATCCTGGCGCAGCAACAGACAGCCCGATTGATCGCCGACCTGCGCACGGCCCGCTGCGCCCAGGCCCCGACGATCGACGGGCACGCCTGCGACGACGTCACGGGCGGGCTTATTCATCTGTCGCTGGATCAGATCGCCGACCCTGAGGAACGTGCGCGTTTACAGGCTATCCCCACGGGCCTGACCATCCCGAGACAGGACGTCGACATGCTTGTGGGCTATGGCGAACGGCTGGTGCTGGAGAACCCGGAACTGCATGCCCTGGTCGCCGGACTGGCCCCGCCGGCCAGATAGGCGCGCCAGTCCGCCAGTCCGCAGACCCCCCGTCCGGCAGACCGCCCGTCCGTCAGACCCCCCGTCCGGCAGACCCCCAGCCCGGCAGACCGCCAGTCCGATGCCTTACCCTCTGTCGACCCAGGGGCGTGGCTGGCCATGGCCCGTATGCGCCCACACTGGCAACACGATCCAGGCGACCCGCCGTCGTTCCGGCATCAGCGCCCGAAACCAATGTTACAATTCGGATATTGTCCTGTAACACAACGTCCCTATTTCCCCGCCAGTCTCGCAGGAGGTGGAAATGTCTCTCTTCAAACGTTTCGGCATGATTGCGACCGTCTTGGGCCTTGTGGCTGTGGGCGTCACGATGGCGCCGAGCGATGCCAAAGCGTGGTGGCGCCATGGAGTCGGCGTCGGGGTCGTTGTGCCTCCCGTCGTCGTCGCGCCCGCCCCCGTCTATCCTGCCCCCGTCTATCCTGCCCCCGTCTATCCTGCCCCCGTGTATCGTGCCCCTGTCTATCCTGGCCCCGCCTATGCCGCGCCCGTTTATGCGCCGCCGGTGGTCGTGGCGCGGCCGCCTGTCGCCTATGCCCCGCGCAGGGTCTGGGTGCCGGCTCATTGGCGAGGCCCATACTGGGTCCCCGGCCACTGGGGCTGAGGGCACCGGCACTGACGCCGCCGGGGCTACGTCCGCTGGGGCTGAAACCACCATCGTGCTACCCGCTGCGACGCCGGCGGTTTCACCGCCGCATCACCACACCACCCGCAATCCGCCCGTGACCGACTGGCTGGTACTTGGCCCACCGAGGGCAACGGCAACACGCCCATAGGCCACGACGTTCATCCCCAGGACAACGTCCAGGCTGGCGCCGATCAGGGCCATGTCGCGTGACGCGGGCGCGCTGGAGACCGAAAACGGCGTCGCTGGCGCGGCGGCGAACGCCGCCGTGGTATTGGCTGTCGTCGCGCCAAGTTCATGCGCCCAGGCGACATCGAGGTTCGGGCGCAACCGGACGCCGGACGGCGTGGCGATGTCCGTCGTCGCCCTGATCCCCACCGTGCCGCGATACCCTCTCGCCGCGCCGGAGCCAACGAGCAGCGCAAGGTTCGGATCGCCGGTCTCCGCCAGGGAACCGCGGCCGGCATGGTCGACGTCGATCCCCACCGTCGGCAGCAGCCGCCAGGACTGGACTGGCACCAAGACACCGGCGCGCAGCAGTCCGCCAAACACCCAGCCAGCATTGACGCCGTGCACCTCGGCCCCATACGGCAGCACGGTGCGGTTGGCTGTGCTGTCCGTTCCCCCGCCGCCCATCTGCAGGTCCACGAACAGGTGGTCGCTTTGCCAGGCCCCGTAGACGGCGCCACGCACCATCGTCGTCTGAGCGCTGGCGTAGGTGTCTGAGCTGACACCCGTGCCGGCATAGCCGACCGCCATGCCGATCAGCATGTCGGGTCGCGGCGCGGCGTCCGCTCCCACGGTCACAGCGGCCGTCGTGGCGCTGAAGCCCGGCGCACCGGCCGATGCGGTTTGCCCGAACTGGCCGGCCGAGGTTGTCCAACCCGTCAGGGTGCGCGGTACGGCGTCACGCGGACCGTCATGCCAGCCATCGATCTGCCCGCTGATCCCGTCCATCAGCAGCCGCTGCGCGCTCAGCGCCATCATGATCTCGTCGCCGTAGATGGTGCCGGCCATGGTATCGAGATCGACCGGCAGGCTGGCCGCCGGACTCTGATACAGCGGCGAAAAGATCGCGGCCGCGGAGCCGTCCATGCGCACGCCGGCAGCGGGGCGGATCGCATCCAGCACGCCGCCCACCGCGATCTGAGTTGCCGTGACCGGAACACCCAGCGGTGCCAGCGCCCCGAAAGCCGCCGGCGTAACCACAAGGGCGAGCGTTCCGCCCTGGTACAGCGCATCGAAGCGGGTTCCCGGCGCCAGGCCCGTCCCTGGCTGGGCCAGCGCGGCGAAAGACCCGCTGATCCCGCCGTCCGCCTGCACGACCGGGACGGCCTGACCCAACGGTGGCGCGCCCGCCAGCAGAACCGGCGCCAGAAGGCCGGCGGCGGTGAAACCCGCGCCCTGCACGGCCACCCGGCCCGCCTCGCCAGCGCCGTCGATGACGATCGCGAGCGTAGCGGTCGGGCTCAGCGTCACCGGCGCGGTAAAGCTCAGCGTGCCGGGGGAGTCGCCCGGACGCAATGTCCCAAGGACAGAGGTGGGCGCTGCGATCAATCCGCTGCCGCTCAACGTGCCCTGTGGCATCACCGTCACCGCCGAAGCCGATACCGTGCCGTCCACCGACAGATCGCCTTGCTGGACCTGGATCGTGCCCCCGATAACGGTTGCGCCTGCCAGGCCCTGTGCGCCGGCCCCGAGCTTGATCAGTCCGCCGTTGCCCCCGATCGAGCCAGTGAACAACCCGGTCCTGTCGCCGGTGCCAACGGTCAGCGTCCCGCTGCCCAGCGAGACGAGCCCGGCTCCATTCAGTGCGCCCAAAGCCTGGTCATGGCCCGCCATATCCAGAATGGCGCCCGCGGCGACAGCGATATCCGTGGTCACCGGCAACGCGTTGCCGATACCGAGACGCAGGACACCTGCCTGAACCGCCGTCGAACCCAGGTAGGTGTTCTGCCCGGCCAGAAGCAGGACGCCCAAGCCGATCTTCGTCAGGTCACCGGCGCCCGAGATGGTGCCCGGTACAGTCACCGTGTAGCCGTTGGTGTCGATCGAGCCCCCGGCATTCCCCAGCACGATCTGCCGGTCCAGTGTCTTCCGCGTTGCGTCCCGCTCCAGCCAGCTTGTGCTCAGCAACAGGTCGTTGGCCGCCTGCAACGTGCCGCCATCCAATGTCAGCGCATACTTGCAGGTCGCCCCGATGCAAGCCGGTGCCGGGTAATAGAACAGATCGTTGAACTTCGGCGTATCGTTAGCCGAAGGTGCGCCGAGCGCCGCGTCGGTGGCGATGTTGAGCACGCCGCCGCGGACAATCGTCCCACCGGAATGATAGTTGCCCACGGGCACCGTTGGACCGCCGGGCTCATCCGGATTGAACGGCGGGACCGGCCGCAGCAGCAGCGTGCCGGTGCCGGTCTTGGTCAACGTGCCAGTGCCTGACAGCGTGCTGATCAGGACCAGGCTGTCACTGCCGGCCGTGTCGATGGTCACGCCCGGCTCGCCCAGCACGCCGGTTCCGCCCAGGATCAGCGCGGGCGTCAAGGCAGCCAGCGGCGCATGCGTGGTGATCGTTGCGCCCGCCAGCCGCAGCGTCCCTTGCGGCGCCACCAGCGCCGCATCATCGGGAAAATACCGACCGGTCAGCGGCGCCTGCACCACCGACCAGTCCTGTGCCGCGATCGGGACCGGGGCCCAGGACTGGCCGGCATTTGCCGACAGGAACACCATCGGCGAGGTGGCACTGTTCAGCGAGTTGCGACCCACCAGCATGGCGATGGAGTCAGTCAGGAACTGCGCGGTCCAGACCTCGCCGGTGAAGCCCTCGCCCTGGGGGGACAGCGTTGCCGAACACGCGCTGGCGCTCGCGCACCAGGCGCCCGAGGCCGGACTGATCCCGGCCGCGTCGGTCAGGTAGTACGCCTCACCCCTCTGGCTGATCGCGATCAATGTCTGACCGTCCGGCGAAACGGCGAGACCATAAATCCGCGGCTCCAGAGTCAACGGCAACAACGGCGCGCTCACATAGCTCGGCTTGCACGACGCCGTGTCCGCCCCAACGCACGTTGACAGGTCGAAACGCAATATCGTGCCGTTGACGGAGCTTGCCGCCCAAAGGAAGCTGTCGGTGCTGTCATAAGCAATTTCCCGCAGGCTCCGGAAATGCGAAAGATCAGCCAGCGGCTGGAATGTCTGCCCCCCGTCGATACTGTACAGGATCGGGTAAGCCGGATCCTGGCCCTTGGCGATCACGCCGAGGCTCAGCACAAGGTCGTCCGACGCGTAGAGAACCTTCAGCGTCTCGGTATAGTAACTTGCTGCCGAGATGGTGCTGTCAGGGAAAAGAATGGTTGACGTCTGCCAGTCAATGATCCCGTTCGAACTCTGTCGCGTAATGGAGTGGCGGAAAGTAGGCAGAATCCGCATTGGGCGACAGGCTGCCGGCGACCGCGATGGTCGCGCCGGGCGCCGATGAGATCACCGGGGCGATGGCAATGGACGCAATGTCCGCCTTCAGTTCCGCCCAGCAGTTGGGGTTTGTCAAATCGGTCCAGGTCACGCCGCCGTTGGTGGTTTCCAGCAGCAGGCCATGATAGCCATTGGCAAAGCCAAGCGTGCCCGCCGCGCCGATCGGGCCGTTGAACGTCACCCCATTGAACCACTTGAACGCTGGTATCGCAGCGACCGCCGCGCCAGCGCCAAACGGCGTGAACACCGGTGCCGGATTCGCCGCGGAGAATGTTGCAGACAGCAGATTAGCCTGCGTGCCGCCGATCACGACCGTGATCTGACCATTCGTCTCCGAACTGGCAATCGCGCGGAGGAACACCGCCCCGCCCTCTGTCGGAAGCCCCTGGTGGACGTTCCACCCGTCTTCGTTCAGCTGGACGAAACGACTTGGCAACACCTGCTGCGCGGAGGCTGGATGATAAAACAGCACCACCGCGGCCAGCACGACGATGTTGCGGTAGGCAGACAACGTGCGAGCCGAACGATGAAATGGCATGTTGACCAACATGTCAGCACATATGCGGAATGAATGCAAATCCGATATGTCGGGACTGCATCATGCGGGAATGTATCGCGACGCCCGTACTCGCACGCAGGACTGGCTACCCGCGGATCGCTCGCGAGGTCAGTCCGGGCAAGATTGCAATTGATACAAACCGGTCGTGATGTTCGAAACGGCCGCTGCCGCCAGCGCTGCCCCGCGGCGAAACCAACTGCGGAACTGACTACCCGCGGACCAGTGGTCCTGATTCCCGAACCGGTATGATCGGCTCTGCCTGAGACACGCTCCGACACGAATTGTTCCGCGGGTATCTGGATCGCATGCTGACTCGGAAACGCCGGCCAGCCACCCACGGGAGGGCCGCATGGCCTGCGTTTCATGTCCGATATGGTAAAGACCAATATCTCCCGGGTCCGGTTGCCCCCTCGAAACCCCGCGACGGTCGACCGGGAACGCCACCATGATCTGCCAATCGTCGTCGACAGCGCGTCGGATTTCCTTACCGGGACCTCAGTACGCCGCACGCCCGACGGGACTCTACCCGCCGATAGCGGCGGACGCCCCGCGCAACCGGCCACCGCCTCGCTGCAACGCCGCTGACAAAGCTGATGCCAGGCCAGCGATCATGTCCACCACGCCGGCCACCCGACCTCACCCCCGAGGATGCGTCTTCCGCCACACCGCCAGCAGGCCAGCATCATCAACCGCCGTATAGCGCTGCGTCGTCGAAAGACTCGCGTGCCCCAGCAAATCCTGGATCGCGCGCAGATCACTCCCGCCAGCCAGCAGGTGCGTCGCGAACGAGTGCCGAAGCGCATGCGGCGTAGCGTGCTCCGGCAGACCAGCCAGCCGCCGGTAAGTCCGCAAAACTTTCTGAGCCACAGCAGGGTCCAGCCGCTTCCCCCGCGCTCCAACAAACAATGGACTATCCGGCTGCAAATTCGGATGCACCGTCAGCCACGCCTGGATCGCCTCCCGCACCGCCGGCAGCACCGGCACCATCCGTGTCTTCGATCCCTTGCCAACCACCGTCAGCGTCGGATTGGCCCGCAGCCCCGTCGCATCGCGCACATCCAGCCCCAAAGCCTCCGCGATGCGCAGCCCGCTGCCATACAGCAACGAGAAGAACGCGATGTCGCGAACGCTGGATGGCCGGATTGTCGGCCACATCGCTCACGTGCTCCGTCACATCCCGCGCCTGCTCCACCGTCAACGCGCGGGGCAGGGCAGGGCGCAGCCGGGCGGTCGCCACCAGCCGTATCGCCGTAACCTCAACCCCGTGCCGCCTGTTCAAATAACGAAAGAACGTCCGCACCGCCGACAGGTGCTGCGCCCGCGAGGACGCCGCCAGATCGTCATTCGCCAGTGCGGCCAGCCACGCCCGCACATCCGCCGCCCGCAGCCCCGCCAGAGCCGCGACATCCGGTTCACCCCCCAGATGCCGCGTCAGAAACCCCAGGAACCCCGCCAGCGCGTGCCCATAAGCCTCGATCGTGTTGGCCGCCGCGTGCCGCTCCTGCTCCAGCCACCCCAGGAACGCCACCCGCGCGGCCTCGGCCGTCATCGCCGGCACCGGACCCGGCGTCGCCGCGCCAGCCGCCCGAGGGGCCGCGCGCCGCGCCATCAGACCGGCTTGTCGCCCGCCACCGTGACCCGGAACCCCGCCCGCGTGTGCGGCCAGTAGTCCCACATCGCCCGATGCTGCACACACCGGTTGTCCCAGAACGCCACCGCGTTCGGCGTCCAGCGGAACCGGCACTGGAACAGCGGGTTCTCCGCATGGTCATACAGATACGACAGGATCGCAGCGCTCTCATCCCGAGGCACCCCCACGATCCGCTTGGTAAACCCCCGGTTCACATACAGCGCCTTCTTCCCGGTCACCGGATGAGTCCGCACAACCGGATGCTCCGCCCGCGGATACACCGGCTTGTCCGCGACCCCGAGGTTGGCATACGTCCCGCGATACGAATCCTCCCCGTCATGCATCGCCGTCAGACCCTCCAGATACGACTTCATCCGGTCCGACAGCGCCTCATACGCCGCATACATGCTGGCAAACAGCGTGTCCCCACCCCGCGGCGGAGTCTCTCTGATATACAGGATGCTGCCCATCGGAGGCTCCGGATCGCACGAGACATCGCTGTGCCACCCCTCGCCGTTCGCCCGCTTGCTGTCCTTGTCGGCGCGGATCACCATCAGTTCCGGATGGCCGGGCGCATGAGGCGCGGCCGGATGAATATGCAGCGCCCCGAAATTCCGCCCGAACCCCAGATGCTGCTCGGCCGTCAGATCCTGGTCGCGAAAGAAAATCACCAGGTTCTCGGCCAGCGCCCGGTGAATCTCCGCCATCTGGTGGTTCGGCAACGGCGCCGACAGGTCCGCCCCCGAGATCTCCGCCCCGATGATCGGCGTCAGCTTGTCCACCCCGATCGTTTCATAAGGGGCGGTATTGTCGGCGATGTGGCGATACCGAGGGCCATTGTTGCCGCGCAGCGAGGTCATGGCAGGTGCCTTTCCGGTTGGACGTTCGCCTCAATCATCCGCTTTGGCCCGCCCCCTCGCAAGAGGTCCGGACGGCGCAGATCGATGAGCGGGCACCGCGAACGACTTCGAGGAAAATCCAGTCACCCTGGCACCTGCGTCACCAATTGTGTGACAATATCAGGCTGCATGGCTTAGCGGTGATTTCCCTGAGCGACTTGTTAGCCGACGACCATACCATACGGCCTTTGTGCTTACGGTCGCGGGCTGTATTCGATACGGATGCCTAGCCCAAATTCCCCCCACTCTTCCCAGCCGCAAACCGAACCGCCTCCTCCGCCGCCCGCACCAGCGCCCGAGCCTTCTGGCGGGTCTCCTCGAACTCCGCCTCCGCCACCGAGTCCGCCACCACCCCAGCCCCAGCCTGCACATACATCACGCCGTCCTTCACCAGCGCCGTGCGCAGCCCGATGCACGTGTCCATCGTTCCGTTCGCCGCGAAATACCCGATGCAGCCCGCGTAGATATTCCGCCGGTCCGGCTCCAGCTCCTCGATGATCTCCATCGCCCGGACCTTCGGCGCCCCCGACAGCGTCCCCGCCGGGAACCCGCCCACCAAGGCGTCCAGCGCATCCAGCCCCGGCCGCAGCCGCCCCTCCACGTTGGAGGATATATGCATCACATGGCTGAACCGCTCGATGATGAAGCTCTCCGTCACCTTAACGGACCCGATCTCCGACACCCGCCCGACATCGTTACGCCCAAGGTCCAGCAGCATCAGATGCTCCGCCCGTTCCTTCGGATCGGCCAGCAGCTCCGCCTCCAGCGCCAGATCTTCCTCCCGCGTCGCCCCCCGCCGCCGAGTCCCCGCCAGCGGCCGGATCGTCACCACCCCATCGCGCAGCCGCACCAGCACCTCCGGCGACGACCCCACGACCGAGAACCCGCCAAAGTCCAGATAAAACAAGAACGGCGCAGGATTGATCCGCCGCAGCGCTCGGTACAACGAGAACGGAGGCAGCGCGAACGGCACCGAAAACCGCTGCGACAGCACGATCTGGAACGCATCCCCCGCCGCCACATACTCCTTGCACCGCGCCACCGCCGCAATGAACTCGGCCTCGGAGAAGTTCGACGACGGGGCAGGGGGGTCAGGCAGCATCACCGGCGGAGGCTGATGCGGCAGCGGCCGCTCCAGCGCCGCCTCCGCCGCATCCAGCCGGGCATGCGCCCGCTCCCAGGCCAACGCCGCCGTTACATCCCCCGCGGGATAGATCGGCGCCACCAGCGTCAGCTCGTCGTTGACGTTGTCGAAGATCGCGAACAGCGTCGGACGGACCATCAGCCCCTCCGGCACCCCGATCACGTCGCGGTTCTTCGCCGGCAGAACCTCCATCTGCCGCACCATGTCGTAGCCCAGGTAGCCGACCAGCCCGCCCGACATCGGCGGCAGATGCGCCGGCACGTCCAGCCTTGTCTCGTTGATCAGCGCCCGCAAACTCTCCAGCGCCGGCCGCCTCTCCGCCACGAACGCGTGCGGCGCCGACAGCGCGTGCCGGTTGACCGAGGCCGCCCCATCCTGGCACCGCCACACCAGATCCGGCTGCATCCCGATGATCGAGTAACGCCCGCGCGCCGTCCCGCCCTCTACGCTTTCCAGCAGGAACGAATAGGGCTGCCCATGCGCCAGCTTCAGGAACGCCGCGACCGGAGTCTCCAGGTCCGCCACGCCATTGCGCCACACCAGGCTGCCGCGCCCCTGCTCATAGGCCAGGCGGAAAGCGGCAAATCCCGGAGGCACGGACACGGTCATGGCTCTCTCTCTAACTCACGGTCACGAAACACTACTGCGCCTGCACGGCACTATTAAATGCGCTCTGGTTGATGTTCGGCTCGCTCCGCTGGCGCAGCGCATCCACGAACACGGTCTCCACGTCATTCTGCACGGACCTGGAGATCGCGGCTTGCGCCTGATCATATCCCGCCTTGTCCGCCGCCGCATCCGGCGGCACGATCTCCACCAACTGAGCGACGACGAACCCATCGGGCACCTCGACCATCCCGACCTCGCCCTTCTTCATCCCGAACAGAATCCGCTGCAGTTCCGGCGGTATTCCGTCATTGCCCTGGTTGCGGGTCACCAGCGGACTCAGCGTCGGCTTCACCCCCGCCACGGTCGCGGCGTCGCTGAACGGCTGGCCCCCCCGAACCGCAACCATCATCGCCGTCGCTGCGGCATTTTCCGCGCGCTGCCGCTGATCCTGCTTCCAGTCCTCCAGCACCTTGTCCTTCACCGCATCGAACGGCTTGTGACCCGGCGGCGTAATGCTCTCCACCACCAGCGCGTAATACGACGATCCACCGATCGAAGGCGTCGGCACCTCGGTCAGCCGAGGCGGATCGCCCGGCTTCGCCTCGAATGCCGCCGCGATGATTGCCGCGCGCAATTCCTTCGGCCCCGGAATTGGCGCCGGACTGCCATCCTCGGTGATGCCCTTCGAATCCATCGTCCCCGTCACGCCAGCCAGCCCCAAATCCCCCGGCAAATCATCCAGGCTCGTTCCGTTCCCCAGCAACTGATCGACCTTGTTCGCCTTGTCATACATCAGGTCCGCCGCCTTGCCGGCCAGCAACCTTGCCTTCAGCAACTCCTTGGCCTGATCGAACGTCGTCTCCCCGCCCGGCACGATGTTGGTCACCTTGATCACGAACCAGCCCAGCGCGCCCTTCACCGGCCCGGTCACGGTATTGGCCGGCGCGGCGAACACCGCCTTCGCCAGATCGGGGTCCGGAAACTGCACCGCCGTCGCGTCGTCCTGCGTGATCGCCGCCGCCCCGTCCGCCTGTGCCGCCGCCTGCATCGCCGCCCAGTCCGGCGTATCCCGCCATTTCGCCGCCAGCGCCTGCGCCTTGGCCTCGTCGCCCACCGAAATCACCTGCGCCGAGCGCTTTGCCGGGGTCACATACTGCGACTTGTTCTCGTCATAGGCCGCACGCAGTTCGTCATCCGTGATGGTAATCTCCGAGGCCAGCGACTGAGGCGACAACTCGACCGCCTTGATCCGGCGGAACTCCGGCGTGGCATAGCTGTCCGGATGGTTGTCGTACCACCGCTGCAGGGTCGCCTCGTCCGGCGTGCCCGGCTCCGGTGCCGCGGTAAGCGGGAACAACGCCATGTCGGCCGACCGCTTCTCATACTCCGCCTCATACAGCGGCTTGACCTCCGCCGCCGGAGCGATTGCCCCGGAGGCGACCGCGCCCAGCAGCTCCCGCTGCGCGATATCAGCGCGCATCTCGGCCAGGAACCGTTCCTCGGTGAAGCCGTTGTTGCGCAGGATGGCGTCGAAGTTCGCCTTGCTGAACTTGCCATCCGGCCCTTTGAACGCCGGCATCGCCCGCACCGCATCCGCCACCGCCTCATCCGGCGCGACGATCCGCAGTTTCTTCAGTTCCTGCGCCACCGCCGCCTGAGCGACCATGCGCAGCAAGGTCTGCTGTCCGACCATGCGCCGCAGATCCGGCGGCGCTTCCTGCCCGGCCGGAAGGTTCTTCGTCTCTTGCGCCAACGCCCGCTGAAATTCCGCCTGAAACGCCGGAATCTCGATCGTTTGGCCGCCGACCTTGGCGACCCAGTTCGACGGCCCGGCAATCTGCATCAGGCTGCCGCTGACACCCCACCCGATGAACGCCACCGTCATGATGGCGAAGAACGCTCGGACAATCCAGGAATCCAGCGAACGGCGTAAAATCGAGAGCATGAAATCGGTCCAAGGCCCCAAACGACAAGGCGGGCAGCATATACGGCCCACGCCGCTTCTTTGCCAGCGGCCCTTTGGCGCCGCCCTTTCCCATCGGATATGCGCCACCGGATCCATACCCGCCGTCGCCTTCGCCACCCCGGCGATGCCAGCACCCCAGGCCCCGGCGCTCGGCCCCTGTCACCGCCGGCCGTCGTGTCCCCCGTTGTGCCGCCCCTACCGATGTGGTGGCATCACCATATCGCCGCCCGAACCGAAGGACTTCGCATGGCAACGCACCGCCTCACCTCCACGCCCGAGACCGTTCGCTGGGGCGTCTTCGACGCGACCTTCCCACCCTTGCTGACGATAAACTCAGGCGACACGGTGGTGCTGGAATGCGTCTCGGGTGGACCCGAGGTCATGCCCCCACCCGACTCCGGCCTGAAAATCCCGCCAGCGCTCGCCGCCATCCACGCCGCCAACATCCCCCGAGCGCCCGGACACCTGATCACCGGCCCGGTCGCGGTCGCCGGCGCCGAACCCGGCGACATGCTGGAAGTCCGCATCGACGCCATCGAGATTGGCAACGACTGGGGCTTCTGCGGCTTCCGCCCCCTGGCAGGAACCCTGCCGGAGGATTTCCCCGAACGCTACCTCTCCCACATCCCCGTCGACCGAGAGCGCATGACCTGCAAGCTGCCCTGGGGCACCGAACTGAACCTGGCACCGTTCTTCGGTGTCATGGGCGTCGCCCCGCCCCCGGCCTACGGCGCCATCTCCACCGTCCAGCCGCGTGAGCACGGCGGCAACCTCGACAACAAGGAACTCACCGCCGGATCGACCTTGTTCCTGCCGGTCTGGGCGGAAGGCGCGCTATTTTCCGCCGGCGACGGCCACGGCGTGCAAGGCGACGGCGAGGTCTGCATCAACGCCCTCGAAATCTGCCTCACCGGCACCTTCACCCTGACCGTCCACAAGGGCGGCGGCGCGCGCAATCCGCTGCTGAAATACCCCCGCGCCGAGTCCGCCAGCCACTACATCTCCATGGGCATGCACGAAGATCTCGACATCGCCATGAAAACCGCGCTGCGCGAAATGATCGCCTTCATCACCAGCCGCACCAATCTGTCGAGGCAAGAGGCCTACCAGTTCTGCTCCCTGGCTGTGGATTTCCACGTCACCCAGACAGTGAACGGCGAAAAAGGCGTCCACGGCCTGCTGAAGAAGGGCCTCCTGTTCTAGCTGCGGCACCGCAACGCACCGTCCCGGACACCTGCGCCCAGTTGGAACGGGCCGTAAGCAGCCGGTTCGCCGCTGGACATCAGCTGAAACAGGTGGACATGTTTTTCCACAGACGGATTTTCGCCTTTTCCGACCGGTAGAGGCAGAACACGGACGCGACGGGCGCCTGTCACGGAGGCGCACTCAATCCTGCCAGGGCTAACGAGTGCGTCCGGTCATACGTTTTGGAACATGTAACGCACTGGTCTTGCTTGGCCGTGCGCAAGTTCCGAAAGTCTTGATTTATGCGCCGCGGGGCGTTGCTACGGGGGGCAGCCTTCCTGTGTATGATGGTGTCGCATGACATCCATAACCACTGACCATCATCTGCGGCGGGTCGTCCGCCTCGTCGCCGTCCTCAACCTCGCCTATTTCGGCGTTGAGTTCGCGGTTGCGCGGGTGATCGGCTCCGTTTCGCTGTTCGCCGACAGCATCGACTTTCTCGAAGATGCGTCGGTCAACCTTCTCATTCTCGTGGCGCTCGGCTGGACAGCGCAAAAGCGCGCCCGCGTCGGCATGGCGCTGGCCGGTGTCCTGTTGGTGCCGGGCCTCGCCACGCTGTGGACGGCGTGGGAAAAGTTTAACGTGCCGGAGGTGCCTGACCCAGTGCTGTTGTCGCTGACGGGCGTAGGCGCTTTGGTAATCAACCTGTCCTGTGCCCTCATGCTGGCGCGCTACCGCCGCCATAGCGGCAGCCTGACCAGAGCCGCATTTCTCTCTGCTCGCAACGACGCCGCAGCCAATGTCGCCATCATTGCGGCGGGGCTGGTGACGGCCTTTCTGTGGGCGTCAGCGTGGCCGGATTTGATCGTCGGGCTGGGCATCGCCACCCTGAACGCCGACGCGGCGCGCGAGGTCTGGCAGGCCGCACGAGAAGAACACAAAACGGCGGAAGCATAACCGTCCATAAATCTTGGGGACCGTCTCACCTCACGCCGCCGTCTAAACTGACAGACGGGGGTTTTATTCGTGAGTGGAACACCCCACCCTGTGCGGAATGGGCGCGCTTCCCCCTCCCGCTCCGGCAACAGTCGCCGGCTCGTCCTGCCGCACGGCAGATTGCTGCGCGGCGGCGGCTGTCCCTGCGCCATCTGCCCCGGGTCGCGCCCGGCTGATCCAGGAGGCGTTCCGGCTGGAATGGTTGACGGTCAGCTGGATGGTGATCGAGGCAGCGGTTGCCATCGGGGCCGGCATCATGGCCGGAAGCCTCGTGTTGCTGGCCTTCGGCCTGGACAGTGTGGTCGAACTGATTTCCGCCGGGGTGCTGATTTGGCGGCTTTCTGTCGAGTTGCGACACGGGCAGGCGTTCTCGGAAACAGCGGAGCGGACGGCCAGCCGAATCGGTGGCGGGCTACTGTTCGCGCTGGCGGCCTATGTGGTTGTGTCTGCCGGGTGGAGCCTTTGGATGCGAGAGGGCCACGAGTTTTCCCCGGCAGGTCTTATGCTGGCCATACTGGCGATTCCTGCCATGCGCTATCTCGCTCGGCGCAAAATCGCCATTGCCGGCAAACTGGGAAGCCGCGCCATGCGGGCTGACGCGATTGAAAGCATCACCTGCGGCTGGTTGTCAGTCGTCGTCGTCGTGAGCCTCGCCGCGCAAGCACTGCTCGGCGCGTGGTGGGTCGACCCGGTCGGATCGCTGGCGATTGTCTGGCTTCTGGTCAAAGAGGGCCGCGAAGCGTGGCATAACGAGGACTGCGGTTGCAGCTGACCTGATCCGGAGGACCGTCTATCGGACAGGACTTTCGGAGAACCCGAAAGTCATTTTCTTATCGACAACAATCTGGTGACGAGCATCGTGACCCGCACCGTCGGTCATGCCGCTCGGCCTGGGCCTTGGCGTCATTGGCCTGCGGGGATGCGTTCAACCGCGCCCGGTCGAAGAAAATGCGCGCTCGAACAAGAAAGTTTTACTTGGGCTGTTAGGCATGGGGACGCTCGCGACGGCCGCCAGGAGGCCGTGACCCAAACATGCCAGGCAAGCACCGTAAAAGTGCCCGTGAAGCAATGGCTGGGATGAGCAGTCGTGGCGGATACGCACATCCAAAATCTCCTCCCAGCTTTACTGAGAGATGATTGCGGTCATACTTCGGGGAAATCCGAAAGGCTTGAGTGCGGCACAGGTACGGTTGTGAGTAGTTTCCGACTCTATCGCTTCGGTTCGTTATGATGCCATCTACTCTGATGAACAGGGAGTTCACAGCGATGAATTACAAAACAAGTATCGCGCTGGCCGCGTTCATGGCGGGTCTGCTGGCGTCCCCCGCCATGGCCCAATCGACCGGCGGCGCCGCGGCCGGGAAGGACGCGGCCCCAGCCGCCCCGACCATGAGCGGAGGCATGATGCCGGGTGGTACCCCGCGGCAGGGCATGGGCCGCGGCATGATGGGCCACGGCATGATGGGCCAAGGTATGATGGGCCAGGGCGGGACGGGCCCGATGGAGGCGATGATGGCCCGTCATGTCGAAGGTCGGATCGCGTTCCTCAAAGCCGAACTCAAGATCACCGAGAGCCAGCAGAAGCTTTGGAATGCGGTCGCCGACGCAATGCGGGCGAACGCCAAGGCGATGACGGAGATGCCGGGCGGCACGATGAACGCGGCCGCGACCCTGCCGGATCGCCTTGCCGCGAGGGAGAAGGCGCTGAACGCGCGGCTCGACGCTTTGCAAAAATACCAGGCGGTGGTGGACCCGCTCTATGCCGCTCTCTCCGATGAACAGAAAAGGACTGCCGATGAACTGGTACCCGGGATGATAGGCGGGGGGATGATGGACAGGGTGGGCACGCATTGAGCCTGCGAGCGTCGGCAAACCGGACAATTGTAAGCAAACAGCATAACCCCGATGACGGAAAGCGCCGCCGCCCGGCCCGGGAGCGCCGTGTAGTTTGCTACGTCTCCAATGCGGTCATGTCATTGGGGAAATCTGGAAGAACCGAGACCGAAATGCGGGCGCGGCATCGGCTATCACGTCCAAACTCAAACCCGGTAATGAAACACCGTGAATTCCTGCGTCCGAACCAACTCGCCCCGCTGGCTGGTAAACAACCGCTCCGTCGTCACAAAGTAACCCTCGCCCAGCTTTGTCTTCTTCTTCTGACTGCAGTCCTTCATCCGCAGTTCGCCGCGCAACGTGTCCCCCGGACGCAACGGGGCGAAGAACCGGCACACCGCCTGCACAACAGCGATCTCCGGACAATCCGGCGGCTCCACCAGAGTGCTTCCGCGGACCAGGCTCTGGCGTAACGACTGCAACAGCGGAACCCCGGTCAGACCCTGCCGCACCCCGTCCGGCACCGCCGTCCCGGGCTTGCCATACCCAATCCCCAACCCGGCCGAGGACCCGGTCCCGAAGAACATCGACGTCGCCGGCGCAATGATCCCGCCGTACGGGCTCGCGGCGGCATACTCCTCGTCCCAGTAAAGCGGGTTCCAGTCCTCCAGCGCCTCGCACCACAGGTGGATCTCTTCCTTCGTCAGCGGCCACGCCGGCAACCCGCCGCCCGGCCGCGACGTGCCCAGGAACGGCCGCGCGAAATCCGGCACCTCCGCCGCCGCACGCCCCGCCGTCTCAGCCCCACCGGCGCGCAGAGGCAACGCCCGCGCCCCGGACCGGGACGGCAGAGCCATCGTCGCGGTCCCCGTCGCGGCCTGCGCGGCAACAGCATGGCCGATGTTCAGGTCCACGAGATCGACCAGATACGCACCGTCGCTGCCGCGATACCGTCGCCCGACCCGCCCGCTCACGGTCAGCACATCGTTCGTGCAGCTTTGCGTCCGCATGCTGAATGTCAGCGACCGCATTTCACCTCCGGGCCCCGACCAGTCGGTCAGCAGCCGCCCGAACAGCCCCGCCACGTGCGGCGTCGAGATAAACGCATCCCTCGCCCCAGCCGCCCGAGCATAGGCGCCATCGAAATGAACATAATCGTAGAGCCCGCTGGCGCGCACGAACGCGACCAGCCGCAGCAGGCTCAGCTCATAGGTAAAGGACGGAAGTGCCTGCCCCTCGGCTACATCTTCCCAATGCAGACTGTCCCGCCCCATGACCCTTCTCCCCCATCGGGGCGCAGGCCCCGGTGCTCAGTTCGGCAGCAGCCCCAGCAACTGCCCGCGAATTTCCGGCGTCGGCGGATGCTGCCCGATGAACCCGTCCAGAATCCGCCGCGCGAACCGCTGGTTGGGGAAATCGGCGACAAACTGATTGTTGCTCAACACCCGCAGGCCCTTGCCGGAGATGATGTACGTCGTCGTATCGCCAGGCTCCACCGCCCGCGCCAGGGAAACCAGCCGCTCGAAATCCCCCTTGTCCGCCTCATTGCACTCACCGGCGCCGCAGTTGACGTTTTCGCCCTCGCGGTAGCTGTCCTGCACCTGCGATGTCGAGGCGCTGTGGATGAAATGCAGGACCAGCACCTTCGGCTCCGGCGAGGCAAGGATCTGCTGTGGATCGTTGCTTTTCTTCGTCAGATACAACGCGACGACATAGACCTTGACGTGCAGGAAGGTTTTCGACCGCACCGCCATGCCGTTCAGCACCAGGGTCTTGCCCTCAAGCTGATACGTATCAGGGATGTTGACGCCTTCCAGCGTTGCCGCCCGCACGCCGGACGCGGCCATCAGCCACACCATCAGCACCAGACAAAGTCGAACCATCGGCCGACCGAACGAGCGAAAAACCGGCCACATCGAAGCACTCATGAGGGTATCGGAATTGTTCATGGTGGAATTCGTGCCCGACAACCGCACATCTCGTCAACGTGCGAAGCGAAGCGTAGCCGAAACGCTAGCGGAAAAACACCAGGCTCAGCACCACGAAGGCCGGTAGCAGCAGCGCCGCGGCCATGCCCAGATACGCAAGAAAACCCGGCATCTTGATTCCCCGATCGGCCGCGATCCCACGCAACACAAGGTTCGGCGCATTGCCGATATAAGTCAGCCCGCCAAAGAACACCGCACCGGCACTGATCGCCCTCAGCACCGGTCCGGGCGCGGCCGGATTGACCCCCGCGAGGTCAAAGAACAACAGGTACGTCGGCGCATTGTCCAGGAACGCCGACAACAGCCCGGTCAGCCAGAAATAGGCCAGCGGCCACGGCTGCCCGTCCGGACCTTGCAACAGCGTCACCAGCCCGGCGGCCGATCCGGCCCGAAGGGCCTGTGATACCGGCGCCAGCGTGATGAAGATCCCGGCGAACAGCACCGCCACCTCCGCCATCGGATGCCAGGTGAAATCGTTCGCCTCGTGCGTCGACTTCGGCGTCAGCAGCCATGACAGCGCCGCCGCCGCGACCGCCACTACGCTTCCCGCCAGTTGCCCGCTTCCGACCCGCTCACCCAGCAGCAGCACACTCGGAAGATCGAACTGCTGCTGCATCACGCTCAGCGCCAGCAGCACGACCAGCAGCACATTCCACCAGCCGGTGATCCGCAGCCGGCCGTCCCGCCGTGCGGCGGGCCCATCCGCGGCCAGTCGCCGGTCGACCAGATAGAATGCCGCCAGCAGCAGGACGGTCAGCAGCAGATAGGGCCCCAGCAGAGCCCGCGCCGGCCAGAAAAATGGCACCCCACGCAGCAGCCCGGCGAACAGCGGCGGATTGCCCAGCGGCGTCAGGGCGCCACTGACGTTCGCCACCAGCACGATCAGGAACAGCACCAGGTGCCGCCGTTCGCCGCGATGCGAATTGGCGGCCAGCAGCGGCTCGATCACCACCATTGCCGCTCCGGTCGGTCCCATGACGAGGCCCAGCACCATGCCCAGCAGCAACGTCAGCGTGTTGCCCGCGGGTGTGCCGATCGCGCCGCCGCGGATCAGGATGCCGCCGGAAACCGTGTACAGCCCGCCCAGCATCGTCACGAACGGCAGATAATCGATCAACAGCGCGTGCCAGCCCAGGTGCCAGGCCGCCGTCACGCCCCGTTCCGCCGCTACCATCACCAGCAGCCCGGCACTCCAGCCCAGCGCCACCAGCCCCATGCGCTTCAGCCAGAACCGCGGCGCTAGTCCTGGCAGCAGCGCGATCGACAGCAGCAGCCCCAGGAACGGCAGCCCCAGGACGAATCCCCCCTCTGCCCCGTTCATCCCTCAAGGAGCCAGTCAGTGCGGCCGGTCAGTTGCATGCCTCCGACCCTGCAAGTAACGTCCGCCGCACGCAACAGGGGTAAACCTGCGAATGGATATGACAGGTGAGCGGCGCATTCCCGCGCCGCGCCAGATCGTGTGGGAAGCGTTGAACAACCCGGAGGTGCTGAAAGCCAGCATTCCCGGTTGCGAGACCCTGGAGAAGCTCTCCGACACCCAGATGAAAGCCACCGCCTCGGTCAAGCTCGGACCGATCTCAGCCCGCTTCACCGGCAACGTGCTGCTTTCCGACATCGACCCGCCAAACAGCTATCGTATCAGCGGGGAAGGGCAGGGCGGCGTCGCCGGCTTCGCCAAGGGGGGCGCGACTGTCACCCTGACCGACGATGCCGAGGCAACGCTGCTGAGCTATGCCGTCAATGCCCAGGTCGGCGGCAAGCTCGCCCAGCTTGGCGCCCGCCTGATCGACGCCAGCGCCAAGCAGATGGCCGATGCCTTCTTCGACCGCTTCAGCCAGCAGGTGCAAAAGTCCGCGCCCGCCAGCGCTGTCACCGAAACCGGCGAACTCGCCGGCGCCACCACAATGGCCGAACCGATACCCGCCGTCGTGGCCGCCGCGAAACAGCCGTCGATCTCGATCTGGGCCCTGATCCCCGAAGAACCATTCGGTCTGCCGATCGTCGCATGGATCGGCATGGGAGTCTTCGGCCTGATGATACTCCTGATGTTCGGAAGCATGCTATAGTGGCGGATGTGCCTGGCGCCCACCTCCCCGCGGCCGGACTGCCCGCCACCGTCGCCGACACCGAGGCTTTGCTGGCCAGCCAAGGCTACATCGCCGACCGCGAACTCGCGACCACCGTGCATCTCGCGCTGTCGATGCAACGCCCGCTGTTCCTGGAAGGCGAGCCCGGCACCGGCAAGACCGAGATCGCCAAGGTTCTCGCCGCCGGCCTGCATCGCCGCCTGGTCCGCCTGCAATGCTACGACGGCATGGACCTCTCCGCCGCCGCCTATGAATGGGACCACGCCCGCCAGCTCATGGCCATCCGCATGGCCGAGGCCGCCGGCCAGACCGACCGCGACGAACTTTCCCGCGACATCTACACCCGCGAGTTCCTCCAGGCCCGCCCGCTGCTGTCCGCCGTGGACCCAGACCTGCCGCCCGCCGTCCTGCTGATCGATGAACTCGACCGCGCCGACGAACCGTTCGAGGCATTCCTGCTGGAACTGCTCGCCGACTTCCAGATCAGCGTGCCCGAATACGGCACGGTCCGAGCCAAGACGCGACCGGTCGTCGTGCTGACGTCCAACCGCACGCGGGAGGTCCACGACGCCATCCGCCGCCGCTGCCTCTATCACTGGGTCGATTACCCCGACGCAACGCGGGAACGCGCCATCCTGAACGCCAAGGCCCCCGGCGTCCCGGCCCACCTCGCGGCCCAGGTGGTCAGCTTCGTCCAGCGCCTGCGCGGCGAGGAACTGTTCAAGCTGCCCGGCGTCGCCGAAACGATCGACTGGGCCCAGGCGCTGACCTACCTGAACAAGACCGAACTGACCGCCGGCGACGTCGACGAGACCCTGGGCGTGTTGCTGAAATATCAGGACGACATCGCCAAGGTCCGCGGCGCCGAAGCGGCGCGTCTGGTGACCGAGGGCACCGTCGGATAAACCGGTCTGGTTGAAGCACGAACACGGCCAAACCGGCCAGCCGCCGGCTGCGGCATCGGCGGATGGCGGCCACGCAGCCGTCATGGCCAGAAGGTGCCGTCCCTCGACGGACCGCTGCAATCTCAGCAAAAGGATCACATTTCTGAAACACTCGCGGGTTGTCATTTATCCGTTACATTTGTGGGTTTAGGGAGCAGGGGCTTACGCTCGGTATCGGGAGGATGATCCATGCGTTTGGTCGATGCCGTCGCACGATTTTTCTCTGGCGCGGGCGTTCCAGAACCGAAGTCCAAGCGATAACCGGAACCGCCGTATTGCATGAGCCATTCGATAGAAATCGCCCTCTGGCGTTCATGCACATCCCGAAAACCTCCGGCAACTCGGTTCTCGCGGGACTGAATGCAGCGCTTCAACCTGCCGTCGCGATCGGCAAGGTCGACATTTCAATGTACGGGTCGTTTCGCGATTTTGGTTCGATCGCCCGTGAGTTTCGCCACCTGCTCTGTGACTCAACCGAAACATTGCGGAATCAATATCGGGGTTGTTCATGGCCACATGGCTCTAACGACGCTCATGGAAGGATGTCCGGAAGCACAGCGTTTCACCGTTCTCAGGGAGCCTCGTGCTCGCTTGCTGTCGCATTGGTTATTCTGGCGCCAGCACACCGATGCGGCCGTCATGGCGTGGGGCGGCTGGGGTGATCGTGTGCGAAAATGCCATGGACCTCTGGCGGATTTCCTCAGCGACCCATTGTTGGCCTGCCAAATCGATAACCTGACGTTGCGAATGCTGCTGTGGCCGCATCCGTTACTGCCGGACGAGGGCTTCATCGACCCGGCCAATGACATGATACTGTTGCGGCAGGCGGAGGACAGGCTGCTGAAATTCGACTTCATCGACGTTATTGATGACGGGGAATTCGTTGCACGACTGGGAGACTGGGTTGGCCAACGCTTTCAATACAAGCGGGAAAACGAAACAACGTCGATCGCGGACGCGCACCGCTTGCCGTTGCATCGCGAGCTGACCCCGGACGCGGTCCAGTTGCTCGAGGACCGATCGCGCCTCGATCAGCGTATCTGGAGCATAATCGCAGCCCGGCGCATGCCCGCTCAGGATGCCGAAAAGTTACGCGAGCGGACCCTCCTCACGACCATCGCGCGCCACGCCCTTCTATTGGCCAACTGACTTCACGTTCCGGCACGCGGTTCGGATCCGCCCCTCCCCACCGCCGCCCCTCCCCACCGCCCGCTACCTCCCCACCGCCGCCCCTCCCCACCGGCCGCTACCTCCCCACCGGCCGCTACCTCCCCACCGGCCGCCACCTCCCCACCGGCCGCCACCTCCCCACCGGCCGCCACCTCCCCACCGGCCGCCACCTCCCCACCGGCCGCCACCTCCCTGCCGACCGGCCGCCTCCTCGCCACCGCCGCCACCTCCCCCGCCGACCGGCCACCTCCCCCGCCGACCGGCCACGTCCCCCGCCGAACGGCCGCCTCCCCCGCCGGCCGGCCGCCTCCCCGCCGACCGGCCGCCACCTCGCCACCGGCCACCCCCTCGCCGACCGACCGACCCCTCATCGCCAGCCGCCCCGTCGGCCGTAGCCCCGTGTCATGGCCGCCCTTGTGGCGGCCATCCACGACTTCCCCACCGCGCAAAACGGCGGCCGGTGCCCCAAACCCTTAACAAAACCCACGCCTCCCGGTAGCGATATCATTTTTCTCCAGTATTGACACCGGGTCCCGCTGACCCTCGCATAAGCATCCAACCGCCCAACGCGGGATCGCAAACCAAGGGAGGCTTCACGTATGTCGGCCAGCCAGGCAACGTCTGCCGATAGCTTCGTAGATACGTCACCGGTCCAGGCCGGTCCGCTCGAGCGCCACCACATGCAGTCAGCGGCCTTCCGCGCCGCCTCCGACAACACCACCGTCACCGCCACCCATTACCACATCGCAATCGCCAACGGCCTCGGCTGGGGCTTCGACGGCATGGACGGCGTCATCTTCGCCGTCGTCTCCCCCTTCGTGATCAAGGAGTTCGCGGTCGACCTCGGGACCTACCGCACAGGCGTGCAGATCGCCATGCTCCTCGGCATCGTCGGCCTGTATTTCTGGCCCTGGCTCGCCGACAAGTTCGGCCGGCGCAACCTGCTGGCCATCAACATCGCCATGTTCTCCGTCTGCATGCCGCTGGTCGCCATGTCCAACAGCTTCTGGATGTTCGTTGCGCTCTACGCGCTGGTTCGTTTCTCCCTCAACGGCGAGTGGGCGATCGGTTCCATGCTCGTCGCCGAAACCTGGCCCGCCCGCCTGCGCGGCTTCGTCATCAGCGCCGACCGCTCCACCTGGGGTGTCGGCGCCGCCCTCGCCGGCGGCATCGCCGCCTTCATCGTCGAGGAATTCGGCTGGCGCGCCGCCTTCATCCCGCCCGGCATCATCGCCCTGATCGCCATCTACGTCCGGATGAAATGCCCCGAATCCCCCTACTGGGTTCGCACCCAGGACCGCAAGAACCGCCTCAAGGATCGTCTTGCAAAAGGCCTACTCGTCAGCGCCGAGGACCAGTCCTGGCTGACCAAAGCCGATAGGGTCGGCATCCGCCAGCTCTTCATGCCCGACCTGATCAAGAACACCCTGCTGTCGACCTTCGTCGCCTCCACCGCCGTCATCGCCTTCAGCACCGTCGGCCTGTGGATGCCGCTGTTCCTGAAAGAACAACATGGCTTCAGCGCCGCCGATTACGGCAACTTCTACATCTGGTGGGGCCTCGTCGGCGTCACCGGCATCTGCTTCGCCGGCTGGTTGATCGACAAGCTCGGACGCCGTCTCGGCTTCGCCTTCATGCTGCTGGAGGCCAGCGTCTTCATGACCTGGTGGATCTTCGCCACCGGCAAAACCGAGCTGATGGTGCTGGGACTGCTGTGGGGCTGGGGCTTCCTGGGCGTCTGGGGCCCCATCACCGCCTACACCGCCGAAATGTATCCCACCAGAATCCGAGGCGTCGGCAACGGCTTCTCCTGGACCATCGGCATGTTCGCCGGCTACGTCCTGTGGCCCTTCGTCTCGGTCTACCTGCGCCAGACCACCGGCTCCTTCCAGGCCGCGTTCCTGCTGATCCCCGCGGTCATGGTGCTGCAAACCATCATCATCTGGATCTACAGCCCCGAATACGCCCGCAAGGAACTGGACGAGATCGCAATCTGACGCCGCTCTTGAACGATATCTGGAACTAAACTAAGTCCGGTTGACAGGACCATCCGTGCGGACCGTCAACATTCACGAAGCCAAGACCCATCTGCACCGCCTGGTTAACCCAGGCGGTGCAGGGCGAGCCCTTCATCATCCCCAAGGCCGGGAAGCCGCTGGTGGTCGTTGCGCTGGATGCACCTGAGCCTGGCAAGGCGCACCGCCTCGGTTTCATGGCCGGCCAGATCAGCGTCCGGAAGACTTCGATCGCATGAACCAGACCGAAATCGAGCGGTTGTTCAACAGCAATAAATGAAACTTCTACTCGATATCGACCTCCTGCCGTGGGCCGCCGAAGGAACGATCGGCCCAACAGGCGGCCTGTCCCAGGAAGCGTCCGCCGTGATAGCCGATTTTCCCAACGACCTGTTCTTCACTGCAGCAGGTCGCTATCAAGGCCAGCCTCGGCCGTCCAGACTTCAAGGCCGACCCACGTCTCCTGCGGCGAGGCCTGCTTGATAACGGCTACACCCACCTGCCCGTCAATGCCGAACAGGCCGTGGCCGTTACCAGCTTGCCAGACCACCACAAGGACCCTTTCGACCGCATACTGATCGCCCAGGCGATAACCGAGGGCATCACACCGATAACCGCCAATTCCATCGTCGCGTCCTATCCAGGGCCGATCCGCCTGATCTGGCCAACAACGCACACCCCACCGGACAGCAACAATGGATCTCCGTGATCCCCGTGGCCCTCCGCTCGTCCTCCGCGCGAAAAATAACCACCGTTCACCCAACCGCAAGCCATCCAGGACGCACGGCAACGAACCAAAGAAGGCCGGTCACGAACCAGGAATCACCAACTCCCAACACCAAGCCCTCAATGCCCCGCCGAAGCCGAAGCAGGCGCCGCCGGCGCAACGACCTTCCGCAGAAACGGAACCAGCAGCGTCGCCACCACAAACGCCAGCATGATCGCCCGGAACGCATCCGCATAAGCCAGCGTCGAGGCCTCCCGATAAGCCAAATTCCACAACTGATGCAGCGCCGCCTGATCCCCGATCACCGGCCCGCCCGGCAGCGCCCCGTACCGCTCCGACAACCCGTCCACCAACCGCCCCATCGCCCCATTCGCCGGAGTCAAGTTCGAAGCAATATACTCGAAATGCAGATTGGTCTGGTCGTTGATGATCGCCGCGCTCACCGCGATCCCAACCGCGCCCCCCAGGTTCCGCATCATGTTGAACAGCCCGCTGGCATACTTGAGCCGAGCCGGCGGCAAACTCCCCAGCCCCAGATTGACCGACGGCGCCACCGCGAACACCTGCGGAAACCCGCGCAGAAGCTGAGGCACCAGCAACTCACCCGCCCCCCAGTCATGCGTAATGAAACTGAACCGCCACATCGCCAGCGCAAAGCATGCCATCCCGAACATCATCAGCCACCGAGGATCAAATCGCTTCGAAAGCAGGATAAACACCGGCGTCCCCACCAAGGAGGCCACCCCAGTCGAAAACACCGCCACCCCGGTCTGCCAGGCGCTATACCCTCGCACATACCCAAGAAACAGCGGCGTCAGATAAATCGTCGTGAAAATTCCCACCCCGGTCACGAACGAAAGGATGCAGCCCGAGGGTAAAATTCCGGTTCCCCAGCGCCCGCAAATCCACCACCGGATTTTCCACCAAAAGGCTGCGCCACACGAACAGAACCAACGAAATGCCAGCGATCCAGGCACAAGTCCGGATCGTATCGTCACTGAACCAGTTCCACCGCGTGCCTTCCTCCAGCACGTATTCCAGAGTCCCCAGCCCCACCGCCATCAGCACGATACCAATATAATCAGCATCGCGCAGCAGCGTCAGGTCCGGCTCATCGATCCGCACCAGCACCGGAACCAGCAGCGTGATCACCGCCCCCGGCAGCAGGTTGATATAGAACAGCCAATGCCAGTTCGCCGTGTCGGTAATCCACCCCCCGATAACCGGCCCCAGCGTCGGCGCAATCGACGCGATTGTCCCCACCACCGCCGCTGAATACACCCGCCGAGGCCCCTGGAAATAATGAAACGACGACGTAAACACCGTCGGAATCATCGACGCGCCCAGCAACCCCTGCAGCGCGCGAAACACGATCATGCTCTCGATGTTCCACGCCAGTCCGCACAACATGCTGGTCAGCGTGAACCCCGCCGCGGACGCCGTGAACAGCCACCGCGTCGAGAACACCCGCGTCAGCCATCCCGACAACGGAATGACCACGATCTCCGCGATCAGGTACGCCGTCTGCACCCAGCTGATCTCGTCCTGCGCCGCCGACAGCCCGCCGCCGATATTCTGCAGCGACGAAGCAACGATCTGGATATCCAGCAGCGCGATGAACATGCCGCAGCACATCACCGCGAAAGGCAGAACGGATGGAGGCTTCGGCGCGGCGGCGATCATGACGCCGGCTTCCCATCCACCCGCGTATCGACCCGCACGGTCGTCGACAGCCCCGGTCGCAAAAACCGCAGCATCGCATCGCCGCCATCCAGCGCCACCCGCACCGGCACCCGCTGCACGATCTTGGTGAAATTGCCCGTCGCATTCTCCGGCGGGATCACGCTGAACACCGCCCCGGTCCCAGGCGCCATGCTCACCACATGCCCGTGCGAACGCATGCCCCGGCAGCACATCGGCCACCACGCTCGCGCTGCGCCCGGACGCCATCGCCGCCAGCTGATCCTCCTTGAAATTGGCGTCCACCCACAGACCCGTCGACGGGATCACCGAAATCAGGTAGCCGCCCGGCGCCACGTAAGCCCCCACCTGAGCCGAACGGTTGCCGACATAACCATCGATTGGCGAACGGATGTCCGTATACCCAAGGTTCAGCCGCGCCGTTTCCACGTCGGATTTCGCCTGCGCCACGTCCGCTTCAGCCTCGGCAATCTGGGCACCCAGCACCGTCAGCCGCTGCCGCGCCGCCTGCAAACCAGCGGCAGACGCCAACACGGCGGACCGAGCCGCCTGATCCAGCGACGTCGTCCGCTGCGCATCCTGTTGCGAGCCAGCGGCGGTCTTCGCCAGGGTCCGGTACCGCGCGGCATCCGCCGCGGCATAATCGGCTTCGGCGGATTTCGCGGTCACATCCGCTTCCTGCTGGCGGATCGTGTAATCCTGCAGCACCAGTTGCGCCCGCAACCCGTCCAGCGCCGCGCTCTTGGCCGCGACCGCCGCTTCCGCATGGTCCAGCGCCGCCTGATAGTCTCGGGGATCAAGCCGGATCAGCGTCTGCCCGGCCCGCACAAACTGATTATCGGCAACCGCGACCTCGGTGATGAAACCGCCCACATGCGGCGCGATGGAGGTGACATTGCCGCCGACATAGGAATCGTCGGTGCTCTCGATGAACCGCCCGTTCGTCCAGTAATCATAGCCGAACCAGGCCCCGCCGGTCAGGACCGCCAACGCGACCCCCGCGACAGCCAGCCGCCGCAGGCCCATCCGGATACGGATCTTGCCAGCCGCGCCGGCGGTATCCCGCCCGAGAACCGCGCTAGACATCGGAACCTCCTGCCGCGGCGGCACGTCCGCCTGACCGCCCGTCGTGAATCGCCTTGGTCCGGACATCCGCGGCCGGTCCCGGTGCCGAACGGAACGGCCCGCCAACCATCGGCTTGCCGCTGACCCGGTCCACCAGCACCGGCTCCGCCACCTCCCCAGTCTCCTCATCCACCAGCACCACGCTCGGTCCTTCCGGCGCGAAATGCTTGTTGCCCCAGGCCAGCAGAGCCCACAGCACCGAACGGAAATCCCGTCCCCGCTCCGTCAGGATGTATTCGTGCCGAGGCGGCCGTTCGCTGTACAACCGGCGCTCGAACAGCCCCGCATCGACCAGCGCGTTCAGCCGCTTGGTCAGCATGTTGGGCGCGATATCCAGGCTTTTCTGAAACTGCTCGAACCGCGTGGCGCCCCGCAGCGCGTCGCGCAGGATCAGGATGCTCCACCACTCGCCGACCCGTTCCAGGCTCCGCCCGATGGGGCACTGCATGGCCTCAAAGCTCTTGCGCCGCATCGTCTGTCCTCCATGGTCACTATCTTGATGCAAGCATATGCGCCCGCCACCCCGTCGGGCAAGAGGCTATTTTCATGATAGCGACAACACTACGTGACTTGCATGATGCTATCAACACACCATCTGCCTGCCACCGGCCGCCCGTCGATGGCCGCAAGGAGACCAATCATGATCACCACACCCGGCATCGCCCTCGTCACCGGCGCTTCCTCCGGCATCGGCGCCATATACGCCGACCGTCTCGCCCGCCGCGGGCACGACCTCATCCTCGTGGCGCGCGACGCCACCCGGATGAAGACCCTTGCCGACCGCCTGCGCGCCGAAACCGGCCGCGCGGTCGAGGTTGTGCCAGCCGACCTGACCAACCCCACGGACCTGACCAAAATCCAGGACCGTCTCGCCTCCGACACCGCGATCACCGTCCTGGTGAACAACGCCGGCATGTCGCTGAACGGCGGTTTGCTCGACAACGGCCGCGACGCGCTGCAGCGGATCATCGCGCTGAACATCACCGCGCCCACCGTGCTGGCCTCCGCCGCCGGCAAGGCGTTCGTGCAGCGCGGGGCAGGGGCCATCATCAATATCGCTTCCGTCCTCGCCTTGGCCCCCGAGATGTTCGACGGCGTCTACAGCGGCACGAAAGCCTACATCCTGAATTTGTCGCTAAGCCTCGCCCAGACCGTCCAGGACAAGGGCGTCCGCGTCCAGGCGGTCCTGCCCGGCGCCACCCGCACCGAGATCTGGGAACGCTCCGGCAAGGACATCGACACTTTCCCGGCCGAACGGGTGATGGAAGCCGGCGACCTCGTCGACGCCGCCCTGGTCGGCTTCGACAAGAACGAGACAGTAACGATCCCGCCGCTGGCCGACGAAACCCAGTGGACCGCCTTCAACAAGGCAAGGCTGGCATTGGCCCCCAACCTGTCCCGCCGCGACGTCGCTGCCCGCTACCGCGCGACTGTCACAGCCTGACCCGAAGCATGTCCGTCCCGGCGCCACCGGGACGGCTGCCCGACTGCCGCCCGGCACGGCCGGCGCGGCGGCTTTGCTGCAAAAGACGGTCCGGCTCATTCAAGCCGCCAGGCGCATCCCCAGATCCGCCGCCTGCCGCCGCTCGAACCCCCGCCGCGCCTCGTCATACCCCAGCCCGACAATCCCGCCCCGCACCGTCCCAGGTTCCACCGACCGGTAGAACGGCTTCCAACCCTCCGGCAGCGCCACGCTGTCCGGCGTCGCCAGCCACAACCGGAATAAACACCGTTTCCGTTCCGGCTCGTCGAAATCCTCGAATTCGGTGCGCGAATGTAACGTCACATGATTGTTCAAAATCTGCATGTCCCCCGGCCGCAGATACATCGCGTACATCACCGAGGGCCGCCGCAAAATCTCATCCAGCAGCGCCACAGCCTCGTTATGCACTTCGGTCAACGCCGGCACCCCCTCAAGCGCCTGAGCCGTCCGCAACCGGTTCCGGTTCCACTTGCTGAACAGCAGCCCGTCACGCTCGCCGATGATCGGGTTCGAGTAAAACGGTCCCTCGTCCGGCGCCTGTTCCTGCTGCCGGCTGAAGTAAAACGGCTCGTGCAGCACCTCCGCCAGATCCGGCCGCTCCGCCCGCATCACCTCATACGCGGTGATCGAGCTCGAAACCATGCTCTCCCCGCCCGACTTCGCGACGTTATAGCAAGTCAGCAGCACCACATCCGCGCCGTCGGTATGGAAATCCAGATCGGACCGCGACGAGTATCCCCGCCCGCCGCCGCTGCGATATACCACCCCAGCATCCCGCACCGGCGCAATGAACGGGCTCGCCTTCCCCTGCGGCCGAGCGACGCCCGCATGCAGCCCTATGGCCCAGGTCAAAAGCTCGAACTCGGCTTCGCTTAGCCCCGCCCGAGGCATCCCGCGCAGAATCGCAAACCCCGTCCCATCCCGGACCTCCCGCAGCGCCCCCTCGATCACCGGCCACGCCGACCCCAGGTCGAAATCATTCCGGCCGTAGTCGAACAGCGTCTTGTCCGGATCGGCCGCCTTGCGCACCGCCGCGGTCAGGTCCCGCGCCGCGCGGTCATCCAGCTCACAGATCCAGCTCTCGTCGGCCCGCAGATCGTCGACAGTCCAGGCGGCCTTCGGATTGGCATGCATCACCGGCACATCTCCCTCGAACGTCCGGCCATCATGCGCCACCTCGTCCGGACATCAACCCACGGCCCGAACGGACATCTCCGCTGCGGTGACGTGGCGTTGGAGGGCTGGCTTGCCTCCGTCCCGGAATACAATAGCATTCACATTGGATTGCGGCCGGCTTTGCAGTTCGAGTCCGTTCGGCCAAGGAGTTCACTCATGCTGAAGACCTCTGCCTTGTCAGCCGTGCTTGTCGCCAGCCTCGCGGCGGCCGCGCCGGCCCGCGCGTCGCTTCTATGGGACTGGACCTACAGCGGTTCCGGGGTAAGTGCCGACGGCACCTTCACCACCGCTGACACGGCCGACGGCAGTGGATTTTATCAGATCGCCGGCATAACAGGCGAACGCAACGGTGTTGCCATCACGGCACTGCAGCCGGCCGGCACCGCAATCCCTCAGAACGAACCTTACGCCGTCGACAATCTGGTCAGCGCGACGGACCCCCAGCTAACGGGTAACGGGTTCGGCTACGCATTGGCGGATGGAACCTATGCCAATCCATTTTGGGGAGGCACCTCGTCGTACGAGTTCTTCTCCGACCCCGGAAACGCGACAACCAGCGAACCAACGGTGACGTTCACCGCTTCCATCGTCCCCGAACCAACCTCAATTGCGCTTCTCGGGATGGGACTCCTCGGCTGTCTCGCCGCCACCCGGCGCCGTTCCATGTCCGGCTGACCACCCCCCTGCCGGGTCTTGCCGAGCCGCATCATCGCATGCGGTCGGGAGGCGCATCGGAATCCAGCCCCTGAAAGTTCGGCGCCTTTTCGGTGGGTAAATCAGGGAGCGAAAGTGGCCAAGAAAAGACAGTTTCAGCGACCAGTCGCCACGCTGGCCGCTACGCGCAGTCCAGACAGGAACAGTCTGACATCAACCGAAGGCAAGCGGTCGCCACGCACCAATCGCCGTTCGCTATTGATTAGCGACACGGAAAGGCAGCTATGCTCGGTGCAGGCAGATGCGGACTGCTGAGACGCGGAGGAACGAATGGTTGCCGTCATCGACTTCAAGGCCGAATTCGGGAAGCTGAAGATGCTGAAGGGACGCACCCCAACGTCCTCCGAGGCTGAGTGTGAAGGGGCATTCGCCAGATTGGCGCCCTATCGCGACGGGGCGATTTCCGCCGGAAAGTTCGCTGGCACAAGCGCCTGGGAACGACATCCGGTGGGCGACGAGATTGTGCAAATCTTCGAAGGGGCGACGACACTTCATCTGATGACGGGCGAGGGAAAGCAGTCCCTGGCGCTGAGTGCCGGGATGATCGCGGTCGTGCCGCAAAACACCTGGCATCAGTTCGAAGCGCCTGACGGGGTCTGTGTGGTGGCGGCAACGCCTCAGCCGACGGAACATTTGCGGATCGACGTCGAGGATCCGCGAACGGTGGAACCGGTTCTTGGTTGAGACCTGGAGCCGAGCGAGGCCCATCAGGGCGTCGGACGGCCTTCAACCACACGGAATTATGGGGAGTCGAAAGCACCCGGACCAATAACCTGGCAACCCACGGCTCCGCCCCATAGGCGCGACATTAGCAAGTTTTCGGCTGATTTGCCCTGATTTGTCGTCGTCTTGGTGGCTCGCGGAGGTGTCGTCGAAGACCGGCCAAATCTTTCGCGGTTGGGAGGATCAGGCGCGGCAGGTCTTCGGCGTTGCGCACCAACTCTCCGAACCTCCCCGGGCGACCCGCCGATCCCGCTGCACGCCGTGGCCGACCCCGCCTGAAAACCCGCTAACGCCGGATCCCCCACCCGCACCCCCACGCTTGCAATCTCCCCCAATCTCCGCCATATCCCCCGCGCTGGCAGCGGGACCCACCGCGCGCCGGTAATTCACACGCGGGGACCCTTTCCCATCACTGGGTCCGGTGGCACCAGCCAACCCCCGCGGAGGCAACAACCGGACGACACGAAAGGACCGCACGCCCATGGCGATGCCCGATTTCACGATGCGCCAGCTCCTCGAAGCCGGCGTCCACTTCGGCCACCACACCCGCCGCTGGAACCCGCGCATGGCGCCGTTCCTCTACGGCACCCGCAACCAGGTCCACATCATCGACCTGCAGCAGACCGTCCCGATGCTGGACCGAGCCTTGCGCGCCATCCGCGACGTCACCGCCGCCGGCGGCCGCGTCCTCTTCGTCGGCACCAAGCGCGCCGCGGCCGAACAGATCGCCGAATCCGCCAAGCGTTGCGGCCAGTACTACATCAATCACCGCTGGCTCGGCGGCACCCTGACGAACTGGAAAACCATCACCGGCTCGATCAAGCGCCTGCGCCATATCGAGGATCTGGTCGGCGGCGACACCCAGGGCCTGACCAAGAAAGAGGTCCTGGATATCACCCGCGACAAGGACAAGCTCGACCGCGCCCTCGGCGGCATCAAGGACATGGGCGGCCTGCCGGACATCCTGTTCATCATCGACACCAACAAGGAAAAGCTGGCGGTCGAGGAAGCCAACAAGCTGCATATCCCCGTCGTGGCCGTGCTGGACAGTAACTCCGACCCCACCGGCGTGACCTTCCCGATCCCCGGCAACGACGACGCCATCCGCGCCATCTCGCTGTATTGCGAGCTCGTCGCCGGCGCCGTGCTGGATGGCATCAGCGCTGAGATGGCCGGCTCCGGCGCTGACATCGGCGCCCGCGAAGAGCTGCCCCCTGAAGTCATCGCCGACGCGCAACCCGAAGCGGCCACCGCCTGAACCAGAGGAGAAGCGACATGGCTGAAATCACTGCCGCCCTGGTCAAGGACCTGCGCGAAAAGACTGGCGCGGGCATGATGGACTGCAAGAAAGCGCTGACGGAATCCGCCGGCAACCTGGAAGACGCGATCGACTGGCTGCGCAAGAAGGGCCTGTCCGCCGCCGCCAAGAAGTCCGGCCGCATCGCCGCCGAGGGCCTCGTCGGCGTCGCCTCCGCGCCGCAGAAAGCCGCGATGGTCGAAGTCAACGCCGAAACCGACTTCGTCGCCCGCAACGAGGCGTTTCAGAACTTCGTCGCCACCGTGGCACAGATCGCGCTGCAGGTCGGTGAGGACCTCGACGCCATCAAGTCCGCCCCGTTCCCCGGCACCGGCCGCAACGTCGCCGACGAACTGACCCACATGGTCGCCACGGTCGGGGAGAACATGAACCTCCGCCGCGCCAGGGTCCTGACCGTCAAACAGGGCGTCGTCGCCACCTACATGCACCAGGCGCTGAAACCCGGCCTCGGCAAGATCGGCGTGCTTGCCGCGGTGGAAGGCCCCGGCGAACTGGCCACGCTGGAAACCCTCGGCCGCCAGGTCGGCATGCACGTCGCCGCCACCCGGCCCGAGGCGCTGGACATCGACGCCGTCGATCCCGCCGCCCTGGAACGTGAAAAAGCCGTCCTCACCGAACAGGCCCGCGCCTCCGGCAAGCCCGACAACATCATCGAGAAGATGGTCGAAGGCCGCGTCCGCAAATACTACGAGGAAGTGGTCCTGCTGGAGCAGGTCTGGGTCCACGACGGTGAGAGCCGCGTCCGCGCCGTCGTCAAGAAGGCCGGCGCAACCCTGATCGGCTTCGACCGCTTCGCCCTGGGCGAAGGCATCGAGAAACCCAAGGAAGACTTCGCCGCCGAAGTAGCCGCGACCGCCGGCGTCTGACTGGACCTGGCCTCTGACCAGACCCGGCGTCTGACTAGCGCCGGGGTCTAACCAGACCCGCCCCACGCCCGCCACCCCACCATGTCGTGACCAGTCCCCCCGTGTCATGACCGCCAACCGTGTCCACCACACGCCCAACCGTGTCCACCACACGCCCAACCGTGTCCACCACACGCCCAACCGTGTCCATCACACGCCGGACCGAGCCATCACACGCCCAACCGTGTCCACCACACGCCCAACCGTGTCCACCACACGCCGGACCGAGCCATCACACGCCCAACCGTGTCCATCACACGCCCAACCGTGTCATGCCCGGCCCCCCCGCGTCATGACCGGCCTTGTGCCGGTCATCCACGACTTCAACAACCCCCGTCCAGACGGCAGCCCCGCTAAGTCTCCAGCACCAGCAGCCCATACCCAGTGGTAAACGGCGCGGTGTAATTCCGGTGCACCCGCCGCGCGTTCGCCCCCAAAGCCCCCCGCATCGCCAGCCACATGATCATCTCGACACCCTCGGTGCCGCCGCGCTCCATGTAGTCCCGGATCGACAACGCCGACAGCCCGGCCGCATCGTTCTCCAGCCGGTCCATGAACTCATTGTCCCAGGCAACGTTCTTCGTCCCGTACTGCGTTCCGTGCAGCTGATGCGTCAGCCCGCCCGTCCCGAACACCACCACCCGCTTGTCCTTCGGATACGACGCGATCGCCCTCCCAATCGCACCCCCCAGCCGGTACAACCGCCGCGCCGTCGGGATCGGATGCTGGATGACGTTGACCGCCAGCGGAACGACCGGAACCTTCCAGTCCGTATCAGTCAATAACGGCAGAAACGACAACACCCCATGATCCAGCTTCATCTCCTGGCAGATCGTCGGATCGAACTCGTCCTCCACCAGGGACCGCGCAAGGTGCCACGCAAACTCCGGATCACCCGGCAGGTCCGGCAGAGGCCGCTTCCCCCACCCCTCATCCGCCTGACCATGCGTCGCACCCACCCCCAGCGCAAACGTCGGATAAGCATCAAAGAAGAACTGGTTCACATGATCATTGTAAACCACAAGAAACAAATCCGGACGCACCTCATCCAGCCACGCTCGGGCCGGCACATACCCAGAGAACAACGGCGCCCAAACCGGGTCCTGCTGCTGCCCCCGGTCCCACGCCACCCCGATCGTGGGCGCATGAGAAGTCCCGATACCGCCGATCACCGTCGCCATGGTCAGGAAGCCTTTCGTGCGTTGTATTCGTCCAGCGTCAGCCCAGCCGTATGCGCGCCGATCTCCTGAAGCGAAACACCGACCGCCGAACCAATCTTCAGCATCAGATAGATACTGCCTCCGCTCTCCAGCAGGCCCTTCCAGTCCCGCCGTCCCACCAGGCCGATCTGTTCATCCGAACACCCCATGCCGCGCATATACCCCGCCTCATCCTGGCAAAACCGCGCGCGACTTTCCGGAGAACTCAAGGTGCTCGCCATCCTGTTCAAGGCATAGCCACGCGCCGACCGCTCGACGGTGAAGACGTACGCGCCGGAGATGACGTCATCCAATGCGGCCTCCCGATCCTTGCTTGCTTCGACTGTATCGCGGCGGCACCCGCACCGCAAACGTTGCCTTCCTGCCCGCACGCCGGACATAGATTGACGCCACGCCGGCACAGTGCCCTTATTCCAGCCACCACCCGGCACCTTGGTAAGGTCAGCAGCAATGAACGACGCAACGGAAACCGTCTCCACGGCTCGATCAAAGACCCGCGTGCAACCGACGATAGGCGCCTCGACCTACGTCAAGCCACAGGACATGGACTGGGCGCCCACGCAATTCGCCGGCGTCTCGATCAAGGTGCTTTACGAGGACAAGGAAAAGGGGGAAATGACCTGCCTCCTGAAGTGGGAGCCGGGGACATCATTGCCGATGCACAAGCACCCGGAGATCGAGCAGACCTACGTCATCGAAGGCTCGTTCTACGATCACGACGGAATTTGCCGCGCCGGCGAGTATGTGTGGCGCAAGGAAGGCTCCTTCCACGAAACACGGTCCGACGAGGGGGCGATCATCCTGGCAATCTACCGCAAGCCCAACGTGTTCCAGCACTCGACCGGATACTCCAACCCCGGCCCGTAATTCTTACCCCTCGACAACGCCGCCGATCTTGTCCCACCCCGAACCATTGAACCGTTGCAACTGCATCTGCCGGATCACGGCGTAATTCTCCGGCGAACTGCTCATGGTAATACCGGGCAGCAGCATCGGCACTGCCATAGTCTGAAGATGCGTGATTTTGTCCAACAGATTGGCGCGGGTCAGAGTGTCGCCGCATTGCGCCAGCAGCTTCACCGTCGCCGCTGCGCAATAATAGCCGAACACGGTCAGCTTGTCGGTGGGGTTCAGATCCGGTGCGTATCTCTTCGCGAAATCCAGATAGGCGATCATCTCCGGATCGTTATCCCACGCCGGATCGCCGGGCACCTTCACGAACTCGGCCGTAACGTCCCGGTCGAGGCCTCCAGTCCGGCCGGCTTGAATGTTCCGGGAATGGACGCGGCCGGATAACCGGGCAAATGCAATGGCTTCCATCCGATCTCGTACATCTTCCGGATCGCCTGCGCTGCAAATTTCGGAATTCCCGCCGTCACCAGGACGTCCGCGCCGCTTTGCTTCAACTCCACAATCTGCGAATCCACCGTCGCATCGGTCACCTCATAACTGGCGGTCTTGACGATCCGCTCGGCCGCCTGCGCACCCAGCCCGGCACGCAACCCTGCAAGATGGTCCTTGCCGAAATCGTCGTTCTGATAAAGCACCCCGAAAAAGGCAGGCTCCGCCAAGCGCCATGACGGCCAGAGACGCGCGACGGGACAGACCGCCGCGACTTGGACCTGTATTGGGCATCTGCTTTCCTCCCCGGCGACGATCCGTCTTTATCTTAATCCAGCAAAGGAAGCCGTTTCCCGCAATACTGAGTCAACATAAGTCCGGATTGCGCCAACCCGGCTTCGGCACGCGCTGACGCATCACCGGTGATCCAAACCTCCGGCGCATGGGGCTGTATTTCTGCTAGTCCCTTTGCCAACTCCAGGTTCCGCGCCGTCCACAACAGCCGGTCGATCGGCAGCAACAGGACCGCCGTGCCTGACGCCGCAACAACGACTGGCAAGTTCAGAACGATGTCGATCCGCCGCACCGGCGCAACAACTGCGCTATACCCCGCGATCAGTTCCGCCATCTGCTGGAACAGCAGCGCCGCATCCTCCGTATCGGCGCCCCCGGCATATCCGACAAACTCCGCCTGCCCCGGAATCGTCCCAAGAGCCGCCATGCTGGCAACAATGATTGTCTCGTGCCGAGGCGAAAGCGCTGGATTGCGGAGAAACCGATCCGCCACCGCCTCCGCCACCCCCAGCCGCCGCAACTGCTCCCGGTTCCGCTTGGACAGTTCGCTCGGCGGCGTCGCCGCCACAACGTTCTGCGCCTGCTCCAAGACCCGCACATTACTGGCAACCTGCAGCGCGAGCGCCCCAGTCGCCATGGATAGCGCCCCCAGCGTCAGATTGCCGGCGGCGGACGCCCAGGCCAGCCGATCCAGTTCCTTCTGCAATGCCTCGTTGCTGGAGTAAACATCGACCCCCAGCTTCGCCGCATAATCCCGCTTGTAGCTGGACACCGCGAGAAGCTGCTTCGCCGGACCGTCTTCATACCGGCTGCGCCCCTGCCGGTTCACCTGCTCCTTCGCCCGGTTGAAAATGCTGCCGATCCCCTCCGGAATCGCCGATAGCGTCCCGACCGGATCGTCCAGCAGGTTCTTCGCACTGCGAAACGGCGACTTGCCAGCCTCGATGGCGGCCTTCTCGAAAGCCTCCGTCTGCTGCATCGCCTGCAGCGCGGCAATCGCCGCGATCTCCCGCACCAGCCGGCGCAACCTCACATCGCTCGGCGCAATGAACGGCCCGTAGTCCGTGTTGACAGTGTATCGATTGAGGTAACCAAGCGTCGTGACGGTCGGCCCCAGCACGTAATGCGGGCCGCACAGCAGGTCAGCGGCCAGCACCGAGTCGGTCGGCCGCACCTCCGGCTGCGTGTCCCACTCGCCCTGAGTGGCTGCCCGGCCGGCCACCGGCAGCCATCCGGCAACACCGGCCGAAACAACCAAACTCCGTCGCGAGATACCGACGCCCGCTTGCCCGGTCAAAGCGGCCCAAGCTTCCCCAGTTCCATCGCCTTGATCTGAACCGCCAGATACTTCGAGTTGATGCGGCACTGCGCCAACCCACCGGCAATGAACCACGCGCCCTGCTGCGGCGTCCGCTTGAACATGTTGTTCAACTCGCCATCCGGCCCGATCCCCCAGACCGGACCGATGCGCTCCGCCATAGCCTCGCCCAGCGCACGCCGCACAAGCTCCATCTGCGGATAATAACCCGTCGCCAGCACGATCAGGTCCGCCGGAACCGTCGACCCGTCCGTCAGCAGCACGCCACCGGCAACGAACCGCTCGATCCGGTCATACTGCAGCAGCCCGATCTCGCCCTTGATCATCAGATCCGAACTGCCGGCATCCAGGTTATACCCACCACCCCGGCGGAAATACTTCATCTGATGGCCGGTCTCGTCCTCGCCAATATCGTGCTTGAAGCCGATCCGCTTCAGACCCTCGATCATCTCCTTGTCCAGCTCCATCATCCGCTTCACGACGGACCTGTACCCCTTCAGGATCAACGGCGGAGTCGCGGAAGAAACGACCAGATCGCAATCCTCCAGCGGTCCGCCCTCATCCCAGATCGCCTCATTCAGCCGCGCGCTCGGATTGATCGAAACAACGGTCGTCGACCCGCGCTGAATCAGCGTCGTGTTCACCCCGTGGCTGTGCAGATCCAGCGCGATGTCATTGGCGCTGCTGCCCGTGCCCAGGATCAGCGCGTTCTTCCCCTCCCAGCCCGCGCCGCTGTCAAAACCTTCGGAGTGCAGGACCTCGCCCTTGAAGTCCTCCAAACCCGGCAAATCGGGAATCATCGGGTAACTGCTCACCCCGTTCGCGAATACCAGATGCCGCGGCCGCACCACCCGCTCCGTCCCGTCCCCGCGCTTCAGCTGGCCGTCCAGCACTTCGCCGCCTCATCCCATGTACCACTGACGAATTCCGTATCGGTCCAGCAATTGATCTCCATCGCCTCGGCATAGAACTCGAACCACAGCCCAAGCATGTCCTTCGGAATATACTTCGGCCACGTCGGCGGAAATTCCATGAACGGCAGATGGTTCAGATGGACTGAGTTGTGCAGCGCCAGCGAGTGATACCGCTTGCGCCAGCTATCGCCGATCCGCGGCCACTTCTCGACCACCAGCGTATCCACATCCAACTGATTCAAACGCGCCGCGATCGACAGTCCCGCCTGCGCTCCGCCGATCACCAGGACCGTCGGCTCCCGGTCCTCATAGGCAACCGCCTTCCGCCGCATGTCGGCCCAGTTGTCGCCGCCGAAATTCCGCGAATAGGCGGACCCGGTCGGCCGGTTCGCTCCGATCTTCTCCTCATAGCCGTCCAACGCCTCCAGGGTCGTCGACAGCAGCCACGCCTTCATCTCATCGCCCGCGTCCGGCCCTTGCGACAGCCGCAAAATACCGGCGCCCCGCCCAACCTCCGTCTTGAACTCGAAAATCGCCTCGATGCTCTCGATCCCCAGGCGCCGCACATTCCGCGGCGGCTTGCGCCCGGTTGGCAGGTGAAATCCATGCGCGCCGGTCCGCCCCT
Source organism: uncultured Pseudomonadota bacterium (assembly GCA_963819005.1). GTDB lineage: Bacteria > Pseudomonadota > Alphaproteobacteria > Acetobacterales > Acetobacteraceae > Rhodopila. The sequence goes on from CAWFUL010000007.1 coordinate 446,294, forward strand.
GTTCCGCCGCCAGCCGGTCCGCCACGGCCTCCCGCCCCGCGACCGGCGTGATGTGCCAGGTGAATGCCAGAACGTCCCGCCAGTGGCAGTCGTCATGGAACAACGCGCCGATTTCTGCTTGATTCCGGGACGTCAGCGCCCTCTCGAAGGCCTCCAGCCAGGCCTTGGCGGTACGCCGAGCATGCTCAGCGGCCTGGAATTGCAGGAAGGATTGATCGAAATCATTCATCTTGGTCCACTCCGCGCGGTGTCGCTTTTAGCGATGCCATTGGTCCAAGTATGGACAGGCAATGCCACGGCTGTCCATGCGCTCAGCTCCCGGAGCAAAAGGATGGCCCTGCGACCCAATCAGCGGCGGCGTAAGCCAAACATGCCCCCCTAACGCGCACGCCTACCTGTTACACGATTTGTCAAAATTATGCGAAATATTCGTTGAAAATAATACAGCGCGCCCGTAGTGTCGGTAGCAGTACGATAAAAATAGATCTGTGCCTATGTATGCAGGAGCGGCGTTATGAAACTGCGGTATCTTCTTGGCTTGAGTGTCGTTGCGTTAAGCCTGACTTCCCAGGCCATGGCGGCCGTAGAAATATCCACGGCGGTTCCCGCCGGTTCATCCTACACGATTTCGTTGCCAAATTACGCGGTAACGGACATCGCCATTGCTAACCTCGGGGCGCCGTTCACCACATTTGGCATCGGCAACGGGGCGCCGTTCGCGGCCGGCACGCCAGGACCGACGACCATATCAGAAACATATCTCACCGCCGCGCAGTTCGGCCAGCCCGGGTTCGTTTACCAACCCGGCAGCACGTTTCTCCTTGGTGTGGCATCGAACCTCCCCAACGACGCCCCTGGCCAGGAACACCTTGTCCTCTTTACGAACGATGCATTCGCGCAAAGCGCGCAAAGCATAGCGTTCGGGACACTGTTCCCAAACACAAACGAAACAACTCTGATCAACGACCTGTTGACGAACAATATCGGCGGCGACCTGTTCGGCTTCGCTGGTGGAGACGCGATTTCCGGCCCCAACGGCTCAATCGCCTTCACACCAGGAGATACGTTCACCGCCATCGCATTCTCGAACGGTCAGATCATCGGCTCCGGGACCAGCACATTCACAACTGGCATTCCCGAACCCGCCACGATGACCCTGTTCGCGGTCGCCATCGGTGGGATAGGCATCTCACGACGCACTCGCCGCCACAGTAGAACCGTATAAGTAACGAACCGCTTCGTCCAGGCAGGCGTTAAAGGCATTTTGCCCATACCCGACACTGTGATCATGGGCACCAGGGAGCGGCGAACGATCACGCCGCTCGTCTGGCGAACGCCGCGCCGCCGCCCTATGGCTGATCCCGCCTCGGCCGCCTCAGCGTGAACGTTTCAAAAGCCGCCAACTGACCGTCCGTCCCGACAACGTCGTAATACGTCACCTTGATCGTCGTGAAATCTCCAGGATGCGTCCCCGGATCAACCGCGAACGAGGCGAACCCATAGGAATGCGCCGCGTTGCGCGTCGCTGACCACGGCGCATCCTCCTTCACGTAGACAGCCGTCTTCTTGCCGGTCGACGGGTTGCGCTCGCCAACCCCCGTAATGACCCGGCACGCCGGCGGGTCGAAGAACAGCTGATTCGACGGAACCGACGTGCCGCCGCCGCCGATCACCATATGCACCGTGCCCTTCGTCGTATCGATCACATCCGTTTCGGTCGCCGCCGGCACCGGAGTCAGTGTCGCATTCGGCTGTTGCCCCCGGATTGGATGCGACCGCTCGTAATGATGCTCGTGGCCGCATACCACCAGATCCACCCCGTACCGGTCGAACAGCGGCACCCACTCCTGCCGTATCCCCAGGTCCGCCCCATTGAACTTGTCCACCGTCGAAATCGCGACCTGGTGCATGCACACCACCACCCAGTCCACGCCGGTATCCGCCCGCGCCGCCGCCAGTTCCTTCTCCAGCCACGCCTTCTGCGCGCCACCCGAATACCCCCGCACGTAGGAGTCCCCGCCATCCTGGTAAACCACATCGTCATTGGCGATGCTGATCACCCGCATCGACCCAACCGTGAACGCATACCAAAGCCCGCGCGTCACCTCCGTCTGTCCGTCCGCCGCCGGAACCGAGAAATACGTCTGATAAGCCTGATACCCGATCGGCCCATTCCCCAACTCATTCTCATGGTTCCCCGCCGAGGGCATCCACGGCCGGTTCCGCGCGCTGCGGCTGTTGTTCGTCCAGAAATCCCACCAGCTTCGCACGCGATCCGTCGCCAGGTTCGCGTAACAAAGATCTCCGTTGAACAAATGGAACAACGGCCGCAGCCGTTCCACCCCCAGCGTCGTATCCGCCCCCGCCGGGGCGCCGAGGTTGTCATTGACATAAACCGTGTTCGCCAGGGTCACCCCCGCCGGCGGCACGAACTTCTTGCCCAGCGTCGGGGTGCCCTGATCGCCAAAGCTGGTGAACGTGAACGGCGCACGCCCCCGCGGCCCGGTCCGAAACGTTCCGAACTGCGGCTCCGCCCCATCATGCATCGCCGCATACAGATAAGCCGAGTCAGGCTCCAACCCGCCGACCTTCGCATGATACGCCCGCACCACCTGTCCCGACTTTCCATCGGTATAGCGGCTCTCCTCCGCCGCGACGGTCTGTTCCAGCCTCCCATCCATGCGCCCGACCAGAACCCGGGGATGCTGCACCGGCTGCAACGCGTGCCAGGAAACCACCATCGTCGAGGACGCATCCGAACCGAACTGCAGGTGCAATCCCGCGACCGGCGGCGTCTCGACCGGATCGGACCCCTCGGGCGCGTCCGCGGCCAGAGCGGGTCCCGAACCAGCCCCAGCCATCAGCACCCCGCCGCCAATCCCCCCGGCGAGAAGAAGCGTTCGGCGGCCGAGTTCAAGGCTCTGTTCACTGTCCGGTATCGTCATGGCGGCTGCGCTGCCCTCACGGTGATTTCGATCAACCGCCCATACCAGAATTTTGTGACAGTTCTTCGATGGGGGAGCGCCCACACCAGCACCTGCAACATGGTCCTCAGACCAACCCGCGCCCTTCAGCCCGCCGGCACCGTCAACACCGGCACCTGTGGCGTCACCCCCGTCTCGGCCAGCGAAAAGAAAATCATCAGGAACGTGAAAACGCTCTTGGAGGGCAGATCGCCGTCTTCAATCCAGTAGTAGGTACTCCGGTAGCGCACCGACGTATAAGCATCCGGCGGCGGCGTCTGGCCCGACAAAATCCTGATCAACGGACGGTCACGTGGATTCTCCGCCGACACCACCCGCGTCGCCGCCGCCGTACGCCCTTGCGCGACGTGATCGGACGGCACTTCGATCCCCGCCGCCACCTCCTGCAGAATCTCCGCCATCGACCGCGTCAGCAGGGCAATCTCGTTCGGAGTCCGCGGCAACAGCCCGAACACCACCTTCAGCTCTCCGTCCTTGTCGCGCCTCACCTTCAGAAGCCGCTGCACGGTCTCCAGATCGTCATTGGTGGCGGCACTTCGCTCCCCGGCAAGTATAAGGATACCGGTCTCCTCCGCGCCCTGCTTCTGCAACCGGATACTGACCGACCCCGAAAGTTGCAGACGCCTGAGCGCATCCAGCAGCGTATAGAACTCCGGATCAGCCTCCCGCGATCGGCGTCCGATCCCGGAACGATTATATAGCCCGTTGATCGCCCGCGTCGTCACCATCAGGACAGCGTCGGACGCGTAGCCGGCCTGAATCAACTCGAACACCTCGGTGGGCGGCAGCGGTCGCAACAAGCTGCGCGCGAACTTGTCACCCGATAGCGGCGTGTAGGAAATCGTCGGCCGGTCCAGATACGTGGCGCTGCCGCCCACGGTGCCGAACCCACGCGGCAGCGTGTTGGTCACGCTGGAACCAAGCTGCCCGCCCGCCGAGACCTGCCCCTGGAATGTGTAAGCACTGATAACGGATGAGACATCCAGGAAGCTCGGCGCGTCGCCGTAACGCAGCCGGACGATGTTCAGCAGCGTCTGCTCCTTCCAGGATTCCGCGACAGCATTCATGTAATCCAGCCGGTCACGCGGCACGCTACCTGGCCCGATCGATGCGCACCCGGCAATCGCCAGCGTGGCAATCAAACACCACAGCCGCCTCCTCTTGCCGCGGGACCCGCGGCCTGCACCGCTGACACCCCCTGCCATCCCCACCGAAATTGCGTGCGCCGTGGCAAAGGGAGATTTCATCCCGGGACAACTCCTGCATTTGCGGTCACAATGGACTGCAACCGCAATGGCGCCATGATCAAGCGCAAGACGTCCTGCCGGACCGCCCACATCTGGTGACCGCGTCCGGCTTCGACGATATCGAAATGAGGAGCTTTCAGCCGTCACAAAGGCTAAATCATGACCGAGATCAATGACCCGTTCTGGCGCAGCCTCACAATCCCAATTCGCGGATCGGGATCCGCCAATTACGAAGCACCCGGAGGATCGGATTATGGCGGCAAGCGAACGGGCCGAAGAAAAGGGCAAAGGTAGGCATCAGGCCCACCACGAGGACAGCAAGGCACGGAAGGGGGTTCCCAAGGAGAAGCGGACACCCGCAATCACCCTGATGACCCAGGATGCCGTCCGCCACGGCGATGTGCAGACGCATGTGGCCGCGCCGAGTGACCGCCGTACCCAGGGAAAGGCCCTGCGCGACGCAGTGCCGCGCGAATCCCATGCCGGCTGGAAGGCGCACAAGGGTCGCCGCGATCCGATCGACCTGCTGCTGGAATCGAACGAAGACCGCATGGCCGAACTGGTCCCGATCCGCTTCGGGCGGATGATGCAGTCGCCATTCACCTTCTATCGCGGCGCAGCCGCCATCATGGCGGCGGATCTGGCAACGACGGCGAAATCAGGACTGCTGGTGCAGGCCTGCGGCGATGCGCATCTGCTGAATTTCGGCGGCTTCGCCACGCCGGAACGGCAAATCGTCTTCGATATCAACGATCTCGACGAAACACTGCCGGCCCCTTGGGAATGGGACATCAAACGCCTGACCGCGAGCGTTGTCATCGCCGGTCGCTATCTCCGCCTGAGCGAGACCGAGGTTGCCCGGGCCGCCGAAGCCACCGTGCGCTCTTACCGCGAACACATGGCCGATTACTCCGCCAAGCGCGCCCTCGACGTCTGGTACGAAACGATCAGTGTTGATGACGTGCTGGAAATGGTCGATGAACGCCGGCAGGAAATCATGAAGAAGCGCGTCGAGACCGCGCAGGAAAAATCCGAACCTGAATTCATATTTCCGAAGCTCATCGAGCATCGGGGCACCGAACCGCGCTTCAAGGACGATCCCCCCTTGATCTTCCATCCCTCGGCGAAGTTGGCGCCGGGGGTCACCACAGGATTCCGCCAACCACTCGCAAGCTATCGTGAATCGTTGCCTGATCACGTCCGCGTCTTGTTCGACCGCTACCACCTTTGCGACATCGCGCTGAAGGTCGTCGGCATCGGCAGCGTGGGCACGTGGTGCGGCGTCGGTTTGTTCATCGCGACCGAGGACGATCCGCTGTTCCTGCAGGTCAAGGAAGCAAAAGCCTCGGTGCTGGAACCTTACGCGGGCAAAAGCGTCTACGAAAACCACGGCCAAAGGGTGGTCTGCGGCCAGCGCCTGATGCAGTCCGCGACCGACATCTTCCTCGGCTGGACAACCGGCGAAAACGGCCGCCACATGTATATGCGCCAGCTTCGTGACGTGAAGATATCAGCCATTATCGAGGACTGGGACGAGGACATGTTGCGGGCCTATGGCAAACTGTGCGGCTGGACCCTGGCGAAGGCCCATGCCCGTTCCGGTGACGCTGCACAAATCGCCGGATACATGGGCTCCAGCACGACATTCGACCAGGCGATCAACGAATTCGCGGTCGAATACGCCGACCAGAATGAGCGGGACTACCGGGCGTTTATCAAGGCGGTCAGGGAGGGGCGCATTGAGGTGATGTCGGAGGCCTGAATCCTGGCCAGAGCCGCGACTGCGGGCGCCACAACCAAACCCCAACCTTACCCCGGCCGAACCCGCCGTTCCGACAGCGGATGGTGATCCTCCACCACCTTGCGCAGCCGCTCCGTCTGCACATGCGTATAGATCTGCACCGTCGAGATATCCGAATGCCCCAGCAGCACCTGCAGGCTCCGCAGATCCGCCCCGCGCGCCAGCATGTGGGAGGCGAACGCATGCCGCAGCACGTGCGGAGATACCCGGGAGGGATCGAGCCCCGCCTCCAGCGCCACCTGCTTCAGCAACACGAAGAACGCCTGCCGGGTCAGCGCCACCTTCGGATCGCGCCCCGGAAACAGCCACCGGCTCGACACCTCCGTCGCCTCCAGCAACGCTGCCGCGGCTGCCCGCGCTCGGCCCGACAGCGGCACCATCCGCTCCTTGCCGCCCTTGCCCTTGATGATCATCGCCTGCCGGTCGCGGCTCAGCGCCTCCCGCGGCAGCGACAACAGCTCCGACACCCGCATCCCGGTCGCATACAGGATCTCCAGCGCCGCCCGGGCCAGAGCGCCCGGACGTCCCGGCTTGCGTTCGGCGGCCTCCAGCAGCGCATCCACCTCCTGCTCGGACAGCAGCTTCGGCAAGGTCTGCGGCAACCGGGGCGTGTCCAGCTGCGCGGTCGGATCGTCCGTCCGCACGCCCTCGCGCAGCAGGAACAGATGGAACTGCCGCAACGCCGACAACCGCCGCGCCGCCGTCCGCGCCGACAAGCCGCGCTGATGCAATGATGCCATGAACGCCCGGCACGTCTCGGCATCCGCCGCTGTCACCGCCGCGCCACGCCCCGCGGCGAATTCAGCGAACTCCGTCAGATCCTGCGTGTAGGACAGGATGGTATTGCGCGCCGCCCCGCGCTCCACCACCAGCATCTCCAGGAACGCATCGACCCGCGGGTCCACGCCCGGAACCCGTCAGTGCGTCGAGAACTTGTCGTTCGGCACGACCTTCTCCACCGGCTGCGTATGCGGCGACGGCGGAAACGCGCCCAGGATCAGCACGCCGCCCAAAAGGATCACCAGGCCCACCGCCAGGACAGCCAGAAATAAGCGGATCATCGATGCTCCTGAAGGCGGTTTCGCGGACCCTGCAACTCGCGGGCAATCGCCTGTTCCGGGGCCGGTGTGCTAGCCTCCCCGATCATGACACGCAACACCGCTCTGCGGGAGGCGATTCCCCTCCCCGATACGATCGCCGGCCGAAGCATCGTCCTGGTCGGGCTGATGGGCGCGGGCAAGACCTCGATCGGCCGCCGCCTCGCCGCCCGCCTCGGCCTGCCGTTCCGCGACGCCGACCAGGAGATCGAGCTCGCCGCCGGCTGCACCATCCCCGAACTCTTCGCCCGCTACGGCGAGCCCGCCTTCCGCGACGGTGAGCGTCGCGTGATCCGCCGCCTGCTGGCCGGCGACCCGATGGTGCTGGCGTTCGGCGGCGGCGCCTTCATGGACCCCCAGACGCGGGAGGCCACGCGCGCCGAATCGATCTCGGTCTGGCTCCGCTGCACCCTGCCGACCCTGGTCCGCCGCGTTGCCAGCCGCGACAACCGCCCCCTGCTGGCCGGGCGCGACCGTGAGGAAACCCTGCGCGACCTGATGGAAAAGCGCTATCCGGTGTATGCCGAGGCCGACGTCGTGGTCGACTGCGGCGACGAACCGCCGGACCACACCACAACCCAGGTGATGAACGCGCTGATGGACTGGAAACCCGCCCGCCGCCTGCACGTGGTGCTGCCCAGCACCAGCTACGACGTGGTCATCGGCGACAACCTGATCGAAAGGGCAGGGGCCTTGCTGGCGCCCCGCCTGCCGCAGAAGCGCGCCGTGGTGATCACCGACCGCACCGTCGCCGAGCTGCATCTGCCCACCCTGATGGACGGCCTGGCGCAGACCGCGATCACCGCCAGTGCCATCATCGTGCCGCCCGGCGAGGCGTCCAAGTCCATGGACACCTACCAGGCCATCGTCGACCAGCTTCTCGAAGCCCGCGTGGAACGCCGCACCGCCGTCATCGCCCTCGGCGGCGGCGTCGTCGGCGACCTCGCCGGCTTTGCCGCCGCCACCACCCTGCGCGGCCTGCCGTTCATCCAGATCCCGACCACGCTGCTGTCCCAGGTGGATTCCTCCGTCGGCGGCAAGACCGGCATCAACACCAGCCGCGGCAAGAACCTCGTCGGCGCCTTCTACCAGCCGCGCATGGTCCTCGCCGACACCGGCGTCCTGAGCACCCTGCCGCCGCGCGAGCTGAAAGCCGGCTACGCGGAAATAGCCAAGGCCGGCCTGATCGGCGACGCCGCCTTCTTCGCCTGGTGCGAACGCCACGGGGCAGGGGTCGTCTCCGGCGACCGCGAAGCCCAGGCCGAGGCCATCAAGCGCGCCTGCGCCTTCAAGGCCGCCGTCGTCGGCGACGACGAACGCGAGGAAAAACCCAACGACGGCCGAGCCCTCCTGAATCTGGGCCACACCTTCGGCCATGCGCTGGAGGCGGAATACGGCTACGACGGCGGCCTGCTGCACGGCGAGGGCGTCGCCATCGGCCTCGGCCTCGCCTTCAAGCTATCGGCGCGTTTGGGCCACTGCGCCCAGGCCGACGCCGAACGGGTGATCGCCCATGTCTCCGCCGTCGGGCTGCCCGGCCGACCTGTCGATGCTGAACCGCCGCTTCTCCGCCGCGACGCTGGTCAGCCACATGCGGCGCGACAAGAAAATGCGCGACGGCGCGCTGCACTTCGTCCTGACCCACGGCATCGGCCAGGCCTTCACCAGCGCCGACGTCCCGCCCGACGCGGTGATCGATCTGCTGCGCGACGAAGGCTGCTCGGCGTAACGTTCACACGAAAGGCTAATCATCACGCCAGCAAGATGAAATCCTTGCCAGGGTAGCTCCGGTTCTGGATGATAGCTTCAAATCCGCGGTTGCTGTTGGTCACGTTGGTGGCATTACCTTCCGCCGAAGAGAACCCGTCGCCGCGAACCTCGACGAGGATGCCTGTATGCGATTGTGTAGCGTTCTTGACGACGAACAGGCCACCCGGTTTCAGGCGGGCCACCGCCGCCGCCGGTGAAGCGATATCGCCCCCTGCGATAAACCGGTTGGACTGCTTGGCATCGGCAATCAGCTCGGCAACCGCGACCCTGCGCGGGAAGGGCATCGCCACGCCCAGCGCTTGCGCCGCCTGTTCGATCACGAAACAGGCAAAGCCAGCGCACCACTCGTCCTCGATCCCGTCCTTTCCGTCCATGTAGAGTTTGACCCACGGACCTTTGTTGTCGCCGCCAAGCTCGATCGGCTTCTGAGCGACATGCTGACGGGCAACGGCGACGACGGCGTCATTCAGGCTGGCGGGCGTGACACGGAGAGGGGCTAGCGCCGCCCTGATCGGCGCTGTCAGCGCGGCCCAGGTGCGCAGATCCACGATGCCCGTCGCGGGAATGCCCGATTGATTCTGGAACAGGGTGACCGCGGCTTGCGTGCCGCTGCCGAAAGCGCCGTCGATGGGTGTCGGCGCGCCGTGAAACCCACACCATTCCTGCACACGTTTGGTCCCATCGGTCATCGTCGACCCAAGCTTCAGCGGCCCGGGAAACGCCAATTCGGTCTGGGCGGACGGAGGCATGAATTGCGCGGCGGCCATCGGCGTCTGATGGCCGAGCGCGCTGTCAGCGCTCGGTGTCCGCTTCGTTCCGGACAGCTTCACGGCGCCGACGTCGACCAGATGCTTAAGAGCGACCGCGCCACCGCATTGGTTCGATCCGGCATTGGGGTCGAACACGCCGTCGCGGACGAACTTTCCTTTCGTCCATTGCTGCGAGAAACTCCAGAGGTAGGGAGAATTAATGCCCTCTGCGACGTAGCCGACGCCGTTGTAGCGCTCGAGACGATCGAGCATCACGGCGAGTGGCCAATCGGTGACACGATCCAGGTGCTTGAGCCGGAGCGCGTCGCAAGCGCTGTCTTTCCAGGAAAATGGCGGCGAGCCCTGAACTGGGCGACCCACGGGAGAATGGACGGTGCGCGCTGTCAGTGGGTCGCCGTTATGAAGATGGGTGGTGAAGCTAAAGCTGCTCTCCAACGAATGAATGATGCCGATCAGAAACCAGGGTATCGTACCACCCAGGGCATCAGATACCTCCTGGTACCGAGACGCATTCTTGATGATGAGGTTGCACACGGACTGGACTTCGGCAACACGCTCCGGACGCGTCACGCAGCTTGTGAACAGCTGTATCCCGTTGGACCGGAGCAATCCTCCCGGTTGCACCGGACTTTGGTCCGCGGCCGCGGGCGGCGCGGAACTCGCGCCGCCCGATGCATCCTCTGGCGGCGTTGGTGGCGGTTCGGCGATGCCTCCCCTGAGTTGGTGTCCCGTTGCGCCGAGAGCATTGCCAATTTGCTCCCCGGTGTCGCGCATTTGTACCGCGACCGGAGAGAGAGGATCGGCATTCGCTGCTTTGGTTGCCGCCGCGAGTTGGTCCACCAGGTCATTGAGGGCATTAACGGCGGCTTGCCCGACCGCCGCGGGCAAGTTGCTTAGGATCTGCCCGATGTTCCCGATAATTGAACGAAGATCTTGCTGACTGGCGGCGTTGCTCGTTTGCTGCAGAAGGTTCGAAACCGCCCCCTGCGCGCGCACAATAAGCGCTTGCGGGTCGACAGCGACCGCCTGCGGGCCGGCGGGCGGCGAAGCAGACTGGAGATGTGTGTCCGCCCCAGCCGGCAGCACCTTCCAGGCGACGGTGACCGTCCCGTCGGGGTTGGTGCCCTGTTGAATGTCCAGCGTCACGCCGTCGCTGCTGGCCTGCAGGATCAGGTCCTTGCGAAACGACGCAACCTCCGAGGCTGGGAGATTCCGGTGAATTCCATTCTGCATCGGACCTGCTCCCGTTACGGAATCAACTTCATGCGGCGTGCGACCCGCGTTGCGGCATCCCGGCCCGCTGGACTATCGTCACGAATGAAAGACGCGACGACGACATCTCCGAACCCTCTTTCTGGGCGGCATCGCGAATGGCGCGTAGTCGGGCAACACGGTCCGCGTCAGAGAGCCCGGGCGCATCCAGGAATGCGCGCAATGCGACCGACCCCGCGGTATTCGACAGTCCCGTGCCCTGCACATTGGCGGACGTAACCGCGGCGGGTATGACTCCGGACCCAATGTCGGTCCCGCTGACAGTTCGCGCCGTCGACAGCAGTTTTCCGATATTTATTTCGATCGTGACGGGGCTGCAATGCAGGATGTACTCGCCCAACCGGGCGGAGGCGGCGCCCTGGTTGTCAATGTTGACGAGGATGGCCGCCTCATCGGTCCGAAGCACGCCACGTTGGGCTTGAACGACACTCGCCACAGAGGCGGCGGGAAGCTGGTACAGCACGGTCGATGTTGTGATATCGAACAGGCTGGTCGTTAGCCCGAAGCTGACGCCGACGATGCCGATCGCTTTTTGCGCTGCCTGGGCGAGCCCCATGATGCCCACCGCCGTGCTTTGTAGAACGTTCAGGCCTGATAGCGTGGCGCGCTTGGCGCGCTCTAACTCGTCCAGCTTCGCGATAAATCTTTGGCACTGGATGTCGATGTAGCCCTCGCCCACCTGGGTTACACGGCCCCAGTTCTTCACGTCTTTTAGCGCGATCTGTTGGCTTATCAGATCGGCTTGGGGAAACGGAAGGTTCTCACCCGCCTCGATGGCGAAATAATAGAGTAACGGCACTTCGTCGGATCGGGTCGCCACGACATCGCGTTCGGTCATGCGGGCGACGGGGCCATCACTCAGCAGGCGGCCGTTAGAAGTGATCCGGGATGCAAACGACCCCGGTGAGTCCGCGCAGCCCGTTAACAAGCAACTCAACCACAGGAGGCACAAAGTTAGTCGAAGGACATGAAACTTCACTGTCATCAACACCATGCGTCAAGTGCGGGCTAGTAACCATTATGCACGGCAACCGGCCATTAGCCAACACAAAGTATTGATACTGAAATTGAGATATCGTATCAAAACCGCGGACCTTGCCTTCAGTCGGTGCACGGTGTATTGTGCGGCAATTCAGAAACTGCCTATGCTCTGTTGATAATGACGCGGAAACCTTATTATTATTGCCGCGTAATACAGTGCGGCTCGAGTCACCGCAAGCATTTGCGCCATGGGCTCGCACAAGGAACCGCGCGCCGCGGGTTCATCGTCGCCACCCTGGATTGGTTCAAGCCCTCACCTTGACCAGTATTCAATTGATGCCTAAAAAAAGACTAATGCTAACGTTCTTGTAGCCACGCGGCTTTGGCGCACCGGGAAAACACCGCTCGCTCCAGAGGCGACCGTCCCAGCGAAGAACACCAAGCGCGTCAATCTGCCGAATGGCTACAAACTATTGCGGAGGCGACGCCATGGATTACCCTTACGATCTCGGCGCCTACTCCCGCCCAATCACCACCACCTCGCCCAACGCCCAGCGTTGGTTCGACCGCGACCTCAACTGGTGCTTCGGCTACCACCACGAAGAAGCGCTGGCCTGCTTCGAGCAAGCCCTCCAGGCCGACCCAACTGCGCCATGACCCATTGGGGCGTCGCCTACGCGGCCGGGCCAAACTACAACTTCTCCTGCGACCTCATGGACCACGCCGGCAAAGCCTCGGCGCTCGCCCGCGCCCACGACGCCACAAGTTCGGCTCTCGCACGCGCCGCCACCGTCACCCCACCCGAACGCGCGCTGATCGACGAACTGCCCGCCCGTTATCCCCGGCGCGACCCCATCGACGACCAGCACCCCTGGAACGACGACTTCGCCGACGCCATGCGCCGCGCGCACCAGGCCCATCCCGACGATCTCGATCTCCGCTCCGTCTTCGTCGAGGCGATCCTCAACCGCACGCCCTGGAAGATGTGGGACCTGCGCACCGGCAAACCCGCACCCCGTGCCGGCACGCTCGAAGCGCGCGACGTCCTCGAAGCAGCCTTTCGCGACCAACCTATGGGCCTTGCGCGACCTGCTCGACTGCCCGGACCGTCCCGAGGTGACCCTCCAGCCCGGTCACTTCCTCCACGCCGGCTCCGCCCGCGGTCCCGGAGGCCTTCGCGCTCGGCTCCTCCGCCACGCCCGCGCCGAGAAAAAGCCGCACTGGCACATCGACGGCCTCACCCCCGCCGGGACGATCGAAGGCGCCTGGATTGTCCCCAACGGAGACAAATGCGCCATCGCTGCGGCACTGGCGCACCTGCCGGCGCCGATCCCCGGCTTCGGCAGCACCGACTGTCAGCGTTGCCGCAGCCATCTGCTGGCCGCCCCGCCGGAGGAGATCGGCAAAGCCCTTTGCTGGCCGCCGGCTTCAAGACCGGCATAGGCGTATCAGCCCCCTTCGGACGTAACGACGCGGCAGGGCAGGCCGTCATCACTCGATAACAGTGTCCGATCCCGGCTTGGCCCGACGCTTCGCGGCGGTTTTTTGACCACTCTCGGAAGCGCTCCTGGCGCCGTTCCGGCCGCCTTTCGGCGTGCCGGCCTGCTCACTGCCCCCCTTCACCCGAACCGGCCGCACGGCCTTTTTGCCCGCCCGCATGTGCGGCCCGCGGTTCGGCTGCCGGAACGCGAAGACGATGACGCATACCGACGGCAGCAAAATGCCGAGCGCCACGAAGCGCGCCGACGAACCCTCATGGCCGGCAAGACATGCCCAGATCAGCCGCCCCACGCCCGCGGTATCGACCATGAACACGGCGGCAAACACCGCTGCCGCGCAGCCCGCCAGCAGCCCACGTCGCCAGGCCTGCCCCGCTCCGCCAGCACCCCCGGCCGACCCGGCCCGCTGACGCGAGGGCGCGGCCGGCCGTTTCGTCCGAGAGGGGCGTGCAGCTGATGAGGAGGTGACGTCCATACCAACATCCTGCCGCCACTCACGCCGCGCGGATAGATGACCCCCCACAAGCACCGGTGGATCGATTGTTATGCTGCCACCTCACCCACGGCGATGCTGCCATGGCTGCTGCAACACGCGCCTCCACGCCCCGCGGCCGTCCGGCTGGCAGCGGAATCCGCCACCACAAACGAAAACGGCCCGGACAACCCGGGCCGCATCGCCAACTCATCCAACCCCAACTGATCCAGCCCGAACTCACCCAACCAGGCAGCGGCCCCGACCCAGGGGCCACCCCCAGGTGTCACTTCGCCGCCGGCAGAGGCTGCGGAGTCGCCGACAACGTCCGAAGATAATCGATGATGTCCGCCCGTTCGTCCGGCTTGGCCACGCCAACGAACGTCATCCGCGTGCCCGGCGCGAACGCCGCCGGCTTCGTCAGCCATTCGTTCAGCAGCGCATACGTCCAGTTCCCGGTGTGCTTCTTCAGCGCGTCGGAGAAACTGTAGTCCCTGCCTTGCGCGATCGGCTCACCCACAACGCTCCACAGGTTCGGGCCGATCCCGTTCTTCCCGCCCTGGACAAACGTGTGGCACGCTACGCAGCCCAGCCGCTTGGTGTCCGCCTCACCCCTGGCCGGATCGGCCGAAGCCAGCAGCGTATCGATGGAGGGTTCGGCCGGCGCCCCACCCGCCGCCGCCGGAGCAGCCGCGGCCGCCGGGTGCAGTTCCGCCTCGGTAGGCTTCGGCAGCGGCTCGGGGCTGTGCGACAGCGTATGCAGGTAGTCGATGATGTTCGCCCGCTCCTGCTCGTCCTTGACGCCCACAAAGGTCATCTTGGTGCCCGGCGCGAACGCCGCCGGCTTGGTCAGCCACTCGTTCAGCAGCGCGAACGTCCAGTTGCCCTTCTTCTCCGACAACGCCTTGGAGAAGCTGTAGTCCTTGCCCTTGCCGATCGGCTCGCCCACGATGCCATACAGGTTCGGGCCAATGCCGTTCTTCCCACCCTCCACGAAGGTATGGCACGCCACGCATCCCAGCTTCTTCGTAGCAGCCTCACCGGCAGCCGGATCGGCCTTCGCCAGCAGCACCGCGACCGGCGTCTCCGGCGGAGCGGCGGGGGCACCACCAGCCGGAGCGGTGGTGGGCAGTTCGATCTTGATAGCCGCCTCTTTCAGCGGCCGCATCGAAACGAGGTTATCGCCGATCAGACCTGTCAAAAAAAAGACTATCCCGGCGATCAGGACCGCCGCGATAGTCTTGTTGATCTCCATTGAATCCATGCCGCCTCAACTCCGGTCCGCGGGACCGCCCCGCCAGCGGCACATATTATAAAGTCACGCCGTTCGGCTAGGGGTGAGATCGCAGTTCCGGGAAATCTTTCACCATGCTGACCCCGAACAGAGGCTTGTAGACCCCCTGGTGGCACGTCGCGCAGTTCACTTTTGGCGAGTCACCCTCCGGACCAAGCCGGGCCGGCGGGAACACGCTCTGCAGCGGATCCAGGTAGTTGACGTTCAGATCCCGCACCATTCTGATCCCGTACCAGGCGGTCACGCGCTGTGGCGTGCTCTGGGTCCAGTCGCCGAACGACCGCGTCTCGTGGCAGAAGGTGCAGTTGACTCCGAGCGAGGTCGAAATGTGCAACATCAGCGAATAGGTCCAGTCGGTCTGCTTGATCGAGCTGTAGTCGCCGCCCGGCAGAGGATCCGTCGCCTGGATGCGGATATCCGCACTGTGTTCCAGGAACGGCGTGAAGGCGTCGAACGGCAGGGCGGTCGCATCAGCCACGACCACCGGAGTCGGGTGGTTCTTCCCCGCCGGGATCTGCGCATAGCCACTCGCCTGCACCGGACCCGGATTATGGAACCAGATGTTGCTGGGCACCGGCTGGCCGCGATGGCAGGTGTAGCAGGTCACCCCGGTCTGGACGACATGCGTCTGCCAGTCGGCATTCACATGCTGCACCATCTGGATCATCCGGCGCGCCACCACCTTCGTGTAAAGCGCATCGGAGGCCATGTTGTTAACGTCATGGCAGTACGCGCAGCCCTGCGCCGGGGAGACCCAGGTGGTCATCGACGCCATCAGCCGCGTGAAGTTGCCGACGCTGACGTCTTTCAGCACCTGCACGTTCTTGTAGACAGTTCCGGCCTTGCCGCCGGCATCAGGCAGACGCGGCAGGGACGCCGGGATCACATTCTCCTCGCGCAGCTGGTTGACGAAGCGAGGATTGTAGATCTCGTCCATCGCCGTGCCGCGATAGCCCCGCTGCACGGTTTCCATCGGCGGGCGTTCGGTCGTTCCCAGAACGATCGCCGCGACCGCCACGACCGCGGCAAGCGCGCCGCCGGCCGCGAGTTGCAATCCGAGCTTCATTTCACTGCTCCCACTGCTGAGGAGAGGGTGGCCGGGTCGTGGATCGGGCCCCAGATATTCGGATAAGGCGCGGCAATGCCGTGCTTGACACCCCACAGGTACCAGTTGTCGACCACTGTGCCGGTCAGCAGGATGCCGACGCCGCCGGTCAGCGTGACCAGTACCGCAAACCACCAGCCCCAGCGATGGATGGACTCGAACGTCGCGTTGAAGCCCATCGTCCAGCGCCAGAACAGCGCGCCACGTTCAGCAGCCGTGCCGCGGTCAGTGATCTGCTCGACCTCACGCTCGCCGCCAAAGCGGCTGACCGCCAGGATGGTCGCGCCGTGCATCGCGAACAGCACCGCCGATCCATACAGGAAGGCGATCGACAGCATGTGGAACGGATTATAGAACAGGTTGCCGTAACGGATCGAAAATGCCGCGGTCCAGTCAAGGTGCGGGAAGATCCCGAACGGCACTGCCTCGCACCAGCAGCCCATCAGCAGTGGGCGGATGAAGCCCAGCACCAGATAAAGCCAGATCGCCGAGGCGAACGCCCACGCCGTGTGCGTGCCCATGCCCAGCGCGACAGCACGCCGATACATCCGCACCCACCACAGCAGGATCGAGGTCGTCAGGAAGAAGCCCGCCATCAGCCACCAACCACCCTGCGCCAGCGGCGGGAAATGCAGCCCATATTCCGGCGGCGGCGGTTCCAGCGCCAGCCAGAACAACTGCCGGACGAACTGCACCGGATCCCAGTTGACCGACGCCCACATGTTCAGGCCGATGATTTCGATCGCAATGAACCCGCACACCAGCGATGCGATACCGCTCAGCCCCAGGTAGATCGGTCCGATCTGCGCGTCGCCGAACAGTCCCAGCAGATAGGAGTGCATCGGCTTGCCGGTGCGTGCCCAACTGCCCGGCGGCAGCGGAACCCCCATGTGCCCGGGTCCGTGGATTTGAACCCGGGTGAAGACATTCTGATACTCAGCCATTTTTCTCTCCCCGAACCCGGATCAATGGGACCAGATCGGCAGGTTGAGCCACCAGGTCCACCACTCGGGCCAGCCACGGCTCCAGAACGGACCACTGATGACGATGCAGACGGCACTCCAGAACGACGCTGAAATGGCCAGGAACAGCCCCAGGCGATGGATGCCCAGCGTGCCGATCGAATAGCCGATCGCGTCGCGGAAGTAGGCGTTCTCCTGTTCCGCGGACTTGACCGATTCACCCTTCTGCGGATTGGCCGCCGACAGGATCAGCGAACCATGCAGTCCCAGCGCCAGGGCATTGGTGAAGAAGAAGCTGATGGCGATCATGTGCGCCGGATTGTAGTGGAAGTGCAGGTACTGGTACCCGGTGTTCGACACCCAATCGAGGTGGCTGAGGATGCCGTAGGGGAAACCGAAACCCCAGGCGCCCATCAGGATCGGCCGGATCACCACCAGGGTGACATAGGCGAGGATCGCGAAGCTGAACGCGAACGGCACGTGCAGCCCCATGCCCAGCTTGCGGGCGATTTCAACCTGCCGCAGCGCCCAGGAGCAGAACGCCCCGATCGCGCAGACCGTGATCAACTGCCACAGCCCGCCTTGCGCCAGCGGCGCGAAGCCCAGGCCGTAACTCAGGTCGGGCGGAGCGATATTGATGCGCCAGACGTTCCAGGTGGGCCCGATGGCCGCGCCCCAGACGATCAGCAAGGTCCCAAGGATCGCGAAAAACGCGGTCGTCACGCCGAAGAAACCGACCCAGAACGGCCCTACCCAGAAATCGAACAGGTCACCGCCGATCAGGGTGCCGCCGCGAACGCGGTATTTCCTCTCAAAACTGAGCATAGCCATTGTCGTTTACTCCAATCAGTCGACAATCCGTCTAACGTTGGCCGTCCAGTGTGCCAGCGAAGCAGGAAAACGGACGAAGCCGTGGTGTGCCCCTGGGCTTCGTCCGCCGCCCCATTCAGGCCGGTTACTTCGCGGGCGCGGGTAACGGCGCCATCTGCGCCGCGACCGCACCGTGATGCGGGCCATCCAGCCAGTTGAACCGGTCGGTGCTGAGCAGAATGAAGTGGATCAGCAACGCCAGAACGAACAGGAAGACACTCAACGCGACGAGCACCCGCCGGGGATCGAAAAGAAGCCAAACGCGCCACATATTCTTTCTCCTAGCCGAGTTGCGAGATCACGTGACCGGCAAGCGTCGCGGCATCATTCAATGAATAGCCGTGTTCGCCTGGCAGCCATGGGCGCCACTGCCACGCAAGGAAATGCGCGACAATCGCGACGACAACGAAAACGATAAAGCTCGTGGTGAAGATACCATGGAACTCTTTCGCTTCCGTTTCCGTCAACCCCGTGGACGAGGTTGCTGGTGGAACAGCCATGTCTTTACTCTCCGGAAACGGCCTTGCGGCCCTTGTCGCGCCCGTCCCGCGCGACTGGGATTGCCGTGGGATAGCGGGCCACGACGCCCATTCCCCCTGGAAATACCAGAGGAAACCTCATGCCGCCCCATCTATGAGGCGGTATCTTCATGCCGGCACCCGTTCTGCCAGCGCATCCATCACCCGGCTCGGCGTCACCCGGTCCTCGCCGGCCTGCCGCACCGACTGCTCCACCCGCTCCCGCAGGCGCTTGGCCGCGGAGATGCGGATCAGGAACGGTTCGGTGTCCAGATGCTCGTCCAGCATCTGCTGCGCATCGTCGTCCCAAGGCAGGCTGGATGACAACTTGGCCGGTGTTGCCTCGACCTTGTCCATGTCCGTGCCCAGCGGCAGGATGTTGAACAAGGCATCGAACAGCGCGTTGCAGTATTCCTGAATGATATACGTCGCCCCGGCATAGCCCATGTAAGGCGTGCCGGTCGCCCGCCGGATGATCGCGCCGGGAAACGAGGCCGGGATATACACCGCGCGATTGCCCGCCTCGGCCACATACATCCGTTCGTTATAGGACCCGAACATCACCAGCGGGCCCTTGGTCCGCACCGCCTCGCGCACCGCCTGGTTGTCCGGCTTCACCCCCGCCGTCCGGGAGAACGCGAACGTGCAGGGCACCCCCATCTCGTCTTCCAGGAACCGCCGCAGCCCGCGGGAATAGGTTTCCGTCGCGACCACCGCGAATGACGCCGTCGCGAAGAAATCCTGCGTCACGCTGCGCCACAGATCCCAGATCGGCTTGATCGTGGTGTGCTTCTCGCGCTCGATGAACGGTTCGGGATCGACGCCCGCCAGCTCACCCAGGGTGCGCAGGAAGTTCGTTGTCGAAAACAGCCCGATCGGAGCCTGCAGATACGGACGGTCAAGCTCCTCGCACAGCTTGCGGCCGAACTCGCGGTACATGCAGACATTCACATCCGCGTTCGGCAGCCTGGCAATGTCGTCGATGTGCGATCCAAGCGGAAACACCATGTTGATTTCGCAGCCGATGCCTTCGACCAGGCGGCGGATTTCGGCAAGATCGGACGGCATGTTGAACGTGCCGTAGATCGGACCGATGATGTTCACCCGCGGCTTGACGCCTTCGGCCCGCGCCACTTTGGGTTTCGGCTTGGATCGTTTCGCGCCGAATTCAGACCACAGCCAGTAGATCGCCCGATCCGCCGCCTGCCATTGATCCTCATCGATCGTTCGCGGAATGAACCGCATGACGTTCGACCCTTCCGGCGTGACACCGCCGCCGATCATTTCGGCGATGCTGCCGGTGACGACCACCGCCGGCATGTCCGGGTCCTGCGTCGACGCCGCCCGCCGCATCGCGTCCTCGGTGCCGTTCCGTGACAGCTCCTCTTCGGACAATCCCGTGACGACAACGGGCAGTTCGTGCGGCGGCAGCGCGTCGGTGTAGTGCAGCACGGCGGTAACCGGCAGATTTTCGCAGCCGACCGGTCCGTCGATGATGACCCTCAGCCCGCGGATCGCCGTGAAGGCATAAACCGCGCCCCAGTAACCGCCGGCCCTGTCATGATCCAATACCAGCATCGCGTCAGGTCCCCACCGCCGAAGCCGCTTTGACCTTGGCCTCGCGCGCCTTGCGGTAACGCTCCTTCGATCCCGGAGGATCCTTCGGAACGCTGTTGAAGCCATAGCCTGCGGTCTCACCCACCCCGACCTTGTCGAAGAAGCTCACCATCCGCGCGAATCGTTCTTTGCCCTTTGTCTGAGCCGCGACGATCGCCGCCATCGACCCGGCCCCGGCCGGACCGAACAACGGACGGGCGGAGACCATGTTGGTGAAGTAAAGGGCAGGGATGCCCATCGACTTCGCCTTCTGCACCAAAGGCGTGGTGCCAACCGCAAGATCCGGCTTCACATCCGCCATCGCCGCGCAATCCTGCTCCAGCGACGCTCGGTATTGCACATGCACGCCGCGCGCTTCGAGCCATTCGCGGTCGGGCGCGCTCCATTCGGTCTTCGGGCAGGCGGTGCCGACATAAGGCACCTCCGCGCCCGCTTCGATCAGCAACCGCGCGACGAGTAATTCCGATCCTTCGTAGCCCGAAACGGTGACCCGGGCGCTGATCGGATTTGCCTCCAGCGCGCCCCGGATCGCCGGCAGGAATTTCGCCTTCGCGGCATCGATCGCGCTGGCGTTCACGCCAGCCGCCTTTCCGACGGCTTCCAGCCAGCCCGCGGTGCCGTCGTGGCCCACCGGGGCCGACCCGACGACAGGACGCCCCGCCGCAACGAATTCGCGGATCGACGCCGTGTAGAACGGATGCACCGCCGCCGCCACGGCACAGTCCAGCGCGCCATAGAGATCGCGCCATTCCCGCGACGGAGTCTGCGGCCCCACGGCCAGTCCCATCGGCGCCAGCAGCGCGCCGACTCCGATCGGATCGACCGGGAACAGTTCGCCGATGAGTGAAACGGTCGGCATGTCCGCCTGCGTGCGAGGCCGCGCGACGGGGCCTGCCTCGGCTTCCAGCCGCGCGTAACGCAGCATCGCGCCGGCCAGCACGTCCTTGGCCTCCGCATGGGTCGGAACGCCGAAGCCCGGCACGTCGATCCCGATGATCCGCACGCCATCGATCGCTTTCGGCAACCGATCCAGCGGCACGCCGGATGCGGTCGGCACGCACAGGTTGATCACCACCACGGCATCGTAATCAGCCGGTTTGGCCGTCTCGTAGACCGCGTTGCGGATATCCTCGTACAACTGCCCGCGCACCAGCGTTTCGGAGTTGAACGGCACGTATCCGACGCTCCGCTTCGCCCCATAGAAGTGCGAGGTGAACGTCAGTCCGTAGACGCAACAGGCCGATCCCGACAGGATCGTCGCGGTCCGCCGCATCCGCAGTCCGACGCGCAACGATCCGAACGCCGGGCACATCGACTGCGGCTGATCGTGTGGCCCGCGGGGATAGTCGGCCAGCAGCCGGTCCATCGCCTCGCTTTTGCCGGCAACCCGCGCGGCTTCCAGCATCGTCTCCCGGCCGCCGTGGCAGCCGGAGTCAGCGACGGGAGGAGGTGCGATCGACCCGTCCATGCTCACGACCCTTCGTAGACGACTTCAAGCGACGGCTTCTCCAGGATTGTCGCGGCGCACATGTCCTCCAGCGTCGCCGGTTGCAGCACGACATGCCGGCCAACCGTATCGCCGGAGAAAAGACCCAGCAGCCCGTCCTGCGTCAGCGGGGTGGGGCGGATCGGCGGCGCTTCGGCCACCTGCTGCGCCAGTTGCTCGAACACCGAGGCCCAGCGTCCGCCCGGCTTGCCGATGATCTCGTAATTCGCACTCTTGCGCCGGATATCTTCATCCGCCGGAATCGCCGACAATACCGGGATGCCAACGGAATCAGCGAACGCCTGAGCCTCGCCGGTGCCGTCATCCTTGTTGATGACCATGCCGGCCACGCCGACATTGCCGCCCAGTTTCCGGAAATATTCGACAGCGGAACAGACATTGTTCGCCACATACAACGATTGTAGGTCGTTGGAGCCTACAACTATCACTTTCTGGCACATATCCCGAGCAATAGGCAGCCCGAAGCCGCCGCACACAACGTCGCCAAGGAAATCAAGGAGAACATAATCAAACCCCCACTCGTGGAAGCCCAATTTTTCCAGCAGTTCGAAGCCATGGATGATGCCGCGCCCGCCGCAGCCGCGGCCGACTTCCGGCCCACCGAGTTCCATCGCGAAGACGCCGTCGCGCTTGAAGCAGACGTCGCCGATCTTCACCTGCTCGCCGGCCAGCTTCTTCTTCGACGATGTTTCGATGATGGTCGGGCAGCTCTTGCCGCCGAACAGCAAGGATGTCGTGTCGCTTTTCGGATCGCAGCCGATCAGCAGCACGCGCTTGCCCTGTTGCGCCATCATGTACGACAGGTTCGCCAGGGTGAAGCTTTTGCCGATGCCGCCCTTGCCGTAGATCGCGATGATCTGCGTTTCCTTCTTCACCGGACCGGTGGCCGGCGCGTCCGGCTCTATCGCCGCTTCTTGGCGCAACTGCGACAGGCGTGCGTCGAAAGGTGCATTCATACGCTGGTTCCCCAATCCAAAATCATTTTCAGGCACGTCGCATCGCCAAAGGCGGTGCGGTAGGCCGCGTCGGCCTGTTCGGCCGGCATGCGGTGCGTGATCAGTCCATCGAGCGAAAGGCTTCCGTCCTCGATACGGCGGCGCACCGTCTCCAGGTCGGCCGGCTGCCACTGCGCGGCGATCCGGAACCGCGCTTCGCGGATGAAGGCCATCGGGAATGCGAACGACAGGCGGTCGGCGTAGAACCCCGCCAGGATGATCTCGCCGCCGGTGGCCAGACGCATCACCAGCGTATCGAGCAGGCCAGGGTCGCCGCTTGCGTCGCAAATGCAACGATAGCCGCTGCGCCGGTCGGCGTCCGGATGCACGACCTCATAACCCACCGCGCCGTCCATCCGGATGGCGTTGGTTTCCCACACCACCGGCGGCGGCCCGCCGGAGGCGATCACAAGACGCGCCAGCAGCCGTCCAACCACGCCATGGCCTATGATCAGGTCCGGCAGCACATCGCCGCTGATCGCGTGTTGCGCCGTCGCGGCCAGGGCGATCAGCACGCCCTTTTCAGCCAGCGCCGGATCGATGTGCAAAGCCCGCGCGGCGGGAAGAACGATACGCGAGGCCGCGCCGCCGAACAGTCCCCGGATTTCGCCGTAGCAGGTGGCACCCGGAACGAAGACGGTCTGCCCGATCCGGTCCTGATGCGCGGGTCCAGCGGCAACCACGGTGCCGACCGATTCATAACCGGGCACCAGTGGATAACCCATTCCGGGAAACGGTGGCATGCGACCCTGCCACAGCAGTCTTTCGGTGCCGGTGCTGATTCCACTGTAGGCAATGTCGACGACGAGGTCGGTGTCACCGGGCGGCGTCAGGGCAATGCGCCGCACCACGAGGCGCTCAGGCTCCTCCAGTACCGACCGCTAAAGCTTCCATCCCCGCCACCTCCTGTCTGGCCGGACCCGGCCTGTGGCAACCTTGATGTGTAAGCCTACGTTGACTGTTAGCGATGTCAACCCCGATTTACACCCAAGCTGCGGCGGCGCCGGCCCGTTCGTTACGAGGACCGGGCGGCGACGCCGCGGATCGAAAGATCGCGGCGAAGCAACGGCATCAGCGCGATCAGCGTGATGCACAGCAGCAAGATCTCCAGGCTGTAGACGGTGTGGTAGCCAATCCCCAGGGCCGCGGCGCCATGACCCTCCATCGCGGTGGCAACGACGTCGCGGATGATGCCGCCCAGTGCCACCGCCACACCGGCGGCCGACGCCTGCACCGCGCCCCAGGCCCCCAGCGCCAATCCCGTCTGGCTCGGCGGCGCCATTTGCATCGTCGCGGTCAACGTTCCGTGACCGAACAGCCCGGCGCCGAAACCGATCAGCGCGGTGCCGCCGCCGAACAGCAGGGCGGAGTTGCCCAGCGGCGCGGCCATGATCACCATCATGAAGGCCGGAATGCCGACCAGCGCGCCGTAACTGGCCATGCGCAACGGGTCAAAGCCGCGCGACAGCACGCGTGAGGCGAGGCCGAATCCGAACAGCCCGCCAACCGCGAGAGTCGCGGTCAATTTGGTCGTGTCGCCCACCGTCAGATGCAGGATCTGGCCGCCGTAGGGCTCCAGCAGCACGTCCTCCATGCTGAAGGCCATGGTGCCGAGGCCGATCGCAATCAGGCGGCGGATGGCGTTCTCGCCCTCGATGAACCTGGCCCAGGCGTCGCGGAACACCGCACCCTCCGGGATCGTGGCGATCCGCGCGGAGTTACGGGTTTCCTGCTTCCACAGGGCGACGGCGTTCAGCACGATGGTCGCGACCGCCGCGCCCTGGATCACCTGGATCAGCCGGCCGGGCGTAAAGTCGGCCAGCAGCCAGCCGAACAGCAATGCGCTGACGATCATGCCGAACAGCAGCATGACATACATCAGGCCAACGACCTTCGGCTGCAACTCGGTCGGGGCCAGGTCAGTGGCCAGCGCGAGACCGATCGTCTGAACCGTGTGCAGACCGGCGCCGACCAGCAGGAAGGCGACGGCCGCACCGAAATGGCCGATTGCCGGCGAGTAATTGACGGCGTCGCCGCCGCCTGACAGCACCAGCAGGGCGAACGGCATGATCGCCAGGCCGCCGAACTGCACCATGGTACCGCGGAAGATGAACGGCACCCGCCGCCAGCCCAGCACGGAACGATGCATGTCCGACTTGAAGCCGATCAGGGTGCGGAATGGCGCGAAGATCAGCGGCAGCGAAATCATCACCGCGACCAGGGAGACCGGAACGCCAAGCTCGACGATCATCACCCGGTTCAGGGTGCCGACCAGCAGCGTCAGCGCCATGCCGCACGACACCTGGAACAGCGAGAGGCGCAGCAGGCGCGACAGCGGCAGATCGGGGGTCGCGGCGTCGGCGAAGGGCAGGAAGCGCGGGCCAAGATTGACCCAGGTCCGCATGATCTTCTGGCTGACTCGGTTCATGGCGCGAATGTTCCAGGCACACATTGACAAGCGTCAAAGCAGATCGCCGGTCATCTACGACATAGGGCTGCCGAAACGCGCAGTGGCCGGAACCTTACGATTCCGGCCCTGTTTCGGCGTAGAAACGCAACAAGCGTTACCGAGCGGCCGGAGCCGTCTGGGCGAACGCCAACTTGCCTGCCGCCGGATCGACGAGCTGGCTGGTCGTCGTCTTGGCGCTACCCTGCCAATATGCCGAGAACCATGTCGTGTGCGACAGGATAGCCCAGTGAACGATCAAAGCGGTGATCGCGACACTGCCGAGGAACAGCGGCAGCCCGACAGTCGGGCTGACCACGCACCAAATTCTACCTTGGTTCATGTCAGAACTCCTCTTACCGGTGCAGCCACGGCGAATAGACGAACGCGAGGAAATGCGCGAACACCGCGATCAGGCCGAACACGCGGGTTCCGTCGATCAGGTGCTTGTGCAGCTCCTCGGACTCAGCCGCGGTCAAACCCGTCGGCCATACTCTGTTGGGATCGTCACTCACTTTTTCTTACCTCCTTCTAGACCTGAGGTCCTTCGTGCTGAACCCGCACGTGGGCGATGTAGGCCGCCTTGGAACTTGCGTTCATCCGGCACCCATGTCGCACGCATCCCCCGCTCGGCTACCGCCTCTCGAGCCTCAGAGCTCAGGCCCTCAAGTCGCATACGGGCAGGTCCGATGGATGCGTTCAGACTGATTGGCACCTCCTTGGGTGTCAACTTACAATGACACATTAGAGTGTCAACTGCATGGGACACTTCCAAGTGACTTCTTGTCAAGGGGCCATGTGTCACCATTGTTAGACACCATTCCCGTTAGCGGCGGGCGTGCAACACACGCACAAGCATGGGCCGGCGGGTCGGCAGCATCGTGACGCTGACGAATCCAGCCTGGCGCAACATGTCGGATAGTTCGCTCGCCTCACGCGGGCGGCCGCTGCCCATCGCCAGCAGGTAGAATTCGAAGTATGCGCCCACCGTTTCCGCGCCTGCCGTTCCGGCCATGGGTTCAGCCAGGATCAGCGACCCGCCTGCGGCAGGGCTGTTCGTGCGGTGCGCAAAATGGACATGGCAGCGTCGTCATCGTGGTCATGAATCACCCGCACCAGCGAGATGATGTCAGCCCCGTCCGGCAGCGGGCCGGTGCGGAAGTCGCCACCGAACGTCTGGGCCCGCTGCGACAGGCCGGCGGCAGCGAAAGCGGCGGCGGCTCGCTCCGCCACCGCCGGCAGGTCGAACAGCATCAGCCGTGGCGAGGGGGCGGCCGTGGCCACCTGCCTGAGGAACGTGCCGTCGCCGCCGCCAAGGTCCATCAGGCATTGGTGCTTGTCGAAGCGGTAGGCGGCCAGGATGTCGGCGGCGACCAGCGGCTGGGATGCGGCCATCAGCTTGGAGTAGTCGGCGACCTCACCGGCGGCCAGCGAATCGGTCCGGCCACGATCCGCATAGGGCCAAAGGCGGCCCAACGCGGTGTCCGGCTGCTCGTCGCGCAGCAATGCGACCGGGTCGCGCAGGTCGGCGTAGAGGGCGGCGTGGTGTTCGACCATCGCGGCGACGCCGGGGTTGCCGTTCATCGCCGCACCGAGGACTCCCAGACCGTAACGTCCGTCGGGGCGGCGTTCGGTCAGCCGCAACCCGGCCGCGGCGACCATCAGGCGGGCGGTCGCGTCAGACGGCAGCGACAGGCGGCCGGCAAGGCGATCGACGGTCTGTGGCCCCTCCGAGAGGATGTCGAACAGCCTCAGGCGGACGCAGGCGGCCAGGATCTGACTGTAGACAAAGCCCGCGCAGATATCGAACAGGGCGCGGGCGCGGCGGTTGGCGACGCGGCGGGTGAAGGGGTTGCGGACAGCCCAGGCCTGAAAGGACGGGCTGGCCAGCATCCTGTTGCGCCAGGCGAACCAGCGGTTGGACAGGCTGGTTCGTTCCGGCGTTGACGCGTTCGTGGTCAGGATCGAGGTTGTTGCCATCACGCCGCGCGTTGGGACAGGTCCTTCGGCAGCAGACGCCGAGCCTCGCTGAGGGTCAGGGCCTTGAGGACGCTGGCGCCGGGGCAGGCGGGGATCGAGTCGGCGGCGGCCTCGGCCAGGCCCTGCAGGTGACGCAAGGCACCGTCAATTCCCATTGACAGTGCGGCGTTGGGCCTGCCGAGGAGGGCGTCCTGGCCGATGGGTTTGCCGATCTCGGCGGTGCCGGCGTAGACGTCGGCGATGTCGTCGGCGACCTGGTATGCCTCGCCCAGGCCCTCGCCCAGGGCGCGCCAGCCGGCGGGATCATGGCCCGAGGCCGCGGCACCGGCCATGGTGGCGGCGGCGAACAGGGCGCCGGTCTTGGCGCGTTGATACTGGCTGAGGTCGATCTTCGGCTCGCACTCCCAGGCCTGGCCGGCGCAGATGCCGGACGGCATGCCGGTCGCACCCGCCAGGATCAGCATCAGCGGGGCGAGGCGTTCGGGATGCTGGGTGGTGCCCCAGCCGAGGATCTGGAACGACAGCACGATCAGCGCGTCACCGGCCAGGACGGCCAGCGGCTCGCCGTAGGCCTTGTGCACGGAGACACGGCCGCGGCGGGTGTCGGCGTTGTCGAAGCAGGGCAGGTCGTCGTGGACCAGCGAGGCACAGTGCATGAACTCGATGGCCGAACCGGCGACTTCCGCGGCGGTGGGGTCGTCCTCGCCGCAGGCGCCGGCGACGGCGAGGCACAAACGGGGGCGGATGCGGGCGCCGCGCGGGAAGACGGCGTGGCGCATGGCGGCGGCCAGAAGCGGCGGGCCGCCGGTGCTGTCGACTCGATCGAGCGATGCTGACAAGGTACGTTCGATCCGGGTGACGGCGTCCATGGCGTTTTCCTTTGCCGTTGGTTGAACCGTTGGGGTTGAACCGTTGGGGCTGATCCGTTGGGCAGATATGGGCGGTGCGATCAGTGTCAATCTTCGTTGTCAGTGGGGAGTGTCATGTTATATTGACAGTCGAGTCAACAGCGAAATTGGACGCCTGAAGCGGTGCGGACTCCGAAGGTCATAGTGGTCGGCGCCGGGGCGGGCGGCCTTGCGGCGGCGATCGACCTCGGCCGGTGCGGCGCGGCCGTGACGGTGCTGGAGCGGGCGGGAAAGCCCGGCGGCAAGCTGCGGCAGGAGACGCCGGGCGGCGCCGGGGTGGATGCCGGGCCGACGGTCCTGACGATGCGCTGGGTGTTCGACGACCTGTTCGCGGCTGCCGGAACCAGCGTCGACGCCCACGTCACGCTGCACCCGACCGACCTGCTGGCGCGCCATGCCTGGAGTGCGACGGAGCGGCTGGACTTGTTTGCCGATGTCGGGGCATCGGTCGACGCGATCGGCGCATTCGCCGGGCGGGCGGAGGCGGAGGGGTATCAGTCGTTCGTAAACCGGGCGGCGAAGGTGTACCGGACCCTGGAGGGGCCGTTCATCCGGTCTTCGCGGCCGACCGCGTTCAGTCTGGCGGCGGGGAAGGGGCTGCGGGGGGTGACCGACATGTGGGGGGTCTCGCCGTTCTCCACATTGTGGAAGGCTTTGGGCGAGCATTTCCGCGATCCGCGGTTGCGGCAGTTGTTTGGGCGGTATTCGACGTATAGCGGGTCGTCGCCGTTCGATGCGCCTGCGACGCTGATGCTGATCGCCCATGTCGAGCAGCAGGGCGTGTGGCTGGCGCAGGGCGGGATGGTCCGGCTGGCCGAGGCGCTGGCAGAGGTTGCGCGGAGTCAGGGAGCGGAAATCCGGTCCGCCGCGCCGGTGTCGCAGATTACCATGCGTGATGGGCATGCAAGGGGCGTGGTGTTGGCGAGCGGCGAGCGGATCGAGGCGGATGCGGTGGTGTGTGCCGCCGATGCGGCCGCGCTGGCGACCGGCGCACTTGGCCGATCGATGATCGGGGCGGTGCCGTTGCCGAAGCCATCCGGGCGGTCGCTGTCGGCGGTGACGTGGTGCCTGCTGGCGGAGACCGAGGGGTTTGCATTGACCCGTCATAACGTGTTCTTCGGCCGCGACTACAAGTCGGAGTTCGACGATATTTTCAAGCGTAACCGCCTGCCGCAGGGACCCACGGTGTATGTCTGCGCGCAGGATCGCGGCGAGCCGGGATCGAGCGGCCGATCGGGCGCAGGAGCGGTTGCTGGTGCTGGTCAATGCGCCGCCGATCGGCGACCGGCATGTGTTCACTCAGGCGGAGATCGAGCAATGCGCGACGAGGACGTTCGGCCTGTTGGAACGCTGCGGCCTGACGGTGCACCGGCGCGCGGAGGCGACGGCGGTGACCACGCCGACGGCGTTTCACCGGATGTTTCCGGCGACGGGCGGGGCGCTGTACGGGCAGGCGGTGCACGGATCGATGGCGGCGTTTCGCCGGCCGGGGGCACGCAGCGCGATACCCGGCCTGTATCTGGCGGGGGGCAGCGTGCATCCGGGACCGGGGGTTCCGATGGCGGTGCTGTCGGGGCGGCAGGCGGCAGCGGCGTTGATGGCGGACCTGACTTCCAAGTAACGCCCCCGGCCGGCGGCTATGTATGGTGGTATGTAGATGCGCTGAGTGATGACGGCGCGCATGGTATCACGATCATTGCTTTCCTGGGCAGCGTTTTTTCGCCTTACTATGCCTGGGCCCGGCGACGGGGCGGCGGCGATCCGTTGCGGCACTGCGCGCTGAACGTTGCGCTTTACGGTCGCGAGCGGCGGTGGGCGATGACCGAGCGGGGGGCTGGGTCTTTGGATCGCGGCACTGACTATTTGTCGATCGGACCGAGCGGGTTGGAGTGGGACGGGTCGGGGCTGACGGTGCGGATCGAGGAGGTCTGTATGCCGGTCCCTCGGCGGGTGCGGGGGACGGTGCGGTTGTATCCCTCGTTTGTCGAGACGCGGGAGATGACTTTGGACTCCGGCGGGCGGCATCGGTGGCGGCCGATCGCGCCGTGCGCGCGGGTGGAGGTGGTGCTGGAACGGCCGGGGTTGTCGTGGTCGGGGCCGGCTTACTTCGATACGAATTATGGCGAGCGGCCGCTGGAGGCGGATTTTGTCCGGTGGGACTGGAGCCGGGCGGCGGTGCCTGGGGGGACGGCGGTTTTGTACGATGTGGAGCGGCGGGACGGGCCGTTGACGTTGGCAATGCGGTACGATGCCGCGGGTGGCGTGACGGATTTTGCCGCACCTGGGTCGGTGGGATTGCCACGGACGTTCTGGCGGGTGCCTCGGCGGATCCGCGCGGGCTCACCGGTGGTGACGGAGACGTTGGAGGATACGCCGTTCTATGCTCGGTCGGTTGTGGCGGCGGATTTGCTGGGCGGGCGGGTGACGGCGATGCATGAGAGTTTGTCGATGGGTCGGTTTGTTTCGCCTGTGGTGCAGGCGATGCTGCCGTTCCGGATGCCTCGGGTTGGGGGGTAGGGGGGAGGTGGCGCGGCGGCCGGCTTGGGCGAGGTGAGTAGATTCCGAGGGTATCGACACGACCCCATCGGAGCCATTGTCCGCAAACTTTTGCCAAGGCAGCGCCCGGATTGCAGGTGAGAGCAGGCAATTGCGGCCCCTAATGACGGCCTGGGTGCTTCTTTCTGGCGAGGCCGGCAAGACATGATGGAGGAGTGTTCCAATGCCCGACTATGTCGCACATGCTACTACCATTGGCGGACGCAACGGCCATGTCGAGACGAGCGACGGACTTCTAAAAGCCGATCTGTCGGTTCCAAAAGTCATTGGTGGACCAGGCAAGGAAGGGACCAGCAATCCTGAACAGTTCTTTGCATCAGGATACTCGGCCTGCTTTGGTGGTTCAGTCGAATACGCGGCGTTTTTGGAGAAGACAAAGACCGGAAAAATAACCGTGACCGCGGACGTAACGTTGCATGTCAGCGACGAAACCGGATATGGTCTGGCGGTGCACCTGAAGACGCATGTCGATGGCGTGGATCGCTCCACAGCCGAGCGGCTGGTGGCCAAAGCCCATAACGACATCTGCACTTACTCAAAGGCTGTCCGCAATAATATAAAAGTGACAACTGAAGTCGTCTAGAAGGCTACGGCGCCTGCATGCTGTCCGTTATGGTGGCGATGCTGCAACGGGTGGAGGCGCGAACAAGCAATGTTTTCCGGTTGTGGGAGTTCAACCGCGCCGAAATCGGAACGAAT
>CAWFUL010000008.1:0-58610 GCA_963819005.1 uncultured Pseudomonadota bacterium
CGGCACGTCCCCCAGTAGCCGGCCCGGACAAGCCGGGCCACGATGAACGGGCCAGCCTCTCGCCCGACTTAGCCCACCGGAAATTCGCATGTCGGATTCATCGGATGCAGCACCTCGTCCGGCGGCGTGGTGCGGATCAGCTTGTAGAGATCCCACTCGCCCTTGCTCTCCTCCGGCACTTCACCTCGAACAGATAGGCCGGGAACTCGCCGCGGCCGTCCGCGCGCACGTTGCCCTGACCAAACGCATCGTCATCCGTCGGCATCGCCTTCATCTTCGCCACCGCGGTCCGGCCGCTCTGTTTCGCCTCGGCCGCCGCCCATGGCTTCCACCGCCTTCAGGTAGTGCAGGTCGAGCCGTATGAACTGGCGTGCGCCTGGTTCGGATAGTTGTTCGGCTTTGTCTTTTCCAGCAAGCGCTTGGTGAAAGCCCGCGTGCGGTCGTTCAGATCCCAGTAGAACGTTTCGGTTGTCTGAAGCCGCCGCAGATCGTGGTGCCGAGCGAATGCGGGATTCTGAATGAACATCAGCAGCGGCGCGAGCTTCATCGTGGTGTTCAGGCCGAACTCGGCCGCCTGCTTGATGCAGTTCTCGGTATCGAGGCCGGCATTGGCGAAGCCCACGACGGTGGCGCCACTGGCCTGCGCCTGCGTGAGGTAGGATGAGAAATCGGTGGTGTCCGGGAATGGATAGCGCAGCGCCCCCTTGATCTCGCCGCCGCCCTTTTTCACGATGGCCGTGGTCAGGTCTTCCAGCGACTGTCCGAACGCATAGTTCGCGGTGATGAAGTACCAGGACTTGAAGCCCTGTGCGAGCAGCGATCCGCCGGTCGAGGCGGCATTCTCGTAGGTATCGAAGCTCCAGACGATCGTGTTGGGACTGCATTGGGCGTCCGTCAGCGAGGCGACCGTTGCCGACGCGTTCAGCATCAGCTTGTCCTTCTCTCTTGCCACCTGCGCGACCGCGAGCGCGACCGAGGATGTCGGCACGTCGGCGGCCACATCCACCCCGGCGTCGAACCACTGCCGCGCAATGCCGGCCGCGACGTCCGGCTTGTTCTGATGATCGGCGCTGATGACCTCCACGTCGCAGTCGAGATGCGGCATCATTTCTTCAACGGCAAGTTGTGTCGCGGCGAGGGAGGTCGGACCGGTATTATCACGGTAAGTGCCCGACAAGTCGGTCAGGACGCCGATGGTGATCTTGGGCCGGTCCGCAGCACGCAACCGGGCCGCCGGCGCGAGCGTCAGGGCGGCGGCTCCGCCCAGCAGGGTTCGGCGTGTCGATATCATGTGATCGTTCTCCCTGGCGCCGCTGGTTTTCCGCGGCATTGATGCGTCCGGATGCTTCCGGACGATGGAGTATCAACCGAACGGGCCGATAGGCTCAAGGGTTGCCTGGTACCGGCTATCGTTGAAGCGCGAAATGCGAACAGGATCAGGTTTTGCATTTGTCGAAGACGGATGTCGTTCGGTTGAAACCTCGGATATCGGGAGATTTGAAGCGGGGGACGATGGGCGTCGCCGGTGGTGGTTCGGGCTCTGCATTATGCGCAGAGTTATCCAGCCGGCTTCGCCGTCACCGCAATGGTAGAAAATGGCCCAGCGTGGACCCCTGACCGCGGGCTGGCGGCACGGACCAATTCAAGGCATCCTCGCGCTGCAATCGCTTCGAGGTCGTCCCGTTTTGCGGTGGTATTTACTATCCCCGTCACAGAGTCTGATCCGCGCCGCCTTAAGGGTATTGCCCTTTGTCGCCCCCGGCAACGGGGAGCACGCATGGCAGGGTACGAATTTATCGCGCGGCGCAGGCGATTGCACCTTCAGCGAAGGAGGAGGAGCATGGAAGCTATCGTTGAATGCTGTGCCGGCCTGGACGTGCATCAGGCGACGGTGGTCGCCTGCGTGAACAAGGGGCCGACGAACCAGCGATCCGCAAGGACGACATCCGCACCTTCAGCACCACCCGCCAGGGTCCGTGAGAGTTGCGCGACTGGCTGCTGGCGGCCGGCTCACGCTGGTGCGATGGAGAGCACCGGCATCTACTGGCGGCCGGTGTATGCGAGCTCGAGGGCCATTTCGACCTGATCGTCGGCAATGCGCAGCACATGAAGAATGTGCCCGGGCGCAAGTCCGACGTGAAGGACTGCGAGTGGATCAGCGATCTCGCCCGCCACGGGCTGATCGCCCACAGCTTCGTGCCGCCGCGGCGGATCCGCGATCTGCGCGATCTGACCCGCTACCGGCGCAAGCTGTCGCAGGCGCAGGCGGCCGAGCGCAACCGGCTGATCAAGCTGCTGGAAAGCGCCAACATCAAGCTGGCCGGGTGTGGCCAGCAACGTCTTCGGCGTGTCGGGCCGGGCGATGCTGAATGCGTTGATCGAGGGCGAGGAGACGCCGGCCGAGATGGCGCGACACGGCCCGCGGGCGGATGAAGCGCAAGCGGCACGAACTGGCGTTGGCGTTGGACGGCAACATTGATGAGCACCACCGCTTCGTGCTGCGCCTGCAGTTCGAGCGCATCAAGGCGGCGGAGGCCGACCTGGAGCG
This sequence comes from uncultured Pseudomonadota bacterium, assembly GCA_963819005.1. GTDB lineage: Bacteria > Pseudomonadota > Alphaproteobacteria > Acetobacterales > Acetobacteraceae > Rhodopila. The sequence goes on from CAWFUL010000008.1 coordinate 2,549, forward strand.
GCTGGATACGCGGTTGCGGGAGAAGCTGGCGCCGTATGCCCGGGCGGTGGCCCTGCTGATGCAGATCCCCGGTGTGGATTGGGTGATCGCGGCCACGATCATCGCCGAGATCGGGGTGGACATGAGTGTGTTCCTCAGCGCCGCCCATCTGGCGTCTTGGGTCGGCATTTGTCCCGGCAATCATCAGAGCGCAGGCAAGCAGCGCAGCGGCAAGATCCGCAAGGGCAACGTGTATCTCAGGGCCGCCCTGGTCACCGCGGCGCTCAATGCGGCGAAGAAACGCGGCAGCTACCTGGCCGACAAGAGCCGCCGCCTGCGCGGCCGGCGGGGCGAGATGCGGGCATGTGGCGATCGCTCACAAGATCCTGGTGGCCGTCTACCACATGCTGGCGACCGGATCGGACTACCATGATCTCGGGCCGACCTACCTCGATCGCATCGACCAGCGCCGCACGGCCACTCAACTCACCCGCCGTTTGCGGGATATGGGCTACGAGGTCCAGATCACGCTGAAAGCCGCCTGATGGGCCGGAAAGCGTATCAGGCACGGTCGCCGCCATTTGTATTTTCATGGTAGGACGCCGAGATTTTGAGGCCGCAGAGAAGGCTTTCCTACGCCTTCGGCGCGGACCGTGTCGCGCCGCCAGGGTGCCACCGCACCAAGCCGCGCAGCGGCGCCAAAAGCAACGCCCCCGACCTCGCCGCAAAGGAAAGAAATCTCTGCGATCTCATGAACCCGGTGGTCTCTGTGCCAAAAGCGGTCGGCAAGGCAGCACCGGCCGGGCCGGTTCATCACGGATCGAGGCCCGCTTCCCGCACCAGCGCCGACAGCACTGCAACAGCCTCCCCCTTGCCCGTGCCCATGGCGGTAACCAGCGCCGTGTAATTCGTGATCGCCGCGCCGCGATGCCGGCGGGCGTGACCGGCGTCGCGCTGGCAGGCGAGACCGATTGCCAACGCCCGATGCATGAGCGGTTCCGCCTCGTCGAGGCCGGTTGGTGTCTGGCTACAACCTCACAAGGGTGTTGAGGTCGCCGCGCCCTCGGCTCTTCCGGCGGGGGCGCGGTCGCAGGCCCGGGCCACACCGCCTGAGATTGGCAAGGCGAGCAGGTTTGACGATATACTCGCCGGTAGCTTCAAACGGGAGGAGACACGTTATGGAATTCACCATCACCGATCTGACACCCGGCTTCGCCGGCGAGGTTTCGGGCATCGACATCACGCAGCCGCTGACCCCGGCTCAGGCGGCCGAACTGGAGGCCGGCATGGATCGCTATGCGGTCCTGGTCTATCACGATCAGCACTTCACCGACGAGCAGCAGAAGGCCTTCAGCCGCAATTTCGGTCCGCTGGAGCACGCCACGGGCGGCAACGTCACCAAAGCCGAGGAGCGCCGGCTGGATCACGAGATGGCGGACGTCTCCAACCTCGGCGCGGACCACAAGCCGCTGGCGCGCGACGACCGGCGCCGGCTGTTCAACCTGGGCAACCAGCTCTGGCACTCCGACAGCTCGTTCCGGGCGGTTCCGGCGAAGTATTCTTTGCTGTCCGGCGCGGATCGTCGTCGACGCCGGGGGCAACACCGAATTCGCCGACATGCGCGCCGCCTACGACGCGCTGGACGACCGCGACGAAGGCGGAGATCGAGGACCTGGTCTGCGAGCACTCGCTGATCTATTCGCGCGGCACGCTCGGCTTCACCGAGCTGTCGGACGAAGAGAACGCGCGATGTTCAGCCCGGTGCGCCAGCGCCTGGTGCGCGACCATCCGGTGACCGGCCGCAAGTCGCTGTACCTGTCGTCGCATATCGGCACGATCGTCGGCTGGCCGGTGCCGGAAGCGCGCGCGTTCATCCGCGACCTGACCGAACACGCGACCCAGCCGCGGTTCGTCTATGCGCATAAATGGCGGCAATGCGACCTGGTGATGTGGGACAACCGCACCACCATGCACCGGGTGCCGGCGCTTCGACGAAACGCAGGTGCGCGACATGCGCCGCACCACCGTGGCCGGCGACGGATGACGGTGGAACAGTTGGCGGCGTAGGCGGCCGGGCGGGGCCGCCCCAGCCCTAGCCGTTCGTCAGACTGGCCGACTTGGTGCGCAGGCTCTTGGCCAGAGCCTGGGCACCGCCACGCGTCAGCAGCCGGCGGAAATCCGATCGCTGCACCGCGACCCGGCTGATCGAACCGTCCGCGAGCACATCGACGACCCGCCAGCCGGCTCCTCCCTCGCGCATCACATAGTCCAGCTCATGGCTGTCGCCCGATTTCGGGAACGATCCGGGTCTGCACAACCTGTTCGATTGCCGACAGCCCGCGTTTCGGGCTTCACCACAAACTGCTGGCCATCGAACTTGTCGAAATTGTTGACATATGTGGCCACGGTGTAGCGACGAAACGCCTGGGTCAGCATGCCCTGCTGATCTGGCGGCAAGGTTGACCAGGAGGCCCGACCGATTCCTGCAGGACGCCGCCAGATCGAAGGTGCGGTCGACAACGGGCGCCAGCATATCGAACCGCGGCGCGAACGGCGTCGCATTCCCAGCCTTCATCACCTGCAGCAAGCCGTCGAAGAGTTGCTGGATCGGCGCGAATGACAGCCGTCGTCGTTGACGCGCGCGCGGCAGCAGCCGCGCCGATCAAAAGTGCCGCGGTCGCCGCGATCAGGCCACGCCGGCGGCACAAACAAATGCGCATCACCAATCCTCTACCACTCGCCAGCACGCTGCACGCCGTCGTCAGCTAACATTGGTCGTGGCATCTGACATCATCCAGATACATAGGCACGTTGTTTAGAATGCATGCTTTCGGGAGTTGTCGGCTCACGCTTTTGTGCTGCCAAGAAACAACCCAGCAGCGTCTAGGCTCATTAGGCTGGCGCAAGATCACGGCGTCGTTAGCGGGAGACTTGAATTTGACCATCACGACCGCGGCCCTGCGCGTGGCGGACGCTGTTGCGCTGCTTTGGTTTGCTGGACGGGCCGCTCACCCCTGATCCGCTGATCCAGGCAGCGCGCCGGCAAACCGGATTGAGCGATTTCGGCGACACGTCATTCCTCGGTCCCCTTTCCCGTTTGCTCAATGCCTATTCCACGGAATCCGCGCTCAGCATCGTTGGCCGAAGCGCCACACGTTGGGATGTTGTCCGCTTCCTGTCCAATTTGCTGATCGTTCAGGACGCGTCGCTCCGAGATCCCGGCATGTCTGCGGCGCCCATCCGCCAGCCGCTGTTTATCACCGGATTGCCGCGCAGCGGCACCACGTTCCTCCATCGATTGATGCTGACCGATCCGGCCAACCGCGCGCCCACGGTGTGGGAGACGATCTACCCGTCCCCCACCGCCGGCACCCGGGACGCGCGTATCGCCAGGGTCGCCCGCCAGTTGAAGGCTTTCGAGTGGCTGGCGCCCGAATTCAGGGCGCTGCATCCGCTGGAAGCAACATCCCCGCAGGAATGTAGCGAGATCACCGCGCATGTCTTTCGCAGCTTACGATTTGATACCAATTATCACATTCCGTCTTATCGGAACTGGCTGGATGCGGATGTCGTGCGGCATCGCCCGGCCTACCGGTTTCACAAGCGGTTCCTGCAGTTCCTGCAGCGGCAGGATGCCACGACCCCTCGCTGGGTATTGAAATGCCCCGAACATCTATTCGCCCTGGAGGCAATTCACGCGGTCTATCCGGATGCGAGACTGATATTTGTCCACCGCGACCCGGTGAAGGTCTTGCTGTCGCAATCGCGGTTGACCGAAGTGCTGCGGCGACCTTTCACCCGCCAACTGGATCCCAGGACGCTCGGACCCAATGAGAGCCGGCGGTGGCTCGATGGCACGAAACGGATGATGGCGGTGGGAGATGACGCAGGCTTTCCCGCACCGGTATGCCACGTCCACCACATGGACCTGATCAGCGATCCGGTCAGCACGGTTGAAAGCGTGTATCGGCACTTCGCCATGACGCCCGCGCCAGAAATGGCGTCAGCGATCGAAGCCTACGTCGCTGCGAAGCCCAAGGGCGGCTACGGCGAGCACAGCTACCATTTCGCCGATCACGGGCTACGGGAGGCGGAGGAACGAGCCAAATTCCGGCCTTACATGGTGCGCTTCGGTGTAGCGACCAAGTTCCATGCCCGGGCGCGGGACACCCGGACGCGAAGCAAGTGGCCAACGCCGGCGAACCCACCTTGCAGCCCCTAGTGTCCTGCCCCGGGACGCCGTTGCGCGATCGCCTGAGGTTGCTTCAACCTCAGGCATGAAGATCGCCTATCAAACAAAGAGTTAGACCATGATCGACCGCGAAGGAGGGTCAACCTCAGACGATCATGATCGTGTGTCGCTGACCGGCGTCATGTCCCACGGGCATCCGGCGGGCTTCTTCAAGCGCGGTCGCCCGGGAGATGCCGATATCGCTCAGTTCGCGCGGCGTCATCGTCAAGCAGGGCGCCTGCGCGACGATACGTGCGGGCACCATCAGCATGAACGCTTCGAGCGGATGATCCCATGCGGCGCCGGCCGGCGGCGGGCGCGGTCATTACTCGAAGCGGGTCATCATAGGGTCGGACATCGGTTTGTTCCTGAAGGGGTTAGCGGATAGGCGTTATCGGCGCTCCGTTTCGGAATCAGTAAAACGAATTGATTTTATGGTCGCCATCAGATATATTGATACCAATGCACTTTCCGAAAGGGCTCGACCCGGAACTTCTGCGCGCCTTCCAGCTCATCGCGGAGGGCGCAAGCTTCACCCAGCGCCGCCGATCGGCTGGGGCGGACGCAGTCGGCGGTCTCGATGCAGATCAAGCGGCTGGAGGAGAGCCTCGGCCAGACGGTGCTGAGCCGCGGCAAGGGCGGCGGCGTGGACCCTGACGCCGCACGGCCGCTATCTGCTGGTCCGCGCCGCGGCAGATCCTGGCGCTGAACGACGAGGTGGTGGCCACGTTCCGGCGCCGGCGATTGCCGGCACGGTCCGGCTCGGCACGCCGGACGATTATGCGCTGTCGCATACCGCCGGGGTCCTGCGGCGCTTCGCCGAAACGCATCCGGCGGTGCAGGTCGATGTGCTGTGCTCCTCCTCGGTCGATCTGGTCGAGCAAGCTGAAAGCGGGCGAACTGGACCTGACCCTGGTGTCGGACGGGCAACGAGCCGCGGAACTGGCCGTCGGTGCCGCTATGGCGCGGGCCGTTGAGCTGGATCACGTCGACGCGGCTACGCGCCGCATCGGCAGGACCCGTTGCCGCTGGCCCTGGCGCATCGAAGCCTGCGACTGGCGCGGCGCGGCGGAGGAGCGCTGGCCCGGCGGGCAGCGCTACCGGCATCGCCTATCTCGTCCGGCACGCAGATCGGCACCCACGCGCCGGTCGTGGCCGGACTGGCGGTGACCGTGTCGGCGCTGACCGTGCTGCCGGAGGGCTGCGGCCGATGCGGCCGGATGAAGGGCTGCCGGCGCTGCCGGAGTTCGGCATCTGATGCTGAAAGGCCGGAAGGCCGCCCAACCGGTGACCGATGCGCTGGCGGAACATATCCAGGAGCGTTTCCAGTTGGATTTCTCCTCGAAGGCCGCGGCCTGAAGCGCCACGTCCCCCGAGAGCCCCTGTCGGCAGCTTTATGCAGCGATCCCGCGGCCCATGCGCACGTTTTCGGGGGATTGCTTCGCTTCGCTCGCAATGACAGCGAACAGGCCGGGCGTTTCCAGTCACCGTGAAGGTGCTCTAAGCGCCCCGGCCACGATTGAAACGGTTATTCCGTGCCGGTGCCCTGGCATATAGCCCCTAAGGGAACCGTATCGGGCGGCGGCCGATCACCCACGCCTTTGCCGAGACCCGCACCGCAAGGCGCGGATGGTGGGATAATGCACCGGTCGCGACGGAGCGTTGATTTCCGCCTCGGGCCCTTACCGCGGGTAGTTGACCGCGACGATCTCCAGCACCTCCACCCCGCGCGGCGTCCGCACGCTCACCTCATCCCCACCCGCGCCCGCAACAACGCCAGCGCCACCGGCGAAGCGATACTGATCTCCCCCGCGCCATGTCCGCCTCATCCACGCCGACGATCCTGACCGTCACTGTCTCATCCCGTTCATTGACGAAGGTGACGGTGGCACCAAAGAATACCCGGTCCCGTTGCATCTGCCGTGTCGCATCCACCACCTCGGCGTGTGCCAGCCGCCGGTCAGGAACCGCAGCCGGCGGTCGATTTCCCCAGCCGCCGCTTGCCTTCCTTGTAGTCGGCGTTCTCGCTCCGATCGCCATTGCCCGCCGCCCAGGCGACGATCTCCACCACGCGGTGCCGCTCGGTGCGGCCGTCGGCAATTCCGCCTTCAACCCGCCCGATAACCTCCGGCGTCATGTAGAACTTGCCGCCCGGCAGCCAGGCGGCCCATCGTCCTCATCATCGTCGTCCATCCTCATCCTTTCTCAACCGCCCGGCCGATGGGCCGTCGCCGCCGGGCGCGCGTTGCGCTATGCAGGGCGCCATGCTGAGCGATACGCAACGGCGTTTCCTCGACCGCGGCCGGGTGGCCCATCTGGCGACGGCGGACCGCCATGGCACGCCGCATCTGATCCCGGTCTGCTTCTGCCTGGATGGGCTGTCGCTTTACATCACCGTGGATGAAAAGCCCAAGCGAACCGATATCCCGCTGAAGCGGCTGCGCAACATACAAGAGAATCCAACGGTGGCGGTCACGGTGGACCGCTGGGACGAGGACTGGAACCGCCTCGGCTGGGTCATGCTGCGCGGTCCGGCGGAGATCGACTCCGCCGGCGACGAGCACGACAGGGCGCAGCAGCTTTTGCGCCTGCGCTACCGGCAGTACCGGATGATGGATTTGGCGCCCTACCGGTGATTGCCGTCCGGATCCAGCGTGTGCTGTCCTGGGGGGCGTTGGACGCCCCGCCCGGTCAGTGACCGATATAGTCCATCCGGCCGCCATCCACCGCCAGCACCTGAGCGGTGACCCAGCCCGACTCGGGCGAGGCGAAGAAGGCGACGGCATTGGCAACGTCATCCGGCTCTCCGACCCGGCCCATCATCGCCAGGCCGGCGATTTTCTGCGCGCGTTCCTTCCACGTTCCGTCGCCCCGGCCGCGCGTCATGTCGGTCCGGACGAAGCCGGGCGCCACGGCATTCACCGTGATGCCCATGGGCCCAGTTCCATGGCGAAGCGCAGGGTCAGGATCTGTGCCTCCGCCTTGGTCGCGGCATAGAACGCGTTGCCCGGCAGCGCCGTGCCGAACGCGGCGATCGAGGTAATGTTGACGATACGGCCGTATTTCTGCCGGCGCATGTCGTTCATCACCGCGCGCGTGGTATGGATCATGCCGTCGACGTTCACATGGCGCATCCGCTCCAGCTTTTCCGGATCGTAGTTGTCCAGGGTTCGCTGGTGATAAACCCGGCATTGTTCACCAGGATCGTGACCGGACCGAACGCGGCGGCGACCCGATCGACCATGCCTTCCACCGCGGCATCATCGGCCACATCGGCGGCCACCGCGATCGCCTGGCCGCCATTGGCGATGATGTCGGCGGCGAGCGCTTCCGCGGCTTCTGTGCGTGAGAGTAGTTGACGCAGACCGATGCGCCCTCCCGCGCCAGCCGCCGTGCGATGGCGCGTCCGATGCCTCGGCCCCCCCCCGTCACGAGCGCCACCTGATCGCGCCACGTCGCCATCCAAACCTCCAAAGCCGAAACTGTTCGCGTCAAAACAGATTACCACAAGACAACAGCCTGCGCGGTCACAAGACCCGGACGAGCATGGCGGATGGCCTGGATTTGACCGGCTTTAGTGTCGTCAATACTTCGTGTTTGCGCCGGACATCAGTCAGCCAAAATCGCCCTCCGGCCAGAGATCAGCCCTGCAACCATTCCATAGGCCACAAAATCAGACTATCCGCGATTGGCGCGATACTGTGCATCACTTGGATCAAACGATCGCGAACGCCGCATCCTTGCCACGGTCACATGGCCTGCTCTCAGGCTGAACCACCGATATCACAATAGCGTTGACACCCGGGTGACAGACAGCGCCGGTACCCCCTTACCGCGCACGCAACAGAGGGAAGTTGGATTGAATGCGATAAAGATGTCGGAGCCGATCGATACGGCTGATCGTTCGAACCGAATGGCGACGGGGTGAGCAAACCTAATCTTGCCCCCCGCCGGTGCAGCACCCCGTTGCGGTTGTCCAGCCATCGCCCGGTATTGGCGAAATGGTGTTGCACCTGCCCCATATCCGGGCGATTGCTGCTTTGGCCGGTGGATTGGTGACTTTGATCGCCATGACTCGCTTATTGGCGGATTAGCTTGTCGGCGTTGACCTGGCTGTGTGCGGCGTTTTCTGGATCGATATCAACCCCGGAGGACGACGCGGCGCGCAAGGCACGGTGGCAGAGGCTGATTTCCAGGTTGGAACCCATTGGCGTCATGTACATCGCGGCGGCGACCGGTATCCGGACCTATGCGCTGTTGGCACCACGCCGCCCTTCGGACATGCCAGCCGGATCGTGCCGCTTTCTTCGTCGGCGACCGGCCCGCACGATGGGTTGGCCCGTCTGATTCTGGAAGGCTGCTCTCGCGGTCATTCGCGCGGGCCGACGCAGTCTTGCGCCATAGGCGAACCGCCCGGTTTGAACGGCCGGGTGCGTGGACGTTGACGACGGTGCGCTTGAACGATGGTCCCGTGCTTCACGCACCGGCCAGACCGGAACCAATGACTTGCCACCGGAAGACGTCAAGCGCCTGCCCCGCTGCCGCAAGGTCGAATTGGGCAGCCCGGGCACGGCCTTGTGCCGCCAGATCCGCGCGCCGCGCCGGATCGCGAGCCAGCGCGACCAGGGCCGCCGCGATCGCATCCGGATTGCCCGGATCGACATAGACCGCCGCCTCGCCGGCGACTTCGGGCAAGCCACCCACGCGACTGCACATCAGCGTCGCCCCCATCGCCAATGCCTCCAGCGCGGTCAGGCCGAATGGCTCCTGCCAGCGGCTCGGCATCAACACGATCGCGGCGCGGCCCATCCAATCCAGCACGACCGGATGCGGCTGATAACCAAACACGCGGATCCCCGACTTCGACGCGGTCGGTCCCGGGGCGTCGTAGCCGATGGCGTCGTCCAACGGACTGTGGCCGCGCGCGCCCAGCATCACCGCCTGCCATCCGGGCAAATCGGGCAGCGCCGCGGCGCAGGCCCGCACAAACAGATCCGCACCTTTTTCGACGATGGTTCGGCCCGCGAACAGGATCACCGGCGCGCGCGCGTCCGGCGGGAGAGCGGGGGGAAGCGCACCGATGTCGATGCAGTTGGGCACCACGACAGCCCGAGCCGACGCCGGATTGACCACCACGGCTTCCATCAGCCGCTCGGTACACCCAGTTCGATACGCAGACGATGCCGGCAAGCCGGTGCAGCAGAGTGGACCGTTCAAGCGGGTACGCGCCCGGCGCATGCTCTGCGGATCATTGTGCACCACCAGCACCACCTTCGTCCCCGCCATGCGCGCGGCCAGGAACAACGCCAGGTTGGGACGGTTATGCACTTCCACCAGCGCCGGGCGGAGCCGCCGCAGGGCCCGCAGAACCGCGGCAGGATAGCGCGCCCGCTCGGCCAGGCTGGCGAAGGGCCAGGCGCGCACAGGAATAAATACACGGTCTTCGAATGAGGCCGGCGTGCGCGCCGCACCGAGGATCACATGACGGAACGCGGACGGCGCCCCGGTCAGCCGGTGCACGATCAGCCCGATCGCGCCGACGACCTGCGGACTGAACCACTCCCCACCCGGCAACACGACGGCAACGAGGGGCCGCGGGTCCCCGGGGGCGACGGCGACGGTGCTCACGACGCCAACAACAAGTGCAGCCGCTTATGCAGCCCGTCGACGGCGCGTTGCAGCCGGCGGCGCAGCACCGGCCCGACCGGTTGAGCCTCCTGCGGGCCGGGGAGGCGGCCTCCTATGCTGGACGGAAATTCCGCACGCTGCCGCACCGGAAACGGCCGGACCACGAAGGGGGCAATGCCGTTTTCCCAAAACCGGTCCATGGTCTGATCGATCGGCAGGACGATGCGTTCGCCATAGGCCAGCAGGCGGCGGGCGCCCTCGGCGCGGATCAGGTAGGCGGCGGCACCGAGGGTATGAGTGCGCAAACGGAACAGCCCGGCGCCATCGCGCAGAGCCGCAATGTTCCGGCCATGGAATGTCGGCCGGCGCGGGTCGAGCACGCGCGCGCGCATCGAATGCAGCCGCACCACCAACCAGTCCGGACAGGCACACAGGTCCTGGATCAGCCCGGGCAGGACCGGGTCTATGTCGATATCGTCTTCCAGGATCAGCGCCGTAGTTGTCCCTTCATGCAGTATCCGCTTCCATAGCCGATAGTGGCTGAGGTAACAGCCGATTTCGGTGTCCAGCATCGGCTTGCCGTACAGGCGCAGCGACCGAACCGGATCGTGCCGGGCACGATCGGCCGCGGTTAACGTACAGCCGTCAACCGCCGGGATGAACGTGGCGAGGAGCCCGATCTCGCCGAGCACCCTCGTCATGTGCGCCCGGCGGGCGGTATCGCGCGCGAGGTTGATGACAAACACGGATGGCTGCACAGGCGAATTCATGCGCCGGACCATGCCCCGCCGCCGCCACACCCGTCAATGTGGTTCAATTCCGTGACGGTCGCGGGCATCGAAGCATCAGCCGCTTCCGGCGGCGGGCGCCGTGATGGAGGCGGCCGGCCGCCCTGACGATACCCATCTGGTGACGTCTCCATGGCTGTGGACGAAGTACGGCGACACTGGACTGGCCCGATGTCGTCTGCCGGGCTTGCCGATGCTGTGCCGCCGCCCCGACGGGGTCGTTTGTTTTTTCCTCCGCGTTTCGCACCGGTCCGCCGGTCGCCGCACCCTATTTAGCGCGCATGCAGCAAAGGCCCCACCATGACGACGGTGCTCCGGTCGCAATGGTGCGCTATTTCCCCTCAATCCCTAACGCGTCAGCCCGAACCACGGACCGGCGATCAACCTCCACCCAGAAGTTTGTCAAGCCGCAGCCGCGTGATTGCATAGACATTCTGCAAGTCATTCAAGTATTCGGTCTGAGTGTCATTCCGCAGGCGGCGGCTGAAGTCAAAAAAAATCCCCTCCTTCGTATGCATACGGACCGCGATAATGAACGGAAACCCGAATTTCTCCTTGTAGGCGGCGTTGAGTTCGGAAATCCGGGCCATCTCCGCCTTGGACAGTGCATTCAAGCCCGCGCTGGCCTGTTCGGACACCGAGGAGGCGGTCATGGCATTGGCTTGCGCCTCTTTGCCGGCAAGGTCGGGGTGGTTTTGCAGCAAACGAAGCTGGCTCGGCAGCGGTGCGAATTTCACGACTTCAACCATCGCCGCATGCAAGGCATCAATACTGGCAAACGGCTTCCTGTCCCACGCACGCTCGGCAACCCAAGGGGATTTCTCGAAGATACCGCCGAACTTTTCGACAAATGCCACGCGCTCCATGGCGTTGATCGCGCCGATATCCGGCTCGGCCGCCTCAACCGAAAACGTCGTGCCGAGCATCAGGCCGACGGCAAGCCCAAGTGTGATGATCCTACGACGCACCATCCAGTCATCCCCCCGATGTCAGTCCGTTAGCTGCCGCGATAGGTTGTATAACTCCACGGGGACGCCAGAAGCGGCACGTGATAGTGCGAGGTGGCGTCGGATATTCCGAACTGTATGACAGCCCGATCAATGAAGGGAGGATTTGGCAGGACGGTTCCAATCCTTGCGTAGTATTCAGCTATGTAGAAGACCAGTTGATACTGACCTGTCTTCATCGTTTCAGGCGTCAACAAAGGCTCGGCATTCCGCCCGTCCGCGTTGGTGTGGACCGTCCGGATGAATTGATAAACCGCACCATCCAGCACCGAAAAGTCGATCCGCACATTTTCGGCCGGCCTGCCGCCAGCGGTGTCGAGCACGTGGGTCGTCAGTCCCGGCGAGGCGGCGGACCATGCCCTGGTTTGCGGCATGGCCGCGGTCACCAGCAGCGACGTTCCGGCACTCAGCAGCCGACGCCGACCGGGTTGCAGCATGATCTTTCTCCCTGCCAAGGTTGTGTCGTCTATTCGCCCGCGCTGGCCTCAACGGTCCGGGCCGCAACGGCGGACATCGCGCAGTATAGGAATGACGCTGCGCCGGCGCCGATCAGCCAGCCCCAGTCGCCGACGTTGAAGATCATGCCATAGGCGCCGAGCAGCGCGAGTCCGATGGAGAGGCAGCTCGCCGAGCCTGCGAGGGCCAGCAGCCGCGCGATGGTTCCAGCCGCCGATCGTAATAGAATGCCGCCGTCCGGCGACATCGTGTAGAGTTCATCGACCGCGATCATGCTGGCGCTTGCACCAGATAATAGTCGGCAACAATGACGCCGAACATCGGCCCGAGCACGGAGCCGAAGATGCTGACGAACAGGGTGATCGCCTGCGGGCTGGCAACGAACAGCCAGGGGCAGACCAGCACGGACAGGATCGAGGTGATCAGGCCGCCCAGCCTGAAATTGATGCGTTCCGGGTAGAGATTGGCGATATCGTAGGCAGGCGAGACGAAGTTGGCGACGATGTTGATGCCCATGGTCGCAACGATGAACGTTACAGAACCGAGAATCACCACGACGGGATTGCCGATCCGCTCGACAATCAGCACCGGGTCCATGATCGCCTGGCCGAAGACTTTCAGCGTGCCCGCGGTGACGATCACCGTAATGATCGAGAACACCAGGAAGTTCACCGGCAGGCCGAGGAAGTTTCCCGCCTTCATCGCCGCCTCGTTTTTGCCGAAACGGGCGAAATCGCCGAAATTCAGCAGCAACGCCGCGAAGTAGGCAACGATCAGCATCGCAGCATTCGCCATGACCCCGATGGTCGCGGTTGTGGAGGCGGCCGGCGGGCTGAGTTGCAGTGACAGGCTGGAGAAACCGGTTTGCCACAGGATCCAGATGGCGCCAGTGCGAACATCACCACGTAGACCACCGGGCCGCAGAAATCGATGAACCGGCGGATCCGCTCCATGCCGCTCAGGAAGATCGTGAGCTGGAAGAACCACATGAACAGGAAGCTGAACCAGGCGAGCGTGGACAGGCCGAGGATGCTGTTATGGGTGAGCGCCGCCGCCGCGGGCACCAGGGTCACAACGAGGACCTGGACGGCCTTGGAGGCGAAGTAGGTCTGCACGCCGTACCAGACGATCCCGACGATGCCGCGCACGATGGCGGCGAGATTGGCGCCCATGACACCGAAAGAGATGCGGGCGACCACCGGATAGGGGATGCCGTAGCGCAGCGACGGGCGGCCGATCAGGTTCATCAGGAAGTAGACGGCCATGATGCCGACCAGCATGGAGATCAGCACCTGCCAGCCGGTCAGTCCAAGGAAGAACAGGCTGGCGGCGAAGGTATAGCCGCCGACCGAATGGACGTCGGACATCCACATCGCGAGCAGGCTGAACACGCCCCAGGTGCGGCCCTCAGGCGCGGTGGGCGCGAGGTCGTGGTTATACAGCCTTGGGTCGGCTCCATCGATGGCGAGGGTTGGCGGGTTGTCGGCTGTTCGACGACATCGGCGGCTCCTGTTCTTGCCGAGGCCGAACCGAGCAACACGGATGCCAAAACCGGGAACGCACCCCTCAACTTGGCGTGTATTCTGCGCCGGCCGTCATCGCGGAGCCGCGCGTGCATGCATGGCTTCGTAAATCCGCACGGGCGGAGAAATTTTATGCAAAATTTCGTTGGTATAAGATATGGCATTGCTTACAGGGACCACCATAGAGCAAGGATTTTTGATTTGAACCGTTTTGCGCGCGCAAGCTGCCGCTGACTTGCAGCGCCAAAGTCCACCCGTTGACGAGAACGCCGGAACAAGGGAATACCGGTTACAGGCCGCCCGAACCGGCCGACTGCGACCAAGGAGCTGCCGAAGGATCCGTCCCATGAGCTTGCCTGAGGAGACCCCGCACGACACTCCCGGCTCCGCCGCGGCCGGGTCGATCCAGCCGATCGGCTTCCGCGGTCCGACCGCGCAGACATGACCCGGATGCGAGCCGGGCGCCGTATTCTGCTGGGCTCGGCGCTCGCCGTACCGTTCATCCGGACGGCCCGGGCTGAACCCATCAAGATGCGGGTGTCGGTCGATAGCGTGCCGGGGCATGGACGGACGCTCGCCATCGCTGATTTCCTGAAGAAACTGGAGGCAGCCTCCCTGGGAGAAATCGCGCCGCAATTGTTCGACAGCGGCCAGTATTGTTCCGATTGCGACGTGATCAAGGCGCTGGAGCTGGGCAAGATCGAGATGGCGGCCCCCGGCACCTGGCACGTCTCGGCCTATGTGCCGGAGGCGGATTTCGGTCAGCTTCCCGTCTTCTATGGCCAACCCGTCAGCGTTTTCCACAGCGCCAACGACGGAGTTCCCGGCGATTTGGTGAACGACCAGATCTGCAAGAAACTGCGGTTGGCGGTTCCCGGCCGCTGGATCGACCTCGGCTTCACCAACTGGTACAGCAGCCGCAAGCCACTGAATGCGCTGAGTGATCTGCGCGGGTTGAAGGTCAGCAACCCGGGTGGCTTCGCCCTGCCCTGGCGCGCCAAATTCTTTGGGGCTGATCCGGTATCAACCGCCTGGCCCGATGCGCCGCTGGCGATGTCCCTGGGCATCTTCGACGCCGTGCAAAGCACCCATGAAAGCTGCACCAGTACCAGGCTGTGGGATGCGGGACTGCGCTACGGCCTGATGGATCATCAGACCATGAGCGCCTACATCCCGATGATCAGCGAGGCTTTCCGGGCCCTTCTGAGTTCGGTGCTCAAGACGCTGGTCACCGACCTTTGGGCCGCGAATATCGGCATTTACCGGGCGAACATGGCCGCTACGCAGGACCAGGCGGAGCGGGACCTCAAGGCACGCGGTATCAAGCTGTCCGTCGTCGCGCCCGAAGATCTTGCCGAGCAGCGCAGGCGCATGATGGCAGAGCAGGATCAGGTGGCGCGGGAGATGAAGATCTCCGCCAGCATCGTGGCCAGGGTCACCGAATTCATCGCGACCATCAACTGACGGTTGACGGATCTCGAATGGCGGGCGGTCTTGTCGCCTCGCGATCGGCTTCGGACTATATCATGATGATCGGACGGACCGGAGCACCCGTCGCTCCGCGGATTTTGGTGGCCAGCAGGATCAGGCAGCCGGCGAAAATCCGGTCAGCCGCCAGTTCCTCCAGCGCCAGGTTTTCGATCAGATAGACGCCGCACTCGGCCAGGGCGAACTGATGCACCGGCATCAGCATGCTCTTGTCCGGATTCGGCAGCACTTCCACCGCCATGGTATCGGCGCCGATGGCGACGATACCTTGGTCGATCAGCCATTTCGCCGCCGGTACGTCGATGCCGGGTTCGCCTTCCAGATACCTGGCATTATCGACTCCGAAATAACGCCCCCATCCGGTGCGGATCAGGGCGATGTCGCCTGACTCGACGGAAAAGCCTCCGCTATCTGCGGCGCGCTTCAGGTGGGCCGGCGTAATGGTCTGGCCGGGAGAGAGATGCGTGCCCCGCCGACATCAAACAGCACGGCGCGAGTGATCATCGGCGGCGCGTGCTCGATCCCCAGGCGATCGAGACCCCAATCGGTGACTACGTCTGCGGCGCGGTTGCCATTGTAGAGCATGTCGCCCTTGGAGAAATGCCCCAGCGCATCGATGTGCGTGCCCACATGCGCGGTCATTTCGATGCGTTCCAGATTGGTCCCGGCATCGTTCAGCGCACCCATCTTGCGGCGCCGCTTGATGGTGTCACGCCAGGAACCGAAGATCGACATCAGGAACGGTGTCTGGTTTGGCGGCATGTAAGGCGCGCCCATGAAGATGTCGTGGCTGATGTCATACGATACGGCCGTGCCGTACGGATGACAGCGCTTCCAACCGTTTGTTGACCGTAAGAAGATTGCCGGCACCGATCTGGTCGGCTGGTCCCCATTGGGCGTGGCTGTGGATCATGCATGACGCTCCGTTTCTCCGGGTTAAAGGAAGCCTGCCATCCCTCCCCGCGCGCGGCAACCAGGCCGCGGGGCTGGGCAATCGCGCGTCCGGCGGACATGCTGATGCCATGTCAGATGTGAAATCCCCTTCCCATACCCGTCTGTGGCTGCTGCTGGCTGCCGCTTTCGCCACCTTCTCCATCGGTGCCGGCGTTCATGCATGCCTACACCGTGTTCCTGGTGACCTTTATCGAGGTGTTCGGCTGGAGCCGGGCGCAGGTGTCGATCGCGTATGCGGTGGCGCAGGTCGTCAACGGTTTCAGCTCCCCGCTTGTCGGCTGGCTGGTCGACCGGCTGGGGACCCAGCGGCTGATCCTGATGGGTGGCGCGGTGCTGACCGTGGGGCTTTTGGTCAATTCCTGGGCGACCGCTGTGGCAGATCGTCGTGCTGTATGGCGTGGTCATGACGCTCGGCGCCAATTGCCTGGGGCTGGTGGTGTTCGTGCCGTTGCTGTCGCGGATCTTCGTCCGCAAGCGAGGCATGGCGGTGTCCGTCGTGCAGTCGGCGAACGGGTTCGCCCGAGCGTTCTCGGCGCCGGTGACGACGCTGATGATCTCCGGCCTGGGCTGGCGCGGCGCGTATCTGTGGCAGGGCGTATTCATGGGGGTCATCCTGCTGCCGCTGGCGGCGCTGTTCCGCGGGTCGGGACGGCGGGACGCCGGCGCGCGGCCGACGTGAGGGCTGGACGCTGCGCCAGGCGGTGCGGACGCCGCATTTCTGGCTGCTGTTCGCGGTCTATCTGTTCACCGGGCTGGGCAGCTTCCTGGTCGCGCTGCACCAGTTGGCCTTCGCGGTCAACATCGGCTTCGACAAGCTATATGCCGCCGACGTGCTGGGCATGGGCGCGTTCCTGTCGCTGCCGGGCGTGATCATGACCGGCACCATTTCCGACTATATCGGCCGGGAGCTGTCGGCGATCGTGACGTACGGCACCTCGATCCTGGGGGTGATTTTCGCGTTGATGATCCATTCGCCGGACCAGCATGTGCTGCTGTGGCTGCATGCCTGTTTCTTCGGCCTGACCTGGGGCGCCCGGGGGCCGGCGATCACGGCGAAGACGGCGGACCTGTTTCCCGGCCCGAACCTGGGCGCGATCCTGGGGGTGATCACCATCGGGACCGGGCTGGGCGCGGCCTCCGGGTCGTGGCTGGCCGGGTTCGTGTTCGACATGACCGGCAGCTACCGGGTGGCGTTCTTGCTTTCGATTTTCTTTTACGTCGCCGGCAGCATCGCGTTCTGGGGGCTGCGGCGTCCGCCGGCGATAAGGGGTTAGGAGACGACGCTGATGCGGTATGACAATGAGCGTCCAGACGCCGAACTGCCGCGGATGTATGATCTGGCGGAGGCGACAAGGCGCCGGCTGGGTTTGCCGGGCGCGGAGCGATCGCCGATCTGGCACGGCGGTCGCCTAAGTAACAGAAATGATCGAGATGGTCGATCATGCTTCGCAGATAACCGAGGATGTCGGTCCATCGCGACTCTAATGCCGCAGTGTTGCAGTTGTTCCCGGTGCCGACGGTCGGCGCAACGGTGAACCAGACGCTGCCGATCATCGGCGACGCCTAACACTGCGCTATACGATGAAGTTCACGCGAGTCCGGCGGAATTACTGAAGATTTCGTTAGCTTCTATTGATCGCAACGAAAAGTCGTGCTCGCAGCAATACACTACCACAGATGACTAGCTGTCACCTTCCGCCGGCACTCTTCAACCATACAGTAACAGAATATTCGAAGCCGGGCGTCGGTTACAGTGGAACCATAAATCCAAACGCCCGGCTCGACAGGCATCAGCCTATCCGGTCACGGACCGTAATCAGCGGCTCAGCACGCGAAACAGCGCACCTTGCCCGATGGATTATTCCAGCCGAAACAGATAAATTGTGCCGATGAACGGAGCGATGAGTATCCAGAGCCAGACCGAAGCCATATCATTCTCCTCTCTCGATTCCATTGAACAGGAGTCTCTCACACCGCTTTCACTCACGGCATGGCACTAATTTCTGGCAGGTGCCCCCAAGGCAATGGATAAGTTCGAGAATTGCCTTTTGCAGCCACTCAATCTAAGCACACCTTACCAAATACCTGTCTACTATGGATCTGTTCAGGTGTCCAGCCGTCGATGGCGGGCCATGGACCTGAAAATGCAATAATTTTCGATCCGGCGGGACAAGATCGCTGCCGCACGCCAGCCGCGTACGGACGCGGTTCGGACAGGCCAAAGGAGAGTGCGACCCACCCGATTTGATCTTGTGACAGTCCATTATCCCAGCAATCCCCGGCCTGCCAGGTTCCGCATCAACGCGCCGGTACCGAACCCATGCGCCTCGCATGATCGGTCGGCCGCATGCGGTTCACCAGCCGCCCCAGGCGCGGTGCAGCGATGGTGACGATGTCGCCCATATGGTGCGTGAACCCCTGGCCCGGCAACGTCGCGGTCCCTGACCGGCGCGAACATCGTCCCGCAGATACAGCACCGCCCCATCGGGGTAGTGGTGATGCAGGTTCAGCATCTGCCCCGCCAGGTCCAGCGGGGTCGCGCGCGATCATCGCCATCGAGGACGAGCCCTCGAGCATGAAACCCATCCTCGCCCGCCACCGTCAGCGAAACGACGGTGCTGCGTATATCATCGAGCGTGAACCCCGCGTCGAGAAACCGGATGAAAGGCCCCACGGCGGCGGACGCGTTGTTGTCCTTCGCCCCCCCAGCAGCAGCGCCGAGCGCCCCTCGACATCGCGCAGGTTCACGTCATTGCCCAGCGTCGCCCCGACGATCCGCCCGGGAGGACGCACCACCAGCACCACTTCCGGCTCCGGATTGTTCCAGGATGAGGACGGATGCAGCCCCGCATCCATCCCCGTGCCCACCGCCGCCATCGCCGGCGCCTTGGTGAAGATCTCGGCGTCCGGGCCGATGCCGACCTCGAGATACTGGCTCCAGGCGCCGCGCGCGATCAGCACCTGCTTGAGCCGGCCGCCTCCTTGGAACCCGGCTTCAGCCTGGCGAGGTCATCGCCGATCGCCGGCTGACCTCCTGCGCAGGACGCGGCGGCCGCGGTGAGGTCGCCCTTCGCCCGCTCCTCGATCACGCGCTCGAGCATCGAGATCGGAAAGGTCACGCCGGCGGCCTTGATCGCCTGCAAATCGATGGGCGCCAGCAGCCATGGCCGGGCGCGGTCACGCGTCTCCACCGGCGTGTTCGCCAGGATCGCGTCGAGCGCCCCCAGCGCCTCGCCGGCGGCGCCGCGCAGCGCCGCCGCCGGGTCGGCGCCTCGCAGAGGTCGCGCATGGTGGGGAAGCGCTCGGTGATGTCGAACACCAGGCCATCGCGGAGGGCGACAACCGACGGCCCGCCAAGTTCCGGCCGCCACGCCCGTCCCGCCAGGGCGGCCTGATCGGCGTCATCCGGCAGGCCGGCGGAGACAAGGGACTGGAACGGGTTCATGGCGGACGCCTCCTGGTGTTTGGATGGAGCCTAGCCGAAGCATGCATCCATACCCAAGATCCTGCGCGCCCGGAGGCAACCGGTGCCGGGCGCGCAACGACATCCGAAGCGGACTACTTGCCCAGCACCTGTGTGCCCTCCGCCCGCACGGCCTTTAGCTTCCTGGGATCGAGGCCGAGCGCTGTCAGGATCGTCGGCGCGATTTGCGTTGTGTATGAGAGCGTTTCGACGATTTGTGGCTTGATCTTCGGCGCCGAGACCAACAGCGCCACATTGCGGTCGTCGTCGGAGAAGCCGCCATGCTCGGCGAGCTTGGTGCCGCCGGTGCAGATCACGCCGTGGTCGGTGACCGCAATGAAGTCAGGTACCCGGCTGTTCTCGAACGGGTCGCCATACAGCGGCGTCAGCGATGTGCGGTCCAGCAGTTCCGAGATATGCAAGTTGTCGGCGTTCTGCCAGGAGGTAGGCCTTCGGCGGCATCGTAGTTGGCCTTCTGCAGATCCGGCTGCAGCCAGATCAGCCCCTCATCGTCACAGATCTCAAAGCCGTTGGTGCCAAAACCCGGCGTCTTCTGGAACGGCGCATCCGATTGAATCGACGCGGTCCTTCGGGTCGATCGGCGACTGGCCGTGCTTGGCGCTGACGATGATCAGCGTCGAGCCGTCGATGCCGTTGTTTGGTGAGTTCCGCGACAAACTTGCCGAGTGCGTCATCGACGAACTGGAACTGCAGCGTCAGGGCGTTGCCGGGCGTGGCGTTGCTGTCGAGGTAGCCGCCGGTCAGGCTGGCGATCGTCGCCATAGCCCGCCTTCGCCAGTTTCTGACCGACGCTGACCGCCTGGAAGTTCATGCCGAAGATTGCCGGCGACACCGGGCTGGGCGGTTCCGGTGCTGTTGTAGCCATCGATCCAGTTGATGACGGCGTTGACTTTGAGAGTGTCGTAGGCGCCGCACGGCGGCATAGCTGGTGGTGTTGTCGACGCCGTTGGCGCGCTCCTGTCAGAAACATCTGCGAATTGATTTCCGGTGCGAACAGGTCGTCGATTCCCTTGCCGGACGGGCCGCTCAGGACCTCATAGGCCGGGATGCTTGTCCGACCAGGCTGTGATACCGCCGGCAGCCTTGATGATTTCGAAGATCGTGTTGGTGCGGATATACTCGTGCGGATAGACCGGCTTGCACTCGCCGTCGACCAGTTTGCGCTGCATGTTGTTCGGATCAAGCTGCGTCTGCCACCTGGCCGAGCGTGCCGCCGCCGGTGACGTCTGTGACCAGAGCGGTGGCGAAGTTATAGCTTTTGTCGAGCTCCTCGAAATTGGTCACCTCGGTGCCCGGGGTGCCGGTGCAGCCGGGATCGGGCTGGCCCTGGCTGGTGTAGTAGGCTTTCGGACGGATATTCGGTGCGGTCGTAGCTGTCGTCATAAAACAGGCCGGCGGTCTTTGGGCGAGGCGCCGGTGACCTGGGCGATCATGCCCGGATAGCTGTCGGATGGCGCGGTGGTGAAGGCGTTCGGATAGATGATTCCGCTGTCGGCCAGTTTGGCGAAGTTGCTGCCTGGGTTGTTCTGGACCCAGTTCGCCAGGTCCACAGCGTGCATGCCGTCAACGCTGATCAGCAGCACATGCTCGTAGTCGGCGCCGACTGCCGGTCCGGCGGCGACGGCTGGCCGGGGAGCAGCGGACAGTGCCGCCACGCCGAGCGCGACCATCGATGAAAAACAATAATGTCGAATTGATCTCATATTTCTTAGTTCCCCCGTCTTGAAGACGAGGAAACTGTATGAGCATCGATGAGAAGAACGGATGACAGTGGGATGACACTGGCAAGATTAAACCGTCGAATGACGCACGTTGACGTGTGTCGTCAAACCGCGCCCGAACACGTGCCGCGCACGGAACCCTCTTGCCGAACCCGCCGCCCCGGTCTCCGTTCCGCCCGATGTCAACCGGCAATAGAGTTCCCTGGATCCACAAAACGGAGGAATCGCGTGAAACGTCTTTTCGGCAGCCAGGAAGCCCCGGCGGCTCGCTTTCCGGTCGAGCACACCGAGGCGGAATGGCGGGCAAAGCTCGACCCGGCTCAGTTCAACGTGTTGCGCAAGCATGGCACGGAACGCGCCGGCTCGAGCAAGCTGAACGCGGAAAAGCGGCACGGCACCTTTGTCTGCGCCGGCTGCGGCAAGCCTTTGTTCGCTTCGGAAACCAAATTCGAGAGCGGCACCGGGTGGCCGAGCTTCTCTCAGCCTCTGGATGGCAGCGTCGCGACGACCGAGGACCGCAGCCTCTTCATGACCCGCACGGAAGTGCATTGTGCCGATTGCGGTGGCCACCTCGGCCACGTGTTCCCGGACGGCCCGCGACCAACCGGATTGCGCTACTGCATGAACGGCGTGGCAATGGCGTTCATGCCCGGCCCGAAAGATCAACGCTGATCCGGCATCGGTCGACGCGGAAACCGGCCACCGAGGGCGCCGGGGCGTTTCGTATCCTCCAGGCGGTTGCAGGCGATGTTACACAGGAGATCGTCAAACAATCGCCCCCGGGCAGGTCGACGAAAAGTGCCGCCGGCTGTAGCGGTGGCTTTTGGGAGCGAGGTGAACGCCATCATCGTCTTGATGGTCGGGGCATCGCCTGTGACGGCGCAAGATCAATTTGCGTGTATCCGCGGTTGCATTTCTTACGGCGGCGGGTATCTAGCTTGCCAAGCTATACGCCATCTGCCGGGCAACGTGCCGATCGCGGCAATAATCAACCGCAAATGCACGCAGGATAGGAGGGACCTGGACGCCATTATGGCCGGTGGCAGCAACAAGTAACACCAGAAACGACCGTCTTGTCTCCAATCGCCTGCCGAGAAAAGCCTGGCCATGGGACGGGTCAGAAACGGTTTCCAGCACCGCCGGGTCCGCTAACGTTTTTGGCGCCGGCAAAACTACTCCTGTACCGTCGCGGGACCGCAGGAACAGAAACGAAGCGATGATAGTCCAGGATACCGGTTGCGTATGCGGCGCCGCATTGGACACGGCTGCAATGACAGCAGGCCTGGCCGATCATTGCTCGCCCCCCGGGGACTCACGCCAATGTGTGACAGGAGTTCTGGCGTTTCAGGATGGGATGTGGGTCATTGTCTTGATGGCGAGCGTCCGCACCTTGGCAAGTCTGCAACGAGGCCGTGTCTGTTCGCCTGAATCCGCGATACCGGTGATCAATGCGCAGAACAGGGAGACCGCACGTTTGAAGGCGGCACTTGCGGCGCTTCAGAAGACGTTCGGCAAGCCGACCAAGACGCCGGCGAATTCCAGTGTTCCACCGTCACCCGCAATAAGACCAGGTGCGGCGGCGGAGCCGATTCGTCCGAAGAAGCGTTTCCACACAGGCGCGCATCGCGCGTTATGCCGGAACCCGACCGCGGTGACGGACATGCAGACCGATACGGGCCCGCATTGCGCCGCAGACGTGTGCGGGGCAGAGCAGAGCGAGGGCGCGATGACGTCGATGTTCAGGTCCGCCGCTCAGGCGTTCGCCGGGCACGCGCAGACGATACGCAAGCGGCTGCCGGCGGGAACCATGATCGGTTCGAATAAGATCATTCTCCGAACTGGCACTGAGATCTGGTGGCTGCGGGTATTTCAGCACGCAAACGGTTCCTTTTTCACCGTGGCACCGAGCCGCGGCAAGGACGTGGTCTCGCGGTTTCTCGGCGATGCGCGTCCGTCCGCCCGCCCGGATTTCGGACCGTCTGGAATCTCGGAGCAGCCGGGTTGGGGCCTACCAGTATGTCTCGCCCATCCGCTGCGCGACACACACATGATGCAGTTGACAATGGCGACACCATTCCGGCCCCGGTGGATCTCAAGCCGGCCAACTCCGCGGCGAAGCTTATATTGCGATGCCGCATCATTTTTCGCACGGTAATCATTGGCTTCAGATCAGTGTGGGCGCGCAGCTTCCTGGCAACCTCCGCTCCGTCGTGGAAACGGCGCAACGACGAGACATTGACGCAGTTCAGGCGATTATCCTCACGCTGGACAGCATCGCGCTTCCCGTTCCGGCGTAGCCGCGAGATCAACCCCCGACCAAATGGCTTGTGGCGCCGGTCCGCAAGTCACAGACTGGATATTTACATGCCGCGCATTTGACCCGATCTGGCCCGTTTTTCCAGGACTTGCGCCATTTTCTGGTATAGGCAAGGCGGGAACCTGGACCAGCCTGCACGTTCTGAGATTTCCTGGAGGCCCTGCCATATGAATGCGTCGCGAACCAATGCCCATAGGCGCGATATAGATGGCCTGCGCGCGGTTGCGATTATACCCGTCCTGTTCTACCATTTTGGTCTCCCCGGGTTGCCGGGTGGTTTCACCGGCGTTGACATTTTCTTCGTTATCTCAGGCTTCGTTATCGCACGAAGCATTTTGGCCGATATCAATGCCGGCGAGTTCAGCATCAGCAATTTCTACTTCAAGCGGGTGCGGCGCATTCTGCCGGCCTATCTTTTCGTCGTCTCGCTGACGTCGGTCGCCTGCGGGATACTTCTTCTACCTGATGACTTCCTCCAGTACAGGCCGGAGCCTCATTGCCGCGAGCGCTTTCGTTTCCAACGTGTATTTCTGGAAAACATCGGGATATTTCGAAGCCTCGGCACATACCAAGCCACTTCTGCATACCTGGTCGCTATCGGTCGAGGAGCAGTTCTATATCGTCGCGCCGATTACTCTTTATGCGATCTACCGCTTCGGCGGCCGCCGGTGGTTGCTGTTCCTTCTGCCTGTCGGGCTGGTGAGCCTGGCGTCAGGCATTTACGCCGTCTTCACCGCACCGACGGCCGGGTTCTTTCTCCTCCCTACACGTCTCTGGGAATTGCTACTCGGGGTATTGGTTGCGGTAGCAGGACGACCAAGCTCCGCCCCCCCGATCGTGCGCGAAGTCATGACCAGTGCGGGAGGGCTGCTCGTGGTGGCAGGCTTCGTTGTCCTGAACGATGGTGATCCCATCCTGGGGTGGGCGTCCCTGCTGCCCTGCGTTGGTACCGCGCTGATCATTCGTTCCGGCGACCACCTGGCCCCGGGACAGTCCGCCCCCTGGCTAAACCGAATACTGGCAACCCGCGGTCCGGTCGGCATTGGGCTGATTTCCTACTCGCTCTACCTCGTGCACTGGCCGATCGTTGCGCTTTGGCGCTATGAAACGATACGCGATCCCGGGTTCACCGACGCCGTCCTGATGTTCGCCATTTCCCTGCTTCTGGCCTGGTTTTCGTGGCGCTTTGTCGAGCAACCTTTTCGGACAATCAGTCCGCGGCGACGGAGCCGTGTCCTCATGGCCGGTACCGTGGCCATCGCCACCGGATGTGTTCTCGGCGCGAGCATTTCCACCAGCCAAGGTGCGCCCGCCCGCTTCCCGGGCTTTGTCCATCAGGCCATCAGCGGGACCCGGGACTGGGGAGGGGCGGCCTGCTTCAACCAGGACCCCGCCAAGCCGATCAAATGGGACCCTGTGGCCTGCACCCAAATCCATGGCCGCAATGGCCGGATCCTGCTTTGGGGTGATTCTTTCGCCGCCCATTATCTTCCCGGCATCTTGCGGGACCGCGACCGGATCAATGCCGACGTCCTCCAATATACTTTCGTGGGTTGCCCGCCGATCCTGGCCTATTTCTCTTATGCACGGGTCGGGTGCTCAACGTCGAACCAACGCGTCCTGACGCTTATCCCTGAGCAGCACATAGATACCGTCGTTCTCGCGGCACGGTGGACGAGGTACCCCCCCGCGCACCCTGGCGCGGCTCGGCGACACTGTCTCGGCCCTCAAGGCACTGGGAGTGCGGGTCATCGTCATAACCCAGTCCCCCGAATTCGCTGCCGACGCACAGCATATCGACTACATATCCGGGTCCCGCCTTCGCCCGGGTCAGGCCTCCTGGCCCGTGTTCTTCGATGCCGGACTGAACTCTACTCTGGCTGTCTATGCGGCGGGCGCCGAGGTGATCGATCCGCTGCCTTTCCTGTGCGATGGACTAACCTGCCCCTATCGAGATGGCGTTGACTTCTGGTACGATGACTATGGTCATTTCTCGACGACGGGAAGCCTGCGCGCCGTACGGGCCTATTTCCCTGCCGGTATCCGGCAATGAATGCTTTGTGCCGATTCGGCAATGACCGCTCCATTTGATGCACGGCTGCCCCTTCCCGTCATGGTACGCGACTGAGCACGCGAAGGAGGGGAGGGCCCCATACGCGCTAAATTAGCGGGTCTCGCGACGGCCTTTCCATTTGTGTTGTGGCCGGCCTTGTGTCGGCCATCCACGACTTTGCCGCCTCCACTGCCATAAGTCGTGGATGGCCGGCCCCTCAGCCTTCGCCGAGGGGCCGGCCATGACGATAAGAGGCCGGTGCCTCGGACCGGATGAAGTGGTAATTACCCGGTCGGGCCCTTTGTGCGCCTACAGGTTGGGCACTCGCAGTCGCGTCGGTACGACACGACTGCAATGCGAGAATAGAGAATTGCTTTCGTAATGTCCGTTATTATGCGGAGACTTCAACTATCAGTCTATTCGCGGCATAAAGCCTGTAGTTAGGCAAAGCAGAATTGTGCCTGCCGGACCCGCTGCCCGAAGCGGTGGCTCGTTTTACGCAAAGCGTCACGGCCTGTTGTGACCGTTCAGGTCCAAGGCAACTGCCCTCCGCCTCCTTGTAGCGGCGCGATCAGCGCCGCTCCCATCAACAAAAAAATCCATTTTAAAAAAATGCGCGGGTGGAATTATTCATTGCAGGAGCAGGCTCAATCCGGCAAATCACCGAGCCTTACAGGTGTTGTAGCCTAACATCTGGTAAGCGGGGCAGAAATTGACGAGTGCGGTTACGACGAGCGGAATGCCGATAAAGCCCCACAGCCCGACGACACCGAACAGGCTCGCGGCGATCAGCATGAAGCCGATAATGGCCCGGGCATTGCGATCGGCGGTTCCGATGTTGGCGGTCATGGCTAGGTCCCTTGCTGTTGGCCGATGGCCGACATCGCCATCCCTCATATACAATATTGAATAATATATCGTCGTGCAATATTGCATTTTCGGAGATATCAACAGAATGCCACATTACAAAGCCCGCTCGGCCCGACCCGCTTGAAAGCCTCCGCACAGACCGCCGCCGCCTTGCTGAACGCCCTCGCCGACGAGGATCGGCCGTTGCTGCCGTGCCAAATGACCAAGGGAGACAAGTCAGCCGGCGAACTGGAAGTCCAGGTCGACATCCGCCAGCCTGCGCTGTCCCGGCAGTTGGCGTGCTCCGCACGGAGGGGCTGGCGACCACGCGGCGGGAACGCAAGCGCCTCTTTTGCGCCATCGCCGGCATGGGGCTGTTCGAGCTGCGAGGCCGCGCAACCCGTCAGATCGAATCGACAAAGCCCTCATAGGCCAGGTCCCGCAAAATCTCGTCCATCGGCCGCGCCGGCCGATCGGCTGACCCGATGCGGACCACGTGCGAGGGCACACCGGCGACGGTCGCATGATCGGGGACGGCCTGCAGAACCACCGCTCCCGCCGCGACCCGCGCATTGTGGCCTACGACGATGTTGCCCAGAATTTTGACCCCCGCGCCGATGATGACGCCGGAGCCGATCTTCGGATGCCGATCACCCGAGTCCTTGCCGGTGCCGCCCAACGTGACGTCCTGCTGGATCATCACGTCATCCCCCACCACCGCCGTCTCACCCACCACGAGGCCGGTGGCATGGTCGAGGAAGATCCCCTTGCCAAACCGTGCGGCCGGATGGATGTCGGTCTGGAAGACCTCCGAGGAGCGGCTTTGCAGGTATTCGCAGAAATCGCGCTCACCGTTCTTCCACAGCCAGTGGGTCAGGCGATGTGCCTGGATGGCATGGAAGCCCTTGAAATACAGGAACGGCTCGATGAACCGCTCGCAGGCGGGGTCGAATTCATAGACCGCGGTGATGTCGGTGCGCAAAGCCGCCGCGATCTCCGGGTCCGCCGCCACCGCCCGGTGGAAGGCCTGCACGATCAGCGGCAGGGAGATCACGTCGTTCTTCAGCCGCGAGGCCACGCGATGGATCACCGCCGCTTCGAAGCTGTGCTGGTTGATGATCGAATCCAGGAACAGCGACGCAAGGGCCGGCGCGCGATCGAACGCATCCTCCGCCTCGCGCCGTAGCCTGGCCCACAGCACTTCGGTAAACTCATGGACCGATTCGGAACCGCGAGAGACCAGGGTCCGGTGGCCGAGGGCTGTACTCGACAAAGGGCGTCTCCCCGCGTTTAGCGATTGTTCAATCAGGTTATGCCGGCGGTACCGGTCCGGATGC
Organism: uncultured Pseudomonadota bacterium; assembly: GCA_963819005.1. Taxonomy (GTDB): domain Bacteria; phylum Pseudomonadota; class Alphaproteobacteria; order Acetobacterales; family Acetobacteraceae; genus Rhodopila. Next base: position 30,364 of record CAWFUL010000008.1, read on the forward strand.
GCCGGACCGAGTTCGCCAGGGCCTCCACATCGGCATGCGTGTTGTAAAGTGCAAGCGACGACCGCACCGACGCCTCAACACTGAAGCGACGGAGGATCGGCTGGGCACAGTGATGCCCCGCCCGGATGGCGATGCCATCCCGGTTCAGCGCCTTGCCGATAGCCACGCTGTCCATGCCGTCGATCACGAACGAGAGTATCTCCCGCCTTCTCCCGCGCGGTGCCAAGCAGGCGCAGCCCCGGGATCTGGTTGAGCAGATGCGTCACCGACGGCATCGGCGATGTTGCCGGTGGCGACTTCGAACCGTGTCGGCGGCGCGTGGTATTCGGTGCGCTCGAACGTTACGTCCGTGATCATGTTGCCGCCACCCTGCCAGGCCGGGGATTCCTCCGGCACGGCCGATCGGCATACGGGGCGCCGATGCCGGCCGGGCCGAACACTTTGTGGCCGGAAAAGACAAACCAGTCGCAGCCCGTGGCCTGCACGCCGGTGCGCATATGCGCGGCCGAACGCGGTGCTCGCGGCGATCGCGGCGATCGCGGCGGGAGGCGTCGCGGACCTTGTTCAACCGGAACACGCCGGCTTCCACGGACAGCCACCGCAGGCAGCGCGGCAAGCACCGAGGCGTGATGCTCGCCGGCATCGGCGCGGTCTTGGTTGCGTTCGCAAGCTGCCGCGCGGCGACGTCGCCTAACGACGTATGGCTCAAAACCTGGGCATTCATCGTTTGTTACTCACCTCATGCGTTCTCGCCGATCGCTTCCGATGAGCAAAAAAGGTTGTTCTGGGCATTCAATATTACCGCAATGACGAATTGCGGCAAGACGTTTTCGCCCCCAAAGAGTTGCTTTCATTTACTATATTGTATTTTACTCTGTTCCGGTTCGTCATTAGAATAAATTTATCGCTTCCAGTTGGCCGGGAGATATATCTGCTCCGACTTGCGTTTGCCCTCGATCGTCCGTCGTCACGATGCCGCCAGCCTCTCGGCGAAGAGGTTATGGACGGGCGAAAGATCGGGTATCGTTCGTCACCGCCAGTCAGCGGGCGTGACGCTCTGGCGATCAATGCTGTTTTGCAACAGACATGACGATGGCCTTTCCTGCCAAAAGGACGGGCAACGGAATTCATCCGTTTGATGGCGCCGTTGCGGCAGACGGGGCGTGGAACCTGTGTTTGAAGGTCTGCCTGGATCGTACTCAGCATGATGCGCAGGTCCCACGTCTCCGTGGCCCTCGTGCTCTCTCCGCGTTGGGATGAAGGAAGATTGTGCGGCTTCGGCGTTGCCCTCAACTACCCGTCCATGCCTGGCCGAACACCCGCGCGGCCAAGCCCGTTGCAGGATGGTGTGTGTGGCCGGGCAGCCTGGCATTGACACTGGCGGCCTGATATCAGCCACCCAGCGCCAGCCCACCCCGGTCACACCGCCTCCAGGACACCAGCGCGATGCCGGAGCACTATTCGATAAGAGCAGCCAGCTTCGGCAAGGCTGACCCGCGGCCCATCTCGTTGTCGGCAGGCCGGATGCCAGCCGGCATGTCCCGGCAAAATATTGTCATTTCAGTTCCTTCGTCCGTATCGGCGAAGGTCGTTGTGAGCGTCATTTTACCGGTAAATAAATCTCTTGCCGGGCTTACACCGGTCCGTGTTCGCGATGCAGCCGATAATCGCTCCCCACCTGAAGGCTGTCCATAATCCGGAGCCGGAACACCAGCCCCGTCATCAACGCAAACAAAGCAGCGGCGCCGCAATCCCTCCGGCACGAACCGGAGGGACCGCGGCGCCGCGGCGCTGCTTAAGAACGATCAGTCAGTAAAACAACGAATGCCGTTGCCTCACCCCATCACGTGGTACCCGCCGTCCACATACGTGGTCGAACCGGTCAGCATACGGCCGGCACCAGTCGCCAGGACCGCCGTCGTAATGCCAACGTCTTCCACGCTGACCAGCGTGTGGGCCGGCGCCCGCTCGGCCACCTTGGCCAGCAGTTCATCGAAGTGCTCGATCCCGGAGGCGGCACGCGTCTTCAACGGACCGGGGAGATCGCGTGAACGCGAATGCCCTTGGGCCCGAGTTCGGACGCAAGATAGCGCGTCGCGCTCTCCAGCGCCGCCTTGACCGGCCCCATGATGTTGTAGTTGTCGATCACCTTGTCCGCGCCATGGTAGCTCATGGTGAACAGGGTGCCGCCCTCATCCATCAGCGGCTCGGCCAGCCGGGCCATACGGATGAACGAATGGCAGGACACGTCCATCGCCGTGGCGAATCCCTCACGCGAGCAATCGGTGACGCGCCCGTGCAGATCGTCCATCGGCGCAAACGCGATGGAATGCAGAGCGAAATCGAGCCGGCCCCATTTCCGCTGGATCTCGGCGAAGACGGCTTCCATTTCACCTTCCGACTGCACGTTGCAGGGCATGAAGATGTCAGCCTCAAGCTTCTCGGCGAGCGGCTGAACGAAGCGCATCGCCTTCTCGTTCAGGTAGGTCACCGCCAGATCGGCACCGAGGGCGCGGAACGCGCGGGCGCAGCCATAGGCAATCGACTGATCATTAGCGATGCCGAAGACAACACCTTTGCGGCCGACGAGATCGAGGCCGGGAATATCAAGCATTCAGAAGCTCCTTTGGGAAAACACAGTCGTCCGACGCCGCGCCCGACAGGGCCTTGACGGTATGGAGCGCGATCATCTGCTCCTCGTCGGTTGGAATGACCCAGGCACGACGCATGGCTTGCCGGGGTCGAAATGCAGCCGGCGCCGCGCGCGTTGGCGATCGGCGTCGAGTATCGATGCCCAGCCAGGCACAGCCGCGGCCAGATTCGCCGGCGGATCTCGGCCGACGCGTTCGCCGATGCCGGCGGTGAAAACCAAGCCGTCCAGGCCGCCCAGCGGCCGGCCAGGGCGCCGATCTCGCGGACGATGCGGTACACGAACAGGTCGACGGCCTGGGCCGCCTCCGGCCGGTCGGACCCAACAGCAACCGCATGTCGCTGCTGATGCCCGGACACGCCGAGCAGGCCGGACTTGTCGATAGAGCAGGTCCTCGATCGCGTCGGCGCTCCATGCCGCGGCTCTGCAGCAGATACAGCATCACGCCCGGGATCGAGGCTGCCGCAGCGCGTGCCCATCGGCAGCCCGTCGAGCGCGGTGAAGCCCATGGTGGTGTCGATGCTGCGGCCGTCGTGCATCGCGCAGAGGCTGGCGCCGTTGCCGAGATGGGCGACGACCACGCGGCCGCGGGCCAGATCGCGGCGCGATGCTGGCCAGCGTGCCGGCGATGTATTCGTAGGACAGGCCGTGGAAGCCGTAGCGCCGGATGCCCGGCGTCGTGCAGGTCGCGCGGCAGGGCGAAAGCGGGTGGCGATCGGCGTGGCCGTGATGGAAGGCGGTGTCGAAGCAGGCGACCTGCGGCAGGCTCGGGCGCAGCCTGCGCCAATGGCGCGGATCGGCGCGCAGGTTGTGCGGCTGGTGCAGCGGCGCCAGCGGCATCAGCGCCTCGCAGCGTCGGCCAGCACGGCGTCGTCGACCGCGCACGGGCGCGGCGAAATGCGGTCCCGCCATGCACGACGCGATGGCCGACCGCCGACCAGGTGCGCGCCGGCCGAGATGCTGCGTCGATCCAGTCGAGCAGTCGTGCGAACAGCGCCTCGTGGTGACGCCTGGCGCCCTGCGGCCAGATGCGTCTCGGCGAGCGCCGTCGCCGTGCGCGTCGTGCGCGGTGAAGTGCGGCGCGCTGGCCGATGCCGTCGACCTGCCCTTGAGCAGCACGGCGCGGTCGTGCTCATTGGCCGGCGCTGAACAGCGCGAACTTGATGCTCGACGAGCCGGCGTTGATGACGAGGATGGCGTCAGCCATTGTCAGCTGCCGCGCGGCCGGCGTCGGCAGCGTCGGCGGCCAGCAGCCGCGACGGCGCAGGACGCCAGGCGGGTGCGCAGCGCTGTCGGCGCGGCTGGTCAGGATGATCGGCACGCGCGCGCCGAGCACGATGCCGGCGGCATCGGCGCCGGCCAGGAAGGTCAGCTGCTTGGCCAGCATGTTGCCGGCCTCGAGGTCCGGCACGAGCAGGATGTCGGCCTGGCCGGCGACCGGCGAGACGATGCCCTTGGTCGCGCCGCCGCCTCGGCGCTGATGGCGTTGTCGAACGCCAGCGGGCCGTCGAGCATGCCGCCGGTGATCTGGCCGCGATCGGCCATCTTGCACAGCGCGGCGGCGTCGAGCGTGGACGGCATCTGCGCGGTCACGGTCTCGACCGCCGACAGGATCGCGACTTTCGGCTGCGGCGATGCCCAGCGCGTGCGCCAGATCGATGGCGTTCTGGCACGATGTCGCGCTTGTCCTCGAGCGTCGGGGCGATATTGATCGCGGCGTCGGTGATGATCAGCGGCTTGCGGGTAGGTCGGCACGTCCATGACATAGGCGTGGCTGATGCGCCGCTCGGTGCGCAGGCCGCGTGCTCGCGGCGCACGACCTCGTGCATCAGTTCGTCGGTGTGCAGGCTGCCCTTCATCAGCGCCTCGACCTTGCCGGCGCGGGCCAGCCGCGACGGCTTTGGCGGCGGCGGCATGGCGTGCGCGGACGTCGACGATCCTGATGCCGGTCAGGTCGATGCCCTCGGCCGCGGCGACCGAGCGGATCTTCGCTTCCGGGCCGACCAGGATCGGATCGATGAGGCCGGCGCGCGGCGCCTCCAGCGCGCCGAGCAAGACTGTCGCGATCGCAGGGATGCACGACGGCGGTCGGCAGTGCGGAAAGTCGGCGGCGCGTTGCATCAGCGCCGCGATCAGCCGTCATGGTGAATGACCGACACCTCAGGCAACGGCATGCGGGCGCGGCGGATCTTCTCGTCTGGGTGCGATCACGTCGGCGGTGCCGGAGATGACTTCCTTGCCGTCCTGGTTGGTGCAGCGGCAGTCGAGCATGACGACGCTTCCTGGGCCGCATCCTTCTCGCGCCGACGACCGTAACCGTCAGCGTGTCGCCGGGCTGACCGGCCGGCGGAAGTGCAGGTCCTGGCCGAGATAGATCGTGCCCGGCCCGGGCAGGATGGTGCCGAGCACCGTGGAGAACAGCGACCCGCCGAGCATGCCGTGCGCGATGATGCCGTGGAACATGGTGGCGTCGGCGTAGGCGTGGTCGAGATGCGCCGGATTCACGTCGCCCGAGACACTGGCGAAAAGTTCGATGTCCTGCTGGGTGAAAACCCGCGTCAGCGACGCGGTCTCGCCGATCGCGATCTCATCGAACGTGCGGTTCTCGATAACCCCTCGCTCGACGGAGAGCGAGCTGGAGTCGCATGTGGGTACGCGTTCGATGGCGTCCATAGTGGGGTATTCTCCTAGGACATTGGAAAATCAGGATCTAGATCAGGCCGGGGGCGTCGGCATGCCCCGGGGCTCGCGTGGAGGCCGGCATGGCCGGCGGCGCGACGCGTTCGGCCGGAGTGTCCGGCCAGGAATCGCTGCCATTCCGGCCACCACGAGCCTTCGCGGTCCGCGCGCGCGCTCCATGTCAGGCGTCGGGATCGACGTAGGTGTCCGTGGCAGGCATGGTGAGCACGCGGTAGCTGCGGCCCTGTGCCCGGGCTCGCTGACGATGCCGGCGTTGTGGCCGCCGCTGGTCAGCACGAAGGTGATATCGGCGCGGGTCAGCAGGTGGATCTTGTAGACCGAGCGCCAGGGCGCGATGTGGTCGCGTGTCGGTGCCGACCACGAAGATCGGCGCGCGGATGTCGCGCAGCGAGACCGGCTGGCCGTCGACCGCGAGGCGGCCCTCGGCGAGATCGTTGTCGAGGAACAGGCGGCGCAGATATTCCGAATGCATGCGATGCGGGCATGCGCGTCGCGTCGGCGTTCCAGGCCATCAGGTCGTTCGGGCGTTCGCGCTCGCCCAGCAGGTAGGCGCGGACGACGCGCGACCAGATCAGGTCGTTCGAGTGCAGCATCTGGAACGCGCCGGCCATCTGCGCGGCTGTCGAGATAGCCCTGCTGCCACATCAGGTCTGTCGAGGAAGGCGAGTTGGCTGTCGTTGATGAACAAGCTGCAGCTCGCCGGCCTCGGTGAAATCGGTCTGCGCGGCGAACAGCGTGATCGATGGCCAGCCGGTCGTCGCCGTCACGCGCCATCGCCGCGGCCGCGATGGACAGCAGCGTGCCGCCAAGGCAGTAGCCGGTCGCATGGATCTTGCGATCCGGCAGATGGTCGCTGATGGCATCGAGCGCCGCCATCACGCCGCGGCTGCGGTAATCGTCGAAGCGCGAGGTCGCGCATCGTCGGCATCGGGGTTGCGCCAGGAGATGCAGAACACGGTGATGGCCCTGCTCGACCAGGTAGCGGATCAGCGAGTTGCTGCGGCGACAGATCGAGGATGTAGTACTTCATGATCCAGGCCGGAACGATCAGCACCGGCTCCGGCCGGACCGTCTGGCGTGGTCGGCTGCGTACTGGATCAGTTCGATCAGCCGGTTGCGGAACACGACCTTGCCCGGGCGTGATCGCGAGCGTCTTGCCGACGACGAAGGTATCGCTCGGCGCCCGCTTGTGCTTCGGACCGACATGGTCGTCAGCGAAGTTCTTCGCACCCTTCAGAAGATTGGCGCCGCCTTGCTCCAGCGTCGCGCGCTGCAACGCCGGGTTGGTCAACAGGGAGTTCTTGGGCGACAGGGCCTGGAACATCTCGCTGACCTTGGCGTCGAGCACTTGCTCATGACGGCCGGACACGCCGCGAACGCCGGTCGTGGCTTGCTTCCACCAGGCGCGGGACGCGCGGTGGGCATTCTCCAGCAGGTCGTACGGCAAGGTTGTCATGTCGGCGGGAGACCCCGTCGGCCCTGGCCGGGAGTTCGCCAGCTTCATGCTCGCCGTAGCGGCCTGCATGTACAGATCCATCTGCTTGCCGGGTGAGAGCGCCAGATGCGTGATCCAGTCGAGCCACGCCTCCATGGCAAGAATGGGCGAACGTCCGCCGGTCATCTCCGCGACCGCTCCATGCACGGCCTGATCGTAGGCGGCAAACGGGCTAAGCCTCTCCGGCGCCTTGGTGCCGAGAGGCAGAGATGCGTGATCGAAAGGCATACTCAAGAATTCCTTTGGATACTGTCAAGTAAAGGTTGGATTCGGGCGAGGCGCATGGCTAAGGGTACGGCAACCAGCGTGGCGCCGACATCGTTCCAACAGATAAGATCCGTTTCAGCAGATTGCCGTCAGAGCGCCGGTGATCAGGCCTGACTCAGGCCGATTGCGGCTACAGCAACCATAAAATCGGCACATGTCATCGCTTCCGGTGGTAAACCATCCGGAGGGTGCCAAAGCTCTTAAGGTCTGTCCTCAGCCTGAATGGCGGAGCCTCTCTGATGCGCCGGCAGCCCGTCGGTGCCGGGATATTGGTCGTCTGCGACCCGATAGTATCATCGCGTAATCCTTCGGACATGCCAGGCTATGCTGGCCGTTGGGCGAAGGACGTTCCCTTTGCTGCGGCGCAACATAGCAACACGCCGACGCAGAAGCAAAGATAATCGTAGCTACATTCCGTGAATAACCGATAATTAAAAGTTACTGTTGCATTTCACAATCAGTGGGGAACCGTACCCTTTTGGTCGGGCGCGGCTTCGGGCTTAATGGCCGGGCGCTTTCCTTGATACAGCGCAACAGCCAGGCCGCTTAACATCGCCGGGCAGTCAGAACAACGGGGACATATCCGGCGCGACGTGGATATCGACCATCGAGCTCATTGCCGAGTTGTTCCAGTCCCGCCCGCACCGCGTCCACCGCCTCGGGGTCAGGGGCGCGCAGCAGAGCCGTCGCCCGGAACAGGTTGCCGCCGCTGAACGATCCGCTGGCAACGCCGGTGGTCAGTTCCTCGATATTCACCCCGCAGCCGGCAAGAACCCGGGTGATATCCCGCACGATGCCGGGACAATCATTGCCCACGACCTCCAGCGCCAGCCGGGGTTCCGGTACCGGCGGGGCCGGCATGGTGGCGTCGATCCGCTTTGGACGACGATCCGCAGCCCCTGGCCTTCCAGCGCCCGCAAATCGTCCAGCAGCGACTCCGGCGCCTCGACCAGGACGATACCGGCGAACTGGCCGGCCAGCCGGGCCATGCGGCTTTCCAGCCAACTGCCGCCATGCGCCGTCACGGCCTCGGACAGCGTGCGCACCAGGCCCGGGCGATCCGGGCCGATGACAGTCAGGATCAGGGAAGGCATCGGCGACGGTCCTTATATCGGTTTGAACGGTACACATAACGTCTCCTGTTTCGGTGGGCCAGCGCCTCGACGCCGCGGGTCCTTTGTGGAGATGGGCTTGCAGGCTGGCTGCATCCCGCATACGGAAGGCGGCGTCCAGGCAGCGATGCATCTCCTGATGTCGCGCGGCTGACCGGGACGACCCGGGTGGCGGCGTTCGGCTCCACCGTGATAACGGTGTGCATTGGACGGACCCTGAACCTGATGCGTTTATCGCCCCTTGAAATCTTCCTCGCGTTCCTCCGGCTGGGATGCACCAGCTTCGGCGGACCGATCGCCCATCTCGGCTTCTTTCGCGCCGAATTCGTCGCCAAGAGGCAATGGCTGACCGAGGCGACCTTCGCCGACATCGTCGCGCTTTGCCAGTTCATGCCGGGTCCGGCCTCCTCCCAAACCGGGATGGCGATCGGCCTGTTGCGCGGCGGGCCGCTCGGGATGCTGGCCAGCGTGGCTGGGATTTACCCTGCCGTCCGCCCTCGCCATGACCGGGTTCGCGTTTTGGGTCGTCGCCATGGGCGACCTGCCCGATGCCGGGTGGGTGCGTGGACTGAAGCTGGTTGCGGTGGCGGTCGTCGCCCAGGCGGTGTGGGGGATGGCACGGACGCTCGCGCCCGACCGTGCCCGGGCAAGCCTCGCCGTCGCCGCCTGCGTGATGTGCCTGGCGATCCCCTCTTCCCGGCCAAATCGGCGCCATCGTGCTGGGCGCGGTAATCGGACGCTGTTCATGCCAAGGGTGGCGGCGCCATGCATGGAGACGCAGCCGTTGGGGATCCGCATCCCGCGTTGGGTCGCGGTGACGCTGCTCAGTCTATTCTTTGTCCTGCTGCTCGGCTTGCCGCTGCTGGCCAATCTATCCGGGGACCATGGCATCCAACTGGTGAGTACCTTCTACCAAGCCGGATCGCTGGTGTTTGGCGGCGGCCATGTGGTGCTGCCGCTGCTGCAGAATTCGGTCGTGCCGCCGGGATGGGTTGACCCGGATGTATTCCTCGCCGGGTACAGTGCGGCGCAGGCGATGCCCGGGCCGCTGTTCACCTTCGCCGCGTTCCTTGGAGCCATTGAGACCCCCGGTCCGAACGGTTGGGTTGGGGCGCTGGTGGCGACGGTCTCGATCTTCGCCTCATCCTTTCTGCTTGTCGGCGGGTTGCTGCCGTTCTGGGATACGCTGCGCCACCGGACGAATGTACGTGCCGCGCTGCGCGGCGTGAATGCGTCGGTGGTGGGCGTGCTGCTGGCGGCCCTGTACAACCCGATCTGGACCGGAACGGTTCACGGCCCGCTGGATTTCGGCTTCGCGCTGGTGGCATTGCTGTTGCTGACCGTCTGGGCGGTGCCGCCCTGGGTCGTGGTCGCAATCGGTGCCGCCGCCGGTTGGGATATGGCGGCGATGGGGCTTTTCGGATAGACCCTCCGCAATCCCGCCGGATCCGGTGTCCCGCGAGCCCGGGACAAGGGGGGCCAACACCTGCCGCGAAGGATGCTGGATCTTATGATCGTCGTCGCCATCCTGCTTCCATGGCTGGCCATGCTGCTCGGGGGGCATCCTTTCAAGGCCGCCCTGGGGCTGGGTCTCCAACTGTCCGTGGTAGGATGGATACCAGCAGCCATCTGGGCTGTCATGGTCGTCAACGAGGACAAGCGGGAGCGGCAGTATCGCGAAATGCTGCGGATATTGCACGGGCGGTGAAACACCGGTGCGGTCAGGATGGGCTTCGGCTCTGATCGGGCAGCATGGGGTACACAAAAAAGGCCAGCTTGCGCTGGCCTTTTGCCTGTCGAGCGCGGCGCGGCCGTTAGCCGCCGCCGCCTTCCATTCCGGTCTCGCCAGGGCCGTGACCGGTATTGTCATACGGCCCTGAGTGGTAGGCGTTATGCGGCAGGCCCGTGTACGCATTGGCCGCGGGCGCAATGGCGGTCGTCAGGGAAAGCGCTGCAAACGCGGCAAGGATGAGGGTTTTCATCGAAAGTCTCCGTATCCAGTCGGGCGAGATGTCCGGCCTTGATGGACCCGAGGTTGGTTCCCTCAATACGAAGAATAATAGGACCGCATGGCATGGGATTTATGCGCCACCCGAGGAAGTCGCCCGGGCAATCCCAACCGCGTCCCGTTCGACAACCGTAGGTCCTTCTTCGTCGGGTTCGAGGTAAGTCCGGAACCATTGCAAGCGGCAACCACGCACAAGGCCGATTCGTCGTGTCGTTGCATGCCGCGGCGCGTCAAATCAGGCGTGCCCCGGCGGTTATGGCCCAATACGGTTTACTTAACCGCGTCGCCTCCCGGTGCGTCCCGTAAACTGGCGTCACGTTGCCAGGGTTGGAGCCGGGATTTCGCCCCATGGGCGCCAAAAATTGAGTGCTTTCGAGGAATCTCCATTGTCCTGTAGCAGTCTTGATGCGTCCGGTCGGTGGCATCCGGGGAGGTTGGGTGGACGGTACGAACCGGCGCCGCTTGTGTGCGGACAAAGTCCGCGTTTCGACGCAGAGGGCCTAGCGCAGCCTTCGGCCGCAACCCAACGAAGCACGACGTCCCTCCCTGTCATCGGCTAGACTGGCTTCCGACCAAAGACGCCACGCCAGCCAAGGGAGGAACGCCGTGGAAGACTTTGTATCGAAGCATGCCGAAGCTGTCATCGGGCCCCTGTCCGGGTTCGATCGCCTGGTATTCCGCGGGACGCTGCGCATGCTGGCGCATTGCGGCGGGATGATGAGCTATCTCGGCGCGGTCGGGGTGCTGTTGAAGGACTTCGCCGCCCACGCCGAGGCGATGACCGGGCGGTTGCGCGAGGCGTCCGAAGCGCTGGCCCGCCAGACCGGCCGGCCGATCTGCTATCTGCAATCCAGTGCCCTGAACAAGGAAGACATCGCCCGCGAGATCGCCCGGGCGGACGGCATCGAGCAAGGGCTGATCTGCATCCTGACCGCGGTCGAACCCTGCCGGTCGTATGAGGTCGTGCGCGACCGCGACAGCCGGCACCTGCGCCTGCAACCGCGCCAGCGCAAATGCCTGTTTCTCTACCACTACCAGATCCATCCGGTGTTCGGCTTCATGCACGCCCGCATCCAGACCGGGTTCCCGTTCGCGGTCCAGATCTGCCTCAACGGACGCGAATGGCTGGCCCGCTCGATGGCGGCCGAGGGTCTGCAGTACGTGCAGCGCGACAACTGCTTCCCCTGGCTGGAAGACCCCGTCCGGGCGCAGCAGCTGATGGACCGCCAGCTGCGCGCCGACTGGCCGGCGTTGCCGGACGGCCTCGCGCGCGACCTCAACCCCGAGCACGCGGCGATGTTCCGGGCGTTCCCGGTGGGGTATTACTGGTCGACCCACCAGAGCGAATGGGCCACCGACATCATGTTCCGCGACGCCGCGTCGCTGGCGGCGCTGTATCCGAAGCTGGTGCACCACGCGATGACGACCCTGTCCAGTCCGGACGTGCTGCGCTTTCTCGGCCGCAAGGTCGCGGCCAACGGGCGCATCCCGCCGGCGCTGCGAGCGGAGGTGGCCAGCGACATGAAGCACCGGCCGGAAGGCGTGCGGGTCAAGCACCGGGTGGGGGCGAACTCGGTGAAGATGTATGACAAGCAGGGCAGCGTTCTGCGCATCGAGACGACGATCAACGACGTCGGCGGGTTCAGCACGTTCCGCGCGCCGGAGGGCAAGCCGGGGGCGGCCAAAAGCCAGCAGCGCATGCGCAAGGGCATCGCCGACCTGTATCGCCGCGCCGAGGCTTCACGGGCCTGCAACAACCGCTTTCTGCAAGCCTTGGCCGCGGTGGAGGACAGCACCCGATTGGGCGACCTGACCGCGCGGCTGGGCCAGCCGGTGCGGCGCAAGGGCCGCCGCGGACGGGCGATCAATCCGTTGGCGCCGGGCGATGCCGACTTGATCCAGGCGGTCAGCCGGGGTGAGTTTCTGATCAACGGCTTCCGCAACAAGGATCTGCGGGCGCTGCTGTTTGCCGATGCCAAGGCCGGCAAGGACGACCAGCGCCGCCACGCCGCGGCGGTGTCGCGCCGGATCGCTCTGTTGCGGGCGCACCGGCTGGTCCGGAAGGTTTCAGGGACCCATCGCTACCAGGTCTCGGCCAAGGGCCGCGTGATCCTCACGGCTTTGATCTCTGCACGTAATGTTGGGACGGAAGCGCTAATCAAATTAGCCGCTTAGACGACGGGATGGGAAAAATCGTCGCGCCTTGCGGAGATTGGGAGGGTTAGCAGAACAGAGCGGGATTCATGCAAGGCGGTCGGTCCAACACCGAATAAAATCATCTCTACCATGGAAATGCAAGGCGGCACGGCTGAAATTGGCGCTTTTCGGCGCATTTCCGGTCATTGCGGTGACGGCGAAGCCGGCTGGTTAACTCTGCGGATTCTACGTCGAAACGCGGAGGAAAAGACAAATGGCTACCTCGGAGCGGGCGGCACGGTATCGACAAGCCTGGGAAACGACCTTGGCCCGGGAGTTTCGTTTCACTGAACCCGGGAGCCATATCGGCCTCCGCCTCTCACACCCCCGAATGCAGCGCGCGTTAGCGAAATATTAATGATTTCAGTCCTAGCACCGTGGCCTCCGTCACCCGCCGCGGACGAAAATCGTCCGGGCACGACCAAAAGGCCGACGATCGCGGATGCCCGACAGTTCAATCGATCTGGCGGGCGAGACGCCATCCCCCGAATGGGGCGGACGGCGGTCTCGCCAGGAGCAACAGACGGCGGCCTGGCGAGACAGCCTGCCCGGATTCCTATCCGCCATCCGCCAGCGCCGCTGGACCTTGGTGGCGACGAGTCTGATCGTCCCGCTCCTTGCCGCCCTGATCTTGCAGCAGATGACCCCGCAATACACCGCAACGGGCGCGTTAATCTACCAGGCCAGCGACTACCAAAGCGCGACGCGGCAGGATCCGATCACCGAAGCGACCATGGCCAGCCAGGCGGAGATGCTGCAGAGTTTGCGCGTCGCGCAGAAAGTGGCCGAGCGCGGTGACCTGTTTTCCAACCCCGCCTTCAATCAGGCGCTTCGCCCGCCCGGGCCCACTTACCGGGCGCGATCCACGCTTCGCCTTCTGTTAGGCATGGAGGAGGACGAGGCACCCGAGCAGCCGGCCATCGGGCCAGTGCGGGATCGCAATCGCGACCTGACGCTGCTGGCTGTCCAGGCCGCCCTCCGGGCCACGCCCGTCCGATTCTCCCATGTCCTCGAGGTCACGTTTACCGCCCCGGACCCGGTCGTCGCCGCGAACGGGGCCAACCAGGCGATGGACGCCTACATCAAGGGACTCTACGCCGATCGGCATAAGAAGGTGGACGACGCCAAGCAGCAATTCGAAGAGCAGGCACAAAAGCTGCGGGTCACCGTGCAGCAGCAGGAAGAGATCATCGCCGCCTACCGTGCGTCGCACGCCCTAAGCCAGGGCATCCACGCCGGCACTGATACCGAGCAAATCACCCGGTTGCTGGAAGAGCTTGCCACGGCACGGACCCAACAGGCCGGGGCGGACGCCAGGCTGGATGCGGCACGCGGCCGGCGCGGCGCCGGCGCACAGGCCGCGGTCGCGCCCTCCGTGGTGCAGTTGCGCGCGCAGCAGGATCGGCTGGCCGCGCAGATCCAGGCGCAGCAAGGGCGCCTGGGGAGCGCCCATCCGGAGGCCCAGGGCCTGAACCGCCAGTTCGCCGAAGGACAGCGCGCACTGTCCGCGGAAACCGCCCGTGTCGTCGCCGCGACCGAGGCGGACCAGCACGCCGCGACGGAACGCGTCGAAGCGCTGGAGACGAACCTGCATGAGGCGAGAGACAGCGGCGGAGCAGTCGGCACGCGCGCAGATTCCGCTGAACGCCATGACCCGTGACCTCGAAGCGGCGCGAGGGCAGTTGCAAGCGGTGCTGGACCGGATCCAGCAGACCGCGCAGCAGACCTGCGATCGAGTTCCCGGAAGCGCATGAGATCTCCGCAGGCGCATACCGCCCGAACATCCAAGCTTCCCCGGACGGTGCAGACCATGGCGGCGGCGAGCGCGGCTGGATCTTCCTGGGCCTGCTGCTGGTCTATATCCTGCAACTGACCGACGACACACGTGCGCAGCGGCGAGAGATCTCCGGCTGATGACCGGCCTGCCCTGCTTCGCGCTGATCCCGGAGGTCGGCAGGCGGGCACTCGGGCATCTGAGAATCGATGACTATGTCGGCGCGCCGGCCGCTGACGGCTTTCGCCGAACAGGTGCGGTCGCTGCGCGCCGGCCTGTCGCTGGCAGCCGACCGGCCGCGGATCATCGCGGTGACCGCCGCCCGGCCGGCGGAGGGCAAGTCGGTGCTCGGCGCTGTCGCTCGGCCGATCGGCGCAGCTCGAGCGGCGAGCGGGTGCTGGCATGGAGTGCGACGTGCGGCAGCCGGCGTTTCCGGCACCGGCTGGCCGGGGACGGCGCCAGGGCTGCTGGACGTGCTGCGGGGCGAGGTCGACTGGCGCGAATGCGATCCAGGACGATCCGCTACCGGGATGCACGTTCATCGCGGCGCGGCAAGCCGGCGGCGACCTGCCCGGCCATGTTCCTGTCGGAGGAGATGCGCCGGCTGCTGGCCGAAATCGCGCGATGACTACGACCTGATCCTGCTGGACGCCCCGCCGGTGGAGGCGATGACCGAGGCCCGGATCGTCGCCGCGCTGGCCGATGCCACGCTGCTGTGCGTGCGCTGGCGGTTCGACGCGCGCCGCGACGGCCTGCTGCATACGCTGGAGCTGCTGCAGGATGCCCACGCCAACGTTATCGGAACGGTACTGACAAGGGTCGATCCGCGCGTGCATCTTCGTTCCGGCTCATGCCGACGCGGGGGTCTATCACCGCCGCTACAAGGCGTATTTCCGGGGGTAGCGGATGAGGACGGATCGTTTTCTGGTCACCGGCGGCGCCGGATATGTCGGCAGCCATCTGGTGGCGGCCCTGCTGGACCGGGGCGACGACGGTCACCGTGCTGGACAACCTGCGGACCGGCCACCGCGCGGCCGGTGCCGTCCGGCGGCCAGGCTGGTCGTCGGCCGACCTGGCGGATGCGCGCAGCGATCGATGCGGTGCTGGCGGACGGGCCCTGGGACGCGGTGTTCCACTTCGCCTCGCTGTCGCAGGTCGGCGAGAGCATGCGCATGCCGATGCGCTATCTGCTGGACAACGCCGCGAACGGCATCAGGCTGATCGATGCCTGCGTGCGGCATGGGGTGGGGCGGTTCGTGCTGTCCTCCACCGCCGCGCTGTTCAACGCCGGCAGCGACGCGCCGATCCCCGAGGACGCGCCGATCGATCCGCAATCGGCCTACGGCGACAGCAAATGGATGATCGAGCGGGCCTTGCGCTGGGCCGGGCGAGGTGCATGGGCTGCGCTCCGCCTGCCTGCGCTACTTCAATGCGGCCGGCGCCGATCCGGCGGGGCGGCTGGGCGAGGACCATCGTCCGGAGTCGCATCTGATTCCGCTGGTGATCGATGCGGCGCTGGGCCGGCGGGCCGCGCTGGATGTGTTCGGCGACGACTATCCGACAGCGGACGGCACCTGCATCCGCGACTACGTGCATGTCTCGGACCTGGCGACTCGGCGCATCTGCTGGCGGTGGACGGCGCTGGACCAGGGCCCGGTGGTCTGGAACCTGGGCAACGGCGCCGGGCATTCGGTGCAGGCAGGTGATCGCGCTCGGTGGAGCGGGTGTCGCGGGCTGACGGTGCCGTACCGGGTGGTGGCGCGGCGGGCCGGGCGATGCCGCGGTGCTGGTCGCGTCCTCCCGGCGGGCGCAGCAGGCCGGCTGGCGGCCGGTGCATGACGCGCTGGACGACATCGTCAGACCGGCGTTCGCCTGGCGGACGTCGCATCCGGACGGCTATGGCGACTGACCGGACAGCCGGTCTGTCCGTGCCGGGCGCGGCGTCGCTGCTGTGGCCGGCGCCCGGGCGCTCCGGCGGCGCGCCCGCCGGGCCGCTTCAAAGTGCTTGCATCTGAAACGGAAGGTGCAAATGGAGTGCCGTAAGGACCCGACCGGGAATAACCGCTTCATCCGTCCGAGGCGCCGGCCTCTCATCGTCACGGCCGGCGGAGGCCGCATGCGGGTAGGGATCGCAAAGCTCTGATCCTCGGGCTCCGGTGATTTGAATAAACCGCAAGATGTACCGTGTGTTTCACGCGGCATACAACTCCATGGTGCCCAGCATGAAACCGTTTGCGATGATTACTTGTGGCACGCTTCTCGCGGCTACGTTTACCGCAACCGCTATCGGCCAGACCACGCCGCCTTTGGCCTATGTCCAGCCCGTATCCCCGGCCGCCGTTCAGAACGTGCAGCAACATTTACGCAGTGCCGGCGTGTATAACGGTGCCATCGACGGCGTCTGGGGGCCGGATAGCGCCGTGGCATTACAGCAATTTCAATCGAGTTGTCAGTTACAGGTGACGGGCCAGTTAAATCAGGCCACGGCTGCGTCATTGGGCATCGACCTGGGCGCGCTCCTGGGTACACAGCAGGTCGCAACCGTGCCCGCGACACCTCCGGCCGAAAACCTGCGGCCATCCTCGGTTCGCGTCATCCAGTCGCGCCTGCACAGTCTTGGCTTTTACTCCGGTCCGGTGGATGGCGTTTGGGGCCAGAGCACGCAAAGCGCTGTCCAGCAGTTCCAGCAGGGTCGCGGATTGCAACCGAATGGGCAACTAAATCCCGCGACAACGAGCGCGATGGAGCTGTCTCCCGATGCGCTGGCGTATCGATAGGACGCTGCGATCTTCCGTTGCGAGGGATCGAGCGCGCGGCGCTGCCCTGTACGGTGGCGACGTGCGGCCTCGGATGGGTTCGTGGTATTTGTTCTGATAGTTTAACACAAAGACGCTAAGACACAAAGATTGCGTGCCGTTATCGTGGACTGCCAGTATGGCTGCGAACGGCCTTGCCACGCGGACAGCCTGCATTTTATCACCACGAAGTCATGAAGCCGCGAACTCATCAGCAGCTTCGGGAAATCCCGCCAGCGACCTGGATCGCCCCACTCCGATCCGTCTTCCCTTACGCCCGGGTACCGCCAACCGCCAAACGCTGCCCCTCGGTCCCGTCAGCAGACTGACCACCCACAACCCCCCTGCCGTCAGCACAATCGCGGGTCCCGCCGGGATGTCCTGGTAAAACGACAGCATCAGACCGCCGACAGAGGACACGCAGGCCAACGCCACCGCCACCCGAACCTGCCCGGCCAGCGAATCGGACCAATGCCTCGCCGCAATCGCGGGCAACATCATCAGTCCAACCGACATCAGCGTCCCCAACGCGACGAAGCCCGAGACAACGCACAGGACGACCAGCATCAGGAAGACCAGATGCCACAGCCCGCCTCGCCCGGCGGTTGCCGCCATGAAGCCGGGGTCCAGGCTTTCCAGCACCAGAGGCCGCCAGATCAGCGCCAGAACCGGCAGGGTCACCGTCGCCACGCCGGCCATGCCGAGCAGCGCCGCATTGTCCACCGCCAGCACGTTGCCGAACAGCAAATGAGTTAGATCGACACTGTGCTGCGTCGAAAGCAGCGCCACCCCGGCCGCCAGCGCCAGCAGATACATGCCCGCGAGTTGACTGTCCTCACGTCCGCCCGTGCGCCGCGCCAGCCATCCGGCCAGCACCGCAACCAGCAACCCGGCGACGACGCCACCCAGCCCCATCGCCCAGACCGACAGACCAGCGAAGATCGCACCGATGGCAATGCCCGGCAGCACGCCGTGCTGCAGCACATCGCTCATGAGGCTCATGCGGCGCAGAACCAGAAACACACCCAAGGGCGGAGCCGCGACCGACAGCGCCAGACAGCCTGCCAGCGCGCGGCGCATGAAGCCCAGCGCGAAAGGCTCCAGCAATACATCGAGCATCAGGCGGCCCGCAGCCCCGTGTCAGGCCGCACATCCCACACCGCCCCCGCGCTGGTCAGGCTGAGCGTTTGTGGAACAAACCGCCGCACGACATCCATATCGTGCAGCACGGCGATCACGGTGCGGCGCTGCGCGTGCCAGTCCTCGATGACCGATATCAGCAGGCGGGTCGTCGCGGCATCGACCGCGCTAAACGGTTCGTCCAGCAGGATCAGCGCCGCATCCTGCAGGATGGTTCGTGCGAACAGGACACGCTGGAACTGGCCGGCGGACAGCGCCTGGATCTGCCGGTTTGCCATATCCGCCAGGCCGACGCGGTCCAAAGCCGCCTGCGCCGCTTTCATCCTCGCGACGCCGACCGCGCGAAACGGCCCCAGGCGGGTCGCGGCCAATGCCACGACATCGAGGCAGGTGACTGGGAAAGACCGATCCAAATGGCTGCCTTGCGCCAGCAACGCCACATCCGCGGCCTGCAACGCGCCGCGATCGATCCGGCCACTTGCCAGCGGATGCAGACCTGCCAGCGCACGCAGCAGCGTCGTCTTCCCTGCCCCGTTCGGCCCGACCAGCGCCGTCAGGCTGCCGGACTGAAGGTCCCCGACAGGCCGGACACGATCACGCGTGCCGCGTGCCGCAATTCAACCTGATCCAGCGTTATGGAGAACGAGCTTCATAGCGCCCACAGCACCGCCAGCCACACCACGGCAAGCACGGCCGCAGCCAAATAGAGGCGAGCGGTCGCTCCGGCGGTAGGGGACAGCGGATCGATCATGGTTACAGTATAACATTACATGCCGTTGGACGGAAGGGCCATCGGGCGCCTAAACAGGACACCGATGACTGAACTCGACCCCGATAGCCTCGCCAGGGCGTCCTTCCACCGGCACCGCGCCTTCGCGACCGGGCTGCTGGTGGCGATGGCAGCCTTGACCCTGCTCAGTTACGACATGGCGCCAACCTGGTGGGGCGGGTTGCTGCAATCCGCGGCCAAGGCCGGTTTCGTCGGCGGCATTGCGGATTGGTTTGCCATCACCGCGCTATTTCGTCACCCCTGGGCATCCCAATTCCCCACACCGCCATCATCCCTAATCAGCGCGAGCGGCTCGGCCGGGCGCTCGGCCGATTCGTCGCCAATCACGTTTTTACCAGCGGCGAGGTTGCCAACGTCCTGGCCCATCTCGACCTGCCGGGGATCGTGCACCGGTTCCTGGCTGATCCGGCGGCGGCCCGTCCGGCGGCGGTTGGTCTGGCCGGGATGCTGCCGAAGCTGCTCTCCAGCGTGGCGGACGGCCGGGCACGGCGGATCGTGGCGCGCATGATGCCGCATGTTCTGGGAGGCGCCGGCTCCGGGCAGGTGGTCGCCCGGGCGCTGCACAACCTCGTCGATGGCGGCAAGCACCAGGAAGTCTTTGGCTTCATCCTGGCGCAGATGAAAACCACGCTGGCCGGACGGGAAAGCGCGCTGCGCTACGCGATCGAGGAGCGGGTGCGCGAACAGGGCGGGCGGCTCGTCGGCTGGGCCGTCGGCGCCTCCATCGCCCGCCGCGTGCTGGGGCTAGTCAATGCCGAGCTGGACAAGATGAGTCCGGACGGATCGGAACTCCGCCAGGCTTTCGATGAGTGGATCCGGCGCGAAATCAAACGCATGGAAACCGACCCCGCCCGCGCCGCCGAGATTGGCGCGGCCATCCGCCGGGTGGTCGCGCATGACACGGTCCAGATCTGGCTGTGGGATCTGTGGGAGCGGCTGCGTCTGGCGCTGGAAGACGATCTGGCGCGGCCGAACGGGCGCACGGTGCCCTATATCGAGGCCGCCCTGGGCAATCTCGGGAGCATTCTGGAAGCCGATCCAACCGCGCGTGAACGGCTGCAGACGGCAGCGGAGAAGATCGTGGCAACGCTGCTGCCCGCCGCCCAGCTTCGCATCGCCGAGTTCATCTCCCGCGTCGTTGCCAACTGGGATACCGAAACCATCACCGATCGGCTGGAACTGCGCATCGGCAAGGACTTGCAGTATATCCGGATGAACGGAACCATCGTCGGATTCCTCGCCGGCGGCCTGCTGTACGTGGTGCTCGATCACCTGTTCGGTCATACCGGTTTCTGAGAGGCGGCGGTGTCGTTCCCGGTGTCTGTGCGCGGTTTGCCGGCTCGGGTGTCAGGGGAAAAGCTGGTGGGGGAACTATCTGTTCCGGCTGCGGAAACTATGGCGCCAAGGCAGTCCCTTTTGCGTCAACCGGTCGCTACCGCCGTTGCGAAATGCCTCGCGGGGCGGCTAACGTGCCATCCGGGTAGCCAAATGAGTTGGTTATCCGGGGAGTGGCGGCGCATCAGCAACCCGATAAGGGATGGGCAAGACCATGAAGTATGGCCATCAGTTCATCATATTTATGAAGTCGCCTACGGACCCGGTACCAGAACAAAACGCGGAATCCCTCGTAGCCAGAGCCGCGTTTGAAAAGGCGTTGGACAAGACGACGGTCGTGCCGTTTATAGAGCCTGCATCCTCAGGCTCTTATGACATGGCCAAATATGAGGCCAGGATGACCGGCAATGACCGCGTTTATGTTGTCGGTCATGGAGACGCCGGCTCCCAGGCAGTCGGAAAATGCACCGCCAAGGATTGGGCGAAGACATTCGACACAATGACCAAAAGGTACAAGATCAAGCGAGTGTCATTTGTCGCGTGCCATTCCGGTGGTGATGGAAATCAGATCGCGCCCCACCGCTTCGTGGAAGAATTCTATTTGTATGCAAAAGGATTCGTTACGGAAGTTACGGGATATACCGGAACGGTGCGATTACGCGACCTGACCAATCCAACCGAACCTGAGGCAGTTCCATACACGACCTGGGGCGGAGAAGTATTGTGGCTCGTGAAGGGCACCGGTAGAAAAATTGTTAGTCATGAAAACGACGAGGGTGACAATACGCGGAAAATCTACATAAAGTCCGACGGGAAGGATGGAATGAGTATTACGGCCAAGGGGTGGACCAATAAATTGTAGGCGGGCGCGTTCGGGAGGCCAAACATGGCTGACGATGCCTGCGCCCCGACCGTGGCCTCCAGGCCGGTGGTCCCGGGGTAGGGTCGGGATACCGGTTTATGCCGCACTACGAATTATGCCGGGCAGGAGCGTCAGATTGAAGCAGGGCGCCCACTTTGTGGTAATCACCCGTGACCACGGCGTGATCACCGCCTTGCCGTCACCTCGTGACGCCACCGCGCATACTTGGTCCGAAGCACAAAAGGCGCGGATCGACTGGAGGTGGCAGCGTACCTTGTTCGGCACGCCAGAGGGTGTTGGCGGCAAACAGCGGGCGCTGGCCGCACTGTACCAAGTGGCCGAGATCGCCATATTGACTACGCTCTGCACGACCCGGAAGCGCGCCGGCGATCTTGCGCGCTGCTGGCCAGGGCATTCGGCCTACTGACGCCGGAGGCCCTGCTGGCCGTCGATTGAGACGCCGGCACGCCAAAGCCTGTAGCGAAACAGGCCATAGGCGATGGCGGCGGCCCCAAGCGCGATTGGCAGGATCGTCAACGCCACCCAAAGCGCCGCCGCGGCGAAGGTGACCGCGCCTGCGATGACGGCGACGACGATGGCCCAGAACATGATGCGTGTGGATACCGGTGGCGTTGGCGGCGAGACGAACTCCCCCTCAAGCGTCATTTCCAGTTCCGGCGGACGGTTCTTATCCATGAGGCGAATGTGGACCGGCTCTGGCCTCGGTTCAAGATGCCAGCTTATCATGCTTCCAGCCCAAAGGGGGGGAGGCACCCGTGCGCGCTAAAGTAGCGGGACGGACGGAATGGTCGTTTCCTCTGCGTCATGGTCGGCGAAGGCCGACCACCCACGACTTTGCCGAGGTTAACACCGCAAGGCGTGGCTGGTCGGCCTTCGCCGACCATGACGACAAGGGCAAAATCCCGCGGCCGCTGCCAGAATTTAACGCACTTGGGAGGAGACCCCATCATGAAGGTCGGTCTGTTCATCAATACCCAGTATCCCGACGGCGTCGACGTGCCGGCGCAGGTCCCGGACCTGATCGAGCAGGTGCGGGTCGCCCGCGATGCCGGGTTCAGGTCGCTGTGGTTCCCGCATCACTGGCTGACCGCGCCCATGCAGATGCTGCAGATCATGCCCGCCATGGCGTTCCTGGCCGCCGAGGCGAAGGGCATGGTCATCGGCCCGAACATCCTGATCCTGCCGCTGCTGAACCCGATGCATGTCGCCGAGGAAGCCGCCACCCTGGATGTGCTGACCGGCGGCAACTACGTGCTGGGCGCCGGCCTGGGATATCGGGAGCCGGAGTTCACCGCGTTCGGCATTCCCCTCGCCGAGCGGGCCGGGCGGTTCTCCGAAAGCATAACCTTGATGCGCAAGCTGTGGGCGGGCGGGAAGATCACCCATGAGGGCAAGTTCTTCACCGTCCGGGATGCGGGGATCAGCCTGAAACCGGCGCGGCCCGGGGGACCGCCGATTTACGTGGCGGGGTTGGTTGACTCAGCAGTGAGGCGGGCCGCGCGGATTGGCGACGCGTGGCTGATCGCCAATGCATCCTCGATCCAGGAGATCACGCCACAGATGAACACCTATCGGGCGGCCTTGAAGGAGTATGGACGCCAGCCGCTGGAATTCCCGCTCGCCCGGGAATGCTATGTCGGCAGCAGCCGCGCCTCGGCTTACGCGGAATGCAAGGCGGCACTGGAGAACAAGTACGCAGCCTATGCCGCCTGGGGGATGACCAGCCCGATGGCCGGCGTCGCGTTCGAGGATTTCGCGCAAAGACGGTTCATCATCGGCGACAAGGAGTCGGTGAAGGACGAGATCCTGCGCTACCAGGAACTGCTGGGGGTGGACCACTTCATCATGCGCAGCCAGTGGCCGGGGCTGGAGCAGGAGAAGGTGCTCTGATCGATCGGCGAGTTCGGCCTGGTGATGAAGAGATCTTCTGCCACGTTGCCGGGCAATGCATTACCTTAGATCCGCAACCGCCTTCTTGAACCGGGTGATCGCCGCGAGATGGTCCGCGGCCGTGTGGCCGGCGATCCGCTTGTGATGGCCCATCGCAAAGGTGGTGTGCGCCGTCACATGCGTCACGCCGGCCTGCTTCCAGAACGCAAATTCCCGGTGCCAGGCTTCCTCGTCGCCGGAGCCGAGCGATAGCCAGACTTCCATGCCCACGTCGGCCGGGTCGCGGCCTTCGGCCTTGATCAGGCCGCGCAGCTTCTCGAATGCCGCCAGCGCCGTGTCGTCCGCCGGGTAGGCCAGCGGCATCCAGCCGTCGCCGTATTTGGCGGTGCGCTGCAGCGTCGCCTCGGCATGGCCGCCGAACCAGACGGGAATGCGCCCGGACGCGGGGCGCGGGTTGATGCCGGCATCGTCGATCGTGTGGTAGCGGCCCTTGAAGGTGACGTGCGGCTGCGACCACAGCGCCTGCATCACCTGCACCTGCTCCTCCGATCGCCGGCCGCGGTTGGAGAAATCCTCGTTCAGGCCGGTGAATTCCACCTGGTTCCAGCCGACGCCGACGCCCAGCCGGAGGCGGCCGTTCGACAGCACGTCCAGACAGGCCGCCTGCTTCGCCACCAGCGCGGCCTGGCGCTGCGCCAGGATCAGCACGCCGGGCGCAAAGCCGAGGCTTCTGCGTGCAGCCGGCGAGGAAGCCGAACAGCACGAACGGATCGTGGTAGGGGTTTTCGTTGGTCCCGACCCTGCCCTTGCCGGCGACTCGTCGCCGGGTTGGCGCCCAGCACGTGGTCGGGCGCCTGCAGATAGTCGAAGCCCAGGCCTTCGACCGTCTGGGCGTAGTCGCGGATGGCCGAGGGGCCGGGCCGATATCGCGCGACCGGGAGCGTTGCGCCTAGTTGCATGGTTCGTTTCCCTTACAGAAGGTCGCCGATGGCGTCGCGGTAGCGTTTCATCGCCGCCAGATGGTCGCCGACGGTCTTGCCGGCGATGCGATGATGGTGGCGGCGGTTGAACGTGGTGGTCAGGCAGAGATGGCTGACGCCGGCCTGCTTCCAGAACGCTGCTTCCTGCGCCAGTCGGCCTCGGTGCCTTGGCCGCAGGATGTCCAGACCTCGATGCCGACGGAGGCCGGATCGCGGCCGGCTGCTTCGGTCAGGCGGCGAAGCTGGGCGAATATGTCGAGTGCGGTTTGATCCGGCGGATAGGCGTTGGGCATCCAGCCATCGCCCCATTTGGCGATGCGCGGCAGGGTGTGCTCGTGATGCCCGCCATACCAGAGCGGAACTGCGGCCGGAGGCCGGACGCGGGTTGATGCCGGCGTCGTCGATGGTGTGATACTTGCCCTTGAACGTCACGTGCGGTTGCGCCCACAGCGCCTGCATGACCTGCGCCTGTTCCTCCGACCGGCGGCCGCGGTTGTGGAAGTTTTCGTTCAGGGCGGTGAATTCGACTTCGTTCCAGCCGACGCCGATGCCGAGGCGAAAGCGTCTGCCAGACAGGACATCGAGGCAGGCCGCCTGCTTCGCCACCAGCGCGGTCTGCCGTTGGGCACGATCAGCACGCCGGTGGAGAACGCCAGCTTGTCGTGAGCCGCGGCGAGGATAGCCGCCCAGCACGAACGGGTCATGGAACATATCGTCGCGCGAGGAAAATGCGTTTGCCTTTCATTCGGTTCTTGTTGTTCCTTCTAACTCTCGAACGAACTCGAACACCTCATTCGGAGAGTGCATCACGAAGCTGTCCGCATGATCTGGCGTCTTATCAGCCGCAATGCTTCGAAGCGCATTGTGCAACCGCACCTCGACAGGCCACAGACCAGTTCCCGTCAACGACGGCTTCGTGCGTAGCACCGCATCTATCACCCGCGAAGCGTCCGCGTTGCTCATGAAGAACCTGATTGGCTTGCGGCCAGGAAAGCGATCGTCCGGAATTATGAGATACTGCCCATTCTTCTTGCTCTGAATCACCCAAGCCTTGTAATCCTCTGAAAACTCTCCCAAAAGCGTGTCGAGCGGCAATGGCTCCTGCATCTTCCCTCCGTTCCTCTTATCCCCACCCAATTCCTTGCAACTTTCTGCTGATGTGGTTCTGCTTCATCTACTGCCATCACATCCAAGCTGATCGTACATGCGTTGCCAATCGTCAATTACTGGAAGCCTACCGCCATTTCCATCCCGAATCTCATTGAAGATGCTGCAAAGGCACCGCGCTTGATCCTTCCCACTTCCTTGTTGAATGAAGCGATCACGGCACCCCTCAATCTTCCTCACCAATGCCCTCACCTCCTCGTCAGAATAGGTAGAAAAAATCTGACTCACCCGATGGGAATCGGCAACCGTGTCGGCTTCTTGCCGATGTTGCAGATAGCTTGTCGCGTAGTCCCTTCCGAACTCCAGTAGGTCATAAAGGGCCTTGAACCCGGCCAGGGCTTCTAACCAAGTAAAAGGACTCGCCATGTGCGCTCCAAGGATAAACCGCCCTTGCAATATTACGCCAGCGTGGTTTGATTAGAGTGTGGTTCTTTGATGGGACAGGAGGGCAGCAACGGAGGAAGCTGACGCTCCCCTACAAATCCTGAAGCGTTTTGCAAGAGACGCCATAGCGAGCAGGGGGCGGGTCAAAGACCTAATTTGAAGCGGTGATCATAACCGCTCTTGCAGGGAAAATAGGACATGGGCATTTAACTTGCTTTGGGTAACCCCCTATCCCATCAGTGAACCACACGCCACTTTATTGGCGTAAACACAAATCGCAGACATGGGATGCTTGCTTACTAAGACCACTGTACGCGTAGTGCACACTACCACGGCGAATAAACGGCGTAAACCGTTGATTCTAAAACAGCTTAGATATGGCGGAGGGAGAGGGATTCGAACCCCCGGTACGGTTTCCCGTACAGCGGTTTTCAAGACCGCCTGTTTCAACCGCTCACACATCCCTCCGCGGTGCGGCAGGCTGAATTAATTGTACGACAGCATCGCGTTGGAATAACCGCGAGAGAGGTCTTCCCTACCCGGTCGAACGCACTTGTCCGGGCGATGATGAGCTGGCGTCGACAGGCTCGATCTCCGACTCCTGAGGCGAGCCGCCGTTGCCGCGTGTGGCGGGAAGGAAGATGCTGAAGCAGGTTCCGGTTTCTCCGGTGGTTGAGGTTTCCACGTCGATGTGGCCGCCAAGCTTTTCCACGATGCCGCGAATCACCCACAGCCCAATGCCGGTCCCTTTGTCGCCCTTGGTGGTGAAGAACGGCTCGAAGATCGTAGCCAAATTTTCCTCAGGGATACCGCAGCCGGTGTCGCGCACTTTCAATACCACCTGATTGTTCTCCGCGTTTTCGATGCTCAGCACGAGCTTTCCCCGCTCGCCAATGGCATCGATGGCGTTGGTCATCAGGTTGGTGAAGACCTGGCGCAGTTCGGAAGGATAAATGGTTACCTCGCCCGCGACCTTATAGTCGCGCTCAACCGTGATTTTGGCGGAGCGCAAGCGCGGACTGTAAACCTCGCAAACATCGTCCAGCAGCTCCGACATCAGTTCATCTTGCCCATCCTGCCGCTCTTAGCGATCCTACTTATCTTGTTCTTTCTTCAAAAAGAAACAGGATGAGCATGACCCGCGAGGCGCGGCAAGATGAGCAAGATTGTGGCTAATTGGCCGATTTAGCCTTTACCTTTTTGCCATAGGCAAACGAAATAGGGTAGCGCGCCTCGAGCTTCTTGAGCTTGCCCTCGCACGCCTCGAGAGGATCGAGTCCGAGCTTGTGGCAGAGATAGACCAAGACCTGATAGAGATCGGCAATCTCATCTTTCACATAGCTAAGCGTTTCTGGAGGAAGCTGGTTGCTCTCCTCTTCGGTGAGAAAGCGAAAAGGGTCAACCAGCTCTCCCATCTCAGAGGCCAGCACCATGACGATGTTCTTGGCCGAATGGAACTGCTCCCAGTTGCGAGCCCGAAAGAATTCGAGCAGCTTGGCAAGCAGCTTTCAAGTTATCGCCCTTCACCTCGCTCTTAATCGCTTGGGCAAGATCCATTTTCTTAAGCAGGCTTTCGACTGGCTTGAAGAGGGGAGTCGGCAACTTGTCGAGCTCAAACCAGTGCCACCCCTCACATTTGTCCGGCTCTAGGCATTTGGCCTCCCCTTCAATCCCATCTGCAATGGCAAAAAGGGTAATATAGTGCCTATCTTCAATGATATCGTCGCTCCAGGGCCCCATTTCAACCGATTTAGCCCTCAGGCCCGTATCCTCGGCAAGCTCCCGAAGGGCGGCGCTCTCAGGGCTTTCCCCAAATTCTAGATGGCCCCCCGCAATCGACCAGCTGCCCGCCCCGTGAGCCCCAAGCCGCTTCCCGAGCAGCACCCGGCCCTCCCGAAGGGCCACTACCCCCACCCCTACTTGCGGTCTTTTCTTCTCCATAGAGGAGCAATATAGGGTATCGAGGCAGAAAAATTAAATTAAAATTAATTTTATATATATAAATAATTAATAATATGTTAAAATTATACATAGATAGTTAAGAAACGTTAATAATAATGGCTGCTTCAGTTAATAGAGCTCTATTTCCACCAGCCCTTCCTACTCCTCTAGCAGAGAGAGGAGGCTATGGGCGTTGCCGCCAAAAAAAGCGTGGCTCTGGTCTCAGAGCTCAATTTCAAAGCAAGCGCTCCTCTCGCGGCCCCCTCATCGCCCGGTCTTTTTTCCGCTGTCGTTCAATGCTTTCAAGAGACCGTTTTCTACCAGCTGCTGATGGAGTGCGTCGGCCTTGTTCTCAAGGGCTTTGAATTTTTGGGATCGGCCAAGACCGACGATATCATCAAAGCGATTCCCTTCCTCAACCTATTCACCGTGCCCTTCTATCTGATCCAAGGAAGCGAGGAGGCCAAGCAGCGGATCAGCTATATGGCAACCGCATTCAAAATCAACCGTATTCGCGACGGGATTTTTTGGGCGGCCAAAGCCTTTTTAACTGGATCGGAGGCGTCATCGAAAATACGGTGAAGGCAAATATCGCTGCCGTGCAGATCTTCAACTTGGCAAGCAAGTGGTCCATCGGCCCTGTCGTCGCGGTGGTGCTTCCCATTCTCCTGCTCATCAGCGCGGCAATCAACGCTATCTCCGAAGTTGCTCTCTTTCTCAGAAGCTTCACTGGCACAAAT
>CAWFUL010000009.1:0-1060624 GCA_963819005.1 uncultured Pseudomonadota bacterium
CATTTCTAAGCCATCGGAGGATAGCGATTTGGCTTGCGTGGTTCGGTTCGGCCCGTACCTCTTTACGTCCTTGCTTCAGGCACTACTCAGCTACAGTCTCTGCAAATCCGCCCGTCCAGCTCCGGAACACGCATCGCGGCGACAGCACAGGTAGCGGCGAACTCTGCTGGTGTGCGGTCGTCCAATGCCGAGTGCGGGCTGTGGTGGTTGTAGTCGCGCCGCCAGAGATGCAGCTTGCGACGCGCATCGGCCAACCCCGTCACCTAGGAAAAGATCATCGCCGTCAAGAAATCAGCACCCTAGGTCTGGCGCTGCTTGACGGCGACATGGGCCAGCGGGCCGCATTGATCGGCCACGGCGGGCAGACGCAGGGCGCGGCACTGTTGTTCGACGGCAGCCTGCTCCAGGTTCGCGATAACGGCCTTCATGCGCTCACCTCCCGCAGCAGCTGGTCATAGCCGCTCAGTACGGGTTGCGGCCGCTGGTAGCGGAGAACAGACCGATCTCGAGGGGTGCGATGGCGGCCGGTGCAACTGTCCGGCCAGCAGCAGGTGACGGATCGCAGCCACATCATGACAGCCCAGAGATAAGGCCTGCTCGACGGAGGCCTGCAGGCGATCCATCCCTGGCGGGATCCGAGTTCAGTAACTCGATCATCTGCCGTGTCCCTTGCTGCCGACCGTGGCGCACGTTCAGCGCCTGCCACAGCCGGTCGAAGGACTCCGGCCAGCGTCGGGCCAGACGCCACTGTGCCAGCGGCGTCGAGCCCGCCAGCACTCCCAAGCGATTGCGGCTCTTCTAAGCACTCGTTCGAATGTGAAGGGGCCAGGTGAGACCGGCCCCGCGCCATGCCAGGTCTCTGGGTTAGAATCGTTCGAATGAACGAACTGGGTATGCGATTCTTCGAAGACAATAATGGTTCTGTCTGTGTGGAATGGGAGCAGGCATTCGGGCACAAGAAGCGGGCGTGGATCCAGCACAGGACCGATGCGGCGAAGAACTGGGCTGACACGCCTGACGCCCGCTATCTAAATGTTGTTCGCGTAGATAAAATCAGCGGCAATCCGGCAGGAAACGCCACAGACTTCCCGATCTTCTGCGGCGCCTCGGATCGTCAGATTCTTGCGGCTTTTGTGCTTTCGGTTTGTGCCGTAACTGGCCTGAAACTCCCCGACGTAGCTTCCTGAAGCGAATTGCAACGTCTCGGTTAGACTGGTGAGGTGAGAGATGTGGGTTACACAGACTGATCTAGCAGACGTTGAACCATACGCCCAGCTTTTTGTTTACTACCTGTTCGAAGACTACAACAGCGAACAGAGTGCATTCACTGCCGAGATTCAGCGTGCGTTCGAAGATCTAGGTGAAACCTATGGGGACTCGGGTGACTTCTTTTTCCCAATGAGCGCTTCACTGCGCGGATCGGGTCAGAAGTGCGAAGCATTCAAGACTTCTGGTGGACTCTGCAGGGCAAGCTACCTGGGCTTTGCTCTCCTCGCAGCCGCTGTCGAAGTTCGATCCCAGTGCAGGCGAATACTATCTGGTTCAGCTCCAATCGACTGACGCCCACGGTGCAGCAGAAGCAATCTTGCGCCTGAGAAAACTCATCAACGAGCAGTTGACGTATCAGTTTGCGAATCGACCACCACTTAAGGAAGAGTCTTTCTGGGAGCGCGCACTAGCCGCAGTGGAGATTAAGCCGGGCCTCGGTCCCATAAAGCTCGATCTGAAAAAATTAGTGAACCGCTGATTTTTGGTTCGCCAGAGAACTCTTTTGCTTTCAATCTAAACGTGAGCACAGGGTTAGCCCCAGAACGCGTTTTCTCTAGTCAGCTCCCCGATGGTCGGCAAGCGAAAGTCAAGGCCAATAAGTCCTAAGAAGTCGGCCAGTGACCGGGAATCTCATCGAAGAGGGGCAGGATAATCGGACACTGGAGCGTTTATGAGGATCTATCGGCGCACATAGTCGAAATCGGCTCAACAAGTGCATTGGCGTGTTACCGTCAATCGGTAACGGTGGGGCAGGTTGGCCCGATCGTCCGATGGCCCATTCATATGAACGCTGATGAATACTTAAAACCGACTGGACTCGATAGTCCTGTAACCGCAGTGTCTGTTCTGCTTATTGGGCGTAACGGAGAATCGCCCACTAAGGCGATCGGGAGTGGTGTCTTCGTATCCACCGGCTTGATTATGACCGCTCGGCATGTGGTTGAGGGTTTTTGGGACTACTATGGCGATCCGAAAGTCGATCTACATATCGAGGGCACGAAAAAGGCTGACTTCAGCGTGTACGCTGTGCAATTTCCTGGGAACGGTACTGCCCACGCCTTATGGGCAACCAAGAATATGGCGTTATGCCCGTACTCAGATCTCGCTGTCATTAGCGTTGTCCCTGCAAATGATTTAGCGAAGTCCTACCCGTTCCCATTGATGCCGAATATGGATATTTTGCCTCCGGCTGTGGGAGAGGAGGTAGCTGCCTTTGGATATGCCGACACGAGCGTACTTTCGGAAGATGGAGATACGGTAAAGTTTCAGCCGAAACCGCTTAGCACCATTGGTAAAGTGACAGAAGTTTGGCCCGAGTCGAGGGATCGCTCTTTCCTTCCATTTCCATGCTTTTCTGTGGAGGAAACGACGTTTATAGGAGGTATGAGTGGTGGCCCCATTTTCAATAAAGCAGGACATCTCTGCGGATTAATTTGTACGGGGTTCGATGGCGCGCCGGTTGTATTTGGGTCTGTGCTATGGCCGATGCTTGGCATTCCCATTAGACATGCTCCGCCGCCAAACACAACTGTGCATGGGAAGTATCCGATGGCTGATCTGTCTAAACTTGGCCTCATGTTTGTCAACGGATGGGATTACGTGGCTGCAAACGTGGAGGAGTTTAAAGATGAAAATGGGGACAGGCGAGTGCGGTTGAAGCCTTCAATTTCGACTTAGCATGAATACGGAATGAGACGCTGAAGTTCGATCACCCGCTCCTCTTCGAAGACGAACCAGAGGACCTTATCGAAATCGAATGGAACCTTCCACTGCTCAATGCCATGTGGGACAGGCACGCTCCTCGTGACGCCCACTCCTGTGTAGATCAGGAGCCATATCTCGGCACATATGGGCAATTGCGCTCGATAGGTTGGAACGTTCTTGTTTTTCTCGGCGATCCTGTCAGCAAGTTGTTTATGAATGTCGTCGATGGCGTAGCTCACACACTCATCACTCCACCACTCGCCGACGCAACGGGCGCAGGTCCCCGTGCCCCCCCGCTGGTCGTAATCATTGCGCCGCAGGGATAGATGCGCGGTCCTAGTACGAGGCCCTCGTCGATCGCCTGCTTTAACGGGAAGGATGGGCCGCCGAGATCGCGGATCGTGGTGAACCCGCGCATCAGCGTGCGTTCGGCCTCACCGCTGGCGGCAAGAAAGATATAGCCGACGTCAGCGGCGAACAGGCTGGAGATCGGTAATGCCGCGAACACCGAATGCCAGTGCGCATCGATCAGACCCGGCATGACGACGCGCCCGCCGCAGTCGATGGTGCGCACACCATCCGGCGCGACTGCGTCTCCCGTCGCAACCGCCTTGATGCGGCCGGCACCTACGAGAAGGTGAAGCCCTTCGCGCAGGGCGGCCGTTTTGCCATCGAACAGTCGGAAATTCGTCAACAGAATTGGCCGTGGGGCATCTGGCCCCGCGTCGGCTTTCGCCAGTCGTGGCGCGCCGAGCGCTGCGAGCGAGGCCCCAACGCCGGCGACGAAGCCGCGCCGCGAAAGTTGGCTGTTGATCCGGCCGGTCAGCGCATGGATTTCCGGCCGATGGCAGAGGCAACCTGCGCCGCCAGCGCTGTCTGTGGGTTCAGTCAAGGTGCAGGAGAACATGGTCGTGCTCCAGGCCGGCAGAGATTATCGACGCCACGATGCGAGCAGTCAAAACGCTGTAACGCGCTGTCCTGGCTTAGCCCTGAGTAGCGTACAGCAGGTGCCAACCGGGGCCGGTGATCGCCTGGTATTGGGGATCGGCAATTCACCGTCCGGACCTGCCACTCTGCTATCGGGCAACTTCGGAAACTTCGCGGCAACTGTGCGGGGGCGCCGGTCATGGGTCGCCTTCCGGCGCCTGCGCACCTTAACTATCTCCGAAATCTCAAGTCCATTCCCCGAGCGAACCAAGCCGCTTCGATCATATCGAGGTCGGTAAAGCCGGACGGGTTGGATTTTGAGGGTGAGACGCCGGCGCGGGGGGCGCCCTCGACTTTCCAGATGTCCAGCAGGCGGCGCAATTCGACCAGCGGGTCGGAGTGGTCATCGACGCGGATGTCGAGATCGGGGAAGTCCTCGGTCGTGGTCATAAGCATCGCGGCGGATTGGCGGCCCCTTCGGTCCCCGCCCGCCGCCTGGCCGGCGTCCATCGCGGCCATGAGCCTCTCGGGCATCGTGCGGATGGCTTCAGCTTTCCAGGTCGCCAGGGTGGCTGCGATGACGTTTTCATTCGCCAGCATGTTTCCGGCAACCGAGACACCGCCGGCGGAGACGCTGCCGCACCATTCGACGCAGTTTTGGCCAGTCCACGCAGCGATGCGGCCTTGGCGGTCGACGGCGTGGACCTGGCGGATGCCGCGGCCATCGTCGCCGGCGAGGGCGCCCTCGATTGCCGCGGATGGGGGCAGGCCTCGGGCCATTCCATCCAGGACGGCTGGGCCGAGGTAGCGGTTGGTCATCGACTGCGTGGATACGGCGCCGACACCCGAACGGACGAACGGGCAGAACGCCCCGACGGCGAAGGCTTTAGTTGAGACGGCGACCGCAAAAGCGTCGGTGTTCGGGTCGTGCGCGACGATCGACCATGTCATAGGGCGGCTCTCCTCGGAAGTGCCAGGATATGGGCAGGGCCGGGGAATGTCATGCGGGCTGAAGCCTGGCGCGAAGCCTGGTGGTAATCCCTGGGGTGAATCCCCTGCGGAAACCGCCGCAGGTTCCGGCCCGGGCGAATTCGGTTGACAGCGGTTGCTGCCTCGCGGAGCGTTTCGGACGACGGCTGGGCCGGGCGCTCCTGATGGGCGGCGCCTGCCGGTCGCATGGCTGGATTGCTGAACGCTCCATAAATCGAGGGAACGATGGGTGACATTCTGGCGCTGGGCATCTCCCACTATCCGCCGCTGAGCGGACCGGACGACCGCATGGCGGGCATCCTGAGCCGCATGCTGAAGAACCCTGAGCTTCCGGCGCATCTGCGGACACCGGACGGATGGCCGGCGCCGATGCGGGCGGAGTGGGGCGACGATCAGGGGACGGCGCGCGCGGCGGAGCATCGCGCGGCGTTGGTCGGGTGGAACCGGCGGGTGCGGGCGGCGCTGGATGCATTCAAGCCGGATTTCGTGCTGCTGTGGGGCGACGATCAATACGAGAATTTCAAGGACGACATCATTCCGCCCTACTGCATTTCGGCGTATGATTCGTTCGAGTTTTCGCCTCGTGACGGCAATGTCTGGGGCGAGACGGACAAGACCTATCGGCTGCCGGGGCACCGGCCTGCCGCGAAGATGCTGGCGACGCGGCTGATCGAGCAGGGGTTCGACACCGCCTACGCCTACAAGCCACTACATGACTTATTGGGGCATGCGTTCACCAACGCGATCTACTACCTGGATTACGACCGGACCGGGTTTGAATACCCGATCGTACCGTTCGCGCTGAACTGCTACGGGCGGAAGGTGGTGTCACAGCGGGGCGGGTTGCCGACCTTCGACAAGGCGAAGGCCGAAGTGGATCCCGATCCTCCCGCCCCTACCCCGTGGCGGCTGTTCGACCTGGGGGCGGCAACCGCTCGGATATTCGCGGAGTCCCCTTTTCGGGTGGCGCTGCTGGCTTCTTCGGGGTGGTCGCATGCGTTTCTGACGGCAAAGAACCACTTCCTATATCCGGACACGCCGGCCGATCGCCGGATGTATGAGCATCTGCGGGACGGTAATTACAAGGCGTGGCGGGCGTATCCGGCGGCCTCGGTGGAGGAAAGCGGGCAGCAGGAGATCCTGAACTGGATGTGCCTGACAGGGGCGTTGGATTCGCTGGGGCGCAAGCCGGCCGAGACCGGGTTTGTGGATACGTGGATTTTCAACTCGTCCAAGGCGTTCCTGATCGCGCCGCCGGGGTGAATCTCAGGGGGGCGTAGGCGGCGACGGCGTGATGCCGTAACCTTCCGATACCAGGAGGAGAGCCATTCCTATGCTGATCGCGGGCGATATCGGAGGCACCAAAACGCGGCTTGCGCTGGTCTCGCCGGAGGCCGGGCCGCGGGCGTTCGTTGCCGAACATGAATACCATAGCGGCGACTTTCCGGGCTTGCAGCCGATCGTGCAGACGTTTCTGGAGAGCACGGGCGGGAAAATCACCTCCGCTTGCTTCGATGTGGCTGGGCCGGTGATCGGCGGCCACGCCCATCTAACCAACCTGCCGTGGGACCTCGATGAGGCGGCCCTGGCTCGTGACCTCGGGTTAAAGCAGGTGACCCTGCTGAACGACCTGCAGGCCATCGCCTATGGCGTGCCGCATCTGGAACCGAGCGAAACGGTGGAGATCAATGCCGGTAAGGCGGAGGCGAAGTCGCCGATTGCGGTGTTTGCGCCTGGGACGGGGCTGGGAGAGGCGTTCCTGATCTGGGGTGGTTCGGAATACATCGCCTGTTCGTCCGAGGGCGGCCATGCGGATTTCGCGCCCTGCAACAGCGTGCAAGCGGAACTGTGGGCATTTCTGCATGCGCGGTTCGGCCATGTGGCGTACGAGCGCGTGTGCGCCGGGTCTGGCCTGCCGAATGTCTATGACTTCGTCCGGTCCCGTGATCCTGCATCGGAGCATCCGGATTTTGGCGCAAAGCTACATGCCGTGCAGGACCGAACGCCGATCATCGTTGAGGCCGCGCTGACCGAGGGCGACCGCAACCCGCTGGCGGCCGAAACGCTGCGCATCCTGATCGATGTCTGGGGCGCGGCAGCCGGGAACCTCGCGCTGAAGGTGCTGGCGACAGGCGGCGTATACTTGGCTGGCGGGATGCCGCCGCGGCTGCTGCGGCAGTTGCAGGATGGCAGCTTCTTGCGGGCCTTTACCGACAAGGGCCGGTTTGCCAATCTGATGCACAACGTCCCGGTTCACGTCGTCTCGATCAATGCCGCTCTTCTTGGGGCCGCCATCTACGGACTGTCACGCCACGACACCACGTGATGCTGGCTTCATGAGAGGGCGAGATGTAGGTTTTCGCCATCTGATAGACTGCTTTTGCAAAGGACCCGATCCATGGCTTCAGACGCACCCAAGGCGCTCAACCATCTCGGCCAAAGTTTGTGGCTGGACAACATCACGCGCGACCTGCTGGATAGCGGCACGCTGAAGCGGTACATCGATGAATTATCGGTGACAGGCTTGACATCGAACCCGTCGATTTTCAACGCTGCCGTGTCTAAGAGCAAATGGTATGATGAGGAGATCCGCAAGCAGCTCGATCGCGGCCTGAAGGGCGAGGAATTGTTCTTCACCCTGGCTGTGCAGGATCTGAGCCGAGCGGCGGATCTGTTCGCGGGTGTTTATGCGCGGACGGGGACGGTAGACGGGTTCGTTTCGCTAGAGGTGTCTCCGGTCTTTGCCTATGACACGGCCCAGACGGTCGATCAGGCGATTGCGCTGCACAAGCAGGCGAACAAGCCAAACCTGTTCATCAAGATTCCGGGGACCAAGGAAGGTCTGCCGGCGATCGAGGAAGCGATCTTCGCCGGGGTGCCGGTGAACGTGACACTGCTGTTCTCCACCGATCAGTACAAGGCCGCGGCGGATGCGTACATGAAGGGGCTGGAGCGGCGGGTCGCGGCAGGACGGTCGCCGGATGTGCGCTCGGTGGCGTCGTTGTTCATCAGCCGGTGGGACCGGGCGGTGGTGGACAAGGTGCCGAACGATTTGAAGAATACGCTGGGAATTGCGGTTGGGACGCAGGCTTACAAGGCCTATCGCGACATCCTGGACAGTGACCGGTTTCAGCGGCTGGAGAACGTCGGCGCCCGGCCGCAGCGGCTGTTGTTTGCCAGCACCGGGACGAAGGACAAGTCCGCTTCGGATACGCTGTATATCGGGGCACTGGCGGCGCCGAACACGGTGAATACGATGCCTGAAGAAACCTTGCTGGCGTTCGGCGAACATGGGGCGGTCAGCGGCGCGCTTCCTCGGGACGGCGGTAAGGCTGAAGCGACGCTGGAGGCGCATCTGAAGGCGGGCATCGACCTGACCGAGTTGTCGGCGAAGCTGCAGTCGGATGGCGCCAACAGCTTCGTCGACTCCTGGCATGAACTGCTGGCGGCGATCGAATCCAAGAGCAAAGTGCTGGCCTGACGCGGAGGGATTGCAATGAGCGCGCTGACAAGTTCACCCGCCTGGCAGGCGCTTGTTGCGCATCAGGCCGCAATCAAAGACGTGCATTTGCGGACCTTTTTCGCCGAGGACCCCGGTCGGGCGGACCGGTTTACGATGGAGGGGGCCGGGATTTTTCTGGACTACTCGAAAAACCGTATAACGGACGAAACTATTTCGTTGCTTCTGCGGTTGGCGGAGGACCGCGGTGTGGCAAAGCGGCGGGACGCGATGTTCCGCGGCGACATCATCAACACGACCGAGCGGCGCGCAGTGTTGCATGTGGCACTGCGCGCGCCGAAGGGTACGAAGATCGAGGTGGACGGCGCGGATGTCGTGCCGGATGTCCACAAGGTGCTGGACGCGATGGCGGATTTTTCGTCGCGGGTCCGGAGCGGTACGTTTACCGGCCATACCGGCAAGCGTATCAGCAACATTGTGAACATCGGCATC
The DNA here is from genome assembly GCA_963819005.1 of uncultured Pseudomonadota bacterium. Taxonomy (GTDB): domain Bacteria; phylum Pseudomonadota; class Alphaproteobacteria; order Acetobacterales; family Acetobacteraceae; genus Rhodopila. Next base: position 8,843 of record CAWFUL010000009.1, read on the forward strand.
GGCGGGTCGTATCTTGGGCCGGAGATGGCCTATCACGCGCTGCGTGACTACAGCGACCGGTCGATGACGTTTCGTTTCGTTGCCAACGTCGACGGCGCCGCGTTCCATGAGGCGACGGTCGACCTGGATGCGGCGGAGACAATGTTCATTGTTTCCTCCAAAACGTTCACCACGCTGGAGACGATGACCAACGCGGCCACCGCTCGGTCGTGGCTGGTGGACAAGCTAGGGTCGGACAATGCGGTGGCGAAGCATTTTGCCGCGGTGTCGACGAACATTCCTGGGGTGACAAAGTTCGGGATCGATCCGGCCAATACGTTTGGATTCTGGGACTGGGTCGGCGGCCGTTACTCGATGGATGCGGCGATCGGGCTGTCCACTATGCTGGCGGTCGGGCCGGAGAATTTCCGAGCGATGCTGGGCGGCTTCCATGCGATGGATGAACACTTCCGGACAGCGCCACCGGCGAAGAATTTGCCGCTGCTGCTGGGGTTGTTGACCGTCTGGTATAATGATTTCTTTGGCGCGCAGAGTCTGGGGGTGATGCCTTATGCGGCACCCCTGGCTCGGTTTCCGGCTTATCTTCAGCAGTTGCAGATGGAGAGCAACGGCAAGCATGTTTCGCTGGACGGGAAGGTGGTTGATTACCAGACCGGTCCGATCATCTGGGGCGAGCCGGGGACGGATGGGCAGCACTCTTTCTATCAGTTGCTGCATCAGGGGACAAAGCTGGTTCCTTGCGATTTCCTGGGGTTTGCCACGCCGTTGAGCCCACTGGAGCGTCAGCATGATCTGTTGATGGCGAATTTGTTCGCTCAGGCAGAGGCTTTGGCGTTCGGGAAAACGGAAGACGAGTTGAAGGCGGAGAAGTCGCCGGAACATCAGACACCGTACCGGGTGATGCAGGGGAACCGGCCGACGAACATGATCCTGGCGCAGAAACTTGATCCGGCGACTCTTGGGGCTCTGGTGGCGATGTATGAGCACAGCGTGTTCACCCAGGGTGCGATCTGGGACATCGACAGTTTCGACCAGTGGGGTGTGGAACTGGGCAAGGCGCTGGCTGTTCGGATCATTCCGGAGCTGGAGCGTGGGAAGGAGCCGGACCTGAAGCACGACACGTCGACCAACGCACTGATCCGGCGGTATCGGAAAATGCGCGGATGAGCAGCCTGAAGCAGCAGGCCGGCGAGGCGGCGGCGGCGCTGGTGGAATCCGGGATGGTGGTCGGGCTGGGAACCGGGTCGACGGCGATCTTTGCGACGCGGCGGATCGCGGAGCGGATAAGGATTGGGGAGCTTCGCGATATCGTTGCGATCGCGACCTCGGTCGCCACGGATATTGCGGCGCGGGATCTGGGGATTCCGTTGATGACGGATGATATTCCGCGGACCGTCGACATTACGATCGACGGCGCGGACGAGGTCGATCCGGCCCTGGATCTGATCAAGGGCGGCGGCGGGGCGCTGTTGCGCGAGAAAATCGTTGCACAGGCGTCCACGCGGCAGGTGATCGTTGTCGATGAGAGCAAGCTCTCACCCGCGTTGGGGACGCACTGGGCTTTACCGGTGGAGGTGATGGAATTCGGATGGCGCTCGCAGGCTCGGTTTCTGGAGGGGCTGGGCGCAGTCGTGGTGCCTCGGGCATCTTCGGGCGAGTTGTTTCGCACCGACCAGGGCAACATGATCCTGGACTGCAGGTTCGGGCCGATTAGTGATCCTGCGGCGCTGGCTGCGAAGTTGGGCGACCGGGCGGGGATTGCGGAGCATGGGCTGTTCATCGGCGTTGCGCATGACCTGTTCGTTGCGCGGGCTGAAGGGGTCACGCACCGGCGGCGGTAGTTCCCTTAGCGGCGTGGATGCCGTAGCGTATCGCGGTCTATTTGGGGAGACGACCAATGATAATCGAAATGCGGACTTATACATTGCAGCCTGGCACACTGGCTGAGGCCGAGAAGCGGTTTGGCGAGGCACTGCATGTGCGCGAGAAGCACTCGAAGCTGGCGGCGTTCTGGCACACGGAAGTCGGGCCGCTGAATCAGATTATCCATGTCTGGGCTTATGACTCCTTCGAGCACCGCGCAAGCGTCCGGGCAGCTGCGATGAAGGAAGAGGGGTGGCCGCCACCGATCCGGGAGTTCGTGACCGCGCAATACAGCGAGGTGTTTCATCCCGCGCCCTTTTCGCCGGCGCTGACGCCTCGGCAAATCGGGCCGCTGTTCGAAATCCGGCAGTATACGCTGGCTGGTGGGCAGATCCCGGGGCTGATCGAACGGTGGTCGGAGAAGATCGAGGGGCGGCAGAAGTTCTCGCCGTTGGTGGCCGGGATGTATTCCGAGTTTGGGTCGCTGAATAAGTGGGTGCATATCTGGGCCTATAAGGATGCGAATGAACGGGCCAACGTACGGGCGGCGGCGGCGGCGACAGGGAACTGGCCGGCGAAGAATCCGCCTGGCGTTGTGGTGAAGCAGGAAAATTCCTTCGTGATGCCGTCGGCGTTTTCGCCGATCCGGTAAGGCGGGGCTTTATCCCGCGCCCCATCAGGGGGCTCCGCGCCCCCTGAAACCCTTCGCCAGAGCCGCGCCCTGGACGGCGTCTATTCTTGGATGGTCGGCTCGAGGGGCGGACCCCATCTGCCGGGGTTCAGGGCGACGCCTCGGCCTTGCCAACCGAACCGGCGGTCATACTATCGTCGCAAAATACGGAGGGCGACCATGATCACCAAGTTCGACAGTCTTTTCGCTGGCCACACGGATGTGGAGAACATCGGTTATGGCGGGACGCCGATTAACGAGCGGCGGTATGACAATGCGCATTTGTCCTCCGCTTTGACGAAGGCGCAAGACATTGCGCAGAAGATGGACGGTCTGGGTTACTCGACGTTCTGGATGGCGGAGCACCATTTCCAGCGTGAGGGAACCGAATGCATCCCGAACGTGCTGCTGATGGCGCTGCATCTCACGCATGTGACGAAGAATATCAACATTGGCTGCGGATTTAACATTACGCCGATGTGGCACCCTCTGCGCCTGGCGGAGGACTATGCGATGGCGGACATCTTATCGCATGGGCGGGTGGTGTTTGGGGTAGGTCGTGGGTATCACACACGTGAAGTCGAAACGTTCGGCGCACCGCTGATCGATCAGGAGGCCAATCGGGAACTGTTCGAGGAACAGGTCGATATCATCTTCAAAGCTTTCAACAACGACTCGTTCAGCCACAAGGGCAAGCATTATACTTTGCCGCCGGCGGTGCCTTATCGCGGGTATACTTTGCAGGATCTGACGTTGGTGCCGCGGCCGCAGCGCCTGCCGGTGGAGTGCTGGCAGCCGATCCAGGGCGGGTCGGAGCGGGCGCTGGCGTTCATGGCCAAGCACGGCATCCAGGGCATGGTCGGCGGTGGGTCGGCCGAAGGCGGAGCGATGCACGCCGTCGTGCTGAAGTGGCAGGCTGAGCATGCGAAGATCGGCAAGCAGATCGATCTGGGCGAGCGGCTTTGCTTCGGCTTCCATTTCTACATGGGCGAGGACAAGCAGACCTGCATCCGCGAGGCTGCCGGGTATTACGAAGAAAATATGAAGATGTTCGGCGAATTGCGGCTGAACAAGGCTTTGTCTGACGAGCAGATCGAGATCATGCGCGATCCGCTGCGGGCGCCGACTGCAAAGCTGCCTCGGATCGAGGATGCGGTGGCCTCGGGCGGGTTCCTGACCGGATCGGCCGATGAGATCATCGAGCATCTGAAGAAGCTGGAGAAGGCGTATCCGGGGCTGGACCGGATCTCGATCAGCCCGTCGCTGGGCGTGCCCAAGGCGGTGATCCTGGAACAGGTGGAGCGGTTCGCGAAGGAAGTGATGCCGGCATTCAAGGACGGAAAGGTCGCGGTCAAGGAGCCCGTGCTGGCAAAGTAGCGGGATGTCCGGCGGCGCCCGCGTTTACCTTGCCGGCCCTATGGTATTCGAACGTGATCCGCCGGCGACCTTCGCGCGGAGGAAGGTGCTGTGCACCGATCAGGGATTGGTCGGTGTGACGCCGGTGGACAATCAGGTTGGTCTTGATCTGATGGCCCCCGGAAAAGCGCTGTTGCGACGGATCGTTCGCGCCGACATGGACCTGATGAAGACCGTGGTTGCCGGGGTTTCTGTCTGGCCGGGTTCCGTCGCGGACCGGAATTGGAGGCTGGCACTGCGTTCGAGGTCGGTTTCTTGGCGGCGCTGTGCAAGCCGGATGGCCAGGGTGGACGCACCATCCTCGGCCTTATCCGGTGAAGGTGGCGGACTTCTTCCGTGACGATTCGGCGACGGGCTGCACATCGCAGACCCGAACGCGGTCGGCGGGACATCCGGCTCGATGCGCGATCGATGGGTTCCTGGTGCACTCAGAGGTGTGTATCCAGAACGCGACGGTTGATGTCGGCATTGAACTGGCAGGGCGGCACCGTCTCGGCCAATCCCGACTGGGAGGCTGCCTTCTCGTCCGCATTATCGTCGATCAGACAACAGCTTGGCAGAAGCGCGCGCATCTACTTCGACAGCGTCTTCCAGGACGGTGACAGTTCCCGCGATGTCTGCGGCGAGCGACCCGAGCATTGCGACGAGATGGGTCAGCCGTGGCCCGCGCCCAGGGCATTTCGGCGTGGCGGCGTCGGTGGGACCTTTGTCCGACAAACCGAAGACCTACCGCTGAGCGTATCGTTCCACCACCAAAGTCAGCCGACGCGCCAGGGTCCTTTGCCGCGCCGGCCGAGATTGCGACTGAACTCTACTATAGCTCCAGGCGGTAGAAGCTTGCGGCAGTGCCGCTGAACAGGTTGGTTTTCTCGGTGGGCGTGGCATCTTTGGCTAATATTTTGCAAGCGTTCCAGTAGGCCTGGTAGCTGTAGCTTCCTTTGTCGACGGGGAAATTACTCTCGAACATGCAGCGGGCGGGGCCGAAGGCATCGATGCAGGTATCGACATAGGGTTTCCAGGCGGCGGCAAGATCCTGTGATGACGGCGGATCATCCTTCGTATGGAAGTCCCAGCCGTTGATGCGCATCGCCATGCCACCCAGCTTTACGACGACGTTGGGACAGGCGGCGATGGCTTTGATGGAGTTCGACCACTCGGTGAAGATCTCCTGCCGGCGTCCGGCATAGGCGCCGATCGCCAACGGGCCGCCGATGTGGTTCAGGCAGATCTGGGTGCCGGGAAACGCCTGTGCCAAGGCGGTGAGATCGCCGATCTGCGGATGGTACAGCCATGCATCGAACGATAGGTTCAGCGGAGCGAGGCAGGCGAAGCCCTCGCGGAATGTCCGGTCGAACATCAGGCCAGGCGGCGGGGCGTATGCCGGGTTCATCAGGGCGGGGTCGGGGTCGTAAGCGGTGATGTGGCGGATGCCGCGGAAGCGGTCGCCGCCGGCCCTGATGTGGGCTTCCAGAATCTCACGCGCCTTGCCGCCCAAACGCAGATCGACGTGGCCGACGATGCCGGCGCAGACCTTGGTTGGACCGTAACCGCCCGAGGCGCTCATGGCCGCGACGCCATTGACGAACTCTGTTTCTCCGACAGGTCGGAAGGCCTCGGGGCCGCCGGCGCGGTGCATGGAGCGGCACTGCACGAAGACGGTCGCGACGATGTTGTGGCCGCTGTTGGTGTCAGCCAGCAGGTCGTCCAGCATGTAGACCCAGTCAGGACGTTCCCATAGATGGTGGTGCGGGTCGACGATGGGCAGGTCGGGTTCCAGGACGGTTTCGGTGCGGCGACCCAGCCAGTCGTCACGGACTGGGATGTAGGGACTGGGCGCGGTGGTGGTTGTGCTCATGATGGCGTTTCCCTCCCGGTTGGTGGGGACATTGTTTCCCGATGTGGGCGGGATGCCAAGTCTCGGGCGCTAAATCGTCAGACCCACCAACTCTCCGACGCTGATGGGCTTTGTAGGAAAGCGCGTGCGCAACGGCTCGACCGTTTCGGTGGCTGCATTTAATGCTTCAGCCAGGACCTCCTGCGCGACAGGCCCACAGGTGCGTCCCTGGCAGGCGCCCATGCCGCAGCGGGTGTAGGCTTTCATCTGGTTCATGCCGGTGCAGCCGAGCGACACAGCGGCCCGAATGGCACCGGCCGTTACTTCCTCGCACCGACAAACCAGGGTTGCATCGTCCAGCACCATCGGCCTGGGAGCAAACAGCGTGTCCAACAGGGGCCGGACTGCCAGATGGTGCTGCCGCGTGGCATGGAGTGTCGCGGCGGCAAGGTCCCGTTCCGTTGTGGAAACGCGGCCGATGGCGTGCGCGATCCCCAGCGCTGCGATGCGGCCGGATACCTCGGCAGCGGCGGCCCCGCCGATGCCCGCGCCGTCGCCGGCGATGAGGACGTCCGGGATGGAGGTTTGGCCCCACGTATCGGTGACCGGATACCAGCAGCGCTGGGCGCGGTGCCAGGCGTGCGCGCAACCGGCCGCTCGGCTTATCTGCACCGACGGGATCACGCCGTCGTGCAGGAGTAACAGATCGGCGTTGTGGCGCAGCCACTCGCCGTCCGTCAGGATTTCAATGAATGACAGGGCGCCGTCACCGCCGGCGCGAATGTCGTGGGCGGCAATCCAGGGTACGCCGGCCTGCGATATCGCGTGGCGCCATGCCAGGCCTTTCAGCACGTCCGGCATCACCGACAGGCTGGCGTGCGCCAGCGCCTTAAACGGGGCGAAGCCGTCTGACAGATCGACGATGCCGGCGATTTTGCCGCCAGCCTCGAGCGCCTGTGTGGCGTAAAGCAGCAGCAAGGGCCCCTGCCCTGCCAACCAGGTGTCACCGGACGGGACTAACCCGGCGGTTTTCCAGGTAATCTGCGCGGCGCCGATGGTCATCACACCGGGGAGGGTCCAGCCAGGGATCGGCATCGGGCGTTCGGTGGCGCCGGTCGCCAGCAGGATCTTGGCCGGTGTGGCGGTGTGGGCGGCGCCGGCCTGACTCCAAAATACCTGCCGGTCGGGTTCGATGGCCCAGACCGTTGCGCCGTAACGGGCGTCCACGCGACTGGCGTTCAGACGGCGAATGAGGGCAAGGGCGGCTGCTTCGTCGGCGTCCGTGGCGCCACGGACGGTAAGGCACTGCCAGATGCGGCCGCCGGGGGCTGGGTTCTCGTCGAGCAGAACGACTGACAGGCCCCAGTCGGAGGCTTCCACGGCGGCGGCGATCCCGGCTGGGCCGGCGCCGACGATGAGCAAGTCAGGGGTCATGCTGGGTCCGGGCTGATCTGGTTGTGGCGGCAGTCAGGCGGCTTAGGGCCTGCGGTTGCCTGCGAGGACGTATGATCCAGGTCGGTGATGAACCTAGCGCCACACGACGTGGGTGGTCGACCGTCGTCCACCATGGCGACGTGTGTCCCAACCATGGGGATGTGAGGAAGGCCAATGACGGTGACGTCACGTGGAGATCAGTTTATCCGCTTTTCCTTCCCAATCCAGAATGGCTTCCGCAATTCCGCCTTCAGGATCTTGCCGGCGCCGGACAGGGGCAACGGGTCTTCGCGAAACTCGACGCTGCGTGGGCATTTGTAATTAGCGATGCGGGTGTGACTATGGGCGATGAGGTCGTCGGCGGTGGCCTGCATTCCTGCACGAAGGCGAACGATCGCGTGGACGCGTTCGCCCCATTTGTCGTCCGGAACGCCAATGACGGCGCATTCGGCGACCGCCGGATGACTGTAGAGCGCGTCCTCGGTTTCGGCGGAATAGACGTTCTCGCCACCGCTGATGATCATGTCCTTTACACGGTCAACCAGGTAAACGAAGCCTTCTTCGTCCATGTAGCCGCCGTCGCCGGTGTGCAGCCAACCGTTGCGCAATGTATTGTCGGTCAGTTCGGGTTGTTTCCAGTAGCCCAGCATCACCACCTGGCCGCGGGCGCAGATTTCGCCGACCGTGCCGCGCGGAACTTCGTTGTCGTCGGGGTCGTGCACGCGTATTTCGACACCCAGCGCGGAACGGCCGGCGGATTTTACTTTTCCCGAGTAGGGACCGTCAAAGATGTTGTAGCGCGGATCCAGGATAGTCAGCAGCGGGGAGGACTCGGATTGGCCGTATAGGTGCACGAATTCTGTCGACGGCATGACTTCAGTGGCGCGGCGGAAGACGGCCTCCGGCATCGGTGAGGCGCCGAACAGAAGGCGACGCACACTGGACAGATCGTAGTTTGAAACGTCGGGATGAAAGACCATCATGTTGACCATGGTGGGAACGATCAGCAGCAGGGTGGCGCGATGCGTTTGGACGGCCTGCATAAGCGCAACCGGTTCGAACCGCGGTAGAAAGTAATGCGTCCCGCCGTACCCTGTCACAACGAACGTCATCGCATTGTCGGCCAGATGAAACATCGGGGCGGCGTGAACGTAAACTGTATCCTCGTTCGCCTGGGTGGCGGGGTGGATGTTAAGCGCGTTGGCCATGATGTTGTTGTGGCTGAGCATCACACCCTTTGACCGGCCCGTGGTTCCACCGGTGTAAAAGATGCCCGCAAGGTCCTGATCCTGCCCGATCGCGTCCGGCAGGGGCCTCGCGCCGGCTATCAAGGACTCGTAGCCGTTCATGTCCAGCGGTGTCTCGCCTTCGCCTAGGTGTATTAGCAGCCTGACGTCAGGTGTTTCGGGAAGGACTTTTGGCAGGACGGGCGTGAAGGCATCGTCGATAAAGAGGGCGCCGCAGCCGGAATCTGTCAGCCAGAACACAATCTCCGGCGGGGCGAGGCGCGTGTTGATTGGCACGAACACGAATCCGCCATAGGAAAGGCCAAACAAGGTTTCCAGGTAGCGGTCGGAGTTCAGCGAAAGGATGCCAATGCGCTCGCCAGGCTTGAAACCGGTGGCATGCAAAGCGCCGGCAAGGCGCTTGATCCGATCCTGGAATTCACCCCACGTACGCCGGCGGTGGCCCAAGACCGTGGCAAGCCTGTCGGGCCCCATTTGGACCGCTCTGCGAACGAACTGCGCGATTTGCGTCATCGTCGACCCTCCCGTTACCCAGGAGATGACCACATTGCGGCAAATCATTGCAACGGGCGGTGCTGCCGGCGCGAAGGTCAAGCCACCGCGGTGAGCGCTTTGGCGCGCCCACCGCGTCAGGTGGGACTCTTAGGCTGCGTCGTCAGCAGAATTGTGGGCCGGCTTTTCGGCCACGGCGCGCTTCACGGACGCTGGAACAGCGTCGCTGATCTTATCGAAGGTCAGTGCGTAGGCGAAAAACACCACGCAAATTACGAACAGCAATACCAGCATTTTTCATTTCCTCGTGTCGTGTGGTTGCGACTTCGTTTAAGTCCGGCGCATGACATGAGCCGGCACCCTTCGTCAACGTGGGTGCCAGGGAACTGGTTTTCCATCAGGTTTGCGTTCCCTGTCGCAATCTTGTTGCGGACAGGTCATGCTGCCTTTCGCTTGCCCTTGACTTTTCCCATCCGGGCCTGGCTCGGCGCGCTGCCGCCTTTTGCCCGTTCCAGCACGAAGCGGGCATAATCGTCCATGTCGCCATCGAACGGCACGACGGTGCCATCGGCTGCAAGCCAGAGCCGGTCGGCGACCAACTCCATCAAGGAGCGATCATGGGTGATCAGGATCACCGCTCCTTGGTAGTCGTTGAGCGCATCCAGCAGCGCGCGGCGGCTGTCTATGTCCAGGTGATTTGTCGGTTCGTCGAGGATCAGCAAATGCGGGGCGGCCATGGCGACGAGATTCAGCAGCAGCCTGGCGCGCTCCCCGCCTGATAGGTTTTCCACCGTGGTGGCCTGTTTGTCGAAACCTATGCCGAACCCGGCAAGCCGGGAGCGGTGGGACGTCTCGGAGTTGTCGGGGCGCTCGCGGCGGATGATGTCGAGGGGCGTATCGGCGGGGTCTAAGGCCTCGATCTGGTGCTGGTGGAACCAGCCGACCTTTATCCGCTTCTCGCGCTGCATGTGGCCGGCCTGCAGAGCCAACGCGCCGGCTGCCATCTTTGCGAAGGTGGATTTCCCGGCACCGTTGACGCCCAGAAGGCCGATGCGGTCATCGACGTCGAGGCGGAGATTCAGGTTTTTGAGCACGGGGTCCCCGCCGTAGCCCACCGACGAGTGGTCCCACCGGATCAGCGGGGGGGCTAGCGGACGGGTCGGTGACGGTAAGGTGAAGGGGGCGACGCGCTCCTCGATCGTGGCTGAAACCGGCTCCATCTTGGCGAGGCGCTTCATCCGCGATTGCGCCTGGGCGGCCTTGCTGGCCTTCGCTCGGAAGCGGTCGACGAAGCTTTGCAGGTGCGCGCGTTCCGCTTCCTGTTTGGCGGCGAAGGCGGCCTGAAGGCGGGCTTTTTCACCACGGCGGCGCTCGAACTCATCGTAGCCGCCGGTATAGAGTTCCAGCTTTCCGCTGTGCAGATGCAGAATGTAACCGACCGAGTTGTTCAAAAGTTCGCGGTCATGACTGATGATGATGGCGTTGTTGGGGTATTTCCGCAGGCGGGCCTCGAGCCAGAGAGCGCCTTCGAGGTCGAGGTAGTTGGTCGGCTCGTCCAGCAGCAGCATGTCCGGTTCGGCGAACAAGGCGGCGGCGAGGGCCACGCGCATGCGCCAGCCGCCGGAGAACTCTGCCATCGGTCGCGACAGGTCGGCGGTGGAGAAGCCGAGACCGGCGAGGATTTCACCGGCGCGGGCCGGGGCGCGGTCGGCGTCGATTTCCGCGAGACGGGCGTAAATGTCGGCGATGTGTTCAGGTTCGGCGGTTTCCAGCTGCGCGTAGAGCGAGTCGCGCTGGTCGTCGGCGGCCAGGATCGTGTCGAGCAGGCTGACCGGCGTGGCCGGATGTTCTTGCGCGACGGTGGCGACGCGGGCGGCTCGCGGCAGGCTGATCTCACCGCCATCGGGCTGAAGTTCGCCAAGAATCAGCTTGAATAGCGTCGACTTCCCGACGCCGTTGCGGCCGACCAGCCCAACCTTGGCGTTGAGTGGGAGGGTGACGGAGGCGTGGTCGAAGAAACGCCGTCCCCAGGCGTTGAAGACGAGATCGTCGATTTGCAGCATTTTCGGGTGTCGGTCCGGGCGCGCGGTGTATGGACACACCGTCTAGCGCGTGTTGGATGGGATAGCCAGAAGTCTACTCGGTTAGATCAGGCCAAAAACGAGCCAGCGGCGACGTCGCGACAACGGAACGAACAGCGCCCTGGTCCGCTTCTGGCATCGTTTCACGCCAGCGTTCGGCGGCGGCGACTGCGTTGCGCATGATGGCATAATAGCCAGCGGCACCCTCATAGGTGGTGCTGCGGGCGACGAAGTCCGCGGTCTGGCGGGTCCAGTCCAGGCCGGCAAACTCCATGATCCGCTGCGACAGGCGTTCGGGATTGGCGCACAGGGCCTCGTACAGCACGACATGCACATTGGCCCGAGCGCCGAGGTCGGCGTAGGCGGGCTCGTTAAAGGCACGCCAGCTCCATGCGTACTTGGCGGCATCGGGGAGAGCCTGGAATTCCGGTTCGCTGATACCGAACGCCGCTGCGTGGACGATCGCCTGTGCCTCATCGAACGGCATGTCGGTGCCTTCTGTGCGAAGGTCAAAGCGCCGCTGCTGGTTGCCGCGCATCACCGACGCCACCTGTCCGCACGGATGGCGGAGGATGAGGATGGTGCGGCTGTCGGGGAGCGTGTCCGCGAGGACCGTGGCGCCCTTGCCCCACCGGATTGACTTGATGGCGAGACGGGGCGGCGGCCGCAGGGCGAAATCCGGCAGGCCTGCGCCAGCCAGTCCGGCCAAGATCGGCAAGCGCCCCGCGGTCTTGAGGGCGTACCAAGCGCCAGTGCGCAATGTAGCGCCCCTCGGCACCTGCCATGATTTCCGGAAGAACGGCAGCCCTCCACTTTCGCGCACGCTGGCGGTCTCGACCCAGCGCCGCAGCAGCGGGAGCAGCCCGCAATCGATAAGTTCGGCTGGCGCTGGGACGACTTCGTCGGGTTCGTGGCGGTAGAGCACACCGGGGTGGCTGTCGAGGATCTTTGCCAGCCAGGTCGTCCCCGACCGCTGTGCCCCCAGGATCAGGATGATCGTGTTGAACGTGTCTCGCGCAATATGGAACGGCATCTGCCGCGGATCAGGCGAGGCGCCCGTGGCAGTGCTTGTACTTCTTTCCGGATCCGCACGGGCACTGGGCGTTACGGGGGGTGGACGCCCAGGTTGTTTCATCATTCGGGTCCACCGCGGGCGTGCGAGCGGGAAGTGTCACAACGGCGCCGTCGTCCTCCATCACCTGCTGCGTGGCCAGGGCCGAGACTGGTTCCGGGTGGCTCTCGACTGTCCGGTAGGAAACCGGTTCGGGCGGAAATTGCGCCAGTGTGCGGTCCGGCGCGAGTTCAACGCGGGCCAGTAGCGAGGTCACCCGTTCCTTCAGGTCGTCCAGCATGGCGTTGAAAAGTGCAAACGCCTCTGCCTTGTATTCGTTCAGCGGGTCGCGCTGGCCATAGGCGCGCAGGCCGATACCCTGACGCAGGTGGTCCAGGGCATAAAGATGCTCCTTCCAGACGGCATCAAGAGTCTGGATCAGCAGGCTCTTTTCGATGAAGCGCATCAGGTCGGGGCCCATGTTGGCCGCTTTCGCCGCCATCATCCCGTTGGTAGCCTTCTCGATCCGCTCGCGCAGGTGGGTCTCGTCGATGCCGTCTTCCCTGCCCCACTGCTCGATCGGCAGGGTCATGTTGAACACGCGCTGCACGTCGGCCGCGAGATCTGTCAGCTCCCATTGTTCGGAGAAGGCTTTTTCAGGAACGCGGAGGGAGACCAGCGTGGTCAGCACGTCCTCCCGCATGTCGGCGACCATTTCCGACACATCGGGGGCTGACATGAACTCCTTGCGCTGGGCATAGACCTCCTTGCGCTGGGCGTTCATCACGTCGTCGTATTTCAGCACGTTCTTTCGGGTGTCGAAGTTCCGGGCCTCGACCTTTTTCTGAGCCTTTTCCAGCGCCTTGTTTATCCAGGGGTGGACAATCGCTTCGCCCTCCTTAAGGCCGAGGCGCTGCAGCATCCCGCCCATGCGATCGGACCCGAAGATGCGCATCAGGTCGTCTTCCAGCGACAGGAAGAAGCGCGAACGGCCTGGGTCGCCCTGGCGACCGGAGCGGCCACGCAACTGGTTGTCGATACGCCGGCTCTCGTGGCGTTCGGTGCCGATGACGAACAGTCCGCCGGCGTCCTTCACAGCCTGATGGGCGGCAGCGACCTCGTCGCGAATCTGCGCCTCCTTGACCGCGCGCAGCGCCTCGTCGTGAATCCCCGCCAGTTCGCGACGCAGGCGCATTTCCAGGTTGCCGCCGAGTTTGATGTCGGTGCCGCGGCCGGCCATGTTGGTGGCGATGGTCACGGCGCCGGGCGCTCCCGCCTGCGAGACGATCTCGGCTTCCTGCTCGTGGAAGCGGGCGTTGAGGACGGCGTGCGGAACTTTTTTCTTCTTCAGCAGATTGCTGATGGTTTCGCTTTTCTCGATCGAGGTGGTACCGACCAGCACCGGCTGGCCCTTGGCCCTGGCTTCGGCGATCAGAACGGCGACCGCTTCGTACTTTTCGGCGGCGGTGCGATAGACCTCGTCGTCTTCGTCCTTGCGTGTGACCGGAACGTTGGTAGGGATTTCCAGCACGTCCAGTTTGTAGATTTCAGCGAACTCGTCGGCCTCGGTCATTGCCGTGCCGGTCATGCCGGCGAGCTTGGGATAGAGGCGGAAGTAGTTCTGGAACGTGATCGAGGCGAGGGTCTGGTTTTCGGCCTGGACAGTCACGTGTTCCTTGGCTTCCAACGCCTGGTGCAAGCCTTCGGAATAACGGCGGCCCTGCATCATGCGGCCGGTGAACTCATCGATGATGATCACCTGGTCATCGCGGACGATGTAGTCAACGTCGCGGGCGAATAGCGTGTGGGCGCGGAGTGACTGCTGTACGTGGTGTATCGCGGAGACGTTGAAGATGTCGTACAGATTGCCTTCGGTGATGACACCGGCCTCGCGTAGCATGTCCTCGACCTTCTCACTGCCTGGTTCGGTCAGGGAGACGGTTTTGAACTTCTCGTCCTTATCGTAGGTGTCCGGGTCTTTAACCAGTTCCTTCACGACGATATCGACTCGGCGATACAGGTCGGAACTGTCCTCGGCGGGGCCGGAGATGATCAGCGGCGTACGGGCTTCGTCGATCAGGATGCTGTCGACCTCGTCGACAATGCCGAAGAAGAACTCCCGCTGGACCATATCCTCCAGCCGGTACTTCATGTTGTCGCGCAGATAGTCGAAGCCGAACTCGTTGTTGGTGCCGTAGGTAATGTCTGCGCCGTACTGGGCTCGCTTGGTTTCCTCGTCCTGGCCGTGCACGATAACGCCGACCGACAGGCCGAGGAACTGGTAGATCTGGCCCATCCATTCGGCATCGCGGCGGGCCAGGTAGTCGTTGACCGTGACGACATGCACGCCCTTGCCGGCGAGCGCGTTGAGGTAGCATGGCAGGGTCGCGACAAGCGTCTTTCCCTCGCCCGTCTTCATCTCGGCAATCTTGCCGTCGTGCAGGACCATGCCGCCGACAAGCTGGACGTCGAAGTGGCGCTGCCCGAGGACGCGGCGACCGGCTTCCCGGACCACGGCGAAGGCCTCGGCCTGGATGTCGTCGAGCGTCGCACCTTCAGCGAGGCGCTGGCGAAACGCGACGGTCTTGGCAGCCAAAGCTTCATCAGACAGGGCCTGCATGGCCGGTTCGAGAGCATTGATCCCAGCCACGCGACGTTGATATGACTTCAACGAGCGGTCGTTGGACGAGCCGAATATGGCGCGAGCGATTGCAGCGAGCATGCGGACCTTCCGAGCGGACCTGTACCATGGGCAGCCGGAGCCACGGAGAGTCCACGGTTCGGCAGGGCTCAGATAGGACCCGGCGGTGCCCCGGTCAACGATTTGGGTCGAACTGGGTGCAGGTATGCGTATCTCGTGCGACCGCGGTTTGACCAGACGGTTGGTTTTCCTGATCGTCTGGCGGCTTTTGGGAGGACCAGAAATGCAGGCATTGTTGACCACCCTGGATCCAGCGGCCCCTGTGGCGATCCGCGAGGTTCCCGATCCGGTGCCGGCGCGAAATCAGGCGCTGGTGGCGGTAAAGGCGTTCTCACTCAATCGCGGCGAGTTGCGGTCGGTCCTGAACAACGGCGTGGGGTGGATTCCCGGGCAGGACGTTGCCGGCGTGGTGTTGAAGGCGGCGGAGGATGGTAGCGGGCCGCCGGCGGGGGCGCGGGTGGTTGGCCTGACGGACGAGTTCGGCTGGGCGGAACTGGCGGCGGTCGATGGGCACCGGATGGCGGCCTTGCCAGACCGGGTGACGTTCGCCGCGGCCTGCACGTTGCCGGTAGCGGGTCTGACAGCATTGCGATGCGTGCGGCTTGGAGGAGCAATTCTCGGCCGCCGCGTGTTAGTGACGGGCGCGGCCGGCGGCGTTGGCACCTTGGCGGTGCAGATCGCGGCACGGTCGGGTGCGCGTGTCACAGCCGTGGTCGGCCGCGCGGACCGGGGGGCCGGGTTGCGGGAGCTAGGGGCAGCTGAGGTCGCTGAGGGACTTGAAAAAGCCTCGGGCCGATATTGGCTGATTTTGGAGTCCGGCGGCGGGGCATCGCTGTCGGCGGCGGTGCGGAAAGTGGAGCCGCGGGGCACAGTCGTTGTCTACGGCAGTTCCTCGGGAGAGCCATCGACCCTCAGTTTCGCGGACTTCCGCGAAGCGCAGAACGCTCGGATTCAGAGTTTCTTCTATTTCACTTCGGAGGCGGAGAATCGGTTTGCGCCCGACTTGGCGCTGCTGGTCTCGCTGCTGGCGGACGGCGGCGTGAAGCCGGTGATCGGCGTGGAGCGCGACTGGAAGGACTTCGCGGAGGTAGCCGCCGCGCTGCGGGAGCGGCGGATCAACGGCAAGGCGGTATTTCGGGTGGGGACGTGACGTCAGGTCAGAAATTGAAGGTCATGCGGATCGAGAACACCGTGGCGATTGTTGTTGATGGCGCAAGGACGGGTTTCAATGTGACCTGGACGTCTGGCGTGATCTGCAAACCTTTTGAGACCGCGACGGCATAGTAAACCTCGCTCGCCTGCTCCGCGTGTCGGTTCGTATTCCCGACCTCGGCCTGGTTGACCTTGTTCCAGGCGAACCCAAGGCCAGCCTGGTCCGGTCGGTTGCTGCCAAACGGATCGTTGACGATTCCGCCGAAACCGATCGAGGTCGTTATCGGAATCGCCGCGCCGGAGGCATTGCTGACACGAAGGAAAATGCCGAAACGGGCGTCGAGGTTCTGCGACGCGCTAAACGAGATACCCTGGGACGCCGTGGGCTGCAGCGGGACGGGCGGCTGGCTGTAATAGAGTATGCCGTAAGAGCCACCGGCGAGGATATCCGGCGTCCACTGCGCGTCGCCAAACCATGCGATCTGGCCGTTGGAATAGCCCGCTGTCGTCAGGGTGTTGCCGAACACGCTGGTGGCATCCTGGATGCCGGCAACAAAATGGACGTGAGGAGTTGGCGAGACCTCCGCGTACGCTCCTAACCCCGCGTTGGAATACGCTTGGGTGCCATTCTGCGAGAGCGCGTAGTTAAGGAAATTGGTTTGGGAATTGCCGGCATATTCGTTGCCGTCGTAGTCCGTGAACGAATACTGTCCGACCGACACTGCCAACCGGTTGCCGGGAAAGGTTTGAGTGTACATGAGTTGTGTATACTGGTAATTATTTTTGCCCCAGGCGTTTGGCGCGACCAGGAGGCCCATTCTGGACCGCTGACTGGCCGTGTCAGCCCCGGTCCAGAACTGATTTGCCAGCAGGGCAAATGTGAAGGTGCCGGAGCCGATCGCTGTGTCCTTGAACGGCGTCCACGACACGACCGGCGAGTACAGCAATTCAGCGGTTGATGGTCCGCCGTTCGGGGCGCCGACCTGCCAGAACACGGACAACGGCATGGCGAACTGGATATTGGTCGCGTCCTGCACCAAGTTCTTGAACGCCGTGTACTGATCGTAAGGCTGGTCCAGCCCCTGTGACGCGGCTGAGAATAGATCTGACAGAGTCGCCGGATTGGCCCGCGGCATAAGGTTCGCCATATCTTCGGCCTGGACGTGTGCCGTCGCGCCCGCCGCGGGGGGCGAGTTGGGAGCCGCCGCCTGGGACACGATGGCAGGGAGCACTGCTATGAAAAGTGTGTTCCCGCCGCAGCGGAGGAAGGTTCGTAGCCTGGCGCCCATTGCCTCTTTTCAGCCCTTTCCCGGGTGTCACCCGAAATAGCATCCGGGGCAGCGCGGCAGGTTTTATGCTTGATTAGCGTGGCGTCCCCGCCGGGCGGCCTCGTCATCCGCTAAAGCCGCCCACCATCCATCGTGTCATCGCCACCAACGCAACGGCATTGCGAAGTGTCATAATTCCATTTGCCACGCCGGTAACGGCCCAGACCAGAGGAAATTGCGCGACAGAATAGGCGAGTACGGCCGGCAACGTGGCGACCGAGACACCGTGATGGCGCTCGGGTGGGATCGGAAGGGCGGCAACACCATGACGGAGTGGGTCGCGGAGGCGAATCGGCATGGACAACATTCCCGTTGTGGCATAGTGCTGATGGCCTGACACTCGGAATTGTTACAAATAAGGTAGCCAGTGACGCGCTCTTTCCATGTTGAGATGATAAAGCCTTCGCACTACGACGATGATGGCTACGTGATTTAGTGGTGGAAAGCATCGATCCCATCGAATTCGCTCGCAAGCCTTTATGCCATTGTTCAGGACGCTGCTCAGAGACGGGTTCTGGGCGACGATGTCGCGATGTCGTTTGATGGCTGGGATGAATGCAACACGACGATCTCGGAACAACGTGTTGCAAGGCGTATCAAGGCCGCGGGCGGCGGGATGGTCATGCTGGTTGGCGTCCAGAGCAATCAGTTTCCTCGTGCGGTTGACATGGCCCGGCAGTTTCGCAAGCTGGGACTAGATGTCGTGATTGGCGGCTTCCATGTCAGCGGTTGCCTGTCGATGCTGCCGGACCTGCCATGGGACCTGAAGGAAGCAATTGACCTGGGTGTCACGCTGTTCGCAGGGGAAGCCGAAGGTCATATCGATACGCTGCTGCACGACGCTTTCGCGAAACGTCTCAAGCCGATTTACAACGTGCTTGACGATTTGCCGGCTTTGCAGGGTGCTGTGTCCCCGTTTTTGCCGCCGGAGCGGCTGCAGCGCTACTCGCCGCCGATCGGATCATTCGATGCCGGGCGCGGCTGCCCGTTCCAGTGCAGTTTCTGCACGATCATCAACGTGCAGGGCCGCAAATCGCGGTTTCGGACCGCCGACGACGTGGAGCACCTGCTGCGGGCGCATCTGGAAAAGGGTGTGACGCGGTTCTTTATTACCGACGACGACTTTGCTAGAAACCGTCACTGGGAAGCGATTCTTGACCGGATCATTTCTTTGCGTGAACAGGAGGGCATCAGGTTTTCGTTCCTGATCCAGGTCGATGCTCTTGCGTATCGCATTCCCAACTTCATCGAAAAGTGCCGCCGAGCCGGATGCGCTCGGGTTTTCATTGGACTGGAGACGATCAATCCGGGAAACCTGGTGCATGCCAAGAAGCGCCAGAACAAGATCGGCGGCTATCGCGAAATGCTCCAGGCGTGGCGCGCGGCCGGCATTCTGACATTCTGCGGCTATATCCTTGGGTTTCCCGACGATACGGTGGAATCGATCGAGCAGGACATCGAGATCCTGAAGCGGGAACTTCCTGTCGACTGCCTGGAGTTCTTCGTGCTGACGCCACTGCCGGGATCGGAGGACCACCAGAAGTTGGCGCGCGCCTCGGTTCCGATGGAGCGCGACATGAACAAGTATGACCTTGAGCACGTGTGCACGGCGCATGGCCGGATGACGCCGGATGCCTGGCAGGGCGTTTATGAGCGTGCATGGTCGCAGTATTACAGCATGGCGCATATCGAGACCTTGCTGCGGCGCGCCGTGGCGGATGGGATTCCAGTGAAGCGGCTGATGATGAGCCTAGTGGTTTTCCGGGGCATGCCCTTGATTGAAAAGGTGCATCCGCTGCAGGGGGGCTACGTCCGGCGTAAGGTGCGGCGAACGCGGCGGCCGGGTTCACCAGCCGATTCCGCGCTGGTGTTTTATCCGCGGTATTGGGCCGGGACATTCGTGAAGCTGATGCGCCTGGGGGGATTGCTCTGGAAGATCAACACGCTTCGTAAGCGGATCGAACGCGAGTACGCGCCGGCAGGCTATACGGATATTGCGATCAGCAAGCTGACCCGTGACGCGGAAGACGAACTGGAGATGATGCAGGATCGGCCGGCTCTGGAGGCTGTTGCGGCGGAATAAGGTGTTGCACCGCGGATGGGGCCCGGCGTTTGCGCGTGGGCCCCATCGGTTACGGGCGGGCGGATAGCGACGGGGGAGGCGTGCCTCCGCCGTCCGTAATTTTCAGGACTTGTTCTGGTCCGTCACTTTCGGCTGAACACTGCTGTGGGTCACAGGCTTCTGCGTCTCGCCCGGTGTGCCGTGCTTGGTCAGAGCCATCGTCTTCTTTTCGTGCGCGGGCGACTTGGTCTCGGTCGCACCGGCTTTCGGGGTTTCGGTCTGCGCGGTGACAGGCGCCGTGATCTTCACGTCGCTCTTGCTGGCGGGGGCAGACATTGTCGACGGGGTCTTGCTATCCTGCGTCGGGGCGGCGCCGGTCTGGGCAAACGCACCGATGGGCAGGATCGCCATCGTGGCGAAAAGACCACCGGAGGCCAGGGTCAGAAGGCGGTTCATTAACGTATTCCTTTCTTCCGGGGGATGGAATTGGTTGGCTCCCGGATGAGCAGAATAAAGCAACCGATTATGACCGGGCCGCGATCGGGCGGCGGCCGAATCGTGGCGAACGATGTGTAACCGCATTAAATTAGCGCAATCTGGCGATCTCCATCCAGCGATGTGACACTGGCGTCTGACGACGATGGGGAAACGCCGATGCCATTGAGTGGAGTCCGGGTCCTGGACCTGACGCGCGTGCTGTCAGGTCCGTTCTGCACCGCCCTTCTGGGCGACATGGGTGCGGATGTGATCAAGGTTGAGGCGCCCGAGGGCGATTCGGTTCGCCGGCAGGGCGCGATCAAGGACGGGCTGTCATGGTATTTCGCGCAGTTCAACCGCAACAAGCGCGGAATGCAGCTGGACTTGCGCAAGCCCGAGGCCGCCGCGGTGCTGGTTCGGCTGATCGAGCGGTCTGACGTGCTGGTGGAGAATTTCCGGCCCGGCGTGCTGGCCCGGATGGGCTTCCCCGACGAGCGGTTGTTCGCATTGCGGCCATCGCTGGTGGCGTGTTCGATCAACGGGTTCGGCAGCCACGGGCCGTATCGGGATCGGCCAGCGTTTGACTTCATCGCTCAGGCGATGAGCGGGTTCATGAGCACCAACGGCGGCCCGGATGATCCACCATTGCGATCGGGGTTGCCGATCAGCGACCTGGTAGCTGGATTATACGCCGCTCTGAGCATCGCGGCTGCGGTGCCGGCTGCGCAACGAACCGGACACGGGCAGCGGACAGAGGTCAGCCTGACCAACGGACTGGTGAGCCTGCTCGCTTACATTGCCACGAACTACTTCGCGACCGGTTCAGTGCCAGCACGCAGCGGCAATGACCATCCGATCGCCGCGCCGTATGGATTGTTTCCCACACGGGATGGACAGATTGCGATCGCTCCGGCGGATGATGCTTTCTTTGGGCGGCTCGCAGATGCGCTCGGGGAGCCCAGCCTGAAGACCGACCCGCTTTATGCGACGCAGTCTTCTCGAGTCGCCAATCGTGCGCGAATCAACGCCATTATAGGCGGAAAGTTGGCGTCGAACACCACTGCGCACTGGGTCGATACGCTGAATGCCGCGGGCGTGCCCTGCGGACCCATACTGGATGTGCCGGGGGTGTTTCAGGACCCGCAGGTCCAGGCGCAGGATATGGTCATGGACGTTTCGCAGCCCGGGTACGGCATGATCAAGATGCTCGGTTTTCCAATGAAATTTTCCGGAACGCCCTGCCGGGTCAGGCGCGCGGCGCCGTCGCTGGGGGAACATAGCGACGAGATTCTGGCGGAGCTCGGGTTTGATCCGGCAGAGCGCGATGCCTTACGGGTCGGCGGGGTGGTTTGACTGTGATACGGTCGGCCGTTCTGGAAAGGCGCCTCAGATGAGCTGGTCTGCTGCACAATATGTCAACTTCGAAGCCGAACGCACGCGTCCAGTGCGTGATCTGCTGTCCGGGGTGCCGGCGACAGATGTGCGACATGCAGTGGACCTGGGCTGCGGACCCGGGAACTCGACCGAAGTGCTGGCGACACGGTTTCCTGGGGCCGAGGTTTCCGGCCTGGATAGCTCAGCGGACATGATCGACGCGGCCCGAGCGAGATTGCCGGGGGTGCGGTTCGAGCTTGGAGAGGTGCGGGAGTGGCAGCCGGCCGAACCGTGCGACGTGATCCTGGCGAACGCCGTGCTTCAATGGGTGCCGGACCACGAAACGCTGATGCCCGCCCTGATCGGCAAGCTGGCAGTGGGCGGGAGCCTTGCTGTGCAGATGCCGGACAATCTGGACGAGCCCGCACATCGGCTGATGCGCGAGGTTGCGGCAACCCCCCCGTTCGCGAGCAAGCTGGCACAGGCCGCCGGTTCCCGCACCGCTCGGCGGGGAGCGGAGTGGTATTATCGCCTGCTGCGTCCGCATGCTGTCAGGGTGGACGTATGGCTGACAATCTACCACCACGTGCTGCCGGGCGGTTCGGATGCTGTCGTGGAATGGTTTAAGGGCAGCGGGCTGCGGCCATTCCTGGCGCCCCTTGATCCGGCGGAAACCGAGGCCTTTCTGACGGAGTATCGGTCTGGAATAGAGGAAGCCTATCCCACACTGCCAGACGGGTCTGTGCTGCTGCCGTTTCCCCGGCTGTTCATGGTGGCTACCCGTTAGTCGTCGTTGGTCGCGATCAGCCTACCACCTAATGGCTTTCAAACATCGACGCGTGGTAACCCTGGGCGAAAAGCAGCGCTCGGAGGTTGGCATGGTCGACTTTGGCTTTTGCTTCCTGCGCAACGATCGGCTTGGCATGGAAGGCGACCCCGAGCCCGGCTGCGCGCAGCATGTCCAGATCGTTGGCGCCGTCGCCGACCGCCAGTGTGGCGGAGAGTTTCACGCCCCTCTGTTCGGCCAGTTCCTTTAGCGCGGCCAGTTTGCTGTCCCGGTCGAGGATGGGTTCGCCGACGGCTCCGGTAAGGATGGCGCCGTCGTCGAGCAGGGTGTTGGCGCGGTGGGTGTGAAAGCCGAGGTCGGCGGCGACCTTGCCGGTGAAGAAGGAGAAGCCGCCGGAGATGAGGGCGGTCAGTGCGCCGCGGGCGCGCATGGTGGCGACGAGTTCCCTGGCGCCCGGGGTGAGGCGGACGTTCCTCCAGGTGCGGTCGAGTGCGTCGATGGAGAGGCCTTTCAGCATCGCCACGCGCTCCCGCAGGGCGTCCTTGAAGTCGAGCTCGCCGTTCATCGCGCGGGCGGTGATGGCGGCAATGCGCTCGCCGAGGCCGGCGAAGGCGGCGAGTTCGTCCAGCGTCTCGCCTTGGACGATGGTGCTGTCCATGTCGGCGATCAGCAGGGCTTTGCGGCGGCCTCTGACTTTGGTGGTGATGGCATCGATGGGTTGATTAGCGAGGATTTTGGCCAGGACGGCTGTGTCGGGAGGCGTTTGCGTAGGAATGTCGGCGGCCTCGCCTTCCGAGAGAATGGTCGGGGGGGCGCCCTGGACGGCGTCGCGGATGTGTTTGATCTGGGCCGCGGTCAGGCCTGTCGCCTCGCGGTTGGCGATGACGGTGAGGATGTAGGTCATGGTTTGGCGGGTGTGGCAGGGGGTGGGCGCTGGGGCAAGGGGAACGTGCCCGGCAGGCGCGGACTTGGTTCGGCGGCAGGGGCGGCGCGGGGCGGTGCCCTACGGCTGCGAGCGGGGCGATCCATTTAGCCGGGTTGAACGGTAGAAAGCAGCCAAAGAGCTGACATAGCCGATGATGTTCAGGGTCAGCACGTCATCCTCGATCGCCTGCGCGCACTCGGGCCAGACGCCGTTGGCGCCGCTGGTCTGCCCGGAACCGCGGTGGAGTCCAGTACCAGGATTTTCTGGACACGGGGGATGGTGGTGTAGCTCCGGACATTGGCCCAGATTTCGGCGCGTTTGCTGGATGAGCGGATTTCGATGACCAGAGCTGGATCTCGCAGGGCGTTTTCCCCCTGAGGACGGGTGAGCAGATCACGGCCTAATCGGGGACGCGCAAGTTGATGTCCGACTGGACGCGGGGAATGATCCCGGGCGTTACTGCAGCCAGACACGGGCTGTTGGCGGCGGTCAGGTGGGTGCGAATTTGGAACGCGACCTCGGCCTGGATCAGGGCGTGGCTCTGACTTGGCGGGGACATTGGCTGGGGGACGCCGTCCGCGAGTTGCCAGGCCTGGTTGGGCGCCGAATCCCAGGCGAGGCGTGCGGCGACCGCGAGGAAGTCCGGGATCGTGAGAACACCGGCCATCTTGCGAATATAGCAAGGTGTAATCCGAATGGCGATATTTTCGGCGAGCCTATTCAGTGTAGCGGGAAAAACTCACTTCCGTTCCTAGGTGGTTATGTCGTCAGATCGATGTTGGCAGGCTGGCTTGCGCCGCTTCAGAAAAAGGCGGCCGAGCGTCTTCGATCATTCTCCTGCCTGCCCATGGCGCTCATGAGTAATGGCCTCGGGTTTACTCCCATACATTGGTCCAACCGCGTTGTTCAGCCGGTGTCTCGGTAGGCTTTGAAAGCCAGCAACATCGCAGATGCGGACAACTGAGCGGTAGACATCAAAGAGATTAAGTGGTCCCATCAATATCCTTTCCGAACTGCTTACGACGAGAGAGGTCTCGTCTATAAAACCATCTGGATGGACATGGTATGCAGGTGTACTTTCGTTTCCCTTCACATCCAACCCGTGCTCATTCACGTCTCTGACTCGCAACAGAGCGTTAGTCTGAGAAAGGAATAATTTACGCTCCATCTTGTCAAGGGTCAGTGACTGGCCTCCATGTTCGCATATCCTGCGTGCTCGTACAACATTAGCGACGAAGGATTTCGCGAGTGCCATCCCCACGCAGCCCGGAGCTCGCGCAAACAATAATCGCTTCGTCAGGTCATTTTGTTGATCAGATACGAGTTTGATTTCACCCAAGATGATGAATTGTAGAACTCTGAACTGCTCACGGGCAGTTTCCAGCAACAGGGCAAGGGCTGTTTCAGTGGGTAACTGATGCAATGTTGGTACGTCTTCCATCAGCGCCTCCAGGTATGGGTGCTCAATAGTCCGATGTACATAGTTCCGGAACCTTAATCGTTGGCTACTCCTGCATAGCACATCTCTGTCGAAAGGAGTCTTCTGGGACAGACCGATCAGACAGAAATTGTGGCGATGGGGATCCGACGAAATGGAACCTTTGCGAGATCGGTCAAAATCACTGTGCGGACTGTCGGCGCCTACCCATAAACCCCCGCCGATCCCACCTCCCCGCGCGTCATACGCTCCGGCATCGCCACGCCGGTCAACCGCGAGGCCACCGCCTCCGCCACCCGGATCCCATCCACGCCCGCCGACAAATCCCGCCTGCATAACCGGCGCCCTCGCCCGCGGGAAACAGGCCAGGTGTGTTCAGGCTTCCGCCGTCGGCGCCGCGGGTGATCCGGATCGGCGAGGAGGTGCGGGTCTCGACCCCCGTCATCACCGCGTCGGCCATCGCGAAGCCAGGAATGCCGCCACCGAATGCCACGAGGGCTTCCCGCATCGCCGTCACCGCGAAATCCGGCAGGCATGAGGCCAGATCGCCGGGGCGCACACCGGGACGGTACGAGGGCTCGACATCGCCCAGCGCGTCGGACGCCCGGCCAGCAAGGAAATCGCCGACACGCTGGGCGGGCGCTTCGTAGGATCGGCCACCGGCCTCATAGGCGCGTTGCTCCCACACACGCTGGAAGGCGATGCCGGCGAGGGCGTCTCCGGGGTAATCGGCGGGCGTGATCCCGACAACGATGCCGGCGTTGGCGTTGAATTCGGCGCGGGAATACTGGCTCATGCCGTTCGTTACGACACAGCCCGGTTCGGAGGTCGCGGCGACCACTCGCCCGCCGGGGCACATGCAGAAACTGTAGACGGAGCGGCCGTTGCTGGTGTGGTGGACCAGCTTGTAGTCGGCCGGCCCCAGTACCGGGTTCCCCGCGAACCCGCCGAACCGTGCCCGGTCGATCAGGGATTGGGGATGCTCGATGCGGACGCCGATGGAGAACGGCTTGGCCTCGATGTGAACACCGCGGGCTGCAAGCAAGGCGAAGGTGTCGCGGGCGCTGTGGCCAACGGCCAGGACAACCGCCTCGGCGTCCAGGGACGAGCCGTTGGCCAACACCAGGGCACGGACATGGCGGGCGGAGTCCAGGATGATGTCGTCAACGCGATGGCCGAACCGGTATTCCCCACCTAGTGCCTCGATGCGGCTTCGGATGCCCTCGACGACGGTGACGAGGCGGAAGGTGCCAATGTGGGGCTTGCTGGACCAGAGGATTTCCTCGGGCGCGCCGGCTTGCACGAAGACCTCCAGGACGCGGCGGCCGAGATGGCGGGGATCTTTGATGCCGGAGTAGAGCTTGCCGTCGGAGAAGGTGCCGGCGCCGCCCTCGCCGAACTGGACGTTGCTTTCGGGGTTGAGAATGCCGCGGCGCCACAGGCCCCAGGTGTCGCGGGTGCGCTCACGGACCAGCTTGCCGCGTTCGAGGATGATCGGGCGGAAGCCCATCTCGGCAAGGGTCAGGGCGGCCATCAGGCCGCAGGGACCGGTGCCGATGACGATGGGTCGGACGGGCGGCGTCTGGGCGTGGGTGACGAAGCGGTAGCGGGTGTCGGGCGATGGGCGGATGGCGGGATGGCGGACGCGGACGGTGGGCTCGTCGCGAACGGTGACGTCGACGGCATAGACCAGGCTGATGGCGGAGCGGCGGCGGGCATCGTAGCCGCGGCGGGCAACGGTGAGACGGATCAGGTCTTCGGCGGGAATGCCGAGGCGCGCCAGGACGGCGGCTGGCAGCGCCTCTGGAGGGTGGTCGAGGGGGAGTTTGATTTCGTTCAGGCGGAGCATTTTGGTCTGCCGGGGTGGTCACGGGTCATGGTGGGAAGCAACGCGGGTCGGAAAAGGCCACGTTCCGTGACGGCATGGCGGGCAAATAAACCAAATCATGGATCGCAGGGGGATCCGCAACGCGGGCGGCAACGGGCATGCCGAAGGAGAGGCCGAAGCGGAAACCGGCCGCTCGCCTGCTACCCGCCCAGCCGGTTGCCCAGCGTCGTTGCCCAGCCGTGCGGGTCTGGGGCGGTGCCGTACTGGATGCCGACGATTGTGTCGTACAGCTTCTGGGTCAGCGCGCCGGTGACGCCGCCGTTGATGACGTAGCGCTCGCCCTTGTAGCCAAGTTCGCCGACCGGGGAGATCACCGCGGCGGTGCCGGTGCCCCACATCTCCAGCGTGCCAGCCTGGGCGGCGGCGATGACCTCATCGATGGCGATGGGACGCTCGGACACACGCAAGCCCCAGTCCCTCAGCAGTGTCAGGACGGAGCGGCGGGTGATGCCATCCAGAATGGCGCCGTTCAGGGGCGGGGTGATCACCTCGTCGCCGATCTTTAGCATGATGTTCATGGTGCCGACTTCGTCGAGGTATTTGTGCTCGACGGCGTCCAGCCACAGAACCTGTGTATAGCCGGCTTTCTGGGCTTCCTCGGCGCCGTAGAGCGACGCGGCGTAGTTCGCCATCGTCTTGGCTGCGCCCAGCCCGCCCCGCACCGCCCGCACATACGTGTCCGAGGCGAGGATTCGGACCGGGTTCATGCCTTCCTTGTAGTAGGCGCCGACCGGACCGACGATCACGAAATACAGGTACGAATGGGACGGGTGGACACCGAGGAAAGTCTCGGTCGCGATGATGGTGGGGCGGATATAGAGGGAGGTCCCTGGCTTATGCGGCACCCAGCGCTGGTCGATGTCTACAAGGGTGCGGATCGAGGCCTCGACAATCTCCGGATCCATCTCGGGGATGCAGAGATAGTGGGCGGAACGATTGAGGCGGCGGGCGTGGTCGGCGAGACGGAAGAGGCGGATCTGGCCGTCACCGCCGCGGAAGGCCTTCAGGCCGTCGAAGATCGCCTGGCCGTAGTGCAAGACGCATGTGGCGGGGTCCAGGGTGAACGGCCCGTACGGCTCGATGCGTGGGCTGTGCCAGCCTTTGCCCTCGTCGTAGTTCATCAGGAACATGTGGTCGGTGAAGACTTTGCCGAAGGCCAGGGTCTCGTCCGCGGGCGGGGTCCCAGGGTTGGCGGTGCGGGTGATCGCGATGTCTGTCACGTGTGTCTCGTTGTATGAAGGGGACGTTCGGGCGCCTTACTACGATATGGTGACAGCCAAGGCCAATGCCGACTGCGGGCGCCGGCCATGCGCGCCGGCCGCGGTTAGCTTAAGTCGGCGCCACGGTGATCCGAAGCCCGTCTTTGGGCTGCGGGATCGGCCACATCCGCCAGGGTGGGATGTAGCCGGGCGCCATGCTGACCCGCAGGTTTTGCAGCAGGTGCCGCGTGAAGCATTTCGCCTGCATATAGGCGAAATTCAGTCCCAGGCACATATGGGCGCCCCCACCGAACGGCACGAACGCGAAGCGATGCCGCATGGCCTGTGCGGCATCGGTGAAGCGCAAGGGATCGAATGTGTCGGGATCAGGCCAGATGTCGGGCATGTGGTGGGTAAAGAGCGGGTTGATGCCCAGCGATGTGCCGGCGGGGATGTGATAGCCTGCGAAATCGAACCCGCGCAGCGCGCGACGGGGCACCGCCGGCACGGGCGGGATGATCCGTAAGGTCTCCTTAAATGCCATCTCGGTAAGCGGCATTGCATCCAACCGGTCGAACGGCAGCGGCTCGTCCGCTTGCAGGCCCAGCCCGCCGATTTCCACGCGCAGCCGGTCCTGCCATGCGGGGTTGCAGGCAAGCATCCAGACGAAGGCGCTCAGCGATGAGGTAAGGGTGTCATGCGCCGCCATCATCAGGAAGCTCATGTGATCCACTACCGCCTCGGCCGGCATCAGCGCGCCGTCGTCCATGGTGGCGCGGCATAGTTCCGAGAACAGGTCGGTCCCTCCGCTCGACCGGTGGATCGGGACCTGACGGCTAAGGTAGGCGACAATGCGCGCGCGTCCTTGGACCCCTCGGCGCATCTGCGTTCCCGGCAGCGGCATGCGAATGGGGGCCACGGTTGCCGCCACCATGTCGACGAAGGCGCCGGTCAGTCCGGCGACCTCCCCGCCCGGATCGGGGCCGAGGAACGAGCGGCCGGCGAGGTCCAGGGTCAGCCGTTTCATCGCCGGGTAAAACAGCATCGGGCCGGGCGCGGCGCGCCATTCCGACACCCGATTCGCGATGACGGCGTTCAATGCACCCAGATACCCCCGCATCGGTTCCGCCTTGAACGCCACCGAAAGCGCTCGGCGCTGCAGGCGGTGTTCATCGAAATCCATGACAAGCAGGCCGCGCGGGAAGACGCGATCCATGAAGCGGCCCCAGCCGTGGCGGGAGGAGAACAGGCGCTGCGGGTCAAGGAGCACGAACTCATTTGCCTCGGGACCAAGCAACGAGACGCCGATTTCGCCGAGGATGTTCGCGCGCACGACGGGACCGTGCCTGGCGCCGAGGGTTTCAAAATAGCGTTTCGGGTCGGCGAGGACTTCCAGCGTGCTGCCCATGATCGGCCAGCCATCGTCGCCCGGAATGTGGGCCAGCATGCGGGCGGGCGGTGGGGTCACGCCTGGATTGGTTTGGTCGGATGCCAGAGTGGCCACTGGTAACTCCTGGGATCGCGGCGGCCCCACGTTACCATTTCTCGCCGCCGGGGTAACAGGCCGCGATGCTGGCGTAGCTATGCGCTGGCCGGGAGCCACAGCGTGTCGCCAAGGCGCCAGGTATCGGCCAGGCCTAGGCCACGGACGCAGATCCCGTTCGGCAGCACGGCGCTGTACGACTGGTGATGGTGGCCATGGACGATCAGGCGGGCGCCGGCATGCGCGGCGAGGTCGTCGATAACGGCGTAACCGTGCGGATGGCTGGTGGGCG
The DNA here is from genome assembly GCA_963819005.1 of uncultured Pseudomonadota bacterium. Taxonomy (GTDB): domain Bacteria; phylum Pseudomonadota; class Alphaproteobacteria; order Acetobacterales; family Acetobacteraceae; genus Rhodopila. Next base: position 38,037 of record CAWFUL010000009.1, read on the forward strand.
CCTCGTGGACCACCAGAATGTCGAAGCGACTGGTGGCAAGCCGGTCGAAGTCTTCCGGGAAGATGGTGTCTCGGTGCCATAGCGGCAGGCCGCCCCGCCAGGCCTGATCCGGGCGGAGGCTGGCCTGGAACGTGGGCCGGGTGCGGAAGGATGGGGGTTCGGGCGGCGACCAGACCCTCGGTTTGAAGACGCCCGGCAGGCCAGCGACACGGTAGCCGGCGATGTCGGTGACCCGAAGGCCCAGGTCGCCCTCAGACTGGGTCAGGTTGTCGAAAGCGGTTTCGGTTTCGGTGTCGTGATTGCCCAGGATCCAGCGGATGTCCCAGCCGGCGGCGGTCACCGGCGCCAGAAGCGTTGCCAGCGGCGCGGGGCAGTCGCAGTCGCCCAGCAGGATCAGGGTTCCCGGCGGATTGGCGGCGCATGCTCGCAGAATTGGAGTAAAGTTGCGGTGCGGGTCGCCGGCGAACAGGATCGGCCGGCGGATGTCAGCCAAGCCGGGATTCCACCCAGCGGGCCCAGGCCAGCGTGGCTTTGTCACCACCTTGGCGGCCAACGATCTGAACACCTAGCGGCAACCCGTTCGGCCCGCGCCCAGCCGGCACCGTCACGCATGGCACTCGAATGGACGTCCAGATTGAGTTGAATGCCGGATCGCCTGTCCAGCCCAGACCCTCCGGCGCCTCGCCGGGCGCGGCCGGCGTGACAAGGACGTCGAGGTCACCGATGACCTCTGGAAATGCACGCTGCGCAGCGTCGAACACGGTGTAGGCGGCGTGCAGGTCGGTCTCGGTCTTGCTCAGGCCGAAAGCCAATCGCTCACGCAAGCCTTCGGACAGCAGTTCCGGGTGAGTGGCCAGCTCCCAGCCCAGGGCTCGGGCGCTTTCGCCGTTCATAACCACGGGATGAGCGTCGACCACGTCGGTGTAGATGTCGGGCATGTCCACGACACTGACCTGCGCACCCGCGCGGGCGAGCGTGTCGGTGACCCGCCCCATCAGTTCCTGTGTCTCCGGAGCGGCAGCATACCACGTGGGCGAGCAGCAGATGCCGATGCGGGCGCCGCGTTCCTGCGCGGCATCTGGATCGCCAAGGTCGCGGCCGGAGATCGCACCGGCCAACAAGGCGCAGTCGGCGACGGTCCAGGCGATGACGCCAATGGTATCGAGGCTGTCGGACATGATCTTCATGCCGATGCGGCTGATCATGCCGTAGCTGGGCTTGTAGCCGACCACGCCGCAAAACGCGGCTGGACGGATCACGCTGCCGGCGGTCTGGGTGCCGAACGCCAGCGGAAACAGCGATGCGCCGACGCCCGCAGCCGAACCGGAGGACGAGCCGCCGGGCGTATGGGCGGGATTGACGGGGTTCATCGTCGGGCCGGGGTGACGCGTCGCAAATTCGGTAGTGACGGTCTTGCCGATCACCACGGCGCCGGCCTGCTTTGCCCAGGCCACGGGGGCGGAGTTGGCGCGGGGTTGCCAGCCATTCCAGATAGGCGAGCCGGTACCTGGCTCGGCATATCGGCTGTGTCCAGCACGTCCTTGACGCCAATCGGCAGGCCCTGCAGGGGCCCGGGCCTGGCGGCGGCGGCATTCGCGCGGGCCTGATCGGGGTCGAAATGAGCGAAGGCGCGGACGTTTGGGTCACGTTCGGCAATACGCTCGATATAGGCTTCCATCAGGTCTTCGGGCCGCAGGGTGCCCTCGTGAATCCGGCGCACGGCCTGGGTGGCGGTCAGGTTGTGCAGGTCTGCGGTCATCAGTGGCGTTCCTGAGTTGGGATACGTCGCAGTTTTGCGTGGCTGCCGCCGCGCGTCCACCTTTCAAGTCCGGTGGAAGCGATTCGTTTGCGTCAGTCCTCCGTGCCGAGCGCAACTGGCTGCTTCAAGGCTGAGCCATCGGGCCTTATAGTCGGGCAGCACCGGGAGGTCTCCATCATGAAAGTCGGTCTGTTCCTCAATACGCAGTTCCCCGAGGGAAACAACGTCGCCGATCGGGTGCCGGAGATGGTGACGCAGGTGCGGGCGGCGCGGGACGCCGGTTTCAAGTCGCTCTGGTTTCCGCATCACTGGCTGACCTATCCCATGCAGATGCTCGCCATCACGCCGGCCATGGGATATATGGCCGCACATGCGCAGGGCATGACGATCGGGCCGAACATTATGATCCTGCCGCCGCAGAACCCGATGCACATCGCCGAGGAGTCCGCCACGCTGGATGTGCTGACCGGCGGCAACTACGTGCTTGGTCTTGGGCTGGGCTATCGGCAGCCGGAGTTCGACGCCTTCGGTATTCCGCTGTCGGAACGGGCGCCGCGGTTCAACGAGGCCATCGGATTGATGAAGCGGCTGTGGACCGAAGACAAGGTATCGCACCAGGGTCGTTTCTACGCCGTCAATGACGCCGGACTGAGCCTTAAGCCGGTGCGGGCAGGCGGACCGCCGATTTACATTGCCGGCCAAGCCGAGGTTTCGGTCAAGCGCGCGGCCAGGATTGGCGACGCCTGGCTGATCGTCAACAGCAGTGGGCTAAGCAAGACCGTTCCGCTTATGAAAATCTATCGCGCGGCACTGGCCGAGTATGGCCGCACGGTCACGGATTTCCCCATTACGGTGGAATGCTATGTGGGGGAGAACAACGCGACCGCCCATGAGGAGTGCCGGGTACCGTTACAGTACAAGTATAATGCCTATGCAGCATGGGGGCTGGAGGGCCGAAAAGAATTGGAGATGCCGTTCACCGAATTCGCCCGAGACAAGTTCATCATCGGCGACAAGGTTGCGGTGAAGGAGGAAATCGACCGGTATCACGAACTGATCGGGGTCAACCATTTTATCATGCGCTGCCAGTGGCCAGGGCTGCCGGTCGAGAAGACGCTGGCCTCAGTCAAGCGGCTGGGGGAAATCTTCGCGTAGAGCGGGGGTTACCTGACAGCGGGCAGGACCGTCCGGCTTCAGCGCGGGTCTGAGCGGCAGATCAGGCGGATTGCGCATTCGGACTGAAATTGGTTCTGACTGAACCCACTTCCACCATACGTTGTTGGGGCGCAGGGACCTTGCTCCCTTCCCCCAAGGCAGTTCCGGTCCTTCCCTGGCGGTCTGCGTGGTGATGCACGATGAGACGCCTACATTGTGTTCTTGATCAACTATTTGGCCTGCCGCACGTTCCAGCCTGGGCGTGCCGAAATCCCGCCGGGGGCGTGGACTCGGCATCGTCTTATGGCCAGGCGTTGCCGCCCCTGTTGGCATGGTCCGCCCGGCTAACAATGCGAACAATGGCCGTTATTTCGCGACCGCGGAGCCAAGCGTTTTCCTCGCTGGCTTCAGCTTTCGTCGATCTGTCGAGGATTGCTATCGCGAGTACGCGCATCAGGTGAAGGAATTTTAGGCCGACCTGCTGCAGCCCCACCTGCTGCCAGTGACCGGGGCTATGGCCGTGTTGGGGTCGCACGCTCGTCGGTTGCTTCGCAACGATAGAAGGGGGTGGGATACGTGTTGCCGACCGGCTCTTCAATGTCACGGCGGCTTCGAGTTCGATCGGCAGAGGAACAATCGGCGGATCGACGTTGAGGATGTGCTGGTTGGACTCGCGTACGGACGCTCGCCGGTCCATCCTCTCTTGATGAGTGGGGAACAACGCACCTCGGAGCATCAGGGCACGACGATCCGGACCTCCGGCGGTCCAGGGGGCGCCGTCACGTATTTGGTGGACTTGCCGCCCGAGGCGCTCCCGTCGGTCTGCAAGCGCGACCTGGAGCTGGCGTGGTATGCGGCCCGGGACGCCGCGATCGCTGACCATTGGGATTTAGTTCGGGCCTTTCGGTTCAACCGCCCGGATGGGAGTCACACCGACCTGGCGCTGGCGGATCGCGACGCCCGTTGCTGGGCGGGCGCGGTAGACCGCACCGTCGGGCTGGGAACGCCGATGGGCATGTCTCTGTGCCTGCGTCTGCTGGCGCTTGTCGATCTGCTGGCGCATGCAAGCTGGGTCCGTCCGCTGGTCAAGCTGGCCCGTGACGGCGCCGAGTTCCACCCTGCCCTACTGCGTGCTGCCGCCAGCCAGCCCTTGACCCAGGACGCAAGGTTCGACGAAGCGGGATTTCGATCGCGGCTGTCCCGATTCGCTGCCGGCTTCCAGTTGGAGGCTCCGGTGCAGGACGGCGGCGGCCACCACGTTCCGGGAGCCCATGCATGACTTGCGTTCGAGTTTTCTTCCTGTTGACCGCGGTCGCGATCGCCGGTTGCGATCGCCCCGAGCCAACCGGCCAGGCGCAGGCGGACGCGGCCACGGCCAGCGCCTGCCGCCAGCGCGCCAACGAAGTCTTCGACCGGCAGAACCGCGGGCAGATCTATAGCCCGCAATCCCAGGTCAACACGCCGTTCTCGGCCAATTATGCGCCCAACGACGGCAGCCAGGGCCTGTCGCAGTTGTTTGCGCATAACCGGATGATTGACGACTGCGTGCGCAACACCGGTACCGAGACCTCTCGCACCGGGACAACACAAGGGGCGGGCCAGGGGACCGGCCAAGCGGCACGCCGGGGAGCAATTCAGGGGGCAGGTCAGGATACCGCGCCGCCGCCGCCCAGGCCCTGACGGCGGCCAGACAATCAGTCCGTCCGCGAAAATGAGCACGTAGGGCATGATGAACCGGCGTGGCGCCGGAGACGGACGCGCTGGCTTACGGTGTCGCATCGGAGCTCGCTGACCTGCAAAACCTGCTGGTGGGCCCCGTGAACTGCGCGGACCTATGGACACGGAGGCGGGGTCGCTTGCCGCACATGGCGATGATCGTGGAACGGCCGATGACAGCCCGACAGTGGTCAAACCGCAACGCTGGTTCGTTTACAGCTGCGATTAAATGCGGCACGTGGTAGAAATGAGCGGTGTTGGCAAGACGCCAGGGCACGGGCAGGGGGCCTCTCCCTTTCGGCTGGGATTGGTGCGTCCGCAGCAACCAGGAACAGGGACATCAAAACGTGTCGCGTGTCATTCTAGGCGGGCTGATGGCGTACATGCTTTGCCTCGCGGCGTACGGGCAGGAACCATCACAGTCCACGGCCACGCCGCCTGGTGCTGCGGATGCCGCCTACGTAGACATCGTCCATGAGGCGGTGGGCGCGCCGGCCAGGGTGGACATCGGCGAGGAAGCAACCCTGCGCCTGTCGCAAGATATGTTCTTCATCCCTCAAGGCCCGGCCGAACGGCTGATGACGAGACTAAATCGTGCCATTCCGCCTGACCTGGAAGGCTTGTTGCTGGATCCGGATGGCATGGACATGCCGGGTGTCATACGTTTCGTGCGTGCGGGGTTTATCGACGCGGACGCCATGCTGGCTTTCACGCCCGACGATGTGCTGGCCAGTCTTCAGGATGCAGTCGCGCGCGGCAATAAGCAGCTAGCGCAGCAGGGATTACCTTCGCTTCAAGCGCGCGGCTGGGTAAAGCCGCCGCACTACGATCCCGACACCCATCAGCTTGGATGGGCGGCGCTGATCGTGCCGGCTAGCGCCACCGGCAATTCCGATGGGGAGGTGGTCTACAACGCGATCGTCTTCGGTGCTGACGGCTACGTGCAACTCTCCGTGGCCGCTTCCATGGAAAGGGCCGGCGAGGTCGAAAACATCACGCACGGATTTTTGGCCGGCGTGAGCTTCAAGCGCGGCGATGACTACACTGACGGCGTGGCCGCCGCCCCGGGCGTGGAGAATGGTCTGGCCAAGGCAATGGGACTGGATTCCTTGCACAAGGCGCCGGTCAAGCTGAGTTCGTATTTCGCCGACGACATGATCCCGGTCGCCGGGGCGATCGTAGCCGCCATCGGTGCGCTCTCGCTATGCATCTACGTCCTGCGTCACATGCGACGTGAGGCTCGGCGCGGGTGATCACGTGACGGACGCAGCGCCCCATATGTCCGAGATGGACATCACGTTTATCCCAGGGTCCCGCATCGTCGAAGTCGCGCGCCTGGCCTTCGCCACCCCCGACGTCGACTTTCTGTGCTTCGGCGAGTCCGATCAGCCCAGCCCCGCCGTGGCGCGGCAGGCGGCAAAGCACGCGCTGGACGATGGCGAAACCCGTTATCCGGACGTGCGGGGACTGCCGGAACTCCGGTTGGCGCTTTCGCGGTATTTGACGGCGCTTCATGCACGGCCGGTAGCGGAGGCGCGAATTCAGGTAACCGCATCGGGGATGGCGGCGATGTCGATCGCCCTGTCGGCGGTGGTGCGGGCGGGCCACCGCGTCGTGATGCACTCTCCCACCTGGCCGAACATCGCCAACGCGGCCAGATTGCGGGGGGCGATCGTCGAGGAACTTGATCTGATCTCCGGACCGGATGGCGGGTTCCACCTCGATCTGGATCGGTTGGACCATATGATGGCCGGGGCTCGGGCTTTCATCCTCAATTCGCCCGGCAATCCGACTGGATGGACGGCAACAGAGGACGAACTTCGGCAGGTCGTTTCCATCTGCCGCCGTCACGGAGCCTGGCTGATCTCCGACGAGGTCTATTCACGGCTGGTCTATACGGGCCGAACGGCGGCGGCATCGATACTGGATGTGGCGGATGAGTTCGATCAAGTCATTGTCTGCAACAGTTTCTCCAAGACCTGGGTGATGACGGGCTGGCGGCTGGGCTGGCTGGTGGTGCCGGAGGGGACACGAGACGCCATCACCGATCTGGTCGAGGTCGCGCACTCCGGCGTGGCGCCATTCATTCAGCGCGCCGGCGTGGCGGCGATCGGCGACTCGGCGGCGGTGGAGGCATTTCATGCGCACTGCGCCGAGGGGCGCAGGCTGGCGAGCGAGGCGTTGTCCGGTTTGAACGGCATCCGCTACCGTCCGCCGGATGGTGCGTTTTACGCGTTCCTCGCGGTCGACGGCCTGCACGACAGTCTCGATCTGGCGAAAAAGCTGGTCAGCCGGCATGGCGTCGCGGTGGCACCGGGCGTGGCGTTTGGCGCGGCCGGCGAAGGATGGTTGCGGGTATGCTTTGCCCAATCGGCGCGGCTGATGGAACGAGCGATGCAGCGGCTGCGAGACGGTTTGCGCGCGGAGATGAGATCATGAGCGAGTCCTCGGCCTCGAACCCAGTATGCGGGGTGTGCGGAGCGTCCACGCGGAAGGCATTCAGGGCGCCTCAGCCGGAAATTGCGCCAGACTTGGACATGCGGCCTGGGGAGCCGGCGCGGTCTACGTTGGCCGACTGGATTCAGACGTGCCGGCGGTGCGGAGCGGCGGCGCCCGATCTGACATCGGTATCCGCCGCGGCGCGCGCGGTCGTGGAGTCAGAGGACTACAAGGCACTGACCACCACCGTTCTGGAGGAGACTTTGCCATTCCGCCGATGGGCGTTGATCTGTGCGGGTGCCGGTGACAGGGCAAACGAGGCGGAAGCATTGCTGATGGCCGCCTGGGCGGCGGACGACGCAGCTGCCGGGTCCGATGCGTCACGGCTGCGGTTGGAGGTCGCCGCGCTGTGGGATGGGACGACCGACGTGGAAACGGGGCTTCGCCGGCTGGATGCGCTGCGGCGGGCGGGCGCCTTTGCGGAGGCGGGATCCTGGGCGGAGCGGCTGTCTGAACTGACGCAGGAGGAGACGGCGACCGCGATCATCGGTTTCCAGAAGGCCCGTATCGCCATGCGCGACGTCGGGCGGCACTTGATCAGCAGTGCGATGCCACCACCGTCATCCGCGCCACATGTGTCTCATGGCAAGCGGGCGTCGACCGGGTTCTGGTCCCGCCTGCTGCGAAAGTAGCGACGGTTGGGTTCATGACAGCCTGGGATAACGGTGCATCGGTCTAGAACTGCATCGTCTGGTAGATCGAGAACGCCAGCAGCGCGACCCCGACGAGCCCGAACTCGATCGCGCCATGGTCCGGCAGACCGCCCAGCGTCGCCAGGACCAGATAAAGCCCGGCGATAAGAACCGCGCCGACGGCCGTCAGGAAACTCGGCCGGAAAATCGAATTTGCATTGTCCCTGAAATAGAAACGGGCGACCGAGAATAAGAATGCTGCCAGAAATGGCAACAAAATGATCGTATTGATGGTGGACATGGCTGGGTTCTAGGGCATCGGTCGGCGCATTCATAGTTCGTCGCGCAGGCGGCTCGGACAGCCTACTCTGGTTACGACCGTTACGGAGCGCATGGCGGCGTCGCATCAGCTTTGCCCGGAATGATGGCCGGCCAGGAAATCAGTTGAACCGACGCGGCCGCGTTTCCTGACACGAAATCGTGAATGGAGACGCGGATGGCGGGTTCAGCGTGGTGGCGCGGCGGTAATCTATCACATCTATCCGCGGAGCTTCTGTGACAGTGACGGCGACGGAATTGGCGACCTTCCCGGCGTTACCGCTTGGCTGACCACGTCGTACGACTAGGCGTAGATGCGAACTGGCTGTACCCTTTCTTCGCCTCGCCGCATCGCGATTTCGGGTATGACGTCTTCGATTATACTGACGGCGACCTTCGGGACGCTTGGCAATTTCGATGAATTGCTGGACCGCGCGTATGCGCTGGGACTGAAGGTGCTGATCGATCAGGTCTGGAGCCAACCCTCGGGCCGACATCCATGAGTCCTGGAGAGTTGCAAGGCGGCGTTCGGTCCGCGGGCGGATTAGTATGTCTGGGCTGACCCGGCGCCGGACGGTACCGCGCCCAACAACTGCCTATCGGTGTTCGGCGGGCCGGCGTGGACCTGGGAACCTCGGCGGCGGTAGTATTACCGCACCACTTCCTCAGCCATCAGCCGGCGCTTAACCTGCACAATCCGGCGGGCATGGATGCGCTGCTGCAGTCAGGGCGGTCGTGGCTGGATCGCGGAGTAGAGGGGTTCCGGCTGGATGCGATCGACTTCCTGCTGCGCGACCGCGCGCTGCGCCCGAACCCCGCGGCAGCGAAACCCGAGGTGATGCCGACCAAGCTGTACGGATTGCAGCAGCATGTGCACGACATGATCCATCCAAAGCGGCTGGGCCTGTTGGAGCGCATCCGCGGGCTGATGGAAGCCTATCCGGCTACGGTCACGCTGGGGTAGGTCGCGGCGGTTGAGACCGACGGCTGGATCTGCTGGTCGTTCAGCAACCACGATGAGGAACGGGCGATCAGCCGGTGGAACCCCTCACGTGGGACGGCCGCACTCGATCCAGCTTACGGGTTCTGGCCGGCGTTCCGGGGACGCGATGGCAGCCGGACTCCGGTGCCCTGGATCGGCGCAGCCCCACACGGCGGGTTCACGACCGGGAAGGAGTCCTGGCTCCCGGTTCCTGCCTCCCATCGCGATCTGGCGGTGGATGTGCAAGAGGCGGATGCGTCCTCGATCCTGCACGCATTCCGGCGGTGCCTGCGCTGGCGGCGTCGCGTGCCGGCGCTGGCAAAGGGATCGTTGCGGCCGGTAGAGATGCCCCAACCCCTGCACTGAGAAATATAGCGCTGACGCCGAACTTCGTTGAGCGGGCCGTCTCTGAGACGGGCGCGCCGCCACAGTCTCACTTGCGCTCGGGGTTGGGTCTTCGCGTTCCCGTCGTCCTGACGCATCATAAGGACGGCGCGCGTAGCGTGACCCCAACCTTGGAGAGAGACACCATGATTCACGTCGTTGCCATCATTACCGCCAAGCCAGGCCAGCGCGGGGCAATCCTTGAAGCATTCCGCGCCAACATGCCGGCGGTACACGCGGAGGCCGGGTGCATCGAATATGGGCCGGTGGTCGACGCCGACGGGGTTGGCCCGTTCCAGACAAAATTCGGCGCTGACACGTTCCTGGTGCTCGAGAAGTGGGAAAGCCTGGAACATCTGGGCGCGCACGCCGCTTCGCCGCACATGAAGGAATACGGCGCGAAGACCAAGGACATGATCGCAAGCCGAGTGATCCATGTTCTTTCCCCGGCCTGACCGATGATCGGGGGGTGGCTGGCCACTTGGTTTGCCACCCCGCTGCGCCATGGTGCCGATCAAGGCGAGCCGAGGCCTGAACGACCCTTGCTTCGTTGATCAGCCGCCGGGCACGTCCTTGGTCAGCATCGCCGGGATGTTTGCGTCGGGACGACCGTCAAGCACCTTTTCTTCGTCCTCCACGTGGTCTTCGACAGGGGCTGGGGGTTTGGTCAATTTGGCCGCGGCCCGCAGCCAGTGATCCTGGTCGCGCCCTTCGGGCCGGCCTTCGCGCTCCCACAGGTAATACGCATTTTCGCGGATGGTCTGATCGGGGTTTTGCTTCGTTGCGGGCATTCTTCGTCCCCCTCAATGGGAAGCCTAAAGACCGAGCGTATTCACCGACCGAGTGGGTGCGCAATAGTAAATAACCGGCCTGCGCCGCAGATGTCTGTGGTCTCGCGGCGTTATTGTCCAAATTCAGCTTGCACGCACTGCGTGCCGCGGGCGCAGTCGCCGGTTGGGCACGCTACGCCGCGGCTGCCTCCGTCCTGCGGGCGCGCAGACGGCGGATACGGCGGGGGTCGGAGTCCAGCACGCGGAATTCGATGCCGGAGGGATGGCTGATGACCTCGCCCCGGCTGGGAACGCGACCGGCCAACGTGAACACAAGGCCGCCGACAGTGTCGATGTCGGCGTCGCGTTCGTCCTCGGTCAGGATCGGTCCGACCTTCGTTTCAAAGTCCTCAATCGACATCCGGGCATTGAGGTCTATCGCGCCGTCCTGACGTTCCGTCATCATTGGGGCCTCTACGTCGTCATGCTCGTCCGCGATATCCCCGGTGATCGTTTCGACAAGGTCCTCGATCGTTACAAGCCCGTCGATGCCGCCGTATTCGTCGACCACAAGTGCCAGGTGGATGCGCTGCATCCGCATCTGCAGCAGCAGGTCCAGAACCGGGATTTGTGGCGCGACGAGCAGTGGCTTGCGGAGGATGGCCTCCAGCGAGAACGCTTCCGGCCGGCCGACATAGGCGAACACGTCCTTGATGTGGACCATGCCGATTACGTCGTCCAGTTGGTCACGGTAGACCGGGAGGCGGGAGTGGCCGTCATTGCGGATCAGTTCGATCGCCTGCGTCAGGGTGACGTCGGCGCGCATCGCCACGATGTCGGCGCGTGGCACCATGACGTCGTCGGCGGTGGTTTCGCGCAGGCGCAGCACGTTTGCGATCAGCAGGCGTTCGTGGCGATCCAGTTCCGGCTGTTCGCCTGGGACCTGCTGGGCGTCGGCGGCTTCCTGAACCAGCTCGGCAATCGAATTCCCGCAGCGAATGTTCGGTCTGCTTTCGGCCTAGCAGTGACCCTAGGCGGCCGAGCAGGCTGGCGCGATGGCCGCTCATGATCGGGGCTTCCATGGATTGGACACGCCGATGCCCCGCAGGATGCGTGATTCTGCCATTTCCATCCGGCGCGCCTGGCCGGGATGCAGATGGTCCTGACCCTGCAGGTGAAGGGCGGCATGGACCACGAGATGCGCCAGATGGTCGGCGGCGCGGCGGCCTTGCGCACAGGCCTCGGCGCGCACCACGCCCAGTGCCAGGATAGCCTCCGGTGCGGGGTGCTCGTAAGTCAGGACATTGGTTGGCTTGTTGCGGCCGCGGTGACGGGCGTTGAGCTTTCGCACCGCGCCGTCCCCCGCCAGGACCACCGTTCCGCGCATGCCCGCTGCCCGGGCTGCCCGCCTGACGACCACCTCGACATTTGGCACGAACCGGAGCCAAGCCGGTTCGGTGACGATCAGGTCGATGTCGTCAGGATCGGGCCGACTACTCGGAGGTTCCATCGCTCGTCATTCGCTCGCCCATGGGTGGGGGCCGGTGTTCGCGGCGCGCCTCAGCCAGTGCGACCTCTCGTTTCGCTGCATCGCGCTGATCATACGCGCCGACGATCCGAGCGACCAGGGGGTGCCGGACGACGTCACGTTGCTCGAACCTGACGACGCCGATGCCCTGGATGCCTTCGAGGGTATCGAGCGCGTCACGTAGTCCGGAGCGGACGCCGTTCGGGAGGTCCACCTGCGATAGGTCGCCCGTGACGACCATGCGGGTGCCCTCGCCCATTCGGGTGAGGAACATCTTCATCTGCATCGCAGTGGTATTTTGAGCTTCGTCCAGGATGGCATAGCAGTGCGCCAGGGTGCGGCCGCGCATGAAGGCAAGCGGGGCGACTTCGATTTCGCCGTTGGTCATGCGGCGGATGACCTGGTCGGCCGGCATCATGTCGTGCAGCGCGTCGTACAGCGGGCGGAGGTAGGGATCGATCTTCTCTTTAAGATCACCGGGCAGAAACCCGAGCCGTTCCCCGGCCTCGACCGCGGGGCGGGACAGAACGATGCGGTCTACCTTGCCGGCCTGAAGCATGGCCACGGCCTGGGCGACGGCGAGGTAGGTCTTGCCGGTGCCGGCGGGGCCGACACCGAACACCATTTCGTGCGCCGAGAGGGCTTCCATGTAGGCGATCTGGCCCGGGCTGCGCGGACCGACGGCGCCGCGGCGGGTCCGGATGGCCGGTACATCGGATAGCGGCAGGCGGGGGTCGTTTTCGGCGTCCGCCAGACGAATGGCTGCCTCGATTTCCGGCCGTCCCACGCTTTCACCCCTTTCCAATCGCCGCCACAGCCCTTGTAGCATTCCTTGGACGATGTTGACCCTGGATGCGTCCCCCGCAATGGCGATCCGGTTCCCTCGGCAGGACAGTCGCACACCCAAAGCCTGTTCTATTCGGACCAGATGGCGGTCGTGGTCGCCGAGGAGCAGGGGAAGCAGGGTGTTGTCGTTGAACTGTAGGGTAATGGCCTTTCCGCCGGATTGGGCGGATGCGCCGGGAGCCTGGGGGGCGGCAAGATGGGTCAAGCGATCAGTCTCTCCTGGACAAGGGTTCCCGCAAGTGAGTTTGGATGGGCCGCGACGATTCGGACCATCGATTCGTTGCCGATCAGGTCTGCATGACCGGACAGGTGAACTGGGTGAAGAAATGGTGACCGTCCGGCGATCTGGCCAGGGTGGCGGCCGGGACCGGTGAACAACACCGGGAGGGTCAGGCCGACGCAGGCCTGGGCAAAGCGGGCCTGCTGGTCGCGCAGCAGCGCTTGCAGTGCTTGCAGGCGGCGGTCTTTCTCGGGTTCCGGAACCTGGGCGGGGGCGCCGGCGGCGGGGGTGCCGGGACGCGGCGAGTATTTGAAGCTGTAGGCCTGGGCGAAGCCGATGTCGCGGACCAGTGTCATGGTGGCTTCGAAGTCGGCCTCCGTCTCGCCGGGATGGCCGACGATAAAGTCGGACGACAGCGCGAGGTCCGGGCGGGCGGCGCGCAGTTTGTCGACGACGCGGCGATAGTCGGCCGCGGTATGCTTGCGGTTCATCGCCTCCAGGACGCGGTCCGATCCGGACTGTACCGGCAGATGCAGAAACGGCATCAGTGAAGGCAAGTCATGATGGGCGGCGATCAGGTCGTCGTCCATATCCCTTGGGTGGGAGGTGGCGTAGCGCAGGCGCGGCAGGTTTGGGATTTCGGCGAGCGCGCGCAGCAGGCGGCCCAAGCCCCAACCTTCGTCGTGCCAGGCGTTGACGTTCTGGCCGAGCAGGGTGATCTCGCGGGCGCCCTGCCCAACGAGATGGAGGGCCTCTCGCAGGATTGCGGAAGCCGGGCGGCTTTGCTCGGCGCCGCGGGTGTAGGGGACAACGCAGAAGCTGCAGAACTTGTCGCAGCCTTCCTGGATGGTCAGGAAGGCGGTGACGCCCTGTGGCGTGGCGCTGTCAGGAAGATGGTCGAACTTGTCCTCGGGCGGGAAGTCGGTCTCGATGACCTTCCCCCTGCCCGGCTGGCCTGGGCGACCATCTCCGGCAGCCGGTGATACGTCTGCGGGCCAAGCACAATATCGACATATGGCGCTCGGGCCAGGATTTCCGCGCCTTCCGCCTGGGCCACGCAGCCGGCAACGGCCAGAATCATGCGATTGCCGGTGGCCTCCTTCAGGCGGCGCAGGCGGCCGAGTTCGGAGAAGACCTTCTCGGCCGCTTTATCGCGGATGTGGCAGGTGTTGAGGATGACCATGTCGGCGCCGTCCGCCGAGGCGGCGGGCTGGTAACCGAGGGGCGCCAGAACATCGGCCATGCGCCCGCTGTCATACACGTTCATCTGGCAGCCCCAGGTGATGACGTGAAGGCGCTTGCGATCAGGCTGTGTCAAAGAGGAGGCTCCGCACTACCCAGCCGGACCGTTCCAGCGTGGGGAGCGGGAGGAATGATGGGCCAGAAGTGCGTGGTCAAGCGCGACAGCGCGGGATTACCTCCTTGGACGGAAGGAGTGTGACAGGATTGGACGGGTTCGTGTCAATAACGGGATTACGTGTCACGCAGGATTCATTGGTTTGCGGATGGGTATTTCGTGGACGGCGCTGGTCTACCCGAATGAACCTGTGATGATACCGGCAACATCCTCGGCGGAAATGGCGTTAGGGGCGGGACTAGGCCGAAAAGAGTTCGCCGACTTGCCTGTTCGATAGGCGGCAGCGCCGCACATGGCGGCGCTGCCGCTGCAACACCGCAATCCGATCGACCGGGTGCTGGTCGGGCAACCGATTACGGAATCGGCCATGTTCTCTACGGCGGATGCACGGTTGATCGTGTAGTCCGAGCTGGTGGTTTGTGTTTGAGGATTTCTCGGATCTGAACGACCTCTAGAACCGCTGCGTCACGCCCGCCAAAATCGTCCGGCGCAGCCCATACTATGGCGCTCCCACCCCCACGCCAGTTCCTTTTCAGAGTCTGGTAGACTTTGTCGCCAACGTTCAGGACGTCCAGCCGAAGTTCCATACTGCTTGGCAGTTTCTGCACCGCCGACAGGTTGACCGTGCTTGTTGCCGATGAAAGCCAGTTCCTGCGGTCCGAAGTTGAACTGCGCCGAAGTGATGTCGGTGCCGAGGGCGCGCGACCAGGCTATGTTGCCGTATAGCGACCAGGGACCGTGGTCGTAGCTGGCTGTCCATTGGACGCCCTCCTGGCGCCCGTGCGCGTAGTTGAAGGCGGTCAGGATGATCGGTGCGCCGAACTGGCCTTCGTTGATCAAATTGTTGGAGATCTTGTAGTAGCCATCCACGCCGACGGTCAGGCCGGGGATGATCACCTGGTTGATTCCGACATCGAAGTAGTTCGAGCGCTCCGGCTGCGTCACGTCGACCTGTAGCACCGAGGGTTGCGCGGTGGTGCCGATGTATTGAGTGACGGCGGCTGACCCCACTAGTTCGAACGGCGGGTGAACGAAGTAGCGAGCATACCCGCCGTAAATCGTTGTCGTCTGCGTCGGCTTCCAGACCAGGTTCAGTCGCGGGCTGAGCTGCGTCCCGTGCGTATATTCAGCCGTCCCGTCGAAGCGCAGGCCGCCGTTGATCGTAACGGCTGGCAGGATCCGCCATTCATCCTGGAGATACATCCCGTACAGACCGCCGGTGTTGGCGAAGCTGTAAGGGATGCCAAGCGGGCTGTCGGCCACACAGAAGCTGCGAGAACGTCTTGCCGTTCGAGATCTCTTGCTGCACCTGGAATCCGTAACGTAACGTATGCTCTTCGTTAATCTTCCAGCTACCGTCTGTTTGGGTGCCATAGGCGGTGTTCGATCGCGTCGCCTGTTGCGCGATGCCATTGAAAAGCAGATCGCCGAGCCAGTCCGGAGAGAAACGAAGCCAGCTGTAGCAAATGTAGATTGAGACTTGCAGGTCGACGTCATCGACGTGCTCCTGCATCGAAAAAATGGCAAAATCGTTACGTTCCTACTGGGTTTCGTTCAACTGTGCGCTGTTGAAATTGCTGACACCGTTGACACTGAAGCCAAGGGGTTGCTGGCCGGGATTGCCCGGGATTTCGAACGGACCGTCGAAGGCGCCCAGGATCATGCTGATCCTTGTGTCGGGGTCGATAATGTCCGAGGCATAGGCCAGCCCGTGGAACTGGCTGGTGGTGTCATGGATGGCGTTGAAGCTGCTGGTCGGGTTCTCGATCCCCACGTCGTTGTGCAGGTAGTCGGCAGTGATGAACCAGTCGACCGGCCCGCTATGTCCGCCATACTCGAAAGACGGCTGCAGCCAGTTCTGTTGTCCGCCGTACATTGTCACGGCGAGGCCCAGGTTGGTGAAGCCGGTTTTCGTCTGGATGTCCACGACCGCGGCTGTCTGGAGGCCGTATTGCGCGGGCAGTGCGCCGGTGATCAACGACAGGCTGTTGGCAAAACGTGACTCGATCGCCTGGCCGAAGACCGCGAGCCCTTCCGGCAGTTCCACGCCGTTCAGCCGGTATTGCACGTTGGCGTGTTCGCCCCGGAGATGGATCTGGCCGAAGCTGTCCTGCGCGACGCCGGGCGCCTGAAGCAGCACCCTGTTCAAGGGGGAATTCTCGCCTTGCGGGATGGTCTGCAGCGCGTCAGGCGAGAAACTGTAGGAACTGGCTCCCAGGCTGGGTTGGATCTGCTGGCGCGCAACGTCCAGGCGGCGGGAGACGACATCGACATCCAGCGACAGATCATTGGCACTCGCGTTTGCGGCATCGGGCGTGCCCGCTGGCGCGGGATCCGCGGCGTCCGGCGAGAGATCGGCAGCACGGGACAACGCCGCGCCGGCAACCAATAGGGTGCAACACACCATATAGCGGCTTGGCTTCATCGATCCCCCTGTGCAGACGCCCGTCAGTCGGCGAAAATGCCCGATATGGTATATTATAACATAACACTCCGGGCGAGCAGGCAAGCGGTCAACGAGGACGCCGTGTCGCGTTTGAGTGCGCCCGGCGCTCGATGGGAATATTCAAGCGGCGGGAAAACTGCTGGATGACGGCGTTGGCGGTGGCGCTCTCGTTTCACGGGATTGCGGTCGCGCTCGCTTTGCTGCTGGTTTCTTCCATCATTCCAGCGCCGCCGCCGCCAGCGCCGGCCGTTGAAATGGTTTTCCTGCCAACTGCCGCGCCGCAGGAACCGGCGCCAGCGAGCGAGCCGGGATCAACAAACTCGCAAGCACCCACGGCAGAGCTACCGCCCTCCCCAACGCCATTGACAGTGGCGGCGCCGGATGCGGCGGAACCGGCAAATCAACCGGAACCGCTGCCACGGCCGAAGTCGGAAGAACCTCAGCCGGCACCCAAGCCGGAGCCGTTACCTGCACCCGAACCGGTCCTCGGGCGAAAGCTGCCGGTACCAGCATCCGCGCCCGCCGCACGCGGGTGTTGCACCGAAGAGGGCGTCAACAAGGCCGGCGCCCGCCCCGGACCGCCCGGCCACGACCCCAATACAGCCGGAACCCGCGGCCAGTGCCGCCGCTCCCACTCTTCCCAGCGCAGTCGCCGCCCCGGCGGCCTCCGCATCGGTCATCGCGGGATGGCGTCAGGCGCTTGCGGTATGGTTAGCGCAGCACAAGACTTATCCCGAGGAGGCCCGACGACGTGGCGACGAAGGGACCGTGGCGGTGCGGTTCAGCATCGACCGCTCTGGCCATGTCGGGGACATCACCGTGTTGCGCGGATCCGGTTCAGCCATCCTGGATGTCGCGACGGTGGGGATGCTGCGGAATGCGGTTCTGCCGCCGCCGCCGGCGATGTCAGCCGACCGGATTACAATTTCAGTTCAAATACATTACAAACTGACGGACTGACGCGTCCTGCACGGGCGCGGGAGACCGAGCCTCCGCGCCCCCGTCCCGTTCGATCATGACGCAAGTTTTGCCGCGACCTCGGCGACGCGGCGGCCCTGATACCGAGCGCCATCGAGTTCCCGAACGGAGGGCTTGCGGGACCCGTCGCGACCGGCGATAGTGGTTGCGCCGTACGGCGCGCCACCGGTGATCTCGTCCAGCGTCATCTGGGCTTCATAGCCATAGTCCATCCCGACCACGACCATGCCGAAATGCAGCAGGTTGGTGATGATGGAGAACAACGTCGTTTCCTGCCCGCCATGCTGAGTTGCGGACGATGTAAAAGCGGCGCCGACCTTGCCGTTCAGCTTGCCGGTCGCCCACAGGCCGCCGGCCTGATCAAGAAAGCTGGCCATCTGCGAGGACATTCGCCCGAAGCGGGTCGGGGTGCCAACGATGATCGCGTCGTAGTTGGCAAGGTCCGCCACCACCGCGACAGGCGCAGTCTGATCGAGCTTGAAGTGGCCGGCCTTCGCGACGTCCTCGGGCGCGGTCTCGGGCACACGCCTGACGTCAACCTCGGCCCCGGCGGACCTCACTCCTTCGGCAACCGCGGTCGCCATCGCCTCGATATGCCCGTATGTCGAGTAGTACAGCACAAGAACCTTCGCCATCGTGATCTCCTGGATTGGGTGCGCAAACGCACCTGACACACGCCAAGATGTGGACGCCGATGGTGCCAAGGAATAGAAACTATCGAAACTCACTCTTTCAGGAATTTATGGCACGTCTGCCCGACCTGGAGGCCTTGGCGATCTTCGCCCGCATCGTGGAGATGCGCGGGATAAGCGCTGCGGCCGCCGACCTCGGGCTGTCGACGCCAACCGTGTCGAAGGCGCTGGGCCGGTTGGAACGCCGCCTGGGGGCGCGGCTATTCAACCGGACATCCCGGCGGTTGGTGCTGACCGAGGCGGGACAGCATCTGGCAGGTCGCGCGGCGCGGCTGGTCGCCGACGCCGAGGCAGCGGAGAATGAGTTGCTGGCGCAGTCGGCCACGCCGCAAGGGCTGGTGCGCCTGGGTGTCCCAATGTCGTTCGGTCTCAGTCAGGTGGCGCCGATCCTGCCGGACTTCATGACCCGCTACCCGCAGGTTTCGATCGACCTGCATCTAAGCGACGCGCGCGTGGACCTGATCGCCGACGGGTTCGACGCGCTGCTGCGGATCGGCATCCTGGCGGATTCGTCGCTGGTGGTGCGGCGGCTCGCCGCCATTCCCCGGATTGTTGTCGCCGCGCCGTCGTATCTTCAACGACGGGGACGGCCGGAACATCCAACCGACCTGATGCGGCACGACTGCTTCAACTACAGCTACGTGGGCCAGAACGCCTGGCGTTTCCTGGGCGCCGCCGGCAAGGAGGTCACGGTTAGTCCATCAGGTCCGCTTTGCGTCAACAACGGCGACGCCTTGATCCCCGCGCTTGTGGCTGGTCTGGGCATCGCGCCGCTGCCGTCGTTTATCGTCTTCGACGCGGTCAGGGACGGACGGCTGGAGCCAATTCTTACCGACTGGACCATGCCGGACTCGAGCCTCCACCTGCTGACCGCGCCCCGTGGACCCCAGCCCGCTCGGATCAAGGTCCTGGCCGACTTTCTCGCGCGGAAACTGTCGCGGGCGGGGGCGTAGCCGGTCAATGTCCGGCGTGGCTTCCGGAGAAATCGGGCTCCGCCAGGCCGGACTGCTTCAACTGCGCAACCAGCGCTGCTTTCAGCCGCTCCAGCCCCGCGTGAGTGTCGGCCTCGGCGCGCGCGACCAACACCGCCTGGGTGTTGGACGCTCGTAGCAGCCACCAGCCGTCGTCTGTCAGGACCCTCACCCCGTCGTTGTCCGAAACCTTGGCACCGGCGGCGGCGAGGCGGGCGGCAACCTCCTCGATAACCTTGAACTTGCGGGTATCGTCGCAGTCGAAGCGAACCTCCGGCGTGTTTATCACCTGTGGCAGCGCCTTGCGGAACGACGACAGCGAGCCGTCCATCCGGGCGATGATCCCGAGGGTCCGGACCGCGGCGTAAAGCGCATCGTCGAAGCCATACCAGCGGTCAGCGAAAAAAATATGTCCCGACATCTCGCCGGCCAGTGGGCTGCCGGTCTCCGCCATCTTGGACTTGATCAGGGAGTGCCCCGTCTTCCACATCAGCGGATTGCCGCCGGCGCGGCCAATCTCGTCAAACAGGACCTGGCTGGCTTTGACGTCGGCGATGATGGTCGCACCCTGGCGGTCCTTCAGGACGTCGCGCGCGAGCAGGACCAGCAACTGGTCGCCGAACAGGATCGCGCCGGTGTCGTCGACCAGGCCAATGCGGTCGGCGTCCCCGTCGAAGGCGATACCGACATCGGCTTTGCGGGCATGGACCTCATGAATCAGCTGCGCGAGATTTGCCGGTACAGTCGGATCCGGATGGTGGGCCGGAAAGCTTCCGTCGATCTCGCCGTTGAGGACAAAATGCTCTCCGGGCAGCGAGGCGACCAGTTTTTGCAGCACATCGCCGGCCGCGCCATTGCCGTTGTCCCAGACGACCTTCAGCATGCGGTCGCCGCCGTCCCAGTCGGACAGCAGGCGGGCAGTGTAATCCTCGATGATGTCGACCGCCTGTTCACTCCCAGCGGCCTCGGGCACTACGTCCCCGGCGGCGGCCAAATCGCCGATCTGGCTGATTTGCGCGCCGAAGAAGGGCTTGCGGCCCAACATCATCTTGAAGCCATTGTAGTCGGGCGGGTTATGGCTGCCGGTCACCATCACTGCTCCGTCCGTCCCGAGCTTGGTCGCGGTGTAATACAGCATCGGCGTCGGGCCGCGGCCGATCCGCAGCGTCTCCATGCCGCTGGCGCGCAGCCCATCCACCAGCGACTGCTCCAATTCCGGGCTGGTCAGGCGGCCGTCATAGCCGACGGCTACCCGCGTTCCCCCGGCGCGCGCCACGATCGTACCGAACACCCGCCCGATCGCGAACGCATCCGCCGTGTGCAGGGTGCGCCCGACGATGCCACGAATATCGTATTCGCGAAGGACCGTGGGATCGAACTGGTGGGAAAACGCCATCGGTAAGCACTCTGTCAGACGTATTTCTTCAGGAACGCATGCACCTCGCTTGCAAGATCGGGCCGCTTCAGCGCGAAGGCGATCTGAGCCTCCAGGAACCCAATTTTGTCACCACAGTCGAAGCGGCGACCGTCATAACGAAGGCCGTGGAATGGTTGCTCGCCGATCAGCCGAGCCATGCCGTCGGTGAGTTGGACCTCGTCGCCCGCGCCGCGCTCCATCAGCGCGAGGTATTTGATAACCTCGGGCATCAGGATGTAGCGGCCAATGATCGACAGATTAG
Organism: uncultured Pseudomonadota bacterium; assembly: GCA_963819005.1. Taxonomy (GTDB): domain Bacteria; phylum Pseudomonadota; class Alphaproteobacteria; order Acetobacterales; family Acetobacteraceae; genus Rhodopila. The sequence goes on from CAWFUL010000009.1 coordinate 58,969, forward strand.
ACGGCGCATCCTTGGGCGCGGGTTTCTCCACTAGGCCAGTGACTTCGACCAGGCGTCCATCGTCGCGGCCGGTCTTCAGAATGCCGTAGCGGTTGGTCTGGTCGCGCGGGACTTCAGTCACCGCAACGACATTGCCCCCGGTCTCGTAATAGGCGTCGGCAAGCTGCGTCATGCAGGGCGTGTCGGCGAGGACAAGATCATCCGGCAGCAGGATCGCGAATGGATCGTCACCGATAAAGGCGCGGGCGCACCAGATGGCGTGGCCAAGACCGTGCGGTACCTGCTGGCGAACGGTGACGATTGAGCCTGGCTCTGATCGCGTTCCGGAGAGCATCTCGAGCGCTTCGGTCTTGTTCCGCTCGCGAAGAGTCCGTTCCAATTCATAAGCAATGTCGAAATGTTCGACGAGCGCAGTCTTTCCGCGCCCAGTCACCATGCAAAACTGCTCGATCCCAGCCGCGCGGGCTTCTTCAACAGCGTATTGAATCAATGGCTTGTCGACGACAGGCAGCATTTCCTTGGCAGTCGCCTTGGTCGCCGGCAGGAAGCGCGTTCCCAGGCCGGCGACAGGAAAAACGGCTTTGCGCAGTTTCTTGATCACGCTTAGGCTCCGATTTTAAATCAATTGACATAACGCGATGGGCTGGGCGGAAATATGGCGGTCCCGAACATATAGCCTTCACACGCCGTCGAGACAGTTAACACGAAATCGCGACGCTATGTCCGCCCTGAAGTCTGTGCCGGCGACGCCACGAACCTGCTATCCCAACAGGACGTCACGTGCCTGGTTGATCCGCGTGGCAATCCATTCGGTGCCACCAACGTCCGGGTGGGCGCGGCGCATCAGGCGAAGATGCGCCTCCTTGATGTCAGCCTCGGACGCACCGGGCCGAAGGCCCAGAATTTCAAATGCTTCCTGCCGAGACATCGCGCCGCTGGAGCGGTTGGCCTGGCCGCCCTGCTGAGCGGCGCCCTGACGGACCCGCGGTCCTTGAGCGGCCTGGAATTTTTGCCAAAGCAAAGGACCGAACATCACCAGCGCACCGATGGCTGCCCCACCTCGGCCGGTCAGAATTAGCAGCAGCGCCAGGGATAGGCCCCCCAGCGCCGCGATCCAGGCGAACAGCGCCTTGATCGAGGTAATCGAAGCGCGTTCAAAGGCGCGCATCCCGCCCAACAGGATAAACAGGATCAACGCACCGATCAGCAGCCAAAGCATGGGTCAGCTCAGTTCAGGTGACGCAACACCAGACTGAACATCGGTGCGACCCTGCGCCGCCACAACTGCCAGCGCACTGAGATTCACGATTCCGCGCGCCGTGACGCTGGGGACGACGACGTGGATAGGCTTGGACATGCCCAGCATCATTGGGCCGATCGGCAGCCCGTCGGCAGCTGCCTTCAACAGGTTGAAGGAGATGTTTGCGGCGTCCAGCGTCGGCATGATCAGCAGGTTGGCCGTACCGGTCAGCCGGCTGTCGGGCACCGCACGATCGCGGATCGCCTGCAGCAACGCCGCGTCGGCATGCATCTCGCCGTCGATTTCCAGGGCAGGCGCGCGGGCGCGGATCATGCCCAGGGCGCTGCGCATTTTACGGGCCGACTCGCTGTCGCTGGCGCCAAAGCTGGAATGCGAGAGCAGCGCTGCTTTGGGGATCAGGCCGAAACCGCGCACCGCCTCGGCCGCCAGCAGCGTCATTTCGGTGATCTGTTCGGCGGTGGGATCGACCACCATGAAGGTGTCGCAGATGAACAGCACGCCGGTCTGCAGGATCAGGCCGGACAAAGCGTATATGCGGCCGACACCGGGGCGGCGGGGTATGATCGGCAGGATATACTGCACCTGGCGCCACCACGCTCCGGTTCCGCCGCAGATCACAGCATCGACCTGCCCGGCGTGCAGAAGCATGGCCGCTGCGACTGACGGCCGCGACGACATCCGCTGTGCCGCCGGTTCAGGTGGTGTGCCGCGACGGCCCGCCAACACCTGATACTGCGGAACCAGCGGGTCGAAAACGTCTCTGTCCGCGGCCGGGTCGAGCACGCGCACCGCGCGTTCCAGATCGAGGCGAAGGCCCATCTCTTTCACTTTCACGGCAATGACGTCCCGCCGGCCAATCAGTACGGGGATGGCAATGCCATCGTCGACCAAGGTCTGAGCGGCGCGGAGAACGCGTTCGTCCTCGCCTTCCGCGAAGGCGATGCGTTTGGGGTCACGGGAAGCAGCCTCGAATACCGGGCGCATCAGGTAGCCGGAGCGGAAGACAAACCGCTCAAGGTCGCTTTTATAGACGTGGAAATTGGCGATGGGGCGGCGCGCGACGCCAGTGTCCATGGCCGCACGGGCGACGGCGGGGGCGACTTCCAGGATCAGGCGGGGGTCGAAGGGTTTAGGAATGATGTAGTCGGGGCCGAAGACTGGCGCGGCGCCGCCATAGGCCGCGGCGACGACTTCGCTGGCCTCAACTCGAGCAAGGGAGGCGATGGCCTCGACGGCGGCGATCTTCATCGCCTCGTTGATCGTCGTCGCGGAGACGTCGAGCGCGCCACGGAAGATGAACGGGAAGCAAAGGACGTTGTTGACCTGATTGGCATAGTCGCTCCGGCCGGTGGCAACGATGGCGTCCGGGCGGGCGGACGTGACGATGTCGGGGTCAATCTCCGGGTCCGGGTTGGCCAGCGCCAGGATGATCGGCTTGTCGGCGAGCAGGTTCAGCCACTCGGGCTTCAGCACCCGCGGGGCAGACAAGCCCATGAAGATGTCGCAGCCGGGCAGCGCATCGTGCAAGGTGGTCGCGTTGGTGTCGCGGGCGTAACGGGCCATATTCGGCAGCATGTCCGGGCGGTCCCTTCGGATGACACCTTTGATGTCGGTCAGGGTGACGTTTTCCGGCCGCAGCCCCATGCTGACCAGCAGATCGACACAGGCCAGCGCCGCCGCACCGGCGCCGGACGTGACAAGCTTCACGTCGGTCAGCGTCTTGCCTTGCAGCAGAAGCGCGTTGCGGACCGCGGCCGCAACGGTGATGGCAGTGCCGTGCTGGTCATCATGGAAGACCGGGATCTTCATGCGGGAGCGGAGTTCCGCCTCGATCGCGAAGCATTCCGGCGCCTTGATGTCTTCCAGGTTGATCGCGCCGAACGTCGGTTCGAGCGCGGCGACGACGTCGCAGAAGCGCTTGGAGTCCTCGGCATCGACCTCGATGTCAAACACGTCGATGCCGGCGAACTTCTTGAACAAGACCGCTTTGCCCTCCATGACCGGCTTACCGGCCAGGGCGCCGATGTTACCCAGGCCGAGGACGGCCGTTCCGTTGGAAATGACCCCCACGAGGTTGCCGCGGACGGTGTAGTCGTAAGCAGCGTCCGGATCGGCCTTGATCGCCTCACAGGCGGCGGCGACACCGGGCGAGTACGCCAGGGCAAGGTCTCGCTGGGTTGCCATGCGCTTGGTCGGCTCGATCGCCAGTTTTCCAGGGCGGGGAAGCCGATGATAGTCAAGCGCCGCCTTGCGGAAATCTGCGTCCATTTTTGTCTCGGTCCGGTCCTGGTCGTCAGCACTACCATGCGGGGCGGCGGCTACGCTGGCAACCGAGGGATGGTTTTGCCGAACCTGACGGTCGGATGGAAATTTTGCGGCTTTTGGGGGCAAAAATTAGTTGCTTTTGCTAATTTTCCTCTTCCCTATTGCAGTCTTTAGAAAAATATCCTCCTTAGCGGCGTTCTCCGGTGTTAGGCGTCAGGCTTCCATGATTTTTCCCTCGTTGACCGCGCAGCCTTTCGACCATGGTTCGGTCTGGCTGATCGGCGCCGGCCCCGGCGACCCCGGCCTGCTGACCTTACACGCGGCAAACGGGTTGGCGCAGGCCGACGTCATGGTGCATGACGCGCTGGTTCCGGAGGAAATTCTTTCCCTGGCGCCCCAGGCGCGACGCGAGCTGGTGGGTAAGCGGGCCGGCGGCATCCGTACCCAGCAGCTACGCATCAACAACCGGCTGATCTGCCTCGCTCGGCAAGGTTTGCGCGTTGTGCGGCTGAAGGGCGGAGATCCGCTCGTATTCGGACGCGGCGGGGAGGAGGCGTTGGCCCTGGCCGCGGCCGGGATCCCCATTCGCATCGTACCGGGGATCAGTGCCGGAGTTGGCGCCACGGCGGCGGCGGGGATCCCGCTGACGCATCGGGGACTGGCACGCAGCGTGGCCTTTGCGACCGGGCATGATTCCAGCGGCGAACTGGCCCATGTCGACTGGCAAGCTCTGTCGCGCGGGTCCGAGGTATTGGTGTTCTATATGGCTCGACGCCGGATCGGCGAAATCGCGACGCGCCTGGTCGAGGCCGGACGGGCGCCAGATGACGCGGTGGCTCTAATCAGCAACGCCACACTGGCGGATCAGGATGTGCGGATGGCAACACTTGCTACCGCCGCGGATGCGGCCAGGGCCATTGCCCCGGGCGCAGCGACCCTCGTGGTCGTCGGACCCGTGTTGGCGCTGCGGCCACTGCTGGCGGACTGGCAGCAGACCGCTCCCATGACAATCGATCGCTCCGCTGAAGCGGTTCGCGTGAACGGCTGAAAGAAACGCCATGCCAAGCTCACCCTTGCTTCCCAAGACGGCACCCTTTGCGGACGACCAGATCGCTGACCTCAATCGCGTGATCGCGATTGCCTCGGCCGAACAACGGGCCTGGCTGTCGGGTTTCCTTGCCGGATTGCAGGCAGCGAACGATCCAGCGGCGGCGCCGGCCGCTCCGCCGGCTAAACGCGTGCCGCTGACGATCCTTTTCGGTACCGAGTCGGGCAACGCCGAGGCTTTGGCTGCTTCGGCGCGGAAGGCCGCGGCGAAGCTGGGGTTCGCGGCCAAAGTCATTGATATGGCGGATTTTACCCCGACTCAGGCGGCCGCGGCCGAAAACCTGCTGATCGTGGCCAGCACCTGGGGCGAAGGTGATCCGCCGCAACGGGCCGCGGATTTTTATGAAGCGCTGATGGCGGATGACGCGCCTCGGTTCGAAAAGACCCGTTACGCCGTGCTCGCGCTAGGTGATCGAGCCTATGCGCAGTTCTGTGAAATCGGGCGGCGGGTCGATGAGCGGCTGGCGGCGCTGGGTGGCGCCAGGATTGCCGACCGCATCGAGTGCGACCTGGATTTCGAGGCGTCGGCAACCGGCTGGATCGATCAGACCCTGAACTCGCCTCAGCGCCGAGACCGGAGGTGCTGAGCCGGGTGCCTCGGTCATCCACGTGGAATTTGGCCGCGGCGGGGCTGAGGCCAATGCGCCGACCCGTGCGCGTCCTTTCGTCGCGGAGATGACTGACCACGTCCGGCTTTCCGGCAGCCGGTCGACATCCGACACGCACCATATCGCGGTGTCGCTGGAAGGGTCGGGCATCGCGTATGAGCCAGGTGATTCTCTTGGCGTGGTACCATCGAACGATCCGGCGCTGGCGGATGCGGTGCTGTCCGCGGCCGGTCTTTCCGGCGATGCGGCGTTGCGGACGTCGTTGATCGAGCGGCTGGACATCACGACACTGACGGCCAAGCAGGCGGAGGATTTCTCCCGGCTGACGGGGGGAGCGATCCCGCCGGCCGAATGGCTTGCGGGACGGCAGATCATTGACTTGCTGGAGACCGCGCCCGGACGTTTGTCGGCGGAACAGCTGACGACGCTGCTGCGGCCGTTGCCGCCGCGGTATTACTCGATCGCATCGAGCCGCAAGGCGGTGGGCGACGAGGCGCATCTGCTGGTTGCCGCGCTCCGGTATGAGTCGCATGGCCGGCAGCGGGGGGGCGTGGCGTCGGTGGACATGACCGAACGGCAGCGTGAACGGCTGCAGGTCTTCCTGCGGCCGAACCCGCATTTCCGGTTGCCGTCGGACAACGATCGGCCGGTGATCATGATCGGGCCGGGCACTGGCGTGGCGCCGTTCCGCGGCTTCCTGCAGGAACGCGAGGCGGTCGGCGCCGGCGGGCGCAACTGGCTGGTCTTCGGACATCGCAACTACACGCACGACTTCCTGTATCAGATTGAAATCCAGGACTGGGTGAAGAGCAGCCTGCTGACCCGGCTGGATGTCGCGTTCTCCCGCGATCAGCCGGAGAAGCGCTACGTGCAGCACGCGCTGTGGGATGCGCGCCGCGATCTTTACGCCTGGCTGAAGGACGGCGCGGCGGTTTACGTCTGTGGCGACGCCAACGCGATGGCGCGCGATGTCCATACAGTGCTCCTGAGGATTCTGGCTGATCAAGGCAGGCAGGATGAAGCCGGCGCGAAGGCTGAACTGGATGCAATTCGCCGCGATGGCCGCTACCTGCGCGACGTTTACTGAGGGTTCTCCACGATGGACATGGAACGGCCACTATCGGCCAATGAACGTATCAAGGCGGAGAGCCGTTTCCTACGTGGCACGATCGCTGACGGCATGACCCGCATTGAAACCGGCGCCCTGGCGGACGACGACACCCAGGTCACGAAGTTTCACGGATTCTACCAGCAGGACGATCGCGATCTACGCGCCGAACGCGGCAAGCAGCGGATGGAGAAGGCGTTCAGCTACATGGTGCGGATGCGGGTGCCAGCGGGCATCCTGACCCCTGCGCAGTGGCTGGCGGTCGAGACGTTGGCGAAGGAGCGCGCGAACGGAACGATCCGGCTGACGACGCGCGAGACGGTGCAGTTCCACGGCATTCTCAAGAGCAACCTGCGTCCGCTGATGCAGGGGCTGAACGCCGTGACCCTCGACACCATTGCCGCCTGCGGTGATGTGAACCGCAACGTGATCGCGACGGCCGATCCGTCGCGGCGGCCACTTCACGACGCAGTCAGCGACCTGGCTCGGCGGATCTCGGACCATTTGCTGCCGCGCACGCGCGCCTGGCACGAGATCTGGTTGAACGAGGAGAAGATCGAAGGCGGTGTGGTGGAAGACGAGCCCATCCTCGGCCGGACATATCTGCCGCGCAAATTTAAGATCGGCATCGCCGTGCCGCCGCAGAACGATGTGGATGTGTTCGCGCAGGACCTCGGCTTCATCGCGATCGTCGAGCATGGGCGGATTGTCGGCTACAATGTGGTGGCCGGTGGCGGCATGGGCATGACCCATGGCGAGCCGGAAACCTATCCGCGAACCGGCGATGTGATTGGTTACTGCAAGGCCGCGGATGCGGTCGATGTGGCAGAAAAGGTCGTTACGGTGCAGCGCGACCACGGCGACCGGTCCAACCGCAAGCATGCGCGTCTGAAATACACGATCGACACGCTGGGACTGAAGCATTTCGTTGCGCTGGTAAACGAGCGCCTGGCTACGAAGCTTGAGCCGGTCCGGGATTATGCTTTCACCTCAACAGGTGACCGGGCGGGGTGGGCCGACGGCCTCGGCGGCGAGTCCCACTTCACCGTGTTCATCGAAAATGGCCGGATCCACGACCTTCCTGGCCGGCGGATGATGAGCGGGTTGCATGAAATCGCCGGACTGGGAATCGGGCGATTCATCATGACGCCGAACCAGAACCTGATCCTGGCGGATATCCCGGCGGCGTCGCGGCCAGCTGTCGAAGCGATCTTGTCAGCTCACGGGCTCGACAACTCGGTGGGCGGCCTCCGCCGCAACGCGATGGCCTGCGTTGCGTTGCCGACCTGCGGGCTAGCATTGGCGGAAAGCGAACGGTATTTGCCCGACCTGGTGAGCCGGCTGGAGACAGAACTCGGCCGTTTTGGCCTCGCTGAAGACGACATCACCATTCGCATGACCGGCTGCCCGAACGGCTGCGCTCGGCCGTTCGTCTCGGAGATCGGACTGGTTGGGCGGACGCCTGGTATCTACAACCTATATGTCGGCGGGGCCCATGAGGGCGTCCGGCTCAACAAACTGTATCGCAAAGATGTCGACGGCGACGCGATCGTTGCTGCCCTGGCGCCATTGTTCGACGCCTATGCCAACGGGCGCAAATGTAACGAGCGGTTCGGCGACTTCGTCATTCGGGCAGGTATCGTGAACGAAACGAGGACCGGCCTGGATTTTCATGAAAACCTGTTACCTGAAGCAAGGACCTGATCCATGCGTGCTGTTCGTGCCGTTACCGGCTTCGCCCCTTCTGCCAGCCGGCCCTGGCTTCCCGGTCTGCCGCACGCGCTGGCGGGCCTGGCGACGTGGTTCGTGTTTGGCGGACCTGCGTGCGTGACGGGATTGCTTCTGGCAACCTTGGCAAGCTTCGTGGTGTATCTGCCGATAACGGCACTGGCCATCAACGGTGGCCGGCCGCTGGCGGAAGACGCGCCCGCGCCTGTGCTGACCGCCGGTGCGCAGGTGCTGCTGTTTGCGCTGTGGACGGCGACGGCCTGGGCCGCGGCAGCGCTGGCTGCCGCAGCGGGATGACCGGCTAGCTGTTCACCAGTACGTTTTCGGGGCGCGGCGGAATTTCGCCGCGTTCCACCCGCAGGACCTGTCGCGTTAGCATTTCGTGAGTAGGCGCGGGAACCCCGACGCGGGCGCCTTCGCTGGCGATGAACCCGTTCATGAACTCGATTTCAGTGCGACGGCCCTTGGCCATGTCCTGCGCCATCGACGGCCGCTGATAGTCGCTGCGTTCGGCCTGCCCTGCACCGCCTTCCGTCAGCAGGCGCTCGATCTCCTTGTAGGATGGCGCATCGCCCTCCATTGCCTTCGCCAGCGTTTCGAACGGAAGTGCACCAACTCTTCCCAGCTTGTAGCCAAGCTTTTGGCCGACACGGACTGATTCGCCACCGAGCTGAATGCAGATTCGGCGGACGGCGGCGTGGTGGTCGCGTTCGTTGCCGCCCATGCCTGTCGCGGCGGACACACCGTTGCGCATCCCATTCACGCAGAGCTTTGTCCAGCGCTCCCCCCACAGGTTATCGGTTGCTTTCGCGGCATCGACGCTGGACATGATCTCGGCGATTTCTTCCGACCGTTTGGTGATCTTGCCGCTGGGTTCGCCGATGTAGAATGAGGTGATGTCGGCGCGTTTTGCGTAGCCCCGGCGGATATGGCCGGGCTGGTACAGATCGACGCCAACGCCGCCGGTGACGATGCAGCCCAGCGTGCGTCCCCACCCGACGACCCCTGCCACGCGTTCCTCGTTGATACAATTTTGCATCGACACGACGCAGCCGGATGCAGACAGATACTGCCTGATCATCGTCGTGGCCCAGACGGTGTCATAAGACTTCACCGAAATGAACGCGATGTCGATCGGCCTCTGCTTGGCGAGGTTCTGCACCTCGGTAATGTGCATGGCATTGACCTTCACGGTCATCCGTTCCTGCGGCGTCATGCCGAAGATTTCCATGCCGTGCGCCTTCAATTGCGCGACATGCTCCGGCCAGGGATCGATCAGGGTGACGTCGTGACCGGCCGCGGCCATATGGGCCCCTGCATAGCCGCCGACCGCCCCTGCCCCAACAACCGCGATACGCTTGGACATCGTGTCGTTCCCCTTGCTGTTTGGATCGGTCTAGCGCGGACCCGCCGGATCGGGAAGCTTGCCGCCACCGGCTTACTTTTGCATTTGCTTGAGCGCCTCGCGCAGCGGTGCGTCCGACAGCGCCAGCAAGCCGGTGAACGGATGATCGAGTTCCAGGATCAGAAACATCGCGCTGGAAGCGGAAAGCGCGCAAATCAACAATGCAACGATTACTGTCGGATTTCGGCGCGGCGCGAAAAGCGCGAAGCCGAGGAACAACACCGACAGCCAGAAGGTCAATATCACCAGGAATGGCGCTGGGATGGAACTCGCCTGCTGCTGGATCAGCGTGTAGCGCGTTTGGCCGAGAACGTAGAGCAACCGGATAGCGTTGGTCTGGGAGAATCGCTGCACACCGTTACGCGGTTCCAGCGCCTCGATCCCCGACAGCATTGCGGCGACCCGTTTGCGCATGGCTTCTGAATCAAGCGCCTTGTCACGATCTGACCCGTCGCGCCAAATGGACTGCTTGACCTGGATGATGACCTGTCGCAGTTCATCGCGCACCGGCCCGGTGTCCGGCCCGTAAAGCTCCAGGTTGCGGTCAAGCAGTGCGGAATCCGCGGCAATCTGACGCAACTCCGCTGATTGTGAATCCCAGGAATTTTTCGCCGACGCCACCAGAAGACCAAGCACCAGTGCGGCCATCGTGGCGATCAACGCCATGGACTGCTTGACGACGTCCTTTGCCGGCTCGCTCAGGTGTTCCTCGGGCACAACCCGAGCCAGCACGAGACCGATCATCGTGCTTGCGGTCACGCAGGCGAACACGACCAGAGAGATCACTAACGCACTCATCGCGCCGCCTTCAGACAGGTATCCCGTGGTCGAGAGACGGCGTGGGAGGTCAGGCTCGCATCGCCTTCCCCGTCTCACGCATCAGGATTGCCGCGTGGGCGCCGGTGATAGCCGCGTGATAAGCTACCGCTCGAGGTGACATATCGGCGTCCGGCCGCTCCTCCGGATCGAAATGACGGTATTCGTCCACTCCGCGGACCAACGTCGCGCTGTCGTGCGAGCCGGCAACCTGCCGAACTGTCGTCGGAATGTAGCGGATGGCGAAACCGATCCGCCGCGCGCCGGAGGGATTGGGGTCGGAGCCGTGGATCAGGCGCACATGGTGCAGCGACATCTCGCCTGCCTGGAGTTCGAGCATCACCGCCTGACGCTCATCGACGTCGACCTCGATTTCCTGACCGCGGCTCAGCAGGTTCTCCGCCCGGAACGTGTCACGGTGGGGTATCTGATCCATCAGATGCGTCGTCGGAATGACACGCATGGCGCCGTTTTCCGCGGTGCTGTCGGAGAACGCGACCCAGGCGGTGATCACATCGGCGGGGTCGAGCCCCCAGTAGGTGGAATCCTGATGCCAGGAGACGAATCCCGGATTGCGCGGCTCCTTGATGAAGAACGACGATCCCCAGCACAGGATGTTGGGGCCGATGACGTCCTCCACGGCATCCAGGATAGCGGGATGGCGGACCAGGTCGGCCAACCACGTGAACAGCAGGTGCGACTTGTGGCGCAGAGGGCCTGCCAGGGGTCCGCCGGCCTCCGCCTCATATGATTCCAGCGCATGGCGCAACTGCGCAGCGTCGCCCTTGGGCATGACCCGCACGGGCGCGTAGTATCCCTGCTCGCGATACTGTCGAACCGCTGCCTCGCTCAGCCGTTTCATCCCAGTCTCCATTCTGTCGGCTTGGTGGCCAGGGACAAACATGAGAAACGGCGGGCATGAAAGTCAATCCGGCGGTCGCGGTGGCAGCTACGCCGGACGCGGTCATTGTTATCTTTGGCGCGGCGGTAAGGCCGGATGGAACACCCAGCCCGACGCTACGGCATCGGGTGGATGCGGCCGCAAGGTTTGGCCGGCAGTTCGCGAAACCGCTGTTCATTCCGACAGGCGGCCGGGGACGCTATGGGGACGCCGAGGCGGAGGTCATGGCGCGACAGCTGATCCAGGTGGGCTACACCGAACAGGCCATCCGATTGGAGCCGACCGGGCGGGACACGCTGTCCTCAGTGCGGGCGGTATGCCGGATGTTGCCACAACAGGCAGTCTACGCCGCCACCAGCGCCTACCACCTGCCGCGCTGCCTGCTGTTGCTGCGGCTGGCGGGAGTCCGGGCAATGGCTTGCCCGCCACCACCGGTACCCGCCTCGACGCGGTGGACGTTGCGCTGGTTCTGGCGGCTGCGGGAGGCGCTCGCCCTGCCCTATGACGCGCTGCTGGTCGTGTGGCTGCGCGTCATAGGCCGGTTTTGAGCTACCGTTCGTTCTCGTCCGTGTCGGTCTCGACCTCGATGTCGCCGCCGATCGCGTCGGTGTCGTCCTCCAGGTCGTCGGTCGTCTCCAGGACGTCTTCCTCTTCGACGTCCTCGACACCCTCGACCTCGACGTCCACATCCTCCGGGGCGGGCACCGGCTTCTTCACGCGCTTGTCTTCAACGACATTACCGCCGGTGCGGCGGGGACGCGGCTGCTCGATCGGCTGTTCGGTGCCACATTTTGGGCAGACCGCAGGCGATTTCTGCAAATCGTAGAAGCGCGTGCTGCACGACACGCAGACGCGTTTCGTGCCGAGTTCAGGCTTGGCCATGGCTATGAGGCCCTTTGTAACTTGCGTATGGCGTAAGGAGCGGGCGGCCATGCCACCACGGGGGCGCGGTGTCAAATTGCTTATTGGCCCGGAACCGGTTTGGCTGTACCGCAACGCGGCAACGACACCGCTCGTGGACTGACCCATGGATATCTCCGCCGCCCGCCCCCTGACCTCGGCCCGCCCGTCCGCACCGCTGCAAGGCACCATCAGTGCGCCCGGCGATAAGTCGATCAGCCATCGCGCCTTGATGTTCGGCGCGCTCGCGATCGGCGAAACCCGCATCACCGGCCTGTTGACCGGGGAGGACGTTCTACGCACCGCCGCCGCGATGCGCGCCCTTGGTGCCGAGGTGACACATGGACCTGATGACATCTGGCGGGTGACCGGACGCGGGGTCGGCGGGCTGACCGAACCGGACGATGTGCTGGACATGGGCAATTCCGGCACCGCGGCGCGGTTGCTCTGCGGCATCCTCGCCAGCCATCCGCTTTTCGCGGTGATAACCGGCGATGCCAGCCTTCGCCGCCGTCCGATGCGCCGGGTCACCGATCCCTTGAGCTCCACCGGCGCACGGTTTTTCACGCGCGAGGGCGGACGGCTGCCGCTGGCGATCCAGGGCGCGCGCGAGGCGATGCCGCTGGATTACCGCGTCCCGGTGCCGTCGGCACAGGTGAAATCCGCAGTGCTGCTCGCTGGGCTGAATGCCCAGGGGATCACGCGCGTCGAGGAGCCGGAGGCAACGCGCGATCACAGCGAAAATATGCTGCGGCATTTCGGCGCCACCGTACGGGTGGAAACCGCCGGGACGGGACGGATTATCGAATTGCAGGGCCAGCCGGAACTGATCGCCGCCGATGTCGTGGTGCCGGGCGACCCTTCGTCGGCGGCGTTCCCGCTGGTGGCAGCGCTGCTGGTGCCCGGCAGCGACGTGACAATCCCGGGCGTCGGGCTGAACCCGCTGCGCACCGGTTTATTCACGTCCCTACAAGAGATGGGCGCCAAGGTCGCGGTGCGGAACCAGCGGACCGAGGGCGGTGAACCGGTCGGTGACCTGGTCGTGACATCGGGCCGGTTGCGGGCCGTGGATGTCCCGGCTGCCAGAGCGCCAAGTATGATCGATGAGTATCCGATCCTGGCAGTCGCCGCGGCATGCGCCACGGGCACGACCCGGCTGCTGGGCCTTAAGGAGCTTCGGGTCAAGGAAAGCGACCGGCTGTCCGCAACGGCGGCATTGCTGTCAGTGAACGGGGTGCGCGTCGAGATTGCCGGCGATGACATGATCATCCACGGCACCGGCGCGCCACCGGCTGGCGGCGGCCAGGTTGCAACACAAATGGATCATCGCATCGCCATGGCGGCGCTTGTACTTGGAATGGTTTCACGCGAGGCTGTTTCGATCGACGACGGCGCCTTCATCGACACCAGCTTCCCCGGGTTCATCGAACTGATGAACGCCGCGGGCGCGGCGATCAAGGCGGCGGCGTGACCACCCGCCCGATCATTGCGATTGACGGACCCGCGGCGGCTGGCAAGGGCACGCTCGCCCGGCGGCTGGCAAGGACGCTAGGTTTGCCTTATCTCGACACAGGTCTGCTTTACCGAGCGGTCGGGCGCGTCGTGCTTGATCACGGTGGAGACCCAGCCGATGCGGCGGCAGCTGAAAAGGCGGCTCGGGCGCTGCGGCCTTCGGACCTTGAACGCGATGATCTGCGCGGCCCGGAAGCGGATGCCGCTGCCGCCACGGTTGCCTCGATACCAGCAGTACGAACCGAGCTGCTTAGTTTCCAACGCAACTTTGCCGCGAGGAACGGTGCGGTTCTGGATGGGCGCGATATCGGAACGGTGATCTTTCCCGATGCGCCGGCAAAGCTTTTCGTCACCGCCAGCCTGAAGGAGAGGGCGCGCCGCCGCTGGCAGGAACTTCAGGGCAAGGGCGTGCCTGTCGACTTTGCTACTGTCGAACAGGAGATGCAGTTGCGTGATCAGAAAGACGCAGCGCGGGAAGCGGCTCCGCTTCGCGCTGCGGCTGACGCTTATTTACTGGATACAACCGCGCTCGACGCCGATAGCGTGTTCGAAAACGCGCTTTCCGTCATCAAGGCACGTCTGCGGCAACCATAAATACTCGTCCGGTCACACGGGCAAGTGGCGAAACCTTTGCATAATGGCACTTAAGAGCATACAGTTTGGCTGAGGGTCGAGGGGGATTGATGGCCGAACTCATATCCAGGCCCGCCGGGCTGTTGCCGACGGTTTCAGCGCTGGATCAGGTGGTGGTCCGGCTTCGGCTGATCGGGCAAATGGAAGCCTGGACGATCCGGAGCGAGAGCGTGCTGCCGTCCGGCCGCAAAACCCGTGCCCTTCTCGCAAGTATCGCTATGGCGGCGCCTCGCCCGGTATTTCGCGGGCGCCTTGCGGAACAGCTCTGGAGCCGACGGCCGGAGGAACAGGCCCGGGCGTCACTGCGGCAGGAGATTCATCGCCTGCTGGAAGCACTGGCGCCTGCCGACCAAGAGATCCTGATCATCACCCGCGATCACCTGACGCTTCGTCCCGGCGCGGTTTGGGTGGACGTCGAGGAGGTGATGCGCGCGAGCACCGCCCAGCCGGCGTCACTGGCGCTTCTGGACGGCGACTTGCTGGAAGATCTGGACGGAATTGATCCGAATTTCGATGCGTGGCTGAACACCGAACGGGAGCGCCTGCGCGATCGGGCACGCGGGATCGCTGAAGCGATGCTCAAGGACAATCTTGATCCCGAGGCTGCGATAGCCGCTGCGCAACGCCTGCTGGCGATCGACCGGACACACGAGGGCGGCTGGCGCGCGCTGATGAAGGCCCATGCCGCCCGCGGTGAACGGGGGCTGGCAGTGCAGGCGTACGATCGCTGTCGCGCGACGCTGGCGGATATGCTGGATGCGGCGCCATCGAGCGAGACACAAAAGCTGCTGAACGAGATCCGTGGGCCGTCCGGCAGCCGTTTGCCGTTGCGGCCGCCTGCGCCACCGCCGCCGGTTGAAGTGGATGTGGAGCAGGTTATCCCGATGCCACGCCAGCGCGACCAGGGCACATCACGGGGTGGGGCGCACGTCGGTGTGCTGCCGTTCAGGCTGGTCGGCATGTCCGAAGACGATGCTCACCTCGCACCGGGCCTCGCCGACGAGATCACAACGGCATTATCTAGATTTCGCTGGATGTTCGTCGTGTCATCCAACTCGATCGGCCGGTTCGCCGCTGGGGAGCGCGACGAATCGGCGATCCGGCGGGAGTTTGGCCTAGATTTTCTGCTGGACGGCTCGGTGCAGCGATCCGGCAATCGCATCCGGATCTCGTTGCGTCTGCTGGATCTACGCGCTGCGAATCAGATCGTCTGGGCTCGGCGGTTTGACCACGAAACAAACGACTTGTTGTCCCTGCAGGATGAGATCGCTGCCGAGGTAGTTGGGCAGATCGACCCGGAAATCCTGTTGATCGAGGCAAAGCGGACAACGAGCAGGCCCCCGGTTAATGCGACGGCCTACGACCTGACGCTGCGCGCAATGCCGCTTATGCAGCGGCTGGAGCCGGGTCCGTTCCGCGAGGCGGGCCAATTTCTGGCCGAGGCGATCGCATTGGAACCCGACTATGCGGCGGCGCATGCATGGTACGCTTGGTGGCATGCATTTTTGGTCGGCCAGGATTGGGCAGACGACCCGCAGGCGACCATGAAACGAGCCGAGGACCTGGCGGAACGATCTATTATTCTGGATCCGTTTGATGCCCGTGGCTTGACCATCAGCGGCCATGTCCGCGCGTTCGTGCATCGTCGCCTGCGTGAGGCTATGGCTTTGCACGAACGTGCATTGTCGCTCAACCCGAACCTGGCGATGGCCTGGGCGCTCTCTGCGGTCGCGTACGCCTGGGCCGGTGATCCGGAGGAAGCGGAGCGGCGGAACAATCGCTACAAGAAGCTGTCTCCCCTTGACCCACACGCGTTTTTCTACGACGGATTTTATACGCTGATCCATCTGCTGAAACGCGACTACGAGAGTGCAGTGGCGGCCGGGCGCACGGCAAGCCAACTCAATCCGTCGTTGTCTGCCTCTTACAAGCCGTACCTGTCGGCGCTGGGACATCTTCGCCGGGATCAGGAAGCAGCGACCGTCAGACGCCGGTTGCTAGCAATCGAGCCCGATTTCACGATCGAACGTTTCCTGAAGGGCAGTCCGATGGAGCGCGAAAGCGACCGGATGCACTATGCGGAGGGGTTGAGGTTGGCGGGTATAAGAGAACGCGACCCACCGGTTGCGAACGCTCCGATCATCCTCCGTCCGGGCTTGGGCTGAAGCGCGAATTGCCTAGGCTGGCGGGACGGCCAATAACTGTCGTGCAAAGGGCGTGCAGTTAAGCCAGCCCGTTCAGCGCGGCGTAGACCCGTCGTCAGACGCAGTCTCGCCCGCGCGGCGCTTGCGAGCGACCGCCGCGTATTGTCCGCGCGGGCGCACGACCTGAGTGTGCGGCCTGACCACCGTGTCGTAGTAGTCGTCCCAGTCCTTCGGCTCGAACTGTGCGATGTCAGGAACGATCTCGTAATTGTTGAGATTGACGTCGTCGTAGACGCTGCGCGGGATCGGTTGGACCTGCAGCAAGGGATACTCCGGATTGAATACGATAGGAGTGTCGGTTTTTGTTAACCTGATGTTGGTGATCAGCGGCCCGAACCAGCGGTCCGTTTCAACAATGCCCTCGAACGCATCATAGCCGCCAGGACGGGGCAGATTGGCAGGAGGCCGGACCAGCAAACTCCAGCCGGGCGCGGTTCGCACCACCAATCCGGTCCAAAGCTGGATCAGGCCCGGTTCCTGTAGCGCCCCAACCATAGGCGGCGAATACTCCCTGATCTCGTCCGGCGCGACCGCCTCGAAGCGTTCGCGGAATCCAGGGTAGTTGGCCGATTTCAATGGCAACCACTCGTTTGCGCGCTCATGCGTCCACATCATGTCGTGGCCATCCCACACGATCGAGAAACCGATGGGAGGGAAGACATAGTAGCCGAACGCGGAGGCCGTGGTAGCCGGCTCGCAGTATCGAAACGCTCGCGTCGGTAGTGAACCGGCCGCCGAACGATCGGCACGTTGGGGAAGCCGCGTATCCGGAGTCAGACGATGAAAGGTGATTAGTTTTGGCTTTGAGGTGCCGGATTCAGGATCGAGGGCCGGATGTTGGATCGGCGTGTTCACGACACAGCATCCTCACAAAAGCACTACGGTTGGGTCAAAGCAGACGGGAGCATACGACGTGACTATCGGCAGCGGCTGCGGTTATCGATTAAACTGCGCAGGTCTGTCTGAAGTCATGCAACCTTAACTAGGCGCCGAGACGCACCTTGCTGGCCTCGACCACCGCCAGCGCGGGAGCGTAGGCGCCGAGACGCACCTTGCTGGCCTCGACCGCCGCCAGCGCGGGGGCGTAGGCGCCGAGACGCACCTTGCTGGCCTCGACCGCCGCCAGCGCGGGAGCGTAGGCGCCGAGACGCACCTTGCTGGCCTCGACCGCCGCCAGCGCGGGGGCGTAGGCGCCGAGACGCACCTTGCTGGCCTCGACAGCCGCCAGCGCGGGGGCGTAGGCGCCGAGACGCACCTTGCTGGCCTCGACCGCCGCCAGCGCGGGGGCGTAGGCGCCGAGACGCACCTTGCTGGCCTCGACCGCCGCCAGCGCGGGGGCGTAGGCGCCGAGACGCACCTTGCTGGCCTCGACCGCCGCCAGCGCGGGGGCGTAGGCGCCGAGACGCACCTTGCTGGCCTCGACCGCCGCCAGCGCGGGGGCGTAGGCGCCGAGACGCACCTTGCTGGCCTCGACCGCCGCCAGCGCGGGGGCGTAGGCGCCGAGACGCACCTTGCTGGCCTCGACCGCCGCCAGCGCGGGGGCGTAGGCGCCGAGACGCACCTTGCTGGCCTCGAGCGCCGCCAGCGCGGGAGCGTAGGCGCCGAGACGCACCTTGCTGGCCTCGACCGCCGCCAGCGCGGGGGCGTAGGCGCCCAGACGCACCTTGCTGGCCTCGAGCGCCGCCAGCGCGGGGGCGTAGGCGCCGAGACGCACCTTGCTGGCCTCGACCGCCGCCAGCGCGGGGGCGTAGGCGCCGAGACGCACCTTGCTGGCCTCGAGCGCCGCCAGCGCGGGGGCGTAGGCGCCGAGACGCACCTTGCTGGCCTCGAGCGCCGCCAGCGCGGGGGCGTAGGCGCCGAGACGCACCTTGCTGGCCTCGAGCGGCCGCCAGCGCGGGGCGAAGCCGCCCAGACGGACCTTGCTGGCCTCGGCGGTCGCCAGCGCGGGGCGAAGCCGCCCAGACGGACCTTGCCGGCATCAGCGGTCGCCAGCGCGGCGCGAAGCCACCCAGGCGGACCTTGCCGGCATCGAGCGGTCGCCAGCGCGGGGCGAAGGCGCCCAGACGGACCTTGCCGGCATCGAGCGGTCGCCAGCGCGGAGCGTAGGCGCCCAGACGGACCTTGCCGGCATCAGCGGTCGCCAGCGCGGCGCGAAGCCGCCCAGGCGGACCTTGCCGGCATCGAGCGGTCGACAGCGCGGGCGAAGCCGCCCAGGCGGACCTTGCCGGCATCAGCGGTCGCCAGCGCGGAGCGTAGGCGCCGAGACGCACCTTGCTGGCCTCAGCGGTCGCCAGCGCGGGGGCGTAGGCGCCCAGACGCACCTTGCTGGCCTCAGCCGCCGCCAGCGCGGGGGCGTAGGCGCCGAGACGGACCGTGCTGGAAGTGGCAGTCACGCCAAGGGTCGCGGCAATCTGTAAAATGAGCATCGGCTCGTCCTTTCTGTGATCTTGCGTCTAAGTCTGAACCACGGAGCAGCTGAACCGCGGTTCGTCGATGGACTGATATTCACAGACAGAAGAGACGTTTATCGTTTTATTGACGTGATCATGACGTCAATTCGTCCCGAATTAACGAATGCAACCGAAGTTTTTTCTGATACCGGGGAAACATCGGGCAGATTACACTCGATACCGTTTCAATTTGATTGTTTTGTCACGTATCCAATCGAAAAGCAGAAACTGACCCTCATATCCCCAAATTTAGACAAAGCCGGGGACAGCTCCCGCAACCCGGATTTGGAGATATTTTGCCATTTTCTTGTAAAAGGCGCGACGTGACCGGCCGGGACTAGTCCGCGGTGCCCCCGACCGTCAGACCGGATAACTTGAGCGTTGGCTGGCCGACGCCGACCGGCACGCCTTGACCGCTCTTGCCGCAGGTGCCGATTCCCGGGTCCAACGCCATGTCGTTGCCGATCATCGCCACCCTCGTCAGCGCATCCGGCCCGTTGCCGATCAGCGTCGCGCCCTTCACTGGCGCGGTCACCTTGCCGTCCTCGATCAGGTAGGCCTCGCTGGCGGAGAACACGAACTTGCCGGACGTGATATCCACCTGGCCCCCGCCGAAGTTCACTGCATATAAACCGCGCTTCACGGAACCGATCATCTCGTCCGGCGTGTTCGAACCGCCCAGCATCACGGTATTCGTCATCCTCGGCATCGGTGCATGGGCATAGGACTGCCGCCGGCCATTGCCCGTCGCGCGCATGTTCATCAGCCGGGCGTTGAGGCGATCCTGGATGAAGCCGACCAGAACACCATCCTCGATCAGCACGGTCCGGCTGCTGGGGGTACCTTCATCATCAACGGTGAGGCTGCCGCGGCGGTCCGGCATCGTGCCGTCGTCGATCACCGTGACACCGGGCGAGGCCACGCGCTGTCCCAAGAGGTCGGAGAAGGCCGAGGTCTTCTTGCGGTTGAAATCCCCCTCCAGACCGTGGCCGATTGCCTCGTGCAGCAAAATACCCGGCCAACCGGAGCCCAGCACGACCTCCATTTCTCCAGCCGGCGCGGGCCGGCTTTCCAGGTTGACGAGCGCTTGACGCAGGGCCTCATCCACCGCGCCGCGCCAGACAACCTCATTGGTAACGGCGTCGTAAGCGAATCGGCCGCCGGTGCCATAGGAACCAGTTTCGCGGCGTCCGTCGCGCTCCACCACCACCGAGACGTTCAGCCGAACGAGCGGCCGAAGGTCCGCCACGCGTGTGCCATCGGCGCGCATGATCTGAACCGCCTGCCATTCGCCCGCGATTGAGGCCATCACCTGTATAACTCGCGAATCCTTGCCACGCGCATAGGCGTCGATTTCAGACAGCAGAGAAGTGCGTGCGGAGAAGGCCATTAGCCCCAGCGGGTTCGAATCGGAATACAGACGGGCGTTGGTCGCACGGGGCGGTTCGGACGCCGTGCCACTGTGACCTTCCTTAATGGCCGCGACGCTGTCCGCCGCGCGTCGAAGCGCGGCCTCGGAAATCTCTCCGGCATGGGCGAAGCCGGTTGCCTCGCCGGCGACGGCCCGCAAGCCGAAGCCCAGCGACGAATCGAACCCGGCGGCGCGAATCCGCCCGTCGTCCAGGCTGATCTGCTCACTTTCGCGATATTCGAGGAACAGCTCGCCGTCGTCGCTGCCCGACAACGCCTGCTCTACGATCCGAGTAGCGGCATCCTGATGCAGGGCGGCATCCGCTCGCTGGAAAAACAGTTTGTCCGTGGCTGCGATGGCGGTCATGGCGGCGATCCTTCAAATGGTTCTCAGGGATATAGATAGGGCCACTGATCAGAATGCCCATGGAAGATGGCAGCGGACGATGACAGGCGAGGTGTCGCCTCAATGCACGACGCGCTGGCTCGGCAAGGTAATTTCTGCCGTCGTGCCTACCTGTGGCATGCTGGTCAGCTTGATCTGGCCACCTTGCGCCATCACGATCGCCCGCGCGACATACAGTCCCAGGCCGGTGCCCGCATATCGGCGGGACAGCGTGTCATCGAGCTGGATGAACGGTTCGAAAACGCGCTCGAGGTCGGCCTCCGGTATGCCGATGCCGGTATCGACCACACGCATCCTGATATCCCCGTCCGGGCCCTGCTCCGCCTCCACAACGACCGAGCCGCCTGCCTCGGTGAATTTCACCGCGTTCGACAGAAGCTGCGTCACCACCTGCCCAAGCCGCCGCTCATCGGCGCGCAGCCACGGCAGATCCTCCGGGACTTTCAGGTCAAGGGACACCTCCGCGGCCAGCGCAGCGCTCTGTGCCTGGCGCACCGCCGTCCGCAGAACCTGGGCGACGTCAATAACTTCCTCGCCGGGCTCGAAGCGTCCGGACTCGATACGGGCAACGTCCAGGATGGTGTTGATGATCGACAGCAACTGCTTGCCGGCCACGTTGATCTGGCCGCCATATTCGGCAACCTCGGCCGGCGATGGCCGGGAGGTGTCGCGCATCAGGGCGTCGGAAAACCCGATAATGGCATTCAACGGCGTGCGAAGCTCGTGGCTCATGGTCGCAAGGAAACGCGATTTGGCCTTATTCGCCGCCTCCGCCACATCCTTGGCATGGCGCGCCTCAGCCTCCGCCTGTACCAGAGCGGAGATGTCAGTCACGACGCTTATATGCCCGCCGTCCGGCAGCGGCGCGGTGCGGACATCGATAGCCGACCCATTAGGGCGAACGCGGCGCCTCGTCTGCGGCCGGCCGATGTCGTAGCTCATTTGCCGAACAAAGACCTCGTCCGGCTGTCCTCCGCCATACTCGCCGGCTTCGGCGCGGCGGCGGATGACCTCCACCAGATGGTCGCCGATCTGCAAGGGGGCGCCAGCCATCACCTCCTGATAGGTCTGGTTGAACATGGAGACGCGCCGGTCCGGACCGTAGACGCAAATGCCGTGCGGCACAGCCAGCAGCACCTGGTCAAGCAGGTGAGCGCGGCGCCGCGCCTCGTCTTCGGCTCTGGCCAGAGGCGTAATGTCGTTGAGGGTGATTGCGAAGCCGCCACCCGGTAGCGGGTCGACCATGACATCCACAAGTTGGCCATCGTCGCGCTGACGCCGCGTTGCCCAATGCTGACCCGGCCGCAGGTTGCGCAGCGCATTTACAAAGGCGATGCCATCCTGGCTTTGAAACTCCTCTCGGTGCTGCATCGCATCCAGCACCACCTTAAGCGTCACGCCAGGCCCCAGGCGCTCCGCCGGCAGCGTCAATAACTCGGCGAAGCGCGGGTTGGACAACAGCAACGCGCCGGCCGGATTGAAGATGGCCAGGCCGATGCGCAAAGTAGCCAACGCTGTCGTGGTCTGGGCCAGAGCGCTTTCCGCGCCGGCTCGGGCAGCCAGGACCTCGGTGATATCAACGACCGAGATGACGACGCCACCGTCGACCAACGGCGTATTATAAAGGTCGAAGCTGCGGCCGGCATAGGTTTGGCGGCGGAGCCGTCCCGAATGAGTGCGGTCGGACTCGATGAACGCCCTCGTCTGGGCGTCCGGGTCGCCCGGTCCGAAGACGCCACGCAGTGCCAGCGTGCGTATTGCGTCCTCCAACGCGGTTCCCGGCGCGAAGCGGCCGGGGTCAAGGCCCAGCGAGGTGTGAAAGGCCGGGTTCATCAGCACGATCCGTTGCGCCGGATCGATCACTGCAAGGCCTACCGGCAGCGACTCGACGATCGCCGGAAGATCCACGGCAGCCAACACGATGCCGGCGGCTGTCACGATGAGCAGATCTCCTGGTCGGCCGCCGTTTCAGTATCCACACTCGATCTGGTGGCGGAAGTGACGGGAGGTCGCCCTGTCAGTTGGTGCGCGACCACCAGCACGGCCGTCAGCAGCACAACGGCGCCGAACTGATG
Source organism: uncultured Pseudomonadota bacterium (assembly GCA_963819005.1). Classification (GTDB taxonomy): domain Bacteria; phylum Pseudomonadota; class Alphaproteobacteria; order Acetobacterales; family Acetobacteraceae; genus Rhodopila. The sequence continues at coordinate 81,758 of CAWFUL010000009.1, forward strand.
CAAGGTCGCCAGCGGCATCGGCACCACCCACAGCAGAGTGGCAACTCCTAATATATATTGTGTTGCCACGGCGGCGCCGAGCCATGCAGCAAGTGTCCACGGCAGGCTGCCACGGAAGCCGACCACTGCCATGACAGACACCAGCACTAGGGTGGCTGTCGCCAGCAGCCGATGGTTGAATTGCACCGCCGCAACATTTTCCGTGAGGTTCAGCACAAGCGGGTGCAGGGCGGCATAGCCGTCGGGAACGAGCCTCCCGTCCATCAGAGGATAGGTGTTATAGGTCAGTCCGGCATGTAGCCCGGCGACAAAGCCTCCTGCGATGATGGTCGTGCCCACCATGGCCACGCACGCAATTGCCAGCACTTTTGGAGCGGTCCGGTTTGTCGGAGCGAACCTGACCGGGCGGAGCGCCGAAAGCGCCGTCCAGATAATCGCACCATACAGCAGCAGTGCCAGCGCAAGGTGCACCACCAGCCGGTAGGGTGACACCGCCGTTGAGTCAGGCAGGAAACCCGACTCTACCATGAACCAGCCGACGGCGCCTTGAAGACCTCCAAGGAGGAAAAGCAGTGCCAGACGCGGCAGCAGATGCTTCTCGATCCGGGCAGTAGCCCAGAACCAGACCATCGGCAGCAGGAAAACGATGCCGATAAGGCGGCCCCAAAGCCGGTGAGTCCACTCGAGCCAGAAGATGTGCTTGAAGCCATCCAGGCCGATATCCTGATTCACCAAGCTATATTGCGGGATGGTCTGATACAGATGGTAAAGGCGGTTCCACTCAGCGCCCGACATTGGAGGCAGCGCGCCCATCAACGGCGCCCATTCCATAATGGACAGGCCTGATCCGGTCAGGCGCGTGGCGCCCCCAAGAATGATCATAACCATGATCATTGCGGCGACGACAAAAAGCCAGGTCGCCACCGCGCGCCGGCTGGAGCGGGTCGCGGCGCGATCCATGCGAGATGCTTCTGGGAAATCGTGAACATCAAACGGCATCGCTTCTTTATAAAGAGAAGCCTGCCGAAAAAGAAGAGAAGACCGAAGCTTCCCACGCCAGAGCATTATTTTACTTCTAACCAAGCGGTGCCAATCCGCCCGGCCCGACGGATCTCTAGTGGATGCTCAACAATGTCTGCGCGTGGCGCACGTTGCCCGGCCTGATCAACTTGCTGGATGCAACCCGGACAGAGTGCAGATTTCCCTCAATCTCGCGGCGCCAGAAGTCCAGGAATTTGTGCAGCACCGGATATTGCGGCGCGATATCGAGGTCCTGCCAGATGAAGGTCTGGAGAAGCGTGGGATGATCCGGCAGATGATAGAGGATCTCTGCGGTGGTCAAGCGATAGTCTTTCATCTGCCGCGCGAGATTCATGGAGCATTGCTTCCTTTCCAAGCACACATCCGCCACCAACCGCGTCCAGCCAACGAAAGCGACGGCGGATGACAAGATGATGTCGGAGCAAAGCTGCGTTGTGCAACTGAAAACACATTGATTTCAGCAAGTTAGCACTCGTCACAGGAGAGTGCTGCCAACCTCTTGACTCACGCCGACGAGAAGACTAGATCGCTGGCACTCCCCGCGTGGGAGTGCTAACAACCGGACAGGGTGCTCATCATGAGGCTCGGTTTCGGTGTTGGCCATCCGATCAACGTCTGAGATCGCACTCAGGAGCGAAATAATGAGCTTCCGTCCATTGCACGACCGCGTCGTGGTCCGCCGGCTGACCGCCGAGGAAAAGACCGCGGGCGGCATCATCATCCCCGATACCGCCAAAGAGAAGCCGATGGAAGGCGAAGTCATCGCCGTCGGTCCTGGCGCTCGCAACGAAACCGGCGCCCTTGTGCCGCTGGACGTCAAGGCCGGCGACAAGATCCTGTTCGGCAAGTGGTCCGGCACCGAGGTGAAGCTTGATGGTGAGGAACTCCTGATCATGAAGGAGTCCGACATCATGGGCATCATTGACGCCCAGGCCGCGAAGAAGAAGGCAGCCTGATCCGGTTCATCCGGTCAACAGTTTTCCTGACTTAAGATAGATTCAACGAGGAACGAGAATATGGCAGCTAAAGATGTCCGCTTCGGCGGCGACGCGCGCGCTCGGATGCTGCGCGGCGTGGATGTTCTGGCCGACGCGGTAAAGGTAACCCTGGGTCCTAAGGGCCGCAACGTTGTTCTGGACAAGAGCTTCGGCGCGCCGCGGATCACCAAGGACGGTGTGACGGTCGCCAAGGAAATCGAACTGCAGGATAAGTTCGAGAACATGGGCGCCCAGATGGTGCGCGAAGTCGCCAGCAAGACCAACGACATCGCGGGCGACGGCACGACCACCGCGACCGTTCTGGCGCAGGCGATCGTCCGTGAGGGCGCTAAGGCGGTTGCCGCCGGCATGAACCCGATGGACCTGAAGCGCGGCATCGACAAGGCGGTCACGGCCGTCGTTGAAGAGCTGAAGAAGCGCACCAAGAAGATCACCACCCCGGCGGAAACCGCCCAGGTCGGGACGATCTCCGCCAACGGCGAATCCGAAATCGGCAAGATGATCGCCGAAGCGATGCAGAAGGTCGGCAACGAAGGTGTCATCACCGTCGAGGAAGCCAAGGGCATTGCCACTGAACTCGACGTCGTCGAGGGCATGCAGTTCGACCGCGGCTATGTCTCCCCGTACTTCATCACGAATGCGGAGAAGATGATCGCCGACATGGATCAGCCGTACATCCTGATCCACGAGAAGAAGCTGTCCGGCCTGCAGCCGATGCTGCCGCTGCTGGAGAGCATCGTGCAGTCCGGCCGTCCGCTGGTGATCATCGCCGAGGACGTCGAGGGCGAGGCTCTGGCGACCCTGGTTGTGAACAAGCTGCGCGGCGGCCTGAAGGTCGCGGCCGTGAAAGCGCCTGGCTTCGGTGATCGCCGCAAGGCGATGCTGGAAGACATCGCGATCCTGACCGGTGGCACCGTGATCAGCGAAGACCTTGGCATCAAGCTTGAGAACGTGAAGCTGGCCGACCTCGGCAAGGCCAAGAAGATCCTGATCGAGAAGGAAAACACCACGATCGTCGAAGGCGCTGGCAAGAAGGCCGACATCCAGGGCCGTTGCAGCCAGATCCGGGCGCAGATCGAGGAGACGACCAGCGACTACGACCGCGAGAAGCTGCAAGAGCGTCTGGCGAAGCTGGCCGGCGGCGTGGCCGTCATCCGCGTCGGTGGCAGCACCGAGGTTGAGGTGAAGGAGCGCAAGGATCGCGTGGACGACAGCCTGCATGCTACGCGCGCAGCGGTCGAGGAAGGCATCGTTCCGGGCGGCGGCGTCGCTCTGGCTCGTGCATCCCTGATCCTGGGCAAGATCAAGGCCGATAACGACGACCAGCGCTTCGGGATCGAGATCATCCGCAAGGCGATCCAAACCCCGCTGCGCCAGATCGCCGAGAACGCCGGCGAAGACGGCGCCGTGATCGCCGGCAAGACGCTGGAGAAGGACGAATACAACTTCGGCTTCGACGCGCAAACCGGCGAGTTCAAGGACCTGGTCAAGGCCGGCATCATCGATCCGACCAAGGTTGTTCGTACCGCGCTGCAGGACGCCGCTTCGGTGTCCGGCCTGCTGATCACCACCGAAGCTATGGTGGCGGAGCGGCCGGAGAAGAAGGCTCCTCCGATGCCGGGCGGTGGCGGCATGGGCGGCATGGGCGATATGGATTTCTAATCCAAATCGTTCTCCGCGATGTGACGAAGGGGCGGGCCGTTGGGTCCGCCCTTTTTCATTCTGGCTCAGGCCTCGCACATTCTTAGCAAGGCCTCGGCTGACTATGGCTGTTGAGCCGCCGAGCCTAGCCACCGTTTGATCAGCGCCGGCAAAGTTCCGGAATTGATAAGCGACGTTTGGGCTGCGTTGATCGCGTCCCTGAGCACGGTATCCCCCTTCCGCACGCAAACGCCCAGCCGCTCGTGCGTGATTTCAGCCTGAACAACCCTCAGCCTTGGCCGTTTCTGGACAAACCATTCAGTGACAGGTGCAAGCTTCATGAAGGCGTCGCATCCTCCGCTGCTGAGGTCGTCCAGCGCTTCCTCGATCGCGTCGTAGGGATAGATGCGGACGCGGCCCGCGCGATGTTCAGCAACTAACTTCTCGGCCACGGGCTGGCTTGTGTTGCCACGCTGGACCCCTACTACCAGTCCGCTTAAATCTTCGATGCCGCGCACGTTCGGGTGGCGGAGTGCGTCAACCACCAGGGACTGGCCTGACACCGCGTAAGGCCGGCAGAAATCCGCGAGCCGTTCCCGCTCCGGCGTCATCGTCGTGCCCGACGCGATGCAGTCATAAGTGCCGTCGTCCAGGCCCGCGAAGATGCCATTGAAGTCCTGGCCTGTGTAACGAACCAGCTGCCAGGTCCGGCCTAGTTGCTCGGCGATGCACTGCATGAGCATCACATCGAAACCCGCCAGTTTGTCGCCGTCAAGGAACTCAAACGGCGGGTCCGGCAGGGCAGCGCCTATCCGCAAGCTTGCCACATGAGCGATCTCCCTAGGCCCGGTTTGATTCAGCTCCATGTATGCCGCCCCGTTTGAGTTAATGTATCGTTGGCCTACGTTGGAATAGAATAGGACAGGGTGTCTCATCGAAAAAGATGACTGTGCGAACGCGCCTAGACCACTGTCTGGAGCAGTCAAGGACGACTATAAAAGGGCTTCACCTTGGTGAACGGCAAACGATGCAGCGATCTGCGGTGATTGAACCACCGCCGCACCACGGCGTCCATAATCGTGGGTCATTACGAGTTGCAAGCCGACCAAACGTAAAGCCGTGGTATTTTCCGGTGGGGCGGGGAACCACCTTTGTACGACGACACAATGACCGAGGTCATATGGTAAATCCAACGAGTTTTGACCGCAACAACTTCGTCTCGTTGGAAACAGGGAAGCGGGCTACTGTCAGCACAGCAGCCCGTTTACTTCGTCTTTACTCGGCCGCCATCGGTAATTTCTCGTCGTCCGGGTTAACCGGCGCCGGCGGAATCCCACCCATTGGCTTCGGATCTTCCTCGTATCTGAACATCGGCTTGTTGTTCCAGGGACCACGGTGATCGTCGCCCTTTGATAGGTTGAACACCAAATCCACTGTCTCGTCAGGCTTGATAGTCCCAAAGAACGGATCATCCAGCTTGCCCATCTTCTCCAGCGCCGCCATGAACATTTGGGCGTGGGTGATTTCGCGGGTCAGCAGATGAGTTAGGACCTTCGTCGAGCCTTCGTCGGTGCTGGCGTGGATCAACGCCTCATAAGTCTGGCGAGCGCCAGCCTCCGAGGCGATGTTGGCCCGCAGGTCGCGAACCACGTTGCCGCCCTCGTTCATATAGGATGCGGTCCATGCACTCCCCTGGCTGTCTACAAAGTGCGGTCCGACACCACGGATACGGAACAGCGGCGCGGCATAGACATCTTCCTGGTCCAGATTGCGCGTGTGCTGCTCAATCAGTTTGCCGACCACTTCAAGGTGGCTGAATTCCTCGATTGCGATGTCCTGCAGCATGTCACGAATGGCAGCGTCGGTAACGTGGAACGACTGCACCCAGTACTGCAGGGCGGCGGTCAACTCGCCCGTCGCGCCACCGAATTGTTCAAGCAGAAACTGGCCGAACCGAGGGTCGGGGTTCTTCACGTTGACCGGAACGATGGTTTCCTTGCGATGATAAAACATGGATGCTCCCTGCTGTTGCTATCCGTTGTCGCAACGCGGGGGGCGTATTCGGGTTGCCCGACCTTAGTGTGATACTTCGTCCACGGCAGCGGGCGGCAGCGATGGCGCGGCGGCCCGATGCGGTTGTGGCGGCGGTGGCACCCACGGGCGATCGCCACGTTCCGCCCGATCCGTCAACACGCGCGCGCCGTCTGGCTCAAGCCAGATCGCCACGCTGCCGTCCCGCCAGACGGTGAAGCGATCAACCAGTTTCGGCCAGGGTTTCGGACACAGTTTCCGCGCCGGTTCGGCGGACACGATGACGGAGACCTGATCGCAGCCGGCGGGATGAGCGGCACCCCGCACCAACAGTGCGCCGGGCCGGTCGGCGTAGGGGCGCAGCAGGCACGCCCCGTCGGCGCAGCGGATCACCCCGTCGCCGGCGTCACCCTCGGCCGGGATCCGCATGACCGAAGCGGCGGCCCAGTATTGCGCCCAGGCGTCACGGGTGAATTTCGATCCACCCTTCGTCTGCTGGAGAAACATCCCCTGCGACGTTCGCAGCGCGATGAGCCTGGCATCCGCCGAGACCAACAGGTCAGGTGGCGTCGCCAGCAGCGGTGACGCCAGTCCCAGCACCATCACAGGCACACCCGCCAGCCGTAGCGGCGTGCGCCAAATACCCAGCCAGGCGAAGCCAAGGGAGAAAATACAAAGACCCCAAAGCGGAATATGCGGGACCTCGAACGTGGCAGCCGGCAGCGCTGCTGTCGTTCGTGCGACCCACAGGATGGCCTGGGCACCCCATCCCATCGGGACGAGCGCCAATGCCTCCAGATGCAGCGGCATGAGAAACAGGGAGATCAGGCCGGCGGGCATGACCAGAAGCGCGGTCAGCGGCACCGCAACCATGTTCGCAAGCACGAAGTACACCTGCACATGTCCGAAATGGTAGGCCGCATAGGGTGCGGAGGCGGACCCAGCCAGCGCGCTGGTCAACGCAAGCGCGCTGACATGCGATACGAAACGCCGCCACCGGCCGGAGCCGTGCAAGCGCCGCAGCAATGGACGCAGCGCCTCATATCCGGCGATTAGCGCCAGCACAGCCGAAAAGCTCATTTGGAACGAGACGTCCGGCACTTCCTGCGGAGCGATCAGCATCAGGAAGGTTGCGGCCAGCGCCAGCCCGCGCATCGACACCGGGTTGCGCCCGGCGAGCAGCGCCAGTGTCAGCAGGCAGGCCATGACGAAGCTGCGAATGATCGGCAGGTGCATGCCGGTCAGCACCATGTAAGCGCCGCCCGCTGCCAAAGCCGCCGCCGCCGCCAGTTTCTTTGTCGGCCAGAACAGGCTCGCGCGCTCGCTGAGGGCAAACGCCTGTCGCGACAGCAGCAGGGCGAAGCCCATGACGATCCCGATATGCAAACCGGCCACTGCGAGCAGGTGCGCCAGCCCGGAATCGCTGAACGCGGCATGGTCGGCCGCCGGTAGGGCCATCGACGATCCGGTCAGCAGCGTGACCCCGACGGCGCCCGCAGGTCCGGGGATGACCGCGATAACTCGTTCGGCAATGACCTCCCGTAGCCACTGCACCCGCCGCATCGGGCCCGATGGCACTGCTTTCGCGGTTCGTTCGGACACGCCGATCGCATAGCCGGATGCGCCAAGACGTGCATAGAAATCGTCGCGCTGCAGGTCCCACGCCCCGGGATAGGCCGGTGGCATCGGCGCACGGATCAGCGCGCGAATCCGGACGGAGTTGCCGGCATCCAGCGTCTCGTCGTCCTCGGCCCGCAACCTGACCCTGACCGACCGGGCCAGCGGCATTGTGGCATCACCTAGCGTCGCCGGCTGGATGGTAATCCGCCGGCCTGCGGGCAGCATTTCAGCCGCCATGATTGTACCGGTCACGATCGTGGCGTGAGTGGGCAATCCGGCTTCAAGCGGCGGAGCACGGGCCGTGGCGATCTGGCCTGAAGCAAAACCGAGCGCGATCGCCGCCAAAGGCGCGATCAACAGGCGCAGCCTGGGTAGAGCGATGGCGGAGGTTACCAGCGAGGCCGCCGCCAGCGGCCCGATCCAGGTCACGGGTTCGAATCGCAAGGCATAGTAGCCTGCAACTCCCATTCCCATGAACAACGGCAGCCACAGCATCAGCCGGTCCCGTTCGGCATCCAGCCATTCGGTGACAAGTTGACGCGGCGAAGTCCTCATGCGGGGCAGCTTAGCGGGGCAAGCGTCTACAAAGGGTGAACTGCCGTGCTAGATGCTGGGCCATGACCGTCCGCACCCGCTTTGCCCCCAGCCCAACCGGCCCGCTGCACATCGGCGGCGTTCGTACCGCGCTGTTTAACTTCCTCTACGCCCGCCACTGCGGGGGCGAGTTCCTGCTGCGGATCGAGGATACCGACCGCGAACGCAGCACCGAGGCGGCCACGCAGGGCATCCTCGACAGCCTCGATTGGCTCGATTTGAGGCGTGATGGCCAGACGGTTTTCCAGTCGAGCCGGCAGACGCGCCACGCGGAAATCGCGCGGCAGTTGCTGGCTGACGGTGCCGCCTATCACTGCTACTGCACCCCGGAGGAACTGAATCAGGAGCGCGAGCAGGCGCGGGCAGAAAAGCGCGTCTGGCGCTACGACGGCCGCTGGCGTGACCGCAACCCGGACCAGGCGCCGCCCGGCGTGACGCCGGTCATCCGCATCAAGGGCGCCCGTGATGGTGAGACGGTTCTGGAGGACTTGGTCCAAGGTCCCGTGCGCGTCGCCAATACCGAACTCGACGACATGATCATCCTGCGCAGCGACGGCACGCCGACCTATAATTTCTCGGTCGTCGTCGATGACCACGACATGGCGATCACCCACGTCATCCGCGGCGATGATCACTTGACCAACACCTTTCGCCAGCTTCAGGTCTACCGCGGCACGGGCTGGACGCCGCCCCGCTTCGGCCACATCCCGCTGATCCACGGTGCGGACGGCGCAAAACTGTCCAAGCGGCACGGCGCGCAGTTCGCACTGGAGTTTAAGGAGCAGGGCATCTTGCCGGAGGCGCTGTGCAATTACCTGCTCCGCCTGGGCTGGTCGCACGGCGATCTGGAGGTGATCAGCCGCGAGGACGCGATCCGCCTGTTCGATATCGTCGATGTCAATCGCGGTCCGTCGCGGCTGGACCAGGCTAAGCTGCTGAACCTCAACGGCGTCTATATCCGAGCGGCTGATGACGCCCGGCTGACGGGGGAAGTGATGCAGCGGTTGGGCGGGCGCGAGGATCTGGCGCTGAACGACGTGGTCGCCGGCCGGATTCGCACCCTGATGCCGGCGCTGAAGGAGCGCGCGAAGACTCTGGTGGAGCTTTCGAATTCGGCGGCGTTTCTGGCGCAGCGCGCCCCGCTGCCGATCGAGGGGAAGGCTGCTGCGCTGCTGACGGCGGAAGCCAAGGCGATACTGCGCGACCTGATGCATGCGTTAGCCGAAACCGACTTTTCGATCACCGGCACCGATGCCGCATTGCGTACCTTCGCCGAAAGCACGGGGCTGAAACTCGGTCAGGTGGCACAGCCGTTGCGCGTCGCGCTCACCGGCAGCACGGTCAGCCCGGGGATCGATGTGACACTGGCCGCCCTGGGCCGGGATGAGGCATTGGCGCGGATCGCCGCCGCCGCGGCCTGATCGCTCCGGTTAACGGTTGCTCAATCATTCCATCGTATCTCGTCATGCCAAAGCGTGCGGAGCGGCTGATGAGTTCGAAACACGATGGAGTTCGCCGCGTGGCCGGACCGCTCATCTTCGGGGCGGCGACCCTGCTGGCAGCGGCCGGCGCGGTCAACATCGCTTCGCTCATCATGCGCAACGGGCCGGGCGTCGGTGACATCATCACCTTCGATTACGCGCGGGGCAATCCGTTTGGAAACGACACCAGGCTATTGGTGCACCGTCCTGACCAGTTCGCGTGCGTTCTTGACCTGAACACCTTGAAGGCAAACGGCGGCAGCATAATCGTCGAGGCTCGGACGCCAGGCGAATCGCGAACAATCCAAGTGCACTGGGCAGGAAGTAAGACCAGCGCGGATACCGGGGACTGCGGACCCGTGGCGGACCTGATCGTCGATCATCACGACATGGATATCCTGGCCGTGGCCGCTGGGGGATATGGTGTCACACGTCGGCCGCCACTCACTCTCACCAGTTCGGTTTCATTCTGAACCCCGACCGTTTCAGGTGTCCTCGCCGACTGCTTTCCGCTTCAGGTCCCGCAATCGCTCGTCACCGCCTTGGGTCTTCGGGTCGAGTTCCATAACCTTCTGCCAGGCGGCATAGGCACCCTTCCAGTCTTCGCGAGCCGTGGCGATATCGGTCAGAGTACGGAACGCCGCGAAGTCCCGTGGCTCAAGCTTTATCGTCTCCTGCAGGTCATGGATAGCTCCCGGCACGTCACCCGCCTGATATCGGGCGATGGCGCGCTGGTGCCACGCCTCGGCCACGTCGGGCGAGAGCGTGATGGCATCGGTGAAGGATTCAATGGCGTCATCGTCCTGACCGGCCTGAAGTAGCCGCAGGCCGCGGCTCATGAGCAGTGTCACCGCGGGCGTACCGGCTTGGATCCAGGCGTGAAGGAGCTGTTCTTCAAGCGCGGTGGCGGCCTGCTCATCCGGTGCGGCCTTCAGGGCGTCCAGCATCTGGTTCGTGCCGGTCGGTTTGGCGGCTGGAGCCGGGGTCTGAGCCTTGAGGTGGTCTGCATGCGCCTGAACCACCAAGCATACAGCGAACACAGCGCAGACGGTGCTCGGTCTCGTCGTCATCTCAGACGGTCACGCCTGGCGGCTGGAGGCCACCCGCCATCCAGTCCAGCAGCTCGACCGTATGCACGACAGGAACGGCATCGCCGGCCAATTGCGTGATGCAGCCGATGTTGCCGGCAGCAATGACGTCAGGCTTGGTGGCATTCAAATAGCTCAGCTTCCTCTCCCGCAGACGGCCCGAGATTTCCGGCTGGAGCATATTATATGTCCCTGCCGACCCGCAGCAGATATGCGGCTCCGTGGGTTCAACGACGCGAAAGCCGGCGCGGGCCAGAAGCATTTTCGGCTCTGTCGTGATCTTTTGCCCGTGCTGCAGGCTGCAGGCCGAATGATAAGCGACGGTCAGTTTCGCGGGTTGCCGGGTCGGCGTATAGCCGAATCGAGCAAGGAATTCCGAAATGTCCACGGCGAGGCCGGCGATTTTTTCAGCCTTTGCGCGCATGGGCTCCGGCTCCGAACGGAACATGAAGCCGTAATCCTTGACTGTGGTGCCGCAGCCCGATGTGTTGATGACAATGGCATCGATCCCAGCGCCATCCGCCTCGCGCGTCCAGGCCTCGATGTTGGCGCGGACCAGGGCCATCGCCCGGTCGTGCTGACCGATATGGTGGTTCAGGGCGCCGCAGCAGCCGCCGTCGCGGGCGATGACGACCTCGATCCCCATACGGGTGAGCAGCCGGATGGTGGCCTCATTGATTCGCGGCATCAGCACCTGCTGGGCGCAACCGGTCATCAGCAGCACCCGGCCCTTGCGCTCACCGTGGGCCGCATGCACCTGCGGCGCCTGCATCGGGCTGGGTGGCGGCAACTGCGCGGGCGCCAGCGACAGCATCGCCCGCAGCCGTTGCGACAGCATCGACTTGCCGGGAATCAGCCCCGACAGCGGGCGGGCGAGGCGCGCGCCGGTCAGCGCTGCACGGAACAGCGCCGGCTTCGGCAGTATGATTCCAAGCATGGCCCGTAGCCAGCGTTCGGATAACGGCCGGCGGTAGGTCTGCTCGATGTAGGTGCGGGCATGATCGACCAGATGCATGTAGTTCACGCCGGACGGACACGTGGTCATGCACGACAGGCAGGACAGACAGCGGTCCACGTGACGCACCACGTCTTTCGTGGCGGGACGCCCGGTCTCCAGCATGTCCTTGATCAGGTAGATGCGGCCCCGCGGACTGTCGAGTTCATCGCCCAACAGCAGAAAGGTCGGGCACGTCGCAGTACAGAAGCCGCAGTGGACGCAGGTGCGAAGTACCGCATTGGATGACGCGGTGTCAGGGTCGCGCAGCTGTTCGGCGGTAAAGTTAGTCTGCACGGTTCATCCGCATCATTCGAACTTTCGCCTGGGTGGAAGGTAACGAAACTGCCGGTACATCACGGCGAGGCACACCGCCGCCACCACCAGGAACGAGGTAGAGAGCCACTTATCGGTTCGGTTGTACAGTGCGACGATGACGACCATCGCCAAAACGAATACCATCATAACGAACTGCAGATTCAGCACCGGGTTCGGGCGTTTCAACTGCACATGCTGATAGATCGATATATAAAACGTCAGCAGAAACATGGTATTGATGACATATGGCGACATGAACATCGTAGCTCACAGCCCCGCGTAGAACCGGCCCGGGTTGAGGATGCCGGCGGGATCGAGCGAGGCCTTCACGCCGCGGGTGATGCGGGCCAACGGGGCTGGTTCGTCCGGCAACACCCGGACCGATCCGCGCAGCGCGTCCGGTGCCCGAACCAGCGTCCACGTGCCGCCCGATACCGAGGCGGCTGACTCGACGTCGGCGTGCACAGCCTCATCAGCCGGACCGGTAAGCCAGACCAATCCGCCACCCCAGTCGAGGAAGCCAGTCACCCCCTTAGGCTGAAGGGCCGCCAGCACAGCGGGGCCGGCGGAGGGACGCACCGATACCCGCCACACCGCATCATCCGCACGCGGAGCGAGCGGCAGGGCATCGCCAACCGTCTTCCAAAGAGCACGCGAGGTTGCGGTGCCCAGGCTCACGGCGCCAGGCAGCGCCAACTGGCCCCGTAGTTTTGCCAGACGGTAATCGACCGATGCGGAAAACTCCTCGATACGGACCAACGCCAACCCCCCTGCCAGGCCGTCGAGCCCCGGCACCCGTGCCGCGGCCTCGGTCGGGAGCCATGCGGCGGCCGACACGCTGAACGGCGAGCCCAACGCGGCCGACAACACCGCCACCCCGGCAGCGGCATCAAGGTTCGGCACTACCAGGGTGCCTGTTGCCTCCGCCGTGGGCAGAACCTTGAGTGTAATTTCAGTGATGACGCCGAGCGTGCCGTGGCTGCCCGTGAGCAGCTTGCAGAGATCGAGGCCGGTCACGTTTTTCAGCACGCGGCCGCCCGAGCGGATCACCTCGGCGCGCCCGGTGACAGCGCGCACGCCCATGACGTGGTCGCGCATCGCACCCCAGGCGATCCGGCGGGGACCGGACAGGTTGGTAGCGACGACGCCGCCCAGCGTCTGCGCTTTCCCAGACGTGCCAAGGATCAGGGAAAGGTCAGGCGGTTCGGCAATCAGGTGCTGGCCGGCTTCGGTCAGCGCGGCTTCGACCTCCGCCATCGGCGTTCCAGCCAACGCGGAGATGATCAGCTCCTTCGGCGAGTAAAGGGTGATCCCCGAAAGGTCCGTGGTGGACAGGGTTCGCGCCGCCTGGACGGGCCTAAGCATGCCGGATTTCGTGCCATGGCCCTCGATCAGCAAAGGCTCCCTTGCCGCGGCGGCCTCGCGGATGGTGCCGGCGATCTGCTTTTCGGCTTCGGACGCGCGGGACAGGCTCATGCGGCTTCGGGCAGCGCGACGGTTTCTGGGGCAAGGGGAAACACTTTGCTGGGGTTCAGCAGCCAGTCGGGGTCAAAGGCGGATTTGATCCTGCGCTGCTGCTCCAGTTCGTGTTCATCGAACTGCACCGGCATCAAGTCGCGCTTTTCGACGCCGACGCCGTGTTCGCCGGTCAGGCAGCCGCCAACCTCGACGCAGAGCTTCAGCACGTCGGCGCCAAACGCTTCCGCCTTGTGGAAGCTGGCGGGGTCATTGGCGTCGAACATGATCAGCGGATGCAGGTTGCCGTCGCCGGCGTGGAAGATGTTGGCGACTTTCAGGCCGTAGCTGTCGGACATCTCCTGGATGCGGCGCAGCACGTGCGGCAACTGGCTGGTTGGGATGGTGCCGTCCATACACAGGTAGTCTGGGCTGATCCGGCCGACGGCGCCGAACGCGCCCTTGCGGCCCTTCCAGATCGCCTGGGATTCCTCTGCCGATTGGGACACCTTCAGGCTGATGGGGTCGAACCGGTTGCAAATCTCGGACAGCTTGCCCAGCAGGTCGTCCTGTTCGGTCTCGCTCCCTTCGACCTCGATGATGAGCATCGCCTCCGCGTCCAGCGGGTATCCGGCGTGTGCGAACGCCTCGCACGCATGGATGGCGGGCCTGTCCATGAATTCCAGCGCCACCGGGATAATGCCGGACGATATGATGGCGTCCACACAGGCGCCAGCGATCTCATTCGACTTAAACGCCGCCAGCATCGCCCGGGCGCCTTCGGGGCCGCGCAGGATTCGGACGGTGACCTCCGTCACCATCGCCAGCATGCCCTCGCTGCCGGTCAGGAGGCCGAGCCAGTCGTAGCCCGCGGCGTCGAGGTGGGCGCCCCCGATGGTGATGATCTCGCCTTGGATGGTGACGATCTTCAGGCCCAGCAGGTTGTTGGCGGTGACGCCGTATTTCAGGCAGTGGGCGCCGCCGGAGTTCATGCCGACGTTGCCGCCGATCATGCAGGCAAGCTGGCTGGACGGGTCGGGCGCATAGAAGAAGCCCTCGGCCGAGACCGCGTTGGTAATGCCGATGTTGGTAACACCCGCCTGCACCACGGCGCAGCGGTCGGCGTAGTCGATATCGAGGATCTGGTTCATCCGCATCATGCCGACGACAACCGCGTCCGCCATCGGCAGCGCACCGCCGGACAGCGATGTGCCAGCGCCGCGCGGGATCACACGCACGCCGTTGTGGTGGCAGAAACCCAGGACTGCGGCGACTTGTTCGGTGGTTTCCGGCAGAACAACAGCAAGCGGGACCTGCCGGTAGGCAGAGAGACCATCGGTCTCGTATGGTTTCAGGCGAATCGGCTCAGCAATCACACCGGATTCCGGTAGCAGGGCGCGTAGACCTGCGACGATGGCATCGCGGCGGGCAAGGACGTCGGGCTTGGGATCAGGTTGGCGGATCATGGGCGTGCCTCGGGTGGCTGGGTCCTTGATCCGGTATATAGCTGGGTGGACGGGCGTCGCACAGAGGGGCTGGGCAGTCGCGCACTGCCTATCAGTCGTCCAACACGGGCTGTCCCGTCGAGTCAGGCCATTTCAACGGCCTTTGGGCGCACGGTCCGGGCGGCGTCGAGCAACATCTGACGGAATAACCTCAGGAGCTTCATGTCCAGGTGAGACGACATCTCTTCGACCATGATCGTCAGCGCAACCTCCGGCCCGATCGGCGGCTTGTAGCAACGCCGGTCGGTCAAGGCCGTGAACACGTCAATAATGGCCGCCATGCGGGCGAGCCGGTTCAGGTCCTTGCCGGCCAGCCCAGCAGGGTAGCCCGTGCCATCGAGCTTTTCATGGTGTTGGGCTGCGATCGTCATAACCCCCTTGGGCAGGTCCAACCATCGCTTTAAATAATCCACTGTGGCGGGCACATGTCCCCGCATGATCGCTAATTCCTCGTTATCCAGTTTGCCGGGCTTGTTGAGGATCTCGTGCGGGATCGCCATCTTGCCGAGGTCATGCAGCAGCCCACCCGCGGCAAGAAGAGTTTGTTCCGATCTTGGCAGACCAAGATTGTGGGCAAACACGGCAAGGTACGTCGCAACCCGCATCGAATGCGTATAGGAATAGTTATCGTGGTCGCGTATACCACGCAGCATACTTTTGTAATTTCCCTTTGAGACCACCTCGACAAGCGGCTCGCACGCTTCACAGACCGTCTCATATTCGATCGGCCTTCCCTCACTGATGAAGCTGGATATTCCGTTAAACAGGCGAAGGGTTTCGCTAAGGGCTTGCCGCTGCAAGGGCTGCAGCCGTTTCCACTTATGCTCCACCCCGCGATTCACCAGACTGGACACTTTCGTAACGAGCTCACCACGATCGAAGGGCACTGTTACGATGTTGTTCGCCCCGCAGTGCATCGCCGCATCACGGGTGCGTTTGTCGTCTACGTCCACGACAACGATGACCGGGATCGCGGCAAGCTGGGGATCCAGCCGCAGGAGCCGCACAAAGTCGTATCCGCCTGTGAGTGGAAGCTTTTCACCCACCAAAACACACAGAGGCGGGCGGGTGCGGCAAACGGCAAGTGCCTGCGAAATATCGGAACATTCCAGAAACCGGTAAAACGACGTTAGGCAGCGGGCAGTCTCGACACGCAGGTCCCAATGCGCGGCGATGAGAATATGAGGCTGATCAATTAGCTGGGTATCGCTGCTGCTCATCTCTTCTGCAACTTCTCCTGAGCGGCTCGGCCTTGCATGACGGAGCAACGACAGCCTCAGTCCTTAGCAATAAGCATATAACAACTGGTTAACTTAATGAATACGATGGCCTTTAGTCAGATTCTGTCGCCGATATATTGATTACAATAAAATCTATCATCTTCCGTCGGGCCGTGTCCTGAGCAACAGGCGACGATCCGCCGGCAACCGTGCGCCAGACCAAAGAGCCGTCCCATTGATGCTAATCCGCCAGGCCCTATCCACGCGCTCCGAGAAAAGGCTTAAAGAGCGCGTCCATGCCCCCTCCCCTGCTGACCCTTCAAGACATCTCGCTCACGTTCGGGACCGCCCCGCTGCTGGCTACCGCCGGTCTCTCGGTATCCACCGGCGACCGCATCTGCCTGGTCGGCCGCAACGGGTCTGGCAAATCCACGCTGCTGCGGGTCGCCGCCGGTCTGATGCCTTCGGATGGCGGCCGCCGCTTCGCCCAGCCCGGCGCGACCATCCGCTACCTGCCGCAGGAGCCGGACTTTGCCGGCTACGCCACCTCACTGGCATACGTGGAGGCAGGCCTTGGCGATGCCGCCGCCGTCGACCACTACCGCGCCATCTACCTGTTGGAGCAGCTCGGCCTGACCGGCGCCGAGGACCCGGCGACCCTGTCCGGAGGCGAGGCCCGCCGCGCCGCACTTGCCCGCGTCCTGGCCCCCGAACCAGACATCCTGCTGTTGGACGAGCCTACCAACCACCTCGACCTGCCCGGCATCGAATGGCTGGAGGCCGAACTCGCCCGCCTCCGGTCTGGCATCGTGGTGATCAGCCATGACCGGCGATTATTGGAACGTATCTCCCGCAGCACCGTCTGGCTCGACCGCGGCGTTACCCGCGTGCTCGACCAGGGGTTCGCCCACTTCGAAGCCTGGCGCGACCAGGTCCTGGAGCAGGAGGAAACCGAGCGGCACAAACTTGGACGGAAGATCGTGATGGAGGAGGACTGGCTGCGCTACGGTGTCACGGCCCGACGCAAGCGCAACCAGAAGCGGCTTGGCGACCTGCATGCGCTGCGCAAGAAGCACAAGGAACAACGCGGGGCGCTGGGCCGGGTGAAGCTGGAAACTGCCGAGGCTGACCTCTCCGGCCGGCTTGTGATCGTCGCCGAGGATGTGTCCAAGTCGTTCGGTGATCAGACCGTGGTGCGGAATTTCTCGACGCGCATCATGCGCGGGGACCGGGTTGGCATCGTCGGACAAAATGGCGCAGGCAAGACGACCTTGCTGAACCTGCTGACCGGCGAGCTCCCCCCTGACTCAGGTGAGGTTAAACTGGGCACCAACCTCGCCAGGATTACCCTGGACCAGCGCCGCGAATCCCTGGACCCGGCTGAAACGCTGATGCAGGCGCTGACCGGCGGCGGCGGCGATACCGTGACAGTCAACGGCCAGAACCGCCATGTGATCGGCTACATGAAGGACTTTCTCTTCGGCCCCGAACAGGCCAACACTCCGGTCGGCGTGCTGTCGGGCGGCGAGCGTGGTCGGTTGATCCTGGCGCGCGCCTTTGCAACGCCGTCCAACCTGCTGATCCTGGACGAGCCGACCAACGACCTGGACCTGGAAACGCTGGAGCTGCTGCAGGAGCGCCTCGCCGAATATTCCGGCACCGTCCTGCTGGTCAGCCACGACCGTGACTTCCTGGATCGTGTCGTGACGTCCGTCATTGCGACGGAGGGCGACGGGCGGTGGATCGAATATGCCGGGGGCTACACCGACATGCTGGCGCAGCGGGGCGCGACAAAGGCCGACACTGCCCCGGCACAGCGCAGCCGCGCCGAACCCGCGCCAATGCCGGCGAAGTCCCAAAACCGCAAACTCAGTTTCAGGGACAAGCACGCGCTTGAGACATTGCCAGGACGCATCGCGGCGCTGGAGGCAGACATCAGCCGCCTGAACGCGGTCCTGGCGGATGCCGATCTCTACACGCGCCAGCCGGCGAAGTTCGCCGAATCGACCAAGGCGCTGAATACTGCCACAGCCGCGCTGGCAGTGGCGGAGGAGCAGTGGCTTGAGCTGGAGATGCTGCGGGAAGCGCTGGAGGGCGCTTGACACTGGGATCGGTTCAAGTCCCGTCGCGATCTGCCTGGACCGGCCGGCATGATCGCGCTTGAAGCCTGCTCGATATGCGTGCTGCTGCTGATCAGCGCCTTTATCGGTGCCTGGGCGCAGAAAGCGTTGCCCGACCACCATCGGTCACGCGACACGATCGAATCGGTTCGTCTGGTAATCACCATGCTGGTCACGCTGTCCGCCGTGGTGCTGGGCCTGCTCATTTCCTCGGCCAAGGCACGGCATGATGACGAGATCGGCAACCTTGAGCGCTACTCGGTGGACCTGATTGAGCTGGACCAGCGCCTGCGGCAATATGGTCCCGACGCCACCGACATTCGCGCCGAACTACGAGCCTATACGGCGGCGGCCATAGCCGATACATGGCCCGCAGAGCCGTTACCGACAGGACGGTACGAACGCCGAACAAAAACCGGCTACGGCAGTAGCGTGGAGAACGCTACGCTGGGCGACAGGCTGGCCGGCATCGACCACGCGATCCAAATGCTGTCGCCAACCGACACTTATCACCAACATACCGCGGAACGACTTCGAGACCGGTCAGCCGACGTTCTGCAACAGCGCTGGCGCGTGATCGCATCGACGCACGGAACGATCTCCTGGCCATTCCTGACCGTGATGCTGTTCTGGCTGGTCATCATGTTCGCGATTTTTGGCATCAGCTCACCGCCGAACGCGCTGGTCTACGTGGTGGTCGTCCTGTCCGCGCTGTCGATCGCTTCCTCGGTCTATCTGGTTCTGGACTTCGACAGTCCGGAGACGGGTCTGCTGCGCATTCCCAGCCTGCCTATGCGCGGCGCCCTGTCGCACATGGACAGGCCGGAATATTGAGGCCGCTTCCCAGATGACACCGCGCTATCCGACGATGACTGAACCCATGGCTGCCCGAGCGTGCTGAAGCGCTTTGTTAACCCTGTTCTTGCAATCCTGGCCGTTGTGGCGGTCACGGTGTCGCTATGGCACCTGCATGCCACGACGGAGGGGTTGTCCATCACCGCCGCCACCGTCGGCGATACACCCGTCACGATATTCCGCCCTGCTTCGATGCGCCCAGCACCGGTGGTGGTCATCGCCCATGGATTTGCCGGATCGCAGCAGTTGATGCAGCCGTTTGCCGTAACTTTCGCGCGCAACGGCTACATCGCCGTCACGTTCGACTTCGTCGGCCACGGCCGCAACCCCAGGCCACTGACGGGAAGCATCACGGAAATCTCCGGCGCCACCCGCACCCTGGCAGCGCAGACCGCGGAGGTGGTGAAGTTTGCGCGGCCGCTGGGCGACGGGCGGCTGGCGATTCTCGGTCATTCCATGGCCACAGACATTGTCGTCCGGGTGGCGCAGGCCGACCCGGACATCGCGGCCACCATCGCGGTGTCGATGTTCTCTCCAGCGGTCACGGCCGTCACGCCGCGCAACCTGCTGATCATCGCCGGCGACTGGGAAGGAATGCTGAAAGCCGAGGCGCTGCGCGCGGTTGGCCTCGCCACGGCGCCCGCGACCGCCGTGGCGGGCACGACTTATGGTGACTTCGCCGCCGGTTCGGCGCGACGGGCAGCGTTCAGCCCCTACGCGGAACACATTAGCGTGCTCTACAAGCAGGCCAGCATGCGGGAAGCAGTGTCGTGGCTTGACCAGACATTCGGTGTCACCCGAACCGCACCGCCTTATCTGGATGCGCGCGGCCCATGGATCGTGCTGCTGCTGGCGGGGATCGTCGCCGTCTGCCGTCCGCTGTCGGCCCTGCTGCCGGTGGTCGCGCGGAGGCGTGCCGGCGCCGGGCTGCGTTGGCGGAAACTGGCGCCGATGCTGATCATCCCCGCGATCACAACGCCGCTGCTGCTGCGAGTGCTGCCGACGCATTTCCTGCCGGTGCTGGTGGCTGATTACCTGTCCGTGCACTTCGCCGTCTATGGCGTGCTGACCGCTTGCTGCCTGCTGTGGGCGCGGAGAGGTCGTCCGCTGCAATCCGCTGGCACATCGCTGCCGCGGATGGTGGCTGCAAGCGCGGCTGTGACGCTTTATGCCGTCGGTCTGCTGTTCTGGGCCATCGACAGCTATGTCACCTCATTCCTGCCACCCATCGAGCGGGCGCCGCTGCTCGTGGTGATGCTGACGGGCACGCTGGCATTTTTCCTCAGCACCGAATGGCTGACACGAGGCGAGGGGGCAGCACGCGGTGGCTATGTCGCTGCCAAGATCGCCTTCATCGTTTCGCTTGCCATCGCCGTGGCACTGGATTTCGAGCGGTTGTTTTTCCTGATCATCATCGTGCCGCTGATCGTGGTATTCTTCGTCATCTATGGGCTGGTCAGCGATTGGGTCTATCGGCGCACCCGCCATCCGCTTGTGGCCGGGATCGCCACGGCAATCGCGTTTGCCTGGGCGATCGGAGTCACGTTTCCGTTATTGGCAGGATGATTGCGGCCACCACGCTGCCGCTTCGGTGACCCCGTGTCTATGGCAAGCCGCTGTCGATCGATCGCAAGCCGCTTGTGTCAGCTGGGGCGCCTGGATATTGTCGTCGTGCGGCCATCAAGTCCAATAAAGGGCCGGTCGACACAGGGAAGCTAAAGCAAGGGGAGGCACATGAATGCCGCCCCAGAATAATAAGGCAAACACGTCCTGACCGGAGTCAGCGTTGGCTGGCGCCGGCTGAAGCGATTGCGCGCCGTGACACCGCCTTCGCCTATCGATCTGACCTGGCAACAGGTCGTCATATCGCCCATCGCTCACGCCGGCTCGTGATTCCGGATTGGACATATCTGGGAGGACGGCATGACAGAACGCGTTATCGCCGGCGGGAGAGTCATCCCCGCCGACCATGTGCTTGGGCGCAGGCTCGACAGTATTCCCTTCAGTCCGTACCATATCCTACTGATCCTTGTTCTCGGCACTGTGGGCTTCGTCGAAGGCTACGACCTGGCGCTCGGCGGCTCGCTGCTGGTTCTGGCAAAGCAGCCGCTGCACTTGACCAGCGAACAGATCCGCTGGCTGGCAATCGCACCCACGATTCCGGTAGTGCTGGGCGGCTTCGCGGCCTCGGCAATATCGGATCGCATCAGCCGCAAGACGGTCATGCAGATCGGGGTCATCATCAGCACCGGCTTCACATTGCTGATACCGTTCGCCCAGACAGGTGGTCAGCTTGTCGTCATCCGCATTCTCACCGGTATCGGGCTGGGGTTCGCGATCTCCGCCCCATTCCCCATCGCAGCCGAACTGATGCCGAAACAACATCGCCGGACCTATGGCGCGATCTTCGAGGTCATGCTGGCCAGCGCCTTCACATTGCTGCCGTTCCTCGGCTTCCTGCTTTCCGATACTCCGGACGGCTTCAGGCTCATCGCGTTGCCGGGCGGCCTGGCCCTCGGGATCGTGCCGGTGCTGGTCCATTTCGCCCTGCCGGAGAGCGCACGGTGGTATCTGCGGGCGGTAACCCGCAGAAGGCGGTGGAAACCGTCAACCGGCTGATCGATCGGTGCGGCAACCGCGTGCCAAAAATGACCCTGGCGGAGTTGGGGCCCAATCTGGCGATCGGGGCCGAACCGCTTCCGCCGATGTCAGCATTGTTCCGGCCCGGCCAGCTACAGCGGACAGTGGTGGGCATCGTCCTCTACGCCGCCGCCACGACCGCCTATTACTGCTCCGCCATCCTGCTGCCCAAGGCGTTGATCGACCAGGGAGCGGCGGTCAGCCTGGGCTTCGGACTGAGCGCGCTGCTGTTTCTGGTCACAATCCCAGGGAAATTCTTCACCGGTTTCATCATGGAGATCATCGGCCGTCGCTGGACGATCACATATTGCCTTGCCGGCGCCGTGCCTGGATTGGCACTGATGGGGATGGCGCACGGCATGGGGTCGATGGCGCCGGTGGCGATGGTTGCCGGCGCGATCATCACCGGTCTGACGGTATTGTCGTCCTTCACCGCGGTCCGGGTGTATTTGTCCGAGCAATTCCCCACCGCGCTGCGGGGTCGGGGTCATTTCTTCGGCGAGGCAACCGGGCGGATATTCTCCGGCGTCGTGACCCCGTTCGTTCTGGAACCACACACCGGATCGCCATTGATTTTCTTTGGCTGGATTGCGGGCGTGGTCGCCGTCGGCGCCTGTGTGCCTCTGCTGTTCGGCAAAGAAACGGTTGGCCAGCTTGAACTGGTAACTGAGACGCGCACGGAACCAGCCGACCTCGCGGCCTGAGGAAGATCAGGCGGCGAGTTGTTCGGTGCGCAGGCGGAACCGCTGGTTGACGTGGCTGCGTGGACGCAGGCCGAGGCGTTCATTCGTGAGCGACACGGCAACGTCCCGCAGGCCGCCCCGCACTGCCGCCTCGGTCACGGTCCAGTCGAATACGTCGCGCTGCGCCGCGCTGCCGCCGATCCGCCATAGGTCAAACCGCGCGGGTAGAAGGTGGGCCACGGCCTGGTCGGTACGCGCCGCGGTGGAAAGCGATCAGGCCCTCCGTCAGCGGCAGCCCGACCTCGCGGTAGGTCGCGGCTGACTCGTCGGCATTCGCGGCGGTCTGGCGTATCGTGGCCAGCCGGCGTTCGGCCAGCACCTCGTTGCCGGAGCGGAGTTCGGCCATCACGGCATGGACATCCGCGAAGACGAAGCACCGGCCGTCGGCGTGTCCGTCCCAGCGCGGCAGCAGAGCCTGCCAGCGGTCCGTCACATCCACGCCCAGCGTGTCCAGCCGCCACAGCAACGCGGAGGCGTGCGTCAGGCTGATCGCCAATTGTTTTTCGGAGGCGCGGAAGGGTCCATCATACAGCGCCAGCGCTGCGTCGTACTGGCCGAGTTCCAAGTGGTACAGCGCCCTGTGCCACCAGATGTGGTCGCGGTTGGGGTGGGATTTGGTGTTCCAGTGCGGCTCGCGGGTTGCCATCCAGCCCAGGCCGTCTTCCGGCCGGCCGGTCATCTCCAGCACATGCGCGACGGTATGGTGGGCGAAGTAGCTGTCCGGTTCGGCTTCGGCAACCGCGCGGGATTGGTCCTCGGCGCGGGCGTAGTCGCCGTTTTCCTCCAGTCCAAAGGCGTGGAATGACCGCAGAGCCGCCTGACCGGGGATGTCCGCGGACCACATTGGCAAGGCCCGCGCGGTGCGGTCGCGCATCCAGCGGACCCGGCCAAGGGAGAGGTCTAGCAGCAGCGCCAGTTCATGCGCGAGGATGTCGAACGGGTAGCGCATCAAATGGCGGTCCAGCAGCGACACGGCGGCCCCCCTGGCGCCGGAGGCCGCTTGCCGCAGGGCGGCGAGGTGTCCCCGCTCCCGGTCGTTCATTTGCAGGGCGGCTGCGGTCTCGATGATGTCGGCGGCGCGCGCGACCATCCCCGGATCGCGGGAGAGCGCGAACAGCCACGCCTTCGCAAGATGCGCCATGGCGAAGTCGGGGGCCGCGGTGATCGCGGCGCTGAGGTTGCCGATGGCGTCGCCGCACGCGAGGCTGAAAGCGCGGATCCCCTGGTCGAAAACAACAACGGCCTCGGCTGAAGCGCCGGTGACCGGGTGGCCTTGTCCGTCTTTGGTCATGCGTCCCTCCTGCAGGTCGGGATCATGCGATATTCTGGGGCTGGTGCCAAAGTCGCATGGGCATGTCGGCCCTTCGGCGACGCGCGAGCGAATTTGGTGCTTTGCATCGACGGAATACTCACCGCGACAAGACAAGCCAGAGGCGGCGTTGATTTTCCCTTAGGACCCGAGCCAAAATAAACGAATCACGCAGTTGTCCGAGCCCAAGTCACAGCCTGCAAAAATTGGCGCGCTTTTGCAGCGGTTGTTTGGGCTCAAGCCCTTAGTTGGTCCACTTGACCGGCCGCGCTGGGGGATGGGCTCGGACAACGTCCTCATTTATTTCTGTGCCCCAACCGCTGCCGGTCGGGATCAGCAATTCTCCCGCCTCGATCACCGGCGGGTTGGTGACCACGGTATCTTTCCACGGCACATCCTCGATATCGATCTCCATGACGCGGAAGTTCGGTATCGCCGCACAAAGATGTGCGCTCATCAGCGAACTCAGGTGACCATTGAAGTTGTGCGGCGCCACGTTGACCTCATAGGCGTCGCACATCGCGGCGATCTTGGCCAACTCCAGGATGCCGTTCCATGCCACGTCGATGATTGCAACATCGACTGCCTGTTGCTCCAGATACGGCCGGAATTGCCGCCTTCCGTAAAGCAACTCACAGGAGGCGATCGGCGTGCGAGCGCTCCGCCGGATGGTTGCCAATGCCGACGGGTCGTAGCTGTCGATCTCCAGCCAGAACAGGTCGAGCGGCTCCAGCGCCTGCGCCAGCCGGATATAACCCTCGGTCTTGAAGTTGAAGTTCAGGTCGAGATGCAGTCGCACACCTTCTCCGGCACCCCGGCGAAAAGCGTCCAGCTCGGTGGTGATCGCGTCGACCAAGGGCCGATCAATATTCAGCTCTGGCCAGCCTGGGCCGTTGAAGCCAGGCATGTGGATCCGTGGAGCGGGACCGTCAAACAGCATGATATTGGTCTTCAAGCCCTTGAAGCCGCGCGCCGCGACGTCAGCCCCGGCCCGCTCCACGTCCGCCAAAGAACGGATCGGATCGAAGCCAGTCCATTCTTTGATCCGGTCGGCGAACGTCACGCGCCAGGTGCCACAGTGTGACCAATACAGCCGCAGGCGGTCGCGGACGGGCCCGCCAAGCAGCTCGCACACCGGGATGCCAAGGGCCTTCGCCTTGATGTCCACGAGGGCGTTTTCGATGGCGGCAATAGCCTGCTGGTTGATGCCGTACGGCGTCTGACGGGTCAGGCCATGCAGGAAAGCGGAGATCTTCTCCACCGGCCGCGGATCCATGCCGATCAGGCGTTCGCCCAGCCGAACGATCACGCCGCTCAAGCCCTCGGCCCCAAAATTCTCCATGTACTCCGACCAGCCGACCAGGCCATCGTCAGTCGTGATTTTCAGGAACGAAAAGTCCCGCCAGCCGGCGTTGCAGTGCAGGTCCTCGATCTTGGCGATGCGCATGGGCCTCTCTCCCTCGTTGCGTCGATGCTAGAGCGTGAGAGCTCGGGCGTCCAAGGGGCGAGTCACGGGCCTGTCGGGAGCACGTTGGCGTTGCTGAGGCGGGCCGACCGCGTCCCTCCCCGGGCCTGTGGGAAGGCGGGCAAATCCGGGTTGCCAGCTAAAGCACGCTTGATGGTTTGTTGGTGAGCCCGGTGGGATTCGAACCCACGACCCCAAGATTAAAAGTCTCGTGCTCTACCAACTGAGCTACGGGCTCGGCCGCGCGCTTTCAACGCCAACCAGCGCCGCGGGTCAAGCACGACCCGCGGCATACCAGGTCCCCTGGAACCCCCTACGCCGCGTCAGCGGCCACGGTCATCTTCTGAATCGTGTCCGGCCCGCTCACCGTCCCGCCCCCGCCGCTGCCGCGCTTGATGGAGTCAACATGCTCCATGCCCTCAACGACCTGGCCCCAAATCGTGTACTGACCGTTCAGGTGCGACGCCGGCTCGAACATGATGAAGAACTGGCTGTTGGCGCTGTGCGGGCTTTGCGACCGGGCCATGCCGCACGTGCCGCGGACGAACTTCGCCTTGTCGGTGAACTCGGCGCGGATGTTGTCGAGGTCGCTGCCGCCTGTGCCTGTGCCGGTGGGGTCACCGCCCTGCGCCATGAAGCCCTCGATCACCCGATGGAACGGCGTGCCGTCGTAGAACCCCTTCCGCACCAGGGTCTTGATCTGGTTGACATGCATCGGTGCGATATCCGGCAAAAGCTGGATCACCACCCGGCCGTCCTTCAGGTCCAGGTACAAGGTGTTTTCCGGATCAAGCGCCGGCTTCGATTCGCTCATGGGTCGGATCTCCTTTTTCCTGCCTCAGCGCGACGCCCGGCTCCCCCAGGGTGTCGCTTCCAGCCCGTGCCGCCGAAGCATGACCACGGGCTACGTATCCTACGACTTCACGTCGGCGGCTACCCGCATGTGGATGATCCGGTCGGGCTCGCCCACCACCTGCCCGTTCGGACCGGTGCCGCGCTTGATCTGATCGACATACTCCATGCCCTTCACCACCCGGCCCCAGATCGTGTAGTTGCCATCGAGAGACGGCGCCGGCGCGAACATGATGAAGAACTGGCTGTTGCCGCTGTTCGGGCTGGACGACCGAGCCATGCCGCAGACACCGCGGACGAAGTGATACTGGCTGGCTTCCAGCGGCAGGTCCGGCAGCTTGCTGCCGCCAGTGCCGGTGCCGGTCGGATCGCCGCCCTGAGCCATGAAGCCTTCGATCACCCGATGGAACGGCGTGCCGTCGTAGAACCCCTGCCGGGCCAGCGTCTTGATCTGAGCCACCGTCTTCGGCGCCACCTCCGGTAGAAGCTGAATCACCACCCGGCCCTGCTTCAGGTCCAGGTAGATCGTGTTCTCCGGATCAGGGACTGCCTGGGCCAATGCAGGGAAACGAGCCAGCACCAAACTGGCGGCAAAGGCACCGCAGGACAGTAAAAGGGTACGGCGATACATACGCCCTCCTTATCAGAAAAAAACGGGGAAAGAACCGGCTGGTTCAGCCCTTGATCCGCTCCATCACCCGCTTCAGGGTGTAGGGCGGGACAAAGGATGAGATATCGCCACCCAGCTTGGCGACTTCCTTCACCAGGCGGGAGGCGATGAACTGGTGCGTCTCACTCGCCATCAGAAACACGGTTTCTACGTCGGGCGCCATCCGATAGTTCATGCCGGCCATCTGGAATTCATAGTCGAAGTCGGACACCGCGCGCAGCCCGCGCACGATCATGCTGGCGCCGACCTTTCGGGCAAACTCCACCAGCAGCGTGTCGAATGGAATGACCTCGATGATCATGCCGTTGCGGCTGGCAATCGTTTCGATCTCGGCGGTGACCAGCTCAACGCGTTCTTCCAGCGAGAAAAGCGGGCCTTTGCCGGTGTTGATCGCTACTCCGACCACTAGCTTGTCGAGCAACCTGGCCGCCCGGCCGATGACGTCCAGATGGCCGTTTGTCACAGGATCGAATGTCCCAGGATAAAGCCCGATCCTGGCCGGGTGATGCGCCGTCTTGTTAGCCATCGTTTCCTTCCTCAGGGGTGGGCGGCGTGCCGTCTTCCGCGGCGCCACCGTTCGAGCCCACATTCGGGGACAAGTCCTCAGTCTCTTCTTCAAGCACAGGGAACACGCTGGTCACATGCTCGCCCGCATCCACACGGAACAAGGTGACACCCATCGCCTGCCGCCCGGTGATCCGAACCTGATCGCCCGGCACGCGAATCAGACGACCCGCGTCAGTGACCATCATCACGTCGTCACCCTGGCGCACCGGGAAAGTCGCTGCCACCGCCCGCCCGTTCCTTGGCGTTAGCGAAATATTGGCAATCCCCTGCCCGCCACGGCCGGTAACCCGGTATTCGTAAGCGGATGACCGCTTGCCGAAACCCATGTCGGTTACGGCCAGCAGCATTTCCTCGGCTGCCTCCAATTCCGCGAACCGCTCCGGCGAGAGCGTCACCTCGGCGACCGGTTCGTCCAATTCCGTTGCCAACGACGCGGGTTCCGCGTCCTCCTCGCCATTGCCGTTTCGCCGCTTGGCGTTGGCGGCCTTGATGTAGGCCTCGCGCTCTGCCATCGATGCCTCGACGTGGCGCAACACCGACAGGTTGATCACCTCGTCGCCGTTCAGCAGCTTGATGCCACGGACGCCGGAACTGTCGCGTCCGGCGAAGACACGGACCGTCTCGTCGTTCAACTGGAAGCGGATGCAGCGGCCCTTGCGGGTGGCCAGCAGCGCGTCGTCGCCCTCGCGGCAGGTGGCGACGCCGATCAGATGGTCGCCCTCGTCCAGCTTCATTGCGATCAGCCCGGAGGATCGGACGTTACGGAAGTCTGACAGCCGGTTGCGCCGGACGTTCCCGGACGCCGTGGCGAATACCAAATGCAGGTTTTCCCAAAGGGTCTCGTCCTGCGGCAGCGGCAGCACCGTGGTGATCGTGTCCGACCCAAGCTCTGGCAGCAGATTGACCAGTGCGCGCCCCTTTGCCGTGGGGCTCGCTTCCGGCAGCTTCCACACCTTTTCCCGAAACGCCTTGCCGCCTGATGAGAAGAACAGCACCCACTGGTGCGTGTGACCATTGAAACTGCGGGTAACGATGTCGTCACCGCGCGTGCCGGCGCCGCTGCGCCCGCGGCCACCGCGGTTTTGCGCACGGTAGGTCTCCAGTGATGTGCGCTTTATAAAGCCGTCGCGGGTGATGGTGACGACCATCTGGCCCGGCTCGATCAGGCTTTCGTCGTCCTGGTCGGCAGGCGCGTCGGCGATGTCGGTCATCCGAGGGCAGGCGACTTCCTTGCGCGCCTCGGTCAGCTCCTCGGTCATCACTTCCATGCGGCGGATGCGCGAGCCCAAAATTTCCAGCAGTTCGCGGATCTTGCCACCAACCTCGGTCATTTCCGCCTGGATTTTCTCACGTTCCAGGCCAGTCAGGCGCTGCAGGCGCAGGTCGAGGATGCCGCGAGCCTGCTCTTCCGTCAGGCGCACCGTGCCGTCAGGGGCGATGACGTTCCCTGGTTCGTCAATCAGCGCAAGCAGCGCACCAATGTCTTCGGCCGGCCAGTCGCGGTCCATCAACGCGATGCGGGCTGCGGCGGCGTCCGGGCTGGCGCGGATCAGGCGGATGACCTCATCGATATTGGCGACCGCGATCGCCAGCCCGACCAGGTTGTGCGCCCGGTCGCGGGCCTTGCCCAGCTCGAACCGCGACCGCCGGAGGATGACTTCCTCGCGGAACCGGATAAAGCACAGCAGCGCCTCGCGCAGGCCCATCTGCTTTGGCTGGCCGTCGTCCAGCGCCAGCACGTTGATGCCAAACGAGGTCTGCAACTGGGTGAAGCGGAACAACTGATTCAGCACAACTTCCGGCGTGGCGTCGCGCTTCAGCTCCATGACGATGCGCATGCCGGAGCGGTCGCTCTCGTCGCGCATTTCGCCGATGCCCTCGATGACCTTGCCGCGGACCAGTTCGGCGATCTTCTCGATCAGGGTCTTCTTGTTCACCTGATAGGGAATTTCGGTGACGATGATCGCTGTGCGGTCCTTGCGGATCTCCTCGAACTCCGTCCGCGCTCGGATCGTGATGCTGTCGCGTCCGGTCTCAAACGCCTGACGGATGCCGGCGCGGCCGATGATGATGCCGCCGGTCGGGAAATCCGGGCCGGGGACGATCTTCATCAGCTCGTCCAGCGGCGTTTCCGGATCGGCGATCAAAGCCAGGGTTGCGTCGATGATCTCGCCGGGATTGTGCGGCGGGATGTTGGTCGCCATGCCAACGGCAATGCCGTTGGCACCGTTGATCATCAGGTTCGGGAATTTGGCCGGCAGAACCTTCGGTTCTTTCTCCGACTCGTCGTAGTTCGGCTGGAAATCAACGGTATCCTTGTCGATGTCCTCCAACAGCAGCGATGCCGCCCGGGCGAGACGGACCTCGGTGTAACGCATCGCAGCCGGGTTATCGCCATCGACTGACCCGAAGTTGCCCTGCCCGTCGATCAGCGGCAGGCGCATGGAGAAGCTTTGCGCCATCCGGACCATGGCGTCGTAGATCGAGGCGTCGCCGTGCGGGTGATATTTACCCATGACGTCGCCAACCACGCGGGCCGACTTACGGTAGGGCCTGTCGGGCGTGTAGCCGGCCTCGTGCATGCCGTACAGAATGCGCCGATGCACCGGCTTCAGCCCGTCCCGAGCGTCAGGTAGCGCACGGGACACGATCACGCTCATGGCGTAATCGAGGTACGAGCGGCGCATCTCCTGTTCCAGGGTGACCGGCTGCATGTCGCCGTGCGGGCCAATCGGTTCGGACGGCGGATCTTGTGTGTCGCTCAAATTCCACTCTATTCGTTGATCGCGCCGGCCCGATCTTGGATCCGGCCGGCGCGATGGGATGGCCGCTTGATAGGCCGATTCCGCGCGAAAGGCGAGAGGTCAGCGACGCTGAACGGGGTTAATCACATGGCTTGGTTTTGCGGCCATGGACGGCGGCGCTCTGGCGGCAAACGGCATCGCGTTCGCGCCGAACCGAGCCGTACTTGTTTAACTTGGCCTGACTGTCTCGCCGCGCGCCACGCGTGGCACGTGATAAGTTTTGAAGCGTGCAGCCGTCGATGCCTTCTACGCCAGCGCTCGTAACGGCGTCGCTTCGGACGGCTGAGAATGGGCAGCCACGTCGAGATTTACGACAATCGGACGATGATCCGAAGCTTCCCGCAGAAGGGCCCTTGTGCCCAGGCACGCGACACCGCGGACCAGGCAACGGTCGATCCGCAGCGGCACCATATCGCCGGCGACATGCGTTGGCTCCCGCGGCCCGACGTCGCGAAAGCCTGGCAGCAATGTCGGCCCGATCAGATTGTAGTCTCCGACCACTGCGGCCCGGTACGGCAGCACCTTCGCAATGCTGCGCAGCTGCCGCCGGTTCAGCAACTGGCCATGCGACAGATGAACGTTCGCGATTGAGATCGCGCCGAGGTCGATGACCTGACAAATCCGGTCGAACATCGCGCCGGAGGGTAGCGGTATGACATGCGGCGGAGCTATCAGCGGCACCGGGCTCCAGACCGCCAGACCATGAATCCGAGCGGGCATCTGGCTGCGCAGATACTGACCGCCGACCTGGCCCGTCAGCCCGTCCATGGCGCGAGTGACTTCCTGCATCAATAAAAGGTCCGGCTGCTCCCGTCGGATCAGACGCACAACATCGTGCAGCGAGGCTCCGGTCAAACGGAGCAGGTTCCAACTGATCAGTTTCATCATTGTTCCTTGCAAATGCGCCCGGCACTCACGTTAACGCAACCATGAACTCCACATGGCTGTCCCCCAGGTGAACGTCATTCGGCGATTTGTCAGCCTGTGTATCACCGATCACAGGTACGGCAGCAAGAGTCTTGCCGCGGCGTCGCGCAGCTTGACCGGCATCGAGCGTCGGTCGAGGTCCGCGCGGGTCAAGGCCGACGACCGGCTACGCTCCATGATCGCGGACAGGTCGCGCGCAAGATCATGGTCGTAAACCTCCAGGCAAAGCTCGAAGTTCAGCCGGAACGACCGGATGTCCCAATTGGCGCTGCCGATCATGCACCATTCATCATCGACTACCATCAGCTTGGTGTGATGGAACGGTTCGGGGCTGAGCCAGATCCTGACACCTTCCTCGAACAGAGGCCCGGAATTGGCCCGGATTGCCCAGTCCATCAGCCGGTGATCGCCCTTCACCGGGATGACGATGTCGACGTCCACGCCGCGCATCGCCGCCAGCGACAGCGCCGTGAGCAGCCGCTCGTCCGGCAAAAAATACGGCGTCATAACAGCAATGCTCGCGCGGGCGCATGAAATGGCCTGAAGCACGGCAAACTCGATCTTCTCCAGGTCCTCGTCAGGTCCGGAGTTCGAGCACGCGCGCCAAAGCGTGTCCGCCCGGCGGGATATCCGGACTCCAGGCATCGCCTTCCAGGTCCTCGTCGGTCTCAAATTCCCAGTCCTGGGCGAACGCCTCGCCCAACTGGCAGACCACCGGCCCTTCGATCCGGAAATGGACATCCTTCACCGGCGCCTTCGATCGCATTGCCGTGACATTCTGATCAGCGATGTTGATGCCGCCGGTGAAACCGGTCATCCCGTCGATCACCAGAATTTTCTTGTGGGACCGAAGGTTAATGAACGGCATGCGCCACGGCAGCAACGAGTGCATGAACTGGGCGGCCGCCACACCGGCCTCCTGCAGGCGGCGATAGGCCCGCGGGAACAGCCAGCCGCCGCCGATCCCATCAATGAGCACCCGCACTGCCACGCCCCGGCGGTTGGCATCGATCAGCGCCTGAATGAAACGTCCGCCCCAAACGTCGTCATCAAAAATGTAGGACGACAGCGCGACGCTTCTCTTGGCTGATCCGATCGCCGCCAGCATCGCGGGATAGGCTTCATCGCCGTTATGGTAGATCCGCGCTATCGTCGCTTCGAGCAACGGACGCCCGGTGATGCGGCCTAGGCTCCGCGCCAAGGGAGCCAGATGGCCGTCGATGGCAGCAGCCGGGTCGGAGTCGACCACGTCTCCACTGCGGTCCTGCGGCCGCAGCTTCCGCGCCCGGCGCTGGACCCTGTTGACCCCCAGGACGACATACAGGATCGCCCCGAGGACCGGCGCGAACCAAACCAATGCGATCCAAGCCCCCGACGAGGCGACCTGGCGCTTGTTAAGCAGTATATGGATGGTGACGCCGATCGCTAGGATCAGCCCAATGCCGAGCGTCACGTCCGCCCTGACGTGGAACAGATATTGCCAGATGTCATTCATCGCGGGCCAGGTCCCCGTCACGTGCACCCGAGAAGGGGCGCTCGGTGCGCGTCAAAATCATCGCTCACAGTCCCCTTCGAGAGCGGCTGTCCCCGGCATGGGAGCCGTATTGCAGGAGCGTGGCTATGTCATGAAAGCATCCCGCCAGGTTGTAACAGAACGGCGACGGCCGACCCTGGACCTCCACATGGGCGATCGATCGCTGACGTGTGAATCAAAAACCCCGGGCGCAGGGCCCGGGGAGTTCGATCTTTGCCGCTTTTGTTCGGCCCCGGCAGAAGCGCCGGTCAGGATTCCTTCGGTGCGAAGGCGATGCACCAGCCATCAGGGTCGATCGTCCCGGCGACGATCTTGCAGGATGCGGGAGCTTCGAAATTAACACAGATGCTGCACTTCTGGCCGTCCTTCGGCGTCTTCTGATACTGCACCTGTGCCTGGGCGATCTTCTCCTGCGCCAGCTTTTGCGGCTTCGGCGTCATGGCCGTCTCCGCGGCCTGGGCGGCACCGGCGGCGACAACACCGCCCACCGCGGCCAGGCCAGCCTTCAGAATCCGCCGCCGGGTCGCACGCTCGTCTTGTGGTCTCGTCACGTCAATCAACTCCTTTCCAAACCGGACCGTTATCTGGTCATCAAGCCGCTCTTCGCAAGCTGAGTTCCGACCAGATCGTGCCCAACGCACTAACCAAATGTTCGATATCCGCATCCGTATGTAACGGCGACGGGGTAATGCGCAACCTCTCCGTCCCGCGTGGCACCGTCGGGTAGTTGATCGGCTGCACGTAAATCGAAAACTCGTCCAGCAGCCGGTCGCTGATCGCCTTGCACTGGATGGGATCGCCGACGATCACCGGCACGATATGGCTGGGATTGTCGTAGTGCGGCACGCCGATCGCATCCAGCCGCCGGCGCAGCAGCGCCACCCGGTTCTGGTGCCGCGCCCGCTCCTGCTGGCTGACCTTCAGGTGACGGATGCTGGCGACCGCGCCCGCGGCGACCGCCGGCGGCACGGCCGTCGTGAAGATGAACCCGGACGCGAAGCTGCGCACGAAATCACAAAGCGCGGCGGATCCGGCTATATAGCCACCGACCACGCCGAATGCCTTGGCCAGCGTGCCCTCGATCACTGTCAGCCGGTGCGCGACACCATCGCGCTCGCTGACCCCGCCGCCGCGCTGGCCATACATGCCGACCGCGTGAACCTCGTCGATGTAGGTCATCGCGCCGTATTTCTCGGCCACGTCGCAGATCTCCGCGATTGGAGCGATATCGCCGTCCATCGAGTAGACCGACTCGAACGCCACCAGCTTCGGCCGGTCCGGGTCCAGCGACGCCAGCTGCCGTTCCAGATCCGCTACATCATTGTGCTTGAAGATCTTCTTGTCCGCTCGGCTGTGCCGCACGCCCTCGATCATCGAGGCGTGATTCAGCTCGTCGGAGATGATCACGCAACCGGGCATCTTGCCGCCCAGCGTGCTGAGGGTGGCCCAGTTCGACATGTAGCCGGAGTTGAACAGAAGCGCGGCTTCGGTCCCGTGCAGGTCCGCCAGCTCTTGTTCCAGCATCACATGGTAATGGTTCGTGCCGGCGATGTTGCGCGTCCCGCCCGCGCCGGCGCCGCAGCGATCAAGGGCCTCGTGCATGGCGTCAATCACTGACTGATGCTGGCCCATACCCAGATAGTCGTTCGAACACCACACCGTTACCGGCGCCACGCCGCGCTCCCGGTGATGGGTGGCTTTCGGAAAGTGTCCCGCCTGGCGCTCCAGATCGGCAAAGATGCGGTAGTTCCCCTCACGACGGAGGCCGTCAATCTGCTGACGGAAGAAAGTCTCATACTTCATACTCGTCCCCCGATCGTTGCTTGTGTCGGTATTGGCACAGGATGGGCTTGCGGCACGTCGATGCTCCCGCCGCGAGAGCTCATGCTCCACTGCCACAAGCCATTCCACACCTTGGTGGCGGATATCGGCAGCACCAGGAACCAATGTTCCAGGATTGCCAGTACCATCATGGTGGTAAGCAGCGCGTAGCCGGTGGTCGTGAAGGGATTGCCGCTGGCCGCCACCGTCTGCTGGGTCATGAAGACAGCGCAGATGGTCGAGGCGGTAACAGACAGCGGAAACAGCAGGTTCATAGGCGCATGCCGCATGAACCCGCGGATATGGGACAGGTGCTCCGGCAGGAACTCGGCATTCAGGTTGCTGACACCCAGGAAGACGTTGAGCCTGGCACTCTGGTGCATCCACCACAGGACGATGAAGGTCCAGGTGCCGAACTGGTTCGCGGCGCCTCGGGTCAGAACGATCACCACGCCTGCCAGCACGACGACTGCGATCTCGTGATACAGGCTGGCCATGATTGCGTGCCAGAAATGACCCCAGCCGCCGCAGTCATGGTGGCAATGATGCGTCCGCGGGCCGGTGACGTAGCCCATGTAGAAGCTCATTTCCAGCCACGCCCAGATCAGCACTGCGCAGGTGAACGCCCAGTAGGCCCCGGTCACCGAGGTGTCAGACGCGGTGACGATCAGCCCATAGATCGCCCCACCCAGCACAGCGGTCGCACCCATCATGCTCCAGCGGAAGGTGCGTTTCGGCAATCCGTCCAGGAACATGATCAGGCAGGTGCTGATCCACCAGATCAGCAGGCCATGCAACGCGGGAAGTCCATATTGCGCCATGCGAGGTGCTGTCCTACCAGGCCGGCGCGACGCGGATTTCGGCCGGCAGTTCATGCCGCTGCGGACGCATGAAGAACAACTTCCCCAGCGTGACCGCTGCGGATCCCTTCAGCCACAGGCCTTTCAGGAACCCGCCGACGCCGTACTGGCCCTTGTGGCGTCCAAGCTCGTTGCTGATGCGCAGCAGCTTCTGCAGGCCCGCCAGGAATGCCGGATTGTCCAGGTCGAGCAGCACCGGGAAGCACTGCTTCGAAATCTCCTGCGTAATCTGGAACACCTGCATGTCGTACTGCGTGATGTCGACACCAAGCGCCTTGTGGAACACTGGACGGCCGTGATCGCGGACGAACATAGTCGCAAAGACCGACAGCAGGAAAAAACGAATCCACAGCTTGTTGATCGTCGAATTGAGCAGTTCCGGATTGGCCCGCATGACCAGCGCGAACGCCTCACCGTGGCGGAATTCGTCGTTGCACCACTCCTTGAACCACTTGAATATCGGGTGGAAGCGGTTCTCCGGATGGCGCTCCAACTGCCGGAAGATGCTGATGTACCGCGCGTAGCCGATCTTCTCCGACAAATAGACCGCGTAGAAGATGAATTTAGGCTGAAAGTAGGTGTACTTCTTCACTTTCGTCAGGAAGCTCAGGTCAACACCGACACCGAAATCCTTCAGCGTGTCGTTGATAAAACCGGCATGTCGGGATTCATCCCGAGCCATATAGGCGAACCACTTCTGGATGTCGGGGTTGGTGACGCGCTTCTTGATTTCCGCGTATAGCACGCAGCCGGAGAATTCCGACGTGACGGAGCTGGTCAGGAAGTGAATGAACTCCTCCCGCAGGTCAGCCGGCATCGTCGACAGATCCATGTCGAAGTCGCTGTTACGGACGAAATGATACTTGTTGGTGTCGCGCTCAAACTCCGCCATCAGCGCGTCCCATTCGGCCCGCACGGGCGTCACGTCCAGCTTGTCCATGGCAGCGAAGTCGGTGGTGTAGAACCGCGGGCTCAGCACCGTCTCCGTCAGTGCCATCTTGGTCGTTTCGCTGATCTCTTTTTCCCGAATGGGCGTAACGGCGTTCATCAGCATTCCTCCGGTTCGAAACCGACTTCATAAAGCTCAAACAGCGACAGCATCCCGCTCACATGCGCCCAGAACCGGCCGAACACATTCGCTCGGATGATCGTCGCATGAGTTTGTAGCGTCACGTGTTCACCATAGCCGATACGGGACGGCGCGCCATGGACCAGCACGCGGTCACCAGGACCAATATTGACGTCCTCGTGCGTCACATAGGCGAACAGATTTTCCGGTGTCTGCTCGATCTCCACCGTGCAGGGGATGTCAAATCGCTTGGCGTTCGTGCTCATGATTGCGGCTTTGCGGTCAGCAGGGCGGCGAAGACCCGCTCGTTGGTGATGCCAAACGCTTCCATTTCCACCGTCCTGTGAGTCGTGGGATCTTCCAACGTCAGTCGTCCGTCGGCCCATTCAGTCAGCCGGAAGGGCACGTCCCGATCAGCATCCTGCCGCAACCGCTGCTGCGCCAGGCCACGCATCGTCGCGCGCAGGAAACCGTTCGTTTCGGGAGCGGCGATACTGATCGGCGCGCTTGTGTCGTGCGCGTCATAGATCGCTACCGCGCCGTTCGGCCGGTCGCGAAACACCAGTTCGCGAGAAATGACCGCCGGTGCCGTCGGTTTGTTGTAGGACACGCCCCACATCCGGCCCGCACCCGCCGCCGCGATCGACAGCACGATCACGGTGGCGCCCGCCATCAGGATCCGCCGGGGGAAACGTTCATAGGGAGCGTGGTGGCTCATGATGGATGCTCCGTCAGGCTGCCGCTGGAACATGCATGCGGTCACCGTCAGCAACGACCCCAACCGGCATGGCCTGCGCCGGTTGCTCCGCCGAAGCCGCCAATGCCCGGCCCAGGATTTGCGCGACCGCGACAACGTCCGGAACGCACCGCAGCGTCGGCTGGGCATGCCGCAGCTTCCACGGACGCACGTGTGGCCACACAATCAAATACGAGATCTTCTCGCCTGGACGGAGCGTCAGCGCAATGTCGCCGGTGCCGTTCGACCAGCCATGAACACCAGCTGCATCGATCATTGGGAACGCGATCTGCATGGTGATCGGCATTGCTATTCCGAACCTGATCACCACACGCCGCGTGGTGATGGTGTAAACGGTGGTGCGCGCGACCAGCCAGGCGAACAGCGCGAGAATACCCACCGCCACGGTGCCGAGACCAATCAGGCGGGCGGCGGAAAACATGACCTGGCTTACAGGCATGCCGGCGGACAGATTGCCCGATAAACCCCATATGACGAGCAGCACGAAGTAGAACGAGACCATCCTGACCCGCATGCCGCGGCGGGCGAGAGTCTCCCAATCGGGCGCGCCCTGCCACAGGATCGTTTCGCCTTCCGGCAGCGGCGCGGGCAAGCCCGGCAGCGGCTCGTAATCGTGTTCTTTCAGGTCTCTCATAGCAGTGGCTCCGAGCGTGCCGGGGTGGCAAACATGTGGCCGCTGGCAAAGTAAGCGCAAATGCGGTCTTCTTCACGCAGTGTTAGGACGTCCGGGTTCGCAAGGCGCGGCGCATCGGCGAATTGCGCGCCCAGAACCGATACGACATTGATCGTATCGCCAACCACCTTTGCCAGCGGCATCGGCGCCAGAACCGTGCCGCCGGAGGCCAGGTTCACCTCAAGGTAGCGGATCAGGTCCTCGGCGCGGTCAAACCACATGTCGCCGACCGTGCCAACGACAACGCCGTCCGCGGCGACCACTGACATGCCCCGCGGGTCGGGCCCATCCTCATCGACCACGTACTCGGGCATCGAGCGCATCGGCACAATCCGGATCGTCTTACCGTCCGTCAGCGTGTCCGGAAGTTCCGCACGCAGAGCTGACGCGTTCGGCCCAACGCCAGCCAGCAACGGATTGCCGGTCGGCACGAGCGCGGAGCCGAACCACGGGTCGGCCGCCTCACCCTTGAAGTCAGGCTCCGGCCCCTGGTCACCCGGGGCGTAGACGATCGTGCCATTTGGCCGCAGAAATGCTTTGGGCTTCGGCAGCAGTGGCCAGCCTTCGACCAACTCGCCAGGATTTTCGCCGATCAACGGATAGCCCTCGCGTTTGTCTTCCTTGCGCAGGTATATCACCAGGCCAAAGAAGAAAATCCAGAACACATACAGCGTGATCTGCGCGACATCGATATATCCAGTTATGGCGCCGGTTGTTTGCATGACATCACCTCGGCAGGCTGAGCGAAGGGGAAGGCATCTCCGCCAGGGCAAAGCCGGGCGTCGATCGTAGGTCTGTTGTGGCGCGCACCCGCCGCACCAACGGGCCAATCGCGATCAGGGTCGCGAACAGCATGAGAATCTCGATGTGATAGACGACGGAATAGCCGGTCGCCGGATTGGCCATCGCCTCACCCAGCGTGCCGTTCAACGCCAGGTAACCGACGCCATCGCGGATCAGGCCACCGGCGGCAACCGCCGTGCCGGCGGCTGAGGCCTGCACCGCGCCCCAGACGCCAAGCGCGAGTCCGATCTGGCCGTTGCGCGCGGTGCCCATCGCGGCGGTCAAGGTGCAGTGGGCAAAGAGACCGGCGCCGAAACCAATCAGCGCAGTACCGATCGCAAACAGTGCCTGGCTTTCCAGCGGCGCGGCGAAGACGACCGAACTGAAAGCGACCAAGCCTACCATCGCGCCGAATGCGGCCAGACGATAGGGATCAGCGCCACGTCCGAGCAGCCGGGCGGCAAGACCGAAGCCACTGAGGCCGCCGGTGGCGAGCAAGGCACTGAGCAACGTGGTGGAACCGACGGTCAGATGCAGCACCTGCCCGCCATACGGTTCCAGCAGGATGTCCTGCATGCTGAACGCGACGGTGCCGAGACCCAATGCGACCAGCCGCCGCTTGGCTTGCGGAGCGTCACTGAAGCTGGCCCACGCCTGCGCGAACGTCGGATGCTCGCGGTCGCGCGCGGTCAGGGACGGATCGCGGGCTTCCTGCTTCCACAGCGCAACGACATTCAGGATCATCGTTGCCAGCGCGGTGCCCTGGATCACCTGTATCAGCTTCACTTCAGTGAAATGCGCGAGGACAATGCCATAGGTCAGCGCGCCGCCGATCATGCCCAGCAGCAACATCATGCAAAGCAGGGCAACGACTTTCGGATGCGATTCGGGCGGCGCGAGGTCAGTGGCCAGCGCGAGACCGACCGTCTGCGTGGTGTGCAGTCCCGCGCCGACCATCAGAAACGCGAGCGCCGCGCCGATCTGGCCATAGATAATAGGGCCGTTGGTATCGCCCGACAGCACGATCAGCGCGAAGGGCATGATCGCCAGACCGCCGAACTGCAGCAGAGTGCCGAACCAGATGTAGGGGACGCGCCGCCAGCCCAGCACCGATTTGTGTGTATCCGATTTGAACCCGACGACCGCCCGGAACGGCGCGAAAACCATCGGCAACGAAATCATCACCGCGACCAGCCAAGCCGGGACCTGCAATTCCACGATCATGACCCGGTTCAGCGTGCCGATCAGCAGAACCACCGCCAGCCCAACCGAGACCTGGAACAGCGACAGCCGCAGCAGGCGGTTCAGCGGCAACTCTGGTGTCGCCGCATCGGCGAACGGCAGGAACCGTGTGCCGACCAGCGTCCAGTTCCGCGCGAGTTTTGCGGTGATGGCGCTCACTGCCGCGTCAACTCCAATGCTTGAGAAATGTAGAAGCCGACCGAGACCCGGTGCGTGCGGCCAAGCTCCCAGCTTTCCACGTGCTTGTTGATGTGCTTGCCGATGGTCTTTGGCCGCACTGGTTCAATTGCGGGCGATCGGTTGCCACGAGGGAACAATTGGCCGACAGCATGCATCACGCTCAGCATCGCGGTGCGCGGCGCGAACGTGAAGACGATGGAACCATCCGTGCGATCCGCGAAACCGGCCAGAACACGAGCCGTGTCGCGGGCGCGATAATGGATCAGCGAATCCATCGCCACGACATGGTCGAAACGACCCAGCGCGGGGTCCAGCATGTCGCCGACATGGAAATCGACGCGCCCGTCCCCCAGGTCGGTCGGAAGCCGTTCGCGGGCCAGATCGACAAGGGTCGGCGAAAGGTCGATCGCGACAACATGGGCGCCCCGGCGGGCAGCTTCCACCGACAACGCGCCGGTGCCACAGCCGGCATCGAGAATGCGGCGGCCCCGCAGATCATCCGGCAGCCAGCTTAGCAGCGTCCGGCGCATGTCATCCCGCCCCGCGCGAACGGTGGCACGAATGCTGTTGACCGGCGCGTCGGAGGTCAGGCGCTTCCAGGCATCGACCGCGGTACGGTCGAAGTATTGCAGCAGTTCGCCCCGCCGGGCGGCGTATGTGACGGTGGGCATCAGTCGAACCCCAAGAGATCGAAGATGTCACGATCTTTCAGCGAATGGACGTCCAACGCGTCGGTGCCCGCGATCAGGTGCGCCGCGAGACGCAGATATTCGTTCTGCACCGCGACCACTTCCGGCGTCGGCTCCAGCTCGAACAGCGTCGACTTCTTCAGTCGAGATTGGCGGATCACATCCAACGCGGGGAAGTGCGCCAGCGTCTTCATGCCAGTCCGAGCATTGAACTTCTCGATCTGATCGGTGGAGTCGCTGCGGTTGGCGATCACCCCACCCATGCGGACTTCATAGTTTTTCGCCTTGGCCTGGATTGCTGCGACGATGCGGTTCATGGCGAAGATCGAGTCGAAATCGTTTGCCGCAACGACCAGCGCGCGCCCGGCATGCTGGAGCGGTGAGGCGAAGCCGCCGCACACTACGTCGCCCAGCACATCGAAAATCACCACGTCGGTGTCTTCCAGCAGGTGATGCTCCTTCAGCAGCTTCACCGTCTGTCCCACAACGTAACCACCGCATCCGGTGCCGGCCGGTGGCCCGCCCGCCTCCACGCACATCACGCCGTTGTAGCCCTGATAGACGAAATCCTCGACGCGGAGTTCTTCCGAATGAAAATTCACCGTCTCCAGGATATCGATCACCGTCGGCACAAGGCACTTCGTCAGCGTGAAGGTGCTGTCGTGCTTCGGATCGCAGCCGATCTGAAGAACCCGCTTGCCCAGCTTCGAAAACGCCACCGACAGGTTGGACGAGGTCGTGCTCTTGCCGATACCGCCCTTACCATAGACGGCAAACACCTGTGCGTTGCCGATCTTGAGCTCAGGCGCCATCTGCACCTGCACGCTGCCTTCCCCATCGCCGCGAGCCGGTATGCGTCTGATCACTGTCATGCTGCTGTCTCCAGGCCGACCCCTTCGAGCCGGTCTTCAAGTTCCTCGCCCGCGCGCTGCAAGGCCTCGCGCGTCTTCTCGTCAGGCGTCCAGTAGTTGCGGTCGTGCGCTTCGATCAGCCGGTTGGCGATCTTGGCCGAGGCCGTCGGGTTCAGCTTCGCCAGCCGCTCCCGCATTTCCGGATCCAGAACGAACGTCTCGGACAGTTTCTCGTAGACCCAGGGCTGCACTTCGCCGGTCGTTGCCGACCAACCGAAGGTGTTGGTCACATGCGCCTCGATCTCGCGCACCCCTTCGTACCCGTGCGCCAGCAGCGCCTCGTACCATTTCGGGTTCAACGCCCGCGTGCGGGTTTCAAGCGCGACCTGTTCCGAAATCGTGCGGATCGTGCCGTCGCCGCGGGTCTGGTCGCCAATATAAACCGCGGCCGCGGCCCCGCCCCTTGCGCGCCGCACCGCTCGGCTGATGCCGCCTAGCGTATCGAAATAATGATCGACCGTGGTCACACCCATCTCGAGCGAGTCGAGGTTCTGATAGGTAACGTCGACCTTCGCCAGCGCATGAGCCAGTACCGCGTCATGCCGCTGCGGCTTGCCGGAGACGCCGTAAGCGAACCCCTTCCGCTTCAAATACGCGTCGGCCAGTTCGTCCTCGTCGTCGAACGTGCCACTGCCCACCAGGTTGTTGACGTTGGAACCGTAGGCGCCATCGGCGTTGCCGAAAACCCGCAGCGCGGCTTCCTCGATCGGCCCGCCATGCTCCGCCTGGAACGACAGCGCATGCTTGCGAACGAAATTCTGTTCGATCGGTTCGTTCGCCGTCGCGGCGAGCAACGCGGCCTCGGCCAGAAGTTTCGTCTGCAACGGCAACAGGTCGCGGAAGATACCTGACAGGGTCGCCACCACATCGATGCGCGGCCGGCCCAAGGTCTCCAACGGGATCAGCTTCGCGCCGGATACCCGTCCGTAGCTGTCGCACCGCGGTTCGGCGCCCAGCAGCCACAGAACCTGGGCGATCGGCCCACCCTCGGTTTTCAGGTTGTCGGTGCCCCACAGCACCATCGCAATCGTTTCAGGAAGCGCCCCACTGTCCAGCTTATGACGAGCAAGCAAACGGTCGGCCTGATGCGCGCCATCGCGGATCGCAAAAGCGCTGGGGATGCGGAACGGATCGAACCCGTGAAGATTGCGGCCGGTCGGAAGAACCTCAGTCGTGCGCAGCAGATCGCCACCCGGCGCGGGCCGAAGGTAGCCACCATCCAGTGCGTGGATAATCGCCGGCACCTCGGCATCCACCGCCAACAGGGCATCAAGACGGCGCCGCTCGGCATCATCCGTTACGCCAGCCGCATCGAGCATAGAAACGCGCTGCTCTTCATTGAGCCCCTCACCAACGACATGCAGCCCGTGCGGGATCAGCGTGTATTCAAGTTCGAGCAACGCGGCGGACAGACGTTCGAGTTCGCTGGAGTCATCGCCGGTCCAGGCCGGTTCGGCTTCCGCTAGGTTCACGGCAGTCGCCTGGGCCTGGATCACTTGGGCCATCGTATCGCGATGAACCAGATCGGAGTCCGGAGGCATCGCGCGCCAGCGGTCCAGCGACGCCTTCAGATCCAGCAACCCGCGATACAGCCCGGCATGCGCCACCGGAGGCGTCAGGTAACTGATCAACGAGGCGCCCGCCCGCCGCTTGGCGATCATGCCCTCGGAGGGATTGTTCGAGGCATAGAGATAGAAGTTCGGTAGATCGCCGATCAGCCGGTCGGGCCAGCAGTCACCGGACATGCCAGCCTGCTTCCCCGGCATGAACTCAAGCGCGCCATGGGTGCCGAAATGCAGCACCGCGTCGGCGCCGTATTCCTGGCTGATCCAGCGGTAGAACGCGCAGAAGGCGTGCGTCGGGGCGAAGCCATGCTCGAACAGCAGCCGCATCGGGTCGCCTTCGTAACCGAACGCCGGCTGGACGCCGACAAACACGTTGCCGAAGTGCTCACCCAATACGAATAGCGATGATCCGTCGGTCTGGACGCGGCCGGGCGCGGGTCCCCACTGCTTCTCGATCTCAGGCAGCCAGCGTTGATGCCGCACATGCTGATCCGCCGGCATGCGGGCCACGACATTGGCATTAGCGCCAAACAGCGAAGCGTTGCCACCCAGCAGTCGCTCACGCAGGTCATCGACGCTGGCAGGCAGATCGACCGCGTAGCCGGCGTCCTTCATCCCACGCAGGGTGTTGAACAACGATGCGAAGACGGACAGATAAGCAGCACTTCCAACAGTGCCGGCGTTGGGCGGGAAGTTGAACAGCACGACCGCGATCTTGCGATCCGCCCTGACCTTGCGCCGCAGCAGCACCAGCTTGGCGACACGAGCCGCAAGCATGGCCGACCGTTCTGGATGCGTGACCATGTCCCGCTTGCGGTCGTCGCCCACGGAGCTTGAACGGCCGCCGAACGTCATCGGAACGATCCCGCCGTCCAGTTCCGGGATCGCCACCATCATCGTGGCCTCGACCGGCAGCAGGCCACGTGGGTCCGCCTGCCATTGCTCCAGGGTCTGGAATTCGACGGGGTGGGCGGCAACATAGGGCACGTCCAGCGAGGCCAGAAGCTCCTCGGCCGAATGCGCGTCGTTATAGGCGGGTCCACCCACAAGGCTGAAACCGGTCAACGAGACGACCGCATCCACCGTCGCCTTGCCGTTACGGGTGAAGTAATGCCGCACCGCCTCGCGCTGATCCAGCCCGCTGGCGAAGGCCGGAACGACCGTCAGGCCCTTGGCCTCAAGCGCGGCGATCACACCATCATAGTGGGCAGCGTTGCTCGACAGGGCGTAAGACCGCAGCAGCAGAATTCCGACGCGGCCGTTCTTCCCTTCCGCCGGAAGCTGCTCGACCTTCTCGACGATACGGCCCTTCGCCCGTGGATGGTAAAGCCCGACCTCGGGATATTCGATCGGCGGCGCGGCCTTCACCGCGCCGGCCAGGGCCGCCCGCGCACCGGTGGCGTAACGGCCAACCAGCAGACGCACCATGCTGCCAAGGTTTTCCTCCGACCCCGCCAGCCAATACTGAAGGGCCATGAAATAGGCGCGTACGTCCTGAGCCGTTCCCGGAATGAAACGCAGCAGCTTCGGCAGTTGCTTCAGCATCTTCATCTGGCCGCGCGCGTTGGACCCGCCGCCTTCCTTGCCGCCCTTGCCACGCATCCGCTTCAGCCAGGCAATTGCGCCGGTGGCTTCGGTGGACATCTCAAACTTGCCGATACGGGTTAGCTTCACGATCTCGCCCGCCGACAACAGGCAGATCATCGCATCACAGGCATCCCGCCGCGCCCGCAGCGCCGGAAGAACCGCCGTGATGTGGTCCTCCAGAAACAG
Source organism: uncultured Pseudomonadota bacterium (assembly GCA_963819005.1). Lineage (GTDB taxonomy): Bacteria > Pseudomonadota > Alphaproteobacteria > Acetobacterales > Acetobacteraceae > Rhodopila. The sequence goes on from CAWFUL010000009.1 coordinate 126,553, forward strand.
CATCGCGGCGATCACGATGTCCGCGCTTGCGATGTCCGCATGGCAGGCTGCCAGCGCAGCCGCATCGCCACCCCATTCGTCGGCGGCATGCATGGTGACCTGCAGGTTGGGCAGGTCCTGCTTCAGTGCGGTTTCAGCGCGTGAGAGCGCCCCGCCGAGGTGACTGTCCATTGTCACCACGACAACCCGGATAGGCGTGCGATTAACGGCCGAAGTGGGCTTTCGCATCGGTACAGGGTATCCACGGTGATGGCCGTCAGGCCTTTATCGAAAGCGAAACGTTCCGTATTGCGGCGCGCCTTGCCCCGAACGAAAAACGGTATTTTCTTTAGTTCTTTCTCAGCCGCTTCATCCCACACGACAGCCCGTTCGGCGATCAGCACCGGTGCATCCTCCCCGGCGGCCGGCGCCTGCGCCAAGCTGCCCAGATGCGAAGCCCCAGCTTCGTCTTTGAACTCCGAGTCGTCGCGGAACATGTGCAGCAAGTGCTCTTCCAGCCCCATCATAAGCGGATGGACCCAGGTATCGAAGATGACGTTTGCCCCTTCAAAGCCCATTTGCGGCGAGTAGCGCGCAGGGAAGTCCTGCACGTGGACCGGCGCCGAGATGACCGCGCAGGGAATGCCAAGCCGCTTGGCGATGTGGCGTTCCATCTGCGTGCCCAGAACCAGTTCCGGCTGCAACTCGCTGATCGCGGCTTCGACTTCCAGATAGTCGTCGGTGACCGTGGCTTCGATGCCGTATTGGCCGGCAGCCTCGCGAACCTCACGGGCGAATTCGCGGGAATACGTGCCCAGGCCGACAACGGTGAAGCCGAGTTCCTCGGACGCGATCCGCGCCGCGGCGACAGCATGGGTGCCGTCGCCGAAGATGAAGACCCGCTTGCCGGTCAGATAGGTGGAGTCGACGGACCGGGAGTACCAGGGCAGCCGCGACTCGTCAGCTTCCAGCACCCCACCGGGATCGACCCCCGCCAGTGCCGCCACCTCCGCAATGAAATCCCGGGTCGCGCCGATGCCGATTGGCACCGTCTTAACCACTGGCTGGCCAAAGGTGCGCAGCAGCCACTGCGCCGCTGGCATTCCAGTCTCCGGATACAGCACGACGTTGAAATCGGCATCACCCAGGCGCGCGAGATCCGCCGGAGTCGCACCCAGTGGCGCCGTCACATGCACATCGATGCCAAGCCGGTCCAATAGACCAACCACCTCGGTAACATCGTCGCGATGCCGAAACCCCAGCGCAGTCGGTCCCAGCAGATTGCAGCGCGGCCGCTGACCTTCGGCGCGCGACAGACGAGGCGTCCCCGGCTTCGGCGCGTGTGGCCCGGCGAACGCCCGAACCAGCTGATAAAAAGTCTCGGCCGAACCCCAGTTTTCTTTCTTCTGATAGGCCGGCAGCTCCACCGCCACGACCGGAATCGGCAACGCCAGCGCCCGAGCCAATCCACCCGGATCGTCCTGAATCAGTTCGGCGGTGCAGGAAGCGCCAACCAGCAGCGCCTGCGGCTTGAAACGTTCGTACGCCTCGCGCGCGGCGGTCTTGAACAGTTCAGCGGTGTCGCCACCCAGATCCCGCGCCTGGAACGTCGTATATGTCACCGGCGGGCGTTTCGCCTGCCGCTCGATCATCGTGAACAGCAGGTCGGCATAGGTGTCGCCCTGCGGCGCGTGCAGCACGTAGTGCAGCCCCTCCATCCCGGTCGCGACTCGCATCGCGCCGACATGAGGAGGTCCTTCATAGGTCCAAAGGGTGAGTTTCATTGCACTACACCGCCAGCCGCATGCGCCGCACCAGTGGGCGCGCAAACAGTTCCGCCAGATCGCCTGCCTGATCGTAACCCTGCACCGGCGTGAAAAGCAGCTCGATCGACCATTTCGTTGTCAGACCCTCTGCCTCCAGCGGATTTGCCAGGCCCAGCCCGCAAACCACCAGGTCAGGCCGGCTGGACTTGCAACGATCCAGCTGACGGTCGACATCCTGCCCCTCGCTCAAGGCAATCTCCGCCGGTAACAGCGCCAGCTCTTCCGCCAGATGCTGCCGGTGCAGATAGGGTGTCCCCGCCTCGATCACCGTCATCGACAACTCACGAGCCACAAAGCGCGCCAGTGGAATTTCCAGTTGCGAGTCGGGAAAGAAGAACATCCGCTTGCCAGCCAGCTGGCCACGATAGTTCGCCACTGCCCGCTTGCCGCGCTCGCGCGCCATTTCGGTCGCCGCTCGGAATTGCACCGGATCGACTCCAAATTCACTCGCCGCGCCTTGCAGCCACAACGTCGTCCCTTCGACTCCGAGGGGAAACGGAGCGGGGATGCGGACCGCGCCACGTTCTTCCAGCGCCCTCGCGGTATCGGCCAGGAACGGTTGCGCCAGCAGATAGCGCGTCCCCGGTCCGACCGGCGGCAGGTCCGTTGACTGACGTGGCGGCAGGAAGCGCACCGTTGCGATGCCCATCGCCGCGAACAGCCGGGCGAACTGATCCTCCACCACATCGGCCAGTGCACCTACGACGAGCAGTTCCCGCGCGTCCGTCGCCGGAAGGACCGGAACCAGGGATGCGAGGCACGCATCTTCCCCCTGCGTAAAGGTCGTCTCGATCCCGCTGCCGGAATAGTTCAACACGCGGACATCCGGTGAGAACCGCCGCCCAAGGCGCAGCGCCGCGCGCGACAGGTCCAGCTTGATGACCTCCGACGGACAGGACCCGACCAGGAACAGCAGCTTGATGTCCGGCCGCCGCTCCAGCAACTGCGTCACCACCGCATCGAGTTCGTCATTCGCGTCGGACAACCCTGCCAGGTCACGCTCATCGATGATCGCGGTGGCGAAGCGCGGTTCGGCGAATATCATCACGCCGGCGGCGGACTGGATCAGGTGCGCGCAGGTGCGGGACCCAACGACCAGGAAGAACGCGTCCTGGATCTTGCGATGCAGCCAGATGATCCCGGTCAGGCCGCAGAACACCTCCCGCTGGCCGCGTTCCCGAAGCACATTGCGTTCCATTGGCCGTTCATCGCAACCGTCCACGGCACCTTTCGACAGAGCGGCGCCAGCATGGCTCATGAAGGATGGCCCACCATGCCGGCCGGCGACCACACCGCCGACTGTTGAAGCCGCGCGGCGCGCAGCTTCAGAACGAACTGAGTCGCATTGATGACGTAGGTCGTATAGGCGGCGAGGGCCAGCCACATCTGCCGTTCCGTGTCCACCGCGCCAGAAAACAGCGCGATCAGATACGCGGTATGCAGGGCCAGCACCAACATGCTGACCACGTCCTCCCAGAAGAACGCCGGCGCGAACAGATACTGACCGAAAACGTCGCGTTCCCAGATCGCGCCGGTTACCATGATGGTGTACAGCACCACCGTCTTCAGAACGATCGAGCCGGTCGCGATCCCTAGACCATCGCCAGTCATCAGGTAGCGCAGCACCAGGCACAGACTGACAAAAAAAACTGCGAACTGTATCGGCGCCAACACACCCTGGACCAGCGTCCAGCGCGACTCATCGCGACGACGGCGTTGATCCGCCGTGTAAAGCGGCCGCCCGCGCACCAGTCCGGATTGATGCACATGGCGCCCTGTCGTGGCTCCCCACGGGCAGCAATCGACTGACCCGACGAAGCGATTGATCAGATCAAGCGTAAACATGGATTGACAACGATGAGTTAGAGGCGTGGGCTCCCGGCTTCGAGAGCGGCAAACCGCTCCACGGGCCCAAGGCCCGGGCGGGAAGCCTTTTTCTGGTAGGAGCATCAGTGGTTAGACGGTTGTTCATGTCGCCCTCCCCTGCACAAGATGCAGCGTGGTTGGAAGGCTAGGGCGGGTCTGATCACACTGTCAAGCGGACAGTACGTAAACCAAGCTTGACAATTTTCGGGCCCAGTGCCGATAGTGATGGGGGGGTAAGATATGGCAGCCTTCTTTGAGCAGACCGCTGAGTCACAGGATTTGCGCGAGGCGTCGCCGATCTACCTCGCCAGATCGCCCGCTTCAGCGACCAATGACCAGCAGGTCGCGGAAACGGCATCCCCGCCTAAGCCTACGGCAGGCAGTCGCGCTGGCTTGCCGAGACAAAAGCGGACCGCGCTGCTGACCAAGGTGGTAGAGGCCGAGATCCTGCCGCGCCTCGCCTCGATCGCTCATACCCCAACGACGAATGCCTGGACCAATCGCACTGCCAGCCTGGCAGCCGCTGCGACAACGGCAGATGACGCGAACGATTTTGTCCGGTTGCTCCTAGCCCATGAGGACGCCGGTGCGGGCGTGTTCATAAGCGCCATCAGGCAACGTGGCGCGACATCGTGCGACCTTTATCTGGGCATCATCAGCCAGGCCGCGCGCACGTTGGGCGAACTATGGGAAGATGACCGCTGCGATTTCACCCAGGTCACGGTCGGCCTTGGCCGGCTGCAGCAAATCGTTCGCGGCCTGTCGCCTGGCTTCCAGGCCACGGCGGTCAATCACCCGCATCCCGAAACCGTTCTCCTTGTCCCAGCACCCGGTGAACAGCACACCTTCGGGCTGCTGATCGTCTCGGAATTCTTTCAACGCGAAGGCTGGCATGTGGCCGGCGGACCGGCAACCGGCGCCGAGGAAGCGGTGACCATCGTGCGTGATAATTGGGTGGATGTCGCTGGCTTCTCGATCGGCGGCGAATCCCGCCTGCCGGCCTTGGTCGAGAGCATTCGCGCGTTACGCTGCGCGTCCCGTAACCGCGATCTCAGCATCATGATCGGCGGTCCATTGTTGCTGCGCCGGCCTGACCTCGTCACCCGTGTCGGCGCCGACATGGGCGCCAAGGACGCGCTCATGGCCGTACGCCAGGCAAGCGGCCTGGTGGCGTTGCGGACAGCGGCGGACTGATCGCCGGGCGGTCTCATCCTGGATGAGACGCAGCGGTCTCGAATTGACGAAAGGAGGACACCGCTGGTCGTGAAGACGTTCAGGACACCAAAGACAGCGCTGGGCGGTATCGACGCGGAAGCCGCCGCGGCGCTGGTGTCGGCCGCTGCTGACATCGCGCTGATCCTGGACAGACGCGGCGTCATTCGCGATGTCTCGATCGCTGAACAAGACCTTGTAGACGACCTTTCCGAACCGGCTGGCTGGGTCGGCAAGCGGTGGCTCGACGTGGTCACCGAGGAAAGCCGCACCAAGGTCGAGGCAATGCTGGCCGAGGCCTCTTCCAAAGCCGAACCGCGCTGGCGGCACCTGAATCATCCAGCACCTCGGTCGCACGGCGCCTTGGCGGGCGCCGAAAGCCCTGACGTCCCGATTCTTTACGCAGTCGTCCAGGCCGGCGGTCACGGTCGTATGGTCGCGTTCGGACGCGACCTTCGCGCCGTGTCCAGCCTGCAACGGCGCCTGATCGACGCGCAACAGTCCATGGAACGTGACTACGCTCGCGTCAGACACGTCGAAACCCGTTACCGGCTGCTGTTCCAGATGGCCTCCGACGCAGTTCTGATCGTCGACAGCTCCACCCAACGCGTCCTCGACAGCAATCCCACCGCCAGGCGGCTGTTGCCGCGGATCGGCGACGACACGCGAAATGTCGCAATATCAGCCGCATTTACGCCGGACACTGCCCGTTCCGTCGAGATGCTGTTGGCCGGCGTCAGGGCATCCGGCCGAGCCGACGATGTGCAGGCGAGGCTGTCGGACAGCGACCAGCCGGTGGTGGTCTCGGCTTCCCTGTTTCGCGACGAGACCGGGGTCGCATGCCTTGTGCGGATTGCCACGAACCAAGGTGATGCAGCCCAGGCGACCGTCCCGAAGCTGAAGACGAAGCTGCTGAAACTGATGGAAAGCGCTCCGGACGGATTCGTCGTCAGCGACTCTGAAGGCCGCATCATCACCGCCAACGCGACATTCCTGGAGTTGGCGCAACTGCCGACTGAGGAACAGGCCCGCGGCCAGCCGCTTACCCGCTGGCTTGGGCGCACCAGCGTCGAACTGGATATCCTGACCGCCAACCTGAAACAGCATGGATCAGTCCGCCTGTTCTCCAGCCAGGTCCGCGGCGAATTCGGAGAGCCGTCCGAGGTCGAAGTCTCCGCCGTCACCGTCATGAACGGCGGCCACCCATGCTTCGGCTTCGCGATTCGCGACATCGGCCGACGATTGCGCTCCGAACCCGAAGTGCAGCGAGCCTTCCCGAAATCGCTCGACCACCTGACCGAACTGATCGGCCGCGTGGCACTGAAGGACCTGGTCCGCGAGGCCACCGATGTCATCGAACGGCTGTGCATCGAAGCTGCCCTGAACCTGACCGGCGACAACCGTGCCTCTGCCGCCGAAATGCTCGGCCTCAGCCGGCAAAGCCTCTACGTGAAACTGCGGCGCTACGGCTTGGGCGACCCCGAAGCCCAGGGCGCGGATTAAGGATCAGGCCATTGAGCGTCACCCAAATCGACTCACCCGCAAATACGGCAGCCGCGAAACGGTCGATGCCTGCAGCGCTTGAGTTGCTGAAGCCGATCACCTGGTTCGCACCGATGTGGGCCTATGGCTGTGGAGTCGTGTCGTCCGGCCAGTCGATCAGCACGCACTGGGTTCTGCTGGTTCTCGGCGTAATCCTTGCCGGGCCTATGGTGTGCGGCACCAGCCAGGCCGTGAACGACTGGTTCGACCGCCATGTCGATGCGATAAATGAGCCGAACCGGCCGATCCCGTCCGGCCGCCTGCCGGGCAGAACAGGTCTGTATATAGCGATCGCCTGGACCGTGGCATCGCTGATAGTGGCGTCGCTGCTCGGCCGATGGGGCTTCGGCGCAGCGGTGGTCGGGCTGGCGCTGGCTTGGGCCTATAGCGCGCCACCGCTGCGGCTGAAGCAAAACGGCTGGCTAGGCAACACCGCGTGCGCCGCTTGCTATGAGGGCCTGCCCTGGATCACCGGCGCGGCAGTCATGACAGCCGCCCGGCCCGATTGGCGCATCTTCGTGATGGCAGCACTCTACAGCGCCGGCGCCCATGGCATCATGACACTGAACGATTTCAAGTCGGTGGAGGGCGACCGACACACCGGGATCAACTCCCTGCCGGTGCTGCTGGGCGCGGATAATGCCGGGGTGGTCGCATGCGTTGCGATGGCCGCGCCGCAGATCCTGGTGATCTCGTATCTGATGTCGTGGGGCTACCCGAAGCACGGTTACGCCGTGGCCGCGCTTCTTCTGGCGCAGATCCTGCTGATGTTCCGACTGCTGAGGCGCCCGAAGGAACTGGCGCCCTGGTACAACGGCACTGGCACAACCCTTTACGTGATCGGCATGCTGGTCACGGCATTCGCTCTGCGGGGCTGACCATGCAGGGTTCGCATCTTGATCGCACGTTCGCTAGGCGTCGTCCCGGACCCGATCAGGGGCTGCGCGCCCCTGAATCCGCGCCAGGGCCGAGGCCTGGACGTCATCTATTCTGGAATGGGTTCCAAGGGGCAGCGCCCCTTGGTGAGGTCCGGCGCAAAGCCTCGACACTAGGATACACGGAGAATGCCGATGACTGAGACGTACGATGCCGTTGTGGTGGGTGGCGGGCCGTCCGGGGCGACCGCGGCGCATGAGCTAGCCAAGCGTGGCCGCAAAGTTCTGTTGCTGGACCGCGCAGGGCGCATCAAGCCATGCGGTGGTGCGATACCCCCGATCCTGATCCGCGAATTCGGCATTCCTGAGCATCTGCTATGCGCAAAGATCAGCGCCGCGCGCATGGTGTCGCCATCATCGCGCGGCGTGGACATGCCCGTCACATCCGGCGGTTTCGTCGGCATGGTCAACCGCGACGAATTCGACGAATGGCTGCGCGAGCGAGCCGCGAAATGCGGCGCCGAGCGGATCGCCGGACTATTCGAGTCGGTCACCCGCGACGAACACGGCACTGCCGTGGTCAATTTCCACCGCAAGGGCGCCGGCAAGGCATCACCAGCCGAACAGGTCCGCGCCCGGGTTGTCATCGGCGCCGACGGGGCCAAGTCGAAGGTCGCCGAACAATGCGTCAAAGGGGCCAACCGCATTAAATACGTCTTCGCCTATCACGAGATCATCAAGGCCCCGAAGGAAGGCTTCGACGGCACGCGCTGCGATGTCTACTACCAGGGTAAAATATCCCCTGACTTCTATGGCTGGGTGTTCCCGCACGGAGACACAGCCAGTGTCGGAAGCGGATCGGCGAAGAAGGGCTTCTCGCTGCGCAAATCGGTCGGCGATCTGCGCGCAGAGGCCGGCCTGTCCGGCGCGGAAACAATCCGTGGCGAAGGCGCTCCCATCCCGATGCGCCCGATGCGCCGCTGGGACAACGGCAAGGACGTGGTCCTGGCCGGTGACGCGTCCGGTGTCGTCGCGCCGGCGTCAGGTGAAGGGATTTATTATGCGATGGAAGGCGGACGTCTTGCAGGCGAAGCCGCCGAAGGGCTTCTCGCCACCGGCAACGCGAAGGCGCTGCGGTCCGCACGCAAGCAGTTCATGCGCGCGCATGGCCGCGTCTTCATGATCCTGGGTATCATGCAATGGTTCTGGTACAGCAGCGACAAGCGGCGCGAGCGCTTCGTTACGATGTGCGAGGACTCGGACGTGCAGCGACTCACGTGGGAATCATACATGAACAAGAAACTCGTGCGCAAAGACCCGATCGCGCACGTGCGTATCTTCTTTAAAGATCTGGGTCATCTGCTGGGTTTGGTCGACGCGTGATATTCGAGATTGCCGGCGCAGCATTATGGGGGATCTTGGTCGCGGGGGGCGGAGCGTTCCTGACGGACCTCACGCCGTGGTACCGGAACCTGAACAAGCCATCCTGGCAGCCGCCGGATTGGCTGTTCGGGCCGGCCTGGTCGGTCATCCTGACCCTGGCCTCGATCTCCGCCTACCTGGCATGGCGCGACGCCCCCGACCGTGGCAGCCGCATCCTGGTCCTCGCCCTTTTCGCCGCCAACGCGATCTTCAACCTGCTCTGGAGCCCGCTGTTCTTCAAGCTGCGCCGGCCGGATTGGGCGCTGTACGAGGTGCCGTTGCTGTGGCTGTCGGTGCTGGTGCCCATAATCCTTCTGGCACCGATCAATCGCAATGCCAGCCTGTTGCTGGTGCCATATCTGCTCTGGGTATCGTTCGCCTCGTTCCTGAACCTGACCATCGTAAGGCTGAACGCGCCCTTCACCGCTTAACAAAAGAACAATAGCCTTCGGAGCCTTGCCATGAACGCAGCATCCGGCGCTATCGAGACGGAACCACAGGTCGGTTCGGCGGCCGACAGGCCTGCGTTGAAGGTCGGCACGCGCGGATCACCACTGGCGCTGGTGCAGACGCGCCACTTCATCAGCCTGCTGCGCGCGGCGTTTCCAGCGGACGCGGATCGCGTGCAGGAGGAAATCATCACCACCACAGGCGACGCCGTGCAGGATCGCCCACTGGCCGAGATCGGCGGCAAAGGCCTGTTCGCCAAGGAAATCCATGAGGCGCTTGCCGACGGACGGGTCGACTTCGCCGTGCACAGCCTGAAGGATCTTGAAACCGAACTGCCGCGCAGCATCGTTCTGGCTTGCACGTTGCCACGCGAAGATCCGCGCGACGTGCTTATCTTGAGTGACCGGTGCGGGGAACCAACTAAGGCCGATCCGTTGGCAGCCCTGCCAGAGGGCGCGGTCGTCGGCACGTCGTCAGTGCGCCGGCAGGCTCAGCTTCTGGCGGTCCGGCCTGACCTTCGGGTCGTGCCGCTGCGCGGCAACGTGCAAACCCGTCTTGCGAAACTGCGCGACGGGGTCTGCGATGCAACACTGCTGGCATTGGCCGGGCTGAACCGGTTGGGACTGTCCCTGCCGAATATGATCGTGCTGGATCCCCACGTCATGTTGCCGGCAGCCTGCCAGGGCATTGTCGGTATCACGGTTCGCACTACCGACAAGCAGGCGCGGTCGATGCTGGCCGTTCTGGACGACAGTGCCTCTCGCGCGGCAGCCACCGCGGAACGTTCCCTTCTGGCAGAACTCGACGGCTCCTGCCGCACCCCGATCGGCGGCTATGCTCGGTTGCAGCCGGATGGGCGCCTGCTCTTGTCCGGGTCGGTCGCGCGCGCTGATGGATCGTTTCTGCTGCGTCGCGACTTGACCGGACGGCCTGCCGATGCGGAACGGATCGGCCAGACTTTGGGCACAAGCCTGATGGTTGACGCGCCGGCCGACATCTTTGATTGACGCCACGTTAATCGGCAACCCGCAGGACAATCTTGCCGCGCGGTCGTGAACGAATTCCATCGAGCATTTCGTGGACGACCCTCGCCTCGGCAAGTCGCAACACCGTGCCGATCGACGGCGCAAACGCTCCATTTTCGATCATCGTAGCGATCCTGTTCAGCCGCTCCGACGTGACATCCACAAGGAAAAATCTTGCACTCACCCGATGGATGGCGGCTGTCGTCCGATCCGCTTTCGACACAGTCGAAACCATTGAACCGCCCGGCTTCAGGACAGCGAATGATGCGGCCACGCCCGCGGCCATGATCGGTTGTGATTTGAAACCCTCCAGAATTCCTAATTCCATGTTCCTCTCTGAACTGGCTTCGACGCCGACCCGGACCCATCCGGTCACAAACAGGAGGTCAAGATGAACAGGTTGACTGGCAAACGCGCACTCATAACCGGCGGAACGAGCGGGATCGGACTGGAGACCGCGCGGCAATTCCTGGCCGAGGGTGCCAAGGTCGCGGTGAGCGGTAGCGACCCGGCGAAACTAGCGTCGGCGAAACGAGAGCTTGGCGACAACCTGCTGACGGTCAACGCGGACGCTGGCGACATCGCCGCCCAGCCGGATGTCGCCCGCACAGTCGTCGACGCATTTGGCGGGCTCGACGTCTTGTTCGTGAACGCCGGGATCGGCGACTTCCGACCGCTTGACCAATGGGATGACAGAGGCTTCGATCGCTCCGTCGCGGTCAATTTGAAGGGCCCGTTCTTCCTGATCCAGGCGCTGCTGCCAATTTTTGCCGATCCCAGTTCGATCATCCTGAATGCATCGATCAATGCTCGGATCGGGATGCCGAACTCCAGCATCTATGCAGCAACCAAGGCCGGGCTTGTGTCTCTGGCTCGCACGCTGTCCGGGGAGCTGATCGGCAGAGGTATCCGCGTAAATGCAGTGAGCCCAGGGCCGGTTGCTACTCCGTTGCATGACCGGATCGGATTGACTGGCGCCGCGCTCGATGGCCTCGTCAGTCAGATTCCCGCCGGGCGCCGCGGCACGCCGAACGAAATTGCACAGGCCGTGGTTTTCCTCGCCTCTGACGACGGCGCCTTTACCGTCGGCAGCGAGTTCGTCATTGATGGCGGCATGAGCAACCTGTGACGGGTGGTCACCCCCTCACCGGCAGCCCGGCCGGAAACGCGGCTTTTCGGAGAAAATCGGCCGAGTAGTCGATTTCCTCCGGCCATGTCAGGCCCGCGCCGTTCGGCAACATGACCATCGTCGCAACGAAATAATCCTCGTCCCGCAGCGGCGTGAACCAGCCGCCGCGGTCAATGATCGGCAGGAAGTCGACCACCCCGCCCACGCCGTCCGACCAGGTGATCGATACGGTATGATCGGGATGGGCCACCGCCTCGGTGATTTCGAACAGACTCATGAACCCAGTCGGGTGATCCGGCCCGCGGTCATTCCGCCATCGATCACCAGTTCCGATCCGGTCATGTGGCTGGACAGATCGGACGCCAGGAACAGGATGCCGTTGGCGATGTCCTCGGCCTCGCCGGCTTTGCCGATGGGCACCATCGCCTCCGCCATCGCATAGGGATCGATCGGCTGGTTGGCGCGTTCCGGCAGCTTGGTCCAGATCGGTGTGGCGATGATTCCGGGATGCACCGAGTTCACCCTGATCCCGTCGCGCGCCTGAGCGCATTCCAGCGCCATCGACTTGGCGAACAGCCGCACCGCACCCTTCGTCGCGCTATATCCGGCAAGGTTTGCCGACCCCCGCAGCCCCGCCACCGAGGACAGCATCACGATCGACCCGCCATTTCCGGCCTTTCGCATCGCCGGGATACAATACTTGACCGAAAGGAAAACACCGTCCACGTTGATCGCCATCTGCCGGCGCCAGTCCTTTAGCGACATGTCGATCGCGCTGCCCATGATCCCGATGCCAGCGTTGGCCACCATGATGTCCAGCCGTCCGAGCTTCTCCGCCGCGGCGATGACAGCGGGCCAGACCTCTTCCTCGGTGACGTCGTGGTGCAAGTAGACTGCCCCGATCTCCCCGGCCAGCGCTGACCCGGCAGCGTCGTCCAGATCGGTGATGACCAGCTTCGCACCCTCTTTCGCCAGCACGCGCGCCGTCGCCGCGCCGATCCCCGACGCCGCACCGGTGATGATGCCAACCTTGCCGTCCAACAGACCCATCGTTTCCTCCTGTTATCGCCCGCGCATCATCCCATCCCCGCGCATGGCTTCCAAGTCCCTAGGGCCCAAGGGCACCGTCAAGCTGACCGTAAGCACGGAGAAAACCAGCCATGCCCGATACGAAACCCGCATCGCCTTCCCATGCGGCCCGCACATCGCGGGCGCGGCCACGCCCATCTACGGCGACTGGGTCGCGGGGCGGTGAACCCGGCCGACTACCCCATTAGTCGCGTCACCATTGTCGAGAGCACGCGCGCAATGGACACGCTTTCCAGGTCCTTCGCATAATCACCCCCGAACAGCCGTGCAATCAGGGCGCGCCGCACCGCCGGCGCGGAATCGAATTTGACAATCAATTGGTGACCCTTGATCCGCACAACTTGAAATGGCACGCGTAAGCGTCCCCCGTTCATGAGCAACTGCCCCTCCTGATGCGGCGCATCCCAGCGGTCACACGTCATGCGGGCTCCGCCTAAAGAAATATCGCGCAGCAAGCACTCCGTCCCCGCACGACCTGGCCAAAGCACCACCGCGGGCTCGTTCGCGGTGAAACGCTCGTCCGACCGCTGCCGCGGAATTTCAATGCAACACAGGCAGACCAGACCTATAACCGCGACGTTGAATACGCTCCAGAACATGTTCACCGCGTAACCATCCCGACCGAGCAGCGCACTGGCCGGGGTTGCGTTCACGATCATGCCCGAGATGGTCGCGCCGGCAATGATCAGGAACGGCCGCATCAGCCCCCATTGGACGGTGACCCGATCCCGCATGACACCTTTCGCGGTCACCTTGAACGGCCGGCCATGCGGGCGAAACAAGCCTACCAACACATTACTGATGGCCGTCATCGCGGACAGCAACTGAGTCATGTCGGTTACGATCGGAATAATCAGGTTCCGGCCGTAGATCGACATGAACATGATCGAAGAGACCACCGACGGCAGAAGCCAGTAGGCCAGATCGACCGGCGTTGCTTCAATCACCGAAACGCCGGTCCACAGGTACACGGCCGGCGAAGCCAGCATCATCAATTTGAATGGAAAGCTGACGATCCAATACATCGCCACGTCAAACGCCGAAATGCGGTTGATCAAGCCGAGCCGAGCCGATCCAAAGCAGGACCATCGCGTGTGCAGCTGCTGCACGCCGCCCAGACACCACCGGCCGCGCTGAGTTCACGTACTCGCTTAGCCCTTCAGGAGCCAGACCAAGACTAAGCCGTTCGTTGAGCAGAATGGTCCGCCAACCGAACTCCAGCATCTTGTAGCTGGTCAGCGTGTCCTCGGTGACGGTCTCGGTCGCCAGGCCGCCGACATCCTCCAGCGCCTTCACCCGCAGCACGGCCGAGGTGCCACAGAGGAAAGCCGCGCCCCAGGCATCCTTGCTGGGCAGCAGGACATTAAAGAAAAATCGTTGCTCATCAGGCCAGACGCTCGTGCAGGCCAGGTTCACCTGCACCGGATCCGGATTGAAAAAGTGCTGCGGGGTCTGCACGATGCCCAGATCAGGTGTTTCAAACAATCCCAACGTGCGCTTCAGGATCTGCCGATTTGCGATGAAGTCCGCATCCAGCAACAGAACGAATTCCGGTCGCCGCCCAATTGACAGCGCTTGCTTCAGGCCGTTGTTGACATTGCCGGCTTTGGCGTGCTTGCCCTTGATCCGACGGACATACAGCGCGCCCATTTCCTCAGCCATCGCGCGCACCCAGTCGCGTGCGCCGTCGTCCAGCACCCACACGCGAAGATCGGGATGATCGATGTCCAGAGCCCCCACAATGGTGCGCTCAAGGACTGAACGAGCCTCGTTGTATGTCGCAATAAAAACATCCGTGGGCGCCGACAGCAGGGGCGAATCCTGCGCGGCATCAGCCTCCGGCGTTCGGTTGATCGTTCGGGACAGGAAGAACAGCACCAGCAAGGCGGTCAGGGCGTTCATGATCTCGATGACCACGAACAGGACGGCCCAGCCACGCGCGAACAGCGAGTAAGTGACTGGCAGCGCCTGCACCCGCCAAACCAGATACCGCAGCAATAGCCCGCCGGAGAGCAGCGCCGCGGACATTCGTGTTACCTTGTAAGCCCTGCGCGAACTCATCTGTCGGCGCGACCCAGATTACGCACAGGTAAGCGCCAAATGTCAGAAGGGTAGGCGCCCACAGGTCCAGCCCCTCCATCGGATGACTGAGGTCCATCGGGGAGGGCCTTAGCCCAGAGCCTCGGCAAGCCGGCTCATGTCGGCGGAGCCGCGGTCCGTGGGCCAAAGCCCGGCAAACTGAACGGCAGCCGACGTCGCACCCAGTCCAGCCAGTTCTCGCTGATGGCCGGCAGCAGCACATGGGCCGAACGACCGACCAGGCACGAGCCAGCCACATCGGGCGATGGCGGCACGGATACCAGGACCGATCCGATCGGCCGGTTGCTCGTCGCCAGCATGGCCGCGAGGTTGCCGTCCGCCCGAACCGCTTCCTCTCCGGTAATGGCAAGGATATGGCCGGTCCGGAAGGTCTGTTCGCCGGCCAGACGGAAGCTCGCTTCGGCTTTCAGATCGATTTCGGGCAATTGCTCCTGCACGACCGCAACGGCAAGGACGGCGGTCTTGCAGTCGACTATCTGCGCCAGCATGTCGCCGACCGCCACACGCTCCCCGAGGGCAGTGCCCAGCCGCCATACCATGCCGTCGGAAGGCACCTTGACCATGGCGACCCTCTCGCGCTCCGTCGTCCGCATTTCGGCGTCCAGGCGTTGCCTCGCTTCGGCTGTCTCGGCGATGAGGCCGTTGATCGTGCGATCAAGCTCAACCAGCCGCACGCGGATTTCGTCCGCGCGCTGATCGGAATAGGCCACGTCGTTGCCGCTGTTGGCTTCGATGCTGATGCCGTCCTGCGCGGATTTCGCTTCGGCCTGGGAAATGGCGATCTGCTCATCGAACGATTGCACCTGCCTCGCGGCGATGCGAACCGCCGTTTCGGCCTGTTCCACCTCAGATTTAGGGTACTACGCCAACCAGCGCCTGCTTGCGCGCCATGTCGCGGACCAGTTGCTCCAGCTCCGCCTGCTTGGCCGTCCGGTCACGATCCAACCGGCCGGTTTGCAGCCCAAGTTCAGCGAGCTTTGCCGCTTTGTGACGCTCGCCGCGGGCGCGCAGATCATCCAGGATTGCTGAGAGCGACGTGCGCTCATCCGTTGCGGAATCGAGATCGGCCTTCAAACGATCCAGCCGTGCCTGCATCGCCGTCACAGGCCGCTCGTCAGCTAAAGGATTTTCCAGCTCCATCAGCGTGGCGTCGGCCTTCACAGGCGCGCCCATGACCCCGTTAACGCTCCGGACCACCCCTTCGATCGGCGCGCGGATCGATACGAGATGCGCGGTGACCACGGCGTTGTCGCTGGTGACGTAGCTGGCGTTGGTCACCATCGCACTGGCGCCGATCCCGACCAGAGCGACCGCGATAGCCCGCTTGGACCACCGCAACACCGTCGCACGACGCGGCTGCACCGGTGCCGGCCGGCTGAGCGGAGGCGCCGCCTCGGGTTCGGGCAGCTTGATGCGGGTAAACATCAGCCGGGCGGGGTGATTCGATACATCGGCCGACTGATGCCATGAACCCGCTAACAAAACGTAAACCCGGAGCGGAAATCAGGCCGCTCTCAGTCGAAACCGGCGAATACCACTGTAACGTCGTTTTGTGTAACTATGGCCGCCGCCCGCAACGTCGCGCCCACCACCCAACTCTATCTGTCCTTTGCTCGGTGTGGATCGCCTTCCGGCAATATATCCTTGATGTAGTCACGACTCTTCCACTCCGGCGCCGGCGGCTCATAGTCCGGTTTCGGCAGATAGGCCGACAGGCGGCCACCTTCCAGGTCATGCACCGACCGCGGGCAGTTGGAGAACAGCTCGCACGTCACCAGCACCACCAGCTTGGCCCCGTGATGCCGGCCTAGTGCATCCGCATCATCCAGGATCGCGGCATGACCATTGATGCGAACGCGGGCCGTTTTGCCGTCGAACTTCACAAACAGCAGACCCACGCTTGGATTCCGGCTGATGTTGCCCAGCGTGCGATACATCGAATTTCCGTCGTATTCGGGAAACTCGATCATCCCAGGCCCAACGATTTTGACGAACCCCGGCATGCCCGAGCGCATGCTGCAATCGGTGTAGTCGCCATAGGAAGTCGCGATGAAGAAGAACGGAGCGGACGCGATCATTACGCGGTCATCTTCCCAGAAATCGTAACGGCGCCGATGCGTCGCAAGCTGGTCGGCGATACGCCGGCCATCGAACCGGTCCTGCAACGCCCGCATACCGTCATGATAGAACGGCCGCCGTTCGGTCATCTGCGTGATCCTTGTCAAGCGCCGCGTCGCGTCCGGCGCGGTGGCACCATGCCGGCGCCTTTATCGCGCGTCTGGAACCCCAGCCTCCAGCAATGCCGCCGCCTGCCGCTCCGCCAGCTCAGCTTCGTTGAAGTCGTTCACCAGATCGTGAAACATCCGGCTCCAGTTCAGTTCCGCCCGCAGCCGGACAAACACCCCTCCCAGCCCAATCGCAGAACGGTCCATCAACAGGAACTCCCGCGGCGGCTTGACACCACCGGTTCGCTTCAGCCCGGCATGCACCTTCTCCGCCACCTCCCGCCCATACAGCGGATCGTTTGTCTCCTGTATCTTCCGCACCCGGTCCTCGATCAGCGGCTCGTATAAAAACCGAGCCCACATGTTGAGAATTTCCATGGTCTCGCGGGAGAGGTTGACGAACCCCCAGGTCTCGTAGGCCGCGTGCGCCTTGTCGTCGTCGTTGTCGCGCACCGCCTCGAACAACGCGATCACGCCGCCGACGAACTTGGCCGGGAATACCCGGATGGCGCCGAAATCGAGCAGGTTCAGGTCGCCTTCGGGCGTGACCTGATAGTTGCCCAAATGCGGATCACCATGGATCACACCGAAGCGGTAGAAAGGCACATACCATGCCCGGAACAATGCCGAAGCGATACGATTTCGCTCCTCCTGCGACGGCTCCTCCGCCAGCCGCTGCATCAGCGGGCGGCCGGTCAGCCACGTCATGGTCAGCAGCCGCTTCGAGCTGTACTCCGGCAGCGGCACCGGCACATTCACGCCCGGCTTGTCGCCCAGCATCTTGCCATACAGCCGCATCTGAGCGGCTTCACGCTCATAATCCAGTTCCTCGCGCAGCCGGGCCTGGAGTTCCTTATAGATCTCGTCCTGCTGGATAGCGTTGTCCATACGATGATACACCGCCATGGCCAGCTTCAACTGCTTCAAATCCGCCTCAACCGTGCTCGGCATATCCGGATACTGCAGTTTGCAGGCGACATCGGTGCCATCGTGCAGCCGCGCCCGATGCACCTGCCCCAGGCTCGCCGCCGCGGATGCCTCGCGATCGAACGCCGCAAACCTGGACTCCCACGCCGGGCCAAGCTCGCTCGCCATTCGCCGCCGCACGAAGTTCCACCCCATTGGCGGCGCGTTTGACTGAAGTTCGGCCAGCTCCAGCGCATATTCCGCCGGCAGCGCATCCGGTACGGTCGACAGGAACTGCGCGACCTTCATCAGCGGGCCTTTCAACCCGCCAAGGATCACCTTCAGGTCTTCCGCATGCGCAGACCGGTCGGTCTTGATGCCAAAGACCCGTGACCCGGCCACCCGGGCCGCAATTCCGCCAACGGCGCCCGACGTACGGGCAAAGCGCCGGATTTCACCAAACAAACTGTTATCGGGCATTAGGTCCAAATATCCTGGTCGGAGTCGCCAAGCAGATCAGATATTTGCCGACCGGCCCAATTTACAACCTAACCGTGTTTGGCCTTGTTCTCCAGGGCCTCCGTCAGCCGCTGCGGATCGACCTTCACCTCCACCCCGGCCCTTTCGGTCTGCAGTATCATCATTGCCCGGGAGTCGCGATTGCCCCAGCCGCGATTCAGCCCCTCGGCCAGGTCGGCCAGCGCGAGGTTCGCCATGCGCATCGGCACGTTCAGTTCCCGACCCAGTGCGGTTGCCAAGGACACATCCTTGTGCGCAAGCCGAAGCGCGAAGGCCGGCGGTTCATAAGTGTTCGGCAGGAACTGGTCGGTCAGGGAGTCGAACGCGCCGCGTCGCCCGATGGCGCCCTGGCGCACCGCTTCCCAGATCGCCAGCGGCTCGATTCCCGCCTTGACGCCCATGCTAAACACCTCCGCCGCCGCGGCCGTGGCGATGTAGCCGTAACAGTTGTGCACCAGCTTCGCCACCGACCCCGCGCCGATCGGGCCGATGTATTTGGCTTGATCGCCGATGGTGTCCAGCACCGGCTTCCACTTCTCGAACACATCAGCGTCGCCGCCACACCAGATCGCCAGTTTGCCGCTTGCAGCCCCTTTGGGACCGCCGCTGACCGGCGCATCGAACAGATACGCCCCCTTCTTTTCGTAGTCGCCGTGCGCCTTGCGAACGGTGGACGGAGCATTCGTCGTAAGGTCGAAATAGGCCGCCCCGGGTTTGATCGCCGACAGCAGACCCTTCTCGCCCGTACGAAACCGCATCGAACTCGACCGGCCCGGGCAGCGAGGAAAAGATGATGTCGCACGCCTCGGCGATCGCCGCCGGGCTGTCCGCCCAGACAGCGCCGTTCTTGACGTGCGACGCGGCGGCCTCTCGCCTGACGTCATGCACCAGGACGGAGTGTCCGTCCTTCTGGATGCCCTTCTGCAGATTGGCAGCCATGCTGGCACCCATGGTGCCGAGGCCGATAAAGCCCGCCTTCATCTTGGTCGCCCCTTGATTACGGATTCGCCTCGAAAACATCCTTCGCGATGTTCGCTGCCGACATCGCCGCCGGCCATCCCGCATAGAACGCCACGTGCGTGATCATTTCGGAGATCTCGGTCTTCGTCAGGCCGTTATCCAGCGCGCGCTGCAGATGGCCCTTGAGTTGTTCGGGCCGGTACGTCGCTGTCAGCACGGCGCAGACGATAAGGCTGCGGTCGCGCTTGGACAGTTCGGGGCGCTCCCAGACATCGCCGAACAGCACCTTCTCGGTGAGTTCGATCATCTTGGGGACCGTGTCGCGGACGCGGTCGCGTGAGGCGGATGACGGTGTCTGGGCCATGGTTTCCTCCTGAATTCAGCCTTCGCCCATTGCACACCAACGCGCAGCACCTGTCCAATCAGGGGGGATGCCGGCGCAAGAACCGGAGGGCGCGGGCCGGACCGAAGCGGCAAGGTTCCTCCACACCAGGAGGATCATCATGACCGCGTTTCAATGCATCGCCATTCCGACCGAAACCGCCCGGCGTTTCCGCAATACCGGCGTCGATGACAACGGCAATACCATTCGCAACATGACGGCATCTGACCCCAGCAGCTTCCCCTGCCGCCACTGCCTGCGCCTTGCAAAACCGGGCGAGGCGATGCTGCTTGGCTCCTATAACCTGCCCCGCCCGCGGGGGATCTACTGGACACCCAGCCCGATCTTCGTCCACGCCGACGCCTGCCTACGTTTCGAGACCGCAAATAGGCTCGCGCCCATCATTTCGCAGAATTTTCTCGCGTCAGTGCGAGCGTACGACGAGGCGGATCAATGCCTGTATGATCTGGGTCAGGTCTGCGCCGGGGCCGACATCGAACCACCGCTGCGGCGAGCGCTGGCAGACCCGCGCACCGCATTTGTCAATGTCCACACCGCCAGGCCCGGCTGCCTGTTGGCGCGGGTCGAATCAATCGCCTGACGTATGCTGCTAAAGCGTCAGCACCGTGATGTATCCGGGCCTGCCATGATGACCCGTCCGCGGCAGCAGAGCGGCGCTACACCACGATCCACGAGCCGGTCGCGTTTGGACGGGTGGCGCGCTTGCCTGTAGATCAGTGCCCAAGCCAACCACCCCGAAGGAAACCCCCATGCCCGCTGACAAAAAGGTCGCCATCGTCACCGGCAGCGCGCTGAACATCGGCCGCGCCATCGCGCTGCACCTTGCCCGCGACGGCTTCCGCGTCCTCGTCACCGCCCGCCACTCAGACCACGACGTCGCCGAAACCGCCCGTCTGGTGCATGAGGCTGGCAGCGACGCAGCCATCCACATGGCCGACATCTCCGATCCCGCCCAGGCCCGCGACCTGATCCAGTCCGCCATAGACCACTTCGGCCGGCTGGACGCGCTGATCAACAACGCCTCCGTCCGCCGCCAGACCAAATTCGCCGACATGACACCGCAGGAATGGCGCGAGATCATGGGGACCACACTCGACGGCGCCTTCTACTGCGCCCACGCTGCCGCGCCCCATATCGCCGCTGCTGGCGGTGGATCGATCGTCAACCTAGGAGGCATATCCGCCCATGTCGGCGCCGTCGGCCGCGTCCACGCGGTCACCGCCAAGGCCGGCATGCTCGGCCTCACCCGAGCGCTCGCGAAGGAACTAGCCCCCGAGAACATTACGGTGAACACCGTCGTCCCTGGTTCGATCGAGACGATCCGCGGCGCGGCAGCCGGTGGCAACCACGGCCGCTCAGCCCTCCCGGACGCCCTCATGGGCCGCCGCGGCCACCCCGACGAGATCGCCGCGATGGTCCGGTTCCTGTGCTCCGACGAGGCGCGCTACGTCACCGGCCAAACGATCCACATCAACGGCGGGGCCTTCATGCCGTAACCCTGTCAGCTGGCAGAGGCCGCCGCCCGTGCCTTCTTCCGCGTCACATGCACGACCTGGCCCCGGATCTCGCCGCCCGGATTGTCCGCCGTGTGAACATTCACATAAATCCGGCTGGCTTTCAGATCCTTGAACTGGTCATCGGTCAGAGTAAGCGTGCCGCTCACCGGGCTGACCGGATCTTTGTCGCCGATCGGCGCGATCACGCCCGCGTTCCGTCCATGCAGCGCCGGCCCATGGAGATGCGCCGCTGTTGCGGGACCGGTCAGGCCGTCAAACGTCAGCGTGTAGGAGAATTCCTTGGTCCTGGGGTCGTATGTCGCCTCCAGCGTGCCGGTCCCGGTGCTGTCGTTCCGCGGCACCTCCTTGGACGCGTCCAGACGCGCGATGTAATGCGTGGTCGCCGCCGACGCGGCCCCGGCAAATGTGACCAACAGAACGCCTGCCAGAAAAATGCGACGAAGCATCGTGAACTCCCGTGCTGATATGACATGCTGGCAGCTGGCCAGCGGCTGAAATGACCGGCATCTGCTTGTAGACGGACGTTGCGCTGACCACGCTATCGCATGACTGGAAGGATACAACCATGCCCCCGCCGATCGGGCCGGCCGCCGACACGACCCCCCGCCCCCTGCCCGCCCGAATCCCGATCCGCGGTCAGGTACGTCTCGCTGGAGCCGCTGCACCGCCGCCATGCGGACGAGTTGTGGAATGCCGCCCAGGGCGCCGACGAAAGCTGGACGTATCTCAGTGCCGGCCCATTTCCAACGCCTGACAGCATGGCGCGATATGTGATGGATGTGGCCTCGGTGCACGAACCCATGTTCTGGGCGATCCGCCCGGTGACTACCGGTGTCATCTCCGGCTGGTTGGCGCTGTCCGACATCCAACCCAAATTCGCCGCGATCGAGCTGGGCAACATCTGGTTCAGCCCCCGCATGCAGCGAACCCGCGCTGCGACAGAATCGATTTTTCTTATGCTGAGAATGGCGGCGGATGAACTGGGCTATAGACGTCTCGTCTGGAAATGCAACGCGCTCAACGCCCCGTCGAAACGCGCGGCTGAACGCCTCGGTTTCACCTACGAAGGCCAGCACCGCATGCACATGATCACCAAGGGCCATCAGCGCGACACCGACTGGTACAGCATCGTCGGGGATGAGTGGCCGCACTGCCGCGACGCGCTGCTGGCCTGGCTTGACCCCGCGAATTTTTCATCCAATGGCACCGCCATACAAGGCCTCGCGGACCTGCGGGCGAACCTGGCATGAGCAGCACCAGCCTGCTGCCCTGGCGCCGGCCGCATCTGAACGTGGTGGTCCTTCACGGCACAATCGCGGCCCGCCCCGGCATGCTCAGCGCAGACAGTGCCCGTCCGCTGATCGACAAGGCCTTTGGCTCGGCGGGCGGCCGCCCGGTGATCCTGGACATCGAAAGCCCTGGCGGCTCCCCCGTCCAGTCCGACCTGATCGCCGGCATGATCCGCACTGCCGCCGACCGCGCCGGTGTGCGTGTGCATGCCGTTATCCGCGAAGTCGGCGCGTCGGGCGGCTACTGGCTCGCCTGCGCCGCCGACGAGATCTATGCCAATCCCATGAGCATCGTCGGCTCCATCGGCGTCGTTGGCGGCGGCTTCGGCTTCAATGAGTTGCTCGGTCGCATCGGCGTCGAGCGCCGCCTTTACACCGCGGGCCGCAACAAGGCCCGCCTGGACCCCTTCAGCCCGGAGAAACCCGAGGACGTCGCCTTCGTGAAGGACCTGATGGAGAAACTGCATGTCCAGTTCACCGGCTGGGTCGCCAAGCGCCGCGGCAAGCGCCTCAAAGGCGACCACGAGACCCTCTTCGACGGCGGATTCATGCTGGGCCAGCAAGCGCTGGACCGCGGCCTGATCGACGGCTTTGAAACAGTCGACAGCCTGGTCCGCCATATCGCCGGCGACCGCGCCCGCCCCCGCCGCTTCGCCCCGAAACGCCAGCGTCTGCTCGCCCGGCTGCCGCGGCTGGGTGTGGACATGCTGCTCGATGCACTGGAGGATCGGGCTTGGCGTCTTGAGCTTCGCTGAAGGGGGAAACAGACATGCAAGCAGCCGTGTTCCGCAAAGGCACGATTGTCGTTGACTCATTGCCCGACCCAGTGCCCGCGCAAGGCCAGGTTCTCGTCCGCACCAAAGCCTGCGGTATCTGTGGCTCCGACCTGCACGCCGCAAAACACACGCATCAGTTCGTCAACCTGTCCCGCCGCGCCAGCAACCGCTGGTCCATGGACCCCGACAAGGACGTCGTGTTCGGCCACGAATTCTGCTGTGAGGTCGTGGACTACGGCCCCAACACCAAAGCCCGCTTCGCCCCCGGCACGCTGGTGACCTCCATGCCCATGACCCTGGCCGGTGAGACCGTGCAAGGCCTGGGCTACAACAACGATATCGCCGGTGGCTTCGCCCAGTACATGCCGCTGGCCGATCGGATCCTGTTGCCCGTCCCCAACGGCTTGTCCGCCACTCATGCCGCCCTGACCGAACCGATCGCCGTCGGCTGGCACGCCGTCCAGAACGCACGCCTTTCCTCCGAGGACGTTCCGCTGGTCGTCGGCTGCGGCCCGGTCGGCCTCGCCGTCATCGCTGGCCTCGTCATCCAAAATGTCCACCCGATCATCGCCGCTGATTTCTCGCCTGGCCGCCGCGCCCTCGCGTTGAAAATGGGTGCCGACATCGCCATCGACCCTGCCGAGAACTCCCCCTACGACGCCTGGAAGCAGGCCATGACGCCGCCCGGGTACGACGGCAGCCGCTACGCCCAAATGTTCGGCGTTGGACCGAAACTGCGCCCCGCCGTCATCTTCGAGTGTGTCGGCGTCCCCGGAGTCATCCAGCAGATCATGGAGGGCGCGCCACCATCGGCCCGCGTCGTCGTAGTCGGCGTCTGCATGGAAACCGACCGGGTCGAGCCGTTCTTCGGCATCGTGAAGCAACTGAACGTGCAGTTCGTCCTGGCCTACACGGGCGAGGAGTTCGCCGAAAGCCTGCGCCACATCGCCGAGGGTAAGGTCGACGTCACCCCATTGGTGACCGGCACGGTCGGTCTGGCAGGCGTCAACCAGGCTTTCGCTGATCTTGCGAACCCAGAGCGCCACGCCAAGGTCATCGTCGACCCCTGGGCCTGATCAATAGGTCCACACGAATGCGTTCGACGGGGCTGGCTGGCACCCTTGCAGTGGTCATCGCTCTGGCTTCGGCGTGCACCGCACAACCACCGCTGCACTGGGCCTGGAGCTACAGCGGCGGCGGCATCACGGCTGGCGGCACCTTCACGACGGACCGCGCGCAAGACAGCCATGGATACTACCTGATCACCGCCATTACCGGTTCACGCAACGGTCAGGCCATCACCGGACTTCAGCCAACCGGCACCGCGATTCCCGGCAATGCCCCGTACGCCGTCGACAACCTGATCGGCGGCGGCGGCCAGCAACTGTCGGCAGAAGGGTTCGGTTTTTCGCTTGCGAATGGCGACTACGCCAACCCGTTCGGCAAGGGCGCAGGCTACCTGGAGTATCGATCATCCCCGCCGTACCCCGACGGCCAGGGAACCGAACTGCCGATCACATTCAGCGCAAAGATCCTGCCTTAACGCATGGCCGACCCTAAAACTCCACGAATACGTCGGCCACAACGTAATGGCCTATACCCGCGCAAGCTTGATGCCAATCACGTAACGATCAAATCAGCCCGGGTGGCGACGCTATGCACAGCCTATCGCCGCAGTCTCCGTCGAACCCAAAGCATTGGCGCCAGAACGCCGCGAAGCCGTTCGATCACACCCTCCAGTTGCTCGATCCGAGCGGCGTTCTTGTCAGCGGTCGTGGACAGATCCGCGACAGTCGTGGACAGACCAGTAACGGCCCTGGAATGATCGGCAATGGTTTCGTGAAGCATCGCGGGCCACGCACCAGCAGGCACCATCGATCCCGAAGATCACGTCAGCCGGACCTAGCCCGTTAACGGCCCGACTTCCGCGATGAACAGAATATCGCCCGTGGCGACATCCGGATCACCCGGTCCGTCCATCGCAACGATGTGGCCGTTGCCCTGCCGGACAATCCAGCAGGGTTGAGACCTGGCGGCTTGTTCTGCCTCCGTGATAACGTCCTTCGGGACATCACGCCACAACGCTTCGTTCAGCACTTTGATCCGGTCCACCGCGCTCTCCCGTTTCGCTCCGCAAAGCAAACGCGGTGGATCAGGCTGGGTTGCAGGGACGAAGCCGGCAATCAATCCGCTTCGCCGTCGGCGTCAGGACGACTGACGTCGCAGGAAAGCAGGAATCTCGATCCCCGCTTCCTCCGTCATGGACGCCTGCCGGACAGAGACCCGCGGCACGTCAGTTTGAGCAACCTCCGACGATGGCTCACGCCGTGATGCGTGGACCGGAGAACCCGCGCCATGCTGCGCCGGCTGCCGCCAGCCCAGCGCGCCGGTAACAGGACCTGAACAGGCTTCGCGATGGCGCCGTGTCCGCCGGCGGTGCGTCCGCCGGAGCAGCGACTGCTCCATTCCGCTGCGGCGCGAACAGCCCACCCTTAGGCACGTGCTGCCCATCACTGCCGGCCGCGGCCGAACGAACCGGTTGCGGCCTGTGCGCGGGCGGTTCCATTGCGGGTTGCTCTACCATCGCGACCACGGGTTCTTCCAACTCCGGCGCCGGCGACACCTGCCGCAATGCAACCGGAGCCCCGACCGGCGCCGCGCCTGGAACGGCCGCCGTCGCCACCACGTTCCGGATATGAATCGGTTGCGGCGCCGGTGCGGCGCCACCGCCAACCGCAACCAGCTTCGGCCGCGGCTGCTCCACCAGCTTCTGCGAGTCGATACCGGTCGCAACGACCGACACCCTGATCCGGCCTGACAACAATTCATCGACCGCGGAGCCGAAGATCACATTCGCTTCCTCGTCCACTTCCTCGCGGATACGATTGGCCGCCTGATCGACCTCGAACAGCGTCAGGTCTTCGCCGCCGGTAATGTTGATCAGCAAGCCGCGAGCGCCCGACATGCTGGTATCTTCCAGCAACGGGTTGTTGATCGCCGCCTCGGCAGCGCGGATCGCGCGGTTCTCACCCTCCGCCTCGCCGGTGCCCATCATGGCCTTGCCCATCTCGGCCATCACGGTGCGGATGTCGGCGAAGTCGAGGTTGACCAGCCCATGCACCATCATCAGGTCGGTCACGCCGCGCACGCCCATATACAGGACCTGATCGGCCATCTTGAACGCATCCTTCCAGGTAGTGCGTTCAGTCGCCATACGGAACAGATTCTGGTTCGGGATCACAATCAGCGTGTCGACGTACTGCTGAAGCTCCTCGATCCCCTGATCCGCCGATCTGGCTCGGCGCGCGCCTTCAAATCCGAATGGTTTGGTAACGACGCCGACGGTCAGAATATTTCGCTCACGCGCCATGCGGGCGATTACCGGGGCAGCGCCAGTACCGGTGCCGCCGCCCATCCCGGCGGTAATGAACACCATGTGCGCGCCATCCAGGTGGCGATACAATTCGTCCGCCGCTTCTTCGGCCGCGGCCTTGCCGATTTCCGGCTTCGCCCCGGCCCCCAGTCCCTGCGTTATATGCGGTCCCAACTGAATCCGCCGATCCGCTCGGCTGTGCAGCAATTGTTGCGCATCCGTGTTCGCAACAACGAAGTCCACGCCCTGCAGATTTGCGGCGATCATGTTGTCGACCGCATTCGTTCCGCCTCCACCGACACCGATGACGGTGATGCGGGGCGAGAAGTCGGTGTGCGTCGTCTGCGGGATCATCAGGTTCAGGGTCATTTTTGAACTCCCCCCAATTACGGGACAGCTAAGGTCACAACAGTTACACGAGTTCGGTCAATTCGCGGCAGATCAGACACGTTCCTTTAAAAAATTTACCAGTCGTCGGAACAGCCCGACTGGCACATCATTTTCCAGGTTTATGTCCTGGAAAGCCCGCCCATCGCCGGCCGCCCAGGCAAGCAAACCGGCGGCGGTCGCAAAGGCCGGACCGGACGCAAGTTCCGGGAGTCCGCGTATCGCTGCCGGACGCCCTAGGCGCACCTGACGGCTCAGCATCCGCGCCGCCATCTCGCGGACACCTGGCAACTGACAGGCCCCACCCGTCAGCACCACGCGGTTTCCAGCAGCCCGCGACATCCCCGTACTGTCCAGCCGGTCCTTGATATACTCGAAGGTTTCTTCAAGTCGAGGCCTAATGATATTCACCACCATGCTGCGCGGCACTTTCGCGAGTTGATGATCTTCCTCACCCACCAGCGGCACCGGAAGAAGCTCCCTGTCGTCGTCCGGACTGGCTTCGACGTTGCCGTACAGCGTCTTCAGTCGTTCCGCATGCACAAGAGTCGTTGACAGCCCAATTGCCAGGTCCCGCGTCACATGCAGGCCGCCGATCGAAAGCTGCGCCGTATGCATGATTTGGTTGTCGGCGAATACCGCCATGCCCGTGGTGCCACCGCCCATGTCGATGATCGTTGCGCCAAGGTCGCGTTCCTCCGGGACCAGCGTCGACAACCCGGCAACCAGCGGCGAGGACACCAGATCCTCGATATCCAGATCGCACCGCCCGATACACGCTTCCAGTGTCCGCAACGACGTCGAAACGGCATCAATCACGTGCAGGCGCGCATTGAGGGTTGTGCAAAAAAGGCCCCGCGGGTCGACAACATGGTCGGTCGCATCCACGGCGAAATTCAGCGGCAGGACATGGATCGCTTCGCGCCCGTCCACCGCCGCCCGCTGCCGCCCCTCATGCACGACACCACGCACATCCGCCTCGGTCACCGCGCGCCCGCCGACCGGCCATTGCACGTTGAACAGCCGCGATTCCGGCTGCCCGCAGCTCAGGTTGACAGTCACCGCCCGAAGCCTCGTGTCGGCCATGTCCTCAGCCTGCCCAACGCACGCTCGGATCGCTTTTTCCGCGGCCTCCAGATCAGTGATGTCGCCGCTGTTCAGGCCGCGTCCCTTCTGCCAGCCGAAGCCCAGCACGCGCAGCGAGCCATCACTTTCGGTCCGTCCGATCAGGCAGGCCACCTTGGTGGAACCAATGTCCAGCACACCGAATGGGCCCGCCCGATGCAACCGCGGCGGCATGATCTCTGGCGGCCCGGTATCGGCCGGTGGAAGCACGCGACGAGGATTATCTGCCATCCGCTCGTGCTCCTATGTGGATTTCTTCGCGACCACGGGAACCGTGGGCGGCGCGACCGGCACCGGCGGCACCGGCAGCGAAACGGTATCGTCGTTGGAGTCCGGGCGCGGCCGAAACACCAGCCGGTCCGCCAGCCGCATGTCGATCGCCGCCAGCGGCCGGTCCAGCAGGTCATGGTCCTGCTGCAACCGCATCAGCCTATCCAGCGCCGCGACCTCATGCCCTTCCGGCAACATCACGTCGCAGCCGTTCGTCATGCGCAGGTTCCAGCGTCGCTCGCCGACCCGCACAGCAGCCATCACTTTGGTCGCCAAGGCCGGCCGATCCGTTAATGCGGTCAGCAACTCCCTAGCTGCGGCAGGCGCCCCGAGACCGACGATCAGCGGCAGATTACGAAACTGCGCGACATCCTGATCCGCAACGATCTGGCCATCCCGGTCGACCAGCACATACTTCCCCTGGTTCTGCCAGATCGCGAACGGCCGACGTTCCTCCAGGAACACAACCACGGTGCCTGGCAGCCGCCGCTCGACCGTCGCGTGCTCCACCCAGGATAGCGTTTCGATCCGGGAACGTGCCTGATCCAGCGAGAACCCGAGAATCGGATCACCTTTGCTCACCCCCAGGGCCGCCCGTAGTAACGGTTCAGGCGTGTTCTCCCGGCCCTCGATCCGGACATTCGTGACTCGCAATCCGGACGCCGCTGTAATGTTGCCAAGACGGTCTCGCAACGAGGTCAAGGTGCCCCCGGCCGCGCCGCCCGGCGCCGCGGTGCGTCCGGCCAGAACGATCAACAATACTACCATCGAGCCCGCAGCAATCCAGCTCGCCGGCTTGACCAGGATGCGCTGCCGCCGCAGCAGCAGGCGCCACCCGGCAGGCCGGTCATTGACCGAATTACGGGGCGTCTTCCTTACGCGCGACATGCCGCATTCTCCACCATCCAGGTGCAGAGCTGTGGAAAGCTCATGCCCAGATGCGCCGCCTGTTCCGGCAGCAACGATGTTACGGTCAGGCCCGGCTGCGTATTGATCTCCAGCAACACCAGGCGTCCCGGTTCGCCGACGGTATCATCATAACGGAAATCGCAACGTGACGCCCCCCGGCATCCCAGTGCCCTATGCGCGGCCACCGCGACATCCATGGCCCGAGCATACGTGTCGGGATGTACCTGTGCCGGAATGATGTGGCGGGAGCCCTGATCGGCGTATTTCAATTCATAGTCATAGAAACTGTTCGCCACTGCCAGGATTTCGGTAACCGCCAATGCGCGGTCCCCTATAACCCCGACCGTAAGCTCGCGCCCCGGGATATATTCTTCCACCAGCGCCGCGGAACCAAACTTCCAGGCCCGCGCAATATCCGCGCGCCGGTTATCGCCGCCGCGGATAATCTCAACGCCAACCGAGGACCCCTCGTTCGACGGCTTGACCACATACGGTAACGGCATCGGGTCTGCCTCCTCCAGTTCCGCTATCGGAACCATCCTCCCCCGCGCAACCGGCAACCCCGCCGACACGAACAGCGCCTTCGCCGCCACCTTGTCCATCGCAACCGCAGACGCTCGGACTCCGGAATGAGTATAGGGAATCCCCAACCAGTCCAGCACGCCCTGGATGGCGCCGTCCTCGCCGAACCGCCCATGTAACGCATTGAAGACCGCATCGGGCTTCGGCGTCAGCGCAGCGATTACCGCACCAAGGTCATGGCCCACATCGATCGGATCGACGTCAAAACCGGATTCCCGTAGTGCGTCGATCACCTGCCGCCCACTGGAAAGGCTGACCTCCCGCTCCGCCGAGATGCCGCCATAAAGAACCGCGATGCGAGTCATTGGGCCACCACCTCCGGCTTGCCGGCCGGAACACCAATCCGACGAATTTCCCACTCCAGCCGGACACCTGTCGCAGCCAGCACGCGGCGTCTGACTTCCTCACCCAGTCCTTCGATGTCGGCAGCCGTCGCCCCGCCCGAATTTATGAGGAAATTGCAGTGTTTCTCCGAAACCATCGCACCGCCACGGACCAGTCCGCGACAGCCCGCCGCATCGATCAGTTCCCACGCTTTCATCCCGTCCGGATTGCGGAACGTCGACCCGCCGGTGCGCGAGCGGATCGGTTGCGACGCTTCCCGCGCTGCCTTGATTTCCGCCATTCGCGCGGCAATCAGCCCGGCCGAACCACCCATTCCGCGCAATCGCGCGCGGGTAACCACTGCACCGGCCGGCAATGCCGCATGCCGATAGGCAAACACCAGCTCTGCCGCGAGCAACCGCCGCTGCTCACCCGATCGCGTGACGATCTCGACCCAGTCCAGCACGCTTGCCAGATCCCCACCATAAGCGCCGGCATTCATCGCCACCGCCCCACCGATGGATCCGGGAATGCCCGACAGGAACTCCAGCCCCGTCAGGCCCGCCGCCGCGGCATGTTCCGCTACCGTCATGTCCAGAGCCGCTGAACCCGCTACCACCGTCTCCGCGTCCGTTACGATGGACGAAAACCCGCGCGCCAGTTTCACCGTCACCCCAGGCAACCCGCCATCGCGCACGATCAGGTTGGAACAGGCGCCGATCACATGCACCGGCACATCAAGTGGCAGAGCGGCCAGAAACGACCCCAGGTCATCCGCATCCGCCGGCCGGATCAAAACCTCCGCCGCCCCACCCGCTCTGAACCACGTGAACGGCGCCAGCGGCGCGTCCACCTGCAGCCGCCCGCGCAATTTCGGAATCGTTTCGATAAAGCCCGGAGTGCGCGTCGCCGCCATCATGCCGCACTTCCCGCCGCGCGGCGCGCGCCAGCTTGAAGTGCCGCCAGATCGGCGGGCAGTGCGGCTGCCCATTGCGTGATCGAACCGGCCCCAAGGCACACAACGAAATCGCCGGCCCGCGCAATCGCATGGACCATTTCGGCCAACATGCCCGGATTAGGCAGCGCGACCACGCTGCGATGCCCACGCGCCCGCAACCCTTCCACCAGGGCATCCCGGTTCACACCTGGAATCGGCTGCTCGCCGGCGGCGTAGACGTCAGCAACGATCACCGTCCCGGCATCATTCATGCAAGTGCAGAACTCGCTGAACAGCGAATCCAGCCTCGAATAACGATGCGGTTGCACAACGGCCACGACATCCCGCGCGCCGGCTTGGCGAGCGGCTTTCAGCACAGCGGCGATCTCCACCGGATGGTGGCCGTAATCGTCGATGATGGTGATGCCACCCGCCTCGCCGGTCTTCGTGAACCGCCGCTTCACGCCCTTGAACCCCAGGAACGCCATGCGCAGCGTGTTGTCGTCGATCTCCATCTCCAGCCCGACAGCAATCGCGGCCAGCGCGTTCTGCACATTGTGCGCGCCCAGCATCGGCAACCGGAAAGGTCCCAAACGCCGGGACCGGTTGCGCAACCGATCCTTCACGGCCACCTCGAACGTCGAGCCCAGCTTGTCGGGCATCACCCGTTCGGCACGCACATCCGCCTGAGGCGAAAATCCATATGTAATGATCCGGTGATCCGACAGCCGGGGGATCATCTGCTGCACCGCCGGGTGATCGATGCACAACACGGCGAAACCATAGAATGGTATATTGGCAACGAACTGGTCATACCCGGCGACCATCGCCTCGGCCGTCCCCCAGTGATCCAGATGTTCCGGGTCCATGTTGGTGACAACAGCGATCACCGCGGGCAGCCGTAGGAACGATCCGTCGCTCTCGTCGGCTTCCACCACCATCCAGTCGCCGGCGCCCAGACGCGTATTCGTTCCATATGCGTTGATGATGCCGCCGTTGATCACCGTCGGGTCCAGATGCGCCGCCTCCAGCACCGCCGCGATCAGGCTCGTCGTCGTTGTCTTGCCATGGGTTCCGCCGACCGCCACTGACCAGCGCAGCCGCATCAGCTCCGCCAGCATCTCCGCCCGCCGCACCACCGGGATCAGCCGAGCCCGTGCGGACGCCACCTCCGGGTTGTCCCGCTTCACCGCCGTCGAAACAACCACGACCTGCGCCGACCCCAGATTGGCCGCGTCATGTCCGATCATCACGGTAATGCCCGCTTCCCGAAGGCGCAGCACATTACCCGATTCGGAAATATCGCTGCCCTGCACCGAGTAGCCCAGGTTGTGCAGCACTTCGGCAATGCCGGACATGCCGATCCCGCCGATCCCGACGAAATGGATCGTGCCGATGGAAAGCGGCAGCGCCCTCATGACAGTCCCCCCGAAACCCGCAAATGCGCTTCCACCAGATCAGCCAGCCGCTCCGCCGCATCGGCGTGCGCCTGACCACGCGCAGCAGCCGACGCTGCCGCCAAAGTTGCCGGATCGGTCAAAATCGCTCCCAACCGCTCCGCCAGCGCAGCCGGAGTAAACAGCGGCTGTGGCATCACCCAAGCTCCACCCGCCTCGCCCAGCGCCCGCGCGTTGGCCGATTGGTGGTCATCGATCGCGCCGGGCAGAGGCACCAGGATCGAGGGCCGTCCCGCAACGGCCAGTTCCGCCACGGTGGAAGCGCCCGCACGTGCTATCACCAGGTGTGCCGCCGCCAGACGGGCCGCGACATCAGGGAAGAACGGCGACAGGTCCGCCGTTGTCCGGGTTTCCTGATAGGTCACCCGCACGCCTTCCAGATCCTCTGGCCGGCACTGCTGCACGACCGAAATCCGGCGGCGCAGGCTGTCAGGCAACAGTCGCAGCGCGGCCGGCACCACCTCACTGAAGACGCGCGCACCCAATGAGCCGCCCAGAACCAGCAGATTGATGCCGTCCGATGGCGCCTCGTATGGCGTCCGCGCCAGAGCCGCGATAGCCGGGCGGACAGGATTTCCGGTCACGATCGTCGGCACATCGGGCGGCAGCCGCGTCGTCCCGGCAAAATTCAGCGCGAGAACGCTCGACCGGACCGCCAGGAACCGATTGGCCCGTCCCAGCACCGCATTCTGTTCGTGCAGCACAACGCTGGGCCGGCGACGCAACAGCCGGGATGCCATTACTGGCGCCACACAGGGATAGCCGCCAAATCCGACAATCGTTGCGGCCCCAAGACGGTTCAAAATCCGCCGCGCCTCGGCAACCCCGCGAGTAAGCGCCACCACCGCCTTGACTCCACGCACCGGGCCCCGCCCCGCGATCCCTGCGCCGCTCAGCACATACCGCTCGTGCGCGCCGAACACCGGACTTGACGCCGCACCGGACCTTACGTCGGTCATCAGGACGATGCGATGCCCGCGCGCCAGAAGTTCCGACGCCAGAGCCTCGGCCGGAAAAAAATGCCCGCCCGTGCCGCCGGCGGCGATAACGATGGTCTGCACCGCGGGGCCCCTCATTGCGGGTCGTCCCGGCTACGCCGTCTGGTTAGGGCCAGCAGCATGCCCATCCCCAGCGCCACAGCCACCACCGACGATCCGCCATACGAAATGAACGGCAGCGTCATCCCCTTCGTCGGAATCAGATGCAGGGTAGAGGCCATGTTGACGAGCGCCTGCAGACCAAACCCGGTCACCAGTCCAGTGCATGACAGAACGATGAACAGGTCCTGCTCGCGCAGCAGCCGCAGTAGTCCGCGCAGGACGATGAATGCGAACACCGAAAGGATCACCACGCAGATCAGCATTCCGAACTCTTCACCCGCCACAGCGAACACGAAGTCCGCATGCGCGTCCGGCAGGATGTCCTTCACGTGACCCTCACCGGGCCCTCGCCCGAGCAACCCGCCGTTGCCGAAGGCCTCCAGCGCAGTCGTCACCTGGTAATTGTCGCCCGTCCCATCCCAGAACCGGGTCACGCGGCTACGAACGTGGGGGAAAACCGTGTACACAACGACCCCGCCGCCGGCAATCATGCTTATGGCTAAACCGACCAGCACCAGCGGCAGCCCGTCGACATAAAGCTGCGCCAGGAAGACCAATGTCACCACCGTCAGCATCCCGATGTCAGGCTGAGACTTCAGCAACATCAGGATGAACACGAACACCGCGAACGCGATCACCCGCCCGGGGAACCGAGGCGACTTCCGCGCCTCTGCCAGAAGCCACGCGGCCACCACCGCGAAACATGGCTTCAGGAACTCGCTCGGCTGGATGGTCATGCCCGGCAGAGAAATCCAGCGCCGAGCGCCCTTGATCTCGACGCCCACGACCATTGTCGCCGCAGTCAGCGCCAGAGCCACAAGGCACCCCAAAATCGCCAGTCGCTTGATGTCCCGCGGTGACAGCAGCGATACGCCGACGATGATCACCCCGGCCAACGCCAGGAACACCACCTGCTTCAGGATGAACGTTTCGCGGGATGTGCCGATCCGCTCCGCCACTGCCGGACTCGCCGCCAGCATCATGATGTAGCCGAACCCGATCAGTGTTCCGATCGCGCCCAGGGTCCAGCGGTCGACGCTCCACCACCAGCGTCCCAGCACGGAGTTGTCAGCCCGCGATAAAGTCGGCATCAGGCGCCTCCCGCGGGCAGCGACCGCGCCAACGCCGCAAACCGGTCGCCACGCTGGTCATAGCCGGTGAACTGATCCCAACTCGCGCAGGCCGGCGACAGCAGGACCACTGGCGCGCCAGTCTCCTTTGCCGCAGCGAACGCCGCCGGCACAGCCGCCTCCAGCGTGCCCGCCATCTCGAACGGCACGTCGTTGCGTTGCAGCGTCGCGGCAAACTGCGGCGCGTCCCGCCCGATCAGCAAGGCCCTGGCGATTCGGGGGAACAACGGCGCCAGCGGCTCGATGCCGCCTTCCTTCGCCATCCCGCCGGCAATCCAAACGATCCGGTCGTAACAAACCAGCGCCCGCTCCGTCGCATCGGCGTTGGTCGCCTTGCTGTCATTGATAAACGTGACGCCGTCGACCGTCAGGATCCGCTGCTGCCGGTGCGGCAGGCCCGGGAACGATAGCAGACCCGCCGCGATCGCCGCGTCCGAGGCACCAAGAAACCGCGCCATCGCCGTCGCCGCCGCCGCGTTCTGCGCGTTATGAGTGCCGGGTAGCGCCGGACCAGGCGGGAACGTCGGCTGCGTGCCGGACACGGTGATCACCCGCGCCGCCCGGTCCTTCAGCCAGTCAGCCATCGCACAGGACGGCGCATCGTCCGCGCCGATCACCGCCAGATCCCTATCGGTCTGGCGGTCGAAGATCGCGCGCTTCGCCAGGGCATAACCCGCCATGTCGCCGTGACGATCGATATGATCCGCGCTGAGATTGAGCATTGCCGCGGCATCAAACCGCAACGTTGCGAGTCGCTCCAACATATAGGAGGACATTTCCAGCACGTACACTCCATGATGTGGCAATAATGGCAACGACAGCGCCGCAGGCCCCAGATTCGCCCCCGCCGCAACCGGCATGCCCGCTGTCTCCAGGATGTGCGCCAGCAAGGCGGTGGTCGTGGACTTCCCGTTCGTCCCGGTAATCCCGGCAAACCGCGCCTTCGACCCCGCCGCTCGGACCGCCTGAAACAGCAACTCCGTATCCGACAGGATCGGCACGCCCGACGCCAGCGCCCACTCCGCCGCCGGATGCGGCTTCGGCAGCCGGTGAGGAATGCCCGGCGACAATACCAGCGCGTCGAAGTCGAACTCACCTGTCGCCGGATCGCGTAAAGTCAGGCCAGCGGCAGCCTCCCGCATCTCCGGCTTGTCGTCCCATGCAACCACCTGCGCTCCCATTGCGGTCAGCGACCGCGCCGCGGGCAGTCCATTCTTGCCCAGGCCCACCACCGCGAAGCGCTTGCCGGAAAAAATGTCGGGCGGGAACGTGTTCATCGGATCTTCAAGGTGGCCAGACCCACCAGTGCGAGGATCATCGAAATGATCCAGAACCGGATCACGATCGTCGCTTCCGCCCACCCCTTCTTCTCAAAGTGATGGTGCAGCGGCGCCATCAGAAACACCCGCCGGCCGGTGCGCTTGTACCAAAACACCTGCACGATGACCGACACGGTCTCGACCACGAACAGCCCGCCGACGATCATCAGCACGATTTCGTGCTTCACCGCCATCGCCACCGCGCCCAGGCCGCCGCCCATCGCCAGGCTGCCGATATCGCCCATGAACACCGCTGCGGGCGGCGCGTTGTACCACAGGAACCCCATCCCGGCGCCCACCAAGGCAGCGCAGAAAACCGCCAGTTCGCCCGCCCCGATGACCGGA
The DNA here is from genome assembly GCA_963819005.1 of uncultured Pseudomonadota bacterium. Classification (GTDB taxonomy): domain Bacteria; phylum Pseudomonadota; class Alphaproteobacteria; order Acetobacterales; family Acetobacteraceae; genus Rhodopila. The sequence continues at coordinate 162,921 of CAWFUL010000009.1, forward strand.
TTCAGCTGCAGGTAATCGGCGAAGATGCGGTTACCGACCAGATAGGCAATCAAGGTGAACACCGAGGCGGTGATCATGGTCGGCACAATCGCCAGCCCGTCCAGACCGTCCGTCAGGTTCACCGCGTTCGAGGCCCCCATCATCACCAGCGTCCCGAACACCGGGAACAGGACCCCCAACTGGATCGCCACCTCCTTGAACACCGGCACCGTCAGCGCTGTGCTCAACGGGCCGCGGGCCAGCGAGGTGATCCAGACCGCGGCAGCTAACCCGACCACCGCCTGGATGATCAACTTCATCCGCCCCGGCACGCCACGCGTATTGCGCTTGGTGACTTTCAGATAGTCGTCCCAGAACCCCAACGCGCCATAGCCAAGCGTAACGAACAGCACGGCCCACACGTAACCGTTGCGGAGGTCGGCCCACATCAGGGTCGAGATCGTCAGCGCCCCCAAAATCAGCAGCCCGCCCATCGTCGGCGTGCCCTTCTTCTCGATCAGGTGCCGCTCCGGCCCATCCAGCCGGATCGGCTGGCCGTTCTTCTGCACTGTCCTCAACCAGCGGATCAGGCTTGGCCCCAACACAAAACTGACCACCATCGCCGTCAGGCACGCCGCGCCCGCTCGGAACGTGATGTAGCGAAACAGATTGAACAGGATGAAGTCATCGGCGAGCGGCCGGAATATTAGGTACAGCATTATTCGGCCCCCGCCGCCGCGACGTCGATCGCGTCGACCACAAGTTTCATCCGGCTGCCCAGGCTGCCCTTGACCAGGATCGCATCACCCCCCGCTACCCTGGTCGCCACGATCGCAGCCAGGGCGCGGGAGTCCGCAGCATGAACGCCGCGCCGGTCACGCGGGACCGCGTCGAACAACCCTTGCATCAGCGGCCCGCAGGTAAACAGCAGGTCCGCCGAGGCCACCACGTCGGCCGCAAGCCCCGCATGTTCGGCCGGCCCATCAGCCCCCAGTTCCAGCATATCACCCAGCACCGCGATCCGCCGTTTGGCCGGCTGCAAACGCAGAACCTCCAGCGCCGCCCGCATCGAGGCGCCGTTGCCGTTGTAGCTCTCATCAAGCAGCAGCGCCGACCCGCCGCCTACCGCCACGGTCCGCCGCGCCCCCCGTCCGGCCATCGGCTGAAACATCTCCAGCGCCGGAATGGCGGCGGCCGGATCCAGGCCAAGCGCGGCGATCGCGCACAGTGTGGCGACCGCGTTCATCGCCATATGGCCACCCGGCGCATTCAGCCGGAACGACAAGACGTCGCCGCGCACCGCGACCCGAACCAGCGAGCCGTCGGCATCCACCTCGTTATGCAGCATCCGCGCATCCGAGTCGGCATTGGCCCCGAACGTCATGACGGTCGCGCCGCCGGCGGCGGCACGCAGCCGCTCGAACTGGGACGAATCCCGGGGCAACACGGCCACCCCACCGGGCTCCAGGCCCGCCATGATGCTGGCTTTCTCGTCGGCAATCGCTTCGATGCTGCCAAGGTGCCCGATATGTGCTGCCGCAATCGTCGTGATCAGCGCCACATGCGGCCGCGCCAGCCGCGACAGCGGCGCGATCTCGCCGGCATGGTTCATGCCGATTTCCGCGACACAGAACCGCGTCTCGGCCGGAATGCGCGCCAGCGTCAGCGGCACACCCCAGTGATTGTTGTAGGAGGCCACTGCGGCATGAGTCACCCCGAACGCCCGCAGGGCGGTGCGCAGCATCTCTTTCGTCGTCGTCTTTCCGACGCTGCCGGTGACCGCCACGACTTTACCGGACGCCGCCCCAAACCGGGTCCGGGCGAAACCGCCCAGCCGTCCCAGCCCCGCCAGCGTGTCATCGACCCGCAAAACCGGTGCGCCCGCTGGCGCGTCGGCATGAACCATGGCGGCCGCCGCTCCTCTGTCCAGCGCGTCGCCGACGAACGCATGCCCGTCGCGCCCGTCGCCGACCAACGCGACAAACAGATCGCCGGGCGCCAACGTCCTCGTGTCGATCGACACGCCGGTCGCATCGAACGGCTTCGACAAGGTGCCCGCGGTGGCCTCAACCAGATCCTGCGATGTCCAAAGTGGCCGGGTCACGAGCATGCGCTCACCACGAAGCCGCGAATAACAGCGACGTCGTCGAACGGCAGCACTGACCTGCCCACGATCTGCCCCTGCTCGTGGCCCTTCCCGGCAACCACCAATACGTCGCCGCTTGCCAGATCGTTCAGTGCCGCCTCGATCGCCTTGGACCGATCCCCAATCTCCCGCGCCCCCGGACACGCCGCCATGATGGCCGCCCGAATCGTCGCGGGCGCCTCGCTCCGAGGGTTGTCGTCGGTAACAATGCACACATCCGCCAGCCGGGCCGCCGCGGCCCCCATCAGCGGACGCTTGCCGCGATCGCGATCCCCGCCGGCCCCGAACACCACATGAAGCCGCCCGGGGGTATGAGGGCGCAGCGCCGTCAGCAACCGCTCCAGCGCATCCGGCGTGTGGGCATAATCGACGTATGCAGCCGACCCGTTCGGCAGCCGAACCGCAAGTTCCATCCGCCCTCGCACCCCGGTCAGTGATCCGACCCGGTCGAGCGCATCGGCCAGACCCAGCGCGCCCGTCAGCGCGGCGGCAACCAGAACGTTATCCGCCTGGAAGCGTCCCGGCAGGTTCAGCATCACCTCGCGCGCCGCCCCGTCGCTGATCAACGTCAGGATCTGTCCGTCCGGACGCGGCTCAGCCCGAACCAGCCGGATAGTATCGCCGGCCTCGCCGACGGTCCGCAGGTCCAGCCGCCTGTCGCGGGCCACGACACGCAACGCGGCCAGCGTTGCGGGGTCCATGTCGGCATGGACGATCGCCGGCGCGCCAGCCGGCAGCAGCGTGTCGAACAGCCGCAGCTTCGCCGCCCGGTAGGCTTCCAGCGTGCCATGATAATCCAGGTGATCACGCGTCAGGTTCGTGAACGCCGCCGCAGCCAGCCGCACGCCGTCCAGCCGGAACTGATCCAGCCCGTGCGACGACGCCTCCATCGCCGCCCGCGCAATGCCATGCCGCGCCAGCCCGGCCAGCGTCTCCGCCAGGCTGACCGGATCAGGTGTCGTCAGCCCCGGCCCGGGATCAAAGCCAGGCGCGATCAGCCCTAGCGTGCCGAGGCTCGCCGCTTTGTCGCCCGCGCTGGCCCAAAGCTGGCGCGTGAACTCCACCGTGCTGGTCTTGCCGTTCGTGCCGGTGACCGCGACCACGGTCCGGGGTTGCGGCCCGGCTAGCGCCGCGGCGATCCGCGCCAGGCAGCGCCGAGGCTCCGCATCGGTGATGACCGGCCGCGGCGGCACGCCCGCCGGCCAGACCGTATCCGGCGGCGCCAGCACCGCCACCGCGCCCCGCGCCACCGCATCGGCGATGAACGCGCGCCCATCCAGCCGCGCGCCCGGCAGCGCCGCGAACAGATCGCCGGGCACGACATGCCGGCTGTCCGCCGTCACCCCCACGATGTCCAGCTGCGCTACGGCGCTCCAGGCTGGGTCCCAGCGGGCCGGATCGCCAGAGGAGTGGGTAAGGGACTGCATGACTTCAGCGAGCAACAATGGGAGCAGCCGTCGACACGGTCAGGACCGGGGCGCTCGCGCCGCCTGGAGCGGGCCGCGCGCTGGTCTCCCGCCGCAGTTCGGGCGACGGCCGAGCCATCGCCGGCGGCAGAATGGTCGGCGTCACGGTCAGTGTTGATTTAGCCGGTGCCGGCTTATGGTCGGTCGACAGACTGGCAACACCGGGACCCCGCGCGGTCACGCCCGGCGGCCGGCCTGGCTCCAGCGGGATATACAGTGCCTGGTCAATCGCCGCCTTGTCCGCGATATCCGGCAACATCCCCAGCATTGGCCCGATCCGCGCGATCACCTTGCCAACGGCTGGCGCGATAACCCACCCGGCCGTCGCGTAGCCATAGGTGGCCTTGGTGGCATGCGGCTCGTCCAGCATCATGTAGACGGCGTACCGCGGCGCATTCATCGGGAAGACGCTCGTAAACGCGGCGACGTTGGAGTGCTTCCTGTACCCGCCATGCGCCGCCACCTTTTCCGCCGTGCCGGTCTTGCCGCCCGGGTAATACCCGGGCACCTCCGCCGACTTGCCGAACCCGTCGGTGACCACCAGCCGCATCAGCTTGCGCATGATGTCTGACGTGGCGGGCTGCATGACCCGGACCGCGTCCGGATGTTGCCCAGGGTCGATCGCCAGGATCGTCGGCCGCACCAAAACCCCGGTGGCAACCGCAGCGGTGCCCCGCACCACATGCAGCGGCGTCACCGAGATGCCATGGCCGAAGCCGACAGTCATGGTGACGATTTCCTTCCAGTTCGCCGCCGGCTGGATGATCGGCCTGGCCGACTCAGGCAACTCGATGCCGGTGCGGCCGAACATGCCCATCATGCGCAGCCAGGCCTGTTGCCGCTCCGCCCCGACCGTCAGCGCGATATGCGCGGCGCCAAGGTTGGACGAATAAGCCAGAACTTCCGGTAAGTACAGCCAGCGGTGCTTGCCCTCGAAGTCGGAAATCGTAAATCGCCCGACATGGATATCGTGCGAGGCGTCGAACTCGTCCCAGATATGCGCGATACCGCTATCCAGCGCCATCGACGCCGTCTGCAGCTTGAACGTGCTTCCCGGCTCATACGTCCCCTCCGCGGCCCGGTTGAAGCGATCGTCAGCCGGCGCCTCGCGCACGTCATTGGCGTCATAGTCAGGCAGGCTGACCATCGCCAGCACCTCGCCCGTATGCACATCCATCACGATGCCGCAGCCGCCGATCGCGGTGAACATGTCCATCGCGGTCACCAGTTCCTCGCGCACCGCCGCCTGTATCTGCAGGTCGATCGACAGCCGCAGCGGGTCCGGCTTGGTGCGCAACTGTTCGTCGAAATACTTCTCGACACCGGCAAAGCCGCGCTCATCCACGTCCACGCCACCCAGAACCTGCGCGGCGGTGCGCCCGAGCGGGTACTGCCGGTGTTGTGTCGGCTGAAAGTCAACGCCCGGGATGCCCAGGTTGTTGATCTGCATCTCCTCGCGCGGCGTTATTTCGCGCGCCAGGTAGATGAACTTCTTGTCGCGCTTAAGGCGCTCCACCGTTTCGTCGATGTCCAGCCGAGGCAACACCTGCTTCAACTGCTTCGCCACATCCTCGGGATCGGCGATCTGCCGCGGATCTGCGAATAAGGACACGGTGTTCAACGAGATCGCCATCGGCTGTCCGTTGCGATCCGTGATCATCGCCCGCTGACCGGGCAGCGTCGCCTCGACCGGCGTGTGAGGCTCCTCCGCCACCATCGCCTCGACCGGCCGCTCGACACGGTGCGGCGCCAGCGGCAGGACGACGGTCGCCAATGTCAGTTTCGCCAACACCGCAATGAACAGACCGCAGAAACAGGCCGTGGCAATGACCAGCCTTGCCCGCGTCCGTTCCATGGCGGAGCGTCGCGCGAGGTCCGGCGCGGTGATCCGGACGTGCTCCATCCGCGGCACCGCGTCCATCTGGCTCGCGCCAGTGCGGCGCGTCGGGCGGCCGAAACGTCCGCCATTCAACGGCGGAGAGTCACGTGGCGGAACCGGATCGGACGGATCATTCATGCTGATCTGTTCAGTTCGCGTTAGACCATTGGGCAGTGCTCACCGGCATTGGCCGAGGGACCGGCACCGGTGCCGCGGCACCGCGAGCCATGCCGAGCAACGAGCCGGCGTATTGGGGCTGGGCTGGGGTGGGTCCTACCGCGGCGGAAACCGGTACCGGGCGCGGAGCAGACGCAACGAGCGTCGGCCGTGGGGCGGACGCAACCAACGTCGGACGCGGGGTGGGGGCAAAAAGCGACGGATGCGCGGGCGCTTGTGTCGCCTGCGTCTGCGGGACGGACATCTGAGCAACCACGGGCTGAGCAATCGGCGCCCGACCCGGACGAGGTTCGGTCGCCTGCTGGGACGGATGCGCCTCGGCCAAGCGCGGTTCGAACGTGTGCTGTTCGGGTCCGCCCGTAAAGGCGTGCTGTTCGGGTCCGCCCGTGACAGCATGAGCGACGGGCGGCGCGACAGGCCTGGCAACCGCAACCTTAACCGGGTGCGCCGGGGAGGGAACCGGAGCCGATGCAACAACCGGCGCCGGGTGCGACGGCGGGGGTTTGGGTTCCTCGGCAGCCACGGCCGGCGCCGTTTCGGCAGACGGCGCCGATGCCGCGGGGGACACTGATCCGGCAGGCAGCAACGATCGGTCCGGCGGTGCCGCTTCGGAGATCGCCGGCCCAGAATTTTCGTCGTCGGTGGTCGTTGCCGGCGTCGGTGTCGGCGTCTCAACTTGCACCGCGGGCAGCCGGCTATCCAAATCCGCCATGCTGGTAAACTGCGTCGGCGAAATCGTCTTCAGCGAAAGGTAGGTGTCGGCGTATTTCCGCAGCGTGTCGGGGTCGTTCAGCATCGTCCATTCGGCTGCCAGCAACCGGCTCTGCTCACGCAGGGCCGCGGTGTCGTGGATCGTCTTCTCGATCTCCCGGTCCAGCACCTGCGCTTCGTGCTTGGACTGATACAAATACAGGCCGGATCCGCACGCCATCAGGAAGGTAACGATCGTCAATGGTCTGATCATGGCGAACTGGCTTCCCAGGGCGAGTTGTTCCCGGAATTGTCCGGAGAATTGTCCGAGACGAGGGCTTCCGGAGCGGCGGCGATCCGCTCCATCGCGCGCAACCGCGCGCTGCGGGAACGAGGGTTCTTGCGGGCTTCATCCGCCGATGGACGAACGGCCCGGCTGGTCAACATGCGAAACGCTGGCCGCTGGCGCGCAATCAGCCCACGCGGATCGTGGCGCGACGGCGCAGCCGACCGGCCACATGCCTCGGTCATGAAACGCTTCACGATCCGGTCTTCCAGGCTATGAAACGCGACCACGACCAGGCGGCCGTTCGGCGACAACAGACGCACCGCCTGTTCCAGCGCCCGCTCGATCTGGCCGAGCTCGTCGTTCACCTTGATACGCAGCGCCTGGAAGCTTCGCGTCGCCGGATCAAGGCCCGAACGGTCCGGCGGCAGCACCGACCGGATGATCGCGGCAAGCCTTCCGGTGGTTTCGATCGGTGCCTCCCGACGCGCCGCCACGATGGCCTTGGCGATCCGGCGCGACGCCCGCTCCTCGCCAAACTCATACAAGACGTCCGCCAGGTCCCGCTCCGCCAGCGTGTTCACCAGGTCGGCGGCACTCGTCCCATGCTTTCCCATGCGCATATCGAGCGGACCGTCGAATCGGAACGAAAAGCCCCTCTCGGGGTCGTCGATCTGAAAAGAGGACACACCGAGGTCCAACACCACCCCGTCCAGCGCGGTGACGCCGGCGCCATCCAGCAGTCTGACCATGTCGCCGAACTCGCCGTGCAGCAGATGCAACCGTCCGGGATATTGTGCCGCGATAGCGGCGCCGCGCTGGATCGCCTCGGGGTCGCGGTCGATCGCCCAGACCGTGCAGCATGCCGACTCGAGGATCGCCGTCGTGTATCCACCCCCGCCGAACGTCCCATCCAGATACACAAGCCCATCGCTCGGCGAGAGCGTCGCAACCACCTCGTTCATCATGACCGGCAGGTGACCGCTCATGCCGAACCCCCGCGCAGCGTGAGGTGACTGGCGCGTACCGCCGCCCGGGCTTCAGCCTGACGGCGGGCGGCGGCGGCAGGCTCCCAGATCTGAAAAGTGTTGCGGGTACCGATGAAAGTTACGTTCTCGGTCAGCCCGGCATGCATCGTCAGGTCGGACGACAGCACGATGCGGCCTTCCTTGTCGGTCTCCATCTGACAGGCGTCACCGAACAGCGCCATGACGAAGTCGTCGTGCTCCTGACTGAACTGATCGAAGCCTTCCAGCGGCGCACTCAATGCCTCGAATCCCTTTTCCGTCCAGCCCTCGATACAGGGATACTGGTGCGATGGACGCAGCACCAGCGACGCCACAAGAGCGCCTTCGCCGGCATGACTGTTCTTTTTGAGGACAGAACGGAATGCCGCCGGAATCGACACACGCCCCTTGGCGTCCAGCTTGTTCTGGTATGTGCCGATGAACAGATCCATCCGGACCCGCCTGCCTTTCCTTCGTGGTGTTTCCCAGGTGTCGACAGAGGCGCAGCCGCATCAACGACAGGGTTCAGCCAGATGCGCGAGACGCCGGATCCTGTCGATTTCCCGCTGTGGATGGTTGGTCCGCCGTGGGCATTGTTGGGATAGCATGGGAATGCATGGTCGGCAAGCTGTTTCACCGTCGCACCCGCCCAATTCAGGAAGAAATTGTTGGCTTCCTCAAACACTTAAGGACGTGCCTCCGATTCACCCCAAGGCTATTCTGCCGAATTGGAATATTCGTGTTTCGTTCTTGTGGACAACTCTGTGAGCAGGCCACCAAACCACTAAACCGCAACGGTCCATGACAAGACCGTGCCGGGACAAAAGGGAGAGGCGCCAGCAGGGCGCGATGCTAAGCGGGAGGACACCAGACAGCCTGTAAGCCGGGTTCTGTCCGCCCCTTTCGGGACTGGACGGCCATTCCTCTGGGACGCACCTCACGATGCGCCTCTCGCGACCAACCCGGACGGCGGGACGGGAACGTCCCTGCGGTCTGTCTCGGGTTCGAGAACCCGGAACAACCGCGGCCGCCCCTATTCGGTCTTGCTCCCGGTGGGGTTTACCGTGCCGCCCCTGTTGCCAGGGACGCGGTGCGCTCTTACCGCACCGTTTCGCCCTTGCCCGCGGGACCACCCGTTTGCACGAGTCGATCTTGCACAGGCGGTTTGTTTTCTGTGGCACTGTCCCTGGGGTCGCCCCCGCCGGCGGTTAGCCGGCACCGTGTTCCCGTGGAGCCCGGACTTTCCTCTACGCTTCCGCAGCGGCCGTCCGGCTGTCTGGCCGGGGACCACTGCGCCAGGTTGGTGGGCCGGTCAAGGGGTTTCAGGAAGGAAGGCCAAGGCTCTGACCTTGACCGCTTGGGGGATGGGGCGAAGCGGGAGACAGAGGCCTGTCTGGCGCCGAGCTGCCCCTTACCCCATACCCCACATTAAGCGGATTCCAAGGGCCACTGCCCTTGGCGGGGCCGACGGGCAGAGCCCCCGCCGTGCTTCCTAAGACCGCCTGATCACCCCCCCGCCAAGCACACGGTCGCCGTAATAGAACACGCAGGCCTGCCCCGGCGCCGGCACGGCTGGTTCATCCAGCTGCGCAACGAGATCGCTACTGACGCGGCGCAAGGTTGCCGGACGAGGCGTATCGCGAGCACGCAGCTTGACCTCGCAGCGCAGTGCTTCGCTTGGCTCGTCGATCAGCCAATTGACATTGCCCAACGGAACGTTCCGGGTGCCCGATGCACGCGGGCCGACAACGACGCGGCGCCGCACCGGGTCAGTAGCCAGCACCATCTGGCGCTCGCCGGCGATCACAGAAGCGTCACCCAGGCGCTTGCCTTGCCCGACGGTATAACGGGCGATGCCGTCATGCCGGCCGACCCGCTGCCCATCCGCCGTAACGATCTCGCCGGCCTCCAGCGCATCGGGCCGGTAGCGAGCAACGACATCGGTATAACTGCCGGCGGGGACGAAACAAATATCCTGGCTGTCCGGCTTGTCCGAGACCGAAAGGCCCAACCGCTGCGCCACGTCGCGCACTGCCCGCTTGTCCGCCATACCGCCCAGCGGAAACAGGCATAGATCCAGCTGCCCGCGGGTCGTTGCATAAAGAAACCAGCTCTGATCGCGCGCGTCATCCACGGCGCGGTGCAGTTCGGCACCATCGGGACCGTCGATACGCCGCACATAATGTCCGGTGGCGAGTCGTTCCGCGCCCAGCCCGATCGCCAGCGCGGACAGATCAGCGAACTTCACCGTCTGGTTGCAACTGATGCACGGCACAGGTGTCTCGCCCCTGGCGTAGCTGTCCGCGAACGGCGCAATGACCATCTCGGCGAACCGCGCCTCCGCGTCGATCACGTAATGAGCGATGCCCAGCCGGTCGGCCACCCGGCGCGCGTCGTGAATGTCCTGGCCGGCGCAACAGGCGCCCTTCCGGCTGGTTGCCGCGCCATGGTCATACAGTTGCAACGTGACGCCGATCACCTCGTGCCCGGCCTCATGAAGCAGGCCCGCGACGACGCTACTGTCCACGCCGCCGGACATGGCCACGACGACGCGCATGACCGTCTACCCCTGGGCGTTGCGCGTGGCGGCCGGCAACTTCACCACCAGCCCGTCCAGCGCATCCGTCAGCACGATCTGGCACCCCAGCCGCGAGGTCTGGGTCAGGCCGAACGCCAGATCCAGCATGTCCTCCTCGTCCTCGGTTGGCTCCGCGAGTTTCTTGAACCACGCCGGATCAACAATGACGTGACAGGTCGAACAGGCCAGCGAGCCCTCGCACGCGCCCTCGATGTCGACCCCATGCTTATGTGCGATTTCCAGCACCGAGTAGCCCGCCGGAGCCTCAACTTCGCGGCGCGTTCCATCGCGCTCGATAAACGTCATCTTCGGCATAGCGGTCGGGCCTCGGCCTTGTTCAATTCGGTCAGTGATGCGGGGCCGCGGCCTCTCCAGCCTGATGGGCGGCGCCCAGAGCCGCGGCGGCGTAGTCGATATCGGCCGGGGAGGTAAAGCGTCCGATCCCGATACGCAAGGTGCGCGCGGCTTCGTCTTCCGACAGCCCCATTGCGCGCAGCACATAGGACGGCTCCACCGCGGCGGAGGAGCAAGCCGATCCGGTCGAGACGCAAAGGTCCGGCGCCGCCTTCATCAGGTCGGCGGCAATCACCGCGGGGAACGTCAGGTTCAGGTTGCCAGGGATACGCGCGGTCATCGTCCCGTTCACTCCCAAGCCAGCGATGGTATCCGACAGACGGTCGAGCAGCCGGCGCCGTAGTGACCTGATGCGCTCAGCCTCGTCCGCCATCTCCACACTGGCCAGCCGGCAGGCTTCCCCCAGCCCGACGATCAGGGGTGTGGCCAGCGTCCCTGATCGCAACCCTCTCTCTTGCCCGCCGCCGGAGAACAGCGGTTGCAGTCGCACCCGAGGCCGGCGGCGCACGAACAGCGCTCCAACACCTTTGGGACCATAGATCTTGTGCCCGCTGACCGACGCCAGATCGACCTGCCACCCTGTCAGGTCCAGCTTCACCTTGCCGGCTGCCTGGGCAATATCGGTGTGGAACAGCGCGCCGGCATGTTTGGCAATCGCCGCGAGGCTGGAAATATCCTGAATGACGCCAGTCTCGTTGTTGACCGCCATTACGCTGACCAGAAGCGTCGGCACCGTCAGCGCCTGCCGCAGAACCTCGGGCTCCAGCAGCCCGTCCTTACGGACCGGCAAGAACACCGGCTCGAAGCCCTCGGCTTCCAGATCGGCCACGGATTCAAGGACACACTTATGTTCGGTCGCGACGGTGACGATCCGCCGCCGCGGGGTCACCCCCTCGATGCCGAAGCGCAGCGCAAACCGGGCGGCCCCCTTGATGGCGATGTTGTTGGACTCGGTCGCGCCGGAGGTGAACACCACCTCACGCGGCTCCGCTCCGATCAGCGCGGCGACATGACCACGGGCGGCCTCAACCGCGTGCTCGGCCTTAAGACCCATGACGTGCTCTACGCTGTGCGGATTGCCATAGTCCTGGCTGAACCAGGACAGCATCACGTCCAGCACCCTGGGGTCGCACCGGGTGGTGGCCTGGTTATCGAGGTAGACCGGGCTGTTTGGAGGCGGCGGCGCTTGCATCATCATCTGCAAGTAAGATCAAGCCGCGGCGGGAACCAGGGCTGCCTGCAACCGCTCGACGCAGCGCTGATAAGCAGCCGCGAACGCATCGATATCCGCCCGCGTCACATTCCACGGCAGCGACACCCGGATCGCCTGGCCTGCGAGCGGTCCCAGGCCCATTGCCTGCAGCACATGGCTCGCCGTCACCTTGCCGGAACTGCACGCCGCGCCGGCACTGACCGCTACACCCTCCAGATCCAGCGCGATCACCTGAGCGTCCGCACGCACCCCCGGCAGCGCAAGGCAGGTGGTATTCGGCAGGCGATGGTCCGCCGCCCCACACACAACAGCACCCAAAGCCACCGCGGCCGCCTCCGCCATATCGCGCAACGCGCCAAGTTCCTCCCGGTTATCGTCCGCCGCGGCCGACGCAGAGGCGGCGAACCCGGCGGCGAGCGCTACATTCTGGGTCCCGCCGCGTCGTCCTCGCTCCTGCCCCCCGCCGCCGATCAACGCGGACGCAAACGGCGCGTCGTCCGCCAACAGCAAGGCACCGATGCCGGCCGGCCCGCCCATCTTATGGGAGGACACCGCTATGCTGTGCGCGCCAAGGGCCTGAAGATCCACCGAAACCCGTCCCGCCGCCTGAACCGCGTCAACATGCAGGACAGCACCATGCCGCCGACACAAGGACGCAACCTGCTCAACCGGCTGCAACACACCGGTTTCGTTGTTGGCCAGCATCAAACAGACCAGCGAGGAAACCCCGTCGCCCAGCAATCCGGCCAGTGCATCAAGGTCCACAACCCCGTCCACCCCAACCGGCGCCACAACCGCCCTGTCCGCCGCTGCTCGGATCGCGTCGTGCTCGATCGCGCTGACTATCACCCGCCGGCCGGACCCAAGCGCGTGGATGGCCAGCGCATCCGCCTCGGTCCCGCCGGAGGTGAATACCAGCGCCTGCGCCGCGCAGCCAAACCGGCCGGCAAGGCTCTCCCGCGCATCCTCCAGTACCCCGCGCGCTGCCCGGCCAGCCTGATGCACTGACGATGGATTGCCGGTCAGATCGAGCGCCGACAGCATCGCGCGCCTTGCCTCCGGCCGCAGCGGCTGGGTTGCATTTGCATCCAGGTAATGCATCCTAATCCGCATCCATCGTCATCGCTTCCGGCAAGCACACCGCTCGGCCCGCGACATGCCCGAGGACCACGTCGGCCAACGTGATGCCGCTCAGGAAAAGCGCGATCTGCCGTCCAAGCTCGAACCATAGATCATGAGTTTGGCATTTTGTGCCACAATCGCCCGGACCCAAGCCGGTCAGGCAGCCGCCGCTGCCGATTTCGCAACGCGTGGCCTTGATAGGCTCATCGACCGCGGAAACAATTTCCGCGATTGCGATCGCCTCGGACGGACGCGCGAGCCGGTAGCCGCCACCCGGCCCGCGGGCCGAACAAACCAGATCGGCACGTCGCAATTTGCCGAACAACTGTTCCAGATAAGACTGACTGAGCTGCTGCCGCGCCGCGATGTCTGCCAGACAAACCGGGCCGCATTCGCAGTCGTCAGCGGCGCGGGACGCCAGGTCGACCATCGCCATGACCGCGTAGCGGCCTTTGGTGGAGATTTGCATGTCGCTATTCCGCCGCCGTCTGGCGCGCGCGCGCATCCTGGTTCATGGCGGCGATCCGCGCCTCGACCTCGGTCAGTTCGGCGCGCAAAACCTCCAGATCTCGAAGAACCGGATCGAGACTGTCGTCGCACGGCATGCCATACGGATCGAAGTCGGCCTTGCGACGCGGCAGTTTGCGGTCAACCTGTCGCGCCGGGATGCCAACCACCGTAGTGTCCGCGGGCACCGGATCGACCACGACAGCGTTTGACCCGATCCGCGCATTGTCGCCGACCAAGATCGGGCCGAGCACCTTCGCACCCGCGCCGATGATGACGTTGTTGCCGACTGTGGGGTGCCGCTTGCCGCCCATGGTCCGTGCAACACCTAAGGTAACCTGATGATACAAATAGCAATCATCACCGATCTCGGCGGTTTCGCCGATTACCACGCCCATACCATGGTCGATGATCAGGCGACGCCCGAGCCGCGCGGCGGGATGAATTTCAATTCCTGTCAACCAGCGCGAAATATGAGAAGAAAATCGGCCCGCCGTGTATAGGCCGTGGCTCCAAAGGGCATGTGAGAGTTTATGCCATATAACGGCATGCAGCCCTGGGTAGCAAAGCACGACTTCCAAAGACGAGCGTGCCGCTGGATCGCGATCCTTGTAGGCTTTGATTGTCTCACGCAGGAACATGAAAGCCATGCGACATTTCCATTATGAAAGATGAGTTCACTTGTCCTATAAGATAGCTCTCGCAGGCTAGCGAATGCTGGGGGGCAGTCGCTCGCTTAAACTAGGATGGACTGCAAAAGGAGACGGGGACCTGGAACTCCATGCCAAGCGGTGACGACATTCATAAAATTCCCGACCGCACAGGTCAAGAATTGTACGAATGACAGCGTCTCGGAACTGTAATCCAGGGGATTGCGTTCCCAACTATGCGAAGGGTGGCTGACTGGGGATTCCCGGTCCGTTTAAGAGGCAGGACCGGCAGCGCGACTAGGACCACGGTGGTCCTATGGGCGGTTGCTGCAGGTGGGACAGGAAACAGGTTGTATGCCCGAGGTAATGTTTGCCGGTCCGGACGGCCGGCTTGAAGGTCGTTATCATCATTCGAAAGAGCAAGGCGCGCCGGTTGCGCTTATTCTGCACCCGCATCCGCTACACGGCGGGACGATGAACAACCGAATTACTTATTCGATTTATCAGGCTTTCCAGAAGCTTGGCTGTTCGGTCATGCGGTTTAACTTCCGTGGTGTCGGGCGCAGCCAGGGCCGCTACGATGGCGGCATCGGAGAGATAGGCGATGCAGCCGCCGCTCTCGACTGGATGCAGGCCGTCAATCCCGGCCATGGTGGACTGTGGATAGCCGGCTATTCGTTCGGTGCTTTCATCGGAATGCAACTGCTGATGCGCCGGCCGGAGATCTCCGGTTGGATCAGCGTGGCGCCGCCGGCCAACCATTATGACTTCGGGTTCCTGGCGCCGTGCCCGTGCGGCGGTCTGATGTTGCATGGCGATGCCGACGAGCTGGTGCCGGAACCGGCCGTGCGGAAACTCGTGGACAAGCTGAACACCCAGAAGGGCGTTCACGTGGATTACCGCGTGTTCAATGGCGCGGACCATGTGTTCGCCTCGCACGCAGATATGGTTGCGGACGCTGTTGAGGATTATTGCGGCAAGGCCATCGCTCGCAAGCAACTCGCCCTCGCCGCCGACTAACAGGCAAAGCGTTAGCGAGAACAGATCGCCCCTGTTCTCGCTAACGCTTACAAGTGCGCAATCCGGCCGCCGGGTTGAGGCGCCGGCACCCCCGTCGTACCTGGAAAACTGAGCGGGAGGCCGCGCTGCACGCGCGCCGCCAGAAACCCGAAGCATTGCGCCTCCAGGCTGTCCCCGTCCCATCCCACGGCCTCCACCGGGTCAACGGGCACACCCAGCCCCCCCCGCAATCCGGCGATCAGGACAGGGTTGCGCCGGCCGCCGCCGCTGACCAGCCATCGCGTTGGCCGCTCCGGCAGCCGTGCCCGGACGATCGAGGCAATGGTAAACGCGGAAAGCGTGGCCGCCCCATCCGCCGCCGGCAGAGCGGCCAGACCGCTGGTAGCCAGTGTTTGTCCGAAGTCCAGCCGGTCGAGTGACTTCGGCGCCGGCCGCCCGAAATAAGGATCAGCCAGCAGACGATGCAGCACCGGCTGGCTCACCGCCCCCAATGCGGCCAGTTGGCCATCGCGGTCAAACGCGGCGCCGGTATGGCGCGCAACCCAGTCATCCAGCGGACCATTCCCCGGACCGGTGTCGAAGGCCACCAGCGTCCCGTCGGCGCCGACCCAGGTCACATTCGCCACGCCTCCTATATTAAGGATGGCAATCGGCTTCGGCATCCCATTCGACAGCGCGGCGTGGTAGACTGGCGCCAGGGGCGCTCCCTGCCCGCCGGCCGCGACATCCGCCGACCGGAAGTCGTAGGCTACCGGCACGCCGGACCGCGCGGCCAGCGTCGCCGCATCCCCAATCTGCCAGGTGCGACCCAGATGCGGCTGATGCAGGATCGTCTGGCCATGGAACCCGATCAGGTCCGCTGGGCGCCCGACAGCCGCCACCGCCCGCACGTGATAATCCGTCAAGCGCTCCGTCACGTCCCGCAGCCTCGGATCGTCCGCCTCCAATGTCGGTGCAGCGTCCAGAATCGCCCGCAGGTCACACCGGAAATCGGGGTCGTAGGGCAGCGTCAGAGACGGCCCGAACGCGCTGACCGCCTCTCCATCGGTCTCCAGCCACGCCGCATCGACCCCGTCCAGCGACGTTCCGCTCATCAGCCCGATCGTTCGCGGCATTTGCCCCCGCCCTTCTGTGTGATAACCCGCGTCGTCCCTACCGTACGGGTCCGTAAGCATGTCCACCACCAGTTTCCTGGAAGAAGCCACCGCGCGAGGCTTCGTGTTCCAGTGCACCGACGCCCAGGCCCTCGGCGCCGCGATGGCGGCCGGTCCGATCGCCGCCTACATCGGCTTCGACTGCACTGCCGACAGCCTGCATGTCGGCAGCCTCGTGCAGATCATGATCCTGCGTCTGCTGCAAAAGCACGGGCACCGCCCGTTGGTCCTGCTGGGCGGCGGCACCACCCGGATCGGCGACCCGTCCGGCAAGGACGAATCCCGCCAGATGCTGACGGACGAGACCATCGCCGCCAACATGGCCGGCATCCGCCGCTGCTTCGGTCCGTTCCTTCGCTTCGGCGACGGCCCGTCCGACGCGATGCTGGCGAACAACGCCGACTGGCTGGACGGTTTGGGCTACATCCCGCTGCTGCGCGACATCGGCACCCATTTCACTATCAACCGCATGCTCGGCTTCGACGCCGTGAAGCTTCGGCTGGACCGTGAACAGCCGCTGACGTTCCTCGAGTTCAACTACATGATTCTGCAAAGCTACGATTTCCGCGAGCTCAACCGCCGCTTTGGCGTGATCTTGCAGATCGGCGGCTCCGACCAGTGGGGCAATATTGTTGCGGGGATGGAGCTGACCAGGCGCACCGATGCGAAACCGGTCTACGGCCTGACCACGCCACTGATCACCACCGCCTCGGGCGCCAAGATGGGCAAAACGGCCCAAGGCGCGGTGTGGCTGACCGCCGATCGCGTCTCGCCGTATGACTACTGGCAGTTCTGGCGCAACACCGAGGACGCCGACGTAGGCCGCTTCCTCCGCCTGTTCACCGATCTTCCGCTGGACGAGATTGCCCGTCTGGAATCGCTGGGCGGCGCCGAGATCAACGAGGCTAAGAAGATCCTCGCCACCGAGGCCACCGCGCTGGCCCATGGCCCAACCCACGCCGCCGCCGCCGCCGAAACCGCTCGGCTTGCGTTCGAGGAAGGCGAGGCCGTCGCAACCCTCCCAAGCATCGATGTCCCCGCCGGCGATCTGCAAGCTGGCATTCCCGCCTTCCGCCTGTTCGTCATGGCCGGCCTTGCCGCCAGCAACGGCGAAGCCCGTCGCCTGATCCGTGGCGGGGGCGCCCGCGTGAACGACGCGGCAATCACCGACGAAGGGGCGGTCATTCTGGCGAGTTCGCTGCGGGATGGTGCGATCAAACTGTCCGCAGGACGCAAGCAGCACCGGCTGGTGCGAGGGGTCTGATCCGCAGGCGCCGCCCAGTCGCGCCGTGGACCGGTCAATCGCCTGCGTTCACGTCAGGCGAACACCGGCTCATCGGCCCCCTCGGGTCCGGCCACACCAGCCCTAACCGAAGCAACCCCGGCCGTCACACCCAATGGCCGGGCTGGACGGTTCTGCCGCAACGTTGACGCCCCGTCGGCCACCACCTGCCACACTGCCTGCGACAGGGCCTTACGGTCCGCGAACGTCGCCGGGTCCATCGGCGTGTGCAGCAGCACTGTTGCCCGCAGCCCTATATGTTGCGTCAGCCGCCAGAAGTGCGAGGCAATATCCATGTCCCCGTACCAGGCAAAAATCGGCCGGCTGGCCCTCCCCGCCGGCAATCCCCCCAGCCGGTCGTACACGACCGACACCGGCTGGATCAGCGGCAGATCCTCCGCCCGCTCGCCCGGCTGCACTTCCGCCAGCGCGAAGAAAGACGACCGGAATGGCAGTACCCGTGACCCATCCGAGCTCGTGCCCTCTGGAAATAGAATAAGGTTGTCGCCGGCACGCAGTTTCGCGCGCATCGCGTCCCGCTCCCGCCCGGTGGAGGTGCGGCTGCGGGAAACAAACACCGACCTGCCCAGCCGCGCGATGGTGCCAATCAACGGCCAGCCCGCCACATCCCCCTTCGAAACGAAACACCCCTCCAGCACGCCACCGATTACAGGAATGTCGATCCACGACGAGTGGTTGGAGACGTAAACGATCGGCCGGCCACTGGCGGTCCATGTGGCGATCTCGCCAATCACCCTAACCTCGATACCAATCAGCCAGGCGAACACGGCCCAGGTACAGCCGCGCAAAACGAGATTTCCGATCGCCGGGCAGCAGCAGAAGCACGGACTGCACCAGCATGCACGGCAAGGTCCAGGCAATGATCGCAAGACCGCGGCGGGCAACGCGCACACGCCGTGCCACCAGCCACCCTTCCCGCCCCTTCGGTAGTTCCAGCAGAAAGCCGGGATAGTGATCCGCCTCGGGCAACAGCCGTGGCCGGCGCACCAGACGGGCGGCCAATGAGGCTGCAAGTGGCCCCTCTTGACTTCGGTGACCGGCTTTAGGTGACTGCGTCATGGCAAGCGGGATACATCTTCGATCACGTCCCAACAATGGCGCAACAGTGACCTTCCGGCGAAGGTTAACCTCCGATGACGTGCGCTAGATTCTCCGTATGCGCACTGTCCGGATACCGCCGCGCCTCGCGGCCCGCTTGCTTCGTCTCTCGCTTGTCGGGCTGCTAGCAATCTGCGGCCCCGGCGGTCTGAGGGCCGCCGATCCGCAGCCCTATGACGTGACGCTCAAGCCCACCGGCCAGGACGCCCTGGACAAAGCCCTGCACGACAGTTCAAGCCTGATTTCCCTCAAGGATTCAGCCCCAATCGGCGGTTTCGCGCTGGCCGAGAGGGCTCGGCAGGACGAACAGCGGTTCGAGACCGCGCTGCACAGCTTCGGCTACTACAAGGCAACGATCAATATCACGATCGGTGGTCATAAGCTCGATGATCCTACTCTGTTCACCGCCATCGACCAGGCCCCGGCTAATCCGCCCATTCCTGTCGTCGCCAAGTTCGATCTCGGTCCGCGCTTCAAGCTGGGAAAAGTCACCATATCGACGCCGGTGCCCCCCGACATCCAGGGACACCTCGACCTGAAACCCGGCCAGCCGGCGATGGCCTCGGACGTCCTGGCAGCGCAAGGCCGGCTGCTGTCCGCGTTGCAGGAGGGCGGATACCCGCTCGCCAAGGTTCCGGTTCCGGTCGCGACACTGCGGACGGACGCCAATCTGCTGGACGTCGACTTCCGGCCCGACACCGGGCCGAAAGCCGATCTGGGGCCGATCACCCTCAATGGCCTGAAGGACATGAACGAGTCCTTCGTGCGCCGCCGCCTGCTCGTCCATCAAGGCCAGCTCTACCAGCCATCGTCCCTCGACGCCGCCCGCCGCGACCTCAATTCTCTCGGAGTGTTCTCCAGCGTCCGAGTCGTCCCGGCCAGCGCGCTCGACCAGCAAGGCCAGATCCCGATCACTTTCGACCTGACCGAACGCCCCCTTCACGCCGTGGACGTAGGCGTCGGCTACTCCACGGACCTCGGCATCAACTTCAACACCGGCTGGCATGACCGCAACCTGTTCGGCAACGCCGAACAACTGAACCTGACGGCCAGTGCCAACCTCGGCGGCGATGCCATCACCAAACCGGGCTATAACGTCGGCGCCCAGTTCATCAAGCCGGACTTCCTGGCGCGCAACCAGTCGCTGGAACTCGACATCAACGCACTCAAGCAGAGCCTGCAAGCCTATGACCAAACCGCCTTGCTGGAGAAAATCGCGCTGAACCGCAAGCTGTCGGAACACTGGAACGCCAGCCTCGGCCTGTCCGGCGAGCAGGAGGAAATTACCCAGGAAGACGTGAAGCGCCACTACAATCTGGTCGGCGTGCCAGTCAGCCTGCACTACGACAGCACCACGAACCTGTTCAACCCGACCAGCGGTATCCGGGCAAATCTGTCAGTGACACCCACCCAGTCCCTCGGTCAGCCCAACGCGACCTTCGTGATCATGCAGCTGTCGGGCTCCACCTATTTCGACATTCTCGGCAACGGCAGCAGCATCATTGCCCTGCGCGGCCTGGTCGGCGAGGTCCCCGGCACCAACACCTTCGACCTGCCTCCCGATCAGCGGTTCTACGCCGGCGGCAGCGGTACCGTCCGCGGCTACCGGTTCCAGACACTGGGCCCGCAGTTCCCCGACGGCAAGCCGACCGGCGGCACCGCGATCGCGGCGGCCACCATCGAGCTGCGGCAGCGCATCGTCGGCAACTTCGGCGCCGCGGCCTTCGTCGATGCCGGTCAGGTAACCTCCAACGGCGATCCGTTCTCCGGCAACTGGCACGAGGGGGCAGGCATAGGCGCGCGCTACTACACCTCCATCGGCCCGATCCGGCTCGATGTCGCCGTGCCCCTCAACAAGCTGCCGGGGGGCGATTCGTTTGAACTCTACATCGGCATCGGACAGGCCTTCTGATGCGCCGCGTGCTGAAGTGGATCGGCTGGCTTATCGCCATTCTGATCGCCTTGCCGGTCCTGGCGCTCGGTCCTGGTGCTGATCCTGGCCAATATCGGCCCAGGCCGCGCGCTGATAAAATCGCAGACCGAAAGCCTGACCGGCGGAATAGTCAGGATTCAGGGCCTGGCCGGACGCTTCCCCGACGCCCTGCGGGTGGGCCAGATCCAGGTGTCCGACGCCAAGGGACCCTACGTCACCATCCAGCAACCTCGTCCTTGACTGGTCGCCGCTGAAGTTGCTGACCAAAACCGCCTACATCGACAACGTGACCGCTCGGACGATCGACTTCGCCCGGCTGCCCGTGTCGTCCGGCAAATCCTCCAGCAGCAGTTCCTTCAGCCTTCCGGTGCAGGTCGACCTGCGGCACCTGCACGTCGACCAAGCCACCATCGAGCAGGCGGTTGCCGGTGCGGCGGCCACCCTGTCGCTCGACGGCTCCGGCTATCTGCAAACCCTGACCGAGGGAACGATACACCTCGATGCCCGGCGCCTGGACAGCCCGGGAGGAGAATACCAAGTCAACGGAACCGTCGGCGCCCACCACATCCAGGCATCGGTCAAGGCGAACGAGCCGCCAAAGGGCCTGATCTCCACGTTGGCCAAGCTGCCCGACCTTGGCGCGATCGCTATCCAGGCCTCGGTTGACGGTCCGCGCGACGCGCTGGTCACCCAGGCCGGGATCTCCGCCGGCCAATTGAAAGCGTCCGCCTCCGGCACGGTCGATCTCGACCACGAGGCGGCCGATCTGGCGGTCAACGCCCAGGCCCCCGCCATGACGCCAGCCCCCGGCGTGTCCTGGCAATCGGTGCTGGTGGACGCCAAGGTCAAAGGCCCCTTCACCAAACCCGACGCCACCGGCACCGTCCGCATCAAGGCGCTAGAAGCCGGCGGGGCAAAAATCGGCGCCATCGACGCCGACGTGGCCGGCAACGCCGGACAGGTCGAGATGCACGCCACCATCACCGACCTGCACGTGCCAGGGCCGAAACCCGACGTGCTCGCCACCGCGCCGGTCAAACTGGACGTGACCGCGCAGCTTGCCGCCCCCGGCCGCCCAGTAACGTTCGCGATCCACCATCCGCTGATCGCCATTGACGGATCCGCGCAAACCGAAGGGGACCGTCAGGCGCAGGCCCATGTCGTGGTCGCCGACCTCACGCCGCTGGCGGCCCTTGGCGGCGTGGACATCCAGGGCAGCACCGACCTCAATCTGAAAGCCGCGATGACCGGCAATACGACAATGGCTGCCGTGACTGGAAAAGTCGGCATTATCGGCGGGATGGCGCCGGTGCCCGCCCTGATCGGCCCTGACGGCTCCATCGATGCCGCTGCGGAACTGCGCGGCCAGGACGTGACGCTTCAGCATCTGACGGTGAACGGCAAGGCGCTGCAGGTTTCCGCCCAGGGCGGCATCGCCAATCAGGTCATCGACCTTGACTGGGGTGTCAAGCTCGCCGACCTCACCGCGGTCGCCCCCGGCGTGTCGGGGACGGTCGAGGCCAACGGCAAGGCGTCAGGCAAGACCGACGATCTCGCGGTCACCGCCCACATCGGCGCAGACGTCGCCGCCAATGGTTTTCCGTCAGGCCACGTCACTGCGCAAGTTAACGCCGCCGGCCTGCCAACCGCTCCCCATGCCGCCGTCACCGCCGACGGCACGTTGCTGAACGCCCCCCTGTCGCTGGCCCTGAACGCGGATCGCACAGACGGCACCATCCACGCCACCATCGACCACCTCGACTGGAAATCTCTCCAGGGCCAGGCGAACGTGACCCTGCCATCCGGCGCCATCCTGCCCCAGGGCACCGTACACGTGACGATGACCCGGCTGGCCGACCTGCAGCCATTGATCGGCCAGGCGATCGCCGGCGACGCCGCGGTCAACCTCGATTCGGACGCGAATGCCGCCCGCGCCGACGTGTCCGTGAAGAACGCCGCGCTTCCGGGAACCGCCTCGATCAGCGCCCTGCTGCTAAAAGCTACGGTCACCGACCCGGCCAGTCACCCCATGATCGACGGCACCCTCACCGCCGACGGCGTCAGCGCCTCGACCGTCCACGGCGCCTCCGCTCAGGTCACCGCCAAGGGACCGCTCGACGCGCTGGCCACGACAATCGCCGCCAACGCCCCCGATGTCGCCGGCGGTCCCGCCCGTCTGACCACTGCCGGAACCGTCAACGCCACCGCCCGCTCCGTCGCGCTGCAAACAATGGAGGCAAGCTGGAAACAACAGGTCCTCCGCCTCCTCGGGCCCACCACGATCGCGTTAGCCGACGGTGTCTCGATCCAGCATTTGCGTCTCGGCTTCCAGCAGGCAGTGCTGTCGGTCTCCGGCACCGCCGGCAGCAAGCTCGACCTGACCGCCAGCCTGCGGAACCTCCCGGCGGACGTCGCCGCCATCGCCGATCCCACTCTGGCCATGGACGGCACGATCCAGGCCGACGCGCATCTCACCGGCACCTCCGCACGCCCCGAGGGCACCGTCCGGCTGACCGCCAGCAATGTCCGCCTGCGCCAAGGCCCCGGCCGAGGCCTGCCGCCCGCCAACCTGACGGCGAACGCCAACCTGGAAGGCACCCAGGTCCAGATCAACTCGCGCGTGACAGCCGGACCGTCGCACCTGACCGCGACCGGAACCGCCCCGCTGTCGAAGGACGGAACGCTGAATATCCGCACGGACGGCCGAGTCGACCTGACGATGCTGGACCCGATCGTGGCCGCGCAGGGCCGGCGGGTGCGGGGCATCGTTACCCTGAACGCCACCGCCACCGGCACCACGACCGCGCCGCGGGTCAACGGGTCGATGATATTGGCAAACGGCGACGTCACCGACTTCGGGGCCGGCGTCCACATCAGCGACATCGCGGCAACGGTCCAGGCTACCGGCGATACGATCACCCTGACGCGGTTCAGCGGCAAGGCCGGCCCTGGCACCCTCGGCGGCAGCGGCACCATAAGCCTGGCCGGCGAAATGCCCGTCGACCTGCGCTTCACCGCCGACAACGCCCGCCCGATCTCCAGCGATCTGGTGACCGCCCTGATCAACGCCAACCTGACCGTCCAGGGCCAGGTCAAGGGCGACCTGACGGCCGGCGGCACGGTCACGATCCGCCGCGCCGACATCCGCATCCCGGAGACCATCCCAGCCAGCGTCGCCGTGCTGCCGATCTACAACCCGAACGCCCCACCCGCGCCGGCGCCGCCACAGAGCGGCCCGTCCATGATCGCGCTGAACCTGACGATCAGCGCACCCGAACAGGTCTTCATCCGAGGCCGGGGCCTCAACGCCGAGCTCGGCGGCACCATCCACATCGGCGGCACCACCGCCAACCCGCGGCCCTCGGGCGGCTTCCATCTGCGGCGGGGCGATCTCAGCATCATCGGCACGACGCTGAACTTCACCTCTGGCACGATCGACTTCAACGGTGCGGGGATCAGCGACCCGGAAATCAACTTCGTTGCCACGACAACCAACGCCACGATGACCGCGACCTTGACGATCAGCGGCGATGTGAAGAACCCGAAGATCACCCTGTCCAGCGTCCCCGAACTGCCGCAGGACGAGATCCTGGCGCAGATCCTGTTCAACACCAGCGCCTCGAAACTCAGCCCTCTGCAACTCGCCCAGATCGCCGCGGCGCTTGCATCGCTGTCCGGCGCCACCTCGGGCGTGGGCGATCCGCTCGACAAGCTGCGCACGGCGTTGGGACTGGACCGGCTGACCATCGGCAGCGACGCCGCCGGAAACCCAAGCCTGCAGGCCGGCCGCTACATCGCCCGCGGCGTCTATGTCGGCGCCATTCAATCGGCATCCGGCAATGGCACGCAGGCGACCGTGCAGGTGGACCTCGCAAAAGGTCTGAAAGCCGTGGCGACGGCCGGGACCGGGACGACGAATGCTACCGGCAGCACCAGCACCGACGCGGCGAGTGTAGGACTGACGTATCAGTTCCAGTATTGAGCGAGAGTATATGATCTCATTTTTCTGAGGGAATTGTTGGCATTTGTACTGCGCGGGCAACGCGCGATGACCACTCCGTTACACAGGGTTTGCCGGACTGCAAAGGTCGGCCTCCAGGGTCTCATCGCCAACCCTGGCAAACAAACGCGACCGATGCGGTGCGCCCAGGGGACAAACCGTCAGATGCCCGGGACGGAGGCCGGTGGCCCCGGCACTCCGATGGTCGAGAGACGGTGGAGGGGATCACGTGGCCTTGCGACGAAGCCTCATGCCCAGCCCCACGAGCCCTGTGGCGAGCAACGCCAGTGACCCAGGTTCCGGGGCAGGCGCAGTTCCAACAATCAGCGTGAGGCTGTCAGCGCTAACGCCACTACCCCACGTCCATGTGTACGTGCCGTCCGTCGCGCCCAACGCAGCCAGTGTCGTGTTGTCAAAGGTGTCGGTGCTGGCTCCCAGAGAAGTTCCGGATACATACCCGATCGGCAGCCCGACATAACCTCCAGTTGCCTCAAAACCTGCCGCGCTGCCTGTATTTGTTGAGGAATAAATTGTTGGGCCGCCGCCGAATGAAGCAGGGCCGGAAAGCCCGGTAAAAACTTCAATGGAATTGCTCGAGGAATTGAAGGAAAGGTAACCCATCCCAGGACCAACGCCGGGGCCAGGGCTGTAATCGAACTGAAAAGTCAGGCCGGAGGTGTCCAGCGAGCCACTCCCCGTCGCGACGACATCGGGTCCGTCCTGGTAGAGATACGCAATGTATGCGGCCTCCGCCTTCGGCGACATCCCAACGATCAGCCCCAGCACCACCAGCGCACCCAGCGCGGGACTTTTGCCGATAAGCATTCTTTGCTGCCCCCTGAACGCAACTATTAACTGTTGGGAATAATAATAGCAAATATCCTGCCATCTGCAAAAAAGATGTGCGTCCAGGCGGTTATCCGGCGCTCAAAATTCCGATTTTTGCAAAGTGTAAAGATTTCTGACAACAAAGCTGGCCACCGGAAGCCGGATCAGGTCCCCGCCCACTCCATGCATGGCCGGTTGTACGTAACGCTGGGTGACACGCGAGGGTCAGCCAAGTCATCGTCATTATGCAGCTATATCAAGGTATTATAGATATCGAAACCAAATCGGCTTCGTCCCTCGCCAAGGGCGCCACGCCCCGAACGGCGCCAGATATCGACTGGACGGCTGGTTTCTGGCCTCGGACGCTGCCGACCTGCAATTCTACCATCGCCAGAATTTCCGGGCCTGACCCCGCGCTCGGACGGACGTCTTCGGGTCCAGAACGGCTGCCCCCGGTGCCGGCCGGACGCGCCGGGTGACAAATCGCCCGAAAGCGGGATTCAATTGACCCCTCCGCCACCCTCACCTAACTTGAGGAGTCGGAGTAAAACCCATGAACATGTCGATCCCGCCACCGGGGCGCT
The DNA here is from genome assembly GCA_963819005.1 of uncultured Pseudomonadota bacterium. Taxonomy (GTDB): domain Bacteria; phylum Pseudomonadota; class Alphaproteobacteria; order Acetobacterales; family Acetobacteraceae; genus Rhodopila. Next base: position 188,895 of record CAWFUL010000009.1, read on the forward strand.
TTCCGCGCCTGCATAACCGGCCGCCGGCCGCAATGCCCGCGGTGCCGCCAGGGCTCGATGCCCGCTCCGCCGCCGTGCTGCGCGAGATCGTCGAACAATACGTCGAAACCGGCGAACCCGTGGGCAGCCGCACCCTCGCCCGCCGCCTGCCCATGAGCCTCTCGCCCGCGACGATCCGCAACGTCATGGCTGACCTTACCGACTCCGGCCTGTTGTTCGCCCCGCACACCTCCGCCGGCCGCCTGCCCACCGACCAGGGCCTGCGCCTGTTCGTCGACGGCTTGCTGAACTTCGGCGAGCTCACGGAAGACGAACGCGAATCCATCTCCGCCGCCCTCGCCGCCTCCGGCCGCAGCCTGGAAGATACTCTCACCGAGGCCAGCTCCATGTTGTCCGGCCTGTCCTCGGCCGCCGGCCTCGTCCTCGCCCCCAAGTCCGAAGGCGCGCTCCGCCACATCGAATTCGTCCCGCTTGGTCCAGGCCGAGCGCTGGTGGTCCTGGTGAACAGCGATGGCCATGTGGAAAACCGCGTGATCGAGACGCCGCCCGGCCTGCCGCCGTCCGCCCTGCAACAGGCTGGCAATTATCTCAATTCCCGCCTGTCCGGCCGGCCATTGGCGGAACTGCGCCGCGTGGTGGGTGAGGAGATGGCCGCCAACCGCACGCAACTCGACACCCTGTCGTCCCAGGTCGTCGCTGCCGGCCTCGCCACCTGGACCGGTGAGGGCCGCTCCGGCAGCCTGATCGTCCGCGGCCAGGCCCGCCTGCTGTCCGACGTCACTCAACTCGGCCACCTCTCCGCCATCCAATCCCTGTTCGAGCGGCTGGAAGCGCAGGAAACCATGCTGCGCCTGCTGGAACTGGCCGAGAACTCCGACGGCGTGCGCATCTTCATAGGTGCCGAAAGCGGCGTGTTCGCCACCTCGGGCGTGGCAATGGTGGTCGCCCCCGCCCGCAATGAAGGCGGGCGCATCGTCGGGGCGATCGGGGTGATCGGCCCGACCAGAATCAATTATGGCCGCATCATTCCCGTCGTCGACTACACCGCCCGCGTGATCGGCCAGTTGCTCGGCTGATCCGCCCAGCCGACATGAAACCATCACGACAACGACAGGTTACCGCTTGTTCAGGGCACGCCGCCGCCCTAACTGATGGCCGCCATGAGTGATAAACCGCAGCCATTCCAGGATCCCATGCAAGACAATCACGCGGCGGAACAACAGGCCGCACCCACCGACCAGGAACACCCGCAAGGACAGGACATGACCCCGGAGCAGATGATGCAGGCCGCATCGGACCGCATCACCGCGCTCGAAGCCGAACTTGCGGAGATGAAAGAGCGCTGGATGCGCTCCGAGGCAGAGAACGCCAACGTTCGGACCCGCGCCCGCAAGGACGTGGATGACGCCCGCCAGTACTCTGTGCAGAAGTTCGCGACAGACGTCGTCGAAGCCGCCGAGAACCTGCGCCGCGGCATCGCCAGCCTGCCGCAAGACGTCACCGGCCTGCCCGAAATCGTCGTCAAGGTCCGCGAAGGGCTCGAGGGCGTCGAGCGCAGCTTCATCGGCACGCTGGAGCGCAATGGCATCAAGCGCGAGGACCCGGTCGGCCAGGCGTTCGATCCCAACCTGCACCAGGCAATGGCCGAACAGGAAAGCGAGATGCACCCGCCCGGCACCGTGATGCAGTCCTGGTCCTCCGCCTGGACGCTGAACGGGCGGCTGCTGAAGCCGGCGATGGTCGTGGTCGCCAAGGCGCCGACACCGGAACTCGCCAACTCAGGGCGGGGCTAGCCGGCCGGGAGGCCCCCGAACCGCTAATTGTGACAAAACAGCACAAAATCCCGGCCCTGACCCTTGCCCCGCCGGGGTCCGTCTCATACATCAACAGTATTCACGATAGGGATTGCCTCGGTGCTTCGGGCTGGCGCAATCCGCTGAAAGGAGCGTACTTAACATGAGCAAAGTGATCGGTATCGATCTCGGTACCACCAATTCGTGCGTCGCCATCCTCGAAGGCAAAGACGTCCGCGTCATCGAAAATTCCGAGGGGGCGCGTACCACGCCCAGCATGGTCGCCTTCACCGACAGCGGCGAGCGCCTTGTCGGCCAGTCCGCCAAGCGCCAGGCGGTCACCAACCCGTCCAACACACTGTATGCGATCAAGCGCCTGATGGGCCGCCGCTACGACGATCCGCTGGTCGCCAAGGACAAGGGGATGGTTCCCTACAACATCGTCCGCGGCGACAACGGCGATGCCTTCGTCGAGGTCAAGGGCACCAAATACTCGCCCAGTCAGATCAGCGCCTTCATCCTCGGCAAGATGAAGGAAACCGCGGAAGCTTACCTCGGTGAGCCGGTCAGTCAGGCGGTCATCACCGTTCCGGCCTACTTCAACGACAGCCAGCGCCAGGCAACCAAGGACGCCGGCCGCATCGCCGGTCTGGAAGTCCTGCGCATCATCAACGAGCCGACGGCCGCAGCGCTCGCCTACGGTCTGGACAAGAAAAACAGCGGCACCATCGCGGTCTACGACCTAGGCGGCGGCACCTTCGATATCTCCGTGCTCGAAATCGGCGACGGCGTGTTCGAGGTGAAGTCGACCAACGGTGACACCTTCCTCGGCGGCGAGGACTTCGACCTGCGCGTGATCGACTACCTGGCCGATGAGTTCAAGAAGGACCAGGGCATCGATCTGCGCAAGGACAAGCTGGCCCTGCAGCGGCTGAAGGAAGCCGCCGAAAAGGCCAAGATCGAGCTGTCCTCGTCCAAGGAGACCGAGGTCAACCTGCCGTTCATCACCGCCGACGCCTCCGGGCCGAAGCACCTGGTGATGAAGCTGTCCCGCGCCAAGCTGGAATCGCTGGTCGATGATCTGATCAGCCGGACGCTGGAGCCATGCAAGGCGGCCATGAAGGACGCCGGCGTGACGGCGGGCCAGATCGACGAAGTGATCCTGGTCGGCGGCATGACCCGCATGCCGAAGGTCATCGAGACGGTGAAGTCCTTCTTCGGCAAGGACCCGGCCCGCAACGTAAACCCCGATGAAGTGGTGGCGATCGGTGCGGCGGTCCAGGGCGGCGTGCTGCGCGGCGACGTCAAGGACGTGCTGTTGTTGGACGTCACCCCGCTTTCGCTGGGCATCGAGACGCTGGGCGGCGTGTTCACCCGGTTGATCGACCGCAACACCACGATCCCGACGAAAAAGAGCCAGACGTTCTCGACCGCCGACGACAACCAGCAGGCCGTCACCATCAAGGTGTTCCAGGGCGAACGCGAGATGGCGGCCGACAACAAGCTGCTGGGCAACTTCGACCTGACCGGGCTGCCACCCGCCCCGCGCGGCGTGCCGCAGATCGAGGTGACGTTCGACATCGACGCCAACGGCATCGTCTCGGTGTCCGCCAAGGACAAGGCCACCGGCAAGGAGCAGCAGATCCGCATCCAGGCCAGCGGCGGTCTGTCGGAGGCCGACATCCAGCGCATGGTGAAGGAGGCCGAGGCTAACGCCGAAGCCGACAAGCAGCGGCGCGAAACGGTGGAAGCCCGCAACCACGCCGAAAGCCTCACCCATCAGGTCGAGAAAAACCTGAAGGAACACGGCGACAAGCTCGGTGCGCAGGACAAGGGCGAGGCCGAGGCTGCTCTGGCCGCCGCGCGGTCGGCGCTGGAAGGCACCGACAACGAGGCGCTGAAGCAGGCCACCGAACGGCTCAGCCAGGCGGCCATGAAGATCGGCGAGGCCATGTACAAGGCCGAAGCCGCGCAGCAGGCCGGCGGCGGTGACGATCCGACGGGTGGCGCCGGTCCGGGGGCTGCCCCCGATGACAAGGTCGTCGACGCCGAGTTCGAGGAAGTCGACGAAAAGAAGAAGAAGTCCGCCTGAGAAAGAGCCGCGGGCTGGATGACCTGACGATCGCGCCCGTCCTTCATTCGAAGGCGGGCGCGACTCGTTTGAACCCCGCGCCGCCCACCGTCTGGTTTAAGAAAGGCTGAGATGGCCAAGCAGGACTATTACGCCACACTTGGAGTGGCCAAGGACGCGAGTGGCGACGACCTGAAACGGGCGTACCGCAAGCTCGCGATGCAATACCACCCCGACCGCAACCCCGGCGACAAGCAAGCCGAGGCGAAGTTCAAGGAAGTCAACGAAGCCTATGACATCCTGAAGGATGATCAGAAGCGCGGCGCCTACGATCGGTTCGGCCATGCCGCGTTCGAGCAGGGCGGCGGAGGCGCGGGCCCTGGCATGGGCGGCTTCGACTTCAGTGCCACCGGCGACCTCGGCGACATTTTCGACCAGATGTTCGGCATGGGCCGGCGCGGCGGCGGCAACCGCACGCGCACCGGCAACGACTTGCGTCAAGGCGTGGAGATCGACCTCGCCGAGGCCTTCTCCGGCACCAAGGTCACGCTCCGCGTGCCCACCCGCGTGAAATGCGAAGCCTGCGACGGCAGCGGTTCTCAGGACAAGGGACGTGCGGCGGAAACCTGCCCGACCTGCCAGGGCACCGGCAAGGTCCGTATGCAGCAGGGCTTCTTCCTGATCGAGCGCACCTGCTCGACCTGCGGCGGGCAAGGGCGGGTGATCCGCAATCCCTGCCGCACCTGCCAGGGCGCCGGCACCGTCCAGCGCGAACGCAGCATCCAGGTCGCCATCCCCGCCGGCGTGGAAGATGGCACCCGCATCCGCTTGTCCGGCGAGGGTGAGGCCGGCGGCCAGGGCGCTCAGAACGGCGACCTGTATGTCCATGTCTCGATCCGCCAGCACGAATTCTTCCAGCGCGAGCAGGCCAACATCCTCATGCGCGTTCCCCTGCGCATGACCCAGGCGGCGTTGGGTGCCGAGATCGAAGTTCCGGTCGTCGACGGCTCCCGAGCCAAGGTGAAAATCCCGGCAGGCACGCAAACGGGCGATCAGTTCCGTCTGCGCGGCAAGGGCTTCTCCGTCCTGCGCAGTGCCGCCCGCGGCGACATGTTCATCCAGGTGGCGGTCGAAACCCCGCAAAACCTGTCGCCACGCCAGCGCGAACTGCTGGAAGCCTTCGAATCGGAGGCCGCAAAAGGTACCAAGGGCAGCCCCGACCATGAGGGCTTCTTCGCCAAGGTCGCCGCTTTCTTTGAAGGCGGTCGCGGATAACTCAACGGATATCATCGCGGGAGGCGCAAGCTCCCGCGATGAACTCGGCGCCCCTCACGCCGCGGGCTTCACCCCTAACCGCCCCGCCATCTCCTGGATAAACTGCCACGCCACCCGGCCGGACCGCGCGCCACGCGTCACCGACCACTCCACCGCCTCGGCATGCAGCGCATCCGCCTCGATCGGCAGCCCGAGATCGGCGGCATAGCCGTCAATCATCGCCAAGAACGTTGGCTGATCGCAGTTGTGGAACCCCAGCCACAGGCCAAACCGGTCCGACAGCGAGACTTTCTCCTCGATCGACTCATTCGGATTGATCGCCGTGGACCGCTCGTTCTCGATCATGTCCCGAGGCATCAGATGCCGACGGTTGGACGTCGCATAAAACAGCACATTGTCCGGCCGCCCCTCGATCCCGCCATCCAGCACCGACTTTAGCGCCTTGTAGTCGGCATCCTCCTTCTCGAACGACAGGTCGTCGCACAGGATCAGGCACCGCCGCTCCTGCTCCCGCAGCAGGTTCAGCAGCTCCGGCAGCGTGCGGATATCCTCCCGATGGATCTCGATCAACACCAGGCACCCCGGGGCCTCCTGGTTCGCCACCGCATGGGTCGCCTTCACCAGCGACGACTTGCCCATCCCCCGCGCGCCCCAAAGCATCGCGTTGTTCGCCGGCAACCCCCTGGCAAACCGCAAGGTATTCTCCACCAGGATGTCGCGCTGCCGGTCAACGCCTTTCAACAGCCCGATCGCCACCCGCGAGATCTTCCGCACCGGCGCCAGATGCGCGGGCGACGGATGCCAGACGAACGCGTCCGCCACGCTGAGGTCCAACGCCGCGGGGGGCGGAGGTGCGAGACGTTCCAGCGCCTCCGCGATGCGGGTCAGAAGGTCGGGCGTGGGTTGTTCCATGCGGTGCGTATCCAGAAAGCTTGACGAAAGAGGGCCGGAAACTATGGTCCGCCCCTTCTTACCGCAAGGACATCCATGAACCCGTTCGCCCTGATTACCCCCGCTTATGCCCAGGATATGTCGGGGATGCTGGGCAGCGCCACGCAGTTCGCGCCGCTGGTCCTGATTTTCGCCGTCTTCTACTTCATGCTGATCCGCCCGCAGCAGCAGAAGCAAAAGGAAATGCGGCTGATGCTGGGCGCGCTGAAACGCGGCGACAAGGTCGTCACGGGCGGCGGCATCCTCGGCACCGTGCAGAAGGTCCCGATGGTGCAGGACAAGGACGGCAAGCAGATCGCCTCCAACGAGATTGAAGTCGAAATCGCCCCGAACCTTCGCGTGACGGTCCTGCGTGAGACGATCACCGCCGTCATCAAACCGGTCGCGGCCAACGATACCAAGCCGGTGAAGGAAAAAGCCTCCTGACCGATACGGACGCCTCTGCCTGGACAATTTGAAATTTGACCGGACGTAACGGTTCGAACATCGTGACGTTGCCCCCAAGGCGGTTTCACGAAGGGAGCCGTAGCCATGTCACAGGCTGGCCGAGCGAAGCTCGAAAAAGAGCGGGAGCGGATCTTTGCCGACGCTGGAGTCCGCGGCCAGGCTGGTAGGCCAACGAGACCATCATATTCTGGAGAACGACCTGAGGAAGGAGGCGATCGCCCACCGCCTCGCGCATTATCTGGAAGAAATTCTTTTCAAGGACGAGCATCTCGACCTGGAAGGCTTCTCTGTCGACTGTGAGTATAACAGTGGCGCCGGATATCGCCGGAAGCATCTGCATACCCAGTTGCCGAAAAGGTCGAAGTTGCAGCTGCCAAAGCGCGATCAGCATATCAGGCCGGATGTCATCGTCCATCAGCGCCGGCCCGACGGCATCAACCTTCTGATGGTCGAAGTGAAGAAGTCCTCAACGATTAGTTTGGCCGCGCAGAAGTTTTCGTTGCTGAAGTGCGAGGCGTTCCGTGAGTTCGGCCTCCAATATCTTTTCGCGGGATATGTCTGTTTCCGCACCGGCGAAAGCCTGCGTGGCCACGGGAATCCCTGGACGGAGCTTCGCAGACTCCCAGAGACGTGACCCACTACAAGGTTGTCGTGCCCGACGCCATCATCTGGCAGTTCGATGAGATCGTCGCCGGCGGCCAGAACGATCGTCACGCAATGACTGTCTCTTGCGCCCCATGTCATCCTGCTGAACGACCCGAAAATCTCCCACACCGCGGGATCTCCAGCGTGCTGCTGGCGCGCAGGACCGCCAAGGCCGCGTTGACGCCGTCGCCCTCGACTGGCGGCGCTCCCTGCGCCGCGCCGGCATCAAACAATGCTAATCGAGGTTTGACAGCGAAATCCACCGGCTCACATAGTCGGCCGCGCCCGCGTCTATAAAAGGACAAGCGAATGAACGCGCCTGTATCAGTCACAACGCCCGAGCTTTCCAACCGCCTGGGCATCATCGACTGCGATGTGCATCCGTACCCCAAGCCCGGCGCGCTGAACCAATATCTGTCGGAACGCTGGCGCAAGCATCTGGCGGAGTACGGCAAGTTCAACTGCGGCATCTACGCCGACCGCGGCACCTACCCCCGGTTCTCCCCTAACACCTCCCGCCGAGACTCCTGGCCCCCGAACGGCGGGCCACCGGGTTCGGACGTGGACTTCCTCCGCACCCAGCTCCTCGACCCCTACAACATCGCCTACGGCGTCCTCGAACCACTGCTCGGCGGCAACACCTCCCGCAACCTCGATGAGGCAGCGGCGCTGTGCACCGCCATGAACGACTGGCAGGCGCACGATTTCGTCGATCCGGAGCCCCGCCTGCGCGCCTCGATCCTCGTGCCGCAGGACGACGCCGAGGCCGCCATCAAGGAAATCGAAAAGCGCGCCGGCGACTGGCGCTTCGCCCAGATCCAACTGGGATCGAAGACCTCCGAACCGCTCGGCCGCCGCCGCTACTGGCCGATCTTCGCCGCGGCCCAGGCGCACGGCCTGTCCATCGGCCTGCACATCGGCGGCACCCAGAACAGCGCGCCCACCGCCGGCGGCTGGCCGCAGTTCTACATCGAGGATCATCAGGACCTCACGCACTCCATGCAGAACCAGGCGGCAAGCCTGATCCTGGAAGGCGTCTTCGATGCGTTCCCGAACCTGAAGGTCGTGCTGATCGAGGGCGGCTTCGCCTGGGCGCCGCAACTCGCCTGGCGCCTCGATGCCCACTGGAAAAAGATGCGCGACGAGGCGCCGATCAAGCGCAAGCCCTCCGAGTACTTCAAGACCAACCTGTGGTTCGCGACCCAGCCCGTCGAGGAGCCGGAACGCCCCGACGACCTCCGACAGGTGTTCGAGTGGATCGGCTGGGACCGCATGGTCTATTCCAGCGATTATCCCCACTGGGACTTCGACGACCCGCATCTGGCATTCCGCTTCCAGATGACCGAATCCGAGAAGAAGATGCTGTTCCGCGACAACGCCCTGGACGTCTACACCTTCAGGTAACGCCGCTGTGGCAGCCCCCGGCCCGGTTACCCCGCCGCGATCGTCGCGGCGGCATCCGCGCGTGCCAGCGCAGGCGGCGGACGCACACCGGCAATCGCCCAGATCGCAACGCAATAGGCCAGCGCCGAGACGATAAACGGCGCACCCGGCAGCGTAATCAGGGCATGCGGTCCGCTGAAATGCGCGAACACCGTGCCCGCCACCAGCGGCGAGACAATCGCCACCAGGCCTTGCACGGACGACAACGCCCCCTGGGTCTCGCCCTGCCGGTCAGCGGGAACCGAGGCAGAGACCATCCCCTGCACCGACGGATTGGTGAATGCGCCGCTGGACTGCACCACGATGCCCAGCAGGACAACCCATCCGTACGGCGCCAGGGCGATCAGCAGGTAGGCGACAACGGTCAATGAACTGCCCAGCAACGCGGCACGCCACTCGCCGAGGGCGGGGACGATGCGGCGGACCAGCAGCCCCTGGACCACCGCCGATCCCAGTCCGGCAAGGGCCAGCGCCATGCCGTTCTGGCGCGTGTCCCAGCCGAAGCGAAGCTGGTTGGCCAGCACAAAGCTGGTTTGCAGGGCGCCCAACGCGAACCACGTGCAGCCCCAGGCGATGGCCAGGCGCCCCAGCCTGCGGTTGGCCATCACAACGTGCAGCGACCCGATCGGACTGGTGTGGGACCACTGGATCCGGCGCCGCAGCTTCCGAGGCAGAACTCTCCGGAAGGACGAACAGCCCGTACAGGACATTGGCGCCGGTCAGAGCGGCGGCGGCGTAGAACGGAACATGCAGGCCATAACTGCCGAGCAAGCCCCCCAAGGCGGGGCCGACCACGAAGCCGATGCCAAAGCTGGCCCCGACCAGGCCAAAACGGCCGGCTCGCTTGGCCGGAGGCGTGACGTCGGCGATATACGCGGTGGCGGTAGAAGCGCTCGCGGCAGTGGCGCCCGCGATCATCCGGCCGACGAACAGCCACGTCAGCGACGGCGCCCAGGCCATCAGCAGGTAGTTGATGCCGCTGCCGGTCAGGGACGCGAGCAGTACGGGACGCCGGCCGAACCTGTCACTGACCGCGCCGAGGATCGGGGCGCAGACGAACTGCAAAACCGCAAATGCCGTCAGCAACAGGCCGACCCAAAGCGACGCGTTGGAGATCGAAAGCGCGGAAAGACGCAGAACCAGGGCCGGCACGATGGGAACCACGAGGCCGAAGCCGAGAGCATCGATCACAAGCGTGATCATGATGAACCAGACGGACGCATTCCGGTGGGCGTGGGTGCCAAGCATGAAAGCAGATGTGCATCATGCAGCGTGATTGCCAAGCGGCCTGATTTCCTTGTGTACGGATGATATTGGCTTCCCTTCCCGCCTTTGGCAGGAAGCAAACCCGGTTTAATTACGCCGGCGGGAGATTATTATTTCAACTTCCCAGGGCGGCTTGTCACCAAGAGAAAGAATTTGCTTTAATGCGCACCGGACCGCCGCCAATCAAACGGGAAAGAGACACGCGTCATGGCGTCAGAACACAAGCCCCTGGTCTTCGATCGACCCCTGCGCGGTCGCATCTACGACAGCATCGCCGAGACCATCGGCAACACCCCGCTGGTGCGAATCCCGAACATCACCGCTCAGGACGGCATCAAGGCCGACATCGTCCTGAAACTTGAGTTCTTCAATCCGCTGTCCAGCGTCAAGGACCGCATCGGCGTGAACATGATTCTCGCGGCCGAAGCAGACGGGCGCCTGAAACCCGGCGGAACAATCGTCGAACCGACATCCGGCAACACCGGCATCGGTCTGGCCTTCGTCGCCGCCGCCCGCGGCTACCGGCTCATTCTGACGATGCCGGAATCGATGTCGATCGAGCGCCGGAAACTGCTCGCCTATCTCGGTGCCGAACTGGAACTGACGCCGCGGGAGAAGGGCATGAACGGCGCCATCGCCCGCGCCAGGGAACTGCTTGAAGCCAACCCAGGCGCCATCCTCGCCAACCAGTTCGGCAACCCCGCCAACCCGGAGATCCACGAAAAGACGACAGCCGAGGAAATCTGGTTCGATACCAAAGGTGAGATCGATGCCCTGATCTCGGGCGTCGGCACCGGTGGCACGCTGACCGGCATCGCCCACGTCCTGAAGCCACGTCGTCCGTCCTTGAAGATTTTCGCCGTGGAGCCGGCGGCAAGCCCAGTGCTGTCCGGCGGCAAGCCCGCGCCACAGCCGATCCAGGGCATTGGCGCCGGTTTTGTTCCGGAAATCCTGGACACCAAGGCCTACGACGAGGTCATCACCGTCACCAACGACGAAGCTTTCCAAACTGCTCGGCGCCTGGCGAAAGTCGAGGGCATCCCGGGCGGCATCTCCTCGGGCGCGGCCCTGGCGGCCGCGCTGAAAGTAGGCGCCAGGCCGGACTACGCCGGAAAGCTGATCGTGGTGATCATTCCGTCATTCGCCGAACGTTACATCACGACGGCACTGTTCGAGGGTCTGTAACAGCTTCCATGGCGGGGTGTTCCCCGCCATGGTTGGTGGAGTGGCTCAGCGTCCGGCTATTGCACCGGCCTCGCTACGGGAAACAAATGTTTTGGTTGTGCCGGCCAAATGGTCGTCGATCCACTGCGCCATCGCCTGCTCCTCGGACAGCGACTGTCTCAAGGCGCTAACCGCCGACGCGTGACCAGTGATGTCAGCCAGTTCCAGCAGCAACTTATACGACGCGATCTCGAAGTGTTCGAACGCATAGTTTGCCAGAGTGTTCTTGATCACCTCGTCGCTGGCCGGCACATGAGCCATCGCCGCCATGTTGCCCATGAACGACATGAATGTGTCCTTCATGGACGATTCGCTCGTACCCAGTTCGCGGAGTAGCTGTTCGATCCGCCGTGCCTGTTCCAGCAATTCTTGGATATGCAGGCGCATCCGGTCCGCCATCTCGGGATAGTTCTCCAGCCGGCCGACCTGACGTTCCAGCAGTTCAATCGCCTGATTCTCGACCGCGTGCTGGTTACGCAAGCCCGACTGGTAAATGGTTTGCGCCTGGTTGGTGGTGCCGCTCATGCAAATGCCTCCAGTGTTGGACCAACGCACAACGAGGCCTGCTGCGGGTAAGGTTCGCGGAAAACGGCCAATTGAACCGAGGCGGGGATGCAGGCTTGCCTTGACACGCCCCTGTACTGGACAAAGGGTTGACGGCGTGCCGCCATGCCAGCCAACGTGGCACCGCCGCGATAGACGCCGGTCAGTAAAAATGGCCGGGAACCCCAATGTCGACGGCACCCCGGCAGGAGGGCGGCACAGCCATGCGGATCGGATTTGTCGGAGCAGGCACGATGGGGACTCCAATTGCCGGGTGCCTGATCCGCGCCGGGCACGCGGTCTCGGTTTATGATCGGCGGCCCGACGCGACCGCCGAGCTCTGCACCCAGGGTGCCGGGAAGGTCGACAGCGCCTTCGCCGCGGCACGAGACGCGGATGTCGTATTCACCTCGCTGCCCGGACCGGACGAGTTCGAAGCGGTCATGCTGCAGCCCCGGTCAGGGGTGCTGGCAGGTTTGCAGCCTGGAACATATCATATCGATCTGACGACGAACGCGCCGCCGGTGATCGCGCGGGTCGCCACGGAGTGCCGCACCCACGGCGTCGAACTGATCGATGCGCCGGTCAGTGGACGCCCACCCAACATGACAATCATGGTGGGTGCCAGCGAGGCGGGCTTTGCGCACTGCCGGCCATTATTCGAAGCAATTGCTGCCAATGTTTTTCATGTCGGACCGAGCGGGGCCGGGGCAACGGCGAAGCTGGTAACTCAGTATTTGGGATATACGGGATTTATCGCGGCGATCGAGGGAATGCTGATTGCCGCCAAGGCCGGAATCGATCTGCAAGTCCTGGCGCGGATCGTTCCGGTCAGCGCGGGTCAAAGCCGGACATTCGACAATATCCCAAAGGGCGTTTTTCCAGGGACATTCACCGCGGGCGGCACGTTGGACATCATTGCCAAGGATCTCGACCTGGCGTGCGCCCTGGCGCGGGACGTCGGAGCCCCGGCGATTTTGGGCGCCATGGCCGCGGGTTTCTATAAACGAGCGCAGGCGGAGGGATGGGGACAGGACGGATTTCCCGTCGTCGCCCGCGTCCTGGAAGCGATGGCCAATGTTTCGTTGCGTGTTCCGGGAGGCTCGGAATGATCGAAGAACGGATGGAAAGGCTGCTGCTGACGCAGGAGATCGCCGCGTTCTTCTATGCCGAGGCGGAACTGCTGGACGAACGCCGGCATGACGAATGGCTGGCACTGCTGACGGACGACATTCGTTACTGGATGCCGATGCGACGTAACGTGAAATTCGGCGACAACGACCGCGAGTTTACCCGGGAAACCGAGGACATCAGCTGGTTCGACGAAGGCAAGGACACCCTGATCCGGCGGGTTCGGCAGATCCAGACCGGTATCCACTGGGCGGAGGAGCCTCAGTCAAGGATTTCGCACATGATCTCCAATGTGCAGGTGCTGGCCGCGAACGAACCCGAAGTCCACGCGAAGTGCCGCTTCCTGATCTACCGCAACCGTGTCGAAACCGAGACCGACATCCTCGTCGGAAAGCGCGAGGACACATTGCGCCGCGCGGGCGAAGGCTGGCTGATCGCCCGGCGTAAAATCATTCTGGATCAGAATGTGCTGTTGACGAAAAACCTGACATTTTTCTTTTGAACGGAGGCTTGGCGATGAACGGTTATCGGTCCGGGCTTGTCGATCTGTCCACCGGACAGGTCAGCCGCGAAATCTTCGTCAACGACGACATCTACGCCCAGGAGCAGGAGCGGGTCTTTGCCCGGTCCTGGCTGTTCGTCGGTCACGAGAGCCAGATCCCGAAGCCAGGTGATTTTTTCGTTTCTCGCATGGGCGAGGAATCGGTGATCCTCTGCCGCGACCGCGCCGGCGCCGTTCATGTGTTCCTTAACTCCTGCCGGCACCGCGGGATGAAAGTCTGCCGTTACGATGACGGCAACACCACCGTCTTTACCTGTCCTTATCACGGATGGAGCTTCGCCACCGACGGTGCGCTGGTCGGCGTGCCGTTCTTCAAGGAAGCGTATCATTCCGAACTCGACAAGTCGAAATGGCGGCTGATCGAAGTCGCGCAAATCTGCTCCTACAAAGGAACCGTCTGGGCCAACTGGGACGCCGCCGCGCCTCCCTTCCTGGAATACCTCGGAGAGTTCCGCCGCTTTCTCGATCTGATCCTGGACGGCTGGGACGGGCGCGAGGGACAGGCGGAACTGCTGGGCGGGATCCAGAAATGGGTCATCCCATGCAACTGGAAGTTCCCGGCCGAGAACTTCAGCGGCGACACCTATCACAATATCTCCCACCGGTCGGTTGACCTCGTCGGCGCGGGACCCAGTGGACGCAGCCGCCGCGACTACGGCGAACTGAACGTCGCCCGCAAGCTGCATGTTGCGCTGCCGGATCGTGGCCACCAGACGATCACCTACGTGCTGCCGAAGGATCACCAACCTCAGCCGGCCTATCAGAACTCACCCGAGGTCGCGGAATACTTCCGTCACTGCGAGGAAGAACGCCGGCGTCGGCCCGGCGCAAACGCCAGACTGATGGGCGCGCCAGGCGAAATCTTCCCGAACGTGGCGTTGCTGCCCCGCCAGCCACGCACATTGGCGGTGTGGCACCCGGTGAACGCCCATCAGACCGAGGTCTGGCGCTTCTTCTTCGTGGACCGGGACGCGCCGCGGGCGGTGAAGAACTTCCTGCGGGACTACTACATCCGTTACTCCGGTCCTGCCGGAATGACGGAGCAGGATGACATGGAAAACTGGAACTACGCCCATGCGGCCAGCCGCGGCGTGATCGCTCGGCGCTATCCTTACACCTACGAAATGGGCATGGGTCACGCCGTGGAGAACTACGAGTTCGAGGGCTACCGGATGCCCGGCCGCGTGGTCGATCTGACCCAGGCCCAGGCCAGCGAGGAGCCGATGCGGAACCTGTATCGCCGCTGGGCCGAGTTCATGGAAGCTGATAGCTGGGATCAGCTAATGACCTGGCGCCATGCCACCCACGCAGCGGCCGCGCAATGAGCGACCCGGTCAATGTCCGAAGCCTCGCCGTCGGCACACGGGTGGTCCTGGCCACCGGGGCAGAGCTCGAGATCGTTTCCAACCCGGGCGATGGCGTCTGGCTGTTCGGGCGGGCGGTGTACGGGGGATCGGCGGAAGGCGACGAAGAAATGATTTTTGCGCAGGACGTGGTGACGGTCAGGGCATGAACCCAGGATCAACCAGCGTTCGCGCCGGACCTCTCAGTCCAATCCGAAGCAATCGCCGAGACACATAGGCAGCCCGGTCTCGGCTGTCTTAGGCACCCCTTTAAACCCCCAGCACTGCCTCGGCTTCCCGAACGACATCCGCCAGCGCGCCGTCCGCGAACGGAGATACCAACCCCGCCGATCGCACCAGATCCTGGAACGGCGCTGATCCGCCGCGCCCGCACAGCCGCACATACGACTCCAGCGCCCCGGCATAGTCCCGCCGCGACTTCACCCAGAACTGCATCGCGCAGCACTGCGCCAGCGTATAATCGATGTAGTAGAAAGGCGATCCGTAGATGTGCGGCTTGGCCTGCCACCGCCCGCCCTTCAGCGGATACGCAAGGTCGCCGTAATCCGTCCACGGCATGTACCGCCGCTCCAGCCGCTGCCACATAGCATGCCGGTCAGCCGGCGACGCATCCGGCGCGGCATAAACCTCATGCTGGAAGTGATCCACGCAGACGCCATACGGCAGGAACGCCAGCGCCCCGATCAGGTGCATTCGCCGGAACCGCTCCGCCGCCGCCTCCCCCACCAGCGCGCCAATCCCGGGATACGTCAGAAACTCCAGCCCCATCGAATTGATCTCGGCCGCCTCCATCGTCGGCCAAAGATAATCCACGCTGGGCTGATCCCGGCTTTCCCAGTTCTGGAACGCGTGCCCCATCTCATGCGTGAACACGCCGATGTCGTTATGAGTCCCGTTGAAGTTGGCGAAAATGAACGGCACCCCGGCTGTCGGAAACGACGTGCAGAACCCTCCCCCAGCCTTCCCCGCCCGGTTTTTCAGGTCCAGGAATCCACCCGCGCTCATCATCCGGTAGAACGAGGCCAACCGCCCGTCCAGCCCCGCGAACATCTCAGCCGCCGCGGCCACCAGCGTATCATGATCGCCCGCCGGCTTCGGATTACCGGCCGGATCGATCAGCGCCTCATCCCAGAACCGCGGCTTGTCCCAGCCATTCTCAGCCCGCCGAACCTCCAGCAGCCGCGCCACCAGAGGCACCACGTGTTCGGCCACCTGATCCCGGTACCGCGCAACATCCTCCGGCCCGTAATCGACCCGCCGCAGCCGACGGTACCCCAGCGGCGTGTAGGTCGAGAAACCCAGCTTGCGCGCCATTCCATGCCGCAGCTTCACCAGATCGTCGTAGATCCCATCCAGCTCAGCCGCATGGTCCTCAAAGAACCCCCAGCGCACCGTCTCCGCCGCGTGGCGAACCGTTCGGTCAGGGTCCTCGGCATAAGGTCCCAGCCCCGACAGGTTCACCGTCTTGCCGTCAAACGACAAGGCAGCGCCGGCCAGCAATTGGGTGTACCGAGCCGCCAGCTTCGCCTCATCCTCCAGGTCCGGCTTGATCGCGGGATCGAACGTCGTGATGTCAGTCTCCCAAAGCCGCAGCGCATGCTGCCCGACCAATGCGGCAAGGCCCGCCTGATCCGGGTCGGCAAGCAGCCGCCGCTTCAGCGCGATCTCCAGATCCGCGGCCTCCGGCGACAGGCTGTCGGCGTAGTCCCGCGCCGCCCGCGCGTCGGCATCCATCGTGTCCTGAGCAAACCGCAAGTGTACCAGCGCCGACCAGGTCTCATACCGCCGCCTTGCCCGATCCCAGTCCGTCAGCCCCGCCGCAAGATCCCCCCGGTCGAGCGCGGCTCCGATCGCATCATACGCCGCCTTCAGCCCCTCCTTGGTCGGCGTCGGTTCGGCGATGTCCTCGAAGCGGGGGGCGGTATCCATGTCACTCCGCCACCGGCTGAGGCATGACAGCCGACGAAATCAGCGTCCCGGACGCTCCGACCTCGCGCTTGAAGGTCAGGCGCTCTTCATGGAAAGCGGCAACCGATGGGCGGTGGGCAATCGAGACCAAGGTCGCATTGGGCAGCCGTTGCTTCAGCATGGCGTAAAGCTCCTCCTCGGCGTCGGGATCCAGGCTTGCGGTCGCCTCATCCAGGAAAATCCAGTCCGGCTTGGCCAGCAGCGCGCGCGCAAAGCCGATCCGCTGCTGCTCGCCCATCGACAGCCGCTGTGGCCAGTTGTCGTCGTGCTCCAGCCGTTTCACCAGTTGCGGCAGGCCGACATCGCGCAGAACGTCGCAGAGTGCGCCGTCGGTGAACGCATCCACCGCATTAGGATAGGTGATGATGTGGCGCAGCGTGCCCAGCGGGATATAGGGCCGTTGCGGCAGGAAGAACGAGTTCGCGGGAACCTGCACCCGCCCGCTGCCATACGGCCAGATGCCCGCCAACGCGCGGAACAGTGTCGATTTGCCCGACCCTGACCGGCCGGTGATGACCACCGAATGGCCGTTGCTGAGCAGCAAATCGGCCCCGTCCAGCAGTTTCGTGCCGTCCGGCAGGCTCATGGTCACGTCGTGCAGATGCACGTTGCCGTCTGGTGCCTCGGCCGTCATGAAACCCTCGTTGGCGGCCGCACGCGCTTCGACAATGGCGCGGTGGAACGTCGACAGACGCTCGACGATGGCGCGCCAGGTCGCAAGCTGGGCATACGCGGACACGAACCAGGACATCGACCCCTGCACGGAGCCGAACGCTCCGACGGTCTGCATCAGGCCACCCAGCTGGATTTGACCGGCAAAGTAGCGCGGCGCCGCAACCACGATCGGGAAGATCACCGCCACCTGATCGTAACCGACAGTCAATGAGTTCAACAGCTTGGTTCGCGTCATGATCTGCCGCCAGTTGGCGACAACGGCGATGAAGCGCTCGCGAAGGGTGACGTTCTCCTCCGCTTCACCCCGGTACAGCGCAATGCTTTCCATGTTCTCGCGAACGCGGACCAAGGCATACCGGAAGTCGGCCTCCACCCGTTGCTGCTTGAAGCTCAGCAGAGCCAGCGGGCGGCCCACCAGATGCGTCAGCCAGGTGCCGACAACGGCATAGGCCAGCGCGACCCAGACCATGTATCCGGGAATCGGGATACCGAAAGCCTCCACCGCGCCGGACAGCCCCCACAAAATGCCAACGAAACTGGACAACGAGACGATGTTCGACAGCAGCCCCAGCGAAAGCGACAAGGTGTTGTCGGTGAAGTCCCGCAGGTCCTCGGCCACCCGCTGATCGGGGTTGTCCGTGCCGATTGCAGCCCTGTCGGCGGTCAGGCTGATGCGGTAGTAAGCTCTGTCGGCCAGCCACTCCGCCAGAAACTGCCGCGTCAACCACCGCCGCCAGCGGATCTGCAGCAACTGGTTCAGGTAAACCTCATAGACCGCCAGCGCGATGTGAACCGCGGCGACCGCGCAAAAGCCGGGAAGCCAGCCGCTGGGCGTGTTGCGCCAAACGAACAGCAGTTCCAGGAATGCCCGCCAGTCCTTGTCCTGCAGCGCGTTGTAGAACTCCCGCCGCCAGAAGCTCAGGACGACGCTGAGGCCCACCAGCGTCAGGTCCATGACGATGATCGCAAGTAACAGGCCGCGGGCTGACCAGCGCTCCTCCGACGTCATGAAATAAGGCCGGGTGAGCCGCCAGGCGTCTTTCAGGAAGGGACCGATACCACGCATTAAGAGGTCATCTCTCGCTGGATGAGGGGAGTTTGGTGTCTATCGCGGTGAGCCATGCCTGCACGCGCTTGCGATTCACGCCAAGGTCGGATTCGCCGTAGACGCTGCGGGAGTAGAGGATCAGATCGCTGGTGTCCGGCGATTCGGCGCGGACCTGCACCATGATCAGGTCGGGGAAATTGAACACGGCGCTGCGGGCGACGTAGTGGACCTGATGCTGGTCCGGGTAGATGGCTGCCTGGAAGGTGCGGGGCTGTTCGGCCGCAACCGACTGGACCACGGCGAACAGGCGGTCGGCGGCAACATGGTAGGCCGGCGTGACGATGTCGGGACCCGGTTTGAACCCCGCCGGCGCAGCCAGCGCGGTGTTGGGGCTGGACGGGCGGACAATCTGCGTCACATCCATCAGCGGCGGCGTCGGCAGGCCCTGCGCCGCGGGAAACCCACAGGCGGGCAGCACCAGACTGGCCAGCCAGGCGAGGGGGTTCATGCGGTGTAAATGCGTGTCATTCTGCGTTTGATGCCCCGAAAGCCACCGGTGCGGCAAGCCAATTACCGCTCTCGACGGTCGGTCATTGCCGCGGATTATTGATTTGTAATTTTGATCGCCACGGCACGCGTCGGCGGATACCATCCGGTTCGGGAGACCGCCATGAACAGCAACACCACCGAGATACTGCCCGCCGGCGCCGCCGTTGGCGCAGTCATCACCGGCATCGACCTGTCGGAACCCCTGGCCCCACAGGCCCTGGAATCGATCCGGCACACGCTCTCCGACCGCGGAGTCGTATTCTTCCGCGACCAGGCGCTCACGCCGGATCAACACATCGCCTTGGCGCGCCAGTTCGGCACGATCAACGTCAACCGCTTCTTCGCGCACGCCGAAGGCTACCCGGAGATCGCTTTGGTAGTGAAGGAGCCCGACCAGACCCGCAACATCGGCGGCGGCTGGCACACCGACCACAGCTACGACCAAATCCCCGCGCTCGGCTCGATGCTCTACGCGCGACAGGTCCCCCCAACAGGCGGCGACACACTATTCGCCAGCATGTACGCCGCCTACGAAGCGCTGTCGGACGGGCTGAAACATACCCTGGCCGGGCTGCGGGCGGTGCATTCCAGCCGCCATGTGTTCGGCAAGGCGCGGGAGGAGATGCAGGGGCGCCTCGGCAATCCGGAAGCCGCGACCCAGGATGCCGTGCACCCGGTGGTGATCACCCACCCCGGCAGTGGGCGCAAAGCGCTGTATGTGAACCCCGGCTTCACCCTGCGCTTCGACGGCTGGACAACGGACGAATCCCGGCCGCTGCTGGAATACCTCTACAACCACGCAACCCGGCCGGAGTTCTGTTGCCGCTTCGTGTGGCGGGCCGGGTCCCTGGCGTTCTGGGACAATCGCGCGACGTGGCACTACGCGGTCAACGACTACCACGGCGCGCGGCGACTGATGCACCGGATCACCATCGAGGGCTGCGCTCTCGCGGCCTGACCCCGCGCCGTCAGCCGAGGAAATCGTCCGTATATTCCCCTCGGGACACCTTCACCGCGATACCGTCTTCAGTCCCGCAGTCAAGTTGTTCCGACCCCGCAACACGCCCCGGCTCCGCCAGATCGTCCAGCCGGTCCGCGAACCCAGCCGCCAGGTCCAAAGGCACCCGCCACACAAACCCCTCGGCGACCCGCTGAACACCCGCCGGACCAGGTGCGGCGCTCAACCACAAATCATCGCCGAGCACCCTGCAGAACCCCAGGTCCCGAAACGAAACCTCCCGCCCCTCCCGCGCAAAAGTCCGCAGCACGCCGCCCAGCGAGCGAATATCCTCCGCCTCCGCCAGCATCAGTATCATCGGGTTGAAATCGCTCGGCAAAAACCCGACGCGCATCATGTGACCTCCTGCACGTCCGTGGCGTGGCACAGTTCCTCCTCGCCGGTCTGATCGCCGGACAGAAGTTTCACCCGCAACCACTCACCATCGCCCATGTTTTCCACGACCTCGGCGTTCAGCCCGCCGGCAATGACCAGTTTCGCTCCAACCGCGATCTGATAGACGTCAAGCATGGCGAAAGTTCCTCGTTCAGAACAGGATGCTCAGGTTTTTCGCCAGCAACACGTTTTGCTCCAGGATCATCTCCCGCCGCGCGATCAGCCACGACTCACCGTGACGCCGCAGCGTATCCGTCCGCCGGCCGATGAACGTGGCCGTTTCATATTCCACGCGGTTCTGATGCACCAGGAACCGGCAACCGACCGTCACCTCCCTCGGATCATCCACCGACGGCGTCACATCCAGCAGCCTGATGTTGCTGACCATGTGAGTCACCCGCGACAGCGGTTCCTCGGCGTAATGAACGCCCGTCAGAATCTGCTCGACCCGCTTGCCCAACGTCCACTTGTCCTCGTCGAACCACGAGATCCCCTCACCCTGCCGCGTGTTTTCCTTCTCCGCATGCTGTCCGAACTTCACGTTCCGCCGGATCGGCATGAAATACACCAGATCCTCGGCCAGAAGATCGAGCCACGCACGGAACTCCCGCTGATCCAGCAAATCGGCCTCATAATGGAGAAACTCCTCGACCTCCTCCTTCAGCAGCAGCCATTCCAGCCCGCGCGCTGCGGGCTTCTCCAGCACCGCGCTCATTCCGCCGCCTGCCGCACCGCCTCGCCGCTGCCCAGCAGCGAATCCCACCCGTCACCCTTCAGATACCGCGCATAAACATCATAATAATTGCGCGCGTTCTGTTCGGTGATCTGCACGCTGACATCCCCAGGGATAGGGTCGTTCCGCTTATAAGCGCCCATCGACTGCTGATAATTGAACGGATACCGCCGCGCGATCGTCCCGGCGCTGGCCGACGTGGCGTACAGCCAGTTTTCCATGTCGTCCTGCTCCGTCATCCCCGCCGGACCGGAATAGCGCATGTAAAACCGCCGCAGCACATCCTTCACAGCCGCCGGCGCATCCGCATCCACCAGGAAGAACCGCCACGCCTCTGTTTCCGTCGGGCTGTGCGGATGCCACACGCACAACCCCCGAGGCTGCCGGCCATGATACGACGTGTTAGGAAACAAATTGCCGGTAAACGGCATGATCCTGGCCTTGTCGCCCTGCCGAAGCTTACGTTCCTCGAAACAATGCCGGAAATACTCGTCGACCTCCGGATACTGCACATACGACGGCTGGTACTGGAAATCTTCCGGCATCCATACGCTATGCACGCCATGCCCCTGAGGATAACTGACCCAGACGTGCTGCCCTTTATTATACTCGTTATCCCGCCGCCCGCCCTGCCCAGCCCGGGCGCTCGGCCCGATTCCAATCATGTCGACCGACCGGTGAGAGGGATTGTGATAGGTGTCACCAAGGAAATTCTCCGCCGCGAACTTCCAGTTGGTCGGCAGAATCCATTTGTGGATGCCAATGACCTCGGACCCGCCGGGCCGCCCGTCACGGCAATCGAGCACCTGGTCCAAATGATCGACCGCATCTCCCAGATACGTCATGAAGTCCGGCGCGTCCGGGTCCCACGACGCCCAAACCGTTCCCTTGTACCGGTGCAGCTTCGGCACCTCGATCAGCGACCACTCGCCGCGGTCAAGCTGCCCTTCATAAAGCACCCGATACAGCGGCACCCCCTGCAGCTTGCCGTCGGTCGTGTAGCTCCACGAATGATACGGACACACAAACAACGATGTATTGCCAGATTCGTATCGGCAGACCTTCATCCCACGATGCCGGCAGGAGTTCAGGAAGACATGCACCTCGCCCTTCGTATCCCGGCAAAGTATGACGGATTCCTCGCCCATCCGGGAAACAAAGAAATCCCCATTATTCGGGATCTGGCTCTCATGCCCCACGAACAGCCACGCTCGGGTAAAAAGCTTCTCCAACTCCTCCCGATGAAACTCTGGCGAAACGAAAATCTCCCGGCTGATCTTGCCATGGCCGGTGTCGATCATCTCGTCGATCGGCAGTGTCGTTGTCATGATGTCTTGCCTCCCCAAAAACCGGCCGGATCAGGTGGTCAGCCACCGCGACGCGGCGGCGTCGTCAGCGTCGCGGGCATCAACCCACGCGCCCTCGCCGTTTCCGAAATCCTCGCGCTTCCAGAACGGCGCCTTGGTCTTCAACCAGTCGATCAGGAACGCGGTTGCATCCAGCGCGGCCTGCCGGTGCGCCGAAGCTGCCACCACCAGCACGATATTGTCCCCAGGGCGCAGCGGACCGACGCGATGAATGACCGTGCAGCCCAGCAGCGGCCACCGGCTTTCGGCGTCGTCAATGATCTTGGCGATCGCACGTTCGGTCATGCCGGGATAATGCTCCAGGGTCATGCCAGTCACGGCATCGGCGGCGCCGTTAGCGTTGTCCCGCACGGTGCCGACAAAGCAGCCGATGCCGCCGATGTCGGTGCGGCCGGCGGTCAGGGCGGCGATTTCCGCGCCGACGTCGAAGTCTTCGGTCTGGACCTTGATATGCGCCATGGTCCGCAAAGGCTACAGGCAGGAGAGGGGTTTGTCATGGGGTGGGCCCGGTCCGACCCCGTACAGGCATCCGCGCGAGCGGGTCTCTCCTATGTGGCCGCATCAGATCAAGCCTGCCCGCTACTGGTCGTCGGCTCAGACCTCATGCAATCGGCACTTGACGGGTCACGGAAATCCTTCCGCTCTCTTATCACTTGCCCGGACGACCCCTGACAGGGCAATTTCGGTCACATGAGCGCAACCAATACGATCCAGCGTCCACCCGGAAGTGCAGCACCGAACGCGCCGGACGTGCAGCCGACCACCCCCACCGCCCCGACAATGGCCAGCGGCGAGACCGCCGAACAGGCTCTCAGCCGCGCCCAGGTGGCCGCCCAGGCCAAGCGCCTGAACGAGGCGTCCGGCATTTGCGCCGACGTGCTGGCGGCATTTCCGGATCATCCGGCGGCCCTTGCGCTGCAAGGCATCGTTGCCGCCATGGGCGGCGATCCGGAAAAAGGCGTGGTCCTGCTGCGCCGCGCCATCAGCCTGCATGCCGGCAACGCCACCTGGTACGCCCATCTCAGCTCCCTCTGCCGCCTGACCTACCGGATCGACGAAGGCCTCGCCATGGGGCAGGAAGCCATCCGGCTGGACCCGAACAATGCCGAACACCTGGTCAACCTGTCGCTGATCTTCGTCGACGCGGATGATCGGGAGCGTGCGATGGTCTGCCTCCTGCGGGCTCTTGGCTTGAAACACGACCACGCCGACGGTCATCTCGCAATGGCGCAAAACCTTTTGGCGCAGGGCGACTTCGATCCCGGCTGGATGGAATATGAATGGCGCAACCTGACCGAGGCGGGAAAGGCCACCATGCCCGCGATGACTTCGGCACCCTGGAACGGCATGCGCATCCCGAACGGGCGCCTGCTGCTGGTCGGCGACCAGGGATACGGCGACACGATCCAGTTTGCCCGCTACATTCCGATGGTAGTGGACCGCTGCCAGGAACTGATCATAGGTTGCAGCGCAGAGATGGGACCCCTGCTCGCCAATATTCCGGGGGTGACGCAATACTGCCATCGCTGGAACGATGTGCCCGGCCACGCTGCCCACTGCCGGCTGTCCAGCCTGCCCTATCTGTTCCGCACCCAAATGGACTCCATTCCCGCGCAAATCCCCTATCTGAAAGTCGACCCGGCACGCGTCGCGCACTGGCGCTCCCGCCTGGACGGCATCCTGCCGGCCGGTCGAAAGCGGATCGGACTGGCCTGGACCGGACGCCCGACCCACCCGAACGACCGCCGCCGGTCCGTCCCGCTGTCGATGCTCGCCCCCGTCGCAGCCGCCGGCCCCGCCGCCTTCGTCTCGCTGCAGAAACCATTCCCCGCTCGGGACCTGGCAACCATGAGCCAGTTCCCTTTCATGACCGACCTGTCGGACGAACTGACAGATTTCGGCGAAACCGCAGCGCTGATCGAGAACCTGGATCTGGTCGTCACCGTAGACACCTGCATGGGTCACCTGGCGGGCGCGCTGGGCAAGCCGGTCTGGATCCTGATTCCCAAAGCGGCGGATTGGCGCTGGCTGCTCGACCGCGACGACAGCCCCTGGTACCCATCCGCCCGCTTGTTCCGCCAGCAGAAGCCCGGCGCCTGGGACGAACCCTTGCAACGCCTGCGTGAGGCACTGAGCAGAGAACTGGCATCCGACGCCCCGGTCCTGGCAGAAAGTCCCGCCGGAGCCTGAAGCGACCGACCGGGCAACCACGCCGCCCATGGCAGGAAGCCCGGTCCAGAACCTTCGCAAGAACCGGGAGGCATCGCAGCCAGACTTTGCTAATGTCTGCCGATGAAGCGCTTTGACATCCCGCCGATCGATGCTGACCAGCTTGCCGCGGATATCGCCGCCGACGGTTTCGCGACACGTGCATTGCTGACGCCCGACACGTGTCGCGACCTGGCCGGGCTGTACGACCAGGACGCACACTTCCGTAAGCGAATCATTATGGAAAAACACGCCTACGGGCGGGGCGATAACCAGTACTTCCGATATCCTCTTCCCGATCTGGTGGCAGCGCTGCGGACCGCGCTGTATCCCCCCTTGGCCACCGTGGCGAACGCCTGGCACCGCGCGCTGGGGGAGGGCGGCACGTTCCCGGACCGGCTGGAAGAATATCTCGCCCTCTGCCACGCCGCCGGACAGACGCGGCCCACCCCGTTGCTGCTGCGGTATGACGCCGATGGCTTCAACTGCCTGCACCAGGACCTCTACGGAGCGATGGTGTTTCCCCTGCAGGTCACCGTTCTGCTAAGCGCGCCGGACGCCGACTTTTCAGGCGGCGAGTTCATTCTGGTGGAGCAGCGGCCCAGGGCGCAGTCAAAAGCAGTTGTGGTTCCCCTGCGCCAGGGAGAGACTGTAATCTTTCCAGTGCATCACCGGCCAGCGATGGGTACACGGGGGCCGTATCGATTGACAATGCGCCACGGGGTCAGCCGGATTCGCTCAGGCCGCCGGCACACGCTGGGTATCATTTTCCACGACGCCGCCTAGGGTTCGCCTAGACGTTTTTCCAGTTCGTGCCGCTGAATCTTGCCGGTGGTGCTACGCGGCAAGTCGTCAAGCTCGATGAAATGAATGGCCTTCGGGCGCTTATAGCCGGCGAGTTTGCCCTTGCAGGCGGTGATCAGATCGCCTTCCGTCAGTGACCGATCCCGTCTCGCAACAAAGGCCACGGGAACCTCGCCCCAGGTGGGATCAGGGGACCGAACCACAACAGCGTCCGCGACCCTGGGATCAGTCAGCAACACCTGTTCGATCTCCGCCGGATAGATGTTCTCGCCACCGGACTTGATCAGGTATTTGACCCGGTCGACGAAATCGATCGTGCCGTCCGGGTTGCGGACAAATACGTCGCCCATATGGAACCAGCCACCCCGGAAGTCCCGCGCGTTCGTCTCGGGCGCGTTCCAGTAGCCACTGAACAGCGTCGGGCCACGGATGATCAACTCCCCCGGCGTCCCGTCCGGCACATCGTTGTCGCCTTCGTCCACCAACCGGAAGACGCAGCTTCCACTTGGGGTTTTCGAAAGCCGGTTCGGTGCCGACCCGATCGCGACCCGCCCGGCGGAGGCGGGCGGCAGCCCCGTCTCGGTCGCCCCGAACGTATTGGCATAGGGCGCCTGCAACAGCGAGGTAATCTCCGCCAACTGATGACGCGGCACGAGATCGGCCATCGCCCCGATCAGCTTGATCCCCCGCGGCACGGTTCCACGGCGTCTCGCGGCGGCGGCGATATCCTCGATCATGCCGGGCATGACCACCAGCCACCACAAATGTTCCGTTTCGACAGCGTGCAGGATACGGTCTGCGTCGTAACCCGGAATGACGATAACCTTCCCGCCCAGGCACAACACATGGATCGACTGATCCGTCGACACCATGTGGAACATCGGCGCCCAGGCAACAAAAACGTCCCCTGGCGCCAGATCGAAATCCACGCACGCGGAGTGCATCCGGGCAAGTTGTGCGCGATGGCTGACAAGCGCGCCTTTGGGGTTGCCCGTCGTTCCGCTTGTATAGACAATGACGTGACCATCCTCCGCTGCGGCAGCAATCTCCGGTTCAACCGCGGACGCCCGAGCCAGAAGCTGTTCGTAGTCCTCG
Source organism: uncultured Pseudomonadota bacterium (assembly GCA_963819005.1). Taxonomy (GTDB): domain Bacteria; phylum Pseudomonadota; class Alphaproteobacteria; order Acetobacterales; family Acetobacteraceae; genus Rhodopila. The sequence goes on from CAWFUL010000009.1 coordinate 215,450, forward strand.
CCCAAGGTGACTGTTTCGGTAAACACCTCTGACAGCCGAGCCACCGTTTCGGTATACGCCGGAGAAACAAACGTCAGCTTGGGTGAGGTGAGTGTCACACAGTGGACCAATTCCGGATCGGCCAGACGCCAGTTCAGCGCACAGACGATCACGCCCAGCTTACCGGCCGCGAACATCAGTTCCAGGGTACTCGGCACGATTTTCAGACAGGATCGCAACCCGTTCGCCACGCCCGATATCGTACGACCGCAGAACCGACGCCAAACGGTTCACCCGCTCATTAAACGCTCGGAACGTAAACGCGCGCCCGCCGTCAACGATGGCTATCCGGTCCGGATGCCGCTGAACCTGCGCCACAAGCAAATCACCGATGGTTACGCTGGCGGCCTGCGCAGCGACCGCCGGGTCGATCCCATTGTTCATGCGGCAATGGCCCTTCCCCCACGCAGCAGGCGGCCCGAGAACCTGTTGGTCTGCTGATCGTCCTCGATCGTCACCTGCCCGTTGACCAGCACGTAACGATAGCCTTTGGCCCGTTGCACCCGCCGCCACTCGCCGCCCGGCAGGTCATGCACGATCTCACTCGGCAGCACCTCCAGATTCTCATAATCATAAATCACGATATCCGCCGGCGCCCCGACCGACAGCACGCCCCGCCCGGTGAATCCGGCAACCATCGCCGGCAGCGCCGACAGCCGCCAGTGCGCCTCCTCCAGGCTGAGCATCTCCTGCTCCTTGACGATCTTCACCAACGTCTCGGTCGGATAACGCCCCGCCGTCAGGAACTTCGTGTGCGCGCCGCCATCCGAAACCCCGAACAGCACATAAGGATCACTGACGATCTCCCGCAAATGCTCCATCGAAACATTCGGCGGGGCGGCAAAGAACTCCGTCGCCAGCCCATCGGCCACGGCGATATCCAGCATCGCATCCACCGGATGCTTCCCCAGTGCCTCCGCCACCTGCCCGACCGTATGGTCCAGCCACCGCTGAGTTTCCGGCGTCCGCGGCTCCGTAATGACAATGCCGGCAATCGGCCCCGTAACGGTCAATGGCACCTGAGACCGCAGCAACGCCCTCCGCTCCGGATCAGCCAGCTTGGCCAACCGCTCCGCAACCGACCCAAGAGTCGCCTCGCGCCACGCCGGCTTGTCGTCCCACAGGTTCCAGTCCTCGAACGTGAACGCAAACCCGGCGTCGGTCGTCAGCCCTTGCCCATAGATCCGGATCCCCCGCTCACGGCAACTCGCCAGCCATTTCAGCCCGCCACGATGCACCTCCGGCTTGTGGTCGTACGCCTGAACCACGTTCCACAGCAGCGGCCGCCCGCTGATCTCCGACAGCCGCTCCATATGATTGCGATCCCGCTGGTAACTGCCGGATGAGATCGTCATCTGCATGAATCCCGCATTCCGCCGCCCCAGCACGTCGGCGAAAACCTCGCAGGTCTCGTCATGCATCACGTCCGTCACCATCGGTGTGCCGTCGTAATCAAGCTGCACGGCCGACGGCCCATCCGGCATCAACCGCTGCGCCGACCAACCGCACCCGCCGGCATCCAGCGCCTCCTCGAACAGCCGCCGCAACTGTGCGTGCTGCGCCTCGGTCGGCATCTTCCCCGCCTTCGCGTCATCGAAACCCAGCACGCTGATCAGCATCGGCGCCAGAGGCACGTACGGCAGGATGTTGATCGCCTTGGGCGCCCGCTCGACGCTGTCCAGATACTCCGGGAAACTCGTCCAGTCCCACGGCATTCCTTGCTTCATCGACTCGTAAGGAATTGCCTCGACCCGCGTCATGCTCAGCATCGCCCGCTCGCGCATGTCCGGCGCAACAGGCGCAAACCCAAACCCGCAATTGCCGATCACCGCCGAGGTAATGCCATGCCACCCAGACAGCGTGCAGTACCGGATCCCAAAACAGCTGCGCGTCGTAATGCGTGTGCAGGTCGATAAATCCCGGCGCAACGTGCAACCCCTCGGCCTCGATCACCCGTACGCCATCCGACGCCGGAATATGCCCAACCGCCGCGATCACCCCATCCTTAATTCCCAGGTCGCCCCGAAACCGAGGCACCCGCGTCCCGTCAAAGATCAGCCCATTCTTGATCACAACGTCGTAGGTCGACATTTTCGTTGTCCTCCCGTCCGCAATTACGCAGCCGCGCGAGCGTCCTCCTGAATCATGTCGGACGCCTTCTCGGCAATCATGATGGTCGGCGCATTGGTGTTACCGGCAACGATCACCGGCATGATGGACGCATCCACCACGCGCAGCCCCGGCACGCCATGCACCCGCAGCCGGGAATCGACCACCGCCATCGGCCCCTGCCCCATTCCGCAGCTTCCAACCGGATGCAAATTCGAAACCCCCCGCGCCCGGACATCCTCCGCGATTTCCTCATCAGTCCGCACCGAAACCCCCGGCAACGTCTCCTCCACCAGCAACTTCTGCATCGCGTGCTGCCGGACAATACTGCGCGCGATCCGCACGCCGGTGATCATCACCCGCATATCGTTCTCCGACCGCAGGAAATTGAACGTGATTTCCGGCGGCGCTAGCGGATCATTGTTCTTCAGCCGGACGGTCCCACGCCCCTCCGGCGACAGATGCACCGGACTGATCCCGATACCCGGATGAGGATGCGAAATGATCCCGGCGCGCGTCCGCTCGATCGTGCTCCAGGCGGAAATATTCATTTGCAGATCCGGACGCTCCAGCCGCTTGTCGCTCCGCACCAGCGCCCCGACATAAAGCCCATTGCCCGACATCGGACCCGACCGCAGCAGGAAATACTGCGCCCCAGCCACCAACCGGTGCGGCAAGCTATACTGCAACGCGTTCAGCGAAAGATTTTTGGAAATCCTATACGTGCAATACGTATTGAAGTGATCCTGCAAATTCGACCCGACACCCGGCATGTCGCGTACCACCGGGATGCCCATATCCTGCAAATGCCCCGCCGGCCCCAACCCCGAAAGCTGCAACAACTGCGGAGAGCCGTAAGCGCCCCCCGAAACGATCACCTCCCGCCCGGCATAAGCAGTCTCCAGACCCTTGGGCGTCTGAAACTCAACCCCCGCCGCCCGGCCATCCCGAAAAACCACCCGTGTCGCATGCGCTCGGGTCCTAATAACCAAATTTGGTCGTGTCTTGGCCGTCGTCAGATAGGCCGCCGCCGTACTCCAACGCCGCTTGTCTTTGGTGGTGGTCTGATAATACCCACATCCCTCCTGACTCGCGCCGTTGAAATCGGGATTTTCCGGAATGCCCGCCTGCTTGCACGCCTCCAGCAGCGCCTTCGCAATCTCCCACTCATACGGCTGATTCGAAACGCGCAACGGCCCGCCACTGCCATGATACTCACTGGCCCCGCGCTCGTTATCCTCCGCCTTGCGAAAATACGGCAGCACGGAATCATAGTCCCAGCCTTCGTTTCCCAACTGTCGCCACTGGTCGTAGTCCGCGGCGTTGCCCCGCATATAGATCATGCCGTTGATGGAACTCGTGCCCCCCAGCACCTTGCCCCGAGGCTGGTACATCGTGCGGCCATTCAGTTCCTTCTCCGGCTCGCTCTCAAACATCCAGTTCACGGTCGGATCGACAAAGGTCTTGGCATAACCCATGGGGATGTGAATCCACATGTTCTTATCCTCGCCGCCGGCTTCCAGCAGCAACACGCGGAACCGCCCGTTCTCGGACAGCCGCGCCGCCAGAACGCACCCCGCCGAACCCGCGCCCGTGACGATGTAATCGTAGGTGTCTGCTTCGTTTGCCATCGCTTCCCCCGATCGTTACGCCGCCAGGGGCGTTGCCGCGGCCTTGATATCTTCCAAAATCATCGCCGCGCATTTCTCGCCGATCATGATCGTCGGCGCGTTGGTGTTCCCGCCCGGTGCCACCGGCATCACCGAGGCATCCGCTACCCGCAACCCCGCGACCCCATGCACCCGCAACCGAGGATCTACAACCGTGTTCGTCCCAGTCCCCATCGCGCAGGAACTCGTCGGATGCTGATTGGACACGCCGGTCGTCCGGACATAATCCAGCAGATCAGCGTCGCTGGTAATACCCGGCCCCGGCAAAATCTCCCCCGCATTATAAGGCTTCAACGCCACCTGCTCAGCAATCTTCCGCACCAGCCGCAGCCCCCAAAGCGACGCCTGAATATCATACTCAGTCCTCAGATAGTCGAACAGCACAGCCGGCGGCGCCAGAGGATCCGGACTGCCCAGCCGCACCGTTCCGCGCCCGTCAGGACGCAGATGCACCGGCGTCAGCGTAAATCCCGGAAACTCATGCGGCGTCACGCGGTCACGTGTACGCTCCTTCGTACTCCATTCGAACAGATTCACCTGAATATCAGGCCGCTCCAGCCGTTGATCAGACCGCGTGAACAGCCCCGCCGTCACCCCGTTGCTCGCCATCGGCCCAGACCGGAACAGCGCGTATCGCAACGCCGCCATAACCTTTCGCGGCATGCTGTTCTCCAGGTCGTTCAGCGTAATCGCCTTCGTACAACGCCAACTCACCGCGGTATTGAAATGATCGTGCAGATTGGACCCCACCGCCGGCATGTCGCGGATCACCGCAATGCCCATGTCCTGCAGATGCTGCGCCGGCCCCAACCCCGACAACTGCAACAACTGCGGTGAGCCATAAGCACCACCCGAAACAATCACCTCCACCCGCGCTCGGCTCACCGCCCGCCCCGCCGGACTTTGATACTCGACCCCAACCGCCCGCCCGTTCTCGATAACCACGCGCGTCGCATGGGCGTTCGTCTGTATCGTCAGGTTCTCCGGCTTATTGGACAAATACGCCTTGGCCGCGCTCCAGCGGCGCTTATTACTGGTCGTGGTCTGGTAATAGCCGCACCCCTCCTGATCCTTGCCATTGAAGTCCGGATTGGCCGGAATGCCCGCCTGCACACAGGCCTGCAGCACCGCCTGCGACAATTCGCCCTGCACCGCCTGATCGGACACATGCAGCGGGCCGCCGACCCCATGAAACTCGTCGCCACCGCGCGTCTGGTTCTCCGCCTTCTTGAAAAACGGCAGCACCGAGTCATAATCCCACCCGGTGCATCCCCGCTGCCGCCACTCGTCATAGTCACCGCGGTTACCGCGAATATAGACCATGCCGTTGATCGAACTCGACCCGCCCAGCGTCTTGCCCCGCGGCAAATACAACTTGCGCCCCGCCATCTGCGGCTGCGGTAAAGTCTCGAACTTCCAGTTTACCCGAGCATCAACGTAAGTCTTGGCATAACCAAGCGGAATGTGGATCCAGGGGTTGGTGTCGGCCGGCCCGGCCTCCAGCAGCAGGACCCGGTATTGCCGCGTTTCAGCCAGCCGGCCAGCAATCGCGCAGCCCGCCGAACCGGCGCCGGTGACGATGAAGTCGTAGGTGTCCGCGTCTGCGGGCATGAGTCGGTTTCCCCCAAGGATCGGTTGAACCCAGAATTGAGCATCTGGCGACGGCAGGCAATGGCGCCGCCCTCAACCACCCCGAATGATGCCGCCTCATCAGACCGGCCGGCGATGGCGCAATATCGAAGTTCGTCCGCCCGCGCCCAGCACGGCAAACCAACGGACAACGTCGTTACAGATCCGCGATCCGGATCCAGGTCCCGATCGCGCCCGAAACAACCAGCCCCGTCACAAGGCACGGCACCGTATCAACCCCAAGATCGCGCGTAATCGCCGCCCAAAGCACAAAACTCGCAACCCCAACCACAATCCCGCCGATCAGGCTGGCCTTGCCCGATTTGATCCGCCCGGGTGGAGCGTGCCTCATTCCGCCGCCGCCGGATGCCCGCGACGGATGTCGGTCCGCAACGTGCTCGTATCATACCCGTTGAAGATATGCTTCAGCAGCCCGCACTGAAGGTCGGATGTGCCAAAGAACCAGTCCGCAACCGGATAGGTCAGATTGAAGTTCCGCTCCATCATGATCGCCTGGTCATGATGCGCGATGTGATGCCGCCGGATCGAGTTCACCAACGGAATGAACCGCACGATCCGGTCGTCCTTCACATGGCAACAGAAATGAAACAGCTCATAATTAAGATACAGCGCCACATTGGTGATCAGCAGCAGCCACCCGGCGTTCGGCAGCCCCATCAACTCCCAGCAAAAACGCCGGCGGCAGCGACATCGCCATGAACGCCACCAGCGCATAGGGCGGAAAGAACACGATCCGGAAGTCGCGCGTGTTGTCGAACGTCGGCTCGACATCGGTGAAGAACTGATGATGCGCCAGGGTGTGCCGGTTATAGATCCCCATCAACCCCTTCACCGGCCGGTGCATGACGTATTTGTGCAGCCACCACTCGAACACGTTGGACAGGCAGAACGCGACCGGAATAACCAGGAATTCATACCACGCCGGATGGCTGATCTGCCGGACACTGTAGAAAATCGCCGCCCCGCCCAGCGCATAGATCAGCGCCACATGCACCCACCCGGCATAGGCGGGCGCGATCCTCGCACGGAAATCCTCCCGGAATGCGGCCTGCCGCCGCGACATCGCCGTCTGCGTCATCGCTCTGCTCCCTTGCAGCAAAGATTACACCCTGCGAGACAACCCTGAAAGAGCGTAGGAGCCAGCACATGCTAGAAGTCGACCGCCCCGCGGACATGAAGGCCCACATCGGCAAGACCATCGGCACCAGCGAGTGGATCACCGTCGACCAGCCGATGATCAACGCCTTCGCCGACGCCACCGGCGACCACCAGTGGATCCACGTGGACGTCGAACGAGCCCGCAAGGAAATGCCCGGCGGCAAGACCATCGCCCACGGCTACCTGACGCTGTCGCTGCTGCCGCGCATGATGGCCAGCGTCTACCGCATCCGCCACACCTCGCGCGGCATCAACTACGGCTCCAACAAACTCCGCTTCACCGCGCCGGTCCCCGCCGGATCGCGCGTCCGCCTGCACCAGACCCTCAAGACCGTCGAGGATATCGCCGGCGGCGTCCGCCTGACCTTCGAGAGCACCGTCGAACTGGAAGGCAACGAAAAACCCGCCCTGGTAGCCGAGGCTTTGGTCCTCGCGTTCGACTAACACACACCGGCCGGTGCCGCCCAAGCAAGCAGCGGCCTCCGCTCATGCCGCCGACTGACCGCAAATTCATCAGTCGCGGCGGCTCGCTCGCAGATCGCCGGTCGGCGCCCTGTGGCACACGGCATGCACACAACCATGGCCGATCGCGCACCGGGCAGAACAAGGAGATCAACCCGCCATGGCAACCATCCGCAACAGGACGCTCGGACGCCGCACCCTGCTCGCCTCCGCCGGGGTCGCTGCCGGCAGCGGCGTGGTGACAGGATTTCCCACCATATGGGCCCAGAACATCAAGGACATCACACTGCGCCAGTTCGGCACCGGTGTGTCGAACCTGAACGCCGTCGCGGACAAAGTGAAGGCAGACCTCGGCTTCACTCTGGCAATGACCGCCCTCGACACCGACGCAGTGACGCAGAAAGCCGTCACCCAGCCCAAATCCTACGACATCGCCGATATCGAGTATTTCGCGATCAAGAAAGTCTTCCCCACCGGCGTGATGCAGCCGATGGATGCCAAGAAGATCAAGCTCTACGACCAGATCGTGCCGATCTTCACCAAGGGCAAACTGACACCCACCAGCCCCGTCGCCCAGGGTACCACACCCTACTCCGTAGGCTTCGTCGACGGACCGCAAGGCAAGACCTTCGCCAAGGGCGAGACCGGCTGGATGACCCTCATCCCCACCATCTATAACGCCGACACCCTGGGCATCCGCCCCGACCTCGTCGGCCGTCCGATCACCGACTGGAAGGACCTTGTCGACCCCGCCTTCAAGGGCAAGGCCTCGATCCTGAACATCCCGTCCATCGGCATCATGGACGCCGCGATGGTGATGGAATCCCTCGGCACCGTGAAATACGGCGACAAGGGCAACATGACGAAGCCCGAGATCGACAAGACCATCGCCTTCCTGATCGACACCAAGAAGTCCGGCCAGTTCCGCGCGTTCTGGAAGAGCTTCGACGAAAGCGTTAACCTGATGGCCTCCGGCGAGGTCATCATCCAGTCGATGTGGTCGCCTGCCGTGGCGGCGGTGCGGTCGAAGGGCATCCCTTGCAAATACCAACCCTTGGCGGGCGGCTACCGCGCCTGGGCCGGCGGACTGGGACTGGCGAAACACCTGAGCGGCCTGGAACTCGACGCCGCCTACGAATACGTCAACTGGTACCTGTCCGGCTGGGTCGGCGCCTACCTGAACCGCCAGGGCTACTACAGCGCCGTGCTGGAAACCGCCAGGCAGAACATGTCCGCCGACGAATGGGGCTACTGGATGGAGGGCAAGCCCGCCCAGGCCGACATCCTCAGCCCCGAAGGCAAGGTCATGGAAAAAGCCGGCGCCGTCCGCGACGGCGGCTCATTCTATGAACGCATGGGCAAGGTCGCCTGTTGGAACTCGGTGATGAACGAGGACCGCTACATGGTCCAGAAATGGAACGAGTTCATCGCGGCCTGATGCCGATCCGCCGTCAACGCCGATCCTGGACCAGGTCAGGCCAATCCGCATCGCCCCGCCCGCAGGCCAACGCCGATTGGTCTGACGGGCAGCAACTGATCCAGTGACGCGCGTGCGCCGGCCAGCGCCCGTGCCAGCATATCCTCGCCCCGCGTAACACCCTCCAGCGTCAGAAAATGCATCTGACGCAGCCCGATCGTTCCCAGGACGGCCCGCAGATAAGGCGTCAGGAAATCCGGCTGCGCGGACGCGCCGCTCGGCGAGGGACCGCTGAACCAGCCCCCCGAGGCAATCACCACATAAACCGGCCGATCCCGCAGCAACCCAACCTTGCCGCCCGGCGTGCTGGCAAAGCTGCGATGAATCCGCACCACCTGATCGATCCAAGCCTTCAGCACGGCCGGCACCGTGTAGTTGTGCATCGGCGTAGCCAGCACCACAGCATCTGCACGCTCCAGTTCCCCGATCAGCACCTCGGAGTCCGCGAACGCCGCCCGATCATCGCCAGGCGTCGAGATCGCTCGGGCGAACGCGCCGCCGACGAAGGGCGGCGGGGTCACCGCCAGATCGCGGCATTCGACCACCACGTTCGGGTGGCGCTCGCGCAGGCGAGCCAACACTTCCAGGCCGAACGCCGAACTGATCGCCGCCGGCCCCTTCGGACTAACAGTCACAAACAGAATTGTCTGCACAGGTCAGTCCAATACCAGGCCGAACCGCAAGGACGCCGGCAGCATCCCATAGCGGAAGTAGAATCGCTGCCCCAGCAGGTTGTCCAAACCCGTGTCCAGCGTCAGGCGCGCGCAGCCGGCCGCGCGAGCGTCTTCGGCGACAGCGTCCAGAAGACGGGCGCCGACGCCACCCCGTCGATGGGTTTCAGCCACAACGAGATCATCGACATAGCAGAACCGTCCCCGGATCAGGTTCTCCTGCATGCGAAACCCAGCCGCCCCGATAACCGTATCACCGGACCACGCAGCAAGCAGCCGGTAACCCTTTTCACCCTGCCGCCGCACCCGCGACGACCAATTCTCCGGCATCGGTCAGATGTGGCCGCAGCGCCTGCATCACCGGGAAACAGGCGGCAACATCTGACTCCGACGCGGCAGCCCGGATGTCGATCACGCCGCCACCAGATGGAACCCGCCGCCAATCGCCACCCGGTTCCACAGGTTGATCTGCCCGACCAGCACCGTCAGGTTGGCGATCTCCTCCGCCGAGAACACCGCCTCCAGCCGGTCACGCGCTTCCCGCGGCACCCCATCCGGCCCCAGCCGCGTCAGATACTCCGTCCACGACAGCGCCGCCCGCTCCCGCTCGGTGTAGAACGGCGCCTCCCGCCACGCATTCAGCAGATACAGCCGCTGCTCGCTCTCACCGTCCCGGCGAGCATCCTTGCTGTGCATATCCAGGCAGAACGCGCAGCCATTGATCTGCGACGCCCGCATCTTCACCAGCTCGATCAGCGATGACTCCAACCCGCACCCCTGCAGGTACGCCTCAACCCCACGCAGCGCGCGATACGCGCCCGGGCACGATCTGATCCAGCCTCTCCTGCCGCGCCATTGCAACCTCCTGTTCGTTTGTGGCTCGCACAGGAAACGCAAATGATGGCATAGCGTGAAGAGCCAAGAATCAGTGAACCGACTGGGCCATGCCACTCACGATCACCCTCGACACCGCCGAAACCGAACCCCTCTTCCTCCAGATCGCCGCTCGGCTTCGATCCGCCATCGCCACCGGCCATGTGACGCCTGGCACCCGCCTGCCCTCGGCCCGAGCCCTGGCGGCTCAGTTGGCGGTCGCGCGCGGAACCGTCGACGCGGCCTATGCCCTGCTCACTGGCGAGGGCGCCATCGTTACAAAAGGATCGGCCGGCACGATTGTCGCCGGCACAGCCAAGGACCGCATCGTCCAGGCCGCGCCCCACCCCGTTCATGTTCGACGCCGAAACCTCCGTCCGCCGCGCCCCCCTGCCCCTGCAAATGGGATTGCCCGCACTCGACGAATTCCCTCGCAAGCTCTGGTCCAATTTGACCGTCCACGCCGCCCGCGCCGTCACCGCCGCGGACCTTGCCGGCGCCGACCCGACCGGTTTGCTGGATCTGCGCCAGGCCGTCGCCGCCTATCTCGGCGTCGCGCGAGGAATCCCCTGCTCGCCAGCACAAGTCATCATTACCGCCGGCTACCAGGGCGCCCTCTCCCTCGGTACGGAGTGTCCTGATCAAGCCCGGCGACCCGGTCTGGATGGAGGACCCCGGCTACATCCTCACCCGCCAGGCGCTGGATGGCTGCGGGCGCGCAGGATCGTCCCCATCCGCGTGGACCAGGAAGGCCTGCGCGTCCCTTCCGGCATCGCCTCCGCGCCAAAGGCCAAGCTCGCGGTGGTCACCCCAACCCACCAGTGCCCCACCGGCGTCGCGATGTCCCTCCCGCGGCGGCTAGCCCTTCTCGCCTGGGCATCCGAGGCCGAATCCTGGGTTCTGGAGGACGACTACGACAGCGAGTTCCGCTACACCGGCCGCCCGCTGCCGTCCCTCAAAAGCCTCGATCAAGGGCAGCGTGTCCTCTACGCCGGCTGCTTCAGCAAGGTGCTGTTTCCCGCCCTGCGCCTCGGCTACCTCGTCGTGCCCCCGGAACTCGCCGCCGCCTTCCAGCAGGCCGCACGACTGCTGACCCTCGGCCCGCCGCTTCTGGAGCAACAAGTCGTCGCGGCCTTCATGCAGAAGGGCCACTTCCCCCGCCACATCCGCCGCATGCGCCTGCTCTACGCTGCCCGCCGCCAAGCCCTGGCGGCCGCCCTGGAAGCAACCCTCGGCACCCGCGTCACGGTCGAACTGTCAGCCGGCGGCATGCACCTCCTTGCCCGCTTCCCCGGCGCGGACGATGACACCGCCCTCACCCGACGCGCACTCCAGGGCGGCCTTGCCCCGTCGGCGCTGTCCGCGATGACGATGGCGCACGACCAGGGACAGGCTCTCCTCCTCGGCTTCACCAACATCGCCGTCAACGACGCACCCTCCATCGCTCGGCGTCTCGCGGACGTCATCGGATAGCCCGCGTGGCACGCCACGTGCTTGACCGTAACCCCCAACACTGAATTTCGGCGGATGCGGCGTGTGACGAGAAGGACCCGAACCGGCCCGCTTCTGACGGGGATGCTGATGCCACTCCTCCAGGCATCCCCCCTCGCGCTCATCCTGATCTTCTTCCTGCTGCTGCCGATGGTCGCCCTGATCGTCGTCAGCTTCTTCGACTACGACAGCGTCCAGATCATCCCCGCCTTCGAACTCACCAACTATTTCGACGTCCTCGGCTCATCGGTCACCTGGCGGACCTACCTCAACACCCTGCGCTACACCGTCATCGTCTGGGCCGTCACCGTCGTCCTCGGATTCACCATCGCCTACGTGCTGGCCTTCGAAATCCGCAGCAAAACGGCGCAAATGGTGCTGTTCCTCGTCTGCACCGTGCCGTTCCTGACGTCCAACATCATCCGCATGATCTCCTGGATCCCCTTCCTGGGACGCGAGGGCCTGCTCAACAGCGTCCTGCTGAGACTCGGCCTCATCCACCAGCCGCTCGAATTCCTGCTGTTCTCCGACTTCGCCGTCGTCCTCGCCTACACCCACCTTTACTCGCTCTTCATGGTCACCCCGATCTTCAACACCATGATGCGCATCGACCGCCGATTGCTGGAGGCCGCGCTCGACGGCGGCGCCGGATGGTGGGGCGGCATCACCCAGGTCATCCTTCCGCTCTCGAAATCCGGCATCGCCATCGGCTCGATCTTCGTCGTCACCATGGTCATGGGCGACTTCATCACCGTCCGCCTCATGAGCGGCGGCCAGAGCGCCTCGGTCGGCCTGATGATCGCCAATCAGATCTCGCTGCTGCAATACCCCGCCGCCTGCGCCAACGCGGTGGTGCTGCTGGTCATCGTGCTGATGATGATCGCCGCGATCCTGCGCATCGTCGACATCCGGAAGGAACTGTAATGGCGGCAACCCTGCGCCGCTGGATCCTGCTGGCGATCCTGGGCCTGTTCATCCTGTTCCTCTACGGCCCCACCCTGACCATCCTGGTGCTGTCGTTCCAGGGTCCGGACGGCGGCCTGACGTTCCCGATGAACGGCGTCTCCCTGCATTGGTTCGCAAAGCTGTTTCAGCAGCAGGCGGTCGGCGACTTCGGCGGCTCGCTGCGCCGATCCTTCGCACTGGCGACGATGGTCATGGCCACGACCGTCGTCGTCTCGCTGTCGGCCGGCATGGCCTTCCGCCGCCGCTTCACCGGTTCCGGTCCGCTGTTCACCCTGGCCGTCGCCAGCCTCATTATTCCGTCAATTCTCGTCAGTCTCGGCGTCGGCCTTCTCTTCAACGCCCTCGGTCTCGACCCCGACTGGTATTCCTCGGCCTTCGGCGCGCAACTCACTTGGACCCTGCCGTTCGGCCTGCTGATCATGTTCGCCGTCTTCAACCGCTTCAACAAAGCCTGGGAGGAAGCCGCCCGCGATCAGGGCGCCACCCCCTGGCAATCCTTCTGGCACGTCGTCCTGCCGATCATCGCCCCCAGCGTCATCGGCATCGCCCTGTTCGGCTTCACCCTGTCCTACGACGAGTTCGCCCGCACCCTGCTGACAGCCGGCAGCGACAACACCCTGCCGCTCGAAATCTTCGGCATGACCACCAGCGTCACCACACCCGTCCTCTACGCGCTTGGAACACTGACGACAGTCTTCTCCTTCATCGTTATCCTCTGCACGCTTGCGATCGTCCGCATCGTCGCGGCGAGACGGGCCTGACAGGAGGAAACAACGCGATGGCGACCGTCACGGTGCTGGATCATCCGCTGCTGCGCCACAAGCTCACCTTGCTGCGCGACAAGGACACCACAACCGCCAAGTTCCGCCAGGTCGCGCGTGAGGTCAGCCTGCTGATGGCCTACGAGGTCACCCGCGACCTGAAGCTGGAACCGATCGACATCGAAACGCCCCTGGAACTGATGCACACCGAGCATCTGGCGGGGAAGAAACTGTGCATCGTGTCGATCCTGCGTGCCGGCAACGGCATCCTTGAAGGCATGCTCGATCTGCTCCCTTCCGCCCGCGTCGGCCATATCGGCCTGTACCGCGACCACACGACCCTGCGGCCGGTGGAATATTACCTGAAACTGCCCAGTGACGTGGCCGACCGGTTGGTCATCCTGGTCGATCCGATGCTGGCAACAGGATATTCGGCCGCAGCGGCAGCGGATCGGCTGAAGCAGGCAGGCGTGAAGACGATGAAGTTCGTCTGCCTATTGGCCGCCCCCGAGGGTATCGCCGCGTTCACCAACGCGCACCCGGATGTGCCTGTCTTCACCGGGGCGATCGACCGGGAACTGGACGGCAACGGCTATATCCGCCCCGGCCTGGGCGACGCAGGCGACCGCTTCTACGGGACGCGATAGCCGCCGAACCGACAATCACCCTCGGCGCGGGGACTTCACCACGGCGCAAAACTGTGTAGCCTTCCCGGCAACAACCAGAACCGGGAGTAAATACATTGTCCAGACGCGCGTTCCTGGCCGGCCTCGCCGCCGCCAGCCTGCCCATCCGCATCCGCGGCGCCTACGCCGACACCCCAGGCGTCACCGCCACCGAACTGAAAATCGGCAACACCGCAGCCTACAGCGGCCCGGCCTCCGCCTACGGCATCATCGCCCGCACCGAAGCCGCCACCTTCAAAATGATCAACGACCAGGGCGGAGTCGGCGGCCGCAAGATCACCTACGATTCCCTCGATGACGGTTACAGTCCGCCAAAGACCGTGGACATGGTCCGCCGCCTTGTGGAGGAGGACCAGGTCGCCTTCATCTTTGCCACGATCGGCACGCCGACCAACACCGCCATCTCCCGCTACACCAACAGCAAGGGCGTGCCGCTGATCTTCCTCGGCAGCGGCGCCAACAAATGGGGCGACCCCAAGAACGCGCCCTGGGTCATGGGCTGGCAGCCAAGCTACCGGACCGAGGCGCAGATCTACACACGCTACATCCTGAAGGAGAAGCCAAACGCCAAGATCGGCATCCTCTATCAGAACGATGACTTCGGCAAAGACTATCCGGCCGGCGTCAAGGACGTTCTCGGCAACGACTTCGACAAGCACGTCGTCAAGGTCGTCTCCTATGAAGTGACGGATGCCACGATCAACTCCCAGGCGGTAGCGCTTCAAGGCGCCGGCGCAGACGTGCTGATCACCGCCGCGACACCGAAATTCGCCGCCCAGACGATCCGCAAGATCGCCGAAATGGGCTGGAAGCCCCTGCACTTCATGACGAACGTGTCGATCTCTGTCGGATCTGTCATCACCCCCGCCGGCAAGGAAAACGCGGTTGGCCTGACCAGCGCCGCCTATCTGAAAGACCCCACCGACCCGACGTGGAAAAACGATCCGGGCATGAACCAGTGGCGCGCATTCATGGCTAAATACATGCCTGATGCCGACCTGACCGACGCCGGACCTGTATTCGGCTACGGCGTGACGATGTGCCTGTGGCAGGTGCTGAAACAGTGCGGCACCGATTTCTCACGCGCGAATATCATGAAACAGGCCGCCAACCTGCACGATTTGGAACTTCCGGTGCTGCTGCCGGGAATCTCGATCAACACCAGCCCGACCAACTTCCACCCGATCCGCCAGATGCAACTCACCCGCTTCAACGGCGAGCACTTCGAGTTGTTCGGAAAAGTGTTGGAAGGCTCCCAGGTCTAACCAAGCGAAACGGGATGGCCCAACCAGGGCCATCCCGCCCTGCCCGCTACTGCGCCACCGACTTCGCCGTCGGCACGATCCGCGTCACAACGATTCCAGAACGATCCAGATATTCCGGAACCCGTGGCGCGATCTGCGTCTTCCAGTAATCCGACTCATAGACCGCCTTGTACAGCTCGACCCGCTGTTCCTCACTCTCGAACCGGCGCAGCCAGATATAGACCGACGGGTCCGTCTCACCGTGAAAACTGCCGGTGATCACCATCCCCTTGGAGACCTGGAACGGAATGATCTCCGTCTCCATCATCTTCACCCAGCCTTCCAGTTGGCCGGGCAGCACCTTGTATTGACGCAGTTCGTAGAACGCCATCGCTTCCTCCAGAATGAAACCGCCAAAGCAAGCCACGCCGCGCCGGCCGATGCAACCCGGCGAAAATCTCAAGCCGCGGGCAGCAACGATCCCTCCGGCTTCGGCCGCGGAATCTCCTCGCCCGACAGAGTCTCGTGCGCCAGCAATTCCGCCGCGCCGCTGTCAAGCTGCGGCCGGTTCGCCCGCAGAATGGCCAGAGCCCTCTCCAACGCCCGCTTCAGCAACGCCCGCACCGCGTCATCAATGTCTCGCGCCGTCGTCTCGCTGTAGCGCCGAGGCCTCCAGAACGCACCCGGATCATTCAGGAACTGCCCCTGATCCGTGTCCAGCGCCACCGGCCCCAACTGAGGGTCCATCCCGAACCGCATCACCATGCCCCGCGCGATATCGGTCGCCTTCGCCAGATCGTCCGCCGCCCCCGTCGAAACATCCGAACCCAGCATCATCTCCGCCGCGCGCCCGCCCATCAGCACGGCCATCCGAGCCTCCAGTTCCGCCGCCCCCATCAGGTAGCGATCCTCGGCAGGCCGCTGCATCGTATAGCCCAGCGCGCCGATGCCACGCGGAATGATCGAGATCTTCTGCACCGGATCGGTATTCGGCAATGCCAGCGCCACCAGGGCATGGCCCATCTCATGATAAGCCACCAGCCGCCGCTCCTTCGGAATCAGCACCCGTGAGCGCTTCTCCAGCCCCGCAACGATCCGCTCCACGGATTCCGAAAAATCCTCCATCGCCACCGCATCGGCGCCACGCCGCGTCGCCCGCACCGCCGCCTCGTTCGCCAGGTTCGCCAGGTCCGCGCCGGTGAAGCCCGGCGTCAGCGCTGCAATCGCCTCCAGATCGACATCCGGCGCCAGCGGCAGCTTCTTCAGATGCACCGACAGGATCTGCACCCGACCCTTCCGCTCCGGCCGGTCCACCAGCACCTGCCGGTCGAACCGCCCCGCGCGCAGCAGCGCCGGATCCAGGATCTCCGGCCGGTTCGTCGCCGCCAGCAGCACCACCGCCACCGTCCGGTCAAATCCATCCATTTCGGCCAACAACTGATTGAGCGTCTGCTCCTTCTCGTCCTGCCCGCCCATCGGCGAAGCCCCGCGCGAGCGGCCCAGCGCATCCAGTTCGTCGATGAAAATGATCGCCGGCGCCAGCTTGCGCGCCTGCTCGAACAAGTCCCGCACACGCGCCGCGCCGACGCCCACGAACATCTCCACGAACTCGGCGCCATTGGTCGAAAAGAACGGCACCCCCGCTTCCCCCGCAACCGCGCGCGCCAGCAGCGTCTTGCCCGTGCCCGGCGGCCCGACCAGCAGCACGCCACGCGGGATATGCGCGCCCAGCCGGCTATACGCCTCGGGCTTCTTCAGGAAATCGACGATCTCGTGCAGCTCGGCCTTTGCCTCCTCGACACCCGCGACATCGTCGAAGCTGACCTTCACGTCGGTCTCCGCCACCAGCTTCGCCTTCGACCGCCCGACCGAGAACAGCCCGCCGCCCATCAGCCCGCCGCCGCCGCGTCCACCCATCATCGAGCGCGACGCCAGCATCCAGATCCCCACAAACAGCAGCGGCGGCAGAATCCAACCCAGTGCGGTGCTGAATGCCCCCGTGGCAGCCTCGCCGCTGAACTCGACGCCGTCACGCGTCAGCTCCGCCGCCAGATCCGGCGGCACAGTGTGCGTCGTAAAACTCGTCGCCCCGTCCGGCTGCTTTTGCTTGTATTCGCCCCGGATGGAATCGCCGGCCACGACCACCCGCGCAACCTTGCCGTCGGACAGCAGTTTCTGAAACTGGCTATACGGGATCGCCACGGGCGGCGTGGTGCCAAACTGCCCGAACAGACTTAGCCCAAGCAGTCCCGCCATCACGGCCAGCCAAAGCGCGCTCGGAATGAATTTCTTCATCGCAACAAACTGGCCTCACGACTTGTGAACCCCAAGTGCCGCGGGCCGAACCCGCACCGCCAGCACTTCCATTGAGACAGATCAACGCGCTTGGCAACCGCCGCCTCTATCACATGGCGCGACAGAGAGGGGATGCACCATGACAATGATGAAAGCGGCTGTCTTCGTCGAACCCGGACGCATCGTGCTGGACGAAAAACCGGTCCCCGACGTCGGCCCCACCGACGCCCTGATCCGCATCACCACCACCACAATCTGCGGCACCGACATCCACATCCTCAAGGGCGAGTATCCCGTCGCCAAACGCCTGACCATCGGTCACGAACCCGTCGGCGTCATCGAAAAATTGGGGTCCGCCGTCACCGGCTACACCGAGGGCCAGCGAGTCATCGCCGGCGCCATCACCCCCAGCGGCCACAGCGCCGCCTGCCTGTGCGGTTGCCTGTCACAGGATGGCGCCGGCACGAAACACGGCTTCAAGGCGATCGGCGGCTGGAAATTCGGCAACACCATCGACGGCGCCCAGGCGGACTATCTGCTGGTGCCCGACGCCATGGCGAACCTTGCCCCCGTGCCGGACAGCCTGACCGACGAAGAAGTGCTGATGTGCCCGGACATCATGTCCACCGGCTTCAGCGGCGCCGAAAGCGGCAATGTGCGCATCGGCGACACTGTCGCCGTCTTCGCCCAGGGCCCTATCGGCCTCTGCGCCACCGCAGGCGCCAAACTCTCCGGTGCCACAACCATCATCGTTGTCGACAGCATCGACAAACGCCTGACCGTCTCCCGCGCCCTCGGCGCCGATCACGTCGTAAACTTCAGGAACGAGGACCCGGTTCAGGCCATCATGCGCCTCACCGACGGCCGCGGCGTCGACGTCGCCATCGAGGCCCTCGGCACCCAGGCAACGTTCGAGGGCGCGCTGCGCGTTCTCCGCCCCGGCGGCACCCTGTCCAGTCTCGGCGTCTACTCCACCGACCTGAAAATCCCCCTCGACGCCTTCGCCGCCGGCCTGTCCGATCTGAAAATCGTCACCACCCTCTGCCCCGGCGGCAAGGAACGGATGCGCCGCCTGATGTCCGTCATCGCCTCCCGCCGCCTCGACCTGAAACCCCTGGTCACCCACCGCTTCAAGCTCGACCAGATCGAGGCCGCCTACGACCTGTTCGGCCACCAGCGCGACGGCGTCCTGAAAGTCGCGATCACGCCCTGACCGCCCGTGGTGCAAGCGACCGTGCGTGGAGCAAAAAAACCGCCCGCTCACAACCGACCGTTTCGTTTGACATGGAGCCCCGCCCTCCCATCGTCATGGTCGGGCTTGGCCCGGCCATCCACGACTTGCGGTGCCCGGCCATGGCACAGGCCTGCGCCGCGTCATCATGACCGTATGGAACAACCAGTTCCAAAATGCAGTGGCTACCCGCCGGAACCTCTCTCGGCAGGAACAAAGTTCCCGTGAAACCCGAACGGCACCCGCTGCGGCAGTTCGACCGTCGCCACCGGACCGGCCGCCACATCCAGCGCCGGCACCACCACCAGCTCGCTCGTATGGGTCCGCCGCCGCCACACGACGATCAGCAGCCACCCCTCCCCCTCCGGCGCGTCGGCCGACGCGGGAACAAAAACCGGTTCGGACGGCACATCACCATCCGGCAAATCCAGCAATCCACGCCGCCCCGTTGCCAGGTCGACATGCGCGATCGTCTCGAAGTTGTCCGCGTGGCTGCCGGGCAGCATCCCGCCGAACCAGCCATGGCGATACGGCAACCCCGCGCGCCGCTCGTCGATCCGCGGAAACTCACCGGCCAGGTCATCGATCCGTTCGGCGGAGAAATGGTCCGATGACGCATCAAGGTCGAACGTCCACCGGGTCAGCCGCGACCGGGTCTTCGCCGGATCGGTCGGCGTGCCATCGGCGCGCGGGAACAACGGCGGTTCGGCCGATTCCATCACATCGGCGAAGATCCGGTTGCCGTCCTCCCATGCATTCATCACGTGGAACATGAACCTGGCCTCGGCGCGAAACCATCGTAACTGATCAACCGACCCGTTACGCGGCATGATGCCGACAGCGGCCCCGAATTTCGGCTGCCAGGCGAAGGGCGGCCGCCCCCGCATCGCCCGCCACCGGCTCGCCGTCAGCGGCAGGATCGGAAACAGCACATGCCGCTCGGTCACCGCGAAGTCATGCACCATGGCCGCATACGGCGCCTTGAAGCGCTCGTACCTGAAGCACGCTGCCGTCCCGCGCAATGCGACCCCAGGACATCCCGGCGCCAAGGGAGTGGTCAGCGCCGTAGCCGAAGAAGGTCATTTCACCGGTGATCGGATCGATCTTGGGATGAGCCGTGAACGGCCCCTTCAGCCGCCCGCCGAACTCCTCCATGCCGATGGTGCCCAGCGTCTCGGGATCGATCCGAACGGGACGGTGTGCTTCCTCCAGCGCCAGCAGCCGCCCGGCGTGCCAGATGATGTTGGTATTGGCGACAGTGCCGTCGATCCCACCCGGCATCGTCCCGAATTTCTTCGCCAACCCCCGGCCCGCCTCCCGCTCCGCCAGCCACCGTTCAGTGCGTACCCAGCGGTTGCAGGACCGACGCCCGCCCATCCCCCAGCCGGATCACGTGCAACATGCCGTCGCCCAGGAACCAGTGGCTGTTTGCCTCAGGAAACTGCGGGTTCGGGCCGTTGCGGAACAGCGTCCCGTTCAGCTCGGCCGGAAGCGCCCCACGCACCGGAAGATCGGCCGCGTCGCATTCAACGGTGACCGGCGCGAAGTTGTCGAAGTCCGGCGAATCATCGAGCGGCATGGGCGACTGCTCCTGTTACGCGTTGTCCGCGATATGGTGTTAATCCGCCGTCCAGCCCCCGTCGACCACCAGCGCTGTCCCCGTCACCAAAGCCGCCGCATCGCCTGCCAGGAACACCACCGCGCCCATCAGGTCCTCGACCGTTCCCAGCCGCCCCAGCTTGATCTTCCGCAGCACATCCTCGCGAAACGCAACGTTCTCGAAGAACGGCCTCGTCAGCGGCGTATCGATGAACGTCGGCCCGATCGAATTCACCCGGATCCCCAGCGGCGCCAGGTCCACCGCCATCGCCTTCGTCAGCCCCTCGATCCCATGCTTGGTCATGCAGTAGACGCTCCGGTTCTGCCCCCCGACATGCCCCATCTGCGAGGAAATATGGATGATCGACCCGCCGCGTCCCGCCGCCGCCATCCCCTTCGCCACCGCCTGAGACACGAAATACGCCGCTTTCTGGTTCAGCCCCGTGATCGCGTCATAATCGTCCTCGCTCACCTCCAGAAACGTCCGCGGCCGGTTGGTCCCCGCATTGTTCACCAACACATCGAACGGCGCCTCCGCCGCCACGAACGCACGCACCGCCGCCAGATCCAGCACATCCAGCACCGCCCAAGACGCCGCGCCGCCTTCATCGCGAATCGCCGCCGCCGCCGCCTCGACCTCCGCCCCGGTCCGCGCGATCAGCGTCACATGCGCCCCCACCGACGCCAAAGCCGAGGCCGCCGCGAGGCCAATCCCCCGCCCCGCACCGGTCACCAGCGCTCGGCGGCCGTCCAGCCGCATCGATGGCATCTTCGGCAGCACCACCGGCTGATCAGGCATTCGCCGTCGCCCCGATCCAGACTTGCCGATACAACCCGACAATTTCCTCAGCCGTCGGCACCCGAGGATTGTTCCCCGGACTGCCCGATGCCAAAGCCTGCTCCGCCATCAAGGCCATCTTGCCGCTCCAGTCCGCCTCCTTGATCCCGTAATCCGCCGGCGTCGGCACCGACAGATCCCGGTTCAACGCCTCCAGCCCCGTCACCAGCTTGGCCGACGCCACCGCGTCGCTGTCATCAAGCCCGGCAAACCCGATCCGCCGCGACGCCTCGGCGTACCGCCCCTCCGCCCCCGGCAACGAGAACCGGGTGATCGCCGGCAGCAGCATCGCGTTGGACAACCCATGCGGCACATGGAAATGCGCCCCGATCGGCCGCGACATCCCATGCACCAGCGCCACCGAACTGTTGGAAAACGCCAGCCCAGCCTCCGTCGCCCCCAGCATCATCGCCTCACGCGCCGCCGCGTTCCTGGGTTCCGCATATGCCGTCCGGATGTTCGCCCCGATCAGCGCCATCGCCGATAGCGCCAGTGCGTCAGACACCGGATTCGCCCGCTTCGACACATAAGCCTCCAGCGCATGCGTCAGGCTATCGACGCCGGTATCCGCGGTCGTCCGAGGCGGCACCGAATACGTCAGCTCGTAATCCACCAGCGCCGCCAGCGGCAGCGCACCCAGTCCGGCAATCAGCATCTTCTCGTCGCGTTCGGTGTCGGTGATCACCGTGAACCGCGTGCACTCGCTGCCCGTGCCCGCCGTCGTCGGAATCGCGATCACCGGCAGCTTGCCCTTGTCCGCCGCGACCGGAGCCTTGTAGTCGCGCATCTTGCCGCCGCCTGCCGCCAGGATCGCCATCGCCTTCGCCGTATCAATCGGCGAGCCTCCGCCGAACCCGATCAGGCAATCGAATTCCCCCGCATTCAGCACCGCGACACCCGCCTCGATCACCGTGTCGGTCGGGTCCGGCACCGTGTCGCTGAACACGCTGACGACAATCCCCGCCGCCGCCAGCGCATCCAGGCAATGCCGAACATGGCCGGAGCTGACCATGAACGGATCGGTGACAACCAACGGCCGTGACAGGCCAAACTTCCCCAGCACATCGGCAATCTGCCGTACGGCGCCAGCCGCGACCAGCAGCAGCCGAGGCGAGGCGAAGTTCATGGTAATGGCGGTCATGGCACTTCCTCCGGACATTTCAGCCTGATGTAGCGCTTGCGCCAGTCCGCGTCACGATGGGGCGCCCTGTCGGAACGCGCCGCCCAAATCGCGGGATTGGTCGAATATTATCGGACCACGGCGAGCCCGTGCCGTATATGTCACGTTCCGGCGACGTCACCTCCAAGGTCGCCGAACCGGCCACGACGTTGCGCAAACACGGTCCAGGAGAACGCCATGGATAGCTTCACGCGGTTCATCAACAGCCTGTTGCAGATCCTGATCCAGCTTGGCGACCTCCTGTTGGATGCCCTTCTCGCCTTCGAGCAGTGGCTTCGCGGCCAGCTCGGGACTCTCGGGCTGTCCGCAAATGTGCAGACCGTGATCATGATCGCCTTCGCGGTGATACTCATCCTCGGTTCGCTGCGACTTTTCGGCGGCCTGCTGCGGGTTGGCCTGGTGCTGATCCTGCTGCTGATCGCGCTCCACATCCTGCTGCCGGTCCTGCCGCGATAGGGCCAGGCAGCCTCAGGACCACATAAGTTTCGTGCCGCCGGACCCGTCCGTCGCCGCGTGGAACGAACCCGACGCCGGCGTGGAGGCGAATGTCAGGCTGAGGGACGCCGAATGGGTCCCATCGGTCACCGACAGCACCGTGTTGGCATAGCTCACCGTCGTCGTCGCCGGGTTCATGTCGATGAAATCGATCATGTCGGTCGTCGAGAAATTCTGAATGGCGCTGCCGCTCAGGTAGAAACTGTAATCGCGGAAGTCGACGCCGGTAAAACCGCCGCCGCTGAGGATATCGCCGCCGCCATTGCCCGTGATGGTCTGGCTGGCCGCGGTCGCCGTCAGTTGGTCAGAGCCGAACGTGCCGCCGATGAAGCTCATCTGCGCCGGGTTCGTCTGCAGCGACTGCAGCGTGATCGTGGCGGTGTTGCCGGTCGGCGCCGCATCGAGGTGAAAGACATTCAGCCCGCCGCCATAGACCCCGGCCAGAACCAACACCCCAGCTGGCGCTGCGCCGTCCAGCAACGTCAGGGTGCCGACGCTGCCGTTGACCTGCTGATAGGTCACGCCGGTGACGGGCATGTCGACCTGGATCCTGTCACCCGCCGCGAAGCCGTAGATCGCGCCGCTGGGTATGGCGGCCAGAGTCAGCGTCGCGTTGGGCCCCATGAACTGAATGCCCGCGCTGCACGCTACCCCGAGACCCAGCGTGCTGCCTTCCGCCAGCGTCAGCACGCCGGTGCCGCCGATGGTCGGGTTGCCGCCGAACGGGTCGCTGGCTGCGGTTCCGCTCATGTCAATAAACAGCGTCCCGCCACCGCTCACCCACAGCCGGCCATTGTTGACGACGCTGCCGTAGATGATCCCGGAGAATTCCGCCGGCGCCGATGCGGAAACCGTCAGAGTGCCGGCCACCCCGTTGGAGGTGCCGATGTTCAGGCTGGACGACGAATCAACCGCGATCACGTCGCCCGCGCTGTCGCCGATCAAGCCGCCCGACTGGACGACACTGCCGCTCAGCACCAGCAACGACCCGCCAAAAAGCAGGGCGTAGCCCGGCAGCGTCGCGGTGCTGCCGCCGCCGAACTCCAGCCGCCCGAACACCTCGGCGGACCCTCCGGCGGTAAGCCGGCCGCCCCCCTCAAGCGCCAAGGCCGCCGCCGGCCCGGCACCGGAGGAGACATGAACGGAGCCACCCACAGTCACCTGGCCGGTCAGCAGCACATTGCCGGTGACCGTCAGGTCCGACGTGGCGCCGTTGCCGCCGATCGTGGTGTACTGTCCGGCGGCGATCGCCCCTGGGATCACCACGGTGTTGCCGCTGGTGGGAGCGTTGGTGGCCGCACCGTTGGTCGTCGTGTCGTGCCAGTTGCCGGCATTCGCCCAGCCGCCACCGCTGGCCCCGGTCCAGCTATCGGTGTCCGAGCCGGTCCCCGTGACAGCGAGGGCCGCGCGCGTCGCGGTTTGCAGCGTGATGGTGACCACGCCAGTCGCTGGTGCGATGTCGACCTGAAACAGATTCGCCGTGTAGCTGCCCTGCAGTCGCAACGTGTCCACCGTCGTCGTGCCATTGGTCAGCGTCAGTACGCCCTGGCTGCCCGTCGTCTGGCTGAACGTTGCGCCGGTGACGCCCCGGTCGATGACAATGCTGTCGCCCTGGATAAACCCGCTGATCGAGCCCATCGCCAGCGGCGACGTCATCTCCAGCGTTTCGAACGCATACGGACCCGAACCGGTGCTATAGAGCTGAAACACGATCGGGACGGTGTCGGACCCATTCAGCACAAGCCGCCCCGAGGATCCAAGCGCGCCGATGATGATCGTGCCGCTCCCAGTCACCGTCGCCGCCGATCCGCTGAAGCTCTGGATCATCGCGGCGTAGACCATGAGCGTGCCGTTGACCACCACGTTGGCCGCGATGCTCGCGTTCCCCTGCAGCGTCAGCGTCTGGCCGCTGTCGACCGCCACCATGCCGGAGGCCGCCGTTCCCACCATGCCAAATTCGACGGCAGACGAGCCGTCCACCGCCACCGACCCGCTGATCACGCTGCTGCCGCTGTCGACCCGGACGGCGCTGCCGCTGCCCAGGTCCAGACCGCCCGAAATGAACGTGCCCCCGGTGGTGCCCAGAACCGTCAGCAGACTGGCGCTGGTGAGGCGCAAAAGCGAGGACACGCTCAGGCTGCCGGCGGTCAGGTTGGTGTTGCCGTACAACGCCACCTCGCCCGACGGGCTGCCGTAACCGCTGACCATGAATTGTCCCGTGACAGCAATGACACCGATCAGGATCGTGTCAGCCGCCGACGATATGGTCAGCGAGGACGCCGCTCCAGGCCCGTAGATGATCTGCGGTGTATAGGCGCCGGTATTATCGGCGATGGTGACAGCGTTGCTCGCGCCCGGCGCCGCGTTGGGCGTGCTGCCGGTGGTGGTATCCGTCCAGTTTCCGGCATTGCCCCAGATGCCCCCCGCGGTGTTGGCCCAGCTATAGGCGTCCGTCGTGCCGCTGACCGAACCGCCAACGGCCGCGCTGGGCGCCGGGGCATAGGTGATCAGGCTCGAACCGTTCCCGGGTGCGAGTTGCACCTGGAACTGGACCCCGCTGTAGTTCCCCGACAGCAGCAGCACGCCGACCGCCGTCCCGCCATTAAGCAGGGTCAGCCGCCCGGACGATCCGACCTGCGTGAAGCTCAGGTTGGTCACCACCAGCCCGACGCTGATGACGTCGCCAGCGGCGAAGCCGGAAATCACGCCACTCGGGACCGTGGCCCCCAGCGTCAGCGTCTCGGTCGTGGCGGCGTAACTGCCGCCGGCCGTCTGGCTGAACAGGATCGCGGGTACTGTCGGACCCGGCCAGGCTCAGCGAGGACCCATAGGTGAGCACGATCGTGCCGGTGCCGCTGACCGCCGGCAGGACGCCGGCGAACGGCGCGACCGCAAGCGTGCCCGCCACCACCAACGTGCCATTGACCACGACATTGCCGTCGATGGCGCCGGCAAGCGCCGCGGTGACGCCGCTTTCGATGGTCAGCGCCCCGGTCACCACGGAACCAGTGGCGCCGATGGCGATCGAGGACGTGGGGTCGACACCGATTACCGACGCGTTTGTTGTCCCGCCGCTGCCGGACAGCGACGCGACCCGGACGGAAGACCGGTCGATCGCCTCCAGCGTCGCACCATTGCCGAACACAAGCCCGCCCGTCGCGGCCAGACTGCTGGCGCCCCCGACCTCGATGACCCCCGCCGCGCTGATCGAGCCAGCGAGCACGAAACTCGCGCCATAATCCAGCGCCAGCTTACCGGCCTGCGCCAGATTTCCGCTGACGCCCGACAGCTTGCTGCCGGCGTTCAGAGTGCCCAGCAGCAGCACGCACGCGCCGGTGGTCAGGCTGGCGGCAAAGCCGCTGCC
This sequence comes from uncultured Pseudomonadota bacterium, assembly GCA_963819005.1. Classification (GTDB taxonomy): domain Bacteria; phylum Pseudomonadota; class Alphaproteobacteria; order Acetobacterales; family Acetobacteraceae; genus Rhodopila. The sequence goes on from CAWFUL010000009.1 coordinate 241,709, forward strand.
GCTGACGACGGCATAGGCGCCGGCGGCCCCATTGATGGCGACCGCGTTGCCATAGGATGGCGCCACGCTGGCAACGGTGCCGGTGGTGATGTCCTGCCACAGAGCGGCGGTGGCATAGCTGCCGCCGGGTGAGGCCATGAATGAAAACAGATCGGTGTTCGCAACGGTATATGTGACATCCGTCCCACCCGAACCATCCGCTCCGGCCGAGAAAAAGCCCGGCTGCAACCCATTGCTGAACGCAAACCCCATCGTCGCGCTGTGCGTTCCGTCGCTCACCGCCAGCGTACCGATGCCCGAAACGCTCGGCGTATAGGCGAACGAGGCCGTGGCGGGAGCGACGTCGGTCAGGTCGATCAAGTCCGAACCGGCGAACGCCGTGACGGTGCCGCCGTTCAGGTTGCCGCTGGTATCCAGGAAGGCCACACCTCTAAGACCTGCCGCGCTGAGCAGGTCATTGCCGCCCAGCCCTGTGAGCACCTGGTTCGACGCCGTCGCCGTCAGCACGTCGTAGCCGGCGGTGCCAATAATCCGGCCGGGCTGCACCGGAGCAGACCCAATCGTCTGCTCGCTGATAAAGCCGTCCCCCTTTGCGTCCATCGTCAGGTGGAACACCCCGCTCGTATAGTTTCCGGCCAGGGCCAGCGTGCCAGCCGCAACACCCCCTTTGAGCAGCGTCAGCATGGCCGTCTGCGCGCCGGTCTGTACCAGGCTGAGGCCGGTCGCCACGGACGTTCCGCCCGACACGGCAAGCTCGATCACGTCGCCCGAGGTGAAGCCGCTGATCGTGCCGCTGGGCAAGGCATCCAGCACCAGCGTCCCATTCGGGCCGTTAAAAGCAATCGCCGCACTGTCAGCGATCCCCAGTGTGAGCAAGCTGTTTTCGCTGATCGCCACAGTGCCGCTGCCGCTGATCGCCGTTGCCGCCCCCAACGGGTCGGTCACGTCTATCGTGAGGCGGCCACCCGCCTGAACAGCGACACTGCCGTTGACAATCAGGTTGCCCTCAACAGTGCCCGTCACCGCCGCGGTCACGCCGGCATCGATCGTGATCGCGCCCAGCGCCGCGCCGCCGGCGGTCCCCACCTCTATCGACGAACCACCATCAACCGCGATCAGCCCCGTGCAACTGGCGTAGCCGTTGTTGACGCCATTGGCGACCAGTCCGCCGAGTTGAACGCTGCCGCCGTTGAGCGCCTCCAGCAGTCCGCCGGCAAGCGTCGCACCGCCCGCCGCGGCGAGGTAGCTGCCACCCGAAACCTCCAGCGCCGCGGCGTTCCCCAGCGCGAGCGCGCCCGCCGCCAGCGTGGCGCCGCCGTCGAGATCGAGGTCAGCCGACCCCATGATCGTGGCGGTGCCGCCAATGGCGACCGTCCCCCACAGCAGGACGTCGTTGCCGATCGCCAGCTGCGCCGCCGCGCCGGTACCGGTGATGTTGATGAACCCGCCCGAGGAACCACCGCCCGAGGAACCACCGCCCGAGGAACCACCGATGGCCGAACCGCCGACGATGGTCACGGCGTTGGACAGGCCAGGCGCGCTCGCGGCAACCGTGCCGGTGGTAAGATCCGTCCAGTTCCCGGCTGTGCCCCACGCCCCGCCGTACGGGTTGGACCACTGATACAAATCAGCAACGGCCAGGATGCCCGAGACGATCCGCGTCGTCGGCGTCGAGAGTTTGGCGGTCACGAGGCCTCCTGCAATCCGGCCAGGCGGGAACCGTTAGGCCAGCCAGCAGGACCCGGCGCCCGGCAATTGAAAAATGTCCGGCCGCTGGCCGGTGCCGCGATGAAACGAGACGTGGTGGATTTATTCGCGCATCCTGCCGTAACCCCAGGCCCCGCGGACCCACAATTCTCAGTTATCAACAATAACGACAATGTGATGCGCCGGCCGTGCAAAGTCAAACGTCGTTTTGTAAAATATTCCTTAGCGCTTTATTAAACGGACATACTTTAGTCTTCGACTCGTCAGTCCGTCTTAGTCTTCGGTTCATCATTCCGGACGGCGGACCAGTGACGCCGCATCCGACCCCGGACAGCCAAGCCGCTGCGATCCACGCCCCGGTGAAGGCCAGTCCCGGCCTAAATCACCCCACCTTCCCGCAGTCGCGCCAGTTCCTCCGGCCCCACATCGCACAGCGCAGCCAGCACATCGGACGTGTGCTCACCCAGCAAAGGCGGCCGAGTGATCTCCGCCGGGGAGTCCGACAGCTTGATCGGGCAACCAACCGTCTGGTACGTGCCGCGAGTCGGGAAGTCGACGTCGACGATCATCTCCCGCTCCCGCAGATGCGGGTCCGCCAGCACCTCTCCCGTATCCAGGCAAGCCCCGCTCGGCACCCCCGCCTCGCCCAGGACCCGCATCACCTCATGCTTCGATCGCTGCCGCGTCCAGGACTCGATCAACCCATTCAGCACCTGCCGGTTTTCCCACCGGGCGGCAGGGGTCGCAAAACGCGGATCGGCGGCGAGATCGGGCATCCCGATCGCCCCAAGAAATGGCTTCCACATCTGTGGCTGGGCGAAGATATACACATAATCGTTCGGCCCGCCCGGCGCGCATGGATAGGTCGTTCCGGGCACAGTCTGCCCAAGCTGATTGCCCGACCGCGGCGGCGGATGCCCGTACCGCTGATGATCACGCAGGCTGACGCGGATCAGGTTGACTACCGCATCCTGCATCGAAACCTCGACATGCTGCCCCTTCCCGGACGAGTGCCGCTGTTGCAGCGCCGCGAGGATCCCAATAGCCATATGCATCCCCGTTCCGGAATCACCGATCGCAGGAAAGTTGAAAGTCGGCGGGCCGTCCGCATAGCCGGTGACCCCCATCGCCCCACCCATCGCCTGCGCAATCGGCTCAAAACTCTTATACCCGCTATAGGGTCCGTAAGTGCCAAACCCCTTGATCGTTGCATAGATCAGCCGAGGATTAACTTTCGCCAGCGCCTCATACCCCAGCCCCAGCCGGTCCAGCGCTCCCGGCCCGAAATTCTCCAGCAGCACATCCGATTCCGCAATGACCTTGCGAAAGAGGTCCTTCCCCGCCTCGGTCTTCAAATTCAGCGTCAGGCTGCGCTTATTGGCATTCAGTATCAAAAAGAACAGGCTGTCGCTGTCCGGCTTGTCCCGCATATTGGTCCGGGCGACATCCCCGCCCTTCGGTTCCTCCAGCTTGATCACGTCGGCCCCCAGGAACCCTAGGATCTGTGCGCAGGCCGGCCCTGCCTGGTTATGCGTCATGTCGATGACGCGGATGCCCTTCAGTGCCTGGCTCATGATCGTTCCTTCTACGTTACGCTGCTTCTTCCAGAGTAGACCGCGTATCCAGTGTCGTCGCCCGCCGCAGATCCCGCGGCTGATGCTCATCGTGCGGACGCCCGCGATGCATCGTGCAACGATTGTCCCAGATCACCAGGTCGCCAAGCCGCCACGTATGGCTGTAGACAAACCGCCGCTCCGTTGCATGATCGTTCAGATCCGCCAGCAGCAACCGCCCATCCGCCACCGGCCAGCCAACCACATGCGAGGCATGCGCCGACAGATATAGACTATGCCTCCCCGTCGCGGGCATCCGGCGCACCAGCCGCTGCGGCGACGGCGGATATTGCTCCCGCTCGCCAGCCGGAAACTCCGTGAACCCGATCTGCGCGCGCGACCAGAACACATCATGCTCGACGATCAGGTCCGCGACCGCCGCCTTCGTCGCGTCCGGCAGAGCGTCATAAGCCGCGCGCATATCGGCAAACTCCGTCTCCCCATTCCCAAACGCGCTCGGCGGCGGCAACGCCACCGCATGCAGCATCCCCAACACCACTGGCACCGGCATGTAGGAGGCATCGGTATGCCACAGCCGGTTGCCCAAACTATCCAGCCGGCGCCGGTCATCCAGCGCCCGGACCCGGTTATCCTCATCCAGGTTGGAAATATCCCCAATCTGCGGGATCGCCAGCCGCCTCCGCCCCGGACGCGCCGCCGACCGCCCGATCTCCAGCGGCCCAAACCGCGCCGCGAAATCCCGCAGCTGCGCATCGGTCAGGTGCTGATCGCGAAACACCAGCACCGGATAAGCGTCGATGGCCGCCTGGATCTCGGCGTCTGTGTCGGCGTCAAGCGGCGCGGACAGATCGACCCAGGCAGCCTCGGCGGCGAAGCCGGGATGTAGCGGCATCGTGTGGATTGCCATGACGGCCTTCCCTCCGGACGTGACATCTTATCCTGCGGAGGCCACGCCGATCGTGCAAGCTGAGGTGCGACAGCGAGGTGCGGCTCAGGTCGAAATTCCGCACCGGATGAGGAACGACAGTTCCCCGGCACCAGTGCGAATTCGACATGAAAATGCATTCCACCTGGCAATCAGCGGGACGGACCTGCCAGCCAGCCGTCGCCCTCCCCTCCCCGAGCCATCCTCTCGTGGTCGTAGCCACCTCTCTCCACGAGTGTTTGAACACGCTCGTCGCCGTTAAGCTGAGCCGGCCCAGCAGCAACCCGCGCACCCCTTGTCCCCGCCCCGACACTGCCGCACCTTCCCGCCCATGCGCATCGCCCTGATCCACGCCCTCACCCACTCCGTCGCCCCAACCGCGGACGCCTTCCGCCGCCTGTGGCCCGAAGCCTCACTGATGAACCTCCTCGACAACTCCCTCTCCGCCGACCTCGCCCGCGACGGAACCCTCACCCAAGCCATGACCGGCCGCTTCCTCACCCTCGCCCGCTACGCCGCCGCCACCGGCGCCGAGGGAATCCTCTTCACCTGCTCCGCCTTCGGCCCCTGCATCGAGGCCTGCGCCCACGATCTCGCCCCCATCCCCGTGCTGAAACCGAATGAGGCCATGATCGAGGAAGCCATCGCCCTCTCTGGCCCCAACGGACGCATCGGCCTCATGGCCACCTTCGCTCCTACCCTGCAAACCATGCCGGCCGAGTTCACCGCCGAAGCCGGTCCCGGCATCCGGATCGAACCCTGCCTCGCCGAAGGCGCGCTCGCCGCCCTCGACCGCGGCGACCCCGCGGATCACGACGCCGCCGCGGTCCGCGCTGCCGCGACCCTGACCGAATGTGACCTCATCGCCCTCAGCCAGTTCAGCCTGTCGCGCGCCGCCGGCCCGATCGCCGAAGCGACAGGCAAGCCGGTATTGACCACCCCCGACAGCGCCGTGCGCAAGCTGCAACGACTGCTTCGCGCAACCGCCATCTGAAGCAAAGGAGGCGACATTGACCGATCTGGAACGATTCCGCGCCACGCTGGACGACGCCACTCCACCCGGCATCAACCCGTTGCTGCAGGGCCTCTGGTGGGATGCAAAAGACGATTGGAACAAGGCTCACGAACTCGCCCAGGCCGACAACACCCCGCTCGGCGCCGCGGTCCACGCCTATCTGCACCGTAAGGAACCCGACCTCGCCAATGCCCGCTACTGGTACGCCAGGGCCGGCCGCCCACCCGCGACGGTGACCTTGCAACAGGAATGGGACTCGCTGGTAACCGAGTTACTGCGGCTCCCGTAGACAGGCGCCATAGTCATCGAACGCGCCGGCGGGCGCGGTCGGTCCACGCTGCGCGCCGCAAAGATCGGTCCCGGCATTATGCGCGGCCGGGATCGAGTCCGGTGCGCTCTTCCAGGTCAGGTCCAGCGTGGCGGGATCGCGATAATACCCACGCTGCGGATGCCAGCCCGCATATAGCCCCAGCAGAAACGGCCGGTCGTTATCCCACCCCTCCAGCACCGCATCGTCGCGAGCCCGCACCGCGCCATCCACGATGTTCGCCGTTACGGTGCCGGAGGTTTCGACAAACCGTCCGTCGATTCCGGCAGTGTCCAACAGCGTGTTATGATCAACGAGTGATCGCGCCGAACGGTTGAGATAGATACCGTCATCGGAGCAGAAGGCGATCAGGTTGTTCCGAATGATGCCGCCAACCTGTTCCACGCTCATTGCACCCTTGTCGCGGCGCAATTCTTCATCTGTTCCCCCGCCACCCAGCGACAGCCCCACGCGGCTGCCCGGCATGTCCCGCAGATTCCATTCACACACCACAAGGTTTCGTTCAAACACGTTGTTCTGGCCGGCCCCTTTGAAGAAGCCGCCGTAGGTCGCCCCGCCCTGCACGCCACGAACGAAGTCCGCAATGAAATTGCCGCTGACCCGCCAGTCGCTGGCGCCAACCAGGTCGACCGGCGTGATCGGAGCATCCGTCATCCTGGGCCTCGTGTCGATCAGGGTATTCCCTTCGATCACCCCGTGGTCCGGCCATGCTCCATCCTCGCCGTTGACTTTTACCTCAGCATTATAATCCTCCAGGCGATTGTTGCGGATGATGACATCCATTGCGCGGCCGCCCACGTGGATAGCATGCTCGCAGTCGGCGTCGTCACCGCACACCCCCCGCATCGTCAGATTCTCGAACCGCCAGAACGGCGCGGTCACCTTGAATGTTTCGACAGCAGCGGATTCGATCACCACCTCCCCCAGTGTCGCGGCTCGGACCCAGATCGGCGCTTCGGCAGTCCCTGGCTGGCTCGCCTGGATAGCCGAGCCCTCGAAACGATAATGCCCCGGGGACAGCTGGATCACGTCGCCCGGCTGCGCCGACGCCACCGCGCTTTTCAGCTCATCCAGTGTCGCGACGGGACGCAGACGCCCGGGTGGCACCGGTCCGGACCGAGCCACCGAGGCGCCCAGAATGGGCGGCAGCAGTGTCACGTCGCCCCGCGGCAGCCGGTCGGCACGCACCAGCAAACCGGCCACGACATTGGTCGCGTCCACCATCAGCGGACGATGACCATCCACGCGGCGCTGCAAATACGGCGCCCACTCGCGCGGCGTCCGGCCCTCATGCAACAAGAACACCCCAACCGCGACCACTCCCGCAACCGCGCCCAAGCCCGACAGGATGATCAAGCTCGTAACGATGCGCCGAACGACCGACCGTTCCCGGGGGAATGCGACCCGGCCATCATCGGACAGGTAATATGCCGGCTTGGATCGCCGGACCGGCGGCTCAGTCATCGGCACGCTCGTCTGTCACCCGTCGGCCGCCGGGCGCATTCGCCGCCACAATTGCTGGGCACGGCAGGTCAGTCACCGCATCGCCCGGCTGAGTCGGCTCATTTAACCGAACCGTCGCCGTGCAGCGCCTTGGCGTTCCCCTCTAGGACGTTACCGACCAGCACCGCGTTGGTGGCAGTCAGATTGTTTACAAGAAATGAATTGTAATTACCCTCCACCAGGAAGGTATTGTGCTGAACGGTGATCTCCGGAGTCGGCTGGCTCACGCCATCCTCACCAATCATCAGCGCAGCCGTATGGTTCTGCGACAGCGGACCTTTCTCGATGTGGTTGTCACGCATCACCACCGCTCCGCCACTCGGTATATCCACGCTATAGCTCGAAGTGCCGGTTGCGCCATCCGCAAGGTCACAGCCGACCACTTCGGTACGGGCCGCTCTCGACTTGATTTGATGGCCTTCCTTTGTCTCGAAGAATTTGGACCGCACGACCCGCAACAGTCCCAGGTCGTTAACATAGATCCCGTGCGCGCAGCCGCTGCTTTCGCAACTGCCGTTCCGGATGAAACTGCTGTCCCGGATGATGATCGATTTGCCGGATGCCGGCGCTGCCAGGATACCATCCTGATTATTGATGAAAGCGACATGATCAACCGTCAGATCGCCTCCCTCCGCTCGGATTCCGGCCCCGTTGCCATCTGGAACGCGGGCGCGGGTCAGGGTCAGATTGCGGATGGTTATGTTGCTGCCCTGCGTAATGAACAACGCCTTGCCCTGACACGTCTTGTCAGTGATCACCGTTAACTCCGTGGACGCCCCCTGGATCGTCAGATTATTGGCTTTCCAGATGGCGCAATCGAAATAGGAGCCCGCCGCAATCATCACCACGTCACCATCCCGCGCATGTGCGGCAGCAGCGGAGGGGGTTGGATAGGTCTTGCCCGCCCCAACGTCGAGCGTTTCGGCCGCACCGGGCTGTAACGAAACAAAACAAATGGCGACAACAACGATGGAAACCACATGCAGGATAGACCAGCCACAACGGCCGGAACGGGCCGCCATATAAAACGGCATCGTCATAATTGCAATTCCCATCCTGTCCCGCGAGCCGTCGCCCGTCCGTCTCGTATGCGGCCTTATGGCATGCTCCAGGGATAGGTGTGCAAGCAAAAGCGTCAGCGGTTCGTGCGACCGGTCCCACTTGCAACAGGTTCGGTGACCGTTTTGGCTTTGTCACCTGCGCCGCCGGCGGACGCTCCGTTTCCAGAAGATGCGCCGGTTTCCAGTTGGGCCCCGACGGCCGCTGTGCCTCGGTGGCCCAACCCGCCCGTCAGCACCAGCGCTGTCGAAGTCGCCTCCCCTGACCCATTGCCACTGATCATCAGGGTCGGCGCCGCCCCCTGGAGCGACGCGCCACCAGGGGAGCTGGTTGCCCGATTCGGTGCCGCCACGCCACCGGAACCGGCACCACTCGCGCCTGCGGTAGTGGCCGCGACGGCACCAGCACCGGGTGATGCCGCGGGCGGCGGTGCCATGGCCGTCGATGGCGGAGCAGCCGTCCCCACCTGGTGCCGTCCCCACTGGTGCCGCCGCCATCGGCGCCGGCGGGATCGAGCCGAAGCGCGAAATCAGGGGCGGAGATAACGCCGCCATCACACTGCTTGCCGGCTTCTCCGAGATTTCGCCGCCCATCCCGCGATACCCCGTGTAGCGTAGGCCGGTAGCGGTGAACGAACCGTCGGAACCTCGTTCAAGAGATACGATGGCATCGCCGGACGCGGCCGACTCGGCCTGCACGCCGGCTGCCGCGGGCACGTGCAGATGATCGTTGAGCCATATCGTCCCGTGGCTGACCCGGACGAATGCCTGGACGACGACATGGCTCACCGAGTCGCCGAAATAACGCGTCGGGTCGCTGGACAGCTCGTCACGAGCGATGGTCACGATGTGCGCCGTGCCATGGCTATAGGAGCCGGACGCAACCACCACGTCGCCGGCATGCAGGCGGGTGGCGGGCCCGTCCAGCGCCAACGCGCCGATGTGAGGTGTGCCGCCATCCAGGCTGACCGAACCCCTCACGATCAACATGTTCGGCGGAGCGCTGTCCAGCCGGCTGGCGACGATCGTCCCATCGGCTTGACGCAGTCCACTGACCGCGGTCCAGTCACCTGGACCGAAGCGGTTGGCACCCCATATCCTGGGCGAGACCATCACCCGCTGCCCCGCGACGGTCACTGCGCCGGAACCAGGCTCGACCGCCTCAACCGGGCCCGCGACCTCGGTCAGGACGGAGATCGCTGTGGCCTTGGGCGCATCGGCAGAACCGCCGGCCTTGATCGCGACAACGTGGCCCGCGCGCAGCTAACTCGAGGTCCCGGCGTGGCCGTCGATGTCAACCGGAACAGTGTTGTCGTATTGAACTTCCAGACCGTTCACGCAGATCGAGGCGAACCCGGTCACCACACCGATGATCCCAGTGCCGCCGATGCCGCGATCAGCCATCGCATCGCCTTTTGCAGCCTGCCCGGCAGCGGCCGGGACGACCGTTTGTCCGGCGGTCATCACCATGCTGACCGGGGCGCCGGTGCCGCCGATGCCGCGTTCAGCGACCGGAGCCGGGCCGCCAACCGGACCGCCGTCAGGCCCGACATGACAGACCGAGCCAGGCTGGACGACGTCGGCTTCGACCGTGGTGACGACCTCAGGCGGCCGCGCATGTGATCCGGCGCAGGCCGCAAGCGCCGCAAGCACCAGTAGTGAAAGCCATTGCCTCATGGCGCACCGGCCGCGGCAGATGGCGCTGCCTTGCTCTCGTGCGACTCGTCGTCGCCATATACGAACACGCCCATGTTGACACGGCGCCGGCCGGTGTTCGGGCTCGATGCCCCTTTCGGACCGTTCGCCTCGACCAGTGCCAACGCCCTGCGGTTGACCGCGAGCAGCGCCCGCGTCGCCTCGGTTCGGGCATAGGCTTCGAGTTCCGCGGCCTGCTCATCCGTCAGGCCATCATAGTGGACACTTCGGTCGAGGAAAGGAGCCGCCCCAGCCGCACTGACATTCGCAACCGCGGCCGCGACATGGTCATGAAGGTTGCGGCCGAAGTAGAACATTTGTTCGGCGCCGCCCGTAGCAGGTATGAACGCCTGACTGTTCAGCACAACCCGGTCGGCTTGATCCAGGCTCACCAATCCCTGGCTGAGCCAGTCGTCCAAAACCGCCCGCGAGCGGATATCGGTCGTCACCGACGCCACCAGTTGCTCGAACGACGGCTCGGCAACCCCAGGTTCAGAGACCTTCGCGAGCGGACGAGGTCCGCCCGAAGCGTCAACGTACGGCGCGGCCGCCAGCCAGCGGGCGATGATCAGGCTGCTCACCGTCACGACGTCCGGCGTCGCCAGCCGCTCCGGCGGCAAGTCCCGTAACCGCTTGACTTCCTTGCGATACACCCCCGTTACCAAGCTGATCCGACTGTCCGTCCGGGCCTTCGCCTCGGTCAGGATGTCAGACATCGCAACCTCGACGAATAGCCCGCGAAGCAGGTCGGTCAGCACCGGAAAGGTGACCCCGCAACGCATCATCAACCGCACCAGGGGGCGCAGTATCCGCCGCGAAGCTGCCAGCAACGCGGTCGGTGAGGTCGGCACGGGACGGTCTGATGACGACATTGTCTCGGAAACAGCTCTCTCCCGTTCCGAATGTCGTATAATACCGTGTGGGAAAAAAGCCCACGATTTTTCCGAAATAGATTGACGTGGGAAATCTTCCCACATACGTTTCGCTGCAGCCGATAGCCGGGCCTTAACCAACCGTTAACCGGGGCTCGACCACCTGGGAGGAGATCCCGTAGACTTGCCGCTTGATGCGCGGTCCATACGGGTTTCAGTAGTCGGGTTGATCGGCAGCCTGGAGGGCCAGGATGAAGAACGGAGGCTATAGACATGTCCTACGCCGCCGCCACGACCGACCGCACGCGACCGCAATTCAACACGGTCAGCGATCCAACCCGATTTGCTGTCGAGCATAGCGACAGGTCCGAAACGCATGCCAACTCTTCCGCCGCGGAGGAAATCGACCTGCGGCAGCTCCGCCACCATACAAAGAACACGCTGCAGCGGATCATCGGGCTGATCGGCGAAACGCGTGGACTGCTCGATACCCCTGAAGGCGAGCGCATCGCCCGCGAACTGGAACACCGGATCTGTCTGTCCGCCGCCATCTCGAACGCTCTGTTCGGCCTGACAGACGCGCCCGGGTCGATGGTCGAGCGGCTGCGCCAGCTTGCGGGAGCGTTGGTGGACATGATGAGCAGTCCAAACCAATCCATCCGCGTCGGCGTGTCCGTACGGGGTGTTTGCCCCGTGCAGTTGCGGGAGGCGGTTGTACGTACCGCCCACGAGCTGATCGGCAACGCGGTTAAGCACGGAATGGCTGGCCGTCCCTCCGGCCGCATCGCCGTACGGCTGACAACGGACTCCACGATGACGACACTGACCGTTGTGGATAATGGCTGGGGCTTCGTTGGGCGACCGCGCGACGGTGAAGGCCTGAGCCTGGCCCGTAACTTCGCGAGCCGGCACGGCGGGTCCCTTACCCTCGAAGCCGCGGACGGAACCGTGGCGACGCTCGAGCTGCCGAACTGGGACTGACCCGTGCGGAAACTACCTGGTCGCTTCCGGTGCGTGCATTGAGCCGGTGTGCTCAAGATTCAGCGCCATGAATTCCACGTCGTAAAAGACACCCGCAACGTTCAGGCCGTCGGGTTCTATCCCATAAGCATGAAACCCACTCCGGCGATACAGCAATCTTGCCGGGCCGTTGCCGACCGTCACGGCAAGTTTCAGAAAACGTAGCCGTACTGCACGCGCATGAGCAATCAGCGCCGCGATGAGCTTGTCGCCTATCCCCGCACCCCGCCATGCCGGCACAACGTAGAAGCCAAAGACCTGCCCCGCATGAGACTGTTTGATGCGGTCCGAGACCGTTAACCCGGCGCACGCGATCAGCCTGTCTCCCGCGAAAGCGCCTACGGTAATCCCCGGCGGCGCGACGATCAGCCTGCCGGTATCGCCCAGCTCTTCTTCTTCCGCCGTCACGCCAAATGCTTCGGGATGCGCTCGCAAGGCCTCAAGCCGGAGTACTCGAAACGCCGGCAGATCGTCCTGCCCCAGCCGCCGTATCAGCCACGGCACCTGCTCCGTCATCCCAGCGCCGCCGCGATACGCGCCGCCAGCCGCCGCGCAACCTCGTCCTTGGACAGCAGCGGCCAATCCTCGATGCCAGCGGCGGAGACAATGTGAACCGCGTTGTCCGCTCCGCCCATGATCCCAGTGGCCGGTGAAACATCGTTGGCAACGATCCAGTCCGCCTTCTTGCGAGCAAGTTTCGACTGCGCATTGGCCAGAAGATCATCGGTCTCAGCCGCGAACCCGATCACCAGCCGCGGCCGTCTCGGACCCTCGGCGGCGATCGTGGCCAGAATGTCTGGATTAGGCACCAGCCGCAGCGACGGCGGTTCGGCGCCAGGCCGCTTCTTGATTTTTCCCGTCGCCGCCTGATCGACCCGCCAGTCGGCAACCGCCGCGGCAAACACCGCGATATCCACGGGCAGCACGGATTGGCAGGCATCCAGCATCTGCGCCGCTGTCTCGACGCGGCGCACCGTCACACCCGGCGGATCAGGCATCGTGACCGGCCCGCTGACCAGCGTGACCTTGGCCCCAAGTGCTGCCAGCGCCTCCCCGATCGCATGCCCTTGCCGGCCGGAGGACCGGTTGGCGATGTAACGAACCGGATCGATCGGCTCCTGCGTCGGGCCGCTGGTGACGAGCGCGCTGCGTCCCGCAAGCGGAAGCGGCGACCGCGGCTGCAGCAGCCGTTCAATCGCCGCGAGGATTTCCGGCGGTTCGGCCAGCCGCCCGGGACCAAACTCGTTGCAGGCCATCGCGCCCTCGTCCGGCCCGACCACCTGAACGCCGCGCCGCGCGAGTGTCGCCATATTTGCCTGGGTGGCCGGATGCAGCCACATCCGCACGTTCATCGCCGGCGCCACCAGAACCGGCTTGTCCGTCGCCAACAGCACCGTCGAGGCCAGGTCGTCCGCGATCCCCCCCGCCATCTTCGCCAGGATGTTGGCCGTCGCCGGCGCCACCACCAGCAGGTCGGCACTGCGGGACAGCTGGATATGCCCCATCTCCAACTCGTCCGTCAGCGAGAACAGGTCGCTGTAGACCTTCGAATTCGCTCAGCGCCTGTAGCGATAGCGGCGTGACGAACTGCCCACCGTTGTCCGTCAGCACGCACGTCACGCCGCAGCCCTGGCGGCGCAACAGGCGAATGAGTTCAAGCGCCTTGAACGCGGCGATGCCGCCGGAGATGATCAGCAGAACGCGCTTGCCGGACAGCGTCACAACCGCCAGCCCGAGTGGATCGCAGCGATGCCGCCCGACAGGTTACGAACCCCCACCCTCGCCAGGCCCGCCTCACGCATCATCGCTGCCAGTGTCTGCTGGTTGGGAAACGTCCGGATACTCTCCGCCAGATAGCGGTAACTGTCCTCATCCTTGGCGACCACCCGGCCCAGCCGCGGCAGCACTTTGAACGACCATGCATCATAGACCGGCGCCAGTGCGGCAACAGTAACTTGCGAGAATTCCAGGCAAAGAAACCGTCCCCCCGGCCGCAGCACCCGCCGGGCCTCACGAAGGACAGATGCTTTATCGGTACAGTTACGGAGTCCGAACGCAATCGAGACACGATCGACACATCGGTCTGGAAACGGCAACCTTTCAGCGTCCGCGACCACGAGACTGACATCACCCGTAAAACCACGCTCGACCGCACGATCACGACCCACGGACAGCATGGAGTAGTTGATATCGGTCAGCAGCACCGGACCGCCGCCCGCCCGGAGCCAGCCGAAGCTTATGTCCCCGGTCCCGCCCGCAAGATCCAGCAGTGTGTCTCCCGCACGCGGACGCAGGTCGCTGACGAAGATCCGCTTCCATAACCGATGGATGCCCAGCGACATCAGGTCGTTCATACGGTCGTAATTCGGCGCCACGCTGTCGAACACCGCGCGCACCAGCCCGGCTTTCTCCCGCGGATCAACCTCTCGGAATCCGAAGTCCACGGTGGTTGCCAAAGGCTTCGGCGTATTGTCGCTCATAGGCCGTGTGTATAACGTCAATCCACCTATGCCGGAACTCCCCGAAGTCGAAACCGTCATGCGAGGCCTTCAGGCTCGGCTGGAAGGCCGCGTCCTGTTGCGCGCGGTCGCAAACCGGCCCGACATGCGCTGGCCGTTGCCGCCGGGCCTCGCCGAACGGATGACCGGCGCTCGAGTCGTCAGTTTCCGCCGACGCGGCAAGTACATCCTCATGCGCCTCGACAGCGCCTGGTCGGTACTCCTCCATCTCGGAATGTCCGGCCGGATGGTCGTCGGCCGAGCGGGCAAGAACAGCGTCACGTTGCATGAGCATCTGGAGCTGGAAACCGACGACGGCTGGCGAGTCGGCTTCGTCGATCCGCGCAGGTTCGGATCAGTCGACCTGGTCGAAACCGCGGCTGAAGACACGCATCGCCTGCTTGCCGGCCTGGGGCCGGAACCCTTGGACGACGCCTTCTCCGTCCCTGTCCTCAACGCCGCCCTGACCGGCAAGCAAACCCCGATCAAGGCCGCTTTGCTCGACCAGAAAATCGTCGCCGGCCTCGGCAACATCTATGTCAGTGAGGCGCTGTTCCGCGCCGGCATCTCGCCCCGCCGCCTCGCCGACAGCGTCGCCGGAACGCGCGCCTCCCGACTGGTGCCGGCAATCAAGGAAACCCTCACCGAGGCTATCGCCGCGGGCGGTTCCTCCCTGCGCGACTATGTCCAACCGGACGGCGAACTCGGCTACTTCCAGCACGCTTGGCGGGTCTACGGCCGCGAAGGCGAGCCATGCCCGGTCTGCCCCGGCGTCCCCGTCTGCGACGGCGTCCGGCGCTTCGTGCAGGCCGGCCGCAGCACCTTCTATTGTCCCCGGACTCAGCGCTAGCTAACAATCGCCGGGAAACCGGAGGTATCTGCCATGGCCGCTTACGAAAACATCCTCGTCGAAACCCAGGGCCGCGTCGGCATCATCCGCCTCAACCGCCCTGCCGCGCTGAACGCCCTGTGCGACGCACTGGTACGGGAAATGGGTGAGCAGTTACGAGCCTTCGATGCCGACAAGGCGATCGGCGCCATCGTCATCACCGGTAGTGATCGCGCCTTCGCCGCCGGCGCCGACATCAAGGAAATGCGCGACCGCACCAACCCCGCCGCGATGGTCGAGGACTTCATCGGCGCCGCCTGGGAAGCGGTGCTCACCGTCAAGAAACCAGTGATCGCCGCGGTGGCCGGATTCGCCCTGGGCGGCGGCTGCGAGCTTGCAATGATGTGCGACATGATCTTCGCCGCCGATACCGCGAAATTCGGCCAGCCGGAGATCAACCTCGGCGTCATTCCCGGCGCTGGCGGCACGCAGCGGTTGACCCGGGCGGTCGGCAAGTCGAAGGCGATGGATATGGTGCTGACGGCACGCATGATGGACGCGGCCGAGGCGGAACGGGCCAACCTCGTGTCCCGGGTGTTCCCCGCTGACCAACTAGTGCCCGAGGTTGTGAAGATCGCCGAGAAAATCGCCAACCTCTCCCCGGTCGCAGTGCAGTTCGCCAAGCAGGCGGTCAACCGCGCATTCGAATCCTCCCTGGTTGAGGGCGTCCGCTACGAACGCGCCTTGTTCCTGTCGCTATTTGGCACGCCGGACCAGAAAGAGGGCATGGCGGCATTCGTCGAGAAGAGGAAACCGGCATTCTCGCTCGGCTAAAGAAACAACTTTTGATTGATATCATCACGAGTGCACACCGAGAACCAGGCAAAATGTGGGTTGTAGAAACACAAAGTTCTAAATAGCGAGATTTCTCTCGCTATATTTTGAGATCTGACCTAATGCTTAGGTCGTAGCTCAACCGCGAATGGAGAAGGAGCGGGCTGCCTTGTCTTCGTTTCGCTCCGGGCCTGGCTCGCCAGACAAAGCCGACGACACAGACTTCCGCCTGTTGCTGGTAAGCCGCAAGTCGTCCTGGGCCTGGGCTGTGCGCGTTGCCGGCCAGCAGGTTGGGGGCACTGTTTCGGAATGCGACGCGCGCAATGCCCTGACACAGTTGGCGGGTGTCAGCAACCACTACAGTCACCTATTGGTAGACGATGGCGACGCGGATGGCCTGACAACGGCCCTGGCCGATCTGACAACGGAAATTGCCGGACCCGAGACTGACATGCTGTTGTTAGGGCGCCCGGAACGAAGGCGGCCTTACTTGCGGGTGATTCGCACCGCCCAGCCAGCCGCTGTGCACGAGGCCTTGATGACGACGACGCCACGCAACCGTTCGGACTGTGCCATAGACCTCGCGGATCTGCGGGCCGCACTCGACGGTGCGATGATCGAAACACGTTATCAGCCGATCATCCGTATGGCCGACCGCCAGCCCGTCGGTCTGGAAGCCCTGGCGCGCCTCGCCCATCCGACGCTTGGCACCCTGCTTCCGGATCAGTTTGTACCGCAGATGGAAGATGCCGGCCTTGCCGCACGACTGACGGAGCGAGTGTCAGCCCAGGTCTTCGCCGATCTGGCATCGGAAGCCCTCGCAGCGACCGGTCTTCGGATCTCGGTGAATTTCCCGTTGGACGTCCTGCTGCACCCGGCATCGCTGGCGCGGTTGGAGCAGCAGCGGGTTGCGGCGGGCATCCCGGCGCACCGGATCATTATCGAACTGACCGAAAGCCAGCCAGTGAAAGACCTGGCAGCGCTGCGACAGTCGGTCGAGCATCTGCGGCTACTAGGTTACGGCGTCGCCATCGACGATGTGGGACCGGCGGTGCCCCGCCTCCGGCCGATGCTCGACCTGCCGTTCACCAGCGTGAAACTGGATAAAGACCTGGTCAAACAGGTTGACGTTTCGCCCGACATCAAGGGCTTCCTGGCCGACACAGTCCTGGACGCTAGGCAGCGTGGCATATCGGTCGTCGCCGAGGAAGTCGAGACTCAGGCGATATGGGACACGATGCTCGAAATGGGCACCGACTACGCGCAGGGCTTCCTCGCCGCGCGGCCGCTGCCGCTGGTAGCCGTGCCGATCTGGCTGGAAGCCTGGAACATCGCCCCAGGCCAGATCCCGGCGGGCGCTCCAGGCCGTCCCGCCAACTGACCAGCCGGATTGCCACCTGACCCAAAAGCGTGAACCATCACCGTGAAGCAGCGGAGGATACCTCGATGGTGCAAAACGTCGCGGTCGGCGTAGGAATTATGGAGTACCCGTTCGATACCACGGACGGGTTCTGGCGCTGGGTCGACCTGTGTGAACAAGGCGGCATCGACTCGATCTGGCAAACCGACCGGCTGGTCAGCCGCACCCCCTTCCTGGAATGCATGACCATGCTGGCCGCCGTTGCCGGGCGTACGAAGCGCATCAAGTTCGGCGTCAACGTCGTCTCCGTGGCGATGCGCGAGCCCGTGCTGCTGGCCAAGCAATGCGCAACCATCGACGTGCTGTCGAACGGACGACTGCTGCCCGGCTTCGGCATCGGCAGTCCCCGCGGCGGCGAATGGACCGCAATGCACCTCGACAGCACCACTCGCGGCCGCAAAACCGACGAGGCGCTGGAGATCATCAGCCGCCTCTGGGCCGGCGAAAAACTCACCTATGAAGGTCGCCACTTCCGTCTGACCGACGCCATCATCGCCCCGTTGCCGGTGCAGCCCGACCTGCCAATGTGGATCGGCGGCTCGTCCGAGGCCGCCATCCGCCGCACTGCTAAACTCGGCACCGGCTGGCAGGCCGGCGCCGAGACCGCCGAGACGGTCGGGACCGTCATTGCCGGCATCAAGGCCGCGGCCAAGGAAGCCGGTCGGACCATCGACGAAGACCATTACGGTGCTGCGTTCGCCTTTCGCTTCGGCGGCCCGGACGATCCCGGCGTGGCAAAGGTCATGGAACACTACAAGGCCCGCACCGGCCGCGATCCCGGCGACCTGTTCGCGATGGGTGATGCCGACACCATCCTGCGCCGGCTGTCCGAATACATAACGGTCGGCGCCCAGAAGTTCATTCTGCGCCCAGTCGCGCAAGGCGACGCCGACATGCTGGCCCAGACAAAACGCCTGATCGAGGAAGTCCTCCCCCAGGTTGCCGCCCGCTGGCCAAGGCAGCGCAAAGCCGCCGCCTGACCATCGCGCCTAGCGACCCAGCCGCGCGGTGTGGGCAGGCAGATTACGGCATCCCGGGAGAAACGCTAAGCGGGTCGTTACAAAGTCGGACGCGCTGTCCGCCGCGGCGAACAGAAAGACTATGTTCGACTTAACTGTGGAGCATGCACAAGTCTGTTGTCACGACGAGACGAGCTAGAAACGATCATATTTTACGACTCAGAAGCCATCGGATTTATTTAACGCTAAGCCTCGGTTATGACTACCATGCCTGACCAGTCATCCACCATCGGCGACAGTCCAACGTCGGCGAATAACAACTATGCGGTAGCGGCACTTATAGGCCGATCTCACAACGCCAAGACTGGCTTCGCCGCTCACGCTGAGACGAAATCTGTTTCGGTAAATCAATGCCACTTTGTCAGACAGGCTGACGCGATAAGCGAATTGTTTTCTGACCCGCTATCCCGTGCCGCTAATTACTTCCCACAGCGACTTTTGTTCCGATTATCAGATATTCCTATACTCGTTCATGCCAACGCCCGACCCAGCAACATCTTCCCTTCGAATCCAGACCGGATCATCGCTCGGTGCCAGCCAAGGTAGTTGCCGAGGTATTTCGTCGCCACGCCGCGACACCGTTCATTAATCAAGCGTTTCAACCGTTGATGATGAGTCCTCACCCGCTCAAGCCCCAACCGTCGCTGTATCGAAATGGGGTTGACATGACCGGAAAGCGGCGTCGCTACCGTATCGGACACCACGTAATGTTCCGCACGCGATTTGTCAGCGGCATTGGCATAGGCGAGGTCGCCACTGGAACAAAGCACGGACCCGCAGGCGATGCGACCGTCCAACGCCTCCTCGATGCCGGATGGCGACGCGAGGATCGCCTGGAAGATGGCGCCGCTGTTGTCCAGCGCCGTGAGCACCGGCACCAGGTGATGCAACGTGCCGCGCTTCGTGGCACCCGAGGCACGCGGCCGGGTGGTGCGGCTTTCCGTTGCTTCCCCGTTCTTCCTGCCACGGCTCCCCTTGAAGGACCGGACAAAGAACGTTTCGCCAGCCTCAACCACCCCCGACAGGATGGAGGCGTTGTCGTTGACGGAGGCTTGGAGGAAGCGATGACGCCAGCGCCAGGCCGTGACCTGATGCACACCGATGCCGGACGACACGATCTCCCGCACCGACATGTGCGCAGACATGAAGCCAAGGTATCGGAGCCACGTCCCAGGCTTGCGGGCACGGGCCATCGGCGTGCCGGTCATGATGTTGTAGGTGCGTCCGCACCCGCGGCACTTGAAGCGCTGGCGACGGTTCTGGTCCTTACCGTGGAGAACGATGTTGTTGCCCTTGCAGTGCGGGCAAAGACGAACCTGGATGGTTTGCCTGGTGCGCCGAGCCAGCGCCATCTCGATGAACTGCTGCGAGCTGGCGCGTTGGATGGCATCTTCGAGTTCCAGTATTTGCCCCGCCGATGCGGCACTGACTTGGTCTTTCAGACGCTCGAACTGTCGATGTTCCATGAGACAAGTGCCTTTCGAGACTGCACTATGTCACGAAACCTGGTTGCATCGATTTAATTCTGGTCCTACACTCGTATTATTTGGAGTATTTCTGCGTGTATCCACAGCTAAGTCGAACAGCTGCTGCTAAAAAAGGACCACGACCAAACAACCCAACCCACTCAGCAGTCGCTCAATCACCCACCGGCACAATAACACTCTACGCCCGCGCCACCAGCAACGCCGCCCGCATCGTCTCAGCCGACTTCAACCGAATGTCCTCCCAAGCCTGAGGCGTAGAACACCAAGCACGGCGTAATGATCGACCGCCCCAACGTCCACGTCTCCCGCCCTCGGTAAGCACGCATCAGTTCCGGCACCGGCTCAACGGGCACAACGTCCAGATCCGCCCCCGCCAGATGCCCACCCGCACGCCGCGGCCACAAGCACGACGGTCGCCGCGTCGTCGGTGCATTCCCGCTCAACGCGCGATGCCGGCCGCGACCTGTTACAGTCGCGACCGGCACCAACGTGCCTGGACCTGGGTCAGACCGCAGGCAGTCCGCCGTTCGAGGATCAGCCCTGCGGCTTCTGCTGTTCGGCTTTCTTCGACTGGTGGTGCCCAATCGCCGCACCCGTGGCCGCGCCGGCCATCGCATGTCCCCTGCCGACCTCATGGCCCGCGACAGCGCCAACCGCCGCCCCCTTCGCCGTCCCGGCCGGCTTGGAATCACTGGCATGGGCAGCAACCGATAGGCCGATCAACGCAGTCGCCAAGAAAAGTGCACGCATTTCAAATCTCCCTTTGGTGGTGCCCCACACCAACGCAGCGCGCACCGGAACGTTCCATGCCGAGACCGCGACCTTCCAAACCGGCTTGCAATCCCTGGCAATTGAACGGCACGGTGCCGCCATGAACGCCCGGCGAACCATACTTGTGACTGGCGCGGCAAGCGGCATCGGCGCAGCGGTCTGCCGCACAATAGCCAGTCCGGAAACCGCGATCCTGGTGCACACCCGCCGCAACCGCGACGCCGCCCAGGCGGTCGCGGAGCAAGCCCGTCAGGCCGGCGCCCTGGCTGAAGTCGCCCTCGGCGACCTCGCTGATCCTGACACAGCGTCAGCCCTTGTCGCCGAAACCATCGGTCACTACGGCCGCCTCGACATCCTGGTCAGCAACGCGGGCTTCGCCGACCGCACCGCATTCACGGACCTGACCAACCAGGCGCTGGTCGCGTCGACCGAAGCCATCCAGGGCGCCTTCTTCCGGCTCGCCCAGGCCGCGCTGCCCTATCTTCGCCAGGCCCAGGACCCCCGCATCATCGCCGTCTCCAGCTTCGTCGCCCACACCTTCCGGTCGGATATTACCGCGTTCCCCGCCTCGGCAGCCGCCAAGGCCGGCTTGGAAGCACTCGTCAAATCCCTGGCCATCGCGCTCGGCGGCAACGGCGTGACGGTGAACGCCGTCGTCCCCGGATTCATCCGCAAGGACAGCGCTGCCCACCGCGCGATAGACCCATCGGCCCTGGCCGCCCAGATCGCCCGCATCCCCCTCGGCCGCATCGGCGAACCGGCGGAGGTGGCCGCCGTGATCGCCTTCCTCGCCTCACCCGCCGCCGCCTATGTCACCGGCCAGACGATCCATGTGAACGGCGGCCTGGTCATCTGAGCCCGCCCGGCCTCCGGCTCGCCAAGACGTCTCAGCCGGCCGCCGCCCGCTCCAGGGCGGCAATGTCCAACTTGACCATTCCCGTCATGGCAGCGAACACCCTGCTCGCGACAGCAGGGTCCGGATCGGCCAGCAGGCGCGGCATGATCTCGGGCACGATCTGCCACGGCACGCCCCACCTGTCGCGCAGCCAGCCGCACATGATCTCCGCCCCTCCATCGGCCGTCAGCGCCGCCCACAGCCGATCGACCTCCACTTGGTCGGCGCACATCACCGAAATCGAGGCCGCCGTGCCGTAATTGGCCGGGTGGCCGCCGTTCAATGCCTGAAACGCCTGTCCATCAAGGCTGAATGTCACCAGGATCGCGTCCCCCGCTTCACCGCCGGGCCATTGCGCCGGCGAGCGCTGGACAACCCCCAGACTGGAACCGGGCACAAGCGAGACATAGAAACGCGCCGCCGCCTCGGCATCTTTCTCAAACCACAGGCAAGTGCTGACTTTCGGCATCGCGACATCTCCTCGCCATGTCCATCCTAAAATCGGTTACGCGTGTCAGGTTCCGGCCCCGACCATCTCCGTTCGATACTTCGCGGCCAACGCCTTCGCCTTCATGCCCCGTTCGGCCTTTTCCTCCACACTGAGGTCAGGCGGCGGCGATGTGCGGCCCGCCACGGCGTCACCGACTTCCAGGAAAAACGCCTCCTGGCCCGCCGGCGTGCACATGCAAAGCATCCTGGCCGTGCTCCGGGAAGCGTTGACGAACGAGTGCGGCGCATTGGCAGGGATATTGACAGTGGATCCAGCGTGGATGGTGGATGTCTCGCCGCGAAACGTGAAGTCGAGTTCGCCTTCCAGCAGAGTGAACATCTCCTCGAAATCATGCCTGTGCGGCGGTGGTCCGCCGCCCATCGGTATCAGCATGTCGATCAGGCAGTAGCGCCCGGCCGTTTGTGCGCCGCTCACCAGAATTGTATACGTCCCGCCGACGACCGAAATATGGCGAAGCGCGGGGTCGTCCGGGTGCGCAACGGTCAGGGCACGCTCAAGGTTGTCCGCCGGAATGCCAAGCCGACCCGGACCAGGCGTTTGACCAGCTTCTGCCATGTTAGCCTCCAGTGTAACCAGTTGACGTTGCATCACTCGTCCCCAGGGCAACTCCGGCTGCCGAAGCACCTGTTCAGGTAAGCGGGCCCCCGCCGTCTCACCAGCGCAAAGCCTGAACGCGCGGATATCGTTTGCGTCACCCAGCCCGCCCGCGCCCGCACCCATGTCGCGCCCGGCATGGACGCCGCGCTGCCGGTCCTTTGGTCCCGACGGCGCCCACCCTAACCGGACCTCTGCGCAGCGACAGCCATCCGCGAGGGCGTGGACCCGAACGTCTTCCGGAACGCCGCGCCAAACGCCGGCGCGCTGCTGTAGCCAACCGCCGCCCCCGCCCGCGCCAGCGATTCACCCTGCGCAATCCGGGCCAGCGCCTCGGTCATGCGAAGCTGCCGCCGCCACTGCTCGAACGTCATCCCCGTCTCCATCCGGAACAACCGCGTCAACGTCCGCACAGAGGCGCCCGCCGCTTGCGCATGCGCCGCCAGATCGCGGCCATCCGCCGGATTGGCGATCAGCACCTCAGCCACCCGAACCAGCCTCGGATCACGGCACGCCGGCAACGACAACGGCCGAGTCCCCGCTCGGCGGATCTCGTGCAGAACCAGTGCCGCAACCAGACGGATCGGCCCGCGCGCATCCCACACCACCGGCTCGCCGCACACCGTCAGAATCAGCTCCCGCAGCAGCGGCGACACCGCAATCACCGTCGACTCCGCCGGTCCCGACGCTGCCGCATCAGCCCGCAGGAACAGTGCCCGCATGCACACGTCGCCATCCATCCGCACCGCATGCATCGTATCCGCCGGAACCCACAGCCCCGTGCCAGGCGGGACCGTGAACAACGCGGTCTCGGTCGTCACCCGCATGACCCCCGCCGTGGCAAACAGCAACTGCGCCCGAGGGTGTCGATGCAGCCCCGTCCAGTGGCCGGATTTGTAGTCAAACGCATACCCGGCCATCGGCCGAGGCGCCCGCTCGAACGGCCGCAGCCGAGTGTGGCCGGATTGCGACAGAACTTGGCCTGACATCGCCATTCCGTCACGCTAGCCTGGATCCACCTCAAACGGAACGCCACAACCGCCCGTCCCAAACGGAGCCACCCCATGACCCCGGCCGCTCGGCAGATCGTCTTCATCAACACCGCCCACACGATCACCCATTACAGCCTGCTGATCCTGCCCACGGCAGTGCTGGTCATGGCGGTCCCGGGCGGCATCTTCGGCGAGTCCTACGGACCGATCCTCGCCCTCGCGACCGGCATGTTCGTGCTCTACGGGCTGCTGTCCCTGCCCCAGGGCTGGCTGGCCCAACGCCTCGGCCGCAAGACCCTGATGACCGCCTTCTACCTGGGCACCGGCGCCGGCCTCGCCACCGCCGGACTGGCCCAGTCCACCTGGATGTTCGCCGCCGCACTCGCCGTCGCCGGCGGGTTCGCCGCGATCTATCACCCTATCGGCACGACAATGCTGGTCGAGGCCGCCGGCGATCACCCCGGCAAGTCGATCGGCGTCAACGGAGTCTTCGGCAACCTCGGCGTCGCGCTCGCCCCCGTCATCACCGCCTTCCTGGCCGCGAAATTCGGCTGGCGCGCCGCTTTCATAACCCCTGGCGCGCTGTGCGTCCTCGTCGGGCTGTTCTGGCTGCGAACCCCGGCCGCCGAATCGGCGATCCGCGCCAGCACCCGCCCCTTCCCACCCATCCCCCGCCACCTCGTCCGCCGGGCGGTGCTGGTCCTGATGCTGATCGCGACCTCGTCGGGCCTGGTCTTCAACGCCTTCACCCTGTTGCTGCCCAAGCTGATGGAGGAGCGGCTGGCAACCAACGCCACCCTGCTGCCGCTGATCGGCGCCGCGGCATTCCTGGTGACGCTCTGCGGTGCCCTGACCCAGTTCACCGTCGGCCGTATGATCGACCGCAATACGCTGAAGAAGGTCTTTCTCCCGGTCAGCATGGTTCTCGCCCCCGCGATGGCAGCCCTGTCCTTCGCGCAGGGATGGGTCGTGCTGCCGCTGGCCGGGCTCGTCGCCGCCTCGATCTTCGGCCAGGTCACCGTCAACGAGACCATGGCTGCCCGCTACATCTCGCCGGAAATGCGCGCCCGGATCTACTCGGTGCGCTTCTTCGTCGGATTCCTCGGCGCCGCCGCGGCCGCCCCGGTGGTGGCGATCCTCCACGAACGCACCGGCAACGTTGCGGCGGCGACCATGGTACTCGCCGCGTTCTCGGTGGTAACGCTGGGCTGCGCCCTGTTCTTTCCGAATCGGGAGGAGGAACTGCAGCCCCATCTATGGGCGCGGGCCGCCCCTGTCCCCGCCGAGTAGTGCCCGGACCGAAGTATGGACAGACCGACATTTGCAAAACCGCCGCCAAACGGCCACATGCAGCGTCATGATCAAGCGTCGCGTCCTGCTCGCATCGGCTGTGATTGTCCCCCTCGGTGTCGCGGGTGGAACGGCGCGCGCGATCCCATCCTCACCGCAGGATAGTGCCGACGTCGCCCGGATCGAGGCGTACCTGAACAGCCTTAAAACGCTGAAGGCGCATTTCTTTCAGGTCGCCGGCGACGGCCAGGTCTCCCAGGGAACCGCATGGCTGCAACGGCCAGGGCAGAATGCGCTTCCAGTACGAACCGCCGGCGCCGTTCCTGATGATCGCCTCGCACGGCGTCCTCACGTTCCACGATTCGGCGCTGCAGCAGACCAGCAATATCCCGCTCAGCCGGACACCGCTGGGAATCTTGTTGGCCGATAACGTGGTCCTGTCCGGGGCCGTGACGGTCACTGGAATCCAGCGCCTTCCCGGCCAGATCCAGGTGAGCCTGGTGCGCACCGACAGCCCCGGCGACGGCACCCTGACGCTGATTTTCACTGATCAGCCCTTGACTTTAAGGCAATGGATCGTTGTCGACGCGCAGCGGCGCGAGACCCATGTCACGCTGTCCGATGTCCAGCAGGGAGTGTCCCTTGACCCGCAATTGTTCGAACAACTCAGCCCGCCCGCGGCGAAAAATGGCTGACAATCGTCAAGAGCCCTGACGCGGATGTGTCTCCACCGGTCGAAAATGTCTTCTTTTCGCCGCAAAATTGGGGAATGATTATCTCCATCATGAGGTCGCCCCGCGTCGTCAAGCCACTCATCGGTATCAGCTGCTGCACCAAGCAGTTCGGCTTGTTCGGCATGCCGAACCACGCAGCGTCCGACACCTATGTGCGCGCGACGGACGAAGTGATCGGCGGCGTGCCGGTCCTGCTGCCCGCGAACGGCCCGAAAGCCGACATCGAAACCCTGCTCGAACGGCTCGACGGCATCATCCTGACGGGCAGCCGCTCGAACGTGCACCCCACCTTGTATGACGGCCCGCCGCATGCCGAAGGCACGTGGGAGGACCCGGCCCGCGACGGCATCACCCTGCCGCTGATCCGCGCCGCCGTCGCCCGTGGCGTCCCGCTTCTGGCCATCTGCCGCGGCTTCCAGGAACTGAACGTCGCGATGGGCGGCTCGCTGCACCAGCGCCTGCAGGACCTGCCCGACCGCTTCGACCATTCCACCCCGATGCAGCCGTCCGCCCGCATCCGCCAAAGCAAGGCGCATTCGGTTCGCATCACCCCCGGCGGCTGGCTGCATCGTCTTGCCGGCGCGACGGAGATCGCGGTGAACTCCCTGCACAACCAGGGCGTGGATCGCCTTGCCCCTGGTCTGATCGCCGAAGGAGTAGCCCCCGACGGCACGATCGAAGCCGTACGCGTGGTCGCCGGACCCGAGGGACCAGCCCCAGGCTATGCCGTCGGCATACAGTGGCACCCAGAATACGACTGGCGCACCGACCCGGTATCCAAGGCAATCTTCGCCCAGTTCGGCGATGTCGTCCGCGCCTATGCCGAAAGCGCGAGGCTGGGCGGCGTTTCGATCGCGGCGGATTAAAGGCCTGTCCCGCAAAAAGCCGGATCGTCTGGCCATGACAACGGCCCGTCCGCGTCACGAACGCTGTTCTGGCGGCCATTCACGACGCGCTTGCCTTTGATGACCGCGTTAGTCATCCGGTAGACATTGCGCCGCCGCCCGTAAAGCACGTGACGCAGACATGACTCTCCCGGATCATCGACCCACGCGCCGGATTTTCGACCCAGGCGCGGGACGACCCGTTCCAGCCCATGAACCAGCCGCTAGCCTGCCTGACGTCCGCGGCATCGATGGTCTGATAGATCTGTCAAAGGTCGCGTGCATCTGTCCGTCAGCGAACTCTTCCGGAACGTCGGCACCGGCTGGATGTCCTTGGTGATATCCATGACGGCGTCCCTCCGGCTGACGATCAACGATTCCGCAATATGACCTGGCGTTGGTGCCGCAAGAACACGTCACCGCCCCCCGCAACCGTTTGACATTCTCTCGCCCCAATGCGATCCGACCTACTACACAGTAGCTGGAGCCGGATGTGAATGATGCGCTGACGGAGGGCGGGTCCGCCCTGCGATCGCCTACCCTGACCTCGATCGATGCTGTTGAACAAGGCCTGAGCGCGGCGGGATACATCCCCAACCGCCAGATCTCCACCGCGGTGTTCATGGCCCATCACCTGCAAAAACCCATCCTGGTGGAAGGCCCCGCCGGCGTCGGCAAAACCGAACTCGCCAAGACCGTCGCAACCTGGCTCGGCCTGCCGCTCATCCGCATGCAATGCTACGAAGGCCTCGACGAGTCCAAGGCGCTGTACGAGTGGAAATACGGCAAGCAGCTGCTCTACACCCAAATCCTAAAGGACAAGATCAACTCGGTCATCGGTGACGCGGACGGCCTGACCGCCGCCCTGGCCAAACTGCACTCCTTCAGCGACATCTTCTACTCGGAGGAGTTCCTGGAACCGCGCCCCCTGCTGCGCGCCCTGCAGCAGACCCACGGCGCCGTCCTGCTGATCGACGAAATCGACAAATCCGACCAGGAGTTCGAGGCGTTCCTGCTGGAAATTCTCTCCGACTACCAGGTCACCATCCCGGAAATCGGCACCGTCCACGCCGTCACCGCGCCCATCGTGTTGCTGACATCCAACAGCACCCGCGACCTCGGCGATGCGCTGAAGCGCCGCTGCCTGCATCTGCATATCGGCTTTCCGGACGAAAAGCTGGAGGCACAGATCATCGCCTCCCGCGTGCCCGGCATCGACGCGAAACTGCTGAAGCAACTCGTCAGCTTCGCCCAGCAGCTGCGGGCGATGGACCTGAAGAAAGTCCCCTCGGTCAGCGAAACGATCGACTGGGCGAAGATCATGCTGTTGCTGCACGCCTCCGTGCTGGAGGTCGACCTCGTGCGCGACACCCTGAACGTGCTGCTGAAGTTCGAGGCTGATATCGAGGCCGCCGGCCGCCAGCTCACCGCCATGACCCACAAGGCGAGGCAGGACGCCGGGGTCGGCGCCTGATGTCGGAAGCAGCCCCGGCTACCGAACCGCTGCGGCGGTTCCTGCAGGCGGCGCGCGGCGCCGGCCTGCGGGTCTCCGCCGCCGAGGGCATCGACGCCGCCCGGGCGCTGGAGATCATCGGCTATGACGACCGGGTGGCATTGAAGGACACGCTGGGTCTCGTCCTGGCAAAGACCCCCGACGAGAAGAACCTCTACGACGAAACCTTCGATCTGTTCTTCAAGCGTGACGAGTTCGCCGACAAGGGCTCTGACGGCGCCCAGGACGAAAGCGCCACCACCGACCCCTTCGCCGACCCGGCCGCCGGCCCCGGCGGCGACGGCATGGGCGGCGGCGGCGGCCAGTCCCTTGGTCAGTTACTCGCCGGCGACGACCGCGCCGCCCTCGCCACGGCCATGGAACAGGCCGCCCGCGAAGCCGGTATTGAAACAATCCGGTTCTTTACCCAGAAGAACCTCTATGCCCGCCGCATCCTCGACCGCATGGGCCTGCGCGGCGTCGAGAAAAACATTGAAGCCCTGCGCCAGAGCGGCACGCCCGAAGGCCAGGGCCGCGCACAATTCCTGGAAGGCCGCGTCGAAGCCCTGCGTGATTCGGTCCGCGACTTCGTCGAACGCAACCTGATCCTGTTCGCCCGCGGCGAAACCGAAAAGTTCCGCGAGGAACTGCTGAAATCCGCCCGCCTGTCCAACCTCGAACGCCGCGACCTCGACCGCATGCGCGTGCTGGTCCGCCAGATGGCGAAGAAACTCGCTGCCCGCTACGCCAAGACAAGGCGCGTCCGGCTGCGCGGCGTGCTCGACACGCGCCGCACGATCCGCCGCAACATGGGCTGGGACGGCATCCCCTTCGTCACGGTCTGGAAACAGAAGCGCATCGAGAAACCCCGCGTCATGGTCCTGTGCGACGTCTCCGGCTCCGTCGCCGCCATGTCGCAGTTCCTGCTGATGTTCCTCTATGCATTGAACGAGGCACTGTCCGACATCCGCTCCTTCGCCTTCGCCGGTTCGCTGATCGAGGTCTCCGACATCCTGGAAAAGGAACCGGTCGAGGAAGCCATCACCAAGATCATGGGCCTGATCGGCTTCGGATCGTCCAACTACGGCAACTCGTTCGCCGACTTCCAGGACGGTTGGATGCGCCACGTCACCAACAAGACGACGATCATCATCCTCGGCGACGCCCGCGGCAACCGCACCGACCCGCGCACCGAAATCATGAACGAGCTGTCACTGCGGTCGAAACGAATCATCTGGCTGAACCCGGAATACAAGTCCGCGTGGGGAACAGGCGACTCCGACATGTATCGGTACGCCCCGTTCTGCAACCTGGTGACTGTCTGCAACACCCTGCGGAACCTGGAGCGCGTGATCAGCGACATCCTGGAGGATGCGACCTAACCGGACCAATGGCCAAGCCGGCCGCCGCCCCGCGGAAGAACCGCCTCCGCAACATCCTGGCCGCCGTCGCCGTCGCCCTCCTGCTCGGCCCCGCCGCGCTGATCATGCTGTTTCGTTACGTCCCACCACCGGTTACGCCGCTGATGCTGCTGCGCCTGACACAGGGCTACGGCTGGCACCATGAATGGATCGGCTACCATCGGATATCCCCTGCCCTGGCCGACGCGGTCATCGCCTCGGAAGACAATCATTTCTGCCACGAACGGTTCGGCTTCGACGTCGACGCCCTCGCAGAGCAGGTTGCGGTCTGGCAGGAGGGCGACCGGCCCCGCGGCGCCAGCACGATCACGATGCAGGTGGCGCGAAACCTGTTGCTGTGGCCAGGGCGCGATCCGGTGCGCAAGGCGATCGAAGCGTGGCTGACCCCGCAGATCGCCCTGCTGTGGCCGAAACGAAGGGTGCTCGAAGTCTATCTCAACATCATCGAATTCGGCCCCGGCATCTACGGCGCCGAGGCCGCCGCCAGGGCAAACTTCAACCGCTCCGCCGCGGATCTGACGCGCGACCAAGCCGCCCGCCTCGCCGTCGTGCTGCCCGACCCGCTGCACTGGTCCGCCGCCCATCCGTCGCCGTATCTGCGGGAACGGGCCGAAACTATCGAACGGCGGATCGGCCAGCTTGGATCGTTGCTCGATTGCGCGTGGTGACCGGCCGGCAACCGCGGAGGGCGGTTGGTGCCCGCAGCATCACCAACCGCAGACAGCTGCTCACCGCATTAAGCTCGGAGAGCCACGCGACCATTACGCTTCCCGATAGCCCAGCAGCAGCAGACCGCTGAACAGGATGCACGCCGGCCAGACCCAGCCGGAGATTTGCCAGGCGATCGGGTTCTCCCGCGGGTTCAGCCGGATCTCCAGCCACCGGGCCCACCCGGCGGCGATGCCCGCCAGCGCCAGCGGCGTGTGGGTCAGTTCGATCAACAACTGATCCTTCAGGTTGGCAATCGCGTGGCTGTGAGTCAGCAGCAGCGTCCCACCGGCCGCGCACAGCAGCGGAAACACCAGCGGCGCCCAGCGGTTCTGCCAGTTGGTCGCCCGCACCCGCCACTCGAAGAACGCGAACACCACGATCAGCACAACAAAGGACCGGTGCTGCAGCACCTCGACGTCGCGGAAACTCTCCAGGAACCCGACATCGCCCAGCGGCCACGTTTCGGGATCGGACCGGAAAAACAGGAACACCGCCAGCCCCAGGAACAGCAATGGCCAGTGCCGAGCCCAGCGCAGCCCCGCTCGGTTCAGCAGCGCCAGCAGGCCGACCGCGATGACGATCAATCCGGCCCAGTGATGGTTATATTCCGACCACGCAATGTCCGCGGCGTTGCGCGGCGGCAGGTCGCCGGAACCCGGCACGAACGCCGCCGGGAGGCGCCGCCTTGGTTGCCGCGGCCTGAGCGTCCAGCTTCTCCTGCAACGCCGGCAGCGCCAGCGAGTCATGGTTCGGCGTCGACAACCTCGGCCATTCCGGCGTGTTCCGCGCCTTGATCTCCGGCCAGGTCACGCGATCCTGCGTCAGGTCCACCGCCGGCGGCACCGAGGTCAGCGAGGCGGCGGCAAAGAAGATCGCAATGCCAATGCCGAACTCCACCTCGGCGAACCGGCGCATGCGGTTGATCGGCGTAGCCGGGTCAGACCGCAGCCGTTCCGTTAGCAGGAAGTTCATCCCGCCCAGGCCCAGCAACATCAGGAACATCGCAATCTTGGCGCCGACCATGACGCCGTACGCGGTGCCGTAGAAGCCGCTCCAACTGCCGATATACAGCACGCTCATGGTCGCACCGCTGACCAGGATGCAGGCGACGCCCGCCATCGACATGCGGGAGAAGCGGGCGCTGACGAGGCGCCAGGACGCGGCTTCGCGGATCTGCGACAGGGCCAGCAGGAAGCACGGGATGCCGCCGATCCAGATTGCCGCGCCGAGTTGATGCAGCGCCTCGACCGCCAGCAGCGGGACGCGGTTGTCCAGCCGGGCGGCGGCATGCGTCGTCAGGGTCGCGGCGGCGAGCTCGATGACGATCAGCGCCAGCAGCGGGATCCGCGGCGCCCGCAGCCCCCAGCCCAGAAGCAGAAGCGCCATTGCCCCGGCGGCAACCGATCTTGACCATGCCGGCGATGGCGAAGTTGGCGGCCAGGACCTCGGTGACGCGAAGGTCGACAGTGTCGGTCAGCACCGCGGTTTGCAGCGCCACCGTGGCGGCCTCGGACAGCAACAGCCCGATCGCGGCGAGACCGGCGATGCGGGCGGTGCCGGCGGCAATCGACCGGCCGTTCGGCCCGACGCGGCTGGCCAGCGGGCGGGCCAGCAGCACCAGGAACAGCACGCCGCCCAGCGCCATGGACTGCGACAGGATGGTCAGCCCATGAATGATGATGGACAGGTAGCCGAACAGATCGACCAGCAGTTCCATCTACTCAGGGCGCCTTCACGGTGAAGGGGACGTCGCCCCGCGTGATATGGCCGTCCACGGCAAGGACCTGCCAGCGCAGGACATAGTCGCCGGGCGTCAGATCCAGATGCGCGTTGATGATATCCGGCGGCCCGTCCGGGTCGATCGCGACGGTATCCTTGTCGCGATCCGGGCGTGTCAGCGTCAGCCGGGAGCGTTCGCGGTCAATCCGGCTGTTGTAGCGCAGATGCAGCTCGACCGGACCGGCCTGGATCGAGCCTCCGGCCGGCGGGGTGCTTTCCTCCAGGATGGCATGGGCATGGGCAAAAGCGGGGACCAGCAACAGGGCTGTGGCCAGGGACAAAACACGGCGCGGCAACTACCCCCTCCTCGGCGGTCAATGCGGCGGGCCGTGTAGACCGGGATGGCGGCGCTGTCCAATGGCCCGGCCGTCTTGTAAGTGACGCCGCGTCGAAGCAACACAGGACAAGCCGCTACAATGAGCCGTCATCCACCCGGAAAACGCGCCGATTACCGCTGGTTCCACGCCATCACCACGCGGTGGATGGACAACGACGCCTTCGCGCATGTGAACAATGTCATGTACTTCTCCTACTTCGACACGGCGGTCACCTACTACGAGATGTCGGAGCAGGTCGTCGGCCTGCTGGACGGGCCCGTGCACTGCGTGGTCGCCGAAGTCGCCTGCCGCTACCACGCCTCGCTGGCATTCCCCGACCGCGTCACCGTCGGCATCCGCGTAGCCCGGATCGGCGGCAGTTCGGTACGCTATGAACTCGGCATCTTCCGCAATGACGAGGATGTTGCGGCGGCCGAGGGGCACTTCATTCACGTCTTCGTCGAGCGCGGGGTGCAGAAGCCGGTGCCGATCCCGCAACAGGCCCGGGAAAAACTGGCCTTGATTGCCGCGGCCTAGTGTCCCGTCGCGGCGTGTCCCGTCGCGGCAGCCGCGCCTCATGGGATTGGCACAGCGGCGGCACGGATCGGCTGGCACGGCAAGAAGTGACTCGGCGCGTTCCCAGCCAGGGCAGGTTGTGAACGGAACCTTTTGACGAACTTAAACCTTCAGGGCCCACGTGTCGTTCGGCAAAAGGGAGTGGGATGACGATAATACCAGGGTCGCTGGACGGCCTGATTCAGCACTACGGCTACACCGGCGTCGGGGTGGCGCTGATGCTGGAAAGCATCGGGCTGCCCCTGCCGGGGGAGAGCCTGATGATCGCCGCCGCGATCTATGCGGCGACCACCCATCACCTGAGCATCTTCCTCCTGGTGCCAGTGGCGGCACTGGGGGCGATCGTCGGCGACCAGATCGGGTATTTTCTCGGCCGTTCGATCGGCTATCGGCTGCTGGCCCATTGGGGCCGGAAGATCGGGCTGAGCGAGGAGCGGCTGGAACTCGGGCAGTACCTGTTCCGGCGCTACGGCAGCGGGGTGGTATTCGTTGGCCGGTTCGTCGCGATCTTGCGGACGTTCGCGGCCCTTCTGGCGGGGGCCAACCGGATGCCCTGGCACTCATTCCTGCTTTGGAACGGGCTGGGCGGGCTCTGCTGGACCTCGTTGTATGGGTTCGCCGCCTATGCGCTGGGCGATGCCGCGAAACGGCTCAGCGGTCCGATCGGCATCGGGCTCGGCATTATCGGCGCCGCGGCGCTAGTGGCAGCCTTCCTCTTCGTGAGACGGAATGAAAAGCGCCTGCTGGCGGAGGCGCGGCGAGAAATGGCAAGGCAGTCTTCCTAGCGACGTCCTTGCCCATCGAAATCTGGAACGAGGCAAGCACGATCCCGGTCCCGGCGGTCAGGTGATCTCCGGATCGTGCGCTTCATCCTGCCGGACTCAGGACCGCGCCGCGATCGCGACGCCGGTGAGCGTCATGACAAGCGCAACGATCTGCCGGGGACCAAGCGTCTCGCCCAGCATCAGTCCGGAGCCGATGACACCGACGACGGGCGACAGCAGCACGGTGGTCGAGGCGGTCGAAGCCGGCACCAGCCGCAGCGCCCGGAACCACGCCAGATAGGCAATCGTCATCGGCACCGTGGATATAAAGGCGATCGCCGCCCAGCCAGGCAATGAGACGTTGCCCCAGTTGGCGTCCTCGGTAGACGCCAGCGCGATGACCAGCACCATGCCCAGGCTGGCCTGCCAGGCGACAGCGGTGGTGGGCGGCAGGCGGAGCGGCTGTTGCTTGACCAATACCGTTCCGAGGCCGAACAGGATCGCCCCCAGAAGTCCAAGTGCCGCCGCCGGCAGCTTCGCCCAGGTGGCTGCCGTCGTGCCAGCCCCGACCAGCAACGCCACGCCGCCGAGGGCCAGGATCAAGGCGGCCACTTTCCACAGCGTCAGCCGTTCCCCCAGCATCGGCCAGGCGAGCAGCGAGGCCCAGACGGGGAGCGTGTAGACGATCACCACCGCCTCCGACGCCGGCAGCATCGCGAGGGACTTGGTCGTCAGCACGATGAACAGTCCATAGTTCAGCATCGCGTAGACGATCAGGCGCGGCCATTGGTCCCGCGGCGGCCAGAGCCGCTCGCCACGGGCGAAGCCGATCGCGAAGGCGAAGACGCAACCCAGCACGCCGACGGTGGCGCGCATCGAGAACGGCGGCAACATGGTCAGCAGGAACTTCGACTGCGGCCAGGTCAGTCCCCAACTGCAGGCGGTGAACAGCACCAGGCAGACGCCCTCGACCCGGGGGCTTAGCGCCCGCCGGACGGTCGTATCGTGCATCATGGCGGCGCGAACCGAGGCTTTCTGGCCGGGCGGACCACAGGATTCGGCCGGTTCATAGGATTCGGCCGGTTCATAGGGTTGGTTGACCGGTTCAACTGACGAAGCGGGGTCACTGAATCACGGGCGCTTTGCCGCGGCCTGACCCTAGCGGACGTAGACACGGACCTGGCTGGCGGTGAGCGCCGGATCCGTGCGCACGCCGAGGTGGACGCGGCTGTCCGGCACCCGGTCGCGCATGATCGCCCGCATCACATCCAGGGCGTCTTCCTGACCGGCGGCTGCCTCGGACGGGTCGTTCACCACGGCGATGACGTCGTACTGGACATTGGGATCGCGAGCCTCGGCGGCTCGCACGGCGTAATGGAGGAGTTCGGCGTAGTTGGGCGACGGCATCGAGTAGTCGATTGTCAGCAAGGGGGTGCGCGTGTCCACCGGCACGGGGGGCGGCGGCGGGGTCTGCGCCTTGGCCGCCGGCGCGGGTGCGAAGGTGGTCTGGTCGATCAGGGTGCAGCCGCTGAAGATCAGCAGCGCCAGAAGCACACACAGGCGTTTGGTCACTGACGATACTCCGGCGCGTCGCGGTCAAGCTGTCGCTTGATGCTGTCCAGATGCAGCCTTGGCGAGTCACGTCCGCCCTCGTGGCGCATCTGTTCGGCGGTGCGTTCGGCGATGTGTTTCGGCACCGGGATAACCGGGCGCCCGGTGGACTGGGCGAGGCGCTGCACCTCGGCGGCGCGTTCCAGGTAGTAAAGGTCGTCCCAGGCCTTGGCGATGGTCGGCGCGAGGACCAGGACGCCGTGGTGCTTCATGAAGACGATATCGGCATCGCCGACGCCGGCGGCGATGCGGTCGCCTTCGGATTCATCCAGCGCGAGGCCGTTGTAGTCGTCGTCCACGATGGTGCGGCCGTAGAACTTCAGGGCGCTCTGGCCGGCCCAGATCAGCGGGTCGCCCTCGACCATCGTCAGGGCGGTGGCGTTCGGCATGTGGGTGTGGAAGGCCGCTCGGGCGCGGGGGATGCGGGCGTGCAGGCGGGCGTGGATGTAGAAGGCGGTGTCCTCCGGCACGCCGTGGCCGGCGATGACGTTGCGGTGAAAGTCGCAGATCAGCAGGCGGGAGGCGGTGATTTCGGCGAACGACCAGCCGTCGGGATTGACCAGGAACAGGTCGTCGCGGCCGGGGACCATGAACGACAGATGGTTGCACACGCCCTCGTGCAACCCCAGGCGCGCGGCGGCACGGAAGCACGCAGCGAGGTCGACGCGGGCCTGCCATATCTCGGGGCTGTCGAGGTCGGTGTTGTTGCGCAGTGCGGTCATGGGCGGAAACTCGCAGGAAGGGGGCGGACGGGCAAGGGCGGCGGGATGTCGCGGCGTAGTGCGATCGGTTAGGAACAAGCGTGAGGAGGATGCGCCATGCGGAACTTTTCCGAGATTGCCGCGATGGCAGCGGAGCGCAAAGGCGGGATGCCGGCGGTTGAGGCACTGCTGGCCGAGACCCCTGCCCTGTCGCCGGCGGCCATCGCGGCGACTCCGGATGACCGGCTGCTGGCGGCGATGACGCGGCGGATTTTCAGCGCCGGGTTCTCGTCCAAGGTCATCGACGACAAGTGGTCGGCGTTCGAGGCGGCGTTTCATGGGTTCGATCCTCGGGCGTGCGCGTTCATCGGGGAACCGGAGTTCGACGCGCTGACGAAGAACCCGGGGATCGTGCGGAATGGCGGGAAGATCAAGACGGTGATGACCAACGGCCGGTTTCTGCTGGACCTGGCGATGGAGCATGGGACCGCCGCCCGGTTTTTCGCGGACTGGCCGGACAGTGACTACGTGGGTTTGCTGGACGTGCTGAAGAGGCGGGGCAGCCACTTGGGTGGTGATTCCGGCATGCGGTTCCTGCGGGCGATCGGCAAGCCGGCGTTCATCCCGACCCCTGATGTGGTGACGGCGCTGATCCGCGAGGGCGTGCTGGCGCGGGCACCGAGCGGCAAAGGGGATTTTCGGGCTGTTCAGGCGGCTTGCAATGCGTGGTCGGCTCAGTCGGGGCGGAACCTGACGGAGATCAGCCGGATCCTGGCGATGACGGTGGACAGCGTGGGGTTTGGTCCGCGGCGGTGACGAGGGCGCTTTGCAGCGGGCCGTCCGGGCGGCAGAATGGGGCCATGTCACACACCAATCAACGTATCGACGGCAAGCGCCTTTGGGACAGCCTGATGAGTTTTGCCGAAATCGGCGCGACCCCGAAGGGCGGGGTGCGGCGGCTGACCTTGACGGATGTCGACAAGCGGGCGCGGGACAAGTTCCGGGCGGAATGCGAATCCCTGGGGCTGACCGTCCGGGTCGATGCCATCGGCAACATGTTCGCTCGGCGTCCCGGGCGGGACCGGACTCGCGCGCCGGTGCTGATGGGGAGTCATCTGGACAGTCAGCCGAGCGGGGGGAAGTTCGACGGGGCGCTGGGGGTGATCGCGGGGCTGGAGGTGATGCGCAGCCTCAATGACCTGGGGATCACGACAGAGGCGCCGGTGGAGCTGATCAACTGGACGGACGAGGAAGGCAGCCGGTTCGGCCATAGCCTGATGGGGTCGGGCGTGTGGGCGGGGGTGTTCTCGTTGGACAAGGCTTATGCGCTGACGGACACCGAGGGTGTTTCGGTGGCGGCGGCGCTGGATCAGATCGGCTATCGCGGGCCGGAGCCGGCGGCGCCCACCGCGGCGGATGCGTATTTTGAGCTGCATATCGAGCAGGGGCCGTTCCTGGAGCGGGAAGGCAAGCAGATCGGGATCGTGACCGGGGCGCAGGCTCAGGTTTGGTACGATGCGGTGGCGATCGGGCAGGACAGTCATGCGGGGACGACGCCTCCGTCCACGCGCCGGGATGCGTTGGTGTGCGCGGCGCGGATCATCGATCTGGTGGACCGGATGATGCGGGCGCGGGGCGAGGATGGGCGCGGGACTGTCGGGCAGTTGCTGGTGGTGCCGAACAGCCGGAACGTGGTGCCGGGGGAGGTGCGGTTCTCGGTGGAGTTCCGGCATCCGGACATGGCGGAGGTGAACCGGCTGGATGAGGAATTCCGTCCGGCGGCGCAGGCGATCGCCGATGCGAGCGGGGTGCGGCTGGATCTGACGATGCTGTTCAAGATCCCGGCTCAGCCGTTCGATCCGGGGTGTGTGGATCTGGTGCGGCAGGGGGCTTCGCGGCTGGGATACTCGACGCGGGAGATTGTTTCGGGGGCGGCGCATGATGCGGTGTATGTGGCGCCGCATGTGCCGACGGCGATGATTTTTACGCCGTGCAAGGACGGGTTGTCGCACAACGAGGCGGAGAGCATCGAGCCGGAGGAAGCCGAGGCTGGGTGTCAGGTGCTGTTCGAAGCGGTGGTGGCGCGGGCGAACCGGACTTTGTAAGTCACGCGGCCGAGCAGGATTTCCTCGATCCCGATGTAAGGCGAGCCTTCACGGCAATCCCTGAGTTTGGCGGCCGAACCTGCGCGTTGTTTTCGCTTCGACAAACCTGTTACCCCGGCGGGGCGGCGGCTTTGTGGTTGGCACCGGCCATTGCGTCATGGGCGGCGGCTTTTGCGGCCATGGCCGGATCCGGGATCGCGGGAAATGCGACGGATGTCAGGCTCGCGTTCTGGGTCTGCAAGGTTTTGATCGCGGTGTGGGCGTCGAGTTGCATCTTCTCGATCATGGGGGCGGAGATAGCTTGGTTTTCGCCGGGCGGCCTGATGGTTTTTTGTGGGCTGGGGGCTCGCGGAGCGACTGACGGCACCGGTTCGGCTGCCTGGTTGGGCCGCGGGTTGGCCGCCTGGGGTGTCGGCTGTTCGGTGGGCGCCGGCTCCTGGATGAATGCGCGGATTGGCTTTTCGCTTGGGTCGCGGGACTTTTGGAGCGTGTCGAGCGTCTTTTGCAGCCGAGCGGCGGAGCGCGTGAGCGATACGGCGCTGGCGCGGTAGCCGAGGACCTTGTTGTCCGGCAGGTCCGGCGTCATTGAACGCTGGAGGCTATCGGTGGCGGCACTGCTGAGGATGACAATCTGGCCGGCGAGGTCGAGTTCTCGGGGGGTGGCGGCGTTGAACGCCTCGATGAGGTGGATGATGGTCATGCCGGCGGCATGGACATCGCCATAGGCGGAAGGGAGGAAGAAGGGGAGCAGCAACGCGAGGATGCCCTGGAACATCACGTCGGTGGAGGTTTGCGGCGCTTCTTCGGCGGGTACTGGGTTGGACATGGGGTTTGGCTCAGGTTGGTTGTTCGTGTAATGTTCTTGTTCTACCTGAGGTTGCGGGCGTATGCAATAGGAAAGATTGCTCGGGCTATCCGGGGGGTTTGCCGTCGCTGTCCGGCATATTCTGTCTGGTGGGTCTGGGCTTCCGGTTGGGCGCAGAGGCCGCCGAGACGCTTCGCGGCGGTGCATGGGCACCGGCACTTGGGTGGCGTGGTAGCCTGACCTCATCCCTGGCGGCTTGATCCGATGGGGTGTGAACCGCGGACCGTAAATCGTGGATGGCCGCCACAAGGGCGGCCATGACGATGGGAGTATGCGGTCATGGCGATGGGAGTATGCGGTCATGGCG
This sequence comes from uncultured Pseudomonadota bacterium, assembly GCA_963819005.1. GTDB lineage: Bacteria > Pseudomonadota > Alphaproteobacteria > Acetobacterales > Acetobacteraceae > Rhodopila. The sequence continues at coordinate 280,813 of CAWFUL010000009.1, forward strand.
ATGGGGGTGCCGGCCATGACGGGGACGTGCTTCGGGCGATTGCTGGAGCGGGGCGCGTGAGGCACGCGCCCCGGTCAGGGATCAGTGGATGTTGTACAGTTTCGCGACGTTGTCGTGGACGATCTTGCGCTGTGTGCTTTCCGGGAATTTTCCCAAGTTGTCGGCCAGGATACTGTGGGACTCGGGCCAGAGGCAGTCGGGGTGAGGATAGTCCGAGCCCCACATGATGCGGTCCTCACCGATTAGCGGAACGATCGGCTCCAGGAACTTGTCCTGCTGGTAGGTGACGTAACCTTGGCGGCGGAAGTAGTCGCTGGGTTTCATCTTGAAGCCGAGTGCGCGGCCGCGGTCGTGATACTCCGTATCGAGGCGGTCGAAGACGTAGGGTAGCCATGTGACGCCGGACTCTCCCAAGACGAAGTTGAAGTCGGGGAAGCGTTCGCAGGCGCCTGAGGCAAGCAACGATACCAGGACTTCCATGGTGTCGAGCTGGAACAGGGCGGAGCGGACGAGGCGGTATTCGGTGAAGTATTCTTTCTCCATGGCGGGTGTATCGGGTGCGCGGACGGCCTTGAAGCCGGTGGAGTGGAAGGAGACGGGGAATTTGCACTCGGCGCTGGCTTGCCACAGGGCGTCCCAGTCGTGGTGCCAGAGGGGGAGGCCCATGCCTTTGAAGGCGAGGTCGCCGCCGCGCAGTCCGAGTTTGGCGCAGCGGCGGACCTCGGCGGCGGCGGTTTTCGGGTTGACATTGGGGATCAGCGCGAGGGGGAAGACCCGGTTGGGGTCGGACTTTTTGGCGAAGTCAGCGACCCAGTCGTTGTAGATCGTATCGGACCAGTCACGGATTTCGGGATTTGCGATAATCTCGTTCAGGCGCAGGCAGCCGTAGACGATTTCGGCCTGGACGCCGTCGCGGTCGAGGTCCCTGACGCGCCATGTGGGATCGGTGGGGCGGGCGGTGGCGCCCCGGCGGTAGTCCCATTCGAAACCAAGGTCGGCCATCTCATCGACGTGGGTGAAGGAGCCTTTTTCGTATTTGGCGAAGCCTGGGCCGACGCCGTTCCACATGCCCTGTTCCTTGCCGTCGACGATCCAATGGAGGCCGTCGTCGCGTTCCTCGGTCCAGGGGACGAGATTTTTCCATTTGGCGGGCGCTGCATCCGACCAAAGGTCGGGCGGGCAGTAGGTCATGTCGATGTGGTTGTCGGCGGAGATCAGTCGCATTGCCATCGGACGCTCCTGTTGTTTTGTTATGGCGCGAGGCTAGTCCTGGGGCGTCCGCGTGGCAATGTCCGGGCGGATGGTCAGCCGGCGGGCAGCGGGAACCTGTCCAGATAGGGCTGGTAGTCCGGTTCGACATCGATCTGTAACGTTGCCAGAACGCGCACGACGGCGTTGTAGAAGCCAATCGTCAGGGTCAGGTCTACCACCTGCTCGTTGCCAAGTTCTTTTTGCAGGGCCTTGAAGGTTGCCTCGTTCATTGCGCCTTCGGCGGTCATTTGCCGAGCGGCCTGGAGGATGAGTTTGGCGAGAGGTTCGAGGGGCGTGGGTTTGCCGGCGGTGTCGTCGATCAGCGCCTGCACATCGGCATCCGTTACGCCGAAGTCATGGCCGAGCTTGACGTGGTGGGACCATTCGTAGGGGGAGCGGGCGAGCCAGCCGACTTGCAGGATGGCGAGTTCGCGCAGCCTGGGATCGAGTTTGCTGCCGTAGCGTATGTAGCCGCCGAGGCCGGAGAAGGCGCGGGCGGCCTTGGGGGAGTTCACCAGTGCTTTGAAAAGGGAGATCGGGCGTTTGAGCAGGTCCTGATCCTCGGGGGCGAGGTCGGATGGTTCGAGGTAGGGGACGCGGGCCATTGGTTTCCTCCTGTGGATGCGGGCAGCGTAACGGGACTTGCGGAGGGTGCAAATGGCGGGTTCTGTTTGGGGATGCGCGCGATTGTCGAGTCCTCCGGGTTGCTAACGATACAGAACGAAACGTTCCGCGTGGCGTTGGGGCGGGGCGGGGTGCGGGCGGACAAGCATGAGGGGGATGGCGGGACGCCGGTGGGCGTGTTGCCGCTGCGGGTGGTGCTGTATCGTCCGGACCGCGTGGGTGTGCCGGGGTGTGCGGTTCCGGTGCGGGCGCTGAGGCCGTCGGATGGCTGGTGCGACGATCCGGGTTCGGGGGATTACAACAAGTTGGTTACGCTGCCGATCGGGGTGAGTGCCGAGGTGCTTTGGCGGGACGATGCGGTCTACGACATCATTGGGGTGCTGGGATGGAATGACGATCCCGTGGTGGCCGGGCGCGGGTCGGCAATTTTTCTGCATGTTGCCCGGCCGGATTATGCGCCGACCGATGGGTGTGTCGCGTTGGCTCTGGGGGATTTGCGGCGGGTGCTGGCGATGGGGCTGACGGAGGTTGTGGTGCGGGCCTGAACCGCTGGGTGCTTTGCAACTTGCACGGGTAGCCAGCCCGGGCTACATGTGCGCATTGAACGTGAAGGTGATATGCGCATGTCTGGGGTCTACGACACCCAAGCGGCGAAGCGCCCGGTCAACCTGACCATGAACGGTGATCTGGTGGAAAAGGCTCGGGCAAAGGGCCTAAATCTGTCCGCTCTGGCGGAAAAGGCGGTGGCCGCCGAACTGGTTCGGAGGGCTCGGGAGCAATGGGACGCCGAGATTGCTGAGGCCTGCGCCGCGCACGAGCGCTATCTTCAGGACTACGGGTCGGCGGCCGACCTGCTTCGGGCGCATCTGGCGGCAGAGAGCGGGCGCGATGCCACCGAGTAGCCCACGTCGTTACGATATCGTGCGCCACCGTGTCCGTGGCATGAAAGCGCCATACCTGATTGTTTTGCAGCACCACGACGTTCCCTCAATCACCCGCGTCATCGCGCCGCTGACCTTGCCGCTGCGCGGAGACCATGACGGCGTGGCGCCGTTGGTGGATGTGGGTGGAACCAGTTATCGGGTTCGGCTACTTGATCTGGCGGCGTTTCCGTGGTCGGTTCTGATGGACGCCGTAACGAACGCTTCCGCTTCCGCCGACGCGATTGTGAGAGCGCTCGACGTCATCTTCGGCGGCTATCCCATCGGTCTGCCGTACTGAACAACGGCGGAAGCTTCGGGCTCTCTCGTTCCGTCATTCAGATGCCCGCCGGAGTAAACCTCGTCGCTGTCTCCTGGCAGGTGAGCGCGAGGCGGCAGGCGCTGATGATACGGCCGTGGTCCATGACGCGGCCGGTGCGGCTGGCGACGTCGTCCAGGAAGTTGCGGTAATAGGTTACCGGCAGGGCGCTGCAATCCTGGTAGCGGGTGCGGTGGCGGTTGGCGACGAACATGTGGTCGCCGCCTGCCCTGCCCTCGATGTCCAGGTTCTTGCGCAGTTCCAGCGTGCCTTCGGTGCCGACGAGAAACAGGCGGCCGTCGCCCCAGTCGGGCAGGCCGTCGGGGGTGAACCAGTCCAGCCTCATGGTGCCGGTCATGCCATTGGAGCGTAACGTTATTTCGGCGAAGTCCTCGAAGCCGGGCGGTTCGGTGCCGAACTGGCCGATGGTTGCCGTGGCGATGTCGGCGGTTGTTGCGTCGGCGAAGGCGAGGAACTGATCGATCGAATGGACGCCGATATCGGTGATGATCCCGCCGTAGGCCTGCCGGTCGAAGAACCACGTGGGGCGCAGCGCCCGGTTCAGGCGGTGGGGGGCGAGGCTGGTGAGCGAGACGAGGCGGCCGAGTTCGCCGGAGCGGGCGACACGGAGGGCTTCCTGGATTGAAGCGGACGTGAGGCGGCCGAGGGCGACGGACCAGATGCGGTTGGTGTCGCGGATCGCGGCCTCGACGGACGTGAGTTGGTCGAGGGTGGTGATGCCGGGCTTGTCGACCATGACGTCCTTGCCGCGGCGCATCGCCTCGATCGCGAGGGCAGCGCGGTCGCGCGGGACGGCGGCGATGACGACGAAATCGACCGAGGGATCATCCAGCAGACGGTCGCGGGCGGCGGCGGGGATGTCGGGGAAGCGCTTGCGGAAACCGGCGAGGACGCGGGGGTCGGTGGTTTCGGGATCGTGGCCGATGCAGTGGGCGCCGGCCGTCAGAAGCCCGGCGGTGAGGTCGTAGATGTGGCGATGATCCAGGCCGATCGCGGCGAAACGGGGCATGCGGCGGTTCCTCCGGATGTGTTCCGCCATCTTCCCCAAGCGGCGGCCTCGGTCCAGAATACGCGGCGTTTTCATCGAGGGGGAGGACAACCCAATGGCAGATCGTGTCGCCGTCATAACCGGTTCGGGAAGCGGGATCGGACGCGCTTCCGCGCTGAACCTGCTGAAGCACGGCTGGTCGGTCGTTCTGGTGGGGCGGCGGAAGGACGCGCTGGAGGAGACGGCGGGCCTGGCGAAAGGCGGCAAGACGCTGGTTGTGCCGACGGATGTGACCGATCCCGAACAGGTGGACGCGCTGTTCGCCAAGGTGAAGTCGACGTATGGCCGGCTGGACACACTGTTCAACAACGCCGGCGGGAATGTTCCGACAACGAATTTCGGGGATTTCACCTTCGAGATGTGGCGCAAGGTCTGCGCGATCAACCTGGACGCGATGTTCCTGTGCGCCAATGCGGCGTTCCGGATGATGCGGGATCAAACGCCCATGGGCGGGCGGATCATCAATAACGGGTCGATTTCGGCGCATAATCCCCGGCCGGGGTCGGTCGCGTATACGTCGACCAAGCATGCGGTGACCGGACTGACGAAGTCGATCGCGCTGGACGGGCGGCAGTACGACATCTGCTGCAGCCAGATCGATATCGGTAACGCCGCGACCCCGATGACCGCTCGGTCTACCAACGGGCAGATGCAGCCGTATGGGCAGATGGCGGTGGAGCCGCGGATGGATGTCGATCATGTGGGGCAGCAGGTGGCGTTCATGGCCAACCTGCCGCTGGAAACGAACGTGCAGTTCGTCACCATCATGGCCACGAAGATGCCTTGGATCGGGCGGGGCTGAATGCTGAGCCGGCGGCGGGGTCTGCTGGGCCTCGCCGCCGCGGGACTATCGTCAACGGCGATGGCGGTGCCGCGCCTGAAACAGCCGGCGCCTATCAATGCCACGGTGGAGACGCATCGCGGAAAGATTCGCGGCGCGGTTGGAGACAACGGTGTCCGGGTGTTCAAGGGGATCCCGTATGCCGCGCCGACGGACGGGCTGAACCGGTTCAAGCCGCCGCGGCCGGCCAAGATCTGGGCCGATGTGCGCGACACGGTCACGTATGGGCCGATGTGCCCGCAACTGCCGACGGAACACGGAAGCTACGCCGCCTCCTGGACGTATGACAAGGACGCCAGCGAGGACTGCCTCGTCCTGAATGTCTGGACGCCGGCGTTGCATGACCAGCGCAAGCGGCCGGTGATGGTGTGGTTGCATGGCGGCGGGTTTTCCAGCCTGTCCGGCTCGCGCAATGTGTTCGACGGCACGCGGCTGTGCCAGCGCGGCGACGTGGTGGTGGTGACGGTCAACCACCGGCTGAATGTGTTCGGGTTCCTTTACCTCGGCCATCTTGGTTCGTCGGAGTATGCCGAGTTCGGGCAACGTTGGGATGCTGGACCTGGTGGCGGCGCTGCACTGGGTACACGACAACATCACGGCATTCGGCGGGGATCCGGAGAACGTGACGATCTTTGGCCAATCGGGCGGCGGCGCAAAGGTCAGCACGCTGATGGCCATGCCGCTGGCACGCGGGCTGTTCCATAAGGCAATCGTTCAGAGCGGGTCCGACCTGGAAGGGCTGACGCCGGAGCAGGCGACGAAGAACGCGCTGACATTCCTGACCGCGCTGGACGTGAAGCCGAACGATTTGCCTCGGTTGGCCAAGCTGCCGACGGACAAGTTCGTGGCCGCGCTGGGCAAAGTGATGGCGGCGCCTGGCCCGCGGCCGAGTTTCAGCCCGGTGGTGGACGGGTTGGTGCTGCCGAAGGGGCCGTGGCAGCCGGATGGACCGTCGGTCTCGGCGGCTGTGCCGATGATCATCGGCACGACGCGCACCGAGACGACGGCGCTGCTGGCAAGCAATCGTCCGGAGCTGTTCAATCAGGATGACGCGGCGTTGCGGCGGAACCTTGCGGGTTGGGTCCCGGACAAGGAGGTGGCGCGGGTGGTGGCGGGGTTTCGGCGGCTGATGCCGCGTGCCTCGCCGTCGGATTTGTATTTCGCCATCACGACGGACCGGCGGGTGCGGCAGCAGGCCTGGGCGCAGGCGGAGCGCAAGAGTGCACAGGGCGGCGCGCCGGTGTGGCTGTATGAACTGGATTGGACGACGCCGGTGGAGGAGGGAAAGTGGGGGTCGCCGCACTCACTGGATCTGGCGTTCGTGTTCGACAATGTCGCGAAATCCCAGTCGATGGTGGGCAGCGGCAGCGAGCCGCAACAAATGGCCGATATGATGAGTGCCGCGTGGATCGCCTTTGCCCGGTCCGGCAACCCCGCCACGGACGCGCTGGCATGGCCGCCGTTCACCGCGGCGGAGCGGGCGACGATGGTGTTCAACATACCGCCCAAGGTGGTGAACGACTTTCGCGGGGAGGAACGAGCGCTGCTGGCCTCGCTGCCGATGGTGCGGGTCAGCCGGTAGGCGGCTTTGCTCCGGCCTGCAGCCTCGATAGGGTCCGGTGATGGCGCAGACCAGCCCGCTTCCCTCCGTCGATGCGTTGCTTCGATTGCCCGAAACCGACGTTCTGTTGGTTCGGTTCGGCCGCAACGCGGTGACGGCGATGCTTCGGCACGTGCTGGCTGACCGGCGGGCGGCGCATCAGTTCGACGTGTCGGTTTCCCAGATCGTCGACGAGACGGCCGATCGCCTTGCCAGACGCTTCGCCCGGTCGCAGCGGCCGGTGTTCAACCTGACGGGCACTGTCCTGCACACCAACCTGGGGCGCGCGCCGTTGCCGCCCGAAGCGGCGGAGGCCGCGGCGGAGGCTTTGCAGGGTGCCACGACGCTGGAGTTCGACCTGGAAACGGGCCGCCGCGGGGAGCGCGACGATCACGTTGCACCATTGTTATGCGAGCTGACCGGCGCGGAGGCGGCGACGGTGGTCAACAACAATGCCGCGGCCGTGGTGCTGGTGCTGAACACGTTGGCGCTGGGCAAGCAGGTCGTGGTGTCTCGCGGGGAGCTGATCGAGATCGGCGGGGCGTTCCGGATTCCCGACATCATCGGCCGGTCGGGCGCCATTTTGCGGGAAGTTGGGACAACGAACCGGACCCACCCCAGGGACTACACGGAGGTGCTGGGACCGGACGTGGCCGCGGTTATGCGTGTACATCAGGCCAACTATGCAATCAGTGGCTTTACGGCCGCCGTGCCGACCAACGCGCTTTCCGCGATCGCGCACGAAGCGGGCTTGCCGCTGGTTGACGATCTGGGCAGCGGCAGCCTGGTTGACCTTGAGCGCTGGGGTTTGCCGCACGAGCCGACGCCGCGCGAGTCGCTTGTGGCGGGCGCGGACATTGTCACGTTTTCCGGGGACAAGCTGCTGGGCGGTCCACAGGCGGGCCTGATCGTTGGCTCCAAGCAACTGATTTCGCTAATAAATAAGAACCCCTTGAAGCGGGCGTTGCGATTGGACAAGGGACGGCTGGCGGCGCTGGAGGTCGTTCTGCGGCTGTATCTGGACCCGGATCATCTGGCCGAACGGCTACCGGCCTTACGGCTGCTGACCCGCACCGAGGCGGCCATCAGGGCGACCGCCGACCGGGTTGCAGTTGTATTGGCAGATCAGTGGCGGGAACGTGATGTTCGGGTTGAATCCTGCCGCAGCCAGATCGGATCGGGTGCGCTGCCCGTCGATTTATTGCCTTCGTTTGCCGTGACGATTGGCGGCGGCAGTCTGGAAAGGGTCGCTGTCACGTTGCGAAATCTGCCGCGGCCGGTGATCGGGCGTATCGCGCAGGGACGATTTCTGCTGGACTGCCGTTGTCTGGAACCCGCGGACGAGGCGGCATTCATTGCGCAATTCGGCTGACGGGCCGATAGTTTCCGGTGGAGGGGAATCGGTCCCGGTGGGCCGGCCGGACTTCAAACCCGGTTGGGGCTGCCGAGCGGTCCCGGGCAGGTTCGACACCTGCTCTCCTCCGCCGGGGTTGGCAGTGGCTGAGTTCGGGAGGCTGTGGCGGAGAAGCAACAGTGTGTCCTTATCGACTTACCGCACGTCCACATCACTCGCCACGGGTGGACTTTACGTCTAATGCTTTTCCCAGCGAAAAGGCGGGGCCGGATTTGCGGTTGTTCCGACCCGTTTCGCCGGTTGATACGTGATCAAGGAGAGAACAAATGAATTTCCGCAGGGCACTGGCGGCAGCCACTATCATGGCGCTGCCGATCGCGGCGAACGCCCAGCCGGTGACAGGGATCTATGTCGGCGGCAGCGCCGGCGCAGACTTCCAGCTTAAGCAGGACGTCAAGAATGTTCAGCTTCAGCCCGGAACGGCTGGTGGTCTGTCCACATCCGGCCAGATGAAGTTCAGCACGGGTTTCGCTGGCGCCCTGGCGCTGGGTTATGGGTTCGGCAACGGTCTGCGTGCTGAAATCGAAGGCGACTATCTGAACACCCGCGGCTCGGGCTTCACCGGGTTTACGCGTGGCTTCGTTCCGCAGGGCGGCGGCACGCAACAGAAGTACGGGCCGATGTTTAACGTCCTGTACGACTTCAACAACCTGTCTCCGATGATCGTGCCGTATATCGGTGTCGGCGTCGGCTATCAGTGGATCCAAAACAAGATCCACATTTCCAACGGCGGCACCTATACCTCCGGCGGCACGACTGTGACACCGGGCAGTCTGCTTGCTCAGACGAACGGCACCAACGGGACGTTCGCTTATCAGGGGATCATTGGTGCCGCACTTCCGATCCCGAGCATTCCCGGCTTGGCTGTGACCGCGGATTACCGGTATCTGGGCACGACGGGCAATCAGACCTACTCGACCACCTACACCTCGACGGTCAACGGCGTGCACCGGCAGACGGGTGGCCGCATTCAGTTTGGCCCGACCGGCGACAACATTGTGATGGTGGGCGTCCGGTATAACTTCGGTGTTGCCCCGCCGCCGCCGCCGCCGGTTGCCGCGGCTCCTGTGCCTTCGCCGATTTCTCGTTCCTACCTCGTGTTCTTCGACTGGGATAAGTACAACCTGACCGAGCGCGGCCGTCAGATCGTTGCAGAGGCAGCGGCGAACTCGACGAAGGTCCAGTACACGAAGATCGAGGTTAACGGCTACACCGACACCTCGGGCTCGCCGAAGTACAACATGGGCCTGTCGTTGCGCCGTGCGAACACGGTCGCCTCGGAACTGGTGAAGGATGGCGTGCCGAAGGCCGCGATCGCGATCCAGGGCTTTGGTCAGACCCACCTTTTGGTGCCGACCGCGGACGGTGTGCGTGAGCCGCAGAACCGGCGCGTGGAAATCATCATCCAGTAGTTTCGGCTACGGTTGATGAATTCGATTGGGGGCACCTTCGGGTGCCCCTTTTCGTTGTGGCATGTCTGCAGGGTGGTATGTGTGTTGGTTTGCCGCGGGCCGATGCGGCAGTCTCAGAACGATCCGCAGATTTGCGTCACTGTCATTCCCACCAGTTGCTGGTGGAAGCGAAGCTGATAGGCGGTCCGGATCCGATCAACGGCCGCCCGGCTGTCCGGCCCGTCGGGAAGTGCCGCAAGTACGACCTTGGTCGCTTCGCGGATTGTCTTGTGGGTGATTGGGTTCATCCAGGCACCATAGGCGTCCTGCACCGTATACCCGTTCGGCAGGTTCATCGTCACGGTATCGTCCAGGAATGTCCGCCATTCCTGGTCCGTGAGATCGCTGCGACCGGGTATTGACCGGCCGAAGAACATTTCGAACATCTGCATCGGCGCGCCCTGCCCGGGCCGGCATAATTCGGATGGCTGGGGGGCGCAGCCGGTCAGCCCGCCGCCCAAGCCGCAGAGGACCGCCACCAGACAGGCCTGCCTGGTGGCATGCGCGGCCGTCGCGCCAAGGCGGAGCAATCTATCCGAAGACGCGCTTGCCATGCTTCCATGTCCCAAGAACGACACCCTCCAGCGGACGGCCGTCGAATGGTGTGTTCTGCGCCTTGCCCGGAAGCGCGCCCGCGACAACCTTCCAGATCCGATCGGGCGCGAACAGACAAAGGTCGGCAACCGCGCCCCTCGCGATCCGGCCGGACGAGATGCCAAGCAGCGCCGCCGGTTTGGCGGTGAGCAAATCGATGGCGGCCGGCAGCGACAGGTTGCCGTTGTGGACCTGGACCAGCGTGACCGCGAGCAGGGTCGCGAGTCCTGATCCGCCCGGCGAGGCGAGCGCGAACGGCAGGCGCTTGTCGTCGGCGTCGCGGGGCTGATGGTCCGATGCGACCGCGTCGATGGCGCCGTCGGCAAGCCCGGCGAGCACCGCCCGGCGGTCGTGCTCCTTGCGTAACGGCGGCGAAAGCTTGGACCAGGTGCGGAAGTTGCCGATCGCGGTTTCGTTGAGGTCGAAGTAAGGCGGGGCGGTGTCGCAGGTGACGGCGAGGCCCTTGTCCTTGGCCTGCCGGATCAGCGTGAGTGCCTCGGCGGTGGAGACATGGGCGAAATGGACAGCACCGCCGGTCAATTCGGCGAGGCGGATGTCGCGGGCGATCATGATCGCCTCGGCTGCCGCCGGGATGCCGGGCAGGCCAAGGCGGGTTGCCTGTTCGCTTTCGGTGGCGGAGCCGCCGGCGGCGAGCGAGGGTTCTTCCGGGTGCTGGATGATGCGGGCGTTGAAGCCATGCGCATAGGACAGAGCAAGGCGCATCAGGCGGGCGGGGCCGATCGCGCGCGATCCATCGGTGAAGGCGACGGCGCCGGCTTCGCGCAACAGGCCGAGTTCAGCGAGTTCTTCCCCCTTGCAGCCGCGGGTGACGGCGCCATAGGGCAGGATGGTCAGGCTGCCGGTGTCCTCGCCGCGGGTGCGGAGAAGCTGGACGAGAGCGGGGTCGTCGATGGCGGGGTCGGTGTCGGGCAGCGCCGCGAGAGTGGTGATGCCGCCCGCGGCCGCGGCTGTGGCGGCGGAGGCGATGGTCTCGCGGTATTCGAAGCCCGGTTCGCCGACAGCGGCGCGCATGTCTACCAAGCCGGGGCAGAGCACGGTGTCGGTGGCGTCAATGACCGTTGCGCCATCGGGGCGGCCGAGGTTGGAGCCGAAGTCGGCGATCAGGCCGTCGCGGACGAGCAGGTCGCCGGTCAGGTCCACGCCGGCGCCGACGATGCGGGCGCCGGTGAACAGCGTGTCAGAGATCATTCCGGCCTTGGCCTCGGGAGAGCGTGTCGAGCACGGCCATGCGGACGGCCACACCCATCTCGACCTGCTCGCGGATCAGGCTGCGTTGCGGATCGTCGGCGACGGCGCTGTCGATTTCGACGCCGCGGTTCATCGGGCCGGGGTGCATGACGAGCGCGTCCGGCTTGGCATAGGCCAGTTTGTGATGGTCGAGGCCGTAGAAGCGGAAGTACTCGCGGGCGCTGGGGACCTGGCCGCGGGACATGCGCTCGCGCTGCAGGCGGAGCATCATGACGATGTCGGCGCCGGCAAGGCCGGATTCCATGTCGTGGAAGACGGTGACGCCAAGGCTGTCGATCTCGGCTGGGATCAGCGTGGGCGGGCCGATGACGCGGACCTGACAGCCCATGGTCGTCAGCAGATGGATGTTGGAGCGGGCGACGCGGGAGTGGGCGATGTCGCCGCAGATGGCCACGGTCAGGCCGGCGATGCGTCCCTTGTGGCGCTTGATGGTCAAGGCGTCGAGCAGTGCCTGCGTCGGGTGCTCGTGCGTGCCGTCGCCGGCATTGATGACGGCGGCGTCGACGATCTGGGCGAGCAGGTTGGGCGCGCCGGACTGGTCGTGGCGGACGACGAGCAGATCGCAGTGCATGGCGTTCAGGGTGGTGGCGGTGTCGATCAGTGTCTCGCCCTTGTTCACCGAGGAGGTGGAGACCGACATGTTGATGACGTCGGCGCCGAGGCGCTTGCCGGCGAGCTCGAAGCTGGTGCGGGTGCGGGTGCTGTCCTCGAAGAACAGGTTGATCAGGGTCCGGCCGCGGAGCAGGTCGCGCTGGGTCTTGCCGGAGCGGTTCAGCAGGACATAGCTCTCGGCGAGATCGAGCAACTGGCTGATGGCGGGCGGTTCGAGCCCTTCGATCGCGAGGAGATGTTTCTGCCGGTAGAACACGCGGTCTCGTTGCAGCATCGGGCGTTGGGCGTCAACTGGCGGGATGAGGATGGTCTGCCGGGGGTGGGAGAACCTGAACCTGGTCGAGGTGAAGGAAGCCGGCCCGCGGCAGTTGGAGGCGCACGAAGCGGGTCGTCCGGCCGACAATGGCGTCGAACGGGTGCCCGTCGGCGCCGCCGAAGCGGGTTTCCGGGTCGTGGCGCCCGGCCAGATCCCAGGTCTGTCCATCGGCGGACACATATACTTCCAGACCAAACGCTCGGACGGCGATGTCCATGCGGTTGAAAACCCGCACGGCACCGACTGGCAGGGGCGATAGCAGATCGACCGTCCACCAAGGGTTCTGCTCGGAGGCGGTGTGGAATGTGTGGCGGCCGGACACCGGGCCGGACACCGCGCCGTTGGCCTCGTCTGGCCGCAGCGACCATTCGGACAGGGAACTTTGGGTTGCCGGCTTGCCGAGGGCGAGATTGGCGCCGTCCAGGCTGTGCAGTCGCAGAAATGCCGGGTCGGTGGAGCGACGCATTTGCGCGATGACGCGCCGGCAGCCTGCGTCGTCGCCGGTCACGTAGAGACTGTGGTGGACGAGGGGCAGAGCAAAAAGGACCGCGGCGTCGCCGATGCGCTGGCGGAGTGGATGATCGTCTTCCAGCAAACGCGCGGGGTCCGGCATGTCCCCGACGGCTTTTTCCGCAAAGCGCGTGGCATCGAGGACGGGGTGGATGAAGGCCTGGTTCGTCAGGGTCGGGAGAATGCCCTCCGGACGCGGCGGCATGCTGTCGTAGCAGGTGGTCGAACCAAGATGAGACAAGGCCATCAGGCGGAAGCCGGCGAGGTTGAGTTCGGTTGGGATCACGGCCTCACACATCGGAAGCGCGGCGATCCGGCCGGTGCGCACGTCATTGGCGGCTGCGATCCGGCGCTGAAACAGGTGATGCGCGGCCCGGTTCGAGAATATCGCCAGGCAGGTGAGCCAGTGCAGGACCTGTTCTGGCGGGTACCATCCCTCACAGGATGCGAGCCACGGCCATTGCGGCAAAGGTGTGTGGATTGGCTCGCCGACGAAATCGACCTGCGCTTCATGCAGACGGGCGATGAGCGGATCGAGATCGATCGTCACGACGACGTCGAACTCGATCATCAGGTAGTAGTGGTAGCGCGGGTGGCGGCGGGTGAAGATGTGCAGCGGATAGTCGTTGCTGTACCAGAATACCGGGGTCTTGCCCGTGTGATACAGCCCGATTGATTCGGCGGTGGTGCGGGAGATGGGCAGGATGCGCGCCGGGGGATGGTCGATTGGCGGACAGTGGCCAGCTGTTTCGTCGAAGAGGATGAAAATGTCGCCGGTGGCGCAACGCTGCTTCAGCCGTTCGAGCTGGCGTTGGGTGAAGTCGTCCCAGTAATGGCATTTGAACAGAACGGCGTATGCCGGGGTCATCGGTTCCTGCGGCCGAGGCTGGCGCGCAAAGAAAAGGCGGCTGCACCGAAGGGTGCAGCCGCCTTTTGCTCAGGCACAGCTGACGCAGACCTAACCCGGCTGAGGTGCCGGCGCGGCCCCGCCTGCCGGCGGTGTCGGCGAGATCGGCCGGCCCGTCGTCGGGACGGACGCGCGACGGGATTCGGGCGCGGGTTCGTCGACGACCTTGCGGATCACCGGCTCGCCGCGCAGGACGGTGCGGATTTCGTCGCCGGACAGCGTTTCGTGTTCCAGCAGGCCACGGGCGAGGCGATGCAGTTCCTCGACATTCTCGGTCAGCAGGGAGCGGGCCTTGTTGTAGGCGCGGTCGATGATCGACTTGATCTCGGCGTCGATCTCACGGGCCGTGGCTTCGGACACGTTCTTGTTCTGGGTTACGGAGTGGCCGAGGAAGACCTCCTGGCTGTTGTCGCCGTAGGCGATCATGCCGAGTTTGTCTGACATGCCCCATTCGGTGATCATGCGGCGGGCCTGATCGGTGGCCATCTTGATGTCGCCTGACGCACCGTTGGACACCTTGTCCGGGCCAAAGATGATTTCCTCGGCGGCGCGGCCACCCATCGCCATCGTCAGTTCGGACAACAGCTTGGACTTGGACTTCGAGTAGCGGTCGCCTTCGGGAAGGCTCATGACCAGACCCAGCGCACGTCCGCGCGGGATGATCGTGGCCTTGTGGACCGGGTCGCATTCCGGTTCGTACATCGCGCACAGGGCGTGACCGGACTCGTGGTAGGCGGTCATGCGCTTTTCAGCTTCGGACATGACCAGCGACCGGCGTTCGGTGCCCATCATGACCTTGTCCTTGGCTGCCTCGAACTCGGCCATGGCGACGACGCGCTTGCCGAGACGGGCGGCGAGCAATGCGCCCTCGTTCACCAGGTTGGCGAGGTCCGCGCCGGAGAAGCCGGGCGTGCCGCGGGCGATGACCTTGGGGTCGACGTCGGAGGCGAGCGGAACCTTCCGCATGTGGACGCGCAGGATCTTCTCGCGGCCGTTCACGTCGGGGTTCGGCACGACGACCTGACGATCGAAGCGGCCGGGACGCAGCAGCGCGGGGTCCAGAACGTCCGGACGGTTGGTGGCGGCGATCAGGATGACGCCTTCGTTGGACTCGAAGCCGTCCATCTCGACGAGCATCTGGTTCAGGGTCTGCTCACGTTCGTCGTTGCCGCCGCCGAGGCCGGCGCCGCGATGACGGCCGACCGCGTCGATTTCGTCGATGAAGATAATGCAGGGCGCGTTCTTCTTGCCCTGTTCGAACATGTCGCGGACGCGGGATGCGCCAACACCGACAAACATTTCGACGAAGTCAGAGCCGGAGATGGTGAAGAACGGCACGTTGGCTTCGCCGGCGATGGCGCGGGCAAGCAGCGTCTTGCCGGTGCCGGGCGGGCCGACGAGCAGCACGCCCTTGGGGATCTTGCCGCCGAGGCGCTGGAACTTCTGGGGGTCCTTCAGGAATTCAACGATTTCCTGGAGCTCGCCCTTGGCTTCGTCGATGCCGGCCACGTCCTCAAAGGTTACCCGGCCCTGCTTTTCGGTCAGCATTCTCGCACGCGACTTGCCGAAGCCCATCGCGCGGCCGCCGCCCGACTGCATCTGACGCATGAAGAACACCCAGACGCCGATCAGCAGCAGCATCGGGAACCACGACAGCAGGTAGTGCAGCAGCGGGTTCACGTCGCTGTCTTCGGGCTTGGCGATGACGCGGACGTTCTTATCCGTGAGGGTTTTGACCAGGGCCGGATCATCTGGCGTGTATGTCTGGAAGGTCCGCCCGTCGTTCAACTGGCCGGACACGGTCTTGCCCTGGATCACCACGTCCCTGACGCGGCCGGAATTCACCTCCGAGATAAAGTCGGAATAGGCGATCTGGGTCGAATTCGGATGGCTGACCCCGGGCTGGAACAGGTTGAATAGCACCACGAGCAACAGGGCGATGATCACCCAAAGCGCGAGGTTGCGGCCGAAGTTGCTCATATGATGTTGCTCACGTTCCTAGTCCAAGTTGGGGCACGCCATGCTATCTTGGCCATAGTTTGGGCAGCATGACCGCAATTACATGGTGTGGGAAGCCGCACCGCGCACCCCCAGCCATTTGGGGATGATGCAACCGCCGCCGAAAGCGGATTTCTGGCGAGGCCGCGGCGCCTGCTCCCTACACCCAGGATCATATGGGGTGGAACCTGGAGCCGGCCAACGGCTTTGGCGGATCAAACAAGAGGCCAACCGATGTGTATGTTTGGTTAACAGTGTATCGCAGACTGGGAACGGTTGCCAGCGTTTTGCCAACCCTGATGACAGGCAGCGTGCGCAGGACCGCTGATGGAAGCGACGATTGGCGGCGGAAGATCGCGGCCTCGGCGCCAAGCTTGCCGATCGTCGCGCCGTTTGGCAGCGGTTGATCGCTGATCAGGCGGATGCGGCGGTCCCAAACGGCGTTGGGTTCGGCTGGGGCCGGGTCTGCCATGGAGGCTTCCTCGCGCAGCACCAGAAAGCCGTCGCCTAAGCGGCCAGCCGGGAGAATGCGCACGCCGGCGATGGTGGCGGGCTTCAGGTCGGCGGCAAGGCCGGCGATTTGAGAATGGCCAGGGTCGTAAGGGGCTCCGCCGATCGTCCGGATCAGGCTGGCGAGTGCGGCCGGGCTGATGCGGCCGCGCGAGAGGAGAGCGAAGCCTTCGGGCCGGATTGTCGCGCGTTGCGCCAGTTCCTCCGCCATTTTGGTCTCGGCGCGCGCGCGGGCGGTCCCGGCGTGGCGGGCGGCGGCGATGAGCGGGTGCAGGCTGGAGGGCTGGTGTTGGGCCAGACGTTGGCGGAGACGAGGGCGCAGGGCGCGACGGTCGTGATTGGAGGGGTCTTCGACCCAACCAATGCCTCGGTCTATAAGAAACGCCCGAAGCGCTTGTGGATCAGTCCCAAGCAGGGGCCGGAGGAATCGGACCCAGGAGGTTTCCGAGACCAGCGGCATGGCCGCCAGCCCCGAGGTCAGGCTGTTGCGGAGGGCGCGCATCAACATCGTCTCGACCTGATCGGAGGCGTGGTGGCCGAGAAGAAGATGCAGGATGCCGGCTGACCGGCAGGCATCGGTCAAGGCCTGATAGCGGGCGATGCGGGCGCGTTCGGCCAGGGCCGGCCCTCTGCGCAGGCCGATGAGCGGGAGCATCGTGGACGGAATGCCGACCGCGCGGAGGCGGTCAATCGTGATTTCGGCCTCGGCGGCGGATTCAGGCCGGAGGGCGTGATCGACAACAAAGGCGTGGGCAGCGCCGCTGCGGGATGCAGCCCAATCGCGGGCGAGCAATGCCAGGGCCATGCTGTCGGCCCCGCCCGACACAGCGATCGCGAGGGCCGGGTTCGGCTCGAACAGCCCGCACTGGTCCATCGCTCCGGCAAACCCGGCGAGCAGATCACTGGGAGCCGTGGCCGTGGTCAGGTGCAGCCGATCCTTTGCCGTGCCGCCGCCGCGCCTTCGCGGATGTCGGGGCGGGGTTGAGGGAACTCGGTTCTGAGGCGGCCAAGCGTATCGCAGGCGGCTTTTTTCTCGTTGATGGCGGCGAGCGAGTTGGCGAGGCCGAGGAGGGCGTCCTGGGCGTGGGCGCCTTTGCGGGACCGGTTATAGGCGTCGTCGAAGGCGATGGCGGCCTGGGCGTTCTGGCGTTCGCCGGCCAGCGCCTCACCCAGAAGAAGCTGGGCATCGTAGGCCCGGGGGGACGTACGGTTGGCCAGCACTTCCCGGGCGGCGGCCTCAGCCCGCTGATAATCGTGGCGCGCCAGCGCGGCATTGCCTTCCTGCAGGGCGATTTCCGGCGTGCGGGGGCCGGGGGCCGCCGGCGGGGGGGGCCGAGGTGGCTGGGCCGGTCCGGGTTGCGCATAGGACGGTGGGGCGAGCGTGCCGCTGGAGGTGGGCGGGTATGCGTTGCTGGTTGGTCTTGGACCCGGCGAGGGCGCTGCGTTTCCGGACGATCCAGCCTGGAACGCGAGATCGTCGATGCGCTTGCCGAGGTCCGCACCCTGGCGCTGCAACTGATTCTGCGTTTCCTCGATCTGGCCGCGAAGCTGGCGGACCTGATCTTCCAGCGAATCGACCCGGGTCAGAAGCTGGGCGACGAGATCGCCGTTGCCTGATGACGGCGGGGGCGCGACGTAAGTCGGGCCGCGCGGACCGCCTCCGCCGCTCGCTATCTGTTGCTGCAGCGTGCGCAGATCCTGGCGCAATTGATAGATCTCGTTCTGCAAGGCGATGCCCTCGCGGCTGTCGACCTGCGCGATGGCTGGGCCCGTGGCAAGCGCGGCGCCGATGAGGGCTGCCGACAGGGCAGATCGCGTGAACGGCCGCATGCGGGTTCCTTGGGTTAGGACTCGGTTTTGTTCATATTACGCGACGACGGCGGTGGGTTCTACGCGCCTGGGAGGTGGCGGGCTATGTAGGGCGGCAGGTGGAAGGCGGCGACGTGGATCTCCGGCGTCCAGTATTCGGTTGATCCGAGGATTCCGGCCTGTTCGGCGCGGGTTCGGATGAGTTCGACGGGATGCGATGTGAGGGTGGAGTCTTTCGCGGCCCAGCCCAGGGTCATGTAGCCGCCGACATAGGTCGGCACGGCGGCGACGTAGGCGGTAACGTGGGGGAAGAAGTTGCCGCGGCGGGCGCTGGTTTCCCGCAGTTCGTCGGCCTGCATGAAAGGCACACCGCACTGGTTCACGATCAGGCCGCGGGCGGTCAGGATGCGAGCGCAGTTGCGGTAGAAGTCGTCTGTGAACAGGACCTCACCCACGCCGATCGGGTCCGTGGAGTCGACGATGATGACGTCGAAAGCGGCGTCCGGAGCGCGTTTGACGTAGTCGATGCCGTCGCCGACGATGACCTGGGCGCGCGGATCGGTCCATGCATTGCCGGCGATGCCGGGCAGGAATTCTTTCGACAGGCGGATGACCTCGCCATCGATTTCGACCATGACGGCTTTTTGGACGGTGCGGTGTTGCAGGACGCGGCGGAGGACGCCGCCATCGCCGGCGCCGATGATAAGCACGTTGGCGGCCGCGCCGTGGGCCAGCAACGGGACGTGGGTCAACATTTCCTGGTAGACGAACTCATCGCCCTCGGTGATCTGGATGACGCCGTCCAGGACCATCACGCGGCCATGGGTTTCGCTTTCGAAGATGGCGATATCCTGGAACTCGCTTTGAACGCGGGCGAGTTCGCGTTTGACACGGAACCGCTGGCCCCAGGCGGGATAGAGCGTTTCATTGAGCCAACAATCGGTCGTCATGGTATCCCCCACGCGATGACGGCCCGGGCTTTCACCCGGGCCGCCCGTGCAGCTTCGATCTTTCCGCGGTCAGGCGATCAGGCCACGCCGCTGTTCACCCAGGTTGACGGATGCGGGCTGGAAGCCGGCCCGTAAGGCCGGCAGGCTGTGATAGGGATTGCATGCGCCGCACATGAAGATGTCGATGGCGGCGAAGTCCCGCTCCGGCCAAGTGTGGATGGAGATGTGGCTTTCCGCGAGGACCAGCACGCCGCTGACGCCGCCGTTCGGCGAGAAATGGTGGAAGTGGCCGTGCAGGATCGTTGCACCGGCGGCCTCCGCCGCTTCACGCAGGACCCGGTCGATATGCGAGGGGTCGCAGAGGTTCGTGGCGCCCCAAAGGTCGACCAGCAAATGCGTGCCAGCGAACTTCACACCGTCCTTCTGGACGAAGTAATCCTTTTCCACTTCAGTAACATTCCGCTCAGCGTCGGAAGCGATCTGGTTGCTGCTCGGAAGTTCCGAGACCATCCCCAGTGGGCTGAGTGCGTTCATCGCGTACCCTCCTACCAGTAGACGGCCTGTTGGATAGTACGCGCCAAAAGCGCCCACTGTCCCCTGGGGCCAAGGCGGCGGAACATGATCACTGGGGGAGCGTCATGCAAGCCCTTTGTCCGCGAAGGGCGGACTAAAAATGCATATCAGCCCAAATTTTATGTCAATGCGTGGGCGTGGAACCGTCCAGAGCTTTCAGATCGGCCGGAAGGGATTGCGCGAGCGTTGCTTCCTGCCGTGAGCGTTGGAGGTCGCCGGTTCCGCGCACGGGTTCGGCGGTGAGCAGGCGGAACATGTCTGCGAAGGCGCCAGTGTTCAGGCGCGTATTGTAGCTGGCGCGAAGGTTGGCCAGCATGGCCTCATCACCGGCCCGGGCGGCGGCCGTGGTCAACCGCAGCAATGCGCGCGACTGTCCGTCGTCCAGGATGCCGGTTTCCGGCAGCGCGGTGGTTGCATAATCGGACCACGCTCGTTCAGCGCCTGCCCAGTCCTGGTTTTGCTCCAGGATGGCCGCCCGAGCCTCGGTCGCGGCGGGGGTGCCGAGCGCCTGGAGAGCTGCAACCGCGCCGGCTGGGTTTCCGGTTCGGGCCATGGCGTCGGCCCGCAATAGCATGCGTTTTTCTGCGAGATCGGCTGGCAGGTTCTGAGTTTCAGATGCATCGAGGACCGCGAGGGCGGCGGGATCGTCTTTCTCCTGCACGTCAAGGGCGGCCAGGGTGGCGCCGAAGCGGGCCTTGCCGGTAGGCGAGGCGGCGGATTTCATCAGCTTATCCAGAACGGGCCTGGCGCGGTCAGGCAGGTCGAGGGCCAACAGCCTTTCGGCCAATTGCTCCTCGAGGACCGGATTGCCGTCCTTGGGGGGAATGAGATCGGCGTTCTCGTCGATCGCCGAGACGACGTCGATCGGCGTCATTTGCGCCAGATCGTGGCCGGCGACCATCTTGGCGAAAGCGTCCTGCATCAGGGCATGAACCTGCCTGCCCTGATCGGGAAAATCGGCCTCTGCCTGGCGGAGCGTGGCGAGAGCGGTGCGCCACTCGCCCGCGTGCTCCCGCAGGTCGGCAATCCGTTCCCGCAGGTTCAGCTCACGCTGATCGCCCCGCCACGCGAAGACCAGTTTGTCCAGGGCGTCGGCGGCCTGCGCCGGGGTCAGCTTTTGCGACGAGAGGCGCAGTTCGACAGCACGGACGGCGGCGCGCGCGCGGTCGAACTGGTCGTGGCCAGCGGCGATGCCGTCCAGGATCGCCAGGGCCTGATCGGTGTCGCCCTCGGCGATCTTCTGCAACGCCCGGGCGTATCCCAGCCGGACGTCCGCCTTGAGTTTTGCCAAAAACCGTTCTGCCTGGCCGACCTGTCCGCCCTGCACCATGGTTTCGACGATCAATGGCAGGATCCGGTCGCGGATCGGTTTTGGATAAAGCATCGCCAGAGGGGCGGTGCTGGCGAAAACCACCGCGGCGGCGGGGGAGCCTTCGTCCTGCATGGCCTGACGTACGGCCCGCCACAGCGCGATGTCATCGGTGCCGGTCAGCCGTGGGTCGTTCAGACCGTCGGCCTCCCGCAACCTGCCGGCGAGGATAGCGGCGATGGCGGTCAAGCCCGCGACATCCGGCGATGCGGCTAGTTGCGGATCCCTTTCGGCCGCGTCGCGAAGCAGGCTTTCAGCCTCGGCCGCCATTCCGAGGGCGATCATGGTCAGGGCGGCGGCCTGGCGTTTCGGACCGCGCGCGCGTGGCGGGGTCATCGCGATGTCGGTGCCTTGCCTGATCAGGGTTCGCAGCAAGGCGTCGGTCGGGATGACCGGAAATTCGAACCGCCGCGTCAGGTAGACGGCGTCCATTTGCGCGTCCGTCTCCGCCGACGGCGGCGACACGGCGAGGCCGCTTGGACGTCCTGTCAGGGTGAACCCGGTGGGGATCACTTTCAGCGCGACGGCATCCGAGAGTGGTTCGACAACCACGCCCAGAATTGTTCGCGGCAGGATGAATTCGGTTCCGCGCCGCACAGACAGGACCGCCTGATTAGGGCGGCGGGTGGTTCCAACGAGGAGGCTTGCCCCGGTGTCTGGATCGGCAATGCTCAGGACCTCACTGGGTTGCTCCGCCGCCAGATTGATAGCGCCGTCCGCGTAGGCCGGCGTGATAGGCTGCGATTTCGGTTCGACCTTCAGCGCGGATATGCGCCAACCGCGCGGGGTCTGCGACACCGCGACGGACATGCCGGCGGGCAACGGCAGGCGCAGCAACGTCCCGCCGGCCAGAAGCTGCACGTCGGCGTGGCCAAATACCGGGTCGTCGTGCATCGGTGACATGTCCACCGGCCGTCGTTCGTCGAAGACGACAAACGTGCCGGCGTCTCGCCGGAAAGCCGCGGCGCCGGTGGCATTCGAGAACGGGACGACGAAAGCAGAGCCCTCGAACCCTTTCGGCACCCGAGCGGGAAGTGCCATCAGACCGAGTTGTCCGGCATTTTCCGGCATGACATCCCGGCCAGGGGCCTCGGGCTGCACTGGATGGAGGGCGGCGTCCGTCGCGGCATCACCGGGGGGAGGCAAAGGTCGAGCTGTCACGGCTACGCTTGGCGCGGTTCCCGGAGCGGGCGTGTCAGCCGGCGCGGGTCCGCCCGCGGCCTGGGGTCCTGGTGCCGGGGGCAACGATGCGCGCCCGCCAAGTTCCGGCGAGCCGGTCATTGCAGACTGCGCGAGAGGGGCGGGTCGCAGCTTGAGTGATTGTGCAACCGGCCTGGATTGTTCGCTCGCTTTCAGCGCAGCGGCTGCGTGGGACGCGGCGGGCGCGGCCGTTGCGGCACCCGGCGCCTGTTGGGGCTTATCGTCTGGTCTGGATGCGGACCCGGTGTTCAGCGCCGCCGACGCAGTGGACGCTGAGGCAGCGGCAGCCGGCGATGCCTGGGGCTTATTGGCCTGCTCCGACGCTGCCGGCGTTTTGTTGGTCTGGTTGGCCGCCTTCGGCGGGTTGGGCGTGCCGGAGGGCGGGTTGCTTGAAGGATCGGTTATATCGAAGACAACGAGGCCGGAGATGATCGAGGGCTTCACCTCGGCACCCGCCGCGACGACGAATTCGACCGTTGTGCCGGTGGTCTGGACCGACGTCACGTTGTGCGGCGCCGATGGCGCATGACCGAGTCTTATCGCGTCGGTGAACTGGACAACCACGCGGTCGCCGATCCGCTCCATTTTGTAGTGCGCGGGAGAATCGATTACGATCCGGCCGAACCCAGGATGGTCGCCGGAGCGGACAGTAACGACATCGGACGCCGCCAGCGCCCCCCGTCCTGACACGATCAGGGTAGCGAGGAGAAGCAGCCGGTACAGCGTGCGCAGTCGTGCGATCATTCAAAACTGGCCAGCAGTTTGTCGATATCGGACTGGTCCATGGCATGAGCCGGGAGCTGCGGTCCGTTGAGCAGGTCAGCATCGGTCATGACGTCGTTGGTCTTCTTCTTCGCGGCGTGGGTGATGGCCGGGCCGAAGGTAGAGATGATGTGCGCGACCTTTCCCTCGATCGTCTTCAGCGTAGCCACGATCTTGGTAATTCGCTGTCCGGTGATGTCCTGGAAGCTGCAGGCCTCATAGATCTTGGTCGTGGCATCCTGCAGTTTCGCCGACGGCTCACCGGTAATGGTTCCGGCGACCTCGTCGAGGGTTTCGCAGCTTTCCAGGATTGCGTGCGTGGCCTGCGCGGTGTGGCCGACGATCGCGTCGAGTTCGTCGGTCGCGAACGGAATATCGTGGTCGGTGATGTCGTCCACCCGCAGCGCCGCGATTTCCGTCTTGGCGGTTGCGATGGTTCGGGCCAGTTCCTCGACCTCCTCGAGCAGGCTGGCTTCCTTTGCAGTCAGCTCGTCGCTTATTGTTGTCAGCACAGCACGTACTACCTCCGTCACCATTTCGGGTTCAAGATCGGGTTTCTGGGCGCGTATCAGCGCGAGTTTCTGCTTTAGAGCTTCAACACCCCGAATTCCCGGCACATCCGGGAGATCAAGCATGACCAAGGACCTTTTCGATTTTGTCTTTCAGGGTCTCGGCATTGAACGGCTTGACGATATAATTGGAGACACCGGCGGCCTTGGCGGCGACGACGTTTTCAGTTTTGCTTTCAGCCGTGATCATGATGAACGGCGTGGATTTCAGGCGATTGTCGGCGCGCACTTCCTGCAACAATTGCAGGCCGGTCATCGGCGCCATGTTCCAGTCGCTGATGACCAGTCCGAAGTTTCCGCCGCGCAGTTTCGATAACGCCTCGGCGCCGTCGGTGGCTTCCTCGACATTGTTGAACTCGATCTGTTTCAGTAAGTTCCTGATGATCCGAAGCATGGTTTTGTAGTCGTCCACGATCAGCACATTCATGGACTTGTCGATCGCCATTTTTCAAACTCCTTTCTAGACCAGTGTTTATCCGCCTGCCGGATTGGGTTTCAGCGCGGCTGCCTGCCCGGGCTGGGCCGTCCCTTGCGGAAATCCTCGCGGCATACCTGGGGGCATCGCTTGAGGCATCGCTTGCGGCAGCCCGGTGGAAATCGCCTGGGGCGACATATCGGCCGCGGGATCGTGGCCGGTGCGCAGCTGGGCGAGTTGGTCCGTCACGTCGCGCGCCTTGTCGGGGTTCATGGCCGCCATGACCTGCGCCGCCTTGGCATCCTTCATGCGATCCACAACCTGCAGCAGGACCGGCATCGAAAGCTCGTTGAAGATCGTGGCGGCGTCTTTCGGCTTCATCGCCTCGTACATCTTGACCAGGCCTTGCCAGCCGGCGTCTTCCTTTTGCTTGCGGGCGGCATCCAAACCTTCCAGGTTCTTCTGCAGAGCCTGCAATTCGCCTACCCTGCCTGCCAGTTTTTGTTCCGAGGCTGCAAGCATCGACTCCCGCGCCGTGAGATCGCTTTCCCGCGTATCGAGTTCCTTGCGCCGCTGGCGAAGCTCCTGCAGGACGATCTTTTCGCTTTCGCTGACCCCTGCCGGCCCGGTGTCGGATCGGGAGGGCCCCGACGGGGTGGGCGCACCAGCTTTCGCCGCGGACGGATGGGGCGGTCCGGACGGCGGGGGCGACAGCGGCGGGGACTGGGAGGCGACGGGCTTCGCGTTCGGCTTCTCGCCGACCGCGGCCTTCGCCTGGGTCACGACGCTGGTGGTTGCCCAGTGGCCGTCGGTCAGAACGGCCTGAACCAGGACGCCGCATTTGACCACCAGCAACATGGACAGCGTCGTGATGGTCAGCGGCAATATCCGGGGCGGCGGGAGCTTCATCATCGCTGCAGACGGAGCGCCTGCAGCAGGCTTTTCTCCGCGTCGCTGCGGCGTGGGGTTGCCATCGCACCGGCTGTTTCCAGAGCCGCTCGCATTTGCCCCGGGAGCGGATCATTGGCCAGAGGACGGGCTGCCCGGACCAGTGAGTCCAGCCGGTCGGCCAGCCGGTCACCGCGTTCGGTCAGGAACGACAGGTCATCGCGCAGCGAAACCGACGCGGCCACCTGCCGCTCGATCTGGCGGCCGGCGCCGTCAGCGGCCGCGCGCAGACGCTCGATCCCGTTTTCGGCCTGACGGGTGCTGGCGTTGAAGCCGGCGACGAGTGATTCCAGGGACGAGCGGTCGCGCTTCAGCACGCCCAAGGCGCGTTCCAACCGTATCGCTTGCACCAGAGTGGCAACCAGCAGCACGACCAGAACGATTTCGAGGATCCATTCCATGCCGTCTATGGTGGGCGCCAAAGGTTAAGAAATAGTGAGCGACGCGGCCGAAGCTTAAGAACGTTCCGTAGGCGCGTTACGCGGCATGACGCGTTCGATCTTGACCGCTACGTTATTGTTTTTCTGGCCAATCCTGCCCTCGAACATCACCACGGTGCCGCAGCGGACCTGGACCGGCGCGCCGGGGCCGGTGTTCAGCAGAAGGCGGCTGCCGGGGCGCAGGTTGATCACATCGGACAGCCGCAATGTGTGCTCATCCAGCACCACGTACAGCTCCACGTCGGTGGTCCAGAGCTCCTCGGCCAGATGGGTTTCCCAGATCGAATCGCGGCCGAACTTCTCGCCCATGAACTGCTGCAGCAGCAGTTCGCGCACCGGCTCCAGCGTGGCGTAGGGCAGCAGCAGTTCCAGGCGGCCGCCGCGGTCCTCCATGTCGATGCGCAGGCGTGCGAGGATGGCGGCATTGGACAGGCGGCTGATGGTGGCGAAGCGGGGGTTCACCTCCAGCCGTTCGAAGCGGAAGGTGACGGGGCACAGCGGATCGAAGCTGGTGGACAGGTCGGCGAGCACGACCTGGATCAGCCGCTCGACCAGGGTGCGCTCGATGGTGGTGTAGGGCCGGCCCTCGATGCGCATGGCCGCGGTGCCGCGACGGCCGCCGAGAAGCACGTCGACGATCGAGTAGATCATCGCTGAATCGATGACCATCAGGCCCTAATTGTCCCATTCCTCCGCCTTGAACACCGCCAGCATGGCCGGCAGCGGGATCGAGTTCAGGTAGTCGCCGAAGCGCAGCGAGATGATGTTGTCGATGCCGACTTCGACGTTGTCGGAGGTGAAATTGCGCAGGCTGGTCGACATGATCCGCACCAGGCGGTCGAAGACGATCTCCAGCATCGGCAGGCGCTCGTAGGACACGAGGCCGGAGCTGATGATCTTCTGCATGCCCGTGCGGGCCTCGCCGGACGAGGGTCCGTCGTCGAAGCCCAGCAGGCTGTCGATTTCCGCCTGGTTGAGTTCGCGCGCTGGCAGTCCTGCATCCGCGCCGCCTTCGGCGGTTTCGGTTTCGGCACCCCAGGCGGCGGCGAGGTCTTCCTCGGATTGTTCCGCGGTGCCGCTCATTGGACCAGCATCTGGGTGAACAGCACGTCGCTGATTTTGGCCGGCGCAACGGCGGTATTGGCGCGCACCAGAAGTTCCTCCCGCAGGCGGTATGTTCCGGCCGACCCGCGCAGTTCCTCCGGACGCATCTCCCGCAGGTAGGTCTGGAACAGGTCCTGCAGGCGGGGCATTGCCGCCTTGACCTTTTCCACGTCCTCGGGCCGCGGCACTTCGACCCTTGCATCGAGTTTGATATAGGCTGGCTTACGGGAGCCGTTCAGGTTGGCAACCATTTCCGGCAGGTCGACATAGCTTGGGGGCACTGGCTTGGCTGCGTCCTTTTCCGCCAGCTCATCTTTTTTATCCATGCCGAGGAGATGCGGAATGATGCCGGTGAACCACAGGCCGGCGCAGGCCAGCAGCAGCACGACCGGTATGGCAAGCATGATCAGCTTTTTCTTGCCGGATTTCTTGGGCGAGACTTCGGACGCATGACCATCCGGCGGTTTTGGCGGATCAGAGCTCATGACAGGTTCTTTGGCAGAGAACCCTTAACGAAAAGTTATCAGGATTCGCCTTGCATTTTCCGTCAGGCCAATTCTGCCGACCGGCAGATAATGCCTATCGTTCGGGCGGGATTATCGGGCGGAAGGGCCGGTTTTTTGTATGGATCCGCGATGGCATGCGGCTTGCGGACAGTGGCATGGATTACTTGGACATGCCATGGACATTACTTCTTCCCTTGCCGCCTCCCGTCTCGTCGCGCAACAGCGGATGATGGAGGTGACAGCAAACAACATCGCCAACGCCAATACGCCTGGCTACCGAACCGAACGGGTGCAGTTCAGCGACTGGATTGACAAGCAGACCGGTATAAATGGGCCGCCAGGTGACAAGTCCGTTGTCTATACGCAGGACCGAGCGACCTGGCGGGAGAATAATCCGGGGACGCTGACGCAGACGGGCAACCCTTTCGATCTGGCGTTGGCAGGTCAGGGCTATTTCACCGTGGGGACGGCATCCGGTCCGCGGCTGACGCGTGACGGCCGGTTTGGGCTGATGCCGGATGGGACGCTGGCCGACGGCCTCGGCGAACCGGTGCTGGACACCGCGGGAAAGCCGATCCAGCTTTCGCCGACGGACGTCAACGTCTCGATCGCCGCCGACGGTTCGCTATCGTCGGAGAATGGGCCGTTGGGAAAAATTGGCGTGGTGGCACCGGCTGATGTGAACAAGCTGCGGGCGGAGGGGGCTACTCATTTCGCTTCGGACACAACGACATCGCAGGTGAGTTCGCCGGGCATCATCCAGGGCGCGATCGAGGATTCCAACGTGCAGCCGGTGCTGGAGACGACCCGCATGATGGATGATGTGCGGCAGTTCCAGTTCGTGACCCAGTTTATCCAGGCGGAGAACGACCGCCAGCAGAGCGCGATCGACAAACTGCTACCAAGTCAGAGCAGCTAATCCGAGACGGATACCGTGACAAAACGCCATAGGAGATCAGCACATGCGCGCGCTTGATATCGCCGGCACGGGCATGCAGGCCCAGCAGACGAACGTCGAAGTCATTTCGAACAACATCGCCAATATGACGACCACCGGCTTCAAGCGCCAGCGGGCGGAGTTCCAGGACCTGATCTACCAGAACCTGCGACGTGTCGGCTCGAACAGCTCGGATTCCGGAACGGTTGTGCCATCCGGCGCGCAGGTGGGCCTGGGCGTGAAGACGGCGGCGATCTATTCGATCAACGAGCAGGGCAATCTGCAACAAACCTCGAATCCGCTGGACATGGCGATTCAGGGCAAGGGCTATTTCCAGGTCACGTTGCCCGACGGCGAGACGGCCTATACCAGAGACGGGACGTTCGGCCTGGCGGCGGACGGCACCATCGTCACGGCGGACGGCTATACGGTGCAGCCCGGAATCCAGGTTCCGGTTGCCGCGACCGGTGTCACCGTCAACACCTCGGGGCAGGTGCAGGTGACATTGTCGGGTCAGACGGCGCCGCAGACCCTGGGGCAGATACAACTGGCGACGTTCCCCAACGAGGCCGGGCTGGCCAACCAAGGCAGCAACCTGCTGCTGCAGACCGCGGCTTCCGGCACGCCGGCGACCGGCAACCCCAACAGCCCTGGTTTCGGATCGACCAACCAAGGGTTCATCGAGACCTCCAACGTCAACGTGGTTACCGAGATCACCAACCTGATCACCGCGCAGCGCGCGTATGAGATGAACAGCAAGGTGATTTCGTCCAGTGACGAAATGTTATCCACCCTGACAAATCTGCGGTGAGATCATGCGACGGTTGATCCTGTTCGCGGCAATCGCTTTCGCCGGCCACGCCGAGGCCGCAACGTTGCGAACCGTAACGACACTGCACAGTTCGAGCGTGTATCTGCGCGATCTGTTCGAAGACGCCGGACGGAATGCCGACGAGCGGCTGGGACCGGGTCCGGAACCCGGCGGCCGGATCGAGGTCCCGGCGGCGCAGTTGGACGCGATCGCCCGGCAGTATGGCGTGGCGTGGCGCTCGGTTTCGACTGGTGACCTTGCAGTGCTTGAATGGCCCGGCTGGCCGATGCGCCGGGAGGACGCAATCGATGCGGTGCGGCTTGCAGTCACTGCCGCGGGAGCGACGGACGACACCGACATCGATTTGCCGGGCTTCAATCCGCCGGTCGTGCCGGCCGACACACCGACCAGCACCACCGTCTCCCAGCTCGATCTGGACCGGGCGAACGGACGGTTCACGGCGATGCTGACGGTTACTGGCGACGGAATGAATCCGATCAGCACGCGGATCAGTGGGCAACTTGAGGAGATGATGCGGGTCCCGGTGGCGGTGACGCGCTTGCTGGCCGATACCATCATTCATCCCGGCGACGTCCAGATGGCTCGTGTGCGGGTGTCCCAGATTTAGAACGATTCTGCCCGAACCGAGGCTCAGCTTATCGGCATGCAGACGAAACGGCAGTTGCCGGCGGGTGCGCCGTTGCGGCTGGCCGACCTGATGCGCCCACCGATGGTGCAACGGGGCGAACTGGTTGCAGTGGAGCTCGACTCACCGGGTCTGTCCGTGCATGGCAGGGCGGTGGCGGTCGATGCCGGGGCGGACGGCGACCGGATCAGGATCCTGGCCCAGGCGTCGAAGAATTTGCTGACGGCGCAGGTAATAGGCCCGCACACGGTGCGGATCACGCCGGATGTTCCGCTTTCGGATCAGAGCTTGCAGACGCGGTTCGACCGCCGGATCGCCGAACAATGACGCCGGCCGTCCCGCTTCGCAGCCTGGCGGTTCTGGGCCTGCTGATGCTGGGCGGATGCGGCGCGCTATCGCGGCTGTCGGACGTGGGGCGGCCGCCGGAGATGTCCCCGACCTCCGACCCGACGAAGGATCCCACCTGGCGACCGCTGACGATGCCGATGCCGGCGCGGGAAGTTTCGCCGAACGAGGCGAACGCGCTTTGGCGGTCGGGCTCACGGGCGTTCTTCAAGGACCAGCGGGCTGCCCAGGTGGGCGATATCGTGACGGTGCTGGTCAACATGAACGACACCGCGAACCTGAAGAACGTGACGTCGGCCGCACGAACCAGCAGCGAGGCCGCGGGGATGCCGAACTTCTTCGGGCTGGAGGCATTGGTGCCGAAGACGGTCCTGCCGGCAACCCTACTGACCAGCAGCAGCAGCAACAGCAATGTGGGCACCGGGCAAATTCAGCGGAACGAGTCGGTGACCCTGCGGCTTGCCGGCGTGATCACTCAGGTGCTGCCGAACGGCAATCTGGTGGTCGCGGCGCGGCAGGAAATCGTTGTCAACAGCGAACTGCGGAACCTGACGGTAACCGGGGTGATCCGCCCGGAGGATATCGCGTCCGACAACACGGTGCCGCATGACCGCATGGCCGAGGCGCGCATTTCCTATGGCGGCAAAGGTCAGATCACGGAGATCCAGACGCCGCGGTGGGGCCAGCAGTTGATCGACATCCTGATGCCTTGGTGATCAGGCTGGCTATCCCACAGTCGGTTTGTTCCCCTTCGGCAGTGCCCCTGGGTCAGGCTTGGTTGGATTTATCCAGGACAGGCTGGAAGGCGGCGGTGGCGTTTTTCATTTCCGTGGCCGGATCGGCGCCGCCGACGATATCGGTCAGGGCGACGCCGATGGTGTCTCGAAACTCCGTCACCGGAACGATGACCGGCAGGCCGGAGCGGGCGATTTTCAGGCTGACGCCGGTCGTGTCGAACCACTCCTTCGGGAAGTTGCTGTTGGCGATGATGTCCTGGCGGGCGTAGGGCGAGAGCCGAGCAGGGGTGCCGGAGCCGGTGCGAAGGACCTCGCCGAGTTGCTGCTTGCCGGTGGCCCATTGCAGGAACAGCCAGGCGGCTTTCTTGTTCTTCGCGGCGGCGGGGATGCCGATGCCCTCGATGAAGGTTGCGCAGTAGTGCGCCTTGGGGCCGGCGGGCACGGGCGCGAAGCCGACCTTGTCGACGACCTTGGACTTCGTCTTGTCCAGCAGCGGGGCGGAGAAGCCGATGCCGTCCCACCATATCGCGGCCCGGCCCTGCATGAAGGTGGTCTGGCATTCGTTCCAGTTGAAACCGATGTTTCCGGGCGGCCCGCACTCACGCATGATCTTCTGGTAATAGGTGGCGGCGTCGATGGCAGCGGGCGTGTCGGTCAGCAGTTTCTTGCCGTCGGGCGTCACGGTCTCCTGGTCCCAGCCGAGGAGCATGTTGTCGTAGAGCACGACGTTGGCGTTCTTCACGCCTCGGCCGACGAAGCCGTAGACCTGCTTTGAAGGATCGGTCAGGGCCTTGGCCATCGTGAACAGTTCGTCGAAGGTCTTGGGCGGCGCGGTGTAGCCTTTCTGCGCCAGCAGTTCCTTGTTGTAGAACAGGATGAACAGGTCCTGGTTGTTGGGCAGGACGTTGATCTTGCCGTCCGATCCGGTCGCGACCGCCATCGAGGGGGCGCTGAAGTCGGCCATGTCCAGGTCGGGGTTGGACAGGGTGGGGTCGGCGATATAGGGACGCAGGTCCTGCATCCAGTTGGCGCGCTCGACCAGACGTTTCTGCACGTGCATGCCGACGTTGACGACGTCGAAGCTGGGATGGCCGGTGGCCATCTCCATCGCCACTTTGGGGCGCTGCTGCTGTTCGGGGATCTGCTCGAAGCCGACGTTGATGCCGGTGAGGTCCTGGAACTCAGGGATGTTGCGCTTGATGAGGTCGCCGCGCGGGGAGAGCTGATAATTCACCTCGATGCTCTGGCCCTTGAACTGCTTCCAGTCGAACTTGGACTGGGCGTTGGCCCGCTGGATGATGGCGGGGGCGGCGAGCGTGGCGGCGCTGGCCTGGAGCAGTTGCCTGCGACGGATCATGCGTTTCCTCCTGGTGTGCGTCCGTTAGCGGACGTTACGGGGGTCTATAGCGGAAAGTTGTTTACGGGCGCTAGAAGGCGTGCGGGCCGGCTGTTGGGGCGGAGACGGCCGGTCGGCAAGCTCGACGGCCAAGGGTTCGCTTGTTGGCCTTGCGGATGGTGAGCGAGGGCAGCGTGAGAGTACGGATTTGGACCACTCAGGTCCGAGATGTGGATGAGGCCCTGTCGAGGGCGTGGAGCGACGTGCTCGATGCTGGCGAACAACAACGAGCCGAGCGCTTCGTATTCAGCCAGCACCGTCTCACATACGTCGCCGCCCATGCGCTGACGCGTGCCGTAATGAGCCTTAGCGTTCCGGAGGTTTCGCCTGCCAGTTGGCGTTTCGTCGCCGGCGTGAACGGCAAGCCGGTT
Source organism: uncultured Pseudomonadota bacterium (assembly GCA_963819005.1). Taxonomy (GTDB): domain Bacteria; phylum Pseudomonadota; class Alphaproteobacteria; order Acetobacterales; family Acetobacteraceae; genus Rhodopila. The sequence goes on from CAWFUL010000009.1 coordinate 312,906, forward strand.
GCCTTTGCTGGGGAGCGGGAGGCTCCGATCAGCTTCAACCTGTCCCATGCTGACGGCATAGTCGGAGTGGCGGTGACGGGCGAGCGGGGGCATGCCGTCGGCTTTGATCTGGAAGCGCTGGACCGCCCGCTGAGTTTGGGCGTTGCCGGTCGCTATTTCTGCCGGCAGGAGGTGTCGTGGCTCACCGCGCTGCCGCAGCCCGAGCAGGCGACAGGATTTCTCCGCCTGTGGACCCTTAAGGAATCCTTCATCAAGGCAACCGGCGAGGGATTGTCCCGCGACCTCGCAAGCTTCTGGTTTGCCGTATCGCCCCCGCGCATTCACTTCACATCGCCGTCGTTGAGAGATCAGCCCGGGGACTGGCAGTTTGAGCAGCAACTGTTGCATGGTTGTTTCGTTGCCGCCGCCGGGGTCCATGCCCCCTGGCGGGAACCGGTCGTCTTTGAGTGGAACGAGCTTAGCCCGACCAAGGTCAGCGCGTTGCTGTTCAGCGGCAGCCGCGGCGTTCCGCCGAATGAAGCTTAGGCTGCCTCGGCCATGGTGGAGCGTTCACAGGCGACGGTCGTGCGGTGCATGTCCCGCACCTGTGTCGGGTCGAACGGGCGAGCGCGGTGCATCGTTGCCCGGTTGTCCCACATGACCAGATCCCATTGCTTCCATTCGTGGGCATAGACGAATTTGCGCTGGGTGGCGTGCTCGGTCAGGTCGCGCAGGAAGGCGCGGGCTTCAGGGATTGGCCAGCCGACGATGGCACCGGCGTGGGACGCGAGGTAGAGCGACTTGCGTCCGGTGGACGGATGCGTCCGGACCAGACGCTGCTGGACCGGCTTGAAGCGGATGCGGTCCTCGTCGGTGAAGTCGGAGAAGCCGAGGAGTGCGCGTGAATGCAGCTGGCTGTGCTCGCAGACCAGATCCTCGCACTCGGCTTTCGTTTCTTCATCGAGCGTGTCGTAGGCGGCGCGCATGTCGGCGAATTCGGTGTTGCCGCCGGCTGACGGAATCAGGCGGGCGGACAGCAGGGAGAATTTGGCGGGGATCTCCTTGAAGGAACTGTCGGAGTGCCAGAGGCGGTTACCGAGGCTGAACAGGCGGCGGCGGCTGTCGCGCGCGAGGACCTGGTTGTCGTTGCCGAGGTTGGAGATGTCGTTGACGAGCGGGGATTCGATGCGCCGGGGCTTACCCCAGTTGAGGTCGCCGCTGGCTTCCTCCAGGGCGCCGAAGTTGCGGGAGAAGGCCAGTTGCGTTTCGTCGGTGAAGTGCTGGTTGTGGAAGACGAGGACGCCGTACTGGTCCATGCCGGATTCGATCTCGGCGGCCTGTTCGCGGGTCAGCGGACGGGTGATGTCGATCCCGGAGACCTCAGCCGCGAAGAACGGGCGGGAGACGGGATCGACCGGACGGATCGAGATGGTCATGGCGGTGCCTTTTGGACGGAAGGTCTGGTTGGAACGGGTATGGGTTCGTCGGGTCGCTATCCGCGGGCGTTTGGACTGGGTGGTTTGATGAGCCAGTCCTGGATGGCCGCCACAAAGGCGGCCATCCAGGATGGGGCGCGTGACCGTGAGGATGAGTCGTCAGTGCAGTTCGGCGAAGCCCAGAGCCTTGCCGAAGCGGCGGGAAGGTTCCTGCGGGTCGCCGTATTTGCGGTGCATCGCGGTGTGATAGGCGGCGGCGAGCAGCAGCTTGTCGCGGTCGGGCTGACGGTTGGTGCCGTAATCCATCAGCATGCACTGGGCGATTTCCTGGTTGTGCGGGTCGTTGCCCAGCTTGCAGGCCGCCAGGGCGATGCGTTGCACCAACGGCGCGCGGTCGGACACGTTGTCGCAGTAGGCCTGGACCCAGCCGATCGCCTCGGCGCCGTTCAACGCGCAGATGGCGCTGTCGACGCGGTCCAGCAGTTGCGCGGCGGTCAGTGAACTGGCGCCGGATGGGACCTGCAGCGAGACCGGGTGGACTTCGCCGAGGCCTTGCTGGTGAAAGGCGACGCGGTTGGCGAACATCGCGGCCACATAGAGCAGCCGCAGGCGGCGGGGGTGGTCGAACGTGTCGTAGAACCAAGCCAGCGTGTTGTGATATTCGTAGCAGTGGTGCGGCATGTTGAAGGCCGTCTGGTCTTGCGTTTCCAGAACGATCTGGGCGACGGCGAGTTGCAGCACGTCCAGGATGCGGCGCGGGTCCTTGCCGGACTTCAGAAGTTTGGTGACGGCTTCAAGGGTTTCGATCTCGCCCTGGCGCAGCACCGCGGTGGTTAGCTCCGCGGCTTCCTGCTGGTTCACCGGTTGGTCGTTGCGCAGCACCGCGAGTTCGGCCTCGCTGACGCCGCCGTATGGAACGGCGTGAAGGGCTTCGCCCTCGATCATCATCTTGATGTAGTTACAGGCGACTTCGTAGGTCGAATACCAGCGGGGGCCGACGGCGATGTCGAGCGCGCCGGCGTAGATTACGTTGTGGGCATTGTCCCAGCCGAGGGCGTTGCCAAGCTCGACGGTGGATCGGGCGCGGTAGGCTTTGTGGCCGGTCGTGTAGGATCGGTTGTGCAGCAGGCGGTCCTGCACGTCCATCAGGCCGGCGAAGCACATTTCAGCCAGGACGTCCTTACGTTCGGCGGTGTTCTGCATGAGGCCGAGGAAGTGACGGTAGGCGGGGATGACCTCACCGCGGTGGACGAGGGTCATCCATTCGTTCAGGCGTTCCTTGAGCGGCCCGGTGGCGGCGGCCGGCTGCTGGTCGGGCCAGTAGACGACGGGGGCCGGCGGCTTTTCATCGAGGTCCATGTTGCCGCGGTGGCGGGTGTAGTGGCCGGGCGCCTTGTTGATCTTCTGGTTCCAGATATCGAGGCCGGTCGGGATGTACCAGATCGTCTGCGCCATCGGCAGCATCGCGAGGTGAGGCGGCAGCATACCGGTCAGGTTGATGGTGGCCCGAGCGGAGAGAAGGCAGTGATCGTTGTTGACGAAGTTGGGGTAGCCGTCGTCGATCCGCTCGTGGTACGGGACGTGGGTGTAGGGGGCGTGGATGCGAACACCCTCGGCGATGATTTCATTCAGAGGGCGGCCGGCGCGGACGAGGTCGTAGTAGACGTCACTGGCACCCTTTTGGTCGCGCATAAGGCAGCGGTCTTCCAGCTTGTCATACAGCGCCTGGACGTCGCTGCTGTTCCTGGTGGTATCCGTGGCGATGTTGGTATCCATTCCCGTTCCTCCGATCTGGCCGGCCCTTTGAACGATCCTACGCTTGACAGGACGGTGGCGACAACCATCGTGGCGGGAAAAGGGGGAAACGGGCATGAGCGAGGGTGGTTGGACTGTCAGCGTTGTGGCCGGGACCGGGGAAGCGGGTTATTCGGGGGACGGATCGCCGGCGCTTCAGGCACGGTTGAACAACCCGTTCGACCTGGCGTTTTCGCCAGACGGCAGCTTGGTGTTTTCGGACACGTTCAATCATGTGCTGCGCCGGATCGATGCCGCAACGGGTGTGATCAGCACGATTGCGGGAACTGGGGCGAAGGGTTTCTCCGGCGATGGCGGGTTGGCGACGCGCGCGCTTTTGAACGAGCCTTATGGGGTGGTGATCGATCGGACCGGGCAGGTGTTTTTCGCCGACCGGCTGAATGGGCGTGTGCGGGTGGTTGGCTGCGATGGGGTCATCCGAACGCTGGCGGGGAACGGGTTGGGAATTTCCAGCGGTGATGGCGGGCCGGCTTCAGAGGCTGGTCTGGCGGAGCCGAACGGGTTGGCGCTGGCTCCGGATGGGTCTTCACTTTTCATCGCGGATGTCGCGGGGCATCGGGTGCGGATGGTCGATCTGCCGAAAGGGGTGATCGACACGTTCGCCGGCACCGGGGAGGGGCGGCACGACGGCGATGGCGGGCTGGCGCGGGAGGCGGCGATCTTTGGGGCGCGGGCGGTGGCGTTTGCGCCGGATGGCTCGCTGTATGTAATGGAGCGGCAGGGAAGCTGCATCCGGCGTGTTCGCGATCGGGTGATCGAGACGGTCGCCGGCACCGGTGAACATGGATACTCCGGTGATGGTGAGGATGCCCGGGTGGCGGTGTTCGATCGGCCGAAGGAGATGGCTGTCGATCGCGCGGGAAACATCTTTGTCGTGGATACGGAGAATCATGCGGTCCGGATGATCAATGGTTCGACCTGGATCGTTACGACCATCGCGGCGGGGCTGGCCCGGCCGCATGGCGCGGTGGTTGCAGACGATGGATCGGTCCTGGTGGGGGATAGTGAGCACCATCAGATTCGGCGGTTGCGACGACCGGCGTGAGGTTGGCCGGGCGATGCGGCCGCGGACGTTTCCTTTCGGTATCTAAAGGTCGCGACGCGGTGTTCCGTCGTGCCCTCCCTGATCGCTTGATTATTTGCCTTGTGGCAAAGTAACGATGCTTCGCATGATGGAGACTGCCTCCTCGATGTGATCGGACGTAACATCGAGATGGGTGCAGGCGCGGCCTCGGAACGGTCCGGACACGGATATCGTTACGCCGTACGGTCGGAGTTTCGAAGCGAAATCGGAGGCGGTCAGGCCGGTGCCCTTTGTGTCGAAGAAGACCAGGTTGGTTTCCGGGGTCTCGACGGTGATGCCGGGGATCTGGGCCATGCCTCGGGCGAGGGCGGCGGCGTTGGCGTGGTCCTCGGCGAGGCGGTCCACGTTGTGTTGCAGGGCGTAGATACAGGCGGCGGCGTTCATGCCGCCCTGGCGCATCGAGCCGCCGAGGCGTTGCTTCCAGCGCCAGGCCTGGCCGATGAAGTCTTTTGAACCGGCGAGAACGGCGCCGAGGGGCGCGCCAAGGCCTTTGGTGAAGTCGAGCCAGACGGTGTCGCAACCGGCGGTGATGTCTTTAGCTGCAGCGCCGAGGGCGACGGCGGCGTTCAGGACGCGGGCGCCGTCCATGTGGACCTGCATGCCGTGCTCGTGGGCGACGTCAGCCACGGCGTTCAGGCCCTCGACGGACCAGCAGGCGCCGCCGCCTTTGTTGGCGGTTTGCTCGACTTCCACCAGCTTCTGCGGGGGAGAGTAGCGGGAGATCGGGCGGATGGCGGCTCTTAGCGTGTCGGCGGTGAAGATGCCGCGGTCGCCCTGCAGGCCGCGGATCATGACGCCGGCGATGGCGCCGGGCCCGCCGGCCTCGCTGGACTGGATGTGGGCGTCCTCGTGCGCCAGGATCTCGTCGCCGGGGCGGCAATGGGTGGCAATGGCAACCTGGTTGCACATGGTGCCGGAGGGGAGGAACATCGCGGCCTCCTTTCCCAGCAAGGCGGCGGCCATATCGCACAGGGCCCATACAGTGGGGTCGGAGCCGCCTTGTTCGTCTCCGACCTCGGCTTCCAGCATCGCCTCCTTCATCCCGCGGGAGGGGCGGGTCTGAGTGTCGGAGTAGAGGTCGATGCGGACCGGCGTGGAGAAGTCGGCTCGTTTCGGTTCGAAGGTCATGGGGATGCGCTCCAGTTGGGGCGGTCGTACCAGATGGGCCATTGCCTGGAAAGTCGGGGCGTCCGATGGTGCTTGGTGTAGCTTGGGAGCGGCGGATGAAATTTTCGAACTTCCTGTTTCCGTCCAGTCTGTCACCGGAGGATGACGGGCGGATCATCGACGAGACGTTGCAGGAAGCGCGCCTGACGGACGAGCTTGGCTATGACACGATCTGGCTGGCGGAGCATCATTTCGACGGGATCGTCGCCTACGTCGATCCGGTGGCGTTCGCGGCGGCGCTGGCGACAGCGACCACGCGCGCCAGGATCGGCTTCGCGGTGGCACAGATGGCGCTGCATCATCCGGTCCGGCTGGCGGAGCAGGTCGCGCTGATCGACCATATCAGCAAGGGGCGTTTGATCGTCGGGCTGGGGCGTGGGACGGCTTACAACATTTATGACTACCAGGGTTTTGGTATCGATCATAATGAGGCTCAGGCGCGGTTTGAGGAAGCCGAGGCGGTGATGCTGGAGGCGTGGAAGGGTGAGCCGGTCGATCATCACGGGCAGTTCTTCAATGTGAAGCTGCCCGCGCTGCGACCGTCGGTCTTTACGAAGCCGCATCCTTATCTGATCCGAGCGGCGGCGACGGAGCATGGGATGGTGGATATTGCGCGGCGGGGGCAGCCGTTCATGATGAATGTGCAGAGCAATGCCGTGACGGCCTCGCGGATGCAACTGTATCGACAGACGCTGCGCGGGCTGGGGCTGGATGAGTCGGCGATCGCGGGCCTGGTGGAGCAATGCTGGGTCTGGCGGAACGTTTATGTCGCCGAAACGGATGCGGAGGCGGAGCGGCTGGCGGTGCCGGCGTTCATTGCGATGCATGAGCACCGGGTGGCGATGCGGCATCGGATTTATGCTGAACAGGGAGCGTCTATTCTGCCGATTCCTCCGCCGGGGTCCGCGCCACCGGCTCATGCTTCGGTGGAGCATGCGCTGGTTTGCGGGTCGCCATCGACGGTGGCGGAGAAGCTGGCGCCGCTGCACGCGACGGGCGTGGGCGGGTTGATCATGCAGTTCCGGCTTGGGCCGATGTCGTATGAGCAGACGGCGGCGAGCCTGACCTTGTTCCGCGACAAGGTCGATGCCGGCGCTGGAAACACGGCAGACGATTGCCGCCTGATCATGGATTCGGAGGACGGGGATACAGCGCACTGGCAGCGCAATCTGTGGGTCTGCGTGTTCGGGTCGTTCACCACGATCGTTGCGATGACGTTGCTGCTGCCGTTCCTGCCGCTTTATGTCGAGCAGCTTGGTGTGACCGATCATGCAGCGATCGTGCAGTGGTCGGGTGTGGCTTATGGAGCGACGTTCTTCACGGCGGCTCTGTTCGCTCCGCTTTGGGGACGGCTGGCGGACCTGTATGGGCGCAAGCTGATGCTGATCCGCGCGAGCCTGGGGATGGCGGTGGCGATGTCGCTGATCGGGCTTTCGCAGAATGTGTATCAGTTGGTGGGGCTGCGGCTGCTGGCCGGGCTGCTGGGCGGGTATTCTTCCGGGTCGACCGTGTTGGTGGCGACCGCGACGCCGAGGGCGCGGACCGGTTGGGCGCTGGGGATGCTGGCGACCGGGGTGATGGCGGGGAACCTGACGGGGCCGTTGATCGGGGGGTTTTTGCCCCCGCTGATCGGGATTCGGGCGACGTTCCTGGCGGCGGGCGGGATCATTTTCGTTACGTTTCTGGCGACCACGTTCCTGATCAAGGAGAGGGCTCGGCCGTCGCGGGCGCAGCGGGCAAAACAGAAGGCAGGGTGGGCGAGTATTCCCGACAAACGGCCGGTCGTGGCGATGTTGGCGACGGGGATGCTGCTGATGCTGGCGAACATGTCGATCGAGCCGATCATTACGGTTTATGTGGCGCAGATCGTTGCTGATCCATCGAAAGTGACGGTTGTGGCGGGGCTGGTCATGGCGGCGGCGGCGTTGGGAAGTATCCTGTCTGCGTCGCGGCTGGGGAAGCTGGCGGATCGGGTGGGGCACTGGACGGTGATTATCGGGTGCCTGCTGGTCTCCGCGGGGCTGCTGATTCCTCAGGCGTTCGTGACGGCGGGGTGGCAGTTGATCGGGCTGCGGTTCCTGATGGGGCTGGCGTTGGGCGGGCTGCTGCCCTGCGTGGCGACGGTGATCCGGCATAACGTTCCGGAGGGGAGCGCGGGCGGGATCCTGGGGTATTCGACGTCGTCGCAGTACGTGGGTCAGGTGGTGGGGCCGCTGGCCGGCGGGTTCGTCGGCGGGCACTTTGGAATGCGGTCGGTGTTTTTGGGGACCTCGGTGCTGATGGCCGTGGGAGCGTTTTATGGGTGGGTGTCGCGGCCGAGGGGTTCGATCTCCACCTGACTGGTGTTGTAGGTCGTGGCGCCGCAGGGGGCGGCTCGGTCTGTTGTCAGGACGTTGGCGCAGCCCTGGGAGTCGGTGCCGTCCGTTGCGGGGGTGTACCAGGCGCCTTCCTTGATGGAGACGACGCCTGGGGCGATGCGATTGGTGACCTGGGCTGGCAGGATCGTTGAACCGATGTCGTTGAAGATGCGGACGGGCTGGCCGTTCTGGATGCCTCGGGCGGCGGCGTCGGTTGGGTGCAGCCAGACCGTGTCCGGATCGACTTTCGCCAAATGCGGCTGGTTGCCGTGGATGCTGTGGGTGCGGGCGCGGGATTTCGGGGTGCAGAGGCTGAGCGGGAAGCGTCGCGTGTCGTCTTGCGGGGCGATCCAGGTGGGGATCGGGGGGATGATGCCCAGGCCGTAAGGGTCGGGTTTGGCGGCGAGAGTGGTTGAGTAGATTTCGATCTTGCCGGTGGGGGTAGCGAAGGGGGTCTCTCCGCGGATCTGTTTGGCGAAAGCGACGGCGTCCTGCGGCGCTGGGAAGCGGGCGACACCTTGTTCGGTGAAGGCGTTGAAGTCATTGATGGCGCCGGCTGTCAGGTCTTTGAGCCACTCGGTTTCGGATTTGGGGCTATAGGCGTTGATGCCGACGCGGCGGGACAACTCGTCGAAGATGTCGATGTCGTTGCGGCATTCGTACATCGGCTCGATGGCCTGTTTCATGTAGATCGCGTAGTGACCGGCGCCGGCCCAGGGCGTGTGGACGTCGTTGCGTTCCCAGAAGGTGGTGGCGGGAAGGACGATGTCGGCATGGCGGACCGTGGGAGTCAGGAAGTGATCCTGTCCGACGATGAACTCGACGTTGTCAAGGGAGGAAGCGATCTTTCCGGCGTTGGGGCACTGGTTGAACATATCGCCGCCGGAGGAATAGATCATTTTGATGTCGGCGGGGTAGCCCCCTGCCCTGCCCCTGGCCAGCAGGTCGGCCAGCAGCGGGGATGCGACTTTTGCATCGATCGGGTTCTTGCCGGTGGGCAGGTTCTTGATGCCGGACCGGCCGGTGGCGCCGTTGCTGACGCCGGAGCTGCCGCCGGTGATTCCGACGTTGCCTGTGATGGCGGCCAGGGCGTAGGCGGCGCGGTGGAACTGCTCGCCGAACGCGGTCCGGCCGGCGGCGTAGCCGGCTTGCAGGGCGGCAGGTTTGGTGGCGGCGAATTCGATCGCAAGACGGCGGATCGTTTCGGCGGGGATGCCGGTGATGGCGGCGGCCCATTCGGGGGTTTTGGGCTGGCCGTCGGAGAGGCCGAGCAGGTAAGCGCGGTAGGAGGCGCCTTCGGGAACGTCGCCTTCGTCGAAGCCGTGGACGTGACGGTCGCAATAGGCCTGGTCGTGCAGGTTCTCGGATACAATGACGTAGGCCATGGCGATCAGGGCGGCGGCGTCGGTGGAGGGACGGATGAAGATGTGCTCGTCCGCGAGTTGCTTGCTGGTCATGGTGACGCGGGGATCGACGCAGACGATGCGGGTGCCGGCCCTCTTCGCGTGCTTGAGGTATTGCATCGTCCCGGTGCCGAAGGTGCCGTCGCCGGGACTCCAGCCCCACATCAGGATCAGTTTGGAGTTGACGAAGTCCGTGGGTTCGCGTCCGGCGGACTTGTAGTCGTTGTGGCCGTAGGTGGTTCGGACGGCAAAGACTTCGGCCTCGGCTGACATGTTGGACCATAGGTCGGTGCAGCCGCCGAACATGTACAGGAACCGCTGCGCGGCGACGCGGCCGTGGAGCATTGATTGGCTGCCGGTGCGGGAGGCGTCGAGGATCGCGGCATTGCCGTGGGTGTCGCGGATACGCAACATCTCATGCGCGACGGTGTCGAGGGCTTCGTCCCAGGTGATGCGTTCGAACTGGCCGGAGCCTCGGGGGCCGGTGCGGCGCATCGGGTATTTCAGGCGGTCGGGGTGGTAGGTGCGCTCGATCTGGCCGACGCCGCGGGCGCAGGCGGGCAGCGGCGGGTGGTCGGGGTTCCAGCGGCGGGCGTCGGTGGAGATGTGGACGATGCGGCCGTCGGTGACGTGGGCGTTGACGACGCAGCGGCCGCCGCAGTTGTGACCGCAGGTGCTGGTGACAATCGTTTCGTTTGGTTTGGGGGTTGCGCGCGGCGCTTCGTAGATCGTTGCGCTCATGCGGCGGGCTTGCAGATGACGTTGACCAGGGCTTGTTGTCCGCCTCGGACAGCGGCGGCGGCGCGGCGCAAGGCGGCGGGGAGGTCAGCGGGGTGGTCCACGCGCTCACCGTGGCCGTCGTGGGCAGCGACAATTTTCTCGAAGGATGGGGCGGGAAGGTCGGCGAGCAGGCGGCCGTCGGATTCGGCGGCGGTGCCCTTGGCGTACATGTCCAGAGTGGCGCTGCGGACGGCGCCGTAGAGGGCGTTGTTGTAGATGATTGTCAGGACAGGCAGGTTCTGCATTTGCGCGGTGTAGTGACAAGCGATCGGGTTGGCGAACATGTAGGCTCCGTCGCCTAGGACGGACATGACCAGAGAGTTTGGTGAGGCGAGCTTGACGCCGAGCGAGGCGGGGAAGCCCCAGCCTAGGCCGCCGGCGTTGGAGACGGCGAAAAGGCTGCCGGGCGTATGGAGCGGGCAATACTCCTGCCGGAATGAATATTCGCTGATAACTTTCGTGTCCGCATCGACGATGTCGCGCAGGCAGTGGTTCAGCCATGGCAGAGTGATGACGCCGGACTGTCCGGCGCGTTCGGCTTCGTTACGCCAGCCGTCGTGAAGGGTGCGGGACCGGTCTCGCAGGCGCGTATCGCGTGCTGCGACATGGGGCGTGGCGCGGGACGCCAGAGCGGTTTCAAGGGCTTCGAGGACGGACAGTGTGGTGGCGGTCAGGGTCAGGTCGGAGGGGAAGCTGCGCATCGGCAGGCGCTTGTGCAGCGGGTCCTCGCCGATCTGGACGACGCGGGCGTTTGGCGGGGGCGATTGTTTGGATGGTATCCAGGGCACGTCCGTTTCGAAGACGATAACCAGGTCAGCGTCGGCGAGCAGCGGGCCGGGCATGGAGCCCTGGAACATCGGGTGATCGGCGGACAGGGCGAAGTAGCGGGTCTGGTAGGGGACGACCGGCAGGGCATATTTCTCGGCCAAACGTGACAGCACGACGCTGTCCCGCGGGTCCCTGCCCAACATGCCGCAGATGATCAGGGGATTTTCCGCGGCGGCGATCCAGTCGGCGAGCGTTTCGATGTCGGAGGCGTGGGCGACCGGGGGTTTAGGGCCGATGCGGCGCGACAGGTTGCTTTCAGCGGGGGCTGACAGGGTCTCGCCGAGGACCTCACGCGGGAGGGAGAGGTAGGCGGGGCCTTGGGGAGAGGCGGTGGCGATTTCCAGGGCGCGGTCGACGACGGTTGCGGCCTGGTCGCCGCGTTTCATTTCGTAGTCCCATTTGACCATCTCACGCAGCATGCCGGCCTGGTCGAACATTTCCTGCGACCAGTGGATGTGGACACTGCGAGAACCCTCGGCGCCGGTTTCGGTGAAGGGCGTGCGGCCGGAGGTCAACAGCATCGGGATGCGATCGCGGCTGGCGTTGATCAGCATGTTGATGGCGTTGGCGGTGCCAACGTTGGTGTGCAGCATGATGGCCTGAGGTTTGCCGGTTACCGCGGTGTAGCCGTGCGCCATGCCGACGGCGGCGTTCTCGTGCGGGATCACCATGGGACGCGGGACGGGGCGGTTGGTTCTTGCCGCTCGGCTGAACGCCTCCACGATCGGGGCGAAATCCGTTCCGGGGTTGGCGAACAGATACTCGATGCCGTGGGCGGCGAGGGCTTCCAGGTAGTCTTCGGCGGCGATGCGGGTCATGTGGGTCTCGCGGTTTGGATGGCCTGCCAGATTCGTTGCGGCGTGGCGGGCATGTCGATGTGGGTAACGCCGAGTGGGGACAGGGCGTTGAGGATAGCGGAGATGATGGTTTGCGGGGAGGCGATCGCGCCGGCCTGGCCGGACCCCTTGACGCCGAGGGGGTTCGCTTTGGTGGGGACGCCGGTCAGGGTGACGTCGAGGTCCGGGAGGTCGATGGCGCGCGGGATCTGGTAGTCCATGAAGGAGCCGCTGAGCATCTGGCCGGAGTCCGGATCGTAGATGGTGTGCTCGTGCAGGGCCTGGCCGATGCCCTGGGCGAGGCCGCCCTGCACCTGGCCAATGGTAAGTTGCGGGTTGATCAGGTTTCCATAGTCGTCGACGGCGGTGTAGCGTTCCAGGGTGGCAAGGCCCGTTTCGGGGTCAATTTCGATTTCGGCGACGTGGCAGCCATTGGGGATGGTGATGATGTCCAGCAGGTTCCAGACGTAGGTGTCGAGCGAGGTGTCTCGGGCGACAGTCAGCAGGTCGACGGAGCGGTCGCCGGCGGTGTAACGACCGGCGGAGAACGTTACCTGATCGGGTTGCGCTTGCAGCAGGCGGGCAGCGACGGGTTTGCCTTTCTCGATGACCTGTTCGGCTGCTTTGTATAGGGCGGCGCCGCCTTGGTGCATGGAGCGGGCGCCGCCGTGGCCGTTGCCCTCCTTGATTTCGGCTGTGTCCGCTTGGATGTAACGGAATTGCTCCATGGGCAGGCCTAGGAGGTCGGCGGCGATCTGCGGGTAGGCGGTTTCGTGGCCCTGGCCGTTGCTTTGGGTGCCGACGAGGATCGCGACCTGGTCGTTGTCCAGGAAGCGGATTTCGGCGCCTTCGTTGGGTGCGCCTCGGGCGGTTTCGAGGAAGCAGGCGACGCCGATGCCGCGCAACATGCCTCGGGCGGCGCTTGCGGCGCGGCGGGCGGGGAAGTTGGCGTGGTCGGCAAGCGGGAGAACGTCGTCGATGTTGGCGGCGAAACGGCCGCAGTCGACCAGGGTGCCGAGTGCCTTGCGGTAGGGGAAGGTGCTAATCAGGTTGCGGCGGCGGAGGTCGATTGGGTCGAAGTTGCATTGGTTGGCGGCTTTGTCGATCAGACGCTCGATCAGGTAGTTTGCCTCGGGCTTGCCGGCGCCACGGTATGCGTCGATCGGGGCCTGGTTGGTGAAGGCGGCTCGGACATCCATGAAGATCGCGGGGATGACGTAGCCGCCGCCCATAGCCGCCGCGGGAGCGTTGGTGGAGCTGCCCGGGCCGCCGCCGGACATATAGGCCCCGAGGCCGGCGATCGTGGTGGCTTCCAGCGCGAGGAAGGTTCCGTTGGCGTCGAGCGCGAGCCGGCCGCGGGAGATGTTGTCGCGGCCTTGGGCGGTTGAGAGAAAGTCCTCGGTTCGGTCGGCGATCCATTTGATGGGACGGCCGAGGTGGCGAGCGGCCCACAGAAGAAGAACCCATTCGGGATAGAGGCAGTTCTTGATACCGAAGCCGCCGCCGACGTCGGGGGCGGAGACACGGATCTGGTCGCGCGGGCAGCGGAAGACGCTGTCGGCGAGCTGGTCGCGGATCGCGTTCACGCTGGCGGCGGAGACGAACAGGTCGTAACGGTTGCCGATCCAGCGGCCGATGGCGCCTCGGGTTTCGATGGGGGCGATGACAAGGCGGTTGTTGACGACTTCGATGTCGACGATGTGGGCGGCGGAAGCGAACGCGGCTTGCACGGCCGCCTGGTCGCCGCGTTGGAAACGAAATGATTCGTTGCCGGTGTCCCACAGTTGGGGTGCGTCCGGCTGCAAGGCTACGGAGGCGCTGGTGACGCTGGGGATCGGTGTGTAGTCGATGGCGACCAGTTCGGCGGCGTCTCGGGCGGCCTGTTTTGTTTCGGCGACGATGAAGGCGACGGGGTCGCCGACGAAGCGGACACGGTCGCGGGCCAGGGCGGGGCGTGGTGGGACGATCATGGGGGCGACGGAGGCGACGGCGGTGGCGCAGGGCAGGTCGCCGAGGTGGGTGATATCGGCGTGCGTATAGACGCCCAGGACACCGGGGATTTTTGCAGCCGCCTGCGTATCGATCTGGTTGATGGTGGCGTGCGCATATGGTGATCGTACCACATGCGCCCAGGCCTGACCCGCGTCGTTTACGTCATCCAGGAAGACGCCCTGGCCAGTCAGGAATCGCCCGTCTTCCCTGCGCTTGATGGATTGCCCGATGAAGGGCGCCATTCAGAGACCGAGCTTGTCGGCGAGACCGTAGCCTTGGGCGAGGTCCTTGAGTTTGTTCCAGGTGGCGTCCTCGATCGGCACGCCGTTCTTGCGCCGGTCTTGTTCCTTTTTGTACTCGACCTCACCGGGGTAGAAGACTTCGGTGAAGCCTTGGGCCAGCGGGGTCGCTTTCAGGTAGTGGGCGAACTCGGTCACCTCGTTCTTGAAGGTGTTCAGGTCGCGGAATGATGCGACGTTGAAGACGGCAATGAAGCAGCCGTCGTTGTGGCGGCCGGTTGGTTCGACGCCGAAGCCCAGGCCGGTCAGCAGGCCCGACAGGATTTCGACGATCGCGGCGAGGCCGGTGCCTTTGTAGCCCTCGGCGCCGCCCAGTGGCAGCAGCGCGCCGCCGCGCTTAAGGACGCCGGGGTCGGTGGAGGGTTTTCCTTCCGCGTCGATCAGCCAGCCGTGGGGCACCTGTTCGCCGCGGGCGGTGGCGACGTTGATCTTGCCGGCGGCGGCAGCGGAGGTGGCCATATCGAAGACGAAGGGGCCGTCCAGATTCGAGGGAATGGCGAAGGCGATGGGGTTGGTGCCGAGGCGGGCTTTCGCGCCGCCGAACGGGGCGACGGCCTTGGCGCTGCGGCCGGAGTTGGCGGTGATCATGGCGATCATGCCCTCGGCGGCGGCGAGAAGGGGGTAGCTGGCGAGGCGTCCGATGTGGCTTTGGCGGAACACCGTTGCGGCGGCGACATTCTGCTTCTTGGCTTTCTCAATCGTGTAGCGCATGGCGCGGTCGGTGACGGCGTAGCCAAAGCCCCAATTGCCATCGATGACTGTCGTGGTCGCGGTTTCCTGGGTGATGACCCAGGGGGCTTGCGGGACAATGTGGCCGACCTTGATGCGCTCGATATATTGCGGGATCAGGATGATGCCGTGGCTGTCGTGCCCAACCAGATTTGCACCGATGTTGTAGCGGGCGATGACCGTCGCCTCTTCCTCGGACGCGCCAGCCGCGATCAGCAGGCCTTTGGCGATGGTGATCAGTTGGTCCGCTGACACGTTGGGCATGGATGTTCTTCCCTCTTTTTTCGATGGAGACAGGTTAACGCAGGCCGGCCTGATTGGCCAGAACGCGGAATTGCGCGTATCGTGGATGATTGGAGACGAACCAAGGGGACCTGATCATGGCGAGCAAATCGAATGTTTATGCCGGCGTCGCGGGCTATGTGGGCCGAGCGGATCAGAAGGGAACGGTCGGGGTGTTCCGGCGGCCGGCGGAGACGGGGCGGTGGGAACATGTGCTGCCTGATTATGAGACGTATACCGTCAATATCCATCCGACCAATCCGGACGTAGTGTTCGCCGGGACCTCGGATGGGGTGTATCGCAGCACCGACCGCGGCAAGACGTTCAAGCGGACGAACTTCCCTGACAAGGTGCAGATCTGGTCGTTCCTGGTCGATGCCAATGACCGCAAGCTGATCTATGCGGGCGGGTCCCCGATCAGCATGTACCGCAGCGAGGATACCGGCGAGACGTGGCGGAAGATGCCTGATCCGGGGATGCCGGATCGCGCGGTGATGCCGTTTGCCTGCCGGGTAATGCGGATGGCGCAGCATCCGAGCAAGCCGGGCACGATCTTCGCGGGGCTTGAGGTGAACGGCGTGATGCGCACGACAAATGGCGGGGAAAGCTGGACTGACGTGAGTTCGGACCTGATCCGGCTGGCGCAGTCGCCTCATCTGAAAAGCAAGATCGTCAGCGACACCTACAACGAGGGAATGCTGGACAGCCACGCGATAGCCATCAGCCCGGCCGATCCGGACAAGGTGATCCTGGCCGTACGCATGGGGCTGTTCGAGAGCTTGGATCAAGGCGCGACGTGGCAGGATATGGAGGTCGGACGGTTCTCGCCGACGACGTATGGGCGGGATATCAAGGTGTCGCCGCAGGACGGGAATACGCTTTACGCGGCGTTGAGTGTCGCGGCCGCCAGCAAGGACGGGGCGGTTTATCGCAGCACCGATAAGGGCGCGACGTGGAAACGTTTCGACAAGGTGCAGGTGCATGGGACGATCATGTCCGTGGCGCTGCATCAGACCGATCCCAATCAGGTTTATATCGGCGCTCGGTATGATGGGGAGGTTTATGGCACCGAGGATGGCGGGGCGACGTGGGATTCGCTTCCACTGCCGGCTGGGGTGAAGGATATCTATTCGTTGGCGGTCGGGTAGGGCTTTCTTTCCGGCGCACATGCTGGGTTTGCGTTAAGCAAGACGTGGGTGGCCGCCGCAAGGTGGCCATGACGCCAGGACGCTCGGCGCGATTGCTTTGGGTTATCCGACTGAATACCAAGCCACAAGCATGACGTAGGCTGTGATGGCGATTCCGGAATGGATCGCCATCATGACTATCGGGCCTTTCCGGCGGCGGATCAGGATTGTGGCGCCGGTCAGGATTGCGGCGGCGAACAGCCATCCGGCGATTGGGCCGAAGGATCCGGCGCCTGCGGCGACGCCTCGGGGCGGGCCAAGCACAACGGGGATCAAGAGCGCGAGGCCGGTGGCGCCAACGATGCCATGGGCGATGCCGGCGGCGAGAGGTGGGCGCGTTGCTCCGTCCGTTGCGCGCATGTGCCACAGCGCCAGGATCGTTCCGGCGGCGGCGGCCACTGTCAGGACATAGAAGGCGGCTTGCAGCAATGCTGGTCAGGCTACCACGCCGAGGCCCCGCAGGCGCTCGATGTCGTCGGACGTATAGCCGGCTTCCTGCAAGACCACGGCGTTGTGTTCACCGATGGCAGGCGCCCGGCGTGGCGGGACTTTCTCGACGCCGTCGATGTGGAAGGGCGTGCTGACGGTCATCCCTTGTCCGTCGCCGAAGGGCACGAGCGCGCCGGCATGGCGCATTTGCGGGTCATCGAGTGCGTCATTGACGGTGCCGACGATGCCGAATGTGACGCCGACGCCGTCCAGGACCGCGCGCCAGTCGGCGAGGTCGCGGGTGGCAAATACATCGTCGAGGACCTGGACGAGCGCCTTGGCATTTTCCTTACGGGCGGCGGTGGTGGCAAAGCGGGGATCGTCGGTGAGTTCCTCACGACCGATCGCGGACAGAAACGAGCGAAGCTGCCGCTGTTCGTTGAACAGGGCCATGATGAACCAGCGGCCGTCACGGGTGCGGTAGTGGTTGGCCAAGGCGTTGGGCGCGTCCTCGCGGAGGGGGCGGTGCGGCACATGTTCGCCAAAGAGGCGGACCTGGACGGCGCAACCGTTGGCCCACAAACCGTTTTGCAGGAGGGATGACCTGACCACACCGCCCTGCCCGGTTTTCTCACGGCGGTAGAGGGCGGAGACGATGGCCGCATAAAGGCCGGTGCCGCTGGGGTGGTCGCCCATGCCGGGCATTGACCGGGACGGTGTCGTTTCGGTGTCGGCGCGGACCATGTCCATCAGCCCGGTGCGTGCCCAGTAGGCGGTTGAATCGAAGCCGGTCTTGGCGGCCTCTTCGCCGTGTTCCCCGTAGGCGGTGAAGGAACCGTAGATGAGCCGGGGGTTCAGCGGCAACAGGTCGGCGGGGGACAGCTTCAGGCGGTCGCGGACCGGCAGGGGAAAGTTGGTGATGAACACGTCGGCGGCGGCGACGAGGCGGTGCAGGACGGCCTGGCCTTCCGGCAGTTTCAGGTCGAGCGCGAGGCTGCGTTTGTTGCGGGATGTGAGTTGCCAGTAGTAGTCGACGGTTTTTCCCGGGATGGGCTGGGAATGGCGCCAGGGGTCGCCGGCGCCGGGGGGCTCGATCTTGATAACGTCGGCGCCGAAGTCGGACAGCATCGTTGCGGCGGCCGGGCCGGCGATCCAGCTAGCGCAGTCGATCACTTTCAGGCCGGAGAACAGGCTTTCGGACATACTCGATCGGTCCCCCTCGTCGTGGTGGATCGTCATGGTGGGGTGGTGCCCACCATGACGAGGTTACTCAAGGCGCCTGGTTGCTGAAGATGATCGTTCCGGACGCGGCGAACATCCCGCCAACGCCGTGGCAGACCGAGATCTTCGCCCCGTCGATCTGTGCGGGGGCGATGCCGCGCATCTGGCGCACACTCTCCTGCAGCGCGTACATGCCGTACATGCCGGAGTGCATGTAGGACAGGCCGCCGCCGTTGGTGTTCAGCGGCAGCTTGCCGCCCGGCGCGGTGTTGCGGCCGGCGATGAAGCCGGCGGCTTCGCCACGCGGCAGGAAGCCGAGGTCCTCCAGGCCGTAGATCGGCAGATGCGCGAAGGCGTCGTAGATCATCAGGTGATCGACGTCGCTGTGCTTGATCCCGGCTTCCTTGAACGCCGTCGGACCCGCCACGCGGAAGGCGCGCGATGTGGTGAAGTCCTCCATCTGGCTGAAACCATCGGCGTTTCCGCGCTTTCGCCGGTGCCCAGGATGTAGACGGGTTTCGTCGGGAAGTCCTTGGCGCGATCGGCAGACGTCAGGATCAGCGCGCCGCCGCCGTCGGTGACCAGGCAGCACATCAGCAACCGGAACGGCTAGGCGATCATGCGGCTGTTGAGCACGTCCTCGGTGGTGATGGGGTTCCGGAATGTCGCGCGCGGGTTCTTGCCCGCCCATTCGCGCTGCACGACGCAGACCTGGGCGATCTGCTCCTCGGTCACGCCGTAGGTTTTCATGTAGCGCAGCACCGGGATGGTGAACATGCTCGGCGGGCCCATCGGGCCGAAAGGCTGCTCGAACTGGCCGTTCAGGGACTGCGGATGCACCGGGCGCATCGGGTTGCCGATGCGGGATTTTCCCGACTCGCCGTGGGTGATCAGGATGGTCTTGGCCAGACCGGCCTCGATCGCCGCGGCGGCATGGCGGACGTGGATCATGAAGCTGCAGCCGCCGACGCCGGTGCCATCGATCCAGGTGGGCGTGATCCCGAGATAGTGGGCGAGTTGCACGGGCGTTTCGTTGGCGCAGGCGATGCCGTCGATGTCCTTCGGCTTCAGCCCGCAATCGTTCATCGCGTTGATCGCGGCGTCGGCGTGAAGACCGATCTGCGACAGGTTGGTGATGACCCCAAGGTCGGTGGTTTCGGCGGCGCCGACGACGGCGACTGTGTTATGCGGCATCGTCTTATCCTTTCGCCGGGCGGAACAAGGGCAGCGTGATCGTGTCGGTCTGCGGCTCGAAGACGACCTCGACCGGCATGTCCAGCTGCAGCGCCTCGGGCGTCTGCGGGCAGTCGACGATGTTGGTCATCATGCGCGGGCCTTCGGCCAGCGTCACCACGGCGATGGCATAGGGCGGGGTGAAGCCGGGCACCGGGCGGTGATGGATGACGTAGCTGTAAAGCGTCGCCTTGCCGCTGGCCTTGGTGACCGACACCTTGCGCGAGGCGCAGACCGGGCAGAACGGGCGCGGCGGGAAGTAGACCTTGCTGCAGTCGTCGCAGCGTTGCAGCAGCAGCTCGTTTGCCTTGGTCCCGTCCCAGAAATGCTGGGTCTCGGGGGTCGGCTGCGGCAGTGCCCGCCCTGGTGTCGCCATGGTTCGTGTTCCTCCGGTCGAATAACCGCGCGACGTTAGGCCGGGGTGGCGCGGCGGGCAACCGTGCGGAGTGAGTGGCGGGCGGAGGCGACTTGGGGTATCCTGACCTGCCCATCAACCGCAGGCAGCCAATACGCGGAGCCCAGAGGAAACGAATGACGACACCGAGAGGCGCCTGGACAGTCGCCACAATGCTGTTCCTGTACATGCTGATCAACTTCGCCGACAAGGCGGTGGTCGGCCTTGCGGCCGTTCCGATCATGAAAGAGCTCGGCCTGTCGCCACAGGATTACGGCGCCATCGGGTCCAGCTTCTTCCTGCTGTTCTCCATCTCCGGCGTTCTGATCGGGTTCGTGGCGAACCGTCACCCGACCCGCTGGATCATTCTGGGTCTGGCGCTGATCTGGGCGCTTGCGCAGTTTCCGATGATCGCGTCCGTCAGCTTCTCCGTCCTTCTGGCCTGCCGGGTGCTTCTGGGCGCGGGCGAAGGGCCTGCAGCGTCGGTCGCGGTGCATGCGATCTACAAGTGGTTTCCCGATGAAAAGCGGGCCATTCCCACGGCGATATTGTCGCAGGGCGCGGCAGTGGGCGTGATCGTTGCGCTGCCATTGCTGAACCTGCTGATTGTGCACTTGTCGTGGCACGCGGCGTTTGGTGCGCTTGGCGTTGTCGGGCTGACGTGGGTCGTTGGGTGGTACTTCCTTGGGAAAGAGGGACCCATCGCCGATCCGCCGGTAATGGATGGCCTGTCGGAACGGGTCGGCTACGCGAAAATCCTGCTCGCGCCGACGTTCATCGGCTGTGTGCTGGCCTGTTTCGGCGCCTATTGGTCGCTGTCGCTGGGCCTGATCTGGTTCACGCCGTTCGTGGTGAAGGCGCTGGGCTTTTCACAGTCGAACGCCGGCTGGATCTCCACGCTGCCCTGGGTGGCCGGGGCGATCACGGTGATGTCGTCGGGCTTCCTGTCGCAGGCACTGGTCAGCCGGGGGGTGAGAACCCGAATCTCCCGAGCCGTGGTCGGCTGCGTGCCAATGGTCATCGGCGGGTTGCTGGTGTTGTGCGTGCCAACCGTGGACAACACCGCGATCAAGATCGCTTTGCTGGTGATCGGCGGCGGTCTGACGGGACCCATCTATGTCGTTTGCGCGCCGATGATTTCGGAGTTCACGCCGATCGCGCAGCGCGGGGCGGTGATCGCGATCTTTGGCGCGATCTATACGCTGGCCGGGGTGGTTGCACCCTTCGCCAACGGCAGCATGATCGAGCATGCCTCGTCAGTGCTGCAGGGTTACCAGAACGGCTACATGGTCAGCGGTTCGATCCAGATCGCCGGCGGCATCGCCGGTCTGCTGCTGATGTGGCCGGCGGCGTGCAAGGCGCGCATCCGGCGGCACCGCACGGTGGCCGCGCCCACAGAGGCGGTGAGAACGCGCTGAGGCCTGCGTCGGTCCGGTCCGGTCGGGTCCGACAGCGCCGGCAGCAATCATCCCTCGCAAATAGTTTTTGCATTGCGATTATCTCTCAACACGATGTGATGTGGCACTTGTTCGCGATGCCGTTATTAGAACTTCATGCTGATCGTTAACCTATCTATCTCCTTCATCAAGTTGAGGCGATAGTCAAACACTCTCAAATGGCTATGGTCATTGGGGAATCGCCCTAAAATCGGCGCGGCTTGCCGTGTCTGTTCGAAGATTTTCCATGCCACCATGCAAGCAAGGGGTCCAGAATGGCTAGCTATAGTTGGACGACCGGAAATAACGGCGAATGGAATATGCCGAGTAACTGGTCCACCGGAACAGTCCCCAATAATCCAGCGGCTGATGTGACGATAGATGCTGCTCCCGTGAACGGTAACTATATCGTGACGATCGGCACCGCCGATACCGAAATCATCAATTCGCTCACAATGAACGCCGCCACGAACCTCCTGGGCTCCAACACTTATCCATATCATGCGGCTTATCTCGATCTGGAGGGAACGCTGGCGTTTGCCCCAGGATCACCGGGACGTCTTAGCGGTTCGCTGCAAACCTTCATGGCAACAAGTTCCGCTGGAACAGCAACTCTGCTTAATGCCGGCACTGTCGATGCTTTCATCCAAGTCACCGGCAGCCTCCTTATTACCGGAACAAACGGATTCTATGTCACAGACTGGCTGCAAGCGGCTGGTGGCGTTGCGACGATCGATACGCGATCGATCGCCGAAATGTCCGGCAACCTTATGTTTGACGGCATCTTTGAAGCGAAGGGCCCTCTGGCGGAGATCAATCTTGGCGGCACCCTTGAGGGCCTGATCGTCAATGTCGCGACAATTGAGGGGCCGCCGTTGATTCCCGATGGCTGGACTGAGCTTTTGTTCGAGGGCCCTAACGCGAGTTCCGGGATCAATGAATGGAATGGCTCCGCCTATGTTCCGCTCGAAACATCGCTGAAGGAGATCGGAAACCGCGCAACCTTAGACGTGCTGGTCGGCCGGGATTATAGCACAACCAATATCCTGACGGTCGATGCGGGCGGCCTAATTGATCTTCAGGCAGGAGTCGTCGCTTCTGCTGGCATCAACATCAATGGTGGGGTTGTGCAGGGATTCGCGAGGATCGCGAGTAGCGTGACCAATAACGGCCGCCTGACGTCTGTCGGGGGTGACTTGATCATCGACGGCGATCTGTCCGGTACCGGCGTCGTAACCTACGACTTCGAGCAGCGCTTTGGCGTAACCGCCACGACCGGCGGAATCCTTGAAGTCCATGGCGTGTCGTCAGGCCAGACAATAATTATGAACGGGCGCGACACGCTGCAGTTGGACACGCCGGCAGCGTTTGCTGGCAAACTGTCCGCAGAAGCGGGCGACAGGATCATCTTGAAGGGAGTCACCAGCGGTGATCCCACGATTGCCGGCGACATCCTTTTGCTGACAAACGGTGGCTCGATAGCGCTTGCTGAGACCTATACCCAGACTCACTTCACGGCAGCGTCATCCGGTGGCGACACCGTCCTGATGGTGGTCCCGGGCGCTCAGCCGGTACCTGTCGCCTCAGCCGACACCGTCTCCCGAGCCAACACCATCGCCTGAGCCTAGGCCCACGAGTACCGCATCCGCAGAATTCGACGCCGCCTGGTATCTGGCACAAAATCCGGACGTGGCGGCATCAGGCATGGACCCGCTGGTGCATTATAATACCTATGGCTGGAAAGAGGGGCGCGACCCCGACCCATACTTCCACACCAAGTATTATCTGAATCAAAATCCTGACGTTGCGGCGTCTGGGATGAACCCGCTGCTGCACTACGAAACTTATGGCTGGAAAGAGGGGCGCGACCCAAGTTCATTGTTCAGCACCAAAGCCTATCTTGCAGCGAATCCCGACGTGCAGGCAGCTCAGATCGATCCCCTAATGCACTATCTTGCCTACGGTGCGCCGGAGGGTCGCATGACGTTCATTGCAACGCCCCACGCTGAAGGACCGCAGAATCCGCTGGTGGACAACACCTACTACTACTCGCAATACGCCGATATCCGCGCGGCGGGTGTCGATCCTTTCGCCCATTACGACCTGAATGGCTGGAAGGAGGGCCGCAATCCGGATGCGTTGTTCGATACAACGTATTATTTGCAACAGAACCCAGACGTTGCGGCGTCGGGCATGGATCCGATGATCCACTACGAACTCTACGGCTGGCGGGAGGGCCGCGATCCAAGCGCGCAATTTTCAACGACAAAATATCTTGCCGCAAATTCTGACGTCGCCGCGGCCGGGCTTGATCCTCTGATTCACTATGAGGAGTATGGGATCCACGAAGGTCGCGCTATCTACAGTACGTAGCGTAGCGGTGAAGCCTACCTGACAGCCACTCTCGCTCGCGACGGGTGGGCGCCCGCAGTTGCAACAACTCGTTCAGTTGCACCTCCGTCCGCCTTCACGCCGGCAGCGATCCCGCCACTGCCGAAGCGGTGGATATCGCCGGTCATGGCGCGTCCGGCGCGGTGTGGGCGGGCATTGTCGCGCCAGACGGCGCGACCGTGACCTTGGGTCGCGATGGATGGGTCATCGCCTCCAGTTCCAGCAGAGTGTTCAATTGCGCCTCGGTCAACAGCTTCTCCTCCAGCACAACTTCGGCGACGGATTTGCGTTCCGCCAGGGCGCGGCGGGCGACGCGGGAGGAATTTTCGTAGCCGAGGGAGGGGACGAGGGCGGTGACCAGGCCGATGCTGCCTCGCACGAGGCTTTCGCAGCGCTCGCGATCGACCTCGATGCCCTCGACGCAGCGGGTGCGCAGTGTTTCGACGGCCGCCGTCAGCATCCGCAGCGAGTTCATCACGCAGTAGCCGATCGTCGGTTCAAAGGCGTTTAATTGGAGTTGCCCGCCCTCGGCGCACATCGTGACGGTCATGTCGTGGCCGATGACGAGGTAGGCTACCTGGTTGACGACCTCGGGGATCACCGGGTTCACTTTGCCCGGCATGATGGACGATCCAGCCTGAACAGCGGGCAACCTGAGTTCGCCGATGCCGGTGCGCGGGCCGCTGGACAGCAGACGCAGGTCGTTGCAAATCTTTGACAGTTTCACCGCGATGCGTTTCAGCAGGCCGGAGAACATGACGAAGGCGCCCATGTCGGAGGTCGCCTCGATCAGGTTTTCGGCCGGCAGCAGCGGCTGGCGCGACAGCCGGGCGAGTTCCTCGACCGCCAGGGTGGCGTAGCGGGGATCGGCGTTGATGCCAGTGCCTATCGCCGTGGCGCCCAGGCTGATCTCGCAGAACAGCGCGCGAATTTCCGCCAGCCGGGCGACGTCTTCCTTCAGGGTGATGAAGAAGGCGTCGAATTCCTGGCCGACGGTCATCGGCACCGCGTCCTGAAGCTGGGTGCGGCCCATCTTCAGCACGTCAGCGAACTCCACCGATTTCGTCTTGAAGGCGAAGGCGAGATCGTCGAGCGCCTGCGCAAGCGGCTGCGCGCCGAACAGGGCGGACAGCCGCAGGGCCGTCGGATAGGCGTCGTTCGTGGACTGCGCCATGTTCACGTCGTCGTTGGGGTGCAGCGCGGCGTAGTCGCCTCGCTTTCGTCCCATCGTTTCCAGGCCGACGTTGGCGATGACCTCGTTGGCGTTCATGTTGGTGGACGTGCCGGCGCCGCCCTGGACCGCATCGACCACGAATTGATCGTGGAAGCGTCCCTGGTTGGCGATCAGGTCACAGGCGGTCTCGATCGCCGCGGCTTTGTTGGGCGCAAGATACCCCAGGCGTTTGTTGGCGCGGGCCGCGGCTTGCTTCACCAGTGCCAGGGCCCTGACGAGTTCCGGGAAGTGGCCGATGGGCACGCCGGTGATCGGGAAGTTTTCGACGGCGCGCTGGCTATGGATTCCCCAGTAGGCGGACTCCGGCACGTCCGCCTCGCCGAGGAGATCATGCTCCCGCCGGGTGACGGCCGAAGCGGTGAGCAGCGGACTTGGCGCTTCCTCGCCAGTGCGATCGCCTACCACCAGCGGAGCCGGAATGGGCGCTGATTCGGATCCTGGGGTCATTGGCAGCCTCACCACTAAGGTTTGCCGGGATGCTGCCTGCGATGGGGGGATTTGGCTATCAGGGGCTACTCGCTCAGCAGCACCGCCTTGCCGATCACCGCGCGATCGATCACTGCCTGTAGCGCCTGTGGCGCCTGATCCAAACGGAACGTGTGCGAAATCCGTGGCCGCAGCTTGCCCTGCTCGGCCAGGACAATGAGTGCCTTCATGTTGGCGATCGCCAGCTCTGGATCGGCCTCGTTCAGGCCGCCGATTTCGAACTCCGATCGCATCAATACCCTTGATCAGCAGGTAGTTGCTGCGGATGTTGGTTGGGCCACCGCCGAGAAAGCCAAGGATCAGCAACCGGCCGCCCCATGCCAGACAACGCAACGATTCGTCCGCGACCTTGTCGCCGATCGGATCGTATACGATGTCGACGCCGCGGCCCCCGGTCAGTTTCTTGACCTGATCGATGAAGCCCGACCTGTAGTCGATTGCGTAATCCGCGCCTTCCTCGAGACAGGCCTGCCGCTTCATGTCGGTGCCAGCGGTCGCGATGACCTTGGCGCCGAATGTCTTCGCGACCTGGATCGCGGCGATGCCGATGCCGCCGGCCGCACCGTGCACGAGTACCCACTCGCCGTTCCGCATGCGCCCGCGCTGCAAAAGCGCATGGTAGGCCGTTGTGTAAGCGCCACGAAAAACCCCGGCCTGCGCCAAGCTCATGCCAGCTGGCACCTTATCGCATAGTACAGCTTTCGCATTGCCCAGTTCCGCGCAAGCGCCAAGGGAATGGCGGCTCATGACGGAGTCACCCACAGCGAAACCGGTCACGTCCGGCCCGACCGCAACGACATGCCCGGCCGCCTCGCTACCCGGGATGAAAGGTGGTTCCGGACGAAACTGATACTTTCCTTGCAGCATCAGCACGTCGACGTACTGGACCCCCCGGGCGGTGATCCGGACCTGGATTTCGCCTGGGGCTGGTGGTGGCGGATTGGGAACATCTCGAAGCGCCAGAACCTCCGGACCACCGAACCGCTCACACAGCATTGCTTTCATACTGAAACCTCCATGTTTCCACCGGCAAGTGTCGTAAAACAGACGCATCTCGCGACATCGTGAAGAACTCTTCTTGCTCCTGGTCAATTTCCTCCGCTAGATCATCGAAAGCTGATCGCACGCAGAACGAAAAGGACTGGACAAGCCAGATGTCCTCGGCAGGTTCCATCGCACCAGCACAGGTTTCTGAGGAAACCAATATCTTGTTGGTTCGGGACGCGCTTCGGGTAACGCCGCTGTTTCGCGATCTTGATGATCGCGTCGTCGACCGGTTGGCGATCATCAGCAGCATTGTTAGCGTAACAGAAGATTTCATTCTGTGCCGGCAAGGCGACATGCCGACGCACCTTTATATCGTCCTGGAAGGGCAGTTAGCGACGTCGGCAGAGGCTGCCAACGGCACGTCCGCGGTGGTTGAGGTGATTCGGCCAGGGGGCGCCATTGGTTTGGCGACATTGCTGGCCCGGCTACCCCGGCCGATCAGCGCGCGGACTATCCGCGCCTGCCGGCTGCTGGCGATCGAGGCTCACGGCCTGCTCTCGCTGGTTCCGGAAGAGACGTCCCTTTTAACGGCCTTGCTGCGTGCCGAGGCGGAGGATTTTCGGGCATTGGTACGGCAGGTCTGCGATCTGAAGCTGCGGACGACGGCGCAACGGTTGGGCTGCTATCTGCTGTCGCTGTCTCCCGACCAGACCGGCAACGCCGTCGCGCTGCGGTTGCCGTTCGACAAGCGGCTGCTGGCGGCCCGGCTTGGATGCCGGCACGAAAATTTGTCGCGGGCGTTTGCCGCCCTTCGGTCCTTCGGCGTCGAGACGCACGGTGCCCGGGTCGTTCTGCACGACGTTGCCAGACTGCGGGACTATGCGTTGCCGGACGAGCCGTTCGATGGCGTAGCAGCATAGCCGGGTCACCTGAGGCCACCGTGCGGCGGCTTCACCGCTCAGGCTGGTAGGTCAGACCTCGCGCGTGATGCGGCGGATCGCCCCCCACCTGGATGCGCACCCCGGCGGCGGCGACGCTGATCTTCGGGCAAGCTTTACTATTTGTTCCGGTCGATCTTTTAATAGTGGATGCAGCGCGACCGACCGTTCTCCGTACGCCTCGATCCCCCATGCGCAGGCCTTCCTGGGACTTGGCCGGGCGCGGCCGTCGACTTTTCCGGGCGGACACAGCGTTGGTGATCGGGCGATGGTAAGCGCGGAGGCCGTTCGAGACGCCGTTGTCCGGCAGCGAGACAGGATGGCGGGGCTATTCGCGCAGCTTCGCTTGGATGGCCTGGACGAACCGGGTGTTTCCCGGGATCCGTATGGTGACGGCGAGCAGCGTGCTCATGCCACGGTCAGCGCCGCGGCGCAGGCGCGGGGGCTGGAAATCGCGCATGACGACGCAGCGAACCTTTATATGACGCTTCCAGGGCGCGACCGCGGCGCGCCGGCCCTGGTTATCGGATCGCACCTGGATTCCGTGCCGCACGGCGGCAACTTCGACGGGGCGGCCGGCGTGCTGGCGGGCCTCGCGTGCGTGTCAGCGCTACAATCGCTTGGTGTGACACCGGCTTGCGACATCATCGTGATGGGAATCCGAGCGGAAGAGAGCGTCTGGTTCCAGGTGTCATACATCGGCAGTCGAGGGAGCCTGGGTACTTTGCCGGATGGCGCCTTGAATGTCCGGCGGGTCGATACCGGCCGCACGCTGGCTGAGCATATTGCCTCGTGCGGCGGCAACCCGGACGCTCTGCTGGCGCGCCGCCGGCACTTCGACCCGCGGCGGATCCGGGCGTATCTGGAACTGCATATCGAGCAGGCGCCGAGCTTGGTCGAGGCGGGGCTGCCGGTGGCGATCTGCACCGGCATTCCCGGGAACTTCCGGTATCCGGATGCGTGGATCGAGGGACAGAACGACCATGTCGGGCTGCCAAGACGGTTTCGCCGTGATGCGGCGATGGCCGGCGCGGAATTCGCGATGGCGCTCGATGAGCTGTGGAATGATTACGACACACGTGGGATTCCGATGGCCTTCACCCTGGGCCGCTTTCACACGGATGCCGCTGAACACGGCATGACGATCGTCCCTGGGCGGTTCCATTTCAGTCTCGATGTCCGGGCGTATGACGAACCGGTTCTGGCGAAATTGGACGAGAGGGTCGACCAGATCATCGGCGGCATCGAGCAGCGGCGTGGCGTCCGGTTTCATCGGCCGACGAAGGCCAGCGCCGCCGTGGGTCAGGTTAATCCGGATATCAAGGCAGGACTGCTGAGCGCCGCCGCGGAACATGGCATGAAGGTACTGGAGATCGGCAGCCCGGCCTCGCATGACGGCGCGGCGTTCGCCGCCGCCGGGGTGCCGATCGGGATGATCTTTGTCCGAAACGAGAATGGTAGCCATAATCCCAGCGAGGCCATGGACATCGACGATTTCATGCACGGCACCATTGTCCTGACACAATGGATTATCAACGCTGTGGGATAGACGAAATACTGGCCGACATACAAAAGACTGGCCGACATACACCGGATCCCATGCACATATGGCAAATTCCACCGATGTCCGAAGGGGCATTGCACAGGCCGGCGGATGGGCCACTCGTTGGCTTGTCGCAGCGATCTATGTCGCCTGCGGGTTGGCGTCCGTGGGTGATCTGCTTGGTGACAACACTCTGGCCTTTGGCGTTGTCTATGTCCCACTGATCGCAACGGCCCTTCTGCATCGCCGTCGCTGGGGACTGTGGGTCCTGGTCGGACTGAGTATCGTTCTCGTCATACTCGGCGCGGTTTTTCCGGTTATTCCGTCAGATCTACCTGAGCTGATCGGCAACCGTGCCCTGTCGATCCTGGCGATCCTGGCAACCGCCGCATTCGTTCATCATGCCCGTAATATCCAGGATCGGCTGGAAAGCGAGAGAAAGCGCGCCGAGGCAGCTGAAGACATCAAGACCGAGGTGCTGAACAACCTCAGCCAGGAAATGCAAACACCGCTGCGCAGCCTGACCGGTCTGCTCAGTCTGATGATGGCGGACTGCCGTCCCGATCAGCGGGAGGCGCTGCGACAGGTCCGTGACGGGGGACAGCAGCTCCTGCTGACGATCGAGAACCTGATCGACCTGACACGCCTCGACGGGCAGCCATTGAGCCTTCGGGCAGCCGATATCGACGCGATCCTCCGCGATGCGGTCGCCGCCATACGACATTCGGTGGAGGAGCGAGGATTGATTATCGTTCTTGATCCAGCGGTGCGCGGCGGGGACCAAGGGATCCTGGTCAAGGCAGATCCGTGGGCGGTGCGGCGTATTCTGGACAACCTGTTGTCCAACGCGCTGCGGGTCACGCCGGCCGCAGGAACGATCAGCGTGTCGGTTCGCCGGCAGGACGGGATGGTCACCGTCCAGGTCAGTGACACGGGAACAGGACTGCCGCCCGGTCTTGTGCCCGCACTTCAAGACGACGTCGGGTCGCCGGGCACGTTGCCGCATCCGCTGGGTTCGGGCTTGATCTTAAGTCACCGCCTGGCGCGCGGGATGAAAGGCGCGCTGTTGTTCGCAAACCAGACCGGCGGGGGCGCGTCGGTCATGTTGTCGTTGCCGTCCTTCGATCAGCCTTCCGAGGGGTCACATGGCATGACGGACGCGGCCTGAAACGCGCGTAGACTTTCGGCGATAACGGCTTGCGGCAGATCGCGGGTGATGAAGACAAGCCGGCTGGTGCGCGGATCACCCGGCGCCCAGCCAATGAGTTTCGCTGGCGGATGGATCAGGTGGCGGACGACATGGATTGCCACCGGGCGGTCGTGCCCGCGCAGGTTCAGGATGCCTTTGACGCGCAGCAGGTGCTCGCCTTGTGACGAGACCAGCATCTCCAGCCACAGGCCCAGGGCAGTCCAGTCCAGGGGATCGTCGAAGGTCAGGCAGAAGGCGCTGATGCGGGCGTCGTGGCGGTTCCGGTCGTGGTGGTGGTCGTGGGAGTGTTCGGCGAAGGCTTCCGCGTCCAGCCAGGCGTTCACGTCGGGGATTTTACCGGATGTACCGAACAGGCCAGCGTTCAGGATCGCGTCCGGGGCGATCGCCCCATTGCGGGCTTCGGTCTGGCGGGCGCCAGGGTTCAGGCGGGCCAACCGAACGCGCAGGTGGACGGGGTCGGCAAGGTCCGCCTTGCTGATGACTATCCGGTCCGCGACCGCGACCTGGCGGACGGCTTCCTCCTGCTGGTCGAGGTGGCTGGGACCGTTTACCGCGTCCACTACTGTAACGATGCCATCCAACCGGTACGCGGAGGCGGCGACAGGGTCGGTCATGAGCGTGGTCAGGATGGGGATCGGGTCAGCGAGGCCGGTGGTTTCGATAATGACGCGGCTGATTTCGTCGCGGCGGGCGCGAGGCAGAAGTTCGCGCAGAACGCGGGCGAGGTCACCACGGACGGTGCAGCACAGGCACCCGGCGTTCAGCAGGATGGTAGTGTCGTCCAGTTTTTCGACCAGCAGGTGATCGAGGCCAATTTCGCCGAACTCATTGACCAGGACGGCGGTGCGAATCAGTTCCGGTTGGCGCAGCAGG
Source organism: uncultured Pseudomonadota bacterium (assembly GCA_963819005.1). Taxonomy (GTDB): domain Bacteria; phylum Pseudomonadota; class Alphaproteobacteria; order Acetobacterales; family Acetobacteraceae; genus Rhodopila. The sequence continues at coordinate 343,455 of CAWFUL010000009.1, forward strand.
TGGTTCAGCAGGGTGGTTTTGCCGGCGCCGAGGAAGCCGGTCAGGACGGTGACCGGGGTGGTCTCAGCCATGGGCGTGGCCGTAGAGTGCTTCGGGTGAGACCTCTGGGTCGGCGATTTCTGTCAGCCCACCGTCGCGGACGGCCCGGTAGAAGCAGTTGCGGCGACCGGTGTGGCAGGCGACGCCGTCCTGGTGGACCAGCAGCAGAAGCGTGTCGCCGTCGCAGTCGATGCGCAACTCCTTCAGATGCTGGGTCTGGCCGGACGTCTCGCCCTTGCGCCACAGCTTGCCGCGGCTGCGGCTGAAGTAACAAACGCGGTTGGTCGCCAGGGTCTCGCGGATGGCGTCAGCATTCATCCAGGCCATCATCAGGACCTCGCCGGTGTCGTGCTGCTGGGCGATGGCGGGGACGAGGCCGTTGGAGTCGAAGCTGATGGCGGCGAGAACGGCGTCCTGCGTGGTATTTTCGGTCATGCGTGATATCTAGGGCCTCGGCGTCCCAACCGCCAAGGAGTGCCGAATGGGGTTTTCGCCTCGGACCGAGACATTGCTGACCCGCGCGAGTTCGATCTGTGACAGCCGGGGGGTGCGGCTGACCGATTTACGCCGGCAGGTGCTGGGGCTGATCCTGGATCGGGAGGCGCCGACCGGCGCGTACGACCTGCTGGACCAGTTGCGTGGGACGCGGCAGGGGGCGGCGCCGCCGACGGTGTACCGAGCGCTGGACTTCCTGCTGGAACAGGGGATGGTCCATAAGCTGGAGCGGCTGTCTGCCTATGTCGGCTGCATCGCTGCCGAGGATCACGACCATGCCGCACAGTTCTTCATCTGCCGGACCTGCGGAAAGGTGACGGAGCTGGAGGACCACGAGTTGGCGCACGCGCTGCAGGATGCTGCGAAGCGGCTGGGGTTCAAGGTAGGTAAGGCGACGATTGAGGCGGAGGGTCAGTGCGCGGCCTGTTGCGGAGCCTGAAGCCGTAAGCGGGCGTTTGCTTAAATCGTGATCAGGCGAAATCGCGCTCCGTCAAAATCTCAAGAAGGGCCAGGTACCTGTCTGCGCTGCATTCCGCGCAGCAATACGACGCCACTCCCTCGATCCGGCATCGATGTCTGCCTTCCCGGCCGCCGGATCGGAGATGCCGCGCACGATCAGGGCATCGGCGCCGCCTGCCTTTTGCCGCCGCCATGGGCGATGAATGAAATGCTTGGCATGGGAGGCGACCGCTTTCAGGAAGCCGGCCCCTTCCATTTCCACCACCGCCAGCTGGCGGTCTACGTCGCGGACGAGGTGCTGCTTCGTCGCTGGATGGTCCAGTACCAGATCCCAGGACAGTATTTTCTCGGCATGGATCGTGAAGTGATCATCGTGTTCCAAGGCCGCTGGAACCTTTTTGACGTCCGGGTGCGATGACAGGAAGCGGCGGGCCAAAATGCGACCTCCATCCGACGGCGGCACGTTGAAGTTTTCGGCGGCAAAGCTGCCATCGTCCTGGATCTTCGTGTAGCGCCGATAGTTGACTTCCGGCGCGATCACGACGTCACCAAGCTTGTATTTATCGATGCGGAGGCCGCCTGCGATTCCGCACAGAAAGATATAGCGAGGATTGTGCCGGAACAGCACTATCTGCGTAGTGATCGCTGATTCCAAGTTGGATTGGCCATCACAACAGGCAACAACAATACGTTGGGTCAGGCCTTCCCTGGTCTGGAGTTGAAAGTATTGTTCGCCGGCTGACGAGTTGGTCAGTTCTATTTCCTCGGCTTTGGCCCACTTCAAAATGTCGCGTATCGCGCGGAGTTCCGTATCCGCTATCATGCAGATGATCGCGATGCTGACAGTGGCATGCCCAGCCCGGTCGAAATCGTGGGATGCCATCGCCCCCAAGCCACCCTTATTAGAATTCAGGAATAGAGGGGTGTCTGCCGGAGCTCGATCGAATTGATGCCGTAGCGACGCCGGAAGTAATCGAGGTTGGCCTGATCGCGAAAGAAGGCGTCAATCCAGCGCTGCTGATCAGTTTCAAGCGCCCCGGCATCAAACTGGACGATCAGACAACCAGACCCGCCCGCAATAATTTGGCTACGGCGCAGCAGCAGGTCTTCGATTTCACCCTGGAACGCGACGATCGCATTGGTCATCAGGTGGGATGGCGTGCCATCGATCCGGATTTCGATTACCGTGCTCCCGGAGGGCGCAGGTACCGCGCCGCGCTGCTTGGCTTTGTCAATGATCGTTACCAGCTCCATGTCAGGATTCCGATCCAGTTGCAGCCTTGGCGTCGCGGGTTGCGGTTATCCGCCAAATCGGGGTCAGGAGCAAGTTCCATGACATGGCGCTGGCAGAGGCTGATTAAAGGTGCCTCGGCCGGCATTGGACTGAGTTCGAACGCCAGGACCGGCCGACGGTTCCCCAGGTACGATGGACGACGGCGGCGGTGTCGCTCGTCCGGTCTGTTTTCCAGAGCAGCCTGGCCTTTGTCTGAACTCGTCCTGTCTGCCATACTTGTTCGATGTCCAATGCTATCGCTAATTGGCTTGCTCGCTGCCCGGACCCGGGTGTGGACCCGCTGCCAGGGATGCGGGAGGCGGGGCTGCTGGACCCTGTTCCCGACTATGCCGCCATTGCCCGGACCAAGTCCGCGCTGGTTGAGCGCACCGGGCTGCTGGGTGTGGCCAGCGTCTGGGGTGGGCGGCATCTGGTGTTCCGGCACTTCCTGTCATTTGGCAGCGAGGCTCAGCGCGCGGCGTGGGCGGGAAAGGCGCTGGCTGTGGCGATCTCTGAGCCCAAGGTTGGCGCCCATCCCAAGCTGCTGACGACGCGTGCGGACCACGTGGACGGCGGGTTTCGGATCAGCGGACAGAAGGCCTGGGTCAGCAACGGGCCGACCGCGGACGCCATCATCGTGTTCGCGATCACGTCGGAGGACACGGGACGCAAGCGCTACAGCGCTTTCCTGGTGCCTCGGGACACGCCGGGTCTGAGTATCGGGGAAATGCCCGGGTTCCATGCGCTGCGTCCGTCGAAGCATTGCCTGCTGACGCTGGAGGGGTGCGTGGTGCCGGCCGCCGCGATGCTGGGCGAAGAAGGATCGGCTTATGACCGGATGGCGCTGCCGTTCCGCGACATCGAGGATGCTGTCGGCACGTTCGGCACGCTGGGCGCGCTCCGGCACGCTTTGGGGCAATTCGCGGGTGGGTCGGTGGCGGACGAGTCGGCGGAGCTAGGTGCGGTCGTGGCATTGACCGCGGTGTTCGCCGCGGGGGCGGAGGCGCTGGTGGCGAAATTGGATACCGGACGGCTGCGCACCGGCGACGCAACGCTGGTCGGGCTGCGGGTGCTGGCGATCGAGATTCTGGACCGGCTGCGCGGACTTGCGGCTGCGCTGACCGGCGAAAACGCCGCCGTCGCGCAGGTGCGGCTGAGTGAGATCATTGCCGACCTCGACGCCACGCTATCGATCGCTCGCGGCCCACGGCTGGCTCGACAGGCGAAGCTGGGTGAGGCGGCATTGCGGCCGTGACCGTCAGCCGTTGCCATTGGGCCGAAACGGCGGACCCCGTCATGCAGGCCTATCACGACACGGAATGGGGCGTGCCGCATCATGACGACCGTGCGCTGTTCGAGCTGATGACGCTGGAGGGGGCTCAAGCGGGCCTTTCCTGGCGCACGGTGCTGGTGAGGCGAGATGGGTATCGCGCCGCATTTCATGGCTTCGATATTGGCCGCATTGCGGACATGTCCGATGCGGAACTGGATGGATTGGTGACGGACTCGCCGCTGATCCGGCACCGTCAGAAGATCTTGTCGGTTCGCGACAATGCCCGGACGGCGCTGGCGGTGATTGCGGAGCACGGCAGCCTGGATCGGTATCTTTGGTCGTTCGTGGATCACAGGCCGATCGTCAACCGGTGGACCGAGCGCGGCCATGTGCCGGCGACGACGGAGATATCCGACCGGATGAGCAAGGCGTTGCGCAAGGTTGGCTTTCGCTTCTTGGGCTCGACCATATGCTATGCCTTCATGCAGGCGACGGGCATGGTGGATGATCACCTGTCGACCTGTTTTCGGCACTCTCAAGGGAATTCCTGATGCAGAACTCCGAGGAAATCTGGCGCTTGGTCGATGCGCATCAGGACGATTTCATCGCCCTGTCGGACCGCGTCTGGGACATGCCGGAGCTTTGCTATACAGAGTTTCGCTCGTGTGCCGAACATACCGCGATGCTGGAGGCCAAGGGCTTTCGGGTGGCGCGTGATGTCGCGGGTATTCCCACGGCGGTGATGGGTGAGGCGGGTGAAGGCGGCCCGGTGATCGCGATCCTGGGGGAATATGACGCTCTGCCGGGGCTTTCGCAGGAGGCTGGGGTGGCGGAGCAGAAGCCGCTGCCGGGGCCGGGATTCGGGCATGGGTGCGGGCATAACCTGCTGGGGTCGGCGTCGTTGCTCGCCGCTACGGCGGTGAAGGATTACCTGGCGGCCAACGGTATTGCGGGGCGGGTGCGGTACTACGGCTGTCCGGCAGAGGAAGGTGGCGCGGCCAAGGGGTTCATGGCGCGCGATGGCGCGTTCAGCGACGTGGATGTGGCGATCTCCTGGCATCCGTCGTCGTTCTCCGGGGTCAATCCGGCCAATTCCTTGGCCAATACGCGGATCGACTTTTCGTTCCATGGGCGGGCGTCGCATGCCGCGGCGTCGCCTCATCTGGGGCGCAGCGCGCTGGACGCGGTGGAACTGATGAGCGTCGGCGTGAACTATATGCGCGAGCACATGCCATCCGATGCGCGGGTCCACAGCGCAATTCTGGATGCCGGCGGGGTGGCGCCGAACGTGGTGCAGGCGTTCGCCAAGGTCCGGTACCTGATCAGGGCGAAGACGCTGCCGGAGTTGTCAGCGCTGATCGAGCGGGTGCGGAAGATCGCCGATGGAGCGGCGTTGATGACGGAGACGCGGGTAACCTCTCAGGTGGTCAGCGCGGTGTCGAACCTGCTGGCGAATACGCCGCTGGAGCGAGCGATGCAGGATAACCTCGATCGGCTTGGGGCCGCCGCCGTTCGATGCGGCGGATCGCGCCTCGGCGGCGGAGTTCCAGGCGACGCTGACGGATGAGGATATCGAGGCCTCTTACCGGCGCGCTGGGATTCCGGTGAAGGCGGACACCCCGCTGTGCGATGCGATCATTCCGGTGGATGCCAAAGCCGAATGGCGGGGTCGGGTCGACCGACGTGGGGGATGTCAGTTGGGTGGTGCCGACGGTGCAGGCGCGGGGTGCGACGTATGCGATCGGCACGCCTGGGCACTCGTGGCAGTTGACGGCGCAGGGGAAGATGCCGGCGGCGCATAAGGGGCTGGTGCATGTGGCGAAGGTGATGGCGGGGACGGCGCTGGATGTGATCCGCGATCCGAGCGCTGCTGGAGCGGGCGAAGGCGGATCATCAGGCGCGGGTGGGGAAGACGCCCTATGTGTGCCCGCTGCCGGCGGATCTGGCGCCGCCGGTGAAGATGTCCGTGTGATGGATACGAACGCTATGCCGGATGCTGGGAATCGATTTCCCGCTGCTGGCGTTCAGCCACTGCCGGGACGTCGTGGCAGCCGTCAGCCGGTCCGGCGGCTTCGGCGTGTTCGGGGCGGCGGGGTATTCTCCGGAGCAGCTGGAGACGGAACTGGCGTGGATCGACGCCCATGTGGACGGCAAGCCGTATGGCGTCGATCTGTTGATCCCGGAGAACCTGTCCATCCGCACCGAGGCGGGCGCGACGCTCGGGGATCTGGCGGCTCAGGTGCCGGCGGGGCACCGGCAGTTCGTGCATGATTTGCTGCGGCAGCACGATGTCGATCCTTTGCAGGGGACGCATAGCCGGGAGGATGCTGACCGGCCGCCACCGTATCAGCGCGAGACGGGGGAGCGGCTGATGGATGTCGCGTTCCGGCACCCGATCCGGCTGATCGCCAACGCGCTGGGCGTGCCGCCGGCGTCGATGCTGGAGCGGGCGCGGGCGGCGGGCATTCCGTGCGCCGCCCTGGTGGGGGCGCGGGAGCATGCGGTGCGGCAGGTTGCCGCGGGCGTGGACATCATCGTTGCTCAGGGTGGGGAGGCCGGTGGGCATTGCGGCGAGGTCTCGACGATGGTGCTGGTGCCGGAGGTGCTGCGCGCCGTTGCCGGGCGGGTGCCGGTGCTGGCGGCGGGCGGGATCATGACAGGGCGGCAGATGGCCGGCTGCATGGCGATGGGAGCGGCCGGAGTTTGGACCGGGTCGGTGTGGCTGGCGACGAGCGAGGCCGAGACCTCACCCGTGTTCCGCGAGAAGATGCTGGCGGCGCGGTCGCGTGATACTATTCGGTCTCGGGGGCGCACGGGCAAGCCGGCGCGGCAGTTGCGATCGGCGTGGACCGATGCGTGGGAGGGGCCGGAGAGTCCGGGTCCTCTGCCGATGCCGCTGCAAGGGTTGATCAGCGAACCGGCGATGGCGCGGGTCGAACCGGTCGGCCGAGGCGGGGAATCCCAAGGCTCGGGAACTTGTGAGTTACTTCGTCGGCCAGGGTGTGGGGTTGGTGGAAAGTGAGATCAGTTGCCGGCAGGTGGTGATGGATTTCATGAGCGAGTTCGCCGAGGCGCTGGAGGACATGCGGGCTTTGTCGGATGGGGAGGACTGATATGGCGAAGAAACTGACTGACGCGGAGACGGGCTTCCCTGGGGGTGACCGTACCGCATTGGACGCCGGCGATGGATCGGGACGCGATCCGCCGCGAGTTCAAGTTCGCTGATTTCAACGCGGCGTGGGGGTTCATGACCCGGGTGGCGCTGCTGGCGGAGAAATTCGATCACCATCCGGATTGGTCGAATGTCTGGAACACCGTGCGGATCGAGTTGACGACGCACGATGCGGGCGGGTCTGTCGGACAATGACGTCAAGCTGGCGCGGGCAATCGACGCTCTGCTTGGGTGATGGACGGGATCGGGTTTCCGGAACGAACGTTACGCATCCGCCGAGCGACGTCTCGGTTGTGCTTGCGGCTGGGATGGGCGCCGTTGCATGAGGTGCGGCTGGCGAACGGGCGGCGGGCAGATGTCCTGGCGCTGCAGCCGGGCGGCGGGTTTGTCTGTGTCGAGGTGAAGTCGGGGCTGCGGGATTTTCTGTCGGACGGGAAGTGGACGGAGTATCAACCGTTCTGTGACCAGTTCTTCTTTGCGGTGGATTCTGATTTTCCTTTGGATATTCTGCCGGTTGAAACGGGACTGATCGTTTGCGCGGACCGGGATGCGGAGATGCTGCGCGAACCGCTGTGTGTCCGGCTGCCAGCAGCCTCGGCGGAAGGCGTTGCTGGAGCGGTTTGCGTGGTTGGCGGCGGGGCGGTTGGCGGCGGCGGAGGACCCGATGGGGGTGGCGGGACTGACTATGGCGCTGAGTGATGATTGAGCGGCGGACTGGTAACTACCCGCCTCGGACCCAATGCACTATAAATCTCGGTCATAATGGCATCTGATAGAACACGCGCCCAGTTGCACGAACCGGAGACCCCCATGTCCCGGGCGGAGTTCTTGGCATGGGTTGAGCAGCAGCCGTCCGACCGTTTTGAGCGCATCGATGGCATTGTGGTCGCGATGGCTCCGGAACGGGTTTCTCACAACCTGCGGAAGGGTGCCGTGCGAGATGCGTTTCGACGTGCTGTCACCCAGGTGGGTCTGACATCCTGCCAGATTTTCTGCGATGGCATGACCGTGCAGGTTGAAAACAGTGACTTCGAGCCCGATGCGCTGTTGCGGTGCGGACCGCGGTTGCCGGACGATTCAACCACGGTCCCCGACCCATTGGTGCTTGTCGAAGTGCTGTCGCCGGACAGCGGCACAAGGGACCGGGCCACAAAGCCGCGGGCCTATTTCAAGGTGCCATCCGTGCTGCATTACCTGATTGTCTGGCCTGAGGAACAGCGGATCGTTCGCCACTCGCGCCTGCCGAACGACGAGATCGACACGCAAATTTTTGCAGCCGGTGAAATCCTGCTTAATCCACCGGGGATAATCGTCACAGTGGAAGAAATCTACGCGGACTGATCCCGATCGGTTCAGCGCACGATGTGCTGCAGACCTCGCTAACGCTTGGTTCGTTGGGCTTTGCCTGGCCATGACGTGTTAGGGTTGTCGAAGCCTCATCGTCGCCGTTTCAAAACCCCTGAGTGCTGCCTTGCCCCAGCGCCGCCCGCACCGCCGCCAGTGCTTCGTCCGCTTTGGCAGCATCCGGCCCACCCGCCTGCGCCAGGTCGGGGCGGCCGCCGCCGCCTTTGCCGCCAACCGCGGCCGAGGCTGTCCGCACCAGATCGACCGCGCTGATCCGGCTGGTCAGGTCGGTGGAGACCGCGACCACGATGCTGGCCTTACCCTCCGCGGTCGAGACTAGCGCCACCACGCCAGGCCCCTGTTGCTTACCGATCGCGTCCGCAAGGCCTTTCAGATCTCGCGCGGGCACGTCGCCGAGGTTGCGGCCGGAGAACATCACGCCGCCAATTTCTTCGGCCGCCGCGGCGCCGCCGCCCGTGGCGAGTTTCTTTTGCAGTTCCGCCACCTGGGCCTGTAGCTTCCGTTGGTTGTCCAGCAGGGCGGCGATCCGGTCCGGCACCTCGGCCGGAGAGGCGCGCAGCGCGCCCGCGGCTTCGTTCAGGCGGCTTTGGATTTCGCCGACCACGCCCTCGGCCGCGGCACCGGTGACAGCCTCGATCCGGCGCACGCCCGCGGCCACCGCGCTTTCACCGACAATCCGGAAATAGCCGATGTCGCCGGTGCGCCGGACATGGGTGCCGCCGCACAGTTCGATTGACCATGCGGCCTTGTTGCCGTCCGGCGCGCCCATCGCCACGACGCGCACCTCGTCGCCGTATTTCTCGCCGAACAGCGCCATCGCGCCGAGTTCGACCGCGGCGTCGGGTGTCATCAGGCGCGTCGTCACGTCGGTGTTTTCGCGGATGCGGGCGTTCACTTCGGATTCGACCCAGTGCAGTTCCTCGGCAGTGATCGGGCGCGGCTGGGAGACGTCGAAGCGCAAGCGATCGGGGGCATTCAGGCTGCCCTTTTGCTGCACGTGGGTGCCGAGCTTGCGACGCAACGCTTCGTGCAGCAGGTGGGTGGCGGAGTGGTGGGCGCGGATGTTGCCGCGGCGATCATGATCGACCGCGGCCACCACGGGCGTGCCGACTTCCGCCGTCCCGGCCTCGACCCGGCCGAGGTGCACGAACAGGTCGCCCAGTTTCTTCTGCGTATCGGTCACCACGATGCGCAGGCCGTTAGGTCCGGTGATGACGCCGGTGTCGCCGACCTGACCACCGCTTTCGCCGTAGAAGGGAGTTCTGGTTCAGGATGACCGATACGTCCGAGCCTTCCGGGACCGATTGTAGCGACATCGCGCCGGCGACCAGCGCAAGGATTTCACCTTCGGCAGCTTCGGTGGAGTAGCCCAGGAACTCGGTCGCGCCGGTCTGTTCCTTGATTTCGAACCAGACCTTTTCCGTGGCTGCCTCGCCGGAGCCGGACCAGGCGGCGCGGGCACGGGCGCGCTGGTCCTTCATTGCGGCCTCGAACCCGTCCATGTCGACGGAGCGGCCTTGTTCGCGCAGGGCGTCCTGCGTCAGGTCGATCGGGAAGCCGTAGGTGTCGTAGAGGCGGAAGGCCACTGCGCCGGGCAGCGCCTGACGGTCGCCGAGACGTTCGGTTTCCTCGGCCAGCAGGTGCAGGCCGCGGTCGAGGAGTTGCTTGAAGCGGGTTTCCTCCAGCTTCAGGGTTTCCTGGATCAATGTTTCGGCGCGAACCAGTTCGGGGTAGGCGGCGCCCATCTGGCGGACCAGCGCGGGAACCAGGCGGTACATGATTGGTTCACGGGCGCCCATCAGGGTGATGTGGCGCATGGCGCGGCGCATGATGCGGCGGAGGACGTAGCCGCGGCCCTCGTTGGACGGCAGGACACCATCGGCCATCAGGAAGGCGCTGGACCGCAGGTGATCGGCCACCACGCGGTGGCTGGTCTTGAACGGGCCATCGGGGTCCTGACCGGTGGCCTCGGCGCTGGCCAGGATCAGGGCGCGCAGGGTGTCGGTATCATAGTTGTCGTGCTTGCCCTGTAGGATGGCGGCGAAGCGTTCCAGGCCCATGCCGGTATCGATGGACGGGCGCGGCAGCGGTACGCGGGTGCCGGGCGGGCCTTCCTCGTACTGCATGAACACGAGGTTCCAGATCTCGATGAAGCGGTCGCCGTCCTCGTCCGGGCTGCCGGGCGGGCCGCCGGGGATGTGGTCGCCGTGGTCGTAGAAGATTTCGGAGCACGGACCGCAGGGGCCGGTGTCGCCCATGCGCCAGAAATTGTCCGACGTGGCGATGCGGATGATGCGGTCTTCCGGCAGGCCGGCGACTTTCTTCCAGATGGCGGCGGCGTCATCGTCTTCTGAATAGACGGTGACCAGCAGGCGGGACTTGTCGATGCCGAAGTCGCGGGTCAGCAGCTCCCAGGCGTAGGGTATGGCGTTTTCCTTAAAGTAGTCGCCGAAACTGAAATTCCCCAGCATCTCGAAGAAAGTATGGTGGCGGGCGGTGTAGCCGACATTGTCCAGGTCGTTGTGCTTGCCGCCGGCGCGGACGCATTTCTGCGCCGTGGTGGCGCGGACGTAGGGACGCTTTTCCTGGCCGGTGAAGACGTTTTTGAACTGCACCATGCCGGAGTTGGCGAACATCAGCGTCGGGTCGTTGCGCGGAACCAGCGGGGAGCTTTCCACCACCTGATGGTCGTGGCGCGCGAAGTAGTCCAGAAAAGTCGCTCGGATATCGTTGCTGCTGGCCATGGCGAGAGGTCTGAGGTCCCGAAGAGTGCGCGAAAGGATGTGACGTAGCGCACGGGCGGCGTGGAGTCACGGGACGGGTGATATGTGGGCTGAACAGGCGGTTCGTTGCCCGCTTCAGGATGCATCGCTAAAGATAGCTCATCGAGAGCCGACAGCGTTGGAGGAACATCGCACGTGACCCTGATCGCATCCGCCGATGCCGCCCGCGTCAACCGCCGCCGCGGCTCCGCGCCTGATGGCGTGACGTTCTGGCATACGCTGTATCTGGGGACCTCGCGTTACAACATGGCGCCGGGGACGCCAGACCCGGACGCCGCAGCGCTGTTCCCGATGGCGTTCCTGGTGGAGCAGGACCCGGGCAGCACGGCCCAGGCGCATTATCACCAGCAAGATCAGTTCCAGCTTGTGGTCGGCGGACACGGGACGATGGGCACGCACGCGATCCGGCCGGTGACGGTGCATTTCACGGGCGCTCATACGGCGTATGGGCCGATCAAGGCCAGCGCCGACGAGGGTGTGTGGTACTTCACGTTGCGCAATGGCTTCGACCCGGGCGCGAAGTTCATGACAATGCCGGAGAACCGGGTGGCGCTGCGGACCGTCAAGGGGCGGCGGCATCGGGAGGCGGTTGCCGGGCCTCTGGAGGCGCCGACCGCTCCGACCGAGACGCTGCTGGGTCCCGAACCGGATGGGATGTGCGCCTGGCGCTTTGCGCTGCCGGCGGGGGCTGCCGTCACGGGGTCCGATCCGGCGGCTGGGCGGGGCCAGTACCTGGGTGGTGACGGATGGCAGCCTGATGCATGGAGGGGAGGATCTGCCGAAGATGTCGTGCGCGTTCGTGGGCCCGGACGACGAGCCGTTCCGGGCGGTTGCGGGGGCGGATGGGGTGGAGGTTGTAGCGATGCAGTTTCCCCGGAAGTAATTCCGAAGGCTACGTGCGGGTAGCCGTCGCCAGCAGGCGGCTCTGATAGATACGCAATTGCGCGACCGCGGCCTCCAGAAGCGGCGTGGCAAGGTTGAGGTCGCGTGCCCGGGTCAGCATGTCTCCCAGGATGTGATCGACCTCCACAGGCGCATTGCTTTGCATGTCGCGATACATCGAGGACGCGAAGTTCGAGCCCTTGGTTGTCAACATGCGCCGAGACCGAGCGCTGAAAGCGTCCCGTGGCGGATAACCGGACCCAGCGGCGATCGATGTCGTCTCTTTCAGGAATCGAAGTGCCAGCTCGGCGCCGTTTGGAACGGCTTCGATCTCACCGACATTGCCGCGCAGCAGGCAAGTGAGGCCGCCGGTGGTAGCCAGCAACACCCATTTCTCCCACATGTCCTGCGTGATTGTCTCGGATAGGCGGGTATTGAAGCCGGCCCCTTGCATTACGTCATCCAGCGCACGCAGCCGAGGCGACACCTGGCCGTTGCGCTCGCCGTAGGCAATCTCCTGCATGTCGGCAAGCTGAACGATGCGGCCCTGCGGGTCCAGCATCGTTGAAACGACACAGACCCCGCCCAGAACCGGCGCGTCACCGTATCGGCTGGTCAGCATGTCGATGTGCCGCATGCCGTTGAGCAGCGGCACGATCATTGTCTCCGGCCCGACGGCGGGTGCGAGGTCATTGACGACCTGCTCGAGCGCATAGGCCTTGACGGCCAGTATGATGACGTCGAATGGTTCGGTGATTGCATCGGCAACGAGAAGCCGTGGCGCGATCGTCACGTTGCCATGTGGGCTGACAATTCGCAGTCCGTCCTGCCGGAGTTGCGCCGCCCGCCCGGGCCGCACCAGGAAGGCCACGTTCCGGCCGGCCTGATCAAGCCGAGCGCCGAAATAACCGCCGGTTGAACCGGCGCCGGCGATAAGAATCCGCATTTGCCTGCTCCATGTTTGTGAGTTCGGATGCATCTGTCACTGCGCCGCTTCAGGGCGCGGACTGGTACGGATCAGAAAGAATGTGGGGATCAACCCGAGGGCGGTGATGCAGGCCATGATCCACCAGCCACGATGATAGGCGGCGACTCGCGCCTCGGCTGATACCGGAGATGCCACGACAGCAACGAATATCGCGACGCCGATTGCCAGGGCGGCCTGGCGGATCATGTTGATCACGCCTGAGCCGGTTGCAAAGGATGATGGCGGAAGCGAAGACGCAGCGACCCCCATTAACGTCGGGAAAGTGAGTCCGACGCCAACGCCGGTCATCACGATGCCGATCGTGATGACCGGCGCATTCGAACTCCAGCCCGACAAATGCCGCCCAGAAAACCAGTCCCGAAACAAAAAATCCGATGCCCGCCGTGATGACCGTGGCAACGCCATAACGGGCGATCAGCCTGCCCGCGAGCAGCAGTGAGGTGACCGGGACCAGGAACGGACCCGGCGCAAGTGCGATGCCGGCCTTCAAGGCCGACCAGCCCCAGGCGGTCTGCCCCCAGACCGCGGCCGAGAACAGCGTCGCCCCAAACGCGACGCTGTACGGCCCCATCACCAGCGCCGCGCCGGTGAATTGCCGGACCCGGAACAACGCGGGCGCAACGAACGGGTTGTCGGAACGAAGGCAGTGCCAGATGAAGCCGCCGAGGCAGGCGGCTGAAATGATGGCGCTCCAGGCGATTCCGGGCGATGTCCAGCCCCACTCGTTTACCTTTACGATCGCGAAGGTCAGCGCGGCGATGCCCGCCGTGACTAGCGCCGCGGCGATCGGGTTGGGACGCGGCACGTCGTGACCGGGGACCTCGGGCAGCTTCCACCAGCCGATCAGGATGGCGATCAGTCCGATCGGCACATTGACGATGAAGATCCAGCGCCAGCTTATGGTGACCAGCACGCCGCCCACGAGGGGACCGGCCGCCGCCGCAAGGCCGCCGATCGCTGCCCAGTTCCGCACCGCGGCCGCCCTGCGTTCGGGTGGAAACGAAGCCAGCAAAAGCCCGATCGACGTCGGCGTCATCAGTGCGGCGCCGGCGGCCTGGGCGATGCGGAAGGCCACCAGCATCGCGACGCTGGTGGCGGCGGCGCACGCGGCGGAGGCGATGGTGAAAAGTGCAACGCCAAGCAGGAAACTTCGATCGCGCCGGTGACGTTCAGCCAGACGGCCGAAGAACACCAGCAACGCCGCATAGGCGATGGCGTAGCCGTTCAGGATCCAGGACAGGCTGTCGAGCGTCGTATTGTTGAAGTCCCTTGCAATGTGCGGCAGCGCAACATTGACGATGAACAGATCAAGGTTGGCGAGCACGATTCCGACGCACACGATTGCCAGGACCTGCCCTGGTGTAGCAGCGGAATGAAGACGCGCCGCCCGCGGCAGCGGCGTCGCAACGATCTCCACATCGGCCCGAGACGCAACAGCGGTAATCGCAGCTGACTGGTTCATATTTGGAAGCTGGTCCATGGTCACCTGCCTGTAAGAAAAACGAAACATGTTATGTTCGGGTTACGGGATCTAAGAACCCTACGGAATAGCTTTCACCAGGCTCGCCAGCGTCGTCTCGTTCAGCGTCTTCTCCACCGCCATGTCGGCGGCGCCAAAGATTGGACCGAGCAGAGATTTCATTCTGGAGTCGACGGGACACTTCGGATTGCCCTTCGGCCTAAGCGCAAAGACCCCAGGCTCGGCTTCGACAGCCTTGTAAATCTCGTCCAGCGTGATCCCATCAGGCTCCCTGCTGAGTTGGACGCCGCCATCCTTACCTGGGCGGATTTCGACCAGTCCGGATTGTTCCATGCTTTTCAGCAGCCGCCGGACGACCACGGGGTTGGTGCGCAGGCTCCGGGAGATGACCTCAGAATTCGTGCCGGCAGGTCCCTTGTACGCGATTACGCACAGGATCTGGACGGCGGTTGCCATGCGGGTGTTCGCGGCCATAAGGAAACACTACTGGTTATGTTTTAATCGGTCAACCCCATCCGCCCGGCGCTTGACCACCCGGGGGGCCAGACCTATGCCGCGCCAGTTGGTCCGCCAAGTTAATCTTCCTCTAACGTCGCACAGGCCCCCGATGCCAAAGCAGATCCGCCTCAACGCCTTCGACATGAACTGCATCGGGCACCAGTCGCCCGGCCTGTGGACCCATCCGGACGACCGCTCCGACAGCTACAACACGCTGGCGTACTGGACCGACCTGGCCCGAACCCTTGAACGGGGCAAGTTCGATGCGCTGTTCATCGCCGATGTGCTGGGGATTTACGACGTGTACAACAACTCGCCGGCCACCGCGCTGGAGCATGCTGTCCAGGTGCCGGTCAATGACCCGTTGATGCCGATCTCCGCCATGGCGGCGGTCACCGAACACCTGGGGTTCGGCATCACCTGTGCGCTGTCGTATGAACTCCCCTACCCTTTCGCGCGGCGCATGAGCACGTTGGACCACCTGACCAACGGGCGGGTCGGCTGGAACATCGTTACGGGCTATCTCGACAGCGCCGCCCGTGGGATGGGGATGCCGAAGCAGGTCGCGCATGACGACCGTTACGACGTCGCCGAGGACTACATGCAGGCGACCTACAAGCTGTGGGAAGCAAGCTGGGAAGACGGCGCGGTTTTGCGTGACCGCAAGGGACGGCGGTTTGCCGATCCGTCGAAAATCCACCGCGTCCAGCATGAGGGGCCGCATTTCCGGGTGGATGCCATCCACTTGTGCGAGCCCTCGCCGCAGCGGACGCCAGTGCTGTTCCAGGCCGGTGCATCAAAGCGTGGCCGGGATTTCGCCGCGCGGCATGCCGAGTGCGTGTTCATCAACGGGCCGTCGAAGAAAGTGATCGGCAGCATCGTGCGCGATCTGCGCCAACGAGCGGCGGCGGCAGGACGGGATCCAGGGGATCTGGTGATTTTCACGATGCTGACGGTGGTCACTGACACAACCGCCAAGAAGGCGCGGGACAAGTATCAGGATTACCTGGGGTATGTGTCCGAGGAAGGCGCGCTTGCGCTGATGTCCGGCTGGACCGGAGTGGATTTCGGAGCCATGGCGCCCGATCAGGTGCTGCGGTTTGACAAGAACGCCAATGCGCAGACGTCAGCGCTGGAGGCGTTCACCACCGCCGATCCGGACCGGGAATGGACGGTGCGGGAGATTGCGCGTCACGCCGCCCTCGGCGGGCGGGGGCCGGTGCTGATCGGGTCCGCCGAGGACGTCGCTTTGAGGATGCGGGACTGGGTAGAGGAGACCGGGATCGACGGCTTTAATCTCGCCTATGCGCTGACCCCCGGCACGTTCGTGGATGTTGCGGACATGGTCGTGCCGGAACTGCAGTCCCGAGGCCTGTTCAAGCGCGACTACGCCGCCGGCACGTTCCGGGAGAAGCTGTTTGCCCGCGGTCCGCGGCTGCCATCCAGCCATCCCGCGGCTTCGGTTCGGCGCCCGGGATGATCCGCTGGGTTCTGGCCGCGCTGTTGCTCGCGCTGCCGGCGCGGGCGGCGGAACTGGCGGTGCTCAGCGCCGGGGCGATCGACGATGTCGCCAGAACCCTCGCGCCGACGCTCAAGCTGCCGCCCGGCGACACCATTGTCATTCACAAGGATACCGTTGGCGCGTTGGTCAGCCGCATCCTGGAGGGTGAGCCTTTCGACGTGGTGCTGATTTCTCCCGCAGGGCTCCTGCGGCTGACCAAGGCCGACAAGGCCGACGGGTTTTCGGAGATAGAACTGGCGCGGGTGGGCGTGGGTGTCGCCGTGCGAGCTGGCGCGCCGCTGCCGGCGATCGGGTCGGCGGACGCCTTTCGCGCCACGATGCTGAATGCCAGGGCGGTTGCCTACATCGATCCGGCATCCGGAGGGTCCAGCGGCGTCTACGTGGCCAAGTTGTTCCAGACGCTAGGCATTGCCGAGGCCATGGCGCCGAAATCGGTGCTGGTCAGCGGCGGCCTCGTGACCAAAGCCCTGTTGGACCACCACGCCGACATTGGCCTTCAGCAGATCAGTGAGATCACGGCCGTCCCCGGCGTGACGTTAGCCGGTCCTCTGCCGCCCGAAATCCAGAACTACACGACCTACGACGGCGCCATTGCCGCCGTCACAAATCACCGTGCCGCAGCCAAGGCGTTCCTGGCCTTGATGGCCGGCCCCGCCGCTTTGCCGGTGCTTGCCGCGCATGGCATGACGCCGCCCTGAGGTGCTGCGAATCCCTTGCCGCCGCAGCTTGTTGGTCGCATAGACAGGATGCGCAAGCAGGGAGAGACAACAATGTTCAGAACGCCGAGATTGGTGCTGATCGCGGCCTGTGTGGGCTGCCTAAGCACGGCGGCAGGCGCGCAGGTGCCCCTGTCCGACAATTCGAATGTGATGTTTCAGTCGGGGCTATTGATGAAGAAGGCTAAACCTGGCCTGCCCGAGGTGAAGGCGCCACCGCAGGCATGGCCTCGTTTGGACCCTGGCGCGATGCTGTGCCGGACGGAATCCGACCTGGAGTTGCTCGCTGCGCGGCATAATGGCCAGGACGTGCCGGGACCGATCAACTGCCAGGTGATTCGCGATCCGACAGCGATCTCAATCACGCAGCGCCTTGGTCCAGGCAAGACCGAAGTCACACTTACCAGCGGCCAGGTTGGCACAACGGGCTGGACCGATGCGTGGCTGCCTGAGAAAGCGCCCGTGTCTGCCCGCTCCGCGGCGAATTAGCCGCCCGGCGAGGTTCCTTGATGTCCGAGACGGTCGATGCCCTGTTATACGATCTTTTGGCCTGGATCGGCCGGCAGGACCGCCCATACCCGGAGGTCATGGATGCCTGGCGAACGTCCTGCCCGCGCCTGCCAATCTGGGAAGAGGCGAATGACCGCGGGTTCGTGTCTCACCTGCACGCGCATAACCAGGTCATGATCAAACTCACGCCGGAAGGGCGGGCATTCCTGTCTGGTCGAGGCTGGTCTGAGGACGGAAACCTAACCACGCCTTCCTGAGCCTGGCGTTCGGTCACATTCGTCCGGCGTGTCGCATGCCTGGCGTCGTGTGAATTTTCGGGGACGAAGGCGTCCCGGTGGTGTCGTCACACCTAACCTGTTAAGCGGGTTGGGGCGTTTCTCGTAGCCCAGCCGGGCGCCCGCCTCCTCCGCCCTTCAGATTAATCCCGTGCTCCGAGCCGGCTGTACGGGCGGTGATCCGCAACTTACCGCACAGAAGCTGTCTTGCTCTCAGCGCACCTTGGCGCGATGCTCCGGCCCGCCCGTTGTGCCGCGGAGCAAACCGATCAGATACCACTAACCCGGGTGTCCAACCCGACACGGAGACATCATGCCCCAACCACTCGCCCGCATATACGGCAGCCAGGCGACCGCATCGGACGTCGTGAAGCAGTTGAATGAGCGTGGCCTAAGCGGCGACGCCGTTTGCCTCATCACTGGCTCAGATACCGACGCGCTTGGCTCGATAACCGCGGCAGGCGTTCCATCGGCCCACGCCAAAATTTACTCCGAGGCCGTGGGGCGCGGGGAGGCGTTGGTGCTCGTCAATCCGCCGTTCGGATATGCCAGAGCTGCAACCGACGTTCTGGACAGCCATCAATCTGTTGCAGTCGACCTGCCGGAGGCGCCGGCCGCAACAAAGCCCGGTTCAGCCGCGACCAAGTCTGCTTCTTCCGCCGTTGCATGGGATAGCGCGACCCCGCTTTCATCTTGGTTCGGCTGGCGGGTGCTGTCGGACAAGCCCACGCCCTTGTCCACGTATTTTGGATGGTCGGTTCTTAAAACTGAACCATCAACTTCGACCACGCTGGAAAGCGTCCGCAAGCAGTCCAATGACCCTGGACCGCTTTCCCGGATGCTCGGTTGGCCGCTGCTTTCAAGCAAACCGGCACCACTGTCGGAGAAGTTGGGCTGGAAGGTTGCCTCGCCCAAGGCGGCGCCGCTGTCCGAGAAGCTGGGTTGGCGGCTTCTGCTGGACAGCCCGACGCCCCTGTCGTCCCGCCTCGGCTGGCCTACGCTTTCCAAGTAGGGACCTTTGAGAGCTTCCGCGACCGGCCGTAAGCGGGTCGCGGAAGTTTCACTCCAGCATCAAACCTGCGCCAACCCCGCGTTCCCGAACGCTTCCGACCGTAGCCGCTGATAGTCCTCCTTGCTGACCGGAACAGCATCCGGCTGGCCGAGGTCATTCAGATGGACCCTGTGGGTTTCGCGTGCGCTGAGCGCAGCGACGGCGGCGATAACCGTCACACCGAAGGTGATAGCGCCGATGGTCATCGGGATGTTCGCCGCCCCAGGGGGTGCGACCGCGGCGAACAGAGCCGGCAGAAGGGCGGTGATCGTCGTGCCGACGTTCTGTGCGATCGCCATGGCCGATACGCGGGAGCGGGTTGGAAACAGCTCCGGGAAGAAGCTGGGGAACACCGCGTTGTAACCCTGGTACACGACGCCCCACATCAGCAGGGAGGTGACGATTGCCAGCGGCACGTTATGCACGCTGATGGAGAACAAATAGACGAATGACAGCATGCCCGAGCAAAGGGCGCCGACGACGACAGGGATGCGTCGGCCGATCCGGTCCGACAGATTTCCGACGTATGGAATGACCAACACGGCCAGGATGTTCCCCAGGACGGGGATCCAAAGGTAGACGTCCTTCTCGAACCCGTTGCCATAGGCTGGCTGCACTGCATACGCCGCGCCGAAGATGGTCGCCACGACGGGGATGACGTTCATCAGCGCCATACAGACGACCCGCAGCATATCCTTCCAGCTTGTCGCGAAAGCCTGGGCGATTGGGGAGCGCGGAAGGGCGCCTTGTTCGGCTTCCTCGGCAAAGGCTGGGGTTTCCGAGACCTCGCGCCGGATGAAGTAGCCGGCGACGATCACAACGACGCTCAAAAGAAACGGGATGCGCCAGCCCCAGGCGTTGAACTGAGCGTCCGGCATGTAGCGGGCGAGTGGCAGGAAGACTGCCGCGGCCAGGATCTGGCCGGCCTGCACGCCTTGCAGAGAGAAACTGGCGAAGAATCCGCGCCGGCCGAACGGCGCGTGCTCCAGGATCATCGAGCTGGCGCCGGATATCTCGCCGGCCACCGCGAACCCTTGGATGAGCCGCAGCACCACCAGAAGCACCGGCGCCAGCAGGCCGACCTGGTCATAGGTCGGCAGGATTCCGACCGCCATGGTCGAGAAGCCCATCAGGAACATGCACACCAGCAGCACCTGCTTGCGGCCATGGGTATCGCCCATGTGACCGAGGACGAAGGCACCGATCGGGCGGGCGACGTAACCGACGCCGTATGTCGCAAGCGAGGCAACAATGGCCGCGGTGGGATTGCCCTTGGGGAAAAATATCTGCGGAAAAACCAGGGATGCGGCGGTCGCGTAAATAAAGAAGTCATAGTATTCGAGTGCTGAGCCGATCCAGCCGCTTGCCGCTGCTTTCTTCGTTTGATGAACCCCATGCGGTTCATGCGTCGTTGCGGTGCTCATTGAAGACTCCCCTTTTGTTGCACCAGTCAGGAATGCCGGGCTTCCGCCACCGGCCAGGATTGCCGCTCGGTCATGACCGGCTGATGGGCAGCCGCCACCACAGGGCGGCATGCGGCACCCGCTTCAGCCATCTGCAATCACCATCCGCCTGATCAGCCGCTGGCAATGTTGAAGCAAACGCCTTATTTTACCTACCGGTAGGTTAAGCACAGCGATAGAGACCGAGGCAAGCGGTTTTCAAGGCAAGGCAGCAAAAATGACGGACAGACAGCTTGGCTTTCCGTGCGGTAGGATCGGAGCGGGATCACCAGATCGGGAGTGCCTCACCCTGGACGGTTTCGACACATCCACGGCCCGCCAGAACGACCCGAAGCGGACGCGGGCGAACATCCTGGCCGCAGGACAAGCGATCTTCGCGGAGAAGGGCTACAGCGGGGCCAACGTCAACGAGATTGTGGCGTTAGCGCAGACAACTAAGCCGATGATCTACTACCACTTCGGCAGCAAGGAAGGATTGTTCGCCGCTGTCCTGGAGGAAGTGTACGCGAGGATGCGGGAGATCGAGCAGTCGCTGCTACTCGACGACCTGTCCGCGGAACAGGCCATGCGCCAGCTGGTCGAGGTCACCTTCGACTACCACGCCGACCATCCTGACTGGATCAGGCTGATCTCGGTCGCCAACATCCACGGGGCGCAACATATCACCGGTTCGGCGACGATAGCGTCTCGCAACGCCGCAGTCGTTGAGATTCTTGATCGTCTTCTGGTTCGGGGCGTGCGCGACGGTGTTTTCCGGCCTGGCGTCGATCCCGTTCACCTGCACATGCTGATTGCGTCATTCTGTTTTTACCGCGTCTCCAACCGGCACACCTGGCGCATCATCTTTCAAAGTAACCTGGACGCCCTGGAGGACGTCGCCGCCCAGCGTGCGATGGTGGTGGAAGCGGTCCTTCGTTATCTTCGGCCGGAGTTCCTTTAGCTGATGCCGCAACTGTCTCTGCATTCGCCCGTCGGTGACATCACGGTGTTCGAGGAGGATGGTGCGATCGTATCGGTCGACTGGGGATGGGTGCAGCAGCAGACCCCTACTGCTCTGCTGGAGCGCGCGCGGGACCAGTTGCAGGCGTATTTCGACGGGGATCTACGGCAGTTCGATCTACCGCTTGCACCCGCCGGAACGCCTTATCGCAGGGCGGTGTGGGATGCCCTGTGCGCGATCCCCTACGGCGAGACGCGCAATTACCAGCAGATCGCCAAAACGGCAGGAGGCAGTGCACGGTCGGTTGGCCAAGCCAACGGCCATAATCCGATCCCGCTGATCATCCCGTGCCACCGCGTGGTCGCGACAACAAACCTGGGAGGCTATTCGGGCGGGGATGGACTGGACACAAAGCGCTGGCTGCTGGCGCTGGAAAATCCGGAACGCACGCTGATATAGCCGGAAGGGCCATCCTATGCATATTCATTGCGCATCGTTCTGCCGTCTCTGTACCTGCGGCGCTCCGCCGAATGATGATCAGGCGTCCGCGATCATTCCGCTGATCCGACTTCCTAACGTCTCGACCGTGAACGGCTTCGTCAGCACCTGGGTCCGAGCATCGACCTGTCCTTCGGCGAAGACCGAGCTTTCGGCATATCCGGTGATGAACAGGACTTTCAGGCCGGGCCTGAGTTCCCGGCCAGCGTCGGCGACCTGACGGCCGTTCATCACCCCCGGCAAGCCGACATCGGTGACCAGAAGGTCGATCCTGGCGGCGGACCTGAGTAAAGCGAGGCCTTCGGTGCCGTCGTTCGCCTCGATCACCGCGTAGCCAAGATCCGACAGGACCTCAACGACCAGCATCCGCACCGTCGGCTCGTCGTCGATCACCAGGATGGTTTCACCGCGCGCCTGTCCCGTGGTCTCACTGGGATCAGATCCGTCGGCATGATCACCGTTCTCGCCGAGGTAACGCGGCAGATAGAGGCACATCGTAGTGCCGCGGCCAACCTCTGATTCGATCCCGATCTGACCGCCCGACTGCCGGGCGAAGCCATAAATCATCGAAAGCCCGAGTCCGGTGCCCTGCCCCAGCGGTTTTGTCGTGAAGAACGGATCGAATGCGCGCTTTATGACCTCAGCGGTCATGCCACATCCGCTATCGACAACCGACAGGGTAACATACTCACCGGCCGGAACATCCAGCCTGACCGCGCAGCGCGCATCTACGACGTGGTTCGCCGTTACGATAGTGATCTGGCCGCCATCCGGCATCGCGTCGCGCGCGTTGATGCAGAGGTTGAGCAGCGCGCTTTCCAACTGGCTGTGGTCGATCCGCGTCACCCACAAGTCGTCCGCTTTAACAACCGTTATTTCCACGGAAGGACCAACTGTCCGGCGGACAAGCTCCTCCATCCCCAGAACGAGACTATTGATGTCGGTCTGCCGTGGGTCGAGTGTCTGCCGTCGCGAAAACGCCAGCAAGCGATGGGTCACGGCCGCGGCGCGCTTGGAAGCGCCCTGCGCGGCGTCGATATATTTTTCCAGGTCCGACAGCCGGCCTTGCCGGATACGAATCTGAAGAAGCTCGAGATTGCCGGCAATTCCGGCCAGCAGATTGTTGAAATCATGGGCGAGACCGCCGGTAAGCTGCCCCACGGCCTCCATCTTTTGCGCCTGTCGCAGTGCGTCCTCGACCCGCTCCCGTTCGATGATTTCCTGCCGCAGCCGCTCGTTTGCTTCCGCCAGCACACGAAGGTGCAGCTTTTGCTCCGTCAGATCGGTCAAGATGCCGCACAGCACGCCAACGCCGTCGTAGTTCAAGACCGCGAGCGAAATGTAGACCGGAATCTCCCGGCCGTCGGGCGTGAGCAAGCTCAATTCATCGCGGGCGCCGGCATGCCGCGCGTTTTGCAGCAGCCTGGCGAAAACGTCTTGATCCGAGGGGCGAACGAACGGATGCAGCTTCTGGCCGACGATGCGTTCCTGTGCGACCCCGAGCATCGCCGCCAGCCGCCGGTTGCAGTACAGGATAATGCCGTCCTGACCCAGTGTGACGGCACCCTCCTGCATTTGTTCGATCAGAACCTGATAGGGGCGGTCCGCGCTTTCCAGGGTGTATATGCGGTGCTCATCCTCGCTGGCGTTGACCACCAAGGCATCGGCGTCGCCATGCCGAATGGCTTCCAGCGTTTCCTGGCTATCGCGCAGTTCCGCCTCCAGATCGCGGATCCGCTCAAGCAGCACCTTGGTGTCGACGGTCACGGTCTCAATAGTCATGGTTGCTGGACATCTCGACTGGTACAACATCCAGGCTTCGCAGCACTCGTTCGGTCTGCGAAAGATCGCCGATGATCCTGCGTACCGGCAGCGGCAGCAGTTTCAACAGAGTTGGTGCCGCGACGACCTGGTATTGCTGCGCCATGGCGGGTTGCTGATAAATATCGATGACTTCCAGATCCACGATACCTCCCAACCGGCTGTCGCAAATTGACCGCAGGTTTTCGATCGCCTGCCTGGACCGCCGCGCGCTGCCGGCAACCACCAGGCGTAGCCGGTAAAGTCCGGGACGGGCGGCCTGGTCGCTCATTGCGGATCCGACTTCGATCTTATATCCAGGCCAACCAGCACCTTTTCCAGATTTGAAAGGTCGCCGATGATCCGCTTCAGCGGCTCCGGCAGTTTGCGCACCAGCGTGGGTATCGCCAGAATCTGATCGCCCGCCGCCAGATGCGGGTTCTGCACAAGGTCAATCACGTTGATCTCGTAACGGCCAGCCAGATGCTGCTCACAGACACGCTTGAGGTTTGTCACCGCCGCCAGCGATTTGGCCGTCTGGCCGGCGACATAGAGCCGTAACTGGTAGTATTCCGGATCGTCAGGGTGGAATGTCTGATGGGTCATTCCGCCGCTCCTCGTTTCTCGGCCAGCGTTGCGCTGTTTTGTTTGAGCATCGCCTCGTGCGCATCGTCCTCGGCGAGCAACATCTCCGCCTCGTCTTCCTCGGCCTCCAGGGTGGCCTTCAGTTCGGCAATCTGTCGCTCGATCGTATCGCGGCGGCGGGCAATATCGCGCCGGCGGCGCTCGATCGCTTCCTGCCGCCGTACCGCCGCTGCCTTCTCGCGCGCTTCTTGCGTGGCACGCGCGGTGCCGGTGAGAACCCCGTCGGGTCCTATGTAAACATCGGTCAGGGTGATGCCGCCGTCGGTAATCCGATATTCACGCACCTGGTTGGAGTGGCTCATGCCGCGCGACTTGATAACATATAGCGTCCGCGTGCGCTCCCCGTTCGCCTCGATGTCCATCAGCCTGATCCAGGCGTCCATCAGCGACGAGAGACCGATGTCGCTGCCGTCAGCCAGTTCGCCGTCCCGGGTCAGGCTTGTGAACAGCCCGGTGATGCCGCGGGCCTTCAGCAGATCCATCATGCGCAGCACTGTGGCATGAACCTCGCTGGTAGGGCCGCGGAACGCCGATAACGGATCGATCACCACAACCTCCGGCTTGAAGCGATCCAGATCGCGGTGCATCCGCGCCAGATGCATCTCCAGACCGTACAGATTAGGCCGAGCGGCCTCGAACCGCAGGAGGCCGGCGGCGACGTGGTGGCTGAGGTCGAGGCCGACCGATATAGCATTGCGGCATATCTCGGCGGCGCTTTCCTCGAATGCGAAATACATACAGCGTTCGTTGCGCTTACAGGCCGCATCGACGAAGTGACTGGCAAAGGTCGTCTTGCCAGTGCCGGCGACTCCTGACAACAGCACGCTGGAGCCACGGAAAAAACCGCGGCGGCGCAACATGCCATCGACATCTGGAACGCCGGTCGAAATGACCTCATTCGATACCCGGCCATCGCGGCCGGACGAGGTTACAGGCAGAACGGTGATCCCATCGCCGTCAATGAGGAAGGGATATTCGTTGGTGCCGTGCGCCGATCCCCGGTACTTTACAATCCGCAGCCGACGGGTGGTGATCTGGTCGAACACACGGTTGTCCAGCAGGACCACGCAGTCGGAGACGTATTCTTCCAGGCCTTGACGGGTCAACTGACCATCACCGCGTTCGCCCGTAATGACCGCTGTCAGGCCGCGATCCTTCAGCCACCCGAACAAGCGGCGCAGTTCCGCACGCAGAATGGATTGGTCCGTGAACCCAGCGAAAAGCGTTTCGATCGTATCCAGCACCACGCGCCTGGCGCCAACACGATCGACAGCAAAGCCGATGCGAATGAACAGCCCTTCCAGGTCATATTCGCCATTTTCCTCGATCTCGCTGCGTTCGACCCGCACATGGTCAATCGCCAGCTTGCCGGTCGTCGTGAGGTAATCCAGATCGAACCCCAGCGATGCCACGTTGGCGGCAAGATCGTCCGCGCGTTCCTCGAAGCTCATGAACACGCCCGGTTCGTCGTAGAGCATCGCGCCGTTGACCAGGAACGTCGTCGCGAACAGCGTCTTGCCGCACCCTGCCGCGCCACACACCAACGAAGGCCTGCCGCTGGGTAATCCGCCCAGGGTCACATCATCGAAGCCGGCTATGCCTGTTGGAGACTTCGGAAGGGTTATGGGTAAGGTTACGTCCGCCGCCATCCTGGTTTGTCCTCCACTGGCATCTGTCGGGCAATCGACCAGACAGGAGGCCTCATAGCGCGCCGACCCTGTTGCCTCAGCTTAACGAGGCGCGCCACCGGGAAGCTGTTCACGTGCTCGCTATCCTCCCGCGGCACTCTTTCAAGCGAACGGCCACGGTTGAGAAATCCTTACCAACCAAAAGACTTGTGACAATTTCGGAGCCATTGCGCAATTATTCCACAAGATCACAAACGCGTGATCATGTGCCGATCCTGGCCCCGTCATCCCTATGGCGAGGGGATAGACATCAGGGGTCACGAGCGACAAAGTAGGGTCGTATGGGTATAAGCAGCCCAGGGAGAACGACCATGCGTTTCGGACTTTTTGGCGCCGCCCAGGCGCAGCGCGGCGGCGCACCAGACGTCGACAGCGCCGCCGGCTTCAAGGATTACATCGAATACGTTATCGAGGCGGAGGCGCTTGGCTACGAAAGCGCGTTCATCGTCGAACACCATTTCACCGGTTTCGGGCAGGTGTCCGCGACGCTGAACCTGTTGAGCTGGATCGGCGCGCGCACCACGACCCTTCGTCTTGGCACAGCGGTGATCGTGCTGCCCTGGCACAATCCGGTGCTTCTGGCCGAACAGGCCGCGACGGTCGATCTGTTGTCCGGCGGGCGGCTGGATTTCGGAATCGGCAGAGGCTATCGCCACAACGAATTCGCTGGCTTCCGTATCCCGATGGAAGATGCAGGCCCTCGCTTCGAGGAGGCCATCGATATCATTACGAAATCGTGGACGTCCAACGAGCGTTTCTCATTCAATGGCAGGTACTGGCAATTCGACGATATCGTGGTCGAGCCGCCGACCATCCAGAGGCCGCATCCGCCGTTCTGGCAAGGCGCGGGCCATGCGGAGAGTATCCGCAAAGTGGCGGCCCGTGGACACAATCTGCTGCTGGACCAATTCGCCTCGATCGACGAAACGATCAACCGCTTCAACACCTACAAAGCGGCGATGCTGGCGAATGGTTTCGGTTTCAGCCCATCCCAGGTTGGCGTGGCGAGGGCGTTTTTCGTGGCCGACACGGCGGAGGAAAAAGCTGCCGCGGTGGAGCGGCGGATGACGGCGCAACGTCGCCTGCATGCGATCAGCCAGCGCCCGGACGGGAACAACACGGCCAGCATCATGGCGTTTTCCGACACCCGCGAGGCCAGCGAGGAAAGCGCGTTATACGGCACGCCAGACGAAATCTGCCGCAAGATCGAACGGCTGCAGTCTCAAGGCGTCGAATACCTGCTGCTGAACGGTGGCGGAACATCCAGGCAGAACCTGCAGCGGTTCGCCCGCGAGGTAATGCCGCATTTCCGTACCGGGACGCCGTCGCAGACCGTCGCGGCAGAGTAACGGCGCAATGACTGGTCGCGTCGCGATCGTCACCGGCGGCCTGCGCGGGCTCGGCCGGGGCATGACTCTGGGGCTAGCCGCCACTGGCGTGAAAGTCCTGGCGGTCGGACATTTGCCGGAAGATGTCGCCGCGATGGCGGGAGTGGACAACGTGCGGCCGATGGTCGCGGATCTACGCTCCCCGGCGGCGTGCGACGCGGTTGTCGCAGCGGCCGTTGCCGCGTTTGGCCGGATCGACATCCTTGTCAACAACGCCGGCCTCACCTTTACCTACATCGACCCCGCCCGGTTTCGGGATGGTCCGAAGAAGTTCTGGCAGATCGGCGACGAGGTGATCCAGAACGTGATGGATACGAACTATGTCGCCGCCGACCAGATGGGCCGGAGGGTGGCGCCGCTGCTGGTGGCTCAGGGCTGGGGCCGGATCATCAACGTCACCACCAAGCTGGACACGATGAACCGGCCAGGATCAGTGCCCTATGGGTCGTCGAAGGCCGCCCTGGAGATGACGACGGAGATCTGGGCGAAGGAACTGGCCGGCACCGGTGTGACCGTCAATATCGTCAACCCCGGCGCTGGCGCGAATACACCGGGCATGGCGCAGGAGATGCGCGACTGGAGCGCGCAGGGGGTGAGGCCTCGCCTGGTCGAACCTGACGAGATGGTTCCGCCTTTGCTGTACGTCGTTTCGGAGGAAGCAAACGCTGTCAACGGCTATCGTTTCGATGCGTTGACGTGGGAGACATCGGTTCCGCCCGCGGAGGCGGCACGGCACAATGGCCGGCCCGCGGGCTTTGTGCTGCACCCGCAGGACATGGCGAGCTTTCCGGCGGGGTGAGCCTGCTTATGGCGCTGCTGACGGCGGGGAACGTCGCGGACTAATAATAAATGGAGAGAACGATCCGATGGACCGCTGGAAACCGAAGCCGCTCGACCCGGGCTTGATCAAGCTGCACCGGCGCGGAAACGGCAAGCCGCTGGTGCTAATTCATTGTCTTGGGCAGTCGTGGCGATTCTGGGATGTGCTGGACCCCTTGATGGACCAGAACGAACTGGTCGCCTACAGCCTGCCAGGCCATCCCGGCACTGACCTGCCCGGTCATCATTACGGCGTTCCGGAGCTGACGGAACAACTGCACCAGGTCGCGCTGCGCGACGGCCTGGCAAAATTCCACCTGATGGGCATTTCGCTGGGCGGCAGTGTGGCGCAGCACTTCGCCGGCACGTATCCCGAGATGGTAGACAGGCTGGTCCTGGCGGACTGCACGCCGCGATACGACGAGGAGTCGCGGGCGAACTGGCCGGTACGGGCTGCCGCGGCGCGCCGGGAGGGCGTGGGCAGTTTGATTCCGTTCCTGATGCAGGTGTTCTTTACGCAAGCCTCGCTGGACGAGGACGGGCCTGACGTCCAGCATGTGCGGGAGACGTTCCATGCCTGCAACGGCGAAGGATATGCGTTGGCTTGTGAGGCACTTGCTGCTCTGGACGCGCGCGAGCAGGCAGCCAAGGTTAAGGCACCCACGCTGATCATGCTTGGGTCGAACGAGCGTCAGTCGTTCAAGGATGCCGCGAAGTGGATGAACGAAACGATCGCCGGCAGCAGGGTGGTGGAAGTGCCCCAGGCGGGTCATGCTTCGGTGCGGGAGAGGCCGGCGTTCGTGATTGATTTGTTGCGGGGTTTTCTGGACTGACTTGGTGGAACAGCAGGCAATACAGTTCGCTGTATCGCCCTGTTGCTTCGCCTGCCTGGCGTACCTGCCCTGCTCCGGCATCATATCTGGCTGATTCCTTGGTAATTTCGCGACCTTTTCGGGGTGGTTGCGGATGGCCCGGCATTGAACAATGAAGATGACCCGCATGTCGGAGGCGCCGATCGACCGCGCGCTCAATACATAGTCGCTCGCGACGACGACAAGGGCAGGCGCCCGCAGAAGACGCGCGAAGATAGGTCCCCGAGTTGTTGGCAGGTTCCACGCGAATGGCAGCCGGCACGAGCCAGAAGATCGCGCTCAATATCTTCCCGACAATGCTCATGGTTCGCCTTGGGAAGGTGCACCGGGGGCGCATGGTCGACATGCGGGTCACCAATGAAAAGCTACGGCTTCGTGCTGTCGCAACGATCATCTATATCGTCGGCTGTTCGGAATCGCGGGCGCGTGACGCGCTTGAAGCCACCGCTTATCGCGTGAAGGAAGCGATCCTTGTCGCAAACGGGGCGACACTTCAGGCTGCCGAGGACGCTCTGGAACAGGCCGGGGGCGTGTTGGCAGTTGCGATCGAGACGTTGCAGGCCAGGAATGCCACCTAGGGCGATAAAAGTCTGCCTGAGCTTGATGATCGTGTCCCGTGACGCGGAGTTGGCCCGTGCTGTTTGAGGCGGAGCCTGTCGCGTGCAACACTGGCGCGCAGATGTTCCTTCCTCACTATACCTTTGGCGGCAGTCCAGTGATCGGCTCCCCCCTGGGCCCATGGCCCGGCGTCAGGGACACGGCGGCAGCGCCTGGGCACGGTGATCGGCGAATCGGGAAGGATGCTGAAGCGGCGTTCACCCGCGCCGCCATGCTGGTCGTCATTGCGCCAGCCGTTTGGCCGGCGCATCGGAGGAGAAAGCCATGACAGATAACTCATTCCGAGCGGTGATGTTTCCGCTGCGCCTGTATTGCGGTCGCAGGGTCATTGAGCAGGGCCTGAAGGAGACTGTGCAGCGCACCGGGGCTAAGCGGGCGTTTATCGTGTGCTCGCGCTCCGTCAAGCAGCGCACTGACACGGTCCGCCGCATCCAGGCCGTGCTTGGCGCGCGCTATGCCGGGGTGTTCGACGGCATCGAGAAGGATTCCACCTATGCCTCGGTCCGCGCCGCGCAGGAGGCAGCGGTGTCGGCAGGCGCCGACCTGCTGGTTGGTGTCGGCGGAGGAAGCGTGATGGTGGCGACCCGTGTCGTCGCCATCTACATGGCCGAACAGGGCGATCCGTTCGAACTGATGACGCAGTATCCGGCAGGCAAGCCTGCTTACAGCCCTCGGCTGATGGCGCCAAAGCTGCCGATCATCAATATTCCGACCACGCCGACCAGCGCGATGAACCGATCCGGGGCGGGGCTGAAGAACCCCGACCTCGACCACCGCATGGAGTATTTCGACCCGAAGACACGCCCGCAGGCCGTGTTCCTTGATGAAGAGGCACTGTCGAGCGCGCCGGCGGAGTTGTTCCGTTCCACCGCAACAACGGTATTCGCAAGCCACGTGGCGGCGATGTCGGCGACGGATATCAACCCGCTGGCCGAGGCCAGCCGGAACCATGCCTTCCATCTTGCCTACCGAAGCTACCCAAGGCTGGCGGACGCGGTCGACGATCCGGCGGTTCGGCAGGATTTTGCTGTTGCGGCCCTTCTGCAGGACAGGGCCGAGGACGACGGGGCGCCGCGCTACAGGGGTGGCGCCTTTTCCGGCAATTATGCCGTCTCGACGGCGCTGCACGTGCGGTATCCGAATGTGGGCCAGGGCGAGTCGACCTCTGTAGTGCATGCAACGAAGATTCAACTCACGGAAACGATCGACCCGAGGTCCGCCCGGCAGGTGGCGCAGGCGCTGGAGGTCTGGCGCGACAACATGGATGCCCACCAGGCGGGACTCGCCGTGGCAGACCGGCTGGAGGATTTGTACACTCAGGTCGGTGTGCCGACACGACTGCGTCAGTTGCAGATCGCGCGTGACGACCTGCAAAATATCGCCAACGAGACAGTGAAGAATTTCAATTTTAATCCAGGTATGCGCTCGGCCGAGGATCAGATAAAGGACGCGCTCCACCTGTTGGAGGAAGCCTACTGATGCTTCCCGGCGGGGCCCGGCGTTGCGCTATCCAACGTCCCGTCGTATTCAAAAACGTAATTGCGCCGGATCCGGACACGACGCCGCGACAGCAGCGGATGCCCGGGCCGCGAAGGAGGGAGACGGGCCAAGATGCACTTCGGGTATACACCAGAGCAGCAGGCGCTTCGGCGCGAGGTCCGCGCCTTCATCGCTGAGCATGTAACCGACGAGGTCCTGGCGGAGCGCGGGTCGTCTGAGTCAAACACCGGCCGAGGCGAAAGCGGCGCGATGAAGGCGCTCTACGAAAAGATCTACGAACGCGGCTGGCTGGGCATCACTTACCCGAAGGAATACGGTGGCCAGGGCGGCGATCGCATGACCCAGTATATCGTCGAGGAAGAGTTCACCCGCGTCGACATCCCGATCGGCATGGGTGGGTCTGGCGCACCGGCGATCATGGCCGCGGGCAGCGAGGAGCAGAAGCGCTATTTCATTCCGAAACTGATCAAGCGCGAGGTTTCCTTCGCGCTGGGCTTCACCGAACCGCATGCAGGCGCCGATCTCGCGTCGTTGCAATGCCGAGCGGTGCGGGATGGGGATGAGTATGTCATCAACGGGCAGAAGATGTACACGTCGGCTGCCCATGTCGCGACGCACATCTACCTGATGGCGCGGACAAACCCTAATCTGCCGAAGCACAAGGGTATCTCGATCTTTCTGTTCCCGATGGACACGCCCGGCATCACCGTGCGCCCGCTTTGGACCATGCAAAACGACCCCCCTGCCCCGATTGGCACCACCTACGGCCATCAGCGCACGAACGAAACGTTCTTTGAGGACGTGCGAATCCCGGTCTCCTGCCTGTTGGGCAAGGAGAACGAAGGGTGGCGAGTAGGCGCAATGGGCCTGAACCTCGACCGGGTGGGCGCTTCGCGCTACCTGATTTCGGTTCGCCGGGATGAGGACATCGTCAACTTCGTCAAGTCCAACAGCTTCGATGGCTACGTGCCGAAGGAGAACCCGGCGATACGCGACAAGATCGCCGAACTGTGGATCGAGGCGCAGGTCTGCCGGCTAATGACAATGCGATCGATGTCGATCGTCGAGCATGGCGGCAACTTCACCTACGAGGGTTCGGCGGAAAAGACCTGGGCGCCAGAACACGGCGTGCGCACCACGGAAGCGATCGCGCAGATGCTGGGTCCGTATGGGCAGTTGCTGAACGGCTCGCCGCACGCGGTGGAAAGCGGTGTGTTCGCGCATAACCTGCAGGGCGCGTTCCAGTCGGGCATCAACCACGGGAGCACCCAGGTGATGCGCGACCAGGTGGCGCGCCGCGGACTGGATATGCCGCGAAAGTAACGAGAAAACGCGCCTGGCGCGGAGGATAACGATGGATACGACACTCGGCGAAGAAGAAATCATGATCCGCGAAAGCGCGCGGAAGTTTCTCGAGGCGAAATGCCCGACGAAACTGGTCCGCGCGATGGAGAAGGATGAGAAGGGCTATCCGCCAGACTTATGGAAGGAAGCCGCCGAAATGGGCTGGCAGGGTCTGGCCCTGCCCGAGGAATATGGCGGCAGTGCCCTGCCAATGACCTATCTGGGCCTGGTGATGCACGAGGTCGGACGCGCCCTGGCGCCGCTGCCGTTGCCTAGCACTGCGTCCGCGGCGCTGACACTTGCTGAGTATGGCGACAAGGCGATGTGCCAGGAGGTGCTGCCCAAGGTCGTTACGGGTGACTGCATCCTGACCTGGGCGTTCACCGAACAGGATCCGCGCTATTTGCCGGAAACAGTTCGGATGGCTGCGGTCGCACAGGGCAACGACTTTGTCCTGAACGGCACGAAGCTGTTCGTGGACAACTTCGTCGTCGCTGAAAAATGCCTTGTGGTGACTCGCGCGTCCGACAGCGGCCTGTCGGTGTTCCTGGTCGACACCAACAGCCCTGGCATTTCGCACAGAGCGCTGACGACGTTGGCCAAGGACAAGCAGAGCGAGGTGACCTTCGCTGACGTCCGGGTTCCGAGCAGCCGCTTGGTTGGCTCACTCGGTCAAGGCGCCGAGATTGCCCAGTTCATGATCGATCGCGCCACGGCGTTGCTGTGCGCCCAGATGCTGGGCGCGACGCGCAAGGACATGGAAATGGCGGTGGAATGGTCGAAGTTCCGCAAGGCCTTCGGCCAGCCGATTGGAGCCTTCCAGTCGCTGCAGCACATGTGCGCCGATATGTTGATGTGGGTGGATGGCGGAGATCTGCTGACGTTCGAGGCGCTGTGGAAGATGGACCAGGGCATGCCCGCCGGTGTCGAGGTCTCGCAGGCGAAAGCGTTCTGCAACGAAAAATGCCAGGCGGTGATCCGGTCCTGCCAGGTGATCCACGGTGGCATCGGCTTCATCATGGAGTTCGACCTGCAGCTTTGGTATCGCCGCGTGTGCGCCTGGACCACCAGGCTTGGCACCGCCTATGAGCATCGGGCACGAATCGCCGCGGCGCTGCTTGATCACCCGGGTCAGGTGATCCTGGGCCAGCCTGTGCCGGTGCTTGAAGACGCCTGAGATTGTA
This sequence comes from uncultured Pseudomonadota bacterium, assembly GCA_963819005.1. GTDB lineage: Bacteria > Pseudomonadota > Alphaproteobacteria > Acetobacterales > Acetobacteraceae > Rhodopila. Next base: position 376,995 of record CAWFUL010000009.1, read on the forward strand.
ACGAACCTGCAGGAGACTAACGATATGGCTACATGCCCGGTATGCGGCGCGTCCGTGGATGAAGCCGCGGTGCGCGCCACCACCGGCTTCACCGCGCATGGCGCGTCAGAGAGCGACCCGACAAAGGGAACCAGACAGTTCCACGATGGCAAATGGGTGTACTTTGACAGCCTTGAATGCCGCGGGAAGTTCCTGACCAGTCCGGAAACCTACACGCGGGCCTCGTAAGAGCGTGATGTTGCCGCCGTCCGCGCTGGATGACATCAAGGTCCTGGACATCAGCCAGGGGATCGCTGGGCCGCTGTGCGCCCGGCTTCTGGGTGACTTCGGCGCGGACGTCATCAAGGTCGAGCCACCCGGCGGTGAGCCGGGGCGGACAATGCCGCCGTTCTTCGGGGACGATCCGGATCCGGAAAAGAGCCTGTTCTTCCTGCTGTGCAACCTGAATAAGCGCGGCGTCGTGCTCGACTTTGAAACGCCGGAGGGCGCGGCGCTTTTTCGCGAGTTGGCGCGCTCGGTCGACGTCATCGTGGAAAGCTTCCAGCCGGGCTATCTCGCGTCACTTGGACTGGACCACGCCAGCCTGGAAGCCGAGAATCCGGGCCTGATCATGACGTCGATCACGCCGTTCGGGCAGACCGGGCCTTACAGTCACTACAAGGGCTGCGAGATCGTTACCTATGCCACCAGCGGAATCATGGCGATCAGCGGGACCTCGGACCGCGAGCCGCTGAAGCACGGCGGCTTTCCAGGTCACTACGAATCCGCGATGAACGGCATGCTGGCGACGAATGTGGCCTTGCTCGCGCGCGATATGACCGGCTACGGCCAGCATGTCGACGTTTCGATGCAGGAGGTCGTGACCTCGTCGCTGGTGATCAACCAGCCTAACTACAGTTTTGCCGGCGGCGTGCAAGGGCGCCGCAAGCCCGAGGGTGGCTCTCTAGGTCATGTCACCCCGTGCGCGGACGGCTATTTCGTTGCGCAGGAAGGCGGCAGCGCCACATGGAACGACATTGCCAACTTCTTTGGCCGTGAGGAATTGAAGGACGAACGCTTTTCCAATCCGGCCCAGCGCATGCTGCACGGCCATGAACTGGATGAAATCATCAAGGACGCGGTGAAGGACCGCACGATGGCGGAGATGTTCCGTACCGCCTCCGAACAGTTCCGCATGCTGTTCGGCATCGTGCAGACGCCGGAGGATTTGGCGAACTGTCCGCAGCTTGCCGCCCGCGACTACTATCAAGACGTGGATCATCCAGTCATCGGCAAGATCCGCATGCCATTCCGCCTGTTTAACTTGAGCGCCGGTGGCGCGACATACCGGCGGCCCGCACCGTTGTTGGGACAACATAACGCGGAGGTGTTGGCTGAACTCGGCCGCGCCGCAGCCTGAGGGGAACGGTGGCCAGTAATGGCTGAGCAACAAGAAGGGCCCGAGCTTCCACTGAAGGGCCTGCGGATTATCGATATCAGCAACGTGTTTTCGTTGCCCTATGCCGGTGGCCTACTTGCCGACCTCGGGGCCGAGGTCATCAAGATCGAGGGCCCAGCTCGGCTGGACGTTTCGCGTGGCGGCGCTTTCTCCGGCGTTTATCCGGACAACGAACCGGGCGACGATCCGCACAACCGCACCAGCACCTACAACCTGCTGAACCGCGGCAAGAAGTCGCTCGCGCTTGATCTGCGGCGCGCCGAGGGACGGCAGATTTTGAAGGACCTGATCAAGGTCAGCGACGTGCTGACGGAGAATTTCACGCCGCGGGTGATGCGCGGATGGGAACTGGATTATCCCAACGCCAAGGCACTGAACCCTAACCTGATCATGGTGTCGTGCAGCGGCTACGGTCCGGAAGGGCCGTACTCAAAGTATCCTGCCCAGGCGACAACGCAGGAGGCGACGCATGGGTTGGTCCATGCCACCGGTTATCGTGGGGATGTGCCATCGAAAGCCGGACAGTCGTTCGTCGACTTCCTGGCGACGTGGGCGCTGGTGATCGGCACGACGATGGCGCTGCGCTACCGCAACCGTTTTGGCAAGGGCATGTGGGTCGATGTCTCCATGTACCAGCTCGGCTGCACCATGGTCGCGGAACGAATTCTTGACTGGGAGGCGAACGGCCGTCTTGGCGAACGTATCGGCAACCGCCATCCATGGCTGGCACCGCAGGGCTGCTATCGTTGCGCCGGCGCGGACGAATGGTGCGTCGTCTCGGTGCAGGATGATGAGGAATGGGCCGCGCTGTCGCGCACGATCGGCCAACCCGATCTGGCAGACGACCAACGCTTTGCGACCAACGCGGCACGGATGCAGAACCACGACGAGATCGACACGATCATCGCGGCGTGGATGGGTGGCGTGGGAAAATTCGAGGCAATGGATACATTGCAGGGCGCGGGTGTCAGGGCGGCAGCCGTGTTCGACGCACGCGATATGCATGTTGATCGGCACGCCAGGGCACGAGGCCTGCTGGAAACCTTGACGTTCCCGCCGGAGCGCGAGATCGGGAAGCGCATGGTGATCGGCCGGCCGTGGAAGCTCAGCAAGCTCCCGTTATCAGCGCGAGGACCGGGACCCTGCTTCGGCGCGCACAATCACGAACTTCTTTGCGATCTACTCGGCTACAGCGAGGGTCACTACAAAGCGCTGCAAGATGCCGGCGTCATTGGGACGGAACCAACCGTTCCACGGCCAGTCGTGCGTATGAGCATGGATGATCGTGTTCGCGGCGGCCGGCTCGCCTATTGGGATCCGGACTACAAGCAGCGCCTGGGTATCTGACTAAGCCGCAACGAAATCGAGGGCCCACCCATCGCCGGGCTTCGGCAGTGGGCGCCGGCGTTTCTCACCACGCCAAATCACAGCGCCGTCCGCATCAACTGCCCACGCATCTCCAACGCTCTGCACTCGCAGTCCATCGGCGGCTCTTGCATGAGACGTGATGTGGTGATGGCCGTGCACGATCAGTCGCGCCCCCATCGCGCGCGCGAGGTCATCCAGCACACGAACACCGGATGGATGACTGGACGGCGCTTCGTGCGTGATCAGGACATCGGCTTTCTGTAACGCCAGTGCATCGACATCCTCAGCCCAGATCGCGGTGGCTCCCAGGATATGCGCCGACGCCGCTGCGAGAGCCGGACCAAGATCAGGACGGGTGGCGGACAGCGCAGCCGCGAGGTCTTCGCGACGGCGCACGCGCGGCGGGGCAATCCCCGACCAGACCTGAGGCTCGAACGTTCCGCCAAGACCTGCCATGCGAAGCCCCGCAATCTCTATGACCCGGCCATGCAGGGCGCCCGGTGATGTTCGCGGATTGCAGAGGGGGTCGACGAGATTCCACCACATCTCGGTTCCGCCGTCGTAGTCGTGGTTGCCGTGAATCCAGTAGACCGCGATGCCGCGGTTCAGCAGAGGCGCGGCGACCTGATCCAGCGGCGCCGTGCACTCGATGTCCCCCAGCAGAATTGCCGCTTCGGGAATTTCCTCCAGGCCCGACAGGCCCCGTTCGACGTGGTGCCAGTTCTGGTGGATGTCGCCGATAAAGATAGGGCTCATGCGCGGCCAGGGGCTGAAGGACAGCCCCTTTTCAGCAGGCGGCGGACGGTAGGGCAAGCGCTTCTAGGTGATCTTCCAGATATCCCCGGTCCTGGCGATGTGCTTGATCGGCGTCAGGCTGTCCACCTGGAAGCCGGTCTTTTCCAGCCAGGCATCGAAATCCGCCTGGGTATTGGCATGGCACTCCGCGATGACCCGCCCGTCGGCCAGCGCAACCACCTCGGTGATGGTGGTGCGCGGGTCCAGGCGCCACCGTTCGGTGGCTTTCAGATCGGTGCTGAATTTATCCAGGTTGTCCCAACCGGGTACCTTTCCGATCGCGATCCAACGTCCCATGTCGTCTCCTTGGCCGTTCGCGACGGCGCTAGATTAGCTCAGGCCTCTTTCGGTGCTACGAATGGATAGGGCACGGGGCGGCCGCCCTTGATCGGCAGCACAATAGTTGCCGTGCCGGGACACGTTTCAACATCGGCGTGAGTCCTTATGCCGACATCCATGTCCACCAGCCCCAACCCGTCGGCGACGCGCTTGCCGGTGATCTTCGCCCACACCGTCAGCGTATCCCCCGGCACGATCATCGCCCGGTGCTGGAACTGCACTTTCCACGGCCAGCCATCCGGAAGGCACATGTCTTTAAGATAGCGCGGCAGGATGCTCTGCTTCCACGATCCCTGCGCCAGGATGTTCGGCAGCCCGTCATGATAGATGGCAAAGCTTTGATCGTAATGAATCCGATGCCAGTTCTCGATCGCCGCGCTCCAGCGAAACAAATGCGTCGGTGTCATCGGGCCGATTACCAGCGGCGGCATCTCCTGCCCGACCTCGATGTCGTCGAACCAGGTCTGCGGCTTGGTCCGAAGCTCGTCCGCGGTCACCATGTCTTGTGTCCTCCTGATGCGGCCGAGCTCAGCGGCGGATGGTGGATGCACGCAGGATGCACAGCACCTCGTCATCCTGGTTGGTGTAGGTGGTCTGAGTCGTTACGACCAGCATCGCCGTGCCGTCCTTCGTCACCCGGCCTTTAACGTCGTGGTACTTGGCCTGGCTGAAGATTTTGTCGCCGAGTGAGGGGTATTTGTAGACTTCGATCTCGTTGCCGGCGTTCAGGATGCGCTTCAGCGGCGTCGGCAATGTTGGCAGCTGGCCCTTCAGGTCCTCACGCCCCTCGCGAACGCCGCCGATGCCGTCTGAGTTCGGGTTCGCGGCGAACGCCCTCGTGATGGGGTCGGGAGTGCCGGCCAGCGTCTTGCGGCCGATATAGGAGCAATAGATCGGCGGGGTGACGATTCCGCCGAATTTCGTTGTCTTGGCAAACTCGTCGTCCCAGTAGCGCGGGTCCGGATCCATAATCGCGTTGGTGAACACGCGCAGACCCTCGCGCTCGATGCCCCATGGGGGGCTGGCCTCGACCTTCTCGGCCGAAACGCCGATCAGCGCCTTGACCTCGTCGGTCAGGGGATTTTTTGTCTCGCTCATGCAATGCTCCCTCGCGAGCAGGATGCAGGCCGGAACATGATGCTCCGGCCTGACAAGGTGGCCCGTCGCTTCCGGTTCGGAATGTGGACGGGGCTATTCCGCGGCCTGCGCCAAAGCCGGCTTCGGGAAGAACGGCTCTTCCCACGGCCAAGGCCCGTCGACTTCGTAGGTCGCCTTGCCCGACTTAACGCGCTCCAGATACGGGCTGCTGATCGGCTTGTCCCAGGGGATGATGCAGCCTTCGTAGACCTGCGGGCCAAGCTTGAAGTGTTTGGCCTGCTCGACGGTTTCGACGAACGGCGCATTGGCGTCGACGAATTTGTCCGGTGTCATCGGACGCGGACCGCCGCGCGAGACCATGCCCCAGGCGTAACGGCCGATCATCTTTTCCAGCATCCACACGCAATCGATCAGCTTGTCGAGGTTGACGCCGGTTTCGATGCCCATGCCTTCGAGCATGTGCATGAAGTCCTCGGTCGGCGCCATGCCGGTGGCCTGGCCGTTGCCACAGTACGGGCAGCCGCCGATGCCACCGATGGTGCCCTGCAGGTGCAGTGTGTCGTCGGCATCCAGCGTCTTGATCGCAGCGTAGGCCGAGGTGATCGCCATGCCGCGCGCGTTGTGCAGATGGGCGCCGAAGCTTTTGATCTCCGGCCACTGGCGCTTCACGCGGGTGAAAATCTCCTCGACCTTTACCGGGTGGCACCAGCCCATCGGATCTCCGATGCTGACGCCGGTCACCTTAATGCCGACGGAGTCCCACAGCGCGTGCTGCTTCTCCAGGAATTTCATGGTCATATCGACCGTGAAATCGCCAACGAAGTTGGAGCCGAAGGTGGCGTTGGTGCCGATCCCGGCTTCCTTGGCGCCGCTGGCGACTGCGCCGTCGATCACCTTCTGCCACGCCGCCATTTCCTGCATCTGCGAGCGGTTGGTGTTGCGGCGGGCAAACACGTCGCACTGATGCACGCGTAGTGACGGACGGCTGCTACGCACGATGGTCAGCGGCGGTGAATACTGCTTGGCCCGCTCGACTCCCTTCTCGTTCAAGGCAAGTGCCGTGTACATCACCCCCGGCTTTGGCGTGAACCTGGTAACGATCTCGTCGATCCTAGCCATCTGCGGCGTATATTTCGGGCTGACGAAGGAGCCGATGACGATCTGCTTCAGACCAGTCTCGGACAACGCGTCCAGCAGGGCGACTTTCTGGTCGACCGGGATGTCCTTGCTCTCGATCTGCATGCCTTCGCGCATGCCCTCTTCGGTATAGACGATCTTTGGATACCGGCTTGCCATCGGGTTCCCTCCTATGTCGCGGAATTTCAGGTTCAACAGGCTTGGACTTGACCATGATTCTCCGCCTCCCATGGCATAAGGTCAAGTCTCCGTCAGGCGCCCGGAGGGCCCTTCGGTTCCATGTAGTGCACCACACGAACCTCGTCTGTTTCCGTATCCAGAACGGCGCAACTAAGATGCCGGCCGTCGCTGCTGTCTCGTCCTTCGCCGGCCGAACCGGGATTGACGATGACGACGCCGTTGACGCGCCGGATCACATGGGCATGGGTATGGCCGTACAGCACGTAATCGGCGCCGGCGTCGGCGAATAAGGGCAGCTTTTCGTTGTGGGGAAAGATGTATTCCCCTCGGGGTTCCCACGGCGTGGAATGGAGCATCAGCACCGTCTTCGATCCATAGGTCAGCGTGCGGCGCAGCGGCTGTGCCGCCAAATACGCCACCAGATCCGGGTCCGCCCCCTCGCGCTGCGGCTTGCTCGGGCCATGCTCCGCAAGGAACGTTTCCTCGTGATTTCCAAGGACGAAGTGTGCATCAAGCTCTTTCAACAATCTGATGACGTCGTTGGAGAAACGGCTGCGGTCAATGGCGTCACCAAGGCAAAGCAGTTGGTCGATCGGACCCATCACCTCCAACGCCTCACGAAGACCGTTAAGGTTGCAATGAATATCCGAAACGACCCCAAGTCTCACCGGCGCATCCTCTGATGTTAGCGAAGAATGGCGATGATACCGGTCTGGGCAGGGGCTGCAACCGAGGCGGGTTCGGTGGGCTTATTTTCGCGGCATATCCAGCCCACGTCGCGCCACCTGGTCGCGCATCACCTGGGTGCTGCCGTGGTTGATGCCCGACTGAAAGGCACCCTGCAGGTTATGCGCGAACACACCGTCTTCCACCGCGTGCGGCGAACCGTTCAGCAACTGCCCATATGGACCGAGCATCTGCGCGATCGCTTCCGTGGTGCGCACGCCGTGTTCCGGTGCCCACGTCTTCTCCGCCGAACCCTCGTAGGTGAAGTTGCCGCCGTGCTGTACGATGGACATCGATCGCATTGTCATCAGCCGGCAGACCTGCGCCTCGATCCACAAATCGGCGATCTTGTCGCGGATCGCCGGATCCTTCGCTGGTGCGTAGCCATCGAAGCTGTTGGACTTGACGAAGTTGACGATGTCCTCATCGCGACGGACGGAAATCAGGTAACGGGCAGCCCCCACCCGGTCGAGGTTCAGGCCCATCGCCCCAACCCGCCAACCCTCGTTTTCGTTCCCCAACAGGCACGAAGCCGGAACCCGCACGTCTTCGAAGAACGTTTCGTTGGTGCGCGGCGTTCCATAGGTAGTTCCCAGCGGCGCCTTCGGATCGTTCTGAATTGTCCAGAGTGGGCGGACGGTAATACCCGGCGTGTCCATCGGGAACAGAAAGATCGAGATACCGCGGTGCTTCGGCAGGTTCGGGTTGGTGCGCGCCATCAAATAGATGTGCGTCGCGGAATGGGCAGACGACGTGTACATCTTCTGTCCATTAATTACAAAATCTTCGCCATCGCGAACCGCTCGGCATTGTAACGAAGCCAGATCGGCGCCGGCATGCGGTTCAGTAAAGCCCAGCGCGAACGAGAACTCGCCGGTCATCAGTTTCGGCAAGTAATACCGCTTCTGTTCCTCGGTGCCCGCGGCCATGATCGCCGGCGCGCCGGACCCATTCAGGCCGACTGAGATATCGGCGCGAGCGAATTCCTCCTCGACGATATAAGCCGTCATGCGATCGCCGCCCTGACCGCCGTACTCCTTCGGATAGCTGATCCCAAGCCAGCCGCGCTCGCCAATCTTCCTGAACAGTTCGTTGATATGGGGGTAGTTGTGGCGGCCCGGGCTGACGCCGAACCCCTCGTTCAGGTCCATCATCTCGGTCTTGACCGCATCGGTGATGTTGGCGGCGATGAAGTCCTGCACCTCGCGCCGCAGGGCCTGCTGCTCCGGAGTGTAGCCGAAGTCCATGTCCGTTCCTCTTTCGTTGCGGCGACCTGAACGCAAGCCGCCATGCTAAACCGATCCGGCCAGGATGATACGCGCTGAGCAAGCAATCAGGAAACGGTCTGACCGCCGCCACTGCGTCGCATTGATCCAAATCAATGCTGCTGAGGTACCCAACGGCGGTAATGGCATTTGCCAGGAAGACTATGTCGTGGCCAACTACACCCGCGAGGCCCAGCGATGACAAACCGGCACCAAGCGGAGGAGATGTCAATGTCGGCTCAAGATCTGACGGAGCGTTTTCATAATGCCGTCCGCAAGGGCCACGCCTGCCGATCGAACCATCCGCGGCCTGTCTGGTAGCGACCAAACGGCGCCGGTCAACCGGCGTGCTTGAGCGAGGAACGTCATGATAAGCACATCAGCAAGTGTCAGCGCGAGGCTTGAGCGCCTGCCTATGACACCTATCCACCATACAGTGTTTCTTGCCCTGGCGTTTGCATACTTCTTCGAGCTCGGAGACCTGAACACCTTCGCTTATGCGGCGCCTGCGATCATCAAATCATGGGGCATCAGCGTCGATACTGTCGCCCTGATTACATCTGCAAGCTTTGGCGGCATGTTCCTTGGCGCCGTCTTTGGAGGCGTGCTCGCCGACCGGGTCGGCCGAAAGCGCGCGTTGATCTATTCGCTGCTGCTCTACGGCGGATTTTCGTTCATCAACGCTGCCGCCTGGGATGTCTTTTCGCTCGCCGCCGCACGTTTCGTCACAGGGATCGGTTTGTCAGCGATGACGGTCGTCGCCAACACCTATATCACCGAGTTCTTTCCAGCAGCCCGGCGCGGGCAATTCATGGGCCTGGTCATGACGATCGGCCTGATCGGTATTCCCGCCACCGCCTGGGTCTCCCGCTTTGTCGTTCCGCTCGCCGACTGGGGCTGGCGCCTGATTTTCCTCTGGGGCGGGCTGGGCATTTTGGCGTTGATCTATGCCGTTCGGATTCCCGAATCGCCTCGCTGGCTATTGACGCACCATCGGGTCGCGGAGGCAGAAGCCGAACTCGCGGCGCTCGAACGCGTTGCCGCCGCGTCTGGCACGCATCTGCCACCGATCGAAGTGCAGCCGGACGGCGGCGTGCGTCACCCGCCGGCCGGCTACAGCGGGCTGCTGCGGGAGCGCTACCTGAGCCGCACCATCCTGCTCAGCATCGTCTCAATTCTCGGAACCATCGGGTTCTACGGATTCTTCTCCTGGGTTCCGACGTTGCTCTATCAGCACGGCATCACAGTCGTAAGGTCGCTGACCTACACAAGCGTCATGGCGCTGTGCAATCCCATCGGCGCGCTTGTCGCCGCGGATCTCGTCGAACGTTTCGAGCGGCGGTGGTTCAATGTCACGGTCTCGATCTACGTGATGATCTGCGGCATCCTGTTCGGCATCAGCGAGAGCCCGATCATGATCATGGTCCTCGGCTCGATGATCGTCATGGGCCTGCAGGCGGCAACTGTCAGCAGCTACACCTACGCATCGGAACTGTATCCGACAGAACTGCGCGCACAGGGCAACGGAATTACCTACGGGATTGGCCGCCTCGCCAATGTCGGCGGCCCATTCCTCATTGCCGCGGTCTTTTCACAATTGGGCTATACAGCAGTCTTCGTGTTCATTGCCGGCTGCTATATCGCGCGTGGCGCCGTCTATGCGCTTGGCCCATCCACGACTGGGCGAGCGATCGAAGCCGTCAGCCCAGCGCTGACTCCTGGTTCGGGCCGCGGCCGGTTCGCGGCTTGATGGATTCAAATCTGGAGTAATTGGGCGCGGCATCGTGGGATGAACAGCGACTGCAACCGGCGCGACAGACCGTCACCGCCGGGTTTGCCGCTGTTGCTGGCGCAGTCGCTGGAACCTGATCAGGACAAGCGCCGCCCGATCGCTTGGCAACGCGACAACAGCCGCAGGCACAGGCCGTGCCTCCAACACATATATCACGGTGTTGGCGAGACGCTGGCGGATCGACGAGCTCCGCCGGATACTGAACCTCAACCCTCGTCCGAGAGTCCGAGGCGCTGCTTGTAGTTGGGGTCGTAGGCGGCAAGGCGGCCGCGGCGCACGCGTTCCTCCATCGTCAGGCGCACGATCGGGCGGCTGGTGGTGGGCTTGATACCGATGATCCCTGACTGCTCAAGTTCCGCATAGCGCCCGTCATCATAGCCAAGAAGGCCCTGGATGACGTCGCGATTGTGCTCGCCCAGCGTCGGAGCGGGACCACGGATGGACATCGGCATCCGGCTCAGCCGCCAGGGGCGGCCGACCAGGAAACGCTCGCCGACATTCCGCTCCGGTGGGAATTGCACCTTCTCCATCATCCCGCGAGCCTGGGCGTGGCTGTCGATGTGGATATCGCGGCCATTGAACACGGCGCCCGCACGCACGCCTGCTGCCTGCAGCGTGTGCATGGCTTCCAGTTTCGGCAGGCTTGCCATCCAGACGGAGATCAGGGCATCGGCGGCGTCGTGGTTCCGCATCCGAGCGTCGTTGGTCACAAAACGTGGATCATCCGCCAGCGCGGGTTGATCCATGACACCGCACAGTGCGACCCACTCCTCGTCGTCCTGCACCGAAACGACGCACCATTCATCATCCCCGGCGCAACGATAGCATCCCTGGGGCGCCAGCCATGGATGGCGGTTCCCGATCCGCTCGGCGACCCTGCCGTTCGCCTCCCAGTCCAGGACGTATTCCGAAAGCATGCTGCAGCCGAGTTGGTACATGCCAACATCGACCCACAGACCTTTGCCGAAACGATGCCGGTAGCGAAGCGCCATCGTCGCCCCCATCATCAGGGACCAAGTGGCGAGGAAATCCACGAATGACTGGCCGGCCTTCGATGGCTCCTCATTGGCATAGCCGGTTACGTGCGCCATGCCATGCGTCGCTTCCATTGTCGTGGCCTGCCCGGGATAAGGCGCGTAGGGGCCTTCCCGCCCATAGCCGCTGCAGGACAGCATGATGAGCCGGGGATTCAGCTTCGATGCGTTCGGATAATCAAGGCCCCAGCCCCGCATCACCCGCGGCGTGAAATTCTCTGTCAGGATGTCGCTGATCTGGATCAGTTCGCGCAGGATTTCGCGGCCGGCGGCCTGGCTCAGGTCCAGCGTCAGCGATTTCTTCCCGCGATTCACCACATTGTAGGTGCCCGTGCGGTTCCACGGGTCTTCACCGGGATCGTTGTCCGGAAAAACCGCCGAATTCGGGTTCGTACGCGTCGTGTCCGGACGCGCGGTGCGCTCAATCTTGATCACCTCAGCACCGAGATCGGACAACAGCCCACCGGTGTACGGCATGGAGATCACGTTGCTGATGTCAATGACGCGCATGCCGGCCAGCGGCAATCTTTTCTGGTCGATCTCAGTCATTCTGCGCTCACCTCCGTTCCGGTTTATCTACACCCCCACGGCAGAGGCGAAAACCCGACGCCTTTTCGGGGCACGGCAACTGGCGTATGGTCCGGCATATAAATAAGGCAATTGCTAGGGAAACGACCATGAGAAGACGCAGCTTCCTTGCCGCGGCGGCAGCCACCGCACTGGCGCGGCCGGCAATCGCGGGCGCCGCGAAATCACTGACGTTCGTGCCGCAGTCGAACCTGACGGTGCTGGACCCGCACGCCACCGCCGCCACCGTAACCCGCAACTACTCGCTGATGGTCTACGAGACGCTGTACTCGCGTGACATGGCCTATCGACCCAGGCCGCAGATGATTGCCGGAGATGTGGTCGAGGATGACGGTAAGCGGCGGATCATGACGTTGCGCGAGGGGTTGCTCTTTCATGACGGCACGCCGGTCCGGGCCCAGGACTGCGTCGCGTCGCTGCAGCGGTGGCTGAAGCGAGACCAGGTCAGTTCCACAATTGAACCGCGCGTCGCCGCCATCGAAACGAAGGACGATCGAACGATCGTCTGGAGGCTGCATAAGCCGTTTCCGACGCTGCCATACTTCCTGTCGAAGACACAGCCACAGCCGGTCATCATGCCGGAGCGTCTCGCTATGACGGACCCGTTCAAGCCACTCAGCGAGATCGTCGGCTCCGGCGCGTTCCGCTTCGTTGCGAATGAATATGTTTCTGGCACGATCTCGGTGTTTGCGAAATTCGATCGTTACGTGCCACGACAGGAGCCGGCTTCATACGTCGCCGGCGGCCACGACGTGAGGCTGGACCGGGTCGAGTGGAAAGTGATCCCGGATCCGGCAACCGCCGCAAACGCCTTGGCAACCGGAGAGATCGACTGGATCGAACTGCCGCAGCCGGACCTCGTGCCGATGCTGAAGACAACCGAGGGTGTCTCGACAGGGATGCTCGATATATACGGCACCTATGGCCATCTGCGCCCGAACCATCTCCAGGGTCCGACGGCCAACCCAGGCGTGCGACGCGCCATGGTGGCGGCGATCAACCAGAAGGATGTGATGATGGCCGTGATGGGCGAGGACCCGGCGACATGGCGCGTCCCTGTCGGCTATTTCATTCCGGGGTCGGAGTCAGCCAATGATGCCGGCATGGATGCCGTGGCCCGCCCGCACACCGTCGATGAGGTCAAGAAGATGCTGGACCAGGCAGGCTACAATGGCGAAAGGATCGCCTTCCTGCATCCGACCGACCAGCTTGCCTACAACGCGATCTGCGTTGTCGTCGTCGATGCCTTCCGCAAGGTTGGGCTGAACATCGATGACCAGGCGGTTGATTGGGGGACCATCCTGCAGCGCCGGAACTCGCAGGCGCCCCTGGACAAGGGCGGCTGGTCGATGTTCCCCGGCGGCGCGCCCGGCGGTGACATGGTCAATCCGTTGCTGGAGGGGGTCGTGCGCAGCAACGGCCCAAAGGCCTGGGTGGGATGGCCAAACGATCCGCAACTGGAAGCGGCGCTTGAGGCGTGGATCGACGCGCCGGACGACGCTGAACGGCAAAAGCAGGCGCGGCTCTATCAGCAGGCGGCATTCAACACCGTGCCAACCATTCCGGTTGGCCAGTATTTGCCGCAGGCCGCGTGGCGGTCCAACCTGAACGGCCTTCTGAAGGGGGCCGCCCCGGTGTTCTGGAGCGTCGACAGGGGCTGAAGGAAAACCGATGAAAGCCACCGCGATTCTTTCCGAGTTCGCCAGCAGCATCAGGCTGGCCGACATCAGCGCCGAGGCGATCGCCGCGACCAAGCGGCACATCATGGACTGCTCCGGCGTCGCCCTCGCCGCCTGCGTCGAGGCGCCGGGCGGTATCGTGCAGGATATCACCCGCGAACAGGGCGGCCGTCCGACCGCCGCCGTTTTCGGCTCCAACCTGCGCACGTCGACCGTTTCGGCGGCGTGGGCGAACGGTTCGCTCGCGCATCTGCTGGACTTCGACGACACAGGATTTTCCCACCCCACCGCCTGCATCCTTCCCGCGGTCCTTGCAATGGCCGAAGAGACCGGAGCCAGCGGCGCGGCCGTTGTGGCCGCCGTCTGCATCGGCCTGGAAGTGTTCGAGCGGATGTCGTCCTCCGGCCGTCAGCATGAGCATGTGTTTCGCCACAGAGGCTTCCATCCGACATCGCTATACGGCTGCTCCGCCGCTGCCGCGGGCGCCGGCAGCATAGTTGGCCTCAACCCCGCACAAATGGCCGTCGCCATCGGTCTTGCTGCCGCGAACGCGGGGGGCCTGACACAGCATTTCGGCACCTGGGGCAAAGGCATCCACGCCGGCAATGCCGCCCGCGCCGGGGTCACGGCCGTGCTGCTGGCCCGCAAGGACTATGTCGCCGACACCGAGGGCCTGGAGGGCGACTACGGCTTCTATTCGGCTTTTCATGGCGACGGAAACTACGACTTTAGCAAGATGCCCAGCGGCCTGGGCACGCAGTGGTCGATCGTCGACCCTGGGCTGACGGTGAAGCGCTACCCGTGCTGCGGCGGCAATTTGCGCGCACTGGATGCCGCCGACGCCTTGATGACAGAGCATGACATCCGCATCGAGGACGTGGAGCGGCTGGAAGTGGATGTGCACCCCGACTTGCTCGACATCGTCCGCTTTCACAAGCCAACCGAGGGATTTCGCGGCAAGTTCTCCATCGACTACGTGCTTGCGGCGATGCTGCTGGATCACCGGGTGGATCTGGATTCCTTCTCAGACGACTACTGCCGGTCGCCGCGCATGCGGGCCGCATTGGAAAAGGTGCAAGTGAACACGCGCACGGACTGGCCAAACACCCAGGATGCGCGGCGCCGTTCACCCGTCACGATCATCACGCGCGACGGGAGCAGCTTCACCAAACTGGTGGAGAAAGTCCGCGGCAGCCCGGGCAACCCAATGACGCGGGACGAGTTGGTCGGCAAATACCGCCACTGCGCCGAACGTATTCTGCCAGCTGATAAGCTGGAAAAGTCGATCGTTGCGCTGGAAACGCTGGAGACGTTGCCGGTGGTCAGGGATCTGATCGAGACCCTGACCACCAGCTGACGTCACTCCACACCCGGCACCCAAAGGCTCGGTACCGATACACGAGCCGGTGCCGGCGGCCGTGGTGTCACCCTTCTGGTTCGTTGCGCTCACCTCGACGCCGATGCGCACGCCGTTGGTGACCTTGGTGATGTCCGTAACCTTGCCGCCAAATGTCACCGTGTCGCCTGGCCGCACCGGACGCAGGAAGCGCAACTCCACCGCACCATTGCGGTTGTAGATATCAGGACCGAAGAATCGCCGCAGCAACTCGGTGCCGAACGTCAGTGACATGCGGCCGGACGCCACCGTGCCCTTGGTCCCAAGCACGCCCTGCGCCGTCGCCTCATCGGTGAACTGGCTCGGACCCGTCTTGCCGCCGCTCTTTTCGAACAGGTTGATCGCCTCTTGCGTCATCGTCTTGACCAAAGGCGGAATGGTATCCGCCGACGGCGAAGCCGCGAGTCACTGCCATTTCTTGCCAACCTCCGACGGCTGCTTCAGCTCGTGCGTGATGACCCGGTCCAGCAGCCGCCCGTCCTCATCAACGGACACGGCTTCCGTAACGATATAATTCTTGCCCCGCCGGTGGTATTTGTCGGCGATCCAGGCCTGCACGGTGATCTTCTTGCCGGCGACAGGCGGGTTGTAGCAATGAAACGTGCACCGGGCATTTACCGAACCGTCGTCATGATACGCCGCATGATACGCGCTGACGTCGACCTTGTGGGAGATCGTCGGAAACGCCGCCTCCGGGTCCATCACCCCCTGGCGAAACTCGTCTATCATCTGCTGCGTCAGGACATAGGAAAATCCAGGCAAAGCCTGGCCGACCTCCAGCGCGTCCCAATCGAGCAGCTTGGTTTCGTGCTCCCCCGCCATGCTGTTTCCTCTCTATTCATAAGCGATCAGTCTTACCCCACGCGCCGTGGCGGGAAAAGAACGGCCCCGGCAGCGATCGCCGAGGCCGGCCCAGTCTTTACGGAACGGCAGTGAGTTCCCTAGCCGACAGGGCTGTCATGCCATGCAGCCGGGCAAACAGAACATCAGCCGGGATTGGGGAGTTGCTGCTGGTCAGGCAATCGGCGAACTTCTCGTAAAGCTGGTTGTCGGTCAGGGGCCGTTCAGCGTGGCCGCGCGCCCACGAGATTTTGTCGCTCTTCAGCGTCTGGCCGGAGTTCAACTCGACCGTCACCTGCTCCCACGGGCAGGAGCCGGGGTGATCCGCATCGGTCTCATCCGTCAGGTCACGCTCGACCTTCCGCATCAGGTCCTGCACGTCCTTGCGCTGAACAAACGGATCGGTCAGCTCCGCAAGGCTGACGCGGTGGGCAATGATACCGCTCGCCATCGCAAATTCCATGCTGAACTTGGCAGCGAGGCCGGTGTCCGGCTGACGGTTGCGCAGCACGTTCGAGGTAAGCGAACTGAAGTGCACCGAGATCTTCTTCACGTCGTCGGCCTTCACCGGGTTCGCGCCCACCAGATCCAGTATCGCATCAATCGCTCGGTGTGTACCATAGCATGCCGGATACTTCTTGATGCTGAGCCCATGTTTGATGATCGCCCAGTCTTCACCGAGGTTGCCGTCGCCGGAACGATCGGCGCGGTTGTTCGGGGAGACAGCGGACAGGAAGCCCTGCGGATGCTCCAGCGCATCAGTGTTGGCGGTGAAGCCCGCCTCGGCCAGCCTCGCTGCCATGATACCGGAATGCGCCGCTTTGCCCGCGTGGAACGGCTTCGTCATCGTGCCGAAATTCGACATGATGCCGGATGCCTGGGATGCACCCAGAGCAATGGCGATCGCGGTTTTCTCGGCATCCAACCGGCGAAGCTTGGCGCAGGCGGCGGCAGCGCCGACGGCGCCGAAGATGCCGGTCGGATGGAAGCCTTTCTGGTGGTACATGGGCTCATCGCGACGAACCAGTTCCGCCCAGGTTTCATAACCGGCGACGTAGGCGACCAGCATGTCCTGGCCTGTGCGTCCCAGGACCTCGGCTTCGGCCAGGATGGCTGGAACCAGGACCGTAGACGGATGGCCACGCAGCGAAACGTCGTCGTAGTCCAGCGCATGCGCCGCCGTGCCGTTGATCCAGCCAGCTTCCGGGGCGGCGCTCTGTTCACCGGAGAAATACAGCGTCGCCTGGCCCTTCGGGGGCGCCAGCACGCCTTTCAGAATCTGGGTGCAGTCCTCGTCGCGGCCAACGATCATCGTGCCGATGCAATCGATAAAGCCCATCCGAGCGATGCGCATGGCATCCTCGGGGATGCGGTTCGGCGACAGGTCAGCAATGAACTTTCCGAGTGCTTGTGTCAGTGCCATGGTTGCTCTCCTCCATTATCTGTCGTGTGATCTTTCGTCCGGAGGGATATCCGGCAAATCGAGCGCTGCCCGGCCGCCAGCGCCATACCGGCGTGATGTCGATTGAACTGAAAGTTGGCAGCGGTGGCGTTCATCGCGTTATCTTTCTGGACCCGCGCATTTCTAGTCTGCCGCCGCCGCGATACACACGCAACCTGCGGCCCGGCCACTCCTACAGACGGCGGCCTGCCGCCAAGCTTATCGTTTCGGAACCGGCACGCCGGAAACCTTCAGCGTTATGCAGCCCAGCGTGTGATGAGTCGTGAAATACAGAGTCTTCCAGTCGTCCCCGCCGAAGGCCAGATTGGTTGTTGTATTCGCGCCGTGCACGATACGGCCCAGTTTCTTGCCGGCCGGGTCGATGATCCAGATGCCGCCGGCCCCGCCGCAGTACACATTGCCCAGGCTGTCGACCTTCATGCCGTCGGGCACACCAGGCTCCTGACCGCGCAGGTCGGCAAACACCCGATCGGTGTTCCGAGCCAGGGTGCCGCTTGGTGCAATGTCAAACGCCCGGATGTGGCCTCGCCGGGAGTCATTGATGTAGAGAACTGACTCATCCGGCGAGAACGCCAAACCGTTCGGCAGCACGAAGTCGTCCACCAGCAGGGTCTTTGTCCCCAGGTCCGGTGTGACGCGGAAGACAGCCGAGTGGGTCCGATCCCACTCCGACTGCGCCGCGTTCCCGGTCCAGGGATCGGTGAAGTAAACGCAGCCGTCGGACCGCACGACGACATCGTTCGGCCGCCAAAGTCGCTGTCCCTGAAAACTGTTCATCACCACGGTTACGTCGCCGTCCAATTCCCGGCGCGTCACCCGCCGTGCGGCGTTCTCGCAGGCGATCAGACGGCCCTTGGGGTCACGCGTCAGCCCATTGGCATAATTCGTCCGCTCCTGATCCACCGACAAGCCAACGCCTGGCTGGTACTTCATCCGGCGGTTGTTATGGATATCGCTGAACAGCAGGTAGCCGCCCTCGTGCCACCACACCGGCCCTTCGGCTGGACCCTTGGGGCCGCCAAGGCCCTCCGCCAGGATGGTGACCGGTGCAGAGACGGAGATGACGGCCTCGAGCTCGGGCGCCCACTCGTCGATCCGTTGATGCATGACGTTTCCCGTTTTCTTCTTTTGCGTAGGCGATCTCACCACCCGTCGATGCGCACGGCAACCCCGAGGGCGAAGGGCCGCGGTGGGTGCGCACCCGCGCTTCCAGCATCGATGCTACACCAAAACAAACGCCGACGTGCGAGGGAGAACTTGCCCCCACGCCAAATGCGCTTCATTGGGGCATCGACGGGTGGACGTATCGACCCTTTACGCACACGCTTGGAATGTGCCGCCCAACTCGCCAAACCCTGATGTTCTTGTGATCGGAGGCGGCATTTCCGCGCTATCCGCCGCCATTACCGCCCGGCGTGCCGGTGCGGACGTCCGCCTTGTCGAGCACGCGCCGCGTCCGATGCGTGGCGGCAATGCCCGGCATGCCCGAAACCTGCGTGTCGTCCATGAGGCGCCAACGCCGTTCTCGCCCGGTCGCTACCTGCCAAGGGAGTTCGTTGCCGAACTCGCGCGCGTAGCGGGCAGCCGCAATGATCCGGAGCTGAGTCTTTCCCTCGCAGAGGCGTCGGCGTCCGTTGTGCCGTGGCTCAGGGCAAATGGTGTTCCGTTTCAGCGAGCCGGCACGGGCCTTCTGCCGGTGTCTCGCCGGACCAGTTTCCTGCTTGGCGGCGGAAAGGCGATGATGAACATGTTGTATGCCACAGCCGAGAATCTGGGCGTGGCCATCGGCTACAGCAGTCGCGCCACCTCGCTGACACTGTCCGACGGGATGATCGTGGCCGTCGATGTGGCGACTCCCACCGGCACGATGCGACTGCACCCGCGCGCCGTGGTGTTGTGTTGTGGCGGCGCGCAGGCGGATCGCGCCTCCCTTCGCCCATATTGGGGCGAGGCAGCGGAAGGGTTCATCAACCGCGGCACGCCCTATGCGGATGGTGCCTTGCTTCGAAGCCTCATCGAACAGAATGTTGCAACCGTTGGCGAACCGGGCGCCTGTCACCTGGTTGCCGTCGATGCCCGCTCGCCGCCGGACGATGGCGGAATCGCGACGCGCGTTCTGGGCATTCCACACGGCATCGTGGTGGATCACAAAGGCCAACGCTTCCATGACGAGGGCGCCGATGCTGGTCCGGCCCGCTATGCTGCCTGGGGCCGAAAGGTGGCCGAACAGCCGCGCCAACTGGCCTGGCTGATACTGGATGCGGCGGCAATGCAACGCGTGCCGCCGCCGCTGTACCCGCCGCTGTCGGCCGAATCGATGCCGGCCCTCGCCACGCTGGCCGGGCTGGACACGGGGACATTCGTTGCCACGGTCTGCGGCTTCAACGCCGCCGCCCGCCCTACGGAAGAAGCCGGCCACACAGTGGGGCTGAGCCCTGCGAAGACCCGATTCGCCCGCCCCTTATCGGCGCCGCCGTTTTTTGCGACTCCGATCCGGCCGGGCATCACCTTCACTTGCCTTGGCGTGAAAGTGGACGCACTGGCTCGGGTGATGATGGTCGACGGCACCGTTGTAACCAATCTAACTGCCGCGGGGACGATCATGGCCGCCAATGTCCTTGGCAATGGCTACCTGGCGGGTGCGGGACTGACCATCGGCGTCGCATTCGGCCGCCTTGCGGGTAAATCAGCCGCTCAGCGGGCATTCGAGTCGATGCAGCGTAGCGGCTTAGGGTCTGGCAGCGCAGCTGAGTACCGTTAGAACGACACACTCGACAACAACCTCGGCCGCTCCGAGCACGTCACCCGTATATCCGTTGATCTGAGAACGGGCGAGCCGCGCGATGGCCAGCGCCGTCCCGGCGCCAAGTGCAACGATAATGATTGAAGGACCCGCCGGCAGAAACGCAAACGGCGCAAGGCAGGCGATTGTCAGAGCGGGCGTGGCGCTGGCCGCCGGTGGACGGCCCACGGACGCGCCCATCCCTTCCTGCCGAGCCGGTGGCAGCAACAGGAGCAACAGGACCATCGCGCTTCGCCCGGCCATGCCGGCCAGGACAAGAGCGATGACTACCATCGCAGGCTGGCCGATAGCGGCCATCGCGGTTATCCGGATCAGGCACGACAGCAGTAGCGCCAGGGCGCCGAATGTACCGATCCGGCTGTCGCGCATGATATCCAGCTTGCGCGCCACTGTGGCGCCACCGCCGAAGCCGTCGGCGGTATCGGCTAATCCGTCCTCGTGAAAACCGCCGGTGAGCAGAAGCATGGCAGCCAAGGTCCAGGCGGCCGCCAGCGGCGGTGGGGCCCCGAGTGCGTGCGCCAGCCAGAAGCTCAGGCCTGATATGAGGCTCACCACGAGCCCGACGATCGGGAAGGCCCAGACGCAGCGCGCCAGATCGGGCGCTCTACCCGGCCGCGGGAAACGCCCGACCGGCAGCCGCGTCAGCAGCGTGAAAGCCGCCATCAGATCGGATCGAAGCAACCTATCAGGTCCGGTTCTGGACCGCTGCCTCGGCAAACGTCGCCATCCCGGCATGGCATGCCACCGCGGCTCGCAGCAGCGGAACAGCCAGCGTTGCACCGGACGCTTCGCCGAGACGCATGGCAAAATTCAGCAGTGGACGCAGGCCCAATGCGTCAGCCAAAGCCTGATGGCCGGCTTCGGCAGACACATGCGCCAGGATGGTGTGGTCCAGGGAGTCTGCCCGCAGACGAGCCAGCGGGGCGGCAGCGGCGGTACAGACAAAGCCGTCCAGGAGCACGGGGACGCCCTGGGTCCGGGCGCCGAGCGTGGCCCCGAGGATCGCCGCAAGTTCCCTACCGCCGAGCGCCGCCGCTACGGCGAGAGGGTCGGCCAGCACGGGGGCATGATGGTTCAGGCCGGCATCGATGACGCGGCGCTTTCGTGCCAGACCCTCGTCATCGACGCCAGTGCCGCGACCGGCCCAGCGCTCGCCACCGCCTCCGAACAAGGCGGCTGCGACCGCGGCGGCCGCGGTCGTATTGCCGATGCCCATCTCGCCAAGGCACAGCAGATCGGCATCGGGTGGCACGGCATCATAGCCGGCGGACACGGCATCGAGGAACGTGGCCTCATCCATCGCGGGCGCCTGGGTAAAGTCCTGCGTCGGGTGATCGAGGTCCAGCGGAATAACCCGCAGCACGGTGCCTGCCACGGCCGCAATCTGATTGATCGCCGCGCCACCGCGGGAAAAGTTCGCAACCATCTGCGCGGTGACTGCCGCCGGATAGGGCGACACGCCCCGAGAAGTGACACCGTGGTTGCCGGCGAAGATCAACGTCTCGACGCGATCGAGACGGGGCAACGACCGCCCCTGCCAGCGAGCCAGCCATTCGGCGAGATCTTCCAGCCGGCCAAGGCTGCCCGGCGGCTTCGTCAGCGTCGCCTGGCGTTCTCGCACGCTGTTGGCTGCGCCATTGTCTCCCTCCGGCAATGACAGACACGCGGTTCGAAGTGCGGCGAGGTCGGGAAACCGTGGCATATGGACCCTATGCGATAGAGAGGATAACGCAGCAGGCGTGCCGGCGCGCGGACCGCTGATTGAGGCGGGAACGATTGAAGGCCCGGGAGCTGGCTTCTATACATCGGGTTGTCAGCAAACGTAGGCCGCTACCATCATACGATCGTCCCGCATGACGCTGATTCTCGGCGGCGCCCGCTCCGGCAAGAGCCGTTATGCGGAGGCTCTGATCAGCAAGCACGCGCCCCCCTGGATATACGTCGCGACGGCGCAGGCGTTCGACGAGGAGATGCGCATCCGCATTGCGGAGCACCAAACGCGCCGGCATGACGGGTGGCAGACGATCGAGGCGCCGGTCGATCTCGCCGGAGCGGTCGCGCCGCACCGGTCCAGGCCCATCCTGGTCGATTGCCTGACCCTCTGGCTTACCAATCTGATGCTCGGCAATCATGACCTTAACGCCGCCCATGCGGCCCTGGAGTTCGAACTTGACGCCCGAGAGGCGCCCATCGCACTGGTCAGCAACGAAGTGGGTCTGGGCCTTGTGCCGGAGACGCCACTGGGCCGGTCGTTCCGTGACGAGGCGGGGCGGCTGAACCAGCGGATGGCCGTGAAGGCCGACCATGTCGTGCTCATGGTGGCCGGGTTGCCGCTGACGGTGAAATGAAGATTGTTCTGATCCGCCATCCAGCACCGCTGATTAAGCCAGGGGTCTGTTACGGGCGGCTTGATATCCCCCTGCATCCATCGGCGGCGGCCGACGTCGGGCGGCTCATGGCGGATCCGGCGCTGTCCGGAATTTCCCATGTCTGGACCAGCCCCGCCACCCGGTGCAGGGCCATCGCCGATCCGATCGCGCGGGCCGCCAAGGCCTCGTTCATAATAGACGATCGCTTGCAGGAACTGGATTTTGGCGACTGGGAAGGCCGTCCGTGGGACGCAATGGCCCGAGTTGATCTGGATCGCTGGGCGGCCGCGCCGCTGCCGTTCGCGCCGCCCGGCGGTGAGTCCGGAGCAGAGATCATTGCGCGGCTGCGCGCCTTTCAGGGCACCCTGCACCGAGATCAACGTGATTGCGTCGTCGTGTCGCACGGCGGCCCGATCAAGATCCTGACTGCGCTGCTGCAAGGCCGACCGGTTGATCTGCTTGAGGCTGCGCCGCCGTTGGGGTCGCTGCAAACCGTAACCTGGCTTCGGTAGTCCGGCAGCGTCACGGTGGGCGATCATGGCGGCGCAGGATCGACCCGGAATCCGGCGGGAGGAGTGCGCGAAACGACGCCCTTGCGGAACGAGAGCGGTCGTTGACGCCAGGGAATGATTCCGCTCTCGCTCGACTGATACCCCAACGCCGCCGTGATCACGTCGTCGACGTTGGTTGCGGGATCCAGGTCGCCGACGACGCAAGTCCATTTTCCGGTCCCGGCCAGCGCGACCGTGCAGGGGCGCTTGCAGACCGCCAGGCATTCCACCGGCGTAACGGTGATCGAGGTCTCACCACGTTCGCGCACCCGCGCGGCAACGGCGTTATAAAGCGCCCGTCCTGGCTGCCCGCCGGTGTCGTCGCGCCCCTTGCAGGTCACGCAGATGAAGACTGTCGCATCCGTGCCTGTCACTGCCTTGCTTTCCGTCAGCATCAGACGACCCGGACATCGCGGCCGAGACCGGTTCGCCGCTGCCACCCGCAACGCTCCAGTTCGGGATCGATATGTTCCTCTTCCGGCCAGCCGACGCACAGGTAAGCGATCAGCTTCCATGCCGGGGACGCATCCAGCGCACGGCCGACCTCAATCGGATCAAGGATCGAGACCCAGCCCACGCCAAGCCCCGCGGCGCGCGCCGCCAGCCAGAACGTCGTGATCATCGCGACGGTCGAGTAATCGAGCATTTCCGGCATGCTGTGGCGGCCGACGCCGTATCCCTGCTCCGTCGCCTCATCGCAGAATACCGCGAACTGGTAGGGTGCCTTGTCCATGCCCTCAAGCTTCAGCGCCGCATAGGCTTGCGCGCGTGGATCGGCCTGTGCCCGGCAAGCCGCGGCGTTGGCGGCGACGAAACTGGCGCGGACCAGGGCTCGCTTCGCCGGGCTATCCACCTGCACCCAGCGCCAAGGCTGACTGTTGCCGACGGACGCGGATAACTGTGCGATGTCGAGCAGTTCCTCGATCAGGGCTTGCGGCACCGGTCTGGTCGTGAACCGCCGGACGTCGCGGCGCCAGGTGATCAAGGTTTTCAGCCGGTCCCGAAAGCCCGCGTCAAAGCACGGCGGCGAATTGACGATGTCCGCGGTCATGACCCGAATGCGATCAGGTGAAAGAAACTGCCAGAGACAAATCCGCGCCTGCTGCCGGCGGGGACCGGGTCCGAGCCGTATGCGTCTGCCACCAGGGCAAACGGTGCGTCGTCACCGGTCGTTTCTACACTGGCATAATGAAATTCGTGCCCGCGCAACTGTGTTCCGGCGGGGCCCAGGCACCCGTCGTCAACCAGCCGCGCGTCCCGATAACCGAGGTGAAGTTTGCGCCGGGCGAAGCTGGTCGTGACGCTTAAAAGGCCAGCCATGGCATGTACTATTCCTTGTGCGTCCGTCAATTCTGTCCCGAGGACCATGTAGCCACCGCACTCGCCATGAACGGGGCGCGTTTCGGCGAAGTGGCGAAGGCGCGCGAAAAACCGCGACAATTCCGCAAGCCGGCCGGCATGGAGTTCGGGATACCCGCCGGGCAGCCAACAGGCGTCGCAGCTATCATCGGGCCCGTCATCCGCCAGCGGCGAAAAAAACAGGATGTCAGCGCCTGCAGAGCGCCACCCTTGCAGCATATGCGGGTAAAGGAACGAGAATGCGTCATCGCGTGCCACGGCGATGCGCTGGCCAGGCGGTCTGATGGCCTCTGGTTCTGCAGGGGCGCATGATGCTGTGGAAGTACAAGCGGCCAAGGACCGGACGGCATCGATCCGGACGTTGGCGGCCACGAAAGCCGCCAACGCCTGCAGCCGGACCTCCAGGTCGGTGGTTTCGCCTGCCTGCACCAGACCAAGGTGCCGCTCCGGCAGTGAGATGCCGCCCGATCTTGGTAGTGCGCCTATCACGGGGATGCCGAGCGCCTCGATGGCGTCGGTGGCGAGCCGCGCATGACGGGGACTGCCGACGCGGTTCAGCACGACGCCGGCGATGGTGATCCTGGGATCGTACGATATGCAGCCTTTGACGATGGCTGCCGCGGATTGCGATTGCCCGCTGATGTCGAGGACCAGCAGCACGGGCCAGCCGATCGCCGCGGCGACATCGGCGGATGAGCCGGTGCGGCCAGGCGCCCCGGGGACGCCGTCGAAAAGTCCCATCAGCGCTTCGCAGATGACAAGGTCGCAGCCGGAAGCGGTCTGGCGGGCAAGAGCCGCCAGCAAGGCCGGCGGCATCGCCCAGGAATCGAGGTTCACGCTGGACCGCCCGCTCGCCGCCTGGTGAAATGGCGGATCGATATAGTCCGGGCCGCATTTCGCAGCACCCACGACAAGGCCGGTTCGACGGAACGCACGCAGCAGGCCCAGCGTCAGTGTAGTCTTGCCACTGCCGGATCGTGGCGCGGCGATCATCAGTCCCGGTGCGGGGATGCCCATCAGGCGGCATCCGGCAATGTCACGGCGAATGGTATCAAAGCGGATCGCAGCCTGATCATCTCGCCAAACGCAACAATGGAGGGCGACCCGAAACCCTCCGCGGCAGCCTGCCCGGCGACCCGGTCCAGCGTTGTGACCAGCACACGTTGTTCGGCTGTGGTGGCGTTCTGCACGACAGCGGCCGGCAGCTCCGGCGGGGCGCCCCCGGCCATCAGGGCAGCCGCTATCTCGGCCAGCCGGGTCACGCCCATATACAGGATGATCGGAAGTTGCGTCCGAGCCAGTGTGCCCCACTCGAGTCCGCGATTATTGCCGGCGGCGTATTGGCCGGTCACCAGGATGACACCGTGGTTGGTTTCGCGCGTGGTCGCTGGAATCGTCGCGTAGGACAGCCCGGCGAGGCCGGCGGTCACGCCGGGAATGACCCGGAACTGGATACCGGCGGTTGCCAGACCCAGCGCCTCTTCGCCGCCGCGCCCGAACACGAAAGGATCGCCCCCCTTCAGACGGAGCACCCGCAGGTCCCGGCGGGCCAGTTCGATCAGTCGCTCCGTGATATCGCGCTGACTGGCGGAAGGTTTGCCCCCTCGCTTGCCGGCAAACTCCAAGGCGGAGCCCGCCCCGGCGAGGCGAAGAATGTCTTCGTTCACCAGCGCGTCGTAGAGAATTACGTCCGCCTGGCTGAGCGCATTCGCAGCATGCAGCGTCAAGAGCCCAGGATCGCCCGGTCCCGCGCCGGCCAGCCAGACCTCGCCGGGGTGGAATTGCGGCAGCGCAAGCTCGCCGATAATTTTTGTCGTCGATTGGGTCATCGGCGACTTTCCCTAGGCGCAAGACCGGTGGTTCGATAGGACAAGCAGCAATGCGGAACGGCCAACACGATCGCCCGTTGCGGCGCGGCTGGACGACGGGAACTTGCGCTGCCGCTGCGAGCCGCGCGGCCTTTGAGGCGTTGCTGACCGGGGCGTTTCCTGACCCGGTATCTGTGCTTCTGCCCGGCGGCACGCGTCCCTCGTTCACCCTGGCGGCCACTCAGCATGGGGCGGACTTCGCCCGGGCCGCCATCGTCAAGGATGCCGGCGACGATCCGGATGTGACCCACGGCGCGCTGATCGTCGCGACCGTCCGACGTGCACCGGCAGGCAGCGGCGTGCTGTTTCGCGCCGGGGAGGGCGTCGGCACCATAACGCGCCCTGGTTTGCCGCTGCCCCCTGGCGAGCCGGCTATCAACCCGGTGCCACGCGAGATGATCCGTATCGCGATCGGTGAGGTTGCCGCACAGCATGACGCACGTCCGGACGCGATCGTTGAACTGTCGATTCCTGGCGGGGAAAAGATCGCCACCCGCACCCTGAACGGCCGCCTCGGTATCGTCGGCGGCCTTTCGATCCTTGGCACGACAGGGATCGTCGTGCCGTTCTCCTGTTCGGCCTGGATCCATTCGATCCATCGCGGCATCGATGTCGCGCGGGCCACCGGTATGGACCATGTCGCGGGCGCAACGGGATCGACCTCGGAGGCAGCGATTGCCCGGTTGTACGGCTTGCCGGAAACCGCCCTGATCGACATGGGCGATTTCGTTGGCGGAATGCTTAAATACCTGCGCCGTCATCCCGTTGCGCGCGTCACCGTCGCGGGAGGGATGGCGAAGATGACGAAACTGGGTCAGGGCCTGCTCGATCTTCATTCCCGGCGCGGGGAGGTGGACCTCCCATGGCTGAGCCGGATCGCCATCGCAGCCGGAGGGAACGCGGAGCTTGCGGCCCGCATCGTCGCCTCGAACACCGCCATGGAAGCCTTCGGCCATGCCAAAGCGGAGGAGATCGATCTCGCGGCCGGCGTGGCGGCCGCCGCCTGGCGCACGGCGGCGCAAGCTCTCGGCGCCAGGATGGACCTTGACGTCGTGATCTTCGATCGCACCGGCCGGTTGCTCGCGCGCCACGGCCATCATTGATCCCTCGCCAGGCTGCGGTCGGGACGGAAACGGCGCCGGTAGTCGGCGGCATACAATGCGCTCTCGCGGAAAGCGCCAGCGTCGAGCACCGGCCCGACCAGGATCAGCGCGGTCCGCTCGACCGGAGCTGATTGCTGCGATCCCGACGATCGTGGCCAGAGTGCCCCGGACGAAACGTTCATCGGGCCACGACGCACGATAGACAATGGCGACCGGACAGTCCGGACCGTAATGTGGAATCAGCTCTCCCACCACCTTGTCCAGCACATGCACCGACAGATGGATCGCCAGCGTGGCACCGGTGGCGGCGAAGCTGGCCAGCTTCTCTCGCTCCGGCATTGCCGACGCCCGGCCGCTGGTCCGGGTCAAGACCAGCGATTGGGTCAAACCGGGCAGCGTCAGTTCCTGCGCCAGGGTTGCCGCGGCGGCGGCAAATGACGGCACGCCCGGCGTCACGGTGAACGGGATGCCCAGCCCCTGGAGGCGGCGCAACTGCTCGCCCATTGCGCTCCAGATCGAGAGGTCGCCGGAATGGAGGCGGGCAACATCCTGACGTTCGGCATCGGCCCGGGCACATTCTGCGATGATCTGGTCGAGAGACAAGGGCGCGGTGTCGATGATCCGCGCGCCGGATGGACAGTGGGTCAGCAAGGCCGGTGGGACCAGCGATCCGGCATAGAGGCAGACCGGACAGGCTGCGATCAGGTCCCGGCCGCGGAGTGTGATCAGGTCTGGCGCGCCCGGTCCGGCGCCGATGAAATGGATGGTCATGGCCGCGATGCCCCTTGGGTTACGGCAACCGCGCAAGTCGCCCCCTGGTTGGCGATGCGGGGCAGGATCAGTTCGGCGCCTGAACCGGCGCCCGCCAGCGCCGCGGCTTCGGCGACCGAGGGAACACCGAACCGCCTGTTGGCTTGGACTGACAGTGTTTTGACGTGAGCGGATTGCGCACGGAGCGCCTCGCGCGACAGGGCGACCAGATCGAGGCCCAGACGGCGGGCCGCCTCGGCCAAGCCCGGTTCCCCGGCCTTGTCACGAATAGTGAACAGCCCGCGTTGCCCCGCGGTAGGGATCTGGTCCAGTGCCTGGCGAACCACGGACTCGATTACATCGGCCGGACAGCCAAGCCTGCAGCCGACGCCAATGGCAACCTTGATGGTCATGGCTTCGTCACCGACCACAGCATCACGGACATCGCCGGACGCAGGGCGTGGAAACCGCCGAGGGGATCAACCTGGGAAATCTGGATGGTCTTCAGGTCACCGCCCATGGTCCGGAAGCGGTGCAACAGCGCCGCCTGCGTTTCCAGCGTGACGCCGTTCACAACCAGCCGGCCGCTAGGCCTGAGTGCCGCCCAGGCGGTATCGATCACGCCAGTAGCGGTGGCACCGCCGCCGATGAAGACGGCGTCCGGCGGCGGCAGGTCTTGCAGCACGGCAGGTGCCTCGCCCTGGATGATCGTCAGATCGGGAACGCCAAAGGTCGCGGCGTTGCGGGCGATTCGGGCCGCGCGGACTGTATCGCGCTCGAACGCGATGGTTCGGTTCGCGGGCGACGCCAGCATCCACTCGATACCGACGGAGCCCGACCCGGCCCCAATGTCCCACAGCAGTTCGCCGTGACGCGGCGCCAAGGTGGCCAGTGTAACCGCTCGGACATCGCGCTTGGTTAGCTGGCCGTCGTGCTCAAACCAGTCATCGGGCAGGCCGGGCGTGAGTGGTATTATGTGCCCCTGGGGCGATGCCGAGAGTTCCAGCGCCACGAGGTTGAGCGGATCGATTCCGTCCAAGGCGAAACCGCTTGCCACGGCGTGGCGCACCCGCTCGTGCGGTCCGCCGATTGCTTCGCAGATCGTGATCCTTGTGTCGCCCAGGCCTCGGCGGATCAGCAGTTCGGCGAGTTCGGGGCGGGGTTGTCTGATCCCATGACAGCGCCAGAATGCGCGCGCGCGGCTGAAGATGGGGAATAATCCTCTCCAACGCCCGGCCATGCAGCGTGACCAGGGCGCAGTCCTGCACCGCCCATCCCAGACGGCTGGCCGCCAAACTGAATGAAGACGCGCCCGGCAGGCAGATCATCTCATCCGGGGAGACATGTTGGGCCAGCAGGGAGCCGATGCCGTAGAAAAACGGATCGCCGGTCGCCAAGACGCAGACCGATGAGTCGCGAAGGGCCAGGATTGCCGGGAAGGCAGCCTGGGGCGGCGAGGGCCAGGCCAGGGTCTCGCCGTTAACGGCCCGGGCGGCCAGGGACAGGTGCCGCTGACCGCCGACGACCAACGCGGCTTGTGCGATCAATGCTCGTGCGGCAGGAGACAGCGCCTCGAGTCCGTCCTCGCCGATCCCAACGATGGACAGCCAGCGGCGTGACGCGCTCATGGGCTATCCTCCCAGGGAGACCGCGGGGCAAGAAGGACAGGACGATGCGAATTCTTATTCTCGGCGGCACAACAGAGGCGAGCGCACTGGCAGGACGCGTGGCCGGGCGATGTGACCTGGACCCGATGCTGTCGTTCGCGGGCCGGACGCGCAGTCCCGTGCCACCGCCCATTCCGTTCCGTGTCGGCGGGTTCGGCGGGATCGCTGGTCTGAAGGACTTTCTGACCGCGAGCGGCATTGAGGCGGTGATCGATGCGACGCATCCCTTCGCCGTGCAGATGTCCCGGCATGCGGCCGTCGCTTGCCGGGACCTGGGACTTCCGTTTGCAATTCTGACCCGCCCCGCCTGGGTTGGCCAGGAAGGCGATCGCTGGACCAGCGTCGGCGAAATCGCCGCGGTGGTTCGTGCCTTGGGCGCTCGGCCGCGCACCGTTTTCCTGACTGTCGGCAGCTTGCAACTTGCGGCTTTTACCGCCGCGCCGCAGCACCACTACATCGTCCGCACCATCGACCCGCCCGAGGCGATCAGTCGCCTGCCGTCGCATCGCCTCGTGCTCGCGCGGGGGCCGTTCAGCGTCGACGATGAGATTGCCCTGATGCGGCAGGAGAAGGTCGACGTGCTGGTGACCAAGAACAGCGGCGGCACGGCCACCGAGGCGAAACTTTACGCCGCCCGTGCGCTGGGCGTCGAGGTTATCGTAGTCGAGCGCCCAGCTGCCGGGGCGGCACCAGCATTCGAAACCGTTGATGCTATCATGGCGTGGATCGAGGCTCATCGCGTCGCCCCATAGCTGCGCGGAGTGAGCAGCCACGGCGTGGCGTTCGGCCGTTCAATGATCCGCGTTTCGCTCGACCCGATCAGCACCAGCGTGCGCATGTCGGCCAGGGCTGGGTCAGCGTTGCCCAGGGTGGTCAGAATGATGCGTTCGTCCGCGCGCCCGACGGCGCTGGCGAAGGCGACGGGGGTGGTGGCGGCCTTGCAGGCTCGCAACAGGTCGAATGCCAGGTGAATTTTGTCCGGCCTCGCCTTTGACGCCGGATTGTAGAGCGCGATGACGAAGTCGCCCTCCGCCGCAGCGCGAAGCCGTCGCTCCACCACGTCCCATGGCTTCAGATTGTCCGACAGGGAGATCGCGCAGAAATCGTGCCCAAGCGGCGCGCCGAGCCGGGCGGCGGCGGCCTGCATGGCGGAGATGCCGGGGACGACAGTGATGTTGAGCCCGCGCCACGATGGTTCGCCAGTTTCCACCGCTTCGAAGACCGCGGCCGCCATCGCGAACACGCCCGGATCGCCGCCGGATACGACGGCCACGGCCCTGCCCATCGACGCCATTGTCAGGGCGTGCCGCGCTCGATCGATTTCGACGCGATTGTCGCTACCGTAACGCCGCTGGCCGGAGCGTTGGGGTAAGCGGTCCAGATACGGCTGATAACCGACGACGTCGGTTGCGAGAGCAAGGGCCGCCTCCGCTTCCGGAGCCATCCATTTGGCCGGCCCCGGCCCGAGGCCTACGATGGCAAGCGCGCCGCTCACGGCCGCCGGCCCTGGCCAGGGATCAGGATCAGCGAAAAATAAGGCGCAGTGTCGTCGGTCCGTTCGGCGAGTGGCGCCACAACCTCATTCGCCATGGTGCCTCGCTCCACATAGATCGCGCGGTGCAGCAGCCCGGCTTCCTGAACCGCGGTGCGCACCTTGGGGAAATTCCGTCCAAGCTTCATGATCACCGCCGCGTCCGTCGTGCGCAGCCGGGCGATCAATACCGTCAGGGGCAACGTCCCGGGTACGACCAATAGCGTGTCGTCGCCCCAGGTCATGGGTTCGCCAGCCGCGGACCAGCAGCCCGCCATGCTGGTGACACCGGGAACGACGGACACGGGGTAACGCTGACGCAAGCGCATATACAGGTGCATGAACGACCCATAGAAAAACGGGTCACCCTCGCTCAGCAGCGCCACATCGCGGCCGGCATCCAGATGAACCGCGATGGTGGCGACCGCATCGGCATAAAACGCGGACAGGACACTGACGTAGACTGGACTATCAAACGCATGTTCGGTCGTCATCGGGTAGTATAGCGGCAGTTCCTCAGCCGAACCGGTCATCCACTGGTCGACGATCGCCCGAGCGTTGCCGCGCCGACCGGCCTTGGCAAAGTAGCTGACGACCGCGGCAGACTGGATCAGCCGCACGGCCTTCACCGTTAGTAGCTCCGGATCGCCCGGCCCAAGGCCGATGCCGAACAGCCGGCCAGTGACAGCAGAGCCGGTCATTCGATAGGGCTCGCTAACGCGTTGATGGCAGCAGCGGTCATCGCGCTGCCTCCCTTACGCCCCCGCACGCACAGGTAAGCGACGCGACCGTCGTCCATCAGCACCTGCTTCGATTCGGCGGCGCCGACAAAACCGACCGGCATGCCGATGACGCAGGCGGGCGGCGGGACGCCTTCATCGAGCAGTTCCAGCAGCCGGAACAGCGCCGTCGGGGCGTTTCCAATCGCCACGACAGCACCGCCGAGCCGGCCGCGCCAGTGCTCCATTGCAGCGGCTGTCCGCGTCGTTCCCAGGCTGGCGGACAGTTTCGGAACGTCCGGTGCGTCGAGCGTGCAAATGACCTCGTTGCCTCGCGGCAGCCGCGTTCGGGTGACGCCGTTTGAAACCATCCTGGCATCGCACAGGATCGGCGCGCCGGCTTCCAGCGCGGCAATCCCGTCGCGCACGGCGCCGCGGGAGAAGGCTATATCGGCGGCTACCTCAACCATCCCGCAGGCGTGGATGATCCGCACGGCGACGCGTTCCTCCTCGTGGTTGAAACGAGCGAGATCGGCCTCGGACCGGATGATGGCGAACGAACGGCGGTAGATCTCCGCACCATCCCGGATGTAGTCGCGGTGGCTGGTGGTCATTGGGTTTCCGTCCGCATGCTTGTCAGCACCGCAAGTGCCGTATTGCGGCGCGTGATCCACAACCCGCGGCGGATGGCATTCTGAAAGCACTCAGCCATGGCGTTGGCCGCGGCCGGGTTGGCGGTGGTCAGGAACCGCAGGACCGACTCGTCGCCGAGGGTGGCGTCGAACAAAAGGTCAAACTGCTCGCTGCTGACGACCTCGGCCAGAGCGGCATATGCGAAGAGATTGTCGACTGTTTGGGCGATCTCGGCAGCACCTCGATAACCGTGCCGCATCTGGCCTGCCAGCCAGCGCGGGTTGGTGGCGCGGGCGCGCAGGACGCGAGCGACCTCCTCCCGCAGGGTTCTAATTCGAGAGCGATCCGGGTCGGTGGTGTCGGCGTGATACAAAGCCGGATGGTTGCCCAGGGCGGCGGCGGCGGCGGCGAACCCGCCTTCGTGTTCGGCGAAGGCGTCGGCGTCCAGCACGTCCTGCCCGGGCATGTCCTGGACATGCACAAAGGCATCGGCGGTCGCAACACGGTGGCGGAATTCGGGCGCGGCGGTGATCCCATCAGGTGCTTCGCCATAAGCGTGAGAGGTTGCCTGAAGATACGCTTCGCCCAGGGCGTCTCGGTCAGACCACGCGCCGTCCGCCAGAATGCGGGACAGGCCGATGCCGTAGGCGCCGGGAGCAGCGCCGAAAATACGCCGGCCGGCGTCGTCGCCGCTGGCCCGCACGCTGGCGGCAAGCGGATTGTCCTCCGGCGACTCGTCCAGTGCCGCAACCTGGCGCACCGCGTCGTCGAACAACGTGATCTGGTCAGGGAACACGTCCCGGAACAGGCCAGAAATGCGCAGGGTCACGTCGACACGCGGCCGGTTCAAGACCGCCATCGGCAGGATGTCGAAGCCAGCCACTCGGCTGGATCCGGCGTCCCAGCGCGGGCGGGCGCCAATCAGCGCGAACGCCTGCGCCAGATCGTCGCCGCCGGTCCGCATCGTCGCACTGCCCCAGAGGTCGAGCACGATGCGTTTTGGCCAGTCGCCATGGTCCTGGGCATAGCGGGTGACCAGGGCCTCGGCTGTGCGCTGGCCGAGTTCCCACGCGGTGCGGGTCGGCACCGCTCGCGGATCAACGCTGTAGAGGTTCCGCCCGGTGGGCAATACGTCCAGCCGCCCGCGCGCAGGCGCGCCGGCCGGTCCGGGCGGCACGAACCGTCCGTCGAGGGCCGCCAGCAGGCCGCGCATTTCCGCCTCGGCGCACGATGCTATCAGTTGTTCAACCCGGGCAATGTCGGGTGCGCCGCTAATCCTGGCGAGCGATGCGGCGGTTTCGGGCAACTTCGGGGCGGTCACGCCGAATACGTGCAGCCCCTCGCCGATCTGCATGTCCTTGAGGTCACACAGCCACGCGTCAAGCTTCGCTAGCGCCGCTTCCGCGTCCTCATGGCCGGCGAGGCCGGATTCGGCCGCCAGCCCGGTGTCCCGCGCCCGTTGCATAATGAGTTCAGCCAGCCGGGCAGCGCGGCGCGGATCGAGGGATTGCGCGTCGGCATATTCGTCGAACAGACCTTCCAGTTCGGCCGCTGCGCCGTGGCTGCCGGAGGCGGTCAGGGGCGGGGTCATATGACCGATGGTCACGGCCGCCACACGCCGCTTCGCCTGCGCGGCTTCGCCGGGGTTATTGACGATGAACGGATAGATCAGCGGCATCGGCCCAAGCACGGCGCGCGGGGCGCAACAAGCCGATAGCGCAGTCGCTTTGCCGGGCAGCCATTCCAGGGTTCCGTGCGTGCCGCAGTGGATGATGGCGTGGACCTTCTCGATGGCACGGAGCCAGAGGTAGAAGGCGACGTAGCCATGGCGGGGCGGCAGCGCGGAGTCGTGGTAATCGACCTTGCGAGAGGCGGGGCTACCGCGATCGGGCTGGACGGCGATAATCAGGTTGCCGGCGCGTACGATACGAAAGCAGAACATGCCCCCTTGGGCCGCGGGATCGTCGGCCGGAACACCCCAGGCGGCGCACAGATTTTCGACGAAGGCAGGGGGCTGTTCCGCGAGAAGGCGTTCATATTGGGAAAGACTGATAACTCCGGATAGTTTGCCCTCGGACAGGTGCGATGTCAGGGCGGATACGTCCGAAATCGGGGTGATCGTGAGGCCTTCGCTGGCCAGACGGAGGGCGATCGCGATGACACTGGCGGGCGTGTCGAGCCCGACAGCGTAACCGGTCCGGCCGGCCTTCGCCGGGTAGTCGGACAGAATACAGGCCAAACGCCGGTCGCCACGTGGCGTCCGGGCGAGGTCCGCCCAGGCGAACGCCAAGTCGGCGGCATGGGACAACCCGCTGGGCTCGGGCCGGTGCGCCAGACGCGTAAACTGCAGCGCCTCGTTGCGCTGAGTCTCGCCCTTGAAGGAAATTGCTCCGGCGATGATCCGGCCATCGAATTCAGGCAGCACAACGTTCATGGCCAGGTCAGCCGGGCCAAGTCCTCGTTTGGAATCCGTCCAGGACTGATAAGATCCACCGCTCAAGGCCAATTGCAGAACCGGCGCGTCGGCCTCATCCAACACCGACCCGCCCGGCTCCAGCCGAGCGGAGAACGCGGTCAGGTTCAGGATGACATCGGGCCGATCCCGAAGCAGATACGCGCGCAACAAGGTTGCCGCCGTCTGGTCCTTCAAGCTGGTCAGGTAGATCGATACAACCCGAAAGCCCCGCTTGGCCAACTGCTCGCCAAGCGAAACGACTGGGTCGGTATCCGCGGCCAGCATTGCCGCCCGGTAGAACACGATCAGCGCCAGCGGCGCCGCTTCGGTCGCGGGCGGAACGGGCTGCGAGAAAAAACCAAACGGCGGCAAGGGGCGCGGCGGCGGAACGCCGGCCTGCGGCGTAAAATGGCTGGCGGCAAAACGCAGGCAGGCGCGAATGTTCTCCACCCCGCCAGCGGCGAAATACGCGGAGATCTGGCGCAGCGCGGCGACCGGCAGCGTCGATGCCTCATCGAGCCGGGGATCGGCGCGGTGGTCGCCCGGCACGATCGCCAGATGGAACCCGGACGAGCGAGCCAAGGCTGCCATTTCGTCAACGCCGTAGCGCCAGTAATCCATGCCTCCCAGCAGGCGCACCAGCACGAAGCGAACCCGGCACAGGACCTTCTCCGCGTAGAGGTCGACCGAATACGGGTGTCGCAGTGCCGCCAGGCTTGCGACCCGCAGGCTGGGCAGGGCGTCCGTTCCGGCCTCCCAGGCGGCGGCAAGCACCGCAAGATCGGTGTCGGTGAACGATAGCGCCACGATTTCCGCCGGCGTCTGCCCCAGGTCCACTGCGGCAGCCGTGTCATCGATCGACCGGGATTCGACACGCAGCAGATGCATCGAAGCGACCTACCCAGCTAACGAGGCGGTGATCGCGGCCTTATCGATGCCCTTTTCGCCGATTATGACCAACCGGCCCCGACGATCGTCGCCCGGGGCCCAAGGCCGGTCGAACTGCTGGCGGAAACGCTGGCCGACGCCTTGCACCAGCAGCCGCATCGGTTTGCCCGAGACCTCGACGAAGCCTTTCATCCGCAGCACGTCGAAGGTTTCGGCCACCGCGGCGAGGCGTGTCAGCAGATCCACCGGATCGGCGGTCGGCGGGATGTCGACGACGAAGCTGTCGAAATCGTCATGGTCGTGGCCTTCCTCCGCATCGTGATGCGACGGACGGTTCGCCAGGTCGTCCTCTACGGCGGCTGCGATGCCGAGGAAAATGGCCGGATCAACCCGTCCCTCCTGGACCGCAACGACCTTGACGGCGCGCGGAATGGAGCCGCGGATGTCATCGATGACGCGTTTCGTGGCGGCATCGGTCAACAGGTCGGTCTTGTTCAGCAGCACCAGATCGGCGCACAGCAACTGGTCCTCGTAGACTTCCTCCAGGGGATTTTCGTGATCGATCGACCCGTCGGCGGCGCGCTGGGCAGCCAACTTCGCGGGATCGTCGGCGAACCGTCCGGCGGCGACGGCCGCGGCATCCACCACCGCGACCACGCCATCCACGGTCAGGCGGGTGCGGATCTCCGGCCAGTCAAAAGCCTTCACCAGGGGCTTGGGCAACGCCAGGCCGGAGGTCTCGATGATAATGTGATCGGGCTGGGGCTGGCGGGCGAGCAGCGCCTCGATCGCCGGGATGAAATCGTCGGCGACGGTGCAGCACAGGCAGCCGTTGGCCAGTTCGACGATGTTTTCCTCCGGGCAGGTATCGATGCCACAGGACTTGAGGATCGCGCCGTCGACGCCGACGTCACCGAATTCGTTGATGATAAGCGCAAGTCTGCGGTTCGCGGCGTTCTCCAAAAGGTGCCGGATTACCGTGGTCTTTCCGGCGCCAAGGAACCCGGTGATGATCGTAACCGGGATTTTCGCCATAGCCTGTCGCATACGCACCTCCGTGTCCGAACGGAGCCTGGGCACGGTTGGCGCCCCACTCTCCGCCCGGCGATACCTGAGGTGCGGCGCCCTGTCCGGCGCGCCTAAACCGAGCCGGATCAAACCGCGCCGGGGCACCCCGCCCGTCGCGTAAGCATGCTCTGTCGGCCGGTATCCTGGCTCGTGGGTCGCTGCCTTGCGCCGCCTTCCCGGAGAATTGCCCAAGGGCGAATTGATCCAGTGGCTATGTCGGCGTTTGGCTATCCACTTACAGTTGCGGGGGCAGCTGCGGTTTCGGCGCGGTCTTTCGCGTCGCTCGCATTCCCGATTAACCCTCCTTCAAGAGGGACCTTCAAAGCACCCAACTGTATGCTGCTGGCTCTGCGGTGTGTCAAACAGTTTCCCGGAACGATCCGCCCATCCCGTTGCAGGCACAGGCGAGCCGCCGAAGTCCCTGCGGCCGGCAACACGCAGCCCTGCTTTCGCCGAAGGCGCGCCACATGTATGTTCAGATCCAGTCTGAGGACCCTCCATCTTGACCGAAGCCACAGACGCCGACCGTCGGCACGCGTTGAAAATGGCCCGCCGCAAGCAGGTCCAGGATGCCGAAGTTGCGTCGAAAACCATCGCATCCAAGGGCCTGCTGATGGTGAATACCGGCCCCGGAAAGGGCAAATCGACCGCCGCTTTCGGCTTGGTGCTGCGGGCGCTTGGGCATGGCTGGCACGTCGGCATCGTCCAGTTCATCAAGGGCGCCTGGCACACCGGCGAGCGGACCGCCCTGGAGCGGTTTCCGGACCTGGTGGAGTGGCACACCATGGGCGAGGGCTTCACCTGGGAGACGCAGGACCGTCAACGCGACATAGCGGCTGCG
Organism: uncultured Pseudomonadota bacterium; assembly: GCA_963819005.1. Lineage (GTDB taxonomy): Bacteria > Pseudomonadota > Alphaproteobacteria > Acetobacterales > Acetobacteraceae > Rhodopila. The sequence goes on from CAWFUL010000009.1 coordinate 414,737, forward strand.
GCACGTGCCTGGGACATGGCGAAAACGCTGATGGCCGACCCGTCGATCCGCCTTCTGGTGCTCGATGAACTGAATATTGCGCTTCGCTACGAGTATCTGGCGCTGGCGGACGTGGTCAGGACGCTGGAGGGCCGGCGGGATGACCTGAACATCGTCGTCACCGGTCGCAATGCGAAACCCGAACTGGTAGCCATCGCTGACCTTGTCACGGAGATGACCTTGGTGAAGCACCATTTCGCGGCTGGAGTGAAGGCGCAGGCAGGCATCGAGTTTTAGGTGAGAACCGGGATAGCGCCCCAACGGGCCTTGATGTTTCAGGGCACCGGCTCCGACGTCGGCAAGTCGCTGATCGTCGCCGGCCTTTGCAGGATCCTGACCAACCGGGGCTTGCGGGTCCGGCCATTCAAGCCGCAGAACATGTCGAACAATGCCGCGGTGACCGCCGATGGCGGAGAGATTGGCCGCGCACAGGCGTTGCAAGCGCGCGCATGTCGGACGCCGCCGTCCGTTCATATGAACCCAGTGCTGCTGAAGCCACAAAGCGATGTCGGCTCACAGGTCGTCGTGCTGGGAAAGGCGATCGGAAACGCGACGGCGCGCGATTTCCAGGACATGAAGCAAGGGCTGTTGCCGACGATCCTGGATAGTTTCCGCCGCCTGAGGGCAGAAGCGGACATCGTGCTGATCGAGGGCGCCGGCAGTGCGGCCGAGATCAACCTACGCGCTAATGATATCGCCAATATGGGGTTTGCCAGGGCGGCCGACGTGCCGGTGGTTCTGGTCGGGGACATCGACCGGGGTGGCGTGATTGCCCAGATTGTCGGAACGCAGGCTGTTCTCGACCCGGCCGATGCAGCCATGGTCAAGGGCTTCCTGGTCAACAAGTTCCGCGGCGATCCGGCGCTGTTCCAGCTCGGCATGAACGTCATCACGCAGCATACCGGTTGGCCGGCCCTTGGGCTTGTCCCGTACTTTCGCCGGGCGGGACAACTCCCGGCGGAGGACGCGGTTGTACTCGACAGGCGCGTGGCCGCATCGGATGGAACCTTTACAGTGGCGGTGCCGCGGCTTGGGCATATTGCCAATTTCGACGACCTCGACCCGCTGCGGCTCGAGCCGTCGCTACGGGTTCTCATGATTGAACCAGGGCAGGCACTGCCCGGAGATGCCGCCCTCATAGTTCTGCCGGGGTCCAAGTCGACCCTGTCGGACCTGGCGGATTTCCGGCGGAACGGCTGGGAAATCGACCTTGCCGCCCATGTGCGCCGTGGCGGGCGCGTCCTGGGCATCTGTGGCGGGTATCAGATGCTTGGGACTCAGGTCGCTGACCCGGACGGGATTGAAGGGCCGCCGGGTGCCCCGCCCGGCCTTGGCCTGCTCGACGTCCAAACCGTGCTGACCAGGGAAAAGACGCTGACGGAGGTGACCGGCACAACTTGCGAGGGCGCGGTGCCGTTCCGAGGCTACGAGATGCATATCGGCCGCACGGCGGGGCCCGACGCCCGAAACCCCTTGCTGCATCTCGCCGATGGGCGCCCGGAGGGAGCGATGTCGGCGGATGGCCGCATCCGGGGCACCTATATCCACGGGCTGTTCGGCGACGACCGGCAGCGCGCGGCACTGCTCGCCTGGTTTGGCGTGCAAAGCAACGGCGGCTCCTACGAGGCCGGCATTGAGCAGGTCTTGGACGAACTTGGCGACCACCTGGCGAGCAGCATCGATCTCGAACGCCTGCTCAGCCTCGCCAGATAAAGACGATTACCAGAAGCAGCAGGACCTGTGCGGCGCATGCCGCTTTGTACACCAGCAGCGCCCGATCAATGTCAGCCGCCGTGACTTCCCGCCTCCCGCTGCCCATGAAAGCGTCGTCAACCAAGGTGTCGCCGTAGACCCTTGGTCCGGCAAGCCGAAGGCCGAGCGCACCTGCCATCGCCGCCTCCGGCCATCCCGCGTTGGGCGAGCGATGGCGATGCGCATCGCCACGGATGGCGCGCAATGCACCCAGCGGTGACGCGCCCGTGGCAAGTGCGCCGAGGATCAGAAACAGGGCCGAGAGCCGGGACGCTGGAAGGTTGATCAGGTCGTCGAGTCGCGCCGCTGCCCAGCCGAACGCGGCATATCGGGCCGTGCGATGTCCGATCATGGAATCGGCAGTATTGATTGCCTTGTACGCCACGCCGCCTGGCAGGCCCGCGATCGCCAGCCAGAGCGCTGGTGCAACGACGCCGTCGGAATAGTTCTCGGCCAAACTCTCGATCGCGGCTCGGGCCACGCCGGCTTCGTCCAGGCTGGCGGGGTTGCGTCCGACGATCATCGACACCGCGGTGCGTCCTGCCTCGAGGCCACCGGTCTGCAGGGCATCAGCGACCGCGCGGACATGGTCGTGCAGGCTGCGCTGGGCCAAAAGCGTCGATGCCAGCAGGACGATGAGGCAATTGCTGAACAAGCCGCGAGCGAGAACGTGGTCGGCGAGGAGCGCTGCCGCCGTGGCGGTGGCAAGCACGATGCCCACTGTCAGGATGCCGAGCGCCCGTCGCTGGGGGCCTGAGCGGGAGGGCCGGTTGAGCTTTGACTCAAGGTCGGTGATCAGCGCGCCGATCCAGGTGACAGGGTGTCCGGCCGCGCGGTAGACGAAATCCGGGTAACCGATTGCCGCTTCCAGAAGAAGGGCGGCAAGCGTCAGCTGAATACCAGAAAGAGTCTGCATGAAATCAGGAGACCACGAGGCGGAGGGAGCGCATCCGTTATGGTATCACGGCGGCAACCTGAGGGCGGCCACGAGCCTGTTCCCAAACGCCCCGAAACCCTGGATCGACCTTTCCACCGGCATCAATCCGCTTCCTTTTCCGGTTGGTGACCTTCCGGCCTCGGCGTGGTCCCGTCTGCCGGAGGCCGCGGATATCGACTCGCTTGAGGCAGTTGCCCGCCGTGCCTATGGCGTGCAACCATCGGATGGAATCGTTGCGGCGCCCGGGACGCAGGCCCTGATCCAATGGCTGCCGCGGCTGTTCCCGGTTCGCCGCACCGGGATCCTGGGCTTTACCTACCGGGAACATGAGACCTGTTGGCATGAGGCTGGCACGGAGGTCACGACGGTGACCGCGCTTGCGGAACTGGCAGGCTTCGACATCGGCGTCGTGGTGAACCCCAATAACCCGGACGGCCGGATTGTTGCACCTGAGTGCCTCGCGGAACTTGCGTGCTTGATGGCGCAGGACGGACGCCGGCTGATCGTCGATGAGGCCTTCATGGACCTGGAAGGCCAGCAACCCAGCCTGGTGCCCCGGCTCCCCTCGCAAGGGGCGATCGTGCTGCGGTCATTCGGAAAGGCCTATGGGCTAGCAGGCCTGCGCCTGGGATTTGCGATTGCGCCTCCGGACGATTGCGACCGCTTGCGCCGTGCCATGGGCCCCTGGGCCGTTTCCGGGCCGGCAATCGAAATCGGCCGGCGTGCGCTTGCCGACGATTCGTGGCGCATGGGCGCTGCGGCCTGGTTGGATCGCGCGGGCAGCCGGCTGGACCGCATCCTGCATCGCGCCGGGTTCCATGTTGTCGGCGGCACAGCCCTGTTCCGGCTGGCGCGGCACGATCATGCCGATGTTATATTCGAACGGCTTTGCCGGGCCGGCATCCTGGCACGGCCGTTCACTTCGAGACGGAACCTGCTCCGCTTCGGGATCCCGCATCGGGAGGAAGACTGGGCACGCATAACCTCGGCCCTGTGTGCGTCGCAAGGCGGGTGATAAGCCCGATGCCACGGACATCATCCGGACCCCGCGGATCAGGGTCTGGCGCGTTCCGATACTGCAATGTCCAACCCTCAGCCGCGGATCGCGTACCATGGATGCGGCAGTCCGGGCACCTTGACCCGCAATGTGTAGACGGAGGTCGAGGCGGTCAGCAGCAAGGTCCGGAGGTCCGGGCCGCCGAAGGCGATATTGGCACAGATTTCCGGCGTCGGAATGATTCCAATCAGAACGCCGTCCGGCTCGAACACCCAAACCCCGCCCGGGCCGGTGCAGAACACACGCCCCGCCTGATCCACCTTCATCCCGTCCGGAACGCCATTCGTTTCGCCGCCATCGGATGACATGTCCGCGAAGATACGCCGGCGCACCATGTTTCCGGCACTATCCAGTTCAATCGCGTGAATGTACTTCGTCCAACGCGTGTTTGCGACGTAGAGCGTGCGCTCATCCTGAGATAGGGCCAGTCCGTTCGGGTATTCGCAGCGGACGACTTCCGAAACGACTCCATCGTCGGCGACGCGATAGATCGCGGCATGACCGATCTCGCGATCGTGCAGCGGCACGCGGAAATCCGGGTCGGTGAACATGACCGTGCCGTTGGAGTGGCAGATCACGTCATTCGGCCGGTTGAACCGCTTGCCCTCGAACCTTTCGGCCAGGATCGACACGGTACCGTCTGGGGCCATGAGGGTGAGACAGCGTGCATCGCCCTCGCAGTTCAGTATGTTTCCATGAAGGTCGAACGTCGTGCCGTTGGCGCCCTTGGTGTCACGGACTTTTTCCGGATTCTGGCCCAGGACCATCTTGTAAAGAAGGTTCGATCGCAGATCGACGAAGTAGAAGAAGCCGTCCGGATGCCACAACGGGCCTTCCGTGAAGAGGAACCCGCCCGCGACCTTCGCCAGGTCACTGGTCTCCAGGATGTCCGTCAGCGTTGTCATTCTTTCCTCGCATTTTCCGGGCCGCCAGCCGGTAATCAGAGCGTCACCAGTCTCGTGCTCAAACTGCGGCGCAAGGACGCGATAGGCCGCGGCGAAGCCGCCGGAACTGACGACCCGCAACTCGGCGGCGTTGACCGCGCCCCCCCGACCACAGCAGAACCGCCAGCAGTGCAACGGCGCGGAGTCCGCTCATGTTCCGGCTCCTTCGGCCGCCGCCACACCGCCGGGGATGCGCGACCGGTCGCTCGCGGCGTTGCCGTAATAGGCGAGCAGGGTCGCGCCCAGCCCCAATAATCCCGCAAACGCCATCCACATTCCTGGCGCGGCCCGGCTGCCGGTCTGGGTAATCAACCGTGTCGAAACCAGCGGGGTGAACCCACCGAACAGAGCCGTCGCCAGGGAATAGGCCAACGAAAACCCAGCCGTACGGACGGCGACCGGCACAATCTCGGTCAGCGCCACGACCATTGCGCCGTTGTAGCCAGCGTAAAGGAACGACAGCCACAGCAGCACTATCAACATGTTTTCGAAGCTTGTGTGCCCGACAAGCCAGGACAGCGCTGGATACGCTGTCAGCGCCGTCAGGGCGGAGAACAGGATCAGGACAGGTTTGCGCCCGATCAGGGCGGACACCGCCCCCATGATCGGCAGGATGATGAAGTTCGACAGTCCCACGCAGAATGTGACCAGCAGGCTGTCGGTGTCGGACATGTGCAGCACGGTCTTGCCCGCTGGTCACGCGGATGACGGTCTTGATCTTGGACGTCGATGCAGGGGCGGTTTCGGCGGCCACATGTTTACTCCTGCTCATCGTCGACCGTTGCGACGATCGCGGCTTCGGCGAGAGTGGTGCGGGGGTGGGTCTTCGCATGGCGTGGCGGGACCGGCAACCGAAGCGCACGAAAGGCCATGGCGTGTCGCTTGCATTCATCGAAACCGCGACACAGCTAAGGAAGCGTTAACCTGGGCATGGGACATGCTTCCCAAGCAACCCAGGCGCGCCGTTTCGGGGTTTCCGCGCCCGGGCGGCTTCTCTAAGAGGCGCGGAACCGAAACTAAGGACCGTTTGACATGGCGGGTATGGATATCCTGGCGTCGGCCTTCAGTGGCGCCAACGCAGCGTTCCTGGGCGATCTTTACGCACGCTGGGCGACCGATCCGGCCTCCGTCGATCCGAGCTATGCCGAGTTGTTCAGTGCCATGAATGACGAGGCTCGATCGGTGCTGGAAGATGCGACGGGCGCATCGTGGGCGCCGCGTCATCCGTTGGCCAACGGCCACACCGAAGCGGCCGCACCATCCGCACCCACCGGGGATCTCACGAACGCGGCAATCAGGGCGGCTACGATCAGTTCGTTGCGGGCCTTGATGCTGATCCGTTCGTATCGCGTGCGCGGCCACCTGGAGGCTCGGCTTGATCCGCTGGGGCTGACAGTGCCGGCGCCGCACCCGGAACTCGACCCGAAATCCTATGGCTTCACCGAAGCCGACATGGACCGCCCGATCTTCATCGACAACGTCCTGGGCCTGGAAACCGCCACGCTGCGCCAGATCACCCGCATTCTTCGGCAGACCTATTGCGGGCCGATCGGCGTGGAGTTCATGCACATCCAGGATCCTGACCAGAAATCATGGATCCAGCGCCGGGTGGAGGGCGCGCCCTGGCTGACGGTGATGACCCCCGATGACAAGCGCACCATCCTGCAGCAACTGACGGAAGCAGAAGGCTTCGAGGTCTTCTGCCAGAAGCGCTACGTCACGACCAAGCGCTTCGGCTTGGAAGGTGGTGAGATCACCATTCCTGCCTTGCACGCCATGATAAGCGTGGCCGCGGCTGACGGCGTTGTCGAGGTGGCGATCGGCATGCCTCACCGCGGCCGTCTCAACACCTTGGTCAACATCGTCAAGAAGCCGCTGACAGCACTATTCAGCGAATTTGGCGGCGAAAGCTTTAAGCCCGACGATGTCCAGGGCTCCGGCGACGTGAAGTACCACCTCGGCACTTCCACGGATGTCGAGATCGCCGGCCACAACGTGCACTTGTCGCTGCAGCCCAATCCGTCCCATCTGGAAGCCGTTGACCCGGTCGTCGTCGGAAAGGTCCGTGCCCGGCAGGACGAGGCGGGGGACACAAAGGCACGCCGATCGGTGATGGCGATTCTGATGCACGGCGACGCCGCGTTCGCGGGCCAGGGCCTTGTCTACGAAACGCTGGCAATGAGCCAGTTGATCGGCTACCGCACCGGCGGAACAATCCACCTGATCGTCAACAATCAGATCGGCTTCACGACGGTGCCTGCCCATGCTTATTCGGGGCTGTATTGCACCGATGTGGCGAAGTCGATCCAGGCGCCGATTTTGCACGTGAACGGAGACGACCCGGAAGCGGTGATCTTCTGCGCCCGCATGGCCGCGGAATACCGGATGAAGTTCGGTAGCGACATCGTGCTGGACATCGTTTGCTATCGCCGCCACGGCCATAACGAGACGGACGAGCCCGCGTTCACCCAGCCGCTGATGTATAAGGCGATCAACACGACCAAGACCACGCGCACGCTGTACGCCGAAAAGCTGGCCAAGGCAGGCACCGTATCCGCTGCCGATGCCCAGGCGATGTGGGACAGCTTCACGAAGACACTGGAGGACGCCAATTCCGCGGCGAAGTCCTATAAGCCGAACAAGGCCGACTGGCTGGAAGGCCGCTGGTCCGGCTTCCACGCCGCCGAAGACGAGGAATTCGAGCATACCGAAAACCCGACCGCGCTCGCCGCCGGCACGCTGCGTGAAATCGGCGTCGCCCTTGCCCGCGTCCCCCACGGCTTCAACGTCAACCCCAAGATCGCCCGGCAGCTGGAATCCAAGGCGCTGATGATCCAGACCGGCGAAGGCATCGACTGGGCGACCGGCGAGGCCCTCGCCTTCGGCAGCCTGCTGCTGGAAGGCCACCGATGTCCGTCTGTCCGGGGAGGACACCCAGCGCGGCACCTTCAGCCAGCGTCACGCGGTGCTGATCGATCAACTCAACCAGAACGAATACACACCGCTGAACAACATCGCGCCGGCCCAGAAGAAGATCGAGATCTACAACTCGCTGCTGTCGGAGGCCGGCGTGCTGGGCTTCGAATACGGCTATTCGCTGGCTGATCCGCGCACCCTGGTGCTGTGGGAGGCGCAGTTCGGCGATTTCGCCAACGGTGCGCAGGTGATCATCGACCAGTTCATCGCCAGCGGGGAAACCAAGTGGCTGCGCATGTCCGGCCTGGTGCTGCTGCTGCCGCATGGTTACGAGGGTCAGGGTCCGGAGCACTCGTCGGCGCGTATCGAGCGGTATCTGCAGCTTTGCGCCGAGCGTAATATGTATGTCTGCAACATCACGACGCCCGCGAATTACTTCCACGCGCTGCGCCGGCAGTTGCATCGGAACTTCCGCAAGCCGCTGGTGGTGTTCGAGCCGAAGTCGCTGCTGCGGCATAAGCTGGCGGTTTCGCCGCTGTCCGACATGGCCGAGGGCACCAGGTTCCAGTACGTGATCCCGGAGACCGACGCGATCGACCCGCCGGACAAAGTGCGCCGCGTGGTGATCTGCTCCGGCAAGGTCTACTACGACCTTCTGTCGGAGCGGCGGGCCAAGGAAATCAAGGATATCGCCATCGTCCGGCTGGAGCAGTTTTACCCGTTCCCGGAAATCACCCTTGGCCGCGTGCTGGCGCCATACTTGAACGCCGATGTGGTGTGGTGCCAGGAAGAGCCGGAGAACATGGGGGGCTGGAATTTTGTCGACCGGCGGATCGAGAAAGTGCTGATGCGGCTGGACATGAAGGTGCGCAGGCCAACTTACATCGGGCGGGAAGCGGCGGCGAGCCCGGCGACCGGTCTGGCTAAGACACACATGGCGCAGCAGTCCACCCTGGTGGCCACGGTCCTGGGGATCGGCTAGACCCCCTCCGCCTTTCTGTTCTGGAGACAAATCGCAGTGGCGACCGAGATCGTAGTGCCCACCCTGGGCGAAAGCGTCACGACGGCAACTGTCGCACGCTGGATCAAGCAGCAAGGCGAGGCGGTTGCGGCGGACGAACCCCTCGTTGAACTTGAAACCGACAAGGTGACAGTGGAGGTGAACGCGCCTGCCGCTGGTGTGCTGTCGTCCATCGCCGTGCCTGAAGGCACCGAGGTCGAGGTTGGGGCGTTGCTGGGCGTGGTCGACGGCGCGGGTGCGGTGGCGCCGGCAAAGCCTGCTCCGGCTCCCGCTCCTGCGGCGGCGAAGCCAGCAGCCGAACCGCGGCCTGCCGCTAATCCGCCCGCCGGGGTTAGTCCGCCGCCGCGCCCGCTGGGTCCGGTGTCTCGTCCGGCCTCGGCGCCTGCGACGGAGCACGCACCGTTCCCGGCGGCTGCTAAGCTGATCCAGGAGAATGCGGTCGCGACTGCTGACCTGGGCGGCGGGTCCGGCAAGGATGGCCGCATTACCAAGGGCGATGTCCTGGCATTCCTGAACCAGCCGGCCAAGCCTGCCGCGCCAGCCCCTGTTGCGAAGATGCCGCGGTCGGATGAGCCACGTGAGCAGCGGGTGAAGATGACCCGGCTACGCCGGACCATCGCCGCTCGGCTGAAGGAGGCGCAGAACAATGCCGCCATGCTGACCACCTTCAACGAGGTGGACATGAGCGCGGTGATGGCTCTGCGAACTGAATACCGGGATGCGTTCGAGAAAAAGCACAGCGGGGTGCGTCTGGGGTTCATGGGCTTCTTCGTCCGCGCCTGCTGCGTGGCGCTGAAGGAGTTCCCGGCGGTAAACGCGGAGATCGACGGCGACGATATCATCTACAAGAATTTTGTTCACATGGGGATTGCGGTCGGCGGTCCGTCCGGCCTGGTCGTGCCGGTGATCCGCGACGCCGACCAGCTTGGTCTCGCCGGAATTGAGGCTGCGGTGGCCGGGTTCGGCCGCGCCGCCCGCGATGGCGCCCTGAAGCTGGATGATTTGGTCGGGGGGACATTCAGCATCACAAATGGCGGAATCTACGGGTCGCTGATGTCCACGCCAATCCTGAACCCGCCACAGTCGGCGATCCTGGGCATGCATAAAATCCAGGACCGCCCGATGGTCGTCGGCGGCAAGATCGAAATCCGGCCGATGATGTACCTTGCGGTCTCCTATGATCACCGCATCGTCGACGGCAAGGAGGCTGTGTCCTTCCTGGTACGGGTCAAGGAAAGCATTGAGGATCCCCGCCGGCTGCTGCTGGATATTTAGAAGACCCCGGCCAACGCTGGGCTGCACTGTGCTGGTTGTGGCGTGTCCGGGCGGCAATTCGTTACCGCCGAGGACGCTGACGTCGCGGATGGGCGGGACCAGCCGGGCTGCGATCTCCGGCCATGATAATCACCGGGCCACCGCGGCCGGCTGTGACACCAATCGGACCCTGCTTGCAGGGTGAACAACCGAGGACTGAATGAGCGACTCCTTCGACGTCATCGTCATCGGCTCCGGCCCCGGCGGCTATGTCTGTGCGATCCGGGCGGCACAGCTTGGGCTGAAGACGGCTTGCGTGGAGATGCGGGCGACGCTGGGCGGAACCTGCCTTAATATCGGCTGCATCCCGTCGAAGGCACTGCTGCAATCTTCTGAAGAGTTCGAAAAGACCAAGAATGCGCTGAAGGACCACGGCGTACTCGTGGATGGCGTGAGGCTGGACCTCGCGCGGATGCAGGCGCGCAAGTCCGAAGTTGTCACCGCCAACACCAAGGGCGTCGAGTTCCTGTTCCGCAAGAACAAGGTCACATGGCTGAAGGGCGCGGGGCGAATAGTCGGTCCTGGTTCGGTCGAGGTGGCTGGAACGACCTACAGCACCAAGGCAATTGTTATTGCCTCGGGAAGCGAGAGCGTGCCATTGCCCGGCGTGACGGTGGACGAAAAGCAGATTGTCACCTCCACCGGGGCGCTGGAACTGGAGAAGGTTCCCGGTCATCTGGTTGTCGTTGGCGGCGGCGTTATCGGACTGGAACTTGGAAGCGTCTGGCTCCGGCTGGGCGCCGAGGTGACGGTCGTCGAATTCCTCGATCGCATCGTGCCGGGCATGGACACCGAGATTGCGACGGCGTTCCAGCGAATCCTGACGAAGCAGGGGATCAAGTTCCGCCTCGGCACCAAGGTGACGGGCGCCAGAACCAGCCCGGAGGGCGTGACCCTGACCGTCGAACCGGTCAGGGGTGGCGACGCAGAGACCATCTCGGCTGACATCGTGCTTGTCGCCATTGGGCGGCGGCCCTTCACGGACGGGGTTGGGGCGGCTGAGGCGGGTATCGCGCTGGACGACCGCAAGCGGATCATCGTGGATCACCACTACGCCACCAATGTTCCCGGCATCTACGCGATCGGCGACGTGATCGCGGGGCCAATGCTGGCGCACAAGGCGGAGGATGAGGGTGTCGCGGTCGCCGAAATTCTTGCCGGGCAGGCTGGGCACGTGAACTACGGCGCTATCCCGGGCGTGGTTTATACGTGGCCGGAAGTCGCCTCAGTGGGACAGACCGAGGAAGAACTCAAAGCCGGTGGCGTCGCCTATTCGGTTGGGAAGTTTCCCTTTATGGCCAACGGCCGAGCGAGAGCCATGGGCGACACGGACGGTTTCGTTAAAGTCCTCGCGGACAAGGCCACCGACCGCCTGCTTGGCGCTCATGTCATTGGACCCGATGCGGGCACCTTGATCGCCGAACTGACGACCGCGATGGAGTTTGGAGCCTCAGCCGAGGATGTCGCGCGGATCTGCCACGCCCATCCGACTTTGAGCGAGGCGGTCAAGGAAGCCGCCCTGGCGGCCGATGGGCGGGCGCTACATATCTAGCCGATGAAACCACTTGCACTGACGATGGGCGATCCCGCGGGAATCGGCGGGGAACTGACGCTACGGGCGTGGCTCGCGCTGCGTGCGACTGGCCCCGCGTTCGTGGCCGTGGACGATCCAGAACGGCTGATGAGCCTGGCGCAACGAAATGGCCTGGACGTCCCGGTCCGTCCCGTGAACGACGCGGCCTCCGGCGGGGCGATTTTTATGTCAGCGCTGCCAGTGCTGCCGATGCCACTGGCAGCGGAAGCCATACCGGGCCAGCCCGACGCAACGAATGCCCGGTCGGTGGTGGCTTCCATCGAGCGGGCCACGATGCTGGCGCGGCAGGGCCATGTCAGCGGCGTCGTCACCAATCCGATCAACAAGGCGGCGCTGTACCAGGCCGGCTTCGCGTATCCGGGACACACCGAATTTCTGGCGGAGCTGACAGGCGCAACGGGGCGGCAGGTCATGATGCTGGCCAGCCCGATGTTGCGGGTAGTGCCGGTGACCGTCCACGCCTCTCTGCGCAATTCCATCGCGATGCTGACCGCAGACATGATCGTCGCCGCCGCGCGCACCACGGCCGAGGCGTTGCAACGAGACTTCGGGGTAACGGCCCCTCGCCTGGCGATTGCCGGCCTGAACCCGCACGCCGGGGAAAAAGGTGCGTTGGGCACCGAGGAAACCACGATTATCCAGCCTGCCATCGACGCCTTGCGCACTGCGGGCATCGACGTCTCCGGCCCGTGGCCGCCGGACACGATGTTCACCGCGCAGGCACGCGCCCGTTATGACGTGGCGATCTGCATGTACCATGACCAGGCGCTGATCCCGCTCAAGACGCTGGACATGGACCACGGGGTGAACGTCACGCTGGGCCTGCCGATCGTTCGCACCTCACCTGATCATGGCACCGCTTACGACATTGCCGGGAGAGGGGTTGCGGACCCTACCAGTCTGATCGCGGCGATCGAACTCGCGGCCATGATGGGACGCGACAGGTAACGCCGGGTCGCTTACGCCCAGTCCATCAACGGGGGGCCGCGCGGTGGAGTGATCGTCCACCCGAACCGTTGCATGGCATCGAGACGAGAGCGGCGGCGTTGTTTCCGGTGACAAGAGACAGGGACGCCGGACAATGGCCGCGGACTTCAGCCTGATTGCGCATTCGCGTCAGCCGTATAACGCCGAACCGCGGCTTGATCGGCTCCGAGCTTCATATGTGACTGCGCAATCCGACTTCTATGTTCGTTGCCATGGCACAATCCCGCGGCTGGACGAATCCCGGCACCACCTGGTTGTGACCGGCGTCAACGGGCGGTCAACAACACTGTCGATGGCCGACGTGCGCCAGCGTTTCCCTGCTCGCACCGTGATGGCGGTGATGCAATGTGCGGGTAACCGCCGTGCTGAAATGCACTCGCTACGGCCGGTTTCCGGCGATTTGTGGGCCGGCGGAGCGATCGGCAACGCCGCATGGACTGGCGTTGCCCTCCGCGATGTTTTGGCTGCGGTCGATGTCCCAAATGACCCCGCGCTGCATGTGGCCTTCCAGTCATGCGACGAAATCGAAATGCCAGGAGAGGGCCGCTTCCATTACGGCGCCTCCATCCCGCTCGGCAAAGCCATGGCGCCGGATGTTCTGCTCGCCTATGCGATGAACAATGAGCCTCTGACCCCCGAACACGGGTTTCCGCTGCGCGTCGTTGTGCCTGGATTTGCCGGGGCCCGCAGCCCGAAATGGCTGTCAGCCATCGCGATCCACGATAGGCCGTCGAATAACCACATGCAGCAGCGTGATTACAAACTGTTGCCGCCGGACGTGACGAGCGAGACGGTCGACTGGTCGCGGGGTGTGACGATAAATGACATGCCGCTTAATGCCATGATCTGCGAGCCGGAGCCGAATGCCAGCCTCAAGCGCGGCCGCACGACCGTCAGAGGCTATGCAACCGCGACGGCGCGCGACATCGTGCGCTGCGATGTCTCCGGAGATGGAGGCAGAAGCTGGGTCCAGGCCGAACTGGAACACGACCGCAGCGCGCCCTGGAGTTGGACGTTCTGGCAGACAACGCTGGATCTCCCGCCCGGCGACCATGTGCTGGTCGTTAGGGCATGGGATTCAGCCGGGCAGACCCAACCGGGCGACGTCGCGGATATCTGGAATTGGAAGGGCTACCTGTGCGGCGCCTGGCACCGGGTTCCGGTGTCAGTGGGATAGGTGGTAATTACTCGGCCGCCTGGGGCGCCCGGAAGCCGCCGACCCCACGCTCGATGTGCGTCACGTGACGAGGCTCGAAGCCCATTGGGTCAGTCAGGCCACAGGCATGGGCGATCACCTCCACCTCCTCTCGCACCTGCTGGGCGTAGCGAGCCACACGCGCGGCCTTATCAGTCGGGTCGAGCCCTGCGATCAGCCGAGGGTCCGCCGCGGTCACGCCGGTGGGACACGACCCGGACCCGCATTTCATCGCCTGGACACACCCGAGTGCGAACATGAAGCCTCGGGCGGATGAAACAAAATCGGCGCCCATGCACAGCGCCCACGCCACCTTGTCCGGAGAAATCAACTTGGCGGACGCGATGATCCGGATGCGATCACGCAGTCCATGACGCATCCGGGCATGGGCTACCTCCGGCAACGCGAGTGTGATTGGCATTCCGACATAGTCGATCAAGGCTGACGGCGCGGCGCCTGTGCCACCCTCTCCGCCATCGATCTGGATGTAGTCGGGACAGCCTTCAGGGTGCTTCACGCATTCGCTGAACCAGTCATCGAGGAAATCGGGATCACCAGCAACGAACTTCACGCCGACCGGCTTGCCCGTGATGCCGCGAACGCGGGCGATGAAATCCCCCAACTCGCGGACATTGCCGATGTCATGGTGCCGGTTTGGACTGATGCTGTCCCGGCCTTGCGGAATACCACGGATCGCGGCGATTTCTTTCGTCACCTTCGCGGCTGGAAGGATGCCGCCCTTCCCGGGCTTGGCGCCCTGGGCCAGCTTGACCTCGAACATCCGCACCTGTTCGTTGGATGCGATCTCCCGCAGCCGATCCTCCGACAAATTGCCGTCGGCATCGCGCACGCCGTACTTCGCGGTGCCTATCTGCATAATGAGGTCGCAGCCGCCTTCGAGGTGATACGGCGCCAACCCACCTTCCCCGGTTGCCATCCAGATGCCGGCAAGGTTGGCGCCGCGGGACAGGGCCGACACAGCGGCGTGGCTCAGCGCGCCATAGCTCATGCCGCTGATATTGAAGAAACTGGTGGCGAAATAGGGGTTTCGGCAGGCTCCGTCTCCCCGGCTAATGCCGATCTGCTTGCCGGGATAGCGGCGCTTTTCCTCGTCCAGGACAGGAAACGCGGCGTTGCGGAAGACGAAGGCCGGAACGTTTTCGCTGCCGAAGCTTAGCAGGTTCGAGACGCCCTTCGCTGAACGATAGACCCAGGCGCGCTCCAGCCGGTTGAAAGGACGTTCCGACCAGTCCGGCAGATACTGATATTGGCGCATGTATTCGCCGAGTGTTTCAGCGAAGTATCGGAAATAGCCGATAATTGGGTAGTTCCGCAGAATAGTGTGCCGCGTCTGCCGACGGTTGTGCAGATATAAAGCGGCCAGCCCGAATGCGGCCAAGGCAAGCAATAGCGAAATCAACATGGGCGCGGCCTCCGTACGGCCTGCCATTTTGTACCCGCGGCAGACCGTTAGTGGACCAGCGTGGGCTGGTTCCGTTACGATCCTACCGCCGGACCGTGAAGAATTGGTTTATTCGCTGACTCGCCGCGTCGGCGCCATCGGCTGCATGCCGTACGCTGACGGCAGCATTGCTGTTGCGGTCGGTGAGACCGCCTCGTCCGGCACGGCGCTCGCGGTCATTTCCGCCATGCCTGCCTCGGACCCCTCAATGGACCCGGCGCCGTCCTGATCCATAATAAGGGTAGCTTGCAAGCCGCGCTGCAGGCCGTCGCTCATCGCCCCGGCGGCGTGAGGGGTGTTATCGTCGGGTAGACATGGGATGGCGACCGCCCCGATCATGCCATGCTGCGCCAGAAGCGGTATCGGGTCCGCTCCGTCCGGTATAAGGATGGCGCGGATCGCAATCCGTTCAGTTCGTTCTAACCGATCTGCAAGTTCACTATTCATGGAGCGCGATATCCAGAAAGAAAGTTCCTGTTTTGTTCCTACCAAAAAGCGCCTGCCATTGCAAGTAAGGTTTCTGCCGCTACACCCTTATGCCGCTACATCCTTATACGGAGTTCGGTCGATGCTTGGGTGCATCGGATCCGTCGGTAAAAAAGTTCGTTGTTCACCCTTGTTTGAACCGGAGATACTGGCCCGGCGATTGCCGATGCAAAAGGACGTGCCATAACGGCACAATGCGCGAGGGCGATCTTCTCGTTTCGACACGCCGGCTGATGTCTGAGATTATAGCACGATGCGCGACGCCTTATCCTCCTGGCTGTTCGATTCTACCGGGCTGACCCCGCATGGCTTCTGCCTGCTTTGGGATCCCTGGCTGATCTGGACCTACGCGACATCCGACTTCGCAATCGGCATTGCCTACTTCACCATTCCCGTCTCACTGCTCGTATTTGCCCGCCAGCGTCGCGACCTTGCCTACAGGCCGGTCTTCCTGTTGTTCGCGGTATTCATTCTGCTCTGCGGGGCGACCCATTTCCTGGACGTTGTGACCCTGTGGCAGCCGGCCTATGGCCTGGAAGCCCTGACCAAAGCTGCCACGGCGATCGTGTCGGGGGCAACGGCGGTTGCGCTATGGTTCCTGATGCCCCGCGCACTGGCGCTGCCATCCCCGGCACAATACGAAGCTGCAAACGCCGAATTGCGAGAGAGCGAGGCCCTCCATCGCGCGCGGTTCGAGTACTCTCCGATACCCCTTTACACGATGGACGCCCGCGACGTGGTGACCGGCGTGTCCGATAGCTGGCTGACACTGCTTGGCTATGATCGTTCCGACGTCATTGGTAGGAAGGTCAGCGATTTCTGGGCGCCGGGTGATCGTTCATCTCTTGAACTGGAGCGTGCGACGCTGTGGGCCGAAGGGGAGGTCCGCCACCTTGAGCGCCACTTCCTGACGCGGGAAGGGGCAGTCATCGAAGCAATCGTGACCTCGAGGCTGGAGCGACGCGGCGGTGTATCGTGGGTGCTCTCGGCACTGACCGACGTCACGGCGCGGCGGCGGGCAGAAGCTGCATTGCGGGCCAGCGAGGAACGCCTGCACCAGGCGCAGAAGATGGAGGCAGTGGGACAGTTGACCGGCGGCATCGCCCACGATTTCAACAATATGCTGCAAGGGATCGGCGGCGGCCTGGAATTGATGGATCGCCGGATCGCGCAAGGCCGTATCGAGGAACTTGGGCGATACATCGCCGCCGCACGTCAGGCTGTGGATCGGGCGGCAGGCCTGACTCACCGGATGCTGGCGTTTGCCAGACGGCAGTCGCTGCAACCCAGGGACGTTGACCCCGACGCTTTGGTAAAGGGCATGGAGGAACTCATCCGCCGCACGCTCGGTCCGGAGATCGAGCTTAATCTGCACCTGCGTGACGGATCGTGGCCGGCACGGTGCGATCCCAATCAGTTGGAAAGCGCGCTGTTGAATTTGGCGATCAACGCCCGCGACGCGATGCCGGACGGCGGATCGCTGACGATTGCCACCGCCGACCGGCATCTGAGCGAGGCCGACCTCGCGGATCACGAGGCGATCGGCCCCGGCGATTATGTGGAAATGACCGTCGCGGACACCGGCACCGGCATGCCGCCGGACGTCCTGGAACGCGCTTTCGAGCCTTTCTTCACCACCAAGCCGCTTGGCCAGGGTACTGGCCTGGGGCTGTCGCAGATCTATGGTTTCGTCCAGCAATCCGGAGGCTTCGTCCGGCTGGAAAGTCAGCCCGGCGTTGGGACAAAGGTGCGATTGCACCTGCCGCGCCACGTCCACCCAGACGACACACAGGTAGCCGACGCCGCATCCGCGAGCGCCGGTCCGGTAGGCGGCACTACGGTTTCCGCCGGCGGGACCGTTCTCGTCGTCGAGGACGAGAAGGGGGTGCGCGACCTGATCGTGGAGGTTCTGCGGGACCTCGGCTGCGAGGTGCGTCAGGCTGTCGACGGACCAACGGGACTGCGGATCGTGTTGTCCGGTGAGCCGCTCGATCTGCTGGTCACCGATGTCGGCTTGCCCGGTCTGAACGGGCGGCAGCTTGCGGAGGCCGCACGGGGAGCCCGTCCCGGCCTCCCCGTGCTGCTGATAACGGGTTACGCTGGAAAGGCGCTGACCGAGGCGGAATTGCCGCAGGGGATGGAGGTGATCCGCAAGCCGTTCCAATTCGAACTCGCTGGCCCAGAGAGTGCGCGACCTGTTGGAGACGTCGCTGGCTCGGTGACGTTGGCCGCGAACGCCGGGTGACTTGCCGTTCCCAGCAGGCTAAATGCGGTTGCCAGCAGCTTGGAATCGCCATGCCTAAGCACAAGTTCTCCCTGGTCGCTTGCGCGCGATGGGAAGAGATGCAGATCCAGGAGTGGGTGGAATACCACAAATCGATCGGCTTCAATCATATCTACCTGTATTCTAACGACGACGATCCAACCGCGCTGTTCCGGGCCGTGGCGGCTTACACCTATGGTCCCGACCCATTCATCACGTTTCGGCATTGGCCGGAGGTAGGCGCGCAGATCGACATCTATCTGAACTTCCTCGATACGTTCAAACACGAAACGGAATGGTTCTCCTTCCTGGATATCGACGAGTTCTTTGTGCTGAAAGGCTGCAATGATATTTTCGCTTTTATGCTGGAATACGAAGCCAGCGTTGATTGCCTGTATTTCAATTGGGTCATCTACGGCAACAGTGACGTCGTGCGGCGTGACGACCGGCCAACGCTGACATCCTATCTGCGACGTGCTGCGAAGCCCGACGGGCACACAAAAATGCTCTGCCGGTCCGGTGCGATCGATAGCGCCACGATTCGGTTTGGACAGTTGGCGGGTCGCGGCGCGTTCTGGCATTTCCTGGATAACTACAAACTCCCGGGTGTGCGGTGTCGCGATGTCCTGCATCACCCGACTGACGGATATTCGGCGGACTTCCCGGCGAGCACGACGCCGTTCGTGACGCGGCAGGGATTCGCTGAAGCGATTATCGACCGGGCGTACATCGCGCATTTTCAGTTTCGGTCAGAGGAGGATTTCATGCGCCGGTGGCGCCGCGGCGGTTTTCCCAATGGCGAACAATGGCGATCCATCTATGAAAATGGCATCTACAAGGTTGTGCTGGAGCGAAACAATGCGGTCTACGACAGCTATCTGGCCGCTTACTGGCATGACTATACTGCGCCGGCCATGCGGTTCCGAACAATGCCGAACCCGCCCGGGATACCGTACGACAACGTGGCCTTGAACAAACCGTCCTGGCAGAGCTCGGTCCACCAATCGGATGGCGGGGAACCGCCGCTCAGCCGCGTCTGGGGCGGAGGCAACAACGGCCTACGGACGGGCACGTACGGCTTCCGTACAAGCTTCGAGGTAAGGCCGTGGTGGATCGTGGATCTTCTGGCGCAGCACCGGCTGGTCGAACTTCGCATCTACAAGCCCGAAGACGACCCGGCGGCCGCTAACCTTGACGTGCTGGCCAGCGATGATGGCGCTGCATGGACCGCGCTTATTCCCCACGGCGCGTCCGAAACGTTCGGAACCAGTGGCGCCCCATTGATCGTCCGCCCAGCGTCCGGTGGCCACCACAGGTTCGTCATGTTGCGGCTGAAAGGAGCCGGCTGCTTGCGGATGGACGAGATCGAGGTCTACGGCGATCCGGTCGACGTCGATGTCCCGTTGCTGGCCTCTGCCCTTTCCGTTACCGGATTAAATGCGGCCTGATAGCGCTACGGTTAGCCGTCGGACCAGAGAGAATCGAACTCATTCCGCACGACGACACGGACGGATGACCGCATGAACCCATTGTCAAGGCGCTGCCGGACTGTCCCGCCGGGATGATTGTAGATAAAATGGCTCGTCACAGGAGCACGCTGCAGGGCGAATTTCTCGGAACACAGAACGTTGGAGAACGTGGAGAATGACTGACCGATAAAAACCGGCGAATACTTGGCCATTTCGTAGTCTATCAGTGATAAATCGAGTGGATTGAACGCCGCCGTATCGATCAGATCACTTTTCCAAATCAGGCGAATACCGAAACGGTCCTGAGCGAACGCGCGGATTTCCCCCTTTGTCGCCGGCATCGACGCCTCATCCGCGGTGACATAGGCAAGCCGCAGATCGGGAAAGGTGTTCTTCACCTTCGTTAGAATTGCAACAAACCCGATACCGACGTCTTCCGTATCGCCGAGCACCGGACGCAAACCCTCCTCCGCATGGAGCTGCCAGTCACGTTCGATCCGCAACTGGATCGTGGTTTGCACGCCAAGCGACGCGAACACGAATTTCTTCAGGTCAGCAAAAACCTCGGTCGAGGCAATACGTGGCCGCAGGGCCAGCACGGCCTGCAGCACAGTACGTATAGCGGCCGCCGAACCACTTTCGTTCAGTATCGTATCAAAAAGCCGGAAATAGTCCCAGCCGCCCCGTTCACCGGTCGGGCAATTCAAATCCAGCGGGATCTTGTGGCGGGCGGCAAAAGTCAGCAGCGGTTCCGTCTCAAAAACGTCCTGATATCGCGCGAGATATTCCAGATCCGTGCGCTGATCCTTGACGTAGATGTAAGGCAGGTTGATCCTTGTTGGCCCTATCAGGCCTGACATCAAAAGCCCGGCGATCGCCATTCTCTGATTATTAAGACCACCGTGGTTGTAAAGATACCCCAGGACATCTGGCCGGCCGGGCGCTACGGGTGCCTGCGTCGACAGAATGATGTCATAAGCCATCAAACGTTCGTTTCAATATATGTGCGCCAGCTCAGGCTCGCAATTGCGCCATGACCCCGGCAATGTCACCCATACCCCAATGTTCAGCAATCTTCCCGTTGCTTATGCGGAAGATATCGCACGAGGTGAAGCGCAGTGGTTTGCCGGTCGGCGCCATCCCGAAATACGGACCGCCATGGGTGCCGCTGTAGATGAAGCTTGCCGCAACCTTTTCCGGCGTAACAACTGACGCTTCCACCTCAACTCGAAGGTCTGGAATGCCGGTCAGCCGAGCGTTGAAGAAGGCAACGGTTGCTTGCTTGGCGGTCTTGCCGGCAGGCGGCGGCGGAGCGGCCGCGCTGGTCTGGTGGTTGACGTAGTCCTCCGCGAACAATGCAGCGAAAGCATCAATATCGTGCGCGTTCAACGTCGCGGCGAACTGGTTGATGACATTGGCGCCTGCCCCCTGCGCCCTCGCCACCCCTGTTCGCATCGCGGCTGCCAAGCTCGCGCCCGTGACCAATTGCCTGCGTTGCATTGTCTATCCTCCCGTCCCGCGGCACATCTGCGGGACTTATAGACGATTCAATGCAGTTTTACAGTCGGGGTAGGCCGCTGCGATATGGTGCTGACTATCGTCCGCCAGAAGACGGACGGGCCGCCATGCAGGGCCGCCTCGTGCATTTTATAAAGCGAGCGATACATCAGACGGGCGAACATCCCCTCAATAAACATGCTGCGGCCGACCAGGAAGCCCATCAGGCTGCCGACCGTGCTGTATTTGCCCAGCGACACCAGCGAGCCGAAATCCTTGTATTGGTACGGCACCAACGGCTGTCCAGCGAGCCGCCGGTCGATCTGCTTGACCATGTGCGACGCCATCTGATGCGCCGCCTGGGCGCGCGGCGGGATAGGCGGCCCTCCAGGCTCCCGCGGGCAGGAGGCGCAATCGCCGATCGCAAAAATGTCCGGGTCGCGCGTCGTCTGCAGCGTCGGCAGCACGATCAACTGATTGATGCGATTGGTCTCCAGCCCATCGAAGTTCTTGAGGAACTCCGGCGCCTTCACTCCGGCGGACCATACCACGAGTTCGGAGGGAATGAACTCGCCGCTGGCCAATACGACGCCATCGGCGCGAACCTCCGCGACGCGAGCGCTGGTGCGGACTTCGACACCGATGGAGCGGAGCAGTTCCAATGTGGCGTTCGAGATGCGCTCTGGGAGTGCGGGCAGGATGCGATCGGCTGCCTCGATCAAGACGATGTGGACGTCGTGCGTCGGATCGATCTTGTCCATGCCATAGGCGAGCACAGCGCGGACGGTGCGGTGCAGTTCGGCCGCAAGTTCAGTGCCGGTCGCGCCGGCGCCGATGATGGCAATGTGCAACTGGCCGGGTCGCACCGGTTCGATCTGCGAATTGGCACGCAGGCAGGCGTTGACGATGCGCCGGTTGAAGCGGCTGGCCTGTTCTGGATTCTCCAACGGGATGGCGAACTGCGCGGCGCCCGGGGTGCCAAAATCGTTGGTAACGCTGCCGATCGACATGACCAGCGTATCGTAGTGCAGCGATGTTGGCGGCGTGATCTGGCGGCCGTCCTCATCCCGCGTGGCCCCGAGTTGAAGCGTCCTGGCGCCACGGTCGATGCCGATCACCTCGCCAAAACGGTAGTTGAAGTGGTGCCAGTGCGCCTGAGCCAGATAGTTCAATTCGTGCTGTGAGCGACGCAGGCTGCCGGCCGCGACCGAGTGAAGCAGCGGCTTCCACAGATGGGTGCGGGATTTCTCCACCAGGGTGATGTGCGCCTTTCCCCGCTTGCCGAGGGTGTCACCAAGCTTGGTGACCAGTTCCAGACCGCCGGCTCCGCCTCCGGCGACGACGATATGATGCAGTTCGTTGGCCGAAGTCGCCGAAGCTGTCATGCGTGAGTGTGTCCTGTCCGGGCGTATGTATGGACCGTAACAATGATGGGCCGCTCGGGGAAGCGGGATCACTTCTGCCGAGCCAACGGCGTTGCCAGCAAGCGTCAACAGAGCGGAAAGTGCCGCTTATGGATGACGACGACGAAGAGTCAGGGCCGCCACGGCTGCCGGGCGGCAAATTCTATATGACACCGCTGGGCCAGGAACGCCTTCGCGCGGAGCTAATGACGTTGAGGACCGATCGTCACCGGGTGGTGGAAATCGTGTCCTGGGCAGCCGGCAATGGCGACCGGAGCGAGAACGCCGACTATAAGGAAGGCAAACGCCGTCTGCGTGAAATTGACCGTCGCCTGCGGTTCCTGACCAATCGGCTGGCCCACGCCGAGGTTGTGAACCCGGCGAAACAGGCGCAACGCGACCGGATCTTCTTCGGCGCTACCGTCACCTACTATGCAGTGGAGCGCGATACGGAAGTGACCGTGACGATCGTAGGGGTTGATGAGGCCGATATGGAAGCGGGCAAGATCAGCATTGGCTCCCCGGTCGCCCTGGCGTTGCTCAAATCGCGGCGCGGTGACGAGGTGCGCGTTCGAACGCCGCGGGGGTGGGAGGTGCTGGAGGTTGTCGAAATCCGGTATCCGGACGCTGAGTAACCGGTTGCTCCGCCAGCCTAGTCCAGCGCGCCGCGGCGGCGGAAAATGCAATCCAGTTCAATCACAGCGCAAAGATTCCGTATGCGTCATGTGCTGCCTTAGCCTCTAGCTGGGTGAAGGCGTCCAGGACGGGCTCAAACGAGATCATGCGGCCGCGGTAACCGTCCTTCACGAGGTGACTCGGCGAACTGGCCGGTGTTTGCCCCGACGTCGAAGACAATCGAGATTTCGCGCGACCGCAAAAGCGCCGCCAGGTCTGGCGGCGGCGGGTCAACGTTGAACCCCGCCCGCCGTGCGATGGACATGACCAGCGATGCTCGGCGCATGACGCGGTTTGCACCTGGCTTTGCACTGACAGTCGGTCGATCGCCCAGGCTGCCCCTCGTTCGCCAAGCCGGCCAGTTCACCACAAATGGGTTAATGAGCGGTGAATCGGCGGTGCCAGTCGGACTAGTGCCGGAAGTGCCGCATTCCGGTGAATACCATGGCTATGCCGGCGGCATCGGCGGCGGCGATGACCTCGGCATCGCGGATTGACCCACCTGGCTGGATCACGGCGGTCGCACCGGCTGCAACAGCGGCTTCCAGTCCATCCGCAAATGGGAAAAATGCATCGGACGCAACGACGCTGCCCTGCGTCAGACGTTCCGGCAACCCAGCCGCTTTTGCCGCCTCCTCGGCCTTCCAGGCGGCAATGCGAGCCGAAGTCTACGCGGTTCGGCTGTCCGCCACCGATCCCGACGGTGGCACCAGCGTTCGCATAGACAATCGCGTTCGACTTGACGTGCTTGCAGACCCGGAAGGCAAAGAGCAGGTCGGCCATCTCCGCCTCAGTGGGCGCGCGTTTGGTCACCACTTTCAGATCAACCACATCCACGCGCCCTAAATCGCGCGTCTGCGCCAGGAACCCGCTTGCCAGGCTGCGGAACGTCAGCCCACCCGCCGCCGGGTCCGGCATCCCGCCGGTCAGAAGCAGCCGCAGGTTCTTTTTGCGCGCCAGCACTGCCTTGGCCGCCTCCTCAGCGTCAGGCGCGATGATCACCTCGGTGAAAATCGCGGCGATCTTTTCCGCCGACGCCGCATCCAGAATGCGATTCGCCGCGACGATTCCGCCGTAGGGTGAAACCGGGTCGCATCGGAACGCCGCGTCCCAGGCATCAGCAAGCCGGTCCGCCGAAGCCACGCCACACGGCGTCGCATGCTTGATGATCGCGATGGTCGGCGCTTCAAACTCCGCCACGCACTCGAACGCGGCATCTGTATCGTTCAGGTTGTTGTAGGATAGTTCCTTGCCCTGGACCTGGATCGCGGTCGCCACACCGTACCGAGTCCCGGAGGCATAGAAGGCCGCGGCCTGGTGGGGATTCTCGCCGTAGCGCAGCGACTGCCGCAGGGTTCCAGCGATCGTCAGGCGTTTTGGGAACGCGATGTCCTGCTGCCGGGCGAACCATGCACCAATCGCGGCGTCATAGGCGGCGGTCCGGGCATAGGCCTCCCCAGCAAGCTGGCGGCGCAGCGCAAGCGAAGTTCCGCCGGATGAGCTGATTTCGGCCAGCACCGCGTGATACTGTGCCGGATCGGTCAGAACCGCGACGAAATCATGGTTCTTTGCCGCTCCACGGATCAGCGCCGGTCCGCCAATATCGATGTTCTCAACGCAGTCATCATATCCGGCGCCATTCGCCACTGTCGCCTCGAACGGGTACAGGTTCACCGCCACCAGATCGATCGGCGCGATGCCGTGTTCCGCCATCTGCGTCATGTGCGCCGGCACATCCCGGCGCCCGAGGATGCCCCCGTGGATCTGCGGTACCAGTGTCTTCACGCGCCCGTCCATGATTTCGGGGAACCCCGTGTGATCGGAGACATCCTTCACCGGTACACCGGCCTCGCGCAGCACTCGCGAAGACCCACCGGTGGAAAGGATCTCCACGCCGCGATCCGCCAACGCCCGGGCAAACGGCACCAATCCCGCCTTGTCGGAGACGGAGATCAAGGCGCGGCGGATAGGCAGGACATCGGTCATGGGGTCGGATCCCGAACGGCTTCAAGCGCGGCGGGATAGACCGACAGGCCGAGCAGGTCCAGCGTCCGCGCCAGGTACCCTTCTTTTCCGTGTACCGTTCCAAGGCGCGCAGACGGCCCGCCTCACCCATTCTGCATCGTAACGGCGCATCGCCAGCGAGGCGCGACAGGGCAGCCGCCAAAGCGCCCGCGTCTCCGGCGGGAACTTTCAGGCCGGTCACATCGTGCTCCACCTGTTCGTCAGGACCGCTCACGTTCGTGGCTACGACAGGCAAGCCGGACAGCATCGCCTCAATGACCGACATGGGCAGTCCCTCGAACCGGCTCGGCAACGTGAAGATGTCGGCGGCAGCCATCAGGTCGGGGATATCCTCGCGATAGCCGAGAAGCCGAAGCTGGTCTCCAAGCCCAGCCGTTTGCAGCAGCGTGATCATGTCCTGCCCCCGATCGGTGGCCAGCCGATCGCCGACGACCCAGAGTTCAGTGTTGGCAGGCGATATGTGGCGCATTGCATTCGCCAACTCTGGATACCCCTTGTGCCAGACCAGGCGAGACACGGCGATGATCACCACCCGGTCTTCCGGGACACCTAGATCCGCCCTGATCCGTGTCCGCGCCACGGCGTTTGGGCGGAACATTCCGGGATCTCGCCCATTCCCGACCGCGACCGCCCGACGGCTGATCCCCAGCCGCCTGGCATCCCGCGCCTCAGCTTCGGAAACCGTCAGGAAAACGTCAGTGACCCGCGCTGCCGCCCATTCCATCACGAACGACAACACTCTGCGGGACCAGGATGAGGTCCGGTAGTTGAACAGGAACCCGTGACAGGTATAGGCGATGGTTGGGACGCCGGCCCGCCACGCCGCGAGCCGCGCCAGAAAGCCGCTGATCGGCATGTGGGCATGCACAATGTCCGGCTTCTCGGCCCGCATGATCGAAACCAGCGCCTGAAAGGCCCGCAGGTGCGCCAGCGGTGACAGACGGCGGACAAAGGGGATCGTGATGACGCGCAATCCTTCGGCGCGGACGTCGTCCAGCAAAGGCCCTTCAGCGCAGCCTCCGACGACCTCGTGACCTTCGGCGCGGATGGCGCGCATCAGCGGCAACAGGAAATGCCGCAAAGAAAAGTCGACGTTTGTTATTTCGATTATCTTCAATGGAAGTGCGGGTTTCGATGTGGCTTAACCAGCCCTCTCGACCTTACTGAGCGCCCATTTGACCTGCTGCGAATCGTCGGCGAAGCCGGTCAGCACGACCTGCTCGCTGCGCCTGGGCTCAACGCCACCCAGGTAGATGCTTTCCTCCAAGGTCAGCCGTGCACCATCGGCGCGCAACCGCCAGAAGCTCCCGGACCGCAATCGCAGCAGCACGGTCGAACCGTCCTGCTGCAAGTTGGCCTGCACATCCGGATGCAGATGAAAGCGCAATGTGAATGGTTGGGGCTCGGGCGCCTCGATCAGGTCCTCGCCACGCACATCCTCGCCGCTTTCGGCCATGTAAAGGCGCCGGCGGTAGATTGCGTTGAACGGCTTTTTCCAGCCGTCATGCGAGGCATCCAGCCAGTGCGCCCCGGCCGCCTCCTGCCGCTGCGCCTCCACCACGACAGGCCGGCGTCCCAGCCCATCCGGCTTCAACTCGCTGCTGTTTGTGTCCGCGATCACCATAGTCGAATGTGCGGCGGTAGCGCGCGAGGCATCCCGCCACTCCGGCGGGCCGGCGGGAAACGCACCGCAGTTCACGATCAGCCGGTCTCGACCCACGGACATCTCCATCGAAAGCGTTCCGGCGTGCGCATACCGGTCAACTCCCGGAGGCGGCGGCGGGCCACAGTCGACGATCAGGACCGTGCGGCCGGCCTGCATCCGGTGAAAACCCCCTTCGTTCAAGGACGGCGGGCTGCGGCCCCCTCGCCCGGCCTGATTCAGTACTAGTGTAACCAGAGCGTCGCTCGATTCCTTGCTGCCGTTGAACAGGGCCAGCCCGCCATCGCCATGGCGCATCAGACGCAGAGCCGGCGCCATGCGATCGATTGCACCGGTCAGGGCCGGCGGCGGCGCGGTCTGGGCCGTCTGCAGCAGCGCACGTATTTCCGTCAGGTCCTGTAAGGCTGCCAGCTGCGCCGCCGGGCTGCGTTCGGCGTGGCAGCCGTCGGGCAGGATCTGACGCGTGACCTCCTGCGGCAGGAACCGCAGCGCGCGAGCCAGAAAACCGGCGTGCTCGCGAAGCGCCACCGCAGCGGCAACCAGGCCCTTAAGCGCTGTCAGCGCCCGTGCGTCCAGTTCCTCGGCCGGCATGGCAGCCGAAAGACTCCGTGCGTCGGAGACCAGCCGGGTCATCAGCCGCTGACGAAACGCATCATCGGCAGTGGCGGCGAAAAAGTCGTAATGGGCCAGCCAGGCCGTGATGCGGGCACCGGTCACGTCCGGACGATGGGCGACGGGATCATTCGGAGGACTGCTGATCCACTCCGCAACCAGGGCGCGCGCCCGCAGCCTGGCTGCGTCCGTGCCCAGCGCCCGAAGATCACGCAACCAAGTAAACCCGTGAGTGCCTGCGCGAACTTCCGGGGGGCCGCCAACCGCAGCCCAGCCGCCTTGACGCAATAATTGGACGGACCCGCCGATCTCCAACTCACCCTTTATCAGACGCGCGCCACGATCACCGTCACCCGGCCAAGGATCGCGAACCGACAGGCCAGGCGCGTCGGGTACGCGCCCCATCCGCAGGCTGGGCAGGCGTGCCATGGCGCGACGGGCGCCCCGCAACCATTTCCCTGGACTGGCTCCGCTCATGCTCCGCCCGATCCTGACAAGATCGTCGCGGGATTGGGAGTAACCACAAATGTAGCAGCCAGTGGGCCGAATTTGCCGCTCGGGCAGCCGAAAGACTCGGTTAGGTTTCGAGTGTGGGACGGCATGTGACGTTTCTAGACATCGGCACCGATGCCGCACAAGGCGGCATTATAACCGGATCAATCGGGCGGCGAAGAAACCGTCCATGCCACCTAAGGTCGGCCACATCCCCGGATGGGTGCGCATGAAGCCGTCCGGGGCCAATGCTTCCGGTAGGGCCGTAAATTCGTCGGCAGTAAAGGGGTCATGCCGAACACCACCCTTGGCAAGCGCGGCAGCAATGCGTGGCGCACCTTCCTCTGGCTGCAACGAGCAGACCGCGTAAACCAGCCGCCCACCCGGGCGCAGCATGGCCAGCGCAGCGGCTAGCAGCGAATCCTGTGTTTCCGTGAGCGCCTGAACGTCGCGTAAGCGCTTTAACCGAAGAATGTCCGGGTGACGCCGGATTGTGCCGGTTGCGCTGCACGGCGCATCGAGCAGCAATGCATCAAAAGGTTCTGACGGCCGCCATTCAGTTGCATCCGCGCAGATCACATCGGCGTGGAGTCCCCATTTCTTCAGGTTGCCGGAAAGCCGGTCCAACCGGGTGGAGTCGCGATCCAGCGCCGTGACAGACGCCCCGGTGGCGGCAAGCTGGCCGGTTTTGCCGCCGGGCGCGGCACATAGGTCGGCGACGCGCTCTTGCGGCTGCGCGTTGAGCAGGCGGGCCGGCAAGGCGGCGGCAGCGTCCTGCACCCAGACGGATCCCTCGTCAAAGCCAGGAATCGCGCTGACCGATGTTCCGGCAGGAAACCGAACTGAACCCGTCGGCAGGACCTGGCCACCCGCGGGCGGGGTCTGGCCTGGACCGAGCGTCACATCCAATGGCGCCTCCGACTGATGCGCCGTGGCTATCGCGCGGGCGTCCGCACCCCAGGCGGCCCACAGCCAGGCGGGCGTGTCGAGCCGTGGTGAATCGAGGTCCGACAGCGCGGCGGCTCCGCTGGCCGCGACCTTGCGCAGCACGGCATTTACCAGCCCGGAAAACGGAGCCAACCCCCTTGCCTTTGCTAATGCAACAGCGGTGGCCACCGCCGCGTGGCCGGGTGTTCCGAGAAACAGCAGACCGGCCGCGCCGATCCGAAGGATCGTCCGAACCGGTTCGGGCGGTTGCTTACGCAGATGCGGCTCCAGGACTGCGTCCAGCGTGCCCATGCGCCGCAAAACGCTGGCAGCAAGCCTGTGCGCGGCAGCACGGTCACGGGCCGCCTGGGGAGGCAGCGAATCCAGCGCTTCCTCCAGGGAGCGCCGGCGTTCGAGCACGGCAGCCAGTAGGTCGAAGGCGGATTCGCGGGTAGGATCGGCCATCAGGCCATGCGCCGCAGGAGCGGCGCTTTCGGGGAAATACGCATCTCGCAGCGACTAGCCCAATGGCAAAGCCGGACGCAACCGGCCGATCCCATGCTTACTTCTGGCACCGAAGAGTGGCAGGCGGCTGCCTTGCTCAGCCGCCGACGCTCGGCCGGCCAACACCGTGATAGTCAAACCCAACCGCCCGCATCGCGACCGGATCGTAGACATTTCGCAAGTCGACCAGCACGGTCCCGCGCATCGCCTCACGCAACCGCGATGGCGCCAAGGCCCTGAACTCATTCCATTCGGTGATGAGCACCAGCGCGTCGGCGCCGGCTACAGCGTCGAGAGCGTCCTTACAGTACGTGATCGTCTCCGGCAGCAGCGGCCGTGCCTGCTCCATCCCCTCCGGATCAAATGCTCGGATCAACGCGCCATCACCCGCCAAGCGAGATACGATCGCCAGTGATGGCGAGTCCCGCATGTCATCCGTTTCGGGCTTGAACGTGAGGCCCAGGATGGCGATGGTCCTGCCGCGCACAGATCCCCCGCAAGCCGCGATAACCCGCATCGCCATGCTGGACTTGCGGGCGTCATTGACCGCGACGGTCGCCTCGACCAGCCGCGACGGGGCGCCGTAATCCTGGGCCGTTCGCACCAGAGCCAATGTGTCCTTCGGGAAGCATGAACCGCCGTAACCGGGCCCCGCATGCAGGAATTTCCGTCCGATGCGTCCGTCAAGGCCGATACCGCGCGCCACGTCATGAACGTCGGCACCGACTTTTTCGCACAGGTCCGCCATTTCGTTGATGAACGTTACCTTCATCGCCAGGAACGCATTCGCGGCGTATTTGGTCAGCTCTGCCGTCTCGATCGTAGTGAAGACGATCGGGGCCTCGATCAGATACAGCGGCCGGTAAAGCCGGCGAAGAACCTCCCGAGCCGTGTCGGACTCGGCGCCGATGACGACGCGGTCCGGACGCATGAAGTCGCCGATTGCGTTACCCTCCCGCAGGAATTCGGGGTTGGAAGCGACGTCGAATTCCAGGTCGGGGCGGGTGGATTCGACGATTTCCTGGATGCGGCGTCCGGTGCCGACAGGCACCGTCGACTTGGTGACGATCACCGCGTACCCGGTCAGCGCTCGCGCCACCTGTTCGGCCGCGGCATAGACATAGGATAGGTCCGCGTGGCCATCGCCCCGGCGCGTTGGGGTTCCCACGGCGATGAACACTGCCTCGGCACCCGCCACGCCAGCCGCGAGATCGCCGGTGAATGTCAGTCGTCCCGCCGCGACATTCTCCTGGACCAGTTTTTCCAGCCCGGGCTCATAAATCGGCATCCGTCCGTCATGCAGGGCCGCAAGCTTCTTCGGGTCGGCTTCGACGACGGTCACCTCCGTGCCGAATTCCGCGAAACAGGCTCCGGACACCAACCCAACGTAGCCGCCGCCAATCATCGTAATGCGCATAGGTTAAATTCCTCCAGTGAATGAGGGAATTATTCAGCACAGCGCATCCAAGGTTTCCAGCAAATTACCGCTTTGCATCGATGACTGACTCGAAGTCGGGCGATCCCATGCCTGTCTCGAACACGGTTGGCTCTTGACAGACTTTCCACACACGGGGTGTTTGACGCAGACCAAAAGAGTCGGATTTGAACGTGTGGATCTGTCATGGCTGATCGCCGTCTTCAGGTTGGCGTCATAGGCGCTGGCCACTTCGGCCGCTATCACGCGCTGAAGGTGGCATCCTCCACGCGCGCGCGCCTGACCGGGATCTTCGACATCGATCCGGAACGTGCCAAGACGATCGGGTGGGAGGCCGGTGCGCCGGACATGTCGTTCGACGCCCTGCTATCGGCCAGCGACGCGGTGGTGGTCGCCGCTCCGGCCGATGCGCATCACGGACTTGCCGCTGCCGCGCTGCGCGCGGGAAAGCATGTGCTGGTGGAAAAGCCGATTGCCGCAACGCTGGCGGAGGCTGAAGAACTTGGCAATTTGGCGCGCGAACGCGGGGTGGTGCTGCAGGTTGGCCATTTGGAGCGGTTCTCCGCGGCGTATCAGGCCATGGCCGCCAAAATCGGCGCTCCTTTGTACATCGAGGCGACGCGCATCGCGCCGTTTAAGCCCCGCGGCACCGACGTGTCGGTCATTCTGGACCTGATGATCCACGATCTGGACCTGGTGTTGGCGCTGGTCGACAGCGAGATCGAGTCCGTGGATGCCATTGGCAGCGCGGTGGCCAGCGCGCACGAGGACATCGCGAATGCCCGGCTGAAATTCCGCAATGGCGCGGTCGCCAGCATCACGGCCAGCCGGATTTCGCCGAGAACCGAGAGGCGGATGCGGATATTCGCGCAGGACCGCTATCTGGCCGCGGATTTCGCGTCCCGGAAACTCACCGTGATCGGGCGCACTGGAACCGAAATGGACCCGGCGGCAACCACGGTACCAGGCGTGGCAGGGTTCTGCATGGAAGACGTGTCGTGGGAGGACCATGATTCGCTGGCCGCTGAACACGCGGCGTTCGTGGCATCGGTGCTGGATGGCGCACCGGTGCTGGTTGATGCCGCTGTAGGGCGCCGCGCTCTCGCGGCCGCGTTGGCGGTGAGCGCGGCAATGCAAGAGTCGCGGGACAAGATGATGGCGTCTGGCTTGATATCGCCTGCAGCCAGCTAGGCGCCGAAAATGGCTCGGCGGACATCTACCGGCGATTTGTCAACCTGGGTCGGCGAGGAGTCAGCCGGACCAGCGGCTTGCTTCACTGTGAAGGGCGTGTCGCGGATTTCCCAGTAAAGCCCCTGCCCCCAGATCGCGACACCGCCGCCGTGGTCGTCGGCATACCAGCCGTCATGCAGTGGCACCACATTCCAGCCATCGGACCGTGCCTCGTCCGGGTCGCCGAGGCAAAAATGGTCGATCTTCCCCTGACCGTCCGGGACAATGGGTGGGGTCTGCCGCGTGAGCCGGACGTCGAGGCCACCGGGTTGGTGGTTTTCGGTTCGGACGATGAACATCATGGCCCAAGAAACCGTTCGATCGCTGCCACAAACGCATCGGGTTGTTCCAGTTCCGGGTGGTGGCCTGCGGCGGGCACTGCCTGAAAGATTGCGCCCGGGATCAAGTTGGCATAGCGGCGGCCATAATCCGGACTGACGACGCCGTCGCTTTCGCCCCACAGCACCAGTGTCGGCACTCTTATACGGTGCAGCCAGTGTTTAAGCTGGGGATTGAACATATGCGGCGTCCATGCATACAGGCACAAAGAGTCCCAGTTCCGGGCAAGGCTGACCATTTCCGCATCAGTAATCGTGTCGTCGATGGTTGCCTGCCAGCCCAGTCCGTGGCTGCCCGCCGGGCGACGTTCCGGATCGCACCATGCTAATCGGTTCAATTCGGCCGGATGCGTATTGAAGAAGTGGGTGATGTCTCGATCCTCGCGTCCGCCCAGCTTGATCCCAACGGGATCGGCGAGAACAAGGCGGTCGAGCTTTGGGTGGCCCACAACCGCTAGTTCCGCGGCGATCCACCCGCCGAAGCTGAAGCCGACCACAGAAACCTTCTGGCCCGGGAGACCGTCTAGCAGATCAAGGTACAGCCGCAGCAGATCGTACATTGTGTCGAAATCCGCTGGCCGCGACGATCCGCCGAAGCCGGGATGAGATGGCGCAATCACCTGGCGGGTTTTCGCGAGGTCGGTGACGAATTGCACAGCCGGGTTGATCGGATTGATGCCGTGGATCAGCAAGATCGGCTGCGCGTCCCGCGGCCCAGCCTCGAATCCGTCCAGCGTATGCGGGCCAGCCTGTATCATTCCGCGGCAGACCGAAGGTCCCTCTGTTCCACGGGCGGCAGGCCTTGCAACTGAGGTAGGACTTCGTTCGCGGCCAGATTGAAACTCTTTATGGCTTCCGCGTGGGTCACCAGCCCCTGACGGGTCATCATGATGATTCGTCCCACGCCACCGACCCGCTCGCGAAACGCCTTGATCTGTCTAACAACTGTATCCGGGTTTCCAGCGAACATTTGGCCCTGGGCGATCAGGCTTTCCACCGTCAGATTGGTTGGGCGCTTCGATGCGCCTGCCCGCCAGGCCGCGGGAGCCATTTCCGGTGCGATCTGGCCGGGCTGGAACTTCGACATCTGCGGCGCACTCTTGATGCTGACCGTCAGGAACCACGGGATTTTCTGGCCGATCCGGAAGGCTTCCTCATCTGTGTCGCCGACATAACAGAATGCCATGTAGCTGAAGCGATCCTCGTTCGGTGCCGGAAGTCCCGCGGTTGCACGCGCTTGCTTGTAGGTATCGAAGGCCTGCTTCGTGCGGTCGTAGCCGCCGAACAGCAGCGTGTTGACGTAACCGCGGCGACCGAGTTCCGCGCAGGTCGGCATGTCGCTGGTTGCTGCCCAGAACTCGGGCCGCGGCTTTTGATAGATACGGGGCCAGACATTAACGTGGGCATGGGTGAAGAACTTACCTTCCCAGCTGAACGGACCGTCATGGCTGGTCAGCGACTTGTCTATCAGGTCGATTGCTTCCCACTCGCGCTCACGGATGCGCATCGGGTTGGCGTCGCCCGAAACCATTTCCGTGGCGCCCGACTTCACGAAGCCGATATCGAGCCGCCCACGGGAGATCACGTCTATCGTTGCGTACTCCGTGGCAACACGCACGGGATCCGGGCGCACGGTGATCAAGGTGCCGAGCGAAAGGATGCGGACTTTCTTCGTCATGCGCGCCACGATCCCGGTGATAACCGGGCTGGCGGCCCAAAGATTATTGATACCGGAATGGTGCTCGTTCGTTACGATATTCAGGCCGATGCCATCGCAGAGCTGATATTCCTCGAACACTTCATCGTACAGGCGGGCGGCAATCTCCGGGTCGCAGTACTTGCTGGGCAGGCTGGCACGGACCGAGTCCGCCGCGTCCAACACTTCGGCCGGAACGAACGGATAGGGGTTCTCGCAGTGATTCCACAATTCCATGGCGCTTCACCCGAGCCTGCGGCGATACAGCGTGATCAGTCGTTCCCAATGCCGCTCGGCCGCCGGCTTGTCGTAGCACCAGCGCTGCGGGAAGGCGAAGCCGTGATGAACTTCCGGATACATCTCCAGTTCGCCGCAGTTGCCGGACTCATCGAACAGCGCCTTGAGTTCGGCCACCATCGGCAGCGGGGCCAGTTCGTCGTGTTCTGCACAGGCAATGTAAAGTTCGCCCTTCGCCTTGCCCAGGTTGAGGTGCGGGCTTTCCTCGTTCTCACTGACCAGCCAGGTGCCGTAAAACGACGCGGCAGCCGCAATGCGATCGGGATATCGGGCTGCCGCGGCGAGGGAATAGGGGCCACTCATGCAGTAACCATGAGAGCCGACCGGGCCGGACTTCGCCGCCTTCTGCGTATCAATGAAGCCAATCATGTCGGCGATGTCCTCCATGACCGGCGGGATGGTCATCTTGGTCCGGACGGCGCGCATCCTCGCCTGTTCGGCGCTGCCCTTGGTGGTAACGTCGGGGCCATACTTCGTATCGCGGCCGGCGCGATAATACAGGTTGGGCAGCAGGACGTAGAAGCCGACAGTCGCGAGGCGGCGGGCCATATCGTACAGTTCATCGCGGATGCCTGGCGCATCCATCAGCATCAGCACCGGCGGATACGGCCCGTTGCGCTCCGGATGCACGATGAACGTCTCCATCGCGCCAGCGCGGGTGGTTATGTCACGGATTTC
Source organism: uncultured Pseudomonadota bacterium (assembly GCA_963819005.1). GTDB lineage: Bacteria > Pseudomonadota > Alphaproteobacteria > Acetobacterales > Acetobacteraceae > Rhodopila. Next base: position 449,645 of record CAWFUL010000009.1, read on the forward strand.
CTCGAGCATGGGTCGTTCTCCCGGTTGGCGCCGAATTTTTCACGGACAGGCTTGCACGGCAACCCGGGCGTAGCGAACAATACCGGAGGATGGAGGGCACACCATGAATCCGGAAGACGTCCTGCGTTACCCGGCGCGCGTGTTGCGTGAGGCGCAAAGGGCCGCTTATTTCAGCGACGGCTTCCTGATACTGCCGGATTACGTCCCGTCGGTGTGGCTCAGCCGATTGCAGGCCGCGACCGCGGAAATGCTGGAACGCAGCCGCGGTGTTACCCGGTCGGATGATGTTTTCGTGCTGGAGGAGGGCCACTCGGCCGATACGCCCAGGCTGCATCGGGTCACGAGCCCGCAGGACCAGCATCCGGACTTCTGGACTTTCATGTGCGATCCGCTCATGACCGATCTGGCCGCAGACGTCGTCGGTCCGGACGTGAAATTCCATCATGCCAAGCTGAACGTGAAATCCGAGAGGGGGACTCGCGGGTTCAAGTGGCACCAGGACATTCCGGCATGGCCACATACCGACTACAGCCCGGTGACGATCGGTGTCTACATCGACGGCTGCGATGAGGTTCAGGGTCCGTTAACATTCGTGCGGGGCAGTCATTTGGGCCCGTTGCACAGTCAGTACCGATGAGGCCGGCACCTTTGTCGTGCGCGTTCGTGACGAAGTCGTCCGCGCGATCCCACCAGAAAGCGTGGTCGCAGCGACCGGAGGTCCTGGGACAGTCGTGCTGCTGAATTGCCGAACAATTCATGGCTCGCTGGAGAATCGATCCGACAGCGCCCGTCCGCTGTTGCTGCCGGTTTATTCCTCGGCGGATTCGTTTGCTTACACGGCCAGCCCGATCGTCAGCCCCCATATGGGCGATATCGTGCGCGGCCATCCTGCTCGATTTGCTTGTTTTGATGCACGCCCGTGCGAATTGCCACCGGATTTTCGCGGCGGATATACGCCGCCATGGATTGCGCAGGCGAAGGAGGAGCACAGAGTCCTGGCGATGTAAAGATGAACAGCAGGCACTGCTTCAGAAAACTAAAACAAGACTATAAAGCCAAACAGCCTGTATCGAACACTCAGGAATCATAGCTGACCAAGGCCTCGCACGGCACATCCAACCGCGAGCGCCCATTCAGAAAGCTCAACTCGATCAACGCCGCCGCCGCGGGGACAACGGCGCCAACGTTTCGCAGCAGCGCGATCCCCGCCGCCATTGTCCCACCGGTCGCCAGCAAATCGTCGACCACAACGACCCGCTGGCCCGGCGCCACCGCATCGGACTGAATCTCCACCCGGTCCTCGCCATATTCAAGAGCATAGTTCAGCCCGACCGTCGCGCCCGGCAACTTCCCGCGCTTGCGGATCATAATGAAGCCGCAACCTAGTTTCAGCGCCAGGGGGGCAGCGATCAGGAAACCCCGGCTTTCAACCCCGGCGACCAGGTCAGGCATATAGGCCCGGACCGCCCGCGCCATGCGGCCCATGGCCACTTGCCAGGCATCGGCGTCCCGCAGCAACGTAGAGATGTCGTAGAACAGGATTCCCGGCTTCGGGAAATCCGGAATGCCGCGGATATGGTCTTTCAGGTCCATGCGCCCAAGCCCTTGCTCGTTTCGGCGGCACCGTAGGGCGAGGCCCGGATCCCTGCAACGGCTGTTGCGCGGCATGGCAAAATCCGCAGACTGGCGCGGACAAACATATGGAACCCAAACCCATGAGCGAGAGCGCGTTGCGCAATTCCGACATAGACTCGGCGCTTCAGGATGCGAAGGAACACTACGTCACCCGGAACCCGCGCAGTTTCGCCCGATTTGTCGAGGCGACCACGGTCATGCCCGGCGGCAATACCCGCACCGTCCTGCACTACGCCCCTTTCCCGCTGGCGATGGCCCGAGCGCAGGGCTGCCGGATGTGGGATTTGGACGGCGCCGAATACGTTGACTTCCTCGGCGAATACACCGCCGGGCTCTACGGCCACTCCAATCCGGTAATCCGGACGGCCGTCGACAATGCCCTCAACAACGGCATCAGCTTCGGCGCCTCTAACCTGACGGAGGCGCGATTTGCGCGCGCGGTCTGCGAGCGGTTCGGGCTGGAACGCGTCCGCTTCACAAACTCGGGCACCGAGGCGAACCTGCTGGCAATCTCGGTCGGACGCATCTTCACCAGGCGAAAAAAGGTCCTGGTGTTCAATGGCGCCTACCACGGCGCGGTGTTCGGCTTCGCAGGCGGCGGCTCGCCGATCAACGCGCCGTTTGACTACGTGCTGGCGCATTACAACGACATCGAGGCCACGCGCGCCCTGATCACCGACGACCTGGCACTGGTGATCCTGGAGCCGATGATCGGCAGCGGCGGCTGCATCCCCGCCACGCTTGACTTCCTGCACATGCTCCGCGCGGAAACCACCCGGGTCGGCGCACTGCTGATCTTCGATGAGGTGATGACCTCGCGCCTCGCCCCCGGCGGCCTGCAGTCTGTCACTGGCGTCAAACCCGACCTGACCACGCTCGGCAAATACATCGGCGGCGGAATGTCCTTCGGCGCATTCGGCGGCCGAGCGGACATCATGGATCTGTTCGACCCCCGGCGAGCAGATGCACTCCCCCACGCCGGCACGTTCAACAACAATGTCCTGACCATGGCCGCCGGTCTGGCCGGACTGACCGAAGTCTATACGCCGGAAGCAGCCCTCGCGCTCAACGCGCGCGGCGATGCGCTGCGCTCTCGGTTGAACGCGATGTGCCAGGAAGCGGACGCGCCGATGCAGTTCACCGGTATCGGCTCGATGCTGGCCGTTCATACGATGCGCGGAACAGTCCACTCGCCCTCGGACGCCGCGAGGGATGATGCGAAGCTGAAGGAACTATTCTTCTTCGACCTCCTGGAACGCGGTATCTGGCTCGCCCGCCGCGGCATGATGACCGTTTCGTTGCCCATCCGTGAAGCAGAATGCGATACTTTGGTCGCGGCGGTCGGAGATTTCCTGTCAACCCGAAGCTCGTTACTGAAATAGGAGACGATCATGAAGTTCGGCAGCGGCCTTCCTATCACCGCCTTCGCCGACCCAGGCGCGATAAAGGCCTACGCGCAGACGCTCGATGAAGCCGGGTTCGACTTCACCTCCACCAGTGGCCACGTCCTCGGCCAGCCGCCCGGCACTAACCCACATCGCCCTGATCGCCAGTATGTGGGGCCATTCTACGATCCAATCGTCACCTTCGCCACGCTGGGTGCGGTGACCAAGCGGCTGCATTTCATCACCGGCATCCTGATTTTGCCCGCCTGGCCGACTGTGCTGCTTGCCAAACAAGCCGCCGAACTCGCGCTCTTCACTGGCGGACGCTTTGAACTCGGTGTCGGAATCAGTTGGAATACCGCTGAATACGCCGCGCTTGGCCAACCCTTCCATGGCCGCGGTCGGCGTCTTGAGGAGCAGATTGAGGTCCTGCGCCTGCTCTGGACCAACCCTTACGTCACCTATCAGGGCCATTATCACACGCTGGCGAACGTCGGCCTCAACCGCCCGAACATACCGCCTATCCCATTATGGTTCGGCACCGAATCCGGTGAACGCGCCCTGCGCCGCGTCGCCAGGTTTGCCGATGGGTGGATGTCCATGGGCGACCCTACGCCGGACGTTCCTCGCCTCCGGCAATTCATGCAGGACGCCGGTCGTGACCCTGCCGTCCTCCAGATTCGTGCGCCCCTGCCTACCACGGGCGAAAACGAGGCCGCCTGGATCGCGACCGCCCACAAGCTGCAGGCCGCCGGCGTCACCCACATCAACATCACGCCCCCGCTTGACCTGCCCCCCGAACAAGGGCTGCAACGCGTCGTCGCGGCAAGAACTGTCGTGGCGTCTGCACTCGCATAAGGTGCTCAGGGAACCGGGCACCATGATCAGGCCGCCTGCTGCACAGGCTGCCGTGGAACGGCCCGATCACTCATGCGCGCAAAGTACACTCAGGCCGGTCCCAGAAGGAACGGATCATGCTTCTTTGACATGCTCTCCTACGGAATCTGGCGGCACAACACGAGATGATGCCGGGTTCCTGCCCATCGATAATCGGAAAGGCAAACAATCAACGTCGACTGGTCAGGTTTGAACCCCATTGAGGCAAACCCTGTTGCGGTAATAACGGGGTCGTGGCGAGCCGCCATGCAGCGAACGGCACAAGCGGAAGATCCGCATTGCTGGACGTGCCGTTCCCGTTGCCAACCAACACCAGCAGTTTAAGCACGGCTCCACACCAACCGGTGTAGGCGGCAACGGTCGGCCGCCCAGCGCGTTGCGCCCCAATGCGTCCAGAAAATCCTCAGCCGCTCCGCTCGGAGTCGCCCGAAGTCGTCGTGCCGTTGCACAGCGAAGACCTCACCGTCTCGCGCAAGACCACGGAGAGGCAGGTCCGTGTCCACGTCCGGACCACGACCCATGATCATGTCGTCGACGAACCGGTCATGCGGGAGATGGTTGAAATAAAGCGCGTCGCGATCGATCAGCCGGTCGATGCGGTTCCCCCGGTGAGGCAGGAGGGCGATACGACGATCATACCTGTCGTCAAGGAGGTCCTTGTCGTCGAACGCCGGCTTGTCCTGACGGAGGAACTGCATGTGATCCGCGCGCGAACAACTGAGCGGCATCGTGAGACGGTCACGCTGCGTGAGCAGCAGGCAGTCGTCGAGCGCGCTGGCCCAGGCGAGGCGCCGTCCGATCCGGGTGGCGATCTTCTACGTCCAAATACCCCCCAGAACAATGGAGTGCCGAAATGAGCTACGAGACAGTCGTCGCGGTCTACGATACCGAGGACCATGCCGCGAGAGCCGTTCAGGATCTGGAAGCCGCCGGCGTGCCTGCCAGCGCGATTGATAAGTTCGCCCGTAATGCCGGCGCAACCGAAACGACCACGGCAACCACAGCCCCACGCGAGGAACCAGGATTTTGGTCTCGGCTGTTCGGTACGGAGACAGAATATGGCCCCGACGGGACGGTGTTCGACCGCAGCGTGGAAGGTGGCTCAACCGTCGTTACAGTAAAGGCGTCCGAACAGTATCTGCAGCATATCATGGACATCCTTGAGCGGCATAACCCTGTCGACATCGATGAAAGGGCCGCGTCCTACGAGGCCGGAACCCACCAGGGCACCGCTGCGGCCGCCGAGGCAACAACCATGGAGGCGCGCGGCTTGGAGACCAGGACAGCCTCGACTGGCGCGCCCGCGTCCGACGCTATGAATGATACCGATCTTGGGCATACCGGCACAGCCCGAGGCAGTGCCGAATCCATTCCCCTATCCGAGGAGAACCTCGCGGTCGGCAAGCGCGTCATCAATCGCGGCACGACCCGGATCCGCCGCTACGTCGTCGAAACCCCGGTCGAGGAACAAGTGGCGCTGCGCGATGAGACAGTCTCAATCGAGCGACGGCCCGTCGCCGAAGGACGTACGGTCTCCAAGCCGGATTTCACGGATAAAGTGGTCGAAGTGACGGAAACAGCGGAAGAAGCCGTCGCATCAAAGACCGCTCGTGTCCGCGAGGAAGTCGTCATCAACAAGCAGGCCAACGAACGCACTGAAACCGTCCGCGACACGGTCCGTCGTGAGGATGTCGAGATCACCAAAGAGCCCGGCCCTGACGGTTCAGGCCGCGACACCGCAAGGACAGAGACAGCGCAGACAGCTCCAAACGTCTGATCGAAACAGCCCAGGGTGCAACTCACTCTGGGCTGGCCATCGCCTTAGACGTCCCGTCCGCCAAGCGTGCGGGCCTGGAAGTCGTCCGGAACCGCCGCGCCGAAATCGGTGAACGCCCGCCGCACAGCTTCCGGAGTCTCGCCGAAAACCTGCCGCCGGTTTTCCCGAGCCCACGCGACCGACCCTGTCGGCAGATCCAGCGACGACTGGAACACTGGCATGACATAGCGGGCAAACAGTTCGTAGCTCCGCATCGTCTGTTCCCGCGTCGCCCACTCGTGCGCCCGGAACAAAATTCCCCCGAAGCCGCCCTGGCTATAGTCCAGCAGCCGCTTGATCCCTTTCGTCACCGTCTCCGGCGAGCCGACAAGGGTCGTTCCCTGCTTCACGCCGTCGACCAAGGGATCGTCGGAGCGTCCAGGCGGCCGGCCGAGTGTGTCCTCGAAATAGGTGATCGTCTCGTTACGCTCGCCTTTGCGGACTTCGTTCAATGCCTGCTCGTCGTCGTCCGCGATATGTGCATTTACCACCACACGCCATTTCTTGCGCGACATGGTCTTGCCAGCCTTTGCGGCCGCGTCCTCGGCGATTTTCCATTGCGATGATAGCGCTTCCGGCCCGCCCGGCAGCCCGGCGCCGATCGAAAGCACGCCGACGCCATGCGTGCCGGCCGCGATCATTCCGAACGGCGTGATCGTGCTGGCGACCGCGATTTCGAAATGCGGATCGCTGTAGGGCGCAAGGTGCAGCCGAGCGTCGTTCATTTCGAACCAGTCGGTTTTCATGGTCACGCGGTCCTCGCACTTCAGCAGCGCCATGATCGCGTCCATCGCCTCCAGCATGCGCGGACGTTGCGTTGCCGGCTTGATTCCCAGCATGTAGGCATCCGACGTCAGCGCGCCCGGCCCGCACCCCAGCATCGCCCGCCCGCGAGTCATGTGATCCAGCTGCACCCAGCGCTGCGCCACCATGAACGGATGATGATACGGCAGGCTGGTAACCCCCGATCCCAGCTTGATATGCTTGGTCTTCTCCGCCGCCGCCGCGATGATCAGTTCCGGGGACGCGATCAATTCCCACCCGGCCGAGTGGTGCTCGCCGATCCAGGCCTCGTCATAGCCCAGATGATCCAGCCACTGAATCAGCTCGACGTCGCGGCCTATCGCCAGCGTGGGATTTTCTCCCATCCGGTGGAACGGGGCCAGGAAGATACCGAACGTCAGACCGCGATGCGCCATGGACCTTGTCTCCTCGAGTGCCGATTATTCTGGCGCGATACCGGCCAGTAGCCAAGTCCGCTCCAAGTTGGCAAAATCCACGAAACACCAGGAGGAAATCACCAATGCGCCTCGAAAACAAAGTCGCCATCATCTCCGGCGCCGCCTCCGGCATGGGAGCCGCCACCGCCCGCCGCTTCGGCAAGGAAGGTGCGAAGGTTGTCGTCGCGGATATGCTGGAAGCCGAGGGTCATGCCGTCGCTTTGTCCATTAACAGCACCGGCGGCAAGGCCATCTTCCTGTCGCTGGACGTCACGGACGAAGCCAACTGGGCGAAGGTGGTCGACGAGACAGTCCGCCACTTTGGGCGACTGGACATCCTGGTCAACAACGCCGGCATCAGCGGCAGCGCCACCAACGACCTGCTGGATTCCGGACTTTGGCGCCGTCTGATGGACGTCAACGCCACCGGCGTGTTCCTCGGCACAGCCGCCGCCGTGCGCCAGATGCAACACAATGGCGGCGGCTCGATCGTCAATCTGTCCTCGATCTCCGGCAACGCCGGTCAGGCGTTCGTTCACATGGGCTACAACGCGTCGAAGGGGGCCGTTCGCACACTGACAAAGTCGACCGCGGTGCAGTTTGGCAAAGACAAGATCCGCTGCAACTCGATCCATCCCGGGCTGATGCCACCGATGCGCACGTCTGGCGCCACCGCCGATCCGGTGATTCGCGCGAAGATGCTGAAAACCGTCCCGCTTGGCCGCACGGGCGAGGTCGATGAAGTCGCCAATGCCGTACTGTTCCTGGCGTCGGATGAGGCATCCTACATCACCGGCGCCGAACTCTATGTGGACGGCGGCTACCTGGCGATGTAATCCGCCGCCGAACCACGATGGGCATCCGGCATGGCGTTCCTGCAAACGTTTTTCGCCCTGCTGGTCGCCTTTGTGCTTGGCACCGCGATCGGCTTCGAACGCCAGTGGCGCCAGCGCAACGCCGGGCTTCGCACAAACGTCCTAGTGGCCGTCGGGGCCGCCGCGTTCTCCGATCTTGGCTTCCGCCTGTTGGGCGCAGACGGCGCGACCCGCATCATCTCCTACGTCGTCTCCGGCATCGGCTTTCTCGGCGCCGGCGTCATCCTGAAAGACGGCGGCAGCATTCGTGGACTGAACACCGCGGCCACGCTGTGGTGCTCCGCCGCTGTCGGCACCTTCGCGGGCGCCCGCATGCCGCTGGAGGCCACCACGGTCGCCGGGTTCGTTCTGGCGGGAAATACTTTGTTGCGGCCGCTGGTCGACTGGGTGAACCGGCGCCCGATCACCCCGGACACGACGGAGGCGGAATACAGTGTTCACGTAACATGTCTGCCCGCCAACGTCAGCGCCGTGCGCGATCTGCTCGATGAAGTCCTCACCGAACACAACTATCCCGTCCGCGACATCCAGACACAGGCGCAAGGGGACGATCAGGTCGAACTCGTGGCCGAACTTGTGTCGACTTCTGCCAGCACGGAGGAACTTGAACACGTGGCCACGACGTTGGAACAGTCTCCCCTCGTGCTGTCGGCAACATGGACCGTCGAGGCCATGCCGTAGCCGGGCTGCTGTCGCACGACACGCCAGGTGACTCCCGCAATCGATACAAACTGCCAGTCATGCCCCGCCGACAACCGATCCCGCGTCAGCAGCCGCAGCAGCCCTCTCCCTGCGCCGGCACCAGAAGCCATGCGTCGAACGCCTCGGGATGGGGATCGGCACTTCCTATCCTAATCCGCCGCATGGGCTGTTGTAAGGGTTAGGAATTGCGTGGGAGGTTTGGAAGGGTCTGCAGCCGGGGTTCGCCGCCGCCGCGCGATCGATCCACGACGGCAGCCAGCGTCTCCCAAACGAGCGCCCGGACGGACAGATGGTGCTCCGCGTCTGTCGTTTTCAGCACGTCCTTCATTGTCCCGGTATGTTGCAAATCACAATAGTGGGCACGGCTATATCACCCCCTAACGCAAGACAGCTTCTGACATCAGGCACTGCCCCGACGCGTTAGGCGTCTATCCGGCACCCGGTGCCACATTCAGCCCGGCCCCGTGAAACTTCAGCGACGCACATCTGCGTCCCGCCATCACGGCGCATTTCCCCTCGCAACCGGCCGCAATCCAGCCTATGTGTGCGCCGCACCATCCCATAGCCAGGTTTTTTATGCAGATCAGGAACGTCGCGATCATCGCCCATGTCGACCACGGGAAGACCACCCTCGTGGACAAGCTGCTGAGCCAGTCAGGGGCGTTTCGTGAACACCAGGCCGTGACGGACCGCGCGCTCGATCGCAACGACCTGGAGAAGGAGCGTGGGATCACGATCCTGGCCAAGTGCGCGAGCGTCGTGTGGAACGACACACGCATCAACATCGTCGACACGCCCGGCCATGCCGATTTCGGCGGCGAGGTGGAGCGTATCCTGAATATGGTGGACGGCGCGATCGTGCTGGTCGACGCCGCGGAGGGCGTGCTGCCGCAGACTAAGTTTGTCGTCGGCAAGGCGCTGGCCCGGGGGCTGCATCCTATCGTCGTTGTCAACAAGGTGGACCGCCAGGACGCCCGCCCGGACGAAGTGCATAACGAGATCTTCGACCTTTTCGCTGCGCTCGGCGCCAGCGACAGCCAGCTCGATTTTCCCATGCTGTACGCGTCAGGGCGCAACGGCTGGGCGGATCAAACGCTGGACGGACCGCGGAAGGATCTCTCACCGCTGTTCGACCTCATCCTCAGCCATGTGCCACCGCCGACGGTCAAACCGGATGAGCCGTTCGCCATGGTGGCGAGCATCCTGGAATATGACAACTTCCTGGGCCGCGTGCTGACGGGACAAGTTCGAGCAGGGCGTTGGCCGCATCAATATGCCAGTGAAGGTAATGCGCCGCGACGGCACGCTGGTCGAAACCGGTCGGATGACGAAGCTGCTATCCTTCCGCGGGCTGGACCGTGTAGCCGTGGATGAGGTCATGGCCGGCGACATCATCGCTGTGGCTGGACTGTCGGATGGCACCATTCCGGACACCATCGGCGCCCCGGAACTGACGGGTCCGCTGGAGGCCATTCCGGTCGATCCGCCGACCCTGGCGATGACCTTCCGCATCAACGACTCTCCGCTGGCCGGCCGGGAGGGCAAGAAAGTCACCTCGCGGCAGATCCGCGAGCGGCTATTCCGCGAGGCCGAGGGCAACGTCGCTATCCGCGTCAGCAACTCGAACGAAACCGACGCCTTTGAAGTCGCCGGCCGCGGCGAACTCCAGCTCGGCGTACTGATCGAACAGATGCGCCGCGAAGGCTTCGAACTGACCATCGGCCGGCCGCGCGTGCTAACCCGCAAGAACCCGGAGAGCGGTGAGCGAGAAGAGCCGATGGAAGAGGTGCTGGTCGACGTCGACGAGCCTTACACCGGGGTTGTGGTGGAGAAGCTCAGCCGTCGGAAGGGTGAGATGAAGGACATGCGCCCCTCCGGTGGAGGCAAGGTCCGGATGACGTTCTCGATCCCTAGCCGTGGGCTGATCGGCTACCACGGCGAATTCCTGACCGACACGCGTGGCACCGGCATCATGAACCGGCTGTTCGCCGGCTACGGGCCGTGGAAAGGCACCATCGAGGGGCGCCGCGCCGGATCACTGATTTCCACCGAGGCGGGTGAGGCCGTGCACTACTCGCTGTGGTACATTCAGGAACGCGGCACCATGTTCGTATCGCCTGGCGAGAAGGTCTACCAGGGGATGATCCTGGGTGAGCACAGCCGGGAGTCGGATCTGGAAGTGAATCCGATCAAGGAAAAGAAGCTGACCAACATCCGAGCCGCCGGCAAGGATGAGGCGATGCTGCTCATCCCGCCCAGGAAAATGAGCCTGGAGCAGGCTATTGCCTACGTGGAGGATGACGAGTTCGTGGAGGTTACCCCGTCCGCCATTCGTCTGCGCAAGCGTTACCTGGATCCGCACGAGCGCAAGCGCTTTGAGCGGAAGATCGACGCTGAGGCGGCGGCTTAAGGAAGGCAAGGCGAGGGCAGTGGCCCCTATGGATCCCATTCGCTTGGCTGGAATGACATAAGGGGGGCCACGGTGTCGGTTGCTACCGACCGTGGCGCCCCCTCATGTCGTCCCGGCCATCAGCGGGTTCTAAGGGCCCTCGGCCCTTAGTGGGGTCCAGGGGCAGCGCCCCTGGCTTTCCTTCCCCTACCGAAGCCCCGCGTTGATCTTCGCCAGGGCGGCTGCACCTGGGACTAGCGTGTCTTCCCGCAGCACGTTCAGCGGGATGTCGGATGTCTTCAGGTGGCCGTGCATGTCCCGGGGATTCGGATCGACGTAGAGCAGGCCCGTGACGATTTCTCCAGCTGCCTGGCGCTGCTGCATGTATGTCATTGCCGAGACCCGGTCGTGCATGTCGTAGTCGATGTGCAGTTTGCGCAGGCGCAGTTTGGAGCCGTCATGCTGCGTCACCATCTCGACCGTGCCCGGGGCATAGTCGACGGTGATCTCCTCGCGGCCAGTGATCACGTCCAGGTAGTTCATCGTCGCGTTGTGTTCGCGCACGTAATCGAAGCTCTTGGTCGAGCCCATGTGATTGTTGAATGCGACACAGGGGGATATGCAGTCGATGAAGGCTGCCCCTTCATGACGCAGAGCCGCCTCGATCAGCGGCACAAGTTGTGCTTTATCGCCAGAGAAGCTGCGAGCAACGAAGGTGGCGCCGAGCTGCAGGGCCATGCCAACGAGGTCGATGGCGTCGTCGGTGTTCTCGACACCTCGCTTGGACTTGGCGCCTTTGTCGGACGTTGCGGAGAACTGGCCTTTGGTCAGGCCGTACACACCGTTGTTCTCGACGATGTAGACCATGTTAACGCCCCGGCGCATGGCATGGGCGAATTGGCCTAGCCCGATGGACGCACTATCGCCGTCGCCCGACACCCCAAGGTAGATCAGGTCCCGGTTTGCCAGATTGGCGCCAGTCAGCACGGACGGCATGCGGCCATGGACCGAGTTAAATCCGTGCGAGGCGCCCAGGAAGTAAGTCGGCGTCTTGGACGAACAACCGATCCCCGACAGCTTAGCAATCCGGTGCGGTGGCAGATCGAGCTCGTAGCAGGCGCGCACGATCGCCGCGCTGATCGAATCGTGGCCGCAGCCGGCGCACAGGGTGGAGATCGCGCCCTCATAGTCCCGGCGGGTATAGCCCAGCGCGTTTTTATGCAGTTCCGGATGATGCAGTTTCGGCTTTGCCAGGAACGTCATGACGGGACTTTCTCCAGACGGCCGGCAATCTCACCGGCGATGAAACGAGCGCTGATCGGCGTGCCATCGTAATGCACGATCTTGACCAGTTTCTTTGGGTTGATTTCGAGCTCATTCACTAGCAGGGACCGCATCTGGCCGTCACGATTCTGCTCGACGACGAAGACCGTGTCGTGCGCCTCGATGAATGCCTCGACCTCATCCCCGAACGGGAAGCCCCGCAGACGCAGCAGATCGACAGGGATGCCCTGGTCCGCCAGCATCGCGTCGGCTTCGTTGATCGCGGGGCTCGTGGATCCGAAATAGATTGCGCCCAGGCGAGTTGGTTTATCGGCTTTGCGTTCGATTGCGGCCGGGACCAAGGTGCGGGCGGTGCGGTGCTTCTTCAGCAGCCGCTCCATGTTCTCCTGGTAGTCGTGGCCTTCCTCGGAATACTTCGCCATACGGTCCTTGGACGTGCCGCGCGTAAAAAACGCACCCTTGGTGGGATGGGTTCCAGGCAGCGTCCGGTAGGCGATGCCGTCACCATCCACATCCAGGTAGCGGCCGAAAACTTTCCCGGCTTCCAGGTCCTCGGCCGTCATAACCTTGCCGCGGTCGAGCTTGCGGCTGTCGTCCCACTCGAACGGCTTCGTCAGGCGGTCGTTCATCCCGATTTCCAGGTCCAGCATGACGAAGATCGGCGTTTGCAGTCGATCGGCCAGGTCGAAGGCCAGCGCGCCGAACTCGAAACATTCATACGGATCTTCGGGGATCAGCAGCACGTGCTTGGTGTCGCCGTGCGATGCGTAGGCGCAGGCCGTGATGTCGGTCTGCTGCGTGCGGGTCGGCATGCCGGTGGACGGGCCGGCGCGTTGAACGTCGAAGACAACGGCGGGAATTTCGGCGAAGTATGCCAGCCCAAAGAACTCCTGCATCAAGGAAATTCCGGGACCGGACGTTGCCGTGAACGACCGCGCTCCGTTCCATGCGGCACCGATAACAATGCCAATTGAGGCGAGTTCATCCTCCGCCTGGACAATGGCGAAGTTGTTCTTACCGGTGGCTTTGTCCACGCGCATCCGGCTGCAATAACGCTGGAAGGCCTCTGCCAGGGAGGACGACGGCGTGATCGGATACCAGGCGCACACCGTGGCGCCACCATAAACTGCCCCGAGCGCAGCGGCGCTATTGCCATCGATAAAGATCCGGTCTCCGACCGTGTTGGCATGCTTCAGCCGCAGGCCGATCGGGTAGTCCAGATTGTTCTTTACCCAGTCGCGGCCCATGTGGAGCGCCTGGATATTTGCTGTAATCAGCTTGTCGCGACCTTTGAACTGTTCGGACAGCAATTGCTCGATCACCGCGGGATCAAGGTCCAGCAGGATCGACAGCGCGCCAAGGCCGACGATGTTCTTGAACAACTGTCGCTGGCGGGAGTCGGTGTAGGCTTCGTTCGTGATAGCCGTCAGCGGCACGCCGACGACGACAATATCGGTGCGGAGCTTCTCGACCGGGATGGGCTTGGTGTTGTCGTAAAACAGGTAGCCGCCCGGCTCGATCGACTGAACGTCCTTCTCCCAGGTTTGAGGGTTCATCGCGACCATCAGGTCCGAGCCGCCGCCGCGGGCGGCGAGGTGGCCGGCATCGGAAATCCGCACCTCATACCAGGTCGGCAGTCCCTGGATGTTGGACGGGAAGATGTTGCGCGGCGTGGCGGCGATACCCATCCGAAGCACGGCCTTGGCGAACAGCGCATTGGCGCTGGCCGAACCCGAACCGTTCACGTTGGCGAACTTCACCACAAAGTCGTTGACCTTCTGGAGGCCTTCGACCCGGTCTACTTGCTGCAGCATGCGTTCTCCGCTTGGGCGACATCGATCAGGAAACGTTGCATATCCCATGCTCCGGTCGGACAGCGTTCGGCACATAGGCCACAGTGCAGGCAGACATCCTCGTCCTTCGCCATGATGCGGCCGGTCTTCAGATGGCCGGACACATACAGTGCCTGTTCCGTATTATGGGCGGGCGCGTTCAGCCGGGCGCGAAGTTCTGCCTCCGGCCCGTCGGCGGTGAAGGTGATGCAGTCCACCGGGCAAATATCGACGCAGGCGTCACATTCGATGCACAGGTTGTCGGTGAAGACGGTCTGCACATCGCAGTTCAGGCAGCGCTGCGCCTCCGCAAACGCCAGATCGATATCGAAACCGAGCTCGACCTCGGCCTTGATGTCCTTCAGAGCCGCAAGCTTGTCGCGGTGCGGAACCTTGAAGCGCAGATCAAGGGAGACGCCGTTGTCGTAGCTCCACTCATGGATGCCCATCTTCTGGCTGGCCAGCGTGACCATCGGCGGCGGGCGGTCGCTGACGTCCTGGCCTTCGCAGAGCTGGTGGATGGAGATAGCGGCCTGATGGCCATGAGCCACGGCCCAGATGATGTTCTTGGGGCCGAACGCGGCATCGCCGCCGAAGAACACGCGTGGTTCGGTGGACTGAAACGTGGTTTCATCCACCACCGGCATGTTCCATTCGTTGAATGAAATGCCGATGTCGCGCTCGATCCACGGGAACGCGTTTTCCTGGCCGACCGCGACCAGCACGTCGTCACACTCATAGAAGGCGTCAGGCTCGCCGGTCGCGACCAGTTTGCGGCGACCGCGGGCGTCGTATTCGGCCTTCACCGTCTCGAACGTCATGCCATACAGGCGGCCGTTGTCGTGCTTGAACTCCTTTGGCACCAGATAGTTGAGGATCGGGATGTCCTCGTGAAGTGCGTCTTCCTTTTCCCAGGGCGAGGCCTTCATTTCCTCGAAGCCGGAGCGGACGATGACCTTCACATCCTCGCCACCGAGACGGCGAGAGGACCGGCAGCAGTCCATGGCCGTGTTCCCGCCACCCAGGACGATTACGCGCTTACCAATCTTGTTGATGTGACCAAAAGAAACTGACGATAGCCAGTCGATGCCGATGTGTATGTTCGCGGCGGCTTCCTGACGGCCGGGGATCGGCAGGTCGCGTCCGCGCGGGGCACCCGACCCGACAAAGACGGCATCGAAGCCATCGTCCAATAACGCCTTCAGGCTGTCGACGCGCTGGCCAAGCCGCATTTCGGGGCCCATGTCTGTGATGTAACCAACTTCCTCGTCGATCACTTCTTCCGGCAGACGGAATTTCGGGATCTGCCGTCGGATCATGCCACCGGCGCGCTCGTCTCCGTCGAAGATTACGAGATCGTAGCCAAGCGGCGCGAGGTCCCGCGCGACGGTCAGAGAGGCGGGGCCGGCACCGACCAACGCGACTTCTTGCCGTTACGCGTGGCAGACGGGCCAGGCATGCGATCACTGACGTCGCCCTTAAAGTCGGCCGCGACTCGCTTCAGGCGGCAGATGGCTACAGGCTCTTCTTCGACCCTGCCTCGTCTGCAGGCCGGTTCGCAGGGGCGATCACAGGTGCGACCGAGGATGCCAGGAAACACGTTCGACTTCCAGTTGACCATGAAAGCATCGGCGTATCGCTCGTTTGCGATCAGACGGATGTATTCAGGGACTGGCGTGTGTGCGGGACACGCCCACTGGCAATCGACAACTTTGTGGAAGTAGTCGGGCGCCTTGATATCCGTCGGCTGCAAGTCGGACTCCTTTCCTCTGGTTCGGGCAGGTCCATTGCAGCGAGCCCATTACCGAACCGGCCGCGGCTTGTGCTACTTCCGCGTAGCCGCCGTCAAGGCTAGCGCGAATCCAGGTCATCGGCAATTTGGTTACGTCGGTGAGGTAAGACCAGGGCTCTGCCCTGACCCGCAAAGGCGCCACGGCCCCATTTGACCGGTCGGGACAAAGAGATCGGCGGCGACGGTGTCGGTTGAGACACCTACGTCGCGCCTCTCTTCATTCCCACCATGAGCGGGTCCTATGGGCATCCCCCCTTAGCGGGGTTGGGCGGCAGAACGCCTTGCATTCTGCTACGGGCGCATCCCAAATGCCGACGGACCGGGCTCCCGCAGCGGTGCCGCGAGGTTGGCGAAGTCGCACAAAAGTTTGCGGGTATCCCGGGGGTCGATCACTTCCTCGACCCAGAACGCCTCCGCGGTCCGGTACGGAGAACGCAGCCGGTTCAGCCGCTCCTCGATTTCCGCTAGTTTCGCATCAGGATCGGGAGAGGCGTCGATTTCCGCGCGATAGGCGGCTTCAATACCGCCTTCCAGTGGCAGCGAGCCCCAGCTTGCCGACGGCCAGGCGTAACGCAGGCACAGATGGCCAACCGGCTGATGCCCCAGGCCGCCGACACCGTAGCAGTTGCGGACGATGATGCTGCACCAGGGCACGGTGGTCTGGTTGATCGCGGACAAAGCCCGCACGCCCCAGCGGATGACCGCACTGCTCTCGGCGCGCAGGCCTACCTGGAAGCCAGGACAGTCGACGAGGTGTACGACTGGCAGGTGGAAGGTCTGTGCCATGTCGACGAAGCGGATGATCTTGTTGCAGGCGTCGGCGGTCCAGGCGCCACCATCGAACAGCGGGTCGCCTGCCATCACCGCAACCGGCCAGCCATCCAGCCGGGCGAACCCGGTGATGATCGACCTGCCAAACATGGCAGCCATCTCGAAAAAGCTGCCCTTGTCGAACACCGAGGCGATGATTTGCCGCATGTGGTAGGCTTGCTTCTTCACCTTCGGAATCGCCGATATCAACATCTCGTCGCGGCGATTCGGATCGTCCCAGTTGCGGACGCGCGGCGGAACGTCGTGGATGGAGCTAGGCAGATAGGACAGGAAGCGGCGGGCGGCCTCAAACGCCTGCTCCTCGGTATCGACGGCCTGATCCACCGCGCCGCAACCCACCTGGATCTGCCAGCCGCCGAGTTCCTGCTTGGTGCGGGGTTCGCCGAGACGTTCCACGACCGGCGGGCCAGCAACGAACACAGCAGCGATGCCTTTCACCATCACGGAATAATGCGCTGCGACAAGGCGGGCAGCCCCCAACCCGGCGACCGAACCAAGGCCAAGGCCGACGACGGGGACCTGCGACATCTGATCGGCCACTAAATTGAAAGACGTCGTCTCCGTCAGCCCGCCCGGCAAATTCGCTCGGCCGGTGGTTTCGATCGTCTTTACCGAACCGCCGCCGCCGGAGCCCTCGATCAGGCGAATGATCGGCATGCGGAACTGGGTGGCGATCTCCTCCGACATCTTGGGTTTCCCCTTGATGGAGGCGTCGGCCGATCCGCCACGCAGCGTGAAGTCATCGCCAGCAACGACCACCGGACGGCCCTCCAGGGTGCCTCGGCCAAAGACGCAGTTGCCCGGCGTGAAAGCAGTGATGTTGCCGTGCGCGTCGTAGCTGGCCTTGCCGGCGATGCTGCCGATTTCCTGGAAGCTGCCGTCATCCAGCAGACGGTCGATCCGTTCGCGGACCGTCAAGCGGCCGCCGGCATGCTGCCTTGCCACGCGTTCCGCACCGCCGAGTTCGCGCGCCAATGTCTGCCGATGGCGAAGTTCGGCAAGCTCCGGTTCCCAGCCGACGGGCGCAGACTGCGCCGCTGCAGGAGGTGTGGAGGAAATGACGTTGTCGTCGGCCATGCGTTTCCTGTCCGTGAGCTTGCCCAGGGGATTTCCGGAGGGCTTGTTCGTGCGGTTGCTACCGGTGAGTGGAGCGTATTGGCGATCGATGCGCCATGCAACGGAACGTGGGACTTTGTCAGCCGCCGTTAGCGCGGTGCACGTCCCGACGGGCGAGGCGGCGGGCAGTCCGCAGCAGGATCTGCCGGTCGTCCGGCTCGCATTCGCGGTAGAGCCGAAGCATGGCTAGCTCGTCGCCCTGCTGCGCTTGTGATGGAGCGCGCTTGTCCACCCCGTACATCAGGTATTCGACATTGAGGTCGAGTACCTCCGCGATGCGGGAAAGATTGCCGGTGATCTGTCCGGTACGGCCGGTTTCCCACTGTGCGACCGCGCTGCGGGAGACGCCAACCTGTTCGGCCAGCTCTTCCTGGGTAAGCCCACGGTCCCGCCGGCCGGCCTTGACGCGGCTGCCAATATCCTGAGGCGTATTCATGGGTGTTAGTATAACTAGCGATTTTGGTTGGGTCGAGGAAAATCTGCCCTATTCCTTCGCGCTCCCGACAACGATGGAACGGCCCGCACCTGATCATTTGGCTCTCCCGCCTTCCCCACCGGATGTTCTCAGGTTCGGAGATCCAATGCCTGAGCAACAGGTGTGCCATCAGTTTTTCAAGCCAGGTAATCGCGTTGGATCTAAAGGCAACAGAGCCACCAAGGGAACATTTTCTTATGATAGGCGTTATTTCTGTTGACGGGAAGCGTTAGTCTAGCTAACTAGGCGCTGTTCGCTACCCGTTCGCCACTGGAGGTCGCCATGCCTGGGAAAAGAGTTTGGACTGAGGGTCAGGACACGCAAATCCGGCGACTCCGCACCGAAGGCGCAAGCTGGGACATCATCGCGCTGCTCCTCGGATTGACCCGCTCGATCATCATCGAGCGGGCGCGCTATCTGAACGTGGAACGACCACCCGCGAACGCAGTGTTGGCGCTGGATCAATCGGACCGGCCACCGCTGCCGGCAGGCCATTCCGACAGCTGGGACGCGATCAACCGCGGGACCGTGCTGGAGCATCTGCCGTTCTCCACGCCCGACACGATCCGCTGATCCACCGGGCCGCTGATCCACCGGGCCGCTGATCCACCGGCCGCCGATCTACCGGTTGTCGACCCACTGGCCGTTGATCCGCTGGCGGCCGAACCACGCGTCGCCATTCCTGCTGCAACAAGGACGTAAGCATGACGAAACCGCGATCAACGGCGCCATCGGGTACGACCCCAAATTCGGCATCCGGCATGCGCGCTATCCGGCCATTGATGGCGGACGGGTATGACATAGACTCCGATTTCGTCATTTACCGGCTAGAGGAAGCGGGTGCGACGCTGCTCGCACTGCCCGGCACGGGATACTCAACGCGCCTTCGCTCGTCGTCGCTCGAGATCGTGCGCACCGCGCTGGAGGCTTACGGTTGGTCCGAGGCACGAATTCGCCCGTCGGTTCCATCTGCCGAAAAGATCGGCCGGATGGACGAGGCTATGAGCTGGATCCCGTCGATCCCACTGGACCGCTACGTGTTGCGGCGGGTCGTCGGCGCTCGAAGCCTGGTGCACCCGGTGACGGACCGGCATCTGTTTCCATGGCGTCGCCTGGGTAAAGCTTTGGGCGCCGACCATAAAGCGATCCAGCGCTGGCACGCGCAGGGTATCGCCATGATTGTCGAGGCGCTGAAAGCGTCTTGATCCGGAATACCGGCAGCCTGAGGGGGCTGACCGGTAGATGCGCGCGACCGCCATGGGCCTGTGGTGGGGCGGCGGTCGCGTGCGAAGCTGGTACCGGCGGTCCTACATGGGGGGCCGCCGGTATCATGTTTCAGGGCTTCTGGTGGATCGGGTCAATCCAGTAGACGGCTTCGGGTTTCTCTACCGGCTCGATGTCCAGGTTTACTACTACCGCTTCGTTGTCGCTGCGGACCAGGACGCATTCAAGCGTCTCCTCGCTGCTGGCGTTGATTTCCTGATGCGGGACGTAGGGCGGAACGAAAATGAAGTCGCCGGCTTCAGCTTCGGCAACAAACTCCAGGTGCTCGCCCCATCGCATGCGCGCCTTGCCGCGGATCACATAGATGACGCTTTCAAGCGCACCGTGATGATGGGCGCCGGTTTTGGCGTTGGCGTGAATGTGGACCGTGCCCGCCCAGATCTTCTGCGCGCCCACCCGAGCCTTGTTGATGGCGGCGGCGCGATTCATGCCGGGGGTTTGCGCGGTGTTGGTGTCGAGTTGGTCGCCTTTGATTACCCGCACGCCGTTGGTGCGCCAATCCACCGTACCGGGGACCGGCGGGTGCCCGTGGTCGTGGTCATGCCCGTGGTCATGCGAATGGCTCATGAAAGGTTCCCCAGGTCAGCGGCCGGCGACGAACTGTTCCAGCCAGTGGATGGTGTAATCGCCAGCCTGAAATTCAGGATCGTCGACGATCCGGCGATGGAGTGGAATTGTCGTCTGGATCCCGACGACGGCAAACTCGTCAAGTGCCCGGCGCAGCCGGTTGATTGCATCCAGCCGGGTAGGCGCGTGGACGATCAGCTTTGCCACCATGCTGTCGTAGAACGGCGGCACGAAATATCCAGCGTACAGCGCGGAATCAACACGAACGCCGAGGCCGCCAGGGGCATGGAACGCAGTGACCCTGCCAGGCGTCGGCATGAAAGTGTCCGGGTCCTCGGCGGTGATCCGGCATTCAATTGCGTGGCCGGTAAAGCTGATATCGCGTTGCAGGTAGCCGAGATGCGCGCCCTCGGCGAGGCGGATCTGCTCGCGCACAAGGTCGATCCCACAGACCATTTCGGTGACCGGGTGCTCGACCTGCAGGCGGGTGTTCATCTCGATGAAGGCGAAGTGGCCGTCCTGATACAGGAACTCAAGCGTGCCGGCGTTACGGTAGCCGAGTTTGCGTAGAGCGGCGGTCGCGGTTTCGCCAAGAGCGTCGCGCTGCGCGGAGGTAATTGCCGGCGAACCGGCTTCCTCAAGCAGCTTCTGGTGGCGCCGCTGGAGGCTGCAGTCACGTTCCCCGAAGTGGACAACTTCGCCATGATTGTCGGCCAGGATTTGCAGCTCGATGTGGCGCGGACGGTCCAGATATTTCTCGATGTAGACCGAGTCGTTGCCGAATGCCGCGCGGGCCTCGGTCCGGGCCGTTCGGAATGCTTCTTCAAGATCCGACGGATCGAGCGCGACTTTCATGCCGCGGCCACCACCGCCTGCCGCCGCCTTGATCAGCACCGGGTAGCCGATGCGGGATGCAACCGATCGGGCCGTTTCAACGTCTGGCACCTCCCCTGTTGATCCCGGGACGAGCGGCACGCCTAGGGAAGCCATGGCTGCCTTGGCCGCGATTTTGTCGCCCATCATGCTGATATGGGAGGAGGATGGGCCGATGAACGCCATGCCGTGCGCTTCGACCATCTCGGCGAAGCGGGCGTTTTCCGACAGGAAGCCATAGCCGGGGTGAATCGCGTCGGCGCCGGTGATTGCCGCGGCGGACAGGATGGAGGGGATGTTGAGGTAGCTGTCCTTGGCCGGCGGAGGCCCGATGCAAACGCTCTCATCGGCCAGCCGCACATGCATCGCCTCGGAGTCCGCGGTCGAATGGACGGCCACGGTCGAAATACCCAGTTCGCGACAGGCGCGCTGGATGCGAAGGGCGATCTCGCCGCGATTGGCGATGAGGATTTTGCGGAACACGGGACTATTCCAGGATCATCAGCACTTCGCCGTATTCCACAGGAGAACTGTTCTGGACCAGGATTGCCGTCACGATTCCGGCCTTTGGCGCCTTGATCTGGTTGAAGGTCTTCATCGCCTCTATCAACAGGAGGGTCTGGCCGGCCGTAACGGTCTGGCCCACCGTGACGAACGGCTGGGCGCCCGGCTCCGGCAGAAGATACGCGACGCCGACCATCGGGCTGACAACCGCACCGGGGTGGGCGGTAATGTCCTGCACCGCGGGCGCGGCGGCAGCGGCGACGGGCAGCTGCGCTGGGGCGGCGGCAGCCATTATCGGTGGTGAGCCGGATGTCACGCCCCGCACCAATCGTATGCGGCTGTCTTTTTCGGCAATTTCGATCTCGGTCAGGCCCGTTTCGGTTAGCACGGCAGCCAAGGCCCGGATCACGTCGGGATCGATGGGTATGCGGGTCAAAGGGTTTCCTCCAGAAGATCAGCCATCACCTGGATAGCTGAGGCATCGCCGTGGATCCGTTCCAGGAGGAGCGCCCGTAGCATAGCGGGAAGCCTGGGTCCAATGGGTTGCATTTGGGTTGCATATGGCGCGGTCCGAAGGGTCCCAGTTCCGCCATGTGGAGGAGGCCGCCGATGAGCGGAGAGGGTTCCCGATGCTACATTACGGCCCCGGTTCAGCGGCGCCACTGCCGTCGTGGATTGCCCGATATGATCTACGACGATCCAGGAGCTGCCCGCGGCCAGTCGGCTCCGCGGACCGCCAACATTGCCGCCGGAGGCACGGCACCCCATACTGACGGGATGCACAGTTCAGTAACCCTGATGCTCAATGGCGAGAGCCGGGTGTTCGAGGGGCCGGCCGATGGTCCTCTGTCCCTGGCTGCCCTGCTCTCGGCATTAGGTCTGGACACCCGGAAGGTCGCCGTGGAGCGAAACGAGGAGATCGTGCCGCGTTCTCGATACGGCGAGACATGGTTGGCCACCGGTGATTCGCTGGAGATTGTGCATTTTATCGGTGGAGGCTGAGTTATGGACGGATCAACCGCGCCCGACGGGACGGTTCTCGACACCTGGACAGTCGCCGGGCGCACATTTCGGTCACGCCTGATCGTCGGCACCGGGCGCTATAAGGATTTGGAAGAGACCGGACGCGCGATCGAGGCAAGCGGGGCGGAAATCGTGACCGTGGCAGTGCGCCGTGTGAACCTGTCAGACCCCGGCGCGCCGATGCTCCAGGACTACGTCGATCCGAAGAAATACACGTATCTGCCGAACACGGCGGGCTGTTTCACCGCCAAGGACGCGGTTCGGACGTTGCGCCTGGCGCGCGAAGCGGGCGGCTGGAACCTTGTGAAGCTGGAGGTGCTGGGTCCGCCACCGCTGCTGTATCCCGATATGCAGGGCACGTTCGAGGCGGCGGAAGCGCTGATCAAGGATGGATTCGAGGTGATGGTATACTGCGCCGACGACCCTTTGGCGGCCAAGCGTCTCGAAGACATGGGATGCGTGGCAATTATGCCGTTGGGCGCGCCGATCGGCTCGGGGCTGGGCGTGCAGAATCCGGCCATGATCAGCATGATGATGGAGCACATTACGGTGCCGTTCCTGGTTGATGCAGGCGTGGGCACGGCCTCTGACGCGGCGATTGCGATGGAGCTTGGCTGCGACGCCGTGCTGCTGAACTCCGCGATTGCGCATGCCAAGGATCCGGTGCTGATGGCAAAGGCGATGAAGGCGGCAATCGAGGCGGGGCGGCTGGCATTCCGGGCGGGGCGGATGCCCCGGCGCATGGGGGCTGATCCGTCCAGTCCGTTGGCGGGGCTAATTCGTTAGCGGAGCGGATGAACAGTACGATAAGATGGGTGTGCGACGCGGCGCGTCTGACCGATCCGGCGGCGCTTGACCGCTGCAAACTTACTTCCTACGCAGGCTGCTACAAATAATATTCCGTCAGCGGCGCAAACCCATTGAATTTCGTGCTGGCATAAGTGGTGACGTAGGCGCCAGCCGAGAGCAGTTCTACGCGGTCACCGGACGTCAGCGCGAGGGGCAAGCGATAGTTTGACTTCTCATACAGGATATCGGCGCCGTCACAGGTCGGTCCGGCGATCGCGACTGGACCCAGCCGAGTGCCGTCATGCGGCGTGGTGATTCGATATTTGATCGATTCTCCCTCGGTCTCCGCCAGGCCCCCGAACCGTCCGATGTCAAGGTACACCCAGCGGACAGGGTCGTTGCGGTCCCGTTGAGTCACCAGAACGACCTCGGCCGAAACCAGCCCGGCATCTCCGACGATGAAGCGCCCAGGTTCGACCACCATTTCCGGAAGATTGTTGCCGAAGTGAGCCGTCATCGCGGTCATAATCGCATGGCTGAACCGGTAAATCTCCGGCACGTCGTCTCTGTAACGAGTAGGGAAGCCGCCACCGAGGTTCATCATCCGTAGGTTAATTCCGGCCTCGGCCAGGTCGGTGAACAACATCGCGACCTTGCCCACCGCCACCTCGTAGGCGCGGGTTGTCGTCTGCTGACTGCCGACGTGAAACGAGAGGCCATACGGATCTAGGCCCATCTCACCGGCTGCGACCATCAGTTCCCGCGCATTCTCGATTGATGTGCCGAACTTGCGAGACAACGGCCAGTCAGCACCCTCGTTTTCCACCAGGATGCGGCAGTAGACCCTAGCACCCGGGGCGTGCCGAGCGAGTTTCTGAAGCTCTTCGCGGCAGTCGAAGGCGAACATGGACACGCCATACTCGTGCGCCTGACGGATCGCCGATACTTTTTTGATCGTGTTGCCGAAGCTGATCGCCTCGGGTTTTGCGCCGGCGTCCAGACACGATCTCACTTCCTCGATGCTTGCTGCGTCGAAACAGCTGGACAGGCCGACCAGACGCTCCAGCACTTGCGGCGCGGGGTTTGCCTTGACGGCGTAATAGATGCGAGCCAACGGCAATGCATCGCGAAGCGCGCGGAAATTATCTTCCACGCGGTCGATATCGAGCACCAGGCACGGCGTCGCCGGCTGATGGTGCGCGAGGAATCGGGCGATTTTTGGAGTCATCGCACCCGGCCTCCCTCTATCAAACGCTCATCTGATCAAGGCGATGAGCGGAGTTAACGAAACGGTCGAACGAACCAGCGACCAAACGATTGCCAGAACGCTTGACGTCGTTGCGTAACCACGGAGGGCCAGAGGCACGTGCGTTGCTGCGTGGAAGGCGACATAGGACCCCCACCCCCCTCACGCAATAGGAAAATCTCGTGACGGGTCACAATTCCGGAACGCGGCGCCACATAGTATCCCTGCGCGGAGGTCTTTCAGTTGGATGTCACAGCCCAGGCGTTGAATACGGGGCGAGCCAGGCCTCGCCGAGTTTGGCGGAATCTGATCGGGCGAACGCTGCGGGCCAGCACAACGGACAGGGTTTCCCTGGCCGCGGCGGGTTGCGCATTCTATGCAACCCTCGCACTTTTCCCGGCCATCAGCATGCTGATTTCCGTCTACGGCCTGATGTTCAATCCAGTGACGGCGGAGCAGCAGCTTGGCCTGCTGGCAACCCTTCTACCGGCGCCAGCCTACAACCTGATCGCAGATCGCGTTCACCAACTGGTCTCGCAGCCGAATAACATGCTGAGCGTGAACCTTCTCGTCGGCTTCCTGCTGACTTTCTGGAGCAGTTCCACCGGAAGCAAGTCCGTGCTGTCCGCCGTCAATGTCGCCTATGACGTGACCGAACAAAGGCCATTCCTGCGGTTCCAGTTGATCGGGTTGGCGATGACGCTGGTCGCTGTGGCTTGCGCGATCCTGACCATCGTTGTCCTTGTGCTGCTGCCGCCGGCGATCGACTTCCTCGGGCTGGAGCGCCACGGCGGTGGCCTGATCCATGCGGCGGGCATGGCGATGCTGATCGGCTTCTTCTTTATCGCGATCGCCCTGCTTTACCGGTTCGGACCGTCCCGCCCACCTCCGACGCGCCCGCGGATCACGCCTGGCGCGGCGCTCGCCACCGGCCTGTGGCTGATCGCGTCGGAAATCCTATCGTTCTATATCGGCAGCATGAGCACATTCGGCGCGACCTACGGCTCCCTCGGGGCTGTCGTAGGCGTGATGCTTTGGTTCTATATCTCCGCCTATGCCGTGCTTCTCGGCGCGGAACTGAATGCTCGGCTGGAGGACACATCGTCCGGCCATTAGTGCTGACGGCTGTCCATGGCCGTTCCGGGATCACTTGGGGGGCGGGCCGATGGCGGCGTGGGACGAGGGCTATGTGACCGACGTGGCATATACCCGCAACTTTTTCCGCGAGACGACACCCGCCTGGTTATCGGCCTCGGCGCTTTTCATGGGGCAACGGCCTCCTGATCTCAGCCGTGCCTTCACCTATGCGGACCTCGGGTGCGGCCATGGCCTGACGGCGCTCGTCGTCGCGGCAACCTGTCCGCAAGCCGAGGTATGGGGGTTCGACTTCAACCCCGCGCATATCGAGAGTGCGCGGCGGCTGGCGGACCGAGCGGGGATCACCAACGCGCGGTTCGAGGAGGTCGCTTTCGAAAAGCTGGCGACGGTTCTGGCCCCCGGACTGCCATCGTTCGACTTCATGGTATCGCACGGCGTCTTGAGCTGGGTCTCCCCAGAAAACCAAGACTATCTGGTGCGGACGATCGCCCAGTGCCTGCGTCCCGGCGGCTTGGCGTATCTCAGTTACAATGTCGCCACCGGCTGGGGTGCGATGCCACCGGTGCATGCGCTGATGCGGTTGTTGGTTCGGGCTGCTGGGGGCGCGACCGACCAGGCTGCAGCAGGAGTGCTCGACTACCTCGATCGGCTTCGGCAGGCCGATGCGGGGTTCTTTTCAGCAAATCCGGGAATCGAGGCGCGACTGCAGGAAATCCGCCGGCAGGACCCCCGCTATATCGCCCATGAGTTCCTGAACGAAGATTGGCATCCGCTGATGTTCGCGGACGTCCATGCTCGTATGGCGGAGGCGAAGTGCAGCTACGTCGGCAGCGCGACGCTGACCGAAAACATCGACGTCGTGTCGATCCCGCACCCAATGCAGGACTTGGTGCGACACACGACGGACCCTGTGCTCAAGGAAACCGTCCGTGATTTCGCCGGCGCCAAGGGCTTCCGGCGGGATATCTATCGACGGGGCATATTACCGGTGCCGGCCGTCGAACAAGCCAGGCTGATCGATGCGCTGGAGCTGGAATGGCTCGGCCGGCCGGTGGAGGATCCAATCAAGCTGCCGACCCCGTTGGGTATCGTCGGTGGCCTGTCGGCAATCTACGGGCCACTGGTTGAGATGCTGCGGGCAGGTCCATGCACGATAGGCGCGGTTCGGGCCCATTCAGCGTGGGCCGCAGGATCGGTGCCCGATTTGCTACAGGCGATCACCTTGCTGATGTCAGGTGGGTACGTGCATCCGGCGATGCCAAAACCGGTGCCTGATCCCGCGCTGTCGGGCACGGCGCGTTTGAACGCGGTACTGTGCGACTCGGCGGCATCGGGCGGCGATGTCGGACATCTGGCATCGCCGGTGATTGGTTCCGCGGTGCCGTTGGACTTGGCCGAAACGCTGATGTTGCGGGGATTGGGGACTGAACGGGGCGTGTCACCCGAGCGTCTGGCGCAAGACCTGGCTCAGTTGGGCCGCCCGGTCCAGCGGGATGGCGTGGTGGTTAACGATCTGTTTCAGGCGGCGGCGTTGCTGCGGCAGGCGGCAGATGCGTTACGCGAGCAGCGGCTCCCGGCCCTGCGCCGGTTGGGCATTTCGGATGTGTAAAGTTTTCCGACAATCTGCTGAATGGTGAACAGGGAGCTCCATTCACAAGTTGTCTCACGCTGCGCGCTGTTCACGGCACGACTCGCAAGAAACGCCTGGCGCGTCGCTCCAGGCGTTTCTTGGCGGCAACTGACGCTGGGGCGTGGAGCGCCGGCTTAGGCCTTCTTGGCGACTCGACGGCGAGCGAAGCCGAGACCAGCCATCCCGACGCCCAGCAACGCGATCGACATGGGCTCCGGCGCCGAGACCACCAGATCGTAAGGTCCGAGGGGATAGGCAAGGCTGGCAACGGTCGAAACGTTGGCACCCAGGGGAGTGCCATTGCCCGCGATATCAGTCTGATTGAAGAACCAATTCGACTGACCGCCCGTACCAATGAAGTTGGCGGCCTGACTGGCGTCATTATAAGACCATGCCGCACCGGAGCCAGATGACGGGACGAGGCCCACCCAATACTCGCCATCCAGGGTGGACGGCAGGCTCGTAACCGCGAAATCCGTCAGTGTCGGGGTCGCTGTCAGGCTGTTGTCCAACAATGTTCCGAGCAGTTCAGCACCGGAAAATCCCGTAAAGCCGCTTGTCGGGGTCGTAGACGTGAATGTCGGGTTACCGGCAACGCCCGTTGCGCCGCCGCTACCGTCGTCGGGAACGATGTAAACGCTGAAAGAGCCGCCGTCAGCGGGATTCAGATCCGACAACAACAGCCCAACCTGGGTAACAGGGACAGCCGGCGCGGCAAAAGACGCTGCGATTGCGGTCACGCCATCCACATTCCCGTCCGCGCCGGCCACCGGCCCGAGGTTGGTGTTGTAAACAACATCTGCGTAGGCCGCGGGGGCGATCATCAGCGCGAGTGCGGCTGCGGGAACGAAACTGAAGCGCATTTTGTAATATCCCAATCGTTGAACTGGATAGTTGAACCCCACGCAAGAGGTATGCCAAAGATAATTCAGGCGCATTTTCAATCAATTAAGGCGATGGGGCGCTGCCCGACGGCGCGCGAGTGTAAAGTTTCCCAACTCTTCGGTGGCAACCATAGCGGCCATGGGTGGCGGACGTCGCCGCTGATCCGGTTCCGTGGCTTCTCTGGGGAAGCTTGGGTGGCAAATGAATGCGATTGCGTTTCATCGAGGCCAGAATGGTTGTATCAGCATGTTTCGTATCGCTGTGAGATTGCGGTCGTCTCAATCCTGAAGTTTCCCCGATATAAACAGGATTTTCCGTTGACCGCGCAGCCGTTTCTGTGTCTTAATCATTGTCTATCCGGACGCAGATTGCTTTGACGAAGCTACGTCTGTATCACGGGTATCATAAGTCAATTAACGAGGTGATGTGTGGCCAAACATCCGTGCTTTATGAGTGGCTCCCGTCTCCGCGCTGCTCGCGGTGACGTCCCCGTCAACGAACTTGCAGTCGGGGACGAAGTCGTCGTTGTCCGTGGTGGGCAGCAGCGTCTGGAGCCCGTGAAATGGGTAGGCCAGTCCTATGTCGACATCTCCCGGCACGCGCATCCGGAAGACGCCGCGCCGATTCGTTTTCGCGCCGGTGCGCTCGCGGACGGCCAGCCGGCGCACGACCTGATTGTGTCCCCGGAACATTGCCTTATCATTGATGATCTTTGTGTCCCGGCAAAGTTGCTGGTGAACGGCGGCTCGATCATCAGCGAACGGGATGCCGCGCCGTTCACCTACTATCATGTCGAACTTGACAAGCATGGAATCCTGCTCGCCGAGAACGTTCCGACAGAAAGCTACCTTGATACCGGCAACCGCTCGCTGTTCGACAACGGCGGCGTTCCCCGGCAATTACATCCGACGTTCGCAGTGAATATGGACTCGGCGCGCTGGCGGACGGATGCCTGTGCACCCCTTGCGTCGGTGCCGGATCAGGTCAACCCGATCTGGGCGCGACTTGCGGCCCGATCGGCGGAGATTGGCTACAAGCCGCCTGCGGTTTCGCTTGTCGATGATGCCGACATTCATCTGCTGGTGGATGGCTTGGTCGTAAGGCCGGTTTCCGACAGCCAGTCTCGCTATATGTTCATGGTGCCGGACGGGACATCCTCGGTGTCGCTTATGTCCCGCTTCTGCATCCCCGCCGACAAGATGATCGCCAGTGAACGCGACACGCGCCGTCTCGGTGTTCGCGTCAGTTCCATCTCGATCCGCAGCAAAAATGTCGATACCGTTATCGCCGCCGACCATCCCCACCTCGTTGAAGGTTGGAACGAGGTAGAGAAGGACGCCTCCGACATGTGGCGCTGGACCGACGGCGCCGCGATCATCCCCTGGACCGGTATTTCCGGGGCCGCGGTGGTGACAGTCCAGTGCTCCGCAGTTGACCAATACCCGGTCTACGACGAAAGGGCCCGCCTCGTCGCATAACGATCAGGTATTATTTGAGCCAAAATGGGCCAGGCTCGCTTCGGCGGTCCTGGTCTTTTTGTTTTACCGTGAGCCACCGAAACAGGTAGGCTCTTCCGGCGGGTCGTTGTATTTGCAAACGATCGGACCGATTCGAATGACCGCCGCAATCCACTGGCTGGAGAAACACCGATGACCGGTCGTGATCGGCCAGAGGAACTCCCCTTCTGGAAGACCAAGCGCCTTGACGAGATGACGGAGGCCGAGTGGGAGTCCGTCTGTGACAGTTGCGGCCGGTGCTGCCTGGAAAAGGCCGCGGCGGATGACAGTGACGAAGTGTATTCCATCGACGTGGGCTGCGAATTACTCGATCCAAAGACCGGGGCCTGCAGCGACTATCCTAATCGGCTGTCGCTGGTCGCGGGATGTTTCAAGCTCAAACCCGACCATATTCCTGACATGACCTGGCTGCCGCCGACCTGCGGATATCGCCGGGTTTACCTGGGACAATCCCTTGAGTGGTGGCATCCCCTCGTTTCGGGCGACCCGGCGACCGTTCAGCAAGCTGGCGTCTCCGCCGCCGGGCGCTTCATCCCGCCGCATCTGGCTGGGCCACGCGAGTACCATACAGTTGAATGGGCGAGGAAAGATGTTACGGATGACCCCAAATGCCGCTGGCAGACGGCACTCTATGGTGGGGTCAATGCCTCTGTCCCGACACCGTTCGGTTCGGATGCCCGTATCGACCTCGATCTGATGGCCGCGCATTGTTTCTGGCTTCTGGCGAACGGTTGCCAGGGATTGGCGGTTCTGGATCATGCCGGGGAGGCGGCGAGCCTCGCGATCGCCGAGCGGATCGCGATTTTGGAAGGTCTTGTGGCGCGTGGTGTGCCAGCCTCAAAGCTGCTCGCCGGGATCGGGCCAGCCGCGCCGGGCGGTGCCGGAAAAATCGCTGCGACCGCGCAACGCCTGGGCATCCGTGGGGTGCTTCTGTCGGCTGCTGTGACAGGTCGCGCGATGCCCCATGAGGTGTTCGGACGCTCGATGCTTGACCTTGTGCAGCAGATTGCGGAGGCGGCTTTCGTCTACCTTTCGCTGGCCGTGGCGCCTTCGGCGATGACGGCCGGCCTGACCGCCCTGGAAAGCCTCGTTGCCCGGTCGCCCGGCGGGTTCGTGGGGATACGGGATGAATCTGCCGGATGCACATTCGGTCTGTCTGCCCTGCATCGCTTTCGCGGCAGCCGGTTCGAGATCTACACGGCCGACGACGCGATGCTGTCAAAGCTGACGGCGGAGGGTGGCGCGGGCGTGATCGGCCCCGGTGCCAACCTGTTGGGGCGATTGGAACAGACGCTGTTGGAAGCTCCGGGAACCGTTGGGGCGTCCCAGGCGATGCGGGCGATCGAGGCCGGCGGCAAGCTGCTCCGCTCCCGCCCTCCAGTCCCGGCGATCAAAAGTCTGATCGCGCGGAACACGGGGCGGTCCGAGTGGTCAAAGGTTCGGCTGCCGCTGCGGCCGCCATCAGGCGACGAGCGAGCCTCGCTGTTTCGTGCGTTTGATGCCGCTGGCATTCCGCTCCAGCCTGCTCACGTGATCGATCCAGCCAAACCGTAGTCGCGATGGTGACCTGACGAGGGATTTCTTTTGTGATTGAATGACCCTGTCGGCGGGTGATACTCCCGACAAGGCGCTGCTCAACGGAGGAATAGTGACGGATCTCCATTGGCTTCCGACGATCCCGGACTGGCGCCAGCGGTTGAAAGCCATCCCATCCGACTCTGCGGACGTCTGGGACGAGGCTGTTGCACTCGCCAACGCACGCCTCAATTTCGTTCTCACGAATGCCCTCGACGAGATTGTTCGTCGCGCGCTGCCACAGGGTCCGGCGACCCTGGCGACGAAGAAGGTCCGGCTGGCGGTGCTGGGTTCCTCGACTTTGATGCATCTGTTGCCGGCGATCCGTGTGGCGGGCCTCCGTCGAGGGATCTGGATTGACACCTACGAGAACGACTACGGCCAATATCTACAGGAACTCTCCGATTGCGACTCACCTCTGCACGAATTCGAGCCGACCGCTATACTGATCGCACTGGATGCCTACCATTTGACTGCTGGCATGACCTCCGGCCTTGATGCCGAGGGCGCGGACGCCGCATTGCAGGAGATGAAAGGCCGGATCCGCGAAACATGGCGGCTGGCACGGGAGGCTTTTCGGTGCCCGATCATCCAGCAGGCGGTCTTGCCGGTACATTTGTCCGTCCTGGGCAACAACGAACACCGCCTGCCCGGCTCGCGCGCGCATTTCGTGGCGCGGCTGAACGACGCCATCCGGACGATGGCCGAGGAAGACGGAGTCGACATTCTCGCCATTGACGATCGTGCGGCGCGGGACGGGATTGGGAAGTGGCACGACACAGCGTTATGGCATCGCTCGAAGCAGGAGGTAGCGCCCACGGCGTCTCCCCTTTACGGCGACCTTGTCGGGCGGTGGCTGGCTGCAAAGCAGGGGCGGTCATTCAAGTGTCTGGTCCTGGATCTCGACAACACCGTCTGGGGCGGCGTGATCGGCGACGACGGACTGGAAGGCATCGCGCTGGGCCAGGGCAGCCCTCTCGGCGAGGCATACGTGGCGTTTCAGGAGTACGCGCGCGAACTTAGCCGGCGCGGGATCATCCTGGCGGTGTGTTCCAAGAACGATGAGGCAAACGCGGTCGAGCCATTCGAAAAGCACCCGGACATGGTGCTGAAGCGCGGCGATATCGCCTGTTTTGTCGCCAACTGGTCGAACAAGGCAGACAATATCCGCTTGATCGCTCAGGAACTGAACATCGGTATCGATTCGCTGGTGTTCATCGATGACAATCCGTTCGAACGGAACCTGGTCCGGCAGGAACTGCCGATGGTCGCGGTGCCGGAGGTTTCGGACGACCCGACCGGCTATCCAGTGGCGCTGTCGGATGCCGGTTATTTTGAAGGCCTGTCGGTCACCGACGAGGACCGTGAGCGCACGTCGCAATATCAGGGCAACAAGGCCCGCGACGCGCTGAAGGCTGCCGTGACCGACCTGCCATCCTATCTGCGCGGCCTTGAGATGGAGTTGGTGTGGAAACGGTTCGACAAGATCGGGCTGCAGCGAATCGTGCAACTGATCAACAAGTCGAATCAGTTCAACCTCACGACACGTCGCTACACGGAGGAAGATGTCGTCGCGGTAATGGCCGATCCGGACGCGTTCGGGCTGCAGCTGCGGCTGACCGACCGGTTTGGGGACAACGGGATCATCGCCATCATCATCGGGCGCCTTCAGGCCGACAAGGATCTGTATATCGACACGTGGCTCATGAGCTGCCGCGTGCTCGGCCGCCAGGTGGAACCAACCACCCTGAACCTCATCGCGCAGCAAGCGGCGAAGCTGGGTGCGAAGCGCCTGGTCGGCGAGTACATCCCCACCAAAAAGAACGCCATGGTCAAGGACCACTACGTGAAGCTCGGCTTCACCGTAACGGAAACCGATCCGGCGGGTGGTAACCGCAATACTCTGGACCTCACGCGCTTTACGCCCGCGGAGACCTTTATCCATGTTATCGAGGGCTGAATAATGGCGACGGAAGCGGACGTCTACAGCGCACTGACCGAGATCTTCCATGACGTCTTCATGCGGGACGATATCGTTCTGTCACCCGAACTGACAGCAAAGCAGGTTCAGGGCTGGGATAGTTTCAAACAGATTGAAATCATCATGGCCAGCGAGGAGAAGTGGGGTATCAAATTCAACACCCGCGAGCTCGATAGCCTGCGGTGCGTCGGTGATCTGGTTAGAATGGTTGCAGCGAAGACAGCCTGAGTGGTGTGGCCCTGTTGATCTGGCTCGCGCGCCAAGTTTCGGTCGATCGGTAGTTTACCGAGGCGGGGCCTGTTTCTTGACGCAAGAAATTGCTCTTTTGAACTCTCCGTCGGCTAAGGTGCCTTAGGACTAAATATGTATACTTAAGCCACTGTTTCAAAGTTTGGCAAAACCCGTCTCCCAGTTGTCAGCATGGCGGGCGTAAGCCACGAATTCGCAACCGTATTATGTGATAGAGGTCATACCACTTCCCCGCGCCCGCCTGCATGAGGCACTATCAACAGTATCGACATTCCGACCCGATCCGCGTTCTCGACCGTTCAGGAGGGCCTGCTGCCGCGGCTAATCTAGCGGATGGCGGTCAGACTGAGGCCGCTCTCGACCTCTATCGTGCGTCGCAGGATGCTTACACTGATAATCCTGAAATCTATCTTCGTCCCGCGACGATGCTGTCACGGCGAGCTCGCGTAGATGATGCCGCCGCTCTATTGCGGCGGGGCAATCGCGCTTTTCCGACGACATCCAGTTCGGCGCCAAACTCGGCTGGCTGTTTTTGCAGAAGCGCGAGTTCCCTCTTGCGCTGGCGCAGTGGGAGCATGTGCGGGAGCATTTCGGCAGACACGCGGTGGGCTATATTGGCGGTGCGGCGTACGTTGATCGGTCCACCTTTTCGCCTGACGAAAAGGGCCTTGGTCCGGCGGTGGATCGCTCGGCGCCGGTTCGATCACCTTGGCAAGACGCATCTCCGTATAAGTGGTGATATATTCAGGCGTGACTGGACCACGGTCGAGCTCCTGGGCTGAACACGATCGATGACACGGGTCGTGCTTTGCATGATCGGCAAGTCAGCCGAAGCCGCCGGATTAATCGACACCGGCATCACCACCTTCTTCGGGCTCCCGCCGGAGGACATGATGGAAGCGGAAGCTCTCGGTCTGAAAGCGGCTTTCGTTCCCCCGTCCGACTTCATTCGCTATAATTATCAAATGGACATTGAAGGCAACACGAATGCCTGAGCCTCCCTGTTCCAGAAATTGTTAACCAATAGCCCAGTGCTGAAAGTTCGTTCGCCATTCGATTATCGGCAATGTTACCACGATGACCTGATTCCATGGACGATCTACGCTCCCGTTGCGGCGGATATGGTGACTTGATCGAAAAGATCCGATGCCTGCGGGATCATGACGATGCGGCGGAGCGCATCGGGCAGGCCGCTTTCGCCCTGGCGCAGTCGATGAGTCATGCAGGCGAAATGAAACGCGCTCGGGCTACGATCGGCGCCGCTATTCGTTACTTTTCCGGCCGGTCCGAAGTGATTATTCCATTTGGCGCTGATGTATCGGAGAGCCGTTTCCTGATCGACGGCTGGTCAGGCATCGCAACAGTCGCAGGCGTGGCAGGACGCTACGCGATTGGTCCAGAAAGCCGCATCCGGTTTCCTAGACCGGCGAGCGAGGGTGATCTGCAACTGCGGCTGACCCTCGCCCCCGGTGATATTTGTGCCGCCGATGCGTTCCATATGATCGTCTTGGTCAACGGCCAGCAGGTCCTCGATACCGTGGTTTCGTCGCCAGGTGATGTGGTTTGCACCGTGTCGTCCGACGCGCTGGCTGGCAGCAGCCAAACTGCAATCACACTTGTCTTTCTTGATTCCGGCGAAGGGACGCCGCTTGCATTTCCTGCCGGTCTTACCGCGAGGGGATTGTTGTTTACCCGGCTGCAGCTTGGCTTACCCGGCCACTGATGACTGAACGCTCCGGGCAAAGACAATCAGGCCTCCAGCAAATGGCCAACCGCCCGCAACGGGCGCAAGTCGTCGCAGGCAATCTTAATGATGGCCAGAAGTGGCATCGCCAGGATCGCCCCCACCACGCCCCACATCCAATACCAGAAGATCAACGCCAGTATCATCGCAACCGGATTCACGGTGAAACGCCGAGCAAGCAACATCGGGGTAGCAATTTCGCCCTCTATGATGTGAATGCATAAGTAAAGCGCCGGGGGCAGAGCCGCCCACCACGTGACGCCAAGCGACAGGATGCTCGCCATCAGGAAGACGACGACACCGACCATCGGGCCCAGGATCGGTATGAAGTTCAGCGCGAACGCGACGGCGCCCCAAAGAACGGGGGTCGGCATCCCGCAAAACCACATCTCACCGGCAGTAGCGAGACCGACAAGAACGTTGATGCAGGTCACCGTCAGCAGATAGGCGGACACATCACGCTCGATATGGGCCGACAGTTCCACCGCGGCCCGTTTGTCGTGGTACTTCGGCAGGATTTCCACGAGTTGCCGCAGGAAGGTTTCGCCGGAGATCAGCAGGTAGAACAGCACCAGAAGTGTCGTGAACAGACCGGATGTTGCGGCGGCCGTACCGCTGAACAATGCGCTAATCATGCTGGCCGGCTTGACTGGCGAGCCTGGTGTCACGTCGGCAGCCGCCATCCCTGGCAACTGCCGCGCGAGGTTCTGTGCCATGTCGATGGGACGCTGTAGGAAGCCCAGCTGGTCCCGCAGCTTGGGAATGGCCTCTGGCAGCTTTGCCGCCCAGGACGTGGCAGGCCCAGCAAGCGCGCTCAATGCCCCGGCAAAAACGGTCAGCACGAGAAGTACCGCAAGGGCGGCTCCGACTCCTCTCGGGATGTAGACACGCTCTAGCAGCCGGACCAATGGTTGCAGAAGCAACTTCAGCACGATTGCCAGGATGACCGGCAGGATTACCTCCGCCGTCACGTAGAGGGTCGCCATCACAGCCAGGCCAAACAGACCACCTAGGAAAATGGTTTGCGGATTGGTCGGCAGTGGCATGTCCGCGTCCTCACCGTCGCCGGTTGCGGGCGATGCCCGGCCCTTGTCTGCATGATCCATGGTGGACGAACCTCCGGCGGAACCCGAATGGACCACAGCGAGAATAAAGTGGTCCTAGACGATGGGCTCTTTGATCTCGCGGGTCAGTTTCTGGCGCATGGCCTCCGTGAAGTCCGCGTAAGTCCGACAGGTTACCGCGAAGGCCCCGGGACCACCGATCACCTCTTGGGTATACGATGTCAATAAATCCGGCTCTTCGTGCAGGATACACAAACCGTTGATGGTTATGCCCGCCGCGGCCATCCTATCGCGGACCGGGCCGGGGGCGATTCCATCATTCGACCGTCCGTCACCAATTACGTTGACGATGCTGCGCTGGGGTACGGCCGGTACGTTGCTCAGTAACGTCAGCGTCGCCAGCAGCGCCTCTCCAATCGCTGTTGCGCCCGCTCGGACGAGGCGCGGCATGTTGTCAACACTCTCGGCGAACGCGGCGATGTCTGCTTCGGAGGTGATATGTGTCCAACCTGTTATCACCGCCTGCTGACCGGCACCTGACCACAGTAGCAGGGACATCAAGCTGCCGGAGGTCAAGCCGGCAACAACCGCCGGATCACGCAGCGCGGCGGCCATGCCGCCGGCAATTAATCCGAATTCCTCGTACGTGACGCTGGCGGAACCGTCGACCGCCAGCACCATTGCGAGCTCGACTTTGTCCAGAGATCAGGCCCGCTTTTTCTCGATATCCGGAAGAAAGGCCGT
The DNA here is from genome assembly GCA_963819005.1 of uncultured Pseudomonadota bacterium. Lineage (GTDB taxonomy): Bacteria > Pseudomonadota > Alphaproteobacteria > Acetobacterales > Acetobacteraceae > Rhodopila. The sequence goes on from CAWFUL010000009.1 coordinate 486,667, forward strand.
CAGCAGGCCAATCAGCGGCAGGAAGGAGCAGACGTGATAGACTGCTTCGATCCCGGTGCTGTCGGCGATCCGGCCCAGCGCCGCGGCCCCCAAACCGCCCAGTCCAAACGAAAAGCCGAACACCATCCCGGCGACCATACCGACGCGGCCCGGCAGCAATTCCTGCGCATAGACCAAAATCGCGGAGAATGCGGAGGCCAAAATCAGGCCGATCAAGACGCTAAGAATGCCGGTCCACATCAGGCTGGCGTAGGGCAACATCAATGCGAATGGGAACGCCCCGACGATCGAGACCCAGATGACCGGCTTACGGCCGATCCGATCGCCGATTGGGCCGCCGACGAAGGTGCCTGCCGCCACCGCACCCAGGAACGCGAATAGATGAAGCTGGGCGCTTTGGACGGAGACTCCGAACCGCTCGATCAAATAAAACGTGAAATAGGAGCTGAGGCTGGACGTATAGACGTTCTTGGAGAATAGCAGCACCAGCAGGATCGTGAACGCCCAGAATACGCGGGAGCGTGACAGTGGCGACCGCTGCACGACGGGTGCCGCCCGCTTGCCGCGACGGGCGAGCATGGCCGGATGGCGGGAATACCACAGGCTGACGTTCGTCAGCAGCACCATGCCCAGCAGGGCCGCCGCGGAGAACCAGGCGATGCTGCCCTGGCCGTGCGGGACAACAATGAAGGCTGCAAGCAACGGACCGATCGAGGAGCCGGTGGCGCCGCCAAGCTGGAACAGCGATTGCGCGAACCCGTAGCGGCCGCCGGATGCCATGCGCGCCACGCGTGAGGATTCCGGATGGAACACCGACGAACCAACGCCCACCATCGCCGCCGCCAGCAGGATCATCGGATAGCTGTGGGCGACAGAAAGAAGCAGCAGTCCGGCCAGGCTGCACGCGGTTGCCACGGGCAGCGAAAACGGCTGAGGCCGTTTGTCGGTCACCATCCCCACCACCGGCTGCAGCAGCGAAGCGGTCAACTGGAACGCCAGGGTAATCAGCCCGATTTGTCCAAAATCCAGCGAGTAGGACTGCTTCAGGATGGGATAGATCGCCGGAACAAGCGACTGATTCATATCATTGAGCAGATGGCAGATGCTCAATGATATCAGTATGGCAAAGCTCGTATCCGTTGAGCTGCTGGTGGGCAGCCGTGGCAACGCGATGGCCGGTACCGGCATACCAGCGGACGCGTTCGCGCCAGAGTCTGACATGATATTCTCGCTCACGGGCGCTTCCTGGTTCACGTGGATACCGTCTTAGCGAGTATGACGGCCAATGCGCGTGTTAACCTATGCACCCAGCGGGATGCAGCCATCTTGACCCTGGTAAATATTAACGAGCGACCGCTAAAAATTTCCTCGCCGGTGGGATAGATTACTGGCGTGGTGCTGGCTTGTCGTGCTTGGCGCTGTTTGGTCGCTGGAGGGAACCGATGGCGTTGCGGAAGGCATCTCAAGGCAGCAGGGCACTCGTCCTTCCGCTCATGTGGGTATGCCTTTTGATCGCATGCTACTGGGTGCTTTCAGAGTGGCAGCATCTGCCGCAGATCCTTTCTGCCCTTAGGGCGCAGCTTCACTGGCCGGTCTGATCTCCGCAACTCCAAGGATCGCGCCGTCGTCATCCTGAACCAGCAGAACCGCTCCCTGATCCAGTGCCAGGTTGGGAATGGTCACACTGCCGCCGCCGCGTGCGACGTTAAGCGGATTGGCTGACCGGACGATGTGGCCCTCCCGCAAGTCACGCCCAGCGTTTTCTCCCGCGCGGACGTTTGTTGTCCTGATGGAATCGTAGACGACCGTTGTAACGGATGCTGTTTCCGGCCTTGGGCCGATCCGTCCGGTGATGCTCGTATCGGATCTGTGCAGTTCTGCCAGAACCGTTGGAGGATAAGCGGAGTTGAGTGCGTCGGTCACGGCGCCCCGGTCCGATCCAACCACGACGCGCGAACCATTAATCACCATTGCCGGCGTGAAGACTTCAGAATTCAGCAACGCTGCGTAAGTCCGTTGACGTCTGGTCCAGGCGGCACTCGCGTAAGGGTCCCGCCACCCGAGGTTGTTCCAGTAGTCAACGTGCCAGGCAATCGCGACTATGTTGGGTCTGCGGGCCAGTTCCAGTAATAACGCCTCGGCGGGCGGACAGGACGAACACCCCTCGGACGTGAAGAGTTCCGCCACCACCAGGTGCGGGACAGGCGCCGCAACCAGCGCCGGTGCCATGGCGAACGAAGCGGCGGCCCCTTGGACAAGATCACGTCTACGCACGAACCGCTTCCTCCGATGCTATTGCACCGGAGTGTCTCGCTGGCTCATCAGATGTTACAGGCTAGCCCGGCTGACCACGGCTGCGCAGATCGCCGTTGAGGGAGGGATCAAAAACCCGGCAAAGGTCGGACCGGCTGAGGCCGATATCGCCGAGCTCGTAATCCGACATGGTGCCCAGTTCGACGATGGCACGCTGGTTCCGCTGCCAGCCGCGATACGCGGCGAGGCGAGCCGAGAACCAAGCGGCAAGGCCGGTCTTGTCTGCAGGAAACTTGCTCTCCGCGGCGGCGCGAAGGTTCGGCTCTTCCCATCTGGCGTCAATGTAGCTCAAGCTTGGCAACTCGAACTGGAATTTCTGATTCACGGTGTGTCCGCTCATGACAAATGTCCATACAAACCCGGACCAGCGCGGCGTCGGGGTGGCGGAGCGCCCCGGGTTATGATGCAGTGCAACATAGGTTGGATTACCGCCACGTTAATAGGGAAATCAGCCAAACTGCCATGCATGTTGCGCATGCGTTGCGGGCAAGCCATGAATTTCGACCTGATTAGACGAGCAGAGGCCCGAAAATGACCAACTCACGGCTTTCAGCGCTGCGGGAAGAGCTGGCGCGGCGGAACTTGGACGGATTTATCGTGCCGCGTAGTGACGAACATCTAGGCGAATACGTCCCTGCGGCGGCGGAACGCCTGGCCTGGCTGACGGGCTTTACCGGCAGTGCCGGACTCGCGGTCGTTCTTGCCAACACCGCGGCGGTGTTTACCGACGGCCGCTATGTCTTGCAGTTGGCGGAGCAGACCGACCCTGCGCTCTGGCAGCGGTTGCATGTTATAGAGCAGCCGCCGCCGAGGTGGCTGACGGAAAATGCGCCGCCGGGAAGCAAGATCGGCTACGATCCCTTGCTGGTCAGTGAGGAGGGGCTCGCCCGCTACGACGATGCGGGATTGGCAATGCTGCCGCTTGAATCCAATCCTATAGACGCTGTTTGGACCGATCGCCCCGCACCGCCGGCAGCGCCGGCAGTGCCGCATCCCCTGGCCTATGCCGGCCGGTCCGCGGACGATAAACGCGCCGAAACAGCCGCCGCATTGTGTGCCGCCAAGCAGGACGCCGCGGTGCTGACCGATCCGGCTTCCATCGCGTGGCTGCTGAACATCCGTGGCGGTGATGTTCCGTTTACGCCGTTCACGCTTGGCTTCGCGATTGTTCACGCCGATGGAGGCACCGAGTTGTTCATCGACCCGGCGAAGCTGTCGGCAGAAACCCGCGCGTGGCTGGGCAATACGGTGTCGATCGCGGATCGCTCCGCGCTGGCGCCGGCCCTCGACCGGCTGGCGGGAAAAGTCGTGCGGGTCGATCCAGCCGGCGCGCCGGTCTGGTTCGCGCAGCGGCTGCGATCGGCAGGCGCAACAGTAGCCGCCGCACCGGACCCGTGTCTGCTTCCGAAAGCCTGCAAGAACGACGGGGAGCAGCAGGGTGCACGCAATGCCCATGCGCGCGATGCAGTGGCGGTCTGCCGGTTTCTCCACTGGCTGTCCGTGCGTGCGTCAACAGGACAGGAGACGGAGATCTCGGCCGCGGACTCGCTGCTGGCGTTTCGACACCAAGTGGATGGGTTCCGCGGGGAGAGCTTTCCCGCGATCTCCGGTGCAGGTGAGCATGGCGCGATCATTCATTACCGGGTGTCCGACAGAGTCAAACCGGCCGCTCAAGCCCAATGAAGTCTATTTGATAAACTCTGGCGCACAATACCCGGATGGAACGACCGACATCACCCGGACGGTTTGGACGGGACCAGCCGATCCCCCGCGCGAGATTCGCGAGCGCGTCACACGCGTCATGCAGGGGCACATCGCGATTGCCATGGCGATCTTCCCGCAAGGTGTCTGCGGTTCGCACCTCGACGCGCTGGCGCGGACGTCGTTATGGCGGGCCGGCCTGGATTACGACCACGGCACGGGTCACGGTGTCGGTAGTTACCTTTCAGTGCACGAGGGGCCGGTTAGTATTTCCCGACTGGCGAAGCCTGTACCGATCGCAGCGGGGATGATCTTATCGAACGAGCCGGGTTTCTACCTGCCGGGACATTACGGCGTCCGGTTGGAAAACCTTCTGCTGGTACAACCGGCCGACCTGCCAGCGGCCCCCAAGCCCTTTATGCGTTTCGAGACGTTGACGCTGGCGCCGTTCGACCGTCGTCTGCTCGACCCATCGTTGATGACCGGACCGGAAATTGCGTGGCTGAACGCTTATCATACGCGCGTGTTGGCGGAGGTCGGGCCGCGATTAAGCTCTGCGGAACTCGCGTGGTTGACCGAGGCTTGCGCGGCGATCGCGTGAGCGATGCGCTTTAGTCCGGCTCGACCCAAACGTGCCGGCCTCAACGAGTCTCCGCCCATGCCTTGTAGCGGGCGATATTTTCAGCATTGGGGGGATAAAGCCCTGGCAGCGCCGCGCCGGCGTTGACCTGGGTCATGATCCATTCCTCCATCCGCTCCTGTTCCGCTGCGGCCGAGGCAACCTCGGCGAGGAGTTTCTGCGGGATCACCACGGCGCCATCGTCATCGACCATGATCACATCGTCGGGAAACACCGCAACGCCGCCGCAGCCAATCGGCTCCTGCCAGCTCACGAACGTCAGGCCGGCAACAGACGCCGGGGCTGCCGCGCCCTGGCACCACACCGGCAGACCAGTGCCGAGAACGCCTGCGAGGTCACGAACAACGCCGTCGGTCACCAGTCCGGCCACGCCCTTCTTTGCCATCCGCGCGCACAGGATGTCACCGAAGATGCCGGCATCAGTCACCCCCATCGCATCAACCACGGTAATGCACCCGTCCGGCATGCCCTCGATCGCGGCGCGGGTAGAGATAGGTGAGGACCACAACTCTGGCGTCGCGAGATCCTCCCTCGCCGGCACAAACCGCAGGGTGAAAGCTCGCCCGATCAGCCTTGGTTGGCCGGGACGGATCGGTCTGGTGCCACGCATCCAGACATTGCGCAGGCCTTTTTTTAATAGCACCGTGGTGATCGTAGCGGTGGATACGGTCGCAAGGGCGTCGCGAATGGTGGGTTCGATGCTCATGGCCGACTTTCAATTTCCCGATGTCCGGCGACCTGGGTAGCACGCAGCGATCAACCGCGGAAAGCAGGGCGGTCAGTCGATTTCGACACGGTCGTCGTTCATGATGCCCCTTGTGTGCTCGATGAGCTTGAGCAGGCTTTTCTGCATCGCGTTCCACTCGGAGGCGGAGAGAGCCTGGGACAGGGTGTTCGCGACCTGCTGTGACTTTGAGGGGATGCCGGTGTAAAGGGTGGTTCCTTTCCGGGAGAGACGAAGCAGCCGCCCACGCCCATCGTTGGGATCTTTCCCCTGTTTCAGGTATCCTCGCTCCGCAAGGCGGGCCGCGGCGCGACTGATCTTCACCTTGTCCATTTCGGTTCGCTCCCCCGCGGCGGTCGGGGAGAGAACGCCATAACGCCCGACCGCGGCCAGCAACCGCCATTCAGCGAGGCTAAGGCCTATCTGGTCGAGGTATTCACGGCCCACCAGCCGAGAAACAAATTCGGCTGCCACGGAAAGCCGATGCGGCAAGAACTCTTCAAGCCGAAATTCTCCGTCGGGACTGTCCACAGGTCCTTTTGTTGATCGTTTCACTTCGACACACCCCATATTCCAACCTAATGTGGCATCAATATTGTGCCCTAACAATAGATTTTTGGCGACAGCGCAAAACGTTGCATGGCACCCGCACGAGTTTTGCGGAACGATTTCGCCGGAGACGCGCGGCGCAGGCCGATACGCGGCGATTTGCATCGCGCCGACCCCGGATTGGGACACCCAACTCCCCTTAATGGCGCCCCTTCTTCTGCTTTAACAAATGGTTGGCTCCCGCACATGGATTTGACGTCGACGACGGATCAACCTGACCACCTACGAAGCAGAACGACTGTAGAATGTCGTTTCGACGAGTCACCACAACTATTGCGAGTGTCGTGTTTCATTACGCTTAAGTTCAAAAGAATATCACGTCCCCGACGGAGTGATTGCACCACTTCCGATAGTGATCTGGACCAGGACCGGTCGATGCGCGACAGTGTCGCGACCGATGTGCCAACGAATAAGCGAGTCTGGAAAAATGATCGACGAGACCCACGACCCGGCCCGTAGAAGCTGGGTCAAAAGCGCAGACGGCCATGCCTGCTTCCCGATCCAGAACTTGCCGTTGGGGGTGTTCTGTCCTCCAGGTGGCTCACCTCGCGGTGGCATCGCTATCGGCGATCACATTCTGGATATCGGCGCGGCGCTCCTGGCGGATCTGTTCACCGGTCTGGCTCGGGACGCTGCCGAAACCGCAGCGGCGGCCGCCTTGAACGCACTGTTGGCAGCAGGGCCCGATCCGCGACGGGCGCTCCGCCGGCGTGTGTCCGAGCTGCTATCCGATCCGCGGGTCGAGCCGTCGGGCTCCGCGCTGTTGCACGAGGCCGCGGCATGCGAAATGCAACTACCGGTGCAGGTTGGAAATTTTACCGACTTTTTCGCGGGCATTCATCACGCGACCACGGCCGGGATCATCAACCGGCCGGATAATCCGCTAATGCCTAATTATATGTATGTCCCCGTGGCGTATCACAGCCGAGCGTCCTCGGTGCGTGTGTCCGGCGCCACGGTGCGCCGGCCGAACGGGCAGCGCAAGCCGCCGGACCAGCTCGCTCCGGATTTCGGTCCTTGCCGGAATATGGATTATGAGATGGAGCTTGGTGTTTGGATCGGAGAGGGCAACGCGATCGGTTCGCCGATCCCGATCCAGGACGCGGGGCGGCACATTGCCGGACTGTGCCTGCTGAACGATTGGTCGGCGCGGGATATTCAGACATGGGAGTCCGCCCCGCTGGGGCCTTTCCTTGCAAAGAGTTTGTCGACCTCAGTGTCACCCTGGATCATCACCGCCGAAGCGCTGGAACCGTTCCGGATACCGCAGCCGCCGCGGCCGGCGGGCGATCCGGCGCCACTGCCGCATCTGCTGGATCAGGCGGACCAGGCGGCTGGATGCTTTGATATCGAGTTCCACGTGTCGCTGCTGACCCCAGCGATGCGTGCCGCGGGGACAGCGCCGCACCGCCTGTCGGTCGGCAACGCATCGATGCTGTATTGGACAGTTGCGCAGATGGTTGCGCATCACACGTCCAACGGCTGCAACCTGCTCCCGGGAGATCTATTCGGAAGCGGCACGATATCGGGAACCGAGCCGGCCACGGAAGGTTGCTTGTTAGAAATGACTCGCGGTGGTCGGCGGCCGGTCACGTTGCCGGGTGGGGAGACACGGACGTATCTGCAGGATGGCGACGAGGTGATCTTTGCCGGGTGGTGCCGGAGGCCGGGCGCGGTGGGGATTGGATTTGGTGAGTGCCGCGGGGTTGCTGGAGCCGGCGCTAAAATCGTGATTTTAACGCCATGAACTTGGTCGGTCCAAACCAATGGACAGACCACGACCAAGCCGGCCATTGGCTTCGTTGCCGCATTGTCCGGTCAGCCTATCCGAGCCGTGTCCGCGGTGGACGGCGAGCGGTTCCGGGAATGCGATAGCCGAGATTGCCTGACTATGAGGTTCAGCCAGCACCGGTGTTGGCTGACTGTCGTCGTGGCATGGGCGCCCGCTATTTCGTCTGGGCTCCGGCGTCTGAGAGAATGTCGCTTGCTTCCCGCCGCCACCGCCGCTATATCGCCGCCCTTGTTTGCGAGACCGGGCCTGGAAGGGCATGCCCGGCCGCGACCGTTTGCCGTCCGCCCAGTCGGCGAATCCTGGCAGGCGTTATCAGAAGGAGACCAAAATGCCCAAAATGAAGACCAAGTCGTCGGTCAAGAAGCGGTTCAAGATCACCGCGACCGGCAAGGTGCTCGCCGGCCCCGGCAACAAGCGCCACGGACTGATCAACCGCTCGCAGAAGATGAAGCGGCAGAACCGCGGCAGCCAGACGCTGACCCATGCTGACGGCCTGACCGTCAAGCAGTGGGCCCCCTATGGCATCGGTTAACGGGAGCGCATAGCACATGGCACGCGTCAAACGGGGTACCACCACGCACGCCCGCCACAAGAAGGTCCTGGAACAGTCCAAGGGCTTTGTCGGCCGGTCGTCCACCAATTATCGCATCGCGCGGGAGCGGCTGGAGAAGTCGCTGCAATACGCCTATCGCGACCGCCGAGTGAAAAAGCGCGAGTTTCGGGGCCTCTGGATCCAGCGGATCAACGCCGCAGTGCGCGAGCACGGGATAACCTACTCGGTATTCATCGCTGGCCTCAAGAAGGCCGGGATCGAGATGGACCGCAAGGTCCTCGCCGCGATCGCGTATGACGACGCGGCGTCGTTTGCCGCCATCGTGCAGAAAGTACAAGCGGTTCTCTAACGGTTCCCTGTCAAGGCCGGAACCTTCGTAAAGCCCAAGGGCATACAACCCGGCCGTGACAGTCTAAAGAGAGGCCGCCTTACCCGGGCGGCCTTTTTCTTATGCGAGAGACCATGACCAACGATCTGGATGCGCTGAAGACCGAGACTGACACCGCATTGGCCGCGGCAACTGATCTGCGTGCATGGGATGCCGTTCGCATCGCCGTCCTTGGCCGCAACGGCAAGCTGACGGGAATGCTGAAGGACCTGGCCAAGACCCCGCCGGATCAAAAAAAGGAACGCGGCGCAGCGCTCAATCGGCTCAAGGATGCGCTGACCTCGGCGATCGAAGCCCGCAAGATCGCGCTGGAAGAGGCCGCTTTGGATGCACGGGTCGCGGCCGAACGGATCGACCCGACCCTGCCTCCCCGCCCGCGTGAAGCCGGGCTGATTTATCCGATCTCGCGCACCATGGAGGAGATCGCCGCGATCTTCGGCGCCATGGGTTGCACCGTGGTGGACGGGCCAGACGTGGAATCGGACTGGTTCAACTTCGGCGCACTCAACATCCCCGCGCACCACCCTGCTCGGGCGGACCACGACACATTTTATCTACAGCCGCGTGACGGCGGAGCGCCCCCGGTGCTGCGAACCCATACCTCGCCCGGCCAGATCCGCACCATGCTGGCGCAGGAGCCACCGATCCGGGTGATTGTCACGGGACGGACGTATCGGGCGGACCATGACGCAACTCATTCGCCGATGTTCCATCAGTGCGAGGGGCTGGTCATCGACCGGAACATGACGCTGGGGCACCTCAAGGGGGTGCTGATCGATTTCCTGCGGACCTTTTTCGCCATTGGCGATCTGCCGGTGCGGTTTCGAGCCTCCTACTTCCCGTTCACGGAACCCTCCATGGAGGTTGACATCGGCTGGAACCGCAAAACCGGCGAGCTCGGCCGCGGCGGCGACTGGTTGGAGATCCTGGGTAGCGGCATGGTGCATCCGCGCGTCCTGGCAAATTGCGGGATCGACCCGAGGGAGTGGCAGGGTTTCGCCTGGGGCATGGGCGTGGAGCGGATCACCATGCTGAAGCACGGCATGGCCGACCTGCGACCATTCTATGAGTCCGATGTACGCTGGCTGCGGCACTACGGGTTCAGCCCGTTGTCGCCGACGATGCTGCACGAGGGGCTGTAGCCGATGAAGTTCACCCTCTCCTGGCTGAAAACGCACCTCGATACCGACGCGCCGCTGGACCGGATCACCGGCACGCTGACCCAGATCGGGCTGGAACTGGAGGGCGTCGAGGACCGTGGCGCCGCCTTGGCCGCATTCCGCGTTGCCCATGTGATCGAGGCCGTCCCCCACCCGAACGCCGACCGCCTCCGCGCCTGCAAGGTCGACACCGGAGACGGCATCGTGTCCGTCGTGTGCGGGGCCCCGAATGCGCGCACCGGGATGAAGGCGGTGTTCGCCGCGCCCGGCAGCTATATCCCCGGCACCGACATGACACTGAAGGTGGGAGAAATCCGCGGCGTTCAGAGTGCTGGAATGCTGTTGTCAGCGCGCGAAATGGGCCTGGGAGAGGACCACAGCGGAATTATAGAACTGCCCGCCTCGGCGCCGGTCGGGCAATCATATGCGGCGTATTCGGGTCTGGACGACCCGGTGATCGAGATTGGCGTTACCCCAAATCGCGGAGACTGCTTCTCCGTGCGGGGTGTGGCACGCGATCTCGCGGCCGCGGGCATCGGTACACTCAAGCCATTCGACCCCGCGCCCGTTCCGCCGGTTTTCGACGGCGGCCCATCCTGGCGGATCGATTTCCCGGAGGCCTGTCCCTGGATCCTGGGCCGGACCATTCGGGGAGTGAAAAATTCTCCAAGCCCGAAGTGGCTGCAGGACCGGCTTATCTCGATCGGGCTGCGGCCGATCAACGCGCTCGTCGACGTGACGAACTTTTTCACGTTCGACCTCGGCCGCCCATTGCACGTCTTCGATGTGGCGAAACTGTCGGGTGACACGCTGGTGCTTCGGCGAGGTGCCGGCGAGACGATGCGCGCGCTGAATGGCAAGGACTACGTGCTGGACCCTGAGGACTGCGCCATCGCGGACGCTGCCGGCGTGCAGTCCATCGCCGGCGTCATCGGTGGCGAGAATACCGGTTGCGATGAGCACACAACCAGTGTTTTCGTCGAGTGCGCGCTGTTCGACCCGATCCGGATAGCGCTGACCGGGCGGCGGCACCAGATCGTGTCGGATGCCCGCCAGCGTTTCGAGCGCGGCCTCGATCCGGCGCTGATGCCCGCGGCGATGGAGGCAGCGACCGCCCTGATCCTGCAACTGTGCGGAGGCGAAGCGGGCACCGTCACGGCTTCTGGCGCCGAACCGTCATGGCAGAGGGACGCGACGATGCGGTTTTCCCGGGTCGCCAGCTTTGGCGGCTCCGGCATCACGCCGGACGAGGTCGTCGAGTCGCTGGATCGACTTGGCTTTGCAATTCGTCACCGCGATGCGGATGCCGTCACCGTCGCGGTGCCATCCTGGCGTAATGACGTCGCGGCTCCGATCCTGCTGGATCAGGCGCCATCGCTTGACCCGGCGAAAGCGGCGCAGGCTGCCGAAGGATGCCGGACGATCGAGGCTGAAAACGACCTGATCGAGGAAGTGCTGCGCCTTCGCGGGCTGGACGCCGTGCCGATGGTGTCGTTGCCCCGAACCGGGCCGGTGCCGCCGGTCACATTGACCGCGCGGCAGCAGCGGGCGGCAGTCGCGCGCCGCACGCTTGCCGCCGCCGGACTGATGGAATGCGTCACCTTCAGCTTCATGGCGCGTTCGGATGCCCAGCGCTTCGGCGCCGTGCCGGATGAATTGCAACTGATAAACCCGATCGCCGCGGACCTCGATCAACTGCGTCCGACGCCGATTGCCACGTTGGCACTGGCAGCCAAGCGCAATGCCGCGCGGGGCTATCCGGACGTGTCACTGTTCGAGATCGGGCCGGCCTTCGCGATGGAAGCACCGGACGGGCAGAAGCAGGTGGCGGCGGGGCTGCGTACGGGATCTACGACCCGAAACTGGGTGGCTCCGCCTCGACCTGTGGACGCGATGGATGCGAAGGCTGATCTCTGGGCGATGCTGACCTCGATCGGCGTGCCGCTGGAAGCGCTTCAGATCAGCACCGACGTGCCGGCGTTCCTCCATCCGGGCCGGTCGGCGATCGTGCGGCAGGGGCCAAAGACCGAGCTAGGGTGGTTCGGCGAGGTCCATCCGCGGCTGCTGGCAGTCCTGGACCTGCCTGGACCCATGGTGGCATTCGAGTTGAACCTCGACGCGGTAGCGGACCCGAAACGCCGCCGGAAAGCCGCGCCCGACCTGCCCGCGTTCCAGCCGGTCCGGCGAGATTTTGCTTTCATTGTCGATAGTTCCGCGGCTGCTGACAGCATCGTCCGGGCGGCACGCGGTGCCGAACGGTCGCTGATAACCGGGGTAGCGCTTTTCGATGTCTACGAGGGTGACAATTTGCCCGACGGCAAGAAGTCACTCGGCGTGGAGGTCACCTTCCAGCCACGCGAGCGCACGTTGACCGACGCCGAGATTGACGCGGCTTCCCAGAAGGTGATCGCGGCGGTGGCAAAGGCGACGGGGGCGATGCTGCGGTAGGGGCGAGCAAAAGCTCCACCTCGGTCGGTTCAGCCTACCGTAGCCGCTTGAGAAACCGATCGAACGCCGCCAGCGTCGCGTCGGAGACGTGGTGCTCGATGCCTTCCGCGTCCGATTCGGCTGCCTCGGACGGAACCCCGACGGCAAGCAGCAGATCGACAACCACGCGATGGCGGGTCCGGCATCGGGCCGCCAGCCTCTCACCGGCCTCGGTTAGAAACACGCCACGATAAGGTTTGGCGACGGCCAGTCCCTCCCGCTTCAGACGTCCGATCGTCTTGATTGCGGTGGCGTGTGCCACGCCCAGACGGCGCGCAATGTCGGTCGGCCGAGCCTCGCCGCCGTCGGACAGCAGGTCGGATATCAGTTCGACATAGTCCTCCAGCAGCGCGCCGGACTGCGCGGTGCGCGCCTTGCCGAAGCGGCTTGCCTGGGTTGGTTCGGCCGGCAGCACTATGGAAGCGCCCGAACGACTCGGGATTTGCGCCATTGCGAACATCATCGGTCAGTTGCCAGCGAACAGGTCTGGCGAAATCCCGGCGGTTTGCAAGAGCAGAATGACATTGAGACCCAGTACAACGACCGTCGCCACGCCGGCCAGGATCTGCGTTGGGCGCCCAATGGCAAATTGCGCCATGATCGCCGGACGTCGCACCAGCACCAGAAGGGCGATCATCGGCACTGGCAACACCAGGCTGAGCACCACCTGGCTCAGGACAAGCGCGTCAGTTGGCTGCACGCCAATCCAGACCACGATGATAGCCGGCACCATGGTGACAACCCGCCGAACCCACAGCGGGATCCGGAACTCGACAAAATCCTGCATGATCGACTGACCGGCCATGGTGCCGACGACCGAACTGGAAATCCCGGACGCCAGCAAAGACGTCATGAACGCGGCCGCCGCAACGCCGCCAAGCAGCGGCAGCAGGGTGTGATAGGCAGTCTCGATCTCACCGACGTCGGTGTGTCCCTGATGGAACATCACCGCCGCCATTGCGACCATGGCCATGTTGATCAGTCCGGCGATGCTCAGCGCGACCAGCACCTCAATGTTTGAAAAACGCAACAGCCGGCGCCGTTCGCCGTCGCCACGGGCCTGGACTCGCCCCGGCATCATGGCAGAGTGAAGATAGATCGCATGCGGCATGACCGTTGCGCCTATGATGCCCACGGTCAGGGTGACGCTGTCGGCATTGGTCAATTGCGGCACGACGCTGTGGAAGGCGAAGGCGCCCCAGTCCGGGGGAGCAATGATCATCTCGATCAGATAGGCCAGGCCGATAACACCGACGAAACCGGTGATGATCAACTCGATGGGACGGAACCCGCGCGCTTGCACCATCAGCAGGCCCCAGGTGATGGCGAAGGTAATCATCAGCGCCGTGATCAGCGACAGATTGAACAGCAGGCTGATGCCGATCGCGCCGCCAATGGTTTCCGCCAGGTCGGTGGCGATCGCCGCGACCTCGCTGGCAATCCACATGGCGACGACCAGCGGACGAGGGAAGTGGAGGCGGCAGAGGGTTGCCAGGCTGTGGCCCGTGACGATGCCAATGCGGGCCGACAGCGCCTGAAACAGCATGGCAATGGCATTGGCCAGGACGACCACCCATAGCAACATGTAGCCATGCCGGGCGCCGGCCTGGATGTTGGTCGCGAAATTGCCAGGGTCCATGTAGGCGATTGATGCGACGACGGCGGGGCCAATGAACGGCAGGAAACCCCGGATCCCGCCGCGCCGCCCAGCCAACACTATCCTGGCCGTCCTGGACGCCCGGCTGGACATCGTGCCTACCACGACGGCCTCATTCACGCTTGGCACCTGGGGTTACTAAATGAAGTATCTGCCATACCCTGCGTCTTTCACCACATAGTGTAGCCATGGCTACAATCGGAGTCGAGAAATGGTTTGTGGCATTGCGCCGTCAAGGCGTCCGCGACGTGCTTCCCACGCGCGTGAACTGTGGTAGACAGCGCGCCCCATGCGCCATTTCCTCGACTTTGAAAAACCAATCGCCGAACTGGAAGGCAAGATCGAGGAGCTTCGGCGGATGTCGGAGCCGGACGGCATCAACATCGCCGACGAGATCTCGCGGCTGACGGCGGTGGCCGACAAGCAGCTTCGCGCGCTCTACAGCAAGCTGACGCCCTGGCAGAAGACGCAGGTGGCGCGCCATCCGGACCGTCCGAAGGCGCAGGACTATATCGACGGCCTGATCACCGAGTTCACGCCGCTGGCCGGCGACCGTGCCTTCGCGGACGACGCGGCTGTACTGGGTGGGATGGGGCGGTTCCAGGGCCAGGCGGTCATGGTGCTGGGCACCGAAAAAGGCTCCGATACCGAAAGCCGCGTGAAGCACAACTTCGGCATGGCTCGGCCTGAAGGCTACCGAAAGGCCCGGCGCCTGATCGAACTGGCTGGCCGGTTTGGGCTGCCAATCCTCAGCTTCATCGACACATCAGGCGCATTCCCCGGCATCGATGCAGAGGCGCGGGGGCAGGCAGAGGCAATTGCGCGATCCATCGAGGCATGCCTGGAGGCCCCGGTTCCGATTATCGCGACAATCATCGGCGAGGGCGGGTCCGGCGGCGCTATCGCACTAGCGAGCGGTGACCGCGTGCTGATGCTGGAATACGCGATCTATTCGGTGATCTCCCCGGAAGGGTGCGCGACAATATTGTGGCGCGACGCCGCGCAGGCGCCCGCGGCCGCCGACGCGCTGAAACTCACGGCTGAGGATCTGCTGAAACTGAAGCTGGTCGATCAGGTAATCCCCGAACCGTTGGGCGGCGCACAGCGGGACAAAGCCGCGACGCTAGAGGCGGTCGGAGGCGCGATCCGGGAAGCCCTGTCGATCCTGACGGGGCTCGATGCACCGACACTGCGGGCGCGGCGGCGGGAAAAGTTCCTGGCGATGGGAAGAGAAGCGATCGCCTGATGGCGGCGGGGGGCCAGATGCAGGTGCCCTGCCCCCCGGCGTCGGTTGGACTACAGCGCGGCCTGCGTGACGAACTTGGTGTTCAGATAGGCCTCGATCGCCTCGGAGCCTCCTTCGGACCCATAGCCGGAGTCACGCACGCCGCCGAACGGCACCTCCGGCAATGCCAGGCCGCCGCCGTTGATCGACATCATGCCGGCCTCCACCGCCGCGGCCACGGCATTCGCCGTCTTGGCCGAGCGGGTATAGGCGTAAGATGCCAGGCCGTATGGCAGCCGGTTCGCCTCGGTGACCACGTCATCGAAGCTGCGGAACGGCGAGATCAGCGCGAGGGGACCAAACGGTTCCTCGTTCATCACTCGCGCTTCCATCGGAACATCGGTCAGGACGGTAGGCTGGAAGAAGTTGCCCTTGTTGCCGATCCGCTCACCGCCGGTTCGCACCGTCGCGCCTTTCTGGGTGGCATCGCCGATCAGGGTTTCCATCGCGGTAATCCGCCGCGCGTTCGCCAGCGGACCCATCTGCGTGCCGGCATCCATCCCGTCGCCTACCCTTAAAGCCTTGGTATGAGAGACGAAGCCGTCCACGAACTGCTCGTAAACAAATTCTTGCACCAGCATCCGGGTGGGCGACACGCAGACCTGGCCAGCATTGCGATACTTCGAAGCGGCCAAAATCTTACTCGCGGCGGCAACATCAGCGTCGTCGAACACAATGGCAGGCGCATGTCCGCCCAATTCCATTGTCACGCGCTTCATGTGTGCCCCAGCCAGCGCTGCCAGTTGCTTGCCCACGGCGGTGGAGCCCGTAAACGACATCTTCCGGATGATCGGATGCGGGATCAGGTATTCCGAGATCTCCGACGGCACGCCATACACCAGATTGATGGCTCCCGCCGGCACGCCCGCATCGGCGAAGGCGCGAATGAGTTCGGCTGGGGAGGCCGGCGTTTCCTCGGGCGCCTTGACGATGATCGAGCACCCGGCCGCCAGCGCGCCGGACAGCTTGCGGACAACCTGGTTGATCGGGAAGTTCCAAGGCGTAAAGGCGGCGACGGGCCCGACCGGTTCCTTGATCACCAACTGATAGACGCCCTCGGCGCGAGCAGGGATCACACGGCCATAGGTGCGGCGCGCTTCCTCAGCGAACCAGTCGATGACGTCGGCGCCCGCGAGGACCTCGCCTTTGGCTTCCGGCAGCGGCTTACCCTGTTCCTGCGTCAGCAGCGCGGCGATTGGGTCCGCTCGGCTGCGCAGAATATCGGCGGCCTTGCGCATCACCTTGGACCGGTCGAAGGCCGAAACCTTGCGCCACTGGCGGAACCCGCGGTCCGCTGCCTCCAGCGCGCGGTCGAGGTCGGCACGGTCCGCGTGGGCAACTTTGCCGATCGGCTCGCCGGTGGCTGGGTTGACCACAGCGATCGTGCGGCCGGCGGCGGCTGCCGTCCACGTGCCGTCGATAAACAGGGAAACGTCTTGATACATGGTGTATGTCCTCTGGTTGTTGTTGGATTGCGGCTTATCAGCCGGCTGGCGTCATGTCCAACATCACATAGCGCCCACGGTCGGCTTGCTCTGACTTCAGCGGGCGTCTAAGTCGGCCGCGTCCGCCACTTTCCAAGCGAGGCTCCGATGCCCTGTCGACTGTTCACCCTGTTCGGCGTGCTTGCCGTCCTGGCAACAGCCGGTTCACCTGTTGTTGGATATGCCAACGCCGTGACCCGGCCCGGGTTCATTCTTGCGGCTTCGGACGGTGTCTCGGTGAGTGATGCCTGGGCCCGGGCGACGCCCGGGGGCGCCACGACCGGCGCGGCTTATGTCATGCTGATGGGCGGAAGCCAGCCTGATGAAGTGGTAGGGGCCAGTACGCCCGTGGCGGGTACGGCGGCGGTGCATCAGACTGTTTCGGACAATGGCGTGATGAAGATGCGGGCTGTGCCGTCGCTGCCGGTGCCGGCGGGCGCAATGGTCAGCATGAAGCCCGGCGGCTATCATATCATGCTGACGGGACTCAAAAAACCGCTTGTGGCCGGCGAGACGTTTCCGCTGACGCTGACGTTCGCACATTCAGCGGCGGTCACGGTGGATGTAAAGGTTCGTGGCTTGGGTCAGGATAAACGGCCGTCGATGGACCACATGAAGATGTAGTTTCCGGGCCCGTAGGGTGCCGCGTTGCAACATCTGACCGGCGGTTCCATCCTGTCGCCAATACAGGGGAGCGGCCATCGTGAATGATCCCGTCGACGTACTGATCATCGGCGCCGGTGCGTCCGGTGCTGCCATGGCCTGGAGCCTGGCGGAGACCAAGATGCGGATACTCTGCCTGGACCAGGGCGGCTGGACGAATCCTGCCGAATATCCCAGCACCGGCCGCGATTGGGAGGCTCGGCTGTATAGCGACTACGCAACAAGTCCGAATATCCGAGCGCGGCCCGAGGATTACCCTATCAACGACGATAACTCGCCGATCAAGGTCGTGAACTTCAACGGCGTCGGCGGCAGCACCATCATGTACGCAGCGCATTGGCCTCGGTTGCACCCCTCAGATTTTCGGGTGCGCAGCCTGGATGGCGTGGCGGACGACTGGCCGGTTGACTACGCCACCTTGGCACCATTCTTCGCGGAGAATGACCGGATGATGGGTGTCTCCGGTCTCGCCGGCGACCCGGCTTTCCCGCCGCGGGACCCGCCCATGCCGCCACTGCCCCTTGGCCGGTCCGGCACGCGCTTCGCCAGAGCGATGAACTCGCTCGGCTGGCATTGGTGGCCGTCCGACACAACCGTTGCGACGACCGATTATGATGGCCGTGCCCGTTGCATCAACCTTGGACAGTGCGTCCCTGGTTGCGCACAAGGCGCGAAGGCGAGCACGGACATTACCTATTGGCCACTCGCCCGCCGCGCAGGAGTGGAGGTGCGCACGCATTGCCGGGTCCGGGAGATCACGACGAACGAACATGGCATGGCGTCGGGGGTGGTCTATTACGATGCCGGCGGGGTGGAGCAATTCCAGCCTGCGGAGGTCGTCGTGCTCGCCTGCAATGGCGTCGGTACACCGCGGTTACTCTTGAACTCGGCGTCCGGCCGGTTCCCGAATGGCCTAGCCAATTCCAGCGGTCAGGTCGGACGCAACCTGATGTTCCACCCCGCTGTCTATGTTAACGGCTATGTCGATGAACCCACGGATGCCAACCGGGCGCCGCCAACCTGCCTTTGGAGCAAGGAGTTTTACGAGACCGATTTGTCCCGGGGCTTTGTCCGCGGCTACATGATCCAGTTCGTCCGCGGCGCCGGAACGGTGTTCGAAGCCGTAACGAGCGAGGCCGCCGGCCGCCTGCCCTGGGGTGAGGGCCACCACAAGGTGTTCCGGCGGCTGAACGGACACCGGATCGCCATGAACCTGCTGTGCGAGGATCTTCCGGAGGCGCATAACCGGGTGACGCTCGACCCTGTCCTGAAGGATGGTCACGGCATTCCAGCGCCGAAGATCGACTACACCATCAGTGAGAACAGCGCGCGCATGATGGAACACGGCATCGCGCGTTCACGTGAAATCTTGACCGCCGCTGGCGCGACCGAGATCGGCGTGACCAGTCCGGTGACGTACGGCGGCTGGCATCTTCTGGGCACGGCGAGGATGGGTGACGATCCGGAGCGGTCAGTCGTGAACGGCTGGGGCAGAACGCACGACGTGAAAAACCTGTTCATTATCGATGGCAGCCTGTTCGTCACATCCGGTGGCGTGAATCCTACCTCCACGATCCAGGCGCTCGCACTTTACATCGCCGATCAAATGAAGCAGCGGCTGGCCACCCTGTTCGATTGAGTCACACGTCGCTGGCTAGTTCGATTGCCGCGCAGTGTCAGGCAGACGTGACCAGGTGACGGAGCGGCAAAGCAGGCCGTAAAAAACACAGCCACGGCTCGTCAGTTCGCTGTGTCGAACATCAAGCCTGATCGAATAGGTCCTGCGGCGCTTTTCGTCGTAGGCGGTGCCTGCCAGCACGTTGCTGGACTCTGGTGCGACGTTCATGATCAGCCGGTCGCCGACGTCCTCACCGTCGCTGGGATCCTTGATCCAGGTATTGGTGGCGCATAGGTCTGCTCCGCACGGGGCGATGCGGACACGGGCATTGCCGTCGGCACGCTGCCACGCGCCGCTGGGATCAGGCGTGACCGGAGAGGCCGCCGTGACGTGCGGCATGACGATAGTGACCCCGATTATCGAAAACGCTATCAAGATGAACCAGCGCATGGAGCGTGCTTCCAAGATGACAAGGTCTTCGCGATACGCGGACGAATGCGCCTTGGATCACGCGTCAGTCTGGAAAATTGCAGGCCCATGGACAAGGAAAACCGCACTCGTGATCGTCTACGGCGTGACCTACCTCGCGACGGCCTTGATCTTTCTGGGGGTCGATTCGGTCTGGCTCTCGGTCACCGCGAACAGACTATACAGGCCGCTTCTTGGACCGATGTTGCGTGATGACTTCGACCCGATGGCAGCGGTGATCTTCTATCTGGTGTATGTCGCCGGCATCGTGGTTTTCGTGATCGCTCCGTCTCTGCCGGACTCCAAGTCCAGGGTCGTGGCGGCCCGAGGCGCGTTCTTCGGCCTCGTTGCATATGCAACCTATGACCTCACTAATCAGGCAACACTGAAGCAATGGCCGGTGGTCATCACCGTTGCCGATCTTTGCTGGGGTGCGACACTGACGGCCATTGCCGGAACGTTGGGACACGCGATCGCCGTTAGGCTGGCCCGGTCGCGGCATTGAACGACCCGCACCTGCCCATGTCAGCAACCCGGCGATCGCCAAGATGCCACGCAGTTCTTAAAGTATTGTCCGGCATGGCGCCGCCAGGATCTGCCCCGCCTGGGGAGAGCCCGCGGTATCTGGCTTGACCGGACCGCCGCTTCCGTGACCGCGCGCATTTGACCCACCGCCCAATCGTTGGCACCGCCATTGACCGGGGCCTTCCGGCCCAATACGAGAGCCGCCGTTACGACGTCGAGAGGACAGCCATGATGACCGTGCCACGCAGGCTGGCTTTGACCGCTTCAGCCGCGCTTGCGGCGACGCTTGTCTCATCTCGGATGGCTCGCGCGTTCAGCCTGAGTGGAACCTCTCAGGGCGTTGGCTGTTCGTTGCTGCTTGGGTTGGGCTTTCCCGCGCTGGATCAGCAGCATGTCATCAACCAAGGCGCGGAAGACGCCGCTAACGCCGCAGGGACCGCGCCGCCTTCCGCCAGCGCCATATCGAGCCTCGTCCGGTACGTGTCACAGGTTGGCGTCAGCGAACTGTTTCTGGTGCTCTGCAATCCGTCGACCAGCCCGGTGACGGTCAATTTCGTCACCGACATGGCGACGCGCCCGCTGACTCTCAGCAAGTCGGATGAACAGACCGTACGTCATGACCCGGCACGCTACCTGCGCGAGAATTATGACGTTGTTGGCAATTTCCTGCGCCGGCACGGCACCGGACCAAACGCCGGCTTCCAGACCGTGATCGTTCCAGGAGCGACGTTTACCGCCGCGGGCTCCACAGCGCTCTTCATGCCCTTTCCGGTGTTCTTGAACATTAAACCTCCGATGAAGGGATTCTATCCGACAGGCATATCCTTTGGGCAGAAGATGGATAACCAGGCCTTAATATCGTTGTTCGCCTTCCTGGCCTAACCGGTCTCACCCGCCGAACCTTGGTCGACTCCGGCGCACTTTCACGAAGGTGTCGGTCTGACAGCCGTGGCTGGGAATGGTGCCGGGTGAGGGACTTGAACCCCCGACCTTCGGTTTACAAAACCGCTGCACTACCACTGTGCTAACCCGGCAGCCACACTGATATAGCCAATCCGCTCCAGTTCCCGCAATTGCCCTTGGGCCCGATATATCGGCCTGTGGCGAGCGTGCCTCACTCATGGCAGAATGTACAACCTTACCAAAGCGTCACACGCATGACAGCGGTTTAATCGCTCCGCCTAGAGAACGGTTAACATCGGTCCCTTAAGTCACCCCCGTCTGTAACCCATATCGAGACGGAGACGACCACGTGACGAACCATCCTCTACCCTGGCGGAAAACCGCCTTTGCAGCCACCCTGCTTGCCGGCACCAGTCTGGGTGCATTTGCCCTCGGCCATAACGCCTGGGCGGACAACCCCGCCCCGGTTAATCCGCCCGGCGCGCAGGTCCTGCCGCAAACGCTGCCCGATTTCACCAAGCTGGTGACCCAGGTGAAGCCGGCCGTCGTCTCTATTACCACAAAGTTCGAAGCCACGCCGGCGGCGCTGGAGCAGGACGAAGACGGCGGCAACGGTCCGATGCAGCGCAACCAGATGCCTCAGCTGCCGTTTCCGTTCAACCAGATGATCCCGGGCGGCCCGCAGCAGCAAACCCCGCACGCGGTTGAGGCTCGTGGTTCCGGCTTCATTATTAACGCCGATGGCACCATCGTGACCAACAACCACGTGGTGAAGGATGCCAAGAGCGTCAGTGTAACGCTGGACGATGGCACCGTGTTACCGGCCAAGGTCGTTGGGCGCGACCCGCGCACCGACATCGCCGTGCTGAAGGTCAACGCTGGTCATCCGCTGCCATATATTCAACTTGGCAATTCGCGTGACGTTAAGCCAGGCGAGTGGGTCGTTGCGATGGGCAATCCTTTCGGGCTGGGTGGCACGGTAACAGCCGGGATCGTTTCGGCTGTCAGCCGTGACATCGGCGCCGGCCCGTACGACCAGTTCATCCAGGTGGACGCACCGATCAACCAGGGCAATTCGGGTGGTCCGCTGTTCACGCAGGACGGCAAGGTCATCGGCATGAACACGGCGATCCTGTCGCCCTCGGGCGGATCTGTAGGCATCGGCTTCGCAATTCCTTCCGACATGATCCGGACCGTTTCCGCGGACCTGCAGAAGGACGGCAAGGTTGTTCGCGGCTACGTCGGGGTCGAGGCGCAGCAGATAACTGGCGCTACCGCAAAGGGCCTGAATCTTCCTGACAACTCGGGCGCGCTGCTGGCCGGGATTACGCCGGACAGCCCGGCGGCGAAGGCAGGTTTGCAGCCTGGCGATGTAATCCAGTCGGTGAACGGCACGAAGATCGCCAATCCGCGCGAACTGGCGGTTAACATTGCCTCGATCCATCCCGGCGACGAGGCACACCTGACGGTGCTGCACAACGGTCACGACGAGGATATGACCGTGAAAGTTGGGACTCTGCCGGGTGAACAAGTCGCCAGCGCGGATAACCAGGGCCAACAGCACCACGCGGAGCTTGGCTTGGCGCTAGGGCCGTTGTCACCGGATATCGCCAACCAGCTTGACGTTCCGGACGGAACCAGGGGCGCGGTTGTCGAGCGGGTCCGTCCCGGCTCACCAGCCGAGAGCGCAGGGCTGCAGCCAGGTGACGTGATCGTCGGTGTCGGCACCAAGGCGGTGACCTCTCCTGGCGAGGCGGCGAAGGCCATGCGTGGCGCAATGAGCGGGAGCGACCATGCGCTGGCGCTGCGGGTGATCCGCAACGGTGCGCCGGTGTTCGTGGGCGTTACTCTCGGACAGAACAACGAGGGGTAAGTTTATCGGTGAAGGGACAAGGGCCAGGGGCTTTGCCCCTGGACCCCGCAAAGGGGCAGCAGCCCCATTGGATCCTCTCGGTCAGTTAAAAAGACATAAGGGGCGACGTTGTCGAGCAGGACGACAGCATCGCCACTATGCCATTCCAACCATTGGCGGGTAATGAGGGCCGTCGGTCCTTAGCCGGTCCAGGTCAGCAACGCCCTGCCGTTTCTACACCGAAGCGGCCACCCCTGGCGTCGCCTCCCGTGGCGGCAACTTCGTCGCATTAAGCGGCAGTTCAACGTCGATTTCGAGCATGGAAACCTTGGCGCCACGGTCCATCTTGATCTGCACGGCGTCGCGATCGACCGGGACATGCTTCGCGATAACAGCCAGTATTTCCTCCCGAAGTACAGCCATCAGATCGGATTTGCCGATAACACTGCGCTCATGGGCTAGCAGAACCTGCAGGCGGTCGCGGGCAACGGGGGCAGTATTCTGTTTGCGGAAGAAATCAAAAAGATTCACGCAACCCTCCTTCCGAACAGGCGGCCCATGAAGCCTTTTCGTTCCAGCGGCACCACGACGTCGACCGTCTCCCCCTTCAGGCGTCGCGCGGCGTCAAAGTAGGCGCGGGACGGTGCGCTTTCCGGGTTGTTGAGTGTCACCGGTGATCCGACGTTAGAGGCTTTCAGCACTTCCTCCAACTCGGGAATGATGCCGAGAAGCGGGATCGACAATATCTCCAGCACATCATCCGTCTTCAGCATTTCGTTGCGCGCTGCTCGGGCCGGGTCGTAGCGGGTGACAAGCAAGTACTTCTCGATCCGCTCCCCTCGTTCCGCTTTCAACGTCTTCGAGTTCAAGCATCCCGATGATGCGGTCCGAGTCGCGGACGGACGACACTTCGGGGTTGGTCACGACCACGGCCACGTCGGCATTGCGCATCGCCAGCAGCGCGCCACGCTCGATCCCGGCAGGGCTGTCACAGATCACCCAGTCAAACTTCTCCCGCAGCTCAGCAATGACCTTGTCCACACCCTCGATGGTCAAGGCATCCTTGTCGCGAGTCTGCGAGGCAGGCAGCAGGGTCAGCGTTTCCAGCCGCTTGTCCCGGATCAGAGCCTGGGACAACTTGGCGTCGCCTTGCACCACGTTGATCAGATCGAACACGACGCGTCGTTCGGCGCCCATCACCAGGTCGAGGTTTCGCAGACCCACATCGAAATCGATGACCACAACGTTCTCGCCAGTACGGGCGAGCGCCGCGCCAAGGGCCGCCGTGGATGTTGTCTTGCCGACCCCGCCCTTGCCGGACGTTACCACCAGGACCTTGCCCATGCCGCGTTCCCCTTATTCCATTACCGAAATTTTCATCTGCTCGCCATTCAGCCAGACCTGAACTGATTTCCCCAGCACATTGGCGGGCATGTCATCCGCTGTCTGGTAGACGCCGTCGATAGCCACAAGCTCCGCTTGAAGCTTGCTGCAGAAGATCCGCGCCCTGGGATTTCCCCCCAGTCCCGCAATCGCTCGCCCCCGCAACGTTCCATAAATATGGATCGAACCGCCGGCCATGATTTCAGAGCCGGAAGCAACGGATCCAAGAACCGTTACGTCACCCCGGTCAAAGACCACGGTCTGGCCGGAGCGGACGGGCTGGTCGATCACCAGTGTATTCGACGCGGCATCAGCCGGTGCCGGCGGCTCGGTGTGAACGACAACCGCCTGGTTCGGCTTCTCATCGGGAACTTCGATTGGGCGGCCTGGCCTGGCGTTGACAGGCATCGGACGCCCCCAGGCCTCGATTCCCGGCCAGGAGGGGTGTGCGCCTTCCGTCCCGATGATGCGGATACCCCGCTGTTCCAGCAATTCAATGAACGCCGCAACGCCCTGTTGTTCCCGCGGAATACCGCCCAGGTCGAGTACGACCGGCCTCGCATCGAAGAAATTGGGAGAACGTTGCATCTGCGCGTCCAGCGCGTTGAGCCAGCCTTGCAGCGGCAGCTCCGGCGCGAGAACGAGGGCCATGATGGAGCGGCCCCGAAGGCGTATCAGCGGTGTGGTCTCTGTGGATGTCACCCTTTCGACGTATCCCCGAGCCTGTGCCCGGTCAACGGGAAAACGAGGGGTTACCACAAAATGATGTGGATAACCATTCGCATCGACCCCAAGGGGTAGTGGTTTAGGTATCGCCAGGCCCAATAGCTAGTGACCGTGGCCGCCCCCCCGGGCCGCACCGCAGGACCGGTCGGGCACACCCAGGCCAACCGCTCCTCCGAGTCGCGGCACCGGCGGCGGCGCGATCTGGGCATGCCCGGCAGCGCCTTCCATCCCAACAATCCGCCTTGATCGCTTCGAAGCGGCCTACTTGAGCAAATGCGCCAGCAGCGCGGCGAGATTGGCCGTCGCCGCGCCGTTGCGTAGCCGCGGTCACGGCAATAGCCGGCCGCCGGCCCATCGGCTGTCGAAGAAGCCGCCACGATCGCCCCGTTGGTCGAGCCGATAACCTTGATATTAGTTCCGAGGGTGGACCCCTGCCCATACCAGTTGGTGGCCGCCAGAGCCCGGACGTAGATCAAGCCAGCCGCAGGATTCAGGACCTTGTTGGTGAATGTGCGGTGCCCTTTCTGCGCAGAGGCAGACGAAACGTCCTGTCCTGGAAGATGACGTTGATTGTGATCAGCTACCCGGCCCCGCGGCTATGACCAGTGTATGTGCTGCTGCTTGCCCATCCGCGCGTTGGCATGCTCGGCGACCTATCCGTCCGGCTAGAAGTCGACGCTGGCCGTTCACCGTCGTGGCGGTGACACCGTTGACGATAGCGCCTTATTCCGAATGTCCACAGCTCCACGTAAAAAGACTAGATAGGTTTTTCCTTCAATACTTTGATGGCACCCCGCTTACAAATGGGATCGTGAGACCAGAACTTCCCCCAACAGGATCATCAAAATCGCTGACGAAACGTTGCCCTTTAAAAGCACCTGCGGCACAGCGCCTGTCGGGATCAATGATCCGAAGCGACGGCGCGAATTCTTTTGTTGCCGCCTCGCGAATCAGCGGAACCAACCTCGCAGAAATAAAGAATGCCTATCCGATTCAGCCGTCGCCAGGCGGCTCGTTATACTCGGCATCGCTGACATGCTTACCCCAGGCGGTTCCCTGACCCTGCTCGCCGGCTTCCGACAGCGCCAAATGTGCGAACAGCCGATCGGGTGAGGCACCATGCCAATGCAGCGTATCAGGAGGGATATTGACCGTATCACCGGGGTTCAGCACTTGCGGGCTCCTGCCTTCAAAGCAAATGCGGCCGATGCCCGACAAGCAGAAGAGCGTCTGCCCAACCGGGTGGGAATGCCAGGCAGTACGCGCGCCGGGCGTGAAGGTCACAACCGATCCGCCAAGGCGGGACGGAGGCTCTGCGGTGAGCACCGGATCTTGAAACACAACGCCTGTGAAGGTTTCGGCGGCCCCTTGCCTGGTCTTGCGCGCCCCGGCGCGAATGACCCCTGCTTTCACTGGCATGATGTTTTCCTCCGACAGACGGCGGCCTTAGGACCACTCACCAAGGAAGTGTATAGCAGCGACGTCAGACGCGGCGCAATCATACACGGCCTCGTTTGTCGCCCTGCGCCGGCCGTCTTCGCTCCGGCACACACTTCGCAGGACTGGAGATTCGGCCGGCGCCACCTGCCGGGATCAGCATTGATGATGTCCGAATCTCGCGGCCCTCGCCGGCGATCACGGTCACTGGCGTCAGCGCGTCCCCACCGGTCAGGTAACTGTGGAGCCCGCCGCAGAAGTAACTGTTGCAGACTTCAGACCTCAGTGTCTGCTCCAACGAGCAACCGTTCCTGCCATGGAAAATGCACGAGCCCGAATAAGCTGTCGCGGGGACCCGTTCGCGATACAAATCCAGTATCGCGCTGGCATTCATGTCAGGCCGAGCACGCCGCACGCGTGCCAACGTCTTTTCATCGAGAAACGCATGGTCATCGCCATTCCTGCAGCACCAGCCCCGGCAAAGCGAGCAGGCGGTGCGCGCGACGTGAGCATCAAAACCCTTGGGCTCCAGCAATGACGGATATTCCGTATCCGCAGTGGATCCTGCCGCCGATAACGCCGCCGACAGGTGCTCGCATAGGCGCGCCACGCGAGCGGCCGATGTCACTGTGATCGGCTTGTCGTTTCGCGGGACCATGACTGGTTGACTGTCGTCTCCGGCGTCATCGTCAGCGCAAGCTTCAGCCGCGGGACGAAAGTGGCTCACCGGTTTGCCGCGAGCAATCGGCACGAAGCACTGAAGTCACGACGATCAAAGGCCGTCTCGATCATGACGGCCGCCAGTACGATCGGCATAACCTCGAGACGCAAGTTCAAGCTTAAGTCTTCAGAAATGGGCCACTGCCTGTTCCGGCCCATCGCTTATATCGACCTAAAAACGAACAGCAAGAAGCGATTGCGCCTTCGAGATTCATCAAACGGCTTTCTTCAGTCCGTAGAACTGAGGCCAACCGTCCGGCACGTCCTGCATGTAGTTGTGGAACGCTGTTGGCTGGTCATACATCCCCAGCGGCGCATAGGTTGGGTCCTGCCAGAACGCGACCTGCATCGCCTCGCAGATCTTCGCCTGCGCCGTCTTGTCCGGCGCATCGAACCAGGCGGTGTAAAGGTCCTCGATCTTGCCGTTCGTCGGCCAGCCAAACCATGCGGCCGTGCCATTGCCGCGAATGGCGATGTTCGGTGCCGGGGATATGTTCCCGAAGCCGCCGAGCCAGGTGTAGAAGATGTTCCAGCCGCCTTTCTCGGTGGGCTCGCGGCTGGCCCGCCGTTGCACGACCGATCCCCATTCCAGCGCCTGGATGTCGACGTTGAAGCCGATCTTGGTCAGCGTGTCGGTTGCCACCTGCGCCTCGGCCCAGATCGTCGGGATCGTGGTGGCGGCCAGGACGACGATCTTTTCGCCGTTGTAGCCGGCGGCCGCGAGGTCCTTCTTGAGCTTGGCGTAATCCTTCGGGCCACGCGTCACTTCGACGCCCACTGTGCTCGCCATCGGCGTGCCAGGGACGAACAACCCGACATCTGTCTTGTAGAGAGACGGTTCCGCGCCGGCGACCGCCTCCATGACCTCCTTCTGGTCGATAGCGGCGACGACCACCCGCCGAATCGCCGGGTTGTTGAAGGGCGGAAACAACTGGTTAAAGCGCAGGCACCCCATTTCGCCGGTGCGGTCCTTCACCGTCAGCGTCACGTCCTTGTAGGTCTTGATCTGCGGAATCAGGTCAAGGCTGGGGTTTTCCCACCAGTCGATCTCGCCCTCCTGCAGGGCGGCGGAGGCCGTGGCTGGGTCGGGAATGAACGTCCATACAACCCGGTCGACGTGAACAATCTTCGGACCGGCGTTGAAGCTCGGGGTGCCGGATTTGCGCGGCACATAGGCGGCATTCTTGCTGAAGACGACCTTTGATCCCGGAATCCGTTCGGACGCCTCGAACTTGAAGGGGCCGCTGCCGATTGCCTCGGGGATCTGCTTCATTGGGTCGGTTTCCGCCAGCCGGGTCGGCATGATCGCGCAGTAAACCTGGGCGAGGGCCGCCGGCAGCAGCGGGAATGGCTGATTGAGCCGGAAACGGATAACGGTGTCTGACGGGGCGGAGATCTCGGCCACCCGCTTCATCAGGGCCTGACCGAACGGATCACGCGTGGCGAAGCGCTTGATCGTCGCAACGCAGTCCCTGGCGAGAACTTTCTCACCGGTGTGGAACGCCAGGCCGTCGCGCAGGGTCAGTTCCCAGGTCTTGCCGTCGCTGTCGACCGTGTGGCCCTCGACCATCTGCGGCTGGACCTGGAACTGCGCGTCGTATCCATACAGCGTGTCGAAAACCGCCAGCGAGTAGTTGCGGGTGATATCGGCGGTGGTCCAGACCGGATCGAGCGAGGCAAGATCGGCGTGCGGGACGAACGTGACGGTCTTGGGCCCGTCCGCCCGGGCGATCCGTGGCGCGGCAAGTGCCGCCGACGCAGCCATGGCCGATTTCAGGACAGTGCGACGCTTCATCCGGTTGTTCCCTTTGGTGGCCATGACACCGGACGATAGGCCAGGACTGTGTTCTGTCCAAGTGGCCACGCCTGCCACAGCCAACTTCGTTTTAGGTAAACTCCGGAAGCCGGTTGCCCAATGCGAGAGCCGGGCTTGCGGGCGAACCCGCGCGGAACCACAAGGCGCAACCGCAGATCGAGGAGACGCCGGCTCGTGCCTCACCGGTCTGCAGTCGCCCCCAGGCCGGTGACCCGACCGTCAGCCCTGATGTTTCGCCGTAATCAGCCTGGGCTGCGTTAGGATGACGAGGTGACGCATCAGCACCGGCACGAGGTAGAACGGCACTACGGTCAGGGTCATGAATGTCACGCCTGCCGGGTCCAGGTTTGTGCCGATTGCCGCCCAGGCCGCCGGCACGTTGCGCATGCCAGTGGCCATGACCCCGGCCAGTGCGGCCTCGCGACCGAACCCGAGACTGAACAGGTAGCCCGCCAACATGGCCGCAAGCGTGACGAGGCACGCCAGCGCAGTCATTTCCAGGGCAAGCGCCGGATGCTGGAAACCGTAAACCAGGCCGGGGCCGCGCGCGGCAGCGAACATTGAAAGCCCGAGAATGACGAGACCCCTGAAATCACCGCGCAGCTTGTCGGTGGTTGCAGGGAAGGAGATGCGCAGGCCGAAAGCGACGATCGCCGGCGCCATGACCAGACCGGCGGTTCGGATCGCCAGGATATGCCCGGAGATCGGTAGGGCACCCCCAGCCAGCAGCAACCCGGACATCGGCAGCACGATCGGGCTGATCAGGGCGGTGATCAGTGCCGCGATAGCCGGGCTGCGGCCGGGCAGCTTCAGGATGGCGGTCAGGGCACCGATTGACTGTGCGATCGGCGCACAGGCTGCCAGCACCATCAGTGCGCGCATTTCGGCATTCACATGAAGCGCGATCGCCAGGCAGCCTGTCAGGACCGGTGACAGGATCGCCACCGCCGCGACGATCGCGGCTGCGGTGATGCCATCGGATCTCGTGACGCCGCCGGCCGGCATAGCCAGAACGCCGAAGAAAACGACCATGATTGTCCAGGCGCCAATGCCCTGTAGGGCCAGTTGGCCAAGCGGCAGGATGGCGGTACAAACCGCCATGAACACAAGCGGAAGCCAGACGCCATGTGGCGCCACGATCGCCGGTCGCATTTATCAATCTCCCTGGTTTGGGCCGATTTCAAAGAGCAGCCAAAGCAGGCTTGCACTAAGACATCGCTCTGCTCCGGCGACGACATGATTAGACGCCCAGCCTCTGCCAGCCTCTGAAGTATTTCAGACAGACGCAGCAGAAAGTCGTTGCGGGAAACTGGAACTATATTTGTTTTGATAACGTATCTTCTACGACGCTATGCGTCAACGCGACCGCTGAACGCCCTGCGACGCAGCGCTCTTTTGGTGGTCACCGGCTAAAGCTGGAAAGTCTCATCAAGCCCGTATCGTCGGGCACCGGCCGGGTTTACGGCCGGTCTGATCGCACGGGCCGAAGATCAGCACATTTCGCCAGGCACGCCGGGCAGCCGTCGTTACGCTGCCATCGATGATCTTGGTCCGCGGACCAACTGGCCCGGCAGGTTCCCGCTGGCGACACCGTTTCTGAACGTCACTTTGCCCGATACGAGCGTGGCGTCGTAGCCATTGACCGTTTGCAGCAGGCGCTTGCCGCCGGCCGGCAGGTCGCTGACGATGTAGGGGGCCTCTGCGCCCAGGCGGTCCCAGTCGATGATGTTGACGTCGGCTTTCTTTCCGGCGGCCAAGACACCGCGGTCGTTCAGTCCCGCCGCGCGCGCCGTGTCGGACGTAAGGCGGCGGATCAGTTCGCCCACCTCCCAGCGCTTCCGGTCGCGGCCCCAGTGCGTCAGCAGCCAGGTCTGATACCCGGCGTCGAGGATGAAGGCCACGTGCGCGCCGCCATCACCCAGGCCCATGATGCTGTTGCGGTTGGCCAGGGTCGTTTCGGAGACCGTCAGATCGCCATACGCGTAGTTGCCCAGCGGCATGTAGATGAAGTTGGCGCCGTCGTCCTCGATCAGCATGTCATAGGCGACCTCAGGCGGCGTGCGGTTCCCCCGGGCGGCGATCGCGGCGACACTGTCCTCTTTCTTCGGCTGGTAGTTGGGCGGATTGCCGAAGCGGAACATGAAGTCGAACGACAGGCGGTGGAACAGCGGGAAGGTGCTGCCTTTCTTCGGGTCCTCGCTCAGGATTTTCGCTCGGATGTCCGGATCAGCCATGCGGCGGGCGCGGTCCGCGACAGGCAGGTGGGCGATTTCCTTGTAGGTCGGGCACCCGGAGAACGGATTCTGACTGCCGGCCAGCCCGAGAAGCACGCCGATCGCGCGGGGCGCCACCACCGGGCGGATCGACAGCCCGTCGGCCGCCGCCTTGTCGGCGTGCGCCAGAAGATCGCGCCAGACCTCCGGGCGCGAGTGGCGCTGGGTCAGCGTAAAGACACAAGGGCGACCGCAAGCTTCGATCACCCGCCGCAACATGGCAAACTCTTCGTTGTGGTCTGGTGCCCATTCGGACACCATTTCCAGCATCCCGGACCCGGCATCGGTCATCCCCATGGCAATGCCGCGGAGTTCTTCCTCCTGGGCACGCAACGTCGGGGTCGGGTCGCCGCGAAGGGTCTTGTGCGACAGGCTGCGCGATGTCGAGAACCCGAACGCGCCGGCCTGCATCGCCTCGCGTGTGATCTGCCGCATATGCGCAATATCGGCCTGGTTGGCATTTTCCAGGTTGATCGCTCGGTCACCCATGACGAAGACCCGCATCGCGGCGTGCGGCAGCAGCGCGCAAATATCGATATCGCGTTGGCGGCGGTCGAGCGCGTCCAGATATTCGCCGAAAAACTCCCACTCCCACTTCAGGCCTTCGTGCATCACGGCCCCGGGGATGTCCTCCACACCTTCCATCAGTTCGATCAGGCGTTCGCGGTCGGCGGGCTTGCAGGGAGCGAAACCGACGCCGCAGTTGCCCATGACCGCGGTGGTGACCCCGTGGTGAGACGACGGAGCCATGTGCGTGTCCCAGACGGCCTGGGCATCATAGTGAGTGTGGATGTCGACGAAGCCCGGCGTGACCAGCTTGCCCTTGGCGTCGATTTCTTCCTTACCGCTTCCTGTGATCTCCCCGACCGCCGCGATCCGGTCGCCGACGATGCCGACATCGGCTTCACGCGGGGCGCTGCCAGTGCCATCGACGACGCTGCCGCCACGGATTACCACATCGAATGCGGGCATGAGCGTTTCTCCTGGATGAGTGGCGGCGATCGTGAGGCAGGTTGTACTCGCTGGCAAGTTTGGAGAGGTGAATGGAACCGATCACGATCACCGATGAAGACCGGCGGCGGATGGAACGGGCGCACGTAATGGCATGGCCGGCGCTGCGGACCGAGGTGATCGACGGCTGGCTGTGGCGGTCCTCGGGTGGCGGATCGCAGCGAGCCAATTCCGTTTCCACGGTGGATTTCACAGGAACAGATCTGGACGCGGCGATCGATCGGGTGGACGCGCTATATCGGGAAGCGGGCACGCCAACGCGGTTTCAAACATTCGACCACAGCGCTCCGCCCGGATTGGTCGAAGCGTTGGCGGTTCAGGGCTTTCGCGAGACCGAGGCGACGACAACGATGTTCAAACGGATCGAACCAATGGAGGCCGTTGCAGAGGTGGTCGTGCGTGACAATCCCTGGGATGAATGGCGGGCGGCGTACTTAAGCGAGATCACCGAGAACCGGCGAGCGGTGAACACGCTCATTCTGGGGCGCATGCCGGCGCCGCGCGCTTTCTTCGGATACATGCGGGATGGCCGGGTCGTCTCCACAGCCCTTGCCGCGGCAGGGTTCGGATGCGTGGTGGTGGAATGTGTAACAACCCGCGCCGAGGCGAGACGGCAGGGTCTGGCTGCGGCGACCATGCGCACGCTGACATATTGGGCATCCACGCAGGCCGCCGACCTGATGGGGCTGCAAGTTGTTTCCAGCAACACGGCGGCTATTGGCTTGTATCAGGGCCTGGGTTTCGTTCCGGGCGCGACAAACCGGTTCTGGATGCGGCCCCGGTAGGACAACAGAACGGCGACCCGCCCGACCGCGCGGTCTGCCGTTGCCGACCCAGGCCGGCAGCTTCCTTGGCCGGACAAACCCCGTTACGCTAAGCGCGATAGCTCAAGGATCCAGCCATGACCAACCTGCCCCGCGTGCTGCTGTGGACGGACACGACCGGTCCCTACCTCGAGGCCGTCGCCCGCGCCGGCCTCGCCGACCGGGTGGCGATCGAGACCATCTCCCGCAAGGCCGCGCCGTCGGACACGCAGCTCGCCCAGACGAACGTGCTCATGGTCCCCAATGTTCCGCCGGGTCTGTTGCCGCGGATGCCGAACCTGCAATGGGCGCAGGCAATGACCGCGGGCGTGGAGGCGTGGCTCGCGCTGCCGGACCTGCCGCCGAACCTGACGCTGACCTGCGCCCGCGGCACCCATAAGGAATCGATGCCGGAAAACATTCTGGCAGCGCTGTTCTACATCGCCAAGCCGTTCGCCGCGATTGCCGAGGACCAGAAGCAGCGCAAATGGAGCAACCGCATCGCCGAACCGCTGAACGACAAGACCCTGGGCATCATCGGCCTGGGCGTGATCGGGCAGGAAGTCGCTCGCCTGGCCACCGCGCTGGGAATGACGGTGATCGGCACCAAGCGGCGGCACGATCGGGTTCCTGGGCCGACAGAGGTACTGCCTCCGGAACGAACTGGCGAGCTCCTCGCACGATCTGATTACGTCTTGCTGCTGCTACCCGCCACGCCGGAGACGGAGAATTTCATCGACGCCAATCGCCTGGCGCAGATGAAATCCACCGCCTGGCTGCTGAATTTCGGGCGCGGCCACCTGATCAAGGATGACGATCTGATTGCCGCGGTCGCGTCGAAAAAGATCGCGGGCGCGGTGCTGGACGTGTTCAGGCAGGAACCGCTGCCGGCGGACCATCCGTTCTGGACAACCGAGGGGATCATGGTATTGCCGCACATCGGCGGCCCGCATCCTCGGCGTGACGAAATCGTTGCCCGGTTGTTCGTCGAGAACCTCGCCCGGTTTTTGGATGGCAAACCATTGAAGGAAGTCGTGGACCGGGCGGCCGGCTACTGACGGGATCATGCGCCGGCTGCTGATTATACCATTTCTTGTCCTGACTGGTTGCGTGGGGAAGCCGATGCCGGACGCGCATGTCCCGCCTTTTGCCAAGGTACCTTTTGAGCCCTTCTCCCGCGCGGCGGTCGTGGCCATCGCGCTGCGAGAGTGGCGGCTGTTTGGTCAGAACGTCGCAAACCCCGCAGCGGAGGCAACCCGAACGATCAAGCCCGAACGCGAGGAAGGCCTCTGGCAGCGCGTCGGCGAATACTGGTGGCTTGGCCTCAACGCAGGATCAGCGGAAAGCGCCTGGACTGGCAAACATGACGCGCACGGTGTGGTGTTCCCGCCTGATCAGGACGGCGACTACGCATGGTCCGCCGCATTCATTTCTTACGTGATGCGGCTGGCCGGGGCCGGTCCGCGTTTCCCCTATTCCGCGGATCACGCCGATTACATCAACGCGGCCCGCCGGCAGTCGTTAGGTCAGACCACGCAATGGCTCGTCTCGGCGGAGCAGGTGCAGGATTACGCGCCGCGTCCGGGCGACCTGATCTGTTTCGGTCGCGGTGCGGCACGTGGCCTGCGGTATCAGGACCTTCCGACCCCTGCCCTGTTCACGTCGCATTGCGACATCGTCGTCGATACGACGATGCCAGGCCAGATTTCGGCGATCGGCGGCAATGTCGAGGACGCGGTGACAATGACCATCGTCCCGGTCACGGCGGACGGAAAGCTCGCGACGCCGCAGGGTGAGGTGCTGGATACACGCTTCCCTTGGATGGCCGTGCTGAGATTGCTGGTCGATCCCTCGCCCGCGGTTTAGGCCGGTAGGGCGTAGCCGATTGCCGCCTCAACCGCCAAGGTCTTCTGCACGGCTGGTCTTTGCATCATCCGGTCGTAGTGTCCGTTCAGGCTCGGAAAGGCTGACCAGTCAGCGCCGGGCGAGCCACGGAACCGCCAGAACAAGCGGAACAGATGGATGTCGGCAATGGAATAATCGCCGACAGCCCAGTGGTTGTTGCCGAGCCTTTGTTCGGCCAGCTGATAGATCCCTCGCGCATGGTCCGGCCCCTGCCGCCTGGCTGGGTGAAGCGTGGCGGCGACAAAGGACATCCAGGAGATGACCTGCGTCTCGGCCTCAATGTCGCCGAAAGGAAACAGCCGAACCGCTGGATATTGACGCGCAAGATAATACAGGATTGCCGCAACCTCGGTCATTGGGCGCCCATCAACCACCAGCGTCGGCACCTTGCCCTCGGGGTTCAGGGCGCGGAATTCCGGCGGATCGGTCTCCCGTGCGTTCAACCGGATCGTGCGGGTCTGAAACACCGCGCCGGCTTCATGCAACGCAATGTGCACGGCCATCGAACTGGAGCCCGGCGCCTGGTAGAAGACGTACATCCCGCAGGGCGTCACCGCTGCAGCCACGGCAAGCTGTCGGCCTTCCACCCGGCGGCGCTGCCTCGGTGGCCCTGGCCGTCGACCGGCCCCTCGAACCCGTCGGCGACATTGTAGACGTGCGGGAAGCCGGCATCGCGGGCCGCTTGCGCTGCAGCCATGCTGCGAACACCGCTGCGGCAGATGAAGTAGATGTGATGATCCGGAGTCAGGCCGGCTTTCGCCAGCGCGTCCTCAAATGACGGATTGCGCTGCATGGACGGGAAGACCTGCCACGGGATCAGGATCGGCGCCTTGCCGGCCTCATCCAGATCCGGCACGCCAACGAAATTCCACTCCACGTCAGTGCGCACATCGACCAGCTGCGCGTTGGGATCAGCCTTCAGGACTTCCCAGGTGTCGGTGGGCGGGACATTCTCGACCATACGGCTGGCTCCGATCTCGCGGGTTGCATCACCGGGTTGTAAAGGGCGTCACGCGCCCAGCATAGCACCGTCGCTTATTTTGGCGTTATACCGCACGTAACGACATGATTGCCCCGCGGCATCATGTCGGGAGGGTCGGCTCTCTAACGCGTCAGGAGTAACGGTGACGACCCGAAGCCCGTTGTGGCGCGCGATCCGTTGGATAATAGGGATCGCACTCGCCTTGACAGCCCTGCTGGTCATGGCCGCAGGGGCGCTCTTCGTATTCGCCGGCCATTACGACTTCGGCCAGTTCATGGCCGCCCGCCTGAGCGCCCAGCTGGCGCGCAAGGTCACCGTGGGATCGTTGCATATTACGCCTGGGCGATGGCTGCATATCGAGCTTCAGGACATTCAGGTCGCCAACGTTCCGGCAGGCAGCAAGCCGGTCATGGCAGCGATTGAAAGCGCCGAGGCCGATGTCGAGGCCGTGTCCGTCCTTTACGGGCC
The DNA here is from genome assembly GCA_963819005.1 of uncultured Pseudomonadota bacterium. Classification (GTDB taxonomy): domain Bacteria; phylum Pseudomonadota; class Alphaproteobacteria; order Acetobacterales; family Acetobacteraceae; genus Rhodopila. The sequence goes on from CAWFUL010000009.1 coordinate 523,013, forward strand.
AGTCGTCGTACGCGGACTGACGATCAAGGGACTGAATATTCTTCTCGAACACACCCCGGATGGAAAGAAGAACTGGAAATTTGCCGGCGCAAGCCAGACCGCCGCACCCCGTACGAACGACCGCACACACTACCCCACTCTGCTCCGCGCTGACCTTACTGGCGAAGTGCTGTTCCGAACATCAAGCGGCATCCCGCTGGACACACGGATCACGCAGGTACGTATCGAGACCGACGCCAGTGGCAAGCCCATCAGGCTAACCGGTATCGGCTCATATAACGACGCGCCCCTGACGCTGCGGGCTGATCTCGCCTCGTTTGATGACCTTCGCGATGAGTCCAAGCCCTATCATGCCGACATTGCGATCACCTCGGGCGACTCCGCCCTGCATTTCGTTGGCACGATGTCCGATCCAATGAACGTCGACGGGGCTAAGGGCACGTTGACCCTGGCGGCGCCAACGCCGGCCGCTGTCGCCAGGATCGCAGGCGTGTCCGACATTCCGGACATCTCGCTCCATCTCGGCGGCACGTTCACGCACGACGATCCGGCCTGGCATCTCAGTCAGGCATCGGGCACGCTGAGCCAAAATACAATCACCGCGGCCGACCTGACGCTGACCGAGGGATCGGCAGGGAAGCCGGACAACGTGGCAGTGGATCTCGCCTTCGGACGGTTGGACGTCAGTGGCCTTCTGGCGACCGCCGGGAAAGCACCGGGCAAGTCCAATGACTTCCCGCTGACCGTCGATCGCGCGCCCGACCCCCTGATCGAGGCAAAACTCTCCGCGGGCAATCTGTCCTATGCGAATCTCCGCGCCACGGACGTAACGCTCTCCGGTGCCGTCAAGCCGGGTGAGATCACTTTAGACAGCCTCTCGCTGCGCTACCTGGGCGCACCGATCAAGGCAAAAGGGCAACTCGAGGCCTTATCCGGGCAGGGCAACTTGGCTGGAAGTCATCTGACCGCAGACGCCGAGATAACCGGCATGGACGCCCAGGCGCTGCGAAAGGTGCTGGGCACGGGAAACGTTCCGATAGCCGGTCGTCTCGATGGCAACGTCGTCGTGGAATCCACCGCCGCGACCTTAAGCCAGGTACCGCGAAGCGCTCGGTTGTCCGCCTTGGTTACGATGAACGGCGGCAGCATCGCGCGCAACATCCTCGAGATGGCGTCTACCGATCCGCTGGCACTTTTTCGCAAGGCAAGCGGAATGAGTCCCATGACCTGCATGATCGGGATCATTGACGTTCGCGCCGGGGTCGGAACGATTTCGCCACTTCGGATCCGCAGCGCCGATGGCACGATCACCGGACGCGGCACGTTCGACGTGTTCCGCCAGCAACTCGATCTGACCGTTGCCACCGACCGGAACACGACCGGCGTGTTCGCACTGGACGTACCGATGCACGTCACCGGATCATTCGCGTCACCGACGATCCGGCCAGCTTTCTTGTCTGCCGCCGGGCGTGCTCAGTTGGATGCGGCCGACGACGTCAGCCGGCTGTTGCCGGAACTGCGTCCGCTCGCCCGGCGCAGCCCGTGTTTAACGGGGCGCGGGAATTAGCCTACGCCTCATGCGCGAGTCGCAGGCCAGGCCCGTCCCATGGCATTGCCACGAGCTGGCCGGTGCCAGACAATGTCATGTAGGCTGTGCGCAGGTCCGGACCGCCAAAGCAGATGTTGGTGCAGAACATATCGGGCATCGGCACCTGCCGGATCAGGCCGCCTTGCGGCGCGACAACACTGACCGATCCATTAACCAAAGTCGCCACGCAGACATTCCCGGCGGCATCGACCGCAAGGCTGTCGAACCGCTGGAACCCGCCCAGCCCGACCATCAACCGGCCGCCATGCGGCGACGGGAATGGCTCCTTGCCCAGGACACCGGGCGCCTGCACGTCAAAGGCCCACAGCCGGGCCGTCTCGGTTTCGGCGACATAGAGAGTCTTGCCGTCGGGTGAGAGGCCGATCCCGTTTGGCGTCAGGATCGGGTGTGCGACTTCCTTGATCATCGAGCCGTCGGCCAGGGCGTAGTAGATTCCGCCCCAGTCGCGGTCCCTGGCGCGAGCTTTGCCCAGATCGGTAAAGTAGAAGCCGCCGAGACCGTCGAAGACGATGTCGTTTGGACCGAGCAGTTTGTGCGGGCCGCAATGGTCGTACAGAACGGTGACTGCGCCGGTCTTCGGGTCAACCCGCTGGATGCATCCGCCCTTGTAGTCTACGGCGGGTCCGGCGGGGCGCATTAGGTTCATCTCCAGCCGCCACTGAAAACCGCCGTTGTTGCAGACGTAGAACGCCCCGTTTGGCCCAACCGCAAGCCCGTTCGGACCACCGCCGGTTTCGGCGACCACCTCGGTGCGGCCGTCCAGGTGAACGCGCGTGACCGTCTGCCGCTCGATTTCCACCAGAACGATGCTGCCGTCCTTCATGGCGACGGGGCCTTCGGGAAAGCGCAGGCCGGTGGCGATAACGCTGATGTCGCTCATGACAAGTTCCTCCGTTGTTGTCGGCAGGATAGCGTATTCCGGTTGGATGCCAATCAGCGGTGGGCCCTGTTGCAACGTCTTGCCGGTGGCCGCGCGTTATCCCTCACGGAAGTTCCGCATGAGCGGGAAGTCACGACAGCTGAACGGAACCATCAGTTGCGATCGGAACGGCCAAAGCATCGCCTCGGCATTGAAATACCAATTCCTGAAAGCCTGATCTTGCTACACCGCGCTGCCCGTCGTCGCGTTGCCATGCCACAGCCTGACCAAACCGGGCATCTTGATCGCAGCAGTGCGCTCGCTGCGTTATTCTACAGCGGGATCGCCACCAGCGTATCGAAATGCGATGAATCGCAGATGACGATACGTTCGGCAAAGCGCAAACTGCCGGAAAGATCAACCAGGCGATCCCGGTAGCGGCCCGAAACGAACAGGTCCATCCGGCCATCGCGCATCGTGCGCACAACCAGGAATGGTGTTTCCGCGGTAGCCTGACCGGTCAATCGGGGCATACCGACGATGTGGCGATATGTCTGACGCTCGTAGATATTCGCCCTCCGGAGCGCCAGCACCCGGTCCGCCAGCATTCCGCGGCTGTCGGCATAGACGATCCCGGCCTCATTTCCGTCACGCAGATTATCCGCCGAGGTGATCTTGTAGAAACAGTCCTCGACAAAAAAATCCGGCCATTCTTCCAGCCGGTCATCGTCGATCGCCGCGGCATAGTCCGCGTTCAGCGCCACGGTCCGGAACAGCAAATCCGTCATGTCGTTACTGTCCCATCAACTTGCGCCACACCAGCCAGAAACCCCGGACCGCCGTCTCCGTCGCTCGTGTTTCCTGGCTTTCGAAGCCCTCCCCGCCCATCTTCAGCATGGTTACCCCGTCCGGAGCCGCCGCCGCCCCACGCTCCACGAAGTTGCCGATGCAACCATCCTCCATCGACACAAATCCGGCCGGTCCCGCCAGGTTCAGCTGCTTCAGCCGCCGCCGCCGCAGGTCCGGCGGATCATCGTCATAGCCGAGATAAATCCATTGCAGGTCCGTCCGGTCGGTGCCCTTCGGCACGAAATGCCGGATCGTCAGCACGTTGTACGTCCGCTGCATCGCGAAGCTCGGAAACACCCCGATGATCTGCTGACGCACCCGGTCACCGTGCTCATCGATCGCATCCAGCATCGACGGATCGGACAGCCGCAATTCGTCATCGACCGACCGCATGTCCTTGTACCAGTCATCCACGTCCTGATCCGGCGCCAGCGTCGTGGACACATGGCAGGCGCCGCTCGCGCTGACATCCACCCCGCCGCCCTGACTCAGCCGGTTGATCTTGAAGGTCGCAAAAAACACGTGCAGCAGGCTGGCATGATATGTGTCACGCACGTTCTCCGCGTACATCTTCCAGTTGTTGGGCAAAACTTCCGTGAACCGCCCGATCACCTGCAGCTTGCGGCTCGCATTGCGCCGCAGCGCCGCCAGAACATCCGGCCCCACATATTCTTCGATCCCAGGAGTTTCATCACTGAATGTTCCGAAGACGATGCCGCTCAACGAGGTGACTCGCAGCGGCCGGGCGGCATGGTCCTCCACCCGGAACCCGGCCGGCATGCCGCCCTTGCCGTTGACCCCGCGGCCGAACGCAACGGACTTCAGGTTGCCCGACAGGTCATAGCGCCAGGCATGGTAAACACAGGTGAAGTCCTTGCTGTTGCCCGCGTTGTCGAAGCAGATCAGCGCACCCCGGTGCAGGCAGCGGTTCTCGAACGCCGCGATCCCGCCGCTCTCGGTCCGGACCACCACAACCGGCATCCGCCCGACAAACGTGGTCCGCCAGTCCCCGATATTCGGGATGTCGCCCTCGATGCACAGATAGTTCCAGACCGGGCCTTCGAACACCGCCCGCTGCTCCCGCTCCAGGACTGATGCGTCCTGGTACCAGTGGAACGGAACCCTGGTCAGATCGATGGTGGACTGAACTGCCTGGTCCATTTGAACCCCGCCTTGATGATCCCGAACGCCCCATTGGGCGCCATTCTGGCGGTCCCGTCAAAACCCTGCTTAACCTGCCGCCATGGATGAAGACCTGCCGATCGTCGACGCGCACCACCATCTCTGGGACCTCGAAGGCGCCCTCCGCTACCCCTGGCTCCAGTCCAACGACCACGCCTTCCTCGGCGACTACTCCCGCATCCGCCGCACCTACCTGCCGGCCGAGTATCGCCGCGACACCGCCCTGCACAACGTCATCGCAACGGTCCACGTCGAAGCCGAGTGCGACCGCAGCCAGCAGCTCGCCGAAACCGAATGGGTCACCCGCATCGCCGCCGAAACCGGCATGCCCAACGCCATCGTCGCCCACGCCTGGGTCGACACCCCCAACGCCGAGGACATCATCGCCGCCCAGGCCGCCAACCCCATGGTGCGCGGCATCCGCACCAAGCCCGTCATCGCCACCGGCCCCGGCGACTCCGTCCGCGGCCAGCGTCGCAGCCTGCAGGATCCTGCCTGGCGCAAAGGCCTGAGCTTGCTGATCAAATACGGCCTGTCCTGGGACCTGCGCGTCCCCTGGTATCACCTGGAAGAAGCCGCCGAAGTCTGCCGCGAACACCCAGACCTGCGCATCGTCCTGAACCACACCGGCTACCCGCTGGACCGCTCCAAGGAACAGCTCGCCGTCTGGAAACGCGGCATGGAGGCGTTGGCAAGCTGCCCCCATGTCTGGTGCAAGATCTCCGGCCTGACCGTCGCGAACCAGCCCTGGACGCTGCAGGTCAACGGATCCGTCATCCGCGAAACGATCGGGATGTTCGGCGTCGATCGCTGCATGTTCGCGTCGAACTTCCCAGTCGACGGCGTCAAGGCAAGCTGGGACTGGATCTACTGCCAGTTCAAATATGTCACCGCTGGGCTGCCGCCCGAGGATCGGCGGAAGCTGTTTGCTGACAACGCGTTGGCATTCTATCGGATCACGCAACCCTAACGCACGTTGCCTGTTCGACGTCCGCCGCCTGTACCCCGACTGCCCGCCGTAGCGTCGAAACTGCCGATGCCGGCTCGGACCCGCGGGACAGAAATGCACCGGGACCAGCCTGCACGGCCCGTCAACCCTTTCTTTACGAATACCGCGTCATACCCAGGCGTGATGTTCGGCACCTTCTCAGAAGACCATCCCGATCGGCCCATTCAAGCGGCGGCGGCCATACTGCTAGCCGGCGGGTTGGGCTGCGGTCTGCTGGTTTCGCCCTCGCTGTTCTGGTTGTTCCTGGGGGCTGTCGTCGGGGCCGGAGCCCTGCTGCTGGCGTGGCGCCACACGACCCTGTTCTGCGTCGCGTGGCTTGTGATCGCCAGCGCCAGCCTCGAAATGACGCTGAACGACCTGATCAGCACGGACATGTATCAAACCACGATCGCGGTGGTGAAAGGCGCGGAAATCGGATTGGCCGCGCTGTGTGCCCTTAGGTTCGGATTCCGGACCGATCGGCTCAGTCCGGGCTGGGCCTATCTGGCGATGCTGGCGGCCGGGATGGCACATGGGCTTTATCCAGGCCTGACGCCGATCGACAGCGTGAGGTCGCTGATCGGGTCCGTCGTTCCCTTTGTCTTCTGCTTCTGCCGCCTGCCTCGGTCATGGGCGGACGCGATGATCCAGACGATGAAATGGTGCCCGCTGATTGTCGTTCTGGCCTGTGTCCCACTGGATCTTGCCGGCATCAGGCCCTTGTTCGTCGACAGCGGCGGGGCGCGCCTGGCCGGACTGGGGCACCCGGCGTTCCTGGCCGGCGTCTGCCTTCCGGCTATCTATGCCTGTCTGATCGAGCTTTACCGGGACGGCCGCAGTGGCGACCTTTGCCTGCTGGCGGCGAATGGCTTGATTTTGCTGTTGACCGGCGCCCGCGCACCGCTCGCCTATGCGGTAGCGGTAACGGCAGTGAGCCTGATGACGATCCGGTCCCGGGTGTTTTCACCAGCCTCCCGCCTGATGTTCATTCTGATCGGCGGCGCAGTGGTGCCAATGCTGTTTGGACTCGCGAGCCAGTTTTCCGATATCCGGCTTTTCAACGTCGTACTGAACGAGACCGCGAACCTCAGCGGACGCGATATGCTGTGGCCGGCGTTCGAAAAGGCGGCGGAACGATCCCCCTGGTTGGGCTGGGGCATCGGAGCGGGAAATGTGATCATCCCTCCGACCGGTCACATTGCGCAAACGCTCCATACCTGGGCAGCCCACAATGAGTATCTGCGGATGCAGGTCGAGGGCGGCTACATTGGCCGGACGTTGTTGATTGTGCTGTTCGCCGCCTGGGTGTGGGCGAACACGCGCTACCTTCGGACGTCGGACCGGATGATCATGCGGTTCGCCTTCGTGGCGTTCGCCTGCCACGCGTTCACGGATAACGTGCTCATCTCGACGCCCGCCTGCGTCTTGTTCGCTTTTGCAACGGCCGTCTTCGTTCGCCAGGAGGCGCGGCCGCACCCGGGTATCCAGGGCGTGCGGCCGTCGCCAGGTAACACCGGTGCTACCACCGCCACAGGGCTGCCGACCCGGCCCGCGCCGTCCCCGAATCCAGGATGGGAGGCCGCCCGTGGCGCTCGCCGGCAAATGCGCGAAACTTGACCGCGGCGGCGGAGCAGGGTCCCATAACCCACCACTAAGAAAATCAACAGGAGCGACCCATGCATGACACCGTGATTCGAGGCGGCACGATCGTCGATGGCACCGGCGGTCCGGCCTTCACCGGCGACGTCGCACTGGATGGCGACAAGATCGTCCAGGTCGGCGGCAAGGCCGGCGCCGGCAAGCGCGAAATCGACGCGAACGGCTTGTTGGTCACGCCAGGCTGGGTGGATGTCCACACGCACTATGACGGCCAGGCCACTTGGGATGCCGAACTGGCGCCCTCCTCATGGCACGGTGTCACGACCGTGCTGTTCGGCAACTGCGGCGTCGGTTTCGCGCCGGTGCGCAACGAAGATCATTCCGCCCTGATCGGCATGATGGAATCGATCGAGGAAATTCCAGGCATCACACTGGCCGACGGCCTGAAATGGAACTGGGAAACCTTCCCGCAATACCTGGATGCGCTGGATCAACTGCCCCGCGCAATCGACATCGCCGCGCAGATCCCGCATCACCCGCTGCGCGTCTACACGATGGGTGACCGCGCCATCCGCCGCGAACCGGCGACCGCCGATGATATCGCCGCGATGCGCGACGCGGTGCGCGCGGGCCTGGAGGCTGGGGCGTTCGGCTTCACCACCTCACGGACCAACTCCCACAAGACCCCGACCGGCGACATGGTGCCCGGCCGTTACTCGGAAGTCGATGAACTGCTGGGGATCGGCTCCGCCTTCAAGGGGCTGCGCCACGGCGCGTTCGGCGTGAACAGCGACTTCGACGATGAGGCTGGCGAGCTGAAATGGATGACCAAGCTGGGCCAGGACACCGGCCGTCCCGTCTGGTTTTTGCTGACGGACCGCCCTACCGACAAGGTCCGCTGGCGCCGCCTGATGGATGGTGTCCACCGCGCTCGGTCTGAAGGCGCAATGGTTACCGCGCAGATCGCCGGCCGCCCGGTCGGCGTCATGCTGGGGATCGATACTGCATTGAATCCGTTCTCCATCCGGCCGAGCTATCAGGCACTGCTGAAACTTCCTGTCGCGGAGCGGATCCAGCGGATGCAGGACCCGGCATTCCGGGCGCAGGTGCTGTCCGAGGCGCCGTCGCCGGAACTGCTGAACCGGCTGTCGCAGTTCCGCCAGCACATTACCACCCGCTGGAACCGCATGTTCCCGATGGGCAATCCACCGAACTACGAGCCCGAGGAAAAGGACAGCATCGCCTCGATGGCCGCGCGGACCAACCATTCGCCGGATGAGGTCGCTTACGACTACCTCGCGGGCGGCGCCGAGCGGTTCCTGTTCTTCCCGATCGTCGGCTACAACGAGGACAACCTGGATATCATCCACACGATGCTGACCGACGACGCAACAATCCTGGGGCTGTCGGACGGCGGCGCGCATTGTTCCTCGATCGTTGATGCCAGCGTGCCGAGCATGGATGTTGATCCACTGGGCGCGCGACCGATCACGCGGGCCGAAGCTGCCGCTGGAGATGATGGTAAAGCGGCAGACGAGCGAAACGGCCGACTTCTTCGGTTTCCGCGATCGTGGCCGGTTGGCGGTCGGCAAAAAGGCCGACGTCAACGTAATCGACTACAAGGCAATGCAGTTGCACATCCCGGAAGTCCGTTACGATCTGCCGATGAATGGGCGCCGGCTGGTGCAGCGGGTGGACGGCTACCGGAACACCTTCGTGTCCGGTGTTTCCACCTTCGAGGATGGCGTCTATACAGGTGCAACACCGGGCCGGCTCGTCCGTGCCTCGGCTGGTTAGGCTAGCCGTCCGCAATCGGGCCCAGTTCAGTGTGCGGCGGGCATTCGCCTGCCGTCCCGGCTGGGGCCGTTTGATCTTCGGGCATTCAGTCGTGACAACGTGAAGGGAAGTCCATGGATCCGCGCAGACTTGGCCAATCATCGCTTATGGTTCCGCCGATCACCTTCGGCTGTAACGTGTTCGGCTGGACAGCGGACGAAGAGACCTCCTTCGCTTTGCTGGACGCCTGGCTGGATGCCGGGTTCAACTTCCTGGACACTGCCGACGTTTATTCCCGCTGGCATCCCGGCAACAGCGGCGGTGACTCTGAAATGATCATCGGCAAGTGGCTGAAGGCGCGCGGCAACCGCGACAAGGTGATCCTGGCAACGAAATTGGGTATCGAGATGGCGCCGGGGAAGAAGGGCCTCTCGCGGGCGTACATGCAGACAGCCGTCGAGGATTCGTTACGACGCCTGCAAACCGACTACATCGACCTGTACCAGTCGCATCGCGATGATCCGGAAACCCCTATCGAAGAAACGCTCTCCGCTTATGCCGATCTCATCAAGGCCGGCAAGGTGCGGGAGATCGGCGCGTCGAACTTTTCGGCCGACCGGTTAGCGGCGTCATTGAAGATCAGCAGTGACAAAGGCCTGCCTCGCTATCAAAGTTTGCAGCCGCACTATAGCCTGGTGGAACGGGCCGAATTCGAAGGCCCGCTGGAGGATTTGTGTCTGGCCGAGAAGATCGGCGTGATTGGCTACTACTCGCTGGCCAGCGGATTCCTGACCGGCAAGTACCGGTCACGCGCCGACATGGAAGGGCGGATCCGCGGCGCCCGAGTCGAAAAATATCTCAACGACTACGGGTTCGGCGTAGTCAAGGCGCTGGACGAGGTGGCGCATCGCTACGAAGCCAAGCCGGGTCAGATCGCCATCGCCTGGCTGATCGCGCGCCCCAGCGTCACCGCACCGATAGCCAGTGCAACAAACCTGGAGCAACTCGGCGAACTCGTGGAAGCGGCGCAGATCGAACTTGATGCAGACTCGATCCAGAAAATCGACGCGGCGAGCAAGCCGAGGTAGACGCACCTCGCTTCCATCCTGGCCGGCCGCGTCGTTTACGCGTCCCGGTCAGAATTGGTGGCGCCCCCGTCCATCCGCGCAGTCTGTCTACCTCAGGCGATCGCTTCAGCTTCGATCTCTACCATGAACCGAGGGTCAGCCAGCCCCGCGACGAACAGCAAGGTCGATGCCGGCGCGTGATCGCCGAACACCGCGCCGCGCGCCGACCGGAACACCGGAAGCAGGGCACGATCAGTCAGGAACACGGTGGTCTTGACGATGTTCTCGACCGCCATGCCATTGGCCGTCAGGATCGCACGAAGGTTGGCGAACGCCTGTGCGATCTGGCCCTCGCCGGCGGATGGCACCGAACCATCGAGCGCCAGCCCGACCTGGCCGGAGATAATCAGCCGGCGCGCCTCACCGCTGATCTGGATGGCGTGGGTGTAGCCCGTCGGCGCCCCGACCGAAGGCGGATTGCTTCGCGTAACCTCGACCGGCATTCGTTCGACCTCCCGTCAGTGCGCGAGCCACGCCCGCACCTCCTGCCTGATAAACTCGAAATCAACTGGATTGACAACCGGATTGCCGGCGCGATGACCCCAGATGCTGGGGATCGGACGCAACAAGACGTGACGCAGGAACGGCAATTCCGCCTCGTTATCGGCTGTCCTGAAATAAAGGTCAGTGGCGCCCGGCATCAGCAGCACCCTGGCCCGGATGGCCCGAAGAGCGGCAGGCAGGTCGCCGTCATACAGCTCATTCGCACTGATGTCAGCGGCATCCCAGGTGCGAAGTTGCGCGTAGAGGTTGGCCGCAGGGCGAGCGCCGAACCGCTCCTCCCAGTCGGTCTTCAGGAACGTCTCCAGGTCTGGCGCGCCCAGGTTTGGCGCCGGACCGTCCGCCAGATGCAAGCCGGCACGGTAGAAGTCCTGGCTCAGGGCCCACGCTGCATAAATCCGCCCGAAGGCGCGCTTGGCGGCCCCGGGTTCGCCGGCAAAGCGCCCGTTGCCGATGTGCTGCGGCGCAGCCTCCAACGTCGCCATCAACGACCGCAGGAACACCTGATTGTGCACCGCGGTTCGCGCCACGCCGCAATTGACCACGATCCGGTCGACCGCCTCCGGGAACAACGCGGCCCAGTGATAAGCCTGCAAGGCGCCCATCGACCAACCATACACGCAGGCAACACGCTCGATCCCGAACAGATCACCCAAGGCCCGCCGCTGAACCTGAACATTGTCGTGGATCGTCACCAAGGTCGGGTAGTCGTCCCTCCCGGCGGGTGATGACGACAGGCCGTTCCCGAACATGTCGGGAATCACAACGAACCACCGTTCGGGATCCAGAACCTTGTCCGGACCGATCAGCCATTCCAGATCCGGGTGCTGCGCCCCATAACTGGTTGGATAGACCACGACATTGTCGCGCGCCGGCGACAATGTGCCGTGGGTTTTCCACGAGAGCCTGGCGCCTGGAAGGCGGGCGCCGGATTGCAGCGTTACATCGCCTGCCTCGTAAACGCCCTGCTGGGTTGGCCATGCCATCTGTCATCGTCCTTCGCGGTTGCGGCGCCACATGGGCTATCGCAGGGAAATCTCCGGGGGAAGACGCTTTTTTCACTTGCCACGGCTCACAACCTCAGATAGTAACATGAGAACGAAAAGCGAACACAAAATGTAGGAGCTTGTGATGCCGAGCCTGTCGAAGCGCCAACCATTCGCTCAAAGCGCGGAGTCCGGCGTGCAGTATCCCGCCCATCTGATGGATCGGGTCGTTGCACGGGTCGCGCCGTTCTTCTCGGATGGCGTCACGATTACCGACAGCCAGTCACACGCCGTCGCTCGGCAGGTCATCAGCGATTACCATCCCGTCACCGGCAAGGAATTGCAGCTTGCGGCACAAATTGCCGCCCTTGGGATAGCCGTCCTGACGTGCCTGAGCAGCGCAAGCGAACCCGGTCTGCCGATCGAAACCATGCTGCGGATCACCGACCAGGCGATCAAACTCAGCAATACGTCGACGAGGAACTCGCGGCAGCTCGACTCACGCAAGCAGGAACGCACCCGCGGCCAGGCTACGAACCCCGAAGCCACTCAATTGGATGAGGCGGAATTCAACGCCACAATAGGCATGGCGCGGGACTTTGTCGCCTTTGCCAGAACCCAAGTCGAAGCGCATCGCATCGCTGCGGAATTGGCCCCCGCCAGCGCGCCGGAAGATCAGCCCGCGACGGAACCAAAACAACCTGCCCGCAAGTTACCCCCTCTGATCGCGGAAGAAATGACGGCCACCGTGCTCAATCGGCGAAAAAGCGCGGACAGGTCCTGGTCCAGGGACCTCAGCAAGCTGGTTGCGCGGCAAGGGGTGACGCGGCATTAGGCGGCGTCGGGCCCGCGGCTCCGGCCACGCGCCGGCGCTCAACCTGCTCGCAGCCGATCAATGGTGATCGGCAAGCGCCGCATCCGTTTTCCCGTCGCGTGAAAGATCGCATTGGCGATCGCGGGAGCGGTACCGACGACGCCAATCTCACCCAGACCCTTAACGCCGAGGGCGTTGACCTTGTCGTCGGCCTCGTCGACGAAAATGACGTCGATGTCCGGAACATCGGCATTCGCCGGCAGATGATACTCCGCCAGGTTATGGTTCATGAAGCGCCCCAGGCGATGATCCAGCATCGACTCCTCATACAAAGCCATCCCAATGCCGAACACCGCCCCGCCGATGATCTGGCTGCGCGCGGTCTTGGGATTCAGGATCCTGCCAGCTGCCACAGCCTCCACTAGGCGCGTCAGGCGAACGACGCCGAGTTGCTCGTCCACCCGAACCTCGGCGAACACGGCTGCATGGGTATACGCCGAGAATCGCTGCTTGATGTCCGCGTCCGGCTCCGCGGTTTCTTCTTCCTCAACACGCTCTAGCCCGGCAGCGCGAAGCACGTCGGTCATTGCGACGGACTGGGCTTCATCTGCCCGCAGAACAATCCGGCCCCGGCTGAAGATGACCTGGTCGATGGACGCGTTGGCGAACGGCGATTGATCCATCCGTCGCGCATGACCAAGCAACGTCTCCCGCAGCTTCCGGCACGCGAGCAGCACGGCCGACCCTGCGGAGGCCGCGGTCCAGGATCCACCCTCCAGCGGAGACATAGGCAACGAGGTGTCGCCGATCCTGGCTGTGACGTCGCTCATGTCCAGGCCCAGGGTGTCGGCGCCGATCTGGGTCAGTATGGTGTAGGTGCCGGTGCCGATATCGCTGGTAGCCGTTGCGACCTCGAGTCGCCCGTCGGCTGTCATAGTGGCCCGCGCGCTGGTTGGCATCATCATCGCCTCCCACATCCCGACAGCCATGCCCCAGCCGATCAGTTCCTTACCGTCTCGCATCGAACGCGGCTCATGCGATCGCCGCGACCACCCAAAACGGTCCGCCCCCTGCCGGCAGGCATCCACCAGTGCTCGGCTGGTAAAAGGCTTGCCGTCGTTTTCGTCCGTCTCCGCGAAGTTCCTCAGCCGAAGGTCCAAAGGATCTTGCTTCATGGCATACGCGAGTTCGTCCATCGCGGATTCGATTGCGAACATGCCCAACGGCGCGCCAGGCGCTCGCATATCGGCCGGCGTATAAGTGTCCAGCTGGGCGATCTTATAGTCCAACGCGACGTTGTCACAGTGGTACAGCAGGCTCGACCAGTTCACGACGGCTTCCTGGTAGTCTTCGAAGCTGGACGTGCGGGCGACCGCGGCATGCCGCAGGGATTGCAGAGCACCCTCCCGGCTGGACCCTAGCGCGACCGTATTGATCGTCTCCGGCCGGAAGCCCATCGTGAACATCTGCTCGCGCGTCAGGGTCACGCGGACGGACCGGCGCAGATCACGGGCCGCCATTACCGCCAGGAACAGCTGATACTGCGGCCGCAGGCCGATGCCAAACGCGCCGCCGACGAACGGCGAGACGACCCGCACGTCCTCCTGCCGCAGGCCGAACACCGCCGTGACATAGGTTTGCGTATTGGTGACGCCCTGGATCTTGTCATGGATCGTCAGTCGCCCATCACCCTCCCACACCACGGTCGAGGCGTGCGGCTCCATCGGACTGTGATGTTCCGTTGCAATCCGGTATTCATGTTCAACCTGAACCGGAGCTTCAGCAAACGCCGATGACGCCGATCCCCGAGGTTCGGGCGGCGGCGGAATGCCCGCTCGTTTCTCCGGCGGCACATAAGCCCGCGACCTTGCCTTATCCAGATCGGTTTCATGGGCTTCCGGCTCGCAGTAGACCCCAACCAGCGACGCAGCATAACGCGCAGTCGCGAAGCTATCGGCAACGACGAGCGCGACAGGCTGCCCGCTGAACAGAATGCGGTCGTTGAACAGCGGACGGAAGGGCTGCCCGGGCGGGGCAACGTCGTCCTGATAAGCCTCGTCGCCAGCCGGAATCGGCGGACGGTTGCCATGTGTATAGACATGGACGACACCGGCGATCGCCTCGGCGGCGGCGGTGTCGACGCGGGTGATCCGTCCCTTGGCGATCGTCGCGGAGACGACGTAGCCGAACAGAAGCCCGTCGACACGGGCCTCACCCGCGTAACGGGCCGCGCCGGTCACCTTCAGGCGGCCGTCGACACGGCTGCGTGGCTGGCCGATATGACCGTCCTGAGGGGCGTTCATTGTGATGGACATTGGCTATTCCTATCGAATGCGCTTGTCGGTCTGCGACTGAGGCGTCCCAGCGGCAGCTTGTTGCAGCGCTCGCACGATTGCGTCCCGCGCCAGACCGATCTTGAAGTCGTTGTCGCCATAGCCGCGTGCGCCAGCCAATACCTCGTCGGCGGCACGACGGAAGGTTTCGGCCGTCGCGGGGCGTCCGGCCATGGCGTCCTCCGCGGCCATGTTGCGCCATGGCTTGTGCGCGACACCGCCCAGCGCAACCCGCGCTGTCGTAATCGTCTCGCCCTCGACGGCCAGCGCGGCGGCAACAGAAACCAGGGCGAAAGCATAGCTTTGCCTGTCGCGAAGCTTCAAATACGTAAAATGCCCGGCGAAGCCCTCAGCGGGGACTTCGACAGACGTAATGATCTCGCCTGGCTCCAGGGTGGTGTCGCATTGCGGCTGGTCGCCGGGCAACCGATGGAAGTCCGCGAACGGGATCGCCCGTTCGGCCGCCGGACCACGAACGTGGATCGTGGCGGACAGTGCGGCAAGCGCGACACACATGTCCGAGGGGTGGGTCGCGATGCAATATTCGCTGGCGCCCAGGATCGCATGAATCCGGTTCAGCCCACCAACCGCCGAACACCCGCTGCCAGGTTCGCGTTTGTTGCAAGCCGTCCCGGCATCATAGAAGTAGTAGCAGCGCGTCCGCTGCATCAGGTTGCCACCCGTCGTGGCAACGTTGCGCAGCTGCGGCGAAGCGCCGGACAAAATCGCGCTGGCCAGCAAGGGATACCGTTGCCTCACACGATCATCGCCGGCGACGGCACTGTTGGTTGCCAGCGCGCCTAAGCGCAGGCCTCCGTCAGGCGTCTCCTCGATCCTGTCCAACGCCGGAAGCCGCGTGATATCCACCAGCCGGCCGGGTTTTTCGACATTGTACTTCATCAGATCGACAAGATTGGTGCCGCCGGCGATGATCCGTGCCGTGGGCTCCGTTGTGACTTCTCGTGCCGCCTCAGCCAGGCTGTCAGGCCGAGCATAGGAAAACCGCTTCACCGCGCGGTCTCCGCGATGACCTGCTCGATGGCGGCAACGATGTTCGGATAGGCGCCGCAGCGGCAGAGATTGCCGCTCATGGCCTCGCGTATGTCCTCCGCCGAACGGGCTTTTCCTTCGGCAAGAAGCCCGGCGGCGGAGCAAAGCTGTCCGGGAGTACAGTAGCCGCACTGGAACGCGTCGTGCTCAATGAACGCTTCCTGCAGCGGATGCAGGGCACCGTCCGCCTCGGCCAGGCCTTCCACCGTGGTAATCCGGGCGCCGTCTTTCATCACCGCCAGCGCCAGGCAGGAATTCACCCTCGCCCCGTCCACCAACACCGTGCATGCGCCGCACTGCCCGTGGTCGCAGCCTTTCTTCGTCCCGGTCAGATCGAGGTCCAGCCGCAGCAGGTCGAGGAGCGTCGCCCACGGCTCAACCTTCAGGTCACGCGTTTCGCCGTTAATGGTCAGTCTGATGGGCAGCGCTAGGTCAGTTGCTACAAGAGCGTCATCTGGCATGAACCGGATCCTTGAACGGGCGGGAATGCCCGTTGCAACGGATCCAGGGCGAGGTTGGTTCGTCTACCCAAGCCAATCGGCCAACGACCTACGCGATGGTGAATGGACGCGACCGGTTCATCAGCGGCCAAACCCGTGGTCAACCGAAAGATGAACCACCGGCTGTCTTGTCTCCGCAACGATCATCTCGGCAACGAACTGCCGGTGGCAGGTCCTATGGTCACGTTCGAAGCACAGCAGGCAAGCCGTGCGTTCGCGACTCACTATCTTGGCCTGTGCCAGTTCGGCCTGAGCCCGGTCGGACGTCATGTGCGCCCGAAAGATCGGCTCCATCCGTTCCGGATGACCGGCGCGGACAGCGTCCCGGCCCGGTTTGGGTGTCCCGAGGCCTTGCAGATGCAGGTAGGCAATGCCCGCCTGGTCAAGCGCCGCCGCAAGCTGCCGCTTTGAAAAACCGGGCTTGCGGGATTGCGCCACTGCTCGGACATCGATCAGCAGGCTGGTTCGAGCGCCGACCAGGGTCTTGATCACATCGTCAATGACGCAACCCTCGTAGCCGATGGTCTGCAGGTCAGGCATCAGCCGGCGGCCAGCCAGTCCTCGATCAGGCGACGAGCGATGCTGTCCGCGCGGGGAAGTGCAAAGCCGTGCTGGTCGCAGTTGCGCATCTCGTCGCGGCTGAACCAGCGGGCGTCCTTCAGTTCCACGGGATCGATGGTGATCTCCTCGGTCAGGCCCTCGGCGTAGAAGCCCAGCATGATGTTGCCGGGAAACGGCCAGGGCTGGCTGGAGTGGTAATGCACGCCGCCGACCTGGATGCCGGACTCCTCCAGCACTTCGCGACGGACCGCTTCTTCCAGCGTTTCGCCGGGTTCGACGAAGCCCGCCAAGGTGGAATACATCGTCGCGCGCGGGAACCGCGAGGAATGGCCGAGCAAGGCGCGGTCGCCGCGATGCACCAGCATGATGACAGCCGGGTCGGTACGAGGGAAATGCTGGGTGTTGCAGACCGTGCATTGCATGACATGACCGGCGCTCTTCACCTCGCAGGCATTGCCGCAGATGCCGCAGAACTTGTGCCGTTGCCGCCAGTGCAACAGCCCCCGCGCGTGCGCCAGCACGGACGCCTCGGGACGCGGCACGCCCCATCCGACCGACCGCAAATCGACGAACGTGCCAAGGGATTCGGGCAGCAACGGCACCGGGTCTTCGCTGGCGCTGATGTCGATCGCAAAGACCGCGCGGCTTTCCAGGATACCCAGGAAAGCCCATGGCGATCCGTCCTCACCGTGCGCCATGCGCAGCGTATGGGCCATTGCGCCGGAGACGTAGACAGCCTCCGGTTCGCCGCCCTGATGATTGCGCACAAGGTTCCGGGTCCGCCAGACCGGAACGAACAGCGTCTCCGGATCAGCCAGCTTTTCGGCTATCCAGGCCGGGTCCTCACGCCGCTCCGCGATGCGGTCAAGCGGGGACGAGGAATAGACGTTTGGGCGGCTGGCAAGAATTAGAGTCACGGTGGCGTTTCCCGCTGCTGGTGGTCGATCTGGGCGCGGGACCGTGCCACGCGGCTGACGAACCGGCAACGGCAGCGGCGGTCAGGCCCTGAGCAAGCCGCTTTTCGGTACCACCTTTTCGCTGTCCGGGAACACCTGCGCCAGGCTTGCTGACGACAGTCCAAGATGCGGCCCGACCACGCCCTTGGCCCCGGCCCGCAGGTCAAGCGTGGACTGCAGGTCTCGGTTCTCGAACAACTGGTTGGCCTGAAGCCCTGGCCAGTCCGCCAGTACCTCGCCCCCGTTAACCGCTCCCCCGGCCAGAAACGCCGCTGTGCCGGTGCCATGGTCGGTGCCCCCGGAGCCATTCACGCGGACCGTGCGGCCAAATTCGGTGACGACCAGGATGACCGTTTGCGGCCATACATCCGCCAGTCCGGCGCGCGGGACGGCCATCCCTTCGTCCAGTTTTCTCAGCGCGTCCGCCAGGCGCACCCGCTGCACCGTGTGCGTGTCCCACCCGCCTCGGGGCGTCGAAGCCCTTCGCCTCGCCGGACGAACACCAGAGACAGACGTGCTGGCCGAGGAACATCACCGCCGCTTCAAGTCTGGATGACCGTCAGGCTCGCGCCAGCATTTCGCGCCCTCGGCTAAGTGCTTGAGCCCAATCAACCGCTGCACATAGGCCAATTTTTGCAGGCTGGGACTCGGGTTCGGACAACTGCGTAATGCGTAAATTTTGGCTCGGGCCCTAAGCAGCGCCTTTCGAACAAGCCGCTATGAAGTAGCCGTTATGCCAATCGCTCGATTTGCCCGACATGGTCGGATGCGAACCATCCAGCGTTGTCCGTATCTCCGCCACGAAGTTGATTGTCACGCCAAGCTTGCGGATCGCCCCTAATGTTCCGCTCCGAACCGGAGCCCAGTTCCAGTCGTCAACGATAACGACAAAGTCCTCAGCAAGCGCTGGCTGAGCCAAAGTCAGCCCTTCAAACTGATCCGCCTCGCTGTGCGGGCCGTCAAAGAGATAGACGTCGTGGCAGCCAAGCGATTTGAAATCGACCTCTCGAAAATCCTTCTCGAGGAAGCTGACTTTCGCCTCCGCCCCTTTGAAGCGCGCGAGATTGACGAAGAACTGATCGCTCGGTCCGCCATATTGCGACCAGTTATCGATCGCCGTTGCCGTGACACGGTTGCCGAAAATTGCAGAACACAAAGTAGAACCGGCCCAAACGCCCACTTCCAGGTATTTCGGCGCGTCCAATGCTTCAATCAGATTGTTAATGAAATACCGGTATTTCTTGCCGGACATTCCGTGAATGGCCAGAAGTTCATCGCTGACCTTGCCGTCCATGGCAATAGCTCGGGTCAGCGCGGCTTGAGCACGCGCCGAAAGCACGGAATGTCCGCGCATTTCGGCTGTCGTCCATGAGAAATTCAAAGGTGGGCTCCAAATGATGAAAAATTCGTAAATTCAGCCTAATAGTCGCAATGCAAAACGCTCGTAATACTTTCGTTGGGATGATGACATATCACCCCTGACGATAAACCTCCATCGCATTCTCACGAAACACCGCTCGCCGCTGCGCCTCGGTCATCTTGATCGGCAGCGCCTGCGCCGGATCGTCGAAATCCCAGTGCGGATAATCGGTCGCGAACAGCACGCGATCCCAGCCGATCCAGTCCAGCGCCTCGGCCAACTGCGACCGGGGTTCGGGTTCTTCGACCGGTTGCGTGGTGAACCAGACGTTGGTCCTGATGTATTCCGATGGCGCCCGCTTCAGATGCGGCACTTCCTGCTTCAGCTTCTTCCACTGCCGGTCCAGCCGCCAGCCAAGCGCCGCGGCCCAGGCCAATCCGCCTTCGACCAGCACCACCCGCAGGGTGGGCATCGCCTCGAACACACCCTCCAGGATCATGCTGACCAGCAGTGCCTGCTGCGCCTGAGCGTGACCAACCATTTCCTCGATATAATAGCTGCCCCAGCCGCCGGCGGTATTGGGCCAGCCGCCATTGCCGAAGGCGTGGATGCCAACGGCCAGATCAGCCGCGGCCGCAGCCTCGTAAATCGGCCAGTAACGGCGCTGCCCCAACGGTTCTGCTGTCCGGCTCAGCAGCAGCACCTGCGCGAAGTCCTTGTTGCCCGCGCAGCGTTCAATTTCCGCCACCGACGCCGCCGCGTCCTCGTACGGCACCACGATCGAACCCTTCAGCCGGGAGTCGCGCGATGTCCACTCGGCAAGCTGCCACTCGTTCGTCGCCCGGGCGATGGCTGCCGAGGCCAGCGGGTTGGTTGCACCCTGCCCCGCGCCAAGCGGATTCAGGATGCCCAGCGCGACGTTATTCGGATCAAGATGCTGCGCGGCCATGAACGCCAGATCGCTTCCAGGCCCACCGCCGCTCGGCGGCCAGGCATCGCGGCGGCTGGCCAGCGGCTGAGCCTTCGGATAGGCGGAACCCTTCTCCCAAGGCTGACGATAGGTCACGCCGAACATCTCGAAATGCTCGATCCACCGCTTTTCCATATACGGAAACAGCGATTTGCTCACCCCGCCGATTCCCGAACCCGCCGTGCGCGGATGAACGTCACAGTCGGCGATCGCCAACTTGTTTTGCGCCAGGCTCTGGATGCCGGATCGCGCCAGCACGTCAACGTTCATGTCACAGCCTCCGTTTCCGACAACCGAGAATAGGTACGCAGCGGGTTGTCTTCCATGATCTTCTTTGCGAGGGCCTTGTCCAGTCCCTCGGGTAGCGCATCCGCGCCATCATATTGCCAGTGCGGGTAATCCGTAGAGAACAAAAGCATCTCGTCCGACCCAAGATGGTCGATCAGACGCATGACGGAACCAGCATCGGGCGGTGCGTCGAACGGCTGCAGGGTCAGCCGGACCCGGTCGCGCACGATGGAGCCGGGCGGATCGGAAACCCACGGGATCTCGCTGCGCACGCCCTTCCAGAACTTCGTCAGGCGCCACAGGTAAGCCGGCAGCCAGGACACCCCCAATTCCATCAGCACAACGGTCAGGTTCGGGAACTTCGCAAAAACGCCCTCGGCAATCAGGCTGGTCAGCTGTGACTGAAACGCCGTCGCCTGATTGACGTATTCCTCGGTAAACGTGGTCGGCCAGCCGACCGGCGTCATCGGGTTACGGTACATCGATCCGGCGTGGATACCGACCGGCAGCCCCATCCGCTCCGCCGCCGCGTAGATCGGCCAGTTGTGCCGCCGGCCCAACGTCGTCTCCGACCCGACCAGCAGCATCACCTGGACGAACCGTCGGTCAGCCGCGCAGCGGTTGATCTCGTCAACGGCGATCTCGGGATTCTGCATCGGCACAATGATGGAAGCCCGCAGCCGGTCGTCTCGGTCCAGCCACTCCCGGACGATCCAGTCATTCAGCGCGCGGCACATCGCCACGCCGAGGTCCTCGCTGAATTGCGCCTGCACCCCATACAGGCAGTTAAGGATGGCCAGCCGCGTGCCGATCGGGTCCAGCGCCTGCCTGGTCAGAGCGGCCACATCGGTCGCGGTGCGGCCGCTCGCGTCCCGCCAATCTTGGCGAAACGACAGCGGGTTGCGCGACGGGTAGCTGATCGTTGTCAGGTCTTCGATGCCTCGGCGAACCACGGTTTCGCGCCAGTGGTCGTCCAGATAAGGCAGCAGCGATCTGATCCCGGGAACAACGGGATGCAGATCGCAGTCGATGGGACCGGAGGCGTTCATCCCGGCATTTGCACCATCAGGTCCTCGCCCTCGACCTTCACAGGGTAGACCGCAATGTCCTCATCCGCAGGCGCCGACATGGCCTTACCGGTCCGCACGTCGAACTGCGCGGCATGCAGCGGGCATTCGATGCAGCCATTCTCCAGCCAGCCGTCCGACAGAAGCGCATATTCATGTGAGCATACATTATCGGTGGCACGGAATTCGCCACCGGGCAGGTGGTAAAGCGCGACTTCCTTGTCCCCGACGCGCACCCCCAGGCAGGCACCCTCGGCCAAATCACCCTTCGCCGCCACCCGTACCCAGTCAGCCATTGTCGTCTCCGTTGCGTTGATGGGCCACTGTGCCAGTGGAAGACGGTTTGGCCAAGTTTCGGCGCCCGCTCTTGGCCTTAACTACGGGTAAACCCCTATTGCAACGCTCGCTGCCCGGCCTTAATGTGCCGACAGTTGCGAGCCATTCGCATTTGCATCCTAGGGACAGTCGCCGTGCTCGTCAGCCTGATCATCGTCTTCCGCGAGGCCATGGAGGCCGGATTGATCGTCGGCATCATCCTGGCGGCGACCCAGGGCGTGACCGGCCGCGGACGTTGGATTGCGGGCGGCATCGCCGCAGGCGCAACCGGCGCTTCGATCGTCGCGGCCTTTGCCGCCGCGCTGTCCGATGCGTTCCAGGGTGCGGGGCAGGAAGTCTTCACCGCCTCGATCCTGCTGTTCGCGGTCGCCATGCTGACCTGGCACGTCGCCTGGATGTCGCACCACGCGCGAACAATGGCCGCCGAACTGCGGCAGGTCGGCAACGCGGTGCGCCTGGGACAGCGCTCGCTGGCCGCACTCGCCGCGGTTGTCGCCATTGCAGTAATGCGCGAGGGGTCGGAGGTCGTGCTGTTCCTGTTCGGTATCGCCGCCGGATCGCAGACCAGCAAACTGTCAATGGCGACCGGCGGCATCGCAGGACTTGTCGCGGCGGCAATGCTGTCCTGGCTGCTGTATCGCGGGCTGTTGGTCATTCCGCTGAAGCGGCTGTTTGCGGTGACCAATCTGCTGATCGCTCTCCTGGCCGCCGGCATGGCTGGGCAGGCAGCGGCAGTGCTGCACGGTGCCGACCTGCTTCCAGGCTGGGGCGAGCAAGTCTGGAACTCGAGCTGGTTGCTCGATGAAGACAGCCTCCTCGGCCGCACCCTCCACGCCCTGGTCGGCTACTCCGCTCGGCCGTGCGGCATCCAACTCGCCGCCTGGGCCGGAACCCTGTTGATGCTGTGGGCGCTAAGCCGGACGGTCGGACGGCCGGCAAAGCGTGCGGCTGTCGTGACTGCCGCCCTGCTCGGTTTACTCCTGAGCGCGCCCGCTGCCCGGGCCGACGACCCACCGGTGCTGGTATTCCATAACCATCGCTTCGAACCGAACCGTCTGGAAGTTCCCGCAAACAGAAAATTCAAGCTGCTTGTTAAAAACACCGACGATACCGCTGATGAGTTCGAAAGCACGTCCCTGAACCGCGAGAAACTTGTGGCGCCGGGACAAACCATAACCGTGTTCCTCGGGCCGCTCGATCCCGGCGAATACAAGTTCTTCGGTGACTTCCATCAAGACACTGCCCAAGGCGTACTGGTAGCGAAATAATGCAGCGGAAATCCGGACTGGTTGCGGCACTGGCCTTGCTGGTGCCGACGACGGCGTACGCCGATTTTCACATCCGTTCTCCCTACGAAATAGACTACGGTGAGTTGGAGATCGAGCACAATGGCGCCGCGTCCTTCGATAACCGTCCTGCCCACGCGGGCGCCTCAAGCTACACGCTGGAGCTCGGCACCGGCCTGACACCCTGGTGGCATACCGAGATAGAGTTCGATGCCGGGCAGAACCCTGGTCCCGATCAGCCTCTGCTGCTCAACGGCGTGGTCTCCGAGAACATGATCCAACTCACCGAACCGGGCGAGTGGTTTCTGGATACCGGCTTCTACTTCGAGTACGGCCAATCGACGACGCGGGGTGCCAACGCCGCGCCGAACGAACTGACCTTCGGCCCGATCGCGTCAAAGCAGATTGGCCAGTTCGTCCACACGATCAATCTGCTCGTCACCCGCGAACTTGGACCGAATCAGACCTCGCAGGGTTTGGATTTCAGCTACGCATGGCAAAGCGAGTGGAACATCTGGGCACCGCTGTCGCCCGCGCTGGAGATCTACGGCGACACCGGAACGTTGGGGAATGTGCAAAAATTCAATCAGCAGCAATTGCTTCTCGGCCCGGTTGCCGTCGGCGAATTGCACCTGCATGACATCGGCCTCGGCAACGCTGGTCGGGTAAAATACGAACTTGGCTGGCTGTTTGGCGCAACCTCGGCGACGGCGCGCGGCACTCTGAAATGGCGGCTGGAGGTCGAAATCCCGTTCTGAGGGCTGACCACCATGACGTTACGACATTGTCACGAGACTTCGGTTCGACTGCTTCGTCACCATGGCTGGCCGGGGCGCACGGGTCCATGCCGCATAAAGTGCCGGGACGAAGAACAAGGTCAGGCAGGTCGCGCTGACCAGCCCGCCCATGATCGCAATCGCCATCGGTCCCCAGAACACGGAAAACGCCAGAGGCACCAGCGCCAGAATGGACGCCGCCGCCGTCAGCACGATAGGCCTTGTGCGGCGAACCACGGCGTTCGCGATCGCCTCGTCCGGTGCGGCACCCTCCCGCAAGTCCCGCTCGATCTGATCCACCAGGATGACCGAGTTTCGCATGATGATCCCGGCCAATGCGATGAAACCAAGCGTGGCAACGAAACCGAAGGGCGCGCCGGTGATCAACAGCGCAGCGGTCACGCCGATCAAACCCAAGGGCGCGGTCAGCAGGACCATCGCCACGCGGCCGAAACTTTGCATCTGCACCATCAGCAGCGACAGCATCACCAGCACCATCAGCGGAATGATGGCGTTGATGGAGACCTGACCTTTGACGCTTTCCTCAGCGGCGCCGCCGGTCTCGATCGCGTAGCCCAGCGGCAGGCTCGCCTTGATCGGCGCCAGCGCTGGCAGAAGCGCCGCGGTGACATCAGGCGCCTGAGCGCCGTCGGCAATGTCACCGCGAATGGACAGCGCGGGCATCCTGGACCGGCGCTGCAGAAAACCCTCCTCCATCACCGGGCGTATTGTTGCGATCTGAGATAGCGGAACGACGCGGCCGTTACCGCCTCGAATCGTGATCCCCCCCAGATCATCCAGCCCATGCCGCTCCGCATCCACCGCTCGGATCACTATCGGAATAAGATCGAGATTCTCCCGATACTGGCTGATGGTAACGCCTTGCAGCAGCATCTGAATGGTCTGCGCCACGTCCTGGCTGGACAGGCCGAGCAGACGGGCCTTGTCCTGGTCGATGTCGATACGGACTGATTTCGCCAGGTTGCCCCAGTCGTCACTGACGTTACGAATATGCGGATTTCGGCGCATCACGGCGCCAATATCAGCGCCAATTCGACGCAGAACATCGGGATCAGGGCCGAGCACGCGAAACTGCACCGGATCACCGACGGGTGGGCCCGGCGTCGAGTATCTCGCCTCGGCGCGACGCACCCTGCCCGCGTGGTTTGCGGGTCGATCGCATGACAGTCGGATCGTCCATGCGACCTATATAAACTTTGTTCAGTTGAGGTCCAATAACCTCGCGACGGCGTCCGGTCCGCCGATCCTATCCGAAAGCGCCCACCTCATGCGTCACGGCGGTTGCGATTTCCCTCACCATGGCGAAGTATCGGCGGATTGGGTTGAAGATTTCCTCGTGCTCACGGGCATAGGCGGCCGTACGCCGCTTTGGCGCGGGCTCGCCATAATCGCAGTCGGCAGCCGGGTCGCCGGCGGATGGGAAAATTTCGTTCAGCATCGCCAACGAGGCATCGATGTCCAGTCGCAGGATAGCCGCCTCCATCCCCTGCCGCGTAACCGCATGACGTGGCGAAAAATCTGGGATCTCGGTGGCCAGGATCCAAATCCGGTGGATCAGCGCCAGGCGCAGCGCGTGCAGCAGAATCTCACGGGTCGACATACGTGGCACATCCGGCCACGCCACGCGCAGGGCCAGATGATCGGCGCTGATCCGCCGGAACATCGACTGTGCGTCGGCCCAAATATCCAGCCGCTCCAACGCTCGGGCCACCGCCACCAGCGCTTCCCGCCGGCCCGGCCTCTGCGTGTGCGCGGCGCGGTCCAGCCACGTGCCCGGATCCAGCGAGGCGATTACCGCCCGCAGTACCTCGATGTCAGAGTGGGCCAGCGCATGGCTCGCGAAATCCATGGCGCGTTTGAACCGGCGGCTCTTCTGCCGCATGTCCGTGAAGGTCTCCGGGTGGCGGGACGCGGCCGCGCCGATCCCCTGCAGCGTGTTCGCGCACCAGCCAAGCTGTTGCAGGATCGCGTTGTTCGGGATCGCCCGCAATTCGCGCGGATGGCGAATGCGCGCCGCGCCCGCGACGCCATCCGCCTGCCGAGCGGCGGGGCGGGACCCGGTGCGATCGAGCAACGCAGGGCCGAATGCGCCCAACAACGCGGCGTAGCCTTTGTCCTCGACCAATTCCTCCATGCCCGAACGGATCGTCGCAAAGAAATCGGCGGCAAAATCCGGATCGGCATAGACCGGATCCTCGATCGGCCCGGACGCCGGGTGATAAGTCTGTTCCGCAATGCGTGTGATCGTTGCCAGCGCGAGTTCCGGCGTGCCGAACAGCATGAAGCCGTCGCCGCCCTGAAACGCCGCCTCTTCCCGAACCTTCAGCCCGGCCTGACCGAGTGACTGCCGCGATGCCGTCGGAGACAGGTATTTGAGCCGGTCAGACAACGACCCCGGATGCGCGCCGCGGCCAATACTCTCGCCGTGGGTGTCGAACAGGATCACCTCGACCCCTGTCACGCCATGATTCTTCAGCGTCTGCGCGATCTTCAGCCGTAGACGCTCGATCAGGTAACTGGCGGCCAGCTGCCCGACATACCGTCCGGAATCGGAGTAGCCGAACTGCAGGGACAGCTTCCCCGTGGTCTTCAGGTAATGCCTGTAATGCGGGCTGCGAAGCGCCTCTTCCAGCACCGAAGCACCCTGGTCCAATGCCTCCGCCGTCTCGAACAGCGGCGAGATCTCGACGTTCTTTTCGATCCCGAACAGCCGGGCCAGCCACAGCGCGGCCAGCAGCGTATATCCGGTTTCGGTTTCGGCGATCAGGAAACGGACCGGAACAGACCCGTCGACGTGCTTGACGATCTGTGCGACCACCATCATCAGCCGGGCGGCGGACGCCTGTTCGGATATCAGCGCGCCGAAATCGACCGGCTCAGGTTCGACTGTATCCAACGCGGCGTTGATGGCGGCAAAAAGCGCGCGACGCCGCGACGGGTCCTCGGGCGCATCGGAGATGCCAAGTCGCTGACGAACAACGTTGTGGATCTGCGACGAGTTCAGCCGCGTATGCATATGCGCCATCGCCATGCCATGCGAGACCAGCCCGGCGCGCGCCACCGTCAGCGCCAGCTTGTCATGGTCATCAGCCTTGGCGATCGCCTCTCGGAACAGCGGTAAAAGCGGTTCTGGGCTGGGCAGCGCGGACTCGCGGTCCCCGACCAAAGCCTGCGCGAAAGCCGCGACCTTAACGGGCGCCGGTTGATCAGGCGACAACTCGATCTGCCGATCCACGGCGTCGCGTGCCTGCAAGATCCGCTCGGTCAGAGCCTGGGTCGTTCGCATCGTGCATACCTGGGCATGCAGGCGATTGAGCTGCAGCCGCTTCATCTCCAACCGCAGACGCAGCGTGTCCCACCAGCCGATATCTGTGCGTCCGTCCGTGTCGTAGCCAACCCAGGTCGACAGTATGACCGGCGCCGGGTTCAGGTCCGTCCAGCGGTCCGGCCATGCCGTGCGGGCAACCGAAATCAGAGCGGCGTTGAACCGGTCAATGGCGTCGCGGCCATTGCTGATCGCAGTGACGGACTGTTCGAATTCGGCGCGCAACGTGATCGGCGGCGGACGATGGGACTCGAAGCCAGGGGCGGGCCGGCCGGATGCCGCTTCCGCCAATGCCTGGTTGACGTCCGACGGCAGCGCAAAGGTCGGGTGAGCGGTGAACACCGCCGCGAAGCGGGTCCGTTCGGTCAGGGACTGGTATTCAGCCCACCGGACCGGACTGTCATCCGGATCGGGGCGCAACAGATGCTGTGCCAGGCTCGCCAGGCTTGCGTCGTTAGCCGCTGTGTCGACCCCACCAACATACTTCGCCACGCGTCCCGCTCGGTCGGCAAACGCAGCGTCCCGCAAATAGCGAATGAGACCCCCGATGTCGGACTCGGTCAGCGCCGCGGTATCCATCTGGCGCGTGATCGCCAGGGCCACCAGCAGGACAGGATTACCAAACGGATCTTCGTCCGCTCGCGCGCCTAATCGCGCGGTAAGGTCCAGCAGTTCCTGGGCAAGAGCAGCGGTGCGAGGTGCGGCGGGGACATCGGGCATTGAACGAGTTTGGCGAGGTTTGTGCGTCGCAGCAAGCCTGCCAGAACAATGAAACGTTAAAATCTGCTACCCGATGAGGCAGAGTTGGCGAAAGGACCGATTTTGAGGCATCGTGCACACTCAGTAGTCATCCGCTCGGGCAGACGCCGTCGGAACGGTGACCACGCGATCCCTGTTCCCGGACCGCGTGGACAGCCTTTCCCTAGCCCATACCAGCCGGTGGATCGCATACAACGGTCTTCATCTCCGCTGGCACCGAGACTTCGAGCAACTCCAGTTCGTCCGCGGTCCCGGTCTCATTGTGCCGCATCCCGCCCGGGATCAGCAGCGAGTCACCCGGCGTCAGCCGCAGCTTCGTGCCGTCCTCGAACTCCAGATCCACCCAGCCCTTTAGCATATAGACGACCTGATGCTCGCAGACGTGGTAGTGCCACCCGGTCGGCTCACCGAGGCCCTGGGTTGCGGAAGTGACCTGCAGGCGCAGTTTTCCGCCCGTCGCGTCCGTAACCCCCAGGTCCCGATATTTGAAAAACGACCGGCGGCCAGCCACATAGGTCGCCTTGTCTGCAGGGGCGTAGGCCAGCTTCCCGCTGGTTGTCACCGCGGTTCCGACAGCATCGTTCATGTTCGTTCTCCTGCCTGGACGTATCAGGAGATAGCTAAGACCGAACTCTGCCCGGCCGCAACGGGGCGCCGCGGCGTGCGAGGTTGCGGAATGGCCTCGTTCGCCGCGCCTACACCCAGCACCGCTGGGCGGTATCTCCAGGCGGACTGCTCCGCCCCAGTCCGGGCTGGGGCTCAGAAACAAGCTCGTTGAGCAGGCTCACCAGTTCGGCATTGCGGAACGGTTTCCGCAAAATCGGCAGCTCGTCAGCATGATGAAACGCCGCAAGACCCTCCGCAAGGCGGAGATACCCGTCCCCATAGCCCGAAACCAGCGCAATACGCGTCGAAACACCTGTCGCCAGGATCTCGTTCAGCACGTCGATCCCATCCTTGTCCGGCATGATCATGTCCAACAGCACCACGTCAGGGCGGTACGCCATGAACATCTCGACTGCATCAACCGACCGGGTGAGCGAACGGCACTCCATGCCAAGTTTCGCCGCGGTAATGCCGACCACCCTGGCGATGCCCGGCTCATCGTCGATAATCAGGATCTTGGGCGGCATGGTTTGCTCCTCCGGACGGCGCATCTGGCCTCTAAACATGTTAACATCACATTAAGGAAGTCGTTTGATGTGAAACAAATCTGGCCTCAAAACTTGTTAGGCCGTTTTTGGCGGTCCAGGGGCCACAACAGATGGCTGTCTTGGGGTATGCTCAGATAACGTGCGAGCCGCCTGGATGATCGCTGGCAGTGGCCCTCGGGCATGACCTTGTCCAAACTGCCACTACACGGCATCTACCCCGCATGAACGACAGTGCCCCAAGCAACCCCACCCCCAGGATTCGCATCCGAGGGCTTCACAAGCGTTTCGGCGAAAAGGTTGTGCTCGATGGCGTCGACCTCGATGTCATGCCGGCAACGTCCCTCGTGGTTATCGGTGGTTCAGGTTCCGGTAAATCAGTGCTGCTGAAGTGTGTCCTCGGCCTGATCGAGCCGGACTTCAGGCGTGATTGAGATAGATGGCCGCGATATCCTGACCATGTCCCGCACCGACCAGGACCAGCAGCGGGCGCGCATCGGCATGTTGTTTCAGGCGGGGGCATTATTCGACAGTCTCCCGGTGTGGGAAAACGTCGCGTTTGGCCTGCTGGCCCGCCACAAGATCGCCCGGCCCAAGGCCCGCGCCACGGCGAACGACTTCCTGCAACAGGTCGGACTGGCCGCCACCGTCGGGGATCTTTCGCCGTCGGAACTGTCCGGCGGCATGCAGAAACGAGTGGCACTGGCCCGAGCCATCGCCTCGCAGCCAGACATCATGTTCTTCGACGAGCCGACGACAGGCCTCGATCCGATCATGGGCGCGGTCATCGACGGGTTGATCGTGGATTGCGTGCGCCGCCTCGGCAGCACGGCCGTCGCGATTACCCACGACATGGCGAGCGCTCGGCGCATCGGGGATCAGGCGGCCATGCTTCTCAATGGCCGGATCGTCTGGCGCGGACCCGCCAGCGAACTGATGGACACCGGCAACCCGGCGGTCGATCAGTTCACGCATGGCCGCCGCGAGGGGCCAATCCAGATGGAGCTACGGCGCTGAAGCAAGCCGTGTTGCTGGCGTCGGTTCTGGCTCTGGCTCCCGCTTGCGCCAAGGCCGGCGGCGCCGCGGAGCTCGCGGGGTTGTTCATGCAAACCTGCCTGCCATACGCCGGAGATCCGGAAGGACTCCGGGCATGGGCCGGCAAAACCGGCCTGCCGCACGTCGCCGAACAGGCACGAACGGCCTTCCTGCATGGCGCTCCCGGGCAGGTCTTCGATGCGTCCGACCGCGACGGCAAGTTCGTGCTGGTGTCGTCGGACGATGGCATCTGCTCAACCGTCACGAACCAGGTCGTCCAGGAGGATGCGATCAATGCGCTCGAAACCGATCTCCGCGCCAGCGGTGTGCTGTTCCGCCTCGTCATAGAGCGCGACGACAAGAATATCACCCAGATCCACGACCGGGAGTATCTGGCCACGAAGGACGGCCACAGTTGGCGGATCCTGCTGGCCACGGTGAAAGGGGACCGTGGTGGAGAGGCAATGCTGACGGGCGCACCCGAATAGCCGAAAGTCATCCGAACAGGATGCTTCCGGCTTAGATCCTGACTGGCCGTGCAGCGAGGACGGCCCTTGGTCGTGCTCCGCGCGCTCAGCCGACCTGAACGTCTTCCCAAAATCCGAAACGGCCACCCACGGCTTGCATGGAAGGACGCGGCGATTCATAGGACCACGCGTTCCGGCTGTGCCGAACCCCGTCAATGATCACGTCGTAAAACTGCACGCCGTGCGGGCACTGAAGGTCGGACTCCGTCTTGTCGGTCTTTTCAAGCCACTCCAGGCGGGTCGCCGACGCCGGAAAATACTGATAGCCGCCGCTTTCAACGATGTCGTCACTGTCCGCAACAACGTGGCCCTTCAGGGTTGCCTTCATGGATTGATCCTCCTGTCTGGATTACGCCTCTATCCAGATAGGTATCCGTCGCGCCCATGACAGGGGCGGTGCGGCGCAATCATATCGTTGGTTCGGATGGTCGTTCCGGCCGGTGCAGGAAGGTCATGGAGGCGAACGCGCCCACCCACGATCCAGCCGCGGCAAAAATCACGTAGACCCAGTGTTCCGTGTAACTGATCACCGCAAACGAGGAGAGCAGATACCAGACGCTGCTCCAGGTCGCCGCCGGCACCCGGCGCCGTCCCGCGACCGAGGCTGTGAACATCACATACACCGCGTCGGTGGCGGCAGTGGCCAGCACCACCCCCGCCGCCGTTAGCGGATGGATCGCCGACAGCACATCCTTTAGCAAAGCGCACCCCGGATCATTGCAAAGGCGTGCCGCACGGTGGCCGCTCGGATTGCGGCCCGGTCGCCGGGAAACACCTGCGTCTCCGTAATCGCCGCGCCACCCTTGCGGGCAAGCCCGAAACACACCAGGCCAATCGGCTTTGCCACACTGCCGCCACCAGGCCCGGCGACACCCGTCACCGAAACCGCGATCGTGGCGCGGGACCGAGCAAGCGCGCCTTCGGCCATGGACCGGGCGACTTCCTCGCTGACGGCGCCGTGCAATGTAATCAGCGGCATCGGCACACCGGTCATCTCGTTCTTCGCCTCGTTGGAGTACGTCACAAATCCCCGGTCGACAACGTCAGAGGACCCTGCAATGGCGGTCAGCGCGGCGGCGATCAGCCCGCCGGTGCAGCTTTCAGCGGTCGCGAGCATCACGCCCTTGCCGCGGCACGCAGCCAGCAGGACTTCAGCTTCATGAAGGGTGGAGGCAGGCAGCATCGCGAAGTCCAGCCAAATGGATGGCGGAGCGTGACGCCAGGCGACGCTGCTGTCCATAACAGACCCTGCCGCGGCAGGGGTGCCGAAATCGTATCAGACCTCGGTGCCATCCTCGTTGCGGCTGCGGAAATACGCGCGGAGTTGGTCACGCATCTGATACTTCTGGTCGGTCAGCTGCCAAAGGCCCTGCCAGTCGCGCTTGATGTCCGTCGACGGCTCGAATTTGTTCGTCCAAATGATTTCCTCGCGGCTGTGGTATCCGCGATCCTGCTTGGATCCGTGGAAGTAGTGCAGCAGCAGACCGTCGACATGTCCAACATTGCGTTTGATATAGGTCTCGGCCCGCGCCTGCCAGTTGAAGCACCAGGCCGCGTAGACCGGGCATTCGCGGACGACGTCCGGACTTAGACACTGGCCGATCTCACCAACCAGCCCGCACGCCATGTAGCGGTCCGCCGAACCGACAACGCCGAAATCGATCAGGCCGCCGAGATGATCCCATGCATCGCGCCGGCACGCCCAGGCATAGCCCGGATGCCATACGCCGTATTGCTGCTGCCGCGGCGGCGACGTCCCGTTGTGGTTCACATATTGCGCCATGAACCCGCCAAACGAGCTGAGCGGCTGATGCAGTGGGCCCAGGTCCGTCGAGTGGGAGAACATCTGCACGACACTGAAGTGCTGCAACTGATGGATTGTTTCCGGCACGATGTCGTTGCGGGCGAACTGCACGTCGGCATCGATCCATGCCACATACTTCCAGTCCTGGGGCAGGCGTGAGACACCGATGTTGATCAGGTTTTCCTTGTGCCAAAGCTCATGCTGCGTGCGCAGCCGGATGTGGCGCGGGTTGGCCTCGTCCGTGACCTCGAAAGCGCGGTCGCCATAGGCTGCCTCGACCGTGTAAAGAACCGCCCCCGCGTCGGTGATGTACTTTTCGAACTCTTCGTACAGCCGGTAGCGGGACTGATAGCGGGAAGGATTGATAATCGGAGCGATCACGTAAAGTGGAGCGTCGACAGGCTTGATGAAATGCATCTGATGATCCTGAAATGGTATTGGCTTAGCTTAAGCAAATAATGAAAATGGCATCGAAATAACGGTGCGGCTTGGCTACGAATGAACTATTCCCGCCATCTGTCCCCGGCCAGCGAAGTCGCCCGGTTGATACGCCCAGACGAGAACGACAACCGTTCAAGTATAGACGCCGTCGCGCGTTGAACGCGGGAGGTACCGATCTGGTCCACAGCGGCCGGGTCGATCGACGGAGGAACGCCAACCTTCCCGGTTCGCGTTGGCGCCTCGCCAGCGATGACGCTTGGGGGCGCCATCGAACACGCGGCGCGCGGCGCCTCGGCCACAGGGTTGGTCACGCGTGCTGAATTATCCGGCACGGCCACCCCCACGCACAGGCTCGCGACAGGTCGCGGCCGCCAAGCGCTCGCCCTGCCATTGAAAAGAAGCTGTAGCAACGGGTTGGCTGGAACGGTCACGCGCAAAATGTTCGCTGGATGTTCCGGTATCTACCTCAACCGGCCCGGAATCGCAACAGGAAAATGTCCCTAGGACAAAAAACATTCGATCATGGCGCGAGCGCCGCCCCAGCCGGACGGCGGACATCATTGGCGCCAAACAATAACGTGGTCGCAATCGCGCCCCGCGCGGACGCGGCGGGCACGGCCGAAGCGGCCTTCGTGGTGATCAACTCAGCCGCACCCCAGTTCGGCTGCACCTCGATCCGGTAGCCCATTGCGGTCAGCGCGGCCTCGGTCTCCGCCGACAGTGCCGAACGCTCCGCGTACAACACGTCGGGCAGCCCCTGCAGATGCAGCCGGGGGGCATCCACCGCCTGCTGTGGCGTCATGTCATAATCGACCACATTCAGGATCGCTTCCAGCACGATCGTGATGATCCGCGACCCGCCCGGCGAACCGACCACCATCCGCACCTGTCCGTCCTTCAGCACAACCGTCGGCGCCATCGACGACAATGGGCGTTTGCCGGGCGCGATCGCGTTTGCCTCCCCCTGCACCAGCCCGAACATGTTAGGGGTGCCGGGCTTGACCGCGAAATCGTCCATCTCGTCGTTCAGCAGGAACCCGGTGTCGCCGGCCACGACGCCGGCCCCGAAATAGCCGTTGATCGTATAGGTCACCGAAACCGCATTTCCGGTGCGATCCATCACCGAATAATGGGTCGTCTGCTGTTTCTCGGCAGCGGCAGACACCCCCTGCCCCATCTCGGCCGATGGCGTTGCCCGATCGGCGATCCGGGCACGCAAGGTCGCCGCGTAGTCCTTCGACAGCAGGTGACCAAGGGGGTTCTCGACGAACGCCGGGTCACCGAGAAGATGATTGCGGTCGAAAAAGGCAAATCGCATCGCCTCGGCCATCACGTGGACGGTGGCCGGCGTGTGGAACCCCATCCGCCGAAGATCGTAACCCTCAAGAATATTCAGGATTTCGCACATTGTGGTGCCGCCGGACGAAGGCGGCGGGGCAGATACGATGACATAGCCACGGTAGGTACAGGTCAGCGGCCGCGTTTCGGTGGCGTGATAAGCCGCAAAGTCTGAAGCGGTTATGATCCCGCCACCGGCGCGTGCCGCCGTCTCGACCGCCGCTGGAATCGCTCCGCGATAGAACGCCGCCGTCCCCTGATCGGCGATCGATTGCAATGTGACGGCCAGATTCGGCTGCCGCAGCGTTTCACCTGCCCGGTAAGGCGACCCGTCCGGGTGCAGGAACTGCCCGGCTGCGCCGGCATCGTTGTGCAGCAACCGTGTGCCACGAGCCAGGATGTCGGCATCGGCATCCGTCAGTACGAAGCCCTCGCGTGCCAACCGGATCGCCGGGGCCATGACTACAGATCGCGGCAGGGAGCCATAGCGTGCGAGCGCTGTATCCAGCCCCATCACGGTACCGGGCACCGCGACCGCCTTCCAGCCGAACAGGCTGGCGCCACGAACGGGTTGCCCCGCAGCGTCCAGATACATGTCTTTGGTCGCCGCCGCGGGCGCGGTCTCACGGAAATTCAGGAAAATATCGCGCCCGTCCGCAAGATGGGCGGTCAGAAAGCCGCCGCCACCCAGGTTGCCGCAACACGGATTGACCACCGCCTCCGCATAGCCGACCGCGACGGCCGCATCGATCGCATTCCCCCCCTGCCGCAGCATCGCCACACCGGCCTCGGAGGCCAGGCGCTGTGACGATACCACCATCCCCGCCGCGGATTCGGTTGCCGCTGGCGGGTCCGCCCTCGCCGCCCCGGCGAATGCAAGCAGAGTGCAGCCGACAAACCAGCCGAATGGGAATCGGCCCACCGAGGGCGATCGCACCAACCGGTTGCCGCTCTGCTACAATGCCGCCTCGATCGACTCGCCTACGATCTGGACAATCCGGTCCAATGTCGCTTCGGGGGTCGGCAATGGCGGCGCGAAGCACAGCGTGTCCCCGCTGGCTGGCGGCCCGTCAGCAGCGCCCCGCAAACGCAGGATCAGGCCGCGTTTGGCCGCCTGTGCCACCACCCGCGCGCCGAGACCCTTGGCTGGCGCCTTAGAGCCCTTGTCCTCCACCAGTTCGATCGCCGCCAGCATCCCGATCCCGCGGACCTCGCCGACCACGGGAAGCGCCAGCAGCGTTTCCAGCCCGGCCCGGAAGCGATCCCCCTGCACCTGCGCCCGCTCGACCATGCCCTCGGTCTCGATGATGTCGATATTGGCGAGTGCGACGGCGCAGCAGACCGGGTGCCCGGAATAGGTCGCGGCGTGCATGAATTTCTCGTCCGCCGGCGCGTCCTGGATCACCTGATGCAGATGCT
Organism: uncultured Pseudomonadota bacterium; assembly: GCA_963819005.1. Classification (GTDB taxonomy): domain Bacteria; phylum Pseudomonadota; class Alphaproteobacteria; order Acetobacterales; family Acetobacteraceae; genus Rhodopila. The sequence continues at coordinate 558,606 of CAWFUL010000009.1, forward strand.
TGGAAACGACAACACCACCCAGCGGCAGATACCCGCTGGTGACGCCCTTCGCGAAGGAGAACAAATCCGGCTGGATGCCCCAGTGCCCCAGGCCGAACCATTTTCCTGTTCGGCCAAAGCCGGTGATGACCTCATCCGCGATCAGAAGAATCTCGTGCCGGTCGCAGATTTCCCGCAGCCGCGGGAAATAGCTCGGCGGCGGCACGATCACACCGCCCGATCCCATCACCGGTTCGGCGATGACCGCGGCGACGGTCTCCGCCCCCTCGGCCAGAATCATGTCCTCGACCGCATCGGCCGCGCCGACGCCGGAATCGCCGTTGCCCGGCCAGCGGTAAGGATACGGAGGCGCCACCTGCAGGAACTCCGGCACCAGCGGGCCGAACATCTTGTGGTAGTTCGGCAAGCTGGTGGCGCTCATGGCAGCCAAGGTGACACCGTGATAGCCGTAGCGGCGGGAGATGATTTTCACCTTTTCCGGCTTGCCCAGGCGCTTCCAGTGGTAGCGAGCGAACTTGAACGCGCTTTCGTTGGACTCGGCGCCACCGGTGGTGAAGTAGACCGCCGCCATGTTGTCGTAAGCGAGGTTCACAATCCGTTCGGCCAGGCGAATCGCCGGTTCGTTGGTAAATCCGGCATAGGCGGACGCGTAAGCGAGCTTCTCCATCTGCGCCGCAGCCGCGACGGCAAGCTCCTTCCGGCCGTGCCCGATGTTCACGTTCCACAGCGCCGACAACCCATCAATATATTCGCGCCCATCCGCGGTCTTGAGCATCGCGCCCTTGCCGGACACGAAAACCTTGGGATCGGCGTGGTCCTTCGCATGGTGCAGCGGATGGATCAGGTGCCGCTGGTCAGTCGCCACCAGAAGATCACCGGTTGGCAGAAGATCGTTCATCGCGCGCCCTTTCCTGTTCAGCGCCGGACGGTAAAGCATCCCGCGCGCCGGTTGAAGCACCCGCCGTCACGCGTGCTCGGTTGCCGCGACCAACAAAATCCGCGAACGCAAACGATTCATTAACCTATCGACAGCATTGTCGGTGCGGCGAAAGGCGCTCGCCGGAGAAAGTTCATGTTCGGATTTCAAAAAAGCAGCCACGACACCCGCGCGCGGTCGATCGCCCTGGGCGGGCTCCGAACAAATGTCATGATCGCCGACAATGATCTGAATATCACCTACATGAATTCGTCGGTCGTCACGATGATGAAGGACGCCGAGGCGGACCTCAAGAAGGAACTTCCCCGCTTCAGCGTCGCGACACTTATCGGCAGCAACATCGACGTCTTCCACAAGAACCCGACCTATCAGCGGAAGATGCTCTCAGGCTTGGACAAGCCGCATGGCGCCACGATCAGGGTCGGCCAGCGTGTGTTCGATCTCCTGGTGACACCCTTGTCACACCGGAACAAGCGGATTGGCTTCTCGGTCGAATGGTCCGACGCAAGGGAACGTTTGCTGAAATCTTGACTATACTGCACAGATGGCCTCGATCAGCCGTGGCTTAGCGGTGATCGAATTTGCCGTTGATGGAAAAATAATAACCGCGAATGAAAATTTCCTGCGGTTGATGGGTTATACGATGGATGAGGTGCGCGGAAAGCCACACAATCTATTTGTCGAACCCGCCTACGCGTCCAGTCCGGAATACACGGCGTTCTGGGACCGCCTGCGGCGGGGAGAGTTTCAGGCAGCGCAATTCAAGCGCATCGGCAAGCATGGCAAGGTGGTCTGGATCGAAGGCTCCTATAACCCGATCCTGGATATGCACGGCAAGGTTGCGAAGGTCGTGAAGTTCGCCTCCGACATAACGGCACAGGTGGAACTGCTGGCTAATCTTAAGACGATGATCGACCAGAATTTCTCCGAGATCGACGGCGCGATCGGCCTTTCGTCCTCTGAAGCGCAGTCGGCCTCGGCGGCGGCCAGCGAAACATCGAACAACGTCAACGCGGTCGCTGCGAGCGCGGAGGAACTTGCAGCGTCGATCGCCGAAATATCCCAGAGCATGGCAAATTCGCGTTCGGCGACGGAACATGCGTTCGAACAGGTCGTCGCAGTGGGCAAGAATACCGAGACGCTTGCCCAGGCCGCGCAGGCAATGAATGGCATCGTCGGATTGATCCGCAACGTCGCCAGCCAGATCAATCTGCTTGCGTTGAATGCCACGATCGAATCAGCCCGCGCAGGCGATGCCGGCAAGGGCTTCGCGGTCGTAGCGTCCGAAGTGAAAAACCTTGCCGTGCAGGCCGCAAAGGCCACGGAACAGATCGCCAATGAAATCGAGGGGATTCAATCCACCTCAACAGCCGTGGTCGACGCGCTTGAAGCGATACGAAACGCCATCACCACGGTGCGGGAGAGCGTCGCGGTCACGGCATCAGCGGTTGAGGAACAAAGCGCCGTCACACGCGACATGTCCGCCAACATGCAAAACGCCTCCGGTGCGGTGTCAACCGTGTCATCGAACATCAGCGAAATCGCATCAGCCGTCTCTCAAGCCGCCCAAGCCGTTCGCAAAACAAAGGACGCCGCTCGGGTCCTCGTGAGATAATCGCCCTGTCATGCCCCGCTGGCGTGGATCAGGCCGGATTTGATCGCCTCCAGGAACAGGCGCCAGTCTGCCTGAGTCTGCGCGGCATAGGCGATCGCGAATGAGGCAATCGCAGCGTCGAATGCACCACCCGATCCCATGTATCCAGCAATCTTCACCGCGTCGCCCGACCGCGCATGCGCCCGCGCCAACGTCACCCCACACAGCGTCGCGTAGTATGGTAGCGACCCCTCGGCGAGATCGGCACCGATCAGCGCAAGCCGGCTGTCCTTCAGGTGGCGCACGTAACAGTGCTGGTCATCGCCCGGATCATCGGTCCACCCGAGGAACAAGTCCGGCACGGTCTGCATGATGCGTTGACCGACGACGACACGCTGACCCTGGTTACGATACACGCTGGGTCCGGCGGAGGCCGCAAGCACCGACGCTTGTGCTTCCTTCAGTTGCAGCAACAGCGTGTGATCATCTTTCGTCGTGAACAGACCGATCGCGCAAAATGTCCCCACGCTGCCGACACCGACAACCTTGAAGGCGACGTCCTGTAGTTCGTAACGGTCCAGCAGGATCCGCCGCTCCTCCGGCAAGGACATCTTGTACGATTCGAACGCGGTGCGCGCGACTTGTTCGTGGGTGTCGTCAGCCTGCCCGCACAGCGCGAAGATCAGTGGCGGCTTCTCCTTGATGCGCCAGCCACTCTTGGTCCGCTCGATCAGCTTCGGGTAACCATCGTGACTGGCATCGGTCGCGGTTTGCAGCCGCTTGATCTCGCGGCCACGAAGCCTGTCGTCCGCAATACCGCCAACCAGCCCGACGACATCGATACGCGACCGCCACGATACCAGCGGATCGAGTTTGGCCGTCTCCATCATATGCATCCGGTAGGACATCGCCGCCGTACGAGCCAGGTTGCGGGCGGTGCGGGGCTCCAGACGCCGGGACAGCGCGTTGACGGCAAAACTCGCCGCCAAGCGTTTCAGATCCCATTCGAACGGCGCCGGCAGGGTCTCGTCGAAGTCGTTGACATCGAAAACCGGCGTTCCCTCCGGTGACGAGAACGTCCCGAAATTCGCCATGTGACAGTCGCCACAGGCTTGCACCCAAAGGCCGGTGGCCGGTGTCGTCGCAAGATCGGCCGCCATGACCTGGGCCGCGCCGCGCAGAAAGGCAAATGGCGAGGCGCGCATTCGATCATAACGAAGCGGCAGCAGATTAGCGATGCGATGGCGACCGGATTCAATCAGTGTGTCGATCGGGTCACGCCGGTTCGCCGGCGGCGTCCAATCGGCATGCATGCTCCGCGGCACACTCTTTCGCAGTGCCCGCCCTGCCTGCCGTCGTTCGGCGGCGGGACGGACAATATTGATCTGCATATGCTCCAAGGGCATGGGGCGCGTCCGGAGGTATAAGAGTATATCAGACAGGAAAGAATGTCTCCGGCAAGTGATGAACCGAACCGATGAGAAATTTTGTCAAGGTCCCATCTTCAGCTTGATTCTCGATACTGTCATAATCCCGACGTCGGCCAGATCAGACGGCAAGCAAGGAGCAAAACCGCGGCAATTGTGCCCGCGATGACATCGTCAGCCATGATCCCAAAAGCGCCATGCTGACGGTCAGCCCAGCCGACCGGGCCCAGTTTCGTGATGTCGAAGATCCGAAACAGGAGGAAAGCGAGAAGCAGGCCAAACACGGAAACATGCGACAACGCCAGCAGCGTGATCCATTGGCCGGCGAATTCATCGATAACAACCCAGCCGGGGTCGCCTTCCACCTGCGCGCGCTGCACGGCCCAGTACCCGCCAAGGGTCGCTAAAATCGCCGCCAAAAGCACGAACGCGGACGAGACTGACATCATCAGCGCGCCCGTCAGCACGGCTGCCAGGGACGCAACAGTCCCGCCGGCAACCGGCGCAAGTCCGGAACCGAAGCCCGCGGCGATGAAGCGCGCCGGTGTCATTGGATTTGCTCCAGGAACGCCCGTGTCGCGGCAAGGGCGGGTGGTTCGGTCAGCGTCAGCGCATGACCTATGGATGGAGCGGTCACCGCTGCGAGGTCAGGACAAACAACGCCCATTCGGGCAACCCGCGGGATCATCCCCGGGTTGTCCCAGTCTGGCACGGTGCGGATCAGCGGGTCCATGGCACCGTCAGCAAAGGCGTCGCATCGTTGCTCTTCGCGCGGTAGATCGTCGTGTTCTCCATCACGCGCTGGACGTAATTGCGCGTCTCGCTCAACGGGATCAATTCGATCCAGTCAACCATGTCGATCGGGCCAGTCCGTGGGTCGCCATGATCGTCCAGCCACTGGGATACCCGATGAGGCCCGGCGTTGTAGGCGGCCGCCGCCAGCGGCAAAGTGCCGCCGAACTGGCCCAAAATCTCCTGCAGGTAGGCAGTGCCCAGGCGCATGTTGACATTGGCATCAACCGTAAGGCTCGGGACGGATATCGGAATTCCGAGCTTTTTCGCCACGGCCGTGGCTGTCGGCGGCATCAACTGCATTAAGCCCCTGGCGCCGGATCCACTAACGGCACCGACATCGAAGCTGCTCTCCTGCCGCATGATACCCAGGGAGAAACCGTCGTCTGGCGGTGTCGGCGGCGAATAAGGCTCGGGCCACCCGAGCTGCGGCAACATCAGTCCGTCACGGCCCATGCGACGCGCAACTGACACCGCGCCGTCCGGCATGCCGACCTGCGTGGCAAAGGCGGCGGTCAATGCGCGTTCAGCGGGGATCGGAGCCAATTCATCCATGCGTTGCAGAAAGGCGCGCGCGCGCGGCGGATCACCCCATGCGATCAGCCATGCCGCGGCACGAAGCACCTCATGGCCGGTGAAGGCCTGAGCTGTTTCAGGCGTCCACGCAGGGTCACGAGCGGCCTTGATCCGAGATATCAATGCCGTCTGCGTGTCACCCATCGCCAACGCGGCAAGCTGACCATAATAGGTCGTCGGCCAGGCCGCCGCCTTGGCGTACTCCGGCTTCGGATCGCTCCCCGCTGCTTCCGCGGTCCGGCCCAGCCAATAATGCGCACGCCCCTGCGTGATCGCCGCCGGCGAGGCTGCGGCGAGCGCCGAGAAATGCGCCTGTGCCTTCGCAGGATCGTGGAGTTGTCGCAGCGCGATAAATCCCGCCAGGAATTCCGCGTCAACCAAAGCCTCACCCGAGGTCTGCCCGTGTGCATCAACCAGCGTATAAGCACCTGCTTTGTCACCGTCGTGCAGCAGCCGTCGCGCCAGAAGGTTCCGCTCCGCCCAGAACTGCGCCAAGTGCCCTGGCGCCTCATGCTGCGCCTGGGCGCCTTCCTTCAACCAAAGCGCAACCGCGTCCTGTGTGCGCTCCATCCGGCGGTACGATCGTGCGCGATCCAGCATCAGGCCCGGATCATCGCGCTGAGCCCGCGGCAGCAAAGCGACAAGGGCTTCCCCCTGCGGATCATCCCGCTTCACGGCAAGCCGCGCCTCCGCGGCCGCATGGTATTGCGGGCTCAATCGGGTGATCTGGCGGGCAGCACCCGACGTGTCGCTCCAGGCCAGACGCTGGAACCGCTCCCACTGGTCCACGGCGGTCGGAACCCCGGCCCACCGGCGCAGAAACGCGGCCTCCATTCCCGCATCGTCCACGGCGTTGATCCAGGCACGCCGAGCGACTTCGTCGGCCTCGGCGGTATGGCCGGCATTGGCCAAAGCCTCCGCACAGCGAAGCATGGCGCCCGCGAGCGTTGGCGGATTGGCGCTGCATTGACTTAAAACTGCAGCATCGTCCGGATCCTGAGCAATAGCTTCCTGCCGCCGCCGATCCAGCAGCGCCTGAGCAGGCCAGTCCGGATTGCGCTGCATAAAATCGGAGATTTCCGCTTCAGTAGCCGCCCCAGGAGTGCGCAGCCTGTAATACAGCACAATCTTTTCCGGCACGGGATCGGCAAAGCGTGCCGCCGCCTCCTGGGCATCCGCCCATCGGTCATCGCGAATCGCCGCCAGCGGGTTCGGTCCCATGTCTTGCGCGCGTGCAGGGGCAACCAGCAGACACGCCAGACTGGCAAGCAGAACGCGAATTGGAACGGACATGGCACCTTCTATCAACCTCCATCTTGCAGCGCATCCGTGGCGCGCCTAGCTTCCGCTGCCTAATCGGAAGTCCGGTCGGGAGAAGGGACATGTTCAAGGGATCGCTCGTCGCGTTGATCACCCCCATGCGGGACGATGGTTCGGTCGACGAGAAAGCCTACGCCTCGTTTGTCGACTGGCAGATCAAGGAAGGCACCCACGCGGTCGTCCCGGTCGGCACAACCGGCGAAAGCCCCACCCTGTCGCACGATGAGCACCGCCGGGTCGTCGAAATTGCCATCGAGGTGGCGAAGGGCCGAGTTCCAGTCATCGCGGGCGCCGGATCGAACAGCACCGAGGAAGCCATCGCCCTGGCGCGCCACGCCAAGGAAGCCGGGGCCGACGCCGCGCTGATCGTCACGCCGTATTATAATAAGCCGACGCAGGAAGGGATGTACCTGCACTTCAGCGCCATCGCCGACGCGGTGGACCTGCCGATCATCATCTACAACATCCCCCCGCGCAGCGTCGTCGACATGAGCGTGGAAACAATGGCTCGGCTCGCCAGGCACAAGAACATCATCGGGGTGAAGGACGCGACCGCGAACCTGACCCGCCCGTTGCACACCGCGCGCGCCTGCGGCACCTCGTTCTGCCAGCTGTCCGGTGAGGATCATACCGCCCTGGCCTTCAACGTCGCAGGCGGCGTCGGCTGCATCAGCGTGACAGCGAACGTGGCCCCGCGGCTGTGCAGCGAGATGCAAACCGCCTGGGCCGACGGCCGGATCGCGGAAGCGATGGCCATCCAGAACCGTCTGGTCCCGCTGCACGACGCGCTGTTCAGTGAAACCAGCCCCGGACCGGTCAAATACGCTGCATCCCTCCTCGGCAAGACGTCTGAGCGCTGCCGCCTGCCGCTGGCCCCGCTGATGGGGCCAACCCGCGAGAGGGTGAAGGCCGCCATGACCGAGGTCGGATTGCTGAACTGACGATCCATTTGGTCGCCCATTCGACCGTCGAGACAATGGCCGTTCTGACGCCGCCGTGCCCCGGCGCCTTTGAGCTATGGTGCTTGGCGCACACCTGCCGCGACCGCTCGCGCCCCAGCTGCCGCATGAGCCAGCAGGAAAAAGACGCCGATGGCTGAAGCCAAAAAAAAGGGCCTCATCTCCCACGGGGTCGCCGCCCAGAACCGCAAGGGCCGCTTCGACTATGCGATCGGCGACACGGTCGAGGCCGGCCTGGTCCTGAAAGGCCCGGAAGTGAAGTCCCTGCGTCTTGGCCGCGCCACTCTCGGCGAGGCCTGGGCCGGCGAGCGCGACGGCGAGATGTGGTTGTTCAACGCCTACATCCCCGAATACCAGGGCGGCGTCCTGTCACGGTTCGAGCCACGCGCCCCGCGCAAGCTCCTGCTGAAAAAGAAGCAGATCGTTCAACTCCTCGGCGAGGTCTCCCGCAAAGGTGCCACGCTCGTGCCGCTGCAAATCCATTTCAACGACCAGGGCCGGGCCAAGGTGCTGCTGGGCGTCGGCCAGGGCCGGCAGAAACAGGACAAGCGGGCGCACATCGCCGACCGCGACTGGGCACGCGACAAGGCGAGGCTCATGCGGGCACGGGGCTAACGCATAAGCCAAGCCTTGCCTCAAACAGGATTCGCTCAGGCCGCCTTCCGCCGGAACGCATCCAGGCTCCCGGCATGGATCAGTTCGCTCGGCAGTTGGTGACCGACGATTTCCTCGGCGAGGCGCCCGACCTCGATCAGCGCGTCCAGGTCAACCCCGGTCTCGATGCCCATTTCCTCGCAGAGCAGGACCAGTTCCTCGGTGCAGATGTTGCCCGCGGCTTTCGGCTGCCCGGCGAAAGGACAACCACCGAGCCCGCCCACGGTCGAGTCATAGCGGGTGACACCGAGCTTGAGGCCGGCGTGGGCGTTGGCAACGGCAAGGCCGCGGGTATCGTGCAAGTGCAGCGACAGGTTCATGTCCGGCCAGCGGTTGCGGACTTCATTGATCGTGCGCTCGATCCGGACCGGTGTCGCCCAGCCCATCGTGTCGGCGAGCGAGAACAGGGTGATCTTCGCGCCGGTCTCGTTGGCGATAGCGAGGCCGTCTTCCAGTGTCTTGATCACCTGGGCAGGAGAGATGTCGCCCTGGTAGTTGCAGCCGAACGCCGCCATGACGCCGACGCGGTTGACGTCGATGCCCTTGGAAAGTTGCAGGGCGCTGTGTTTCTTCATTGCTTCGACATTCTCGGCATGGCTGCGGTTGAGGTTCTTCCGGGTGAAGCCCTCCGATGCGGTCAGGGAGATGCTGCCGGTGATGGTCAGCTTGTCCTTGAACGCCAGCGCGCGCTCCAGGCCGTTGCCATTGAAGAACAGACCGGTGTACTCGACGCCGGGCTTGGCTTTGAAACCGGCGACCACGGCCTCGGCGTCGGCCCAGCCCGGTACAAGGCGAGTGTTGACGAACGAGCACACCTGGATGTGATGCAGGCCGGTGTCGGCGAGCGCTTCAATCAGCCGGATCTTGTCAGCGGTGGAGATCGGGCCGGGTTCGATCTGGAAGCCCTCGCGGGGGCCTTCCTCGTGGATTTCGATGCTCTTTGGCAGGTCGGACATGATGGCGGTTCCTCTGGTTGGGTGGACGCAGATTGCATCCGGCCCGGGCATTTGGCCAGATCGGGGATGCGGCTGCTGACGCGTTGCGGTTCTATCGCCGGTCGGGTTCGTGCTTCCGCAGGCCAGCCTTTTAGCACACCAGCCTTTTAGCACGGAGGACAATGAGTGGCGGGAAGAACAGGGGCTTACGCCTACGGCTCCTCCCGAACGATCCGAAGGCTGGTGGCGTCCCAAGCGGCCAGAACCTGTTGGCCAGGGCTGAAGGTTTCGTTGCTCTGCCGGCCTGTGTTCTGTTCATAGGCGATCAGAGGATCGCCGTTCGGCAGGCGCATGTGGTGATGGATCATGAAACCCCGGTAGACTGCCTGTTCCAGGGTCGCCACGACCTGATTGGGACCGTCGGTCAAAGATTGAACAGATTGGACGTGAACACCTTCGGGACGCAGCGCGATCGTTACGCCACGGCCGATCGTGTAGTCGCCGGGCACCATGAGTTTCAGGCCGTCAGGACTGTCGATTTGGATCGCCCCATCGCCGCGCCCGATCACCGTTCCCTGGAAGAAGTTGGAAACCCCCAGGAACCCGGCGACGAAACGAGTCAGCGGCTTCTGATACACTTCGGCCGGCGTCCCGACCTGCTCAAGCTGACCGTTGCGCATGACGACGATCCGGTCCGACAACGTCATCGCCTCATCCTGGTCGTGCGTGACCATGACCGTCGTGATGCCGAGGCGGCGCTGCAACAGGCGAAGCTCCACCTGCATGCTGTCACGCAGGCTTTTGTCCAGCGCACCGAGCGGTTCGTCCAGCAGCAGCATGGCAGGCTCGATCACCAGCGCTCGGGCCAAAGCCACGCGCTGCTGCTGGCCGCCGGACAGTTGCGACGGCAACTTGTTTTCGTGTGCGCCAAGCTGCACAAGATCAAGGGCCTCCTTGACTCGCTGACCTGCCTCGCGCCGCCTGATTCCGCGCATTTCCAAACCGAACGCGACGTTTTGCGCAACCGTCAGATGCGGGAACAAGGCATAACTTTGGAACAGCATGCCGATGTTACGTTTGTGGACCGGCACCCCCGTTATCGGGCGGCTATTCACAAAGATCTCGCCGGCCGTGGGATTAACAAGCCCTGCGATCATCCGAAGGCTGGTCGTTTTGCCGCAGCCGCTCGGACCCAGCAGCGCCACGAGTTCGCCTGGCTCGATCGTCAGCGATAACCGATCCACAGCCACCGCCTGCCCATAATGCTTGGTCAGGTCCGACAGCCGGACGGACGCACTTTCAGTGCGCAAGCCCGTCAGCTTCCCCAAAGCTCGTTGTATTTCTCCAGCAACGCCGGGCGTCTGGGGTTGATGTATTTCCAGTCGCAGGCGAACAGACCCATCTGATCCATCTTGGTGTCTGGATAAGCAACGTACTTTTCTACGTCCGGCTTGAAGGTCAGGCCGCTGATCGACGGCGCTGTCAGCGTCGCCTCGGCAAGCCCCTGCTGCACGGCAGGGTCAAGCATGCGGTTGATGAAGGCGGCGCCGAGTTCGGGTTCCGGCGCGCCTTTGACGAAGCTGAGGCAGTTGATCCCGGCGAATGTGCCTTCCTTGGGGAAGATCATGTCGATCGGGGCGCCGGCCACGGTATAAGGGTAGATATTCTTGGAATATTCGATGCCGCCGACATCGGCCTGCCCTTGCGCGACCATCATGACGGTCGTTGCGGCCTCGTAGATCGTCAGGATGTTGGGTTTCAGCTCTGCCATCTTGGGCCAGGCCACGTCGAGGTCTGTACTGCGCCTCATGCAGTGGCTTGCCAGTGACAAGGCTGGCGGTTGCGACCAGCATGTAGATGCTCTGGGTGAATTTCGGCGTGATCATCAGGACTCGCTTCCGGAAGCGGTCCTGCCACAGGTCGCCGTAGCTGGTGATGTTCGGATTGTTCTGCGGATTGATGTAAAGCCCGCCGGTGGAAATGGCGAAGGCAGCGCCATAGCCCTCGCTGAACAGGAAACGTTTATAAACTCGATCCAGGTTGGGCAGCTTGTCCACCGGCAGGGGATCGATCAGGCCCTCGCCCTTGGCCAGGTCGATGCCGATGTCATCCATGAACATGACGCTGTACTTGGGATTGTTCCGCGTGGCGCGCAGCGCCGCGATCTGCGTCAACGTCACGCCCTCGGTGGTGAAGACCTTGCAGTTATAGTCGGCCTCGAACTTCGGTATGATATGCTTGCGGACATACTCCCCCTGCTGCGCCACATAGATGCCAACCTGGATCGACTTGCCGTCGGCCCAGGCTTTCGGTGTCATGATAGCCGGGGCAGCCAATGATGCCGTGGCGGCTTTGGTGAACGCACGGCGGCTTAGTTGAACACCCATCAATCTCTCCTAAATTCCCATGGCTCGGCGCAGGCCGACAAGTCGTTCCATCAGCAGGACGACAGCGATCGCCAGACCCATCATCAGCGTCGACATCGTCGCGACGGAGGGATCGAATACCTCGGTCGCCTTACGGAAGATCAGCATCGGCATCGGGTCGTTGGCAGCGTCGGCCAGCCACATCGAGACCGGGTAGTTGTCGAACGACACCATGAAAGCGAACAGTGAACCCGCTACGACGCCAGGCGTGATCTGCGGCAAGGTAATGCGAACGAACGTGCGGATCTGGCTGGCGCCCAGGGTGCGGGCGGCCTCCTCCAGCGCGGTGTCGGCAAGGAGAAGACTCGCGGAAACCGTCCGCACGACATACGGGGAGGTGACCAGAATGTGGGCCAGCAGCAGGTTGATCCAGACGGTGCCCCAGTGCAGCATCGAAAACAGTTGCAGCAGCGCAAGGCCAGTGACCAGGACCGGAAAAACCAGCGGCGACAGCAGCAACGCCCTGATCGCCGCGGAGCCAGGCACCGGAAAGCGGATCAGCGCGAATGACGCTGGAATGCCCAGAAGCAGCGCACCGGCCGTCGCGGAAGCGGCTAGCCACAGGCTATAGGACAGCGACGAACGGAAGTCGGGATCAGCAAAAACCTTGCCGTACCAATCCAACGTGAAGCCCTTCGGCGGAAAGGCAACGAACATGGTGTTTGACACCGACAGCGACATAACGACCAGCAATGGCGCCGCGATGAAGACCAACGCGCAGCCCGTCATCGTATAGACAAAGAAGCCCGCGGCGGTGGGACGCGCGATCATTCCCGGTGGCCTCGTTCAAAGAACCAGGTGGACGCCAGGTTGATCGCCAGAACGGTCGCAACAAGGATCACCGCGGCGGCGGCGCCGAACGGCCAGTCATAAACGGCCATGATCTGCTGCTCGATGACATTGCCCAGCATTTGGGCACCCGTGCCCCCCAGGATCGCAGGCGTGACGTAGGAGCTTGCAGTGAGGGAAAAAACCAGGGCAAAGCCCACGGCAAGCCCGGGCAGGCTGAGCGGCAGGCTGACACGCAGGAATACCCGCCACGGCGGAGCGCCCAGGGTGCTCGCGGCATCGAGCATCTGCGGGTTGATCTTCGACAGGGCGGAGACGAGCGGCAACACCATCATCGGGAAGAAGACATGCAGGGACCCGATGATGACGGCGACCTCGGTATACATGACCTGGATCGGGTGGTTGATGATCCCGGCGGACATCAGCAGCCAGTTGAGGACGCCGCTGCGGTTGTTGGCCAGGATCAACTGCCATCCGTACGTCCGCACCACCACGCTGACGATCAGCGGCGCAATCACGATGATCGTCATGACACGCGTCATCATCGGACGGCTGCGGATCATCACCAGGGAGACCGGATAGCCGAATATCGCGGCAAGGATTGCGGTGGCGGCCGCCATCCGCAGCGTCGAGAACAAGACATGGGTATACAATGGCGTAGTGAAGAAATGCGTCAGGTGTGACAGCGTCACCGGCGTCGAAACAACCCCGTCGGCACGCTGGGTCAGAATGCTGTAGGCAAACAAGGTAAAGGCGGGGACAAGGAAAAACGCCAGCAGGAACGCAATCGCCGGCAGCAGGAGCAGCAGGCCGATCATCTGCTCCCGCGTTAGCACGACGGGCCGCTTGTCGTGGCGGGACGCGTCGGCGACAGAGGGCATCGTGGTCGCGGTGGCCGTCATCGGTTCGGTGGTCCCTCCGGATGGGCGGATCCGAAGGAACGGCAGCAATACTTGTGCCATGACGCACCGCAAGCGCCGGGCGGTCAGTCGCCGGCCGGCAAAAACGTGCGCGGACGTAATGTCGGACGGAACGGGACAGGGGCAGCTGGCCGCGCATGGCTGACCAGAGCCTCAGTCGCACAGGTTCTAGATGGTCCCGACCACCTTCACCCGCGCGCGACGGTGTATTTCGGTCTGTGCCAGAACCGGCGTGTTGGATCTGATCCGGTCGACCACCGCATGAACATGGTAGCGGATGCCGGAACTTGTCAGCAGCACCGGGCTGTCGCCACCCTGGACCGCACTGTCAACCACGATTCGCACCCGATCAATGAACGCGTGCAGCTTCGTCTGCGGTAACGCAAGTTGTCTGTCCTCCGGTGGGCCAACCAGAGCCTCCGCGAACGCGTCCTCCCATTCCGCCGACAGGCTTACGATCGGGATGTAGCCCGCCGGGCCGACATTGCTGTCGCTGATCTGACGCGCCAGGCGGGAGCGGACATGGGCGACGATCGAGACCATCACTTTCGATGACATGCCCGACGCCTCCTGCACCGCCTCCAGGATTGTCGGCAGGTCGCGGATAGACACTTGCTCGGTCAATAAGGTTTGCAGGATTCGCTGGATGCCGCCGACGCTGATCAAAGCAGGGATCAGGTCGGAGATCAGCTTCTGCTGTTCCTGCGGCAACTGGTTCAGCAGCTTCTGGGTTTCGGCATAGGACAGCAGTTCCGCCATGTTCTCCTTCAGCAGTTCGGTCAGATGGGTCGTCAGCACACTGGCCGGATCGACGACCGTGCAGTTTTTGGCCAACGCTTCATCGGCCAGCGACGGCTCAATCCATTTCGCGGGCAGGTTGAAGGCCGGGTCCGTTGTGGCCTCCCCGGCCAGGTCGGGGACCTCCCCACGGGTGTTGATGGCCAGCATCATCAGCGGACGCAGCTCACCTTTCCCTGCCACGATGTCTTTTACGTAAATCACGTAGTTGTACGGACCCAGCTCCACGTTGTCCTGAATCCGGATCGACGGGAGAACAAAACCCATATCCGCCGCCACGGTGCGGCGCAGGCTTTTGATCTGTTCGGGTAACTTCGGCCCCTCGCCACCCGCCAGCGACAGCAGGCCGAAGCCCAGTTCCAGACGCACCATGTCGATGGTCGCCACGCTTCGGCCGCCGGTGTCTTCCGCTGCCGGAGGCGCCGGCGGTACCAGCGACTGGATTTCGATCTGCTTGGAGCGGATCCAGGCGCCACCAGCCGCAAGGCCCGATACCGTCAGGAACGGCAGTGCCGGCAGGCCAGGCATGAACGCCATCACCGCCGCGGCCCCGGCGGTGATCGCCAGGGGTTTCGGCTTGATGCCCATCTGCGAGAACAGGGCGCCCGACATGCCGCCCTCGGTCGAACCCTTGGCCACGACGATGCCAGCGGCGGTCGAAACCAGAAGCGAGGGAATTTGCGACGCCAGGCCGTCGCCGACCGTCAGGGTGGTGAAGGCGGCAATGGAGTCGGCCACCGACATGTGCGACTTGACCAGGCCGATCACCAGCCCGCCGAATATATTGATCATCGTAATGATCAGCGCGGCGATGGCGTCGCCACGGACAAACTTCGCGGCGCCGTCCATCGAACCATAAAAGGCGCTCTCGGCCTCCAGGTCGCTGCGCCGCCGCCGCGCCGTCACGTCATCGATGGCGCCGGACGAAAGGTCTGCGTCGATGGCCATCTGCTTGCCAGGCATGGAGTCGAGATAGAACCGCGCGGATACCTCGGCGATGCGGCTGGAGCCTTTGGTGATGACGATGAAGTTGACGATCAGCAGCATGATGAAGACAACCGCGCCGATCGCGACATCGCCGCCCATCAGGAAGCCACCGAACGCCGCGACCACCCGTCCGGCCGCATAAGGACCCTCGCTGCCATGCGACAGGATCAGTCGCGCGGTGGCAACGTTCAGCGACAGGCGCAGCAGGGTGGTCAGCAGCAGCAGTGTCGGGAAGCTGGAAAAATCGAGCGGCCGCTGCAGGAACATCGACACCATCAGGATCAGGACCGCGGTCATGAACGAGAACGCAAGTCCCAGGTCCAGCAGCATCGTCGGCATGGGCAGGATAAGGATGGACAGCAGCAGCAGCACGCCGCACGCCAGCCCCACGTCGCCGCCAGGCGCTCGGCGGCGGAACCACTCTAGAACAGGAAGGTTTGGGTCCATCGGCAGGCGCCGGTCTGGCCGGATCAGGCCCCGCCGGCTGACATCGGCGCAGGCACGGCAACGCCGTTGGCAGAATAATCCTTCAGCTTGTTACGTAACGCCCGGATCGAGATACCCAGGATCGTTGCGGCGTGCGTCCGGTTTCCCTTGGTATATGCCAGCGTGTGGATAATCAGGTCCTGCTCCATCTGGTTCAGCGACCGCGCAACGAAGCCGGAGGCAGCGAGCGGTTGCGTTTCGGACTGCTGACGGGGGCGTGAGGGCGCATGACGCAAATGCAGGTCGAGCACCGATTCAGTCACCGATCCGCCGGAAGACAGAACCACGGCGCGGTGGATAACGTTCTCCAGTTCGCGGACGTTGCCCGGCCAGGCATAGGATCTCAGCCGGTCCCGCGCCGCGTCGGTGAACGGTGGAACCGCAATGCCATTCTGCAGCGCGTATTTGCGGCTGAAGTAGTCAGACAGTGCATCGATATCGGCAGGTCGCTCACGCAGCGCCGGAAGATAAAGCGGCGCTACGTTCAGCCGGAAGAAAAGGTCCTCGCGAAAACTCTTGAGCCCCACTTCGGCCCACAGGTCCTTGTTGGTGGTTGCGATGACCCGGACGTTGATTTTGACCGGGGATTTACCGCCGACGCGATCGACCTCCCGCTCCTGCAGCGCTCGCAACAGCTTGGCCTGAAGGCGGGTGTCCATCTCGCTGATTTCGTCCAGCAGGATGGTGCCGCCATCCGCGGCTTCGAATTTGCCGATGCGCCGCCCGATCGCGCCGGAGAAAGCGCCCCGTTCGTGGCCAAACAGTTCCGACTCCAAAAGGTGTTCTGGAATCGCCGCGCAGTTCAGTGCCACGAAGGGACCATCGGACCGGCGCGAATGGCGGTGGATGTGGTGGGCCAGAATCTCCTTTCCGGTACCGGACTCACCCTGGATCAGGACCGACGCTTCCGACCAGGCGATTTGTTCTGCGCGCAGGACGACCGCGGCCATGGCCGGGTCGGCCGACACCAAGGTGTGGGAATCGGACGGACTGATCCGCGACGGTTCACTTCTGATCAACCGTGCGCACGCCGAAGGGATAGGCTTCTGCGTGCTCTTGGTGAAGTCCAGGTCGCCGCGGCCGATCGGCACGGTCTTGGCGGAAAGGTGCGTTGTGTTCACGACCGTTCCGATTTCACAATTTCCGTCATGGTTACGCCAAGGCGGCTATCGTCAACCATGACCACCTCTCCGCGCGCAACCAGCCGGTTGTTGACATAGATGTCGATGGCCTCGCCAAGCTTGCGATCCAGTTCGACGACCGCACCGCGCCCGAGTTTCAGCAGTTGGTTCACCTG
Organism: uncultured Pseudomonadota bacterium; assembly: GCA_963819005.1. Classification (GTDB taxonomy): domain Bacteria; phylum Pseudomonadota; class Alphaproteobacteria; order Acetobacterales; family Acetobacteraceae; genus Rhodopila. Next base: position 575,503 of record CAWFUL010000009.1, read on the forward strand.
CATTGTCGCTTTGCCCAGGACGGCGCTGACGGTGACGGGGATGTCGTAAACCGCCTCCAGTTCCGTGATGGCGCCACCTTCCTGGTTTTCGGTGTTGTCAGACATGGCTGAAGCACTCCCCTTGTTGAACAGTGGCGGATTGTTGGGCGTCGCCGGTCAGCGGCAGGATCGCCGCCTTGATCCGGTCCCAGGTCTGTTCGATATCAATCCGAGCCTCGCCCTGGTCCCAGGTAATGACGATGTCGTGGACGGAATGGTCCACCAGGTCGTGCTGTGCGATCTGCTGACAAAAATCCTGCATGGTTTCATACGTCATAACAGGCCGGCTGCCGATGCGGACCTCGATCCGGGACTGCGACCGCAGCGCCGACCGAAGCATCTCGGCAACCAGCCGGGTACGCTGGACCATGGCGGCCGCGGACTGGTCCGGCAGCGCTGTCATGACAGTGCGGGCCAGCCATCGGGTGATCGAGGTGGCGTGCTGTTCAGCCGCCGTTTCCAGTTTCCGGTCGAGCGCGTCCGCCTGCGACAGCAATTCCTCGAACAGTTGCTGGCTGACCCCGGCACTGGCGGTCGCCTGGCTGCGGCTGGCGGCCAGGAAACCGTCATTCCACGCTTCCAGCCGTGCCGCGGACATTTCGGCTGCGGTATACGTCGGTGCCGGTGGCGCATCGGTCGCGGCCGAGGTCTCCTCGACCACGCGATTGAAGTCCTCGAACCACCGGGCGACCACACGGGCGTTCAGTGCAACCTCGGTACCGGGATTATTCAACAACTTTGTCATCACTGCCCTGGTTGATCTCTATTTCACCAAGCGCCGCAAGTTCCTTGGCGACGGCCGTGATGGCGCTTTGGGCGTCTTCGACGTCCTTCATCTTCACCGGCCCAAGAGCGGCCATGTCGTCGCGCAGCATTTTCGCGGCGCGTTCGGACAACTGGGAGATGAACAGGTTCTTCATCGTATCGGAGGTGCCCTTCAGCGCGACCGGCAGCTTGTCCTTTTCGATCGAGCGCAGCAGCGTCTGCATCGCCGGCGGCCCCAGCCGCTGCAGGTCGTTGAAGGTGAACATCAGCGACTTCACCTTCTCGGCCGATTCACGGTTGCGCTCCTCCAGCCCGGCGAGGAACCGCGTTTCCGCCTTGCGATCGAAATTGTTGAAGATCTCGGCAAGCATCTCATGCGCATCATGCTTCGAAGCTCGGGCGAGGTTCGACATGAACTCCTGCCGCAGGATGCGCTCGACACCGTCCAGCACGTCCTTCTGGATGGATTCCATCCGCAGCATCCGCATCACCACCTCCATGGCGAAGGCATCCGGCAGGATCGACAGCACGCGGGCGGAATGATCGGGCTTGATCATCGACAGCACGACCGAAACGGTCTGCGGATATTCGTTCTTCAGGTAACTGGCGAGAATCTCCTCGTTCACGTTGCCAAGCTTGTCCCACATCGTCCGGCCGGCGGGACCACGAATCTCCTCCATGATCATCTGGACCCGCTCTTTCGGCAGGGCCTTCATGAGCATGTTTTCAGTATTCTCGAAGCTGCCGAGGATGCCGCCGCTGGCGCCGAAGTTCTGGATAAAGTCGGTGCAGAGTTGTTCCACCGTCTCGGCCGGGATGACCCCAAGTTGCGCCATGGCGCTGGAGAGCATGCGGATTTCGTCCTCATGCATCATCGTGAATAGCCGGCCGGCATTCTCGGCGCCGAGCGTCAGCAACAGGATCGCCGCCTTTTGCAGCCCTGTGGTGCTCATGTCTGACGGGTCCGGTGGCTACGCATTATCGCCGGCCATCCAGCCGCGGATGATCGCCAACGCAGTGTCGGGATGGCTGTTTGTCAGCTCAACCAACTGCCGGATCGATGACGCCCGGATCTGACCCTCGATATTGTTGAGGCTGACGGTCGTCTCGTCGGTTAAGGCCGCCTGCCCGGCTGTCCCGCCGGGCGCGGACAAGCTGAGTTGTCCCGGCGGCCCGGGAGCCGCGGCTGCCTCGGGCCGTACGTCGCTGCCAAGCATTGGCGGCATGCCGGGGCCGGCGACGGACAGCGCCATGTCGTGGGGGCGCAGTCCGTTGATGATGGAGCGCGTCATCAGCATGATGATCACGAACGCGGTGATGCCCATCGCCGCCGCCTCGCCAAGGCCGATCAGGTCGCGGCGGGACTTGTCCGGACGACCCGCGGGTTCGGGTTCGGTGGGGTCGATCGGGTTGATGAACGGCATGCTGACGACCTCGACATGGTCGCCACGCTTTTCGTCATACCCGATCGCGCTTTTGGCGAGCCGCTCGATCTGGTCGACCTCCGCTGGCGACCGCGCGTGCCAGCTGTGCTTGCCGTCGGCACCGACGTCATCGACCCCGTCAACCATCACCGCCAGGGTGATCCGCTGAATCTCTGGCTGATCGCGGGTGGTGCTGTGGACCGTCTTGCTGATCTCGTAGTTGGTCGTCTCTTCTTGCCGCCCTTCCTGGCTTCCGCTGCCACTTGAACCGGACGCGTTCGCGTTGGGCAGGTTGTTCTGCACGGAAACGGCTGCGCTTTTGTCGGTCGATTTGGAGTTCGATGTGACGTTCTGGGTGCTGCGCACCACGGGGCTGTCGGGATCGTATTTTTCCTGCGTCTCGGATGTCTTGTCGAAATTGATCTGGACGGAAGCCTCGGCATGCACATGTCCGGCGCCCAGACTGCGCTCCAGCATTTCCTCGACCGAATGCTCCAGCCGCTTTGCCACGGTGCGACTGAGGTCCTCGGCTACCGTCGAGCGGGTGCGAAGGTCATCCGGGTCGCCCGCGCGGGCGAGCAGGTGCATGTGGGAATCCACCAGCGTGATGTTCTCGGGCTTCAGGTCCGGAACCGCCCCGGCGACAAGGTTGACGATCGCCTGAATGCCCTCGGGCGGCAGGGTCTGCACGCCGCTCAGCGTCAGCATGACGCTGGCCTGAGCATCGCTGTGCTTGTGGGCAAACGGCTCGCGGCGCGGCAGCACCAGATGCACCCGGGCATGGGAAATACCACGCATCGCCTGGATGGTGCGGGCAAGCTCGCCTTCCAGCGCGCGAGACCGTTTGATGTCCTGATCAAATTCAGTCAGCGTCAGGTCATTGTTGCGATCGAAGATCTCGTCGCCGACCGAACCGGACGCCGGTAAGCCGTCTTTCGCCAGGAACCCCCGGGCAGACATCACATCATCGGACGGGATCAGAATACGCCGCCCATCCGCCTCAAGCCGGTACGGGATCTGGTGGTGTTCCAGTTGGTCGACGATCTGGGCAGAGTCCTGCGGATCGAGGTCTCCGTACAACAGCGACATCCGCGAGGTGTCGATGCCGCCCAGCTCCAGGTACGCAACGATACCGATCATGCCGACGACCACGCCGGTCAGCGCCAGGATCGGCGCCATTCCCAGCTTACGAAGACTGTCGAGAAGGCCCTTCATGCGTTTTGCTCAGGAATCGGCACGGTTCAACCAATGTCGCTCTCAACAGCCCGCGCAGTACGAGGCCGCACACCTTTGCTACGGGATAATGGTTGCCACTTCGTTAACGGTCAGAATGGGTTGTGCAGGTGCGAACAACGGCCCCGCGGGGAACCCGCGATCCAGTGTTTGCTTCGTCGCGCCGGACCCCATATGGAAAGCTGTTCAATTGACCAAGGATCATCATCATCGTGTCTGATGCCATTCAGATGACCCGCCTGCCGAACGGTCTGACCGTTGTGACCGAACGCATGGATCGGGTGGAGACCGTCTCGTTCGGGGCCTATGTCGGGACGGGATCGCGCAGTGAAACAGCCGCGGAAAATGGGGTCTCCCACTTCCTGGAGCACATGGCGTTCAAGGGCACGGCATCGCGCAGCGCGGCACAGATCGCCGAGGAAGTGGAAGCCGTGGGCGGCCACATCAACGCCTACACCGCGCGCGAACAGACTGCTTATTACATCAAGGTGTTAAAGGAAGACGCCGCGCTGGCGGCGGACATTATCGGCGACATCCTCACGCACTCGACATTCGAGACGCAGGAACTGGAGCGGGAGCGCGGCGTGATCCTGCAGGAGATCGGCCAGGCGAACGATACGCCGGACGATATAATATTCGACCATTTTCAGGAGGTCGCCTATCCCGCCCAACCGCTGGGCCGGCCGATCCTGGGGTCGGAGGAAGGCATCCGGCAGATGCCGCGGTCGACACTCACCGGCTACATGCAGCGGCATTACGGCGCGGGAAATGTCGTGGTGGCCGCGGCAGGGAAGTTGGAACACAAGCAGATTCTGGACCTGGTCGGCAAGCATTTCGCTGACCTGCCAGCCAACGAGCCGCCGGCCATGGCAGGCGCGACGTACAAGGGCGGGGATTTCCGGCAGGAAAGGGACCTGGATCAGGTCCATATCGTTCTGGGGTTCCCGTCAGTTGGGTACGGCCACGTCGATTACTATCCGACCCTGCTCCTGTCCTCCCTCCTGGGCGGCGGCATGTCGTCGCGTCTGTTCCAGGAAATCCGGGAGAAGCGCGGGCTGGTGTATTCGATCTACTCGTTCAATGCGCCCTACGCGGATGGTGGCGTGTTCGGCATCTATGCCGGCACCGGTGAGTCGGAGGCAGAAGAACTGTTGCCGGTCGCCCTGGAGGAACTACGAAAAGTCCAGTCCCAGGTCACCGAAACGGAACTCAACCGCGCGCGCTCCCAGGTCAAGGCGGGTCTGCTGATGTCCCTGGAGAGCACCGGCAGCCGGTGCGAGCAGATCGCGCGTCAGCTGCAGGTGTTCGGACGGGTGATCCCGACGCAGGAGACGATCGACCGGATCAACGCGGTGACGACCGAGGATATCCAGCGCGCGGCCGCGCGCCAGTTCCGGGGCGCGCCAACGCTGGCCGCACTTGGACCGATCGGGCGAATACCAAGCCTGGAGACGGTAACCGACTCGCTGGCGGCCTAGATATCTGTAACAGATTTAGCAGATCGCCCGCTCAGTCCCGGCACCGGCACAAGACGACGGCAAGTTCGGTGCTGCCCAACATCTGGAAGTTTCGCGATGTCCGACCCTCTTTCCCTGCTTGCTGACCTGATCACCCATGCTCGGAAGGCAGGAGCGGACGCGGCAGACGCCGTGCTGATCTCGGGAACCTCCCTCTCCGTGTCACGCCGGTTGGGTAAGACCGAACACGTGGAGCGGTCGGAGGGTCAGGATCTGGGACTGCGGGTATTCGTCGGCCAACGGGCCGCTATCGTTTCGTCGACCACCATCGACCCAACAGCATTTGCCACGCTGGCGGAACGGGCGGTGGACATGGCGAAGGTGGTGCCCGAGGACCCCTATGCGGGATTGGCTGACACCGCCGCGCCGCCGGAAGCCGTCGATCTGGATATGGAAGACCCGACGGTGCCGTCAGCCGAGGATCTGGTCGCACGGGCCGCGGCAGCCGAGGACGCCGCCATGGCGGTCGCCGGAATCACCAACTCAGAAGGCGCCGACGCCGGTTACAGCCGGTCGGAGCTGACACTGGTAACGTCCGCCGGTTTCGCCGGGCGTCGGACCGGCACGAACCATTCGATCTCGGCCACGGCGATCGCGGGCGCCGGGACCGGCATGCAACGCGACTACGATTACCACGGAACGGTCTATCTGTCCGATCTGGACGATCCCGCGGAAATCGGCCGCCGTGCGTCGGAACGCGCCATTGCCCGCCTGAACCCAACCCGCCCGAAGACCGCAAAACTGCCGGTGGTTTACGATCCGCGCGTGGCGGGCGGCATCCTGGGTCACCTGTCCGGGGCGATCAATGGCAGTGCTGTCGCGCGCGGCACAAGTTTCCTGAAGGACAAACTCGGGCAGCGCATCTTCCAGGCCGGTATCGACATCCATGACGATCCCAGGCGGGTTCGGGGTGCCAGGTCGCGGGTGTTCGACGCCGAGGGGACCCCGACGGTGTCCCGCAAGCTGGTCCAGGACGGCATCCTGACCACGTGGCTGCTCAACTCCCGGACCGCCAGGCAGTTGGGCATGGTCTCGACCGGGAACGCCGCGCGCGGGGTTGGCGGACCGCCGTCACCCAGCGCCACGAACCTCTATCTGGCGGCGGGCACGCTGACGCCGGCCGAACTGATGGCCGACATCAAGCTGGGACTGTACATCACCGAGTTGATCGGGATGGGCGTGAACGGCGTCACCGGGGACTACAGCCGGGGCGCGGCAGGCTTCATGATCCGTGACGGCGCGCTCGCGGAGCCGGTCGCTGAAATCACCGTCGCCGGCAACCTTCTGTCGATGTTCGCCACGCTGGTGCCGGCCAACGACCTGACGTTCCGGCGCGGCACGGATTCGCCGACGCTGCGGATCGAGGGCATGACCATGGCGGGGATGTAATCCGGCGAAGCCGGCAAATCGGGCCGGAGATCCCGGCCGGTCTTCGATTTCCAGACCGCACCGCCCATATTGACGTCCGAAACAACCAACAAAGTGCATCACCATGCATCGTAAATTAGTTCTGATAGGTGTCGCCGCGGCTTTGGCGCTGGCGCCCTCGCTCGCCGAGGCGCGGGCCGGCGGCGGCAGCTCCATGGGCAGCCGCGGCAGCATGACGTTTTCCAGGCCCCCGACAACCAACACGGCGCCCTACTCCGCCGCGCCGATGCAGCGATCGATGACACAGCCAGCGTCGCCCGGCTATGCCTCGCCAGGGTATGCGAACCAAGGCGGCTTCCGCAGGTCGGGCTTCATGTCCGGACTGATGGGCGGCCTGATCGGCGCCGGGATTGGCGGCCTGCTGTTCGGCCACGGCTTCTTCGGCGGCGGGTTGGGTTTCGGCGGGTTCCTCGGGTTCCTCCTGCAGATCTTCCTGCTGGTGATGGTCGGGCGGTGGCTTTTCCGCAAATTTGCCGGCGGCCAGCGCCCCGTGATGGCCGGCGGCCCCAACATCTTCGCGCGCAATGGGACACCCGGCGTCGGACCCATCCCAGGCGCAACAGGCGGCGGCAACCGTCCGCCGCCCATCACCATCACGCCGGGCGACTACCAGCAGTTCGAACAACTGCTCGCCGGCATTCAGGCCGCCTGGAGCGCGCACGACCTGAACGGGCTCCAGGCGATGGCGACACCGGAAATGGTCAGCTACTTCGCCCAGCAGCTGGCCGATCAGGTCAGCCGCGGCGTCCGCAACACGGTCACGGACGTGCGCCTCGTATCGGGTGATCTGTCACAGGCCTGGTCGGAGCGAGGCACGGACTACGCGACCGTCGCGATGCGTTTCTCCATGATCGATGTAACCCGTGACTCCTCTGGCCGCGTCGTCGATGGCAGCCCGACGGAGCATCAGACGGCCACCGAACTTTGGACGTTCGTCCGGTCACAGGGCGGCCATTGGATCCTGTCCGCGATCCAGCAGGCCCGCTAACAAAATCAGCGGCCGGTCAGACGACCGGCCGCTGAGAAATCGTCACGCTGACAGCCGTGGCATCGTCTCCGATACCACGGCTGTTCTGATTTAAGCCGCGGCTGCCATCTGGTCGTTGATGATCAGGCCGTCCACACCGCCTGTGACATGGACCGTGTCGCCTTCCTTGATCGTGCCCTCCAGGATCATCCCGGCCAACGGGTTCTGCAGCGACCGTTGGATGACGCGCTTCAGGGGGCGAGCCCCATAGACGCTGTCATAGCCCTCGGACCCCAGCCATTCCAGCGCGGAGCGGTCAAGGTCGATGGTGATCTTGCGATCGCGCAACAGGCTCTTGAGGTGCTCCAACTGGATCTGCACGATGTTGGCCATGTCGCTGCGTTGCAGACGGCGGAACAGAATGATCTCGTCCAGCCGGTTCAGGAACTCCGGACGGAAGTGCTGGCGAACGATTGCCATCACCTCGCCCTGCACCATCGTGGTCGGCTCGCCTTCCGGCTGCTGCGACAGGACAGCGCTGCCGAGGTTGGAGGTCAGCACGATGATGGTGTTCTTGAAGTCCACGGTGCGGCCCTGGCCGTCGGTCAGGCGACCGTCGTCCAGCACCTGCAGCAGCACGTTGAAGACGTCCTCGTGGGCCTTTTCGACTTCATCGAACAGGATCACCTGATACGGACGCCGGCGGACCGCTTCGGTCAGCACCCCACCCTCATCATAGCCGATGTAGCCGGGCGGGGCGCCGATCAGGCGGGAGACGCTGTGCTTCTCCATGAACTCGCTCATGTCGATCCGCACCATCGCCTTGTCGTCGTCGAACAGGAACGCGGCCAGCGCCTTGGTCAGTTCGGTCTTGCCGACGCCGGTCGGGCCGAGGAACAGGAAGCTGCCGATCGGCCGGTTCGGATCCTGCAACCCGGCGCGGGCGCGCCGCACGGCATTGGCGACGGCGGTCAGCGCTTCCTCCTGCCCGACGACCCGCTTTCGCAGTTCGTCCTCCATGCGCAGCAGCTTGGCGCGCTCGCCTTCCAGCATCTTGTCCACCGGCACGCCGGTCCAGCGTGACACGACGGCGGCGATGCCTTCCTCGGTGACCGCTTCATTGACCAGCTTGCCGTCAGCCGCCTTCGCGAGTTTCTGTTCGATCGCCGGAATGATGCTGTAGGTCAGCTCGCCGGCCCGCGCGAAGTCACCCTTGCGTTGCGCCACTTCGATCTCGGACCGAGCCTGATCGAGCTGTTCCTTCAGCTTCTGGGTCTCCTGCACCTGATCCTTCTCCGCCTTCCAGGCGGCGGTCATGGCATCGGACCGGTCTTCCAGATCGGCCAGTTCCTTGCGGAGCTTTTCAAGCCGCTCCTGCGAGGCAGCGTCAGGCTCCTTCTTCAACGCCTCCTGCTCGATCTTCAACTGGATGATGCGGCGGTCGAGCTCGTCCAGAGCCTCCGGCTTGGAGTCGACCTGCATGCGCAAGCGGCTGGCGGCCTCGTCCATCAGGTCGATCGCCTTGTCCGGCAGGAAGCGGTCGGTGATGTAACGGTTGGACAGGGTCGCGGCGGCAACCAGTGCGCCGTCGGTGATCCGGACGCCGTGATGAAGTTCGTATTTCTCCTTGATGCCGCGCAGGATGCTGACCGTGTCCTCGACACTTGGCTCGCCGACAAAAATCGGCTGGAACCGCCGCGCCAGAGCAGCGTCCTTCTCGACGTGCTTGCGATACTCGTCCAGCGTGGTGGCGCCGATACAGTGCAGCGTGCCGCGGGCAAGTTCCGGCTTGATCAGGTTGGACGCATCCATCGCGCCGTCAGCCTTGCCGGCGCCGATCAGCGTGTGCATCTCGTCAATGAACAGGATGACCTGGCCTTCAGCTCAACTCGATCTCCTTCAGCACCGCCTTCAGACGCTCCTCGAACTCACCGCGGTATTTCGAACCGGCCACCATCGCGCCGAGGTCGAGTGACAGAAGCTGCTTGCCCTTCAGCGCCTCCGGCACGTCGCCGTTGACGATGCGCAGAGCAAGCCCCTCCACGATCGCGGTCTTGCCGACGCCGGGCTCACCAATCAGCACCGGGTTGTTCTTGGTTCGGCGGGCGAGCACCTGGATGCTGCGCCGGATCTCCTCGTCCCGCCCAATAACCGGGTCAAGCTTGCCTTCCCGCGCGATGGCGGTGACGTCGCGGGCATATTTCTTCAGGGCGTCGAACGACAATTCGGCGTTCTGGCTGGTGACCTTGCGGCCCTTGCGAATGTCGTTGACCGCCTTTTCCAGCGACTGCGGCGTGACACCAGCCGATTTCAGCGCCCGTCCGGCCGGAGTGTTCGATTCAGCGATAGCGACCAGCAAACGATCCTGAGCGACATACTCATCGCCGGCGCGTGTCGCGGTCTGCTGCGCCGCGTCCAGAACACGAACCAGTTCAGGCGTCAGTTGCGGCTGACCAGCGCCCTCCCCGCTGACCTTGGGCTGCTTCGCAACCTCCGCATTCACCGCCGCGGTCGCGACTTTCGGATCGCCGCCCGCGGTCTTGATCAGACCAGCGGCCGCACCCTCCTCATCGTCCAGCAGCGCCTTCAGCAGGTGTTCAGCCGTGATGCGTTGGTGGAACTCGCGGATGGCAATCGTGCTTGCGGCTTGCAGGAAGCCTTGTGCCCGCTCTGTAAATTTTTGAATATCCATGACATTGTCCCTTCATAGGCGACGGGCCAAACTCACCCCTCAACAGGCGATGAGATGACCCTTTCGCAATCCACTTGGGGCCGTGCAGACTGCGCCTCAAGAGGGAGGAAACCATGCGGATAGAATATCTGTACCGCTATCCTGTCAAAGGCCTGACGGCGGAGGCTCTGGAGCAGACCGAGGTGGAGGCTGGCGAGGCGATCCCCTGGGACAGGGCCTTCGCCCTGGCGCAGGGCGACGCCGGCTTCGACCCGGCCGCACCGGTCTGGCTGCCGAAAACCAATTTCCTCTGCCTGATGAAGAATGCCCGGGCGGCGGGCCTGTTCAGCGTGTTTGAGCCCGGAACCGGCCGAATGACGATCCGGTCGCCGGACGGGGCGGTGGTATCGGCCAATGCTCTGACCGTGGCGGGCCGGGAGGAGATCGGCGAGTTCCTGACTGCGTATATGGGAGACGAGGCGCGGGGGAAGCCCCGGTTCCATCACGTGCCCGGCCATGTCTTCGCCGACCAGCGGACGAAGGTCGTCAGTCTGAACAGCATGGCAAGCCTGCGGGACTACGAATCGAAAGTGGGTGCTCGGCGCCACCGGCGGCGGTTTCGCGCGAATATATGGTTCAGCGGCGCACCCGCCTGGGCGGAGCGGGAGTGGATCGGCCGGGAAATCCAGGTCGGTGGCGCCGTACTGCGTGTGCTGAAGGGCACGGTCCGTTGTCCCGCCACCGAAGTGAACCCTGAATCGTTTGAACGGGATGCAGACCCGATCGCCGAACTTCGATCGTTATACGGCCACACCGAATTAGGCATCCACGCCGAAGTGATCGATGGCGGAAAATTCGCCATCGGCGACGCGATGGAACTTCTGGAACGCCGCGAATAGCTCGCCGCAAGCGCGGGGCGATAAAAACCGGTGACACCTAAAGGTTCGGGACATCCGCGTCCCGGCCACCGGCACCTCGGGTTGTTTAAGGACAGTCATCACGAGGTCGGCATCACATGCCTTGGATTACCTGCGGCCAAAAGTCGTCCCGTCGCTCGGTGGGACCTGACGTTGCCATGATATCCACGCTTTCAGCGCGGCAACGCACTATCCCGCGTGGTTTCGGCGGGAAGTAGCTCAGAAGACGACGAAGACCGGCCCCGGTATGGGGAGGGAAGCGGGGCCGGTCCGTCGACCAGTCGAGCGTGGGGAACGCTCCAAACACCAAATAGCGAAACCAAGTCGGCAAAACAAGAGGAAAATTGGTTGATTAAAATCTTTTTATTTATATAAGCCGAAAAATTCCCATGTGACGGGATCAATCGATTTTTATGAGGCCGCTTGCCCGTCGCGGAACCGCTAGGACCTTGCCAATCGAATCAACGAATCCGGACCGATCATTCTCACGCCTTATACGCCGAAGGCCGCCTTCTCGGATCACCCGCCAAAGTCGTTCCTGCTGATAAAGCGCAATGACGGCGGCCGCGAATGCCTCCGCATCTATCTCCGCCGCCAGGATTTCTTCCTCATGCGCCCAACCAAGCTCGTCACGCAGCAAGCTGCTGGCGACAACCGGAAGGCCTCGAGAAGCAGCCTCGAACACCTTGTACGGAGCGCCTGCAGCATAGCGTGTTGGGGCGACGAACACCCGGCTGGCATTGTAGAGCGGTTCGAGGTTGGAAACCGCACCGCGCAAGGTAATCCGCGGATGACGTTCAAACCGGCTCAGATCCACGCCCGGTGCGACGTAACCTGCAATGGTCAGCCGGGTTTCCCAGCCAAGTGCATCCTCTATCAGCGGCAAGACCTCATCGACAAACCAGGTCAGGCTGTCGAGGTTTGGACTATCCATCTGATGGATCGCGCCCACGAACAATAGGCCCGCCCGCTGGGCAAAGGTTCGCGAAGTCGGGCGTGGTTCGATCATATGCCCGATCACCGACACCGGTCCCAGACCGCGGCTCCTCAGGTATGCGGCTTCGTTCTCACTGACAGCCACCAACACATCGCAAAGCGCTGCGGTGGCAAAAGCGTCCTTTGTGGCCGCGTCCAGATCGAATTCCTGACCGAGCAACCGGGCTTTCTCCGCCTGACGAAGAGGTGCGACAGCCTCGGTGTCCAGAACGATAAGCGGGCGCGGGGCGCAAGGATCCAGCAAACTGCTAAGAACCGGATGCAACCGCTCGAGGTTATGTGCGCGGGCAATCCAGATGACGTCGTAGTAGCCCAAGCGGGTCGTCAGGAACTCCTTGAACCGGTCAGCGGCGCGGTCATGCATGATCTCCGCCGTATCAGGCATGTCACCGAACACGCGCGCCGGATCGTGGGTGCAGCCATTCACCGGAAATACCGTAACCTGATACCCAACGCCGGCCAGAACCCGTACCAGATCGTTCGCGCGGATGAAGCCCGAACCGGTACGGCGCAGCGGCACGGTATCTTCGATGAACAGCAGCCGCGGGGCAGCCTGGCCGGTATGCCTCGCGAACACCTGGGCCGGTCCGCCGCGCGCGTAACGTTCGCTCAGTCCTGCGGCATGTCGTTCCAGGAACGGTTCGCTGGGGCTTCCGGGCCGCTTGTCCTCGTCTTCATGAAACAGCACGACCGATGGATCATAGACAACCCGGAACCCGGCCCCGATGATCCGTAGACACAGGTCGACGCCCTGGTAACGGCTTGCGCCAAACATGGGGTCGAAGCCATGAAGCGTCGCGAGCAAGTCCGCGCGCACTAGCAGGAACGCGGTCGAGCAATAATCGACAGAACGAACAAAATTCGCCTCGGGACACAACGGCAATTCGCCACGCTGGTAGTCGTGCGTGGTGCCGTCGGCCCAAACGATCCCGCCAGCCTGGGCGATGACGCCATGCGGCTGGATCACCAGCCCACCGACCGCCCCGATTGTCTTGTCACCGTTCAGGCGCGCACAGGCACGGGCCACGGCACCGGGAGCAAGCCTGACCTCGCTTCCCAGAAACAGGATGGATGATCCGGTCGCGAACTGACTGCCGGCGTTTGCGGCCTGAGTCCACCCAATATCCGTTTCGAACCGCAGCAGCCGGGCACCAGTCGCATAGTCGGTGATCGCCCGGATCTCGTCCGAGGAGCCGCAATCGACGATGATCAGTTCGACGCTGCCGGCGATGTTCTCGCGCAGTGACGCGATGGTTGACAGCGTGACCGCAAATCCATCCCGCACGACCATGACGACACTGACGATCGGGTCCTCGGGACATTCGAAGGAGTAGCCAAAGCGTCCCGAGATCGGCAGAAGCGCGGCGGCAGTAGCATGGAAGACACCATCCGGCTTGCGCCCGGCGGCCTGTTGAACCACGGGATCGGCCAACGGCAGGCCCGCGGCCTGCCCGACTGTCAGCAAATGCGCAAAGGCATTGGGCGCCACGCCCTGCTCCAGATCGATCCGCACGCGCGGCTGAGCCGCATACCAGCGAAGATTGATCTCAGGGGTTGGCGGCCGCAGTTCTTTCGCGCCAAAGCTCAGGAAATGCATGTACCCGTTGCGGAAGTGACGCGCCTCGATATGGCTGAGGAGACCAGGGTCGCGCGCCAGATAGTGCGCTTCGGAAAATTGCGGCAGCGGGTCAAACTCGGTCGGCGTATCGTTGCAAAGGTAATGATGCAATGCCGACTTCCACTGGCCGGCCTCGATTGCCCGCGCAACCTCTGGGTACCGGTCAAGATACCAGGCCGGATCGAAGTAATAGGAAGTCCGCAGCTCCGGCGCGCCGCGATCCATCCGCTTCAGGTAATGCGTGAAAACCCCTTCGGCGCGGATCGCCGGAACATCCGCGACATCGAAATTCGCCAGATACAGGACAGGGTCGAACAGCACGTGACCAATACGGTCTTCCTCCGCGCCATAGCGGAGATAGTGGTGGTAGCAGTTGGCCAGCTTACTGGCAGACAACGCATCCCTGGACAGGTCTGGATAGCGGCCGCGGTAGCCAAGCTCATCAAACAGCCAGTGCGGTGACCGGTCCATGCACCCGCGCCGGCAATAGGCATCGAACGCCGAGGCATAATCCTGGGCGTCTATGGCCATAGCGATGCCTGGATACATCCGGCGGTGCCAGGCTTCATCGAAGAACAGATTCGGCGAGTGGCCCAGACCCTGGCCGACCTCCAGGTAGTAGCGCGGCACTGCTTCCGGATCATCGGCAACGACGTGATTCGTCACCTCCGGGTAACGGCGGCAATACCATTCCGGATCGAACGCGGCCCAGGGGATCGACGTCTCCCCAGCCGGCTTCAGCACCTCACGCGCAGGCAGGTCCAGCGGCCACATGATCCGGTTGGCTACAGTCGCCGCTGCCGATGCAGCACGCCGGACGCGGCAAGTTCCTCGATCTGTGCGTCGGTGTAACCATGCTGTGACAGGATCTCGGCGCTGTGCTCAGCGAATTTCGGTGGAGGCCGGCGCGTGCCCCCCTTGGTGCGGCTGAACTTGATCGGCGTCCCGATGCCCTTGTACCAGTCCAGTTCCGTCACCATCTCCCGATGCGCGGTATGCGGCTCCGCCGTCGCCTCATCGACCGACAGCACCGGCCCGGCCGGCACCCCCGCTCGGATCAGTTTCAGCGAGAATTCGTGGCCGTCCTGTTCGGCAAAGGCCGCCGCGAGCGCCAACGTCAGCGCGACGCGGTTTTCATTTCGCGCCCCGTTATTTGCGAACCGCGGATCATCGGCCATCGCTGGCTGGCCGATCAGTTCGCAAAGCTTGCGGAACTGTCCGTTATTCCCGCTGGCGATAAAGATTTCGCAGGTTTTCGTTGGGTACTTGTCGTACGGCACCAGGTTCGGATGCGGGTTGCCGGTACCCGTCGGGCGCTTGCCGTTCAGGAAGTAATTCGCCGCCTGCGGATGCAGCAATGCCATCCCGCAGTCGTACAACGCCATGTCCAGATACTGCCCCCGGCCCGACTGTCCTCGCTCATGCAGCGCCATCAGAATGCCGATCGCCGAATACAGGCCCGTGCCCATGTCGACCATTGCCGTGCCAAGCCGCATCGGACCGGTCGTGGCATCGCCGTTGATGCTCATCAGCCCGGTCATTGCCTGCAGGATCGCATCGTAACCCGGCAGCCCTCCGAGTGGACCATCCCCACCGAAACCCGACACCCGGCAGTGGATCAGGCCAGGGAAGCGCTTGGACAAGACGTCCTCGTAGCCCAGGCCCCATTTTTCCATCGAACCGGGCTTGAAGTTCTCGATCAGGACGTCAGCATCCTGCAGCAGACGCATCAGGATCGCCTTGCCCTGTTCTTTCCCGAGATCAAGCGCAATGCCGCGCTTGTTGCGGTTGACGCCAATAAAATAGCTGGCGTCGCCCTCGTGGAACGGAGGACCCCAGTCACGGACCTCGTCACCCTGCGGCGGTTCGATCTTGATGACGTCGGCGCCGTGGTCCGACAGGATCATCGTGCAATATGGCCCGCCGAGGACGCGGGTCAGGTCGATGACCTTGATTCCCGCCAGAGCGCCCGGGCTGCGCGCGAGCCCCTTGCCCGGCGGTGTGTCGGATCCGTCCATCAGGTGCTCGCTCCTTACCCTGGCGCATGGGGGCTGCTTGTCGGCCGCATAGGTTCATAGTTCGCCGCGTACAGCAAGAAAAGCCGTGCGTGGCCTGCACAATGGAACTCTGCGATCCCACCCTCGCCCGGACCAGAGAGCCGCCTTACCCCAGCGCTGCGACCAGCGCCTCCGCGCTGCGGCCATTGGCAATGGCGGCCGAACGGCCGTCCCAATGGATGCCACCGACCCGGGCAAACGCGTGGTCGGCGTTGGGGTAAACGTAAGAAGCAACAATCTTGCTGCCCTTCGTCGCGGCCACAACCTTGGCGCGCCCCTCCGCGGGGAAAAACTCGTCCTTGTCCGCGATATGGACAAGAAGCGGCTTGCTGACCTTGGACAGATCGTCAAGCAGGCCATCAAGGCCGACACCGTAGTAGGAGATATTGACGTCGGCATCCGACTGCTCGGCCATCATGAACGCCAGCCGGCCGCCCAGGCAGTACCCCATCGTCCCCACCTTGCCGTTCGAGCCCGGCATTGACCGCGCGGCGGCAACGGTCGCCTTCAGGTCCTCGATCCCCTTTACCTGGTCGAAGGCCTGAAACAACTCGAACGCCCGCTTCCACTCGGCATCGGATTTGTCGGTCAGGTCGATGCCCGGCTCGATCCGCCAGAACAGATCCGGGGAAACAGCAATGAACCCCATGTCGGCGACCCACGCGGCGGTGTCGCGCATCGCCTGGTTCACGCCGAAGATTTCCTGGATCAGCACAACGACACCGGCGGGCGTGGCCTTGGGTTCGGTGACAAAGGCCGTGAAGCTGCCGCTGCCGTCGGTGGCTTTTATAGTCAGGTTGGGCATGGTTGGTTCCTCCTGCTGACGATGATCGCCAACGATACAATGGCGGCGGCGGTCGTGGGAGGGGGTCCTTAGCCGGTGGGCGAGGTGTCATGACGCTGGATGCCGCCCGGCCGTCTTGGCTGACCCCCGGCTGGCTCAGCTCAGAACGGCGTCAGAAAATTCCGTCCACTCGCGCTTGTTCAGCCCACTGGTCTCTTGCGTTACCCGCTCCCCGGCCAGCATGCGTTTCAGCACCGCCCGCATCTGCGCCGACAGCGTGACCGCGCCCAACCGGTAGTCGCGAAAAGCGGCGCTGGCGGCAGGAACCCACGCATCCACCATTGTCAGCATCGCCTCGGCATAGACCCGGATCTCGTACTGGGCATGCGAATCAGCCCGAAGCGACAGGAAGTGAAACAAATTATGCAGGTTCGTCTTCCAATACCACTGAGTATAGGTGTTCAGCGTCAGATTCATCCGCGCCAGTTCACGCGCCAGCCCTTGCCGGGCGGGATCGGCATGCTCATCCTCGTTCAACATCAGCGCATAGTCGGCATAGCAACGATCGGCGTCGCGGCGCAGCATGTCCAAAACGTCCGCCGCTTCCTCCCCGGTCAGCACAGCCCCTCGCCCCTGCCGGTTCGTGGACGACTGTGCAGCAAGATGTTCCGGCGACGGAATGTAGAACTCCTTGTCCAGAATCGAATACCGAGCGGAATATTCATTGACGCTGGCGGTGCGGTGGCGAATCCACTGCCGAGCGACGAAAATCGGCAGTTTGACGTGGAACTTGATCTCGCACATCTCGAACGGCGTGGAGTGCCGGTGGCGCATCAGATAGCGGATCAGCCCCGCGTCCTCCTGCACACGCTTGGTGCCGCGACCGTATGAAACCCGGGCAGCCTGAACGATCGCGGCGTCGTCGCCCATATAGTCGATAACGCGGACAAAGCCGTGATCGAGGATCGGGACGGCCTCATACAGCATCGCCTCCAGCGCCGGAACCGTGGGGCGGAGCGTGGCAGCCGATCCGGTTCGGGCCTCGGCGATTTCCGCGGCCTGGGCTGGCGCCAATCCTGTGTGCGACTCGTCCGCCAACTGTGCCTCCCGCGATCCAAGCGCGGTGAATACAGCCACCCGGTCATCGGACAAAGCGATCTTGCTTGCCTCGGCGCCGGCCGGGCCACATTTAAGCTCATGCCTCACCGAAACCCGCATGGCTAAACCCGCCTCCCGATTCGTCTGCCAGTCGTGTGGCGCCGTCACCCTGAAATGGGCCGGACGGTGCGAGACATGCGGCGAGTGGAACACCGTCGAGGAAGAGGCAGTCGTGGCACGCCCCGGCCCCGCCGCGAAAGCCGCGCCCGGACGGTCGGTCACGTTCGTCGGCCTCGCTGGCAGCGCCGAACCCCCGCCCCGCGCCGCCATCGGCATCGCCGAACTGGACCGCGTTCTCGGCGGCGGCCTCGTCCCATCCTCGGTCGTCCTGGTCGGCGGCGACCCCGGCATCGGCAAATCGACCCTGCTGTTGCAAGCCGCGGCCTGCCTCGCCCGTACCGGCCGCCGGGTGCTTTACGTCACCGGCGAAGAGTCGATCGATCAGATCCGCCTGCGCGCCCGCCGCCTCGGCGTCGCCGACTCCGCGATCGAACTGGCAGCCGCCATCAATGTCCGGGACATCGCCGCCGCCCTGGAAAAAGCCGCCGACACGACGCTGGTGGTCATCGACTCGATCCAGACGATGTGGGTCGACGCCATCGAAAGCGCCCCCGGCACCGTCGCCCAGGTGCGCGCCAGCAGTTTCGAACTGATCCGGCTGGCAAAAGCCGGCAATTTCTCGCTTGTGCTGGTCGGCCACGTGACCAAGGACGGCGCCCTTGCCGGCCCCCGCGTGCTGGAACACATGGTCGACGCGGTCCTGTATTTCGAAGGCGACCGCGGCCATCAGTTCCGCATCCTGCGCGCCGTGAAGAACCGCTACGGCGCCACCGACGAGATCGGCGTTTTCGAGATGACCGATCTGGGCCTGGCCGAGGTCGCCAATCCCTCCGCCCTGTTCCTGGCCGAACGGCGCGGCAACATCGCCGGCAGCGCGGTCTTCGCCGGGCTTGAAGGCACCCGCCCGGTCCTCATGGAGGTGCAAGCGCTGCTGGCGCCAAACCCCGGCGGCTCGCCGCGCCGGTCGGTGATCGGCTGGGATGGCGGTCGCCTCTCGATGCTGCTGGCAGTACCTGGAAACCCGCGCCGGCCTGCGCCTCAACCAGACGGATGTGTATCTCAATATCGCCGGCGGCCTGCGTGTCAGCGAACCAGCCGCCGACCTCGCTGTCGCCGCGGCCATCACCTCCGCCGCGTTCGAAACACCCACCAGCCCCGGAATGGTCTATTTCGGCGAAGTCGGCCTCTCCGGCGAGGTGCGCCAGGTCGCCCAAGCCGAGGCTCGGCTCAAGGAAGCCGCGAAGCTGGGCTTCGATGGCGCGACTCTGCCCAGGCGGCTCGCACACGGGAACCGGAAACTGGCCGCGCCGGATGGGTTGCGCCTGGAGGAAATCGGGCACATCGCCGATCTGGTCACGCGGTTCGCGCCGGAGGGAAAGGCAAAAACTACGGCACCTGGCTAAGGCCCTACCCGCAAGCGACCGATCCTCTTCGCATCGGCACCGCCCCCTTGGCACGGACACCACCCCCGCGTCATGGCCGTCCTTGCGGCCGGGGGGCCACGCCCGCGTCATGGCCGTCCTTGCGGTGGGGGCCACCCCGCGTCCTGGCCGTCCTTGCGGCGGGGGCCACCCCCGCGTCATGGCCGCCCCTTCGGCACGGACACCACCCTCGCGTCATCACCGTCTTTGGAGCGGGGGCTATCCCCGCGTCATGGCCGTCCTTGTGGCGGCCATCCACGACTTGCGGTAGACGGCTCAAAGCCGACGTGTGTCATTTGTCTTTGCGCATCGTGACTGTCTCAGGCGACGGCGATCAAACGGCGCGATTATTGCCCCAAGGACCCAGCCGGTCG
The DNA here is from genome assembly GCA_963819005.1 of uncultured Pseudomonadota bacterium. Classification (GTDB taxonomy): domain Bacteria; phylum Pseudomonadota; class Alphaproteobacteria; order Acetobacterales; family Acetobacteraceae; genus Rhodopila. Next base: position 594,932 of record CAWFUL010000009.1, read on the forward strand.
CCTGGAAATCCGCCCCAGCATTGCACGTGCGGCACCTTTTGCCACCGAATCGCCCGAAAAATCGGCTAGCTGATCTTGGCGGCGGTGCAGCCTCGGTCGATAACGCCGCCGGTTCGGGATGTGGCGGTTACATGACATGGGTTGACCTGGCGGTGTTCGGCCTTCTGGCGATATCAGGCCTGCTCGCCTTTGTACGCGGCATGGTGCGCGAGGTCCTGGGAATCGGCGCCTGGGCCGGCGCGGTCGCCGCCGGGATCTACGCCCTGCCGGCGATGCGAAGTTCAGTGAGCCGATGGATCCACACCCCCGAATGGGTCGATCCAGCCAGCTTCTTCATCGTCTTCCTGGCCGCCCTGATTGCTCTGATGCTGCTGGCACGGATGGTCGGCAGCCTCGTCCGAGGCTCGCCGCTCGGCGGGGTTGACCGCACGTTGGGTCTGGTATTCGGCCTCGCGCGGGGTGCGGTCATCATCATGATCGCCTATATCCTCGCAGGTATGGTCTTCCCGATCGACCGCTGGCCTGAACCAGTCCTGGCAGCACGGACCTTGCCGCCGATCTACGAAGGTGCCCTATGGGTCCGCGGGCAACTGCCCGAAGCCTACCGGCCGCGAATCTATGCACCGCCTTCTGGACCAGTCACCACGGCCGACGACTTGCTGCGCGCCATCCCGCAAGGGCGGGCAACCGGCAAAGCGCCTGTCAGGGATTAGGAGTTTGTCATCGATGGCATTCGACACAGGCTGCGCCGAGGACGACACGCTGCACGAGGAGTGCGGTGTTTTCGGGATCTGGAACGTGCCGGACGCGGCGGCCGTCACCGCCTTGGGTCTGCACGCGCTGCAGCACCGCGGCCAGGAGGCGACCGGGATCGTCAGCTTCGATGGCAAACGCTTCAACTCCCATCGTGGCATGGGCCTGGTCGGTGACAATTTCGGCGACCGGCGAAGTCATCGACAGGCTGCCGGGCCGGATCGCCATCGGCCACAATCGCTATGCCACCACCGGCGAGACCATCCTGCGAAACGTGCAGCCGCTCTATGCGGATTTTGAGTTCGGCGGCTTCGCCGTGGCGCACAACGGCAACCTGACGAACGCGCATCTGCTGCATCGCGCGCTGGTGCGCCGCGGCTGTCTCTTCCAGTCCACAACCGACTCGGAAGTCTTCATCCACCTCATCGCCATCAGCCTTTACTCCACCGTCGTGGACCGGCTGATCGACGCGCTGAAGCAGGTCGTCGGAGCCTACTCTCTCGTCGCCCTGTCCAACGAAGCCCTGATGGGCGTGCGCGACCCGCTGGGCGTCCGACCGCTTATCCTCGGCCGCATCGGCAACGAAGGCACCGGCGGCTGGGTCCTGGCCAGCGAAACCTGCGCGCTCGATATCGTCGGAGCCGACTTCATCCGCGACGTCGAGCCGGGCGAGATCGTCGTCATCAACGACCAGGGCGTGCACAGCATCAAGCCCTTCAGCAAATCGCGGGAACGCTTCTGCGTCTTTGAATACATCTACTTCGCCCGCCCCGACTCGGTGATGGAGGGCATGCCGGTCTACGACGCTCGCAAGCGGATCGGCGCCCAGTTGGCGCTGGAGGCGGGCGTCCCGGCGGACGTGATCGTCCCGGTGCCGGATTCGGGCGTGCCGGCGGCAATGGGCTACGCGGCGGAAAGCGGCATCCCGTTCGAGTTCGGGATCATCCGCAATCACTACGTCGGCCGGACCTTCATCGAACCTACCGACCACATCCGCAACCTCGGCGTAAAACTCAAGCACTCGGCAAACCGCCCGGTGCTGGAGGGCAAGCGAGTCGTTCTGGTAGACGATTCGATCGTTCGTGGCACGACCAGCAAGAAGATCGTCGAGATGGTGCGGCAGGCCGGAGCAAAGGAAGTGCACATGCGGATATCCTCGCCGCCAACCACACACTCCTGCTTCTACGGGATCGACACGCCCGAACGCAGCAAACTGCTGGCGGCACAACACAACGTCGCGGAAATGGCGGAGCTGATCGGGGCCGACAGCCTCGCCTTCGTGTCGATCGACGGCCTGTATCGTGCCCTCGGCAAAGAGGGGCGCGATCCGCACAAGCCGCACTACTGCGATGCCTGCTTTACCGGCGACTACCCCATCCCACTGCCCGATCAGCAGGACAATGCCGAACGGCAGCTAAGCCTTTTGAGCGTCAGCAACTGATGGGCGTCCTGGATGGCGCCGTTGCGCTGGTAACCGGCGCAAGCCGGGGAATCGGCGCCGCCGTGGCGGTGGAGCTCGGCCGTCTGGGCGCCCAGCTTGTTCTTACCGCTCGCACCCAGGGCGGCCTGGAGGAAACCGACGACGCCATTCGCGCGGTCGGTGGCAAGGCGACGATCCTGCCCTTGGACCTGCGCGAGGCCGACAAGATCGACGCGATTGGCCCGACGGTTTACCAGCGGTTCGGCCGCCTGGATGTGCTCGTCCACAACGCGGGCGCGCTGGGCCGGCTGACGCCGGTGCCTCATATCCTCCCGAACGACTGGGCAGAGGTGGTCGGCGTGAACCTGACTGCGGCACTGCACCTGATCCGGACCTGCGACCCCCTGCTCCGTCAGGCCCCCGCTGGGCGAGCCGTCTTCCTGACCGACAGCCATGCTCGCACGCCCGCCGCATACTGGGGCGCGATCGGCGCGACAAAAGCGGCAATGGAGACCCTTGTCTTGAGCTGGGCGCAGGAAACCGCGACAACCCGATTTCGTGCGAACCTGTTCGATCCCGGGCCGGTCGCAACGCGAATGCGATCAAACGCATTTCCGGGCGAGGATCGTGCAACGCTGCCGGCGCCGGAAGACGTCGGGCCATCCGTCGCGGCGCTGTGTCTTCCGTCAGAGGACCGAAACGGCCAACTGGTTGCGTTCGGGTAGTGTGCTTCGGCTAGCGGGCCGGGATGAAGCCGGGCGGTTGAGCATAAATCACCGGCGGTTGCGGAGCGTAAACAACGGGAGGCGCCGCATAGACGACCGGAGGCGGATACACGACCGGCGGTGGATACACGACGGGACCCCCAACGACGAACGGCGGGACACCTAGCCCAACCCACGGGTAAGGGCCACCGTAGGCAAACCCATGCGGACCATAATAGCCGCCGCCATACCACCGGCCGCCGTACCAGGCGCCGCCGTGATAACCGCCGCCCCCACCGTTCCAGCCAGAACCGCCACCATGCCAGCCAGATCCCCCACCATGCCACTCGGATCCGCCGCCATGCCAACCGGATCCGCCGCCATGCCAACCGGATCCGCCGCCATGCCAGCCAGATCCGCCGCCGCCTCCTCCTCCGTCGTGCCAGCCGGCCGAGGCCGGAGCAGCCGAAAGAACCATTCCCGCGATGGTGGCGGCAGCGACGCTAGCTGACATCAAGCCACGGAAATCGCGCGTCATGCCACTCACTCCCATTCGGGACTCATCAAACCAACCGCTATCTAAGCCGTTGCGGAGGGAAAATCACGAACAATCGGATTTTGGCTCCGCTACGTTGAACTGAACGCATAGGCTGACATGCCACACCGCGGTGCCGGTATCGCAGAGGGCTCTACCCGCGGTCCTGTCCGATCGACATGATCGCTCCGCCGATCGCCAGCGACCCAAAAGTAACGACAAGGCCAAACGTCAGCAGGGCAAACGCCAGCCACCCACCGTCCGTATGGAAGATCAGGTCCCGCAGCGATCCCAGGTTCGTCGCGACCATTGCGACGGCGGCGACAAAACCGCCGATGCAGCCGGCCAGCAGATGTGGCAGCACATAGCGAAGGATTTCCATGCGCAGCATGTGGGATGCGCGGACCGTACCGTTGCACACAATCTGGAAGCGTCGCGCGGACGTCATCATGGTGGTGGCAACGCCACGACCGATCGCCGGCGGGTCGGGCAACGACGGGCGGCATCGCTAACGGATGTGAATGCGGAAACGGAACGGCGAATGGGCGGTTCCGGCAATGACCGTGTTGTCCCCGGGGCGCAGCGCTACGAACGACCAGTTTGTCATGCGGTTGATGGATATCCCATTGACGATCGTGCCGGCGGAGCTGCCCAGGTCGCGCACGCCGATACGGCCGTCGCGGCGAACGATCTCGAAGTGCGGCGCGGCGAACTCGGACCGGCCATGGGCGGGGATGACGATGCTGCGGTTGGACGCGACGGGGATGGCCTCGCCGCCGTAGCGATTGCCGACCTGGAACGGCAACAGCACCACATCGACCGGGGCCATGTGGTACGTCGTCGACAGCCGCTCATCGTCGGGAAACAGCCGGATCGGCGCTTCAGGCTCTTCAGCGGTCTGCGCCAGGTGCCCTGCCTGCGCGGCGCGCGCGGTGGTGCTGCGAAGCCGGCTACACAGCAGTTTCACCAGCGCCAGGGCGCGCTCGTTGTTCATGCCGAAGGCGGTGATGAAGGTGTCCGCCTCTGTCACCAGCAGCGTGGTGGCCACAACAGCGGTCGCTGTCGCGGAGCGGGGCCGCGCTTCCAGTACGCCGGACTCGCCGAACAACTCGCCCGCGTGCAGCCGCACGACCTCGGTATCATTCACGCTGATCGCGACCTCCCCGTCCTGGATCACGTAGATCCCCAGGCTGGAGTTGCCGGCACGGAAGATCGTTGCACCGGCATCGAAGTGCTGCGGTTGAATGGCATTACCCTCCGGGCGCTCGTCCCGAACTACATCTTACCTGGCGGCTATTGAGGAAACGTTAAGCCGCCAGCCGGCCGGCCATTTGCGCGCCATTTCGTTCACCCGGTATGGTCCGTGAGGTGTCTGGGGGAATCCAATGCGAGCCATCATTCTCGCCGCCAACCGCGGCAGCCCGATGGGCGAACCGGGGCAACAGCGCCCGGCGTGCCTGACGCCGCTCGCCGGCAAGCCTATTATTGAACGGCAGATCGCGGCGCTGCGGGGCGGCGGTGCGGACCAGATCGCGGTCGTTCGCGGCTACCAGGCAGAGATGATCGATACGCCCGGCATCACCTGCTTCGAAAATCCGCGCTGGGCGGACACCGGCATGGTGACGTCCCTGGCCGCGGCCGCCGAATGGTTGCGAAGCACCACGGTGATCGTCAGCTATGCAAATATCTTCTACCTCCGTGACCTCGTGCATCGCCTGGAGGCCGCCCGCGGCAGCCTGATGATCGCCTATGACCGGCAGTGGCGCGATCTGTGGGCGCGGCGGTTCGCAGATCCCTTGTCACACGCGGGTACATTCCGCCGCAGCGGGGCGGGGACGTTGCTGGAAATCGGCGGCGAACCGGCCAACCTCGCCGAGATCGAGGGCCAGCCCATCGGGCTGATCAAGATCACCCCCACCGCGTGGCAAGCCATCAACTCGTTACTCGCCGAACTGGATCCGCAAACCCGTGACCGCCTCGACCTGACCGAATTGTTGCAGCGGCTGCTGGCCGCCAAGACGGTCGGGATCGGCACGGTGGGGTCGGACGGTCAGTGGGGGACAATCGAAAGTCCGAGCGACGTAGCGCTGTACGAACGCATGGCGGCCGCTGGTGAACTCGTGCTTGAAACCTGACACCGAACCGCCGTTACGCGGATCCAATGGCGCGGGTCGCCGGACGGTGGCTTCCTCCGGTAGGTGCTGGTCCAGCACGCGTTACGCCGCCTCGCCGCCTTCCGGCCCGTACAGGATCAGCCACACCGCAAGATCCGGGGTGAAGTTGTCGAACTTGTGCTCGACACCAGCCGGCACGAACAGCACGTCGCCCGCTCGGAACGGCACGCGCTCCTCGCCCCGGATGAACCAGCCGCGGCCGACGACGACGACATAAAGTTCGTCCTGGTCATGCGGCGCCTGCGGATCCGTTTCCTTTGGCGCGTACCACCGTACCTCCATCGAGCCATGACGCAGCAGCAGCGCCGACAGCCGCCCCGGCTCATTGGCCGCTTCCTCGGCGATGTCGCGCGACAGCAGGATGGGTATCGGTTTGTTCATGGACGTCCTCCTATCGCAGCGGGTGATGCGCTGTTTCGCGCAACCCGGCAATGGTAACAAAGCTGATCAGCGCTGCCGCCATGACATAGGCCGTGGGCGCCATCTTCGATCCCGTGATGTCGATCAGCCATTGCGAGATGAATGGCGCGAATCCGCCGAAAATCGCCACCGCCAGCGCATACGACGATGACATCCACGTCGAACGCCCACGGGTCGGGAAGATCTCCGCGATCGCCGCCGGGCCGGGGCCGGAAAACAGCGAAATCGCCACCGAGAACACGATCTGCACCAACACGACCACGCCAAACGAAGGTCCGCTGGTCAGGACCCAGAATGCCGGGATCGGAATGACGAAGCAAAGCGCGCAGGACGTCAGCAGCAGCTTTTTCCGGCCGATCCGGTCGGACAGCGCACCCATGATCGGCACCAGGATCACCAGCACGATCAGGCTGGCGACGGATGCCCACAGCGACTCGGCCGGCGTCAAATGCAACTGCGTGCGCGTGTAGGTCGGCATGTAAGTAAGGAACACGTAGAACGACACAGTCCACAGGATGGTGAAGCCGAACGCCTGGACAGCCATGCCGAAGGTCGATTTCTCCCGGGTATCGTCGTGGGCGGAGGCGACAAAGGGCGGCGTTTCATCGACCTCGCGCCGCAGCCACAGGCCGATCGGGCCGAACAGGCCGCCGACCAGGAATGGAATGCGCCACGCCCAGTCGTTGACCGCATCAGAGCCCAGCGCGCTGGTCAGCAAGGCGGCAAAGCCAACGCCAAGCAGGCTGCCGCCCGCGACCGACATCTGCTGAAAGCTGGTATAAAGACCGCGCCGGCCATGTTCGGACCACTCGGCCATGAATGCCGTGGCGCCGCCCCACTCGCCGCCGGTGGAAAAGCCCTGCAGCAGACGGGCGACCAGCAGCAGGATCGGCGCGGCAACCCCGATGGAGGCATAGGTCGGGATCACCCCGATGATCACCGTGCCGGCCGCCATCATCAGGATCGTCAGCACCAGCGCCGGCTTCCGTCCGCGCAGATCCCCCAGCCGCCCTATGACGATCCCGCCGAGGGGCCGGAACACCAGCCCGACACCGAACACCAGGAACGTGTTGAGCAGCGCGGAACTCGGATTGCCCTTGGGGAAAAAATTCATCGCCAGCGAACCGGCCAGATAGCCGAACACGCCGAAATCGTACCACTCCATGACATTGCCGATCGTCGCGGCGTATATGGCTTTGCGGCTTTGCGCCGCCGTGGGCGCCACGGCGCCGATGTGTGATGCTGATGCCGACATGCGCTACCCCCGGATGATGCCGCATCGAAGCATGGCCTCGCCCGCGCCGGAAGGCGGTTTTGCTGGATGAACGGGAAATCCGCCCGTAGTGACGGCCGTAGTGACGAAAGCCACCCTGGCGCCACCGGCCGGCCGGCGAGCAACGCGGCCACGCCTGGGCAGGGCGGTCCCGCCACGCAACCCGGGTCAGAACCCGTGAACACTGGTTCTCGGCCGCCCGTCCCTATATCAGGCATCCGCGGTCGCGATGTCCCGAAGGACAGGCGACTGCTTTGACGATCCGGAGATGCCTGACATCACGATGAACGCGACAGCCGGCATCCCTCTCAAGGGCGCCGCCACATGATCAACACTGTCTGGCGCGCCTCGCGGATGGCGACCGACGTGCTGCAGATCCGCAGCACCACGCGCATCGGCATCACCGGCCTGGCCAGGGCAGGCAAGACCGCCCTGCTGACGTCGCTCGCCGCCAACCTTCTGGCGTTATCGGCCGGGCGTCCTGCCTTGCCCGCGGTGTCGGATGTCCTGCGCGGCCGCCGCCTTCGTGTCACCGTCGCCCCCGCCGGCGCATCCAACACACCCCGCTTCGACGTCCCCTCGCACGTCGCCGCCCTCGCCGCCGACCCGCCTCGCTGGCCCGCCCGGACCACATCCGTCTCACTCCTGGCCCTCGACATCGATATCCCGCGCGAGGGCCTCCTCGCCCCACTCGGTCCGCTCCGCCGCCGGCTGGAGTTCCTGGATTATCCCGGCGAATGGCTCCTCGACCTGCCGCTGCTGAGCCAGGACTTCGCCGCCTGGTCCGCCGCCGTCCAGCACCGGCTGGAGAACCTCGCAACGCCGGACATCGCTCGGCCGTTTCTGGCGTTCATGCGCGGCCTGCCATCCGGCGTGGCGGCGGACGAGGAACTCGCCGCCACCGGGCATCGGCTTTATACCGAGGCGCTGGGCCGGATGCGCGATGACGCCGGCCTGAGCTTCCTGCAACCCGGCCGCTTCCTGATGCCGCCGCCTGGCGATCCGCCGCCATGGACGCAGTTTTTCCCGCTGCCGGGACGCAGCCCACTCGCGGGACTGATGCAGGCGCGCTTCAATGCCTATGTGGAGGCTGTGCGACGCGATCTGATGTCTCCGATGTTTGGCGATCTCGACGGGCTGGTGGTCGTGGCGGATCTGCTGTCGGCGCTGCATCGCGGGCCGGCGGCGTTCGCTGACGCGCAGGCTGCGCTGGCCGCGGCGTCGGACGCTCTTCGCTGGGGCCAGTCGTGGACAGACTGGCTGGCAGCCTTCGCGCGGCTGGAACTGCCCGGCCAATCGATCGGCCGCGTGGCGTTCGCGGCAACCAAGGCCGACCATATCGCCGCCCGCCAACGCGGCAACCTCGCGGCCCTGATGCGGTCCGTGACCCGGGTGCCGGAGAACGGCGCCACGACAGCCGTCTTCGCGCTCGCATCCGTCCGCTGCACCGAGGACGTGGTGGACACCCTGGCCGGCCGGGCCGTGTCCGCCGTCCGCGGCCGCATCATCGGCGAGTCCCGGCCCGCCCGATTCTACCCAGGTGAGGTGCCGGACAGCCCACCGGACGACTCCTTCTGGCAACACCGCTTCCTGGCACTGCCGGATTTTGAGCCGATGCGCCTGCCCGACGCTGGGCGCGGCGGCATCCCGCAAGTCGGGCTCGACGCCCTGCTGGCCTTCCTCTTGGCGGATATTTTGTGATGAAGACCGCACCCGAACCATTCCTGGTCCTGGAAACTGATCCGGCGCCCCGGCTCGAGGCACTGCCGGCGGTCATTCCGCCGCTGGAACCGGTACGCGGCAGGGTGCCCGCGGCACTGATCGGCGCCGGCGTGCTCGCGATTGGCTTGCCCGCCCTATGGGGCGCCTCCCTGGTCAGCGACCTACTCGGCCGGGGCGACGCGCTGGGCTGGGCCGGCGTCGCGATCCTCGTCGCCGGCCTCGGCCTCGTCGGCGTCAGTGTCGCCCGGGAACTGCGCGGCCTGTGGTCGTTGCGGCGGGTCGACCAACTCCGCGCCGACCTCGCCAGCGGCGAGGCAATCCGCGTCAAACGCGCCGCCCGTCGTTGGCTGGAGGCTTTGCCGCAACACGCCACGATCCTCCCGGCCATCCAGGCGGCGGATACACCGGAATCGGTGCTCGCGCTCCTGCGCAACGGGCCGGCACAGGCGCTGCGAGAGGCAACCGATGCCCTGGGCCGGACCACCGCCTTGCAAAGTGTCGCCATCGTCGCCGCCGTGCCGTCCGCCGCCCTGGATTCGCTGGCAATCGGCTGGTGCGGCGTGCGGTTGGTTCGTCAGGTGGCCGCCGCGCACGGGTTGCGGCCCGGACTGGTGGGAACACTTGCTTTGATGCAGAAGACCGCACTTGCGGCGGCCACGGTGGCGGCAACCGAAATGGCCGTGAATGCCGCCGCGCACGCGGTGGTTTCACACCCCTTGCTGCGCAATCTGGCCGGAGATGTCGCCGGCGCCGGTGTGGCCGTCCGCCGCATGATGGTCCTGTCGCGGGCCGCCGCGGCCGCCTGCTCGCCCATCCCCCGGGCCTAAACCTCCATCTCCACGCACACCGGCACATGGTCTGATCCACGAGGCCAGTCGCGGGCGTCACGTAGGATGGTCTGGCTCCTCAGCGCAGGCTCCAGGTCGGGGCTGACCCAGATGTGGTCCAGCCGGCGCCCCCGGTCAGCAACCCGCCAGTCCTTGTTGCGATAGGACCACCACGAGTACAGCTTCTGGTCCGGCGGCACGAAGTGCCGGACAGCATCGATGAAACCCTCGTTCATCCAGGCGTCCAGGCCCTCGGTCTCCGGCGGCGTGTGGCTGACGACGCCCAGCAACTGCTTGTGGCTCCAGACATCGTTCTCTAATGGAGCAATGTTCAGGTCGCCCACCAGGACAGTCCGCCGGAACCCCGGCCGGGCGGCAAACCAGTCCCGGGTTTCGGCGATGAAGTCCAGCTTATGGCCGTATTTCGGGTTCTCGGTCCGGTCCGGCACGTCACCGCCCGCCGGGACATAGAAATTGTGCAGCTCGATCGGCCCGGACGGAGTCTGCACCTGCGCCGCGACATGGCGGCAATCACCCTTGCCGCACCAGTCCGGCACCTCCTCGTCATGCACCTGCATCGGCACCCGCGACAGGATGGCCACACCGTTATAGCCCTTCATGCCGCGGAACACCGTGTGCGGATAACCCAGGGGTTCCAGCGCCTCGGCCGGGAACAACAGGTCGGGGACCTTCGTCTCCTGCAGGCAGATCACATCGGGGTTCAGCGCCGCGACGAGATCATTCAGCAGTCCGACCCGCAGGCGAAGTGAGTTGATGTTCCACGTCGCGATCCGCAGCCCCGGCATCAGACGATGCGTGTCCGCACCGTGCCCACACCCTCGACAACACCCTCCAGCAGATCACCCCGCTCCACCGCCGCGACGTTCTCCGGCGTGCCGGTATAGATCAGGTCGCCGGGCGCCAGCCGCACCAGGCCGGACAGATAGGCGATCGTCTCCGGCACGTTCCAGATCATCTTCGACAGGTCCGAGGTCTGCCGCACTTTGCCGTTGACCTTCAGTTCGATCAGGCCGGTCGCGGGATGCCCGATCTTCGCGGCCGGCACCATCAGGCCGATCGGCGCCGAATAGTCGAACCCCTTGCCCATATCCCAGGGCTTGCCCTCTTTCTTCGCGGCGTTCTGCAGGTCGCGGCGGGTCATATCCAGCCCGGCGGCATAGCCCCAAACATGCGCCAGCGCGTCGGCTTCGGCGATATTCGCCCCGCCTTCCCCGATCGCCACGACCAGCTCCATCTCGTGGTGCAACTGCTTGCTCTGCGGCGGATAGGGCATGTCGGCATCGTTCATCAGCAGCGCATCGGCGGGCTTCATGAAGAAGAACGGCGGCTCCCGGTCCGGATCGCTGCCCATTTCGCGCGCATGTTCGGCATAGTTGCGGCCGACACAGAACACCCTGCGCACCGGGAACGCACCACCGCCGGCGACGGGGACGGCAGTAACGGCCGGCGGAGGAATCACAAAATCAGCCATGTCTGGACACCTGTCAGGAGCGTGGTTCGGGGTCACAACCGACATAAGCGAAACCGGCGAGCCGGGCAATCAGCACACCGCCGGCAAGCCACATCGTTCCGCGGAAGCATCCGGACCCAGCCGCCGACGGGTGCCCAACCTCACTCAACACGCTATGGAAGTGACACCGAAACAAGGAACGAACCGGTATGCCAGTTCTCATTGCGGGAATCGTCATCTTCCTGGGCGCGCACAGTTTTACGATGTTCCGCGACACGCGGGCCCAGCTGATCGGCCGGATCGGGACCATCCCCTATCGCGTCGGTCACTCCCTGGTCTCGCTCGCCGGCTTCGGTCCTGATCGCCTGGGGCTTCTCGCTGTACCCGTCGGAACGGCCTGATCCCGGTCTGGACGCCCCCGGCAGGCATGCGGCACCTGACCATTCTGCTGATGTGGTTCGCCTTCGTCTCGCTGGCCTGCATGAACAAATCGCCCGGCCGGATCCGGGGTTGGCTGCGCCATCCGATGCTGAACGCCATCAAGATCTGGGCGCTGGCGCACCTGCTCGTTAACGGCGATCTGGGCGGAATGCTGTTGTTCGGGTCTTTCCTGGTATGGGCCGGGATCGACCGCGTCGCGGTCAAACGCCGAGGCGATCTTGGCGCCCCCCGCGTGCCGTCATTTACCCGAGCGGATGCGATCGCGCTGATAGCTGGAACCATCGCCTGGGTGGCAATGATGCTTCTGCATCCGGTCCTGATCGGCGTGTCGGTGATCAATCCCGTCTGAAGCGAGGCTCCCCCGGCAAGGCCCGCCATCTGGCAACAGCGGAGGCATGAGCCTCCAGCCCTTGAGAAAATACGTGGCCGCCCGTGCCGTCAGCAACGAAATAGAGGTCGTCGCTGGCCATCGGATGCGCCACCGCCTCAAGGCTGGCGACGCTTGGCGAACAGATCGGCGCCGGCGGCAGGCCGTTGCTGCGGTAGGTGTTGAAAGGGTCGTCCCGCATCAGCTCCGCCTTGGTCAGCGGGTGATCCAGCACGCCGCTGCCGCCGCTTGCGGCATAAACCACGGTAGGATCAGCCTGCAGCTTCATCCCCTGGCGCAGCCGGTTCAGGTAGACCGCGGCGACATGTGGGCGTTCGTCGGGCTTGGCCGTCTCGCGCTCCACGATGCTGGCCAGGATCAACAGCTCCTGCGGATTTGCCAGCGGCAGGTCGGCGGACCGGCCCGCCCACGCCGCCGCCAGGGCCTTGTCCATCGCCGTCTTCGCCCGCGCGAGGATCACAGTCCGCGCGGTGCCGCGCTCGTAGTCGTACGTCTCCGGCATGACACTGCCTTCCGCAACCGGAGGCATCTCACCCACGAGCGCATCCGCGCGGCTAACGATCGCCTGGATCTGCTGCGCGGTCAGGCCCTCGGCGATGGTCAGACGATGTTCGACAGGCTTGGCCGAACGAAGGATCGACAGCACCTGCTCGATCGAAGCATGCGCGGGGAAAGCAAACTCCGCCGCATGCAGCGTGCCGTCAGCGCGGGTGAGCCAGGCCGCCGCTCGAAACAGGATGGGATGGGCAATCACGCCGTCAGCCGCGAGCGACCCGGCAAGCTGGGCCGTCGCGCCATGCGGAACGACGATCGCCTTATCCGCCGCCAACGGTCCGGGCCGCTCGAGCGTGTGCCGCCACTCGGCAATTCCGGCATAACCGCCGCCCGCCGCCAGCGCGGTCAGGAGAGTGCAGCCGACAAGCAAGCGTCGCATCAGGATCGGACTATCCTTTCGGGAAACTGATCGCGATTCGCGCGATCATGCAGGCCTTTGCTCGTACGCGCGGTCCCGAAGCGGCGCAACCCCAGCAGCCCTCCGGCACAGACCGGAACACCGGACCCGACAAATCGGTTGCAAAGCCCGCTGACCCAGGGAGCGTGGTATAAAGCGGGGGGGTTCGGCCAGCCGCGGGCGAAACCCCGACTCAGCCTGGCCGGAAGCCGCCGATACGCCCGCTTGGGGCCGCCTCTGGGCGTGTTCCGCTGCCGTCCCGGCCCTGACCCTGATCCGCCTGAGACGTCAGCCGGTCGCGCGGAAAATGATCGAGGCGTTGGTCCCGCCGAAGCCGAAGCTGTTGGACAAGGCAACCGAGATCCGCCGCTCCTGCGCCTGCTTCGCAACCCGGTCGATCACGCTCTCCCGGCTCGGCTCATCCAGGTTCAATGTCGGGGGCGCCACCCGGTCGCGAATGGCGAGTATCGAGAAGATCGCCTCGATCGCGCCCGCCGCCCCAAGCAGGTGGCCGGTCGCCGACTTTGTTGACGACATCGCCAAACCGCGGGCGTCGTCGCCGAACAACCGCTCCACGGCCTCCAGTTCCAGGTCGTCTCCCAGCGGCGTGGACGTGCCGTGGGCATTTACATACTGGATGTCAGCGGGCGAGAACCCGCCGCTGCGCATCGCCGCGCGCATCGAACGGAAGGCGCCATCGTGGCCTTCCGCGGGGGCTGTGATGTGATGAGCATCACCGGACATGCCATACCCTGAAACTTCGGCATAAATTTTCGCGCCGCGCTTGCGGGCATGATCATACTCTTCCAGGACCACGCAGCCGGAGCCTTCGCCCATCACGAAGCCGTCCCGGTCCTTGTCCCACGGACGGGATGCCTTTGCGGGGGTGTCGTTGAATCCGGTGGACAGCGCGCGTGAGGCACAGAAGCCGGCGACGCCGATCTCGCACACGGGGGCTTCGGACCCGCCGGCGACCATCACGTCCGCGTCGCCCAGGGCAATCAGCCGGGCGGCGTCACCGATTGCGTGCACCCCGGTGGCGCAGGCGGTCACGACCGAGTGGTTGGGACCTTTGAAGCCGTACTTGATGGACAGGTTGCCCGACGCGAGGTTGCCGAGCGCTGAGGGGATGAAGAAGGGCGACAGACGCCGGGCCTTACCCTCGTGGACGAGGATTGAGCCTTCGTAGATGGTCTGCAGACCGCCGATGCCGGAGCCGATCATCACCCCCGTGGCGCACCGTGCGTCCTCGGTTTCCGGAACCCAGCCCGAATCTTCCACCGCCTCGGATCCAGCGACCATCGCCAGGTGGATGAACCGGTCCATCTTCTTCTGGTCTTTGACCGGAATCCACTCGCCGACATCAAGACACCCGTCTGCCCTGGTGCCGACCGGTATCTGGCCGGCGACCTTGCAAGGCAGATCCTTGGTATCGAATGCCTGGATCGAGCCAATGCCCGATTCAGCGTTGATCAGCCGGCGCCAGACGTGTTCCACGCCGATGCCAAGGGGACAGGCTATCCCCATGCCCGTCACCACAACACGCCTCATCCCCGTCGGCCCTTTCGTACTGCCCAACAGCAGGTCTTATTTGCCCTGCTTTTCGATGTAGTCGATCGCATCCTTCACCGTGGCGATCTTCTCCGCCGCGTCTTCCGGGATTTCGACGTTGAACGCTTCCTCGAACGCCATCACCAGCTCGACCGTATCGAGGCTGTCGGCGCCCAGATCGTCTATGAACGATGCCTCCGGGGTGACCTTGGATTCTTCCACACCCAGATGTTCCACGACGATCTGCTTGATCTTGTCAGCAACCTCGCTCATCGGCTCCGCTACTCCTGAACTGTTGTCTCTGTGTTTCGTCACTGTCCGGCTTTGTCTACCGGCGGCGGCTGGTCCCGGTCCACGAAGCGGTCCGTTTTAGAAGCGGCGCGCTTAGCATGGTTTCAAGGCCACGGGGAAGGCCAGCGGGCGATACCCGTCGAGTCAAAGCATCGCCATCCCGCCATTCACATGAAGTGTTGCGCCAGTGACCCACCCGGCTTCGTCGGACGCCAGATAGGTAACCGCCGCGGCGATATCCTCGGGCTGGCCCATGCGGCGCAAAGGGATCTGCTCGGTCAGCTTGGTCCGCTGCGCCTCGTTCAGCTTGTCGGTCATTGCGGTCGCGACAAACCCGGGCGAAACCACGTTCACGGTCACCCCGCGCGAAGCGACTTCCTGCGCCAGGGCCTTGCTCATGCCCTCAAGTCCGGCCTTGGCGGCGGCGTAATTCGCCTGCCCGGCGTTCCCCGTCGACCCAACGATAGACGATATATTGATAATCCGGCCCGCCCGGCGACGCACCATCCCCATCAGCACCGCACGGATCAGCCGGAACGGCGCCGACAGATCCACATCCAACACGGCTTGCCAGTCCAGGTCCGACATCCGCAACGCCAGCATGTCGCGGGTCATCCCGGCGTTGTTTACCAGAATATGCAGCGGACCAGCCGCGGACTCCGCGGCCTCGATCAATGCGCTCGGCTCGGCAGCGTCCCGCAAGTCGGCGGCACAGACATGCACACGGTCCGGCCCACTTGTCGCAAGGTCCACAGCCAGCGCATCGAGCGCATCGCGGCGTGTGCCGGACAGCACAACAGTCGCTCCCTGCGTATGCAGCGCGCGAGCGATGGCCGCGCCAATGCCGCCCGAGGCTCCGGTTACCAAGGCGGCCTTGCCGTCCAATCGGAACATCGGCATTCCTTCCCGTTCAGAGGCTTTTCAGCACCGCTTCGATGTCAGCCGGCGTCCCTGCCGACACGCCCGTCGCGTCCGGCGCGACGCGCTTGATCAGCCCCGCCAACACCTTGCCGGCGCCAAGCTCGACGAAGCTGTCCACCCCACTTTCCGTCATCGCCAACACGCACTCACGCCAGCGCACCATTGCCGTTACCTGCTGGATAAGCAGGTCGCGGATGCGGGCCGGATCGGATTCGCGCTTGGCCGAGACATTGGCC
This sequence comes from uncultured Pseudomonadota bacterium, assembly GCA_963819005.1. Lineage (GTDB taxonomy): Bacteria > Pseudomonadota > Alphaproteobacteria > Acetobacterales > Acetobacteraceae > Rhodopila. Next base: position 611,011 of record CAWFUL010000009.1, read on the forward strand.
ATCAACGGCACGATCGGTTCGCCGGGCGGGTCCCGCTCCAGTGCCTCGCCCATCGCATCGGCCGCCGGCGCCATCAGGGCACAGTGGAAAGGCGCGGACACCGGCAGCAGCATGGCCCGCTTGACGCCCTTGGCCTTGGCAATCTCGATCGCGCGCTCGATGGCGGTGCGGTGACCGGAGATCACCACCTGCCCGCCGCCGTTGTCGTTCGCAGGCTCCACGACTTCGGTCCGGGTGGTCTCCGGTACCGGAGCGGCTTCGGCACAGACCGCCCGGGCGACATCCATCTCGGCACCGAGCAGGGCAGCCATCGCGCCAAGGCCAGCAGGGACCGCCTTCTGCATCGACTGCCCGCGCAGTTTCAACAGACGTGCCGCGGTGGCGATCGGAAAAGCCCCAGCAGCCGCCAGAGCCGAGTATTCACCCAGCGAGTGACCAGCCACGACCAGCGCCTTCTGGCGAAGCGTGAACCCGCCTTCCGTCTCCAGCACCCGCAGTACGGCGAGCGAGTGCGCCATCAACGCGGGCTGCGTGTTTTCCGTCAGGGTCAGTTCCTCTCCCGGCCCTTCGAACATCAGGCGGGACAGTTTCTGGTTCAGCGTGTCGTCCACCTCCTGGAAGACTTCCCGTGCCGCGGCGAACGCGGCGGCAAGATCGCGGCCCATGCCGACGGCCTGGCTGCCCTGGCCTGGGAAGATGAACGCATGCACCGGCATCGACGGAAACTCTCGGAGGAAAGCAGGTTACGGATCGGTAGGACAGGCGGCGGGGCGTAGCGGCGGGTCACGGGACTGTCAAGGAAGCCGATGGCCGACACTGCTATGCCGGCCGGCACCGGCAGGAACCCGCCCCGTCCAAAAGTCCGCCCACGATCGCCCGCATCGGACAGCTACGCGCGTCCCCCCTTCGGCCAAACCGCCGGCGCCGTGGCAATCTCCGGCGGATAGACGGCAAGCGGCCTGCCGTTCTGCCACTGGATCACCACCAACTGCGCATCGACCCGGCGCCCTTTGTCGTCGAATTTCAGATGACCGCCCGGGAAGCACAACGCCGGTCCGTCACGCATGTCCATCGTGCGCAGCGCCTCCGTCACCTTTGCTTTGTCAGCCGCGCCGGTCCGCTCCAGGGCCGCGGCAAAGATCAGCACATGGGCGTAGGCGAACAGCGAGTCGTGGCCGAACCACGGCTCCTTGGTGCGCTCGACGAAGCGGCGGCCCACATCCTCCATCGGCTTTCCCGGCCAGTTCGCCAGCCCGGCCATCAGGCCCTGCAGTTCCTCGGCACTCGTGACGTTCAGCAGTTCCGGCGCTCCGATATGGCCGCCGCCCCCGATCAGCGGCAACTTGCCGCCCGCGAGGCCATATTCCGCGAACTTGTCCAACAGCAGTTTGTCATCCGGAACGTTGGACGACAGCATGATGCAGAATTCCGGCCGGCCGCTCCGAACCTTCTGCACCAACGTCGTGGCGTCAGTCAGCGGCGGGGTGAAAACCTCGTCCACCACGGCAACCAGACCATTATCTGCCAGAGTATGATCCCGCAGGTCCTTGAAGAACACGACATTGGCCGCCGTGTTGTCCCCGATCATGCCCATTCTCGTAGGCTTCTTGCCGGTCGACCTCTGCGCCAGGTCCACGATCGTCGGCAGCAGATGCTGGGCCTGGTAGTTGGCGGTGGGCGCGGTCTGGAACACATGGCTGAACCCCCGCCCGGTGATCAGATCCGAGTAGGACAGCGTCAGCCAAGGCAGTTGCGCGCGTTCCGTCACCTCCGTCGCAGCCAGCGTCAGGGTCGAACTCCAGCAGCCGAAGCCACCGACAATATCCGGCTCCTGCGCGATCATCCGCTGCGCGGCGTCCTTGGCCTTCTCCGCGCTGTCGCCGGCGTCGAACTGCATCAGCCGCAGCTTCGCGCCGCCCAGCGCCTTGATGCCGCCCGCAGCGTTGACATCATCGATAGCCATTTCGGCGCCCAGCTTTTCCAGTATGCCCGACCGCGCCCAAGGCCCACTGAGCGGCACAAGCATCGCGATCTTGACCTCGGACGGCGCCTGCGCCCTGGCACGAGTCGTCAGGGATGCCGCACCAAGCGCGAGCGCGGAACGGCGTTTGAGTTTAGCAGCCATTATTGTTACCTCCCGTCTTATGACAGGCAGTACGCACGTCGCCGCGGCAATGTAAAGTTTCAGGCAGGTCGCAGCTTGCCGCCAACCATCCGCACCTTGCCAGGCGCCGCACGCCAGATCGCGAACGCGGAGACCGCGGAAAGCCCGACGCCGAACCAGAAAGCCAGTGTATAACTGCCAAACTGATCATGCAGCGCACCCGTCAGCCACGGACCCGCCGCGCCCCCCGCCAGCGCCGCCAGCATCACCGTCCCGAAAATCGTCCCGAAGCTCGGCCCCTGGAATATTTCACTGACGATCGCACCCATCACAGAGGTCAGCCCATAGCCCAGCCCACCTTGCGAAACCACCATAAGATAAAGCCAAAACATAGACTGATCCGATGACAGTACAATCAAGCACAAAAAGCAGATCCCGAATCCCAGGCTGCTGATCGTCCAGATCCACTCGCGCCCGATCCGGTCGGACAAATGGCCGAGGGAAATCTGCCCGGCAACGCCGGACAGACTGACCAGGCCCAGTGCCCAGGCGGAACGACTGGCCGAAAAACCAATTTCCTGAAGATATTTGGTCTGATGCACCTGCACCGCGTACCAGACATAAAGCGCGCAAAAATACCCCAGTGCCAGCCACCAGAATCTCCCGCTCCGCACCGCTCGGCCTAACGTCCAATCGATCGCCGCCCAGGCCGGATCAACAACGTTCGACGGGCGGGCACTTGCCAAACCGGCGGTCGTCAGTTCGCCGTCCGGCCGCAAGCCCATGTCCTCCGGTCGCTTGCGCAACAACAAATTCAAGGGGGTCAGAACGATCAGGATAACCAGGCCAAGCGCCCAGCAGGCGTCACGCCAGCCGTTGCGTAAGATTATCGACTGCACCCACGGCAACAGCGTGACGGACCCCAGGCCGACGCCTGAAAACGCCAGGCCAATCGCCAGCCCACGGCGCCGGACAAACCAGTTCGGAAGATACAGGGACTGCCCCGAATATCCCAGGCAAACACTGCCGCCGCCGACCAGGACCCCGATCGACAAATACAGGTGCCAAGGCCGCGTCGTCATCGGGGCAAACAGAAACCCCGAACCCATCAGCAACGTGCCCAGCAACATCACGGCGCGAGGACCGAAACGGTCCATCATCCGTCCGATGGACGGGCTCATGATCCCGGACACAACAAAGCCGAACGAGAATGCGCCCGCGGTCACGCCCCGGTCCCATTTGAAATCGTCCAGAATCGCCGGAAAAAGCAAAGAGAACGCCGTCCGCGCATTGACGCCGATGCCCATGGTCACAAACGTGACGGCAACGATCACCCAGCCGTAAAACAAGCGCCTGGGCACAATCCCCCCTGTCTGGCCGGCATTCCCCGGCCGCCGTGCTTCAGGACACGGTACACGATCATCAGCAAAACCGGCAAGCCGCTGTAACGCGCTGCCTTGGACAACCAAGCGTTTACCGGGCGAAAAACATCTCGGTGAGCACATAGTCGAACGCCAGGATCAGGATCGACGCGCTCACCACCGCAAGCGTGGTCGCGGCGCCGACGCCTTGCGCGCCGCCCTTGCTGTTGTAGCCCTGGTAGCAGCCCATCAGCGATATGATGAATCCGAAGACCGCCGCCTTCGAAAGGCCGGAAACAACGTCATCCATCTGCAGGAAGTTCACCGTGTTGGTCAGATACGACTCCACGTTGAACCCCAGCTTCAGGGTGGACACGATGAAGCCGCCCAGCACGCCCAGGATGTCGGCAACTACCACCAGCAGCGGCAGCGCGATCGTCCCAGCCAGCAGCCGAGGCGCAACCAGGTATTTCATCGGATTGGTCGACAGCGTCGACAGCGCGTCGATCTGATCCGTCACGCGCATCGTGCCGATCTCGGCCGCCATCGCCGCGCCAACGCGTCCCGCCACCATCAGTCCCGCAAGCACCGGCCCAAGCTCGCGCGTGACCGACAACACCACCAGGTTGGCGACCGCGCCCTGCGCGGAAAAGCGCGCGAAGCCGGTATAGGACTGCAACGCCAGCACCATGCCCGTGAACACCGCCGTCAGCGCCACCACCGGCAGGCTGTAGTAGCCCATCTCGATCAGCGCCTGCAGCACGCGCCGCGGATAGAACGGCGGGCGCACCAGGTGTGAAACACCCTCGATCGCAAACAGGGCGAGATCACCGGCGCTACGGCACCAGCCGATCACGAATCGGCCAACGGCCGCCAGGACGTCCAGCAGGAGTGTCACGCCGAGAGGTACGTCCGGTGGAAACGGCGCCCCAGGGAGGTCAGGATCTCGTAGCCGTTGGTCCCAGCCGCGACCGCGAGGTCGTCGGGGGACTGGTGCGGGCCGATAATGTCGAACCAGCAGCCTGGCTGCACGGCCGGAATGTCGGTAACGTCGAATGTGGTCAGGTCCATGGAGACGCGGCCTACCAGTGGGACGGGGGTGCCGTCAAAACTGGCCCACGCACGGTTCGACAGGCTGCGATGAAATCCGTCGGCATAACCGAACGCAGCGGTCGCGATCCGGCTCGGTCGGCCAGCGGTCCAGATGCCATTATAGCCCGCCGACGCGCCGGCCGGGACATCTCGCACCGCCAGAATCCGAACGCGCAGCCGCACCACCGGCCGCATCGGGTTGACCAGCCCAGGAGTCGGGTTGATCCCATAAAGCGCCGCCCCCGGCCGGCCCAGGTCCAAGCCGAACCCATCGAGAAACATGCCCGACGAATTGGCAAAGCTCGCCGGAGCCGCCGGCAGGACAGCGCGAGCGGCGGCAAACCGCTCCATCTGCCGCTGGTTGATCGGATCGCCTGGGATCTCCGACGAGACGAGATGCGACATCACATACCGCAGTGTCAGCCCCGCCAGGCGGGATGGATCGTCCGCCAGCACCGCCAGTTCGCCGGCATCCAGACCCAGCCGCGACATCCCCGTATCGACGTGAAGGATCGCCGGCGCCCGCCCGCCCCAGCGCGCGATGTCATCCAGCGAACCCAGCACCGGCGTAACATCATGCGCGACGTAATCCGGTTCGCTGCCCGGAACCGGCCCGGACAGCACGGCCAGCATTGCCCCGGGCACGACATCGCGAATCGCCAGCGCTTCATCCAGATACGCCACAAAAAACGCCCGGCACCCTGCGGCGTACAGCGCCGCCGCCACCAGACGCGCCCCCAGCCCATACGCATCCGCCTTGACCACCGCCGCGACCTGCTCCGATACTTGCCGATCGGCCAGCGTCCGCCAATTGGCGACAATCGCACCCAGATCGACCTCCAGCACCGCCTGGGCGGTGTCAGCCGGCATAATCCGAGTGCACCAGGTCGATGTCGCCAAAACGTGTGAATTCGCCCTCGAACAGCAGCGGGATCGTGCCGGTGGGCCCGTGCCGCTGCTTGGCGATGATCAGGTCCGCCTTGTTGTGCGCCTTGTCCATGCGCTGCTTCCAGTCGTCCATCGCGGCGTTGAACTTCTCGGCATTGCCCTCGAACGTCACGTCCTTGGGCATCTTCTGCTCCAGGTAATACTCGTCGCGGTAGACGAACAGCACCGCATCGGCGTCCTGCTCGATCGACCCGGACTCACGCAGATCCGCCAACTGAGGACGCTTGTCCTCCCGATTCTCCACCTGCCGCGACAACTGCGACAGCGCGATCACCGGGATGGCCAGTTCCTTGGCCAGCGCCTTCAGCCCCTGGGTGATCATGCTGATTTCCAGCACCCGGTTCTCCGGCCGCGTCCCCGCCGAGGGCCGCATCAACTGCAGGTAATCGACGATCACCAGCGCCAGCCCCTTGGTCCGCTTCAGCCGCCGGCACCGCGTGCGCAACGCCGACATGGTGATCGCCGGCGTATCGTCGATCTGGATCGGCAAGGAGGCGATCTCCCGCGACACCTGCACGAATTTATCGAAATCCTTCTGCCCGATGTCGCCGCGGCGGATGCGGTCGCCGGACACCCGGGCTTCCTCCGACAACAGGCGGGTCGCCAGCTGTTCGGCGCTCATTTCCAGCGAGAAAATCGCCACCGTCTGCTTCGGCAACGCCGCCGGGTCGGTGGCTCTGGCATCCGTCTGGATCGCCTTCGCCGCGCCAAAAGCGATCTTCGTCGCCAGCGCGGTCTTGCCCATGCCAGGCCGTCCCGCCAGGATCAGCAGATCGGACGGATGCAGCCCACCCATCTTGCTGTCCAGATCCCGCAACCCTGTAGACAGACCCGTGACATGGCCGGAGCGCTTGAACGCCCGTTCGGCGCCATGAATCGCCTCCTTCAAGGCTGTCTCGAAGGTGATGAACCCGCCGTTGGTCCCGTTGTCCGCGGCAAGATCAAATAGCGACTGTTCCGCCGCCTCGATCTGCTTGATGCCGTCCAGTTCCGGGTCCGCGCCGAACGCGTTGTTGACGACAGTCTCCCCCATGTCGATCAACTGCCGCCGCAGCCACGTATCATACACCGCTCGGCCGTAATCCCCGGCATTGATGATGCCGACCATCGCCGACAGAAGCTCAGTCAGATACGCCGTGCCACCCACCTCCTCCAGCACGCCGGCATGCTCGAACTCCGCCTTCAGCGTAACGGCGTCAGCGAGCTGCCCAGCCTCCACCCGGCGGGAAATGGCCGCGAAAATGCGCCCGTGTATCGGATCGGCAAAGTGATCCGGGATCAGGAACTCCGAGACCCGCTCATAGGCCTTGTTGTTGGCAAGCAGCGCGCCCAGCAGCGCCTGCTCCGCCTGGATATTCGACGGCGGCAAACGCTGGGAGAGGCCGAACAGCGGCGTATCGATTGTGTTCATCGCCGCAATGCTAGTCCACCTGCCCGAGTCGCGCATGGGGCCGCGGCTGTTGACGCCTGTGGATAGCGGGGGCGGATGCCAGCCCCGTCAACGCCCTGATGGATACACCCTGATCGTTTGCCGGGGCGCACCGCCCCGCACAGCTGGCGCACCACCCCTTATCGCTCGACGGTTTATCGGTACGGTCGGTCCCCCTACAGTGATGGCCGCCCTCTCCATCGCCGCGGCCAGCCCTCCATCGTCATGGCTAGCCCGTGTATCGCCACGGCCAGCCCCTCCATCGTCATGGCTAACCCGTGTATCGCCACGGCTAGCCCTTATCGCCACGGCCAGCCCCTCCATCGTCATGGCTAGCCCGTGTATCGCCATGGCCAGCCCTTATCGCCACGGCCAGCCCTTATCGCCACGGCCAGCCCCTCCATCGTCATGGCTAGCCCGTGTATCGCCACGGCCAGCCCTTATCGCCACGGCCAGCCCCTCCATCGTCATGGCCAGCCCATCCATCGTCATGGCAGGGCTTGTCCCTGCCATCCACGACTTGCGGTGGCGGAACAAAGTGGAGATATGCAGTCCGCACCCCCCACACCACGAATGAACCGGCTGCAAACGCCCTACGAAGCGACAGCCAAACAACCGGCCCCAAACTCTCTTTGACAGCCCCATGGCCAGCCGAACAAACTATGCCGCAGGGAGAGCCAAAGGAAACAGCCATGAACGCCATCAGCCGAACCTGGCCCGAAGACGCTGCCGGCCGCGTGCCGTACTGGGTCTACTCCGACCCCGACGTCTACGCCGCCGAACTGGACCGGATCTGGTACGGCCCGCACTGGTCGTTCTGCGCCCTGGAAGCGGAAATCCCCGAAGTCGGCGATTACAAGACCACCAGCATCGGCGAACGCCCCGTCATCGTCGTCCGCAGCGGCCCCGATGAGGTCAGCGTCATGGAAAACCGCTGCGCCCATCGCGGCGTTAAACTCTGCCAGGCTCGCAAGGGCCACGCCAAAGACCTGCTATGCCCCTATCACCAGTGGAACTACAGCCTGCGCGGCGACCTGCAAGGCGCAGCCTTCCGCCGCGGCGTGCGCGGCCAGGGCGGCATGCCCGACGACTTCGATCCAAAGAACATCAGCCTTCGCAAGCTGCGGGTCGAGGTCGTCAACGGCCTGGTCTGGGCCACCTTCTCCGACGCGACACCACCATTCCGGGAGTACCTCGGCGAACGCTTCTGGCAGCACTACACCCGTGTCTATGACGGCCGGAAGCTGCAAGTCCTCGGCTACAACCGTCAGCACATCCCCGGCAACTGGAAGCTGATGCAGGAGAACATCAAGGACCCCTACCACGCCTCCCTCCTGCACGTCTTCTTCGTCACCTTCGGCCTGTTCCGCGCCGATCAGAAATCCGCCACCGAAGTCGATCCCACCGGCAAGCACGGCATCCTCATCAGCCGCACCGGCAAGAAAGAGGTCAACGACGTCACGTCCGATATGCGAACGTTCCGCAATGATATCCGCCTCGCCGATCCGCGTATCATGGAAGGCACCCACGAATTCCCCGGCGAGGACACGGTCAACATGATCACCGTTTTCCCCAGCGCCGTGCTGCAACAGAACATCAACTCCCTCAGCATCCGCCAGATCGTCCCCACCGGTCCGGCGGGATTCGACTTCCACTGGACCCATTTCGGCTACGCCGACGACACGGCGGAGATGCGGTTGCGCCGCACCCGCCAGGCGAACCTGTTCGGCCCGGCCGGATTCGTTTCGGCCGACGATAGCGAAATCATCGAAATGAGCCAGCAGGGCTTCGCGCACGCCCCCGACGAGGACGCGCTTGTCATCATGGGCGGCCGCGGGACCGAGAGCGTGGATCACATGGTCACCGAAGTCGGCATCCGCGGCATGTACCGCTATTGGCGGGAGGCAATGGGGCTATGACCACGCTCGATCGCGACGCGCTGCGGGATTTCTACGACGACTACTACAACACGCTGGACGACGTGCGCCTGGACGACTGGCCGGCGTTCTTCACCGAAGACTGCACCTACCGCGTCATCCCCCGCGAGAACTACGAGGCCGGCTACACGCTCTCCACGATCTACGCCGAAAGCCGCGGCATGTTGGTCGACCGCGTCATGGGCGTCACCCGCACACAGATGTTCGCCCCCCGCTACTACCGCCGGTTCCCCGGACCGCTTCGTATCGTCAGCCGCGACGGCGACTCGGTTCGCACAAGGCACAATCTTCTGGTCGTGCAGACTCTGATCGACAAGCCGACCGAGATCGTCCTGTCGGCGGTTTGCCACGACGCCCTGGTAGCGGCAGACGGCCGCCCACTGCTCAAGGAGCGGATCGTCGTATTTGACTCCGAAATGATCCCGAACAGCCTGATCTATCCCGCATAACAGGCCGCCAAGCCCAACCGGAAAACTCTCTGGAGAGGCCAGGCCGCGGGATCAGACCCAGACGGACGAACAGACCCAGACGGATGGAGAGACAGGGCCCGATGGAAATACCCGGCCGGATCGAGAGACCCGGCCAAACGAACAGACCCGGCCAAACGGAGAGACCCGGCCAAACGGAGAGAACCGGCCAAACGAACAGACCCGGCCAAACGAACAGACCCGGCCAAACGGAGAGAACCGGCCAAACGGAGAGACCCGGCCAAACGAACAGACCCGGCCAAACGGAGAGACCCGGCCAAACGGAGAGACCCGGCCAAACGAACAGACCCGGCCAAACGGAGAGACCCGGCCGGAACAGCAGACGAACAAACGACCGGACCGTTTGCCACAGAACACCGCCCGCTCATCGTCATGGCCGGGCCTGTCCCGGCCATCCACGACTTGCGGCGCCGAAACCAACACCGCCGCGCGATCACGCGCCGACACGTATCCTCGCCTGGTCGGGCGACCGCAAGCCGGCGGTCGTTCCCCCAGAGACCCGAACCGGCAACTCATTCGCCGGCCGGACCGGATACACGACCTCATGCAACCCGCCATCGGCAAAATGCAGGACCCGATCGGCACTCGCCAGCGTCTGCGGACGATGGGCGACACTCACCCGCGTCAGCCCCAGGCTCCGCACCGCTGCGTTCACCTGCTCCTCCAGCCGCACATCCAGATGCGACGTCCCCTCGTCGATGAACAACAGCCGAGGCCGCCGATAAAGCGCCCGCGCCAGCAGGATTCGCTGCTTCTGCCCGCCCGACAGCGAACTGCCCATGTCGCCGATCAGCGTGTTGTACGCCATCGGCATCCGCATGATCTCATCATGAATCCCGGCCAGCTCCGCGCAATGCTGCATGTGCCGCAGATCCGATGTTTCGTCGAAACAACATACATTGTCGGCGATCGAGCCCGACAGCAGCTGATCGTCCTGCATCACCACACCGATCTGCGGCCGGAACGCCTGCGGCCCAATCACCGCCAGCGGCAAACCGTCGACAAGCACCTCCCCACCAGTCGGCTGCACCAATCCAACCAGGATCTTCAACAGAGTCGTCTTGCCGCACCCCGACGCGCCCGAAATCGCCACGTGCTCGCCCGCGGCCACACGAAAATTCAGGTTCTCGAAGATAAAGGGCGCATCCGGAGAATACCGGAACGAAAGCCCACGCACCTCGATCTCCCCGCGCAACGGGCGGTCATAGCCGATCGGCCGGTCCAGCCCCGGTTCCGGTTTGGTCAGGGCAATATCGGCAAGCCGCTGCAGATGCAGCCGTAGCATCCGCAGTTCAATCGCCTTGTCCAGCAGCCGCCCCGCTTTCTCGGCAAATTGCAGCTTGTACGCAACGAACGCGAACAGCATGCCCACGGTGATCTTGCCGTCCAGCGCCGCCAGTCCACCCAGGCTGACCACCAGAATGTTCTCCAGCCCAAACAACACATCGTTGGCCGCCTTGAACCCCGCTTGCAGCCGGCTCACCGCGGTCTCGGCATTCACCGTATCGACCCGCCGGTTCGCCCAGATCGCCTCGCGCTGCGCCTCACACCCAAAAATCTTGATCGTCTGTTCCGCTCGGATGCTTTCCACCAGCACCGAAGTCTCCTTCGCGCGATTCTCGATCAGATCGAGCGACCGCCGCCGCAGCGCCGGGAACAATCCGATGCGCAGCGCGGTGAACAATGTCATCGCCAGCACCACCACGCCGGCCAGCATCGGCGAGTAAGCCAGCATCATCCCCAGCGTCAGCACCGCCATCGCCCCATCCACCAGCGCGGTCGTGACACCCTCGGCCAGGATATTGCGCATGGTGTCCGCCGACCCAAACCGCGAAACCAGGTCGCCAACATGCCGCTTCTCGAAATAATCATACGGCAAACGGATCAAATGTTGAAACAGGCTGACGCCGATGCGCACCGAGATCACGCTCTGCACATACTGCACTACGAACGACCGAAGCGCCGTGGCCCCCGCGTTCAGCATCGCCAGCAGCCCGAACCCGATCGCCAGCGCCATCAGCATGCCGCTGTCGCCCTTGCCGACGGCGTCATCCACCACAAGCTGCATGAAGAACGGGCTGGCCAGGACATAAAGCTGCAACAGCAACGACAGCGCCAGGATCTGCGCGATCGATCCGCCGAACCCGCGCACCGATCCCAGCAGATCGCGCAGCCGCAGCGCCGCCGTCTCGTCCGCCTGCCGGAAGCCATGAGTCGGCGTCAGTTCCAGCGCCACACCGGTAAACCGCCGGCTTGCCTCCGCCGGACTGACCCGCCGCTCGCCACGCGCAGGGTCGTGCACCACCAGCGTGCCGTTCCGCCTCACGGCGACCAACACAACGAAATGGTCCATGTCCCAGTGCAGCACCGCCGGCATCGCCAGCGTGCCCAGTTGTTCCGGTTCCAGCCGCAACGCCCGCGCATCGAGCCGCATCCGCGACGCCAGCGCCATCAGCCCCCGCAGGGTCAGCCCGTTCAATGAGGTCGGATGCCGCCGCCGCAACGTTCCCAGGTCGACGTCATGGCCATGATACCCCAGCACCATCGCCAGGCAGGCCAGGCCGCATTCCGCCGCCTCGCTTTGCCTGATGTCGGGAACCGACCGGCGGCCAATTAGATCGCGCATCGTGCTCTCCTCAGATTTTCCGAGCGCTCAGCACCGGATCCAGTATCCATTGGATGAAACTGCGCCGGTCAAAGATGATGTCGGCGCGAAGCTGCATGTCGGCCTGCAGCGGAATGTCCCGGCCATAGGCGGTAATGTCCTGCCGTTTCAGCGCCACGGTGACCCGGTATGACGGTTCGCGCGGTGGCGCCATCACCTCACTCAGTTGTTCCGGGCGCAGCAACGTGCGCGCGACGCTGGAAATCGTTCCGTCCTCCGCGCCGAATCGTTCGAACGGGAAGGCGTCCAGCGCCAGCCGCACCGCCTGACCCGGCGAAACGAACCCGATCGCGCGTTCGGGAACGAATAGCACCGCCTGCAAGGCTTCGCCCTCCGGAACGATCGACAGCAGCGGCTGGGTCGGATCGGCCGGATTGCCCGCATTCGCCTGAACGGCGGACACCCGCCCCGAGGCCGGCGCCACAACCAGATACGCCCGCTGTCCCTCGGCCTCCGCCAGACGCGTGTCCAGTTCCGCGGCCGCCGCGCGCAGACCGGCGACCCGGTCGGCGGTGCGGCCAGGCAGTTCCGCCAACGCGAACCGCAGCTCCACCAGTTCACCCTGCTTCGCCGCAAGTTGCTGCCGCAGCGTGTCCAGGCCCTGCACCTGACTGATCCGGGCGTCCTCGCGACGCCGCTGCTCGACAGCCGAGACAAACCCCTTCGCAGCCAGATCGCGAGACACCTCCGCCTGCTCCTGAGCCAGCGCCGCTCGGTCCCTCTGCGAACCGATCTGTAACGTTAACGAGTCACATTCCTGCTGCAGCCGGCCGATCCGCTCCCGCAGCCGTTCCCCCTCCGCCTCGGCCGTCGCTTCTTCCAAGGCAACCTGGCGTAGTTGCAGATCGCGCTGTTGAATCAATCCTTGGCGGACAGCCGCATCGACGTCCGTTCCGCCGATCGCCGTGCGTTCGGTTCGGACCCGCAGCAGTGGATCACCCGCCTTGACGCTGTCGCCCTCGGTGACCGCCACCGAAACGATGATGCCAGCCTTGGGTGGCAGCACGCGCACCACGCCATGCAGCGGCGCCAGGTAGCCGGTGACGGCCGCCTTCCGGGCATAACCCTGGGTCCCCAGGTAGGTGAACATCGCGCCAACGGCAACCACCAGCGCCGCGGTCATCACCGCAAACGACACCGGCGGCCGGAGTGGCGCGCCCGACGCCATGCGCAAACCGTGGAACTGAATCGCCTGCGGGCGAAACAGTGGCCGCACGTTTGCCGGCTCTATCGGTTCTGAAGTCGCTGCCACGTCCTGTCTCCCGGTTCGGCGGGTCGCTCGCAGCGACACACTACGAACCGGGTACAGATCAGGATGTGAGTTGGTTCACAGGCAGCCGATCAAAGCCTTGACCCCTACCGGCGCCACCAACCGCGTTTTTTCTCCGCCGGCGGATCGCCCCCCGCACCGACCAGGATCGGAACAACCACCGGCGCGGCCGGCGCGGGTTCTGGCGCCACGTCGTTGGCAGGGGTCGGCACTTGCGGTTCCGGCGGCGCCACCTCCAAACGCTCGGGCGACGGTTCCGGCGCAGTCGCATTCAGTATTTCGGCAGTGGCAACCGGTGCCGGTTCCGCGACCGAAATCGGCTCCTCGGCCACATCTGGCGCCGGGTCAGCTTCCGGCATCCAATCGGAAGCAGCCTCCCGAGGAGCCGGCTCAGGCTCTGGCCCCGTAACGTTGACGATTTCGACGGCCGACACCGCGCGTACTATGGGCGCGGCTTCCGCCTGTCGCTCCACCTGATCCATGACGTCGAAGATGTCGAACGCCTGACCACCAAACGGATCGGCCGGCGTCGGGCCCGCATAGACCGGCAGAAGATCGGGCTGCTCCGCGCCAGGCACCGCGAACGGCGAGATCTCACCATCGTCGCGCCGCCGCCGCCGCCCGCCGCGTCGGCCCCGCCTGCGGTTGCGAGGATCGTCCTCGCCTCCAGGGGCTACATCCCCGCCCTCGACCGGCGGCACGCCCTCATCCGCGGTCACGGTTTCGGCAGGTTCCCCCTCGGCGGTCCCAGTCGCATCAGCATCAGCCTTAGCCACCACCAGTTCAGCCGAATGATCGGCGGCCGCGCTGTCCACGAGCACCCGGCGCGCCGTCCTCACGAGCACCCGGCGCGCCGTCCTCGCGAGCACCTGGCGCGCCGTCCTCGCGACGCCCACCACGCCGCCGCCGCCGCCGCTTGCGACGCCGCCGTTCGGCTTCCTCGGATGTTTCGCCCGGAACCGCGCCCGGATCAGCGCCGCGATCAGCCCCGCGCGGCTCCGCGGCCTCGTCCTCGGTGTCGTCGTCCTCATCCTCGGACACAACGACATCGTCTTCTTCATCCGGCTCGTTGTCCGGTTCCATCGGCGCCGACAGCTGACGGTCCGGGATCACCGGCAACGGGAACTCGTCAGCCGAACGAACGCGCGTGCGGTCAACCCGGAACTGCGGCGCAACCTGAGAATCATCGGCCGCGATGATTACCTTCATCGCATACCGCTGCTCGATCTCACGCAGCCGCTCGCGCTTATGGTTCAGCAGATACATCGCGATCGGCGAGGCGACATAGACCACGATCTCCGCCGCCCGGCGCTTGCTGCCCTCGTCCTCGATCCCGCGCAGGACATGGATCGCGGCATTCTCCGTGCTGCGGACATGGCCGGTGCCGCCGCAATGCGGGCACGGCATGAAGCTGGTTTCCGCCAGCGACGGCCGCAACCGCTGCCGGCTCATTTCCAGCAGCCCGAAATGGCTGATATGCCCAACCTGGATGCGCGCCCGGTCGTTCTTCAGCGCTTCCTTGATCCGGCGCTCGACCATCGCGTTATGACGCTTGGACTCCATATCGATGAAGTCGATGACGATCAGCCCGGCCAGGTCGCGCAGCCGCAGTTGCCTCGCCGCCTCGTCAGCGGCTTCCAGGTTTGTCCGAAGCGCCGTCTCCTCTACGTTGCGCTCGCGGGTAGACCGGCCGGAGTTGACGTCGATCGCCACCAGCGCCTCGGCCTGGTTGATCACCAGATAGCCGCCGGAGCGAAGCTGCACCGTCGGCAACAGCATGCTATCCAACTGCGCTTCGACCTGGTTGCGGGCAAAAAGCGGCTGGCCGCCATCGCGCCACAACTGCACCTTCTTGGCGTGGCTGGGCATCAGCATGCGCATGAACTCGTGCGCGGCGCGCCAACCCTCCTCGCCGTCCACCAGGATTTCGTCGATGTCGCGCGAATACACGTCCCGAATCGCCCGCTTGATCAGGCTTGCTTCCTCGTAGATCAACGCCGGGGCCACCGACTTCATGGTGTGCTCGCGGATGTCGTCCCACAGCCGCAGCAGATACTCGCAGTCGCGCTTGATCTCAGGCTTCGGACGTTGCGCGCCGGCCGTGCGCACGATCATCCCCATGCCGCGAGGGATATCGAGTTCGGCCATCACCTCCTTCAGCCGGCGACGGTCGGCAGGCGAGGTGATCTTGCGGGAAATTCCGCCACCGCGCGGCGAGTTCGGCATCAGCACGCCGAACCGGCCGGCCAGCGAAAGATAGGTGGTCAGGGCCGCACCCTTGGTGCCGCGTTCTTCCTTGACGACCTGGACCAGAAGGATCTGCCGCCGGCGGATCACCTCCTGGATCTTGTAGTTGCGCATGAAGCGCGAGGTCAGGCGGTGCTCACGCTGGTCATCACCGCTGTCCTGATCGCCGCCGAGGGTTTCCGGCGGCGGCAATTCGTCGATCGCATCATCTCCGGCGTCGTCCGGATCAGTCTCATCGTCGCCGGGGTCTTCCATCGCCACGGCGCCGCCTTCGGCAATCTCGCCCGCCAGCAACGGCGGGTGATCCGGTTTGGCCCAGGCTTCGGCCTGAACCACCGGCTCAGACGCCACGGCAGCGGGCTCCGCTTCAACGGCCGCACGCACCACGTCAGAGGCGATCAGCAAAGGCGTTGAAGCGAGGGCCCAAGGTTCGGCGGCCGGCGCCTCCCCGACGGGTTCGGCTATCGTGGGTTCGGCAGCCGGTTGATCGTCGCCGCCCTGGCTCAGGGCAAGTTCCAGATCGGCTTCCTCTTCCTCCCGCCGCGCCTCCTCGGCCTGCATCTCGATCAGGCGTTGGCGGTCGGCGACCGGGATTTGATAGTAGTCAGGGTGGATTTCGCTGAAGGCGAGAAAGCCGTGACGGTTCCCGCCATACTCGACAAAAGCCGCCTGCAGGCTTGGTTCGACCCGCACAACCTTTGCGAGATAAATATTGCCTTTAAGCTGTCGTTTGGTCGACGTCTCGACGTCGAAGTCTTCGAGCCGGCTACCGTCCAGCACCACCACGCGGGTTTCTTCCGCGTGTGTGGCGTCGATCAGCATGCGTTTCGTCATGTAGTCCTGAACTCCAATGAGCCGCCGACAGACGCGAATCGAATCCCGTAGGGATCCCGATCAGCCTGCGGCTTGAAAGGCTTGCGGGAAGGGGCCCGCCCGAAGGTTCAGGAAAGGTATGCGGATTGGCGCACGCGACGGTCATGCTGCCCAATAAAGCGGGCGAAAGTCCTGGTTCGGACGGGCATGGCGCGGCGTGGTTCATCAGTTCCCGGCGTTCGGGTGGCGCGGCCCAATGGGACCGCTGCCCCGTGTGAAAGGCAGTGCTCGCTGCCCACGCAGGGGCACGCTCCGGCGCGCCACGTATCCAGAAAATCGGCGGGCGCGACGCGGACGGCAAGGCGGCCATCGCTCGGCGGAGCCAGTCCGACATCTGCTCGCCCAACTCCCCAGGCGATCAGAAGGATCCGGCACCACCGCAGCAGGCCAGGAACAAGCAGTTAAGCCGCAAGTCCCAGTTGCATCACCGTAGCATCATAAGGATGAAGCAATCTGGCCTCGACCGCAAGCAACTCGTTTATGGTCGCCTTGAATTCGCCGTTATCAATAAGAAAGATGCAACAACGCACCCAATATGTTAAGCAGGCCCACATGGATTCAGTCCCGCCCGTCACACGTCGCCTCCTGCTGCGCCGGTTTGGCGCCGGCAGCTCGGTGTTCGGGACCTTTCTGCTGCCACCTTCACTGCATGCCGCAATCGCCGCCGGACACGCCCATGGCAAGACGCCGGCCCCCGCCCCCACACGAGCGAAGCCGCCAGTCCCGTTGGTGATGCTCGACCCCGGCCACGGCGGAAAGGACCCCGGCGCCATCGGCGTGTCGGGCACCTATGAAAAACAGGTCGCGCTCGCAACCGCGCTGGAACTCAAGCATCAGCTCGAATCCAGTGGCCGCTATCGAGTGGCGCTTACACGCACCAGCGACGTCTTCATCCCGCTCGAAGGCCGTGTAGACCGCGCGCAACAGCACGGCGCCGCCCTGTTCGTCTCGATGCACGCCGACGCGCTGTCAGACCACTCGGTGCGCGGCGCCTCCGTCTACACCCTGTCCACCAACGCATCCGATGCGCAGACCGCCGCCCTGGCGCGGACGGAGAACAGCGCGGACCGGTTCATCGGCCGCCAGTGGCACGACACCACGCCCGAGGTCGCGCATATCCTCGCCAGCCTCGTCCGCCAGGAAACCCGCGCCGACTCGGTCCGGATCGCTCGGAACATGGTGGGCCACCTGGATCAGGAGGTGCCGATGCTGCCGAATCCGGAGCGTCACGCCGGCTTCGTTGTGCTGAAGGCCGCTGACATCCCCAGCGTGCTGGTGGAAATGGGGTTCATGTCCAACCCCAAGGACGAGGCCGCGCTGCGCCAGGCAGGCCATCGCAAGATGGTGGCCCAGTCGATGCAAAGGGCCGTCGACGCCTATTTCGCCAGCCTTGCGCAGGTGGCCGGTCAGCCGTTCGCGCCAATGGACGCCCCCGGTTGAGAACCGCCGGCAGACAGTGCTAGCAATCTCGTTGCTGGCGACCTCAAGAGAAAGCGTTCATATCGCCCCTCATGACCGGACCATTGACCGCTGGCGAGAGGCTGGCCCCACCCAACACCCCGAAATCTAAGAAGCCCGATCCCCGCCAGCCGCGGAAGGCGGGACGCGTTCGCGCTCGCAAGGGTCTGTTCGCCCGGGCGGTACACGGCCTGTTCGGCGCGTTTCTGGCGCTGACGGTCCTGGTCGGCCTCGTCGGCGCCACCGGCGCTTATGTCGCCTACCAACATTTCAGCGCCGATCTGCCGGATGTGGACGGACTGCGGAATTACCAGCCTCCGGTCATGAGCCGGGTCTACGCGGGTGATTCGCGGCTGTTGACCGAACTCGCCACCGAACGGCGGATTTTCGTGCCGATCACCGCCATCCCGGAAATTGTCCGCCAGGCATTCATCTCGGCCGAGGACCAGAATTTCTATAGCCACCGGGGTGTCGACCCCATGGCCATCGCGCGCGCCGCTATATTTGATCTGGCGCATTACGGTCAGGGCAAGCGGCCGATCGGCGCCTCCACGATCACCCAGCAGGTCGCCAAGAACATGCTGCTGGACAACCAGTTGTCGCTGTCGCGCAAGGCACGCGAGGCAATCCTGGCGATGCGGATCGAGCAGAACCTCAGCAAGGATCGCATCCTGGAACTGTACCTGAACGAGATCTATCTCGGGTTAGGCTCCTACGGTGTCGCCGCCGCCTCGCAGGCCTACTTCAACAAACCATTGGACAAGCTGACCCTCGCCGAGGCGGCGTTCCTGGCGGGGCTGCCGAAGGCGCCAAACAACTTCAATCCGTTCAAGTTTCCCGACGCGGCGCGGTCGCGGCGGGACTACGTGCTGGATCGGCTGGCCGAGGATCACGCAATCACGCCGGAGCAGGCGGCGGCGGCGAAGGCGGAACCAATCGTGCCGTCGGAATTCCGCAGGCCGCCGCCAATCCCCGGCGCGGATTGGTTCACCGAAGAGGTGCGCCGCGAACTCATTGCCCGGTTTGGACCGGATACCACGACCCAGGGCGGACTGATGGTGCGCACCAGCCTGAACCCGGTGCTCCAGGTCGCCGCCGAGAAGTCGCTCCGGGACGGCCTGATGGGCTATGACCGGAAGTTTGGCGGCTGGCGTGGCCCGGTCGTGCGCACGAGCATCGCGCCGGCCGACTTCGAAACCCGCTGGCCCGCCGTCCTGAACGAGGTTGCGCGCCCGCCCGGAATGCTGCCGTCCTGGAAGCTGGCGATCGTAGCCTCGATCACGGACCAGGAGGCCAAGGTGGACTGGCTGGATCAGGCGGGCGACCGCCGCAGCGGGGTGATCGCGCTGTCCGACCTGTCCTGGGCGCGTCCGGTAAAGGACGGAAAGCAGGGCCCGGCGCCGCACCGCATCGCCGACGTCCTGCAGCCCGGTGACGTCGTGATGATCGAGCCCCCGGCCGGTGCCTTGCAAACCACCGCGCCCGCATCGGCGTCAGTTCCCACGAAAGGCAAACCGACAGTGGTCGCCGCAATGCCGGCCAACCGCGTGACACTGCGCCAGATCCCCCTCGTGCAAGGCGCGCTGGTGTCGCTCGATCCACGGACCGGGCGCGTCCTGGCCATGGTGGGCGGCTGGAGCTTCGAGCAAAGTCAGTTCAACCGCGCGACACAGGCACAACGCCAACCGGGTTCGAGCTTCAAGCCGATCGTCTATCTGACCGCGCTGGAGAAAGGCATCTCGCCGAGCCAGCGGTTCATGGATGCGCCATTGATCATCGACACGCCGGATGGCCAGTGGCGTCCCGGTAACTACGAGAACACCTTCAACGGTCCGACCCCGCTGCGCATCGCACTGGAGGAATCGCTCAACCTCGTAACTCTGCGCGTCGCTCAGAAAGTCGGCATGCAGGCGATCGCGGACAATGCCATCGCCTTCCACATGGTCGACAAGATGCCCAAGGTGCTGCCCGCGGCGCTGGGCGCTGTCGACACCACGGTATTGCGCGAGGCAGGCGCCTATGCCTCGCTGGCGGCCGGTGGACGGGAAGTGATCCCCAGCTTCATCGACAGCGTGCAGGACAAGGACGGCCACGTGGTGATGCGGGCGCCCGGGCTGGACTGCGAGGCGTGCGGCAACCCGGCGCAACCGCCCGACCTGACGGATAACCGGCCACAGATCGCCGATCCGGCCAGCGTGTTCCAGCTGGTGACAATGATGGAGGGCGTGGTCAAGCGCGGCACCGGTTACATTGCCGGCAAGGGCTTCGATCGGCCGATCGCCGGCAAAACCGGAACCAGCCAGGATTTCAATGACGCCTGGTTCACCGGATTCACGCCGGACATGGTGACAGCCGTTTGGGTCGGGTTCGATACGCCAGCCTCCCTCGGCAACAACGAGACGGGTGGCGCGTTGGCGGGGCCGATCTGGCACGACTATATGATGACCGCCCTGCAAGGCCATCCGGTGCTGGCCTTCCCTCAGCCGCCAGGCGTGACGATGGCCGCGTGGGATAGCGGTCATGGCACGGTGACGGACGCCTTCAAGCCCGATCAGACGCCCGGCGCCTCCGGCCCGGTCGGTGGCGGCTATGCCAGTGCGCCGTCGGCTGATGCCGGTGGCGCGCCGGCCGTGGCGCACGGCGGGGTTGATAGCGGCCTCGGCGGCCTGTATTGAGCCGCTCTTTCAGAAAGCAGATTACCGATCATGTCCGCCGAATCCGACGCCCTTAACGAACAGATCAAGCAGTCGGTCGCCCTGCTGAGGAGGCATCTTTGACTGGGATGTCGCCGAAGGCCGCCTCGCGGACCTGAACAACCGCGCCGAGGATCCGGCGCTGTGGAACGACCCCGCCGCCGCGCGGAAGCTGATGCGCGAACGCAACCAGATCGCCTCGGCCATGGAGGGCGTGCGCAAACTGGAAACCGACGTCGCCGACGCGCTCGAACTCATCGAACTCGCCGAAGCCGATGGCGACGAAGCGATGGTCCGCGAAGCAATGGGCTCCCTGCGGGCCTGCGCCGACGAAGCCAAGCGGCGGGAGATCGAAAGCCTGCTGTCAGGTGAGGCCGACGGCAACGACTGCTATATCGAACTGAACTCCGGCGCCGGCGGCACCGAGGCTCAGGACTGGGCCGAAATGTTGATGCGCATGTATATGCGCTGGGCCGAACAGCACGGCTACAAGGTCCAGATGCTGGAAGAAAGCGAAGGCGAACAGGCCGGCATCAAGTCCGCCACGCTGCAGATCAGCGGCCCGAACGCCTATGGCTGGCTGAAGACCGAGGCGGGCGTGCACCGCCTCGTCCGGATCAGCCCGTTCGACGCCAATGCCCGCCGCCAGACAAGTTTCGCCAGCGTCTGGGTCTACCCGGTGGTCGATGAAACGATTGAGGTCGAAATCAATCCCTCCGACCTGAAGGTCGATACCTACCGCGCATCCGGTGCCGGCGGCCAGCACGTCAACAAGACCGACAGCGCGATCCGCATCACCCACATGCCCACCGGGATCATCGTCGCCTGCCAGACCGACCGCAGCCAGCACCGCAACCGCGCCAACGCCATGGAGATGTTGCGCGCTCGGCTTTACGAAGCCGAACTGCGCAAGCGGGAAGCCGTGACCGCGGCGCAGGAAGAGGCGAAGACCGATATCGGCTGGGGCCACCAGATCCGCAATTATGTTCTTGCACCGTATCAGTTGGTGAAGGACCTCCGCACCGGTCTGGAAAAGGGCAATCCGGACGCGGTGCTGGACGGCGACCTCGACGACTTCATGGCCGCCGCTCTGGCCGCCCGTTCGGGCGCGACGCGGTCCGAGGCAAGCGCCCAGGCGCGATAGCGCCGCGCCCAGACGCGTCAGCACCGCCCAGACGCGTAGCACCGCGCCCAGACGCGTCAGCACCGCGCCCAGACGCGTTAGCACCGCGCCCAGACGCGTTAGCACCGCGCCCAGACGCGTCAGCACCGCTCGCAGACGCGTCAGCACCGCTCGCAGACGCGTTAGCACCTCGCCGAAGCAACCCCGCATCGTCTGGCGCGCAACATCAGTCCCCGGTCGTGGTCAGCGCTCACCGCGTCATGGCCGTCCTTGGGACGGCCATCCACGACTTGCGATGCCCGGACCGCCACCGGCTCCCGCCACGTCCCTAAGCGCCCGAAAGCTGCATCGGGCGAAATGGCGCGGTGAGTGGCCAACGGGCCCTAAGAGAATCCTGCCCAAAAGCTAAGGCCATCCTTAAGACCCGCCGGCAACCCTGGAATAGGTTCAAGCGTGGCCACCAACCGGACCGGCTCGCCCATCGCAGCGATGGAGGGGCCGAAGCGGACAGCCCATGGCTGGAAAATCTTCGGCCGCATGTGACAAACCGATACCGGGGAGGTACGCATGAGCTACGCAACGACCTATGCCGAGGCGAGCGTTCGGACCGCACCAATATCCGCGGGATCCTGGAATATCGATACGTTCGGCCGCGGCGCCCGCCCGGCGGCGCCGCATGGCGCGTTCGGCTATCTGCCGGAAGAAGACGTCCAGTCGCTGATGCAATGGTCGAAGGTGCGCCCACTCAAGCGCCGCGAGGTGATGGTGCGGCAAGGCGACCCCGGTGGCACCGTGACACTGGTGCTGGAGGGATACCTGAAGTCGTTTCGCACTTTGGCGGACGGGCGCGAGGTCGTGCTGGACATCATCGGGCCCGGTGAATGCTTCGGCGAAATGACCGCGATCAACCGATCCATGCACGACGCGGACGTTTCGGCCCTGACTCGCTGCCGGGTGCTGTCGATCGATGGCCGCAAGTACCGCCAGGTGCTGCAGCGGCGGCCCGAGAGTCTGCTGGAAATCCTGCGCGCCGTCGGCGAACGCCTGGAACGGGCAACGGAACATCTGGTGGACGCGCGCGGCCGCACCGCACCGGTCCGGCTCGCTCGTATCCTGCTTCAACTCGCCCGCGTCCAGTCCCTGGGCGAGCGCAATCCAGCCAGCATCCAGTTGCGCCTGTCGCAGGGAGAACTGGGATCGATGACCGGCCTCACCCGCGAAAGCGTCAACAAAATACTGGGACTCTGGCGCGATGAGGGTTGGTTGCAGCTAACCGCCGGCGCCGTGACCATGATCGACTGCGAGGCGCTCTCGCGGTTGATCCGCGACGAAAGCGAACATGGCTTCGATGACGCATTCTAGGTGATGACTGTGGCCTGCCTCACAGTTCTTCATCTCGTTTAGCGTTATCTTCTCGAGGTTCGGTAATCACTACCGTACATTAGGAGACAAAGCATGGAAAATCCTTTCCTGGAAGCGCCGCTTGCTCACACGCCCGATCAGGCTCCTCCGGTTCCGGTTGAACTGACGAAGCGCGAGGCTGCCGCGGTGGCCGGCGGTATCAACCCACAGCCCCTCCCGCCCCGGCGCGCGGAAGACTAAATCACGCCGCCGCCCCATGTCGTTATGGCAACATTACGTTCCGTAACACAATCGATGATGACTGAACGAACAGGAGATCAAGAATGGAAGACACGAGTTTCGACGACGCCGTCGGCGCCCCGGTTGAATTGACCGAGGAACAGATTGCCGCGGTGGCCGGCGGACTGAACCCGCAGCCCCTGCCGCCCCGCATGGAACCCCACGCGGAGTTCTGAGCGCGATCCAACGTTGAACACGGATATCAAACAGGAAACCCGACAATGAAACGCGAAAAGAAAGATATCATTCAGGCCACACTGCCGGCACCGGTCACACTGACGCTGGACCAACTCGATGCGGTCGCGACCGACACGGCGGCCCTTCTCGGCTCCGGCGGCGGCCTCTTGGTCCATATTATCGCAGGCGGCATCAAGGTTGCGGCTTAACTGACGCCACGGGAGCGGTCGGTCGTGTTGTGGCTGTTCCATGCTTGGATGGCCACCGCCCGATCGGCCGTATCATATGTGGCCTGTACAGGCCGGCCGGCAGCGCGGATCGGTGCCGGATTCGGTATGTCACGATCATGGCGGACACAGACCGCATATTTTTATCAGATGTGGGACACCTCACAGTAAATACTAAGAAACTCCCCAATATAATGACCGGGTAATCAGGTAGAATTCGATTACTCAACAGTCACCGCCCGGCTGACGGGTGGTATCAGGCAACTTCCATCAGGAGAGCGAAACATGAAGCGCATCAAGAACGATCCTGCCCTGGCCGACCTGCCGGCGCCGGTTTCCCTGACTCCGGAACAACTGGCGGCCGTGGCGTCCGACACCAGCGCGGCCCTGGGAACAGGCGGCGGATTGCTGCCCCACATCATCTACGGCGGCTTCCCGGCTGGGCCGGTTCTCCCCGCACTGGCGTAAATCTACCGCCGGCGCGCGACCTTACTCCCGCGCCGGCTTACTACCAGCCGGAGACCATGACATGAGCGACGAGCAATTGCTGTGTCCGAGCGCACAGCCGGATCAACCGGACGCGCGTGTGTTTGGCGTGCAGACCACCACGGCCGAAAACGAGCGCCGGGTGGGTTACCTGACGCAGACGTTGCCTGTGACGCAGGATATCCTGGCCCTGTCCGGTGAGGCGGCCGCGCCCGAGGTGTTGCGCATCGCCGCCCCCTGCATGGGCGGTGGCTGCATGCATTACCAGGGTGGCGCCTGCAGCCTGGCAGGACGCGTGGCGCAGATGCTGGACCCCGTGGTGGGTGCTTTGCCGCGTTGCGCGATCCGTCCGGCCTGCCGCTGGTTCCGTGAGCAAGGGCCGTCCGCCTGCGTTCGATGCCCCCAGGTCGTCACGAATGCTCGGCCCGGCAACAGCCTGCCGGTCGAGGTGGCTTATCCGGGAGGCGTTCTGCCCGGGTCGGTGCAGCGCCCCGACGCCGCGGAACCTCAACAGACGAGACGGCCATGATTGTCTGACCCCACCTGCGCGGACAGGCGATCAGCAACTACTTGCCGGACGATACCGATGCGGCCTGGTGCGCGTTCGCTGCGAACGTCGCATGCTTGATATGATACTTGGTCTCCAGATCCAGGATCGTCCCATCCGCAGCCCACTTCTGCACCGTCCTGGACAGATAGCCCGCCCATTCCGGCTGGTTCTTTCGCACGCCAAGACCCCAGGGCTGAACCTCCCGCGACTCCAGCGGCATGTCGTACTCACGCCATTCCGGCTGCAGCATCTCGCCCTCGATCGCGGCGTCGTCGTACAGCAATCCCACGCAACGTCCCTGCTTCAACGCCGCCAGCGCGTCCGAGGTGCCAGGAAATTCCGTGACGTGAAGCTCGAAGTCCATCGTGGCCTCGTAATTATAGTAAGCTGCCCGGATCCCGCACACCGTCTTGCCTTTAAGGTCGGCCCATGACGTCAGCTTCATCGACTTCGGCACCATGACGTTATAGCCCGCGGCGTAATAGGACGGCTTCACGATGTCGATCTCCTGCCTGCGATCCAACGTGCCGTTCATCGTCGCAATGATCAGGTCTATCTTGCCCTCCTCCAGCAACTGGATACGATTCGCGGCGGTCACCGGCACAAGTTCCAGCTTCACACCCAGCGTGTCAGCCACATTCGCCGCCAGCGCGGGTTCGATCCCGACGATCTCGCCCGAATCCGAACGGAAGCCGAACGGCGGGTAGTCCGCCTTCACGCCGACAATCAACGTGCCGCGCTGCTTGATCGCGGCAAGATCGTCAGCACGCGCGCCCTGCACCATCAGCGCGAACAATCCGGCAGCGGCAAGAACGCCTGTCAAAAATCGAGCAAAACGGCTGCGGTTTGTCATCCTGTCCCCCTGCCCAGCCGCCTGCTATCCTACCTGACGGATCAACGCGGCCCAGCGGTCCAGGATCGGCAGCACAACATCCTCCTTCGCCGCCGGCAAGGCGACCGCGACGCGGACCACGCCCAGATCGCGATACCGCTTCAGCGTGTCCACGTCCTCACCGGCGCCAAAGACCGAGACCGGGCATGATCCCGGATCACGGCCCGCCTCGGCCAGCATCGCCCTGAACTTCGGGACCGTTTCGAAAACATCACCATATTGATCGGGCCGCCCGGCTAACGGAATCCACCCCTCACCATACCGAACCGCTCGGCGCGCACCGTGCGGGAACGCACCACCGACGATGACCGGAGGATGCGGCTTCTGAACCGGCTTCGGCCAGGTCATCATCGGGCCGAAGTTGACGAATTCCCCGCTGTACTGCGGTTTCGTTTCGGTCCAGATTGCCTTCATCGCCTCGACCCGCTCGCGCACCAGCTTCGCGCGTGTCGTGAAGGCGGTGCCGTGATCCTCCATTTCTTCGGCGTTCCAACCAACCCCGATACCGAACAGGAACCGGCCGTTCGAAACCTGATCGATCGACGCCACAAGCTTCGCCGTCTGGATCGGATCACGCTGGTTCACCAGGCAGACGCCGGTGCCAAGCTTCAGCGTCGTGGTCGCCATCGCCGCCGCCGTCAGCGTCACGAACGGGTCCATCACGTCGTAATACTGCTTCGGCAATTCCGCCCCGCCCGGCCAGGGCGAACGGCGAGACAGCGGAATGTGCGAGTGTTCGGGTGCCCAAAGAGACTCGAACCCACGAGACTCCAGCGCCTTCGCAAGTTCAACCGCGGTCATGGAATAGTCTGTCAGGAACATCGAGGCGCCGAAATACATGGTCCGTCTCCTGCTGCGTTGGCAACACGGTGCCATATCCCGCCGCTGCGGTCACGGGTCAGCAACGCACACCTTCCTCGGCTGAGCGGACGCAGGCACCATGACCGCATGACCTTTGTTATCTACGCGGCCGCTGCGCTGGCAGAGATCGCCGGCTGCTTCTCGTTCTGGGCCTGGCTGCGCCTGGATCACTCGCCGGGGTGGCTCGCGCCGGGGATCGCGTCGCTGGCGCTGTTTGCCTGGCTACTGACGCTCGTTCAGACCGACGCCGCCGGCCGCGCCTATGCCGCCTACGGGGGAATTTACATCACCGCATCTGTGCTATGGCTCTGGCTGGCCGAGGGTCGTCGCCCCGACCGGTGGGACTTGTCCGGCGCCGCCATCTGCCTCGTGGGCGCTGCGATCATCCTGTTCGGCCCACGTACGGCGTAGTCTTTCCGCCCGGCTCGGACTAGCCTGCCAACCCCAACCACAGGAGGATCCCAATGCCCACAACAGTGAAGGACATGCTCGCCGCCGCGCGCGCCGCTGTCCCGACAGTAACACCCACGGAAGCCGCCGACCTGGTGAGGTCATCCGGCGCGGTGGTCGTCGATATCCGCGACGGCACCGAGGTCGCGGCCAGCGGCAAGGCAAAAGGCGCCATCGCGATCTCACGCGGGATGCTGGAATTTCGCGCCGACCCGGACCTGCCGACTTACGAGGCGAGGCTGCGCAAGGACAAGCCGGTGATCCTGTATTGCGGATCGGGCGGCCGTGCCGCACTCGCGGGCAAGACGCTGAAGGACCTCGGATTCACCGACGTTCGCAATGCCGGCGGATTCAAGGACCTGGTCGCCGGCGGCTGGGAAACCGAACCGGGCTAAACGACAGGCCGCCGCCGCCAGACCAGCGGCGGCGGCCCGAAAATCCTTACCCCGGCTGAGGCGTGTCGCCCTCGAAGATGTCTTCGGCGGTCGGAGCCTGCGTGTCGTCGTCCTCGGCCTCGCCGGTGACCCGTTCGCCACGCGCCTGCCGTTCGGCCTCCTCCGGGCTGCGGGCGACATTGACCGTGACGGTGATGAACACTTCCGGATGCAGCGCGACGCGGACCTTCGTCAGGCCCAGTGTCTTGATCGGATGCTCCAGCACCACCTGAGACCGGTTGATCGTCAGCCCACCGGCCGTGGCCGCGTCCGAGATATCGCGCGACGACACCGACCCATACAGGCTGCCGGATTCACCGGCCTGACGGACGATGACCACGGACATGCCGACCACGCGTTCGGCGATGCGTTCGGCTTCCTCCTTACGCTTCAGGTTCTGCGCTTCCAACTGCGCGCGCTGTTCATCGAACCGGGCGCGGTTGTCCTTGTTGGCGCGCAGCGCCTTTCTCTGCGGCAACAGGAAGTTCCGGGCGTAACCCGGCTTCACCTTCACGATGTCACCCATCTGTCCCAGCTTGTCGACGCGCTGGAGCAGGATCAGTTCAACGGCGGCCATAAGATCCGCTCCTCACGCGACGATATAGGGCAGCAGCGCCAGGAACCGGGCGCGCTTGATGGCCACAGCCAGTTCCCGCTGCTTCTTCGCGGATACGGCGGTGATGCGGCTTGGCACGATCTTGCCGCGCTCCGACAGGAAGCGGGACAGCAGGCGCACGTCCTTGTAGTCGATCTTCGGCGCGTTCGGGCCGGAGAACGGGCAGGACTTGCGGCGGCGATAGAACGGCCGGCGGGCGCCAACGGCAGCACGCCGTGCGGCGGGATTAACTTCGGTATCGGACATGCAGGCTACTCCTCAAGCCCGCCGCGGAACTCATCGCGGGGCATGAACTCGTCACGGGCGCGGAATTCCTCACGGTCATCGAAGCCACGGCGGCGGCCGCTCTCGAACCGCCCGGCGGGCTTCGGCCCACGGAACGTGCGCTCCCGGTCGTCGGACTTACGCGAAAGAATGGCCGAAGGGGCCTCCTCGACTTCCTCGACGCGAACCGTCATGAAGCGAAGAATGTCTTCGTTGAGGCCGAGCTTGCGCTCCATTTCCGAGATGAACGCCGGCTTGGCGTCCAGGCCCAGCAGCATGTAGTGGCCCTTGCGGTTCTTCTTGATCCGGTAAGCCAGGCCGCGCAGGCCCCAATACTCGGTCTTCTTGACCGAACCGCCCTCGGTTTCGAGTTCGGTCTTGATCTCTTCGGCGACAGCTTCGACCTGCTGTTGCGTCACGTCATTCCGTGCAATCAGCACGGTTTCATATAGCGGCATGGATGAACCCCCTATGGCTTGTCTCCGCCCACGACCCGGGTTGGGTCAGTTTCCACAATGGAAATCGGGCATAGCCGGGGACGATGCCGTCGCCCCCAGCAGGGAAGGCGCGGCTTGAAGCACGGTTCCGGCGCGATTGCAACGGACAATTCGAGCAGGCGCGGCGGCACCGCATCATCGGGCGGACCGGCCGCTTGCGCCTCCAGCCTAAAGGATGTCCGGCGGATCGAGGTCGCGTTGCGCATCGGATCACGCGGGGGGATATCAACGCGCTGTTCTGGGGCTCGGCCGCGAACCCACCGCACCAGGCACAAGTGATCGACGACAATCGTCCGCTGCCGACGGACGCTCGCTCCTGGAGGTGATTCAGTCGAGAATGGCACCCGCTTCGAGACGATGGCCCGCGGGGCAGTTGAATGGTAGGACTAAGTTATCGGCAGGCAAGGCTCGTCGCTCATGAACATGCTCCTTGATCGCATTTCGATCGATCCCGCGATTTGTGGCGGCAGGCCTTGCATCAAAGGCACGCGGCTCTGGGTTTCGCTGATCCTGGATTTTCTCGCTGACGGTATGACCGAGGCCGTGTTGCTGTCGGAATATCCCCAGTTGACGCACGATGACGTCATGGCGGCGATCGCCTATGGCGCGGAGATGTCGCGTGAACGCTTCCTTCCGGTCCCGTTCGCCCACGTGGCGTGAATGAAAATCAAGCTGGATGAGAACATCGGCCGGCGGGGGATCGAATTCTTGCGTGCGGCTGGCCACGACGTGATGACGGTGCGGGACCAGAATCTTCAGGGCGCGCGTGACGAGACTTTGTTCGATGTCTGCGCCGCCGAGGGGCGGATCCTCATCACTCTGGATCACGATTTCGGTCAGGTCCTGCGGTTTCCGCCCGAGCGAGGCGCGGGTTTGGTTATTCTGGAGCCTGGGACGCGGGTGACGCCTGGATCATTGCTGGATCGGGTGCGGGATTTTCTGGCGTTGGCCGAGGCGCGATCACCGGTGGGCGCGCTCTGGATCGTCGAGCCTGGCCGGGTTCGCGTCCATTTGCGTGGCGATGACTGACCGCGGAAACGTGCCGGCCTCTGGCGAGCGGGAACCTGAAACCCCCGAAGGCGACCAAACTCGCCGGGCTCGCCCCCGGGGTGCAGATGGTGCTGTTCAAGGCCATCCAAACCGGCGCTTGCAAAACCTACGCCGACCTCCGCGCCACCGCGAACGCCCTGGTCCATGCCGAGGCTCAGGTGTCCTTCGCCCTAGAAACCCAACCTGGCCCGACCGAGGAAGACCAGCGTCTCGCCACCGGCTTCGAGGCGCAGGTCGAACGCATCGCCCTGATGCTGCGCACCGGCATCCGCGACAACCAGGTGGTCGCCGTCCGCAAGGTCAGTCCGCACCGGGCGGCGGTTCTCGCGGACCAGTTCGGCGCGATGCAGAAGGATCTGCGGCGGATCGAGGTCGCGTTGCGCTCGGCGGCGATCCAGGAGAGTTTCCTGGCGGGATGACCGGCCGCCGCGGCGTCCGTCGCCGCTTCGGCAGTCGGTTTACGGTGCTGATTCAACGTCGAAAAGCGGGGCAAAATCGGGGCCAAAACGGTCCTGTTGGCGTGGTCTCGCGGGAACATAGTAAGCAAAATCAATGCAGAAGCCGGACTTACTGGCTGCTGCTACCCCCCCCACCCAATTCCGCGCCTGATCGCGTTTCACCCATGCACGGTCCCGGAGGGGGCGGGGCGGTGGGCTGAAACCCCCTACCCGGAGACGGTCGGCGCGGGGCCGAGGCGGACTTGCGAACGTCGCTGCGAACACCCATCTTGCCCCGTGCGCGCACTCTTTATCGCAACCGCAGGAGTGCATTCCATGGCTATCTACTCGATCGGCGCCGTCTACGACGGTGAAGACGTGTCCGCTGACTTCATCTCCGCAGGCGTAGCCTGCGTTGGATGGGACGAGGCGGATGCTCCCTACGCACACCAGCTTCTCCGACGGGCTACCGTCGGCGACATCATCGTCATCAAGTCCTACGCTCCGCAGCAGGGGTTGTACCTCAAAGCGGTCGGCATGGTGACGAAGCCGAACTACCTTGCAGGCGCACACGCAACGCTGGGCGAGAGCGTCGCGGTGGATTGGGTGTGGTACCCCGGCCCAGGCCTGTCGCATTACGTAGGTCTGATGAAGGACAAGGCTGACTACATGAGGCGCGGCACGCTCTATGAAGAGCTTAACCCGCGCCTACAGAAGCTGATCACCGATCTGCTCCTCGGGCGACGCCCGCTTGAGGCGGTCGGTTCGGCTT
Source organism: uncultured Pseudomonadota bacterium (assembly GCA_963819005.1). Classification (GTDB taxonomy): domain Bacteria; phylum Pseudomonadota; class Alphaproteobacteria; order Acetobacterales; family Acetobacteraceae; genus Rhodopila. Next base: position 642,053 of record CAWFUL010000009.1, read on the forward strand.
CGGAGACCGCAGAAGCGGCCTGAAGAGCAGGGCGTGGCGTGCGCGCCGCCACGCCCTGATGCTTTCGGTCGTTCAAATTGAGGCCCAGCCGCGCGCCTCAATGTTAAGACCCGCAACGCGGGACGGTAGAAATACACCTCGTTCTCACCGGTGCAGGACGTTAGACGCCGGGCGCTGGATCATCCGCCGGATTTCGGTTCGGATCACCGTTGCCTCCGTCTCCAGGAATGCCGGTCTGGTTGCTTCCCTGATCGCCGGCACCACCCCTGGCAGACGGCACCCAGCCCAGCGGCGCCATGTTGACCGCCTGCTGCACCGTGTCGCCATTTTCCACATTTGGCATGCCCTCGCCACGCCGCGCTTCGTTGACCGCCATCCAGGGTCCGCCCACCGCCTGGCGGTAGGCGGTGAAACGCGACAGCAGATCGGCTTTGACGAACGCGCCATAATCCCAATCGAGAAACACATCGTCGCCGTCCAGGTCGAAGAACTTCTCCCCGCGCGCCTTCCACCGCTCGCAGTATCCGCTGATCGGCCCGTTCAGATATTCCTGTCCCATCTGCACCATCGCCGGGCCTTCGGTCTCACCCTTGATCGCCAGCTTGTAGGGCGGCACGTCGAACGCGCCCGCGATATCCCGCAGTTGAAAATTCCGGCTCTCGATGAACTGGCTGTCCACCATGGTCAGCCCGAGCGGTTGCCATTTAAGCCCCTGCGCCAGGATCGCCGTCGCGCCGGAATTCCGAGGCCCCGCCTGCAACCGCTGCCACTCGTCCCAAAGCCGCGCGCGAACCTCCTTGCTCGCGAACGCCCGGTCGCTTGAAACCGCACCGCCGGTCCGCGCATCCCGGCCCACAAACCGGGCCTCATACTCCTCCAGTCCTATCAAAAGGCCGATCGACTGCCGCACCATGCTCAACTGCAACGACCCAAGCAGAGAATTCCACATCGGCAGCCAGCGCAGATGGAACATGTCGCGGGACGGAATCAGCAACGGCTGCTCCCGCGGCCTCGCCATCTACGGCGGAGTGGAGCCAGCGGCGACGCCTATCCCGGAGCAGGTCGACATTCTACATTCCCCTCAACGACCGGGCGCCGGGCAGCCGTCCCGTTTGAACACCAGCACAGTGAGCCCAGCAATGAACGTGGAAACAAAACCGAAAACCAGCATCACCCACGCGATCCGCCACGAGCTGATCCAATACGCGATCATCACGGCCTACCTATACGTCTGCTTCGGCGTCGTCCTGCTCTACAAGGCCTCCGTGCTAAGGGCGAGCGGTATCGGCTTTACCCCCTACGGCGTCGCCGCCATCAAGGCCCTGATACTCGCCAAATTCATGCTGCTCGGCCATTCCGCCCGAGTCGGCGAGAGGTACCGCCACAAGCCGCTCATCTACCCGATCCTGCACCAGTCGTTCGTCTTCATGGCGCTGCTGCTCGTCCTGTCCGTGATCGAGGAAGCCGTCGCCGGCCTGATCCACGGCCGATCGGCGATCGAGGCCATTGGGGCCATGGGCGGCGGCAGTGCCGCTCAACTCGTCATGACCTGCGTACTGATGTGGCTGATTTTGGTGCCATACATCGCGATCCGTCAGATCAACGCGGCGATGGGAGAAGGCAACCTGCGCCGGATGTTCTTCGGTGCCCCGCGGGACGCCCGGCCGGCCGGTCACCGACCGATCCACGACCTTGGTCCCACGTAAATCATCCGAACCTGTCGAAATCCCCGATCCTTGAACGTCACCTGTTCAGCGGCGCATCGTGCGGCCGCCAGGACAGGGAACAACACCATGCAATACCTGCTGATGATCTACCAGAACGAGGCCCACTGGGCGGCGTTGCCGGAGGTTGCCTCCGGCGAGATGACGGCCGCCTATAGCGCCTATACCGAAACAATGATGAAAGCCGGCGTATTGGCCGGGGGGAACCGCCTGCGGCCGTCCACGGCAGCCACGACAGTCCGGGTGTCCGGCGGCAAGACGCAGGTGCTGGACGGGCCATACGCCGACACCAAGGAGCAACTCGGCGGCTATTATCTGATCGAGGCCGCCGATCTGGACGCAGCACTCGCCTGGGCGGAACGCTGCCCCGGCGCGGCCCACGGCGCGATCGAGGTGCGTCCGATCTGGCCCATGTAAATGGACGCGGGGCGCGCCGCGGAGGAAGTCGCGCGGGCAAGCTACGCCCGCCTGCTCGCCTATGTCGCGGCGCGCACCGGCGATGTGGCGGGGGCCGAGGACGCGTTGTCCGAAGCCTTCGCCGCGGCGTTGGCGGATTGGCCGGTCCACGGCGTGCCGGCCAATCCACCCGCCTGGCTGCTGGCCGTCGCTCGGCGGAAGCATACAGATGCCGCGCGGCGAAGCCGGACATCACAACGCGCCGGCGCTCATCTGCTCCTGTTGGCCGAGGAATTTGCCGGCGCTGGACCGCCCGCGGAGATCCCGGACGAACGCCTTGCATTGCTGTTCGTCTGTGCCCACCCGGCGATTGAACCGGCGATACGCGCCCCGCTGATGTTGCAAACCGTCCTGGGATTGGACGCGGCCTCGATCGCATCGGCTTTTCTGGTGGCGCCGGCAACGATGGGGCAGCGGCTGGTCCGAACCAAGTCCCGCATCAAGCAAGCCGGGATTCCATTTCGCATCCCGGACCGGTCGGACCTGCCGGAGCGGCTGGAGGCCGTGCTGGATGCCGTCTACGCCGCGTTTTCGACAGGCTGGACCGACCCCGCCGGCGCCGATCTGCGTACCGGAAGTCTGGCGCCGGAAGCGATCTGGCTTTGCCGCCTGCTCGTCTCGCTGCTGCCAGACGAGCCTGAAATACTCGGGCTGCTTGCGTTAATGCTTTATACCGAGGCCCGACGCGGTGCCCGGCGCGACGCAAACGGCGATTACGTTCCGCTGAACCAGCAGTCCGTCGAACACTGGGATGCGGGTCTGATCGAGCAGGCGGAGACTCTCCTGCGGCGTGCCGGAGCGATGGGAACGCCAGGACGGTTCCAGCTAGAGGCTGCGATTCAGTCAGCCCATGTAGCGCGGCGTCTGACCGGCCAGACGAACTGGGCAGCCATTGTGCGGCTCTACGACGGGCTGGCAACGCTGACGGACTCCCCGGTCGTGGCGATCAACCGGGCGGTGGCGCTGGCCGAGGCGGTAGGCGCCCCAGCAGGTCTGGCCGAACTGGAATTGGCCGGCAGTGATCCTCGGTTAGCGGCATATCAGCCGTACTGGGCCGCCCGGGCCGATTTGCTGGCGCGATCCGGCTTCCATGACGAAGCGGCGAACGCCTACCGTCAGGCGATCGGTCTGGAAGCCGATCCAGCAGTCCGGCGCTTCCTGCAGCAAAAGCTTGCCGCTCTCGGCTCCGCACCCGCAAAGCCGCCAGACGTGTGACGGTGGGTGGCGCTTACTGCAGCAAAAGCTCGCGGCTCTCGGCTCCGCACCCGCAGAGCCGCCAGACGTGTGACGGTAGGGAGCGCCACAACGCCGCCGGCAAGCGACTGGCAAAACAACTTACGGCGTCGAAACCGTTATGGTCCGCGCGCCCACCTGAGTCTCAACCCGCATACCGTCGCGGACAGCAGTCATGCAGGTCTGAACGTTCGCCCGCCCATCGACCTGAGCCAGGCAATCGAAGCAGGCGCCCATCAGGCAGAAGAACCCACGCGGCGCCCCGGTAACGGGCGTGGTCCGCGTTGTCATGATGCCTGCCGCCAACAGCGCCACCGCGACGCTGTCCCCCGGCCGCGCCGCGACCGGCCTGCCGTCGAACCAGATCGTCAGCTCACCCGGTTCCGCTCGGGTCAGCATCAGTCCGCCGCGCCTTTCGGCAGTTTCTTCTCCACGATCGCGCCGTACAACGCGACCCCATAGGGGATGGACTCGTCGTTGAAGTCATACCGGTCGTTATGCACCGCGGCGGTATCGCCGTTGCCGAAGTTGATGTGGGCGCCCGGAACCAGTTCCGTCATGAAGCTGAAGTCCTCGGACGCCATGGCCGGAGGACTGTCGCGCATGACATTCTCCTCGCCCACCAGGCCCGCCGCGGCATCCGCATAAGCAACAAATTCGGCGTCGTTATTCACCAGCGGCGCGAACAGAAAGCGGAAGTCCAACTCGGCCTTGGCGCCAAACCCCTCCGCCAGATTGACCGACAGGCGACGCATGTGCGTCTCGAGCGACTCCATCACCTCCCGCTTCATCGTTCGGGCAGTGCCGGACAGCACTGCCCGTTCCGGCACCACGTTATAGGCATCGCCCGACTGGATGCGGGTGATGCTCAGCACCGCATGCTCCTGCGCCGAGATGTTCCGCGACACGATGGTCTGGATCGCCGCGCCCAGATGGCACGCGACAACCACCGGATCGATGCTCTCGTGCGGCCGGGCGCCGTGGGCGCCCTTGCCGGTGATGTGGATGTCGAAGAACGCGCCGCCGGCCATGCGCACGCCGGGGCCGGTGATGAATTTCCCGACCGGCAGGCCGGGACGGTTGTGCATGCCGTAGACGAAGTCGCACGGAAAACGCTGGAACAGCCCGTCCTTGATCATCTCCTGCGCGCCGCCCAGGCCTTCCTCCGCCGGCTGGAAGATGAAGTTCACCGTCCCGTTGAAGTTGCGCGACTCCGCCAGATACCTGGCCGCGCCAAGCAGCATCGTGGTGTGGCCGTCATGGCCGCAGGCGTGCATCAGGCCCGGCGTCTTGCTGGCATGCGGCAGGCCGTTGGCCTCCAGGATCGGCAGCGCGTCCATGTCCGCCCGCAGGCCGACCGAACCCTGCCCGTTGCCATTGCGCAGCACGCCCACGACGCCGGTCTTGCCCACGCCGCGATGCACCTCGATCCCCCACTCCGCCAGCTTCGTCGCCACAAGCTCCGACGTGCGGTACTCCTCCAGCCCCAACTCCGGATGGGCATGGATGTCACGGCGGATGGCGGTCAGTTCGTCCTGGTAGGAACGGGCACGATCGAGGGGGGACTGGGTCATCAGGACTCCTGAAAGAACGGCAAAAGCAGCGATCTGGCGACTTCATGTTGCGCCTGTATCGCGTTGCGTTTCAACCCGGGTCGCCGAACCACCGCACGACGAGCGCGTGGCCGTCAGTCAGCGGTACCCTTCGGCAGTTTCCGTTCCACAATCGCGCCATACAACGCGACGCCATAGGGAATCGCCTCATCGTTGAAGTCGTAACGGTCGTTGTGCACCGTCGCGGTGTCGCCGTTGCCCAGGTTGATATGCGCGCCGGGCACTTTTTCCATCATGAAGCTGAAATCCTCCGATCCCATGGCGGGCGGCGCAGTCCGGGTCACATTGTCGTCCCCGACCAGCGACGCGGCGGCGTCGGCATAGGCCATCACCTCGTCGTCATCATTGACCATCGGCGCGAACAGCACCCGGAAATCCACCTCGGCACGCGCGCCAAAGCCCTCCGCCAGGGTCGTGCTGAGGCGGCGCATGTTCGCCTCGATCGTTTCCATGACCTCGCGCTTCATCGTGCGCACCGTGCCGGCCATCACCGCCCGTTCGGGGATCACATTGTAAGCATCGCCGGCATGAATGCGGGTAATGCTAAGCACCGCATTGTCCTGCGCCGAGACGTTACGAGACACGATCGTCTGCAGGGCCGTGGCAAGGTGGCAGGCGACCATCACCGGATCGATGCTCTGATACGGCCGCGCGCCGTGCGCGCCCTTGCCGACAATGGTAATATCGAAGAAGGCCCCGCCGGCCGCGCGAACACCCCGCCCGGTGATGAACTTGCCAACCGGCAGGCCGGGGCGGTTGTGCATGCCGTAAACAGCGTTGCAGGGAAAACGCTCGAACAGCCCGTCCTTCAGCATCTCCTGCGCGCCGCCCAGACCCTCCTCGGCCGGCTGGAAAATGAAATTCACCGTGCCGTTGAAGTTGCGCGTCTCCGCCAGATACTTCGCCGCGCCCAGCAGCATCGTCGTGTGGCCGTCATGCCCGCAGGCGTGCATCAGACCCGAGGTCTTGCTGGCATGCGGCAGGCCGGTCGCCTCCAGGATCGGCAGCGCATCCATGTCCGCGCGCAGCCCGACCGAGGCCTGTCCATTGCCGTTCCGCAACACGCCGACCACGCCGGTCTTGCCAACGCCGCGATGCACCTCGATCCCCCATTCCTCCAGCTTCAAGGCCACCAGCTCCGCGGTCCGGTATTCCTCCAGCCCCAGTTCCGGATGGGCATGGATGTCGTGGCGGATGGCGGTCAGTTCCGCCTGATAGGAACGGGCACGATCGAGCGTGGAATTGGGCATGCGGGGCTGATCCTTTGGCTTAAGGGAGGATAACGCGGACTATAAAGCCCGCCGCGAGCGGTGGATCAATCGGCGGAGCCCTTCGGCAGTTTCTGCTCGACGATGGCACCGTACAGTGCAACGCCATAGGGGATCGCCTGATCATTGAAGTCGAAGTGGACATTGTGGTGCAACGCCGAGTCGCCATTGCCCAGGAAGATGTGGGCGCCCGGCACCTTCTCCATCATGAAGCTGAAGTCCTCCGAACCCATCAGCGAGTTGGCATTGCGATCCACCTGACCCTCGCCGACCAACGACACTGCCGCGTCGGCAAACGCAACGAATTCGTTGGCGTCGTTCACCATCGGCGCGAACAGCACGCGGAAGTCGAGCGTCGCTTCGGCGCCGAAGCCCGCGGCAACGGACGTCGCCAGCCGTCCTATCCGCTGTTCGATCAGCTCCAGCACCTCCCGCTTGAACGCTCGGACCGTGCCGGACAGCGTCGCGGTCTGCGGAATGACATTATAGGCGTCCCCAGCCTGGAAGCGGGTAACACTCAGCACGGCTGTGTCCGTCGCCGAAACGTTGCGCGAGATGATGGTCTGCAGGGCAGTCGCCATATGGCAGGCAACCATGACCGGGTCGATCGATTCATGCGGCCGAGCGCCGTGGGCGCCCTTGCCGGTGATGTGGATGTCGAAAAAGGCGCCACCCGCCAGCCGCGCGCCGGGCCCCGTCATGAAATGATCCACCGGCATGCCCCGGCCAGCAATGCATGCCGAAGACCGCATCGCACGGAAACCGCTCGAACAGCCCGTCCTTCAGCATTTCCTGCGCGCCCCCAAGGCCTTCCTCGGCCGGCTGGAAAATGAAATTCACCGTGCCATTGAAGTTGCGCGTCTCCGCCAGATACTTCGCCGCGCCCAACAGCATCGTCGTGTGACCATCATGCCCGCAGGCGTGCATCAACCCAGGCGTCTGGCTGGCATAGGGCAGCCCGGTCGCCTCCCGCATCGGCAGCGCATCCATGTCCGCCCGCAGCCCGACCGCCCCTTGTCCGTTGCCATTGCGCAACACACCCACCACCCCCGTCTTGCCAACGCCGCGATGCACCTCGATCCCCCATTCCTCCAGCTTCGACGCCACCAGGTCCGCGGTGCGGTACTCCTCCAGCCCCAGTTCCGGATGGGCGTGGATATCGTGGCGGATGGCGGTCAGTTCCGCCTGATAGGAACGGGCACGATCGAGCGCGGAATGGGACATGCTTGGGTCCTGAACGGTTGGCGGAACACCAACCATAGCACGCCGCTCTTGCCAGACCAGCAGGGACAGGCTTGTCTTCCGGTATGTACCTGAACCTGTTCGCCGATACCTCCGAACCGCTGGACATGACCGGAACCGATGAGTTCCGCAGCCTCCTGTCCAGCGCCGCCGACCTGCGTATCCCCCACGACGCCTCGGTGCCCTACCGCTCAAGCAACATCGTGCTGCGGCGGATGCGCTTCCACTTCCTGGAATGGGGCCATCCGGACGCCCCGCCGATCGTGCTGCTGCACGGCGGCCACCAGTCGGCACACTCGTGGGACCTCGTCAGCCTCCACCTCGCCCAGCGCTACCGGGTCCTCGCCCTCGACCAGCGAGGCCACGGCGACAGCGAATGGGCCCGCGATGTCATCTACTCGAACCACGAGATGTCGCTGGACGCCGAGGCGTTCATCGGCGCCATGGGCCTGACCAAACCGATCCTGATCGGCCATTCCATGGGCGGCCGCAATTCCATGCTGCTCGCCCGCCGCGCCCACGCGTTGCTCAGCGCAATGGTCATCGTCGATGTCGGACCCGAACTGTCCGAACGCGGCCGCGCGGCCATCGGCGGCTTCGTCGCCGCCAACCAGGAATTCGACGACCTGGAACACTTCGTCCAGAACGTCCGCAAATACGATCCCTACCGCTCCCGCGAACACATCGAGCGGACAGTGAAATACAACATGCTCGAACGCGCCGACGGCAAATACATCAGCAAATGCGACTCCAACCCCCGCCGTCTGGGAATCGTCCGCGCATCCGGCCCGCAGGAGAACATCACGCTGCAGGAGGCCGCCGCCTTCGACCTGCCCGTGCTGCTCGTCCGCGGCCAGAACTCCAACATCCTGGAACCGGACGCCGCCGAGAGGTTCGCCGCCGCTATGCCACGGGGCCGTCTGGCGACAGTGCCGGACTGCGGCCACAACGTCCACGGCCAGAACACGCTCGGTTTTATCGCCGCATTGAACGGCTTCCTGGACGACCTGGGCTAGTAGCCGCCACCCGGCCTCGGCCCGGACGATCCGAACACCTCGCCATTGTGTTCCCCCAGCTTCGGCGAATCACCCCGCGGGTGCGGCCGCTGGCGATCGAAGGTGATCGGCAGGCCGACAACCGACAGCCCGCTGCCCGGCAGCGTCCGCATCATGTCCATCGCCCGCAACTGTTCGGTTGCGGCCAGTTCGGCGATGTCGTTGACCGGAGCGCACGGCACCCCCGCCTCCCCGATAATGCCCAGCCACTCCTGCCGCGTGCGGGTCAGCAGCACCGGCTGCATGGCCCCGACGACCTTGTCGCGGTTGGCCGCGCGCTTGCGTCCATCAGACAGATGCGGATGGTCGCACCACTCCGGATGACCCATCGCATGGGCCAGCTTCACGAACAGCCGGTCGTTGCCCGCCGCGATGCACAGCGGCCGGTCGGCCGTTTCAAATATCTGATACGGCGAAAGAATGTTGCTGCCCGTTCCATGCCGCTCCGGCAGCTTGCCAGTCACGCCGTAGCTGTTCAGCGGCCCCTGCACCCAGGCCACCGCACTCTCGAACAGCGACGCGTCAACGATACACCCCTTGCCGGTGATCTGCCGCTGCTGCAACGCCGCCAACGCCCCGATCACGCACCACATCCCGGTCGCCGTGTCGTTGATCGCCGGCGCGCAGAACGTCGGCGGGTCCTCCGGCCGTCCCGTCAGCGTCACCACCGCTCCATAACACTGCAACAGCGGATCGAACCCCGGCGCGAGCTTCAGCGGCCCGGTAAACCCAAACGCCCAGATCGAGCAGTAGATCAGCCGCGGATTCGCCGCCGTCAGCGCCTCCGGCCCAATGCCGAAATCATCGACAATGCCCGGCCGCAGGTTTTGGATCAGAATGTCGGATTCCGCCGCCAGCGCCTTCAGCTTCGCGATATCCGCCGGGTTCTTGATATCCAGCGTAACCGACCGCTTGCCCCGGTTATTGCTGCGGAAGGCCACGGAATCGTCCCCAACGAACGGAGGCCCCCACAGCCGCGCATCGTCGCCCCCATCAGGCTTCTCGACCTTGATGACATCAGCACCCATGTCCGCGAGGATCACCCCCGCCAGCGGCCCAGCCAAAGCCTGACCAATCTCCAGCACCTTGATCCCATCCAGAGGGCCAGCCATCACGACAGCCCCAGCCGAGCGCGAAACGCCTCATCGCGCAGGGAAAAATCCTGCCCGTGCAGATCGTCCGCCGCCTTGGTACACAGGTAAACGATCGCCATCGCCGGATGCGCCACCGGATACAGATCCGCCTGAGGCACCTTGCTGATCGGATTGATCCCCGACGCTCGGTTCAGCACATGCATGTTGGTGTCCGTCATGCCTGGCTGGAAGCCAAACACCCGAATCCCCTTCCCTTCTGTCTCCAAAGCAATGGCCCGCGTCAGCATGTGAACACCCGCCTTGGCACTGCAATAGGCGCTCCACCCCGCGACCGGACGCAGCGCCGCCCCCGATGACAGGTTGACGATCGTTCCGCCCCCGGCGGCCAGCATGCCCGGCAAAACCGCCCGCACGGCATTGAACGCGCCGATCAGATTCACCTGAATATTCCGCGCCCACTCCGCCGGATCGCTGTCCACGATATGCGCCAGAGGCTCAAGGATCCCCGCATTGTTCACCAGCACATCCAGGCGCCCAAACTTCGCCCGGGTCTCCTCGACCAGAGCGGCGAACGCGGCATAGTCCGACACGTCGCACCGCCGTGCCACCGACGTCCCGCCAATCTTCGCCGCGACACGCGCCGCCTGCTTCTCATCGCGCGCGGCCAGCACAACGGTCGCTCCGGCCTTGCCCAGAGCCTCGGCGGCCGCCGCGCCGATACCCCGGCTGGCACCGGTGACAATAACGACCTGTCCGTCAAGAGATGACATGCGCGCGGTTTCCCCGTTGTTCCGTGACAAGCAGGTTAGAACAGTGTCCCCCGGAAGGCCAACCTGAGCCGCCCCGGTAGCATCAAGCCCGCCGACGCGTTAGCCTTCGGCAACAGAATGGAGGAATCGAAATGCGCGTATCAGTCGGTTTGCCGGTAGAAGATTGGCGCGCGTGCAGTGTCGCGGCGCGTCAGGCGGAGGACGATGGCGCCGACGCCGTCTCCAGCAGCGAACTCAAGCACGACCCGTTCGCCCCGCTCGCCTTCGCCGCCCTGGCAACGGAGCGCGTGTCGCTCGTCACATCCGTGGCGATCGCCTTCCCGCGCAGCCCAATGATCGTGGCCAACCAGGCCTGGGATCTGCACACCCACTCCAAGGGCCGCTTCGTCGTCGGCCTGGGAAGCCAGATCAAGGCCCACAACGAGCGCCGCTTCTCCACCCCCTGGGTCGCGCCCGCCGCCCGCCTCGGCGAATACGTCCAGGCCCTGCGCGCGATCTTCCGCTGCTGGGAGTATGGCGAAAAACTCAGCTTCAAAGGCACCTACTACAACTTCTCGCTGATGACACCGGAGTGGGCGCCTCCCGCCCAGGGCCTGCCGCTGCCGCCCGTCGCGATGGCCGCGGTCGGCCCGCTGATGCTCAAGACCGCCGCCCGCGTCGCCGACAGCGTGCGGCTGCATAGTTTCGCGACCCGTGCGTATCTGGAGGAGGTGGTGCGCCCGATGCTCGCGCAGGAACTCGCCGCCCACGGCAAGTCCTTCGACAATTTCGAGATCACCGGCGGCGGCTTCGTCGCAACCGGCCCCGACGCCGCCGCGGTTAAGGCCGCGGCCGAGAAAGTCCGCTACCGCGTGGCCTTCTACGGCTCCACCCCCGCCTATCGCGGCGTCTTCGACCTGCACGGCGTCGGCGATCTCGGCGTGAAGCTGACCGAAATGTCCAAGCAGGGAAAATGGTCCGAGATGGCGGCACAGGTCCCCGACGACGTGCTCGACCTGTTCGTCGCCAGGGCCACCTACGACAACCTGCCCGCCGCGATCGAGAAACGCTACGGCGGCATCGTCGATACGGTCTCGATCGATTTCACCCCCGGCACGCCGGCAGCGACACGCCGGGACGTGATTGCCGCGGTGCAGCGGATACCGAGTCCGTTCAAATGTTTCAGCACAGCATCGGACAAGTCCTGATACACCGGAGCGGACGGCGGCAACGACTGCGATCGCACCCTGACGCGGGGCCGGCTTCCATACGTCAGAATATCCGGTCTGAGTGACCTCTTCAGAAGCCGATGACAGAACGAAAATTAGGAAAATACCCTTGCATTGCCCAGACAAATATCCTATCCCTTGCCGGAGAACATTTCAGCAACACGGACCCCACCCCATGTCCCACCTGATTTCCCCCTCCGCCAACCTCCCAGCCGCCGCATTCGACCTCGCCATCTCATTCCTCCTCCCACTGTTCCTCCCCGCCCTCGACAACGACACCAAAGCCGCCCGCTCCCTCGCCCGCCACATGCTCGGCGAATACGACCCCCAGTCCGCGCGCGAACTCCGCCTCGCCACCGAGGCCATCGGCTTCAGCCTCAAAAGCCTCACCGTCCTCGCCGAATCAGCCGAACCCACCATCACCGCCGAAAGACTGGACGCCACCCTGAAATGGGCCTGCAGCCTCAGTCGCTCCAGCCATCAGGCCCAGCGCCGCCTGACCGAGTTCCAGCGCGCCGCCCGAACCGCCCCGGAACCACCCCAGGCGGAACCCGCAGTGGAACCCGCAGTGGAACCTGCAGTGGAACCCGCGGCAGAACCCGCCGCCGCCCGCCAGGAACCCCCCACCCCCAACCCGCAATCCGAACCAACTGACCCCGCCACGGCCGAGGCCAAACTGGCCTCCGCCACCAAACTCCTGACCCTGATGAAAGCGCACCACAAAGGTGCCCCCCCACCGCACAGCAGCGCCGCGCAGCAAATCCAGGCGCAGCAGCGCGTCGTCGAAACCGCCCGCCTGAAACTGGAGCAAGCTCGTCGCTTCCAGGCCGCATCCGCGCAACCCGAACAAGCCGCCGCCTGACCCCACCCGGATTGATCCGCGTCGAACCTTGCAGCCAAAGTTCGCCAAAGGTTCGATAATCGCTCACTCCGCCACGGGCCTTCCGATACGATGGCGATTGAACGCTTCCCCGGAAAGCCGGCGGCGACGCGCGGACGGTGATTGCCGCGGCACCGCAGGTTCCGGCACGGAACGGCAGGCCCTGCCACAAACACTACACCGGGCGAGGCCTTGGCTATCCAAACTGCAGGCTTGCCAGGTCCGCCAGAACCGATTGAAACGGGTCAAGATTGGCGCCGGCCGCGTTCGTGGTGTAGTCAAACCAGCGTCGGCGTTGCGTCGTGCCGTCCCAGTCGAATATAACTTTCGAGTTCGGGCGTTTTGACTTGGGATCGATCATCTTGTTATCCGCGCACGCCAGGCTTGTCACTTTGGCGCCGGTGAACCTTACGCCCATCAGCATGGTCCGGGCGTAAAGCGTTACTTTTTTTCCTTGGTCAGCCAGGAATTTGTGAAAGTGAGAGGCGAAACTATCCGCTGACAGTGACACACGAAGGCCGGACTCACCCTTCGCGTAGTCGATAGCGGCATCGCAGCAGATCAGGCTGACGACACGAACGACCGGCATTTCGATCAATGCCTTGGCTAGCAATGCCGGGCTGACACCGCCGAGGGTCTGATTTTGCCAATCGCCGTGGCCGTAGAAGTAGACCCGCGAGGATTTGCTCAACTTGACAAGATATGGATTTAGCACAGCGCTCAGAAACGCCGGCGGCTTCTGGACTACCAATCGCGACAAGGTCACCACGTCCACCTTATCGCCGCGGTATTCGAGTGCCTTGCGCAACTCCTGTGCGTTCTTGCTGATCTCCGCATCTGGCGCGACGGTTACGATCAGCGTGTAATCATATCCGTTCCGTCCGCCGGCTTTTGTCATGTCCATAATGGCTTCCTCTCGATTGTTCGAACGGCTCTCGGCCGGTCTTGGGCGCGGTAGCGGCAGGACCGTCGTTGAGTGCGGCACGAAAGTGTCAGGATGTGCGAACACAGCGCGTGACCGCCGTCACAAAACCGACGTAAATTGTGTTCCCTCATTTCCACCCTGCCTAATCCCGGTCTAGCATCCTCCCGTGGGGGCGCTTCGGCTGCCCGTCTCGTTCGGGCGCCGGCGCCTTCAGCAACGAAGGAGGTACGGCCATGCCCGAAACAAGAAACGTCCGCGGTCCGCGTTCCGTCGCTCTGGTGGGTCCCTACAGCAGCGGCAAATCCACCCTGTTCGAGGCCCTGCTCGACGCCGCCGGCGCACCGGTCAAACGACCCGCCGACCCACGCAACCGCCCCATGACAACCGAGGTCCGGATCGGCCACTGCACCTACCTCGGCGACGAATGGTCGGTGCTGGACTGCCCCGGCTCCATCGAGTTCACCTTCGAGACCTGCGCCGCCCTCGCCATGGTGGACATCGCCGTGGTCGTCTGCGAGCCCAACCCCGCCAAGGCCGCAACCGTCGCGCCACTGCTGAAAACCTTGCGCGAAGAAGGCGTCCCCCACATCGTCTTCATCAACAAGATCGACACGCTGGAAGGCGGCATCGCCGAAACCCTCTCCGCCCTGCAGGCCTACGCCGCCTCCCCCTCGTGCTGCGCCAGATGCCGATCTTCGAAGGCCAGTCAGTCGCCGGATACGTCGATCTCATGAGCGAGCGCGCCTACCACTACCGCAAGGGCCAGCCCTCGGAACTCATGCAGATCCCAGCCGCCATGCTGGCCGAGGAACAGGCCGCGCTCGGATCCCTCGTCGAAACCCTGGCCGACCACGACGACACCCTGCTGGAAAAGGTGCTCGAAGACATCAAGCCGACGCCGGAGGAACTCTACCGCGACATGCGCAAGGATCTGCTCGCCGGCGCGGTGATCGAGGTGCTTCTCGGATCCGCCGAGAACGCCAACGGCGTCCGCCGGCTCTGGAAGGCATTGCGCCACGACACGCCCGCCCCCAACGAGACCGCGGACCGAAAGGGGATCGATACCAGCGGCCCGCCGCTGGCGCAGGTGTTCAAGACCGCCTACGCCGGCCATACCGGCAAGCTGTCCTACGCCCGCATCTGGTCCGGAACAATCCCCGACGGCGCAACGCTCGGCGGCACCCGTCTCGGCGGAATATATCGTTTCTTGAACGGCGAACCAGCCAAGGTGCCGGAGGCGAAACAAGGCGACATCGTCGCCCTCGGCCGTCTCGATGGCGTGCCGACAGGCGCGACCCTGTCGCCGGGAGCCACCCCCGAACCGCTGCCGTTTCCCCAATCCTCGCCGCCGGTCTACGCGTTGGCGATCGCCACCACCGACCGTAAGGACGATGTGAAACTGTCCGGCGCCCTGCAGAAACTCGCCGAGGAAGATCCGTCGCTGTTCGTCACCCAGGATCAGGAAACCGTGCTGCATGGACAAGGGGAAATGCACCTGCAGGCCACGGTCGCCCACTTGGCGCGAGCATTCGCTTTGAAGCTGACCACGCATAAGCCGCAGGTCGCGTACAAGGAAACCATCCGCAAGCCGGTGCACGAACACGGCCGCCTGAAGCGCCAGACCGGCGGGCATGGACAGTTCGCCGACGTGAAGATCGACGTGGCCCCGCGACCGCGCGGCGAAGGTTTCCAGTTCGTCGACAAGATCGTCGGCGGCGCGGTCCCACGAAACTTCATCCCAGCCGTGGGCGAAGCAGCCGAGGCAGCCACCCAGAAAGGCCCGTTCGGCTACCCGGTGGTCGACCTGTCGGTGACCCTGGTGGACGGCGGATTCCACGCCGTCGACAGCTCCGACATGGCCTTCCGCACAGCCACGCAGATCGCCATGAAGGAGGCTTTGGCGGCCGCCGACCCGGTGCTGCTGGAACCGATCGATCACGTCACCATCAGCGTACCCAACGACTACACCGCCAGGGCGCAACGCCTCCTGACGGGCCGCCGTGGACAGATCCTGGGCTTCGCCGAACGGCCCGGATGGAGCGGCTGGGACGATGTCGAGGCACTCGTGCCGGAGGCCGAAATGCACGACCTGATCATCGAACTACGGTCGCAGACAATGGGCCTGGGCACGTTCCGCAAACGATTCGACCATCTGGCGGAGACGAAACTGGCGCCCTGACCACCCGGCGGCGCGCCTGTCCCAGGGCGTGCCGCCCTCGGTGACCCCGGCTTGCACACCGGGTCCGGCGGCCCCAAGCTGGCGCAAGGACAGTCCAGAACGAGACACAAACCATGAATTTGTTCGATCTTCGGGGAAAGGTCGCCGTCATCACCGGCGGCAACGGCGGCATCGGCCTAGGCATGGCGGAGGGCATCGCCTCACTCGGGGCAAAGATCGCCATCGCCGGGCGCAACAAAGCCAAGGCCGACACCGCGCTGCGAACCCTGCGCGACGCCGGCACGGAAGCGGACTTCTTCCTGGCCGACGTAACGAAGAAGTCAGACTGCCAGGCGCTGATCGCGCAGGCGCAGGCAGCCTTCGGCCGGGTGGACATCCTGGTCAACAACGCCGGCACGTCCATCCGCAAGATGCCCGAGGACTACACCGAGGAGGAATGGCACCAGGTTCTGGACACCAACCTGACCAGCGCCTTCCTGTGCTCGCAGGCCGCCTACCCCGTGATGAAATCCGGCGGCGGCGGCAAGATGATCAACATCGGGTCGATGATGTCGCTGTTCGGCGCGCCCTATGCCACGCCCTATGCCTCCAGCAAGGGCGGCATCGTGCAGATGACCCGGGCGCTGGCGACGGCATGGGCGAAGGATAACATCCAGGTGAACGCCGTGCTGCCAGGCTGGATCGATACCGATCTGACCAGGCGTGCTCGGCAACAGGTCGAAGGCCTGCACGACAGTGTCGAGAAGCGCACGCCGCATGGCCGGTGGGGCACGCCCGCGGACATGGCCGGTGTCGCGGCATTCCTGGCAAGCTCCGCATCCGACTTCGTGACTGGCGCCGCGATTCCGGTCGATGGCGGATTCTCCATCGCGATGTAGCGGCGCCTGTCGCCAGACGTCAGCAGACAAAACAAGAATGGCCTCAAGGCCAGCATGCAAAAGGGAGGCAAACCAGTGGCCGCGCAGACAACGTTTCATGGACACATCGCCGCACGGGTCGACCGGCTGCCGCTGACGCGCGTGCAGTGGCATCTCGCGATCCTGGTCGAGATCACCTGGGGCTTCATCATCTTCGACACCGACGGCATCGCCGCCAGGCTCTACCCGTTCGTCTGGCGCCCGAACCACGTGATCGACGTCGTGCAGTACGCGGTGATCCAGGCGCTGCAGGTCGGGCTGGGTATCCTGATCGGTGTCTACATCATGAGCTGGATCTCCGACCGTTACGGTCGCCGCCCGGCCATCCTGATGGCGACGTTCCTCGGCGGGCTGTGCATCTGGCCGTTCGCTTATGTCACCAACTTCTGGTGGATGGTGGTGCTCTCCGTCGCGAGCACGCTGGGCGTCGGCGGGATCGTTGCGACACACTCCGTTTATCTGTCCGAAATGACCTCGCCGGATGTCCGTAACAAAGTGCTGCTGGCCTCCCAAGGCGTCACGGCCCTGGTGGCGGTCGGCGTCAACTTGCTGGCCGTCGCCTGGATCCCCGGGAACTGGCGGTTGTTCCTGTGGGTCAGCGCCGGCGTCGAGATCGTCGTGCTGCTGCCGCTGCTGTGGTGGGTGCTGCCGGAATCACCCCGGTGGCTGGAAGCCAAGGGGCATCACGAGGAAGCCGAACGCGTCATGGCGGTCTACGAAAGCCGCTGCCAGGCGCTGACCCGGGAACCATTGCCGGAGCCCCATGTCGGACGTAACCCTGTCGTTTCGTCACAGGACAGTTCCTGGACCGAGTTGTTTACCAGCCCGCAGTACCGCTCCCGCACCTGGGTGCTGATCGTCGTCTGGATGCTGGCCTATGCCGGCCTGATCTATGGCGTCGGCGCGTTCGCCGCGGTGTTCATGGTGGACCACGGCGCCAACGCCCATTTCGTCTTCCTGACGATCGCGGTGGCCTATGTCGCGCTGTTCATAGGCTTCCAGGTCAACGCCCGCCTGAACGAAAAGGTCGAGCGCCGGGAGGTTCTTTTCGCCGTCGGCATGTTGTTCGCCGCCTGCTGGGTCGTCGCCTGGATGGTCCCCAATCTCTGGGTCATCGCCGGCTGCTACGTGGTCAGCCGGATCGGCACCGGATTGTTCCTGTTCAACCTCTATAACTACACCGCGGTTGCCTACCCGACCCGTATCCGGTCGAAAGCGTTCGCCTGGACCGACGGCCTGGGTCACCTGGGAGCGTGGGCGGGCGTGACCCTCCTCGGGCCACTCTACACACTGGGAACAAATCACCTGGGCTGGATCGTGTGGATCGTGATCCCCGGAGCCGTTTTGCCGGCGGTGCTGATCCGGTTCCTCGGCATCCGGCAAAACCGGGCGGTGCTGGAGCAGTTGTCGACGTAGCCGGCTCTGGACCGGGAACTTCCGGTCAGCCAAAACACCGGCTGACCAAGGGAGGCCACCATGACCCAACGCTTCGCAGGACGCACCGCCATCGTCACCGGGGGCGCCTCCGGCATCGGCGCCGGCATCGCCCGGCGTCTGGCGGCCGAGGGCGCCAGGCTCAGCCTGTGGGACATGGATGAGGCAGGTCTCGCACGCTCCGGCGCAACCCACACCGTTACGCTGGACGTCACCGATCCGGATGCGGTGCATCGCGCCGCGCAGGCAACGGCCGGGGCGCTGGGCAAGATCGACATCCTGGTTGCCTCCGCCGGCATCACCGGTCCCAATCATCCGACCTGGGAGTATCCAGTCGCGGCCTGGGACAAGGTGATCGACATCAACCTCAAGGGCGTCTTTTACTGCAACCGTGCGGTGGTGCCGTTCATGCAGGCGAACGGGTACGGAAGGATCGTGAACATCGCCTCGATCGCCGGCAAGGAGGGTAATCCGAACGCCTCGGCCTACTCCGCGTCGAAGGCCGGTGTGATCGGGCTGACCAAGTCTCTCGGCAAGGAACTGGCCGCGACCGAAATCCGGGTGAACTGCGTGACGCCGGCGGCGGTGAAGACTCCGATCTTCGACCAGATGACGACGCAGCAAGTGGACTGGATGCTGTCCAAGATCCCGATCGGACAATTCGGCGAGATCGATGAGGTCGCCTCGCTTGTGCTTTGGCTGGCAAGCCCCGAGTGCAGTTTCTCGACCGGCGCGGTGTTCGACGTATCGGGTGGGCGGGCGACGTACTAGGCGCCAGGTCCGGCGGCGAAAGACTTGGCAGCGCGTTCGTCCAGGACCAACATGCGTCGGACAAACCGCCACCCGCGGGCGACCGGGCATGGCGGACCAGCCTGACAGTCGCCTGAGCAGGAGGATTAGGCGCCATGACAATGAACATCAGGGCCTTGCAGCCGGGTTTCGTCGGCGAGGTCACCGGCATCGACATCTGCCAGCCGCTCACCGCTGATCAGGTCGCCGCCATCGAGCGCGGCATGGACGACTACGCCGTCCTGAGCTTCCCCGACCAGCCATTGACCGACGACCAGCAGGTCGTCTTCAGCAGCAATTTCGGCGAACTCGAGGTCCCGCTTGCCACCCAGATGGCCAACCCGGAAACCCGTCGCTTCCAGCGCCTGGAGCTAGGCGACATCTCCAACTTTGCCGGCAAGGACGCCGAAACCCTGCGCGCCCGCGACGACAGCCGCCGCATGTACGGGCTGGCCAACCGGCTCTGGCACTCCGACGCATCCTTCCGAGCGGTCGGTGCCGGCTACACGTTGCTTCATGCTCGGATTGTTCCATCCAAAGGGGCGGACACGCAGTTCGCCGACATGCGCGCCGCCTACGACGCCCTCGACGCCGCCACCAAGGCCGAGGTCGAGGACATGATCACCGAACACTCCATCGTCTTCTCGCGCGAGCAGATCGGCTTTGCGGTGAAGGGCGACGGCAATCCGGACAATCTACGCCCGGTCCGCCACCGCCTCGTCGTCACCCACCCGGTCACCGGGCGGAAGTCGCTGTATCTGTCCTCCCATATCGGCGGCATCGTCGGCTGGCCGGTGCCGGAGGCGCGCGCCTTCATTCGCGACCTGACGGAGCATGCGACGCAGCCCCGGTTCGTCTACTCGCACCCCTGGAAGGTCAATGATCTGGTGATGTGGGACAACCGGATGGTGATGCATCGCGCCACGCGGTTCGACGACCTGAAGGAGAAGCGCGACCTGCGCCGCACTTCGCTCAAGGGGGTCGGGTTGGAGGTGCCAGGTTCCCTGTCGATGCACGCCGCGGAGTAGCCGCTCACTCGGCCGAACGAGGCCGTAACGAAACAGCCGTTGCCGCGCGGGGCGTCGTTCTACCGGCCTGGAGCAAAGACGGCAGGTTCATGCGTATGGGACAGGAATGATCGCGGCCGGGACTGTATCGGGAGCGGTCTGACCGGCTGTGCTTTGCCGTAAAGGACTTCCGCGGACGTTGCGCTGAGGTCGGCATAGGGAACCGGCAATGCCATCTTCGGTTTCAGGTCGCGCGACTGCGAAATGACTGCCATGCCGATGGTCAGCGCAGCGCCGGTTACGGCTCCGGCAAACCGCCAGCCATCACGCCGGCTCGCGGTCCGCAGCCATCTTGCCAGCGCCGCCAGCCCCACGGCGCCGCTGCTCAAAATCGGTGCGCTGAGCAAGGGAAACCGCGAGCGTGCCGCGATACTGAGCAACGTGCCAAGGACGCAGACGGCGGTGGCAACAGCGGCGCCCGTGGCGAAATCACCCGATCGCGTTCCGTTGTCCCCTCTGGCATGGCCTGGCCGCATCACACACCCTGATCAGAACACAAGACTATCCGGTCGGGTCCGTCGATCAAGCATCATCCTGCGAGCATCGGGCGGTCGCAGACTGCTGTTGAACGAGCCGGCCGCGCGCGCGGCTGTTTGCGAGGCCATCCAGTTCAGTCCTATGAACGGCCGAACAAGCGGACGGAACACACGATGGACTGGCGCGCGCTGAACCGGGCGAACTGGGACGAACGGGTGCCGATCCATCGGGCGGTCCCCTATTACGATATCGATGCGATCCGTTCCGGTTCGGCACGGATGAACGCCATCGAAGAAGCCGAACTCGGCGCCGTCGCCGGCCTTCGGGTGCTGCATCTGCAATGTCATTTCGGCCATGACAGCCTGATCCTGGCCAGCCGCGGGGCAAGCGTCACCGGCCTGGATTTCTCCGGGCCGGCGATCGAGACCGCACGGGCCGATGCCGCGACCCTGGGCCTGAACGCCCGCTTCGTGCAGTCGGATCTCTACGCGGCGCGGGAGGCAATCCCGGAACCGTCCAGCTACGACCTGGTCTACATCACCTGGGGCACGATCATCTGGCTGCCCGACATCGCCGAATGGGCTCGGATCATCGCCTGGTTCCTGCGGCCCGGCGGCCGGCTTTACTTTGCGGAAGTCCATCCGGTCGCGCGTGTGTTCGACGATGAAGCCGCTGGTCCGGACGGGCGGCCCGGCTGGTTCGCGCCATACTTCAACGCTGACCCGATGGAATTCGACAGCCCGCTGGACTACGCCGACCCGGATGCCCGCCTGCGCAACAGCCGCACGGTCGAGTGGATGCACCCGCTGTCGTCGATCCTGGGCTCGCTGCTGGCGGCCGGAATGCGATTGGATTGGCTGCATGAGCATCCCAGGCTGACGTGGAAGGCGTTCGCGTCGCTGGTCGAGGATGCAGATGGCTGCTGGGTGTGGCCGGACCGGCCGTGGCTGCCGCTGGCGGTCTCGATGCAAATGACGCGAATGGGATAATGCCATCGCCTCGTGGTTTTTGACGGTTGGGGGCCATCCCGGCGTTAAGGTCGGCCGAGCTGGACATGTTCCGCACTTTCAGGGGATGCGCCCGGGTGGCAACTCCTGGCCGTAAGGAGAACGGCTAGGTTCGGAGCAAGCAGGGGGGAAACCCGCCTTTCGTTTGGCGGAAGGTGATTGGCCGCTGTCGACCCAAGCAAGCCGTCCGGAGGCTCTGTTGCCGCGCTCAGAAGCGGACGTCGGGCTACGGAACGGTTCTATTCAGCGTCGCATTCTGTTGCGCGGCCGAGGCCGCTGACCGACAGACACAACTTCAGAACGTTGATTCCGAGGACCGGACGACGATGTTCGTCTCGCTATTCCAGATACGGCGACAGCACTTCTTCGATCCATTTCATGAATGCACGGACTCGGCGCGACAGATTGCTCCGATGTGCTACGACGAGGGACACGGGGAGCGGCCGGCGACGAAAATCAGGTATGATCTCCACAAGCGCTCCACTCTCCAAGTATCGGCCAATCCCCAGGAGTGGCGCCTGAAATCAGTCCAAGGCTGGCGAGGGCAGCGGCTTCGTAGGTCTGCGCGCTGTTGACGTGTAACGCGCCTGGCAACTGAAGCGTCGCGTAGCTGTCGCCGTCCGGATATTCCCATCCAATGGGTCTTCCGCCCAGCATCGTCGAAAAATGAATTGTCCGATGTTCCTGACGCTGGAGATCTTCCAGCGATCGAGGGACGCCATAGCGCGCTAGATAGGCGGGACTGGCAGCGTTGACCATGCGCAACAGGCCTAGCGGGCGGGCAATCAACGTCTCGTCCCGTATGGGTCCAAGCCGCAATACGCAGTCGAACCTCTCTTGAACCAGATCGACGCGCCGATCCGTGCTCGACACCTCCAGCTCCAACTCTGGGTAAGTCGCCATGAAATCCGGCAAGGCCGGCACGATCGTCGTGCGCGCCACCTCGGTCGGAAGATCGACCCGTAAACGCCCGCGAAGTGCCACGCGATCGCCTGCGAACATCGAGTGTAGGTCATCGACTTCAGCAAGCAGATCGCGGGACCGGGCATGAAATGCGCGTCCGTCCTCCGTCAACTGTACGCTGCGCGTCGTCCGGTGCAGAAGCCTGACACCAACATCTTCTTCCAGCTTCCGGACCGCCATTGAGGCCCTCCCTTTTTGGATGCCCAGGCTATCGGCCGCGTGGGTGAAGCTCCCCATTTCCGCGACAGTTAGGAAAATCCGGATGGGTTCGAGATTCTGCATTTTCGTGCCTCGGCATTGTTCACCGCAAGGAGAACAGTGTGTTCATCTTCACGGTGTTTATCATGCCTGGGCGACACAGTAAGCTCCGAATATGAGATCCCCCCATCGGAGGATGACAAATGTCCGAAACCATGAACCTGCATCAGATGCCTGAAGCTATGACCTTGAATCGAGCCCCGTGGGCCGGCCGGATAATGAGCGCGTTTGTGGTTATCGCTCTGATGGCAGACGGCACTATTCAGCTTTTCGCGCCTGCACAAATCGCGAGCACGTTGCAGCAAACCGGGTTCGCGATGGACCTGACCCGTGTCGTGGGTCCGATCATACTCGCCTGCGCCATCCTTTACGCGATCCCAGCCACCGCCGTCCTTGGCGCGATCCTGGTGACTGGCTTTCTGGGAGGCGCCATCTGCGCCCATGTCCGCATTGGTGAGTTGGGGTCGCCGCCGGAAATCATTTCCCTGCTTCTGGGCGTGATGACATGGGGCGGCCTCTACGCGCGCGATCCCCGTATCCGGGCCATTCTGCCGCTCATCCGTTGAACCAACAGGGGCAGTGCTCTGTCCCTCAAGATCAGGAGAAACACATGTTTTTAGTAACGGGAATCACGGGAAAAGTGGGCGGCGCGACGGCAAGGCATTTGCTGGCGCAAGGCAAGAAGGTCCGCGCGCTGGTCCGCGACCGCGCGAAGGCGGCAAGCTGGACGGACCAGGGCGTCGAACTGGTCGACGGCGACTGGAACGATGCGGCCGCCATCGAGCGGGGGCTCAAGGGCGTCGAAGGCGCGTTTGTCATGTTGCCGGCTGTCTGGGCGCCCTCGCCCGATTTCAAAGAAGCCAAGGGTGTGATCGCGAACTATGTCGAGGCGCTCACCAGGGCGGTGCCGCCGCGGGTGGTCGCGCTCTCGTCGATGGGGGCGAACAGGACCAGCGGACTGGGGATGATCACGGCGCTGTCGCTGCTGGAGCAAGGCTTTCGTGACCTGGCATCGCCAATCGCCTTCGTGCGCGCCGGCGGGTTCTTCGAAAATTTCCTTTACGGCCTGCACGTTGCCCAGGGCGGAACGCTACCGGTCTACTACAATCCGACAAACCGGCAATCGACCATGGTCGCGACGAACGACATCGGCGCGGAGGTCGCAACCCTTTTGACCGGGCCAGCGTGGTCAGGGCAGCGCGTGATCGAGCTTGGTTCGATGGTCACCGCGGATGAAGTCGCAGAGCAATTGGGGGAAGTTCTGAATCTCGACGTGAAAGCCTTTGCGGTCCCGCGTGCCGGGTGGGCGGAAGCGTTCGAGCAGTTCGGCATCCCGAAGGGTCACACTGGACCTGCCGAAGAAATGTTTGAGGCCGTGAATGCGGGATGGATGGAGCTCGGGGTCAAGGGTACGGAGCACGTAGCGGGTACGACGTCCGCACGCGATGTATTCGAGGCGGCACAGAACGCAGCCAAGACGTAAGTCCGAGACGCATCCAATTTAAACCGAAAGTCCGGTTCAGCGCTCCTATCTCCGACAGCAGACGGACTGCAATCCACCCAACCCGGCCATTTGCCGCTCCGCCCGCGAACGACTGCTCTGGAGGAACGGCGCCGCTCCCTTGAACGGCGACAATGGGCGCGGAGCAGACCTGGATGTAATAATTCGCCACGGCGATATCCAACTGAGGCAGCCCCGTCGAGAGGGCGGGCTATCTGGCGCAGCCTTGTGTCGGGCGCCGGTTCGACTGCCACGCAGGCCCGTGCCCTGCCGCGTCGCACCTCTGGGTAGCGGTACTAGGCATGGCCCGCGGATTGCGTTCATTCTTGGCGGACCTCGCCAGAAGGACAGACTGATGAACGCGGAAGACCTGGGCTACCTGCCGGCCACACGACTCGCCGAAATGATCCGGACAAAGCAACTCTCGCCGGTGGAATACATGAGGACATTGCTGGACCGCATCACCGCGCTGGAACCGAAGATCAACGCCTTCGTCTACCTGGCGGCGGAGCAGGCCATGGACGCTGCCCGCAAGGCGGAGGCGGCCCTGATGTCGGGCGCCCGGATCGGCCGGTTGCTCGGTGTACCCGTTACGATCAAGGATCTCGCGGCCACCAGCGATATGCCGATGCAAAGCGGCAGCCTGATCTTCAAGGACCACCGGCCGGCCGAGGAGACGCCGATGGTCACGCGCCTGCGCGATGAAGGCGCGATCGTCCTGGGCAAGACCACAACCTCGGAGTTCGGCTGGACCGGCGTGTCACACTCACCGCTGACCGGGATCACGCATAATCCGTGGAAGCATGGCTACAACGCGGGGGCATCCTCGGCCGGTGCCGGGGCGGCGTCGGCGGCGGGCTACGGGCCGTTGCACCAGGGCAGCGACGGAGCCGGCTCGATCCGCATGCCTTCGCACTTCTGCGGCGTGTTCGGTTTGAAGCCGAGTTTCGGGCGGGTGCCGAGCTACCCGGTCAGCACGGGGGATCTGACGTCGCATAACGGGCCGATGACCCGGACCGTGGCGGACAACGCCCTGATGCTGGAAGTGATGTCCGGTCCGCATCCCTGGGACTACACGACGCTGGAGGCAGGTCCCGCGTCCTATCTGGCCCGGCTGCACGAGGGCATCAAGGGCAAGCGGATCGCCTACAGCCCCGACCTGGGCCACGCCCGCGTCGATCCGGATGTGGCCGCGCTGGTGAAGGCCGCCGCCCTGCGCTTCCGCGAACTCGGCGCGGTGGTGGAAGAGGTGGCGACACCCTGGGCCGCGCCCGGCCCGGAGTTGGTACGGTTCTTCTGGTCGGCGCATTTGACGCGCCTGGCGCGCTATCTGCCGGAATGGGAGTTGCGCATGGACCCCGGTCTGGTGGCCTGCATCAAGGCTTCGGACAATGTTTCGATCGAGACCTACCAGACCTGGCGCGAGCGCAAGATGGCCTATGTCGCCAGCATCCACCGCTGGTTCGAGGACTGGGACTTCCTGCTGACCCCCGCCGCATCCGTCGCCGCGTTCCCGGCCGAGAAGCTGATGCCGGACCACTGGCCTCAGCACGACTGGGACTGGGTCAGCTGGGCGGAGTTCTCCTATCCGTTCAACATGTCCTGGAACCCGGCGGCCAGCGTGCCGTGCGGGTTTACCGCGGAAGGCCTGCCGGTCGGGTTGCAGATCGTCGGCAAGCGCTTCGACGATCTGGGGGTGCTGCAGGCCTCGGCGGCGTTCGAGGCGCTTCAGCCCTGGGCGGACAAGCGGCCGGCGCTGGGCTGACGGCATCCGGCGTGAATCAGGCGATCAACGCGTTTCTGCTGGCGTTCCCGGCGCTGTTCTCGATCGTCAACCCGATCAGCGGCGCCTTGATCTTCCAGCAGGTTACCGCCGACCGGACGCACCCGGTCCGGGTCCGGATCGCGCGGCAGGTCGGTCTGAACTCGCTGGTGGTGATGATGGTGTCGCTGTGGGCCGGGTCCTATGTAATGGCGTTCTTCGGCATCTCGCTGGCCGCCCTGCGGGTGGCCGGCGGCCTGGTGGTGGCGCTGACCGGATGGCACATGCTGAACGCGCCGGAAACGCGGGAGGTGCGCAAGCAGGAGCAAGCCGCCTCGGCCACGGGCGCCGAGGATGTTGCCATGTTCCCGCTGACGATTTCGATCACCACCGGACCCGGCACGATCTCGGTGGCGGTGGCGCTTGGCGCGGGCCGGCCTGCGCTTGGGCGCCGGGTTAGGCTGGTTCTTCCTGGGGATGACGGGCGCCGCGCTGGCCATGGCGGTGCTGATCTGGGCGTCCTACCAGTTCGCCGAACGGCTGACTCCGCTGATGGGGCCGAACGGCGGCCGGACCGTCACCCGTCTCGCGGCCTTTCTGTTGCTTTGCATCGGCGTGCAGATCCTGATCGCCGGCGTCGTGGACGTCATGGCGGGCCGGACCGCGCCTGTGTAGCCCGGCCCGCCATTCGGGTGTCAGGTCGTCGCGTGCGACAGGATGGTCGACAGGTCGAGTTGCGCGTTGTTGAAAGTCGCCACTGTCGTCCCGCCTCCGGACCCGTCGGACGATACCTGGAGCGCGGTGTTTCCGTTGCCCTGGCTGACCGACAGGTAGTTGCCGATGGTACCCTCGGAGCCGTCCCAACTTGTCGCGGCAAGGGTGTTTGCAAGATTCAACGTGTCGCCGCTCGCCAGCACGGACGGATCAAACGTCGCACTGCCGCTTCCCGCGGTCGGCAATACAAACGTATTTCCGCCGCTGCCGCTGTCGGTGATCGTCCCGGTGGTACCGGTCAGGTTGACGGTGTCATTGCTGCCGGTGATGAACACCATCTGGTCGGACCCCTGCACATTGATCGTGGTGTTGCTGGCCGAGATCGTGGTGCTGGTCTGGCTGCCCGACGCGGCGGTGGCCGACCCGGACGCCGAGGGGGGCGCCGACGCCTGCTGCTGCCAGCTCCCGTTGACATAGGTGTACCAGGTGTTGTTCGTCGACGACTCGCCCCAGATCACGCCGTTCACCGCGGTCAGTCCGCTGGTTTGCGACCCGCTTACGAGGGGATTGCCGTTCACGACAGTTTCACCGGCGCTCGACAACGTCCAGACAGCGCCTGAAGCGTCCGTCACCGATCCGCCGCTGGACGGTGTCAGGATGCCCGCGGTGCTTGCCGGGGCGGTCGTCGTGGTCGAGCCGGAGCCGCTTCCCGTCGTGGTCGTTCCCGAGGTTACCGATGTGGTCGCGCCGGATGAAGGCGGCGCCGAGGACTGCTCCTGCCAATTGCCGTTGGCATAGGTGTACCAGGAGGCGTTCGTCGCCGACTGGCCCCAGATAACGCCGTTCACGGCGGTAAGCGCGCCCGTGTCGGACCCGGTCACGATGGGATTGCCGTTCTCGACGGTCACCCCGCCGCTCGACAGCGTCCAGACATTGCCCGAACCGTCCGTGACCGATCCACCGCTGGATGGTGTCACGATGCCAGCCGAGCTGGACGGGGTGGTCGTCGTGGTCGAGCCTGATCCGCCCGACCCACCCGAGCCGGTCGCCGAGGTCGGTGGCGGTGGCGGTGGCGTTGACGTGCTTCCGCCACCGTCCACCGCGGGAGGATCGAGCGGCACGATCGGGGTTCCGCCCCCGTTCACGCTGTTCGGGCCCTGGTTGGCCAGGATCTGCGTCTCCGACATAATCTGCGAGCCGAACTGATCCATTCCCAGGATCAATGGGTCTTGGCCGGCGACGTTCTGATCTGATGCGAAGACCACCGTGTTCCCCGAACCGCCGGAGTCGCGGATCATGGCGCCGTGGTCCTGCAGCGCGTGCCATAACATGTTCGCTCCCGCATCGGCCGCGACGGCCGCGGGTTCAACCGCGTTGGCCGGGATCCCGACGGTCACGCCATAAGGGATTGTGCCGGAATAGGCGGAGGGACCGTTCCCATCCTCCTGGGTCTGCGGCCAGGCATTGGGCGCGAGCTGGTAGGCAGTGGGATAATATGATTGCAGCATATCGGTGGGCACAGCGACCCGCAGCATGTGGTTGATGGTGCCAGCCTGCAGGTCGGACTGGCGGATTGTGCCGACGCCCTCGTCCCAATTGGAGCCGGAGACCTGAATGCCAGATCCGGTGTCGGATTCGCCAGATCCCTGGGACACGGTCGCGGTGTTGCTGCCGGTCCAGTTGAAACCGCCGAATCCGTACCATGTGCCGGTGGAGGTATCGTCAACCGAAAAGGTGGCATCGTTGCCGGCGGCGGCGACCGCGCCTACCGGGATGTGGACCTGGAACGTGCCGGGGGTTCCTCCGGCGGCGGCGCTGTTGGTGATCGTGACCAGAGGATCGCTGGCCGACGATGTGTAAATATTCTCAGTATACCCTGTTTCGATCGTGTTAACGAACGCGTTCGCGCTGGCAAGCTGGCCGTTGTATTGCCACTGGGCGCCGAGGCCGAGCGGGAGATTGAAGACGCTGTCGGAGGCAAACGGCGTTTGCGAAGGGTCGCGCGTCAATGAGCCGGACATTATGATACCGCCTTTATTCCAGGTTAATACCGATACTTTTCGGGGACCTCGTTTGAGGCGGGACGGCGTTAACAGAAAGCCGGATCACTCACACGTCCGCGAGGTGACATTTCCGGCGCGATCGATGGATTAGCCAAATAGGTGCTGTGAACGAACCTGTTTGTAAAGAAAACTATCCTAATTTCGAGTTGGTGGCCCGATCGGCTCCCTGGTTGGCGGGATCTGTGACGGAGCCCATGATCGAGCGACGGCAACGGCGTTCATCGTTCGCAGGTCCGGTATTGCCGATACGGTTCCGCGACAAACGCACACGATCCTTGGCGGAAATCGGCGCAGGTTGCTACAGTCCCGGTTGCGATTCGCTTGCTTCCCCGCCGTTCTGGGGCCAGAAGCGGCGGCCGGACCCTAGTAGGAACCTGACCATGAAGCTGAAGGCCGACCGCGCCACCTTGATCAAGGCGCTGGCTCATGTCCAAAGCGTGGTGGAGCGGCGCAATACCATCCCGATTCTGGCGAACGTGATGATCGCCGTGCGGGACGGCAAGCTGACGCTGACCGCCACCGACATGGAAATAGCCATCGTGGAGGACGTGCCGGCCAGTTCCAGCCGCAACGGGGCCTGCACCGCGCCGGCCGCCACGCTTTATGAAATCGTCCGCAAGCTGCCGGAAGGGGCGGAGGTTGAGCTGGATCATCCCGGCGGGGACGCTCAGTTGTCGCTGCGGGCCGGGCGGTATGACACCAAGCTGGTGGTGCTACCGGTGGATGATTTTCCCTCCATGACCGCGGGCAGCCTGCCGCATCGCTTCAATCTGCCGGCGCTGACCCTGAGGGCACTGATAGACCGGACCCGCTTCGCCATCAGCACCGAGGAGACCCGCTACTACCTGAACGGGATCTACCTGCACCACGCCGATAGCGAGGGCACCCAGGTGCTGCGCGCGGTCGCCACCGACGGCCACCGCCTGGCTCGGGTCGAGGAACCTCTGCCGGATGGCGCGGCGTCCATGCCCGGCGTGATCATTCCGCGCAAGACGGTAAACGAGTTGCGGAAGCTGCTCGATGAGGTGAACGGCAATGTGGAGATCGCGTTGTCCGATACCCGCATCCAGTTCCGCGCGGACAATATCCTGCTGACGAGCAAGCTGATTGACGGGACGTTCCCGGAGTATGAGCGGGTGATCCCCCGGGGCAACGACAAGGTGCTGCGGGTCGGGAAGAAGGATTTCTCGGATGCGGTCGGGCGGGTCGCGGCGATCTCCTCGGAGCGGTCACGTCCAGTGAAGCTGTCGCTGGCGCGCGACCTGCTGACGTTGTCGGCGAGCAGCCCGGAACAGGGGACCGCCAGCGAGGAGCTGGACGCGGACCATGTGAAGTATGATGCCGGGCCGTTGGAAATCGGTTTCCAGGCGCGCTACCTGAACGACATCACGGATCAGATCCCGGACCAGGTGGAGTTCCGGTTCGCCGACGGATCGGCTCCGACGGTGGTGCAGGATGCCGGCGATGCCAGCGCGCTGTATGTGCTGATGCCTATGCGGGTTTAACCGGGTGGCGGGCGCCCTGGTTCGGTAGCGGACGGGACTCCCGCCGCTATACAATGAGCTTTGCCAGGATCGGTCGCCATCCTATCGTGGGACATGTCCTGCCGGATCGCTGAGAGAGCGATGTGCTGAAATCCGGCGCTCTTAGTCAGATGTTAATCATCTCGTTGCATAGGACGGCCTGACTGCGGCGCACCCGCAGACGCCCGTCCGGCCGAGCATCGGTCGTCCGGTCGCCACTATGATCCGACCAGGAGCACCCATGGCGTTTGGCCTGTCTCACCTTCGCATCCGGACTCGTATTTATGCCGGATTCGGCGCCCTCGTTGCCGTTGCGGTCGCCGTAGCCGCGTTTGGCGGTAACCGACTGGGAGCGGTCGGCACGCAGGTCAGTGCGATGGACGCCGCATCGGACCAGCGCGCACGGCTTCTGACCGCGGCCACGGACATCGAGGCGATTCGACGGACGGTCCTGCGGTACAACACGGACGCGGACCCCGCGTCGCTAACCGCGGCGCGCAACACGCAGGCCGAGGTCCAGGGCGTACTGAAGCAAGCCCAGACGGCGGCGACGTCCGACGAACGACGTCGCATCTACCTTAGCCTTCAGGACCAGCTTCAAGCCTATACGAAGATAATGGATAGCCTCGTCGCCTTGCGGACCGAGATCAGCAGCCATCGCCAGAAGCTGTTCGGTGGTGGTGACGAGCTGACTGCCGCGACGGATCGGCTTGTCGCGCGTGCCCAGACGGGCGAGGATATCGCCTCGACGCTGAAAGCCTCGGAGGTTACAAGAGGCATATTGTTGGTGCGTGTCGCCAACTGGCGTTTCCTTGCGACGATGGACCCCAAAGGTCCGGAGCAGTTCAAAGCCAATCGCCTGATCGCGGAGGACGCGATCGCCAAGCTTGGCCAAATGGGAGACGAGGATACCCGCGCCCTGATTCCGCCGGTCAGGGCAGCGCTAGCTAATTATGCCGGCAGTTTCGAACGCGTTTCGACGACGATGATCGAGGCGAACAAGCTTTACTTCGATCAGATGGTCCCGGCGATGGTGGCTATGCAGAAGAACCTGGGGGAAGCGCAAACCTCGGAGGGCGATTACTTTGCGAACGCCAGGCAAACGAGCGATGATCTGATCAGTTCGGCCTCATGGACGCAGACGGTTGTAACTGGCGGGGTACTGGTGCTTGGGGTTGGCCTGGCCTTGGTCATAGGCCGCGGCATCGTCGGTCCGATGATCGGCATGACAGCGGCGATGCGCCGGTTAGCCGACGGCGACACGTCCGTGGATGTGCCGTTCCAGGACGGCCGCGACGAGATCGGCGACATGGCGCGCGCGGTGGAAGTGTTCAAAGAGAAATCGATCACCGCAATCGACCTGGCCGCCGCGCAGGCTCGGGAGCAGGCAGCCCAGGAGACCCGGCAGAAGGCGATCGACGCGCACATTGCCAATTTCGACCATTCCGTGCGCGATCTGCTGGATATGCTGGCCAGCGCGGCGACCGAGATGCAGTCGGCCGCTGAAAGCATGGCGCATACGGCGAACCAGACAACGGAGCAGGCGACGACGGTGGCGGCGGCGGCCGAAGAGGCCTCCGCGAATGTGCAGACGATGGCAGCAGCGACCGAGGAAATGGCGGCGTCCGCCAACGAGATCACGCGCCAGGTTGCCCGCTCTACCCAGATTGCCGGCCGGGCGGTGGAGGCCGCGCGGGAGACGGACCGGCAGGTGCATGGGCTGGCGGATACCGCGCAGAAGATCGAGGACGTTGTCGCGATCATCAACAACATCGCGGGTCAGACCAACCTGCTCGCGCTGAACGCGACGATCGAGGCGGCGCGCGCCGGCGACGCCGGCAAGGGGTTCGCGGTGGTGGCGTCGGAGGTGAAGGCGCTGGCGGGGCAGACCGGCAAGGCAACCGAACAGATCGGCGCGCAAATCCAGGCAATCCAGTTGGCAACGAAGGACGCCGTGGAAGCGATCAAGGCGATCGGCGGCACGATCAACGAGATCAACGACATCTCGACATCCATTGCCGCAGCGATGGAGGAGCAGGGTGCGACCACCGCCGAGATGACACGGAATACGCAGCAGGCCGCTCAGGGCACGCTGGATGTCTCATCCACGATCGGCGGGGTGTCGCAGGGGGCGAACGCCACGGGTGCCGCCGCGGGACAGGTTCTGTCGGCGGCGACAGAGCTTGGAATGAAAGCCGAATCGCTGCGCGCCGAGGTTGGCGGGTTCCTGAGCAAGATGAGGGCGGCGTAGCGACCTGAGGTGGAACAAGTAAATTACGCAGTTGTCCCGGCCCGAACCACAGCCCCAGAAAGCCCCGCCATAATGCAGCCGTTATCGGGGGATGGGACCTTATACCGGAGACTGGTTTAGTCAGCTTGACCCGTCAGTCTTTCGTCAGACGGCGTCAGTATATTCTTTGAGAAGCCTCACCACGTTATAGCCTTCCTTGGAACCTTTGACAGCGTACAGGAACGTGGTCGCGCTGTTCATCTCGACACAGGAGAGAAAGCCAAGACTTGTCTCACCCCCAAGTATATCGATCTCGCCGCGCGTCTCGTGCCGGCAAATTTCCGTTCCCGGGTTTCGCGTGAAATAGTCTTTTGGGCCGAATTCCCGGACGACCTGATTGATGACCTTCTTTCTGTTCCAGAAAGGGCCAGTCTTCGTGGTGACCGGTTGTGAGCCACTGTAGGCGTGGACGCCTGTCACCTCGGCCGGGCCAGTTTTGTTACAGGTAAAATACGCAGCCGGAGAAATCGCCGGTGTAGACATAGCCTGGGATGTTGACCTTCCCTACCATGGCCATCCGGTCCTCGGTCCGGATATTCACGCCATTATTTGTCGTGGAATCGTTAGCCACGCGTGTCATTATGATCGTATTCGTGACCGTGTCGATAGTCAGGTCAATTTTTGTATAATTGTATTGTACGACTTCATCGACTATCCCCCGATCGATCAGCTTGGAGCCTGCCTCCACTTCACCGAGCTTGGATGGAAAGACGATCTTACCGCTGCTTCCCAGGATTGTCCTGATTTCCGTGGTTTTCAGTGGCATGATTGAATCCCCCGAGCGCAACGTTTCTGACCGAGATTTCTAACAGATCCGGACTGTCCGAGTCATCTGACGGAACGATAACGGTGGATGGGTTCTGTCGCAAACACTGCCGGGGCGGCAGCGGTGCTGCTGGGCCAGCCGTCAAGGCTCCGGAGCACCACCGGCGCGGGAGCCCGGCAGGTTATCATTGGCTGAGATGTTGGCGGCGGCCCGCGGTGACGGCGGACCTTCCAGGCGCCTGCCGAGAGCGAATATCTTCCGCCGGTGAATCACATCTCCTTTCGCTACGAAATCGGCCAGCGTCTGACTAGACTCCGGTTGCCACGGTGGCCGGCAGAGATCCGCCGGCCTCGAGCTCCGCGGTGGTGATCGGCGTGCGGACCACGAACTGCAGGATCAGGGCGCCGGCGACCGTGACGCCCGCGCCGATCGCCAGGGCAGTGACGAAGGACCCGGTCACGTCCACCACGATGCCGGTGACGAGCGGTGAGACCGTGCCGCCGATGTAGCCGCCGAAATTCTGGATGCTGGCGACCGAGGTGCAATAGGACTGTGGCGCCACGGCGGTGATCAGCGTCCATTTGCCGGCGATTCCCAGCGACAGAAAGAACATAGCCGCCGAGATGAAGATGACCGCCGCGGTGGCGTTCGTTGCGGTGGCGGCGATGATGGTGAACAGGCCGGACGCCAGCAGTCCGAGCAGGGAGGGCAGACGGCGGCTGGCGACGAGTTCCATGCCGCCGCGGGCCAGGCGGTCCGTGACCCAGCCGCCCGCCCAGGCGCCGAAGACGGAAAATATCAGCGGGATCATTGCCAGGAAGCCGGTTTTGGCGATGCTGATGTGCTGCTGCATCTCAAGATACGCGGGCAGCCAGGTCTGATACATCCAGACGGCGTAGCCGCTGCAGAAGGCGCCCAGCATCAGGCCCCACATGGAGCGGAAGCGGAACAGGCGG
The DNA here is from genome assembly GCA_963819005.1 of uncultured Pseudomonadota bacterium. Classification (GTDB taxonomy): domain Bacteria; phylum Pseudomonadota; class Alphaproteobacteria; order Acetobacterales; family Acetobacteraceae; genus Rhodopila. The sequence continues at coordinate 676,187 of CAWFUL010000009.1, forward strand.
CCCCAGTTTCGCAGCTCGACCGGGCCCTCGGCGGCACGGTTTTCGGCAAGGTAGGCCTGGTCCTGTGGTTCCAGTTCGGTTTTCGCGGGGTCGCGGTAGATCAGGAACCAGGCCAGTGCGCCGAACAGGCCGACGACGCCCATGGTGATGAACATCGTGCGCCAGCCGAAGCCCAGCATGAGGAAGGTGAGCAGCGGCGGGGCGATGGCCGGCCCGATGCTGCCGCCGGAGTTGTAGACTCCGGTGGGTTTGCCTCGGTCCTTGATGTGGAACCAGTCGCTGGTGATGCGGACGGCGCCGGGGAATGCCGGGCTCTCGGTCGCGCCGAGGGCGATACGGGCCCACATCAGTTGGGTGTAGGAGGCGGCGAGGCCTCCCGCGGCCTGGGCGGCGGACCAGGCGACCAGGGCGAGGCCGATCAGATAGCGGGGGCCGAGGCGGTCGAGCAGAAAGCCAATCGGCACCTGGCAGAAGGCGTAGGTGATCGACCAGAAGGACTGAAGGGCCCCGATGGCGGTGGCGTTCAACCCGAATTCCTGCCTGATCGTTACGTTGCCGATGGCAAGCGTCGAGCGGTCGATATAGTTCAGGGCGATGGCGCCGGTGGCCAGGCCGATGGCGATCCATTGCATCCGCCGCATGCGCGGCGATATTGCCGTAACGGTCATTGTTTCCCCCGGTCGTTGGTCCCGGGGTCATTGTTTCCCCCGGCCTTTGCTGGACCTGGCCAATCCCGCCACGGATCGGACAGGCTTGCAAGGGCGCGGCGTTCAGCCGGGCAGGATGTCTTTCACGGCCGCGGCGGGACGGCCGAGCCGGACGCCGCGATCGGTGACGACGATCGGGCGTTCCATCAGGACGGGGTGCGCCATCAGCGCGTCCATCAACTGGTCATCGGTCAGGCTGGGGTCGGCCAGGCCGAGGTCGGTATAGAGGGCGCCCTTGCGGCGGATGATGTCCCTCGGCTTGAGGCCCATCTGGGTGAGCAGGCCGGACAGTGTGGCGCGGGTCGGCGGGGTTTTCAGGTATTCGATGATCCTTGGTTCAGTGCCGGTGTCGCGGATCATTGCCAGCACCGTGCGGGACGTGCCGCAGGCGGGATTGTGGTAAATGGTGACGGTCATGGGAATCGTTCCTGGCGGTGAATGTCACGCGGCAGGCCGCCGGCGGGATCGTGTTTGGCGGACGCGAGCGACCTGGAGACGGCGATCAGTTGACTCAGCGTCAGTTCCGGTGACGTGTCAAAAAACGCCACCGAACGTGGCGCTTGGGGATGATGCGGCGGGCTGGACGCCAGCGCTCCGGCGTCCAGCCACGATCCTCTGAACCTAGGCGGCGCGGTGAGCCCTGCGTTCAGAAGCTCAGCGGCTGGTCGACCACCGGCGCCCAGCGGCCGTTCTTCACCACCGACAGGAAGGACTGGTTCGACGCGTGGTGATTGGTCGCGCTGAGCGTCAGCGGTGGCCCGCCGAAGATGTCGCGCCAGTCCTTCATGCTTTCCATGCCGGCGATAAAGCTGTCCAGGGTCAGGTCGCGACCGGCTTTATCGAGTGCCGCGGCGACGAAATTGACCGCGGTGTAGCCGGCCTCGCCCAGGTAGTTCGGGTCGATGCCGAAGCGCTTGTGGTACTGGTCGCAGAAGGCGTGCACCGCCGGGTTCGGGTAGTCCGGATAGCGGTAGACGGCTGGCGCCATCGAGTAGAAGCCTTCCGCGGGGGCGCCCGGCGCCTCGGCCACCGCGGTCGAGTAGCTGGCGAACTGGCCGCAGAAATCGGGGTTCCAGCCCATCTTGTGCGCGGTCTGCAAGATGATTGTCGTGTCCTTGACGATAGTGCCCATGCAGATCAGGTCGCAGCCGGCATCGTGCTGGCGCTGCACCGCTGCATTGAAGTCAGTGGCGGTTGGGCTATGCGATGTCTCGGCGGCCAGCTTCAGGCCCATGGCCTGCAACTGCGCGACCACACCGGCATGCACGTCGCGGCCGAAATCGGTGTCCTCGTACATCGATCCGATCGTCTTCCTGCCGCGCTCGGCCACGAAATACTTCACGGCGGCGCGCATCTGATCGTAGTACGAAGAGAACTGCCCAAACTTCAGCCGGTTGAACGGCTCGTACATCGACCGGGCGCAGGTCAGGGGGAAGACGTTGGGGACGTTCTTCTCGAACATCGCGGGCATCACGGCGTCGTTGTGCGGCGTGCCGCCGTTGCCTATGGCGAAGAAGATCTCGTCGCGGTTGAGCAGCTTGTTCATCGCCTGCACCGCCTTGGGGACGACGTATTCCATGTCCTCGACGACCCACTTTATCTTGCGGCCGTGGATACCGCCCTTGGCATTGACCTCGTCGAACGCCATGCGCATGGCATTGGCGTTATTGACGCCCTGGACGGCGGTGACGCCGGACAGGTCGGTCATGGTGCCGACGACGATTTCCGTGTCGGTGACGCCTCGGGTGGCGGTAGCGGCGCGGCCGATGATGGCGGGGGTGAAGAGCAGGCCGGCGGAGCCAGCCAATACGGATCGGCGCGCGATCGCGCGTGTTTTGGTCATATGGTAAGCCTCCCTAACGTAGCCGGAACAGTCCGGCCACGGTGTCTTTTCGACTTGTGTCAGACGGATGGAACCGCCCGCGATGACGTTAAAGCGAAACGGCGGCGAGCGGGAGAGGAAAAATGTCGCATCTTTCCGACCGGCCACGACAACGCCATCTTGGGGGCGTGCTTCGCCTTACCCGTCTGGTTCTGACAGATTTCCGCAACTACCCGGCGCTGACCTGGCGTCCGGCGGCGCGGATCAGCGTGCTGCATGGTCCCAACGGCAGCGGCAAGACCAACCTTCTGGAGGCATTGTCACTGCTGGTGCCTGGACGGGGGCTGCGAAGCGCGCGCAATCCGGATTTGCCGCGGCATGGCGGCAGCGGCGCGTGGGCCGTCGCGGCCCGGTTTCAGACGGCTGACGGCGAGACCGACATCGGGACCGGGACGGCTCCCGACGGCGCCACCGACCGGCGTGTGTTCCGCCTGGACGGGGCCGCGCCGCGCAATCAGGCGGAGATCGTCCGCCGGATCGCCGCCGTGTGGCTGACGCCACGGATGGACCGGCTGTTCCTGGATGGGTTGGCTGGGCGCCGGCGGTTCCTCGACCGGCTGGTATGGGCCCTGGAGCCCGGCCATGCGCGGGAGATCGCGGCGCATGATACCGCCATGGGCAACCGCAACCGGCTGTTGATGGAGGGGCGTCGCGACCGCGCCTGGCTGGCCGCGCTGGAGGATACCATGGCACGGCACGCCGTGGCTGCCTCCGCCGCGCGGCTGAGTCTGGTGAACCGGCTGAACGCGATGGCGCCTGGCCGCTTCCCCGCCGCGCACATGGCGCTGGCCTGCCCGATCGCCGAACGGCTGGGGCGGGAGCCCGCGGTGGCGGTGGAGGACTGGCTGAGGGCGGGGCTGGAGGCGAACCGCGGGCGCGATGAGGCGGCCGGGACAACCGCCCTGGGGGCGCACCGGACCGACATGCTGCTGACCGATGCCGATGCGGGCATTCCGGCCGGACTGGCCAGCACGGGGCAGCAGAAGGCGCTGTTGATCGGGGTCGTGCTGGCTCATGCCGGGCTGATCACCGCCACGCGCGGATTTCCACCGCTGTTGCTGCTTGACGAACCGGCTGTGCATCTGGACAAGGACCGGCGGGATGCGCTGTGGGAGGTGGTGGCCGGGCTGCCGGCGCAGACCTTCATCACCGGCACCGACAGCGAGACGTTTCTGCCGCTGGCGCGGCATGCCGAGGCGTTTGCAGCGGGACATGGAATGTTACAGCCGGACAGGCGATTCCTGATCGAAGCCACTGTCCCCGAAGCGCTGTAGGCGCTATATATCTAAAGTACTCGATTCGATCACCTGGAGACGTCCCCCGGCATGTCCGACAACGCCGTTCCGCCGCCCGATTCCGACCCCGATGCCTATGACGCCGCGTCGATTTCGGTCCTTAAGGGACTTGATGCCGTGCGCCGCCGGCCGGGCATGTATATCGGTGATACCGACGATGGCTCCGGCCTGCATCACATGGCGTTTGAGATCATCGACAACGCGGTGGACGAGGTGCAGGCCGGATTCGCCACGCGCGTCGAGCTGACGCTGAACGGCGACGGCAGCGTGACGGTGCGCGACGACGGGCGGGGGATTCCGACCGATATTCATATCGAGGAGGGTATTTCCGCGGCCGAGGTTGTGCTGACGCGGCTGCATGCGGGCGGGAAGTTCAACCAGAACTCCTACAAGGTGTCCGGCGGCCTGCACGGCGTGGGCGCGGCGGTGGTGAACGCGCTGTCGGAGTGGATGGAGGTGCGGATCTGGCGGCATGGCCAGGAGCACTACATCCGGTTCCAGCATGGGGAGGCGGATGCGCCGCTGGCGATCATCGGCCCGACCGACCGGGTCAGCGGGACCGAGGTGATTTTCAAGGCCAGTCCCGGGACATTCACCAAGACCGAATTCGACTTCACGCTGCTGGAGCGGCGGCTGCGGGAGTTGGCGTTCCTCAATTCGGGCATGACCATCGTGCTGCGGGATGAGCGGCATGCGCCGGCCGTGGAAAGCGTCATGCGCTACGACGGCGGGCTGGTGGCGTTCGTCGAGTGGCTGGACCGGTCGAAGAACGCGGTGTTCACGCCGCCGATCAGCCTGAAGGTGTCGGACGACGCGCAGGGGATCCGGGCGGAGTTCGCGCTGTCGTGGAACGACTGTTTCCATGAGACGATGCTGTGCTTCACCAACAATATTCCTCAGCGCGATGGCGGGACGCATCTGGCGGGGTTCCGGCAGGCGCTGACGCGGGTGGTGACGAAGTATGCCCAGGGGATGGGCAAGAAGGATTCGCTGGAGCTGGTGGGCGAGGACATGCGCGAGGGCATGACCGCGGTGCTGTCGGTGAAGGTGCCGGACCCGAAGTTCTCCTCGCAGACCAAGGACAAGCTGGTTTCGTCCGAGGTGCAGCCGGTGGTGCAGGCGGCGGTGGCGGATGCTGTGTCGCACTGGTTCGAGACGCATCCGAAGGAGGCCAAGGGCATCATCCAGAAGGTGATGGATGCCGCCGCGGCGCGTGAGGCGGCGCGGAAGGCGCGGGAACTGACGCGGCGGAAGGGCGTGCTGGATGTGTCCACGCTGCCGGGCAAGCTGGCAGACTGCCAGGAACGTGATCCGGCGAAGTGCGAGATCTTCATCGTCGAGGGCGACAGCGCCGGCGGGTCGGCCAAGCAGGGGCGGGACCGGAAATTCCAGGCGATCCTGCCGCTGAAGGGCAAGATCCTGAACGTCGAGCGTGCCCGGTTCGACCGGATGCTGGGCAGCCAGGAAATCGGCACGCTGATCACCGCCCTGGGGACCGGGATCGGTCAGGGACCGGTCGAGCAAGGCGGGTTCGACGCCGGCAAGCTGCGTTACCACCGTATCGTCATCATGACGGACGCCGACGTGGACGGCTCGCATATCCGCACGCTGCTGCTGACGTTCTTCTTCCGGCAGATGCGTGAACTGATCGAGCGGGGGCATCTGTATATTGCTCAGCCGCCGCTGTACCGAGCCAAGCGGGGGAATGACGAGCGGTATCTGAAGGACGACAATGCGCTGGAATCGTTTCTGCTGGACAAGGCTTTGGCGGATGCGCGGCTGACCTACTCCAACGGGGATGTGCTGGAGGGGGACGACCTGCGGCGAGAGGTCAATATGCTGCGGGAGGCCTCCTTGAGCCTGAAGCGCCTGTCGTCGGTCATTCCGGTGGCGTTGCTGGAACAGGCGGCGATTGCCGGGGTTCTGACATCGGATGCGGCGCGCGCGACGGCCGCCGCGCCGGAATTCGCGCGGCGGCTGAATGCGGTGTCGCTGCCGACTGAACAGGGGTGGGTGGTCGCCGCCGATAATGGGGTGTCGCTGTCGCGAACCGTCCGGGGTGTCGCGGAACGTTACTTCCTCGATCCATCCGCGTTGCGCAGCGCTGATGCACGGTGGCTGGCGGACCGAGCGGAGGTGTTCGCTCAACGGTTCAAGGAGCCGGCGACGCTGAAGCTGGATTCGCGGGAACCGTCGGTGGCCGGACCGGCGACGGCGTATGACGCGATCATCGCGCATGGGCGGCGCGGACTGTCAGTGCAGCGGTTCAAAGGGCTGGGTGAGATGAACCCCGATCAGCTTTGGCAGACAACGCTGGATCCGTCGGTGCGAACGTTGTTGCAGGTGAAGGTCGGGGATTCCGAGGAGGCGGCCGAGGTGTTCAGCACGCTGATGGGCGATGTGGTGGAACCGCGACGGGAGTTCATCGTCGGGAACGCGTTGAAGGTGGCGAACCTGGACGTTTAAGGCGCCGCTTGCGCCCGTGGGCGGGGATGCCTGTCGCATCACCTCGCCCCGGCGTTGTCAACCATCGTTTACAGCGACCCTGCCCCGGCGCTTAACACGGTGTTGCGTAAGAGCCGCGTCGTAGACAACAGTTCAGCGCGGGCGGTTGTCGCAGGCGGACCCGCACGCTAACCTCAATGTGAAGCATGAGGCTCGTTTTAGCATGCAACTCAACAAGCACGTGAAATTCCGCGAGGAAAAGTTCGGCGGGGTATTGTTCGAGACCCAGACCGAGAAGGTTTACACGCTGAATCCGACGGCCGCGGCTGTGGTGCGAGAGCTCAAGGCGGGCACCGAACCGTCCCAGATCGCGGCGCGATTGAAGGGCCAGTTCCAGGACCCGAACGGCAACCTGGAGCGTGACATCAACGCCCTTGTCGAGGATTTGCAGCAGAAGGGCCTGATCGGGGCATCCGACAGATGAACGATCTCGCGGTTGCGTCGCCCGGCGGCTTGCCGGCAACAACTCCGGCTGCCACGACATCCGGGGAGCTGCGTTCGCCGCTCTATGTCGCATGGCAGATCACCAATGAATGCAATCTGGCGTGTCTGCACTGCATCGAGGAAAGCGGGCCGGGGAAGGCATTTCCCGACGAACTGAGCAAGGAACAGACGTTCGACGTTCTGCGACAGATCGTCGAGGAAGATGTTCCGTATCTATCGTTTTCCGGCGGCGAGCCGATGGTGCATCCGCATTTTTTCGAAATGGTCGACTATGTCTGCGGGCGTGGCGCGCAGCTGAAGGTCGAGACGAACGGGCACTATCTGACAGCGGAAAACTGCGCTCGGCTGAAAGACCTGGGCGTGAAGGCGGTGCAGGTCAGCCTGGACGGCGCGACCGCCGAGACGTTCAACCGGATGCGGGTGCGGGGCAACTTCGACCTCGCGGTGCAAGGTATTCGCAACCTGCGGGCGGCGGGGGTGCCGATCGAAATCAACTACTCGCCGACCAGCTTCAATGCGCATGAAATCGGCGTGGCGATTGATCTAGCGCAAAGCCTGGGGGCCGAGAGTTTCTACACTGGCCGGACGATGTATACGGGCAATGCCGTCAAGACGTGGCAGAAGCTGACGCCGAGCGAGGCGCAGTATGAGACTGTGTTCGAGACGTTGCGGCAGAAGACTGATGAGTATCGCGACCGCATGCGGGTGCATTATCACGAGATGGGGCTGCTGGACGAACTGCGCTACAGGCTGCACAATCCGGCTGCGTTATTGATTGTTCTTCCCAATGGCCTGGTGAAGTTGATCAATGCTTTGCCGTTCGTCTGCGGCGATCTTCGCAAGCAGTCGTTGTCGGAGATCTGGGGTAATTTCCAGCGGGCGTGGCAAGATCCTCAGGTGTCGGATTTCGTGGATACGCTGGCGCGTGAGCCAGGCTCGACTTCCATGCTGCACAAATGGATTTTTCTTTAACGCCGCCGCATAGCCGAGCACTGCCGGCGGATCCGTCGGCGCTGCACAGGCTGTTGCGGATTCTAAGTCTGGTTCGTTATCGATTCTTTCTTTACGCGGGTTTGCTGCCCTATTTGCTTGGCGCGGCGTGGGCTTATCGAATCACCGGTCATCTCGATGGCGCGATATTCTGGAGCGGGCTCGCGGGCGTCGGGCTGGCGGTCGTGGGCGTCGAGGCGTTCAATGAATATTTCGACTCAAGAATGGGCACCGACCGGGTGTTCAATCCGGTGGACGAACCGCCGATGCCGGACTGGGTCATGTGGCTGGGCGTGGCCGGGTTTGCCGGCGCCTTGGCCGTTGGCATCTATCTGACGCTGCAGGTGGGATGGCCGATCCTGGCGTTTGCGGTTCTGGGCGGGCTGGCGGCGGTGTTCTACGTCGCCCCGCCAATCCGCTGGGCCTATCGTGGCCTGGGCGAAACGGTGATCGCCCTGTCGTATGGTCCCTGGATGGTCCTCGGTAGCCTTTACCTGCATGCCCGGCTGCTGGCGTGGGGGGCGCTTTGGGCCTCGCTGGTCCCGGGGTTGATGATCATGGCGCTGGCGGTCGTCAACGCGATCCCCGATTTCCACCAGGACCGGTTGGTCGGCAAGCGCAACCTGTGTGTGCGGCTGGGGCGGCGGCGGGCGGTTTTTCTCTATTTGGGCCTGGCCGGCGGGGCGTTTGTCGTCGTTATTGCCGGCGTCGTGGCGGGCATCTTCCCGCCGATCTGCCTGGCGTCGTTGTTGGCGTTGCCGCTGCTGGCGATCAGCGGGCGGGATGCTGCCGGCACCTATGAGACGCCGCGGGCGTTCGTACCGGCGATCCGCAGCATCGTGTCCTGTTACATGGTGGCGGTGGCGTTGTTCACCGCGGCGGTGGCGATGGATGCGGTGTTCAAATGACTCCGGTCGACATTTTGCGGGCGCCGCTGTTCGTGTCGTGGCAACTGACCCGCGATTGCGACCTGGCTTGCTTGCATTGTTGCACCAATTCGGCCCCGAACAAGCAGCTGCGGGACGAGTTGAGCGCGGACGAAGCCATGACCGTCGCGGCGGATATTATCCGCAACGACGTGCCGTATGTGATGCTGTGCGGCGGCGAACCTCTACGGTGCGGGCATTTCCTTGATGTGGCGGAAACGCTGGGAGGGGCTGGCGTATCACTGAAGATCGAGACCAATGGCCAGTTGTTCGACCAGGCCATCGCCGATCGTCTGGCGCGGCTGCCGATCCGGTCGATTCAGATCAGCCTGGATGGCGACACTCAGGACGTTTACGGCCGCCAGCGGCCTGGGGCTTCGTTGGCGAAGACGCATGCCGCGTGCCGGGCTGTGCGGCAGGCCGGGCTGCCGCTGGAGGTTACGTTCGCGCCGACCCGGCTGAATATCCATCAGCTGGAGGCAGTCGTGGCGCGCGCCGCTGAACTGGGCGCCTTTCGCTTCAACACCGGCAAGCTGATGCGCATCGGACGGGCGGCTCGTCTCTGGCAGAAAATCGAGCCTTCGGTGGAGCAATACGAAGCATTCTCTGCCGCGTTACATCGACTGTCATCTGCGGTTGACAGTCGGATGCAGATTTGGCACGAACCATTTACAATCGAGGAGGGGTTGCGGCAGTGCCTCGATGCGCCGCCGGCCACTCTGCTGATTTTGCCCAATGGGTGGGTGAAAGTTGTCGCGGCGACTGGACAGATTTGCGGCGATCTGCGCCACATGACTCTGACCGAAGCCTGGGAGAGTTATCGTGGCGCATGGCGCAACGAATTGGTCATCGCGGCGATCCGCCGAGGCATTGCTGACGAGATCAGTCACGCCGAGGCAAATGTCTGGACCAAACTACCAGTAGGAGTGGGTGAACCATGTTCGATGTGAAAACAGAGTCCGAAACGAAGGCGGCCGGCCCAGTCGATACGACCCGCACCAGTGTGACCGACCTGCCGCTTTGGGAAGCCCCGAAGCTGGAAGACGTGTCCAAGCAGGTCATGGCGCAGCCGTACATCCGCTTCACCTGACCGGCGCTTCCCATGATGGACGGGCGGTCGCTGGATGAATATGCATCGCCGCTCGTCCTCGCCTGGCAACTGACGAATCGATGCGAGGCCGCGTGCCTCGCATGTTGCGAGGAGTTCGGGGCCGGATGCCGCGTGGCGTGATGAGATGCCGCGCGATGTGGCGATGAATCTGGTCGATCAGATCATTTCCCTGGATATTCCCTACGTGGCGTTCGGCGGCGGTGAGCCGATGAGCGTGCCGCATTGGTGGGACATTTTCGAGCGGCTGGCATCTGCCGGCGTTGGCATCAAGCTTGAAACGAACGGCCGCCATATCGACAATTCGGCGGCGTCGCGGTTGCATAGCCTTGGCGTCGCGTGCGTGCAGATCTCGGTCGATGGGGCGACGCAGCCGACGCATCAGCGGATGCGGCCTGGGTCGGATTTCGCCGGGGCCCTCGGCGCGATCGACCGGCTGGTGGCGCGCGGATCAGCGCCGCAGTTTGTTTTCGTTCCGACGCGGCTGAATATTCAGGAGATCGTGCCGGCGTTTGACCTCGCGGTCCGTCACGGGTGCAGCGCGTTCGTCACCGGCCCGCTGATGCGGCTGGGCCGAGCGGCGGCGGGCTGGGACGGGTTGGGGTGCGATGACGCGACGTGGCGGGCGGCTGAAACGGCCTTGCGGCAGCGGGCGGCGGAGACCGGGGCGGACATCGAGTTGTATATTTATCCGTGGGATATTCTGACGGAGATGGAGACGCGGCTGGAGAGTCCGCAGGCGATGCTGCTGGTGGTGCCGAACGGCCGGGTGAAGCTGTTGAATGCGCTGCCATTCTCACCGGCGGATGTGAGCCGGCAGTCACTGGTGGAGGCATGGACCGCGTATCGCGCTGCGTGGCGGGCGCAGCCGGTGCGGGATTTCATCGGACGGTGCCGTGGCGAGCCGGATCTGCTGCGCCATGCCAACGAGACATGGGATATGCCGGGGCTGCCATCACCGGGGCTGCCATGACCCGGGCTGCCATCACCGGGGCTGCCATGACACGTCATGCCGACGCATAGCGCGGAACTGGCCCTGCCCTACAGCCCGAGGCAGGTCTTCGACCTGGTTGCCGACATCGAAAGCTATCCCAAGTTTATCGGTCACGTGGCCTCGGCCCGGATTGTCCGGCGCCAGGACAACCATTTGTGGGTCGATCAGGTCGTCCAGTTCGCGATGCTGCGTCCGCGTTTTCGCACCGAGGCGGACCTGGTGCCTCCATCCGAAATACGAGTGGTCTGCAAGGACAGTCCGCTGGGATCGTTTGACGAACGCTGGCAGTTCAGTGCCGGGGCATCGGGCGGAACGCTTCTGCGATGCCGGACATCATTCGAGTTTCGCTCCGTGGTCACGCGCGTCGCACTGAATCCCGTCCTGGGCCAGGTGCTCACCAGCACGATGCAAGCGTTCCGGTTGCGCGCCCGGCAGCTTTACGGCGCCGGCACGTCCGGGGCGCCCGGCGGCTTGGCCGCACGCAAAGAGTAGGACAACGGCAGCCACGGCTTGTCCGGCCAGCGGTAGAACCCGGTATCGTCGCGCACCAGGCAATCGAACAGTGCCCATGCAACGCTGTCATGCTCCGTGAGCCGATCAAGCCGCAGGCCCGCATCGATAAGACCGCCGATCACATCGCTGACCGGATGGACCCACTCATGCGTGCGGGTGTGCCTCAGGACCGCCGTGGGGTCGGCATAATCCTCCGTCCGGTCCTCGATCACCGGCTTACGGCCCAGGTATGGCGCGAACCAGCCGGGCATTCCGTCGGGTGTCGCCATGCGGCTGTCGAATACGTAGGCGGCGGGATGGGCCTCGGCGAGAGCGAGCCATCCACCGGGCTTCAGGAAATGAGCAACGACCTTCGCCCAGCCGCGTATGTCGGGCAGCCAGCACAATGCACCCCAGGAAACAAAGACCCGATCGAATGACCCTGGCTCCGGTAAGGCTTCGGCCGTTTCATACACGTCGGACAGGATGAATCGGGCACGGTCCGCGAGCCCCAGCCCGGCAGCCAGCAACTTCGCCGCGTCAATGGCGGGCGCGGAAAAATCAACGCCGGTGACGATGGCGCCTCGCTGCGCCAGGGCGAGGCTATCCATGCCGAAATGACATTGCAGATGCAGGATCCGCATCCCATCGACAGGACCAAGCGCATCCGCCGTGATGTGGTGGAACCGCGTCTGACCGGCGCGAAGATCGGTCTGATCGTAGTGCAGCGTGCTGCGCAGATGGAGTGGCACCCGCTCATCCCAGTTCGCACGGTTCACGCGACGCCACTCTGGTTCGGTCATGGCGATTGCTCCGGTTGAGTGCCGCAGGCTTTCGGGTTCCCCGGGTTCAACACCCGTGCCTCTCGACAGGCAAGCCGGCACACCGTCATGCTGTGCCTGCCAAAACAGGGGAGGATACAAATGCGTGTCGCGATCATCGGCCAGCAGGATTTTGGCAAAGCCACGCTGGAGGCGTTTCTCGCGCGCGGGGACACGGTCGCGGCGGTGTTCTGCGCGCCGGAGAAGGGGCGGCCCGATCCGTTGCGGCTGGCCGGTGAGGCCGCCGGGGTGCCGACGCACCAGTTCCCCAAACTGACCGACCCCGAGGCGCAGGAGGCATTGCGGGCGGCCGGCGCCGAGATTGGCGTCATGGCGTATGTCACGCAGTTCGTGCCGCAGGATTTCTGCAACATCCCGAAGTTCGGCACGATCCAGTTCCACCCCAGCCTGCTGCCGCTGCACCGCGGGGCGTCGTCGATGAGCTGGTCGATCATTCTGGGGCGGAAAGAGACGGGGTTCAGCATCTTCCGTCCGACGGACGGGTTGGATGAGGGGCCGGTGATCCTGACCCGCGCGGTGCCGATCGAGCCGGAGGATACGCTGGGCTCGCTTTATTTCGGCAAGATCTTCCCGATGGGTGTCGCCGGGCTGATCGAGGTGGCCGACATGGTGGTCGCGGGCAAGGCTCCGGCACTGGCACAGTATGAGCCGGCGGCGGGGTATGAGGGCATCATCCGGGAGGCGGAGTCACACATCCACTGGGCGAACCATGTGGACATCACGTTCAACCTGATACGCGGCTGCAATCCGGCGCCGGGGGCGTGGACGACGCTGGATGGGAAGAAGCTGTTCCTGTTCGAATCGACCAAGCGGATCGCGCGCACATTCAGCGAGGTGAAGGGCAAGAAGATCGGACAGGTGGTCGCGGCCGGCGGCGGCAGCGTGACGATCCATGGGCAGGGCGGGTTTGTCGAGGTGCATCGGGTTCGGTGGGATGGCGGCAAGAAGATCGCGGCCAGCGAAGCCGGGCTGGAGGTCGGCACGATTCTGGGTAGTTGATCCGAATCAACGCGTTCTGGCCCATCGGCTGGCAGGTTCTCCTGCGATGCTTGCAGGAGCTGCCACGATGACTTATTCACCCGATGCCAATGTCGTGACACGGGTCCTCGACTGGATCAGGGCGCGGATCAGCCGCGACAATGAGCTGTCGATGTTGTCCCACGCGGACATGCAATATCTGGCGACCGACATCGGGATCAGCGAGTCCGACTTTCGCGAACTTGCTCCCCGCCTCGCGGATCACTCGTCGCAGATGGACGATATGATGCGGACGCGGGGACTGGACCCTGGCGCTGTTCGGAAAGCCTTCAGCGGACTGGTGCGCGACATGGAACTGACCTGCGCGTTATGTCCGAATCCAGGTCTGTGCCGGCGGCGGCTGGCGGATGGGACGGCGGGAGAGCGGGCGGACGAGTTCTGCCCGAATGCGGCAACGATGGGTGCGTTGCCTGGGGTCGACGGGTCTTGAGCGTGTAACGGTCCAGGCCATTTACTTTTATTCGGCGGCGCGGCGCGGCGCCTTCATCGCGGGAGGCGCAGCGGACTTGCGGGCGGCCGGTTTTTTTGCGGCGGTTTTCTTTGGCTTGGCGGCAGCGGCTTTCTTCGCCGGGGCTGCCTTCGCGGCGGCCTTCTTCGCGGGCGCGGATTTATCGGACCCGGCGGCCCTGGCCCCTGCCCGTCCCTTTCGCCCGGCTGCTCCGCGCGGCTTCAGCGTCTTGCCCTTCTCGGCCAGCAGCGCCACCGCCTCGTCCAGCGTGACATCTTCCATCACCACGCCGCGCGGCAGATTGGCGACGGTCTTGCCGTACTGCACATAGGGGCCGAAGCGTCCCTTACGCACGGTCACCGGCTCCTTATCCGCCGGATGAGGCCCGATTGTCCTGACGCTTGCCAGTTTCTTCGCAAGCAGATCGACCGCGCGGTTGATGCCGATCGACAGGACGTCGTCGTCCTTGTCCAGTGATCCGAACACCGCGCCCATGCGGACGAACGGGCCGAAGCGGCCGATGCCGACCTCGATCTTGTCCTTGGTCTCCGGATGCAGGCCGATTTCGCGTGGCAGGGAGAGAAGGCCGAGCGCCTGGTCCAAGGTCAGTTGGTCGCCGTCCATGCCGCGCGTGAGGGAGGTGCGCTTGGGGCGGACCTTCTTGTCCTCGGTCGCCTCGCCCTGTTGCACATACAGCCCGTACGGCCCGCGACGGACGGTGATCTGCTCGTGGGTCTCCGGGTGCTCACCCAGGACGCGCATGCCATCCTTGAGCGTCTCGCTCTGGTCGTCGCCGACGTCGATGGCGAGGCGGCGGGTGTACTGGCAGGCGGGATAGTTGGAGCAGCCGATGAAGCTGCCGTAGCGGCCGAGCTTGAGGCCGAGGCGGCCGTTGCCGCAGGCGGTGCAGACGCGGGGGTCGGAGCCGTCCTCCCGCGCCGGGAAGAAGTGGGGGCCGAGATCCTGGTCGAGCGCGGAGATGACGTCGCTGATCTTCAGGTCACGGGTTTGCTCGACGGCCTTGGAAAATTCATCCCAGAACGCGTGCATGACCGACCGCCAGTCCAGTTGGCCGGCGGAGATGTCGTCCAGCTTCTCTTCCAGGGCGGCGGTGAAGCCGGTATCGACGTAATGCTCGAAGAAGCTGACCAGGAAAGCGGTGACGAGGCGGCCGCGATCTTCCGGGATGAAGCGGCGCTTTTCCAGCCGGACGTAGTTGCGGTCCTGCAGCACCGACAGGATGGAGGCATAGGTGGAGGGGCGGCCGATGCCGAGTTCCTCCATCTTCTTGACGAGGCTGGCCTCGGAGTAGCGCGGCGGCGGCTGGGTGAAGTGCTGGCTGGCGTCGACCTTGTTGCGCTTCAGCGGGTCACGCTCCGCCATCGGCGGCAGCATGCGGTTTTCTTCTTCCTCGCCTTCCGCCTTGTCGTCGGTGTCTTCGCGATACAGCTTCAGGAAGCCGTCGAAGGCGACGATCGAGCCGGTGGCGCGCAGCTTGAGGCCCTTGCCGTCGGTCACCTCGACGCTGACCTGATCGAGTTCGGCGGACTGCATCTGTGAGGCGACCGCGCGTTTCCAGATGAGTTCGTAGAGGCGCCGCGCGTCGCCGTTGAGGCTGTGGCCGATCTGGTCGGGCGTGCGGGAGACGTCGGTGGGGCGGATTGCCTCGTGTGCTTCCTGGGCGTTCTTTGCGCGGCTGGTGTATTCGCGCGGGGCGGCGGGGAGGTAACGCTCCCCGAATGTGCCATTCACGTGCTCGCGGATGCTGGCGATGGCTTCCTGCGCCATCTGCACGCCGTCGGTCCGCATATAGGTGATGAGCCCGGTCGTCTCGCCGTCGATTTCGACGCCTTCGTAGAGGCCCTGGGCGAGCCGCATCGTCTGCTGGGCGCCGAAGCCCAGCTTGCGGGAGGCTTCCTGCTGCAGGGTGGAGGTGGTGAACGGCGGCGGCGGGTTACGCTTGACGCGCTTGCGCTCGACGGACCCGACAGTGAACGTTCCGGCCTCGACCGCGGCCTTGGCAGCGAGTGCCAGGGTTTCGTTGTTCAGGTCGAACTGGTCGAGGCGCTTGCCGTTGAGATGGGTCAGGCGGGCGGTGAAGGATGCGCCGCCGGGTGTTATGAACTCGGCTTCGATGGTCCAGTATTCGCGGGCGCGGAAGACCTCGATCTCGGCTTCACGCTCACAGATCAGGCGCAGGGCGACGGACTGGACGCGGCCGGCGCTACGGCTGCCGGGCAGCTTGCGCCACAGGACAGGGGAGAGGGTGAAGCCGACGAGGTAATCCAGCGCGCGGCGGGCCATGTAGGCCTCGATCAGCGGCTGATCGAGTTCCCGCGGGTGCGCCATGGCGTAGCGGACAGCGTTGCGGGTGATCTCGTTAAAGGTTATGCGCCGGACATCCACGCCCTTCAGCGCGTTCTTGTCGGCCAGCATAGCGCGGACGTGCCAGGAGATGGCCTCGCCCTCGCGATCCGGGTCGGTGGCCAGATAAAGAGTTCTTGGCGCCCTTCAGGGCCTTGGCGATGGCGCTGACCTGGCGGTCGCCGCGGGCGTCGGACTCCCAGTCCATCGCGAAATCCTGGTCGGGCCGGACGCTGCCATCCTTGGGCGGAAGGTCACGCACGTGCCCGAAACTGGCCAACACGGTGAAGCCGCCACCGAGATAGCGGTTGATGGTCTTGGCCTTGGCGGGAGATTCTACGACGACAACGTCTGACATGGGGGCGGTGCGGTATCCTATTAAACAGGGGCGGGCAAGAGAGCGACCCGGTTGCCTGAAGATGTCTCTACACGCCCCGCGAGTTCCAATTCCAGAAGAACCGCCATGGTGACAGACGATGGCAGGTGGCAGCGCCGCACCAGTTCGTCAACCGTGGTGCTGTCCGCGGACAGAAGGGAGAGTACCTCGCTATGCGCCTGAACCGAGCATTCAGCCGCTGAGAGATCGCTGTCCAGCATTAATTCCGAGGCGTTGAGTCCCATTGGTTGAGCCGCATAGGTGGGAGCAGAGGGTTCCTGGGGCAAGTTCGCCAGAATGTCGGCGGCAGACTCCACGAGGACCGCGCCCTGCCGGATCAGGTCATTTCCGCCTCGCGCCCGGGGATCGAGCGGTGAACCGGGCACGGCGAACACCTCGCGCCCGGCTTCCTGGGCCAATCTGGCGGTAATCAGGCTGCCCGATCGCAACGCTGCCTCGACGACCACCACGCCGAGGGACAGGCCGGCGATAATGCGGTTGCGGCGGGGAAAGTGGCGGGCCTGGGGTATCGTGCCGATTGGCGCTTCGGTCACGATCAGGTCGGTTTCGGCGATGCGGCGGTGCAGATCGGCATTCTCCGGCGGATAGGGTTGGTCGATCCCGCCCGCGATAACTGCAATGGTGTGTCCAGTTTTCATCGCCCCCTTATGGGCGGCGGTGTCGATGCCGCGGGCCAGCCCGGACGCCACGACGATGGATCGGGACAGGTCCGCCGCCAGGGATTCGGCGATGCGTTGGCCGTTTGCCGAGGCGTTGCGGCCTCCCACAAGCGCCACTGACCCGTTTCGGACGAGAGTGATGTCGCCCGCCACGATCAGGCAGGGCGGCGCGTCGTCCATGAGGGCCAGAAGAGATGGATAATCCGGCTCGCCAAGGAAGATCATGCGGCCGCCGGCGCGGGCGGTTGCGTCAAGTTCGCGTTCGGCGTCGGCGGGGGGCGGGATTGTTGGCGGACCGGCCCGTCCTCCGGCCTTGGCCAGTCGCGGCAGGGCCTGCAGGGCACCGGCGGGCGTGCGGTATCGCTCGATCAGCCGCCGGTAGGTGACCGGGCCAACGCCCTCGGTGCGGATCAGGCGCAGCCGGTCAATCTGGTCCTGGGCGGACATGCGCGCGGGTTTCCTTGGTGCCGCGGGCATGGGCGCCGGCGGGCCGGGTCAGGCGGGCTCCGCCTTGCCCTGTCCTATGCGCGGTTCAGTTCCGGCAAGCAGGCGGCGGATGTTCGCCTGATGGCGGACGAAGACCAGCACGGCAATGGTAAAGGCCAGCTTAACGACGCCGAACTGACCCAGTGCCAGTGCCACGACCGGCATTACGGCGAACGCGGCCAAGGCCGCCAGGGAGGAAAGCCGGGCAAGCCGGGCGACGATGAGCCAGATCACGCAGGCCGCAACGCCGACCGGCCAACTCGCCGCGATCATGACGCCGAGGCCGGTCGCGACCCCCTTGCCGCCGTGGAACCGCAGCCAGACCGGGAACAGGTGGCCCAGCACCGCGAACAGGCCCGCGAGCAGGGCAATATCCTGATCATAGGCGAAACGAGCGATCAGCACGGCGGCCGCGCCCTTCAGACCGTCCAGCACCAGTGTCGCGGCGGCCAGGCTCCTGCGCCCGGTGCGCAGGACGTTGGTCGCGCCGATATTGCCTGATCCGATGCCCCGGATGTCTCCGAGACCGGCGGCGCGCGTCAGCAGCAGGCCGAAAGGGATCGATCCCAGCAGATAGCCGACGATACAAAGACCGAGACGCAGAAGATGATAGTTCATGGGATACCCCAGGGGTTCAGCCCGCCTCGGCGGCCTCGGGGAGAGGCTCGATGCCGGTGGGAAAGCCGTCGATACTGACCAGGTTCTTCCGCCGGCGATAAGCCTCCACCCCGTCGGCGCCTTTGGCCGCGGCCCAGCGGCGCAGAGTCGGGCGTTCCTCGCGGTAGTCGAACAGCGGCACGCCGTAGCCGCAACTTGTCTGCACCTTGTCGACGTCGAGGTGGACGATCTGCCGGGCGCCCGGCGGTTCCTGGTTGCCGAAGGCGCTGTCAAGCAGGGCGTCATAGTCCGGCGTTCCGCGCGGCAACGTCCGGCCCTGTCCGTAAAGGCGCAGGATCATCGGCACGGACCCGAAGCCGCAGAACATGATCGTCAGGCGGCCGGACAGGCGCAGGTGCGCCGCGGTCTCGTTGCCGCTGCCGGTTTGATCGAGATAGGCGACAGCATTCGGAGAAAGCACGCGAAAGGCATCCGCGCCGCGTGGCGATATGTTGATGCGGCCGGTCGAGGCCGCCGAGGCGGTGAAGAAAATGTGCTGGTCCGCGATGAAGGCGGCATGCGCATCCTCGATTTGTGCAAACAGCTTGGACATGGATTCCCCTCCAGCGCGATAATCGATCCGATCTGCATGCCCGTTCTAGCACTGATCCGTCCGCGCGAGGAGTTCCAGACGGACGGACGTCTTGCGGCGGGGCCGGACGAGTGCAATGAGCGCTGCTTTCCGGGAGATCCGCGATGACCGATGATCTGCTCTATGACCGGCGCGACGGGATAGGCCATGTCACGCTGAACCGTCCTCAGGCGCGCAATGCCCTGACTTTCCCGATGTATGAGCGGTTGGCCGAGATCGCGGCCGATCCCGGCGCGGTTGGCGCGCTGGTGATCAGCGGCGCCGGCGACCGCGCCTTCGCGGCTGGCACCGACATCAATCAGTTCCGCGCGTTCACCGGCGCGCAGGATGCCATCGATTATGAAGACCGCATCGACCGGGTGCTGACCGCTGTGGAAAACTGCCGAGTGCCGACGATCGCGGCGATCGCGGGCGCCTGCACGGGTGGGGGCGCGGCCATCGCCGCGGCCTGTGACCTGCGCATCGCAGCGGCGACCGCCCGTCTGGGATTTCCCATCGCGCGCACGCTTGGCAACTGCCTGTCGATGGCAAACATCGCACGCCTCTCTGCCCTGGTCGGTCCAGCGCGCGTCACGGAGATGATTTTCACCGCGCGGTTGTATGATGCCCAACAGCTTCAGGCCGCCGGGGTGGTGATGGAAGTGCTGGCGGATCACGCAGCCCTCCAGGCGAGGGCGCAGGAACTCGCATTGTTGGTTGCCGGCCACGCGCCGCTGACGATGCGTGTTACCAGGGAGGCGCTGCGTCGCCTGCGCGGAACGCTGCCGCCCGATGAGGATCTGATCCGGCTGTGTTATACCAGTCAGGACTTCCGGGAGGGGATGGACGCTTTCCTGACGAAGCGGGCGCCCGTATGGCAGGGTGCATGACGCGTGTCATGGGAGACGTTGCGTGATTTACAGGAAATTGACGCGATCCTGAACCGTTCCTTAAGCAGTTTCGGCTACACGTAGGCCCGTGAGATATCTGACTGACTTCGCCGACCAGGCGGTGATACTTCCTCTTGTACTGGCGGTGGCGGTAACGCTTGCCGTTCAGGGCTGGCGGCGTGGCGCCATCGTCTGGCTTCTGGTTGTCGCGTCGACATTCACCGCGACGCTTTGTTTCAAACTCGTGTTCCTGTCGTGCTCACCGGTATTCGGGCCGATGGACATCCATAGTCCGAGCGGTCATGTGGCCGCGGCTTCCGTCGTGTCGGGTGGACTGGCGGCGATGCTGACCCGCCGGCGAAGCAGCATTTTGCCGGCGGCCATCATCGCCGCGCTGGTCATTGGGTTCTCCCGGATCGTCCTGGGGATGCATTCATTCCCGGAGGTTATCATTGGCGCGCTGCTAGGTCTTGCCGGGGCGGCGGCCCTGCTGCGGTTCGCGGGACGTCCGCCGAACCTGCGCCTGTCGCCGCTGGTGGGCGTGGTCGTTGTCGTTGCCGCGGTTTTCCACGGGCTGCATCTGCCGGCGGAGGCTGCCATACGCCACACGGCGTTGCGTGCGGCGCAGTTCATACCGGCGTGCCGTGGGTCCGATGACTATGACAATTTTCTGAGGTCTGCCACGCAGGGTCCGCGCGATTATCCGAGGTGAGGCGGCCCGGCGAGGACACTAAGGGCACGAACATGGCTCTGCCACACGCAAGGCAGAGCCATGATTCAATCGTGGTAACCGGCGCCCGGACGCCGCCGAGCGCTATGCCCGGCGGGGCGCCTTTCGCATCGTCGAGGCGGCAATGCGCAAGGCTGGCAGCGCAAGCTGCGTGACGCTCATTGCGGTGCCAATACCCGCGATCGCGCGCCGGCGAACCTCCAGAGCCTCCCGCTCGACGCGGCTTGGGCTTGACCGGCTGGCAATGAGCCCAAGGACGATTGCCACGAACAAGTCGAACGCACCGAGAATTCCGGCGGTCACGTAAAATGACAGGTTCTCACCGATCCGGAGCCAGTACCACGCGGCGATATGGGCGAAAGCGACCGCGCCGAGGACAAAGACGAGCGCGACGATGGCGCAGACAATGCGCGTGACCATGCGGGTAGCCATGCCACGCAGGCGAACGCCTTCAGCCTCCGCCGCGATCCGGGCCAGACGATAGGGTCGCATGGTCAGCGCATCGCGCGCCCGATAATCCAACCAACAGCGGCGGCGATCAGGATCGCCATCAATGGCTGCTGTTTGACACGGCTTGAGACGGCCTCTGCCTGATGCTTCACCGTGCCGCTTGCGCTGCTGACGGCCGATTCCGCCCTTCCAGCAAAGTCGGCGATTGCCGGCGTCACCCGATCCTTCATCAGGGCTTCAACCTGCTCACGCAGGCGTTCGATCTGCGCCTGGGCGTCGTCCATCTTGCCGCGTGCCTCGTTCGCGAATGCCATGCGGATTACTCCTGTTTAAGTGACGGCCTATCAACGGCAAGTGGGGCGTTTGCGTTGCCGAAAGAACAACCGTGTGTAGCACGGTTGCGCGAGGCGGAATATCCGGGCCGGTCTTGCGCAACATGTTCGCAACGGCGGGAACGATTTTAAACAAACGCGGAAGAGCCTGTGCGACCAGACGGCGTGCCGGGGGTTAAGGCGCCTGCAACCAAAAAGGGCATCCGAAGCTATGTCGAATCATACTTACAGAGTCATCGAGCTTGCCGGCTCATCTGAGATCAGCCACGCCGATGCGATAGAGAATGCCGTCAGCCGGGCTGCCAAGACGACCCGGAACCTGCGCTGGTTCGAGGTCACGCAACTGCGCGGCGAAATCGAGGAGGGGGAGGTCCGTCATTACCAGGTGACGATGAAAGTGGGCTTCACCCTGGACGAGTGACGCGCCGCCGCCCGCAGCGCGATTGAACCATCCCCGGCTTCCCGGTAAGTGATCCGCGCTTTTTGGGGAGCCGCAGGATGTCATCTCTCAGCGGAAAAGTTGCATTCGTTACGGCGGCTGGTCAGGGGATCGGCCGGGCGAGTGCCCTGGCGCTGGCGGCCGCCGGGGCACGCGTCGTCGCAACGGATGTGAATTCCGCGAAGCTGGCGGGTCTGGAGTCAGAACAGATCCGGACGGCCGCCCTTGATGTTCTGGATGCCGCTGCAATCGGCAAGGCCGCGACCGAGGCGGGGCCGGTCGATATTCTGTTCAACTGCGCCGGTTTTGTGCACCAGGGAACCTTGCTGGAGGCCACCGACGCGGACTGGTCATTCGCGTTCGAACTGAACTGCCGGTCGATGTTCCGCACGATGCAGGCGTTCCTGCCGGGGATGCTGGCGCGGGGAGGCGGCGTGATCCTGAACATGGCCTCGGTCGCGTCGAGCGTGAAGGGCGTTCCCAACCGCTTCATCTACAGCGCCTCCAAGGCGGCGGTTGTCGGCATGACGCGGTCTGTCGCCACCGATTTCGTAACGCAGGGCATTCGTTGCAACTGCCTGTGCCCGGGAACGGTCGAGACGCCGAGCCTGGGGGAGCGGATTGGGGCGAATGCGGCGGCGGCCGGGTCGGTCGAGGCCGCCCGGGCCGCGTTTGTCGCTCGCCAGCCGATGGGCCGGCTCGGCACGCCCGAGGAGATCGCCGCGCTGGTGGTCTACCTGTCCGGCGACGACGCCCAGTTCATAACCGGCCAGGCAATCGTTATAGACGGCGGTCTGACGCTGTAACCAAATCGGGAGAATGCCATGAAGCTGTTGCGCTACGGTCCTGCGGGCGCCGAGAAGCCGGGATTGTTCGCCAATGATGGAACGATTCGGGATTTGAGCCGGTTCGTTCGGGACATCGACGGTTTTGCGCTGTCCGACGCCTCGCTGGGGATGCTTGCCTCGATCGACACGGACAGTCTTCCCCGTGTTGACGGCAACCCCCGCATCGGCCCCTGCGTGGCGCGGCCGCTCAACTATGTCTGTATCGGCCTGAACTACGCCGATCATGCGGCGGAGGCCGGCATGCCGGTGCCGAAGGAGCCGATCATCTTCTTGAAGTCCCTCAGCGCTTTTTCCGGTCCAAACGATGACGTCAGGATGCCGCGCGGGTCGAAGAAGCTGGACTGGGAGGTCGAGCTTGGCGTCGTTATCGGCAAGACCGCGCGCTATGTGCCGGAGCACGAGTCGTTCGACTACGTTGCCGGCTATTGTGTCTGCAATGACGTCAGCGAGCGGGAATATCAGCTCGAGCGCGGGGGCACCTGGGACAAGGGCAAGGGCTGCGAGACATTCGGCCCGACCGGTCCGTGGATGGTGACCAAGGATGAGGTCAGCGACCCGCAGGACCTGCCGCTGTGGACCGAGGTTAACGGGAAGCGGTTCCAGGATGGATCGACTCAGACGATGATCTTCGGCGTGCAGAAACTGGTCAGCTATGTGAGCCACTTCATCACATTGCATGCCGGCGACGTGATCGCCACGGGCACGCCGCCGGGCGTTGGCAGCGGCGTGAAGCCGGAGCCGGTGTTCCTGAAGGAAGGCGATGTCATGCGTCTCGGGATCGAGGGGCTGGGAATCCAGACGCAACGGATCATCCCGGCCTGACCTGGGTCAGCGTTGCACAGGGGGCGGCTACGCCTCCTCATCCGGTAGCGGTATGCCGGCCTGGGCACCAAACCGGCGCTGGTGAAGGCGGAACAGCTCCACGAAACCGGTTACGCCCGGCAGGAGAGCCGCGACACCGCAGTGCGGGCACACCGGCGTATCGCCATCGTCGATCCAGTCTATTACCTCCGCTGCCTCGCAGGTCTGAAGACAGCAGATGCAGCCACATTCCATGAGGCGTCCTCCGATCGCGCTTCTGATTGCCGGCACCACGCTGATCCGGCTGGTCTTCGCCGCGACCACCGGGCTGGGTGTCGACGAGAGCTATATGGTCGTCGCCGGGCGGATTCTGAGCCTGGGTTATTTCGATCACCCTCCGGCGTCGTGGTGGCTGTCCTGGGGTGCCGCGCATCTGTTCGGGACCGAGGCGCCGCTGGCGGTGCGGCTGCCGTTCATCCTGCTGTTTGCCGTGTCGCAGGTTCTGATGTGGCGGATCGGCTGCCTGATCGCCGGTCAGCGGGCGGGGTTCTGGGCGGTGGTGGCGCTGAACCTGTCGCCGGTCCTGGGCGTGACGACGGGGAGCTGGGTGCTGCCGGACGGCCCGTTGGTGACGGCGCTGCTGGGGGCTGCGCTGTGCCTTCTGCATGCCCTGGAGAGCGACGACCGCCGGCTGGGATGGTGGGCTGGGGCGGGCGTCTGCGCCGGTCTAGCGCTGTTTTCAAAATACACCGCCGTATTGCCGATGGGCGGGGCGTTTCTGTACCTGGTTTTCAGTGGCCGGGATCGAGTGCGGTTCAGGCAGCCCGGTCCTTATCTGGCGGTGGTGGTGGCGCTGGCGGTATTCGCGCCGGTGCTGATCTGGAACGCGACGCATGGATGGGCGTCCATTGTGTTCCAGGGCGACCGGGCGGAGGGGCTGCGGTTCCGGCCGTGGATGCCGTTGGCGACGCTGGGCGGCGAGGCATTGTTCATCCTGCCCTGGATCTGGCTGCCGTTGATGGGCTTGTTCGTGGCCGCTTTCCGGCGCGGCGCGCCCTGGACACACCGGCTGCTGGCGTGGCTGGCCGCGCCGTCGATCGTCAGCTTCGCGCTGATCTCGGCCTGGTCCAGCCAGCGTATCCTGTTTCACTGGGCCGCGCCCGGCTACCTGATGCTGTTTCCGCTGCTGGGTCAGGCGATCGCGGAGCGGCTGCACCTGGCGTGGGTTCGCAACGTGATCGCCGGCACCGCGGTGCTGACCATCCTGGCCGTTGGCGTCGTGGCGACGCAGATCCAGTTCGACTGGCTAGGTGGGAGTCTCGCGACCGTGATGCGCAAGGACCCGACGGATGAGGGCCTGGACTGGGTCAGCATTCGTCACGACCTTCTGGCTCGCAAGCTGCTGGCTCCGGGTTCCGCTGTGGCCGCGCTGAACTGGCGGGATTCCGGTAAGATCGGCTATGCGCTCGGACCGGACGTGACGATGGTTTGTCTGAACCAGGACTGCCGTCAGTTCGCGGTGTCCCGCCCGCTTCGCGGGTTCGCCGGTCTGTCGATGCTGGTGATCGCGCCCGAGTCGCCCGAACGCGCAACGACCGATGCACGGAGGTGGTTTCGCTCGATCGAGGTTTTGCCGCCCAGTTCGGTTCGGCTGAACGGACGGGTATTGCGGCCCGTAGTGGTCTTGCGCGGCATCGATCTCGATCCGCCCGACTGATGGCATCAACCTTGCGTTGCAGGGGTTGACCATCTTGCGGTATGGGCTGCGGCCGAAACCCTAGGCAAAGGACGACGCTTGATTGCCCTGTCCGACCGCGTATTGAGCATTCACGAGCTCCGCTCACTGCAGGGGCGCTCCAACTTGCGCGGCGGCATCCGCCTGGCGATTCACCTGGCACTTCTGGTGGGAGCCGGTTGGCTGGTGGGGTTGTCGAGCGGATGGACCGTGTTGCCGGCGGTTTTTTTGCTTGGGCTGGTTCAGGTGGCGCTGTTCGCGCCGGCGCATGAGACCATGCATCAGACGGCGTTTGCGTCACGCCGAGCGAACGCGGTGGTGGGCTGGCTGACGTCATGCCCGTCGCTGCTGAACTGGCATTTCTACACGGCGTATCATTTGGCGCATCATCGTCACACCCAGGTGCCGGGCGAGGACCCGGAACTCATGGGACCGGGTCCGGCGACGGTTGGCGCGTATGTCGCACGCGTGCTGGGGGTACTTTCTGGCGGCTGCGCCTTGGCGTTGCGATGGACTGCCTGCGTGGCGATCTGAGTGCTTATCCTTACGTTTCCGACGCCGCGGCGCCGACCGTCATTCGCAGCGGCAGGGCCATGGTCGCGTTGATGCTTGGCGGGTCGGTCCTGTCGGCTTTGGCGTTCGGCTGGGCGACACCGTTGCTATACTGGATCGGTCCGCAACTGTTGGGCCAACCGCCCCTGCGCGCGTATCTTTTGGCGGAACATACCGGCTGCTCGCTGGATCGGAACGGCCTGACCAATACGCGGACCACGCTGACGTGGGCGCCGGTGCGGCTGTTGATGTGGGATATGCCGTATCATGCGGAACATCACCTGTTCCCATCGATTCCGTTTCATCGGTTGGCCGATGCCCATGGCTTGATCCGATCGAAGCTTGCCCATGTGCAGCCTGGCTATGTCCGCTGGAACATGGAATTCGTGCGGTCGCTGCGTGGACATTAACCAAATTTGCTGTGGCTGATTATCCATGTTGG
The DNA here is from genome assembly GCA_963819005.1 of uncultured Pseudomonadota bacterium. GTDB lineage: Bacteria > Pseudomonadota > Alphaproteobacteria > Acetobacterales > Acetobacteraceae > Rhodopila. The sequence continues at coordinate 702,211 of CAWFUL010000009.1, forward strand.
ACAATTCTTTTACAGACTTGGACCGCGCGCCCGTTCGATTGAGCGGTCAGACGCCGCAAGCTGGTTCTGCCGCCATGAAGGAGGCGGACTTAACGATCTCGGCAATAATCCCGTTGTATAACGGGGCCGAATTCATTGCGCAGGCGCTTGACAGCGTGTTCGCTCAGGAACTGCCGCCGACCGAGGTGATCGTGGTCGATGACGGGTCGACCGATAATGGACCGGAGATCGTCGACCGATATGCGGAAACCCATCCCGTCAGATTGTTACGGAAAACTAATGCTGGGCAGTCCTCGGCACGCAACTTCGGCATCCGCCACTCACGCGGCGCTCTGATCGCCCTGTTAGACCAGGACGATGTCTGGTATCCGAACCACCTGGCCGAACTGTCCCGTCCGTTTGCCAATTCGGGAATGAAATCGCTTGGCTGGACTTACAGCAATCTGGATGAGATCGGCCGGAACAACCGATTGCGGGTCAGGGGCTGTCTTTCCCTGGGCAACGCGCAGCATCCGAAGTTGGAGCTTGAGCGATGCCTTGGGGAGGACATGTTCATCCTGCCTTCTTCGTCACTTATCCGGCGTTCGGCCTACGATGCGGTCGGCGGCTTCGATGAGGCGCTTTCAGGCTATGAGGACGACGATCTCTTTCTGCGCATGTTCGTTGCCGGGTATCGCAATGCATATATCGAGGAACCGTTAGGGCAGTGGCGGGTCTATCCGTCGAGTTCGTCGTTCTCGCCGCGCATGGCCAAGAGCCGCATGGCCTACGCGAGGAAGCTTTTGAATTCGTTTCCAGACGAGCCCAGGTTTGGGCGCCGCTACGGCAGCCAACTTATTGTGCCGCGATTTCTTCCCCAGGCCGTTGATGAGGCCCGGGTGGCGCTGCGCTATGGACATTCAGAACTAGCCGACGCGTGCCTGGCTGACATTGTCTTTCTGGAGCAACATATATCCAGCGGATCAAAGACATACCCGCTGCGCAAGGAACTTCTGATCTCCGTCGTCATACCACTGTACAACGGCGCGGACTTCATCCGGTCCGCGTTGCGAGGCGTGCTTCAGCAGACCTTGCCGGCGGATGAGATCATTGTCGTCGACTGCGGTTCCAGCGACAGCGGGCCGGATATCGTGAGAGAGATTGCAGGCGAGCGTCCGATTCGGCTGATCGACGCGGGGAAATGCGGCCGCCCATCGGCGATGAACCTGGGGATCGACCGTGCGCACGGAGACCTTATTGCCTTTCTGGATCCGACCGACGTCTGGTATGTCAATCATCTCGATGTGCTGTTGGGTCCGTTCCTGGAGCAACGGGCGGTCGAGGTGGGATGCACATACGCCGACGTGGACGAAATCGAGACCGATGGCAGCCTGATTGCCCGCAATGTCCACACGCGCGATCCTGGCAACCATCCTCGGCGCGACCTGGCATCTTGTGTTCGCCAGGACATGCGGGTTCATCCGTCAGCCTGCATGATTTCGCGCCGAGCCCTGAAGGCGGTGGGGGGATTTGACTCGGATGTACCGGGATATGAGGACGACGATCTCTTCCTCCGGCTGTTTCAGGCTGGTTTTGACAGCGTTTATTTCTCGCAACCGCTGACGGCCTGGCGGGTCAAACGGGCGAGCAGATCCGATATGCAGGGGAGTCGAGCGGCGTACGCCCGGAAGCTGATCGCGCGTTTTCCGGATGATCCCGGTGTCGGACGTTTCTATGTCCGGGATTATATTGCCCCGCGGTTTTTCCCGCTGGTGGCGACCGAAATGCGAAAGGCCGTTTTGGAGGGTACGCGGGGGGAACAAGCCGACGCGCTGGACAATCTGGCTTTGGTTATCGGCCACATGCCGGGGAGGAGGGGGTTGCTGCTGAGGACCTTCCTTTTGCCGGCGCTGCGGGTTCCGGCTTTGGCTAGGATTGTCATGCGGTATCGCCTACCTCTGTTCGCGATAGCGAGTCGTATTTTGAAATGATCAATGCGGTGATGGGCGTTGATCCGTCCCCCTTCCGTGGCACCGATTTCTTCTCTCGGCGTGCATCCGGACGGCTAATTTTCCGTCATAAATGCTCTGGCCCTCATCCGGCTGCAAGTTTCACGAAAGGCTGTATCTGTATCTCATTGCACCTGCCTTTGGCCGTTTCGCAATTTTCATTGACGCTGACCGTTGCGCGTCGCCGGGATCGTCTCAACACCGGCTCCGATCGGGAGTGAAATCAAAAGCATGGGCAGCGAAGTGCTTTGCGTTGGTCAAGTGGCCGATGCCGACCAGATCGATGAGATCGGTTACCTGCGGGCCAACCCCGATGTAAGAGGAAGCGGGCTGAATGCGCGTACGCATTATGCGTCTTTCGGTCAGGCCGAGCAGCGGATGCAAGCAATCAACCGGCCCGAGGTGGCCCGGATGCGAGAGTCGAAGCTCGCGCGGGTGCAGTTCCGGGGTTCGCCTTTGGTTGAACGTCGAGTTGGCGAATCGGCTAATTTTCTTCCTTTGGAAACCGTCCGCGAATTCGACATCCCCGATCATCCGCCGGAATCGGCACATCCTTATTCGCCGCCCGTCGTGCAGTTGATTCGCGACAATCGCGATAAGATCTTTCTGGATGTCGGGGCGGGTCTGAGGCATATTTATTATGATAACGTGCTGAATACCGAAGTCTACCCTTCCGTATCGACCGACGTATTGTGCGTTGGAGAAGCCTTACCTTTCGCGGATGCGCAGTTCGATTTCGTTTTCTGCTTCGCAACGCTGGAACACACCAAACGTCCCTGGGACGTTGCCGCGGAGATATGCCGGGTTTTAAAACCAGGCGGCACGGTTGTCGTCGATTACCCGTTTATGCAGCCGGTGCATGGGTATCCGCATCACTATTTCAATGCCACCCCCAGCGGCAACCGTAGTTTATTTGAGAAGGAGTGCGAGATTTGTGGTGTCGAGGTAGGATATCATCAGCATCCAATTATCGGACTTCAGTGGATGCTGACGGTATTCCGGAATGGGCTGGCACCGGAGCAAGCGCAAAAGTTCGCACAGATGCCGATTGGTGACTTGCTTGATCGGCGTCTGGAGGACTTGATAGATGCGCCCTTCAGCCAGGAGCTGCACCGAACTATGCAATCGGTTATCGCCAGCGGCACCATGTTGGTTGGTGTGAAGAAAGGCACCATAACGGGTGCCGACTTTGCAGATGCGATCAATCGTGGAAAGGATCTTGCAAAGGCATTCCTTCCGCAGACGAAGACTTCCTCCCCACCGATGGCCGCCCCTGATCCGGAGGTCACCTCCCAACCTGGGGGCCTAGCCTTGATGCGTCTACGGATTCGTTATGTGTTCTCACTGCCGTCGGGTCAGCGGATAGCGTTTCTATTTAGGGCAGTTCAACGCCGTATTCAGGGGACGCGCCGAGACTAACGGCCCGAGGCGGAATGAACGGGTCGTGCAGTTGTCAAAGCCGGAGTCACGATCTCCGCGAACGGGGCCACGATGAAGCAGCGCCTACAACCCGACATTAGACATCAAGCCTAAGTAATTTAGGCCATCAAAAAAGCCATTTGTTTTCTGGTAAACGGTGCTTTGGGGAAAAAAAAGCCCCGGATAAACCGGGGCCTTTTTTGATCATTTCAAAACTACGCCGAGGGGTTTGGGGGCACATACATATAATGACCATTAAGCGAACTGGAATTAGTCAGATTGGTGAATGTAATTGTGGTGGAGTTGGAGAGGGTCAAAGTCAGGGCACCACTACCGCTGGTACCGAATGCCGACTTTGTTGGGTCATACCCTGTCAGGAACAACCCGTCGCTGGAGTTGAAGTTCGTAATGAAATCCTGGCCGCCGGTAGTGCCATTAATGAAGCTGAAGATATCGGCGCTACCACCCCCGGTCATCGTATCGGAGCCGTTACCGGCAAAGAACACGTTGCCGGACGCCGGACCGCCTATCAAGTCAACGCCGCCCGAGGCCCCGCCGCCGGAAAGCGTGCTGCTGACCGCGGCGCCGGCGGCATTCAGCGTCTCGTTCCCGGCGCCGGCGACGAGAATGCCACCGCCCAGGCTGCTGTTAAACGTGACCGTACTACCGGCGCCGCCAAAGATCGTTGTCGTTCCGCTGCCACCAATGACCGTGCCATTGTTTGCGGCGTTAGACGAGAACAGGACCCCACCGGATCCGCCGGTGACCAGTTCCGAACCACCGGCGCCGCCAAGGATTGACGCTGTTCCAGCGCCGCCGATGAAGGTCAGGAAACCCTGGCCACCGAACACGACCGGATTACCGCTCGCATCGATTGTCGTCGGAGCGGATGACCCAACGACGGTGTCGGCGGTACCCGTCACGGTTACGGCCAGGGAGCCATTGCCTGGGTAGATGATGTTATTGCTGCCGCCCAGCGTCGCGGTCAGGCTGCCACCCGAGCCGCTGATCGAATTTCCGGTGCCGGTCACATCGACCGAGAGGTCGCCGGAACCGCCGATGATGCTGCCGTTGGAGCCGCCCGCAAGAACCGTGTTGGTGCCCAGCGAGACGTTGATGACGTCGCCGGTGCCGAAGGACTCGATCAGCTCGCCAGACCCGCTTGTATTGGCCGCGATGACCGTGCTTGAGCCGGTGTCGGTGGCGATCGTTCCGGAGCCATCGGCCAGAATGAGGTTATTGCCTGGGCCAAACGACAGCAGGTAGGTGCCGGAGGCTGTAACGGTATTATTGCCGCCGTTTGTTGCGACCGTGCTGTTGCCTGTTACGTTGAACGAACCACCGACCGTTCCGGGGATCAGGGCAACATCGTTGCCGGACAGCGTAACAGGGCCGGGGCCAATCGGAGCGACATAGTTCCAACCTCCTGGAACGCTGCCACTGAAGCCGCTGGGATTGTTTATAATCAGCTCTGAGGCTGAGGGACTTGCCAAGCCAGGACCGACCGGCAGAACCCCACCGCTAACAGTTGTAACCTGGAGAGCGGTGCTACCCTGGACCGTGAACAGCAGTGCCCCGATCTGCTGAGCCAGATGCAGTACATCGCCAGTGCCCAATGATAATGTAACGTTCGGCGCTACGGACGAATTACCACCGGGAATAGTTACCGCCATTACACTCTCCGTTTACGTCCGACCGACAATTAAAAAACCAGCAAACACATACAACCGAAACCAAATCAGCCCGTGGTCCAACGATCATGGAGATCATTGCAGCGATGTGGATTTGCCTACCGTGTTTCTGAGCATCTGCAGCATATACGTCTGGGAGCCGTTGGCAAGGCAAAAATGTTCCATAAGCCGTATAACAGGCATTTTTATTGAACGGTCACTGCAAGGCTACAACACGCTTTTTTCGAACACACCAGTACCTGGATCATTGCAAGACGCGGTCACTTCCCGCAATATCTTTAGTTGTCTTATCCAGTTTACTGCAACCTAGGGTAGAGTGACGATGTTTCAAAGCCATCGCGGTTTGATGTCAGTTAGATCTACCCTCGGTGAACCAGGCATCGGAACCAGATACCGATGTCAACCCGCGGCGGCCTGACCGCCCTATCGCGGCTAGCTACCGGTCGCACACGAACGCAATGATACGAATCGACCCGGCCAAGCTCCCGAATCACTGCCCAGCGCATCGATCCGGAGAGCCACAGAGCGGCCCGTGACCCGCCGGCCGTGCCGACGGCAGCGGAAGGTGGCAGTCCATCCTGGCAAAGGACGGAGCCGGGGCTTGATTTGCGCCGCGGGCCCCGCGCACCTAGCCGGGCGACCCCGACCATCGCGCGGCAGAGCGACCGCCTCGAACCGCGCAACCACCGCTGTCCACAAAAGTGTCGCGCGGACATTTTTTGCAGCTAATCGTCGCTCTGAGTCAACAAAAGTACATTATATAAGGACAACGGTCGATCCACGGGACGGAGAGCAAACTATGCACCTGAAAATCGGGGCATGTGAAAATCGGGGCATGAGAAAGCGGCCGCGGCGGCATGCACTCCGCTAAGTGGGCAAGTTCTCGTCCTTCGTCTCCCGCCCGAGCAGCGCGGCGATGATGCTCAATCCGGCGAAGCACGTCATGACAGCTGTCGCCTGGTTGAACGCACCGTGCAGGGCCCCCGCTATCAACCCCGCTGCCAACGGGCCAAAGCTGGTGATGACCCGCCCGCTGCCGTTGCAGAACGAAACCGCGGTTGCCCGGACATGGGTGGGAAAAAGCTCCGGCAGATACACTGCATGTCCGGAAAACACGCCGAACACGAAATAACCGAAGACCGGCAGCAGGTAGGGATACAGGTCATACGTATCGAGCCACAGATACATATAGAGACCCGAGACGATTGCCCCGACATTATAGAATACGATCGTCGCACGCCGACCGATCGCATCGGCAATGAAGCCGAAGGAGGCATAACCGAGGATCCCGCCCAGGCCCCACAGCGTCATGCCATGACCGATGAACGGCGCAGCCGCGGGTCCGGTGATGCCCGATTTCGCCAGCAACTGGCCCTGGATTGTCGGCAGCCAGATCTGGCTGGTCCAGATCGACAACAGGGTGCCGACGCAGAAAAGCACCCCGATGAATGTGCTATAGCGCAATTCCGGCGAAAACAGCTGTTTCGGGGCGAATCCAAGGTACGCCTCATCGGCCGCGGAGCGTTCGCGTTGCGCCCGAATCGCCTGCCGCCGCGCCTGCACGGCCTGAAACCGCTCCGGCTCCTCCAGTCCGCGGCGCAGCAGCAGAAGAACGATAGCGGGAGCCACGCCGGCGAACATGACGTAGCGCCAGCCGTACGGTCCGACGAACGCGTAAAGCTGGCCGCCGATCAGGCTGCCGAAGCCCCCGCCCGTCATCATGACCCCAAGTATCTTGGCGCGATGCGAATCGGCGAAAGCCTCCGCCACCAGGGGAATTCCGACCACAACCTCCGCACCCGTGCCGACGCCCGTCATGAACCGGCAGGCACCGAACGTCAGCGTGTTGTGGGTAAACCCCTGCAGGGCGGTGAAGACGCCGACAATCACCACGCTGAGCAGCAAAGTCCGCACGCGTCCGACGTAATCACCGACGATACCGAAGAAAAAACCGCCAAATGCCCAGCCGAGAAGGCCGACCATGCTCAAAATGCCGCCCACCCTGCCGATATCCGCCAGGCTCGGACTGCCCCCGAGCAGCTCGGTCAGGGCGGGGCGAAGCACCAGGGCGAACAAATTGAAATCGGTGTTATCAAGGGCCCAGCCCAACCACGCGATAAGAAACACCATCCACTGGTAGCGCGTGATCTCACGCATCCAGGACCAACCCGTTGCCTCGGTTCGCGATGTCTGACCCATTGTCTTCTCCCTGCCCGCGCCTCTGCTGAACGCACGGTGACAAGTTTAATCACCTGCCCGGTTCAGGACCAAGCGCCGCCGTGCTAGGCTCGCCGCTCCGACCAGGGTCGGTGATGGAGCGTCATGACGGACACATTCACCGTGCGGCACTACGACACGATAGGGTCGACGAACGACGAGGCGCGCCGCCTTGCGATTGAAGGCGCGCCGCACGGCACGGCGGTCCACGCCGATGAGCAGACCGCGGGCCGGGGCCGGCTGGCTCGGACGTGGTTCAGCCCACCGGGAAATCTCTACATCTCGATCCTTCTCCGCACCGGACTGCCGCCGGCGCGCTCCGGCGAACTGAGTTTTCTGTGTGCGATTGCCGTGGCCGAGACGGTGGAAACGTTGCTGCCGAAGCATATCCGGCCGATGCTGAAATGGCCCAACGATGTCCTGGTCAATGGCGCGAAAATCTCGGGAATTCTGCTCGAGTTGCAGGATGATGCAACCATTCTGGGGATTGGCCTGAACGTCCTTCAGGCGCCGGCCAAGACCAGCTACCGGACGACCACGATCGTTGCCAACGGCGGGATCGCCTCGGTCGATGGCGCCCGGGACATCCTGCTGAACCGTCTTGGGCAGCTGTTACCGGTATGGCGGGCCGAGGGATTTGCCCCGATCCGGGACCGCTGGCTGCAGAAGTCATACCCGATCGGCGCATCGATCCGCGTGAACGCGCAAGGCGAATCGATCGGAGGCGTTTTTGCCGGCCTCGACCTGGACGGTGCGTTGCTGCTGGAAACGCCGTCCGGCGTGCAACGCGTGCTGGCGGGTGATGTGAGCGTCGAGCAGCGCCAGGTTTGACCCCTGCCCCGGCTGGTGGGAACATCGGACGGAAACGTCCAATGCACAGAGCTTAACAATGGATCAGCCGGTCACCGCCGCTTCGTCTGCCAGTTGGCAGGCGGAACTGGACGAACTCGCCGAACGCAAGCGCATCGCCCAGGAAATGGGCGGACCTGAACGCATTGCCCGCCAGCATGCCGGGGGGCGGCTGACCGTCCGGGAACGGATAGACCACCTTGCTGGACAGCGGATCATTCCTGGAACTCGGTTCCATCGCCGGCAAGGCGACCTATGGCGCCGATGGCACAATGACGGAGTTCCTGCCGGCCAATGGCGTGTTCGGGCGTGGCACGATCGACCAGCGCCCGGTCGTCATCTACGGCGACGATTTCACCGTGCGAGGTGGGTCGGCCGACGCCTCCATCAAGGGCAAGTACTTCATGCCCGAACAGATGGCCGGCGAGTATCGGCTGCCGCTGATCCGCATGATCGAGGGTTCCGGCGGCGGCGGGTCCGTCAAGACGATCGAAACCCGCGGCCACGCCAACCTGCCCGGCGGGATCGGCCAGAGTTCCGGCCTGTGGCTGTGCGCGCAGAACATGGGGCGGGTGCCGGTCGTGGCGCTGGGGCTGGGATCGGTGGCTGGACTGGGCGCCGCGCGGCTGGCGGCCAGTCATTATTCGATCATGGTCAGGGAGTCGTCGGCGATCTTCGTTGCAGGTCCGCCGGTCGTGGAGCGGCTGGGCGAGAAGCGCACGAAGCAGGAGCTTGGCGGACATCATGTGCAGGTTCAGGCCGGCACCGTCGATGACGCCGTCGATTCGGAAGCAGAAGCGTTCGAGCGGACACGGCGGTTCCTGTCGTATCTGCCGTCCTCGGTGTGGGATCTGCCGCCGCGGGTGCGGTCCTGGGATGATCCGAACCGGCGCGACGAACACCTGATCTCCATCGTGCCGAAGGACCGGCGCAAGGCCTACAGCATGCGGCGGATCATCGATTCGGTTGTGGACAAGGGCAGCTTCTTCGAGATGGGCAAGCATTTCGGCCGAGCGATCATTACTGGATTTGCCCGGCTGGACGGCTGGCCGGTGGCGATCCTGGCCGGCGATCCGCTGTTCGGCGGCGGCGCGTGGGGTGCCGCGGCCTCGCGCAAGATCACCCGGTTCGTCGACCTGGCGCAGACGTTTCACTTGCCGATGGTTCATCTGGTCGATTGTTTCGGGTTCGCGGTGGGGCTGGAGGCGGAGTCGACGGCCACCATGCGCCACGCCGTCACCGCGATCAGCGCCATCCATCAGTCCACCATCCCTTGGTGTGCCGTTATCATCCGCAACGTCTTCGGCGTCGGCGGCGGCGCGCATGTGCCGCACACGCTGACCCCGCTCCGCTATGCCTGGCCGTCGGGCAACTGGGGGTCTTTGCCGCTGGAAGGCGGGGTTGAGGCCGCGTATCGGGCTGAGATCGCCGCCGCCGACGATCCGGATGCGAAGCTGAAGGAAATCGAGGAGCGTCTGGAACTGATGCGCAGTCCGTTCCGTTCGGCTGAGGCCTTTATTATCGAGGAAATCATCGACCCGCGTGATACGCGACCGTTGCTTTGCGAATTCGCCAATATGGCGGCGCCATTGCGCACGCCGGGGCAGTCGCTGTTCACGATGCGGCCATAGCCATGCCGTTGTCGCGATTTCGCGTCCTGCAGATCGGATCCGGCGTGGCAGCTGGACTACTGCGGCAAGCTGTTCTCGGATTTCGGCGCGGACGTCATCAAGCTGGAACCCCCTGACGGCGATCCGCTGCGCAGCCTGCCGCCGGTTGTGGAAGGTGGGGAAAGCGGCGTCTTCGCCTGGCTGAACACCAACAAGCGGAGCGTGACCGAAACGCCCGGGACGCTGGCCGCGCTGGTGCCCGGGGCCGATGTACTGCTGGACGGGCGGGCGCCCGGGGAAGGTCCGCGGCTGTCGGCGCCTGGGCTGTCCACCACGGCTATTTCATGGTTCGGTGAGCATGGTCCTTATGCCGATTTTGCCGCGACCGATGCGACTGTACGGGCGCTGGGCGGTCTGGTGGCGTTGACCGGGCGAGCGGCGGGACCGCCGACGCTGGCGACCGACGGGCAGCAGGGCATCATCGCCGGCCTCGCCGCGTTTATCGCCACCGCAGCGGGCCTGTTCGACCGACGGAACGGCAGCCGGCGCTTTTCCGTCAGTGTCCATGAATCCGCGGTCAATGTGGCGGAATACGAGGCGGCGGTCGCGTGGGACGCCGGGGCATCGAGACAGCGGCCCGGCGTCAACCGTTTCGGCCGCAACTACCCCGTGGGAATTTACCCCACGAAGCACGGCCTCGTCGGCGTCACCATCGTTACGCCGGGTCAGTGGCGTGGGATGTGCGCGATGATGGGGATGGCAGACCTCGCAAAGGACCCGCGATACGCCATCAATGTCGACAGGTTGCGGCATTCGGCGGAAATCGACGCGCTGTTTCAGCCCGTGTGGAACACCCGCACGGCAATGGAATGGTTCGAACTGGCACTGGAATACAAGCTTCCCATCGTCATGGTGCCGACGATGGAGGAACTGCTGGAACTACCAGTCCATCGCCAACGCGGCGCCTTTGGTCCGGTCCGCATCGGCGAGACTGCTTTCGAGGCGCCGGTTCTTCCCCAGTATCTGACCGTCACGCCACCGCGGGCCGGCGGTACCGCGCCGCTGGCGGGCGAAGACGAGGCCGCCTGGCACAGTTCACCTTGTGCCCGTCCGGCCGGTCCCGCGCCTGCCGGGCGCCTGCCGCTGTCGGATATGCGCATCGTCGATCTGACCATGGGATGGGCCGGCCCGACCGCTGCCCGCCATTTGGGTGATCTGGGTGCGGAGATCATCAAGGTGGAGGCCTGCCAGTATCCCGACTGGTGGCGCGGGACCGACCTGCGCGCGGACTTCATTGCGGAACAGAAGTACGAGAAGATCCTGTGGTTCCAGTTGATGAACCGCAACAAGATGGACATCACGCTGGACCTGACGCACCCGGACGGCGTCGCGTTGCTGAAACGGCTGGTCGCTGATGCCGACGCGGTCATCGACAACTACTCCAGCGAGGTTCTTCGCAAGCTCGGCCTGGACTACTCCGTTCTGAAAAGCCGTCAATCCCAGCCTGGTGATGCTGTCGATGCCGGCGTTCGGGTCGGACAACGCCTGGAGCGCTTGCCGCGGGTATGGATCGACGCTGGAACAGGCATCCGGCCTGCCGACGGTGACGGGATTTCCGGACGATCCGCCGACCATGAACCAGACCGCCTATGGCGACCCTGTCGGCGGTTTCAACGCCGCCGCCGCGTTGATGGTCGCGCTGCTGCACCGGCAGGCCACGGGTCAGGGCCAGAACATCGATCTGTCCCAGGTGGAATGCATGATGCCGCTGGTCGCACCCCAGGTCATCGAGCAGTCCGCCGCCGGACATGTCTGTCCCCGCATCGGCAATCGCCATCCTGTCCATGTCCCGCACGGCTGCTTTCGGTGCGCCGGGGACGATCGTTGGATCGCCATTGCCGTCACCGGCGATGCTGCGTGGCGTGGTTTGTGCGCCGTACTCGGGCGCAATGACCTGGCGGGGCTGACGGTTGCGGAACGACGCGTCCGGGAAGCAGATCTGGAAGACCTGATCGCCGGCTGGACCACGGACCGGGATCCGGAGCAGGCCATGCAAATTCTTCAGGCGAACGGCATCGCCGCCGGCGTGGTTCGCACGCCGCACGCGTTGGACCGGGACCCGCATCTTATGGCGCGCGGATTCTGGCACCGGCACGACCGCGCGTTCATCGGGCCGCATTGGCAATCGTCGGCGGCCTTCCGCGAGGGGCACGACGCCTATCCGGTCCGGCGCGTGGCACCGACCCTCGGCCAGGACAATGAAGCGATTCTCGGCGGGCGGCTCGGCCTGACCCGATCAGACCTGAACCGGCTTGCCGCTGCCGACGTTATCGGCACCGTTCCGAAACCCCGACGAGCACAGAGCGACTCATGACCGACTCAAAAAGCGAGGTAAGGCGCGAGTTCAAGGCGCTGGGCCTGATCTGTTCGGCGCATCTTGTGAGCCATTACTACTATCTTGTGCTGGTGCCGTTGTTTCCGATGCTGCGGGATCAACTGGGACTGGGCTTTGTCGAGCTTGGCCTGGCAATCACCGTTTTCAACATCGTCGGCGGGATTGCCCAGACCCCGATGGGCTATGCGGTCGATCGTTTCGGCGCGCGGCAGATGCTGATGGCCGGGCTGGTGCTGGGCGGCGTTGCCTATATCTCCATCGGGCTGTTCCCGGTCTATTGGTGGATTCTATGCGCCGCGGCCCTGCTGGGAGTCGCCAACGCGGTTTATCACCCCGCCGACTATTCCATCCTGGGCGCGGTGATCGAGCCGGTGCGGCTGGGGCGTGCTTTCTCGATTCACACCTTCGCCGGGTTCCTGGGCAGCGCGATCGCCCCGATCCTGATGCTGGTGGGCGCAAGGACACTGGGGTACCAGATGGCGATCGTTGCGGCAGGGGTCATGGGGCTGGTGGTGGCGGCTGCCTTGTCGCTCGCGGGCTGGCTGGACCGAGCGATTGCTGAACGCGCGCCGCAGGATGGGCTGCAGCACATCCCGATGCGGCGGCTGCTCAGCCCGGCGGTGATCAGCCTGGTGGGTTTTTTCATGCTGCTCAGCCTGAGCAGCGGGGCGCTGACCAATTACTCGGCCGTCGCGCTGGTTTCGATGTACGACGTGTCTCTGTCGGCGGCGAACGTGGCATTGTCCGGGTTCCTGTTCGCCACTGCGATCGGGGTGCTGGCGGGCGGCGTGATCGCCGACCGGACCAAGCGGCATGGCGATGTCGCGGCGTTCGGGTTTGGCGTGTCGGCTGTTCTGATCCTGCTGGTCGGGACGATCGACCTGGGTCCGGTGCTGCTGTTCGCAGCCATGGCCGGTGCGGGCTTCCTGTCGGGCATGATCTCCCCGTCGCGGGATATGCTGGTCAAGGCCGCTTCGCCGCCCGGCGCGTTCGGGCGGGTGTTCGGGATTGTCACGACCGGCTTCAACATCGGCGGCACGATCGGGCCGCTGATCGGCGGCTGGATCATGGACCACAACATGCCTCGGGGGATATTCTATGCCTCGGTCGCGTTCATGGCGATGACATCGATGATGGCGCTTGCCAGTGACTGGCGGTCACGGCGGCGGAATGCCGTGGCGGCCTATTGAACGGTACGGAGCGACGTGATGACGACACTGCCGGAAGCCGACGCCGCGACGCGGAGATTGGTTCATCGCCTGGCTGGAGGGCTTTTCCAGTCACGTCCGCGCCGTTGACTACGCGTCCGCCCGGCCGCTGTTTCACCCCGAGATCCTGGCATTCGGCACGCATCAGGATGTCCTGCCCAGCCTGGAGGCGTGGGTGAACACGCAGTGGGACAACGTCTGGCCGAAGACCGACGATTTCCGCTTCGATCTGTCAGCGACCCACGTGCTGGTGTCGGACGACGGTAGCATGGCGGTGGTCGTTGCTCCTTGGACGAGCACTGGGTTTCATCCTGACGGGTCACGCTTCGACCGGCCGGGCCGGGCCACGATCGTCTTCCACAAGCAGGACGGGACGTGGCTTGGCGTTCATTCGCATCTGTCGCTGAACCGGGGGGTGCCGCAGTCCAGCCACGGAAATCGGCCGGTCAAGGCGCGGTAGCACTCCATCGGGATTTTGTTTCTTTCTATAAACGATTCATTTTGCAGCAGCTCCTGACGTGGCGTCAGGCGCTCAAACGGACTCCAGGACGGCGACTGGAAAATCGGTCAGCAGGTCTTGAAGCATAAGCTTGCCCCCTGCCCGAACCGGCGTGGCGCCGAGGAAGACCGGGCGCAGTGACAGGTTGCGCATGGCGTCCGGCAACACGACCGCAGTATCGGCAAGGCCAGCCGGCGCCAAAGCAAGTTCATCATGAGACTGCAGCATGGAACGCGCATGCCGCGGCGCGACCACGACGATGGACCGGCCCTCCATGACGCGGGCAAACGCAACGATTCGATCGTTCAGTGGCCCGGTGACGGACAGCGGGACATACGCCCCGCGCGCGAATAATGCTGGCTGGCTCTGCCGAAGAGCCAAGAGCATCCGGATCACGCTTTGCTTGATCCTGCCATCCCGCCATGTCTCTTGCAGTTGCAACGGATCACGTCCTGCTTCGAGGCCTGCACGGCGGCTTTCATAGTCGACCGGGCGGCGATTGTCCGGATCGACCAGGCTGAAGTCCCAGAATTCGCTGCCCTGGAAGAAGTCGGGCATGCCCGGAACGGTCAGTTTCAGTGTCGTCTGCACCAGCCCGTTCAATGCGCCCGCCGCAGCGACCTGATCGACCATTGATTGTGCGAGGGAGAGGAACCGCCCCTGCCCGGAGAAGAGTTCGAACAGAAAATGCCGAGCGGAGTCCTCATACGCATGGTCGGGCGCTGTCCAGTCGGTGCGGAGCTTGGCCTCCCGCAGCGCCTTCTCTTGCCAGCCGGCCAGACGTTCCGCGAAGTCCTGCCTGGCGGCCTTGTCCGCGGCGTCGAGCGTCAGCGGCCAGGCCCCGATGATCATCTGGTACAGCATGATCTCATCGCCGACGTCGGGTCGTACTGTCGCCGGCAGACATCGTGCATCAGCCAGGAATGTTGCCCATGCCTCGGGAATCTCGCTTAGCACGGCCAGGCGGGCGCGAAGGTCCTCGCCGCGCTTGTGGTCGTGCGTGGCGGTGGCCAGCATGGCATCGGGGAAATTGCGGAGGCGGCCCAGGCAAGCTTGGTGAAACTCTTCGATCGTGCTGCCGAGGCGGCCTGCGTCGAAGCCGACGTCGTTACGCGAAAGCAGGCGCCCGTAACGATAAAACGCCGTATCCTCGACCGACTTTGCCGCAACCGGCGCGCTGAGTTGATGAAACTGCGTTGCGGCGACTTGCCGGAGATCGTGTAGATGGGGGCTGCCGTCCTCGCCACCGAGCCAGCGGTCGATGTGGTCTAGAACGACGTGGATCGACTTTGGTGACGCCTGTTTTGCCGCTGATAAGGCCTTGGCGAATGCAGCCTGATCGAGCTGGGTTCGCTGTCCGCCGGCATTGTAGCCGCGGTAGACGGGAAAATGGGACAACAAAGCAATCAACGCGCGCCGGATCGCCGGAGCCGAAACGTCTCTTGTTGCCAGATCGGACCGGGCAATCCGGTGCAGAGTTGCGGTTACGGAACGGAGTGGCGCTTCGAAGCCACGCTCCAGGATCTCGATCCTGGCCGGCACTTCCTCATTTTCGAAGCTGGCCGTCCTTTGGCTAGCCGCGTGCCACAAAGCCTCCAGCGGTTCCGTGCTGGCAGCGTCGTGCTGAAGCGCGCTGACCTCATTCATGAAGTCGTATCCGCTGGTTCCGTCGATCGCCCAATCCGAGGCCAGCGTTTCGCCGGCACCGAGAATTTTCTCGACCACAATGTAAGCCCGACCGCGTGCTGCTTCCTCTGGCCGAAGCGGTTCGAGTTCGTCCAGCCGCTGGCGCAGGCGCCGGCAATAGCCAGGCGGGTCAGAAAGTCCATCGACGTGGTCGATACGGAACCCGTCGATCAGGCCTTCGGTATAAAGACGGAACAAGGTCGTGTGCGTTTCCTCGAAGACCTCAGGCTCTTCGGTTCGCAGTCCCGCCAGTCCATTGATGTCGAAGAACCGGCGCCAGTTTATCTCGTCACCGGCAGTCCCCCACCAGGCCAAGCGGTAATGCTGCCGTTCGAGCAAACCATGAAGCTGTGCCTGACCACCTGGCGTGGCAGGATCATACGAGCCAAGCCCGCGCGTGGCGATGTCCGCATAATCAGCCGGATCGACGGGAAACTGGTTTCCGTAGTAATCGATCACCGGTTCGCCGGCCGCGGTCTGCTTCAGCAGGATCTCCCCGCCGGCAAGCGCCTCACCGTACGGCTTGCCGAGGAATGGCGCCAGCACCTTGCCATGCAATGTCTCGTCAACCGTCTCCCAGTCCACATCGAAGAACTTTGCATAACGGCTGTCCCGTCCATGGCGGAGGACATCCGACCACCACGCGTTATCCGAGCCACCGACGGCCATGTGGTTGGGTACGATATCGACAATCAGGCCAAGCCCCGCCGCCCGCAGCGCCCGCACGAAATCCCGGAGACCATCCTCTCCGCCCAGCTCCGGGTTCACCCGAGTCGGGTCAACGACGTCATAACCATGGATGGAGCCAGCATGAGCCGTGAGAATCGGGGATGAGTAAACATGACTTATCCCAAGCGATTCCAGGTAGGGAATCAGTCGCGTCGCATCGGCGAAGGTGAAGTCCTTATGCAGCTGCAATCGCATTGTCGCGCGAGGAGTGCTGGACACCTTGCTGCTCATTGCCGGGGCCGTTCCGCTGCGACAGCTTCAACGCGATGGGCGACAGGCTCCTGTTCCAGGACCGATCCCGCCGGGTATGGCAATCGCCGGCGCCAGTTCGGATGTTCGTTGACGGTGCCGGGCAGATTTGGCTGCTCTTCTTGTCCCAACAGGTCCTCCAGCGGAATCAGTGACAGCGGAACCTCCGTTTTTGCAACAAACCTCACTGCCGCATCCACCACTCTCTCGGTTTCTTCAGGACCGGGAACAGCCCCTTCCGATACACGCTCGCGGACGAAAGCGTTCCACAGCTTCGGCCGGTCCCTGTCGCGCTCCTGCCTGACCGCGTCGGGATTAACGCCTTCGCCCAAGCGTCCGTGACGATGGCGCACATCGATGTCGCTGCCCTTCCACCATCCGGCAACGGTTGGCAGGTCGTGCGTCGAGGTCATTGCGACCGCGCTGTTTCCCCAGCCCCGGGGCGGCAGGAAACTCGATTGGGCATCGCGTTCGAACCAGAGGACGCGCATGCCGTGAATCCCGCCTTGTTCCAGGATGTCGTGGAAGCCTTCCGGCACCGTGCCCAGATCTTCTCCGATCACAACGACATTGTGCCTGACCGATTCCAGCGCGAGCAGGCGGACCAGATCGACGACCGGATAGTTGAGATAGGCGCCATCGGCCGGCGACTCGCCCTCGGGCACCAACCACAGGCGGCTAAGGCCCATGGCATGATCCACCCTGATTCCACCGACATGACGCATGCCCGCGCGCAGCGTATCGATGAACGGCGAGAAACCGTGATCTTCCAGCGCGCGAGGGGAGAAGCCGGTCAGGCCCCAGTTCTGGCCACGCGGGTTCAGCAGGTCCGGCGGCGCACCGATTGTCAGTCCAAGCAGCACATCGGACTGGCGGCTCCACGCATGGCTTCCGCCTGGATCCATCCCGACGGCCAGATCGCCGATCAGTCCGATCCGCATTCCAGCAATCGTTGCCTGGTGTTGCGCCGCGGCAAGCGACCGGTCGCTCACCCATTGCAGGAACTGATGAAACAGGATTTCCTCGCCGTGCGCGCTGGCAAACGTCCTGACGGCTGTACCACGGGGTCGCCGAAGGTCCAGCGGCCAGCGGCGCCATTCGCGATGCGGCAACCGCGACGCCTGAAGCGCCTCGAAGCAGGCATGCTCCAGAAGCAACGGGCCTTGTTCCGCGCAAAACCGGGCAAAGTCCGCGCCTAGTTGGCCGTCCCAGTCGGGACCATCCTGGAACATTTCGAATAGTAGACGAAGGACCGCGTACTTCGCGACTGACGCGGACGGCCAGTCGATCAGGCCGTTGGCCGGTGGCAGTGGAACGGCCGCCTGTTCGACAGCTTTGGCATATGTGGCTTCCCCGAACACCAGCGCGGGCGCTGCATGCAGCGGATTCAGGAAAAGCCGGCTCGACGGGGAATAAGGACCGAAGCGATTCGGATCTGCCGCGTAAAGCGCGTGCATGGGGCTCAGGGAGATGGCATCGGCGCCCTTTTCGGCGGCGGACTGAGCCAGATCGGCCGCGCCGGCGAGATCCCCGATCCCGATGTCTCCCTGATGCGGCAGCGCGTAAAGCTGGGCTGAGAGCCCCCAAAGCCGCGCGTCCGGCACGACGTCTTCGATCGACCGGCATCTTGCGGGTGACACGGCGAGAACAATCTCCCGGTCCTCGACCCGCAGCCTGTGATAGCCGACCTCCGCGACCGCGGGGATACGGAGACGTCCGCGCGCCGGCAGCAGCGAGATCGGCCTGGTCTCGCCCTGCTCGAGCACGAGTTCCGCGGCCTGGGCTTCATTGCCGCCGACATCCAGACGCGTCGGGCGGCCCGTCACAGCGGTAAGAAGCGGCGGCAGGTCAGCGAGGCTGCTTCGCTTGCTGAGCAGGCGGCGACTGCCGGACAGTTCCCGCCCGGTCTCGGCGGGCAACCCAAGCGCGGCCAGCACACGGCGAAGAACAGGCGGCGACACGACGTGGGGGCGACCTGCGTAATCCTGCCATTCCACGGCTATACCCGCCCGACGTGCGAGGTCGCGCAGGAGGTCATCGCTCATGCTGACGTCTCCAGATACGCGCGCGTCGAGGGACCGTTCAACTCATTCGCACCATGATGATTGGAGAACAGTAACCGTCCGGCAGGCTGGTCGAACTCCACCGTTTCGGGGCCAAGATTAGTCACGATCGTCAGGGTTGAGCCGTCGCCAAGAGTCCACGACGCCATCACGGCTTTTGGTCCGATGACCTTTGCCACCCGAGACGTTGTGCCAGACAGAAGTGGCGCAATCTCGCGAAGGCGCAGGTCGATCAGGTGCTGATAGAGTGCAAACCGATCGTGTCTTTCGGCGTCCCGCAAATTTGGAACCGACCATTCAAACGTCGAAACCGCATTGGGGTCAGGGATGTGTTCTCGCCTTGCCGGGTCGGCGAATTCGGCGAAGCCAGCAAATTCCTGCCGCCGCCCTTCACGCACCGCGTCAGCAAGCTCCTCATGGTGGTCGGTGAAGAAAAGAAAGGGCGTCGTGCATGCCGTTTCCTCACCCATGAATATCAGCGGGATCTGCGGACAGAGCATTTGCAAAGTAATGGCCGCGTCGAGCGCCGCCGCCGGGGCCAGCGACGTCAGACGCTCCCCGAAGGCGCGGTTCCCGATCTGGTCATGGTTCTGCAGAAACAGCACATGAGCGTAAGGCGGCAGGTCCGCTGACGGCTCGCCACGAGCGGCCTTCAGATACGAGGAGCGCTGGCCCTGATACACCCACCCCTCGGTGAGACACTGCGCCAGCTTTTCCGTCGGGTGGTCGGCATAGTCCGCGTAATAGCCGCCGGTCTCGCCGGTCAGCAGAACGTGCAGGACATTATGTGCGTCGTCGTTCCACTGCGCGTCGATCTGACCCCTCAGCAACGAGGCCGCATTGTGATGTTCGATGATCAGATGCACGTTCCTATCTTGCGGCATGCTGGACCGCACCGTCGCTGCCATCTCTTCGACCCAGTCCTGTTCCTGGATTGCGTGAACGGCGTCGAAACGAAGGCCATCGAACCGATAGTCTTGCAGCCACATCAAAACGTTGCCGGTGAAATAACTCCGTACCTCCGGGCGGCGGAAATCGATCGCCGGGCCCCAGGGCGTGTGCAAATCGTCGCGAAAGAACTGCGGTGCGTAAGTGCCGAGGTAATTTCCGTCGGGGCCGAAGTGGTTGTACACGACGTCCAGGAAAACCATCAGCCCCAGACCGTGCGCCGTGTCTATAAGCTCCTTGAGCGCGGCCGGCGAGCCATACGTGGCGTCAGGCGCATATGGCAGAACGCCGTCGTAGCCCCAGTTTCGCTTGCCCGGAAAATCCGCAATCGGCATCAGTTCAACGGCGGTTATTCCAAGCGCCTTCAGACGTGGCAAATCACCCTGAATTCCTGCGAAGCCGCCTGCCGCACCCGGGTGGACTTCGTATATGACAGTCTCGGCCCAGGGACGGCCCTTCCAATCCTGATGCCGCCAAGTGTAGTTGTCATCGACGACAATGCTGGCATCATGAACATCGCCCGCCTGCTGGCGCGACGCCGGATCCGGCACCAGCAAACCATCAGACAGGCGGAAGCGATAACCGGTCCCGGCCGGGATATCCGCAACAGCCTCGAACCAGCCGTCGGATGTGCGTGACATCGGCAGCAGGTCGCCTGCCTCGATGGCGACAGCGACGGTTTCCTGCGCAGGGGCCCACAGGCGAAACGAAACCTGGCCATCGGAAAGGCGCTGGGCTCCGAAACGGAGAGCAGAATAGGTGCCATCTATCATCTGTTTGTGCATACCTTTACCGCTCGTCGCCGGTCTGATCTCAACCGATACCGATGCATCAACCGAAAACGGCGTGAAAGCGGTTATGTTCCATGCCCGCGCCCGGGCATGGACACAAAGCGGCCATAACCGGTACGCGGCGCTCAGTTGGTCGGAGAAAGAAACACGGTCGCGAGTGGTGGCAAGGTCAAGTAAAAACTCTGTGCCTCGCCATGCATCTGGTTCGGCTGCGTCTCGACGCCACCGCCGTTGCCCATATTGGATCCGCCATAGACCGACGCATCGGTATTGAGCAGTTCCCGCCAATAGCCAGGCCTGGGAACACCAATTCCATAGCCAACGCGAGGCACCGGGGTCATGTTGCAGACAACGAGAACCGCATCGGCTTCATCGTTGCCCTGGCGGACAAATGCAAACACCGAATTTGTTGCGTCATCGCCGATGATCCACCGAAAGCCGGTGGACACGGAATCCCGCTGATAGAGCGCCGGTCTGTTATTATAGAGGTGGTTCAAGTCACGTATCAGTAATTGCACACCGCGATGGGTTGCGTGATCAAGCAAATTCCAGTCGATCGCGGCGTCGTGATTCCACTCCCGCCACTGCGCGAGCTCGCCCCCCATGAAGATCAGCTTCTTGCCAGGATGCCCCCACATGAAGCCGAAATAGGCCCGAAGGTTGGCGAACTTCTGCCATAGATCGCCCGGCATTTTTTCGATCAGCGAGCCTTTGCCGTAGACCACCTCGTCGTGTGACAGCGGCAGAACAAAATGTTCCGAAAAGGCATAGATCAGGCCGAACGTCATCTCGTTGTGGTGCCAGCGGCGGAAGATCGGCTCGTATTCCATGTAGTGCAGGGTGTCGTGCATCCACCCCATGTTCCATTTGAACGTAAAGCCTAGCCCACCCTCATGCACTGGACGGGAAACGCCCGGCCAGGCGGTCGAACTCTTCGGCCAGGGTCATGGCTCCTGGGCAGCGCTCACCCACCACGGAGTTGAAATGGCGCAGGAAGCCGATCAATTCCAGGTTCTCACGGCCGCCATAGATGTTCGGAATCCACTCGCCCTGTTTGCGGCTGTAATCGCGATAGAGCATCGAGGCGACGGCATCCACCCGTAGACCGTCGACGTGGAACTCCTCCAGCCAATGAATGCCGCTGGCGATCAGGAAGCCCTGAACCTCCCGCCGGCCCATGTTGTAGATGTAAGTGTTCCAGTCCTGGTGGTAGCCTTCCCTCGGGTCGGCATGCTCGTAAAGAGCGGTGCCATCGAACCAGGCCACGCCATGTGCGTCGGTCGGGAAATGGGCCGGGACCCAGTCGACGATCACGCCAATACCGGCTCGGTGGCACATGTCCACGAAGCGGCGGAAGCCGTCGATCGGCCCGAAGCGGCCGGACGGGGCAAACAGGCCAAGCGGTTGGTAGCCCCACGACCCGCCGAACGGGTGTTCGGCGACCGGCATGAGTTCCACGTGGGTGAAGCCAAGACCGGCCACGTAGGGAACCAGCCGTTCCGCCAGTTGGTCCCATGTCAGCGTCCCGCCCCCGTCCGGACGGAACCACGAGGCTGCGTGCATTTCGTAAATGGAAATGGGCGCTTCCGGCGTCTGCCGGTTTGCCCGACCCTGCATCCATTCGTCATCGTGCCATACAAAGGGGATGGCGTCGGCAACGATGGACGCGGTCGCCGGTGGGCATTCGGTCGCCTTGGCAAGCGGGTCGGCCTTGTCGGGCAAGCGCACGCCATCGGGACCAATCAGCGAGAACTTATAACGGCTGCCGGGGCCGACCCGCGGAATGAACAATTCCCAGATGCCAGCCGGGTGGCGCAACCGCATCGGGTGCCGCCGGGGATCCCAGCTATCAAAATCCCCAATCACCGACACAGCCCGGGCATTCGGCGCCCAGACCGCGAAACGGGTGCCACGAACACCGTCAATGGTCATGGGGTTGGCGCCCAAGGTAAACGCCAGCCGGAACAGCCGCCCCTCATTGAACAGATGAAGGTCGTCGGCGCTCAGAAGCAGTCCGAACGAATACGGGTCCTCGGTTTCCTGATCGGCTCCAGGCCAGTGGATACGAAATCGGTACGGTTCATGCGTATCCACCCGTCCCATGAACAGACCGTCCGGCGAGGTGGGCGCGAGGGTCCCCAAGGGCCGGCCGTCGCTCGCTGCAATCACATCGACGCCGTGTGCGCCCGGCAGGAAAGCGCGGATAAAGCGCCCCGCATCAAGATCGAACGGACCCAGCACAGCAAACGGATCACGTAACTGCCCGGCTTGCAGTTGCCAGGACTGTTCAGCCGAAATCGAAGGGGCGACGATGAAATCGTTCATGCTAACGCCTCGGCGCCGAGCAGCGCGGTTGCCTGGTGCGCGAGGCCGTGCAGCGGCACGTCGATCCAGGATGGACGGTTAGCGGCCTCATAGACGACTTCGTAAGCCGCCTTCTCGATCAGGAACAGGGCCAGCAGCTCGGGATCGACACCGACTGTCTCCTGATAGCCTGCAAGGAAGGCGTTGCCCGCCACGCTCGCAAAGCTGCCGAGGAACGATCCAACCCGCTCATCCGTCAGATGGCCGTGGCTGGCGGCGCTGCGCCGGCGGACCACCGCGGCGGCGTAGTCGAATGACCGGATGATGCCCGCGACATCACGCAGCGGATGATCCTTGGCACGTCGGACGTCGACAGGCTTCGCGGGTTCTCCCTCGAAGTCGATAATCGTTACCTCACCGTTCACCACCAGAACCTGACCGAGGTGCAGATCGCCGTGGATGCGAGTCAGCATCGACCCTGTAGCCCGATCCGCCAAAGCCTTGATTTTCTCGAGCAGCGACTCCCGCCGAGCCAGCAGCGCCGTCCGATCCTGCTGTGCTGCCGCGTCCACGTCGATCGGGCGGTCGAAGGCGGTGTACGCAGCCTCGACTTGCTGAACGACACGTCCCGCCAGCAGCCGAGCCGCTTCGCCATCCGCAACCACCGGAGAGAACGCCTGATCGTCGCTGGGACGGGCCAGCACCATGTGCATTTCGGCCACGCGGCGGCCCAGCAATCCCGCAAACTGAGCATAGTCAGCATGCGTCAGGGCGTCTGCCGCAGCCGTTTCGTCGCCGCCGGCCAGATCGGACAACCCGCGGGTCAGCAGTTCCAGGGTCCACGTCCATGCGTCACCCTGGTTGCGGACGAAGGCCTGGGCGATGGCCAGAGCGTGGCGGGTGCCGTCCGGATCAATGCGGACAACCTCCCCCAGCAAAGCCGGGACGTGGGCATAGCCCTGTTCGGTCAGATGCCGGCCCATCTCCGCTTCCGGATGCGGGCCGTCGCTGACCCTGCGGAACAGCTTGATGATGGCGATGTCGCCCACGATCACCGATGAGTTCGACTGCTCAACGGAGATCCAGTTCATCTCCACGTCCGGGGGCACCTCGATGCCGGAAATCCGCGACGTCGGCTCGAACCGGATCATGCCATAGTCTGTCGCAATAACGTCGCTCTGGGCCAGCCCGGACAGGACCCCGAGTGGAAACTCCGGGAAGGCGAACGCGTCCGTCAGCAGGCCGACCTTGGCGCCACGGCGCACGCGCGCGAGACCAAGCTGTGCCTGCAACGGTGGCAGATTGGTATCGCCCCACGCGATGCCGACCGGCATCAACCACCGGGCTGACCCCGACGCCGTTTCGGTTTCGATCTCCATCAGCAGGAAGTCTTCCGCCGGCACGCGGCTGAGGAGCGCTATCCTTGCCGACCTGAGCACCTGATCCTTCATCGCGAACCATCGCCGCTTGGCCAGGTATGGTGGCAGCGCGTCGCGCTCCAGCACGGGGCGGGCGGCCAGGACAGCGTCCGCGAGGTCGCGGCGCATAACAATAGTTTGGTATTCGGGCATGGGTTCGGGCGCCGGAGTATGGGTGGACGGCCAGTCGGCAGCTTCGGACAGTAGAAACCAGTAAAAGCCGAATGGCGGCAAAGTGAGCAGGTAAGGCAATTGTCCGATCGGAGGAAACACCGAGTGCCCGTCCAGTTCGATCGGCACGCGCGTCTGGAATTCCGACAGGTCCAGTTCCACCGCCTGCGGGGTCCGTGAGAGATTCGCCACACACAGAATGGTTGTCTCTTCATACTCGCGAAGATAAGCCAGGATCTTGCGATTTTTCGGGTAGATCAGACGGTTCGTGCCTCGCCCGAACACCTTGTACTGGCGGCGGATGGCGATCGTCCGGCGCATCCACATCAGCAACGAATGCGGGTCGGAGGCCTGCGATTCCACATTGACAGCCTGATAGGCATAAAGCGGGTCCATGACCGGCGGAAGCACCAGACGAGACGGGTCGGCCACGCGCGAAAAGCCGCCGTTCCGGTCGGACGACCACTGCATCGGCGTGCGGACGCCGTTCCGGTCGCCGAGATGGATATTGTCGCCCATCCCAATCTCGTCGCCATAGTATATGACGGGCGTTCCGGGCATCGACAGCAGAAGGTAGTGCATCAGCTCGATGCGCCGCCGGTCATGCTCCAGCAGCGGTGCAAGTCGGCGGCGGATGCCCAGGTTCAAACGGGCGCGGCGGTCGGAGGCGTAGGTCTCCCAAAGGAAGTCACGCTCCGATTGCGTAACCATCTCAAGCGTCAGCTCATCGTGGTTGCGCAGGAAAATCGCCCACTGACAGGTCGTGGGAATGTCAGGCGTCTGGCGCAGGATATCGGTGATCGGAAACCGGTCCTCTCGCGCGATCGCAAGATACATACGCGGCATCAGGGGGAAATTGAACGCCATGTGGCATTCGTCGCCGTCTCCGAAATAATCCTTGGTGTCCTCCGGCCACTGATTCGCCTCCGCCAGCAGCATCTTGTCCGGGTAATGCGCATCCATCTCCGCTCGGATTCGTTTTAGTACCCGTGTGGGTCTCCGGCAGATTTTCGTTGTTGGTGCCCTCGCGCTCAACAAGGTACGGCACCGCGTCAAGTCGCAGGCCGTCGACCCCTAACTCTGCCCAATAGCGCAGCACCGACAGCACCTCGCGCATTACCCTGGGATTGTCGAAGTTCAGGTCCGGCTGATGGAAGTAAAACCGGTGCCAGTAGTAGGCGCCGGCGGTCTCGTCCCAGGTCCAGTTCGACCGTTCCGAGTCCACGAATATAATTCGTGTCCCGGCGTATCGCTTATCGGTATCGGACCAGACATAGAAATCGCGATATATGGACCCCGGCTTGGCCATGCGCGCGCGTTGGAACCACGGATGCTGATCGGACGTATGATTAACAACCAGTTCCGCGATGACACGGATACCGCGTTCATGAGCGGCGGCGATGAAGCGCTTGACGTCAGCCAGGGTGCCGTAATCCGGATGCACACCGCGATAGTCCGCGATGTCGTAGCCGTCATCCAGCAGCGGCGACGGATAGAATGGCAGCAGCCAGATCGTGTTGACGCCCAGATCAGCGATATAATCGAGGCGGGAAATCAGGCCGCCAAAGTCGCCGACGCCATCATTATTCCCATCAAAGAATGATTTGACGTGAAGCTGATAGATGACCGCGTCCTTGTACCATAACGGGTCCGATCCCCCCGTCTGGATCGTGCGCGGCTGCGCCTGCAGCACATTCATGTCAGTCGGATTCCCCCGAGCACGTGCCAGATGCGGAACGGCATCTCCGCAGGATCAAGCCGGATACGCTGAAATTTGCCAAACCAAGTGAACGTGCGATCGGTCATGAGGTCAACCACCGGTAGCGCGGCATCGTCCGGCCGTCCCATCCGCCACAGCGGCAGCTCGATCGTCGCCTCCTGCGCGGCATGAGGATCCAGTGACACGGCAACCAGGATGTTGCCTTTGCCATAAAACAAAATCTGGTCGTTGTCGGCGGGATAGAAGCGCAGCCCAAGATGGGATTGCAACGCCGGATGAAGCCGGCGAAGGGCGTTCAGCGCGGTGATCTCCGCGACGATGTTCCCGGGGGCGGCATAATCACGCACCCTGATCTCATACTTCTCGGAGTCGACATACTCTTCCCGTCCGGGCAGCGGGGCTGCCTCACAGATCTCGAATCCCGAGTAGACGCCCCACAAGCCGGACAAGGTCGCCGCGAGCACCGCCCGAATCAGAAAGCCGGGCCGGCCCGACGATTGAAGAAAGATCGGATTGATATCGGGCGTGTTGACAAAAAAATTCGGCCGGAAAAAGTCGGCAACCGGAGGTGCCGTCAGTTCTGTAAGGTATTCGATGATTTCCTGCTTCGTGTTACGCCACGTAAAGTACGTGTACGACTGAGAGAAGCCGACCTTCCCGAGCCGGTACATCAGCTTGGGCCTGGTAAACGCCTCGGCAAGGAACAGCACATCCGGGTGGCGGTTCTGAATGTCAGCGATCATCCAATGCCAGAACGGCAGAGGCTTGGTGTGCGGATTATCGACGCGGAAGATGCGGACGCCCTGGTCAACCCAGAACTGGACAACGTCGCGCAGGGCGAGCCAGACGTCGGGAAACGACGCCTCGCCATAAAAGTCAGGATTGACGATGTCCTCATACTTTTTCGGGGGATTTTCGGCGTATCGCATGGACCCGTCAGGGCGCCAGCGGAACCAGTCCTTATGGTCGCGGACCCAGGGGTGGTCGGGCGCGCACTGAATGGCAAAGTCCAGTGCGATTTCCAGCCCGTGCGCGTGAGCCGCCGTCAGCAACGCACGGAAGTCTTCCAGCGTCCCAAGGGCAGGATTGACTGCGTCGTGGCCACCATCCGCATTGCCGATCGCGTAGGGGCTGCCGACGTCACCTGGTTCGGCCCGCAGGTTATTGTTGCGTCCCTTGCGGTTGACGGTCCCGATCGGATGGATGGGCGGAAAATACAGGACATCGAAACCCATCGCCTGGATCGCCGGCAACCGCTCGATCACACTCCGAAATGTACCCGTGGACCTCGGGATCCTGGGTCGCCGAACGCGGAAAAAGCTCGTACCAACTTGCAAATTCCGCCGAAGGCCGGTCCGAACGCAAGGTGTGAACGGCACTTCGGGCGGCAAACGGACGATCATCCGCGGCCTGCATCGCCGCGGCTGTCTCGTCAGAGAGAAGATCGTCGATGTCCGGCTCTGAGCCCAGCCGCCGCATAAGAGCGCCACAGCCTGCCCGCGAGGCCCGTTCAAGCAACGCGCGGCCTTCCTGGAGTTCCAGTGTCAATACCTGCCCGGCCGCCTGTTTCGCCTTCAGATCGTGGACGAAGCTGCCCCACTGATCCCACCAGGCTTCGACTGCGAACTCATAGAGGCCCACCCGAGGTGGGATAACGGTTGCTGCCCAGCGGTCGTTAACCTCCAGGCGCATGGGAATTCTCTGCCAGTCGGAACCCCCGGCCTCCCGCCAAAGCAGCGCCGCGGCGATCAGATCGTGGCCGTCGAAGATAATGTCAGCACGCACTGCGACGGGCCGCCCGACGATCGTCTTTGCCGGAAAGTTCCCGCCGGGGACGCTCGGTTCGATGGTCTCGATGGCGATGCGGGTCGCCTCGGCCCAGTCGCGGGCCAGGCCCAATGTCGTCCCGCCAATGACGTCGGCGATGCGGCGGCAATGGAGCAGCCGCACTTCACCCGGGCGGAGCGGCTCGAGCGAATCGGTGGCATCGTCGGCCCGGAAAGAGGCACCCGCGGTGGGCGGTAGCGGCGCCAGGCTGATGGGCACCGGCATGGGATGAACCAAGTCCGTGTTGATCAACACCAGATCGACATCGGAGGCGTCGCGAACGTCGCCGGTGGCGCCGCGCAGCCAGGCGGTGACCGAACCGGTCGTGGTGCTGACGGGACGCATCAGCCGAACCGGTTGGAGCCCGGACGACAGGCGATTCGCGGCGGCAATTTCGCTGGTGAGGTCACAGGGCGACTCCGACCGAACCGCCTCCAGATCGGCCGGAGAGGCCCTCGCCGCGTCAAATGGCCTGCCGGCGGCGTATTCGAATCCCATTGGCACGAACAGCCCGTCACCGGTGGCCGCGGCGACACTTAAAGCGTGCCTGTATGCAGTGGCTACATCCGTATCTGGTGCCAGATGCCTGGCAAGACGATCTTGAAACGACGTTTCGGGGCATGAAAGGCAGGGCCCGACCCGCCGGAGTGCGGCAAGCTCGTTCGGCAGCCAGGGCGCCCGGCCGTCCCACAAGGCGGTCGAAGCGACAGTCAGGTCAAAGCCCGCGCCCTCCAACAGTTGCACCGAACTGACGGACATCCCGGGCGTCCACGCCACGAACGTGGCATCGGCGCCATGCGGGCGGAACTCGCTGATCACCCGGCGCCAGAACGATGAAGGCACCCGGTCGAGCGTCAGGCACCGGAAGCCGGCAAATCCGACACGGAGCAGCCGGACCAGATGCTCTGACCACCAGGCTGCGATCGAGTCCGCCAGGGCGGTTTGGTCAAATCGCGGAACCGCGGCATCAACCCGTGGGGGGGGCCGCCGCGGATCAGGTACCGCGCTCACAGCTTCTGCCAGAAACCAGTCCGGGTGATGCTGCCGGACCGGAGCCTCGAGGGCGATTTGTCCTGGCGCAATGTCCAGAAGCAGCCTCAGACCACAGCGCTCAGCCTGTTCCACCGCGAGCGCCAGTCCCTCCTCCGCGCTTCGGTGGAAGCCTAGATCAGGATGCAGCCGATCGAACGTCGCATGAACGAAAATGTCCCCGCCGCGCCCGGGCGCGAAAGGCGGCGCCAAGCTGACATGGCTGAAGCCCATCCCGGCGATACGCTCGAACTGAGCGCGCCATGCATCAAGCGGACCCGCAATGAGCGGGTGAAGGTGGTATATCCCACGCACAGGATAGTCGGCCAATCAGCGCCGACCCGCGGCAAGGCCGCCCCGGCGCAACACGAGCCGACGACGATATAGAGAATGAAGTCCGTTCGTCACGCCTCCATAACGCCCGGTGGCCGTGAAGGTTCCGCACGGCGGGTCGTAAGGGTTCCTAGCCGGAGATCACACCAGCGTCAGGCAAATGACGCCGGCAGCGTCAGGCAGCAGCGCTCGTAACGGGATCGCTCACTGAATGAGGACCAGCGCCCGCGCGTTCAGCATCGATCTCGCGCATTTCCCGGTAAATCGCGTCGGTCAGCGCTCGAGGGGGGAGCGCGAACCAAGCGTCGTCGCCGTAGCGGCTACGCACACGTTCATACGCTAGCTGAACAATCTGATCGCTCATGCCGATTTTGTCCCCCTGATTGGACAGATTCACGCGGATTCCGGTCCGATGACGTTGACCGGTAAAAAAATTCTAATAGAACGTTAAAAAAACGTCAAAACATCATTAGGCCCGGGGTACAGCTTCATGAACGATCCTGACAGACATATTTTGGAACTTGCCGCGCAGATCGTGACGGCACAGGTCCGCCACAATGCCGTCAAAACGGTCGCGATACCGGGGCTAATCCAGAACGTTTACAATGCGTTAATTGATGTGGGCCGAGAGGTTGTCACCGGGCGGCATGACCACAATCATTCGGATGCCCTCAACCATCACGGTCATCATCACCCCCCTGCGCAACCGAATCGCCATGCAAGCAACGTATACGTGCATCCCACCTTTGGGCAGACTGTGTTCGACGATCACCTGATCTGCCTGGAAGACGGTCTGAGCATGAAGATGCTCAAGCGGCATCTTCAGACGGTCCATGACATGACGCCCGATGAATATCGCGCAAAATGGGGCCTTCCGGCCGATTATCCGATGGTGGCAGCAACTTACGCACGGCTGCGATCGAGCCTTGCGCTGGAGAGCGGTCTGGGACTGAAGCCGGAGGCTCGCGCGGGCCGCAAGAAGAAGAGCCGCTAGATCCAACAACCTGAAATTGGCGAGGACCTGCCGAACACTACCGTTCAGACCGGCGTGCAGGCTGACGGTGGTTCAATACCAGGGGTTGTCGTCGTGCCCGAGAAGCCAGTGGAAGTCACGGTCGAAGGGCAGCATGATCGGCACCGGCCGCGCCAGCGTGCCGGCAAGATGGGCTGTCGTGGTGTCGACGGAAATGATCAGGTTCATCAGCGATATCAGACGCCGCGGCGTCAGCGAGGTGAGCAGGCGCCGGTCCTGAGGCGTCAGCGGACTAGCCACGCTTTTTACCAGGGCCGGTGGCGCGGGACGGAACAGGCCGATTCGCCGCGGCTGCCCGCTTCGGTTTCGCCAGACCCTTCGGCGGCGTCTTGCCGGCCCGAAGGTCGGCGATGGTCGCCCGCGTGTTGATCTGTTCGGGATTCATTCGCAATTCGATCAGCGCCGGCTTCCCGCTGTCTACCGCGCGGCGGAATGCCGGCGTGAATTCGGCGGTTTCGCTGACGATTTCCCCGTGACCGCCATAGGCTTCGATCAGCCGGGCGAAGTCGGGATTGGTCAGCGCGGTGCCGGAGACGCGCCATGGGTAAGCCCGCTCCTGGTGCATACGGATCGTGCCGTACATCTGATTGTTGAACACCAGAATGATCGGCGCGACACCGTGGTGGAAGGCGGTGGCGATTTCCTGTCCCGTCATCATGAAGCCGCCGTCGCCGACCATGCTGACGACCATCCGGTCAGGGAACGTGATCTTGGCGCCGACCGCGGCCGGCACGCTGTAGCCCATCGCCCCGTTGGTCGGTCCGATATAGCGTTGCCCCTCGGAAAAATTGAGGAATCGCGTCGCCCAACCGGCGAAATTCCCGGCGTCAGTGGTGACGATAGCGTCCGGTGCCAGCATGCCCTCCAGTTCCCGCATCGCGGTCCCAAGGTTCAACGCCCCTTGATAGTTCGGTACCGCGCGCTGCGCTTCCCTCAGGGAGCGTAGTTCCTGGGTCCACTTCGTCCACGCCGGCTTCACAGGGTCCATCGCGGCCGCGGCGATCGCGAATGTATTAAGGTCCGAGACGATGCCGAACGCGGTGTTGAAGACCCGGCCGATCTCCGCGCCATCCGGCAGCACCTGGATGATCGGCACGCTTCCCGCGACATCGAGCAGCGTGTAGCCCTGCGTGACCGCATCGCCCAGACGGCTGCCGATCGCCAGGATCAGGTCAGCCTCCTTGAAGCGAGCAATCAAACTGGGGTCCGACCCCACCCCCAGATCGCCCGCGAAGTTGTCCAGTGTCCCATCGTAATGGGCCTGGCGGCGGAAGCCGACGGTGACCGGTAAGCCATTCGACAGCAGGAATTTCCGCAGCGCGGTTCGTCCGTCAGCCGTCCAGCAGGACCCACCCACGACCGCGACCGGCTTCTTCGCTGCCGCCAGCATTTTGCGGAGCCGCAACAGCGCGTCCGGATCCGGGAAGGCGGGTGAGACAACGCGCCTGGGGATATCTGTTACGTTGACGGTGTCCTTCTGCATCTCCTCTGACAATGCGATGACGACTGGTCCCGGCCGGCCACTCGTTGCGACATCGACGGCATGCGCGACGACCTCCGGGATGCGCTTGGCGTGGTCGATCTGGGTGACCCATTTTGCCAGCGGCGCGAACATCTGACGGTAGTCAACCTCCTGGAATGCATCGCGTCCGGTGTCCTCGTGCGGGATCTGGCCCACGAACAGCAGCATCGGGGTGCTGTCCTGATACGCCACATGCACGCCGATCGCGCCGTGGCACGCGCCTGGTCCTCGTGTGACCATCGCCGCGGCTGGCCGGCCGGTCAGCTTGCCGTATGCATCGGCCATGTTCACGGCGCCTGCCTCGAACCGGCAGGTAACAAGCTTCAAGGCCTGCCGCTGGTCGTACAGCCCGTCGAGCGTATCGAGGAAGCTCTCACCCGGAACCTCGAATACATGGTCGATTCCCTGAGCGACCAGTGCGTCGGCCAGAACCTTGCCGCCGTGGCGCGGAGCATTCCGAACCTTGCGCGCCTGAGCCAGTTCCATCCGAGCCACTCCTTACTGATTGATTTCAGGATAGTGGAGGCGGAGCGAACCGTCACGTCCCGGTGACATGGCCGGTCCGATAACGAAACTGTCATACGCTGCCACAATGCGACCACGAGCCGTCCCGAATTTCGCCTTCGCCGGTCCCAATCTTCAATGCCATCGAGGCAAACGAGGAGTTTTCGATGCTGCGGAATTTGGCATGGCAGGCGACCGACACCCTTACGCGAACGCAGTTCAGGATGGTGCAGGAACTGGGCAATTCCATCAGTCTGACCGAGGACGACCGCCGACGCGCGCTGGAACTCGATCGAACAGACTGGCAGGCATGGTGCGAGTTTGAAACGGACGAGGGTCCGCTGCCGGCTTATCCGCCGATGCCGGAGATGCTGTTGCGATTGGGGCGGGCCGCATTCAATCTCGCGCACCTGGCGGAACGGCGCTCCGTCGCGTCAGGCTGCCAGTAGCGCGGCGATCCAGCCGGTCTTAGAACGGCGCAAGCGGCGGGCAATGTCAGCCCGCCCATTGCGCAGGGGGCCGGGATGCGGGCGATTTTTGTTCAGATCAAATGTGAAATGGGCCGGGCGTACCAGGTTGCGCGGGACGCGGCCGATTGCATCCCCGAGATGTCCGAACTGTTTTCCACCTCGGGTCAGTACGATCTGCTGGGCAAGTTCTATCTTGATGCCGATCAGGACGTCGGGATGTTCGTGACCGACAAGATTCAAACGCTGTCCGGCGTAAGGGACACTTACACCATCATTACCTTCAACGCGTTCGGCGGCGGGGCAAGCTAGAGCGTGCCTGAGGCCGACCGGTGAGAATGCCTGAACCGGGAGCCAGACCATGACCGAGCGAGCCGGACTGTCTAAATGCACTAGGGTTCTGGTCTGGCGGTCCGATCCCTACCGAAGCTTCCCTCATACCGCCGGATTTCATCCGCCGGCGCTTACCGAAGTGTGCGTTAATCAGTTTCCGGAATGATTAACGGCACTACTCCGGCGAAATAATATCAGCGCGGCATGTCAACGAAAAACCATATTCCGCAATGCAGTGCTCTACTCTTTTCGTTTTATCCTCGACACATAAAAAAGCCGCGCCCGCGTACGGCCACAAACCGCATTGTGATCGCAACCGTCACGCCGCTCCTGCGTCCTACCCGCGAAGTCGAAACTGGGAGTAGAGACGGATGTCGAAACGGAGTTTGCTGATAGGTGTCGGACTTGCCGGCCTGCTTATACCGGCCGCTATGGCCGTTGAGCCATCTCCGGCGTCCTCCCAGGCGATTCAGGAGGCGAAGACACTTGCCCAACTTCCTCCGGTGCGTCCTCGCGGCAACCGCGTCCACGTCGATCGATCTGGCCGCAAGGAGGCAGGACGAGCCTCGGTACTATGCTCATTATTTCGCCAATCGCAAAATGGCGGACGGGCGTCGCATGAACCCGAACTCTGACATCGCCGCGAGCAAGACCCTGCCGCTCGGCAGCGTCGCGAAGGTGACCAATCTGGAGAACGGAAGAACCGCGACGGTAAGGATCGAGGATCGCGGACCTTATGTGGCCGGGCGGGTCGTCGACCTGGCACCGTCGGTCGCGGATGATCTGGACCTGAAGAGGGATGGCGTCGTGCCCGTGGTTGTCCAGCCGATTACGGTTCCCCAGCCGGATGGCGGTGTGAAACTGGGAGCGGGTGCGGCAACCGCATCAGCGGCGGAAGTGCGAGACGCCACCGAAGTGACCAAAGAGCTGGCGGGTCCGAAAACAACCGAAACGGCAGACAAATAAAATCGTTCGCCTAACGCGTCAGCACCCGTCCGGCAACCGCGTCGAGCCTGGCCGCCAGCGCGGGATCGCGACGGCCGGGCGCGGTGATCACCGCGTTATCCAGTGCGCGATCGCAACCGCAGGGGCATACTGGCCGGGGCTGTCCGATCCGCGGCACAACAGTCTGCACCAGCCGGCGGGCGTTATCGGCGTTGCCGAGGAGAATTCGGACCACTGCTTCGACCGTTACGTGGTCGTGGTCCGGATGCCAGCAGTCGAAATCGGTGACCATGGCAACCGTTGCGTAACAAAGTTCCGCCTCGCGAGCTAGTTTCGCCTCGGGCATGTTGGTCATGCCGATGACGCTGCAGCCCCAGCTCCGGTACAGCTCGCTCTCTGCCTTGGTGGAGAACTGCGGGCCTTCCATGACGAGGTATGTTCCGCCGCGGGTGACCGGCAGGCCGAGCGACCCTGCCGACCCGAACAGCGCATCACCGAGGCGGGCGCAGACCGGATGCGCCATCGAAACATGAGCGACAATGCCCTCGCCGAAGAAGCTTTTTTCACGAGCGAAGCTGCGGTCGATGAACTGGTCCACCACGACGAAATGACCGGGTGGCAGGTCTTCCTTCAAGCTGCCCACCGCCGACAGCGACAGCACGTCCGTCACTCCGGACCGCTTCAGGGCATCGATGTTCGCCCGGTAGTTCAGATGGGTCGGCGAGGTAGGATGACCGCGACCGTGACGCGGCAGGAACACGCAGTCGATCCCGGCGAGACGGCCGAACAGCAGCTCATCCGACGGCTCGCCCCACGGGGTCGCGACACGCCGCCACTCCTTGGCTTCCAGCCCGTCGATATCATACAGGCCGGAGCCGCCGATGATACCGATGACCGGCTGGTTCACCGGCGGGTTCCGATCAGTGGACGTCGGACCAGACCTTGCGCTTCACGGCGTAGGTCAGGCCGGTCATGAAGACGAGGAACAGGATGACCCGGACACCCATCTGCTTGCGTTCAACCATCTCCGGATTGGCAGCCCAGTAGAGGAAGGTCACTACGTCGTGGGCTTCCTGGCTCAGGGTGTTCGGCGTGCCGTCGGTGTAGGTCACGGTGCCGTCCTGCAGCGGCGGCGGCATGCCGATCTGATGGCCCGGAAACATCTTGTTGTAGTACATGCCGTTCTGCATCTTGAAGTCTGCCGGCGGCTCCACAAAGCCCGTCAGGATCCCGTAGACGTAGTTCGGGCCGCCTTCCCGCGCATTGACGATCAGCGACAGGTCAGGCGGCAACGCGCCGTTGTTCGCCACGCGCGCGGCGACGTCGTTGGGGAAGGGAGAGCGGAACTGGCTGGCCGGGGTGGCCGGACCGTCCTTCGGGTTGCCCTGGTCGTCCAGCCCCTGCGGCACGGTCACTGCCGCCGCGACAGCCTTGATCTGGGCCGGGTCCAGTCCGATGCCGCTCAGGTCGCGGTAGTGCAGTTGCTGCATCGAGTGGCAGTTCGAGCAAACCTGGGAATAGACCTGAAAACCGCGCTGGAGGGCCGCCATGTCGAATGCGCCGAAGGCGCTCATGAAGCTCCATCTCTCGTTCGGCATGGGTTCCTGCGCCTTGGCGGGCGCCACCGTGACGGCAGCGGTCAGCGCGACGGCCGCGGCGCCAGCCAGGAAGGACTTGACGATGCGCATTATGCCTTCTCCATCGGCTTGGCCGCGGCTCCCGACGGCAGTGGCCCTCCGCCACGGCCATGTCCGCCGAGCACGGCCTGGGCAATGCTTTCGGGCAGCGGCAGCGGCTTTTCCAGCTTGCCGAGGATCGGCAGGATCACCAGGAAGTGCAGGAAGTAGTAAACCGTGCCGATACGGCTGAGGATGACCCAGACGCCTTGCGGTTTGTTGGCGCCGCAGACGCCGAGAAGGATCACC
Organism: uncultured Pseudomonadota bacterium; assembly: GCA_963819005.1. GTDB lineage: Bacteria > Pseudomonadota > Alphaproteobacteria > Acetobacterales > Acetobacteraceae > Rhodopila. The sequence continues at coordinate 738,084 of CAWFUL010000009.1, forward strand.
GCCGCGAGCCAGACGAAGATCAACTGGCGATAGATCGGACGGAACCGTGCGCTGCGCACCTTGGAGGTGTCGAGCCAGGGCAGTACGAACAGCACCAGGATGGAGGCGAACATCATGCAGACGCCAAGCAGCTTGTTCGGCACAGACCGCAGGATGGCGTAGAATGGCAGGAAGTACCACTCGGGCACGATATCGGCAGGCGTGACCAGCGGATTGGCCGGTATGAAGTTGTTCGGATCACCCAGATAGTTGGGCGCGAAGAATACCAGGATCGAAAAAACGATCAGGTAGACGCAGATGCCGACGCTGTCCTTGATGGTGTAGTAGGGGTGGAAGGGAAGCGTATCCTGCGGCGACTTCACGTCGATGCCAAGCGGGTTGTTCGACCCGGTGATGTGCAGCGCCGCCACATGCAGGAAGATGACGGCCGTCAGGACGAACGGCAGCAGGTAATGCAGCGAGAAGAAACAATTCAGCGTCGGGTTATCAACGCTGAAGCCGCCCCAGAGCAGCGTGACAATCTTCGGTCCGACGAACGGGAACGCCGAGAACAGGTTGGTGATAACCGTCGCACCCCAGTACGACATCTGTCCCCACGGCAGCACGTAGCCCATGAATGCCGTTGCCATCATCAGCAGCATGATGACCACACCTAGCATCCACAGCAGCTCACGCGGCGCCTTGTAGGAGCCGTAGTAGAGGCCGCGGAAGATGTGGATGTAGGTGACAATAAAGAACATCGACGCGCCGTTCTGGTGAACGTAACGCAGCACCCAGCCGTAGTTCACGTCGCGCATGATGTGCTGGACGGAGTTGAACGCCAGCGTGGTGTTCGGCTGATAGTTCATCGCCAGAAAGATTCCGGTGACGATCATGATCGCCAGGTTCACCATCGCCAAGGCGCCGAAATTCCAAAAATAATTGAAATTCCGCGGGGTCGGAAAAACCCCGTATTCTTTCTGCATCATCGTGAAAATGGGAAGGCGGGTATCGATCCAGTTCAGCACCGGATTGGCGATCTCGCTTTGTTTCATGCCGGCCATGATGGTTCCCTGTCGCGGGCGGAGGTGGACGAATTCAGCCGATGGTGATTCGTGTGGCGTTGCCGAACGCGTAAGGCGGAACCGGCAAATTCGCCGGCGCCGGCCCGTGACGCACCCGGCCTGAGGTGTCGTACTGGCTGCCGTGACAGGGGCAGAACCATCCGCCCCAATCGCCACGAGGATCGGTCGGCTTGTTGCCCAGCGGCACGCAGCCAAGGTGGGTGCAGATGCCCACCAGCACGATCCACTGGTCGTGTCCGGCCTTGGTGCGCGCCGAGTCAGCCTGCGGCTCGATCAACTGGGATAACGGAACGTCCTGGGCTTCCTTGATCTCGGTCGGCGTCCGGTGCCGCACGAATATCGGCTTGCCCTGCCACAGGACGGTGATGCCCATGCCCTCGGTCACCGGCGTCAGGTCGACATCAACGGTCGACAACGCCAGCACGTCGGCTGACGGGTTCATGGAGTCGATCAGCGGCCAGGCAATCGCGCCGACCCCGATGATGGCGCCGGCGGTGGCGACAAGTTGCAAAAGGTCTCGTTTGGTCACTTCGCCTGCCGGACCATGAGCGGTGACAGCGGCGCCGTGTGTATCAGCCATCTTTCCCTCAAACATTTCAGCCGTCGCGCGGACGCGCGAGGCGTGTGACCCGATCCCTAAACTGGTCAGGAAGAGCAATCTGCCAAGCACCCGGAAACCGGGAACTGATGGCTGGACGCTCTTTACAGACCGCCCCTGTCGCCTGCAACGTTGACGTCAGGGGATTAACCCGAACGGGGGTTATCCCCAATGAAAGCCCGGAACAAGACCCAGATGAGTGAAAAGCCAACATCCGTGCCGCATGCGGCCTTGAAGCCAGACGCCCGTGCCTGGTTCGAATCGCTGCGTGACCGTATCTGCGCGGCGTTCGAGGCGATCGAGGAAGAATTGCCCCAGGGCGCGACTTGGTCGGAGCTTCCGCCCGGACGCTTCGAACGCTCCGCCTGGAGCCGTCCGACAGACGATGGCGCCGAGGGCGGCGGCGGCGTCATGAGCGTCATGCGCGGGCGGGTGTTCGAGAAAGTGGGAGTCAACGTCTCCACGGTCTGGGGTGAGTTCAGCCCGGATTTTCGCGCGCAGATCCCTGGTGCGGCCGAGGATCCCCGGTTTTGGGCCAGCGGCATCAGCCTCGTCGCCCACATGCGCAGCCCGCTGGTGCCGGCGGTCCACTTCAATACGCGGATGCTGGTGACCACCAAGGGCTGGTTCGGCGGCGGCGGCGACCTGACGCCGATGCGGCTCGATACGCCGCAGGCGATTGAGGACGCGGCATCCTTCCACGCCAGCTTCAAGGCCGCCTGCGACCGGCATGACCCGGAGTATTACCCGAAGTTCAAGGCCTGGTGCGACCGCTACTTCTATTTGCCGCACCGGCAGGAACCCCGCGGCGCCGGAGGTATCTTCTTCGATCACCACTTCACCGGCGACGCCGCCGACGACTTCAGCTTCACCCGTGATGTCGGCGAGGCGTTCCTGGCCGCCTACCCGCCGATCGTCCGTCGCCGGATGACTCAGGCCTGGACCGCCGCGGACCGCGAACATCAGTTGGTCCGCCGCGGGCGATACGTGGAGTTCAACCTGATCCACGACCGCGGCACGCTGTTCGGCCTGAAGACCGGGGGCAATGTCGAGGCGATCCTCATGAGCCTGCCGCCGGAGGTGCGCTGGCCCTGATCGTGGGCAGCGCGGTCTGGCCGAGGACCCAGCCCTCCCACTGCTGGATCCAGGGATCGGCGGGCGCATGGTCAGGCCGGTTGCCTGCCAGGACGTTCAGCACGCACAGCAGCCCCAGGACACTGTCGAACCGGTCCTCGCCCGCGATATCCGCCCCGAATCCGTCGAGGGCCGCCTGGCGCATCGCATCATCCGGTAGCGATGACAGACGCTCCATCGCTGCCAGCAACGGACCGGCAATCCGGACGCGGTCCGACTGACGCCGCTTGCTGCCGGCCAGACGGATTTGCAGATGGCGCAGCGCCTCGGCGGGATAGGTCTCTGCCAGGACGGCCGAACCCGGTGCGAGCAAGGCGCGGAATGGACCATCGAAGGGCCACAGCTTCAGCCGCGTGTCCGAGACCAAGGCCGGCAGGATCAGCGACTGCCATGCGGCGATCGCCGCCTTGCCCGACTGATTGGCACCCAGAGTCCAGAACAGTGGCGCCCCAGCCGGCCGTTCCGCCGTCGCCCGGTCGCACAGCCGGCTCAATGCCGTAGCGTCCTGGAAGCCAAGAGCAAGGGCATGCGACAGGCGTGTCATCCCCGCGATGCCGCGGGCCGGATAGAAAGGCCGGTCCGGACGGATGTCGGACACTGTCGCGCACACCGAAAAGAAATCCGGCATGGCGTTCAGGTTGCGCAAGAAGTCCAGAAACCCGGCTTCCGGTCGGCTCGCGGCATAGGCACGGGGCAGCCCTATGGGCAGATCGGCGCCAAGGGCGACCGCGCCACCTGCCGCCTGCCGGATCAGGCGCGCCAGCAAGGTCGGCACGTCACCCACCGGGCGCGGCGCGGAGATCGTCCAGCCGGTGCCGTTTCGGCAGGCGATGGTCATCCACCGCTTGTGCGGATCTACACTCCAGTCAGCGTGGGCGGCGAGGCTGGCGGGGGAATCAGGACCCAAGCGGACGGTGGGCGCGGTCAATCAGCCGAGCAAAGAAGCCTGGGGGCTTGGGCGGCTTGGCGGCGGCCTCGGCCTTCAGCTTCGCCTTCGTCTCGGCCTCTTTTTCCTTCTGTTTGAGGGCCAGCCACTTATCAAGGCTCACGCCCGCCTTGGCGGCGCGTCTGGCTTCGTAGGCCCGTTGACCTTCAGTGAGTGTCTTGGGTTGCTGCACGAGAGGACCCTGAAATAACACCTATGGTATCCAGGCGACAGGTCCGGATCAAGGCGCGAAGCGCCACCCCCGCGGCGCTTCGCATCCCACTGCCCGCACCAATGCGACGGTCAGCCGCCGCCGTTGATCGTCAGCACCGTCCCGGTCGTGTACCCGGACATCGGGCTCGCCAGGAACGCGACCGCGTTCCCGATCTCACGCGGGCTCGCGGCCCGGCCAAACGGCATGCTGCTGGTCAGTTCCCGCCACCGCTCCGGGTCGCCAAACTTCTCCTGGGCCTCGGCCCGGCGCAGCATTACCAGCCGGTCGGTCTCCACCGGACCCGGATTGATCGCCATCACCCGCAATCCATCGGCCGGAGCCCCCTTGCCCAGCGCCCGCGTGAACGCCATCAGCGAGGCATTTCCCGCTGCGCCGGCGATATAGTTCGTCGGGAAGGCCTCGCCGGCCGCGCCGATCACGTTGATGATCACGCCCGCTCGCCGAGCCTTCATCTGCCCGTAAATCACGCGGCAGAACGAGATATAGCCGAAGACCTTCAGGTCCCATGCCTGTCGCCACTTCGCGTCATCGATCGACAGCAGATCGCCCGGCGGGATTGCACCGGCGTTGTTGACCAGAATATCCAACTCACCGGCTTCGGCCGCCACCTTCCGCACGGCGGCATCGCTCGACAGATCGGCCGCAATCGTCCTTACATTGACCTGCCGCTTTGTTCGGATTGCCCCCGCAGCCTCTTCCAGCGTCGCCGGATCACGCGCCACGAGGATCAGGTTGCATCCCTCCTCGGCCAGCACTTCCGCGGTCGCCCGCCCGATACCCTTTGAGCCACCGGTGATCAGCACCGTCTTGCCGGCAAGTTGGAGATCCATAACCACAAAGCCTTATTCTGTTGGACGAACCCGGTCAGCGCCGTCTGGCGCCATACGCCCGGCAGGCATCGCCGAAAGCGCGGAAAACCGCAAGACTGTCTGGGTTGCTGGCATACCCCCACTCCGGATGCCACTGCACGCCCAGCAGCCACCCCGGCGCCGATGGCATCGCCACCGCCTCGATCGTGCCATCGGGCGCCGTCGCCTCGATCACCAACCCCGAACCCAGCCGATCCAGCGCCTGCCCGTGGACCGAGTTCACCTCGATCCGGTCCGACCCGACGATCCGCGCCAGGGTGCCAGTGACCGCAACCGGATGCGCCACCCTGTAACGCTGCGCCTCCGGTCCCTCACCCCGATGATCCAGCCGCCCGGGCTGCACATGCACCCGCTGGAACAGCGATCCACCGAGCGCGACGTTCAGCTCCTGGATTCCGCGGCAGATCGCCAGAAGTGGCATGCCGCGGTCGATCGCCGCCCGGATCAGCGGCAAGGTCGTCCGGTCACGGTGCGGATCATGCCGATCCGGCGTCTCGCTCTCCCCGCCGTCATAGTGGGTGGGATGCACGTTGCTGGGGCTGCCCGGCACCAGCAGTCCATCGAGGCGATCCAGCACGCCCAGCATCGCCTCCCCCAGCGGAGGGAGCAGCATCGGCAATGCGCCGACGCCGCCCAGCACCGCCTCGGCATAGCGTGCCGGCGTCTGGTGGAACACCATGTCGTTCAGGGACTTCGCGCAGGCGGGAATGCCGACAATCATCGATGCGTGGCCTCGCTACGGGGTCGGAACCGGTCAGTAACAACGGCCCCGAACATACCAAGACACATCATCGCCGCCATCCCACGCGGTGTTCCATCGGTCAACAAACTGACCAGCAGCCCGGCGCTCGCCCCCAGGCTGAACTGGAACGTCCCCATCAGCGCCGCCGCACTGCCGGCGTGCGTCGCGTGGCGTGTCAGCGCGCCGGCATTGGTGTTGGCATTGTTGAACCCCTGGCACCCCACGACGACGACCAGCGGCGCGATGATCAGCCACAGCACATGCACGCCGCTGAAGGCCAGCGCCACCAGCACCAGCGTCCCCGCGAACGAGATCCACGCAACAGTGGTCAGCATCGCCGACAGCCCGAACCGCGGCAGCAGCCGGGCATTCAGCTGTGAGCATGCCACCAACGCCACCGCGCAGCCGCCGAACACCAGAGCGAACGCCGAGGGGGTCAGCCCGAACCCTTGCTCGAACACCGGCGAGCATCCGGACAGATACGAAAACATCGCGAACGTGCTACAGCCGCCCATGATTGCGTGGGTGAGGAAGGAGCGCTCGCGCACGATGGCGACGTACCGCTCCAGCTGGCCGCCGAACGACAGATGCAGCCGCCGCTCCGGCGGGAGCGTTTCCGGCAGCACGCGCCACGCGGTGACGACGCAGATGACTGCGTAGACGAACAGCACCCAGAAGATCATCTGCCAATGCGCGAAAATCAGGATCGCGCCGCCCAGCGACGGGGCGAGCACCGGCGCGGCGCCCATTACCAGTACCAGCCGCGACATCATGATCGCCGCTGCCTGACCCGCCGCGAGGTCGCGCACCACCGCCCGCGCGATCACCATGCCCGCCGAGGCCCCAAACGCCCCCACCGCCCGGAATATCGCCAGCCACGTCAGGCTCGGCGCTAGCGCACACCCCAGCGTGGCGGCCGCGAACAGTCCAAACCCCATCATCAGAGGGATTCGCCGCCCCAGCCGGTCCGACAGCGCGCCCTGCGTCAGTTGCCCGACCGCGAGGCCGGCGAACCACGTCGCCAGCGTCAGTTGCGCGGTGCCCGGTTCGGTGCCGAACGTCGCCTCCACGGCTGGGAATGCCGGGAGATACATGTCGGTCGCCGCCGGCCCGACCGCGATGAACAACCCGAGGAGATAGGGAAGCCAGGAGGGGTGTCTTGAGGGGACGTGCGTGCTCATCCGGGGCGGACTTCGGGTCTGGTGTGGATGGGCGTCGTCCCGGGTGGCTGGTTTTCCGGCAGGTGGGGGGAAAAGCGAGGCCCGGTCAAGCCCGGCGGCGAACCGCGCGTTGACAGAACCGGGCGTTTGGCTCTAGTCCGCGCTTCCCGGCTGGAGGGGTGCCCGAGAGGCTAAAGGGGGCGGACTGTAAATCCGCTGGCGTACGCCTACGTTGGTTCGAATCCAACCCCCTCCACCAACGCCGATCACCCTGCGCGAGACCAACGATCAGCCGCATCCGACAGTCGCCGCCCGGCCTTCTTCAGCGCATCGACACTCCGAGCGAGCAACGTCTGTTCCGCCTCCGGCAGAACGAGTTGGTAGACGTTGCGTGATCCACGGCGACCAATCACCCCGGGCAGCGACAAGGTCACGCCATGAGCCTCGCTGAACGCACCGATCGGAGCGACTGCCCCCTCATCGCGCAGAACCGCCTCGGCGATGTGTGCCAGGACCATTCCGATCTCGCACTGGCTTGCTTCTTTGCCTTCGATGGTCGCGATATACAAGTGCTTCAGGACGGACTGAGCGGGTCGGCCCGCCGGGTGTCTCGACTGTAAACAAACGGCAATAGCGAAGCGGTTGACGCCACCACGGCCCGGATGATTTTATGATTCTATCGTTACGGAGTCGTCAATGCGAGCGAAACAAATTCATCAACCAGCAAGCCGGCTGAAAGTAAGCGCATGATGAAGGTGCCCCTGCGGTGGATCATCGCTTTTGTTCTGGGTATCGGACTTGTTTGCGCCTGTGCTGGCGTGGCACGAGAGGCGCAAGCCGCGCAACTGGCCGGCATCGAGATTCCGGACACCTATCGGGTCGACGGTCAGACCCTGGTCCTGAACGGTTACGCCCTGCGCACTCTGACCTTCCTGCACGTCAAGATCTACGTCGCCGCGCTCTACCTTCCGAGGCCATCCAATGATCCCCAGGCCATTCTGGCATCAGCAGGGCCAAAGGTGGTCGTCGTGCACTACATTCACGGCGGCTCGAAAGGGCAGGTGGAAAGCCGTTATCGCGAAGGTGAGCAGGAGAACTGTGGTGACGGCCGTTGTGACAAAGCGCTGGAAGTGGACTTCGAACGTCTCGTCGGCGCCGCGCCGGCCGTCGAGCCTGGCGATAGCACGACGTTTATTGTAACAGACAAAAGTCTGCTTGTGTCCTTCAACGGACGACCGCTGGAGAACTTTGGCCAGGCCGCGCTGGGCAACCTTATCCTGACAGGCTTCATCGGCCCCCATGCGCCATCGGAGGAATTTCGCGGCAAACTGCTTGGCCTGCTGCCGCCGTAGAGCGCCCCTTCGCGTGACGCGCCGTTGATCCAGTTCGGAGTCGTCGTCCCCCGGCGCTTACTTTTGCACGCCGTGCCGATTCGTTTCCCTTGCGCGCCGTCGTGCCTGATGTGCCATAACGGTGTTTGGTTCAGCTGGGCGCTGCCGGTCCATGGCATCCGCACGCGCGGCCTGGGACAGATCATCGGCTGAGAACGCAACAAGGCATGGCGAAACGCAAGATCGACCTCCGTGTCCAATACGCCGCCCTGCCCTGGCGTCTCAGTGAGGGCGGAACCCGTCAGGTCATGCTGCTGACCTCGCGGGAGACGCGCCGCTGGGTCATCCCCAAAGGGTGGCCAATGAAGGGACGCAAACCTGCCGAAGCGGCGGCGCAGGAAGCCTACGAAGAGGCTGGGTTGATTGGCCATATCGTCGGCAAGCGACCGATCGGCAATTTTCACTATCCGAAGCGCCTCGCCACCGGCGAAGTCATCTGCCAGGTCTGGGTGTTTTTGTTTCAGGTTGAAAAGCAGCTCGAGGAATGGCCGGAGAAAGCGCAGAGGCAAACAAGGTGGTTTGATGCTGAAGATGCAGCCGATCTGGTGGAGGAAGGCGGACTGGCAGAAATCATAGACCGCTTCGCCGGGTCGTACGCCAAATTCATTACGTTCGAAAACAATGAACGCCGAACGCCCTGACGGTGCTTCCGACAGACCTCGACGCCTACCGCTTTAGGTTCGCAACGATCCCGTTGTAGAACCCGGTCAGGGCGTCGCCGGCGATAACCCCGCCGGCGAAGACTTCCATCTCGCTCTTGGCTTCCGCCCCGCGCAGCCGCCCGTAGATCAGCCGGCAGACGATCCCGGCCAGCACCGCCCATCCCGCCATCGGAAACAGTATCAGCATTCCGGTCGCGAACAACACACCAAGCTGCCGCTTCGGTCCGCCCAGGAGTTGCAGCGCAGCGCCGGGAATTGCCCAGATCGCCAGCTGACGCGCGACCTCCGCCGAGGCCCCCGCTTTGATCGTGGAGACATAAACCTTCGCCACCGGCGCCACGAGGTTCTGGGCGAAATAACCCTGATACGACACCAGAACGACAATGCCCGGCGATCACGAACGCGAACATCGCGGCGATGTATTGCTGCAGGCGCCCGTCCGCCTCGAACAGCGGGTCGGCGCCGTAGCCGCGCAGCATATACCCGGCCTTGAGGTCGTACCCCATATCGGCGAACGCCGGTCCGGTCGCTGCTGAAAACCCGACCAGCAGCGCCAGCGCAACCGGCGGAAAGCCAGCCAGCATCCCGATGATCAGGGTGATCAGAGCCACAGCGAACGCCGGGAACCAGCCGGAGTGCATCGCCGCGAGACCGACGATGACCTCATGCACCAGCGCGGCGAACGCGGCATAAACAACGAAGGCCACCAATCCGCCGGTGGACATCTCGCTGCTGAGGCCGCTGACAAGGGCGATCAGCAGGGCGATGACCAGATAGGCGGCAAAGCCGAACCCAAATGCCTGGTTCGCGCCTGTCTTTTCCGCGGCGCTGCCCGTTCCGGTACCCCGTGCCGACAGCGTCACGATCACCTGCCCGAGTGCGACGATGCCCGCACCGATCATCAGCCCATGCGGGATATACGCCTTGGCGATGTCACCGCCGGCGATGAAGCCGGAGAACAGCTTGCGGCGCATAGCCGCGCAGCAGGAGACCGATGCCGAACATCGTCAGCGCCCAGACATTGCCGATGAAGGCAACCCCGAACGCCGACATCGGAATGCCCAGGAACCCGGTCCCGGCGATGCCCGCCAGGACGCCGCCGCCCAGGATGTAGACGCGCCGTCCGCCCTCATCGCCCGACTTGATCGCCTCCGCCGCCGCCACGCCCGGCGGCCACGCGCCCTCCGCGGGAAACGCCCGCGTGGCGAACAGGCGGTACAGCATCGTCGCATCCACCAGCATCGCCAGCGCGACGCCGCCCAGCAGCGGCAGCACCAGATCGCCGCGGCCCAGCAGAAACGGAATGCCGATCGGCAGCAGCAGGCTGTTGCCGGCGCCGAACGTCGCGGCCGAGATCGCGCTTTGCGCCAGGTTCTGCACGTGGATGGACCGGTAGCGCGCGAACGATCGCAACGGCACGCGGGCCAGCGCCATCGCAACGATCGCCCCGACGATCGAGGTGTTCGCTGTCACGCCCAGCGTAACCAGAAGCTGCATCCCGATGATCGCGCCGATCACGCACAGGATGGCGATCAACACCAGCGTTGCCGGTTCGAAGATCGTCGGGTGCCGCAATCCGGTCGTCGTTCGCGCATCCATGGTTAAAAATCCCTCGAATTCAGGTCATTCGGCCGCCGCCGTGATGGGCATGTGGTAGAGGTCACGGGCCGCGTCCGGGCTGATCCGCTGATCCAGCAGGTCCGCTTCGACGTCGGAACGAGACCGCTGCCGCGGGTCGCCGTGACCCGCCCCGCCGGCAAACACGATTTCCGCGATCTCCTGCGCGGTGGTCAGCGCCACCAGTTCGCCAACCCCACAATCCCGCGTCAGCGTGCCCGCCAAATCCCTGACACCCGCGAACGCCCGGCTTCCCGCCAGCCCGCCCGCAAGCCCAGGAAGGGCGGCGCGCACGCCCTCGGGATACAGCGCTGCCAGCGTCGGCAGCCCGTCATCGCGCAGTTTACGGAAGCGCACGCGCTGCCCCAGGCCGCCGCGATGCGTGCCCGCGCCGCCGGTGTCGGTCAGGAAGGTCTTTTCCAGCACCAGCACCGGAACCCGAGCCTCGAACACCTCGATGGCCGTGTTTGCGGCTGACGTCGGGTAAAGCAGCCCGGATTTGCCGTCGCCCTGGGCGCTGGCTCCCTGGCCGCCGCCCATGAACAGATGGTCGGAATAAAGCACCCCGCTGGCATCATGGCCGTAGACGGTCACCGCCACTGGCAACCCGGTCGGCGACTGCACCGCGCCCGGTGCCGCCTCCGCCAGAGCCGCGAAGATCGCCGGCGCCAGATACCACCCCGTCCGGGTGCGCGAGGCCACCGCCGCCGGCCGCCGGCAGTTCAGAATCGACCCCTCCGGCGCTGTGACCGTGAACGGGCGATAGCAACCCGCATTGCCCCGCACACCCGGCGTCAGCATGCACTTCAGCGGGTATGTCGCGTGCGCGGCCGTATAGTTCAGCGTCGAGTTGACGCCGCCGACCGCCAACTGAGGCGGCGCAACCGGGAAATCGATCGCAATCGAATCGCCCGTCACCGTCATGCTGACAGTCAGCGAGATCTCTTCCCCCGCCGGACTCAGCCTGATCGACGACTGATAAACCCCATCCGGCAGCGCGGTGATTGCCGCCCGCATCGCCGCCTCGGCCTTGTCCTGCACAATCGCGGCGAGCGCTCGCAAGTCCGCCAGCCCATATTCGGCCATGAACGCCAGCAACCGCAGCGCGCCAATCTTGTTCGCGGCGATGAAGGCGTTGATGTCGCCGACCACCTGATGCGGATTGCGAACGTTCTCGGCGATCAGCGCCATCAGGTCCTCGTTCAGGACGCCTTCGCGCATCAGCTTCATCGGCGGGATCTGCAGGCCCTCGTCGAAGATTTCCCGGGCGCGCAGGCTGTCCTTGGTGCCGCCGATGTCGCCGACATGGCCGACGGTGGCGACCAGAGCGACGACCGCGTTGTCGCGGAAGACCGGCGTGACGACGGCGATGTCGAACAGGTGGCCGGCGCACAGCCACGGATCGTTGGTGATCAGCATGTCGCCGGGCTTCAGCGTTTCGGCGGGGAATTTCTCCAGCAGCGCCTTCACCGCGCGGGGCAGCGTGAGGTTGAAGACCGGCATGGCGCGCGGCGAGTGGGCCAGCGGCTCACCGTGAGGATCGAGCAGCTCGCAGGCGAAGTCCTGGGATTCGGCGATGATCAATGAGAAGGCGACGCGGCAGATCGTCAGCCACATCTCGTCGGTGACGGTGACCAGCCGGCTCCACATGATCTCCAGGGCGATCGGATCGGCCTCGATGGCGGCGCGGGCCTGTTGGACGGACATGCCGGGCCGCACCAGATCCATCGAGGTGGCGGCGGCGATGGCGATCCGCAGATTGCCGGCGTGATCGACCCGCAGCGTGTCGCCGGGGAACACGATTGTCGTGGCTTCCCGCTCCTCGATGATCGCGGGGCCGGGGATTTGGGTGCCTTCGCGCAGGGCGTAACGGTCGTAGACTGGCGTTTCGGTGAGCGCCTCGCCGAACCAGACCGAACGGGCGCCTTTTCGGGGATCGGACGCGACGGCGCCGGGCGGCTGCAGGACGACGGACGGTGTGGGTCCGGTGGCCGTCACGCGGAGGTTGATGGCCTCGATCGTCGCACCGGGCTGCAAGGCGGCGAACCTTGCCGTATAGACGTGGGCGAAGGCGGCAGCGATGGCCGGCAGCGCGGCTTCGGAGATTGGTTCATCCGGCAGCGGCACGGCGATCTCGTGCATCTGCCCGACCAGCCGCATGTCAGCCTGGCGTTCGATGCTGATGTCGTCGTGGATACCGGCTTGCGCCAGTTCCGCGCGCGCTTCCGCTTCCAGCCGGGTCAGCAGGTCCTCGGCTGCCGCTGCGTCGAAGCCTGGGGTCAGGCGGATCGGCAGTGACTTCGCCCGAGTTGCCGACAGCGGCGCGCTGAGGAAGCCCAGGGCCGAAGCTGCGCCGGATGCCGGCGGGATGACCAATTCCGTTACCCCAAGCGCCCGGGCGACCTCGGACGCATGCGCGGGGCCGGCGCCGCCGAAGCCGACCATGGCGTAGCGCCGGGGGTCCTTGCCGCGCTCCACCAGATACACCCTCGCGGCATCGGCCATGCTTTCGACGACGACCTTGTGGATGCCCCAGGCGGCGGCCTCGATCGACAAGCCGAGGGGTTCGGCCACGGCGGCGATGGCGGTCCGGGCGGCGTCCAGGTTCAGCCGCATGCGCCCGCCCAGGAAGAAGGCCGGGTCGTAGAAGCCCAGCACGAGGTTGGCGTCGGTAACGGTCGGCCGGGTGCCGCCCAAGCCGTAGCAGGCTGGTCCTGGGTCGGCGCCGGCCGAATGGGGGCCGACCTTCAGCAGCCCGACCTCGTCGATCGCCGCGATGGATCCGCCGCCTGCGCCGATTTCGATCATATCGATCGTCGGCGCCTTGACCGGCAGGCCGGAGCCTTTCTTGAACCGGTGTTCCCGCCCTGCCTCCAGCATCGGCGCGATCTCCGCCCGGCCGTTCTCGATCAGGCAGGCTTTGGCGGTCGTGCCGCCCATGTCGAAGGCGATCAGATCGGCATGACCGGCCCGAGCGCCAAGCAGTGCCGCGGCCAGGGCGCCCCCGGCCGGTCCGGATTCCAGCAGGCGAATGGGCAGGTCGGCAGCCGCCTGCGCCGACATCAGCCCGCCGGCCGAGTGCATCAGCCGCAGCGGTCCGGTAAAGCCGCGCGCCCGCAACTCCCGCTCCAGCCTCCCGAGGTAGGTTGCCATCAGGGGCCGGACATAGGCGTTCAGGCAGGTGGTCACGCAGCGCGAGTACTCGCCGATCTCTGGCGCCACGTCGGAGGACAAGGAAACCGGCACGCCCGGCAGTTCCCGCGTCAGAATCGCCGCCGCCTGCTGCTCGTGAGCCGGATTACGGTACGCGTGCAGAAAACACACCGCGACAGCCTGGACGTCAGCCGCTTTCAGTTGCCGAACCGCATGCCGGATCGACGCGGGATCCAATGGCGTCAGGATCGCGCCGTCACGGTCGATGCGCTCCTGAACCCCCAGCCGGTAGCGCCGTTCCACCAGCGGACGTGGAAACCGCAGGAACAGGTCGTAGATGTCGTAGCGCTGTTCGGTGCCCGCTTCCAGGATATCGGTGAATCCCGCCGTGGTGATCAGCCCGACCCGCGCACCCTTGCGTTCGATGACGGCGTTGGTGACCAGCGTCGTCCCATGCACCAACTCGTCGACCTGTGAGAGCCGGATGCCGTGCGCCTCGGTCAGCGCCATCAGGCCGTCCAGCGCGCCGATCGCGGGATCGCTCGGCGTGGTGAGGCTTTTGTGCAGGCGGACGGCGCCCGTCGCGCTGTCGGTGAGGACGAAGTCCGTGAATGTGCCGCCGATATCTATCCCAATGCGTACGCGTGATGCCGTCTCGACCATATCTGTATCGCCATATCCTTGGTTGCCACGAAGCAGGTTTGCGGACGCCGCACTGTCAGGTCCTGCCGGAGCGTCGCACCTCCAGCGACGCCTGTCATGGCGTGGTCATCTGGTAGGCAATTCACATGCCATGTGCCTGATCAGACATTGACTGCCGTCGCGGCAAACGGCCCGGCGGCCGGCCACGACGGTTCGCTTCAGCCGATGCGACATTCCCGCGCTGTCCGGTGGGGCGAAAACGCCGTGCTGCCGTCCCGTGCCGCGCAAGCAACAGGCCACGGGCGCCTTGCGGCTTGGCCCGTAGGATGCATCGTTGCCGGCGGAGGCAATGGGCGGGGATGCTGAAGCGATGACCAAGATGCTGCATTTTGCATGGTTCGGCGCGCCTGGCGCGCACTACTGGAACCTGCCGTCCGCCGCGGAATACGACTGGCGCCAGGGGCGGCTCTACATGGACATCGCGCGCCTGTCGGAGGAAGCCTTCCTCGACATGGTGCTGTTCGCCGACATCCCCGCGATCCCCACTGCCTACGGCGGCAGCAATGATCATTACGTCCGTCACGGATTCGAGGCGCACCTCGATCCTGCCCCCATCCTTGCCATGATGGGCGGCGCGACGCGCCACATCGGCCTCGGCGCAACCCTGTCCACCAGCCTTTACCCGCCGTTCCTGCTGGCGCGCATGATGGGCACGCTGGACCACCTGACCGGTGGCCGGACGGCGTGGAATGTCGTGACCTCCGCCAGTGCCGCGGCGGCGCAGAACTACGGCCAGGACGACCTGCCGGAGCACGACGAGCGCTACAACATCGCGGATGAGTACCTCGATCTGGTGCGGCGGCTGTGGGACAGCTGGGGGCCGGACGCGGTGCTGGAGGATCGCGTCCGGAACGTTTTCGCTGATCCGGCGAAGGTGCGGCCGGTGCATTTCGCGGGGAAGTATTTCAAGTCGCGCGGCCCGCTGACGGTGCCGGCGCTGCCGCAGCGGTATCCGGTGATCATCATGGCGGGCACGTCCCGGCGCGGCCAGCAGTTTGCCGTGGGAAACGCCGACATGGTGATCGCGCACAAGAACAGCGTCGAGGATATGCGCGGTTATTCCACGGCCCTGCGCAAGCAACTGGCCGACGCCGGCCGCGACCCGGCAAGCTGCAAGATCTTCTTCTCGATCAAGCCGGTGATGGGCGATACCCTGGAACAGGCGCAGGAGCAGTGGGCGCGCAACTACGAGGAGGCGCCGCCCGAGGCCGGCCTGAGCTACCTGTCCGCGACCATGGGCCTGGATATGTCGCCCTATGACCTGGACAAGCCGGTGCCCCCCGACCTGCCGGTCCAGGGAATGATCGGCAAACTGCTGCAGTACACCGAGGCGAAGAAGGACATGACGCTGCGGGAGGTCGCCAAGCACGAGGCGATGCACGAGACATTCCCCATTGTCGGCACGCCGGAGATGGTCGCCGACATCATCGAGCAAACGGCTGTCGAGGGCGGCGCCGACGGCTTCCATTTCCGCGTCAAGGTCGGCGACATCGATTACCTGAAATACGTGTCGGCCAAACTGATGCCGATCCTGCGCCACCGCGGCCTGGCCCGCAGCGGCTACGCGGGGTCAACGCTACGCGAAAACCTGTTCGCGTTCTGAGGGGGGAGCGTTCCGCCAGCCGTCTGCTCCGCAGGTTCCCGGCGCCGATCGCCTCATGACCAGGCGTAGCCGTTGCGCAAGATTCTGCCCGCCTTCCTGCCGGTCGTTGCGCCGGCGATTTCCTCCACCGCCACCCTGGATGGTTCGGCCATCCGCTTCGGTGCGGCGGACAAGGTGCGGCATCCACCCCGAAACCTCCTTCCCGCGGCTGAAAATCATCGTACGACCGCGGCAGCCCTGCCCCTGGGCGGCGATCGCCGGGGTGGTAACGGCTGCGTCATCACACCGGTCCGCTGCCCAACTTCACCCGCCGCCCGGTCCGCTACGGACTCGTTGCACCTCTGAGCGCGGTGAAGGTCAGGCGCTCGCGGATTCGCCGGTCAGTGTTCCCGCCCTCCGGCGTGCTTCCCATTCGGCCAGAACTGATGATGCGTCGTGGGCGAAATGATCCCTGTCGCCAGGTTGCTCGGTCCGCACCGTCATTTCCATTCGGTGGCCACTCGGGTCGAAGAAGTAAATTGACCTGCAGAATCCATGATCTGTCGGCCCGACCACATCGATGCCCTGCTCCAACAAACGCTGCTTTCCTTCCAGCAGCTTGGCTTCGTCCGCCACTTCCAGTGCGAGGTGCTGGACCCAGTCCGGCGTATTCGGATCGCGTTGCGGCGCCGGCGCGGCGGCCAGTTCGAAAAACGCCAGATAGGAGCCGTCATGCATTTCGAAGAAAATATGCAGATGGGGACTGAACTCCCTGGTGGACGGTACACGATCCTGGGCAATTGCGTGGGCAAATTTCAGGCCGATAACTTCGGTGTAGAAGTTGACCGTGTCGGTGGCGTCCAGGCAGCGGTAGGCGACGTGATGAAGGCGTTGGAACATGACTTCCCCCTCTTGCGGTCGTTCAGGTCAGCTTGTCTTGCCACGTCACGACGGACGCCGCAAAAACAGACCATACGGTGCCATGCGGCATCGTGCCGACATCCGTTGGACTATTCACATGCTTCGTCGATGCTGGTTTGATAGCAGCCTGTTTCGCGGCGCGGTGCCACGGTCGATGAAAGCCTTTTAGTACGTGTCATCACAACGACTCACGGGCCGGCGGGTGCCTCGCCACGTTACACCACGGGCAGGCAATATCGGCGCGCCGGGAACAAGGTGTCCGACATTTCGATGTCACGCGTGACTTTGGCTGGTTTAGCCGGGTTGGCGGTGTGCCTGTTGCTGGCGACCGCGGCTGGGCCAGTGATCACGCGGCTCGCGGCGAGCCGGTACGGGTTCGAGGCTTGGAAGCTGCTGGCCGGCAAGGCGCATGGCAGCGGGTATGCCGATGTCGACGGCGTGAGTATCTACTACGAGACATTCGGCTCCGGCCCGCCGGTGCTGGTGCTGCACGGCGGTCTCGGCTGCCTGGAAGACATGCGCCACCAGATCATCGCGCTGGCTGGGGAACACTTTGTCATTGCCCCGGACAGCCGAGGCCATGGGCGGTCCACCGATACCGCCGCGCCGCTCACCTACGCGGGGATGGCCGACGACATGGTCGGGCTGCTCGACCGGTTGAAGATCGACCGTGTTGATGTCGTTGGGTGGAGTGACGGCGGCATCATTGGGCTGGACCTGGCCATGCGGTACCCCGGGCGCATCCGGCGGCTGGTGGCGATCAGCGCGAACAGCGACGTCGATGGACTTGTTCAGTTACCACCGGCGGACGGGCCCGTTCCGCCGCGCCGGCGTGCCTGCCCCCGTCCCGACGCCGACCCGAACGACTGGCCGACGTTCTACCGAAAGGTCGTGACGCTGTGGCGGACACAGCCCCATTACAGCCAAAAGGACCTCGGCCAAATCACGGCGCCGACCTTGATCATGGCGGGCGACGCGGACGTGGTCCGACGCTCACATACAGATCTGCTTACCAAGGCAATACCAGGAGCGCGCGAATTCATCATCGAGGGCGGATCACATTCCGCATATAACGACAGTTTCGGGATCGTTAATACCGCTGTATCGACGTTTCTTCACGAGCCGTTGCCCTGAGGTGACGAGACGTAACGTGATGGAAATCATTATTTTTCGCAAGAATTCTTCCGCTGTCAGTTGCCATCGGGATGGTCCCGGGAAATCGACCGTGGAGACCCGAGCCTTCAACGCCTCGCTGAATCATGCATCACGTCACGGGTTGGCAATGCATTCTCACGGTTGTTTCATTGATCAATCGACGTGGCCATGGTCACGGTTTTCCCCTGTTGATCTCTGGGGCTAAGGAATGTTCCGGGCAGGGTGAGGTCGGCCAGGCTGAAGTAGATCTCGATCCCCACGTCGCCGACCAGCGTAGCGACAAGCGGTGCCGATGCGGCGGCGGGATCGAAGCCCGATCGCTTGGCAACGAAGGGCGGACAGGATCCGACGGTCGACCCGAACGTTACGATACGAACCAAACGTGCGGCGACCGTCCCGGCGATCAGCTTCCACTGCGGGTCGTAGCTTCGTTCGGGATCCGTGAGGGCGAGCCTATCGGCGCGGACTGAAACGAGCATATCGCGAACGATGCCGGCCGCGTGTCGTCTGATGACTGACCGAGCACCCACGCGCCTGATCGGCCGGCACGGCGGACAGGATGGCGGCTCCCTCGGCCGCTCTGGTCCAACCGCGCCTGGTTCGTTCCGTACGCAACGCGTTTCACGATCGGGCAAAGCCGGCATCGCGCATGAGGATTTGCCTGTAT
Source organism: uncultured Pseudomonadota bacterium (assembly GCA_963819005.1). Taxonomy (GTDB): domain Bacteria; phylum Pseudomonadota; class Alphaproteobacteria; order Acetobacterales; family Acetobacteraceae; genus Rhodopila. The sequence goes on from CAWFUL010000009.1 coordinate 756,661, forward strand.
GCGGCCGCTTCGGAGCCGTGGCGGAGCGTCAGGCTTTCCGGCGTCCTCGCAGGGCCGCCGCAAGGGTGCCATCGTCCAGCACATCCAATGCGCCGCCGATCGGGACGCCTTGGCCGACGCGTGTCACCGCGACGCCGGTTGGGCGAAGCTGGTCGGTCAGGAAGTGCGCCGTCGTTGCGCCATCCACCGTCGCGCCGAGGGCTAGGATGACCTCTGTCACGCCGCCCTCATTAACCCGGCCGACCAAGGCGGAAATACTCAGATCATCCGGTCCGACGCCCGAGAGCGCCGACAACGTTCCGCCGAGGACGTGATACAGGCCGCGATGCACCATGGCGCGTTCGAGGGCCCACAGGTCGCCGACGCCCTCGACGACGCAGATGATGGAGCGGTCGCGGTGCGGATCGGCGCATATGGTGCAGGGATCCTGGCTGTCGAGATTGCCGCAGTCGGCGCAGGGCCGGACAGCGCGCGCGGCCTGCGCCAGCGCGGAGGCCAGCGGCAGCATGCGGGTTTCCGGCTGTTGGAGCATCTTCAGCGCTGCCCTGCGGGCGCTGCGCGGACCCATGCCCGGCAGTTTGGCTAACAGGCTGATGAGGTGGTCAATTTCAGGTCCGCCCATTGGCGCTTCGGCGGTGGGATCAGGGCCGTTGCGTCATGGTGGGGAAGCCATCCACGACGGATCTGCCGGGATCGGCAAAGTCGTGGATGGCCGGCACAAGGCCGGCCATGACACAGGGAGGGCCGGCCATGACAAGGGGGGCTGGCCATGACACAGGGGCTGGGCATGACGCAGGGAGGGCCGGCCATGACATAAGGGGCGCTGGCCATGACACAGGGGCTGGGCATGACACAGGGAGGGCGGGCCATGACATAAGGGGCGCTGGCCAACAGGGGCTGGGCATGACACAGGGAGGGCCGGCCATGACATAAGGGGCGCTGGCCATGACACAGGGGCTGGGCATGACACAGGGAGGGCCGGCCATGACAAGGGGGGCTGGCCGCCGGGGGCCGGGCCGGGCATCGGAACAGGGGACGGCAAAGTCGGGCGGGTGTTAAGGAGCCGCATCAAAATGGCAGCTTCATCCCGGCGGGCAGTTGCAGGCCGCCGGTGGCTTTCTGCATTTCCTCGGCTGCCAGCGCCTCGGTCTTCGACTTGGCATCGCGGTGGGCGGCGAGGATCAGGTCTTCCAGCATCTCCGTCTCCGCCGGATCGACCGCCTTCGGGTCGATTTTAACCTTCCGCAGTTCGCCCTTGCCGTTCAGGGTGATCTTCACCATGCCAGCACCGGACTCGCCGGTCAGTTCGGCCGACTCCAGCCTGGCCTGCATCTCCTCCATTTTGGATTGCATCTGCTGCGCCTGCTTCATCAGGCCGGCCAGGTTCTTCATGGGTCGATCTCCATCGGGTCTTCATCAAAATACTCAGCGTCGGGCGGTGCGAATTCCGGCATATCGGGTTCTTCCTGCACCGTCATCGGAAGTCCGTAGGCGTCGGCGGTCTTATCATGGACGGTGTCGATGCGCGCACCGGGGAAGGTGTCCAGGATCAGCCGCACGAGTGGATGGTCGGCGGCCGCGCTGCGCCGGGCGGTGTCGGCGGCATTGCCCTGTTCGGCCAATGTAGGTTCGCCAACAGCGGCAGACAACGCGATGGTCCAGCGGGTGCCGGTCACCTCTGACAGCAAGGCGGCCAATTTCGGGGCGAGGTCGCGCGGCGCCTCCGGCTGCGGACGCAGTTCGATGACCGGTGGGGCGAAGCGAACAACGTGGACTGAATGCAGCAAATGAGCATGCAGCATCGCCTCCTTCCGTTCGGCCACCAGCGCGACCACCTCGCGGAAGGTCGAGAGCCTGGGTGCGGCCGGTGCGGTCTCGGCAGCAGTCACAGGTGCGCCATTTGCGACGGCTCGGGTGCCTCCGCCACCACCGGTGGGCGCGATCGGACCCGGCACCGGTTGTACACCGCCGGATGTCAGGCGGCGGACCAGATCACCGGGCGTCGGCATATCGGCGACGTGGCACAGGCGGATCAACACCATCTCGGCGGCGGCGCGGCGGTCCGGGGCGGTTTCGACCTCGCCCACGCCTTTCAGCAGCATCTGCCAGGCGCGGGCCAGGACGGGGACGGTCAGTCGGTCGGCGATCGCTGCTCCCCGGGTCCGTTCCGCCTCCGGCAGGTCCTGGCTGTTGCGCAGGTCCGGGATGGATTTCAGGCGGGTGACGGTATGGGTAAGGTCGAGCAGGTCTTGCAGCATCACGCCGAGGTCGGCGCCGCGTTCGAATGCTGCGTCGGTGATGGACAGCGCAGCGGCGGGTTTGCCGGCCATGACCGCTTCCATCAGATCGAAGACCGCGTCCCGGTCGGCGAGGCCAAGCATATCGGTGACCTGAGCGGCGGTGATGACGCCCTCTGCCTGCGCCATGGCCTGGTCCAGGATCGACAGGCCGTCGCGCACCGATCCGTCGGCGGCGCGGGCGATCTGTTCCACCGCGCCGGGTTCGACGGTCACATTCTCCTTTTGCGCGATGCGGCTGTAATGCTGGGTCAGTTCGGCGATTCGCACGCGGCGAAGGTCGAAGCGCTGGCATCGCGACAGGACGGTAATCGGGACTTTGCGAAGTTCGGTCGTGGCGAAGATGAACTTCACATGCGGCGGCGGCTCTTCAAGCGTCTTCAGCAAGGCGTTGAACGCCTGGGTCGTCAGCATGTGGACTTCGTCGAGGATGAAGACCTTGTTGCGGGCCTGCATGGGCCGAAAGCGCACGGCCTCCACGATTTCGCGCACGTCGCCGACGCCGTTGCGGCTGGCGGCGTCCATCTCGATGACGTCGGGGTGGCGATCGGCCAGGATGCCGGTGCAGTTGGCGCACACGCCGCAGGGGTCCGCGGTCGGGCCGCCGGTGCCGTCGGGACCGATGCAGTTCAGCGCGCGGGCGATGATGCGGGCGGTGGTGGTTTTGCCGACGCCGCGCACGCCCGTCAGCATGAAGGCGTGGGCGACCCGGCCGATGGCGAAGGCGTTGCGCAGGATGCGCACCATCGCCTCCTGCCCGATCAGGTCGTCGAAGGTGGTCGGGCGGTATTTGCGGGCGAGGACTCGGTAGGCGACGGCGTGCTGTGGTTCCGGCGCGGCTACGGGCAGCGACTCGCCGAACAACCCGGGACCTTCGGGCGGCGGGGGCATATCGTCTTGTTCGATGGGGTCGTCCTGGAACAGGCCGGACATGCGCGCTGATTACCTGTCCGCCCATTGGGCCGGTTGCCGGGGGATGAGGAGGTGGGAGACCGACAAACGACCCGAGCGGTGACCCGTTGCGGCTGCTTCCTTCCGGACCTGACCGGGTTGGCGAGGCGCCCGTCCACCGCCGATCTCCCGCGGTGTGGGTACCACGCTGGTGGGGGTGGGGGCAAGGCGGGAGTCGAATGCCACGGCGCAACGCGCCACGGCGACGGTGTTGACAGGCTTACGTCGATCCAGGCCTGCTCGGAGCATCCGGACCAACGAACAACCACGCGAGGGAGCGAGACCATGACAACGAGCGGCCGGGTCCTATTCGGCAAGATGGATGAGGTGATCTTCGGCAAGCCGGCGGCTGAGGCGGTCGCCGAACTGGCGCGTGCCGCCGGGGCGGAGCGCGTGTTCCTGATGGTCAGCGGCACGTTGAACCGTCAGACCGACGAGATCCAACGCATCCGCGCCGCGCTGGGCAACAAGTGCGCCGTGGTGTTCGATCGGATGCCGGCGCACTCGCCCCGAAAAGCGGTGATCGAGGCGGCGGAGATGGCGCGCGCGGCCAAGGCCGACCTGATCGTGACGATCGGCGGCGGCTCCATCACCGATGCCGCCAAAGCGGTGCAGCTGTGCCTGGCGAACGACATCCGGTCCGCTGAGGCCTTGGACTCGCTGCGGCCGGTGAAGGGACCGGACGGGACGATGGGTGCGCCGCCCTGCACGGCCCCGACTGTCCGGCAGATCGCCGTGCCGACCACGCTGTCCGCCGGGGAGTTCAGTGCCATCGCGGGTGTGACGGACGAGCGGACCCGGGTGAAGGAATTGTTCCGCCATCCGATGATCATTCCGTCCGCGGTCGTGCTGGATCCCGCGATCACGGTGCACACGCCGGAGTGGCTGTTCCTGTCGACTGGCATTCGCGCTGTCGATCACTGCGTGGAGGGTATCTGTTCAAAGGAGGCGCATCCGTTCGCCGATGCGCAGGCGCTGCGGGGGCTGGCCCTGCTGGTGACCGGGCTGGCGCGGGTGAAAGCGGACCCGTCGGACTTGCAGGCGCGGATGGATTGCCAGTTGGGGTCGTGGCTCTCGATGGGGCCGCTGGCAAGCGGCGTCCCGATGGGGGCGAGCCACGGCATCGGCTACATACTGGGCGCGGCCTTTGACATCCCGCACGGGCACACGTCCTGCATCATGCTGCCGGCGGTGATGCGGTGGAACAAGCCAGCGAACGCGGAGCGGCAGGCGATGGTCGCGGCGGCCATGGGCCAGCCCGATCAGGACGCGGGCGCATTGCTCGACGCGTTCATCGGCGGGCTGGGGATGCCGCGCAGCCTGTCAGCGGTGAAGATCGGGCGGGAAAGCTTCGACCGGATTGCCGAGGGCGCGATGGGGACGCCGTGGGTCCCGCGCAACCCAAGACTCATCGACGGGCCGGCGCAGGTGCGAGAGATCCTGGAACTGGCGGCGTAATCCCGCGGCCGTATCGCATGGCAGCGCCGCGCCTCCAACGGGCAGCAGAGCTCGCCGCGACAGCTGGCGAATGGTCGTCATCGGGAACTCCCGACTGTCAGTGCCGCGGAGCGGCGGCTGGTTGGGACTGGGAAGCGCCGTTCAAGCGACCGGTCAGGTACAAGTTACGGGCGAGGCGCTTCACATCGGCCAGGGTGGGCCACACGGATCCATCCAGGTCGTCGAGACGCATGTCGGTGGCGATGAAGCGGTAGCCCGTATCCAGGCGGATGGCGGCGCCAACGAAGGCGCCATCTACATCGATTACATGAGACTGTAACATAGCGGGGTACTTTCGGGACCGAAGGTCAGGGAGGCGGGGAAAGTGTCGACATGACGACCGAGCGCTGACAGCGCACCTGCATTTCCGCCTGGCCCATCGGTGGCATTTCAGAACGGGCGAATGAACGCGCTTGGGACGAGGACGTAGCCGGTCGGGTCATCTGCCATTCTCCTGCGCGCAGCGGCGTCCAGCCGTTGGCTGCGCCGATAAGAGGATATTTTTCTGCCAAAGTGCAATAAGGGAATTAAAGAAAGATTATTATTCTAAATAGCGTCTTTAGTTAGCAAAACGCTGCCGTTTGTCGCACTGCGGCTAAAAACAGCGTATCGTAGCGACTTGCGGCGTCCGGCGGGCACTGCTCCTATCCAGCGCAACAAAACCGGGAGCGAGGTCAGTGAGCGACCAAACGAGGCATATCGTCATCGCCGGCGCCGGCCATGCCGGCGGGTCGGCGGCGGCCATGCTGCGCCAGTTGGGTTGGCAGGAAGGGATCACGCTGATCGGCGAGGAACCGATCCCACCGTACCAGCGCCCCCCCCTGTCCAAGGCGTGGCTCAAGGGTGAGGCGACCGCGGAGAGCCTCGCTTTGCGTCCGGAAGCGTTCTACGCCGGGGCATCAATCGATCTTCGTCTGGGCACGCGGGTCGCGGCGATCGATCGGACCTCGAAGACCGTGACGCTGTCGGATGGCGGGACGCTGCGCTACCACACTCTTATTCTGGCGCTGGGGGCACGGGCGCGGCGGCTGGCTTTATCGGGCACCGACCTATCAGGTGTGCTGGAACTGCGGACCGCCGCGGATGCCGACCTGTTGCAGGCCGCGCTGAAGCCCGGTGCGAGGCTGGCGGTGATCGGCGGCGGCTATATCGGGCTGGAAGCCGCGGCCTCGGCCCGAGCGCTCGGGGCGGAGGTGACGATCATCGAGCGGGAGAGCCGGGTTCTCGCGCGGGTCGCCTGCCCGATCCTGTCGGACTTTTTCCAGTCATACCATCGGGCTCAGGGCGTGGTGATCACCGTTGACGCGCAGGTTGCCGCGCTGGAGGGCCCCGACGGTCGGGTTTCCGGTGTGCGGCTTGGAGACGGACGGCTGATCCCGTGCGATGTCGCGCTGGTCGGCGTCGGGGCCGTGGCGAATGACGAACTGGCGCGGGACGCGGGGCTGGCATGTGATGGAGGCATTGTCGTGGACCTCGCTGCCCGGACCGAGGACCCGGCCATCTTTGCCATCGGCGATTGCACCCGCAGGCCGCTACCGCTGTACGACCGGATGGGGCGGCTGGAAAGCGTGCCAAATGCCCTGGAACAAGCCAAGCAGGCTGCCAGCCTGATTTGCGGCAAGCCGCCACCGACCCCTGAAGTGCCGTGGTTCTGGTCGGACCAGTACGATCTACGGTTGCAGATCGCGGGCATTCCATTCGACGCCACGGACATCGTTGTGCGCGGCGACCTGGAGGGCGGCAAATTCGCGTTGTTTCACCTGACCGCGGACGGGACCGTCCAGGCGGTTGAGGCCGTCAATGCCTCGACCGAATTCATGGGCGGACGCCGTATTATTGCCCGCCGGAAACGCCTCCCTCGCGCGCAGATCGAAGATATGTCAGTATCGATGCAGCAACTCGCGGCCTAGAGCCGCCGCAGCAAGGGAACGTTCATGCCGAAGATCACCTATATCGAGTATAATGGAACCGAACATCCAATTGATGTGCCGGTTGGCAGGAGCGTCATGCAGGGTGCGGTGGACAACAATGTTCCCGGTATCGACGCCGACTGCGGCGGGGAATGCGCCTGCGCCACGTGCCACGTCTATGTCGACGCGGCATGGCTGGACAAGGTCGGGCTTCCCGCGGCCGGTTCGCAAGAAGCGAGCATGTTGAGTTTCGCTGCCGTCACCCAGCCGGATTCGCGGTTGTCGTGCCAGATTCAGGTGACTCCGGCGCTGGACGGACTGGTCGTACGGATGCCAGAGGGGCAGCACTGAACCGCGCCACTATCAGGGAGATTCCAAAAATGAACGCGCCCGTGAACTTCGATCCCACCCGGGATGCCTATGCGATGCCGCTGGACCAGATCGATGTCAGCGATCCGCAGCTGTACCAGAACGACGTCTACTATCCCTATTTCGAACGGCTTCGCCGGGAAGACCCCGTGCATTACCGCAAGGACGGCCTGTACGGCTCGTTCTGGTCAGTGACCAAGTTCAAGGACATCATGACCGTCGAGACGCACCCGGAGATTTATTCCTCCGAGGCGAAGCTGGGCGGCATCAGCATTACCGACCGGCCGATGGAGTTTCGGCGGTCGAGCTTCATTTCCATGGACCCGCCCCGGCATGACGATCAGCGCAAAGTCGTCAGTCCAATCGTGGCACCCGCCAACCTGAACAACATGTCCGGGATAATCCGGGAGCGGGTGTGCAAGGTGCTCGACGGGCTGCCGCGCAACGAGACGTTCGACTGGGTGCAGCGTGTGTCGATCGAGCTGACAACACTGATGCTCACCACGCTGTTCGACTTTCCGGAGGAAGAGCGCGGCAAACTGACCTACTGGTCGGACTGCGCCACCGCGGACGTCAAAGCCGGCGGTTTCATTGATTCCGAGGAGAAGCGGCTGGAAGTCCTGAAGGAAGCACTGGCGACCTTCACAGCCATGTGGCACGAGCGCGCCGCCCGGCCTGCGGGCTACGACCTGATCTCGATGCTGGCGCACGGGGAGGCGACCAAGAACCTGGTCAACGACCCGCAGGAGTTCCTGGGCAACCTGACGCTGCTGATCGTTGGGGGCAACGACACCACCCGCAACTCCATGAGCGGCGGTCTGTGGGCCCTGTGCAAGAGCCCCGGCGAGTATCAGAAGCTGCGCGACAACCCTGGGCTGATCCCCAGCATGGTGCCGGAGATCATCCGCTGGCAATCGCCGATCGTTCACATGCGGCGCACGGCGGTGGCGGACGCCGAACTCGGCGGCAAACAGATCAAGGCGGGCGACAAGGTGTGCATGTGGTACATCTCCGGCAACCGCGACGAGGATTCCATCGACCGGCCGAATGAGTTCATCATCGACCGCGCTCGGCCGCGGCACCACCTGTCGTTCGGTTTCGGCGTGCATCGCTGTGTTGGCAACCGCCTGGCCGAGATGCAGCTGATCATTCTCTGGGAAGAGATCATGAAGCGCTTCCCGGTGATCGAGCTGATCGAGGAGCCGAAGCGGATCTACTCGAATTTTATCCACGGAATTACCGAGATGAAGGTCCGCATCCCGGGATGACCGAGCCTCTTGGGTCGGATGTCCTGCCGGAGGGCATCCGAGCCAGATTCGTGCCCGGGGTGAACGGGCTGCAGGTTCACTTGCTGGAGGCCGGCCGTCCGGAGGACCCGTGCCTGCTTCTGTTGCACGGCTTCCCGGAACTCGCCTTTTCGTGGCGAAAGGTGATGCCTGCCCTGGCAGCGGCGGGCTTCTACGTGATCGCGCCTGACCAGCGGGGTTTTGGGCGGACGACCGGCTGGGATCCGGACTTCGACGGCGATCTTGCGTCATTCCGAACGCTAAACCTCGTGCGGGACGTGGTGGGACTGCTGTCGGCGCTGAGCATCCCGTCGGTTCGCGGCGTGATCGGGCACGACGCCGGGGCGGGAGTCGCGGCATGGTGCGCGCTGCTGCGGCCGGACATCTTCCAGTCGCTGACGCTGATGAGCGCGCCGTTCGCTGGGCCGCCGGCGGCTGCGCAGGCTGCGCCACCCGCCGTGTCCATCCATCAGGCCCTGGCGGCGCTGGACCGGCCGCGGAAGCACTACCAATGGTATTACGGGACGCGTGAGGCGAACGCCGACATGTGGCGCTGCCGGCAGGGCGTTCACGCCTTCATGCGCGCCTACTACCATCACAAGAGCGCTGATTGGGCAGCCAACAAGCCGGTTCGGCTGGCCGGTTGGACGGCGGCTGAACTCGCACGCATGCCGACGTACTACATTATGGATCTCGACCGCGACATGGCGGCGACAGTCGCGGCGGAAATGCCATCGGCGGAGGCGGTTGCGCGTTGCGCCTGGCTGCCGGACCGCGAACTTGGCACATACAGCCGTGAATACGGACGGACGGGATTTCAGGGCGGTCTGCAATGGTATCGATGCCGCACTAAAAACGTTGGCGTGGCCGAGCTGCAGATTTTCAGCGGGCGAACGATCGACGTGAGGTCCATGTTCATCGCCGGCGCGCAGGACTGGGGCATCTATCAGACACCCGGCGCGATCGAGCGAATGCAAACCAGCGCGTGTAGCGCAATGAGCGGTTGCCATTTGATCGAGGGCGCCGGCCACTGGGTGCAGCAGGAACAGCCCGAACGTGTCACGGCGCTGCTATTGGCGTTTCTTCGCAACTGACGCGTTAAACAACGGTCAGGTTGCCTCGCTGTGACCCGTCTTCGGGTCATTGCCTCCGCGCCTTCCTGGGATTCGCCGATCAGCACCATGGTTCGTATTCGCGTCGGCCACGCCGCGACCGGACCGGGCCGAAACCGTGTCACGATCTTGCGAACAGGGGCCACGTTCGATCAGTAAAATTTGAAGAGCGGCCGCTGGAACCGTTTCGGTGATGCATTTTCCTATAGCGGATCATCCATTTACGCTACAGAAATAGTTTCGAAACGAAGCGGCGGCGCACGGCATGGAAGGCCGGTACCGGCCGTGAGTGATCAACGCCCCAATGACGCTCTGTAAATACAAACCCGGACGTTGGACCGCTTGTCCGCGGCCAGCAAAGGGCCGGAATCGCCGTGATCGGGCTGTGAGGGCGTCGCCGGTACACGTAGATTTTGGTTTCGTCTGCTGTCCGACTGATCCTACCTAGGCTGTATCAGGCGTCGATTCCGACGCCTGAAGATAACGCCGCTTCTTCGCGGCAAGGCGGCGCCATGTAGGGTCACAATGATGCCGTCTGACGGTTCCGTGACGGCTATGTAACATGTGCCGGTCTCTCATTAGGACAGGAATAGACTGATGCCAGGTATGGCTGAGCCAGATATAGCCATCGCCATCGTCTCACCGGCTTCCCGAACGTCGGAGGTCCAGGGCAACACCTATCAAGAACTCTCCCTACGGCGATCCGGACTGGCGTTTCGGACCATCGGGCTGGCGGGCCTTGATATCGCCGTTACCGCTGCGATTTTGACGACTCTGCTACGGCCTGTTCGCCCCGCTTCGCGATTTGTTGGAGTCGGCGGTGTCGGTGCCAATGGTATGCCTGACACTGTGCATGAGCGTAAGCTTCTTCGAGCGTGGCCTGTACAACCGCGTCGAGGTCGTGAGCACCTCTCCCAACTGGCGAAAAATCGCCCTGGCCTGGTCGCAGTCGGTGGCCGTGGCTGCTCTGCTCACATTCTGCCTCGCCTGGGTGGCTGAGAGTGTCTCCTACGTCCCCGAGGGCATGATCGGCACCCTGCGAGGACCTTGGCTGCCAACCGTCCTTTTCGCCGGATTCGGTACGATCTCCGCTGCACGTTACGGATATGCAAAGATAAAGGTCGCGCAGCTGCCGCTCAATCGTACGGTATTGGTCGGCGAACCGGAGCCGATGGACGACCTGTTGCGTCACGTAGAGACGGTGCGGCGGTCAGGTTTCGACATCGTTGGCGTGTTCAAACTCGACGATGACCCGCCTCACGCTGTCGCGCCGGTACGGCACAATTTTCTTGGCCTCCCACAGATCGGCGGGCTGGAAGCGCTTGAGCGGATGATCCGCTGCGACGGCGTGGACACGGTGCTGATCGCTGTTCCGTGGTCAAACACGCAACGAGCCCGGGCGATCATCCGGCGGGTGTCGATGGCACCCGTCTACATCTATATTTATCCGGGCATGGACGACCTGAACATACCGTCCCGGCGGGCGGCGGCGGCGTTCGAGCTGCCCTTGTTGATGGCCTGCGCCAAGCCGATCGACGGCTGGGGTGCTTTCATGAAGCGTGCCGAGGACATCATCCTCACGCTTGGCATTCTGCTTTTCATTTCGCCAGCGATGTTAACAATCGCTGTGCTGATCAAACTTACGTCACCCGGGCCTGTTTTATTCAGGCAGCAGCGGATCGGCTATAACAATCGCGTTATTCGCGTCTTGAAGTTTCGCTCGATGTATACTCACCTGACGGATGCCGACGCTTCAGTTCAGGCATTCCGCGGCGATAAGAGGGTGACTCCTTTAGGGGTGTGGCTCAGGAAATACAGCCTCGACGAGTTGCCTCAGCTTTTCAACGTTCTAGGTGGTGACATGTCGCTTGTTGGACCGCGCCCGCACGCGCTGGCGACGACCGCCGGCGGTCTTGCCCTGGAAGACGCGGTGCCCACCTACGCGTCGCGACATCGTGTCAAACCCGGAATAACAGGATGGGCGCAGGTGAATGGTTACCGTGGCGCGCTCGACAGCGTCGAGAAGATCGTGCACAGAGTGAACCATGACCTTTACTATATTGAAAATTGGTCGTTGTCTCTGGACCTCAAGATATTGTGGCTCACTTTTCGGCGAATATTTGCCGATGACAATGCGTTTTGATTGCGCCTTGGATGCGATAGCGGATAATTTGGCGATATGTCGCCAGGCAAGATTGTTTCGATGTCAGCCGGGCCTGCATCTGGAGAAATTCCGTTGAACAGATTATCTAACCCCGAGCTGACGATCCTGCGGAAGGCTCCCCAGGGCAGCGTAGCGGCCGTTCAGCAGCCGGCGGAGGAACACGCCGTAACACCGGTCCGGACCGGCATCGGTACGACCGCCCGTCACCACCCGTCCTTCGTTCAGCTGTATTACGCGATCGAAGCCCGCCGGTCGAATGCCATGCCGCTGGTGATCCAGTTCGTTTCGCCTTCACCCGGCACTGGGGCGAGTTTGATCGCATCCGGGTATGCCAGGGTTGCGGCAGACGATTGCTCCCAATCGGTGCTGTTCATCGATTGTAATGGAACCGTGACAAGGTCGCGACGCGGCGAGGCGGCTCCCGCGACACCAACTTTATTCGACGCTTTGCGGCGCGGGCTTCCGTTATCGGACGCCATACGGCCGGTGCGCGATGCACGAAATCTCGCCGGCGCCCGGTTGGCTCCCGGTGAGCGGCCGTTACTGGCTCTCGGCGGCGATCGGCTGCGCTCGATGCTCGACATGTTGCGGGCAACCCACCCGGTCATCGTACTGGATACGCCGCCCACGACCGCACCAGAATCGGCCGCCGTCTCGAGGTATTGCGATGGGTCGGTTTTGGTGGTCGCTGCCGGCCGGACCCGGCAATGGGAAATCGACAATGCCCGGTCGCTACTGGAGCGGCTTGGCGGTCAAACAGTTGGAGTGGTGCTGAACCGGGAGCGCAGCCTGCTCCCGCGCTGGCTGGTCCGGTGACATGGATGCAGCGTCGTCCGCAGCGGCGTCATGGGCCCGGTCCATTGTACGTCCGACGCCACGCCAGTTACCGAAGGTTGTCCTGCTGGCCGGGATCAACCGGTCGGACATCGTAGAGGCAGCACTTGCTGACACGACCCACTGCGGTTCGACGGTGGTGCGGTTCGATCCGGCGTGCTCCGCGCCGTGCGATGCCAACTTGTGGCGCCTGGAGACGGCTTACGGCGAGAGCTTGAACACCGACGGCTTACTCGATCGTGTCCGGTTCCGGCCGCCATATGCGCTGACGGTGCGGCTTCTGCATTACCGGCCAGGGTCAAGCCAGCCGGAAATACTCGATGAAGGCACCATCGGCACGCGGGTGAGCCGGCATGCATTGCAGACAAACATCGATCGGATCGCCATGCGCTTTGTGCGCGATGCCTTGCGTGACCGTAACCGAGGACCGTCTGGCACACCTTCCGCTGACCCACCGCACGGGCGCCCGGGCTGGGTCAATCAACTCGCGTTCCGCTGGCACGACCGGGTGATGACCGAGTGGTGGAGCCTGGGCGTGAGCAATGCCGATTTGCGGGATGTCCTGTCGGGCGACGGCCTGGATAAGATCCATTGGTTCAATCCGGATGCGGGACAGTGTTATCTGGCTGATCCGTTTCCCTGGCCGGGATCGGACAAAATCCTATGCGAGGAAATGCCGCTAGATGGAGGCCCCGGCCGAATCATTGCGGTATCGGAAGACGATGGGCGGCTGACCAGGCGGCAGACGATCCTGGATGATGGAGACCATCACTCCTATCCGAGCACGTTGAGGCAGAACGGCCGTGTTTACTGCGTCCCGGAGAGCACGGAACGGGGTGCGACGCGCATTCATGAGCTCCATCCAAACGGCTCAATGAGCCCTGTCTGCACTGTCGCGCCGCACGCGCGCATCGCCGACCCAACCCTGTTCCGGTACGCTAGCCGTATCTGGATTGCCTGCACCGATCTGGAGCTGGGTCACCACGACAACCTATGTCTTCTGCATGCGGCCGACATATCCGGCCCTTGGATACCCCATGCCAAGTGGCCCGTTCGGATCGACATTCGTGGCGCGCGGCCAGCCGGATCGGTGTTCGAGTGCGACGGACGGCTGATTCGCCCCGGACAGGATTGCGCGGCCTCCTATGGCGCGGCGGTCGCTCTGCACGAGATCGACACACTGACCGAGGCGGACTTTAGCGAAACGTTCTTGACTGTGCTTCGTCCCGATCCATCAGGGCCATTTCCGCACGGCCTTCATACGCTGGTGCATGACGGCAAGCGCATATGGGTTGATGGAAAACGTTTCGTATTCGCTCCATATCTGGTTCGCCAAAAGGTGCTCGCCCGGCTCCCACGCGTTTCACGGCGGATTCGGGGGGTCTGACGATGTCCGCATCGATTACCGTCTCGAATACCAAACATATTGACCCTGCCGCGCCCTCGGCGTGGTCAGCCCCGCGGCCGATCTCGATCGCGATCTACATGCACGACCTGTCCGGCGGCGGCGTTGAGCGGCAAAACCTGATCATTGCGGAGGAACTACGGCGCCAAGGCGTTGCCGTCACACTCGTGTTACATCGGCTGCGTGGACCCTTGCTCGATCAGGTGCCCCCGGGATTGCCGGTCATCGATCTTAACAGCAGCCGGACTCTTCGGGATATTCCTGCACTTGTCCGGTATATGCGGACTGCCAAGCCGGATATTCTACTTTCAAACCTGGACCTGAACAATATTGCAGCACTTTTGGCAAAGGCCTTGGCTTTCAGTTCGACCAAAGTCGTCATTTGCCAGCACAATCCAATGTCAGCCAGTTTCGTTGCGTGTGAAAATGGCTTGTACCGCATTGTCGGACTGTCTTATCGGCTGCTGTCACCATTTATCAGCCAGGCTGTCGCGGTCTCCTCGGGTGTAGCGGAGGAGCTTATCGCCTTGTCCGGCTTGCCCCCGGAACGCGTGGTGACGATCAATAATCCGGTCGTGGGTGCCGATTTCGAAATGCGATCCGAGGCGGTTGTCGCGCACCCGTGGTTCGACCACCGCGATCAGCCACTATTCGTTACCGCGGGCCGCCTGGTTGCACAAAAAGATCACGAAACATTGCTGCGCGCCTTGGCAATTCATCGGCGCCGGATCGCAAGCAGGCTCATCATTCTCGGCAGCGGACCTTTACGCGAGGCTCTGGGAAAGCTGGCACACGATCTGGGCATCAGCGATGCCGTCGACTTCCTTGGCTTTCAGTCGAATGCCTTGCCCTACTTTCGCCGCGCGGACGCATTCGTTCTCAGCTCCCGGTGCGAAGGCTTTGGTAACGTTCTTGTCGAAGCCATGGGCTGTGGCACACCCGTGATTTCCTCCCGCTGCGCGCATGGACCGGCCGAGATTCTTGCCCAAGGCAACTTCGGTCTGTTGGTGAAGCCGTTGGACCCCGCCGCGCTGGCAGCCGCCATGGACGAGGTGTGGACATTGCGCGAGCGCTTTCCGGCTGACCTGCTTCGCCGGCGCGCTGCCGACTTCAGCTACGGAACTCTGTGCCTCCCGCTACATGGCGATGTTCAAATCACTCACGCCTCACAAAGCCTGGATGGCCTGACGATGGTTGGAAAAGTCACGAAGCCCTTTGGCTTGACGCTAAGTCGCGACTCCGCCGCGGAGATCGCGACGACTGCTGTGCGCGACCGGCGGTCAGGGACGGACGGGGTGGCACTGGTCGTAACCCCCAATATCGACCACATCGCGATGATCCGCCGGTTCCCGGCCCTTGCCCGTGCCTATGGGAATGCAGAACGAATTGTCTGCGATGGCTGGCCGGTGCAACTGTATGCACGCTGGTGCGGACTTTCAGTCGGCCGCGTGACCGGATGTGAAATTACCGCGGAACTCATGCGAATGGGTCCGTATCCCCCGTGGCAGCGGCTGTTTTTCGTGGTCGATAGCGAGGCGACGCGACGTGGGGTCCTCGGCTGGGCGGAACGGATAGGGCAGGCTGAACAATGTGCCGTAACGATTCCTCCGTACGGTTTTGACCAGGACCCGGTTTATTGCGATGAGCTTGCGCGCTCCATTTCCGCGCACGGCACGACCGTGCTGATCATGGCTGTTGGCGCGCCCCGCAGCGAAGTTTTTGTTGATACCTATCGGCCGGTGCTGCCGCCTTGCTGGGCGTTTTGCGTAGGCCAGGCGGTAAAAGTCGAACTGGGATTGGTGCGGCGGGCGCCAATCCATTGGCAGAGAGTTGGCGCGGAATGGCTGTGGCGCGTGTTGCAGGAGCCAGCGCGTCTTGCATCTCGATACGCCCGAGCATCGATCGGTTTTGGCTTGGCGGTGGTCGAGGACAGGTTCCGGCTATGAGACATTTGACGACAATGGAACCAGGGCGGGAGCCACTGGCCAAGTGTGCAACGGGTGATATCGATCTTGCAGGAATTCAGCCATGAATGAAACGTTGGCGTTACCACCACGCTTGGTCATGCGCGACCTGTTGTTGACAGCGGTCACGCAGAAGGGCCGGGTGGTTCTGATCTGCTTTTGCGTGATGGCAATCAGTCTTGCCGCCGCGGTTTCCATTAAACCGGACTACAAGGCGAGGTCCAGCCTGCTGGTCCTTATGGGCACAGAACATGCGTTTCGCCCTGCCGCGGGCCAGCAGTTCATAAACAGCGGTGGAGCGGTGGACAACGAGGAGGTCCTGCGTACGGAGGCCGGGATTCTTGGCAGCGAGGATCTGCATCGCAGCGTCATCAGAGAGATCGGGATCGACAAGCTTTATCCCAAGCTGCTGCAGAAGCCGTCGATGATCCAGTCCTGGATCATGGCTGCGCGCCAGTTCGTGTTGGATACGGCCGGCGACGCAAGCCAGGCTTCCGGCAATACGCCGGACCCGATGGCGCAGGCGGTAAACCTGTTCGCCAGCAATCTGACAATCACCGTCGATAAGAAGTCCAGCGTCATTGCTCTGGCTTTCACCAACCCAGACAAATACATTGCCGCGCAAACTCTTAAGGTCCTGGAAGATCGCTACTTCGACTTAAGAATGAAGCTGTACGGCGATGTTCAGGCGCCGATCGTGCAACGACAGCAGGATGCAGTCGGGGCGCAACTGGCGGCTGCGAACGCCGCGCTGGAGGCGTTCAAGCAACAGCATGACATCAGCAACTTTTCGGAACGGCGTGCAATTCTGCTGGGTCAGCAAGGCAGCCTGGAAACGGATCTGGCCAAGACGGAAGGCCTGATCGCCGGACAACAGGCTCGGTATTCCCAGCTGAACCAGCAGTTCGGCGCCGCGGCCGGCGGCAAAAAGAGCGCCGCTGCCGCCCTTCAAGGAATGGTGCAAGCCTACAAGCAGCGGCAAGCTGAGGCCCAGACCACATACCGCGGGTCTCCCGCGGTTGATCAGGCACGGCAGCAGGCTCTGGAGCGTGAAACCGATATCGCCCGCATGCAAGCGACGCAGGCATACGGCGTTGAAACCGACCGCAACAAGACTGAAGCGGATCTGAGAGCAAGCCTCGCTATGCACGAGTCGCTCACCGGGCAGCTTGCGGCAGTGCGGAAGCAAATCGAGGCCCTGGACGCCCAGGAGATGCAGTTGCATCAACTGGAACTGAACCGCGCCATCCTGGAAGACAATTACAAGGCGGTCGCAAAGATCCTGGACGAACGCCAGATCGTTGAAACGGTCGAGGCTCACCGCGAGTCATCAGTGCGTGTCATCCAGCCTCCCCGCGTGCCCGCGCTGCCACAACCGACGCGCCGCCTGATCCTGATGGCCGGCATTGTGGTAAGCATGTTCCTATCGATCGGTTCGATCCTGATGGCGCACTTCTTCCGGGCGACCTATCTGCGGCCGGAGGCTCTGGAGGTCGACACGGGGCTGACCGTGCTTGCCTCAGTGCCGGAATTGTCGGCGCTTCGCGGGGGTGGCGGGGTTCTGGTGGTTGTCGGATGAAGGCGGCCACTCTGATCCACCGGACCTTTGCGGAGGTCGCCTATGGCTGATCTGCACGACATGCCGCGCAAGCCGGTGCTTGTCCTGGGCGCGTCCGGGTTCATCGGCAGAAAGGCCGTCGCGGCGCTTCAGGCCGACCCACGCTACCGGCCAATCGGGGCGGCCCGGCGAACTGCGCTCGATGTTCAGTCTGTTGACGCAACAAACCGCGACGCGGTGGCCTCGGCGCTTCGCAATGTCGAGTATGTCGTGAACTGCATCGCCGGCAGCAGCCGGACCATGATCGCGTCTACCCAGGCATTATGCGATGCGGCGCGGCTGGAACCGCCACGCCGGATCGTTCACCTCAGCAGCATGGCTGTCTATGGCGCTGCCACCGGTTCCGTGGCCGAGGATCATCCGGCGGTTGCTCCCGTCAGCGGCTACGGCGAAGCCAAGGTGGCCTGTGAGCGGATAATACGAAAATACGTCATCGACGGCGGTGACGCGGTGATCCTTCGGCCGACATGTGTATTTGGTCCGCACAGCAGTCAGTGGACAACCCGGCTTGCACATCTGCTGAAGCGGCGCCGTCTTGGCGATCTCGGGCTCTCAGGTGACGGCTGTTGCAACCTGGCGTTCATCGATGATCTCGCAACCGGTATCGTCAACGTGCTGGACAGCGATAAAGTCCTGGGCCGAGCGTTCAACATATCCAGTTCATCGGGTCTAACGTGGAACGAGTTCCTGGTGCGCTTTGCGCAGGCACTCGGCGCAACGCCAGTACCGACGGATACCGCAACGAACCCTCAAGCTTGAAACCAGAGTTTTGGCGCCCGTCCAACGCGTGGCCGCGATGGGATTGAGCCGGATCGGATTACGGTTGGGTGAGTTGATTACGCCTTCTCTCCTTGCGCTTATGGGCCAGGACATCCGCATCGATTGTTCCGCCGCGATCGAGGCGTTCGGCTTACCACAGACACCGGTAGACCGGATGGTGGCGGTCGCGGCGGCATGGCTGAACAGTGTCGCTCCTGATTCGGCCCAACCAGACCGGCTGATGGAGCCCGCCCACTCATGAGCGATCCACGCACCGTGTTCCTGGCCTGCCCTTACGGGCAGGTCGGCGGCGGGATGGGCAGCATCATGGCCTACCTTGCGTCGCTGGAGCGTGATCCGTCCGGCCGCTTCGATCTCAAACCCCTGGAGTCACGCGGCGGCGGACACATTGCCCTGTCACCAGTGTACCTGGTTGCCGCGGTCGGACGAATCTTTCGTGAGGCCGCGCTCGGACGTCTGGCTGTCGTTCATCTGAACCTCGCCGAACGCGGCAGTGTCTATCGGAAAGCAGCCTTGTTGGCCGGAACCAAGGCCGCGGGCGGACGCGTGCTGCTGCACCTGCACGCCGCCCAGATCAGACAATTTCATGATTCCATGAACGGCACCGGCAAGCGGTTGCTGCGTTGGATGTTTCGCTCTGCCGATCATGTCGTAGTCCTGGGTGAGGTCTGGCGCGCCTGGGTCGCCAGCACGTTCGACGTTAAGCCCGGACGAATCAGTGTTGTTTACAATGGGGTTCCGGCCACCCAATCGACCAGCCGCGGTGTTCCGGCCGACGGGCGCTTCCGCTTGCTTTTCGTCGGCAATCTACTCGAACGCAAAGGCGTAGCAGATCTGCTGCGCGCGTGCGCCTTGCCTGTAATGCTCGAAAAAGACATCGAATTAACCATGGCCGGCGGCGGTCCCGTCGAAACGTATCGTCAAATGGCTGCTGATCTTGGGATCGGTCATCGGGTGCGCTTTACAGGATGGGTCAGCCAGGACGCTGCGCGGACTCTGATGGTTGGTTCCGATGCGTTGATTCTGCCAGCTTATGACGAGGGTTTACCGCTGGTGATCCTTGAAGCGCTTGCGTCGCGGACGCCGGTGATTTGCACCGCTGTGGGCTCCATCCCGGAAGTCCTGGCCGATGGTTACTCTGCGTTATTCGTCACACCCGGCAATACCGCGGAGATCGCGAATTCCATCGTGCGGTTGATCGATCAGCCGGCGCTGCGGCAAAGCCTCGCGGAGAATGGCGCTATCCTCTATGAGCGGCTGTTCACCATGGATGCGTTCGTCCGGTCGATCAGCGCCATTTACGCGTCATTGGCACCGCGGGACGCCAGGCGGTCCCGGATCTGGCCGGCCGTGTCGGAGGTCGGCGATGATCCAGGACGCTGACGATATTGTCCGGGACGCGCTTCTCCAGGCGACGATCTGCATCGTTGGCGGCGGTCCTGCCGGCATTACGCTTGCTCGCGAGCTAGCGGCAACCGGTCGCAGTATTCTACTGGTCGAGTCTGGAGGGCTGGCGCCGGATGACGCTGCAAATGAGCTGAACGCCGGCGAAGTTGCAGACGAGACGCTGCACAGCCCGACCGATACTTATCGTCAACGGTGCCTGGGTGGCGGTACCTCGATCTGGGGCGGACGATGCGTGCCGTTCGATCCGATTGACTTTGACGCCAGACCGTGGATCGAGAACAGTGGCTGGCCGATAGCCTTTTCTCAGGTGGAACGATTCTATCCCGCTGCGAACGCATTATGTGAGGCCGGTGCCTACGAGTATGATGGACGCCTGGCTATGCCGGGAGGAATGCGTCCAGTGCTGCGCGGCTTTGCGCCGGAGCATTTCGACGTGAACGGGATCGAGCGTTTCAGTTGCCCGACGGACTTCGGGCGGCGTTACGGTCCGGCTCTCCGCGATAAAGCCAACGTGCGCGTTCTCCTGCATGCGACGGTCACGAAATTGCGCTGCTCCCGTGACGGCAGCCGGGTCGAGCGGTTGGATCTGAGAAACAGCCGGGGCACCGCCTTCGCCGTGGAGGCTGACCAGGTGGTGCTTGCGACAGGCGGCATGGAGACGCCGCGCCTGCTGCTGCTATCGGACGACGTCCACGTGCGCGGTATTGGAAACGAGCACGATCTGGTGGGGCGGTTTTACATGTCCCATATTGCCGGCACCGTCGGGCAACTCCGGGTCAACGGACCCCGCAATTCGGTCTGGCATGGCTACGATATCGCGCCGGACGGAACCTATTGCCGGCGCAGGCTCGCGCTACGGCCGGACTTCCAGGCGCGCCTGGGGACAGGGAACATCGTGTTCCGATTGCATCACCCACGCATCACTGATCCAGCCCATCGGACAGGGCCTCTCTCGTCCATCTATCTCGCGCAGAAGTTCATTCGATACGAATATGCCAAGCGGCTGACGGGCGACGTGCAGGGCACGAGTTTGCCGTGGCTGCGGCATTTCGTTAACGCCGCGACAGATCCGGTATCGACCGTAAGGTTCCTGGCGCACTGGCTGCGTGACCGCACGCTTGCTGACCGGAAATTTCCATCCGTCATTGTCCGTCCACGGACCAATCTGTTCAGCCTGGACTTCCACGCTGAACAGGTTCCGAACCCTGTCAGTCGCATCGGACTGGGTTCAGGCACCGATCGTTTCGGTAGCCGGCAAGTCAGGGTGGATTGGCGCTACACTCCCCAGGACGTGCATACAGTGTCTAGGGCCTTCCAGCTTCTGCGTGATGATTTTGCGGCGCAGGGGACCGGCACGCTGGACCTCGCGCCGGGCGAACCTGATATTTCCGCCGTGGTACGCCGCGACGGCGCCTATGGGGGCCATCATATCGGCACCACGCGCATGGCAAGCAGCGCGGCGTCAGGTGTTGTCGACGCCAACTGCAAGGTGTTCGGGATCAACAACCTGTACATCGCCGGCAGCGCGGTATTCCCGACGTCCGGGCAAGCGAACCCAACATTAACCATTGTGGCGCTTGCTCTGAGGCTTGCAGAGCACCTCCGGCGCGATCATGAGCAGGGAGCAGCGGTCGTCACGCGGCCGCGGATGGTGGAGGTCGCAGGATGATCGTTGCCTTCGCGCACCGGTTTACACATCAGGCATGGCACTACTTGTCGGGTCCAAACGGCATAGCCTTGCTCCTGCTCTGGGCGACAGTATTGTTAGCTGCGATCATCACCTATGTTCGGGCCTACCCCGGTCAGTGGTCACCGCGGCATTTCCTTCACCATGTCGTCCCGCCCGAGGTTTTCCACCACCCATCCGCTCGGGCGGACTTCCTGTTCTGGCTGTCACGCCGGATCTTCATGCCGCTATTGGTGCTTCCACTGGCGATATCGACGGCGGTGGCAGGCCATGCTGCATACGTCGTGCTAAAGGCGATCTTCGGCCCGCCGGCAGCCCCGGCTGGGCCGGCAGGGCCGGGCACGTTGATCCTGTTCACGATCACGATGCTGATCGCCTATGACCTGTCGTACTACATTTATCACCGGCTGCAGCATGCTGTTCCGATTCTATGGGAGCTGCACAAGGTTCACCATTCCGCCCAGATCATGGTCGGCGTGACAAAGGATCGTGTTCATCCGATCGATGAGATCATGAACCGCTGGTGGGACGGGATTATACCAGGCCTGTGTTACGGGATTTGGCTGTTCTTCGCCCTCGATCCAGTCGAAGTGACGATTTTCGGTTTGAACGTCTACATGCTGCGAAACACGATATTGATGATGGATTTTGTTCGTCATACGCATCTGAAACTGTCCTACGGGCGCTATCTGGACCGTATCCTGCTTAGCCCGCACTACCATCAATTGCACCACAGCGTCGCGGAACAGCACTGGGACAAAAACTTCGGCCTAGGCCTCAGCATCTGGGACCGGCTTTTTGGCACGTTGGTGATTCCGGAAAAAGATGAAGACTTTGTCTTCGGGCTCACGGGGAACGAGCATGACGAATATCAGTCGCTTTACCGGTTGCACGTGTTGCCGCTGAAGAAAATCGCCGGTCATCTCGTTCGCCGCCGCCACAGGATTCACCATGCGGGAGAAGCCGTATGACGGTTCGGATCGAGGTCATCACCGACCTCGCTCGCTTCCAAGAGATCGCACTCCCGTGGCAGGGCCTTTGGCAGCGCTCCGGTGGCTACATCTTTCAAACGCACGATTGGCTCTCTGGCTGGATCGCCAGCAGCGGCGATCGTAAGGACGTCCGGCTTCTCGTCGCGGTGGCCTGGGATGCCGACCGCCTTGTCGGCGCAATGCCCTGTGCCGTTCATCGCCGCACCGGCTTGCGGCTTCTGCAATGGGCCGCACAGCGCTTCAGCGACTACTGTGATTGCCTCGTGGACCAATCATATCGGCCGGCTGAAATCGTCGCGAAGCTTTGGGACGGCGTGAGACGCAGCGGGGGCTTCGATCTTATCAGCCTGCAGCAGGTTCGCCCGGACGCTCAGTGCCGAGCCTTTCTGGATGCTCTGGTGCATGAGGGCGGGCAGCTTCAGGCCGGAGAGCGTCAGGAGCGTTGCATGCGGATCGACAACCGCTGGCCGTCGGGGGAGGCGTTTTTCCGGTCACTCAATAAAAAGGGCCGAAACAACCATACACGCGGCAAGCGTATCCTCAGCGAGCTCGGTGGCGATGTGGCCTTCCGAGTCATCGAACCGGGCGAAGACATCGGGCCGGTCATCACGACGATGATGCAACTGAAAGAAGCCTGGCTACGGCTGGCAGATCCGGCCTCACCGTTGCTTGGATCAGACGGGCCAGTCCTGCGGGCGGTCTTGGAGAGCGCGTGGCGATCTGAATCCGCGAGGATTTTCCTGCTCACCTCTGGCGAACATATCGCTGCCGCCTCGTTCAACTTCGTCTATGGAGGACGGATGGAAGCATACTTCACCTCCTACGACAGCACCTATGAACGGGCTTCGCCGGGCACGATCCTGATCGTCGAGTACGCGCAATGGTCGTTCGACCGTGGGCTGCGTCACGTTGATTTCCTACGTGGTGAGGAAGCCTTCAAGTTCCGCCTTGCCAATGCCGAGACCGTTATCAGCAGTTACAGCGGGGCCCGGACATTGTTCGGCCATGTCGCGGTGTCAGGGCACAGATGGCTCACCCGGCGTCGACAAAAGTCTGACGCTGTGTCCGAGATATCCGACGAGGCTTTGGAAGCCGCCGACTAGCGCGGTTGCGCTAGCCGGCCGATCATCATCACGCCGCGGCCAGTTCTTGATTGACAGCAACAAGACGGCGGGTTGCTGTGCGGCACAGGTGCCGCGACAGACGTCGGGATGTGAAGCCCGCACCATAGGCGAAGCGGAGCAAGGGTCCGAAACTGTTGGCAGCGGCCGTGCCGACCACATAAAGCCCCGGCACCGAGGTCTCGAAGTTGCGTGAGAGCACCGGCGACAAGTCGGCCAGTGCCAACTTCTCCAGGATCCGTGGACCAAGGAAACGTAGCCTCTGCATATTAATCTTGTAGCCCGTGGCAGCTATGACGTGCTGTGCCTCGACCGTCCGTTCAGCGCCTTCGTCCATCCCGAACGTGACCAAGGCACGATCATCGCGCGCTGCCGATCGAGCGATCCTGGCGCCGAGGAGCACGGTCACGTTGCGCTCGACTTCCCCTCGCGACGTCCATCCCGGAGCCGGCCCCAGGTGTTTGCGGACGACCAGATGCCTGAAGTCCCGTGGCATCTGGTAAAATACCATCGGGGCGACAACACAGGCCAGAGACCGCCAGCCAGTGCCCAGACCGGATTCGGGGGCCTGGATCTTCTGCAGCATTGTGCGCTCCTCCGGGGGCCCGCAATAGGCGATCCGCGGCTTGCGGGCCGCGACCGTGACCCGCGCGCCTCGCTCGCTCATCAGCGCGGCGAGCCCAACGCCGGAAGCGCCGCCGCCGATCACCAGCACCTCCTTTCCGATGAACTGATCAAGCCGGTGATGGTCCGCGCTGTGCGTCACCAGCGGTCCGGTGATGGTCTCCAGCTCAGGAGGGATGTTGTAGAAGCTTCGGATACCGGCGGCGATTATCACACGCTTTGCCGACACTATTTCATGATCGTCAAGCTCCAGCACAAAGCCGTTACTAGTCCGTTCAAGTTTTGTTACCCAACGCGGATCCAGCAGCGGCACAAAGCGCTTCTGGAATGCGACCCCGTAGTCGCTAAAAGTTTGCAGCGGGACCGGCAAACCGGAATCCTTGTACGGGAGGCCGTGAGCCTGACAGTAATCCCGCAACGTAAAGGACGCCGCTGGATCCCAGAGATTCGACGCAAAGCCCTCCGATTTCAATACCATCCCTTCCGGCATACCGGTTCGCCACGTATGCATCGGCTGCCCGAACACCCGGACGGAAAGTCCCTCGGAAAGGAGATGAGCGGCAAGAGAAAGTCCATAAGGACCGGCGCCGATTATCGCGATGTCGGTCATTGTGCAGGCCACGGTGGTGTTCCAGAATGCAACCCGAACGGAGTCATCACAAACACCTCATCGCAGAGTTAAGTGCTTTTATTGCCGTTGCGCCAGTGGTCTACTGACGCAAGGGCAACATAAGCCCTGATCGCAGAATAGAGCGCCTGTTGTCCAGTAACTCACTTCTAAATGATCGCAGGGACATGCAAGTAGCCCGTCTCAAACTGACCACCGACTTCGATGCCTCAGCCGCGGTGGCGGAGGTTGTTTGCCCGTCATCCGATACAACTGCCAAAAGCACAGGTTCGTCTGGACCGCACATCCTGCTTGCCACGACAGGCCGCCTCCCTTCTACCGCTCGGATCGCACTGGAACTGCACGATGCTGGCGCTGTGGTCAGCTTGGTATCACCGGCAAAACATCTTGCGACTGTATTGGACTGCTTCGCCAACACGATCGTCCATAGCGCCATCTCGCCGTGGCATGTTCTGGAAAACAGCCTGACGCGGCTCAAGCCGGATGCCGTCATCCCGTGTGACGAACGCACCGTTCGGGATCTCCACGAACTTCACCGGCGGACTAAGCATCAGGCAGTCAGGCAGGTGATCGAGCGATCTATCGGACCATCATCCAGCTATCCAGTCGTTACGTCGCGCGATGATTTTATGACAGTGGCGCGACGACTGGGCGTGCGAACACCAGACTCGATGCTTTTACCGAATGAGTCTGCCCTGGATGACTGGCTGAAGAGCCATTCTACCCCCTTTGTTTTGAAATCGGATGGCAGCTGGGCTGGCTTTGGCGTGCGCATCATTTCTGACCGACGGACCGCGCACGCCACGCTGCGGAAGATGACCCGCCCGAGCAGCGGGTACCTGGCGATGCGGGAGATGTTGCTGGAAGGTGACCGCTTCGGTGTCCGGTCATGGCTGCAGCGGCAGCGGCCTACGATGTCCGTGCAGTCCTATATCGACGGCTGGCCGGCCAATATTGGCGTTGCCTGCTGGGGCGGCGAGATGCTTGCAGCCACCTGCGCGGAGGCCGTGGCCACCGAATCGGCGACCGGTCCATCGACGGTCGCCCGCGTCATCCGCAACAGTGAAATGGTGGAAACCGCACGCACGATCGTCCAGGCGCTCGGACTGTCAGGCCTGATCGGCTTCGACTTCATGATTGAGGCGGCAACCGGGCACGCGTACCTGATCGAAATGAATCCGCGCGTCACCCCGGTTTGCGCCATTCGCCTCGGACCCGGTCGCGACCTTGCCGAAGCCCTCACCGCCCGGATTGCCGGCCGACCGATCCGCGAGCGGTCATCCCGTACAGGATCGTGATATCATCGTTTACTTTCCCGATACGTGGCGCCAGAATCCGGCGAACAACTTCCTGCAAACAGGCTATCATGATGTGCCGTGGGAACATCCAGAACTAGTGCGGATATTGATGAAGCCGGAGCTTCGCGACCGCTACTGGATATTGCGCCGGATGCGTCAGGTGTTACGGCACATTCGAAGCGACAATGGACGAGCGCACTGAGGTTAAAGCCAGGCAAACGCCCCCGGTAGCGCGAACGATCTCCGCCGGTCGGAGTATAATCACCGACACGTGAGCACGGGCAACGCGGATTCGGATTAGGTTTGGGTGGCCACGGTAGCGGGGCGTGGCGCGCCGTTGTTGTGTCTGGCCGTGACGATCCTCGGAACACTGCGGATCACGTCGGAGTGAAGCTCCGAAAAAGCCGGACCTGCCGCTCCAATCTATTGGACGCCAGGCATGCGAAGCCGTTTGGCTCACATGGCATCGCACACATGACCGCGGGACCAGTCATTGAGGCGCTTGATACAAGATCCGATCGAAACGCCAACGAGCTACCTCGATCTTTACGGGCTTTCAAAGCCGCCTTTCAGCGAGTCGCCTGACGCCGACGTCTTCATATTGTTCGCCGGCCATCGACGGCTGTTTGGGCGGCTCGTTGATCACATGACCATTGGCCACGGCGTGATCGTGCTGCGCGGCGAGGCTGGTTCGGGCAAAACATTGATGCTGGCCGCAGCCGCGCAGAGCGCCGCTGAGACGGGTTGCAGGATCATCAAGATCCAAAAGCCATCCGAAGGGCAACTCACGCGAGATCAACTCCTGGCGGCTGTCGTCAACACGGGCAGTTATGCGGATGTTCAGGACGCAATAAACGCCCTGTTGTTGGCGCCAAGGACAGTCCTGGTCGTGGACGACGTGGATCTCCTGACCAAGGATGCGCGCTCCGCGCTGATCTTTCTTTTGGCACAGGTGAACCAGAAGATCGCCGTTGTGCTTGCCTCAACCGCAACACCGCAACCACTTCCGTCTCGTCCTGATCAGACCGAGATCCAGCTTCCTGTACTCAGCGGCGCCGAAATTCAGCAGTACATCGAACGGAAGCTATGGATCGCGGGCAGCGCCACGCGGCGGCTGATATCGCCTGCGGCACTGCGCTCGATCATCGCTCTTTCGCAGGGTCTGCCCGGACGGGCTGATCAGGTGATGGAGGCGGCCTTGATGGCCGGGTTTGCCCGCGGTGACACCACGATCACGCATCGCACGGTCAGGTCTGCCGTGGCGGATTCTCCAACGCGTGTGCGCGGCGCGCGATCGGAATGGTTTGCAAGGGCCATGCACGTCATCGCGCTCACGCTGTTGCTCACTGGCGCCGCTGCCTTTCTATACCGAGGTCTCACCGGGCCTGGATTGATCCGGCAGCAACAGCCGGCCTCGCCTCCGCAAGCTACGGGACCTTGAAAATGATGTCCTGTGCTCCCGACCACAGGACCAGCTTGCCCAGCGCCGCCAGGTTTTCATTTCCTTCCACCACGGTTAAGAAATGATTTCCCGCCAGTTGCCCCATTTTGCTTGCAAACTGAACGCCGCCATAAGCCAGCAGTATCTCCGTCTCGGAGATACCGCCCGGATACAACAGAAACTGGCCGGGAGAGGGGTAGCTGGTGTGGTTCTCAAACGGCAGGCCAAGGTCGAGATCGCCGAGGGGAATCCAGCAGCCCTCGCCGCTCCAGCGCACGTGGATGATACGTTCCCGATATGGCAGCAAGGTCCGGAATTTCGTTACGGTCTTCGGTGCGTTTGCTTCCTCAAACCGAGCCTTGAAGGTATAGGGGCCGGCGATGATGTCGATCAGGCTCATGTTTTGCTCCCGGCCTAAACAAGAAACGCGCTGGCATCGAAGCCGAACGGGACGTTGCCCGTCGGCTTGATCATGTCGTATGGGCCTCGTGCCAGGAACTGACCGGTGCCGGGTTCGGCCTGCACGACGCCGTCGCGCATCACGACCTGTCCGCGCCGGATCGTCATGACGGGCCAGCCGGTCACCTCCAGGCCTTCGTACGGCGTGTAGTCGATGATGTGCTGCATGGTGTCGTTGGTGATCGTGACGCGGCGTTTCGGATCCCACAGCACCAGGTCAGCGTCGGTGCCCGGGGCGATCGTGCCCTTCCTGGGATACAGGCCGAACAGGCGCGCCGGATTGGTAGCGGTCAGACGCACAAAGGCGCAGGGATCGATGCGACCCTTCGTTACGCCCTCACTGAAGATGATCGGCAGGCGGGACGCGAGCCCTGGCACGCCGTTGGGAATGTCGCGAAACGGCGCATCCGTGCCATGGACGCGCTTACCGACCGGCGTGTCATAACTCCAGCCGCTGTGATCGGATGAAACGATATCCAGCACGCCGTCGTTGACGGTTTTCCAGAGGCCATCGCTTGCCGCGGCGTCACGCGGCGCGGGGCTGCACATGAATTTTGCGCCCTCGAAACCGGGCCGATCCATGTGTTCTGCTGAAAGAACGAAGTATTGCGGGCAGGTCTCGCCCCACACCTTCAATCCGCGCGCTCGCGCTCGGGCGATTTCATCCGCGACCTCCGGGCACGACACATGGAAGACCTGGATCGGCTGATCCACCATCTCCGCCAAGGCGATGGCGCGATGCGTCGCTTCACGCTCGATGATCGCGGGACGGGACCACGCGTGATACTTGGGTTCAATCCTATTGTCAGCGAGCAACGCGGCGGTACGCCAGCGGATCGCCTCGTAGTTCTCGCAGTGGACCGTGACCAGTGCGCCGGTGCGGCGCGCGGCCGCCAGCACACGCAGGAATTGCCGGTCATCGAGATGCAGAGGATCGTAGGTCAAGAACACCTTCAGGCTGCGCACGCCTGAGGCCACGACCTTTGGCACTTGCTCGAAGATGACCTCGTCGGAGGCATCCGTGATGATCTGGTGGAAACTGTAATCCACCATGGCCTGTGCGGCTCGCCGGCGATATTCCGCCAGCGGTTCCAGAATGCCGTGACCCTTGAACTGCGTGGAGAAGGTGATGACGCTGGTCGTCCCGCCGGCAAGCGCGGACGTGCTGCCGGTGACGAAATTTTCCTCGTCCGCACCGCCGCCTTCTTGCAGCTGCTCAATATGGCAATGTGAGTCGACACCACCGGGCATGACGAGCAGACCTGTTGCGTCGACCATGCGCTCGCCGCGCAAATTGATGCCGATGGCGGCGATGCGCCCATCGGTCACAGCGACGTCGGCGTCAAACATATCAGACGGCGTCACCACCGTTCCACCGGCGATCACCACATCATAGTCAGCCATGTCGAACGTCCCTTTATGCGGCGTGCAGTGACTTTGCCGCCGCATTGTGTCGCTGAACAAGGGCCGCCATGTCCAGTCCTGGTATAGCACCGTCCTCGACGACCCATCGTCCGCCGACCATCACCCGGTCCGCGCGGTGGGCGCCGCAGACCACGACCGCCGCGACAGGGTCGAGCGCGCCGGAGAAGCGCAGCTCGTCCAGCTTGAACAGCGCCAGGTCCGCTTGCATGCCGGCGGCGATCCGGCCCAGTTCCGGGCGGCCAATGCAGGCAGCCGATCCCTCGGTCGCCCAGCGTAGCGCATCCTTGTGGCTGACCCGTTCCACGCCGTAGCGCAGACGCTGCAGCAGAAAGGCCGCCCGGACCTCCTGCATCAGGTTCGAGCTGTTGTTGGAGGCGGAGCCGTCGACGCCGAGGCCGACATGCATCCCGGCAGCCTCCATCTCGCAGACCAGGCAGGTGCCCGAGGCCAGTATCTGATTGCTGCACGGGCAATGAGTGACGCAGGTGCCGGCTTTGGCCATGCGGGCGATTTCACGGGCATCGAAGTGGATGCCATGGGCCAGCCATGTGCGGTTGGACAGCCAACCGCAGTTTTCGAGGTAATCCAGCGGCCGGCATCCGAATTTCTGCAGACAGAACGCTTCCTCGTCCGCGGTTTCGGCAAGGTGGGTGTGAAGGCGGACGTTCCTGCGCCCCGCCAGTTCGGCTGTCGCGGCCATAAGCGACGTTGTCACGCTGAAGGGTGAGCAGGGCGCCAGGGCCACCTGCACCATCGCGCCGGGAGAGGCATCGTGATAACGGTCGATCAGCCTCTCGCTGTCTGCCAGAATGGCGTCCTCGTCCTGAACCACGCTGTCCGGGGGCAGGCCGCCGTCGCGTTGAGAGAGGTTCATCGAGCCGCGGGTAACAACAACGCGGATGCCGAGACGCTGCGCAGCGGCAATTTCCGTATCGATAGCGGATTCCAGGCCGGCCGGGAAAACGTAATGGTGGTCGGTCGTGGTGGTGCATCCCGATAACAGCAACTCAGCCATGGCCACGGTCACCGCCGCGTCCAGCGCGTCCGGTGTCAGACGTGCCCAGATCGGATAGAGCGCCTGAAGCCACGGAAAAAGCTCACGGTCGAGTGCCGCCGGGCTCGCTCTGGTCAGCGTCTGGTAGAAATGATGGTGCGTATTGATCAGGCCGGGCAGCACAACATGGCGGCTGGCGTCGAACGCGACGGTGTTTGGCGTGAACGGCGAACCGCCGGCGGCCACCAGTTCGAGGATCTTGCCGTTTTCGACCACAATCCCGCGTTCGGCGCCGGCCGCCAGAATACCGAGGGGATCGCGGAGCCAGACAGCGGTCATCCGGCGTCGATCACGCTGACATGCGCGGCCACGACCCGCCATCCATCCGGCGTCCGGGCCCAGGTCTGCATCTGCCGGCCGACCTTGCCCGGCGTGGTCTGCCGATGAAACAAGGTGGAGGCGGTGGCGAAATCATGCCCGAAGGTCGTGATGACCGTCCTTGTGGTCGAGCGTGCCAGTCCAACCGGGGAGCGGGCCGCCCGAAATGCCCCGATCTCGGCATAGCCGTACAGGTTCTCACCGATACCGTAGCGGATCGTCATGTCGCTGTCCCAGAACAGCGCCTGCAAGGCCTGCACGTCGTTGGTCACCAGCGCTTCCTCATAGCGGGCGAAGGCGGCTTCGACCTCGGCTTTAACCTCCGGCAGGTTGATCTCCATGTCAGGCCTCCAGGTCCGGCATGAGAGTGCGCACCGCTCCGGCGGCTTCCAGCGTGTGGGCGACACGCAGCGCGAGGTCCTCGCGCCACGGGGCGGTGATGACTTGAACGCCAATCGGCAGGCCGCAGGCGGTTGGGATGGGAACCGCGACGACCGGAAGCCCGACAAAGGAGATCGGCTGGGTGTAGATCCCGATGTTAGGGCGAACCGGCATTTCCTTGCCGTCCAGCATGAACGTCCTCTGGCCTATCAGCGGGGCGATGCACGGTGTGGCTGGCGCCAGGATCACATCGACGGAGTCAAACAGGCGCAACACCTGCTGCTGGAACCTGCGGCGGATTTTTTGCGCCTGGGCCACGGCGATGGCAGGAATTAGAGCCCCTGCGATGAGCCGGTCCCGCACGTCAGGGTCGAAATCATCCGGACGGCTCCGCAGGCGGTCAAGGTGTAAAGCCGCGCCTTCAGTCGTGGTGATGATATACGCCGCACTGCGCGCGAGTTGTGCGTCTGGGATGGTGACGGTCCGCGTCCCGCCCAAAGCCGCCGCGATCGAGTTCAACCGCGGCCAGCGCTTCCGGCGCGGCGCCTGCACGGAAGTAGCCGTCCGCGCAGGCGATACGAACACCAGCGATGCCCTTGCCGATCTCGGACCCCACGGGTTCGACTGGACGATCAACACAAGCCGGATCGGCTGGATCGAAGCCCTGCATCGCGTCGTAGGCCAGCGCCAGGTCAGCAACGGTACGCGCAAGTGGGCCCAGGTGGTCGAGGCTTCCTACAAACGGGAAACTGCCGGCGCGTGGGAGACGTCCATACGTCGGTTTCAGTCCGAACAATCCGCAGAATGAGGACGGTACCCGGATCGACCCGTTGGTATCGGAACCGAGCGCGAGCGGCACCAACCCTCCGCCCACGGCACTGCCGGAACCACCTGACGACCCTCCCGACATCCGCGCGAGGTCATGTGGATTGCGCGACGGGCCTTCGTGGACGTTCTCGCCGGTGAAGTCGTACGCGTACTCGCCCATGTTCAATGCGCCGACCAGGATCGCGCCGGCTGCTTCCAGCCGAGAAACCAACGGTGAATCGGCCGCGGCGGGAGGGTGATCGCGGTTGATCCTTGAACCGGCCAGGGTCGGCAAGCCGGCAACGTTGATCAGGTTCTTCACCGCGAACGGAACGCCTGCCAGGGGTCCCGTGATAGCTCCGGCATCGATCGCCGCAGCCCGTGCCCTGGCGCGGTCCGCCGTCACCGCCGTGAACGCATTCAGCCGGGGATTGAGCCGATCAATCCGCGCAAGGGTTTCGGCGACGATCCCGGAGGCTTTCAGTGTTCCCGTCGAGACCCCGGCGGCGATCTGAGTCGCTGATAGCCAGGCGGTCACGCGCGGAACACCGGCGCCTGATCGAGGTGGTCGTCCAGACCGGGCTCGAGCACTGTCTTCGCATGATCCAGCGAGATCCGCATGTGCAGTCGCACCGCCTGCCGCCAGGCTGGTTTCACCTCGATGCCGAGAGCCCGGGTTCCCAGGTCAATCCAGTTGTCCAGTGCCGCTTCATCCATTGTTGGTCCCCGAAACCGAAGCGAGCCACGCTCGCCATCCACGAAAGTTCGTTATATCCGGCGCATCGGCAACAGCCGCCTGTTCCGCGAGGAAGCCAAGGCACGGGCCGTCATCCAACGCCACGGTCCCGAAGCACAAAGGCGCCGGCACTTTGGCGAGTAAAGGCCCGATCGCGGCATTGGGGAGTGCCCAGATCTCGCCGCTGATGGCTGATCCGGCCGACATACGCACCATTCCGGGCCGGTCCCCCATCGCGAAAAGACGGTAGTCGGGTTGGGTGGAGGCCTCGCGGATGAACCGGCCACCAAGGTCGGTCACCTGGTGATTCAATGGGAGGCCAGACATGTGCGCGCCGATGCAGAACAGCGCGGTCTCCTCCGGGGCGAGCGCGTCTGGCAGATGGACCGGTGGAAGTGGCTGTCCGGTCGCCCCGATCGTTCGCGCGCAGCGCCGATGCATGGCATCCGCGATCGGCGCCAGTCTTCCTTCCGACCAGGCGGGACCAAGCAGTACGCCGCCAACGGGCCGGCCGTCAGCATCAAATCCAATCGGCACCGCGAAGCCGGCAAGGTCGCACAGATTGGCGAAATTGGTGAAGATTCCGAGGCGTCGATTGGGACCGAGCGGGTCTGCCTCGACCGCGGCTAAAGTTGGGCAGAACGGGGCGGCCGGCAGCAACAACGCGTCATAGTCACGAAATAACGTTGCGGCCTGCTGGCGCGCCTGCTGCAAGACATGAAATGCGTCGAAGGCGTCTGCCGTCCGCCGCTGCAGTCCAATTTCCAGGATCTCCCGGGTCGCGGGGTAAAGGATCTCCGGCTGCGATCGCAGAACGGACCGCAGGGCGGCGGTTCGTTCGGCGACCCATGGGCCTTCGTAGAGAAGACGGGCAACCTCAAGGAACAAGCTGATATCGATCGTCGTGGCATTCACGGCGTGGCTGGCATTTTCGAACACCTCCGCCACTGGCGGATCACAGAGATGCGCAATGTCGCCGGTCGCGATGCGGGCGGTTGGCGGGGGTGCACTTCGGCGCAGATGCTGGAAGGGAGCAATCCGGGCGTATGGATCCTGAGCGTCGCAGGCGGTTATGATCCGCTGCACTGCCAGCGCTTCGTCCACGGTCGGGGCAAAGACCGAGATGGTATCGATCGACCGGCATGCCGGGACCATGCCGCGGGCGGAGACACTTCCGACGGTTGGCTTCAGTCCGACGATATTGCCAAACGCCGCGGGGACTCGCCCTGAGCCGGCGGTATCCGTGCCCAGCGCAAAGCGGACGATCCCGGCTGCAACGGCACAAGCTGACCCAGACGATGACCCACCGGGGACGAGCCTGGGGTCAAAGACGTTGCGCGGGACACCGTATGGACTGCGCGTGCCGACAAGACCCGTGGCGAACTGGTCCAGGTTCGTCTTGCCGATCAACAGGGCTCCGGCGTCCAGCAGACGTTGGACGGAAGGCGCGGTCTGGTTAGCGGTATAAGCAAAGCCCGGGCAGGCGGCGGTCGTCGTGAGTCCCGCGATATCGATGTTGTCTTTGACCGCGAAGGGCACGCCCCACAGCGGGCGATCACGCGGACCTTCATGCTCCAATTCGCGGGCACGCGCGAGAATGGCATCGTCCGCAACGCGCATAATCCAGATCGCCGGATCGTTATGCGCGCGATCAGCCGCCAGTGCCGCCGTCGCCATCTGGACTGGCGTCATGCTCTGTGCCGGTCCACGGCGAATGGATGCGAACCCCTGGGCAGCTTGGGGCAGTGGGAGGCTGATGCGCGGCATGCGCCGGGGAAGGAAATCACCGCAAGGCTGTCCGATCGGCAGTCGGTGCCGAAATCCGTCGCGCGTCATCGAACAAACGATGCATCCTCAGGCCCTTCGAGGTTGATCTCTTTGGTCAGGTGTAGCGGCCTTTCCAGGAGCCCGCTATTCCTGCCAAAACCAGAACGAGATCGTGCGATTGATGTTGGTTCATAGCGTCCGCTCGTGCATCGGCGAAGCGCCGGTGGGATCGATGCGTTGTGCAGGGGCTGGCGTGGAGAGCAACTGCGAATACTGATACAGCCCCGAGAAATAGAGGCGGTGCGATTGAACGCTCGTCCCTTTTCCAACCACTGCTGCTTCCCTGACCAAAGACAAACCGTCAACGGCACCGCGTGGACAGAAACCCACGCTCGGACCTGGACCGAACGATTAACGCAAGAATAAGGCCAATGCCGGCCACTGGAGGATCGGCCTCCGCAGGCCTGGTGAGGCGGACGTCAATATTCAATCTTATCCGGCTTGCGATCCCACTCCTCAAACGCCGCCCAGCCTTCGGCTTGCAGCAGACGACGCGTCGGGATGCTCCGCTGATCCAGCGGCAGGGGAATCTCGTTATACAGGAAGTCATCACGGAAGCCGATCTTCGCCGCATCATGCCGGTCATTGGCATAGTAGATGCGGGAAACCCGAGCCCAGTAGATGGCGCTGAGGCACATCGGGCAGGGTTCGCAGCTGGTGTAGATCTCGCAACCGGTCAGGTTGAATGTTCCCAGTGCCTGGCAGGCCAGACGCACGGCAACGACCTCGGCATGCGCGGTCGGGTCGTTCATGGACGTAACCTGGTTGAAGCCCTCGGCCACGATCTTGCCGTCCTTGGCGATCACCGCGCCGAATGGCCCGCCACGCCCCGACCGCATCATTTCCAGCGATAGCTCGATTGCTCGGCGCATGTTGTCAGCTTCAGCCATCAGCGGTGCTCCATCTGGACCGGCGGGCACACGCAATCGCCGCAGGATCGGGTGACAGGATTTGCCGGCGGCATCGGCTGAGCGGGTCGCGCCGGCGCCATTTGAAGAAGCTGCGCCGCGACCGAGACAGCAACGACCGCGGGTTCCTTGCTATTGATGCCCGGAAGACCGATCGGGCATATCAGTTTCTCCATGGCAGCTGGTGACATACCCTGGCCAGCAAGGCGGCTGACGAAACGGGCACGCTTCGTCGCAGATCCGATTAACGCGACAGTCGGCAGGTCAGGTCGACGCAGTGCCGCGGCAACGATCTCGAAGTCAATCTGGTGATCGTGTGTCATGACCAGCACCGCGGTTCCCGCTTGCAGCATCTCGACCGCCTGGGCAGGCTGATTGATCCGGATCGGTGTGACATTGGGCGGCATATTGGCGGGCAGTGCCTCGGGACGCGGATCAATCCAACTCACCCGGCACGGCACATCCGCCAGTATCCTGACCAGCGCCTTGCCCACATGACCTGCGCCGAACAAGGCAACCTGCAGTTTCGGTGGACGGATAACCTCGAACAGGACGGTGACGTGTCCGCCGCAGCACTGGCCCAACGCCGGACCGAGCGGGAAGTCGCGCGTGACCAGGCCGTCCGAGCCATCGGCCAGAAGTCCCCTGGCCGCAGCCTCACACTGGTACTCCAGGTTCCCGCCACCGATCGTACCCGCCAGGCCGTCCGCGGACACGACCATTTTGGCGCCGGCCTCCCGCGGCGTCGACCCCCGTGCGGACAGGATCGTCACCAGGACCGCTGCCTGATTATCGCGTTCCGCCGCTGCCAGGGCGTCGAGCCAGACGGCCATTACTGCGCGGCCTCGGCCTGGGCGGGAGCGGCAGCCGCCGCGCGAAGCGCCTCGATCGCCATCAGCACACGTTCCGCGGTGGCCGGCGCATCGAACCGGGGCAACGTCCATCCGTCCCCGCAGGCGGCGACCGCGTCGCGCAGCGCCTGGAACACCGCGATGCCCAGCATCAGCGGCGGCTCACCCACCGCCTTGGAGCGGTAGACGACGTCCTCCCTGTTGCGGCCGGCGCTGAACAGGCTGACATTGAATGCTTCGGGAACATCGCCGCACGCCGGGATCTTGTAGGTCGAGGGCGCGTGCGTCCGCAGCCTGCCCTTGTCGTCCCACCACAATTCCTCGGTGGTCAGCCAGCCCATGCCCTGGACGAAACCGCCTTCGACCTGGCCAAGGTCGATCGCCGGGTTCAACGATTGCCCGGCGTCATGCAGGATATCGACCTGCCGCAGCCGGTATTCGCCGGTCAGCGTATCCACCTCGACCTCCGCCAGCGCGGCCCCATACGCGAAGTAGTAGAACGGCCGGCCGGTATGGGTCTTGGTGTCATAATGGATCTTCGGCGTGCTGTAGTAGCCGGTCGAGGACAACGATACCCGCGCGCGATGGCTTAGCTTGGCGATGTCGCCGAACGTCATCTCCTGACCACCGCCGCTGACCTTGCCGCCGGCGAAGACCACCGCCGACGCCGGGACGCCTAATGCCTGCGCCGCGACGCCCGCCATCCGCCGCTTGATGGTTCTGGCCGCCGCCTGCGCCGCCTTGCCGTTCAAATCCGTCCCGGACGAGGCCGCCGTCGGTGAGGTATTCGGCACTTTCGCCGTGGTCGTCGCGGTGATCTTCACCCGGTCCAGCGCGATGCCGAATTCCGCCGCCACGATCTGGGCAACCTTCAGATAGAGCCCCTGCCCCATCTCCGTGCCGCCGTGGTTCAGCTGCACGCTGCCGTCGGTATAGACATGCACCAGCGCCCCAGCCTGATTCATGTGAGTCAGCGTGAACGAGATCCCGAATTTTACGGGTGTCAGCGCAAGGCCCCGCTTGATCCAGGGGTTTGCCGCATTGAAGGCCGCAACCGATTTTCGCCGAGCGGCATACTGGGTGGAGCGTTCCAGCTCCGCGACCAGTTCGGGGATGACATTGTCCTCGACCGTCATGTGATACGGCGTGATGTTGCGGTCACGCTTGCCATAGAAGTTGCGTTTTCGCACCGTCAGCGGGTCGATGCGCAGGTGACGGGCGATTTCGTCCACGACGTGCTCGATGCCGACCATGCCCTGCGGACCGCCGAAGCCGCGGAACGCGGTGTTGGAGACGGTATTCGTCTTGCAGCGATGCGAAACGATATGCACGTGATCCAGATAATAGGCGTTGTCGGCGTGGAACATCGCCCGGTCGGCGATCGCGCCGGACAGGTCCGGTGAATAGCCGCAGCCGATCGCTTGCATGAACTTGATGCCCTGGATGCGGCCGTCCTTGTCGAACCCGACATCGTAGTCAATACGCGCGTGGTGACGCTTGCCGGTCAGGACCATGTCGTCGTCGCGATCCAGCCGATGCTTCACCGGCCGGCCGGTTTTCTGGGCCAGAAGCGCCGCGACGACGGCGATCAACGACGCCTGGGATTCCTTGCCGCCGAACCCGCCCCCCATGCGCCGCGTCTCGCAAACGACCGCGTGGTCGGACAGTTTCAGCGCCCGAGACACGAGGTGCTGGACCTCGGTCGGATGCTGGGTGGAGCTGTGAACCAGCATGTCCCCGTCCTCTCCGGGGATCGCCATGGCGACCTGGCCTTCGAGGTAGAAATGCTCCTGCCCGCCCATGTCGATACGGCCGGTCAGCCGCAGCGGCGCCTTCGCCAAGGCGGTATCGGCGTCCCCTCGCTGCATCACCTGGGTCGGCAAGACGAACGTCTGCGCTTCCAGCGCCTCATCGATGGTAAGAACCGGCTTCAGGACCTCGTACTCGATCATCGCCTTTGAAGCGGCTTCGCGTGCAAGGGCCATCGACGTGGCGGCCACGGCGAAGATCGACTGCCCGTGATATTCGACCAGGCCGTCGGCGAAGATCGGGTCGCCCATGAAAGCGGGCCCAACATCGTTGACCCCCGGCACGTCCTTTGCGGTCATGACAGCGACCACACCCGGTGCCGCCGCGACGGCTGACAGGTCGATCGACAGAATCCGTGCGTGGGCGTGCGCGGAGAGACCGATGTAAGCGTGCAGCAGGCCGGGCGGTTCCGGCATGTCGTCGATGTAGACCGCTCGCCCGCTGACGTGCCTGGGCGCGCTGTCGTGCGGGACCGACGCGCCCATGGGGCTGAGCGCGTTCATGCTGGCACCAGCCGGGCCATCGCTGTCTCCTGTCCGGTCTCCAGAAACAGTTTCATCAACAGGTTCCGTGCGACAGTACGCCTATACAGTGCTGACGCCCGCATGTCAGACAGCGGCGAGAACGCGCTGTCCATGACGACCTGCGCGGCACGGATGGTTGCCTCGGTCCATGGCCGGCCGGTCAGCGCCTGTTCCACCGCGACGGGCCTTGCCGGTGTGGCTGCCATGCCGCCGAAGCCAATCCGGATGTCCTGCACGATGCCGTCTTCCAACCGCAGGCGGAACGCACCGCAGACCGCGGATATATCCTGGTCAAAGCGCTTGGATATCTTGTAGCAGCGAAACACCTCCCCCGTTGCCGGCTTTGGGATGTCGATCCGCTCGATGAACTCGCTCTTGTGCAGCACGGTACGGCGATAGCCCGTGAAGAAATCCTGCAGTTTCACAATCCGGGTGGTTTCACCACGTCGAAGCAGCAACGAAGCGTCCAGAGCCAGCAACGCAGGCGGTGAATCCCCGATGGGGGAGGCGTTGGCGATGTTGCCGCCGATGGTGCCGCGGTTGCGGATCTGACGGGAGCCGATGCGGCGGATCATCGCGCCGAAATCGGGGAAGTATTTTTCCAGGATCGGCAAAGCGTCCTGATAGGTCGCGCCGGCGCCGATCTGGATCGTGTCCGCGGTCTCATTGATGTCCGCCAGACCGGCGACGGCATCCAGGGACACCGTCACCGGCAGTTTCATGTGCTGCTTCGTGACCCACAGCCCGACATCCGTTCCCCCGGCGACGATGACGGCATCCGGATTATCCAGCAGCGTGATTGCCAGTTCCTCGATCGAACGAGGGACATAGCCGCGCCTGACGCCGTGGCCGAGCGCTACCGCTTCGTCGTGAACCGGGAGCGTCACGGAAGGCGGGGCGAGGTCGCCGGTACAGACTTCAAATGCGGCATCCACGATGGGGCGGTAGCCCGTGCAGCGGCACAGATTACCTGCCAACGCCTCGTTCACCGCGATACGGTCCGGTTTCGGTTCCGTCTGAAGCGCAACCAGCGACATGACAAAGCCCGGCGTGCAGAAGCCGCATTGCGAGGCGTGGCGATCAACCATCGCCTGCTGCACGGGATGCAACCCCCCATCCGGTTGCGCCAGATGCTCCACCGTCAGCAGTTGCTTGCCGTCCAGCGAGGGCAGGAACAGGATGCAGGCATTGACCGCCTGGTAACGGGTCCTGCCGCCCTGTTCATCCGCCAGGACCACCGTGCAGGCGCCGCAATCGCCCTCCGCACAGCCTTCCTTTGTTCCGCACAGCCGTTCCGGCCCGCGTAAATACTCCAGCACGGTCATGGTCGGGTCGATATCCCGCAGAACACGAGGCTCTTGACCGAGCAGGAAGTGGATGCTGTCTCGCATCAGCTCCGGCACCAAACGTCTGTCATCACCAAAGCCAGTTCCCGTGTATTGTATGGAGTTAAGGGCACGGTCATCGGGCGGGTCAACCGGCAAAACAGTTGCTCGCGCCGCGCCATGGCTCGAAAGATGAATTCTCTGGTCATGAATTGAGCGTTCCGCGGCCGGGGCGCATCCTATTGAGGCAGCGATCGCCAGACGCAACGTCGCGGTCGACTGGCCGCATGTCATTTGTATGGCACATGCCTTGCTACCGAGCATCCTCAGATCACATCGCAGGGGAACATTCAGCCGATGTCAGCCGCATCACCTGCCGGTTCCGTACGCATCGGAAGCATCGACGGAATCCCCGTGCCTCGTCTTATCGCGCTGGCCTTGCAGCATGTGCTGGTCATGTACGCAGGCGCGGTTGCGGTCCCCCTCATCCTTGGCGGAGCGTTGAAACTGCCCCGAGACCAGGTGGCGGTATTGATCAGTGCCGACCTTTTCGCATGTGGCATCGCCACCCTGATCCAGTCTTTCGGCGTCGGGATGTTCGGCATCAGATTGCCGGTGATGATGGGAGTCACGTTCGCCTCGGTGGCGCCGATGCTCGCCATGGGGTCGGACCCATCAATCGGGCTTGCCGGCATCTATGGTTCGGTGATCGTGGCCGGGATCTTCGGCATTTTGATCGCGCCCTTCGTCAGCCGGCTGCTGCCGTTCTTTCCCTCTGTCGTGACCGGATCGATCATCACCGTGATCGGCATCACCTTGATGCGAATAGGCATCAACTGGGCCGGCGGCGGCGTGCCGGCGATGAAGGATTACGGCGCGCCGGGCTACCTGATCGTTGCCGCGGGCGTTCTGGTGCTGATTTTGCTGCTGCTGCGCTATTCCCGCGGGTTCATCCAGAACATCAGCGTCCTGATCGGCATCGTCGCCGGTTATGCCGTCACAATGGCGCTCGGCTGGCCCAGTTTCACGGGCCTGGACAGCCAGCCCTGGCTGGCCTTCATTTACCCGTTCCAGTTCGGCCTGCCG
Source organism: uncultured Pseudomonadota bacterium (assembly GCA_963819005.1). Taxonomy (GTDB): domain Bacteria; phylum Pseudomonadota; class Alphaproteobacteria; order Acetobacterales; family Acetobacteraceae; genus Rhodopila. Next base: position 797,556 of record CAWFUL010000009.1, read on the forward strand.
ACGTTCCACATCGTCGGCTGCCTGTCGATGTGTCTTGTCATGATCGTTGTCATGATCGAATCGACCGGAATGTTCCTGGCGCTGGGTGAGATGGTGGAGCGTCCGGTTACCCCTGCTGACCTGACACGCGGGCTGCGCGCGGATGGTCTGGGAACCCTGATCGGTGGCATTTTCAATACGTTCCCATACTCGTCGTTCTCGCAGAATGTCGGCCTTGTCGGCGTGACCGGCATCCGCAGCCGCTTCGTCTGCGTGTTCGGGGGCGCCCTGATGCTGATCCTGGGCCTTATTCCAAAAATGGCCTTTGTGGTTGCGACGGTTCCCCAGTGTGTGCTGGGCGGCGCGGGCGTCGTCATGTTCGGCATGGTCGCCGCCACCGGCATCAAGATCCTGTCCGGGGTGGATTACGCCAATAACCGCAACAATCTGTTCGTTGTCGCTGTTTCGATCGGCTTCGGCATGATACCGCTGGTCGCACCGACGCTGCTCAAGAGCTTCCCTGAGGTGATGAAGCCGATTTTGGACAGTGGCATCCTGCTGGCAACCGTTGCCGCGGTTGCGTTGAACGCGTTCTTCAACCGGGTGAGAAGCGCCGAGGAAGCACAAGCGGAGGCCATGGCGACGGCCCACGCCAGCGAGGCAGCTTAGGCCTTGCTGCCGATCGCGGACTGGTCTGACCGTGAAAGGCGAATAGCACGCTTCGGGCTGTGAATGTGGTCGCGGTTAAGGGCGACGTCTTTCCCCGCTGCGGGATGCCATTCGAGATGAACTCCGGGTGTGCCGAAGGCTGGATCTGTGAACGGCTTTTGGGCGCCTTCCTGCAGGCCGCTGACGTGCCTCTGCCGCACCCAGAACGCGACACCCAACCACCATCCTTGCCAGATAGCCCGACCGTGTCGCCGGACTTGGCCGCAACGAAAGCTCAGTTCAACCTGGACCCCTGCGCGATCCATGTTCCAAGCATAGACCGCTCAGCCTCGGTGATCTCGGTGACATTCCCAAGCGGCATCGTATGGGTCTTCACGGCCTGGGCCATGATCTGCGGAGAAAGCTTCTTGATCTCCGCCGGCGTGTCGAACATCACGCCCTTGGGCGCTTCTGCAAAACCTGGAAACCGCGGCTTGGCCGCATGGCACACGTGGCAGCGCTGGTCGACGATCGGTTTCACCTCGGCGAACGTCACAGGCGATGCATTCGCATCGGCAATGGGCGATGAAGACTGTCCCGCCAGGCTGAGCGCCACAGCCGCCGCGACAGGCACAGCCGCGGCAGGCCACAACCGCCAGTCCGGCTTTTCGCCGGTGTGCAGCGTATTGAACCAATGTCGCACCAGGAAACTCGCGATGAAGATGCAAGCCAGGACCAGCCAACTCCAGCGAGGCGACGAATAGGTGAAAGAGTAGTGGTTGCTCAGCATCGTGAACACGACGGGCAATGTCAGGTAATTGTTGTGCACTGAACGCTGCTTGGCGATCTGCCCCCAGACCGGATCGGGCTCCTCACCTTTCAGCAGGGCGGCGACTGTCTTCCGCTGACCCGGAATGATCACGAACAGGACGTTGGCCGCCATGATCGTGCCAACCAGCGCCCCGACCTGAATGAACGCGCCGCGTCCGCTAAACACGTGCGTATAGGCGTAAGTGGCGGCAATCAGCAGCACGAAGCCATAGATTGCCAGCCTGCCGGTCTCACGTCCAACCCAGGAACGGCACAACATATCGTAAATGAACCAGCCCGCCAAAAGCGACGCCGCGGCCGCCGGAACCGCGTCGGCAGGTGCTATGTCCATCACCGACGTGTCGATCAGGTACACGCTCGGATTCATATAATAAGTCAGAACCAGAAGCGTGAAGCCGAAGATCCAGGTGGCATACGCCTCCCATTTGAACCAGGTCAGGTCCTCCGGCATGAATTCCGGCGCGACGGCGAACTTTTGAATGTTGTAGAAGCCGCCGCCGTGAACCTGCCAGGCTTCACCTTTCACTCGGCTATCGAGGCGCGGATTTGCCTTAAGGCCGGCATCGAGCGCAATGAAGTAGAATGATGAACCGATCCAGGCGATGCCAGCGATCACATGCGTCCAACGGACAAGCAAACTGACCCAGTCCAGCAGCGTATCGATCATGGTCTCTTTCCGATGTGGGGTTGGGAGCGACGGCGCTCACGCCGCCGCTTAACCATACACTATCAGAAGTGAACCTGCATACCAATCGTCGGAGCGATCTGCGAACTACCAGAAAGCTGGCTCGAGTTACCGAATTTGTGCTGCCAGAACTCGACCGCCAGATAGACGTCGGGGACGTGGGGCTTGTTGAACAGCATCTTTCCGAGATCAAGGTTGATCTGGGGGCGAGACAAAATCTCCCAGTAAGTGTTGCCGCCAAATCCGTCCTGCCCTTTCGGACCAACGGCATTCAAGAAGCCGCGAAAGTCCAGCGGAAGGCCCGTAAACGCCAAGGGGTAGAGCCAGACGAGTTCAAATTCCGGAGCGGGACTGAAGCTGACCGGCGTATGCACTCCCGGCACTCCCTGCGCGGCGAGCGCACCGGCGATACCGTTGTTGTTCCATTCCTTCGAGAAGTGAACGCCGACGGTCAGGAACCCGGCAGGCATGTTGATATGGAAGTTAGGCCCTACAACGAGCAGCTTCTTATTCGGCGCGAACGCGGTGTTCTCCGTCTCGGCGTCACCACCGAACTCAAAGTTAATCGCCTGAATCGGCCCGAAGCCGGTGTTGATCCCGAAAATCTTGTCGGGGCTTAACTGGCCGCGATAGACGCCGTACAACTCGGTTGAACCGCCAGACGAGTTGTTCGCCGGCTCGTTTGCATTGGAGAACAGGATGTCGGCGCTCGCGAAGTTGGAGCCGTAGTCCCAGACGTTGAACAGGCCCAGATTGACGATCGTCTTGTTAACGTTCCTGGATCCTTCACCGCCACCTGGATTGGCGTAAAATGCACCCCACCGAACGCCCATGCTGGTATCGGTGAAATTCTGGGCTTGCGCGCGGCCGGCCACCAGTGCGAGCACCGCCGCGAACAGGAGTCGTTTGATTTTCATACCATATCCTTCATTTCTCAATCCCAAAGGCGCTGTCGTCGCCGCCTGATCGCAAGGCGATTTTACGGTGTCGGTCCGCAACAGACAGTCAGCAATGCATGTGCCAAGGCTGCACCAAAAAGAGCCTGCAACTCCCGGCAATCTCACACTCCTGAGGGGTGATGAAACCGCGCAACAGTTTCACGCGCGCCCGGCGTCGCACATCGGTCATGTGATCCGTTGCCTTTTGTCAGGTCGCTTCCAATTACGGCGGAGATACGGTTCGGGCCGGACTGCGACGGCGAAGCAGCACGTTTGGTAGCTGAGTCCGCCCGGTTTTCAGTCCAATGCCGAATTCATGAGCAGATTGTATGCAATCCGCCCCGCTTTCCCGCTCTCAAGGCGGACCATCGGCTGGCATATGGCTTGCGTTACGGTCAGGCCAAGCCGATGCAATCCCGCAGGCCATTCGTTGTCCGGCTTGCACGGTCGTCGCTCGAGAATCATTAAGAGGTACACCATGCCGGCCACCAAACAAAATATCCCCCTTGTTTCGCGCCGTGGCCTGTTGCAGGGGGCTGGAGCCCTGGCCGGAGCCGCCGCGATCGGCATCCCGACCAACGAGGCGAGTGCCGCGAAGGAGCTGGTCGTCGGCTTTATCTATGTCGGTCCGAAGGATGACTACGGCTACAATCAGGCTCATGCCGAAGCGGCGGCCATGCTCAAGAAAATGCCCGGCGTCAAAATCGTCGAGGAAGAAAAGGTTCCGGAGACGGATGATGTCTCCAAGACCATGGAAAGCATGATAAAGCTGGATGGCGCCACGCTGCTGTTTCCAACGAGCTTCGGCTATTTCGACCCGTACATGCTGAAAATGGCTGCCAAATACAAGGACATCCAGTTCCGTCACTGCGGCGGCCTGTGGCAGAAAGACAAGCACCCGATGAACACCGGGTCATACTTCGGCTATATCGGCATGTGTCAGTATCTGAACGGCATCGCCGCCGCGCACGCGACAAAATCCAAGAAGATCGCCTTTGTTGCCGCCAAGCCAATTCCCCAGGTGCTGATCAACGTCAACAGTTTCGCCCTCGGCGCGAAATCGGTTGATCCGTCCATCGTCACCTCAGTGATCTTCACCGGTGAATGGTCGATGCCCGTCAAGGAGGCAGAGGCGACCAACAGCCTGATCGACCAGGGCAATGACGTCATCACCTGCCATGTCGACGGTCCCAAGGTCATCATGGAAACCGCTGAACGTCGCGGTATCTACGCCTGTGGCTACCACGCGGACCAGTCCAGGCTGGCGCCGAAAGGCTACCTGACGGGCGCGGAATGGAACTGGATTACCGTCTACAAAGGCTTCATCGCCGATGTGCAGGCGGGCAAGCCGATACCCAACTTCACCCGCGGCGGCCTCGCCGAAGGCTTCGTCAAGATGTCGCCATACGGCCCCGCTTTGTCAGACGCCGGCCGCAAGAACGTTACCGCGGTGAAGGCCGAGATGATGAAGGGCGGATTCTCTGTCTTCAAAGGCCCACTGAAGGACAACAAAGGCAACGTTGTCGTTCCGGCCGGCACGGCGCTGCCGGAAACTGCCATCGAACTCGAATCCTGCAACTACCTTGTGGAGGGCGTGAACGGCGCCATCGCATAAGACGGGCCTCATATGAACAGCGCGACCACCGTCACCAACGCGCCGCTTGTCGCACCGGCGCAAGCGACAGACCGTTGGTACCCGGCACGCCGAGCGGCGGAGGCTGTGCTGGCGCCGCTGGTGGCGCTGATTGGGGCGGCTGTGCTGTTCTCGGTCTTTCTGGTGTTCCTCGACCAGTCGCCGTTGGACTTTCTCGATCTGGTCTGGCGCGGCGCGTTCGGCAGTTGGTTCTCCATCCAGAACACGGTGCAGCGCGCCTCGCCGCTGTTGCTGACGGCGTTGTGCGTCGCATTGCCGGGTCAACTGGGTCTGGTCATAATCGGCGGTGAGGCTGCAGTGGTGCTGGGCGGTCTGGCGGCGACGGTCATGGCCCTGCCGCTGGTCAACACCGGCCCCTGGGTTGTTATACCCGTAATGATGATTGCCGGGTCGGCCATGGGCGCGTTGTGGATCGGCATCAGCGGCTGGCTGAAGGCAAAGCTGAACGTCAACGAAACCATCGCCAGCCTTGTCCTGGCTTACATCGGCCTCGCTTTGTTCAACCACTTCGTCGAAGGCGTGCTGCGTGACCCATCCAGCCTGAACAAGCCATCCACGTATGGCATCGGCGACGCCAACATGATGGATACCGTCCCCTGGCTGGATGTGCATCCGGGTCTGCCGTTCGGCATTGCTGCCTGTGTGCTCTGCTGGGTGCTGATCTACCGCACCAGCATCGGCTTCGCCTGCCGGGTCACCGGCGGTAACATCCGCGCCGCACAGTTGCAGGGCTTGCCGGTCACCAAACTCATCCTTCTGGCCTGCGCCATCGGCGGCGGCTGCGCCGGTCTGGCCGGCGCGATCGAAGTGGCCGCGGAGTATGGGCGAGCCAACGCCTCCCTCAACGCTGGCTATGGCTATACAGGAATCCTGATCGCGTTCCTCGCCAAATTCAATCCGCTGGCGATCATGCCGATGGCGATCCTTCTCGGCGGCCTCGGCGCGGCCGGCGGCCTGCTGCAGCGGCGCATGGACCTGCCCGATGCCACGATCCAGGTTCTGCAAGGCCTGATCTTCGTTTCTATCCTGGCGAGCAACACGCTTTACGGACGGTTCCGCTGGTTCCAGCCGCGCGGAGACGCCTGATGACAGCCTCGATCGTCACCGTCCTGCTGGCGATGCTGGCCGGAAGCCTGCGCGTCAGCACCCCGTTCCTTTTCGTCTCCCTCGGAGAATGCCTGACCGAGAAATCCGGCCGCATCAACCTCGGCAACGAGGGCGTGCTGGTGCTGGGCGCGATGGTCGCGTACGCAACATCCTACGAAACAGGCAGCCCATGGGCAGGCGTTCTGGCCGCGGCGGTGGCTGGGCTCTTCCTGGGCGGTCTGCACGGCGCGGTCTGCTCCCTGGCGCGAGTCAACGACGTTGCGATGGGTATCGCGATTATGCTGGCCGGCACCGGCATCGCGTTCTTTTTCGGAAAGCCCTACGTGCAACCGAGTGCGCCGTTGCTGCCAGGTATTCCGTTCGGGTTCTGGTCCGATAACTCTCAGGTTGGGAATGCCCTGCTGGTGTGCCCGCTTTTCCTCCTGGGAATCGCCGCGGCCATTGCCTTGCACTGGTGTTTTAACGCAACCCGCGTAGGCCTGCGCATCCGCATCGTCGGTGACAGCCAGGATGCAGCCCTCGCGCTCGGCCTGCCGATCGACCGCACCCGCTTCCTGGCCACCGCCTGCGGCAGCGCGCTGGCAGGCATCGGAGGCGCATTCCTGTCGTTGTATTACCCCGGAAGCTGGAATGAGGGCCTCTCGTCCGGCCAGGGCCTGATGGCTGTCGCACTCGTCGTGTTCTCCCGCTGGAATCCTATCAACTGCATCTGGGCGTCCCTGTTGTTCGGCGCAGCCGGGGCCCTGGGGCCGTCACTGCAGACCGTCGGCATCACCTGGGGTTACTATTTGTTCTATGCGGCGCCCTACGTCGTTACGCTGGTGGTGCTGATCATTACCGCCCGCGGCGGCCGGTCGCTGCGCGGCATGCCGGGCCAATTGTCGATCGGGAGGTAGTAGAATGCCTGTTATCTCGGCTGACCCGTATCCCTGGCCGTTCGACGGCTCGTTACGGCCGGAGAACACCGCCATCATCGTCATCGACATGCAGACCGATTTTTGCGGCGTCGGCGGCTATGTGGACAAGATGGGCTACGACCTGTCGCTGACCCGCGCGCCGATCGGCCCGATCTCCCACGTCCTGGCGGCGCTGCGGCCGAAAGGCTATACGATCATTCATACGCGGGAGGGCCATAGGCCGGACCTGTCAGACCTGCCGGCCAACAAGCGCTGGCGATCCCGCCAGATCGGCGCTGGGATTGGCGACCCCGGTCCCTGCGGGCGCATCCTGACCCGCGGCGAACCGGGCTGGGAAATCATCCCCGATCTGGCGCCTCTGCCGGGCGAGATCGTCATCGACAAGCCTGGCAAAGGCAGCTTCTACGCCACCGATCTGGAACTCGTGCTGCGCACGCGCGGCATCTGCAACATCATCCTGACCGGCATCACCACCGACGTCTGCGTCCATACCACGATGCGGGACGCCAACGACCGCGGCTTCGAGTGCCTGCTGCTGTCCGACTGCTGCGGCGCCACCGACGCCGGCAACCACGCTGCCGCGCTGCACATGATCAAGATGCAGGGCGGAGTCTTCGGCGCCGTCAGCGACAGCGAAACGTTCCTGCGCGAGCTGCCATGACCGGTGCCATCGGCGTGGAGGCGGCCGGGATCGGCAAGCACTTCGGCTCGTTCCACGCCCTGACCGATGTCTCCATGAAGGTCACGCCCGGCAGCGTGCATGGCCTGCTTGGCGAGAACGGTGCCGGAAAATCCACCCTGGTCAAATGCCTCCTCGGCTATTACCGCGCCGACGCGGGCAGCTTCGTCGTCGACGGCCGGGAGGCAACGATCGAGCGCCCCGCGGATGCCGATGCGCTGGGCCTCGGCATGGTCTATCAGCACTTCACGCTGGTCCCATCTATGACCGTCGCCGAAAACCTGGTCATGTCGCGGCCGAACGTTCCAGGCGTGATCAACTGGCGGGCGGAGATCGCCGGTCTGCAGGAGTTCATGCGGCGGATGCCGTTCAAGGTGCCGCTGGAAGTGGAAGTCGGCAGCCTGGCCGCGGGCGAGCGGCAGAAGACGGAGATCATCAAGCAGCTTTACCTGGAACGAAAATTCCTGGTGCTGGACGAACCGACGTCCGTGCTGACGCCGCAGGAGGCCACCGAGATGCTGGGCCTCGTCCGTGACCTCGCGCACTCCGGCGCCCTGACGATCGTCATCATCACGCACAAGCTGAAGGAAGTGGCGGCCTTCGTCGATGAGGTCACCGTGCTGCGCCGCGGCCGCATGGCCGGGACCGGCATGGTGAAGGACCTCGGCCCGTCCGACCTGACCGCGATGATGATCGGCGAGCCGCATGCGCCGAAAAATCCCGAACGGAAAGGCGCGCCGACAAAGGACATCCGGCTGGAAATCAGTAAGCTGCGCACGGGTGCCGATAGCGGGCGCAAAGGTCTGGCGATCGACGAACTGATTGTCCGGGCGCACGAGATCGTCGGTGTCGCCGGCGTCTCCGGAAACGGTCAGAAGGACTTGGTGGAAGTGCTCGGCGGCCAACGCCCGATGTCCGAGGGCACAGTGCTGGTCAACGGCGTGGCGTATACCGCTACTCGTGAGGAATCTCAGGAGCACGATGTCCGCGTGCTGCCGGAGGAACCTCTACGGAACGGTTGCGTGCCCCCGATGACGGTCGTGGATAACCTGAATCTCCGCAGCTTCGACCTTGGATCGGGAAAGACGCATCGGTCCTGGCTTGACCGAACCGCGATGGCGACACGCGCCAAGGAGATGATCGCGGCATACGGCATACGCACGCCATCGCCCCAGGCACCGATCGGTGTTCTGTCCGGCGGCAACGTCCAGCGCTGCGTGCTGGCCCGCGAACTGGATGGCAACGTCCGGCTGTTGATCGTCGCCAACCCCTGCTTCGGTCTGGACGTGAAAGCCGTCGCGGAAACCCGGGCGCGAATCATGGCCGCGCGCAACGCCGGCACCGCCGTGCTGCTGATCTCGGAAGATCTGGACGAAATCCTGGAACTGGCAGACCGGATCGTGGTGATGCACGAAGGCCGCGTGGCCCACGAGATGCCGGCCGAGGGAGCCGACCCCCAGGAAATCGGCCACTACATGCTCGGCCACCACTGATCGGTGTGAAGTGCTGGGGCTTTGCCCCGGCAAACTACGACCCAAAGTGATCTTGACCCGCTCCACGGTTGTGGTCTGCTACCCGCACGGGCGCCACGAAGCGCGCCGGGATAAGGAGGATCGACATGGAACTCGGGTATTTCTCGATGCCGTCGCACCCGCCGGAGCGCGGCCTGAAGGCAGGGCATGACTGGGACCTGCAGACGCTGCGCTGGCTGGACGAACTCGGCTACTCGGAAGCCTGGATCGGCGAGCACCACACCGCGCCGTGGGAGCCGCATCCGGCCCCCGACCTGCTGATCGCGCAGGCGCTGCTGCAAACGAAACGCATCAAGATCGGGCCGGGCGGCTTTCTGCTGCCGTACCACCATCCCGCCGAACTCGCGAACCGCGTGGCGATGCTGGACCACCTGTCAGAGGGACGGCTGCTGTTTGGCGTCGCTGCCTCCGGCCTGCCCAGCGACTGGGCGATGTTCAACGTCGACGGCATGTCCGGCACCAACCGCGACATGACGCGCGAGGCGTTGGACATCATCCTGCGGCTGTGGAGCGATGAGGAGACCTTCGACTACAAAGGCAAATACTGGAACGTATCGAAGCCCGAGCTGATGTTCGGTTTCCTGAAGCCGCACATCAAGCCGTTGCAGAAGCCTTATCCCCGGATCGGCGTTGCCGGGCTGTCGAAGAACTCGGACACACTGAAGATGGCCGGCGAGCATGGCTTCATGCCGCTCAGCCTGAACCTCAACCCCGCTTACGTCGGCACCCATTGGGCCGCGGTCGAGGAAGGGGCAAAGCGCAGCGGCAAGACCCCGAAGCGGTCCGACTGGCGCATGGTCCGCGAGGTTTTCGTTGCCGAATCCGACCAGCAGGCCCTGGATCTTTCGGTCGGCGGCATGATGGGCCGCATGATGCGCGAATATTTCCTACCTCTGCTCGGACAATTTGGCTTCCTGGAATACCTGAAGCACGATCCTTCGGTGCCGGATTCCGATGTAACGCCGGAATATTGCGCCAAGCACAACTGGCTGATCGGCTCGCCCAAGACAGTGGCCGACAAGCTGGAGCAGGTCTACAACGATGTCGGCGGCTTCGGCGGCCTGCTGGTCTTCGGCTTCGACTACCTGGAGAACCCGCATGCCTGGCACACCTCGCTGCGGATGCTGGCGCAGGACGTGGCGCCGCGCATCAAGCATCTGACCCCCACGTAGCGACTGTGAGCCAGATCGAGCAGCGTCTGACTGGGCTCGGTCTGGCGCTTCCGCCGGCTCATATCCCTCCATCGGGCGTGGTGCTGCCGTTCCCGTGGGTGCGGGTGTTTGGGAACCGAGCATTCGTGTCGGGCCATGGACCGGTCGCCGCGGACGGATCGCTGGCCAGGCCCCTCGGCAAGGTAGGCGCCGGTCTCACGCAGGAGCAGGGTTACGCCGCCGCGAGGCTGACGGGTCTGGCGATCCTGTCCAGCCTGAAACAGGCGCTGGGTGACCTGGACCGGATCGAGGCCTGGCTACGGGTCTTCGGCATGGTCAACGCCGGCGCCGGCTTCAACCGTTTCCCAGCGGTGATCAACGGCTTCTCCGACCTGATCCTGGAAGTATTCGGGCCTGATGTTGGCGCTCATGCGCGGTCAGCGGTCGGGATGGCTGGGTTGCCGTTCGACATCCCGGTGGAGATCGAGGCGGAGGTGGCGATTCGGGGCGTATGACCCGGTCCCGGCACCAACGCGGGCGAGTTACGAATCAGGCATCCTGACGGCCGTGATTCAATGTTGGCCAGATGCGGACTCTCCTTCAGGATCGGATCGTCCGGCGGAAAATACATTCGCCACGTCGGCGGAGGGGCTCCTCATTGCTCGATATTGCGCTCGGCCTGATCAAGGATCAGTTCTCGACGCCGGCTGTGGCGTGCCTGCTGATCGCGACCGCGGCGGCGCTGACGGTGCGCAGCCGCTGGTCGGATGCGTTGAAGACCGCCGGACGGGACGGAAAGCGGCTCATCGAATCGCTCCGGCTGGGTGGGGATCTTCGTCAGTATTACGTCTTCCTGATTGAACGGGCGCTGAACCGAGCGGACATGTTGCTGAAAGACGCCGGTCAGGCACGGTTGTCCATCCGATCACCGTTCGGGAATCGCCGCGCCGCGCCCTTCTGGTCATGATTGCGCTTGTGCCATTGATCAACGTGCCATTCGAACTCGCTGTCGATCGGCTTTACACGCGCTGCGCCGCGGCTGCGAGCCGGGCAGTCCATCGCCGCTGTGGCTGGGACTGCCCGATCTCGCGATCGGAATCGTATTGATGATTCTGTTGTCAAGCGCATTGATACTGGCCTTGCAGACCGTAGACTGGCTGACGGCCACGCCAGACATGCCGTTGCTGGTCGATGTTCGCGGGCGATTGCTAGCGTTGTACCAAACGCCGCTCGCCAGCGAGAATGCCTGGATCTACATCACGCTTTTCAGCACGCTGGTTCCCAGCGTGGCCGAGTGTAGCTTATATCTCCGTGCGGGTAATCCCGGCGACAGTCCAGTCAGTCTCGTTCCCTGGTGTATGAAGAGAAACAGCTCTCCTTACCTCGCGTGTTCCTGATGCGTCCCTCCGTCAGCCTTGACCGCAACCGGGAAGCCGTCCGCGCTATCGTTGCCACGCACCGAGCACGAAACCCTCGTGTTTTCGGCTCTGTGCTGACCGAGGAAGATACGGACGACAGCGACCTCGATTTACTCGTCGACCCGGAGCCAGGAATGACGTTGTTTGACATCGGCGCCATGCGCTGGAAACTGCGCGACCTGCTTCAGGTCCCGGTGGACGTGGTGTCCCCTGGCGCACTGCCCGACAGCATGCGCGACGAAATCCTCGCCGCCGCAACACCCGTCTGAGCATGCGGCGGCCCAAGATCCCTCCGCCTGGCGACATATCTGGACCATATAACCGAGGCCGCCAAACGGATCCGGCGGTATACGGCGCACCTCTCGGAAAATGAGTTCCTCGCCTCACCGATGACGCAGGACGCAGGACGCAGGACGCAGGACGCAGGACGCAGGACGCAGGACGCAGGACGCAGGACGCAGGACGCAGGACGCAGGACGCTGTCATCCGCAACCTGGAGATCATTGGCAAGGCTTGTCGCAATGTCCTGCGGCATCACGCGGAATTCGCGGTCGCGCATGACGAGATACCGAGGCGTGCCCCATACGAGATGCGGAATGCCCTGGCGCATGGCTACTTCAACGTCGATCTTGCCACGACGTGGCAGACGGTCCAGACCGATCTGCCGGCGTTTGCTGCCCAGATCGCCTCCCTGTTGCCGCCTCTGCGCTGACGTGATCCGATCCCTCCCATGACCCGCGTCCTCCACCGCTCCGGCGCTATCCCACCCATCGCCACCAGCGGCGACGGGATATACCTGCACACCGCTGACGGCCGCTCGATAATCGACGCCTCGGGAGGCGCGGCTGTCGCCTGCCTCGGTCACGGCAATCGCCGCGTCGCCGAGGCAATCGGGCGCCAGGCCGCAGCCATGGCCTACGCCCACACCGGCACCTTCTCGAACCAGCCGGCGGAGGACCTCGCCGACATCATCCTGCACGACGAACCTGGCGGCCTGACCCGCGCCTGGTTCTGCTCCTCCGGCTCCGAGGGCAACGAGGCCGCCATCAAGCTCGCTCGCCAGTACTTCCTGGAAATAGGCCAGCCAAAGCGAACCCGCACCATCGCGCGCCGCCAGTCTTATCACGGCACCACGCTCGGCGCCCTGGCGGCCGGCGGCAACATGATGCGGCGGGCCTATTACGAGCCGATCCTGTCGCGGACCCACAGCCTGGTATCCCCGTGCTTTCCGTACCGCTTCCAGCACCAGGGCGAAACCGACGCGCAGTACCTCGATCGGCTGGCGGAAGAACTGGATGCCGAGTTCCAGCGCCTCGGCCCCGACACGGTGATGGCGTTCCTCGCCGAACCGGTCGTCGGCGCCACCACGGGCTGCGTCACCGCCCTGCCCGGCTATTTCCAGCGGGTGCGCGCCATCTGCGACCGCTACGGCGCCCTGCTGATCCTGGACGAGGTGATGTGCGGCATGGGCCGCACCGGCACGATGCACGCCTGGGAACAGGAAGGGATCACACCGGACATCCAGGTCATCGCCAAGGGCCTCGGCGGCGGTTACCAACCGATCGGCGGTATCCTGATCGCCGATCGCATCGTCCAGGCGCTGGCCAACGGATCGGGGGGTTTTCTGCACGGCCAGACTTACCAGGCGCATCCCGTCGCCTGCGCCGCAGCCCTCGAAGTCCAGCGCATTATCCGCGAGGACGATCTTCTCACCAACATCCAGGCAATGGGCCGGCGTCTGGAAACGGCCTTACAGGAGAGGTTCGGCAATCACCGCCACGTCGGCGACATTCGCGGCCGCGGCCTGTTCTGGGCGCTGGAATTCGTCAGCGACCGGGCGACCAAAGCGGTCTTCGATCCGGCCCTGAAACTGAACGAGAGGATCAAGGCGGAAGGGGTCGCGCGCGGTCTGGCAACCTATCCGATGGGCGGAACGATCGACGGCAAGCAAGGCGATCATGTGATCGTGGCACCCCCGTATATTGTCACCGCTACCGAGATCGACACCATCGTGGAACGGCTGGGGGAGGCGGTGGACGCCGCGCTGTCGGTGATCTAATCCGTTCGTCCTGCTGTTGTCTCCACGCCAGAATTGTGGGATCGCGAGCACATTTGCGGCTGTGGCGTTCGCTCAGCACACGGATCGAAGCGGAACCACTACGCCGCCGGCCCGAGGGCGGCTGGCCGGAGGAACCCGAACACCTGACGACAGGGGATCTGGTGCTGGCCAGCACCGGCTTCCGAGTTGCGCTCCGGGATCTCCACGCTCGCACCGGACTCACCGCCTGAACTTGCCAACGCTCCTGCAACTCATTCTCATCATTACGCTTTCCTCTTGACGCCCCTGCCGCGCCGGCCACATTCCCGGCCATGCGCAATTTCTCTGATCTGACCGAACGCGAAATCCTCGCCCTCGCCATCGCCAACGAGGAAGAGGACGGACGTATCTACCTCGACATCGCCGAAGGCCTGCGTGGCGAATATCCTGGCAGCGCCAAGGTCTTCACCGAAATGGCCGGTGAGGAAGGCGATCACCGCCGCCGGCTGCTGGACGTCTATCGAAAGAAGTTCGGCGAGCACATTCCGCTGGTCCGCCGCCAGGATGTGCGCGGGTTCATCCAGCACAAGCCGGTCTGGCAGATGGTGCCGTTGAACCTGGACGCCGTCAGAAACCTGGCGGAAAGCATGGAGACCGAGACCCAGAGCTTCTACCGCAAGGCCGCCACGCGCAGCGAGGACGTCACGATCCGCAAGCTGCTGGGTGACCTTGCGGATGCCGAGGTCGAACACGAACATCGGGCCGACGAGCTGCGGGAAGAGAACCTGCCGGAAAACGTGCGGCGCCGGGAAGATGACCATGCCCGCCAGTCCTTCGTCCTGCGCGTCATCCAGCCTGGTCTTGCGGGGCTGATGGACGGGTCGGTGTCGACGCTGGCCCCGGTTTTCGCGGCGGCCTTCGCCTCCAACAACACCTGGCAGACATTCCTGGTCGGGTTGGCGGCCTCGGTCGGCGCCGGCATCTCGATGGGTTTTGCCGAGGCGCTGTCGGACAACGGCAGCCTGACCGGCCGAGGCGCGCCGTGGATCCGCGGCGGCATCTGCGGACTGATGACGACAGCCGGTGGCATCGGCCATACGCTACCGTTCCTGATCCCGCATTTCTGGACCGCGATGGCGGTGGCGATCGGCGTGGTGATCGTGGAACTGGCGGTGATTTCCTGGATTCGCTGGAAATACATGGACACCCCGCCGCTGTCGGCGACTTTACAGGTCGCGTTCGGGGGCGCTCTCGTCTTTGGCGTCGGCATCCTGATCGGCAGCAGTTGACGGCCTGACCGGGGCGGGGGCCACGGTATCACTCGGCCCCGGGGCCGTGGGCTGGCGCATGACCACGAACCCCGCCCCGCGCAGATGCCGAACCAGCCGGTCGGCGGTGATGCGCGCCATCATCTCGTCGGCGTGACTGACCCGCTTTCGCCCGTCGTAGCGCAGAGCGAAGCTGATACTCTCGGCAATCTCTTCCATCGTCGCGGGACGCAGGGCCGGGGTGTTGTCCATATCGCCCTCCATCAGAAAAACCCGTGCAGGAACCAGCGCATGTCGCCGGTGTCCGCGTCGCTGCCATTGCCCCGGCGGAACAGCCAGAAGCGGCGGCCATCCTCGTCCTCCACCCGGAAATAATCGCGCACCGACCGCATCTCCCCGTCCCGCTTCCACCACTCCCCCGCGATCCGTTCCGGCCCGTCCGCCCGGCGGACGCGGTGACGCATCCGCCGCCAGGTGAACGCGACCGGCGGGTGGTCCGGCAGCAAAGCCATCGCATCCACCGGCTGAGGCGGATCCAGCAGCCGAACCGGCCGCGGCAGATCGGCCGGCCAGTTCACCCCCCGCCGCGGGCTTAGAGGCAACGCCTTGCGCACCGACCGTTCCGGCACGTCGCTCTCCACCGGCTCCATCCGATAAACCCGATCATCGCCCAACCGGTTCACCAACCGGTCCACCAGCGGCGCGATGTCCGGGGTCGCCGCGCGATCGGACAACGAGGCAACCGTCTGGGTCAGTTCCACCCGGTCGGCGGCGGAGACCACCAGCCGCATCGCCTCGACCCCCAGGCCGGGATCGACCTGTTCCAGCCGCTCATCCAGCATGCGGGCCAGATGGCGCGCGTCGCGGCCGGGCCGCGCAGAGCCGATGCGGATCGCCTGGACGCTGCCGTCCACCCGTTCGAACATCAGGTCCAGCCGGCGAGCGCCACGTCCGGCCTGTTCCATGTCGGCGCAAACCAAGGCGGTCAGCCGGCCGATGACACTGGAAAACGCCTCGGCTGTCAGCAGCGGTTCGACAAAGGTCAGCCTGGCCTGGAAGACACCCTCCGGCACCACCGGCACGATCGGCTCGAACACCCTGCCCAGGATCTGATCCAACCGCTTCGCCAACCCCACCCCAAACCGCCGAACCAAAGGCGCTCGGCTGGCGGCGATCAGCAGGCCTGTCCGCTCGAACCCCATCAGGCGCAGGCTGGCGCATACATCGGGTGGCAGACGCAGCGCCTCGACGGGCAGATCAGCCGGTGCCGGCGCCTCGGAGGGCATCACCGTGACCGGAGCCGGCCCAAACCGAACCATCGCGTGCGCAAGAGCCGGCGTGTCAGCAACAGCGGCCCGCGCGGTCAGTCCACGCCCCGTCAGGCGACGCACCAGGTCGTCCAGCAACGCAGCTTCGCCGCCCCACAAATGCGTGCTGCCGGAAACCTCGATCCACAGCCCGTCCGGCGGATCGGGCGCGGCCAGAGGCGCATAACGCAGGCACCAACCGGCGAGCCGGAGCAGCGCCGCCGCGTCACCCTCCGGATCGGCGTCGTGGATCGCCAAGTCTGGCGCCAAGGCCTGCGCTTGCGCCAGTTTCATGCCGGGTTGCAGTCCCAGGGTACTGGCGGTCGCATCCACCGAAGCCAGGATGCGGCGGTTGCCCTCCCGCGCAACGGTCACCACCGCCTGGTCAGGCGGATAGCCGCTCTGCTTCCTGATCCGATCGGTCGGCAGCGCCGGAAACCAGACCGAGACGACCCGTCGCATCACATGCCTCCACTATCCAGGAACAAGCCTCGCCACCGCGGCATCGCGTCAGATCCAGCCGCCATCGCGCCGGTCCCAGGCCGGGGGTGTCGGGCGCATGCGGCAACACCGGGGGCGACGGCAGGGCGGCGATGCGCCATCGCGTGGTCGCGGCGGAGGGCGCTTTCAGCACCGGATCGTCGAAGCCGTGGCTGCGGCGGATCAGCAGTGCCAGGATGCCGGTCTGTTCGGCGGCTAGTTGCAGGCGGCGGGATGCGACCAGACTCAGCCGCCCGGTCAACTCGCCGACCACGGCGGCCAAGCCGGGATGGCGCAGGCCTTCCTCCATGGCCGGCAGCACGGCCTTGCCGGCTTCGGCGAAGATCAGCCGGTCCGGATGCAGTCCGGCGCCGGCGAGGCCGGGGGCGAACAGGTCGGGCTGCCCCTGCACCCACAGGACAGGGCCGTCGAGCCGAGCGAGAATGCCGGCGATGAACAGGGTCGCGGCGGCGGCATGTTCGGTGTCGGGCCCGGCCGAAACGGCCTCATGCAACGCACCCAGCGCCAGACCACCGCCGGGCAGCACGTGGTCGATCGCCGTCTGGCCGAAGGGGATCGTCGGGGCGGCGGGCGTCCGGACATGCACACGCTCGATGCGTGCGATACGGTCGCGCAGATCGCGGATCATGCGGGAGGCGGGGCCGGTTGCCGAGAGAGCAGCCTTCGTTGGGTTGGGCCGCGCGGGATCGGCGAGGGGTGGGATCGTCAGGAACATAATAGGAACTTACGGCCGGGTATGTCGGCGAGTCGAGTCGAATCATGCCCCCATCCTCACACGCGTCCTCCCTCATTCCCGCAACGGTTGACACACCAGACCCTGGCCGATTGGATCGCATGCGACCAGGAGACAGCGTGATGCCGGAAAAAACATACGACCCGCGCAACGGGCCGGTATCGCTTTGTCACGCCGTCCCAGGGTAACGCGACGTGCCCTTCTGGATCCCCATGACGGTCGCCGCGGCGCTGCTGCAGTGCTGGCGGACAGCACTGCAGCAAAAGTTGCGGCACCTGCTGTCGGTGAACGCCGCCGGCTTCGTGCGTTTCCTCTACGGCGCGCCAACCGCCCTGCTGATCTTTCTGGCCGGCCTCGCGATCACCGGCACACCGGCGCCGCACCCCACCGGGCCGTTCTTTCTGTATTGCGCCGCCGGCGGCCTGTTCCAGATCCTGGCGACCAACCTGCTGATCATGTCCTTCGGCTACCGCAACTTCGCCGTCGGCACCGCCTATGCGAAGACCGAGGCCGCCCAGAGCGCGGTCATCGCCCTGATCATCCTGAATGAAGTCCTGAAGCCCTGGGCCTGGGCCGGCATCGTTTTGGGACTGTGCGGCGTGATGACCCTGTCGCTGGCCGGCCGAGGCATGCGTCCGCGTGACATCCTGGCCGCGACCATTCAGCCGGCGGCGCTTTGCGGCCTCGGCGCCGGGCTGCTGTTCGCCTTCACGACCGTCTTCATCAAGCTCGCCAACCAGTCGATGGCGGATCCCAACATCGTCATCAAGGCGCTGTTCGGCGTCGTCGTGACGAACACCATGCAGATTATCATGCAAGGCGGTTGGCTGCTGTGGCGGGAGCCCCGAGAGCTGCGCAAGACCTTCGCCACGTGGCGCAGTTCCATGTGGGCCGGCACCCTGTCCGCCGCCGGGTCCGCCTGCTGGTTCACCGGCTTCGCCTTGACCGACGTCGCCCTGGTTCGCTCCGTCGGCCAGATCGAGATCGTGTTCACCCTGCTGTTCAGCCGCTTCTACCTGCACGAGCGTCTGAAGCGCGGCGACGTCGCCGGTCTGGTGCTGGTGGTGGGCGGCGTTCTGCTGATCGTGGTGACGCACTGACCTATCGAGGATGCGCGAGGAAGAAGCGCATCATCGCCGCGGTGGCGTCCGGGCCTTTCGAATCGGTGAATGAGCCAGCCGGACTGCCGCCGAACCAGGCGTGGCCACCACCCTGCACGACCCAGTGCTCAACGACCACGGCGCCGCCGGGCTCAAGATACAAGGTCCGGTGATAGGGATGGCCGTTCGGTGCGACGCCGTCCTCCTGCCGGGTGCGCAGGTCAGCACCCTGCGCCGCCTGCTGCACCACCGCCTCGCCGTTGCGGGGATTGACCGTGGTATCGCGCGTGCCATGGAACACGATCGCCGGGACAAGCCGCGGGGCATTGGGCCTGGCTGAGCCAGGGGCACCGCTTTTCATCGCCGCAAACGCCGACGGCATGTCGCGCGCGGCGCCACAGGCCAGACCGGAGTGGACACCAACCGCGGCGTAAAGATCAGGATAGGCCTCTGCCATGATCGCCGCCGCCGCACCGCCGGCGGACAGACCTGCCACATAGACACGCTTGGGATCGACAGCGTAATCCTGCATCACCTGCCGGGTGATCCCCGCGATCAGCGACGGCTCTCCACCGTCACGGCGCTGATCGGTTTCTTTGAACCAGTTCCAGCATTTCTGCGCATTTGCCGACCCGATCTGCTGCGGCCAGGCAACCAGGCAAGTCTGCGCCTCGGCGGCATCGTTCATGCGCGTTCCGGCCGCGAAATCATCCGGCGATTGGGTGCAGCCATGCAGCATGACAATCAGCGGCACCGGCTGCCCATGGTAGCCTGACGGAATATACAGTTTGTAGGGACGGCTCCCGGCGTGATTGCTGAATGTTTTTGACAAGAACCGGTTATCGCCCGCGGGTGGCGCCGGGTGCTGCCGATCGAGCAGTCCCCGTAACATTTCCGGCAGCCTGGTCTTCAGGTCGCTGATGTTGACCGGTGCGCCGCCAAGAGTTCGTTGCAGCGCCGCGGTTGCGTCGGTCAGCGCATGGGGAATCGAAAACTTCATATCAGAACTTTCAAATTTTTTATCAAGACATCCGGTCGGCCAGTGCCGCTCGGACTTCGGGACTGGCATGCAAGGCACCCAGCACGGTGACGGAGCCAACCGTTTCCCGCACCAGATCGGCGGTCACATCCGGGGCAATCACGGCCAGCCCAAGCACGTTGATGCGGAGCATTTCGTTCCGGTCCCGCGCGGCTTCCAGCTCCGCGCGGGTGATATGCCGCAACCCCAGGTCAAGAGTCTTCCGAGCAGCAGATTGACGCAGCACATCGGCGTGACGATCAAGCTGATTGCGGATTGCGGTCCGGATGAAGTCCGTCCGGTTGCCGTAGAATCCGTCCTGCACGAGCAAGTCGACATGGCCTAGGTCGACGAAACCCAGGTTGATCGTGATCTTCTCGCTGTCCGGAATTTTAGGAGTTACCATCTCTACACCATCCACACAGATGGCAAATGGGTGTTCATCGGAGCCGTTCAAGACCCTGATGTTTTACACGCAGCGTCCCGCTTGCGTACCGACGGTTGCATCGCCGCCGGCTGATCCGGCGCCTAGCGATGGCTGAATGCAGTCAACTCAGGCCAGCAGATCCCGTTCATATACTTCATAGCCATACCGCAGATTTGCTTCGTTTTCGCGTGCGTTCCCGAATATCCCGGCGCGATCGTCGGGCCGACCGTGTTTAAAGTTGTAGTACCCCGCGCCAGCAAGCGTTATCACCAAGGGAAATTTGGCTGCCGCCATGAAAAGGCCAAAATGAAAGGAGGCAAAAGGCGTGTATTGCCTAACAAACTCTCCGCACGGCGTCCGCTGATAGTCATATTTTCCGCCTTGCTTGAACATCGAGTAAATGTACGCCATTAAATTTGCCTCCGCCATCGCTTCTTGCGGAACATCTGCGATGTTTCCACTCGCCATGTTGACCCCTGCGCTCACCACGATTACCTTCTGTAAGTGACCGATGCGGCCCGCGTCTTTAAGGTTTTCCTTCAGGTCGACGAACGCCGGCATCAGGTAGATAAGTCCGCTAACGGGTGAGGTCGCCGGACCGCGTCTTAAAGCAACGGTCCTGGTTACATCCCACCCTGGACAGGCGCTTTTTTCAACCGTCTTGTAGCGAATGATGTCTACCGCATTTGCCATCTCGCTCCTCCCGCTGCTGGCGATTGCGCGCGCACAATCTGCGCAAATTAATGGAGCCTCTGTTTATATGTTCCGCATCCCAGCCCGGAGCCCTGATATCCTATTGGTTGCGTCCGTGCGTTGTTTTCAGTCGAATCCGAGGAACCCATCCATTTCGCTGATCGGCGGTGCCGTCTTCAAGGCCAGGATGTCTGGCATTGGCCGCGCCGTCCGACGATCGCCGGCCAGGACCGCTTCCAACGCCGCTGCAACCCGCAGCACCAGCGCATCGCCGCCACGAGGCCCGACGATCTGCAAACCGAACGGCATGCCCTTCGAATCCAGTCCGACCGGCAGCGAAATGGCCGGATGCCCGACCACCGTCACCGCGTAGGCCATCGCCAGCCAGTGAAAATACGTCCGGGTGGGTTGACCGTCGATCTCCGCCGGATACAGCTCCCGCCAGGACCGAGGACTGATCGTGATGGCCGGCGTAATAATCACATCATGATGCTGGAAAAACGACTGCCACCGGTGATAGATCGCGGTCTGCGCAGCCAATGCCCTCGCGACATCCTCCCCCGAATACCGCAGCCCTTCGGCCACGTTCGCTCGGACATTCGGGCCAACCAGATCGGGAGTCAGCCGCACCTTTTCCTCATGCGACGACAGGAACGCCAGCGCCCGCAACACCTCAAAAGCCTCGTTCGTCCCTGCACAATCCGGCGTCGCCTCCTCGGCGCGTCCGAACACATGGCGAAACAATCCAACCTTCTCCAAGAACGCATTCCGGACCAACTGCTCAGTCGGTGCAAACCCGAAATCGGGCGTCAGCGCCACGCGCAGACTGGCAAGGTCAAGCGGCGCGGGAGGATAAAAGGACCCAGGCGTTCGAACCACCTGCCCATGCACGGTCGTCGCCAGCGGATCACCGGCGTCGTCGCCTGCCATCACACTCAGCAGCAGCGCCGTATCCGCAACGGTGCGAGCCATCGGGCCGACAACCGGAAGGCCGCTCCAGCCATGCGCCCGGCGTTCATAAGGCACCAGGCCCGGTGTCGGCCGGAACCCGACAATCCCGCAGAATGCGGCTGGATTCCGCAGCGAACCACCCGTATCCGATCCGGAACATAATGGCGCCATGCCCGCTGCCAGCGCGACGGCCGACCCGCCCGAGGAACCGGCGCACGACTTTGCCGGATCGAACGGATTGCCGGTCGCGCCGTAGACCGCGTTGCGGGTGTTCGCCCCTGCGCCAAACTCCGGCGTATTGGTCTTGCCGACGATGATCGCGCCGGCCCGCCGAATGGACGCAACCATGCTGTCGTCAGCATCGGGAACGTTATCGCGAAACAACGGGCTGCCGAACGTCGTCCGAAGCCCTTGTGTGATCGCCAGATCCTTGATGCCGATTGGCAGCCCATGCAGCGCCGGCAACGCGTCGCCGCGTGCCGTCGCGACGTCCGCGGCCTTCGCCACCGACCGTGCACGCTCGAAATCACGGGCGACCATGGCGTTGACCGCATGATCAACTGCCTCGATGCGTTCGATGCAGCTATCGAGAAGTTCCACCGCGGACAGTTGTTTCGTGCCGATTTGCCGGCGCGCCTCGACCGCGGTCAGGTCACAGGGTTCCATGATCAGTAACCTAACGCCATGCCGTCCTTGCGAGGCTCCGAACCGCCCACCAGACAGCCGCGCTGGTGGTCGATCCAGATCGCCTGCCCGCCGCCGTGCGGCCGTTCGGCTTCGACCGGAAGGTGTCCCATGGCTTTCAGGGCCGCGACAACATCAGCCGGAATGCCCCGTTCGACCTCGAGCTTGCCCTGATACGGGAACAGCCTGGGCAGATCGATCGCCTGCTGGATGTCCAGCCCATATTCCAGGAAGTTTGTCAGGAACCAGGACTGGCCCATCGGCTGGTAATGCCCGCCCATGACGCCGAATGGCATCACGGCCCGCCCGTCTTTCATCAGCATGCCCGGAATGATCGTGTGCATCGGCCGCTTGCCGCCATCGATGCAGTTGGGGTGCCCGCGCTCCGCCCTGAAGCCGAAGCCGCGATTGTGCAGCATCACGCCGCTGGCGTGCGCCAGGATGCCGCTGCCGAAACTCTGGAACAGCGAGTTGATGAAGCTGCACGCGTTCCCCTCGCGGTCCACAACGCACAGATAGACCGTGTCACGATGCGGCGGCAGAATGGACTCGCCCGCGGCCGGCAAATGCGCCAGCGCCGAGGTGTCGCTGATCAACGCCCGCAACGCGGCCAGATAATCGGGGCTGAGCAGTTTCTTGACCGGAACATCCACCTTGCTCGGATCTGCCAGGAACGCATCCCTGTCTCGATAGGCCAGCCGAGCGGCCTCGATGTGGCGATGCGCTCGGATCACACCGAAAGGACCGTCGGGGGCGGACGGCAGCCCGCCCAGCATCCCCATGATCATCAACATGAACAGACCCGAACCATTCGGCGGGCACTGGTAGATGTCGTAGCCTTTCCAGTTCAGCGTGATCGGTTCAACGAACTCCGCGTTGGACAGGCCGCGCAAGAAATCCTCCTCGGTATGCAGCCCGCCACGCTCGCGCAACGTTGCCACCATGTCGGCCGCGACCGGACCTTCATAGAACGCCTTGGCGCCGTGCCGGGCAATGGCCCGCAAGGTCTCGGCCAACGCCGGCTGCACAAACCTGTCGCCCGCTTTCGGCGCGGAACCATTCGGCAGGAACGGCGTCGAGCCACCCTTGCGCAGCTTGTCCTCGGTCCGGCTCCAGTCCCAGGACACTTTCGGATGCACTGGCCA
The DNA here is from genome assembly GCA_963819005.1 of uncultured Pseudomonadota bacterium. GTDB lineage: Bacteria > Pseudomonadota > Alphaproteobacteria > Acetobacterales > Acetobacteraceae > Rhodopila. Next base: position 820,960 of record CAWFUL010000009.1, read on the forward strand.
GCCTTCCTCGGCGTAACGGATTGCCGGCTGCAGCAGTTCATCCAGTCCCTTGCGACCATGCGCCTTGAGTAATGTTTCCCAGGCATTCACCGCGCCCGGCACCGTCACCGCATGCGCCGACGTGTTCTCGATCGCGCGAATCTGCCGGCTCTCGAACCAGTCGATGGACGCCGCCGCTGGTGCGCGTCCCGATCCGTTCAGCGCATGCACCTTCCCGGTGCCGGCCGGCGCGTACAGGCAAAAACAGTCGCCGCCGATCCCGGTCGACTGCGGCTCGATCACGCATTGCACAGCGACCGCCGCCACCGCGGCATCCAGCGCATTCCCACCCGCGCGCAACACATCCAGCGCCGTCAACGTCGAGGCCGGCATGGACGTTGCCGCCATCCCATGAGTGGCATACACCGGGCTGCGGCCGGGGAACTGGAAATCGCGCATGACAAGACCTCGGGACGAACGGAACCATGGCATTATGACAGCCAATCGGCAGGAGGGAACCCAGTGATCACCTTCGATCAGTTCGAGGCCGTGGACATCCGCGTCGGCACGATCATCGACGCCCAGCCGTTCCCTGAGGCTCGCAAGCCCGCCATCAAGCTGACCATCGATTTCGGCGATGATCTCGGCGTGAAGAAATCCAGCGCGCAGATCACGATCCACTACCGCTGCGACCAGTTGATCGGCCGGCAGGTCTGCGCCGTGGTGAACTTTCCGCCGCGTCAGATCGGACCGTTCCTGAGTGAAGTTCTAACGCTGGGCATGCCCGACGATGATGGTTCGGTTGTGCTGATCAAGCCCGACTTCCCCGTGCCGAATGGCGGGAAGCTGTTCTAGACCGACGCGACCCGGTAAAATCCCGACTCCGTCAGTGGCTCCGCCAGTTCCTCGGTAATGCTGCTCACTTCAGCCAGCCGAGGACCCCGGCGGCACAGGCGGGAGAGTTCCTCCACGGCTGCCACGTCGCCGTCGATCAGCGCCTCCACTGTCCCGTCCGACCGGTTGCGCACCCAGCCGGAGACGCCCAGTTCGCGCGCCTTTGCCACCATCCAGTCCCTGTAGCCGGTACCCTGCACATTCCCGGCGATAATCAGCCGCTTTGCGCTCACCCCGCATCCTCCCGCGTCAGGCCGATAAACCGGGCGGCGAGATCAATCTCCTGCCGCACAGCGGTTCTGCGTGCTGCCGCCTCAGCATCCTCACCCCAGAGTTCAGCCTGGAACAGCTCGTCCAGCGCACCCAGGTCGGCAGCGGAGCCAGCGTCCAGGTCACCTTCAGCCAGCGCCAAGCCTAGCACGAGACTGCCCAGCGCTGGAACGGCAATGCCAAGCCCGGCGAGGGCGTAAACGTTCTGCCGCGCCACCAGCCGCTTCAACGCGGCAATACTGTCGTGGTGCTGTTTGACATAGCCGACGCCGGTCGTGACGCGCAGCGGCGCATCGTGCACCAGTGCCGCCCAGTCCAGCCAGGGCTGCCAAAACCTGGCCTGCCGCTGCACCAGTTCCGCTGGAGACGCCGCCCTGTAGCACAGCAGGTCGGTTTCTCCGTAACGCGCGATCGCATCGATCGTCGGTTCCGGATCGGCGGCAATCCGTTCCTGCGCGGTCCCGGCCAGCCGGGTCAGCGGCGTATCGTTGAAGCTCATCTCGCCGCCCTTACCACCCCCGGCCGCTTGCCATTCGTCTGCGATCGCCCGCGCAAGCTGCACAGGCCCAACCACAAGCGGCGCGCCGCTCGGCAGCCGCATCAGCTTGCCATCGAGGCGGATGCTGTAGCCGTTCGTCTCAGGCGCGAACGCCGCGTTGTCCCAGAATCGCTTCACCGGAACAGACTCCGCAGGGCTTTGCCAGCGTCCGGAACAGCTGGCGCCTCCGCCGCGACGGCCTGCCCCCGGGCCGCGGCCAGCGCGGTAGCGCAACCGTCACCGCTGGGTCGCTCGGGGGCCAGAATGCCGCCGAGATCTCCCAGCGGATTCTTGCGGCCCATCAAGGCACCGGCGATCGATCCGATATTGGCTTCCGCCGAGGTGACCCGATCGACCGCTCGTTCCCGGATTCCGCATGGCGCCGGTGATACGGACGGGAACGACGACTGTGGCGCCACCGATCCGAGCCTGGGGTCTCAGCACCAGATCAAGCGTCTCGTTTCCAAGGTTCGCGGAACCGTCGCCGGTCACGGTGATCAGTCCGGAGTTCAGTGTCAGGGCCTCGATCGCCACAACACCCTGCTTCGCATGAAGCCTTGCGCCGAAGCAGCGGAGTTCGCTGCTGCCGCCACGACCGACGAGGTCGAGTGCATTGATATCATTCATGACCCGCCCGAGGATACTGCCGACGATCCGGTTGTCGATGGTGCCGCCGGGGATCGCGATGCCAAGCGATCCATCCAAGGCACTGGCGAGGGCATGCGGCGTCGTGCCGGCGCTTTCGAGATCCGCATAAATCTCGACGTTGCCTGTCGCGACCGGCGGCTGTCGCAGCGCGACCAACAAGGGCTTCAGCGCAAGGCCCGGCGCATGGAGATGCAGGTGAACCGGTGGATCCGCCTGGCTGGCATCAATGGACAGCGTGCCGTCCAAATGGCCTTGCGGCAGATCGGCTGACAACGGATCGACCGATAGCTTGCCGTGGGCCAGCACCACATGGGTATCGATCTTGCGGTAGTCCTCGCCGCCAGTTCGTAACGTCCCAATGGCCAGCCGCACATCGGCATCCGCGTCCTGCAGCCGTTGGAACGCGATCGGCTTATCGGAGAAGATTCGGCCCGACTGCCGGCGCTCCGGCTTTGGGGCCGGTGATGATGATGTCGCGGCGGCCGGAGACGGCGCCGCGGACTCGGGCGCGGGCGCGGGCGCGGGCTCATGAGTTTGATTGAACGCAGCCTGGATGGCATCCAGATCGATCCGCCCAGCGGTCAAAGTCGCGGTCAAGGACCGCCGGCGCGCATACGTCAGGGTCGCATCGCCCGCCACGTCGCCGTCGGGACCGGTCACTTTCAGACCCTTCAGCGCGAGTCCATCCCGGAACCCACCGGACGCCGGGGCCACAGTAGCCTTAACGACGGCTGGACCGGCTGGTGTCTGGACCGTACCGTCCACTGGAATTAACTGAGCATTCAGGGCGCCCGTGGTCGCCGCAACGCTGAACGGCGTGTCGTACAAGGTGCCGGCGGCATCTGCCTTGGTGGCCTGATCGGGAGCCGGAACGTCGATACTGAACCTGGTAAGCACCAACGCGCCGAGGTCTGCCGATCCAGCCTGCAGCTTCACCGAACGTATCTGCGGCCGGCCGTCCCCGCCATCCTCGATCGCGGCGGATCCCGTGATGTCGCGGACCACTGGCAGGGTCACCCCAGGCAACAGCGGCGCCAACGTCGACAGATCGGGCACCGATCCGTTAACGGTTAAATTGTAATCCTGGGCTTGCAGCGGATGCGTGACTGAGCCCTCGGCGGACAAATGCGCAGAACCGGCTGTCAGCGCGACTTTCACCGGCCATGGCGTCGTGGCCTGCCGATCCTGCAGCCGGGTCAGGCTGCCGGTGTCCGCCGTGACTTTGAACGCCGAACCGTTGAACGTGCCGCTCGCATCGATATGCAGCGCCGATTCCGGCGAGGCCGCCGTGGCGGTCATCGCCGGAATGCCGAACGATCTGACCGCGCCGGTGCGATCGTCACGATAGGCGATGATGCCATCCTGAACACTGACGTCACGGATGCCAATCGTGACCGGCCTTCCTGGCGCCGATGGCGCAGTAGACCCAGAGGTGGCCGGCGATGGCTCGCTTTGCTGAGCGAATTCCCAGTTCGGATGGCCGGCGCTGTCCCTCTCCAGCAGGATGTCGGGTCGAACGAGGGTCAGCCGCTCAATCTCGATCCGCTTGCTCACTAATGGCAGCAGCCCGACCTCCAGGTTCAGGCTCGAAAGCGTGGCCATCTGGGGCCGCGAGAAGTCCGGCGGGTTGGACAGGCTGACGTCGTTGAGCACAATCGTTGGCCATAACGAGGGGGCGAGGCTGATATTGCCGGCTATTGTCAGATCGCGGCCGGTGGCGCGACGAACTGCCTCTATGATCCTCGGCTTCAAGCTGTTCGGATTGAAGCTGGCGAGCAATACCCCGCCAGCAACGACGGCCAGACCGACGACGCTGGCAAGCACGATCAGGCTGATCCGCAGGGATCGGGTCATCGGCGCCTCATGGGTGGCTGAGCGGGCGGGGCGTGGAACCCCAGGGTCTGAAATGTCTCCTTCATGTGGGGAGGCAGATCGGCTTCAACCACCAGCGAGCCACCCGCCGGGTGGGGCAGTTCCAGGCGCCTGGCATGGAGGTGAAGGTCGCTGGAAAGTCCATGCACCAGCGCCGCGAAGGCATTGTTCTGGTCGGGCTCCTCATACTTCTCGTCGCCCAGGATCGGCGCGCGAATGGCCACGCAATGCACCCGAAGCTGATGCGTCCGTCCAGTAAGCGGCTTCAGCTCGAGCCATGCGAGCTTACGCGCGGCATTGTCCAGCGTCCGATAGTCGGTGATGGCTCGGGCGCCATCCGGATCGTCGCGCGCCGCCGGTGCGGTGCGTTCGCCGCGACTGCCGCCGACACGCTTCAAAGGCATGTCGATGCGGCCCTCGACCGGGACCGGACGGCCGGCAACCACAGCCCAGTACGTCTTTTCCATGTCCCGGCCGCGGAACGCCGCGGCCAGCTTGCCGGCGGTTCCCGGCGTGCGAGCCAACAGCAGAACGCCGGTGGTGTCGCGATCCAGCCGATGGACAAGCCTCGGCCGGTGTTCCGAACCGAACCGCAGCGCATCCAGCATACCGTCCAGATGGCGCGTGATCCCGGGGCCGCCCTGCACCGGTAGCCCGTACCGGCTTGTTCAGCACCAGGACATGGTCGTCCTGGTAAATGATCGCCTGCTGCAGATCTCTGGCATCCTGCGGATCGACTCGGCTAACCGGCTTTGGTTCGGCGGGTTCTGCTAAAGGCGGCACGATAACCGTCTGTCCAGGCGTCAGCCGCGTGGCGGTCTCGGCCCGCTGCCCCTCCACCCGGATCTTGCCGGTGCGGCACAGCTTCTGGATGACACTCTGCGGCACACCCGGAAAATGCCTCCGAACCCAGCGGTCGAGGCGAATGTCTGCCTCATCCTCCGTGACAACGCGCGGCTGAATGGTCATGGCCGGGGTTTGGAACGGGGGGGCTGGCGGGTCAAGGCTTTGGGGACGGGTAAAGGAAGCCAGGGCTCTGCCCTGGACCCGTTAAGGCGCGACGCCCCTTAAAACCCACTCATTGGGGGAATGGGGTAAGGGGGCGACACAGGCGTTTCAACCACCGAGTTATCCCCTCACCCCATTCCCCATTGACGGGTTCCAAGGGCATCCGCCCTTGGCGGGGTCGAGGGGCGGAGCCCTCGCCTTCCCTACTCACCCCCACGCCGCGCCCGCAGCTCCGCCCAATGTGCCAGACGCCGGCCGATCTCCCGTTCGAACCCGCGGTCTTTCGGCTGGTACAGGTCGATCCGGTCCATCCCATCCGGAAAGTAGTTCTGGCCGGAGAAGGCTTCCTCGGCGCCATGGTCGTATTCATAGCCGGCGCCGTAGCCGAGCTGCTTCATCAGCTTGGTCGGGGCATTCAGGATGTGCGCGGGCGGCATCAGACTGCCCGTTGCTTTTGCTGCTGCTTTGGCCTGGCCGAACGCGGTGTAGACCGCATTCGATTTCGGCGCGGTGCCGAGGTAGACCACCACCTGCGCGATCGCCAGTTCGCCCTCCGGCGAGCCAAGCCGTTCGTAGGTCTCCCACCCAGCCAGGGCCAGTTGAAGCGCGTTGGGATCGGCCATGCCGATGTCCTCGGCGGCAAAACGGACGAGGCGGCGAGCGATGTAACGCGGATCCTCGCCGCCGTTCAGCATTCGGGCGAACCAGTACAGGGCCGCGTCCGGATCCGACCCGCGCAGCGACTTATGCAGCGCGGAGATCAGATTGTAGTGCTCTTCCCTGTCCTTGTCGTATAGCGCAGCCCGGCGGGCAAGCAGGGACGACAGGTCGGCAACATCCAAGGGCGGGGTGTCAGGTGGCAGGGCAGCGATCTGCTCTGCCATGTTCAGAAGATAGCGTCCGTCGCCGTCTGCCATCGCCCGCAGCGTGCCGCGCGCCTCATCGGTCAGCGGCAGCCTGCGCTGCAGGTCCGCTTCAGTCCGGGTCAGCAGAAGCTCCAGCGCTGCGTCATCCAGACGACGCAACACCAGCACCTGGCAGCGAGACAGCAATGCCCCGTTCAGAGCGAACGAAGGATTTTCAGTGGTGGCGCCCACCAGCGTAACCGTGCCGTTCTCGACGACCGGCAGAAACCCATCCTGCTGCGCTCGGTTGAACCGGTGGATTTCATCGACGAACAGCAGCGTCCCCTGCCCGGCGCGGCGGCGCTTCGTGGCATCGTCGAATGCACGCTTCAGATCGGCAACGCCGGAGAACACCGCGGACAACTGGACAAACGCCAGCTTCGCCTGGCCGGCCAGCAGCCGGGCGATGGTGGTCTTGCCGACACCGGGGGGCCCCCAAAGGATCAGCGAGGCCAGCGACCCGCGGTCCAGCATCCGCGTCAGCGTGCCGTCCGGTCCCAGCAGGTGATCCTGACCGACAACCTCGGACAGAGCCGCCGGCCTTAGCCGGTCCGCAAGCGGACGGTTACCTTCGGGGGTTGTGGGCGTCTGCGGTTCGACAGCGCCAAAAAGGTCGTCTGGATCCGACACGCCGACAGCATAGAGTGTATCGGCGTTTCAGGGGAGGCGGCGAAGCGCTTCTATTCCTCGGTTTCTTCGTCGTCCTCACGTGCCTGCACCGGGCCGCTGTCGAGGCCCTTGGCGGTGACATCGCGGTCCACCAATTCGATGATCGCCATATCAGCAGCATCGCCGTAGCGGACACCGGCTTTCAGCACGCGCGTGTAACCGCCAGCGCGCGCCTTGTAGCGGTCAGCCAGCGTGCCGAACAACTTCCCGACGATCACGTCGTCCCGCAGTTCGGCATACGCCAGGCGACGGTTGGCGAAGCCACCCTTCTTGCCCAGCGTGATCAACTTCTCGGCAACCGGCCGCAGTTCCTTCGCCTTCGGCAGCGTCGTGGTGATCTGCTCGTGCTTCAGCAGCGCGTGCGCCATGTTGCGGAACATGGCGAGGCGATGGGTGGATGTGACGCCGAGCTTTCGGCCGGAGACCCCGTGACGCATAGATAGATTTCCCTTTAGAGCATGATCGCGCGTGGCCGCAGGTTCAAAGCGCGTTAATCATGCGATCAACCCCAACGCTCAGAACGGCTCTTCGAGCCGCTTGGCCAAGTCCTCGATATTCTCCGGCGGCCAGCCCGCCACTGTCATGCCCAGCCCGAGACCCATGGAAGTCAACACCTCCTTGATCTCGTTCAGCGACTTGCGGCCGAAGTTCGGCGTGCGCAACATTTCCTGTTCGGACTTCTGCACCAGGTCACCGATATAGACGATATTGTCGTTCTTCAGGCAGTTCGCGCTGCGGACGGACAGTTCCAACTCGTCCACCTTGCGCAGCAGGTTGCGGTTGAACGGCAGGTCATCCTGCGGCTCTTCCGTGCGGATGTGCTGCGGCTCATCGAAGTTGATGAACAGCTGCAACTGGTCCTGCAGGATACGCGCCGCGAGGGCGACAGAATCTTCCGGCGTTACGGCGCCGTTGGTTTCCACCGTCAGCAGCAGCTTGTCGTAGTCGGTGACCTGACCAACACGGGTCGGCGCCACGGTGTAGGACACGCGGCGCACCGGCGAATAGATCGAGTTGATCGGGATCAGGCCAATCGGCGCGTCTTCCGGCCGGTTCACGCCAGACGGCTGGTAGCCTTTGCCGAGGTTCACGGTGAACTCCATGCCCAGCTTGACGCCGTCATCGAGGGTGCAAATGACCAGCTCCGGATTCGATGATGTCGATATCATGTCCCGACTGTATCTGCCCCGCTCGGACTTCACCCGGACCCGTTGCGGTCAGGGTCATCCGCTTCGGGCCTTCGCCGTGCATCCGCAGCGCAAGCTGCTTGATGTTCAGCACGATATCCGTCACGTCTTCGCGCACGCCGGGCACGCTGCTGAACTCGTGCAGCACGCCGTCGATTTGCACCGCGGTCACCGCCGCGCCTTGCAGCGACGACAGCAGGATGCGCCGGATCGCGTTGCCAAGCGTCATCCCGAAGCCGCGTTCCAGCGGTTCGGCAACGACTGTGGCGACGCGCGACGGATCGGCGCCAGGCTCAACCTCAAGTTTTTCGGGCTTGATCAGAGACTGCCAATTTCTCTGAATGACTGCACTTTGCCTCATGCTACACCTTTCGAACCGCACCCCGGCGCGGCTCATGTCCTCGTTAGGACAGTGTCACGCTGGGTAATCCGGCCGGACGACGCCCGGCCGACGCGACAAGTCAATCAGACGCGACGACGCTTGCGCGGCCGGCACCCGTTGTGCGGGATCGGCGTCATGTCGCGGATTGTGGAGACGGAGAAGCCAACCGCTTGCAAGGCCCGCAGCGCACTTTCCCGTCCGGAACCCGGGCCGCTGACCTCGATCTCCAGGGCCTCCATGCCATGTTCCTTGGCCTTGCGGCCGGCGTCCTCGGCGGCAACCTGAGCGGCATAGGGGGTCGACTTGCGGCTGCCCTTGAAGCCCTGGCTTCCGGCGGATGACCAGGCAATCGCATTGCCCTGGGCGTCCGTGATGGTGATCACCGTGTTATTGAAGGTCGCGGCAACATGCGCCACGCCGGATGTGATATTCTTGCGCTCCTTGCGGCGAGGCCGAGCGGCTGCGGCGGGTTTCGCCATGGGTCTTTATCCTGCCTGAACTGAAGGCCGCGCCGAAGTCGGGCGCGGCGATATTCTGATACGATCTGGCCGGGTGGCCGGATTACTTCGTCACTTTCTTCTTGCCGGCGATCGCCACCGCCTTGCCCTTGCGAGTGCGGGCATTGGTATGGGTCCGCTGGCCGCGCACCGGCAGGCCGCGGCGATGCCGCAGACCGCGATAACAGCCCAGATCCATCAGCCGCTTGATGTTCATCGCGACTTCACGCCGCAGATCGCCTTCCACGCGATACTCGCGGTCGATCAGCTCACGGATGCGAAGCACTTCTTCATCCGAAAGCTGGTTGACCCGACGGTCGTCCGGGATGCTAAGCTTCTGGCAGATGTCAGCCGCTTTGGTCGGGCCGATGCCATAGATGTAGCGAAGCCCGATGGTCACTCGCTTATTCGTTGGGATATTCACGCCGGCAATACGCGCCACGCTTGACTCTCCTGTCGTCCGGGGAACCGGATCATGGTCTGCCCGTGAGGGCCAAAAATAGGCACATGCGGCGCCAATCCCGTATGGGCTGCGCCGGGGTGTCTGCGCCGGAGCGCGGGACTATAGTTTCCGCGCCGCAGGAGTCAACAATGCTTTATCAACTCTGCTCGAGCGGGACGCAGTTTTCTTCGTGGCGGTTCAGGCGGCTGCCAGCACCGCACCGATCTGGCGGGTGACCTCATCGATGTCCGCCATCCCGTCCACCGTCCGAAGGGCGCCGGTCTTGGCATAATGCGGAATGATCGGCGCGGTCTGGCTGTGATAGGCATCAAGCCTGGCCGCGACCGTTTCGCGTTTGTCATCAGCGCGACGGGTGAATTCGGTGGATCCACAGGCGTCGCAGACCCCGGCAGCGGCTGGCGGCTTGAAGGTGTCGTGATAGCCCGTGCCGCATTTCGCGCAGGTGAAACGCCCGGCGATGCGGTCCGTAAGCGCCGCGTCGTCGACCTTGAGTTCGATCACCGCATCAAGCTTCAACCCCTTTTGCCCCAGCATCACGTCAAGGGCTTCAGCCTGAGGCACTGTCCGCGGAAACCCATCAAGGATGAAGCCCTTGGCTGCATCCGGCTTACCCAGCCGCGAAGACAGCATCCGCACAAGGATGTCGTCCGACACCAGGCCGCCTGCGGCCATCACCGCCTTGGCCTCCAGTCCGACCGGGGTGCCGGCAGCGACTTCTGCCCGGAGCATGTCGCCGGTGGAAATCTGAACGATTCCGTACTTGTCTTCCAAACGCTTCGCTTGCGTGCCCTTACCCGCACCTGGCGGGCCCAACAGTATGATGTTCACCGACGTCCCTTTACCCGGTTCTTCCGCATCAGCCCCTCATACTGATGGGCCAGAAGGTGCGATTGGATTTGCGTTACCGTATCCATGGTAACTGAGACAACGATCAGAATCGAGGTCCCACCAAAATAAAATGGCAATCCGTAATCGCTGATCAGGATTTCCGGTAGCAGGCAGATCACCACAAGGTAGATGCCACCAACCGTCGTCAGCCGGGTCAGCACACGATCGAAGTAATCCGCGGTGGCGCTGCCGGGACGGATGCCGGGAATGAAGCCGCCATACTTTTTCAGGTTGTCGGCGGTTTCCTCCGGATTGAAGACCACGGCGGTGTAGAAATAGGCGAAGAAGATAATCATGAACGCGTACAGCGCCATGTAGGCTGGCTGACCGTGGCCAAGCTGGGAGGCGATCATTTGCAGCCAAGGTGGGCCGTTCGTGGCGAAGCCCGCGATCGTCGCCGGGATCAGCAGGATCGAACTCGCGAAGATCGGCGGAATCACGCCGGACGTATTGATCTTCAGCGGCATGTGAGTCGAGTCGCCACCGAACATCCGGTTGCCGACCTGTCGTTTCGGATACTGCACCGGAATGCGGCGCTGCGCCCGCTCCACGAAGACGATGACACCGACCGTCACCACCGCGATCACCACGAACAGCAGGATGAAGAACGGCGACAGGGCGCCTGTACGCCCAAGCTCCAGCATCGAGGCCATCGCGCCTGGCAGGTTGGCGACAATGCCGGACATGATGATCAGGCTGGTGCCGTTGCCGATGCCGCGGGCGGTAATTTGCTCACCGATCCACATCAGGAACATCGTGCCGCCGACCAGGGTGATCATGCAGGACACGATAAAGAAGAACCCGGGATTGATGACGGCCGCGCCGAAGCTGCCGTGCATGGACTCCAGGCCGACGGCAATGCCGTAGGACTGGAACATGGCGATCAGGACGGTCAGGTAGCGGGTGTACTGGTTCAGCTTCTTGCGGCCAGACTCACCTTCTTTCTTCAGGCTCTCCAGAGACGGAACCGCCGCCGACATCAGCTGAATGATGATGCTGGCACTGATGTAGGGCATTATGTTCAGCGCAAACACCGTCATGCGCCGCAGCGCGCCGCCGGTGAACATGTCGAACATGCCCAGTATGCCGCCGCCATGCTGCGACAGCATCTCCCCCATCACCGAGGCGTCGACGCCGGGGACGGGGATGTAGGTGCCAAGCCGGTAGACGATCAGCGCGCCGAGGGTAAACCAGATGCGCTGCTTGAGTTCGGTCGCCTTCGAAAAGACGCCCATGCTCATGTTCGCGGCTAGCTGTTCGGCGGCGGAGGCCATCGGAAATTCCCTCGGTGATGGCTGGCTTATGGGTTGGCCCGCCGGTTGACGCAAGGTGTTTGGGCCGGGATTTTAGTCGGACCCACCACGGAAAGGTCGCCGGAACGATGCGGGCGGTTGCCCAAAACGGCGATGGAACGCTCGTGTGAATTCCGAGAGGTCGCCGAACCCCACATCCAGCGCGACGTCCAACACGGATGACTCGCCTTGTTCCAGCCGTCTGGCCGCCGCATCGAGGCGCACGTTTATGATATACTGATAGGGCGTGACACCGGCAATGCGATGAAACACCGTGGCGAAGCGCCGTCGTCCGATGCCCGCCGAGGCCGCCAGTGAGGCCAGGGTGAGGTGATCTGCATAATCAGCCTCAATCCGTCTGACTGCCTCCGCGACGCGTCGTTCGTCGCCACCAGCCGCGCCTGCGACCACCGCTCCCTGATCCAGCATATAAGCCTTGGTGAGAATATCGAGCGCGACCTGTTCCACGGCGCCAGCGAGCGGCATCCGGTACAATCTTCGCACCTTGGACAACAGGGGCAGCAGCGCGCCGGTCGGCGGAATACGCGGAGAACCAAACGCGGGCCGGGCGGCTGCCTTCAGGTCGCCCAGCAACTCGTCCACATAATCCGGCGCGAACTGGAACGCCATGCAGCGATCGCCCGTCCCATGAACGTGGCCACATTCGAAGCACCCGCCTGCTTCTCCCAGCAAGACCGACTGCGGAACCATCAACGCCCTGCCCGCGCTGCAGCGATATGTGAAACTGCCGGCGACAACGACGGCGACCGTCGTCCAATCGAATTGCTCTTCCGAGGAGCGATGGATCGGTTCGGCACGGCACGTCACATCGGTGAAGCGCCAGCCAAGCCCCTCGGCGAGGGGCCTGGATGTCAGAAGCGGCGGTTCGGGCGCAGACGCTGTCATCCTTTTGCCGGTGCCGTTTTCCCCAAGCGCGGAACACCTGAACGCTCTAGGTCATCCGCTGCCAGATAGCATGATGGGGCTGGAGATGGCGACTGTCACGATCGAAACCACCCTGCGTGTGCATGTCAGCAAGGCCTGGGCGCTGCTGCAGGATCCCGGTTCGGCGGCTCGCGCCTTCCCGGGCGTTTTGGTGGCGTCGAAGCTGGAGAACGGCGTCCGTTCGGTCACATTCGCGGACGGCAATACAGTGCAGGAGCAAATCGTCGAAACGGACGACGCGCGGCGCCGCATCGCCTACGCGGTCATCAACGGCCGGTTCAGCCAGCATAGCGCAAGCATGCAGATCGTGCCCGACGGACAAGACCGGTGCCGCTTCATCTGGGTCAGCGACTTTCTGCCAAACGAGTTCGCGCCACTCGTGCGCAGCCTGATGCAGAAGGGTGCTGACGCGTTTCGGCAAACGCTCGAGCGGACCTCGATCTCTCCCCCGGTTGTCGTTCCGGCCCTAACCGGCGGCTGTAGTTGTGGCGCCATAAGATACCACCTGGCATCCGCGCCCATGTATGTGCATTGCTGCCATTGCCGTGAGTGCCAGAGGCAGACCGGCAGCGCGTTCGTCATTAACGCATTGATCGAAGCGGAACGTGTCCAGCTTACGCACGGGATTCCCGTGCGGGTGCCGGTCCCCGCGGAAAGCGGCAGGCCGCAGGTGATCTTCCGCTGCCCGGATTGCCACGTCGGTGTCTGGAGCAACTACGGCGGCGTTTCAAAGCTATGCTTCGTCCGCGTCGGCACTCTGGACGACCCCGCCGCTTTGCCGCCGGATGTGCACATTTACATCCGGTCAAAGCTGCCCTGGGTGGCGTTGCCCGCCGATCGTCCAGCGTTTGAGGCTTACTACGATCCGGTCGCTCTATGGCCGGCGGATAGTCTGGAAAGGCGGCGCGCGGCGCTGGCCGGATAGCTCCTGCCAGCGGTTTGGCATGTCCGGCCCTTTATGCAGCCGCTTCCGTGGCCTTCGCCGCAACGGTGGTGGTAATCGAGCCGCCCGCGGCCTCGATCGCAGCCTTCGCGGTCGCCGACGCGCCGGACACGGTAATCGTGACAGCGCGCGTGATCTTGCCATCGCCCAGCAGCCGGACGCCGTCCAGCCCGCCAGACGCGAGACCGGCCCCAATCAGGATCGCCTCGGTGATCGGCTGGCCGCCATCGATCTTGCCCGCCTCGATCGCCGCATCCAGCGAGCCGACATTCACCGGCGCATAGACCTTGCGGAATATGTTGCGGAACCCGCGCTTCGGCAGCCGGCGGTAGATCGGCAGCTGACCGCCCTCGAACCCGTTCAGCGCCACGCCCTCGCGCGCCTTCTGGCCCTTGACGCCCTTGCCGGATGTTTTGCCTTTGCCCGACCCGATGCCACGCCCCAGTCGCTTGGACTTCAGGCGCGAACCGGGATTATCGCGCAGTTCGTTCAGGTTCATGTCAGGAAAGCTCCTCCACCTTGATCAGGTGGGCGACCTTGCGGATCATCCCACGGATCGAAGGCGTATCCTCCAACTCACGCGTCTGGCGGATCTTCTTCAGACCCAGGCCGACCAATGTTTCCTTCTGGCCCGGCTTACGGCCCAGGGCAGAGGCGGTCTGCGTCACGCGCACCTTAGGCATTGGCCTGAGCCTCCGGCGTTGCTGCGGCAGGAGGCGCCTCACGACGGCCAAACAGTTCCGGCACCTTCTTGCCCCGCCGCGTCGCCACGGACCGTGGGCTGGCGCACTTCTGCAAAGCGGCGAAGGCGGCCTTGACCATGTTGTGCGGGTTGCGGCTGCCGAGGCTCTTGGCCACAACGTCGCCGATCCCCAGCGTCTCGAACACCGCACGCAGCGGGCCGCCGGCGATGATCCCGGTGCCGGCCGTAGCCGAACGCAGGATCACGTTGCCGGCGCCGAAATGACCCTCGACATCGTGGTGCAGCGTGCGGCCTTCCTTCATCGGCACCCGGATCATGCCGCGCTTGGCACGTTCGGTTGCCTTGCGGATGGCCTCGGGCACCTCGCGCGCCTTGCCGGCGCCATAGCCGACCCGGCCTTTCTGATCACCGACCACCACCAACGCGGCAAAGGCGAAGCGACGTCCGCCCTTCACCACCTTGGCCACGCGGTTGATGGTCACCAGCTTGTCGATGATGCCGTCATCGGGCTCCCGATCACCGCCGCGATCACGATCCCGGCGTCCGCCACCCTCTCTCGGTTCACGTGCCATTCAGATGATGTCCTTCAAAAGTCCAGCCCGCCTTCGCGGGCGGCTTCGGCCAGCGCCTGGACGCGGCCGTGATACAGGTAGGACCCGCGGTCGAAGACGACCTGTTTGACACCGGCGGCCAGCGCGCGTTCGGCCACCAGCTTGCCAACGGCCGCGGCAGCGGCCTTGTCAGCGCCGGTCTTCAGAGCCGCCTTTAGGTCCTTGTCCAGCGACGAAGCGGCGGCCAGCGTGCGGCCCTGCGCGTCGTCGATGATCTGGGCATGGATGTTCTTGCCGGAACGGAAAACCGAAAGACGCGGACGGCCGTGCGCCTTCTGGCGAAGCTGATAACGCAGCCGCATCCGGCGGCGGGTAGCGAGGTCCTGCTTGGCGCTCATTTCTTCTTGCCTTCCTTGCGCCGGATCACTTCGTCCGAGTAACGCGCACCCTTGCCCTTGTAAGGTTCCGGCGGCCGGAAGGCGCGGATTTCAGACGCAACCTGGCCTACCAGACGCTTGTCGACGCCTTCCACCTTGATCGTCGTCGGACGTTCGCAGGTGATCTTGATGCCCTCCGGCACCGGGTAGACCACCGGATGCGAGAACCCGAGGTTGATCTCCAGGTTCTTGCCCTGCACCGCGGCGCGATAGCCGGTGCCGGTGATCTCGAGCGATTTGGTGTAGCCGTCCGAGACCCCCTTCACCATCGTCGCGATCAGTGCCCGTGTGGTGCCCCACATCATCCGAGCCTGCGGAACGGTGCCGACCGGCTTGACCGACAGCTTGTTGCCGTCGATCGAGGCTTCGACGTGCTCGCTCAGCGGCAGCTTCAGCTCGCCAAGCTTGCCCTTGGCGGTGACGAAGCCATTTGCAATCGCCACCTGGACCCCGGAGGGTATTTCGACCGGATATTTTCCGACGCGTGACATGACGCGCTTCCCTCTAGAACACGCGGCAGAGGACTTCGCCGCCAACATTGGCGGCGCGTGCCTCTGCATCGCTCATCACGCCCCGCGGCGTGGAAAGAATGGAAACACCGAGGCCAGCATAGACCCGCGGCAGCTCCTTGATCTTCGAGTACACCCGGCGGCCAGGCTTGGAGACGCGATGGATCTCCTTAATCACCGGCTCGCCTTCGTTGTACTTCAGCTCGATACGCAACTGCGCTATGCCGGGACGAACCTCCTCGGCCGCGTAGCCACGGATGAAGCCTTCGCGCTTCAGCACGCCCAGCACGTTGGCCCGCAGCTTCGACGCCGGTGCGAGGCACACGGAATGCCGGGCACGCTGCGCATTGCGGATCCGGGTGAGCATGTCACCCAAGGGATCGGACATTGACATGGTACCGCTCCCTTACCAGCTCGCCTTGACCATGCCGGGGATCTGCCCGGCACTGGCCAGATCGCGCAGGGCGATACGGCAGAGCTTGAACTTACGGTAGTTGCCCCGCGAACGGCCGGTCAGCTCGCAGCGCAGGCGGACGCGCACCGCCGCACCGTTACGCGGCAACTGCGCCAGCTTCAGGCTCGCGTTGAAGCGGTCCTCCACCGGCAGCGTCCGGTCCATCACCACGTCTTTCAACGCGCGCCGCTTCGACTTGTCGCGCTTCGCCATCTTCTCGCGCGCCACGTTGCGGTTGACCTGGGAAAGTTTGGCCATCCTACTTTATTCCTCCGGAACCTGCCGGAACGTCCGAGGGGACATCCAAGGGGTTTTCCAAAAAACTCAATTAGCGAAAGGAAGATCGAATGCCTTGAGCAAGGCCTTCGCTTCGGCATCGGTTTTGGCTGACGTCACGAACTGGATGTCCATGCCGCGCACCTGGTCCACGCGATCGTAGTTGATCTCCGGGAAGATGATCTGTTCCTTCAGACCCATGGCGAAGTTGCCACGGCCATCGAAACCCTTGCCCGTGATGCCGCGAAAGTCGCGCACGCGCGGCAGGGCAATCGTCACCAGCCGATCCAGGAACTCGTACATCCGCGCCTTGCGCAGCGTTACCTTGCACCCAATCGGCAGTCCCGCTCGGATTTTGAACCCGGCAATGGCCTTCTTAGCCACGGTCTTCACCGGGCGCTGACCGGCAATCGCCGCGAGTTCAGCCACTGCCGCATCCAGCTTCTTCTGGTCGCCGGTCGCCTCACCAACACCCATGTTGATGACGATCTTCTCGAGCTTTGGCACCTGCATTTCGTTCTTGTAGCCGAACTCTTCACGCAGCTTCGCCTTGATCTCCGACTGGTAGCGCTGATGAAAGCGCGGCCGTTCGGCGGGCGAGCCGACAGGATTGTCGACGCCGACGATCTCGACCCTGCGCGCCGCGCGCTGTTGCTCCTTGCCGGCTGGCGCGCCGCTGCCGCCGCGGGCACCGCCAGCCGAGGCCTTGCCGCCCGCTTTACCCTTGGGGGAGCCCTTCGTTCCGCTCATGCTATTAGCTCTCGATCACTTCGCCGGTCGCCTTGGCGACGCGGACTTTGCGGCCGTCGTCCAGGATACGAAATCCGACCTTCGTCGGCTTCTCGCTCTTGGGGTCGATCAGCTTCAGGTTCGACATGTGGATCGACGCTTCACGCGTGATGATCCCGCCCTGTTCGGTCTGGCTCTGCTTCGTGTGATGCGTCGCCATCTGGCAACCGGCAACGATCGCCCGGTTCGTGTCGGTGAAGATACGAAGAACCTCGCCCCGCTGATCCTTGCTCTTGCCGGTGGTCACCACGACGGTGTCACCCCTGCGGATACGCGCGGCCATCTTACAGCACCTCCGGCGCGAGCGAGATGATCTTCATGAACTTGCGGCCGCGCAGTTCGCGCACGACCGGGCCGAAGATGCGGGTGCCGATCGGCTCCTGCTGCTTGTTGATCAGAACAGCCGCGTTCCGGTCGAAACGAATGGCGCTGCCATCGGTCCGCCGCACCGGGAAGCTGGTGCGAACGATCACCGCCTGGTGCACGTCGCCCTTCTTCACCTTGCCGCGGGGAATGGCTTCCTTCACCGACACCACGATGACATCGCCGACCGAGGCGAACTTCCGCTTCGATCCGCCAAGCACCTTGATGCACTGAACGCGTCGGGCGCCGGAGTTGTCGGCGACTTCCAGATTGGTCTCCGGATGGATCATCGATCGTCTCCCTTAGACCGTCGGCGCGGGCGCCGGCGGCGCGGCATGGGTTTCCACGATCACCACAGCGTCTTCCGGCGCGCCGCCAATGACTTCACCGTTACGCTCGACCAATGTCCAGGTCTTGCGCTTGCTGATCGGCGGGCACTCGACGATGCGCACCATGTCGCCGACCTTGCAGAGGTTGGCCTCGTCGTGCGCGGCGTACTTCTTCGACTTGCGTATAAATTTCTTGTACAGCGGGTGCATCACGCGCCGATCAACAAGAACCGTAATGGTCTTGTCCATCTTGTCGCTGGTCACCCGTCCTGTCAGGACGCGCCTTGGCATCGCCCTCTCTCCTTACTGTGCAGCGGCGGATTTGGACTTTTCCGCCTGAATGGTTTTCACGCGCGCGATCTCGCGGCGGACCTCACGCACCCGGGCGGTGCCTTCCTGCTGACCGGTCGCGCGCTGGAAACGCAGGTTGAACTGCTCCTTGCGCAGGTCCAGCAGCAGCGTGGACAATTCGTCCGGTGTCTTCTGGCGAATGTCGCCGATTTTATAGAGCGCAGCCTTGGCCATCTTACGAATCTCCGACCCGGGCGATGAACTTGGTCTTGATCGGCAACTTCGCCGCGCCAAGCGTCAAAGCCTCACGCGCCAGTTCCGGCGTCACGCCGTCGATCTCGAACATGATCCGGCCCGGGGCCACACGCGCCACCCAGAATTCCGGCGAGCCCTTGCCGGAGCCCATGCGAACCTCGGCCGGCTTGGTGGACACTGGCACATCCGGAAAAATCCGGATCCACACGCGCCCAGCACGCTTCATCGCACGGGTGATCGCCCGCCGGGCGGACTCGATCTGCCGAGCGGTGATGCGCTCCGGCTCCAGGGCTTTCAGGCCAAAGGTGCCGAAGTTCAGCGCCGTGCCACCCTTGGACAATCCATGGATGCGGCCCTTGTGTTGCTTACGGAATTTCGTCCGTTTCGGAGAAAGCATCGTCTCTTACCGATCCATATTACCGTTGGGGCGCTTGTTCGGCGGCCCGGCGATCCTGCGCCATCGGGTCGTGCGCCAGAATTTCACCCTTGAAGACCCACACTTTCACGCCGCAGGTGCCATACGTCGTCTTCGCGGTCGCAACCCCGTAGTCGATGTCGGCGCGCAGCGTGTGCAGCGGAACCCGGCCTTCGCGATACCACTCAACCCGCGCGATTTCCGCGCCGCCAAGCCGGCCGCCGCAGTTGATCCGGATACCCTGGGCGCCGAGACGCATCGCCGACTGCACCGCGCGCTTCATGGCGCGGCGGAAGGCAACGCGACGCTCCAGCTGCTGTGCGATGTTCTCGGCAACCAACGTCGCATCGATCTCGGGCTTGCGGATTTCGACGATGTTCAGTGCCACCTCGGACTTGGCCATCTTGCCGAGATCCTTCTTCAAGGTCTCGATGTCCTGGCCCTTCTTGCCGATCACCACGCCGGGACGCGCCGCGTAGATCGTCACGCGCGGCTTCTTGGCCGGACGTTCGATCACCACGCGCGAAACACCGGCCCCGCGCAGCTTGGTCCGCAGGTGGTTCCGCAGCTTGATGTCCTCGTGCAGCAGCTTGGAATAGTCCGTGCCGGCGAACCAGCGGCTGTCCCAGGTACGGTTGATGCCGAGGCGCAGGCCGATCGGATTGACTTTATGACCCATAACTATGCGGCTCCTTCTGAGGCGCTGGCATCGCCTCGCCGTGCCCTGTCCGCGGCCACCACACCGCGCACGCGGCCGGCAACGCCGTCGTCCGTGTCGTCCTCAACCGCCTGATCGCGTTCGGCAACGACGATCTTCAGGTGGCTGAACCACTTCTCGACCCGCGCGGCGCGACCACGCCCACGCGCATGGAAGCGGCGCATCACGATGGAGCGGCCGACCTCCGCGCGCGTGACGACAAGCCGGTCGACGTCGAGCTGATGATTGTTCTCGGCGTTCGAGATAGCACTCTCCAGCGCCTTCTTCACCTGGTCGGCAATGCGGCGCTTGCTGAAGGTAAGCGTCGCGACCGCACGCTGCGCCGGCAGGTTGCGGATCATCGCGGCGACAAGGTTCAGCTTGCGCGGGCTGACCCGCAGGTTGCTGACGATCGCCTGCGCTTCGGTTTCCGCAAGACGGCGCGGGGCTTGTGGCTTGCTCATGTCAGCCTCGCTTCGCCTTCTTGTCGGCCGAGTGACCGGTGAAGGTCCGGGTCGGCGAGAATTCGCCGAACTTATGGCCGACCATGTTCTCGTTCACCTGCACCGGCAGGAACTTGTGGCCGTTGTAGACACCGAACGTCAGGCCGACGAACTGCGGCAGGATTGTCGAGCGGCGCGACCAGATCTTGATGATCTCATTGCGCGACGACGCCCGCGACGCCTCGGCTTTTGCCAGCAGGTAGCCGTCGACGAACGGACCTTTCCAGACGGAACGCGCCATCTTATTTGCCCTTGTTGCGGCGGCGGATGATCAGGCTATCCGTCCGCTTGTTGACGCGCGTCTTGTAGCCCTTGGTCGGAATACCCCAGGGCGTGACCGGGTGACGGCCACCGGAGCTGCGGCCTTCGCCACCGCCCAACGGGTGATCGACCGGGTTCATCACGACGCCACGGTTACCCGGCTTGAAGCCCAGCCACCGCATGCGGCCGGCCTTGCCGATCTTCTGGTTCATGTTGTCCGGGTTCGACACCGCCCCGATCGAGGCCATGCACTCGGCCCGGACCACGCGAAGCTCCCCGGACATCAGCTTGATCTGCGCGTAGCCGGCGTCCTTGCCGACCAGCTGCGCATAGGTCCCGGCGGAGCGCGCGATCTTGCCGCCGGCGCCCAGCTTCATCTCCACATTGTGGATGATGGTGCCAACCGGAATGGTGGCCATCGGCATGGCATTGCCTGGCTTGATGTCCACGCGCGCGCCGGCGATGACGGAGTCGCCTACCTTCAGCCGTTGCGGCGCCAAAATGTACGCCAGCTCGCCGTCCTGATATTTGATCAGTGCAATAAACGCCGTGCGGTTCGGATCGTATTCCAGCCGCTCGACGACCGCGGGCATATCGAACTTGCGGCGCTTGAAGTCGACGACGCGATACGACTGCTTATGTCCGCCGCCACGGAATCGCGTGGTGATGCGGCCATGATTGTTACGACCGCCGTGGCTGTGCTGGCCCTCGGTCAGACCCTTTACGGGCTTGCCCTTCCAAAGATCCGAACGATCAATCAGCACCGTCCCGCGAAGGCTCGGCGTGACCGGATTGAATTGCCTGAGTGCCATCTTCCGCGCCTTATGATATGGCGGAGGTGAAATCGATCGACTGGTTTGGCGCCAGCGTCACGATGGCTTTCTTGACATCCGAGCGGACGCCCGGACGCCCCTTGAAGCGCTTGGTCTTGCCCTTCTGGATCAACGTGTTCACCGCGGTGACCTTGACGTTGAACAGGGCTTCCACCGCCGCCGCGATCTCCGGCTTCGTCGCCTCGATCGCGACCTTGAATCCGACCTGATTGCTCTCGCCCAGGATCGTCATCTTCTCGGTGATCAGCGGCGCCCGGATGATCTGGTACATCGCCTCACGCGATAGCGGCTTTTTCGGCGCGACGGTCATGCGGCTTCTCCTGTCGCTTCGGCGGCTGCGGCCGGCACGCCGGTCAACCGAGCCTTCAGACCCTCGAGTCCAGCGGTGGTAATCGCCAGGACATCGTGATTGAGGATGTCGTAAACGTTGGCGCCGATCGTCGGCAGCACATCCAGCTTGTGGATGTTGCGGCAGGCTCGCAGGAAACCCTCGTCGACCGCCCCGTCGATGATCAGCGCGGAGGACCAGCCCAACGCCTTCATCCGCTTGGCCATCGCACCGGTCTTCGGCTCCGCCGTCGCGGACTCCAGAACCACCAGCTTGTTCTCGGCCAGCTTCTGCGACAGCGCGGAAATCAGACCAAGGCGGCGAACCTTCTTGTTCAGGCTGTATTCGTGCGACCGTACGACCGGCCCATGAACCACGCCACCGGTGCGGAACTGCGGCGACCGCAGGCTGCCCTGGCGTGCGTTACCGGTGCCCTTCTGCTTGTACGGCTTCTTTGTCGTCCCCGACACCTCGGCCATGCCCTTGACCTTGTGATTGCCGGAGCGGCGCTTCGACAACTGCCAATGGACGACGCGCGCCATGATATCCGGCCGCGGCTTGGCCCCGAAAATCTCCTCCGGCAGCTCGGCGCTCCCGGTCGAGGTTCCCTGGTCCAGGGTTATGATATCGACCTGCATCTTCTGTTCCTCAGCCCGCCGCCGCGGTGTCAGCCGGCGCATCGGCCAGCAGAGCCGCCGGATACGGCGCGTCGGCCGGGCGCGCCCGCTTGATAGCGTCGCGCACCAGCACGTAACCGTTCTTGCTGCCGGGCACCGCGCCCTTGATCATCAGAAGGCCCTTCTCCGCATCCACGGCCGCCACTTCCAGATTGAGAGTGGTGATCCGATCGACGCCGAGATGGCCTTCCATCTTCTTGTTCTTGAATGTCTTGCCGGGATCCTGGCGATTACCCGTCGAACCCAGCGACCGGTGGCTCGCGGACACGCCGTGCGAGGCTTCGAGGCCAGCGAAGTTCCAGCGCTTCATGCCGCCGGCGAAGCCCTTGCCCTTGGACGTGCCGCAGACATCGACCTTCTGCCCAGCACTGAAATGCGCGGCGGACAGTGTGGCGCCCGGCTCCAGCAACGCGTCGGCCTCAACCCTGAATTCCACCAGCTTCATCTTCGGCTCGACCTTCGCCTTGGCGAAGTGGCCACGCTGCGGCTGGGTGACGTTCTTCACCTTCGCCTTGCCCCAGCCGATCTGAACGGCGTTGTAGCCGTCCTTCTCCTGCGTTCGGGCCGCGACGACCTGCACCTGATCGAGGTGCAGGACGGTGACCGGCACATGCGTGCCATCGTCTTTGAAGATGCGGGTCATGCCGAGCTTCTTGGCCAGCAGACCGGTGCGGAGAGTTTGCGCCATGGCGTTAGATCTTGATCTCGACATCCACGCCGGCGGCGAGGTCGAGCTTCATCAGCGCGTCCACCGTTTGCGGGGTCGGTTCAACGATGTCGAGCAGACGCCGGTGGGTCCGGATCTCGAACTGCTCGCGGCTTTTCTTATCGACGTGCGGCGAGCGGTTCACGGTGAAACGCTCGATATGAGTCGGCAGCGGGATTGGTCCGCGAACGCGGGCACCCGTGCGCCTGGCCGTGTTCACGATCTCCTTCGTGCTGTTGTCCAGCACGCGGTGATCATAGGCCTTGAGCCTGATGCGGATATTCTGATTGTCCATCGTTCGCTCTCAAGTTCCCCACCGAAACAACAACCGGCGCCCACCCGTCCGGATTAACGGGCGAGACGCCGGTTGTGCTCCGTCGCTCTACTTCTGGATGCTGGCAACCACGCCGGCGCCGACGGTGCGGCCACCCTCGCGGATCGCGAAGCGCAGACCGTCATCCATCGCGATCGGCGCGATGAGTTCCACGGCCATCGACACGTTGTCGCCCGGCATCACCATTTCCGTGCCTTCCGGCAGAGTCACGACGCCCGTGACATCGGTCGTACGGAAATAGAACTGCGGGCGGTAGTTGGTGAAGAATGGCGTATGACGGCCGCCCTCTTCCTTCGTCAAGATGTAGGCTTCCGCCTTGAACTGTGTGTGCGGCGTGATGCTGCCCGGCTTGGCCAGAACCTGCCCGCGCTCGACGTCCTCACGCTTCGTGCCACGCAGCAGCGCGCCAATGTTGTCGCCGGCCTGGCCCTGATCGAGCAGCTTGCGGAACATCTCGACGCCGGTCACGACGGTCTTCACGGTCGGCTTGATGCCGACGATCTCGACTTCCTCGCCAACCCGGACGATGCCGCGCTCGACACGGCCGGTCACCACCGTGCCGCGGCCGGAGATGCTGAACACGTCTTCGATCGGCATCAGGAACGGACGATCGGTGGCGCGCTCCGGCTGCGGAATGTAGGCGTCAACCGCCTCCATCAGCTTCAGGATCGCATCATGGCCGATTTCCGGCTGCTTGCCTTCCAGCGCGCAGACCGCCGACCCCTTGATGATCGGAATGTCGTCACCAGGGAACTGATAGGAACTCAGCAGATCGCGAACCTCGAGCTCGACCAGCTCAACCAGTTCCTCGTCGGCGATGTCCATCTTGTTCAGGAACACGACCAGCGCGGGCACGCCGACCTGACGGGCGAGCAGGATGTGCTCCCGGGTCTGCGGCATCGGACCGTCGGCGGCGGACACCACCAGGATCGCGCCGTCCATCTGCGCCGCGCCGGTGATCATGTTCTTCACATAGTCAGCGTGGCCAGGGCAATCGACGTGGGCGTAGTGGCGGTTCTTCGTCTCATACTCCACGTGCGCGGTCGAGATCGTGATGCCGCGAGCCTTTTCTTCCGGCGCCTTGTCGATCTGGTCATAGGCCGTGAAGGTGGCGCCGCCGGTTTCGGCCAGGACCTTGGTGATAGCCGCGGTCAACGACGTCTTGCCATGGTCAACGTGGCCGATCGTGCCGATGTTGCAGTGCGGCTTGTTCCGCTCGAATTTCGCCTTACCCATCGTAATCTCCGTCGATCCCGCAGCGGATCTTTTGGGTTAAACCTGTGGTTACCAACGGTAGTGGCTGAAAGCCTTATTGGCTTCAGCCATCCGATGGGTGTCCTCACGCTTCTTCACCGCTGAGCCGCGATTGTTCACCGCATCCAGCAGTTCGTTCGACAGCCGGTCCTGCATCGTGTGCTCACCCCGCTTGCGGGCGGCATCGATGATCCAGCGGATCGCCAGAGCCTGGCGCCGTTCCGTGCGAACCTCGACCGGCACCTGATACGTGGCGCCGCCGACGCGCCGCGACCGGACCTCGACCGCGGGCTTCACGTTGTCCAGCGCCTCGTGGAACATCCGCACCGGATCAGCCGCCGCGCCACCACGGCGCTTCAGCACATCCAGCGCGTTGTAGACGATTCCTTCCGCGGCCGACTTCTTCCCGTCGTACATCAGCGCGTTCATGAAACGGCTGATGACGACGTCGCCGAACTTGGCATCCGGCAGAATTTCGCGCTTCTCCGCGCGGTGACGACGAGACATGCGATCGCCCTCTTACTTCGGCCGCTTCGCGCCATACAGCGACCGGCGCTGACGACGCTTGGCGATGCCCTGGGTATCCAGCACGCCGCGCAGAATATGGTAGCGCACGCCGGGTAGGTCCTTCACGCGGCCACCGCGGATCAGCACCACCGAGTGTTCCTGAAGGTTATGCCCTTCACCCGGGATATAGCTCACGACTTCATAGCCGTTGGTCAGCCGGACCTTCGCTACCTTACGCAGCGCCGAGTTCGGCTTCTTCGGCGTCGTCGTATAGACGCGCGTGCACACACCACGCTTCTGCGGACAGCCCTGCAGCGCCGGAACCGAGTTCCGGGTCTTGGGCCGCTCGCGCCCGTGGGCGATAAGCTGGTTGATGGTCGGCATGGACCTCTTTCTCTTCTCCGTTCGCGAGTCTGCACGGATTTCCGACGGGATCGCCGGTTAACAGGCAAAACCCACCGGTTTGGGACAAAGTCCCACCAGCGGGTGACGGTGGCAGGCGGCCTAAGTCCTCGTGAAGAAGACGGCGCCGCGCGCGACGTAAACCTGCAAACAGACGATCGACATCCGAAAGCCGGGTCGACCGAGGGCGCGATACCTAGAAGCCCACCGTGTGCGAGTCAAGCGAGAGTTGAAGAAAGAAAACGCAAGGGTGCGTGGCTGTCGGCGCGGCTGGACAAGCCCCTGGCGCTACTGAGAAGCCCGCCCCGCTGCGACGCCTTGCTGGAACGCACGGTCTTGCGCGCGCCGGTGCTGATCGACCGCCAGCCCGGTCAACAGGCCGGCGCCGGCGCCGATTCCCGCGCCCAGCGCGGCGTTGCCACCGATCGCGCCGGCCACAGCGCCCACGCCCGCGCCGGCTGCCGTGCCGGTCAGGGCGCGTTGCTGCGTCGGAGTCAGATCAGCACAGGCGGCCATGGGAAGCGTCACAGCGACGGCCAGGATCAGCCTGCCGGACCGGAAACGGCGAATCATCGTCAGCGGCCTTTCGGACATGGATACTGATCCCTGAGAAAGCTGATGAGGCCATCGACAGCCGGCATCGCCAGGCGATCGGGCGAGGCGCGGGCCCACTTCACGAACGCCGCCATTGCCTCGTTGCGGGTCGGGGCTGGGTCAGGAAGACAGAAGAACTGTCGGCTGCGCTTGCTGGCCTCATGCTCCTGCTCCACCAGAACCGAACCCTGGACGAAGCCCTCGCAGTAATTGACGCCGGCGTTGTCGAGCGCGCTGTCCGACTGCGGATCACACAATGTCACCAGATCGCCCGTCGTGCGGCCAGTGAAATTGTCCTCCGTTGCGGCATGACAGGTGCCGATCGCGACAAAAAATACCGTCGCGAGCGCGGCGGCCGATCTGATCAGCGGCATACGGCGTTTCTCCAGCCCCGTGTTTTCGCCGGTGCAGCCGGCGCGACTGTCGCAATTGAAGGACCGTGCCGCCGCCGTCGCGTCTGCTTCGGACGTGAAACAGCCCCCCAAGCAACGATGATGTGACTATCGTGGCGGTGGACGGATCGTCAACGGCGAGGATCGGAAGATGCCGGCCATCGCTTCAAATATGCTGCCTGGAACGCGTGTATCGCTCGACTGAACCACTATCCCGACGGTAAGGCGGGACACCGGGACGGCACTACGCTATGGCTGCCACGGCTGGTTTTCCAGGGGCGTATCTTATGTGTGGCATTGCTGGGTTGATCTTGTCGTCCGGCGCCCCGCCCCCGGACCCGACTGTCCTTTCCAAACTCATCGCGGCCCTGCACCACCGCGGGCCCGATGGGTCCGGACACGCCGTGGTGGGGCGTGTCGCCCTGGTGCATAATCGCCTGTCGATCATTGATCTGGTCAGCGGCGATCAGCCCCTGTTCGCCGGCCCTGCAACCTTGGTCGCAAACGGCGAGATCTATAACTATCGCGAACTGCGGGCTGAAATGCCCGACACCGTTTTCGCCACCAACAGCGACTGTGAGCCGCCGCTGCATTTATGGCTGCGCGACGGCCGCGGCTACGCCAGCGCGCTTCGCGGGATGTATGCCATCGCCATCCACGAGCGCGTCCGCCGCACCGTGACGCTGACCCGCGATCCGTTCGGCATCAAGCCGCTGTATATCGCCACGATCGATGGGGGGCTGGCGTTCGCTTCGGAACCCCAGGCGCTGCTGGAAGCGGGCCTCGTCCGCCGGGCCGTCCGGCCGGCGGCTGTCGAGGAACTGTTGCAGCTTCAGTTCACCACCGGGGCGGACACGATCTTCGAGGGCATTCAACGGCTGCTCCCGGGGGAGACACTGACCTGCGCGGATGGGCACATCCTCGACCGTCAGCGGATCAATCCCCTGCCGGCATTGCCTCCCGAGCAGATCACCGAAGACGAGGCGATGCGCCGGCTGGACCGCGCCCTGACCGAGAGCGTCGATCTGCATCAACGCAGCGACGTGCCCTACGGGATGTTCCTGTCCGGCGGCATCGACAGTTCCGTGCTGATCACGCTGATGTCGCGCCTGAACAAGGAACCCGTGCTGGCCTTCACGGCAGGGTTCGACGCACCCGGCTCCGTCGACGAACGCGACCATGCCGCCGCGGTGGCAAAAGCCGTCGGCGCCAGGCATGAAGCGATCGAGGTCTCCGAAGCCATGGTCTGGGAGCACCTGCCCGAGATCGTGGCCGCCATGGACGACCCCGCGATGGACTATGCCATCATCCCGACCTGGTTCCTCGCCCGCCGCGCGCGCCAGGACGTGAAGGTCGTGCTGTGCGGCGAGGGCGGCGACGAGATCTTCGGCGGCTACGCCCGCTACCGTCAGGCGACGCTGCCGTGGTGGCGCGGCGGCAAGACGATGTGGGCCGGCGGCAGCTTCGATAAGGTGCCGGTGCTGCGCCAGCGGCCGGCCGCCTGGCGGGATGGGATGGCGGCCGCGGAAGCCCGAGCCGCCGAGGGTGGGCGGTCCGCCCTGGCGGCGGCGCAGGCGCTGGATATGATGGACTGGCTGCCCCACGATCTGCTGCTGAAGCTGGACCGCTGCCTGATGGCCCACGCGGTTGAAGGCCGTACCCCTCTGCTGGACCCCGGCATCGCCGCCGCCGCGTTCCGCCTGCCCGACCATATGAAGCTGCGCGGCAAGATGGGAAAATGGATCCTGCGGAAGTGGCTGGAGACCAACCTGCCGATGGCGAGGCCATTCGCCCCGAAGACCGGCTTCACGGTCCCCGTCGGCGACTGGATCAAGGCCAAGGGCGCCCGGCTCGGCCCGCTCGTCGCCGCGCAGCCCGGCGTGGAGCAAATCGCTCACCCCGACATGGTCGAAGCGCTGTTCGGCGACATTCGCCGCTGGCGGCACGGATTCGCCTGCTGGAAACTGCTGTTCTACGCGTTGTGGCATCGCCGGCACATCCTGGGGTTGCCGCCGGAGGGAGACGTGTTCGAGACGCTGTCGGCGCGGTAGGTGTTGACTTCACGGGAGCGTCCTATCATTAGGGGCGCCGCGACCGGGATGGGGCTGTAGCTCAGTTGGGAGAGCGCCTCGTTCGCAATGAGGAGGTCAGGGGTTCGATTCCCCTCAGCTCCACCATCTCCGGCACCACCCGCCATCGCAACGGCTATGGCGTCATCCGGCGGGGTGTGGCGCCCCGCGGGAAATCGCGTTTCAAAGACCACACGCTCCGCGCGAATTGATGACCGCTTCACTTGATTGGCCCCCCTGAACCTCGCAACTGATCTGCAAGGCTAACGGGAGGAGGCAACCAATGATAATCAGCCCGCCGGTGGCACCGCAAACGCGCGAGTCCCATCGGCTAGCCGAAAGCGATGAGGCCGTCATCATCCCGCCAGAACATGGTGATGCTGGAATCGATACGTACAGCAAATTTTGGCAGGAACAATCTGGCTTTTTCAAACCGAGATTGACGCCCTTCAACCTTGCGGAACGCCTGACCGGCCGACCGGATTCAGGCCGTTGCAAATGACCGGCGACCAGCGGACATAGGCCTCAGCACATCTCTCCTGCGCATGACAGGCTTGCCGGCGAGCAGCGCAGCAACTTGGAGGCCAGGCAAAGGTGGGCCGCGCTTACGAGATCAAAAGCCTGCTCGCCCGGTCGGATAACACCTCACCGAGTTGCCGAATGCGTCGACCAAGACGAACATTCGACATTCAGTTTTATACAGGAACGACTGACGACCTGTCTCGCTCCAAGCAACCGGCAAGTAGTACGTCTTTCAGGATGATTTGATCGGTAAAGCCGCATTGGGCGACACGCCATGGTCTGGCAGTGGCTGCGAATCAAATGAATTTTCACTTGTAATCATACTATAACATCCCTCACGAGAAAGTCTTGTTCAGGGCAAGAAATACATCCATTGGCAGCTTTACACCATCGTCGGAACATCTGAAGGTCGGCGACGGCGGCCGTCGTGCCCGGGCCGCCTCCCCAACTTGACGCGCCAACCAGGAAATAAAGCAAGCCTGGTCCGCGGCCTTCAGGAGAAGCAATATGCGAAAAACGCTTTTGGCCACCGTTGCGCTTGTCGGCGTTGGGACAACGTTCGCACAAGCCCAGGTAACGCCAAATCCATCACAAGGCCAATACATCGGTCCATACGGGACAGGCCCGGCCGGCAACAACAACAACAACGCCTGGGGCATCGCCAATACGCCAAGCGGCAGTCAGGCAGCAGGCCCGCTCAGCACGATGTTCGCGCCCGACACGGTTGCTGTCCCCAAGCCGGGCACAATCGTCATACGTTTGAATGGCCGCGTCGAGGTTGATCTTACAGCCAACTTCACCAGCGCTGATGTTGGTGTCAATGCGAATGGCACGCCGAACGGCTACAAGCTAAATCCCGTCGGAATAGGCAGCTACATGCGTCTATATCCCGGCTTCGATGGCGTCTCGTCGAACGGGCTGCGATACGGCGCGGCAATAGAGCTGCGAACAAACTTCGGCGCGGCTGACCGCACTTTCGCGAGCCCGACCAGCGGACCCGCCAACAGCCCAAGCACAAACTCGTCCGCCCAGACCGTGTTTGTTCGCCGGGCGTTTGGATATGTGGCAAGCAATCAGGCAGGGTTGCTGCGACTTGGCCAGGCCGACGGCGTGCTGGGTTTGTTTGACAATTGTATATTCACCTCTCAGTGCTGGGATGCGGGCATCACCGGAATGAACGGAGGCGCGCTGCAGGCCACCACACCGACTGGCCCAACGAATATTCCGTTCGCGTGGCTGACTGCCTCGGGCGCCGAGTACGGCAACTCAAAAATCGTCTATCTTTCGCCCCAGATCTTCGGTTTCGATGTCGGTGCCCAGTACGCCCCGAATATGGGCAACATCTTCCAGGATGGCGGACTTGGCGTCGGTTGCGGCCAGGCCGGTCCAACCTGCATCAACGTATCATCTGGGAATGATCCGACCCGCTGGCTCAACCAGGTCGGCGTCGGCTTGAGATACCAGCACAATTTTGGCGCGGTAGATGTCAAGACCTATGGTTTCTATGAGGCAGCCGGCAAGGAGCAGCTGACCACGGCCGCTTACGTCGCGCCCTCACCGACCGCCAGCGCCCAGGCACTCCGCTACGACAATCTCAGCTTCTATAAGGCAGGCATTGCAGTCACAGCATTCAACATCACGGCGGCGATAGACTACATCGGGGGTGCAGTGAACAACGGACTGCAGATGCGCCCGACCGGAGGCGTTTCGACCAATGCGGTGCTGCCTGGTCTGACCTACGCGAACGGTCCACTCACGATGGGTCTTCAGGTCGGGATCGTCGACTCGCAAGGGGCGGCTCAGTTGACCGGTCTGTCGCAGCGGCACGAGTTCGAGGTCGCCACCGGCGGCACATACAAAGTCGCACCCGGCATGCAGGTTGTCGCCGAATATATGTATACGCAGCGGCACCAGGGCGGGTTTAATTTCTCTACAAATGCCGTCGGACCGACCAGGGATGGCAAGGGTCAGGGAATAATGCTCTCGACCGTATTCACCTGGTAGCGTCCTTCGGCGAATGACGAAACGATCGACATGGAACGACGGCGTCATCAATCACGCCGTCGTTTTCATCAGACCAAAGTGGATTTAGCTGACCGCACCGTCGTCGATCAGGCCGGTGGCGGACAAACCCGTGTAAAACGAGCCGTCGGCGCGCGCCAGTTGCCGCCAGACCAGGCCATGGGCCTCATCAAGCCGTGCGGCCACCCAGGCCCAGGTTGCCTCCTGCCACGCCCCCCACGTCCCAAGCCGCAGCACGCCTTCGTCAGCTAGTGAGGTGTAATCCCAGGCAATCAGCGCATGGCCCCCCACAACCGCTCCGTCGTCCCGGCCGTCCTGAACATCCCACAGGGGCGCTTCCTGCATATCGCGCTCCCGCAACATCACGCCCCAATATCCGGCCCCCAACCGCGAAATCCCAAGCGCCAGCGCCGCTCGGCTCTTGACCGCGATCGTGCCGAACGCGCCGAACAAGCGCTGAGGACCGATGTCGAAGCCCTGCTGAGCCTGGCGCTGCAGTACATCCAGCATCACCGCGCCGTCGGTTGCCCCAAGGTCGGGCGGGTTCCCAACACAGGCGCTGTAGAATGCCGGCACCGATTCATCGTTGACGACAAGCTCGTAGCCGTTCAGCGCCGCTAGCCCGCGCGCCGCGTTCGCCAGAGCGACCGCCGTGCAATCAGGCAGGGTATCGTTGTGGTACAGCCTGGGTTGGAAGTTGATCGCGCCACGGTCAACTGACTTCGGCGGGGGTATCACCCCGAACCGATGGCCGGGCGCCGCCGCCAGGGCGACCGGATCATGCGCAAGGCGGCCGAGGCGTTTCAATGCGCCGCCGCCAGGATGACGCGGGCCTGCGCCGGGGTGAATTTTGGCGCCTTGGCTATCCCGGAGATACCAGCGGCGGCCAGGATCGGCGGTAGAATCGCGACCGCCGCCTCAATCGTCAACTGGATCGCCGACCCGCCCGGGATCAGCGGCAGCGCAATCGATGCAACCGCCTCCACAAGGTGTTCAATTTCCTGAATAGCCGAAGGTGCAGGGGTGCCTGTGGCGGTCGTGACGATGCGGGCGTCAGCCTGAAGCTTGCTAAGATTTGCCTCTAGGTGGGTCACCGCAGGTCCCGGAACACCCGGCGTCTGCCTGATGTTAGCGATCGCGGCAGCCAGGCCGGAGACAAGCAGGCCGACATCGGACGTGAGTTGCGAACTCGCAACAGCGGGGGGCTGACACGCCAGCAGCGCTGCCACCGGCGCGACGGCGGCGGCGCGAAGAAGACCGCGGCGATACATCAGTGACCACCTGGCGGCTGCGACGGCGCGGACGACGTGGGGGATTTTTCGTCGGCCGCCCAATCAGCATTCCGGGCCCGGCCAAAATTCAGGGCGACAAAGTTCACCACCGCGTAGAACACGGGATATACACCCGTCGCCGCCGCGCCGGGACGCGGCAGCGCCACTGCTATGGCGGCGCACAGCGCAACAGCACTTGCAACATACGGCAGAAAATGAGTGGCGCCAGGAATGGCCGCCAACGCAGTCATAATATCCAATCGTTTCACTCCAAATAAATATCAGATCCAGCCGGCTGCCCGGCCACGCCCTGTCGGACCTTCAGGCGCCGATCGCGCGCAGCGCGACGTTGCATAGGCGGACTCGCTCCGAATCTCCGGTCGTGCCGCCGTTGATCCGGAGCGTGATCCGGCTGATCTCCCATTGTTCCGCTAAGGCACACAGATCGTGCTCGGACCAGAACCAGATCGCGCTTTCCGCCGCGCCCGGCGGCGTCGCCGCATGCTCGACCGCATCGTCGAGAGTCATGCTCATTGACTTCGCGAAACCCGCGTACGCTGCCCGCCCGGTCAGTTGGATCAGCCCGCGGCCGCGGAAACGCCAGCCATCTCCGGACCCTGGACCGCCATTGCCCATGCGTCCGGCATAGACGCTGTTGGCAAGCGCCTCCGGATGGTATGCGAACGGCGCCGCATCCTCCGCCGTTGGGAAACGGTTCGGCCACACCTCGCACAGCCGGTCCGCGCTGTAGGAAAGATCTTCCTCCAACGTGCGGAACCCCCCGCTCTCAACAGCGCACTGGCCAAGAAAAGCCGCGACGCAGCGAGGCTGCACGATGGACGCCCTCGACAACTGCTGCGCCAGGATCTCAGCCCAGGCCGACAGCTCGGCCTGCGTCAGATGCGGCGCCACGCCCCGCAGCGCCTTCTGAAGGTGGGCCGGAACCATGGCCGGCGGCGTAAACGCACCGTCCGGACAGGCTCCGCGCGCTTCGGAAATTACGGCGGGGCCATCGCCAATCGCAGTGGACGGACGGGACGCGACCGGTCCATTCAGACTCTCAGATGTCAATGTCACGATCACTTTGTTAAATAGGCGGAATTAGAATAAAAACTCAGCGTTAAAATAACGAAGGAATAAAATCATAAATAGGAGCAAATGTCAAGCGCCGTGATCTCGTTACTGATCCTCGGCCCTCATGATCGCGTAAATGCCCGCTTTCCCAGCAGGAGCGGGACCGCGCCCTTGTTCGCCTAAAGTCTCGGCGACGCCTTCATTCCGGACGCCACAAAGGCGGAGATCGGCAATCTCAGTTCATCGTCCGTCCGGTACGGCGCGGCGTCCCGGTCGATCGCAGCGATAATATCCGGCACCGATGAAGGCGCCTGAGCCTCGATCATCGCCGCCATGCGGGCGGTCCCGGATCGCAGCGCCGCCAGCAGTGCCGAACCGTCCGCATGCCGCCACACGCCAGTCAGTTGTCGCGCTTCAACGCCGCCAAATCCCACCACCTCCAGCGCGGACCGGCAATCAGCAGCCGAACCAAAGCCACCACCCGGCGCGGGCGCACGCGAGGCCGCGGGGTCGCCGCACCTTCGAATCGCATCGAAAACCAGCTTCCAGGCAACATTGTCCGACGGCGCGGCCCATGCCGTGAAGGCTACGCGCCCGCCAGGCCGCAGCACGCGAGAAGCCTCTCGCAGAGCCATCTCCGGCCGAGGCACATGGTGCAGTCCGAAATTGGACACCACCGCATCGAACGAGGCATCCGGATAGGGCAGCGCCTCCGCGTCACCGTGATCGACCGCGATGCCGGCATGAAGCCGCGTAGCGGTCCGCAGCATCGCCGGCGAGAAATCCAGTCCCCTCGCCGCGGCCCCAAGCTTCACTGCCGCATCCGTCACAAACCCTGGTCCGCAGGCAACGTCCAGCACCGCCAGCCCGGCCTCAACCCCTGCAGCGTCCAGCAACGCCGGAATGAACTGCCGCGTCGCGGTGGCAAAGGATGCCCCATAGGTCCCCGCGGCCTTCTCCCAGCCCGCCAACTCGAACTGCCGGATTGCCTCTGGATCGGACATCGTCAGTAGGTTCGAAAAATCCGCATGATCTCTTCCGGATCACGCGTCACCGTCAACGCCAGCGACAGCAAAAGCCGAGCCTTCTGGGGGTTCAGGTTGTCGGCGATCAACAAGCCGGCTTCACGCAGCCGCGTTCCACGAAAGGTCCGCCCGGACCCGGCCCGCGTGCACTGCACGACAACGACGCCTCGCTTAACCGCCTCGGTCAGAGCCTTGAATTCATCCGGCGGACACATGCCAGGCGCGAACCCCGCCGCAACGATACCCGACGCCCCCGCCTCGACAAACGCCCGCGTCGCAGTACCATCCCCGCCGGCATAGGAATACGAAATATCCACGCGCGGCATCGCATCCAGGCCGCCAATATCGAACTCGGTATCCGGCGCGCACCGGCGAATCGGACGCCGGTAGAACGCCACCGCGTCCCCGTCCGCATGACCCAGCACGCCAAAGTCCGGCGTCCGAAAGGTCTGCATGCGCAGCGTCGAGGTCTTGGTCACCTCACGCGCCGCCTGGATTTCGTCGTTCAGCACCACCAGCACGCCCATCCCGCGCGCCTCCGGACTGGCCGCCACCCGGATCGCATTGACCAGGTTCATCCCCGCATCGCTCGACACCGCGCTGGACGGACGCTGAGAGCCGACGATTACCACCGGAACCGGCACCTTCAGTGTCAGGTTCAGGAAGTACGCCGTTTCCTCCAACGTCGCGGTGCCGTGTCCGATAACGATGCCGGCCAGGTCCGGATGGTCGCTGACAAGCTTCGCGCAAAGCCGGCCCAGTTCCTTCCACTCCGGAAAGCCAATCGCCGGACTGGGGATCGCCCGGTACCGCACCGGCAGGACGTCCGCCACCAGCGCCGTCTCCGGCCAACGCGCCAGGATCTCCTCCGCATGCATCATCCGGCCTTGCGAGGCATAATCCTGGATATCCAGCGGCCCGCTTCCCAATGAGGCGATTGTCCCACCGGTGCCAATGAACGCGACTTTCGGCTTGGTCATCGCGCACCCTCCGCCGCCCGGGCGGTGCTTAGAATGGGCGGACGGTCCCAGTGCCACCGCGTGTCCAGCTGGTAAGCCCCGGCGACTTTCAGAATGCGCGCCCTCCGCGAACGGCCGCCCGGCAATCTGCAATCCGATCGGGCATCCATTCGGATCAAACCCGCACGGCACGCTGATGGCAGGCAGGCCGAGGTAATTGAACGGCCGCGTATTCGCCGACAGCGCCATGAATTTGTGTTCGGTGCCCGGTGGCCCGTGATCGATGTCGGTCTCCTCCAAGGTCGGCAGGCACGTGCGGATCGTCGGTGTCACCAGCACATCGACCTGCGAGAAAACCGCATCGGCGAAGGCCTTCAGGATCGGGCCGCGGCGGCTCAGCGCCTCCACATAATACGCGGCCGGGATCGCATAGCCGGGATACATCCTGGCACTGATGTGCGCACCATAGGCCTGCGGGTCGGAGCGCATCCACTCGGCATGGATTGGCGCTGCCTCCACCCGCGAGACGATCCCGCCATAAGCCGACACCGCATCCATAAGCGGCAATGCGAATCGGCTCACCACAGCCCCCCGCCCAGTCAGCACCCGCAGCGCCTCTTCCATCGCGGCAACAACCGGTTCTTCCGCGCCATCGAGAAATACATTGGTCGGCACCCCGATCCGAAGCCCGCGCAAATCCCCATCCATCGCCGACTCGTAACTCGGAACCGGTTCGCGCGAGCTTGTGGGGTCCTTCGGGTCGTGTCCCGCGATCACCTGCAGGACCCGCGCGCAATCACGCGCCGTACGCGCCAGCGGCCCGACATTGTCATGTGAGAACGACAGCGGCATCACGCCATGGCGCGAGACCCGTGTCTGCGTCGGCTTCAGCCCGGTGACACCGCAAGCAGACGCCGGCAGCCGGATCGAGCCTCCGGTATCGGACCCCAGCGCCATGTAGTTGAAGCGTGCAGCGACCGATGCGCCGGACCCTGACGAAGACCCGCCGGTGACATAAGGCAGGTTCCAGGGATTGTGACAGTCGCCAAACGTCTTGTTGTGGCCGGTCGGGTTCTGCGCGAACTCAGCCATGTTCAGGCCGGCAAACACATAGGCCCCGGCCGCCGCAAGCCGCTCGATCACCGTTGCGGTAACCGTCGGCCGGAAATCCCGCCGCAGAGCCGACCCGCACGTGCTCAGACGGCCCGCCTGATAATACATGTCCTTGTGCGCCATCGGCACGCCATGCAGCCGGCCGAGGGGCTGCCCGGCGCGGACGGCGTGATCCGCTGCCTCGGCCGCCGCCTCGGCCGCCTCGCGCTCCTCCCAGATGACAGCGTTCACCTGCGGATTGACCGCATCGAGATTCGCCCAGCAGGCCCGCAGCAGGTCAAGCGAGGTCGTCTGCCCCGTCCTGACCGCGTCGGCGGCCTGGATCAGGCTGATATTGGCGACGCCCGACATCAGAGGATTTCCTTCGTCGCCTGCAGCGCCGCCTCGAAGCTGGCCGGCTCATCTTCGAACGCCAGCGTGCCGCGCAGCGCCTCGAACGCCGCGATCGTTCCCATCAGTTCCGCGGCCAGCCGTTTCGCCGCGGCATTGGGCGGCTCGATGCCGTGCCAACGCTTGATCGTCGTTTCCAAAGATGTTTCAAAATCGCTCATCCGCGGTCCCCGCTGCCTTGGGGAGAAATTAGGCAGCAGAACGCCCGCCCGGGCAATGGCACATCGCACGGGCCCCTTCGACAAAGCACATCGCACGGCGCGACCGGATGTCCAGATGCCAAAGACTAGCCGACCCTAAACAGCCACCCGCAGCCCCGCCTCAAACGCCCGAAGCTGCTCCCGCAATCCCTCCGCCTCAAGTTTCGCATAGGCAGCGGCCGCGTCCCGTGCCAAGTGGCTCAACATCGCCCGCTCATCGCTGTCCAGATCCATTCCGT
Source organism: uncultured Pseudomonadota bacterium (assembly GCA_963819005.1). Classification (GTDB taxonomy): domain Bacteria; phylum Pseudomonadota; class Alphaproteobacteria; order Acetobacterales; family Acetobacteraceae; genus Rhodopila. The sequence continues at coordinate 858,084 of CAWFUL010000009.1, forward strand.
TCTCATGCGACCCGTACACCCCGATCGCATGGCAGCGTACCCGATCCGCAAACGGCGCCACCAGGTTTGGCGCGGCCGCATCGCTTGGAAAGCGGTTGTGATCGATCGCGTTCCAACGCACCGGAAACGCCCCATCCCCCTTCGCCGGCGGAAGCAACGCCGCATCCACCCGCGGATCCAGCACCCGCACGGTCTCGTCCCCCCATCCCACCGAACAGGTCCGCTCAAACCCCGCCGCGCCCGCTGCGAACACCGCCGCGGACGCCAGCCGCAGAATCCGCGCCGGTTCGTTCACCAGCAGCCGCTCCAGTTCTGCCACGCTTCTCGCGCCAACCACCGCATCGCACAGCGCATCCATCTCTCGGGACGCACGCCGGAAAAGCCGGTTGTAGGCGCGATCCCCCAGCCGCATCAGCACATCATGCACCCGGTTGAGGATGAACAGCCCCGCACCCAGGACCAAAAGCCACATCGATCCCGTCACGCCGAGATCGCCGTGTAGCCGTTCCAGAGCCTGACGCATGTATCCCACCGGAACGCTTAGCAGCATCCCCAGCACGGTGACACGGCACAACGGCACCGAAACGCTCACGACGCGGCGCCGCCTGATCGCCTCGAACACGAAATATCCCAGCACACCGGCAACGAGATACAACAGTCCGACCAAATTGCCGGCCGGATCGGAGACTGTTGGCTGCAACAGCGTGGTCGACTGCATGATCTCCGCCAGGATGAAAGCCGGCAGCCCGATCACGCAGCCAGCGATCACCCAGCGCATCCGCTGCAGATCCAGCCGACTCTGCTCGCGCCGCCGCAGCAGCAGGATCACCAGCGCAGCCAGGCTCACCGCATAGCCCGCCAGATACCCAACCTGCGTGATCGTCTCGGAGGCATAGCCGAACGCCGACCCGATGCTTGCCAGCTGCAGCAACGTTATGAACAGCGCCACCAACGGCAGCCAGCGCTCGACGGCCTGCCAGCGCGGCGTGATCGCGCCGGACGGGGCGCGCATCGCGAACGTCAGGAACCCGGCATATCCCGCCCCTTGCGCGACCAATTCCAACACCCATTGCGTCAGCAGCGCCACCGGCCAGCGCTCGATCCACGCGTAATACTCGTAGCTCTGGCCGGGATTGAACCAGATCGCATAGAGGAAAAATCCCCAGCTCATCCGCCCCGGCCGCACCCACACCAGCCAGGCCGCCGCCAGCACGAAGGCGACGCCGACCATTTCGTCCAGCAGCAGGATGGACCGGCCTGCCAAACGCTGCGCCGGCACTTGGGCGACGAGGTCAACCGTCACGCTCTCCCCCTGGCCGCCCTTTACCACCGCCAGAACCAGCCGCCGCCCAGGCTCCACGTACTGCATGCCACCCAGCACGGCGATCAGGTCGGCGCATGCGGCCTCACGCAACGTCCTGCAGCGCATCTGGCGGATGTCGATCCGGTCGCCCGGTCGCAGGCCGGCTTGCCACGCCGGTGATTCGGTCTGATCGGCAAACGAGCCGCGAACGTCGTAGATCAACCCGTCACCGTTGGCGAAAAGTCCTACCGACCCCAGCCGGTGAAACACCCGCGCGACATCGCCGACCACCATCGCCAGAGCCCACGCCGTCAACAGCATCAGAATAACCCGCCCCGTCCAGACGCGGCGCACGTCGGGCGTCAGCATCACGGCGGTCGTTTCGCATTCGAGCGTCGCGCGAATGGCATGGCACGCGACGTTATCGTCGCCGCCCGCGATGGGCAATGAAACGGTGTACGGATCATGACTTACCCAAACGCCACGAGGCTCTTAAGCCAGCACCGCGCCAGCTAACTGAACCTCTGGCGCGGTCGCCGCGACTTCGGCCAGCTTCCAAGGCGCTCCGGCCGGCGAGCCCATCGCGTCCGCGGCCAGCACACAGAATCCCGCCGCCCGATGGCGCCAAGGAACCCTCCCCACTATACCCCGCCCAATGTCTCAACCCGTCCCCCTGGTCGCCGTCGTCCTGCCGCCACGTGAGGGTTTCGGCCCCGGCCGCACCGGCGCCATCGGCCTGCTCGCCCGCCGCCTGACCCTTACCCCCGGATTCGACACGATCATCATCGGCGGCAAGCAGGACGCCCCCACCTTCCCCGGCATCCGTTACCAGCCGGTCGCCCCCAGGCCATGGATCGTCGGAAGCACCAACATCCGCTTCGCCGCCGCCGCCGCCACCCAGATAAAAGCCCTGAATCCCGCGCTGATCGAGGTCCACAACCGCCCCGAAATCGCCCTCTCCCTCGCCGCCCGCCTGCCGCGGATCCCGGTCACGATGATCTTCCACAACGACCCGCAGGCGATGCGGGAAACCGACACCCCTGCTCTTCGATCGGCCATGCTCGGCCGGTTGGCGCGCGTCGTCACCAACTCCGACTACCTCCGCCGCCGCTTCCTCGACGGTGTGACCACCCCGGTTCGGCCACCTGTCGTCCTGCCCAACTGCCTCGATGTGACCGAGCTTCCGCCGCCAGCCCAGCGCGACCCTGTCATCCTGTTCGCCGGCCGCGTGGTCGACAACAAAGGACCCGACGCCTTCGTCGCCGCCTGCGCCCAGGCCTTACCCGACCTGCCGGGCTGGCGCGCGGAAATCATCGGTGCCGACCGTTTCGCCATCGACAGCCCACACACCGGCTTCACCCGCATGGTTGAAACCGCCGCCACCAAAGCCGGCGTCCAGATGTTCGGCTATCGCGATCATCCCGACGTCCTCGCCGCCATGGCCCGATCCGAAATCGTCGTCGTCCCGAGCCGTTGGCCGGAGCCATTTGGCCTCGTCGCCCTCGAAGCCCTGGCCAGCGGTGCGGCGCTGATCTGCTCGGCCCGCGGCGGACTGCCCGAGGTCGCCGGTGACGCCGCGCTCTACGCCGATCCCGACCGCCCGGAGGACATCGCCGCTGCCATCCGAATCCTGGCCCGCGATCCGTCCCGCCGCGCCGCGATGGCCGCGGCCGGCCGCGAACGCGCCCGCCAATTCGATGTCACGGTGATTACCGAACAACTCGCGACCCTTCGCCGCGACATCATCACCAGCCAATAAGCCTCCGTGGCCATGGCGTTTGCACCATGGCGGCGCCGCGTTATCCTCGCATGCCGTATCGCGACGAAACGAACGAGAAAGACCCCGCATGCCGGCCTTCATCTGCACCACCTGCGGCAACCAGTATCCCAACACCGAGGCCGCGCCAGCCGGCTGCCTGATCTGTCAGGACCCCCGTCAATACGTCAATCCGGCGGGCCAGGCCTGGACAACGATGCCGGCGATGAAGAAAACCTACTACAACGCCTTTCGTCGGCTTGAACCCGGCTTGATGGGAGTAGGCACCTTCCCATCCTTCGCCATCGGCCAGCGCGCCCTGATCCTGCGCACCCCAGCCGGCAACATCCTGTGGGACTGCATCAGCTTCCTTGACGAGGCCACGATCACCATCATCACCGCACTCGGCGGGCTCTCGGCAATCGCCTGTTCCCACCCGCACTTCATCGCCTCCGCCATCGAATGGAGCCACGCCTTCAACAGCGTCCCGGTCTACATCCATGCCCGCGACCGGAAATACGTCCCCCGCCCGGATGCGGTGATCAATTACTGGGCCGAGGACCGCATCACCTTGGCTGACGGGATCACGATGATCCGCTGCGGCGGCCATTTCCCCGGCAGCGCGGTGCTGCACTGGGCACAGGGAGCCGCCGGCGCGGGCGCCATTCTCAGCGGCGATACCCTGCAGGTGCGCCCCGACAAGGGCCTGACGTTCATGCGCAGCTATCCGAACCTGATTCCGCTGGACGCGGAAAGCGTCCGGCACATCGCAACCACCCTCGCCCCGTGGCCCTACGAAACCATCTACGGCGGCTGGTGGGAGCGCGTGATCCCAGACAAGGCCAAGGCCGTCATGGCATCATCCGTCCAGCAATACATCGCCGCCGTCACTGGCGCGGCGGGCGACGGCTGAAGCCGGGCGCCCGGAAGCGCCGTAAACGGCCCCGCGCCTATTGAACCGACGTGATCGCGTTCCGGTTCTGCGCCCAGGCTTCCTCGTCGGACCCTTGCGCCACCGGACGGTCCTTGCCGTAGCTGATCGTCGTCATCCGCGCCGCGGCAACGCCCTTGGCCTTCAGATACGACGCCGCCGAGTTGGCGCGACGCTGGCCCAGTGCCAGGTTGTATTCCTCGGTGCCACGCTCGTCCGTATTGCCGGCAATTTGCACATTCACGCTGCCGTACTTGCCAAGCCACGACGCCTGCTTGTCCAGCGTCGCCTGTGCATCACCACGCAGATTGGATTTGTTGAAGTCGAAGAACACCCGATCCCCGACATTGGCCACCAGGTCCTCCTGGCTGCCCGGAACGATCCCGGCCGAAGCGGCGGGAGCGGCGGCAACTGGGGTGGGCTCAGGCGTTTTTGTACAGGCCGCCAACACAGCGAGGGCGGCGACGGCCCCGAGGATATTGGTGTTCATACTGTCTGCGTCCCTGGCTGGGGTGTAAACCGACACGCAGGGGTCACCTGCACGGCCGGAGACGGTAATCCGTTCCGACCATGATAGCGATTAACGCGGACATCAGATGACGGTCAAGTTCCCGCGTGACCGATACCATCCAGCAATTGTAACGCCCGGGTGATCAAGTTCCCAGGGGGGACCATGCCGGATCGGACGCATCCGTCGGCGTAGGGGCCGGACGCTCGTTGAACCCGGTGATATCGACCGACATCAGACGCGACGAAAACCCGGCACCGCGTGCGTCGCGCGACCGGCTTTCCTGGAAGAACATCAGCACGCGGCCGTTCGGCGCGAACGTCGGACCCTCCACCAGCCAGCCTTCGGACAGTATCCGCTCGCCTGATCCGTCCGGATGCATCACCCCGATGGCGAAGTTGGAGGTGTCCCCGGCGTATCGGGTGAACGCGATCAGGTCGCCGCGCGGCGACCAGACCGGTGTCGCGTACCGTCCGCTGCCGAAACTGATCCGCCGCGCGCCGCCGCCGCCCGCACCCATCACATAGATCTGCTGATCGCCGCCGCGGTCCGAAGCAAAGGCGATCTGCGACCCGTCCGGGCTGTAGCATGGGCTGACATCGATCGACCCTGACTGGGTCAGCCGCCGCACCGCGTGACTTCCAACATCGACCGATACGATGTCCGAGCCGTTGCCGTTCGAAACCGCCATCACCACGCTGTTGCCGTCCGGCGCGAACCGCGGCGCGAATGTCATGCCCGCGAAATCGCCCAGCACCGATTGCCGCCCGGACGTCAGGTCAAACAGATAAACCCGAGGCCGGTTATTGGCATAACTCATGAACACGATCTTGTCCTGAGTCGGATGGAACCGCGGCGTCAGCACCAGCCACGACCCGTCGGTCAGGATGCGGTTGTTCGCGCTGTCCTGGTCCATGATTGCCAGCCGCTTGGTCCGCCGGTCCCGCGGGCCGGTCGCGGACACATAGACGATCCGCGTATCGAAATAGCCCTTCTCCCCCAGCAGACGCTCGTAAATCACATCCGCCATCTTGTGCGCGATGCGCCGCCAGTTGGACTCCGTCGTGGTATAGGCGGTGCCCTGGATCTGGGTGCCCGGCAAAATGTCCCATAGCCGGAATTCCACCCGCACCTGGCCGCCGCCGCCCGAGACGCTGCCGGTCACCAGAGCCTGCGCGCCGGTCGGCTTCCAGTTCTGGAAATCCGGCGCACCTCCGGCCGAGGCGCCCGCCTGGATGAACGCCGCATGATCTATCAGCCGGAACAGCCCGCTGCCCGACAGGTCGTTGCTGATCACCCCGGCAATCTGCGCGCCAAGTCCACCGCCCCCCAGATCCGGCACCGCAATCGGAATTGGCGCCGTCCGCGCTCGGTTGACGTCGATCACAGCCGACTGTCCACCCGCCGATTGCGCCAGGGCCTCGCTCCGCACGGCAATCTGCGACGTCAGCAGCCCAGCGGCGCTGGCAATCAGGCCGCGCCGGCCAAAGGCAGGATTCGGGAGGTCGATCATAGGAGTCTCTTCCACGTGTGACTGTTATCTGGCAAGGCTGTTTAGTTACCGGATCACGATGTCCTGCGTGTGGCGCGGGAATGAATTCCAGGCGAATCGGCCAAAATCGACTGCCTCATCACGGGCTGAACCGGAACGTCAGCACATTGACCTTGCCCAACGCCGACGTCGGCAGCGGCAGGTTCGCGCACCGGACATCCATGATCGCACGGATGGCGCGCTCCGCGAACGCGCGGAACCTTGGATCCCCCATCCGCCCGACGTCAGCCCCGGCCACCTCCGCCCTGCGAGCAACACCGGACGCGTCAGTGGTAACCGTCAGCAGCACCCGCTGCTTGTTGATGTCCAGCGCACCGGCGTCCTTGGTCCAGCACTCCCGCACATGGTCGCCGATCGCCCCTCGCTGATCGGCCGTCAGGGCCGCGGTGTCGTTGCCCATCGGATTGCCGCCGCCGTTCGGCGCCCCGCCTGCCGCCGGATTGGACCGGGCCCTGGGCGGCGACGACTGTGCAAGCTGCTGGCGCAACTTCTCCAGCGTGTTCTCCACCGAGCTGCTGTCCGGCGCCGGATTCTTCGTCACGTTCGGTTGTGATGTCGTGCTGGGAGGTGCCGGAGGCGGCGGCGCTGGCGGCGGTGGCAGGGGCAGCGGCGGCTGTTCCTTCGGCGGCGTCGGCGTCGGCGGGGCCGGCTTGGCCGGCGGCGGGGGCGGCACGACGGGCGCCGGTTCGGCCGTGGGCGTCGGCGGCGGCAATGGCGGCGGCGGTGTCGGAGGTGGCTTCGTCTCGGACGGCGCCGGTGGCGGAGGAGGCGGCGGCGGAGGGGGAGGCGGCGGCGGGGGCTCGATCGGCTGTTGCTTGGGCGGTTGCGTGACCGGGGGCGCGGGCGGCGCCGCTTCCTTGGATGGAGCCGGCACCTCTCCCGGTGCAGCCGCCTTCATCGACGCCTGCGCCGTTCCCTGGAACACCATCGCAACGGTGGTCTCCGGCGGCGTCTCGTCGTCCGGCGGCGTCAGGAATGGCAGCCCGAACACCAGCAACAGCAGCACCACGACGTGCAGCACGCCTGACACGACCAGCCCGGCGCGCAGTCGTGGACTCATGCCCGCCGCCCGCTCACCAGATCGGTCCGCCGCTTTAAGAACACGCTGCAGCACGCCGCGTCACGCCTACCTGTGTTGGCCGGAGGCCGCTCTGGCCGGCCCAGAGGGAGCAGCAGGCGCCGATGGGGCAGGCGCGGCGCCCGCCGAGGGCTTCGCCGCAGCCGGAGGCGCGCCACTCGGCTGTTCAGCCAGCAGCGCCACCTTCGTGAATCCACCCTGGGTGATCGTGCCCATCACCTCCATGATCCGGCCATACGCCAGGTCCTTGTCGCCGCGGACAAAGATGCGCCGCTCCGGGTTGTTCTGCGCGATCGCCTGCAGCTTGGCCACCAGGTCACCCAGGTCGATCGCCTCATCCTGCAGGAAGATCGTGCCGTCAGCCTTGATCGACACTGTCAGGGGCTCGCTGTCGCTGTTCAGCGGCTGGGCACTGGTCTTCGGCAGGTCGACCGACACGCCGGACGTCATCAGCGGCGCCGTCACCATGAAGATGATCAGTAGCACCAGCATCACGTCGACCAGCGGCGTGACGTTGATCTCCGCCAACGGCCGGTAGCGCCCGCGGCGGCCCCGGCCTCCCGAGTTCATGGAGATCGCCATGGCTCAGCCCCACCCTTCGTCGTTGGTCATCCAGGCCCGCTCCTCGCAGCCGGTCATCCAGGGCCGCTCCTCGCAGCCGGTCATCCAGGCCCGCTCCTCGCAGCCGGTCATCTAACCCCGCTCTTCGCTTTGGCGCGACAGAATGGCACTGAATTCGCTGCCGAAATTCTCCAGCCGTCCGGCAAACCGCGCCAGGCTCGTGCTGATCTGGTTGTAAGCCAGCACCGCCGGGATAGCGGCCACCAGGCCGATCGCGGTGGCGAACAACGCCTCGGCGATGCCCGGCGCCACGACCGCAAGATTGGTGTTGTGCATCGCCGCGATGGCCGAGAACGAGTGCATGATGCCCCACACCGTGCCGAACAGCCCGATGAACGGGGCCGTCGCGCCGACGCTGGCCAGGAACACCATCCACCGCTCCATCCGGTCCATCTCCCGCTGCACCGTCACGGTAATCGCCCGGTCGATTCGCTCACGAACACTTGTGTGAGAGATGTCGGCACCGGCCACCTTCAGCGACCGCCGCCACTCGCCCATCGCCGCTGCGAACACCGCGGCCATTGGGCTGTTCGGATTGACGCCCTCCCGGTCGAACAGGTCATCCAGGCTGCCGCCCGACCAGAACCGGTCCTCGAATCCGTCGGCGTCCTTGTTGACCTTCCGCAGGCTGCTCCATTTCTCGAACACCACCGCCCAGACCCAGACGCTGGCGCCCAGCAGGCCGATCATCACCAGCTTGACGACAATGTCGGCCTGTACGAACAGGCCCCACAGCGACAGATCGCCGCCGGCCGCCCCCAGATTCACCGCATCCACTGCCCGATCCACTGCTCAAATCTCCTGTTGAGTATCCGTACCGACGTCACGACGCATCGCAGCCAGAACCGTCCGCCATCGCGGCGGAATCCGGGCTGGTTTGTTTCCTCCGATCTGGACGCAGGCCAGCCCGATCCGCGCCACCGCACAAACTCCAGCCGGCCCCCGCATCGTCTGACGCAGCAGGACCGTCGCGCCGCCCACGTCCATGATTTCGGTCTCGACTACCACTACTTCGTCGAGTCGCGCCGGCCGCGTGTAGTCTATTTCCGCCCGATGCACCACGAACATCAGGTTGTGCTGACCCACCAGGTCCGCATGCGGGATTCCCGCCTCCCGCAGGGCTTCCGTGCGCGCGCGTTCGGCATAGCGAAGGTAATTCGCATGGTACACGACTCCCCCCGCGTCTGTGTCTTCGTAATAGACTCGAAAAGAGTAACGGTGGATGGAGCCCAGATTAGCGTTCATTTATCCAACTTGTCCCGGCACGGAACGGCCCGCTCCTGAGCCCGCGTCATGGCCGCCTGCTTACCCGTGTCATGGCCGCCGGTACCTTGTATGCGCCCTGTCCTTGTCATGGCGGCCCTTGTCGCTGCCATCCACGACTGTTCCCAGCGGACAGCGCGCACGAATCCGATGCCGTCGGCCACCACGGCGCGCGCCCTCATTCCTCCAGCTCCAATCCCGGCAGCAGCGGCAGCGCCGCCCGCGGCGGCATCAACCCCAGGTGCCGCCACCCCGGCTCCCCCAGCATCCGCCCGCGACTCGTCCGCAGGACCAAGCCCTCCTGGATCAGGTATGGCTCCACCACATCCTCCAGCGTGTCCCGAGCCTCCGCCAAAGCGGCCGCCAGCGTCTCGACGCCCACCGGCCCACCGGCATGGTGCTCCGCGATTCGCCGAAGATACCGCCGGTCCATCGCATCCAGCCCCAGCCGATCGACCTCCAGCCGGGTCAGCGCCGCGTCGGCAATGGCCCGATCGACCGGCGCATCCCCCTGCACCGCCGCAAAATCGCGCACCCGCCGGAGCAATCGCCCGGCGATCCGAGGCGTCCCGCGCGACCGCCGCGCAATCTCCCCCGCGCCGTCCTCGGTCAGCGAAAACCCCAGCAGCCGAGCGCCGCGGGCGACGATCAACTGCAGTTCCTCCGGCGTGTAGAACACCAGCCGCAGCGGGATCCCGAACCGGTCCCGCAGCGGCGTCGCCAGCAGCCCCGCCCGTGTCGTCGCCCCCACGAGCGTGAACGGCGGCAAATCGATCCGCACGCTGCGCGCCGCCGGCCCCTCGCCGATGATCAGGTCGAGCTGGAAATCCTCCATCGCCGGATACAGGATCTCCTCGATCGACGGCTGCAGCCGGTGGATCTCGTCGATGAACAGTACATCCTTCGGCTGCAGGTTGGTCAGGATCGCCGCCAGCGATCCTGCCTTGTCGATCACCGGCCCGGACGTCGCGCGAAACCCTACCCCCAACTCCCGCGCCACGATCTGCGCCAGCGTCGTCTTCCCCAACCCCGGAGGCCCATGCAGCAGCACATGATCCAGCAATTCGCCCCGTGCCTTCGCCGCCTGGATGAAAATCGCCAAATTCTCCCGCGACGCCCTTTGCCCGGTAAACTCCGCCAGGGTCTGAGGCCGCAGCGAAGCCTCCGCCGCATCGTCGGGCAGCCGGTCGGCCGACACAGTGCGCTCCGAGTCACTCAACGTGCCAGTTCCTTCAGGCTGTCACGGATCAGCGCGTCCAAGGTTGGCGTGATCGCCAAGCCGCTCCATCACCCGCGCCACCGCCGGCTGAGCCTCTGGCCGCCGGTACCCCAGGTTGATCAGCGCCGATAACGCATCCTCGGCCACACCGGGCGCTACCGCCGGCGTATAGGAAACCCCGGCCGAGATCGGCATCGCCCCCGCCTTGTCCCGCAGCTCCGTCAGCAATCGCACCGCCAGCCGCTGCCCCACCCCCGGCGCTCGGATCAAGCTCGCCTTGTCACCGGCCGCAATCGCCCCGATCAGGTCGCGCGGCGCCAGCGCCGACAGGATGCCCAGCGCCACCTTGCCCCCAACCCCCTGCACCGTCGTCAGCAGCCGGAACCAGTCCCGTTCGGTGGTGTCGGCGAACCCGTACAGAATGATCGCATCCTCGCGCACATGCGTCTCGACCAGTACCTTCGCCACCGCCGGAGGCTGCGGCAGCGCCGATAACGTCCGCGACGACGCCTGCACCAGGTATCCGACGCCCCCCACGTCAATGACGCAGGCCCCATCGGACAGCGCGTCCACCCGGCCCGTCAGTTGCGCGATCATGCCCGCCACCCCGAACCGGCGCCGCGAATCGGGCCGGTGGCGCTTTATACCCCGGATTGGCTCAAGGGATCAGCGCAGAGCGGAGAACGGTCCTGAGTTCATCCTGGCGTCCGCTGCGCAACCATGGCGACTGTCCAGCCAGGAGTGCCGCGGAGTTGGAAATGCCGGCCAGCAGGTTGTCGGCTGCAGCAGCCACTTAAGGCGACCAGCCGACCCTGCGCCGCGCGTGGGCGTCTGCGTGTTCCAGATCTGCATAGCGCCCGCGGCTGCCTCCATATACCCGCGATCTATCGGACGCGCTGCAAGGGAGAACAACTTGCCGAAGCGGCGAATACATGCAGAGAATGACCCCTCATCCAGAGCTACGCGCCATCAGTATTGTCTTTACCTGCTGGCCGAGGTTGAACGCGTAATCGATCGGGCAGCCGCGGAATGGTCGCCTGCCGAGGCGGCTTCGATCTCGGAACGCTTCCGGCAGATAGCCGTAAGACTGTCCGACATGCGCGCGCGGCAACAATAAAGCGGCCACAATAAAAAGGGGATCGTCAGTCACATGCGCGGTGGTGCATCACTCAACTTTACCGAACCGCACGAGTATCAGGAGCGTATCCGGCCGGCCGATGTCCAGATCATCCCGACCGCGCGCGGAAGTTTCCAGGCCTCGCTGGCCCAGATGGACCTTCAAGACCTGACGTTGCAGCACGGCTGGCAATCTTTGCCGACGGTGATCCGCAGCGGGCTGCATCCGTCCCGCAGCAGCATCATGTTCCTGACCAACGCAGCGAACCCGGCGATCAAGGTTGATAGCAGCGATCTTGCGCCAGATACGCTTGTTCTGGGCGCACCGGGTGAGGAGCATTTCTTCCAAACACTGGCCGGTTCTGACTGGTCGACCCTCACGCTGACGCCGGCGATCTACGCCGAGGCTCGCGCCACACTGGTTGGCGATGACGCCGATCCATTTATGCGGACCAGCGCCGTCAGGCCGCCGCCGGCTGCTTTGGCCCGTCTGCGCTCATTCCACCACCGTGTCATTGGGCTGATCGCCTCGACCCGGGATCGCGACATACATCCGGAAGTCGCGCGGGGCGCGGAGCAATGCCTTCTGGCAGCCGTGATCGATTGTTTCGCAGGGGACGCCCATGTCACGGTGCCGCGACTTGGAAGCCGCAACAGCACCGCTGTTATGCGCCGGCTTTACGATGTGCTCGACGAGGGCGAGGGGCACCCGCTCTACCTGATGGACGTTTGCGCTCGGCTTGGTGTGTCGGGCCGAACGCTTCGTGCGGCCTGCGCCGAGCACCTTGGCCTGGGCCCGCACCGATTCCTGTGGCTGCGCCGGATGCAGTTGGCTCGCCAGGCGCTGATCAAGGCGGACCCGCATGGCGCGACGGTCACTGGCATCGCCACCGAAGCGGGGTTCTGGGAACTGGGCCGGTTCTCGGTCCAGTATAAGTCGCTGTTCGGCGAGCCCCCTTCAGCGACACTTGGCCGCCGGCGCCCCTGAGCGGCTGGCTTGCGGGCTGTCGCGGGGTAGAATTCTTCCAAATCTGCATAGTCCAGCGTTTTCCAGCCCGGTACCGTCTGACCGGCAAGAGGCATGGACCCACCGGCACAATACTGGTCAGGGGAAGACAGTCTGATGAACATTTCGCGTCGCACGATGACATTCGGTTCCGCCATCGCGCTGGCTGGCACCGCAACGGGAGTCGCAGCCAGAGCCGACGACAGCCTGGTCCCATTGGAGGGTTTGGACGATTTCTGGATTGCCTCCGAGGCCTACATCTACGGCTACCCGTTGGTGACGATGGAGATCACCCGGCGGGTGATGACCAATGTGGCGTCAGCATCCGGCAACCGCGGCCCCATGGGTCAGATGATCAAGGCGCGCAGCTATCCCGACGCCTCGTTCCGCGACGTGACCGCGCCGAATGCCGACACGCTCTACACCACGGCCTGGGTGGACCTGAGCAAGGAGCCGTGGGTGCTCAGCCTGCCGGACATGAAGGGCCGTTACTACCTGTTTCCGATGCTCGACGGCTGGACGACGGTGTTCCAGGTGCCCGGCACGCGCACGACCGGCACGGGCGCACAGACTTATGCGATCACCGGTCCAGGTTGGACAGGAACGCTGCCAGCCAACGTCAAGGAATACAAGTCGCCGACAAATATGGTCTGGCTGCTCGGGCGCATCTATTGCACCGGCACGCCAGAGGATTACGCCGCCGTCCATGCACTGCAGGATCAGATCGGGCTCGTTCCGCTCAGCGCCCATGGCAAGCCCTATACGCCGCCGCAAGGTTCGGTGGACCCCTCGATCGATATGAAGACCGCGGTGCGCGACCAGGTGAACCGGATGGACGCGGTGGCCTATTTCACGCTGCTGGCTCAACTGATGAAGGCAAACCCGCCCGTCCCGGCGGATGCGCCGGCGCTGGCACGCTTCGCCAGGATCGGTCTTGTTCCCGGTCAGGACTTCGACGCCAGCAAGCTGCAGGCGGATTTCGTCAAGCGTATCCCGCAGATCGCCTTCGACCGCATCATGCTGCAGTTCAAGGTCAATCCCGCCGTCAAGGACATCAACGGCTGGAACTACACGACGAAGACCGGCATCTATGGCACCGACTACCTGATGCGGGCGCTGATCACCGCGATCGGACTGGGCGCCAACCGGCCACAGGATGCGGTCTATCCCACATCGCTGAAGGCTGCCGACGGCAGCGCCTATGACGGCGCGAACAAGTATGTCGTGCATTTCGGCAAGGACGAGTTGCCACCGGCCGAGGGGTTCTGGTCCATTACCATGTATGATGCGAATTACTTCTTCGTGGCAAACCCCATCAACCGTTACTCGATCAGCGCACGACAGAACCTGAAGCGTAACGACGATGGGACGGTTGATCTGTATGTGCAAAAGGACTCGCCTGGTGCCGGCAAGGAGTCTCAACTGGCTGCCGGCGCCGTCCGGCAAATTCATTCTGATGATGCGGCTCTACTGGCCACGCGAAACCGACCCATCGATCCTTGACGGAAGTTGGACCATCCCCGCAGTGGCCAAAGCCAGCGCCTGACGACTGTCCGCTCTCACGTTCCCGGCGCCCCTTCAGGCAACCGCCCGGGACCGCGGTCAAAAGCCCACCGGCTCTGCGGCATAAGGAGGCACCCTACGCCGTTCGCCGCGAAGGCGCCTCGATTGTCCACTTGCAAACAACCCTTCAAAAACGGCGCACGACGGGGACAAAAGGTGGCTTGGGCTGTTTTTCTCCGGCCTCTTGATTCAGATCAAAGCGCAAATACCCCCTCGGACCGTAGGGTCTTCTGGTCAGATGACGTGACGGAGAGGACGATGACGAGTGGGAACGTGCTGTATCTTCTGATGTGCGTAGCGATGTTCGCCGCCTTCTCAGCGGTGCTGGCGTACAACTCCTGGCAGCAGGCCAAGCTAGGGCCCGACATGGTGCCCGCGCCAGAACAACACCCTGAGACAGCCACCGCCCAGGCCGCCTGATCCGGACTAACCCGACGTCTGACCGCGGACGACCGGTCTCCCCGCCGCGTCGTCCGCGCCCCTATGTGCGGTGCCTGCCAGTCCCTTACCGAAGCGGAAACCCCATTGCGTGCAGCGCGGCAACCATCTTGTCGCGCCCGCTCATGGCTGCGATCTTCCCCATCCTGCCGATCACCCGCTTGGTCCAGGTATCCGCCGCCATCTCGTTCCTGGCCGAGAACGCCGCCATCAGGTGGTCATAGGCCGCCCGGTGCTCCTGTTCGGCCGAGGCGTCATAAACCTCCCGGTGCAGCACCACGTCCTGCGGCAACCGCGGCTTGACCTCGTTCGCCGCCTCGGCCGACGCATAGCCGACACACATGCCGAACACCCCGAACGCGCCCGTCGGCAACCCAACGACCTTGGCCACTTCCTGCGGCTGATTCCGCAGCGCGCCGATATACACGGTGGACAATCCCAGCGACTCCACCGCGACCGTGGCGTTCTGCGCGGCCAGCGCGGCGTCGATCGCGGCGACCAGGAACGTCTCCTGATATGGCATCGTCTCCAGCGTGACACCTTCCTGCGCGCCCAGCCGCTGATTGCGCGACATATCGGCGACCCAGACCAGAAACAGCGGGCACTGCTCGATATGCTTCTGGTTGTTCGCCAGCTTGGCCAGCGCCGCCTTCTTCGCCGGATCGGTCACCGCGATCACCGACCACGTCTGCAGGTTCGAACTCGTGGCGGCCGACTGCGCGGCAGCGACAATCGTCTCCAGCGTGCCGACCGGCAGAGCATCCGGCCGGTAGCCGCGGATCGAGCGGTGCGACAACAGCAGCGCGATATGCTCGTTCCACGGCCCGTGCGCCGGCGCCGCCTCGGCGCCATAGCGCAGAGCCAGCGCATCTGCGGGTGACAGGGCGTTGGGGTGAGACATGTCCATGGGCAAAGTCCTGTCCGGGATAGTCGCGCCTGGCCGAAATCAGGCCGAAGCGTGGCGCGTGTTGCGGGATGATCCGACCCTGCCTGACGAGTCGTTCCGAGGCAACAGCGTTATCAGGGGCCGCCGGGTGCGCCCGGCGCCCCACCGCCGACGCCGCCCCCTCCGGCGCCTGTCGGACTAAAGCGCCCGATGTTGCCCAGCAACTGCTGCATGAACGACGCCTCGGTGCCTGGCGAGGGCGTGGTCCGCGCCACGACGCTGACCGGCAGCCCGTCCGCCTTGGTCCGTTCTTCCACGGTCTTCAGCGTGCCACCCTGGTCGAACGTCAGCACCACGACCTTCTGATCCAGTTCCCCCAACGTCCGCCCGATGCGCGGCTGCGTCAGCTCGCTGATGTAAAGCCAGACGTTGTCGTCAAAGGAACCGTGCGCGGTCGGAGAGCCGATCACCGCGGTCACGTCCGCCTTCGTGGAAACGCCCGGCGTCAGCTCCTTCATCTGGTCCGGGTCGATCTTGTTGCCGCGCACCATCGGCGGCGCCATCAGCCAACTGCAGCCTGACAACGCCAGGCAGGCAATAAGGGTCACGCGGCGAACAACCGGCAGCGAAGGCCAAAGGGGCATGGGCGTTTCAGGGTCCCGGCACAACAGGTTTCAGCGAAGACTCCCGGACGGGCGGTTGGATGTGCCGCGCCGGCATTATATGGTGTGGGTGTCACGGCCGTCCCTTGCGTGTCAATCGCCGGGCGGTCCCTTTGGTCTTCTGTTCCTTTAGCCATTGAGGCGTTTTCTTGGCGGGTTTCCTGTCCCTCGGCCGCAAGAGCCGCTTCGAACGTGCCGGCTTCCAGCTCTACGGCACCGCCGTGGCGGCCGCGCGCGACCCGTACTTGTACACCGATATCGGCGTCCCCGACACGCTGGACGGCCGCTTCGACGCCATCGGATTGCACGTCTTCCTGCTGATTCGCCGCCTGAATCGCGAAACCGAACCCGGCCCGGCCCTGGCCCAGGCGGTGTTCGACGCCATGTTCGCGGACATGGACATCAATCTGCGCGAGATGGGCGTCGGCGACATGTCGGTGGGCAAGCGCAACCGCGCGATGTGGGAGGCTTTCCACGGCCGCGCCGCCGCCTACACCGCCGCTTGGGACGACCCAGCCACCCTCGGCGCGGCCCTTGGCCGAAACGTCTGGCGCGGCGCCGAACCACCCGCCGGAGCGCCCACCGCCCTGGCCCGCGTGGCCCGAGCGCAGGATGCCGCGCTGGCGGCACAGGATCTCGCGGCGTTGAGCGCGGGAGCCGTGCGCTTCCTTCCGGCTGCCCAGGCCGCCGCATGACGGAGCCCGAATTCCATCGTCCCCTCGCCCTTGATAGGATCGGCGCGTCGGGCCTGGACATGACGATCGAAGCCACGCCCGCCGAATGCGCGGCCCTGACCGAACGGATGCGACTTCCGGCCGTCCATGCCCTGACCTGCGTGTATCCATCTGATCCGGGAAAGCCGGGACCTTATCGCCGCACGCGGCCATCTCCAGGCCCGCGTGACCCAGACCTGCGTCGTCTCGCTCGAGGATTTCGAAGCGACCGTCGAGGAAGTCTTCCAGGTCCGCTTCGTCCCCGCCGGCGAGGAAGCCGACGACATCGATCCGGAATCCGACGACGAAATCCCCTATGAGGGCAACACGATCGACCTCGGCGAGGCCGCCGCCGAACAGCTTGGCCTGGCACTCGATCCATACCCACGGATGCCCAACGCCGAACTGCCGGAGGCCGATGTCGAAGCCGACCCAAATCCCTTCGCCGCGTTGGCCGGATTGCGCCGTCTGAACTGACTCTTGCTGCCCGACTGTCCCCGGTCGCTACGCCGCTGCGGCGCCCCGAAAACGCCCGCTGCCAAACGCCGCCAGCGACTCCGGCAGCGCCCCCGCCAGAATGGCCGGCGCGAGCGCCAGAGCATGCGCCCCCGCCAACGTCACCCCACTGTGGCACGTCGCCGCGAACGCGCCCGGATACCGCTCCGACTGCTCGTAGATCGGGAATCCATCCGGTGACATCACCCGCAGCGCCGCCCACATCCGGATGATCGACGCCTGCTTCAGCGCCGGAAAGATCCGCGTGTTCCGCTCGGCGATCTTCTGCAGCACCCTCACCCGCGTCGTGACATCGAAACCGACATCCTCCTGGCTGTCCCCCATCATCACCGAACCCTCATCGGTCTGCCGCAGCAAATGAGTCGGATAGTCCAGCAGCTTACCCAACCGCTCCGTGACAATGATCTGCCCCTGTAACGGCGACACCGGCATATCCAGTCCCACCAGAGGCGCCAGGGCTCGGCTGCCAAGTCCCGCCGCGATCACCACTTTCGGCGCCGAAAACCGCCCCGTCGCCGTATGCACCGTGAAACTTTCCGGTGCAGCATCGATCCTCTCGGTCTTCTGGTTCGGCCGGTATGCCGCCCCCAGCGATTGATGGAGCGCCCGCAACAAATGCAGCGGGCTGGCATGCCCGTCGATCGGGCAATACGAGGCGCCGGTCACCTCATCCCCCAGCCCCGGCACCATCGCCCGGACGTCCGATCGCCTCAACATCCGCGTGCCGATATCGCCGCTTTCGTTGTGCATCCGATGCAGCATCGCCTCGCGCTGCTCGTATTCCTCATCCGAGAGGCAGAACGCCAGGCCGCCAGGCTGATGCAGAGCCGTATCGACATCCGTCGCCGCCCGCAGGTCCCCCGCCAGTTCCGGCCACAGCGCCGCCGACCGCCGCGTCCAGTGCGCATAGGGCGCCATGCCGGCGCCCTTGCTCTGCACCCACACCAGCCCAAAATTTCCTCTGGCCGCGCGATAGGCGACGTCACCTTCATCCAACAGGACGACGGATGCGCCCTCGGCCTTGGCGCCCCAGGCGATCGCGCCCCCGACGAGGCCGCCGCCGATAACGATCAGGTCAAAGGTGCCAGCCAAACCGCTACGACTCCGCCATGACAATCCACATCAACCCGAACCGGTCGGCCAGCATTCCAAACCGCGACGCGAAAAACGTCGTCGTCATCGGCATGGTCACGTGACCGCCGTCACCTAGCGCGGCGAACAGCCGCTCCGCCTCCGCATCGTCCTTCACCGAGAGTGACAGCGACACCCCGCTGAACGAAGGCCCATCGCCGCCCCGCCCATCCGACATCAGGATCGTGGACTCGCCGATACGCAACGCCGCATGCATCACGAGGTCCGCATTCTCCGCTGTGACCACGCTTTGATCGGGCGATTCCTTGTATCGCATCAGCATGCCGACCTCGGCGCCGACCGCGCTCCTGTAGAAAGCCAACGCCTCGTCGCAACGGCCCTCGAAAAACAGGTATGGCTGGATCTGCATGGCTTCCTCCTCTGGCAATCGACCCGCTAGCGCGGCTCCGGCTGAACCTCCACGGTGACATGCGACAGCGTCCGAAAGCGCCGCAGGCGGGACCGATAATCCTCAGCCGAACGATCGGTTCCCGTCACAACAGAAATAACGGCGCCCAAATGCCCGGGACCGATCCGCCATACATGCAGGTCCGTCAGCCGGTCGCCGTCTGCCTCGATCGTTCGGCGCACTGACTCCGTCAACTGACGGTCCGGATTCATATCCAACAGGATGCCGCCGGTATCACGGATCAGGCCATAGGCCCAGCTTGCAATCACCACCGATCCGATCAACCCGGCCACCGGGTCCATCCACAGCCAGCCGAACGACCGCGCCAGCAGCAGCCCGACGATCACCAGCACGGAGACTGCGGCATCGGCAACCACATGCACGATCGCCGCGCGCATGTTGTTGTCGCGGTGCGCCTTGGCGTCGCCGTGGGCATGTTCCTCGAACGGAACCGAAGCGCTCACCCCGGGCAGCCGAACCACGGCGGTGAAAGCATGCGGTTCCGGAATCTCATCGATGCTTTCCAGCACGCCACCCAGGTCGCGGAACAAGAATGCCTGCCGCGCCCCTTCCGGCCGAATCGTCTCGATCGAAAGGTCCCCCGCATCGGGAGCGGGCCCGATCGCCGCCCGCACATGAAACCGCGGAGGCACCCCATCCTCGTGAATCGCAATCACCAGCTCCGTCGGGCCGATCGCCACAGTCAGGTCCGCCTCCCCGCCATGGTCGTGGGGATGGTGGTGCCCATGATGATGGTGATGATCATGCCCACCGCTCAGCAGCCAGGCGCTGGCGACGTTCACCGCCAGACCCAGGCAGGCGATCGGGATCGCCTCGCCAAACGCAATCGGCACCGGCGACAGCAGCCGGCTGATTGCCTCCCACCCGATCAGCAGCGCGATCATCGCCAGCACGATCGCGCTGGTGAACCCCGCCAGATCTCCCAGTTTGCCGGTGCCGAACGTGAACCGCGGATCCGTTGCGTGCCGCCGCGCATAGCGATAGGCCAGCGCCGCCAGCAGCAGCGCCCCGGCATGGGTGCTCATGTGCAGCCCGTCGGCAACCAGCGCGATCGAGCCGAACAGCAGACCACCGACGATCTCCCCAATCATCATGGCCGCACACAGCCAGATCACCGCCCATGTCCGCCGTTCCGCGTGGGCATGCCCCTCGCCCAGGAAAACATGCTCATGACCGCCGCCGAACGCGGCTGACGCACTATTTAAGGTAGGTGCGAACGACATCGAGGAGTTGCTCCGCGGCTTCTGCGTTCAGGGCGCCAGGATGGGTAATCGGATCAACCAGGTGCGTGCGGACATGATCCTCCACGACCTCCGCCATCAGTCCGGCCATGGCGCCCCGGGCGCCGGCAATCAGGTGCATGACCTGTTCGCATCCGGCATCGGACTCAAGGGCGCGCTCGATCGCTTCGATCTGTCCCCGGATACGGCGGACGCGCGCCAGAAGCTTCTGCCGTTCGCGGATAGTGTGGGTCATGCACGTTTTCTAGCATAGGGGGCTACCCTATCTCAACAGGTCGCGACGTTGCCCGTAAATTTCGCTTGGCAATGCCACACCATTGATGTAGGAAATAATGCCATGAACATTTAATGAACATCAGCCCTGGGAATTACCCGCCATGACCCCTCCCGCCCCGCCCCCGGAAGCTTGCTCCCCCACCTCCATCGCCCGCGAGCAGATCCTCTTCAGCCTCACGCCCTTCTTCCTCGACGCCGCACAGGGCAACGTGGCCCATGCCCGCGCCGCCGCGGACGCGATGCTCGACGGCTATGGCGGCCAGACGACCGAGGACCTCCAACTCGCCGCCCAGATCATCGCCTTCAGCTTCGCCGCGCTCGACAGCCTGCGCCGCTGCGCCGCGGAAGCCGATCTGCCGGTGAACATGCAGCTTCGTCTGCGCGGTAACGCCAACGCCATGAACCGCGCCGCGCAACAGTGCCGCCGCGCGCTTCAACTCCGACGCAAAGCCGGCGCCACTCCGCGCATCGCCGGCGCGCCCCCGCCAACCGCCGCCACCCCCGAACCCCGCACCTACACCGAGGCCGAAATCGCCACCGCGATGAAAAAAGCCTCCGAGGTGATCGCCTACGCAAGATCCGACCTGAAGTCCGGCAAGCCCATGAGCTACACGCAGCGGATGCGTAAATCCGAACGGCTGAAGCGGCTGGCCAAACGCCAGGCGGCAAACCTGTCGAACGCCGCCGCAACGACGAATGCCGGTGCCGCGGCACCCGCGAAAGCCTCGGCATAACGGCGCGCTGACACTCATCCCTTTAACCCCTGACCCGCGGTCGACACCGTAACGAAACGAGCCGTCGAGAACGTATCGATAATGGACTGTGTCTCCGAAAAACATCACTTTGCGTGACCTGCCGCTGAGCCTAAACACGCCAAAGCATTCATCAGCATTCTCGCAGCCAATAAGGATCGCGCCATGTGTTCCGCTTGTGGATTTGTCTCTCGCCGGACGTTTCTCTCGCTGACCGCGACGGGCCTTGCAGCGGGCGGCTTGCTCAGTGCCACGGGTGCCATTGTCCCGGCCCGGGCGGGGGTGCCCTCCACAGTCTCACCCGATGAGGCTTTGGCCCGGCTAAAGTCCGGAAATCAGAAATTTATCGCCGATCCGCAACTCTGCGAGGCGAACCTGGCCACGTCACGAAGCGACGTTGCCAAGGGGCAGTCGCCATGGGCCAGCATCCTGAGCTGTTCCGACAGCCGGGTTCCCCCCGAACTGATCTTTGGCGGGGTCGGCCTGGGCGAACTATTTGTCGCGCGAAACGCCGGCAACATGGCCGACACCGCGACCATGGGCACGATCGAATTTGGCGCCGCGTCTCTTGGCTCCCCCCTGATCGTTGTGCTCGGACACCAGAGTTGCGGCGCCGTCGCCGCGGCCTGTGAGGTGGTTGAAAAGCACACCAAGCTGCCCGGCTCGATCGGTCCGATGGTGGCGGCAATCGTCCCGGCCGCCAAGGCAGTCAGGGGCAAGCCGGGTGATTTCGTCGATAATGCCATCCGCGAAAGCGCCCGGCTCACGGCCCGCAAGATCGCCACCAAAAGCAAGATCGTCGAGGATCTGGTCGAGCACGGCAAGGTAAAGGTCGTTTACGCCCGTTACGACCTCAACTCCGGCGTGGTCGATTTCCTCGGCTGACCCCACGGCCGGCAGGGTTCCGGTTCTTCACGAACCGGCGCCCGGCCGCCAGCGGCAGCGCCGGATTACCGCACCGCCGCCGCGTAAAGCTCGGGCGTAAAGTCCGGCGGCACGTCGCCCACCATCCGCGTCCGCAATGTATCCAGATCCGCCAGGAACAAATCCGAGCTGACCCGTCCGACGATAACCGGAATGTCCCGCTTCATGCTCGGCACATCCCCGATCGGCAGCCCGAAGCTCAGGAAACCCGCCGGATTCTGGACATGGATATCCTTCAGCAGAGGCGCGGCACCCGGCGTCCTTTCCAGAAACTCATGTCCCGCGCCTAGATAAGGCGACAACCCAAGCATATCGTCCCGCTCAGATTCCGGCGGCGAATACCGGTCCCGCCACTGCAGAATCTGACCGTCGAAATCCCGCAACTCCGGGCGGGAGGCCAGGTCAGGCGCATACCCCGTACCCGCGATAACAAAATCCAAACGATACGCCGTCCCATTGATCGTGGTCTCGACCCGCCCGTCCCGCTCCGCCGCATTCGTCCAAGGCGAGGAAAGATGCAGATGAAAATTGGCAAACTTCACAGCTCGCTCGACCGCATCGGTGGTCGGGGTCGACCCCGAACGGTAGAACCGGATCGCCTGATGCCACCGGTCCGCATCCGGCAGCTGGAAGAAATTGTCGTAGGCGCCGGCAAAGCCCCTGGACCGCGTGATCGGCTTCGCCGCGATGCTTTCGCGCCGCGCGAACAGATGCACCGCAGCCGCGCCATGTTCCAGCGCCACCCCGGCCGCATCGAACGCCGCCGCCGCCGCGCCGATCACCCCCACGGTCTTGCCGCGCAGCGCGGTAAAGTCGATCACATCCTCGGTGTGAGCATATCGGCTCTCCGGCAGGTTTTGCGTCAGCACCTCCGGCAACGCCCGCCGCCCACTTCCCGCGAACCCCGTCGCCAGGATCACCTTCCGCGCTGTCTCCACGGAGGCCCCGCCCGGCGTCTTCAGGTGCAGCCTGAAATGATCTCCGGCCGGCTCGACCCGCGTCACTTGCGTCTCGTACCTAGGCTTGATGCCCAGGAAATCCTTGTACCAGCTCAGATACGCCGCCCAGTCCGTCCGCTTGATCCGGTCGATCGAGGTATACGCTTCCTCGCCATGCCGAGCCTCGTACCAGGCCTGGAAACTCAGCGCCGGAATGCCGAGTTCCGGCCCGGGCAACCCCTTCGGCGTCCGCAACAGATTCATCCGTGCGGCATTCAGCCAGATGCCAGCCCGCGCCTCGTTCGCCGCTTCCTCCAGGATCGTCACTTTGCCGACCCCCGCTCGGCGCAGTGCCCAGGCCAACGCGCATCCCGTCTGCCCGCCCCCGATGATCGCCACGTTATGGTCGACGCCGGCCCGGTCCGGCACCCAGTTTGGCGGATCGCGTCCGATCAGGCGTAAAGCGGTGCGAGCTCCTGCGTCCGGATCATGCGGCTGGTCCATCTGGCGTTTCCCTGTCCATTGCTGTTCCGGGAACCGTAAGCCGCCCAAGCCCCACGCGCTAGAGAACCACCGTCGCGCTCCAGCACGCTAACCCCGGCGGAACGCCGACAGGATGTGACGAACGCTCTTAATCAATCCGCTAGAACTGCTTCGGCCGCAGCGCGTGCGCCAACCGGTCCAGCACCGCATTGGCGATCCCCGGTTCCGGACCGGTAAAGAACCCCTTGGCGACATCCATGTATTCGTTGATCACCACCTTCGCCGGCGGCTCGTTCGACATCCGCAGCTCCGCCACCGCGGCTCGCAGTAGCGCGCGCAGCACCGGGTCGATGCGGTTCAGCGGCCACTCCGCCGGCAGCGAGTCCGACAGCATCGCGTCGATTTCCGACTGCTGCAGAATTGCGCCGCGCACCACCTTCGCGAACAGCGGAGCCTCGGCGTCCGGAACGCGGCCATCTTCGAAGCCGCGAGCCTCACGCCCTTCTTCGGCCGGAATCTCACCCAGCCGGTGACGGACGAACTGATCGATGACAGTCTCGGCGTTGTCGCCCGCCTGCTCACTTTGAAACAGCGCCTGCACCGCAGCCACCCGCGACGCCGTTCGCGTCCGGGTTTTCGGTGGCCGCGCCATCAAACGGCGCCGAGGAGGCGCGCTGCGTTGATCTGCAGAAGAGCCGCGGCAGCAGCTTCGGCCCCCTTGTTGTGCCCGTCCTGCCCGGACCGGGCCTCGGCCTGCGCAATGGTGTCGCAGGTCAGCAATCCGGTCCCCAGCGCGATCCCGAACTGCAGCGCGACGTTCATGATGCCGTCCATCGTCGCCTTGCAGATGAAGTCGTAATGGTCGGTCTCGCCCTTGACGATGCAGCCCAGGGCAACGAACCCGTCGAACCGCTTGCTGCCCCGCATGGCAATGCGAAGCACCTGAGGCAGTTCATAGGCACCGGCGACATCCAGCACCTCGTGCGTTGCATTGATCTCGCTCAGGATGCGAACCGCGCCGGTCGTCAGCCCGTCCACCACGGCGCGATAGTACGGTGCCCGCACGATCAGCACATGTGGCGCAGGCCCCTGAATCCGCGGCGCGCTCGGCAGTTCGGCGTCCTGGGTGCTCATCCGTCGTATCCCACGCCGGTCAGGTTGGGGATCGGGCGTTGTTCCACGATATTCAGACCGTAACCCTCCAGCCCGATGACGGTGCGTTGGTAGTTGGTCAGCAGCACCATGTTCTGCACGCCCAGGTCCAGCAGGATCTGGGCGCCGATGCCGTAATCGCGCAGCTCCCGCGTCGGGCGTTTTGAGCCAGCGGCCAGCAGCCGGACGCGTTCGGCCAGGGCGGTCGGGCGGTGCTCGCGGATCAGCACGATCACGCCGCGGCCTGCCTTGGCGATCATGTTCATGGAATTATGGATCGACACCCAATGGGGCGCGCCGGTCATGTCGTCCAGCAGATCTACCGCATGCATACGGACCATCACCGGCTCCGGACCGCTGACATCACCTTTCACCAGTGCCAGGTGCTCCTGGTACTCGACGGTGTTCGCGTAGACGATGGCGCGCCAATCGCCGCCGGCGGGGTGTTCGTAGGTGCCTTCCTCGACCTTCTTGACCAGGCGTTCGGTCAGACGGCGATGGGCGATCAGATCGGCGATGGTACCCAGCTTGAGGTTATGCCGCTGGGCGAAGGTGACCAGATCCGGCAGCCGAGCCATGGTGCCGTCGTCGTTCATGATCTCGCAGATGACGCCGGAGGGGTTAAGTCCGGCCTTGCGGGCGATATCGACCGAGGCCTCGGTATGGCCTGCGCGCACCAGGGTCCCGCCCTCGCGCGCCACCAGGGGGAACACGTGGCCGGGCGTGGTGATGTCGTCGCGCGTGCTGTCGGGGCTGATCGCCACGGCGATTGTCTTAGCCCGGTCGGCGGCGGAGATGCCGGTCGTTACGCCCTCCCGCGCCTCGATCGATACGGTGAACGCGGTCTGATGCCGCGTGCCATTCTGCCGGCTCATGAGCGGCAAGCCCAGTTTCTCAACCCGCGCCCGGGTCATCGCGAGGCAGATGAGCCCGCGCGCGTGACGCGCCATGAAGTTGATCGCATCCGGTGTGGCGAACTGCGCCGGAATGACCAGGTCGCCCTCGTTTTCGCGGTCCTCGTCGTCGACCAGGATGAACATCCGGCCGTTGCGGGCTTCCTCGATCAGTTCCTCGGCCGAGGAGAGGTATTTCGACAGGTCCGCGGTGACGTGAGTTTCCTTGAGGTTTTCCATCACGCGGTCTCCGACGTTTCCTTCAGGGATTCGGACAGCCGCGCGACGTATCGGGCCAGCATGTCGATCTCTATGTTGACCGCGTCACCGGGCTTCAGCGTGCCGATGCTGGTGACTGCGGCGGTATGGGGGATGATGTTCACCCCGAAGGTATCACCCCGCACCTCGTTCACAGTCAACGATATGCCGTCGACGGCGACGCTGCCCTTGGCGGCGATGAAGCGGGAAAGCGAGGCCGGCACACGAAAAACCCAGCGCGTGGAGGCATTTTCGGGCGTGGCCGAAACGGCATGGCCGACGCCATCGACGTGGCCCGAAACGATATGTCCGCCAAGCTCGTCACCCATGCGTAGCGAGCGTTCCAGATTGACCCGTGAGCCGATCGTCCAGGTGCCCAGCTTGGTGTGCGCCAGCGTTTCGGCCGAGGCATCGACCGCGAACCAGTCGGCCCTGAAGTCCACGGCGGTCAGACAGCAGCCGGAACAGGCGATGGAGGCGCCCAGCGCGACCGGCGGGTCCGCCAGGAACGTGGCCGGCGTTTCGATTACCAGCCGCATGTCCCGTCCCGCGCCAATGGGGTCGATCGATCGCACTTGGCCGAGGGCGGTGATGATGCCGGTAAACATTCAGGTTCGCCTTGTATATTCCGAGAGCATGTCGTCGCCGATGGTAGTTATGCAATCCCGCTTGAAGCGCGGCATCAGGTCAAGGGTCTCCACCCCGAAGGCCTGCACGCCCGGCCAGCCGTCGCCGCCAATAACGGCCGGCGCATGGAACCAGGCGATGCGGTCGACCAGGTCGGCGCGCAGCAGCGCCGCGGCGATCTGTCCGCCACCTTCAACCATCAGTCTTGTCAGCCCGGCCGCTCCTAACGCCTGAAGCCCGGCCGTCAGGTCGATGCCAGCCGGGGCCGCCGGCACCGTGACCACGATCGCTCCAAGGTTGGCGAAGGCCGCCTGCCGGGCCGGATCGGTGCCATCGCGGGTCAGAAACCAGGTCGGGATTTCGCTGGCCGTCGCGGCCAGCCGGGTAGTCAACGGCGTGCGCAGATGGCTGTCGGCGATGACCCGGACATTCGGTGTCGAGCGGAAACCTGGAATGCGGCAGGTCAGGTCCGGGTTGTCCGCCAAAACTGTGCCGACGCCGACCATTACCGCGTCGTGCCGTCCGCGCAGCGCATGTCCCATGCGGCGCGCAGGGCTGCCGGTGATCCACTGGCTTTCGCCTGCGTGCGTCGCTATTCGCCCGTCCAGCGTGGTTGCCAGCTTCAGCGTGACCATCGGCCGCCCGAGCGTGATCTTCTGGATGAAGCCGAACAGGGTCTCCCTCGCCTCGGCTTCCAGCAAGCCGGTGTCGACGGTTATGCCGGCGGCGCGCAGCCGGGCGATCCCCTCGCCGTTCACCCTGGGGTCGGGATCGGAGGTCGCGACGACGACCCGTGCTACGCCGGCCTGGATCAGCGCGTCGGTGCAC
This sequence comes from uncultured Pseudomonadota bacterium, assembly GCA_963819005.1. Lineage (GTDB taxonomy): Bacteria > Pseudomonadota > Alphaproteobacteria > Acetobacterales > Acetobacteraceae > Rhodopila. The sequence goes on from CAWFUL010000009.1 coordinate 885,148, forward strand.
GGCGGCGAGCGGCCCCAGTGGCAGCAAGGCTCCAGCGTGACATAGGCCGTGGCGCCCCGCGCCTGCTCCCCCGCCATGGCCAGGGCGGTTGGTTCGGCATGCGGACGTCCGCCTGGCGCGGTGACGCCTCGGCCGACAACCCGCCCGTCGCGGACGATGACACAGCCGACCGAGGGATTTGGCCAGGTCGTGCCCAGCCCGCGCCGCGCCATCGCCAAGCCTGCCCGCATGTGGGCTATTTCGTTGACTGACGGTCCTGGCGAAACTGTCACGTGAGAGTGCGGTGCGTCACGGCCGAGCCTTACTCCTGCGCCCCATCAGCCAGTCCGCCGACGAAATCCTCGAAATCCTTTGCCTCGCGGAAGTTCCGGTAGACGCTGGCGAACCGCACATACGCGACCTTGTCCAGTTCCTTCAGCGTGTCCATCACCAGCTCGCCGATCTGCTTGCTGGGGATGTCGCTGTCGCCGGATGCCTCAAGCTGCCGCACCACGGAGTTGACGATGCGCTCGATCCGTTCCTCCTGGATCGGCCGCTTGCGCATCGACACCCTGATCGAGCGGGCCAGCTTGTCGCGGTCGAACGGCACGCGGCGGCCGTCGGTCTTGATGACGGTGAGCTCGCGCAACTGGACCCGCTCGACCGTGGTGAAGCGCTGGCCGCAGTTGCTGCAGAACCGGCGGCGGCGGATCGCGCCGTTATCCTCGGTCGGGCGGCTGTCCTTCACCTGGGTGTCGTCGAAACCGCAGAACGGGCAGCGCATCGCTGGTTACTGCCGCGGGTAGAGCGGAAAACGAGCGCACAACGCCTTCACCCGCGCGCCGACCGCCTGTTCCACCGCGCTGTTGCCGCCGTCGTTGGACCGGCCTAGGCCTTCCAACACCTCGTTGATCATCAGTCCGATGTCGCGAAACTCCTCTGCGCCGAAGCCGCGCGTCGTGCCGGCGGGCGATCCAAGCCGGATGCCGGAGGTAATTGCGGGCTTCTCCGGGTCGAACGGAATGGCGTTCTTGTTGGCCGTCATGTGGGCGCGTTCCAGGCTGGCCTCGGCGGCCTTGCCGGTGACGCGCTTGGGCCGCAGGTCGACCAGCATCAGGTGGCTGTCCGTGCCGCCGCTGACGATATCCAGGCCCTGCTGCTTCAACGTTTCAGCCAGGATACGAGCGTTGTCCTGGACAGCTTTCTGGTAGACCCGGAAGTCCGGCTTCAGCGCCTCGCCGAACGCCGCGGCCTTGCCGGCGATGACGTGCATCAGCGGGCCGCCCTGCAGGCCAGGGAACAGGGCGGAGTTGATTTTCTTGCCCAGGTCCGGATCGTTCGAGAGGACCATGCCACCGCGCGGGCCGCGCAGGGTCTTGTGGGTCGTGGTCGTGACGACGTGCGCATGGGGCAGCGGGCTCGGGAACAGTTCCGCCGCGACCAGGCCGGCGAAATGGGCCATGTCCACCATGAAATAAGCGCCAACCTCGTCGGCCACTTTCCGGATGCGGGGGAAGTCGATGAAGCGCGGATAGGCGGAGCCGCCGGCGATGATCAGCTTTGGCTTCTCCGTCCGGGCTAGGTGTTCCAGTTGCTCGTAATCCAGCAGGCCATCTTCCTTCCGCACGCCATACTGGACGGCGTGGAACCACTTGCCGGACAGATTCGGCGCGGCGCCGTGGGTCAGGTGGCCGCCGGCATCGAGGCTCATGCCCAGGATCGTGTCGCCCGGCTTGATCAGTGCAAGGAACACGGTCTGGTTGGCCTGTGCGCCGGAGTGCGGCTGAACATTGGCGAAGGCGCAGCCAAACAGTTTCTTGGCCCGCTCGATCGCCAGCGTTTCGGCGATGTCGACGAACTCGCAGCCGCCATAGTAGCGACGCCCTGGGTAGCCCTCGGCATACTTGTTGGTCAGGACGGAGCCTTGCGCCTCCAGCACGGCGGCGGAGACGATGTTCTCCGACGCGATCAGCTCGATGCCGTCTTGCTGACGGTCAAATTCCGAGCGGATGGCGGCAGCGAGTTCGGGGTCGGTTTCCGCGAGGGGGGCGGAGAAAAAGCGCTGGGTGCTGGCGGTTGGCGTGTTCTGGTCCATGGGTATCCCACGATGACGATGTGACGGTTCCTGTAGCATGGGGTCGCCAGGGGAGAAACCGAAGTCTGACGGGATGATTTGGGATGGCATTTGGTTACCGCCGGCGGGATCTCGCGGCCGATGAACGATCAGGCGAGAGACCGCAAGGCTTTCTCCAGGGTGTCCGACCGCGTGAGTTTAGTCAGTTGCCGGAGGGCTACGCCGACGTCGGCGATCAGGCTGGTCCAATCGCCGGGGACGGGCTGACGGAAGATGCGCATTGAGGGATACCACGGCGTGTCGTCGCGCGAACTCAAGCCAGCGCCAGCAGCCGTCGAACCGGGACAGCATCCAAACCGGCATGCCCATTGCCCCGGCAAGATGCACTATCGCGGTATCGACGCTGATCAGCAGATCGACGCCGGCGAGCCGCATCGCGGTGTCGGCGAAATCAGTCACGTCCGTCATCATGTCGGTCACCGGCAGACCGCTCGCTGCAAGCTGGGCCCGTGCAGGCCCAAGCTGGAAACTGGCGAACTGAATGCCAGGAATTTCCAGCAGCGGCGCGAGGACGTCCAGGTTGGTCGACCGGCGTTGATCGACCCGGTTCGCGCTGGGCCGCGAAGGCCGGGGATCGCCTGCCCAGACCAGGCCGACGACAAAATTCATCCGTGGCGATCGACTGGCCGGCCGGTGCAGGTACTGCGCGCCCGGAACGGTCTCGAGGCGAAGGTCGAGCGCGAGTGGCAGGCTTGCCATCGGGCAGTGCCACTGGATCGGCGGCAAGGGGTCACCCTGAGCGACGACCTCGGCGACGCCATCGACATCGCGCAGCAGCCGCGCCAGTTGAGATGGCACTTCCAGGACGACACGCCCCCCTCGGGCGGCGACCGACGGGGCGAACCGCACGAATTGCAGGGTGTCGCCGAAGCCTTGTTCGGCGTGCAGCAGGATCGTGGCGCCATGGATATCCTCACCTTGCCACAGCGGGACCGCGAGATCCTGGCGCGGTCTCTGGCAGTCCCGCCAGCGCCATTCGTACTGCCGCCAGCCGGGTGTGAAATCACCCGATTTCAGCAGCGCCGTCGCATGGCCGAACTGTGCCTTCGCATAGGCAGGGTCCATTTCGATGGCGTTCTCATAGGCCTTTGCTGCCGCCGCGCTCCGGTTCAGGCACAGCAGCGCGTGGCCGAGATTGTTATGGCCGATGATACAGGTTGGGTCGAGGCTGACGGCAGTCTCGCCGGCTGCGCGGGCTTCCTCAAAGCGGCCCAGTTCCGACAGCGCGCCGCTCAGGTCCGCGTAATGATCGGCATCGGGGGAGGCGTGATGGATGGCTTTCCGATACGCCTCAACGGATGATTCGAGCTGACCGGTGGCCTGAAGCGATCGGGCGTAACGGTAGTGCGCGGAGGCTCTGGCGGAATCGCGCGCGATGCACTCGCCGTAATGGTGTGCGGCGTCGTCGTGCTGCCCGAGGGCGAAGTAGACCATGCCGGCGGCGTAATGGGCGTTGGCGGTCGGCGGCATCGCCTTCGTCGCGTCGGCCATCACCCGAAGCGCGTCGTCGCGGACACCAAGCTTGGCGAGGCAGAGTGCGAGCCAGATCCGATGTTCCAGGCGAGGATCGAGGGCCACCGCGCGCTGCAGCGGCGCAAGGGCAACGGCGGGCTTGTTGGTGGTAACCGCAATCTGTCCGAACAGGCCAAGCGCCCGGGGATGATCGGGGTGGTTCTGGAGAACGATATTGATGGCCTCGAGCGCATGCGAGATTTTGCCCGAGGCTATGTCCGACGTGGCGGCCGCGAGCGTTGCCGCAAAGGTCATTGGTTGCAGAGCGGCTGGGGAAATCAGGACGTCTGTCGAGACATCGGCCACCCGTAATGACAATGATGCTTCGCTGTCCGCGTTCGGAACAATGGTGTCGGGGTGGCGAGACGGCATGCCGCTCGCGGCGGCCTTTGATCGTTCATATCCAAGAATGGAGCGATCGTCTTCGGAATGTTTTTTTGCCAGGTGATCCAGGGATGGGTCGGCGGCAAGGAACGCGAAGTCCTCGGAATAAAAATCCTCGACGAATGAAGTGATTTTTCGTGACGATAGCACATCATTCAGATCGAGGCGGGACCGGTTTTCATGCGTTACAGCCTCCCGCGGCAGGCCCAGACTATCAAAGCAGCGGTCAATAAAAAGACTATTCCGGTCAAACGGTATGACGGTGGCAGGAAGGCGGAACCCGTCGCACCGCAGGAACCAGACCTGTGGCGACAAGTGGACAAACCGATAGTCAGTCCTGACCAGATCAAGCCGGATGTTGTCAATGAAACCTTCGATCGCACTCACCCGTTGCGACGGCGGCGCACTGTGCCATGGAAAATCCGGGTACAAGGTCTTGACGTGCTGGTCCACTGCCGAAATAAACCGCCGATAAGGATTGCGGACAACGATCAGCGAACGGTAGTTCCGCAAGCTTCCGACGAGCGCGGGAAACAGGGTCTGAATTTCATGCAAACGCAGATGAGCGAAGTCGAGCGGGTAATCAAACCACGGCGTTTCTACAATTCCAAAGGACGGCCTGGGGTCATCGTGATAGCGGAGCAGATTGCTCCGTAAACTCATACCCCCCGTTTTGGGGTTATGATACAGAACAAATTGCCTAGCGTGAGAAATGATCATGCAAGCCTGCCGGGACGCCTGCATGGGCGAGGCCATTATCAGCCTTGTCTTGGCACTTCAAATGCTGAAGCGATGATGTCATGGATCAGATGCCCGCAACCGATTGCCCTATAAGGTTGTATATAACAGGAATAATACAACCGAACCAGCGATTTGCAGCGATGTGTATCGGTCCGGCGGTGGCACGGTCGTCCAGGTTACGCATGCCGCGCTGACGGGTCGGAGGTGACTTGCAGTGGCAAAACCATCATCGGTCCGCCGCTAAGCGGCAAACCCATTGTGTGCGACTCGGCGACCGGGGCAAACTTCCCGCATGCCGCTGGCGCCGTCCATGACACTGACCCTGGCCGACCTCGATGCCACCGAAGCACTTGCCGGCCGGCTTGCGGCGGCCGTGAGGCCCGGTGACAGCCTGCTGCTCGACGGACCGCTTGGGGCCGGCAAGACTGCTTTGGCGCGCGCCTTTCTCCGTGCGGCGGCAGGGGATCCGTTGCTGGAGGTTCCCAGTCCGTCCTTCACGCTGGTGCAGACCTACGAAACGCCGATTGGTCTGATCCACCACTATGATCTGTGGCGCTTGGACCGATCCGCCGAGGTCCAGGAACTGGACTGGGATGCGGCCCGGGATGGCATCGTTCTTGTGGAATGGCCGGATCGGCTGGGGGATTTGCGCCCGGACGATGCGCTGACGATCAGTCTCGCGCTGGCCGAGGGTGATGTCCGTACGGCCGTCCTGACCGGCTGGCCCGACAGGATCGACCACCTGGCATGACACGCGACGACCGGATCGCCCTGTTCCTCGCTCGCCACGGCTATGATCCGAATGATGCGGTGCCATTGGCCCAGGACGCCAGCTTCCGGCGTTATCTGCGGCTGCGCGGCGACAAACCGGGCGTGCTGATGGATGCCCCGCCGCCCGAGGACGTGCGTCCGTTTCTGCGAATCGCCGCTCACCTGAGCGCAGCCGGTCTGTCAGTCCCGCGGATCATCGCCGCCGATCCGGACCAGGGGTTGATACTGGAGGAAGACCTGGGGGACGACCTGCTGTCCGTTGTGCTGGACCGGGGTGCGGCGGCCGAACCGTTGCTGGACGCGGCAGTGGACGCGTTGGTGGTGATGCAGCGCGCTGGCCCACCGGCGGATCTGCCGCCGTGGGATGCGGCACTGATGGCGCAGACCGCGATGGGCACGCTGTTCGACTGGTGGTGGCCGGCCTGCTTTGGCAACCCGGCGCCGGAAGCCGCGCGGCAAGATATTGCCGCGGCGCTGGCGGACATGCTGCAACCGGTCGCGGACGGTCCACGGTGCATCGTTCACCGCGACTTCTTTGCCGGCAACCTGCTGTGGCTGCCGGAGCGGAGCGGCGCTCAGCGGATCGGTGTCATCGACTTCCAGGGCGCGGCGATCGGCCACCCGGCCTATGACCTCGTGTCATTGGTGCAGGATGCGCGGCGGGACATTGCGTTGGCGCTGCAGGACCGGGCGGTCCGGCGCTATCTGGCGGTTCGGCCGGACATCGATCCGGCGGCATTCCGAGCGGCTTTCGCCGCCTGTGCCGCGCAACGGCACCTGCGTGTTGCCTGCCAATGGGTAAGGCTTGCGCAACGAGACGGCCGGCCGCAATACCTCGCCTACGGCCCTCGGACATGGCGGTTGCTGGAGGATGCGTTGCAACAGCCCGCTGCCGCTCCGCTGGCCGCCGCATTGAACCACTGGCTTCCGGCAGAATGCCGAGGCAACCCTCCAGGACTTGCAGCATGACCGTCTCCCCTCGTTCCGCGATGGTCCTGGCCGCCGGCCTTGGCACCCGCATGCGGCCCCTGACCGAGGTCACCGCCAAACCGCTGCTGCGCCTCGGCGGGCGTCCGCTGATCGATCACGCGTTGCAGCATCTGGCCGACGTCGGGGTCGAGACCGTCGCGGTGAACGCTCATTGGCAGGCGGACGCTGTCGCCGACCATTTGGCCAGGCGCACCGATCCGCCGCGTACGGTTCTGTTGCGTGAGGCGAAATTGCTGGAAACCGGCGGTGGCGTGCGGGCGGCGCTGTCGCTGCTGGGGCCTGATCCGTTTTTTGTCGTCAACGGCGACGCGTTCTGGCTGAACGGCCCGATCCCGGCGCTGGACCGACTGGCGCACGTCTTTTCGGATGACCTCGACGCGGTGCTGCTAGTGCAACGCACCTCCCATGTGCATGCGGAGGTAGGGTTTGGCGATTTTGCCCTGGACAAGTGGGGCACGCCGCGGCGGCGGCGGGAGCGGGAGATCGTCCCTTATATCTACGCAGGGGTGCAGTTGATCCATCCCCGGCTGCTGGTGGATTCGCCCGAAGGCGCGTTCAGCATGAACCGGATGTGGGACAAGGGGATGGAGGCCGGCCGTCTCCGGGCGGTGGTGCATGACGGCATCTGGTTCCATCTGTCCACGCCGCCCGACCTGGAGGAGGCCGAACAGATTCTGGCCGCAAGGGTGACCGGCGACGCGCGATGGCCCTGGCGCTGAACCTTTTCTCCATCCCGCCTGAAGTGCCGTTCCTGGATGCGCTGGCGTCCGGGTGGCTGGCGCGTGGTGATGATCCGCTAATCGTCAGCCACGGATTGATCCTGCTGCCGACCCGGCGATCCGCCCGGGCGCTGGCAGAGGCGTTCCTGCGGGTGTCCGGCGGCAAACCGCTGCTGCTGCCGCGGATTACCGCGCTTGGGCGCGCTGGACGAGGCGCCGCTGGCGCTGGCCGGGGCGCTGGATATTCCGCCGGCGGTGGAGCCGATGCAGCGGCTGGCGGCGCTGGCGCGGATGATCCTGGGGATGAACGGCAGGGGCGGGGCGCCGCGCAATGCGGACCGGGCCTGGCTGCTGGCGAAAGAGCTGGCGGCGCTGATGGATCAGGCGGAGTGGGCGGGCGTTGATCTGGCGGAGCGCCTGCCGGATGCGGCGGATCCGGAATACGCGGCGCACTGGCATCAGACGCTGGAGTTTCTACACATCGTCACCGGCATCTGGCCCGCATGGCTGGCCGACAACGGCGTGATGAACCCCGCCGCCCGGCAGGTCGCGTTACTCGATGCGCAGGCGGCGGCGTGGGCGAACAGGCCGCCGCCGCATCCGGTGCTGATTGCCGGCACGACCGCCGGAATACCGGCTGTGGCGCGGCTGCTGCGCGTGGTCGCGCGGCTGCCGATGGGACAGGTGGTGCTGCCGCAACTCGACCTGCCGATGGACGAGGCGGCGTGGGCGGATGTGGAAGCGTCGCACGCTCAGGCTGGGCTGGCACGGCTGCTGGCTGATCTGGATGCGACGCGGGGGGATGTGCGGCCTTGGCCGGCGAAGGTGGCGGTTCGCGTGCCGGCGGACCGGTTCCCGTTGTTGTCGAAGGCGCTGCTGCCGGCCTCCGCGTTGCATCTCTGGATGGACCGGACGGGGGTTTCCACCGCGGGGCTGACCCGGCTGAGCGCGCCGGATCAGCAGCAGGAGGCGGATGCCATCGCGCTGGTGTTGCGAGATGCACTGGAGGTTCCGGGGGCGACGGCGGCGCTGGTGACGCCGGACCGGACACTTGCGGGGCGGGTCACGGCGGCGCTGTTGCGGTTCGGGATCGTGGCGGATGACAGTGCGGGGGAGTCTCTGGCGGACACGCCGCCGGCGGTGTTTCTGCGGTTGTTGATCCGAGCGGTGGCGGAGGATTTCGCGCCGGTGGTGTTGCTGGCGTTGCTGAAGCATCCCTTGGCGGCGGCCGGGATGTCTCCGGCGGCGTGCCGGGCGGCGGCGCGGGAGCTGGAGGTGGCGTGCTTGCGGGGGCCTCGGCCGGCGCCTGGCTTGGGCAATCTGCGGCGGCTGGTGGACCGGCGGTGCGGGCAGGAGTCGACGGTTGCGGCGTTTGTCGGCCGGGTGGTGGCGTGCCTGGAGCCGGTGATGCGGATGGACTCGGCGATGGCGTTCGAGGCCAAGGCGGCGCTGACCGATCTGATCGAGGCGGGGGAACGGCTGGCGGCCAGCGCCGATACAGCGGGTCCGGTCCGGCTTTGGGCGGGCGAGGAAGGCGAGGCGCTGGCCGAGCGGCTGTCCAGCGTGCGGGATGCGCTGGGTTTGCTGCCGGATTTGCGGCGGCGGGTGTTGCCGGCGCTGCTGGATGCCGTCCTGGAGGGCGAGATGGTGCGCAGCCGTCGGGCGCTGCGGGGACGGACGGGAGCGGAGCATCCTCGGGTGTTTATCTGGGGGTTATTGGAGGCTCGGCTGCAGACGGCCGATGTAATGGTGCTGGGTGGGCTGGCGGAGACAGTTTGGCCGCCGGTGGCGGAACCGGGTCCGTGGCTGTCCCGGCCGATGCGGGTCCGGATTGGATTGCCGGCGCCAGAGGAAGCTGTCGGGCAGGCGGCGCATGATTTTGTCGCGGCGTGCTGTTCGGCGCCGGTTGTGGTGCTGTCATGTCCGGTGCGGCGGGATGGGGCTCCGGCGGTGCCGGCGCGGTGGCTGACGCGGCTGGATATGTTTCTGGCAGGGCGGGATCAGGCGCTGCCGGTGCATCCGGCGGCGGAGTGGGCGCGCGGGATGGATCTGCCGGATGGCGATCCGGTGCCGGTGCGGCCACCGGCGCCTCGTCCGCCGGTGCAATTGCGGCCGCGGCGGTTGAGCGTGACGGAAATCGAGACGTGGCTGCGCGATCCATATGCGATCCATGCGCGCCATATCCTGCGGCTTAGTGCGTTGGACCCGCTGGATCAGGCGACGGACGCGGCGGATTATGGGTCACTGGTGCATGACGGGCTGCACCGGTTCCTGCGTGAGCACGGGGCGGAGACGCCGGCGGACATGGCGGACGCGCTGCGGCGGGCGATGCGGCGGGCGCTGGGTGACGCGGGACTGCGGCCAGCCCTGCAGGCGTGGTGGGCACCCCGGCTGGACCGCATCGCCGATTGGGTGGCGGCGACCGAGACCGCTCGGCGGCTGGTGCGTGCGCCAGTGGCGATCGAGTCGGAGGCCAAGGGGGCGATGGAGTTGCACCAGCCGGGCGGGCGGTTCCGGCTGACGGGCCGAGCGGACCGGATCGAGCGGCATGACGACGGAAGCCTGTCGATCCTGGATTACAAGACCGGAACGCCGCCATCGCAAACCGATGTTGATCTGGGCCTGGCGCCTCAGCTTCTGCTGGAGGCGGCGATGGCGGAGGACGGGAGCTTTGGTCCGGCGTTGGCGGGCACGGTGACGGAACTGGTCTACTGGAAGCTGTCCGGGGGTTTCGAGCCGGGCGAGGTGTCTGCCCTGTTCACCAAGAAGAAGGCTGCGGAGCTACCCGGTGCGATCAACGGGGCTCGGGAGAGCCTTTGCCGGTTGATCGACGATTTTGACTCGCCGGAACGGGCGTACTTGTCGCGGCCTAATCCGGGGGTGGCGCCCCGGTTCTCGGATTACGAGCAACTGGCGCGGGTGCTGGAATGGTCGGCCGTGGGAGGGGCGGATGAGTGAGACCGCGCGGGCACGGGCGAACCGCGAGCAGTTGGCGGCGTCCGATCCGGCGGTTTCGGCGTTCGTGGCGGCCTCGGCGGGGTCGGGCAAGACCAAGCTGCTGACGGATCGGCTGCTGCGGCTGATGCTAGCGGGGGCGCGGCCGGAGCGGATCCAGTGCCTGACGTTCACCAAGGCGGCGGCGGCGGAGATGTCGCTGCGGCTGCAGAAAACGCTGGGGCGCTGGGTGACGATGACGCCGGCGGCGCTGGAGAAGGCGTTGCGGGACCTGGATGTGGAGCCGACGCCGGAGACGTGTCAGGCGGCGCGGGCGTTGTTCGCCAAGGTGCTGGACCTGCCGGGTGGAATGCGCATCGGGACGATCCATGCGTTCAGCCAGTCGTTGCTGCGGCGGTTTCCGCTGGAGGCGGCGATTTCGCCGCATTTTCAGCTGGTCGATGACCGGGATGCGGATGACTGCGCTGACCGAGGCGCGGGAGGAGGTGCTGGCGCAGGCTGAGTCGCCGGCGATGCAGGAGGCGCTGGCGACGCTGGCTGGGTTGGTGACGGCCGAGCGGTTCGGCGAGCATGTGAAGGTATTGCAGAAGGACACCGAGAGGCTGGCGACTGCGCTGCGGCTGGGCGAGGAACTCGCGCGCGCGCAGCGACGGGCGCTGGGCGTGACGGCTGCTTCGGAAGCGGAGATTCTCGCCGATGCTGCAAGCTGGTTGGGCGAAGGTGCGCTGCGCGACGCCGCCAGGGTTGTTGCGGCGCGCGGTGCCGTCACGTGTGCTGCACGGGCGGCGGCGATGCTGGATTGGCTGAGCCAACCGGCAGTGCGGCGGCAGGAGACCTGGGACGACTGGTGCGACCTGCTGTTGAGCAGCAAGGGCGAGCCGCTGGCCGCCAGTACCTATGTGAACAAGAAGCTTGGTGACACCGATCCTGCCCTGGCGCCGCAGTTTCAGCACGAGGCTGAGCGGGTGCTTCGGATCGACGATGCGCTTCGTGCGTTGCGCCTGGCTTCGGTGTCGAGCGCCTTGGTGACGCTCGCCGGGCCGGTGGCGGGCGGGTACGCGCAGCGGAAGGAAGACGCGGGGCTGCTGGACTACAACGACCTGATCGACCGGACCCGGGCACTGCTGGTCGATCCGGGGGCGGCCTGGGTGCTATATAAGCTGGACGGCGGATTGGACCACCTTTTGCTGGACGAGGTGCAGGATACCGCGCCGCAGCAGTGGCGGATCGCTCATGCGCTGACGGAGGAGTTTTTCTCCGGGCTGGGGTCGCGGGAGCAGGCGCGGACGGTGTTCGCGGTTGGGGATCGCAAGCAGTCGATCTATTCGTTCCAGGGCGCGGATACGGCGGAGTTCGACCAATCGCGGGCGCTGCTGGAGCAACGGGTCCTGAACGCCGCGGGCGTGTTCAAGGATGGGGCGCTGGATGTGTCCTTTCGGTCGACGACGCCGGTTCTGACGTTGGTGGATGCGGTGTTTGCTGACCCGATGGCGCGTCCCGGTGTCGTGGCGGATGCCGAGACGCTGACCCACTACGCCGACCGGGCGGACCATGCGGGGCTGGTAGAGCTTTGGCCGCTGGCGCCGCAGCCGGAGCCGACGCCGCATGCCCCTTGGACGGTGCCGCGGCAGAACCAGTCACAGACCTCGGCGCGAGGGCTGCTGGCGGATACGCTGGCGGCCTGGATCGGCGCGATGACCGACGGGTCGGAGATGCTGGAGAGCAAGGGGCGCCCGTTGGCGCCGGGGGACGTGCTCGTGCTGGTCCGACGGCGGGATGCGTTCGTGCGGGCGCTGGTTCGGGCCCTGAAGGCGAAGGGCGTGCCGGTTGCGGGGCTGGACCGGATGGTGCTGACGGAACAGCCGGCGGTGCAGGACCTGATGGCGTTGGGAGATGCGCTGCTGCTGCCGTCGGACGATCTGAGTTTCGCGTGCGTGCTGACCAGTCCGCTGGGCGGGTTGAGCGACGACGATCTGTCCGATCTGGCCATTGGTCGTACGGGATCGCTTTGGGACGAGTTGCGCGATCGTGCCAATGAGCGGGCCTCGTGGCGACGGGCCGCGGATTTCTTTGGGCATCTGCTGGGGCGGGTGGATTACGTCACGCCATTTGTATTGCTCGCGGAGGCGCTGGGGCCGCTGGGGGGGCGGGCGCGGCTGTTCTCCCGGCTGGGGCCGGAGGCGGCGGAGCCGGTCGATGAGATGCTGAATGCGGCGCTGACTTACGCCGGGCTGCATCCGCCGTCCCTGCAGGGGTTTCTTCACTGGCTGCGTGCCTCGGGCGCGGAGATCAAGCGGGAGGCAGAGGCGGCGGGCAATCAGGTGCGAATCATGACAGTGCATGGCGCGAAGGGGCTGCAGGCGCCATTGGTGGTGATCCCCGACACGACCGCGTTGCCGAAGGATGATGCGGGAATTGTCTGGGCGGATGACCCGGCGACGGGGATTTCGGTGCCGCTATGGGCGCCGAATGGCGCGTTCCGGTGCGAGGCGTTGGACCGGTTGCGGCAGGCGCAGCGGCAGCAGCAGATCGAAGAACACAACCGGCTGCTATATGTGGCGCTGACCCGAGCTGAGGACCGGCTGCTGATCTGTGGCTGGGAGAACAAGAACAAGCTGCGGGATGAGTGCTGGTACAGTGCTGTGGCTCGTGGGTTCGAGGCGGTGGGGGCGGAGCGGGAGCCGTTCGAGATCTGGGCCGGCGATGTCATGCGGCTTGCCTCCGATCAGGTTACCGCACCTGAGGTTCGGTCGTGACGTGGCGACGGTAGCGGCTTCTGTCGGACGTCCGGCCTGGATGGGGTCGGCACCGGACTGGTTACCGGCTGCGCCGCCAGTCGAACCCGTTAGACCAATGCCGTTGGCACCGAGCAGGCCGGAGGGGGTGGAACTGGGGATGGTGCCGGCGGCGGAGTCGCCTCTGGCGGAGCGGGATGCCCTGCCGAACCGGTTCCAGCGAGGGCAGCTAATCCATGCTCTGTTGCAGCATCTGCCCGATGTGGGTGTGGCCGAGCGGCATGCGGCAGCCTTGGGGTTTCTGCGACGGCCGGGATATGGGCTGAACGAGGCCGATGCGGGGCTGATCGCCCACGAGGTGCTGGCGGTGATGGATGATCCGGACCTTGCGCCTCTGTTCGGGCCGGAGGGGCGGGCGGAGGTGCCGCTGACCGGGGTCATCGGCGATTCGGTGATTGGCGGGCTGGTGGATCGGCTGGCGGTGCTGCCGGATCGGGTGTTGGTGGCGGATTTCAAGACCAACAGGCGGGCGCCGGTGCAGGTCAGTGATACGCCGGTGATGTATCTGCGTCAGATGGCGTCGTATCGCGCGGTATTGCGGCAGGTATTTCCGGATCGGCCGGTGCAGTGTGCTCTGATCTGGACCCGGGCGGGGCGGGTGGCGGTGCTGCCGGATGCCTTGCTGGACGCGCATGCACCGGGATTGGACGCGCATACGGCGGGGTTGGTTATATCCGCTGCTTGACCGGCCTTGGCTTGAGTACCACTTTCACATGAACTGTTTCACGAGGGCGACATGAGCGAGAACACGATTCCCGTCACCGACAAGAGCTTCGCGACCGACGTGGTGGAAGCAAGCAAGGCGGGTCCTGTGCTGGTGGATTTCTGGGCGGAGTGGTGTGGCCCATGCAAGATGATCGGGCCGGCGCTGGAAGAGCTTGCCGGGGAGTTCAAGGGCAAGCTGACAGTGGCGAAGGTTGATATCGACAACAATCCGATGTCGCCGAACCAGTTCGCGGTGCGGGGGATTCCGACGCTGATCCTGTTCAAGGACGGCAAGCCGGCGGCGACTCAGGTTGGCGCGCTGCCGAAGAGCAAGCTGAAGGACTGGATCGCCGGGAACATCTGACGGGGAGAGATCCGCGGCGGCGGACGCTTTTTGCCTGGACCCGGGAGAGGCATGCGGCGCTCTCCCGTCGCTAGCCTTGAGCGCCTGTCATCAGGACGGCATCGCGTTTCCGAAGTCACCCGGGGCTCAGGTTTTAGCGGGCCTCGTGTGGGCTGCGACGAAACGAATAAGGTCCTCTTCGTTGAGCGGCTTGGGGCAGAACGTGACGCCCAGACCTGCCGCCTGTGCATGGATCGCCGGCGTCGGCGCACTGCTGATCAGCAAGGCGGGTATCATCCGTCCGGCCTGGTAAAGGCTGGCGATAAGTTCCAGCCCGGTCATCTCCGGCATCTGCTGATCAACCACCAGGCATGTCGGCTGCTCGGCCGCGCTACGAGCGGCGTCACCAAGGAAGAAGTCTGCAGGCGAAGCGTAGGCAATGACGTCATAGCCCGCCGCCTGAAGCAGAAATTCGAGTGACGCCAGCACGGCGTCGTCGTCATCGACAATCACCACTGTTCCGGGCCGAACGGAATTCTCCATGTAACCCACCAAAACGATTTGCCTGCCGCGTAGGCTGGTTCTCATACGGGCGGATCATGAAGACGGCATTGACCTCGATCATCCGGATTGGTTCGATTCCGGCAAGCGGGGCTGCCGTCGTCAGCTTCCCGCTGGCACCGTGAAACGGAAGATCGTGCCGCCGCCTGCGGCGTCTTCCGCGCAAAGTTCACCGCCGTGGGCTTCGACGATGGTTCGGCATACGGACAGGCCGACCCCCATGCCGGTTGGCTTGGTCGTGACAAAGGGCTGAAACAGCCGCGCCCGGACTGCTTCCTCAAGGCCGCGACCGGTATCGGCTACGCTGATTTTGACCATTTCGCCGGTACGGGTCACCCTGACCGAGAGTCGGCTGGTCGGCATGTGTTCCATGGCCTCTGTCGCATTGCGTATCAAATTCAGCAGCACCTGCTGAATCTGGATCTTGTCGATGACGGCTATTGCTGCGTCATCGTCAATCTGAACCGTTAGCTGCGGTTTCGCGATAAATCCCGCCAGTGACAAGGCGCTCGCTTCTTCGATCGTCGTCCGCAGGTTTTCCGGCCGCCTTGCCGTTTCTCCCTTCTGCATGAGATCCCGCAGATGCTGTATGATGTCCTTGGCACGCTCCGCCTGCTCGCCGATCCGCTCGACCGCCTGCACGGTCCCTTCCAGGCGACCGGCGGCGAGCAGCCTTCGCAGGCCCCCGACGTAATTTATAATTGCCGTCAGCGGTTGATTGATTTCATGTGCAAGGGCGGATGTCATGTGCGCCATGTCATTCATGCGAGATACATGAATGAGTTCTGCCTGAAGTTCGGCCAATTGACGCTCGTGTTCCCTGCGTTCCGTGAGGTCGCGCCCGATTTTGGATACGCCAACGATGTTGCCGTCGTCGTCACGGATGGGAGAAATGGTAAGTGATACCGGAATGATCCGGCCATCCTTGTGCCTGCGCAGTGTTTCAAAATGGACCAATTTTTCGCCGCGCCGGACGCGCTCCATTATCGCCGTCTCTTCCGTGATCCTATCATCGGGAATGAGAATCGTGATTGGCTTGCCGACAATCTCGTCTGCAACGTAACCAAACATCGCCTCCGCGGCTGCATTCCAAGCCGTCACCGTCCCTTCAAGGTTTTTGCCGACGATGGCGTCATTCGAGGACTCGGCGATCGCCGCCAAACGCTGGCGCGCCTCGAGCAACTGATTTTCGCGTGGACAATCATCCGCAGGTAACAACGACATGTCCTGCTCCGATATATACCGGACGAATGGTTGCGCCGATCGCCAGTTACATACAAGTCCGGCCGCCCTTTTGCGCACCTTCCTGTCGCTGAGGATGCCGCGTTCGTGACCCAGGAGAACCAGCGGCCTGCAACCGGGCCGCGAACCATATAAGACGGCCTGCCGGCTGGTTTCAGCCTGCGCCAATCCGGCCTATATTTCCACTGTGTCGAGTCCCCTGACCCAATCCGCCGACTACCTGGCCCGCCTGAACCCTGAGCAGCGGGCGGCGGTGGAAACTGTTGACGGGCCGCTGCTGGTGCTGGCTGGCGCCGGAACCGGCAAAACTCGCGTGCTGACGACCCGGTTCGCGCATATCCTGCTGACCCGGCGAGCGTTTCCCAACCAGGTCCTGGCGGTGACGTTCACCAACAAGGCGGCGCGGGAGATGCGGGAGCGGGTGTCCGCGATCCTGGGGCAGCCGGCGGAGGGGCTTTGGCTTGGAACCTTCCACGCGTTGTGCGCGCGGATGCTGCGGCGGCACGCGGAGCATGTCGGGCTGTCGTCGAACTTCACCATCCTGGATACCGACGACCAGATGCGGCTGCTGAAGCAGGTGATGGAGGCGGAACGGGTCGATACCAAGCGCTGGGTGCCTGCGGCGCTGATGGGGCTGATCCAGCGGTGGAAGGACAAGGGCCTGACGCCGGCGCGGGTCACGGCCAATGACGATTCGGATTTCGCCAACGGCAAGGGGATCGCGCTTTACGAGGCGTATCAGGCTAGGCTGCGGGCGCTGAACGCGGCGGATTTCGGCGATCTGCTGCTGCATATGACGGAGATACTGCGAAGCCAGCCGGATATACTGGCGCATTACCATCGTATGTTTCGGTATATTCTGGTGGACGAGTATCAGGATACTAACCTGGTGCAGTATCTATGGCTGCGGCTGCTGGCGCAAAGCCATCGCAACATCTGCTGCGTCGGGGACGATGATCAGTCGATCTATTCCTGGCGTGGGGCGGAAGTCGAAAACATTCTGCGGTTCGAGAAGGATTTCGAGGGCGCGAAGATTGTGCGGCTGGAGTCCAACTACCGGTCCACGGCGCCGATTCTCGCGGCGGCTTCGGGGCTGATTGCTCATAACGAGGGGCGATTGGGCAAGACCTTGCGGCCGGGGCGGGAGGACGCTCAGAGCGGGGACAAGGTCACCGTTGTCGGTCTGTGGGACTCCGATGAGGAAGGCCGGATGGTCGGCGACAGGATCGAGCGGTTGCGCGCTGATGGACATCCCTTGGCGGAGATCGCGATTCTGGTGCGGGCGGGGTATCAGACGCGGTCGTTCGAGGAGCGATTGATCACGCTGGGTGTGCCTTATCGCGTCGTCGGTGGGCTGCGGTTCTATGAGCGGGCGGAAATCCGTGACGCGATCGCCTATATGCGGGCGACGGTGCAACCGGCGGACGATCTGGCCTTTGAGCGGATCGTCAATGTGCCTCGGCGTGGGGTCGGCGATGCGGCGATGCGGGCGATGCATGAGGCGTCGCGGTCGCTGGGTATGCCTTTGGCGGCTGCGGCGTTGCACCTGGTGGAGAATGGCGGACTGAAGGGCAAGGTGCGGGACGCCGTTGGCGGGTTGCTGCGGGATTTCGGGCGGTGGCGGGCGATGCTGGAGGGCGATGGGCATGTCGTTACTGTGGCGACGATGCTCGATGAAAGCGGCTATACCGAGATGTGGAAGCAGGACAAGTCGGCCGAGGCGCCGGGGCGGCTGGAGAATTTGAAGGAACTGGTGCGGGCGCTGGCGGATTTTGAGACATTGGGGGGATTCCTCGATCATGTGTCGTTGGTGATGGAGAACGAGGAGCGGGCCGAGGACGACAAGGTCAGCCTGATGACTCTGCACGGCGCGAAGGGTTTGGAGTTCGATACGGTGTTTTTGCCGGGCTGGGAGGAGGGGATTTTTCCAAACCAGCGATCGATGGACGAGAGCGGCAACAAGGGGCTGGAGGAAGAGCGGCGGCTGGCCTATGTCGGGCTGACGCGGGCGCGGCGGCGGGCGATCGTCAGCCATGCCCAGAACCGGCGGATCTATGCGAACTGGCAACAGAGTATACCGAGCCGATTTCTGGAGGAATTGCCGGCGGAGCATGTGGAGCATACCGGGTCGGCGGCGATGGCTCGGGATAACCGGATTGCGGCCGCAACGTCTTTTGTCGGGCAGTTTCCGTTGGTGGCGCGGCGGCCCCGGGTGATCGATGCGTGGGAGCAGCCGGCGCGGCCCGCTCGAACGGATCAGATTCCGGTTGGGGCGCGGGTGTTTCACACGAAGTTCGGGTATGGGACCGTGACCGCGGCGGAGGATGACAAGCTGGATGTGCGGTTCGAGACGTCCGGGGACAAGCGGGTGCTGGACCGGTTCGTGGAGCGGGCGTGAGAGGGGCGGCTGCGCGCGATCGGTTCGTTGCGGGTCGCGCGGGGCCTGTTCCGTATCTGTCGGTTGTTGTGCGGTCGTCGCCGGAAGGCGTGGATGGCCGGCACAGGGCCGGCCATGACACTGGGGGGCTTGGCCGGCACACGGCGATAAGTGGCGGGCACACTTGGGGGCATGGCCGGTACGGGGCGATAGGTGTCCAGGACACTGGGGGGCCTGGCCGGAGCAAGGCGATAAGTGGCGGGCACACTTGGGGGCATGGCCGGCGCACGGCGCTACGTGGCCATGATGCTGCGGGGCTTGGCCGGAACACGACGATAAGTGGCCGGGACATTCGGGGGCTTCGCCGGCGCACTGCGGTAAGTGGCCGGGACGCTGCGGGGGCGGATACGGGCGCTGCGGGAGAAGGCGGCTGGTCGGCTCCTGGCACCTGCTGATGGTTCGACATACGACACCGCTGGAGACTGTGGCCGTTACTGTGCCGGAAGAGGCGCTCGAGGCGTTCGAGGCGGCGCTATTGACGGCGTGCGATACTGTCGGGTTCTTCCTTGACGAGGACACCGGACTTTGGCGTGTCGAGGGCGTCAAGCAGGTCGGATCGCATGAGGCGGAACTGGCGGCCTCGGTCGCGCTGGCGGCGGTCGTTACAGGAGTCCGCGTCGACGTCCAACGACATGCGACAGAGGCAGAGGGCTGGCTGGCCCGAACATATGCGGCCTTCCCAGAACAGCGGATCGGGCGCCGCTTCGTCATCCGCGGCACGCATCTGGACGCGCCGTCTGTGCCGGGGCGCATGACCCTGACGGTCGATGCCGGGGTCGCGTTTGGATCGGGCGACCACGGGTCCACGCGGGGCTGCCTGCTGGCGCTGGAAATCGTGGCGCGGCGTCGGCTCGGGCGGATCCTGGACCTGGGAACCGGGTCGGGCATCCTGGCGATGGCGGCGGCGGGACTGCTCAAGCGGAAGGTGCTGGCG
This sequence comes from uncultured Pseudomonadota bacterium, assembly GCA_963819005.1. Classification (GTDB taxonomy): domain Bacteria; phylum Pseudomonadota; class Alphaproteobacteria; order Acetobacterales; family Acetobacteraceae; genus Rhodopila. Next base: position 904,350 of record CAWFUL010000009.1, read on the forward strand.
ACCGATATCGATCCGTGGTCGGTGCGGGTGGCGCGTGAGAATGCCGCGGCAAATGGCGTGTCGCGGCTTGTCCGGGTGAAACTGGCGAATGGTTGGCAGGATCCCGCGGTCCGGGGGCCCTATGATCTGGTGTTCGCGAATATCCTTGCCCGGCCGTTATGCCGGATGGCGGCAGATCTGGCGACGAATCTCGCTCCTGGCGGGACGGCGATTCTGGCGGGGCTGCTGGGCAATCAGGTTCGCTGGGTGCTGGCCGCCCACCGCCGGCAGGGGTTGCGGCTGGAGCGGCTGATCCCGCAAGGGAATTGGACGACGGTGGTGCTGCGGAAGCGGTGATGGCGTGCCGGTCTAGGGGGCCGGCTTGCCCTATTGGGATTATGCGGTTTCCAGAATCCGTCGAAGTTTCTCGTCCAGCGCTTCGGCAGTGAAGGGTTTCGTCAGCAAATGAACACCCGGATCGAGGATGCCGCCATGGATGATGGCGTTCGATGTATACCCTGTGGTGAACAGCACGCGCAGGTTCTGGCGCAGTGCCGTGGCCTGTTCCGCAAGTTCGCGTCCGTCCATGCCGCCGGCCAAAACGACGTCGGTGAACAGGACGGTGATATCCCTGTGCTGGCGGAGCATATCGAGTGCGGTGGCTGCATCCGGCGCGGCCAGCACGCTATAGCCGAGATCGCCCAGGAAGCCGACCGATAGTTCACGCACGGCATCGTCGTCCTCAACGACCAGAACTGTCTCGCCGGTCGGGCGTGAGGGGGGCGGCTGGGCAACGGCCTGTTGGACGGTGTCGGTCGTCGCCAGGACTCGCGGCATATAAAGCTTGATCGTGGTGCCGCGTCCCAGTTCGCTGTAGATCTTGGCGTGGCCACCGGATTGCTTGGCGAAGCCGTAAATCATGCTCAGCCCGAGGCCGGTCCCCTTGCCAACAGCCTTCGTGGTGAAGAATGGGTCGAAGGCGCGGGCGGCGGTATCGGGTGACATGCCGGTGCCGGTATCACTGACCGCCAGCATGACATACTGGCCAGGCGTGACCTCGGCGTTCGTCTGGGCGTAGGAGGTGTCGAGCCATGCATTCGCGGTCTCGATCGTCAGCTTGCCGCCCAGGGGCATAGCGTCCCGAGCGTTGATGGCGAGGTTCAGCAGGGCGTTCTCGACCTGAACCGGATCGGTGCGGGTTGCCCAGAGGCCGCCGGCCAGGACGGTTTCGATTTCGATTCCCTCGCCGAGGGTGCGGGCCAGAAGTTCGGACATGCCGGCGACCAGTCGATTGAGATCGACTCGCTGAACTTCGAGCGGTTGCTGGCGGGCGAATGCCAGCAACCGGTGCGTAAGGCGAGCGGCGCGCTGAACGGCGTCCCGGCCAAGGGCACCGTAGCGCTGGGCGCGCTGATCCGTTGCCGGGACGGCCTTGATCAGAAAGTCGATACTGCCGCCGATCGCTGTGAGCAGGTTATTGAAATCGTGGGCAATACCGCCGGTCAGCTGACCGACCGCCTCCATCTTCTGCGCCTGTCTCAGCGCGGTTTCGGCCGCCTGGCGCTCGGCCATCTCTGTTTCCAACCGTTGGTTGGCGTCCGACAGGGCGGCGGTACGTTCGGCGACGCGTTGTTCCAACGTCTCGTTCGCCTGTTGCAGGGCACGCTGGTTGGCCTGTACGGCTTCGGCCATGCGATCGAAGGCGACAGCGAGCTGCCCGACCTCGGAGCCTCGGTCGCGAAGTCCGGTGCGCACATCATAGGCGCCGCCGGCCCATTTTCGCGCGGCTTCGGTCAGGACGCGGAGCGGACGGCTGACAAGATAGGTTGCACCGAAGCCGGTTACAGCCGCGGTGGCAAGAATCGCGAGCAGCAGGACCGAGAGGTCGATCCTTGAGTCCGTCGCGTCTGCCGACGCAGCTTCGTGCCGGGTCAGGTCGACCGCCACGATCAAGCCGACAGGGGGAACGACGGACGGCTCGAATCCGACGATATGCTGTTCGCCGTTCTGGTCGGTTCGCTCAAACGCGCCCTCATGCCGCGTGTTGAGCGCCATCAGCCAAGCCGGCAGATGCCTGCCGATCAGTTTGGCGTCGGAAGGGGCGACGAGGATCGTGCCGTCACGATCGGCAATCCACAATGTGGAATCCGGCGGGAGGGCGAGCTGGGAGAAATGCTGTTGCAGCCAGTCGAAGCCGAGGCCGAGGGAGAGGACAAAGCGGTGGCCCGCGTCGTCGGACAGCGGCAGCGCCAGCGGCAACTGCGGTTGCGGTATTGTTCTGCCGACAATATAGTCTCCAACGACGAAGTCGTTGGAACGCATCGCCTCCTGGAAATAGAACCGGTCCTTTGCGGTTGCCGAGGGCGGGATCGGCGTGTTCGCGCAGACTGGCTTGCCGTCCTCATCAATGACGGTGATGTTAAAGATCTGCGGATACCGTTTTGTCAGCGCCGCGAGGTAGGATGCGCATTCCGGCTCGTTCAGCTTGCGGATGAAGGGCACCTGGCCGACTGCGATCAGGATGCTTTTGGCTCCCTCGAGCAGGCGTTCGGCGTCGCTGGATACGAGCCTGGCGTACCGTGTGGCGTCGGACCGGGCGGCGGCGTCCCGTTCGCGTTGCAGTTCGACCTGGGTGTACAGTTGGGCGGCGAAAACCGGGGTCATCGCCAGCGCAATCAACAGCAACAGGCGCGAGACGAGCGGCATCGCTTCCAAGCCGGTTTGATAATCGCCCGAAGCCACGGGACTGGGTTTGTGTGGGAGGCGATCATCGCATGATGTCAACATTCCTCAACGTGTCCGGTTTCACAAATAGTTGTGCGCCTGGCGCTCCCGCGGGAAGCCGGGGCGGGATCCCGGGTAAATGTGGCGACCGGGTGTGTTGATCTCGCCTCTTTGCCAGACGTCGATCACGCTTTATATGATAGAGGTGAGCCGAGAGGGCACGCATGGACGATGATCAGAAGCAGCGGCCGGACAGCCTGCTGCCCTATGAGCGATGGATCGAGCAGGCGCTGCGGCACGTTGTGTCGCAGGCGGTGGAGCATGTCGCGCAGCAAGGTCTGCCCGGTGGCCATCATTTCTATATCACGTTCCGGACGGACGATCCCGGGGTCGAGATTCCACCGCGCGTGAAGGCACAGTATCCGAAGGAAATGACCATCGTCCTGCAGCATCAGTTCTGGGACCTCGCGTTCGATCGCGCGAGCCAGGCTATCCAGGTGGGTCTGTCGTTCGGCGGGGTGCCTGCGAAGCTGGTGATTCCTCTGGATGCGGTGGTGGAGTTCGCCGATCCTCATATCCGGTATGGGCTGCGGTTTCAGCCGCGGGACCACGAGGATGACACCGCGGAGGAACAGCCTCAGGCGGTGGAAAGCAAGGACGCGGCGCCCGAGGCTCCGGCGGCACCGTCCGAACCTGCTCAGGTGGTCAGTCTGGACGCGTTCCGCCGCCGCTCGCCGCAGGGTTAGCCTCGCGTTTCGGCCCTACTGAGACAAGGATACCTGCCGTGGATTCTCTGATGCAGCGGCCAGCCGGATTTTTGTATTCGCCGATGTTCCCGTTGGGGGAGGATCCGACCGCCTGGCGGAAACTGCCGATCGAGGGGGTGAGGACAATCAGCGTCGAGGGCAAGACGGTGCTGCGGATCGCGCCGGATGCGCTGAGCGATCTGGCTGTGCATGCGTTCCATGATGTGTCGCATCTGCTGCGCCCGGCGCATCTGTCGCAACTGCGGGCGATCCTGGACGATCCGGAATCCAGTTCGAATGACCGGTTCGTGGCGCTGGATCTGCTGAAGAATGCCAATATCGCGGCCGGCGGGGTGCTGCCGATGTGCCAGGATACCGGAACGGCCATCGTTTTCGGGAAGAAGGGCCAGCGCGTCTGGGTGGATGGCGACGAGGAAGAGGCGCTGTCCTGGGGCGTGCATCGCACCTACACCGAGACGAATTTGCGCTATTCCCAGATGGCGCCGCTGTCGATGTATGACGAAGTCAATACCGGCAACAACTTGCCTGTGCAGTTCGATATCCTGGCCTCGCCCGGCGAGCATCATGCGGATGAGTTTCATCTGATGTTTGTCGCCAAGGGCGGCGGATCGGCGAACAAGACGTTCCTGTATCAGGAGACGCGGGCGATCCTGTCACCGGAGAAGCTGGCGGCTTTTATTGCGACCAAGATGAAGACGCTGGGGACCTCGGCCTGCCCGCCGTATCACCTTGCGATCGTGATTGGGGGGACCTCGGCCGAGACGACGCTGAAGACGGTGAAACTGGCCTCGACGAAGTGGCTGGATGAGTTGCCGACGAGCGGGGATAAGTCCGGGCACGCGTTCCGCGATCTGGAAATGGAGCGGACGGTGCTGGAGATCTCGCGGGCGACGGGGATCGGGGCGCAGTTCGGCGGCAAGTATTTCTGCCATGACGTGCGGGTGGTGCGGTTGCCCCGGCACGGGGCGTCGTTGCCGGTGGGGATCGGGGTGTCGTGCAGCGCGGACCGGCAGATCAAGGCGAAGATCACGCCGGCGGGGGTGTTCCTGGAGGCGCTTGAGACCGATCCGGCGAAATATCTGCCGGAAATGACGGACGAGAATCTGGGGGATGATTCGGTTGCGGTGAATTTGAACCGGCCGATGGCTGAGATCACGGCGGAGCTTTCGAAGTATCCGGTGAAGACGCGGCTGTCGCTGACCGGGACGATGGTGGTGGCTCGGGATATCGCTCATGCAAAGCTGAAGGAGCGGCTGGATAACGGGTTGCCGTTGCCGGATTATCTAAAGAATCATCCGGTTTATTATGCGGGGCCGGCGAAGACTCCGGCTGGGATGGCGACCGGGAGCTTTGGGCCGACGACGGCGGGGCGGATGGACAGCTATGTGGCGGAGTTCCAGGCGGCTGGCGGGTCGCTGGTGATGCTGGCCAAGGGGAACCGGTCGAAGGCGGTGAAGGATTCCTGCAAGGCGCATGGCGGGTTTTATTTGGGCAGCGTCGGCGGCCCGGCGGCGCGGCTGGCGCAGGACTGCATCCGGAAGGTCGAAGTACTGGAGTTTCCGGAGCTGGGGATGGAGGCCGTCTGGCGGATCGAGGTGGAGAACTTCCCGGCGTTCATCGTGATGGATGACAAGGGCAACGATTTTTACGATGGTCTGGGCTGATGCGGTTCACCGTCGACCGGATCGACCACATCGTGCTGAATGTCTCGAATGTGGAATTGTCGGCTGCCTGGTATCAGCGCGTTTTGGGAATGGAACGGGAGGATTTCGGGCCGGATGCGAGCCGCACGGCGTTGAAGTTCGGCGGCCAGAAGATCAACCTGCGGCCGATCGAGGCGGATGAGCGGTCCTGGCCGACCGGGGTCTGTGCCGAACCGGGGGCGGCGGATGTCTGTTTCATCACCGCGGTGCCTCCGGATGAGGTTGTGGCGCACCTGCACGATTACGGTGTGCAGATTTTGCAGGGGCCGGTGGAGAAGACTGGCGCGCTGGGGCCGATACAGTCGGTTTACTGCCGGGATCCGGATGGGAACTTGATCGAGATTTCATCTTATCAATCGGATTAGGGTTCGCAGACGCAAGAAAGGCCTTCCGTTCGTAGAAAGACCAAAAGGCTGCTGCGTGGCGGGGTGACTGGTGATTCGGCTTTCTTCGATTTGGCGTTTGGCCGGATAATGCCGGCGCGGTCGACTGGATTGGTGCAATGACTGATGTCGCGGCGGAATCCGGCGCGGAGTTGACGCTGGCTGATTTTGATTATCAGCTGCCCCCCGACCGTATTGCGCACCAACCCGCCCGGCCGCGCAACTCTGCCCGATTGTTGCATGTAAGAACAGACCGGCTGGTGGACCTTCGCGTGCGTGATCTGCCGTCGCTGCTGCGGCCGGGCGATATTCTGGTGGTCAACGATACGCGGGTGTTTCCGGCACAATTGCTGGCGCGACGTGGAGCGGCTGTGGTGGGGCTAACACTGGATCGGCCGCGGGGTGATGGCGGGTGGAAGGCGCTGGCGCGGAATGGGCGGCGGCTGCGTGTCGGCGATGAACTGGTGATCGAGGGGTCGGATCGGCTGACGGCGACGGTACTTGATAAAGATGCCGATGGAAGCATCGGGTTGCGCTTCAATCTGGACGGCGAGGCGCTGATGGCGGCGCTTCGGGAAGCCGGGGCGCTGGCGCTGCCGCCCTATATCGACCGGCCTGATGGACCGACCGCGGCGGATGCAGCGGACTATCAGACGGTGTTCGCGGCGCGTGAAGGAGCCGTCGCGGCGCCGACCGCCGGGCTGCATTTTACGCCGGAACTGCTGGCGGCGCTGGAGGCGGTTGGCGTCGGGCGGGTGACGGTGACGTTACACGTTGGTATCGGAACGTTTCTGCCGGTGCGGGTCGAACGTGTCACGGATCACCGGATGCATGCGGAACGCGGCGAGGTTTCCGAGACGGCGGCTGCGGCGATCAATGCGGCTCGCGATGCCGGGGGACGGGTCGTGGCGGTTGGGACCACCAGTTTGCGGTTGCTGGAGAGCGCGGCTGGGGAGGATGGCACGGTGCCGCCGTTTCTTGGGGATACTTCGTTGTTTATTCTGCCTGGGTATCGGTTCAAGGCGGTGGACCGTCTGGTGACGAATTTTCATTTGCCTCGGTCAACGTTGATGATGCTGGTATCGGCGTTCTCCGGGCGGGAGCGGATACTGGCGGCTTATGGCCATGCGGTGCAGGCAGGGTACCGGTTTCACTCCTATGGGGATGCGTGTCTGCTGGAGCCGGCGTAGGCGGCGAATTGGTCCGGGTCGTTGCTTGATGCGGCGAAGTCGTGGATGGCAGGCACAAGGCCTGCCATGACGAAATCCTATGAGCCAGCCGTAGTATGTCAGCCGGAGGCGTGGCGGCTTAGGATCATTGTGCTGTGGAAGTTCAGGATGCCGCCGTTGCCGCTGACGAGGACATAGTCGGCACGGGGAACCTGGCGGTCACCGCCCTGCCCTCTTGCCTGGACGACGGCTTCGGACAGCGGGGTGAAGGCCCACATGTAATAGCCTGAGAGTTGGCCGCCGCCTGTGTTGGTCGGCAGGCTGCCGCCGGGGCCGAGCTTGCCGTCGGCGACGAAGGGGCCGCCTTCGCCTTTTTTGCAGAAACCGTAGTCTTCCAGGGTGACGAGCACTGTATAGGTGTAGCAGTCGTAAAGCTGGCAGGTACCGATGTCGTCGCGGGTGATGCCGGCCATGCGGAAGGCGGCCTCGCCGGATCGTTTCGCGCCGGTTTCGACCGCGGGGTGGCGGTCGGTGCGCAGGTGGTCGCCGGGCGAGCAGGTGGCATACCCGAGGACGTTGACAGCGGTTTGTTTCAGGTCGCGCGCCCGTTCCGGTGACGTTACGATCACCGCGACGGCGCCGTTGGAAACGAGGCAGCAGTCGAGCAGGCGCAAAGGTTCGGCAATCCAGCGGGAGTTGTGGTGATCTTGCATGGTCATTGGGGCTTTCATTTGAGCCCACGGGCTCATTTGCGCCCATTTTCTTTGGCCGACGGCGATGATTCCGAGGTGATCCTCGTTGGTGCCGTAAAGGTGCATGTGACGCCGGGCGGCCATGGCATAGCCGAGGTTGGCGCCGAAATCACCGTAGGCGGCTTTTAGGCCGGCCATGCCGCCGAGGGGGAAGCGGTGGGGGCCGGAGTAGGACTGGCCGGCGCCCCGGGACGGGGTCAGCGGGGCATCGGCGTAGACGAGGACGACGGTTTTGGCGAGGCCTTCACGGATCGCCATACAGGCGTACTGCATCATCGCGCCGGCGGTGGAGCCGTAACCGTTCATGACGTTGATTAGCGTCAGATTCTCGAACCCCAGGGTCATCTGGGTTCGGGGGTCCATGTCGTTGGGGATGTTGGCGTTGATCAGCAGGCCGTCGATGTCGGACTTTTTCAGGCCGGCGTCTTCGAGCGCGAGGGCAATTGCTTCGGCTGCGAAATCGACCGAGCGGCGGCCGTAGATCTTGCCCATGGGGGTGACGCCGAGGCCGACGATTGCGCCTTTTGCCTGGTTTGGCATGGTCGGGTTCTCCTGGTTCAGCCGGCGGCGGGGCGGAATTTCGGGATGCGAACGTTCTCGCCCACGTCGTCGAAGAAGACTTCCAGGGCCATGCCGATGCGCAGCGCGTCGTTGGGAATGCCGACCACGTTGGAGACCATGCGGACGCCCTCGGCTAGGTCGATCTGGCTGACGTTGTAAGGGACGGAGGAGGCGAAGCCGGGGTTCATGACCTGGTGCATGACGGCGAAGGTGTAGAGCGTGCCTTTGCCGCTGGCCTGACGCCATTCGAGCCTGGCGGCAAAGCAGTGGGGGCAGCGCTCGCGAACGGGGAAACTCCATTCATTGCAGGCGGTGCAGTGCTGCAGCATCAGGCGGCCATCCCGGGCGCCGTCGAAGAAGGGGGCGGTGATCTCGTCGGGGATGGGAATGGGTTTGGTTATTGTTTGGGACATGGCTTCGCTCCTGTTGGGTGGGAGCGTAGCGGGGGGTGGCTGGGGTGACAATGCGCGCGGCGGGCGAGCGGTCGATGCCCCGGATGATGGATTGAAGAAAGGAATGTAAAATAATAGAGAAATAGGAAAGGAAAGGCTAAAGGGATACGATAATACTGTAGAGGAGATAGAAGAGATGAGAGAGACGACGATAGACGCAGCTACATGCAGAGAGAGAGGGAAGGTGACGAACTGGAGGGCGGCGAAAGAGAGGGGCTACCGGCGCGAAGGGCACGCAGAAGGAAAGCGAAGCGACAGCGCAGCGACGGCCGGCACAGCGCCGAAGACGCGCGCGCCCCGCGACCCCGCCGCCCGCGCGCGCGAGACGACGCGCGCCCACAGACGACCCCCCGACGCCGCGCGAGCAGCCGAGCGAAACGGCGGTCGGATGCTGCGACTCAAGAGGTGGTGGTTAATCTCCCCCCCCCCCCAAGGAACCATGCTCGGCTGTCGAGGTGCCGACAATCCGGGCGCGACGCTGACGGGAGCCTGATCAATCGGTGCTCCGCCGGATGAAACCGCTGTGGTGGCTAACCCTTTAGAGACGTGGCGTCATCAACACGCCGCCCCACGGTCATCCGGAGCCGACTCATGACTGAAATGCCCAGCCACACTCAACCTGGGGTCGCGTACTGGACACCGAGCCAGGGAGGGCGGTTTGCCACCATCGAGACCGGCAGACGGAACCGGCACATATGGGCGTACTGACAGCGTAGGAGAGCCCTTACTGATGCTTGGCCCCATCGTCGGCCACACGACGGACACCACCACACGGATCTGGATTGCCGCGGACGGCGGTCCGTATCGCCTTGAACTGGAGGGCGGCGTCACGGTGCCGTTCCGCTCCACCGAGGCGGGCGCCATCGAATTCGGCACCGCGATTGCCGATGTAACCGGCCTAACCCCCGACACACACTATGGCTACACGGTACGTGCGCCGGATGGCACGGAGGTCGCGCACGGCTCGTTGCGCACTTTCCCGCCGTCGGGGAAACGCGCGAGACTCCTCTTTGCGTCCGCATCATGCGACAGCCTGAAGGTCGGTGGCGATCGCTCGAATCCGGGTGCCTGGGACCTGCTGGCCGAGCGGGTGCGTCGGGGCGATCCGCGGTTTCTCGTGCTGCTCGGCGATCAGGTCTACATGGACGAGGTTGAAGACCTCTGGAACCTGCCGCTCAACATTGACCGGCGCGAGCGACGGCGTCGCATGGCCGATGTCTATCACCGCTTCTGGTCACGCGCGCCGGTCGCCGAAATCCTTGCCAACGTGCCCACATACATGATGTGGGACGACCATGAGATCCGCAACGGATGGGGTTCAGACCCCGGTGACAGCCCGACCCTCGCCCGCCGTTACCCGCGCGGCCGGCCGATCAGCGACAAGTACGAATCGTTCTTCGAGGATGCGCGGCAGGTCTACTGGCATTTCCAGCACGTCCGTAACCCCGAGACGCCCGGCGTTGATGGAGCCGACTTCCTCAAGGCGGGCACGCGCCACGCTGTGCCGTTCGCGTTTGCGTGCGGAGCCACGACCCTTCTGATGCTGGACAACCGCGGCGCGCGCGATCTTTGGCGACCCAGGCTGCCGGTGTTGGGGGCGGATCAGTGGACGACGTTGCGCGGCATCCTGACGGGCCTTGACGCCGGGACTGATTCGCTCGTGGTGGTCGTGCCGCTGCCGGTCGTCTCGATGCCGAACCGGGGTATCGTGCAGATAATGTTTGGCCGAAGGCGGGACGACGTCCGGCTGTTCAAGCGGGGCGAGTCCGCCAAGCTGAAAGTGTTTCCGGAACAGGGGGAGCCTACCTCGGGCGGCAGCAAGCTGCTGGTCTACCTGCAGGCGGTCGCCGACTTTGCCGGCGCCGCGCTGTTCGGGCTGGGCAGCACAGGGCGGTTTGGTCTCAAGGATCTTACCGATGTCCGCGACAACTGGGCCCACCACAGGGTGCGGAGGGAGCGTAACGAACTGCTGCGTGCCGTGCTCGCCGTCCAGCGTGGCGGGCGGGCCGTCAGCTTCATTGGCGGTGACCTGCATGTCGGCGCGCGAATGGACATCCTGGAACGCGGAGGCGGCCGCGTGCCGACCCTGATCACCTCCGGCATCGGGCAGGCCCCCTCCGCCGGACCGGTGGTGCACACTGTCATTGGCCGGCGCTTCCGGATCGCGCATGGGTTGCGGGCGCGGCTGGTCGAGCACTGCATTGCCCATAACTTCGGCCTGACACAAATCCGTCGCAGCCACGACACGGCGGAGATTTCCCACGAACTTGTCCGCGCGGAGTCGCGCGAATGATTGCCAGTCTGATGACATGGTTCGGCGGCGCCATTGTCAGTGTCATCTCCGCGGGTGGCTATGCCGGCGTGATCGTGCTGATGGCTCTGGAATCTGCCTGCATTCCCCTTCCGTCGGAAGTAATCATGCCGTTCGCCGGCTACCTGGTGTCCACCGGCCGGTTCGGGCTGTTCCTGGTTGCTACGGCCGGAGCAGTTGGCTGCAACATCGGTTCGGCGATCGCCTTCGAGGTTGGCGCCCGTGGCGGACGGCCGTTGGTTGAGCGCTGGGGCGCGCGGCTGCTTCTCAGCCCTGGGGAGATCGAATGGGCAGACCGCTGGTTTGAGCGGCGCGGTAGCATCACTGTCCTGATCGGGCGGCTGCTGCCGATCGTGCGCACCTTCATTGCGCTGCCGGCCGGAATCGCGCGGATGAACCGCGTACGTTTCCATATCTATACGTTTGCGGGTTCGTGGTTCTGGTGCCTTGCGCTGGCCTACGTCGGAATGCGACTTGGCCAACGCTGGGACAGCGATCCCCGTCTGAAGGCTTGGATGCACCGCTTCGACTTTGTGATCGTTGCCGTGATCCTGGGGGCGTTCGGGGTTTTTCTCTGGCATCGGATTCGGTTCCGGCGCCAGTGACCGCGCCGCAACCGTCGAGATCCGAGCCTGCGGGTTTGACATGTTGCGGGTTTGACATGTGAAGCCGATGAATATTTGACGAGCGCCGAAAGTGGCGTGCCTGGCCGCCGCTGCCCATGGAACCCAGATCGCCCCGCAGACCGTGCAAACCAATTTGCAGCGCGGCTAGCTGTCCAGTTCGCTATCCCAATACAGATAGTCGCGCCAGCTTTCGTGCAGGTAGTTGGGCGGGAAGGCGCGACCGTTATCCTGGAGTTCCCATGTGGTGGGCTGGCGTGGGGCCTTGCGGGGATACATTCGTATTTCGCGCGGCAGGTGCGAACCCTTGCGCAGGTTGCAGCCGCCGCAGGCGGTGACGACGTTCTCCCACGTCGTGCGGCCGCCTCGGCAACGGGGGACGACGTGGTCGAAGGTCAGGTCCGGCGTGGGGAAGCGCTCACCGCAGTACTGGCAGTGGAAGGCGTCGCGCAGGAACACGTTGAACCGGGTGAATGCTGGACGCCGAGCGGAAGGGATGTAGTCCTTCAGCGCGATCACGCTGGGCAGGCGCATTTTCATGCTGGGCGAGTGGACCTCGGTCTCGTATTCGCTGAGGACGGAGACGCGGTCCATGAACACGGCCTTGACCGCGTCCTGCCAGGACCAGAGGGATAACGGAAAATACGACAGCGGGCGGAAGTCCGCATTCAACACTAGCGCGGGAAAATGCAGTCCGCCGTCAGGCAAAAGCCACTCCCTGGTATCGGGAGCGCACCGCCTGGGCGATCAAGTATCGTCGAATCGCCAGAAGCCGCGCCGCCGAAATCTCGATTGATCTATGACAGACCGACTTGCTGGCCGCAACCCGTCTGTCACCGAGGGGTCAGAGTTCATTGATTCGTCACGAAAAACCCCGTTGCAACGCCAGTGCGCCGAGGGAGATTCCGGTGTCGTCGATGCCATGACCGAGACGGGGGATGTAGTGCGCCTCGACCGCCATGCCTGCGGCCTTGAGGGCGGCTTCGGCGTCGTGGGAGCGGCTGACCGGGACGGCCTCATCGGCCTCGCCGTGGACAAGAAGCACGGGAACCGGCGCGCCGCGTTCGGCCGCCAGGGTCTCGGGGGCGATCAATGCGCCGGAGTAGGCCAGGATCGCGCGAGGGGCGACTTTGCGGCGGAGACCGGTGAACAGGGCCATCATCGCACCCTGGCTGAAGCCCATGATGGCGTAGGCGTCCTGTGGCAGGCTGAGGCGGGTGAGCTCGGCGTCGAGGAAGCCGTGCAGGTAGGGCGCGGCGGTTCGGACGCCGGCCTCGACGACTGGGAGCGAGCGGTCGGCTACGCTCCACCATTGGCGGCCGAACCCGGAGTCATGGGAAAACGGCGCGTGGACGGAGGCGAAGATGGCGTCCGGGCAGGCATGGGCCCAGGCGGGGGCGATGTCGATCAGGTCGTAGGCGTCGGCACCCAGGCCGTGGCAGAGGACGACAAGTTGCTTCGGGGTGGCCTTGGAAGCGGGGCCCCAGTGGATGGCGTCGAGTGCCGGCATGATGCTGTCTCCTCTTGATCCAGTCTTCGAGGTAAGCTGTGTGGGGTCTGTATGTCCATTGTCACACGCTTTGCGCCTAGTCCGACGGGGTATCTGCATCTGGGGCATGCCGCGTCGGCGGTGACTGGGTGGCGGCGAGCGCGGGCGGCGGGCGGGCGGTTCCTGCTGCGGCTGGAGGATATCGATCCGGGGCGGTGCCGGCCCGAATTTGCCGCGGCGATTCTCGAGGACCTGGCGTGGCTGGGGCTGGACTGGGATGGGCCGGTGCGGGTGCAGTCGGAGCATCTGGCGGACTATAAGGTGGTGTTGGACGGGTTGTCCGAGCGGGGGCTGCTTTATCCGTGCTTCTGCACGCGGTCCGATATCATGCGGGAGATTGGCGACAGCGTTGCGGCGCCGCACGCGCCGGATGGCAGTCCGATTTATCCGGGAACCTGCCGGGTATTGTCGGCCCGCGAACGTGGTGGGCGGATTGCGGGTGGGGAGCGGTTTGCGCTGCGGCTGGATATGGCGGCCGCGATTCGGCTTGTTGGCGCGGTTACGTATCGCGAGGAACGCATGGGCCGGGTCGAATGCCATCCCGAGCGGTTCGGGGATGTCGTGCTGGCGCGCAAGGATGCTCCGGCAAGCTATCATTTGTGTGTCACACATGATGATGCGCGGCAGGGGGTCACGCTGGTAACTCGGGGTGAGGATCTTCGGGCGGCCACGGACGTGCAGCGGGTGCTGCAGGCGCTGATGGGATGGGCGGAACCGGCCTATGCACATCATGGTTTGGTGCTGGATGCAGACGGCAGGCGCCTGGCGAAGCGGGACCGGGCGGCGACGTTGCGGGAGATGCGGGCAGCTGGGGTGGCGGCGGCGGACGTTCTGGGGCGCCTGGAGGCCTTTGCAGGAAGGTAGACACGGTCGTCCTGACGAACTGGGTGCGGGAAAAGAGGCTCAGGCGGCCTTAAGGGGCTTCTCCGACGCATATCTTGGTCCCGGAGCCAGCCGCTTGTTGCGGCATGCCTGGTTGGTCATGATCAGGCTCGCGCCGCCGGCATGAGGCGGAGAACCGGTGCTCGGAATGCCGCGATAGATGGGGAGGAGCCCTTGCGCACGAACACGATGAACATGCGGCCGCTGACGGGCTCTATCGGCGCGGAGATCCTGGATCTCGACCTGCGGGAGATCGATGAAGCTCAGTTCGCTGATATCCGGTGGGCTTTCCTCGATCGTTGCATTCTGGTGTTCCGGGATCAGCACCTTGGTGCGGCGGATCTGGTGGCGTTCACCAGGCGTTGGGGCAAGATTTTCATTACGCCTCATGCCGTGCCGCTGGAGGGGTTCCCTGAGGTGATCGCTGTCCGCAATCGGGGCAAGGCGGGGACGACGACGGAATACTGGCATACCGATTCCGTGTTCGCGCCGGTGCCCCCGGCGCTGTCGATCCTCGCCAGTCAGGTGCTGCCGCCGGCCGGCGGCGATACGTTGTTCGCCAACCAGTATGTGGCTTACGAGGCACTTTCGCCAGGGATGGGCGCGCTGGCCGGAACGTTACGGGCTGCCTATTACCGGGCGGCCGACATGGGGCGGCTGATGGGCGATCTGTCGGGCGCGGTGAAGACGGCGAGCCATCCGGTGGTTCGCACTCATCCGGAAACCGGGCGGAAGGCGCTGTATTTGTCGTATGACCCGACGGTACGGCTGGAAGGATTCTCCGGCGTCGAGAGCCGGGAGATCATAGCGCTGTTCGCCGCGCATGCCACGCAGCCGGCGTTCTGCTATCGGCACCGCTGGCAGCCTGGCGACGTGCTGATGTGGGACAATCGCTGCGCGCTGCACTTCGCGGTGCACGATTACGGCGAGCAGGAGCGAGTGCATTACCGCACCACAGTCGCCGGTGATGTCCCGCGGTAGAGCAGGCTTGACCGGCCGGACCGTGTGGTCCGGCCGGTCGTTGCGCGGTTAATCCCAGTAGCGCCGGTGGCCGTGGTCCCAATGGCGATGATGCCATTCGTGATGGTGCCAGTCGTTTCCGTGATGGTCGTAGTCGACGTTGGTGATTAGGGCATGGCCGCGGGCCTGGTGGTCTACCAACGCAGGCGATGGAGCGGCGGAGGCGCTGATTGCCGTGGCGGCGAACAGGCCGGACAGGGCAACCGAGGCAAGAACGATTTTACGCATTGGCGGGGGCCTCCTGTTTTGCAGTGAGAATAGAATGGGAGGTGATTTGGCTGGGACCTCGGCGGGATCGTGTCAGTCTGGTGGCGGGTGCGTCACGGGTGCGAGAGTGATCGGGGTCAGCAGGTCGGGGCTGTCGTTGCGGACAGCGTTGACCGCGGTGCTGACGGGCCAGACTTTAAAGGCGGCCTCGGAGGGGCGGAGCAGAGGGGTGACGTCCGATGGGATTTCGCCGAGCCAGGCTGGCCAGTCGCGGGGTTCCAGGATGACGGGCATGCGCTCGTGCAGGGGGTGGAGCGTTTCGTTGGCGGTGGTGGTGATGATGACGAAGCTGCGGATAATTGTACCGTCGGCGCCTCGCCAGCCTTCCCACAAGCCGGCGAAGGCCATTGGGTTGCCATCCGAGCGGCCGATGGCATGAGGGATTTTGGTCGGGCCGGTGGTTTTCCACTCGTAAAAGGCGTCGGCTGGGATCAGGCAGCGGCGCGCGCTTTTGTAGGCGTCGCGGAACATCGGGGTGTTGGCGACAGTTTCGGCGCGGGCGTTGATGGTCATTCGGACGGACTTGGGATCCTTTGCCCAGTGGGGGATCAAGCCCCAGCGGAGCAGGTCGAGGCGGCGTTCGCCGGTTTCGGGGTGGCGCCGGACGACGGGCGCGTCACGGGTTGGCGCCATGTTCCAGGTGGGGGCCCAATTGGGGGTGGGTCCGGTGGTCTGGAACAGGGCAACGATGGCCTCGGCTGGGAGGAAGGCTGCGTAACGGCCGCACATGGCTTGATCCTCTGGGTGTGACCCGTCTTGGATGGTCTTTCGGCAGGGGTTTCCTCGGGATAGCATGACGGCGGCAGGGGCGGACGGGCAAGGAGGGGGCAATGACCGGCAAGACGGCGGTGGTGACGGGATCGGCGTCGGGTATCGGAAAGGCGGCATGCCGGCGTTTGGTTTCCTCGGGGTGGCGGGTGTTCGGGTTGGACATCGACGCGCAGGAGGCGGCGGGATTCGAGGAGGTCTATTGCGATGTGAAGGATTCGCGGTCGGTGGCCGCGGCGTTTGCCGGCATCGAAGGGGCGATCGATGCGTTGGTTTGTTGCGCGGGCGTTTTGCGGACCGGGCTGATGGAATCGATGTCAGTTGAGGATTTCGATCTCGTGTTGAACACCAATCTGCGGGGCACCTTTCTTTGCGCGCAGACGGCCTTGCCGGCGTTGCGGCGGGCGGCGGCGCCGGACGCGCCGGCTCGGGTGGTGCTGCTGTCGTCGATCGCGGCGTTGCGGCCGAAGGTCGTCAGCGGGGCTTATGCGGCGTCAAAGGCTGGGGTGAGCCAGTTGTGCCGGGTGATGGCGGCGGAGTGGGCGCCCATGGGGGTGCTGGTGAACGCGCTGGCGCCGGGAACGGTGGATACGCCGATGGTACGGGCGGTGTCGGATGCGGCGATCGGGAAGGGGTATCGGCCATCCGGGGTGTCTCCGGTGGGACGGATCGCTCAGCCGGATGACGTAGTGGACGTGATGATGTTCCTGCTGTCGGATGCGGCGCGTTACGTTACCGGCACGACCATTCCGGTGGATGGGGGCACACAGGCGGCGTTCATTCCGCATGGTTCGCCATGAGGTTGCTGGTCGTTCTGTTGGTGGTTCTGGTTTGCGGGCCGGCATGGACGCAGGAGCGAGTCGTCAACATCTACAACTGGACGGATTATATCGATCCGTCGGTGCTGGCGGATTTCACCAAGGAAACAGGTATCAAGACCAGGTATGACGTCTTCGATAGTCTGGAGACACTGGAAGCCAAGATGCTGGCTGGTCATTCCGGATACGATATCGTGGTGCCGAGCAATGAGCCGACGATGTCGCGGCTGATACGGGCGGGGGCTCTGGCGGAGATCGACCGGTCGAAGGTGCCGAACTGGTCGCAGCTTGATCCGGCGCTGATGAAGCGGGTGGAGTCCTCCGACCCCGGCAACAAGCATGGCGCGATCTATCTTTGGGGTTCGACCGGTTTGGGGATCAATCCGGACAAGATCAAGGCGCTTGCACCGGATGCGCCGCTGGACAGTTGGGCTTTGTTGCTCGATCCGGCCTGGGCGAAACGAATTGCGCCTTGCGGGATCATCATGATGGACTCGGCGATCGACGTGGTGCCGTCGGTGCTGCGGTATCTGGGGCGGAATCCAAGCAGTGGCGAACCGGCGGATCTGGAGGCGGTGGGGACGGCGCTGTTGGCGATCCGGCCGTATATCCGGACGTTTGCAAGTGGTGGTGCGCTGGAGGCTTTGGCAAACGGGGAGGCCTGCCTGGCGCTGGATTATTCCGGCGATGTGGCGCAGGCGGGTGCCCGGGCGAAGGAGGCTGGGAAGGGCGTGACGGTGGACTATGTTGCGCCAAAGGAAGGCGCGGAGATCGGGTTCGACATGCTGGCGATCCCGGCGGATGCTGAGCACAAGGACGAAGCGCTGGCGTTCATCAATTTCGTTCTGCGACCGGAGATGATGGCGCGCATTACGGATGCGACACGGTATCCAAATGCTGTGCCGGCAACGCGGGCGTTGGTTCGGCCGTCATTGCTGTCCGATCCTACGGTCTTTCCGAATCAGGCGCTGATGGCCCGGTTCTTTACGATTGGGCCGTCTACGCCGGCGGCGGATCGGGCGCGGACGCGGATGTGGTCAAAGTTCAAGGCGGGTGGTTGAGCGTTTGGTTAGAGGTAAGGCAGGTAGTATTTCAGCGCAAAGGACGCCGAGGATCACAGAGAGACACAGAGCGTGGTGGGTCGCGGCTGTGCTTAATTGGGGCGAGCCTTGCGGCGACTTTGTTGCATGCTGACTGTCGCAGGACTTTGCGTACGATATGGCGCGACGCTGGCGCTGGACCGGCTTGATCTGACTGTGCGGCGGGACGAACTGTTTGTGCTGCTGGGCGGGTCGGGGTCGGGGAAAACGACCTTGCTGAGGGCGATTGGCGGGTTCGCACGGCCTGATGCGGGGCGGATTGCTCTGGATGGAGTTGATTTGTCGGTGCTGCCGCCTCATCGGCGCCCAGTTAATACGATGTTTCAGTCATATGCTTTGTTTCCGCATATGAGCGTGGCGGCGAATATCGGATTTGGGTTGCGGCAACAGGGGGTGTCGCGGGCGGAGACCCAAGCACGGGTGGAGGCAATGCTGGCACTGGTGCGGCTGGAGGGCTACGGGTCTCGCCGGCCTGGCCAGCTTTCGGGTGGGCAGCAGCAGCGAGTGGCGCTGGCACGTAGTCTGGCGCCGAGGCCGGCGCTGTTGCTGCTGGATGAACCGTTGTCGGCGCTGGATCAGGGGCTGCGGATGGAGACGCGGGCCGAGCTGGTGCGGCTGCGGCGGTCGTTAGGGATAAGTTTCGTTCTGGTCACGCATGATCAAACCGAGGCGCTGACGATGGCGGACCGTATTGGCGTGATGCGGGATGGGCGGATGGCTCAGGTGGGGACGCCCGCGGCGCTGTATGAGCGGCCGGTGGATCGTTTCGTGGCCCAGTTCCTCGGGGCGGCGAATGTTTTGCCGTGCGTGGTGGGGTCTGATGGCGTAACCGTTGCGTTGATGGCTTTGGGTGTGGTGGTGCGGTCGGCTGTGGCCGGGGCGCCGGGACCAGGGTTGCTGGCACTGCGGTCGGAACGGTTGCGGATCGGGTGGGCGGAGGCGGCCAACGGCGTGGACGGGGTGGTGGCTGAGGCGGCCTATGCGGGGGAATCGCTGGCGGTCTCTGTGCGGTTGCGCGATGGTTCGCTGCTGCGGGTGGTGCGTGGTCTGGCGGATGGGCTGGATGCCGCCCTGGTGAACGTGGGGGATGTGGTGCGGGTGGGGTGGCAGCCTGAGGCTTGCATCCTGTTGCCGGAATGAGCTTTCGCA
The DNA here is from genome assembly GCA_963819005.1 of uncultured Pseudomonadota bacterium. Taxonomy (GTDB): domain Bacteria; phylum Pseudomonadota; class Alphaproteobacteria; order Acetobacterales; family Acetobacteraceae; genus Rhodopila. Next base: position 923,327 of record CAWFUL010000009.1, read on the forward strand.
GGGTAGTACTGGCGGTGCCTTGGGTCTGGCTGCTGGCGTTGCTGGGGGCGCCGCTGGCAATTGTTCTGCTGATTGCGCTGGCTCAGCCGGCGGATGGAATTCCGCCTTACAGTCTCGGGTTTACATTGGATAATCTTGGGCTGGTGGCAAGCGATCCGCTTTATCGGGATGCCCTGCTGCGGAGTATCTGGATCGCTGGTGTTTCGACATTGGCGTGTTTGCTGGTTGGGTTTCCGATGGCGCTGGGGATCTGCCGAGCAGGGGAGCGCCGGCAGAATTCGCTGTTGCTGGCGGTGATGTTGCCGTTCTGGACTGGTTTCCTGATGCGGATGAACGCGTGGATCGGGCTGCTGGCGGATGATGGGTGGATCGTGCGGCTGCTGGGCGGCCACCTGCTGCTTTATACGGATGCGGCGCTGTATATTGGTATGATCTATACTTACCTGCCCTTCATGGTCTTGCCGCTCTATGCCCGGTTGTCGCGGCTGGATCCGGCGTTGACGGATGCGGCGGCGGATCTGGGAGCGCCGCCTTGGATCGTGTTCTGGCGGGTGGTTGTGCCGTTGTCCTTGCCCGGTGTGGCGGCAGGGGTGGGACTGGTTTTTGTTCCGGCTATTGGGGAGTACGTGATTCCGGCTCTGCTGGGCGGGCCGGGAGCGCAGTTGATCGGGCAGGTTTTGTGGCAGGAGTTTTTCTCCAACCATGACTGGCCGACGGCGGCCTCGGTGGCGGTTTGGCTGCTGGTGGTGTTGTTGGGGGTGCCGGGGGTCGTGATTGGGGTCGGGCGGTTGGCTGCGACATTGTATTCGCGCCGCGCGAGCGTTACGGATTGGCTTTCAAAGCCTCATCGCACAGGTTGTTCGGGCTCTGCCCGCCCAAGTCGTGGATGACCGGCACAAGGCCTGTCATGACGAGGGGATGTCCGCGCAGGCCGGATATTGCCCCTGCGCTACAATCCCAGATCGGATAGACCTGGATGGTCGGCCGGACGGGGGCTGGAGCGGTCCCAGTGGAACAAGCGGCTTTCAGCGCTGATCGGCAGGTCGTTGATGCTGGCATGGCGGGTACGCATCAGGCCATCTGGGTCAAATTCCCAGTTCTCGTTGCCGTAGGCGCGGAACCAGTTTCCGGAGTCATCGTGATATTCGTAGGCGAAACGGACGGCGATGCGGTTGTCGGTAAATGCCCAGAGTTCCTTGATCAGCCGGTAGTCAAGTTCGCGGCGCCATTTGCGGGTCAGGAAGGCGACGATGTCGGGACGGCCTTGCAGAAATTCGGCGCGGTTTCGCCAGATGCTGTCCTGTGTGTAGGCGAGGGAGACGCGGTCGGGGTTGCAGGTGTTCCACCCGTCCTCGGCGGCACGCACTTTCTGGATGGCGGCCTCGCGGGTGAAGGGGGGCAGCGGCGGGCGGATTTCGGGCATGTCTGTTCCGATATAGAGATGACAGCGGCGCGTTCCCCGGAGGGAGGACGTCTCGGAATTTGGACCGTTTAGCCACCGGTGATCGTGTGGCCGGTCATCTCGGGTGGTTGGGGGATTCCCAGCAGGGACAGCAGCGTGGGGGCGAGGTCGGCGAGACGGCCCTCGTGCAGGGCGTTGGCGCCGCTGCCCATCAGCACGACCGGCACAGGGTTGGTGGTGTGGGCGGTGTGGGGGCCGCCGGTTTCCGGGTCTTTCATTGTTTCGCAGTTGCCGTGGTCGGCGGTGACGAGCAGGGCGCCGCCCTGGCGCTTGATGGCTTCGGCGATGCGGCCCAGGCCGGTATCGACGGTTTCGACGGCCTTGATGGCGGCGGACAGGACGCCGGTGTGGCCGACCATGTCGGGGTTGGCATAGTTCAGCACGATCAGGTCGTATTTGCCGCTGTTAATGGCCTCGACGGCTTTGTCGGTCAGTTCGGGGGCGGACATCTCGGGTTGCAGGTCATAGGTGGCGACCTTGGGCGACGGGACCATGATGCGATCCTCGCCGTCGTAGGCGACCTCTCGCCCACCGTTCAGGAAGTAGGTGACGTGGGGGTATTTTTCCGTCTCGGCCATGCGGAGCTGGGTCTTGCCGGCTTTGGCGACGACCTCGCCGAGGATGTTGTGCAGGGCTTCGGGAGCGAACAGGACGCCCAGGAACGGGGCGAGGGCGTCGGAGTAGCGGGTCATGCCAACCGCCGCGGCGAAGGTGATCGGGCGCTTGCGGGGGAAGCCATCGAAGGCTGGGTCTAACAGGGCGGCGAGGATTTCGCGGACGCGGTCGGCGCGGAAGTTGAAGCACAGGATGGCGTCGCCGTCCTGCATGCCCTTGTAGTCGCCGATGACCGAGGCGGGGACGAACTCGTCGTATTTGCCGGCGGCGTAGGCGGCCTGGATGGACTCGGCGGCAGTGGCGTAGTTTGCGCCTTCGGCCTCGGCGACGGCGTCGTAGGCCTGGGCGACGCGGTCCCAGCGCTTGTCGCGGTCCATGGCGAAGTAGCGGCCGATGACGGTGGCGATGGGCACGCCTTCGGGTAGGGCTGACTGGAGGCGGTCCAGGTCCTCGGCGCCGGATTGCGGCGGGGTGTCCCGGCCGTCGGTGAAGGCGTGGACGACGGTCTTGATGCCGGCGGCGTACAGGTAGCCGGCAATGGCTGCGGCGTGATCCTGGTGGGAGTGGACGCCGCCGGGGGAGACGAGGCCCATGAGATGGCAGGTGCCGTTGGTTTTTTTCAGAGCGTCGACCAGGGCGGTGAAGGCGGGGGCCTTGGCGATGCTGCCGTCGGCGACGGCATCGCCGATGCGGACGAGTTCCTGTTTCACGACGCGGCCGGCGCCGATGTTGAGGTGGCCGACCTCGGAGTTGCCCATCTGGCCTTCGGGCAGGCCGACGTCCCGGCCGGAGGTGTGAAGGAAGGCGTGCGGGCAGGAATTCCACAGGCCGGTAAAGGTCGGTGTCTTCGCGAGGCGGACGGCGTTGTCGTGAGAATCTTCGCGCCAGCCGAAGCCGTCGAGAATCACCAGCATCACCGGTCGGATTGCCATGCGGTTTGGTCCTTCTTGTGCGACTGCGTTGGTGGCAGGATAGCGGCGTATCCACGGCGCGCGCTACTGGGGTGCCATGTCCTGATTAACCTTGCCCGATTCGGGGTAGTTGGCGTAGGGATCGGGGCGTTTCTGCTGGAGCTTCGGACGCTATGCGACGCATTTTTTTCGTTTTTTTGTCGGCGTTCGTCCTGGCCGCGGGTCAGGCCATGGCAGGTGGCATCGCGTTCATTGTCAACTCCAACAGCGCGTCGATCAGTGTGATCGATATGACGACGCAAAAGGAGGTGCGGCGGATTCCAACGCTGCGCGAGCCGCACCATCTGATCCTGACGCCGGATGGGAAGACTCTGTTGGTGGGGGACACCGCCGGGAACCAATTCATGTTCCTGGACCCGAACACCGGGGAGGTTCGCAAGCGGATGACGGTGTCGGACCCATACCAGTTCCAGTTCAGCCCGGACGGAAAATTCCTGGTGGTGAACGGACTGGCTCGGAATCAGGTGGATGTTTACGACGCGGCGACCATGGCGCTGATCAAGCGGTTTCCGGTGGTCGCGACGCCGAGCCATTTGGCTTACTCGCCGGATTCGTCGACGGTTTTCGTGAGCTTACAGGACAGCGACAAGCTGGCGGCCTTCGATCTGCGGACGATGACGGAGAAATGGACAGTGCCGGTCGGGAAGACTCCGGCGGGGGTGCTGTGGCTGAACGGGCATGTGCTGGTGGCGGATATGGGCACCGACTATGTTGCGGTGGTTGATCCGTCTGACGGGCGGGTGGTGGAGCATGTGGTGACGGGCCGCGGCGTTCATCAGCTTTTCCTGTCGCCGGACAAGTCGATCCTCTGGGTGAACAACCGAGCAGGCGGGACAACGGTGTCGGTTGATCCGACGACGCTGAAGGTGATCCGTAGCTATAAGGTCCCGGGCGGACCCGATGACATCGATTTCGCACCGGGCGGCAAGCTTTGGATCACGCGCCGGTTTGCCGAGAGCGTGGCTGTGCTGGACCCCGAGACCGGTTCGTTCGAGACGATCGAGGTTGGCCGGTCGCCGCATGGGTTGTTTCTGAACGCGAAGGCGCCGTCACCAACGGTGGTGTCCAGCCGCTGATGGGAGATCCGTTTGACCTCGCCGCGGGATGGCTGGAAGAGCACTTGATCATCCCGATGCTGTATCAGTTCGGGTTGATGAACTGGGAGGACGTGTCTTTCGGCTGGGCGCTGTTCGCTCTGTATGGCGCGGCGCAGGTGGCGGTGACGTTCGCGGTGTGTGTGCCGCTGGAGCGGTGGCGGCCGGTGGAGCGGTGGCCGGACAGCGGGGCGGTGTGGGTCGATGTTGCCTACACGGTGATCTCGCGGGTCGGGGTTCTGCCATTCGTGACGTATGTGCTGTTCTACCGGGCTCAGGTGGCGGTTGGCGGGTGGATGGCGGACCGGGACATGGTGCCTCCGACGCTGGAGGGACTGTTTCCGTTTCTGCTTGGGCGTCCGGTGCTGACGTTCGTGATTTATGCGATCATTCTGGATTTTTCGGAGTATTGGCGGCATCGGCTGTCGCACATGTTCCGCTGGTGGTGGGCGTTGCATTCGCTGCACCATGCGCAGCGGCAGATGACATTCTGGTCGGATGACCGGAACCATTTGCTGGATGATCTAATTGCCTTCGTCTGGTTCAGCGTGATTGCGCTGGCGATCGGTGTGCCGCCGCTGCAGTTTCCGCTGCTGGTGCTGGTGCTGCGGTTCCTGGAGTCGCTGGCTCATGCGAATGTGCGGCTGTCATTTGGCTGGCTGGGCGAGCGGCTGCTGATTTCGCCGCGGTTCCATCGTGCGCATCATGGCGTTCTGGCGGCGGGCGAACGGAGTTGCAACTACGGTGCGGTGCTGCCGTGGTGGGATATGCTGTTCGGGACGGCGGATTTCTCGCGGGAGTATGTGCCGACGGGCGACCCCTCGGGCGAGGAGGCGCTTGCTACCGGGACGTATTGGCAGCAGCAATGGGCGGGATTGCGCCGGTTCGGGCAGACATTCCTGCGGCGGCCGGCGCAGCACCAGGGGCTTTAGGCAGGGTCGGTCAGCGGCTTTCGAGACGCTGCATGAAGACCGGCTGCAGTCGGTCGGTGTCCGGCTTTTTCCAGCGGTTCACCTGGCGGATCGCGAGCATCTGGAACGGTCGGTCGAAGACGGTGGTGGGCGGGAGGCCCTGCTGTGCGACGAACGTCTTGATCATCTCGTCGGCATACTCGGGTAGGCCCTCGTAGCCGCGTTCGTAGACGATGGATTTGATGGCCGCGTTTTCCAGCCGGCCGCGCATCTGCCTGATCTTGCGGTTGTACTGCCGTTTGATGTCCTGAAGGCGGAACATCGACAGCTCTGAAATTTCGTAGGTTGCATCAGGGCTGCCGCCAATACGTTTGTCGACCCAGGGGATTCCGATAGGATCAAGGTCGTGCATCGCCATCGAGCCCATCAGGCCGTCGCCGTAATACAGGCCGATCGGTAGCCGGATGTTCCGCGCGACAAGCCGGTCGACGAAATCACGCCGAAGCGCGTGCAATTGGCCGTGGAGGTGGCCGCCGCGTTCCAGTGTTACCGGTGTATTCTGTTGCATGGTCCGGCCATTGGCGGCGACTCCCGTTGCGGCGGTGATATCGGGCCGGGTCGCCAGGCAGTTTTCCAGTGCCGCCATCGCTTTCGGGCCTATCCTGACGTAGGCGTCGACGAAAAAATAATAGGTTGCCGGCTCCCTCAATGCATAGAAGAAATGGTTCAGCGCATTTGCCTTGTCGGCGTGCTGGATGGTGTAGATGGCGATGGCGGACCCGCGGCGACGGGCCGTTTCAAGCGCGACGCGGGCGCTATCGTCCGAAGATCCGTTGACGATCAGTGTGATCAGAACGCGCCTGCCCTGGCTGGCGTCAGACAGGCTGTCGATGCAGCGAGCAATCAACGCTTCCTCGTTGCGGCAGACGACCGCGACATTCCAATCCCACATAGACTGCGCATTGCTCCGGGCTTCCGGCGGTAGAATACACCGCTCCGACCTGCTGGAGGTTAGGCATTTTTCGGCCACGCGATTTGGCAGGCGCTATTCAGCGAACGCGCAATGGGGCAGACTCGTAAGTCATCGTCGGACGGGCGGCGTGACCAGCTATCTCATTTCCAGATCGCGGGTCTTCACGCTATCCGCAGCGGCGTGCCAACGGCGTGACCGCAGCGGGGCGCTGTTCACTTGCGCGATGCTGGGTTTCCTGCGCCAATTGACGACAAACCGGCAGCAGCCATCGCCGCGCGCCTCGCAATCCGTCTCCGAGACGCGGCACCGGGGAGATACGAGCACCTGGAACAAGCGCTCGAACACGGCGGCGTGCCAGGCGCAGAGTGTTGTCGAGGTGCGTTCGTGGGCGCAGAGCGGATTGTTGGTAAGGGCAAAGAGGGTGGGTGATCCAGCGCGTCCGGAAAACTGGCCTGACCCGGCAAAGGTCCACGCATGGGCGCGAATCGCTGGAACCAGCAGGTTTGCCGCGAGCCAAGGGGGAACGCATTTCAGAATGACCTGGGCGAACCGTGGGATTCGATTTGCCAGCAGGTAGTCCGCCGTAAGTCGGCCCGCCTGCGTCATCAGGTCCGTTGCCTGCTCTGGCGGGATGGCTGCACGAACCGCGTGATGGAGGCGGCCCACCGCACGTTCGTCGACCATTCCGGTTGGTGGATTTTCCAGCCACTCGGCCACCCCGGCGGCCGCGAAGATCTGCCGGGCCAGTGCTTCCTGGTTACCGGCCTGCAGCGCAGCCAGTAATTGCGTGACTGCGTTGGGCCCGATCCGCGCGACGGGGGGCGCTGTGCCGGGTAGATCAATCGGCAGCGTCGACGTGGTCATGTTCCTCCATCTGCTGGGTGCCGCCACCGCATGCCATGATGGGGTCGTGCATCTGTTCGGATCCGCCGCCGCAGGCCATGGCGGAGACCGGGACAGTTGTTTGGGACTTGCGGGAACGGTCGGCGGCGGCTTCCCAGTCATCGGTTTGCGCGGCGGCGATCTTGCGGGATTCGTCGAAGTGGAAGTTGACGGTCTTCTTTGTCTGCGGACCCCAGTAGCCGACCTTGCCGAGGTCGTAGAACTTCCGCTCGAAGCCGGATTTCAGAAAGGCGTAGAGGCAGCCGAGCAAATAGCGGCGGCGTTTGCCGGAGCCGGCCCAGGGGTAGGAGAACAAGGCCTTCTTCATGTAGAAACGGCGATAGTTGTTCATCACCCGGTCGAGCAGTTCGCCGCGCTCCATTGCCGCGGGCTTCATGATCGGGGTGACGAAGTTGTATTTGTCGAAGTCGAAGACCTCGACCTTGTCCTTCATTTCCTGGAACAGGTTGGTGAAGGGCCAGGGCGTGTACATCGACCAGTTGGCGAGGTCTGGCTTCCATTCCACCGCCATCTTGTAGGTTTCTTCCAGGGTCTCGGCGGTTTCGTTTTCCAGGCCGACGATGAACTGGGCTTCGACGACGATCCCGGCTTCGCGCAGCAGGCGGATCGCCTTCTTGTTGTCGGAGATTTTGGTTTCCTTGTGGAACAGGTCGAGTTTCATCTGCGCGGCCGCCTCGGTGCCGAGGGAGACGTGGATGAGGCCGGCTTTGCGGTAGAGGGGCAGGTATTCCTCGTCGCGCAGGATGTCGGTGACGCGGGTGTTGATGCCCCACAGCAGCTTTTTGTTCAGGCCGCGGTCGATCAGTTCATTACAGAATTGGATGAATTTCTTGCGGTTGATGGTGGGTTCTTCGTCGGCGAGGATGAAGAAGCGCACGTCGTAGGTCTTGTAGAGCTTCTCGATCTCGTCGACGACTTTCTTCGGGTCGCGGATGCGGTAGTCGCGCCAGAACTTCCACTGCGAGCAGAATGAACAGGTGAATGGGCAGCCACGGGCCATGTTGGGGATGGCGACGCGGCAGTTCAGCGGGATGTACTTATATTTGTCCCACTCCAGAATGCCCCAGTCGGCTTCGATGCTATCGAGGTCCTTGATGGTGGGGGCGGCGGCGGTGGCGACGATCTTTTTGTCTTCGCGTGTACGCGAGGCCCTTTGATGGTGTGGGCGTCGGCGGGCCAGCGGCCTTCGTCGATCGCGCGGATTAGGTTGAGCAGGATCTCCTCGCCTTCGCCGCGGACGATCACGTCGATCCATGGGGCTTCGGTGAGGACCTGCTGGTACATGAAGGTGGCATGGATGCCGCCGAGGACAGTGATGACGTTCGGGTGGACCTCCTTGGCGATCTGCAGGGCGCGTTCGGCCTTGTAGATCGAAGGGGTAATGGCGGTGGCGCCGACGACATCGGGTTTGGCTTCGGCGATGATGTCTCGTAGGTGGTCGTCGGAGATATTGTTGGTCATCGCGTCGATGAAGCGGATGTCCTGGTAGCCGGCGGCTTTGAGTGATCCTGTCAGATAGGCGGCCCAAGCCGGCGGCCAGTTGCCGGCGATCTCGGCCCCGCCTGAGTGGTAATTCGGATGAATGAGCAGGATCCGCACCGTTCCATCTCCCCAAGTGTCAACTTAAGTTGACGTCCGGAGGGTTGGCCGCACATTGATCTGGATCAAGCGGTGATAAGAGTTGGCGTTTGCGCTGTTCGGTTTCGGTGGGGAACAGACGCAATCAATCCGTCACGGAGGCGCGCGGCGTTGCAACGACGTTGCACTGAGCGGGATTGAGAGCGCCGTGCGCGCCTGACGTGTTTTGGCCGGTCTATGCTGGCGGCGGCGTCTCGTAGTCCTCGACCAGCCAGTGGTCGGGTTCGGCGGCGGCGCCCTGGTACCACTCGTCGATGAGCGGATGAGCGCGGATTGCGGCGCAATAGGCTGCTGTCGCGGGTGAACCTTTGATGCCCCAGCCCAGGAAGCGGGCGACGACGGGGGCGTACATCGCGTCGGCGATGCCGAATGTTCCGCCGAACAGATAGGGGCCGCCTTTACTGAAGCGGGTTTGGGTGTCGGCCCACATCGCCTCGATGCGGGCGATGTCAGCGAGGGCTTCGGCCGTGCGTCCGAGGCCGGAGAAATCCCGGCCCAGGTTCATCCACATGTTCGAGCGCAACGCTCGGAATCCAGCGTGCATCTCCGCGCAGATGGACCGCGCATGGGCTTTGGCGACGCGGTCGTCCGGAAGGAGAGTTGGGGCCAGATCCGCGCAGTAGTCACAGATCGCGAGCGATTCCCAGACCTGGGCGCCCTGGTGCTCCAGATAGGGCACGAGGCCGTTCGGGGAGAGGCCGGCGATCGCCGTGGTGGGACCGGGGCGTGTGAACTTTATGACGCGGACATCGACGTCCAGCGCGGCGAGTTTGACGGCCAGCCAGCCGCGCATCGACCAGGACGAATAGCGACGATTGCCGATGTAAAGCGTTCCGTCAGTCATGGGGCAGCTCCCACGGTGGGGCGGGTTCGGGGCGGGTGTAGCCGATCGCGCAGTAGGCGCCGCCCATGAACCGTTCCTGGATCGGGTCCTCGGTGACGGTGCCTGCAAGTTGGCCGGCGAAGGGGTCGGCGCTGTCGACCGGTTTCCAGCCCAGGGCTTCGCGGGCGTCGTCCCTCCACCAGGTCATGCGGGCGTTGTTGGAGGCGCCCCAGATGACGGCGTGGCCGGTTTTCGGAGTCAAGACGCAGCGCTGCATCAGCCGGGAGAAGTCGGGCAGGGACATCCAGGAGGCCAGCATGCGGGCGTCGACCGGCTCTTCGCGGGCGGAGCCGATGCGGACGTTGACGCTCTCGACGCCGTGCTTGAACCAGTACATGCGGCCCATCAGTTCGCCGTAGGCTTTGGACAGTCCGTAGTATCCGTCGGGCAGGAACTGCGTGTCGGCGGGGATGCTGGCGGTGCGTTCGTGGAAGCCGACCGCGTGATTGGAGGAGGCAAAGATGACGCGGGCCTTCTCGCGGCGGGCGGCTTCGTAGATGTGATACAGGCCCCGGATGTTGGGGCCTATCACCTCCTCGAACGGGCGTTCGACGGAGACGCCGCCAAGGTGGATGATGGCGCCGCAGTCTTCGGCCAGACGCAGGATGGTCACGCCGTCGGACAGGTCGGCTTTGGTGAAGGCGCAGCCTGCGGGGATGGCGTCGGGGAAGGGGGCGATGTCGGTCAGGATGAGGCGCCAGCCCAGCGCGCCGAGGGACTTCGTCAGCGAGCGTCCGAGCATGCCGGAGGCTCCGGTGAGCAGGACCGGCTTGGCCGGGATGTCGGTCATGGCGTTGTCTCCCTTCGGCTGAGCGGCGGCATCATGCGTGGGAATGATGCATCCGCCCAGGGGTTGGGTTGTCGCGGTGACAGCGCAAGCGCTTGTCGGGTTACGCCCGTTCGGCTTCGGCCGCCGCCGCGTCGATGGCGGCGGCGATCGCGGCGGCGCGTTCCGCGGAGATCGGGCCGGCGGCAAGGCGCAGGCGCAGGGCGGTCTTCAGGTTCTCGACCGCGCGGAGGACTGGGGCGGGTGGTTGCGTGTTCCGCTCCTTCGCGACCGCGTCGATGCGGGCCTGGATGGTGTCCACCGTTGGCTGGTTCGCGGCGAGGTAGTCCCTGCCCTCCTCTGTTGCCTGGTAGAGTTTCTTGCCGGCTCCGGCGGTGACGGTGGCGTAGCCCTGTTCCTCCAGCATCGTCAGGGTTGGATAGATCACGCCGGGGCTGGGGCTGTAGCCGCCACCCATCCTATCCTCCAGCGTCTTGATCAGGTCGTAGCCGTGGGATGGCTTGTCGGCGATCATGCGCAGCAGGATGAACCGGAGGTCGCCGTGGTCGAACAGCCGGCGGCGGCCGCCGTGGCGATGAGCGCCGTGACGGTCGAACCGGTCCATCGGATCGCGGGCGAAGCGCATTTCCCCATGGTGCCAGCCGTGCCGATTCCCGTGGTGGCCTTCGTGATGGTCCCCCTGGCGATGGAGGCCGGAGTGGTGCCCGCGTTCGTGTTGGCCGTGTTTGTGATGACGCATTGTCTGTTTGATTCCTTGTTGTTCCGGCCCAAAAGAGGTCGGTAACCGCGATATAGCCACGATATATCTTAGATTCAAGATATATCTTAAGCTGTAGCGAGAATTCGTCCCATCCTGACGGGGACTGCGGAAGCGGCTTGGCAGCGGCCTGAGACGTGGCATTGTCTGGCCGGTTTCAGCGGAGGCTCCATTGCGCAGAATTCGACGAACTCGCCCAGGCTCTTGCGGAGGGTCGCACGACCAGCCGGACGCTGATCGAGGAGAGCCTGGACCGGATTGGCGATCCGGATGGCGAGGGTGGCCGCACCTTCATCAAGGTCCATGCGGAGCAGGCTCGTGCCATGGCGGACGCGGCGGATGCGTTGCGCAAGGTCGGTCGTGCGCCAGGGCGCTACGCGGGCATCCCGATCGCGCTGAAGGATCTGTTCGATGTCGCGGGGGAGCCGACACCGGCGGGGTCGCGCGTGCTGGCTGACGCGCCCCCCGCGACAGAGAACGCCGCGGTGGTGGCGCGCATGTTAGCGGCGGGGTTCATTCCGGTTGGCCGGGTGAACATGACGGAGTTCGCGTTTTCGGGGCTGGGGATCAACCCCCATTATGGGACCCCAACAAGCCCGTGGGATCGGGCGTCACGGCGCATTCCGGGTGGCAGTTCGTCCGGGACGGCTGTGGCTGTTGCGGACGGGATGGCCGCGGCTGGGCTTGGCACGGACACGGGGGGGTCTTGCCGGATTCCGGCGGCATTCTGTGGCGTCGTAGGTTACAAGCCGACCGCCCGGCGGGTGCCGATCAGCGGGGTGCTGCCACTGGCGCCGTCGTTGGATTCGGTCGGTCCGCTGGCGCCGAGCGTGGCGTGTTGCGCGGCGATCGATGCTGTTCTGGCCGGGGAGGCGGTGCGTCCGTTAGCGCCGGCGCGGTTGGATGGACTGCGGCTGGCCGTGCCGGAAAACATGGTGCTGGATGGCATGGACGATACCGTTGCGGCGACGTTCGACCGCGCTTTGTCCGTGCTGTCAGCGGCCGGGGCACGGATCGAGAAAGTTCGATTCGCGGCTTTCGATGCAGTGCCGGCGGTGAACGCCCGCGGCGGGTTCGCAGCCTCCGAGGCGTATGCGTGGCATCGGCAGCTGCTGGCGACTCAGGGTAGCGGATACGATCCTCGGATCCGTGTGCGGATCAGCCGGGGCGAGCACATGACGGCGGTCGAGTATATCGAGTTGCTGGCGGCTCGGCGGCGGCTGATTGCCGAATTTGATCGAGAGACCGCGCCGTACGACTGCGTTGTTATGCCGACGGTGCCGATCATTGCGCCGCGGATTGCTGATCTGGATGACGAACGCCAATACAACAGCGTGAACATGCTGATCCTGCGCAACACCGCGCTGGGGAACTTCTTCGACCGCTGTTCCATTTCGGTGCCAATCCATCGGGTTGGCGAGGCGCCCGTCGGGCTGATGCTGACCGGTGAGACGATGTGTGACTCGCGCTTGTTCAGTGTTGCGAGCGCCGTGGAGGCAGTCGTTCGGACAGGGCTATAAGCGGATGCGTTCGCGGTGGTCCTTATGGTGAGTAGCGTTTGAACTTATGTTGATACTCGGTGTCGTAGATGACCGTCGCAACGGCGGGCATGGCGCTGGAGCCGCGGTGATGCGCCTGAGCTCAGTCGACACACCTTGGAGGTGTGCCGGGGGCGGGCGCCCAGGGTGGATGAATGGGCTACACGGGGACTGTCTCGTGGGCCGGAAGGTGGTGCAGGCCGTGATATTGGGCCAGAACTTCGTCGGCTGGACCGTCGGCCCGGATCTGCCCCTGGTGCATCCACAGCACGCGCGTGCACCAGTCACGGATGATGGCATCCTGATGGCTGGACAGCACCAGAATCTCAGCGCCGCGAACCATTTCTTCCAGCCTTGCTTTGGCTTTTTCCAAAAAATCGGCGTCGCCGGCAAGGAACCATTCGTCCATGAGCAGGATCTGCGGCCGAATGGCTGTGGCGAGCGCAAAGCCCAGCCGGACGACCATGCCGGATGAATAAATTCGCATAGGCAGGTCCATGAAATCCGCGAGGCCAGCGAAATCGGCGACGTCTTCTTCGAGCCGTGGAATGGCCGATCGGGGCAGGCCGTTGTAGAGGCCGCGCAGCAGGATGTTTTCGCGCCCGGTCAGTTCCATGTTCATGCCGAGGCTGGGGTCGAGCATCGCGTTCAGGCTGCCCTGGACGCGGACCCGGCCGGCGACGGGTTCGTAGATGCCGGCGAGGACTCGGAGCAGCGTGGTTTTCCCCGCGCCATTGGAGCCAATCAGGCCGAGGCGGTCGCCGCTGCTGATCCGAAGGCTGATGTCCTGCAGCGCTCGAACCACCACCCGCTGCTGCTGGTCCTGTCCCAGGCGGCCTGACGCCGCCGCGACGACGGTTTTTTTCAGGCTGCGGGAGCTGCCGTGATAAAGCGGGAACCAGACCGAAACGTTGTCTACAATGATCCGAGCGGTCGTCGACATGGCTAGATCCAGAAGGTGACGCGGCCGCGGGCGCGGACGAAGAATGCCCAGGACAGTACGCACAGGACACAACTGTAGAACAGGGCGCCGGCCCAGACATGGTGAGTCATGTTCTCGCCCAACATCGGACCGCGAACGACTTGAAGCAGATCGAAGAACGGGTTCAAGAACAGTTTCCCCGCTGCGGCGCCCAATTGTTCGGGTTTCCAGATGACGGGTGTGATGAAGAACGCGATCTGCATGATGCTGTTGACGATCGGCTGGATGTCGCGGAAGCGGGCGCAAAATGAGCCCAGGAGCAATGTCAGCATCAGGGAATCGACAACCCACAGCAGCAGGCCCGGGATTATCATCAGACCCTCCCACCCAGGCCAGACCCCGAATATCGCGAAGACCACGACGATGACCACGATGTTGTGCGCCAGCGCGATCATGTTGCGGATCAGCGTGCGTATGGAGAAGACGAAGAACGGCATGCGCACCGAGCGGATGACCCCCTCGGCGTCGGTGAAGGTGGTGCAGGCCTCAGACACGACCACGCCGAGGAATCCCCAAAGGACCTGCGACAACGCAAGGAACGGCAGGTAGGACTTCAAGTCCATCTTGAACAAGGTGGAGTACAGAAATCCCAGCGAGGCGACCATCACGCCGGTGGAGATGGTCAGCCAGAATGGGCCGAGCATCGAGCCGCGGTAGCGCAGCCTGATATCGAGCCAGCCGAGGGCAACGGCAAGGCGCCAGAGGCCTAATCCGCCTGAGATGTCCGCCAACGCCAGGTTGCTGCGGGATCGGAATGACATATCAGCGGTAAGATCAAGCACGGCGTTCGGTGCGACCGTCGTTGGGGCGTCTAGCGTTGTGGCGCTGCTCATGGTGGCGGGCCGATACTCCATTCGTGGGCGAGGCACAACAATTGGCGGCTTGCTGAGCGATCTTGAGGGCAGGACCAGCCGTCTCAAAATTTGTTGACAGGGCCACATACACAACCTAAGGTTGAAGCGTAATGTATGTCGTATTAAGTCGCAAACACCCCCGAGATGACTTGCCTGAAAGATGAATGTCGGTTAGGGACTTACGAGAGGTTCCTGAGTCATTAGATCAGCGGCGGCCCCTTGGTCATCGTAACGATCCTGGCGTGTCCTGGCCGCGGAGATTGATTAAGCATGATTAAATCGAATCACGCCACTGTTCGCCGCACCTTTCGAGCCGCTGGGGTCCTAGCCATCGTGGCGGCGTTGGCCGCATGCAGCAATCCGGCGCAACAGAGCGCCATCGATGAGGCCGGGCGCTATGCCGCCCATGCCAAGCGCAGTTACGCGCCGCCTGGTCCGCCGGAAGACCCGTGGGGACCGTATATCCGCGAAGCTTCCAACCGATTCGATATTCCGGACCCCTGGATTCGCGCGTTGATGCGCCAGGAGTCCGGCGACCATGAATTCGTCAACGGCGGCCTTGTGACGTCCGGCGCGGGCGCGATGGGCCTGATGCAGGTGATGCCGCAGACGTATGACGGGCTGCGGGAGCGCTATAATCTGGGGGATGACCCGTACGATCCGCACGACAACATCCTCGCCGGTGTCGCTTACATGCGAGAAATGTATGACATCTATGGCACACCCGGTTTCCTCGCCGCGTATAATGCCGGGCCTGCGCGCCTTGATGATTATTTGAACAACCACCGGCCGCTGCCGGACGAAACCCGGCATTACGTTGCGGCGATCGGGCCGAATCTGCAGGGGTTTTATCCGAATAACCGATCGGTAGCCGACGAATACGCGATGAATCAGATCCCGATCAATATCCCGCCGGGGCGGCGATACGGCCGGACGAGCCTGTTCGCCAGCAACACGCGCGGCAATGGCGGCCATGTGCCGAAGCGCGCGCCGGTCGAGGTTGCGGCGTTGCCGGAGCCGCCTCGGTATGGTGGCAGGCAGGTCCAGCAGTTCGCGATGGCTGGACCTCCGCCGCAGCCGTCGCGTGGCGGGTTCCACATTATCAGTTCGGCCAATGCCGCCGAGGCGGCGCCGGTGCATCATGGGGGCGGGTCCGCGGGCGGTTGGGCTATCCAGGTTGGCGCTTATGCCAACGCCGGGATGGCTCACAGCGCGCTGTCGACGGCGCAGGAACATGCTCATGTCGAGCTGGCGGTAGCACATGCGTATGTCGCGAATGTCCACCAGGGGAAGAACGTGCTGTGGCGGGCCCGGATGACGGGCATGTCGCGGGAGACGGCCGTGCAGGCTTGTGAGAAGATCCAGCGTGGCCGAGCCAGTTGTATTGTGCTGTCGCCTGAGGCGCAGTCTTAGGACGGCCACCAAGGGACCCTGCCCCTTGGAACCCCGCTAAGGGCTCGCCCTTAGAACCCGTTTGACGTCCAGGGTTCGGCCCTGGCGCTGGGTCCAGGGGGGCGGAGCCCCCCCTGGTTTCGCATTCAAAGCCTCGGCAACGGCGGGGTTTCGCCCTCCGGCAGCGGCACCTGGGCGACGTTTAGCACCATTGACACCAGGCTGTAGTAGCCAACGGCCCCAACCAGATCCATGACGCCGCGCTCACCGAAACGATCCTTCACGGCGTTGTAGCGCGGGTCGGAGACAGCGCCGGTGCTCAGCAGGTCGGTGACGAACTCGTAGACCGTGGTTTCATCCGCGCTCATGTCCATGGGGCGGCGGCCGAGGGCGACGGCGTCAAGGATGGCCGGGTTCAGGCCAGCCTCGATGCCGAGGCGGCGGTGGGCGTAGAATTCATACTGCGCGCCCCATTTGCGGCCGGCCATGCAGATGGCGAGTTCGTTCAAGGGCGCGGGGATGGAGCTGCTGAATCGAACATAGGCGCCGACTCGCTGTACCAGGTCGCACAGCGGCGGGCTACGGAGCAGGGCATTGAACGGGCCACGGAGGCCGGCGCCGCGGGGGCCGGACTGGATGGCATCGGCGACGGCGCGTTGCTCGTCCGTCATGGTTTCGGGAGTCAGGAGCGGGAAGCGGGGTTCGGACATTGGGGGGGCGTTTCCTCTGGGTGTTGCGGGCGACTGGCGCTGGGCCGGCCTGGAGAGACGATAGCCTGGGTCTGGGGCCGCGTCATGGTTGGGGGCGGCGTCGCTCGGTCGGGCGATAGCGCAATCACCCGGTTGCCTCCGTCATTGTGCGGTGCGAAATTACGAAGACCTTTCAATTTCAGGTAACCCAATGCCGCTGCACGTCGCGCTGACGCACAAGACGTCCTACCACTATGACCGGTTGGTCACGCTCGGACCGCAGACGATCCGGCTGCGGCCGGCGCCCCAGGCGCGGACGGCGATCCTCTCGTATAACCTGACGGTCGAGCCGCAGCCGCATTTCATCAACTGGATGCAGGACCCGCAGGGCAACCACCTCGCGCGCGTGGTGTTCCTGGAGAAGGTGGACCGGTTCGAGGTGACGGTGGACCTCGTCGCCGACATGGTGACGATCAATCCGTTCGATTTCTTCCTGGAGCCGGAGGCTGAAAGCTTCCCCTTTGCCTACGATCCGGTGCTGGATCAGGAACTGGCGCCGTTCCGGGTGGCCGCGCCGGCGGGGCCGAAACTGGCGGCACTGTTGGCGGAACTGCCTCGGAAGGCAGAACGCACGGTGGATATGCTGGTCGCGCTGAACCAGCGGGTGCAGCACGCGGTTGCCTATATCGTCCGGATGGAGCCCGGCGTTTTCACGCCGGAGGAGACGCTGGAGGGTGGCAAGGGGTCGTGCCGCGATTCGGCCTGGCTGCTGGTGCAGGTGCTGCGGCATCTAGGCTTGGCGGCGCGGTTCGTGTCCGGGTACCTGATCCAGCTTGCGCCGGACGTGAAGCCGCTGGAGGGGCCGCCGGGTCCGGAATCGGACTTCACCGATCTGCATGCGTGGGCGGAGGTCTATCTGCCGGGCGCGGGCTGGGTCGGGCTGGACGCGACCTCGGGGCTGTTCTGCGGGGAGGGGCATATCCCGCTCGCGGCGAGTCCCGATCCAATCTCCGCCGCGCCGATCTCTGGCTTGGTGGAAAAGGCGGAGACGACGTTCGGGTTCGAGATGTCAGTGCGGCGCATCCGCGAGACGCCGCGGACCACGAAGCCCTATACCGAAGCGCAGTGGCAGGCGATCCTGGCGCGCGGGGCCGAGGTGGATCGCGCCCTGATCCGCGGCGACGTGCGGCTGACGATGGGCGGCGAGCCGACATTCGTGGCCGCCGACGACATGGATGCGCCGGAGTGGAATACCGCGGCGCTGGGGCCGACGAAGCGGGCCTACGCCGGACGGCTGATCCGGCGGCTGAAGGATCGGTGGTCGACGGGAGCAGTGCTCAATCTGAGCATGGGTAAGCAGTATCCGGGGGAGCAACTCCCTCGGTGGGCGCTGCATTGCCATTGGCGTGCGGATGGCGAGGCTGTGTGGAACGACGCGGCATTGCTGGCGTCGGACGATGACAAGGACAATGCGAGCGAGGTCGAAGCGGCGCGATTCGCTCATAGCCTTGCGGAGCGGCTGCAGGTCGATCCGGCGCTGGTGATCCCCGCATATGAGGACATCCACTACTATCTGTGGAAGGAAAAGCGCCTTCCCGCGAATGTGATCGCCGAGGAATCGAAGCTGAAAGACCCGCTGGAGCGGGCGCGGCTGGCGAAGGTGTTCGGTCAGGGGCTGGGCAGCACGGTCGGCAGCGTGCTGCCGCTGCGCCGGGTGATCGACGGTGGCACGCGGCGCTGGCAGTCCGGCAAATGGTTCTTTCGGGACGGCGAGATGTTCCTGATCCCGGGCGACAGTCCGCTGGGTTTGCGGCTGCCGCTGGAGTCTCTGCCGTGGGTGGATCCCGAGGAGGCGGAAGTCGATTTCGAGCCCGATCCGTTCGCGCCGAAGGAGAAGCTGCCGTCACGGCAGGCGCTGCAGGCTCGCGCCGCGCTGGCTAACGGGAGCGGCATTGAGGGTTTCCGGCCGGTGCCGCAGGAACTGCCGGTGGTGGGACAAAGCGATCCGGGCATGGTGCGGACGGCGCTGGCGGTCGAATCGCGCGACGGGATGCTGCACGTATTCTTTCCGCCGCTGTACGCGGTCGAGGATTGGCTGTCGCTGACGGCGGCGGTGGAAGAGACGGCCAGCGAGATTGGCCGGAAGGTCGTTCTGGAAGGTTACCTGCCGCCGGAGGATGACCGGATCCTGCATTTCTCGGTCACGCCCGATCCCGGGGTCATCGAGGTCAATGTTCATCCCGCCACCAACTGGGCGGATCAGGTGCGGGTTACCGAGGAACTCTATGAAGAGGCTCGGCTGGTCGGCCTGGCGACGGAGAAATTCAACCTGGATGGGCGCCACGTCGGCACGGGGGGCGGCAACCATGTGGTGATGGGGGCGGCGGTGCCGGAGGATTCCCCGTTCCTGCGGCGGCCTGATCTACTCAAGTCTCTGCTTGGGTTCTGGCACAACCACCCCGGCCTGTCGTTCATGTTCAGCGGGCAGTTCATCGGGCCGACGAGCCAGCATCCCAGGGTGGATGAGGCGCGGCAGGACAGTCTGGCGGAACTGGAAATCGCCTTCGCTCAGATCAAGGCGAAGCAGCCGGTGCCGCCCTGGATCACCGACCGGTTGTTCCGGAACATCCTGGCCGATGTGACCGGGAATACGCATCGGACGGAGTTCTGCATCGACAAGATGTACACGCCGGATAGCGCCTCCGGGCGACGGGGGCTTGTGGAGTTTCGCGCGCTGGAGATGCCTCCGCACGCGCGGATGTCGGCCGCACAGATGTTGTTAATGCGGTCGGCGCTGGCGGCGTTCTGGGAGCATCCGTATGAGCGGACGCTCGTTCATTGGGGAACGCGAGTGCATGACGATTTCATGCTGCCGTACTATGCCGAAGCCGATGTGAAGCAGGCGTTGGAGGAACTGGCGATCCTCGGCTACGGGCTGGATGAAGACTGGTTCGATCCGCATGTGGCGTTCCGCTTCCCGCATATCGGGCAGATCGCGGTGAAGGGCGTGGAACTGGAACTGCGCAACGCGCTGGAACCCTGGCATGTGCTGGGCGAAGAGCAGTCGGGCAGCGGGACCGTGCGCTATGTTGACAGCTCCATCGAGCGGGTGCAGGCGCGCGTGTCAGGGTGGGTGGAAGAGCGCTACACGTTGGCCTGCAACGGGGTTGCGGTGCCGCTGAATCCGACCGACCGGGAGGGCGAATATGTTGCCGGGGTGCGGTTCAAGGCTTGGAATCCGCCGAGCTCGCTGCATCCGACGATTCAGTCGCATGCGCCGCTGGTGTTCGACATCTATGACCAATGGAGCGGGCGCAGCGTCGGCGGGATGTCGTACCACGTCTCGCATCCGGGCGGCCTGAGTTACGAAAGCTTCCCCGTCAACGCCAATGAGGCGGAGGCCCGGCGGCGGTCGCGGTTCTTCCCCTTTGGGCACACGCCGGGTCCGATGGCGGAGCCGGTGGTGCGGCGATCGCGGGAGCATCCTCGGACGCTGGATCTGCGGCGAGCTTAAACGCGCGCCCGGCAGGGGTATCGTCTGCCGCCGAATTGACAGGCTGGTCTGGCGCTTCCAACGTCGCTTCCAATTTGGCCCTGAGGGCCGGGGAAGGAGGCATGACGGTGCGTGGGCTGAATCTGGAATATCCGCTGGTTCTGTCCACTGTCATTGACCATGCCGCCACCACGTTCGGCGATACGGCACTGGTCTCGTTTGGGCCGACCGAGACGATCCGAAGCGATTACCGAACGACCGCTTTGCGGAGCCGCCGGCTGGCGTCGTCGCTGCGGCGGCTGGGTGTGGCAGAGGGCGATTTCGTCGGCTCCCTGGCGTGGAACAGCCATCGGCACTTTGAGTTGTTTTATGGCGTCACCGGCTGCGGCGCGGTGCTGCACACAGCCAATCCCAGACTGCCATCTGAGCACGTACTTTATACGATCAACTTCGCCGGCTATCGGACGATTTTCATCGACCTGGATACCGTTGCGCTGGCGGAGCAACTTGCGCCACGCCTGACGACGGTTGATCGTTTCGTTATCATGGCGTCGCGCGACGATATGCCGGCGACGGGTCTTACGAACGTTCTTTGCTATGAAGATCTGATTGATGCAGGCGACGAGGGCTTTGCCTGGGCCGTGGCGGACGAGCGATCCGCGTGCGCACTTTGTTTCACCTCGGGTACGACGGGGAAGCCCAAGGGGGTGCTGTATTCGCATCGTGGGACGGTGTTGTCGGCGCTGTCGACGGGCGGTGGGAACGGATGGGCGCTGTCGGCCAACGATGCGATCCTGGGCATCCCTGGTTTTTTTCATTGCAACGGCTGGGCCGTTCCATTCCTGGCGCCAATGTATGGGGCGAAGCTGGTGCTGCCGGGACGTCAAGCCGGTGATTTGTGGTTGCATCGATTGATTGTCGAGGAGGGCATCACTGTTGCGGCGGCGGTTCCAACAATCTGGCTGGGGATCCTGGAGTATTGCCGGCGGACAGGCCAGGGCCTGGGGCGGCTGCAACGGATCTTCTCGGGCGGCACGGCGCCTCCGGCGTCGATGATCGAGGCTTACGTGCGAGATCACGGCGTGCGGATCAGCCATGGGTGGGGGATGACCGAAACGACCCATGGGTCGACGATTTCGTTTGCGGCGGATGATTTGCCGCAGGACGAGGCAATCGCGGCGATGCGGACTCAGGGGAAGGCGCTGTTTGGTAACGAGGTTCGGGTTGTCGATGACCTTGACAATTTGGTGCCTCGGGATGGCACGACGGCGGGGCATCTGCAGGCGCGGGGTCATTGGATCGCGGGCGGGTATTTCCGCCGGCCGGAGCTTGATCTTGTGACTGCCGACGGATGGATGCGGACCGGCGATATCGCGGTGCTCGATCCCGATGAAGTCTTGCATATCGTCGATCGGGCCAAGGACGTCATCAAGTCCGGGGGCGAGTGGATCAGTTCGCAGGCGCTGGAGGATGCCGCTGTCGGGCATCCGGCGGTGCAGGAGGCGGCGGTGGTGGCGATTCCGCATCCGCGTTGGCAGGAGCGGCCGTTTCTGATCATTCTACGTAAAGAAGGTTCGGTGGTTTCTCCGGGGGATTTACGGGCGCATTTGATGGGGCACGTGCCGAAGTGGTGGCTGCCGGATGCCATCGCTTTTGTCGATGCGCTACCGCACGGGCCGACAGGGAAGTTGCAGAAGGAGATTCTACGCGGGCAGATCGCGGACGGTGTGATTGTGCCGATGCCGCTTGATGCGGGTTAGGGGAAAGAGTCGATGACATTACGTGTGCCAATGGTTTCTTCCGAACACGCCAGGGAGCTGGGAGAGGCGATGGGATTGCCTGGGCGGCGCACGCAGAGCGAGGCGTTTCGGGTGGTGGCGAACAATCCCGGCGTGGCCAGAGTGGCGTTTAGTCAATTGTTGCAATTGCTGGAGAACAATACGTTCGACACGCGGCTGCGCGAATTGATGATCATGCGGATCGGATGGGTGACCGGGTCGGCGTATGAATGGACCCAGCATTGGCGGGTGGCAACGACGGCGGGGATACCGGCAGAGGATATTCTGGCCGTCCGGGACTGGCAAACTTCCGATCGGTTGGGTCCGGCGGACAGGGCAGTTCTGGCGGCGACCGATGAATGTCTGGCGGGGAGGTCTATTTCCGATGCGGTTTGGGCGGAGTTGGTGAAGTATGTCACCGACCCCGGGCAGCAGGTGGAATTCGTCATCGCAATGGGCAACTGGATGTCGTTCTCGATGCTGTTCCGCAATCTACGCATCCCGCTGGCCGAAGGGCTGATGGTTTGGCCACCCGATGGGCTGGCGTCTCCGGCGGCCGATCAATAGCAGCAAAGGGATATGTCGATGCTTCAGGAAACGGACCTGCCTGTGTTGGACCATGAACTGGCGGACGACGAACTGGCGTGGATGAGGGGCGTTTATAACGACTTCAGTCGGATTCGCGCCTCGTTCGCCGGGCGTGAGACGGACTTCGACCCGAAGCAGGCGTTGCGGGAGGTGCTTGGGCGAGAGGAATACCGGCTAGGGACTGCCGCGGATTTATCTGGACCGGGTCCTTGGCGGTTGGGGCAGAACCGGCATGGCCGAGGCATGGCGGCTGTCTTCCTGCCGAGGGTGGAGCTGCATCGGCATTCGAAAAGCAGGACTGATCAGTTTCCGATGTATGTGATTGGGGAGGCGGAAGGTTTTTCGCTCGAAGCGAATGGCCGACCAGTCCTGACGCCGGTCCTTGGTGGCGATCACTTCCATAACTCGCCTGATGCGCCGCACGCTTTTGTGCCGAAGGTTGGCAAGCCGGTACCAGACAACTGGGAGATCGCTTTCATTGCGATCACGCCGCGGAACCTGCGCGAGGATACGCAAAGCGTCTCTGACGCGGTGAAGGCGGCTTACAAGAGTGTGGTTGGGCTGGAGGCGCCGTCAGGCGTGTAACGAACGACGACAGGGAGAAACCGATGGACTCGATCGCCGAAGACACGCGCTTGCCTGAAGATATTGACGCGCAGCCGGTGGTGCAGGCGGCGGCCGCACTGCGTCCCGTGTTGCGCGAGTATCAGCAAGAGATCGAACGCGAGCAACGTCTGCCTCCGGACTTGGTCGAACAGATGCATGCGGCGGGGTTCTATAAACTGGTGATTCCGCGTGCATTGGGCGGGCTGCAGGCTGATCCGCTGACGTATCAACGTGTGGTGGAACTGCTGGCGGAGGGTGTCGGTTCGGTTGGATGGAATATCGCCAACAACGGCATCGGTCAGCTCGTCACGCTTGGGTTGCCGGATGAAGGCGTTCAGGAGGTCCATGGGCAGGAGGGACCGTCGGTGATGGCTGGCACCGCCGTGCAGGGCGGTGGGCAGGCGGTGCCGGTGGACGGTGGTTATCGCGTCACCGGGCACTGGACCTTCGGCAGCGGGTGCCAGGAAAGCCGCTGGATGCTGGGCAGTTTCCAGATCATGGAGAACGGCGAACCTCGGCGAAGGCCCGATGGCGGGTCACTATATTGGCGCGGCGTGTTTCCGAGGGACGAGGCAGAGGTTGTTCCGGGAAGCTGGAATGTGGCGGGGCTCCGCGGGACCGGCAGTTTCGACTGGAAGGTGAAGGACGTTTTTTTACCGGAACGGCGTTCGATGGTTCATGCCGGGGTGCCGCTCGATAACCAATGGTCTCGTTGGCCGGGACTGACGTATGCGCTGCCGAGTCAGGCCTGGGTTGGGCCGCATCATAGTTCTGTTATTACGGGGATTGCTCGGGCGGGGATCGACGCGCTGATTGAACTGGCGGTTGAAAAGATGCCGCGCGGGAGGACGTTCCGGCTTGGTGACAGTCCTCAGGTGCAGGAGGCGGTGGGGCGGGCCGATGCGATCCTGAACGCCGGGCGGTGTTATCGGAGTGCAACGATCCGGGAAATGTGGAACACGATCGCGGCTGGCGGAGAGACGACGCTGGAGCAGCGGGCGCGGTGCCGGCTGGCGTCGACCAACGCGGCGGATAGTGCTCGGGAGGCGATGGACCTGGTGTACCGTCACGGCGGCAGCACGTCGTTCAAGCGGGAGAGCCGGCTGGCGGAGTGCTGGCGGGACCTGCACGTCGTTGGCCAGACAGTAACCGTCGGTCCGGAGTGGTATCCGATTGCCGGGCGGGCGTTGATGGGGATGGACCCCGGGTCTCGGCTTCGGTGACCGGGAGAGCACGCTATGCAAATCGTTGATGCTCAGATCCATACATGGGGGACAGGGCTGCCGAGCAATATGTCGCATCGGCAGGTGACTCATTTCACGCCGGAGGAGGCCATTGCGCTGATGGATGAAGGCGGCGTGAATGCCGCCGTGATTCATCCTCCGGGTTGGGATCCGGGCTCTACCGAGATGGCGTTCAAGGCAGTGCGGGATTATCCGGGCCGGTTCGCCATCATGGGGTCGCTGCCGTTGGATCAGCCGGGATCGCGGGCGCGGATCGCAGGGTGGCGGGGTCAACCGGGGATGCTGGGGCTGCGGTATACGTTCCTGCATGATCCGGCAAAGACCCAGTTGGCGGATGGCACGCTGGACTGGCTTTGGGCTGAGGCGGAGCAAGCCGGCGTGCCGGTGGCGGCGCTGGCGACGGACTCGTTGATTGAGCTTGGGCGGATTGCGGAGCGGCATCCGGGACTGCGGCTGACGATCGATCATCTGGGCGGACGCGGCGGGATGACGACGCTGAAGGATGCGGCGGCGATGACTCATATCCCGCAGCTTGTTGCGTTGGCACGGTTGCCCAATGTGGCGGTGAAGGCGACGGGGGCGCCGGGCTACTCCAGCGAGGCGTACCCGTTTCGGTCGATGCATGTGTATCTGCGGCAGATCTACGACGTGTTCGGGCCGGAGCGGATGTTCTGGGGGACGGACATTACGAAGATGCCGTGCCCTTGGCGGCAGTGCGTGACGATGTTCACCGAGGAACTGCCGTGGCTGAGTGAGCGGGACAAGACGCTGATCATGGGCGAGGCGATTTGCGCGTGGTGGGGCTGGGATCGCGGAGGGTCAAAATGACAAATACAAAGGGTAAGCCTGTCGCTGTGGTGGTAGGCGCGACGTCGAAATGGCAATCGGATGGTCGCAACACCAAGCTGGCGCACGGCAAGGCTCTTGATGACAGTCACCTGCCGGTCGGCGTGCGGTATGGCATAGGCGGCGCGATCGCTCAGAAGTTTGCCGCGGAGGGATTCTTTACCGTCTTGACGACCCGATTTGAAAGCAACGCGGCGGCGCTGGCCGGAGCAATCCGGGGCCAGGGCGGTGACTGTATGATCGTTGAGTTGGATTTGTCGCAGGCGGAGTCGATCCGCGAGGCTTTTGCAGCAATCCGTCGTGATGCCGGTGATCCTGATGTGTTGATCTACAATGCGGGCTATCTGGAGGGGCGTGATCTGCCGCCGGATATGGAACTGCTTGAGTACATACCAGTTGAGATGTTCGACACCGCTCAGCACATTGCCAGCCGCGGACCGTTCCTGGTTGCCAAGGAAGTGTTGCCGGCGATGCGGAAGAAGGGGGAAGGGTCGTTCTTTTTCTCTAATAACTCGAAGTCGCTGCGGGGGACCAAGCGGAAGACCGGTGAGTCACTGTATTATCCCAGGGTTATGATGCGGACGTTGGCGCAGGTGCTGACCGAGGAGTACTCGGAGTTCGGAGTGCATGTGGCGAATGTGGTGATCGACGGAACGATTGACTCGCCGGGGACGCGGGCGCTGCCGAAGGTGCAGAACCGGCCGGAACTGGTGATGAACCCGGTAAAGATCGCCGAGGCGTTTTACTATCTGCATACTCAGGACAAATCCTGCTGGACGCATGAGTTGCAACTGACGCCGTATTCGACGACACCTAGTCACTGATCGCCGTAATTGGGGAAACGAGAATAAGATGGCAACGCAGACGTACGACTACATCGTGGTGGGGGCTGGGTCGGCTGGGTCGGTGCTGGCAAACCGGTTGAGCGCCGATCCGAAGTACAAGGTGCTTGTGCTGGAAGCGGGGCGAGAGAGCCATCCCTGGTCGCGGATCCCGATTGGGTTTGCCAAGCTGATCGATAATCCGGCGGCGAACTGGCTGTATTCCTCGGAGCCTGAGGCGGGGACGGGTAACCGGCGGATTCCGATCCCTCGGGGCAAGCTGCTGGGTGGGTCGTCTTCGATCAACGGCATGGTCTTCGTCCGCGGGCAGTCGCAGGACTACGACACCTGGGCGCAATTGGGAAACCGCGGATGGAGTTACCGGGAGGTGCTGCCGATCTTCCGGGACATGGAAAGCTATCAGGGCGATGGCGATCCGGAATACCGTGGCCGGGGCGGCCCGCTGAAGGTCACCGAGAATAACGAGACGGGGCCGCTGTACGACGCGATCATCAAGGCGGCGGGTCAGATCGGGATCGAATATACCCGGGACTACAACGGCGCCAAGCAGGACGGGATCGGCATGACTCAGACGACGATCCGGGATGGACGGCGGATGAGCACGGCGTTCTGTTACCTGGACCCCGCGCGGGGGCGACCGAACCTGACGATCCAGGCCAATGCGCTGACGGAATGTCTGCTCTTCGAGGACAACCGGTGCGTCGGGGTTCGCTATACAGCGAACGGACAGACGCAGGAGGCCCGAGCGGGGCGCGAGGTTGTAGTCAGTGCCGGGTCGATCAATTCGCCGCAGTTGCTGGAGTTGTCGGGGATCGGAAACCCGGAGGTGC
Organism: uncultured Pseudomonadota bacterium; assembly: GCA_963819005.1. Classification (GTDB taxonomy): domain Bacteria; phylum Pseudomonadota; class Alphaproteobacteria; order Acetobacterales; family Acetobacteraceae; genus Rhodopila. The sequence continues at coordinate 950,003 of CAWFUL010000009.1, forward strand.
TGCAGGCGGTGGGGATCGAAGTGCGGCATGCACTGAAGGGCGTGGGTGAAAACCTGCGGGATCATTACTCGCCGCGGATGAAATGGACCGTGCCGGCGTCGGATTTCCTGACCTACAACGCTCGGGCGCGTGGGCTTGGGATGGTCTGGCAAGCGGCGAAGTATGGGATCTTCAGAAAGGGCCTCCTCGGGCTGCCGGCTTCGCCTATCAGGGCTTATGTGCGGACGCGGGCGGGATTGGATGCGCCGGATGCGGCGATTTCCTGGATTCCATTTCTGGCTGATCCGAACTTCAAGTTGTCGAAACAATCGGGCATCACGGCGATTACAAACATCCTGCGGTCCGAGAGCACAGGCAGCATTCATGTTTCGTCGGCCTCACCGAATAAAGCGCCATCGGTCCGGTTCAACTTCCTCAGCGCGCAATTGGATCGGGACGTCACGCTGGAAGCGATGCGTATCACGCGCCGGATTATGACGGCCCCGGCGATGCGGGGAATCGCTCGGGATGAGATCGCGCCCGGCGTCAATATGCAGTCGGATGACGAGTTGCTCGACTGGGTCAGGAAGAATGCCGAAACGACGTATCATCCGGTCGGCACCTGCAAGATGGGGTCCGACCCAATGGCGGTGGTTGACGATCAGCTTCGGGTGCATGGGATCGAGGGGCTGCGGGTGGCCGATGCGTCGATCATGCCGACGCTGACGTCGGGCAATACCAACGCGCCGTCGATCATGATAGGGGAGAAGGCGTCGCGAATGATTCTGGCGGCCGCCGCGGCGTCTGAACAGAAAATGGCGGCGTAATCAGGCGCTTTCGTCGAACAGGAGTTCGGCGATGGCGATGCCGCTTTCGCCTGCTACCGCGTAGAGCAGCCAGGTCCGGCCGTCCTCCTCGAAGATGGCCGGATCGCGGAGTTGGTTGACGTGGCCATAGGCGGTGCTGCGAACTGACGGGATCAGTGGTGCGTCCGCGCCTTCCCACGGTCGTTCCGGGCTCAGGATTTTGGTCGCGGCGCCGTCTGCCCAACCTTGCCAATCAGCCGACAAGTCTATCGGGCTCAGAAGGATGCTTTCCGGCACATCGCCCACCTGGGTCCAGAAGACCCACAGCGTGTTGCCTCGTTGCAGGAGGGCGGCGTGGCGCATGTTGGGATTGAACAATATCGGGCCGGGTTCGAAGCCGTGAAAGCCGTCGTTGGAGCGGTAAAGCTGGCCGGGCATGGCGAGCGCATAGGTCGTGCCGGCGTGGCGGAACACGCGGAAGTAGGAGCGGCCGAGGATTTCAGGGTAGGCGGTGAAGTCGATACCGTTTCGTGATGTCGCGACACGGGTGACCTGTGTGCCGACGTCTTCAAGGCCGTGGTAATACATTACAATCTGGCGGTTCACCCGATCAACGTGGACGTCGGGCGAGGCGATGTGGGGCGTGGTAATCTCCGACAGGACGTCGTGTGAAATCGTGGCATGCCTTACCTGGAACAAGGCAAGTTGTTCCGGTGTCGCGATCGGTGGTCGTGTTGTGAACAGGGATTCCCTCAGGTGCAGGCTGCCGGGCGGATGGATGGTCCATGGGCCTGACAGTCTGTCGGCGTAGGCAAGCCGGATGTAGCTGCCTTTGTGGTCCGCGAAGTAAAGGTAGTAGGCGCCGAGGCGATCGGTGATCCATTCGGGAACCCGGATCAGTGAAGGCCCCTGAATGTTGACGCCGATACTGGCATGCGTCGCCGGTGTGATAATCGGTTCATCCAGAAGCCGATTGGCTTGGACACGCATCGTTCAGCGTGGCGGCACGTCTCGCCACATCCTTGGCCGCGCCTTGACCGGATCGAGCAGGCTCCAGTCGCCTTGTTCGAGCACATGACCTTTTGGGAAGGGTGGACGGGGTTCAAGGCCGAGCGAAATCACGACGCGGTCGTCGCGGTAGTAGCATTGCAGGATAACGCGTTTCAGAGTTGCCAGGGCGGCGCCGCCGCCGGCCAGGAAGGAAGCCATGATCGTTTCGCGATGCGCTTCGGGCAGATCGGCGAATGGCTTATCAGAGAGTTCCGACAGCGTACCAAGCGCCTTGCGGACATCGGGCAGGTCGCGACCCATTGTCTTGATCATATCAGCAAAGATGATCGGATCGTCGGCGCCGGGAACGGCAAATTCCGAGCTGGCGGGGATCATCATGCCGGCGAGGCATTGCAGATTGCGGGACTCGGCCAGCGTGAGGGTCGTTTCGGGAATGGGTGCCATGTCAAAGCCTCAATCAAACAGGGTTGCCAGGCGTTTCTTCATGTTGTCGGCGACATACAGTGCAAGGGCCTGGATGGTGGAGGTCGGGTTCACACCGCCGGAGGTGACCCAGATGCTGCCATCGACGATGAAGAGGTTTTTTACGTCGTGGCTGCGACCCCAGGCGTTCACGACAGACCGGTCGGGGTCATTGCCCATCCGCGCGGTGCCCAGCAGGTGACCCGGGCTGTTGAGGATGGTGCGGGACGTATAGAGGTGTTTGGCTCCGGCGGTGGTCAGGATTTCTGACGCGCGCGCGATGCCGTGTTCCATCATGCGCCGTGTATTCTCGCTTATCACGTAATCGATCTTAGCGGCGGGGATGCCGTTGCTGTCCTTCAGGACGGGATCGAGGGTGACGCGGTTATGGTCCTCCGGCAGGTCCTCGCAGGCGATGCCGATTTGCAGGCGGCGATGCACCGTTTCACGGTAGATGCGGTGGTGATCCTTGCCCCACGGGAGGTGACCGGCTTCGGCACTCTGAATGGCTTCGTTGACGACGCCGGTGCCGCGGGCGAACTGCAAGGTGTAGCCGCGGACAAAGTCACGGTCGGGGTCGGTTTCGTAGAACTGCTTGCTCCAGAGGCTCAGCATGGGGGCGTGGTCGCCATCGTTGCGTTCGTCGATGTAGCCGCGGACCTGGGGCCAGGGGTGAAGCATCAGGTTCTTGCCGACAAGGCCGGTGGAATTGGCGAGACCATTGGGGAACCGGGATGATGCCGAGTTCAGCAGCAGGCGTGGGGTGCCGATGCCGTTGCAGGCGAGGATGACGACTTCAGCGGGTTGGAAGTGTTCGTTGCCGTCGGCATCGTAGTAGATCGCGCCGGACGCCATGCCGTGTTCATTCGTGGTAATTTCGCGGACCCGGCTGCGTGGGCGAAGTTCGACGCCGGCGCGGATGGCGTGCGGCCAGTAGGTGATGTCGGTGCTGGCTTTTGCGCCTTGGGCACAGCCGGGGGTGCAATGACCGACGTTGATGCAGGCGGCGCGGCCGTCATATTCGGTGGTGGCAATGGTGCTGTCGGACGGCCACCAGTGCCAGCCGAGTTTGTTCATGGCCTTGGCATAGCGAGTGCCGGTTTTGCCGAGGGGCAACGGCGGCATCGGCGGGTTGCGTGGCGGATAGGCAGGGTCGCCGGCCAGCCCGGACACGCCCATCATGCGGTCGTTCTCGGCAAAGAACGACTCCAGATCCGTATAGTCGATGGGCCAGTCGTCGGCAACACCGTCCAATGTCCGCACGCGGAAGTCCGAGGGGTGCATGCGCGGCCAATGTGCCGTGTAGAACACTGTGCCGCCGCCGACGCCGTTGAAGTTGGCGATCTTCATCGGCGAGTTGTCGTCGTTGATGGGGTAATCGGTGACGCGGCCACGCCGGTTAGGGCTGATGTCGAAGTCCCCGAAACGCCTGGCCTCCCAATCACGGCCGGTGCTGGGGAACTCGGCGTGTTTCATCCAGTCGCCTTGCTCGAGGCAGAGGATCTTCATCTTGGTTTCGGCGAGGCTCCAGGCCACCGCGGCTCCGGAAGCGCCGGAGCCGATGATCAAGACGTCCACCATATCGTTCATGCGACGGTTCCCGCCCGGCAAGTGGTTGTTCGATCGACAATGCCCTGGGAACGTTGAAAGGTCGAGTGGCGGGGAATCTGCATGTGCTGCCTCGCGCCGGCCGGGCGCAGGGCAGCAATGACCGGGGAGAGAGTGTGACATAAGGCGCGGAATGTATCCCGCGCCTTACGAGGTATCTGCTGGCGGGGTCCTAGAACGTATCGTCGGAACTTCCGCCGCTGTCCCAGCTTCCGCTGTCACCGCCGCCTCCGCCGGAGTCCCAGCTTCCGCTGTCATCGGGTGCGGGGTTGTTCGCCTGTGTCGTGTCCCAACCGCCGTTGTCGACGTAGTCCTGGTTGCCGGCGGGGGCGGCGGCGCCCTGGTCCCAACTGCCAGTGTCGACGTAGTTCGGGTCGGGCGCCGGCGTTGCCCAAGGGCTGGCGGCCATACCTGCGCCCGCTGGCGTTCCACCAAACGGGCTGCCGCCGCCAAACATGCCACCGGCGCCCTGATGCGGGGAGAACAGACTCATCAGCGCATTGCCGGCGACGACTCCGCCCGCCACGCCGGCAGCGGTGGTCAGAGCTGATCCGAGGAAGCCCGAGCCCTGCCTCTGGAACATGCCCTGCTGATAGTTGGGCGGATATTGCGGCGGAGGCGGCGGGGCCGAAGGCTGGTAATATGGCTGCTGCGGCTGGCCGCCCTGGTTCCAGGCTCCGCCGGGAGGAGGTGGAGCGGACTGCTGGCGGTTGCCGCCGAACAACCCGCTGAAGAAGCCGCCGCCGCTGTTCTGTGCACCCGGAGGCGGAGCAGCCTGACGCGCCTGTTGCAGCGCCTGCTGCGCCTGTTGGTTTTCCCATTCCAGGCGCTTGATCCGGTTCTGTGCCTCAACCAACGCGTGCTCCTGCACAAACGCGAGCTGGGTGATGCGGTAGCGCGCCTCCGGATACTGCTGGAACAGTTGCCCGATCTGCGCATCGGCATCACGGTCGATCGGCGGCAGGGCCGGCTGCGTCGCCGGCACCGACCCTGCAAACGAGCCGGAGGACGTGGGCGCGCCGCTGACGCGGGCGATGAACTGGCTGATGATGTCGCGTTCTTCGTTGGTCATTTGTGCCCCGATGGGTGCTGAAGACGGTTCATAGCGAGCGGAATGTGGAGTCGAACCGGCAATGGTTCAATGGGGCGTTATGGCGTGCGCGATCGGCCCACCACCTGTCCGCCGCAGGTCAGGTGAGCACGGCAGAGGAATCACGGATCGGTTTCGATGCGTGCCAGCGCCTCGGCCAGGACCACCCGCTTATTCATAACGTGCCATTCGCCCGTGCGGCGATGCCAGTAGAGATGGAACAGATCGCGGCTAACGTAATCGATCCGAGCAAACGGCGCATCAAATTCCGGGCTGATCGAACTCGGAGTTTCAGATCGGTACCTGGTGAGGGACCGATACTTGTTACCGTGCCATTTGCGATGGATGGAGACCGGGTAGTTCAGATGTGTGCTGGGACGGATTTCCGGGAGATATCGTGGCGTGAGCACATGGGCCATGAACGCCTCGCGGCCGGCGGTAATGGCCAGTGTTTCGGTCGATGATGGCTTGTTTCCCGCGCGGCCGCCAGCTTAGACCCAGATCCCGACCTCTCGCCATGGCTTGCTCCTGGCTGCTCAGCCGACGGTTTCGCTTAAAGGCTGGCCGGCGACAATGCGGCTTGACATCGGGTGCCTCAAGTCACCAACGCGGCGGCGATTCGTTCCCGGGTCAGTGGCATGTCGCGGATGCGCACGCCCAGAGCGTGGGCGACGGCGTTGCCGATGGCGGCGGCGGTTGGGCCGAAGGTGCACTCACCCATGCCGAGGGTAGGCTGATCGGGGTTGTGGATGATGATTGTTTCGATTTCCGGAACCTCGGAAAACTTCATGATCGGGTAGCTGTTCCAGTCCAGCGAGGTGATGCCGTCGCCGTCGAGGGTCACCTGTTCCTTCAGGGTCATGCTGGCGGCGTGGATGATGCCGCCATCGACCTGGTTGCGGGCGCCGTCGGGATTAATGACGAGGCCGGCGTCGACGGCGGACCAGACGCGGCGCAGCTTGACGTCGTGGTCGACGTCGAGCTCAACCGCGACGCAGGCATAGGCGGCTTTGTTCTTGTAGCGGCTCCAGGCGAGGCCAAGGCCTCTTCCGGTGCCGACCGCGCCGCGGTTGGCCCAGTTGCAACGCTCTGCGACGTTTTCGATCAGGCGGCGGGCGCGGGAATCGGACAGCAGGGAGAGGCGATAGGTCACCGGATCGATCCCGGCGCGGTCGGCCAGTTCGTCCATGAAACATTCAAGGGCGTAGACGTTGGGGAGCGCGCCGAGACCCCGCAAGGAGGACGTGCGGACGGGCGTTTCCAGCGCGAGGTGGTGGATCACGCGTTTGGCGGGGAAGTCGTACAACGGAAAACCATTGCGGGTGCCGCCGCCGCCGTTCGCCTCGGTCGGGTCGTTGGCCTTGGCGGGAGGCGGGGGCGTTGGCAGAGCCTCGTGCGCCAGCATCACGCCGCCGAAGACGGGGCGCTGGACGTGGCTGCCGGCCCAGACCTCGGCGGTCCAGTCGATGGGGCGGCCGGCGGGGTCGAGGATGGCGCTGATGCGGGTCATGTGGGCGGTGCTGACGGGTTCGAAGCCGAATTCCTCCTCGCGCCGCCATTGGACGCGAATACAGTGACCGGGGATCTGCAAGGCGATGATGGCGGCATCGAGGGCTGCGTCGTCGGCGCCGTTGTGGCCGTAGCAGCCGGCGCCCTGGGCGTGGCGGACGGTGACGTTGTCGCGGGGCAGGCCGAGGATGGCGGCGAGGCTGTTGCGCAGCGGGTAGACGCCCTGGGTGTGGGACCAGACGGACAGGTGCCCGTTACGGTATTCCGCCAGGGCACAGGACGGGGCCAGGGCGGCGTGGGCGACGAAGGGACGGGAGTAGGTCTGACTGACGACCTCGCCAGCGGGCTGGGCGGCCGGGTCGCCGATGTAGCGGTCGTCGGCGGGCTGATCGCGGAACCAGGCGGCTTCCTGCATCGCGGGCGTCAATTGGCGAACGTTGGTCCAGGTGGCGTGGGCGGGAGCGGCGACGGCGGCGCGCTGTACGGCGGTTTCGTCGGGGCTGACGAAGGCGGCGAACTGGCCGGTGCGGACGATCTGGATGGGGGCGGCGGCGGCTTTCTCGATAGCGGCGGTGTCGAGTGCGGACAGCGTGGCGCCTCGGGCGGGTTGGCGCAGGATCCGGGCATGCAGCATGTCCGGGCGGACCATGTCGTGGATAAAGGCGGCGCCGGAAACCTTGGCGATCAGATCGAGGCGGGGAACAGGCTGGCCGACGATCTTGTAGGCGGCGGGGGATTTCGGCTGCACGGCGCCGGTGATTTCGGCGGCGAAGTCCTCGAGGCTGGAGAAGCTCCAGTAGTCGTGGCCGGTCGGGTTGCCGTTCTGCAGGAAGATGCCGTCGTCGATGGACAGTTCCTCCGGCGCGCAGTTCAGGCGCTGGGCGAGGCGGCCGAGGATGCGGGCGCGCAGTTCGGCGCTGATCAGGCGGACGGAGCGGCCGGAGACCTCGATCGACTGGCTGGAACTGGTCGAGCCTTCGTCGGGCGCGTCTTCGGTGTCGCCGGACAGGATGTCGATGCGGTCAACATCAACGTCGAGTTCCTCGGCGGCGATCTGGGAGAGGGCGATCAGGACCCCCTGCCCTATCTCCACCTTGCCCACGGCGAGCTTGACGGTGCGGTCGGGCTGGAAGCGCAGCCATTTGTCCAGGCGGCGGTTGTTGATGATGCTCAGCGGCAGGGTGTCGCTCATGCCGGGGCTCCTGCGCTAACTGTGGTCCCTTGTGCTGCACTCTGCACCGCGGCGATGATGCGCGTATGCGTGCCGCAGCGGCAGAGGTGCTTGTCCAGCGCGGCGACGATGTCGGCGCGCGTGGGGTTGGGATTGCGGTCGAGCAGGGCCTTGGCGCTGATGATGATGCCGGAGAGACAGTAGCCGCACTGACCGGCCTGCGCTTCCAGGAACGCGCGTTGGATTGGGTGCGGGTTTTCGGGGGTGCCGAGGCCCTCGATCGTGGTGACGGCGCGGCCAGCGGTGGTGCCGACCTCACGCGTGCAGGAATACGCGGGGTCGCCGTCGATCAGCACCATGCAGGTGCCGCATTGTTCCAGGCCGCAGCCATATCGGGTGCCTTTCAGGTCGAGGTGGTTGCGCAGGACGTCGATAAGGGGCGTGGCCGGATCGGCATCGGTCGAGGCGGCTCGTCCGTTGACGGTGAATTGGATGGTCATGGGCGCCCCCGATTGCTTCACGTGGTATCGTAAGCATCAACGACGTCTCGACAAGCCGGAGCAGCGTCGCCTAGGGTTTCGGGGTGGTCAGTCCGAGGTTGTCATGACACCGAGCGTTCAGGTGACTTTGAGTTGCATGTTGACGTTTGGCGTGCCGCTGGGGTTCGCGGTGCGGGAGTTGCTGACGTTGCGGTATGGTCCCTGGCGGCCGGAGAGCGTGCCGGAAGAGCCTGAGGCGCCGCCGCCTTCCGGTGAGCCGTCGCGGCCGATGTTGCCGGATTGCCTGATTCCGAAGCTCCCGCCGATACGGACGGTTGCACCCGAACGGGAAATGGAAATGGTCTGACGAATTGTGGCGAAACAGCTGTTCGACTTGGTTCGCGGCCGCATTATCCCGTGATGGTGTGCCAATGGGGCATCGCGCATCAGCTTGTTCGGCACCGCACGTCGTACTTGACCGGGCCAAGCCCGGCCATGACGCTGAGAGAGCGGTGAGTTACGCCGACTGAACCAGTTGTTCTCGACGGGGTTTCGGCTAGCCGGTCCGCAAACTTTCGCTGAAACTCGACGTCTTGACGTCGATATCAGGCCGCGGCGGAACGGGTGGGAACCCTGCCCGAGCCGCGGTTCGGGCCTCGCTTGGACTGACACCAAATTCCTGCCGGAAGGCTCGGCTAAACCCTGAGGCGTCGGCGAAACAAAGCTCCTCGGCGATCGTCGCGATCGACTTTGTGTTCGAAGGGTCGCACAGGAGGGCTTGGCTTTCGAGGAGGCGCTGACGCTGGATGTAGCGCGACACCCCGCCCTCGGCTTCCATGAGCCGGTAGAGTTGGGAGCGCGACGTGCCGACCGCGCGGCAGAGGAAATCCGGCCCCAATGCCGGGGACCGCAGATAGCGGCGCACAGCGCGGCGGACGCGTTCCAGCCGGCCGCAATCCAGTTGCCTGGCCGCGAGCGCAAGCCGGTCCGGTGACGGGGCGACGCATGCCGCAATCATGGCGCCGATGGCGCCGCCGAGGCGCGATGCGTCCTCGGTGGGCAGGTTGGGAATATTACGCTCGAGGACATCAAGGTAGTCGGCGAAGATCTGGCCCATTGGCGTCTGGAGCGCGGTGCCACGGGCGGCGTCCAGCGCGGGCGCGAGATCGCGGAAATGATCGCGCTGAAGGTAAAGCTGCAGACGCTGATCGTGGCCGCGTTCGCTCACCATTTCGTGACCCAGCGAGACGACGAAGGGGGTGCCCGCGGGGGCACTGGACGTTTCACTTTCGGAACTGAACCGCGTGGCGGCGCGGCGTCCGACGGTGACGGCCCAGTGGTCGACTGGTTCACGCCGGATGAGGGTTTTGGAGCGCGTGACCCTGATCGGCGGCGCGGACACTCGGCTGAAGACAAATCCGTTCAGGTTCCAGATCTCGCTCTCAGCCAGGAACCCGTCATCCGGTGAGCCCGGCAGCGCGACATCGAAGACGGAGCCGTACCATCCGAGCCATGCGTCGTATTGCTCGTGACGAGGCAGATCGTGGGTCGAGAACGTTTCCGGTGTCATTGCTACGCTCCAGCCATGCCGCTTGGAACTTCAGAGCAATAGTGGGTGCATTTTCTGCCGGCAAACGTCAACAGGTGTTGTGCGAGGGAGGCGCGTTATGTCGATAACAGCACGACGAGCCTGGGCACTGGCGCTGCTTCGAGAGACCGCGCCATCCGCGCTTCGCCCGCCAGTGCTCGGCTGCCGGCGCGCGCGAGGCATCTGCCCCGCCGTGGGGATGGCGGGCAGCGTGCCTGGAGCCGGCGCCCCGCGCAGTGGGATGGTCAGACGCCAGGCACCGAAGCGGCCATCAACTCTTGATCGCCAGCGTTGTCGGGTCGAAGTTTACGATCGTTGTCTTGCCATCAGCCAGTTTTACCCCGGCGGCCCCTCGGTTGAAGTCCAGTGCAAGTATCTGGCTGGCGGGATGCTTCAGCTTTATGCTGTTCAGCAATATCGTTTGCAAAACCTCAGATACACTGTTGCCGTTGACTGCCCTCGCCTGGACCTCGGCGCGCTTTCCCGGCGTCAGTCCCGCAAGTTCAACCCGCTCCAGGGTCGTTGCGACTTGCGCATGGGCGATCGTGGCTCCCAGAGCGAGCACGGCACATCCCGCCAAAGCAAACTTTGTTGTTGTCGACTTCATCGTCTTCTCTCCGCTTGGCGTGGGCCATGATCGCTGGAGGCTGAACCGGAGGTGGCGGATGATCATGGTCTGGCTCGTTGACTGATGGATTCTCTCACGCCTTCTGGCTGGTCAGCCCAAAGGCGGTCGTGCTGGCGGTCCGGTTCGTCTCGGGTGCTCGCTCGGCGAGCCAAACGTACTACAACGCAATCGGTACCAAACTTACGAACGCACGGCATCAGCCTGGCATCCCGCGACTTGGCGCGGCGTCTCAATCTGTGTTCGTCGCCCCTGGAAGGACGTTTACTGGATCGCGTGATTCACGCTTGGTGATCGGCCGGCCTTGGGCGACCGCGCTCTATTGCGGCGCCTTAACGCGGAACCAGACGACGTACAGCGCCGGCAGGAAGATCAGCGTCAGCAGCGTCGCGACTGTCAGACCGCCCATGATCGCGTAGGCCATCGGGCCCCAGAAGATTGTGACCGCGATTGGGATCATGCCCAGTACCGTTGAAATCGCGGTCAACACGATGGGGCGGAAGCGGGAGACGGAGGCCTCGATGACGGCGTCCCACGCCGGGGTGCCGAGGGCGCGTTCGGACTTCGATCTGCTCGATCAGGATAACGGCGTTGCGGGCGATCATGCCGATCAGCGACAGGATGCCCAGGATCGCGACAAACCCCAGCGGCTGGCGCGCGAGCAACAGGGCGCCGATGACGCCGATCAGGCCCATCGGCACGACGCTGAGGACAAGAAACAGCCGGGAAAAGCTCTGCAGCTGGATCATCAGGAAGGTGATCATCAGGAACAGCATCACCGGGACGACGGCGTAGACCGATGCCTGGCTGTTCTGGCTTTCCTCGACGGTCCCACCGACCTCGATGTGGTAGCCGAGGGGGAGAGTTGCCCGGAGTTTCTCGACGGCGGGCTCGAGGGCGGAGACGATGGCCTCGGGCAGCGCGCCGGGTGCGGCGTCGGCCTGGACCGTCAGGGTCGGGACTCGGTCGCGGCGCCAGATAACCGGGTATTCCAGATCGAAGTCGAAGGTGGCGAGCTGGCTGAGCGGGACGGTGTTGCCGTTGGGCAGTGGCACCTGGATGGTGCGCAGGGTTTCCAGGGAGACGCGTTGCTCATCGGTGGCCCGCAGGACGACGTTGACGAGGTAAATGTCATCGCGCACCTGGGTGACCGGCGCGCCAGTGACAACAGTGTTCAAAACCTGGGCGAGGGTCGCGGAACTGAGGCCGAGGAGGCGGGCCTGATCCTGGTCGATCTTGATCCGAACCATTCGCGCGGGCTCGATCCAGTCGAAATTGACCCGGCGAGCGTCGGGGTCCTGTGCGACGGAGGACGCGAGTTGCATGGCTATGTCGCGGACCTGATTCAGGTCGGGGCCACTGACGCGGTACTGCACCGGCCAGCCGACCGGCGGGCCGAGACCCAGCGGCGACACCCTGTTGACGACAGCGGGGAATTTGTCGGCGATCTCCTTTTCGAGGCGTGTGTGGAGGCGATTGCGGGCGGCAACGTCCTTGGCGACAACAACCGCCTGAGCGAAGAAGTCGTTCGGAAGCTCAACGGCCAGCGGAAGGTAGAAGCGGATCGCGCCGCGGCCGACGTAGGTGCTCCAGTGATCGACGTCGGGATCGCCTTTCAGCATGGCGTCCACACCCTCGGCCACCTGTTCGGTGGCATAGATCGAGGCGTTCTGCGGCAGGCGCAGGTCGACGAGAAGGTCCGGGCGGTCGGAGGGAGGGAAGAACTGGCGGGGAACGAGCGGTAAGGCGGCAATGGAGGCGACGAAGGCCGCAACCGTGACGCCGATGGTGATCCAGCGCAGACGCATCGCGCCAGCCAAAAAGCGGCGGAAGCCAATCATGAAGCGGCCGGGCGGCTTGATCTTCTGGGGTTTCAGCAGGGCGACGCCCAGCAATGGGGCAAACAGCACGGCAACGACCCAGGAGAGGATCAGGGCGATGCTGACAACGGCGAAGATCGAGAAGGTATATTCTCCGGCCGAACTGGCGGCAAAACCGATCGGGACGAAACCGGCGGCGGTGACGAAGCTGCCGGTCAGCATGGCCGCCGCCAGGGTCTTATAGGCGTAGCTGGCGGCGATTTCCTTGCTGTCGCCGAGGTTCAGCCGGGTGGTCATGACGTCGATCGTGCTCATGGCATCATCGACGAGCAGCGACAGGGCGATGATCAGTGCGCCGAGGGAGATGCGCTGCAGATCGATGCCCCAGAGCTGCATGATGGGGAAGACCAGCGCCAGGGTCAGCGGTATCGACAGTGCGACCACAAGGCCCGGCCGGACCCCCAGGCTGATGAAGCTGATCACCATGATGATGACGATCGCCTGCCAAAGCGACTCGGTGAAATCGCCGATGGCGTGGTCGACGACCTCCGGCTGGTTGGCGACCAGGATCGGATTGATGCCGAGTGGCAGGTCGGCTGTAACCTCCTTCATTGCCTGGGCGACGTTCTTGCCCAGGGCGAGGATGTCGCCGCCCTCGCGCATGGCGATCGCCAGTCCTATCGCCGGCTCGCCGTTGACCCGGAACAGCGGCTGTGGCGGGTCAGCGAAGCCTCGGTGAACGGTGGCGATGTCGCGCAGGCGGATCAGCCGGCCGCCGGCGACGAAATTGACGTCCAGGATGTCCTGTTCGGAGTTGAACGCGCCGGTCACGCGAAGGATCAGCTTCTCCTGGCCGGTCTGGATCGTTCCCGATGGGCTGACGAGGTTCTGCGCCTGCAGCGCATTGATCAGCGCGGTGCGATCGATGCCCAGCGTGGCCAGCTGCTGCATCGAGAATTCGACGAAGATGCGCTCATCCTGGGCGCCGAGGATTTCGATCTTGGAGACGTCCGGAACTTGCAGCAGGCGGGACCGGATCGCCTCGACGTGGTCGCGGAGTTCGCGGTGGGTGAAGCCGTCGGCGGTGAAGCCGTAGATGATGCCAAAGGTGTCGCCGAACTCGTCGTTGAAGCCGGGACCGACGATGCCAGCCGGCAGGGTGGACCGCATGTCCGCGATGCTTTTGCGGACGTGGTACCAGGTATCCGGCACCTCGCTGGCCGGGGTGGCGCCCTTGAGGTTGACGAAGATCGTGGTGCGGCCGGGGCTGGTGAAGCTGCGCAGGAAATCGAGGTGCGGGGTCTCCTGGAGCGTGCGTTCCAGCCGTTCGGTGACCTGCAGCTTGGTGTCATTCAGGCTGGCGCCGGGCCACGCGGCGGAGACGACCATCGTCTTGATGACGAATGCTGGGTCCTCATTCCGGCCGAGGCGGACGAACGACATGATCCCGCCGATGCAGGCGGCGATCATCAGGTAGATGACGAAGGAGCGATGCCGCAGCGCCCAGGCGGAGAGGTTCAAGACGCCGCTCCCAGCAGCCGGACCTCCTGCCCCGGGTGCAGCGCCTGCACCCCGGCGGTGACGACGATGTCGCCGTTTTCCAGACCGTGCGAGACGACGACGGTGCCCGGATCGAAGCGCAGGACTTCGATGTTATGCATCGACACGGTGTTCTTCTTGGGATCAACGATCCAGACGGCCGGCTGGCCACCGGATTCGGTCAGCGCGGAGGCCGGGATGGTGATCATAGGGGCGCTTTCCAGACGCATCTGCCCGTTGACAGTGGAGCCGAGGCGCATCTCGGCCGGCGGGTTGGTCAGGCCGACACGAACTTTGAAGGTGCGGGTGACGGGATCGGCCTGCGGCGCTACTTCGCGCACCCGCCCGGCGGCGGTGAGTGTCCGGTCGCTGGCGAGGCTGACAGTGATCGCGGCGTCCTCGGGCGCGTCGCGCAGCAACTGGGCGGGGACGTCGAAAACGGCGTCCCGGCCTCCCTGCCTGGCAAGCAGGACAATTCGCTGACCGGCCTGCACCACCTGGCCGGGTTCGGCGCCGACCGCGGTAACGGTGCCGTCGCCGTCAGCGGTCAGCAGCGTGAAGCTGACGCGGCGGCCGGCGGTGGCGAGTTGCGCCTCCCCGTCGTCGACCTGCGCCTGAGCAGTGTGCAGGGCTTTCTCGGCGAGGTCGAACTGTGCTCGGGGCGTGTGGCCCTGGGCGAGGAGGGTGCGCTGACGCTCGAACGCGGCGCGGGCCTGGGTGAAGGCGGCCTGGGAGGCGGCGAGGCTGGCCTGGGCGGAGCGCAGCGCGTTCACCTCATCCTGGGCGTCGAGCTTGGCCACGAGCTGGCCGGCCTTGACCTGGTCGCCGACGCGGACCGGGCGTTCAAGCATGCGGCCGCTGATGCGGAAGGCCAGGGGGACCTCGTCCTGGGCTTCGATGTGGCCCGTCAGGGTGACGGTTTCGCCAGCGTTGCCAGTGGCGGCGATCACGGTGCGGACCGGGCGGGGCTGGACCACCTCGGCATCGGTTTCGCGCTTGCAAGCGGTGAGCAGCAAGGGGGCGAGACAGAACGCGATAATGGGAATGAGTTTTGTCACGCGGCCCCTTTCAGACAATGCGACGCGGTCGGTGGCATCTTTCGGTGAGCGTTCTAGGGAGGTGCGGCGGGTTTCGCCATGCCGAAAATGTGACACGTCTCGCCAACAAGGGCCACGGGTCAGTTTGGACAACGCGGCAACACGCGTCACACTCCGGACAATCAACGACGAATCCAGGTGGGAAACCATGCAAGCAGATTACGTGATCGTGGGGGCGGGATCGGCCGGTTGTGTGCTGGCCACTCGGCTGACCGAGGATGCGAACACAAGCGTCATTCTGATTGAGGCGGGCGGCAAGGACACCAACCCGCTGATCCATGTCCCGGCGGGCTTCTTCAAGATGCTGGACCACGACACGCTGACATGGAAATACCGGTCCGAACCCGACCCCGGGACGAACGGCCGAGCGATTGTTTATACGCGGGGGCGGGTGGTGGGCGGGTCGTCGTCGATCAATGGGCTGGTCTACATCCGGGGGCAGCCGGAGGATTATGATCACTGGGCGCAGCTTGGGAACCGCGGCTGGAGCTGGGATGACTGCCTGCCGCTGTTTCGGGCCGCGGAGCGCTGGGAAGGCCAGGAGAACGCGGTTCGGGGGAAGGATGGTCCGTTGACCACCTCGGCCATGGATCGCTCGCCGTTGTGCGAGGCGGTGGTGGAAGCCGGTAAGCAGGCGGGGCTGACATACCAGGAGGACGTGAATGGCATCGGGCATGACTCGGTCGACACGATCGGGTGGTGCCAGCAGACGCGGAATGGGCGGCGGCGGGCGAGCGCGGCGCGGACCTATCTGGCGCGGGCGCTGGGGCGGCCGAATCTGCGGCTGGTGACTAATGCCATGGTTCGGCGCGTGGTGTTCGAGGGCAAGCGCGCGGTGGGGGTGGAATTCAGCCGTGGCGGCCTGCCGGAACGGGCTACGGCCGGACGGGAGGTGATCCTATCGGCGGGGGCGGTCGGGTCGCCGCATATCCTGCAGTTGTCCGGTGTTGGGGATGCAGAACATCTGGCGGAGATCGGGGTTCCGGTGGTGCACGCGCTGGCTGGCGTCGGGCGGAACATGCAGGATCATTTCCAGGCGCGGATTTCTCATCCGGTGTCCGGGCTGCCGACGGCGAACGAAAAATCGCGCGGGATTCCGCTGGCGATGGAGGTGCTGCGGTGGATGGTCTCGGGCAAGGGTATCCTGAGCTATAGCCCGTCGCTGGTGGCGGCGTCCGTGAAGGTGCTGGAGTCGTCGTCCACGTCCGATATGCAGATCACCTTCGCGCCGGGTAGTTTCAAGAACGGACAGATTGGGGAGTTGGAGGAAGCGCCTGGCGTTAGTGCGGGGGCGTGGCAGATGCGGCCGCTGTCGCGCGGGTATGTGAGAGCGACGTCGAACCGGCCGGAGGATATGCCGCTGATCAATCCTCGGTATCTGTCGGACGAGACGGACCGGATGGCGCTGCTGGGTGGGCTGCGGTTTGCTCGGCGGATGTTCGAGACTCCGGCTCTGGCGCCTTACATGAAGGCGGAAAGCCTGCCGGGGAAGGATGTGCAGACGGACGACGAGTTGCTGGATTACGCACGGCGGTATGGGGGCACCTGCTATCATGCGAGTTGCACTTGCATGATGGGGCAGCATCCGTTGGCGGTCGTTGATGATCAGTTGCGGGTGCATGGGATGGAGGGGCTGCGGGTGATCGATGCCTCCGTCATGCCGGCGGTGACGTCGAACAATACGAATGCGCCGACCATCATGATCGCGGAGAAGGGTGCGCTGATGATCAAGGCGGGGGCGCGGGAGCGGCTGGCGGCCTGAAAGGGGGGGGTGATGAAAGAGAACAGTATATGGCGGGCGGTGCACGCGGGGCGGCCCGCGCTGGGGACGGGGTTGAAGGAGTTCGCCTCGCGCGGGGTGCCGTGGATCATCGAGGCCTCGGGCTTCGATTATTGCATGATCGACCATGAGCATGGCGCGTTCGATCTGGAGACGATCGCGGATCTGGCGGGGTGGTTTCAGGCAACAAACGTTTCGGCGATCGTGCGGATTCATAAGTCCGTTACGCATCTGATTCCGGCGATCCTCGATCAGGGGATCATGGGGGTTCAAGTGTCTGACGTTGATACCGTCGAGGAGGCTCAGGCAATTGCGCGGGAGGCGAAGTATCCGCCTGTCGGTCATCGGGGGATTTCGGGGCAAGGGATGCATACAGGGTATCGGAGTTATGGCGCGCGGCATGCGGCGGAGTATGCGCCTTGGGCGAATGCCAATGTCATTACTTGCGTGTCGATCGAGTCGCTGGAGGGGCTGGAGAATGTCGAGGCGATCGCGGCGGTGGAGGGGATCGATATGATTGCTTATGGGCACTCGGATTTGAGTGCGCGGCTGGGGGTTCATCTTCAGTTGGAGCACCCGGCGTTCAAGGCGGCCGTGCGGCGGATCGTGGAGGCTTGTTCGGCGCATGGGAAGCTGGCGCGGGGGTCGGCGGAGACGGAGGCGCAGATCGAGGAATACTGGCGATTGGGGTGCCGGGTGCTGAACCTGCCAGGGAATGATGTGAGCACGTATCTGGATGGGTTGAAGGCGCGGGCTGGGCGGGCGACCGAGCGGTTGCGGGGGATTGGGGTGCCGGTGGGGTGAGGGCGGTGGCTGGGGCATTTGCCGCTATGGGGCCGGGTGTTGACTGACTAGCAGCGCGCCTGAAAGACCCTTTTAGTATCACCGCAGAACGACTGTATCCGGCCTGAAGCGGAAGTGGAAACTCTCATTCCCTTCGACTTTCTTCGACGCAAGGCAAGCCGCCGCAACGCGATGGCAGCGTGTTTGGGCTACTCGATCTTTGCTTGCGTGGGTGGCTCGTGGCCGTTAGGTATATGTCCGATACGCCATTTTTCACCCTGGAAATGAAAATGCATGAGGACATTGACGCCGTCGCGAACCGGCTTACACGCATCGCCGAAATGCCAGCTGGGGCGTTAGTGAGCGAAGAGGATGTCAAGAACAAGGTCATACTGCCGATTTTGAGGGCTTTGGGTTATGACGAGGGCGATTTCAATTACGAGAGGCGCACTGGCCGCGGCTACGTTGATGTTGTTGTCGAACACTTTCCTGTTGGCATAGTTGTTGAGGCAAAAGCTCCCCGAACCAAACTGGACAACTACCGAGAACAATTGGAAACCTACGTGTTCCACAAGCACGGTCGAGATCGGGTGACAGTTGCGATCCTCACCGATGGCCAAAAATTTAACGTCTATGGCGTTACCGGGGCCTTATTCAAGGGCTCATTGGAAGAACATCTAATACTGTCATTCACGCGATCTGACCTTGGCACGACAGCATTGCTGCCCAAATTATCCGATCTGCTTGGGAAGCAGAACAACCAAGCGGGCACAATCGGCGATGCGATAGAAAGATATAGAAAAGACCAGGGACGCAGCGAAGCAATTGAGGCAGAGCTGCGGACCTTGACAGAAGGTCGTAGACGGATCGACAGCCAGATAGCTGAACTTGAGGCTGAAAAGACGGCGATACATGGATTTTACGGTCGGGTCTCTGATGGATCGGCGGTCGGATCGACTCATGTCGGTACCTACCATCATACCGCAAGCTCGCATATTTTTCGCTTACTCGTGCAAAGGGAGGCATTCTCCAGATCCCAAGGTGTCGATCGCAAATGGCTGAACGAACAGCTCATTAATAAGGTGGACGGGGTTCACACAAATCAAGCCGTTAGTTTCGGCTTGATCGAGCTGAAAGAAAAGCGCCAAATCGACTATGAAGGTCGGCCAATTCGTACAGCTTGGCTAATTGAGAAGCACGATAGGTCCATTACTTGAATAAACGCTGCTTTTTGGCAGCAGTCTTACTGCTTTTGGCGCCAAGGTTTCTGGAACGTTGACCGTATGTGGACTGGCCGGATCTGGCACATTCCGCCATCACCGACGGACAGGCTAAGCTCGCGCAGAACTTCAACTTTACCCGCGCTGCAGCAGTGGAAGTTGCCCGCGAAGTGCCGCATCATCCACCAACCAACAATTCAACGGGAGGAAACAATGCGGCTCCAAGGCAAAGTAGCACTACTCACCGGCGCGGCTGCGGCGATCAAAGGCGAACTCATGGGCTTCGGCGGCGCGGCGGCGAATTTGTTCGTGCGCGAGGGCGCCAAAGTCGTCCTCACCGACATCCGCGACGATCTCGGCGAACGATCGGCCGCCGCCCTGCGGGCCGAGGGGCATGATGCGCGCTACATGCGCCTCGACGTGACGTCGGAACAGAACTGGGCGCAGGTGGTCGACGCGGTGATGGCGGCCCACGGGCGGCTGGATATCCTGTTCAACAATGCCGGTGTCGGCTTTCCCGGCAAGGTCGAGGACATCACCCTGGACATCTGGGACCGCGAGTTGGGCGTCCATGCCAAGGGGGTTTTCCTCGGCACCCGGACAGCGATTCCGGCGATGCGCAAGGGCGGCGGCGGGTCGATCATCAACACGTCCTCGGTGATGGGGATTGTCGGCAGTCCGACCTCGCCGGCCTATTCGGCCGCCAAGGGTGCGATCACGGTCTTCACCAAGTCGGCGGCGCTGCAGTACGCGAAGGAGAATATCCGGATCAATTCCGTGCACCCGGGCTATGCGGATACGCCGCTGACCGAGAAGCGATTCAACGATCCGGCGGCGCGGCAGGTGCTGCTCGATCGCACGCCGATGGGACGGCTCGGCACGGCCATGGACATCGCCAATGGCGTGCTGTTCCTGGCGTCGGACGAATTATCCTGGGTCACCGGTTCGGAACTGGTGATCGATGGTGGGATGACGGCGCAGTAGGCGACGATCGGTCCTCAGATCAGCCGTTGCTACCGCCCTGCCACGAGGGCGGCGCCGAGAGCGCACAGAACGGCCAAAAGGGACAGGCCGGCGACCGTCCAGCGGCGGATGATCTCGTCGCCCTGAACCGCGATGTCGCCGCAGGTTCGGGCGGCGCGCACCAAGGCGCCGCCGAAGATCAGGATGTCGCCGGCGGGGACGTATGGCAGCTTCTTGTCTAGACGCCGGAGTATCAGGAACAGGGCGGCGCCGATCAGCATTGGCCAGAGCGAGGCCCACAGGACATGGGGCGACATCGCGTCGGCGAATGTGCCTAAGCCCGTCTCTGGGAACAGCGCCCACGGCACCGCGACAGCCGCGACCGCGAGTGCCAGCCAGGGGATCATCAGGCCGGCGGGCGGCCGAGCGTGGGGGGATGCGGCGCTCGTGCTGGCAAGGTGGCGGAGGAAATGCAGCATCAGCAGCGTCGTGCCGGCGGCGGAGGCGATATTGAGCGCTCCGGTCAGGCCGTCCCCGAACGTATCTTTCAGGGCGAGCTTGGCGAGCATGCCTCCGGTCAAAGGCAGGCCGCCGAGGCCTAGGGCGATGATCGCGGCCGGGACGATAACCGGCCACAGAAGGCGTCTGGTGCTGACGGCGGCGACTCCGATGGCCAGGAACAGCGAACCTTTCACCAGCACGTGGTGCGCGGCGTAGAAGGCGACGGGCGTCAGGTCGCGTCCGGGTGTGGCGAGCGTCAGGCCGATGGCGGCGGCGATGACTCCCATCTGGCTGATGCTGGAATAGGCCAGGATCGTCTTGGGGTGGCGCTGGGTCAGGCCGATGAACACGCCGTAGAAGGCGGTGAAGAAGCCGAACACGACCAGGGCGTCGCCCCAGCCGGGCAGGCCGGCAGTGAAGGGCAGGAAGCGGATCAGGCCGATCACGCCGGCCTTCACGCCCGCGCCGCTGAGGGCCGCGGATGCGGGGGTTGGCGCTGCCCGGTACGTCAGCGGCATCCAGACGTGGCCGGGCACGATGGCGATCTTCAGGGCGAAGGCGGCGACAACGAAGCCGAGGGTGGCGTCTCGGTAGGGGGAATCCGGCAGTGCGGCGACGACGTCGCGGATCAGCAGGCTGCCATCCGAGCGGGAGGCGGCAAGAAGGACGAAACCGGCGAGGAGCAGGGCTTCGCCCAGGACCGCGAGGTTGACGTAGAGCGTGGCGGCGCGGCGGGCGGACGGGGTGCCATCCTGGACGACGAGGCCGTACGCGGCGAGGCTGACGAAGGCGTAGGTCAGGTAGAAGCTCAGAAGGTCGGCGGCGAGGAAGACTCCCAGGCTGCCGGTGAGTGTCAGCAGCCAGAAGATCTCGAACCGGGTGCAGTCGGGGTTCCCGCGCATGGAGCGTGCGGCGTAGATGCCGGCGCCGATCCACAGAAGGGCAGCGGGTCCGAGGAGGAGCGCGCCTGGGATGTCCAGGGCGAGCGTCAGTGTCAGGCCGGGGAGGTCGAGGACGGCTGGCGAGGCTCCCGCAGAATACAGGGTGGCGGCAAGGGCGGGCAATGGGGCTAGGACCAGGACTCCGAGCATGCGGACGCGCACCTGGGGGATGATGCAGGCGAGCAGGAGCAGGAGCGGCGTGCCAGGGGTCAGCAGGATCAGCGCAGTGGTCATGGTCATCGGCCGATCTGCAGCAGGGCGAAGGAACTCAGAGGAGCGAGGCCGATCACGAACGACATGACAGCCAGCGCGAGGACCGCGATCTGTCGGCTGAGGGCGACCGGGGTTTGCGGCCGGACGCGGCCCTCGGCAAAGGCAGACGCAAGGACGCGGAAGACATAGCCGCCGGCGAACAGGCCACCGGTCAGGATGACCAGCGCCCAGCCCCATTGGCCGCTGGCGACGGAGGCGGACAGCAGCAGCCATTTCGCCGCGAAGCCGCCACTGGGGGGGACGCCCATCAGCGACAGCCCGCCCAAACCGAACGCCGTTACGACCAGCGGCAGTGCTCGGCCGATCCCCGCAAGATCGGCGATGCGGTCGTGACCCAGAGTCTCGGCCATCAGGCCGACGGACATGAACATGGCGGTCTTGGCAAAGGCGTGGGAGAGGGCTTGCAGCATGCCGCCCCGAAGTGCGGCGTCGGCCCAGGGGGCGGCGGGGTCGACGGCGAGAGGGAACAGCAGGAACAGGTAGCCGATCTGCGCGACGGTGGAGTAAGCGACGAGCAGTTTCAGGCGCGGCTGGCGCAAGGCGAGGATGCTGCCGAAGATGATGGCGGCGGAGCCGAGGGCGGCGAGGATCTGGGCGGCGGGGAGCGTCAGGACTCCGGGCAGCGCGCCGAACCAGACGAGCAGCACCAGGAAGAACGAGGCTTTGACGACCAGGCCGGACAGGACGGCGCTGGCGGCGGGCGGCGCTCCGGCATGGGCTGGGGGCAGCCACAGGTAGAACGGGAACAGTGCCGTTTTGGCGAGGAGGCCGACTGTCATAAGCGCGCCGGCGGCGACCGTGGTGGGTGCGGGACGTGCAAGGGTCGCCAGCAGGCCGACATCCAGCGTGCCGTAGGCGCCGTACAGCAGGGCGGCGCCGAGGAGGTAGAGCACCGACCCCATCAGGGCGAACAGCAGGTAGCGAAGGGCGGCGACGATGGTTGGGGCGCTGCCGTCGAGGCAGACCAGCGGGACGGCGCCGAAGGTCAGCAGCTCCAGGGCGACGTAGAGGTTGAACAGGTCGCCGCCGACGAAGACGGTGTTGAGCGCGGACCAGATGGTCAGCAGCAGGACCCAGAACACGGTGCGGCGGCGGCCTGGCGGGAAGCTGTTGCGGGCGAAGGTGGCGGTGCCGGCGAGGATCAGCGCGGTGGCGAGCAACATGGCGGCGCCGAAGCCGTCGACCCGCAGGGCGATGCCGAGAGGTGGCGACCAGCCGCCGGACTGGTAGCGCAGGGCCTGTCCGGAGGTCAGCAGCATCGCGGTGATGGCGACGGCGATGCCGATCCCGACCGGCACGGTGGCGAGGGCGATGCGTTCGGCGTGACGCTCATTCAGTGCGACCAGCAGCAGGATGGCGGCGATCGGGGTGACGATCGCGAGGATCAGGAGGAAGCCGCCCGGGGTCATGGTTTGTCACTGCCGACTTCCAGGGTGGTGCGGCCGGTTTCCTCGTACAGGCGGGTCAGCAGGGCGATGGCCAGGGCGGTGGCGGCGAAAGCGACGACGACCCCGGTGATAACCAGGGCCTGCGGGATGGGGTCGGAATCGCCTCGTTTGGCGACGGCGCCGAAGACCAGGAAGACTCCCGCGCCCAGCAGGTTGAACGCCAGCAGTTTTCGCAGCGGCTGGACGGTGACGATAATGCCGTAGAGGCCGAGGCCGACGAGGGCGGCGCCGCACAGGCCGAAGATCGTGGCGGCGGTCATTGGGGGGGTGACGGCGGTTGGGCGGGCGGGCCGGCCATCATCATGGCGAGCATGACGGCGATGGAGAGGGTCATCGGCACCTCGATGAGGATCATGAGCGGCTTGGCGAGGCCTTGGGGGTAGGCGAGGAACGTGCCGGGGACGATGAAACCGGCCAGGCCGACGATCAGGAAGGTGGCGGGGCCGGAGATAAGGGCAAGGCGAAGCAGCCGGCTGTTGATCGCGGGGGGTTGGACGACGCCGGCGAGCATCGCCAGCACCCACATCGCGGCCAGGATCGTGCCGCCCTGGAAGGCGCCACCGGGGGCGCTGGCGCCGACCCAAAGCTCATAGATGCCCACGACGAGGCCGAAGGGCGGCAGGACGCGTGCGAGGAAGACCAGCGGGGCGTCAGGGCGGGCCGACTGCATCGGTGCAGCGGGACCGCCCCAGAAACGATCGGGGGTCAGCGACCAGATGCCGATCAGGGCGACGAGTAGAACGGCTTTCTCCAGCATCGTGTCGAGGCTACGGAAGGCCATCAGCACGGCCGTGATGGGATTGGTGACGCCTAGGGCGGGGAGTTCGGCGGCGGCCTGGGGACGCAGTGTCGGGGCGTGCGCGGGGAGTGCCAGGACCGCGACGGCGAGGCCGGAGGCGACGATGGCGCAGAGGATGGCGGCGAAGATGCGTGTGGCAGTGGACGGGCCTATGGCCGTCTCGGCGGGTTGCAGGCGGCGGGCGGCAAGCAGGAGCAGGACGCCGGTGACGCCGCCGCCGATGGCCGCCTCGGTCAGTGCGACGTCGGGGGCGTCCACGCGCACCCAGACGAGGCCCAGGATCAGACCGAAGGCGATGTAGCCGACGGCGGCGGTGAAGGCTTGCCGAGCGGCGAGAACCGAGAGCGGCGAGGACCAGGGTGAGGACCGCAAGAGCGGCGTCGAGGACCGTTTCAGGGGTCATGCGGGACTTCGTCGCGCTGGGCGGTGCGGGCCACCAACTGGCTGGCCGTGGCGGCGGCAAGCTGCGCGAGGAGCCAGATGGCGACCAATTTCGCCGCGAATTGCAGCGAGCTGGCCTGGAGCAGCAGGCCGATCACGATGAGGCCGAGGCCGAGGTTATCCGCCTTGGTCAAAGCGTGCAGACGGCAGAGCGGGTCGGGAAAGCGCAACAGCCCGACGGTGCCTGCGAGGAAGAAGATCAGGCCGGCCACGACGCAGACGATCGTCAGCATGGCGAGGGCCGTGGTCATGACCGGTCCTGGTCAGGGGGCGCGGCGCCTCGGGCGAAGGCGGCGGCGGCGAAGGCGGCCAGCAAGGCGAGGATCAGGCCGACATCGGCGATGGCGTCGGTCCGGGTCGCGGCGGCCAGGAGAAGCAGCACCGCGATGCCGCCGGTGCCGAGAAGCTGGGCGGCCATCAGACGATCCGTCCGGGTGGGTCCTAGCAGGATGCGAATGAGGCCGGCGGCGACCGTGATCAGCACCAGGAGAGCGGCGGCCGTCAGGAACTCAGGCATTGGTGCCAAGGCCGAAGGTGAGCACGAAACGGGCCTCTTCGCGCTGCATCTGGGTGGCGACGGGGTCGCGGGTGTCGAGGCAATGGACCTGCACGGCTGGGCCGTCGTCGTCGCCGCAGGGCATGCTGCCGGGGAGCAGGCTCATGACCGTGCGGAAGGCGCTTCGGGCGGGGCCTGGCGGCAGGCGCAGGGGCACTGAGATGAAGCCGGGCTGGAGGCGCATGTCCCAGGCAAAGGTTCGACGGGCCACGTCGATGCCGGCAGCGGCGGATTGGTACAAAAAGCGGGGGATCGCCTGGGCGATAAGCAGCGGGGACGGGCTGATGGCGCTACGGGGGAGCAGGCGCAGGCTTATCCATGTGGCACCGGCCGCCGTGGCGACCCCAAGCGGAAGCGCGGCGAGATTGGAGCCGTAAAGGGTCAGCCAGAACGCGAAGAAACCGATCGGGCGGGTGATGGGCATGTCTGCTCCGGAACAGTCGGGGCGGATATGTCCGATTCTGGTGCGACGCACAACAGACCATGGATCCGGTTTAGCCCGTCACGCCGCCCATCGTCAGGCCGGCGACCATGTAGCGCCGCAGGATGTAATAGATTGCGATGGGCGGCAGGGAGAACACGATGGCGGTGGCCATCATGTAGTTCCAGGGCGCCTCGTCACTGTCGAAGAACTGGTCCAGTGCGACCGCCACTGTCATGCTCTTGGTCGAGGACAGGAGCAGGAACTGGTAGAGATATTCGTTCCAGGCGACCAGCAGGGCGAAGGTGCCGACGGCGGCCAGGGCGGGCGCCATCAGCGGGATGTAGATGCGAAGGTAAAGCTGGACCGGCGAGGCGCCGTCGATGCGGGCGGCGTCATCCAGGTCGAGCGGGATCAGCCTTGCGTGCTGCTGGAAGATCAGGATGGCGTAGGGGGTGGCGAACATCACCTGCGCGGCGATGACCGCCCAAAGGCTGTCGGACAGGCCGTATTGATGCGCGACGTGAACGAAGGGGATCGCCAGGAACGAGGACGGCAGCACGTAGGTCAGCAGCGCGGCGTTGCTGAGGAGCCAGCCGCGGCGGAGATGCATGCGCCCCAAAGCAAAGCTGACGAGCGAGCCGATGGCGACGGTGAGCGCCATCGTGGTCAGGCCGATGAACAGGCTGTTGCCGAACTGATGCCAGAAATGTTCCAGATACCAGTAGTCCTGGGTCCAGATGACCTGGAAACTTTCGAAAGACGGGTCCCACGGCCAGATGTTGCCTGAATACTCATCGGCGTCGCTGTCCAGGGCGATCAGGATCATATTGTAGATGGGCAATATCGTCCAGACCAACAGGCCCAGGCCAAGGAAGATCGAGCCCATCCTGCGAAGGGTCATAATTGCACCTGCTTGGCTTGAACGCGGCGCATCAGCAATATCGCCAGCGGGATCAGCAGCGGCAGTGCCGACATCAGGGCCGCGACTCCCAGGCGCGGGCTTCCGGTATCGAAAGCGAGATGCATACCGCGGGTGGCAAGCACCTCGGTCGACAAAGCGGGCGCGCCGCCGGATACGAAATACACCGTGGTGAAGTCGCCGAACGTCCAGAGCGTGGAAAGCAAAGTGCAGATCAGATACAGGTTGGCAAGGACCGGAACCGTTATATAGGCGAAACGCTGAATTTCGCTCGCCCCGTCCGTGTCGGCGGCCTCGTAGATATCCATTGGTATTGCCATCCGGCCGGCCATGAACACCAGCGTCCAGAACGGCAGCCATTTCCAGATGCTGGCGGTGATGTTGGCGCCGAGGGCAAGCCAGTAAGAGTTGAGCCAGATGGGTCCAGCGATGCCGAAGACCTTGTCCAGAAGGCTGTTGAGAAAGCCGAACTGGCCGACCAACATCCAGTGGACGGCGAGGAACGCGGGGATTGCCGGGAGGGCCCAGGGCAGCATGAACAGAACCAGCAGGGCCTTGATCCAGCGGCTTTGGCTGAGGAAGTAGCCGGATAGCAGGAAAGCCACCGCCATCATGACGTTCACGCCTATGCCAACAAACAGCAGCGTATTGGCGATGGTCGTCAGATAAAGCGGGTCGGCGAAAAGATCGGCGTACAGGCCTGGGCTGCTGCCAAGCCACAGGCCGTAGGCGACCGGGTAGGCAACGAAGGCAAGAAAGAGGGCGATATACGGCACCAGGAAGGCGACGGCCCAGGTGCGGTCGGACCCCTGAAGACCGTGTCTCCATCCAGGACGCCACGGGTGATTGGCCGTTCGCCCGGTTCGTTCGGGGAGCAGCGCCCCATCGGCGAAGGCCGGTTGCGAAGTGCTCACGGCGGGCCTGTCAGCCCTTGACGCCGCCCATCGTGAGACCGGCCGCCATGTAGCGGCGGAACCCGTAGTAAAGGATCATCGGCGGCAGGGCATAGATGATTGCTGTGGCCATCATGAAGTTCCATGGCGATTCGTCGCTGTTGAGGAACTGCGCCAGCGCGACCGCGACGGTCATGCTCTCCGGTGACGACAGCATGAGGAAATTGTAAAGGTATTCGTTCCAGGCAAGCAGCAAAGCGTAGGTGCCGACCGCAACCAGCGCTGGGGCCATCAATGGCAGGTAGATCCTGAAATAGATCTGCCACGGATTGGCACCGTCGATTCGCGCCGATTCGTCAAGCTCCATCGGGATGGATTTGCCGTACTGCGAAAATATGAAGATTGCATACGGGGTGGCGAACGTCGTGATCGCGGCGACGACCGCCATCAGGTGATCCGACATGCCGTAGATCTGGATGATCCGGTAGAACGGGATGGCGAGGAAAGATGCCGGAATGACATAGGTCATCAGGGCGGCGTTGCTGAGCAGCCACCCGTTCTTAAGGTGCATCCGTCCGACAGTGAAGCTGGCGAGCGAGCCGATGAACAATGTCAGGAACATCGTCATCAGTCCAACGAAGAAGCTGTTGCCGAACTGCTGCCAGAAATGCGCCAGGTACCAGAAGCTTTGAGTGACGACGACGCGGAAGGCGTCGAGCGAGGGATTCGCTGGCCAGATGGCACCGCTGAAGACATCATCGTGGCTGTCGAGCGCAATCACCAGCATGTTGTAGATCGGCGTGATGGACCAGACGATCAGTACGAGGCCCAGTAGCAGCGACAGCGCCTCAACCATGTAGCGTTGGAACCGGTAGTGGGCTTTCGACTTCCGACGACGGGCCAGGATGTTGTCGGGATAGGTTTGGCTCACATCTGCACTCCCTTATCGCGGAGCTTGCGCATCAGGATGATCACAAGCGGGATGAGCACGGGCAGCGCAGTCATGACCGTTGCCACCCCCAGGCGCGGCAGGGCGTTGGTGAAGGCATAGCGGATGCCAAGTGTTGCAAGGACCTCGGTGGACATGGCCGGACCGCCGCCCGAGACGAAATATGTGGCGTTGAAATCACCTAAGGCGAAGACGGTGTCCAGCAGCGTGCAGACCATGTAGAGGTTGGCCATCAGCGGCAAGGTTACGTGGGTGAAGCGGCGCAGGCCGGTTGCGCCGTCAACCTCCGCTGCTTCATAGAGTTCCTGCGGCACCGCCATTCGTCCGGCCAGAAGAATGATCGTCCAGAATGGCAGATTCTTCCAGATATAGGCGCCGATATTGCAGGCCAGGGCGGGCCAGCGATCATTCAGGTAGACCGGGCCGTCGATGCCGAACAGCATGTAAAGGATGTTGTTGAGCATCCCCCACTGGCCATTGAGGAACCAGTGGATGGACATGTAGGCCGGCAACGCGGGCGTGGCCCAGGGCAGGATGAAGATGACCAGCAGCGCCTTGATCCACCAGCGCTTGCGCATGAAGAATCCGGACAGCATGAAGGCCAATGCCATCTTCAGATTCACGCCGACGCCGACATAAATCAGGGTATTGGCGACGGCTGTCAGATACCGCGGGTCTGTGGCAAGATTGCTATAGAGGGCCGGCGTCGCTGCCCATCCAGATGCCATAGCCGATCGGATACAGGACGAACACGAAGAAGACGAAAATATAGGGCAGTGCAAAAGCCATCGCCCAGATGTATTCGGACCCGTGCAGGCCGCCGAACCACTGGCTTCGCGCGGTTCGGCCAAGCCCCAGGGCGGAGCCGCGAGGTAATGCCTCTTGGGTGACGCTCATGCTCGCCTCCCGGAGTTAGCCGAACGTGTACTTCGCGAAAATCTGGTCTGCCCGTTTAAAGGCTTTGTCGATGGCGGCGGATGCTGTCATGCCGTTCTTGATGACGTCAGCATGGGCCTGCCCCCACAGTTGTTCGGCGGCGACCTGACCCCAGGCGGGGGTAAAGCCTTCGAACACGGCCGTGGTCGGATCGAAGATTGCTTCATGGACATAGGCGACGCGATGCGGATCGGACGGATCGACCCACCACGGGTCGTCCTTAACCACCTGCGGGATGGCTGGAACCCAGCGGCCGAGGCCGCCTTTGAGGTTTTCATTCATGACAGTTGGTTGCATGAAGAACTTCATGAAGTCCTTGGCGACTTCCGCGTTCTTTGCACCTTTGGGGACGAAGCCCCCGCCGGCGCCCAGCTGACAGGGAATCGGCTTGCCGTCGTTGCCATGGGGCATGCCCAAGGTGACTATGTCGTGATAGGCTTTGGTGTCTTTGATCATCGCCAGTTCGGTCGACAGCGTGCCGTCGAAGTCCATCAGGAACAGCTTCTCGTGGAAGCCGTTATTGTCGTCGGCATCATTCCAGCTGAGCGCCTCGGGTGGAACGAAACCACCTTTGTAGGCGTCGGTCATATAGGTCGACGGCCTTGATGGCGGCTTCGCGGACCTGCGGGTCGTCGGTGTGCAGCTTGCCGTCCGGCGTCACGATGTTTTTGCCGCCGTTGGCGATAACAAAGTGTGTGAAAACATTGTTACCGTCGTTCGGGCCGACGGTGGTGATTTGCAGGCCAAGAGCGTAGATCTTACGCATGCCCTTGCCGCGCAGTTCTTTCTGCATCGGCTTGAAGAAGTCCCAGAACGCGTCCCAGGTCTTCGGCGCATCCGACAACTTGAAGCCGGCTTTCTCGACGAGGTCGCCCCAGATGTGGAATGGGGTGGCGCCTTGCTTGACTGGGCAAAGGTAGTAGCTGCGCTTTTTTGTCGATTGATTATAAAACGTCGAACATAGCTTGGCGGTTTCGCTGAGCTGTGACTCGTAAGGGGTCACTACGTCAGAGACATCCTCCAGCTTATCGTCCCAGGCGTTTTGCGGCAGGATCGACTGTGGCGCATCCATGAAAACCAGATCGGGCACGTCACCACTGGTAAGGGCGGAGATCGTCTTCTGGTTCTGCGCCATAAACGGCATGATGCTGTAATCAAGCGTGTTGCCGCTGGCCTTCATGTAGGCCGCGGCGGTTGCCTTGAAAGCTTCGTCCTCGGCCGGGACGAACCCTTGGTTCATCCAGACAGTCGCCGTTTTTGCCTCGGCTCTTGCAATATACGGCTTGTATAACGTCCCTGACGCCGCGAGTCCCAGTGTTGCGGTCAACAGTCCGCGTCGGTGCATGGATACCATGACCGCTATCCTTCCCTGTTAGCCGGTCATTGATCCGCCGGCAGGTTATCAATGGCGTTTTATAGCTGCCACATTTCGCGATGTTAGTCTGCCGTGCCCCGACGCGGTTGGCAAATCCTTTTATTGTGCCGGTCTGGCGCCCGCCTGACCTTGCCACGAAGCGCGATGGCGGGGAGGATGGGAACAACAACAAACCGGCTGCAGGGGATCAGGAAACAATGCGACTTGTTTCGCGCCGGACCCGGTTGCGAGCATGACCACGGTGATCGAGAAGGTCGGGCGGGCGGTGATCGACCAATCGAAGGCGATGACGATCGACGATCCGATCCTAGGCCGTTGCCTGGTGCGCCCGGACGGACGGAACCCGCACGAGATGCTTTTGATGAAGATCAAGAGACCAAGTGAAGCCAGAGAACCGTTCGATGTGGCTGAAATTGCATCGGTGGTGCCGGGCGACAAGGCATTCGGGCCGATGACCGACGGCGGCTGCCCGATGGCCAGCGGCTCATTTTGTTGACGAGGGAGATGTATGATGAAATTCGGTGGCGCAATGTTTTTCACCGACTATTCGATGACGGCAATGGAGCTTGCCAAGGCGCTGGAGGATCGGGGCTTCGAGTCAGTCTGGGCGCCCGAGCACTCGCACATTCCGCTGTCGCGGAAGACGCCGTTTCCAGGCGGTGGGGATCTGCCAAAGCAGTATTACGACGCGATGGACCCGTTCGTGGTGCTGGCGGCGGCGAGCCAGGTGACGAAGACCATCAAGTTCGGCACGGGGGTTCTGCTGGTGCAGCAGCGCGACACGATCCAGACGGCGAAATCGGTCGCCTCGCTGGATCAGGTCAGCGGCGGCCGGTTCCTGTTCGGCATTGGTGGTGGCTGGAACCAGGACGAGATGGAAAACCACGGCACGGTGTATGCGTCTCGATTCAAGCGGATGCGCGAGGCGGTCGAGGCGATGAAGGAAATCTGGACCAAGCCTGAGGCCGAGTATCATGGGGAGTTGGTCAACTTCGATCCGATGGTGGCCAATCCCAAGCCGGTGCAACGCCCCTATCCTCCGATCCATGTGGGCGGCGCGTTCCCGCAGGGCGCGCGGCGGGCAATCCGATATGGCGACGGTTGGATTCCAACAGCGGGCCGGGGCGACATCAGCGAGGTGTTGCCGAAGTTCGCCGAGATGGTGAAGGAGTCCGGGCGCGACGCAGCCTCAATCGAGGTAAGCCTGTTCGGGCTCAGCGATGACCTCGATCGCGTCAAAAGGTTCCGCGACATGGGCGTATCGCGGGTCGTGCCAATGTTCCCGCCGGAAAAGGCGGACAAGGTGCTGCCGATCATCGATCGCTGGACGGCCATCATGCGGGCGGTGAACGGGTAGCGACGATGACCGCTGATCGTGCGCATTTGATCACCGGCGGGTTTCCGCCTGGGTCAGCGGCCGGGCATGACCACGACCATGTCCGGCTGCGACTTCTGGGGCTGCTGGCGGAGCAGAATGTTCCGGCCTCGGTGGGGAACGATTTTGCCGATGTCGGGAAGTGGCTGCCGGTCAGCCGGTTGCTGATCACCTACGTCGCCGGACCTTACCCGGATGCGGCTCAGTGCACGGTGATCAAGGGGTGGCTGCGGGAGGGCGGCCATTGGCTGGGCTTGCATGGCACGAGCGGCGGCCGGGCGGAGCGGGTCGAGGGATTGCGGCAGCGGCGGACGGTCAAGAGCAATCATCATGCCCTGCTGGGCAGTTTCTTCCTGACGCATCCACCGATCTGTGAGTTTCGCGTCGATGTCGCTGAACATCCGTTGACGCATGGGGTGGGAGAATCGTTCCTGATCAAGGACGAGCCCTACTTCATCGAACTACAGGACCCCGCCGGTGTGCAGGTGCTTCTGACCGCGGATTATGGGCCGAACGGGACCTGGCCGGTTGTGGAGGGACTGTACGGATCGGATACGTCGCTGCGGGCTGATGGCAAAACCAGGGTGCTCGGCTACACGAAGGCGTTGGGTTCCGGTGGCGTGACGTACTTTGCTCTCGGCCACTGCCATGATGCCGGGTCGCGTCCTGGACGCGCGGAAGACCCGGCTCCGGCGGTGTTTCGGCGCCCGTGGGGCAGCGAAGCGTTCGCGACGTTGCTGCGCAACGCGATTTCGTGGGGCATACGGGGAGGAAACGATGCCTGATATTATTGGCACATGGCGCTTGGTTGGGGCGAAATCGGTCGATGCTCAGGGAAGGCCGCTGGAACCGCCATATGGGCCACAGGCGATAGGACGGATTGTCTTCAGCGCGGACAACCGTGTGATGGTGGCGGTTTGCGACGGCCGGCCCTCGCTGCCCGCTGGGGTAAAGCGAGACTATGGCGGCTACACGGGCCACTATAGCTTCGACGGCACGACGCTGACGACGAACGTGGACGCGGCGCCGAACATGGCTCTGGTTGGGACGGCGCAAATCCGTGGCGTAAGGTTCGATGGTGAGCGGATGGTGTTGAAGCCGCCGCCGCGGGAGATCGACGGCGTGGTGCATCACCGGGAACTGACGTGGGAGCGTATCAGCCCCCTTTAGCGCTTGGTGGTGGCCGCCGTTAGCCTGTCGCTGCGTTGGTCTCGCACCTGCGGGATGCGTTGCAGTTGTTCGGAGCCAGAAGCGACGCGGCGGATGCCCCGCAGGTCAGACAAACAATTTACAGGCCAACGCTGTCGGTGCAATGCCGCCTTGGCGGGGTCAGGCGTCGTCGGTCTCCGGACCAGCCAGTCGGATCAGATTATCGCCGAACGCGGCACAGGCGTGGTTGGAGGAAGGTGCTAATCATTCAGCCCTGAACCTTACGGAGAGAGCATGAGCGCCAAGCTGCGGCGGCTTGCCAGGACGTTTCAAAGCGCCGCTGCTGATCACCAGGCGGGCCGTCTGGCCGAAGCCGAACGCGGGTATCGGGAAATCCTTGGTGAACTCCCGGACCACGCCGACGCTCTGCATGGCATGGGCCTGATCGCCCTGCAGTGTGGTCACGCGGGTCTTGCGATCGGTTATCTAGGTCAGGCGACGCGCGCGGCGCCGGACGATGCGCGGGCGCATCTCGATCTTGGTCTCGCGCTGCGCGAATGCGGCCATTACGAGGAAGCACGCGGCGCCATGCGCGTGGCGACCCTTCTCGATCCGGACGATTTCCACGCCCACGCGGCACTCGGCGATTCGCTGGTGCTGTTGAACCGGCTTGGCGATGCTTTGGCCGCCTACCAGGAGGCCCTCCGCCTCGCGCCCGGACTCCCGGCGGCGCGCGCCTCGGCCGGATTTTTGCTGAAGGCCGCGGGGCGCCTGGACGAGGCCGCCGTCGAACTGCGCCGCGCCGTGGCGCTTGCGCCAGACCATGCCGCCGCACGAGTAGCGCTCGGCGCCACGCTGATTGAGCTTGACCAATTGGGCGAAGCAGAACTGGAACTGCGGACTGCCTTGAAGCTCACGCCGGATGATGCCATGGCCCTCAACAACCTCGGCCTGGTCCAACACACGCAAGGCGACGTTGCCGCGGCCATCACCAGCCTGGCCAATGGGCGTCGGTTGCGTCCGGATCTTGCCGCCATCGCGGCCAACCTCGCCGCCGCGCTGCGAGATGGCGGCGCACTGGACGCTGCGTTGGCAGAAGCCGAGGCGGCCTTGACCATCGAACCCGACAACGCGGAGGCCCATCTCGTCGCCGGTACGGTCCATTTAGCGCGCGGTGATTTCGCGCATGGATGGGACGGCTTCAGGTGGCGAAATCGAGCCCGAGGCGCGCCCGCGCAGGGATCAGGTCTGCCGGCTTGGGATGGATCGCCCCTCGACGGCCGGACGCTGCTCGTCCAGCCGGAACAGGGTTTGGGCGACATGATCCAGTTCTGCCGGTACGTGCCGTTGATCCATGGCGGGCATGTCGTTGTCGCCACTCCCTCCCCGTTGCTTCGCTTGCTACGCACATTGCCTGGTGCCCCCGAGGTGGTTCCTCTGCAGTCCGTGGTTCCGGACGCCAACGTAGCCTGTACCGTTCTGGACCTGCCTGTTCTGTTCGGAACAACTTTGGACTCGATCCCGGCCACCATGCCGTATCTGCACGCGGAACCCGATGCGGTCGCAGGTTGGCGGTCGCGGCTGGATGGGTCTGGAGGCCGAACGATCGGGCTGTGCTGGGCCGGCGGCGCCCGCTACCAGCATGACCGCCGCCGGTCCATTTCACCGGAGGCCTTGAGCCCTCTGGCCGACGTGCCCGGCGTCCGCTGGGTATCGTTACAGAAGGACGCGCCCCGGACACCCGACCTGCCGCTGGCGGACTGGACGGCGGAACTCAACGACTTCGCGGATGTCGCCGCGCTGATTGCCGCACTGGATCTGGTCGTAACGGTTGATACGGCTGTCGTGCATCTCGCCGGTGCGCTTGGCCGGCCGGTTTGGCTGCTTAACCGGTATGGCGGCGACTGGCGCTGGTTGCTTGACCGGAATGATAGCCCGTGGTATCCCACACTCTGCCAGTTCCGGCAGCCGGCGCTGAACGACTGGGCAAGCGTGATCGCTCATGTCCGGAGCGAATTGATCGCTGGGTAAACCAACAGCACTCGAGGGGAAGCAGAATCGCCCAGCGTCAGCGGTGATCGGACAGCAGGCTACGGCTTTGGATGAAGCCAGATGTGCGGTTTGAAAAATCCGAGCCGTGCGGGTCAAACCTACTGCGATCATCTGCCGGCTAGGCCGGACGCTAATGACCGAGCAGCTTGCCGCAACTACGCCCATGGTCTGCGCCCACTTCGCCTGGTGGCGGCTCCGGCGAGGATGTTGCACAGTGAGCGTCAACCATGACGAAGCAGCTACATCTTGGCGCCATCATGCGCCCGGTCGGAATCCATACCGCCTGGTGGCGCTATCCGGGCGCCTATACGGACGCCAACTTCAACCTGAAGCATCTGGTGCGCTTTATCCAGACGCTTGAACGGGCGCGGTTCGACGCGTTCTTCATGGCCGACCACCTGGCGGTGCTGAACATGCCGGTCCAGGCGTTGCGACGCAGCGCTACCGTAACGTCATTCGAGCCCCTGACGCTACTCTCGGCCCTTGCGATGGTGACGGAACGGATCGGGCTGATCGCAACCGCCTCGACCACCTTTGACGAACCCTTTCATGTCGCCAGGCGGTTCGCCTCGCTCGACCATATCAGCAATGGCCGAGCGGGCTGGAATGTGGTCACGACGGCAAATCCTGATGCCGCTCTGAATTTCGGGTTGACCGACCATGTGGAGCACGACGAACGCTACCGGCGGGCGCGGGAGTTCCAGGCGGTGGTTACCGGGCTGTGGGATAGCTGGGCAGACGATGCGTGGCTGCGCGACCAGGCCAGCGGGATCTTTTTCGACCCGGACAAGATGCACGTTCTCGATCATCAAGGGGAGCATCTTTCGGTTCGCGGACCGTTGAATATTGCGCGGCCGATCCAGGGCTGGCCGGTTATCGTCCAAGCCGGCGCATCGGAAGCCGGCCGGCAATTTGCCGCCGAGACTGCGGAAGTCGTGTTCGGAAGCAGCAGAACGATCGAGGACGCCCGCGACTTCTATCGGGACATGAAGCGGCGGGTCACCGCGGCGGGGCGGTCGGCCGAGCACTTCAAGATCTTGCCTGGGGCACTGGTGTTTGTCGGACGGACCCGCGAGAAGGCTCGAGAAAAGAAGGCCCTGCTCGACAGTCTCGTGCATCCCGAGAGCGGCGCGCCGAACCTGTCGATCCGCCTTGGTATCGACACGTCCGGATTCGAGCTCGATGCGCCATTGCCGGAGATCCCCCAGTCGAACCAGAGCCAAAGCGGACGCGACAGTCTCGTGGCCCTCGCGCGCCGGGAGAATTTGACCGTCCGCCAGCTCGCCCAGCTGATGGGCGGATTTGGCGGACTGCAGATGGTCGGAACCGCCAGCGAGATCGCCGACACGATGCAGTTGTGGCTGGAGACGGACGCAGCGGACGGGTTCAACGTCATGTTCTCAACCGTGCCCGAAGGTCTCGACAGCTTTGTGGAGCTTGTCATCCCGGAGCTGCAACGGCGCGGCATCTTCCGCAACGAGTACGCCGGGACGACGTTACGCGATCATTTCGGCTTGCCACGGCCCGCGAACCGGTTCTTTCCGCCGGAATAAGTGGCGGGATGCTGATCGTCCGATTGTCACCAGGATCGCGGGAGCCGGGCACCAGCCATGGATCGTGCGTCCCATGGGCTCAGTGCCGCCGGAAAATCACGCTCAGGTTGTTCGCGGGCATGGCAATTTGCTCAATCCTGGCAAGCCCATGCCGGCTCGCCAGAGCGGCGATTTCGTCCAGATCACGCACACCCCAGGCGGGATCGCGCGCCCGCAGGTCCGCATCGAATGCCGCGTTGCTGGCCGCGGTGTGAACCCCGCTGTTGGAAAACGGGCCATACAGGAACAGAAGCCCATCGGCGGTCAGCACGCGAGCGGCGCCCGCGATCAGCCCTTCGGTGACGGCCCACGGCGCGATATGGACCAGATTGATTGCGACGACGGCGTCCGCTCGGTTCACCGGCCAGCTTGCCGCGGACGCGTCGAGCGGAAGCGGCGGCAACAGGTTCGGTACGCCGGTCTGATCGCGCCACGCCGCGATGCTCTCCAGGGCCGCTGGGTCCCGGTCCGTGGGCTGCCACGTCAGCGCCGGCAATGCGTGGCTGAACCACACCGCATGCTCGCCTGTTCCACTGGCGACCTCGAGCACCAACGCCGGACGCGGCAGGCAGCCACGCAGCACCTGCAGGATCGGCTCCCGATTGCGCGCCGCCGCCGGCGCCTTTCTGGCAACTTGGTTCATCACCGCTCCCGCGCCATGAAGGTTTTCTTAGATCGTGCCGCGGGCCCGCCGACTGGGTGATCCGCCCTTACGCGGCATCCTGCAGCACCATATCGGCCGCTTTTTCTCCGATCATGATCGACGGCGCGTTGGTATTCCCCGAGGTCAGCGTGGGCATGATCGAGGCGTCCGCGACCCTCAGCCCGGAGATCCCATGCACGCGAAGCCGGGCATCGACCACCGCCATTGGATCGGATCCCATTTTGCACGTGCCCACGGGATGGTAGGTCGTCTCCGCGGCGCCTTTGACCCAGTCCAGGATTTCCTCATCGGTCACCCGGTCCCGCCCCGGCGCCAGCTCCGTTAATTGCCAGGACTCCAGCGCCGGCGCCCGCATGATCGACTGAGCAATCCTGATCGCGCGCACCGTCAATTCCCCATCCACCGAGGCCGAGAGGAAATTGAAATTGATCGCCGGCGCCACCGCGGGATCCGCAGAACGGATGTGAATATGCCCCTTGCTCTCCGGCCGCATCGGATGCGCATAGCAGGTAAACCCGGCCTGCGCCGACACCACCGGCCCGCGTGGCCGCGGCTCTGTCAGCATCGGCACCCATCCCAGCAGCAGATCCGGCGCCTCCAGCCCCTCGCGTGACCGCACGAAGGCCCGCATCGGCGCTCCCACCATCCCCAGCATCCCCCGCCCGGAGACAGCGTACCGCAGCGCCTCCCGTACCAGCCCAAATCCGCGGCCCCGCTCGCTGAACGAGATCCCGCGCGCGCCTACCGCCCAGCGCGTCCTGGGCGCGTAATGATCCCGCAGATTCTCCCCCACCCCTGGCAGCGCCTGCCGAACGGGAATCCCTAGCGCCTGCAACCGCTCCGGCTGCCCGATGCCCGACAGTTCCAGCAACTGCGGTGAGTTGATGGACCCAGCGCTGACCACGACCTCCCGAGCGGCACGTACCTCCCGCAGGTCGCCGCCCACCAGGTACCGGACGCCAACGCAACGAGATCCCTCCAGCACCAGACGCTGCGTCAAGGCCCCCGTCTCGATCCGCAAATTCGCACGCTGTCGTACCGGTGCCAGGAAGCACGCCGCGGTGCTCATCCGCCGTCCGCCCGAGATCGTCGCCTGGCTCATTGCGATCCCGTCCTGAGCCGCCCCGTTGTAGTCCGGATTGTGCCGGATCCCGACCTGTTCGGCCGCCTTGATCACCCCAGCGAACAATAGATCGGCCGGAGGCGGATTCGTCACCCGCAGGGGCCCCTCCCGCCCGCGGTAGGTGTCGTCGCCGCCGCTCTCGTACCGCTCCATCCGCCGGAAGAACGGCAGCACGTCCGCGTAACTCCAGCCGTGGTTGCCGATCTGTGCCCAGGTATCGAAATCCTGCGCCTGCCCGCGCACGAATGCCGTGCCGTTGATCGAACTCGACCCGCCGAGCAGCTTGCCCCGCGGCACAGGCAGCCGCCGCCCGTTCGTCGCCGCCTCCGGCTCCGACGAATAAAGCCAGTTCGCCGCCGGATTGGTGATCAGCCGGGCATAGCCGATCGGCACGCGGGACCACGGATGACTCGCCGCCCCGGCCTCCAGCAGCAGAACCTTGTGTGCCGGATTCGCCGACAGCCGGTTCGCCACCACAGCCCCGGCCGACCCAGCGCCAACAACTATGTAGTCGTAAGTAAGCATCCTGTTTCCGCCCCATCACGCACGCGCCGGGATCGTCCGGCCACGGCGCAAACGTGTCAAACGTCGCACGATGGCGACCGCCACCCTTGGTTGGACGTGCATGCCGTGACATGATCGCGCGAATGCCCCACGGACAAGATCGGGGTGACACGAGGGAGACAGCAGCCAATGTCCGATACCAGCCACGATCTCGACCTTCTGGAAGGCATCCGCGTCGTCGACTTCACCCAGTTCGAAGCCGGCCCCTCCTGCACAGAAGCCCTCGCCTGGCTCGGCGCCGAAGTGGTCAAAATCGAGAACCCAGGCGCCGGCGACCCCGGCCGCCGCCTCCGCCCCGGCCAGCCCGACGACGACCCGTATTACTTCCACATGTTCAATGCAAACAAGAAATCAATTACCGTTAACCTGAAGTCGCCGCGCGGCCTGGAACTGGTGAAGGACCTGCTGCGCAAAGCCGATGTCTGCGTCGAGAACATGGCGCCCGGCACGATCGAACGTCTCGGCCTGGGCTATGACGTCGTCCGTGAGATCAATCCGGGCATTATCTATTGCCAGATCAAGGGATTCGGCACCGGCAGCCCCTACGAAACCAACCTCGCCTTCGATATGATCGCGCAAGCCACCGGCGGCACGATCAGCGTCACCGGCGAAAAGGGCCGCGGCCCCGTCAAGCCGGGCCTGTCCCTCGGCGACACCGGCACGGGCATGACCATGGCGGTCACCATCCTCGGTGCGCTTCACAAACGGATGAAGACGGGTCAGGGGCGCCGGCTTCAGGTCGCGATGCAGGATGCGATGCTGCACTACATGCGCACCAACTTCGCCACACAGGCCCGCAGCGGCAAGGCGGTCGAGCGCGACGGCACCCACTCCGGCGGCGGCAGCAACGCGCCCTCGGGCCTGTATCCCTGCGCGCCCGGCGGCCCGAATGACTATGTGTGGATCATGACAAGCCGAGCCAATCCGGAGCATTGGGTGAGGCTGTGCAAGGTGATGGGGCGGGAGGATCTGATCGCTGATCCGCGATTCGCCAAGCCCGCCGACAGGGTCAGGAACATGGACGAACTCGATGCCATCATCGCGGAATGGACCGGTTCACGCACCAAGCACGAGGCGATGGCGCAGGTCGGCGGCGCCGGCATTCCCGCCGGCGCGGTGCTCGACACGATGGAGTTGCAGAACGATCCGACGTTCGAGAAGCGCGGCATCATGCAGGTGATGCGGCATCCCAGGCATGCTCCGTTCAAGATGCCTGCGTGGCCGGTCCGCGTCGACGGCAAGCCGGCGCGTGTGGCCGCCTCTCCGATGCTTGGACAACACACCGGGGAAGTTCTGGCCAATTGGCTTGGCCTCGGCCATGCCGAGATCGAGGTACTGACCACGGACAAAATCGTCTGATACGGCTACGGAGGGAGAACCACCTTGAAGATCATCCGCGTCGAGCCTCTGATGGTGGATCGCTTTTGTTTCGTTCGCATTGACACGGATGCGGGCATCTCAGGCATCGGTGAATCCGGCGCCTGGGGTCACCTGGAGGCCAGTTCGGTAGCGATCGCGAAATTCGGCGAATATCTAGAGGGCAAGGATGCCGGCCAGATCGAGCACCACTGGAATGTTATGCACCGGGCACATCATTTTACTGGCGCGGCGATCAGTGGCGCGATCTCGGCGATCGACATTGCCCTGTGGGACATCAAGGGCAAGGCGTTCGGTGTGCCGGTCTACGAACTGCTGGGCGGCAGGATGCGCCACAAGGCGCGGCTGTATGGCCACGTGAAAGGCCGCTCTATTGAAACGCTGCTGGAGGAGGCTGTTCGCCTGAAGTCGGAAGGCTTCACCGCGATCGGTCACCTCAACCCGTTACTTGATGAGGACGAAAGCACGCCCTACTACAAATCCCACGCCAGCAAGATCGGCACCGCGATCGACAACGTCAGGCGCCTGCGGGAGGCCGTCGGGCCGGACGTCGACCTGTGCATCGAAATACACCGCCGGCTGACCCCACCGGAGGCCATCGCGCTTGGCCGCGGCATTGAGCAATATCTGCCAATGTTCTTCGAAGACCCGCTGCGGCCAAACAGCTTCGATGCGATGGCGCAGGTCGCCCAGCATATCAACATCCCGATCGCCACCGGCGAACGTTTCACCAGCCTGTATCAGTTCCAGACGTTGCTTACTCGCAACGCTGTGCAGTATCTGCGTCCTGACGTCTGCCTGTGCGGTGGCATCACCGGCGCCAAGAAGATCGCGGCACTGGCCGAGGCGCATGACGCCTGGATCGTGCCGCACAATCCTCTGTCTCCGGTCAGCACAGCCGCCTGCCTGCAGATCGCCGCCTGCATCCCCAACTTCGCGATCCAGGAGTATCCGTCGCGCACGCCGGAAATCGACGGCGGGTCGGGACTACTGGGCAACGAACTCGCTACCGGACTGTCGGAGCAGGTCGGAGGCTTCATCGCCATCCCGGACGCGCCCGGCATTGGCGTCGAACTGGTCAAGGACGTCGAAGTCCGCCACAAGATTAAGGTACGACCGATCAAGATGCGCCCGCACGAGGACGGCTCTGTCGTCGATATGTAATGAGGCAAACAGCGAGGAATCAATTTCGTCCACTAGCCGCGGCACCTCAGTAGTGCAACGATCTATCAGGCCATCGCTGTTCGGGCGAGACAAAGGAAACGCGTAAATCATGCCTGTAACTCGCCGCCTGCTTGCAACGCTCACCGCCGCCGCCGCGATCGCTGCCGCAACCATCTCTCCGACCGTTGCCGCCCCGCCTAACTTCGTCGTTGCGTGGACCGGTTCCGCGCAGGGTCCTTATCCGGTTGGAAATGCCACGGCCCAG
This sequence comes from uncultured Pseudomonadota bacterium, assembly GCA_963819005.1. Taxonomy (GTDB): domain Bacteria; phylum Pseudomonadota; class Alphaproteobacteria; order Acetobacterales; family Acetobacteraceae; genus Rhodopila. The sequence goes on from CAWFUL010000009.1 coordinate 991,313, forward strand.
CCGGACCTGGGCTTCGCCTTCCCCGATGCGGCAAGGGGCGCATCCAACCAGTCGTTCCGCCTGATCGTGCGGCCGGACATCTGGGGCAGGCAGGTCCGTATCCGCCTGTCTAACGTGTTCGGCACAAAGACCGTTACCTTCGACAGCGTCCATATCGGCTTGCAGCAAAGCGGCAGCGCGATTCTTGCGGGGACCAACGTTCCGGTGACGTTCGGCGCCCGCATGACAATCACGGTTCCGGCCGGCAAATTCGCCACAAGCGATCCCGTGATCCTGCCGTTCGTCCACGAACCCGCTGACAAACTGCTGACCGGCCGCCGCCTGGCTGTGTCATTTCACATTGTCGGCGACAGCGGTCCAATGACCTGGCACGCGAAGGCGCTGACAACCTCCTATATCAGCCCGCCTGGCAGCGGCGCCCATGCCTCGGAGGAAGCCGAGAAGTCATATCCATACTCCACGACATCCTGGTATTTTCTCGATGCGCTGGACATGTCCGCACCCGCCGGTACGCCGGCCATCGTTGCTCTTGGCGACTCCATCACCGATGGCACCGCGTCCACCATCAACGGCGACGACCGGTGGCCGGACGTGCTCGCCCGCCATATGCACGCCTTGTACGGTGCGAAATTCAGCGTGGTGAACGCCGGCATCGGCGGCAACATGATCATCGGGCCGGCCGACTACAAATCCAACCCGTTCGCCGGAGGACCGTCTGCCCTGGATCGTCTTGAGCGCGACGTGATCCGCCTGTCCGGAGTCAAGACGGTCGTCTGGCTGGAAGGCATCAACGACTTCGGGAGCGCGGGCGCTGATCCGGAAAAGGTTGAGGACGGCGTGCGCGAAGCCGTCAAGCGCCTCCGCACGGCGATTACGGGCGTGCGGATCTTCATGGCCACCCTCACCTCCTCTCTGAACAGCAGCAACGGCGGTTACGGTTCCCCGGCGATCGACGAAAAACGCAAGATGTTCAACACGTTCATCCGGACATGCGGACTCTTCGACGGGGTGATCGACTTCGATGCCGTGACCCTCGACCCCAGGACTGGCGAGATCCGCGCCGAATACCAGCCTAACTCGTCGACCGGCGGTCCTGGCGACAAACTGCACCCGAACCGGGCTGGTTATCAGGCAATGGGCCTGTCCATCGACCCGAGGGAGATTCTCGGGCAGTAACAGAGCCGTTGCAGGGGCCAAACTCCGCTGGCGCGACCCTGGTGAAACGCGTCCGGCGTCCTACATCCGGGAATTGAGGAGAGGACCGCTCTTGACCCAGGCTTGGCTGAACCGGATCGGCACCGCGGTCCCTCCTTATGACGTCCACGCTGAATTCATCGACTTCGGCCGCACGACTATTGCAGACCCGCATAAGCGCGCCCTTTTCGACCGCATGGCCGGTCTGGCCGATATCGAGCACCGCTACGCGATCATCGAGCCAGGCCCGAAGCCACGGGACCATGTTCTGGACATGAGCGGCTTCTACCGCCGCGGCGCCTTCCCGACGACCGCCGCGCGCATGGCACTTTATGAAACAAATGCCCTGGAACTGGCTTTGGCGGCCGAACGCGCGCTGGGCGCCGATCCCGGTGGCATCACACACCTGATCGTCGCCAGTTGCACAGGGTTCAGCGCGCCCGGCCTGGATTTCCAGCTGATGCGCGCAGCGGGCCTGCGCGACAGCACCCAGCGGACCATCGTGGGCTTCATGGGCTGCTTCGCCGCGGTCAACGCCTTGAAACTCGCCGACCAGATCGTTCGGGCGGACGCCGATGCCCGCGTTCTGGTCGTCAACCTGGAACTCTCCAGCCTGCACTTGCAGGAGGATTTTCAGGATGTGCCGAAAATGCTGAGTTTCCTGTTGTTTGGGGACGGAGCCTCCGCGGCGCTGGTTACGGCCGAACCACATGGCATCGCGCTGGGCAAATTCCGAGCCACGGTTATACCCCGCACGCATGATCTCATCACCTGGCACATCCGCGACAGCGGGTTCGAGATGCATCTGTCCGGCCAGGTGCCTGGCCGCATCCGCCGTTGGTTGCCGGAGCACGGCGCCGCCCTGCTGCCCGATGTTCCCCCGAATCTATGGGCTGTCCACGCGGGCGGGAGAACGATACTCGACGCGGTCCAGCAGGGCCTGAAACTACCGCCGGACGCTCTGCGTTTTTCTCGCGAGACGTTGCGCAACCACGGCAACATGTCCTCCGCGACCCTGATGTTCGTGCTGAACAGCATACTTCGTGATCCTGACGCTACCGGCCCAGGGATGGGAATGGCCTTCGGGCCTGGGCTGACGGTCGAGACGTTCGCCTTCCACCGCCCATGAGCCTGGCCGCCCGAAGCTCACAGCCGGAGCAGATGGACACTGACTGCGCCGACTACGCGGACTACAGCCGGTGCCTGCGCGACCTTTCCCGCGTCAACGTCGTCACGTTCACCCACCGCCCGATGCTGTCCTGGCTGGCCGAACACGCCAAGGACCTGCCGAATTTCTCGCTGCTCGACATCGCGTGCGGCCACGGCGACGCCCTGCGGAAGGTCCGCAAGCACTATCCGAATGCCACCCTGACCGGGATCGATCTAAACCCCTGGGCCACCCGCGCCGCCACCGAGGCGACCGACCCGGCTGACCGGATCAGCTTCATTAACGACAACGCCTTCACCTACGTCCCGCCACGGCCGTTCGATTTTATTATCAGTTCGCAGTTCACCCACCACCTGACCGACCCGGAGATTGTGACGTTCCTGCGCTGGCAACAACAGAATGCGGCAAAGGGCTGGTTCATCGGCGACGTCCACCGCCACGCCATACCCTATTACGGCTTCCCGATCCTGGCTCGCCTTATGTTCTGGCATCGCATCGTCCGCGAGGACGGGAAGATATCGGTTGCACGCGCATTTCGCCGCACCGAGTGGGAGCGATTCTTGCGCGAGGCCGGAATTCCGGACTCCGAGGCGACGATCACCTGGTATCTGCCGTTTCGGCTATGCGTCGCCAGCCGCTGATCATCGGCGCCGGGCCGGCCGGAACTGCCGCGGCGATCCGCCTGGGCCAGGCCGGCCACCGCCCGCTGCTGCTGGACCGGGCGACAGGCCCCACCGACAAGGTTTGCGGCGACTTCCTGGGTGGGGACGCGATCAGCCGTCTGCTTACGCTTGGCGTGGACCCGATAGGCCTCGGTGCGGCGCCGATCCACCAATTGCGAGTCGCGCACGGCGGTCGGACAATCCAAACCAGGCTGCCGTTCCAGGCCGCGGGCCTGTCCAGGCGTGTGCTGGATGAGGCGCTCCTGACCCGCGCCCTCCTGTTAGGCGCAGAAGCCCGCCGAGGATCCGCCGTTCGCCGGCTTGGACAGGTCGCGGGCCACCTGGGCACCCACCATGACCGCGAAAACCTGGCGCGCTGGCATGTGGTCCTCGACGATGACGAGGTGATCGAGGCTGGCGACGTCTTCCTCGCCACCGGCAAGCACGACCTTCGCGATCTTGCGCGCCCTGGCACCAAACAGGGGGCGGTGGGCCTGAAAATGTATTTCGACCTCGGCGCCGCTCAGACAGACGCGCTGGCCGGCGCCATAGAGTTGTTCCTTTTCCCGGGCGGTTATGCTGGCCTTCAGTGTGTCGAGGCGAGCAAGTCCGTTTTATGTGTCGCGCTGCAACGCGACCGGTTCCAGACACTGGGCGGTACGTGGCAGGCGTTGCTGGCTTATCTGGAACGCACCAGCAACGTGTTACGTGACCGCCTGGCCGCTGCCATGCCGCTGCTGCCCCGGCCCCTCGCCGTCGCCGGGATTCCCTACGGGTTCCTCCATCGCGACACTGGAAACACGCCCGGCCTGTTCCGGGTCGGCGACCAGGCCGCCGTGATTCCGTCCCTGACCGGCGACGAAATCGCCATTGCGTTGCACACGGGCACAATCGCGGCGCGAGCCTGGCTCAATGGCCGGCCGGCCGCCGCCTATCATCGCCGCCTGGTGGCGGAACTGCAGGGGCAGATGCGGCTTGCGGGTGCACTTCACAGATTGGCGATGGCCGCCCCGGTCCAGGCGGCCGGTATGCGCTTCGCAGGCTGGTTTCCGGGCGTGCTGCGCGTCGCCGCGACCCGCACGAGAATTCGGCGTCCCGTGGTTGACCATACCACCGCGAGAACCAGCGGGTTGCATCGCGCCTGAGCCTGCCGCAGAAAGCGGCATGCGCTCCGGCAGAATCGTCACGCGAATTGACATCTATATTTTCCGCCAGGTGTTCGTGGCGCTCATCGCGGCAACCGGCGGCCTGACGGCGCTGATCTGGCTGACCCAGTCGCTGCGTTTTGTCGAACTGGTGGTGAACCGGGGCCTTTCGCTCCTGACGTTCCTGCACCTGACCGCACTGCTTATCCCAAGCTTCGTCGCGGTCATCCTGCCGATCACCACCTATGTCGTGATCCAGTTCGTCTACCAGCGCCTCGCCACGGACCGCGAATTGACGGTGATGCGCGCAGCTGGATTGTCGCCCCTGGCGTTGGCCCGCCCGGCGCTAACGGTTGCCTTGCTTACCACCATTCTCGGCTACGCCCTCAGCCTGTGGATTGTCCCCGCGACACTGGCGGACTTCCGCCAGTTCCAGTGGGAGATCCGCAATCGCCTCGCTGCTTTCCTTCTGCAGGACGGGGTCTTCACGCCGCTGTCCGACAAGCTGACGGTCTACATCCGGTCCCGCGACAAGGATGGCACCCTGCGCGGCATCCTGGTGGACGATGCGCGCGATCCGACTGCCCATGCCACCATCCTGGCGGAACGCGGGCGCCTCGTGGAGGGGCCAACCGGCCCGCGGGTCTTGCTCCTGGACGGTAGCCGCCAGCAGATCGACCACCAGACCGGACGGCTCAACGTGCTGACATTCAAGCAGAACGAGGTCGATCTGGCTGACGCCACAAAGGATGATGGCGACCGGCCGCCGGACATGTCGGAGGTTTCACTCGGCGCGCTACTGAATCCGCACCCGGCGCTCGAACGTGACCGTTCGAAATGGATAGCCGAGGGCTACAAGCGGCTGTCAGCGCCGCTCACGACGATGTCGTATGCGATGGTCGGGCTGCTATCGGCACTGGGCGGAATCTTTCGTCGGCATGGCGGCGTCCTGCGCCCGCTGGCGACGGTGGGGATCATGGTTGGCCTGCTCGCGGTCGGCCTGGCTGTGGGCACGCTTGCGGCGCGCGACAACAGCCTGATCTGGCTGATGTGGGTCCATGCGGTCGCACCCGGCGCAATTTGCGCCGCCCTGCTGATCGGTCCTTCTCTCACCCCGTTCACCAGCCGGCTGCGACCAAGTTCGGCCTGACGCCATGCATCTGGTCTACACGCTCTCGATTTACATCGTCCGCCAATTCTCGCTGTCGGTGCTTGCCATGCTCCTGGCGCTCTCCGGACTGGTCGCGATGTTCGACTTCATCGAGTTGCTGCGCCGCTCAGCCAGCCTGCCCGACGCCACCTTCGGTATTGTCGCGGAAATCGCCGGCCTGCGCTTGCCGTATGTCGCGATGCAGATCCTGCCGTTCGCCGTCCTGCTGGGAGGCATTCTTTGCTTTTGGCGCTTGACCCGCTCGTCCGAACTGATCGTCGCCCGGGCGTCGGGGGTTTCGGCATGGGAGTTCCTGGCCGCGCCGACGCTGTGCGCGATGCTGTTCGGTGTAATTGCGACCGCGCTGGTCAGCCCGGTTTCCTCGGTCATGCTCGCCAAGGCCGAGGCGATGGAGAATTCCTACCTACGCAGCGGCGGCGGTCCGCTGGCCTTGAACGGCGGCCAGCTTTGGCTGCGGCAGTCCGACCGGGTCCTGGTGCCGCAGGGCGTGGCGATCATCCATGCCCACGGCGTGGAGCTGCACGGCAAGCAACTCACCAGCAAAGACGTGAGCGTGTTCCGCCTCGACGGTTCGGACAAGCTGCTGGCGCGGATCGAGGCGGCACGGGCGACGCTAACCGGCGGAAGCTGGCAACTGGAGAATGCGCGCACTGTCCGCCCCGACCAGCTGCCCGAACCGCCGCAACTGATGAACTTGCCGACCGACCTGACCGTCAACCGCGTGCAGGAGAGCTTCGCGTCGCCGGATACGCTGTCCGTCTGGGCCCTGCCCGACTTCATTTCACTGCTTGACCGTTCTGGCTTCTCCTCCATCCGCCATCGGCTGCACTTCCAAGCGCTGTTGGCGCTGCCACTTCTGGCGGCGACCATGGCGCTGGTGTCCGCCGGGTTTTCCATGCGCCCGGCCCGCCGCGGCGGTGTCGCCAAGATGATCGGAAGCGGCGTGGCGGCCGGTTTCGCGCTGTTCGTCATCTCCAAGGTGGCTGAGGAGATCGGTCAGTCCGGCGCGCTTCCCGTCGTACTGGCGGCCTGGGCTCCTTCCGCGGCCGGACTGATGTTGGCCGTCGCTTTGCTGCTGCACACGGAAGACGGCTAACATGACGGTCTCGATCCGCACCAGCCGCGGCCACACTGTCCTCATGGCTGCAGTGGTGGCAGCGTGCCTCACCATCCTTCATGTCGGCGCGCGCGCGCAGGTCGGTAACATCCTGTCCGGCACGAACGCGTCATTGAAGACCGACCAACCGGTGACGTTCTCGGCGGATGAAGTCGACTACGACAAGGACAAGTCCCTGGTGACCGCGACCGGTCATGTCGAGGCCTGGCAGGACGGCCACGTCCTGCGCGCCGACAAGATCGTCTTCGACCGCACCACCGGCGTGGCGGCGGCCACCGGGAACGTCGTGCTCCTGGAACCCGACGGCGAGGTGATGTTCGCCGACTATGCCGAGATGCGTAACAACATGAACGACGGCATTCTGAAAGACATGCGGGCTGTGCTTCAGCAAAACGCGCGCCTTGCGGCGAACGGCGCCCAACGCACCGGCGGGCAGATCAACGAACTATCGAAAGTCGTCTATTCTGTCTGCAACGCGTGCGCCAAAGACCCCAGCCGGCCTCTGCTCTGGCAGCTTCGGGCAGCCTCCGCCGTTCAGGATCTGGAGCACAAACGCATTGAATATCGCGATGCCACTTTGGAGATGTTCGGCATACCGGTCGCCTATTTCCCGTATTTCTGGAATGCTGACCCCTCGGTCAAGCGGTTGTCCGGCATCCTTCCGCCCGTTTTCGGCACGTCGTCCTCGATCGGCGCATTTTACGGCCAACCGTATTACTGGGTGATCGACGATCAATCGGACGCGACGTTCCTGCCGATGATCACCTCGCGCGCGGGGCCACAACTCGATGTCGAGTATCGCCGCCGCTTCAACGACGGGTTCTTCCTGGTCAATGGTTCAGCGGGTTATCTGGACAATTCCGCCCAGGCCAGCCTTGCCTCGACTGGCCAATTTGCCTGGGACGATACTTGGCGATGGGGATTTAACATCAACCGCGCCTCATCCTCGGATTACGTGCGGGATTTCCATCTGACCGAAGGACTGAACGGAGACCAGAATATCCTGACGAGTCAGTTCTACATCGAGGGCTTCGGTCAGGGATCATATGCCCGCCTTGATTCGAAACTTTACCAAGGACTGAACAACCTGATCACCAATAGTCAGCTGCCAGTTGTGCTGCCGCGCTATGAGTATTCCTACTTTGGCTTACCGGATTCGCTGGGCGGCCGCCTGTCCGTCGACACAAATGCGTTCAACGTCATTCGCACCGATGGTACTAACACTCGCCGCGGCGCCCTGACGGTGAATTGGGAGCGGCCATTTTCCGGTTTGCTCGGCGATCAGTGGAAGATCACTTTGCACGGGGACGCTAACGCTTATAACGCATCGGCGTTCGAGCAGCAGCCGAATTTCGGGCCTATGGCAAACGTGGATACCGCCCGAGCGTTGCCGCAGGCGGCGCTTGACTTCCGTTGGCCATTTTCGCGCGAAAGCGGTGCCTGGGGTAACCAGCTGATCGAGCCGATCGCGCAGTTGATCGTCGCGCCGCAATCCGGCGACAGCCAGAACCGCCGCTATCCCAACGAAGACAGCCTCGATTTCGAGTTTTCGGATACCAACCTCTTCGGGTTCAACCGTTTCACCGGCACCGACCGGCTCGAAGGGGGCACCAGAGCTAATGTCGGGTTACACACTGCCTGGTATCTTGGCGGCACCGCTTTCGACGCCCTTGTGGGTCAATCCTACCGCACGAATACCGATAATTTATTTCCGGCCGCGTCCGGCTTGCACAATCGGGTGTCCGACATCGTCGCGCGCGGCACACTCGCGCCGACACCGTGGCTGGATGTGACTTATCGTACCCGGCTCGATCCCAGCACGCTGGCCACCCACGCGGCGGAAGCGGTTGGAAGCGCGGGTCCCCCAAACTTCCGTGTGAATGCCGGTTACATCTATACGAACTTCAATCCGTATTACTATTACGATCAGCCGGCTCCGCCACCGGCCGGGTCGCCGTACTATTTTCCCCGCAACGAGGTCACTGCGGGCATGTCGTCCAGTTGGGGGCATTACCGGATCAGCGCGAATGCCCGCCGCGATCTGGCGACCAACCAGATGGTTTCGGTCGGCGGCGATGCCGTGTATGAGGACGAGTGCTTCATTTTTGATATCCGCTACTATCGGCGCTATGTCAGCATCAATGGCGATAACGGTGCCTCCGCCCTTCTCTTCCTGCTGACCTTCAAGACAATCGGTCAATTCGGCTATCGCGCCCTGTGACCTCTAGGAGAGCCTGACATGCCGGCCGCTTCCCGCGTTTCGCATCGGCTGAACAGCCACCGCGCAAGCGTTGCCCCTTCGCTCGTTCGAACGTCGCTCACCGCCGCACTGCTTGGTGTATTTTGTCTGCAGGCCCATGCCGTGACTGCTGCCAGTCAGCGGCAGCACGCGGCGGCTGCAAAGGCCGCCACCTCGCCGGAGATGAAGGACGCCACACGCATCGCCGCTGTTGTGAACGGCGACGTCATCACCAACAACGACATCGACAACCGCGCGCGCCTGTTTGCAATGTCCACGGGATTGCCGATGTCCCAGGACGTGATCGATCGCCTGAAGCCTCAGATTTTAAGGCAACTTGTCGACGAGCGCCTGCGCGTCCAGGAAGCCCAGCGGCGCAAGATCGTCATCCAGGACCAGCAGATCGCTGACGCGATGCACGAGATCGAGCAGCGGAATGGGCTTCCCGCCGGCGCGCTGAGGCAGAAGCTGGCTTCGGACGGGGTCAGCCAGCGTACGCTGATCGACCAGATCCGCGCGCAGCTGGCGTGGGGTGAGGTGCTGCGTCAGACAATGGGCGAAAGAGCCAACATCACTGATGCTGAGGTGGCGGAGCAGCAGAAGCTCGACGCCCAGATGGTCGGCCAGCAGGAATACCGGATCGGGGAAATCTTCATCCCGGTCGATGACCCAGCCAACGCCGCGGACGCCCAGCGCTTTGCCGAGACAGTGATCAGCGAGTTGCATGCCGGCGCCGCGTTCCCCATTGTCGCCGCGCAGTTCAGCCAGACCCAGAATGCGCTGGAGGGCGGCGAGGTCGGCTGGGTGCAGACCAACCAGCTTGATCCGGCCGTGGCCAGCCTGGTCACTGAAATGCCAGTCGGCGCTATCAGCAATCCAGTGAAAGTCCCTGGCGGCGTTGCGATTGTGGCGCTTCAAGGAAAACGAACCATTGGCCGGGAAATTGGCACCGTCATCACGGTCCGCCAGGCCTTTCTGCCCTTCAGTTCGGCACTGGATCCGCAAACTCCGACCGAACAACAGCGCCAGATGCTGGCCAAGGCGCACGAGATTGCCAACACCGTGCATGGCTGCGACCAGATGGAGCAATATGCCAAGTCGAATAAGTTTGACAGCAGGCCGGTCGACCCCGGCGAAATCCGCCTCGATGGCGTCAATCCCCCGGCCTTCCGCCAGATGCTGAGCACCATTGCACTTGGAAAGACATCCGAACCGCTGGTGTCACGCGATGGCATTGCGGTGATGGTCGTCTGCTCGCGCGAGGAAAAGAATACCGACGCGGCCAGCCCCCAGGACATCCAGCGCCGCCTGATCAATGAGCGCGTGGAACTGCTGTCACGCCAGGCCATGCGTGACCTCCACCGTCAGGCTAACATCGACCTCCGGGCCGGTGGGGTTTGAGAAAGCACAGCTAGAGCTGCGCCTTCTTGACCCCACTCCGCGAGGTCATTGCCCGCCATGGGCTTGCCGCCCGGCACTCGCTGGGCCAGCATTTTCTGCTGGACGGCAACCTGACGGACCGGATCGTCCGAGAGGCGGGCGACCTGACCGGGCGCCATGTGATCGAGGTGGGGCCAGGCCCGGGGGGACTGACCCGCTCGCTGCTTGGGTCATCAGCCGAGGATATCGTCGCGGTCGAACTTGACCGCCGGGCGGTGGCCGCTATCACGGAATTGGCGGAAGCGGCGGGTGGTCGGTTGCGCGTTATCGAGGCCGATGCGTTGGCGCTCGACCTGGCGTCGCTGTCGCCGCCGCCGCGGCAAGTCGTCGCGAACCTGCCGTATAATGTTGCCTCGCCGCTGCTGGTTCGCTGGTTGCGGCAGGCCGCGTCGTTCGAGCGGCTGACATTGATGTTCCAGCAGGAGGTTGCCGAACGCATCTGCGCCGAACCCGGCACGTCCGCATACGGCCGCCTGTCGGTCCTGACCCAATGGTGCTGCGAGGCCAGGATCGTCATGCGTATTCCGCCCACTGCATTCACGCCGCCGCCGAAGGTGTGGTCCGCGGTCGTCAGCCTGACACCGCTGGCGGACCAACCGGCCCCGTCTTTGTTCAGCCAGATGGAGGCGCTGACTGCCGCTGCATTCGGACAGCGTCGCAAGATGCTGCGGGGTTCGCTGCGGGCCCTTGGTGGCGAATCGCTGCTCGCGAGAGCTGAGATCGCACCGGACCGGCGGGCGGAGACGCTGACGATCGCGGAATTCGATCGGCTGGTTCGTCAGACAGGGTAGAAGCAGAGACGGCCACAGGCATCGGTCCTGAACCGCAGCGCAGCGCCAGGTTTGCACGGGCAGGAACGTTAGCGCATTTCGCCCAGGCCAGCCCGGTGCTGGCCCCCGCTGATTCTGCTATGTCTGCAGCGAATCGAGTCTGCAACTGTTGAGGACACTTTGATGCTGACCAAACGCGACCTGTTCCGAACGGCGGCGGCGACGCTAGCAGTTGCAACGGCTTCAGAGAGCGCCGTGGGCCAGCCTGCTACCGACCGCCCCGGCTTTTTAAAGTCGAAAGACATCGCCGAGGCCGGATTCATCTACGGCCTGCCGATCGTGATGAACTATGCCGTAATGTATGACTTTGTCATCGACAAGAACTCCGGCCAATGGAAGGCGCCGTTCAACACAATCTACAACGATGCTCGGGTATTTACCTACCAGGACATGACAATCCCGACGCCTAACAGTGATACGCCATATTCCTTGGTCTGGGCAGATCTGCGGGCGGAGCCCCTGGTTCTGCGGGTACCTGCGGTCGACCCGAAGCGCTACTACGCAGTCATGTTATGCGATGGCAACACCTACAACTATGGCTACATCGGAAGCAGGGCCACCGGCAGCGAGGCCGGAGACTACATGGTGGCCGGTCCCGATTGGAAAGGTGACACGCCCCAGGGGATCAAGAAGGTCTTCCGGTCGGGCACGCAGTTCTCGTTGATTATCTACCGTACCCAACTCTTTAATCCCGGCGACATGGACAACGTCAAAAAGGTCCAGGCGGGATACGAAACGTTTCCGCTGTCCACCTTCCTTGGAGCGGCAGCCCCACCGGCCTCACCGGCAGTCGACTTCCCTGTCATCGACAAGGAACTGCTGAAAACGAACTTCTTCGAATACCTCGACTTCGCCTTGCAGTTTACACCCATGCCACCAAACGAGAAGGACATTCGTGCCCAACTCGCTCAGATTGGCGTCGGTTCAGGCAAGACGTTCAGCTTCACCGATCTATCGCTGAAAGATCGGCTTGAAATCGGCCTTGGAATGAAAGTGGGCGACCGGAAGGTAACGGACGCGGCCCGACATCTTGGGACAAACCAGAACGGCTGGCGGGTTGGCGCCGCATTCGGCGATGCCGCTTTCTTTGATGGCGACTGGCTGCTTCGCGCGGCGGCCGCGCGGGGTGGTATCTATGGCAACAGCGCTGATGAGGCGATGTATCCGGCTACCCGCCGCGATAGCACTGGTGAGCCGCTCGATTGCGGCAAGCACAGCTATACGCTGACGTTTCCCAAGGACGGCCTGCCGCCGGTAAGGGCTTTCTGGTCGGTGACCATGTATGACGGCAAGTCACAGTTACTGGTCAAAAACCCGCTCGACCGTTATTTGATCAATTCGCCTATGCTTCCCTCGCTCAAGACCAATGCGGATGGGTCGCTGACGATCTACGTTCAAAGCCAGTCGCCCGGCCCGGACAAGGAAGCCAATTGGCTGCCGGCGCCGGCAGGACCACTTTACGTAGTGATGCGTCTGTACTGGCCGAGCACAGAACCACCTTCAATTCTGCCGCCCGGAAAGGGCACCTGGCAACCGCCTGGACTGGTGCGGGTGTCATAGGTTCTCACCTTCGTATGATCGCCTGAGGGACGTCGTACGATTGTAGCGACTGCCAATGTCGTTCCGCATCCGCGGTAAAAAGGCCACGGGTAATGCCATGGACCAGCTTTGGCACCGCAGTCGTCATCGCATTGATCGACGAACCGGATGGCCCGAAGCTCATGGTCGAGGCAATGTTGAACATGTGAATGTCACGCATCCAGTCTGTCAGGTCCGGCTGTCGCGGCAGCAACGAGAAGTCAGACGCGAGATAGGGAAACCGAGCCAGACGCTCGTCCGTTTCCGCTGGCGGCGGATCGTAACGGTCGGACCATCGGGCGATATTGCCGGCGACGCGCGACAGTTCCGGCCGGCGCTCGAAGTCCATGCTTACACCGGTGCCGCAGATCAGAAAGTCGGCGGTGTGGGGACCGATCGGTGTGCTGATCCGGACGGCGTCAGCGACGATTTCGGCACCCCGCCAGGGGGCGCCGGTTCTTAGACGAAACGTCGGATGGTGGGCGCAGCGGTCGTAGGTGGATTGCGGAAATCCCTCCCGCATCGACAGGATGTGGCGCATGAACCGCCATCGCCACGGATCTTCCAGATCCGAAACATGCCGCAGAAATCCTGCGAATGTCAGCCAGCGGAACGGCTGCACGACTTGAGGTTCCGGCCGGCGGCAGAACACGTCGACCGACACTGCCCCCGCCTCCAGCGCCATCGCCGCATTGTCGAATGCCGAGGCTCCTGCCCCCAGAACTGCGACGCGGCGGCCCCGTAATGCGGAAAAGTCGATCGAATCGGCCGCGTGAGCGCGGAACCGGTCCGGCAGAGCAGCGACAAAATCTGGCATCCACCATTCGCCGCCCCCGTCCTGGCCGGTGGCGAGAACCACCTTGCGGGCGGTTTGACGGCTGCCGTCACGATAGGTCACATCCAGCAGGCCGTCGGGGGCGGGACCGATATCGATGACCTCGGCTTCGTTGCGGACGGGGATCCCGACGGTGTCGCGGACCCAGCCGAGATAGGCAGCCCAGTCCTGGCGGGTGATCTGGTCTAGCGTCCGCCACGCAGGTTCACCGTACCGCGCCTCGTGCCAGGAGCGATAGGCCAGGCTGGGCAGGTCCAGATCGGGGCCGGTATAATCCTTCGGCGAGCGCAGGGTGTGCATACGGGCGTAAGTCAGCCACGGGCCCTCCTGCCCGCGCGGCGCGCGGTCAACGACCAGGATGTTGGTCACCATCGCGCGCATCAGGCCGTTGGCGATGGCAATTCCGGACTGACCCCCACCGACGATAAGCACATCCAGGGCCGGTTGGCCGTCCGGGCGAATCTTAGGTTCAAGCCAGGGCTGCCGCGGGTGCGCGACGCGGATCAGGTCGTCCCGAACCTTGGCGGTCAGCACGGCGAGCGGGTCGGTCGTTATGGCGAGACTGCCTGAGCTTGCAGCTTTCTCGGCAGGTCGTGGGCGCACCGTCCCAGCCCAACGCAGAAGTGGTTGACGACCGGCGCGAGGGATTCGGTCATGGCGCGGGTGGATGCGTTGGTTTGGGTCAACCGTTCGGCGGCAGCCCGCGCCTGCGTTACGATCGCCGACCAGTCCAGGCCGGGAAGGACGCCATCCCTTAGCACGAACCGGCCACCAATCATCACATCCCGGACCGCCGTGCCATCCTCGGTATTGACCAACTGATTGATGGCGTTGTTGAGCGGAACGAGGTTCACGTGATCCAGATCGAGGAACACCAGATCCGCCTTGTAGCCGGGCGCAATCTTCCCGATCATATCCGCCATGCCAAGAACCGCGGCGCTTCCCTCGGTTGCCAGTTTGATTGCCTCGGCGGCGCCGATCCACTGGTCCGGCGGTCGGTCGAAGACGCGGGAGACGAAGGCGACGAGACGGGTTGCCTCGAACATGTTCTGGTTATCGGACGAGGATGATCCATCCGTCCCGACCCCCACCCTGATCCCCGCCGCGATGGCTCGGCGCATGTCGGCAAGGCCGTTGCCGAGGCGCATGTTGGATCCCGGATTATGCGCCAGCATGCCGCCTTGGCTGGCGATCAACGCCATCTCGACGTCGTCTATCCAGATGGCGTGGGCGCCGCTGAAACGGGGACCGAGGAGTCCGATCCGGTGGAGGTGGGCGGTGAGAGTGGTGCCGTAGCGCTGCTGGGCGGCAGCACGTTGGACGGGCGATTCGGCCAGATGGGTCTGCACCGCCATACCGTGGGTGGCCGCCAGGTCCCGGCAGCCGATCATGAACTCGTCGGAACAATGCAGCGGAATGGTGGGCGCTATGCCGAGGCGTACCTGGTCACTTGGGTAGCGCCAGGACGCCGCGGTTTCCTGGATAGGGGCGAGCACGTCCTTCGCCGAGGCCGTCCGCATCGTTTCAGCTACGGCGCGAAGCTCGGGAGGAAAGGCGTCAAGCAGGCCCGGAATTGCCTGGTAGAAACTGCGGTCAGCCACCATAGGCGCGACAACCGCCCGCATTCCCAGGTCGCTGTAGGCTCGAGCGACCTCGTGCAGGCCCTCGGTGGTGGGAAAAGGCAGCATGGCGGTCAGGTCGTAGCAGGCGGTGCAGCCCTTGCGGATCATCTCCACCGCCGAAAGTACAGGTGGAGAGATAGCGCTCGGCATTGCCGCGGCCGCCGTTAATCCAGGGGCCGGCGTTCAGCAACAGCTCCAGGGACCAGCGGTCGCCGACACCCTTGGCCAGGCCGCCATGTCCGTGGGTGTGGGCGTTGATCAACCCCGGAATGATCAGGCGGCTGGAGGCGTCAATGCTGGAGGGCGCTTGCGTCGTGCCGGGCGGTTCGATGGCGGCGATAGTGTCGCCGTGCAGCACCAGGTCGGCAGGGCGGGCCGAGGTTTGCCCGGCGGCGAGCACAAGGCCCCCGGTGATAACAACGCGATCCATGGACATTGGAAGGCTCCGTCCGGGGGGCTGCGATTAGTGTACGATCGCAGGTCGGCGCGGAGGCGTCCATGGTTTCGTAGTCAGGCAACGGCTCGGGATGACGGTTTGCGGCGTGCTGTGACCGATTGCACCTCGGCCGGATCGGTCAGGTCGAGGGCCGCGAACACCTCACTGAGCAATGCGTGGTAGTCCGCCTCTATCCTGTCGATGGTCTGACGCAGTTGGACTGCCTGCAGCACGGCCCATGGCAGGGCGGTGTCCACTTCACCCAGGCCCGCCGGGATCGGCACGTCCTCAGCGGCGCGATAGGCCTCCAGCCACGCGGCGGCGGCGGCCATGTCTTCGAACGTTTTGACCTGGAAAATATCGTGGTGGTCTGGCCCGCTGCGGCGGGCGATCAGCTCCACCACGACGCAATTTTTCACGGTGCGGTAGATATTCAGATCGTTCCACACATGCCGCCCAGTATTGGAGCCGACTGCCTCGATCAATTGCCATCCGTCGAAGCGAACGGCCTTACGCCCGGTGCGGCGCAGCGTAAAAGTCGCGGGTGCCTCCTGGTCGGCGTGGCTGGCATCCGGGTCATTGTTTCCGGATGGCATGCCGCCGGGGTGACTGATTGCGTTCATCGTGGAAGATCCTTGCCCGTTCGGTTGGAGACGCGCGCGACCGTGATCTAGCGCACGGCCGATGGATCGAAGCGGCGGAGCTTGGCGCTGAGTTCCACCATCTCATGCGGCACTTCGTTGAGGCGCCGCAACAGCCGCTCGTGATTGCTGCCCATCAGGCTGCGCGCCATCTCGATCACCAGTTCCAGGTGCTGGATGCGGGCCTTCAGATAGGCGATCTCTACCGTCTGCCTGTCCGTTGAATCCGGACCGTCCCCTTCCACGGGTGCCGGGTTGGCGCGTTCAGCCGCGGATGCTACTTGTGATACAATCGGCGGCAGCGGGTTTTCTTCTGGAGCCTTGAGATTCTGAATTCGCATCGGTCAGATGCCTTCCCTGTGAAGCCAGTGCCGCGTTCGTTGGGGTGCTCAGCCGGCCTGGCTGAGCACGCTGTTACGCAATGCGGTCGCGTTGGCAATGTCCAGTTGAGTCCATGGTTCCGAACGATCGCGGATATCTTCTTTCCAGGCAGCGAACGAGGAGCGGGGGCTCAGACGTGCGTTCTGATCCTTGATCTTCGTCAGGTTCGGATCGCCGGCCCAGGTGGCTTTGACCACAAGCTCCGGACGGAACCACAAGAGGAACTCGCGCTTCTTGCGCGACAGCGGAATCACCATGACGCCACTGCCCTTTTCCCGCATCGGGCCGCCGAACGGCAAGACCGAGGCGATGCTGCTGGTGTAGAACAGCCCGTCATTATCGAACATGTGCATCAGCCGGTCGAAGTCGTCAGGCCTGTGCTCGATGTAATGGTGCAGATCAGCGAGGTTCGGGCAGTTGCCGATCTCCCCGACCTGGCCGTCGATGTAGATCGAGACGCCCTCGGCGTTGACCAGGGACAGGATCGCGCGTTCATCATCGGCGCTCCATTCCTGCTGCAGGGGGTTGCCCTTGAACACCGGGGAGGATTTTAGAATGGCGTCGCGACGCGCCTGCATTTCCTCTTCCACGGCGGCCGGATTGACCAGTTCCTGGAACTTCGCCGTGAACATCATGGCGATCTGCTCGCAGATCAGTCGCTGGGTGTAGGATAGCCGTGTGGGACTGTAATGATGGCAGGCGAACAAGCCCCAAAGTTTGCCTTCCGATACGATCGAGAACGACAGGGAGCCGATGATCTGCATGTTCGTCAGGTATTCGACGTGACAAGCGTGGACCGCGCGGAGGACCGCGTGGGACATGTTCCAGGACTTGTTCGTCAATGGGTTATCGGCCGGCAGGATCGGACTATTAACGCCGTCGATTTCAGGTATGTAGCGACAGAAATTTTCGATGTAGAGGTCGCGGGCGGCGCCTGGGATGTCGGCTTCGGGAAAGAACATTCCCATGAAGCTTTCAACGCCGTCGCGCAACGATTCACCGATTACCTGGCCGCGGTAGGCATCGTCGAAGCGGTAGAGCATGACACGATCGAAGCCAGTCACCGAACGAATGGCCTGGGGTCCGGCTTTCAGCAGTTCTTCCAGCGTCGAGGGGACCATCATTCCCATGATCGCCTCATCGCTCAGCCGGTCCATGTCGGCCTTGATTGGCGAATCGGCGGAAAGCTGTTCGAACTCGGCAAAGATGACACCGTCGTGGCTGTGCATGACGAGATCGAAGCGACGGCCGCCAACCGTGACCAGGAAAGGGTTGTCGAACACAGGGTTGTCGTCACCGAGGGAGCCTTTTATCAGCTCGATCGCCTCAGCACCCTCGATCAGATCAAAGAGCGGACGGCCGATGACGGCGGCGTGCTGGGTGCCGAGTTCACTGCCGACGTTGCGGCTTGCGCCGATGACGCGAAGGGTGGCGGGGTGCAGGGCAAGCATTGCGCCGAAGCCCTGGATTTCGCCGGGCCAGCGCATTTCCACGTAGGAGTTGCCGGAGCCGATTGCTTTCGCGCCAGCGCCTGTACTGTCGAGCATTTTATTGTCCTTTCCGCTGACGTGCCGGAGGGTTCATGGCGCCACCGCCGCGGCAAGCACGTGGCCTGTGTCGACAGCCGTTGCGATTGTTCGGAAGCACTGTTCGAGGAAGCCGAAAGTCGCCCTGGCGCTGGTAACGACGCTATCGCCTGGTGTGCCATCGGGGCTGTTTTCGTCTTCGTACGTGTCGACGCTGTCCAGGATTTCGCTGAGACGGCTCCAGCGGTCGCGAGCGTCCGCGGCACCGAGGCCGCAGAAAAAGCTGCCGCCGGTGCCGGGTGCAACACCCAGGCAGTCGGAGAGGAGTTTTCCGATCACGCGGCCACCGAGTCCGGAGCCCTCGATCACGTAGAGCGCGCCCAGGGCGGCGATCGGACCTGACAGTTCGGGCAGCCGAGGTGCGGGGAGCGCGGGCGCCTTGAACCAGGCGAGGTCTTCGTTCAGACGCCGGGGCCGCTTCCCGTCCAGCAGCGCCGCCGCGCCGGGGAACGGTTCCAGCTCCGCGGCGATCGCGGGTTCGAGATGGGTGTGCAACGTCTGGAGATGTTGCAGAAGCACAATGTATTCGTTACGGGTCAGGTCATGCGCGACCAGTCTGACCAGCGCCGGGGCGCTCTCGATACGCGCGTGTGATTCGCGCGTGCCGGCCCGAAGCCGCACCAACAGAGAACAAGGTTTCGTCATTATCCGAACCTTCCATGGGTAAGGAAGCCGTCTGGCAGAGGCAGTAACCGCAAGGGTGTCGTTACGATTATCTTATGGTTAGCAGTTTGCCCAGGTTGGCGCGGTTCAGGACCTGCTGAACGGCGGCGCTTGCTTCGGTGATGTTGATCTGCTTGCCCTTGGTTTTGGCAGCATAGTTGAAGAACATCAGCATTCCCGCCGCGGATGCGTCGAGGTTGACCAGATTGCGGAAGTTCACTGTGATCTGCTTGGCTTCCATTGCAAGGGCCTGATCGCTCTTGGCCTTGAAGACCTGGCTGACCTTGCTGTCCATGGTGCCCTTGGTAGCCAGAATTGCAGCAAGATTCGTGGCTGTCAGGGTGATTTCAAATTCACTCATGCTCGATTCCTGTCTTGACGCTGAGGTGCCGCACCGCGGTTCCTGTGATGTTGAGAGCCGCCGCGGCTGCGGTCGCGCACGGGATGTTGACGCGACGCCTTCATCTCTGCCCGATCCGGATCACGCGCCGTGGCGGCGTAGCCCCTATCCCCGATGGAGCCGGCGCCGGCGCCTCATATGGCCTTAGCGGAATCGGCTGTGCGACGAACGAAACGGCGCCGGAATGCTGGACCCCGCTTCCGGTTTCCAGGCCGCGCAGCACTGTCGCCAGTTCGTCAGCGATCTGCACGTCCTCCAGTAACCAGGACCGCGAGAGATTGCGGATGTCCTGCTTCCAGGCCTCAAACGATGCACGCGGGTTGAGGCCCTGAGCGCCTGGCGACATTGCCTCAGCGGATGGATTGCCTGCCCAGGTCGCGTGGACGACCTGCTCCTGGCGGAACCACAATAGATAAGCCGGCGTGTCGAACGACAGGGCGACAGCCAGCACGCCGGCGGCCTTGTCCTTCACGGCCTCTGTGACAGGAACATGCGCGGCCAGGCAGTCGGTCGCGTAGATATGCAGATCGCCGGTCTGCAGGTCCGGAAGCTCGCGCCCAAACATGGAGGAGATGGCGTAGACAGCCATTTCGGACGGTGCATTACCGATACGGCTGACCCGGCCATGGCGGACGATGGCCGCACTGTCGGCTTCGACCAGGTTCAGCAGGACGCGCTGAGCCTCCGTCAGTTCTTCGTTGGCCTTTTCCGGGGGCGGCGCATCACGGGAGAGCAGGAAACCGGTTTCAGCCTCCACCGCCTCGATCGCACGGCTGAGCATGCTCTGCGCGACATCGGCATCGGGCGTGGCGCGCCAGTCGGACTTGAGGCCGGCGAGGCGGCGGCGGAGTGTCGCGGCGACGTTGAGGCTTTGGCTCAATACCGACAGTTCCTCGTGACGCTGCGCAAGGCGCGCTGCAACCGAGGACATGGTGACAAGGCGGTAGATGAACATCATCGCCGTCTGTTCGCAGACCACACGCTGGTCGTAAGAGACGACCCGCGGCGTGTAGTGGTGGCAGGCGAACAGGCCCCACAATTTGCCGTCGACGACGATGCTGAAGGACATCGAGGCCTGAACGCCGATGTTGCGCAGGTAGTCTATATGGCAGTCGTAGACGCTGCGCAGGTTAGTGAATGACATGTCGAGGGGATGCCCGCCGTCGGGCTGACCGACTCCCGGAAACACCGAGACGAGAGGATACTTCTTGCCATTGATGTTCGGAATGTATCGGGTGAAATTGTTCAAGTACAGTTCGCGCGCCCGGGCGGGAATATCGCCTGAGGGGAAAAACAAGCCAAGGAAGGAGCCGATGCCGTCACGCTTCGCCTCGGCCAGCACCTGACCGTTATTCCGCGAGTCAAATCGGTAGAGCATCACGCGGTCGTAGCCGGAGACTTCGTGGATTGTCCGAACCGCGCGCTGATAAAGTTCGTCGACCGAGGGCGGGTCATAGAGTTCCGCGGTGGCGCGCAGTGACATCTCAGCATAGTCGGTGTTGACGTCGAGAACCGGCTCGAGCTCGATATGGTGCATCTTCTCGTGCGAGTGGAACACCGCGTCGTAATCGCGGCCCTTGATGGTCATCCGCAGCGGGTTGGGGAACAGGATGGTGTCCGCGTCGATCTCCACGAGTGACTTGCGCTGCCGCTCGTGATCGCACAAGGTCAGGTAGCTTTTGTTGATGATATCCGCGGCGGGGATACCAAACATGTCGGCAGCGTTACTGCTGACATATACCACACGGCGCGTTTGCGGTTCGGCAACCAACAATACCCCGTAGTCCTGGACTGAACCGGGCCGGTGCATCGGAAGCCAGTCATATTCGGTACTCGGCCGCCGGTTGGTTGCGTATCGCGGCACGCAGATCTCGCATAGTCTCAACCTCGCTGTTTCCGCGTGCCACTGCAGCACGTCGGCGATCTGTTTTAGTGGGCGTAAGTGGTATGCGAACGCCGGTTCAACGGTGCTCGTTTAGCGTCTGACACCTAGATACCAAGAGAATTATTTACAAAAGGTTTAGTCCATCGAAGTATTTTCTTCTGGCTAAAATTGGCTTCCCTGATCTCGTCTGATGTCTCGAGGTACAACAGCAGTCAGATGTGGGAAACTCTGCGTCATGTCAGTGTGCGCCATCCACCAAGGAGCTCAAGGCTCGGTGGACGCACGCCCCGGACCGGATTTCTGGCGGGCATTGCTGATCCAGGTCTCCACATCCACCAGACGGCTAATCTCCCCTAGCGCGGCACGAAGCTCGGCAGGATTGGCCATCGCCAACTCCCCGGTCGTATTCACGCCGAGTTGGCTGAGGCGGATAAGCATGCCGGGTCCGAAGCCGATCTCCGCCAGCGGGGGATCATCGGCGGCAGCCAAATCTGCAGAGGGGACCACTTGTTCCGCAACGGCATCCGGGATCGTTTCCGGGGCGGCGATGTCTTGTTCGGTGGTGGAGGCCGCAGTAGCCGCAGGCCCCTCCTCCGGCTTGGTTTCCACGATGGGCGCGGCATCGGCCACGCATGGTTCCGCGTGCCTTTCAGCGACAGCAATGCTGAAAAGGTTGGCAAATACTGAACCCGCATCACCTGCATCCGGCACCGAAACCTCGGCGGACACGCCCGCTGGGGGATCGACCGGTACCGGCGGGGCCGTTTCGGCGCGGACCTGTCCCTGCGCCCGGGCCATTCGGCGGGCGGTATGGGTCTGCTGCAGATTAGAGCGAAATACCGGCCGTTGGCTTAGCCGAGCCGCGCGATAGGCGGCAATCATCATCATGCCTTTGGAGGGCGGTGTGTCGGACGGTTCGTTCATTTTCAATCCTCACACTGCGGCGTGCGCCCAGCCGGCGTTGTGCTGTGTGACGTCGAAGGGTTGGCGGCCCAGTGAATGGCCGCGCCGGTGATCATGCGCAACGACCCCATCCGCCCCGCTGTTGCCACGGCAGCGGCGATGCGCGACCGAAACAGCGGTGCCGGGACCCCGCGCATGACCACACCGGATCAGGCTGCGGCGGCGACAGGATCGGTCGTCAGGCCGACCGCCTCGGCGTAGCGCAGGTAGGTCTCCACGGAGGCGATGACGACGCGGGCCTCGATCGAGATCAGTTCGATACCGACCAGAGCGATCCGCACGAAGGCATCCACCACCACACCCTTGTCGAGAATGCGGTCGATGACTTCAGCGAGGCTGCTGGAGGCCAGACTCTTGTTGACGGCCATGTAAATTTATCCTTGGGAAAGTTGTTGGACAAAATCAGATCTGGCAGCATCGGTATTGAAAACATGGTAATCGCTGCCACGATTGGAGTATCATGCGATGGTAAAGAAATAATGAATAGATGATCTCGTTATGGCGCTCTCAATTATGATTATTATCGTAACGATATGCCGTCGGCAGCGATGCCCGCGAGAAAAGCGCCGACGGCGATCCTGTAGCGGCGGCCGATGTCGTGACAGGCGGATTGTAGCGCCGCAGCCAGGAAGGCGAGACGCACCGGCGACACGGCCGGGTCGATCAGTGCGGGCGCTGGCGCAGACAGTCCTGGACAGATGTCACGGCACGGATCGTGGGTTTCCAACATGGTAAGGGCGCCGTCGAGCGTGTCGAACATCTCGGCGTGGCAGCGCATGGGGTGCGACGTGTCGCCTCGCGGGAGGTTGGCGACGATTTCCACGGCGAAGCCGGCGTTGGCGGTCCGATAGAGAGCAAGATCGTGCCAGAGGGCCGCCTCGCCGGCCGGACCCTGGTGCCGGGCGATCAGCCTGCCAAGGAAGCGCAAAGGCGGCTGGCCGTCGCGGCGCAGGCGGATCAGGCCAAAGGTGGGCTCAGTCGCTGCGTCCAGGTGACAGCCTACGGTGACGTGATTCATCCGGCGGGCCCGCGGTTGATCGCCAAGCCGAAAACCGCCGCCAGAAGCCCGGTCCAGGCGCCCCCGAACCGGCGGACGGCGTCAAGGTCGTTGGCGCCGGAGGGGAGTGCCCAGAGCGGATCGTGTGCATGAAACAGTGCTTTGACTGCATCTGCGGAGTTGCAGACCCAGGCATCACACCAGGCCGGTTCAGCCGCCGAACGGGGCGTGTGGCGTATGCAGGCGGCGAAATGCGATGCGGCGGTTTCGTGGATGGTGATTTCCGACCACCATGGGAGCCCGGCACAGCTGTTGTTTGCTTGCAGCAAGGCGCGCCCAAGTATTGCCAAAGGGCGTTTCCCGTGACGCTGCATCATCATCCAACGGAACCCCAGCGCGGCGTCGGCAAAGCCCGCAGGATAGGCTTCGCTCTCGCAGACGGAGCGCCCGGGTGGCGCAGGCGTCATTGCGCAGGACCTTACTCGCCCACATCCATGCGATACAGCAACTCACCGACCATGGCGCGATACTGTTGTTCGACCCGGTCCGCGTGTTGGCGCAAGGTGGCCGCCCGCAGCGCGATGTCGGTCGTGCTGATGCGCCTGTCGGACGAGTCGATGTCGGCGCACAGATCCGCCGTCGGATCGAAGGCCTGCACCCAGGCAAGGGCCGTGTCCAGGTCGGCGAAGATGCGCGCGTGGAAGACATCATTGCCGTTCATCGGAGAGCGACAGGTCTTGACACTAACGGCGAAGTCGCCGGCATCCCGGTGGTAGAGGGCTAGTTCATGCCAGGTGGGCGCGCCGGCGGACCAACTGCTGCACTCGGCCAGCAGTTCGGCGCGCATGTGAAGCGGCTTGCCGCCTGATATGCGGAGCGTGACGCTGTCATCCCACTGCCCCGCGCCCTTACGAGCCTCCGTCAGTTGGGCCGTAGGTTCCAGCATCAATGAAGATGACATGCTCTGCCTCCTTGGGGTTCCCGGGGAGGATAGCTGGCGAAGTCTTAACCAAAGCATAACGACGTTACGCGGATAGCCGGATGACTGGGGTGACCGCGGCTGGGCCGTCGCTGGCGAGAGCAAGCGCGGTCGCAACTGAACTCAGGCGCTTGATGGTCGTCTGGACGCCGGCCAGGATAGCGGGCGTACGGTCGCCAAGAAGGGACGGCAGCGTTGGCGCGAGCCCTTTAAGGACCGCCTCGGCAAGTGCTTCGGTCTGCTTCAGCAAGGTCTCGCTCTGCGCAGCCATACCGTCCAGATCGCGCAGCGTCGCGGCGAGGACAACCGGCACGCCCTCGGGCAATGGATCCGGTTCGGCGGCCCGCGCGGCTTCCGTTGCCGCGGCCTGCACGCGCGCAACCGATACCAGCAGCGCGGCCCCGGCTTTGTCGTGGTCACTCAACGCGGATTCGACTCGGACGACGGCAGCGGCAACATCGGCGGACAGGCCGGACAGCGTCGCGATCAGCGGTCCTTGTGTGTCGCCGGCGGGCAATTCAGCGACCGCCTGCTCAAGGCGCACGCTCAGGAGATCCAGTTGGTCGAGCCGGGGGATCGTTGCTTCCAGCCGCGCGGCTATGTCGGGAAGGCTGGCGAGCGTGATCTCCACCGGCAACGTGTCTGCCCAGACGCGCAGCCGGTCGGTGGCCTCTGCGATCTGCGCAGCGGTGTCTTGCAGACCTGCCGTCCCGGAGTGAGTCAGATCGGCTGCGGCAGCCAGGCGATCGATCTGAACGACCATGTCGTCCGCGGTTGCTCCGATCAGGCGTGCGACGGTGTCCAGTGACGCGGTAGAGACCTCCACGCGGGAGGCAATGTCGTTGACGGCCTGAGTCGAGGCTGCGCCCGCATCGGCGATCTGCCGGCCGACGGCCGCCAGGACCGTGGTTTCGACTTGCAGGCTGGACATCGCCGACGTCATGTCGGCGGCGACATTCGGAATTGCGTCAAGCCGAGATATGGTCGCCGAAAGCCGTTCGGACACAGCTTCACCGCTGTTAGCCAATCTCAGCTCAACAGCTTCAAGCGTAACGGCGGTGTGGTCAAGCCTGTCCGTCAGGCCGTTGAGTGTCGCGGCGATCTGGCAAGACGATTCCGCCAGCGTAGACGACCAATGGCCGACAGCCGCGTCCAGCGTCTGACGCTGGGCATCCAGGCGTTCCTGAATGGTGGCCGGCAGGATCCCTGCTTCCTGGCGCAGAAAAGATGCGGCCAGAAGGGTTTCCTGACCCGACGCATCCAGCGATGCGCTGTCCGCGCACAAGACCGCCGAAGCCTCCGTCAGGCTTGCGATTGCCTGATCAGTCGACGTTGTCACGCCGGATGCCGCCGCGTCGATGCGTCCGATGGTGTCGTAGGCAGCGGCCGCAAGCTGTTCGCCCGCCGAACTCAGCGTGACGGACCGCTCCGCCACCGTCGCCGCAACCTGCTCCAGGCGGGTGGTCAGATCCACCATCGCGACAGAACCGCGCCGTGCCGCATCAGCGTCGGCAATCACTGCTGCAAGGCGAGCGGCCGCAACCTCCGTTGTCCTGATGGCCGCGGCAACTGTCGATTTCTCGGCATTGGCAAGGTCCTGAGCAGCTGTCCGCAGGGCCGTGACGGTCTCCGCTGTTTCACGGATTGCTTCATGCAGCGCGGAACCTCCGCCCGAGATGGCAGCATTCGCCTCCGCCAGTGTCGCTGCCGCGGTGTCGAGGTTTGCAGCGACACCGGCACCGGTGGCTGCGATCTGTCTGCTGGTGTCGTCGAGCACCTGCCCTTTGTCGGCGAGCGCGGCGGCGACATGCTCCAGACGCGCGGTCAGGACGACCATCGGCACTGCCCCTTGGCGGGCCGCGTCGGCGTCGGCGATGACCTCGGCCAGCCTGCTTGCGGTCGCTTCGGAGGTATTGGCGACGTTCCGGATCGCCTCGGCTCCGGTAGTGGCGACGTCCTGAGCGGCGTTGCGAAGCGTTTCGGCCTCGTGGCGTAGGGTGGATGCCGCCTGCTCCGTCTCCCGGCCGGCGGCACCGATGGTAGCGCCTGTTTCGCTCAGAGCGGACGAGGCCTGCGCCAGCGTCACGGCTGCCTGATAGGCGGCTGCGATCACTTTGCCGGCGGCGTTGTCCAGACCGTCCGACGCCCCCTCGGCCTTGGCCGCAATGCGCTGTCCTGCGGCATCCAGGCTGCTTATACCCTCCACCAAAGTCACAGCGGCAGTTTCGAGCCTGGAGGCCAGCTCGACCATACTGACAGAGCCCTGACGCGCGGCGTCAGCGTCGGCGATGATGGCCGCAAAGTGGGCGGCAGCGGCTTCTATGGTGGCGGTAACGCTGGTCATCGTTTCGCGCTCGGCACCGGCGATCTCCTGACCGGCCGCGCGCAGGGTTTCGGCTTCCTCGCGCAGAGCGCCGGCCGCATGCACGGTTTCCCGGCCGGAGGCGCCAAGGGAGGCACTGTCGGCGCAAAGCGCGGCGGAGGCCTCGGCAACGGTGAAGGCAGCCTTCTCGGCGGCGGACGTGACGGCGGCAGCAGCGGCGGGGAGTTGGGCAAGCACGGCATCCACATCGCCAACCCGGTCGCCAAGGGAATTCATATGAGCGGCGGCCGTCGCCACTGCGGCATGGAAGGTTTGCACGGCGCTGCCCGCGTCGTTGACCATCCTGCTCGCCGCGGCTTCCAGTGCCGGGGTCAGCACCTCGGATTGTGCGGCGATGCTGGTGCGGATGATTTCAGCGAACTCGGGCAGCGCCCGCTCGATGCGCTGGGCTGCCTCGGCCGCCCACGTCACGACCGCGGCAGGTTGCCTGATGGCCTTTTCGGCGGCGGCGGTGCCGGCAACCAGCCGCTGTTCGGCCTCCAGCGACGCCTCCGCGAGACGGGCCATGCGGGCGCTCATGACGTTGGCATCGTGGGCGGTGGCGCCGCAGACTTCTTGGAACGTGGCAAGCTTTGCCTTTTCCTCGGCCAGGATACCGCGCAGCTCCCAGACCATGGTTTGCAGGGCGCTGACCTGTTGAGTGCTGGATTCGGTGGGGGCGCTTGCGTCGGCTGACGGTGATGTGGCGCTGGAAAACAGGCTGAGCATGCCGGCGGCCAGCGCGAACAGCGCGGCCAGTTGCGGCAGCATCGCGGTGATCGACAGTTGACCGTCGGGGGGCGGCCAGCCAAGCGCGATGCTGACGATCAGGCCGGTGCCGGCCATCACCACACAGATCAAGGCGGCGGGACGCGTCCCGCGAGTTGGACCGCCAGCGATCGAGGGAACCCGCATGTTGCCTCCTAGAGCAGCCGCCCCAGCGGCCCGAGATCGAGGTTCAGAGTATCCGGCGCGACCCCAAGCCGTGTGCACAGGGAAACGATGGCTTCACGCGACCGGAGCAGGGTGAGGCCGAGCCGTTCGGCTTCCTCGGGGGTGATGGTCTCGGCCTCCAGGCGGCGGAGCGCCTGGGCTTCCATGAGCCGGCGGAGAAACTCCACCAACGTGAGCACGAGGCGCGTCAGATCCTGTTCGACGCGGGCGGGGTCAATATCCAGACGAACCAACGGAGAGGGTTCAAAGAGCGAGGCGCTCATGGTGCCGGCCGGTTGGGTGGGAGAGTCATCCGGGCGGCGGTGTCCATGGACGCCAGCAGGGCGCGAAGGCCAACGTAAATCAGGTCGACCCCCGCGACGGAGATCACCAGTTGGGCGTCGGCGACGACGCCTGTATCAAGCAGGCTGTCGAGCACATCGACCAGCGCCTCCGGTTGTGTCGGACGAAGGTCACGCATGGACGCATTCCTCGGATAACGCCCCTCGGGCGAAGGCGTAGGCAGGCCAGGGGCCGGACAACTGCAGCGACAGGCCTGCGTGGGCCAGGTCGGCCGCCAGCAATGCTGCCCGGTCCGACAACGCCTGCGTGGCGTCATCTGGTATCAGCGAGGACCAGGCCGGTAGGCCCGCGCGCGCGCGATCGGCATGAATTTGGAAGCCCGCGTCGCCGATCCATTTCCCGACCGTGGCCGCGATGGCGTCGAGATGCCGGGTGCGGGCAGCCCCGCGCGCCTTGTCCAGGCGGCGAAGCAGAAGGTAGGCCGTTCCCTCGCCGGCAGCGGCCACGGTCTCGGCCATGCGGCGCAAATCAGGGTCGTGGCGGTCGAGCCAAGCCACGTGGGCGGCCCCATCTTCCTGCAGCAACAGGACCCATTCGGCGTGACCGGCCACATGATTTAGGCCGCTGCAAAGGGCGTCGGTCCGTGGTCCGATCCAGTCGCGGAGCAGGTCCAGGCTGGAGAACAGAGCCCCAAACGCCAGCGGGAGACAGGGACCGGCGGCGGCGGCGGCGGCAATCACGGCGTGGTGCGCCTCGACGCGAGCGGCCATCCAATCAGGGTCAGCTGTCCGGCTGGCGGGGTCGGACTCATCGAAGAAGGCGCGCGGGACGAGGCTTGCGAGCACAGTGACGCCGTTGGCGGCAACGGCTTCGAGGTGTGAACCAGGAAGGATGCCCTCGGCGGCCGGGGCGTCGGCGGCGGCCGGGACGACACAATAGATGTACCAGGCCTGAGGGCAGGGAATGGTCATAGCACCACCTCCCGTTTCGGTACCACGACCATCGCCGGGATCACGAGACGTGGGCCGGCTTTGGCAAGCACATCGGCCAGCGTGGCGAAGCCGTTGTCGGGAAGCAGGTCGCGCAGCAGGTGACGGGCGTCGGTCAGGTCGGCAAGCGACCTATCGACAGGGTCCGAGTGGCGATCAGGGTGGGCTACCGCGGCATGTTGGCGCCAATGGCGGTGCAGAGTTGCCCGGTCGGCACGATCGGGCAGTCCAAGGACTTGCCACGCCAAGCCTACTGAGGGCACGGTGCGGGTGGCCAGGCGGACCGCGTTGAAGCTCAACGGCGGAAGCGGTCCGCGCATGTCGATCGTGGCATTTTCGGTGTTTTCGGCGTCTAGGGAGTCCAACGCAGCCTCGACGGCGGCATCCCCGCTGGCCGTGACGAGGACGGTCAGGCAGAGCTCGGTGTCCGCGCCGGCGGCGCCGTTGGCCGCGGTGGCAATCACAGCAGGGGCGAGGGCTTGGAGGAGAGCCGCCTCGCGACGGTTGCGATCGGCCCGGAGCACCGCTTGGATGGAATCGGCCAAAGCCTGCGGACCGAATGGAGCGGCAGCGGCCAGGGTATCGCGGTTTCGCGCCACGATCGGTTCGGCCTTCCAGCGAAGGACGATATCCCATTGCTGGTGGCGACCGTGTTGAGAAAGCGCGATGGCCAGCGCATTCCAGGCGGTAGCCAGAACAAAGGCGGTAGCGTCCGCCGCACAGCATGCGGCCGCAGGGTCCATCGGCAAAAACGGACCGGCCTGACAGGCGACCTCCAGCCGGCGTTGCACGGCGAGCAGCCCGGCGGCGATCTCGGTTCGGTTGCGACGGAGCAGTGGGGTGATCGGTTCCGGCTGGATCAGGGCAGCAAGAGTTGGGCCGTGATGAGCTGCGACCAGTGGCCCGGGGATGGCATTCAGAGCCATGAGCAGCGAGCTGAGACCTGACAGGGGAACGAAGCCCAGAAGGCGGGTTGCGGTATAGGTCGAAGGTTCGCTCTCAGTGGCTTGCTCGCCGCCCGTCCCCTGCTGGCCAGCTGTGCATGGGCCTGGGTACGACTGACTTTGCGCGGGGTTTGCTCTTTGCTCCGCATCCTGGCGCGCTTCGATTACTTCCGCCATGTCCGTCCCTCCTGGTGTTCGCGTAGCGCCACGGCAAAGTCGGCGCGGGTGACGTGTGGGTCCTTGTCGTCCGGGTCGCGGGCCAGAGCGGCCAGGGCAGCGAGCCGGCAGAGACCGGCAATGTCGGCGCCAACGCAGTCCTGGGTTTCAGCTGCCAGGGACAACAGATCGATGTCATCGCCCAGCGGCATACTTCGTGTGTGGACCGCGAGCATCGCGGCGCGCGCGGTACGGTTTGGCAACGGCATCTCGACGATGAGATCGAAACGGCCAGGACGCAGCAGCGCGGGGTCGATCAGATCGGCGCGGTTGGTGGCGGCCAGCACAACCAGCCCACCTGGCTGGGTGATCCCGTCCATCTCGGTCAGCAGCTGGGCGACCATGCGCTCCTGGGTCGCACCGCCGCCGGCGCCGCGCCGACCTGCGATGGCGTCGATCTCGTCGAAGAACACGATGCATGGCGTGGCCATACGGGCGCGGGCGAAGATTTCTCGGAGGGCACGCTCGCTGGCCCCTTGCCATTCGGTCAGCAATTCGGGCCCTCGGATTGAGATGAAGCCTGCCTGTGCCTCGGTCGCGAGGGCGCGGGCGATCAAGGTCTTTCCCGTTCCGGGGCGGCCGTGCAACAGGACTCCGCGTGGGGGTTTGACGCCGAGGCGGGCGAAGCGCTCCGGTTCGACCAGCGGCTGCTGCACCGCTCGGATCAGGGTTTCGCGCAGGCCATCGATGCCGGCGACGTCGGCCCAACGAACGTCGGGGATTTCGACAAAGACTTCGCGAAGTGCGCTTGGGGTGATTTCCCGAAGCGCTGTCCGGAAATCGTCGTTGCCGACGCGCAGGTTCGTCAGGTCGGGTTCGACATTGGGCGACAGGGCGCCGGAGCGGCGCAGCGCGGCCATGGCAGCTTCGCGGCACAGCGCGGCAAGGTCGGCACCGACGTGGCCGTGCGTTTCGGCCGCTAGTGCCGCGAGGTCGACATCGGTGGCGAGCGGCATGGCGCGCGTATGGACTGCAAGGATTTCGCGGCGGCCCTCTCTGTCCGGGGGATCGACGCGGATTTCACGATCGAAGCGGCCAGGTCGGCGCAGCGCGGGGTCGATGCTGTCGGCTAAGTTGGTGGCGCCGATGACGATGACCTCGCCGCGGCTGGCGAGGCCGTCCATCAGGGTCAGCAACTGGGCGACGATGCGCCGCTCAACTTGTTTCTCCCCCGATAGCGCTTCGCGCTTCTGGGCGATAGCGTCGATCTCGTCGATGAAGATGATTGCCGGCGCCTTCTTACGCGCGGCCTCGAAGACGTTGCGAAGCTGCTGTTCGGAGTCGCCGTAATATTTGCCGACGATTTCCGGGCCGTTGATGGTCAGGAAGTGGGCCTTGCTTTCGGCCGCGACGGCGCGGGCAATCATCGTTTTGCCGGTCCCGGGCGGCCCGACAAGCAGGACGCCTTTCGGCGGCGATATCCCCAGATGGGCAAAGACGGCTCGGTTGCGGAGCGGGAGCTCCACGACCTCGCGGATGCGTTCGACGACACGGCGAAGGCCGCCGAGGTCCTCGTAGCGCGGGGCGTCCTCCGGTGGCACGCCGGAGGCAGTTGTTTCGATCGTGGTGGCCTCGTCGATCAGGCCGGGGCCGTCCGGGTCAAGCGACAGGACGTGAACTTCGGCCTCGCGCCCATTGACGAGGGGCAACCGAAAATGGTCGCCCGCGCACAGTGGAACTCCGGCGAGCACGCGGCGAAATACCGGTGCGCCAAGGCCGGTAGAGCTGCTGAGCTTGAGTTTGCGAATGGTGACGGCAGGCCCCGATAGGGTGATGGCCACGGTATCGCCGATTGCCGCGCCGGCGTTGCCACGGGTGGCGCCGTCGATGGCCACCACGTCCTTGCTTCGGCCCGCGGGACGTTGCGGAAGAGCACGGACGTAGGCCGTACGAGTGCCGGTAATCCCGAGAAGCGCGCCGGTGCCCCCGCCCATCGCGGACAGGATCACGGGATCGAGGCGGGCGATCCCGCGCCCGGCGTCCTCCGATGCTGCACCGATAACAGTAAGGCGCGGTGCTGTGCCTAGGTCCACGTGTCCGTCCCCTGCGGCACCGGCCGTTCCGTTGATTCAAGTTCAGGTCCCGGTTCATCCGTTCGGCCGGGATCATCGCCCTGGTCGTCATCGGTCCGCGCGGCTTCGGCGGCGCGGAGTTCGGTGATTTCGGCGAGCTCCTGGAGCAGAAGCTCTTCCTCGCCTTCGAACGTTGCTTCGTCGATTTCGCCCTGTTCCAGCCTACGTTCCAGCAGCAGCAGCGCGGTCTCGATTCGCGCGGGGTCCAGCAGTTCCTGGTTGGCGGCGTTGGCGATCTGGCGAGCGATCCAGGTCAGTGCGCCCATAGGGCCGCTGACAGGCAAGCCGAGAATGGCGGTCAAAGGTCCCATGGTCAGGCAGCCCCGTTCAGCCAGCCAACCTGGAGCCGGACGAAGTTGTAGGGTGGCACCGGGCCGACGTAGCGGAAGCTCATGCGATCGGCGCATCGCTCAGCCACGGCCTGGATGCGCTGGTCGAAGGCTGTTTCGTTTTCGCGCCGCACCAGGAACGCCCGGTTAAGGACCATGTCCTCATCGAGTGTGCGGAGTTCGGCCTCCCGCTCGGCGAGCGGCGCCAGTTCGGCGACGATCGCGGCGGTTTCGACAGTGCGGCGCTGCGCCAGGGCGGCTTCGACGCGGCGGCCAAGTTCGACGCGTTCGTAATAGGTCTCGCTGGACGGACGGGTGCGGAGCCGGTCGCGCAGGCGGCAAAGTTCAGCGTCGGCGGCAACGATTTCGGCGAACACCACGCCGTCTCGCCAGCTTGCCTTGACGCCGAGTTCCACACGGCCGTTGATGTCCCGGAGGGCGCTGCGAAAGCCGCCAGCATTGGACAGGATGCAGGTTACGAGCGCCGTGGCCGAAGGCACGACGGTACCGAAA
The DNA here is from genome assembly GCA_963819005.1 of uncultured Pseudomonadota bacterium. Classification (GTDB taxonomy): domain Bacteria; phylum Pseudomonadota; class Alphaproteobacteria; order Acetobacterales; family Acetobacteraceae; genus Rhodopila. The sequence goes on from CAWFUL010000009.1 coordinate 1,023,906, forward strand.
CGAACCGGAAGGACGTCGGTCTGAGTGATGGCCTTTTCCAGCACCGCGGTGTGGGCCACCATGTTTCGGCGTGTTTGCGCCACCGGACCGCTGGGAACGTCACTGACAAGTCCGGTCAGCGCGCCGGCCGGCAGCAGGCGAACGCCGGCGCCGCCGATGCCTTCGCCAAGGTTCAGAGTCTCAGCCTTGGCGGCGTCTTCGAGCAGGCCATAGAGGTAGACAGCGCTGTTGCGGTTGGTCACGGGGCGGCCGCCTTGGTCAGGCGGACTTCCAGAATGCCGTTCCGGAAACTATGCTGGACGTTGCCATGTTGAACCGAAACCGGCAGGGCGAGATTCTTGCGATAGCGGCGCAGGCCGGTTGCCTCGATGTGCAGCATGTTGCCTTCAGGCCGGCAGATAATCGTTTTGGGGTCGGCGCCAGGCAGCTCGGCCACCACCACGACGGTGTCACCATCCTCGAACACTTCGACGATTGGCTGCAGCGCGGCGGGAGCAACTTCGGGTTCGGCCTTCTGACGCACGCCGGCGGCAGCTTTTGGCGGAATATTGCCGAAAGGTTCAGCTGAGATTCCTTCGTCGCCCATGCGTAACGTGTAGCCGAACACCATGCGGCCCTTGCCGCCGGCGAAGGAAACGGCCTTCGCATCGCCTTCGTCCAACCCGTCCTGATCGCGCGGCGGCGATTGGGCCGCGGCGGAGAGTTGGTCGACCAGACCGCGCAGCGCGTCCACCATGCCCGTCAGGCCGCCGAAGCCGGCGATTCTGGGTTCGGGCTCCTGGTCGCTGGCGGCGGCGCGGGCACGTTCGCTGAGCCGGCGCGATACCGAGAAGCCGCTGCGCGGTGGGCGGATGGCCATTGGCGGTTTCTCCTACGCTCGCGGCTGTGACGCTGTCGCGGCGGCCAGGGCGTGCTCCAGGCGTGCAACACGTTCGAGAAGTGCGATGGTATCGGCTGGCGGCGTGGCTGGGCCGGAGAGAGCGGCATCGGATTCCCACCAGCGAATGCCCATCTCCAGCGCTCGGTCGACCGACGCAACGACGAGGCGGATACGCACCGTCAGCAGTTCGACACCGACGAGACTGACGGAAATGTCACCCGCGACGACGATGCCCTTGTCGAGGATGCGCTCTAGGATGTCGGCGAGGCCGGAGCCGCCGACGCTGTGCTGCAGGGACATTGTGATCTCCCGTTTTGGGACGCAAACTGAAATGGTGGTTGCGGCCACCGAAGCCGCGGGTCGTCGGGTCGAGTACGGCCACGACGCCGTGGCCGCGTGGTGATTACCCGCCCTGGCCGCGGGTGAAGCGGCCGGCGCGTTTCCACCGGGTGACCTTGCCGTCGATGTCCAATGCAACCTCGAAACTGCTCAACAGGTCCTGGGTGCGGGGGATGGAGCGGTGTTCAAGCATATCGATCACCATCGTCCAGCCGTTGTCGGTGTGATCGAACTGGCTGATGGTGTCGCATTCCATGCCGGTAATGGAGGTCATCTGGCGCTTGGTGTCCTCGACCAGACTAGCGAGATTGGGGGCGTAGTTCATCAGCGTTGGCTCCTTGTGTCAGGTTCTTCTGCTGCCGGTTGGTCTTGGGGTGCGTTCCCGTGGCGCCGGCTGGGCGGCGACCCATTGGCGGCCGATCTCCGCGAGCGCGTTGACGCCGTGAGCGGGCATCGAGGGTTTGCCAGTTCGGGTAATCTGCTTCGCGCGGGGTGGCGGCGGCTCCGGCTCCGGTTCGGACAGAATTGCGGGATCCCGCAGTTCCGGCGCGATCATATCCATATGGCGCACCAGCCAGGCGATGCGGCGTTCCAGCTTGGCAAAACTGAATACGGCGGCGGCTCGTTGCTGATCCAGTGTTTCAAGCTGATGTACCGCGCGGGAGCGGCGTTGCGCGAGCAGCGCGAACTCCGCGGCCAGGCTTTCCAGGCGGGGCTGTCCCATGTTGGTGCGTACCACGCGGGTGCGTGCCGCGCGGTTCGCCAATCGGGGGATCATCATGCCGCAGCTCCTTGCTTGACGCGGGGTGCCGCGAACGTGGCTGTTGGCGTGCAGAAATGGTCGACGAGTTGAGTAAGCAGTTGACGCTGCTTTGGATCGGGCAGGCCGTCTTTGTCGGGCCGGAGCTTGCTGGCCAGGACGTCGAGGCAAATCTGGACGAAGCGCGGTTCGTCGGCTGCGATCTTGACGTGCTGGGCTGCTGCCACGCGCGCGATCATGATTGAGGCCCGTAACGAGGGGCGCTGCGCGTACTCGCGCGAAACGCGGAAGTCGCGAACGATGTCGACGATGCACGCCGCTTCGTCCGGTTTTAGTCCGGAACGTTGCATGACGATCGCGATTTCGGTTTCCCTCTCGAAACCGTCGAGATCGAGCGTGACCATGCGGTCGATCAGCGCGTCCTGCGCGAGATCGGCGCCGACATGATCGACTGGATTGGAGGTGAAGATCGCGCGGAACGACGGATGGACCTGCACGTAGCTTTCGCCTCGTCCGGTCTTGGCCAGGACGAGGACCCGCTCCTCCAGCACGCTGAGCAACACGTTGTTGGCAGCGGCGGGGGCGCGATTGAACTCGTCGTAGACCAGGGTTCCGCCCTCGGTGCAGGCGACCGTCAGGGCGCGGTCCAGCCAGACGGCGTTGGTCTGGTTCTCCACCTTGATGACGCTGCTGATGTAACGATCGACCACACGTTTCGTGCGGGTCACTTCCTCACCGCCGACGAGACGGCGGGTGTCGAAGCTGGCGTCGCCAACCAACAGCACGACCGGACGTTTGAGTTGTTCGGCGATGCGCAGCGCCAGCGTCGTCTTGCCGCTGCCGGCCGGGCCGCGCAGATGCAGGGGATAGCCGGCTTTCAGATAGCTCAGACCTCGTTTTTCCAAATCGGCGAGGCCGCCCATGGCCATCGCCTGGGTGCGCTGTATCAGCCCTTGCAAAACATCGGTCTCGTCGGCCGGCAGACCGTGATCGGCCGCCTGGGTGGGTCGAAGTGTCATGCCACGGGGTCTCCACTCATTTCGATGGTGCGGCCGCGGCGCCATGCGGCGCGAAGGGCGGCGTGTGCTGTAGGGTCGGCTGTCCAGGCAGCGAACAGGTCAGTGGTCGCCCACAGCAGTGGTGCTGCCTGGCGCCAGAAATCATCGCCGAGAAAGCCGTCGACGGATGCCCGTTGCGTAGGCGCTTCGATTGTCCTGTGCAGCGCGGCGGCGGCGAGATCGCAGGCCTCCTGCCCATCCACATTGGCGGCCACGCCGGCGAGCAGATAGCCGCAGGCCGCACCGAATCCGGCGGCGAGGGCGGCCGCGATTTTCAGGTCTGCCGCCAGCACCTGACCGAAGGCAGCGATGGTGCGGGAGATGGCGGCGGGATCGTATGGCGGCGGCGCTGCCAGGGTGAGGCCGTCGCGCCAGCATAGGAATGGCAAATCGCCGCCGCCCGCACGTGGCTGCAGACCAAAACTGAACGCCGGCAGCGGCAGAGAGGGCGGGTCGGCGTCTTCGCGCAGTACCACACCGGCCATGGCGGTCCATAAGGCCGAGAAGGAAGAAAGCGCGCCACGCAGGTCAGGCTGAAGGACAATGTCTGGCCGGCTGCCGTCGCGCAGCATGATGCGGCAGGGCAATCCGACGAGGGCACGAAGATCGGCCGGCAGTGTCAGCTCGATGCTGCCGCTGCCCTTGCCGGCGGTGCGAATTTGTCGAACGCCCAAATCCATCTGGGGTAATCGTCCTGCTGTGACTAGCAGATGACCTAGCAGACGAGTCCTAACGAATAGTTAACCGAAATCGTTTCTATTTCGACTGGTATCTCGTGGCCCAATCGAGCTGGCAGATCATTTGGCTGTTCCGCCAGCCACCCCCAGGCGAACTTTATTTACGTCCCGGTCTGACCATCCGTTTCATGAATCAAGTTGGCAAGGGGCTGGTTCCCGCATACGGTCAGTGTCGCGGGTGCATCCTGCCGGTCACCGTCTCCGTCATCGCGTCCGTCGGTGGGCTGAACGCCAGTGGGTTTGAGCATGTAGTGGCCCGCCTGCCCGCGAACGTGACCGCACCGGACAGCTCTGACAGTTGCGCGACAGCTGGATCGCCGGCGAACGGAACGTAGCTGTCGATCTCGGTCTGCGCGGTACCGCCGAACACCGGATCACCATTGGTCGAGCTGATCGTCACCTGAAGGTTGGCGAACGGCGCGGTGACCGCCAGGTCGGTGGGTAGGGTGACTTTCTCCCATGGACCCGCCACACATAAGCCCAAAGCGTTCTTGCCGTGGCGGCTGGCCGTCATGCCGTCGAAGGACCTCTATGCGGGCGGCCCGCGGTTTGGCAACCTTGGCTGACGGTTGCCGGCCGGACCTGAGACAGAACACTTGAACCCTGCTATGACGATGTTCGCTGAACGGAGAAAGACATGACAAAGGCGATCCGCATCCACGCCAATGGCGGCCCGGAGGTCATGGTCTGGGAGGACGTGCCGACGCCCGAACCCGGCCCGAACGAGGCACTGATCAAGCATCATGCCGTTGGCCTGAATTACATCGACGTGTACTTCCGGACGGGTCTGTACAAGGCGCCGAACATGCCGCTGATCATCGGCCAGGAGGGGGCTGGCACCGTCACGGCGGTCGGATCGGCGGTGACAAGCGTGGCGCCCGGGGACCGCGTCGCCTATGCCGGCTCGATCGGGGGCTATGCCTCGGACCGCGTGATCCCGGCCGACAGGCTGGTGAAGCTGCCCTCTGCGATCAGCTTCGAGACAGGCGCGGCGATGATGCTGCAGGGCATGACCGCGCAGTATCTGGTGCGGCGGACCTATCCGGTGAAAAATGGCGATACAATCGTAGTGCACGCGGCCGCAGGCGGCGTGGGGCTGATCCTGTGCCAATGGGCAAAATCCCTTGGCGCTACCGTGATCGGCGTGGTGTCGAGCGAGGAGAAGGCCGAACTGGCGCGCGCGAATGGAGCGGCTCATACTGTCATCGGCGTTCCCAAACTGGTGGCGGAAGTAAAGCGCATCACCAATGGGGCCGGCGTGCCGGTAGTGTATGACAGCGTCGGCAAGGACACCTTCACCGCAAGCCTGGACTGCCTGGCCCCGCTCGGTCTGATGGTGAGCTACGGGAATGCCTCCGGGCCGGTCCCACCCTTCGACCTCAGCGTGCTGGCGGCGAAGGGCAGCCTTTATCTGACGCGGCCGACCCTGGCGACCTATACCGCCAAGCGCGCCGACCTGGAGGCTGTGGCGGCCGACCTGTTCGACGTGGTGCAGAAGGGTGCGGTAAAGATTCAGGTGAACCAGACGTTTGCACTGAAGGATGCCGCGCAGGCGCATATCGCGCTGGAAGCGCGCAAGACGACGGGCAGCACTGTCCTGGTGCCGTAGCGCCAGGCTGTTGCCCCGACCCCAGCTATGAGGGTCGTCGGCGCTTGGCGGCCTTCAAAAGGCACTGCCCCTTGAGCTCAGCCCCATGGCCCGCCGCATGAACAGGCGTTTCGCCGGACGGGTGCGGTCGACGGCGGCAATACCGAAATCCCGGGTCCGGCGAACCAGCCCGTTGTCAGTACTGAACAACCGATCGAGTTGGTCGGTCATTGTCAGCATCAGCACGTTGTCAGGCTTTCTCAGGCGCTGGTAGCGCGCCAGGAGAGCGTCGCTGCCGACGTCGTTGCTGGCGCGGTCGGCCTCGATGATCAGGTCGGCAAGCGCAATCGCATCGCGGAACCCCAGGTTCAGCCCCTGACCGGCGATCGGGTGGATGCCATGGGCGGCGTCGCCGGCAAGGGCGAGGCGCTGATCGACGTAGCGATGGGCGAGCATTGCCGAGAGGGCATAGTTCCAACGGCGGCCGATCGGACGGATCCGGCCAAGATGGCCGCCTAGACGGCGGGCAACCTCGCGGGCAAAGCGGGCATCGTCAAGCGCGACGATGGTCTCGGCCTGGGCGGTTCGCTCCGTCCAGACGACCGCGGACACGTTCGGGGCGCCGCCAGGTTCGGCGTCCTCGCTAGATCCCATGGGCAGGCAAGCGAACGGGCCGGACGGAAGGAAGTGCTCCAACGCAACGTTGTTGTGCGGCAGATCGTGAGCAATGGCGCAGACGATGCCGGTCTGATGATACGGGATGCGGGTCAGCGGAATCTGGGCCTGTTCGCGAAGCGGGGATTCGCGGCCCTCGGCCGCGATAATCAGTTGCGCCTGGATCTGAGTGCCGTCGCCGAGGCGCACTTCAACGCCGGTAGAGGAGCGGTCGACAACGGCCTGGGCAGGGGCGAAAATGTGCAGCGCCGGGTGCCTCGGCAGCGCGGCGTTGAGGGCGCGGCGGAGTGATCGGGCCTCGACCATCCAACCGAAGGCCGAGGCGTCGTCACCCGCCTCGCGATGGTCGAAATGGAGGTGAAGCCGCGAGGCCCGGCGGCCAATTCGCCCATCGCTGACACGGATGTCGCTGATGGGATTCGGCGGGACCGGAAGGACATCCCAAAGTCCGGCGTGTTCCAACAGGACCCGCGAGCCGGCGGCGATGGCATAGGCTCTGCCGTCGAATGCCGGGTGCTCCATGGGCGGCAGTGCAGCGCGATCGATCACCGCGACGCTGATCCCGGAATTGGCAAGGCGGCAGGCGAGGGTGCCGCCGACCGGACCGGCCCCCATGATAACGACCTGCACCGACAAGATGTTGGACATCCGGCTAGCTGCCGGTCTGGGTGGGTTTGCCGGCTGGCTCGTTCCAGGTGGAGGCCGGCGGGGGCGGCCCGGCGGAAGGATTCCATCGGCCGGATTTTTTCAAGGCCTCCTCCACTTCCTTTGGCATGTAAGTCGCGTCGTGCTTGGCCAGGACCTCCGACGCCCGGAATGTGCCATCGGGCTGCATATTGCCAAGGGCAACAACACCTTGGCCCTCGCGGAACAGGTCCGGGAGGATCCCTTTGTACGACACGGCAACGCTGGCGGTGCCGTCGGTCACCTTGAAGCGAGCGAAGGGCTGCTTGGAAGTGGGACGCTGAAGGGTCCCCTGCTCGACAAGTCCGCCGAGGCGAACGGAGCGGGAGCCGGGATTGTTCTTCGCCAGGTCGGACGGGGTGACAAAGAAGACCAGGTTGTCACTGAAGGCGCTCAAGGTCAGCGCGGTCGCGCCGCACAACCCCACGCCGCAGACCAGAAGCAGAATCAGGCGGCGGCGTTTGCGGGTCATTGGTCGCCTCGGTTACGGCGGGGATCGATCGCGTTCAGGCGGCGCGTGGCGGCGCGCAGGCGCGTGAAAGCGGCGATGGTGAAAGCTATAGGCACGCCGGTGCCAAGCGCATAGGCGGCAGCGACAAAGGGCAAGTGGGTCACGCGAAAGCATCCTGGTCAGAGGCCGCCCGAGCCATCAGCAGCGCGCGGATGCGGCGTTCCATGACCGCGGCGCGCATGCGGGCGACGGAGAGCGCGGCAAACAGCAACGTGTAGCCGATCGCGCAGACAAGAAGGGGCCACAGCATGCTGGCGGCGATGGTGGGCGAACCCGTCAGGCCGATGGAGGCGGGTTGGTGCAGCGTGTTCCACCAATCGACGCTGAATTTGATGATCGGCAAATTAATCACGCCGACAAGGGCGAGAATGGCGCCGGCGCGGGCGCCTCGCGTCGGGTCGTCGAATGCCCGCACCAAGGCGATGTGGCCCATATAGAGAAAGAACAATACCAGAACCGAGGTCAGCCGGGCATCCCACACCCACCACGCGCCCCACATCGGCTTGCCCCACAGGCTGCCGGTGGCGAGGCACAGCGCGGTGAAACCAGCCCCCACCGGGGCGATTTCAGCGGCGGCGATATCGGCCAATGGATGCCGCCAGACCAGGGACATCGCACTGGCGATGGCAAGCGAAAGGTAGCCGGCCGAAGCAAGCCACGCCGACGGGACATGCACATACATGATCCGGGAGGCATCGCCTTGCTGCCAGTCAGCGGGTGCAAAGAACAGGCCCCAGACCAGGCCGACAATCGTCAGGATGGCGCCCGGGACCATCAGCCACGGGAACACCTTTCCGGACAGCCGGAGGAACCGGCCCGGATTGGCGAAACGATGCAGCGAGCGTCCGGAGCGGAGCGGCGCGGCAGGCGAAGGAGCGTCCACGAAGAATGCCATAGCGGATCGGCCGAACGGTTGAAAGCAGGACACCATTAACGTATCGACAGCAACGCATGTTTGACCGGGGTCAAGCACGCCCGGAGGTTAGATGGTGGCTTATTGGCTGGTGAAATCGGAGCCGGACGCATTTTCCTGGGATCAGCAGGTAGCCAACCGGATCGAGCCCTGGACTGGCGTGCGCAATCACATGGCAAAGAATAATCTGAAGGCTATGCGCAAAGGCGACCTCGCGTTCTTCTACCATTCGAATATCGGCAAGCAGATCGTTGGGATCGTGCAGGTGGTGAAAGAGGCGTATCCGGACCCGACCGCCGAAAAGGGGGACTGGGTTAGCGTTGACATGAAGGCGGTTCGGCCTTTGCCGAAGCCCGTCAGCCTGACGGACATCAAGGATGATCCGGAATTCGCCGACCTGGCCCTGGTGCGGATGTCCCGGTTATCGGTGATGCCGGTATCCAAGGCGCACTGGGACCGGCTGTGCCGCATGGGGGGATACAAGGCATGAGCGAGCACTTTCGGGCGCTGTGCCGGCTGGATACACTGGCTGATGGCGAGGCCAAGGGCTTCCAGGGGCCGGAGGGCAGTTTCACAGGGGTATTCGCGATCCGTCAGGGGGATACCGCGGTGGCTTATGTGAACGCGTGCCCGCATATCGGCACACCATTGGACTGGGTGCCGGATCGCTTCCTGTCCCGCGACGGCACACGCATCATTTGCGCCACACATGGGGCGGAGTTCCGGATCAACGACGGTTTTTGCACCCGCGGTCCCTGCTCGGGCGACTTTTTGGAGCCGCTGTTGATCAAGATCAATGAGGGAACGCTGTTCGTGGCTGACAAGCGCGACCCGTAGCGGATGGAGGCTTCCGCTGCCGCCATCGTACAGAACTGGCGCCACAACCAACGGGAGCGTATCAATGAAACTTGCCAATCCGGCTCCGCTGGGGCTGACCGGCTTCGCCCTGACAACCTGGATGCTGAGCATGGTGAATGCCGGCTGGTTCACCGGCACGAGTGTGCCATTGGTGCTGGCCAGTGCACTGGCATTCGGCGGCACGGCCCAGTTCGCTGCGGGGCTCATGGAAATGCCACGCGGCAACACGTTCGGCTTTGTCGCATTCTGCGCCTATGGGGCGTTCTGGTGGAGCTTCGCTCTGCTGGTCGAATTCTTCGCGACCAACGTGCCGCCGTCGTTCGTCGGATGGTGGCTGGTCATGTGGGGCGTGTTCACGCTGTTCATGTGGGTGGCGAGCCTGGCGCTCAACCGCGCCTTGCAGGCCATATTCCTGGCGCTGTGGATCACCTTCTTCCTGCTGGGCGCGGCAGACCTGTTTACTGTGCCGGTGCTGCATCAGGCGGGCGGCTATACCGGGCTGATCACCGCGGTACTGGCCTTCTATCTCGCGGCGGCGGAAGTCATCAATGAGACCCACGGACGGGTCGTGCTGCCAGTCGGCGCCCCGGCGGTTCGGGAGACCTCGATGCGCACCGCCGCGGCCTGATCCAGGCCATGTCATCCAGGCGGTCCGATTTCGGGTCGGACCGCCTCGCGTTGCGCGCCTGGCTTTGCTACGAAGCGATCTATCGCCGCCTGAACAAAGAAACCTGAGGAGGGACTCTGCGATGCCCGACACCCATCTGCCTGAGAACACGCTTTTCCCGGTGCGCCCGGATTTCGCGGCGAAGGCGCTCGTAAACGCCGGGGGTTACCGCGCGGCATATGAACGGGCGGCCAGTGACCCGGACGGCTACTGGGCGGAAGAAGCGAAGCGGATTGCCTGGATCAAGGCACCGACGAAGATCAAGAACACCTCATTCCAGGGGGATGTTTCGATCAAGTGGTTTGAGGACGGGGTGCTGAATGCATCCGCCTCCTGCCTGGACCGGCATCTGGCGACGCGGGGCGATCAGACGGCGATCATCTGGGAGGGCGACGATCCCAACGTCAGCAAGCACGTGACGTACCGAGAGTTGCACGATCAGGTGTCCCGGCTGGCAAACGCGATGAAGTCGCTGGGTGTCAAGAAAGGCGACGTGGTCACGATCTACCTGCCGATGGTGCCCGAGGCGGCGGTGGCGATGCTGGCCTGTACGCGGATCGGGGCCATCCATTCGGTCGTGTTTGGCGGGTTCTCGACTGACAGCCTGGCGAACCGGATCCAGGATTGCGGATCGAAGCTGTTGATAACCGCCGACGAGGGCCGGCGCGGCGGGCGCAAGGTGGCGCTAAAAACCAATGCCGATGCGGCGGTGAAGCAGAGCCCGAGCGTGAGCGCGGTTATTGTGGTTAAGGTGACGGGGTCGGATGTGCCGATGACCGCGGGGCGCGATCATGATTATGCGACCCTGCTGGCCGCGGCCTCGGCTGATTGCCAGCCGGAGCCGATGGGGGCAGAGGACCCGCTGTTCATCCTTTATACCTCCGGCAGTACCGGGAAGCCGAAGGGCGTGCTGCACACCACCGGCGGCTACATGGTTTGGGCGAGCTACACGCATCAGAACGTGTTCGATTATCGCGATGGCGATGTCTACTGGTGCACGGCCGACGTGGGCTGGGTCACCGGTCACAGCTACATCGTGTACGGGCCGCTGGCGAATGGCGCGACCACCCTGATGTTCGAGGGGATTCCGAATTACCCGAACAGCAGCCGTTTCTGGCAAGTGGTCGACAAGCATAAGGTAACGATCTTCTACACCGCGCCGACGGCCATCCGGTCGCTGATGCGAGAGGGTGAGGGGCCGGTCAAGGCAACCTCCCGCAAGTCTTTGCGCCTGCTGGGCAGCGTGGGTGAGCCCATCAATCCCGAGGCGTGGCTGTGGTACTACAACGTCGTCGGCGATGCCCGCTGCCCCATTGTGGATACATGGTGGCAGACGGAGACGGGCGGCATCCTGATCAGTCCGCTGCCGGGCGCGACCGCGTTGAAACCGGGATCTGCGACGCTGCCCCTGCCGGGCGTCAAGCCGCTGCTGGTCGATGGCGACGGTGCCGAGTTGCACGGGGCGACCGAGGGGAACCTCTGTATCTCCGACAGTTGGCCGGGGCAGATGCGGACCGTCTACGGCGATCACGCCCGGTTTGTGCAGACGTATTTCTCGACGTTCAAAGGGCTGTATTTCACGGGTGACGGCGCCCGGCGGGATGCGGACGGCTACTACTGGATCACCGGCCGGGTGGACGACGTGATCAACGTATCCGGCCACCGCATGGGCACGGCCGAGGTGGAGAGCGCGCTGGTGGCGCACCCGAAGGTGGCGGAGGCGGCTGTGGTCGGCTTCCCGCACGACATCAAGGGCCAGGGTATCTATGCTTATGTGACGCTGAACGCGGATCAGGAACCGACTGAGGAACTGCGGAAAGAGCTGGTGGCCTGGGTCCGCAAGGAGATCGGGCCTATTGCCTCGCCGGATGCGATCCAGTGGGCGCCGGGGCTGCCGAAGACCCGCAGCGGTAAGATCATGCGGCGCATCCTTCGCAAGATCGCGGCCAACGAGACGGATGGGTTGGGGGATATCTCGACGCTGGCTGACCCGGCGGTGGTGACGGAATTGGTGGATAATCGGGTGAAGTAGTGGGACTGGCGCATCCGCAATTCTGGATGCGCCCGCCACGAGCAGTGTCGCCCGGGGTTTGCTCGCCGGAACCGACGCAATATGCGGCAACGCCAAGCGCCTGCTCCAGGCGCTTGGTGGTGGCCGGGCTGACTGGATCCGCGGGCCTTGCGATGATCAGGATGGCGAACCCTCTCCGCTATGCGGCAGCGTGATCTTCCTTGATCATTTCTGCGCCTTTTTCTCCGATCATAATGGTGGGCGCATTCGTGTTGCCGGTGGTGAGGGTGGGCATGATCGAGGCGTCAATCACGCGCAGCCCTGCGACACCATGGACACGTAGGCGCTGATCGACGACCGCGGCAGGGCCTTCGCCCATGCGGCAGGTGCCGACCGGGTGATAGATCGTAGTGCCGAAACGTTTCGCGTAGTCCAGAAGACCGTCGTCTGTGACAACATCCCGGCCGGGTAACGTTTCGACCACGCTGTATTTCGCCACGGCGGGTGAAGCGAATATCGCTCGTGTCTGGCGTATGCCAGCCAACAAGACTCGGACGTCGTTGGGGTCGGACAAATAGTTCGGCGTAATGATCGGCGGCTTGGCGGGGTCAGGGCCGGCGGCCATGATGGTGCCTCGGCTGTCCGGACGCACCGGGCAGACGGCGACGGTCATCCCGTCCTCCTGCTCCAGTTCACCAAACTTGCTCGCGTCGTAGCTGGCGGGCGTAAAGAGAAGTTGCAGATCAGGACTTGCTTTTTCCGGCGATGAGCGGGTGAAGACCTGCGCGGTGGTAACGCCGAATGTCAGGGCACCCCGACCTTCAACAAAAAATCGGCCCACATTCCAGGCAAGGCGCAGGCCGCGCGACAGCTTGTTGATCGAGATCGAGTCACGAACTCGATGCGAGATGCGGGCGACGTAATGATCCTGCAGGTTGGCACCGACGCCCGGCAGATCGTGCACGACCGGAACGCCAATCGATTGCAGATGTTCGGCGGGGCCCACTCCGGAGATCTGTAGCAGATGCGGCGAGTTGATGGCGCCGCCGCACAGAATCACCTCCTTCGCCGCTCGGACTTCAACATCCCGTCCACTCTGCCGGAAGGCGACACCGACACAACGCTTGCCCTCGAACAGCAGTTTCGTTGCCAGGGCCTCGGTTTCGACCTGAAGGTTCGGACGGCCTTGCGCTTCCTTCAGGAAGGTTTGCGCGGTCGAGCCGCGCCACTTTCCCTTGCGCGTCATCTGCGAGTAGCCGACGCCTTCCGGTTGACGGCCGTTCAGGTCATTGCTGAATTGGTGCCCGGCCTCCTGCGCTGCCTCGATAAATCGGTGGGTCAGTGGAAGGATCGTGCGGTAGTCCTCTACCTTCAGAGGGCCATCCTTGCCGCGATAGTCCGGGTCCGCACCCTGTTTATAGTCCTCGGACTTACGAAAGTACGGAAGGACATCGTCAAAACTCCAGCCACGGTTGCCCATCTGAGCCCAGCCGTCGAAGTCGGCGGGATTACCCCGGACATACAGCATCCCGTTAATCGAGCTCGATCCGCCCAGGGTTTTTCCGCGCGGCCAGTGGATGCGGCGGCCGGCGCTGCCTTCGGTGCCCTCGGCGCTGTAGTTCCAGTTGACGACGGGATGATAAAGCAGCTTCAGGATGCCGGCGGGGATGTGGATCCACAGCAGCGTGTCTTTTGGTCCGGCCTCCAGCAGGATGACCTTGGCGCCGGTCTCACTCAGGCGGGCGGCCACGACGCAGCCGGCGGACCCGGCGCCAACCACGACATAGTCAGCCCGCATGGTTTGGTACCGGAAGGGCTTCGCCGGCAAAGAAGCGGCGTGGATTGTCCAGCAAGATGGAGTTGATTTCGTGGTCAGACAGACCGCGCTGCTTCAGCATCGGAACAAAATCGGTAAACATGTACGTGTAGTGGGGCGGCCAGTTGCCTTCTGAGCGCAGGGCGTCGATGCGGGCCTGTTCCGCGGGCGGAACCTGGCGGGCGAATTTTCCCAGCCAGCCGCAATGGCGGTCCTGCGACATCATGATCTGCGCTCGGTGGCCGCTGCGCACCAGGTGCACGAGGTTGTCGGCGCGGACCTCATCGGGTTGCAGGCGCAGGATGCCAATGCGGTCGAAGCCGATATAGGAGCCGCCGTCGACGACGCGACGATGGTAGGCGGGGTCCGGATTGCCGCAGCAATGTCCGATCAGGCACATATGTGCCGCAACACCGCCTGCGGCGAAGAGCTCCTGCTGTTCGGGACCGCCATGCCCATCCTGCGTGTGGGTGATGATCGGCACGCCGGTGGCGTTCTGGGCGATGCAGGCGGCATTGAGGAATTTGGTGTCCAGAGCGGTGATCGGCTTGCCAGTTGCGACCTTGATGGCGCCGGCTTTTACGCCAGTGGTGCCAATGCCGAAGGTGATTTCCCGAATGTAAAGATCGGCGATCTCCTGTTCGGTGCGGGCGCGCCAGTAGACCGGCAGGCCCATTTCCTCAAAGTAAAAGCCGGTGGTGCAGACGACGTTCATTTCCGATTTTTCGGCGATCTCCTTCATCATGCCAGCATCACGGCCAAGCTCGATGGGACACGGGTCGACAAAGGTGCGGACAGCGTGTTCCTCACGCAGTTGGCGCAGGCGTCGCACCGCCTCGGCGATGAAACCCGTGCGGTCGAAGACGGCGGTGGGGTCGAACTCGGCGCCGGGGAAGGCGATGAACAGGTGCTCGTGCATGAGCGTGCGGCCGAGTTGGTCAAGCCCGATCGGACCGGTAACGGTTTGGACATGCATGTGGCGTTTTCCCCTCGCGTATGGCTGGGGGGACAATGCTGGGAAGGGGCGATGTGTCAAGTTGGGCGACGTCGGACAAAACCAGGCGCCTGGTCAAGCGGTCCTGCTAGCCGAAGTTCTGGCCTAGACGTCAGCCCGCGTGTAACATGACCCAAAATAAACGCCCTGGGAGGCATCATGTCGTTAACATCCGAACAATCAGCGATGCGCAAGGCCGCTTGGCGGCTCGTGCCGTTTCTTGGTCTTGCCTACTTCGTCAACGCGCTGGACCGCTCGAATGTCGCGGTCGCGGCGCTGACAATGAACAAATCGCTGGGCTTCACCGCGGCGGAATATGGCATGGGCGCCGGAGCATTTTTCTGGAGTTATGTCCTGTTCCAGGTTCCCAGCAACATGGTTCTGTCGCGCGTCGGGGCCCGCCGCTGGCTGACGGTGGTAATCCTGGTCTGGGGGCTGTGTTCCGCCTCCACGGCGCTCATTACCGGCGTCAAGAGCTTCGCGCTGGTGCGTTTCCTGCTGGGTGTGGCAGAAGCCGGCTACTTTCCGGGCGTCATCTTTTTCATGACGCGCTGGTTTCCCTCGCGCTATCGCGGCCGGGCGATGGGAGTGTTTTATGCGTTCGCCGCGGCGGCGGTGTCGACCGGCGCGCCGATTTCCGGCAACATCCTGGTTCTACATGGCTGGCTTGGTCTGCAAGGCTGGCAGTGGATCTTTTTGATCGAGGCCGCGCCGGCGCTGATGCTCGCGGCGATCTGCCCATTCCTTTTGCGCGACGATCCGTCGCAGGCGCAGTGGTTGACGGCGGACGAAAAAGACTGGCTGCAACAGACCCTGGCACGCGAGCAGACCGTCGCCGTTGGCGCGACGGTATCTCCGCTACGATTGTTGCTCGACGGCAAGATGATCCTGCTGACTGTCGCGTATCTGGCGATCGGGTTCGGCGTCTACGCAAACGTGTTCTTCCTGCCGCTGATCATCAAGGACCTCGGTTTCAGCAACATTACGGTAAGCTACCTGGCAGCGGTGCCGGCGGCCCTGGGCGCCGTGGGCATGGTGTTGCTCTCCCGCAGTTCCGACCGCACCGGAGAGCGGGTCTGGCACGTCACGCTGCCCACCCTGTTGGCGGCTGTCGCCCTGCTGGTCACCGGCATGTTCGTTGGCAACCCGTGGGTCGAGCTGATCGGGCTGTGCGTCGTCGGGATTGGCATCAGTTCCTGCCTGCCGTGCTTCTGGAATCTGCCGACCGCTTATCTGGGCGCCGGCAGCGCCGCCGCTGGGATTGCGATGATCAACTCAGTCGGCAACGTCTCCGGCTATCTGGCGCCGCAACTGATGGGTTTGTTGCGGGACCTGACAGGCAATTATAGCCTTGGCCTGCTGGTGGTCGGAGGAATCGTGCTGTTCGCCGCTGTCCTGCTGCCGCTTTGTGGCGCCGCGATGACAGAGCCTCGGGCGGTGCGAGTGCGGGTTCACTGATCGGGCAAAACGCGGCTGGCACGTTATGGGTGCCGGCCGCCGGCCTTTATCACGGAAGACTCGCCACCAGGGCCTGCGGATACCGGCGCAGGAGTCCGACCTTATCCGTCCAGCGTCCCGGTGATTTCCTGCCACAGCTTCCGCCCTTCGGCGCGCGGGTCGTTTTCGATCCGGCAAGGGTTGTCCAACACCAGCGTGGCGCGCGTGGCGGCGTCATAGGTCGGCCACCCCGGGATCGCGGGATCATCGGGACGGCCGGTCCGGGCGAAGGTTGCCCAAAGCGAGGACATCGTATCGGACAGGACCTGAGCCTCGGCGCTGCCACCGGTGGCGTTGGTCAGGTCCAGGGTGTTGAACGTGAACGGCACGTCCATTGCGTGCGGCGCCTTCAGGCGGCCGTTCAGCACCGGTGTCTCCCAGTCGAACGAATACATCCAGACCGGACCAGAGGATTTGGCGGCGCGGCGCTGCGCCAGGACCAGGGATCGAATCCGGAAGTTGCAGTCAGTGGTGATCGCGATCAGCCTCTCGGCTGGGCTCCAGTGTCCATACAGCCTGCCATACAGATCGAGCACTCGGTCGGTGTTCGAGCCGGCGATAGCGGCAACTTTCTCCCGCATCTGCGCCTCGGTCAGCGTGCGGTTCCAGACCCGGGCATCGCTGGCAAGGAAGTTTGCCGTCTCGTCCTTCATGTCGCCCACAATCAATGGGATGCCCGCGGAACAATCGGGCGCGACAGGGTCGAACGGATGCGCAGGCAGCAAATCGCCATCGACCGTCGGTCCAAATGGATAGCGGTCGAACAGCGGTGTGGGAGAAGGGCCGAGCGCCTGCTGAGCCGGTGCGATTGCGCCGAGAAGTTGCTCGACCGGGACGGCTTGCAGAGCTTCGATCGAGGCTGCCGATGACCCCAGGTGTTGAAGGACGTATTCAGTCAATTCCAAAGCGCGCTCCTGCGTTCGAAGCCGGACCACGGCGCCGCTTTGAATGATCGCTCGGTGAAACAATCTGGCGGCGCGTGGCATTGCCAACAGCGTGCTGACCTTTCCGCCGCCGCCGGACTCGCCGAAGATCGTGACATTGCCGGGGTCGCCGCCAAATGCCGAAATATTGTTTCGCACCCACTCCAGCGCGGCGACCATGTCCAAAGTGCCGGCGTTACCCGAATGCCGGTAGGCTGCCCCACCGAAGGCGGACAGGTCGAGGTGGCCGAAGATGTTCAGGCGCTGGTTGACGTTGACGACGACAACGTCGTTGCGGCGGGCCAGACGGGAGCCGCGCAACCGCTGCGCGTTGGCGTTGCCGTAAGAGAACGCCCCGCCATGGAACCACACCATGACCGGGCGCTTTGCGGATTGGTCGGTGTCCTTCGTCCAGACATTGACCGTCAGGCAATCCTCGGTTTCCGGGGACGGGTCGGGCGTGCCGGAGAAATTGGCCAGATCAGGAATCGGCACCGGCGCAATGCCGGCCTGAGGGGCCTTGCCAACGAATTCCCGGCAGTCGCGGACGCCGGACCAAGGGGCGGGCGGACGCGGCGGCAGAAAGCGGTTCGCACCGGCGGTAGATGCGGCATAGGGGATGGTGCGAAAGGCCAGGACCTGTTCCTCGACCAAGCCCATCACCTTGCCGGACGTGGTTTCGGCTATCGGTTCCATGCGCGTCCTCCTGTCGCTTTAAAGCAGCATGCCGGACGATGGACCCTGGTGGAAAGGCCTGGGCGCGCCGGGCCGCTTTTGTGGCATAGTTTTCGGACGTCCAGAAGGCTGGCGATTCGCCGAACGGTTGTGGTCAGAACTACCGTAGGGCGTTTAGCGATTTTGGATTTGTCGTGGCACAGGGATTCGGGAACCGATGATCAAGCAACCGGTGAAGTATCAGGATTTTCAGGACCCTCAGGCGCACCCCCGCTACACTGGCATTGCCTCGTTCTTCCGCGCGCCGCCGAGCCAGCAACTGGATGAAGTGGATATTGGCCTCATTGGCGTGCCGTTCGACGGCGGCGTGACCAATCGCTCGGGCACGCGCCACGGGCCGCGGGCGGTTCGCGAGCAGTCAACGTTGCTGCGCCGGATCAATGGCGTCACGCGGGTCATGCCGTTCGCGAAGGCTCGGGTGCGCGATCTCGGGGACTGTTGGATCGAGCAGCCGTACGAGCTGGAAACGGCTCTCCGCGAGATCGAAGTATTCCTCCGGACAGTGACCGCGGCCGGGGTTGTGCCGCTGTCGGTAGGCGGGGATCACTCGATCAGCCTGCCGATCCTGCGGGCGGTGGCGGCGAATGGGCCGGTCGGGATGGTCCACATCGACGCGCACTGTGACACCGGCGACGATTACATGGGATCCAGGTTTCACCACGGTGCGCCGTTTCGCCGTGCTGTGGACGAAGGGCTGCTGGATCCCACCCGTGTCATCCAGATCGGGATACGCGGCACGACGAACGATCCTGACATGTGGGGTTTCAGCCAGCGGAGCGGTATGCGGGTGCTGCCGATGGACGAGTTCGCCGACCGCGGCTGGCGCTTCGCCGCGGAGGAGGCAAGGCGCGTAGTCGGCGACGGGCCGGTTTATCTGACTTTCGACATCGACAGCCTCGATCCCAGTCACGCTCCCGGTACCGGAACGCCGGAAGCAGGCGGCCTCACCACGTTCGAAGCCTTGCGGTTGCTGCGGGAACTGCGAGAAATCGATTTCGTCGGCGGCGACCTGGTGGAGGTCTCGCCACCCTTCGATATCGGGACGCTGACAGCATTCAATGGCGCATCGGTGTTGTTCGAAATCCTGTGCCTGCTATCCGAGGCGTGGGAGAAGCGCAGGCCTTCTCCGTGACAGGTTTGTTGCGAGATCGGTTGAACCGAGCGCCGCGCCGCGCCACCACTTCATGATCAGACCGGTTCTGGCCCGATCATGAAGGGATGATGCGGTGTCTGACGCTTGGTCGGCTGCAAAACTTGCCTTAACAGGGTCCGGGCTGACCGTTGGCACAAACCACCGCGGAGCCAGGCGGCACGACAACGGTCGTCGTCTTTGGGGTCGGCGATTCGGTATAGCTCAGGCACCCCCCCAGCGACAGCGGCACGAGGATGACAAGCAACAGCTTCTTCATTCGGTTGGTCCTTTTGAAACGAGAACCGCATCCAAATGGGATGTCGTTGTGCGTGCGAGAATGATACGGCGCGTCACATGACTGTGCGTGCGGCGAACGGATTCACTCTGTCCGGATCAATCGGTTCGGTGGCAAACTCGATAACAGAGCCGGAATGAACACCAGGCTCGCGAGTAGGGTGCATGCCAGGCTGATCAATAAAAGCTTTCCCATGCTCGCTGTTCCAGGATGCGCTGACAGCGCAAGCGAGCCGAAAGCCGTCCCTGTGGTCAGCGCGGAGAACAGGATGGCGCGCGCGGTCGCGCTCCCCAACGGATTACGCTGGCCGGCGCGCCAGTTCATCACGAAGTAGATATTGAAGGAGACACCAACGCCCAGAAGTAACGGAAGTGCGATGATGTTGGCGAAATTCAGTGGCAGCGGCAGCCACACGGCGATCAGCAAAGTCAGCAGGGCAGACATCAGCAGCGGCGCCATCACCAACGCGACATCCAACGCGCGGCGGAGCAGCAGGGACAGGATGATGGCAATAGCAATCACCGCATACGTAGCCGCGGACCGGAAGGCGCCGACAATGGTGTCGCTGGTCGCCTCGATCGTGACGGCCGACCCGCCGGCGTCAGGGGCGATCGTCCGCACCTGGGCAACAAAGGTCCGCAGGCCGGCTGGCGTGTGGTAATCCGGTTTTGGATTGACCTGAACCCGCGCTCGGCCGTCGGGCAAAAGCCAGTCGCGGGCAAAATCGAGTGGGATGCTGGACAGGGTGACCGGTTCGGCGCTGAGCGCGACGCGGAGACGATCAAGCTGTTCGGGCAGGAAGCGTGTGAGGGCGGCGTTCATGGCCATCAGCACGCCATCGGGCGCGGTTTGCACCCGGCGCAGGTCGTTGGCAATCAGGGCAAGGGGATGGTCCTTCGGCAGTTTCGGCAGCGCCGGATCGATCTGGGCCAAGGCGGACTTGGCCGCCAGCCGGATGTCGTCCGGCGTGACCGCGGCGGCGGGGGCACGGGGCGCGAGAGTCACGGCCAGAATGCTGTTGGCGTCGGCTATGACCGCCAGCTTCTGCTGCTGGTCCTCCGGCACGAAGCTGTTGATGCTGATCACGCCGGACACTGACGGCAGTTTTTCCAACGGGCCCGACAGCTCAGCCGCGGCCTCGGCGCTCGGTGCCAGAATGTCGATGGTATAGGGATTGGTCAGCGGGTTGTTGATCAGGTCGCGCAACGTTCGCATCGCCTCCGTATTCGGATTCTTGGTGGCGAGCGGATCGGAGTCGAAGACCAGGAAGGGCGAGGATGCAAAGGCCGCGATCGCCAGCAACCCGAATAGCGCCATGATCGGCCAGCGGTGGCGGGCGACCACGGGGTCCAGCCGGCCGGCCCAGGCAAAGCCGACCGCGCCTTGCTCGCCGCGTGGACGAAAGATCGTGATCGCCGCCGGCAGGAATCCCAGCGTGCAGATGAACGCCATGATCATGCCGCCGCCGGCGATCAGCCCCAGTTCGGCAACGCCAGAGAAGTCGGTCGGGACGAAGGCCAGAAAGCCAGCGGATGTCGCCAGTGCGGCAATCAGGATCTGGACACCCACCCGGCGAGCAGTCTCGGTCATCGCTGCGGCGGCCTCGCCGGTTTCGAAGCGGTATTCGCGATAACGGACAGAGAACTGGATCGCGAAGTCCACCGCGATGCCGACGAACAGGACGGCGAAGCCAACCGAGACAAGGTTCAGCGTTCCGACCGCCACAGCCGCGAACAGGCCGGTCAGCAGCAGGCCCAGGAACAGCGTCATCAGAATCGGGATGATGAGGCGCCAGGTATGGACCGCGAGGAACAGCCACAGCGTGATCAGCACGACGCTGCCGATCAGTCCCGTCACGGCGCCTTCGGCGACGGAGGCGAACTCCTCATCAGCAAGGGCGATTTGTCCGGTAATGCGGACGCGAGCGTCGCCGGCTTTGACGAACTCCAGGTTGGCGATGATCTTGCGCATGGCGGCCGTGGCGGCGCCACCGGGTTCGAGCGCGCCGAAGTCCTGCTTCGGCTGCACCAGGACGAACTTGTAGGGACCGGCGAGGTCCGCCACCCCGCCGCCTAGCAGGCTTTGCCAGGAGAGCGGGCGGGGATGGCCATCCAGAGCGTCGGCCATGGCCTGATGGAAGGCCTCGATCGGCTTGAGGTAGGGAGTGAGGTCGGCGTCTGTTTGCGTGACTCCCATGCCGAGGAGCGACAGGGCGGCGAAAAGGCCCCGGGCAGATGGATCCACGACAAGCTGGCCCAGGAAGGGCTGCGCGTCGATGGTCTGGTCCATCAGCGTGGACAGCTTCGTCAGCGGCAGGAACAGCAGGCCCTCCTTTTCCAGGAAGGGCGAGGCATCGGGCCGCCGCACCGAGAGGAAATGCGCCTTGTCGGCGCCAAGCTGTTTGGCCAGTTCGGCCGCGGTGGCGTCGGCTTCCTCGGGGATGCGGGAGTCGATGACCGCCACCAGCAGATCGCGGAACTGGGGAAAGTCCTTGTTCATTTCGATGGCACGCTGGCGCCACGGCAGGCTGGACGCGAAAAGCAAATCCGTGTCGGTGCTGACACCCAGGTGACCGGCGGCGAACCAGACGCTGAAGGCTGCGAGCAGACCCCCACTAAGGACAAAGATGAGCGCAAAGCGGCGACTAAGGTCGACCAGGCCGACGAGCAGGCGGATCAGCATGGAGGATGGGGATCTTTCAGGTGGAACGGCTGGAATAATGCGTTGGACGCCTCGGGTCTATCGCCATGACGGTAAGGAGGGTGTCGGGCAAAGTTGGGCTTGAGCAGAACGGACGACCCGGCTATACGCGCCCGCTTGCGCGGCCGGTCGGGATCGGCGGCGCCAGCAAGGAAACAGATCATGAAGCCGGGTATCCACCCTGAGTATCACGAGATCAAAATCGTGATGACCGACGGCAGCGAATTCACCACGCGCTCCTGCATGGGCAAGCCCGGTGATACGCTGCGGCTGGACATCGACCCGAAGTCTCATCCGGCGTGGACCGGCGTGCAGCGGATCATGGATACCGGCGGCCAGGTCGCCAAGTTCAACAAGAAGTTCGCCGGGCTCGGCCTGAAGAAATAGGCCGCCCCCGCTGCTTAGGCGCTGACCGGGCTCGGCCCCGGTCAGCCGGAGCAGGTGTCCTGCCCGGACACAATTCACGCCGATACGATGCATGTCATGACCGAGTACGCTCGGTCATCTGATGGTCTGTTCGCCCCAGCCCAGCGGCTGGAGGCACTAGGGTGTACCTGCCCTCCGCAGCGACAACGACAGACGCTCGTAATCCGGCCCGGTTCCCCTCAAAAATCCTCTTGAACCTGCCCAACGCCCAAACTAACTAACGTGACGTCGGGAATGCCCAATGGGGTTCTCGGGTTTTTTCGTGTCGGGCTGGCCCAACGGCAGCCTTTGTTACAGACCTTGCTTTGCAGGAGGTTCCATATGACTCGTGTTGACTTCGCACCACTGTTCCGTACCGCCATCGGCTTCGATCGCCTCGCCAGGCTTGTCGATAACGCCGCAGCGGCGTCCGAGGCTACGTCCTACCCCCCTTATAATATCGAAAAGACGGGCGATGACACCTATCGCCTGACGATGGCGGTCGCCGGCTTCAGGCCGGAGGAGATCGACATGGTCGTCCAGGACAACACCCTGTTTATTTCTGGGCGTGTCAAGGAAGAGGGCCAACGGTCCGAGATCCTGTACCGTGGCATCGCCGCACGCGCGTTCGAGCGTCGGTTCGTCCTCGCCGATCACATGGTCGTGGACGGCGCCGATCTGCAGCATGGCTTGCTGCATGTCGGGTTGCGCCGGGTCGTCCCGGAAGCGCTGAAGCCGCGAAAGATTGTCATCGGCGGCGGTGAGACCGCCGCGCCGGCAATCGCGAACGACGCTCAGGGCGCTGCCAAAGCGGCCTGACGGTGATGTCCTGACCCGTGCGGAAGGGGCCGGGCAATCCGGCCCCTTTTTTGTATGTCAGCGCGTCTTGAAAAATGAATCGGCTGCGCTGCGATGGCTTTGCTTGCGATTGATATCGGCCTCGCACCGGGAAATTTCGTCGCGAAGCTCGCCAATGTAGTCACGCAACTCCTCTACTCCCAGGCTGTCGAGCAACAGCGGCTCCAGCCGCCGGTGTTTGCGTATCGGCAAATCTTCTTCCTGCGCCATCCTTGCCTTCCCTCCCCGGTGTCCGACGCCGCCCCATCACGAGTCAGTCATGTGTGACTTGCGGCACATTATGGCAACGAGCGGCTTGACCCGTCTGTGTCGGGTTGTCATATCCCCGGTCTCGGCTGCCTGCTAGATGTGTTGATGGCGCCCGATCGCCGGATGGTTATTCCGTCTGGCACCGCGCCTGAGACAAAGTCAGCAAGAACCGCGCCGGCTGCCGACCAAGAGAGTATAGAAAGTCATGACCCTGCCCCTGATGCCCAAGGCCACCGCCGTGTGGCTGATAGACAAGACCGCCCTGACATTCACGCAGATCGCGGAATTTTGCGGCATGCATCCTCTGGAAGTGCAGGCGATCGCCGATGGCGAGGTTGCACAGGGTATCAACGGCTATGATCCTGTCGCAAACGGCCAGACGACCCTGGAAAGCATCCGCAAGTGTGAAGCGGACCCCAACGCAAGGCTGACGCTGGCGGCCACCGCTCTGCCGATGCCTAAGCGCCTGCGCGGCTCGCGCTATACGCCCGTGGCCAAGCGCAACGACCGCCCCGACGCGATCGCGTTCCTGTTGCGGAACTTCCCGCAATTATCGGAAACACAGGTTGGCAAGCTGTTGGGGACCACGAAGGAAACGATCCAGAAGGTGCGCGAACGCACACACTGGAACAGCACCAACATCAAGCCGCGTGATCCGGTTATTCTGGGATTGTGCAGCCAGACCGATCTTAATGCCGCGGTAACGCAGGCTAATGAGCGGCTGGAGCGGGAGGGACGGACTGTCCCCGTGCCGCCACCGCCGGAGGCAGATGAGGCTGCCTGACCGGCGTGGCGGGGGGTCGTCTATGGTCGGTCAGTCAACGGTCGTTTTGAGCCGCTCCATCTCTTCCTTCACATGTAGCTTCTCGATTTTGAGCCGCATGAGGGCGTCTGAATCTGGTCGTGGTCGGTGGTCTTCCTCGGAAATCCGGCCTTCCAGGGACTCGTGGCGGTCTTTCAGGGCCTCGAGACGTGGATTAAAGCTCATGGACTTGCTACCTCCGTATGACACCGGGTGGTTGCCTGTGCCCGCCGCTGCGAACACGGCGATAGACTGTAAATCCGATGTCACGTGGTGTGCTAGCCCCCATCCGATGAAAAAGGCGAGTTCGGTGGGTTATTTCCACCAGGGGTTGCGGCCATGCTGAGCGATCGAGAACTCGCTGCTGCGGAAATTGCACGGGCTGCGCAGCGAGCATCGCGATCTCGATACGGTTATAGCTCGGCTCGCTGATCAGGGAGCGGCGGATCAGCTCCATCTCCAGCGCCTGAAGAAACGCAAGCTGATGCTTCGCGATGAAATAGCCTGGCTGGAGAGCCGGCTTATCCCGGACAGCATCGCCTGAGATGACAACGCAGGCGGACAGGAAATCGCCGCTGGTCGGGATCATCATGGGCAGCCAATCCGACTGGCCAACTCTGATCCACGCCGCGGAGACCCTGACGAAACTGAACGTCGCGCATGAGGTGCGGATCGTGTCCGCCCATCGCACGCCGGATCGCCTGCGCACGTATGCCAGTCATGCGCGCGAACGAGGCGTGAAAGTGATTATCGCCGGCGCGGGCGGAGCGGCGCATCTGCCGGGCATGTGCGCATCATGGACTTCATTACCGGTGTTCGGGGTGCCGATCGAATCTCATGCCCTTAAAGGTATGGACAGCCTGCTGTCCATTGTCCAAATGCCGGCCGGCATCCCTGTCGGCACGCTGGCAATCGGCCGAGCGGGGGCGGTAAACGCGGCTTTGCTGGCGGCGGCGGTCCTGGCGCTGATGGACCCGGCCTTGGCCGAACGACTGGATGCGTTCCGGTCTGCGCAGTCAGCCGCGGTGACTGACGAACCGCATCCCATCCTGACGGCCGGATGACGGCGTTTCCCTTACCCCCAAATGCCACGATCGGCCTGGTCGGCGGCGGCCAGCTTGGCCGCATGTCCGCATTGGCGGCCGCCCGTCTCGGCTATCGCTGCCACATCCTGACGCGGGAAACCGACAGTCCGGCGGCCCAGGTCTCGGCCGCGGTCACTATCAGCGATTACAGCGACCCGGTCTCGCTTCGCGCCTTCGCCGGCGCTGTCGACGTGATCAGCTTCGAGTTCGAGAATGTCAGCGCCGAGGGGTTGGATCTGCTCGCCTCCATCCGCCCGGTCCGTCCGGCGCCAGCCATCCTGCGGATCAGCCAGGACCGGGTGACGGAGAAATCGTTCCTGAATGGCGCAGGCGTCGAAACGGCTCCCTGGTTTGCGGTCGAGACACTGAACGACCTGACCACAGCCGTCGCACGGCTGGGCCTCCCAGCGGTGCTGAAGACGACCCGGCTGGGCTACGACGGCAAAGGCCAGGCGATGCTGCGCTCCGTCAGCGATCTGGCGCCAGCGTTCGAACGCCTGACGCCGAAGCCGCTGGTGCTGGAGGGTTTTGTCGACTTTGCCCGGGAAATCAGCGTCGTCATCGCCCGCGGGGCCGACGGCGCGATGTCGGCGTTTGACACGGTGGAAAATCGCCACCGCGACCACATCCTGGACATCACGCTCGCACCCGCCCGGATCACGCCGGCGGTAGATCAGGCGGCCCAGGACATCGCCGCCCGTGTGGCCCAAGCATTGAACCTCGTCGGCCTGCTGGCGGTGGAGATGTTCGTCGATGCGCAAGGCCGGGTCATCGTCAACGAGATCGCACCGCGTCCCCATAATTCAGGCCACTGGACAATCGACGCCTGCCCAGCGAGCCAGTTCGAGTTGCATATCAGGGCGATCGCCGGGCTGCCTTTGCCGCTCGTGGTCCGACATTCCGACGCGGTGATGAAGAACCTGATCGGCCCGGAAGGTCTGGCGCTATGGCCCGTGGCGATGGCCGAACCCGGATTGATCCCCCATCTGTATGGCAAGGCGGCGGCCTTGCCGGGGCGAAAAATGGGGCACGTGACACGGTTGTTTCCGCGTGGCGCCTTGCCGGGGGAGTTCGGCGTTGCTGATGCGCTGCGGGCGCTGGATGACACAAGCACAACGGTCACGCCGTTATTGTCCTGACAGAATCGTCGTACGGTTAAGCGCTTGTGAAGCGCTCTTCGTCTATCCAGGCCTGGAGCAGCGTGTACGTCACGGCGAGCACCACGGGCCCCAGGAACAGCCCCACCAAGCCGAAGCATAGCAGGCCCCCGATTACCCCCACGAGGATCAACATCATCGGCAGGTCCGCGCCGCGGCGGATCAGGAACGGGCGCAGGAAATTGTCGATGCCGATCGCCACCACGCTGAACACGGTCAACACCACGCCCGGCAACGTGTCGCCCACCACGAACAGCCAGATGATCGCCGGGACCAGCACCGGCGATGGCCCAAGCTGAGCGATGCACATCATGAACATAACGCCCGTCAACACGCCTGTCTGCGGCACGCCGGCGAGCGCTAAGCCGATTCCGCCAATGATCGACTGCACGATCGCGGTTACCACCACGCCAAGGGCGACCGCTCGGATCGCCTGCCCGGCCAGGATCACCGCGCCGCGGCCCCGGTCGCCGGCCAACCGGTAGGCAAAGCGGGTGCACCACGACGCCGCCGTCTCGCCGGATGCGTACAGGACAGTCGCGATGATGATCGTCAGCAACAACTCGATGAAGAAACCCGCCAGTCCGCCCACGGTGCCGACGAACCACTGCGTGATCGCGCCGGCATATGGGGTGACTTGTTTCATCACGTCCGTCACATCGATGGACTCGATCGATTGCCACTGCTCGACAGCCATGTCGCCGACTACTGGGATGTCGCCAAGCCAGTGCGGCGGGTCGGGAATCTTGAGCGACTGCAGATCGGAGACAAGCGCCACGATTTGCTGGCTGTGGCTCAGGATGGTGCTGATCGCCATCCACAGTGGCAGCGCAACGACCAGCAGAAGCGCCAACGTCATGGCCACCACCGCCCGGCCCCGCTTGCCGCCCAATGCAGCCTCAACGCGAAGCAGCATCGGCCAGCTTGCGATGACCAGAGTGACAGCCCAGACGGTGGCCGGAAGAAACGGCCGGATGACGTAGAAACAGGCCGTTGCCAACCCGCCGATGACCAGCACCCCAAGGGTTGCGCGGGTCAGGTCTCGCGACGGGTCAGGCACGGTCCGGCGCCAGACTACTGCATTGGCGTGATCGAGATCGCCAGCGCTTCCTGATACACGACATCGACCTGATCGCCGACGCGCAGCGTGCGGATGAAGGCCTGCACGTCCGGATTCGCCGGCGAAACCGTGCGTGGGATGCCGCCTGGCCCGACGAAGCTGACGGTACCAGCCGAAGGATCGACGGCGGTGATCGTGACGCGCCCTTGACGCACACGGGTGATTTCCCCGCCCGGCAGTTCAGCCGTGTCATTACGGCTGACGGTGACACCGGCGAAGGGCTGGCTGGTCGGCGAGAAAGGATGGACCATCTGGGCGGCAAGCGCCTGATAGTAGACCGCGGTGACGCGGTCGCCTGAATGAATATCGTTTACACGGACGTTTTTGCCGACCTCCATGGTGACCAATGCGCCGTTCTGGGCGCCATCGTTGCCGCGCAGCAGGATTTCACGCGCGACCGGATCCACCGTTTCGACAACGGCGTGGATGGTAGTGGTTTGCGAGGTATCGACCGACGCGCAAGAAGCGACGACCGGCAGCGCGAGTGTCGCCAGAAGAATGAATTGACGGTTCATGGGATTTCCCAACTGAGGGTTGATAAGGCGGTGGACTTGTCGCCGCCGCTGAATGCACCTTTGCGTTTCGTGACGGCCTTGTCGCGTACTCTGTTCGCCGCGTCACCTCTTCTCTCGGCCGCGATAACGGGCCATGCGTTGGGACGGCTTGCTGAAACAGTCGGTCCTCTGAGCCGTAAACCCGTCATGGAACTGCAACTTTGCGCTTTCGGTTGCCGGTGTTTGTCATTTCATGCCATGCTTCGGTCGTGGCAACCAACGCTGGATCTTTCCCTGGACCGGTGATGACCCGGACCGCGTTCTTGAACCGTGCAGAATCAGCCGTTGACGGGATCGTGGAATAACGCGATTAGGCGATTTATCGATTTCAAAGGCGCGCTCCGGTCTTGATTTGCTATCGAACCATTCAATCGGGCGTCCGATGAACGCGCAAGCCGCCCCTGGCACGGCCACCGTGCGCCGCCGGCGCCGCTTTCCGCTGGTGTGGCTGGTGCCGATCGTCTCTGCGCTGATTGGCGCGTATTTGGCCTGGGACACGCTTTCAAAGCGGGGTCCGGCAATCACCGTCTCCTTCGAAACGGCTGAGGGTCTTACAGTCGGCCAGTCGCACCTGAAGTTCAAGGATGTGGACATGGGGCAGGTCAGCGCCATCAACGTGGCGCCCGACCATTCCAAGGTCATCGTTACGATCGACACCAAGCGCGAAGCCGCATCGATGTTCGGGGACAAGACTATCTTCTGGGTCGTCAGGCCCGGGTTGTTCGCCGGCCGCGTCAGTGGATTGGATACCCTGCTGTCAGGTTCCTACATCGAAATGCTACCCCCGGTTGATCCTGGCCCATCCCGACGGGACTTTGTCGGACTGGAAGATCCTCCTGTGCTGGAAACGGCGACACCCGGGCGGACATTCCGGCTGACCGCGAAGCGAATCGGCTCGATCAGCGTGGGGTCGCCGATCTTCTTTCGCGATCTGGATGTAGGAACTGTGCTGGGTTACGACCTGGGTGACCTAGCTGACAGCGTGACAATCCATGCCTTTGTCCGCAAGCCGTTCGACCAGTATGTGCATGACGAGACGCATTTCTGGAATGCCTCCGGCGTGACGGTGCAATTGAGTGGGGCCGGTGTAAAGGTGCAGGTGGCGTCGCTGAAGGCGATCCTGCTGGGCGGGATTGCATTCGATTCGGCACCGGATGGCGGTACGCCCGTCAGCGAAACGGACCACTTGTTCACGCTCTATCCGAATCGGGACGAAGCCGAGGCCCTCGGCTTCGGCCATCTGATCGCCATCCGCTCGGAATTTCCCGGCACGGTCGGCGGCCTGGCCGCCGGGAGTGATGTCACGATGCACGGTCTGAAAATCGGCGAGGTCACCGCGGTCAATCTGCGCTATGACGTAGCCCATGACCGAATCGTGGCGCCTGTCGAGTATCGGATCGAACCAGGCCGAATCGCCGGTGTTATGGCGATCGAAAATCTTCCACCAGGGACAATCGCCGCGAAGATGGTCAGCCAGGGGCTGCGGGCAACCCTGCAATCGGCTAATTTGCTGACCGGCTCCAAACAGATCTCCCTAGACTTCATTGCTGACGCGCCGCCAGCCGAACTCAAGCGGGATGGTGATTTTTTCATTATGCCGACAACCGATTCAGGCGGTTTCGACAGTCTGCAACGGTCAGCCAGCGAGCTGCTGAGCAAAGTCAGCCAGATCGACTTCGACAAAATAGGCCGGAGCGTGAGTGGGCTGCTGGCTGGCCTGGACAGCACGGTTAATGGGCCGCAGGTCAAGCAGGTGCTGACGACGCTGCAAGGAACATTAGTCGACGTGCAGGACGTCGTTCATAAGCTGGACGCCGGTGCGTCGCCCGCCCTGCACCGCCTGCCGGAGATCGCGACGCAGTTGCAGGACACGATGACAAAGGCCAATCGCCTGGTCGGGTCGATGAGCGACGGCTACGGCGATAATTCGAAATTCCACCGCGATCTGGATCGCCTGCTGCCGGAACTGACCGACACCGCGCGGTCGCTTCGCGTGCTGGCGGATCTGCTGGAGCGCCACCCGGAGGCGTTGCTCCGAGGCCGTACTGATCAGAGCAGCCAATGACAATCGTCTCGAAGCTTCCCGCATTCATCTTGCTTCTCGCCCTGGTGGCCGGCTGCAGGTCCCCCAATCCCGCGCTTTACACCATCGCGGTGCAGCCCGGCACGCCCGCCGCCGGCGCCCCGAAAAACATCGAACTGCGGGACATCGGCCTCGCCGGCTATCTGGACCGCCCGGCAATCGTCCGCGCCACCGATGGCTATCGCCTGCAGGTGATGGCAAACGACACCTGGGGCGAGCCGCTGGGCGCCATGATCAGCCGGGTGCTGACCGAGGAACTGGCGCAGCGGCTGCCCGGCAGCAATATTTTTGGCGAGCGGGGAGCCATCTCGATCAGTCCGGACGCCACCATCGCCGTGAATATCCAGCAGATGGATATCGTCTCCGACGCACAAATGGTTCTGTTGGCGCAGGTCGCGATCGAGTTCAGACACCGCAAGGACACGCTGGTGCGGACGTTCAACATCGTCAAACCCGTGCCGGCAGTGACAACCCCGGACGAAGTCGCCGCGATCAGCGCCGCCATGAGCGACCTGGCGGATGGCGTGGCGCAGATGCTTCGCAAGTAGACCGTGCCATGAGCGACCAGGCCGCTCCGGTGACCGAGGCGCAGCTGCGGGAATGTCCGGGATGCGGACTGTTCCAGGTGGTGCCGCCACTTGCCGCCGGTCTGCGGGCCGAGTGTTATCGTTGCGGCACGACGTTGCGCCGAACCCGAAACGATCCGATCCGTCGGTGCCTGGCTTTGACCTTCGGCGCGCTGGTGCTTTTCACGATCATGTGGACGACGATGCTGATGCGGGTGTCATCGTCCGGCATTTTCCACGAATCCGATCTGCTGGCCGGCCCGGTGGAATTGTTCAGGCATGGGCTTTGGCCGGTTGGATTGGTGGTGGGGTTCACTACCGCAATCGCGCCGCTGGGGAAGTTCCTCTCGACGGCTTATGTGCTGGTCGGGCTGCAAACCTCCCGCCGGTTCCCCAACATGCGCGGTGCCTTTCGCTTTGCTCGCGCGATGGGTGTCTGGGCGATGCTCGATGTCATGCTGCTGGGCGTTTTCGTCGCTTACACCAAGCTTGGCGCCCTGGTGACGATCCAGGTTGGTCCGGCGGTCTTTGCGATGGCGGTCCTGACGGTTGTGACGTTGTGGGCTGACACTGCCCTGGACCCCGACGCGGTGTGGGATGAGCTTGGGCGGCGCGGCCTGACCCATGCGTCTATGCCGGAGCCTGCGCTGGCCTATCGGCCCGGTGCGATCGGTTGCGAGTCGTGCGGGTTGGTGAGCGTGCCGGATGGGCATCACGACCACGCCGATTGCCCGCGCTGCGGCGCGGCGCTGCATCCGCGCAAGGCGTCCAGCCATGCACGGACCTGGGCCTTTCTGTTTGCCGGAGCGATTATGTACATTCCGGCCAACTACTATCCCGTGCTTACAGTCATCCAGTTGGGTTCTGGCGAGCCGAGCACGATTATTGGCGGCGTGGAGGAACTGTTCGGCGCAGCGCAATATCCGTTGGCTATTCTGGTGTTGACGGCCAGCGTGCTGGTTCCGGTGTTGAAGCTGGCCGGGCTTGTAATCCTGGCGCTCGCCGCCCTGGCTGCGGCGCCCGCGACGGATTCGACACCGCGGCTGCGGCAGCAAACGGCGATCTATTACGTAGTGGCGTGGATCGGCCGCTGGTCGATGGTGGATATCTTCATGGAGTCCCTGCTGGGCGCGCTGGTGCAATTCGGCGGACTGGTGACAATCGATCCGGGCATCGGGGCTCTGGCATTCTGCGCCGTTGTCATCCTGACGATGCTGTCCGCGGAAAGCTTTGATCCCAGGTTGATGTGGGACGCCGCCCGGGCGGTCAAGCACCACGGCGTGATGGAAGCCGAATCCGCCTGATCCGGGCGTCGCCGCCTGTGCCGTTGATACATCGGCGGACCGTCCGTAAAAGGATCGGCGCCTCAACAAAGCCAGGAGGAACATGTCCGCGACCCTTTCCACCGACGGCCAGTCAGCGGCCGCCATACTGGCGCGCCTGGACCGGCTGCCGGCCACACGCCACATCTGGAAGATGGTCACCCTGCTATCGCTCGGTGGCATGTTCGAGTTCTACGACCTGTTCATGACCGGCTATGTCGTGCCAGGACTGGTGAAGGCCGGGCTGCTTTCCGGGGTGTCGGTAGGCATGTTCTCCGGCCCGGCGCTGTTCGTCGCATCGACGTTCTTCGGCCTGTTCATCGGCACCTTCGTATTCGGATTCGTCGCTGACAAATACGGCCGCAGAACAATCTTCACGTACTCGATGCTGGCCTATTGCGCGGCAACGCTGGTGATGGCGTTCCAGACGACGGGCTTCGGCATCGTGCTGTGGCGGATGATCGCAGGAATCGGCATCGGCGTCGAACTGGTGACGATCGACACCTACGTCGCGGAACTGGTGCCCAAGCACATGCGCGGCCGGGCGTTTGCCTTCAACCAGACCGTTCAGTTCTGTGTCGTGCCGATCGTGGCGTTCCTGTCCTTCATCCTGGTGCCAAGAGCGCCACTCGGATGGGATGGCTGGCGCTGGGTGGTGGCGATCGGCGCGATCGGCGCGCTGGTCGTCTGGTTCCTGCGCCGCGCGATCCCGGAAAGCCCGCGCTGGCTGATCACCCATGGCCGCCTGGCAGAGGCAGATAAGGTCACGGCCCAGATCGAGGCGCAGGTCCGTGGCGACCTTGGCGGGGCGGCGCTGCCGCAGCCGGCTTCGCACGACGTCGATGACCTCGCGGCGCGGGGATCGTTCAGCGAGATCTGGCAGCCGCCCTATCGCAGCCGGACCATCATGCTGATGGTCTTCCAGTTCTTCCAGACGTTCGGATTCTACGGGTTCGCCGCCTGGGTGCCGACGCTGATTGCCAAGCAACTCGGGATCAACCTCAGCGCCAGCCTGCTGTATTCGTTCATCGTGGCCTGCGCCAACCCGTTCGGCCCGCTGCTGGCGATGAGCTTTGCGGACCGGATCGAGCGGAAGTGGCAGCTTGTCGGCGCGGCGGTCTGCATCGGCGTGTTCGGCGTGCTGTTTTCCCAGCAGTCCACCATGGAAGCGCTGATTGTGTTCGGTGTGCTGATCACGCTGTCGAACAACATCCTGTCCTACTCCTTCCATAGTTATCAAACCGAATTATTCCCCACCCGCATCCGCGCTCGGGCTGTCGGTTTCACCTACGCCTTCAGCCGGATCAGCACGGTGTTCGCCAGCTTCATCATCGGGTTCTTTTTCGCGAACTTCAACGGCACCACAGGCGTCTTCGGGCTGATCGCGTTCGCAATGCTGATGGTAGGTACCTGTCGATCGGAATTTTCGGACCAAGGACGCGGAATCTCGAACTGGAGAAGATCTCGCACTAATCAAATTCATCACCCGAGATGGGCTTTGTAGAACGCGATGACCGAGACCTGGAACATCCTCAGGAACTTCGCGCGATCGAACCCATTCGGGTCGGCGCAGATTTCCGGCGCGCTTTTCTGCAGGATATCGCTGCACCGGGACAGATACGCGAAATGTCCCGCGTTCGGCACAAGATGATAGTCCGGCTTACGGGGAAGTAACGACCGGACACCCGCCGCGTCGACGACGATCTCATCCCTGGTGCCGACCCAGAGCTGCACCGGAACCTGGACGCCGGACAGGCCATCGGGTTTGAAGATGTGCGTGATGGCCGGCGCGGCGACCACGATGGCTTTGATCCGCGGGTCGTGCGCCTTGATGACCGGGTCGTCGGTTGTCGCAGCCGCGGTTGCGTGGTCGCGGGCATTGCGGCAGCCCCAGTCATCCGGCGTGGCCTGGCAGAAGGCAAGCGCGCGGCGCCAGTCGCCCACGCCGCCCGCATCGATCAGCGCCGTTGTCCCGCCTGCGGAATGGCCGAACATCCCGATCCGGGATGGGTCGATCGTGCCATGTCCGCTCCAGCCCATCAGCATGAAGTCGATAACACGGCTGATCTGTCGAGGCCGGCCGCTGAAATTCTGTTCCGAGAACGACACGCTACGATCCAGGTAGTTGTCGCCGGTATGGGTGACTGCCGCGACGACGAACCCAGCCTTGGCCATGGCGATCGCGGTGTCATAGGAGTTCAGCGCCATGCCGCCGGTGCCGTGAGACATAACAATCAGCGGATGCTTGCTGCCGCTGATCGGGGCGTCGGTTGCAACCTTCATCTCGAACGGCCCCGCCATTTCCCCAGGCGTGGCGGTGGCCGGATACCAGATCGCGACCTTCAACGGGTCTCTGTCCGGGTCGGGCGCCGTTGCCCACTGGAAGCCCACCGAGGCGGACGCGCCAGTGGTCCAAAGCAGAACAACCGCAACCAGCGTCACCGTAAGCCGGATCATGTCGCCCTCCTTGGTGTTCGGCGGAGTGTGGCAACCGCACCCGCCTCGTCTTGATGGGAATTGCGGGATACGCTGATGGTTCGCATGAAAGCCAACGCCGTGAAAATTCTGTTTGCCAACCCGAACACCACCCAGGCGGTGACGGACCGTATCGCCGCGGTGGCGCGCGCCGCCGCCAGTCCGGGCACCGAGATCGTGGCTGTCACCGGCTATACCGGCGTCCCGTATATCGCCACCCGGGCCGAGGCGGTCATCGGCGCCCGCGTCGCGCTGGAGCTG
Source organism: uncultured Pseudomonadota bacterium (assembly GCA_963819005.1). Lineage (GTDB taxonomy): Bacteria > Pseudomonadota > Alphaproteobacteria > Acetobacterales > Acetobacteraceae > Rhodopila. The sequence goes on from CAWFUL010000009.1 coordinate 1,058,616, forward strand.
TTGGCGGACCATGCACCCGGCTGCGATGTCGCCGTCATCGCGGCTTTCGCCGACCCTGGCGTCGGCGGCGCTCGGGAACTGCTTTCGATCCCGGTCATCGGCATGGCCGAGGCCGCAATGCTGACCGCCTGCATGCTGGGCCGCCGTTTCTCGATCGTGACGTTCGCCACCGCGATGGGACCGTGGTACCGCGAATGCGTCGACTACAACGGGCTGTCAGGACGGTTGGCCAGCATCCGCTGCGTCCCCGGAGGCTTCAGCGACATCAACGCGGTGCAGGAAGAACTGGAAGCCGCCTTGGTCGCCGCCTGCCGCAACGCCGTCGAGCAGGACGAGGCCGATGTCGTGATTCTGGGCGGCGCGCCCCTCGCCGGACTGGCAGGCAGGATCGCCGACCGCGTCCCAGTCCCGCTGGTCGACGGTGTTGCCGCCGCGGTGCGCCAAGCTGAGGTGCTGGCGGCTCTGAAGCCACGCAAGGCGACCGCCGGAACGTTCCGGATACCGGACGCGAAAGCGATCACCGGCGTTCCGGACGCGCTGCATGCCTTGTTCACGGATACGCGCCGATAGCTGACACGCTCCGAAACCAGGATTAACCAGTCCGTAACGTCCCGTCCTCACCATAGGAAAACTGGCGCATCGGCCATCCGCTGCGGTGAGGCTTCCGGGGGATGCTGCATCCCCTGGTTGGCCCGCCATCGGCGTCGTCACAGCGAGGCGCGGCGGTGTCGTCCCAGCGCAAGGCAGTCACCCCATCCGACGCGCTGCTGGGTTCCGCAATGCAACGTACTGGAAGCGATTGCGCAGGCCGGCCGCTAACGACGGCGCTGCAGAAGCTATGCCGCCAGGTCGAGACCCTCTCGCAGCGGATGCTATGTTGCGTCCTGGGCGACGACGAGCATCGCCGCTTTCACGCCCTGGCCGCGGCATGATTGCCGGAAATTTACTACCAGCCGCTCGACGGAGCCGAATTCGGCCCGAACGGCGGCTCATGAGGCGCAGTCGCGAGTTCCGGCAAAACCGTCGACGTCGCCGATATCCAAACCGCTCCCGAATGAGAACTCTTCTAGCGCCGGCAGTTACAGCGCGATGGCTGGGATGAGGTGCAGGGCTACCTGTTCAGCCGGCCAACGATAGCGGAAAATGCCAGGAGGACGTTCCCGGTTGGGCCGAATCACCCCTCCCGGAACGTATTCCTCGCCGCCGACGCCGCCGATTGACCGCCTAATGCCCGCGCTCGAAACGCGCTCGGTCCGCCGGCAGTAGCCGGACCTTCATATGCACGCCCTTCTCCGCGTCGTGCCGTTCAATGACTTCCCCATGCTGATACAGCCAGGCAACCCGGGCACCGTCCTGCGGCGGAATGTCGTAGTCAGCCAGTTCCATGCCTTGAGCGATCCGCTCATCGATCGCAGCCCGCAGGGCATCCAGCCCCTCGCCGGTAACCGCCGAAACTGCCACCGCGCCGGGACGAAGCGGCACCTGAAGCACGCCGCCCATTAGATCGGCCTTGTTCAGGACCTCGATCGCCCGCTCAGGCCAGGCCGGATCCAGTGTCCCATCCGCCACCATCTCGTCCAGCACGCGGATCACATCCGACCGCTGCGCCCCGCTTTCCGGGTGCGCCACATCACGAACATGCAGGATCACGTCCGCCTCGGACACTTCCTCCAGGGTCGCGCGAAAAGCTTCAACCAGCTCGTGCGGCAACTGGCTGATGAAACCCACCGTGTCCGACAGGATCACCCGGCGTCCTGACGGCAGGACCAACCCGCGCATCGTCGGATCCAGTGTCGCGAACAGCTGGTCACGCGCCGTAACCTCCGCACCGGTCAGCGTGTTGAACAGCGTCGACTTGCCGGCATTGGTGTAGCCGACCAGCGCGATCACCGGAAACGGCACCCGCTTGCGCGCCGACCGGTGCAGTCCGCGCGTGCGACGCACCTGCTCAAGCTCCTTGCGCAATTTGATCAGCCGCTCGCTGATCAGCCGCCGGTCGGTCTCGATCT
>CAWFUL010000010.1:0-854736 GCA_963819005.1 uncultured Pseudomonadota bacterium
CCCGATCCTGGCGGGTGATGAGCTTCACCAAACCTCGGTCGCCATCGCGCCTCACAGCCTGCCGCAACGGCCGGATTTGTCGATGTCTTGTTGGTTCCTGGTTCGCCTCTGGTCAAAGGTGGACTATTCGGCGTGGGCAGGGGCTTTGATTGGCTCGCTCAACTGACGGTAGAGTCCGGAATACTCGTCGAAGGCCTGCGATGGCGACAGGCGCGTGTCCTGGTCGATGGCCTCGCATGTCGTCCACAACAGGAACCTGTCGAGCAGCAGCGGATCGATCAGCGGATATTTCGCCCGAAGATCCTGGCGCTGGCTGATGATGAAATGGCGCCGATCTGCGGGTGGGAAATTGCGGATGAGTTCGGCCTTTTCCTGGGCGTCCGCCGCCACACCCTGGATCGCATTCGCCGGCTGCAACACCGGCATATCCTCGCAGGTCAGCGCGGCACGGGCGGCAGGCGTGCACCACGCCAATGCGACAGCGGCGATAAGGACGCCGGCCGCTCGGCGACGCGGTTTCACGCAATTGACGGACGACATGGGCATTCGCGATAACCGGCTTCCGCCAGCTCCCCAATGTATACGGGACTATCGAGTTCGAAATTCGCCCGTATTGGGTCGCACCGCGTCTTGCGAGGCGTGATGTAACGAGCGGACCACGACAATGCAACCCAAAGATGCATTGTCGGGTGCCAGTTCCACACAGATCACTTGCGGCCCCGGTCGTCGGCGGACGCCGTTGCGGGCCGGCCAAGCGTGGCGTCTCAGGCGTTCGTTGACAGCCACGGTGGCCTTGCTTCGCTCCTATGCGAGGCTGAACGCACGCGTCCGGATGGCCGGGGCTTCAATCAGAACGGCCGGTTCGGAATCATCCTCAAGCATCAAATGTCCCGCTCACGCCAGAAGGCCGGGACCCCGCCGGACAGGTCCCACCCTTTCCGCGGTAGTCCAATTATCTTATCGGCGAGCAGGCAGCCGGCATGACCAGCTTGTTTTCCTGTTTCAGCAGTTGGCCAGGCGTGCCGCCGCCCGGCGGCCAGATGCCCCGCGCGATGGCATCTGCCCGGACGCGCTGGCGTTCGGCCGCGTCCTTGTAAGCCCAGATGTGGACCCATTTGTTGAGCGCACCGAACTCGGAATACCACGCACCGACCAGCGGCGAGAGTTTCACCCGTTCATCGATCTTGGTGGACCAGCGGTCGATCATGCCGGGGATGGCACCGGGGGCGAGTGTGTAGGAGCGGATTTCGAACAGCGGACCCACGTCTTTCGGCGTCAGCGGCGGCGAGAACGGCGCGGGCAGAAAAATCTCGCTGTTCATCGTTTCGATGAACTCCCCGATGCGCGGCGGCCATACCCTGCTCGCCACCGCTTCGGCTCGGATTTTTCCCCGTTGCTCCAGCGTCTCGTACGGCCAGACGTGGGTGATCTCGTTCAACGGACCCACCTCGGTATGCCACAAAGCGCCGAGGGGCGAGAGCTTCTCGCGGGCTGGCAAGCCCTCCCCAAACCGCTTTTCGACTTCGGCCAAGGTGCCGGGTTTCAGCTGGTAGGTGCGGACTTCTATGATCATGGGCGTCTTCCTCTCGCTGCGGTGAAGCTACAGCGAGAGGAAGAGGTTGTCACTTTGCCGCCAGGACCGGCGGAATGGTCAGGGCGCGAGCGCGTCGGGACGGCTGCTGGGCTTTTCCACGTTCTCCTTGCCGGCGCGCGTGCCGCCGAAACGGTCGGCGCCGTGCGCGTCCGGCGCGTCCGGCTTCTTGTGGTTGCCGGTGTTTTGCTGGCCGTCAGTGTGCTCGACAGTCTCTTCGGTGTGGGGTTCAGGCATCATGGTCCTCCTGGGATACCCGACCTGAACGAATCAGACGCTGCCGGGTTCGATCAGGTGGCAGGCCGCGTCGTGGCCGGGTCCGGCGGGGCGCATGGCCGGTTCCTGTTGCGAGCAGATCGGCATGACGTGCGGACACCGGGTGTGAAAGCGGCAGCCGGACGGTGGCTCAAGCGCGGAAGGGATGTCGCCGGTCAGCGGCGGCTTCCGGGCGGCCCCGCGCCTGCGCTGCGACGGATGGGTCACCGGAACGGACTGCAGCAACGCCTGCGTATAGGGATGCGCCGGCCGGGCATACAATTCCCGCTTCGGGGCAACCTCGACGATCCGCCCCAGGTACATGACGGCAACGCGGGTCGAGATGTGCTTTACCACGCCAAGATCATGGGCGATGAAAAGGTAGGTCAGGCCGAGTTCAGCCTGCAGGTCCGTCAGCAGATTGACGATCTGGGCCTGCACGGACACATCCAGGGCGGACACCGGCTCATCGCACACCACGAACTTCGGCCGCAGCACCAGCGCTCGGGCGATACCGATGCGCTGCCGCTGGCCGCCGGAGAACTCGTGCGGGAAGCGCGTCAGGGCGCCGGCGGGAAGCCCCACACGGTCGAGCATGGCGGCAACCGCCGGACGCGCCTGCGCGGCGCGTTGACCGTGGATGAGCAGCGGCTCGCTGATGATGTCCTGGACGGACATGCGGGGGTTCAGCGCGCCGAACGGGTCCTGGAAGATGATCTGCATCGACCGGCGAACCGCGCGCAGCGATTTGCCGGCAAGGCTGCTGATGTCCTGCCCATCGAATGCGATGGTGCCGCCGGTGGCGGGGATCAGGCGGATCAGCAGGCGGCCGAGGGTGGACTTGCCGCAGCCGGACTCGCCGACCAGCCCCAGGGTTTCGCCGGGCTCGATGGTCAGGTCCACCCCATCCACCGCCCGCAGGGCCGAACTGCCGCGGCGAAACATCGTGCCGGTCTTGACCGGGTAGTGTTTCGTCAGAGCGGTGGCCTGCAGCAGGGGCGGCATCAGCGCCTGGACGCCGCGAGGTCTCGCACGCGGATGCAGGCGGCCTGATGATCCTGTTCGACGGTTTCCAGCGGTGGGATGGCCTGACTGCAGGCCGGAACAGCGTGGTCGCAGCGGCTGCTGAAGCGGCAGCCGGGGGGACGGCGCGCGGGTTCCGGCAGGTTGCCCTTGATGGCGACCAACCGAGCCTCGTCCTGCGCCAGGGTGGGGACGCAGGCGAGCAGACCGCTGGTATAGGGATGCAAAGGATGGTCGAACAGGCGCGCAACGGGGGCTTGCTCGACAACGCGGCCGGCATAGGTCACCAGGACGCGGTCGGCGGTCTCGGCGATCACCCCCATGTTGTGGGTGATGATGATGATCGCCATGCCGAACTCGTCGCGCAGGTCCATCAGCAGGTCCAGGATCTGCGCCTGGATCGTAACGTCCAGCGCGGTGGTCGGCTCGTCCGCGATCAGCAGTTTCGGGCGGCATGCCAGGGCGATGGCGAGCATCACGCGCTGGCGCTGGCCGCCGGACAACTGGTGCGGATAATCCGTCATCCTCGCGGCGGCCGACGGAATGCCCACCTTCTCCAGCATCGCCACGGCCCGCCCAAAGCCGGCCCGTTGCGACACCGTTTCATGCGCGCGGATCGTTTCGATGACCTGCTCGCCGATGGTGAACACCGGGTTGAGCGAGGTCATCGGCTCCTGGAACACCATGGCGATGCCGGGGCCGCGCAGGCGCTGCATGGCGCGATCGGAGAGGCTCAGCAGATCGGTGCCCTCGAACATGATCCGCCCGCCGAGGATTTTCGCGGGCGGCCTCGGCAGCAGCCCCATGATCGCCAGCGCGGTGACACTCTTGCCGCTGCCGGATTCACCGACGATGCCCAGGATTTCGCCTTTTTGCAGATCGAACGAAATGTCCTCTACCGCGGTGACCTGGCCGCTCCCGGTCTGGAAGGCCGTTGTCAGAGCCTCGACGGAAAGCAGGGTCACTGTTGAATTCTCAGGCGGGGGTCGAGGACATCGCGCAAGCCGTCGCCCAGCAAATTCAGGCCGAGGACGGTGATCATCAGCGCCGCGCCGGGGATCGTAATGATCCAGGGGGCGTCGGTCATGTACTGGCGGCCCTCGGCCATGATGTTGCCCCAGGTCGGCGTCGGCGGGACGGCGCCGACACCCAGGAACGACAGAGTCGCCTCGGTCAGCACGGCATAGGCGAACAGGAAGGAAAGCTGCACGATCAACGGGGCCATGGCATTGGGCAGGATGTGGCGGCGCAGGATGCGCCAATGCCCGGCCCCGGCGGCGCGGGCGGCCTGCACATACTCCATTTCGCGCAGCACGATGACGGACGACCGGACGATGCGCGCGGTGCGGGGTGTATAGACGATTGCCAGGGCAATGATGACGTCGTTGACCGAGGGGCCAAGCACGGCGGTGACGGCGATGGCCAGCAGGACGGCCGGAAAGGCCATCAGCGCGTCATTGACCCGCATCAGCATGTTGTCGGCGCGCGGAAAATAGCCGGCGATGGCACCGATGGCGGTCCCGGCGATGGCGTTGATCGCCACGACCGATCCGCCGATGAACATCGACAGTTGCGCGCCCCAGACGACGCGGGACCACAGCGAGCGGCCGAAGTTGTCCGTGCCGAACAGGTAATTAGCCGAGGGCGGCAGGAATTTGTTGCGCATCGACAGCTTGTTCGGGTCGAGCGGGGCAATCCACGGCGCAAGCAGCGCCACCACGAGAATCAGTCCAAAAAGCACCGCGCCCAGAACGAACAGGCGGTGGTGCAGCAGGCGGCGGAGTGTCGGGCTACCCCCCCTCATAGCGCACCCTCGGGTCAAGCAGCGCATAGCAGACGTCGACGCCGATATTGATCAGGACAAGTAATGCCGTAGTGATCAGCAGCCCGCCTTGCACCATCGGGTAGTCCCGGTTCAGCACGGCCTGGGTCAGCAACTGGCCGATGCCGGGAATGGAAAACAGCGTTTCGGTCACCACGGAGCCCGAGATCAGCAGGCTGACGATGATCCCGATGACGGTGGTGATGGGGATCAACGCATTCGACAACGCGTGCTTCAGGATCACCTGCCGCCCCGGCAGCCCCTTCGCTCGGGCGGTGCGGATGTAGTCCTGGCGCAGGACCTCCAGCATCGTCGAACGGGTGATCCGGGCAAGCAGTCCGGCCAGCAGCAACGCCAGCGAGATGGCCGGCATGGTGGAGGTGGCGAGCCAGCCAAGCGGGTTGTCGGTGAAGGCGATGTAGCCTCCGCTGGGGAGCCAGCCGAGGTCGACGGCAAACAGGATGATCATCAGCAGCCCGAGGTAGAAATTCGGCACCGAGATGCCGATCATGGCGATGACCATGGCGGCCTGATCGATCCAGGTGTTCTGCCGCAGGGCGGCGATGATGCCAGTGCCGAGGCCGATCAGCAGCGTAATGACCAGGGCATAGGCGGACAGCGCGAGGGTAACCGGCAGGCGCTGCATGGTGGCCTCGATGACGGGCTCGCCAAGCAACAGCGAGCGGCCGAGATCGCCGTGGATAAGTGCCGCGTACCAGTGCCAAAGCTGGGACAGCAGCGGTTGATCCAGGCCGAGGTCGCGGCGGATATTGGCGATCTGCTCCGCGGTCGCGGACATGCCGGCGATGGCTGTCGCGGGATCGCCTGGGATCAGGTGGATCATGGCGAAGGTGATCAGGCTGACGATCAGCAGGATGGGGACGGCTCCGGCAAGCCGGCGAAGGATGACACCCGCCATCAGGCCAGTGGATGAACCAGTGGGCGAGCCGCAGGCCGAATCATTGGGCGAACCATTGGGCGAACCATTCGGCGAAACACTGGCCGGATCATTGCGCGAACCAGACGTTCGACATGCGCGGAATGCGGAATGGAACGAAGCCGTTGACGTTCGAGCGCACGGCCTGGATTTTCGAGAACGACCCGAACGGGACGGCGTAGACCCGTTCCAGCACCAGCTTCTGCATCCTCGCGAATGCCTCCTGACGGCCTTCGGGGGTGGGCGAGGTGTTCATGTCGTTCCATGCGGCCAGGACATCGGGATCGTCCTTGCCGTCCTTTGGCTTATAGCTGGCGTTGGGCTGCACCAGGAACTGCATGGTGGCCAGCGCGCCCAGGGCCGGTTGCGTGCCCCAGCCGGTGAAGTGGAAGTTCCAGCCCTGCGTGGTGTTCAGCGCCATCTGCACGCTGGTGGGCCAGTCGACGACCTTCATCTGGGCATTGATGCCGACCGCCTGTAGCTGCTGCTGCATGACCAGGGCCGAGTTGTACATCGGCGGGTAGTCCTTGTTGGTCAGCAGGATGACCGGTTCGCCCTGGTAGCCGGCCTCGGCCAGGTATTTCTTGGCGAGGTCCGGGTTGTGCAGGTTGTAGGTTTCCTTGCCGGCGTCGGTGTAGTCGGGCTGGTTGGGATACTGGAAGCCGACGTTCAGCTGGTAGTTGCCGTCGGAGGCGGCGTCCATGATCTCATCCATGTCCAGCGCGGCCTGGATGGCCTTGCGCACCAGCAGCTTGTCGGTGGGTGGGTTGGAGGTGTTGGGGTTGGCGATCTGGATCCACCAGTTCTTCAGCGGCAGGATGGTGATGTTGGTGTCGTTCTTCAGGTCGGCGACGGACTTGGCGGGTACGTCCTCGACCCCTTGCAACTCGCCGGTGCGCAGGCCGGCCACGCGGGCACCGGGTTCGGTGACGATACGGAATGTCACGGTGTCGAAGCAGGCCTGCTTGTAGCCGCCGAAGCCGGTGCGCTCCTGGAACGTGGTGTTCGGCTTGTAGCCGTCGAACCGCTTCAGCTTCACATAGCTGCCTGGGACGGACTCGACCAGCTGATACGGTCCGGTGCCAATCGGCTGTGTCAGTTGCTGCGCCGGAACGTCGCGGTTCTCCGACGGGATGATGACGATGGGCACGCTGAACGACGACAGGGCTTCGATGAAGGTGGGCTGTACCTTCTTCATGTGAATCACGAAGGTGCTGGCGTCCGGCGCGTCCCAGTGGTCGACGTTGTCGAGCGTGCTGCGCTGGTTGCCGACCTTGGCATAGCGGTCGAACGAGGCGACGACGTCGGCCGAGGTCATCGGCTTGCCGTTATGGAAATGAATACCCTGCCGCAACTTGAACGTGTAGGTCAAATGGTCGGGCGCTTCCAGCATCGCCGCGGCGAGTTCAAGAATCGGATGATTGTTCTCGTCGCGGGTCATCAGCGATTCATAGATATTCATCGCTATATTTCGCGTGGAGATTGTCGCCGACGTCATCTGATCGAGGGTGTTGATGTTGGCTTCCTGCCCGAAGACGAAGTTTCCGCCGACATGGGGGCATTTGAACGGGGCTGCCTGGGCTGGCCGGCCGATCAATGACAGAAGCGAGATCAGGCCCGCCGCAACCGATAGTCCGCGCCGCATATGATAGTTCTCCAATCGCCACGACGCTCCGCCCGCCTGCGGACTTTACGGCTTGTCTTTCACCGTGGCGGGGGTGGCATGGGCCGTCAAGGGGCCGCATGCCAGCGGGCTGGAACTATTGCGCGTTCGGCAAAATTTATATATAAATCCTATACTAGCATGATGCGAGGCGCATCGCTTCTTTATGTCGATTGCGCTTAGTTTCGCACGATCCGTGTTGGCCGATCCCTTGGAGGCCATTGTTCATCGGATCACCGGAGTAAAGCATCATGCTTGATTTGGCATTCATCGCGACAGGAGCCGTCTTCCTGTTCGCCTGCGTCCTGTACGCCTTCGCCTGCGATCATCTGTAGGAGTCCGGCGATGTCCATCGATTATATGCTTGGCGGCGCGGTAACCGTGTTCCTTCTGGGTTACCTGGTCTTCGCCTTGATCCGGCCCGAGCGGTTCTGACCTTTCGCCGGCTGTTTTCGCCCCTCGAGGATCATGACTTCATGACACTTAATGGCTGGCTGCAGATCGCGCTGTATTGCGTGCTGCTGCTTCTGATCACCAGACCTTTGGGCGGGTACATGACCCGCGTGTTCAACGGCGAGCGCACCGTGCTGTCGCCGGTGCTGCGACCGCTGGAGCGGGGGCTGTACCGGCTGTCGGGCGTGGACGAAACGCAGGAACAGCACTGGGTGACCTACGCGGTCGCCATGCTGGCGTTCAGCTTCGCCGGCTTCGTCGTGCTGTACGCGCTGCAGCGGCTGCAAAACCTCCTGCCGCTGAACCCGCAGAAGCTGGATGCGGTCTCGCCGGACCTCGCGTTCAACACCTCCGTCAGTTTCATTACCAACACCAACTGGCAGTCCTACACGCCGGAAACCACCATGAGCTACCTGGTGCAGATGGCGGGGCTGACGGTGCACAACTTCCTCAGTGCCGCCACCGGCATCGCGCTGGCGGTGGCGCTGATCCGCGGGTTTGCCCGCAGATCGGCCAGGACGATCGGCAATTTCTGGGTCGATATGACCCGATGCACGCTGTACGTGCTGCTGCCGGTCTGCATCGTCGTTGGGCTGGTGATGGTCTGGCAGGGCGTGCCGCAAAATCTGTCCGCCTATACGGATGTCGCCACGCTGGACGGCGGCAAGCAGCTGATCGCGCAAGGGCCGGTCGCCTCGCAGGAGGTGATCAAGATGTTCGGCACCAACGGCGGCGGGTTTTTCAACGCCAACTCGGCGCATCCGTTCGAAAATCCGACAGCGCTGACCAACCTGATCCAGATGCTGCTGATCTTCTCGATCGGTGCCGCGCTGACCAACGTGTTCGGCCGGATGGTGGGCGATCAGCGGCAGGGCTGGGCGATTTTTGCCGTCATGGCGGTGCTGTTCCTGGCAGGTGCCGCGGTGCTGTACGGGTCGGAGGCCGCCGGAAATCCGCTGTTGGCCGGCCTGCCGCTGGATCATGCCGGCGGGCAACATGGAAGGCAAGGAGGTTCGTTTCGGCATCGCCAACTCCGCGCTGTTCGCGACCATCACCACCGATGCGTCATGCGGCGCGGTGACGTCGATGCATGACAGCCTGACGCCGCTGGGCGGGATGATCCCGATGATCAACATCATGCTGGGCGAGATCATCTTCGGCGGCGTCGGATCGGGCCTGTATGGCATGCTGCTGTTCGTCATCGTGGCGATGTTCGTTGCCGGGCTGATGGTCGGGCGGACTCCGGAGTACCTCGGCAAGAAGCTGGAGGCGAAGGAGGTCAAGATGGCCATGCTCGCAATCCTTATTCTGCCGCTGTCCATTCTCGGCTTCACGGCGCTGGCGGTGGTGATCCAGCCGGGCCTTTCGGCGCTGTCGAACGCCGGGCCGCACGGGTTTTCGGAAGCGCTGTATGCCTATGTCTCGGCCACCGGGAATAACGGCAGCGCATTCGCCGGGCTTTCGGCCAACACGCCGTTCTGGAACAGCACCCTTGGGCTGGCGATGTTCATCGGGCGGTTCCTGATGATCGTGCCGATGCTGGCCATCGCCGGGTCTCTGGCGGCGAAGAAAATCGTTCCGGCCTCGGCCGGCACCTTCCCCACCGACGGCGGACTTTTCGTCGGCCTGGTGGTGGGCGTGATCCTGATCACCGGCGGGCTGACCTTCCTGCCTTCCCTCGCACTCGGCCCGATCGTCGAACAGCTTTCGATGCACGCCGGCACAACTTTCTGAGGCATTCCATCATGGAAACCAGAACCCGTTCGCGCGATGCCCGGTCCAGCATCCTGGACCCGGCGATCCTGCTGCCTGCCGTCGGGCAGGCGTTCCGCAAACTCGATCCGCGGATGATGATCCGCAACCCGGTGATGTTCGTGGTGGAGGTGGTGGCGGCCCTGACCACCCTGCTGTTCGTGCGTGACCTGGTCACGGGCGGGCCGCATCTTGGCTTCACGCTGCAGATCATCCTGTGGCTGTGGGTGACCGTGGTGTTCGCCAACTTCGCCGAGGCGGTGGCGGAGGGGCGCGGCAAGGCGCAGGCGGCGACGCTGCGCCGAGCGCGGACCGAGACAGAGGCCAAGCGGCTGCTGCCGGGATCGGACGGCAAGTACGACGCGCGCGGGCTGTACGAAATGGTCGAAGCGCCGAACCTGAAGCAGGGCGATCTGGTGCTTGTCGAGGCGGGGGACCTGATCCCGAGTGACGGCGAGGTCGTCGAGGGGATCGCCTCGATCGATGAGTTCGCCATTACCGGGGAGTCGGCGCCGGTGATCCGCGAGAGCGGCGGCGACAGGTCGGCGGTCACCGGCGGCACACGGGTACTGTCGGACTGGATCATGGTGCGGATCACGGCGGCGCAGGGGTCGACGTTCCTGGACCGGATGATCGCGCTGGTGGAGGGCGCGGAACGGCAGAAGACGCCGAACGAGATCGCGCTGAACATCCTGCTGGCGGGGCTGACGATCATTTTCGTGTTTGCCGTCGCGACCATTCCCAGCTTCGCCACCTATGCCGGGGGCGAGGTGTCCGTCGTGATCCTGGTGGCGCTGTTCGTGGCGCTGATCCCGACGACGATCGGCGCGCTGCTGTCGGCCATCGGCATCGCCGGCATGGACCGGCTGGTGCGGTTCAACGTGCTGGCGATGTCCGGCCGCGCGGTGGAGGCGGCGGGCGATGTCGATACTTTGCTGCTGGACAAGACCGGGACCATTACATTGGGCAATCGCCAGGCGACGGAGTTCCTGCCGCTGACCGGCGTGACGGCGCGCGAACTGGCGGATGCCGCGCAGCTGTCCTCGCTGCCCGACGAGACGCCCGAGGGCCGCTCGATCGTCGTGCTGGCGAAGGAGAAGTACGACATCCGCGGGCGCGACATGGCGCCGCTGGACGCGCATTTCGTTGCGTTCTCGGCGCAGACCCGGCTGTCGGGGATCGATTACGATCATTCATCGATCCGCAAGGGCGCGGTCGATGCGATACTGGGCTGGGTTCGGCAGCCCCGCGCCGGCGATGCTGGCGGCGTGGCCACAACGCTGCGCCCGGCCACGTCCGATGCCGCGGTGGCGGAACTGACGGCGATCGCGGAACGGGTCTCCAAGGCCGGCGGCACGCCTCTGGCGGTCGCCAAGGACGGGCGGCTGCTGGGTGTCATCTACCTGAAGGACATCGTCAAAGGCGGCATCCGCGAGCGCTTCAACGAACTGCGCAGGATGGGCATCCGCACGGTGATGATCACCGGCGACAACCCGCTGACCGCCGCGGCGATCGCCGCCGAGGCGGGGGTGGACGACTTCCTGGCGCAGGCCACCCCGGAGGCGAAGCTGCAACTGATCCGTGACGAGCAGGCCGCCGGCAAGCTGGTGGCGATGTGCGGGGATGGAACGAACGACGCCCCTGCCCTGGCTCAGGCTGACGTCGGGGTGGCGATGAACACCGGCACGATGGCGGCGCGCGAGGCCGGCAACATGGTGGATCTGGACAGCGACCCGACCAAGCTGATCGAGATCGTGGAGATCGGCAAACAACTGTTGATGACCCGCGGGGCGCTGACCACGTTCTCCATCGCGAACGACGTGGCGAAATACTTCGCGATGATCCCGGCGATGTTCATCGCGTTCTATCCTCAGCTTCAGGCGCTGAACGTCATGGGACTGCACAATCCGGAAAGTGCCATCCTGTCGGCGATCATCTTCAACGCGCTGATCATCGTGGCGCTGATCCCGCTGGCGCTGAAGGGCATCACCTACCGCCCGATCGGCGCGGCGGCGCTGCTGCGGCGCAACCTGCTGATCTACGGGCTGGGCGGCATCATCGTGCCGTTCGTGGGAATCAAACTGATCGACATGGGCGTCAGCGCACTGGGGTTGGCATGAGCGGAATGAAGCAAGGCCAGGGCTCTGCCCTGGACCCGCAAAGGGGCGGTGGCCCCTTTGGATCCCATTCAATTGGGGGGAATGAGGCGAGGGGGCAACGGTGTCGGTTGCTACCGCCTCGGTCGCCCCCTCGCCTCATTCCCCCCATTAGCGGGGTCGAGGGGCGGAGCCCCCGCCTTACCTTCACTTCACTCAACCCACCCCAACAGGTGACACCATGATCCAACAAGTTCGACCGGCCATTGTGATGATCCTGACGATGACGATCCTCACGGGCCTGGCTTATCCGCTGGCGATGACGGGGATTGCGCAGGTGATCTTTCCGTATCAGGCCAACGGGAGTTTGATTTCCCGCGACGGCAAGGTCGTCGGGTCGGCGTTGATCGGGCAGAATTTTACCGGGGCCAATTACTTCCATGGGCGGCCTTCGGCGACGACGGATACTGATCCGAACGATGCGACCAAGACCGTCCCGGCGCCGTATAATGCCGACAATTCGGGTGGCTCGAACCTCGGGCCGACGTCGAAGGCCTTGATCGACCGGGTAACGGCGGATACCAAGACCCTGGCGGCGGAAAACCCCGGCGTGCCGGTGCCGATGGATCTGGTCACGACCTCGGCCAGCGGGTTGGACCCGGACATCACGCCGGCGGCGGCGCTGTTCCAGGTGCCGCGTATCGCCAAGGCTCGGCATCTGCCCGAGGAGCAGGTGCGGCAGTTGGTCGAGCAGCACACGGCAGGCCGTCTGTTTGGGGTTATCGGCGAGCCGCATGTCAATGTGCTAGGGTTGAACCTGGCGCTGGACGCGCTTGCTCACAGCTGACCGGAACCGTGAGACGGCCCCCATGGGCGAATATGCCAACACCGATCGCCGCCCGTCGCCGGATGCCCTGCTGAAGGAAGCGCAGAAGACCTCGCGTGGCCGGCTGAAGATCTTTCTCGGGGCGGCGCCCGGCGTCGGGAAGACATACGAGATGCTCTCGGCTGCCGGCAGACGGCGGCGCGAGGGCATCGACGTTGTCGTGGGCGTGGTCGAGACTCACGGGCGCGCGGAGACGGAGGCGCTGACGGCGGGGCTGGAGATCGTGCCGCGGCGGGTGATCCCGTACCGCGGCCAGAGCCTGACCGAGATGGACCTGGACGCGATTCTGGCGCGACGGCCTGGGTTGGTGCTGGTGGATGAACTCGCGCACACCAATGCGCCGGGCAGCCGGCATCCGAAGCGGTACATGGATGTCGAGGAACTGCTGGCCGCGGGGATCGACGTCTACTCGACGCTGAACATCCAGCATGTCGAAAGCCTGAATGACGTCGTTGCGCGGATCACCCGCATCCGGGTGCGCGAGACGATCCCGGACTCGGTGATCGAGCGGGCGGACGACATCGAGCTGATCGACCTGACGCCGGACGACCTGATCCAGCGGCTGAAGGACGGCAAGGTTTATGTGCCGGCGCAGGCGGAACGGGCGGTACGGCACTACTTCCAGCCTGGCAATCTGACGGCGCTGCGGGAGCTGGCGCTGCGGCGGACGGCTCAGCGCGTGGACAACCAGATGGTTGACTACATGCGCAGCCATGCCATCGAGGGGCCGTGGCCGGCGGGTGAGCGGGTGCTGGTGTGTCTGCAGGGCGGACCTCGGGCGACGGCCACGGTTCGCCATGCCAAGCGGCTGGCCGATCAGCTTCGGGCGCCGTGGAGTGCCATCAACATCGAAACCGCTCGGGTCGGGCGAATTTCGGCCGCGGAGCAGGACAGCGTGGTGGAGGCGTTGCGCCTGGCGCAACAGCTTGGCGGCGAGCCGGTGCTGATCCCCGGCGAGGACGTCGCGGACTCGATCATCGACTATGCCCGAGCCAACAACGTCACGCACATTATTGTCGGGAAGTCGGAGCGGCCTGGCTGGCGGCAGTGGCTGTTTGGTTCGGTCACGCAGCGGATGATCAACCGAGCGGGCGGGATCAATATCCATATCATCGAGGCGCCGGTGGAGAAGCGGGATGCCGATCCGCCGGCGCCGGCCCGCTCTGCGCGGGTTCCGACAGATGTGCGGCCGTATGCCATCGCGACGGCGGTCATTGCGCTGACAACTCCGCTCGCGATGGGCCTGCACAGCGTGGTGAACGTCAACAGCGTTGCGTTGGTCTACCTGACGGCGATTCTGATCGACGCGGTGCTGTTCGGCCTGGGGCCATCGCTGCTGGCGTGTCTGCTGGCGGTGATGGCCTACAACTTCTTCTTCCTGCCGCCGCTTTACACGTTCACGATCGCCGATCCGGAAAACGTGGTGGCGCTGTTCTTCTTCGCGATCGTGGCGCTGATTGCGTCAAATCTGGCCGCCCGGGTTCGCGGGCAGGCGGTGACGGCGCGGCTGCGCGCGCGCACGACGGAGGATCTGTATCATTTCAGCCGCAAGCTGACGGTGGCGGTGACGCTGGACGATCTGCTGTGGGCGACGGCGCACCAGATCGCGCTGATGCTGAAGGTGCGTGTCGTGCTGTTGCTGCCGGAGGGTGAGAGCGTCGCGGTGCGGGCGGGATTTCCGCCCGAGGACATGCTGGATGAGGCGGACCTGGGCGCGGCGAAGTGGTGCTGGGAGCGGAACCATGTCGCCGGGCGCGGGTCCGACACGCTGCCGGGTGCGAAGTGGCTGTTCCTGCCGATGCGCACGGGGCGCGGTCCGGTGGGCGTGGTCGGCATCATTCGCGATGAGCCTGGGTTGTTGCTGACGCCGGATCAGCAGCGGCTGCTGGACAGCCTGTCCGATCAGGCGGCGCTGGCCATCGAGCGGGTGAATTTGGCGCGCGACCTTCACGTCGCACGGTTGCAGGTGGAGACGGACAGGTTGCGGGCGGCGCTGCTGACCTCGATCTCGCACGACCTGCGGACGCCACTTGCCTCGATCCTGGGGTCGGCGACGAGTCTGCGGTCGCATCATGCGATCCTGGACGAGGAGACGCGGGAGTCGCTGCTGGGGACGATCATCGAGGAGGCGGACCGGCTGAATCGCTTCATCGGCAATCTGCTGGACATGACGCGGCTGGAATCGGGAGCGGTGCATCCACGGACGGGTCTGGTAGTGCTGTCGGATGTGGTGGGGGCGGCGCTGCGGCGGGCGGGCAAGATTCTGGGCGGCCATCGAGTTGAGGTTGAATTGCCGGCGGACCTGCCGATGCTGTCGCTGGACATGGTGCTGTTCGAGCAGGTGCTGTTCAACCTGCTGGACAATGCCGCGAAATATGCTCCGGCGGGGTCGATGATCCGGCTGGAGGCGGAGCGGGTGGGCGAGACGGTGGTGCTGCGGCTGATCGACGAGGGGCCGGGCATTCCGGCGGCGGATGTCGAGCCGATTTTCGACAAATTCTACCGAGCGAAGGGACCGGACCGGGGTCGGGCTGGGACGGGGCTGGGGTTGGCGATCTGCCGTGGCTTCGTCGAAGCGATGGGTGGGCGGATCCGCGCGGCCAACCGCTCCGACCGGTCCGGAGCGGTCTTTTCGATCGAATTGCCGGTGCCGACTGACGCGCCCTCACCCGATGCGCCGCTGCCTGATGAAACTGTGTTGCAGGAGACGGCATAGATGGCGACGGGGCGATGACCGCGGGACCGGGTCCGCCGCGGGTGCTGGTTGTCGATGACGAGCCGGCGATCCGGCGGTTCCTGCGGGCGGGTCTGGCGAGCCAGGGCTATGTCGTCTCGGAACTGGATGCCGGGCTGCCGGCGGTCGATGCGGCGCGGCGCAAGGCGGCGGACCTGATCGTGCTGGATCTGGGGCTGCCGGATATCGACGGGCTGGAGGTGATCGAGCGGATACGGGCCGCGGGCTCGAGCATTCCGATCATCGTATTGTCCAGCCGGGACGATGAGGCGGCGAAGGTTGGTGCGCTGGACCTGGGCGCGGACGATTACGTCACCAAGCCGTTTGGCATCGATGAGTTGCTGGCGCGCATCCGGGCGGCGCAGCGTCACCGTCTGCAGCAGGAGGGTGAGGCGCCGGTGTTCCGCAGCGGCGATCTTTCGGTTGATCTGGTGCGCCGGGTCGTGACCGTGCGCGGCGCGGAGGTCAAATTCTCACCGCGCGAGTATGGCGTGCTTCGCCTGCTGGTGCAGCATGCGGGTAAGGTGCTGACTCACAGGATGATCCTGCGCGAGGTATGGGGGACTGAAACGGACGTGCAATACCTGCGTATCTATATCCGAGCGTTACGGCAGAAGATTGAACCCGATCCGGAGCGGCCGACGCATATTTTGACTGAAACCGGAGTCGGGTATCGTCTTCGGATCAACGACTAGGGTCGCCTCGGGCATGGATATCGACGAGTTGCTGAGCGCCGATCGCGTGATGCTTGGCATGCGGGTGCGCGACAAGCCGGCGTTGCTGGCGGAGCTGGCCCGTCTGGCCGCGAGCCATGCGCCGGGCGTGTTGCCCGCTGACATCGAGGCTGCCTTGCTGGGGCGTGAGCGTCTTGGTTCGACCGGCCTTGGCGCCGGCTTTGCACTTCCGCATGCCCGGTTGGCGGGGCTGGGCGGGTTTCTTGGACTGTTCGTGCGGCTTTCCCGCCCGATCGAGTACGACGCGATCGACGGCAAGCCGGTGGACCTGGTGTTTCTGCTGCTGATTCCGGCGGAGGCGATGGACCATGTGGCGGCGCTGGCGGCGGTGTCGCGACTGTTCCGTGATCCGGCCGTGGTGGCGCAGGTGCGCAAGGCAAGCGCGCCGGCGGCGGCATTTGGCGCTTTAACGAAACGGTAACAAAGTAACGGTTTATCAGCAGGCGCCGGTTTCGCGCCACACTCCGTTCGCTTCAGACATAGAATCTCAAGGCTGGTGCTATCAGGGATTGACCCTGCCGCACGGTTTCTTCATTGAGTGTCACCGTTTGGTCAATCTCGACTCGACAAGTGTTACAGTAATAAGACAGTGCTGTTTCAGTCTAAAGACTGGTTGTACTTATCGGAGGCAAAGCCTTGGCAAGTGTGAGAGAACTGGAGCGTGACCAGGTGGCGGAGGCCTATGGTCGGTGGGCTCCGGTCTACGATCTGGTGTTTGGTCCGGTGTTCCGGCAGGGCCGTCGCGCCGCCGTCGTCGCCGCGGAGCGGATTGGTGGCCATATTCTGGAGGTTGGTGTCGGCACCGGCCTGTCGCTGACCGATTATGCCAAGACCAACCAGATTGCCGGCATCGATATCTCCGCCCCGATGTTGGAGAAGGCGCGTAAACGGGTCGGGGCCCTGCGTCTTGATAATGTCGAGACGCTGGAGGTGATGGATGCGGAGACCCTGGCGTTTCCGGATTGCTCGTTCGATGTCGTTGTCGCGCAGTATGTGGTCACGGCCATACCGCATCCGGAAAAGGCGTTGGACGAGTTCGTGCGGGTGGTCCGGCCGGGTGGCGAGATCATCCTGACGAGCCGCATCGGTGCGGAGACGGGTTTTCGCGGCACGATGGAGAAGTGGCTGATGCCGTTGACCAGCCGGCTGGGCTGGCGGACGGAGTTCCCCTGGGCGCGGTATGAGCGCTGGGCGGAACGATCCGGCGCGGTTCGTTTGCTGGAACGCCGAGCGCTGCCGCCGATGGGGCATTTCCAGTTGATCCGCTACGTCCGGCTGAGTGAACCGGGCGGTGGCGCGGCGCCGGCATCTGCCTCGACGCTTGAGCCCGTGGGCGGCGGCTAGGCGGAGCTATCGTTCCTTGGGACGGTTCATTTTGTTCGATTGACCAGGCGTGCGTTACGGCCTGTCCGGGTGGTTTTTGCCGGGCAGGAAGCGATCCATGTTGAACCCGTAAGGAAAAGCGATGAGCCAGTTTCGTGAGAGCCTGAGAATACAGCGATGGGACGACCATCGCTATTATCATCATAGCGTGGTAAACCAGTCATTACATTTTCTCAGCGCGATCAGCTTTGTGTTAGCGTATATCGTGGTGTTTCATGATCCCGCGATGGCTGCCCTGATCGGCTGGCTGATCTCGATGACGAGCCGGCAGATCGGGCATTTCTTTTTCGAGCCGCGGGATTATGACTATGTCAATCAGGTGACGGATGAGTACAAGGAGGCTGTCAAGGTCGGCTACAACATCCGCCGCAAGGTTGTTTTGATTGCGATCTGGGGGTTGTCACCACTGCTGGTGGTTTTCAATCCGACGCTTTACGGGCTGCTGCCGCAGCCCAGGACATGGATGCAGTTTGCTCAGAACGTCGGGTATTTGTGGTTTGTCGTGGGGGTCGGCGGGCTGATCTTCCGTGTGGTGCAGTTGTTCGTGATCAAGGACTGGGAGACGGGGCTGGTCTGGGCGACCAAGATCATCACAGATCCGTTCAACGACATCAGGCTGTACTGGAAGTCACCGCTGAAGCTGCTGCGGCATAATCTGGAGCACGCCACGCTGCTGGGGGATGACGACGAGGAGCAAATCGAGGCGCATCGTTAGGGGGGGCTTGGGCTGGCTTTGCGCCGGCCTGCCTTCGGTTTGTTTTGGGTTGCAAGTCGTGGATGGCCGGCACAGGGCCGGCCATGACACTTCCGGTGTTTGGCCAGTAGGCGGTTCGGGCATGCCGGGAGGCGGCTTGGGCTGACCGGGAGGCGGCTTGGACTGGCCGTGGCGGTTCGGGTTGGCCGGGAGGCGATATGGGCTGGCCGTGGCGGTTCGGGTTGGCCGGGAGGCGATATGGGCTGGCCGTGGCGGTTCGGGTTGGCCGGGAGGCGATATGGGCTGGCCGTGGCGGTTCGGGTTGGCCGGGAGGCGGTCTGGGCTGGCCGTGGCGGTTCGGGTTGGCCGGGAGGCGGTTTGGGATGGCCGGAAGGCGGTCTGGGCTGGCCGGGAGGCGGTTTGGGCTGGCCGGGAGGCGGCTTGGGATGGCCGTGGCGGTCCGGGTTGGCCAGGACACTTTGGATTTCGCTGTGACGCATTACGTCATGGCCGCGGCACGGCATCGATCGCCTCGGGCGATTGGGGGCGGATCAGGCTGCTTTGAAGATTTGCCGGTGGCTCCAGAGTTCGCGCAGGATCTGGCGCTTGATGACTTTGTTTGTCGTCGTGCCGTCGGTCCACCACCATCCGTCGTCCTGCATCGTCTTGCAGGCGGCGGCGAAGCGATCGATGACGGCTTCGAAGTCCTGATCCGTGTAGTTCAGGCTGAAGATCAGGCGGCCGGTGCCGACCCAGCTCAGGGCGAGGCCTTCGGCGCGCAGATAGTATTGCAGCATCCAGTTGTAGCGTGACGGCTGGGTGTAGCAGATGGTCCATATGGAGGAGAGGTTTTCTATGCGAACCGGGAAGCCTTCGGCCGCCAGGCGGCGGTTGATTTGATCGGAGCGGCTGTTCCAGACGCGGTCGAGGTCCCGGTAGAGGCCTTGGATTTCCGGGGTTTCCAGGCGTTGCAGGAAGGCCTGCATCGCACCCATGACATAGGGGTGGGAGTTGAAGGTGCCTCGCGCGAAGCAGACGTCGACGGGACGATCGTCACGATACCGTTTCATCAGCTCCGCTCGGCCGCACAGCACGCCGACTGGCAGTCCTCCGCCGAGAGTCTTGCCGTAGGTCACCAGGTCCGGTTTGACGCCGAAATATTCAGTGGCACCGCCGGGCGCGAGGCGGAAGCCGACGAAGACCTCGTCGAAGATCAAGCACGATGCCGCGGTCGGTGCAGACCTGGCGCAAGTCCTGGAGCCATTTGGTGTAGGCGGCGCGGTCGAAGCCGGCCTTGCGCCCGCTGTCGACAAGAGACGAATCCGAGGGCGCGGCCTGGTTGGGGTGCAGGGCCTGCAGGGGATTCACCAATACGCAGGCGATGTTCTTGCGCTGGCGCAGAACCTTCAGCGTCTGGTCGGACATCTCTGACAGCGTGTAGGTGCCGTCGGCGGCGGACGGGTTGCCAATGCCGGGTTGAACGTCGCCCCACCAGCCGTGGTAGGCGCCGCAGAAACGAACCAGATGCGATTTGCGGGTGTGGTAGCGGGCGAGACGGACGGCCTGCATGACGGCCTCGGTGCCGGACATGTGGAACGACACCTCGTCCTGGCCGGAGATGTCGCGCAGGCGGGCGACGTTGTAGGCGACCGAGGGGTGGTAGGCACCCAATACGGGGCCAAGGTCGCGGACCTGTTCGGCGCCTTGCTCGATGCACTGTTTGTAGAAGTCGTGGCCGAAGAGGTTGACGCCGTAAGAGCCGGTCAGGTCGTAGAAGACGTTGCCGTCGAGGTCGGTGACGGTGACGCCGGACGAGGATGCGACGAACGATCCCGCGGAGAGATGCTTGCGGGTGAAACGGCTGAACTGGAACGGCACGCGGTAGGCGGCGGTGAACTGGAGATCGGAGATGCCCCCGGCGGCTTCGCTTGTGGCAGCGCGGGTCTTTGGGAAGCGCTCAGCGTAGAGGCTGGAAAGCCGCATGAAGCCGTTACGGCGGGCGGCGGCGATCTGGGTGGGCGCGTCGTCGGCGCGAAAGAATCGATCCTCATCATATTCGTAGAACGGAATCAGCCCGGCGATTCGTTTCGACATGCGGGCGTGGCCAGTCAGCGAGGGGTGCTTGGCGCGGGAAAGATCGAGGCGCTGCTTGAGCTTTGGCAGCAACGCGCCCAAAGCCACTGCGCCGCCCGTCGCGTAGGTTGCCGTCATAAACATGTCTTCGGACACTGCCTTGCTGTGTGTGCTAGGCCACTGATGTCATGAAGTTTCACTCAAACATAATGAAGATTGTGCAGCAGGAGGACGTGAACTTCCTGCTGACGAACCGGTTGCCCCGGCGGTTGGCGACGCGGTTCATCGGTTGGTTCAGCCGGATCGAGCAGCCTATGGTGTGCGACCTGTCGCTGGGGGTGTGGCGTTACTTCGCCGATCTGGATCTGAGCGAGGCGCGGGAGACGCGGTTTCGGTCCATGCATGACTGCTTCACGCGCCGGTTGAAAGACGGCGCTCGGCCGGTGGATGGTGATCCGGGGGTGCTGGTCAGTCCGTGCGACGGGATTGTTGGGGCGTGCGGGCGGGTGGTGGAGGGTCAGGTTCTACAGGTGAAGGGGTTTTCCTACGCGGTCGATGATCTGCTGGCGGACCCGGCGCTGGCGGAGTCCTTTCGGGATGGGTGTTATGTGACGCTTCGCCTGACCTCCAGCATGTATCACCGGTTTCATGCGCCGCATGATCTGCGCGTCGAGTCGGTGACCCATATCGGCGGAGATACGTGGAACGTGAATCCGATCGCGCTGAAGCGGGTGGAGCGGTTGTTCTGCAAGAACGAGCGGGCGGTGATCCGGGGTTGTATGGCGCCGGGGGGGTATCCGATTGCGATAGTGCCGGTGGCGGCGATTTTGGTTGCCGGAATCAGGCTGCGGTTCCTGGACCTGACCGGGGCGGAGCGGGATCGCGGGCGAGTGACGTTCGACTGTGACGTTTCGGTGACGAAAGGCGAGGAGATGGGGTGGTTCGAGCATGGCTCGACGATCATCGTGTTTGCACCGAAGGGGTTTGGGCTGGCGGATGGGGTGACAGAGGGGACGACGATTCGGATGGGTCAGGCGTTGATGCTGGTGCCTGAGCGTCAGGTCTTACCCCTGAGTGGACAACCCGCCTCGGCCAACGGGCGGAATGCCTGATCGCCGGGGACGGTCTGCAGGATTTCCTGGTAGTCCCAGGGATAGCGGGACTCCGACGGTTTCTTGGCCCGGACCAGATACATATCATGGACCAGACGGCCGTCCGGGCGGACGTGGCCGTTGTCCGTGTAGACGTCGTTCACGGTCGTGGTCTTCATTTTCTCCAATACCGCCGCGCTGTCGGTGGTGCCGGCCGCGGCGACGGACCGCAGGTAATGCAGCACGGCCGAATAGGCGGCGGCATGGTTCATGGTGGGCATCGCCTTGCGGACGTCGAAGAAACGTTGCGACCAGGTCCGGGTCTGGTCGTTGCGGTCCCAGGTGAAGGATGTCATCATCGTCATGCCCTGGCAGACCTGCAGGCCGAGACTGTGAATCTCGGTGACGTTGCACAGCAGCGGCACGATGGTCTGGCCGCCCTGGCCGATGCCGAACTCGACCGACTGCTTGACCGCGTTGGTCATGTCGCCGCCGCCGTTGGCCAGCGCGATGACTTTCGCGCCGGAGGCCTTGGCGGCGATCAGGAACGAGCTGAAGTCGCCGGCGTCGATCGGGTGGCGGACGGAGCCGAGGACCTTGCCGCCGGCTGCCTTGACGGCGTCGGAGGCCGAGGATTCCAGGGCGGCTCCGAAGGCATAGTCGACGCTGATGAAGAACCAGGTGTCCTGGCCGCGCTCCACCAGGCTGCGGGCGATGCCGTGGGTCAGGGCGTAGCTGTCGTAGTTCCAGGACATTGCCGAGGGGGTGCAGAACTTGCCGGTGAAATCGTTGGTGCCGACTGCGTCCGCGATGACGATGCCGTTGCGCTCGCGAGCGACCTGTTCGACGGCGAGCGCAACGGCGGAGTTGTCGAGGCCGACGATCATGCCGACCTGGTCCCGGTCGTACCACTGGCGGGCAATGGCGGAGCCGATGTCGGCTTTGTTCTGGTTATCGGCGGCCAGGATCTCGACCGGGCGGCCGAGGACGGACCCGCCGGCGTCCTCGGCGGCCATGCGGGCAGCCTGGACGGAGCCGGGGCCGATCGCGTCGGAGAACAGTCCGGTCATGTCGGTCAGGACGCCGACGCGGATGGGCGTGGCCTGCGCGCGGGCGGCGGTGGCGAGCAGGCTGGCGGCCGAACCCAGAAAGAGCCGGCGGTTGATTGGTTGCATGGTTTTCCCGGTTCGGTTTCCGCCCGTATCGTAGACGATACGGCGCTGGGATGAAACCGAGCGGGATTGCTACCGGGCGGCGACGCTGTCCCACCAGGGGCAGACGCCGGTCATGGGCTGGTAATTGCCCTCAAGGACGTAAAGCGGGGCGCGGCGGACTTCGGGCGGCGGCGGGGGTGGGGGACCATCTTCGCCAAGCGCCTCGAACAGGCCTTGATGGCCCCAGAAGCTGGCGACCGTGGTCATTTCGACGGGCCTCCAGGTGGCGTCGTCGACCTCGCGGCCGCCCCAGCCGTATTCCAGCAGGATGTCGGAGGGGGTTTTCATGTAGAACGAGGTCATCAGGTCGTTCGAGTGCCGGCCCAGTTTTGCAACGATCTTGTCGCCGGCGGATTGGGCGAGGTCGTAGCCCTGGCCGACGTCGTCGAACGAATAGAGCTCGATCATCAGGTGGTGCATGGCGCGCATCGGGCCTTCGACGATGGCGAGGCTGTGGTGGCGCGGATTGCAGTGCAGGAAATAGGCGGTGATTGGCGCCTTGATGTAGTCGCTGATGCGGAAGCCGAGGAGGTTCTGGTAGAACGAGAGCACTGGCGCGATGTCGGGCACCATCAGCAGGACGTGGCCGATGCCGAGCGGACCGGCGCGGAATCCGCCGATGTCGCGACCGGGGCGGAATGGTTCGTCGGCGATCTGACCGCCGTGATAGGCTTCCAGTTTGTTGCCGGCGGGATCGGTGAAGGAGATCAGGCCGGTCACGCAACGTTTGGCCGCCATCGCGGCGGGTTCGTGGCGGACGGCGGTGCCGGCGTTTTCCAGGCGGCTGGCCAGGGCATCGAGGGTGGCGGCGTCAGCGACCTCCCACCCGAAGACGCGCTCGCCGTCCGGGAGGGCGCCGTCGACGATCAGGCGCTGCTTGCGGTCGTCCATGCGGAAGGCGCGCATGGCGCCGCCGCGGTCGACGGCCTGCATGCCGAGTTGGGTGGTGGCGAAGCTGGCCCAGTCGTCGAACCTGGGGGTGCCGAGGCCGAGGTAGCCGAGGGCTTGGATTGTCATTTTTGGTTTCCCAGAGCGTTTCGTTGCGCGGTCCTATCCGCGTGTATACACGACTGGAAGGTTAGACATCGAGCGACTTCTTTTGCAACTTTATTGCGGTTGTTCAGAGACCGAATTCTTCCAGCAGTGCCAGCGTGCGGGTCGGCATTCTTGGTTTCGCGGCGATGAAGGCGCGCAGGTCGGCGGGATGGTCCATGTCCAGGCCGATGCCGGGCAGGCGGACGATGACGGGCTGGATCCCGGCGCGGCGGGCGGCGATCAAGTGCGGGAAGTAGCTGTCGTCGCCGAAGCGTAACGGCACGCTGAACGGCGGGGCGCAGAGGATCGCGTTGGAGCCGAGTTCGTCGTGGGCCGGGACGATGGTGAAGGACGGGGCGGCGTGGCAGGAGGCGACGACGGCGTCGATTTCCGCGGAGGTCACGCGGGGGATGTCGCCGGGGACGGTCAGCAAGGCGCCCTTCCCTTCGGCGGTCAGCACCCTGGCCATGCCGTTGACGGCGCCGGTGTGGCCGTCGAGGGCGCCGTCGGTCACCACGCGGGCGCCGTAACGATGCGCGAGGTCGGCGGCGACGGGGTCGACGGTGTTGACGAGGATTCCGGCCAGGTTTTTTGCGCCGGCGAGGGCGGCGAGCACGTCTTCCAGCATCGTGGCGGCGAGGATTTCCCGTTGCGCCGGCGACAGGACGGAGCCGGTGCGCGATTTGGCGCCGGTGAATGCCTTCACCGGGACGGCGGCCCAGACGTCAATCATCGCATGCCGCGGTGGCGGAGTCCGCGCAGCTCGCGACGGCGGAGGACGGCGGCGGCGTCCATGACGATGCGGGCGAGGGCTTCGCGGTCCTCCATCGTGGTCATCAGGGTCTGCGCCAACGTTACACGGGCGTCGATCGAAACGACTTCGGACATGTCGGCGTGGTCGATGACGTAGCCGTCGATCAGGTCGTTATAGCGTTGCGCGACCGTTCCGGCCGTGGGGTCCAGGCCGAGTTCCGTCATCATCTTTGCCGTCGGGCCCTTTACCGCCCGGCCGGCGATGATCGGCGAGACGGCAATGATCGGCGCCTTGCTGGCGATCATGGCGTCGCGGACGCCGGGGATGGCGAGGATCGGCTCGACGCTGATGAAGGGGTTGGAGGGGCAGATGACGACGGCTTCCAGCGATGGGTCGGCCAGGGCGGCGAGGAAGTCCGGGTGTGCCTTGGCGGCGCCCGCGCCCTGGAACTGGAGTTCGCTGACGACCGGTTCGCAGCGGCGATGGACGAAGTATTCCTGGAAGTCGAGCCAGCCCTGGTCGGTGAGCAGTCGCGTGCGGACGGGATCGTCGGTCATCGGCAGCACGCGCGGGCCGACGCCCATGCGGCGACACAGGTCGGCCGTAACGGCGGACAGGGTTTCGCCGCGGCGCAGCCGGCGGGTTCGTTCCACGTGCAGGGCCACGTCGCGGTCGCCGAGGCGGAACCAGGTTTCGCCGCCCAATGCCTCCATTGTTTCCATGAAGGACCAGGTTTCGTCGTGACGGCCCCAGCCAAGCTCGCGGTTGGCGAGGCCGGCGAGGGTGTAGGCGACGGTGTCGATGTCGGGGGAGATCGACAGGCCGAGATGCTCGAAATCGTCGCCGGTGTTGACGACGACGAGGAGGTCCTCCGGCGGCATGATGCGCGAGAGGCCGAGGGCGAGTTTCGCGCCCCCTACCCCGCCGGAAAGAGCGATGATCACTGGAACAAATCCTCCTCGGGCGGACGCACCACGTCCGCGACGGGAACATCGGGGGCGTGCCAGGTCAGGCCACGCAGAACGACCACGGGCTGGGCCTCGGCGGCCTGACCCTGCAACAAAGAGGCGGCGGCGGCAATCTCGTCGGCGAACCCGATGATGCTGACCTCCAGCGTGCGGCCGAACAGGTCGGGCTGGCCGCGCAGGTCGATGACGGAGGGCAGGCCGGCGGCGCCGATGGCCACGCCGACGGTGCCGCGACGCCAGGGGCGGCCGAAACTGTCGCTGATGACGACGCCGATTTCGACATTGTAGGCGGCGGAGAGGCGGGCGCGGATGGCTTCGGCGGAGCCGTCGGGGTCGACGGGCAGGAGCAGGGCGCGGTGGCGGCCGTCGGCCTCGGCGACGTTGGACTGGTCGACGCCGGCGTTGGCCATGACGAAGCCAAGACGATGCTGCATGATCATCAGGTTGGGACGGGAGCGGACGACTTTTGCGGAGTCCGAGAGGACGACCTGGACGATGCGGGGGTCCTTGCCGACTTTTTCAGCCAGGGCGATGGCTTCCGGGGTTGGCACGACGTCGGCGAGGTCGACGGTTCTGTCTTCGGCTTTTGAAACGATCTTCTGGGCGATGACGACGACGTCGCGGTCGTGCAGGCGGTGGCCGGCGCGGTCTAGTCCCGCAACGATCAGGGCTGGCAGGTTGTCGCCGGCGCGGACCATGGGGATGCCCGGGACGGCGAAGAGTTCGAGGCGCGCGGTCATTGGCCGGGTGCTTGGGTGCGGGGTGGGGTGGCGGTCTTGTCAGGGCCTAGGATGCCGGTGTTGGGGTCGTCGAAGTCGTGGATGGCCGGCACAAGGCCGGCCATGACGCTGGGGGTGTGGGCGGGCATGGCACTGGGGGTGTGGGCGGGCATGGCACTGGGGGTGCGGCCGGACGGGGCACTGGAGGTCGGGCCGGACGGGGCACTGCGGATATGGCCGGGCGTGGCACTGGGGGTGGGGCCGGGCATGGGACTGAGCGTGCGGCCGGACGGGGCACTGGGGGTCGGGCCGGGCGTGGCACTGGGGGTGCGGCCGGACGGGGCACTGGGGGTGCGGCCGGACGGGGCACTGGAGGTCGGGCCGGACGGGGCACTGCGGATATGGCCGGGCGTGGCACTGGGGGTGGGGCCGGGCATGGGACTGAGCGTGCGGCCGGACGGGGCACTGGGGGTCGGGCCGGGCGTGGCACTGGGGGTGCGGCCGGACGGGGCACTGGGGGTGCGGCCGGACGGGGCACTGGGGGTGCGGCCGGACGGGGCACTGGGGGTGCGGCCGGACGGGGCACTGCGGGTGTGGGCGGGCATGGCACTGGGGGTGTGGGCGGGCATGGCACTGGGGGTGTGGGCGGGCATGGCACTGGGGGTGGGGCCGGGCATGGCACTGGGGGTGCGGCCGGACGGGGCACTGGGGGTGGGGCCGGACGGGGCAGGATCGATACGCGGAGGGCGCATGCTGGCCCTGATACTGTTCGGAGACAGCATGCCCGTGGACCCTAGCCGAACCGTTTGCGCAGCTTGGGCAGGACCATCTCACCGTAGAGTTTCAGGAAGCGCGCCTGGTCGTTGCCGGGGGCGTGAAAGACCAGGTGATTGAAGCCCATGTCGACGTAGGGCTTGATCTTCTCGATGTGCTCGTCCGGGTCGGAGGAAACGATCCAGCGGCTGGCGGCACGCTCGATCGGCAGCGCGTCAGCGAGGCGTTCCATCTCGCGCGGGTCGTGGACGGTCATCTTTTCCTCGGGGGTCAGGGCGAGGGCTGCCCAGACGCGGGTGTCTTCCAGGGCTTGTTTCTTGTCCGTGTCGAACGAGACTTTCATTTCGATCATGCGATCGTAATTGGGCTTCGGCTTTGAGGACAGCTTGAGGCCTTCCTCGACGTTCGGCAGCAGGGCTTCGGTGTACAGATCCCACTTCTTGCCGCTGGTGCAGATGAAGCCATCGGCCATGCGCCCGGCGTACTTGGCGACCTGCGGGCCGGCGCCGGCGACGTAGATCGGCAGCGGGGCGCCCGGCTTGTCGTAGATCGTGGCGTCCTGGGTCTTGTAGTATTCGCCCTCGAACGACACGTGATCCTCCGCCCACAGCTTGCGGATCAGGCTGATCGCTTCGCGCATCCTCGCGAAACGCTCCTTCATTTCCGGCCAGACCATGCCGGTGGAGGGCACCTCGTTCAGGCCCTCGCCGGTGCCGACGCCGAGGATCACGCGGCCGGGATACATTGACCCAAGGGTGCCGAAGGCCTGGGCGACGACCGACGGGTGATAGCGGAAGGTCGGCGTCAGGACGCTGGTGCCCATTTCGATGCGCTGGGTGCTCGCGCCGAGGGCGCCGAGCCAGACGAGGGCGGAGGGGGCGTGGCCGTCGGTGTGCTTCCAGGGCTGGAAGTGGTCGCTGACGAAGACGGACTCGAAGCCGCACTGCTCCGCGAGCACCGAATAGTCGAGAAGCTGCCTGGGCGCGAACTGCTCCGCGGACGCCTTGTAGCCGAGTTTGAGGGCCATGGATCTGCCTCCTTGATGAATGGCCGGCAAGCTACCGCCGGGGCGCACCGTCGGCAATCGCCGGGACGGGAATTCGCCTGGGCGCTAACGACAGGGGGCCCTGCCCCACGGGCGCCAAAGTCCGGCTGGGCCGACTGTGGCCGGTGGCGCCTGTATTCGCAAGCCCGCGGCAAGGGCTCCGACAGGCATGTGCATGGCGGCTGCCCGCTATCCGGGCCGTGAGGTTCCTGCCGCTGCCGTTGCGATCGTCGCGGATATCTTCACATGAGGATGCGGCGGGTTTCGCGCGTCCCGATCCGCCGACGCATCATGCCCCGTATTGCGCGTCGGTGACTTTCTCCATCCAGTCCACCGCTTTGCCGTCCAGCCTTTCCTGGATCGCGATGTGGCTCATTGCCGTCGCCGGCGAGGCCCCGTGCCAGTGCTTCTCCTCCGGCGCGAACCAGACCACGTCGCCCGGCCGGATTTCCTCGACCGGACCGCCCTCGCGCTGCACCCGGCCGAGGCCGGTCATCACGATCAGCGTCTGACCGAGCGGATGGGTGTGCCAGGCCGTCCGAGCGCCCGGCTCGAAGGTTACCAGACGCGCCAGCGACGCGGGCGGGATCGGGCGGGCTGAACAGCGGATCGATCCGCACCGTGCCGGTGAACCAGTCCGCCGGTCCCTTGCCGGAGGGCTTGGACCCGCTTCGCGCGATTTCCATCGTGTTGTTCTCCCTTGGTCTGTCGGTCGGGGATCATCTGGCGCCTCGGCTGGCAACGCGGCAAGAGCCGGTGGCACGGGGCACGGCACGATCATTTCGGCCGGGATGGTCAATTCGCCGAGAGATGTCACAATCAATCCGACGCGACGATCAAACACGATTGCGCCCAGATCGAGGTGAGACGGCATGGACTTTGAAAAATTGGTTCGCACCCGCCGCAGCGTGCGCGGCTACAGGACCGACCCGGTCCCCCGCGAGCTGATCCAGGAGATCCTCGACGTGGCCGCCGGTGCGCCGTCGTCGATGAACACCCAGCCCTGGCACGTCCATGTCCTTACCGGCGAGCCGCTGGAGCGCGTTCGCCGGCGCAACACCGAGGTCATGCTTGGCGGAGCCAAGGCCAACCGGGATATTGCCACTCATGGGGAATACGAAGGGGTTCACCGCGCCCGGCAGGTCGCCATCGCGATCAAGCTGTTCAGCGTCATGGGCATCGAGCGGCACGACAAGGAGAAGCGTCAGGACTGGGTGATGCGCGGCTTTCGCCAGTTCGATGCGCCGGTCTCGCTGGTGCTGACCTATGACAGGGAACTCGATCCCGGCGCGGTGGTGCATTTCGACCTGGGCGCGCTGTCCTATGGGATCTGCCTTGCCGCCTGGGATCGCGGGCTGGGCACCGTCATCAACGGCCAGGGGATCATGCGATCGGAGATCGTGCGCGAGGAAGCCGCCATCCCCGAGAACGAGGTCATCATGACCTGCATCGCGCTGGGCTGGCCCGACGACGACTTCGCGGCGAATCAGGTGAAGGCCGACCGCGAGCCGGCGCACGCGATCGCTCGCTTCGTGGGCTTCGACGATTAGAACCACCGGCGTGGGACCATGGACCGCCCGACCCCGCGGGTGTAAATCCGGCGCCCAACCCCGCGCGCAACCCAAGGTCCGGTTCCATGCCCGACAGCATCTCCCCGAACGGCGACACCCTGATCATCGACATGGTCCGCCGGTTCTCGCAGGACCGCCTCGCCCCGCTGGCCGCCGAGCGGGAGAAGAACAAGCGGATCGAGCCGGAAATCGTGGCGGAGCTGGGCGAACTCGGCATCCTGGGCGCGACCACCCCGGCGCAGTGGGACGGCAGCGAGATCGACCCTGTCACCTATGCCCTGGCGTTGGAGGAGATCGCGGCCGGCGACGGGTCCGTCTCCACTCTGGTTTCGGTGCATAATTCGCCCACCTGCATTGTGGTCAGCAATTACGGCAGCGATGCGCAGAAGGACCGCTGGCTGCGAAAGCTTGCGACCGGCGAGCATGTCGGCTCGTTCGGGCTGACCGAACCGCAGGCGGGGTCGGACGCATCGAACCTGAAGACGCGGGCGGTGAAGAAGGGCGACAGGTACGTCGTCAACGGGGCGAAACAGTTCATCAGCAATGCCGCCCATCCCGGCAGTCTGGTGTTCTTTGCCGTGACCGATCCGTCCGCCGGCAAGAAGGGCCTGTCCGCGTTTATTATCGAGAAGAACCATCCCGGGTTCTCCATCGCCCGGACCGAGGAAAAGCTGGGCCAGAAGGCGTCGGATACCTGCGCGCTGGCGTTCGAGGACATGGAAGTTCCGGAAGACCAGCGCATCGGCGCCGAGGGCGAGGGTTACAAGATCGCCCTGTCCACCCTGGAATCGGGCCGTATCGGCATCGCCGCCCAGAGCGTCGGGATGGCCCGAGCGGCATTGGAGTATGCGATCGGGTATGCCCGCGACCGCAAGGCGTTCGGCGGGGCGATCATCGACCTGCAGGCGGTCGGCTTCCGGCTGGCGGACGCCAAGACCAAGCTGGAGGCCGCGCGGCAACTGACGCTGTATGCCGCTCGGCTGAAGGCGGAGGGCCGGCCTGCGCTGGAGGCGGCCTGCATGGCTAAGCTGTTTGCTTCCGAAGCCGCGGAGGCGATCTGTACGGCCTCGATCCAGACGCTGGGGGGCTACGGTTTCCTGGCGGACTACCCGGTGGAGCGGATCTATCGCGACGTCCGGGTTTGCCAGATCTATGAGGGCACGTCGGACGTGCAGAAGCTGATCCTGCAACGGATGCTGTGATGACGATGCTGGTCGCCTGATGCTCCGGCACCTTCTGCTGGGGCTTCGCACCCCGTTGACCGAACCGCCGCCGCCGATCGATCCGGATCTTGCGGCAATGGCATCGACGCTTGACCAGACCGCCCGGAGGCGCCTCGGACGAAGCCTGTCGATCCGGCAGGTGGACGCCGGGTCTTGTAACGGGTGTGAGCTGGAGATCCATGCTCTCAACAACGCTTTTCACGACCTGGAGCGATATGGGCTGCGTTTCGTCGCCTCGCCCCGCCACGCCGACGTTCTGCTGGTGACCGGGCCGGTGACGAAGAACATGCGCGAGGCGCTGGAACGCACCTGGAATGCCACGCCGAACCCGAAATGGGTTGTCGCGGTCGGTGACTGCGGCGCGGATGGTGGGGTGTTTGCCGGAAGCTACGCGGTCGAGGGTGGCGTTTCCGCCGTCATCCCCGTCGACATGGTGATCCGCGGGTGCCCGCCGACCCCGAAACAGTTGCTGCAGGGGCTTCTGGCGCTGCTTGGGTGATTGTCAGGTTTCTGCCCGGCTATAACCCGGCAAAAGCGCGCCACCACAGCGGCAACGTCAGGAACGACAGGACGGTTCCGACGCCGACCAGCAACGAGATAAGCTGGGCATTCAGACCGTACTGGGTCGCCACGATCGCACCGCCGATTTGCGGCGCCATCGCCGACTCGAACAGCGTCACCTGCGTCGTCGGCCCGCGGAAGCCCATGAATCCGACATAGACCAAGGCAATCAGCACCGGTGCGAGGACCAGCTTGTAGCCAAGCCCCATTGCCAACGACTGGATGTTCCCCCGCAAAGCGCCCAGCCGAAGCTGCATTCCGACCGACACCAGGGCCAGCGGCGCCAGGGTTGCGCTGAGACGGGTCAGCACGGTAACGAACCAAACGGGATAGGGGAACGGTATCAGCACAATCGCAACGATCAACGCGATCAGCGGCGGGAACGTCGCGATCCGGATCGCGATCTCGCGCCAGGTCACGACAGCCTCGGAGTAGTAGCATATCGTCAGAATCCCGATGGTGCTGAGCACAAGGTAGGTGCCGAGCTGATCGATCATGATGCCGATCGGAATGCCGCCTGTGCCGTAGAATGATTCGATCATCGGCAAGCCGATGAAGGATGTGTTCCCAAGACCACCGAGCACGGCCAATGCGCCGGTGGTCGCTTTCGGCAAGCCGAGTGCGCGTCCGATCATCCAGAACAAGCCGGCGCTTACCATGAACAGCAACCAGGGCATGAAGACCGCATAAAGCAACTGCGGATTGAACCGGACCGTATGGACCTGCAGCAGCGTCACCGCGGGAAGCGACACGTGGATGATGAACGCGTTGATCGAGGTGTGAGCATTAACAGGAACCCGCTCGGAGTATCGCAACGCCATCCCAATCGCCAAGCATATAAACAGCATGATGATATTGGTCATCGGGCAGCCTCCTCCTTCGTTTTGCGGGTGAGACAACAGTAGAGACGGCAATCCTATGCGGTTGGTCTCGCGCGACGCAATCTTTTCCGACGGCGTGGTTAAGGTATTCGGAAGAATCCCGACGCCTTGCTAGTCCAAGTTGCGGTCCTTCGGATATCTCGCGATGTCAAAAGCGGGATCTTCCTTGGTCCAGCAACAACCTCAAGTCGTGATTGCGTGCGCACGGCGGCCGTCAAGGACATTGAAAATTGATTTAGTGTTTCACTCTGCGGCGGCGAGTCCTGTCATCGGATGCTAAGGATATCATAAGAACCGAGCGGATGATTTGCTTTGCAATTTGGCGAAGGGCTGGTTTAGGAGTGTGTACGGGACAGGCTCGGCGCTGCGGTACAAGATATGGCTCAGTCAAGACCTGGTTGAGGCGACATCCGGCTTTAAATTTCGTTTCTATGTCGGAATGGATGACCATGTCACCAGCGCCATCGTGTTCGTGGGACATTCTGATACCTGGATTTGGACGCGCCGACTGGACCGCCGCCGTCCGTCCGCCTGACTTCACGCGCTCTTCGTGAGACCGTGTTTATCTCTGTGCCGATATGATACGCGAAGTAACGTCCGAAACAAAACGTCGCAGGAGAAATGTTCATGTCAGACATCAACGCCGCCGCCGCCACAGCCGCAGCCGCACCGCCCCCGAATCCCCAGCGACTGCTACGCGCCAGCGATCCGCTGCCGGTGTTCAACACCAACCTTGGCCCGCTCGCGGACCTCGCCGGCGTCTGGGCCGGCAACGGCTTCAACGTCATGTCGCTGCCCGACTTCGATTCGAAGCCGCCGAGCACCGGGCCGAAGCCGTTCCGGATCAAGCTCAATGCCACGCGCGAACTGCTGGAGTTCACGGCGACCGGGGGCGCCATTCCGAACCGCGGGGTGTTAACGGACCTTCCCAACGGCACCGGCCAGAAAGACATCGAGTTGTTCGGCCTGACCTATCTGCAACGGATCAGCGACGCCGTGACAAATGACGCTCTGCATATCGAGCCGGGCATCTGGGTGAATGTCGCGGCGAGCGACGTGCTGCCGGTGCAGGCTGCCTCGATCGTCCGGATGGGCACGATCCCGCACGGCGATTCGTTGCTGGCGCAAGGCACGATCATTCCGCCGGTTAATGGAGGTCCCCGGATCGCGGTTGCCGACGCTCGTCCGGTCGGGCCGGGCGTCACGCCCGCTTATCTGGAGCAGTTCAACAATCCGCAGATACCGCTTCCGCCCGGTTTGCTGCCGGCCTGGGTCGTTGACCCGAACCAGGCGCTGAAGGCCGCGATCGACGGGCAGGAGATCACGCGGACGATCGTGCTGCCCATCTCCACGACGCCGGTTGGCGGCATCCTCAACATTCCGTTCGTGACCGCTAATGCCAATGCCACGCGGATGGACGCGATCTTCTGGATCGAGACCGTGTCGCAGCCGGACGGCAGCAGTTTCATGCAACTGCAATATACCCAGACGGTGATCCTGAACTTCCTCGGGATCGATTGGCCGCATGTTTCGGTGGCAACGCTGGTTAAGCAGTAGCGGCACGCCCGCTGCCGCCGGTTTTTCTGGAAAATCCGGCGGCCAGGGGGCATACGGAAGCCGATCCGCCCCGATCCGCCCATAGGTGGTAGACCGAGCCCGCGGCTGGAGTATGCATGCGCTTGTTTTGCCGCTTCGTCGGGCTGGCCGGCAGCCTTATGGTCGTGGGTCTGTCGTTGGCCGCCCTGGCCCAGCCAGCCGCACCCGTGCCCCAGGCGCCTGCAGAGCCCGGCGTGCCGACGGCGGCGCCACCCGCGCGCGACGCATCCGATCCGGTGGTCGCCAGCGTCGACGGCCACCCGATCCTGCTGAGCGACGTCGGGAAGGCAGTGCAAGGGCTGCCGCCGGCGATGCGCGACCTGCCGTTCGATAAGCTGTATCCCGTTGTGCTCGACCGGTTGATCGACCATCAGGCCGCGGTCATGTTAGCGCAGCGGGCCGGTCTGGAATCCGATCCGACGGTTCGCCAGCAGATCGCGACCGCCACCGATCGCATCCTTGAAGGCGCCTACCTCGCGCGGCTGACCGAATCACAGGTCACCGAGGCGGCGATCAAGGCTCGATACGATAAGCTGTATGCCCACCGGCCGATCATCGAGGAGGTTCACGCGCGCCACATCCTGGTGGCGACGGAAGCCGAGGCTCGCGCCATCATCGCCGATCTGGCACGGGGCGCTGACTTCGTCACCACGGCCAGGATCGCGAGCAAGGATGCAGACGCCGAGAGTGGCGGCGACCTGGGGTTCTTCCGGCGGGACCAGGTCTGGCCGAACCTTGCCGATGCCGCTTTCTCGCTGGCGCCGGGCCAGGTGGATCCTGATCCGGTGCACAATGATTTTGGCTGGCATGTGATCAAGGTGGAGGAAAAGCGCTCCGTTGCGCCTCCGACCCTAGCCGAGGCGCGGGATCAGATCAGGCAGCAACTGCTTGTCGAGGCGGTGCAGCAGGCGATCGATCATGCACGCCGGCAACTGGTGATCCATCGCTACAACCTGGATGGAACGGCGCTGGCAACGACGCCGGTCAATGAGGCCGAGGTGGTGCGGCCGTCGCATTGATCTCTCCGCGGAATTGCCGGGTTCCTGACCGGGCAGCGCCTTGTGAGGCAACCTGCCTTCCGTCATAAGGCGGCCAGTTCTTCTACCAGAGGTTTTTCATGCCAACTTTCCCGGATTGCTCTCCCTGGGCTCCGGCCCGTTTGATCGCTGCCATTCTGGCCCTTGGCATAGCCGCAAGCGTGACGTGCCATGCGCAACAGCCAGCGGCTCCCGCGGCGGGTGCGACGCCCCCGGCGGCCAGTCCTGCCCCGGCGGCCAGTCCTGTCCCGGCGGCGGGAACCAAGGCGGCCGATCCGGTGCTTGCGACGGTCGATGGCGCGCCGATTCACATGAGCGACCTGAACGCCGCGGCCGAGACGTTGCCGCCGCAAGCCCGTTCCATGCCGCCGCAGCAGCTTTACCCGATGCTTTTGCAGCAGCTCGTGGACTTCGCGCGCGATTCTTCTGGAGGCGCAGAAGAATGGGCTGAACAAGGACCCGGCCGTGCAGAAGCAGATGCAGGCCGCCGCTGACCGGGCGCTGGTTTCGGCTCAGCTTTCCAAGGTGGTGCGCCCGCAGGTGACGGACGAGGCGGTGAAGGCAAAGTTCGACCAGGACAATGCCAACAAGGCGGGCGAGGTCGAAGTCCATGCCCGGCATATACTGGTCCCGGATGAGGCGACCGCGAAGAAAATCATTGCTGAACTGAAAAAGGGCGGGGATTTTGCCGCCCTGTCCAAGCAGTACAGCAAGGACCCTGGCGCGGCGCAGCAGGGCGGTGATCTTGGCTTCTTCAAGAAGGAGGACATGGTCCCGGCATTCGCCGATGCCGCGTTTGCCCTGAAGGACGGCGAGGTCACGCCCACGCCGGTTCACACCGAGTTCGGCTGGCATGTGATCCAGACGATCGAACGGCGCACCGCGCCGGCCCCGAACTTCGACGAGGCAAAGGATAAATTGCGGCAAACGATGGTGCAGGCGGCGGTGCAGAAGGAAGTCCAGTTGGCGCGGGCCAACGTGAAGGTTGAGATGTTCAACATCGACGGCTCGCCGGTGAAGGCGACCGACAGTGCTGAGCCGCCAGCCCCCGGGAAGTAAATTCAAAAAAAATAAGAAAAGGGGAAGACGATGGCGACAGAGGTATCTCCGCTCGCGGTGCCGTTGACTGAGCTGCCGGCGCTGGGCGGGGTGCGCCTCGCCGCGGCGGAAGCGGGCATCCGCTACAAGGGCCGCACCGATGTGGTGATGATGGAAGTGCCGAGCGGGAGCACGGTGGCGGGGGTGTTTCACCTCCAACAAGTGTCCGGGCGCGCCGGTGGACTGGTGCCGCGCGGCGCTGAAAGGTGGGCGGGCGCGGATGGTCGTGGTGAACGCGGGCAATGCCAATGTGTTCACCGGCAAGGCGGGCCGGGATGCCTGTGCCGCGACGGCGGCGGCGGCGGGCAAGCTGGCGGGTTGTCCGCCGCGGCAGGTGTTCGTGGCCTCGACCGGCGTGATCGGGGAGGTCCTGCCGCATGAAAAGCTGATCGCGGCCTTGCCGGGGTTGCAGGAGAAGCTGAGCGAGGATGGCTGGGAGGCTGCCGCGCGCGGTATCATGACGACCGATACCTTCCCGAAGGCAGCGACGCGGGTGGCGCAGATCGGCGATGCGGAGGTCCGGATCACCGGGATTGCCAAGGGCAGCGGGATGATCGCGCCGGACATGGCGACGATGCTGTGCTTTGTGTTCACCGACGCGAAGATCCCGGCGGATGCGTTGCAGACGATTCTGAAGAAAGGGGTCGAAGGCAGCTTCAATTGCACGACGGTGGATTCGGATACCTCCACTTCGGACACGGTGCTGCTGATTGCCACCGGGTCAGGCGAAGCATCCGCGAATTCCCTCGGCGGACGGCAGCGCGGCGCGCAACCGGATGCTGGCGGATTTCAGCCGCGCGTTGGGGGATCTGCTGCTGGATCTGGCGTTGCAGGTGATACGGGACGGCGAGGGTGCGCAGAAGCTGGTGAGGATCGATGTGACCGGCGCGGCGAATGCGAAGTCGGCGAAGCGGATTGCGATGACCGTGGCGAACTCACCGCTGGTCAAGACGGCGATTGCCGGGGAGGACGCCAACTGGGGCCGGATCGTGATGGCGGTCGGCAAGGCGGGCGAGCCGGCTGACCGCGACAAGCTGTCGATCGGCGTTGGCGGCGTGTGGATGGCGCGGGATGGCGCGGTCATTCCCGGCTATGACGAGGCGCCGGTTGTCGCGCACATGAAGGGGCGAGAGGTGGACATTGCGATCGACATCGGCCTTGGACGGGGCAAGGCGACGGTTTGGACGTGTGACCTGACGCACGGCTATATCGATATCAACGGGTCGTATCGCAGCTGACCGGCCGCTGGTTTTACGAGGCAAGGGCGGCGGTGGACGGGGTGGTTACGGCGGGCGCGGCTACGTCCTTGCCGGGCGGTCTGCTTCCTCCCGGTTGAGCGGCAGCGAGGCGCAGGGTGACGGTGGTGCCTTGGCCGGCTTCGGCCGCGACATCCAAGGCGCCCCCTCGCAATGCCACACGTTCGGCGAGGCCCCGGAACATCCCGCGTAGCTCGGCTTCATCGCTGTCCGCCGTTTCATCCGACAGTACTACGGCAATCTGACCGCCCCGGGTCACCGCGGTGAGCAACAGAGGACTCGCGGGGGCGTTTTGCAGCATCGCCGTGAGCAGATCCTCCAGCAGGCCGGCCAGTGTGTCTTCTGACAAGCGGACCAGCAGTCCGGGGCGTATGCCGAGGTCGACCTCGCTGGCTTGCCTGGCCAGCAGGGGCAGCAGGCGGTTCAGGGCGGTGACCGCGGCGTCATGAACATCGGCGGGGGTTTTATCGTCGGGGCCGCCATCCGGATCGTGAGTGAAATGCGCGGCCTCGTTCGAGCGGGCGCGGCTCCGCCGCCAGCCGGCGAACAGGACCGCCAGCGAAACCAATGTTGCCGCGACCAGATAAACCAATAGAAAAGTCTGCATGGCCCGCACCGCACGAAGAGAGCGAGGATATAGCCATCATGAGGTTACTAAGACATTAACATAATGGTGTCTTTATACGTCGGCCGTCGCGATTGGCACTACGATACCTAACCGGATCAGTCGGGCACGGCCAGAAAGGGGAAAGGGCCAGGGTACGTTTCGGTATAGACAATATGCGATGCGAAGCCGGCGTCCGCGGTCTGAAAATGCAAGTGAAAGGCCGGCGGTTCGAACGTCAGCGCGCCTCTGTCGCCGGGGTCGAACGTCAACGCCACCTGGTGCGCGACCGACGGCGATATTGATACGATTGCGTGCGCGCAACGGCCGAAGATGGGCCGGTGATGATGGCCGCAGATGATCCTTTCCACCTGCGGATGGCGTGCGATCACCGAGGCGAAGTCAACCGCGTCCCGCAGCCCGATTCGGTCCATGTGCGGAATGCCGGTGACAAAGGGCGGATGGTGCATGGCAACCAGCGTTGGCCTGGATGGCTGTTCGGACAGGGTCTTGTCGAGCCAGTCCAGGCGCCCGCCGCCGAGCTCGCCATGTGGTGCGCCGGGGACCAGGGTGTCCAGCATGACGACCCGGACGGGTTGATCCTCGATGGTGTACTGCACAAAGGATGGGTCGGCGGTGATGCCCGGCAGGTGCGCCAGTTCGGCGCGCAGGTTTTCCCGGTGGTCGTGGTTGCCGGGGATGACGTAGACGGGCCGTGGCAGCGTTCGGCGGAGGATGGCGGCGAGGTTCCGGTATTCGGCGGGCTTGCCGGCCTCGGTCAGGTCGCCGGTGATCAGGATCAGGTCCGGTTTCACCGGCAGGTTCGCAACCACCGTGAAGGCACGTTCGGTGTACATGTTGGTTTCGGAGACGCGGTTGGCGGCAACGCCGACCGGGCGGATGTGCAGGTCGGTCAGCTGGCAGATCAGCATTCAGCGGTCCTATTCGGGTACCTTGAGCGCTGTCTGCTCCACATAGGG
Organism: uncultured Pseudomonadota bacterium; assembly: GCA_963819005.1. Lineage (GTDB taxonomy): Bacteria > Pseudomonadota > Alphaproteobacteria > Acetobacterales > Acetobacteraceae > Rhodopila. Next base: position 38,504 of record CAWFUL010000010.1, read on the forward strand.
CCGCATCAGGCCATCGGCTTCCTGTTGTGCCTTGGCCATGGCGGCCCGCGGCGTGGATTTGCCGGATAGCACGGCCTGCACCCCGTCCTCCAGCGCTTTCCGCACGCCGACGACGTTGTAGGTGGAGAACCATCCGCGGGCGTAGGCGAGCTGGTCCAGGGCGACCTTGGCGTCGGGGTGATCGCTGATGAACGCCTTCATCTCCGGCAGGTCGTAGGCGGCGATGCGGGGAGCGAAGTAGCCGGTGAAGCGGCTCCACCCGCCGGCGATTTCGGGGCTGGTCAGCCATTTTATCAGCGTCCAGGCCGCGGCCTTGCGGTCCGGAGTGTTGCCCTTGGGCAGGATCAGGCTGGCGCCGCCGATGGGTGCGGCGTTGACCATGGCGCGGGGCATGAAGGCGGTGCGGTAGGGTGTCTTCATGTTGTCGCGCACGAAGGACAGCGAGCCGGTGGACAGGATCATCATGCCGGTGCGGCCCTGGAAGAACGCCGTGGTGACGGCGTTGGCGTCGGTGACACCCTCGGGCATCGCCTTGGCCTTGTGCACCATGTTGTCGAGGAACTGGACGGCGCCGATGGTGGTTGGGGTGTTGTAATAGACCTCGCCGCCGTAGCCGGTGTTGTAGAACTGGCCGCCGTTGGACATGGCGAGGCCGGAGGTGATCCAGCCGCAGTAATCATAGGTGCCGGGCATCATCAGGCCCCAGCGGGTGGTGTTCGCACCGTCGTGTTTTGTGAGTTTCCGAGCGTCGTCGATCCATTCCTGCCAGGTGGCGGGCGGATGGTCGGGGTCAAGGCCGGCGTCCTTGAAGGCGTCGACGCTGTAGTAAAGCAACGGCGTCGAGTTCTGGAACGGCACGCCATAGACGTGGCCTTGTTCGGTGGCGTTCAGCTTCAGTGCGGGCCAGAACTGACCGATGAACTGGTCCGGCGTCTGGCCGTCCTTGGCGATCAGCGGATCGAGCGATTCGATCTCGTCGTTGATGACGTATTCGCGGACGAAATTCGCACTCATGATCACCGCGGCGGGGGGCTTGCCGGCGGCGATTGCGGCGTGGGTCTTGAGGTTGGTGTCGTCGTAGCTGCCGGAATAGACGGGGGTGACATGGATGTCCGGGTGGTCCTTGTTGAAGACTTCGATGAGGCGTTGCATCTCGGTGGCGAGTTTTCCTTGTACCGGAACGGGGAAGAAAAGATCGATCTCGGTGGTTGCCTGGGCGGCGGAGGTCAGTGTGGCGGTGATGAGGAGGGCTGCCAGCAGGTGTTTCATGGGTGCGGCCTTTGTTATGTGTGATGTCCGGGGATCGTGCTCGCCGCGGCGGCGGATTTTCAGCACGGAGAAAGAACGAGGCAGGGAGGACTTCATTTGATGCCGGAGAAGGTGAAGGATGAGACGAAGCGGCGCTGGAAGATCACGAAGGCGATCAGCAGGGGGGCGGCGACGAAGAAGGTGCCGGCGGCGATGACGCCCCATTCCGATCCCGCCTCGGCGCCGGATGTGAAACTGGCGAGGCCGACGGTCAGGACCTGGTTGGATGGTGAGGATGTGGCCATCAGCGGCCAGAGGAACTCGTTCCAGTGGGTGGTGACCGATACGATGGCGAAGGCGGTGAGACCGGGGCGGGACAAGGGCAGCAGGATGTGGGTGATGATGCGCAGGCGGGAGGCGCCGTCGACGAGGGCGGCTTCCTCGTAGTCGCGGGGGATTGTGCGGAATGTCTGGCGCATCAGGAAGACGCCGAAGGCGGAGGCGAAATACGGCGCCATGATGCCGGGCAGCGTGTCGTAGAGATGGAGTGCGACCAGGGTGGTCATGTTGGGCACGATGAGGATCGGCGGCACCAGGAGAAGTTGCAGAAGGAACGCCATGAACAGGATGTTCCGGCCGGGGAAGCGCATGCGGGCGAAGGCGTAGCCGGCGAGGCTGACGGTGACGCACTGGACGATCAGGATGCCGCCGCAGACCAGGATGGTGTTCAGGTACCACAGCGGGAAATGGCCGGAAGACCAGGCGTCGGAAAAGTTCGCAAGGCCCAATGGACCTGAGGGGATGAGGGATGCGAGATCGGTGGCTCCGGCGCCGCTGAGGCGGATGCTGGCGGTGGCCATCCATGCGAAGGGGATGACCCACAGCAGCGCGGCGGCGGCGGTCAACAGCAGGGCTAGGGCCGGGGTGCTAGGCTTCATAGTGGATGCCCCGGTCGAGGCTGCGCAGCGAGATCATTGATAATACGAACAGAAAGGCGACGCTGACCACCGTCGCCGCCGAGGCTCGGCCGATGTCGAAGTTCTGGTGGGCCTGCTGGTAAATGTAGAACAGCACCATCGATGTCGTGTCGGACGGCCCGCCCTGGGTCAGGACGATGACGTGGTCCACCTGGGTCAGCGCGTTCAGGGTGGCTATGATCAGGACGAAGGCGATGGTGGGCATCAGCAACGGCAGGGTGATGCGGAGGAAGCGTTGCAGCGGTCCGGCGCCGTCGAGGCGGGCGGCGTCGAGCAGGTCGGCGGGGATGCCGGCGAGCCCGGCGAGGAAGAACAGCATGTAGTAGCCGCAGTTTTTCCAGACCGTAATGGCAATGATCGAGCCGAGGGCGAGGGATGGGTCGCCGAGCCAGTTGGTTTCGGAGAGGCCGAGGCGGGCGAGGTAGTGGTCGAGGAGGCCGGCGTCGGGCAGGAAGATGAAGGCAAACAGGGAGGCGGCGGCGACGAGGGGGATCAGCATCGGCAATGCGATGAGAGTGCGCAGAGTGCTGGTGAGGCGTGTGGTTTCCTGCAGGGCGAGGGCGAAGAGAAGTGCCAGACCGAGGCTGGGGATGATCGTTCCGGCGGCGTAGATGATGTTGTTGATGACGGCGGTGGTGAAGTGCGGGTCGGCGAACAGGTTGGTGTAGTTGTCCAGGCCCCAGTGGGCGGCGTTGCGGAAGCCCGTGACGGTCAGGGAAGTCTGGATGACTCGGATGATTGGCCAGTAGGTGAAGGCGGCGAGGAAGACGGCGGACGGCAGCAGCAGGGCGTAGGCGGTCAGAGCCACCGCCGGCCGGCGGCGCACGCGGCTTGCAGGCAGGATCCGGGGCTGGATCAGGGGGCTGGTCAGGGCGGACATTCCCTGGTCGTGATAGGCTTGGAATGATGTCGATCGGATGACAGCCGCATAACACTCCCATGACAAGGGGATTGCCGGGTCGTTCCGGCGGGTCATTGGTCGCGGCGGGACAATCGTAGGTAAATTCCGATCCTGTGCCGCTTCCTCCGGGTACTGGCACCGGATAAACGCTGACGGCGTTCGCCTGGGCGTGATCTGCAGGGATTCGGGTGGATCGGCCTGACACCATGGTCAGATCGGGGGATTGGCTCATGCTGGAATACGATGCGCGGACCAACAACGTGTACGAATTCGTTGCGCGGGAGAACATCACGCGCTTCGAGCATCAGCTTGTCATGGCGAACGATGAACCTGAACGCCGGCTGGTGGCGACACTTCTTCGGGAGGAGAAGGAGACGCTCGCCGCCGTCATGGCGGGTCTTGATCAGCCTGGACGCGGATTCAGGGGCGCAATCTGCTAGCGTCACGAGGGGGATTCTGACTGCCACGGATAGCGGTCGTTGCTGGGGCGTCCGAGCGCCGGTATCATTCGGCGATGTCTAATGCAGTATTCGGTCCCAACCGGTTCAAGCTTGGTATCTTCAGCGCCAACTGCGATGGCGGGCTGACAATGAGCCTGGCGCCGGAGCGCTGGAAGGCGGACTGGGACGACATCGCGGCGATGACCCGGATTGCCGACGAGGCGGGGATCGAGTTCATCCTGCCGGTGGCGAAATGGCGTGGCTACCAGGGCAAGGCGAATATTTATGGGCGGTCGTTCGAGACGCTGACTCATGGCGCGGCGCTGGCGGCTTTGACGCGGCGGATCGCGATCTTTTCCACGGTGCATGTGCCGCTGGTGACGCCGGCGTTCGCGGCTAAGGCGATCGCGACGATCGATCATATCAGTCACGGGCGGGCGGGGCTGAACATCGTCTGCGGGTGGAACCAGGCGGAGTTCGATCTGCACGGGGTGACGATCGATCCGGCGACTCGTTACGAGCACGGGCTGGAGTGGTTTCAGATCTGGGCGAAGTTGCTGGAGGGCGGGCCGGAGTTCGACTGGGACGGGCGGTTCTTCAAGCTGAAACGGTTGCAGACCGATCCGGTGTCCGTGCAGCGGCCTCGGCCGGTGGTGATGTCAGCGGGATTCTCGCCTGCGGGGCGGGACTTTGCGGCGCGGGCGGCGGATGTGCTGTTCCTGAACGTGACGGAACTGGATCAGGTGGCACCGCTGCTGGCGGATGTCGATCAGCATATGGCGCGTCATGGGCGGACGATCCGGGTGTTCACGATGGCGCATGTGGTCTGCCGGCCGACGCGGCGGGAGGCGGAGGAGTACTTTCATTACTTTGCCGAGGTGATGGCCGATACGGACGGGCAGGACTATTACCGCCAAATGCGGGGCACGACCGTGCCGGGGGCGGCGGCGCCGATTGCCCGGCCGTTCGAGAACCGGTTCACGCGGGCGAGCGGGTTGCGATACGCGGGCGGCTATCCGGGGGCTTATCCGTTCGTGGGCTCGCCCGACGATATCGCCGAGGAGATGGCGCGGATGAGTGCGTCCGGGCTGGCGGGGTGCACGGTGGCGTTTGTGGATTACCTGAAGGAGATTCCGTTTTTCGTGCAGGAAGTTCTGCCCCGGCTGGCGCGGTTGGGGTTGCGCGCGCCAGCCTGATGCGATGCGGATTAGCCCTTGGTTGATTGGGTCTGGCGTGGGTTGGTGATCCATTTAGTCAGTTCGGCGACGTGTTCGGCTTCCTCGTCGGCGAACTCACGGGCCATGACGCGGATCTCGGGATCGTCGGTCGTGTCGTGGATGCGCTGGTAGTAGTTCAGGCTGGCGGTTTCGGCCTCAAGCGCGACTTCGAGGGCTTGTTCCTTGCCGATGAAGGGGTCGGCGGCCCAGATGGCGGCGGCCTCCGGGCTTTCGATGTCGGGCCAGACGTAGTCCGCGGGCTGCAGCACGGGGATGTCGCGGAAGCCGGAACGGGCGCGGGCGTCGGCGAGGTGGAGGCGGGAATAGTCGGACAGGCGGCGGAACAGCTTGCTGACGTCGGTATTGCCGCAGGCGAGCATCGCGTCGGCGAGTTGTCCGAAGCGGAGGGCGGCTTCCTCTTCCAGTTTCACGGCGTAGGCGAGGAATTCTTCGATGGTTTGCATGGGTGTCTCCGGGACGGGCCTTGCGGGGCGTTTGCGACTGGCCGTTGGTGGCTTGGGAGGGATCATGCAAGATTGATACCGGTCTGACCGACGTTGTTTTCCAATATGTTAGGATGCCACAGGCTTTTTAGGGGCTGTCATTGTCGGGTTTCCGACGGGCTGTCGGGGCGGGGCGACATGGCGTTCGTGACGGACCGGCCGGGTTCTGCCTGGCGTCGCTGGCCGATTACTGGCTCAAGTGATGAAGTCGCTGACGAACGGCGATTGCATCACCATTTCGAAGCAAACGCATCGAAGGCCGCGACCGCAGCGGCCTTGTCCTTGTCCGGCAAGAACGATGCGATAAACGAATTCCGGCCGAGGGTCGCGATGTCGGCTTGTGTCAGGTTGAGCGCCTGCTGAATGGCGCTGTAATTCTCGTTCACGTAGCCGCCGAAATAGGAGGGGTCGTCGGAGTTTATCGTTACCAGCAATCCGGCGTCGAGCATCCGCTTCAAGGGGTGTTGCGTCAGGTCGGGACAGGTTTGCAGGGCTTTGTTGGACAGCGGGCAGATGGTCATGGGCAATTGCGCGGCGGCGATGCGTGCGACGAGGGCGGGGTCCTCCATCGTGCGGTTGCCGTGGTCGATGCGCTGGACTTGAAGGATGTCGATGCTGTCCTGGACGTAGGCGGGAGGGCCCTCCTCACCGGCATGGGCAACGGGGATGAAGCCCTGTTGGCGGGCCTCGGCGAAGACGCGGGCGAATTTGGCGGGCGGGTGGCCGAGTTCGGTGGAATCGAGGCCTACGGCGAAGATGTGGTCCTTGCATCGGCAGGCTTGGGTCAGGGTGTCGAAAGCCTGTTCCTCCGGCAGATGACGCAGGAAGCACATGATCAGGCTTGCGGTGATGCCGAAGTCGCGCCGGGCTTTGTCGAGCGCGTCGGTCAGGCCTGACAGAACGGTGTCGAAGGTGATGCCGCGTTCGGTGTGGCCTTGCGGGTCGAAGAAGATCTCCGCGTGGGTGACGGTCTGGGCGGCGGCTTTTTCGAGGTAAGCGTAGGCAAGGTCGAAGAAGTCCTGGCGGGTCTGAAGGACTGACATGCCGAGGTAGTACAGGTCGAGGAAGTCCTGCAGGGAGCTGAAACGATAGGCGTCGCGGATGGCCTGCACGTCGGCGTATGGCAGCGATACATTGTTTCGCTTAGCGAGCGCCATCATCATCCCGGGCTCCAGCGTGCCCTCGATATGTACGTGAAGCTCCGCCTTCGGCATGGCGGCGATCAAGCGGTGCAGGTCGGGCTGGTCGATGGTCGCGTCCTTTCGGGGTGCGCGACGAAACGCTACATCATGGTTTGGTCGCGGATAAAGGACGATATGGCGGGAACACCAACGTTTGCGGTCCCGGGCGGTTTTCTTGGGGTGACGCGGACCGATCCGGCGGCGGATTTCGTTGTCGCGGGGATTCCGATGGATATCGGGACGACGAACCGAGCGGGGACGCGGGATGGGCCGGCGGCGATCAGGCGGGCGAGCCGGATGCTGACCGATGGGGATCACCCGGTGCACTGGGTGGAACCGGCGGCGATGTCCGTGGCTGACGCCGGGGATTTCGCGCTGGCGCTGGGGGATATTCCGGGAAGTCTGGCGGAGATCGAGCGGCAGGCGGAGCCGATCGGGCATTTGCTGGCGCTGGGGGGTGAACACTCGATCACGCTGCCGTTGCTGCGGGCGTTGAGGCAGCGGATCGGTCGGCCGGTGGCGCTGGTGCATTTCGACGCGCATGTCGATACGTGGCCGGATAATTTCGGTCAGGCGTTCGCGCATGGCTCGCCGTTCTATCACGCGATCAACGAGGGGTTGGTCGATCCCGAGCGGATGATTCAGATCGGCATCCGCTCGCCGGTGCAGAAGGATGTGATGGATTGGACGGTGGGCAAGGGTGTGACCGTGCTGTCGGCGCAGGACGTTCATGTGATGGGGCCGATGGCGGTGGCGGCGCGGGTTGTGGACGTTGTGGGCGACGTGCCGGCGTATCTTAGTTTTGACATCGATGCGCTGGATCCGGCGTTCGCGCCTGGGACGGGCACGCCGGAGGTTGGCGGGCTGGCGTCGTGGCAGGCTCAGGCGATTTTGCGGCGGTTGGGCGGCGTCGGGTTTGTCGGGATGGATGTGGTGGAGGTGTCGCCTGCGTATGACGTGTCGGAGATAACCGCCTTGGCGGCGGCGACGGTTGTTTGGGAGTATCTGGCGCTGCTTGGTGCAGCAGCCATGCGTTGAGGGTCTAGCCGCCCCCTAAAATCGCATAACAGTTTGGGCGACGCGGACCCTATATCGGCGATCCGCGCTTGATACCGGCGCGGGTGACGCATCCGCACGTGCCGCGAGTCCACAGTGGACACAGCAACGACGTAACGCGTTCTTTTCGATAGGCTCGGCCAACCGTGGGCCGGGGTCGTTTAGGAACCGCCTATGTCTGATCGCACAGACGCGATGCGAAGTACGACCAGCATCGTCTGACCCTTCCCGAGGCGCGATAGCCCTCGGCGTTGGTTTCGTCCCCGTCTCGTTTCGGGCGCGTTCGCGCGCGTCCGTCTGTCCCGAGGATTGCCGCGATGTCTGTTGTTGTTGCTCGTCCGCGTTCCGCCGTTTCCCCGCTTCGCCGCTCGTTTTCCGCCTATCCCGTTCGCCGGCCGACCGTCGATGAGGTCGTGCTGGCCAACCTTCCGGAGGAGCCGATGCACTGCCTGCGTCCGACCGTTCTGGCCGAAACCGCGCGCGATTTCGTCGGCGCGTTTCCGGGTGATGTGCTGTACGCGGTGAAGTGCAACCCTGATCCCGCGGTGCTGCGCGCGCTGTGGGAGGGCGGGGTGCGGCATTTCGACTGCGCATCGTTGCCGGAGATCCGCCTGGTGCGGGACATGTTCCCGGAGGCGGCGATCCACTTCATGCACCCGATCAAGGCGCGCGGGGCGATCCGCGAGGCGTGGGAGCGGCATGGGGTGCGCGACTTCGTGCTGGATTGCGCGGATGAGCTGGCGAAGATCCGCTCCGAGGTTGCCGCGACCGGCGTGGCTGGAAAGCTGGGCCTGGTGGTGCGGATTGCGCTGCCGAAAGGTGGGGCGAAGCTGGACCTGTCCGGGAAGTTCGGCGCGGATTTCGATGACGCTGTGGCGTTGCTGCGCGAGGCGCGGGGCTGCGCTGTTCTGTTGGGCGTTAGCTTTCATGTCGGGTCGCAGTGCCTGGACCCGCTGGCGTGGCGCGATGCGCTGGCGCTGACGGGTTCGGTGATTCGCGCGGCTGGCGTGGCGGTGGACGTTGTCGATGTGGGCGGCGGGTTTCCGGTGGCTTATCCGGATCAGGAGCCGCCTCCGCTGGGGGCTTTCTTCGCGGAGATCGAAGAAGGGTTTGAGAGGCTGGGGCTTTCGGGTGCTCGACTGTGGGCGGAGCCGGGGCGGGCGCTGGTGGCGGCCGGGGCCTCGGTGGTGGTGCAGGTGCAGGGGCGGCGGGGCGACGCGCTGTATGTGAATGACGGCGTGTATGGATCGCTGTCGGACGCGGGGGTGCTGGGGTTCCGGTATCCGGTTCGGCTGGTGCGGCCCGATGGGGAGGTTGCGGCGGAGAGCGTGGCGTTCAGCCTGTACGGTCCAACCTGTGACAGCGCGGATGTGATGCGCGGTCCGTTCGTTTTGCCGTCAGATGTGCGGGAAGGCGACTGGATCGAGATCGGGCAGTTGGGGGCTTATGGCGCGTGCCTGCGCACGGCGTTCAACGGGTTCGATCGGGCGCGGATTGTCGAGGTGGACGATGCGGGGCCCGCGGCTGAGGGGCTGCGCGTCGCGGCTTGACTGTCTTCCCCCGGGCGCCGGGTCAACGGCTTCGGGGGGGGGCTTGAGGTCGTGGATGGCCGGCACAAGGCCGGCCATGACACAGAGTTGAGCCTGGCCATGACGCGAATGTAATGTCCGACTTAGTTACAATTGTAACGGATGCACGCGAGTTCCTGATTTCGCGCGTTTGAAGGGAAAACCGACTGATGACACATGTTACGTTCCAGGGCCGTCTGGTCATGCTGGGGTTTGGCAGCATCGGTCAGGGGGTTTTGCCATTGATCCTCCGGCATATCGATATGCCGGTGGACCAGATCTCGATCGTGTCGGGCGACGCACGTGGGCAGGATGTTGCAGCTTCATATGGCATTTCGTTCAGAGTGACGCCGCTGACGCGGGACAATTTCCGTGATGTTCTGACGCCGTTGCTGCGTGACGGGGATTTCCTGCTGAACCTGAGCGTGGATGTGTCCTCGGTGGCGCTGATCGGGCTGTGCCGGGAGATTGGCGCGCTTTATCTGGATACGTGCATCGAGCCTTGGGCGGGGGGGTATACCGATCCGTCGCTGACGCCCTCGCAACGATCGAACTATGCACTGCGGGAGAGTGCGCTGGCGCTGGTTCGGCCTGGGGCGTCTGACCCGACGGCGGTGGTGACGCATGGCGCCAATCCTGGCCTGGTATCGCATTTCGTCAAGCAGGCGCTGCTGAATTTGGCGCGGGACACGGGCGTGGTTGTCGATGTTCCGGCGGATCGTTCCGGCTGGGCGGCGTTGGCGCGGACGCTGGGCGTGAAGGTGATTTATATCGCCGAACGGGATACTCAGACGGCGGCTTATGCGAAGAAGCAGGGGGAGTTTGTTAATACCTGGTCGATCGACGGGTTCGCCGGTGAGGGCTGTCAGCCGGCGGAGCTTGGCTGGGGGACGCATGAAGTGGCGCTGCCGATGGATGGGCGGCGGCATGGGTTCGGGTCGGATGCGGCGATTTACCTGCTGCGGCCGGGGGCCTCGACGCGGGTGCGGACGTGGACGCCGATGGCGGGTCCGCTGCATGGGTTCCTGATCACGCATAATGAGGCGATCTCGATCGCGGATTACTACTCGGTGGTCGCGGATGGCGCGGTCGCGTATCGGCCGACCGTTCACTATGCGTATCATCCGTGCGACGATGCGGTGCTGTCGGTGCATGAGATGGCTGGGCGGAACTGGGAGCTGCAGCCGAAGCAGCGGCTGATGATGGACGAGATCCGGTCAGGCGTGGATGAGCTTGGCGTGCTGCTGATGGGGCATGCGAAGGGCGCGTACTGGTATGGCTCGCGGCTGTCGATCGAGCAGGCGCGCGCGCTGGCGCCGCACAACAATGCGACGAGCCTGCAGGTGACGGCGGCGGTGCTGGGCGGGATGGTGTGGGCGATCGAGAACCCGGTGGCCGGTGTAGTGGAGGCCGATCATCTGGATCACGCGCGGGTCCTGGAGGTGGCGACGCCTTATCTGGGGGACATGGTCGGCGAATACAGCGACTGGACGCCATTGGATGGGCGGGCGGCGCTGTTTCCGGAGGATATCGACCGGGACGATCCGTGGCAGTTCCGGAATTTCCGGGTGGCCTGAGCGGTTAGCGGGGCCGGTGAGAGGGCGCGCCCGGTTTGACTTGCGGTTGCTTGACCCGGTGAGTGGGGGGCGCATGCGGGTGGTTTACGCCTGAGGTCGAGATTGGCTTCCTAGGGAGAGGCTTTGCGGGCTGCTCTAACACGCGCCGGCCGGGTGCCGGCTGGGCGGGGCATTGCCTGGGATCGACGGGCGCGGTTCGGACCGAGCCGACGGGACGGCCTCGTTCGTCGCAGTGCGCCATACCGACGCACGATCGCCACGCACCGCCGGGCCGCTATCCAGCCTGATGCGATGACGGCGTTCTCCCCCCTGCCCGGCGCCGCTGAGCGTCGCAGCAACGCGGCTAGGGTTGGACGGGCGTGGCGGCGAGGGGTGGCTGTTCGGCGAAAAGCCCGTCCCGGACCGCCTGCCAGCTTTCGCGGTCGGGGGCGCAGATCAGGCCGCCGGTGGTGTGGGCCGGGACATACGGCGAACCGTCGAAGTGGGCGCTGTAGCCCCCGGCCTCCTGATGCAACAGCCAGCCAGCGGCGTGGTCCCAGGGCATCAGGCGATTGTAGAAGAGGATGTGACAGGCGCCCGCGGCGGCCATGCGGTATTCATGCGCCGAACACCGCAGCCATGTGGCCGAACCCAGGCGCGGCAGGTTGCTCAGCACTGTCGAGCGCAGCGGTTCGGGCAGGTAGTGGGTGCCGGCGATCGCCTCCATCCTGGCGAGCGGGGCTGGCGCGGCGACGTGCAGACGGCGCGGCGGATGGTCTGAACGGGACAGCCAGGCCCCCTGCCCTTTCAAAGCATAAGCCGTGTCCTGGCAGACCGGATCGTGGATGACGCCGGCGATGATTTCGCCGCGCACGATGGCGGCGGCCATGACGCCGAACAGCGGCAGGCCGGCGACGAAATTGCGGGTGCCGTCGATCGGGTCGACGGTGAATGCGAGTGGGGCGCCGGCAAGCCGGTCGAGCAGTTTGGGGTCGGCCGCGGTGGCTTCCTCGCCAACGATCAGCGCGCCGGGGAAACTGGCACGGAGTTCATCGGTGATGGCGCGTTCGGCGGCCTCGTCAGCCTCCGTTACCGGGTCGAAGATCGAGGATTTGTGGCGGATGTCGCCGTCCACGAGGGTTTTGAAACGCGGCATGACCTCGGCGGCGGCGGTTCGGGCCAGGATGTCGGCGATGTGGGCGACGTGCCGCGGCGTGATGTCCATTCCGAACCTCGGGTGGTGGCGCGAGGGGGGTACACCAGAGGCGGGGCGGATAGAAGTTGGGGCGGTCCGAGCGCGCGGTGAAGGGGCCGGCCGATCTGGTTCGGCGTTGGGCGGTCCGGCGCCGGCGGGCGTGAGGCGCGCGTATGTCGCGGGGTTAATGCCGCACGTCGTGACGGCCGGGCTCCCGAAATAGCCAAGCGCCCCAGTCCGTTCCACCATGCTGACCCGCCCTTCAAGACGGGATCACAGAACCGAGGAACGAACCGATTTACAAGTGGCGATCGACAGTAAAATGTGTGAACGCCGTAGCCGCCGTGCGGGGGCATACCAACCTCTATGGACAATGGTCGACCTCTATATCGCCAATTTTAGCCCCGGACTGGTCCAGTGTACTCGAAAATAATCGTTTCGCCCTTTTGGGTGTATCCACCCAATTTTCCGTCGCAAATGCCGGAAGATACTTTCTGTTTATTGACGGTGACATCACTCTCTGTGATTTCAGATGTTACGTAAACGTATGTAAAACTTGTCCATCCAACCCTGATTTCCTTCAGAGCCGTGTGTTCATTCACTTTAATCGGCAGTTTATTCTGAAATGTAGCTGCATAATCGGAGAGTGCTTTATTCAGTTCCAAGCGCTGTTTCAGGCGGTCAAACAGTCCACTTGTGCTGCGGGGTTGGAACCCAATATCAAGGAACTCGATGGTTGCCAGACGGCACATATATTACCACTAAATGGTTTGTCTTTATATTTGTGCCCATCATACCGCTAGGCTCTTACCGAGTTCTAGATGCGAGCGCCCGCTATGGCTCCACTGCGTTGTCGGGTCAGTCACTCCGGTTACAAAAAGTCCCACTCGATGTTGGGATGGTCATGCGAGTGTATGCTGTCATGGCCACTGTGATAATAGCTCTCATAGGTATTCAAAAGCTCGGTAGCTTCATGGAGTAGAGTCCGAAAGGCTAATCGCCCGTTAACGCAGAACGTAGACCTATTCCAGCCGTAGCGCTACAGCATCTGCCTGCTTCGAACATCGTGAATTCTGACGTGAAACACCAAGGAGCAGCGAATGGCAACGACAATGTCTCTGAGTGATCCGAGGGTATTTTTCACTGAAGTCGCGAAGCCGAGCTTCGACGAATTCATGACTAAGACCAGCTCATTCAGAACCGCGTTTAATGCGGCGACCGCCCTGTTTCACTTACACGAATGGGTATGGGAGTTTAAAAGAACCGAGATCGAAGCGAAATATGGGCAGACCTTCGCAAAGAAGGGCCAGTTCTGGAAATTTATTGAGACGCAGCTTCCTCGGGCGGCTTTCGTCCGCGATTTGGCGAATGCTTCAAAACACGTAAAGCTGACTATCAAACCATCGACCAGCATGACGCATATTGCCAACACGACAATACAGGCCGTTGGCTTCGGAGAAGGTGAATACGGCGCTGGGCGTTATTCGGCACCTTCGGTAATAATGAAAGATGGCACAACCGACGTTTACCTAGATGACTGCGTCAACGACCTGTTTAGCTTTTGGAGCACGCTGATCGCTGATCTCTATCCATAGGCAGTGGCAGGAGCGCTGGCTATCGATACAATACCGATGACCAAGCCTATCGCGAAAATCAAGACTTATGACCCGTTCAGGGGTGTTCGGGACTACAACGGCTACCGGTCCCGCAACCTTGCCCGTAATCAGGCCACGGCAGGGGGAAAGACCGGCGCGGCGGGTGCGCTCAGGCCGGGGCGCCGAGGAGGGTCTGGATGCTGGCGGTCAGGGCGTGGTCGAGGAACGGCTTTTCCAGAACGACCTTCACGCCGGCGATGGCGGCGCGGGCGTGCAGGCGGTCCGTGGCGTGGGTGGTCATCAGGATTGCCGGCAGCGGGATATCGCGCTTTTGCAGCTGGCCGACGAGCTCGAAGCCATCCATGCAGGGCATCCGGTCGTCCACCACGAGACATCCGGCCCGAGCGAGATCGGTGTCGGCGAGGAGTTCTGCGCCGCCGCTGTAGGCCTGCACGTTGAAGCCCTGGGAGCGGAGGGCAAAAGCCAGTGCCTCCCGGACGGCGGGGTCGTCGTCAACGATCAGAACGTAGTGTTGTTCTTCGGGCATCGATGCGACTCCAGGATCCCGGACCAAACGCGGCTTGTTGTTTGAACCGGGCGCATCGTAGCCAAGACGAAACCGTGGACGCCTTGATCTGGCGCAAATGGCGGGGGATGCCGGGGGATGCCCGAACCCGCGGTTGTCAGGGGTCGGCCGAGCGGCGGGCTTCGCCGGCGGAGCGGGCGATGAAGACCATGCGCAGGAGGTCCGACAGCGTGCCGGCCCCCATTTTGGTCATGACATTGGCGCGGTGGACCTCCACGGTGCGGGCGCTGATCTGCAGGTCGTAGGCGATGGTCTTGTTGGGATGGCCGCGGACCAGGCCTTCCAGGACTTCCATCTCGCGCGCCGACAGGGCTTCCAGCTTCTCCTTGATTGCCACCACCTGGTTTTCGCGGGCGACGTCGATGGCGTGACGGCCGACGGCGACGCGGATCGCCGACAGGAGAAGCTCGTCGCTGAAGGGCTTTTCAAGGAAATCGACCGCGCCTTCCTTCATCGCCTGGACGGCGAGCGGCACGTCGCCGTGGCCGGTGATGACGATCAGCGGCATGGTGATGTTCAGGGCCTTCAGGCGGCGCTGGAGTTCCAGGCCGTCCATGCCCGGCATGCGCACATCGGTGACGATGCAGCCGGGCTGCAGCGTCGGCACGGCATCGAGGAACAGCAGGCCGGATTCGTAGACCCGCACGGCGTAGCCGGAGGCTGACAGCATGAACGCCAGGGACTGGCGCACGGCGTCGTCGTCGTCGATGAGATGCACGACCGCGTCATGCGCCATGGGGCAGTTCCTCGGTGCTGAGGGCCTTGAGAGTCAGGCGGAAGATGGTTCCGCCGCCGGGGTTGGGTTCGGCGGTCAGGCGGCCGCCATGCGCCTCCACGATGGTGCGCGAGATCGACAGGCCGACGCCCATGCCGTTTGGCTTGGTGGTGATGAACGGCTGGAACAGCCGCCGCTGGATGGACTCGGCGATGCCCGGGCCGGTGTCGGTGACGGTAATTTCGATCATGTTGTCCCGCGCGGCGGCCGAGGCGATGGTCAGTTCCCGGCGCGACGGTCTCCTGCATCGCCTCGATCGCGTTGCGCATCAGGTTGAGGATGACCTGCTGGATCTGGATCTTGTCGACCACCACGGAATTGAGCACGGGGTCGAGCGCGAAGTTCACGCGGACGCCGGTTTCGCGGATGCCGACCATGGCGAGCGCGCTGGCCTCCTCGATCAGCTTCGGCAGGTTCTCTGCCTGGCGCTCGCTCTCGCCACGGGAGACGAACTGGCGCAGGCGGCGGATGATCTGGCCGGCGCGCAGGGCCTGGTCCGCGGCGCGTTCGATGGCGTCGCGGATCATGACGGATTCCTGCTCCGTCTTGCCGTCGAGCAGGCGGCGGCAGCCGCTGAGGTAGCTGGCGATGGCGGTCAGCGGCTGGTTGAGTTCGTGGGCGAGGGTGGAGGCCATCTCGCCCATGGCGGTGAAGCGGGACATGTGGATCAATTCGGCTTGCAGGTCCTGCATACGGCGCTGGGTTTCCTGGCGTTCGGTCAGGTCGCGGATGAAGCCGGTGAAGGAATGACGGTCGCCGGAGCGCATTTCGCCGACCGAGAGTTCCATGGGGAAGGTGGAGCCGTCGCGACGCAGGCCGACCACGACGCGGCCGCGGCCGATGATCCGCTTCTCGCCGGTTTCCATATAGCGGGTCATGTAGCGGTCGTGGTTCTCGCGGTAGGGCGAGGGCATCAACATGCTGACGTTGCGGCCGACGACCTGGGCCTCGGTATAGCCGAACAGGCGTTCGGCGGTGGCGCTGAAAGACTGGATGGCGGCCCTGCTGTCGATGACGACCATCGCGTCGGGGACGGTGTCCAGCACCGAACGCAGGTGGGCCTCGCGTTCCTGAAGGGCGATCTGGGCGCGTTTGGCGGCGGTGATGTCGCGGGCGACGGTGGAGGCGCCAGCGAGGTGGCCGGCGGAGTCCCATAGCGGGGAGACGGTCAGCGAGACGTCGATGATCTCGTTGTCCTTGCGGCGGCGTCGGGTTTCGTAGTGCTCGATCCGGTCGCCGCGCTTGATGCGGGCGAGGATGTCGAGTTCTTCGTTATCGTTGCCGCCAGGGAGCAGGATCGAGAGCGGCTTGCCGATGATTTCGGCGGCGGTGTAGCCGAACACGGATTCGGCGCCACGGTTCCAGTCGGTGACGGTGCCGTCGAGGGTTTCGCCGACGATGGCGTCATCCGATGAGGTGACGATGGCGGCGAGGCGAAGATTGGCTTCCTGCGCGGACGGGTGCAGGGGCGCGTCGATCAGGACGCCATGGACGCGGCCGGCGGGGCGTGGGTCGTGCAGCAGGGCGCCGCAGAGGCGGAGGCGTTTCGGCGGCGTCGCGGCAGTGCGGATATCGATGTCGAATGCGGTCGCACTGTCGCGCAGGGCCAATTCCGCCGCCTTGCGGTCATCCGGGTGGATCAGTTCAATGAATGCCGCGACATCGAGCGAGGACACCGGGGGGTGGCCGAGCAGGCTGGCTGCCCGCGGGGCCAGCGTGACCAGGCCGGTGGCGATATCCCAGCACCAAACGCCGATTCCGGCCGCGAGAACAGCCTGAAGCGCGTCGACGTTACCGGTCGCGGGAGACGTCCCGTTAGCCGTTTGCATGCATGATCCGGGCAAATTGTGTCGGTGGTATCATAGGCTTTCCGCCGGAACCGGGTAAACCTGCCGTAGCGCGGTGTTTTTTGCCGCCGGGCGGCGGGTTGGCCGAGAGGAGGATCGGGGATGAAGCTACGCTCCAAGGATTATCGGGTCGACGCGGAAAAGCCGGTTGACCTAGGGAAATGGCCTACGATGGTCAACTCGGTGTATGGGTCAAAAGCTGACTACAAGGCTAAACTGGAAGAGCATGTGGCGCACCTGAGCGCGCAGCAGCAATTGCTCTATGCCAGCAACAGTCACGCGGTGCTGCTGATTTTCCAGGCGATGGACGCGGCCGGGAAGGACGGCGCGATTTCCCATGTGATGTCGGGCGTCAACCCTCAGGGCTGTCAGGTGTTCAGCTTCAAGCATCCGAGCGCGATGGAACTGCAGCATGATTTTCTGTGGCGGACGACGCGGGATCTGCCTGAGCGCGGGCGGATCGGGATTTTCAACCGGTCGTATTACGAGGAGGTGCTGATCGCGCGGGTCCATCCGGAAATCCTGGCCAACGAGGGGCTGCCGGATGTGTCAAAGGACGCGGACGAAATCTGGCGCAGCCGCTACCGGTCCATCCGGCACCTGGAGCGGCATTTGCACGAAAACGGGACACGGATCGTCAAGTTCTTCCTGCATCTGTCGAAGGACGAGCAGAAGAAGCGGTTTCTGGAGCGGATCGATCAACCCGAGAAAAACTGGAAGTTCAGCATGGCCGATATCGAGGAGCGGCAGTACTGGGACAAGTACATGCGGGCCTATGAGGCCTGCCTGAGCGAGACCAGCACGAAGCATGCGCCCTGGTATGTCGTGCCTGCCGACGACAAGTTGAATGCGCGGCTGATCGTTTCGCACATCGTTCTGGACACCTTGAAGGACCTGAAGATGAGCTATCCACAGACCGACGAGGCTCGACGAAAGGAACTGCAGGCTATCAGGGAGCGGCTGACGGCGGCGTGATGGCAGGTTGTTTACATTCGATGGCGGATGTATATAGCGGCGACCTCCAACCCCGCTGTCAGGATTGACGTGGCACGACAGACGAAGGAACGGGCGGAACAAACCCGTGAAATGATCCTTGACGCGGCCACCGAGGTCTTTTTCAAGGGTGGCGTTGCGCGGTCGAGCATGGAGGATGTCGCGCAGCGGGCCGGGGTCACGCGTGGTGCCGTGTACTGGCACTTCCGTGACAAGCTGGACCTGTTCGCGGCGATCGAGGAGCGGTTGCGGCTACCGCAGGAGGCGGAGCTGCTGGAGCTGACGCGCTCCTCTCCGCGTGATCCGCTGGGTGAACTGGAGCGGATCATCGTCAAGAAGCTGACTCAGCTTTCGGAAGATGACACCTTGCGAACTCAGATGACGGTGGTGCTGCTGCGGGTTGACTACATCGACGAAATGGCGCCGGCGCTGGAGCGGCAGGCGGTGTTTCAGCGCCGGTTCCGGGAGACATTACAGCAGTATTTTCGCGATGTGGTTCCGCCGCCGGCGGCTGGCTGCGACTGGACGCCGCCGATGGCCGCTCAGGTGCTTCACACACTTATGCATGGAACGATTCTACGGGCTTTGCGTTTCCCGGCGGAGTATCCGTTGCAAACTCACGGGTTGCCCGTCGTGCGCGCCTTCATGAAGGCGCTGCGCCGTAGCTGGAAACGTCCGGATTAGCGCCTGCGTCTCGCCAACGTGATTAGAAACATACGTTCAGGAATGTATGTGAATCGCGGCATGACGTGATGAGGGCTTATGGCAAGCGAGACCGTCGAGAGGCCCAGGGCCGAACAGCCTGAGGTTCGGCGCGAGCGCGACCGCGGCGAAAACCAGACACCCGCGCGCGACAGGCGCGACGACGACGGAGATGAGGGAAAGCGGAAAAACCGTTGGCCCATCATCATCCTTGGGCTTGTCGTCGTCGTTGCGGTCGTCGGTGGCGTGGTTTACTGGCTGATGACGCGCAACTACGAAAGTACGGACGACGCCTATACGGACGGCAATTCAGTTGTCATCGCGCCGAAGGTATCGGGCTATGTCACGGAACTGGATATCAATGACAATACGCCGGTAAAGGCCGGGCAGGTTTTGTTCAAGATCGATCCACGCGATTACGTCGCGGCACGGGATCAGGCCCAGGCGGCGTTGTCCCTTGCGAAATCGCAACTGGCGAGTGCCGAGGTCAACCTCGACATGACCAAGGTCCGGGCGCCGGCGTCGCTGGAGCAGGCCCAGGCGCAACTGGCGCAGGCGAAGGCCAATCATGATCAAGCGGAGCAGAACTATCGCCGGCAGCGCGCCGTCGATCCGCGCGCGACGACGCAGGTGAATGTGGACCAGGCGACCGCTCAGCTGAAGGCGGATGCGGCGTCGGTCGCATCCGCGCAGGCCAACGTCCAAGCGGCGTCCCTGGTGCAGCAGACCATTCAGACGGCCGAAGACCAGGTGAAGCAGGCCCAGGCGCAGGTCGCGCAAGCCGAGGCCAACCTGGAGACGGCCGAGGTCAATCTTTCCTATACCGTTATCAAGGCGCCGCAGGACGGGCGGGTGACGAAGCGGAACGTCGATCTGGGGACTTTCGTGCAGGCGGGCCAGCAGAGCCTCTATATCGTTACGCCAAAGGTCTGGGTCACCGCGAATTTCAAGGAGAACCAGTTGGCGGACATGCGGGCGGGGCAGCCCGTCACGATTGATGTCGATGCCTATCCAGATCTGACGCTGCACGGCCATATCGACAGCATCCAGCAGGGCAGCGGCGCGCAGTTCTCGGCGTTCCCCGCGGAGAACGCGACGGGCAATTTCGTCAAGATCGTGCGGCGCGTGCCGGTGAAGATCGATATCGACAGTGGTTTGCCGCCGGATGGACGTCTTCCGCTGGGTATCTCCGTCGAGCCGACAGTGACCGTGCGATGAGCGGTTCGGATGACGGCTGGCGGCCGAAATCGAATCCGTGGATCGTTGCGGTCACGGTGACGCTGGGCGCGTTCATGGAGGTGCTGGACACCACCATCGTGAACGTTTCGCTGCCGCACATCGCCGGCAGCCTGTCTGTCAGCAACGATGACAGCACATGGGCGCTGACGACGTATCTGGTCGCGAACGGCATCGTGCTGACGATCTCGGGCTCGCTGTCGCGGATGCTGGGGCGAAAGCGGTATTTCCTGATTTGCGTTGCCGTCTTCACGGCCGCATCGTTCGGCTGCGGTATTTCGCAATCGTTCACGCAAATCCTGATGTTCCGTGCGATACAGGGGTTTTTCGGCGGCGGTCTGCAGCCGACGCAGCAGGCGATCATCCTGGATCACTTCCCGCCGGAAAAGCGCGGGCAGGCGTTTTCACTGACCGCGATCGCCATCATCATCGCGCCGATCGTCGGCCCGGTCCTGGGCGGTTATCTGACCGACACGTATTCGTGGCACTGGATTTTCCTGATCAATATTCCGGTCGGCCTGGTCACGTTCTTCGGCACGATGCATTTCGTCGAGGATCCGCCGCGGCTGATCGAGGAGAAGCGCACCGCGCCGCCGTTCGACTACATCGGCGCCACGTTCATTGCGATTGCGCTGGGATGCCTGGAAGTGGGCGTTGACCGCGGCGAGAACCTCGACTGGTTCGGATCATGGTTCGTCACCGCGTTGCTGGGCCTCTCGGCCTTGGCTTTCCTGTTCGGCATCACCTATCTGCTGATGGCGCGTCATCCGGTGGTCGATCTGCGGGTCTTCAAGGATCGCAATTTTGCTTTGGGTACGACACAAATCGCCGTCATGGGCGGCGTGCTGTATGCCAGCGCCGTTCTGATACCGGAGTTCTGTCAGCAGCAACTGGGGTATGACGCGACATGGGCCGGGCTGGTGCTGGCGCCGGGCGCTGTCGTGCTGGTGATGCTGATTCCGGTCGTCGGGCGCGTTCTGAATTACGTTCCGGCCAAGTATGTGATCGCGAGCGGAGGCCTGGCGCTTGGTCTTTCCTTGTTTTACTCGATGAATCTGGTGCCGGACCTGGATTTCTACCACCTGGCGCTTTACCGAGCGGCTCAGACCGCGGGACTGGCGCTGTTGTTCGTGCCGATCAGCACGATTGCCTATGCAACGTTGCCACAGCGGTTGAATGGCGACGCGACCGCTCTGTTCACGATGGCGAGGAATGTGTTCGGCGGCGTGTGCATTTCCCTGTCGACGGCGCTGGTGACGGATCACCGGCAGATCAGGCAGGCCTATCTGATCGACAACCTTTCGCCGACTAATTCATCTTATCATGACCTGTTGCAGCAGGTGCAGCAGGCGCTGGTGAATGCCGGTCAGTCGATCGAGATGGCGGCGCATAACGCTCCTGGGCAGGTGTTTCAGATGTTGCAGACACAGTCGGCCGTCCTGGCTTACATGGACGTGTTCTTCATCACCGGATGTGCTGCTTTCATTCTGATTCCGACGGCATTGATGATGTCGGGTGTGAAGGTGAAGGCGTCCGGGGGAGCGCACTGATGGTCCGGCACGCTGGATATGCCGCGGTGGTGGCTGCGCTTGTCGGGTTGTCCGCCTGTTCGGTGGGTCCTGATTTCACGCCGCCGAAGCCGCCGAATGTGCAAAGCTGGAATGATCCTTCGGGCAAGGGCGTGGATCCGAGGTCACATGTTTCGCCCACGACAAACCCTGATCCGGAGTGGTGGGCCGGGTTCGGCGATCCGGTGCTGACGCAGCTTGAGAAACAGGCGATTTCGGGGAACCTCGACTTGCAGCAGGCGGTGCTGCGGGTGGTGGAGGCGCGGCAGAACGAGGTTTCGGCGCGGGCGGCCGGGCTGCCGACGCTGGGGGGCACCGGCAGTTTCATGCGCGAGCAGATCGGGGCCAAGGGCGTGC
Source organism: uncultured Pseudomonadota bacterium (assembly GCA_963819005.1). GTDB lineage: Bacteria > Pseudomonadota > Alphaproteobacteria > Acetobacterales > Acetobacteraceae > Rhodopila. Next base: position 60,005 of record CAWFUL010000010.1, read on the forward strand.
TGGAATCGAGCGGCGTTTATGGGCAGTTGAACAGTCTGGCCGACCAGAATTCTCCGTTGAACCAGTATAGTCCTGGACTGGGGAACAAGGCCGGGACGGTTGCGGACAGTGCGCTGAACAAGATCGAGCAGCCGATCAATCTGTATCAGTATGGGTTCGATGCGTCCTGGGAACTGGATTTGTTCGGGAGGGTCCGGCGGTCGGTGGAGCAAGCGGGGGCGACAACGCAGGCTCAGGTGGAAGCGACGAACGACGCGCTGGTGATGCTGGAGGGTCAGGTTGCGAGCGCGTATGTGGAGGTTCGTGGTGCTCAGGCGTTGCTGGCGAGCCAGCGGCAGAATGTGGCGGCGGCGCAGGATTCGCTCAATCTGACGCAGCGGCAGGCGCGGCAGGGGCTGGCTACTCAGTTGGATGTGGATCAGGCGGCGACGCAGCTTGGGGACAACGTGTCGCGGCTGCCGGGCTACGAGAAGCAGGAGCAGCAGGCGATCAATACGTTGAGCGTGCTGGTGGGGCAGCCGCCGGGGACGCTGGATTCATTACTTGGTCCGTCGGCGCCGATGCCGGCGATCCCTTCGGTGATCGGGATCGGCGTGCCGGCGGAACTGGCGCGGCGGCGGCCGGACATCCGGGAGGCGGAGGCCACGCTTCATGCCGCGACGGCGGGTGTCGGGGTGGCGACGGCGAGTTTCTACCCGGATATCTCGCTGACCGGGAATGTGGGATTGCGAGCGATCGATGCGAGTTACCTGACGAACTGGGCGAGCTTGTTCTATGCGTTCGGGCCGAGTGTTTCGCTGCCGATCTTTCAGGGCGGGCGGCTGACCGCGAATTTGCGGCTGGCTCGGGCGCAGCAGGCGGCGGCGGCGTTGAATTACCGCGGCACGGTGCTGAATGCGTTGCGGGAAGTGGAGAACGCCTTGGTTGCGTATCGCGCGGACCGGGCGGCGCGGGACAGTATCGCCGGGACGATCCGGTCGGGGGAGCAGGCACTGTATCTGGCGCGTGATGCTTACAAGAACGGGCTGTCGAACTTCCTGCAGGTGCTGGATGCTGAACGGACATTGGTGGCGTCGCGCCAGCAGTTGATCCAGGCGGACATTACGCTGACCGATGATGTGATCGCGCTGTACAACGCGCTGGGCGGCGGGTGGCAGGAGACTGTGGTGGCAAGTAATGCGCCGTCGATCGATCAGTCGACGCCGTTTACGCCGGCGGCGGCGGATCAGGTGGCGGCGCGCGCGCCATAAACGGTTGGCTGCGATATCGGCAGAGACTGTCAGGAGAGACCCGCCATATTGATGCAGGGCGGCCGCGCGTGCTCCGTGCGGTTGGAGCATGCGCGGCTGGCCGGCACGTCCAAAGCGGCGCTGACGTGGCTCTGGCGCGCGGGCTCACACGGGATCGGCTCGCGCACTTCGCCAAGCGCGGGTCATCCCGTCGCTGACGTCAGCGCCGGCCGCCGGTTGAATCTTCCAGTTCGATGCAGGCCTTGGGGCGAAGCAAGTAGCGGGATTGGGTCGGACACTGCCAGGCATTCCTTGGCGATGATTCGACACTAAGGTATTGACCTTAGTTTTCGAATGCTGATACTAAGGTAATCGGCTTAATTATCGATCTGACAGGAGACTGCCTCATGAGCACCGAACACCCCTACGCCAGCGGAGAACTCGATCGTGAAATCGTCTTGTGCCGCGTCATCAATGCGCCAAGAGACGTGGTCTACCGAGCCTGGATCGAGCCGGGGCGGATGTTCGATTGGTTTGGGCCAACCGGGTTTCGATGCGAGGTGCTTGAACAGGGTCCGGCGAACGTCGGCGCCATATGGCGCTTCAACATGATCGCCCCGGGAGGCCAGATTTTCTCCAATCGCTTTCGATTTCTGGAGATCATTCCTGGAGAGCGGCTGGTGTATGATCACGGTTCGGACCTGGACGATGATCCAAAGCGGTTTCACGTGACGATCACATTCGACGAACAAGCAGACGGCAAGACAGTTCTGACACTTCGTCAGTTCCATCCGAGCAAAGACCGGCGCGATACCACCATCGGATTCGGGGCCGTCGAGCTTGGCTACCAAACGCTCGACAAGTTGGCCGCGTATGTTGCGCGGGGATGACATGGCTTTGCCTCTACAAGAAGCGGCCAGCGACGGCCGGATAGGCGAGGTTTTCAAAGCATTGGCGGACCCGACGCGCCTTTCGGTGATTGAGACGCTCTGCAGAGGGCCGGCGTCGATGACCGAACTCGCCCAATCGTTTCAGATGACTTTGCCATCCTTCGCCCAGCACCTTCGTGTTCTCGAGCGATCGGGCCTGCTGCAATCGGTGAAGCAGGGTCGCGAGCGCCGCTATCGTGTTGTGCCAACGCGCCTGATGATGGCCGAGGATTGGCTTGGCAAACAGCGGGCGATTTGGGAGCAGCGGCTGGACAGGCTGGAAAGCTATGTGGAGGGCATGAAGCAGGAGGGGGCCTAAGCCGCGTCGTTGCTAACTTACGGAGTGACCGGTGGCGGGCATCCGTGATGGTCGCGCTTGTGGCCATGCACGATTTTGGGCCGTTGAAACAACGCAAGTCGTGGATGGCCGGGACAGGCCCGGCCATGACGCTGCGGGAACGAGCGGGCGCTGCGTTCCGCCTCAGGTCAGCGCCTGTGGGGCGAAGGCGCGTTGTCTTCCGTTGCGCCTCGGTCTAGTCCAACCGGTGCTGTATGTTCATCGCTGATACGCCGTTGTCGGCTGATGCGCCGTTGTCGGTTGATGCGGCGTTGTCGGCTGATGCGGCGTTGTCGGCTGATGCGGCGTTGTCGGCTGATGCGCCGTTGTCGGCTGATGCGCCGTTGTCGGCTGATGCGGCGTTGTCGGCTGATGCGGCGTTGTCGAGGGCAACGTTGAAGCGCGTGGCCAGTGGTTCGTTCCCGGTTTTTATGCCCAGGCAGGGCCAGAATCTCGCGTTCATTCATCCTTCTAGATGGTGAACGGACGTCCGCAGGCGCAGGCGGACGTCCAGCGGTTCTTGCGGGTGACCCCGCGTCGGTTCACCGAATGCTGCTGGGCTCGAACGAGGCGGCCTGATCTGACGGCTTCCGGGAGCGCCGCGAAGCAGGCCGTTCTGGTCGTTCGTTCCGATTTATCCGCGCTGGCGGCGGATGCGCTCAACCGGTCGAAATTACCGTGACGAGGTATTAGCAGCCGACGGCAGGCAGGTTCGGATCGCGTCCAGGACGGCGTGGTGCTGCGACATTTCCAGGGCGTCGATGGTGGGTTCGCGCAGCAGCGTGACGCCGTCGACGGCGGGGCCGTTGCGGACCATGGCCTCGACGATGGACTGGTCCAGGGCTGGGTCCAGGCTGCTTCGCATCGCGGCAGACCAGTCCGGTCTGATTGCTGACAGGGCGGCCAGCAGCGCGTAGGCGCCCCAGTGGGAGACGCCCGTGGTGATCAGGTGGTCGGCCGGGACGACGCAGCCGATTCTGGCGCCGAAGGGGACGTGGCCGTCGATCAGGGCGCGTGGAATGTTGCCCATGCCGATCTCGTTACCGCCGTCGCCGATGCCGATGGTGCGCCAGGGGCCGGCGGAGAAGAGTTGGTGCAGTGGGGCGGCGTAGGACCCGATGTCGCCGCCGCGCATGTTGCGGGGGATGCCGTCGGCCGCGGGGCCGCAACGCTCGATGGCCAGGACCCAGGTGATGTTGTCTGCGCGCCAGGTTTCGATCAGGGCGGCTGCCGCGCCGCCGGGCGGGAGGGCGTCGAGTGGGGTGGACTGGGCGCCGGCGTGGTCCAGGGCGGTTCGGGTCGCGGACTGGCAGATCGTGTCGGTGGCGATGCGGTGGTGCAGGCCGGCGTTGCGGAAGGAACGGGCGAGAAGGGCGGCGGCGGCGGGGCCGTCGGTCTCGGCGGCGGGGGGGTGGCCGTTGGGGACGAAGAAGCCGGTGATCAGGCCGATGCGGGGGGACGGATCGGCGGCCAGGGCGCTGGCGGCGGCGAACAGGCCGCCGGTTGTGGCCTGGAAGACGGCGTGCATGCCGCGGCCGACGTCGCGGTGGATCTGGGCTTCGATCTGGTTGATCAGCGCCTGCATGTCATTGCGCTATGGTTGCGCCGTGGGGGTGTTGGGGTGGGGGCTGGATTTGGCTTGGCGTGTGCGTGAGCCACGCTCTCGGTGACATTGGCGCGGCACAGTCGTGGATGGCCGGGACAGGCCCGGCCATGACGGAGAGGTGGACGGGACGAGTTCGGTGCTGACGGGGGGTGGCCGGGACGAGTCCGGTGCTGACGGGGGGTGGCCGGGACGAGTCCGGTGCTGACGGGGGGTGGCCGGGACGAGTCCGGTGCTGACGGGGGGTGGCCGGGACGAGTCCGGCGATGACGGGAAGGTGGCTGGGACACGCCCGGCGCTGACGGGAACGTGGCCGGGACGAACCCGGCGATGACGGGAGGTGGCCGGGACAGGCCCGGCCATGACGGGGCGGTGGCCGGGACAGGCCCGGCCATGACGGGGCGGTGGCCGGGACAGGCCCGGCGATGACGGGGAGGTGGCCGGGACAGGCCCGGCCATGACGGGGAGGTGGCCGGGACAGGCCCGGCCATGACGGGGAGGTGGCCGGGACAGGCCCGGCGATGACGGGGAGGTGGCCGGGACAGGCCCGGCGATGACGGGGAGGTGGCCGGGACAGGCCCGGCCATGACGGAGAGGTGGCCGGGACGAGTTCGGTGCTGACGGGGGGTGGCCGGGACGAGCCCGGCGATGACGGGGCGGTGTTGGCCCGGCGCGGCAGAGATTTGCCCACGGATCCTTACAGCGCGGACAGGCTGGTGTTGCGCAGGTCGGTGATCAGCATGCAGCCGGGGGCGTGGGTGATGCAGAATTCCGGTTTGGCCTGGGCGATCACTGCCTGGGGGGTGACGCCGCAGGCCCAGAACACCGGCATCTCATTGGCCGCGATCGGCACGGCGTCGCCGTAGTCCGGCTTGTTGATGTCGGCGATGCCGATCATCCCGGGCATGCCGAGGTGGACCGGGGCGCCGTGGACGGACGGGAAGCGCGAGGTGATCTGCACCGCTCGGATCGCGTCGGCTGGCTTCAGCGGGCGCATCGAGACGACCAGGGGGCCGTGGAAGACGCCGGCCGGGATGCAGGGGATGTTGGTGCGGTACATCGGGACGTTGGTGCCGCGGGCGATATGGCGGACCTCGATGCCGTCGTCGATCAGGGCTTCCTCGAACGAGAAGGAGCAGCCGATGGCGAAGCTGACGAGGTCGTCGCGCCAGACGTTACTGATATCGGTGGGTTCGGCGACCAGTTCGCCGTCGCGCCAGACGCGGTATTTCGGAATGTCGGTGCGGATGTCGAGGTTGGCGCCGAGGGTGGGGAAGTGGGGCTCGCCGGCCTCCGACACCGCCAGCACCGGGCACGGCTTGGGGTTGGCCTGGGCGAAGCGGAGGAAATCGTGAGCGAGGTCCTTCGGCAGGATCACCAGGTTGGCCTGGACGTTGCCGCTGGCCATGCCGGCGGTCGGGCCGGTGAAAGCGCCGGACCTGATGCGCAGGCGCTCGCGCTCACCGGCGTTGGCGCGCACATCCGTTATGGCGTTCATCTTTGGCCTCCGTCAGAATTTCCGCTATCGTAGCAAGGCTTGGCTGCAGAAGAACACAACTCGTCCGAAGGAGGAACCCGACCATGCCAGACACGACATCCCGTCCGCCGTTCAGCCTGGGGAAGATCGGTCACGTTGCGTTGCATGTCGAAGATATTGCCCGCTCGCGGCGGTTCTACGAGGAGGTCCTGGGGTTCCAGGTGTCCGATGTCTATGAGGACGACATGATGCCGGGGGGTGCCGTGTTCCTGCGCTGCAATCCGGATCATCACGGGATTGCCCTGTTCAAGGCGACGGCGGAAAACTCGGCCGGCGGGGGGCTGCATCACATGGCGTTCGAGGTGCCGACGCTGGACGACGTGGTGAAGGCCAGGGCGCACCTGAGAGCGCATGGCGTGCCGATCGATTTCGACGGGCGGCGGCGGGCCGGGGTGCAGATCGCGGTAGAGTTCCGCGATCCCGACAATCACCGGCTGGAGATCTACTGGGGGATCGATCAGATCCCCGAGGGCGCCACGCCGCGGCCGGCGCATGAGTGGAAGGGTGCCCAAAGCCTGGAGGCGGCGATCGCCGATCCGGTGATTGGGCAGGACACGCGGCTGAAGGATCCAAGCTTGTTGTCCGTGTAAATATGTTCGTGTTTTGCTCTCGTTTGGCCGGGCATGATAGCGTTGGTGCATGGGATACTGGGGTAAGCTGATCGGCGGCACGGCTGGGTTCTTTGTCGCCGGCCCCTATGGGGCGGTGATCGGCGCTGCGCTGGGGCATGCCGCGGACTCCGGATCGATGCAGGGCATGAAACTGCCGTTCGGCGCGGACGCGGGGATTGCGCCAGTCCGGGTGGCGGGGCTGCTGGGGCGGCGGGACGAAGTGTTCGCCGTCACCGTGACGGTGCTGGCGGCCAAGCTGGCGCGGGCGGACGGGCCGGTGAAGCGGCCGGAGATCGACGCTTTCAAGCGGAGTTTCCGCATTCCGCCGGAGTCGGCGCGCAATATCGGGCGGATGTTCGATCAGGCGCGGCAGAACAATGAATCGTTCGAGCCTTATGCGGCTCAGTTGGGCGAGACGTTCGCGGATAATCGCGGGACGCTGGAAGAGGTGCTGCGCGCGCTGTTCGTGATCGCCCGGGCGGATGGGCCGCTGAACCTGCGCGAGCAGGAGTTTCTGCGGCGGGTGCACCGGCGGTTCGGGCTGGATGAGGTGTCGTGGGACCGAGCGTTCGGCTCGATCCCGCGGACGCCGCCGACGGCTGCCGACGGCGAGGATCCGTATCAGCAGCTTGGGCTGAAGAAGTCGGCGAGCGGCGAGGAATTGCGGGCGGCGTGGCTGCGGCTGATGCGGGAGAACCATCCGGATACGCTGTCCGCGCGGGGGGTGCCCGCGGATTTCGTGGCGCGGGCGAGCGAGAAGGTGGCGCGGATCAATGCTGCCTGGGACCGGATCAAGCGGGAGCGCGGATTGTGACGGTGCTGCCGCCGTATCTGCGGGTGGTGGAGCGGGATTATATCGTGTCGGACCGCCCTGCCCTATCGATCCGCGATGAAATGGGAGGGCGGTCCGAGGCTCGGCCTGAGGGCGTGCCGGTGGACATGCTGGTGCTGCATCAGGACGTGGTGCCTTCGGTTCATTATGTGGTGGAGCCGGACGGGTCGGTGGTCCGTCAGGTCGCCGAGGACCGGCGGGCGCGGCATGCCGGGGTTTCGTATTGGCGGGGGCATTCGGGGCTGGATGGGCGTTCGGTTGGGATTGCCCTGGCTGGAGCGGAGCCGTCGGTGCTGCAGGTCGCGGCGCTGTGCGACCTGTGCCTGACGGTGATCGCGCGGCATGCGATCCCGGCGCGCAATGTGGTGGCGCTGGGGGATGTGGCGCCGGACCGAGCGGATGGGGCTTTCGACTGGCGGGGGCTGGCCGAGAACGGTGTTGGGTTGTGGCCGGAGGGCGTGCAGGACATGGGTGTCTCCGGCACCGTGCGGGATGCGGTCCGGCTGCGTCCGGTGCGGGCGGGGCTGGCGGAGATCGGCTATCGGGTGGCGCGCGAGGGGGCCTTGGATCCCGCGTTGTCGGCGGTGCTGCGGGCGTTTCAGCGGCACTGGCGGCCGGAGGCGGTGACCGGGCAGGCCGACGACGGCACGCTGGTTCGGCTGCAGGCTGTGCTGGGGCTGGTTCGCGGCGGTTGACGGTGGGTTGTTGACGTTGGGCGGGCGGGGGGTTATGTCCGCCGCCTTCCGGCTGGATGGCGGCGTAGCTCAGCGGTAGAGCAGGGGAATCATAATCCCTTGGTCGGCGGTTCAAATCCGTCCGCCGCTACCATCTTAAATGCTTGATTTAGCACGAGTTCTAGGAAGTTTCCGGTGCTTCAGGAAGCCCTAATCATGTGGCATAAAATCGCAACTAGTATCAACGGCTCCTAGGCCATACCCGCAAATCTATGCGACAAGAATGCGACATATTCGTGGAGCTTGGAGGCGCGTATGGAAGGAAACGGTAGCCGGAGGGTGGTGGTACAACTGCTCCGCGTTGCTCACGTTGGCTTAGACGACACAGCCCGCCCCTACGGTCGCTTTGTCTGCACGAAGGGGTCGGCCTCTAAAACGCCTCGAGGACGTAATCATAAAGGCGCGGGTTCAGCGGCGTACCGGCAACGCCGGCAATGTCGATAACCTGCTTTTCAGTCAGCGGATATGCGCCGAGCACGTCCGGATCCTCGGCGCCGACCTGCGCGATACGCTTCGCGGCATCAATGACGTGATCAGGAATTGGAAATTCGACGCGGAGCCGGTCATCGTTCTTGTCGTAGCCCGTCAGCTGAAGCTTAATGGTCATGGTGTCACCCGACGAGTTGAATTCGGTGGCTTTGTTTGCAGGCCGGTGTCTGGGTCGAATTCGCCGACATGGCGCCCACGAGGGTCGTACTTCTCGACGTTACCGTGCTGGTAATCCCATTCATATATCGTACCATCAAATTCAACCCACCGATGCCGTAATCCGCCGCCCGGCCGAGGCGTCTTCGGACGAGATCTAACGGCGCCCGGGAACGCCTTCAGCAGTTTCGGGGCCCGCGTATGCGCCAATACGAGAATTCCCCCGCCGTCGGACCCAGAATGAAGATGGTCCCTCATTGCCCACTATCAAAACACAGTGCCTCGCTCACGTCTTCGGAAAAGCCACGATATTGCGAATCAAGAGAGGACTGCGTCGAAAGCAACGGTGCGGGTTCATCGCGGAGCAGCATCATGACCAGAAATGATTGAGAAATCGTAAACGAGAAGACACCGCAATGAAAAAAACTGCCCTATTGCTGGAGCGACCCGCCTTATAAAGCCGGCCCAGTCTATCGCATGATCCCGGCGGCCAGCGTAAGTCTGTCGGCGGTCGATTGTCGCGGCGCCGAGTCGCTTTGCTCGCAGTCCGCAATGATCCGCCCGGCTACCCGGCTGGCATCCTGATCCTGCGACCAATCGACCAGCGCGTGCGCCGCCTTGTCCAGCGGTGTCCAACCGGTCGCGGCGGGTTAGTCTGCCGGCACCCATATCAGCGAGGTAAGCTAGCAGTGCCCGATCTTTTCGCTCCGTTCACGCTCAAGGACGTGACGCTGCGCAACCGAATCGCGATGTCGCCGATGACGATGTACCGTTCGGTGGACGGCAAGATGGGCGATTTCCATGTGATGCTGATGGGCTCGCGGGCGGCGGGCGGGTTTGGGCTGGTGTTTCCGGAGCAGATCGCGATCCTGCCGGACGGGCGCACCGGCACGCACTGCGCCGGTATATACGATGATAGCCAGATCGAGGGGCTGGCGCGGGTGACCTCGATCATCAAGGACATGGGGGCGGTGCCGGCGATTCAGCTTGGCCACACGGGGCGCAAGGGCAGCGAGATGAAGCCGTGGGAGGGCAAGTTGCAGTTGCCGCCGGATCATCCGGATGGGTGGCAGGTGCGCGGACCCTCGGCGATCCCGTATGGCGGGCGTTATCCTTATCCTGTGCATGAACTGAGCGTTGATGAGATCGGGGAGATCCATCGCGCCTATGCCAGTGCCGCCGTGCGGGCGCTGGAGGCGGGGTTTCAGTGGCTGGAGATGCATTTCGCGCACGGGTATCTCGGGGCGAGCTTCTTCTCGCCGATCGCCAACCGGCGGACTGACGCGTATGGCGGCAGCCTGGAGAACCGGCTGCGGTTTCATCGCGAGGCCCTGGACGCGGTGCGCGCGGTGTGGCCTGAACGGCTGCCGCTGACGATGCGGCTTGGGTCGGATGACTTCAATGAGGACGGCGTGCGGTTCGACGATGCGGTCTGGGCGGTCGGCGTGATGAAGGAGCACGGGCTGGACCTGGCCGACCTTAGTTTGGGGATCAACACCGACGATATGCGGGATGTGCCGTTCAACGAGGTGGCGTTCATGGTCGAGCGCGGGAGCCGGGTGCGCCGCGAGGTGGGGATACCCGTGGGCGTCAGCTGGAACCTGGGGCTGCCGGCGGTGGCCGACCGGGTGATCCGGCAGGAGCTGATCGACCTGGTTTTGCTGGGGCGCCCTGCCCTGTCGAACCCGCACTGGCCTGTCTGGGCGGCGCGGGAACTGGCGCATAACGATCCGTTTTCGCTGATCCCTCAGGACTGGTCGTGGTGGTTGCGAAATCGGCCGGGGCCGGAGGGCTCGCTTGGCTGGCCGGCCGCGGGCGGGGGTGGCTGAGCGGGCGGATTGCCGGCGGCACTACGACTGACCCGCCCCGAAGCTGACTTGGCCCCCTCCGTAACCACATCGAGGCCCATCGGCAGCATCCGGCTCAACCGCAGCCGCTAGCGGAACGCGAACTCTTTATACCCGCCTTTCGCCACTTCATCCGTCAGCTTGCGGAAATGCAGGCCGTTGCCGTTGTAGCCAAGGACGCGGCGCACCTGGCGGCCCTCGACGTTGCGGTTCACGCCGGTCTGCCAGGAGTCGACCTTGGAGCTCAGCAGTTTTCGCCCGCCTGGATCACGGTTTGCGTCCAGTCATCCACCAGTTCCTTCCGCGTTTCGACGCGGGTGTAGTGGTGTTCCTGCATGAAGCGCAGGATGCCGGTCTGGAATTCCACGCTGTGCTCGATCGCCTGGGGGATGTTGCCGCGGGCGGTGTGGGGACCGAGGATCATCAGCATGTTGGGGAAGCCCTCGGCGAGCATGCCTAGGTAGGTGCGTGGGTTTTCGGCCCAGGCGTCCTTCAGGCGCAGGCCGTTCTTGCCGCGGATGTCGATGCGGTCGAACGCGCCTGTTACGCCGTCGAAACCGGTGGCGTAGATGAGGATATCGAAGTCGTAGTCCTGCTTTGTGGTGCGGATGCCGCTGGGTGTGATGCACTCGATCGGTTCGTCGTTCAGCGTATCGACAAGTGTGACGTTGTCGCGGTTGTAGGCCTCGAAATAGCCGCTCTCCAGCGGGACGCGGCGGGAGGCGAAGGGATGGTCCTTGGGGATCAGCTTTTCGGCGACCTTCGGGTCCTTCACGCGCTGGCGAATTTTGTTGGCGATGAATTCGCTGATCGCGGCGGCGGCTTTCTCATCGGTGCCGATGTCGCGGAAATTGCCGAGCCAGATGCCGAAGCCGGGTTCGGCGTAGAGCTTTTCCCAGAAGGCCTCGCGTTCCTCCTTTGGGACTTCAAGGGTCTTGCGGGGGTCGGGCTGGTGGATGAACCACATCGGCGTGCTGGCGCAGAGAGAGTAGATTTCGTCGTAGCGGGCCTTGATCTGCTCCATTTCTTCTTTGCTGATCCTGGCGTTGTGCAGGGGCGCGGCCCAGTTGGGGCGGCGCTGGAAGACGGTCAGTTGCGCGGCCTGCCTGGCGATCTCCGGGATGGCCTGGATGGCGGTCGCACCGGTGCCGATGATGCCGACGCGCTTGCCGGTGAAGTCGACCGGCGTGTGGGGCCAGCGGGCGGGATGGTAGGCGGGGCCTTTGAAGGTGTCGCGGCCGGGGATCGCCGGCAGGGTGTGGGCGGACAGGATGCCGACGGCGGTGAACAGGAAGCGGGCGGTCGCCTGCTGGCCGCTCTCCAGCGTCACGGTCCACTGGTCGGCGGCGTCATCCCAGTAGGCGGCGGTGACGGTGCTGCGGAACTGCATGTCGCGGCGGAGGTCGAATTTGTCGGCGACGTGGTTGAGGTATTCCAGCGTGTCGGGCTGGGGAGAGAAATGTTCCTTCCAGTCCCATTCCTGCATCAGTTCTTTCGAAAACTGATAGCCGTAGGTCCAGCTTTCGGAGTCGAAGCGGGCGCCGGGATAGCGGTTCCAGTACCATGTGCCGCCGACATCGGTGCCCATCTCGAACACCCGAGCGGTCATGCCGAGTTCGCGGAGGCGGTAGAGCATGAACATGCCGGAGATGCCGGCGCCGATGATGATCGCGTCGAACTCGGCCGTGCCGCCTGTGGTTGGGCGTTCGGACAGAACCTGTGTGTCTGGCATGGCATATCCTCCGATTGGCACGCGATGCGGGATCGCGCCGTCTTTCGTTGCCTGAGGCTACCGCCGCCGGAGGATAGCCGGCAAGGTTTGGCACCCGGCCGGAGTTGCGGATCAGCGGCAGCGCGGCGGGGCCGGTGCGGACCCGGCCGGCACGACCTTCAGGATATCGAAGCTGGGACCGCTTGCCTGGCAGGCGAGCGGCAGGTCTGGTGCGATCTTTGCGTATTGCGGCAGCAGGACGAGCACGTGGTCGTAGTCTGGGGCGAGGGTCGTCAGGCTGGTGGGGATGCCGACGGCGAACCCTTCCTGGTCCCAAAGGTCCTGAAAGTGGGGCTGGAAGGCGAGAACCTGACCGGCGATGCCGGCGAACATGCTGGGCTCGAACGCCTGCCGGCGGGCCACGACATAGGACGCGACGTTGGCCAGGTCGGGGTCGCGGAAGACGGAGGTCGGCGATGCACGGCCCTCGACGACCATGACCTTGGCGCCTTCGGGCAGACGGGCCAGGGCGTGGTCGATGGCGGCCAGGGTTGGTTCCCAGGCCAGCCACAGGGCGGCGATCAGGGCGATGCGGGCGACGGCGAGGACGCCGAAGTAACCGGCCAAGGCGGGGAGGAACCGGTAATTGCGCGCATCGGGCAGCAGGCTGGACAGCAGAAAGAACGAGATCGCCCAGGGGAAGCGGTAGTCGACGAAGGTGCTGCCGAGGACGATGCTGGGCGTCAGCAGCCAGATGATCAGCAAGGCACCTACGATGCTCAGGCCGGTGACGTGGCCGCGGATCGATCGGGTGACCAGGGCGGCGGCGAACCCGGCCAGGGCAAGCGCGAGGAGCGCCGACTCCAGCTTCGGGCTGGTGAAGAAGGTGATGGACAGGAAGGAGCGAAGCTTCTCGTGCAGGGAGCTGAACTGGACGACGTGCTGGGTGGCGGTGCGCACGGTCGGGCTGAGCAGGGCGAACAGCAGGAAGACCGGCAGGAAGCAGCAGATGGGAATGGCGAGGCGCTGCAGTATCCCGCGCGGGTGCAGGCGGAAGGCGGACGCCGTTGCGATGTCGCCGGTCAGTTCGCACATGCCGACGGCAACCGCGAAGATGCCGAGTGCCGCCAGGTGGCATAGCATCAGGCCAAAGGCGGACGGGAGCAGGAATGCAACCCTGACTGGAATCGAGCGGGTGCGCAGCCGCAGCCAGGCGCCGAAGAGCACCAGGGCGAGGCCGACACCGAAGCAATAGCCGAGGAAGCCGGTACTGGAAGGGGCCGCCGTAAACCAGGAGCGGCGCGATCCGGTAGGTTCGGGAGGTGCCGGCGCTGAAGGCGCGGTTGATCATGCGGGTGCCCAGGAACAGCATCAGCACCGTGACGATGCAGAACGATCTGACCGCGAGATCGATCGACATCATCTGCCGCACGGGCAGGACGAACAGTTCGAGCGCGAGGTTGGGGATCAGCGCCCAGTGGATGTCATAGTAGGATTGCAGGGTCGGACTGCTGCTCCAGTCGCGCAGGATGTATTGCCGCGCGAGATGGTTGGGCAGGTCGGTCAGCGGCAAATGCTCGGTCAGCAGCAGCGGTATTATGCAAAGCAGCGCGATCAGGGCGTCGATGGCGGCCTGGGCCGAGGATGACCAAGGCCGGCGCGCTGCCGGGCCGGCGGGACGAACTGCGGTAAGCCTGGTCGGCATGTGGCGGAACCCTCGCTGCGGCGGATGAGCGGCGGGATTATCGGTTTTGCGGTGGGGGGCGGCGAAGCAACTGTCCGATAGTAGTTGGGGAGGCAGCCGTTTATCTGAAATTAGGTCAGAATCTGAATTTTTGTTCCTTTTTTGCGATCCGCGGGGTCGCGGGTCTTCACATGGAAGAGGTGGCCGTGGTTGTCGACGAAGGCGCCAAACGCCTCGGAACTCCCATCGACGGGGGATGCGGATGAGGTGTGGATGGACCGGGTCGCGGAACGGCGGCTGATCGTGCCCGGGAACGTCCGCAGCGCCCTGCTTCTGGTCGAACGCGGAGAGGCACCGGACGGCATCGTCTACGCAACGGACGCCGCGGCCTCAGCCAACGTCGCCGTGGCCGGCACATTCCCCGCCGACAGCCACGACCCCATCAACGACCCTTTCGCGGTCAACCCGGCCGGCGCATCTTTGGCCTGTGCAGTGAGGTCGTTTCCGTTGATGCTCCGGACCGTGCGCCTCTCTTTCGAATCCGTTGATGCAGGACTTGTCCAGGCCGCCCGGACACTCGGCGCCGGCCCGTTCGACCGTTCCTTCACCATAACGCTCCCGCTCGCCTCGCCCGGGGTGCTCGTTGGCGGCCGCGTTGGCTTCGCCTCCTGCCTCGGCACCTTCGGCGCCGTGATCACCTTCGCCGGCGGCGTCCCTTCCCATATCCGACCCCGCCCCTGGCGATCTACGCCGCGCTGCAGACCCCAGGCGGCGAGGAGGTCGCGGCGCGCGTGTCCCTGATCTCCGTCATCCTTGCCGGCTTGCTTGTCTCCGAGTGGTTCGGCGGCCGCCCGCGGATCGGAGCCTGCCGTTGACCCTGTCTGTCCAGTTCGACCATCGGTTCACCAACCTGACTCTGAACGTCGGGTTCGAGGCTCCGACGCCCGGCCTGACCGCCCTGTTCGGGCCATCCGGCTGTGGCAAGTCCACGATCGTCATGGCCGTGACGGGCCTGCTGCGGCCCGATCGCTGCCGCATCGCGCTGGATGGCGCCACGCTGGCCGACACCAGGGCCGGTATCGCGGTGCCGGTCGAGCACCGGCGGATCGGCATGGTGTTTCAGGACGCCCGCCTGTTTCCGCACATGTCGGTGAAGCGGAACCTGAACTTCGGTCAACGCCGCGCGCCGCCTGGCCCGATCCATATGGATGACGTGGTTGATCTGCTTGGCATCGGTCATTTGCTCGACCGGCGGCCGAACTCCCTGTCCGGCGGCGAGCGCCAGCGCGTCGCGATCGGCCGGGCGCTGCTGGCGCAACCGATCTTGTTGGCGATGGACGAGCCGCTTGCCGCCCTGGATGGCCCGCGCAAGGCGGAGATCATACCGTATCTGGTCCGCCTGAAGACGGCGCTGAAGCTGCCGATCCTTTACGTCACGCATTCCATCGAGGAACTCGGCAGCCTGGCCGATACCCTGGTGCTGATGGAGCCGGGGCGCGTCGCCGCGGCCGGACCGTTCCAGGAGATCGTCACCCGCAGCGACGTCTCGTTGGCGGCACGCGATGATTCCGGCGCGGTGCTCGAAGCGCGGGTAACAGCCCATGACCCGGTCAGGGGGCTGACGACGCTCGACGCCGGCGGCATTCCGTTTTATGTATCGTTACTTGAACGGCCGGTGGCTACGGCCGTGCGCATTCGGGTCCCGGCCCGCGAGGTCATCCTGGCGCGCCTGGAACCGGGCAGGACCAGCGTCCATAACGTGGTCTCCGGCCTGGTTCAGGGCATCACGCTGAACCCGGAACGGCATGCGGCCGTGGTCGAGGTCGCGCTGTCCGACCAAACCAGACTGCTCGCGCGGGTCACCATCGACGCGGTTCAGCGCCTCGGCCTGACGCCCGGAGCGGAGGTGGTCACGATGGTCAAATCCGTGTCGATCGAGGTGCTGCCCGGCTGACCGGGCGCCCCCGGCCGGCTCATTCGGCGATCACGACGCCCTGCGCGCTGTCGGGATGAAACTCCCCGGAAAATGGAAAGCGTCCCGGGCCGAGGGGACGAAGACGGATCGCCACCGTGGCGCCGGGCGTCACCACTTTTTCGACCCGCAGTGCCGGTGAGTCGAACTCTTCGGCTGTGTCATCGGCGTTTTTCAGCCGGATGATCGCGGGCTTGCCGGCCGGGACATGGATCTCGGACGGCGTAAACCGATGAGCCTGCAGGATGACATCGAAACTGGCAGGCTCGTCCGCTCGCGCGGTCAGGTCCGCCGCCGAAATGCCGGCGAGAACCAAGGCCGGAACAGCAAAATACACCCAGAGACTCTTCGAAGCCATCGCGTGACGCCTTTCCTGCAATCGATCAACGCAGCCTAACGCTCACGGCTGGGTATTGCAAATCATTCTCATTTGCATCTAGGGTCGCGCCTCGATGAGCAAGGGACGGGGATGACCAGACACTCAGCCAGCCGGCGACACGGGCGCGTCAGCGTTGCCATCACCGCCGCCGCGATCATCGCGCCATGGATCGTTCCGGCCGGGGCTGCGCCGCCATCCATCCAAATCCCAGCGGAGGACGCTTTCTCCACCGAGGGGGGCGCGACCGGCCCGTTCGCCTTTGTCAGCGACCTGCCGCGCAGCAGTTACATGCTTGGCGATATGTGGGGCCTGCGGACCAAGCTGGCGAAGTATGGGATCTCGTTCGCGCTGCAGGAGACAAGCGAGGTACTGGGCAACGTCACCGGCGGCGCGCGACGCGGCGCGGCCTATGACGGGCTGACCCAGATGGCGCTGCAGGTTGATACGCGGCGCGCGTTCGGCTTGTACGGGGGCACTTTCAATGTCAGCGCGCTGCAGATCCACGGCAACAACCTGAGCGCCACGAACCTGCTGACCCTGCAAACCGCCAGCGGGATCGAGGCGGACCGCGCCACGCGGCTGTGGGAACTGTGGTACCAGCAGAAGTTCCTGGAATCGGATCGGCTGGACATCAAGGTCGGGCAGCAGAGCCTGGACCAGGAGTTCATGGTCAATGCCAACGGCGCCTATCTGATCAACACGATGTTCGGCTGGGCGATGGTTCCGTCCGCCGACATGCCCGGCGGTGGCCCTGCCTACCCGCTCTCCGCGCTTGGGGTGCGGGCCCGGTACCGGCCGATCGAGCCGCTGACGTTGCTGGCGGGGGTTTTCAATGGCAGCCCCTCGCCCAGCGGCGGCGTGTGCTGCACCGGCGATCCGCAGCAGCAGAATCCCTCCGGCACCAGTTTCCCGCTGAACGGCGGAACCTTGGTGATCGCCGAGGCGCAGTATGCCTACCCGTCGCTTGGCACGATGCTATACGCCGACCAGGCTGAGCCGCTCAGCCGCGTCTACAAGATTGGCGCGTGGTTCAACTCGGAGAACTTCAACGACCAGCGGTTCGACAACGCCGGCGTGTCGCTCGCAAATCCCGCCAGCAACGGCCTGCCGCTGGCGCACCACGGCAACTACGGGGTGTACGCGACGGTCGACCAGATGGTGTGGGTGGATCCCGCCGAGAGCGACCGGAACGTAAACGTGTTTGGCCGCGTGCTGTGGGCGCCCCAGGCCGACCGCAACCTGATCACCTTCAGCATGAACGCCGGTGTGACGTTCCACGAACCGATCCGTCACCGAGACGACGACACATTTTCCATCGGCATGGGCTACGCCAAGGTCGGCAGCTACGCGGCGCAACTGGACAAGGACACGGCTTATTACACCGGCGGCTACGTGCCGGCCCGCGGCGGCGAGACCTACGTTGAAGTGTCCTATCAATATCAAGCCACGCCCTGGTGGCAGATCCAGCCTGATATCCAGTACGTCTTCAACCCGGGCGGAGGGGTTGCGAACCCGAACCAGCCGGACAAGCGCATCGGGGACGAACTGGTTCTTGGCCTGCGCACCAACATCCTGTTCTGACCGCCACGCTTGACCCGCCCGGGAGGACCGTCTAAATGCGAGTGATTATCAATATCAGAAAACGCCGCATCAGGGCACCAGGAGGACCGTTGCCGATGGACCAGCCGAAAACGCTTCGCGCCGTCCGCACCTGGGGCCTAGCGACTCTGGCATTCGGATTCCTGGTCGCCATGACCGCCGCGGGCCGCGCGGAAGGATTTCTGGAAACGATCAAGAAACATATCACCCTGACCTCCACCGTGGCGGAGAACGGCGACCAGAACCCCTATGCCATCGTGGTTGCCCCGGTCAGCACCGGTATCGTTCAGAAAGACGATGTGCTGATCGATAACTTCAACAACCTGTCGAACCTTCAGGGCCTCGGCACGACCATCATCGACTACAATCCCGCAACGAAAAGCACGAAGACCTTCGCCGAGATTCCGGCACATATCGCGAAGTGCCCAGGCGGCGTCGGACTGACAACCGCCATGACGATGCTGACCAGCGGCTGGGTCATCGTCGGCAGCATGCCAAGTCAGGACGGCACAACGCGCACCAAGGGCAACGGCTGCCTGCTGGTCCTGGACGCCAACGGCAAGCTGGCCGACGTCTGGACCGGACCGGACATCGACGGCCCCTGGGGCAACGTCGCGGTGATCGACAACGGAACGACAGCGACATTATTTGTCAGCATGGCCGGGTTTGACGTGCCTGGCCCGCAGGTCCTGGATCCCGAGACCGGATTTCCTGTCACCGTAGCCAAAGCCACCGTCCTGCGGCTCAATCTCTCGATTCCGCCGGGCCAGAAGCCGGCCATAACCGGCCGAACCGTCGTTGCCAGCGGCTTCGGCCAGCGGGCCGACCGCGGCGCCTTCCTGATCGGACCCACCGGCCTCGCGCTTGGCCCAGACCACACGCTGTACGCGTCGGACGCCTTGGGGAACCGCATCGTCGCCATCCGCGACGCCGCCTCCCGCACCACCACAGCCGGCACCGGTCAGGAGATCACCAAGGACGGCCTGCTGCAGCGGCCCCTGGCGCTGATCATGGCGCCCAACGGCCATCTGCTCGCGGTCAATGGACGCAACGGCCAGGTTGTCGAAATCGACCCGGTCGCCCGCAAGCAGATCTATGCGCAGTGGATCGATGCCAACCAGGCACAGTCGCCGCCGGGCAGCGGCGATCTGTTCGGCCTTGCGATCAGGCCCGACGGCAGCGGGTTTTATTATGTCGAGGACGAGATGAACGCGCTGATGGAGGCACGATGACCCACCGCCGCTTCACGCCGCCGCCATTGTCTGGGGGACCGTCCCGCCGAGGATTGTTCGCCGCCGCGGGCGGTCTGCTGGCAGCCGCCGGCACTGGACTGGCCCCACCCGCGCGGGCCGAGGCAACCCTTTTGCCTGACAGCGAACCGTTCCGCGGGCCGCGTCAGGCGGGCATCATCACGCCGGCGCAGTCGCACACCTACTTTGCGGCGTTCGACCTGAGCGCGACGAAGCGCCAGGCTGTCGCCGACCTGATGCGCGCATGGACCATCGCGGCGGAGCGGCTGACACAGGGCCGGCCGATCGAAGCCGTTCAGTCGGCGGCCGACTACGATGGAGAGCCGGTAGGACCGATACCGGATTCCAACGAGGCGATGGGACTTGCACCCGCAAGGCTAACCATCACGTTTGGTTTCGGCACCGGTCTGTTCACCAAGGATGGCCAGGACCGCTATGGTCTTGCCGAACGGCGGCCGGCGGCGCTGGTCGATCTGCCGAGCTTCCAGGGGGACCAGCTTGTTCCTGCGCTGACCGGCGGCGACCTGTCCGTGCAGGCCTGCGCGGATGATCCTCAGGTCGTCTTTCACGCCGTCAGGCAACTCGCACAGATCGCCTCGGGTTCGGCGCAGATCCGTTGGGCGCAGACCGGCTTTGCCTCCCGGCCGCCGGATGGGACGACCCCGCGCAACCTGATGGGCTTCAAGGACGGCACCCAGACCCCGAAGGCCGTCGACAAGGCGGTCTGGGCCGGCGCCGGCGCGCCCGCCTGGATGCAGGGGGGCACATACGTGGTTGTGCGCCGCATCCGCATCGCGCTGGAGCACTGGGATCGCACCAAGATCGCTTTCCAGGAACAGACAGTCGGCCGCCACAAGCAATCCGGGGCGCCACTCGGGTTGACCGACGAGTTCGCGCCGCTGGGCCTGGACCGTCAGGACGCCGACGCGAATCCGATCATCCCGGAACACGCACACGTGCGCATGGCAAACGCCGAGACTATCGGCGCCGCCGACATCCTGCGCCGCGGCTACAGCTACAACGACGGCGTGACCTTCGTTGCCGAACGCTGGCCGCCGTGGCGCCAGGGCATGGAGTATGACGCCGGGCTGCTGTTCGTCTGCTACCAGGCGGACCCGCGCTCCGGTTTCATCAAGACGTTCCGCGACATGGCACGGTTCGACATGCTGAACCAGTTCGCCACCCATACCGGGGGCGGATTGTTCGCCGTCCCGCCTGGTGTGGGGCGGGACGAGTTCATCGGTGCTGCGCTGTTTGCCGAAACCTGATCCTGCCGGCCGGCGGCGCGAACCGGCGGGCGGCCGCCGACCATCCCAGCTGGGTGCATACCCCGTCGGGAGCATATCCCGTTGGGATCATGGCCCGTTGGGATCATGGCCCGTTGGGATCATGCCTCGTTGGGATCATGCCTCGTTGGGATCCTGCTGCGATCATGCCAAGACAACGCAGAACCACCGCGCTACAGTACGACGATGCGTTATCGCGTCCGCCACACCTCCCGCTACGGCTACGGCAGTCCGGTGGAACTCGCCGCCCACATGGTGCACCTACGCCCCCGGCCGCGATCCTTCCAGACCATCGTGTCCGAAAGCCTGACCACCCTGCCCTCACCGGCTCGCCGCCGCGACGGGGTGGACTATTTCGGCAATCTCGTCACCTGGCTTTTCCTCGACCTGCCGCACGCCGATTTTGAGGTGACCGCGGAATCGATCGTCGAGGTGCAGTATCCGGCCCCACCCGATCCGGCCGACACGATGCCGTGGGAAAGCGTGGTGGAAGCCGCGCGGGACCCGGCAGCCTGGCTGGACGTCGAATTCAGCTTCGGGACATCGATGGCCCCGATCGATCCCGCCACCAAGGCCTTCGCCGCGCAGTCGTTTCCGCCGGGGCGGCCGATCCTGGAAGGCCTGATCGATCTTAATAACCGTATCTACACCGGGTTCCGCTTCCGCTCCGGCGTCACCACGATCTCCACGCCGGTATCCCAGGTCATGCAGCGGAAGGAGGGCGTCTGCCAGGACTTCACTCATGTCATGGTCAGCGGCCTGCGCGGCCTGGGTCTGCCGGCGCGCTACACCTCCGGCTATATCCGCACCCGCCCGCCGCCGGGCCAGAAGAAGCGGCAGGGGTCCGACCAGTCCCATGCCTGGGTCGGTTGCTGGTTGGGGCCGCGCGACGGCTGGCTTGAAGTGGACCCGACCAACGGCATCCTGGTGAAAGACGAGCACGTGCTGCTGGGCTGGGGCCGCGACTACAGGGATGTCAGCCCGGTCCGCGGCGTCATCCTGGGCGGTGGCGACCACTCGCTGTCGGTCAGCGTCGACCTGGAGCCGGCCGTCGATTTGGAATCGGCGGCCAACTTCATGAAAGTCCTTTCCACGCTCGCGGTCATGGGTGCGATGCGGGACCTGACGCGGCTGTTCGAGGCGGGGTCCGGCGCCAAGGTCGAGGCCGACTTTTCGCCCACCGTCGCCCTGCTGGAACGTCTGCGCGCCGGCGAGCCAGCGGACGTCGCGATCCTGACCGCCGCCGGCATCGACGACCTGATGCGCGAGGGCACGATCCGGCCGGGCACCCGCACAGATATCGCCCTGTCCTTCGTCGGGATCGCGGTGAAAGCAGGCGCGCCTAAGCCCGACATCGGCTCGGTCCAGGCGCTGACCGCCACGCTGTGCGCCGCGCGGTCGGTCGCCTACTCCCGCATTGGTGCCAGTGGCTTGTATTTCGCCGGCTTGCTGGAGCGCCTGGGGATCGCCGAGGCGGTCAACCGCCGTGCCACCGTGGTCGCGGCCGGATTCACGGCTGAAAAACTGGTGAGCGGGGAAGCAGATCTCGCTGTCCAGCAGATCAGTGAACTCCTGGTCGTTGAGGGGATTGAACTCGCCGGCCCGCTGCCGCCGGAGGTTCAGACGGTCGCCACGTTTTCCGGCGGGCTGCTGACCGACGATCCGGCGGCGGCGGCATTGTTGCGTTTCCTGGCGTCGCCCGACGCCGCGCCTGCTTTGCGCGCGGCGGGTCTGGAACCTGTGCCGGCAAGCTGATCGATTTGCGATCGGTGGCCGCGGGCAAATTCCCGTGGTCATGCATCCGCCACCGAGCCGAACCGTTAGTGACCCGCCACTTTTGCCGGAAAGACCGCGCAATGACGATCCTGACAGTCGACCACCGCACCACCTATCGTTATGCCAACCCGGTGACGTTCGGTGAACACCGGATGATGATGCGCCCGCGCGACAGCCACGACCTGCGGCTACTGGAGACCTCGCTGATCCTGCGGCCGGCGGCAGCCTCCATCCGCTGGATCCACGACGTCTTCGGCAATTCCATCGCCATCGCCCGCTTCGCCAAGCCCGCGGCGGAACTGCACGTCGAATCGGTGTTTCGCGCCGAGCATTTCCCGCTGCCCGAAAGTGCCGTCGAGATCGAGGAGTACGCCCGTCACTACCCGTTCAGCTACGACGCCTCCGAGGTGCCGGATATCGGCCGGACCGCCGAACGCCACTATCCGGACCCGGAACACCAGGTCGACCTTTGGGCCAGACGCTTCGTCGAGGAAACGCCCGAGAGCGACACGCTTGGCATTTTGTCGTCGATGACGAGGGCGATCCAGGCCGAGTTCAAATATAATCCACGCGAGGAAATGGGCACGCAGGACCCGGTGACCACCCTGAAGACGATGACCGGCACCTGCCGCGACTACGCCCTGTTGATGATGGAGGCCGCCCGCAGTCTTGGCTTCGCCGCCCGTTTCGTCACCGGCTACCTGTACGACGACAGCAAGCTTGGCGGCGGCAAGGACACGGTGATCGGTGGCGGCGTCACTCACGCATGGTTGCAGATTTATCTGCCCGGCGCGGGTTGGGTGCCGTTCGATCCCACCAACGGCCTGATCAGCGACCGCAATCTGATCCGCGTGGCCGTGGTGCGCGATCCCAGCCAGGCTGCGCCGCTAAAGGGTAGTTTCACCGGAAAGCCGGGCGATTTCCTGGGGATGGATGTGTCGGTGGAGATCCGGGCTTAAGGCGTCATCAGGTGACTGACACGCTTAAACGCCAGGACAGGCCATGGAGCCGGCGAGGCCTTCTTCGATGCCCTGTCCGGCGACGAGTGACCATATCCTTTGATCGCTCGGCGCTGATCGCCCTTATCACCAAATGGCACGGCCAGAACCCAGCAGATGACGCAAGTCACTCCAGTAATGTTCGAACACGCGCCAGTACATCCTCAAGAATCGCCGCCGGAAGCACGCCAACCTTTCGCCCGTGACAAGCGTCCAGGTCGATCACCCGCGGCTGGTCACAGCGAACCACGCCGGTTGTGTCGATCCCCGAAATTGGCACGGCAAAGCCAATCCGTCTGGCAAAATCACCCCCAGTGGTGATCGGAACGACGACTGGAAGTTTTGTTACCGTATTGAACGCCGTCGGCGACACAATCAAAACCGGGCGGTAACCTCTTTGCTCCCGGCCCTCGGTCGGGTCGAGCGAGACGAGATAAACATCGCCCCGCTTCATATCAGTTCATTGCCGGTCGATTCGCCATTGACCCAAGCTCTGTCCTCGTCGGACAGAGGTTCGGAATAATCGGAAGCCGACAGCAATTCAGCCAGGGTATAGTGGGGCCGCGGCCGGGGGTCGATAACAAGTCGTCCGTCATCGACACCAACGGAGACGGTCGATCCCGCCTTCAGATTCAGCAATTCAAGAATGGCGGGCGGCACAGCCAACATAACCGAACCGCCAACTTTCCGAAGACTGGTCGTGTGCATAAAGAAGGTCCAGACGAAGTTATATATTCATATAATCATCAGTCCTCCTGACATCAACCCGCCTTCAAACATCCACCTCCTCAACCGTCTTCGCCCGTTCCTGAATGAACGCGAACCGCAGTTCCGGACGACGGCCCATCAGGCTTTCCACCAGCGTGTTCGTCTCCGCCCGTTCCTCCGGCATTGCCACCACTTTCAGCAGCGTCCGCTTCGCCGGGTCCATCGTTGTTTCTTTCAACTGTGCCGGAGGCATCTCGCCCAGGCCCTTAAACCGGCTTACTTCCACCTTGCTGCCTGCCTTGAACTCCCGCTTGATCTTCCGCTCACGATCGTCGTCGTTCATCGCATAGACCGACTTCGCGCCCTGGGTCAGCCGGTACAGCGGGGGCTGTGCCAGGTAGATGTGCCCGTGGCGCACCAGCTCCGGCAGTTCGCGATAGAAAAACGTCATCAGCAGGGAGGCGATATGGGCGCCATCCACGTCGGCGTCGGTCATGATGATCACGCGCCCATAACGAAGGCGCGCACGATCGAAACGATCTCCCACACCGCAGCCCAGGGCCTCGATCAGGTCCTTCAACTCCTGATTTTGCCGCAGCTTGTCGGCCGAGGCGGAGGCCACGTTGAGGATTTTGCCTCGTAGCGGCAGCACTGCCTGGGTCTCGCGGTTGCGCGCCTGCTTTGCTGACCCGCCGGCGCTGTCGCCCTCCACCAGGAAGATTTCCGTTTCGGCCGCGTTCTCCCGCGTGCAATCCGTCAACTTCCCGGGCAGCCGCAGTCGTTTCGTCGGCGACTTTCGCGCGGTATCCTTGTTTTCCTTGCGCCGGATGCGCTCCTCCGCCCGCTCGATCACGAACGCAAGCAGATTGTCCGCCGAGCCAGGATCGCCGGCCAGGAAGTGATCGAACCGGTCGCGCAACGCCGTCTCGGTCAGCCGAGCGGCTTCGGCGTTGGTCAGCTTTTCCTTGGTCTGGCCCTGGAACTGAGGATCGCGAATGAACAGCGACAGCTTCGAGGCAACCGGGTCCAGGGCGTCATCGGCCGTGATCAGCGCGGCCCGCTTGTTTCCTCGCTGCTCTCCCCACGCCCGCAGCCCCTTTACCAACGCCGAGCGGAAGCCTGATTCATGGGTCCCGCCCTGCGGTGTTGGAACGGTGTTGCAGTAGGAGTGCAGGAACCCGTCACCCTCCTCCAGCCACGACACCGCCCATTCCAGCTTGCCGGCCGACTCGCCTGGCAAGTTTGCCTCGCCGGCCCAGATCTGCGGCAACACCCGTGGCGTCGCGCCGATATCAGCCTCCAGACTGTCCCGAAGGCCACCCGGGAAGTGCAGCACTGCCTCTGCCGGTATCTCATCCTTGGCGTTCTTCAGCAGTGCCGGGGCGCACGACCAGCGGATTTCCACGCCCCGGAACAGATACGCCTTCGACCGGCACAGCCGGTACAGCCGGCCCGGCACAAACTGCAGCGCGCCAAAGATCGACGGTGTCCGGCTTGAACCGGATCGTAGTGCCCCGCCGGTTATGCACCGTCCCGGCGTTGATCAGCTTCGAGGTCGGCTTGCCCAGCGAATAGCTTTGCTTCCATAGCACGCGGTCCCGGGCGACCTCCACCTCCATCACTTCGGACAATGCGTTGACGACGGAACTGCCGACGCCATGCAATCCGCCCGAGGTTGCATAGGCCTTGCCGCCAAACTTCCCGCCTGAATGGAGCGTGGTAAGAATAACCTCCAACGCACTTAAATTCTTGAATTTTGGATGCGGGTCGATCGGAATGCCGCGCCCGTTGTCGCGGACCGTCAGCCAGTTCCCCTCCTCCATCGAAACCTCGATGAAGGATGCATGGCCCGCGACGGCCTCGTCCATCGCGTTATCCAGAATTTCGGCCGCGAGGTGATGCAGGGCCGACTCATCCGTGCCGCCGACATACATCCCCGGCCGCTTGCGAACGGGCTCCAGCCCCTCCAGCACCTCGATGTCTTTTGCCGAATAATCGGAATCATCGCGCGCCGGCATGCCATTCGCCGCCGGGACGGGACGCGGCTGCGCCTTGGGCGCCGCTTTCTCGGAGGGTATCTCGGCGCGCTTCTTCGGGCTTTTGCCCGTATCGGGTCCGAACAGGTCGTTCATGCTGTGTTCCAGATAGGCAATCGCACCCTACTACATGGCTCGCGCTGGAGTCCGCAACAGCGGATGTCCACAACTATCGATTGATACCGTCCATGGGCGCGGGTGCCGATACCCTGATGCGCTAGGCCGAGATAATCATCCCGCCCATGGCGGTGCGGATGTCGGTCGAGACCACCGCAACGGCGCGGCCGATCTCCTCCAGCGCGACAACCTGGGCAATCCGTCCGGACACTTTGTCGATTTCCGCCTCGGACAGGATCAGCGACAGCACGCCGGTGGCATCCGCCAGCCCGAGGAGCAGCGTATCGCGCGGGTCCGGGATGTCGTCATTGAACAGGACGGACATCAACCGGCCTTTCGCCTCACGCTCCTCCCGGCCCGAGACCTGCGGATATGCCCTGCGCAAGAACACCCACAGGTACGACCGGTCTTCCTCGCGCAGGACACCCGCGGTGACCAGACGCGACAGGATGACGTCCAGCAAGCCACCCTCCTGGCTGCCCAGCTGCTCGATCCACCATGTGCTGGGTTTGTGCTCCGGCACCTCGGCAATGCGCCGCAACACCGCGTCCAGTAATTCATCGTCGAGAGGCGTGGCGTCCACCAGGAACAATGATTGAAGATCCGTGTCGATCCGGCCCCGCAGGGCGAGTTCCATCAACAGCCCGCCGGCGATCGCGATGTCGGCGACTGCCCGGCAATCCGCCCGCGTGTCGCCTGTCTCGTCATCCAGCATCAGAACGACGATCTCATCGGCAAGTGTCAGAACTGGCATCGCTCCGGTCTCCTTACCGGCGAACACTGTCGCGCGCTTCGGCGTCATCGGCCGCAACAGGAACGACGCTGGCCAGTCCCGACACATCGAACGCGTCCTGGATTGACGTCTGCAGCCCGAACACCGCCAGCGCACCGCCGGCTTCCCTTGCCGCTTTCGCCGCCACCAGGATCGCTCTCAGCCCGGCCGAGGAGATGTAGCTGACGCCGCTCATGTCCAGAACCAATCGATGCGCGCCGCCGCCGATCGCCGCCCGCGCCGAACTTTCAACTGCCGGACCGGTGTTCGAGTCCATTCTGCCGGCGATCTTGAAGACCGTCAGATCGCCATCCCTCAAGCTGGAGATTTCCATTTTGTTCCTGCAATACCTGGCATGGCGCGAATGCCCGAACGGTGCGGTCCAGTTTCTATTATTGATCGTGCTCAACGGCTTGTGAGCCGTCAAGTAGTTGCCGGCCCGCCGCACACGATGTTGAGGTTCCTCGGATCGGTCACGAACGATGGGCCGGTGCCGAGCCACCGAATGATGGCCTCGATTGAGAAGGTCGTCCGCGCGGCGGCGGGACGATCCCCCGCATTGCTCCGGTTGCGGGCGCGCGGCCGCCTCGCTACATCCTGGCGCGACGTTATCGGCTGGAAGCTTCGAAAACATGTCCTATGCAATCCAAGGCAGCAGCGGTTCGTGGGAGGTCGTGGTCGGCCTGGAGGTCCATGCCCAGGTAACCAGCAGCGCCAAGCTGTTCAGCGGCGCAGCCACGGCGTTTGGCGGGGCGCCGAACAGCCAGGTCAGTTTCGTCGACGCAGCGTTCCCGGGGATGCTGCCGGTGATCAACGAGGAATGCGTCGCCCAAGCGGTCCGAACCGGGCTTGGGTTGAATGCCCGGATAAATGCCGTCAGCCGGTTTGACCGGAAGAACTATTTCTATGCCGACCTGCCGTCCGGTTATCAGATCAGCCAATACGAGCATCCGATCGTCGGCTCGGGTGTGGTGGAGGTGGAGCTGGCGGATGGCTCGACAAAGGCGATCGGAATCACGCGGCTACATCTGGAGCAGGATGCGGGCAAGTCGTTGCACGATCAGCATCCGACCAAGTCGTTGATCGACCTGAACCGGGCCGGCGTGGCGCTGATGGAGATCGTGTCGGAGCCGGATATTCGCTCGCCGGAGGAGGCCGGGGCCTACCTGCGGAAGTTGCGGTCCATTGTGCGATATCTGGGGACCTGCGACGGGAACATGGAAGAAGGGTCGATGCGGGCCGACGTGAACGTCTCGGTGCGCAAGCATGGGGAGCCATACCGGACGCGGTGCGAGGTGAAGAACGTCAACTCGGTTCGTTTCGTGATGCAGGCGATCGAGGCGGAGGCGGCGCGTCAGGTCGAGGTCTGGGAATCCGGTGGGACGGTGATGCAGGAGACGCGGCTGTTCGACAGCGGGCGTGGGACGACGCGGTCGATGCGATCGAAGGAAGATGCGCACGACTACCGTTACTTCCCCGATCCGGACCTGCTGCCGCTGGTGCTGGAGGAAGACTGGATCGCGGCGTTGAAGGCCTCATTGCCGGAACTGCCGGACGCGAAGCGGGCGCGATTCATGCGGGACTACGGTCTGTCCCCGTATGATGCGGCCGTGCTGGTGGCGGAGAAAGCGACGGCTGACTACTACGAGACCGTCGCGAAGGGACGTGATCCGAAGATCGCCGCCAACTGGGTGACCGGCGATTTCTTCGCGGCGCTGAACCGCCTGGGACGGTCGATCGAGGATCCTCCGGTGACAGCCGCGGCGCTGGGCGGACTGCTTGATCTGATGGCCGACAACACGATCAACGGGCGGATCGCGAAGGATGTGTTCGAGGCGATGCTGGAGACCGGAAGGGATGCCGCCGCGATCGTCGATGAACGGGGCCTACGGCAGGTGACCGACACCGGCGCGATCGAGGACGCGGTGGCGAAAGTGCTGGCGGCGAATGCGGCCAACGTCGCGCAGTATCGGTCCGGGAATACGAAAGTATTCGGCTTTTTTGTTGGCCAGACGATGAAGGCGATGGCGGGGAAGGGAAATCCCGGTGTTATCAATGAGGTGCTGAAGCGGCAACTCGCCGAGCAGAAGGAGTAGGTCAGCCGGGTGAGGTTAATCCATCCGGCTGACCTGTCCCCTTACTTTCGAGTGCGGATGACCTTGATCTTTATGATCAGGGTTACTACAATCTTCAGTAAGGTAACCCGATGGGTCGTGGCCATCGATACCCCTTCGATACCTCCTTCGCTGACGACGGCCAGGTCATTCTGGCCGCCGTTTGCGTTTAGGTGCGGTGGGTTAACCGGGAGCTAAATTCCGGACAGGTGCCGGCGGCGTAGCGGTTTCAGAACGGCGATGGCCAGTATTGCGGTCAGGATGTCGGCAGCGATGGCGACACCGAACACCGTCGTCCACGTCCCCGTCGCGTCGTGCAGCAGCGATGCCATGGGGCCGCCGAAGATCGCGCCGATGCCTTGTGCCATATACAGACAGCCATAGTTACGGGTCGCGTTCCGGGTGCCAAACGTATCCGTCAGGGTTGACGGAAACAGCGAGAAGATCTCGCCCCATCCGAAGAACACCACACCGGACAGCAGAATGAACAACAACGGGTCAGTGCGGGTCGCGAGCCACAGCGCCATGGCGACGCCCTCCAGCCCGAAGGCAAGACACATGGTGTTCTCGCGGCCGATGCGGTCGGAGACCCAGCCGAAGAACGGGCGCGTCAGGCCGTTGGTGAAGCGGTCGATGGTCAGCGCCAGCGGCAGCGCGGCGAGTCCCCAGACAACCGCCTTGGTGATGCCGAACTCGGCGGCGAAGGTGGCCATCTGCGAGGTGACCATCAAACCGGATGTCGACATCAGCGTCATCATCACGAACATCAGCCAGAAGACCGGACTGCGCAGCATGCTGGCCGTCGAAGCGCCCGCCGCGTCATCATCGATGCCGACCTTGGGGGCCGGTTTCAGGCCAAGTGCCGCAATCAGGCCAATCAGCGCGAACGCGGCCCCAAAGCGAAGCAGTGTGGTCTGGTAGCCGACGGTGGCGAGAGAGTCGCTGATCGGGAAGGTGGTGACGATCGCGCCCATGCCGTAGCCGGCGGCTACCACACCGGCCGCGAAGCCTCGCCGGTCGGGGAACCAGCCGACCATCTGGCCGACCACGCCGACATAGACGATGCCGGTGCCGAGCCCGCCTATCAGGCCATAGGTCAAATAGAGTTCGGTCAACGATGTCGCATAGGACGCCAGCACCCACGACAGGCCGGACATCACGCAGCCCAGGCCGATCAGCAGGCGCGGGCCGAACCGGTCCACCAGCCAGCCCTGGAACGGCGAGAAGAAGGTTTGCAGCACGATCAGCAAGGAGAACGTCACCTGGATCGCCGCCGGAGACACGCCCAGCGACGCGGTCAGCGGCTTGGTGAACAGCGTCCAGACATATTGCGGGCTGGAGATCGCCATCATGCAGACCAGCCCAAGGCCAAGCTGGTCCCATCGGCCGAGGGTAGTGGTCGAGGCGGCAGGCGTGGCGGTAATAGTGCTGGTCATGCGGATCGGGCCTTGTGAAGCTCGATCACGCTAAGCAAGGTTCGCGCCAGCGATTGCTGCGTGCGGAAACTGCCCTGGCTGCTCAATCCTGAACCAACGGCGGCGTGAGGTGCCGTATTATCCGGCGTCAGTCGACGGAGAAGCTGGTTCCGCAGCCGCAGGCCGACTTGGCGTTTGGATTGCGCACAGCGAAATGGCTGCCCATCAGCTCGTCAGTGTAGTCCAGTTCGGACCCGGCCAGAAGGTCCAGGCTCGCGGGGTCGACCAGCACCTTGGCCGGCCCGTGCTCGATCACCAGGTCGTCCGGCTGCGGTTCCTGATCAAGTTCGAAGCGATACTGAAAGCCGCTGCAGCCTCCGGCGAGCACGGCGACGCGCAACGCGGCTTGTTCAGCTTTCGTCTCCGCCACGATCTCGGCGATGCGGGCGGCGGCACGATCGGTAACGGCAAACTGTTCCATGACGATGAAGATAGGGCCTTTCGTGGTGGAATTGAAGCCCGTTTCGCCAGGGTGTAAGCGCAAGCGTATGTCCGTCCGTCCGCCCATCGCCTGCTATGCCGTTTCCCCGGCCAATGCCCGCGGGCGGCTGTATCCCGAACCGGAAGCGGAAACCCGCTCCCCGTGGCAGCGGGACCGCGACCGGATCATCCACAGCTCGGCCTTTCGCAAGCTGCAATATAAGACGCAGGTGTTCGTCAATCACGAGGGCGACTTCTACCGGACCCGGCTCACTCACAGCATCGAGGTGGCGCAGGTAGCGCGGTCGGTGTCCCGGGCGCTGGGGCTGGACGAGGATTTGACGGAGGCGCTGGCGCTGGCGCACGATCTGGGGCATCCGCCGTTCGGACACGCCGGGGAGGAGGCGCTGAACCTGGCGATGAAGCCGTTCGGCGGGTTCGACCACAACGCCCAGAGCCTGCGCGTCGTCACGCTGCTGGAAAGCCGCTATGCCGGTTGGGACGGGCTGAACCTGACGTGGGAGACGCTGGAGGGGCTGGTCAAGCACAACGGGCCGCTGCGGCATCCCGCGCCGTACATCGCCGATTACAACGACCGGTACAAGCTGGACCTGAATACCCACGCAAGCGCCGAGGCCCAGGTCGCGGCGGTGGCCGACGATATCGCTTACCACAGTCACGATCTGGATGACGGGTTGCGGGCAGGGCTGTTCAGCCCGGACGACCTGAAGCACCTGCCCGTGGTCGGCGAAGCGCTGGCCGCCGCTCGGATGTCCAGCCTGGATGTGCCGCCGCCACGGTTGCGGCACGAAACGATCCGGCGGGTGATCAACACGCTGGTCAACGACCTGATCGAGGAAACGACGAAACGGCTGCGCAAGCTGGACCCCTCCGGACCCGATGCGATCCGGCGCGCCAAAACACGGGTGGTCGCATTCAGCCCGGCAATGGAAGCGGCCCACCAGGCGATCAAGGACTTCCTCTTCGCCCGCATGTACCGCCACTGGCGCGTCAACCGCATGTCGGCCAAAGCCCGGCGCCTGACCGAGGAAATCTACCGCCTGCTGCTGGCCGACCCGACACTGCTGCCGGACGACTGGCGCGCGCGGGCAGGTGAGCCGGGAACCCAGCGCGCGGCAACGATCGTCGGGGACTACGTGGCGGGGATGACGGACCGCTACGCGATGGATGAGCACCGGCGGCTGACGGATATTTCCGTCAATGGGTAGAGCTATGGTAAACTGCCCGGCCAGGGGCCCTGATCAGCAACCAGGTTCGGCGTGGGTTTTACCGGCACGCCCTTTCGCCCGGTCAACCAGTTCGCCGCCGACAGGATCCGGCAGCGTGCCAAAGACCAGACGGCCCCCAAAAGTCTGATGCCCAAGAGTAACGGCTTTGGCACACGACGGGTGCCGCTGGCGGCAAAGCACTACGAGACAATGCTCAGCCGCCAATCCACCCGGCGACGGCATCGAGGATCTGGCCCAGGACGTCGCCGTCTGAACGCCCGGACCTGACCGGTACATGAAAGGAATGATCCGCGGCCTGCGCCAGAAACAGCTTGGTTTCACTGCCAAGCCGCTGGACGACGGACTCCAGCAGATCCAGTTGCGCGAGGGCATCGCGGGTCCCCTGTACAAACAGCAGCGGTATCCGCAGCTGGAACAGATGCTTTGACCGCTCATCGGACGGCTTGCCGGCCGGGTGCAATGGAAACCCCAGGAAGACCAGGCCTCGCACACCCGCCAACGGCGCCGCCGCCTGCGCGGTCGAGGTCATGCGCCCGCCAAACGACTTCCCGCCCGCGAACAGCGGCAGGTCCAGACGGGCCGCTTCGGCCACCGCGGCGCGGACACAGGCTGTCGCAACAGCCGGACGGTCCGGGCGTCTGGAACCTTGCTCCATGTAGGGAAACTGGTAGCGCATTGTGGCGATGGCGCGGGCAGCGAGGCCAAGCGCCACAGCCTCCATGAAGGGGTGGGTCATTCCGGCCCCTGCCCCATGCGCCAGCACAAGGCACGCCCGAGCATCAGCAGGCGCGGTCAACAGCCCGGATACCGGAATGGTGTCAGGAACGGTGATGCGGACTGCCGCGGACGTTGTCACCGGGTCAAAGCCGTTCGACTGAGCCCGCAACTAAAATGCCGGCAGCCGGCACGCCCTACCGCGGCCACTGCCGGATCGCCAGAAACCCCCCATCGATCGGCAGCGCCACCCCGGTAATCCACCGAGCCTCATCGCTCGCCAGGAACACCGCCGCATAGGCGACATCCCACCCGGTCCCCTCCGTCTGCAGCGGGACGGCCTTGCGCCGCCGCTCGCGCCCTTCTTCTCCCAGATGCGCCACCAGCGGCGTATAGACAGTCCCAACCACCAGCGTATTCGCCCGAATACCAAACTCCGCGTAATCCGCCGCGATCGACAGCGTGAACCCATGCATCCCAGCTTTCGCGGTCGCGTAAGCCAACCCGCCCGCCGTTCCCGACAATCCCATCGCGCCGGCCGTCGAGGACACGTTATTGATCGCCCCGCCGCCGCCCGCCTTCATCCGCGGCAGGCACGCCCTGGCCGCCATGAACGCCGAGGTCAAATTGCCCTCGAACACCCGGTTCCATTCCGCCAGCGACAGCGTCTCCGGCGTGCCTGGACTGCCGAACCCGATATTGTTGTGGAGTATATCCAGCCGACCATAACGCTCGACCGCAAACGCCGCCATCGCCTCCGCCGCGTCCTGTAGCGTTACATCCGCCGCGAAGGCCGCTGCCTCCCCGCCCTCCGCGCGGATCTGCTCTGCCAAGGCCTCTCCGCGCGCCACATCACGATTGACCAGCACGACCTTCGCTCCTTCCCGGGCGAACAGGATCGCGGTGGCCGCACCGTTGCCGACCCCCTCGCCGCGGGACGCTGCCCCCGTAACGATCGCGACCTTGCCGGCCAGACGGTTCATCTCAGCCCCCTGCCCTGATTTCCGGTAACGCCGTAAATCCCGCCGCCTGTTCCAGCGCGCCTGCCACCGCGAACATCGTTTCTTCATCGAAGGACTTGGTAATCACCTGCAACCCCAGCGGCAGTCCGTTCGCATCCAGTCCCGCCGGCACCGACACCGCCGGCACTCCTGCCAGATCGGCCGGCACGGTGAACACGTCATTCAAATACATCTTGATAGGATCATCCATATTTTCGCCCTGCGCGAACGCGGCACTCGGCGCCGTTGGAGTCAGCAGGGCATCCACCCCCGCAAACACATCGGTGAAATCCTTCAGGATAAGCGCCCGTATCTTCTGCGCCCTGATGTAATACGCATCGTAATAACCCGCCGACAGCACATAGGTCCCAATCAGCACCCGCCGCCGCACTTCCGGCCCGAACCCCTCCGCGCGGGTCCGCTCGTAAAGGTCTCGCAGATCGGACCCGTCCTGGCGCAGCCCGAACCGCACGCCGTCGTAACGAGCCAGATTGGACGACGCCTCCGCTGGCGCAACGATATAGTAGGTCGCCAGGCCGTACTTCGTGTGCGGCAGAGACACGTCGACGATCTCCGCACCCGCCGCCCGCAGCCAGCCCATTCCCTGCCGCCAAAGCGCCTCGATCTCCGCCGGCATCCCTTCGGACCGGTATTCGGCAGGCACCCCGATCCGCAACCCCTTCACGCCCCGCGCGCACGCCGCCTCGAAATCCGGCACCGCCAGCGCGGCGCTGGTGGAATCCTTCGGATCATGTCCGGCCATCGATCCCAGCAGGATCGCGCTGTCCCGAACCGTCCGCGCGAATGGCCCCGGATGGTCGAGTGACGACGCAAACGCCACCACTCCCCAGCGCGAGCACCGCCCATACGTCGGCTTCACTCCCACCAAGCCGCAGAACGAGGCCGGCTGGCGGATCGACCCGCCGGTATCCGTCCCGGTCCCGCCCATCGCCAGCCGTGCGGCCACTGCCGCGGCCGACCCGCCGGACGAACCGCCCGGCACCAGCACCGCCGTATTGTCCTGGCGCCGCTTCCACGGATTCTCCACCGGCCCGTACGCCGAGGTCATGTTGGACGAGCCCATGGCGAACTCATCCATGTTCGTCTTGCCCAGGAACACCGCCCCGTCCCGCAGCAAATTCGCCGTCACCGTACTTTCATAAGGCGGCACAAACGGCCCCAGGATCTTGCTGCCCGCCGTCGTCCGGACCCCCAACGTGCAGAACAGGTCCTTGATCGCCAGCGGAATCCCTGTCAGCGCCCGCGCCTCGCCGGCCGCAAGCGCCGCATCCGCAGCCCTGGCCTGGTCGACTGCCTGGCTGTGACTGACGGTGATATAGGCGTTCAACCGAGGATTTAGCGCCTCGATCGCATGCAGATGGGCCATCGTCAGATCGACAGCGGAAAAGTCCTTCGCGCGCAGCCCATCCCGGGCCGCGGCGATCGTCAGGTCCGTCAGGCTCATTCGACGACTTTCGGAACAACGTAAAAGTCCCCGATGCGCTCCGGCGCGTTGGCCAGGACCTTGTCGGGATATCCCCCGTCCGTCACCACATCCGCCCGCATCGGCGCCGCGGTGTTCGCCGCCCCCGCCAAGGGCTCCACGCCCGACACATCCACCTCCTGCAACTGCTCGATCCATCCCAGGATGCCATTCAGCTCATGGCACAGGTGGTCAATCTCCTCCTCCTCCACCCGGATGCGGGCCAGGGAGGCGATACGGCGGACGGTCGCATGATCCAGCGACATATTTTTGAAAATCCTCGGATAGCGGCGGGGCCGGGACCATAACGATGCCGCTGCCGCTGTTCAACCGGACGGCGCAGCGCCTACCCCTTGCATGATACGCACGCGCACCATAGAGCGCCGCAACGGTCGGGAAGCGGCGTGACCGCAGGCCAAGGAGTCCTTTGACACATGTTGCGTCACGTGCTGTCCGCCAGCCGGTACATCGTGCTGATTCCGATCTTCGGCACCTTGATCGCCTCGCTTGCCCTGCTGGTCTACGAGGCCATCGTCGTCGTGTCCGCCATCTTCGACGCCGTTCATCTGGGATCCGCCACGCCCAAGGACGCCAAGACCCTCGCTGTTGGCCTGATCGAGGCGGTCGATGCTTTCCTGATCGGGATCGCCCTCTACATCATCAGTCTCGGGCTGTACACGTTGTTCATCGACGACTCTCTGAACCTGCCGAAGTGGCTGGAGGTCCGCGATTTCGATGACCTGAAGAGCAATCTGGTCAGCGTGGTGATCGTCGTGCTTGCGGTGCTTTTCCTGCGCGAGGCGATCACCCGGGACAACGGGCAGGACCTGCTCGCCTTCGGTGCGGGCCTGGCCCTTGTGATCGCCGCCCTGACCTTCTTTCTCGCGAAGAAGAGCCCGTCCAAGCATTGACCGACGCCCTTGGCGTTCAGCCCCCGGCGATCCATAACCGGCCGATGCCGGTTCTCTCCATCCACGACCTGTGCGCGCGCTTGACGGGAACCCAACGGCTCATCGGCCTGGACCCGGGCAGCAAGACCATCGGCGTCGCACTATCAGATGTCCGCCGCCGGCTTGCCACGCCCTACGGCAGCCTGAAAAGAACCAAGCTGAAAGCCAACGCCACTGAAATCGCCACGATCGCGTTGCATGAGGGCGCCTACGGCCTCGTCGTCGGACTTCCGTTGTCGATGGACGGCACGGCCGGCCCCGCCGCACAGGCGGCCCGCGACTGGACCCACGCCCTGTCGGACGCCACCGGGCTACCCGCCGCGCTGTGGGATGAACGCCTGTCCAGCGCCGCCGTAAACCGTTTCCTGATCAATGAAGCCGACCTCACCCGCACCAAACGCGCGGCAACGGTCGACCGCGCCGCGGCCGCCTGGATGCTGCAGGCCGCCCTGGACGCGGCCGCCAACGCCGCCTGACTCGACTCTCCCGTGGTTGACATCCAGCCAGCCACGGCCCGACATCCGCCGCTCGAACCCCCGTGAAACCGCCGCATCCGCTGCGAAAAGGCTGAGTCGTCGTGCTAAGTGCGCTCCTACTGCTGATCGCGCTCTGCCTGGTCGTCGGCAGTGCGCTCGACACCAGCAACCTGTGCGTCGTCCGAGCCGCACGCGACCTGACCGCCGGCAAGCCCGCCATTGCGGTCGGCTGTCTTGTCAGCCTGGCGCTCGCCTCGGTGGTGTTCTATGCCAACACCAGGATGGGCTGGCATCGCCAGCCACCCGCCTGGTCCTATCCGACCGCCCGCACGCTGATCGGCGCTTTCGTCTTCGCCCTCGGCACCCTGGTGAACGGCGCCTGCGCCATGGGAACCTTCGGCCGCCTGGCCCGAGGCGATGTCGGCTTCCTCGCCACCCTCGGCGGCGCCTTGACGGTAGCGCATGCTGATCCCCCGGACCGTCGTGCCCTATGACAAACCGTCCGGAATCCTGCTGACGGATGAGCTTTGGCTGGCGGTCATCCTGGTCAGCGTCGGTCTGGCGATGCTGCTGTCCCGCCGCCACCTCGATCGGGCCCGCATCCTCTCCTTTGCCGTCCTCGGCCTGATCGCCGCCGTCGTCACCAACTGGCAGGGCGACTGGACCTGGCTGACCCTGTTGCGGCACGTGGGCACCGGCGTCCCGTTCGATTTCGCCGCCACCGGGTGCCTGCTGGCCGTCCTGATCGGCGCAACCCTGACCGCGATCTATCGGCGCCGTTTCCGCTTCGTCCGTCCCAGCCTGCGAACGCTGCTGCGGGAGGCAGCGGGCGGCGGGATGATGGCGGCCGGCGCTTTGCTGATCCCCGGTGGAAACGATGCTCTTCTGGTCTACGGCGTTCCTAGCGGCAGCCCCCACGCGCTGGCCGGATACGTCGTGATCTTCGGCACGATGGTCGTCATGCTGCGCGTGACGCCCTGGTTCCGCGCGTGGGCAAACCGGCCCTCACCCCCGCAACCCTCAGTCTGACTTTTTGTGCTGTGGGAGGCGCGCGCCATACGGCGTCTCCCTGTGCAATTTCCTCGATCCGAGCAGGGACGAGCGGCCCGGAGACGCTTTCAGCCCCGCCGCCGAAATTCTTTTCCCACCACACTCCGCGAGAGGCGTATGCTGCGTCGCAATACGGGCCCGCCAGCAGCAGGAGCGCGCCATGGCCAAGTCCCCATCATCCACCCCGCCCGCACCCCCGACCGTCGCGCTGATGCTGCAAGGCGGGGGGGCCCTCGGTGCCTACCACATCGGCGCCTATGCCGCCCTCGCCGAACA
Source organism: uncultured Pseudomonadota bacterium (assembly GCA_963819005.1). Lineage (GTDB taxonomy): Bacteria > Pseudomonadota > Alphaproteobacteria > Acetobacterales > Acetobacteraceae > Rhodopila. The sequence continues at coordinate 97,806 of CAWFUL010000010.1, forward strand.
GAACTTCCACCCAGACTGGGTCGCCGGCATCTCCATCGGCGCCATCAACGCCGCGGTGATCGCCGGCAATCGCTCGCGGCCGACCGGGTCAATCGCCTCGCGGCGCTGTGGGAGGCGATTTCCTGGCCCGACCTGCCGGTCCCGCGTTCGCTCACGCCGCTGCAAACCTGGCACAACACTGCCAGCTACAGCGAAGCCCTGGTGTTCGGCCAGCCGAACTTCTTCACGCCACGGCTGGTCAACCCCTACCTCGTCCCGAAGGCTCCGCCGCAGGACGTCAGCTTCTATGACACCAGCCCGTTGCTGCTCACGCTGCCCCGCTTTGCCGACTTCGGCCTGATCAACCACAAGACGACCCGGCTCAGCCTGGGGGTGACCGAGGTCGAGACCGGCCGGATGGTGTTCTTCGACAGTCACCGGCAGACGATCGGCCCTGAACACGTCGTGGCCAGCGGGTCTCTGCCGCCGGCCTTTCCCGCGACGGTGATCGACGGCAAGCCATACTGGGACGGCGGCTGCGTCTCCAACACGCCGCTGGATGCCGTCGCGGACGAGCCGGGCTATCCCAGCATGGTGGTCTTCGTGATCGACCTCTGGGACCCGACGGGCCCGGCGCCGACGTCGATGAACGAGGTTCTTTGGCGGGCCAAGCAGATCCAGTATGCCAGCCGCACGTCCCACCACGTCGACGCGGTCGCCACCAAGGTCAACCTGCGCCATGCCATGCAGATGTTGAAGACCGCCGGCGTGCCGGAAGCCGCCCCGGTCCCCGACGATCCCATACTTGCCGCGCGCCGGCTCGACATCGTCCACATTGTCCACCGCCCCGAGGCGGGGGAAATCCCCAACAGCGACGCCGAATTCTCCCGCAGTTCGATCGCCGCGAGACGCGCGGCCGGCTACCGGGACATGAAAGCCGCGCTCGACGCCGTCCCCTGGAAGACACGGCAACTGCCCGCCCACCTTGGCGCGCTGGTACACCGGGTGGAGAACCAGACGCTCACCACGCTGCCTGAACCGAACCTGCGGTCCCTGACCGACCGGCCGAAGGCCGCGGCGGAGTAAGGGGCGGGGCGGGGCGGCCCTGGGGAGCCCGGACGGGATGGCAGCGTGTTCATGCGTTTAACACAAATCTGTCACCCGGCAAGCAAAGGGACGCCTTTTATTGCGGATCTATCGATTTCATCGCGGTTGTCCGGAGGCGTCGCTCTCCCCGGTGGCAGTCTTCGAAAAGATGCCGCCGAAACAGCGCTTTGTTGGATGCCCGCGGTTCCGATACTGTCATTGAAACAAACAATCGAAATCGCTCATGAATTAGCCGGACCGCAATTGTGCGATGCGCGATGCAGTTTGCCTGACGGCGACGAGCGTTTCGAGATTCAGCACTGTTTGGTCCGGCTCCGTATCTTTACGTTCAGATCACTCTGGAGTGCTTTAGCGACTCAGGCGCCCGGCCTGCCAACCGGCGCTGACGCACGCCCCGGGGATTTGACGCCCGTGGCGATTTTCTTCCCGCTCGCAGCCGGGTCCGCGGCTACGGAAAGCGCAACAACAGAACCGAGAAATCATCATCCAGCCGCGAACCGCGGGCGGTTGCGCGCACGTGATCGTACAGCCGACGCGGGCCACCGGGGTCCGACATCGATGGCAATAGTGCGAGCAAATTGTCGATGTTCCAGTTTTGGCCATTCTGATCGACGATCTCGAACACGCCGTCGCTGAAGACATGCAGCGCGCCACCACGCGGGATGGACGCCATCGCCGAAAGGAATACGCGGTCCTCGATAAAGCCGACCGACGGATTGCGGGTGCCAAGCGGCTGCGGCCGTTCAAGTGAGGAGGGTACGAGGTAGGCTGGATGATGGCCGCCCGAAGCAAAGTTCAGAACACGCTCATGGACGTCGTAGACGCCGTACCAGATCGTAAAGTAAAGTCCGTTATGCTGCTCCATCGGGAACCTGCGGTTCAGCGCCCCGATCACCGCGCCCGGATTGCGGAAATCCACACCGGGCAGAAGACCCTGGCGCAACACGTTCGCGACCGAAACGGAATACAGAGCCGAACCGATGCCGTGGCCGGAGACGTCAAGCACGAAGGCAGAAAAATGCCGCTCATCCAGCATCTGGTAGCCGAACGCATCGCCACCCAACCGCGTGCACGGCCGGTAGATCCATTCGGCGAGCACCGGACCGGACGTCATCGGTGGCGGCAGGATTGCAGCGACATAGGCGGCCGCTTCGTGGAACTCGTGCTCCATCGCATCGGCCTCGGCGTCCTCGTGCGGGTCGCGCCGATGGTAGCGCACCTGATAGGCGCCGATGGCGACGATGTCGCCGTCATGCAGGATCGTGGGCGACATCAGCGGGTTGCCGTTCACGAACGTGCCGTTCGTCGACCCCATGTCACTGACTGAGATCCGGTTGCCGTCCTCGGCAAACCGGCAGTGGCGGCGGGAGACAGTGCCACCTTCGAGCACAATTTCAGCCGGCGCGATGCGGCCCACGGTCAGCGGCAGATGCTGCAATGGGATACGCTTGAACGGCGGTTCGCCATCCAACAGCAGCAGGAAGTGGACCGGAACCCCGGCGGGAGCAGCGGCGCCGGCGCCGGGAGGCTTGCGCAGGACCATCGTCCGGTCCTCACGCACGGTCCCGTCTTCGTGCAGATCGTTGGACCCGGCCATGAAAGTGCTCCCCGTTGTATGCACCGGCCGCAAGTCTGCTCAGTTTCCTGACACGAAGCAATTGTATTGCAACGCAGCGAGCGTGATCGCGGGTCGATTTCCCGATCCCGCGCGTGGCATGATACACACCTGCGCGTCGTCCAAGACGGAGGAAACCAATGCCGCTTCTGCCTATTCCCGCGGTGTTCATGCGCGGCGGGACAAGCCGAGCCGTGATGTTTCATGCGCGCGACCTGCCGGAGCGGGGGAAATGGGACCCGATTTTCCTCGCGGCCATGGGCAGCCCCGATCCGAACGGTCGGCAGCTGAACGGCATGGGCGGCGGCATATCCTCGTTGTCGAAAATCTGCGTGCTGGCGCCGTCGGAGCGGCCGGATGCCGATATCGACTACACGTTCGCTCAGGTGCAGATCAAACAGGCAGCGGTCGGGTATCGCGGCAATTGCGGCAACATGTCCTCGGCGGTCGGACCGTTCGCGGTCGATGAGGGGCTGGTGCGGCCGAATGGCGACACGGCCGTTGTGCGGATTTTCAATACCAACACGCAGAAAATCATCCGCTCGACGTTTCCGCTTGTAGACGGGCGGGCGGCGGCGGATGGCGATCAGGCGATCCCTGGGGTGGCGGGGACCGGGGCGCCGATCCGGTTGGATTTCCTTGCACCCGGCGGGGCGATCACCGGGAAACTGTTGCCGACTGGCCATGTGACGGACCGGTTGACGGTGGCGGGGGCCGGCGTGGTTGAGGTGTCGATCGTCGATGCCGGGGCTGCCTGTGTATTCGTCCGGGCCACGGATGTCGGACTGACGGGGACGGAGTTGCCGGAGGCGTTGGATGCGAACCATGCGGCGCTGGAACGCCTGCAGGCGGTTCGCCGAGCCGGCGCCGTCGCGATGGGCTTCGCGCGCGATGAGCAGGAAGCGGCCGAGAACATCGGCATCCCGGCGGTCGGCTTCGTGATGCCGCCGATGGATGCACCGACGCTGTCGGGGGCGCCGATCCGATCGGGAGAGGTCGATTTGACGATGCGGTTTATCTCCAACGGGCAGCCGCATCGCGCCTTGCCCGTCACGAGTTCCCTGTGCACGGCGGTCGCGGCGCGGATCTCCGGCACATTGTTGCACCAGGCGCTCGGGGCCGAGGCAACGACATCCATCCGGCTTGGCATGCCGTCGGGCATCCTGACCGTCGATGCGGATGTGACCCGGGATGGCGGCGAGTGGATCGCCCACAGCGGCGCGTTCTATCGCACCGCTCGGCGGTTGTTTGATGGACGGATTTATGTGCCTGTCGCGCACGCTTGAGGTGAGGAAACCGAACGATGACTAAGCCAGCCGATGCTCCCCCGTTCCGCGCCGATCACGTCGGCAGCCTGCTCAGGCCAAAGGAGTTGCAAGCGGCCCGCGCGGCGTGGAAAGCGGGCACGCTGCCGCTGGACGGATTGCGGGAGGTCGAGGACCGTTGCATCACCGCCGCAATTGCCCGGCAGGAGTCGATCGGGCTGCGGGCGGCGACCGACGGGGAATATCGTCGCGCCTACTGGCACTACGATTTCGTTGCTGGCCTGGACGGCGTCGAACTGTATGAGCCGGAACAGAAGATCCAGTTCAAGGGCGGCGTGCCGCTGACTCACATGCTGCGTGTGACCGGCAAGATCGGCTGGTCGAAGCCGGTCATGGTCGATGCCTATCAGTTCGTTGCCAGCCATGTGCGGACGGCGGTGCCGAAGCAGACGATCCCGTCACCGTCCGTGGTGCATTTCCGCGGCGGGCGGGCGGCGATCAATGCCGAATCGTATCCGACGCTGGACGGGTTTTTCGAAGACCTGGGAGAGACTTACCATAAGGCGGTGGCCGCGTTTGGTGAGGCCGGCTGCCGGTATCTGCAGCTTGACGAGGTCAACATCGCTTATCTGTGCGACCCCGAACAGATCGCGATGCTGAAGTCGCGTGGCGAGCATGTGGAAGATCTGCTGAGCATCTATGCCAACATGCTGAACCGGGCGATTTCGGGAAAGCCGGAGGGGATGACAATCTCCATGCATCTGTGCCGGGGGAATTTCCGTTCCACGTTCGTGGCGACCGGGGGGTATGAGCCGGTGGCGGAGGTGTTGTTCAACCAAATCAATTCAGATGCGTATTTCATGGAATACGATACCGATCGCGCCGGTGGGTTTGAGCCTCTGCGTTTCGTGCCGCGCGGCGAGAAGATCGTCGTGCTGGGGCTGATGACCAGCAAGACCGGGGAACTGGAGAGCAAGGACGAGTTGAAGCGGCGGATCGATGAGGCCGCGAAATATTTGCCCTTGGAGCAGTTGGCGCTGTCGCCGCAGTGCGGTTTCGCCTCCACCGAGGAAGGCAACACGCTAACCGAGGACCAGCAATGGGCGAAGCTGGAACGTTGCGTCGAGGTTGCTCGGGAGGTTTGGGGCGGGGTGTGACGCGGTCCGGTTCAGGCGACTGCCGGCAAGCGATAGAATTGTCGCGCTGTTCCCTGGAACAGCGCGGATTTTTCGTCCGCTGAGTATCCCGCGGCGATGCGCTTGAACGCGTTCCACAGCACGGGGTAGCTGCACATGCCCTTGTCGACCGGAAAATTACTTTCGAACATGCAGCGGTTCACGCCGAACAGGTCTACGGCGGTCTCGACATAGGGACGCCAGGCGGAGGCGATTTCCTCGGATGATGGCGGCTTCGGCTGGTGATGCCAGCCGAAGCCGTTGACGTTCATCGCAAGACCGCCGAGCTTGATGTGCAGGTTCTGGAACCGTGCAAGGTCGGCCATGCTGGAGCGCCAGCGCGCGAACACGTCGGCCCTCTTGCCCTCGTATGGTCCGACGCCCAGCGGTCCACCGAAGTGGTTCAGTACCACGTTCTGATCCGGAAACGCTCGCATCAGGTCGGCGAGGTCGCTTAGTTGCGGATGATACAACCATGCCTCGAACGTCAGGTGATGCCGAGCGAGACGGGCAAATCCGGCACGGAATCCGGATTCCCGATACAGCCCCGGGGAGGCTCCGGGTGGCGCGGTCGGTTCGATAGCGGCATCATACGTGCCGCTGTGGCGGATGCCTTTGAACCGCCCGCCGCCGGCGTCGATGTGTGCCTCCAGAACGCGGTCGATACGGTCGCCGAGACGGCAATCGGCATAGCCGACGATGCCGGCGCAGGCACGAAGGTTGCCATATCGGCCGGATTCGCATTCCTTGGCGGCCGCGGCGACGAAGACCGTTTCGCCCACGGGGCGGGTTTCGATCAGGCCGTGATCGAAATACTCCGACCCGCACTGGATGAAGACCGTGGAGACGACGTTGTGGCCGGTGCGCAGGTCGGCCACCAGATCGTCGAGGAGATAGGGATCGGGCCGCGCCTTCCAGAGGTGGTGGTGGGGGTCGATGATCGGCAGGTCCGGGTCCAGGATGTCCTCGGTGACCTGGGCAAGCCAGTCAGGACGTACGCGCGGATGGTGAAATGGCTGCCTTGCCATGTGGTGTTCCCCCGGATCGTGGCGTCATCCAGCCACGCAAGAGGAACGCTGGCAATGTCAGGCCGCGCGTACCAGCGGCCGAGCGGCCATGGAGTTGATCGCCGACAGCACGGAGTCCGCCATCGCTACATGGGAAAATCGTTGCGCGGCAAAGGCAAGTTGGGCGGAGGATTGCCATCCCCATGCTGAGTTGTCGGTCAGCAGACGGACGACCGCGACAGCGAACGCAGCGGGATCTGTTTCGATCGCTGCAACGCGCAGCAGACCGGGCAGTCCCTGCGCTCCGACGGGCGTGGTAACCAGCGGCAGTCCCTCGCACAATGCCTCGACCACCTTCCGCTTCACCCCTGCGCCAACCCGCAAAGGCACGACGGCCACACGCGCGCTGGCATAGGCGGCTTGAAGTTCGGTTTCCGGAACGTCGGCGCGGACTGACACGTTGTCGCTTGCGAGCGCGCGGACACGAGATGTTGGATTGGAGCCGACGATGGAAAGATGGGCGGAAGGAACCTTCTGCCTTACCAGAGGGAGGACCTCGGCCACGAACCAGCAGGCGGCATCCTCATTTGGCGGGTGGCCGAAGCCGGCAACGAACAGGATCTCGTGGCATGACGGCGCGTCGGGGGGTGCCCGGAACTGATCGAAACCGTAAGGGATCACCGAGGAGAAACGGCAATCGGGCGCGAGGGCGTAGGCGATGTCGGCCTCCTCCTCCGACGGATAGAGCGACAGGTCGGCCTGCCGCCAGATGGCACGTTCGCGCGCCTCCATCTTGGCGGCCGCCCGCAGCAGGCGTTCGTCCGTAGTGATGTCGGCCTGTCGCCGCATGCGGGTGAAGTGGAGGTCGTGGCCGTAATAAATCACCCGAGCGCCGCTGAACTGGCGGATGGATGGAAGGACGTCCTCGGCGACCTCGGGACGGCTGAGCAGCACGAGGTCGAACTCCTTGCCGAACTCGCGGATCCAGGCGTCGAATGGGGCTTGTGAGGGTCCGTAGAACACTTCGACGCCCATGGCCTGCAGCGCCTCGGTGTAGCCTGGGCTATAGCCGCGGTTATGCGGCCAGAATTTTACGACCATCCCGGCTTCGACCAGGACCCGCAGCATGCCGCAAATGGTGCGCGATCCGGCGTCGCGATCTGGCTGGGGAACGAAATGATCGATCACCAGGACGACTTTGCGATTCATCGCGCGGTCGCGTGCCCGAAACACGCCCTGCCCACTGGGATGATTCTGTTCAGCCAGCACGTTGCCCCAGGTCTCGATGAACGTGCGGCGGTTCACCACCTGATACGCCTTGATGCCGACCGCGACATCACGGCCGTGCGACACGCCTTCGTAATGAATGACACGGGAGGCTGGTTGGTACAAGGTCTTCAGGCCGATTTGCCGCAGGCGGAAGGACAGGTCGGAGTCCTCGAAATACGCAGGGGCGTAGCGTTCGTCGAAACCGCCCATTCCGAGGAACATATCGCGTCCGACCAGCAATGCCGCACCGGAGCAGTAGTCGACTTCCCGCACGTAATTGTACAATGGTTTGTTCGGATCTTCATGCCTGCCGAAATTCCAGCCGGAGGCGTCGCGCCAGATGATGCCGCCGGCTTCCTGCAAGCTGCCGTCGGGAAAAAGCAGTTTCGCGCCGATGGCGCCGGCATCGGGCCGGTCGCGCAACAGAGACAGCATGGGATCGAGCCATCCCGGCATCACTTCCGTATCGTTATTCAGGAAATACACATAGGCGCCGTGGGCCTGGGCGGCGGCTTTGTTGCAGCTGCGCAAATAACCGAGGTTGATGTCGTTGCGGATCAGCCGGATACCGCCGACCGCCTGTAGAGGGGACGCTTCACTCTCTGGCATTGGCCATGCGTCATCGACGACAATCACCTCGATCGGGGCAACCGGCATGTTCTGCATGATCGATGTCAGGCAGCGCAGGGTGTAGTCGAGCTGGCCGTAGGTCGGGATGATGACGGAGACAACCGGATCATCTGTTGCCGGAATGATCACAGAGGCGGCATCGATGGTGTCGACAGGGGGTTCGGCGGGGACGACGGGAAGCGGTTCAAGCACCCCGTGGGCGCGGAGCCAGTAGACGGCATGGGTGTGAAGCTGGAACGTCAACGTCCACCACAGGACCAACCAGCAACGCCGAAGCTGGCGGGACAGCCACGGCGAGATGGTTTGCCGCTGCCGCGTCTCTCGCTGTCCGGGCCACAGACCGTCATTGGCAAACGTGGCGGTCCGGGCGTGGGAATCACGAAGTGACAGGCTCAAGGAGGGGCCCTCCGGTGGGAGAGTCCCTCCTACGAACGAATGTTTAAGAAAGGGCTAACGCGGCGGGTCAGCGGGCCTGAAAGTTCGGCAGGCGGCGCTCGCCCATGGCCTTGGTGCCTTCCTTGAAGTCGGCGGTGTTGCGCATCCAGTCCTGCTCCTCATACTCGCGTTCGGTTGCGGAGGCGACGGCATCGGCAAGCCCGCGCCGCATAGTCTCGCGGGTGGAGACAACAGACAGCGGCGCCGACTGGGCGATCTCGGTGGCCAGTTCGGTTGCCTTCGCCCGGACCTGGTCAAGCGGCACGCAGTAGTCGGCGAGGCCGATGCGCAGTGCCTCCTCCCCGGTGATGCGGCGGCCGGTGTACATCAGCAGCGTCGCCTGCTGCATGCCGATCAGCCGAGGCAAGGTAGCGGTCAGGCCGAAGCCGGGGTGGTAGCCCAGGCGGGTGAAGTTGACGGCAAACCGAGCCTCTGGGCAGGTGACGCGGAAGTCGGCCATGACGGCGAGGCCGACGCCGGCACCGACGGCGGCGCCATGAACGGCGGCGACGATCGGCTTGCCGGTGCGCCACAGACGCTGGGCTTCCTTATACAGATGGCGGCCACGCTTGGTGGCGCGGGCCACGCCGTCCGGACCGCGGCTGCCGAAGTCGGCGCCGGCGCAGAAGTGCTTGCCCTCGGCGCACAGGACGATGGCGCGGACATCCGTGGTGCGATCGTAGATTTCGAGCGCGTCGGCGATTTCCGCGACCATGTCGGTGTCGACGAAATTGTTGGGACCGCGGCGGACCTCGATGGTGGCGACGTGGCCGGCGGTGTCGACCGCGATGTGCTCGTAGCTGCCGTGCTGCATGTGTGTTTCCTCCGTGGCGGCAAGTCTAGGGGGTCACGGTCGGATGGGAAAGGCGGGCTTTCGGCGGCCGCGCGGCTGATGTAAACGCGGCTGCGTTGTTGAGGTCTGGGTATGGAGTGAAGGCAAGGCCAGGGGCGCTGCCCCTGAACCCCGCCAAGGGACTTGGTCCCTTGGAACCCGCTTAATGGGGGGAAGGGGAAGAGGGGGGCGACGGCGCCGGTTGAAAAGCCTGTGTTACCCCCCTCCTCCCCTTCCCCCCAATGAATAGGTTTTAGGGGGCCTTGCCCCTTAACGGGTGCAGGGCAGAGCCCTGGCCTTCCTTTCACCTCACCCTGGCCCAAACCGCGAAGCTGGAGTTGACATGACCGCGCCGTTTCCGATGGCCTCGCTTGGGCCGGACCTGACCTCGCCGCTGATCCTGGCGCTGCCGAAGGGGCGCATTCTGTCGGAGTGCGGGCCGTTGCTGGCGCGGGCTGGCATCGTGCCGGCGGCGGATTATGGCGACGAGGACAGCCGGCGGCTGCGCTTTCCGACGGACGATCCGATGCTGGACGTGGTGCGGGTGCGGCCGTTCGACGTGGCGACGTTCGTGGCGTTTGGCGCGGCGCATATCGGGATTTGCGGCGCCGACGTGCTGATGGAGTTCGATTATCCGGAGGTTTACGCACCGCTGGACCTGGGAATCGGCAAGTGCCGGGTGTCGGTGGCCGAACCGCGGGAGACGGCGGGATCGGACGATCCGTCCCGGTGGTCGCGGGTGCGGGTTGCGACGAAGTACCCGAATATTGCCCGGCGGCATTATGCCAGCAGGGGCATCCACGCCGAGGTCGTGCACCTGAACGGCGCGATGGAGCTGGCTCCGGGGCTGGGTCTGTGCCGGTTGATTGTCGATCTGGTGCAGACGGGGTCCACTTTGCGGGCGAACGGGTTGGTGGAGACGGAGGTCATTGCCGATGTTACCAGCCGGCTGATCGTCAACCGGACAGCGTTGAAAACTCAGCCGGAGATCGTGGGGGCGTGGATCGCGCGGTTTCGGGCCGCGCTGGAGCCGGCATGATCCGCGTTTCGGTTGGCGATGCGGATTTTGAAGCGCAGTTTACTGCCCTACTGTCGCAGGCGCGGGAAACGACCGAGACAGTGGATCGGGCGGTGTCCGAAATCATTGCCGACGTGCGGGCGCGCGGGGATGCGGCGGTCATCGACTACACCGCGCGGTTCGATCGCCAGATCCTGACGGCGGACCGGCTGCGGATTTCCGCGGCGGAGATCGACATCGCCGTTGCTTCTATTTCGGCAGAGCTGGCGGCGGCGCTGGATCTGGCCGCGACGCGCATCGAGGCCTTTCATCAGGCTCAGCTGCCGCAGGACCTGCGGATGACCGATGCGGCGGGCGTGACGATGGGCATGCGCTGGACGGCGTTGGATGCCGTTGGGCTGTATGTGCCGGGCGGTAAGGCGGCGTACCCGTCGTCGGTGCTGATGAACGCGATTCCGGCCCGAGCGGCGGGGGTGGGACGGATCGCGATGTGCGTGCCGACGCCGGATGGGGTGCTGAACCCGCTGGTGCTGGCGGCTGCTCGGCGCGCGGGCGTGACGGAGGTCTATCGCATCGGCGGCGCTCAGGCAGTGGCGGCGATGGCTTACGGCACGGCCTCGATCGCGCCGGTGGATCGCATTGTCGGGCCGGGCAATGCGTATGTGGCCGAGGCCAAGCGGCAGGTGTTCGGGCGGGTCGGCATCGATTCCATCGCTGGGCCGTCGGAGGTCGTGGTGCTGGCGGACAGTGATAATGACCCGCGGAGGATTGCTGTCGATCTGTTGGCGCAGGCGGAGCATGACGAGGCGGCGCAGTCGATCCTGATCACCGACGATGCCGCGTTCGGCGATGCTGTCGCCGCCGCGGTGGCCGCGGAACTGCCTACCCTGCCCCGGGCGCCGATCGCCGGCGCAAGCTGGGAGGCTCATGGGGCGGTGATCATCGTTCGCGACTGGGGTGAGGCCGCGGCGCTGGTTGACCGGCTCGCGCCGGAGCACCTGCAACTGATGCTGAAGGACCCGGAGGCGATGTTCGCGCGCATCCGCCATGCCGGCGCGGTCTTCCTGGGGGCGTTCTGTCCGGAAGCGGTCGGCGATTATGTTGCTGGTCCGAACCACGTGCTGCCGACCGGGCGGACCGCGCGGTTTGCCTCGGGGCTGTCGGTGTTCGATTTCCTGAAGCGGACGACCTTTGTGTCCGCGACGCAGGCGGCGCTGGATCAGGTCGGACCGGCGGCCGTTGCTCTGGCGGAGGCGGAGGGGTTGCAGGCGCACGCGCGGAGCATTGCGTTGCGGTTGGGTGGGTAGATCGCCCATGACCCAACTGCCGGGCCTGCCCGACGACGCCTTCGCGAAGGTGGACCCCTCGCCCGACCCGGATTTCTACGTTCAGCCCCGATTTGTCACTCACATCGATGATGGCGCCATTGCAGCCGTCACCGAGACGTATCGCACGTTGCTGCCGGCCAACGGTGCGATCCTGGACCTGATGAGTAGCTGGGTCAGCCACCTGCCGCCCGAGATGACGTATGCGCAGGTCATTGGTCATGGCCTGAACGCTGAGGAACTTGCCGCCAACCCTCGGTTGACGCGCTGGTTCGTCCAGGACCTGAATGCTGATCCGGTTCTTGCATTGCAGGACGCGCATTTCGACGGCGCAGTGCTTTGCGTTTCCGTTCAGTATCTGCAACGGCCGGTCGATGTTTTCCAACAGGTCGCGCGGGTGCTGAGGCCGGGGGCGCCGTTTGTCGTGTCGTTCTCGAACCGCTGTTTTCCGACCAAGGCGGTTGCAATCTGGCAGAGGCTTTCCGGACCGGACCAGCAACGGTTGGTTGGCGCCTACATGAACGCGGCGGGCTTCACCGGCATCGAGGGACGCGCCCACGCCCCTGCGTTTGGCGACCCGCTGTGGGTGGTGATCGGTCGCGCGGCGTGACCGCCGGCGGCTTTTGCGGGGCGGTGCATAACAGCCCCAATGGGCGCCGCCGCCCTTCCGCCTTGACCTTGGTCCCCTGGAACATCATGTTCCCGCCGAATCAACTGAACCAAGAGGCCTGATGTCTAAAGAAGACATGATAGAATTCAGCGGCACGGTCATGGAGCTTCTGCCGAACGCGATGTTCCGGGTGAAACTGGACAACGAGCACTCCATCCTGGCTCACACCAGCGGGAAGATGCGCAAGAACCGCATCCGCGTTCTTGCCGGCGACCGGGTGAATGTCGAGATGACTCCGTACGACCTCAGCAAGGGTCGCATCACGTTCCGCTTCAAGTAGCGCGGCCGCAACAGCGGGACCTACCGCTGCCGCTTGTTCTGGCGTCCTCGAGCCCAAGGCGTCTGGCGTTATTGGCGCAGATCGGCATCACGCCGGAGCGCGTGATCTCCCCTGAAATCGACGAGACACCTGAACGCGACGAGACGCCGCGTCTTTATGCGCGCCGCATGGCGCGGGCCAAGGCGGAAGCTGTGCGCTCCGCTGATGCGCTGGTGCTGGCTGGCGATACTGTCGTGTCGGTCGGCCGGCGAATCATGCCGAAGGCGGAGACGCCCGACGAAATTAGAGCATGCCTGATGCTGATGTCCGGGCGCCGCCATCATGTGACGACGGGGGTCGCGCTAGTCGCGCCGAACGGGCGGATCACCGAACGGCTGTCGGAGAGCACCGTCATTTTCAACCGGCTGACCCCAGGTCAGATCGAGCGCTACGTCGAAACCGGCGAGGGCCTGGGCAAGGCCGGCGGTTATGCCATCAACGGCCACGCTGCCAGCCTGATCCGGTTTCTGTCCGGCAGCCACTCCGGCGTGGTCGGCCTGCCGCTGTTCGAAACCGCGCAGCTTTTGCGCGCGTACGGTTACAATATTCCGTGAGTGCGATGATCCACGCCAGCGCCAGCCCTGGCGAGGTGCGGGTGGCGGTGGTGCGAAATAGCTCACTGACCGATTACGAACTCTGGCGCCCCGGCACACCTGACGGTGTGGGCGACCTGCACCGCGGGCGGGTGATTTCGGTGGTTCCGGCGATGGCCGGCGCCTTTGTTGCGCTGAGCGCCGCCGAGGGGTTTCTGCCGGACAGCGAGGGCGCGAGAGGCCTGACGGCCGGCACGATCCTGGGTGTTCGCGTCTCGCGCGCCGCGCAAGGCAGCAAGGGGCCTCGCCTGACCGCTCGGCTGACAGGGGAAGAGGCTGAGGCTGCGGCAAGCGGCCCGGTGGGTCTCGTGCGGCGCGGTCCTGACCCGCTGCGGCGGCTGGCCGGGCGCTATCCTGATGCACGGATCTTGGTTGACGATCATGGGCTGGCGGCGACGTTTCGAGCCGATCTGGGGGACCGGATCACCGTCGTGCCCGGCGGTGGGCTGGACGACGATATCCTGGCGATGATCGACGGGCTAGCGGAGCCTGTGGTCGCGCTGGCGGGCGGGGCCTCGTTGTCGGTGTGGCCGACTCCGGCGCTGGTGGCGATCGATGTGGATGCCGGGTCCGGTGTCGCCGCGGGAGGCGGATCGCGCCTGCTGCATGAGGTGTTGAACCGCGCGGTTTTGCCGGCGTTGGCGTGTCAGATCAGGCTGCGGAACCTGTCGGGCGCCATCGTGGTTGACCTGGCCGGGTTGGCCGCGCGGAAGCGAGTCGCTCTTGCACCCGACCTGACCCGTGCCCTGGCGGATGATCCGTTGCGGCCGAAGTTCCTGGGATTTACGGCGCTTGGCCTGGCGGAGATCGTGCGGGCGCGGGTGCATCCGCCGTTGCACGAATTGCTGTCCGGGCCGTTGGCGGCCGGGCTGGCTGCCTTGCGCGCGGTGGTTGCCGATCTGGGTGTGAATCCGCGGACGCTGCCTGCCTTGCGGGCCGCGCCTTCGGTGGTTGCCGCGCTCCGCGCTGATCCGGTCGCATTGCCGGATCTTGCCCGCAGAGCAGGACGCGACATTATTGTGCGGCCGGACCCGGCGCTGCCGGGCTTTGCCTGGATGTGGGAACACGACCATGGCTGAAACATCATCGCGCTGTCCGATCTGCGGCCGCCGCGCCTCACCGGAGCACCGGCCGTTCTGCACGCCTCGCTGCCAGGAGGTTGATCTTGGCCGCTGGCTGACCGGCGTCTACCGGATTCCTGGCCCGCCGGCGGAGTTGGACGAGGATCCGCCGCCGTCGCCGGAAGCGGCTTGATCGCCGGTCGAGCTTCGGCTATTCACCCGCCCTCGGTTGCGTCCCTAGGCGCCTCCGTCGGTGCCCAGGTAGCTCAGTTGGTAGAGCATGCGACTGAAAATCGCAGTGTCGGTGGTTCGATTCCGCCCCTGGGCACCATTACCCTTCTCTCCCCGCATCTCAGGACGTCTCAGCATAGCTCCGTATAGCATTGAATTAACTGCGATATTTCTGGGCTTTGAGGCCCTCCTCCGTCTCAGCCCGCATCGTCGCGATATCGCCGCATCCCACGGATTTGTTGGCCTTGATGTTGGCCTCGCCCTGGTATCTGCTGCGTCCGAGGCCAACAGCGGGAGGCATCAATGGCCTTGTCAGATACGGCGTGCCGCGGCGCCAAGGGGCGGCAGGCGGAATACAAGCTATCCGACGGCGGCGGGCTCTATCTCCTTGTAAAACCAAGCGGCACGCGGCTGTGGAACCAGGCGTACCGGTTCAGCGGGAAGCAGAAGAAGCTCTCCCACGGCGCCTATCCGTCCGTATCTCTCGCCGAGGCGCGCCGGCTGCGTGACGAGGCCAAGAAGCTGTTGGCCTCGGGAGTCGATCCCGGGGCCAACAAGAAGGTGGCGAAGCTGACCGCCGTCATATCGGCGACGAATACCTTCGGGGGCATCGCCGAGGAATATCTGCAACGCATCGAGGATGAGGGCGCCGCCGCGTCCACCGTCACGAAGAACCGATGGCTGCTTGTCGATCTTGCCGGCCCGGACCTCGGCGCCCGACCAATCGCGGATATCACCCCGGCGGAAATCCTCTCGCTGCTGCAACGGATCGAACGCAGCGGGCGCCGGGAGACGGCGCGGCGGCTGCGTAGCGTAATCGGCACCGTCTTCCGGCTCGCCGTCTCCACGCTGCGAGCCAAGGACGATCCGACGCTTCTGCTGCGTGGCGCCCTGAAGGCACCCAAGGTGCAGCACCGGGCCGCGATCACCGACGAGAAGCAACTCGGTGCGCTTCTGGCGGCCATAGACGCCTATGACGGCTGGCCGACGCTCCGGTGCGCTCTTCAGTTCGCGGCGCTGACATTCGCCCGCCCCGGCGAGGTCCGCGGCGCCACATGGGCAGAGATCGACATGGAGGAGGCAGTCTGGCGCATCGACGGCGCCCGCACCAAGGTTCGCCGGCCGCATGATGTGCCGCTATCGCGACAGGCGCTCGATGTGCTGCGCGAGGTGAAAGAGGTCGCCCGCAGGAGCACGCTCGTGTTCCCCTCTATCCGCTCCAACGCCCGCCCCCTGTCAGAGAATGCCATGAACGCCGCGCTGCGGCGCATGGGCTTCACACAGGATGAGATGACCGCGCACGGCTTCCGGGCGGCGGCAAGCTCGATATTGAACGAACGGGGTTTCCGGCCCGACGTGATCGAGGCCGCGCTCGGGCATCAGGATCAGAACGAAATCCGGCGCGCCTACAACCGGGCGAGCTATTGGCCGGAACGGATTGAGTTGATGCAGGCGTGGGCAGACTGCCTTGATCAATTGAAGCGAACACCATGACGAAAGACTTCGCTTGTGCGCTGGACGGGAGAGCGGAGCGGCCTCACCGGCCAGTCATCGACCTTTTCCTCTGGCCGCCAGCCACGGGGTTGGCGACCCAGCGATCGATATCGGATTCCCGCCAGCCGGCGCCGTTGACGCTGATCCTGAGCTGGGCGGGAAACGTGCCCTCGGCGATCTTGCGATAGATGGTGGACCGGGACAGGCCGGTCCGGGCGAGAACGGTATTCAGGCGGACGATACGGTCTGGTGCGAGCATGGCTGCGCTGCCTCCTGCCGGGTGTTTCTGACGATTGCAGAGACCAGACAGAGCAAGTGATTTGTTGTTGCGCAATAGATATTTAAGCAGTCGTAGTAGTGTGGCGTAGAGGGCGGCGGAAAATAGGATAGTTCTACAGTCCGATGCCCCGGCCTATGCCGAGGTCGATGCCGTGGCTGAAGGCGAGTTCCAGCCCGAGTCGGCGGCCCGAGTCGATCCCGATGCCGAGGTCTCGCTTGCGGCCTTGCGAGGATCGATTCAAGTTGCGGATCGCGTTCGAGGCTTTTTGCCATGTCGCCCATCGCCGACCGCGTGGCCTTGTAACCGGACATGTCGCCCGCCTGGTACTGGTGCTGGCTGGCGCGGTCCGAGTTCGCCGCCAGCGTTCCACGAAGCGGTCGGCGCGGCGCTGCGGATCGGTGCGCAGCTCGGTTTCGAGCTGGAGGGCGCGGACGGTGCGGTTGACCTGGCCCGTGGCCGCCTCCTGGGCAAGTTCCGGGTTCTTCTTGTAGGCGGCTTCGGCGTCGTGCGAGCCATAGGGCCGCACCTCCTCGAAGACCTTGCGGGCGTCCTGCAATTCCTTCACCTGCTCCGGGCTGGCCCTTGCCGCCTTGCTCCTGCATCTCGAAGATCGCATCCACGGCGCGGGCATGACGGACGAGCGCCTTGGTGCGGGCCTTGCGCAGGGCCTCCTCCGGGTCTTCCTCTACCTTCCTTTCCGGGGCCCGTTCGCTCTGCCCGCATCGGCGGGCAGGCGCAAGCCGTCGAACATGCCGCGCACCTTCTCCGGCACGACCTTGCGCACGATCTCGGCGACACGCTCGCGGAAGGTGATGCCGCGCCGTTCGGCATAGTCCTGTGCCGGATCAAGCCGCTCGTAATCCGACGCCATGTCCTTGGCCCGGTCGCGCGACAGGGTGCGGACAAGCCGGTCCTGGTCGGCGAAGTCGTCGCGGCCATAATGCAGGTCCATGCCGTCGCGGTGGCGCGACAGGGCGACATAGCTGCCGTGGGCGTCGAGGCCCGGCGTCGCCAGAACATGGGTGCGGTCCACGGTCATGCCCTGCGCCTTGTGGATGGTCGCGGCATAGCCGTGGTCGATGCGGTCGTAATCCTTGAGGTCGAACGAGACATTGCGCCCGTCGTCGGTGCGCACGGACATGGATCTGCGCGCTGACCTGCTCGATGGTCCCGAGCGTGCCGTTCTTCACGCCAAGGCCGCGCTCGTTTTGCAGGAACATGATGCGGTCCCCGCTGGCGAAGCTGCGCTCGCCGCGTTCGACCGTGAGATGCACGTCATCGCCGAGATCGCCGGCGGCCCGCATCCGCTCGCGCGCGGCGTCGTTGAGCGCGCGCACTTCGTCGTTGGTGTGGGTGAGGATGATGCGGCTGCGGTCGGGCGATGCCTGCCGGTCGCGGTTCCAGCGGTCGATCAGATCGTCGCGCGCCTGTTCCCGTGTCGGGGCGGCATGGACCATGCCATGCGTGTCATAGGCATGGATCGCATCGCCGGTTCGGCCGGTTGCAAGATCCCGCGTCGCTTCGCGCTGCCAGTCCTCCCGCTGCCGGCGCACCTCGCCGATCTCCGCCCCGCCGTGGCGTTCGTGGATCGAACGGAACGCCGCGCCCGCCTCGATGGATTGCAACTGCTGCGGATCGCCGACCAGAACCACTTTCGCGCCGGCCTCGGCGGCATGGGACAGCACGCGCTCCAATTGGCGCGTGCCGACCATGCCCGCCTCGTCGATCACCAGAACATCGCGCGCGGTGAGCGCGTCGCGACCCTGTCCCCAGCCATGTTCCATACTGGCGATGGTGCGCGACGCGATGCCCGATCCGCCTTCCAGATTCTCGGCCGCGATGCCGGACAGCGCCACGCCCCGAACCTCGTAACCCGCCGCTTCCCAGGCTTCGCGCGCCACGCCGAGCATCGCGCTCTTTCCCGTTCCGGCATAACCGACCACGACGCCGAGATCGCGCCCGTCTGTGACATGCGCCAAGGCGTCGGCTTGCTCGCCGGAAAGGACAAGGCCGCGCTGTTCGGCACGCGCAAGTGCGGCTTCTCTGTCGGCATCGTCTCACCTCATGACGTTCCCGCTCGGCCATCAGTTCGGCGGCGCGGTGCAAGCGCTGTTCGGCCTCGATCATCTGCTGAGTGGTGAAGCGATCCTCGCCCCGTCCGTCCTTGCCCAATTCGACCAGATCGGGCGCGCCGCGCATCGCGCCCACCACGGCGTCGAACTGCTCGACGCCATCGCTGTGCCGGTGCGCGAACATCGCCATGTCGCGGCGCGTGAAGGTGGATTGCTGATGCGTGATGGCGTCGAGCGCCAGCGCGGGATTGGCAATGATACGCGCGCCGTTGTTCCGCGCGATCTCGCGGTGCATTTCCGCGCGGTCAGCTTCAAGTCCCTGATCCTCGATGCGGTGCGCCGGCGCGCCGATCTGGCTCTGCGGCTCCAGCGCGATGCGTTGCGCCTCGAAGCTCCGATGGTCGATGCGCGCGTCGATGTCGAGTTCGGCCAGCCGCTCGTTGGCCATCTCGGCCCAGCGTTCGCGCCAACGCTCGACCATCTCGGTCCGGTTCCAGTCCCGCACCTTCGGACCGAAGCCGTTTTCGTCCACCGCGCGCATGGTCAGCATGACATGGGCGTGGGGCTTGGAGCTGCCGTCCTCGGCCATATCCCAATGCACATTGAGGTCGGCGATCATGCCCTGATCGACGAATTCGGCCTGCACGAAGTCGCGGGCGAGTTCGATGCCTTGCGCCTGCGTCATCTCGCGCGGAAGGGCGAATTCCACCTCGCGGGCGAGCTGCGCGTCCTTCCTGATCTCGAAGGCTTCAACATCGTTCCAAAGCCGTTCGCGGTCGCGCCACGCTTCCGGTGCATTCTCCGGCAGCATGACCTCGGAATGGACGACGCCGCGCTTGCCGGAAAAGTCGTGACTGCGCTCAAGCCGGTCGTCGCGCAGCCGCGAGGCCGAGCGGTAGGCGGCGGAAGCCACCGCGCTGGAGCCGGACTTGCGGCCAATGACCTTGACGTGAAGATGATAGATCGCCATCGCGACCAGATCATCAGCACGGCGAAGCGCACGTCGGAACGACGTATAAGCGCGCCCTCCCTCGAAAAATTCTCGGGAGGGACCACGCCGTCCCCGACTGTCCCGGCAACCTTACAGCATTCCGGCAGGCGCTAAACTATCATGTCTCCATCAACAGCTTATGGAGAACGTGATGCGCAAGCCACGGGACCTCGACGCGAAACTGAAGTCGCTGGAAGACAAGGCGCGCGACCTCAAGAGCCGCAAGGTGCAGCAGCTTGGCGAGCTGGTGATCGCCACCGGGGCGGACGCGCTCAGCACCGACGAACTGGCGGGCGCGCTGATCGTGCTGGCCGAAACGAAGGATGCCGGAAAGAGGGAGGCATGGGCGAAGCGCGGCGCCGCGTTCTTTCAGGGCCGGTCGCGGCGAACTGCATCGGCGCCTGAGCGCGACACAGGCGGCGCTCCGGCGCAACCGGGCGGCGTGCAACCGGCAACAGGCGGCGCGGGCACGGCATGACATGCGCACCTGGCAGGTGGAGCGCCGCAAGCGTACGCGGCATCTGATCGAACTCGGCGGGCTCGTCGTCAAAGCCGGCATCGTGGAGCTGACCGGCGATGATCGCGCCATGATCTACGGCGCGCTGCTCTGGATGGCCGACAAGCTTCAAAGCGACCAGGGCGAACACGCGCGGGCGCTCTGGACCGCGAAGGGGAAGCAGGGGTTCGCAGCGGAATGGGCGACGGATGCGCCCGGCATCTCGCAGAAAACGCAGCAGGACTGAGCGTTAGTAATGTGAGCTCTGAAAAGCGACGGGTCCACGTTTGCCCACCGATAACTCGCTTTGACAACATCGTAGATCGGCTGTTGCAATCCATCGGGATCGGCCATTGCATGATCTTGCTTACAGGTTGCTCGGCGAGGCGGGTGACGCGTTCAAACGGTCAGCAATATCGATGAGGTCCGCTATTCCGCTTTCGTTCATCAGTGTCTTGGTGAGCAGAAGGGTCCGGCTATCGATTAGCCGTTGGAATGTCGCGACGTCTTCTTCGGTCCACATTTCGGTATCGATCAGCTTGTTCCATGAAGGTCTATCGAGATAGTCATCGAGCGAAGGCTGCTCACGGTCTTGGGGCCGCTCCGCCTCGATTGGTCCCATACCTCGTCCACGATTGTCGGCGGCGGCAAGCCACCGCAGGTTACCGAGCGAATTGCCGACCGTATGGCGCCAGTCCTTAAATTGAGTAGGCTCGGAAAGGCAAATTCGCTTCTGAACGGTCCTCCAATCAGCGCCGAACAGATCTTGCGGGATGGCATGGTCGAGATCGAACGGCAGATCGTCATCGCGCGTGGAGGTGGGATCATAGTGCGGGAACGTCAGCGTGATGTAGCGCCGTTGGAGCCAGATCAGCGCTCGCCTTATGAGTTCGCTGTGCGTAGACAATATCCGTAGCGCCTCGCCCGGGCTAGGGCGATTGGCGTCGTCTTTGCCACTGAAACGCTCTGTCCATGTTGCCAGCCTACACCCACGCTGCTGCACTTCTTCCGTGAGACATTGCCAGTCGAGGCGCCGCGGCGCATGACGTGCAACTCCCTCGCTTTCGAAATGGCGGATGAGTGCTGCAACCGGGCTCTTTCCGAAGCACCACGCCGCGGCTTGTACCTCCTTGAAGGTGTGATAGGCGGCTTTGCCGTCGTTCGCGACGAAGATGAGCCAGTGGAGAACGAAGGCGATGAGCGTTCTGCGATCTTCCCCGTCCCAGGTGTTTGCTTCACCCCGCTTGAACGTGAACAGGAGCAGCACGTCCAGCAGGTCGCGAGGAAGATGCGCGAGCAGCATCGATGGCAGTCCACAAGAATTGCTCGTGGTGTCGTAAAGCAGGCCGACGCGAAGATGCTGGATCGCCATTTCGAGTTTGAAAGGCGCAATATCGTCGTCAGGCAACATCGAGCGAAAATATGGCTCAGTTGTATCTTTTCCCTTCTCGTGAACCTGTCGGACCCGGTCTGGCGTCGGACGGCCGACTTGTTTCCACTCCTTTGCGTCTGGCCAAGGCGCGAGTGTTTGCGCGATGCGCAATGCGCCGAGAACTAGATCGATTTCCGACGCGAACCGACCAGGGCCCTGCACGATTTCTTCGACTCGGTCATGCACATGAGGGTAGCGGTTTTTGATAAGTGAGTAGGTCAGTTCCTCGTCGGATAGCCGCGTGCCTCCTTGCCCGAGCCGCGCGAAGAAGATGCGATAATCTGTTCTCTTTCAGGACGGAGTTGATCAACGAGCTTGACGATGATTTCGGCATTGAGCGCCTTCTTCAAGCTGTGTCAAGAAAATCATCTATGTAGTCACGCTTCGGCGTTGGCTAGCCGTAGGCGCTGCAAGGACTCAGAGTTCGTTCGCGGCAATTTCTGTTCTTCGTGAGATTTCATGAATTCTTGGAGGATGTAGCTCAGCTGACACAGACGCACTTGGCTGAACTCAGAGTTGCCCGGTGTCCGTCTTTGCCATTTCGTTGAAGATTGCGTCTGGCCGCTTCGGCTTTCCGTTTGGCTTGCCGTCTTCGGTTGGCCAAGAATCGATGTGCGTTGCGTCGGTCCTCTGCGCTGATCAATTTTGATTGGGTCGCCTCGGCTCTGTAGCCAAAGGGCTGACCAGTGCTGTTGATGCGCAAGCATCGAACAGCCGATCTCCGCAAATTTTTCGGCTTTTCCCCGATATCGACCCATAGCCGGAGCGAGTCGCCAAGTGCTCCTTACGCCAAGCCCAAGAAGAAGCGTAGAGCAGCCGCTGCTGGCCGTCGAAAAGGTGGAAGTGCGGTCTCGGGGAGCGTTTCCGTCCTGTTGTCCAGGTTCTCGACCTGTGGCTGTGCCCCTGGTCGGCACGCGTCACCATCATTAGACCGGCCGGGTAGCCGCGCATCAAGACTGTCCCAGTAGTTGACGATCTGCTCATTGCGCCACACAAATGAGCGTTGGATCGGCGGCAGCCGTAATCGTCCCTGTCCCTGGCTTTTGAACCATGCGGCCACTCGGCTGATGCTCATGAGCTCAACCGTCTTGTCGTCGCTGAAGAGCTTGTGGAAGGGCACTGATCGGTCATCTGTGCTGGCCCTCCGCTGAGTAATCGACCTTGTCGGCTTTTGTTGGTGTAAATTCATTATGATGCCGTGCTGCGGCGAGGGCCCGCAGCAGCCATTGCGGCGCGCAGTGCATGCGGCGCCACGATCGTTACCGATGTTCCCCAGGTGAACAGATGCCAGCACATCTCCTGCATACCGCCGGCTCGAAAGCGCACGGTCAACGAACCGTCCTCCTCATGCGACGACGCTCTGCGACGGATGGAACTGCCATCGTGCCGCGTCCTCTGCCGCTTCGGGCGCAAAGCGCAGCACCACGTCGATCGGCTCTTCCTGGAACACGCCGAAGGACTGCGCCGCATAGTCCGGCAGGCTGAAGTCCTCCCGCCGCTGAAAGCCGCGGTCGAGCAGGTCGGCGGACACGATCCGGTCGAGCCGCCACAGCCGCATCTCCGGCAACCCCTCCACATGCGCGACCAGCCAGCCGCGTCCGCCATAGAGGATGCCGTACGGGCAGAGAATGCGTGTCGCCGGCTCCTCCGCGTCGGGGCCGGCGTAACGCACCACGACGAGCTGCATGCCGAGGATCGCCCGCCGCAGCGTCGGCAGCACGCCCGGCGCGATCATCGGCCGCGGACCGGGGCGCATCGCGATGCCCTCGGCCTCCATCAGCGCGGCGATGTCCGTCTCGGCCCGGCGCAGCGCGTCCGGCCGCATCACCGCGCGCAGCGTGGTCGCGGCCTGCCGCAGCAGCGCGGCACGATCGGTCTCGCCGCGTACTTCGCACTCACGCGCCGCCGTCTCGATCGCGGCCACGGCCTCGGCCGGCGGCTCCACCACGCCGACCAGGGCGCTGCCCGGCAGCCGCCAGCGCCGCACCCGCGCGTCGTCGTCCTGGTAGTCCAGCTCGGGGAACATGGCCTGCAAGGCATCGCGCATCCGCTCGGCCGTCCGGCGTCCCACCTCCAGCTCGGCCGCCATCTCGTCGAGCGTCAGGCCGGTGCGCGTCGCCGCCAGGTGGCGGGCGAGACGGAGCAGGTTTTCGGCCGGGCCATAGCGCATGCCACGTTGTTGCCTGCCTCTCTTCGGCTGCGCAATCACTTTGGCGTCCCGGCCACGAACCCGACCGGCCCCCGCCCGCCGACACGCTCCGCGCATTCGGCCGCCAGCAGACGGAGCAGCGCCTCGGGCGCCGGCATGTCGCGCCGCAGGGCGGCGCGGCGCCGCACCAGGGCGAAGTCGGCCGGCGTCAGCGTCCGCAGCGCATCCAGCCCCGCCGGCGCGGGCTGGCCGAAAAACCGCTGGAATGCGAGGCGTGCCTGCGCCTCGGTCAGCCAGTCGAAGCGCAGCTTCACCAGGAAGCGGCGCAGGCTGGCACGGTCCAGCCGTTCGGCGAGGTTGGTGGTGCAGGCGAACGGCAACGGATGGCTCTCCATCCAGGTCAGCATTTCGTTGACCTCGCTGATCTCCCAGCTCCGCACCGCGTCGGCCCGTCCAGCAGCAGGCTGTCCGCCTCGTCGAACACCAGGAAGGCGCCCGTGTCCCGCGCCTCGGCGAAGGCGCCGGCGATGTTGTGCTCGGTGCCGCCGACAAACGGGTCGAGCAGGTCGGAGGCGCGCTTCTGCAGCACCGGCAGCCCCATCCGCCCGGCCAGATGCCGTATCCAGGCGCTCTTGCCGGCGCCGGGAGGCCCGGCCAGCAGGAATGAGACAGCGCGCGGCGCCCCGGGGCGCACCAGGTCCGCCTCCAGCGCGATGAGATCGCCATCGGCGTTCACCAGTGCCGGGTCATAGTCGTGTCGGTTTCCGGCTCGGGCGCCGGCAGACCGCCGCCGCGGACGGCCCGCGCCACGCCTTCCACGATCAGCCGTGCCGTCTCCGCCCCCCCGCCGGCGAGCCGAGTGGCCCGCAGCGCCGTGGCGGCGACCGCCGGCGCGGCGGGCACCAGGCGCGCCAGGCGCGCGGCCTCGGCGTCGCACAGCGCCACGCCATGCGCCTCGCCCAGCCGGCGCCACAGCACGGTGCGCGTCGCCAGGTTCGGCACGCGCAGCTCCAGGCACATCGTCATGCGCCGCAGCACCGCCGGGCCGAGCACGCTGATGTCGTTGGCTGTCCAGATCACCGGAACCGCCATCTGCTCCAGCAGCCGATGGATGAAGACCCGCGAGCTGGCACGCGGCTCGTCGAACAGCATGCGGCGGCCGAGGAACAGATCCTCGGCTTCATCGAACAGCAGCACAGTGCTGCGCAGGCTCCGCGAGCCGCTGGGCCAGACGCAGCCCGGCCAGGCGCCGATCGCGATCCGGTTCGTCCCCGTCATCATCGGCTTCGGCGACGGGACGCAGCCGGGCGCCGACCCGCGTGGCCAGCGTTGCGGCAAAGGAGGTCTTGCCGGTGCCGGGCGGGCCGTAGAGCAGGATGTTCACCCCCACCTCTTCACCTGCCAAAGCGGTGCGCAGCACCTCGGCCGCCACCTCCGCCTCGCGGCCCAGATGGGCGAAGGCGTCCCAGGCCAGCGGCGCGGCCGTGGTGGCACCAAGGAGCTGATCGTAGATGTCCGCCGCCGGCGGCACGTCACGGCGGATCAGGGATACGAGACGCTCCAATGCCGAGAGGTCGGCCTGGTTGCCGAGATGCAGCACGCCGCTCGCCAGCAGCTTTGCCTCGCCGGCCAGCCGGCTCGCGACCTCGGCCTGCGATGCAGCCAGCAGAAGCGCGATCAGGTCGGCATCGCGCATGAAGCGCGTCGGCCGGCCGCGGCAGTCGCTGATCGCGTCCCACAACCGTTCGATACGCTGATCGAGCCGATAGTGCAGCGCGAGCGCCAGGATACGCGCTTCCAGTGCATCGAACGCCAGGCGCCGCCCGATCGCCGCAACCCAGCGGTCGAGGGTGCCCTGGCCCGTTGCCGGCAGGCCGGATGCGGCCCGTTCCAGAGCTGCGCCGACCTTGTTCCAGTCCGTGACCGTGACACCGCCATGGCGCGACCGGCGGCCGATGCTGTCGTCATCCGGTACCGCGCTCTCCGGCAGGCCGAAAACGGCCGCGCTCCCCACCAGCCACACTGCCAGGGCGCCAGCTTCTGGCATGTGGCGATTGACCGCCCGATACACGTTGCGGGCACACTGAAGCGCCAGCGATGGTGCGTTGCCAGGGAGAGCATCGCGCGGCACCGCGCGCCGCCGATTGGGGGCGTTCATGTCACCGTCTCCGAAATTCGGGATGCTGAAGAATAGCGCGCGGATGCGTCAGAAACGGACGCGCTGTTGGTGTCGCAGAGGTTGGTATCGGCCAAAGCCAAACGCACAACAGCAAGCGACCACGCAACCAGGGGTTGGCGGGCCGGCAGGCTTGATGCGATGGATGAGACGTCGAGATTCTTGCGGTGGTGGGGCCATAGATCGTCATGGGTCGTCGCGTCAACTGTATCTGTTCGACATGCAGCTCGGTGGAGGCGGCGCATCGCCGCCTCCACCAGCCATTCAGCAGGCGCGGGCCGGTCGGCCGGCACGCGATCCCTTCGCCCGCGCCTGGGCCGCGGCGACGGCCTGCCGGAATTGGGTGGCGGTGAAGGACCGCGCCGGCAGACGCGGATCGCCGAGGCCGATCTCGATCTCGACAATGCCGTCGCGGCGAACCCGCGAGCACACGGCGAGCGTCAGGTCGAAGAAGGCGAACTGGAGATGCGCGATCTCCAGCCCCTTCGCCGCGACGGCGATTTCCCGATAGGCGGCAAGACCTGCCCAGCGAAGGCGGCGGCCAAGCACCTGCCTGGCTTCGGCAGTGGGAACGATGAGAATCGGAGCCTGAATTCGGAACATGATGACCTCTTCAAAGAACACGATCGGCTCAGACCGTCCGGACAGAGTCCGGGTGCGGGCTGATCCAAGTGGTCGAAGAGGTCTGGGGTCAGGTGTTCATTGGCCTCACGTACCGATACCAGGAGGCGGCCCGCCTGTCGCCAGGACGAACCGCACAATCGCAATTTGGCATGGCTATACGTCAGAAGGGGACGCAATCGCCGCCGGCCGAGGCATCTTCCTGTTGCGATGCCGACACCGCTGCACCATCACATGCTTAGCAACTCGGAGATCCTCCATTGGCCAGCCATCTCACCAAGTCGCGCTACATGGCCGGCCTGCAATGCCTGCGCCGGCTATGGCTGCTCGTCCATGACCCGATGCCGTACGAAGAACCGGCGCCGGGATCGCCAGTCGATATCGGCCAGGACATCGGCCGCAAAGCGCATCTGCTGTTCCCCGGCGGCGTCGAGGTCACCGAAGAACCCTGGGAGCACGCCCAGGCCGTTGCCCGCACGGCCGCCCTGATGGCGGATGCGAGCGTCCCAGCCATCTTCGAGGCCGCTTTCGAACTATGACGGCATCCGCATCCGGGTGGATGTACTGGAACGCCTTTCGGCCGGAGCTTGGGGCCTGCGCGAGGTCAAGGGCAGCAGTGGCCTGAAGGATCACTACATCGACGACATTGCGCTCCAGGCTTACGTGCTCCGCGGCGCTGGCATCGCCCTTCCCTCGATCGAACTGCTGCATGTGAACACCGCCTATGTGCGCGGCGCTGGCGATATCGATTGGCCGGCATTCTTCGCCCGTCTCGATGTCGGGGATGCCGTGGCTGCGGCGCTGGCCGACCTGCCAAGCCGCCTGCCGGCCATGCGGACGTGCCTCGACGCGACCGCGCTACCCCAGGCCGAGCCTGGTTCGCAATGTGGCAGCCCCTATCCATGCGAGTTCTGGGACCGCTGCACAGCGCACAAGCCCGACGACTGGGTTTCCTACATGCCGCGCTTGTCACAGTCCCAGGCGGATGGCCTGAAGGCGCGTGGCATCGAGGCTATCTCCGCCATCCCGCCGGATTTTCCGCTGACCGCGCGGCAAGCCGTCATCCGCGAGGCGATCGCGACCGGGCGGCCCTTCGTGGCGCCCGATCTCAAGCGTCTTCTGCATAACTATGGACCGCCGGCCTGCTACCTCGATTTCGAGGCGATGATGCCGCCGATCCCGCTCTACGAAGGCACACGGCCATACCAGACCATCCCCTTCCAATGGTCGCTGCACGTGCTCGCCGACGACGGGACGCTGCATCACCGCGAGTTCCTTGCCAATGGCGACGGCGATCCCCGGCGGACATTTGCCGAAACGCTGATCGCAGCCCTGTCGGGCGGGGACGCGCCGATCATCGTCTATTCAGCCTATGAGCAGACGCGATTGAAGGAACTGGCGGCAACATTCCCCGATCTCCGTCAATCGCTTACCGCCATCATCGCTCGCCTCGCGGACCTGCTGCCGATCGTGCGCAGTGCCATCTACTTCCCCGATGCCGGTTTCAGCAATTCGATCAAATCGGTCGGGCCGGCCCTTTGCCCGGACTTCACCTACGAGGATCTCGAAGATATCGCGGATGGCGCCACGGCCGCCGCGGCGTTCCTCCAGTTCGCATCCGGTCAGCTCACGTTGCCGGAGGAAGTTGATCGACTGCGCGCCTCTCTGCGCGTCTATTGTCAGCGCGACACGCTCGCCATGGTCGAGGTGCATCGCGCCCTGATGCGGCTGGCCGGCTATCCGATGGCTGACGGGCCAGGACAAACTGGGATGCTCGGCTTGTTCTGGGTGGTCGAGGACCACGGCAGGGCGGTTCTGATCGCCCATGCTGTTTCAATGGAACAGGCTATTCCCTATGGCGATATGCTGACCGTTGATGACAGGTCATTTCGAGTTCTGGTCCGAGTTGGCGCGTCGCGGACCCCGCCTCCTGCGCGCGGCAGGCATCCCGACCACGCCCGTCTGGTCCGAATACGAGGAATGGCCGCGCGGGCGCGTGCTCTACGACTGCGCGGCACGACGCTTCATCATCCGGGCTGACCGGCAGCTCCATCGACCCGCTTTCGTCCGCCTCATTGCCGACCGCTTCCGCTTCGTCACGGCAGACGCGTCGGTCCTTCCCGACGACCACTACCGCAGTATCCGCCGCGTGCCCCTGCCGGCGCCGCAACACGCCGGCCGAGCAAGGTGAACTGCGTCAAAGGTATCCGTGCCGCCTCCGAACGGGCCAGACAGCGCAGGCGCTGTTTTCCTCAGGAAAATGGTTGTTGGCCTTTTTGTTGGCCTCAAAATTTCCCGCACTGACAATTTTACATTTCATATCAATTCGTTATACGGATTTTGTGATGACGCCCCTGGCACCATTCGTGCTCCCGCCGATCCCGCAAAGTCAAAGAGTGAACCTGATAGATCCTAGCGTCGGGCGTTGGCCGGACACGCCAGGACACGCTATTTTATCCGGCGACTTCCTCCTCCCGCCTTGCTTCGGATTGGGCATTCCGTGGCCGGACATCGTTCAGGTCAGAGGCAAGCGGGGCGGGCGAAAATCACCAGCAGAACGAGCCGGAGCAGCGTAGCATCGGTAAACCGCGCATTGGGCGTTGGCGGCATGAGGGCTCCTTGCTTTGGCAATCCGGAATGTTGGTTTTTATCGAGATGTAACGCCATCAACCCGTCCGGATCGTTGGCAGCTCTGGCATCCGCGACCGTGATCTCGTTCCGGCAAACGCGGTCGCTCGCTTCCCTGGTCCGGCACGTGGGTAGTTTCCGAGGGGTCCATCGCGCCGCACAGACGGCTAATCTTGCCGATGGACTCTCCTGCACCAAGCGATCGGGTTCCCGTGGCTCCGTCCGTTGCAGTTGCAGTCTGACGGTCTCACCGGTCAGGAGGCGCAACGCCGGCTCGCGCAATATGGCCCCAACACGATGCCTGACACCGCGCTGCATCCCTGGCGGCGCGCCCTTGGCCGGTTCTGGGCGCCGGTGCCCTGGATGCTTGAAGCCACGGTCGTTTTGGAACTTGCTCTCGGCAAGTATGTCGAGGCAGCGGTCATAGCTGGGCTGCTCGTGTTCAACGCGGTGATCGGGCTGATACAGGAAGGCCGCGCGCAGCAGACCCTGAAGGCGCTTCAGGCCCATTTGGCGATGACCGCCTCCGTCCACCGCGACGGCACCTGGACCAATCTTCCCGCCGCCGATCTTGTTCCGGGCGATGTCATCAAACTCTCGCTTGGCGGCGTGGTCGCGGCAGACGCCAAGCTGACCGCGGGAGACGTCTTGCTCGACCAGTCGATGCTCACCGGCGAATCGGTGCCGATTGAGGCCGGCCCGGGCTTGCAGACCTTTGCCGGCACACTTGTCAGGCGCGGGGAGGCCATCGCCGAGGTCACCGCGACCGGCGCGCGCACCAAATTCGGCCGCACCGCGGAGCTTGTCCGCACGGCCCACGTCGTGAGTTCACAGCAGAGAGCCGTCGTGCGGGTCGTTCGCAACCTCGTCCTTTTCGCAGCGTGCGTCATTGTCGCCCTGGCCATCTATGCCGTGGTGCTGGACCTGCCGCTTGCGGCAATCGTGCCGCTGGTGCTGACCGCCGTGCTTGGATCGATTCCGGTCGCGTTGCCGGCGACGTTCACGCTTGCGGCGGCAATCGGCGCGAAGGCCCTTGCGAAAGTGGGAGTGCTGCCGACGCGCCTGTCGGCTGTCGATGAAGCGGGAACGATGGACGTGCTGTGCGTCGACAAGACGGGGACGCTGACGAAAAACGCGCTGACGGTTGCCAGCGTGCATCCCATGCCGGGTTTCGACAGCGCGCACGTGCTGACACTTGCGGCACTTGCCAGTTCGGATGGCGGTCAGGACCCGGTGGATAACGCAATTCGCGCCGCCGCTGGCCCGGCTGCTGCCGATGCGCCCCGTCTGGTGACGTTCGTCCCGTTCGATCCGGCCGTGAAAATGTCGGAGGCGACCGTGACCGATGGGGCCGGCGCGGAACAACGTGTGGTGAAGGGCGCTTTCGCGGCCGTTAGCGCGCTTGCCGAAGCGCAGCCGGACGCCGCGGACACGGCAAGCGCACAGGAAGGCCAGGGGTTTCGCGTGCTGGCGGTGGCCGTGGGCGCCGCCGATGCGCCGAAACTTGCCGGGCTGATCGCCTTAAGCGATCCACCGCGCGAGGATTCTGCCGCGCTCGTCAGCGAATTGAGGTCGCTTGGGGTATGCACCGTGATGGTGACGGGTGACGCGCCAAAGACCGCGGCAATCGTTGCCAAAGCCGTCGGCCTGACAGGCGCGGTGTGCCCGCCTGGGCCGATACCCAAGGATGTGCATCCGGAGACTTTCGCGGTGTTCGCCGGCGTGCTGCCGGAGGACAAGTATAGCCTGGTCAAAGCCTATCAGGCCGATGGCCTGACCGTTGGCATGTGCGGTGACGGCGCCAACGATGCGCCGGCATTGCGCCAGGCACAGATCGGCATCGCGGTGTCCACCGCGACCGACGTCGCGAAATCGGCAAGCGGCATGGTGCTGACCGAACCGGGGTTGGCAGGGGTCCTGGCCGCGGTCAGGGAGGGGCGCACGACGTTCCAGCGTATCCAGAACTACACGATCAACTCCCTCACGAAAAAGATCGTCACGGTGCTGTTTCTGATGGCCGGCCTGCTGATAACCGGGCACGCAATCCTTACGCCGCTGCTTATGGTGATCATCATGATCGCCGGCGACTTCCTGGCAATGTCCTTGACCACGGATAATGTGCACCCGTCGCCGGAGCCGAACGCATGGGATATCGGCAGGCTGACAATCGCTGCCACAATTCTCGCGGCCGCCATGCTGGTGTTCTGCTGCGGCGTGCTTGCGGTTGGCGTGTTCGCGTTGCATCTGCCGATGCCGGCATTGCAAACGCTGTCCTTCCTGACATTGGTTTTCGGCAGCCAGTCGATGGTTTACGCCATCCGCGGCCGCCCGCATCTGTGGAGTATCGCGCCCAGCCTTTGGCTGGCAGGATCGTCGGTGCTGGACGTCGTGATCGCTTGTGCTCTGGCGATCACCGGCGTCGCCATGGCGCCATTACCCGCGGCCGTGATCGCCGCAGCACTGGCCGCCGCATGCGCGTTCGCGGTCGCCCTGGATTTGGTCAAGTGGCCGGTGTTCGCGCGACTTGGCATTGCGTGAGGGCGAGAAGCACGCCGACGGCGATCAACCGCGTTTAGCTTCCCGGCACGAGACATGGAGCGGCTGGCCGCCGAGCAGGTCATGCGACCGTCCGCCAATGAGCAGCGTCATCGGTGCCCCCGACACCAGCGTCGCGTCGATATCGCAACCATCCTGCCCAATTCGAATTCTGATTGACCGGCCCCGCCACTGACAATTGAAGGCCAGGCTCTTCCATGCCCCCGGCAATTTCGGCGCCAATGCCAGACCGTCGTCAGTCAGCGCCAGGCCCGCGAAGCCGGCCACAGCAATGAGCCAGATGCCGCCAAGCGCGGCGATGTGCACACCGCCGTCGATCGCCACATGGGTGTCGCCAAGATCGATCGCCGCCGTCCGCCGGAAGAAATCGAGCGCGATGTCGGTCATTCCCAACCGTGCCGCGACGATGCCGTGCATAGCCTGGCTCAGGGAACTGCCGTGGCTGCAGCGGGGGGCGTAGTGGCTGAAATTCTTCGCCGCAGCGTCACCGGGGAACGCCGCCGGCAATAGCGCCAGAAGTGCGATGACATCCGCTTGCTTCACGATCTGTGAAGCCTGAAATCCGGTCGCGCCCGAGGACGATATCCATCGGCACCGAGCGGCCTACGTATTGCAATAGATCAATGTATTCCAGCCCGTTGTATCCGGCGAACTGCTCGACCAGACCTGTTTCCGGATCGAAACCGTCCACGATCTCATCGGCAGCGCTGGACCATTCGGCAAGCTCAAGGTCGTCCAGGGCCAGTTTGGCCGAGAGGCTTGCCCAGCGCGCGGGCCAGCGCGCACGGAGCAATGCCGCCGTGTCGAGCGCGCGGCGGATATTCCAACGCGCCATGACATTCGTAAAGGCGTTGTCGTCGATATGCGTGTGGTACTCGTCGGGTCCGATGACACCGCGGATATGACGCCGGCCATCGGACTCCTGTTGCGCGCGGCTCCACCAAAACCGCCCGGTCTCGAGCATGATTTCGGCACCGGCATCGCACAGAAAGGCTTCGTCGCCCGTGGCCAGCCAGTAATGCCAGACCGCATAGGCAACGTCGGCACTGATATGCTGTTCCTGCCTGCCACAGAGCACATCGACGATTTTGCGATCAGGGCCGATCACGTGGTCCGGCGTCGTCTCGTCGCCGGTATCAGCGGACTCCCAGGCATAGAGCGCGCCGCGCCAGCCCATGACGGCCGCCTTCGCCCGAGCGCCATCAAGCATTCTGAATCGATACATCAGCAACGATCGCGCTGCTTCGGGCCACGTCATGGTGTAGAATGGCAGCAAGTAGATCTCGGTGTCCCAGAATACGTGCCCGTGATAGTCGGGGCCGGTCAACGCCCGGGCGCCGATGGAAACGCGCTCGTCCGCTGGATTGGCGGCACTGTTGAGGTGGTAGATGGCAAAACGCAGGGCGCGCTGCGCGTCCGCATCGCCCTCGACTTCGACGCCGCTGCATTGCCAGCGGGCCGACCAGGCCGCCCTGTGCCGGGCCACGACACAGTGCACGCCTAGGCGACGAGCACCGTCGAGTTTGGCCTGAGCGTCATTGCCTGGATCCTGGTCTGGGGTGTCAGCCCGAACGACCGCGACGATACGCTGGAACGTCACGCTCTGGGACGGGCGGCAGGTCCATGTCCAGGAATTCGTTAGCGCGCCACGCGAGGCTGGCCGCAGTTCCTGGTCATCGACCCGCAACGATGACGTGGTCGCTATCGCGAGGCGTTTGCCGGTGCCATGAGCGCGCCACAGCCCGCGATCGCGTTCGAGCCGCTCGGTAATCAACCCCAACTCCAGTCCCGCAAATGATGCTTCCAGGGTGATCTCGGCCTCGCCTTCCTCGATCTCAAACTGGATGAGCTGCAGTCCGATCGCGCGGTCGCGCAGCGATACGAGGCGCAACGTCCTGGCACTCCCGGTGATCATGGTTCCTCCGGGACTGAGCGCATTCAGGCCGCGCAACTCGGTGAGCAACGCGCCGTGCTTCATGTCGAGGGTCATGCGGTGTGATGTTACGTCACCAGGATGATAAACCAATGGCCCTGTTGGCAGCATCACGCGGACCTGAAGCCAGTCGGCGGCGGGCACAAGGCCTGGAGCGTCCGGTCCGGTGCCTGGTGTTCCGAACAGACCGGCGACATAGGTCCGAGGCGGCGGCGCCCAGAGTGCGCCGCGGGTGATCGCTCGTGTCGCCCTGATGCCAAGGAAGCCGTTGCTGATCGCGAACCGCGATTCGATCGTGGTCTCGCGTAAGGCGTCGTAGCCATCGGCACGAAGAAGCCAGCCGGGGTCGGAGTCGGGCCGAAGCAGATCGTCGACCGTGACAGGTTCGGTCATGCCGAAAGCCCCATGAGCCGTCCTTCCTTCAATGCGTCCATGGCAACGTCGTCCAGGCTAGAGACAACAAGATCCGCGCCCGCCAACCGCAATCCCGCCGCGTCGTCCAGACGGGCGACGCCCAACCCGATCATGCCGGCTGCCCTCGCACCTTCTATCCCGGCGGGGGCATCCTCGGCGACGAGGCAATGCGCCGGCATGATCCCGAGCGCCGAGGCGGCCAGCAGGAAAATCTCCGGGTCCGGCTTGCCGTGCGCGAGGTCACGGCCACAGACATCGGCAGTGAACATATCGAACAGAGTCCGACCATCGCCCATGTCAATCGATCTCATCATGGCGTTGGCGTTTTTCGACGACGAAGCGACTGCCATCGGCCAGTCCAGAGACCGGATCGCCCGGACGAAGCGCAGCGCGTCGGGGAACGCCTTGACGTGGCCGGTGTGGATCAACTCTTCCAGCCGGTTTTGTTTCTTGATCGCATAATCTGGTGCGCGCTTCGCCGCATCCGGCACCCCCAAGGCCCGCAGCGCCGCAACGGCCCCGGCGAGCCGCGGCTTGCCGGCGACCTCGGCCTGATAGACCGCTGTGGTGAAGCGTGCCGGGTCAGCGATTCCATCAAGCGCCTCTCGCCAGGCGCGTTCATGGGGAGACGCGAGAAGCACACCGTCGACATCCAGGATTGCGGCTGTCAGTCGCGGCCGGTCCTGCGAAGCGACGGGCGTCGTGGTCGCAAGCCGCGTCATGGCGCGGTCATTTCCTGAATTCATGCCGGATAGCCTCCAGTTCCCGATGCCGTTCCGGTGTCGGCTTCTGATAGGACATGTTGAGCGCCTCGAGAGTGTCCACGACGATCCGGGACACGATCAAGCGAGTGTTATCCTTGTTGCCGGCGGGGACAACGGCCCACGGAACGTCCTCGGTCGTCGTTGCGGTAAGCCATTCTTCAAACGTGGTCATGTATTTGTCCGAGAAACCGCGTTCCTTGACGTCTGACAGGCTGAACTTCCAGTTCTTCTCGGATCCTTCGACGCGTTGGATGAACCGGCGCACCGCGATCGAGGATCCGGTAGGCGATTAACTTCAACGGGTCGGTCAGCAGGAAACACGCGAAGGCATAAGCCCAGATCATTCCGGCATATTTCCAGCCAAGCGGGGTTACCAGTCCGACGCCGTAAACCGCGATCAGCGTGGCGACCGCCTGGGTGCCGCAGACCGCCGTCAACAGGATCCATGCAGGGCGCGTTGACCACCACGGGCCGCGCGTGCGCGTCTGGAAGATCGTCAGATGCCCGGCTACGGACAGCATGAGATACATCATCGTCTGGAGTTCCGGGTGGCCGACCCCGAGGATGTGGTCCCCGACGTAGAACAGGCCAAACGCAGCAACAGGACCGACCAGACCCAGCACCGTGGCAATACCCAGCACAACGCGCATGTTCCAGGCTTCTGGAGCGTTCCGGTAATGGACATTGTCGTAGGCGATGGAGAGGATGGCGCCATCATTCAGCAACGCCAGCATAACGATCATCAGGGCCGTCAGCGGGTAGAAATCGAATATCAGAATGGACAGCGTCATAAAGAGCAGCACGCGCAGTGTCTCAGCGATACGGTACATCGCGTAGCTGTTCATTCGCTGAAAGATCCGGCGACTTTCCTTTATTGCATCGATAATCACGGACAAACCGGGTGTCGTCAGCACGATAGAGGCGGCCGCCCGCGCCGCGTCCGTCGCGCCGGATACGGCAATGCCGCAATCAGCCTTCTTCAGGGCGGGCGCATCGTTCACGCCGTCGCCGGTCATTCCGACGATATGGTTGTGCTTCTGCAAAATGTCGACGATGTGAAACTTGTGCTCTGGAAAGACCTGGGCGAAGCCATCGGCTTTCTGGACCAGATCGATTTCCGCGGCGGTTTCTTCGCTTTTCGGATCCCCAAGACTCGCGCCATCAAGGATATTGGTGCCCATTTCCAGTGCCAGCGCGGTTTCCTTGGCAATCGCCAGCGCGTCGCCCGTCACCATTTCGATTTTCACACCCATCGCGCGCGCGGTTGCGATCATCGCTTTGGCGTCCACGCGCGGCGGATCGAACAGCGGCAGCGCGCCGAGAATCTGCCATTCGTTTTCGCCATCCGCCCTCGCCACTCCGAGTGCCCGGAAGCCGCGCTTCGCGAAATCATCGACCGCCTTGTCAAACGCCGGTTTGACCGCTGCCGCGTTTGCCGCGAGCGCCAGGATCACCTGCGGCGCGCCCTTGGTCACCTTGAACGTGGCCCCGTCGGCCGTCTTGATATCGGCCTCGGTGCGTTTGTGAACCGGGTCGAACGGCATGAAGTGAAGAACCTGATATCCATGCAACAATTTTTTGTTCTTCACGCCACCAATGACCGCCTGGTCGATCGTGTCACCATTATCGGGGTGGGAGGCCAGCGCCCCCGCGAGGATGACCTGTTCCGGGGTGATCTGATCAATGCAGAACGGATCGCCCAGCGTCAGCTTGTTCTGCGTCAGCGTCCCGGTTTTGTCCGCGCAGAGCACATCGACGCCGGCAAGTTCCTCGATCGCGACAAGCTTGCTGACGATCGCCTGTTTTTTCGCCAGAAGCCGCGCACCCACCGCCATCGTCACGGAAAGGACCGTGGGCATCGCCACGGGGATCGCCGCCACGGTCAGCACCAGGCCGAACTGCAGCAGCGTGAGCAGAGCCTCGCCACGATAGACGCCGACCGCGAGAATGAGCCCGACGAGTACCACCGCAAGAATGATCAGATAATTGCCGATCCGCAGGACAGCCTGCTGGAAATGGCTGACCGTCACGGCCGTCAGCACCAATTCCGCCGTCTTGCCAAAGTAGGTGTTGGCGCCAGTCGCATAGACAAGGGCGCCGATCTCGCCACGACGGACGATTGAGCCGGCGAAAACAGCATCGCCGGTCTTGCGTGTCGCGGGCAGCAATTCTCCTGTCAAGGCAGACTGATCCACGGACAGCTCGTTGCCAGTCAGCAAGCGCGCGTCCGCCGGAACGATATCGCCGAGCCGGAGGTTGATGACGTCGCCGGGGACGACATCCTTCGCCGGAGGAGCGACCCACTTGCCATCGCGCAAGACGCGGGCGTTGATCGCCAGCTTCGCCTTCAGCGCCGCGATTTCGTTGCCTGCCTGATGCTCTTCCCACCAGCCGATCGTGGCGTTTGCAAACAGCAGGAGCAGGATGACCAAGAAGTCCGGCCAGTGCCGAACAGCCGCCGACAAGATCACAGCCACTTCGATCATCCAGGGTATCGGCCCCCAGAAGTATTTCAGGAAGGCCAGGAGCGGATTGACCGTCCTCTCCTTGATCTCGTTCGGGCCGTATTGAGCCAGGCGCTTTTCGGCCTCGGCCTGGCCAAGCCCTTTGATAGAGGATCCAAGCCGCTTCTCCACCTCGGGCACGGGCATAGTCTGCAACTCGCTTTTTGCCGTCCCGTCCGATGGAACGACCTTGGGCGATCCGACACGCCGGGTCAACGGGTGCGCGAATGTCAGGACAAGCCATGCCATCAGCACGAGCGCCGCGCCAATTGCAACTCCAGATCCAAGCACGACCCAATGTTGCAGAAGATTCAAGCCGTCTCTGGCTACGCCTTGCACGAAAACGTCCGCCACGCTGGTGATCCCAGCTCCTGGCTGGCTGAGGCCGATGTCAATTGGCTGGGCCATCCGAACCTCTCTGTGGATTTAGGGTGAACGGTGAGACGAAAGAAGGCGCGCAGCGCAGCTGCAGGTCACCTTGGAGGCAGTTCTGCGGGCCGCAACCGTCTCCAATTCCGTTGCATCCAGGCGACAATGGTGCGGCTCCTGATTATTATTGATTTTCTTATGCCGCACATAGCCGCCAGACGGTTGCGGGCATTGCGGTAGGCGAACGGGTCCCCTATCGGCATTCTCGAGGGAGCCCGAAAGGTCCGAAATTATCAGGCGCAGATCCGACTGTGCAGGGCCGGAATCTACTCAGGCCACAGCGGTCGGCTACGGCCGGCACATCGCGGAGAGCCCGGCCGTTCCAGCCATCGGCGCAGGCGCGTAGCGTACAAATCCTTTAAATATCGCCAGACAGCATTGCCGGCGATGCATTCCAAAGTGAGATCACTGGCACCCCGGGGTGTGGGACGCTAAAGCTGAGGATACTGAGCGACGCCGTATTTAGTAGAAAATGCTGTCCGTTCAGTATTGGCAATCCGATCCATCTGGCAGCCAACGCCAAACCGAATTGACCGTGCGAAAACAGCGCCAGGTTACCTTTCATGGTGCAGAGACGCGTGATCAATCGATCAGCTCGGGCTGTGATTTCTGCTGGCGTCTCGCCCCCGGGACAGCCGTCCTGGAAGACGTTCCATCCCGGCCGTTCTTGGCGAATATTCTCGGATAGTTTACCCTCATAGTCACCGTAATCCCACTCGGCCAGGTTAGGTTCGATCTCAGCCACTGCTCCGAGTCCGGCCAGAGCGCATGTCCTTTGCGCGCGTTGTTCCGGGCTGACGAACACGCGCGCGAACTGGATATGGCGGAGCCACGGAACGAGACTGCTTGCCTCATCCTGACCCCGCGCGGTCAATGGAATGTCCGAACGGCCGGTGTGTTGCCCTGTCAGCGACCATGCGGTTTGGCCGTGCCGAATGAGATACACATTGACCGCCGCCGTTCGTGCCGCATCCATGTCTGCCTCATTGCAGTGGTATAGTTCTCGTGAAGTGCCGCGCTTGCAACGAACGCGATGGGCCAGCGCTTGCCGTGCGGCCACGACGCGATCTTCCTGCCCCGCAAGATGTTCAATTCCGGCCGCTGGATTGGCTGAGCAAAGGAAAATGTCAACGGCCAACGCACTCTGGAATTCGGTAATCTCGCAGTGATACTCATGGCATTCAAGCGTCTGGCAAGGTCAATTCGTGGCACTCCATTTCCAGTTCCGGATCTCCGGCAGATCCTGGCCATGCTGGTCGATATAGATCTTGTGCTCGATGAGCTTGTTCTGAACCATCTGTTTCAGATAGTCGCCCCGGCTACCAAGATGCGGCAGCCGGTCCACGACATCCTGCACAAGATGGAAGCGATCCAGATCGTTTTGCACCCGCATGTCGAAGGCCGTGGTGATAGTCCCTTCCTCTTTGTAGCCACGAACATGGAGGTTGCGATTGGTTCGCCGATACGTCAGCCGGTGGACCAGCGATGCATAGCCGTGAAAGCCGAAGATGATATGCTTGTCTTTGGTAAACAGGGCGTCGTAGTCGGCTTCGGACAGGCCATGCGGATGCTCGCTGGCTGATTGCAGCTTCATCAGGTCAACCACGTTAATGACTCGAATCTTCAGTTCCGGCAGATGCTCACGAAGGATGGAGACGGCAGCCAGAACCTCCAATGTCGGTGTATCGCCGCAACAGGCCATGACGACATCGGGTTCGGCGTTCTGGTCATTGCTGGCCCATTGCCAGATACCTAGTCCTTGCGTGCAATGGAGGATCGCTTCCTCCATGCCCAGCCACTGAGGAAGGGCATGTTTTCCGGCTACAACAACATTGACATAGTGGCGGCTGCGCAGGCAGTGGTCGAATGTGGACAACAGGCAGTTGGCATCGGGCGGAAGGTAGACCCGGACGATGTCCGCCTTCTTGTTTATCACATGGTCCAGGAAGCCAGGGTCCTGGTGGGTGAAGCCGTTGTGATCCTGCTGCCAGACATGCGACGCGAGCAGATAGTTCAATGAGGCAATGTTCCGGCGCCAAGGTAACTCTTTCGTAACTTTCAGCCATTTCGCATGCTGACTGAACATCGAATCAACGATACGGATGAACGCCTCGTAGCTGTTAAACACGCCATGCCGACCTGTGAGCAGGTAGCCCTCCAACCATCCCTCGCACTGATGTTCGCTGAGCATCGAATCCAGAATGCGCCCGGCCGGGGCGAGGTACTCATCAGTCTCAAGCCTGTCGGCGTCCCACTGGCGATTAGTGACGTCGAAGACGGCTCCGAGGAGATTTGACAGCGTCTCATCCGGACCGAAGATCCGAAAGTTGTCGGGGTTAAGCCTGATGACGTCCTTGAAGAACTGCCCAAGCACCAGAGTGTCCTGACCATCGACCGCTCCAGGTGATGGCACATGAACCGCGTGCGCGCGGAAATCCGGCATCTCTAGATCACGCAGCAGGATGCCCCCGTTCGCGTGCGGATTGGCCCCCATCCGCCGGTTGCCCGCCGGCGCAAGCTCGGCCAATTCCTCGATCAACCGGCCATTTTCGTCGAACAACTCCTCAGGCGAGTAGCTTTTCATCCAGCTTTCCAGCAGCGCGACGTGCTTCGGATGGTCCTGATCGACCAGAAGCGGCACCTGATGCGCCCGGAACGTTCCCTCGATGCGCAGGCCATCCACGACCTTTGGACCCGTCCAGCCCTTGGGCGACCGAAGCACGATCATTGGCCAGCGCGGGCGGGTCGCGTCGTTGGTAGTCCGAGCGGTTGCCTGGATCGTGCGGATATCTTCGATGGCACGCTCGAGCATGGACGCCATCAATTCATGCATCGTCTCCGGATCGTCGCCTTCAACGAAGTAAGGGGTCCAGCCGCAGCCGCGGAAGAACTGTTCCAGCTCCTCATGCTCGATACGAGACAGCACCGTTGGATTACTGATCTTGTAGCCGTTGAGGTGCAGGATCGGAAGCACGGCACCGTCGTTGATTGGATCGAGGAACTTGTTGGATTGCCACGCGGTCGCGAGAGGACCGGTTTCCGACTCGCCATCGCCGACGACGCATGCAACGATCAGGTCCGGATTGTCGAACGCCGCGCCAAATGCATGGCTGAGCGAGTAGCCTAGCTCGCCACCCTCGTGGATCGACCCTGGCGTCGTGGGGGCAACATGACTGGAGATCCCGCCAGGAAAAGAAAATTGCTTGAAGAGTTTTTTCAGTCCGGGTTCGTCCTGGGTGACGTTTGGATACACCTCGCTCCAGGTCCCTTCGAGGTACACGTTCCCGACCAATGCCGGGCCGCCGTGGCCGGGACCGGCAATGTAGATGACGTTCAGGTCCAGCTTCTTGATGATCCGATTGAGGTGCACGTAGATGAAGTTCTGGCCTGGTGTTGTGCCCCAGTGTCCGACGACCAGCGGCTTCACGTGCGCCAAAGTCAGCGGCTCGCGCAGCAACGGGTTGTCGTAGAGATAGATCTGCCCGACCGAAAGGTAGTTGGCGGCCCGCCAGTAGGCATTCGTTTTTTGCAGTGCTTCAGGGTTCAGCGTCCGTTCGCTTCCATGGGGACCGACCATGTCTTTGCGCATCGGATGACCTTGCGTCGTGGTGGCTCCGTCCATTTCCGGCTCCTGTGGTAACAAAGGTTTCGCTTTGATTTGCGGAGATCGAGCGCTCTGTCCCGCTTTGGGATGGCGTCGCAAGACCTTGAAGTGGTGGTTTACTGACAGTAGCGGCCGCGACAGATGACCGGAGAGGTTCGGAACCTAACCATGCCCAATCCGGACTGCAGCCTGGACGTGCATGCCAACGGCACACGCTGTGGATTGATCCGCAGCGGAATCACCGGCCTGTGCTTTCAGTTGTACGATACGGAAGTATAACGTCGGGAAGAGTTCCCGTGCGTGTCGACGGGTCAGGGAACCGAACGTGCGGCTCCGACACATAATGTTTTGCCGCCCGTTCCTGAAGGATAGCAGCAGATAGGCGGGGGTCTGTTGGTTCAGGTGCCGCGGTCATGAGCATGCCTCTCCACGCGTCGTATCAAGCGTAAAGATGCTACCATTTCCGCGGTTACAGCCTCAGGGACGGAAAGTACCTACGGCATGGAGCGTGGCCTTGCGGGCGGGCTTTGCCAGCGATGGGCTGCCTCAAGAGATGATCCCTGGAGGTTCCGCCGCCGGCAATAGGTATGGCTCCTGGGCAAAGTCAGGATGTACAAGGTTTCATCAATGCGTCCGTATATGTCCAGGATATCGCACGCTTCTGTCTTGGCTGGTTTCGGCAGGTCGTCAGGCCGGATCAACCGCAACAATATCTGGTCCGCTTCCATGATCTTATCGTCACGGAAATTGCTGGGCGCCGTGGCGAAAATGGGTGCGCTTGCACGTTGCAAACCGGGCCCCTCAGCACTCAACTCCGGCGGCCGCGAGTGCCAGTCTTGCCAAAGCGGGCAGCGACTTCACGCCCATTCGCTTCATGATCGCGGCGCGGTGGTTCTCCACCGTGCGCTGGCTAATATTCAGATCAGCGGCAATGTTCTTACTGGGATGGCCTGCCAGCACCCTGTCCATGATTTCGTGCTGGCGCGGTGTCAGCCCCGCGATGTGGCGCGCTGCATCGTCCCGCCAGGCGGAAAGCTTGCTGGCATCATGAGATCGTTCCAGGGCGCGATCGACACTCGCCAACAGGTCGCATCGGCTGATGGGTTTCTCGATGAAATCCATAGCGCCTTCCTTCATCGCGGCGACCGCCACGGCGACATCACTATTACCGGTGATCATGATCGCCGGCATGCTGTTACCGGCTTCATGGAGCCGCTTCAGCAGCTCAAGGCCCGACATGCCGGGCAGATAGGCATCGATGACAAGGCAGCCTTGATGCCTTGGGTGATATGACTCGAGAAAGGCCTCGCAACTCGCGAAGTCCGCCACCGCCCGCCCGTCTTCCTCAAGAACCGAGCGTATTGCTGACCGGACTTTGTCATCGTCGTCAACGACGAAGACCATCGCTGGCGTGGCCTCCACGGAGGTTTCTGCCTCTCGCTCAGCACGGGGCTGACGCAGGACGTGCGACAGCGGCAGCAAGTGCTCTATTGCCAGTATCAGCTCTGTCAGCTTCACCGGCTTGGTCAGCTGGATGCAGTGCTGGATCTCGACGTCGCGTGCGCTGCCAAGGAGGATGTCGCCGGTCAGAATGATGACTGGAATAGGCCGGTGAAGCAGGTCCCGGAGATTTTCCGCGGCTTGCAGGCCATTCAGGCCGTTCGGCAGGGTATAGTCGGCCAGAATCAGGTCGGGTTGAAGTGCACCCGTCTTCAGCAGTGTCAGCGCCGTCCGGCCATCCGATGCGGTCGCCACGATGTGGCCCTCACCCTTCAGAAACACTTCCAGCAGCTCCCGAACGTCCGGATCATCTTCGATCAGCAGGATCGTGCCGGTATGGAGCGTGGGCCCAGGCGCCCGTTCCGCCGAGCCGGATGGGTTCGGCGCGGCCAACGCGGGTGGGCTGCCAGGCGCAAGGTTGACTTCAACCGAGAACACCGATCCCCGCCCCGGACGCGACCGGACCCGAACCTCGTGGTCCAGCAGCCTGCCCAGGCGGTGCACAATGGACAGACCAAGCCCAAGGCCACGGCTGCGCTCACG
Source organism: uncultured Pseudomonadota bacterium (assembly GCA_963819005.1). GTDB lineage: Bacteria > Pseudomonadota > Alphaproteobacteria > Acetobacterales > Acetobacteraceae > Rhodopila. The sequence goes on from CAWFUL010000010.1 coordinate 140,923, forward strand.
GGCGGGGTTGTCGACCTGATGATATTCTTCAAAGACTGCTTGAAGGTCTTCGTCCGCAATGCCGATCCCGGTGTCCCAAACCTCAATGCGGACCTTGCCGCCGAACCTGCGGCAGCCCAGCAGGACCTTTCCCTTCCGGGTATATTTCATTGCATTCGAAATAAGGTTTCGTATCATCTGTTCCAGCAGGCGTGGGTCGCTCTCGATCGACAAGCTGCTCATAACCACGCGCAAACGCAGGCCTTTGGCCAGTGCGTGGTAGTTGAACTCGTCACGCAACTGTTCCAGCAGGCCTTTGATGGGAAAGCAGACCTTTTCCGCATGCACTACGCCGGATTCGATCTGATTGACATCCAGCAGCGCGTTCAGCATCCCGGACATCCCGCTGAGCGTTTCATCAAGCCGGCTCAGCAGGACTTTGCCTCGTTCCGTTTGGACATGCTTGTTCAGAAGCCCCTGCAGCAGCACAAGCGTTTGCAGCGGCTGCCGCAGGTCGTGACTCGCCGCCGCGAGAAAGCGCGACTTCGCGGCATTCGCCTGCTCGGCATTACGCTTTGCCACGCTAATCTCGTCCGCTGTCCGGCGCCTTTCGGTCACGTCGGAAAATGTGATGACCACGCCCTCCACATCGTTGCTCTGGGTGCGATAGGGCATGACACGACGGAGATAGCAGGCGCCGTTCTCGGTTTCGATTTCGCGATCCACTTGCCGCAGCGTCCGCAGAACCGTCTTTGCCTCATCGAAGAGATCGCCGTCGGCAATCGCCCATGAGTGCAGGTCCGAGAGCGGACGCCCGATATCCCCTGGCAGGATATTGAAAAGCGCCTGCGTGGCCGGCGTGAAAAAGCGGATCTTGAGAGCCGCGTCCAGGAACAGCGTCGCCACGTTGGTGCTGTAAAGAACATTCTGAAGGTCGTTGGACGTGGTGCGTTGCCGTTCAAGCGTTTCCTGAAGCTGGCTGTTCAGGGCGGTCAACTCTTCGTTCAGTGACTGCAGCTCTTCTTTCGACGTCAGCAGTTCCTCGTTGGTAGATTGATACTCCTCCTGAACGGACAGCGCCTCTTCGGTGATGGACTTCTGCTCCTCGGCGGAAGTCTCCAGGTTGTGGACCGCGCCTTGAAGCTCTGTGCGTGTGGCTTCGAGCTCTTCTTCCAGATCCGCGACACGGGATGCGTCTGGTTCGGGACCGGCTCGTCGGCGCGGCGGCTCGATCTTCGGGTCTTCCACGAAGCAGACCAGCAGCAGGTCTTCGCCATCATTCCGCGCCGACTGAACGGTGATGCTGAATGTGCGTGCGCCGTCATCGCGGGTCGTGCGCCCCCCGGGCACGACAACGCGCGCGTTCGCCTTGGCCGCCTGCTGGATAGCGGAACGAACCTTGATACGCATGGCTGGCTGGACAAGGGCGAGCAGGTCCTGGGTCGGATGTCCGGCGACGACCCGCAAATAGCGGTCGGTTGGGCCAAGCGAGTACAGGCACTCATGGTTGCGGTTGATAAGGATGGCCGCCGGTGCATAGTCTTGCATGACCATGCGCTGGCAAAGCTCCGCCAGGGCCGTCTGGCGCGACATGGCCCGGCTTTGACCCAGCCGTGCCGGCGCGCGCAAACCGTCGATGGCGCCCCTGATAAAGCCGATCTCTCCAGGCCTGGAATGACCGATGTGACGGTACAGGCGCGCCGTTTTCGAAATCACCGCGAACCGGCCGTCGTCGGCGCTTGCTGTTTCAGACGTTCCCAGCAAAAGCAGGCCGCCCTGTTTCAGCGCGAAATGAAACAGCGCCAGGACCTTGTCCTGGGCTTCCGGACGCAGATAGATCAGCAGGTTCCGACAGGACACCAAATCGATCTGCGAAAATGGCGGATCAACGAGCAGATCCTGCACCGTGAAGACCACGACCGAGCGCAGTTCGACCGATACCCGGTAATGCTTGTCTTCCTTCACGAAAAAACGAGAGATTCGTTCCGCTGAGACATCGGCCAGGATCGTGTCCGGATAGCGGCCATCACGCGCGGTCGCGATTGCGTCCGAATCGATATCGGAAGCGAATACCTGCAGCTTGATATCACGGTGCGCAGCCGAAATCGCCTCCCGGAAGAGCATCGCGAGTGAATAGGCCTCTTCGCCTGTGCTGCAACCGGCGACCCATATGCGAATGGCCTGGCCCTGGGGATGGACTTTTACCAGGTCCGGAATGACCGTGGCCGCCAGCAGGGTGAACACCTGTACATCGCGGAAGAAACTGGTCACATTGATGAGCAGATCCTTGGCGAGCGTGGTCAGTTCGGAGTCGTTGGTCCGAAGTAACTGCAAATAGCGATCCGTGTCCTGTTCCGCGATGGCTGCCATTGCCATCCGCCGCTGGATCTGCCGCTGCAATGTGCCCGCCTTGTACGGTGTGAAGTCGTGGTCGGTTCTGGCGCGGAGAAGCTCGATCACGCCGGGCAGCCAGTCGGCCGGCGGGTCGGGTGCGTCCGGCGGTTTCCGCTCACCATTGGAGTCCCTGAGCCTTGCGAGCGCTTCCGGCATGTCGGCGGTCGGCAGCACGAGATCGACCACGCTGGCCATGATGGCGCTCTTCGGCATCCCGTCATACGCGGCCTCTTCCGGGTCCTGTGCGATCACAAGGCCGCCGGCGTTCTTGATTGCCGCAAGCCCCAGAGTGCCGTCGGATCCGGTTCCGGAAAGAATTACGCCAACGGAACGGTCCCGGTACGCGACGGCTAGGGAGTGCAGAAGGAAATCAAACGGGAAGCGCGCCCCATGATGGGCGCTGGGATGCGAGAGGTGCAGGCTGCCCCCGGCAACCGACAGATAGGCTCCGGGGGGAATGATGTAGAGATGGTCACGCTCGATCCGCATCGCTTCGGCCGCTTGAGCGACACTCATCGAGGTATGACCGCTCAGCAGATCCACAAGCATGCTGTCATGGGTGGGATCGAGGTGCTGAACCAGAATGAAAGCCATGCCGAAGTCGCGTGGAAGCACAGCGAGGAGTTTCTTACAAGCGTCCAGGCCACCCGCGGATGCACCGATGGCGACGACCGGAAAGTCTGGCAAATATTCAGGTGGCCCGCGTGCTGTGACCAGTTTCTGAGGGGCCGCAGCGGTGATCCGTCTCTGGCTTAGAAGATCATCCGTCATCCAGTATCTTCTTTCGATTACGGCTCCGAATTAGGACACCTACGCAATCCGGCTAGCACCATCTCGGTAACAGGGCAATGATAGCCCCATTGAATTTGCTGTTCCCAAGACGGTCTGAGTATTTTCCGAAGCTGCACCCGAGGCGAATTATAAAATATATATTTCATTTACAGCCGCACATGTGCTGGTTTGCGTATTAGTTCTGGAGGACGCCATGTCGACGGACAGATCAACTGCAACAGGCCGTGCTCGCGGAACTGGGTTGGGAGCCCAGTGTGACTGCGGCACATATCGGCGTAATGGCCCATGATGGCGTTGTCACCCTGACAGGCCACGTTGAATCGTTCGGAGAAAAACATGCGGCCGAGGCGGCGGCGTGGCGGGTCAGAGGCGTCAAGGCCATCGCCGAGGAAATCGAGGTGAAACTGCCGTTCGAACGGACACGAGGCGATGACGACATCGCGGCGGCGGCCCTGGAGCGCCTGGCGTGGGACACTTGGGTTCCACCGAACACTGTCGGCGTCGCCGTTGACAAGGGCTGGATCACCCTGACGGGCTCCGTCGGTTGGCAGATATCAACTTGAAGCGGCGGAGGAGGACGTGCGCCGCCTGCACGGCGTCGTCGGGATTATCGAATCACATAATTGTGAAACCGACAGTCAGCGGGACGCGCACCACCGAGGGGATTCAGCAAGCACTGCACCGCACCTGGCTGTCACCCGACCACACCATCCAAGTGACCACTGATGGCGGCAAAGTTCATCTAACCGGAACGGTCCGCACGCCACACGACCTGCTTTTGGCCGAGGAGACGGCGTGGGCGGCTCCGGGAACGATGTACGTTGAAAACGATCTCCAGATCCTCTGACCGGCAGGTGGCCGATTATGACAGCGGCTCTAAATGTCCTGATCGTCGAGGACGACGCCATGATTGGTCTGCTTCTTACGGAGATACTGGAGGAGATGGGTCACTCCGTTTGCGGGGTTGCCTCCACCGAAGAGGAAGCCGTGGCAGCCGCCACACGGTTTCAGCCAAGTTTGATGCTCGTGGATTTGAACTTGCAGGAGGGCAACGGCGTCTCCGCGATGGGCCGCATACTGAAGAGCGGTCCACGGCCCTGCGTGTTCATTAGCGGCGCGCCCGACCTGGTAGGTTTGCCCAGCGCGACAGTCCTGCGTAAGCCATTTACCGAACGGGACCTGCGACAGGCCATCGAGAGAGCGGTTGGTCCTGGCGCGATTATGCCGGCGGTGCCACCAGGGCCGCCACACATTGTCCCGTTGTCCTGAGGAATGCCGCATCGTGAAAATTCTGATGGTTCTGACGTCTCATAGTATTCTGGGCAAGACCGGGAAGAAGACTGGCTTCTGGCTCGAGGAATTTGCCGCGCCCTACTACGTTTTCCGAGCTGCAGGTGCCGAGATTACAGTTGCGTCGCCGATGGGTGGCACGTCGCCGGTCGATCCACAAAGCTCGGCGGACGCAGCACAGACGGACGATACGAGGCGGCTTCAGACCGACAGTGCCGCGCAGGCTTTACTTGCGAATACGGCGGCCTTGAAAAACGTGAAAGCTACTGACTATCACGCTGTATTTTATCCTGGCGGTCACGGCCCGCTGTGGGATTTGGCGGAGGACCCAGTATCCGTTGCGCTGATTGAGGCATTTTACACGGCGGGCAAGCCAATTGCCGCGGTCTGTCACGCGCCCGGCGTGTTTCGTCACGTGCGCATCGATGGGCAGCCGCTGGTCAAAGGCAAGCGGGTGACGGGATTTTCCAACAGTGAGGAAGCGGCCGTCCAACTGACCGAAGTCGTGCCATTTCTTGTTGAAGACGAACTAAAGCGTCTTGGTGGCCTGTATGAGAAGGTGGCCGACTGGAAGAGTTTCGCCATTATTGATGACCGGGTGATCACGGGGCAGAACCCGGCCTCGTCCCGTGCGGTTGCCGAGGAGTTGATCGCCTGCCTGGACTGAGACCCTGACCGGAAATGTCAGCCGATCGTTCCGCAGTTGGGTAGGTCGTCGTATAGATTGTGTCGGCCGGCCTTGCTGGCGGCGATTCGCTTTCTCTGTGACCCCAAGTGGGCGGCCAACTCCTCATGGTTTTAGCAGTGCGGTCCCTAATAGCCCATCAGGGTTGCGTACCGATTTTGACAGTATGCCGTGTCGCCAAACGTGGCCTGTGCCACTCGGGCGCGCTTCATGAAAAAGCCGATTTCGTGTTCGTCGGTCATACCGATCCCGCCGTGCATCTGCACGCCCTCATTGCCGCAGAGGTATAGTGTCTGGTTCGCCTTCGCCTTTGCCAACGCCACGAGAGCAGCAGCATCGTTGCCGCCCTGATCCAACGCGGCCGTGGCGGCCATAACGGCGGAGCGGGTCATTTCCACCTCGCAGAACATCTGGGCCGCGCGATGCTTGAGCGCCTGGAAGGTGCCGATGGCCACGCCGAACTGCTTGCGGTCCTTCAGGTATTGCACGGTTCGTTCGAACGCCTCGGACGCGCTGCCGAGCATTTCGGCGGCGAGGCCGGCGCGGGCGTAGTCGAGCGCGCGTTCGAGAAGGCCGGTGCCCGCGTTCAGTGGTCCCAGCATGGCATCCGCGGCGACCGATACATTTTTGAATGTAACATTCGCAACGTTGCGGCTGTCAACCATTATTAAACGAGAACGGACAAGACCGGGCGCATCGGCGGGCACGAGGAACAGGGATATGCCGCGATCGGTCCGGGCAGCGACGATCAGCGTATCGGCGATATGACCGTCCAGCACGAACGTCTTGCGGCCGTTGAGCTTGTAGCCAGCGCCGTCCTTTTCCGCGGTCAGGGCGATGCGGTCGGGGGCGTGGCGCGTGCCTTCCTCCAGCGCCAACGCCAGGATGTGGTCTCCGGCAACCAGCGCGGGCAGGATCTCGGCTTTCTGATCCTCCGATCCGGCCTGGGTGAGCAGACAGGCGCCGATCAGGGCGGTGGAGAGCAATGGGGACGGGGTCAGCGTGCGTCCCGCGGCCTCCATGACCTGGGCGAGGCCGGCGATGCCGAAGGCCGATCCGCCGTAGTCTTCCGGCACCAGGAAGCCGGTCCAGCCGAGGTCAGCCATCTGGCGCCACAGGTCGCGCGAGAAACCCACAGGGTCGTTGTCGTCACGTAACCGGCGCATGGCGGTGATCGGGCTGCGCTGCTTGAAGAAGTCCAGCGCGGTTTCGCGCACCATGCGCGCTTCTTCGGTCAGGATCATTGGCATGGGATTAATCCGGCAAACCGAGGACGCGCTTGGCGATGATGTTCAACTGGACCTCGGACGTTCCGCCCTCGATCGTGTTGGCTTTGGAACGGAGCCATTCGCGGGTCAGGCGGAGCTCGTCGCTGGTGAAGCCCTCGCCTTCCCAGCCGAGGCCCTGGAAGCCCTCGGCTTCAAGGATCATTTCGTAGCGGCGCTTGTTCAGTTCGGTGGCCTGATACTTGAACATCGCGGATAGCGGGCCTGGGGGCGCGCCGGCTTCGGCTTCCTCCGCGGCGCGGCGGCGGGTTAGCTGGAAGGCGTGCTGGTCCATCGAAAAGGCGGTGATGTGTTCGCGCAACATGGGATCGGCGATGCGGCCGTCCGTTTCACCGACGAATTGCTTGGCGATGGTTTCGACAGGGGTTTCGAATTTGGCGGACTGGCGGGCGCCGATGCCGCCGATGCCTTTGCGTTCATGTTCCAAGAGGCGTTTGGCGATGGTCCAGCCTTTGTTGAGTTCGCCGACGAGGTTGCCGGCGGGAACGCGGACGTTTTCCAGGAACGTTTCGCAAAAGACCGAGGCGCCGCTGATCAGGCGGATGGGGCGCGGGCGGACGCCGGGGTCGGCCATGTCGATCAGCAGGAAGCTGATGCCGTCATGCTTCTTTACCGTTGGGTCGGTGCGAACGAGGCAGAAAATCCAGTCGGAGTGGTGGGCGTTGGAGGTCCAGATCTTGTGGCCGTTGACCAGGAAGTGCTCGCCTTGCAAGACCGCGCGGGTGCGCAGGCTGGCGAGGTCGGAGCCGGCTTCAGGTTCGGAGTAGCCCTGGCACCAGCGGATCTCGCCCTTGATGATGGGGGGAAGATGGGTTTGGCGCTGTTCCTCGGTGCCGTATTCCAGCAGGACCGGGCCGAGCATGGAGAGGCCCATGCCGCGCAGGGGCGGACGGCAGCCGAGGTCCTGCATTTCCTCTTCCAGGATGATGGCTTCGTCGTTGGACAGGCCGCCGCCGCCGTATTTCGTCGGCCATGTGGGAGCGGTCCAGCCTTTTGCTGCCATGCGGTCGAGCCAGATCTTTTGTTCAGGGCGCTTGTAGACGGCGCGCTTGCCGCCGGCGACCTGCTCGTCCTCGGGCATCCAGGTTCGCATGGCGGGCGGACAGTTTTCCTCCAGCCAGGTTCGGGTCTGGGCGCGGAAGGTGGTCAGGTCGGTCATGGGCGATCCTTGGGTTTCCCTGGTGTTCGAAAGGAAGCATCCCGCCTTGCGATCGGCAAGGGTCTGTTAGGAGATGGCTGGCAACGGGGATGCCTGAGGGCCTCGGCATCGTTGCGCTATCGACGCCGTGGCTGTGTGGTTCTCAGGGGCTGTGGCGACATAATCGCTCAACGAAGATCGCGGTTGGCGATCAAGTCATCATTCTCGGAGGCGTGTTTCGATTGTCGCGCCGCAAGTCGCGGGTGGCCGGCACAAGGCCGGCCATCACAATGAGGGGCGCGGCCGCGACGATGAGGGGATAGTTCTTCATACCGGACGTGTCGGTTGCTTAAACACAGGCTCTAAGCCCCATACACGTCCGCGATGGCAAGCTGGATGCCAGGGGGGTCAAGCATGATCGTCCCGACATTTACGGCGCGAGAGATGATGTCATCACCGGCTCTGTGGTGGTGGATGATCTCCTGACGACGAGCGCGAACAACGAGGTAGTGCTGGATCGAGGGGACCCTAAAGTAGTCTGCAAGTTTTTCGCTGCTGTCGACGGCTTGCGTCGATGGTGACAGGACTTCGACCACGATGACTGGATTTGTTGCCGCGGTTGCATCCGCCGGAAGCCGAGGGCCACAATTTACGACGGCATCAGGCTCATAGTCGGTGTCTTCGTCAACTTCGATTGTTACACCATCGCCAAGCGCCTCGCAGTCAAATCCTGAGGCCCTTATGGCGCGATCCAAGCTGGCCCAGACGCGGTTCTTTATTCGCACGTGCTGGATGCGCTCCGGCGACATAGCGACAGGCTCGCCGGCGACACGCTCGTAGCGTCCGGACTGGCCTTCGAGCCAGCGATGAAATTCATCGCGTGTTAGGCGGATCGGCATAGGATTTCTCTTTCGGGCGCGTTGCCATGCACTTTGTCAGACTAACATAAATGGCCATCCATCGAGAGGCGCCGCTTATCCCCCGAACACGGCGATCGCGTTCATTTCGATCAGGTAGTCAGGATGCGTGAATCCGCTGACCTCCACCATCGTGGAGGCCGGCGGCGGGTCGGGAAAGTATTCGCGCCGCACCCTGTGGATGATGTCGAACGCGGCCATGTCTTTCACGTAGACGTCGACCCGGCAGATGTCCGCCATCGAGCCACCGGCGGCTTCGACCGCGGCCTTGACGTTCTCGCACATTTGCCGGGTTTGGGCTTCGATGTCCCCTACCCCCACGACGGCGCCATCGGCTCGTTTCGATGTCATGCCGGAGATGAAGACGATTCGGCCCCTCGCCTCAATGACGTTGGCCTGAGAGAAATGACCACTGGGCTTACCGATGCGGTCCGAAACGATCTGTTGGCGTGGCATTGGCTGCGCCCCTGTCGATCAGATCGCGCCGTCAGACCGGAGCACCGACACGGCCTGTGCGTTGAGGCCCAGCCACTCGCCGAGAACGGTGTCGGTATGTTCGCCCAGGACGGGGGAGGCCTTCAGCACAGGCGGCTTGCCGTCGATGCGGACAGGCCAGCCGGGCATCTTGAAGTCGCGATGGATGGGGTGGCGCATCACCTGCATGATTCCGCGCTGCTCAAAGGTAGGATCGCTTTCCAGTTCCATTGTGTCCAGGACGGCGCCGGCCGGGATGCCAGCATCGCCGACGGCGCGCATCGCCTCATGTTTGGTGTGACGGCGGGTCCAGGCGGCAATGATTGCGTCGACCTCGGCCTCGCGCTCGATCCGGTCGTTCGGCGTGGCGTACATCGGGTCGCCTATCAGGTCCTCACGCCCCATGAGCTTCAGCAGGCGATCCCAGTGGTCCGGGTTCGCACGGCTGGTCATGATGTAGACGTAATCGTTGGGGCCGCCCGGCGCGCAGGGATAAAGGCCCATCGGCGCATTGCGCACGCCTGGGACCTTGGAGCCACCGCGCTCCGCCGCTTTGCCGGTGCGGCCCTGGGTGGCGAAATTGATTTCGCATGTAGTGCATGATCGCGTCCTGCATGGCGACCTGCAGGCGGTGTCCCTCGCCGGTCTCGCGGCGCTTGTATAGCGCGCCCAGGATGGTGATCGCCATCAGCATGCCGGTGCCGGTGTCACCCAGGGAAATCCCCGGACGGGTCGGCGGTCCATCCGCCTCGCCGGTGACGCTGAAAGTTCCTCCGCAGGCCTGGGCGATCATGTCGAAGGCCAGGTTCTTCTCGTACGGGCTTCCTTCTCCGAAGCCTTTCACCTGCGCGTAAATGATACCGGGATTCAAGTCGCGGACGACGTCGTAGCCGAGGCCCAGGCGTTCAATGGCGCCGGGGGCGAAATTCTCGATGCAGACATCAGCCTGGCGCAGCAGGTCCTTGACCAGGTTCAAACCGGACGGCGACTTGAGGTTGACGGTGACCGATCGCTTATTGGCGTTGAAGACGTGGAAGTAGTAGGGGTCATCGTCCGGGTGGCCAGGCCGGAGGCGACGTCCGGGATCGCCCATCTTCGGATTCTCGATCTTCACGACGTCGGCGCCGAGCCAGGCGAGTGCAGCGGTGCAGGACGGTCCGGCCTCGAACTGCGTCAGGTCGACGATCTTCACGCCGGCAAGGAAATTGGCTTCCGCGACTGGGCTGGACATGGCTGCCTCCTGATCTTCTGACTTTGTCAGAAGCCAGCGTGCCACAGGACGGCGAGCGCTTCCAGAGAAGTGCTATTTCGTCGTGAACAGTGGGTCGGTATCGCCGCTCGCCGAACCGGTCAGGGTCGAGCCGTCGCCGGTGGTGAACAGAGGCGTATCGCCGTCGTCCTTGCCTGATATCGCTGCCTTGGGGAGGGAGAGGCCCTGCCCCTTGCTGGCCCATTCGGAGTCCCCCGGTATTCCGGGGTCGGTCGCCTGCGTCCTCTGGCGCGGCAGCTCTGACCCCGGCATTCCGAACGTTGGCAGGCCATAATTCTTGTCCAGACCAGGCGGAGCGGGGCTGGAATAACCCGACGCCTGTTCCGGGTCGTTTTGGGCGTGGGCCGGGACCGCGGCGACCAGGATAGACGCTAAGCCGAGGAAGGCCTGATGTGCTTTCATCTCGCGACTCCGGAAAGACGTCCCACATACCGGCATCCGAGGCTATGGCGGCAAGTCGCGGCTGCGTGAGCCGGCACACGTTTCGGCTATCTGAGGATGGACAGGACTTCATGCAGCAACGCTTTCCAGTGTCCGATCACTGCGACGGGCAGACCTTTTTCAATCCCGGTCCGCGAGGACGGTCCGGGGGCTTGCTTCCCGTGCTGCGGTGGAGACTGCGCAGTGCGCGCGCGCCGTGGCCGGCAGCGGTGGTTGATCCCAGGTTTTCTCCGCCGCCTGATGACGTAGGCATCAGCGAGACGGCGATCACCTTCATCAACCACGCAACATTCCTGATCCGGCTGCCCGGCGCGGTGATCCTGACGGACCCGATTTTCAGTGAGCGGTGCTCACCGGTGCGATGGGCGGGTCCGAAGCGCGCCCGCCCGCCGGGTATAAGGCTGGAGGATTTGCCGAGACCGGATGTGATCCTGTTGTCGCATAATCATTACGACCACATGGATCTGCCGAGTCTTCGTGCGCTGCATCGGCTGCATGCTCCGACTATCGTCACGACATTGGGTAATGCGCGGCCTCTGGCGAGACTGGGAATCCAGGCAGTCGAACTTGACTGGTGGCAGGACATTTCAGTCAGCGGGCTGCATGTCACCGTGACACCTGCGCGGCATTTCTCGGCCCGCACGCCATTCGATCGAAATCGCACGTTGTGGGGCGGGTTCATGATCCGGACGGCGGCGGGGCAGATCCTGTTTGCGGGCAATTCCGGCGCCGGGAGGCACTGGATGGACATTCGCCGGCGGCTGGGTGGTCCGGATATAGCGCTGTTGCCCATCGGGGCTTACGAGCCGCGGTGGTTCATGGCGCCGGTGCACATGAACCCGGAGGAGGCGATCGAGGCGCACCGTTTGCTGGAGGCCGGATGTTCGCTGGGGATGCATTTTGGGACATTTCAACTGACAGACGAAGCCATTGAAGCGCCGTTGGAAGCGTTGGCGACGGCGCGTGAGCGTGCGGGCGTTGATGCCAGGTCCTTCTTCACCCTCGGGTTCGGTGAGACGCGGGTGTTCAGCCTGGGTGGCGGACAGGCGTAAGAAATCGTCGGTGAATGGACCGGGTTAGTCGCTCCGCTGCCTGCCTGACTGCTATCCGATGGCTTCCCGGCAGGCATCGACCAGGTGGCCTGCCAGAGCCCGATAGTCCGCGGCGCGGGGCGCGTTGGGACGCCAGGCGAGGCCGAGCGTGCGCCACGCGCCGGCGCCTGCCAGGGGACGCAGTACCAGTCCGGTTCCGTCGGCAATCCCGGCGGCAACAGCCAGCCTGGGAAGCAGCGTTACGCCCAGGCCGCCGGCGACCATCTGCACAAGCGTATGGAGGCTCGTCGCGGCAAAGCCGTCTTCGTCCTCGGCGCGGTCGCCAGCCAGCAGGCCGCATACCGCCAGTGCCTGGTCGCGCAGACAATGGCCATCCTCCAGCAACAGCAGCCGTTCGTTCGCCAGGGCGGCGACGGGGATCTCGCTTTCGCCGGCCAGGCGGTGATTGGGGGGAAGCGCCACGACGAAATCGTCTCGTGCAACCGGCGTCGCCTCCGCCCCGGCGCAATCGCACGGCAGAGCGAGCAGCAGCAGGTCCAGGCGATGCGTCGACAGGCGATCGATCAGTCGGGATGTCGTGTCCTCACGTAGATACAGACGTAACCGGGGGAAGGCGGTCCGCAGCGCCGGCATCAGGCGGGGCAACAGGAACGGGCTGATCGTCGGGATGACACCCAGGCGGAGTGGTCCCGTCATTGGCTCACGCGCCGCGCTGGCAGCCTCCGTCACGGCTTCCAGGGCTGTCAGGGCGGCTCTGGCGCGCTCCACAAGATCGAGTCCAAGCGAAGTGAAGACGACGTGGCGGCCGGCGGCGCGATCGAGAATCGGGGCGTCCAATTGCCGCTCCAGGGCAAGCAGGCCCGCCGATAACGTCGATTGGGTGACGGCACAGGCCTGTGCTGCCCGGCCGAAGTGACGGGTTTCGGAGAGGGCAACGAGGTAGCGAAGCTGCTGTGGGCTCGGCAGGATGGTCATCGGTTCAGTCGATCAAAATGTCCAGAATCATTCATTGGCACGGATTGTCTATACGACCAACTCTACGCCTCCACCGAATGGAGATTGTTCATGCTCACTGTTGGCGACACGTTCCCGAGTTTTGCCCTGAAGGCTGTCAAGGGCGGACCGGCTGGCCTTAATCTGGAGACGGCGTTTACGGATATTACAAGCGAGACTGACGGAGAGAAGTGGAAGGTTGTGTTCTTCTGGCCGAAAGACTTTACCTTTGTCTGCCCGACCGAGATCGTGGCGTTCGGCAAAATGGCGGGCGACTTCGCTGACCGGGATGCGGTGGTTTACGGCGTTTCGATTGACAGCGAGTTCGTGCATCTGAACTGGCGGCTGCATCACGACGATCTGCGCACCTTGCCGATTCCGATGCTGGCCGACGTCAAGCGGGAGCTGGCGACCGCGACGGGCGTGCTGGATAAGCACGAAGGCGTCGCGCTGCGGGCCACATTCGTGGTGGACCCCGACAATATCATTCGATTTGCCGCGGTGAACGATCTGTCGGTCGGGCGCAATCCCGCTGAGGTGCTGCGTGTGCTGGACGCGCTGCAGACAGACGAATTGTGCCCGTGCAACTGGAAAAAGGGTGAACAGGTCCTGCGTCCCGCCGCTTGATGTGTTGCGTCCGGCCGGTGCAGAGCCGGCCGGACGTTTCTCTTGAAGGATTGAGCATGTCACTTGAAATACTGAAGGCCAGCCTGCCGGACTATGCGAAGGATATCCGGCTGAACCTGGGATCCCTGGCGACGGAACCGGCGCTTACGCCGGAGCAGCGTGGTGGCACGTTCATCGCGGCAGCCCTGGCGGCACGCAACGCCGATGTGTCCCGGGCGATCCTGGCGGAATTTTCGCCGCAACTGTCGCCTGAGGCGGTGACGGCGGCCAAGGCGGCTGCCTCGATCATGGCGATGAACAATGTCTATTACAGGTTCACCCATCTGGTCGGCGGCGACTACCCGAAACTGCCGGCGAAACTGCGGATGAACGTGATGGCGAAACCGGGGGTGGACAAGGCGACGTTCGAGCTTTGGTCGCTTGCCGTGTCCGCCATGAATGGCTGTGGCATGTGCATGGAAAGCCATGAGCGGACGGTGCGCGAGCACGGTTTGACATCGGAACAGGTGCAAGCGGCGGTTCGTATCGCGGCGGTGGTCCATGCGGCAGCGGTCGCGGTGGAGACGGAAGCTGCGTTGGCGTCCACGGGGCCGGTCGCCGTTGCGGCGTGAAACGACACACAGGCCGGCCGGTTGATCGGGCCGGCATGTGGGCGACGCGGCAGAACGCATCAGCTGAAGTCCGATGCCTTAAGGGCATGGCTCAGGTCGGTAAGTTGCGAATGATTGGACAACGTCATCAAAACGGTGCCGCCGACCACCTGCTGGTGCGCCAGATCGAAAGCTGTTTGCCTGAGCCGAAGCCCGAGAGTGAGATTGTGTTGACCCCGGCCCGAAGTCCATGATCGTGTCGTGGCCGGCGGTCTTCCTGTCGAACTGGAAGATGTCGCTGGCATTGCCTACCCTCATGGAGTCGAAGCCTGAGCCCGCGATGAACAGGTCGTAGCCGGATCCGCCGTTGCGCCGTGGTAGCTGACGATCGTTTCAGCGTTGTTGATGCCAAGAAGCTGGGTGAAGGTATCGCCGGCAACATCCTTGATGGCATTGTTGTAGACCACGCCCGACTCCTGTCTGTTAACGCGGGGGAATGTTCCTGACCCCCACTGAGCTAGCCGGGGCACGCGGCTGCGTTTTAGCGATGGCCACGTGATTCGGGACTTGTGGCCCGTTGGCGGGATGTACCGGGTTCCGTTGACAGCGCGTGCGCGCTCCCATCACGTTGCGTGCATGCAGCCAGACTTTTCTCTTACGGATCGCGTCGCACTGGTTACCGGCAGTTCGCGCGGACTTGGGATGGCCATTGCCTCAGGCCTTGGCGGGGCCGGCGCGCGTGTGATTCTGCATGGCCGCGATCCGGATCGGCTGGCGGCCGCGGCCGAGGCCGTGCCGAATGTCGTTGGCGCGCTGGCGTTCGATGTGTCCGACACGGCGGCCATGCACGAGGCGTTTGCGCGGATTGCCGCGGAGCACGGGCGGCTTGATATCCTGGTCAACAATGCCGGGGTGATTCCGCGCAAGCCGCTGCTGGAGACAACCGACGAGGACTGGGCGGCGGTGATCGATTCCAATCTGTCGGCCTATTTCCGCCTGTCGCGGGAGGCTGCCCGGCTGATGGTGCCGCGGAAGTCGGGGCGGATCATCATGATATCGTCGATCATGGGACTGGTGGGGCGGCCGACGATCCCTGGCTATGTCACCGCCAAGGCGGGACTTCATGGGATGGTGCGCGGGCTGTCGGCGGAACTGGCGCCGCATGGGATCACCGTCAATGCGATCGCGCCGGGCTACATGCCGACCGATGCGACCGAGGCGCTGCATAACGATCCGGCTTTCAATGCCTGGATCGCCGCGCGCGCGCCGATGGGGCGGTGGGGGAAGCCTTCTGAACTGGCGGGACCGGCGGTTTTCCTGGCCTCGGCGGCGGCGTCCTATGTCACGGGGCATGTGCTGGTGGTGGACGGGGGTCTGACCGCTGCGTTGTGAGGGTTGCCGAAGCCGCGACGGCATACCAAGTGCGGCGGCAATTCAACAGGAGATCCGACGATGATCGAGCTGAGACCGTTCAACAGTCTGGGCGCCTTCCGCAATGAGTGGCTGAACGCCCACCATCACTTCAGTTTCGGCAGCTATCATGACCCTGCGCGCATGGGTGTTGGCCGCTTGCGGGTATGGAACGACGATGAGGTGGCGCCCGGAACCGGGTTCGATCCACATCCGCACCGTGACATGGAGATCGTCACCTATATCCGCGAGGGCGCGATTACCCATCGGGACAATCTTGGCAATGAGGGCCGCACCGAGGCAGGCGACGTGCAGGTGATGCACGCCGGCACTGGAATTACCCATGCTGAGTATAACAAGGAGGACATTCCGACCCGGCTGTTTCAGATCTGGATCATGCCGGATCAGCGCGGCGTGACGCCGGGGTGGGGGACGAAGGCGTTTCCGAAGTCGGGGTCAGGATTGTCGGTGCTGGCGAGCGGGCGGTCGTCGGATGCCGGATCGGGTGCGTTGCCGCTTTACGCCGACGCGGCGGTGCTGGCTGGCTCATTGATCGAGGGCCAGACGGCCGAGCTTCGGTTTGCGCCGGGACGGGCGGGTTATCTGGTGCCGGTGACGGGGTCCGTCACGGTGAATGGCGTCACGGCCGGGCCGCGTGACGGTGTCGCGATCTCCGGGGAGACCGCGGTGACCGTCAGAGCGACGCAGGCTACCGAACTGGTGGTGGTCGACGTCGCCGAATAGCGGTGGAAGGTCCGGTCAGTAGACGACCACTGACCGGATCGATTCGCCTCGGCGCATGAGGTCGAAGCCTTCGTTGATCTGCTCGAACGGCAGGACGTGGGTGATCAGGTCGTCGATGTTGATGCGCCCGTCCATGTACCAGTCGACGATGCGGGGCACGTCGGTGCGGCCTCTGGCGCCGCCGAACGCGGTGCCCATCCATGTGCGGCCGGTGACAAGCTGGAACGGTCGGGTGGCGATTTCCTGACCGGCGCCGGCGACGCCGATGATGATCGACTTGCCCCAGCCGCGATGGGCACATTCCAAGGCCTGACGCATGACCTTGGTGTTGCCGATGCACTCGAAGGTGTAGTCGGCGCCGCCTTTGGTCAGGTCCACCAGATAGGGCACCAGGTCTGCCTGGACCTCATTCGGGTTGACGAAGTGGGTCATGCCGAACTTTTCGGCCATCGGCTTGCGGCCGGGGTTGAGGTCGACGCCGACGATCTGTTCCGCGCCGACCATGCGCAGGCCCTGGATGACGTTCAGTCCGATGCCGCCCAATCCGAAGACCACAGCTCGCGCGCCGGCCTCCACCTTGGCGGTGTTCATCACCGCGCCGATGCCGGTGGTTACGCCGCAGCCGATGTAGCAGACCTTGTCGAAGGGGGCGTCGGGGCGGATTTTCGCGAGGGCGATTTCAGGCAAAACCGTGAAATTGCTGAACGTGCTGGTGCCCATATAGTGGAAGACCGGCTCGCCCTCGCAGGAGAACCGGCTGCTGCCGTCCGGCATCACCCCCCTGCCCTGCGTGGCGCGAATTGCCACGCACAGGTTGGTCTTGCGCGACAGGCAGTATTCACACTGGCGGCACTCCGGCGTGTAGAGCGGAATGACGTGGTCGCCCTTTTTCAGGCTGCTGACGTTTTTGCCGACGTCGACAACGATGCCGGCACCCTCGTGGCCGAGGATCGACGGGAACAGGCCCTCGGAGTCCGCGCCGGAGAGGGTGTATTCGTCGGTGTGGCAGATGCCGGTGGCCTTGATCTCGACCAGCACCTCGCCCTCGCGGGGACCCTCCAGATCGACGGTTTCCAGGCTCAGCGGTTCGCCGGCCTTGCGGGCCACGGCGGCGCGGGTCTTCATCGTGCGTCTCCTGCGCGGGTATTCATCTTACGTCTCCTGCGGTTGGCTTTGGACGATCGTGCGGGACGGGCCGCAGCGGATCAAGCTTGCTGGCCCGACCAGGGTGGCAGAAATCTTATTTCGCCCGTATTCTGGTTTTATGGATCGTTCATCAGACAAAACCGAGGATTTCATCGATCGCGCCGCATCGGGCGTTCCGCGCCGCATGTCCTATGAGCTTGAGGAGCAGGACGATTGGCAGGCCGCGCTCAATCATCCCGCGACGGTCACCGCGTTGCGGTTCAGCAAGCTGGTCGTCCAGGGTGTGATCATCTTCGCTGTCGGGTTTGTAGAGATCGTGGCGGAAGTTCTGGCGCCGATCGTGCTGATAAGTGGCATTGCCTGGTCTTTCGTGCCTGGTCTGCTGGCGGGTGTTGGACCGGAAGGACCGGCGCGTGATGCGATCAACACAGTGGTGCAGTCCGTGCCCAAGGAGATTCATCTCGGGCACTCGGTCATTACGCCGGGCTCATTGATATTGGACGGGGTGATGCTGATAGCGCTCGTCGCGCTTTGCCGGACAATCCTGGCGATCATCAATCGCGAGGTTTGACGGGCGGGCCGGATCCCGCGGCCATACGGACGCATTTCCACATCACCGACGGCAGGGCTTCGTTATCCAGGGTCGCTACCGATCTGATCAGGCCGTCTCCGTCGATCGCCGGAACATGGGCGACGAACAGGTCGACGATGAGTTCGAAATGGGTGAAGCCGTGGCGGACCTGGCCCGCCGGTTGCCAGTCCGCCTTGGCCGGGGCGAGGGCCAGGGCCTCGGCTGTGGTCCAGGGAGCGGCGCGCCAATCGGTGCCGGGCAGTTCGGTCATTCCGCCGAGCAGGCCCTTGATCGGGCGGCGGCGGAGAAGGACGTTCTGGTCCGGGTCGGTTAGCCAGAAATGCACCCCGTAGCGTGTGGGGCGCAGCTTCTTCGGCGACCGGGCGGGCAGATCGCCGGCAATGCCCAGTTGCCGCGCGGCACAGTCGGCGACCCATGGACAGACGCCGCAAGCGGGGGTCGTGGGGCTGCAGATCGACGCGCCAAGATCGAACAAGGCCTGGGCGAAGTCGGAGGGTCGAGCCTCGGCATCCGGCTGAAGGCCCAGCCGTTCGGCGGCCAGGCGGATGGCGGATTTTGCAGCGGGCATCGGCTCCTGGATCGCAAAGATCCTGGCGGCCACACGTTCCACGTTGCCGTCTACCGGAACGACCGGGATGCCGAATGCGATGGCACCGATCGCCGCGGCGGTATAGGCCCCGATCCCGGGCAGCGCCCGGAGTCCCTCCAGGTCCGTGGGAAAGGCGCCCAGGGCCGCGACCATCTGGGCGCAGGCGTGCAGGTTGCGGGCGCGGGCATAATAGCCGAGGCCGGCCCAGGCGGAGAGAACGTCGTCCAGTGGTGCGGCCGCGAGGGCCTGAACCGTCGGGAACCGGCTTACGAACTTCTCATAGTAGGGTATGACGGCGACAACCGTAGTCTGCTGAAGCATGATTTCGCTGAGCCAGACACGATACGGATCGGGCGTTTCGGACGGCTCCGCGCGCCACGGCAACCGGCGGCGATGGCGGTCATACCAGCGCAGCAGCAAATCGGCGGGGGCGATGGCGGACGACGACACGACGACAGATATGACAATGCGCCAGGGGATCGTCCATGGTCCTCGGCCGATCGGGGCAGTGGTTCCGACCGTGACGCGCAAGACGTTCCGCCGCCACAGTCCCGCGGCGGCGCAAATCATGGCGGACTGGCCGATCATCGTGGGCGCCAAAGTCGCATCGATGACTACGCCGCGTAAGCTGGACAGAGGAACACTGACCATCGGCTGCGCCGGTTCGGTGGCCATGGACCTGCATTATGTCGGGGTCGAGTTGATCAAACGGATCAACACCCATCTCGGCGGGCAGCCTGTGCATTCTCTGCGATTTACCCAAGCCGGGATGCCGCCGCGCCCGCCGCCCGTCCCGAAGCCGCCACCCGAGGCCATCGCCGAAGCGGAGGCCGCCGTGGCAGGTCTGCCGGAAGGCGAATTGCGCGATGCGCTCGCAGCCCTCGGGCGCGTCGTGCTAGGCCGTGCGCTGCACTCGACAGGGCGTGTCAACAAGTCTTAGTGTTACTACATCTAGAGGTTCAGATGCTCATATCTCGCCGTTTCCTACTATCCCTTGTTCCGGCCGCCATGCTGCCGGTGGTTGCCCGGGCCGATACGAATCTGACCACGGCCGAACGGTCGATCGGCAAGCCGGACGCGAAAGTGACGGTCAACGAGTATTTTTCCCTGACCTGCACGCACTGCGCGGCGTTTGCCCAGGAAACGATGCCGGAGATCAAGGCAAAGCTCATCGAACCCGGGACGGTTCGCTGGGTCTTCCATGACTATCCGCTGGACCAGGTCGCGCTGACCGCGGCGATGGTCGCTCGTTATCTGCCGGTGGATCGCTACGAGCCGTTCATCAACGCGCTGTTTGCCTCGCAGAACACGTGGGCGTTCAACCGCGGCGCAGACCCGACGGAACAACTGTGGAAAGTGGCCGGACTGGCCGGCATGAGCCGGGCGACGTTCGACAAAGCCGTGTCTGATACTGACCTGCGCACCTGGATTTTGTCTCAGCAACAGGCCGATCAGAAGAAATGGAGCATCGACTCGACTCCGAGCTTCGTGATCGACAATCAAAAATATGCCGGTGAAATGAGCTTCGAGGCGTTTCGGAAGCTGATCCCGGCATAAGGAGAAAAGGGACACGATTTGCCGGTCAGTTTCCGCCGCCTTCGCATCTCGGGCTTCAAGAGTTTCGCCGAACCGACCTCGGTGGATATTTTACCCGGACTGACCGGCATCGTGGGACCCAACGGGTGCGGCAAGTCCAACGTGGTTGAGGCGCTGCGGTGGGCGATGGGGGAAAGCAGCGCGCGGAACCTGCGTGGCGGGGAGATGGAGGACGTCATCTTCGCCGGCACGGCGGGGCGGGCGTCGCGCAACATCGCCGAGGTGACGGTGTTCCTGGACGATACGGTCGGCAAGGTGCCGCCGCCGTTCCATGAGCAGCCGGAGCTGGAAATCATCCGCCGGATCGAGCGGGGCAGCGGGTCAGCCTACCGGATCAACGGCAAGGAAGTCCGCGCGCGGGACGTGCAGACGCTGTTTGCCGATCTGGCCTCCGGGGCTCGGGCGTCGGCGATGGTCAGCCAGGGGCGGGTCGGCGCGCTGGTTGGCGCCAAGCCGGAGGACCGGCGCGCGGTACTGGAGGAGGCTGCGAATATCACCGGCCTGCATGCCCGGCGCCATGAGGCGGAGCTGAAGCTGCGGGCCGCCGAAGCGAACCTGGCGCGGGCGGAAGACCTGCGGGCGCAGTTGGAAACGCAGTTGGGCGGACTGAAGCGGCAGGCGCGGCAGGCCAGCCGGTATCGGACCATTTCCGGCTCAATTCGCGCTGCTGAGGCGGATCTTCTGTCAATCCAGCGTGCCAGGGTCGAACAGGCGCGGGCGCAGGCGGCGGCGGCGCTGGAGGACGCGCGGCGGGCCGTGGCGGCGGCAACGGAAGCTGCGACAGCCGCTACGACGCGAGCGACCGAGGCAGCCGCGGCGCTACCGCCGCTTCGCGAGCGGGAGGCGGAGGCGCGGACTGTTCTCGAGCGATACCGTGTCGCGCAGGAGCAGATCGCCGGTGAGGAGCAGCGGGCCCGCGCGGAACTTGCGGAGGCGCAGCGTCGCCTGCACCAGATCCGGCAGGATCTGGTGCATGCTGAACAGTTGCAGCGCGACGCGGCGGCGGCGGATCAGCGGCTGGCCGCCGAGGAGATCAGCCTGGCGCAGGCTGACGAGGGCCATGATGACCGAGCCGCGTCGGCCGAGGCGGCAGCCATCGCCGCGGCCGATACAGTGCGTGAGGCGGAAGCCGAGGCTAACCGGGCGACAGAGGCCGCGGCGGAGGCAAATGCCCGCGCGCAGGCCGCCACACAGCTTTTGGCGCAGGCGGAGCAGCGGGCCAATCGGCTGAACCAGCAGTTCCAGACCCTGACCCAGGAACGGGCGAGGATTGCGGCGCAGCAGGTTGATCCCGACCAGATCGCCCGTTCCACCGAAGCCTCGGCGCTGGCGGAAGCCGCGCTCGCGGCGGCTCGGCAGGGCGTGGAGCAGGCCGAACAGGCAAGGGCCACGGCGGCGGCAACGCTGGCTAGCGCGCGGGAGGCTCAGACGACCGCAGATTCAGCCCGGGCGCGGTTGGCGGCCGAAGCGCAGGCGCTGGCCGAGGTGCTGGCGGTGAAGGATGGCGAACAGTGGCCGCCGATGATCGATTCGCTGACGGTGGCGGCCGGGATCGAAGCGGCCCTGGGCGCGGTGCTTGGCGAGGAACTTACGTCCGCGCTCAACCCCGGCGCCGCACGGCACTGGCGGGAACTGCCGGCGTTCGATCCTGCCCCTGCCCTGCCTGCGTGCGCAACGCCGCTGTCGGCGTTCGTCCAGGGACCACCGGCGCTTGCGCGGGCGCTGTCGCAGATCGGCCTGGTCGAAAGCGAGCAGGATGGAGCAGATCATCAGACCGCTTTGCTGCCGGGTCAGTCGCTGGTGGCGCGCTCCGGCGCGATATCGCGCTGGGATGGGTATGCAATTCGTGCTGGCACACCGACTCAGGCGGCGGTCCGGTTGCAGCAGCGCAACCGCTTGAATGGGCTTCGCGCAAGGCTTGCGTCGGCCGAACAGGACTCCGCAGCGGCGCGGACGACCCGAACCGCGGCAGAAACGGAAGCGCAGTCCGCCGTCGCCGCGGAGCAGCAGGCTCGGGTCGTGCGGCGGGACTGCGAACAGGCGTTCGACCGCACGCGCGCCACGCTCGCCGCCTTGCGCAATCAGGCCGCCACCGCGACGGCGCGGCTCGCCGCGGCGGATGACCAACTTGGACGGATTGCGGTTGAGCGTGACGAGGCGGCGGCGGTCCTGCAGCAGCGGCGCGAGGCGCAAGCGGACCTGCCGGACATCGCGGCGTTGCGCCAGGCGGTCAGCGATGCGCGGGAGCGGCTGTCAGGCGCGCGGACGCATGAGAGCGCGCTTCGGGCCGAGCGGGAGGCCCTGGCGCGTGATCATGCGGGCCGGGTCAACCGCCGCCGCGTCATCATCGCCGAACGGACCGGCTGGACGGAGCGCGCGCGCGATGCCGCCGGGCGGGTCAGTGACCTGACGGCACGGCAGGTTGAAGCTGATAAAACGCTGAAGATCCTGGAGGCTCGCCCGGCCGAGGTTGCGGCACGCCGGTCTGATGCTTTGGACGCGCTGCAAGCGGCTGAGGCTGAGCATCGGAGAACAGCGGAGGCGCTGTCGGTTGCGCTGACACAGGCATCGGAGGCTGACCGCGCGGCGCGGGCGGCCGAAGCGGCGGTAGCGGCGCGACGCGAGGACTTGGTGCGGGCGGAAGGCGCGGCGCAGCAGGCGGATCACGCCTGGGGTGTTGTTGCCGAACGGATCATCGAGCGCCTCGGTGCCAACCCGGCTTTGCCCGATCCACCGACGGACCTGTCGCAGGAAGCGGAGGATCGCGCGCGCAAACGGCTGGAACGGCAATTGAAAGAACGCGAGGAAATGGGGCCGGTCAACCTGCGCGCGGAGCAGGAAGCCGAGGCGGTCGAAACCCAGATCGGCACGATCGAAACCGAGCGGGCTGAGCTGACGACAGCGATCGCCAAGCTACGTGGGTCGATTGGGCATTTGAACCGGGAAGGCCGGGAGCGGCTGAGCGCGGTGTTCCAGGAGGTCGACCGGAACTTCCAGCAGCTGTTTACGCGCATGTTTGGCGGTGGCCGGGCGCATCTGGCGCTGGTCGGATCGGACGATCCGCTGGAAGCCGGGCTGGAGATCTACGCTCAGCCACCCGGCAAGAAGCTGGCGACGCTGTCGCTGCTGTCGGGCGGGGAGCAGGCGCTGACCGCCCTGTCGCTGATCTTCGCGGTGTTCCGCTGCAATCCTGCTCCGGTGTGTGTGCTCGACGAAGTGGATGCGCCGCTGGACGACGCGAACGTGGACCGGTTCTGCACGCTGCTGGAGGACATGGTGCGCGATACCGGCACGCGGTTCCTGGTGGTGACGCACCATCCGCTGACGATGGCGCGGATGGACCGGTTGTACGGGGTGACGATGCAGGAGCGCGGTGTGTCCCGCTTGCTTTCGGTCGATCTGGCTGCCGCGGCAGGCATGATCGATCCGCCTTTGCTGGCGGCGGAGTAGAACAGCGCCGCCTTGCCGGCCGCCGTGGGCCAGTGGTCGGCGGGCGGAGATGCCGCGACGTCACAGCGAATGATTGACGGACAGGCCTGGTTGGTTCACCGCTGACCGAATGCTGCGACAGTTCGAACGACTGCTGGATGCCACCGCGGGGATTCCTGCACCGCCCCCCAACTCCGGCCTGGTGGAGTTTTACTGGCACTACATCCGTCAGGTCCGTGGGCTGACCATCGCGCTTTTTGTCTTCGGCGGGCTGATTGCGGTGCTGGACACTTTGATCCCGGCCTTTATCGGACGCGTGGTCGGCCTTGTCTCACAGGCCGCGCCGCAAACGCTGTTGCGCGATCACGGGCTTTTGCTGCTGGGAATGGCTGGCGTGCTGCTGATCGTGCGCCCGCTGAGTTTCATGTCCCACACCATCCTGGTGAACCAGATCGTCAATCCGGGCTTCTCCAACATGATCCGGTGGCAGAACCACTGGCATGTGGTGCGGCAGAGCTGGACGTTCTTTCAGAACGACTTCGCAGGCCGGATCGCCAACCGGGTGCAGCAGACGGGTCCGGCGTTACGCGAAAGCCTGGTGATGGCGTTCGATGCCGCCTGGTACATCATTGTCTATGGCAGCAGCGCGCTGTTGCTCCTCGGGCGCCTGGACTGGCGGCTGATGGTGCCGATGACCGTCTGGTTCGTCGGCTACGCCCTGATGCTGCGCTGGTTCGTGCCCAGACTGCGGGACCGGTCCCGGCGGGTGTCTGAACACCGTTCCACGCTGACCGGGCGGATTGTCGACAGCTATACGAATATACTGACGGTCAAGTTGTTCGCCCGCGCCCAGGACGAGGACGCCTTCGTGCGGGAGGCGATCGAGGACCATACGGTAGCGTTTCGCGATCAGACGCGCATGACGTCGGGCTATACGATTACGCTTTCGCTGATGAATGCGTCGTTGGTCGTCGGCACCGCGGGCGTCGCAATCTGGCTATGGACGGACGAGCGGATCGCCGTGGGAGCGGTCGCAACCGCCATCCCTCTGGCATGGCAACTGACCAACATCGCCGGCTGGGTCGCGCGCAGCGTGACAGGTATTTTTGAAAATATCGGCACGGTGCAGGACGGCATGCGCTCGATCGATGTGCCTCGGCAGATGCCGGACCCACCGGGCGCGGTCGAACTGCGCGTCACCGGCGGCGAAATCCGGATGGAGGACCTGCATTTCGACTATGGGCGCATCCGCGACTTTGTGACGGGGCGGCAGGGCGTTCGCGCGCCGGGCGTTCTGCATGGGATCGACCTGACCATCCACGCCGGGGAACGGGTCGGGCTGGTTGGTCCCTCCGGCGCCGGCAAATCGACGTTGGTCAACCTGCTGCTGCATTTTTTTGATCCCGCCAGCGGGCGGATCCTGATCGACGGGCAGGACATCGCGGGGGTGACCCAGGAAAGCCTTCGAGCCCACATCGCCATGGTGACGCAGGATACCTCGCTGCTGCACCGTTCCATTCGCGACAATATCCGGTACGGCCGGCGCGATGCCACCGAGGCACAGATCATCGATGCCGCGCGCAAGGCGGAGGCGCACGACTTCATCATGTCCCTGGAGGACTGGAACGGCCGGCGCGGCTACGACGCGCATGTCGGCGAACGCGGCGTGAAGCTGTCGGGCGGCCAGCGGCAGCGGGTGGCTCTGGCACGGGTGATCCTGAAGGATGCGCCGATCCTGATCCTGGATGAGGCGACATCGGCGCTCGATTCCGAGGTGGAGGCGGCAATTCAGGGACAGCTTGAAGGACTGATGGAGGGGCGCACGGTGATTGCCATCGCTCATCGGCTGTCCACGATCGCGCGGATGGACCGGCTGATCGTGCTGGATCGCGGGCGGGTGGTTGAAAGCGGGTCCCACGCGGCGCTACTGCGCGCCAACGGGGTCTATGCAAAGTTGTGGCGGCGGCAGTCCGGGGGCTTCGACGAGGCCTGGATCGGCGACCACGTGGAACCCTTGCAATCGTAACGTCCTGTCGCGCGTCTTCAGGCGCGCATTGAAATCCCGGTCCCGGTGCGGGATGGTGCTGGCAACAGAACCGGGGAAACGAATCGATGACTGGCATGCTTGAGGGAAAGGTCGCGCTGGTCACCGGCGGCGGGAACGGCATCGGCCGAGCAGCGGCGCTGGTGATGGCTCGAGAGGGCGCACGCGTGGCTGTTGCGGATTTCGAGGCGCAAGCGGCGGCGGAAACCGTGGGCATGATCAACAGCGCCGGCGGCCAGGCGCTGTCGCTGAGCGGCGACGTCACCGTGGCCGCTGCACTGCAGGCCATGGTCGAACTCGACCCTGGCGGCCTATGGGCGGCTGGACTGCGCTTTCAACAACGCCGGGGTTGCGCCGTTCCAGGTCGATGCGGCCGGGCAGAAGACGCATGAATGGTCCGAGACTTCGTTCGACCGGATGATCGAGGTCAACCTGAAGGGCGTCTGGCTGTCGATGAAGCATCAGATCCCGTCCATGCTGGCGAGCGGTGGCGGGGCGATCGTCAACACCGCCTCGATTGCCGGGTTGGTCGGACTGCGGAATGCCTCGGCCTATGTGGCGGCAAAGCATGCGGTGATCGGGCTGACGAAGACCGCCGCGATGGAATATGCCGAGGACGGTATCCGGGTGAATGCGGTCTGTCCTGGCTTCATCGCGACGCGCATGACAGCGCAGACACGAGAGCAGCGTGGCGATGCGATCATCAACCGCACACCGCTTGGGCGTTTCGGGGAGCCGGAGGACATTGCGGAGATGGTGGCGTTTCTTTGCTCCAGCAGGGCCAAATACATCACCGGCGCCGCCTATGAGGTTGACGGCGGGTGGACGGCGACCTGACCGCTGGGCGGCCAGCGCTAGAACACCAACCGGCCACCGACGAGGATCAAGATGGACGCCAGAATGGGGCGGAGAATGGCGTCGGGTACGCGGGCCGCGAAGTAGCTACCCAGGATTATGCCAGGGATCGACCCGCTTAACAGTGACGTCAGCAGCGGCCAGTTGACCGATCCCAGCCACCAGTGGCCGATGCCGGCAAGCAAGGTCAGCGGGACGGCATGGGCGATGTCGGAGCCTACGATGACCGCCATTGGCTTGCGCGGATAGAGTGCCAGCAGCGCCGTGACGCCCAGCGCACCGGCGCCCACGGACGATAGCGTGACCAGCGTGCCGAGGATCACTCCTGTCAGGACAGTCAGCCGCGCAGCCTGAGTTGTCGTGACCTTGTTGAGGAACGGTCCGATCAGGTCCAAAAACCTTCGCCGGAATATCAACGAGAGGGCGGTGAGCAGAAGAATCACGCCCAGGATCACCGATATGAACCGCGCGCTGCTGGCGTCAGACAGAGAGTAAAAGGATATCGCCAGCAGGGTGATCAGGGTCGCCGGGATGCTGCCGGCCGCCAGACGGCCGGTGATCCGCCAATCGACTGTGTGATTGAGACCGTGAACCATCGTGCCGACCGTCTTGGTCGCGGACGCATAAAGCAGGTCGGTGCCAACAGCCGTGGCAGGATGCACGCCGAACAGCAGCACCAGCAGCGGCGTCATCAGCGAGCCGCCGCCGACGCCAGTCTGGCCGACCAGAAGACCGACGAAAAACCCCGACAGCATAAAACGCGAGTCGATCGAAAACAGGTAGAGCATGCGCACGCTTCTGCACGTTGACCGTGTTGTTTACCATGATTGTCTTCACCCCCGACATCATCCCGGTCCTAAGTGCCGGGAATGTCAGACAGGCAGCGTCACTGTGGCCTTGAGCCCTCCGGACGAGCAATTCGCAAGTGTCACGTCGCCTCCGTGCGCCCGCATGATGTTCCGCGCGATCGGCAGCCCCAGGCCAACGCCGCCGGTTTCCCGGTTCCGGCTGGGTTCGCCGCGATGGAAAGGCTCGAAGACACGGCTGATATCCGCCGGTTCGATGCCCGGACCGTCGTCCTCGATCTCCACGACCACGATACGGTCCGACGAGAGCCCCAGCCGCACCATTGCCGACCCGCCATACGCGACGGCGTTGCTGACCAGATTGACAAAGACCCGCTTGAGCGAGAGCGACCGGGCGTGAACAGTCATGTGCGCCGGCCCGTCATAGCCGAGTTTGTCCTGGACGTCGGGATGGGCATCGCCGGTTTCGTCGATCACCGTGCGGAGGAGTTCGGCCAAATCGAGCGATGTCACTGGTTCGGTGGTTCGCACGTCGCGGCCGAAGGCGAGAGTGGCGGAGACCATAGCCTCCAGCTCTTCGAGATCAGCGAGGATTTTTGCCCGTTGGTCATCGTCCTCAACGAATTCCGCGCGCAGCTTCAGCCGCGTGATGGGCGTGCGGAGGTCGTGGCCGATGGCGGTCAGCAATTCCGTCCGGTCCTGGACGAAGCGGCGGATCCGGCTGGCCATTGTGTTGAAGGCAATGGCGGCAGTCGCGACTTCCGTCGGGCCGGTTTCCGGTAGCGGGGGTGCGTTCACGTCGCGGCCAAGCGCCTCGGCCGCTTCGGCGAGGGTGCGCACCGGGGCGATGAGACGACGGACCGTCCATACAGTCAGCACAGCGGCGGCGGCGGTCATGAGCAGGAACGCGACAAGAAAGGTAGGAGAGTGCCATGGCCGTAGCGGCTCGAGTCCTCCGCTGATATTGAGCCATTCGCCGTCCTGCAGCTGAATGCCGATAACGACATGCCCGACCGGGCGGCCACCGTAGAACGTCAGGTCGCGCCAACGAAGCTGCGGGCCGCCGGACATCATGAGGTTCATGTTGATCCGCAGCAGACGCTGTTCCAGCGGCAGCATCGGCGGCAGGTCAACCTGTGGCGGCGCGGAGCTCAGTTCCGCGGACAATCCGGGGCCACGGTGCATCTCGGCCAGCACGTCATGTCTGTGCGATGGGTCTGTGAGCGCGATCGTGCGATACAGGGCGTCCACGCGGACGGCAATATCGCGCGCCTGGGCAAGCCGTTGAACATCCATCCGATCGAGCGCGTGGATCGTTAGCCCGGCTGCCTGCACGATGATCAAACCGACCAAGAGGACTACCGCCGTGCGGCCCGCAAGGCTGGCCGGCCAGAGTTTAAGTTTCACACACGCTCCACTGTTGCCGCCAGCACGTAGCCGCCACCCCGGACAGTCTTGATCAGTTGGGCACGGCGGCCATCGTCTTCCAGCTTGCGACGCAAGCGCGACACGGCCACATCGATCGCGCGATCGAATGGCCCGGCCTGACGCCCACGTAGCAGGTCCAGCAGCATGTCTCGTGTCAGGACTCGGTTGGCGCGCTCGACCAGGGCAAGCAGCAGGTCGAACTCTCCGCCGGTCAGAGCCACTTCCACGCCTTCCGGGTTCAACAGGCGGCGGCGGGCGGGCTCGATCGTCCAGCCGCTGAAACGCAGCGCGCGCAATGACGGATCGTGCCTGGGCTCCGCCGGGTCGCCGGTGCGGCGCAGGACCGCCCGGATGCGGGCCAGCAGTTCGCGTGGGTTGAACGGCTTGGGGACGTAATCGTCGGCGCCTAATTCCAGGCCGATAATGCGGTCGGTTTCCTCGCCCATGGCGGTCAGCATCACGATCGGAACTTCGCCCTGGTTGCGGAGCCATCGTGCCAGATCGAGGCCGAACTCGCCGGGCAGCATCAGGTCGAGCACGACAAGCTGATAGTGCCCGTTCAGCCATGCTCGGCGCGCTTCCTTTCCGTCGCGAACGGCCGTGACACGGATGCGCTGCTTTTCGAGGAACCGCGCGAGCAGATCGCGGATCTCGCGGTCGTCGTCGACGACGAGGATGTGCGGGGTCTGGTCCATGGTTTGTAACATAGTCCGCTGCTGCCCGCGCCGGAACGACCGTTGCATTTCATTGCAATTCGTCGCCTTCGCGACAGGGCGGCCGCAATATAGCAGGTCCATGTCCGCGCTATCGCCACTGTATGGAGATCCGAATGCGTAAGACGCTTCTGGCCGCCACGGCAGCCTTTGTCGTGGGTGGCATCGCCACCGGGGCGGTGCTCTCGGTCGCACAACCCGCGCCTCCGCCTCCCGCGCCGGGGCTCGATGGGCAATCGCCACACCACTGGATGGGATGGGGCCGCGCCGGTGGTCCCGGCGGCCCCGGCAGGATGATGGAGCGGATGAGGACGTTCGCTTTGGTGTTCCCTCAGATAGATCGGGCGCTGGGGACGGCGGATGTGCAAAAGATCGCCGAGGCGTTTCTGTTATGGAACGGCAATCATACCTGGAAGGTGACGGACGTGGCGGCGACACCGGACGGCCCGATCGGCTTCAGTCTGACGACGCAGGAAGGTTCGGTTGTGGCGAAGTTCACGATGGATCCGCATACCGGCCGCGTTACCCGGGTTAGTTAAATTGCCGCGCGCCGGGTGCCGCCGGTTGCATCCGGGTTCCCTCGGATACGAGCGATGGCGTTGACGCGGTGGTTGCCGGTCGGTTAGGCGTCCGTCCCGCTTCCAATGGGCATACGCATGACCGACATCGCATTGTTTGACGCCATGTACAGCGCCAGGGCGATGCGCCGGCTGCGTCCGGAGCCGGTGCCCGAGGCTTTGATCACCCGCGTTCTGGACGCGGCGAGGCAGGCCCCCTCGGGCGGGAATGCGCAGAACTGGATTTTCATCGTTGTCCGGGAGGAGGCGCAGCGCAGGCGGCTGGCGGCTGTCTATCGGAAAGCCTCCGATGAGGTTGCCGAGATCTACGCCGCGCGCGGACGCCCGGCGCATCAGACCGAGGCGCAATACCAGCGAATGATGGACGGCGGGCGCTACCTTTGGGACCACATCGGGGATGCGCCGGTGTTGCTCGTTCCCTGCCTGAAGGTTCGCGACATGCCGCCGCGGGAGGCATTGCCGCCGGCCGTGGCGGCCCGCTACGACGCGCATCTTGCCTATCAGGCGCAGATCCGTGGCTCCAGCATCTATCCGGCGGTGCAGAACATTATATTGGCTTGCCGCGCATTCGGGCTCGGGACGCTGATTACGACCAACCACATCCTTTATGAGGATGAAGTTCGGATGGTTCTTGGGCTTCCGTCCGATGTCTATACGTTCGCGCTGATGCCAATCGGGTACCCGGTTGGAAGGTTTGGGCCGCTGGCGAGGCGTCCGGTGTCCGAAGTCGCATTCGCCGAGCGATGGGGTGAGCCTTGGGTCGGGTGATGGTGGCCGACTGGCGGTAGGGGTGATGTCAGACCTGATTCCCTCGATGCCGGCAGCCGCAACGGCAGCAATCCAGACGTTGGTAGAGATAGACCCGTCCTTTGCCGGCGTTCTGGAACGCGCCGGGCCGCTGCCCTGGCGGCGGCGGGAGCCTGGGTTCCCGGGCCTTTTGCAGGCCATTGTCGCGCAGATGATCAGCAATCAGGCGGCCGCCGCGATCTGGGGCCGGTTGCGGTCGATCCCCGGGGCGCTGGATCCCGCCTGTCTGGTGGTGATGCCAGATGACGTTCTGAGGGCGGCGGGTCTGTCGCGGCCGAAGGTGATCCATGCGCGCGCCCTTGCCTCGGCCTTCATGGATGGGACGCTCAGCGCCGATCGTCTGGCGCTTCTGGACGATGAGGCGGCAATCGTGACCATCGCGTCGATCAAAGGGATGGGCCGCTGGTCGGCGGAGATTTACCTGCTGTTCGCGCTGGACCGGCTGGACGTGTTTCCATCAGGCGATATCGCGCTGGCGGCGGCACTGGCGGACCTGAAGTCCATGCCCTCCCGTCCTTCGCCGAAAGATTTACGGACACTCGCGACGGCATGGCAGCCGGTCCGATCGCTCGCGGCGCGACTGCTGTGGCATCACTGGCGGCATGTGACCGGCCGGCCGGCGATGGACGACTTCAAGGTGGTGTGACAGATACCGCCGGGTAAGGAGATCCCGTTCGCAATGCCTGACCCCCGCTTGTCCGTGTCTCGTCAGGACACGATCGCTATTGTCACGTTCAACCGCCCGGAGCGCCGCAACGCGTTCGATCTGCCGATGTGGCGGGCCTTGCACGTCATCATGGACCAGTTGTCGGCCGACGACTCGCTGCGGGGGGTCGTGCTGCGCGGGGCCGGCGACAAAGCGTTCAGCGCCGGGGCCGACATCGGCGCCTTCGAGCAGGAGCGGGGCACGGAGGAGCGCGAGGCGGAATACGCGCATGTCCTGGATGAAAGCATGCAGTCTATACGCCTGTGTCAGCATCCGGTGGTGGCGATGATCATGGGCCACTGCCTGGGGGGTGGTGCGGGGATTGCCACGATGTGCGACTTCCGCGTCGGAGGCGAAAGCATTCGCATGGGCATTACCGCCCGGAACCTGGGGGTCTGGTATCCGTACGCGGAGATCGATCCGATCATTTCCCTGGCGGGCACGGGTGTGGCCGCGGAAATGTTGATCGAAGGGCGGATCTTCAACGGCCGGGAGGCTTATGAAAAAGGCCTGCTTTCCAGGGTGGTGCCGGACGATCAAGTGGAGACTGAAGCCATGGCCCTGGCCGAGCGCATTGCCTCGGGGGCGCCGCTTTCAGCCCGTTACCACAAGGCGGCGTTGCGCAGGTTGAGAGGGCCATTGCCGGTCACCCGGCAGGAGGAGGCAGCCACCAGCGACTTCACGCGGACGGAAGACTTCAGGAATGCCTGCCGGTCCTTCATGGCCAAGCAGAAGCCGGTCTTCCACGGGCGGTAGCAGCCCCGGGGCGGGGCATACCTCTCGCGCGAGTCTGGCCGGGTGGTAACAGTTTGTTCATGTTCGATGCCCAAACTCGCCCGGTGGCAGCCGCGCAGGACTTTCCAAAGATCGATCCGGACCATCCCGCGACATATCGGGAGCGTGGGGTAGCCGTGCCCTTCACGACGCCAAAACTGGCCGGCGGCAGGGTCCGCGATTCAGGGCGCGACGGACTGGAACTTGTGGTGCCGAACCCGTCAGGCGGCCGCGGCGTCTATGTCGTCGCGCTGTCCAAGGTTCGAGAGCGATATCGGCCGACTGTCCACGATGTTTTGCTTTTGCAGCGGATAGCCGGTTTGACCGAGCTTCATCCGACGTCCGTTCGGGGCGCGGCGCAGACGCTTGCTTTCGAGGGGTTTGCGGGGCCCAAGGCGCGCGAGGCGGCTGAGATTGCGGCCCGGGTGGATCAGTCGCAAGCGGCGGCGGCTGAGTTTTTGTTGCTGAAGGCCTTGGTTGACCGGGTCGAGCCGGGTGAAGGACCCATCACGTCCTTCGCGCAGGCCGCAGAACTGGAACGGAGAGGTCGCGAGGTGCTGGGCAGGATCGGCCGCATATCCGGCCGATCCGGAACGGACCTCGGACAGGCTCTTGCGGCGCTGGCGATGGCATTCACGCCGATCGGCGTCGCGGCAGAGGACGCCCGGTCGCGGGTTTCCAGGCTTATCGACAGAGTCCAGGATACGCGCGAGAGCATGGAGGACTTTTCCAAATCGACGGAAGGTAGCAACGGCAATTATCTTGGGCGATCGGTTACGGACGCGATGGACGTCGTGGTCCCTTGCGCCCGTGGTTTGCTGCGTGCATCGCGTGGGCTGTTAGCAGATCCTGTCACGCTGTTGTCGCGCTGGATCGCCGACCGGCCAAGGGTATCCAGCCTGATCGGCCGCGCGGAATGGGTTCTGGATGGCTGGGAGCAGATCTGCCTGGTTTGGCAGGCCGCGCCAGACCATCAACGGCGATGGGCCGCCTTGCTCGAAATGGTGCAGCTTGTGCCCTTTCTGCCGCGGGAAACGATTGAATGGAGCCAGCGGCCGCTGCCGGTCGAGGCGCTGGCGCCGGCGGTTCGGATCGCCTGCCAGAGCGACGACTGGCGCAGCGGCGCCACCGGCATTGCCCTCACAGCCCGCAACGAGGCCATCCGCGGCCTGGCTTTTTGAGCCGCACGATGCCGTCGTTTGTCCGCAGCCGCGATGCCGGCATCCGGACACTGCACGGGACCCTCGCCGAGGCGCCGGACAATCGGGTCAAGCGGATCGTCGCTACGATCGATGCCATGGCAACGCGGGGTGCGGCCGATGAACTGATTGCGCCGCTTCGTCCGCGTCTGGGCGGGATGCGGCCCACGCGGCCGTTGCGCTTCGCCCGGCTGCTGTTCCTGCCGTTGGATCCCGTGGTGGTGCCTGCCGCAATCTGGTTGCCCGATCAGGGCACGATACCGCGCACCGCGATCTCGCCGATTACGAAAGTCGTCGAAGCCGCGATCGGCGAAGACGCCAATTCGATAAAAAGCAGGATCAAAAAGCATACGACCGATGATCTCGACCTGATCGGGTCTGTCGGGGGCATGTTGTGGCCGCGGGCCGGAGAGGTGCTTGCCGGTGCGGATGTCCCGGAGAGTTGGACGCAGACCGGGCTCAAGGATCAGATGTTTCACGATCTTGCTGCAAAGATCGGAGGCTTGCTGCGGCAGGCGATCACCTTGGATCGCATGGTGGCGGAGACAGCGGATGGCCTGCTGCCGCCAAACCGGCACCTGCTGGAGACCATGATCCGTGAGGTCTCCGCGCCGCGGATCAACGCGCTGCCAATGCTGACAACGCTCTTGCTCAGCCGGCTGCCGCAGACGGCGCGCTTGTTGTACACGATCGAATCGGGCAGCGCGGCGAAGGCGATCCGAGGCGCCACGGATCGTTCCGCGGATTTGCTGTTGGGGCAGCTTGACGCGGATGATGCGGCCGGATCGCTTCTGGCCGGGAGCAATCTGGCTCAGTCAGGCGCCGCAGTGAAGCGGATCGCGTCCATGCTTCGTGAACTGGACCGTGACACCACGCCGGCGGCCCGGCGCGCGATGATCAGGCGGGTCAAAACCCGGCTGATTGCCGACTGCAAGACGCGTTTCGCCGCCGGGGTGAAGGCGGAGATTCTCGACCGGCTCGAGGGACTGTCTGGCCCGCTCACGGCGTCTGATCTCGTCAAACTGGAGGCAATGGCCCGAAGCCTTCGCGTGCTGGAACATGAGGGCCGAGCCGTCGGTAACAGTGCGGTCTACGATGAGGTGATTGGCCAGGCGACCAATGCTGTTCGCGCCCCGCCGGTGCGCGAATGCCTATCGCTGACTGACCGGGTGAGGCTGCTGGAGATTCTGGATGGCCCCGACGCTGCGCTGGACCTGCTGGAACGGTCCGGGCGATCTGGCTAGAAAGGTGGCGCGAGGATCATCCGGATCGTGCCGACAAGAGTGGCCTGAGAGGGTAATGCCGCCATGCCCTGGCCAGGCGGGAGGCCCGGGCGGTTCAGCGCGTCAGGAACATGGCTGACCGGTTCGGCGCAGAAGAAATCACCCCAGCCGGGGGTGAAGACCTGAAGATTGTGGAATGGCGCGCTCGCCTCGATGCGCAGGCTGGCTGGTCCTGCTGAAATATCGGCTGTGCCGTCCCAGCCTGTAAAGCAATTGTCCAGCCGTTCCGCCGCAGCCACACGTTCTGTCTTGTGGTTCCAGTCGGGGGGGATCGCGCCGTGTTGCGACGGCAGCATGTCGGGGCCGTTGATCCAGACGTTCCCGGCGTCAAACCGGAGGGCGGCTTCGTTCGCCTTTGGGAAATATGGGTGCAGCCCGATTCCGGCGGGAGCCACCGTGTGATGACGGTTCGTGATGGCGATGGTCACCGTGACAGCGTCGGGCACAAGACGGTAGTCGATCTCGGCCCGGAACGCGAACGGCCAATACGGGTCTGCGCAATGGTCCAGCGTCAGCCTGGCCTGGTCGACACTGACGGATTCGACAGTCCAGGCACGCTGCCAGCCGATACCGTGGATCGTGTGCGGATTGTCGCCGAAGTTTGGCGCGAGACGGTATTGCTGCCCTAACCAGGCGAAACGACCGTGGTCGATCCGGTTGCAATACGGCACTAGCGGAAACCAGCCCATCGTATGGGGATCGCCCGCGACGACGGCTGACGGCACTGCGCGCCGGAGCAGTGCCGTGCCGCCCGCCATCCAGCCAATCACGCCGGCTCCATGTTCCGGTGCGACGACGATGACATTCGTTGCGGATCGCAGCGTCAGCATGCCTCGAACTCGTGGTTGCGGCGAGTCTAAGGGTTTTGGAAACAGGAATGCCAGGGATTTGGGCCTCTGGACCCCAGATAAGGGTGAGGTTGTGCCTTCCTGAACCCAAAGCCGTTCCAGGAGACAGAGACGTGGAGGAAGTTGACTGCGTTGTGGTAGGCGCCGGTGTGGTCGGTCTCGCGGTGGCGCGGGCGCTGGCACTGGCAGGCCGGGAGGTGATTATCCTGGAAGCCGCGGAGGGGATCGGCACCGAAACGTCATCGCGCAACAGCGAGGTCATCCACGCTGGGATCTACTATCCGGCCGGTAGCCTGATGGCACGTTTCTGTGTGGCGGGACGCCGGCGGCTGTACGGGTATTGCGCCGAGAAGGGCGTGCCGCACATCAACTGCGGAAAGCTGATCGTTGCCACAAACGAGCGCGAAGACGCGATGCTGGAAGGGATCAAGCAGCGCGCCGAGGCGAACGGCGTCGAGGGCATGCGGGTGCTGACAGCAGACGAGGCGACCTCGCTGGAGCCAAACCTGTCATGCACCAGCGCGCTGTTTTCGCCAGGCACGGGGATCATCGACAGCCACGGCTACATGCTGGCGCTGCAAGGCGATGCCGAGAACGCCGGCGCGGTGCCGGTATTCTTCAGCCCCGTCCTGGGCGGGCGGGTCGCCGGGCGGCGGATCGAAATCGAGGTCGGTGGTGAAGACCCCATCACGCTGCGCTGCCGGTTGCTGGTCAATTCGGCCGGATTGCATGCGCCGGACCTGGCGGGACGGATTGGCGGGATGCCGCCGGACCGTGTGCCGAAAGCGCATTACGCGAAAGGGAACTACTTTACGCTGTCAGGGAAGTCCCCGTTCTCGCGGTTGATCTACCCGGTTCCGGTGCCCGGCGGGTTGGGTGTCCACCTGACCGTCGACCTTGGCGGGCAGGCTCGGTTTGGTCCTGATGTGGAATGGATTGATTCGATCGACTACCGGGTGGACCCGTCGCGGGCGGATGGGTTCTATGCGGCTGTGCGCAGCTATTGGCCAGGGCTGAAGGATGGCGCTTTGCAGCCCGGATATGCGGGGATCAGGCCGAAGATCGTGCCGAAGGGCGCGCCCGGACAGGACTTCGTTATCCAGGGCCCGCAGTCGCATGGCGTGGCGGGACTGATCAATCTGTTCGGGATCGAAAGCCCCGGGCTGACGGCGTCACTGGCGATAGCGGATCACGTGCTGGAGGTGTCGCGGACGGAGTAGCCGCGCGCGCATGTGTCAGCGTTGCCAGGCCGCGGGCGCCTTCAGGGCGAGAAACCGAGCGAGGGCGGCGTTGACGCTGATTGGCGCCTCCTGAGCCATCCAATGGCCGGAGGCGACAACGACTTCTGTCAGGTCGTTGCAGGAAGCGCGCATCGGTTCGGCCAGACGAGAATCGATTGTTTCGCAGGTGTAGTCATAAGCACCGTGCAGGAACAGCACAGGCATCGACAAACGGCCGCCATCAACCGCGCTTGCCGCGTACGCCATGTTCCGATCGGCGTTCATGTACCACGAGTCGGGACCGAAGAAGCCATTTCGTTGCAGTGAAGCGGTATAGGCCGCCAGGTCCGCTTCCGTCAGCACGTCTTCGTCGCGCGGCACATCCGGCGCCCGTCCGGCCCCGCCAAACCACCCGCCATCGCGGCACACGATCGCCGTGCGGGAGGGCTTGCCTTTGCCGGCCGCACTGCCTTTGCGAAAGAGGGCCTTGACCGTCGCGGGAATGTCGGCTTCGAACGCCGCGACAGCCTTGTCGAAGCTGGTGCGATAGAACAGTTGGTAGTCCCATTGACCTGCGGGATACTCCGCCTCGGGATAAACGTTACGGTCTACTAAAGGAATGATCGTTTCGGGTCCAAAGCCGTCCGGGATGTAGGGCACGCACAGGTTGGCGACGGCTATG
This sequence comes from uncultured Pseudomonadota bacterium, assembly GCA_963819005.1. Lineage (GTDB taxonomy): Bacteria > Pseudomonadota > Alphaproteobacteria > Acetobacterales > Acetobacteraceae > Rhodopila. Next base: position 178,300 of record CAWFUL010000010.1, read on the forward strand.
CAACGATCTGGGTAATGGCTCGCCAGGCCCCAAACGACCGGGCTGCCCCAGTCGTGGCCCACCCAGATGGCCTTGTCCCTGCCGAGTGACGCAAGCAGGTCGAGCAAGTCCTGCACGCTGTTTTCCACTGCGTAGTCGTCGTGATGCGGGTAGATGCCCGACCGGCCGTAACCACGCATGTCCGGGGCGATGCAGCGGAAACCAAGGGCCGCGAACACCGGAAGTTGATGCCGCCAACTGATCGACAGTTCCGGCCATCCGTGGACGAAGATCAGCGGCGTTCCGTCCGCCGGCCCGCACGCCAGATAAAACGTCGTGTGCCGGTTGGTGCGGGCGACGTGATCGGTAACGGCATGGATCATGGGGCGGTGTTCCTGGAGATCACGGCTTGCCGAACTGGCTGCGCAATGTCGGCTTGTGGACCTTCCCGGTCGCATTGCGAGGCAGGGCCTCGGTAAAGACGACAGAGTGCGGCAGCTTGAACCGAGCGAGATTGGCCGCGCAGTGCGCGACGACGTCGTCTTCCGTCAGGGTTTTTCCGGGCTTCAGGACAACAACCGCGCGCCCGACCTCGCCCCAGCGCTGGTCGGATACGCCTATCACCGCGGCCTCCGCGATCGCATCGTTCTGATACAGTACGTTCTCGACCTCGGCGGGATAAACATTCTCGCCGCCGGAGATGTACATGTCCTTCCAGCGATCGACGATGAAATAATAGCCCTCATCGTCGACCGTGGCGGCGTCGCCGGTGTGCAACCAGCCGTCGGTTATGGCGGCCGCGGTCGTTTCCGGCTGCTGCCAATAGCCCTTGGTGATGTTTGGCCCCTTCACCCAGAGTTCGCCGATGATGCCGCGCGGCACGTCCTTGCCGTCCTCGCCAACCACCCGCATCTCCATGTGCAGCGCGGGCTTGCCGGCGGCGCCCGCCTTGCGGACCGCGTCCTCCTTGTCGAGCATGAGCACCAGCGGGCTCGTTTCGGTCATCCCGTAGCCCTGCTGCACGACCAGTCCACGCGCCTCCCACGCCTGCAGGATGGCCATCGGAGTCGGCGCGCCGCCCACCCCGGCGTAGGTCAGGCGACCGACATTCGTTTCGGCGAAGCGCGGATGCGCCATCATGAACTGAAAGTTCGCCGGCACGCAGAAGACATGGGTGATTCCTTCGTCCGGATCGCCGATCAGCCGCAGCAACTCGCCGGCATCGAATGTGCGCATGACGACGACGGACCCGCCGCACTGGAACGTCGGATAGGAGAACACATTCAGCCCGCCGGTGTGGAACAGCGGCAGTTGGCACAGGAACCGGGTGTCGCGGGAAATGGCGGTGTACATCATGCAGTGCACGGTGTTCCAGAAGTTCATTCCGTGGGTGATCATCACGCCCTTGGGCCGCCCGGTCGTGCCGGAGGTATAAAGGATCACCGCTATATCGTCATGAGTCGCCGCCACCGGTTCGCCCAGCAGCGGGCCAGTGTAGGCAATCGTTTCGAATGGATCGCCTTCGCTCAATACTTGCGGCAGGCGGCATACCTCGGCCAGCGCCAGCGCACGGTCAGTGAACTCGGCGTCGTAAATCAACAGCTTTGGCGTGCAGTCCGCCAGGATGCCCTGCAGTTCCGCCTGCGCCAACCGCCAGTTCAGCGGCACGATGATGGCGCCGAGGCGGGCACAGGCGAACTGCACGTCGAACGTGTCGCTGCCGTTCGGCGCCAGCACGGCCACCCGGTCGCCGCGATCGATGCCATAGGTCGCGCGGAACGTGCCGGCGAGCCGGTCGATCCGTTCATTGAACACCCGGTACGTATGCTTACGCCCGGTGAACAGATCATGGGTTGCAAGCGTCTCCGGATGCCGCTCCGCGTGATGTGCGATGGCATCGTAATACGGGATCGACATGGCGGGTACCTCTAGGCGGGGATGCGGACAGGCAGGCTGCTGATCGAGCGGAGCAGGTTGGAGTAAGCCCGAACCGGCGGCCCCATGACCTCGATCATCGGCCAGCCCCGCTTGAGGATTTCCTCCCACAGAATGCTCACCTGCATCTCCGCCAGACGGTTGCCGACGCAGCGATGGATGCCGAACCCGAACGACAGATGCTGGCGCGGCCGCGGGCGGTCGACGATGAAGTCGTCCGGACGTTCGATCGCGTCCTCATCGCGATTGCCGGAGATGTACCACATAGCCACTTTGTCGCCCTTGCGGATGGTCTTGCCGGCGACCTCGACGTTCTGCGTTGCGGTGCGGCGCATGTGGATGACGGGGGTCTGCCAACGGATGACCTCCGGCACCATGCTGGTGACCAGCGACGGATCGGCCTGCAGTTTGCGATACTCGTCCGGAAACTGGTTCATCGCCAGCAAGCTGCCGGACATGGAGTTACGCGTGGTGTCGTTGCCGCCGACCACCAGCAGCAGGATGTTGCCCATGAATTCGTTTGGGCGGGACAGCAGGTCACTCGTCGCATCGCTGTGCGCCAGCATCGAGATCAGGTCAGGCCGCGGCTCCTGCTTCGCCCGCTCCTCCCACAGTCCCTTGAAATACGCCATCGCCTTGTCGAGCACTTCGTTGCGTTTGTCTTCCGAGTCTATTTCGGTGCCGGCACGTGTGTTTACCGTTGCGATGTTGGACCAGTGCGTCAGCAGCCGCCGGTCCTCGAACGGGAAGTCGAACAGCGTGGCCAGCATCATCGTGGTCAGCTCGACCGAAACGAGGTCGACCCAGTCGAAGATTTCGCCGCGCGGCAGCGAATCGAGAACGCGGCCGGTCCGCTCGCGGATCGTTTCCGACATCCTGGCGAGGTTGCCTGGTGCTACGATGGGCGACACCGTCTTGCGCTGCTCATCGTGCTTTGGCGGATCCATCGAAATGAAGCTCGGCCTGCGCATGTCCATCGGCAGGTCGCGCAGCGCGACTCCGCCGTTCAGCGCGTCAGATGAAAAGGCGTGGTGGTTGCTGTCGACCGCCAGGATGTCGTGGTAGCGGGTGATGGACCAGAACGAGCCATAGACGCCCTTCCCACACCAGTGTACCGGGTCTTCGCGACGCAACCGCTCGAACCAGGGGCGCCAGGTGTCGTCCTGGTAGAGGTGGGGATTGCTGACATCGATCTGGCTGATCGGCGTTGCGTAAACATCGGACTGTGGGTCGATATGGACCGGTGCGTTCATCATTGGCCTCCCTATCGCCGGGCTTGGTCTCCCGGACATGGGTGGGCCACGCTTCTTAGACCGGTCCCACCGCGCGGCAATCTAGCACATATTTCGTCGGGTCATGGAAGACCTGAGAGGGACGGACGTTCCGGGCGGGCGCAGCGTCAAGGCCGGCGCGGCAACGCCGTGGCAACCGCTGCCGTTGCCCCAACGACACGGAAGACGGTGAAGCCGGCTGGGGCACCCGTGCGGTTCAGCGATCCAATCTGCTCCGCGGTCGTCCAGAGTGCCGGATCTGGCGGGTCGGAGCGCCGGGAGTCTCGTATCAGAAGACCCGATTTGCCGGCGACGGACGTGCTTGGCAGATCGAACAGCGTCCAGCGCGAATCGACACCCATCACGGCGACCGACGGCGGTAACCACCATGCAAGTTCGCTGACGGTCGCATAACCGTCGGCGGTGACGAAATCTGCTCCGTCCGCCGCACCGATTGCGTCGGCACGCGACGCCATCTTGGCCCAACCGGACAGCCTGAGGGTGATCGGGTCGAGGCGGAGTGGCAGCGGCAAGAACGCCCAAACGGCCTGAGCGTAAACCAACACGGTGACGCTGATGCCCAGGACCGAGGCACCGATCCAGGCTCGGTCATTCCGTTCACCTAACCACCCGGCTGCCGCGATGGCCAACGCCGGATAGATGATCGCCGGCCAGTTCCCTTGGACGCGATCTCCGATCGCATGCTGGAGGAACACCAGGATCGGCGGGGCGGACAACGCGGCGAGGAGTGACCATCCGGGGTCTCGGGACCGCCAGCTTCGGCGGACGGCAACGACCAGGCCGATCATGCACAGCAGCCAGATCCAGGGTGTTGCCAGCCCGATCTGTCCGCCGACCAGTTCAGCCAGGAAGCCGATTGCACGAAACGGCTGCCAGTCCCCGACCCTGCCGCCTTGCTTGACGAAGCCTGCCCATCCGTGTGCCGCGTTCCACAGGATTACCGGCGCGAACAGGGCTCCCCCCAGTGCGGCGGCCGCCCAGGGCTGCCATCCGCGCAGCCACTTTCGGCCAGCCGGGACGGCAAGCACCCACAGGCCGATACCCAGCCAGAGAAACAGGCCGGTGTATTTGCTGGCCAGCGCCAGACCGGCCGATGCGCCGGCTACCAGCCACCATGCGCCATGATCCGACCGAAGCAGGCGGACCATCGCCCAGAGTGTCGCCGTCCAGAAAAACAGCAATGGCGAGTCCGGGGTCATGATGACCGTTCCGACCCCCAGCAGCAGCGTCCCGTTCAGCAGCAGTACCGCCGCGATGGCGGCTCGCCGGTCCGGGAACAGGTGTCGCGTGGCGTCGAACACGAACCAGGAGGCGATCATGGCAGCCAGCGGCCCGAGCAGCCGGACGCCGAGCGGGGTTTGTCCCAGGATTGCGGTGCCGGCCCTGATCCAGAGGGCGACCATCGGCGGATGATCGAGATAACCGGGCGCCAGCGCTCTTGACCAGATCCAGTAGTAGGTCTCGTCCGGGGCCAGCGGCACCCAGGCCGCTACGGCGAGGCGGATCCCTGTCAGAGCCGCCACCAGGGCGGCGAGAGCGATCACCGGGCGCGCCAGACCAGCGTTGAGGACACCGCATAATTCCAGACCACGCCGATAATTGCCCCGATGGCGCCAGCGGCGGACCATGCCGTGTGCTGCTCATAAAGGACCTGCGCGATACCGATATTTGCCACAGCGCCAAAGCCGCAGACCACCATGAACAGGACCAGCCCGCGCCACAGGCGTGGCCCTCGGAGGCGCTGGTCGCGGTAGGTAATCATGTTGTTCAGCTGGAAATTGAACACCATCGCAACGAGTGTCGCCGCCGACTGTTCGACCTGGAAGGACCCGTTTGTCAGGTTTCTCAGGAGGATGAGCACGGTCAGGTGCACGATCACGCCGAGACAGCCGACCACGGCAAAGGAGAAGAAACGAAGCGGCAACAGCCCTCCGGAGACCTTGTCGAGAAGCAGACCGGCGAACTGCACCATCACCAGTGCATCCAGTTTGCTCTGGCCGGCGGCACGCTCACGGAACCCGGCGGGGATTTCCGTCACGCGTAAAGGGGCAGGACTGCTCAGCACGAGGTCCAGAAGGATTTTGAAACCCTGACCGTTGAGGTCCTTTGCCAGGTCTTCGAACAACGACCGCGGCAACATGAAGAACCCGCTCATGGGATCGGTCAGGCGCACCGGCAGGAAGAGTTGTGCCAGCCTGATGCCGCCGTCGGACAGGAGATGGCGCCACTGGCCGGCGAGGCCCTGGTTGTTGCCGCCCTCAATATGACGGCTGGCGACCACCAGGTCGCAATGCCCGGCTTGCAAAGCATCCAGCATGAGCGGCAAGCGGGTCTCGTCGTGCTGCAGATCGCCGTCGATGACGGCAATGTAGTCGGATGAAGACGACAGGGCGCCCTCAATCACCGCGGAGGCCAGGCCGCGACGTCCGATTCGCCGGATGCAGCGGACCCGGCTGTCGGTCCTGGCGATCTGGCGGACGGCGTGAGCGGTGCCATCGGGGCTGTTGTCGTCAACGTAGATGACTTCCCAGGCGATGCCGTTCAGGGCAGCCGCAAGCATGGCGATCATCGGCGCGACGTTCGCGCGCTCGTTGAAGCACGGCACGATCACACTCAGCAGCGGAGCAACCGTCGGCCGCGAAGCCGCGAAATCGTCTGCGGCGGCCGTCAGATCAGGCATGGCATTGCGGACATTCACGGTGGGTTAGCGTCTGGCCGGCCTGATACAAGACGGGGGATGGAGGTCAAGAGCGTAAGTCGCGGACCGGCGCATGTGCGCAACACCGACGCCGCGCCCAGACCGGGGCGCCCAGACCGGCGCGCCCAGACCGGGGCGCCCAGACCGGGGCGGCTGGCGATCATCGCGTCCGGAGCAGCGGGTCTTGCGGCCGTTCCCCGGCGCCGGATGTCGCGCAGAGGGCAACCGTCGGACCAAGCCTAGAGTGGCACGCCAGTCAGGCTTCGGCTGGTGCGGATCGTTTGCAAGGTCTGTACCCGGCTGACTGTCGGCGATCCGGTCAGCTTTTGTGTCAGCTGGTTCTCGTGCGCGGTGTCGCGGGCGACCAGACGCAGCAGAAAATCGCCACCACCGCGGATCATATGGCACTCCCGCACTTCGGACCATTCGGCGACCAGCTGCTCGAACGCGGACAGCACCGCCTCCTTCTGGCTCTCCAGGCCGACTATGGCGAAGAAGGTGATCTCCCAGCCAAGCAACTGAGGATCGGTATCGGCGTGGTATCCTCGGATAACGCCGGCTTCCTCCAGCGCCCGGACCCGGCGAAGACATGGCGGCGCGGAGATTCCGGCACGCTTGGACAGATCGACGTTGGTCATTCGCCCGTCTTCCTGCAACGCAGAAAGAATGCGTCGGTCGATCGCATCCAGAACGATGGGCGTCTCGGAATTCGGCGGCTTCATGGTCGCTTTTTGAAAGGACGTTTCAACGTAAGGCGAGCGGACGATACTATGATGTGCGTCGCCGCCAGCAAGCGGATTAATTGGCCTTTCGTCAATCGGGCGACGCGATCTGTGATTGGGGCGGCGTCGCTTGCAGCGCAAAGCGCGGCGTTGCTTGTAACGTATTGGAAATAACGCATTGCAAGGCCGGTGCCAGCCGAACCGCCAAGCAGAAATTCGTCACTTCCCATCATGGCCCCGCGCGGTCACCCTGGCGACATGCGGTTTCTTATTCGAGGCGTTGCGCGCGTGTTGGCGGCGATCGGCGTTCTTATCCTTCTTCTGGCCTTCACGGCTGCCGGCGCGATCTGGCTGACCTTTCCACGCTCGAACATGACAGTGAGCGTGCCGGGCCTGGTGGGGCCGGTGGGCATCACGCTCGACGCCGATCAGGTTCCGCGCATTCAGGCAACGTCGGAAGTCGACGCGGCGACGGCGCTGGGCTTCATGCATGCGCGCGACCGCATGTTCCAGATGGACCTGATGCGACACGCGGCCTCGGGCCGGCTGTCGGAGATTGCGGGGCCGGCTACGCTTCGCATCGACCGGATGATGCGGACCCTGGGTCTGCGCCGGGCCGCCCTGGCCGACCTGGCCGCGCTGCCGGATGACACGCGAGCGATGCTGGAAGCCTATGCCCGGGGCGTGAACGCCTGGATCCGTCTGAAGGGCCGGTTTGCCGCGCCTGAGTTCCTGGTTATGGGCGCGCCCGAACCGTGGCAGCCGGTCGACAGCCTGCTGTGGGCCAAGACGATGGGGCTGTGGCTTTCGATGAACTGGCGGCAGGAGTTGTCGCGGCAGGCGCTGGAGGGAAAGATACCGCCGGCGATGCTCGATCAGCTTTGGCCGCGGGAGGATCAGACGCCGGCCCCCGAGGCCGCGTTGCGACCAGATGTGTCGGATGCGGCACGGCGTTTGGCATCGGCGCTGCCGCAGTTCCCTGCCCCCTTCACATTACCTCCGACAGCGTCGAACTCATGGGCGCTGGACGGGCGTCACACGGCGACCGGCGCGCCCTTGCTTGCGGGTGATCCTCATCTGGCGTTTGGCTTTCCGGGGATATGGTATCTCGTTCGGATCGACGTGCCCGGGCATGTCCTCGCCGGCGCCACTTCGCCGGGGGTGCCGTTTTTGGTGCTGGGACATAACGGCAATATTGCGTGGACGTTCACGACCACCGGCGCCGATGTCCAGGACATCTTTATTGAAGCGCCAGCCGGCCCCGGCCGGTATCAAACGCCGGAAGGTCCTCAGCCGTTCACAGTCCGCGAGGAGCGGATCGGTATTCGTGGCCAGCCTGATCAGGTGATCACTGTCAGGGAGACCCGGCACGGCCCGGTCATCAGCGACCTGGATAATCCGGACGGCCCCGTGATGGCGGTCTCGATGGCGAACCTGCTGCCGGGTGACTCCGCGGCGTCCGGGCTTCTGGCGTTGAACCGGGCACGGACGGTGGCGGAGGCGGGAGCGGCTGCCGCGGAAATAACTTCCCCCGTGCAGAATCTGCTGGTCGCGGATCGACAGACGATCGGGTTGTTCGTGACCGGGCGGGTGCCGATCCGCAAGGCGGGCGACGGGTCCGCGCCGGTGCCCGGAGATGGTTCGCACGACTGGATCGGCTGGGCGGGGGGCGCGAGCTTACCTCACATCGTCTCACCGGCCAGCGGACGGCTGGTCAATGCGAACGAGCCGGTGGCAGGGCCTGGCTTTCCCGTGTTCATGGGGCGCGATGGCTTCGGCGCATGGCGGGCGGACCGCATCCGGGAGATGCTGGCACGATCCGACCGTCACACACCGGCGGACTTTGCCGCGATGCAGGTCGATTTCGTTGATCTTTTCGCCCGCCGGATTCTGCCGGTGCTGCAGGGTGTGACAGGCGTGACCGGGCCTGCGGCCGCGGCGCAAGCCCTGCTGCGGGACTGGGATGGTTCGGCCATAATGGAGGCACCTCAGCCGCTGATTTTCAACGCGTGGATGATCGAGTTTTATAAGACTGTGTTGCAGCACGCGAAGCTGGCAGGGGGCCTGGGCGCCCCGACGTCTGATTTCGTGTCATTCGTGCTGTCGCCAGCCGGAGCGGACTGGTGTAATGGCGACTGTGCGGTGCTTCTGCGTGACTCGCTGACCGCGGCGGTGACCACGCTGAGTTCACGATTTGGGGACGATCCGTCAGCCTGGCGGTGGGGCGATGCCCATCCGGCGGTCTTCGCGCATCCGCTACTGGGAAATATTCCGATCATCGGACCGCTCAGCACAATCAGCATCCCCAGCGGCGGTGATGACGACACCGTCGGGCGGGGCGGTTTCGATGCGGCGTTCCAATCGGTACACGGCGCGTCCTATCGTGGTGTCTATGATCTGGCGGATCTGAACCGGAGCCTGTTCATCGTCGCTCCCGGGCAGTCGGGAAACCCTTTCAGCCGTCATGCGCGAGATTTTGTCGCACGCTGGCGCGACGGTGCTACCATTACCCTCGGGCCGGTGGCGGCCCAAATAAGTGGGACGGTCCAGTTAACGCCATGAGCTACGCAGCGCCCTATTTCGACGACGACTTCCTGGTGGGGGGCGCGCTGTCGCGCCGCTGCGTCGCCTGGGTGATCGATGTCATCCTGATCGCGCTGCTGGTTTCGATGCTCTGGTTCATCCTGCTTTGGTTTGGCCTGCTGACGTTTGGATTTGGGTTTGCGGCCATGGCTGTCCTGCCCGCCGTGCCGTTCTGCTACCATCTGCTGTCGCTGCTGGGGTCAGCAAGCGCCACGCCCGGCCAGCAGATGTGCGGGCTGACGGTGCGGCGCAACGACGACCTCGGACCGCCGACCGGGCTTCAGGCGCTGATCTCGACGATCGCGTTTTATGTGACGCTGGCGACGTCCGGTCTGCTTCTGGTCGTCGCACTTTTCACGATCAGGCACCGGACCCTGCACGATTTGTTGAGCGGGTTGGTCGTGGTTCGCGTGCGTGCGATGGAGGCGTTGACCGCGCAGCATGGAGGCTGGAACATGCCGGGCGGAACATTTGCCCCATGACCTATAAGCCTCCTCGCCGGCCGCAGTTCTTTTATACGACGGCCCCCCTGCCCTGCCCGTACGTTGCTGGCCGCACCGAACGCAAGGTCGTGACGGAGATTACCGGTCCAGATGCGGAAGCTCTGCATGACCGGCTGTCCCGCGCCGGTTTTCGCCGCAGCCATAACATCGCCTATGCGCCGGTCTGTCCGTCATGCCAGGCGTGCGTGCCGATCCGCATACCGGTGGAGCAATTCCAGCCGGATCGGACACTGCGGAAGATCACAAAGGCCAACGCGGCTTTGGACGGGTACCGTGTGCCGGCGCGTGCGACCGCGGAGCAGTTTCAGTTGTTCCAGCGGTATCAGCAGGTGCGCCACGGTGATGGCGACATGGCCACCATGAGCTTCTACGACTATCGCGCGATGGTCGAGGATACGCCGATCGAGACGTTCATCATCGAATTCCGCGACCGGCAGGATCGTCTTGTCAGCGCCTGCCTGACCGACAAGCTGGGTGATGGGCTGTCCGCCGTCTACAGCTTCTTCGCGCCTGGGCTGGAGAAACAGTCACTCGGCACCTATGCGGTGCTTTGGCTGATCGAGCGGGCTCGGTCACTGGGACTGCCGTATGTCTACCTCGGTTACTGGGTGCCGGAGAGCCGGAAGATGGCCTACAAGGCGCGGTTCAAACCGAGCGAGGTGCTGATTGGGGGAATTTGGCGGGTTCTGACCGAGGGCGACATCTTCGGAAGCAGCGAGGCCGAGGTCGGGCTGATGACGGTGTCGGCGGATTGAGTTCCACCGATCCGGACTGGCTGGTCTGGGCGCGAGAGATCCAGGCGATTGCGCAGACCGGGCTGGCGTTCAGCAAAGACCCTTACGATCTGGACCGGTATGCGGCGCTGCGACGGCTGGCTGCGCGCATCATGGCCAACCACGCCGGCGCGGACCTGGGCCATATCCAGAGTTTGTTCGAAGCGGAAACCGGATATGCGACGCCGAAGGTGGGCGTGCGGGGCGCCGTATTCGACGCCGAGGGGCGCATTCTGATGGTGCGGGAGACGGTGGATGGCCACCGCTGGACGCTGCCCGGCGGCTGGGCGGATGTGAACCAGACGCCGGCCCAATCAGTTGTGCGCGAGATCTTCGAGGAGTCAGGGTACCATGTGCGCCCGACCAAGTTGGCCGCGGTCTGGGATCGGGCGCGGCAGGCGCAGCCGGCCATGGCATTCTCCGTCGTGCGGATGTTTTTTGTCTGCGCGCTGGAGGGCGGTGCTCCGGCGACCAGTTTGGAAACGAGTGAGGTCGGATGGTTCGCCGAGGCTGATGTGCCGTCCGACCTATCGCTGCGGCGGACGCTGCCACAGCACATCACCCGGATGTTCGCCCATTTTCGCGACCCACGGCTGCCGACGGAGTTCGATTGACCGGGCTTATCGTGTCGCGGCAGAGAAGACGTCGACAGGCTAAAACCCGACCCGGTCGCCGCCCTTCAGTTGCAGGATCTCCCTGGCTTCCGCCGGGGTGGCGATCTCCAGGCTCAGGTCTTCCAGGATGCGTCGAATCTTCGCGACCTGTTCGGCGTTGGACTTCGCCAACTTTCCTTTGCCGATGTACAGGCTGTCCTCCAGTCCGACGCGAACGTTGCCGCCGTTGATCCCCGCCATGGTGGTGAAGGCCATCTGGTGGCGTCCGGCGGCCAGCACTGACCAGACATACTGGTCGCCGAACAACCGGTCCGCTGTTTCCTTGGCGAACAGAAGGTTGCGCGGTTCGGCGCCGATGCCGCCCGTTATGCCGAAGATCGACTGCACGAACAGCGGCGGTTCGACGATCTTCCGGTCAAGGCAATAGGCCAGATTGTACAAGTGCCCGATATCGTAACATTCAAATTCGAAGCGGGTGCCGTGGGTTTTGCCCAATTTCTCGACGATGCCCTCGATGTCCTTGAACGTATTGCGGAAAATGAAGTTGTCCGTGGCATCCAGGTAGGGCTTCTCCCATGGGAACTTCCATTTCGTGATCCGATCGCCGGCACGGGAAATGTTGAAGTTCATGCTGCCCATGTTCAGGCTGCACATCTCGGGCCTGGCTACCAAGGGTGCGGCCAGCCGTTCGTCCAGCGTCATGGTCAGGCCGCCGCCGGTGGTGATGTTGATGACCGCGTCGGTGCTTTGCTTGATCACCGGCAGAAAGTTCATGAACACGGCCGGATCGGGCGTGGGAGACCCATCGACCGGGTTGCGTGCGTGGAGATGGATAATGGCCGCGCCGGCTTCCGCGGCCTCGATTGACGACCGGGCGATCTCCTCGGGCGTGATTGGCAGGTAGTCCGACATGCTGGGGGTGTGAATCGCACCGGTGACGGCGCAACTGATGATGACCTTGGCCATGGCGTTTCCCTTTGGATCAGAACCACTCGGGAGTTTGCCGCAGCGCCGCCTTCAGTGCCAGACCCAGCAGAAGCGCGATCAACCCTTCATTGGCGTCAGCGCCGGCTGGGACAGATGATCGGGCACGCGGTCTATCACCAGTACGCGGCCGCCCCAGCCGCGCATCAGGTCGGCGCCCTCAACGTCCTCAACCGTGGCGGGGCCGCCTTTTATCAATACGTCCGGCCGCAGCGCCTCGATCAGCCCTTCAGGCGAGTCCTCATCGAACAGGCAGACTTCGTCGACGCAGGCGAAGCTGGCAAGAACCGCGGCGCGTGCTGCCTCGGGTTGGACCGGATGCGGAGACCCCTTCAGCCGGCGAACACCACTGTCGCTGTTGAGCCCGACAATCAGGCGGTCGCACCGAGCGCGGGCTTGTTCGAGCAGGTGTATGTGGCCTTGGTGCAGCAAATCGAAGAAGCCGTTGGTGAAGCCGACGCGCCAGCCGCGATGCCGCCACCGCTCGGCCTGCTCCACGGCCTCCTCGCGAGACACGATCTTCCGCAGTGCGCTGTGCTGCGGTGTCAGGGCGGCGAGCAAATCGGCCTCGCGGACGACCGAGGCTCCAACCTTGCCGACCGAGATGCCGGCGGCGAGATTCGCGAGGCGTACCGCCACCGCCAGATCAAGTTTCGCGGCCATTGCCGCGCCAAGGGTTGCAAGCGCCGTGTCGCCGGCGCCGGAGGTGTCGTAGACGTCCGCGGCCTCGGCGGGGAAATGCAGTACCCGCTGGGCGTCCACAAGCGTCATCCCGTCGTTGCCGCGTGTGACGACGACGGCGCCAAATCCATGCTCCACCCGGATATGCTGGGCAGCGGCGACGATTGCCGCCTCGGTATCCACCGGCATGCGGGCGGCGGCGGACAGTTCGTGGCGGTTTGGCATGACCACGTCGGCCCCGGCATAGCGGGCAAAATCGCTGCCGCGGGGATCGACGATCAATTTCCGGCCGGCTTTCCGGGCGGCCTCCACCAACCGCGCGGGGACGTCCGCCGATAGAACACCCTTCCCGTAGTCGGACAGCACCGTCACCGTGGTCGCAGCCATGGCGTCCAGGGCGATGCGCAGCATCCGGTCGGCGAGCTTGGGATGGATCGGGTCGGTCTGTTCCCGGTCGGCCCGCAACAGTTGCTGGCCGGAAGCAATCAGCCGGGTTTTGAGCGTTGTGGTGCGGCTGCCCTGGACGAGCAGCCAAGGTTCGACGTTCGGTTGCCCGCCGATCAGGCCTGTCAGGTCCGACCCGGCCTGGTCGTCGCCGACAACTGAAATGAAAGCGGTTGCCGCACCCAGAGCCGTGAGGTTGCGGACGACGTTGCCGGCGCCCCCTGGCAACGCCACCTCTCGCTCTATCGCCAAAACCGGGACCGGGGCCTCCTGGCTAATTCGCGTCACCTCGCCATACGTATAGCGGTCGAGCATGACATCGCCGATCACCAGAACACTGGTTCGAGCCAGACGCCTTACGGCTGCCGCGAGGTCAGGTTGCGGCTCGTCCGCGCGAGGTGCTGAGCCGGGGGTGATCTGATTCATTCAACCTGCCGTAAGGGCTGTCACGGACGTGCAACCCATCTTCGCGTGTGTTCGGGCGAAGAAGCAAGACCAGATAATATATTTGTCGCAACACACACTTTGTTAAGCATTTCGCGGGCGGAGGATCATTGGCGGTCAGCTTTGCAGGAACGCGAGGCGATCACCTTCCAGAACGACACATGTCAGCGGACCGCCCAGGTCCTGCGCCTGTATCGATTGCGATCCGGTTCGGCAGGATCACCGGCTCTCTCTTCGGCGTGTGGCCATGCACGACGACCGCGCCGTGGTCGGCGCGCGAGGACAGAAAGGGTTCGCGGATCCATAGCATGTCCTGCCGTGACTGCTTATCCAGCGCGACACCAGGCTTAATGCCGGCGTGTACGAACAGATACGGTCCGGCGCGATGCATCAGTGCGAGGTCACGCAGGAACATCAGGTGCCGGACAGGCACGCGGGCCGCCCACTCGGCTGGCGGAACGGATTGACCAATGCCCCAGCTCAGCAGTGAGTCGGCACCGCCGTTGCTCAGCCAATGAGACGCGGCATCCCTGTCCGAACCGCTTATCGCCAGCAGCATCATCTGCTCGTGGTTGCCCATGAGATTGACGAACGCATTGGCCGGCACAGGGGGGCCAGAGATCAGCCAGTCCACCACCTGCGCGCTGTCGGTGCCGCGATCGACGTAGTCGCCCAAATGGATCAGGGTGGTATCCGGGGAGGGACGTTCGGCGAGGTCCTCGGCGATCATTTCGTGCAGGGTCACCAACCGGTCGATGCAACCGTGAATGTCGCCGATCGCATAGATCCGCTGGCCTGGCGGCAGAGTTGCGGGAGCAGGCAGGAATTCGATCATGATGCGTGTAACGTAGGGCTGCCGAGTGCATTGGCCAACAGCCTGCTGCTGAAGTGTACCTTGGCTTAACGGTTCGACCACCCTAATCCCATCGCCATGGACCACTTCGGCGCGGCAGCAATCCAGGTTGAGCACTTGACCAAACGATATGGCGATGTGCTGGCGGTGGATCAAATCGATTTTTCCGTCCGGCCCGGCGCCACGATTGGCCTGCTTGGCGGCAATGGCGCGGGCAAGACAACCACGATTGCCATGCTGCTGGGGTTGCTGGTGCCGACCTCCGGGCGGATCACCGTTCTTGGCCATGACATGGCCAAGGATCGCTTCGCCGCACTGGCCCGGATGAACTTTTCGTCGCCCTATGTGTCCCTGCCGTTTCGCCTGACTGTGAGGGAGAACATGCGCGTGTATGGGCATCTGTACAACGTCGCGCGAACGGACCAGCGGATTGCAGAACTGGCGGAGGAACTTGACCTGGGTCCAATCCTTGACCGTCCGGCAGGACAGCTGTCGGCCGGCCAGAAGACAAGGGTCGCGCTGGCCAAGGCGCTGATCAACCGGCCAAAGGTGCTGCTTCTGGACGAACCGACGGCCAGCCTGGATCCCGACACCGGCGACCTCGTCAGGACGTGGCTTGAGCGTTACCGGCAGGAAAGCGGCTGCACCATCTTGCTCGCGAGCCACAATATGTCCGAGGTTGAGCGGTTGTGTTCGGACGTCGTGGTGCTGAAGAAGGGCCGGGTGGTTGACCGGGGCAGCCCGGACGAGTTGCTCGCGCGTTATGATCGCGAGGCGCTGGAGGACGTCTTCCTCGATATCGCGCGCGATCGCAGGCAGGCGGTGGAGGTATGACGGACGCGCTTCGCCGGGTCTGGGGCCTGATGTACCGCCATCTGACCTTGTATCGGCGCTCGTGGCCCCGGCTGCTGGAACTGGCCTACTGGCCCATTCTCAACATGTGCATCTGGGGCTTCACCGCGAGTTTCCTGATGGCCCGGATGGGTAATCCCGCCGTCATGGCGGGCGCCGTGCTGCTGGGCGGCGTGCTGTTGTGGGAGGTGACGCTGCGCAGCCAGATGGGGATGTCGATCTCGTTCCTGGAGGAAATCTGGTCACGCAACCTGGGGCACATCTTTGTCAGCCCGCTGCGGCCGTATGAACTCATCGCCGCTTTGGTGGGAATGTCGGTGATCCGGATGTTGATGGGGGTGATACCGGCGATCCTGCTCGCCTGGGCGTTTTATGCGTTCAACCTGTTTACCCTTGGGCCAATGCTGGTGTTGTTTTTTGCCAGTCTGATGATGTTCGGCTGGGCGGTGGCGCTGGGTGTCGTGTCCTTGGTACTTCGGCATGGCGCGGGCGCGGAGCCTTTGGCGTGGGGCGTACTATTTGGTCTGGCGCCGTTTTCCGCCGTTTTCTACCCGGTGTCCGTGCTGCCGCGATTGCTGCAACCGGTGGCGCTCGCACTGCCGACGAGCCATGTGTTCGAGGGCATGCGCGCCATCCTGCTGAATGGCGTTGTCCGCTACGATCATCTTGCCTGGGCTTTCGGCTTGAATTTGGTGTGGCTGGCTGGGGCCGCGCTGTTGTTTTCGCGGCAATTCCACCAGGCGCGGGTCAGTGGCGCGCTGGTGAGCATGGGTGAATGATGGAAACGAATTTCTGGATGATACGGCATGCTCTTGTGGAGGAGAACGCCCGAGCCTTCCTGTATGGTGTCATGGACGTGCCGTTGTGCGAGACAACCCTGATCGAACAGGCGCCGATGTATCGGTCCCTGGCCGCGCGCCTGCCCCGCCATGCGACCTGGGTGGTTACGCCGCTGACGCGGACGAGGCGAACGGCGGAGGCGATCTTCGCCCATGGCTACCCGGTCGCGGAGCTTACCGTCGAGCCGGATCTGATCGAGCAGTCGCTGGGGGAATGGCAAGGGCTGCCCCATGCCGAACTGCCGCCGCGGCTGACCTTGCCGAAGCATGCATTCTGGCCTTTGGCCGGGCAGGAAAGCCCACCCGGCGGGGAAAGCATGGCGGATGTCATCGACCGTGTTGGTAGCGCCATGGAGCGGATGGCGGCGGCCGATGCCGGCCGGCATGTGGTGATCGTCAGCCATGGGGGCGCCATCCGCGGTGCGGTCGCCCATGCCCTGCGGATCGGCCCCGACAATGCGTTGCACATGGCCATCCACAACCTGGGCCTGACCCGGCTGGAACACAGCGACGACGGCTGGCGCGTGCTTTGCGTGAACGAGACGCCGGGTTACTGAAGCGCCTTCGCGTAGGCCGCCACTGTCGCGGCCCAGCCATTTTCCAGCGCGTCTGCCGTGAGTTCGTGACCGATGGACGCCTCGGCGAGGAACGGCACCGCCTGCGTTAAGGGCGGGATGTTTTGCAGGTTAAGGTCGTGGCCGGCATTGACGATCAGGCCAGCGGCCTTGGCGGCCAGGGCGGTCGCCGCGATTTTTTCAAGAATTGGACCATGCGTGCCGGCCTTGAAGGCAGCGGCGTAGGGCCCGGTGTAGATCTCGATCCCGTCGGCGCCGGCCGGGCGGATGCGGGGGATCACCTCGGGATCAGGGTCGATGAACAGAATGACGCGGCCGCCGAGCGCCTTGGTTGCCGCGATAAAAGGTGTCGCGAGGGCGGCCTGGGCCGGGTCGAGGTGCCAGCCTGCATCCGAGGTGAAGGCGTCCGGCGCGTCGGGAACTAACGTGGTTTGCTCCGGTCGGGCCTCTTGCAGGATGTGCATCAGCCGGTCGTCGGGATAGCCTTCGATATTGTATTCGAAGCGGGGCCGGTAGGGCCGCATCAGCGCGCCAATGGCCGGGACGTCCGACCCGCGGATGTGGCGCTCGTCCGGCCGCGGGTGGACGGTCAGGCCCTGCGCGCCTGACTCCAGGGCGAGGCGGCCGAACTTCAAAAGGTCGGGCACGCCGGTGTGGCGGGAGTTGCGCAGCAGGGCAATCTTGTTGAGGTTGACGCTGAGACGAGCCATGCGGACAGGCTAGCGCGTCGGGGCTGGCCGTTCAACGCATCGTGTGGCGACCAAGCGAAGTGGACGCGTGGCTGTTCTCGCCTATTCGATCGCGGACGCCGACTTGGCCAACTCCCGCAGCGCGAATTTCTAAATCTTTCCGGTCGACGTTTTTGGGATCTCCCGGAACACGAAGGTCTTCGGCACTTTGAACCGAGCCATGTGGGCGCGGCAGAAATCGCGGAGTTCGTCGGCGGTGACGGTGGCGCCGACTTTCAGTTCAATGAACGCGCAGGGGGTTTCGCCCCATTTCTCGTCGGGCTGGGCGACGACCGCGGCACTGAGTACAGCAGGATGGCGATACAGCGTCTCCTCAACCTCGATGGAGGAAATGTTTTCGCCGCCGGAGATGATGATGTCCTTGGACCGGTCGCGGATCTTCACGTAGCCGTCGGGTTGCATCACGGCGAGGTCGCCGGTGTGGAACCAGCCGCCGTCGAAGGCTTTCTCCGTTGCGGACGGGTTCTTCAGGTAGCCTTTCATGGTGATGTTGCCGCGGAACATGATCTCGCCCATCGTTTCGCCGTCCCACGGGACGGGCTGCATGGTCTCCGGGTCGAGCACCGTCATTGCCTCCTGCAACGGCGTCCGCACGCCCTGCCGCCCGTTACGCTCGGCCCGCCGGTCGATCGGCATGTAGACCCATTCCTCCTGCTTGGAGCAGACACTGGCGGGGCCATAGACTTCCGTCAGGCCGTAGACGTGGGTCAATTCGATGCCCATCGCCTCGGCGCCTTCGATGATGGCGGCGGGCGGCGAGGCTCCGGCGACCTGTCCGGCGATGCGGTGGGTGATTTCCGCCTTAAGGTGGTCCGGGGCGTTGATCAGCATCGAGTAGACGATCGGCGCGCCGCACATGTGGGTCACGCCGTGGTCGCGGATGGCATCGAGCACGGCCTTCGCCTCGATGCGGCGCAGGCAGACATTGACCCCCGCCCGCTCCGCCACGGTCCAGGGGAAACACCAGCCGTTGCAGTGAAATAACGGCAAGGTCCAAAGGTAGACCGCGTGGTGCGGCATGCCCCAGTTCAATACGTTGCTGACGGCGTTCAGATGTGCGCCGCGATGGTGATAGACAACGCCCTTCGGATCGCCGGTCGTGCCGGAGGTGTAGTTCAGCGCGATCGCGTCCCACTCGTCAGCGGGATTTTCCCAGGCGTAGCCTGGATCGCCCTCGGCCAGGAAGGATTCGTAGTCGGTTTCGCCGAGCAGCTTGCCGTCCGGCCAGGTCGGGTCGGCGATGTCGATGATCAGTGGCTTTGTCTCCAGCGAGGCAAGCGCGGGCTCGATCACCGGGGAGAACTCGCGATCGGTGATCAGCACCTTGGCGCCGCCGTGACGGAGCATGAATGCGATTGTCTGGGGGTCCAGGCGGGTATTGAGCGTGTTCAGGACGGCGCCGCACATCGGGATGCCGAAAGCGGCCTCCACCATTGGGGGTGTGTTGGGCGCCATCACGGCGACGGTGTCGTTTTTGCCGATGCCGCGCCGCGCCAGCGCGGATGCCAGACGGCGGCAGCGGGCATAGGTTTGCTCCCAAGTCCAGCGCTCGGCGCCATGCACGATGGAGGTCTTGTCGGGATAGACGTAGGCGGCCCGTTCGATGAACGTCAGCGGGGTCAGCGGCGCGAAGTTGGCCTGGTTGCGTGGCAAGTCATCGTACGGGTGGGTCATGATGGCGTCTCCGTCGCTTGGGCCGGTCAAGGCCGGAACTTCGGCGAACGAATAGCGCCCAAAGTCATCGACCCGCAATCCGGACGATCTTATGACAAACTCCCGAGTGATGGCGGCTCGGCCGTTCGGCAGCGGGGTTGGGCCCTTGGGGTTTGGCCCTTGGGGTTTGGCGCTGTTGTCGCAGGCGCGTCCCGCTGCCAGACTTTCGGCAGCAAGATCTGGGAGAAGCGCCGTGGCCAAGAAGCTACGCCTCGGGGTCGTCTACGATTTCCGCAATCCGCCGGAATCGGGGATGCGAACACAGGACCTGTATGCTGCGATCATGGATCAGGTGACCTGGCTGGATGGTCTGGGTCTGGACCTGATCTGGTTCACCGAACACCATTTCGTCGAGGACGGGTATCTGCCGTCATGGATCCCGGTCGCCTCCGCAATGGCCGCGCGCACCCGGCATGTGCGGTTCTCCTGCGACGTATGCCTGCTGCCGTTCAACCATCCGATCCGGCTGGCCGAGGATCTGGCGGTGCTGGACAACATTAGCGGCGGGCGGGTCGAGCTTGGCGTCGGCCTGGGATATGCTCCTCATGAATTCAGGGGTTTCGGCTTCCCGGTCTCGCGCCGGGTGTCCCTGACTGATGAGGGCCTGGAGGTCCTGGTGCGCGCTTTTACCGGCGAACGGTTCAGCTATGCCGGCAAGCGGTATCAGTTCGAGGGTGTGAAGATCACCCCAGGCTATGTTCAGGACGGAGGTCCGCCTCTCTGGGTCGCCGCGATGGCCCAGGCCGGCGCGACCCGAGCCGCTCGGTTTGGAACGAATTTGCTGCCGCAGGGACCGCGGAGCGGTGGCCTCGATCCTTGGCGAGCGATGCTGACCGAGCAAGGGAAGGACCCGACGGACTATCGTGTCGGGATCATCAAGTCGTGCCTCGTGACCGATGACCGGGACCGCGACTGGCCCCTCGTGCGCGATGGCGAACGGCGGCGGATGGCGGTGTACAGCCAGTTTCGTGAGGCCGCCGGTGGCCATGGCGGCGTGGCCGGAATCACCGAGGAAACCAGGATTCCGCAGACCTGGGTGGTTGGGACCGTCGATGAGTGCGTCGCGGAATTGGCGGCGTTTATCCGCGAGTATGGTCTGACCGACGTCGTCACCTGGGGCGTGCCGCCCGGGATGCGACCGGATCAGATGGCGCCAAGCCTGGAGCGGTTCGCACGGGATGTCGCACCGCGGTTGCGGGCGATGTTTCCAGGGTCCTGATCGCGGGTTCCGACCGGCGGCTCGAAAACGAACCAAGCGGCAATTTTCATTTTAGATTTTTGCGCGCCGGCATCACCAGAGACTAGGGTCGCGTGGTCACAACGGGGACGGCGCGAAGATGCGGAAGACGTGGAACGATCGTTGTTCCCTGGGCGGCGACGATGGCATTCAGCCGTGCGGCCCGCCGATGTGCTGCGGGGACTGCTGATGCTTATCGTCTACCATCTTAATAACTCCCGTTCTCAGCGTATCCTTTGGCTGCTGGAAGAACTTGGGCTTGACTATGAGGTCGCTAAATACCAACGCGATCCGGCGACAAATCTGTCACCGCCGGATGCGCTTGCGGTTCACCCACTAGGAAAATTTCCGGTGATTCGAGATGGAGACCTCCTGTTGGCGGAATCCGGGGCGATCATCGAATATTTGCTGGAGCGCTACGGTGGTGGAAGATTGGCGCCACCGGTCGGAACGCCTGAAAGGGTGCAGTATCTTTACTGGTTGCACTACGCGGAAGGGACGGCAATGCCGTTGCTGCTGCTGCATGTGGTGTTCGATCAGATTGAGAATGCCAAGGTGCCTTTCTTCGTTCGTCCGGTCACCCGGGCGATCGGCGGGCGGATCAAAAAGACGCTCGTGCAGCCTCAGCTTGAGCGGAACTTCGACCTGATGGAAGCGGCACTGGCGGATCGGGACTGGTTCGCGGGCACCGAAATGACCGCGGCGGATATCCAGATGAGCTTTCCGGTGGAGGCTGCTGCCGCGCGGTCCGGTTTGGACGCTCGGCGCGGACGGATCATGGGCTGGCTGGAGCGGATCCACGCCAGGCCGGCTTACCGGCGTGCCATAGAGCGCGGGGGCCCCTACCAACTTTGAACGCTGCATGTCGCTAACCGATCGGCGAAATCGATTTACTTGCCCCGCGGTCATTGCCTTGCATGGCCGTACTGTCTGCGAGGGTTCGAAGAGCGTCGCGAAGCCGGTCGGGGCCCGGTTCGTTCAGAAGCCGCTCGATCGACCGGTGAGTCTCCAACCAGATCGGCAGAGCCGCGGCCAGCGTTTGTCTGCCCTCTTCAGTCAGCAGCAAGTCCCGGCGGCGACGATCCGTTTCGGCTTGAACCACCCGGAGATAGCCGCGGCGTTCCAGCGGCTTGAGGTTCGCCGTCAAAGTCGTGCGATCCATCGCCAGAATCGCCGAAACGCTGGCCATCGTAGCAGGATTCGGACGATTGAGCGACATCAGCAACGAAAACTGCCCGCTGGTCAGTCCGACGGGACGCAGCGCCTCATCGAACCGGCGCGCCAATGCCCTCGCCGCGCGTTGTGCGTGCAGGCACAGGCACGTATCGCGGACAAGTGAGGTGGCTGCAAACGAGAGCTCGGGCATGACCCTGACGGAAAGCGTTGACATCAACCTATCATCACGTAAAGCTGCCGGCAACCAGGGAGGGGGTAATATGGCAACGCGCGTTTTCGTTCTGCTGGGTACCAAAAAGGGCGCTTTCATCCTGGAAAGCGACGCCGGCCGGCAGAACTGGTCGCTGAAGGGTCCGTTCTGCGAGACCTGGCCGATGAACCACGTCGTGGCGGACCCGGTGTCTGGCATCGTTTATGCGGGCGGCGGCAATGAGTGGTTTGGGCCAGCGGTCTGGAAGTCATCAGACTTTGGGGCGACCTGGAGCCACTCCAGCGATGGGTTGCGTTACCCGGAGGGTGAGCAGGCAATCAAGTCGGTCTGGAGCCTTGCTTGCCGGGACGGACATTTACTTGCTGGCGTCGAGCCGGCCGGGTTGTTTCACAGTGATGACGCAGGCCAGACGTGGTCGCAAATCGAGGGGTTGCGGGCGCATCCGACGGCGCCGAAGTGGCAGCCGGGTGGCGCGGGACTGATTCTGCACTCGATCGTCACGCACCCTGCCGATCCGGATCAGATCTGGGTTGGAATATCGGCGGCCGGTGTCTTTTACACCGCGGATGGCGGGCGAACATGGGCGCCAAGGAACTCCGGAACACGCTGCGATTACCTTCCGGAGGCGGAGCGTTATCCGGAGTTCGGCCAGTGCGTGCATTGCATTGTCCGGGCGGCGGACCGGCCCAACCGGCTTTATCAGCAGAACCACTGCGGCATGTATCGCAGCGATGACGGCGGAGAACATTGGGAAAGTATTGAGGCGGGGCTGCCATCGACCTTTGGGTTTCCTGCGGTCGCACATCCTCGCGACCCTGAGACGCTGTTTTTGTTGCCGTTGAACGGCGACATCGCCGGCCGGTACGTGCCCGATGGAAAGGCAGCCGTTTGGCGAACCCGCGATGGTGGCGGCCGCTGGGAAGCGTTACGGTCGGGATTGCCGCAGCAGAACGCGTTCTTCGGTGTCCTGCGCCAGGCGATGGCCGCGGACTCCCTGGAGCCGGCCGGTATCTATGCCGGAACCAATACGGGGACACTATTTGCAAGCGCGGATGAGGGCGAAAGCTGGACCAGCATCGCCAATCACCTGCCGCCTATCCTGTCGGTCGAAACGATGGTGGCCGCTGCTTGAAGACAACCGAAATGACGGGAGCAGCGGACCATAACGACGTTGTTGTTCTGCTGCCTGCCGCTTTGCTGCGCCTGTTTCCCGAGGCGGAACGTGAAACGACCGTCCGCGCGGCGACTGTGAATGAAATGGTCGATGCGCTGGACAGACGCTGGCCCGGCATGCGGGATCGACTTTGCGATACCACTCCAGGCGTTCGCCGGCACATCAATATCTTTGTCGACGGCGAACGGGCCGGTCTGGGAACGCCGCTGGCCGCGGGTACTGAGGTATTTATCATGACCGCCATCAGCGGCGGCTGATTCATAAACGTCGAAGGAAATCGATCATCGCTGTATTTACGTCCGCCGGCCTTTCCTGCTGCGTCCAGTGTCCGCATCCCGGGAGGATGATCGTCTTGCGAAGCTGTGGAACGAAGGTCTGCAGGTTTGCCACCAGTTCCTTCGCGCCGGGGAACGCAAGCACGAGGTCTCGATCGCCGGCGACATAAAGCGCGGGCACGGTGACTTTCGCGCCGGCGAATGCGCCCAGCAAGGACCAGTTCCGGTCGATGTTTCGGTACCAGTTCAAGCCGCCCCGGAAGCCGACCCGGGAAAACTCCCCGGCGTAGAAGTCCAGATCAGCCTGGCTGAGCCACCCCGGCAGAGGCACCTTTGCGTGACTGCCAAGCCGGGCGCGCAGGCCACCGGCCAAGGGCACCATGCTGAAGCCGTCAGACCCGGGCAACGGAGGAACATCGCCGGAAAGCCGCAGCAGCGTGTCGCGGACCGAAGCGGCGACATCGGCCTCCAGTTCAGCTTCTGCCACGCCTGGCGTTTGGAAGTACAGCTGGTAGAAGACCGCGTCAGCCGGTACGCGGCATGATGGTTGTTGGCTGCATCTTCCCTCTTGGCCGATACGGAACGCTCAGTCCGATCACCGCCCGGAACCGATCGGGGCGCAGAAGCGCCGAATGCCAGGCGACAGGCGCGCCCCAGTCATGGCCGGCGATGACGGCCGTCTCCTCGCCCAGCGCATCGAGCACGCCGACCAAGTCGCCGACGAGATGAAGCAAGGTGTAGGCGTCGATCGCGTCCGGGGATTCGGTTTGACCATAGCCGCGCATGTCGGGTGCGACGACATGAAAACCGGCGGCCGCGATTGCATCGATCTGATGACGCCACGAGTACCAGGACTCCGGGAAGCCATGGCACAGGACGACAAGCGGGCCGGCACCCTTCTCGGCGATGTGCATCCGGATACCGGTGGTGTCGATTACCCGATGCTTAAGCTCTGTCATGTCGTCTCCTTAATTCCTGGCGGTCGTTACTGACCTTTTACATGCCGCAGGAAGTGCAGCACGTCGGCACTGAACTGGTCGGGGTCCTGGATGAAGGAAAAGTGGCTGACCTCGGGCTGGATCAACAGGCCGGCATTCGGGATGTGTGCAGCCATGAACTCGGTGTTTTCACGCTTAATGGCCTCGTCATGGTCGGCGTCCACGATCCATGTCGGGACGGTGATCGTCTTCAGCTGTTCGGCGGTCCAGTTTGGTTGTGTCGCCCACATCTTTTCGATCTGCGCCAGAAAGTCCTTGTAGCCATTCGGCGTGGGGGAGAGTTTCTGGTACTCGGTTTCGGCGCGGGCAATGAAGGCGTTGAAGACGGGGCTGTGCCCGATATCGGCGACACCGCTGGGATCGGAGTTGGCTGCGAAGGCGAACAGCCGCGTCAGGCGATCCGGGTGGTGCAAGGCGATGTCGAGACCAATGATCGCCCCGTCGCTCCAGCCGACAAGCGATGCTTTCTTGACCTTCAGGAAATCCATCAGGCCGAGGACGTCGCTGGCCATGAGGTCGTAACCGTAGGGGGTGGCGTCGCGGGTGCTGCGTCCGTGGCCTCGGCTATCCATCACGATGACCTGGTAATTCCCTTCCAGGGCACGAACCTGGTTACCCCAGTAGTTTGCGTTAGCGAGGCCGCCATGCAGCAGAATAACCGGGTCGCCGTGGCCGAATACCGCGTACCAGATCTTGATCCCGTTCACAGGCGCGGTCCCGCTTTGCACCGGGTTCGGCAATGTCGGGGTCGGCGGCAACGTCATCCACTGCGGTTCCGCCATCGCCGGAGCCGCTGCAAGGATAACGATCAGAGACAGAACCGCAACGACGCGACGCATGATGAACCTCCGATAGCGTCCGTTTTTGGGACGCCGATTACCTATGGCAGCGGCGGCCGGCCCGCAACACCGCGCACGCGAGGCAGCAGGATCATGTCCCAAGGGCTGGGCATCTCCCCGACGGGCACATGGATCAGCGCCGGTGCATCGAGGGCGAAGGCTTTGCGCAGGGCGTCCTGCAGCGTGTCGGGTGTCGTTGCCTTGAACGCCGCCATGCCGAAGCTTTTGGCGAACGCAACGAAATCAGGGTTGGTCAGGTCGCAGGCGATCAGGCGGTTGCCATATTGCTGCGCCTGGATGCGGCGGACGTTGCCGAATGCGCCATCGTCGAACACGACTGCGACCACGGGCAGCTTGTGGCGCATCGCGGTGGCGAGTTCCGCCGCCTGGAACATGAAGCCGCCGTCGCCGGTGGCCAGGACGACCTTCCGTCCGGGTGCGGCCGCCTGAACGCCGAGCGCCGCGCCATAGCCCCAGCCGAGCGAGTCCTGATATCCGGGCGAGAAGTAGAGTCTCGGGCCAGGGACGGGATAGGCGAGCCGCGCGGCAAAGCCGACCTGGGTCACGTCCTCGATGAACAGGCCGTCAGGTGGCAGAGCATTTCGGATGGCGCGCAGGAAGCCCATCACCGGCTCGTGGCGGGACAGCCGTTCGGCGAAGGCGGCGCGGGCGGGCGGCAGATCGGGGTTTGGCTGCCAAACGTGGCGGCGTTCGGACAGCGCCGACGCCAGCGCCCGCAAGGTCACGGCTGAATCGCCCAATAGGGCACACGTAGGATGGCGGAAGCGATTGATTTCCTCCGGGTCGATGTCCAGGCGGATGACGGGCAGTTTTTCGTCCAGGCCCCAGTTGCTTTGCTGCCAGTATAAGCGCGTGCCGATCGCGAGGATGGCGTCGGCGGTCTTCCACAGCGCGTGTGATTCGGTGAATGACACGGCCAGCGGATGCGTCGTCGGGATAACCCCCCTGCCCCGCCGGAACGACGATACTGGCGCTTGCAGCATCTCGGCGATCGCCTGAACCTCCGCGCCCGCGCCCAGAGCGCCGGCACCGACGACGATCAAGGGGCGGCGGGCATTTTCGAGCAGGGTGGCGGCGGCGGCGATGGCAAGGGGATCGGCGCATGGCGGCTGGTTCTCGATCGGTGGCGTCAGGCTGGCCTCGGCGACCTGACCCCACACGTCGATGGCGCATTCCAGCGCGACGGCGCCAGGCCGGCCCGACGTCGCGGTGGCGATGGCCCAGGCTGTGCGCTGGGACGCCTCGGCGGCGGAGCGGATGCGGTCGGCCGCCTTGGTGATATGGCGCAGCAGGCCGATCTGGTCGTGGATCTCGTGCAGATGGCCGTGGCCGTGGTCGATCGAAAAGGACGGTATCTGCCCGGCCAGCGCGATCACCGGCGCGCACATGGAATTCGCGAGCAGCAATGCCGCGGACGCGTTCAGCACGCCCGGACCCGGCACCACGGCGAATGCCTGCGGCTTTCCGGTCACCAAGGCGGCGCCGAGCGCCATATAGGCTGCCGTTTGCTCGTGGCGAGGATGAATGACGCGGATACGGTCCGATGCCCTGAAGGCCGCGTCGAACAGGCTGTCGTTGTGGACGCCCGGCAGCGCATAGAGCGTGTCGATGCCATGCGAAAGAAGCGTTTCGATCACGGCCTCGGCTGTGGTCATGCGCGGCATGGGGCCTCCGGGTCTGAGCGTGACTGGGCCAGCATCATCGCTGATTACGGCGGCAGGTCCAGCCAGCCTTCCGTCATCGCTTTTCTGCGTACGTCTGCCCTGCCGGGACTCGGCGGTGTCTGGTAGACAGGCGACATGGCTCATGCTGATTTCGTCCATCTGCGCACCCATTCCGCCTATTCCCTCAGTGAGGGGGCGATACGCTCCGACAAGATTGCCGTGCTGGCGAGGGCCGGGAACATGCCCGCGGCGGCGATCACCGATACCGGCAACCTGTTCGGCGCGCTGGAGTTTTCCCAGTACTGCGCCGGCAAAGGCATCCAGCCCATCATCGGTTGTCAGATCGCGCTGGCCCGTTCGGATAACGCTCGGCTTCCGCCGGATCCCATTGTGCTGCTGGCGCAAGATGCGGCCGGGCTGGCGAACCTGCAGCGGCTGTCCTCGATCGGGTTCCTGGACACTGATCCCACCCTGAAGCCTCAACTGCCGTTCGACCGCATCGCGGATCATGCCGCTGGGCTCTTGCTGCTGACCGGCGGAACGACGGGGCCGATCGGGCGGCTGCTGGCCGAGGGTCAGAAGCAGGAGGCTGAACGTCTGTTGGACGCACTGGCCGAGGCCTTCCCGAACCGCACGATTCAGGAACTGCATCGGCACAGCCTGCCGGTGGAGGCGGCGATCGAGCCGGCCATGATCGGTCTGGCCGATGCGCGGGGACTACCACTGGTCGCGACTAACGACTGCTACTTCGCCACGCCCGACATGCACGAGGCTCATGATGCCCTGCTGTGCATCGCCGAGGGGCGTGTGCTGTCCGAACAGGACCGCCGCCGTGTCACGCCGGAGCATTGGTTCAAGCCGGCTGCCGACATGCGCGCACTGTTCGCCGACTTGCCGGAGGCTTGCGACAACACGCTGGCTATCGCGCGCCGCTGCGCGGTGATGGCCGAAACCCGCAAGCCTTTGCTGCCGGTTTGCCCGAAGGTGCGGCCTGGAGCGACCGAGGAAGAAACCGTCCGCGCGATGGCCATGGAGGGGCTGGAGCGCCGGATGGATGCAGCGGGCGCCGACACGGCCACCCGCGACATCTACGGCACGCGGCTCGACTATGAGTTATCGGTTATCGCCTCGATGGGTTTCTCGGGCTACTTCCTGATCGTTGCGGATTTTATACAATGGTCGAAGGCGCAGGGGATACCGGTCGGGCCGGGACGCGGGTCGGGCGCGGGATCCGTGGCGGCGTGGGCGCTGACCATCACGGATCTGGATCCGTTGCGGTTCAATCTCTTGTTCGAACGGTTCCTCAATCCGGAACGCGTGTCGATGCCTGACTTCGATATCGATTTCTGCCAGGAAGGACGCGACCGGGTTATCGAGTATGTACGCAACGAATATGGTGGTGACCGGGTTGCCCAGATCATTACTTTCGGGAAACTGCAGGCCCGAGCGGCGGTGCGGGATGTGGGGCGGGTGCTGGGATTGCCGTTTGGGCAGGTGAACAGGGTTGCCGAACTGATCCCGAACAATCCGGCCAAGCCTGTCACATTGCAGCAGGCGGTCGATGGAGAGCCTCGGCTGCAGGCGCTGCGGGCCGAGGATGAGGGCATCGGCCGGCTGATGGAGATCGCGCTGCGGGTGGAGGGTCTGTACCGCCACGCGTCCACGCATGCCGCCGGCGTTGTGATCGGCGACCGGCCGTTGGTGGAACTGGTGCCGCTGTATCGCGATCCGAAGTCAGATTTTCTGGTCACGCAATACTCGATGAAGCATGTCGAGCAGGCGGGCCTGGTGAAGTTCGATTTCCTCGGGCTGACCACGCTGACCATCCTACGGCGCGCCGAAAATTTTCTGAAGGCGCTGGATATCTCCGTGGATCTTGACCGGCTGCCGTTGAATGATTCGCGAACGTTCGAGATGCTGCAGAAAGGCGATGCCGGCGGGGTGTTCCAGATGGAAGGCCAGGGCATGCGCGATACGTTGCGGCAGATGCGCCCCGACCGGTTCGAGGACCTGATTGCCGCCGTGGCGCTATACCGGCCGGGTCCGATGGCGAATATCCCCGACTACTGCCGGCGCAAACACGGCGAGAAGTGGGAGCCGCCGCATCCCGAACTCGCCGAGATCCTGGGGGAGACCTATGGTATCATGGTTTACCAGGAACAGGTGATGCAGATTGCCCAGAAGATGGCGGGCTACTCCCTGGGGGGCGCGGACCTGCTGCGGCGGGCGATGGGCAAGAAGATCGCCGCCGAAATGGAGGCACAGCGGAATATCTTCACCGAGGGCGCGATCAAGCGCGGGATCGATCCGGCGAAGGCCACCGAGGTGTTCGACCTGATGGCGAAGTTCGCCGATTACGGCTTCAATAAGTCCCACGCCGCCGCCTATGCGCTGGTCGCCTACCAAACCGCCTGGCTGAAGGCCAATCATCCAGAAGTGTTTCTGGCGGCCTGCATGAGCCTCGCGGTCAACAACACCGATCGTCTTGCCGCGTTGAAGCAGGAGGCGGAACGGTCATCCATCAAGATCCTGCCCCCCGACATCAACCGGTCCGTGGCGGATTTTTCCGTTGAGCGGATGGAGGATGGACGGCTGGCGATCCGCTATGCCCTCGCGGGCGTCAAGAAGGTCGGCTTTGCGGCGATGGAAGCCCTGGTCGCGGCACGTGGAGATCGGCCGTTCGACGATCTCGCGGATTTCGCGGCTCGCGTCGATCCCCGGCAATTGAACAAGATGCAGATCGAGAACCTCGCGCGCGCGGGCGCTTTCGACCGTCTCGACAACAATCGCGCGCGGCTCTTCGCCGGGGCGGAAACGATCCTGCGGCGGGCTCAGGCCGATCAGGAGGAGAAGCAGAGCGGGCAGATCGGACTGTTCGGCGGGGCCTCCAGCAAGCCCGAAGCGTTGCGGTTGTCCGATCTTCCCGATTGGCCATCGCTGGAGAGGCTCGCGTTTGAGGCAGAGGCGATCGGTTTCCACCTCACGGCCCATCCGCTGGACTCCTACGCTCAAGCACTGCGCCGGCTCGGCGTCACGCAGTCTATTCACGTCGAGGCACGCGCCGCCTCCGGTGTCAGCCGGGTGAAGCTCGCCGGGACAGTCGTGGCCACGAAGGAGCGCATCACGCGCACCGGCAGCCGCATGGCGTGGGTGCGCATCTCCGACGCAGCCGGGTCGGTCGAGGTCACCTGCTTCAGCGAAGTCCTTAAGCGGTCGCGCGATGTGCTGTCGTCCGGCGCCAACGTGCTGGTCACGGCCGAACTGAAGACCGAGGGCGAGGCGGTGCGGGTTACCGCAATGGACGTGGTGCCACTGGACCAGGCGGCGGCCTCGGCGGGGGCTTCTATCCGCATCTGGCTTCGCGAAACCGCGGCAGTGCCGCACATTCGCGACGTTCTTGCGCGGGAGAGCGGGGGACGCGGGCGGGTGACGCTGGTGCCGCGGATCGGGCTGGAACAGGATGTGGAGATCGCGCTGCCTGGTGGATACAATGTTTCGCCGCGGCTGGCGCAGGCGCTCAAGTCGCTGCCGGGGGTGGACCAGGTGGAAGAAGTCTGACGTCGGCAGGAACCCTTGTGCTATAACGACGTTGCGAGAGTGGGGAACTTCCTGGGAAACAGTGCATTCGAACTGACTTAACGCAAAAGGTAAGTCCGATGTCGGGTGGCCCGCCTTTCCTGCTCACGTTTCTGACGTTCATTCTTTTTGCCGGTTTCCCGATCTGGAGCCGGATCTCCGTCCTCTGGAACCACGTCACCGGAGGCATGGCCCGCGGCCTCCGCGGTCCAGGCGAAGCTTCGGCGTGAGCGAACCATGAAACAGTCAACAGCGGTCGCGCTGGCGATCGGTTCGGTGGCCACCGCGGCTTTTATCGGCGGGAATTTCGGCCCGCAGCATCCGCGCGCCGCGGTTTGGTATGCAACGCTGCGGAAGCCGGTATACACGCCACCGGGCCGGGTGATCGGGGCAGTATGGGGTGTGCTCGATATTCTGCTCTGCGTGACCGGTTACCGGCTGCTGACGACGCGGGCCAGCCCGGTTCGCAGCGTGGCCCTGGCAAGCTGGTTCGGTGACCTCGCTGGCCTGGCGGGTTTCCCAGCGATGTTTTTTGGCGAGCGTAAGCTGGGTCAAAGCACGGCCGTATCGGCAGCCATGTTCGCGTCGGCCGCAACGACCGCCGCGACTTCGGCCCAGGTGGATTCAACGGCAGCACTGGCCGGGACACCGCTGGTGCTTTGGACAGCTTTCGCGACACTGCTCAGCGAGGAATTGTGGCGGCGAAACTGAGCCGAGGGTGAGCATTCACTCGGCGGCTGCCTCGCTCACCGCTTCCGAACCTGCGTAAAGCTCCGGCCAGCGACGTTTCACCAAAGGCCCCTTCTCGTCATAGGCGAGGCAGGTGTTCAGGATTTTCGCCCCACCGCCCCATTTCTCGGTTGTGCGCTTGTCGAACGCGTCGCTGTTCGGCGCACTGGTCAGCGTGCCCTGGGCGGCGAGTTCGCGGCGTGCCTTCGCCGGATTAATCGTTTGGAACGCGGTGGTTGCCATTTGCTGCAAAAGCTCTCGCAGATGCGTGCAGCCGACTATCCCACCGACACGATGGTTGGCCTCCCGCAGGAAGCCGGCCTTGATCCGCATGCCGATAAGCCGCGAAAAGTTCGGCGCGGCCGTGGGGCACATGACGTAAGGGGTCTTGTCGCTGACAGCTTCGACGTCATGGATGTGCATCTTCTCGTCAATCGTCAGACGCAGCCACATGTCGTGGATTGGCTCTTCGGCCTCGATGAAGCCTCGGTCATAATTGGTCTGGCCGTAGCTTTTGCAGTCGGTCAGGTGCGCTTCGATGTCGTACCAGCCGTCGGCGCGGCTATAGCCGTTGATCTCGATGGTACGCGTATGCTGGCGCTCGCGGTCGGCGGGCGGACTTAAAGGCATGCCGGGCTCCCAGGCTGGTTCAATGTGCGGTGCAGCATGTAGCTATGCCATTGGCGTAAGTTGATGCAAAGCCTTGCGAGGCTGGCGTTGTCGCCTTTCCGGCGTGGTTGCCGGCGAAGGGCGGTGTCTGGGGCCGAGGTATGATATCGACCACGGTTGACGAAGCAGCCAATCAGCGCATGTTCGGTTCCAGCGTAAACAGGGCGACCTTGGTGTCAGGCATGCGGGTTGATTGCGATCAACGGCGGCGCATAAGCGAACTGTTAAGCAGTTTTAACTGCATATTCGCTCCGCCACTGGCATAAGGGTCGCCTGAAGCATGAACACGTTCAAGGATCATTGCCGGCGGACGCTGGATTCAATACGGGGACAAGGCCGCTACCGGGTCTTCACGCCGTTGCAGAAGCGCGCCGATGGTTTTCCGTATTACCTGCGTCCGGATGGCAGCCGCGTGCTGGTATGGTCCTCCAATGATTATCTCGCGATGGGGGGCCATCCGGTGCTGGTCGACGCCGCCTGCGCGGCGGTCCGGACAATGGGCGCCGGCGCCGGCGGCACACGTAACATCAGTGGCACAAGTCCGGTGCATGACGAGCTGGAAGCGGAACTCGCCAGCCTGCACGGCAAGGAAGCGGGATTGCTGTTTACGTCCGGATTCGTATCGAACCAGGCAGCGCTGTCAACAATCCTGAACAGCCTTCCGAATGGTCCGGATCAGGCATGGCATGTGTTCTCAGACGCCAAGAACCACGCTTCGATGATCGCCGGCATCAAGGGCTCACGCGCGACGGTCAGCATCTTCCGCCACAACGACCTCGCACATCTGGAGGTGCTGTTGCGCGCCGCCCCTTCGGCAGCGCCAAAGCTGATCGCGTTTAAATCGGTCTACTCGATGGATGCGGATATCTCTCCAATTGGCGCGATTTGTGATCTCGCCGAACAGTACGGCGCGATGACGTACCTCGATGAGGTGCATGCCGTGGGGATGTACGGCCCGAACGGTGGCGGCGTATCGGAACGCGACGGCGTGGCGCACCGCGTCGATGTCATCGAAGGCACGCTAGCCAAAGCCTTCGGCTGCCACGGCGGCTATATCACCGGGGACGCGGTGGTCATCGACTTCATCCGCTCTACCGCGCCCGGCTTCATCTTCACGACCTCGCTGCCGCCGATGACGGCCGCCGCCGCTCTTGCCAGCGTGCGCCATGTGCGGCACGACCACGCCCGCCGTGCCGCGTTGTTCGAGCGCGCCAGCTCGCTAAAGGCCCGGTTTGATGCCGCGGGCCTGCCACGGATCGCATCGGTCAGCCATATCGTGCCGCTCCACATCGGGGAAGCCGCCCTGTGCACCGACGTGAGCCGTCGTCTGCTCGACGAATTCGGCATGTATGCCACGCCCATCAACTACCCAACCGTGCCCCGTGGCGAGGAACGGCTGCGCCTGACGCCCGGCCCACTTCATAACGACGCGATGATGGATGAACTGGTTAATGCGCTGACCGCGATCATTCCGCTGGAACGTCGTCGCGCGGCGTGATGGCTGAGTGTTCGACGCAGGTGTTGGCTTCGCCGGCCTGGATGGTTCGGGACATAAGTTGGCGGGACGGCAGACCCTTGTTGGAAACACGCCATGATCACTGAGCTAGGTCATTTTGCACTGATACTGGCCCTGTTTGTGGCGGTTATTCAGGCCACTGTGCCCTTGGTCGGTGCTGGCACGCGCAATGCCGCCTGGATGGCGGTTGGGCGGTCATGCGCACTGGCGGAATTCGTGCTGGTCGCGCTGGCGATGCTGGCGCTGATGCACGCTTATGTCGTCTCGGACTTCTCGGTGATCAACGTTGCGGAGAACAGTCATACCGACAAGCCTCTGCTGTATAAGATAACCGGCGTTTGGGGAAACCACGAGGGCTCGATGCTCCTGTGGGTGTTCATGCTGTCGCTGTGCTCCGCGGCCGTCGCGGTGTTTTCCAATAACCTGCCGCCGGCCTTGCGTGCCCGGGTCCTGGCGGTGCAGGGCATGATCGGCGTGGGTTTCCTGCTGTTCATCCTGTTCACGTCGAACCCGTTCCTGCGGACCTTTCCGCCGCCGGCGAACGGCAACGGGCTGAATCCGGTGCTGCAGGACCCAGGGTTGGCATTCCATCCGCCGTTTCTCTACCTGGGCTATGTCGGGTTTTCGGTCGCGTTCGCGTTCGCGGTCGCCGCGCTGATCGAGGGACGGGTCGACGCGGCGTGGGCCCGCTGGGTGCGGCCCTGGACGCTGGCATCGTGGTGCGCGCTGACCATCGGGATCGCCATGGGATCATGGTGGGCGTACTATACGCTGGGCTGGGGCGGATGGTGGTTCTGGGACCCGGTCGAGAATGCCTCGCTGATGCCGTGGCTGGTCGGAACGGCGCTCATTCACTCGTCGATCGTGGTGGAGAAGCGCGATACGCTGAAGTCCTGGACGATCCTGCTGGCGATCATCACGTTCTCGCTCTCGCTGGTGGGCACCTTCCTGGTGCGGTCTGGCGTGCTGACATCGGTCCACGCTTTCGCAACCGATCCTGCACGTGGCACCTTCATACTGCTGCTGCTGGTGGTGGCGATCGGCGGATCGCTGACCCTTTACGCAATCAGGGCGCCGGCGCTGAAGGGGGGCGGGTTGTTCGCGCCGATCTCGCGGGAGGGCGCGTTGGTTCTGAACAATCTTTTGCTGTCGTGCGGTTGTGCGACGGTGTTCCTGGGGACCCTGTATCCGCTGTTCCTGGATGCTATGGGGGGGCCAAAGCTGTCCGTGGGCTTCCCGTTCTTCAACCGCACCTTTGCCCCGATGATGGTTCCCATGGTGATCGCGGTCGGCGTCGGTCCGATGTTGGCCTGGAAACGCGGCGATCTGCTGGGGGCGCTGCAGCGCTTGTGGGTTGCCTATATAGCAACCGGCCTGACGATCCTGATCGCATTTTACGTCACTTATGGTGGTCCGGTTCTGGCGGTCCTGGGTCTGGGCTTGGCGGCCTGGCTTGCCGCAGCGGTAGCGACGGAACTCGCCGACAGGCTACGCCTGTTCCGGGTGCCGCTGGCTGACAGCCTTCGCCGAGCGGTGAATTTGCCACGGGCAAGCTATGGCATGAGCCTCGCGCATCTTGGACTGGCGGTGTCGGTGGCCGGGTTCTCGGCGTCGGCCTGGGACAAAGAAGCGATCGAGGTGTTGCGGGTCGGTGGGTCAATTCATGTTGCCGGCTATGATCTCCGGCTGGAAAGCGTCAATCGACTGCCGGGGCCGAACTATGTCGCCGACGATGCGACAATAAGGATCACCAGCGGTGACAGACTGGTTGCCGTGGTTCACCCGGAACGCCGCTTTTTCCCGCTGCAGCAGCAGACCACTGGCGAGACGGCGAT
This sequence comes from uncultured Pseudomonadota bacterium, assembly GCA_963819005.1. GTDB lineage: Bacteria > Pseudomonadota > Alphaproteobacteria > Acetobacterales > Acetobacteraceae > Rhodopila. The sequence continues at coordinate 213,453 of CAWFUL010000010.1, forward strand.
CCGCACCAATTTCCTCGCCGATCTTTATGTCGCCCTTGGTGATTCGGACGATGCCGGAAACTGGACGGTGCGGGTTTACTGGAAGCCGCTGGTGCCCTGGATCTGGATCGGCGGGGTCATCATGGCGTTCGGCGGCATGGTAAGTCTCAGCGACCGGCGCTGGCGCGTGGGGGTTGCGAGCCGGTCGCGCGGCGCCGTGGGAGCCGTGCCGGCGGCGGGAGAGTAATGGTTCGCGTTCTCTATCTGCTGCCGTTGCTGCTTTTCGCGCTTCTGGCGGGGTATTTTTTTGTCGCCCTCCGGCCGGACCATGATGTGCACGAACTGCCGTCGGCCATGATCGAAAAGCCGGCGCCGGCGTTCGATCTTGCACGGCTCGATGGTAATGGAACGCTGGCGCTGGCATCGCTGAAAGGTCACCCGGTGGTGATCAACTTCTTTGCGTCGTGGTGCGTGCCGTGCCGGATTGAGCATCCGTTGCTGCTGCGGTTGGCGCAGGAGGATCACCTGCCGCTGTACGGCATCGCGTATAAGGACAAGCCAGACGCGTCATCGACGCTTCTGGCGACGTTCGGCGATCCGTATCGTGAGGTCGGCATGGACCGGGACGGCCGGGTAGGCCTGAACTTTGGCGTCTATGGGGTGCCGGAGACCTACGTGCTGGATAGTCAGGGCATTATTCGCCGGCGCTTCGTCGGCCCGCTGACGGCAGAGACCGTGGATAAGGAACTGCTGCCGCTGTTGAAGCAGCTTGGTTGGTCGTGAAATCCCTCCTAACTGCGTTGTTCCTGATGCTTGCCATCGTGACGGCTCATGCTGTCGAGCCGGGTGAGCGATTGGCCGACCCTGCGCTGGAGGCCCGCGCGCGGGCAATCAGCAGCGAATTGCGCTGCCTGGTCTGCCAGAACGAGTTGATCGACGAATCCGGCGCTGCACTTGCGCATGACATCCGGATGCTTGTGCGTGAGAGGCTAACGGCCGGCGACAGCGATGCGCGTGTCATCCAGGCAGTGGTCAACCGTTACGGCGCTTTCGTGCTGCTTCGGCCGCCGGTAGAACCAGCGACCTATGTCCTGTGGTTCGGACCACCGGCGCTGGTCCTTGTGGGCCTGGCGGGGACCTTTGTGTGGCTGCGGCGGCGCGGGCCCGCACCTGTTGCCTCCGTTCCATTAAGTCTCGAGGAGCGTCAGCGGCTTGATGGGCTCCTTAAGGAAAATGACGGTTGATTCTGCCCTTTCTGCTGGCTGCCTTGGCGTTCCTGACGTTGATGGCGATCGTCGCGCCGCTGCTCAAGGGCCACCGCGGCGTTCCGGAACGCGCGGCATACGACAAGGCCGTATATCGTGATCAGTTGCAGGAGCTGGACCGCGAGATTGAACGTGGTCTGTTGACAACCGATGAGGCCGCGGCCGCGCGCCTGGAAATTCAAAGGCGCTTGCTGGCGGCAGACCGAACACCTGGGGCATCACCCACGCGGGTCGCCCGTAGCCCTGGGATGGCGGCCGCTGTGTTTGCCGTGATCGCGGTCGGTTCAATCGGAACATATCTTTGGATAGGCGCTCCTGGCGTCCCGGACGTGCCGTTTTCCAGCCGCCAGATGCAGGCGGCGGCGGCGGACACCAAAGAGCGGCTGAGCCTTGAGCAATCCGCCGAGCAACTCGCTGCCAAGCTTAAGGCCAACCCCTCGGACGCCGAGGGATGGTTGCTGTATGGCCGGACGATGGCGACGCTGAACCGCTGGAAAGCGGCGGTGGATGCGTATCGTCACGCCATGGCACTGGGCCAAACCGGCGCCGACGTGACCGCCGACTACGGAGAGATGCTGGTGATGGAGGCCAGCGGAACCGTGACCCCGGCAGCGGAGACCGCGTTCCAGACGGTTCTGAAAGATGATCCGAAGAGCGGCATCGCCCGTTACTACCTCGCAATCGCCGCGGGACAGGCTGGGGAGCCGAAACGGGCGATCGCAATGCTACAGGCGCTGCTCGCGGATATGCCCTCGGACAGCCCACTGCGTGATCAGATAGGCCAGCGCATCGCGGAGGCCGCCCGGTCGGCCGGCATTCCGATGCCGGAGTTAGCCAGGGGCACGCCGCCTGCGTCAGCGCCAGCGGCCGGCCCCGATGCCAACGATGTCGCCGCCGCGGCCAGGATGTCCGACGAGCAACGCCAGGCGATGATCAAGTCGATGGTCGAACGCCTGGCTGCCAAACAGGCGGCTGACCCGACGAACCTGGACGGCTGGCTGCAGCTCGGGCGTGCCTATGCGGTGCTCCATGAAACGGACAAGGCAGCCGATGCATTTGACCGGGCAGCCAGTCTTAAGCCGGACGATGCATCCATCCCGTTACAAGCGGCGCGCGCCTTGCTGGCCGATCAGAAGCCCACTGAAAAGCTTTCTCCCCGTGTCGTGGCGCTTCTGAAGCGGGTTCAGGCGACAAACCCGAAGGAGCCGGCAGTTCTTTGGTTTCTCGGAATTGCCGCCGTGCAAGACAAGAATCCACAGGAGGCGAAGCGCTACTGGACCGACCTGCTGGCGGTGCTTCCGGCGTCCAGCGACGATGCGCATACAGTCCAGGCAGCGCTGGATATGCTGGCGAAATCTGGCGGAGGGTCAGGGGGGTAAGAGCCGCAAGTCCATCATTCTGTTGGCACTTGCGGGTTTGCCATCGCGGTTGGTGTCCGGCCCTTGATATTTGTCAGGCTGGCGCCGCTAGGCGGGATCGTTGTCAGTCAGGCGGCCGACCTAGTCATTTCCGCCAGGCGAGACCGCGGCATGGGACCGTGGCTTGCACTCGCATGGCCGATTTCGGTCGCGGCCACGCGATAGTAGTTGAGGATGTAGACGCGCACCGCGCTGGTGCGGCCGCCGACGTGACCGGCTGCCTCGACCTGACGCACCAAGGTGCTCATGTCCTGGCCCTCACGTTCACAGATTTCAGTCAGAGCGTCCCATAGTTCCGGTTCCAGCCTCATGCTGGTCCGGCCGCGTCCGGCAACAACGTTACGATTAACAAGACGACTGGTTGGCATAGCCACCTCCTATTGGCGAGGTGTAAGAGACCATGCGCGGGTTAACAGAAGGTTCACAGCGCGGAATAAATTGAACTTTTTTGCCGCACGCGGTGTTTCGACCCGATCGGCGGACCGTTCAAACCGGGAGTGGCGCTGCCTTCATTCGCTCCATGCTGAAGCGGCTGCTGACATTTCGCAGTGGAACTGCGGCTATCAGCTTCCGGTAGAAGTGGTCATAGGCCGCTATGTCGGGGACAACCACGTGCAGGAGGTAGTCGACGTCGCCGCTCATGCGCCACGCATCAACAATTTCAGGCGTGTTCTTAATAACCTCCGCGAACCGGCCGAGCCACTCGGCGGAATGATCGGAGGTTTCGATCGCGACGAAGACGGAGACGGGGAGGCCAATTTTGTCAGCGTCGAGGATGGCAACGCGGCGTTGAATGATACCGTCCTGCTCCATCCGCCGGATCCGCTTCCAGCAGGGGGTTGGAGTCAGTCCGACCTCCGCTGCGATCTCGGCGAGCGAAAGGGATGCATCTACGGCCAGAAGTCGCAGGATTTCCCGATCGAGGCGATCGATGCCCTTTTCCGGGGACATTGCCTTTCTCCACAGGCGAAAGATCAGGAGAATCCTTCGATAGGGACCCCTTATACCGGAGGGATGGAGAAAGAAATGCTAAAAAATCCGATTGTGGGCGGGAGGACGAATTGATCTAGGATCCGGTGATAGCCGCATGCTCGGCCGGAGTGCGCAATGTGAGCGCAAGGGCATGCATCGCGCCGGCATCAGCATCCCCGAATTCCGAGGCCAAGGCGGCGTGAACGGCACGAGACCTGGCAACGCGGCTGAGCCCTTGGAATGCCGAGGAGACCATGAGGACCGAAAAATGTGTCTCCCCGCCAGGGCGCGCGCCAGCGTGACCGGCATGTCGTGCGCTATCGTCCTGCACGTTGAGCAATGTTGGAGAAAACGACTCGGTCAGGGCCGCGCGGATGCGGTCGGTTCGGGACGGCAGTCGAGGATCTGTCATGACGTCGCTTATCCCGCCCTGAGGCTGCGGTGCCAAGTCCGATTTCAGTATCCGGCTTCAACTCGGCGACGGCCCTGCCCGGCTATGACGCCGGACGTCAGGCTGCCATGGCGTATCCGCGGCGCCGGCTGGGTGGGACCGGGTGGCGGCCGGCAACGCGCTCGATCAGCATACGAATATCTGCTTCAGCTGCGGCCTTCAGCGCTGAGTCCAAGAATACCTGCTCAAGGACGTCCTGCTGTGCGTGACTGCCACCCATTTGATACATGTCCCCGATAACCGGGCGCATCAGGGCAACCGCATCGGCGTGACGTCCCCGCCGGTTGGCCAAAACCGCTTCGGTGACCGGCAGGGCGACGTCCTTCACAAGCCTCGGCACGGGACCGTCGGCCCGGGCAAAATCGCGCATCGCGGCCAACATCTGCGATGCTGCAGCGTCCCGCCCGGTGGAGGCGAGCGCCATCATCCAGTGCGGTAGCGTGAACGCCGACAGGCAGTCACCGATCCTGCCCTCGGCCTTGTCGGCAAGTTCCTCCCAGCGCCCGCCGGGGTCGACGCCGTGCCGCCCCAGCCGGAACAGCATGGAGCCGGCATTCTGCACGTCGATGTAAAGGTCAGGCGCGGCAACGATCAGTGGCGATTCCAGGTCGCGGAAGCGGGAATCGTAAAGCGCCAGGACGCGATCCGTGTCGCCAAGTTCCAGGTGGTACATCGCCTCATGCCACCACAAATGGTGCTTGAGATTGTTGCCACTGGTCCAATTGGACTGGAGCCCTTGAACCCAGGCGATGCCCTCACGGCGCCGGCCGGTCATTTCCAGGACATGGGCGACGCCATGCGCAGCCCAAAGGTCGGTGGGATCGCGCCGGACAGCCTCCCGCCCAGCATGTTCGGCCTCGGTGTAGTATCCGCACTCCTCGTGCGCGAAACAACGGCAGCCGAGGATCGCGGTATATCCTGGCAAGGCCGGGCTCCACGCGCGTTCGACCGTCAGCACTGACTCCAGCATCGCCTCGGGGCGTCCGAGCCAGAAGTTGACGAAATGGGCGAGGCGGAATGCCAGGATGTCGTGTGGGTGGTCCTGGAGGATCTGGTTCCAGACGGAGACGGCCTGTTCGACCTCCCCTGCTATCCATAGATCAAGCGCTCCTGCGTGGGCGTGCTCGCGCGGCGTTGCGTTTGAAATGCCATGCCAGGCGGCCGCGGACGCCGCGCGTGCCGCCGGCACCAGATCGGCCCGATACGACATCATCAAGCAGGTAGCCCTTGAGGCAATGCGCCATCCCGAATTCGGGATCCAGAGCCAACAGGGATTCCAGCCGACCCATCAGCTCAATGCTGTAGCCCAGGTAACCGTCGATTGCGTGGTCGAATGCGGCGACCGTTCGCGGCAAATCAGTTGTCAGCGACAGTCCGCGGCAATCTTTCAGCATGATCGTTTCCTCCTGCCGTGGAGGCTAGCACGAGAGGAGCGGCGTGAAGAGGGTCAGGGTCAGTCCGGCGAGAGGGTAACAAGGGCGACGCCTTGTCGAATAATGCCGAGTTCCCTGGCCGCGGCGACCGATAGGTCGACGATACGACGGCGGGATGGGAGCCGATCGGTGATGACGACGATGACGGAGCGCCCGGTCTCGGCCAGGGTCACGCGCACCCTTGTGCCGAACGGCAACCATGGATGGGCTGCGGTCATTTCGCGTTGGTCGAAAATGGCGCCGCTTGAGGTCCGTCGGCCATTCCAGCGACTGCCGTAGTATGAGGCTGTTCCCTCCTCAACTGTCCAAGCTGCTGGTTTTTCGGATGTGTCGGTGGAACCGCCTGCTCCTAGCCATTCGGCGCGAGCGCTTCCGGAATGGCAGGTCACAAACGCAGACACCGCAATGAAACCGAGTACGAAATATTTCTTCATCATGCCTCGCAGGTTTAAAGGCTAACCGTTAACACGGACTGAACGACCATTTCGCTGATGGATCAGGTCGCAGTAGTCCCATGCCAACGCGGCCGAAACGACCAGCGCTGTTCTGATAGAACCCGCCAGAATGGCGAATTTCGAACACTTTTTCAGGCCGCGAGAGGTTTCCCTCTGCTCCATGAAAAGCAAGATGCTTGCATTAAACGGGCATGGCAACCCTTCCAGGTGAATTAATCGCGCCGAATCGGCCTTTTTTTGCTGTTTTCCATGTTCGCTGATACAGTGAGTGCCGCCGGAAAATGGTTTATTATGAGTGTTTTATAGTCTCATCCTCACGATGGGTGGAGTCCTCGCCGCTTCGGTGCTGCGCGGCTTCACCGGCTTCGGTTTTGGCCTTGCCGCGGTGCCGCTCCTAAGTCTTGCGCTGCCGCCGGCGGAGGTTGTGCCACTGGTTGTGGTGCTTCAGGTCGCGATCGGGCTGGGCGGACTTCGAGAGGCCTGGCGGCTGTGCGACTGGCGGGCGGTTCGCCTGCTGCTGCCGGGGTTGATACTGGGTGTGCCTATCGGCCTGCTGATTCTGACAACCGTCGCGCCCAATCCGGTCCGGGTGTTGATCGGTGTGATCATAGCCTTCTCGGTGGTGCTGCTTTATCGTGGCGCGCGGCTATCGCCGCATCCATCGCCCCTGTTGACGGCTGCGGTCGGGCTGGTTTCAGGCACGATCAGCGGCCTGGCCTCGATGGGCGGGCCTCCGGTGATCGTCTTTCTCATGGCGCTCGGCCTCAGCGCGCAGCGGGTCAGGGCGACCGCGATCATTTATTTCTTTATCAGCGGTTGCGTAACCGCTGTGCCGATGACAGTCCGTGGTTTGATTAGCCGGGAGACACTGATCTGGGCGGCGGTGTCACTGCCGGTTCTGTATTGCGGTTCCTGGCTGGGCACACTGGGTTTCCATCGCGCCCAACCACGTCATCATCGTTTTACCGCCCTGCTGACCCTGTCGATGTTGGCACTTCTACTGATGGGCCGGGTTGTCTGGCGTTGAAGCGGCCGGGGTGGCCTGCCCGCAACGCCCGGGCCTTCCTGCGACTCCCTATCGAACGAACCCCTCCAGTTCGTCCTTCGCCCAGGCGATTGCCTGTTCGATGCTCTGTCCGGAGACCAGTTTGGACACCATGGTGGGAATCGAGACCCGCAATTCCACGCCTGCACGCCGATCTCCGGCGGACCGGAGGAACCGGTGACATAATATTCGCCGTCGTGCCACGGCCGGAGCGGGTAGTTATAGACCGTACCCTTTGGTGGCTCGACTTCCTCCCAGATCTTGAAGTTGGCCATCGAGATATAGGGCGGGATGTCGTAGCCGAATACGGCAGTGGTTAGCGTTTCCATCTGCTCGCGCGCGCCAAGGTAGGCCAGCAGATCGTGCGCCGCCGACTTGTTCTGGGCGAATGACCACATTCCGAAGAAATATGGCCGCATCGGCACGAGGCGTCCCTTGGGTCCGCGTGGGTTGGGGAATGTCCAGCAGTCCGCGGCAATCTGCGGCGCATCTCGCTTGGCGACCGCCCACGCCGACGGAGGGTTCCAGATCAGCGCTGACTTGCCGGAAATCAGCGCTCGGTTATTGGACGCGTCGTCGTAGCTGACGGTGTCAGGCGGCAGGAACGGGACCATGCGCTTGGCATACTCCAGGGCGGCTCGCACGTTGTCAGAATCGACCGTGATATTGCCCTTGGCATCCACCAGGTCGGCGCCGAAAGCGCCAAAGGTCGCGCCCCAGGTCTGGTTGGAGTCGGTGGTGCCGCCACAGCCAAAACCAAAGGGGAATCCGGCCTTTGAACAAGCCTCCGCTGCCTTCAGTTGGGTTTCGTATGTCCAGTCCGCTGATGTGGCAGGCGTGGCCTCGTGCGGCGGGAACCAGGCTTGAACATCGACACCGGCATGCTGCTTGAGCAGGCTGATGCGGCCACAGGGCGTCAGTGGCGCCGATCCCCATGCCACCGGCACAGCCTTCCAGTGACCATCGGACACACCAAGATACTCATAGGCCCGGCCGATTTTTCCGTAGTCGGCGATGAACGTCTTCATGATGTCGTCGACCGGATCGAGCGAGTCGGCGTATTCATGCACGGACCACATGTCGAAGGCGTAGATGTCGTGTCCGGTCTTGGCCTGCGCCTCCGCGGCCATGGTAATATTGATTTTGTTGCCGATGGCGGTCAGGAAGTCGAGATTGACCTCGACTTTGTTCTTGTCTGACCAGGCGGCGACAACCTTCCGCATCGCGTCGTTGCCTGCCGGAACCCAATGGTCCCACAGCGCTACGTTCAGCCGCCCGGCCGCGCCGGCGGAGCGGATGTGCACCAGAGGCAGCGCTGTGGCCGCCGCGCCAAGACGCAGGGTTGATCGGCGTGATAGACGTTTTTTCATAAGTTTCCGCTCCGACATTGCTTCCCCGGGTGAACAAACTCGAGGCCTGTTGCACTTTGTTATGCAGGAGTATTCCCTAGGCTTTCGATGCAAACAAGGTACGAGGATTTGCGTCTCGCGGACACCGCAGGCCAGACTACTCGCACGCCCTTGGAGATCGAACGGCGCCAGGTCAGACGCGGGTGGTGAATGATTCAGGTTACGCGGACTTTGGCGATCGACGATCGGGCGCTGGAGGAGACGTTCATCCGGGCGTCCGGTCCCGGTGGGCAAAATGTCAACAAAGTGGAAACCGCGGTGCAACTGAGGCTGAACCTCGATCGGGCCGGACTGCCGCCGCCGGTCCGTGCGCGATTGGAGAAGCTGGCTGGCCGCCGGGTCACGCTGGACGGGGACCTGTTGATCACCTGCCAGCAGCATCGAACGCAGGAGCGCAACAGGTCCGAGGCCATCGATGCCCTGATACGGCTTATTCAGCGAGCGGCGATCGCGCCGATCCGGCGTGTGAAGACGAAGCCGACCTTTGGCTCCCAGCAGCGGCGGCTGGAGGAGAAGGCGCACCGTGCTGGTATCAAGCGCAACCGACAGGTGGAGCGCGATTGAGGCAGGCGAGTGCCTATCATAAGTCGGAACCGAGGAAAGCGAGTATGAGACCGGCAAGCAGCGCGGGTGCTCTCCGTGTCCAGAGCATTTTGGGTGAGGGTTTTCGCGTTCTGGAATTCGAGCAGAGCACCCACTCATCGGCGGAGGCGGCATCCGCGATCGGTTGCGATGTTGCGCAGATCGCCAAGTCGATGCTGTTCCGAGCCGCCGATGGCCGGCCGGTTCTGGTTGTGGCGTCGGGCGCCAATCGTGTCGACGAGAAGAAGGCCGCCGCCTTGATCGGCCAGAAAATCGCACGAGCGGACCCTGGCTTCGTGTTGCAGCACTCTGGCTTCGCGGTGGGCGGCGTCCCGCCGGTCGGGCATCTGACGGTGCCGATCACCATTCTCGACCGCGATCTAGTGCGGTTCGAGACGATCTGGGCCGCTGCCGGGTCGCCGAATGCGGTCTTTGAGCTTACGCCCGATGGGCTGCGGCGGCTGACCGGAGCCGAGTTCCAGGACGTCGCCAAGTGACATGGTGCGAGAGGGGGGATTCGAACCCCCATGCCTTGCGGCGGTCGATTTTGAGTCGACTGCGTCTACCGTTCCGCCACTCTCGCAGTGCCGTGCATAATACAGCATCGTCGCGCCCGGACAACGCGCTGTTTCGTCGCTCCGGTCCCGCGCGTGCCCGGGTTGGTGCCCGCGAACCGTGGCCGTTGCCTGCCCGACGTGTCGAACGCCCGTGAAACGTGGTGTTTCCGGTGTTGACCAGGGATGCCGGCGTCACTAGATAGGCGCGCTTCCGGCCTCGTTATCGGCTGGCATGTTCGGGCGTAGCTCAGCGGTAGAGCAATCGGCTGTTAACCGATTGGTCGTAGGTTCGAATCCTACCGCCCGAGCCATTTTCAGTCAGACGGGTCAGGTCGTTACGGCCTTCGCCGTTCCGAAGGCGCCGGCGGCGCGGAATGCCCGCACATCAGATCCGGCAAGGCCCAACCAGTCCGAAAGGACGGCGTCAGTATCCTGACCCAGCCTGGGTGCGGCTGTTTCCGCGACGCCGCCGCCGTCAGACAGCTTGAACGGCGTTCCCACGACCGGACTTACCGCGCCTGCCGTGTCGCGGACCTGCACCCGCATGGCGTTTGCAATCACCTGTGGATGGGCCATGACCTGATCGATCGACTGGATTGGCGCGCAGGCGACGTTGCGAGCCTCGAGCCTTTCCAGCCAATACGCGGCAGGCCGCCGGCGAAACCGCTCCTCGAGGATCGGCACCAGCGCATCGCGGCTTCGCACGCGCGCCATGTTCCCCTGGAAGCGCGGATCGGCTGCGAGATCCGGACATTCGAGCGCGTCACAGAAACGCGTCCAGGCGGCATCGTTGGGCGCGCCGGCCAGCACCAAACCGTCCTGGCAACGGAACGCCTGATACGGCACGAGAACCGAGCTTCCGGATCCCTGAGGCTCGGGCAGGATGCCGGCTTGCAACCACGCGACCGCGAAGTGACCTAGCAGTGAGACCGCGGTTTCGAGCAGCGAGGCGTGGACCCAGGTCCCCTGCCCTGTCGTTGCCCGCCGCAGCAACGCGGTGACGATAGCCGCGTAGAGCGATATTCCGGTGGTCATGTCGATGATCGACGCGCCGCAGCGCAGCGGGGGGCCGTTCGGCTCCCCGGTGGTGGACATGATGCCGCCAAATGCCTGCACCATCAGATCGTAGCCGCGCTTCTCCGCAAGTGGTCCCTCGGCGCCGTAGCCCGAGATCGTCGCCACGACCAGACGGGGGTTTTCCGCGCGCAATTCGGACTCGCTGATCCCCAGGCGGGCCGCCGTGTCAGGCGGAAAGCTGTGCAGCAACACGTCGGCCTTGCGGGCCAATCGCAATAGGATGTCCTTCGCGCCGGGCTTCTTCAGATCGAGCACCAGGCCGCGCTTGCCGCGGTTGACGGACGCGAAATTGACACCGTTTCCATCGGCGCCGAGGGGCGGCCATGCCCGGTTGTCGTCCCCGTCCGGACCTTCAACCTTGATGACATCCGCACCGAAATCGGCAAGAAGCTGACCGCAGTAGGGGCCAGCAAGGATGCGGCTGAGATCGATGACGCGCATGCCTGACAGGGCTTTGTATTCCGCTTCGGCCATAATTTGGTTTCCTCGACCTGTTAGCGGATTGTGCCTGACAGGCGAATACAGGAGAAGCACCGATGGGTGAGACATACGAGCATGCTCGGGAAACCGTTGAGGAACATGCCCGTGAGAACAACTCGTGGGCGCGCGGCGTGGCGGTGCTGGTGTCGTTTCTTGCCGCGGCGCTCGCCCTGACCGGCATTGGCGAAAAGAGCGCGCAGAATGATTATTTGACCAAGCATATTGCCGTGTCGGACGACTGGGCGCTGTATCAAGCTAAAGGCCAGCGCGCGGCGATCCGGACGTCGGAGATCGCCGTGCTGGAAAGCCTTCCAAATGCGGCGGACGCAGCGGTTCAGGCGCGCATCAAGGACGCCCAGGATTACATCGCCCGCATGCACGATGACCCAGCCGGCGGCGACGGCATGAAGCAGATGTCGGAGAAGGCAAAGGTTCGGGAAGCCGAACGGGATGCGGACTTCCATCGCTATCATCAGTTTGAGTATGCCGCGGGCTCCTTGGAACTCGCGATCGTCTTGGCCTCGGTGTCGGTGGTAACCCGGGTTCGCTGGCTGGCGATCGGGTCGGGCCTGTTCGGTGCTGCTGCCGCGGCTGGATCGGCCGCGGTGGCGCTGGGTCTTTTATGAGGCTGCAAAGAAAGCCGGAGACGCACGTATATATCGAAAGACCTGGACTGCCGCTACCATGGGTGGAATAATTGGGTAAATGTCGTGGCCCCGTGGGAGGCAACATGCGGATCGCTGACCTGATCGTCATGATAGAAGACGGCAAGCTCACGTGTTCTGAGGTAGCTGAGATTTTCGCGTCCTCAAAATACGCGCAGACCGCCGACGCTGTCCCGGATAAGGAGGGACAGCTTTATCCACTTCCTCACGGCCAAATGCACCTGCGGGATGGTTTCCAAATCCTGCCGCCACCTGTCACCGGTGCTCAGGCGCGTATCCAAGCGTGGAATGTGCTCGACAAGGAGCAGAAGAAAAAGATCTGGGAACAGTCTGACAGTCAGCTATACAAGGACCCTACGAACGTCAAACTCTATGATTCGAAGTTACCCGCGGACCAGCGAGGCCTGGCTGAGACCGATGTTGGCATGGACAGCAATATGGTCGATCCGACCGGCAAGTATAATAGGCGGTCCGGTGTGAGCTTGCTCGAAATCCCGGCAGTCTACAGGACAACTCAATTCGTCAAAGTGAAGCAAGACCGTGCTCGGCCGCTACGGGTCGAGGCACCTGACCAGGACCAGCCTCTCCTCCTCGCGCGCTGGAGCAAGAGCCTTTATTATGATACGGTAAAGACCCAGTCGAAGGACGGCATCTCTATCGACGCGGGCTGGCTTGATAAGCCGGACGTTGTTCTGCTGTCGCCGCGGCTTCCGCAAATATCTTCGAACCCTCACTCTATGTTCGAAGATTCGGAATCGACCATCATGACACTTACGGCAGCGCTTGGCTCAACCGCCGGCATAATGGTGCTCAAGGCGCTGATCGGAAAAGACCGGACCTGGTCGCTGGCGATCCAGTCACGTACAGCGGTTCGAGCATTGAACCAGGCAGTTGACGCCAACCGTGGCAAGAACACAACCTCAACGCACTCAAAACGAGACGCCGATGTAAAGATGATTAATCGTACGCAGAGCCTGAACCCAGATCGCAGCTTCAGCGGGATCTACACGACGGAATCGAAAGACACAGATTTCACCTGCACGATCTTAAGCAACTGGCCCGCGGACGAATTGATGATCGTTACGCATTATCCGATCAGCGGCCCGATGACAAATATGCCATCATCCGGCGTTACGACCGGAGAATACGACTTAGCCGAAACCAACAGGACCGACTTAGGTGGCGTATTTGTCGGCGTTGCGATTGACGATCCGCTCCCGTCCGTTAGTTGGTAGCGGTCAAACACGGTGCGCTCGCGGTCTACGCCATCGATATCTGCGTGAAATCGATGAACCAGCTCTGAACGGGAACGAAGCCCTGGACTTTCTTCGACATTGCCCTCGGGTTGAGGTCGTGCACGATGAACAACCAGGCGGCCTCATCAACCACCATCCCGTGCGCCTTTGACAGCGCCTTCGTCTGTTCAACTGGATCGAAACCTGCCTGCGCCTGTTTCAGCAGGTCGGTAATCGCCGGGTTATCGAAATGACCCCAGTTGTAATTGGTCGGGGAAAAGCTGTCTTTCGCGTAGTAGCGGAACATCGTGGAGGGGTCTACCGAACTGAGGCTGATATTGATGCCTTGGACACCGTGGGACTGCGGCGCATTGGGATCGCTTCGGATGGCGACCAACATCGTGCCCCATTCCACCACGTCGAAATCGATCTGCATTCCGGCGGCGGCGAAATTCTGTTGCAGGAACTCGTTCATCGGAATCGGCAACATCTGGCCTGACCCCGACGTCGAGATCATGATCTTCGCCTTGACGGGATTGTTCGGTCCATAGCCCGCCTCGGCCAACAGCGCTTTCGCCTTGGCCGGATCGTAGTTGTAGTGTTCCGTTGGGGTACCGAAGAACGGATTGCCCGGGGGGTATAGGCCCACGGCGGGCTTGGCAGTGCCATTCAGCAAGCTGCAAAGGCCGTCGCGGTCGATAGCATAGTTGATGGCGCGTCTGACCCGGACGTCCTTGAACGGCGAGTCATCCTCGGTGTTCAGGCAGTACGGCCAGGTATGAGGATAAGGCCACAGGGTTACCGTGTAGCCCGCCTGTTTCAGTGACGGAATGGAATCCGGGGCCGGCACCTCGATCCAGTCCACCTGCCCCGAGCGCAGCGCGGCGATTCGTGTTGTCGCCTCCGCCATCGGGCTGACGACGAGTTTGTCCAGCTTGGGTATCCGGTCCTTGTCCCAGTAGTCCTCGTTCCGTACCATTTCGATATACTGACCGGGCACCACCTTGGTGATCTTGAACGGTCCGGTGCCTGAGGGTTTCTTGCCGAATTCCGCCCAGTTTTTGCCCACCGCATCGTATTGCGCCGGGCTTACCATCAGGACGCGGGTCAGGAGGTATGGCAGGAAGCTGAACGGATACTTTGTCGTGATGATGATGGAGGAGTCGTCTGCCTTCTGGAAAGTGTCGACCATCGAGACGGCAGCTTTGACGATTGGCGCGGCCGGCGCGTCATAGTGCGGCGATTTTTCGTCATAAACCCGCTGCAGATTCCAGATGACCGCATCGGCGTTGAACGCCGAACCGTCGTGGAATTTCACGCCCTGCCGGACGGTAAAGATCCAACGCAGCGGGTTCGTCTCGTCGGTCTTCCAGGCGGTAAACAGGCCCGGCGTGATGTCCGCCGGCTTGTCAGGATTGTGCCGCAGGTCCCAGTTCACCAGGGCGTCGTATGGTGGGTATCCAAGAAAGCGATAGCCCTCGAAGCCATTGTTGGGGATGCCGTGGGCACTTGGCAGATCGGCGGCTGTCATGGCAATGCGCAAGGTGCCGCCCGTGGCCGCGGCGGCCGGCAATGCCGGAAGGGTTGCCGCGGCAGCGGCGGCCAGGAAGTCGCGTCGTTGCATAGGAGATACTGCCTTATGCCATGCTGATCTGAGTGAAGTCCTGGTACCAACTTTGGGCAGGCTTGAAGCCGGTCACCTTTTTTGACAGGGCGCGCGGATTCAGGTCGTGCACGATAAACAGCCATGGCGCGCCATCAACGACCATCGCGTGGGCCTCAGCCAGCACTTTCGACTGCTCCTCCGGATCGAACGACGCCTGCGCCTGCTTCAGCAGGTCCGTGGCAGCGGCGTTGTCCCAGTGGCCCCAGTTATAGTTGGTGGGCGAAAAGCTGTCCTTGGCATAGTAGCGGAACATCGAGGACGGATCGGTGAAACTGAGGCTGATATTGATGCCGTCGATCGCCATGCGACTGAGGCGCCTTTGGATCGTTACGAATGGCAACGAGCATGGTGCCCCACTCAACGACGTCGAAGTCGATGTCCATGCCAACGGCCTTGAAGTTCTGCTGCATGAACTCGTTCATCGGGATCGGCACCATCTGCCCGGACCCAGACGTCGAGATCATGATCTTCGCCTTCAGCGGCTTGTCGGCACTGTAGCCGGCCTCCGCCAGCAGCGCCTTCGCCTTTTCCGGATCGTGGGTGTAATGGTTCTTCGGCTTGCCGAACAACGGATCATCGGGCGGATACAACCCGGCGGCCGGCTTGGCACTCCCGTTCAGAAGCGAGCAAAGTCCTTCCCGGTCCACCGCGTAGTTCAATGCCTGACGAACGCGTTCGTCCTTGAACGGCGAATCGTCCAGGCAGCTCAAGCACATAGGGATAGGTGTGCGGATACGGCCACAGACTGATATTAAGTCCGGCGGCCTTCAGAGACGGGATGGCATCGGGCGGCGGCACCTCGATCCAGTCCACCTCGGCTGATCGCAACGCCGCGACACGTGTGGTTGCCTCCGGCATCGGGTAAACGATCATCTTGTCAAGCTTCGGAATTCTCGACTTGTCCCAGTAGTTCTCGTTCCGTGACATCTCCGCGTACTGGCCCGGCACGACCTTGGTGATTTTGAAAGGACCGGTGCCGGACGGCTTCTTTCCGTACTCTGCCCAATTCTTGCCGACAGCCGCCCATTGCGCTGGGCTGACGACCAGGATGCGGGTCAGGAGATACGGCAGGAAGCTGAATGGATACTGGGTGGTGATAATGATGGTCTTCTCGTCGGCTTTTTCGTAGCCGGCTATCATCGACACGGTCGCGCGAACAATCGGCGCGGCCGGCGCATCATATTGCGGCGACTTGTCGTCAAAGATCCGGCCGAAGGTGAAGATGACCGCATCCGCATTGAAGTCAGATCCGTCGTGAAACTTCACGCCTTGCCGCACGTCGCATATCCAACGCAGCGGATTTTTTGGATCGATCCGCCATGCGGTGAACAGTCCCGGCGTGATGTCCGCGAGTTTATCCGTATGAGTGAAATCCCAGTTGATCACCGAATCATACGCGGGGTAGCCAAGAAAGCGGAAACCCTCACCGCCATTGTTTGGGATACCATGGGTGGTCGGCAGATCGGCCGCGGTCATACCGACACGAAGGACTTGCATGCCTGCCGCACGGGCCGCAACGGAGGGGACTGCCGCCGCGCCTGCCGCTGAAGCGATCAGGCCTCGCCGAGTCAGTGTCATGCTCTCTCTCATTCGCTGTGATGGAGACAGCACTGCAATGCCTATGCCACCTTTCGCGCGGCATCCTCCGTCGTCACCAAGCCTATCAGCGCGTCGCTGCCGATGACATCGCAGAAGGTGTGCGCCATGGCCGACAGCGTTGCGTTGTGTTCCTCGTCAGTGAACGTCGCGTTACCGTCTTCGACAAAAAACACTTTGTAATTCAGCATCATGGCATCGCGCGCGGTGGACTCGCAGCATACCTGAGTAGCGGTCCCGGTAATGATCAGTGTATCGACGCCACGCCCGGACAGAATCTCATGCAGATGAGACGCGCCCGGCGCGAACGCGCCGAAGCGGGTTTTGCGGACGACCAGATCCTTTGGCTGCACATCCAGATCCGGCCACAGCGCATGGCCTGTAGCGCCGGGCGTAAATGTTTCGATCATTGCGGCGCGGCGGGCAGGCGAGCAGAAATAATCCAGATAGGTTGACCACGTGCGGATCGCCTCCGCGTCCAGGGTGTTCTGGATATAAACGACCAGACCGCCGGCCTGGCGCAACGACCGACTGATGCGATTGACGGTCGGGACAATCTGACGCGCAGTGGGGATCTCGCAGATTGCCCCCGGCGCCATGAAACCGTTCTGCAGATCGACGACAACATGGGCTGTGCGCGTTGGGTCCAGACGGTCAAATACACGTAGTCCACCACGGCGTTCGGATACGCGCTGGATCACAGCGGGATTCACAGACGAGTTGTGCATGACAGCGGTCCTTTGCCCAAAAAATAGCCGATTGTAAAAGTTCGTCAGGAGGCGGCGACCCGAAAGAAAGCAACTGGCCAAAATAGTGTCAACCGGTTCCGGGCCGGGGCTTGGCAGCAAAGTTGCATTGATTGATCCATCAACCCGCTGGCATCCGAAGAGCCTCCACCGCATGCTCCTGTTCGCAATCCGCCGCTTGCTGCAAGCGATCCCGATCCTCCTCGGGGTATCGCTCGTGGTGTTCGGCCTGGTGCACATCGTGCCAGGCAACCCGATCGACATGCTGATGCCGCCCGAAGCCTCGCCGGAGGTCATCGCGCAAATGAAGGCGGCGTTTGGCTTCGACAAGCCACTTTATATTCAGTATTTCCTGTGGCTGTGGCGCGCGATGCAGGGCGATTTCGGGCTCTCTGTGTTTAATGCGACTCCGGTCTGGGGACAGTTGCAGGCGGCGCTAGAAAATACCTTTATTCTGGCAATCCCGGCTGCCGCCCTCGGTTTCTCCCTTGGAATTTTTCTCGGCATGGCCTCCGCACTCTATCACGGACGCGCCGCCGATAAAGTCTTGTCCGCGATTGCCACCATCGGCGTCTCCCTGCCGCATTATTGGTGCGCAATCGTTCTGGTCCTGGCATGCGCCGTGCTGCACGACTGGCTGCCGGCACAAGGCATGGGCGACGACTCGCTGCCGCTGTATCAGCGCCTGGAGTATCTGGTTCTGCCGGTCATCACCCTGTCCCTGATCCCCATGGGCGTGATCGGACGACTTGTGCGCGCGACGGTGCTCGACATCATGGGCCAGGATTTCGTTGGCGCCCTGTCCGCCAAGGGCCTGACCCGCTGGCCGGTTATTCGGCATATCTGCAAGAACGCCGCCCCGCCGGTCCTCGCGCTGATGGGTCTGCAGTTCGGCTACCTGCTCGGCGGCTCGATTTTGGTTGAAACCGTCTTCAACTGGCCTGGGTCCGGGAACCTGCTAAACTTGGCGATCTTCCGGCGCGATATCCCTGTCCTGCAGGCGACAATCCTGGTGCTGGCGACGTTCTTCGTTGTGCTCAACCTGCTGGTGGATATAGCCCAGGCCGCAATCGATCCCCGGATCCGGCGTTGAACGATCATCCAGACCCAACGGGAGACCGCATGTCGCAGACCACCTTGGACATCGATCCTCCCGTGCGGGACTTCGTGGAGGTTCCGGCTTCCCGAACAGCCGGTTACTGGAAGTCCGTCGCCGGCCGGCTGGTCCGTGACAAAACAACGATGGCGGTGACGCTGGTCCTGTGTGGGATCCTGTTCATCACACTGGGCGCCCCGCTCGTGACGCACTACGATCCATACGCGGGTAGTGTGCTTGGGCGGCTGAAACCGATCGGAACGCCAGGCCATTGGCTGGGCACGGATGAGACCGGCCGCGACTTGTGGACACGTATTTGCTACGGTGGCCGGCTGTCGTTGCTGGCGGCGATTCTTCCTGTAACGATCTCGCTGGTCGTCGGCGGCTTCCTCGGCATCCTCGCGGGCTATGCGGGCGGCATCCTCGGCACGCTCATCATGCGGACCATGGATGTGTTCTACGCTTTCCCCTCCATTTTGCTGGCGATCGCCATTTGCGGCCTGATGGGTAACGGCCTTTTCAACTCCATCATCGCGCTGGCCATTGTCTTCATTCCGCCAATGGTGCGCGTATCAGAAACCGTTACGACTCAGGCTCGGCATCTCGACTTCGTGGAGGCGGCGCGCGCTTCCGGCACGACCACACTGCAGATCATCCGCCATCACGTGCTGGCAAACGTTCTGGGACCAATCCTTGTCTACGCGACGAGCCTGATCAGCGTGTCGATCATTCTGTCCGCCGGGTTGTCGTTCCTGGGCCTGGGCGTTACGCCGCCGGAACCTGAATGGGGGCTTATGCTCAACTCCTTGCGCCAGGCGATCTATGTCCAGCCCTATGTCGCGGCCCTGCCCGGCTTGATGATCTTCGTGACGTCGATGTCCTTCAACCTCATGAGCGACGGATTCCGCAGCGCCATGGATGTCAGGCTGAATAAATGAGCACCGCACTGTCGTTCGATCCGCGCGACCGGGGTGGGCCGGCCCAACCGCTGTTGATCGTCGAGGATCTGCGCAAGCATTTCCCCGTCCGCGGTGGCGTGCTCAATCGCGCGGTCGCGACCGTTCAGGCAGTCGACGACGTTTCGTTCTCGGTTCGGAAAGGTGAGACGCTGGGCATCGTCGGCGAATCAGGCTGCGGCAAGTCCACCACCGCGCGCCTGCTGATGCGCCTGATTGAGCCGGACGCCGGCACCGTGGTGTTTGACGGCGACGCGGTGGGCGATCGGGGCGGCATCACCGTCAGTGAGATGCGACGGCAGATGCAAATGGTCTTCCAGGACAGCTACACATCGCTGAACCCGCGCATGACCATGGCGGAGAGCATCGCGTATGCGCCGCGGATGCACGGGCTCGGACGGCGGGAGGCTTATGACCGAGCGGAAAATCTGTTGGGGCGGGTGGGGCTGAGTCCGAGGCAGTATGCACGCCGCTATCCGCACGAATTGTCCGGCGGACAGCGGCAGCGGGTCAACATTGCCCGCGCTTTGGCGCTGGAACCACGCCTTGTGATCCTCGATGAGGCTGTGGCGGCCCTCGACAAATCAGTTGAGGCGCAGGTTCTCAATCTGCTGTGCGACCTGAAGGAGAGCCTGGCGCTCACGTATCTTTTCATCAGTCACGACCTGAACGTCGTCGAGTACATGAGCGACAGGGTGATGGTGATGTATCTCGGCCGCGTCGTGGAAGCCGGCCCGGTGGAATCGATCTATCATCACCCTCGTCATCCCTACACCCGCGCGCTGTTCGCGTCCAAGCCGACCTTGGATCCGGACCGCCGGACCACGGAAATGCCGCTGACGGGCGATCCGCCGAACCCGATCAATCCGCCGTCGGGATGCCGTTTCCGCACGCGATGTGCCTTCGCGCTGCCTGGCTGCGCGGACAAAGTGCCCGTCCTGGCATCACCGTTTGCGGGCGATGCCGATCCGACCCACCTTGTCGCGTGCGACGTGCCGGAAGCACAGATGCCGCGGCGACAGGCAAAGGCGGTCTGAGATGCCTGACCGAGCGATACAGGCGCCGGTCCTTCGGATCGAAGATTTGACTGTGCGATTCACCCGTCGGGATACGGACGTGGCGGCGGTCAATGGCGTGGGATTTTCCTTGAACGCGGGCGAGACCTTGACGATCCTGGGTGAGTCAGGATCAGGCAAGAGCGTGAGCCTGAAAGCCGTCATGGGGCTGCTGCCTGCCTATGCCAATATCTCGGGAAAGGTCTGGCTGAACGGGCAGGAGATCCTTGGACTGCCTGCCCCGGCCTTGGCAAAACTGCGGGGCGGCGCGGTGTCGATGATTTTCCAGGAGCCAATGGCAGCACTGGATCCGGTCTATACGATTGGGGAACAGATCGCCGAGACGATTGTCCAACATGATGGGTGCGATCACCGCACCGCCTGGAACCGCGCGCTGGGACTGCTGGAGCAGGTGAAGATTCCATCCGCGCAACGACGGCTGAAGAACTTCCCGCACGAGATGTCAGGGGGCATGCGCCAACGGGCTATGATCGCGCTGGCCCTTGCCTGTTCGCCGGCGGTTTTGCTTGCTGATGAGCCGACGACCGCGCTGGACGTGACCGTTCAGATCCAGATTTTGCTGCTGCTGCGCCAGCTACAGGAAGAGCTTGGAATGGCGGTCGTCTTTGTGACCCATGATGTGGGCGCGGCTGCCGAAATCTCTGACCAGATTGCCGTGATGTACGCCGGCCGCTTCATCGAGACCGGAACGACACGGCAGGTGATGAAGCATCCGCTTCATCCTTACACACAAGGATTGCTGTCATCGACGGTTCATGGCGGCATGAGGGGGCATCGCCTGGAGACGATCCCGGGCAGCCCGCCGAACCTTGCGCAACTGCCGCCGGGCTGCGCGTTCGCACCGCGTTGCCGTTACGCGATCGATTTATGCCGGCAGGGGGAAATCCCGGTGGTTACGACTGACGCCGGTGCGATGGCGCGTTGCGTGCGGGTTGGAGATTTGGTGCAGGCATAGGACGGGGGCACCAGCGCGCGGCTTTACGCCCATGCCGGTTAACGTCACCCTGCCAGCCATTCATAACGTAAGGAGAGACACATGTCGTCGCCGGTCACTTTACAGGAGTTCAGCCTGATGCTGGACCGCGCCGGCCTTTCGCTGAGCGACGCGCAAAAAGCCGTTCTGTTCGAGGCCTATCCGCTGCTGCAGAAAATGATCGCCCGAGCAAAGCCGGACATGCCGCGTGAAGCCGAACCATCGGTGATGTTCACGTCGGAGGTGATGCCATGAGCGACTTTCTGACCATCGCCGACGCCGGCGCGCTGATCGCGGCGAAGAAACTCTCGCCCGTCGAACTGACACGCATTTGTTTCGATCGCGTCCGCAAGCTCGATGAAACCCTGCACAGCTTCCTAATGCCGACGGAAGCCCGCGCGATGGCCGACGCGAAGGCATCTGAGGTTAGAATGACTGCCGGAACGCTGAAAGGGCCGCTGGATGGCATCCCGATCGGCCACAAGGATATCTACAATACTGCTGGGATTCGCACGACGGCGCACTCGAAACTGCTCGAACACAATGTACCCACCGAAGACTCGGTCGTCGTGGCAAAATGGGCGCAGGCCGGCACCGTGCTGATGGGCAAGCTGGCGACGCATGAGTTTGCGATCGGTGGGCCATCGTTCGACCTGCCGTGGCCGCCGGCGCGCAACCCGTGGAACCCAGATCATTTCACCGCAGGATCGTCGTCCGGCACCGGCGCGGCGGTTGCGGCCGGGCTTATCATGGGTGGCACCGGATCGGATACCGGCGGATCGATCCGTGGGCCGTCCGCTTTATGCGGGATTGCCGGGATCAAGCCGACCTATGGATTGTCCAGTCGCCGCGGTGTGCTGCCGCTGTCGCAGACCCTGGACCACACCGGCCCGATGGCCTGGACGGTGCAGGATTGCGCGCTGTTGTTGCAGGCCATGGCCGGCTATGACCCCCACGATCCGGCCAGCGCCAATCATCCCGTCGCCGATTTCAGTGCTGATCTGGACAAGGGCGCGAAGGGCTTGCGGATCGGCGTCATTCGCCACTTCCACGAAACCGATAATCCGGTCAGCCCGGCGACATTGAAGGGCATCGAGGATGCGCTGGATTTCTTCCGCAAATCCGGTGCCGAGATCCGCGATGTCACCCTGTCACCGATGATGGACTACAACGCGCCCGGTTGGCTGATTTTGACGTCCGAGGCTTATGCCGTTCACGAACCCTGGCTGAAGACCCGCTTCAATGACTATGGCGAACTGATGCGCGATAGGCTGGCGTTCGGCGCGATCCTTAGTGCGTCCGACTATGTGCAAGCGACACGCCGCCGGCGGGTCCTGTGCCTGGAGATGCAGGCCGCGATGGCCGATCTGGACATATTGATCACCGCGTCGGCCCCCGCCGAGGCGCCGAAGATCAACGACATCCCAAAATGGGCGATGCTGGAGAAGCCCAACTTCACCATGCCGTTCAATCTGACGGGGCTGCCTGCGCTGTCCCTGTGCACGGGCTACGGCGCAGGCGGTCTTCCGGTCAGCATGCAGATCATCGGCAAGCCGTTTCAGGAGGCGACCGTTTTCCGGGCAGGGCATGCCTATGAGACGTCTATGCCGTGGCGGAGCAAACGGCCGGCATTGGCGTTGTAAGCAGCAGGCTCGCCTGGAAAACTTCCAGGCGAGCGAAAACTTTCAGACGAGCGCCTCCGCCAACGGCAGCGGCTGCTCCCCGAGCATGTCGCGCAAGACAACGTCTCGCGCTTCGTCGAGTTGGAGCCCATTTTCTTCCAGCAGCCCAGCCGCATCCTGCAGGACCGCGTCGACGTCCTGCATGATCTTCAGCCGCTTGAACAGGTCCGGGCGGCTGAGACCCATGCTTTCCCCGACAAGTTCAAGGAAATTGACGACCTCGAACGGCCAGTCGCGTTCGTGCGCGCAAAGCTCCCGGTGACAGGCGTGGTAGATACCGGCCAGCGTTGTTACTTGCGCGTCGGCTGCCGCCTGCAGTTGCTCCCGATGCAGGTCCTGCTTGAAGGCCGGCAGCGGGGTCAACTTGTTGCACATGTAGCCGACGCGGGGCTGCGCGAGATCGACGAAGTCCAGGCCGGGAATGGCGCGAAGGATCCGCTGCGCCGCCTCCGGCACGCCGGGGTTGCCCGGATGCTCGTGCAGGCCGACCCGCTTTTCCACGGGGCGCGTCATCAATGGGCGCAACGTGTCCAGCCGTTCGGCCAGGAACCGCACGAACGGAGTCATCGCCAGTTCCAATCCGGCGGCCGGCGCGGCGATTTCCGACAGTTGCACCTGGCAGGTCGGGCACCATGACAGGGCGCGCGGTGCGGCGGCGGCCAGACGGTCAACGGTACGGGTCGCCACACGGCCGGATGTTGCTATGTCGCCGGCGCCGAATTGCAGCACGCCGCAACATGCGGACGGTCCTCCCATGACGCGGTAGCGGACGCCCATCGCGTCCATGATGTCCAGCGCGAGCAACGCGATATGCGGCGTCTTCATGACATTGCAGCCAGTGTAGAACACGACTTCCGGTGCTTGTTCTTCCTCATCGCCGCGGAAGCGGGCGAGCGTCTCGGGCGATAGTTGCAGCCGCGACAGCACGCGAACACCCTTGGTCATCGCGCCAAACCGGTCGAACGCGGTCTTGCGCCGCGCCGTCGACGGGCTCCCGGCCATTGTCGCGGTGCGGGCGAGCGCCAGCATCAGCCTTGGGTTTACCCCGTGCTGACAAGCGGGGATGCAGTGTCCGCTGCCGGAGCACACCTCGGCCCAACGACTGGCGTCCTCATCACTGCCGCCACGCAGCAGTGTCAGGATACCCGCCGTCAGCGCCTGCGGTTGGGTTGTATCCAGCCCGGCCGGACCGGGCATCGGGCAGATGCGCGCGCAATCACCGCAGTTGGTGCATTTGGCGAGGATGTCGGAGGCCTGCCGCGACAGGGCCTGCTCGAACGAAGACGCGTCCATGGGCCGATACTCCGAGTTGCCGTCACCATTCTGGGGCAGAACATGGGCTTTCGAGAAGAGCGCCCGCACGCCATTGCCCTAATTCCGATTGGCGTACATATGTCCATCCGATGCCTGGAACATTGCCGGAACCTTTCGACGGCTGGTTTGCCACACAGGGCTGGGCCCCTCGCTGGCACCAACTGGCCATGCTCGAGGCAGCCAGGGCTGGGGAAAGCGTGCTGCTGATCGCGCCGACTGGCGGCGGGAAGACACTTGCGGGATTTCTCCCAAGCCTGGTCGAACTGGCTGACGACGGCGGTCGCGCTGGTCTTCACACGCTCTATGTCAGCCCGCTGAAGGCGTTGGCAACCGATATCGCCCGCAATCTCACCCGCCCCATCCAGGACATGCGCCTGCCGATCACCGTCGAGGCTCGGACGGGCGACACGCCAGCCAACCGGCGCGCGCGCCAACGCGCCGAACCGCCGCATCTGTTGCTGACGACACCGGAGAGCCTGGCGGTGCTGATCTCCCTGCCCGATGCACCCGCGTTCTTCGGGTCGCTGTCATGCATCGTGATGGATGAGGTGCATGCGCTGGCCGGCACAAAGCGGGGCGATCAGTTGGCGCTTGGGGTTGCCCGCCTTCAGGTCCTTGCGCCCGCCGCCCGTCGCGTCGGGCTGTCGGCGACGGTCGCTCATCCCGACGCAATTCAGTCCTACACTGGCGCTACCCGGCGGATTGAAGTTGCCGACGGCGCTCCACCGCAGTTGTCTCTGACCCTGCCGGAGGGACGTCTGTCCTGGTCAGGCCACATGGGGCTGGAAGCGGCACCGCAGGTCATGGCGCATATCCGGTCGGCGGCGATGACGATCGTTTTCGTCAATACCCGCGCCCAGGCAGAACTGATGTTCCAGGCGTTATGGAAACTGAACGACACAACGCTGCCGATCGCGCTGCATCATGGCTCGTTGGAAGTGGCGCAGCGGCGCAAGGTGGAGGCCGCGATGGCCGCCGGCAGCCTGCGCGCGGTCGTTGCGACCTCGTCGCTGGACCTCGGCATCGATTGGGGCGGCGTCGATCAGGTAATTCAGGTCGGCGCGCCCAAGGGTGTTTCACGGTTGCTTCAGCGCGTCGGGCGGGCCAACCACAGGATGGACGAAGCGTCGCGCGCGATCCTGGTCCCGGCCAACCGGTTCGAAGTCCTGGAGTGCGAGGCCGCCATGCTAGGTGTCGCGGCGCACGAGTTGGATGGTGACCCACCCCGGCCCGGTGGGCTGGACGTGCTCGCGCAGCATCTGCTGGGGCTGGCGTGCAGCGCGCCGTTTCATCCCGACGAGGCCTTCAGGGAAGTTGCATCGGCCGCCCCTTATGCCGGCCTCTCGCGGGCCGATTTCGACGATGTCCTGGGCTTTGTCGAACATGGCGGCTACGCGCTTCAGGCGTATGAGCAGTGGCGAAAATTATTCCGCGACAGCGAGGGCCGGATGCACGTTCGCAATACCCGCACCGCTGCGGCGCATCGGATGAATATCGGCACCATCGTCGAGGCGCCGTTGATGAAGGTCCGGCTGGTCGGAAAGCGCCGCTTCGGTCCTGTCCTTGGCGAGATTGAGGAATACTTTGTCAACATGCTGCGCCCCGGCGACACATTCATGTTCGCCGGACGCCTGCTGAAGTTCCTGCGGTTGTTCGAGAACGCCGTGGAATGTGCCGAGGGCGGGGACGGCGAGCCGATGGTCCCGGCGTACGAAGGTGGGCGGATGCCGCTGACCACCAACCTTGCGGACCGGGTTCGAGGGCTGTTGCAGTCGCCATCGAGTTGGGATCTGTTTCCCGAACAGGTACAGGAATGGCTGCGGCTGCAGCGTGGCGTATCACGGATGCCTGGGCGGAATGATCTGCTTGTCGAGACGTTCCCCCGCGGGGACCGCTGGTATCTGGTGGCATATTGTTTCGAGGGACGCAACGCGCATCAGACGCTTGGCATGCTGGTTACCAAGCGCATGGAACGCGCCGGCCACGCGCCGCTGGGATTTGTCGCGACCGATTACGTGCTGGGCGTGTGGTCAGCCAATCAGCCGACAAACGTCGCGTCGCTGTTCGACCAGGACATGCTTGGCGACGACCTGGAATCCTGGATGGCTGAAAGCTCGATGCTGAAGCGGACGTTTCGCAACGTCGCGGTCATTGCGGGATTGATCCAACGCAACCATCCGGGCGCCGAGAAGACGCGAAAACAGGTCACGGTCAACAGCGACCTGATCTATGACGTACTGCGCCGTCACCAGCCGGACCATATCCTGCTGCGAGCGACGCGCGCTGATGCGGCCAGCGGGCTGATCGACGCCGGCCGCATCGCCGGCATGCTGTCGCGGGTGAAGGGACATATCGTGCATATGGTTCTGTCGCGTGTCTCACCGCTCGCGGTGCCGGTGCTGCTGGAAATCGGGCGGGAGAGCGTCCGGACCGATACCGACGAAGACGCTCTGCTCGCCGAAGCCGAGGCGATTATCGCCGAGGCCACCGGCCAGTCGGAGCCGCCTGCCGTTCCGCCGATCCATCGGGCGAACATGGCGCGCCGCTCCACTGGCGCTCAAGCCACGTCGCTGCCGCGCCGGGCGGCGAACCGGCAAGCGGACCTGTTCTCATGAGCACCGCCGCCCCCATTCATATCGCCGGCGAGCGGCTGATGCTCGATCCGATGGGTGCGCTGTTTTGGCCCGCGATGCGGCTGCTGGCCGTGTCAGACTTGCATCTTGAGAAGGGTTCGTCCTTCGCCCGCAAGGGGATGCTGCTGCCGCCATGGGATACGCACGCGACCTTGGACAGGCTGACGGTGCTGCTCCGCCGATGGTCTCCGGCAACGGTCGTGGCACTTGGAGATTCGTTCCACGACGCGCTCGGATCGGGGCGACTTCCAGCCACTGAACTGAACCGGCTGAATGCGATGACGCGGGCGCATCAATTTGTTTGGGTGCAAGGGAACCATGATCCTGCGCCAATGGCCGGTGTTGGGGGCCAATCGGCCGCACATTTCGATAGCGGGCCAATATTGTTTCGCCATCAGGCGCAGGTATCGGCAGACGAACCGGAAGTGGTCGGACATCATCATCCGAAGGCACAGATCCAGGCGCGCTCCGGCACCGTCAGCCGCCCCTGCTTCGTTTTCGACGGGCGGCGGCTTATGATGCCGGCATTCGGCGCCTATACGGGTGGCCTGGATGTTCGTGACGCCGCCATCATGCGACTGTTCCCACGAGGAGGCCGCGTGTTTCTTCTCGGTAGGGATCGGCTGTTCAGTTTCGAGATCGGAAAGGGCATTCCCCTGAGAACCGGGCAGACCTGAAAAAACAGCGCCGCATCATCCGGCAATCCGGTGGCAAGACAAAGAACGAAACAAGGAGTGAGGAAACAATGGACTTCGAACTGATCACCTACGCGGTTCACGGCACGACGGCGATCCTGACGCTCAACCGGCCGGAACGCCGAAATGCGCTGAGCGGGGCTCTTCTGAAGGAACTGAACGCGGCGCTGCTGGAGGCAGACGAGCACAATGCCGTGCACTGCGTCGTGCTGCGCGGTGCCGGTCCGCATTTCTGTGCGGGCGCCGACCTCAACGAGTATTCCAGCGGCCGCGGGCCGGAATACCGCGGCAGGGTGGAGATCGACGACGACGTCTGGCGGCTGGAGCAGGGCCAGCGGCTGCGGATCCAGATTTTTGATATGCACAAGCCGGTCATTGCGCAGGTGCACGGCACATGCATTGGAATTGGCACCGAACTGGCCTGGTTCTGCGACATCATCCTGGTGGCCGATGATGCGCGCATCGGCTTCCCGCCGGTGCGCGACCTTGGCACGCCGCCGGGCTCGATGTGGCTGTATCATTGCGGACCGCAGTGGGCGAAGCGGCTGCTGCTGACCGGGGACAGCCTGTCCGGCACGGACTGCGCGGAGATCGGGCTGGCCCTGAAATCCTATCCGGCCGGGGACCTTGAAGGCGAGGTGATGCGGTTAGCCGACCGGATGGGCCTTGTTGATCCGCATCTGCTTTCGGCGAACAAGCGCATCGTGAACCTCGGGCTGGAGCTTATGGGTGCGCGCACCGCGATGCGGATTGGCGCCGAAATCGACGCGCGCGGCCACCTCGCGCCCATGGCAAAGGCATTTCGCGAAACGATGCGCGAGCACGGGGTGAAGCACGCGTTCCAGAAGCGGGATTCCGCGTTCGGGAGCGGATACGCCCGCGTGCATGGGCCAGACCCCGATTGAGCGTCGGCGGCCAAGTATGGACGCGGCGGTAACTGATACCATGTCGAGTTGATGACACCATCGCCCGCCATTGTTTGGTTCCGCAACGATCTGCGTCTGGCCGACCACAGCTCATTGCATGCCGCGATCGAGACCGGTCGCCCGGTTCTGCCACTCTATATACAGGATGATGCCGCGGCGGGGCCTTGGCGCCCCGGTGGCGCGTCGCGATGGTGGCTGCACCACAGCTTGGCGTCCCTCGGAAGGTCGTTATCGGCGATCGGCAGCGGACTGGTTCTTCGCCGCGGCGACAGTTCGGCCATTCTGAGCGACCTCGCCCATCGGACTGGTGCGAAGGAGGTGTTTACGGGCGGATCGGCCGAACCCTGGGCGCGTCACCTGGATAAGGTTGTGGCCGAGTCGCTGGGTCGCACGGGCGTGACGCTGCACCGGATGCGTACGATGATGCTGTTCAGCCCTGAGCAGGTGCGCACCAAGGCGGGAACGCCCTTCGGCGTGTACACGCCATTCTCCAACGCCTGCATCGCGTTGGGTATGTCAAGACCTCCCATCCCAGCGCCGGCGAAGCTGGCCGCGATGCAGTTGCCCGAGTCTGAGGTTTTGGATGATTGGGGTTTGCTGCCCACCCGTCCGGATTGGGCGGGCGGCCTGCGCGAGTCCTGGACCCCGGGCGAGACCGGGGCCGACGTCCAGATGCGCCGTTTCCTGGACGAAAACCTTGGCGTCTACGCTGTGCAACGCGACCACCCTGGCGTCCGAGGCACTTCGCTGCTGTCGCCCCATCTACACTTTGGAGAGATTTCGCCTTCTCAGCTGTGGCACCACGCCCACCAAGCCGCGAGCAGCAGAAGCCGGGAAAAGTTCATTCGCGAATTGTTGTGGCGGGAGTTCTCAATCCACCTGCTGTGGCATCACCCGGATCTACCGGAACAACCCCTTCGCCCGGAATACGCGGCGATGCCCTGGCGCAACGATCCTGCCGCGCTTCGGGCATGGCAGCGAGGCCGAACGGGCATCCCGATCGTCGACGCCGGAATGCGCCAGCTTTGGCAGACGGGCTGGATGCACAACCGCGTGCGGATGGTAGTCGCCAGCTTCCTGGTCAAGCATCTGCTTATCCCATGGCAAACCGGTGCTGAGTGGTTCTGGGACACCCTGGTGGACGCGGATCTGGCGAACAATTCCGCGAGTTGGCAATGGGTCGCGGGATGCGGCGCCGATGCCGCCCCATACTTCCGGATCTTCAACCCCGTGTTGCAGGGAAAGAAGTTCGACGCGCAGGGCGATTATGTACGGCAGTTCGTCCCGGAACTTGCGCGGCTCGATGCCCAGCATATCCACGCCCCTTGGGAGGCTCCCCCGGCAGCCCTGTCAGCCGCGGGCATCACATTAGGGGAGACCTATCCTATGCCGATCGTAGATCTTGCGGCGGGACGGGCGCGGGCACTGGACGCGTATGCGGGGATACGCGCCGTGGCGTAACGGGGTTTGTCGCGCCGTGTTGCCTGGGCAACAGTGGTGCGACACCCTATCTACCTGATTCCGATGACGCGTTTCGTGATCCCTGCTGGTGCCAAGATTCGTGTCGTCGGCGACGTCCACGGCGATGCGACCGGCTTTGCCTACGCTCTCGCCACGGATCGCTTTGTCATTCAACTTGGCGATCTGGCGGATCATGGGCCAGACAGTGCGGGCACCTTGCGGATGATGTTCGACCGGCTGGAGGCTGGTGGCGGACTTTTTCTTCTGGGCAACCACGATCTCAAGCTCGCAAGGGCGTTGGCCGGCGAGGCGGTGCGTGTCGAGCCTGTCGTCCAGGCCACGATCAATCAGATGGACAGCCCGCTGAAGGACCGAGCGCTGCGGTTGATCAACGAGGCGCCTGGATGGCTTCGAGATGGGTGTAACCTGTTCGTCCACGGCGGGTTCCACACGGCCATGCTGGAGAATCCAAGCCCGCCGCACGGTCTGGAACGCCCGTACGGACCGCTGGCCCGTGCGCTCTATGGCGAACCAACCGGCAGGATGCAGACGGATGGGTATCCTGAACGAAGCCTGCGGTGGGTCGACCGGATACCGGCGGGGATGACGGTGTATTGCGGACACGACCGGCGCAGCACCGATGGACGGCCTTATGTGCGACACGGATCGCAGGGCGGCAGCGCTGTCTTCCTGGACACGGGTGCCGGAAAGGGCGGGCACCTGTCCTGGATCGATCTGCCTTAGCGGACGTCCCACCGGCCTACACTATCAGATGTGCGGGCACATCAGCTATGCGTCGGCACCACACTTGCCGTCGACCCATTCGACTGGCACGACCCGCGTCATGTCGCTGCTGGTACCCCCGTCCCGGACGGTCATTTTTCTCGATCGCGCCACAGTCGTGTGCGTACTGTCATTGCCGCTGCTGCTGATGCACGCGCACGGGGTGGCTGAGGGGTTTATCGCGGTTGCGGATGTGTGTTTTCTTGGCTGGTGCGCGCTGGAGGACAATTGGACCTGGATTCGCAGCAGATGGCTGTGGGTGGCAGTGTGTTGGTGGTTGTGGCTAGTGATTTGTTCCATGCCTGTTCCGGCCCTCGGACTCGGGGAGGGAGGCTCGCGGTCGCTGTTTCAGGCGCTCGCGACAGCGCGTTTCCTGCTTCTGGTCGCGGCGATCGAACACCTCGGCTTGCGCAGGCCGTCGGCGCGGAACTGGCTGTACAGGCTTGTCACGGCGTCCGCTGTCTGGATCGGGATCAATTGCCTGATCCAGTTGGGTACCGGGCGTAACCTGATCGGATGGCCGCCGGGTGGAGACGGCGAACTGACGGGCCCGTTCGGATCACCGCGTGCCGGGCCGGCATTATCGCGCATTCTGTTGCCGGCTATCTTGCCGCCGGCCGTCTCTCTGCTGGATGCACGTGGACGCCTCAAAACAGCTTACGCGTATGCACTTCTACTGTCCGGGGTGCTCATCATGGTCCTTATCGGGCAGCGAATGCCGCTGGTATTAACCATGCTGGGGCTGTTGGTTGTCGCCATACTGATGCCGCAGCTGCGGCTGGCTATCCTGGGCGCAACGTTGGCGGGACTGCTGTTGCTGGCGGCCTCACCTGTAGTGGCGCCCGCCGCCTATTTCAGGCTTGTCGATAAGTTTTCGGCGCAGCTGGAGCACTTTTCGACCTCACCCTATGGCCTACTTTATGCCAGGGCGTGGGAGATCGGCAGGCGAAACGAAGTGACGGGGCTGGGCTTCGATGGCTTCGGGACAGGTTGCCCACAGGCCGCCTACTTCCGGCCGACATTCGACAACCGCATACAGGATGGAGGTGGAGCAAAGATATGCTGGGATCACCCGCATAATTTCTACCTGCAAGCACTGGATGATGGTGGATTTGTCGGGCTGGCCCTGTTCGGTGCGACCGCAATTGCCTGGCTGGTGCCGCTCGGGCGTGGTTTGCTGAGAAATCCGGAGCCACTCCGGGTGGCCCTGTTCGCCACCGCGGTTTTTCAGCTTTGGCCCATTCAGTCTACCAGTGCATTCACCAGCATGCCTATGGGCGGTTGGTTCTTTCTGCTGCTTGGCTGGGGCATGGCTGAAAGCCGATGGCGGATGAGCAGCCCGGTCGTCTTCTGATCAGTCGCAGTCGCAACCGGGTGTGGGCGTTTTGGCCTGGCGAACCAGGTGATGGTCTATCCACTCCGCGACAAGAAGCCTCGCTTCCGTGATCGAGGCTTCCGGGTGGTGGATTCGGTAGAGCGTGGTGCAGGCCTGGAAAGCGGCCATGTCGTCCGAACCGACCTGTCGCAGTTCCTGATAGGCGGTCAGAACGGCTCGTTCGCATCGCCGGCCAATAAAGTCTTCCTGCACCATCGAAGCTCTGCTCCTCAGTTGCGAATCATTCGCAGAAAAAAGCCACGTTAACCATACTTGCAATGGACGACAAGACAGCCCGGCGGTGCCTGAACCCCGCTATCGATGTTGAAATCATTAACTGTCCGTTAGTCCCAGGTCGGATTGGTCCATCCCGCTTCGTCATAGTCAGCCATGCACTGGTCAACGAGTGCCTCCATCTTCGCGAGGTCGCCGCCCTTTTCAGCGCCCGTCAGCGTCTGCGCGCGGATGTCTTCCCAGCCGCCGGCGTAGTTACGCTCATAAAGTTCGTGCCTGCCGCCGAACTCGGTTCCGACGCAGTCCCACAGAAGCTTCATGATTTTGATTCGCTCGACATGGCCGATGCCATGGGAGCCGCGGACATACTGTTTCAGGTAGGGTTCGATGGCAGGATTGGCGAAATCCTTGGCCGATGAGGGCAGATAGATCAGGCCCGAGGTCACGGTTCGCTCGATAATGTCCTTTATCCGGGGATATGCGTCGGGTGCGAATACCCGGTAGGCCTGACCGGCTTTCAGATCGGGCAGGACCGCATCCCCGTTCCAGGGGCTGGGGTTGTGCGCCATGGCGTTTGACAAGGACCAGAACAGGTTTCGCCAGGCGACTGCCTCGCCGAGGAGCACCTGATTGCCACGCGCTTCATCGCCACCGGTGCAGCGCAATGCTTTCGCCAGCAACCCGACGATGAAGTCCAGCTTTACGGCGAAGCGTGTGCACCCCTGAAACTGGAATCCGTTGGTGAAGCCTGACCTTGGATAAAAACTCAGCACCCGCGCCGGGTCGCGATAGATGAAGATGTCCTCCCAGGGAATGAATACTTTATCGAGCACGAATATCGCGTCGTTTTCGTCGAACCGGGACGAGAGCGGATAATCGAAGGGGCTGCCGTTGGTACGTGCCGCTTTCTCGTACGATGTACGGCAGAAGAGCTTCAGCCCCGGCGTATCGATTGGGACGAGGAACATCAACGACATGTCCAGATCCTCGGTGGCGGTCTTCGAGGACTGGCCCATGAAATTATAGTGGGTGATCGCGGCCGAGGTCGCGACGACCTTGGCACCGGACACGATGATTCCGCCGTCGACTTCCTTCTGCACGCAAACGAAAACGTCCTTTGATGCTTCTGCTGGCAGATGCCGATCTACCGGAGGATTCACGATCGCATGATTCATGAACGGCACGGTCTCCTGGGCTCGACGGTACCAGGCTCGGGCATTATCGGCGTACGGGCCGTAGTATTCCGCGTTGGCGCCGAGGGTGTTTGTGTACGCTGCCTTATAGTCGGGGGTTCGGCCCATCCATCCGTAGGACAACCGAGCCCATTCGGCGATGGCGCCTTGAGCACCAATCAGATCCTCACGGGACCGCTGCACACGAAAGAACTTGTGGGTGTAACCCCCTGATCCCGTATCGGTGGAGCAGGTCAGGGCCGCTTGTCGTTTGGGATCGTGCAACGCGTCGTAAAGCCTGGCAATCGACCGCACCGAGTTTCGAAAGGCCGGGTGAACCGTGACATCCGAGACGCGTTCGCCGTCGATGTAGACCTCGCGGCCATCGCGCAGGCTGGCAATGTACTCAGCTCCTGTGAACGGCCGGCGGCGATCGGCAATAACGTCTTCAGGACGCATGGTGGTTCCCCCAGCTTATCGCTTGGTAGTTTAGCGGGGGGAGCGAATGCGCACCACTGGCCAATAAGTTTCTCAGATTGGCGGTGGCGCCGCGCGCGTCAATGCTTTGACCGTGTCCAGCCGCGGTTGGCTTCAGCGGCCGCGTCGACAAGGGGTATCGATCCGCGCCGTCAGGCGTCTCGAAAATTCGCTGCGACTTCCCGCACCTTGCGGGCCATTGCTGCTATCCCGTTCCCGCGGTTCGTGGACAACGCCTCGAGCAAGCCGAGATCCTTCAGGAAGGCCGGATCCGTTGACCGGATCTCCCCAGGGGAGCGTCCGGAATAAACCCGCAGCAGCAGTGCCACCAACCCCGAGACGATGGCGGCGTCGGATGCACCTGCGAAAAATATCTTCCCACCCCGCTCCGCCACCTCCATCCAGACGCGGCTCTGGCAGCCAGGAACCCGGTGCGCATCGTTTGCCCACTCGTCCGGAAAGGGCGGCAGTTTCCGACCCATGCCGATAATGTATTCGTAGCGTTCCATCCAATCGTCGAACAGGTTCAACTCGTCCGCAATGGATTCGATGGCGTCGGCCGCGGTCTGCTCCGCGGGTTGGATGAAGGGGTCTTCCATGACAGCACGATGTGCTTGCGCCCCGGCATGCCGTCAAGGCGTTTGCTTTTGGTCAGGATCGCTGTTTGCCGGAAGCTTCAGCCGCAGCGCGCGCTGACCGTTTCCGTAGCCTCGGACTACCGAGGCTACGGTCAGAGAATAAACCGGCTCAGGTCGCCCTTCTGCGCCAGCGGCGCGACCTTTTCGTTCACATAGGCCGCATCAACGATCACGGTTTCTCCGCCGCGATCGGTCGCGGTAAAGCTGACATCCTCGAGCAGCCGTTCCAGCACCGTATGAAGGCGGCGGGCGCCGATATTTTCGACACGGTCGTTGATGTCCGAAGCCAATTCGGCCAGGGCATCCACAGCACTGTCGGCAAATTCGAGATCGACCTTCTCGGTCGCCATCAGCGCCCTGTATTGCTTCAGCAGCGAGTGTTCAGGCTCAACCAGGATCCGCCGCAGGTCTTCTCGACTCAAGGGCATAAGCTCGACCCTGATCGGCAGCCGGCCCTGCAGTTCCGGTAGCAGGTCCGATGGCTTTGCCAGATGGAATGCGCCCGAGGCGATGAAGAGGATGTGGTCGGTCTTCACCAAGCCGTACTTGGTGTTGACGGTAGTGCCCTCGATCAAAGGCAGCAGATCGCGCTGCACGCCTTCACGGCTGACATCGCCGCCACGGAAACCACCCTCGCTGGTTCGGGCGCAGATTTTATCGATCTCGTCGAGGAAGACGATGCCGTTGTTTTCCGCATGGGAGACCGCGTCCTTGGTCAACTGCTCGTTGTCGAGCAGCCGGTCGGCTTCTTCCGCTTCAAGGATTTTTCGCGCCGCTTCGACGGTCATGCGGCGCTTCTGGGGCGGACGGTTGCCCATCATCCCTTTCATCATCTCGCTCAGGTTGATTACCTGGCCGGGCGGCATGCCTGGAATGTCGAGCTGGCCTATCGGATTGCTGCCGGCATCCGACACGGCAACCTCGATCTCCTTTTGCTCGAACTCGCCGTTGCGGACCATGCGGCGAAACTTGGACCGGGTGTCGGCGGCTGCTTCCTCGCCGACAAGGGCGTCGAGCAGGCGCTCCTCGGCTGCGAGTTCGGCTTTCGCCTGCACCTCCTTCCGGCTGGCGTCACGCAGAAGGTTCAGGCTGGCATCCACCAGATCGCGCACAATGCTTTCGACGTCCCGGCCGACGTACCCGACTTCCGTGAACTTGGTGGCCTCGACTTTCAGGAACGGCGCCTGAGCAAGCTTGGCCAGACGGCGGGCGATCTCGGTCTTGCCGCAGCCGGTCGGGCCGATCATCAGGATGTTTTTTGGCACAACTTCTTCACGCATGCCCTCCGGCAACTGCTGCCGGCGCCAGCGGTTCCGCAACGCGATCGCGACCGCACGCTTGGCATCGCCCTGCCCCACAATGAAGCGGTCAAGCTCCGAGACGATCTCCCGCGGAGAGTAGGTTGGTACGTCCATCTATATCAACTCGATGATGATGTTGCCGTTGGTGTACACGCATATGTCAGCGGCGATTGCCATGGCCCGACGGGCGATGTCTTCCGAGGACAGATCAGGCACGCTCATGAGCGCCCGAGCAGCTGCAAGCGCATAATTTCCGCCGGAGCCTATGCCTATGACGCCGTCCTCGGGTTCCAAAACGTCCCCATTGCCGGTCAGCGTAAAGCTCCGGTCTCTGTCAGCGACAGCCATCATCGCCTCTAGCCGGCGTAGATAACGGTCGGTCCGCCAGTCTTTCGCGAGTTCGACGCAGGCGCGTTCGAGCTGGTTCGGATACCGCTCGAGCTTGCTTTCCAGGCGTTCCAGAAGCGTGAAAGCATCAGCGGTGGCTCCGGCGAAGCCCGAAATCACGGTCCCGCCAGCACCGATCCGGCGGACCTTCCGGGCGTTTCCCTTAACGATCGTCTGACCCATGCTGACCTGGCCATCACCGGCCATCGTAACGTGCCCATCCCGCCTGACGCAAAGGATTGTAGTCCCGTGCCACCCGATCGGATCGGCAGCGGCTTTGGTTAGGTTTTCCATGACGCGGTTAAGTGGCGACGACGCATCGTTTGGGCAAGGGTGTTCGACACCAATGCCGGAAATTGGCTGTTTGGGCCCTTTCTGCGTCGTGCATGCGGCTGTGCGATTGCGCGGATGGCAACGCCCGTCCGATTACTGACCGGAATAAAGCAGGCGTGACTGTCTTAGTCCTCGAATTGCCTCTTGTATGCCCGCTCCGCAGGCGGGTCGCTCTCTCCCCGCAGCAACGTCATCAATACGAGGCATGATGAACTCGATCAGGCACATCCGCCTCGCCGGACGCAGGCATTTGTTTGCGACCGCGTCCGTTCGCGACGCCAGCCGATGAGCGACCACACCGGGAAGCTCATCCGCAGCACGATCCTCTATTTTCCGGCCCAGTTTCTGGTGCCGCTTGTCCAGTTTGGCACGGTAATAGCCTGGACCTATCTGCTGCAGCCGGCTGGCTTCGGCATCGTTACTTTCGTGATCTCGGCCCAAGAATTCACTTCGATGCTGGGGGTGACTTGGTGGACCATGTTTGTGCTTCGATTTCGCCTGCGATATATAAGGTCCGGGGAAGATCAATTCCGCCGGATGGACAATTTAGTGGCCTGCTGTGCGATCGCTGCGCAGATCGCACTTACTTTACCGATGTTGTGGCTGGCCGGGGCCTCGGTGGACCTTGTGCTGTTTGTTTCAACTGCGGGGTTTTTCATCTCACGCACGATATTTGCCCATTACTGCGAGTGGGCCCGAGCGGACCGGCTGATCGGGGTTTTTACAGCGGCCCAGTTCATCGGGTCGGTGGGTGGCTCAGCGATGTCCATCATAGCATTGAAGGTGTTGGGGCCATCGCCTTCGGCCGCGCTTGGCGCGCAGGCCATGGGCTATGGTCTAGGGTTGATTGTATTGTTCAACGGGGCAGGCCTGCGGTTTCGCGTCGGGCGGTTCGACCGTCCGATCTTCGAGGAGGCGAAGCGATACGGCGGGCCGTTGATCCTCAGCGGCGTACTTGGCTGGGTCGCGGTCAACTGCATTCGTGTGATCGTGCAGTTCTCCGAGGGCGCCACGGGACTTGGGTTGCTGTCGGTTGGGTGGGGGCTTGGCCAACGGATTGCGTCGGTCATGGCGATGCTGTTCTCCGCTGCGAGTTACCCGCTCGCCGTCAGCAACCTCGAAAGTGGAGACAGACGCGGTGCGTTGTCACAGGTGTCACTCAATGGCTTGTTTCTACTGACGATCTTGATGCCCTCGGCGGCCGGCGTAGCGGTGCTCTCGTCCCCTCTGGTGAGCCTTATGATTGCAGCGCAGTTTCGGGAGATCACGATCATCGTCCTGCCGATTGCACTCCTGGCCGCCGCCATCCGGGCGCTGCGGATTCACTGCAGTGACCAGACCATGATCCTGCTGGAGCACACACATGCCACAATGTACGCGAATATTTTCGAGACCACCCTCAATTTAGTGCTTTGCGGGGTCGGCCTTCATCTTGGGGGTATCGTCGGCGCCGCGCTGGGTATTCTGGCCGGGACAACGGCCGCAAGTCTGGCATCATTCACCTATTCCTTCCTACGCCTGGACCTTCCCGTACCCTCCGCCTGGACATTGCTAAAGATATTGGCTGCTACATTGGCCATGTGCGTGTGCCTGTGGTCGCTCCCGAAACCGGAGACGTTGCCTGCCCTTGCCATGACCATTGCCGCCGGCGCAGCGACCTACAGCGGGATGATCATCGTATCGTTTTCCGAATGCAGAGCGATGATCGGGCGGGTTATGGTGCGGTGGCGGCGCGTCAAGGTTGCGCGCTGATCTGCAAGCCTTCAGGCTTCGGCGAGCGCCTTCTGATGCAGCGGCGTGAAGCCTTTCGCGCTGATCGTGAAGGAGGTAGGCCTTTCGTCCGGGAGGTCCACAAGGCGGTCAAGCGTCTTCCATGGGGCGACGTCGCGACCGGTCCAACGATTAGACTGCCAATGCGAAAAATGCAGATACAAAAACTCCCGGTCGCCGGAGCGATCCGACGTAAGGTGGCCACGATCCCAGAACCACTCGCTGGGGAAATCCAGGCCGCCGTCAATCCATTTCAGATCGGTGGAGATGTTGGTCGAGAACCGTTCCTCAAAGTAGCCACCGCCCAGATATGGCGTGATCAGCCGCTGCCACCGTCGCTTCCCTTGGATGTGCAAAAAAAGGTGGGAAAAAATCTGTTCGTCAAAGCTCTTATGATGGGGCGTTGCCAAGAGCGCTCGCCACAGTGGGATGCGCTTGAACGCGGTCAGCATGCGTGGCGTTGTCTTCAGCAAGGAAAAATGGCCGGCAACGATATGTTCGTGTGTCGTGACCAGGTCGTGCACCAGCACGCTCGGGGTGTAGAAGCGCCGGATGTCGCCATAAATCACATCGAGGTCACCGAAACCCCAGTAGTCATATCCCGCGATTTCCTGCTGGTGAATGTATCCCAGCGCCGGCTTTAGATCGCAAAGTTTGTACGTATCGTTCCATCGGGGATGGATACGCAAACGCGATGCGACCTGATCTCGGTAGTCGTCGAAGCTGACCGTTTGAATACGCACATTCGGCGGAAGGTCTGCAGGCGGAGGGGAATCGCCGAGCAGAAGCCAGTTGACGGTCGGGTTCCAGCGGCAGGATTCAACAAAGAGCCGCATCCATGGCGGCCAAGCGCCAAACCAGGTGATGATGATGCAGATGCTCCTTATTCCGTCCGTCACTTCGGCGTGGCCCTTCATTGTTTGTGCACAATTGGCTGCAGAGTTTCGTCGTCCTCCGCCCGAACACGGTTGATCCGTGATCTTTGGATGGGGGCGGTCTCAGAAGCCCAGCCTAAACACCACTGCAGCCCCCAAGCTTCGGTGACACCGAACGATATTATGGATCCCGCAGTCGATTTGGCGTTGCAGCATAGATGTTAACTGAGAGATTTGGGGACAGGATCATCACACAATTTGTTTAGGGCTTCGCCGGAACCGAGTCCGGGATCGCGTCGGACGATGGTGCTCGATGGGCATGGTCTTCCTCTGTCATGCCCCACACCGTAAAAGAGCGAGGCGGCCAGCCGGTCGAAAGGGGATACGCATGACTCGCCCGTTGAAAGTCGCAGTCCAGATGGACCCGATCGAGACCATTAATATAGACGCGGATTCCACCTTTGCCTTGATGCTGGAGGCGCAGCTTCGGGGCCACACGTTGTGGCATTACGAGGTGCGACACATGGCGCTGAAGGAGGGGAAACCACGTGCCGGCGGAGGCAAGCGCGAGGAGCGCCTCTCGGCACGGGGCCACGGCGTGAAGGTCGAGCGGCGGCACGGCGCGCACTATGAGTTCGGGGCGATGGAGACACTCGACCTTGGCTCAATGGACGTGATTTTGATGCGCCAGGATCCCCCGTTCGACATGGCCTATATTACTGCCACGCACATGCTTGAGCATGTACAACCCAGCACACTGGTAGTGAATGATCCCGCCGCTGTTCGTAATGCACCCGAGAAAATCCTGGTCACGCATTTTCCCGATCTGATGCCTCCAACCCTTATTACCTGGGATGTGGAGGCAATCCGAGCATTTCGCGCAGAGTACAAAGATATTATTGTCAAACCGCTGTTCGGCAACGGCGGTGCCGGGGTGTTCCGCATTCGGCCGGATGACGAAAACCTGGGCGCATTGCTGGAGATGCACTTTGCCCGGTCGCGCGAGCCCTTGATGTTCCAGCGCTATGAACCTGCGGTGCGCCTCGGCGACAAGAGGATCATCCTGGTTGATGGTGAGCCGATGGGCGCCGTCAACCGTGTCCCTGCCCAGGGCGAGGCTCGGTCCAACATGCATGTCGGCGGCCGCCCGGAGAAGTCGCCTTTAACCGCGCGTGACCGCGAAATATGTGCGGCAATTGGTCCGACGCTGCGCGAGCTGGGGATGATCTTCGTGGGTATTGATGTCATCGGCGATTACCTCACGGAGATTAACGTTACCTCGCCAACAGGCTTGCAGGAGATCGCTCGGTTCGACGGGGTCCACATCGAACGGTCGATATGGGATCGAATCGAGACGAAGTGCGCCCAGGGAGCGGGGAAATGATGGCGGCTGTTGCGCGCGCTTAGCTGTGACGGTCAAGGCTTGTGCCAACTCAGGCGGAATTACAACTCATGGCCTTTTTCGGCTGACGCGGGCGGATTAGCGACATCTGCCCTGGTCTCCGCTCGAATCGCTTGCCTCAGCCATGTGTTGGTGGCGACGGTCGCGGCGTCGACATTTTCGTGGCAGACTATGACATCTTTGTTGAAGAGATGATATGATCCGATGATGACGGAAAGCCGTGCGAAGGTGTTGGCTCAAATGCGCCGGATGAGGCGCATGCCGCTCTTATCGCCTCGGCTGTGGGTACGGCGACTGGTGTTCTGGGGCGGCGCGTTTGTTGTGGCTGGCGTGGCCGTTGCCTTTGCACAAGCAGCGAACTGGGCGAGTAGCCTGTTCACGGTCGCGCAGTCATATCATCCCTGGGTCGCATTTGTGATCGCGCCTGCCGGTCTGGCGATGTCGTTGTTTCTGACCCAGCACGTGTTCCCGGGCGCGCAGGGCAGCGGCATCCCTCAGACGATTGCCGCACTTCATATGCACGACCAGAACCTTGTTAACCGGGTCCTGTCTCCGCGCATTGCGGTCGGGAAGATTCTGCTGACGCTGTTAGGGCTCGCCTCAGGCGCGTCGATTGGGCGCGAAGGACCAACAGTTCAGGTCGGGGCGTCCATCATGCACGCGCTGGGTAAAGGCCTGCCACGACTTGAGATGCGTCGCGGATTGGTCCTGGCTGGTGGCGCCGCGGGGATTGCCGCGGCATTCAATACCCCCTTGGCCGGTATTGTCTTCGCCATAGAAGAACTGAGCCACTCTTTTGAGTCGCGAACGTCCGGCACGGTCTTTACAGCGGTGATCGTCGCTGGCGCCACGACTCTAGGCCTGGTTGGGAATTACACCTATTTTGGTAGCACCTCCATCGTCCTGGGGAACGAGGCCGCCTGGAAAGCAGTGTTGCTCTGCAGTCTGGCAGGCGGGCTTCTTGGCGGACTGTTCAGTCAGTCCTTGATCATCGCGGCGCGAGGTTTGCCTGGGTTGGCTGGACGGTTGATCATTCGCTACCCTGCGGGGTTTGCCGCGCTATGCGGATTGACCCTGGCTATTCTGGGGTGGCTATCGGATGGTCAGACGTATGGCACGGGTTATGAGCAGGCTCGCGGACTGGTTGAGGGCCAGTCAACGCTTATGCCGACGTTTGCGCTCCTGAAACTGGCTGCGACTGTTGTTTCCTATGTCAGCGGTATTCCAGGAGGAATTTTTGCGCCATCGCTTTCGATTGGCGCCGGCCTTGGGTCGGTACTGGCCGAGTGGGTGCCGAGCGCGCCAACAGGAGCGATGGTCCTGTTAGGGATGACAGCGTACTTCTCCGGAGTTGTACAGGCGCCGATCACGTCCACGGTCATCGTCATGGAGATGACAGCGGATCAAAGCGCGACGATACCGCTGATGGCGACTGCATTCTTGTCGTTCGCCATATCCCGCTTCATTTGCCGGCGCCCGCTTTATGGCGCTCTGGCGCGGCGGTTTCTCCTCGCACAAACGAAGACGCAGTAAATGGGGTGCCGGACGACACCCCACTGGCGATGTTAACGCTTGCTGAACTGGAAGCTGCGGCGAGCTTTGGCCTTGCCGTATTTCTTACGCTCGACCGCGCGGGAGTCACGGGTGAGGAACCCGGCAACCTTCAGAATGCCGCGAAGATCGGGCTCGTAGTACGTCAACGCTCGGCTGATGCCGTGGCGCACGGCGCCGGCTTGCCCTGACAGACCCCCGCCGTTGACCGTGGCAAAGACATCGAACTGATTATACCGGTCGGAGACGAGGAACGGTTGTGTAATCAGCATCCGCAATACGGGACGTGCAAAATACTGCACCACCTTCTTGCCGTTAACGACGATATCTCCCTTGCCCGGTTTGATCCAGACCCGCGCGACGGACTCCTTGCGGCGTCCCGTCGCGTAGGAGCGGCCGAGCGCGTCGCGCTTGGGTTCCCGCTTCGGCTGGTCAGATAGGACAGGCTGAATTGGCTGACCACTCGCCGTCGCCTCGGCCTCTGCTGCTGCTTGGCGCGCCGCCAGGGCTTCCTTTAGGTCGGCAAGGGTACCGGTTTGGACACCTGACATGACGATCAGTCTCTCTTATTCTTGGGATTGAGGCTGGCGACATCGAGCGGCCGGGGCTTCTGGCCATCGTGCGGATGGGACGCATCGCCATAGATATACAGATGCTTCATCTGCTTCCGTTGCAGCGGACCGCGCGTGATCATGCGTTCCACCGCCTTTTCAAGCACGCGTTCGGGATGCTTGGAGTCCAGCCTCTGGCGGATTGAGCGGCCCTTGATGCCGCCAGCGTAACCCGTGTGGTAGTAAAAGACCGACTGTTCCGCCTTGTTGCCTGTGACGCGCACCTTCGCCGCATTGACGACGATGACGTTATCGCCGCAGTCGACGTGTGGCGTGAACTGAGGCTTATGCTTGCCTCTCAGGCGATTGGCGATCACGACAGCCAAGCGCCCCAGAACGACGCCTTCCGCGTCGATCAGCACCCAGTCCTTCGTCACCTCCGACGGTTTAAGTGATTCGGTGGTCTTGAGCATAGCGCTTCGCAATCTTGACGTTTGGGAGGGCGGGTTATGACGATCCGGCCCAGGTCAGTCAAGGGCTTTACCTTGTGGTATTATCATACCACAAGTTTTGGATCGCCATTTCGACCGGCTGGTTGCCGGATCGGCAGCACGCGGGCGGGCCGGGAACCATAGTCCGGCTGCTTGCTCGCGGTGCCTGAGCCGGAGGAGATCGGATCCGGCCTCACGCTGATCGGGAATGTTCTCGCAACACCCCTGTTATGGCAATTAGGCTATCCCATTCCGCTGACCGATCGATCGCCTGTTCGGCCTGGCTGACGCCGGGATCGGTGAGGACTTCACCTGCCAACTGGCGGAATTTCGCCCGCAGTTCCGTCTCCTGGAACGGATCACGGAAGTCGCCGCGGTGGCTTTGAACGGACTGTTCCGCGATCTGGCCGTCCGCCAGCGTCACGGCCACCCGTGCAGGGCGTTGGTCGGGGACCGGGGCGGTCATCGCCGGGTCTTCACTGATGTGAACACGGTGACGGATGGCGGCAATCGCCGGGTCGGTCAGCGCCGAATCGTCCAGTTCGGCGTGACCGGCGCCACCTCGCACGACCATTGCCGCCGCGGCGTGCGGAAGCGAGTATTTCGAGGCGAAGAAATTCGGCGGATCGGCATTGCGCATCACGGACGCGAACCGGTACGTGTCGATCTCGATCCGGACGATTTGTTCCGGCTTCGGTTGCAGTTCCTTCAGTACGGCTGCCAGCGCAT
The DNA here is from genome assembly GCA_963819005.1 of uncultured Pseudomonadota bacterium. Lineage (GTDB taxonomy): Bacteria > Pseudomonadota > Alphaproteobacteria > Acetobacterales > Acetobacteraceae > Rhodopila. The sequence continues at coordinate 257,365 of CAWFUL010000010.1, forward strand.
CCAGCGCCGGGTGAATTGGATTGCAGCATGCATAGAGCCGGAAGTAATTGCGAGTGATGTGCCAGGCCGAACCAAGATCAATTTCCAGGCTGTCGGCGTTGAATCCAGCGCCAACGAGATTGCTGAGGGCTTCCTCAATGGCGTCGTCCTGCGCAAGGAAGGCTGACGCGGCGAGATCAGGCGCCAGTGCACCCGCGAACCCACTCATGCCGCCAGCGACGTTCAGCACGGTCGCTCCAGCCACGACGTTCGTATAACTTGGGGTGAGGACCAGCGTGGCTGCGATCCGCATCGCGCGGCTGACGCCGGCCGGGTCCATGCCGAACAGCCTGGCGCCCGCGGCGGCCGCGCCGATCAGGCAGGCCTGGCCATTCTGATGGGCTAACGGCCAGGGTGTGAACGCGGTGCAGAGCCGAGCAGCGGCGTCGTAACCCAGGATGAAGGCGGTTAAAATTTCTTGTCCGGACCGACCTTTGGCCTCCGCGACCGCGAGCACGGCCGGCAAGACCTGGGCTGCCGCTTGTCCGGAGACCAGGCGCAGACCCTCGCACAACTCGATGGCCCGGCCGGCAATGCCGTTCAGCAGGGCCGCGGAGCGGGGATCCGTTTGCGCCGCGCCGCGGGCGAACAGGGTTGCGCCACTTCCGCCCGGGCTGGCCAATGCCTGTCGCAGGGCTCGGACCTCCGGCCGTTCGGACCCGGCCAGGATGACGCCGATGGTGTCGAGCAGCACCAGTTTTGCGTGGTCTCGAACGGATTCCGGGATGTCATCCCACGTGGTGGAGGCGACGAATTCCGCCAGTCGATCAATTTGCCGGCCCATCCGCTTGCGTCCCCATAGTGCTCGATGCGACGGATTGTGGCATCACGCGTGATCCCGGGAAATGCCTCGCGACGTCTTCGCCTCGGACACCCCAGACAGCAAAAAGGCCGGGACGATGCCCGGCCTTCCAGATCCTGTATGGCGGCGTTAATCGCCGGCGCCGGTCGACCAGCCATGATGCTGGCTGCTGTTCTGCATGGGAGGCGCCTCATGGCTGTAAGATTGGGCGCTGGCCGTGCCGACACTCAAGGCCATAACGGCGGCCAGAGCCAAAATCATCTTCTTCATCGAAACTCTCCATCTACGGTCGGGCGGAATGTCCGGCTTCGATAAGGTGGAGATGGTCTCGATCACGATCCGCCATAATCCCGATCGGAAGCATGGCATTTATGCCGCAGATGGTGAAATGAAACTCGTTTAATCTTCATGACACGATGAGGTCACCCGCCAGGGTTGTAGTCCTGGCTTGTCGATCGTCAAACCTTCACGGTCGAGGCCTGATAGATTTCGTCGATCGCCGCCCCCAGCGCTGCGTCGAACTCCTTGTCGCTCATCGAAACTTTCAGCCCTTCGGTCAGAGCGCGCGAGAAACTGGCGATCATACCGTGATTGGCCGCAAGTTTCTTACAGGCATCGGCGCGGGTGTAGCCGCCGGACAAGGCGACAACCCGGGCGACCCCGCGGTGAGAAACCAGCGGCGCATAAAGGTCAACCACGTCGGGAATGGTGAGTTTCAACATCACCTTCATTCCTGACGGCAAGGCATCGAGGTGCTTCGTCAGTTCGGCCAGCAGGATGGCCTCCGCGCCTCGCTTATCCGGGCTTTTGATCGAGACCTCCGGTTCGATAATCGGCACGAGCCCATGGCCGGCGATCTGCGCACCGATCTCGAACTGCTGCGAAACGACCGCCGCGATCCCTTCTTTCGATGGCAGGTTGATAACCGATCGCATTTTGGTCCCAAAAATGCCAAGCTTGACGGCGCGGGCGAGAAGCATGTCGAGCCCGGGGATGGGTTTCATCAACTGGACGCCGTTGCTCTCAGCCTCCAGCCCCTTGTCGACCTTCAAAAACGGGATGACGCGCCGGTCCTGCCACAGGAAAGCCGGGACGGGCTTGTCCTTGGCATACCCGTCCATTGTCGCTTCGAACAGGATCGCTCCCACGACCTTGTCGCCGGTGAAGGCGGGTGCGCTCATGATCCGCACCCGCATCTCATGCATCAGCTTGAACATCTCGGCATCGCCGCTGTAGGCGCTGTCGGGAATGCCATACAGGCGCAGGGCTCCGGGCGTTGAACCGCCGCTCTGGTCCAGCGCGGCGATGAAGCCGCCCTTCCCCGTGATCTGGGCCATCATCGTGTCATCGGGCATATTGGTATCCTCGTCTCGGCACGTTTCAACCACGGGAACGGGGCAACTTCAATGGTTCACCGCTTCGCCTTGCGCTATATTGGCACCGTTCTCAGACGGCGCAATCGGGTGTGCAGGCCCGTGCGGTCAGCGGAATGTGACCACGCGTTCTGGGCGATGCGAGGCGGCCTCGCGATGAATTCAGTCCACCATCGACGAATTCAGTCCGCCATCGGCGCCAGGGCCGAGAGGTATGCCCAGGTTTTCTCCTGCATGCGGTGCTTAGTCTTGCGGCGGCGGGATTTGTTGCGCTTATGATGCCGTAGGCGAGGGCACGAACGTTGAAAACAAATCGAGGACTGGAAGCCGGTTCGAAGTCCCTGCGGGGAACGACGACATCATGAGACGTGCTGTCGCCCTCGGCCTGCTTATTGGTCTGTACACGGCACCAGCCGCGACGGCGGAGGGCGGCGGAGCGGGGGCCGGATCGTCCTCACCACCGGCAGCCACCGAAGCGCCGGCTTATGTGGCGCCACAGATCGAGCACTTGCTTGGTGATCCAGGCGGCGTGCGTTCCGGCCTGGAAGATCATGGAATCTATATCCGGTTGAACGCCACCGCTGAGTTCGCCGGCAATACCGGTGGTGTACAGCAGGGGGCGACCTCGGCCAACCAGATCGCGGTCCAGGCGGACGTGGACTGGCAGCGCCTGGCCGGGCTTATGGGACTTTCGACGCACGTGATCCTGGTGAACCGGTCTGGAGCGAACGACAGTCACCTGTTTGGTGACAATGTGTCTCCGGTCCAGGAGATTTACGGGGCTGGCGGGAACGTGGCGGTGCATCTGGTGTCGGCCTATGCCGAGGAGGTGTTGCTGGAGCGCAGCGTGAGTTTTGCGGCGGGGTGGATGAATGTCGAGAACGACTTCGCCAGTTCGCCGCTGTATTGCAACTATATGAACAACGCGCTGTGCGGCGACCCCAAGGCCTTGCCGGGCGGCGACATCGGGCACAGCGCCTTCCCTGATGCGGTCTGGGGTGGACGGGTTCGGCTGCGGCCGACGCCGGATGCTTATGTTATGGCGGGCGTTTATGAGGTCAATCACGGGCTTTACACTGACCTGGCGCGCACCGGTTTCGAGTTCGACGTGCCGGCCGAGAACGGGGTTTATGTGCCGGTCCAGGTCGGCTACGAACCGAAACTGGGTTTGGACGCCATGCCGGGCCACTACGTTATCGGGGCCGGCTACAATTCGTCCTCGTTCAGCAGTTTTTCCAGCGCCCTGCCGGCCAGTGCCGGCGCACCGGTTTCAACCCGGAACGGCAACACTCAGGTCTGGGTGCTGGCGGATCAGATGCTGGTACGCAACGGCAAGGGCGACCAGGACGGCATCATCGCGCTGGCCGGGCTTGTCGCCAACAATCCGAACAACTCACCGTACGCGCAGCAATATTATGCGGGGCTTCTGGACCGTGGCTTCTGGCAGGCGCGTCCGTCGGACGGGATCGGCCTGCTGGTCAGCTACCTGGCAATCAGCGGCCCGCTTGGGAAGGTGCAGGCGCAGCAGTTGGAACTGGGCCTGCCGCTGAGCAATTCAGCGACCGGCGTGCAGACCCATGAAATCGTCCTGGAAGCCAACTATAACATCCACGTCTATCGCGGCGTCGATTTCCGGCCGGAGTTTCAGTACATCGCGCGGCCTAACGCGCAGGCGAGTATTCGCAACGCTGCGGTGTTCGGGTTCAAGGCGGCCGTGGAATTCTGATGGCGCGGACGAGCCGCGCCATCTTGGCCTAGCTGCTTGCAGCCACTTTGTCCTGCGTCTTGGTTTCGAAGTCGCTCGCGTCGTGACGCTCGTGCAACTGCGCGGCCGGGTCGCCCTGCAGCCGATTGACGATTCGCCCCCGCTTGACCGCCGGACGTAGACCGATCGTGTCCGCCCAGCGGTTGACGTTTTTGTATTCATGGACGGCAAGGAATTCGGCTGAACCGTAAAGCAGCCCCTTAGCCAGGCCACCGTACCAGGGCCAGACGGCGATATCGGCGATCGTATAGTCGCTGCCGCCGAGATACTCGGTTTCGGCCAGACGGCGATCCAGCACGTCGAGCTGACGCTTCGTCTCCATGGCGAAGCGATTGATGGCGTATTCGATCTTGGTCGGCGCGTAGGCGTAGAAATGTCCGAAGCCACCGCCGAGATACGGCGCGCTGCCCATCTGCCAGAACAGCCACGAAAGACACTCCGCTCGGGCGGCCACCTCGGTCGGCAGGAAGGCGCCGAATTTCTCGGCCAGATGCATCAGGATTGCCCCGGATTCAAAGACCCGGATCGGCTTGGAGCCGCTGCGGTCCAGCAGGGCGGGGATCTTGGAGTTGGGGTTGATCGCGACAAAGCCGCTGCCGAACTGGTCGCCGTCGCCGATCTTGATCAGCCACGCATCGTATTCCGCGCCGCTGTGGCCGAGGGCCAGCAGCTCCTCCAGCATGATGGTGACCTTCTGGCCGTTCGGCGTTCCCAGCGAATAGAGCTGAATCGGATGGCGTCCGACCGGCAGTTCCTTGTCGTGCGTAGGTCCGGCGATCGGACGGTTGATGTTGGCAAAGCGGCCGCCACTGGCCTTGTCCCAGGTCCAGACTTTCGGTGGCTCATAATCGGACATCTACAAACTCCCCAGGCGATTGGCGGTGCACGTATGTGCGACGAAAGACTTTGATGGGGTTTTGAAATTCGGGCAACCTGGCAGGTAGGGGTCGACATGGAAGCTCCGTCCAGCACACCGGGCTGTGCTGCCGAGCGTCTGTCTCGCTCGTTACCGCGGTTTCACTGTAGATTTCTATAATATTGCTTGTACTGCACGTCTATAGCGGTGCTTTTATTTCCGTTCAACGGCTGACGACTGCTTTTCCTTCGCTTCCTTTCCAAACGGTAACGCCTTTGGGCCTGCCTCTGCCCGTGCCGCTCGCAGCAGCTCACCGCATCGGGCGTCTTCGGCGTCCGAGGTGCCGAACTGGATGGTCGGCAGAATTGCCAGCGGTGCGAACAACACGGCGAGGCCGGCTGCCGCGCCAACCCGAGCCGCCACCTCGGCGCCCGGCCGAATTTGCGGGTCCTTGAATGTGCCGGTGATGTTGAGGCGGGTCGGAAGAGACCCGACGCTGAAGTGCTTGGAGTCAGTCTTCAGGTGGAGATCGATCGCCTCGGTTGCCAGATTCACGTTGCCGCCGACGTTGATGATCGCCTCCCCGGTGTCCAGCGTCATCGCGTTGAAGTCCAGATCGCCGCGCTTCAGTTCCAGGTCGCCGACGAAGCATTGCACAGGGGTCTTCTGCGGCACGCCGAGGGCGGACAGCAGGGCGTTACCGAACTCCAGCCCAGTCAGGTCCACCAGGACCGCCGACAGGTCACCGCCCGCCATCGCCATTTTCACGCCGCCGTTGCCATTTGCCATCAGCGAGGCCACCGAGTTACCGGTGCTGTCGATCGCCCCGACGCCGCTGATGCTTCCGGCCCCCTGGAAAGTATGGGTGGCGGCCATCAACCGCGACACGTCCAGGTTTCGCATCCGCAAGTCGATCTTTGCGTGGACCGACTTCCGCGACGTCGGCGTCAGGTTCGCGTTCGCCATCAACTTTCCCTTGCCGACGCCAAAGCTGATCGGATGGAGCGTCACGCGCCCATCGACAATATCAAGCGCCACGACCACGTCATCGAGCGGCATGTCTCGCCCCAGGATGTGCGCACCCTTGTAGTGCAGATGGATATCGGCCCAATTCAGCCGAGGAATGCTGATCGGCGTTTCCGGCAGCAATTTTGAACTGGCGTTGGACTTCGCTGCGGCCTCACGTTCCTGCGGCGTGGCGTTTGCCGTAGTGGGCCGCCCAGGCGTACCGCCGATGAAGCCATTCAGGTCGGTAAGATCAACTCGGTTTGACCGCAGGTCGAGGGTCACGTCGGGTTTTGGCTTCTGTCCTGCTTGGCTGGCATCGGCTTGTTCCTCGATGGTCCCCTCGACATCGGAACTGCCGAGCCGGCCATGAAAGTTCTCGAACCTGATGCGGTTGAACCCGGCGAAATCCAGGCGCCCAGCAATATCATAGGCCGGCGTCTTGGGTACGGGAAAGCCAACCAACGGCTCGAGCATGCCCAGGTCCGGGCCGCTGAAGCGCAGATCGAGATTGGCGCCGGCGAGTGCCATGGGATCCTCGACGGTGCCTTTCAGCGCGACGTGGGTCGGGCCGTTCGCCATCGTGAGGTCGATGGGCCACGGATGCTGCTTGTCGCGCAAGGATAAGAGAGCGCCCCCGACCAGATGCGCCTCGATCGGGTGTGCAGCATAGGTGCCGTCGGCCGTGGCGACGATTTCCGCGGCATGATCGGTGTTTTCCCGGGTGGCGATTTTCGCCCGGAAATCCGCCTTCAGGTTTGGCATGACGACATGGGCGTTGCCGTCATTGATCCGGAGATCGCCAATTTTCGGCGTCGAGCCGCCACCGCCGGATGGGAATTTGAAATTCGTGGTGCCGTCCGAGGTTTCCGCGACGTAGAGATCCGGCTTGTCGATCGCGATGACCGGCAGGATCAAGCCTTGTCCGGTCAGGTAGGCTCCGGCGTCGGCTTGGACCGTCAACTGGCCGATCGAGGCCAGCGGCGGGTCGCCGGCACGCCAGCCCGGGGGGTTGGCGACCGTGACGTCGTCGGCAACGACCCGGACAGGCGGGAACAAGCGAACGTGCAAATGACCGATTGTCACGGGACGACCGAGCGCGGCGGCTGCCCGCGATTGAACGATCGGGATGAACCAATCCCAGTCCCAGATCAGAACCAGCAGCCCCAGCAATGTCAGCGGGATGGCAATCCAGGCCAAGCGTCGGATGGAGCGGGGACCTGTCATGGACGCGGAACAGCGGACATGACTGTCGGGTTGCACTAAAGTAAGATGTGTTCTGTCAAAGCGCTGAGAGTTGAGCGGGGTCTGTCGTCACCCGCTTCGGCGGACGGTTTCAGTGTCCGGTTTCGATTAGGCAAGGTTTGCGCTGGGTTCATTGGTGGGCGCGCACGGGCTCGAACCGTGGACCCGCTGATTAAGAGTCAGCTGCTCTACCAACTGAGCTACGCGCCCACACCAACGAAGGGCCGGGTTCTACCAACCTGACGCAGCATTGCAAGTCCCGTGTCCAGGTCCTGCGTCGGCCACGCACCTATCGTTGCCAAGGACAAGGGTCGCCGGCACACGTGGCTGGACGGCATGGACTTTGGCTTAAGGCTGTCAACGACGCCAGAAGCCACGGTAGCGGAAGCCACGTCGGAAACTATTGACGTCAGGTGGCCGCGATCCTATTGTAATGGTCCCTTCTAAATTGCGGGCAGGTTAGAACTTAAATCTGCCTCCCGCCGTCGACATCCACTATCGTTACCGATCAGCTTGGCCGTCGCGCCCCGGCTCCGTCCGTCTGATCCCCCTCCCCCCGCAGCACCCGTACGTCCGAGGCCGTTTTCATGCATCTAGCGGAACTTAAGAAAAAAACACCGGCCGAACTGGTGAATTTTGCTGAAATCATTGGCGGTTGAAAACGCCTCGTCGCTGCGAAAGCAGGACATCATGTTCGCGATCCTGAAGAACCTGGCCGACAATGACCAGGCGATCCAGGGTGAGGGAACACTGGAGATCCTGCCGGACGGGTTTGGGTTCCTGCGCAGTCCGGAGGCGAACTATCTGCCGGGGCCGGACGATATCTACGTGAGCCCGAGCCAGGTACGGCGGTTTGGGCTGCGGACCGGGGACACCGTGGACGGGCAGATCCGGGCGCCGCGGGATGGGGAGCGGTATTTCGCTCTGCTGAAGGTGGATACGGTCAATTTCGAGCCGCCCGAATCGGTGCGGCACCGCGTCAACTTCGACAATCTGACCCCGCTGTATCCCGAAGAGCGGCTGAAGATGGAGATGGAGACGTTCCAGTCCGTCGCGAAAGGGCCGACCAAGGATTTCACGCCTCGGGTCATTGATCTGATTTCGCCGGTGGGCAAGGGGCAGCGGGCGCTGATCGTGGCGCCTCCGCGCACCGGCAAGACGGTGATGCTGCAAAACATGGCCGCGGCGATCGCGGCGAATCACCCGGAAGTGTTTCTGATCGTGCTGCTGATTGACGAGCGGCCGGAGGAAGTGACCGACATGGCGCGCAGCGTGAAGGGCGAGGTGATTGCCTCGACCTTCGACGAGCCGGCGACGCGGCATGTACAGGTGACGGAGATGGTGCTGGAGAAGGCCAAGCGGCTGGTCGAGCACAAGCGGGACGTGGTGATCCTGCTCAATTCGATCACCCGGCTGGCGCGGGCTTACAACACGGTGGTGCCGTCATCGGGCAAGGTGCTGACGGGTGGCGTGGATGCGAACGCGCTGCAGCGGCCGAAGCGGTTCTTTGGCGCGGCGCGTAATATCGAGGAGGGCGGGTCGTTGACGATCATCGCCACGGCGCTGATCGATACCGGCAGTCGGATGGATGAGGTGATTTTCGAAGAGTTCAAGGGCACCGGTAATTCCGAAATCATTCTGGATCGCAAGCTGTCGGATAAGCGGTCGTTCCCGGCAATCGACATCACGAAGTCCGGGACCCGCAAGGAAGAGTTGCTGGTCGAGCGGAGCGTGCTGTCGAAGATGTGGGTGCTGCGGCGCATCCTGAACCCGATGGGGACGGTGGACGCGATGGAGTTCCTGCTGGACAAGCTGAAGTACAGCAAGACGAACAATGATTTCTTTGACGCGATGAATACATAATATTTTTGATAACTGGGCGAGGCTGATGAAGGTGGATCACGCGGCTTCGGCCGGTGATCCACTTTTCGTTCGTGCGGCCGCGCATCATTATCCCACTGCAGATCATGGGAATGGGTCTGTGCGGCCTGGGAGCGCCTGATCGTCCGTTGACGAAAATGTGCTGCCACGGAGCCAAATAATCCATCCGTCCACGACGGAGACCGCTTTATCATACATGGCTGCGGAGGCGTTTGACGATCTGACCTCTGGCCGTCGGTGTCATTGCACTGCGGGCGGGTCTTCTTGATGGGTCAGGCGAAGAAAAGAGATAAATAAGACGCGGGAGGATCAGCGTCGTGACGGCTTCTCCTAACAATACGATTATCCGTGCTCCAGGCGGTGTGATCACGGATGCGTCTGGGAACACCTGGCAGATCATCGGCGGCCAGGTCGTGGTCAACGGAGTTGCCGACCCGACAACGGCCGACGTGATCGTTCTGGCTTATGAGAACGGTAAGATATGGCAGGAGAACACCCACCGTCTTTGGTGGGAGAAGAGCGAGCCGGCAGATGCCTGGAGCCCGACCTACGGTACGATCGTCAGTCCGTTGGTTGATGTAGCCTCGGTTAATAGCACAATGGTCGTTGGTAGCGTGGTTGCCGGGCTGGTCTATCCCGGAATTACCGACGCCAATGGCGACCGGTGGACGATCACCGCGGGCGGACAGGTGGCGGTGAATGGGGTCGCTGATCCGACCACAGCCCGGGTGATCGCGCTGGTGTACGAAAATGGCAAGGTCTGGCAGGAAAACGCCGATCTGAGGTGGTGGAGCAAGGCAAATGCCGCCGACAGTTGGAGCCCGATGCATGGCACGCGGTTCAGCCCCATTCCGCCAGGCGCGGTGATTCCGACTCAGACATACCTATACGGGTCCGTGGTCAATTACACCGATACGGTCACACCGGCGGGGTATACGGTTTTCGCTGTCGATGACGGTGATCGGGCGGTCACGTTCAATTACGCGGGCCGTAACGTCTCGCACGGTCTGATCCGGAACGCCGAAGGCGATCTGGTCATGAACGTGAACGGAAGGTTGGTGAACGCCGGAAGCCTTGTTACGCAAGGCGGCATCGGCAGCGCGAGGACGAAAATCGACATTCGGGCCGGTTCGACGTTTTCGAATACCGGCATGATTGAAACGTTGCATGCCACGTTTGGTCCGGTTCTGGGCACATTGCAGGTGGTCGGCAGCGGAACGTTCCGGAACAGTGGGACGGTCGAACTGGCCGGGGGCAGCAGCACTGACTTCGCCATGACCGGGAGGATCGTCAATTCGGGTCTGCTATCGATCAACGATAGTTTCGGAACGACGCATTCCATCGTCACCACGTCGAATATTTACAACACAGGAGTGATCGAGAACCACAACGTTACCACGATCCAATGGGGCTATAGCGGGCCGCCAACGATGCCCTGCGAACGCAACAGCACGTTTACCAACAACGGTGTGATCAAGAGCCTGTATGACGTTTCGCAGCTGACGCTGGCGGCCGGGGCGTTTGCGCACAGTGCGGACGGTTCTCTTGTGCATGATTATCATGGGACGCTGGTGAACAACGGGCAGATCCTGGCCTATGGCGGCGGGGATCACGTCGAGATTGCCGCGCCGCTTCGACAGGGCCGGTCCGGGCACGTGGATATCCAGAACGGTGCGACGGTGAAGCTCGACTCGACGAGTGACGGGGGGACGGTGACCATTACGCAAGGGATGCTGGACTTTGGCGGCGATCGGGTGACGTTTCACGGGCCAGCGGGCGCGACGGGGTTTCACTCCGAGGTCGTGCTGAGCGGGGCTTCGGCGGCATTCAATTTTGAGCGGTCGGATATCAGTCTGGTTTTCAAGTCGACTTCGCCTACGACAGCAGATTTGTTGGTGAACCTGACGCAGGTGGGGGCGCCGGCGCAAATCGCGGATATCCGGCTGGCTGGGGTTTATCATGCCAGCCAATTCCAGTTGTCCGGGTCGGAGGTCCTTTACACGAAGTCGGCATGATGGGGCGGTTATCGTGCGGGTGGTACGTGGTTGGGCTGAGCCCTGCGCTTGCGAAACGTCCGGCGCTGACGTTCGCGCGGCGCGATTTCGTGGTTCCAGAGGCATGCCTCAAGGCGGGTAGCAGAGGGGTTTGCGGTTAAGGCGGCACTGCGGTCAGGTGCCTTTGAAGACGGGGCGGCGTTTTTCGACGAAGGCTTTTCTGGCTTCCTTGGCGTCCTCGGAATGTTGCAGGATCGGGCTGGCGTTGGAGGTCAGCACCATCGTTTGTTCCATGGTGCTTTCCATGGCGGTGCGCATGATTCTCTTGCTGATCCATTGGACCAAGGGGGGCCTGGCAATGATCTTCGCGCAGAGTTCCCGAGTGGTTTCCTCGAGTTTTTCCAGTGGCACCAGGTGGTTCAGCATTCCCCATTCGTACGCGCGTTCGGCGTTCAGTTCGCCGGTGTAGACGAACTCCAGGGCTCGGCCGAGACCTACCATTTTGGGCAAGTAATAGCTGCCGCCGTTTTCTATGATCTGGCCGGCGTTGTGGTAGCAGATGAACCTTGTCGCCTCGCAGCCGATGCGGATGTCGCAGTGGAGCGCCATGTCCATGCCGGAGCCTACGGCGGGGCCGTTGATCATGGCGATGGTGGGTTTGCGGATCTTGGCGATGTCGAGGTGAAGCTGGGTGAAGCCGTGGAAGAAGTGCTGGCGGGTGGCGTCCAGGCCCTCGTGGCTGCCGCGGTTGCCGGGGAAATTTTCGCCGGCCCCGTCGCCTCCCCTGTTGCCCAGGTTGGCGCCGGCGCAGAACGCTCGGCCGACGCCGGTCAGGACGATGACGCGCACGTCGGGGTCGTCATCGCCGGCGCGCATGTATTCACCGACCTTGGCGACGGTGCCGTTTTCCTCGGCGGTCCCGACCAGGGCGTTCAGACGCTCCTGGCGGTTGAACTTGATCCAGAGGATGCCGTTGTCCTCTTTCTCGTAGAGCAGGTGGTCGACGAGTCTGGGTCCCATTGTTGCGATTCCGGTCAGGCGTAGGATTCGGTCATGGCGGAGTAGACCAGCGTGCGCAGGTCCCGGCGCAGGGTCAGGCGGACGTCGCTGCCCATCACCTGGGTCATGAAGACGACGGCCAGATCCTCCTTCGGGTCGATCCAGAAGGCGGTGGACGCGGCCCCGCCCCAGAAGAACTCTCCCAATGTGCCGGGCAGACGGGTCTTGGCGACGTTGATGTTCACGCCACAGGCGATGGAGAAGCCCATGCCGGCATAGCCGGTTTCGGAGAAGTTGCCGGGGGGCGCCATTTCGGCGAGTTCGGCGTTGTTGGGCAGGTGGTTCAGGCCAAAGAGTTGCACCGTTTTGGGGCTGAGGATCTGGACGCCGTCCAGGGTGCCTTTGCCGAGCATCATGCGGCAGAAGCGCATGTAGTCGTGGGCGGTGGAGACGAGGCCTCCACCGCCGGATTCCAGGCTTGGTGGGGCGGCATAGGTGCTGGCGCCGGAGTCGTCCTGGAGCGTCAATCCCCCTGTGGCGCCGGGCATGTAGCAGGAGGCGAAGCGGTTGATTTTCTCGGGCGGGACCCAGAAGGCGGTGTCTTTCATGCCCAGGGGCTCGAACAGGCGGGTGCGGAGGAATTCGCCGAAGGTCAGGCCGCTGAGTTTCTGGACGAGGTAGCCCATGACGTCCATGCCGACGGAGTAGTTCCACTGGGTGCCGGGGGCGAATTCCAGCGGCAGGGTGGACAGGTTCTCGATCATCGTGTCCAGGCCGCCCGCGGCGTTCGGTTGGGCGATGGCGTGGCGGCGGTAGTGGTGGTCGACGGCGGTGCGGTTGAGGAAGCCGTAGGTCAGGCCGGAGGTGTGGGTGACGAGGTCGACGACCTTCATCGGGCGCGGCGGCGGGGTGGTGATGAAGGCGGGGCCTCCGGTAGCGATCAGGGCGGGGGCGCCGGTGGCGTAGACGCCGAGGTTCTTCCACGACGGGATGTGGGTGGCGACGTCGTCGTCGAGACCGATGAGGCCTTCCTCGGCCAGCATCATCAGGGCGACGCCGGTGATCGGCTTGGACATGGAGTAGATGCGGAAGATGGTGTCCTCTTTCATCGGCTTGCCGCGTTCGAGGTCGATGGCGCCGGCCATGCCGGTGTGGGCGAGTTTGCCGCCGCGGTAGATCTGGGTGAGCAGGCCCGGCAGGCGGCCGGTGTCGACGTAGCGGCGGGCCATGAGGTCGTCGAGGCGGGCGAGGCGGGCGGGCGAGAGGCCGACGGAGGCTGGGTTCATGGGTTCGTTTCCCGTGGGGTTGTGTGTGGGCTTAGTAGCGGGGGGAGTGGGGGGGTTTGTCAAACGGCGGGGTGCGTTCGGGGGGTGATTTTGGTGTATGCGTGGTGTGGTAGAGGGTGCGGATTGGCAGCGGGTGAGATGAAGGTGGTGTTATGAGTGACGGGCCGATGGCGGCGGTGCTGGCCGGGCTGGCGGATATTCGGGCGCGGATGGTTGATTTGCGGGCGGACCTGATCGCACGACTGGCGACTACGGACGACCTGACGAAGTTGCGCGGGGACTTGATGGCGCGGATGGACGAGCACGCGGCGCAGTTGACTTCGATCCGTGATGACATCACCGCGAACATCGGCGCCTCGGAACATGTCAAGCGGGCCAATGAAAGCACGCGCGAGGAACTTCGGACGCTATCTGACATGGTGTTTAGGATGGTGCCGCGGATTCGGCGGCTGGAGAGCGATCTGCGGAAGTTGAAGGGGCAAGACTGAGCGTCGGCGGTGCCGGTGGCAGGTCGTGTGGACGAGCGATGATCATTTGGGTTTAGGCGGCGCGTGCCATGACAAATACGATCGAGTTGAGACCGGAGACTGAGGCGAGGCTCGCTGTCCGAGCGGCGGAGAGCGGGATGTCGCTGCCAAACTATGTGTGTTTCCTGCTGGAGGCATACGTGCGGGAAACGGAGCCTCTGTCCCCGGCGGAACGGGCGAATCTGTGGCGCGAGTCCAGCCGAGACCTGCCGCACTCCGAGCCGTTATCTGACGAAGCGATCAGCCGGGAGTTGATCTACACGGAACGGGGATGAGTGTCGGGTTCCGTTATGACGGTTGCTGGCGCGGCTATGGTAGGAGGTGCGCATGGACCGGGATGAGGTGATCGCAAAGCTTCGGGCGCGTCAGCCAGAACTGCACCGGACAGGGGTTGCCGCACTGTTTTTGTTTGGGTCGGTGGCACGGGAGGAAGCCAAGGCGGACAGCGATATCGATCTGTTCTTCGATACCGATAACCCCAGGTTCAGCCTGATCCACCTGGTGGATGTGCATGATAAGGTTGCCTCGATTCTCGGTGCCGAGACGGATGTAATGACGCGGGCAAGTCTGCATCCGATGCTGCGGGGGCGGATCGAGGCGGAGGCGGTGCGGGTGTTTTGACTTGCGCAGAGCAGGGATTGGGGGATTCCCCTACTTAGCCGGCCGCTTCGCCGCCCAATCGGTCAGCGGCTATGCGCGCCTCGGCACCGCGACGCCACCTTTTCGAAGAATTTCGGCTTCCACTCGAAAAATATCCGGTACGTTGATTTTCCCGCTCGCGCGCTCCTCCATGACTGCAATACTTACCATAGTGCTGAGTAGAGCCATGGGCTCGCGGTCAAGGAACACATCAATCGGCGCAAGCCACCCATTTTTGTCCAATTCAGCGATGATGCGATCGATTACCCCGTCGTTCTCCCATAGAGAAAACAGTTCATTGCGAAGCATCGGAACCAGCTGACGTCGAAGAGGGTTGAGGGCGGCGTCGATCCAAGGGTAATCTTCGCGCAGTTCGGACAACCGTGTATTGGAGGCCCGGCGGACACCGTCAATTAAGCCAAGGTGGTCCACTACGCGGTCTGTCGGCGACGGGACGTAGTCAGCTGCCGACTTCCATGCCGTGAGAAATGTCCGCGGAGAGCAGTTATTGTCAGCATCGCTAAGATGCAGAGGCACCCACGAGTAGACACGTCCGCGCTTCTTGTGACTCCCCATAAATTCGCCAGCGATCGCTGAAATTAATATCGCCTGCTCTTCGAGTGCAGCCGTGTCGATTTGTCCATATTCTGGAAGCGCTGCTCGGGTGCGTGTTTGCGAAGCGAGTGTGTCTAAAGCATGCTTGGCTTTTTGGCTACGCAGAAGCTCGAACAGCAGCAAGCCATATAGGTCGCTGGCGCGCCACGACAGGTTCACGCGATCGTTTCTGATCTTTGAGCTGTCACGAAAATTGAATAAACTCGTATCACCCATTTGATCGTTTCGGATAAATATCTTCGCATGAATGGCACGAAATGATTGCAGCCCCAACGAGCGCACAAGTAAGCCTTTAGTAAGTTTGCCTATCCCTTCCCAGTCTTCTGCCAAACGGTCGAGTGCATCGAAGACTACTAGCAACGATCGCCCTTCCCGCGTCAGCTTATTGTCGGCTGCACTTAACACGTTAGCATAAAGGTCAGGTGTGGCCGTAATCTGTTCCATTGCCTCGCGAAAGTTGGGATTCGGCCCAGTCCCACCCAGCGAATGTGTGGCCCGCAACAAGACGGCACGCCAGATGACGTCCGGGTCGCATCCGTGCCTAAGTGCGATAGCGATTTCGTCAGTTGTGGGAGCCACAGCGCTTAGCCTATCGGATCCATTGAATCCAATTACTACTTCCGTTCTCGCCAGCTCAGAAAGTTTATATTTTCTGGCCAACACT
Source organism: uncultured Pseudomonadota bacterium (assembly GCA_963819005.1). Taxonomy (GTDB): domain Bacteria; phylum Pseudomonadota; class Alphaproteobacteria; order Acetobacterales; family Acetobacteraceae; genus Rhodopila. The sequence continues at coordinate 273,055 of CAWFUL010000010.1, forward strand.
TCCCGGAGATCTTGGTTAACTAGCGCATGGGTCCAGAAGCTCTTTCCCATGCCACGGTTCCCTACCACCAGTTGGCGTCCCAGGTCCAAGACTCCGCGGTGCCCATCGGGAAAGAAAACTTGGTCCGTTTCTATCGGCGCATTTGGCGTCACTTTTGATGATAATTTCAAGTCCGACATGGCAGCACGAATAGCGCCGAAATCAATTCTTCCTTGATCAGCCATTCTCCTCCTCCGAGCCGCCGGTCTCAATATCAACTGCCGTTGAGGCAATGATGGCATCTAGGCCGTCCAAGAATGGCCGGAACGTCTGCTCGTAGAAGGGCTGAACAAGCTGCATAGGATTCGATAGGGGGTTGAAATCTACAAAATTTTGGCTGAATGGAATGGTAAGCGGCCAGTGAGGGGCGCTGATATCATCAATGTCAAAATTGACATCATCATCCTCAGGCTCAGGACGACCCTCTTCATCATAAATATATTCGGCAAACAGCTCGTAAAGATCCTCCCGGTAACGAGATGCAACATTATTGTTCAGACTGGCTTTAGCATAGACTGCTTTTAGCAAAAATCGCCATTCGGCTTTGCGCCCAGCTGCGCGGTCACGTTGCGCTAGCAGCCTCAAACCTGCAAACAGGGACCGATAGCCTTCGATTGTTTGCTTTTGCGCCGTTCCAAATAAAAGAACCGTTGCCCCAAGCCCAAGAATTGCCGGCGCGGACAATTCAGCAAGTCCCGCTCGACTATCTACTAGTAATACATCGTAATGCTCCCTACTAGCAAGCCTTCTTGTCATTTCTGATATTTGGTGACTGACCGAAACGGCATCACCATCGTTACCAAGATCGTCGATCATTGCCCGAGCAAGTTTGGGTAGCACATTTTCGGGACTGGCCAATGACCGCCTTCCGAGTGCTGGAACGACATCGACACGCCCCCCATCACTCGACGTAAGGGCGCTAATCCCAATAAACTCACCTAACATAGCATCGGGCACTCCACCGATGCCATTCTCTACCAAGAAATCTAAGACGCCGAAGTCCGGGATACTTTCCTCGTCAATCAGCAGATCGCCGAGCCCTGGCGCCTCCAGATCCAGATCGATCACCAGTACATTTCGATTACGGCGCGCCAGATCAGCCGCGGCCACTGTCAGCGCGGTCGATCGACCAACGCCTCCCTTAAGGCTCGCGAATACAACCCGCGGCGGCGGTGTAGATTCGTCCTTGGGGGCGTCGAGCCACCCGGAACCAACTATGCGTCGATCAAGCAAGCGACAAAAAAAGCCGCCCATCTGCATCGGCAATGCGTCAGGCGCCATGAGCAGCCGACCGGCTCCCGGGTCATCACCGTAGATCAGCACATCGTCGGGACGGGCATACGGCCCAAGGGCACCGAATAGACTCTGAGATATCGCTTCCCGTCTATTATCTTTCGATGCCTCCGATGGCACAACAAAACTCAATCTGCCGTTGGCGTCACGAAGGACTAATCCGTCTTGCGCCGCTTTATCCCCAAACGCATGCCGGACAACGCCAATGAGGCGCGCGAGTGCATCGTCAAAATATACGTTCTTCTCATCTGTCATGCGGAGGTCATCCTTTCGACCATTTGTTCCGCGCTGACCTTCCACGAGGAGACCCAGCTATCGAGTATATCAGCCGTCGGCGCATACCGCATTTCAGTGGCCCAGTTCTGAAAAAGTTGCTGATCGCCCGCGATTTGGCGAAGTTCGCCCTCGCGGCGACCCGATGCCCGCCGACCCAGAGTACGTCTTCAATTCTGGGAAATGCGCATAATAAGGGTCATCTCTTCGTTGATCTGGTGGAAGCTGAGGCATGCCGCTCGCTCGCATGATTTGCTTCACAGCGAGTTCGCCAGCCAGTCCGAACAAATAGCCTGCCACAGCGCGACAGCCGGGCTGCGAGCTCGGCCCATCTGCGGCGAAGAGAACCTGGGCCGCACGGAGCGCGCGCCGTGCGGCCCCTGCTAAATCCTGTCGATAGGACACCTTACGCCAACACGCTAAAGTTCGCTCTGAAGCTGCTATGCACTACCGTCAGCCAGACGGCAACGGGTCCTAACTAGGTGCATTCAACTTTCCCGTGCGTCTAGGCAGGTGGGTACCTGTCTCCGATCGACTATCCCTTTCAACAAAACAGTTTACCTGTCAGGTCAGGTTGCTCCCCTACCCCACCAAATTCTTCGGCACATCCCTAAACGGCCGGTCATTATCCGTCCGCGGCTCCTTCGGCATCCCCAGCACCCGCTCGCTGATAATATTCCGCTGGATCTCATCCGTGCCGCCGGCGATCGACCCGGCCGGCACGCTGATCAGAATCTCCGCGATCACCCCGCCCAGCGGCGAATCCTCGCCGGACAGCATCGCGTTCGTCCCCGTAATCATCGTGTGCACGCGCGCCGCCGCCCGCGCGACATGCGAACTGGCCAGCTTGCCCAGGCTGCCCTCCGGCCCCTGCGGCTTGCCCTGCATCTGCGCGGCCCTGGCACGCCTGGCGGTCCACTCCGCTGATTTCTGCATGGTCAGCAGCTTGGCGATTTCCTGCCTTACCACCGGGTCGGCGATGGCGCCGGTTTCCTTGGCGCGGTCGATCACCAGGTCGACGCGGCCGGCGCGCTGCGGATACCATTTATAGGGCGCCATGGCGGTGGCGTTTTCTTCCTGCTCCTCCCGGTAGATGCGGCCCTGTCCGGTGGCGGAGGCTCGGCCCCAGTTGCGGACGCCGTCGGCCTCCCGCCGCTCATGCATCAGGGTGGTGGTGGCCACGGACCAGCCGCGGCCGAGCTGGTCGACCTGGTGTTCGGGCAGGACCTCGGCGTCGGTGAAGAAGACCTGGTTGAAGCTGGCGTGGCCGTTCATCTGGCGCAGGGGGACGACCTGGACGCCGGGCTGGTGGATGTCGATGATGAAGTAGGTCAGGCCGGCGTGCTTGGGGACGTCGAAGTCGGTGCGGGCGAGCAGCAGGCCCCAGTCGGCGTGGTGGGCGCTGGTGGTCCAGACCTTCTGGCCGTTGATGATCCAGCGGTTACCCTTCTTCTCCGCGCGGGTCGTGGCGCCCGCCAAATCCGACCCGCTACCGGGCTCGCTGAACAACTGGCACCACGTATCCTCGCCGGACAAACTGCGCTTGAGGAACTTCTCCTTCTGCATGTCGGAGCCGTGGGCGAGCAGGGTGGCGGCAGCGAGGCGGCGGATGCCGGTCTTGGCGACTCCGACGACGCCGAGACGTTCGAACTCCTGATCGACAACGGGCTGGAGGCGGACGGGCAGGTCGCGGCCGTACCAGGCCTTGGGCCAGGTGGGGACGCCCCAGCCGGAGTCGATGAGCTTGAGGCGCCATTCGACCAGGCCGTGGTCGGGGGACCAGTTGGCTTCGAGCCAGGCGCGGACTTCGGAACGAACGGAGTCTTCGGTTTGTTCGGTCATGGGTGGTTACTCCGCTTGGCGGATGGTGTTGGGTTGATCATGCGCGGCGTTGGCGGGAGCGAGCGGCGCAAGTCGTGGGTGGCCGCCACAAGGGCGGCCATGACATAAACGGGGCGGCCCCAAGACAAACGGGGGACGGCCACGACATAGACGGGGGCGGCCGTGACGCGGAAAGGCCGGGCGTGACCGGTTGGGGTTGATCATACGCCCCAGGCTCGCATCATCATTTCGCGGTGGTAGGCCGGGTCACCGAGGAACACTTCGGACGACTTGGCGCGCTTGAACCACAGGTGGGTGTCGTTGTCCCACGTGAAGCCGATGCCGCCGTGGATCTGGATGGTGTGGATGGCGGTCTGCATATACGCCTCCGACGCGGCGGCCTTGGCCAGGGAGGCGATGGCGGGAAGCTCCGGATCGTCCTCGGCGGCGGCGGAGGCAGCGGCGTAGGCGGCGGATTTGGCGAGTTCAACGTCCACCAGCATGTCGGCTTGCTTGTGTTTCATGGATTGGAACGAGGCGATGGTGCGGCCGAACTGGACGCGCAGGTTGGCGTAGTCGAGGGCGGAGATGCGCAGGCGTTCGGCGCCTCCGACACTTTCGTTGGCGAGGCAGGCGGCGGCTTGCATCAGGGTCTTGGCGAGCGGGGCGGCGCCGGCACCTTCTTCGCCCAGCAGGGTCGCCTCGACCGAGCGGAACTCCAGCAGCGCCAGTTTGCGGGTAGGGTCGAGGACCTGCAGCGCTCGGCGGGTCAGTCCCGGCGCGTTGCCAGAGACGGTGAAGAAGGACAGGCCGTCGGCGCCGGTGGTGCCGGGGCGGCGGGCGACGACGACGATCAGGTCGGCCGTGTGGCCGTCGATGACGAAGCTTTTGGTGCCGTCCAGGCGGTATTTGCCGCCGGTTTCGGTGGCGGTGGTGGCGATGCCGGCGGGGTCCCAGCGGCCGTTGGGTTCGGTGACGGCGAGGGTGGCGATCGTCTCGCCGTCGGCGATCGCCGGCAGGATGTCGCGCTTCTGCGCTTCCGTGGCGGCGTTCATGATCGCGGTTGCGGCCATGGCGATGGAGCCGAAGTAGGGGGCGCAGAGCAGGGCGCGGCCCATTTCCTCCAGCACGATGCCGAGTTCCACGAAGCTGAAGCCTTGGCCGCCATAGGCTTCCGGGATGTGAACGGCGGTGAGGCCGAGCTGCTGGTTGAGTTCGCGCCAGGAGTCGCGGTTCCATCCGGCGTCGGTTTCCATCAGGCGGCGCACGGTGGTGGGCGGGGATTTTTCCTCAAGGAAGCGCCGGAGGACATTTCGAAATTCCTCCTGTTCGGCGGTGAAGCTGAATTGCATGCGGGCGTCCTCCTGAGTCTTGTCCGCTGGTCGCGGGTCGTGGGGATACAGTGCGGGAGGATGTGGGTGTTGGGCAAGACGGGCCGTGTATGCGGCCTTGACGGTCGGCAGATGATGGCCTGACACTTGCTCGCCCGAGCATTTCGCGGCCGGGTCGATCGGCGGGAGATTGAGCATGAGAGTGCGTGTGTTCACGGCTGCCGTGGCGATCGGCCTTGTAGGCGTGTCGGTGGCGGCGCAGGCGCAGATCAAGCTCGGCGCGATCTTGTCGATCAGTGGGCCGGGCGCGGCGATGGGCACGGGCTATAAGGGGGCGTTCGACTTCTTCCCCAGTGAGATCGCCGGGGTGCACGTCGAGTATATCGTCCGCGATGATGCGACGGACGCCAGCACGGGTTATACGGCCGCGCAGAAGATGATCTCGGAGGATCATATCGATGCGTTTATTGGTCCGTCACTGACGGCAACCGATGCAGCGGTGGCGCCGCTGGCCAATCAGGCGCATGTGCCCATGATCGCCATGGCGCCGTACGATTACGATCCGGCCAAGCAACCTTATACGTTCAGTGATGCCCAGCCGCTGCCACTGATGGTTGCGGCGGTGTTCAAGTATATGCACGCGCATGAGGTGAAGAAGGTCGGGTTCATCGGGTTCTCGGATGGCTGGGGCGATCAGGTGCTGGCAGCGACGCAGCACTGGTCTCAGGAAGACGGCATGACCATTGTGGCGGAGGAACGGTATGCCAGGACGGACACGACGGCGGAGGCTCAGGCACTGAAGCTGATCAGCGTGCATCCGGACGCGATCATGATGGGAAACTCCGCCACGCCGGCGGCGCTGCCGGTCATTGCGCTGAGGCATCGGGGGTACAAGGGCGGGATTTACGGGAACCACGGCATCGTCAGCCCGGCGTTCATCAAGGTGGGCGGGGCGGCGGCGGAAGGGGTGATCGCGGTGACCTCGCCTGTGGTGGTTTACGATCAGTTGGCGGATGGGAACCCGATCAAGCCAGTGGCAACTGCGTTCATGGCGGATTACACGAAGAAATTCGGGCCGGAGAGCGTGAGTCCGTTTGCTGGCTACAGCTATGACGCGATGCTATTGCTGAAAGCGGCGATTCCCGTGGCGCTGAAAGCGGGCCAGCCGGGCACCGAGGCGTTTCGGGTCGCGCTGCGCGATGCACTTGAACATATTCATGAATTGGTAGGCGTCAGCGGCGTCTACAACATGTCGCCGACCAACCATAACGGGATGGACGATCGCGCCGCGGTGCTGGTGGAGGTGAAGGACGGCGCCTGGCGGGCGATCCAGTAATCCGGCGATCAGCGAAGGGCCGCTGATTGGACCTGTTCGTTTTCCTGGCCCTGGTGCAGGACGGCGTTACGACCGGCGCGATCTATCTTCTTCTGGCGATCGGGCTGTTGATCGTTTTCTCGGTCACCCGGGTCATATTCGTTCCGCAGGGTGATCTGCTGGCGTACGGCACGTTGACTGTTGCGACTCTGCAGTCGGGTCATCTGCCGGGGACCTTGTGGCTGCTGGACGTTCTCTCGGCAATCGCGCTGGTGGTGTCATTGTTCGGCCGCGGACGGATGCGAGGCGTCCTGGCGTGGGCGGTCTATCCGCTGTGCCTGACAGCGCTCGCCTGGTTACTGACGCCGTACCGCATGCCGGTCGTTTCGATCATTCTGGCGCTGGCGATTGTTACACCCATGGGGCCACTGATCTGGCGGTTTGCGTTTCGCCCGGTTGCGGACGCCTCGGTGCTCGCGCTGCTAATTCTGGCTATGGCGCTGCATTTCGTGCTGACCGGCCTGGGACTGGTGTTTTTCGGGCCGGAGGAAGGCAGCGCGCCGTCAGTGACGGATGCCAGCTTCGATGTCGGCATCCTGAATGTGTCCGGGCAGTCCGTGGCGGTCCTGGTATGCTGTGCGGCGCTGGTGGCAGGCTTGCGCTGGTATTTCGGCGCAACGATCGAGGGTAAGGCGCTGCGCGCAACAGCCTCTGACAGGCTTGGCGCGCGGTTGGTCGGCATCGATCCGGCGCGGACGGGCGCGTTGGCGTTCGGGCTGGCGGCCTTTATCGCAGCCCTCGCCGGCGTGCTGATCGGGGCGCTGACTCCTCTGTCGTATGATGCCGGATTCGACATCGGGTTGAAGGGATTTGTGGCGGCCATCATGGGCGGGCTGGTGTCCTATCCGATGGCTGCGGCGGGCGCAATGCTCGTCGGCGTGCTGGAATCGCTGGTCGGGTTCTGGGCGAGCGCTTATCGCGAAGTCATTGTCTTCACGCTGCTGATTCCAGGTACTGGCCTGGCTTTCGTTGCGGGGTGGCTCGCCAGAGGACAGGGCATGAGGCGTCGCTGGCTTGCGGTGGCTGCCGCGCTCGTGGTTATCGTTGTAGTTCCACCGATCATACCGCCCTTTTACGTCACATTGTTCGGATATGTCGGGCTGGCGACACTCGTGGCGCTTGGGCTGGTTCTGCTGACGGGAATCGCTGGTCAGACATCGTTCGGACAGGCGAGTTTCGCCGGCATTGCTGCCTATGCCACCACGATGCTGACCCGGTTCGCGGGCGAGCCGCCGGTGCTGGGATTGATCGCAGGACTTGTTTTGACCGGAACGATCGCCTGGCTGCTTGGCACCATCACCGCGCGGTTGTCCGGTCACTTTCTGGCGCTGGTTTCCGTTGCGTGGGGCATCAGCTTCTTCTCGCTGTTCGGCACCCTGCCCTTCCTGCATGGCTTCAACGGCATCGGCGATATTCCGCCGCTGCGCCTGGGACCGCTTTCGGCCGAGGACCCTCGCGTCAACCTTGGGGTCATCTGGGCGACGGTGGCGGTGGTAATGGCGATTTCGGCCAGCTTGCTGGATAGCCGGCTGGGGCGGGCGATCCGCACGCTGAATGGCGCGCGCATCATGGCGGAGAGTGTCGGGATCGATACGGTCCGGCTGAGCCGCACGGTGTTTGTGGTGGCGGCGCTATATGCGGCTGTCTCGGGCTTTCTGTTCGCGCACTTCCAGCGTTTCGTTAGCCCGACGCCGTTCAACCTGGGCGCCAGCATCGACTACCTGTTCATGGTCATCATCGGTGGGTCCGGTTCGCTGTGGGGCGCTCCGGTGGGTGCGACCCTGGTGGTGATGTTGCGGGACCAGTTCAATGACTGGATCCCCCGCATCACCGGACGGGCAGGAGATTTCGAAGCCCTGGTTTTCAGCCTTGTTGTGATCGTGCTGCTGCAGCGCGCGCCCGCCGGACTGCTGCCCCTGCTGATAAGGCACATCGGTTGGCGTTCCCGCCGGCGCAAGGCACCGGTCCAGGACAACGGGCCCCAGGCGGACATGTCTTCAGCCGACCGTGCCAGGCCAGGCGAGGAATTGCTGTCGTTGCAGGCCGTATCTCGCAATTTCGGTGGTTTGGCGGCGGCGCGCGATGTCAGCTTCGCGGTCCACGCAAGCGAGATCGTCGGCCTGATCGGCCCGAACGGCGCAGGCAAGACGACACTGTTCAACCTGATCAGCGGCGTGCTGCAGCCGAGTGGTGGTCAGATCTCGTTGTTCGGGACGGTGGCGGCGGCACTTCCTCCACGTGGCATTGCGGCGTTAGGCGTAGCCCGAACGTTTCAACATGTGAAGCTGCTGCCGGACCGCCCGGTGCTGGAGAATATCGCACTGGGGATGCATCTGTCAGGCCGAGCGGGGCTGCTGCGGGCGATGACCCGGCTGGAACGGGCGGAGGAACTCCGGCTACTGGCCGAGGCTCGGAAGCAAGCCATCAGACTGGGACTGGAGACGGTGCTGGATGTCCCGGCCGGCGACCTCCCGCTCGGTCAGCAACGCGTGGTGGAGATCGCACGGGCACTTTGCCTGGGACCGCGCCTGCTATTGCTGGATGAGCCCGCGGCGGGCCTTCGGTTGCCAGAAAAGCGACGGCTGTCGTTTCTACTGCGATCGTTGCGGGCGGATGGAATGGGCGTGCTGCTGGTCGAGCATGACATGGACTTTGTCATGCAACTTGCCGATCGAGTCGTCGTGATGGATTTCGGCCAGAAGATAGCTGAGGGCTCACCGGAGGAGGTGCAGGCCAATCCGGCCGTGATGGAAGCCTATCTGGGCGGCGTGGCGTGAGCGAGCCGCTCCTGGAACTAGACGGGCTACGCGCGGGCTATGGGGCGGTCGAGGTACTGCACGGCGTCAGTCTTCGTGTCGAGGAAGGCCAGATGGTCGCGTTGGTCGGGCCGAACGGCGCGGGCAAGACGACATTGATGAGCGCTGTAATGGGTTTGCTGCCGGCACGTGGTGGCGTGGTTCGCTATCAAGGCGCTGACGCCGGAGCGACGGAGGCCATGGTTACCCGTGGAGCTGTTCTCGTTCCAGAACATCGCGCATTGTTCACCGACATGAGTGTCGAGGACAATCTGCTGTTGGGCTTTTATCCACGCCGCAGTAGGGGGGAGCGGGATACGGGGCCATCCATGCGCGAGGTGTTCGGGATCTTTCCCCGCCTGGAGGAGCGGCGGCGACAACTAGCCGCGACGCTTTCAGGCGGGGAGCGGCAGATGCTGGCGTTGGGACGGGCGCTGATGGGACGGCCGCGCTTGCTGTTGCTGGATGAACCGAGCCTTGGGCTAGCGCCCAGACTGGTGCGCGACATTTTTCGTGTCCTGGTTGATCTGCGACGAGGCGGCCTGTCGATCCTGCTGGTGGAGCAGAATGTCCGTGCGGCGCTACAGGTTTCCGATTACGGCTACGTGCTGGAGATGGGCGAGGTCGTGGCAGAAGGCCCGGCTGAGTCTTTGGCGCGTGACCCGCGAGTGCTGGACACGTACCTCGGCGCGAAACTTGCTCGGTCCTAAGATTTGCTTCAGGTTTCGGCGGACGGTTGGAGGACGAAAACATGGCTTTCATCGCGTCTAACGGGCTAACCGAGGCGGGCACGAGCAAGACCATCTCGGCCGGCGGAATGCCGGTGCATTACCACGATATCGGTTCGGGCGAGCCGGTTCTGTTCCTGCACTCCTACGGTCCCGGCACGACTGCGTGGATTACTTTCCATAAGGTCGTCGGCGCGCTGTCCGAACATTTTCGATGTGTTCTGATGGACCTACCTAACTTCAGCAAGACTGGCCCAATGGTCTACAGTGAAAGCCTGCATTCCGTGCAGGCCAGAGTCGGGGTAGCCTTGCTGGACGCATTGGGGATCGAAAAGGCGCACTGGGTTGGAAATTCCCAGGGCGGACAGTCGTCGATGGTCGCGGCGATCAATCATCCTGAACGCGTCCGAAAATTTGTCATGGGGGGCTCGCATATCGGAACGGGTGGCGATCGTTACTTGATGGCGAACCGGCCGTCGGAGGGAAACCGGGCGACGCGGGTGGCGATCGATGATCCGAGCAAGGAGAATATCAGGCGATATTTGCGTGTGCATATCGACGATGAGCGTCTGGTTACCGATGAGCTGGTCGACTACATCCACCATGCTCATACTTGGTCCCCCGAATTCACCGAGGCTCGGCGTCAATCGATCAGCGTGCCGCATGATTACTCGCCGGGACTGCCAGGGATCAAGTCGCCTGTATTGCTGATCCACGGTCGATATGACCGGATGGTGGCGTTCGAGATCAGCATTGCGATCCTGAACCATATCGAGGACTCCCGGATGGTGCTGCTGAACAACTGCGGCCATTGGGCGCCGTTCGAGAAGCCGGCGGAGTGGACGGCGCATGTGCTGACATTTCTGCGGGGGTACGGTGCAAGTTGAGACGCTGATCGTCGGCGGAGGCCAAGCGGGGCTCGCGATGAGCGAGCAACTAACCAAGCGCGGGCGTGAGCATCTGGTGGTGGAACGGCATCGGATCGTGGAGCGGTGGCGGTCGGAACGATGGGATGGGCTGCATGCCAACGGCCCGGCCTGGAGCGACAGCATGCCAGGTTGGCCGATCCCTGGGGTGCTACCGGATGAGTTCGCGACGCGCGATCAGATCGTGGATTATTTCGTTGGCTATGCCGATGCCATCAAAGCACCGGTGCGGTGCGGGTTAGAGGTTGTTTCGGTTGTCCCCCTGGAGAACGGCAGGCTTCGGGCCGAGACGCAGGAGGGCTTGATCGACGCCAGGAACGTCGTCATCGCGACCGGGCCGTTTCAGCGGCCGGTGATCCCGGCGATTGTACCTGACAGCGCCAAGTTGTTTCAGATCCACGCAAGCGCCTACCGCAACCCCGGACAGCTCCCTGACGGGGCTGTGCTGGTGGTGGGGGCTGGGTCCTCGGGGGCGCAAATTGCGGAAGAACTGCTGCGGTCCGGGCGGCGCGTATATCTGTCGGTTGGGCGGCACATGCGACCTCCGCGACGCTATCGGGGACGGGATTTCGTTTGGTGGATGGATCAGCAAGGGCTTTGGCATCTGCCGGTTGGCGATGTGACCCCGGGTCACGCGGTGCTGGCGTTCAGCGGGGCGTATGGCGGCATCTCGGTCGATTTCCGGCGGATGGCCGAGCGGGGGGCGGTGCTGGTCGGGCGGACGGAGGCGTTCGCTGATGGCGTGATGTCGTTCGGGGATGATCTGGCGGCCAACCTGGCGGAAGGGGATGCATCTTGTCTGGCGTTCTATGACCAGTCGGACGCGTTTGCCTTGAAGCAAGGCCTGATGTTGCCGGAGGAACCAGGGGTTCGGAATATTCCGCCTGACCCAGCCTGTGTGGTCGATCCCATCCGGACGCTGCGTCTGGCCGATGCAGGCATCAGTTCGATTATCTGGGGAACGGGCTATTCGTCGGAGTTCGGTTGGTTGAAAGTTCCTGTGTTCGATGAACGTGGGAAGCCCGTGCACAGGCGGGGGATAACAGCAGTGCCCGGTGTGTATTTCCTGGGACTGGTCTGGCAATCGAAGCGGACATCGTCGTTCATCTGCGGCGTGGGCCATGATGCCGCATTCCTGGCAGACCGTATCGTCGATCGGGGTTGAGGCTATGGGTCGCCTCGCCTCCGGGTCGGAGGATTAAATTAGATGCCTATACGGAACTCAATTACCCAAATATGATGATTCAATATCACCTGTTGAGGCCTTTGTTTCGAAACACACCTTATTGCTATATCGTTTTTTGGAATTAATCACAGAAGTGTGAGAATCGGATTGCAAGTTCACACGTTGGTGAACTACAAACCGGTTGTTCCCTCCCCAACCTCGCCGCGGGATTTCGGTTCCGCGGCAACCTTTGGTGATGTAGAGGGGGCACGTCCAGGAGCGAAGGTTCATGCAAGGTGGTTTCAATCAATACGACAAAGTGGCGGGGCTGATTTACACCAGGCGCGAAGCGTTCTCAGCGCCGACAGCCAAGCCGTATTTCAAGGTCACTGGTTTGATTGCCTTCCTGATGCTCTTTTGGGCCAGCTTCATCATCATGTGAAACGAACACTTTGCTGCCTTTCGCGAACGCGACGGAGCGTGAGATGTGTCCCAGCACGGCAGACTGCCCTTACCGTGTGCTGTGGACGCAAGTAGTATTGCAGCCAAGCAGGATCTCGAACAACAACCGCTTGGGTCCTACAATCAGGCCACCGCCTACCTTTGTGAGCCGCGGTGAGCCGGCAGAATCAAGGGCGACCGTCGCCGATTAGTTTCAAATGCATCCGGACGATCTCAGTCATTGCGGAAAACGCTGGATGGGCGAAAGGATACCGTGCGAGGGCCTGAAGCCGGAGGCTGACCTGGCGGTCAAGCAACCACATGCAAACTTCGATGCCGCAGCTGGCAGCAATCCCAGCCCCGGAGCCGGCATTGCTGGAGCGGCCACGCAAAAAGCCGCGTCGAACCGATAATCCCTTCAATCCGTTTCGCCTAAGGACGGATAGTCATAGTCAAAGCGTGTCAGCTTCCTGATTGCCGTTTCGGTCATCGGCTGGTGTGACGCAAAAGACCGCGCCACGATGTTCATTGATCGCCCTCGGGCCAGTCGACGAGTTGACGCCGCTCCTCGATCACAAATCAAATCGCCTGCACAATGATAAACGGGACTGCCTACAGAAACACGCTGAGGTTTTTATCCAGCAGCACGTTGGCATCCAGAACAATCGTGCGCTTGGCCACCTTCCAGGCGCCGTCGACCTTCCGCAACACGTCCTGCCGGCAACCAGACAGTAATTGCGCATCCGTTTCCAGATGCGAGCGGTAAACCAGGAAAGCTGTCCTGGCCGATACTTCGCCATTTTCCAGCGGCGTAGCCTCCAGATTGCCGACCACGTGACGGGTGCGCGACGGCGGGTCCTCGGCCCAGGCCATTCCGGTATCGAGCCGAGCAACACGCATTGCGAGGTATCGCTTGTCTTCTTCAAGGATGGCAAGGTCGCCGATCTCGGTCAGCTCGCGGCTTGATTCGCGTCGTGGAACGTTCTTGCGGCGTGGCATGAAGTACAGCACGTCGTCGGTGAATAGGTCCAGCCACTCCTTGAACTTTCGCTCGTCCAGAAGCCACGCTTCACGGATATAGAACGGCATCAGTTCCAGCCACAAGGCCTGCTCCGGTGCGATCAAGATCTGACCTGTCATCGCCCTAGCCTTGCATCGTTGCTGTGCCGTCGAAGCGGGCGGTGATCGGGTCCAGCGGGATGTCCGCCCAGCTTCGTGCGTTCATGAACTGCTCCCAGCGCTGATAGAAGAGGCGCTGGTTATTTTCCGAGATGTACCGTTCGGACACGACCCCGGGGTAGTCCGGGTGCGGCCCAGCATGGCCGACGCCCATCGACAGGTCTTGCGGGATCTGGCGGACCAGACGGCTGGTGCTGGCCTCGGTCACCTGGCGCCAGTTGTCGACGTCGTCTTGCTCAAATAAGCCTGCCGCGCCGTTGTTGGCCTGACTGCCGATGCGGATGACGCGCTTCAGTTCCTCGGGGGCCTCACGGTCCAGAAGAACGAAGTGCCAGAACTCGGTTTTCAGGGGCCCCCTGGGCAGCGCCAGCCGAAATCCCAACACACCGTTGGGAAAAATGGAGTGGTTGCCCAGCTGTACCTGCCGGGCGCGCAGCTTGCCAAGCCGCTTCTCGACCTCGGCCAATGTGCTGCGATGATAATCCTCAAACAGCTTCATCGTTTCGGTGGAGACGCCGTGCATATAGCGCGGCATGCCGTCATCCGCGTCGCGGAACGTCAGCGAGTGTCCGTTAACGAAGGCGTGCTTGTTCGGGCTTTTGAACTGATCGTCGTGTGAGAGCCGCGGGCGGCCCATGAAGCGGGATTGTACCGATGCACTGGACAAATGGCTGGTCGGGACGTGGTAGTTGTCCGAGCAGTTGTCGACCATGGTCTTCCAGTTCGCGGGCTCCAGCCACTTTGTCGGGCCGAGTGCCTGCATGCCGCCGTCGCGCCGGTTGAAGACGGTGTCGAGGTACCAGCGGGCGTCGCCCAGGTAGGCTTCAAGCGTTGGGGCGTCCTTGGCCCAGGTGGCGAAGATCAGGCCGGCGTAGGTTTCGACGCGGGCCTCGATGAGGCCCATGGATGCCATGTCGAGCGCGTCGTAATAGGCCTCGGTCTTGCCGGGGACGGTTTCGAGGCTGCCGTCGTTGCGATAGGTCCAGCCGTGGTAGGCGCACATGAAGCGCTTGGCGTTGCCGTCGTCGCAGCGGACGACGCGGTTGCCGCGGTGACGGCACATGTTGAGCAAGGCGTGGACGTTGCCCTTGCCGTCGCGGGTGAGGATGACGGGGTCCTCACCCATGTAGGTGTGGAAGTAGTCGTCCGGGGCGGGAATCAGGCTCTCGTGTCCTATCATCAGCCAGGCGCGGCCGAAGATTTTCTCCATCTCTTCGTCGTAGACCGCCCGATCGCTGAAGATACTGCGGTCGATCTTGCCTGTGTGGGGATCGATGACGGCGTATTTTTGGGTGGTGCCCATGTCCGAAATCCTCGCTATAGGCGTGAGGATAGCAGGAGTTTCAGGGATCGGCAGGGGGGTTGGGTGGTTCGACAGCGCGGCGGTGCGCCGCCGCGCCGTGCGGGCCGGTGCCTTGCCCTCTCAGGCGCGTGGAACAAGGAATTGTTTGTTGACGCAGTTTTCCAAGCGCCCATCGCGCAGGTAGCGTGCGGCCGTTCGCGACGAGAAGGCTCGGTTGTCGCGCATGCTCTCCGGCGTGAAGAAGGCCGAGTGCGGGGTCACGATAAGGCGGTGGCGGATCCAGTCCTCGTTACGCTGCCATGCGGCGATGAGGCGCGACTGGGGGTTGGCAGGCTCCTCCGGCAGCACGTCGAGGCCGGCTGCGAGGACGGTGCCATCCTTCAGCGCGTCATACAGCGCGTCGATGTCGACGATTGGGCCGCGCGCGGTGTTGATCAGGATCATGCCCTTCTTCGCGGCGGCGAAGGCGCTGGCGCCGATCAGATTGCGCGTCTCCGCGCTGAGTGGTGCGTGGATGCTGACGAAATCGCTCTGGCCCATCAGTTCTGCGAGCGTGTCGGCGCGGCGGACGCCGATGGCGAGTTCGTAGCCGTTGGGCTGGTGCGGATCGTAGAAGACGACGTCCATGTCGAAGGCTTTGGCGCGGCGGGCGGCGGCGGTGCCGATGCGGCCCATGCCGACGACGCCAAAGGTGCAGACCGACAGCCGCCGCCCGAACGGGTTATGGGCGGGACGCCAGTTGGCCCGCAGATCGGTCCGGAGTTCTTCGTCATGGTAGGCGATGCTTTTCGCCAGGGTCATCATCAGGGCAATGGCGTGGTCGGCAACCTCGCGCGTGCCGTAGTCGGGCGTGTTGCAGACGGGGATGCCGAGTTTCCCGAAACGTTCGATGTCGACGTCGTCGTAACCGACGCCGTATTTCACGAAGATGCGGCATTTGCGAAGTTTGTCGATGTACTGGGCTGGGCAGGTGCCTACGACGGCGTCCGCGGCAGCCCATTGTTCGTCTGTGACGTCGGCGGCGTTGGCAGAGAATTCGGTCTGGAAGCCGGGGCCGACGGCTTCGCGGGAGATCTCGTGGTACTGGGCAGGCAGGCTTGGCCAGAGTATGCGGCCGTGGGTGGGTGTGGTCATCCTGGTGTTCCCCCTTGGTAGTGCTTGAGTGGCATGGTGCACCAAAATGCGCGGAAGTGCACGCCGGCTAAGGCTGTGGTTGAGGTGGAACCGCTTGGTTGGCGGCGATGGCCAACCGATCGGCGTCCGCGCGATGTGCCTGATCAGTCCACTGGTGGACAGCCGTTTCAGGTGGTGGCGCGCCCTACTGGATTCGAACCAGTGGCCCACAGCTTAGAAGGCTGTTGCTCTATCCAACTGAGCTAAGGGCGCCCAACCCCATTATCTCCTAAATTGTCCTCCGCCGGAAGCGGCTGATCACGGCGCCAGCAGCGCCTGGGCGCAAGCGTCCAGGATTGCGTCGGTATCGAGCCCGTATTCGCGATACAGGTCTGGGATGTCGCCGCTCTGCCCGAAACGGTCGGGGCCGAGCGGCATCACGCGGTGGCCTCGCACGCCGCCGAGCCAGGCGTGTGTGGCGGGATGGCCGTCCAGCACGGTGACCAGGGCAGCGCCTGGGGTCAGCGGGGCCAGAATCCGCTCGATGTGGGCGCGAGCATCGCGGTCCCCTGTCCTTCTGGCCCGCTGGGCCTGTAACCAGCCAGCGTGCAGGCGGTCGGGTGAGGTGATCGCCAGCAGCCCGGCTCCGGGTTCTTCGTCTTGCAATATCGAAAAAGCTTCCTCGGCTTCGGGGGCGACGGGGCCCTGATAAGCCAGGGCAATGCGGGCGCCCTGGGCGGGCGGGACGACCCAATGGGCTCCGGCGATGACCTCGGCGGGGTTGAGGTCTCGGACTTTCTGTTCCAGGCCGCGCGTGGATAGGCGCAGCCACACCGCCGATCCGTCCGGACGCTGCATGAAGTCGAAGGCGTGGCGCAAAAGAATTGCAAGCTCGTCGACATAGGCGGGTTCGAAGCTCGCCAGGCGATCGGCGGCCATGCCGATCAGGGGTGTGTTTACCGACTGGTGCTGCCCACCTTCGGGCGCGAGGGTCAGGCCGGACGGCGTGGAAACCAGAAGGAACCGGGCATCCTGGTAGCAGGCGTACAGCAGGGCATCGAGGCCGCGGTTGACGAACGGATCGTAGACGGTGCCAACGGGCAGAATTCGGGCGCCTGTCATGCCCGGTGCCAAGCCGGCTGCACCCAGCAACAGAAACAGATTTTGTTCGGCGATGCCGAGTTCGACGTGCTGGCCCTTCGGCGACATGCCCCAGCGCTGGGCGGAGGCGAGCTTCGCGTCGCGGAAAACATCGTTGCGCGTGTGCCGGTCAAAGATCCCGCGCCGGTTCACCCAGGGGCCAAGGTTGGTCGAGACGGTCACGTCCGGCGACGTCGTCATGATATGGGCGGCGAGTTCCTTCAGATCTCCCTGTCCGCGGCCGACCTCGGCCAGGATGTCGCCGAAGCCGCCTTGGGTGGACATCTTGCGGCCTGCCAGTTTTGGCAGCGGCAACGCCGGCGGCACCGGCACGGCGGGGGCGGACAGGCAGCGGCCTTCCGGTGTCAGAGGGGTGCCGAACGGGCAATCCTGCAGAAATTTCCGCAATTCGGCTTCGGGAACGTCCAGGCCCTCGAACGGGTCCCATTCGTGGCCGGGGCGGATGTTCATGTCCTGGCGGAACTGCTCCATCTGCTCCTTGGTCATCAGGCCGGCGTGGTTGTCCTTGTGGCCGGCGAAGGGCAGACCCATGCCTTTGACCGTGTACGCAATGAAGCAAGTGGGTTGATCGCCGTCGGCGTCCGCCGCCCGGAACGTTTCGATCAGCGTTTCAATGTCGTGGCCGCCCAGGTTGTTCATCAGCGCGCTGAGCTCGTCGTCTGTCAGTTCGTCGACGATCGCGCGAGCCTTGGAGCGGCCGAGGTCGGACAGCAGCGCGGCGCGCCAGGCGGCGCCACCCTGGAACGTCAGGGCCGAATAGAGGCTGTTGGGGCAGTCATCGATCCAGGCGCGAAGTTGCTCGCCGCCTTCCCGTGCGAAGGCGGCTTCAAGCTTGCGGCCATATTTGATGGTGACGCAGTTCCAACCCATGTCGCGGAACAAGCCCTCGATCCGGCCGAACAGGCGGTCGGGGACGACGCTGTCGAGGCTTTGGCGGTTGTAGTCGATCACCCACCAGACGTTGCGGACGTCGTGCTTCCAGCCTTCCAGCAGGGCTTCGTAGATGTTGCCCTCATCCAGTTCGGCATCTCCCGCGATGGCGATGTGGCGGCCGGGCGGCAGATCGGTGCGGCCGAGGCCGTGCAGACGCGTGTAGTCGGCCATCAGGGCGCCGAAGCTGGTCATCGCCACGCCCAAACCGACGGAACCGGTGGAGAAGTCGACCTCGGCGCCATCCTTGACGCGGGAGGGATACGGCTGGGCGCCCCCGAACTGGCGCAGGCCCTCCATCTTCTCGCGATTCTGGCGTCCGAACAGGTAGTTGATGACGTGGAAGACCGGGCCGGCGTGTGGCTTGACGGCGATGCGGTCCGGCGGACGCGCGATCTCGAAATACAAGGCCGCGAGGATGGAGATGCAGGAGGCGCACGAGGCTTGGTGGCCGCCGACCTTCAGGCCGTCACGGTTTGGGCGGATGTGGTTGGCGTTGTGGATCATCCATGACGACAGCCACAGCAGTTTGCGTTCAAGCTGCCGCAGGATGTGGGTGTGGCGAGATTCCGGCGGGACGAGAGTGCTCAAAGTCGTGAGTGGCGCGTTCATGAAGGTCCTCCCGCGGGGCCGGCCAGGATTTATGGTGTCGAGCCGGATTTTGCCATTGTTTGCCGCGGAAGTCATCGGCGGACCTTCCCTGCTGTCGGGCGCCATGCCAACGTCACGCAAACAACGGGCAAGGATCAGAACATGCCACGCATGACCGGTGGGGAAGCGATCGTCGACGGGCTTTTGCGGCACGGCATCGATACAGTGTTCGGGCTGCCGGGCGTGCAGACGTATGGGCTGTTCGATGCGTTTGCCCGTAATGCCAACCGCATCCGTCTGATTAATGCGCGGCATGAGCAGACCACCGCGTATATGGCGCTTGGCTATGCCTGCGCGACTGGCCGGCCCTCGGCTTATGCGGTTGTTCCGGGACCTGGCGTGCTGAACACGACGGCGGCGCTGGCAACGGCCTGGGGTGTGAACGCGCCGGTGCTGTGCCTGACGGGACAGGTGCCGAGCGCGATGATCGGGCGCGGGCGGGGACAGTTGCATGAACTGCCCGATCAGTTGGCGACGCTGCGGACGCTGCTGAAATACGCCGATAGGATCAATCACCCCACGCAGGCGCCGGCGCTGGTCGCGCGCGCGTTTCAGGAGATGCTATCGGGACGGCGTGGGCCGGTAGCGCTGGAGATGCCTTGGGATCAGTTCACCGCGACGGCCGAGGTCACGCCGCAGGATCCTTTGCCGCTGACACCGGCGCCGACGCCGGATCCGGAGAAGATCGCGGCGGTGGCGAAGCTGCTGGACGGTGCGAAGGCGCCGATGCTTTGGGTGGGCGGCGGCGCGGTGCATGCGGCGGCGGAGATCAAGGCGCTGGCGGAACGGATCGGCGCGCCGGTGGTTTCGTTTCGCGCTGGGCGGGGGATCGTCGATGACCGGCATCCGCTGGGACTGACCATCGCGTCAGCCTATCGGCTGTGGCCGGAAACGGATCTGCTGGTGGCGTTCGGGACGCGGCTGGAAGTGCCGACGTCCCGATGGGGGAATATTCCGGCGGGGCTGAAGATGGTGCGGATCGATATCGATCCGGCGGAGATGGCGCGACTGCGGGTTGATATTGGAATCGTTGCGGATACGGCGGATGCGGCGCGGGATCTGGCGGCGATCGTTTCGCCTCGTCGGGAGACAGGTCGAGCGGCGGTGATTGCGAAAGCAAAGGTCGATACACAGGCGGACATTCAGCGGGTGCAGCCGCAGATGTCGTTTCTGGAAGTGATCCGCGACGTGCTGCCGGAGAATGGCATCCTGTGCGATGAGATGACGCAGGTTGGCTATGTGTCGTGGTTCGGATTTCCGTTCTATTCGCCTCGGACGCTGATTTCTTCTGGGTTTTCAGGCACGCTGGGGGCGGGATTTCCGACGGCGCTGGGGGTGAAGGTCGCGATGCCGGATCGGCCGGTGGTGTCGGTGAATGGCGATGGCGGGTTCCTGTTCGCCGGATCGGAACTGGCGACAGCGGTGCAGCATGGGATCAACCTGGTCACCATCGTTTTCAACAACTCGGCTTACGGGAACGTGCTGCGCGATCAGCGGCGGTTGTTCGAGGGACGCGATTCCGGGTCGGCACTGCGCAATCCGGATTTCCAGGCCTATGCTCGCAGTTTCGGTGTTCCGTCGTGGCGTGTGACGGATGCCGGTGGGCTGCGCGATGCGCTGTCTCAGGCGATCCAGGCGACGACACCGACTTTTATCGAGGTCATCACGGATATCGCCAAGGAGGTCGCACCGTGGCAGTTTATTGCACCAGGCCGCGGCTGAGCGAAAGAAAACGCACCGATGAACCACATTCCCAACTCGATCCAGGCACGCGACATTGCATCGATCGTGCATCCGCAGACCAATCTGGCGTTGCATGAAACGATCGGCCCGACCGTCATGGAGCGAGGCGAGGGTATCTACATCTATGACGACACCGGTGCTCGTTATTTGGACGCGGCGGCCGGGCTGTGGTGTGCGTCGTTGGGATATGCGAGCGAGCGGCTGGCAAGAGTCGCTTACGAGCAGATGCGGCGCATGGGATATTACCACATGTACCGCCATACCTCACACGCGATCGGTGTGGAACTGGCGGAGCGGCTGCTGAAGCTTGCGCCCGTGCCGATGAGCAAGGTGTTGTTCCAGTGTTCGGGGTCGGAGGCGAACGACACGGCGATCAAGCTGGTCTGGTATTATCATGCGGCGATTGGAAAGCCGAGCAAGCGGAAGATAATTGGGCGGCGTATGGGGTATCATGGCAGCACCTCGGCATCCATCAGTGCGTCGGGTAAGCCGGATATGCACGCGGATTTCGGGCTGCCGTTTCCGGATTTCCGGCACACGGAATTTCCACACTGGTATCGGAACCGGTATGAAAACGAGACCGAGGAGCAGTTTGCCACGAGGATGGCGAATGCGCTGGAGCGGCTGATCCTGCAGGAGGGGCCGGATACGTGCGCGGCGTTCATTGGGGAGCCGGTGATGGGGGCTGGTGGCGGGATCGTGCCGCCCCGGACATACTGGGAGAAGATCCAGGCGGTGCTGCGGCAGTACGACATGTTGTTTGTTGCCGATGAGGTGATCTGCGGGTTCGGGCGCACCGGCAACATGTGGGGCAGCGAAACGTTTGATTTGAAGCCGGACATGATCTCCTGCGCCAAGGCCCTGTCAGCGGGAATGCAGCCGATCTCGGCGCTGATGGTGAATGAGCGGATCTATCAAGCCATGCTCGATGAAAGCCGCAAGCTGGGCGGTTTCGCGCACGGGTTCACCTACGCCGGGCACCCGGTGACAACGGCGGTCGCGCTGGAAACGCTGAAGATTTATGAGGAGATGGACATGTTGGGGCATGTCCGCTCGGTGGGGCCGTATTTGCAGTCGGTGATTGGCGGGTTCCGGGAGCATCCGCTGGTGGGGGATGTGCGCGGTGTGGGAATGATTGTGGCGCTAGAGATGGTGAAGGACAAGGCGACCGGGGAGGCATTCGATCCGAAGCTGAAACTGGGTGCCACGGTTGACCGGCTCGCGCGCAAGCATGGGCTGATCGCTCGATTCATCGGGGACCGGATTGCGTTCTCACCGCCGCTGGTGATTACCGAGGCGGAGGTTGATGACATGGCGGCCAGGCTGCGGCGCGCGCTTGATGAGGCTTATGCGACAGTCGCGGACGGCCGCTAAGGCGCAGATGTCGATGCCTGGACAGGTTGACAGGGTTTCGTAACATTGTGGAAGGACTACGCCACGTCGATCGTGGCGTAGCGGACCTATCCGGTTGTGTGAGGTGTGCCGTTGACCGATTAGTGGCCGAGGGCTCGATCCACGCTTCGGCCGGCTGATTGAGCAGGGCCTTTGGGGGGATCGACCGCGTCCGACAGCGACTTGCCGGCGTTGTCGATGCTCTTGCCCGCCCGTTCCGCCGGTCCTTCCTGATGGCAGGCAGCCAGGCCAACCAACATCAGGGCGGCAGCGGGGAGCAACATGGAAAATCGCATCATAACCTCGTAACAGTGACGAGGCGCTTAACGGGTCTGACCGAATCGGGTTGCCTGATGACGAGGTTGTCACCCCGCCTCAGGGTGGCGCGGAGGAGGCTGTTCTTCGAACGGTCCTCTATTGGCGTTGCGGGATCGTTACGCCGATCATGTCGCCCTCGCGAACGATGGCAGCAAGCTTGTCCTCGCGCCAGCCATCCGTTCCGGCGGGGCGCATGGGCAGCACCATCCACCTATAATCCGCTGTTGAGTCAACAACCCGCACCTTGACTAACTCCGGAATGACCGTCTTCCACTCCGATGCCAGAAGTTCGCGCGGGTCGCGGACGGCGCGGGCCCTGAAGGATACGGATTTGTACCAGAACGGCGGATAACCCAGGACCGCGCGCGGGTAGCAACTGCACAGGGTGCAAACGATCAGGTTGTGCAGGCCGGCGGTGTTTTCCAGCACGCCCAGGGGGGGCATGCCGCGCATCGGGATGCCCAGCGCCTCTGCGGCCTTGGTGCCGTCGTCAAGCATAAGTGCGCGATAGGCGGGATCGACCCAGGCCTTCGCGACCATCCTGGCTCCCTGCCCCGGACTGGCATTGTCGGTGGCAGCCTTGCGCTCCGCTATCTCGTCCGGCGTCACGACCCCCTTACGGGTCAGTAACGACCGGATGGCGGTCAGAAGCTTCTCGCCGTCGGTTTCCAGTAGGTCCATCATGGCCGCTCCAGCCAATGTTCGAAGATTTCGACCAGCAGCTCGTCGTCCGGCTGCTTCTCCGGCCAGATTTTATCTTTCCGGAAGCGCACGTGATACAGCGGCCTCGTTGCCGCGGGTCGGGCGAAGGCAAGGTCCTCGGGGTTGGCGAAGTCGCCGAGGTGGCGGACCACCTCACCTTCGATGCCGCGCACGTAATGCGGCGTGCGGATGTGCACCGGCCCTTGCGCCTCAGGCCAGGCGTCCTTGACCCGGACGCGCTCGCCGGGGGCGAACATCAGTGCCCCTCCAGTTCGGCGCGCAGCTCCGCCTCGGTGATCACGCCGCGCCTGAGCAAATTATCGGTGATGGAGCGGATCCATTTCCGATAGTAGGTCAGCCGGAGATAGTCCGCCTCGGGGATTGCCTCGATACCGCGGCGCATTTCGTCGACGGTCATTAGCTGCTTGGCGCGCAGCACGCCGGAGATGGCGTCGACCTCCCGGTCGAACTCGGTCAGCGCATGCGGCTCGATATCGACCGCGTCGCACATGAATTTCGACACGCCGCCCACGTCGTGAGGGGCCCGTTTGGCTTCCTTGTCCATGCCTCGACGTTAGCGCATTGTGGGCGGCCCGCAACAGGACTCGCCATGCTGCTGACAGACGATGATCCGCCTCCGTTCCGTGTGCTGAGAGAGAACGGCACGTCCGACCTTTTTCTGACCGCCGATCACGCCGGAAAAGTCATCCCAAAGGCCCTGGGCGATCTGGGCGTGTCGGCGGCGGAAATGGAGCGGCATATCGCGTGGGACATCGGAATCGCGGCGGTGACGGAGCAGCTCTCGGCATTGCTGGACGCCACGGCGGTGCTGCAGACCTATTCGCGGCTGGTGATCGACTGCAACCGCAATCCAGCGTGGCCGAGCGCGATGCCGGAGGTGAGTGAGCATACGCCTATTCCGGGGAACGTGGGGCTGACGCCGGCACAAAAGCAGGCGCGCGTGGATGCGATCTTCACGCCATACCACGACCGCATCCGCGCGCTGCTGGACGCGCGGGCGGGACGGCGAACGGTGCTGATCGCGATGCACAGCTTCACGCCGCAGTTCAAGGGCGAGAGCCGCGCGATGCACGTGGGGATGCTGTACAACAAGGACCCGAAGCTGGCCGGAATCCTGATGGACCTGCTGCGGCGGGAGGGAGATCTGGTGGTCGGCGACAACGCGCCCTATGCGGTCACCGAGGACAGCGACTACGGCATTCCCACCCATGGCGAAAAGCGCGGCCTGTCGCACGTCGAAATCGAAATCCGGCAAGATCTGATCGCCGAACCTGACGGGCAGCGAGCCTGGGCCGAACGCTTCGCCAGATGTCTGACCGCGGCCGATGCGGTGCTGAAAGGGTAGCGAGCAGGCGGGATGGCGACAGCACCTGTGAAGGCGCGCAAGACGCCGCTGATGACGCGGGCTCAGGTTCGCGGCTTCTTGGA
This sequence comes from uncultured Pseudomonadota bacterium, assembly GCA_963819005.1. Classification (GTDB taxonomy): domain Bacteria; phylum Pseudomonadota; class Alphaproteobacteria; order Acetobacterales; family Acetobacteraceae; genus Rhodopila. The sequence goes on from CAWFUL010000010.1 coordinate 297,183, forward strand.
GGCTTTGGCGGCCCAGAATCCTGAACCGGAGACCGAACTGGAATATGCCAATCCGTTCACGCTGCTGGTCGCCGTGGTGCTTTCGGCGCAGGCGACAGATGTTTCAGTGAACAAGGCAACCAAGGGGCTGTTCGCTGTGGCGCCAACTCCGGCGGCGATGGCCGCGCTGGGCGTTGACGGCGTCGCTGCGCACATCCGGACCATAGGATTGTGGCAGACCAAGGCGCGCAACGTCATTCAACTCTGCCACGATCTGGTGGAAAAACACGGCGGGGAAGTCCCGCGTGACCGCGAGGCGCTGGAAGCCTTGCCGGGTGTGGGGCGCAAAACGGCGAATGTCGTTCTGAACGTGGCCTTTGGCGAGCCGACGATGGCCGTCGACACGCATATCTTCCGGCTGGGCAACCGAACCGGAATCGCGCCAGGCAAAACGCCGCGGGAAGTCGAGGATGGGCTGCTGAAGCGCATCCCTCCCGATCTGCTACGGCACTCGCACCACTGGCTGATCCTGCACGGCCGCTACGTCTGCAAGGCTCGGCGGCCGGAGTGCTGGCGGTGCGCAGCGCTAGACTGGTGCCGGTTTCCGGCGAAGGAGTTCACACCGCCGCCGCAGAAAGCTCAGGCAACCTGACGCAAGCAGGGCCGCGCCAGCCGGCTTACGGAACGAACCCCGATCACCTGGCGGAGGTTTCCCTCGACCAAATGGACGACCTCGGCGGGCATCGCCTCCATGGCGATCTCGACATGCGTGGTGTCGCCGGACCGGTGCGACCACATTCGGTCGGGGATCAGGTCTCGTTTCGCGTATGGCTGCAGCAGGCGGGATAGCAATCCCGGCGAACTATCGGCATCCAGCAGGAAACGCACGAACACTTCGGCGGCGGATGGCGCGGACGCGTCGTCGGACATCGGTCAAAACTCCAGGCAGACTTTGAAAAAGCGGGACAGACCCCGGCTGCTCAGGCAGCCGGGCGGCTAATTCGAAGGGTCTGGAGACCGTTGCGCATGATGTCGTATACCATCATCGCGCCGGCCAGTCGAGTTCCGGCAAGCGAACCAGCGGCACTTGACGCATCGATAATGTGCGATATTGCAGCGTCAGCGGTACATCAACTTCCGGTGCCTCATCACCCTCCCCGGAGCCAGCCATCAAGGACAGCACAGCCTTGGCTGCGGTCGCCGCGGATTTGCTCAGCACGCCGGCGTTGGCAAGCTTGTCCAGCGTTTCCGCGTATCCAACCAGGCGGGCGTTGCCGCTGCCCATCGGCTGAAGCTGGTCGTCAAGCGCCAGCGTGGCGGTTGCAGTCAGCCCAAGTGTTCCCCACCCAACCGCCAGATGGGACAACTCCAGCGAGCCGCCGCCGTCGCGCCAGGCGGAGGCCCAGGGAGCGATGTCTTGCGGCGGCGGCAGCGGCCCGTTCAATTCGCCCTCGGCCGACAATGATGAGATATTCGGGCCAAGCGGCCATTTGACACTGGCAGGCAACGCGACCGCTTCCGAGCTAACCGAGAAGGCAACATCCGGCTTGGATGTTTTAGGTTCGGTGACCACCTGGGCATCGGCGTTCAACAGGCCGATTGTCAGGTGCCAACTCCCTCCCGCCGGCTCCAGCCGGATACCCTTCGCGCGCACGGTAAGGGGCAAAACGTCGCCTGTCACCAATCCGGCCGATACGGCGATCGAATCGCCGGTGACGATCATATCGGGGCCGGAGCCTATCTGGATATGTTGCGGTCCGGTCAGGCCAATCGCCAGCTCTGTCGGACGGTAAAGCGACAACGACAGGCTGACGGCGGCCGAGGCCCAATTGACGGAACCCGGCACCTCCACCCCGGCATGCCGCATGGTGAAATTGGGCACGGTGACAGTTGAAGCCTGCGGCCAGCCACCGGTCGACGGCCGGCCCATCTTGACTTCCCACCCCTCGGTTCGGCGGGCATCGACCCAAGCCTGCAGACCCGCGGTCAGACGCGCGGAGGCGATCTGCCAGTATATCAGGTCGGCGCCGACCAGGAGGACAGAGATGACGGCGAGAATGATCCAGTATTTCCGCCGCATCGCGCCTCAGGTTGGGAACTAGGGTTGGGGGTGGGGCACGAAGCGATGATGTTGCTCCACGCACGCCACGTTCAGGATAAGGCGTTTCTTGATGACTGTCTCGGTCCCAGGTTTCCCGGGTTGCGACAAACCTTAGTAGCACGGAGCCTCTGTCATAGTATCGACAGCTGATGATGCCGGCTCCGCCGCGCCGCCAGCGATGCAAGCCGGCCCGCGGCGGGGTCCTCGTCGGAGCATCGGCACACAAGAGGCCATACAGCCATAAGGCGAGTGAAGTTCCAACATGTTACACAACCATTGCGCGAATGATGTTATTCATCCCCAGTGTTGAAGAACCCGGCAATCGATCCGGTCATCTCTGCTAAATACAATTTTAACAATGATATAAGAGAGAATTTTAAAGCGGATCACAAACCCTGGGGCGCATCTCCCCACAGAGTTGTCCACAGGTCTGTTAACTACCTGCAATGGCATCGGTTGGCATGTCCAGCAATCCCATTTCACGACGCAACGCCGCCATCAATTCCGGTCTTGGGAGTGTTGCTGGGATTGGCTCGCCGATCACGATCCTGATCACGCCAGGGCGTTTGCGGAAGGCCCGTCGTCCCCAGCACCGGCCCGAATCAGTTGCCACCGGGATCACAGCCAGACCAGTATGGGCTGCCAGGGCGGCAATGCCCGGCTGCAAGGGTCCCATCTCGTCCGGCTCGCCGCGCGTTCCCTCGGGAAATATCACGATCTGCTGCTGTTCGCTCGCGGCACGCCTGCCTTCACGCAGTAGCGTTCGCAACGCACCTGTCCCGGCGGAGCGATCAACGGCAATCATGCGGGCGGCGATGATCAGCCTTCCAAACAGTGGAATCGCCAGCAACTCCTGCTTCAGCACGTAGCAGCAGCGCGGTACAAGCGTCATCCAGACAAAAGTGTCGAAAGCCGACTGGTGACGGGACGCGATCAGGGCGGCCCCGCGGGGGACGTGTTCCAGCCCGGTGACTTCCAGGCGGATGCCGCAGATGACCCGCGCGGCGACGACCATGCACCTCGCCCAGAGCATCGGCATGGTCAGGGTCCGACTTGGAGCGACCCAGCGCATGAGGGTCGCGATCATGGTGAGCACGAAGGTCAGCACGAAGAACACGACGTTAAAGATCGCGGACCGCAAGGTGATCAACCGCTCCCTCCAACATTTGGCACGCCGTCCCGGTGCGGGAACCATGGTGACAGGCCCGCCATCACCAACAGGTATTTGGTATATTCCTCAGCCCGCAGGCGCAGGCTGGGCCCAGGGACCATCTGTTCAGCCTGGCCGCGGCCGGATAGGGCCTCGGAAGGCTCGACCGGCATGGGAAAAAGCAGTACGTCGGGCAGTGCGTCGTGCAATTCCGCCAGTGCCCTGGGCATATGATAGGCGGCGGTCACGACAATGATGGATCTGATGCCGTGCTGCGCCGCCCACGCCGCGGTCTCGACGGCGTTGCCGCGCGTGGAGGCAGCATAGCGGCCGAGAGTGATGCTACTAGCCATCGGCGCCAGATCCATGTCGGCCAGTCGCCCCAAGGTTGCCATGTCCGTGTTGCCGCCGATACCGGTTATCAGCAGCCTGTCCGCTCCGCCACTGGCCAGGATATGAAGCGCGCGTTCGACCCGCCCTGCCCCGCCGGTCAGCGCGACGATGCCGTCGACGTGAGACGGCGGTGTCGGCGGTTGGCGGGTCGTGACCGCCAGGAACCAGACAAATCCAAGACACCAGCCGATCACGGCCGCCGCAAGAGTGGCACCCAGCAAGACCAGCACGGGATGGCGCGGCCGGACGTCGGGCGGCGCCGTGTTGAACCGGCCGCTCATGATGGTATCAAGCTCACGGCAGCCGGCGCAGCCATCGCCGCACGGTGCCCTGGGCGGTGACGAAGCCGATTGCCGCCGCAACCAGCGGCAGGCATGGCAATGCCAACCACAGGGCCGGCGGCAGTGTCGCCAAGGTGGATTGAACAGAAACTTCGACATCCGCCTGCGTCCCGCCAAAAGGTGCGGCGAGGTTTGCGAGAACCAGCAGGATCGGCAATGCGACCACGCCTCCGCCCGCCGCCCCGGCCGCGGCGAGCCACGTTGCGCGGGCGGCAAAACGGCCGGCGATGTAGCTGTCCGCAGCGCCCAGGCCGTGCACGATCTCAATCGCCTCGCGCCGCGTGGACAATCCCGAGCGTGTTGCCACCGCGACCACAGCCACGGCTACGCCGGCGACGATGAGCAGCGCAAGGCCGGCGCAGGCTTGCAGGCTGCGAGTCAGCAACGCGAGGCGGGTAAGCCAGATCCCGTGGTTCTCCGCCAGTGTCCCGGGCGCTGTGGCATTCAGACGTTCGGCCAGTGCGGCTGCATCGAAGGCAGCGTCGTTCAACCGGACGGCAATGACCGCGGGAACCGCGATGGCGAGATGCTCCGGCATCCCGGCCGAATCGGTGGCAGCACCAAGCCATGGGCGCAGCAAGTCAGCCAGTTCGCGATCGGTTAACGCGCGGGCCGAGATGACGCCCGGCGTCCCGACCAGGACCGCCAGGACCGCGGTTCGCCGGTTCCCCTCGCCGGACGCTGCCGGGCCGTCCGGGTTCGGCACCTGGACGGTCAGGGCTGAACCCGCGCCCTCCCGCCAATGGCGGGACAAGGCAGCCGTCCCGAACCAACCGGCCAACGCGAGCGCGGCGAGAAACGCCATGGCGGCGACCAGAAACGGAAGCATCCGGTCGGCCAGCGCACGGCGCAGACCCAGTTCGTCAAACCCCGATGGCCGCAGCGAGATCATGCCGTCCAATCGAGCGAGCCGGCGCGCCCGCAAGAACCGCCACAAGGTCGCCTAGGCATCGCGGCCCGCGCCGATGAGGCGGCCCTCGGCAATGCGCAACGCGGGCGCGGGGTGACGGATGACGAGGCCCTCATTGTGGGTGGCGACGATGACGGTGGTGCCGATGCGGTTCATCTCCTTGAACAACTGCATCAACCGCTCCGCCTGAGCATCGTCCAGATTGCCGGTCGGCTCGTCTGCCAGGAGCAGCGCCGGGCGCGTGATGACGGCCCGGGCGATCGCCACACGCTGTTGTTCGCCGCCGGACAAGGCGGCGGGACGTATGTCGAGGTATCGGGATAAGCCGACCCAACGCAAAAGCTCGGTCACATCGGCCCGGACCTGTCCCTCTGGCCGGCCAGCCAGTCGGAGCGGCAGGGCGACATTGTCGAAGGTCGACAAATGATCCAGCAGACGGAAATCCTGAAAAACGACGCCGATGCGCCGGCGCAAGGCAGGCAACGACCGGCGCGGCGCGGTGGTAACATCGGTGCCCAGAAGCGTCAGCCGGCCACGTGTTGGCCGTTCGGCGAGGTACAGCAACCTGAGCATGCTCGTCTTGCCGGCGCCGGAAGGACCAAGCAGCCAGCGAAATGCCCCGGCCTGAAGATGGAACGAGATATCGCGCAGGACTTCAGGCGGTGGAACGCGCGGTGAAACCCCTCGGTCCAACCGGCCCTGCCGGCCGCGACTGGTTCGGTCGGAGCCGGTCCGGTCATAGCGCAAACCGACCATTTCGAATCGAAGCATGCAGTCTGTGTAGCCGATCGGGGAGGCGCTTGTCATTTCACCCGCGGCGTCGCGGGTCCGCTGATTCTTTACGTGCCGAATGAACGATTCGGCAGTATGGTTGGCATGTGTCGCCTCGGATAACCATGCGCGTTTCCTGTCCCAATTGTGCCGCCGAATACGAAGTCCCGTCGGCCCGCATGCACCCGCGGCGAAAGGTCAAGTGCGCCCGCTGCGCCACGGTCTGGATGCCGGTGCATGACGCGGAGAGCGTCACCGACGACGGCGGCATACCGGATCCGCTGGACGGGCCGCGGGATATTTCACCAAGAGATCCGCGAACGAATCTCCACGATGATCCGGCGGATGCACCGCATTTCGAGCCGGCCGGGACAGGAGGCGCCACCGCCATGGATCGGCTCGCGGCGGCATCGGCCCCGCGACCCTCGATCAGCTTGCGGGCCGCCTGGGTTGCGTCGGTCGTTCTGCTCGTTATCTCCGTTGCGGCCACGATGACGTGGCGCAGCCGGATCGTTCAGGCGTGGCCAGCGAGCGCCCTGCTACTTGGCAGCGCCGGTCCGCATGCCGCGGAGCAGCCTCAGGCAGCACCTCGTGGGCTTTCCGCGGCGCTTACGCCACCCGCTGCCCGCCGGGAGTAAACGACCTGATTTGCCTCCCGGGCTGGCACATTTGCTATCCCCGTGGGCAATGCATTGCGAACAATCAGAAATCAGCCCAAATTTCATCCTAGTCGCCGGAACTGCTGCCCACCTGTGCAAACCGACATGTTGAAACGGTTGAAGGCCACCGGCAGACATGCTTTCGTTATGCTGACTGTTATCGCGGAAAGGTGAACGGCGTGGCGTTCGAAATGGATCTGACGGCAATGGCCGGCGACGACGACATCGGCGATCAGGCAGGGGACGATGAGGCCGTCGCCGCCCTGCAAAAAGCGATTCTCGAGAAACTTCATTATCATGTCGGCAAACGCCGCGCCATCGCAACGGAACGCGACTGGCTGATGGCGACCGCGGTCGCGCTGCGGGACCAGATCGTGGATCGCTGGCAGGCCGGCAACGAGAATACGTACGAGAAGGGCGCGAAACGGGTCTATTATTTCTCGCTTGAGTTCCTGATCGGCCGTCTGCTGTTCGACAATCTCAACAACATGCAGAAGCTGGAGACCATGCGCGCCGCGCTGGCCGGCCTGGATGTCGATCTGGACAAGTTGCGCGCGCTGGAACCGGATGCGGCGCTTGGCAATGGCGGCCTGGGAAGGCTCGCGGCGTGCTTCATGGAGAGCATGGCCACGCTGGATATACCGGCCTATGGCTACGGCATCCGCTACGATCACGGCCTGTTTCGTCAGGTGATGAAGAACGGCTGGCAGCAGGAATACCCGGAGGACTGGCTGTCGCTTGGCAATCCGTGGGAATTCCACCGGCCGGAGGTGCGTTACGACATCGGATTCGGCGGATCGATCGAGGTCGTGCCGATCTCGGAGGCCGCGGTTCGCCATGTCTGGCACCCAGCAGAAACGATCGAGGCGGTGGCCTACGATACTCCATCGGTGGGGTGGCGTGGCCGGCGGGTGAATACGCTGCGGCTGTGGTCGGCGCACGCTGCCGATCCGCTGCGGCTGGATGCATTCAACCGCGGCGACCACGCGGACGCGCTGGCCGACCATGTGCGGGCGGCCTCGATTTCCAAGGTTCTGTATCCGTCGGATGCCACGCCGGCTGGCCAGGAGTTGCGGCTGCGGCAGGAGTACTTCTTTGTCTCAGCGTCGTTGCAGGACCTGGTGCGCCGCCATATCCGCACCTTCGGGCATATTGGCAGCCTGGGAGCCAAGACATCGATCCAATTGAACGATACTCATCCGGCGATCGGCGTGGCCGAACTGATGCGGATCCTGCTGGATGTCCATCATCTGCCATGGGAGGAAGCCTGGAAAACGACCCAGGCGACGTTCAGCTACACCAATCACACCCTGCTGCCGGAGGCGCTGGAGGTGTGGCCGGTGCCGTTGATGGAGCGGCTGCTGCCGCGCCACATGCAGATCATCTATCTTATCAATGCGCTGCACCTTGGTCGGGTGCGCCGCGAGTATCCGAACGACGACGGGTTATTGTCGGCGGTATCCATCATCGATGAGCATCAGGGCCGGCGAGTTCGCATGAGCCATCTGGCATTCCTGGGCTCGCACCGGGTCAATGGCGTTTCCGCGCTGCATACCGGTCTGATGCGAGAAACCGTATTCCACGACCTGCACAGCATGTTCCCGGACCGCATCGTCAATGTCACCAACGGCATCGCCTTCCGCCGCTGGCTGCATGAGGCCAATCCTCGGCTGACCCGGTTGCTGGTCAGCGCCGTCGGTCCGGATGTTCTCGACGACGAGAACGCGCTAACCAAGTTGGCGCCATTGGCAAACGACGTCGGGTTCCAGAAGCGGTTTGCCGCTGCGCGCTACTTCAATAAGCTGGCGCTGACGGACCTGATCCGCCGCGAACTGGAAATCCGGGTGGATCCCACCGCGCTGTTCGACGTGCACATCAAACGGATGCACGAATACAAGAGGCAGTTGCTGAACATTCTGGAGGCAATCGCGCTTTATAACGCGATCCGGGCGCGGCCGATGGACGACTGGACGCCACGGGTAAAGGTCTTCGCGGGGAAGGCGGCCGCGAGCTACCATCAGGCCAAGTTGATCATCAAATTGATTCACGACGTCGCTCGGGTGATCAACAGCGACCCGACCGTACGCGACGTGCTGAAGATCGTGTTCCTGCCGAACTACTCGGTCAGTTTGGCGGAGGTCATTATTCCGGCGGCTGATCTTTCGGAACAGATTTCAACGGCCGGCATGGAGGCCTCCGGCACGGGCAACATGAAATTCGCGCTAAACGGCGCGCTGACCGTCGGCACGCTGGACGGCGCCAATGTCGAGATCAAGCAGCATGTCGGCGATGAGAACATCTTCATCTTCGGCCTGACCTCTGAACAGGTTGCCGGTCGGCGGCGGATCGGCAACGACATGACCGACGTCATCGCAAGCTCGCAGATCCTCTCGGAAGTGCTGGCCAGCGTGGAATCAGGCGTGTTCTCGCCTGATCAACCGGATCGATATCAAGGGCTGGTGAACGGCTTGCGCTATCATGACTACTTCATGGTTTGCGCTGATTTCGATGACTATTATGCGACCCAGCGGAGCATTGCTGACCTTTGGCGGCAACCGGAGGCATGGTGGAAGGCCGCGATCCTCAATACCGCGAATGTCGGCTGGTTCTCCTCCGACCGCTCGATCCGTGAGTATGCCGATCTGGTCTGGAACGTACCGGCCTATACACCGAATTAAATCTGTGGGTTCAATGGCACCCGCCACCCCACCAGCCCCGACGCTGGCATGTGGCGTGGCCTGTGCTAACTGTTAAGGGACTGTGCTGCACAGAAAACCAGAATAGCCGGCAGGAGACGCCTCGTTTGGTCCAGCACTCCGGACTCTATGCTCCGATCGTCCGTGACGCGATGGCGTACGTCCTGGCGGGCGGACGCGGATCGCGGTTGCTGGAACTGACGGACACGCGCGCGAAGCCCGCCGTGTATTTCGGCGGAAAAAGCCGGATCATCGATTTCGCGCTGTCGAACGCGTTGAATTCCGGCATCCGGCGCATTGGTGTCGCGACCCAGTACAAGGCCCACAGCCTGATCCGACACTTGCAGCGCGGCTGGAACTTCTTCCGGCCGGAGCGGAACGAAGGCTTCGACATCCTGCCAGCCTCGCAACGGTCCGGCAATGACTGGTATGCCGGAACAGCGGACGCCCTGTATCAGAACATCGACATCATCGAGGGCTACAAGCCGGAATACATCGTCATCCTGGCCGGCGACCACGTCTATAAGATGGACTATGCCAGGATGCTGGTGCAGCACGTCGATCAGGGTGCCGATGTCACGGTCGGCTGCATCGAGGTGCCGCGGATGGAGGCGACGGGTTTCGGCGTGATGCATGTCGACCACGCGGACCGCATCATCTCGTTTATCGAGAAACCGGCCGATCCTCCGCCGATGCCGGACAACCCGGACCTGGCTCTGGCCAGCATGGGCATTTATGTTTTCAGCACACGGTTTCTGATCGAGCAGTTGCACCGCGACGCCGCCGACCCGCATTCCAGCAGGGATTTCGGCAAGGACGTCATCCCCTATCTGGTAAAGCACGGCAAAGCGGTCGCGCACCGCTTCACCCGGTCCTGCGTGACCTCGGGCGCGGAGCGAGAAGCCTACTGGCGCGACGTCGGGACGTTGGATGCTTATTGGGAAGCCAATATCGACCTGACCGCCATCATTCCGGCGCTGGACCTGTATGACCGCGACTGGCCGATCTGGACCTATGCCGAAATCACCCCGCCGGCGAAGTTCGTGCATGAGGAAGTCGGCCGGCGCGGCGAGGCGATCTCGTCACTGGTGTCCGGCGGCTGCATCGTTTCCGGGTCGTTCCTGAGGCAGTCGCTGTTGTTCACCGGCGTGCATGCGCACTCGTATTCCCGGGTCGAGCAGGCGGTCATTCTGCCGGACGCCGATATCGGGCGGGGGGCTCGGCTGCGAAACGTGATCGTTGAGAAAGGGGTGCGTATTCCCCCCGGCCTGGTGGTGGGTGAGGACGCGGACGACGACGCTCGTCAATTCCGGCGGACAGAGCGCGGAATCTGTCTTATTACGCAACCAATGATTGATCGCCTGACCCCTTGACCCGCGTTCTCGCTGTCGCCTCGGAAATCTTCCCGTTGGTGAAGACGGGCGGCCTTGCCGATGTCGTTGGCGCGCTGCCTGCTGCCCTGGCGGCAGAGGGTGTTGAGACCACAACGGCGGTGCCAGGGTATCCCGCCGTGATGAAGGCGATGACCGCTGGGGTGGCGGTGCATCACATCGAGGATCTGTTCGGCGGACCCGCTGACGTGGTGCGGGGAAAGGTCGCCGGCCTGGACCTGATGGCCATTGATGCGCCGCATTTGTTCGATCGCACCGGCAGTCCGTATTTCGGACCAGACGGCCGCGAGTGGCATGACAACGACCTGCGTTTCGCGGGGCTGAGCGCGGCAGCCGCCACAATGGCAGTGGGCGGCGATTTCGACATTGTCCATGCGCACGACTGGCAGGCGGCGCTGACAGCCGTCTATCTCCATGTTCATCCGGGGCGACGGCCGGGGACGGTGCTGACCATTCACAACCTGGCCTTCCAGGGGATGTTCCCGGCCTCGCTGTTTCCACGGTTGGGCTTGCCGGCCAGCATCTTCAGCATCAACGGTCTGGAGTTCTATGGCCTGGTCAATTTCCTCAAGGGCGGCCTGGTATTCGCTGACCGGTTGACGACAGTTTCGCCAACCTATGCGCGGGAGATTACCCAGCCCGAACACGGCGCGGCCCTGGACGGCGTGTTGCGCGAGCGTGCCGATAGCCTGATCGGGATCCTGAACGGTATCGACGACACTGTGTGGAACCCGTCGACGGACAAGCTGATTGAGGCGCCGTTCTCGGCTGCGAAGCTTGTGCACCGAGCGGCCAACAAGCTGGACCTGCAGCAACAGCTTGGGCTGGAGGAGCAACCAGACAGCCTGCTGGTCGGCGTCGTCAGCCGGCTGACGCACCAGAAGGGGCTCGACCTGCTGTTGGACGCAATTGACCGGCTGGTGGCTATCGGCCTTCAACTGGCCGTGGTGGGCGCGGGCGAGCCGGCGTTGGAGCAGGATTTTTCCGCTGCCGCCGAATGGCATGCCGGCCGGGTCGCCTGCGCCATCGGCTATGATGAGGGGCTGGCGCACCGGATGCAGGCCGGTTGCGATGCGCTGCTGGTGGCCTCCAGGTTTGAGCCATGCGGGCTGACGCAGCTCTATGCTCTGCGTTATGGGGCCGTTCCGATCGTTTCTCGCGTCGGTGGCCTCGCTGACACGGTGATCGACGCCAACGAGGCAGCTTTGGCGATCGGTGTCGCAACCGGGCTGCAGTTTGCGCCGGTGACGACGGCGGCGCTGATCGGCGCGCTGGAACGAGCCGAATATTTGTGGCGGGACCGGACCGCTTGGCAGCAGATGCAGCGGAATGGCATGCGCGCCGACATGTCATGGCGACGGTCTGCGCGGCAATATGCCGCGCTGTTCAAGGCGCTGGAGGCGGAACGGGCGTGAGGACGATCGAGCCGGGCGCCGATGGCCCGCTAGGCGTGACCTGTGTCGATGGCGGTATCAATGTCGCTGTCCACTCCGGTTCGGCCGACGCTGTCGCCGTCTGCCTGTTCGACACCGGAGACCACGAGACCTCCCGGGTGCGGCTGCCGGGACGAACCGGGCCGGTGTTTCATGGATTCGTTCCTGGTGTAACACCGGGGACACGCTATGGGCTGCGCGCCTTTGGGCCGTGGGAGCCGGCTGCAGGGCATCGCTTCAATCCGGCAAAGCTTCTGGTCGACCCCTGGGCGACGACGATCGACCGGCCGTTCCGTCTGCATGAGTTGCTGTTCGACCGGGACACGCCTCGGGCGGATGATACCGCCGGGCTGGTGCCGAAGGGCATCGTCGGGACACCTGCGGTCAAGCCGGCAATTGCGACGCCCGTCTTCGACTGGGACCGGCAGGTGATTTACGAGCTGCATGTTCGCGGCTTCACCATGACCCATCCGGAGATTCCTCCGTCCATTCGCGGGACGTATGCCGGTTTGGCGCATCCGGCGGCGATCGCGCATTTGACCCGCCTGGGCATCACGACGGTGGAGCTGATGCCGAGTGCTGCGTGGATCGATGAGCGGCATTTGCCGCCGCTGGGGCTGTCGAACTACTGGGGCTACAACCCGATGGCGTTCCTGGCGCCTGATCCCAGGCTGGCCCCCGGCGGCTGGGCGGAGGTTCGCGCCGCAGTCGACGCGCTGCATGCAGCGGGGCTGTCCGTGGTGCTGGACGTGGTCCTGAACCACAGCGGCGAAAGCGACGAGCTTGGGCCAACGGTTTCGCTGCGTGGGCTGGACAACGAGGGCTACTACCGCCTGCTGCCGGAAAACCGATCACTTTACGTCAATGATGCCGGCTGCGGCAACATCCTGGCGATGGACCGGCCGGGACCGCTGCGGCTGGGGATGGATGCGCTGCGGGCCTGGGCGTTATTCGGCGGGCTGGACGGGTTTCGCCTCGATCTGGCGGTGACGCTGGCGCGTCGCGACCACGGGTTCGATCGCGATGCGCCGTTCCTGGCAGCCGTCGAGCAGGACCCGCTGCTGGCGGGACGGGTGATGATCGCGGAGCCCTGGGACATCGGGGCCGGCGGCTATCAGCTTGGGCAGTTTCCGGGACGGTGGGGCGAGTGGAACGACCGGTACCGGGACACGATGCGCCGGTTCTGGCGCGGTGACGGCGGCGTGGCAGGCGCCTTCGCCACGCGTTTCGCCGGATCGGCCGACATCTTCGGCGCGGCGCATCGGCCGGTCTCGCGAAGCGTGAACTTCATCACCGCACATGACGGCTTCACGATGGCCGATCTGGTTGCCTATGCAGGAAAGCATAACGCCGGGAACGGCGAGGACAACCGCGACGGGACCACCGACAACACGTCGTGGAACAACGGCGTGGAAGGGCCGACGGACGACCCAACTGTTCTGGCGCGGCGAGCGGGGGACGTGCGGGCGCTGCTGGCAACTCTGCTGCTGTCGCGCGGGTCGCCAATGCTGTCGATGGGCGATGAGGCGGGGCGGACTCAGGGCGGCAACAACAATGCCTACGCGCAGGACAATGCCTCGGCCTGGATCGACTGGGCACGTGTCGATGAGGGGCTGATCGGGTTCACCGCGGAGGCGATTGCGGCGCGGAAACGGCTGGCGTCGCTGTTTGGCGGCGCGCCGTTGTCGGGTCGGCTGGACGATGAGATGCGGCTGCCGGATGTGGTGTGGCTGCGGTCCGATGGGCAATCGCCGTCGCCGGAGGACTGGAACCGGGCGGACAACCGGACGGTGATCGCGGTCATGGCCGGGGGCGGCGTGCGGGCGGCGCTGGTGTTCCATGCCGGTGCTGAAGCGGTCGAGGTGACGTTGCCCGCGGCGCGGTCCGGATATGAGTGGCGGTGTCTGCTGGCGACTGGCAGGACCGGCGAGGACGGATCGGTGGCGGCGCGATCGGTGACAGCTTTTATGGAGGAGACGGCGGGGACCGAAACGCAGCGACGGCCGAGCGGCACCGTGGCGCCGGATGACATCGTCGATCGGCTTGCGGCCGCGGCCGGAATCGATCCGATCTGGTGGGATGTCGATGGCGGATTCCACAAGGTCGGGGTCGACACCAAGCAGGCCCTGCTGGCGGCGATGCGGTTGCCGGCGCGGTCACTGGATGACTGCCAGGAGAGTCTGGCAAGGCTGGCCGCGGAGCAGGATGCGCCACTGCCGCTGACATTGACGGTGCGGGAGGGGGAGGCAATCCGGCTGCCCCCAGCCAGCTCCATGCCCGCCTGGGTGACCTTGGTCAGTGAAGATGGACGTCTGGAGCGCTTCCATCCGCGCGACGACGCAATCGTTATTCCGCCGCAGCCGGCGGGACGCCATCGCATCCTGACGGATGACGATGCGGATCGCGTCTGCCATCTGACAGTCGCGCCGCATGGCTGTTTTCTGCCGCTCGCCTTGGCAGAGGGCGACCGCCGCTTTGGCATCGCGGCGCATTTGTATACCCTCCGCCGACACGGCGATCAGGGGATTGGCGACTTCTCGACGCTGGCTCGGTTTGGCTCCGTCTCCGCCCGGTCCGGCGCGGTCATGGTGGGTTTGAACCCGCTCCATGCCTTGTTTCCGCATGATCGCAGCCGAGCGAGTCCGTATCACCCGTCGGACCGGCGGTTCCTGGACCCGATTTATATTGATGTGTCGGCACTTCCGAATGGCGACACGGACGCGGCATATCCGGGGCCAGTCGACTATGCCGCTGTCTGGGACCGGAAACGGACGGTGCTTCGAGCGGCATTCGACGCGATACCGGCTGACGACACGGGCATCGTGCCGGAGGCTTTGTGGCGGCTGGGGGTGTTCGAGACGATCGCCGGCGTGCTGCAGACGTCCCACTGGCAACGCTGGCCCGAGGGATTACGGCATCCGACCAGCGCGGCTGTCCGCGCGTTTGCGGCGGAGCACCAGGATACCGTGCAATTCCACGTGTTTTTGCAGACGCTCGCGGACCAGCAGCTTGCGGCGGCAGCGACGGCGGCCGCGGCGGATGGTTTGTCGCTTGGCTTTTACCGCGACCTCGCGGTCGGGGCCGCGCCAGACGGGGCGGAGGCGTGGTCGAACCAGGATACGCTGATGCATGGCGTGTCCGTGGGCGCGCCGCCTGATCCGTTCTCGGCCAGCGGGCAGATCTGGTGTCTGCCGCCACCCGACCCGGTGGCGATGCGGCGCGAGGGCTATGCCGGGTTCGCCGAACTGCTGGTCGCCAACATGCGCCACGCCGGCGCGCTGCGGATCGACCATGTCATGGGCCTGCAGCGGCTGTTCGTGGTGCCGGACGGAGCCCCGGCCGCTGAGGGGGCCTATGTGAACTACCCGCGCGGCGATCTGCTGGCGCAGGTCGCGTTGCACAGCCAGAAGGCGAAGTGCCTTGTGGTGGGCGAGGACCTTGGCACTGTTCCGGAGGGCATGACTGGGGCGCTGGCCAGCGAAAACATCCTCTCATACAGCGTGCTGTGGTTCGAGCGAGCGGGTGACGCCGTCAAGCCGGCGGCGGACTGGCGCCGGCTGGCGGCGGCGTGCGTGTCGACCCATGACCTGCCGACGCTGACCGGTTGGTGGAACGGGTCGGACATCCGCGAGAAGCATTCGCTCGGTTTGCTCGATGACCGGCAGGCGGACCATGCCGACAACGAACGCATGCGGGAGAAGATCATGCTGCTGGACCTGCTGCGCCAGGACGGGCTGCTGAGCGGGGAGGTGGATACCTCCGCCCCCATGCCGGATGCCGTCGCCGCGGCGGTGCATGGTTTTGTTTGCGCGACGCCGGCCCTGCTGGCGTTGGTGCAGGCGGATGATCTGGCCGGCGAGACCGTGGCGGTCAACCTGCCCGGAACCGACCGGGAGCGGCCGAACTGGCGCCGGCGACTGGGCCTGGATGTGGACGAGCTTTGCCGTACGCCTCTGGCCGAGGCGATCCTGTCGGCGATGCGGCCACGCAGGCCGGCTTAGCAGCAGACAAGGCCGGCCCGGTTGATTCGCGACGCGGGCAACCATAGGTTCCCGGGAATGAGCACCCTGCCCTCGCCTATCGTGTCAGCGACATGAGCGACCTGTTCGCCCCTGACGG
This sequence comes from uncultured Pseudomonadota bacterium, assembly GCA_963819005.1. GTDB lineage: Bacteria > Pseudomonadota > Alphaproteobacteria > Acetobacterales > Acetobacteraceae > Rhodopila. Next base: position 313,126 of record CAWFUL010000010.1, read on the forward strand.
TGGCTGGCGGGTCCGGATCATGGACCTGTCAGGCGGCGCGCAGGACAACATCACCGAAGAGATCGGCGGTTTCGGCACCCTGATGCATGCAAACGAGTTTGCTCGGCGTTACGTTCGCGATTCGATCGAGCATTGCCGGGTGGCCGGGATGTCGACGAAGGATGTGCTGGAGGCATGGTTCGCGTTCGGCGAGGACGCGGTTGTGCTCGATGCGGAAGAGGGCGGCTGGAAGAGCGCCACCGAACTCGGGGATTTTGTCGACCGGCCTGCCGGACCCGAGGAACGCGACTGGCGGTCGCTGGATCCCAGGCGGGACGACGACGACCTGGACGATGACGAGGCATGATCCGCGTCCGGGACGACGAATTATGATCCGTGTCCGGTTCGCGCCGACCCCGACGGGACTGCTGTTTGTCAGCGGCGCGCGGGTGGCGCTGGCGAATTATCTGTTCGCCTCAAGAAATGGCGGCAGGATTCTGCTGCGCTTCGATGATCTGGATACGGAACGGTGCAAGCCGGTGCATGTGGACCAGATGATGCAGGACCTGCGGTGGCTGGGCATCGAATGGACTGACTGCATCCGCCAGTCGGAACGGCTGGACCTGTATCAGGAGGCGATCGTTCGTCTGAAGGAAGCGGGCCGGATTTATCCGTGTTTTGAAAGCGAGGAAGAACTCCGCGCCAAGCAGGAATTCCGCCGCAAGCGCAAGCAGCCGCTGATCTACGACCGGGCGATGCTGGCGCTGACACCGGATAAGCGGGCGGCGGCTGAAGCCGGCGGCAAGCGGCCGCACTGGCGGTTGCGCCTGTCGGGACGGACGCTGGAATGGCGCGACCTGGTTCAGGGCGACCGGCAAAGCGCGTTGAAAGCGGTGTCCGATCCAGTCCTCGTGCGGGCCGACGGGGCGCCGACACCCATTCTGGCCAGCGTTGTCGACGATATCGATACCGGGACGAGTCATATCATTCGCGGCGAGGACAGCGCGGGCAACACCGCGGTGCAGATCGAACTGTTCGAGGTTCTGACCGGAAAGCCGCCGCGGGTGCGGTTCGGCCATCTGCCGGCTTTAAGCGAGGGCGGACAGACAGCAACCGGAAGGCGGGTGGCCCAACTGTCACTGCGCGGCCTGCGAAATGATGGCGTTGAACCCCAAGCGATCATCGCCTGCATGACTGGCTTTTCGTCCGGCGATGCCGATCCGCCATCGCTGGCGGACTTGGCGAACAGGTTCGATCTTGCCGGACTTGCCGCGTCACACTTCGATGCGGGGCGCATGCTGGCCGTGAACCGCAGGGTGCTGCGGGGGACGGAGTTCGCCGCCGTGGCCGACAGACTGCCTGGTGGCGCAACGGAAACTTTCTGGCTGGCGGTGCGGGGCAGTCTCGACCTGCTGAAGGAAGCGCGTGGCTGGTGGGACGTCGTGGCCGGAACGATCGTTCCCCCGGTGGTGGAAGGCGAACGGGACCTGCTGGGCACCGCCGAGGCCTTATTGCCGCCGGAACCCTGGGACGGGTCGGTCTGGGCGCACTGGATCACCGCGATCGAGCAAGCCACCGGGCGGCCAGCCAACATCGTATTGCCTCCGCTCCGGCTGGCGTTGACCGGGGAGGACAGCGGTCCCGACCTCGCGGACCTGCTGCCGCTGATTGGCCGGTCCCGAACCTCAGGCAGGCTGCGAACCGCAACAGCGTAACGCCATTCCTGGCCTGGATGGGTCCGGATATCACGACTTCGTGACTGGAGGCGCTTGCGGAAAACGCCATGATGAAGACTGGCAGTCGCGTTCGTCCGGCGAACTGACCGGTGCACGCGTTTGCCGATAAGAAGAAATCGAGGGAGGCCATCATGATCAGGACACCACCTGGCTGGGGCGCGGATATGCTGTCCCAGCTTTATCGTTCCGCAACGACCGTCAGCGCCGACCAACTGGCGGGGATGTCCAGGCCGGTGACTATACGGCAGCTTAATGTAGATGACCTGCGGTGGGCTTTACGGCGCGGACTAGAGGATTTCGCCGCGTCCCGGACCGACGTCATCGTCCTGTGTGTGGTTTATCCCCTGCTGGGTCTTCTGCTGGCGCGATTTGCCTCCGGGCACGATTTGCTGCCGCTGGTGTTTCCGCTGGCGTCCGGCTTCGCCTTGATCGGCCCGTTGGCTGGCGTGGGACTGGCCGAAATGAGCCGCAGGCGGGAGATGGGGCTGAGTGCCGGCTGGGCCGATGCATTTGGCGTGGTCCGCTCACCGGCGATCGGGGGGATTTTCCTGCTGGGCGGCATTCTTTTGGGAACGTTTCTCTTCTGGCTGGTGCTCTCGAATGCGGTTTATGACCTGACACTCGGCCCAGAGCCGCCGGCCTCGTTGGCGCTGTTTATTCAGGACGTGCTTCATACCCCGGCCGGGCATGCGATGGCGGTTGTCGGTATCGGCGCGGGCTTCGTCTTCGCGGTCGGCGCTTTCGTGATCAGCGCCGTGTCCTTCCCGATGTTACTGGACCGGAACGTATCGCTGGAAACCGCGGTCCGCACCTCGGTTGCGGTCGTGACGCTCAATCCGCGTGTCATGGCCACATGGGCGGCGGTCATTGCGTTTGGACTGGTAATCGGATCGCTGCCGCTGTTGCTGGGTCTGATCGTTGTTCTCCCGGTATTGGGCCATGCAACGTGGCACCTGTACAAGCGCGCGGTGGCCTGAGAACTTACCTGATCGCGTGCTTCACGCCCTCTGACCATTCGGCTTCAGCCGATCACGCTCAGGCTGGAACGCCCTTGCTGGTGGAGTACTCGAAGTGGAGTGCTTCGCCGGGACGGGCCAGCGGGAAGATCGCGTGCGCCGCGATCGCGGCTTCGCTGAAGCCTTGCAGGATCAGTTTCAGCTTTCCGGGATAGGTGGCGACGTCGCCGATCGCGAAGACTCCCGGAAGGTTGGTCTGGCAGGTGGCCGGGTCTATCGTGACGTGGTGCATCTGGCGGTCCAGGCCCCAGCTCGCGATCGGCCCGAGGTCCATCGACAGCCCGAAGAACGGCAGCAGCACGTCGGCCGGGATGCGCCTGGTCGCACCGTCAAGCGTCGCGACCTCGACCGTGGTCAGAGCGCCATCCGAGCCGTGCAGGCCGTGAAGTTGGTAGGGGATCACCATCTCGATCTCGCCTCGTTGGGCTGCTTCGTCGAGTTGCGCGGCGGATTCCGGGGCGGCGCGGAATTTCGGCCGGCGATGGACCACGGCGACCTGGGCGATGTCCTTCAGCGCCAATGCCCAGTCCACCGCCGAATCACCGCCGCCGGCGATGACGACGCGCTTGCCGCGCAGGTCCTCCCGCCGGCGCACGTAATACTGGACCGCGCCCGTCGCCTCATAGGCGGGAAGGCCGTCCAACGGCGGACGGTTCGGGCCGAAGGCGCCGGCGCCGGCCGCGACAATCACGGCTTTGGCGCGCACCGTGTCCCCTTGATCCGTCGTCAGCCTGAACGCGCCAGGTTCGCCGTCCAGGCCGTTGACCTGACGGCCCAGCAGGCGAGGCGTGGCAAAGGGGGCGATCTGCTCCTCCAGCCTGGTGATCAGGGCGCCGGCCTCGATCGCGGGATGGGCGGGGATGTCGTAGATCGGCTTTTCCGGATACAGGGCGGCGCATTGGCCGCCGACCTCGGCCAGGGCATCGATCAGCACGCTGGATAGTTTCAGCATGCCCAGTTCAAATACGGCGAACAGCCCGACCGGGCCGGCCCCCACGATTGCGACATCGGTTTGCAGGTGTTGTGTCATGCGGGCGGTATACGTCGCTTTTTCGTCAGGACAAGATTCATAACACCTGAGTGAAAGCGGCTCGTTTCCGACGGCGGGTTGCCCACGTCACGCGCTCCCACCAGCCAGGATGAGCCGTGACCTACTTCTCTCCCGCCCCGAAGCGGGCCTGTCCCGTCGCCATCGTCGCTATTCCGGTTCGGGATGAGGCAGAGCGCATCGGGGCCTGTTTGCATGCCTTGAATGAGCAGACGACCGTGCCTGACGCGGTCGTGCTGCTGCTGAACAACTGCACGGACGGAACCGAGGCCATCGCGCGGGCCATGGCGCCCCGGATGCGTTTTGGTCTGCATATCGCGTGCCGAAAGTTACCACCGCATCAGGCCAATGCCGGCCATGCCCGCCGTCTTGCCATGGCGCTCGCCGCCCGCCGGGCCGGGACGGACGGTGTGCTGCTGACGACCGATGCCGACACGGTCGTCCCGCCCGACTGGGTGCGGCGGAACCTGACCGGCCTGCTGCGGGGCGCTGATCTGGTATGCGGCCGCGTGGTCGTTGATCCGGTGGAAGCGGCGCTGATACCGGCGCACCTTCGGCACGATGACGCGCTCGAGCATCGTCTGATCGATCTGACCGAGGAGATCACATGGATCATCGATCCAGATCCACGCGACCCGCCGCCGAGGCACACCGAGGGATCGGGCGCGAGCCTCGCGGTCTGGGTTTCGGCCTACGACCAGGTCGGGGGCATCCCGGCGATTCCCAGCGGCGAGGATCGCGCGTTCGTTGCATCCCTGCGGCGGATTGACGCCGCTATTCGCCATGACCCGGAGATTGAGGTTGTGGTCTCCGGACGTGTTGTCGGCCGGGCAGAAGGCGGGATGGCGGACGCAATCCGGCGGCGGATGGTGAAGCAGGACGAGTTTACCGACGATGCCATCGAGCCAGCTGCCGATACACTGCGGCGCGTGAGTCTGCGGCGGCGGGCGCGGCTGGTGTGGTCAGGGGTGACCACCGACCGGCACCTCGCGGCCGATCTCGGCGTCGATGCCGCGACGCTGAAGCGGGCGCTGGCTGGGCCAAATTTCGGCGAGGCGTGGGCCGCCGTCGAAGCGCTCGGCGTGCTTGCCACCCGGCGCCGGGTACGGTTCGTGGACCTGCAACGGGAGATCGCTGCGGCCGAGGCGCTGCTGTCGCGGCTGCTCATGCCTGACACATTGGCGGCGGACTGACCGATGACGCTGGCTGACAGCATCGCGACACTGGTGCCGATGATGCAGCAGCGGGCCGGCGATCTCGATCGCCATGCGGCTTTTCCCGCTGCCGATATGGAAGCCCTGGTCCATGCTGGCGGATTGACCGTGCCGCTGCCGGTGAACGCGATGGGTCCGGCACCCGACCTGGCCGATCAGGTGGCCTCGGTGCTGATTTTGGCGGGACAAGGAAACCTGAGCGTCGGTCGCTTGTTAGAGGCACATATCAACGCGCTGCATCTGATCGGACGGTACGGGTCGGCGGCGCAAAGGCAGGCCGCCATGCGCGACGCCGAAAATGGGCAGCTCTTCGCATTGTGGGTCACCGATCCACCAGACGGCGGCCTGCGGATGCATCGTTCCAACAACGTGATACAGCTGTCGGGCAGGAAGCAGTTTTGCTCCGGAGCGGGCCACGCAACGCGCGCCCTGGTGACCGCGACCGACGATGACGGTCAGGTGCGCATGCTGGTCATGCGCCTGGGTGCGGGGGAAGTCACGACCCCCCTGCCCTCGCCACTGCAAGGCATGCGGGCCGCGGTGACCGGAGCGGTGGATTTCAGCGGATGCCAAACGCCGGCCGGCTGCATGCTTGGAGAAGCCGGCGATTACCTGAGGGAGCCGGACTTTTCGGCCGGGGCATGGCGAGGATCAGCCGTGGCCCTCGGTGGATTGGTTGCGCTGGTCGATATGGCAATCGCGCAACTTGGCGACTCCGGACGGCTTTCCAGTCCTCACACCCAGGCACGGCTTGGGCGGGCGGTGATCGCACGGGAGACAAGCCGGCTGTGGGTCCGTCATGCCGGACGCGTGGCGGAGGATCCATCGCTTGCGTCTGGCGAACGGGTGGCTGTCGTTGGCTTGGCGCGGCTGGCTGTGGAGGCGGCATGTCTAGACGCGATGCAGCTGCTGCAGCGGTCGCTGGGCCTGTCGGCGTTCCGGCAGGGTAATCCGATCGAGCGGGTCTGCCGCGACCTGCAGACCTATCTCCGCCAACCAGCGCCGGACGAGGTTTTGACCGAATCAGCTTTGTGGTTTGCCGGGAGTTCAACAACATGACCCGCGCGGAAATGCTTCATCAGGCTTGGCGGACGCTGCCGGTCGCCGCGCTGAACGACATCATCGGCAACGGCACCTGTCTGGTACTCGCGCCGCATCCGGATGACGAGAGCCTCGGGTGTGGCGGGCTGATCGCCGCCTGCTGCGCGGCCGGGCGTCCACCGGTGGTGGCCATCCTGACGGACGGCGCCGCGTCCCATCCCGGATCTCGGGCATGCCCGCCGGATCGCTTGCGCCTGCTGCGGGCGCGCGAAGCCCACGAGGCGATGATGATCCTGGGTTTGCCGTTGAACCGGCTGATTTTCCTCGGGCAACAGGACGGCGCCGCACCGCACGAGGGCCCGCGGTTCACGTCGGTGGTTGAAATGGTGTGCGCCCTGGTCCGCCGCGAACGTGATTGCGAGACGATCCTCGCACCGTGGCTGCAAGATCCGCATTGCGACCACGAGTCAGCCGCGCTCATTGCCGCGGCGGTGGCAGAAGCATGCGGCATCCGGCATCTGAGTTATCCGGTCTGGGGCTGGACACTTCCGCCGGACGCGCAAATCGAGGCGCCGGCCCCGTCCGGCTTGCGGCTAGATATCAGCGAGTTCCAGGCGTTCAAGCAGCGCGCGATACATGCGCATAAATCTCAGTACGGTAGGATGATCACCGATGACCCGGCCGGTTTCCAGTTGCCCGCGGGCTTGCTGGCCGCGTTCGAACCCCCCTATGAGACGTTCCTCAGCGTATGAGTGGATCGCGCGACCCAACGCATTTCAGGAGACTGTATCAGGCCAACCCCGACCCCTGGGGGTTTTGCGACGACCCCTATGAGCAGGCGAAGTACCGGCACTCGGTCGAGGTGCTGGCACGCCAAACGACCGGTCGCTTTCACGCGGGGCTGGAGATTGGCTGCTCGATCGGGGTTCTGACGCGGATGTTGGCGCCGCTGTGCGAGTCGCTGTTGGCGGTGGACATCGTCACGGAACCGCTGCTGGCTGCATCGGAGAGGTGCCAGGATCAGCCCTGGGTGCGGTTCCAGGAGATGCACGTGCCTGGAGCATGGCCGGACGGGTGCTTCGATCTGATCGTGCTGTCGGAGGTGCTTTACTTTCTTTCGCCCGATGATATCGGCCGGCTCGCGGACCGGGTCAGGGGCAGCCTGCTGCCGGGAGCCACGGTGCTGCTGGTGAATTGGCTGGGACAGTCGGATGACCCGATGACCGGAGACCAGGCGGCGGAGCGGTTTATAACCGCGACCGCTGAGTCATTGACCGTCATGGAGCAGGCGCGACGGAGCCGTTATCGGCTGGATTTGCTGGCGTGGCGGTGAATCCGTCCGCAACGGCAAGCAGCGCCCGCCGCGCGCTGGCGGCATCCCCGGCTAGGGAGATCAGGGTCGGTAATTGGCCTGGATAGCGAATTACCGAACCGATGATTTGTATCAGTCCGATTGCGCCGGCCCGGTCGAGGGCGATCAGCGCGGCGGGCGGCAGGTCGCGTTGGGCGGGGTCGCAGATTGCTCGAATGACGGCGAAAGGCAGGCCGAACGCGTGGGCCACGCGGGCGACCGCACCGCTTTCGAGATCCACCGCCTGTGCACCGCTCGCCTGCGCCGCGGCTCGCTTGGCGGTGGCTGTCGCCACCACGCCGTCTCCCGCCAACAACCGGTGTAGCGTCGGCCCACCGAAGCGGGCCGACAGCGGCTGATCAGCGGCATAGACCACTCCGGCCTCGATCACCTCCGCCGGCATGATCACATCGCCCGGCCGCAGCACTGGGTCCAGGCCACCAGCGAGACCGAAGCTGATGAGCGCCTGAGCGCCCGCCTCCTTCAGCGCGCGCGCGGCACGCTCGGCCCCGTCCGGCATCCCGCCCCCGGCGCGCACCAAGCCGCCGAACCGGTGGGCAATCCGAGCCTCGGCCGTCAGGCCGGTGACGAAGCCGAGGATCATTGGCAACCGCACGCGGGGTACGCGGCTGCAGCGATGTGGCAATGGTTGTCGGGCCGCACCCGGCGTCCGGCGTTATGGCACCGGGCGAAGGCGTGGATAGCCGGGCCAAGCCCGGCCATGACTAAGGGGGGGCCTGCCATCACGAGGCGGAGCCGGTCATTAGCAGGGCGCCGGTCGTGACGAGGGAGCCGGTCACAAGAAGGGGCCGGTCGCGACGAGGGAGCCGGTCATGAGTAGGGGCAGGTCGTGACGAGGGGACCAGTCATGAGTAGGGGGCGGCCATCACAAGGTGTGCGACCATGACGAGTTGTACCGGTCATTACGAGGGGGATAAGGCGCCCCACCGCCGGCCTAGACAGGGGTGGACATCTAGAACCCCACTTCGACCCGACGGCTATTGCCACGAACCAGGTTGCGATAGCGGGCGAGCGCCAGCAGTGGGAAATATAGGCGATACCCGTGGTAGCGCAGGTAGAAGACACGGGGGAAACCGACGGCGGTGTAGGGCGCCTCGGTCCACTCGCCGTCGGGTTGCTGGGTTTGCGTCAGATAGGCGATGCCCCGGGCGGTCGCAGGATGGTCGATGGCGCCGGCCGCCATAAGGCCCAGCACGGCCCAGGCGGTCTGGCTGGGCGTGCTCTCCTTGTAGCGGCCATGCGGCGCCTCGCCGTAGCTCTCCTCATCCTCGCCCCAGCCGCCATCCTCCCGCTGAACGGAAGCCAGCCAAGCGACCGCGCGCTTGACCGCGGGGTCGTCGGTGGGCACGCCCGCGGCGTTCAGCGCGCACAATACCGACCATGTGCCATAGATGTAGTTGGTGCCCCAGCGGCCGAACCAGCTTCCATCCCGCTCCTGCTCGCGGCGCAGGTAGGCCAGAGCCTTGACCATGACCGGGTCGCCGGACGGCATGCCGATCTGTGCCAGGAAGGACACGCAGCGGGCGCTTACGTCGGCCGTTGGCGGGTCCAGCAGGGCGCCGTGGTCGGCGAACGGGATGTGGTTGAGGTAGTGGTGGGTGTTCTCCGGCTCGAACGCGCCCCAGCCACCGTCGGACGACTGCATGCCGATGATCCACTCGCGGGCACGATCGATTGAATCGGCGTGGGCAGGGTCGCCGTTGCGATGCAGCAGCATGCCGACGACGGCGGTGTCGTCGACGTCCGGGTAATGCGGGTTGGCATACTGAAACGCCCAGCCGCCGGGACGCAGGCCAGGGCGGCGCACGGCCCAGTCGCCGATGACGTCGTTGATCTGGCGGGGGATCAGCCAGTCGCAGGCGGTGTCGGTGGGAACGCCGGCCTCGGCCAGGGCGTGGCCCGCCAGACTTGTGTCCCAGACGGGCGAAAGGCAGGGCTGGCAGTAGGCGCGGTCGTCCTGGATCACCAGAAGTTTGCGGACTCCGGCCCAGGCAATGGCGGCGTCGGGGTGTTCGGGCGGATAGCTGAGTGTGTCGAACATCATCACGCTGTTGGCCATGGCGGGATAGATGGCGCCAAGGCCGTCGTCGCCGTTCAGCCGTTCGGTGACGAAGGCGACCGCCTTGTCGATCGCGCTCTGGCGGGTTGATTTCGGGAACAGCGGTTCGGCGGCGCGCAGGACGACGTCCACGAGCTTGAAGAAGCGGCCCCAGGCGGACCGGTACGGGCCGCGGATGTAGTCGCGCACTTCCTCCGGCGGCGTGCGGAACAGTTCGCGAATGTCGATCCCCCGGGGATTGCGGGCCTTCGGTCGCAGCGCCATCAGCACCAGCAGCGGGACGATCACGGTGCGGGACCAATAAGACACTTTGGACAGATGGAATGGGAACCAGAGCGGCAGGTGCATGATCTCGATCGGCATTACCGGCACCGCCCGCCACGGCACCTGTCCGAACAGCGCGAGCTGCGCACGGGTGAAGACGTTGGTCCGCTCCGCCCCGCCAGCAGCAAGGATAGCCTCCCGCGCTCGGCGCATGTGCGGGGCATCGGGGGCGTCGCCGATGGCCTTCAGCGCGAAGTAGGCCTTCACGCTGGCCGAAATGTTGAAAGCGCCATCATGGAACAGCGGCCAGCCGCCATGTTCGCCCTGGATCGCGCGCAGATAGACGGCGATTTTGGCTTCCAGTTCCGGGTCGATGCGGTCCAGGAAATGCTCCAGCAGGACGTATTCGGCCGGGATGGTCGCGTCGGCTTCCAGTTCGAAGACAAAATGCCCGTCAGGCCTTTGATGGCGGGTCAGGGCGTCCGCGGCCCGGCTTACCGAGTCCAGCACATCAGCATCGTCGAGAACCGGCGCGCCTATGATCGCGTCGAGGGCCATTCTGTCCTTTCTGATCATTCCGTTCAGAACGCCAGCACGGCTTTCGCAGCCGCTCGGCCGGACCTTATTGCGCCCTCGATCGTCGCGGGCAAGCCAGTGTCCGTCCAGTCGCCGGCCAGCGCCATGTTGGAGGCCAGCGGAGTCCGGGCCAGCGGCCGACGAATGTTCTGCGCCGCGGTTGCCGCGAAAGTGGCGCGCTTCTCCTTCACGACGCGAAATGGAGGCATGTCGTCAACGCTGTTATCGCCTGCAGTGGCGAGCCCAAGCGCTTGCTTCACGTTCGGCCACACCTGCGCGGCGATTACCGACGCCTCCTCATCCACCATGTTGTTCGCCGCGCTGATCGTCACGGAGACATGGCCGCGCTTGAGAAAGACCCATTCGGCCGTGGCGGAGGTGAGGCCAATAAAACCTGCTGTCTCGACCGCACCACCAGGGTTGGCGTGGCAACGGTAATGGATATTGAGGATCGCTTCATGAGCGTCGGGGGTGATCAGGCCGGGTAGCAGATCAGCCGCAACCCACGCGGGGACGGCAAGAACGACGGCATCGCCGGGACGGAGTGTTGTCGCGCCGTCCGCCGCCCGCAGCGTTGAAACTCGACCTGCCTCCAGCGCCAGTTCGGCGACCCGGCTTCCGAAGCGCACCGCTGTGCCGCGGGCTATCAGGGTAGCGATGGCCGGATCGACGAGTGACTCCGACAGGCCTTCGTGCGGGAGCCAGGGAATGCACGCGGCGCCGCCGCGCATCAGGGTCTCGCGCATCACCTGCGCCAAAAGCCGGGCGAGTCCGGCTTGCGGGCGCGTGTTGAGAGCGGCGACTGCAAGGGGCTCTACCAGGCGCCAGTACAGCCAACCGTGCCGCATGGCGTCGGAAACCGAGCGATCGTCGGTGATGCTGGCGATACGCGCCATGCGGATGTAGTCCAACAACCGGGTGTTGGGGACCCTTCGCCCATTTGCGAAGATCCACCAGGGGAATCGGCCGCGGTTGGGCCGAACCGCCCATGCCTCCTGGGTCTTGATGTCCATGAACGGGAACACTGGTTCGCGGGGATGGCGAAAAAGGTCGGTGGCGCCGATCTCGGCAATATAGGCCAGGGCCGCCGTATTCCCCGACAGCAGCAGGTGGTTGCCGTTATCGATCCGCAGACCGAGTTCCTTGTCGAAATAGGAGCGGCAGCGGCCACCGGCGGCTGGGCCTGCTTCGTGAACCGTCACCTTCCGTCCAGCCGCTGTTAGTGACAGCGCTGCAGCGAGGCCAGCCATTCCGGCGCCGATGACGTGAACCTCGCTCATCCGGGCGTTCTGCCTGTATGCCGGTCAGCGCGCAACGGACCGTCCCGTTACGTCGGCAGCACCGAAGCCGCTATAAAAGACAAAGCGCCTGGAGTTCGCGGCGCATCGCGGCCGGTAGGATGTCCGCCCCAACGACAGCGCCCAGGTCAGGCAAATCGGCTGGCGCGTCGTCAGGGTCGAGATAGCGCCATCCCTGGAATGGTCTGGTTGGTCGGCCCACAAGCGGAACAACCAATGGGTCCAGAATCAGGGCCGTGCACGGCGTCTTGTCGTCGCGCTGATCCTCGATGATGTCGACGATGCGCTGCCGCGCGAGCATGGACCCTGCGATGACCCAGTAGATCGAGCCGCCGTCCAGCACGTCCAGCCGCCGGCGAGGAAATGACCGGGTGCGGTGGCGCAGCGGCGGATGTGTTCGCGCGCGATCGGCCTGCCATGCGCGCAGTTCCTCGATATCCCGCACGCCAACGGCCAGTTTTGTCAGATGCAGCATGGTGGTGCGACTCGGAGCCCCGCTATTTCCTCATGCCAATGTAGGCGAAAGCGGCAACCTAATCACCCAGTCGGCATCAGCCTGGCAGTTGATCCGATGTTGCACCGCAGCATATCGGGTGATCACTGCTACAAGGCTGACCCGCTTATGGAATGGTCCAGCGACCTTCTTACCTTTCGCAAGAGCCTCCGACTGATAAGCCGCGTCGTCAAAGCAAAGGCATTACCCAACCAAGCCACCGAACCGACGCAACCCGGGACACTGGTGACCTACACAGGGTTTGGAGACAATCCGGGCAAGCTGAAAATGCTCGCCCATGTCCCCACCGCCGTGACAGCCGGGCAACCGTTGGTGGTGCTGTTGCATGGCTGCGGGCAGGACGCCGCCGGGTTCGCAGCCGATACAGGCTGGAAGGATCTGGCCGACCGGCGTGGTTTTCCACTGATCATGCCGGCGCAAATCGAGGCTAACAACGCCGCGCGCTGCTTCCAGTGGTATCACTCGTCGGACACTGCGCGTGACGCGGGCGAAGCTGGTTCGATCGCGGCAATGACCCGGGCTGCCATCACCCAGTTCGGCAGCGATCCGGCTCAGGTCTTTATCATTGGCCTTTCAGCAGGTGCGGCCATGGCCGTCGCGGTGTTGGCGGCTTACCCGGACTTGTTCGCGGCTGGTGCCTCGATTGCCGGCATGCCGGTCGGCGCCGCCCATTCCGGGCTAGGGGCCATCATGCGAATGGCTTCGGCCGGTCCGCTGCTGGACCGGGACGCCCTCGCCGCCAAAGTTCATGCAGCCGGGCCACCTGGGTTTGCTTCGGCTTGGCCGCGCCTTTCCATCTGGCAAGGCCAGGCCGATGACACGGTGGCGCCCGACAACGCCGACCATCTTGCGCAGCAATGGTGCGCGCTGCACGGCCTGACCCATTCGGCTGATATGGAAGAGATCCGGGATGGGGTGTTGCACCGGCAATGGACGGGTGCAAGCGGGACCGCGGTCGAACTCTGGTCACTCCCGCTGCTTGGCCATGGGTATCCGGTTGGCACGCGCGTGGTCCCGCCCGGGCACTTCATGCTGCAGGCACCTGTCGATGCGACCGAGGCGATCGCGAAGTTCTTCAATCTGGCTTGACGTCGCACTGGACGAACCGCTCCCCCGCTGGCCTACTGGGGCCCAAGGGAAGGAGCGTCAGGAATGAGCGCCACAATCCAACCGGCCGAATATGGCCCGCTTGAGGAAGAATACCGCCGCTCGGCAGCTTTCAGGGCGGTGTCGGACGGCGACCAGGTCACCCGCACCCACTGGCATATTGCGGTCGCCAACGGTCTGGGCTGGGGCTTCGACGGCATGGACGGCGTGATCTTCGCGCTGGCCTCGCCGTTGGTGATCAAAGAATTTGGATTATCGGTTCCGGATTACCGGTCCGGCCTGCAGATCGCGCTGCTGGTCGGGATCATCGGCATGTATGTCTGGCCGTGGCTGGCTGACCGCTACGGGCGCCGGACATTGCTGGCGGTCAATATCGCGCTGTTCTCGTTGATGATGCCGCTGCTGGCGATCGTGCAGACCTGGGCATGGTTCGTGGTGGTCCGCTGCGTGGTCAATTTCGCGTTGAACGGGGAATGGTCGCTGGGGTCGATGCTGGTGGCCGAGACCTGGCCGGCCCGGTTGCGTGGCCGGGTGATCAGTATCAACCGAGGCACGTGGTGTTTCGGAGCGGCGATGGCCGGTGCGATCGCCACGTTCATTATCGCTGATTACGGCTGGCGCGTCGCTTTTGCCGTTCCGGCGGTGGTGTCGGTGATCGCCATCTATGTCCGGGCAAAATGCCCGGAATCGCCATACTGGGTGCGGCTGCAGGACCGCAAGCGCCGCATTGCCGAGACGCAGGCGCGCGGACAGTTGTTGTCCGCCGCCGACCGGGAATGGGTCACCAAAGCGAAGCGGCTACAGCTACGCCAGTTGTTCCTGCCGGACATGCGCCGCAATACCGCCGTGGCGACGTTCATCGCCTGCTGTTCGACGACGATCTACGGCACGGTGGGCGGATGGATGCCGCTGTATCTCTCGCAGGAGCGGCACTGGTCGACCTCGATGTACGGGCAGTTCTACATCTGGTGGGGGCTGGTTGGATTTCTGGGGCTGCTGACCTCCGGCTGGATGTCGGATCGCTTCGGGCGGAAACCGGCGTTCTACGTGATGCTGGCGCAGGGCGGGATTTTCATCACCCTGTGGGTATTCGCCACGACCAATCTCGAACTGTGGATCTATGGATTGCTGTGGAGCGTCGGGTTCCTGGGATTCTGGGGCCCCGCCATGGTTCTGACGGCCGAGATCTATCCGACCCGGATCCGCGGAGCCGGTAACGGATTTTCCTGGTCGGTCGCATGGCTGTTCGGGTTCGTGCTGTGGCCCTTTCTGGCGGTGGGCCTGCAGCAGTACACCGGATCGTTCGCCGCGGCCTTCCTGCTGATCCCGGCGGCGATGGCCTGCATGGCCCTGGGTGTGTGGTGGTTCACGCCGGAGCACGCCGGGCAGGAACTCGACCAGATCGCTTTATAGGGAGGATACGATGGCGAAAGGTATCTTGCTGGTAGCTTTTGACTACAGCACGGCCCATGAGGATGAGTTCCACGACTGGTATGACCTGGAACATATTCCGGAGCGTCAGCGCGTGCCGGGTTTCGGACTTTGCGAGCGCTGGATCAGCTCCACCAATCCGACGCAAGCGGTCGCCACATACGATCTGGAGAGCCTGTCGGTGCTGGCCAGCGAACCTTACAAGGCGATTGCCGGAGAGAACCTGTCGATCTGGTCCAAACGTGTCGGCGGCATGTGCAAGCGGCTGATCCGGTTCGACGGCGAACAGACCCTGCCTGGCAACGCTGACAGCCCACGCGGTGCTGGCGGATTGCTGGTCAACGCCATGAACGTCGTCCCGGAGCACGAATCCGAGTTCAATGAATGGTACGACCACGAACACGTCCCTGCCCTGGCCGCTGTTCCAGGCGTGCTGTCGGCGCGACGGTTCCGCGATCCGAAGGGCACCCATCGTTATCTCGCGCTGTATCATCTGGCCGCGGCGGATGTGCCGAATGGCGATGCCTGGAAGAAGGCCGCCGCCTCGCCTTGGACCGACAAGCTACGGCCGCATTTCCGCGACCATCTACGGATGCTGTGCCGTCGCTATGTCCGTGGCGGGTAGCACAGCCTACCGGACCGGCGCCATTCCTTTGCAATGGCCCGGTGTCAGTTCGGGCGGCGCCCCCAACACACGAAATGCGGATTATCCCAACCCGGCTTCCCATAGCCCAGTGGCGTTCCATCGAGCGTCTCCACGGCGCCGCCCGCCGCTTCCAGCACCGCCTGTGGCGCGCAGGTATCCCATTCCATTGTGCGGCCAAACCTGGGGTATAGATCCGCATCCCCCTGTGCCAGGCGGCAGAATTTCAGGCTGGACCCGAAATTGACGATCTTCGCAACCGTCTTGCCGGCCAGGAACGCGTCCAATGTTGCCCGATCGCCGTGATGCGCGCTTGCAACCACCGTCAGCCCGTCGGACGGCGGCAGCCGCGCCTGGATCGGGCGGCGGTTTCCGTCCTGTTCGAGCCAGGCGCCGACGCCGACGATACCACTGAAGACTTCGCCCGTGGCAGGCACGCCGACCGCGCCAAGCACAGGCTTGCCGTTGCGGACAAGCCCGACATTGACCGCGAAATCGTTACCGCCGCTACTGAACTCTCGCGTGCCGTCAAGCGGATCAACGAGCCAGAACTCCTTGGTCGCAGCAGTCAGGACACCGGCTGCAGCTTCCTCCTCGGCGACCACTGTGCAGCCCGGTAACGTTTGGCGTAGTCCAGCCAGAATGATGGCTTCCGCGGCATGATCAGCCTCGGTCACCACGGACCTGTCAGCCTTTCGCTCAACCTGGAATCCGCGGTCACGGATATTTCGGATCTCCGCGCCTGCCTGCTGTGCCAACGCGACGGCCATGGCCAGAAGTTCGTGATCGTTCATCATGCTGGCTGTGGCGAGCGCTGACGCCGACTGGCTTTGCGGGACGGTGGGCGCTCCGGCGGCGGTTCGACAATCGTTTCCGTCTTCTGTTGCACGGCCGGATCGGCCGGCGTCTGCGGCACCGGGACGTCGGTTTTCGGCGGCAGCAGCATCCTTGCCGCCTCGTAAACGAGGTTTGGCTCCAGCAGCCGCAGACAGGCCAGCGAACGCGGGCAATCTTCAGCGTTAGCGAGATAACACGGGCTACATGTCATGTTACGGCGGAGCGCCACCGCTCGGGGACCGATCGGTCCCCACTCGACAGGATCGACAACCCCGGAGTGGACGCCGATCGTCGGGATTCCGACGGCCGCGGCGATGTGCTTCGGCCCACTGTCGTTGCCGATGTAAAGAGCACATCGAAGGAGCAACCGCGGCAGGTCCGCCAACGAGGTCTTACCCGCCATCGAGCCTACCGAATTGGGATACAAGGTTCGGCTCAGCAGTTCGTCGACAACGGTAAGTTCGTCAGGCCCGCCAATCAGCATAACGTTGACGTTGTGCCGGTCGATCATCAGGTCCATCAGCGCCGAGAAATGTTCGGTAGGCCACTGCTTCGTAATATTACCAGCCCCTGGATGTACTGCGATAACCGGGCGGGAGAACAGCGCCTGGACATCGGGCGGGAGAATGTCCAAAGGCAAAGGCTGTGGCGTGGGCTGCATCAGCAGCCGATCCAACTCCCTGGCGTGGCCGATTGCGTCCACCAGCGCCAAAAGATCGTCGATAACATGGCTGCGCTTACGCTGCAGCGTGCGGTCGCCATCCCAGTCGAGCGCAATGTCCAGGAACGGAAACTGGCCAAGGTAATCATAGCCGGCCAGGAAGCGGGCACCAGTGTACTTCAATACATCTCGGGTCGACGTGTGCTTGCGAAGATCGACCGCGAGGTCGAACCGGTATGGCCGGAGTTGGTCTTGAAGAGCAATGAAATCCTGTTGCTCCAGCTGTATCTCCCCTAGCTGGGAACGGGCGTGAAAGAATGCGAACGGTATGAACTCGTCGATCGCGGACTCCATCGAGGCAAACGCACGCGACGCCGGGCCGGCGAGTACGGTGATCGAAGCGTTGGGAAAAAGATGCTTCAAGCGACGGATGGGTGGCAGCGCGGTAATGAAATCGCCGATGTGATCAAGCTTCATCACCAGGATACGCTCGATGTCCTCGGCATGAAACACTGGCGCGCCCGGCGTGACCCATTGCACCGGCTCATCGTCCGGCCGGTAGTCGTCAGAGTGACGCGACAGGCGCGGATTGAAGTAGGGATCACCTGCCGCAAACTGGGTTTTCCAGGAGGAGTCGAAATGCGCGGTGTTGAAAACGTCTTTCAGCTTTGCCCGGCTCGCGAGTTCATGGTGCGTGAGCGTCGCATAGGGGGTGAAGACCGTCAGCAGTCCAGCCCGATGAGCACGCAGGCAAAAATCGAGATCGTTGTTGACTATCTGATGCGCCTCGTCAAAGCCACCGAGCCGGTCGAACGTTTCGCGGCGTACCAGCAGGCAGGCGCCGGTCACGGCCATGACGTTGCGCTGAGCCAGCGCAAGGCCGAAATAGCCAGCATCGTCCGGGGCAGCAAATCGAAATGCGTGACGACCGATTCCGTTGTTGGCAAGAAACATACCTGCATGCTGCACCTTGCCATCCGGGTAAAGCAGCCGAGCGCCGGTAATACCGACCTCAGGCCGCTGCGCATGCTCCATCATGGCATCGAGCCAATCATCCTGAATGATTTCTATGTCGTCGTTCAGGAAAAGCAGGTAGTCTCCGTCAGCGACATCAACGGCGCGATTATTGAAGACTGACCAGTTGAATGCGTCTGAAATCTCCACAACCTTGTCGGCATGCTGCTGCACCCAGACCTTCCAGGCGAGTTGCGTGTCCGGGATGTTGTCAACAACGATGACCTCGTAGTTGGAGTACGCCGTTCGGTTTCGCAACGTGTTGAGGCAGGTTTCGATGTAGCCGTTTGCGGCGCACGTCGGGATGATGATCGAAACTTTGCCCTGAGCTGGATGCCGGCGCTTCAGCCGCCAGGTGCCGGGCACCGCGGTCGGCAGGATTTCTCCGGCGACCCCAACGCGCCGCAATGCGGAATTCAGGGCTGCCTCTTCCTGTGCGGCATCATCGAGTTCGGCAGCGAGGCGCTGGCATAGCAGCTTCGGAATGTGATGGATGCGGTTGGCCAGTTCGGCGCAACGCAACACAAGATCGTATTCCCCGTCCGCCACAAGACTGGCTGAACTCACCCTGGTCCTGGCCAGCGTTCGTGCCGAAACGACCCAGGGCCGGCCGATGTAGTTCATGGCCAGCAGCAAGTCGGGGGAATAGTCCGGCTTGAAGAACTGTTCACGATCCTGGTTTACGGGGTTCGGACGAACCTCATCGGCGTAGAGCAGATCGAAATCACCATGAATGGCGCGGGCAACGGCGAACTCCAGCAGCGCATCCGCCCCTAATTCGTCGCCAGGCACCAGCAGGCCATAGAAGAGGTTGGTGGTCTCACCTGTATCGATGCCGGCCAGCGGCGCGGCCCATTCAGCCTGCTCGGATGGCGTAATAATCGTAAATCGGGCGACGTAGATCCGGCAGGTTTGCGGCCAGAAGCCCACGTATCGCGTCGGTCGCATCCTCGGTCTCTGCGATAACCAGCACCGACCAGTCCCTGTAGGCCTGTGACCGCAACGACTGTAGCGTCCTGGTAATCAGGCCGGTGTCGATCGACCGGTCCTGCCGCAGGATAAGCCGTGAAGCTCGGGTGGAAGTCCCGTTCCGTCAGCAGACCCATCATCAGGTCTGTCTCCGGCGTCGGAACGCGCCGGCGAATGCCCGTCTGATCATTCAGATCATCGGACTTCTTCACCGTCATGGTGAAGGTGCGTTCCATCTCCCGGCCGTTGTTGGCGCGGATGGCGAGTCGAACCGTATGGTCGCCGTCCCGAAGGCTACGCGGCGGGCAGTGAAACGCGTAGCCGCTGCGCAACGAATTCGGCCATTCGGGAAAAGCTGCTCCCACATCCTGGCGCGCCAGGCCGTAGTGCGCGTCACCCAGCCGTTGATCGTCGAGGTAGACGACGAAGCTTGCGATGCCCGATTTGGACAGAAGCCAGCCATCAATGGTCAGCCGTCCAGTCACCGGCTCAACCACTGCCCCGTCGACGACCGAAGGCGCATCGAGCTCGAAACGGAATTCCGTCGAATGTTCGGGCGGTTCTTCCACGACAGGTTCAGGCAGCGGCGGCTCCGGTTCCTGTTCGACCACTTCCGGTTCAGCCGCGGTGCAGGAGACCTGAATGCTGCCTTCGATTTCAGCCTTTTGCGCACTGCGAACCACGACGCGGACGACGTGGTCCCCTTCATATCGATCGCCGACCCGGCTTTGGAACTTGAAGCCAGAAAAGTCTGCCATCGGAATGTCTTGGAAGGCGGAGCCGACATCAAAACGTTCGTGTCCGCAAGCGGCCAGTCCGACAAGCTGATTGTCCAGCATGACCCGAACCTGGGCAATGCCGGCATCGCACACCGCCCAGCCATTGACGGTCAAAATGCCGTCAGCGGTCAGTTCGGCCGCATCACAATACATCCGGAATACCGACAGGATCGTTTCGGGTTCAGGTTTTTCAACCGCCTGCGCCCGTCCTGCGGTATCGGGACGCGCCGAGCCGGAATGTTCGGTGGTCTCGGCCACCGTAGAGGGCGTTCCCCGGCGGCTGGCCAGTTCAACCGGGATAATCGCCGTCAGACTGAAGCCAGTCTGGCACAGGATTTGTGCCTGAACAGCTATCGCGGCGTGATCGACTGCCTCCAGCGTTGCTGTCAAGTTGAATCCTGATTGACGGCTGCCAGGATACATCGGCAAAGCCCGGCCAACATCGTCGCGATGCCGGCCTCGCACCGCTTCACCAATCAAAGTCATTTCGGTGGGATGTTCACCGCGGGCGGTGATTTGGATCGCCTGGATCGTGCCGAATGCGACCGCCCAGCCTTCAACCACCAGCGCGCCATCATCGTCGAGCGTGGCGCGCTCCACGTGCATGAAGCCTTCCGGGGGGAACTTGGCAAATACCTCGGCCGACACGGATGGTCCGGCCACGAGTGAGATCGGTGTCGAGCCATCTGGGCTGAATGCGAGGGTGAAATTCTGATCATGAATGCCACCGGATTCGTCACGCGCGGTGATTTGGAACGTATATTGACCGGATAAGTCGCTCAACACCGGCTGAAGGCTGAATTGAAAGGTACGATGACTGGCGGGCGTGCCGTCAGGCATCACGACGGCTGACGCCTGATCAAGCCGATAGAACGCCTCACCGACGATCCGACCGGCTACCGTCACCGCAATATGATTGACGGCATTTTGCGACAGCACGCGTCCGCGGACAATCAGGTCGAAGCGGTTGCGCGAGGGACCGCCGAAGATACCGGGGTCGACTTCGATAACGATGTTGGGGGCCGGTTCGACCCCCACCGACGGGGCAACCTGTGCCTCGTCACTAATCGACGACTTGGTTGTGCCCTTGGAAGCCCGACCTTTACGCCTCATGCGGACGGATGCCTTGTGGTTGCCGGCTCGCGTTCCCCTGGGATCCACAGACCCAGCGCGTCATGTTCGTCGCGCCGAGGCAACTTCGGGTGGCTTTACATCCCAAAAGGAAGACGTCCCTCACGATATCCATCCTGATCGAAATGACCTTGCGCGGAGGGTATGTCTCCCCTCCGGATGCTTTCGGCAACATCCGGATTTTCAGCGAGATACCAACGCTCATCCACCGGCATGGGGAACGGAAGACGGCCTTCGAAGTAGCCGTCGTCAACGAAATGCTGCTTCGCGGAGCGCACAACACCGCTGCGGATAGCAGCGGCGATGTCGTCGTAAGTTTTTAGATACCATGCCTCATTAATTTCGATGCCGGCTATCATCGTGCGCAAAATCTTGACGAAGTCTTCATAAGAAAGATTGACTCGGAGTTCGCCCCGAACTGTCGATATCTCTATTGATCGGCGGATCAATTCGAATGGCGGTAGGTATTTCACGATGTCTCCTGGATAGCCGCCGGGGAAACGGGATGATCGCCCGCGAAACCGCGTCCTAGATACCCAGTTCGGGGCACGAAGGAAACAACCTTGTCAGATTTTTTTGCGGTGCAGCTTAGGACACAGGGTGCTATTCGTTGAACTCACTCGATCATCCGTAAAACTGGATATAGCCCGATGACAATGCCGCCATACACCACAGGTCAGGTGGCGCCACCGTCTGATATCGAGTTGGCGGCCATCGTGCGTCACTTCAACGCCGCTCGTGTCTTGGTCGTTGGCGACATAATTCTTGACCGCTACGTCTCGGGCGCGGTGAGCCGTTTGTCGCCGGAAGCGCCGATTCCGGTACTGCGGCCGTCCGGCGATCGCAGCACGCTGGGAGGAGCTGCGAACGTCGCGCTTAACATCGCCACCCTCGGTGGCGAGGCGATACTGGTTGGCGTGGTCGGAACCGACCCGGCCGGTCAGCAGGTCGAGGATCTTGTCGCGAGTACGCCTGGGATTACGTCAGCCCTGGTCCGTGTGCCGAACCGGCCGACAACCGCGAAGACCCGGTTCATGACAGGGTCACACCAGCTTTTGCGGCTTGACGAGGAGACCACGGCGCCGCTGGACACCGAAGGGTCGGCGGCGGTGATCGCGGCGATCGAGAGCAGCCTGCCGTTGGTGGACGTCATCGTGCTGTCCGATTACGCGAAAGGCGTTCTTTGCGATGGCGTGCTGCAATGTGTCCTGGCGATGAAACGCCACGGCAAGGTGATGATTGCCGATCCGAAGCGGCCCGACTTCGCGGCTTATCGGGGCGCTGACATCCTGACGCCAAACGAACATGAGGTCCGGGTCGCCACGCGTATTGAAGCCGATCATGACGCCGAGGCCGATCGCGCCGGACGCGTTGCGCTGGACGAAACCGGCGGTCAGGCCGTGCTGGTCACCCGCTCAGCCAAAGGCCTGACCCTGGTCAGGCGAGACGCCGGCACGCTGCACCTGCCGACCCGAGCCCGAGAAGTCGCGGATGTTTCGGGGGCGGGCGACACGTTGGTGGCCGCGCTGGCGGTCGCGCTGGGCGCGGGCGCGGGACTGCCGGAGGCGTCGATGCTGGCCAACGCAACCGCCGGCATCTCCGTCGGCAAGCAGGGGACGGCGACCGTGACGCGGCAGGAACTGCTGGATGTGCTGCACCTGGACGATCTGGTCGCGACCGACCGGAAAGTGGTCGGACTGGACGAGGCGCAGGAAAAAGTTGCCGAGTGGCACCGCCGCGGCCTGAAGGTCGGCTTTGCCAATGGATGCTTCGACCTGATCCACCCGGGCCATGTGCGCCTGCTGAGCGAGGCGCGGGCGGCCTGCGACCGGCTGATCGTCGCACTCAATACGGACAACTCGGTCAAGCGGCTGAAGGGGCCGACGCGGCCGCTGCAGAACGAAATGGCGCGGGCCACCGTGATGGCCTCGATGGCGCCGGTCGATCTCGTCACGTTGTTTGACGAGGATACGCCACTCGAAATGATCCAGGCGCTGCGGCCAGACGTGCTGGTGAAAGGGTCCGACTATACCGTCGACCAGGTAGTGGGCGGTGAGCTGGTGCAGGGCTGGGGCGGCAAAGTCGTACTTGTCACGCTGCGCGAAGGTCACAGCACCACTGGGACTATCCGGCGGATGACGGCCCCGGCGGCTTAGGGTGTAGCAGAAGGAAAGCCAGGGCTCTGCCCTGGACCCGCTAACGGCCATTGACCCCTAGAACCCGTTAATGGGGTGAATGAGATCCGGGGAGCGACGGTTTGGTTGCAACCGACACCGTCGCGCCCAGCATCTCATCTACCCCAAATTATCGGCATCCAAAGGGGCCACTCCTCCCTTTGCGGGGTCGAACGGCGGAGCCCTCGCGCTTCCCTTCGCCTTACCCCCCAAGCGCCTTGTCGAGATCGGCAATCAGGTCGGCGGCGGTTTCCAGGCCGATGGACAGGCGGATGACATCGGGGCCGGCGCCCGCGGCAAGGCGTTGTTCGTCAGTCAGTTGGCGATGGGTGGTCGATGCGGGGTGCAGGATCAGGCTGCGCGTGTCGCCGATGTTGGCAAGGTGGGAGAACAGGCTGACCGTCTCGACGAGCTTGATGCCGGCCTGGTAGCCGCCTTTGACGCCGAAGGTGAACACCGCGCCGGCGCCCTTCGGCAGGTACTTCTGGGCGAGCGCCCGGTACGGGCTGGATTCCAAGCCGGCGTAGGAGACCCAGGCGACTCGGGGGTCGTTGGCCAGAAATTCCGCGACGGCCTGGGCGTTGGCACAGTGGCGCTCCATCCGGACGTGCAGGGTTTCGATGCCGGTGATGGTCAGGAACGCGTTCATCGGGGCCATCGACGGGCCGTAGTCGCGCAGGGCAACGGCGCGGGCTTTGGTGGTGAAGGCGAAGTCGCCGAAGTTCTCGTAGAATTTCAAGCCGTGATAGGCGGGTTCGGGTTCGGTCATCGACGGGAACTTGTTGTTCTGGGCCCAGTCGAATTTTCCCGATTCGACGACGATGCCGCCCATGGAGTTGCCGTGGCCGCCGAGGAATTTCGTCGTGGAGTGGGTGACGATGTCGGCGCCCCACTCGAACGGGCGGCAAAGATACGGGGTTGCGAGGGTGTTGTCGACGATCAGCGGCAGGCCCGCGTCGTGCGCAACGACGGCTATGGCCTGCAAGTCAACGATGATGCCGCCGGGGTTGGCCAGGCTTTCGACGAAGATCCCCTTGCACTTCGGGGTAAGCGCGCGGCGGAAGTTCTCGGGGTCGGCGGGATCGATGAAATGGCAGGTCCAGCCCAGCTTTTTGAATGACAATCCGAACTGGGTGAGCGAGCCGCCGTACAGGTTGCGGGAGGCGAGGAACTCGTCGCCTGGCTCCAGCAGAGTGGCGAACACCAGGAACTGAGCGGCGTGGCCGGAGGCGGCTGCAACGGCGGCGCGTCCGCCCTCCAGGCTGGCGACACGTTCCTCCAGAACTGCAACGGTGGGGTTGGTCAGGCGGGTGTAGATGTAGCCGAAATTGTGCAGGTTGAACAAAGACGCGGCATGGTCCGAGTCCTCGAAAACATAGGCGGTGGTCTGGTAGATCGGCGTCGACCTGGCGCCGGTTGTCGGATCTGGCTGCGCACCGGCATGGACAGCCCTGGTTTCGAAGCCGTAGGTGATGTTTGCCGCCGGCAGGGAGCGGGGTTTGCCCCGGCGTTGGGTCGGCGGTTCGGCGGGCCGGTTGCGGATGATGCCCGTGTTCACGCCGCTCCAGGACAGTTCGCCGCCCAACCGCCCGAACTCGATCTTCGGGCAGCGGTTCATCACGACATCAATGCCGGCGGCTTCGGCTTTGGCGCCCGCCTCGTCGTTGCGGACACCCAACTGCATCCACACGACCCTGGCGGCGATGGCGATCGCGTCGTCCACTATGGGACCAACAGACTCCGACGCCCGAAAAATGTCCACCATATCGACGCCGTCCGGGATGTCGCGCAGCGAGGCGTATACACGCTCGCCAAGCAGGTCCTGGCCGGCGGTGCCAGGGTTGACCGGAATCACCCGATAGCCTTTCCCCTGCAGGTACTTCATCACGAAGTAGCTGGGCCGGTTCCAGTTCGACGACGCGCCGACCAGCGCGATCGTCCGGACGCTGGACAGGATGTTGCGCAGCTTGGCGTCGCTGTACGGGATAGGATCGAGAGCACTCATGGAGCGGAGCCTTCCAAACGCGGGGTTTAGCTATAGCCGCCGGTCCTGCCTTGGCAACCGACGCGGTGTGGCATGACAGTGCGGCCTGCCGGCGACGGGCTCAGCGGCGGTCGCATGCTGTGGGCGATTGTCACGCTGGTCATCGCGGTCAGCATGTCGTCGCTGGACACGTCCATTGCCAATACCGCGTTGCCGACCATCGCAAGGGACCTGAACGCGACGCCAGCCGCCTCGGTCTGGGTCGTGAACGCCTACCAACTGGCGCTGGTCGTCTCGCTGCTGCCGTTGGCCTCGCTGGGCGAAATCGTCGGCTATCGGCGTGTCTATACGTGGGGGCTGGTTGTGTTCACACTATCTTCGCTGGCCTGTGCACTGAGTTGGTCGCTGCCGACGCTGACGGCGGCCCGCATTGTGCAGGGATTTGGCGCCAGCGGTGTCATGAGCGTGAACACCGCGCTGATCCGGTTCATTTACCCGTCCAATCGGCTGGGGCGGGGGGTAGGCTTTAACGCGCTGGTGGTAGCGGTGTCCACGGCGATCGGGCCCACGGTTGCCGCGGCCATTTTGTCGGTGGCATCCTGGCAGTGGCTGTTCGCGGTGAACGGGCCGCTTGGCGTAATCGCGTTCGTCATGGCGGTCTGGGCGCTACCGGACACACCGATGTCCGATCACCGCTTCGATGTCAGAAGCGCCGCGCTGAACGCCGCCACATTCGGGTTGCTGATCTTCGGCATTGGCGAGGGCGCCCATCGCGCGCCCCCGCTGATCACTGTCCTGGTGCTGTTGTGCGCCGTCGGGTTCGGCGTGATGCTGGTGCGCCGGCAACTCGGGCTGCCAGCCCCAATGCTGCCGGTTGATCTTTACCGGCGGCCGATGTTCGCGCTGTCGTCGCTGACCTCATTCTGCTCGTTTACTGCACAAGGGCTGTCATTCGTCGCCCTGCCCTTCTACTTCCAGTCGGTTCTGGGCATGACCGCGGTGCAGACCGGGTTGTTGCTGACGCCCTGGCCGGTGATGACCGGTATTATGGCACCAATCGCCGGTCCATTGTCCGACCGGTTCCCGCCGGCGATCCTAGGCGGCGGCGGCCTTGCGGTGTTCAGCGCTGGCCTCGCAATGATCGCTGGGTTGCCAGGCCATCCCGGCACGATCGCTATCGTCTGGCGGATGATGGTCTGCGGCGCCGGCTTCGGCTTCTTCCAGTCGCCGAATCTGAAGGCGATCATGAGCAGCGCGCCGCCGGAACGTAGCGGCGGAGCGAGCGGGATCGTCGCTACGTCGCGTCTTGTCGGACAGGCGACGGGAGCGGCGCTGGTCGCGTTCTGCTTCGGACTGTCAATGCGCTACGGACCCTCACTTGCCTTGGGGGTAGCCGCGGGGTTCGCTGGGACAGGCAGCCTTGTCAGCTTCTCCAGGTTGGCCGCTCGGCCGCTCCCGGCCGGTCGGATGCGCATCACCATTGATAGCGCAGGCCGGCATTAATTGTCTGGGCGCTGGTTCGGCCGTTCACCGTGGCGTCGTAGCCGGCAAACGCCTGGAGCGGGGTTCCAGTCTCCAGAGCAAGCCGAGCGCCGAAGATTGCGGCGTCTCGGCCGATGGTTGGCGTGACCGTGGTAAAATTAGCGGTTGGCAGGCCGATGAAGCTAGCACTTGTCCTCGCCTGGGTATCGAGCGTCTCGTAGGCCCAGCCGGCCTGCAGCGATGGTATAAGCGACATGCCCGTGGGGGTGAGCGGGATGTGGCGCTCCACCTCGACGCCGAAGGTCGTCTGCAGGCTGGCAATCGAAGTGGCGGCGATGCGGAGGCCCGGTGGACCGGCCTGCGTTTCCGTTAGCCCATTCTGGCTTATGGATAATCCAGACAGCATCAGGGTCGGCTCGATGCCCCAGCCGAGAGTGTTGACGTGAATGCCCGCGCGCAGAGTGCCGCCGGCACCGGATTGGTCGACATTGCCGTTTGCCTCAACGCCATAAGCGGACAGGGAACGGCGGGCGGTGCCCTGGGCGAAGGACGCTCCGGCCTGCGCGTCCAAAAACACGATCCCGTCGCGAGCGGTGCCGTAGACCTGCATTTGGAGCGTCTGGCCCGCGTAGGTCGCGTCGTTTCGGGTTGCGATGGCCTGGGTGTCCGCCGCCACGGCCAAGCCGATCCGTCCCAGGTCCAACACAGGTTGATCGAGTCCGGTGACCACGCCCCCATACGACCCGGTGTAGCCAGGGGTGCCGTCGGCAGCATTGCCGAGGTCGACAAATTGGCTGGTGCCGATGATCCAGGCGATAGTGCCATTCGCGCCCGCGGCCTCGCGGCTGCCAATGGGGGCGCCCCCGTTGCGGCGGGCCTGGAGCGTATCGTTGATCGTTGCAGAGACCATATCGAAGCTGCCGCGGCCCGCCAGGAGTGTGTCGCCGTAGATGACCGGCGCCATTTGCTGGAGGGCTGGCAGGATCAACTCTGATGGCAAGGTGTAGAGCGGCGCGTATACGCTGATCTGACCCGGCGTCATTGGCACGCCGGCCAGGGGCCGGGCCGATTCCACCGCAATCGCGACCGGTTCGGCCCAGTGGCCTACCGAGAATGCACCGTAGCTGGCGGGGGTGACCACCAGAGTAACCGAGTTGGGGCTGTAAAGCGCGTCGAACCGGGTGCCGGCGGCGAGGCCGAGTGGTTGGGCGATACCGGCGAAACCGCCGCCGATGCCGGACTGGGCGTAGATTACCGTGAACTTTCGGCCGAACGGCGGGGTGTAGGTGTTGGTGGCATCGCCGCTGATGCCGCGGAGAAGCGGGACGAGCAACCCGGCTGCGGCCAGGGTGCCGGATGGACCGGTAATCAGCAGCCGGCTGTAGTTTCCTGCTCCGGTACCCGTGCCGGTGCCATCGATATCGAGGCCGACAAGCGAACCAGGCGCGAGGGTCACTGGGGCGGTGACGGTCAGGGTGCCCGGGCTGTTGCCCGGCGCGAGAGTACCTGCGCCTGCGACTGTGACCGCCGCGCCGATGATGCCGGTGCCGCCAAGACGGCCGCCAGCCGTCACCAGCACCGGCGAGATGATCGAACCGTCAACCGACAAGTCGGCGCCGGACATAATCGTGGTGGAGCCGCTATAGGTGTTATGCCCGGTGAGCACGATCCCGCCGCCGCTGTCCGAGTTGGCGATCACCAGATTGCCCGGCGTGTCCGGCGCTGAGTTCGGCAAGGACTCCGGCCAAGGTTGCCAAGTGGCCCCTTTGGTCGATGGTGTTCGTCGCAGACCCATCGAGCGTGATGGACGGGGAATAGGTCTGGCGATCCGCGTCGATCTGCAGCGTGCCGCCAGTGAAGGCAGGTCTCAGGCTGCCCCCGAGATTGCTTGCAAAATAGGTCATGCCCCCGGCGATGTTCGACGAAGACATGATCTGCGCGACGGCGGCCGAGCCGAAGACACTGCTGCCGGTGTATCCTCTCATCGCGATGGTGGCATCGCTCGCGTTGCCGGTGATCCGCCCGGCCAGCGATGTCAGGACGCCATTGATCGAGACGGCCACCAGAACGTTGCCCTCGGGCGTGATCGAGCCGAACTCCGTGAAGTTCGTGCCGGAACTTCCGGCTGGACCGGTCCCAGGACCCCAGACATAGCCGTTGCTGAAACCGGCGATCTTGAAGGTGCCGGGGGCGGTTGAGCCGAACAGGCCGGGGCTGACAAGTTTCCAGGTCGTGCCGGCGGTCCACGACCATTGCGATGATACAATCTGCGCTGGGACGGCTTGCGCGGCCGGTGGCGTGAACGTTGCCGGGTTATACGGCAGCATGTAGGCCCAGTGGGTGATGATCAGGCTGCTGCCGGTGACCATCTGCATCTCCATCTCCGGCACACCGCCGATGGAGGTCATCTGCCCGATACCGACGGTGTCGGGTGTGCCGGGTGAAGAGAAGACTATCCGGATCTGGCCGGATTGGGTGACAATCCCCTGCATCGCGGTTGTGCTGGTGGATGTGGACGAACCGATCGCGAAGGTCGCCTGACTGACACCCGTGAACACACCGTTCGTCGCGGATCCAAGGCTCCAGAGGGTCTGGTCGCCGATGGGGATCGGTGGCGGTGTTGTGAAATTCTCTATGGAAGCAGCGTAGGCGACGAGGTTCGGTACGGGGACATACCAGTGGCTGTCGGAAAATGTGCTGTCCCAGGACTCAGTCTGCGCGATCGATGCGGTGGATGGTGCCCAACCCAGCGCCGTCAACACAAGCACGGCCATTCCTCGATGGCGGCATCGTCCTCGCCACGTCAGCCGGGTCACAATATTTCTCTATCCGTTCGGGACTTGCTAAGCGTCTGATGGACGCTCATGAGGCAAATCGGCGACCGTCATGAGCCGTTCGGTATAGTAATTACCGGCCGCAACATGGATTGGCTGCCGGTCACATTCGTTCAGGCCATCGATGGATGTGATCTCGCTCATCAAAAATGGCGACGTTGCCTCGCGTTGGGAACTGGACAGATAAGCGATGGCCCGTTCGGTCCTCCCATCGATTTCACCCTTCTGGTGCCGGCGGGGAACGCCGGCGCGTCGTTTCGGCATAAAGGGGATTTGTTGCCGAGCCATTAATAAGTTGGCGAAAAAGGCGGAAGGTTGGGACCAAGGCGACTGACGTGGCCTGAAGGTTCTGGCGGCATATCGATCCAGCCGCGCCGGGCGCCGCCACTAGCGCCCTGCCGCCGGTCCTGCCAGCCTTGAGCGGCGCCGCACGAGGGGAACGGGTTCATGGCAGGCATCTACCACGCCGACTTCAAGGCTTTCCCGTATTGGTGGGAGGCCTGGACACCCACCTCCACCGATCCGGTCGACCTCCCGGCGAAGGTGACCGTGGCGATTGTCGGAGGTGGCTACGGCGGCCTGTCCACTGCGCTGGAACTGGCGAAGAACGGCACCGATTGCGTGGTTCTGGAGGCCGCCGAACTTGGCTTCGGGGCCAGCACGCGCAATGGCGGCGCGGTCAGCGGCGGGGTGAACATCGGCAAAGGATTCTCGGGCAAGGGCCTGGATCCTGCATCGGCGCGGGCGCAGGCGGTGCTGGCGGATGGCTCCGACGCATTCGCGCTGATCGAGCGGCTGATCATGGAAGAAAACATTGACTGCCACTGGCAGAAAACCGGGCGCTTCGTTGGCGCCTGGACTCCGGCGCACTATGCCGCCCAGGCGAAAAAGGTGACCTTGCTGAATGACGCCTCTCGTTCCGAGGCGTTCATGGTCCCGCGCGACCGCCAGCGTGAGGAAATGGCCAGCGACTATTATTACGGCGGCATGGTGGTGGAGCGCTCGGCCAGCCTGCATCCGGCGCTCTACTACAAAGGTCTGCTGGAAGCCTGCCGGCGGCGAAATGTGCCGGTGTGCTGCCGAGCCGGGGTGGAGAAAATCAGCGGGCGGGAGGGAATGTGGACGGTGCGGACCACGCGCGGGACGGTGCAAGCCGAACAGGTGGTGATCGCGACCAACGGCTATACCAGCGATATTACACCGGAGCTGAAGCGCCGGGTGGTACCCCTGGCGAGCCATATCATCGCCACCGAGGAGCTCTCCCCCGATCTTGCGGACAGCCTCATCCCAAAGCGGCGCACGCTGTCTGACACCCGGAGGGTCCTCTGCTATTACCGCATGTCGCCGGATGGAAAGCGCGTGGTTTTTGGAGGACGGGCTCGGTTTACGCCGGTGACCGCGCAGCAGAGCGCGCCGATCCTGTACAAATTCATGACTGACCGGTTCCCTCAGTTGCAGGGCGTTCAGGTGACTCACGCCTGGACCGGCAATGTCGCCTTCACGCTGGATGCGTTGCCCCACATGGGGCGGCAAGACGGGATACACTTTTTGCTGGGATGCAACGGCAGCGGTGTTGCGATGATGACCTATCTCGGCTGGCAGACCGCGCGAAAGATCGCCGGCGTCGCCAACCGCGTCAGCGCTTATGACGTCGAGGATTTTCCGACCCATCCCTTGTACAATGGCAATCCGTGGTTCCTGCCGGCGATCGGCGCCTGGTACCGGTTCCGCGACGACCTGGACCGGAACCTGGCAGGGTTCAGCCGGTAGTCAGGCCTTTACCTCGCCGATCGGCGGAAGATCGGCTGTCATTCCGGCCAGGACTTCCGCGACGTGGCGCGCGTGGACACGGTGGCCCAGCCGCTGCAGCCGGCCGGCGATGTTGAGCAGGCAGCCCAGGTCGCCCGCGAGGACCGTGTCGGCGCCGGTTGCGACGATGCCCTCGGTCTTGTCCGACACCATCCTAACCGAAATGTCCGGGTATTTGACGCAGAAGGTGCCGCCAAAGCCGCAGCAGATCTCCGGTTCGGCCATCTCCACGATGGTGGCGCCGGCCGCGCGTAGCAGATCGCGCGGCTGCTGCTTGATACCGAGCTCACGCAGTCCGGAACAACTGTCGTGGTAGGTGACGGTCTTCTCGAAGCGTGCACTGGAGTCGCGGACACCCATCACGTCGGTCAGGAAGCTGACCAGTTCGAATACGCGGGACGCCAGTGAGTCCGCTTGCGCGCGCAGATTAGGATCATCGTCGAACAGATGCGGCAGATGGTGCTTAAGCATGCCGGCGCACGAGCCTGACGGCACGACGACATAGTCGTAACCGGAGAACGCCTCGACAATGCCGACGGCCAGATCCCGGGCCGTCCGGCGGTCACCGCTGTTATACGCGGGCTGGCCACAGCACGTCTGGGCGCGCGGAACCTCGACCTGACAGCCGGCCCCTTCGAGGAGCTTGATCGCGGCGAATCCGACCGACGGACGATGCATATCCACCAGGCACGTCACGAACAGCCCGACCCGCGGTTTCTTCCCGTGCATCAGCAAGCCTCTTGCGCAGCCGTTCGGATCAGCCGCTTCGGGCGGCCATCAGCCGCCACGTCGGATCCTGCTGCGACAGATCGCGCTCGAACGTCCAAAGGTCTATGATCTCGGTCACCGCATCGGTTCCGGCTATGGGTTTTCCCGATGGGTCTTTCGTATAGCTGATCTGATCGGAAATGATTCGCACTGTGATCTGGCCGGTGCGGCCCTTGAGCTCCGCGTTCTCGATGGCAAGATGCTGGATCGACTTGATTTCGCTGATCTGCGTTTCGCCCGCGGCCTCACGCGCGCTGATCGCGGTTTCAAACGCCTTGTAGGTCTCATCTCCAAGCAAGGCGCGCAGACCGATGCGGTCACCGGACGCGAAGCCGGCGACAATCATGCGGAAGGCCTGGTCCACGCCGGCAAGGAAACGGCCGGGGTCAAAGTTCGGGTCAACACCCCGCATTTGCACCAGCGCCTGGCCGGTCGGCGATGCCTGATCGGGCACCGTCTGCGCGGCCGCAGGGGCCACTGGTTCGGCGCGCCCATCGATGACTGGACCGACCGGCGCCCGCGGCCCGGGTGCAGGCTGCGGCGGCGGCACCTGACGCTCGAAGCCGGTCCGGCGCCCCAGGATGCTCCTCAAGCGCAGCACCAAAAAGGCCGCGATCATCCCGAAAAGGATCAGATCGACCGGAAAACCGCCACTGGAACTCATAGCCCATGCCTCCTGTTGCCGTAGAGATAGGGGTGATGTCGTGTATTGACAAACAAATCCGGGACCGCGGCGGTGGCTGGAGCACGATTGACCCGTTCGGCACCCGGCAACCGTCGTCCTTTTGACGCTGTCCGCCGCCGGCTGCTATGGCGCGATCATGATCTTGCTTCGCCATGGACAGAGTGAATTCAACCTGCACTTCAGTGCGACCCGCCGCGACCCCGGCATCGTCGATGCGCCCCTGACCGAACTCGGCCATACGCAGGCACATGAGGCCGCGGAAGTTCTGGCGTGCCAGGACATCAGGCGCATTGTCGTCTCCCCTTACACGCGTGCGCTGCAAACCGCCGCCCCAGTGGCGCGGGCCCTGGGCCTGCCGGTCACCGTCGATCCGGTCGTGCGGGAACGGTTTGCCTTTGCCTGCGACATCGGCACGCCCCGAACCGCGCTGGAGCGCGACTGGCCCGATCATGATTTTTCGATGATCGACGACATGTGGTGGCCGTCCGAGGAAGAACCGGAAAAATCGATCGTTGATCGCGCGGCCAGGTTTCGGACGCATCTGGCGGATCGGCATGACTGGCCGCATACGTTGGTCATAAGCCACTGGGGCTTCATACTGTCGATGACCGGCCAGAGCGTGATGAACGGCCAATGGCTACGGTGTGATCCAACGGAGCCGGGACCGGAACATTTGGTTTGGCGCGCATAGCCTCGTCGCCATAATCCCGCGGGGTTGGCGAAGCCGGTGGAATTCGCATCGCAGCCGTGTTACCCGGCGCGTCGTGCTTCTCCGGAAGGGTGGCGCGGCATCTTCAACGGAGACTTTTATGTCCGAGACTATTCCCGCCCCGCAGGCGACCGGCCAACAGACACCCCCCTTGGTGGTCAATATCCAGTATGTGAAGGACCTGTCATTCGAGGTCCCGGGCGCACCCGGCATCTATACGCAGCTTCGCGCGCAGCCGCAGGTGGCGATCAACCTCGATGTGCAGGCGCGCCGGGTGCAGGATGGCCAGAATGTATTCGAGGTGTCGCTGGTCATCCGGGCGGAGGCCCATGACAGTTCCGCTCAGGCGAATGGCCAGGCGGGATCACCCGCGCCCACAGTGTTCGTTGCAGAATTGACATACGCGGGCGTGTTTACCCTGAACGGTTTGCCGGAGAACGCGATCGAGCCGGTGTTGTTGGTGGAATGCCCTCGGATTCTGTTCCCGTTCGCCCGCAACATCCTGTCGGATGTGAACTCGTGACGGAGGCTTTCCGCCTGTCCTGCTGCAGCCGATCGATTTCGTGGCCCTTTGGCAGGCTCGACGGGCACAGGCGCCGGACGCACCCAGTGTGGTGGCCTAATGCAGCGATCCCAGACGCATCGTCGCTAATCTTCGAAATCGCTTTCGGAGATATCTATCGCGGCCGGGTCATCGCCCGACGGCAAGGCAAGCGTCGAACCAGCGGTTGTGACCAGGCTGCCGATCAGACGTCTTGCCCGCATTCCCGCCGCGAATGTATTGCACGCGCGGCTCCAAAGTTCTCCGATCGCGAATTCGGCCCGGAACGTGCCCCCTGGCAGGTTCGTCAGATCAGCTTGACCGCTGGGCCCGAGGAAGACTGACAGCGCCACTGCGCCGGCCTTGTCGCGCAACTTCACGACAGCAGGCTGGACCGTGTTGTTGTTGATCTGGAGAGTGCCGGTGCCCTGGCCCCGCCGCTCCAGCACTTCGCCGTCAAGTGGTGCCGGGCCGGCGTTGTAACCGCAATAGGCACGCCTCGCGGCATTGGCGTCCCCTGGCGCGAGACGCTTGGAGTTCGATGAAGGCGTTCGAGCCTTCGTCGTATCTCACCTCGACCATTCCGCTCTGGCGGATCAACCGGATGGCTTGCACCGAACTGAACGGCGGCAATTGTCCGACCGGCTTATAGCCGTCTTGTCCGGCGTCCTGCCGCCACAACACCGCCGGACCGGCACCGGGAAGGATGAAAAAGTTCGGCACGCCAGCCAGCCGGATCGGTG
Source organism: uncultured Pseudomonadota bacterium (assembly GCA_963819005.1). GTDB lineage: Bacteria > Pseudomonadota > Alphaproteobacteria > Acetobacterales > Acetobacteraceae > Rhodopila. The sequence continues at coordinate 347,544 of CAWFUL010000010.1, forward strand.
ACGGTCCATACAGCACAGCGCGCTGGGCAGTCGCTGACAGCGGCTGAACAGGCGGCGCATTCGGCGTGATCCCCGCACTGGCAAATGTCGGCGGCGAAAGCAGGTGCAATGCAGCCTCGACCATGCCGACGCACAGTATGATTCCTGCGGCAAGCCAGACAAACACAGTCGTGCGGACCGCCCGCGGCCGTCGAGGGATGTCCGATCCCTTATAGATTGGCTGGTACTCGAACATAGCCGCATCGATCCAGTCAGATTCGGACGTGTCGGATGTCGCTTGAACATGCGGCCGGGAGTGCAGGCCAGACGCTCGATCCTCGGCTTCACGGGCCGCGCGATCGTATTTCTCCCGCCGATCTGCGTTCGAAAGGACGTCATAGGCATGGCGAACGGCAACAAAAGCGTCCGTGTCACCGGTGCCCGGAACATCCGGATGAAGGATAAGCGCCTTCCGCCGGAACGCCGCCGTAATCGCTTCAGCGCTCGCTTTGGAGTCGAGATCCAGCCGCGCGTAATACCCATTCGGGTCGAGACGACGAGTGGGTGGCAGCATCGGAATTAGGTGCCAGGTCCGGCTGATGGCATAAGCGTGGTCTCTAACGGGATGGTTCAGCGCATATATCAGAACGACACGGCGCTGACCGATCAGTTAATGGAGAAACTGTGGCGACCGGAGAAAAAAGCGCCCTTCGCTGGGTGGCGCTGGTGGTGCTTCTCGCCGGTGGATTTCTACCTCCGGTCGATTTCTTTATCGTGAACGTCGCTCTGGCATCCATCAAGGACAGCCTGACCGCGTCACCGGCCCAATTGCAATTGGTCGTGTCCGGATATGCCTCGGGGTACGCGGTGTTCCTGATCACCGGCGGGCGACTGGGAGATCTGTACGGACGGCGGCGCTGCTTCCTGCTGGGACTGGCGGCATTTTCGCTGGCCAGCCTGGCGTGTGGTCTTGCCAACTCGCCGACACAGCTTGTTCTGGGGCGGATTGCACAGGGATCAGCGGCGGCCGTGCTGCAGCCTCAGGTGCTTGGTTCCATCCGGGCGTTGTTTCCGAATGAGCGCGAGCTTGCCCGAGCCATGAGCGCCTATGGGATCATGATGGGCATGGCGGCGGTCGTCGGTCAGTTCTGTGGCGGCGCGCTTATTCAATGGAATCCCGGCGGCCTGGGGTGGCGGGCGATATTCTTGCTGACGCTGCCGGTTTGCGCCGCGGTGTTGGTGCTGGGATCAACCGTGGTGCCGAAAACCGGGGGTGGGCAGAAGGTTCGGCTGGACCTTGTGGGCGCCACATTGATCTCTCTTACCCTGGCCGCAATCGTCGTGCCGCTGTCGGAAGGACGGGAGCATGGATGGCCACTCTGGGTCTTCGTAGCGCTGGCGGCCGCCGTTGTGCTGGCGGTGCTTTTCCTATGGTACGAGGATTACCTGAAGCGTTCAGGCGGGATGCCGCTGGTCGATATGGCGCTGCTTCGAATACCGAGCTTCCGGCGTGGCGTACTTGTGGCGGGGTTATTCTTCTTTACCACGAGTTTCTACCTCCTGTTCGGTCTGTATCAGCAGGAAGGGCGAGGCGTGTCACCTTTGCACACCGGCCTCGCGATCGTGCCATACGGTCTGGGCCTGTTCCTGGGGCCGTTGATGACCGCGCCTCTGGTCAAGCTGCGATCGCAGCTTTTGCCGATCGGCATGGCGATCCAGGTCACTTTCTATGTCTTGATCGGCGTTTTGGTCGCCCAGGGAGTCAACGGTCCGCTGCTGTCTGGGACCGTCTTTCTGGCTGGGTTCGGCCAGGGTGTCGCGTTCCCACGGCTGTTCGCCACGGTTATGGGCGACGTGCCGCCCGCGCAGGGAGGGGTTGCAGCTGGCATCACCAACACTGCGTTACAGGTCGGGGCAGCGATCAGCGTGGCGGCGATCGGGGCGCTGTTCTTCAGCATCCTCGGCATGGGCACCAGCGAGCGGGCGTATGCGCACGCCTTCTCGATCGCGCAATGGACACTGACATCGGGCCTTTTCCTTGCCATGCTGATCGCAATTCCGCCGCGCCGGAATCGGGTCCCTGCGGCGGCAGCCCGACCATAGAGGCCGGATGTGCTTGCAGCGGGTGCACGTCCGTGATTAAGGAGCACGCCATGAAAATTGTCCCGTCACGTCCGCGCATCTTTGGTCCGGCCTTGGTCACCAGCGGCATGGTGTTGCTGGCCGGTTGCAGCTCGAGCGGCTTGTCACGTACATTCGGTCTGACTCGCGACGCGCCGGACGAATACACCGTGACGACTCGTGCGCCATTGTCGATGCCGCCCGAGTACAATCTTAGGCCGCCGCGTCCCGGCGCCCCCCGGCCGCAGGAACAGTCGGAGCGTCAGCAGGCCGAGGAAGCGCTGGTTCCGCAGCTTGCGCTGAGTTCGCCGCAGAGTGGAACGAGCCCAGGCCAGGCCGCCTTGCTCGAGCAGGCTGGACCGGCGGCGCCGGCCGACATTCGCAGCAAGGTGGATCAGGACGCGCGATACGCAGCGGACAATCAGGGGTTCATCGACAAATTACTTTACTGGCGTAAGCCCAGCACGGAGCAGGTTCAGGTCGACCCGCAGAAGGAGTCACAGCGTCTGCGACAGAACGCGGCGCTGGGCCAGGGTCCAAATGTGGGCGACACGCCGATGATCCAACCGGAGAAGAAGGGCTGGTTCAACAGCCTGTTCTCCTGGTTGTAGGCCGGGGCATTCGTGGCATCAGGACCTGACGGCGGCATCGTCCACCTCGTTCAGCGGTGCGACGGCCCGGTCTTTATCGGGACCGGCGACGGTGTCTTGGACTGCGAATGCGGCAACCGGCTTATCGAGCGTTATGATCCCAGTCATTTCGTGGCCGTAGCGTTGCAATGCGAGCGCTGCGGTCATGTAACGACAACACCGGGGCTGTCCGACAATTCATTGCCGCCGTTTGCGGTGATCATTGCTGAGCCGACCGCTGAGTTGCGCACGACAACCACGCCGCTGACAAAAAGCGCCTATATTATCGGCCGAGCGGAAATGGATAGAATTTCGGCGCTTTACAGTCCGGTCACGTCTGCCGACTTCGCCTATGCTGTTTCACCGAGTTCTGCTTGAAGAAGCCGTCGCGACGTACGAGCGTGTCACCGGACAGCCCCTGCCAACATGGACCGCCGATCTGGCGAATCCGCATCGTCGGCTGAGGGATCATGCCTTGGCGTGGGCGATCCAGCACATGCGGGCGCGGATGAAGCAGGACTCCTGGCGCTGCATGGACGATATCCCGACGCCGATCGCGGTCGTGACGATCACGGGGTTTCTGCATTTCGTCGCGACCTGGTCGCACCATCCGTTGTTTCCGGCGATGGTCGCGGGTGCCGCGGCCGAGCGCTTCTCGGTGCATGGGCTGGCGCCGTTCGCCGCGGCGCATTGCGCGAGCATGATGGGCAACCGGATCAGCTTTCCGGCGCCGGCCGGCGACCCCCGGCGCATCGGCGGCTTCAATCTCGCAACCGGACCGACTGATATCGCGGAAGTGCATATCGACATCTTCGACCGGTTCGAGGTGCCATTCGGGAAGCCGTGGGATCCTGCCTCCCTCCGCGCCGCCGTCGGCGATCACGTTGCCGCGTCACAAGCGCGGATCAACCCACGCAATCCCGGCTTGCTGCTGCTGTCGCCAGGCATCGCCCTGCTGGGATTTGACGAAGCTCTGATCCAGGCAATAAGGGACGTTCTGCAAAATCAGGGGCGCCGGCACAAAGGCCTGATGGCGGTCGCTCCCGTTGTGCTGCGGCTGCAGCCACTGCCCGATCCGCACGCGGTGCGGCTGTGTTACGGCTTTTTCCCGATCGCCAATAAACGCTACGCGGGCGACACGGAACTTCAGTTCGTCAGCTAGCGCCGGGCCTTTCAGTCGTTGATCTTCCGGCGCCGTTCGGTGACCATGCAGCACGATCATGCGACGATCGCTGGTTCCGGCGAACGAAACCGTGCGCGAAAGCGTTCGAACGGCTGCCCGGTTCAGTGCTGGGACTGAAGCAACGATCCGGGCGACAACAAAAGCCGCTCCCGGCGGATGACGGAGGATGTGTTCATGCTTTGGCGACTGGCCACCCTGTCTGCCCTGTTCGGCTTCCTGTTCGGCTTTGACGAAGGCGTTATAGCCGGCGCTCTGCCGTTCATCGGCAAGCAGTTCGACATCTCCCCTGTTGCAGAAGGCTTCATGACCGCGGCGGTACCGCTTGGCGCGGTGGCCGGCGCGATCATCGCCGCGGCGTGGTCCGATCGGTTCGGACGCCGCCGCGTGCTGCTGGCGTGTTCGGTGCTGTTCGGCATCGGCTCGATCATCTGCGGCCTTGCGCCGGAGGTGGTTGTCCTGACGATCGCGCGGCTGATGCTGGGAATCGCGATCGGCGCCTCGGCCCTGGCCGCGCCGATGTTCCTGGCCGAACTGGCGCCGGCCGAACGGCGCGGGGCGATCGTTTCGGCGTTTCAGCTGATGATCACGGTCGGCATCCTGGTTTCATACCTTACTGGCTTGGTGCTGGCAGACAGCGGGCACTGGCGGACGATGCTGATGCTTGGCGTCGTGCCGGCGGTGGTCACATTCGGCGGCATGATCGGCGCGGCGGAAAGCCCGCGATGGCTGGTCATGCGCAACCGGTCCGCCGAGGCAGCCGACGTGGTGCGGTCGCTGCAGCCCGATCTTGCACCGGCGCAGATCGACCGGATGATGAAGGAAATTGAGGAAAAGAGCCACGCGACCGGCGATGTCCCGACCTGGAACGCGTTCCTCGCTCCCTCCGTCCGGCGGATCACCATCTTCGCGATGATGGCGTTCCTGCTGCAGCAGGTCAGCGGCATCAACGCGGTGATCTACTATGCCCCCCGCATTTTGCACAGCAGCGGTTTCGGCAGCATGGGCGAGCAGCTTCTGGGAACGGTTGGCATTGGCGTCATCAACGTCGCGATGACCTTTGTTGCAATCTTGTCGGTCGACCGGCTGGGACGACGGCCGCTGTTCATCTTCGCGTTTGTCGGCACGACGCTAAGCCTGCTGGTGATTGCATGGGCCATGGGCGCCGCGGAGGCGCCCATTGTCGGGCTCGTCGGCCTGTTCGCCTATATCGCCGTCTTCGCGATGAGCCTGGGTCCCCTGCCCTGGCTTTACATGTCTGAATTGTTTCCGTTGCAGTTGCGGAGCCGCGGCATGGCGCTGGCGTCGGTCACCAACTGGTCATTCAACTTCATGGTCGTGTTCCTGTTCCCTGTCGCGACCAAGCATCTCGGGACCATGGGAACGATGTTGGTGTTTGCCGCATTCTGCGCGGCCGGTGTGGCCTACGCGTGGGTGTGGGCGCCGGAGTCCAAGGGCGAGTCGCTGGAGGCACTGGAGACCCGGTTGGCCATCCCGGTGCCGGTCAGGGCAACCGGAGTTTGACTTAGGCCGGTTGCGGGCGCGATCCCAGGAGGCGCCCGTCGGCCTCGATCGGCTGACGGGTCATGGTCAGCGTGCAGACCGCACCCAGCACAGCCAGCCCTCCGGCCACCGCGAACGTGGCGTTGAAGCTGCCGGTCAGCGCCAGCACATAGCCGGTGACAATCGGTCCCATGATCCCGAAGCTGTTGCCGCCAAGCACCGTGATGCTGGTGACCTTGCCGATATCGGCGGGATTGCGGACGAGGTCGGTGACCAGCGCAAAGTTCAGAGCGCTCGCGGTCCAGCCCATGGACGCCGCAATGCAAAGCACGATCACGATCGACGTCAGGCTTTGCAGATAGGGCACCAGCAGCATCAGGGCCGGACCCATCAGCATGACCGCGATCATCCGGCGGCGCTGGCCGGAATGCACGCCGGCGGCCGTCAGGGTTCTATCGCCAATGTGACCGAGGAAGATGCTCATGACGGCGGCGCAGCCGAACGGGATGGCCGAGACGAAGCCGGCGTTCATCAGGCTCAGTCCCTTTGCCTGCTGCAAGTAGCTCGGCAACCAGGTCAGCAGCATATAGCCGCCGTACACCATGCACCCCTGGGTAAGGAACAGGCCCCAGACCGGGCGCAGAGTCAGCAGGCGGGCGATCGAGGAAGCGGACTGCGGCAGCGCTGCCGTGACGACGTCTCCGTCGCGTTCGGCGATGATCTTTGTGCGCTCCGCTTCGGTGATCCAGCCGACCCGTTCCGGGCGATCGAAGATCGCCAGCCAAAGGACCAGCCACAGGAAGCCGATAGCACCGGCAGCATAGAAGCCGGCGCGCCAGCCCCAAAGCGTAACGATGGTGGTCACCACCATCGCGCCGAACGCGGGTCCGGCGGCGGAACCGGCGCCGAAGACCGCGTTGGCGAAGGCGCGCTCACTGGCGGGGAACCACTCACGGATGATGCGGTTGCAGGCGGGCCAGCTTGTGGATTCGCCCATGCCCATGACCATGCGGGTCGCGGCCATGGTGGCGAAGCTGGTGGAAAAGCCGGTCAGGACCGTGGCGGCCGACCACAACGTGATGCCGCCGGCGTTGACCGCCTTGCCGCCGAACCGGTCGACCAGCAGGCCCACCGGAATGAGGCAGAGGATGTACATCCACAGGAAGGAGGAGAACAGATAGCCAAGCTCGATGGGGGTCAGGCCGAACTCGACCGCGATCGGTTTTGCAACAACGGACAGGGCGACCCGGTCGGTATAGTTGATGGTGGTAAGACTGAAGAGAAAGACGCAGACCCACAGTCGGCGGTTGTTCATGGCCATTGCTCCCCTGGTGACGCCGGTCGTTTGGTTGCCAGCGCGCTTGAGAGAACGTTGGGCGAGGTGGAAACGGTTGTCAAAGGCACAATGCGGATGTTTCTTCGCGTGTGGCCGACCGGCTCAGGCGTCGATGCGAAGGCACCGACACCAGGAAAGCATTTCGTTACTGGACCGCGTTCTTCTGGACGCTGGGCTGGTCAGTGTGGCGTTCTGACGCGGCCTCCTCAAACCGTCGATCGCCGGGGGCATGATTGGTCGTACCATCGGAGGCCAGCAGGCATGTGACAACGAAAAGCTGCCCACTGATCACCGACGTCGGCAACCTCATCCGGTCGCCGGACATGGTCACGTTGCGGGAGGCGCAGCAGGACAGCGCGGCGGCCGCCCCGGCCACATCGGCCCTTCATGAACCGAAAGAGAGTGGACAGGATTTGCTTCGGGCCGCAGGCTTGGGGCAACGAGGAACCACGAGCGGGAGAACGTCGCAATATGGACGGCGAAAGCACTTCTGTAGCAGACGTGACGCCACAAGGCGTATCCCCGATGCGGGCCTTCTGGGCGGCCTGGGCGGGATGGATGCTCGATGGTTTCGACAGCGGCATATACGCTTACGTGCTGGTACCGGCCCTGACTGAATTGCTGACCCGTGATGGGCTTCCGTCCGACAAGGCGCATATCGCTCAGTTTGGCGGCGCGCTGTTCTCCATCTTCATGGTCGGCTGGGCGTGCTCGATGTTCTGGGGCTGGCTTGCCGATCGGATCGGACGGGTGAAGGTCATGTGCTTGACCATCCTGGTGTATTCCGTCGGGACCGCATTGTGCGGCGTCGCCTGGAGTCTCGCGTCCTTCGCGGTATTCCGGTTTCTGGCGGGGTTCGGGATCGGTGGCGAATGGGCGGCGGGCACGCCGATGCTACAGGAATTGGTGCCGGAGCGTCTGCGCATCCGCTACGGGGGCCTGTTGCACACCGCGACGCCGATCGGCGGGTTTCTTGCGGTTGGATCCTCGTTTCTGGTGCCATATCTCGGCTGGCGCGGCGTATTTTATCTGGGCGTGCTGCCGGCATTCCTGACGATCTGGCTGCGGCGCAATGTTCCGGAACCCGAGGCCTGGCAGAAGCGCAAAGTGACGTCGGCATTCGATGGCATTAAGCCGCTGTTCCAGGGTCCACAGGCCCGCACCACCTGGGCCGCGGCAAGCATGTTAGCCTGCATCATTTTCGGCCTGTGGTCGTGCACCTTTTGGGCACCGACCTTGATCACGACACGGCTGATGGCCGAGGGCGAGACGTTCGCCCACGCCCAGCGCATGGCCTCCGTCAGCGGACTGGTGTTGAGCGGCGGCACCTTGCTGGCCTGCGGTCTGATGCCCTGGATCGCAACCGGGATCGGGTCGCGGCGGCGCACGGCCTGCATTTTCTACATGGGGGCAATGATCTCGGTGTTCATGGGTTACATCGTCGCGGCGCAAATGCTGGACAGCGTGGCGCTTTTCATCTGCCTGCAGGCGCCGATAGGATTTTTCACGATCGGCGTCTTCGCCCTGTACACGCTTTGGCTGCCGGAGCTTTTCCCGACCGCGCAACGCTCCTTCGGCGCAGGTTTTGCGTTCAGCCTGGGGCGGTTGCTGGGTGCGATTGGGCCGACGCTGGTGGGCACGGTAGTGGCGGTGACCGGTTCATTCCCGGAGGCCATCACCGCCGTGTCGCTCATTTATCTGGTGGGATTGCCCGCGATCGCCGCCGCGCCCGAAACAGCAGGGAAACCGTTGCCGGCGTAGCGAACGCCCGGTATCGCCGCCCACGATGGGGATGGGACAACCTCGGACCATCCAGGTCCAGTGCTGAGAGAAGCATCAGACCAAGGTTCTGTCGGAGGTTTTCGCACGAATCGGCTTCGGTCGAAATCGGCCACCTCTGCGGGCAATTTTACAAACCACGCGCCGGCCATATGCCAAAGCCGGTCGGGCCGGCATAACACCGGCCCTCCCCTGTTCGTTGCTACGACGTGTGCCAGCCAAACTGCTGCGGCTTGCGTCCTGCGCTCGGCGCCAGTTTCACGTTGACCAGGCCCGGGCCATTATGTGCCATCGCTGCATCGAGCGCCTTGCGGAGGTCCTTTGGATCCTCGACATACCAGCCGCGACCGCCGAAGGCCTCCATCAGCTTTTCGTAGCCGGAACCAATGGACATGACACGCGGCGGGATGGTCAGCCGATCCTCCGGCAGCTCGTCGATGCCACTGCCGATGCCGCCGTTGTTCAGCACGATGATCTTGACTGGCAGGTTGTAGCGGCAGGCGGTTTCGATCTCCATGCCGGAGAAGCCGATGGCCGCGTCTCCCGACACAGAAACGATCGGCCGGTCCGGATGCACCACCGCGGCGGCGATGACAAAGCCCATGCCGATACCCATGGTGCCATAGCTGCCAGCGTCCAGGCGCAAACGCGGGCTTTTGTTCGGCATCTGCGTGCGGCCGATGTCCATCGTGTTGGCGCCCTCGCCGATGATCACCGCGTTTTCCGGCAGCGATCGCGCTGATGTCCTTGAACGCTCGGTAGTAGTTCGTCGGGTGTCGAGTTGTCGGCCGATCTGCGGCGCGATCTGCTTGGCGTTGGCCTCGGCCTTCGCGGCGATCGCGGCGTGCCAGGGCGTATCCTTCGGATAGAACCACTGGCGGGTTTCCAGCGCCTTGTTCAACTGCCCCACGATCGCCTTGCCGTCGCCCACCAGCGCGACCTCGGCCGGCACGTTCTGGCTGATCGCCTCCGGCGCGATGTCCAGCTGCACGATGCGCACGTTCTTGTTGAAGCGCGGCGGCAGGCCGAAATGCATGATCCAGTTCAGCCGAGCGCCGAGCAGGAAGATGACGTCGGCTTCCTGCAGCGCGTGGGAGCGGGCGGCGCCGACCGACAGCGGGTGGTTGTCGTCCATCACGCCCTTGCCCATCGGCGAGGCCAGGAACGGCACCTGCGTGCGCTCGATGAAGGCGCGCACTTCGTCTTCCGCGCGCGACCAGCCCATGCCCTTGCCGACGATGACCAGCGGCCGCTGGGCGCCTTCCAGAACGTTCAGCGCCTTGTCGATCTCGGTCTCCGGCGCGACCATCCGCGGCGGTTCGGGCGACCGTGGCGGCCTGACGACCTTATCTTCCTCGACCTCGCCCAGGATGATGTCGTCCGGCATGTCCAGGTAGCACGCGCCGGGGCGGCCGATAGATCGAGTAGCGCACCGCCATTTCGACGTAGAACGGAATGCGGTGGACGTGCTCGACAGCGTGGGCGAACTTGCAGAACGGCGTGGCGATCAGCACCTGCCGTTCTTCCTGGAACGCGCCCATGCCGTTCTGGTAGATGGCCGAGGCGCCGCCGATCAGGATCATCGGCCAGCAGTTCTGCTGCGCGTTCGCGAGGCCCGCAAGGCCATGCACGACGCCGGGGCCAGAGACGACCAGGCAAGCACCAGGCCGGCCGGTCAGATAGCCGACGGCCTGGGCGGCGTAGGACGCCGACTGCTCATTGCGCATTCCGTAATATTGGATGCCGGCTTTCTGCGCGGCTTCGGCGATCGGGCCGACGGGGAACCCGACGACGCCGAACATATATTCCACGCCCTGTTGCTTCAGGCTACGCGCAATCAGCGTCGCGCCGTTGATCTTGGCCATATGTCTGTCTCCCCTTTGTCCAACTCTTCGTTGGGCGACAGACTGAGCGATTATCCGGCCTGTGGGAAGGGGGCGAGGACCGCGGACAAATCAGGCAAGGCCGAAATAGGTCCGGCGCAGGCTGTCGTCGGCTTCGAGATCTCCCACGCTGCCTTCGAAACGAATGCGGCCACCGTCCAGGGTGAAGACGCGGTCGGCGAGGTCGAGAAAGGCGATGTTCTGTTCCGCGATGAGCATCGCGAGGCCGGCTTCCCGGAACTTGCTGAGCACTCCGATCACCTGGCCGACGAACAGCGGTGACAGGCCGGCGGACGGTTCGTCCATCACCAGCAGCCGTGGCGAGGAGGCCAGCGCCTTGGCAATCCCCAGCATCTTCCGCTGCCCGCCGGACAGGCTGCCAGCCAGCGCGCCGCGGCGGTGCGCGAGGTCCGGGAAGTAGCCGTAGAGTTCCTCCATGCGGGTGCGCAGGGCGGATTTTTCGATGAACTGGCCGCCAACGCGCAGGTTCTCGTCAATCGACAGGCCGGGGAAGACGCCGATCTCGGACATATAGGCCATGCCGCGCCGGACCCGCCGGTCGGTGCGCCACGCCGTCACGTCATCAGTGTCTAATTGGACAGATCCGACCCAGGCGGGCAGCAAGCCGACGATGACTTTCAGTAGCGTGGTCTTTCCGGCGCCGTTGGCCCCCAGCAGCACGACGCTTTCCTTGGCGCGGACGTCCAGCCCGGCGCCCCACAGGACCTGGACGCGGCCGTAGCCGGTCTCGATGCCGGTGGCACGCAGGACCTGGTCAGCCATGGTGGCCTCCTCCAAGGAAGACGCGAATTACCTCGGGGTCATGTGTTGCGTCTGCCAGGGTGCCACCAAAGAACTCCTTGCCGGCAGCCATGACCACGACGCGGTCGGTGACCTTGTCGATGAAGCCCATCAAGTGTTCCACAACGAGCAGCGCCATGCCGCTATCCGCCAGCGCACGAAGCTGATCGGCCATGCGGGACAGTTCGGCGGGGTTCAGGCCGGCGGCCAGTTCGTCCACCAACAGAAGCCTCGGTTCAGTCGCCATGGCGCGGGCGAGATCCAGCGTCTTCTGCTGGGCGCTGTTCAGGTCCGCCGCGGGCCGGTCGGCGTAACGGTCCAGTTCCAGCCGAACGAGCAACGCGTCCACATCAAAACCCGGCCGAGGATCACCATAATGCGCGGCAACCTCCACATTCTCCCGCACTGTCAGCGACAGGAACGGACGCGGCGACTGGAACGTGCGGTTGATGCCGCGTTTCACCAGCCGATGCGACGCCTGCCCGCCGATCGACTGGCCGTCATAGGTCACGGTGCCGCCATCGGGCGCGTAGAGGCCGCAGATGACGTTGATGCAGGTCGTTTTGCCAGAGCCGTTGGGTCCGACCAAACCGAGGACCTCGCCAGCTTCGAGGTGGAAGCTGACGCCGTCCAGCGCACGAAATCCGCCGAAGCGTTTCACGACGCCCGCGACGTTCAGAAGCGGTTCAGGGGACACGGATGCCTCGGCTTGTCAGCAGGGACACAAGGCCGTTTGGCAAGAACAGCACCAGCAGGACGATCAACGCGCCGTAGGTGAACTGGAAGTATTGCGGCACGGCAATGCCGATCACGTTGTAGATGCCATACAGGATAAAAACGCCCAGCAGCGGGCCGGACAAAGTCGTGGCACCGCCGAAAAGCAGGAACACGGTCGAGAAAATGGAAACACTCAGGTCGAAGGCAGTGTCAGGGTAAAACACAGAGATGTGCCATGCAAATACGCCACCCACCAGGCCGGCGATCAGCGCGGACAGCAGCCACGCGATGGTTCGGCCACGAACGACGGAGATACCGGCCATCGCCGCGCTGACCTGATCGTCGCGGATCGCCTGCAACGACATTCCGAAACGCGAGTTCCGTAGCCACACCACCAACAACAAGGTGCCGGCCAGGATCGCCAGCGCAACGTAATAGGAAAAGGCCGGAGCAAACACGTTGGACAGCGAAACGCCGTAAGGGCCTTTGGTGATGTCCTCCAGGTCCGGGTTGGCAATGACCTCATACAGCGCCTGCGCGGCGGCCATGCTGGCGATGGCGAAATACGCACCAGACAGGCGGAGCAGCGGCAACAGGATCACCGCCAGAACCAGGGCGGCGGCCCCGGCGGCGGCCATGCCGATGATCGCGGGCACATGCAGGTGCATGACGACCAGCGAGAAGCCGTAGGCCCCTGCCCCATAGAACCCGACATAGCCGAACGGCAGATAGCCAGTGAAGCCGTAGATGATGTTCAGGCCCTGCGCGAGCGCCAGGAAGACAATGAAGTTGAACAACATCAGCTCGTTGGAATAGACCCCGCGCATCACGCCCATCACCAGCACAACGATGGCGGCGATACTGCTGTCCAGAAGGACGCGGCGCAGCCGCCTGCCACGATCAGGCACGCCGCACCTTCCTTCCGAGGAGACCCTCAGGGCGGATCAGCAGCACGCCGATCAGCAGGAGGTTGGGCAGCAAGTTGGCCCAGGAGCTGAGGTAGGTCTGCATCAGCATCAGCGACACGCCGTAAATGATGCCACCCAGTAACGTCCCAAGGGGATTGCCAAGCGTGCCAACGACGATAACGGCAAAGGCTGTGATGTTCAAAGCAACGCCCATGTTCGGCGTGATGCTTCCCAGGATGAACGGGGCAAAAACCCCTGCAACACCGGCCAAAGCGATACTGATCCCGAACGCCACGGCCGAAACAAAGTTGACATCGATCCCCGTCGCCAAAGCCTCATCCCGGCTGACCATCACCGCTCGGGTCAGTGTACCGATGCGCGTGCGATACAGATATAGGTAAACCAGCAGCACCGCGGCACCGCTGATGGCCGCGCTGAAGATCCAGGCCTTCGGCAGCCGTGTGCCAAAGATGATGAACGGCCCGACACCCAACAGCCTCGGCGGCAACGAGCGTTCGGTCGCACCCAAGATGATAGTGGTGACCGCTTCGATCATCTGCGAGACGCCGAAGAACAGGATCAGCGAAAGCATCTCGGAATTGCGGGAGCGCAGCAGTCGCGGGACAACGAGGTAATACAACGGTAGCCCGGCCAGCACGAAAATCACAAGGACGATGGCGGCGGCAACAAGCGGATGCAGCCCGAAGTTGGTGAACAGCGCCCAGGCGGCCATGCCGCCGAGCATGAGGAAGTCACCATGCGCGAGGTTGACGATGCGCATGACGCCGAAGACCAGGTTCAGCCCCAGTCCAACCAGGGTGAAGTACAGGCCGAAGACGATGCCCGCGACGATGGCGCCGGTCAGCATGCCGCCCGGTCGCCTCGTCCCATACCGCGGTTCACTTGCCGAGGATCGCCTTGCCGTTGGCGAGATTGGGCGGATAGACGGCTACCAGATTCAGCTTGTCTTTGCCTTCCAGCTGCAGTTGGCCGAGCGGGGTGACTTCGCCGATCTGGGCGCCGTCCTTGCGAAGTTCGAAGGTACCGTCCAGCGTTTTCAGTTTGCCGGACAGGGCGAAGACGGCGTCGTGGATATCCATCTGATCCAGGCTTTTGGCCGTGGCGAGCGTCTGTTGCACAACCAGACCGGTCATGTAGCCGTAGAGCGCGTTGGCGCCATACGCGACGCCCGACCCTGACGGATACTTCTTGGTCCAGGCGTCACGAAATTCCTGCTGTGTCATCCCGACTTCGGGCTTGTACACGTAATTCGAGGCAGGCACGTAGCTGAAGATGTTGGTCATGGCGGAGACGCCGACGTTCTTCTCGATCTCCTCCATTTCGGTACCGGCGTAGATCGAGAAGACGAAGCGGAACTGGTTCCCGCTGTCCTGCAGATTGCGCAGGAAAGCGATGTCGTTGCCGACGTACCCAAGCTCCAGCACCGCATCAGGGTTCAGCGCGGCGATGTTGTTGATCAGCACGGTATAGTTGGATGTGCTGGTCGGCACGCCCTGGTAGTAGACGATTTTGACTTTGCCATCACGCTCGAAGAAGCCTTTCAGCGCGGCGGCCTGCGTGCCGGTAAAGTCATTCGTGGAATACAGGATCGCGACGGTCTTGATGCCTTGTTTCGCGCCCTCATCGGCCAGGAAGTCGGAAATGTAGTGCGGCCAGATGGTGGAGACCGGGTCGGCCATCAGCGCGATGTAGGGATTGTCGTCGGTGAAGAACGCAGCGCCTGTGCCGGACACGTCGAACAGGAACTGCTTGTGCTCCTTGGCGATCGGCACACCGACAGAGGTCAATACAGAGCCCGAATTCGGCGATCAGCAGATCGACGTGATCCTGGGTGATCAACTGGTTATACAGCGTGGCGGCAGTGGCGGTGCTGCTCTGGTCGTCATAGGCGATGAGCTTAATGGGGATGCGCTTGCCAAAGGCCTTAACCTCGGCGCCGCCCTTGGCGTTGACCTCATCCACCCACAACTTGAAAGCGTCGAAGACGGGCATCGAGATGCTGGCGTAGGGGCCGGAGCTGGCATACAGCGTGCCGATCTTGATCTCGGTGGGCGCCGCCGGTTGTGCCTGGGCCGCGCCGGCGGCACCGGCGAGCAACAACCCAAGCAGCAGGGCTTTCAGCCTCATAGACGTTTCCCTTCAACTACATACACTCGTAATGAACCCGGCACGCGGCCAGGCGATCAGCCGGGCGGCTTGTGATACAGGACCCCAGGTATGTCAAATCATGACGACGCTGGACCACTTGGGAAATTTGCCCCAGGCTTTGGGTTTCATCCGGGGGCACGCCTCATGACACATCGTCCGACCGTCTACGGCACGCGGCACGCAATCTCAGCGGGACACTATCTGGCCGCTTCGGCGGGGTTTTCGATCATGGAGGCAGGCGGCAACGCGATTGACGCCGGTGTAGCGGCGGGTATCGCGCTGGGCGTGCTGCAACCTGACCTCGTGAATTTCGCGGGGGTGGCGCCGATCCTGATCCGGCTGGCGGACGGGACGGTGGAGAGCATCGCCGGGCTGGGATGGTGGCCGAAGTCGATCCCGGCCGATCTGTTCATGCGCGAGCATGGGGGAAAGATCCCCGATGGCGTGTTGCGCACGGTGGTGCCCGCCGCGCCGGACGCCTGGATCACTGCGCTGCGCCGGCACGGCACGATGCGATTCGCCGACGTGGCCGCCAGCGCCATTCGCTTCGCGGCCGAGGGGTTTGCGGTGTATCCGCTGCTGGCGCGGTCGATCGCTTCGCACGAAGCTGAGTACCGTCGGTGGACGTCGAATACGGCGGTATTTCTGCCCGGGGGCCGGGTACCGAAGGCTGGCGATAAATTCGTCCAGTCCGACCTTGCGCGGACGATCCAGTTCATGGCGGACCAGGACCGCTCGGCCGGGCCTGATCGGCTGTCCGGCCTCGATGCCGCCCATCATGCATTCTATCGCGGCGACATCGCGAGAGAGATTGTCCGGTACCAGCAACAGGAAGGCGGCTACCTGTCGATGGACGATCTGGCGGGCTACAGTTCCGCGATCGAGCCGGTGGTGCGCCGCCGGTGGCGCGGGCACGAACTGATCACGTGCGGGCCATGGTGCCAGGGGCCGGCGTTGCAGCAAGCGCTGGCGCTGGTGGAGCAGGTCGGGATCGACGGGCTGGAGCACAACTCGGCGGATTACCTGCACCGGATCGTCGCATGCCTGAACCTCGCGCTGGCGGACAGGGAATATCATTTCGGCGATCCGAAGTTCATCGATGTGCCGATCGACCACCTGCTCGATTCCGCAACAATTGCTCGGCGGGCGGCGGCGGTTCGGGACGACCGAGCCTTCGATGCGATGCCAGCCCCGCTGGATCTGCCAAACCGGTCTTATGCCGCGTCCGATGCGGAACTACCCAGGGTGGAGGCGGATACGTCCTACTGCTGCGCGGTGGACCGATGGGGCAATGCATTCAGCGCGACGCCCTCTGACGGGTCGGGGAACGTGCCGATGGTGCCAGGCCTGGGGATCACGCCGTCCGGACGCGGATCACAGAGCCGGCCTGACCCGAAGCATCCGGCCGGGGTGGCGCCGGGCAAGCGGCCGCGGCTGACGCCGAACCCGGCGATGATGCTGACGGCGGATGGGGGCGTGATGCCGTTCGGGACGCCGGGAGGGGACGTGCAGACTCAGGCGATGCTGCAGGTGCTGCTGAATGTCATGCATTTCGGGATGGACCCGCAGAGCGCGATCGAGGCGCCGCGGGTGGCGTCGTATAACTTCCCGTCCTCGTTCGCGCCGTTCGAGTATTTTCCGGGACGGCTGGCGGTGGAGGGGCGGATCGATCCGGCTGTCCGGGCAGAGTTGGCCGCACGGGGGCATGCGATTCAGGAATGGCCGGACTGGACATGGCTGGCCGGGTCGGTGGAGGCAATCCTGACGGATCCTGTTAGCGGCATGATGGGGGCTGGGGCGGACCCTCGGCGACCGGCCTACGCGATCGCGATTTAACAAGGGGTACCTTGGTTCGGTCCTTGCGGACCGGGATCAGGCGGCCGCAGTCAGCATCTCCCACAGCCGATCCGCCCCGTTCGCGCAAACCGCGTTGCCGACACGGACGGCCCATTCCGGATCCGACCCGAACTCCTCCCGCCACGACCACAGCCGGCGCGTCGAAAGTTGCAGCGCATACTCTTTGGTGAAGCCGATCGCGCCGTGGACCTGGTGCGCGATCTCGCAGGCCAGCGTAGCCGCCTCCCCAACGCGCGTCTTCGCCACTGCAATCAGGAACGTTTCCCGCTCAGGGTCGGATTTGCCGAGCGCCTCGATCCCGACATTGGCGGCGGCAACGGCCGCGGCCGTCTGGCCGGCAAGGACCGCTAGGTTCTGCTGCACCGCCTGGAATTTGGATATCGGACGGCCAAACTGAACCCGTTCCTGCGCATAGCCGACCGCAAGGTCCATCGCCTTCTCCAACGCCCCCGACATCATCGTGGCCCGAGCGAGGGCGCCACGGCGGTAGAGCGCCGCTCGGGACACCCCACCGCTGAGGCTGCCGACGGCATCGGCCGACAGGCGGGTGTTGTTGAACGTGAGGGTGTCACGGGCCTCGTTGGCGATGTTCTTGCCGGGTGCGACGTCGGCGCTGCCGGTGCCTTCAAGGACCACGGCCATCTCACCGTCCGGCCCATCGGCGATCAGCACTGTCCTGGCAGCGTGGGAGGCGTAGGGCAACCGGCCGGCGGTGCCTGACAGCCGCCAGCCGTTGCCATCGCGGACCAGTTTCAGTTGGTCGGCGGAACGGACAGGGCCCACGGTCATCGGACCATCGGACAGTTCCAGGTCAGCACTGGCAGCAACCCAGCCGGCCAACATCGTTTCGGCCAACGGAAGCGGGACCGAGAATCGCCCCGCCACGCGCAGAACGGCGAACAGATCGGACCATTCGGCGTCGGCGCCGCCAGCCGATTCCGGCAGTGCGGCGTGCGGGACGCCGGTTTCCGCTACCGCCTGCCACAAATCAGCAGCGAACGTTCCGGTCTCCGCTCGGTCTATCACCTGCTTGGTTGCTTTGTCCTCGAACAGCCGGGTCATGCTTTCCAGCAGCATCCTGGTTTCGTCACGAATTGCCATATGTCGGACTCCCGTTACCGAAGACCAAGGCCGCGGGCGATGATCCCGCGGAGGATTTCGCGTGTGCCGCCCTGGATGGAAAAGCGCGGCGCATTCATTGTGCTGCGGGCGATCATCGAGACATAAGTCTCGACCGCCTCCAGCTCGGGCTCAGTGGGAAACAACTGGCGCGCAACGACCGGGATGTCCTGCTCGTAACGAGTACCGAGGTCCTTTACGACAGCGGATTCGTTATTGGGCTGCAATCCTTCGTGCAGCATGCCGGCAATGGACAGCGACATGCTACGCAACGTCGCCAACTGCGAGATCAGTTTCCCGAGTGCGGCGGCCGTGGACTTGTCCGGGATTCGGACCAGCCATGCGGACCATCTCGCGCAGCATCTGGAACAGCACCAGGAACCGGTCGGGCGCGCTGCGCTCGAAAGCCAGTTCGCTGGTCACCTGGTTCCAGCCGTTGCCTTCCTTGCCCAGCAGCAGCCAGTCCGGCACGAAGACGTCGGTGAGGAAGATTTCGTTGAAGTGATGTTCGCCCAGCAGATTGATCACAGGCCTGATGTCGAGGCCCGGCGATTTCAGATCCAGCAGGAACTGTGTGGCGCCGGCATGGCGGTCGGTCTCGGCCTGGCCGTCTGTCGCCATTTTGCAGAACAGAATGGCATAGTCGGCGCGGTGGGCGTTTGACGTCCACAGCTTGCTGCCGTTGATCTTGTAGCCGCCGTCGACTTTGACGGCCCGCGTGCGCGTGCCGGCCAGGTCTGAACCGGAGTTCGGCTCGCTCATGCCGATGCAGAACGTCAATTCACCGGCGGCGATCTTCGGACAGAAAAAGTTCTTCTGCTCCTCGGTCCCGAACCGCAGGATGTTCGGGCCACTTTGCCGGTCGCCCGTATAATGCGCGGACAACGGCGCACCGGCGGCGAGCATTTCCTCGATCACCACATAACGCTCGAAGGCGCTCCGCTCATGGCCGCCATACTGCTTCGGCCAGGTCATCCCAATCCAACCCTTGCGCCCCATCGCTCGGCTGAAGTCGCGGCTGAACTCGCTTCGGGTGAAGCCCATCAGATGCTGATGTTCGGCGATGAAGTCCCGGACTTCGGCGCGCAAGGCCAGAGCCTCGGGCGGCAATGCCACGGGATCGAAACGGAACATTGGCGTGGCCATGGTCGTTTCCCTACCAGTTTGTGTTAAAGCCCGCGAATGTGTGCGGGATACGGCGAATTTCGGAGACGAGTTCCTTCATCAGCCCGACCGGCGTGCCAGCCGGGAAATGCAGGTCGATGGAATCCGCAACGCCGCCGAAACGGGCGTCGATCGTCTTCGCAAGCGCATCGTAAGTGCCGCAGGCGGCGAAGATGCGGACCGTATCATCTGAAACTTCCGCGGCCATCTTGTCCCATTGCCCCACGCACCGACATCCGATGCAGCTTCGCACTCAAGTCCTCCAGCCCGTGCAGCGCCAGGATCGGCAGGTAGGTGCGGGTGGACCCATAGAAACCGATACGCCGGCGAGCGTTTTCCATTTCGGCCGCAACAGTTGCGTCATCGGGGCCGGTGCAGACGAATCCGCCGCCATGGACATCGAAGTTCAGGCGTGATCGCCCACTGCGGCGCATGCCCTCCATCATCTGCGGCATGCAGACCTGTTCCAGATAGGCGCGCGAGCAAAGTGGATGCAGCCGCACCCCGTCGCCCACCTGTCCGGCAACCCGCAGCATCGCCTCGCCTACCGCCGCGACCGTGACCGGCACCATCGGCAACCCGGTCGGTTCGGGGGAGAAATCAGGCGTCATCAGCGTCAGCTTGTAGTGCGGGCTGTCGAAGTTCAGGCGTCCACGGGTTTCCCAGGCTGTCCAGACCGCGCGCAGGGCTTGCACGTAGTCGCGCATCCGTGGCGCGGGGGCGGTCCAGGGGATGCCAAAGCGGCGTTCGTTATGGCCTTTGACCTGGCTGCCGAGACCTAGAACGAAACGGCCGCCGGAATTGGCGTGCAGGTCCCATGCCTGCTGCGCCAGCGTGGTGGGGCTGCGCGGAAAGGCGACGACCACGGACGGCGTCAGTTCCACACGTTGCGTTTCCAGCGCGGCGAAGGCCAGCGGCGCCAGCGGATCGTGACCCAGTTCCACCGTCATCAGCGCGTCGAAGCCGGCCGCCTCGGCATCGCGCGCAGCCGGTCCGGCTTCGCGCCAGTGCTGCTGCGGCAGGATGGTGTAAACGCGCATCAGCCGCGCGCCAGCCGGCGTTCGACGAATGCCAGGCGGTCCTGTCCCCAGAAGATGTCGTCGCCGATCACATAGCTGGGCGCGCCGAATACGTTACGGTCCAGCGCGGCTTGCGTGTCGGCCAGGCGGCGGTCCGCCCAGCGCGAGTCCTCGCCCAGCTTCAAAACCTGTTCCGCATTCAGCCCAACTTCGGCGATCAGCCCGGCAAGCGTCGCCGGATCCGCCGGGTTTTTCTCCTCCTGCCAAAGCGCCTTCAGCACGCGGTGGGCCAGCTTGATCGCCGGCTGATCGCCGATCGTCTCCCGCACGCCGATGACGCAGCCGGCCGTCAGCGCCTCGCTGGAGGGAAAGAATTTCGGGTGGATCTGGATCGGGATGCACAGATGGTCGCGCCACCGCGCGAGTTCCTGCAGCCTATAAGCTTGGCGCTGAGACGATCTTTGCGGCAGCGGCAGGCCGCCTGACTTGGAGAATATGGCGCCGAAATCCACCGGGTAGATACGCATGGTTGCGCCGTTCGCCATGGCCATCGCCTCGATCCGAGCAGCCCCCAGATGAGTCCAGGGCGAGTTCAACGAGACGTAGTAGTCGATGTGCAAGGCCATGCGTTTCCTCCAGTGGGCATTGCCTCCGATCCTGAAACACAGCGCGGCTGGGCACAAGCCGCTGAGCACCGTGCGCGGGTGCGGGCTGACACCACGGGCGCAACGGACTACGCTATGGCGTTCGGAAGGAAATGGACCAAGCCCATGCGCCTCGACGATTTTCGTGAGTCGGACAACGTGGAAGATCGCCGTGGCCAGGGCGGTGGCGGCGGAGGCGGTCTGCCCATTGGAAAGGGCGGCCTCGGCATCGGCGGGATCATCGTCGTTCTGTTCCTCTCATACGTCACCGGCATCAATCCGATGACCCTGCTCGGCATGTACGACACGGTCAGCAATGTCAGCGGTGGCGGAGGCACTCAAGTGAGCCAGAGCGCGCCTTCCCGTCCGCCCGTGCAGGACGCCAAGGAGCAGTTCGTCGCCAAAGTATTGGGATCAACGGAAGACACCTGGACAGAATTGTTTCAGACACAGGTAAAAGGCGCGCGCTATGTTCCGACGGCGCTCGTCTTGTTCTCTGGCGTCACAAGGTCGGGCTGCGGGACAGCACAATCCGAGATGGGCCCATTCTATTGCCCGACCGACAAGAAGGTCTACCTCGACACCGCATTTTTCGCCGAGATGCGGTCCCGCTTCAAGGCCTGCCCGACGACCGAGGGCGCCTGCGCATTCTCCCAGGCCTATGTAATCGCGCACGAGGTCGGCCATCATGTCCAGGACCTGCTGGGGATCCTGCCGAAAGTGCATCAGATGCAGGAACAGGCCCGAAGCCAGACAGAGGCGAACAGATGGTCCGTTGCGCTGGAACTCCAGGCTGACTGCTTCGCGGGGGTGTGGGCGAACCATACCGACCAAAGGTTCCATTTCATTCAACAAGGCGACGTCGAAGCGGCCTTGCAGACTGCCAGCGCGATCGGCGACGACCGGCTGCAACAGCAGGCGCGTGGGCGCGTTGTACCGGATAGCTTCACCCACGGCACGTCCGCGCAACGGCAGCAGTGGTTCACCGCCGGGCTTCGGTCAGGCCAAATCATGGCCTGCAATACGTTTCAATCACCCAATTAGGACAGATGGCATGAAATGGACCATCGGCGACGTCACCGTAACAAAAATCGTCGAGATGGAGGCAACTGGCGGCAGCCGCTTTCTGCTGCCTCAGGCAACGCGGGAGGCGATTCAACCAATCGCCTGGCTGCAGCCGCATTTCGCGGATGATGAGGGGCGGCTGCGGATGAGCATCCATTCGTTCGTGGTGCAGACGCCGACGCGGCGGATCATCGTCGACACGTGCCTGGGCAACGACAAGAAGAACCGGCGTATTCCGCACTGGAACGACCGCGATGGGCCATTCCTGGCCGATCTAACGCAAGCGGGATTCCCGCCAGAGTCGATCGACACGGTCCTATGCACGCATTTGCATGTCGACCACGTCGGCTGGAACACCAGATTGGTTGACGGACGCTGGGTGCCGACGTTCCCGCGCGCGCAATATCTGATGGGCCGCACCGAATACGACCACTGGCGTACCGTCCAGGATCGGCCCGACATGACGGATATTCTGGCCAATTCGGTCACGCCCATCGTCGAGGCGGGGCTTGCGACAATGGTCGAGACGACCGAACAGATCACCGACGAAATAAAGCTGATGCCGACAGTAGGCCACACACCCGGGCATGTCAGCGTGATGATCGAATCGCGCGGCGAACAGGCGATGATCACTGGCGATTTCATGCACCACCCCTGCCAAATCGCCCACCCTGAATGGAGCACGCTGGCTGACAGCGATCCCGCACAGGGGATCGAGACACGGCGGATGATTTTCCAAAGCCTGGCCGGCACCCCCGTCCTGGTGATCGGCACGCATTTCGCCGGCGCCACCGCCGGGCGGATCGTGCGCGACGGCGAGACCTACAGGCTTGATGTCTGAAATCCAAAGGAGAAACGATCATGACCTATCTTCGTAGCGGCATCTTTCTGGCGCCGTTCCATGACACCAGGGAAAACCCTATCCTGGCGCTGGAACGCGACATGGAACTGCTGCAGCATCTCGATGCGCTGAACTATCACGAAGCATGGATTGGCGAGCATCACTCGGGCGGGTTCGAGATCATCGGCAGCCCGGAAGTGTTCATCGCCGGCGCCGCCGAACGCACGAAACACATCCGGCTGGGCACCGGCGTCGTTTCGTTGCCCTATCACAATCCCTTCATCGTCGCTGACCGCATGGTGCAACTCGATTATCAGACGCGCGGCCGGGCGATGCTGGGCGTGGGACCGGGATCGCTGGTGCATGACGCCAAGAAGATCGGGATCAAGCCCGCCGATCAGCGGCGGATGATGAACGAGTCGCTGGACGTGATCGTTGACTTGTTCCGCGGTGAAACGATCACCCGCAAGACCGACTGGTTCGACCTTAGCGATGCGAAGTTGCAGCTGCCGCCTTACACAAGGCCGCGGATGGAGATGGCGGTGGCGGCGTCGCGCTCGCCCGCGGGCGCGCTTGCGGCGGGCCGGCATGGCATCGGCATGCTGTCGATCGGTGGCACCAGCGACGACGCGATGAAACATCACGCGAAAAACTGGGACCTTTACGCCGAACAGGCTGCGCTGCATGGCCATGTGCCGGACCGCAAAAGCTGGCGCCTCGTGACCCTGATACATATTGCCGAGACGCGTGAAAAGGCGCGCGAGAACGTGCGGCACGGCCTCGACCGCTTCTGCGATTACTTCCGTGATGTGGCAACGTTCCCGATCGTTCCGGGCGATATCACCGACCGTTACCAGTACATGATCGACAGCGGTTCAGCCTGCATCGGCACACCGGATGACGCCATCACCTTCATCAACCGGTTGCTGAAAGGGTCCGGCGGCTTTGGCACGATTATGGAACTGGCGCAGAATTGGGCCGACTGGCCGGAAACACAAAGACATTACGAACTGATGGCTCGGTACGTCCATCCGCACTTCCAGTCGTCAAGGGAATGGCGGATCGAAAGCTATGACTACGCCCGCGACCACCATGCCCAGTTCGCCTCGGAATCCGGCGCCGCGGTTCAGGCGGAGATCGATCGCCTGGCCGCACAACGCCGAGCTGCCGAGTAACGCCGACCGCGAACCGGGGCGCAGGTTACGCCCCGGTCTTCTCCAGCGTCATCATGAACGTGCATCCGGGCCTTCCCCTGGGTCCGTTGGCGCTGATCTGGCCATTGAAGCGCGGGCCGTCGAACTGGCCGAACACCCAGGTGTTCCCGTTGACCATCTGCAGGCCGTCGTTCTCGATCCTGCCGCGGAAACGGCCCCAGCGGACGGCGTCGCCATGAACTGTGAATCCGGCGATGGTCTGGTTCCGGATGCACAGACCCCCGCCGGTATTGAGCGGGACGGCCACGCCGGCGTAAACGCCGTCCCTGCTGCCGATGACAACGGACGCCGGCGGCGCATCAGGCGTCAGACCGGGGGGCGGTGTCGCAGGGCCACCACCGGTTGGTTGGCCGCCCTGACTGATGACTGTCGATCCAAAAGGCGTGCTGTGAATGATCGTCGGCGGCCCGCCTTGCGAAATCGAGGTGCAGCCTGTCGACACAAGTCCGATCGCCAGGCTCATGGCAAGCCCGACACTCCGATATTGCGTTCTGGACGTGGTAGCCTCCTGTTGCTGACCCGCCATCATATCGTTGACACCACGATCAGATAACCCCCGCTCCGTCCCTGGTCTGATCTCAGCATCCCAATGCGTGAAGGAAGTAATGGATCGCCTGCGCCGTCAGGCCGGGCGTCTGGACCGAGGCGAAATGGCCGCTGTTCAGCTCCAGAAACTGGCCGCCCCTAATCCGCTCAGCCATCGGCGCAATGACCGAGGGCGGCCGCAGGCTGTCGTGGCGGCCGGCCGTCAGCAGCGCGGGGCAGTCGATTTTCGGTAGATCGTCCTCGATGTTTTCGGCGGCCAGCATGCGGTTGATCGCGGCGAAACTCTCCGGGTCGTTGGCGAGCCAGCGGGCGCGGAATGACCTGAACACATCCGCGTCGTGGCGGACCACGGGCGGATAGGATGCGGCGAGGCTGGTATCGACAACCGAACGCATGCCGCCCGACGCGACAGCGGACGCACGATCCAAGGTTGCCTGGCGGCGATCCGCCGTCACGCCCATGGCCGGACCGTGCAACACCAGCGCCGCCGCCCGGTTCGGGTAGCGAACGGCGAAGTGCGCGGCTATCGCGGCCCCGACGGCGATCCCAGCCAGTGCAACTTTGCCGGTCTGGCCGGTGGCGTCCAGCAAGGCGGCAAGATCGCCGGCCATCTGGTCCCAGGTGACTGTTGCCTTGATCTTCTCCGACAGGCCGGCGCCTCGCGTGTCATAGCGCAGCACCTGCCGGCCATTGTTCAGCGCCGGCAGCACCTGATCCCAGCTATCCAGCGTGCCGCCCATTTCATGGATCAGGACCAAGGCGGTCGGACCGCTGCCGCTTTGCTCATATCGCAGGCTGGTGCCGTTGACTTCGATCCAGTTCATGGGGAACGTCCTCCTCGTTTATTGGGGCGCAGAGTAGACTTCGCTCCCGCTTGCGTGAAGGCGTATGCATGACCCAGCCGATGATCCTGCACTGGTCACCCAGGTCACCCTATGTTCGGAAGGTCATGATCGCGGTCGCCGAGATGGGGCTGCAGGATCGAATCCGGACGGTGCGCACGGTGGCAGGCGGAACGACGCCGCATTTGGAGCTGATGAAGATCAATCCCGTGGGCAAAATCCCGACACTGGAGCTGCCGGACGGCGCCGCAATCTACGATTCACCGGTGATTATCGAGTACCTCGACACCCTGCATGACGGCCCGAAACTCTATCCGTCGGCGTGGCCGGAGCGGCTGACGGCGCTGCGCCGCCATGCTCTGGGACAAGGGATGCTGGACAATGCATTGCCGCTGCTGGCCGAGGGCTTTCGTCCGCCTGAACGCCAGAGCGAGCCGCATAAGGCGCTGTGGCGCGCCAAGCTGGTCTCCTGCGTGGCGGCACTGGAAACCGAGGCGCAGGCTATGGCGAGCAGCGGCTTCACCATCGGACACCTGACGATCGGCGTGGCGTTGGGCTACCTCGATTTCCGGTTCGCCAACATTGCCTGGCGGGATGGGCATCCGAACCTCGCAGCATGGCATGAGACGTTCAATGCCCGGCCCTCAGTTCAGGCGAATATGCCGGTCGATGACCGATAGCGCTTTCTGAGCGCGAAGCGACATCGAGCGGCAAACTCCGTCAGTTTAACGAACATTAATGCAACTGTGCCGTTTCGTTTGGCGTTGGGCGGCGTATGGCAAATTATCAATCGCTCGTCCACGCGCTAAAATCCTCGACGTTGTCTGATGTGGTTCCGGCGGCGGCATCTGCTTGGATCTCCGACGCAACGCTCAACACTGCGCCGTCTCCGTCTTTCATAACACAGGACGCGATTAATGTCCCGGCTGGCGGATTTGGTGCGTTGTATGCATTCGGCGATAGCTTGTCCGATGCGGGGAACGTCTCGCTGGCCACGCTGGGCGCGGTTCCCACGAACAGTATCTACAGTGACGGCCGCTTCACCAATGGCAATGTGTGGGTGCAGGATCTGGCGCAAGGCCTGGGTCAGCGCGCAGTGCGGGCGAGCCTGGCTGGCGGGACCGATTATGCAGTCGGTGGGGCGGAGACGGGTCCCAACCCGTTGCACACGGTCAATCCCACTGACCTGCCCGGGCAGTTGGCACAGTTCGTCGCCAACGTGCCAAACCCGTCGCCCAATGCGCTTTATACGGTCTGGGCCGGATCGAACGACGTGCTTGGCATTGCGAATTCCACCGAGACGCCCGCCCAGCAACAGGCCAGCGTGCAACAGGCGGCGACGAATGAGGCAGTCGTCATCGACGGACTCGTCGCTCATGGGGCGAAAGACATTGTCGTAATGGACGTCCCGGACCTCAGTAAAACGCCCAACGAAACGGTTCGGCGGCTCAGCGACGCGGCGTCAGGGACTCTCGCGCAGGCCTACAACGCGGATCTGGGTACGGAACTGCAGAAGATTGTGGCCACGGGCGCAGTGTCAATCGACTACATTGACGTCTTCTCGCGGCTCGACCAGGTTATCGCCAATCCCGGCGGCTATGGGCTGACAAACGCGACGCAGCCGGTCTGGACAGGAAACCTGACGGACCCGCACAGCGGCACACTGAACGCGACCGGTGCGGCCCAAGCCGGGTATTTGTTCTTTGATAGTCTTCATCCAACTGCGAGCGGCCATGCTCTGCTGGCAGACGCTGTAACACAGGCGCTGACGGGAAGGGTCTGAGAATCCGGTTGCGTGTCGTGGCGATGGCCGCGACACGCCGTCAGGCTAGGGCGTGTCGTGGATTATAACGCCGGATGCCGGGGACATCGGCACGTGGACTGGCATGTTGAAGGCCCAGGGTGTGATCATGGTTTCACCGGTCAGCGTTGTAGCGGCGAAACCCGTGACATTGAGGAATGCCGAAGCAAAAGCCGCCGAGACGCCCGGGGCGGTCCCCAGGTCGGTGGCGATGTCCCAGCCCGCCGGCGGTCCAACTTCGGACAGATTATCAGTCACTGCGTTGCCGCGGCCGATCATCGAGGTGCCGTACGGGTAGAACAGAAGGCAGTCGGCACTGGCGTTGACCAACCCCTGGGACAGGGTGACCTGGAGCTGCGTGGCGTTGAGACGCACGCAGGCGGTTGCTCTGACGATCGTGCCGGGTAATCCGACCGAACCGCCATCCATGACCGCCCATCCCTGACCCGAGGCGGCGAGCGTGGCCGGTACGATAAGATCGGTACCGCAATCGTGCTGTACGGTGACAATCAGGCTCGTATTGGATTGGCGGTAGACGTGGGAGACTACCGGTCCACCCGAAACGGGAATGCCGGCCGGGATTGCAGTGATCGTATCGCCGCCCTCCGACGCGAGGATCGCGCGCGCTACCAGCGGCGCCGCAAGCATGCCGAACCGCTGGTTGTCCAGGATGTCGCGATGGTCGGTGTCGCCACCGGTCCACTGGCCCGTGGACGGGTTATAGCTCAGCGCGCCGCCCCCGATACAGCGCGGCAGGCTGTCAGCGGTTTGCGGCAGCACCACCGTGACGTTTTGCGTCGGATCGGCCGCAATGTCGGCCACCACCTCGCGCTGCATCTGCATGCCGGCGTCGTTGGTGCCGTAAGGGAACGGAATTGCTGACCACCAGACCTGCGGCAGGCTGGCAACCGAACGCGACAGCATGCCGCGCTCGAGCGACAGAAATCGACGCGCCGCGGCGTCGTATGTTGTTTTCTCGATGTACTGCCTGGTGCTGTCATTTTCCGACCAGGGCCAGAAGATGACCGCGATGTCGGCGGCATCCTCGGCCGCGGTGTTGACTTGAATCCAGGTTTGCGCGGCCAGACCGTCGGCGCCTAGCTGCCAGCCGGATGGGCTGCTGCCATCGCCCGGATCGTTCAGGAATGACCCCGTCAGGTCGAGCGCCGGCACCGGATACACTCCCTGTCCGGAGATGCAGGTGGCGGCGGGGGGGTTTCCCCAGCGACCGACCACGCCAAACGCCAATGCGCCCAAATGCCATGCGACGCCCTGGGCGAGCAGATGCCAGGCGCCGTCGCTCAGTGCTTTGCCTGCATTGGACTGGCCCGTGACCAGGATCTGAATGCCCTTGCGCGGCCCGAGGATCCATCGCGCCTGATAAGCCAGGACTGTCGCGATGTCAGCTGCCGCCAGGGCGGTCACCCAGACCGCGGCCTCATGAAACCAGCACTCGGCGCCCCCACCGGTCGTGCCGTTATGTAGAAACAGCAACGCGGCGGAGGCAGTGGGACCCAGCGGATTCGCCACGGCGGCTGCCACCTGGACCGCGTCCAGCCAGACATCAACACCGGCGCCGGGCGTGTTGCGGATGATAACCGCGTGGGAATGCCGGCGCGTTAGGGCGGCTGTGAGAACCGTTTGGCCGGCGCCGGGGAACAGCACGAGCCGGCTGCCATCTTTGTTGTCGGCGGCCAGGATCGACGCGCCGCCGATGCTCAATAATGTGCAGGCGGCTGTCGAACTTTGCCGCCAATTTGGCCGCGACCAGACCAGGAAAAACGTCCAGGGCGTGCCGGATCCAAGATTTGTCACGGCGCCGAGCAGACCCTGGTCGGGGTCCATGAGCGGAAGCTGCTGACCCGCTGCGGGCATCAATGGGGGCACGATCGTGTTAAGCCCGATGCCGCCCAGCAGGCCGTTCAGGCGGGGCGTGGCAATGGGGCTATTCGCACCGGTGGACGCGGCATGCCAGACCGTCAGACCGCTGCCGGCGCCCGACTTATCGGCAACCGCACCTGCGGGGGCGCCAAAGGCTGTCAACGCCTCGCCCTTAGGGTCGACCACGTTTGTAGCCAGGCCCGCATCCCACCATCCGGCCAAGCCGGTTGTCGCGGAGAGATCTGCCGCGGCCGGTGCAGCAGGCGTGGATGAACCGGACAGTGGTGAGGCGAACATCGGTTTGCCAGGCGCCGCCATCGCAATCTGGAAGCCACTGCCGGTGAGTACGATGCTCATCGTGGCGGCATCGTCCGGTATTCGGTCTGGGTCGAGGTGGGATTGCGGACGCGCATCGGGGATAATTCCTTATGATCCGGACACGGCAGCCCAGGCCGCCGGCCGCGTTCGCGGAATGTTCTAACACCAGATAACGCATAATGCAAGTTTGACTAACATTTTGGCGCCGCTCCGAGTGGCATCGCCGTCGGTTCTCCCGAACCTGGTTTCGGGCGAAGCGGCCGGGACCACAGCTACATTGGAGGGTGCTCCGGCGGTTCGGACTTTGGTCGGACGTGCCTACGCCGTACGAACCGCCTGACCCGCCGAAAGTCAAGCGGCCGTCTTCAGTGCGGAATTACCGCTTCAGAACCTCGACCATCGTGCTGCCGAGGGCAGCGGGACTGTCGGCAACATGGATGCCGGCGCTGCGCATGGCATCCATCTTCGCCGCCGCAGTGTCCTTGCCGCCGCTGATCACCGCGCCGGCATGCCCCATCCGGCGGCCCGGAGGTGCCGCCGCACCGGCAATGAAGCCGACGACCGGCTTCTTCACCTTGTTGTTGGCCAGGAACTCGGCGGCATCGGTCTCGCTTTGTCCACCGATCTCGC
Organism: uncultured Pseudomonadota bacterium; assembly: GCA_963819005.1. GTDB lineage: Bacteria > Pseudomonadota > Alphaproteobacteria > Acetobacterales > Acetobacteraceae > Rhodopila. Next base: position 377,490 of record CAWFUL010000010.1, read on the forward strand.
CGATCATGATGATCTGTTTCGTCTCCGGATCAGCGAGGAACATTTCCAGCACCTCGATAAAGTCGGTCCCCTTTACCGGGTCGCCGCCGATCCCTACGCAGCTCGTCTGCCCGAGGCCGGCCGCCGTGGTCTGCGCCACGGCCTCATAGGTCAGGGTGCCGGAGCGTGAGACAATCCCGACCGTCCCGCGCTTATGGATATGGCCGGGCATAATGCCGATCTTGCACTCGTCCGGCGTGATGACACCAGGGCAGTTCGGCCCGATCAGCCGCGATTTCGAAGCACTCAGCGCCCGCTTCACCCGGACCATGTCCAGGACCGGGATGCCCTCGGTGATGCAGACGATCAGCGGGAACTCGGCGTCGATCGCCTCCAGGATCGCATCGGCCGCGAATGGCGGCGGCACGTAGATCACGGTGGCGTCCGCGCCGGTCTTCTCCCGGCATTCCCATACCGTGTCGAACACCGGCAGGTTCAGGTGCTTGCTGCCGCCTTTCCCCGGTGTAACGCCACCAACCATCTTCGTGCCATAGGCAATCGCCTGTTCGGAGTGGTAGGTGCCCTGCGCGCCGGTGAAGCCCTGGCAGATGACCTTGGTGTCGCGATTGACCAGAACGGACATCTACGCGGCCTCCCTGACGGCTTTCACAATTTTCTCGGCAGCATCCTTCAGGTCGTCGGCAGCGACGATCGGCAGGTTGGACTTCGCCAGGATTTCCTTGCCCAGATCGACGTTGGTGCCGGCCAGTCGCACGACCAGAGGCACCGAAAGCTGAACCTCGCGGGCGGCGGAGACGACGCCGTCGGCGATGATGTCGCAGCGCATGATGCCGCCGAAGATGTTGACCAATATGCCTTCGACGTTCGGGTCGGACAGGATGATCTTGAAGGCGGCCGTGACACGTTCCTTGGTGGCGCTGCCGCCAACGTCGAGGAAGTTGGCCGGCGACATCCCATAGAGCTTGATGATGTCCATCGTCGCCATGGCGAGCCCGGCGCCGTTGACCATGCAGCCGATGTTGCCATCCAGCGCCACGTAGTTCAGCTCGAACTTGGCGGCTTCCAGTTCCTTCGGGTCTTCCTCGAACTCGTCGCGCAGCTTTTCCAGCTCCGGATGACGGAACAGGGCGCTGTCGTCAAAACTGACCTTGGCATCCAGTGCAACGACCTCACCCGCACCGGTTACCACCAGCGGATTGATCTCGATGATGGCGCAATCCAGGGCCACGAACGCAGTGTAAAGAGCCGCAACGAACTTGCCGAACGCCGACGCCTGCTTGCCGCTAAGGCCGAGGCCTGCCGCCAGCTTGCGACCGTGGAAGCCAGAGATGCCGGACGCCGGGTCGATGCCCGCGCGCAGGATTTTTTCCGGGTGATTGGCGGCGACTTCCTCGATTTCCATGCCGCCCTCGGTGGAGGCAATCACCGTGACGCGGCCGGAGATACGATCCACCAACAGCGACAGATAGAGTTCGCGGGCGATGTCGCAGCCCGCTTCGACATAGACGCGGCGAACGGGGCGGCCGTGCTCACCCGTCTGCTTTGTGATCAGCGTATGGCCGATCATCGCCTCCGCCACGGCGCGTACTTCCGCGGGCGATTTGGCGAGACGCACGCCGCCCTTGCCGGTGGGATCATCGACGAAGTGGCCGGCGCCGCGGCCACCGGCGTGAATCTGCGACTTCACCACGTATACCGGACCAGGCAGCTTCGCGGCGGCGGCTTCGGCTTCCTCGGGCGTCCAGGCGACATGGCCGTCCAGAACCGTCACGCCGTAGCGCTTCAGCAGTTCCTTGCCCTGGTATTCGTGGATGTTCATGGCAGGTTCCTTTGATCGCACGCTTCACGTGCGGATGGCGTTCCGCCCAACACGATCGTGCTCAGCCGACCAGCTTGCGGGAGGCGTCGATCAACTCCTGAACCGCGGCGCAGGACTTGTCGAACGCGGCCTTTTCGGTGGTGTTCAATTCGATCTCGACGATCTTCTCCACCCCGCCGGCGCCGATCACCACCGGCACGCCCACATACATGTCCTTGATGCCGTACTGGCCGGTCAGGTACGCGGCGCAGGGCAGGACGCGCTTCTTGTCCTTCAGATACGCTTCGGCCATCGCAATCGCGGAGGCGGCCGGGGCGTAGAAGGCGCTGCCACGTTCCAGCAGCTTGACGATCTCGCCGCCGCCATTGGCGGTGCGCTCGCAGATCGCGTCGATTTTCGCCTGTGTGGACCAACCCATCTTGATCAGGTCTGGCACCGGAATGCCGGCGACGGTGGAGTAGCGGGTCAGCGGCACCATCGTGTCGCCATGACCGCCAAGCACAAATGCCGTCACATCCTCGACCGACACGCCGAATTCCTGGGCGAGGAACAGGCGAAACCGCGAGCTGTCCAACACGCCGGCCATGCCGACCACCTTGGCGGCCGGCAGACCGGACTTCTCCTTCATCACCCAGACCATCGCGTCGAGCGGATTGGTGATGCAGATAACGAAGGCGTCAGGGCAGTGTGTCCTGATCCCCTCGGCAACCGTGGCGATGACGCCGGCGTTCTTGCCGATCAAATCATCCCTCGACATGCCGGGCGTGCGCGGGAAGCCGGCGGTGACGATCACCACGTCCGCACCCTTGATCGCCGCGTAATCCGACCCGCCGGTCATCAGCGCATCGAACCCGTCCACCGGCCCGGATTGCATGATATCCAGCGCCTTCCCGGCCGCGACCCCGCCAAACACGTCGAACAGCACGACGTCGCCCAACTCCTTCAGGCCGATCATGTGGGCGAGCGTGCCGCCGATGTTACCGGCGCCGATGAGCGCGATCTTGTTGCGGGCCATAATCCAGTCCTTCCGAGGGCGCGGGGCGCCGGGTGGGGTAAAGCGGGCCTGCCGGGACGCCATGCGAAAACGGGGCCGGGAATGGGCGGCCCGGAAGGTGGTCGGGTTGCTAGCCTATTGCACATCCCCGGGCAAGACAGTGCGGTGCAGCAGGGCGGCTTCTGACGGCGAAAAGGCACGGGCCCGGCAACCGGGTCGATTTCAACCAGGGTTCGGTTGGCGAGCAAATGGCAGAGGGCTCCTGCCGCGCGTGCGGGGGCAAAGGAGACCGCGACGCCGCAATCCGTCTTCTTACGCGATAGTGCGAGTGAACCGCCTCGGCCAGACAATGTGCTGACGGACTGGCGGGCGAGACGCCTGCGGCAGAAGTCAGCCGATCTCGGCAACGCCAAGCCAGTCGGCGCTCTGCATCTCGTCCAGGCGCGAGGCCGTGCGTTCGAACATCTTGGCGTTCTCGCCACGCTGATACAGCTTGTCGGGGGCCGCATCGGCGGAGGCGATCAGCTTGACGTGCTGGTCGTACAACGTGTCGACCAGCACAATGAAGCGGCGCGCCTGGTCGAAGTTGTCGGGCGACAGGCGAGGAATGCCATCCAGCAGCAGCGTGTGGAAGTTGGTGGCGATCGCCAGGTAGTCGCCGGCGCCAAGCGCGGTATTGCAAAGCCGGTCGAAGTCAAACCGAGCCACGCCGTCCGCAGCTTGTGGAACGAGCAAATCGCGTCCCATGACGGTCAATGTCACAGACTTGACCGGCGTGAGGCCAGTCAGCGTCGCGAAAGCCTCGTCCATTTCCCGCCGCGACATGTCATCCGCGGGCACATACCAGGTGCGCAGACCCCGCATTCGTTCGCGCCGGTAATCCCGCGCGCCGGCCAGTTCCAGCACCTCCAGCCGTTGCTTGATCAACGCGATGAACGGCAGGAAAGCGTCCCGGCCCGGCTGGCCCTTGAAGAGTTCGTCCGGCCTCGTGTTGGAGGTGGCGACAACCACCACCCCGCGGTCGAACAGTGCCTGGAACAACCGCCCCAGGATCATCGCATCGGCGATGTCGTTGACCTGGAACTCGTCGAAGCACAGCAGCACCGACTCGGCGGCGATGGTGTCAGCCAGCGGAGGAATCGGATCGGAGCCCGAGGGGTTGTCCCGCTTCCAGGCGTGCAGGCGTGCATGCACAGTCTGCATGAAGCGGTGGAAATGGATGCGCTGCTTGCGGGCAACGTCGGCCTCGTCGAAGAACAGGTCCATCAGCATGGACTTGCCGCGCCCGACCTCCCCGACGAGGTAAAGGCCGATCGGCACATATTCCTCGGTATGGCGCCGATTCAGCAGCCGCGCGAGCAACCCGCCGCCGGGCGGTGTAACGGTCGGGTGCGGGTCGTAACCGCGCAGCCGTTCCCACAAATCCTGCAGCCTTTCGGCGCCATTTGCCTGGGCCGGGTCGGGCGCAAGACGGCCCTCCGCGATCAGCGCGCGATACGCCGGCAGCGGGCCGGTCTGTTTCCGGAGAGACGGGGACAGATTATCCATGGCGGGCGGAGGTGCAGATAGCGTGTCCGGCCGCGAACGCCTAGACTTGATCGTTCCATGACCTCAGCAACCCTGCCCCCCATTCTTCCCGCGGTGATCGAGCTTGTGACACAAGCCGGCGCGATGCTGGCCGCCGAGTTCGCTCGTCCGGACGGCCCACGCTTCAGCAACACCGACAGCGCGCCGGTTGATACCGAAATGGAATTGTTCCTCCGCGGCAGTCTGACCGAGCTGCTCCCCGCCCGGTTCGTTGGTGAGGAGGAGGGCGTGCTGGCGGCCGAGGCCAACGGTTTCTGCTGGGTGGTCGATCCGCACGACGGCACCCGCGCGTTCCTGGAGGGGCGGCGGGGTAGCGCCGTTTCGGTGGCCTTGCTGCGAGAGGGCAAGCCTGTGCTCGGCGTCGTCTATGCTCCGTTGTCACCCGATCGTGGCCCAGACCTGATCGCCTGGGCCGAGGGCGACCGGCTCAGCCGCAATGGCCAGACTATCGAAATCGACCTGCGCAACCGTTCGCTGACTGCCGATGACGTCGTCTTCCTGAACCACGGGTCCTGGCAACGCCCGGTCTGGAACGGCGCCGCCTGCGCCCCCGCTCGGTTCATGCCCCTGCCCTCGATCGCCTACCGGCTGGCGCGCGTGGCCGTTGGCGACGGCATCGCGACCCTCACGTTACGTCCCGTGGCCGCGCACGACATCGCCGCCGGACACGCGTTGCTGATCGCAGCGGGTGGCGTACTGGTAACGGAGGATGGGCAGCCCGTCACGTATGATGCGGACGGAGACAGCAGGCCATCAGCCTGTTTTGGCGGCGCCCCGAATGCGGTGGCGGAGCTTAGGACCCGGACATGGCGGCGCAGCCCCGAACCGATGCGACCTGTTCGCGTGACTCTGGCATGGCCTCGGGCAGCAGAAGATCGGCGGCTCGATCGTGCGCTGGGGTGTATGCTCGGGCTGGTGATCGGCGACAGCCTGGGCAGCCAGGTGGAGTTCAGGACGGCGCAAGAGATCGCAGCGGATTATCCGACCGGTGTCAGGGCGATGCGGCCGAGCCCGGTGTGGAACACACTGGCCGGCCAGCCGACGGACGATTCGGAGCTCGGTCTGGCGCTGGCGCGGACCCTGGTTGGCAAGGCATCGTACGATGCCGAGTTAGCCGCGACAGCCTACGGCCGGTGGTATTTGTCAGCGCCGTTCGACTGCGGCAGCACCACCGCGAGAGCGTTCGAACCCGTCGCCCGGGCCGCCACCGACAAATCCGGCGCCGCGCGCCGCGCGGCCAGCCGGTCCAGCCAGAGTAACGGCTCGTTGATGCGGATCGCGCCGATCGCCGTGTGGGCAGCAGACCCTGATGCGGCCGCTGCCGCTGCAGACGCGGATTCCGCGCTGTCGCACCCTCATCCGGTTTGCAAGACCGCATGTGCCGCTTTCGCCGCGTCGATCGCGGCCGGGATTGCCGGGGCGGATCGGCACGGCATGTTGGACGTTGCTCTGCGGATCGCCGGGGAGGCAGCAGCGGACGGGGTTCCGGTGCTTGATGCGCTGCGCCTCGCGGCAACCGGCCAAAGACCGCACGATTATCAGCACCAGATGGGATGGGTTTTGACCGCGCTTCAAAATGCATTTTACCATCTGGCCGCGGGAACAGGCATACAAGAGGCGCTGATCCGGACGGTCGGATATGGCGGTGACACCGATACCAACGGAGCCATCGCCGGCGCGCTCCTTGGAGCCGAGGAAGGCCGCACCGGGCTGCCGGTGCCGTGGGTTGCAATGGTTCTGACCTGCCGGCCTGACGCAGGTTTGCACTCACATCGTCCCAGACCTGACGAATATTGGCCGGATGATCTGATCGACCTGACCGAGGCTTTGCTGCTAAGCCGCGACGCGTCTTACCGGCGCGGCTAAACGTTGCATCCGGCGACGCGGCCAACGGCCGGCCTTGACCAGCAAAAGATCGATACGCCTGTGACCCGACCCGCCGTACCGAGGTTCCGATGATCGACCTTGACTATGCCAAGCTGACCGCAACTCCGGTTGCAATGGACCCGTTTCCGCACGTGGTGGTTCCTGAGTTTGTCCCGCCGGCGACGCTGGATTCGGTGCTTGCGGACCTGCCGGCACTCGGCAAGCGCGGCTCGTTCCCAATCGGCTCCGTCAGGCTTGGTCCCAACGCACAGGCATTGATGCAGGCGCTGGAAGGCCCTCCGCTGCGTCAGGCGATCGAGGGTTTGTTCGGCCTGGACCTGGGCGATGCGCCGACAATGGTGACCTTGCGCGGGTGGACCAACGAACGGGATGGCCGCATCCATTGCGATTTGCTGGCCAAGCGGGTGACCGTGCTGCTTTACCTCAATCCGCAGACCGATGCCTGGGCGCGGCAGGAGGGATGTCTGCGGCTGCTGCGCGGACCTAAGGACCTGGAAGACTTCGCTGTCGAGGTGCCCCCGATCAACGGGACGCTGCTGGTATTTCCGAATGGCCCGACGACGTGGCATGGCCACCGGCAGTTCGTGGGTCCACGGCATAGTGTGCAGCTCAATTACATGACGACCGACGACAAGGCGCGCAGCGAACTTCGGCGTCACCGGCTGTCGGCGTTCGTCAAGCGGTTCACCTTGGCTGCCTGACACGCCAGCGTGTTCTTCGCGCTACCGCAAGTCTGCTAGCCTCGGAGCCCGATGAGTTCCGGTCCGTCCAGTCCGTTTGACGCAAGCCTGATCGGCCGGTTGGCCGGCCGGTCGGCGCTGTTAACCCCCGATCAGATGGGTCAGGCGGACCGTGCGGCCGAGCGCCACGGTCATCCCGGTCCGGTGCTGATGGAGGCAGCGGGACGCGCTGTCGCTCGAGCCATTCAACGGCAGGCCGGTCGCTGCCGCATCCTGGTTCTGGCGGGTCCGGGCAACAATGGCGGCGATGGCTATGTCGCGGCTCGTCTGCTCCGCCAGCAGGGTTGGCCGGTTGCGTTGGCCGCGCTTGCCAACCCGCGGCCCGGATCGGATGCCGAAAGCGCATCACGCCTATGGTCTGGCCCCATTGTCCCGTTCGAGCCGGGCGAGGCGCGCCGGGTAGATCTCGTCGTTGACGCGGTCTTCGGCGCCGGCCTGACGCGCCCCGTCACCGGTCTGGTTGCCGAAACCCTGCAGGCCGCCGGGCGAATCATAGCCGTTGATGTGCCATCCGGCCTGGATGGCGAAACCGGGCTGGTAGGCGGCTTCGCACCGCGGGCCGAGATGACGGTGACGTTCTTCCGCCTGAAGCCGGGCCATCTTCTGCTGCCCGGGCGTGATCTGTGCGGACGCATCGAGCTTGCCGATATTGGGATCCCGGATCTCGTCCTGGATGAGGTCAAACCGGCTGCGTTCGCCAACCTGCCTTCGCTGTGGCGACTGCCGGCCATTGGAGCGGACTCCAACAAATACACCCGTGGCCACGTTACGGTTGTCGGCGGCGCAGTAATGACCGGCGCCTCGCGGCTGTCGGCGGAGGCAGCTCGTCGCGCTGGGGCTGGGATGGTGACCATCGCCGCGCGCGGTTCGGCCGATGTGTATCGGACCGGAGAACCCGGGGTGATCGTCAGCGAAGCCGACCTCACGTCGTTACTGACGGATCAGCGGCGGAAGGTTTGGATCTGCGGGCCGGGCCTCGGTGTTGACGACGCCCGTGCCGCCTTCCCTGCCCTGATCGCTGCGAAACGCACCGTGGTGGCGGACGCCGATGCGTTCTCGGCCTTTGCCGATAATCCGGATGGATTGCGCGGCGCCGCGGTGCTGACACCGCATGCCGGCGAGTTCGGCCGCGTTTTCGGCCACTCGGCATCCGACCGGATGGCCGCCGCGCGCCTGGCCGCGGCCCGGACCGGGTCCATCGTCCTGCTGAAGGGTTCGGACACTATTATCGCCGCCCCCGACGGCAGGGCGGCCGTCAACCTGTCGGCGCCTCCCTGGCTTGCCACCGCCGGCGCCGGCGATGTACTGGCCGGGATCATCGCCGGCCTCCTCGCGCAGGGAATGCCCGCATGGGAGGCTGCCGCGGCAGGCGCCCACTTGCACGGCATGGCTGCACAAAACGCCGGTCCAGGTTTGGTGGTGGAGGATCTGATCCCCGCACTGTCACATGTGCTTCGCTTGGCCACAAAGACCGCCACCGGTGCCAAAACTGCGATATGATCAGGTACTAACCTCCTGACACGAGGCGTCCATGAGTGAAGCGGTCTCCACCGGCCTGCTGGATCGGGCCATCCGTCGCATAACCACGGTCTGGCGCGATATGGCGTCAAGCGTCTCCGGCGACGCCGACGACTCGCTCGAAACCCAGATGAGGGCCTGCCTCGTCGGGCGGGGCGGCGAAGTCAGCGCCCGCAACCGTGCGGCAAAATTGGCCGAAGCCTACCTCGCAGCCGACGAGGATGGGCGGAAGGAGTTCCTGCTCACCCTTGCAAGCTTCGACTCAGATCCGGACGCGGTGGCCGATGCCTTCAATAAGGTTCAGACAGCCGAAGATCCGGCCGAACGGGCAGCTGCCAAAGCCGCGCTGCGCCGGGCGCTGGAGCCGCCGCGGTCGAAACTTCTGACGCAGTTTGCCTCCATCCCCGACGGCCAGAAATTCCTGGTGGATTTGCGCGGTTTCCTGCTGAAGGTGCGCGGTTCCGACAAGATGCTCACCGCGCTTGATGGGGACTTGCGTGGGCTGCTGGCCGCCTGGTTCGACATCGGCTTTCTGGAACTGCAGAGGATCGACTGGCACAGTTCCGCCGCACTGCTGGAAAAGCTGGTAAGCTACGAAGCCGTCCACGCCATCCGGTCCTGGCGGGACCTGAAGAACCGGCTGGACTCGGATCGGCGCTGCTACGCCTTTGGCCATCCCCGGATGCCGGGCGAGCCGCTGATTTTTGTCGAGGTAGCCCTGGTAAAGGGGTTGGCCGGCAGCGTTCAGGATCTGCTCGATGAAAAAGCACCGGTGCTGGATCCGAAACAAGCCGATACCGCTATCTTTTACTCCATCAGCAATTGTCAGGCCGGGCTTGCCGGGATCAGCTTCGGCAACTTCCTGATCAAACGCGTGGTGGAGGAACTGTCGGCGGAATTCCGCAACCTGAAAACATTCGCGACGCTTTCGCCCATCCCGGGTTTTCGCCGCTGGCTCGATCCGCTGCTGATCGCTGCCGAACCAGGTCTTTTCAGCGATGATGAAACCGTCGCCCTGGTGGACGCCTTCCCGGCCGAATCCGGCGCAGACGCGTTGATCGGAATTCTCGCGAAACGCCATTGGTGGCGCAACTCCGCCTACCGCAAGGCCGCGGAACCCGTCCTCACCCGGCTATGCGCGCGCTACCTGCTCGTCGAGTTCAACGGCAAACGCGCCAGGGATCCCGTGGCGCATTTCCACTTGTCCAACGGGGCTCGGGTGGAGCGGCTGAACATGGCTGGCGACACCTCGGACAAAGGTGCCAAGGAAAGCGCCACGCTGATGGTTAACTACCTCTATGATCCGGCGAAAATCGAGGATTGGCACGAGGATTACGCCGGCGAGGGAAAGCGCAACGCCTCGACCGTTGTCAAAAAACTGGCGCGCGGATGGAGCTGACCGCAGCGTGCCGTTGCCCTGAACGAATAATGGCCGGCACGCCTGAACAGGCGGCCGGCCATAATGATCACGAAGCTACACAAGCGGGAAGTGCGCTCGATTTCAGCTTTAGCGGATCGGTGGTGCGTACTGCAGTCCGCCCTTGGTCCAGATGTTGTTGATTCCGCGTGGCACGCCCATTGGCGTGATGTTGCGGTCCCACATCTCCCCGAAATTTCCCACCTGCTTGATCACGTTGTAGGCCCATTTGTTATCGAGCCCCAGCGCCTTGCCCATGTCGCCCTCCAGCCCCAGAAGCCGGCGGATGTCAGGATCGGTGGAGGTCATGAAGGTGTCGACGTTAGCCGAGGTGACGCCCTTCTCCTCGGCAGTGATCATTGCGATGAAAGTCCAGCGGACGATATCGAACCACTTGTCGTCGCCCTTGCGGACCATCACGCCAAGCGGCTCCTTGCTGATGATATCGGGCAGCAGGACCAGGTCATCGGCCTTCGGTCCCTGGCTGAAGCGGAACGTTGCAAGCGCCGATGCGTCCGTGGAATAGGCATCGCACCGCCCCGACAGGAAGGCGCCCTGAATCTCCGACAGGTCCTGGATCAGGATCGGCGTGAACTTCATCTTGTTCAGCCGGAAGAAGTCGTTGATCGCGAGCTCCGTGCTGGTGCCCGGCTGGACGCAGATGGTCGCGCCATCCATCTCCTTGGCGGACTTTACGCCGGATGATTTTTTCACCAGGAACCCGGTGCCGTCGTAATAATTGACCCACGCAAACTCCAGGCCCAGGTTGGCCTCGCGGCCCAGGGTCCAGGTGGTGCTGCGCGACAGCAGATCGACCTCGCCCGACTGCAACGCGGTAAACCGGTTCTGCGTCGTGGTCGCGACGAACTTGACCTTGGACACGTCACCCAACGTCGCCGCCGTCACCGCCCGGCAGCTATCCGCGTCCAAACCCTTCATCACCCCCTGGCTGTCAGGCAGCGAGAACCCCGGTACGTTGCCGGCCATGCCACACAGGACCTGACCGCGGGATTTCACCGCATCCAGGGTGGCCGAACCGGAACTCTGAGCCGCGGCTGGTTTCAGACCGGTCGCGAGCACCGTGGCGGCAAGGAAGGCTGCCACGCCAAATTTACCAAGTCGGATTGTCATTCCAAATTCTCCCCGGAGGCGGATCGTCACGCAACAGTGCGTGACTTAGCGGGGAGGCGGAAACAAGATCAATGGGGGTATGGTCAATCAGTAACGTCGGCACCCGCGCCTCGGTGGGTTGCGCCTGCTCCTGCAGCCCGGCCCGGCGAAGGCCGTCAGCATAGCGGTCAATGTCCTCAGGCCGTGTCAAAGGGGAACGGCGGACCGCCTCCTGCACCGAGAAACCCGGCTCCAGCTCGAGCAACCGCCGCAGCACTTCGCCTCCCTCCCGGGCCTTGCCCATATGACCCAGCGCGGCGAGATACCCTTTGTAGGTAGAGGAAAAGCAGGGGTTGAGCTGCAGGGACCGCCGCCCCACGTCGATCGCCGATGCATAATCCCCACGCATCAGGTGCGGCATGATCAACGCAGTTTCGAAAAAGAAAATATGGGGGTCGGACGGCGATAACCGGCAGGACTTCTTGATCCGGCGCAGACCTTCATCATGGTTGCCGGCATAGCAGTGCGAAAGCCCGGAGAAGCACCAGGCGATCGCCAGATTGGGGTTCAGAGACAGCGCCCGTTCATGGAGTGCACAGGCTTCCTCAGGATGCTTTCCCAGAAACCCCTGAACATGACCCGCCAGAGTCAGCGCGCGCGCGTCGCTTGGATCCAGCATCACGGCGCGCTCTGCGAGTTCGGCTGCTTCATTGGTAAAGCGGCCCGGATCGTCCGCCCAGCCCTGCCCTACATAAAGCAGGTCCCAATACGCCAGCCAGCCATAGACCACTGAACTGCCCGGATCAGCGCGGAGCGAAGCCTCCAGCATCCGCCTGGCGTCGAGAAAGGCCGAGCGTTCAATTCTGTATAGAGCGGGCAGCGCCTGGAGCAGCAGATCCTGCGCGGACGGTTCGCCCGATCGCCGGCGCGTACTGCGGCGGCCTTCATGTGCCATCAGTTCGGGATCCACCTGCGCAACGATGGCCGCGCCCACCTCATCCTGAAGGCCAAGAGGATCAGTCATGTCGCGATCGAACCGCCCGGCCCAGACGATCTCCCCGCCGGACCGCATGTCGATGAGTTGTGTGATGATCCTAAGTCGCCCTTTGGCCCGCTGAATGGTGCCATCCAGCACGAGATCGCCCTCTGCCCCAGCCCAGATCGGGTCCGCCGGGTTGGCCCCTGGCGCGCTTCGCCACAATGATGAGGGAACACAGGATATCCAGCGAAAACGCGACAAGCCTGTTAATATTTCCTCGGCAAGCCCCGCCGCGAAGCCATCATCGATATCCTCACCAATCGTCCGCAGCGGAGCGATGCACAGACGCAGAGCTGTGCGGTCGCCACGATCATCCTGCCTTGACCAAGCGGGGAACTGGGACATCGGCAGCGGTATCGGATCAACGACCTGGGCAGCCGGTGCGTCGGCGCGGATCCGCGCGATCAGATCCTCGGTCTCCGGCGACGGACGAGCCTGAGCAGCCTCGGCCAGTGCGGTCCGGCAGCGGTCGTAGGTTGCAACGGCCATTGTCCGGTCGCCGCGGTCGGCATGGGCGCGCATGATCGCACGCCAGGCGCCTTCATGCCCACGGTCGATACCAAGAAGCTGTTCCGCCGTTTCCAACGCCTCATTCGGGTCCTGGGATCGCGCCAGAAATCCTTCGCCAAGCGTTCGTCCGATCCGGGTGAAACGCGCCCGCTCCTCCTCCAGCCAACGGTCGAAAGCGGGATCCAGGCCACTCAGATCCTCCAGCAAGACGTGCCTGAAGTTGTCGAGGACATCCGGACCCTGGCGCGCAGGCTGGACCAGCGTGATCGCATCGACCTGCAACGAAGCCCCACGCAAAGTCAGGTTGTGACGGTCGGCTGCGAATAGATGGCTCCATCGATGCCCAAGCGTGTCTTGCAATTCATGGACGCTTTGGCGAAGCGACGCCCTCGCCTGCTCCTTCTCGCGCTGGCTCCATAACAGGCTAGCAAGATGCGGCCGCAGCACCGGTTTGGGGCTCGACATCGCCAGAATTGCCAACAACGCGCGGGTCTTCCGCGTGCGCGGAAGAAAGCTGCGTCCGTTTTGATCGTCAACCGACATTTGACCGAACAGGCGCACTCGTAATTGAGCGCTGCAGGTACACTCCGGCCTCGTCTGAGTAGGACGCATCCTGCAGAATCAACTGAATCCTTTGGCTTAAGATGGGTTTGCCATCTTCGCAACTTTAGCGGGAATTCGTGTCAGATTTCTAACGCATTAGATGCGCTGCATCAATATGTATGACAGCGAAAGAGATGGTCATCGTTGAATTTCATAAATGATACGGAATTAGAAAAACGGGCTCCCGGATCAGAAGAGTTTCGAGGATATTTTTCGGCGGGGGGCGCCCCGTGACATTCCATGCTCGGTGCGCCATTATTCCCTTGGGCCAGGATGAGGGAACGCGGTGGCTGTCCAAGGCGCGACAATGACGAACCGGGGTCACGGAGCCGTACGTGCCTGGGCGCAACGCGGGATGGGATTTCTGCTTTGCGTGGCAATCGCGGTCGTCGCCGAACTGGTTGGGTCTTATGCTCCACTGATCGGCGCCCCGTTGTTTGCTATCGCGATCGGGGTGCTCATAACCAACTCGATCCCTGCCATCTCAAACGCCAAATGGCTTCGCATCGGCGACGTCAGCAAGTTTTGCCTGCGTGGCGGCATCATATTGCTGGGCGCGAGCCTGGATCTGGGTGTGATTTTACGAACCGGCCTTGACTCGCTGCCACTGCTGGCTGTGACCATGACGGCCGGACTGGTCTGCGCCTTGTGGCTTGGGAAAGGCCTGGGGATAGACTGGCGGATGCGGTGCCTGATTGGCATCGGGACAACCATCTGCGGGGCGTCCGCAATCGCGGCCCTGGCGCCCGTGATCCGGGCGAAGGCCGAGGAGATCGCCTATTCGGTCACGGTCGTCTTCTTCTTCAACATGGTCGCGGTGTTCACCTTCCCGGCGCTCGGGCACATGCTGGGCCTCTCTGACAATGGCTTCGGCATCTGGGCCGGGACCGCGGTCAATGACACGTCGGCAGTGGTGGCGGCCGGATTTGCATTCAGCCAGGCGGCCGGCACGACCGCAACAATCGTCAAGCTGACGCGCACCACGCTGATTATCCCGCTGGTGCTCGGGTTCGGGCTGGCAATGCCGTTTCTGGAACGGCAGCAGGGTGCCGCTACGCAAAGCCTGGGTCAGCGGATCTATGCCGCCATTCCGATGTTCATCGTTCTGTTCGTGCTGGCGGCCGCGGCAAACACCGCAGGGCTCATTGGGTCCTATGCTCCGGAGTTTCAACTCGCCGGTCGCTGGGTGATGGTGGTGGCGCTTGCCGCGGTTGGTCTGCAAGGTAACTGGCGGGCCTTCGTCGGCGCAGGGAGCAAGCCGCTGATACTGGGCTTGGTGACGTGGGCCGTGGTGGCCATTTCAAGCCTCGGGATCCAGTTCTGGAGCCAGTCATTGTAACGACAAGGATTGGTTGCAGATTTTTTTCAGGCCTTCCGGGAAGTGCTAGGAATTTTTATCTTGACGACGGTTTATATTCCGGATAGTCCTTTGTTCGTCAACGGGACAGCTATGCCTAACGACATCCCGGATCAGCGCGTCACGCTGCTTAAACAACGATACTAGAACAGCGGGACGCAAGTCGGCGGCGCCGTTCTTTCTGAACTTGTTACCTAAGGTTTTTGGTCTCCAGAGCAGCGAAGCTGCCCTGGCCTGTTGGCGTGTCTTAACCTCAAGGAGACTGCAATGCTGTTCGATAGCGAAACCAAGACCGTGTCAACCGACGCCGGCGCGCGCACCAACGACGCCAGCACGGTTGCGCTCGGCGGTTCTTTCCGCCTCCCCGTTCGCACCGCGGATGCGGGTACGATCGGCTTGGGCGGCTCTTTCCGTCTGCCGGCCAACGTGGCCCACAATGGCCGCATCCAACTCGGCGGGTCGTTCCGCCTGCCGGTTCGTTCGGTCTAACCCTCGGTTCGGACTTGCATGACAGCCCGCTGGCACGCCACCGGGCTGTCATCCTGCAGCCGAACGCCTAGAGCAGCCCGATCGACTTCCTGAGGTCAGGACCGGTCTACTCGAACCGACGCTGTTGGTTCGATGCCGGCGCCCCATGCGCCCTGTTCGGAAGCATACGGGCGCCGGCAATGGATCGCCCGGATCACAGCCACATCCCTCGCCGATTTCTCATCCCTCCTGCCACGATGGTGATTTCAGATGTCCCTCTCAGGTGAGCCTATCGTCCGCTTCCACAAATTGTCCCGCCGCGGGCGTCCGCCAATGCGGGCCGACCGGTCCGCGCTGGGCACGTTACCGATGCGAGCCGTCCGTTATTGCGAGGCAGTGACAAGCGCGACCGGCTTCGGCTGGTACGTTTTCCCAGCCGTGGACATCAAGGTACTTTGGGATGGATCCGATGTGTTCTGGTGCTGTGACGAGGCGCCGGACTGGATGCCGCTGCTGCCCTCGGCGCAGATGCCGGATTATAGCGACGAATTCGACGCGGTTGCACCGGACTCGCTGAAGGGGTGCTCGCCGCCGTTCCTGACGGCTCTTCCGGAACCGGGGGCGCTGCAGATGTGGACCGGGTTGATCGCGGAAACCGCACCCGGCTGGCACGTTCTGGCGCGCGCGCCGGCCAATATGGCTAGCCCGGGCGGGATCAGCCTTTTCGAGGGCATCATCGAGACCGACCGATGGTTTGGCCCGTTGTTCGCCAACATGCGGTTCACCCGCAGCCACACGCCGGTCCGGTTACGCGCAGATTACCCGATCCTGCAGATCCAGCCAGTGCAACGGATCACCTACAGCAACGAGACGCTGGACCGATTTGCTGTCGGGTCCGGACCAGAGGCCCTGACCGAGGCGCACTGGGCTGCCTATCACGACACGATCGTCGAGCCGAGTTCCAGATCCGACCGGGCGTTCGGCGCCTATGCTACGGCGGCACGGAAAAAGCGGCACGAATGTGCCAGGACTGGCCAGGCGACATCGGCCGAAGCTCCCGCCGAGGCGGAAGCCTGAGCCCCGGCGTGTTATCGCGGGCTGGCGCCGGCTGGGCGGGTCAGACCTGGACCAGCCGCATGCAGCCAGCCCGGCGACCGGACGTGTAGAGAAACTCCGCAAGCTGACCCGCCAGATTTTCCTGTGTCGTGCGGCTGACCATCGTCAGGTTCCATGACTCCTGGACAGCATCGCACGCCCCCATCATGACCGGGTCACCCCCCGTCAGGATCATGACAGGCAAATCGCGATCATAGCCGGCCACGACTTTCATCGTATGGAAACCATCCTGTTCATCCCCATCGATGTCCGTGACGATCGCCATCGGGCGGTTGTCGCGTAAAACCCGCGCCAGGTCAGTTCCCGCCGTCACGGTCTCCACCGCGAGATCGAAGAACTCGCAAATTGTTTCGAGCTGCTGAATTGTTTCCGGCAAGTCACTGGCGATGACGACAAGAGCTTGCCGGTACGCCGCCCCGATGCTCTGGAAGCCGTAGTCGTGGGAAGCGGCAAGCGAAGAGATCATGTTCATCATATCTGCCTTTTTTGAGCTGACCCGGCGCTAAGCCTTGGGAATGCAGACAGTTTGTCCTTCGGTCGGCACTTAATGAAGCCACGGAAGCCAGATTTCCGCGTTGGCTTCCGGCATTTCTCCGTGAATTTCCGTTAATTTCCCAAATGTGTCAGGGCGTGACGGCTTCACCCGGGAGGACACCCCAGATCTGGCCGCGCCGGATATAGCCGCGGTAGGATCCAGTCTGAACATTGCACCAGTCAGAACCGGCATCACAGGACCGGATGCGCCCGATGACGCCCGGGTTGAGAATGGCAACGGGCGAGGCGGTGTCCGAAGCGTCGGACCGAAGCGTTGCGTTCCCACCCTGGACGACAAAGCTGCGCCGGCCCATCAGCGTTGCCTGATGAACCCACCCATGATTGCCGTCCGGATCCCGCACCCAGCGCCAGACATCATACTCACGCTCGATTTCGACCGGCAGGTCACGGCGCTTGTAGACCCAGTCAATACGGTATCTCGTTCCGGGCCCGACCCGCATATTGACGTCATCAGACCGTAGTGAGGCGAAGCGCGGCAGCTTGTCAGCAGCCCCCTCGGGTTTCTCAGAATCCGGCAGCTTTTCAGCCGGTTCGGTCGCCTCGGCAGCCGGCGCGGCGGGCGGAGCTTCGGCCGCCGGCTTGGTAACGCCCGCCTTATCGAGCGGCGGCTTGGCGGGATTGCGCGCGGGGGCACGTGCCATCGGCGCGACCGACTTCGGCTTTTCGGGATGGATCGCCCCGTGCGGCTTGACGACCGGCGTGGCGGCGGCGGGCCCCGACCCGACTTTATGAACAGGCTGCCGCGGCGCGGCGGATGGCGCGGTGACAGGCTTGTCGTGCGTCGGCCGCGCGGTCACCTGCAACGTGCCAGCTTGCGGCCATGCCGGCCGCGGGATCACCAAGGTCAGCAGCAGGCAGAGCAGAAGAACCGACGGGGACCGTGGACACATGCGGCACCGGTGCCAAGGCGGGACGAGTCGGGTCAAAGCCATCGTTGTGCATCACTCAGATTGTGATGATCTGTCCAGTGCCGACCGCTGCGAAGAACGTTGCGATACCAGCAAGTTCCACCCCCGGGAGAAGCGCCGCCTGATCGAGCGCTTCAGCGCGCATGCCGGCTTCGCAGGCGATCATGCGGACGTTCATCTCGATGCAGGCCTCACGCAGTTCTTCCAGACCCGCGACACCCCGCTGCCGGATCACGACGTCCCGTCCGGCATCCTGAAGTCCCGACCAGTCGGCCGCCAGGGCATGACAGCCCGCGTTGGTGGCGAACAGGACCACCGATCGCCCCAGCGCAGCCGCGCCGGCGGCGACGACGAATGCGTAGTGGGCGCGGCCGTGCGCGCCGGACAGCAAAATCACACCGAGCGTTTCACGCGGCACAGGCAGGCCCCTGCCCCGAAGCATGGGCACTCAGATCAGCGATCGAGGCGTGCGGACCACACGATACGCACGACGGATCGGGCCGCAGCTTGATCGAGCGGAACCGGGTCGCCAATGCATCCCAGACAAGAAGTCGTCCGGCCAGGGTTTCGCCGATCCCAAGGATTTCCTTCAACACCTCGGTCGCCTGCAAAGTGCCCATCACCCCAGTCACCGCGCCGAGTACGCCAGCCTCACTGCATGTCGGCACCGCCCCAGCCGGCGGGGCCTCGGGATACAGGCAGCGGTAGCAGGGTCCGCCCTCGTGCGGCTTGAAGACGGACAACTGACCCTCGAACCGCAACACCGCGGCGGAGACAAGGGTGCGCCTGCCGAGCACGCAGGCATCCGAGATCAGAAAGCGGGTGGCAAAATTGTCGGTGCCGTCACAAACAAGGTCGTAGCTGCCAATCAGCGGCATGATATTGCCGGCGTCGAGACGTATCCGGTGCGCCTCGACCCGCACGCCAGGGTTGATCGCGCCCGCGGCAGCCTCGGCTGATTCCACCTTTGGCATGCCAACACGGCCCGTGGTGTGGGCGATCTGCCGCTGCAGGTTTGACAACTCGACATCGTCGTCGTCGACGATCCCGATGGTGCCGACACCGGCCGCGGCCAGATACAGCATCAGCGGCGAGCCGAGACCACCGGCTCCAATGACCAGCACGCGCGCCGCCTTCAGCTTTGCCTGCCCAATGCCGCCGACCTCCTGCAGCAGGATATGGCGGGAGTAGCGCTGGATCTCGTCCTCGGTGAAATCGATGTCCATGGCACACAGGATAGGACGGCCTTGCGGCCAGTAACAGGGGCGCACCGCCGGACATTGGCGCAAGGCAGCCAATCGTCCGGGGTGGCCATCCGAAAACCCGCCGCCACTGTTCGCGAAGCGGTTTGGACCTGCTATCTGGGCGGACTATCGCTGAACGGAGATCGCGTCGATGAAACGACTTCTTGCACTGGTCCTGCTGACCCAGGGACTGGCACTGTCCGCCGCCTACGCGGCCGAACCGATTTCGATCCGCACCAACACGGCCGGGGAACTCGCCGACGCCTGTGCCGCCAACCCGCGTCAGCCCGGCGCCGATGCGAAAATCAACTTTTGTCACGGCTTCGCGCAAGGCGCGATCACCGTCCAACTGCGCGTATCCGCGGACAAGAAACCGTTCTGCTTCCCATCGCCAGCACCGAGCCGCAGCACGACCATGAGCGAGTTCGTCGCCTGGGTGCGCGCCATGCCGGATCGGCGTGACATGCCTTCGTCGGAGGGCCTGTTCAAGTTCCTCGGCGAGCGATACCCCTGCAAGTAGACCCAACACGCAGCGGCCTAAAGGACCAGTATGACTGACACTGTCGTGGTGACGTTCAAGGTCCGGCCGCGCGAGCGAGCGGTCCTCGCGGACGAGTTCGGCGGAACGGCCGAACCGGTGTACCTGACCGACCTGCCGGATGACGCTCGTACCGAGGCGTTGCGCGCCGCCACTGCAATCCTCGCTCGGGACACCGGACGGGAGCTGCGCCCTGGCGAAGCGTCCCTCCTGGGCCGGACGCGGCTGATCCAGTTCATGACGGCGGGCATCGACTTCGTGGATTTCTCAGGCATCCCGGCGGACCTTCCGATCGCCAGCAATGGTGGCGCTTATGCCGGCCCGATGGCGGAACATGGTCTGGCCATGGTTCTCGCCGCGGCAAAACGCCTGCTGATCGAGCATGCCGCGCTCGGCCGCGGCGAATTCAACCAGTTCGATCGCAACCGGATGCTGGCGGGCGGCGTGTGCGGCATCGTCGGATTCGGCGGGATCGGCGTTGCAATCGCCAGGCTGATGCGGGCGCTGGGAATGCGCATCCACGCCATCAACCGGCGGGGAAGATCCGACGAACCGACCGATTGGATCGGCACGGCCGACGAACTGGACACGCTGCTGCCGGCGTCCGACGTCATCATCCTGAGCACACCCCTGACTCCAGCCACGGTCGGCCTGATCGGCGTCCGCGAACTGGAACTGATGAAGCCAGACGCGATCCTGGTGAACCTCGCGCGTGGCGAGGTCATTGATGAAGCAGCACTTTTCGCCCACCTCACGTCCCACCCGAACTTCTTCGCCTGCATCGACGCGTGGTGGATCGAGCCGGTCCGCCATGACGTGTTTCGTTTGGACCACCCGTTCATGTCTCTGCCCAACGTCGTCGGCTCACCACATAATTCGGCCTCGGTGCCCGGAATGACCGAGGCCGCGCTGCGCCGGGCGGTTACGAATATCAGGCGTGTGCTGGCCGGTGAGATGCCGCATTCGATCCTGAAGCCCGAGGAACGGATGCGATAGCCGCGGCGTCATGCCGCTCCGTCGGGTCGACCCGTCAGTTCCACGCGACCGGTAGTTCGGTCAACCCCCGCAGCGTAAAGCTCGGCCGCCATTTCTGCTGGTCTGGCTCGACCAGCCGGAGATTTGGCAGACGCCGGACAACAGTCTCGAAGACCACCGCCGCCTCGATCCGCGCAAGCTGCGCGCCGAGGCAGAAATGAATGCCCCCCCCGAACGACAACGGCCGCAAATCCTTCCGCGTTATGTCGAACTGATCGGCCCTGTCGAACGCATTCGGATCACGGTTGCCTGCGCCGATCAGGGTCACGACGATGTCGCCCCGATTCAACGCCGCACCATTCAGGTCCGTGGGCTCAGCCACGGTGCGCCCCACGGCCTGGACCGGACACTCGAACCGCAGGACCTCCTCGATCGCGTTCGGGATCAGCGAGGGATCGTCGCGCAGCGCCCGCCACTGGCCGGGATGCCGGAGGAGCGACAGGAACCCATTGCCGATCAGATTCACGGTAGTTTCGTGGCCCGCGGCGAACAGCAGGCTGACGTTGGCGCGCAGTTCATCAGTGGTCAGCCTGTCGCCGGCTTCCTCGGCCAGCACCAGTTGAGAAATCAGGTCGTCCTGCGGCTCGCGGCGGCGCTGCTCGAAAAGCGCCTCGAAGTAACGCCCGGATTCCAGCGTGCCAGTGTTCGCTCTGTCCAGCTCCTCGCGCGTTGGCGGCGTGGGATTCAGCAACGCACCCCCGGACGCGGAGCCCGTGACAAACCGGCCGCGATGCTCCTCGGGAATACCCAGAAGCTCGCAGATCACCAGGACCGGTAGGGGGAATGCCAGGTCACGGATGGCGTCCATGCGCCCCTGCCCGATCACCTTGTCCAGCAGTTTGTTGGTCAGATCCTGAACGCCAGCGCGCATTGCCTCGATCCGCCGAGCGGTGAAGGCTTTGGTCACCAGGCCGCGCAGGCGGGTGTGGTCGGGCGGGTCGCGCATCAGCATCATGTGCGACAGTTCGACAACGGCCGGTTCCTGCATTGCGGTCGGACCGAAGCGGCGCATCAGCGCCTCCGGATTGTCGTAATCCTTGCCGAAGCGCCGGTCGCGTAGGATGAGCGCGCAATCGTCATAGCCTGTGACGAACCAGCGTCCCGTTGGGGCTTTCCAGATCGGAGCAACGGCGCGCAGGCGGTCGAACACTGGATAAGGATTGGCCAGGAACGCGGGGTCGCGAACGTCGAACGCAAGTGCAGCAGTCGCTGACATAGGAAATGCCTTTAGGTTATTGCGTTCTTATACCACTGCCTGTGGGCGGCGCCCACCTTCGGGATCACTCCGGCGAGTCCGGCTTGGCATCCGCGGCGACGTCACGAAAGTACGGCTCAACCGTTCCCTGCGCCTTCATCGTCAAAGGCTGGCCGCGGCGGTCCAAGGTCTTTCCAACGGCCAGGCGGACCCAGCCCTCACTGACGCAGTATTCCTCGACGTTGGTCTTCTCGACACCCTTGAACCGGATGCCGACGCCACGGCGCAACAGCGCCTCGTCGTAGTAGGGGCTGCTGGGATTGTTGGACAAGCGGTCAGGCGGAACGTCGGACATCGGGACACCTTCGGGCAATCGAGAGGCGTCCGGATAGCGACCCTTTTCCGTTATGTCGATGTCGGCGGGAGGCGATGGCGGGCGCCGGGCAACGCCAGAGCCGCGCATCTGCCCGGCCATTGGCGTTTCCCCCGTCGTGTGCTGATCTTGACCACGGAACGACGGGGGGAACGCAAAAATGGCAACCTATGTGCTGCTTCACGGCGCCTACCAGGGCGGATGGATCTGGCAACGGGTAACCCCGTTCCTGCGCGACGCCGGCCATACGGTCTTCGCGCCGACACTGGACGGCTGCGCCGAACGCCGCCACGCCTTGCGGCCGGGCATCGATACCGAAAGCCAGGCGGCCGAAATCGCCGAAATGCTCTTCTTCGAGGATCTCCACGACATCGTGCTCGTCGGCACAAGCTGCGGCGGCATGGTCGCTGCTCGGGTCGCCGAGACGTCTCGGGACCGCATCGGCCGCATAGTCCTGGCGGACGCCCTGGCCCTGTTCAACGGCGAAACGGTCGCCGACCATGTGAAACGGCCGACAGCGACGACCACCGACCTCGCCACCGGCCCCTCCCGCGAGGACGCCGCCAACCGGATGTTTGTTTCGCTTGACCCGGCGACGAAGGAATGGGCGCTGGCGCGCTACACCCCCCATCCGGTCGCGGCGATGGCGCAGCCGGTCAAGCTGGACAGCTTCTGGCAACAGGACTGGAACGCCTCAGTGATCTGGTGCCGTCAAAGCGTCAATCCGCCGGTCGCGCATCAGAAACGGGCCGCCGAGACGCTGAAGGCGCGCTGGTACGAACTCGATACCGGCCACTATCCGATGCTGACCGCGCCGGAGGCACTGGCCGGGCTGATCATGGCGGCGTAGCCGGTGCGGTGGCAGTGATCAGGCCGTCCTTGTAGGTTCGCTCCAGACGGGACCGCAAATAATCGGCGCCATTGACGGGCGGATAGCGCGGCGGCCGGTCGGCGGACCGGCATGTCGGCAGGCAATCGACCAGCGCGTTGGTGTCGAAGAAGAAGGCGGCTGAATACCGTTGCCGCCCGCCCCTGTTGACGACCCGATGCGGCGTCGACACGTAGATGTCATTGCTTCACCGCATCAGGCAGTCGCCGATGTTGCAGACGAACGTGCCCGGTATCGGAACGGCATCGATTCACCCGGCATCACGCGATTCGACCTCCAGCCCGCCGACGTCATCCTGCGACAGTAAGCTCAGGTTGCGACGTAGAAAAACCCGCGCTCGCGGTTTGCGCGACCGACTTCAGCCGCGACAGCCCACTGCCGCGTTTCTTCAACAAGCGGACCGATATTGATATCGGTATGGCACGCAGCGTCGCGCTCCCCCGTTGCCCATCACCGCCAGATGTATTTACACCTGTCGATGACGGATCAACGCGGACTGTGAGTATCTGCCGGGCTATCCGTCAATCCGCCAGACCGCTCTGGCGCGAATCCGCCACGACGCTATGGCGATGTCCGTATCCGAAGTAGATGACCAAACCGATAACCAGCCAGACAATCAGCCGCAGCCAGGTATCCAGCGGCAGGCCGACCATCAGCAGCAATGAAAACGCAATGCCGAGCAGCGGCACCCACGGCACCGCCGGCGCGCGGAACGGCCGTTTCTCGCCGGGCGCGCTGCGCCGCAGATGGATAACCGCGAGGCAAACCAGCAGGAAGGCGAACAATGTGCCGATGCTGACCATCTCGCCCAGCAGTCCAATCGGGAACGTGCCGGCGATCGCCGCCACCACGACACCGATCAACGCCTGACTGGCGAACGGGGTGTGGAAGTGCGGGTGAACGTTGCTGAAGAACGCCGGAAGCAACCGGTCCTGCGCGATGGAGAACAGAATCCGAGCCTGACCGAACAGCAGCACGAAGATCACAGTCGTCAGCCCCGCCAGGGCGGCAAGCTTCACCAGGACGGACAGCCAGCCGATCCCGGTGACGTCAATCGCCACCGCGACCGGGTCGGCAACGCCCAGCTTCTGATACGGCACCATGCCGGTCATGACCAATGCCATCAGCACGTACAAAATAGTGCAGATGAGCAGCGATCCAAGGATGCCGACAGGCATGTCGCGCTGCGGGAGTTTCGCCTCCAGCGCCGCGGTGGAAACGGCATCGAACCCGATATAGGCAAAGAACACGACCGAGGCGCCGCGAAGCAGGCCGCTGTAGCCGAACGCGCCGAAAGAGCCAGTGTTTTCGGGAATGAAGGGGTGCCAGTTGGCCTGATTGACATAGAACGCGCCAACAACGATCACCACGCCGACGACGAACAACTTGAACGCGACCATGATGTTGTTGACCCGGGTCAACTCCCTGGTGCCGACCATGAGCAGTGCGGTCAAGGCCAGGACGATAGCGATTCCTGGAAGATTAAGTATTGCAGTTGCGGATGAGCCGTCTGCCATTTTCACCGCTTCGCCGGTCGCCTGTGCCCACTGCGGTGGGATATGGATGCCCAAACTGGCCAGAAGACTGACCAGATAGCCGGACCAGCCGACCGCGACGGTGGCCGCGCCCATGCCATACTCCAGGATCAGGTCCCAGCCGATGATCCAGGCGAAGACCTCGCCGACGGTCGCATAGGCATAGGTATAGGCGCTGCCGGATGCCGGGACCATCGCGGCGAGTTCAGCATAGCACAGCCCGACGAAGGCGCAGGCTATGCCGGACAATACGAACGACAGGGAAATCGCGGGTCCGGCATAGCTCGCTGCGGCCTTCCCGGTCAGAACAAAGATCCCGGCGCCGATAATACAACCGATCCCGAGACCAACCAGTGAGACCGGTCCAAGCGTTCTTGAGAGGCCCTTGCCGTGGCCATCGGCGGCAATAGCCTCAAGTGATTTGCGGGCGGTGTACTGTGCCATCGGCATGCGCCAGTCTCCTGCATCGGGGCGTTTCTGGAGGCGATGAATGGTCAATAATCCGGCAGACGGCCAATAACGCTTCTGCCGCTGCGTTGGTTCGCTGGAATGTGTTGAAAGCTGAAGGAACGGGACAACGCACGCTCGACAGCGGCCGCTAAAGAGCCCATCCTGTACCTACCCTCGGCTGGATTGTTGGAGAATGTGGTGTCCGCCAGCAGCGAGACCCTAATGCTGATCGAGCAGACATCGGCCCGCTTGCGGCAGGACATCGAAGCCGACGCGAGGCCAGCACACCTCCAGCCAAATCAGCCAGGCACGGTGCACCCCAGCCTGCGGCGGGCGGCCTGGGAGCCGGACGGAAAACTACTCTCGCTCCACGCCCTGTCCGAACTAGTGCGGGGGATGCCCAACGGCATCGGCGTGGACTTGTCCGGCATCGAACCAAGCTGCGCGTTTCAACCCGAGTTGAGCAGGGTCATCCTGAAATCTTCTCCTGTTGGCGGCCGAGTGCCTGCCGTCCGGCGGCGATGTCCTGCTGTCGGGATCGGCAGACGATCTGTTCCTGCGGATTGATGGCTCCGGCGCGGCATGGCCCTCCGGCATGGGAGCATGCCTCTCGGACGAGTCGGCCGCCCGTGCCGCCATGACCGCCGGGGGGAATGTGCAGATGCCGTTGACCGCGTTACTGGCGCATGCCGCTGGAGTCAGGCTGTCGTTCTTGCTCTCGCCAGGTGCCGCATCGGGGCCGCAGATCGTCCGCCTCGGCGGCCGATGATTCCAGGCCTGGGGAAAATCCCGGGTCCATTTACCTTTTGTTTGCAACTTACTGGCAAGGATGGGTTCCCGCCCGGCTGACGGGCTCCCGGGGGCTGCCATGGACGACCTGCTTGCCGATTTCCTGACCGAAACGAACGAAAGCCTCGCAGAGCTCGACTCTGCCCTGGTCAAGCTGGAACGCACCCCGGACGACGCCGGTACGCTATCACTGATTTTCCGCATGGTGCACACTATCAAAGGCACCTGCGGCTTTCTCGGACTGCCGCGTCTCGAGCGCGTCGCTCACTCGGGAGAGAACGTCCTGGGGAAGCTGCGCGACAAGACCCTCACGGTAACGCCGGAGATTGTCACCCACGTGCTGGCGGCCATCGACCGGATTAAGGAAATCGTCGCTGGCCTGGCGGAAACCGGCGTGGAGATGGCGGGCGACGATGCGCCATTAATCGCTGCACTCGACGCGGTTGCCGCCGGGCGCGCGCCGTCGGCCACGGGGGAGCCGACCACGCCGGTCGAGGAGCCTGATTTCGACTCCATTGTCGTGCCCGTGAAGGCCGTCGAACCGCCGTCCGCGCCGGTCGCGGCCGAACCAACCCCACCTCCACCGCCCGCCGAACCGGCGCCGAAAGCGGCACCGTCTGGCAGGGAGACTGCCCCGCCATCCGAAGCATCATCTGGCGGAGGTCCCGCCGCCGGCGCGCAGACGATCCGCGTCACGGTCGACGTGCTGGAAGACCTGATGACCCTGGTCAGCGAGCTGGTGCTGACCCGCAATCAGCTCCTGCAACTCGCGCGCAACCAGGAAAACAGCGCTTTCACCGTGCCCTTGCAGCGCCTGTCGCACATTACGTCCGATCTGCAGGAAGGCGTGATGAAGACCCGCATGCAGCCGATCGGCAACGCCTGGAACAAGCTGCCGCGCCTGGTCCGCGACCTGTCCCACGACATGGGCAAGAAGATCGAGCTCACCATGCTCGGCGCCGAAACGGAGCTGGACCGGCAGATCCTCGAGCTGATCAAGGACCCGCTGACTCACATGATCCGCAACAGCGGCGATCACGGGCTCGAGACTCCGGCGGAACGCCGAGCCGCGGGCAAGCCGGAAACCGGGCGGATCGTGCTGAACGCTTTCCACGAAGGCGGCCATATCATCCTGGAGATGTCCGACGACGGGCGCGGTCTGGCGGTCGACCGCATCCGCAACAAGGTGCTGGCCAACAACCTCGCCACCGAGGCTGAACTTGCGACCATGAGCGAGGAACAGATCCAGCGGTTCATCTTCAAACCCGGCTTCTCCACCGCGGCGACGATCTCGGCGGTGTCCGGACGCGGCGTCGGCATGGACGTCGTGAAAACCAACATCGAGAAGATCGGCGGGACGGTCGATCTAAAGAGCACGGTCGGCAAGGGCACCACCTTCACAATCAAGATCCCGCTGACGCTGGCGATCGTCTCGGCGTTGATCGTCGAGGCCTGCCACGAGCGGTTCGCCATCCCGCAGATCAGCGTCGTCGAGCTGGTGCGGGCTCAGTTCGGGTCGAACCGGGCCGGAGCCCATTCCGGCGAAAGCATGATCGAGCGGATCAACGACACGCCGGTCCTGCGGCTGCGCAATCGACTGCTGCCGCTGGTCAGCCTGACAGAGTTGCTGGAACTGGGCACCAAGCAGTCGGACGAGGGCGGCGCGGATGTCGTGGTGGCGCAGGTTGGCGCCCATATGATGGGCATCATGGTCGACCGGGTGTTCGACACCGAGGAAATCGTCGTCAAGCCGGTGGCGCCGATCCTGCGGCATGTAACGATGTTCAGCGGCAACACCATCCTTGGCGACGGGTCGGTCATCATGATCCTGGACCCGAACGGCATTGCGCGGCGCACTGGTGTCGGCGCGGGCAGCGAAAGCCGGCTGGAGCAATCAAACCGCGTCGACGCCAAAAGCTCCGCCGACAAGACGGCGATGCTGCTGTTCCACGCCGGCGGCACGCAGCGCATGGCGGTCCCGCTGGGCCTTGTCGCCCGGCTTGAGGACATCCCGCGCGAGAAGATCGAGTTCTCCTGCGGCTCGCCGGTCACGCAATATCGCGGGCGGCTGATGCCGCTGATCTCCATCGGCGGCGCAACCGACGAAAGCAAGCCGACCCAGCCGCTGCTGGTGTTTGCGGACGGCGAGCGCAGCATGGGCCTGATGGTCGATGAGATCGTAGACGTGGTGGAAGACCGCCTGGATATCGAACTGGCCGGTGCGAGGCCCGGCATGCTGGGAACCGCAATCATAGGTGGCCAGGCGACTGATGTCCTGGATACCGGTTACTGGCTCATGCAGGCGTGGGAAGACTGGTTCCGCGGCGCGCCCCGGCAGGTCGGTGCGGTCGACCAGCCGCATGTGCTGCTGGTCGATGACAGCGACTTCTTCCGCCAACTGATGGTACCGACCCTGAACGCCGCCGGCCTGCAGGTGACCGCCGTCGCCAGCGCGGCCGAGGCACTGCGCCTGCGTGAGAACAATGCCCGTTTCGATGCGATCGTCTCCGACATCGAAATGCCGAATATGGACGGGCTGCAGTTCGCCCGTGAAGTGCGCGCCGGCGGCGCCTGGGCTCACCTGCCGATGATCGCGATGACCTCGCATTCCGATCCGCAGCACGCCCACGCCGGGCGGCAAGCAGGTTTCACCGACTACGTCGCGAAGTTCGAGCGGGAGGCGCTGGTCGCGAGCCTGCGCAACCTCCTCAGCGAAACGGTTGCCGCCTGAGCGCGGAAAGGATCCCACGATGTCCAACGATGTTCTGGAACGGTCGCCAGGTTCGACCGATGAAGAGCAGGTTCTGGTCACGCTGACTGTCGCAGATCAGATCTGCGGCGTTCCGGTCCTGTCGGTGCGCGATATCCTTGGCGAGCAGCCGATCACCCGGATTCCCCTGGCGCCGCCAGAGATTGCCGGAAGCCTGAACCTGCGCGGCCGCATCGTCACAGCCATTGACCTGCGCCGCAGGCTCGGCCTGCCCCCCGCCCCGGCGGGACAGAAGAAAATGTCGGTCGTTGCTGACCAGGGTGGCGAACTATATGCGCTGCTTGTCGATCAGGTTTCGGAAGTCATGAGCCTGCGGGCCAACACGTTCGAGCGGAATCCGCCGACACTCGAAAAGCACTGGGCGACGTTCAGCACCGGCATCTACCGGTTGGAAGGCCGGCTGCTGGTCGTGCTGGACGTTGGCAAGCTGCTGGCCCTGTCCGGAGAGGCCTGAAAGATGACCCGGACCTGCCTGGTGGTGGATGACAGCCGCGTCGTCCGCAAAGTCGCCCGCCGCATCCTGGAAGCGAACGGGTTCGACGTGACTGAAGCCGCCGACGGCCAACAGGCCCTGGATACCTGCCGCCTCGCGATGCCCGACTGCGTGCTGCTGGACTGGAACATGCCGGTCGTGGACGGGATCTCTTTCCTTCGGAACCTGCGATCCGAGTTCGGACCGGACAAGCCGCCTGTGGTGTTCTGCACGACCGAAAATGATCTGGACCATATCGAACAGGCGATAACCGCCGGCGCGCAGGAATACATCATGAAGCCGTTCGATGAGGAGATCCTCATCGGCAAGTTTACCCAGGTCGGTCTGCTTTGACCGCGCTTCTCCGGGTAGCTCCGAAATCCGCCGCACCGGCTCAACGCGCAAGCGACGCGGCGCGGGTGATGATCTGCGACGATTCCCTGGTAATTCGCGGTGCCATCGCCCGTTTGCTGGAATCCGACCCGGCCATCCAGGTGGTCGCGAAGGTCAGCAATGGCCGAGCGGCGGTGGAGGAAATCGGCCGCACGGCGGTTGATGTCGTCGTGCTGGATATCGAGATGCCTGTGCTGGACGGCATGTCTGCCCTGCCTCTTCTGCTGCGCGCGGATCCGGGTGTCCGGGTGATCATGGCCTCGACCCTGACCACACGCGGCGCCGACATCGCCCTCCGCGCCCTGCGTCTAGGTGCTGCTGACTACGTGCCCAAACCCTCAACGATCGGCACCAAGGGCGACGAGTCGTTCAAGCGGGAACTGATTGAAAAAGTCAAAGGGCTCGCGCGGCAGCGCCACCCCGTGGGCCAGCCGGTGAAGGCAAAAGCCGCCGTCACGCTTCGGGCCGCGCCCGGGTCGGCGCCACAGTTGCTTGCGGTCGGCAGCTCAACCGGCGGTCCGCAAGCGCTGTTTACCTTGTTCCAGGGCCTTGGCCGCGCGGTGCCCATCCCGGTCGTCGTCACCCAGCACATGCCGGCGACTTTCACGCCGATTCTTGCCGAACACATTACACGACTGGGCCTGATGCCATGCACAGAGGCCCGCGACGGCGAAACCCTGGTAGCCGGCCGCATCTACATCGCGCCAGGTGACCGGCATCTTTTGATCGAGGGCGGAAGGGGAAGCTTGCGAGCCAGGATCACCAGCGATCCGCCCGAGAATTTCTGCCGCCCAGCGGTCGACCCGATGCTGCGCAGCGCGGCGGCCGCCTGTGACGGACGCGTTCTGGTGGCGATGCTAACAGGCATGGGCCACGACGGACTTCAAGGCACACGACGCGTCATCGAGGCCGGTGGGTGCGCAGTCGGTCAGGACGAGGCATCCAGCGTGGTCTGGGGCATGCCCGGCGCCATCGCCCAGGCCGGGTTGTGCCACGCCGTGCTGCCACTGGCGAAAATCTCATCGAAACTTCTCGAACTGATGAAAGGCGTTCGGACATGACCGAGAGTCTGACGCAGGTCTCGTTCGACACGTTGTCGGGACTGTTGAAGGCAAAGTCCGGCCTGATCATCGGCAAGGACAAGCTGTATCTGCTTGAAACCCGGCTGACGTCGATCTTGAAAAGGGAGAAGCTCTCGGATCTCAACAAGTTAGCGGACCGGCTTAAGAGCCCAGGCAATGACGCCCTCGCCCGCGATGTGGTCGAGGCCATGACCACGAACGAGAGCTTCTTCTTCCGGGACGACAAGCCGTTCCAGCACGTGCGTACGCACACCCTGTCCCGATTGGTCGCCGGCCGCCCCCCGGCAGTACGATCCGGATCTGGTCCGCAGCCTCGTCATCAGGACAGGAGGCCTACTCCCTGGCAATGATCATTGCCGAGGCACGGGCACAACTCGGCGACCGCAAGATCGAGATAGTCGGCACCGACATCGCGCGCGATCAGCTCGCCAGGGCTCGGGAGGGCACCTACACACAGTTCGAGGTACAGCGCGGCCTGCCGGTGCAAATGCTGATGCGCCACTTCAAGAAGGAGGAAACGCACTGGCGCATCTCCGACGCGTTGCGTGCAATGGTCCAGTTCCGCGAGTTCAACCTTCTGAACGACCTGCGCCCGTTGGGCCGCTTCGACGTCGTGTTTTGCCGTAACGTGCTGATCTACTTCGACCAGCCGACCAAGTCACGCGTGCTGGACGGCGTAGCCGGACAAATCGCGCCGGACGGTTTGCTCTACCTCGGCGGGGCGGAAACGGTCATGGGTATCACCACCAAGTTCGCCCCTCTGCCAACGGAGCGCGGCGTCTACGGCCTGGTGGGCGCTAACCCCGGACAGGCCGGAACGGCGAAGCCACCATCGAACCGGCCGCTAGCCATCCCAGGAAAGGCCATGCTGACCGTCTGAAGTCTGGTTCAGTCGGTCTTCAGAAAGTCCGTCAGCTTGGTTACAGCCGTCGGCTTGTCGGTCTGGTCCAACGCGGCGAGTTCGGCAGCCAGGCGATCCATGGCCGCCTCGTATATTTGCCGCTCAGAAAAGCTCTGGTCCGGCTGTCCCGCGTTGCGATGAAGATCGCGCACAACCTCGGCGATGGCCAGTGGATCACCTGAATTGATCTTCGCTTCGTACTCCTGCGCGCGCCGCGACCACATTGTCCGCTTAATCCGAGCCTTACCCTTCAGAACGGCGAGCGCCTCATCAAACAGCTTACGGGTCGCGAGCTTGCGAAGGCCGGCAGTACGCGCCTTGGCGACGGGAACCCGGAGGGTCATCCGGTTTTCCTCGAACGTGATGTGGATCAGTTCCAGCCGATGACCCGCAATTTCCTCGGTTGCGATCCGCTCGACTTTGCCGACGCCGTGCGTCGGGTAGACGACATGGTCGCCTTCCACAAAGATCTCGGCCTTGGCAATCGCACGCGGTGTCAGGTTTGGGCCGTTGTGTGCCGGACGCCGTTCGGAGTTGGCCGGACGGGGTTCGGTCCGTTCCTCGGCCGGGGCGACAGTCTCGGCTGGCATCGCCTTCTGCTCAGCCAGATCGTTCGAAACTTCTTCCACTTCCTGTTGCTCACCTGTTTGTTTTGCCGCGCCGTTCCCGCACGATGGCTCAGTGCGAGGCTGGATGTCCGCGCCCAGCGACCCGACCGGGTCACCCCACCCTGGCTAAAGTCGCAACACCAACCTGTCATATAGCACTAAAAGGCAGCCTTGTCAGGGGTCTACCAGATTAACCTAAACCGCCCCGGGTTCGGGTGAGAACAGCTCGGCCTTGCCGTCCTTGTCCTTCCATTCGTCAGCATCGGCTGGCGGCGCGCCCTTCCGGGTGATATTCGGCCAAAGCGCGGCATAGGTCCGGTTCTGCTCGACCCAATCTGTCGCCTTATCGTCACTGTCCGGAACGATCGCCTCGGCCGGGCATTCGGGCTCGCAGACACCGCAATCGATGCACTCGTCCGGATGGATCACCAGCATATTGGCGCCGACGTAGAAGCAGTCCACCGGGCAGACCTCGACGCAGTCCATGTACTTGCAACGGATACAGTTTTCGGTGACCACATAGGTCATTGGGAAACCCCTGGATGAGAAGACACGAGCCCGCCCCCGGACTTTAGACGCCGCGATATGCCGAGGTTTCCGCTCCGGCGCAAGATGTTGCTGGCAGGTCTGTGACCTCCGCATAGAGCAGGCTAGCCTCCGCCGGCGGACCACGGCGCGCAGCCAGACCACAGACCCGGACCACGCGCACCGACCCGCGCAACGGGATCGTCAGCACATCGCCTATGCGCAACCGGGCGTGTGGTTTCGCGGTGGGCTGGCGATTGACGCGGATTGAGCCTTTGGCAACAAGGTCGGCGCAATCGGCGCGCGCCCGCATGAACCGGGCACACCAAAGCCATTTGTCCAGCCGCTGCCAGTCCCGGTCTTCCTGGTCAGACACCGCGGCCGCCCTACCGCCGCAAGGCCGCCAGGGCGGCAAATGGGCCAGTGGCGCGGATCGCGGGCCTTGCGTCCTCGGCGGTCGGCCTGCGGCGGCGCAACGGCGCCAACATCGCCGGGGCCGGCGGCCCGTGCTGGTCCGGCGCCAACCCGGCCGCAGGGATCACCCGGAAGCCAAGCTGCCGAAGCACCGCAGGCAGCAGGTCGGCCTTGATGGCGAAGCGGGAGGCCAGGCCCGAGGGCAACGCGGCAGGTCCGCGACGCGCCCGGTATCCGAGTTCGCCGGCAACCTTCTCGGCGATATCCAGCCGCAACAGGATGGGCCCGGCGTCCACCCAACCGGCGGCGCTGGCAAATCCAGCCGGCCAGGCGGACTGTACGGCGGGCAGGGAAACCAGCGCCGCATTCGGCAAATCAGGCGCCGCAACCCCGTTGAACAGTGCCCACAGCCGGGTTCGCATCGCATTGGCCCGAGGCTTCATCAGCGCCGGCATGAACAGTGCGAAGCGGCCGGACCGCACGCCCAGTGCGCGTAACGGCGGTCGAACGTCCGGTGCAAAAGTCTCCTCATCGAGCCCCGGAATCAGACCCAGCGCCTCGGTGAGCCGATGCAGCGGCCCGCGCAGGCTCGGCGAGGCCTGGCCGGCCGCCTCCGCCGCGAACAGCGGGGCAAGATCCGCCCGGATCTGAGCTTCCAGCCAGGCTTGCAGGCGCCGGCGGATCCGCTCGCGCTCCGCCCCGTCCAGAAACTCGCTATCCAGCACGTGCACGCGCGGACGCAGCGGCACCGCGTCTCGCACCAGGCGCGCGATTGGGACACCCGTCCAGGTCACGAGGTGATCCGCAGTCCACCCGAAGCTGGCGTCAGGCGCTGTCTCCACGACTGCAACCCGGCGCGGCATCTCCGCCCGCAAGGCTCTGCGTGCGGCACGCAGAACCAGTTTCTTCTCATCGCCCACCGCGGATGGATCGGGGACGAAGCCAAACCCTTCGACCTGCCCCACGGAGTGGCCTTCCACCACCACATCGCCGCGGGCGGTCACAGCCGATAGCAACTCGTCACCGTCGCCCCCGTCCAGCCGCCGCATCAGGTGCGCCGCCCGGCGATCGACAAAGCGGCTGATCAGCCGCTCATGCAGCGCGTCGGACAGCTTGTCCTCGACCGCCCGCGCTCGGTTCTGCCAGTGCAGCGTGTCCTTCACCCAGTCGGAACGGGCGGCGATATAAGACCACACCCGGACTCCCGAGAGGCGCTGCATCAAGGTGTCGATGTCGCCTTCAGGGCGATCCAACGCGCCGATCTGGCTGTCGAGCCATTCAATCGGCAGCCACTGTTCCCGCGCGACGTGATCGAACACACGGGCGCACAGGCGGGTATGGGTGTCATCCGTCAGCTTGCGGAAATCAGGGATCTGGCAAGCGTCCCACAGAAGGCGCATCCGAGACCGGCCCTGGGCGAGTTTCCGGATATCCTGGTCACGCGACAGCGCCATCAGCGTTTCCAGGTCCGAAGAGTCGTTTCCCCTTACCAGACCCGGCCGCGGCGGCGGCATCGTCAGGCTTTCCAGCAGGGCGTCGATGCCGGAAAAGTCCAGGTCGCTGTTGCGCCAGCACAGCATGTCCAGTGCGTCGAAGCTGTGCGCTTCCACCGCTGCCACCAGGTCATCGGACAGCGGCGGGCACTGCGTCGTCGTGCCGAAGGTGCCGTCCTTCATGCCACGGCCGGCACGCCCGGCAATCTGCCCCACCTCCGACGCGGTCAGCCGGCGCGGACGGTGCCCGTCGAACTTGCCCAGGCCCGCGAAGGCGACATGATCGACATTCATGTTCAATCCCATGCCGATCGCATCGGTGGCGACCAGGAAGTCGACCTCGCGGTCCTGATACAGCGCAACCTGCGCGTTGCGGGTGCGAGGCGACAGGCGCCCCATCACCACCGCGCATCCACCCTTGCGGCGGCGGATCAGTTCCGCGATCGCGTAAACTTCGGCGGCGCTGAAAGCGACGACCGCGCTGCGCGGCGGCAGGCGCGCAAGCTTTGCCGGGCCGGCGTAAGTCAGCTGCGACAGGCGGGGGCGGGTTTCCACGTGGGCGTTCGGCACCAGGCGCTGCAGCAGCGGGCGGATCGTCTCGCTACCCAGGAACATGGTCTCCACCGTGCCGCGGGCATGCAGCAGACGATCCGTGAACACATGGCCGCGATCGGGGTCGGCGCAAAGCTGGATCTCATCGACCGCGACGAACTCGGCCGTGCGGTCAAGGGGCATCGCCTCGACGGTGCAGGAAAACCATCGCGCATCCGGCGGGATGATCTTCTCCTCACCGGTGATCAGCGCGACGTTGCGGGCGCCTTTGCGAGCGACCATACGATCGTAATTTTCGCGTGCGAGTAGCCGGAGCGGAAAACCGATGATCCCGGATGCATGGGCGAGCATCCGCTCGATGGCGAGGTGGGTCTTGCCGGTGTTGGTCGGGCCAAGGACGGCCTTCACGCGAGCGGCGAAACCGGAGTCGGAGCCGAACATGGATTGATGTTTGGATGCCGGGACGCAGAATGCAAGCGATGAAATCGCGACGGGCTGCCGTGGCGGCAACGTCCCGTCCGCGTGCGTCAGCCGAGTGACGGCCGCCGCCGCCGCCAAATGAAGGCGATAATCTCGGCCACGGCCTTGTAGTGTTCAGGGGGAATATCGGTGTCGAGTTCCAGTTGATACAGCGCCCGGGCGAGCGGCGGATTGGCTACCAAAGGTATGTTATTCGCCATAGCGACCTCCCTGATCCGTGCTGCCAGCGTATCGACGCCCTTGGCGACCACCTTGGGCGCGGCGCTGACCGCCCGGTCGTAAGCCAGCGCGACCGCGAAATGGGTTGGGTTCGTCAGCACCACCGTGGCTTTCGGAACGGCCGCCATCATCCGGCGGCGGGCGCGCATCATGCGGATGCGACGGATGCGGTTCTTGACCTCGGGATTTCCCTCCGTCTCCTTGTGCTCGTCGCGGACATCCTGCTTGCTCATGCGCATCGACCTGGCGTGGCGCACGCGCACCCAGAACAGGTCCGCGCCGGCGACCAGGGCCTGGATGCAAAGTCCGGCCAACAGGATGTGAAACACGCTCCTGCCGATCTCAGCAGGCAAATTCGCGGGGTCATGCCAGGGCTCGGCAAAGATCCGCGCAAAGTCGCTCCGCGCCGCGATCCACATCGCCAGCAACAACAACGTCATCTTCGACAGTGACTTGACGACCTCCACCAGCCCGTTGACGCCAAACAGGCGCTTGATTCCGGCAGCCGGATTGACGCGGGAGAACTTCGGGACAACCGCGCCGGCATGAAGTAGAAAATTGGTCTGAAGAAGCACCGCGGCGGCGCCCGCCACCAACGCCGCGCCCAGCACCGGCATAACCACGCTCGACCATTCCAAACCGGCCAGTTGAACGCCGGCGCGGCCCACCATTTCCGGCTGATTGATGCGCGACAGAAACAGCGCGGTGTCGCGGCTCATTTCCCGGTACGCAGCCCCGCCGCCATAGTACATGGCAATAACCACGGCCACCATGCTGGCGAAGCCCGAAACCTCGCGAGAGACTGGAACGTTGCCGGCTTCGCGCGCCTGATCGAGGTGCCTCTGGGTGGCGGCCTCCGTCCGGTCCTCCGCCGACTGGCCCGGCTCAGCCATCGGTCAGTTCAATCCTGGAAGCGCGGCCAGATAAAGTCCGACACCGTCTCGCCACACGTCGATGATTGCGCCGGTGACACTGACCAGAATTAGTAGGCCACCGAGGATCTGGCCGGGCAACGAGACGAAGAAGATCTGCACGCGGGCCATGACACGGGCAACCTGGCCGATCGCGACGTGCCAGATCACCGATGCCACGACAAACGGGGACGCGATCTTCAAGGCGAGTGAGAAGGTAGCGCCTAATGCCGCCACGGCGGCCTCCAGACTGTCGCCGGCCGGCAGCATCTGGCCGGGCGGAACCAGATGAAAAAGGCCGACGAGGGCACGCAGCGGCACCGTATACAGCCCGGTTGTAAGGATCAGGACCGGCGAAGCGAGATCGAACAGCTTGGCAAGCGCGCTCGTTTGCGCCCCAAGCTCCGGGTCCGGCTGCAGCACGCTGGACAAACCAAGCAGATAGGCAACGAACTGGATGCCGATAGCCAGCGCCAGTGTGATCAACCGCGCGAGCCAGCCGAACCACAGGCCGGTGATGACCTCACCGGCGACCATCAGCGCCATGGTGACGCCGGACTGCGGCACGACCGGCATGACCGGCTGCAGGATTGGCACCAACAGGACCGTGAGGCAAAGGGCAATCCCCACCCGCACGATCGCCGGGGCCGAGCTTTCGCCCATGCCCGGCAGCAGCGTCATGGTCGCGCCGACACGGGCCAGCACCAACGCAAACCCAGGCGCCCAGCCCAGCAGTTGGCCGGTCGTTGCGTTCACGAACCGCCGACCATCACCAGCCGATCGAATATCTGATGCGTAAATGTGATCAGTGTGGCCGTCATGAAAGGACCCAGAAGCACCATTGCGATGCAGATCGCGACCATCTTCGGCAGGAATGCCAGGGTCGCCTCGTTGATCTGCGTGACGGCCTGGATGAACGAGACGATCAGGCCGACCCCAAGGGCGACCATCAAAGGCGGCCCACCGAGCTTCATCGTAACGATCATGGTTTCGCGGATCAGCGCGGCGATATCGGTGTCGCTCATGGTTGAGGTCGCTCATGGTTGCGGCAGGGCGGAATAATGCACCGCCGGCACGATGCGCTACAGCAATGGCAAAGCGCGGCCGGCGGCGGATGTCGCCTCGCCGTCAGATCGGCATCTTGATGATGTCCTGATAAGCCTGCACCACCCGGTCACGGATGGCGGTCGCGGTCTGCAAGGTCATTTCCGCATGCGACAGAGCAACCACAACATCTGTCAGGCTGCCGCCGCCCTTCAACACCTGCGTGGCCTGGTCCTCTGCTTCGTGCCCGGTCTGCACCGCCTGCTGCAAGGCCTGCTGCACCGTGGCGCCGAAGCTGGCATCGGCCGCGGCCGGCTCCGGGGTCTGCCCGGCACCGCGCGCGGTCTTGGCATAGGCCTCGGCCGCCGCGGACGGGGTGACGACGATCGACGGGATCGTGGTCATTTCAACAGGCCGATCGTGCGATTGAGCATGTTTCGCGACGCCTGCATGACCGACAGGTTCGCGCTATACGAGCGTTCTGCTTCGCGCATGTCCATGATCTCGATAAAGCTGTTGACGTTGGGTAGTTTGACATAACCTTGCGCGTCGGCGGCCGGGTTTGCCGGATCATAACGCTGGGGAAAATCCGACTGGTCTTTTCCAACCGACGCGACCTGGACGGTCTCGGCCCCAAGGGCGCTGTCGAGTTTGGCTTCGAATGTAACCGTCTTGCGCCTGTAAGGGTCCGCGCCGGGAGAAGACCCTGTCGTGTCCTGGTTGGCGATATTCTCCGCGATCACCCTCAGCCGCTCGGTTTGCGCTGTCATGCCGCTGGCGGATACGGTCAGGGCGCTGTTCAGATCCGAGGGCATGGCTACGACGACTTGCCCAGAGCTTCACTGAACATGGTCATGTATTTCTTCCAGATACTCGTTGCGACACTCTGACTTGTTTCGGTGTCAGCGATCTTGGTCAGTTGCTCGTCCAGGGTGACAGTATTGCCGTCGAGCGCGCGCGCATTCGGCGGATCGGCCGTCAACGAAGCCAAACCCGACGGTAACGTGCCCGCCATGTGGCCGGGCTGCGTCTGGGCCGGCGCTATCGGCGTTACCCCGGACAGCACCTTGCTGAAGCTCTCCACGTCGCGGCCCTGAAAGCCAGGGGTGTTCACGTTGGCGATATTCGCCGCAAGGACGTTCTGCCGCTGCACCGTCCAGTTCAGGCGCTTTTCGGCGAGGTCGAACAAAGGGATGTTGGTCGGGTCCATGGGAGGGAAGATTGCGCAAAGGGTTTAACAAACCGTTAACTGATTGCATTAACGTTTTGTTCATCAATCCGTCGCCACATACTCGCATGCTCAGCGATCCCGATACCGCCGCCCTCGCTTCCATCCGCGCCGCGCTGATGGATGTCACGCTGCAAGTCCAGACGGCACAGGCGAAGCTGGACACCGGAGGTCCGGTGGACATGGCCGGCATGGACCGACAGGTCAGTATGTTGTGCCGGCAGGCGCTGGCCCTACCGCCTCCGATTGCACGGGAGACACTACCGGACCTGCAGGCGCTGCGCGGCGTCATGGATACGTTGATCGAGACACTGGCGCGGCACCAAAGGCGATGATCGGCGGCACCAGCACTCTGATCACGGCGTTGTTGGCGCTTGTTGCCGTCCTTCTGCTTATTGTCCTCGCCGCCCGGCTGATCCGCTTGGGTGGTTGGAGCCACCGCCCGCATCCCGGAAAGCTGCTGGCGCTACGAGAGTCTATCGCGCTGGACCCGCGGCGGCGCCTGCACCTGGTTGAATGCGGGCAGAAGCGGGTGGTGCTGCTGACCGGCGGCACACAGGACCTGGTCGTCGGTTGGATCGATCCATGAAGCTGGTCCTCCTCCTGGCGTTTCTGCTGGTGGCGCCAGCGTTCGGGCATGCGCAATCCGTCAACATCGATCTCGGCGCCGCGGGACAGGCCGGCGCCACCGCTCGGATTGTTCAGTTAACGGCGATGGTGACGGTGCTTTCGCTCGCGCCAAGCCTGATGGTCATGATGACAGCATTTACGCGGATTGTGATCGTGCTGTCGTTGCTGCGCAGCGCGCTGAGCACGCAGAGCACACCGCCAAATAGCGTGCTGATCGGGCTGGCGCTGTTTCTGTCGTTCTTCGTGATGCAGCCCACGCTGGAACAGTCCTGGACCAACGGCATCCAGCCAATGACCCAGGGCAAAATCAACGAGATCGAGGGACTACAACTGGCAGCCGAACCGTTCCATCAGTTCATGACGCAAAACCTGCGCGATGAGGACCTGCGCTTCTTCATGGACCTTGCGCATCAGGAGCCGGTTAAGGATCCGGATGACGTTCCCTGGCGTGTCCTGGTGCCTTCATTCCTGATCGGCGAGCTTCGCCGGGCATTCGAGATGGGGTTCCTGCTGTTCCTGCCGTTCCTGGTCATCGACATGGTCGTGGCAAGCGTGTTGATGAGCCTTGGCATGATGATGCTTCCGCCCAGCGCGGTTTCGTTGCCGTTCAAGTTGATCTTCTTCGTGCTGATCGACGGGTGGCGTCTGATCGCCGGAAGCCTGGTGCAGAGTTTCGCAAGCTAGGCGCATCACCGCTGGCGCGGCCGCCTCACCAGCCGCGCCAGCAGAAACGGATCTGGGCCGCCTGAGACCCATGCCAGTCGGGACCAACGCCAAAGACCTGTATCTACCGCGTGATGCCTCGCCGAGCCGACGACCTGTGATGGCCGACGTGGCTCGGCCGCGTGCTCAGTGCACCGACAGGGGATGCATCTCGTGCTGCAGAATAACCGCCACCGCGACGTCACGATCACCCGTAACCGCCATCGGCGTGCCGTCCGCCGCATGGATGGCGAAGCCCTGCTGCCCGTTCACCGTCACCGGCTTTACATAGGCAATGTGGGACACTCCCAACGCACCGAGTTGCTGCTCCGACAAATGCCGGATGTCGAAATTAACCACTTCGTTCGCAGGCGTTAACGCCGTGCCCGACCGGTCACCCGAATCGATGTTCATTGTTTCACTCTCCTGTTGGCCGGCGGTCTTCTCGAAGCACCGCGGCGATCATCACAAACTTCCGGACCCGACGCTTTGCGGTCCATCAACCCTGTCAGCCTCGCTCCGGCCCGCTTTCAACAACCGGGCCAATCTCCACGCCCTTTGGCTGCAGGCTGGTGCCGGTGCCATTGCGCGTAATGGGAATTGTCTTCACCCGCACCTCCGGCTGTGGCTTCGCAAGATCGATATGCAGCAGGCCGTTATCAAGCCAGGCGCCTCGCACCTCGATCCCCTCAGCCAGGACGAAAGACCGCTGGAACTGCCGAGCGGCGATGCCACGATGCAGGAAGACGCGTCCCTGGCTGTCGTCGGTCTGGCGGCCCCGGATGACAAGCTGGTTGTCTTCCTGGGTGATCTGCAGGTCGTCCATGGTAAACCCGGCCACGGCAAGCGTGATCCGCAGCCCGGTCGAACTGACCTGTTCAATATTGTAGGGCGGATAGCCGTCAGACGAGGTCTTAGCTGCCCTTTCGAGCATTTGCTCGAGATGGTCAAATCCAAGAAACAACGGCGACGTAAACATACGAGTGGTCACGGCCTCCTCCTACGAGCGAAGCAAATACCGGGACCCGTTCTGGCATCCCGACGGAGGAACATCTTGGCACCAAATACCTCTATTGCAAGGGGTTTGGTTTCCGA
This sequence comes from uncultured Pseudomonadota bacterium, assembly GCA_963819005.1. Classification (GTDB taxonomy): domain Bacteria; phylum Pseudomonadota; class Alphaproteobacteria; order Acetobacterales; family Acetobacteraceae; genus Rhodopila. The sequence continues at coordinate 418,685 of CAWFUL010000010.1, forward strand.
CACAGTCATCAACCGCAGCCCGGCAGCATGAGCGTGATTGATCGGCGGACCCGGCGCGGCTACATCAGCGAACATTATGAACACCCTCGCTCCTGACACCGCTCCCGCGGAGTCACTTTCCCCGCTGTCTGCCGCTCACCTTCTGCCGATCCTGATCGCGCCCAACGCGATCCTGAAGGCGAAGGCGCGCCTGGTGCAGCCAGGCGATGCCGACCTGGTCCGGGACCTCATACCCCGCATGTTCGCCAGCATGTACAAGGCACCCGGTATCGGCCTGGCCGCTCCACAGGTAGCCCAAGGTCTGCGGGTGGTGGTCATCGACATCATGCCGGACGATAAGCACCAGCCTTACAGCCTGATCAATCCAGAGATCGTCGCGGCAAGCCAGGAACTGGCCACCCGGGAGGAAGGCTGCCTCTCCCTTCCCAACCAGTACGCCGACATCACCCGCCCTGCTCGGGTCAAGGTCCGCTACCTCGACCAGGCCGGCGTCCGGCAGGAGATCGAGGCAGACGGCCTGCTCGCCGCCTGCCTGCAGCACGAGATCGATCATCTGGACGGGATCCTGTTTGTCGATCACCTGTCTATCCTGAAGCGCAACATGATCATGCGCCGGCTGGCCAAGGAACAGCGAGATAAGCGTCCCGATCCCAAGCGCTGAGGGCACCATGCGGCTGGCCTTCATGGGCAGCCCGGACTTCGCCGTTCCGGCGCTGCAGGCACTGCACAATGCCGGTCACGAGATTGCGGCCGTGTACCTGCCAGCCGGCACGTCCGGCCGGCCGAGGTCAGGCGGTGCGGCGCTGTCCGGTGCACGTCGCGGCCGAGACCCTCGGACTGCCAGTGCGGACCCCTGTGCGCCTGCGCAACGATCCTGCGGCGCAGGCAGACTTTGCGGCGCTGGACCTGGATGCCGGCATCGTCGCTGCCTACGGCCTTATCCTGCCTCAGGCGATGCTTGATGCGCCGCGACTGGGATGCCTGAACATCCACGCCAGCCTGCTGCCACGGTGGCGCGGGGCGGCGCCCCTCCAGGCTGCGATCCGGGCGGGCGACAGCAGAACCGGCATCACCATCATGCAGATGGAGGCCGGTCTCGATACCGGACCGATGCTGCTGTCCCGATCGGTGCCGATCACCGAACGGACGACAACTGGCACCCTGCACGACACATTGGCGGCGATCGGCGCCGAACTGGTCCTGCAGGCTCTGTCGTCTCGTCCGGAGCCGGTGCCACAACCCGACGAAGGCGTAACCTACGCCCTGAAACTGAGCCGCGAGGACGGCCGAATTGATTGGACACAGCCGGCCGAGGCCATCGACCGGCAGGTGCGGGCATTCGATCCATGGCCGGGAACATTCACGACGCTGGCAAACGCGGCGCTGAAAGTTCAAGCGGTGGAAATTGTCCAGGCATCGGGGGCGCCCGGCATGGTGCTCGACGCGACCCTGACCGTTGGGTGTGGGTCGGGCGCATTGCGGCTGACCCGGGTGCAGCTTCCGGGCCGCGCCGCGATGGACACAGCGTCGTTCCTGCGGGGCCACCCGATCGCGCCCGGCACCCTGCTGGGCAGTTGACGTTGCCGCCCCTTGGATCCGGATGGCAACCCACCGCAAGCGAAGGCAACCTCATTGGGTGGCCCCCGCTATGACCCGCTGGGCGCTGCTGCTGGAATACGACGGCAGCGGGCTCGTCGGATGGCAGCGTCAGGCCAACGGCCTGTCGGTGCAGGAGGTGCTGGAAGAGGCCGCGTCCCGGCTGAACCACGGAGCCCGCGTCGCAAGCATCGTTGCGGGACGGACGGACGCAGGCGTTCACGCCGAAGGCCAGGTGGCGCATCTCGAACTGCCCGACGGCTACCGGCCGGAGAAAGTTCGGGACGCGCTGAACTACCACATGAAACCACATCCGATTGTCATCCTGGCTGCCAGCACGGTGCCTGACGACTGGAGCGCGCGGTTTGACGCCACTTCCCGTTGCTACCGCTACAGGATCCTGAACCGTCGCAGCCGCCCTGCCCTTCTGCTGAACCGCGTATGGCATGTCGCGGCGCCATTGGATGCCGGCGCCATGCACCGGGCCGCGCAACTCCTCATCGGCCGTCATGACTTTACGTCCTTTCGCGCCGCCGCCTGTCAGGCGAAATCGCCGCTGCGCACACTCGACCGGATGGATGTGGCGCGGGACGGTGACATTATCTCGATCGAGGTCAGGGCGCGCAGCTTCCTGCACCACCAGGTCCGCAACATGGCCGGCACACTCCGACTGGTCGGTGACGGGTCATGGCCCGAGAGCCGGATCGCCGCGGTGTTGGCGGCAAAAGACCGAGCCCAGGCTGGTCCGACAGCACCCGCCGAGGGTTTGACGCTGATGGCGGTCGGGTATCCCGCGGACCCGTTCACGGCGCAGCAATAAGGCCCGCGCGTTGGACCGCAGGCGCGCCTAGCGTGAGATTGCAATGAAACCGCGGCCATAGCCGAACCGTTAGCCCCGGCATCCGCGTGACATCACGCGCAACATTCCCGAAAGGATTCGGTCATGGCTATCCCGTCTCGCGCGATCCTGCTGATCGCCGCACTGTCGGTTGTTCCAGCGGGAGCAGTGCTGGCGCAATCTGCGACGAACAATGCCAACGACGCCGGCGGCGCGGGGAAGATCGGCACGCCGACCTATCCGGCTGGCACTCATCCTACCCCTGCCATGACCGGTAAGATGGGGCGATCCACCGCTTCGACGAGCCGCGCGGGCAACCCCCATCAGCCGGGAGCAACCGGGAAGACCGTCGTGCCAGGCAACAATAGCACGATCGGTTCGGACAATGAGGCGACCACCCGGCAAAAGACCGGTCCCGGTGGACCGGCCAGCGGCGGCTGACGCCTGCACCCGAAAGCAGCGGCTTACGCTGCGTCGGCTGTAAACAGCCGCCGACGCAGCGTGGAACGACGGGAGGCGGCGGTGGACTTCGATCAGTCTACCGCCATTCACAGAACGGCTATCCGCCTCCATTCACACAACGGCTATCCGCCTCCATTCACACAACGGCTATCCGCCTATGGACACGGCCACCGCGGCGAGAATGATGCCAATCGCCTGATCCAGCAGCACCAGGCCCGCTGCTGTCCCAGCCCCGACACCGAAGGCCAGGCGGGAAGCATACCATTCAAGCCATAGCGCCCAGCCGATCGTAATCAGTTCACTCGCCTGTGCGACGATGTCCGGCGCGCCCAGCAGGCCTGGCAGTCCGCCAATGATGACGAGCGCACCTTCGACCACGTTGCACCAGTTCCACACCGCGATGAAGCGTCCCCAGCGGTCAGCCCTGCCCAGCAGCGGTGCGAGGAAGTGGGTCACCTCCACGAACACCAGCCACCCGAGAATGAACACGATCAGTTCACGGCCGATAAGATGGCCGACGTTTGCAGGGATTCCGTCCTCGGACCACGCCATGAACAGCCTGCACAGCACCGACGGCACGCAGAACGCGATGGCCCAGAAGCTGCGCACGGCGGTCGTACGATCACCCGGAACCAGCACGACACCGTCCGGCTTGCCCATCGCCAGCCGCACGGCGCCTGACAATCCCGCCGCCACCGAAGCCAGACCGTTCATCCCTTCTCCGAAACCAACAGCGTCGGACCCATGACCGCGGCCACGGTTCCGGCATTGACGACCAACACGAGCAGAATGGCCCGTCCGACCGACAGCGCCAGGGCCTTGCGGGCCAGAAACCAGTGCAGCCAAAGCCCGTAAGTCGCGAGGAACCCCATCAACAACAGGCTTGCAAGGTTCTCTCCCACCCCGGCGCTGACCGCTATGCTCAGAGGCAGCATCCCTAACGCGGCAACCAGCGGCAGAATCCATTCGCACCAGTTGAAAGCCGTCGCGAAACGAAACCATGCATCGGTGCGGCTCCAGAACTTTGCCAGCTCATAGGACAGCACCGCCGGCGTCAGCAGCGCGCAGAGGGTCATCGCAAGGTCCGTCAGTGCCTGTCGCGGTCCTTCGGTAAACATGCCAAACCCGGCCCCGACCAAAGGGAACGCGACCAGCGGCGCCAGGCTCGCAAGAAATGACTGCACGGTGCCACCGAAACACGCGATCCCATCGGCACGACCGCAGGCGACGCGGACCATCCCCACCAGAATGCTGCGTTGCGGCCGCCGGGCATCGGTCATGCCAGGAAGGCCGCGATAACATCGCGGTAAATCCGGGAGAGGTCCCGCAGCTCAGCGACCGGCACGCACTCATCGACCTGATGCATGGTGGCGCCAACCAGTCCGAATTCGGCAACCGGGCAATAGTTGGCGATGAAACGCGCGTCGGACGTGCCGCCACCGGTGTCCAACTTAGGCTCGACGCCGGTAGCGCCGAGGATGGCATTGCGCAGGATGTCGACCAACGGTCCCGGCTTTGTCACAAACGACTCGCCGCTGATGGAAGCGTCGAGTTCGAAGCGGTCGGCGTATCGCGCCAGGGTCGCCCGAACCCACGCAATCAACGAGGCCCCGCTGTGCCGGTCATTGAAGCGGATGTTCAGCGCGGCGCGGGCCGACTCCGGGATGACGTTGGTGGCGGCGTTGCCCACGTCGATGCTGGTGATTTGTAACGTTGACGGTTCGAACCAGTCTGTGCCGGCATCGAGCGGCGCGGCGATCAGTGCGGTCAGCGCCTGCATCAGGCGGTGGATGGGGTTGTCGGCACGCTGCGGATAGGCAACATGACCCTGCCGCCCGAACACCTCGACCTTCATGTTGACGCTGCCGCGGCGGCCGATCTTGACCATGTCCCCGAGCTTGACCGGACAGGTCGGTTCACCCACAAGGCAAAAATCCGGGATCTGGCCGTGCGCCTGCATCCACTCCAGGACTTTCACTGTGCCGTCGACGGCAGGGCCTTCCTCATCCCCGGTGATCAGGAAGCTTATGGAGCCGTTTCCTCCCCCTTCGGCCAGATGCCGCGCCACCCCTGCGGTGAAGGCGGCAATGGCACCCTTCATGTCGCACGCGCCGCGGCCATAAAGCACCCCGTCCCGGACCTCGCCGCCAAACGGGTCGGACCGCCAATTAGCGGCGCCAACCGGGACGACGTCAGTGTGACCGGCGAAGCATATATGAGGGCCGGAGGTTCCCCGGCGGGCAAACAGGTTGTCGATGTCGCCGAAGCGCAGCCGGTGGATCGTGAAGCCGAGGCCTTCAAGAGCATGGCCCAGGACATCCTGTGCCCCACCGTCCGCCGGCGTGACCGAATTGCAGCGGATCAGGGCCTGTGCCAGCGGAAGTGGATCGGCAGATTCCTGGAATGACGAAACGTTAATCGGACGCGGCACCGCGATCCCCCATTGTGTCATGGCTGGACCCGGTCCGGCCATCCGCGTCTTCGTTTGACGCGCGTTCCGAAAATCGAGAATGACCGAACGGCCCCCCTTCGTCACCTCGTGACAAAAGCCGAATGCCCATCAGTCACGCAGCAATTCGTTGATCGAGGTCTTCGCGCGGGTCTGGGCGTCCACGGTCTTCACAATGACAGCGCAGTAAAGCGACGGCCCCGGCGAACCATCCGGCAGCGGCCTGCCAGGCAGCGAGCCAGGCACCACCACGGAATAGGCCGGGACCCGGCCCATATGGATCTCGCCCGTCGCGCGGTTGATGATTTTGGTAGAGGCGCCGATGAACACGCCCATGGACAGCACGGCGCCACGCTCCACCACCACACCCTCGGCCACTTCGGATCGCGCGCCGACGAAGCAGTCGTCCTCGATGATCACCGGGTTGGCCTGCAACGGCTCCAGCACGCCACCGATGCCGACGCCACCCGACAAATGGCAGTTCGCGCCGATCTGCGCGCAGCTTCCGACCGTGGCCCAGGTATCGACCATGGTGTTGCGTCCGACCCATGCACCGACGTTGACGAAACTGGGCATCAGGACGGCTCCCGGCGCAATGAACGCCGACTTCCTCACCACCGCGCCCGGCACCGCTCGGAATCCAGCCTGCTTGAAGCGGTTCTCACCCCAGCCGGCGAACTTCATCGGGACCTTGTCCCAGACGGGCGCCCCGCCAGGACCTTCCATCGGTGCGGAGTCGATTCAGCCGGAACGACATCAGGACGGCCTTCTTGAGCCACTGGTTCACGTGCCAGTCATCGCCGGTCTTCTCCGCAACCCGCACCTCACCGGCGTCGAGAGCTTCCAGCGCAGACTCCACCGCGTCTCGTGCCGCTCCCTTGGTAGCGGAAGACAGGCTGTCACGCCGTTCCCAAAGATCCTCGATCGGTTGTTGAAGGCTATGTTGAGACATACCGCGGCCGTTCCTGTTCAAAGCGGCCGGACGATGCGCAGCGCCGTTTGTCCTGTCAACGCGGAAGACGTCGCAACGACACCATCCAGGCGCGACAACACCGCGGCCCGTCGCCGGCGGCCGCCACGACGGAGCCCACCGGGATCAGACGCTGGGATGAATCTTCGGCGAATCAACGGCTTTTTTTTGATTCACGCGAATCACGGTTGAGGTTTAGAATAAAGAACAGGCGGCGGCGTGGACCTCGCCGGGCGACGGTGGAGCGGAAAATGTCTTTTGCGCGAGAGATGAAGCGGCGGGCCAAGATCGCGCTGCCGCCTGCGATCTTTCTGTCGATCACCGGGTATTTCTGCTGGAACGCGACCCAGGGCAATCGCGGCCTGGTCGCCTACGCTCACCGCAAGGAACTGCAACAGCAGGTCGAAGGCGAGAAGGCCGCCGCGAAAGCCGAACGTGACGGATGGGAAACGCGGGTCTCGGGGTTGCGGCCGAGCCACCTGAATCCCGACACGTTGGACGAGCGGGCGCGGGCGATGCTGAACCTGGCTCAGCCCAACGAGGTCATCGTCAAGCTGGGCACGCAGGAGAAGTTGTACTGACCCGGTCTACCGGTTCATCATCACCGGCAGCGTCGCATTCTCCAGCACATGTCGCGTAACGCCCCCAAGAATCAATTGCCGCAGGCGGGAGTGTGAATAGGCGCCCATCGACAGCAGATCGCAGCCGAAGTCCGCCGCCGCCGCCAGAAGCCCGCCGCCAACCGAACCGCCAACCGACCGGAATGTGACGATCTCCGCCGTCACACGGTGGAGCGCCAGATAGGCCGCCAGATCCGGCGCCCCCGGACCTCGTCTCTGGTATCCATCGGCAAACATGATTGCCACCGCCTCCGCCCGTTGCATCCACGGCATCGCCGCCACAACCGAGGACGAGGATTCAGCGGTGCCGTTCCAGGCCAGGCAGACGCGCGTGCCGATCCGGTCCGGCGCCGTCCTTGGTGAGATCAGCACCGGCCGTCCCAAATCAAACAGCACCGCATGCAGCGCGTCGGACGACGACACATCTTCGCCTGAGTCGGGATGCGGGACCACGGTCAGGTCAGCCAGCCGCGCCTGCTGGGCGACGATGTCCTCCTCCCGCCCCGTAACGGCCGCGAAGCTGGCGGTCGCGTGATCGAGACCGGGGTGCGCCTCCTGCACCACGACCTGATGGCGGGTGACGAAACGCTCGAACATCGACCGCACGGCGTGCGCGCGGTCGGAGCTCTCCTTCTCGGTCGCGGACATCATCTCCTCGATCATCGCGCCGGACAGGCCCTCGCCGGCCAGCGGTGCGACGTCGCGACTATCCACGCGGACATGCAGCGCAGTGACGTGGGCGTTCCATCGGCGGGCAATCATCAGCGCGGTCGCCAGTGCCGCTTCCCCAGCGGCGGTTCCTGTCAGAGGCAGCAGGATTTTGCGGATCGCCATGGTCGGCTCCATCGAGAGGTTCTGCGCTTAGAGCAATGCAGGTTTGCGTTTGAACTGCAAGCGTCCATTTATTTGGCAACGCCTGCCCGCTATGGGAACAGCTTGCTTTGTTCCCAGGCGTCATTTTTCCCGCGCCGATAGACCGTCCGGTCGTGCAGGCGGAAGGGCATATCCTGCCAGAACTCGAACAATGCCGGCACCACACGGTAGCCGGACCAGTACTCCGGGCGGGGAACCTCTTCGTCCGGATAACGCCGTTCCGCATCGGCGAGGCGCTGTTCCAGCACGGCTCGTTCGGGCAACGGACGGGACTGTATCGACGCCCAGGCGCCCAGGCGGGAAATGCGGGCGCGGGTAGCATAGTAGGCGTCCGCCTCGGCGTCGGTGACGTGTTCGACCGTGCCCTCGATACGCACCTGGCGATGCAGCGATTTCCAGTAGAACAGCAGGAAGACGCTGGGATTGGCGGTGAGTTCGTTGCCCTTGCGGCTCTCCTTGTTGGTGTAGAAGACGAACCCGCGGTCATCGACGCCCTTCAGCAGGATCGCCCGGGCCGAGGGGCGTCCGTCGGGCGTCGCTGTGGCGACGATCATGGCGTTCGGATCGTTGATCTCGGTCTTCTCGGCTTCCGTCATCCAGGCAGCGAACTGGGCGAACGGCGACGGATCGAATCGCGGGAGGTCGGGCATGAATGGCGTCCTTAAGATCGTTGGCGCGGATAAAATGGCTGAAACAGTCCTGCAAGCCATGATGCGGATCACGCAGGGTGGCGTTTCCCGCACGTTGCCAGACCACGGGAAATCACCATAAGGACGGAGGTCCGTTCCGGGAGTTCGCCATGAAAGAGACCCTGCGCCACGATCCCCACGCGGAGATCCGGGAGGAAGTGCGCAAACTGTGCGCCAAGTTTCCCGGCGAATACTGGCGCAAGCTGGACGCTGAACGGGCCTATCCGACTGCGTTCGTCACGGCGCTCACTGAAGCCGGATATCTGGGTGCCCTGATCCCCGAGGAATACGGTGGCGCCGGCCTGCCGCTGTCCGCCGCCGCCGCTATCCTGGAAACGGTGCAGGCCGAGGGCTGCAACGGCGCGGCCTGCCACGCCCAGATGTACATCATGGGCACCATTCTACGGCACGGTACCGATGCGCAGAAAAAGGAATACCTGCCGAAAATCGCCACCGGCGAACTGCGCCTTCAAGCGTTCGGCGTCACCGAACCGACCTCCGGCACCGATACCACCGCCCTTCGCACATTCGCTCGGCGGGAAGGCGATCATTACGTTGTCAACGGTCAGAAGGTGTGGACAAGCCGAGCGGAACACTCGGATTTGATGCTGCTGCTGGCAAGGACGACGCCGAGGGATCAGACGACGAAACGAACCGAAGGCCTATCGACTTTCATCGTCGACATGCGGACCGTGATGGGCAAGGGACTGACTATCCGGCCGATCCGCACGATGATGAACCATAACTCGACCGAGATATTCTTCGACAACATGATCGTGCCGGCGGAAAACCTGGTCGGTGTCGAGGGGCGAGGGTTCCGCTACATCCTGGACGGGATGAACGCCGAACGCCTGCTGATCGCGGCGGAGTGCATCGGCGACGCCAAATGGTTCCTGCGCAAGGCCACCGACTACGCTCGGGATCGCGTGGTCTTCGGCCGGCCAATCGGGCAGAACCAGGGAATCCAGTTCCCTCTGGCCAAGGCCTACGCCCAGATGCGCGCGGCAGAGCTTATGGTCCAGGCCGGCTGCGAGAAATTCGAAGCCGGCGAAACCCCCGGCGAGGAAGCCAACATGGCCAAGATGCTGGCCGCCGACGCCTCCTGGGCCGCCGGCGAGGCGTGCATCCAAACCCACGGCGGCTTCGGCTTCGCCGAGGAATATGACGTCGAACGAAAATTCCGTGAGACCCGGTTGTATCAGGTCGCCCCGATCAGCACGAACCTGATCCTGTCGTATATCGCGGAGCACGTGCTGGGGTTGCCGCGGAGTTATTAACGGAACAAAAATCCAGTGTGACGATGATTAAATTCTCGGCTAAGCCATGAGAGGGAAGATCATCTCATATATGGAAATGTGCCAGAAGGAAGGGGCCAGCCTGCAGCGGGGCATGAACTTCAGACTGAAAGGACATCACTCTGTTATTCTGATGTCGGTTCGCCCCAACTCGCCTTATCGCGACGAGATCCAAGATGGCGGAACAACCCTGATCTATGAAGGACATGACGAGCCAAAACGAAAAAGCATTTCTGATCCGAAAGCGGTTGACCAACCGGACCGCCAGCCCGGCGGCAGGCTAACAGAAAACGGCAAATTTTATAACGCTGCGCAGACGTTCAAGGCTGGACGGAAAGGCCCTGACATTGTGCAAGTCTACGAAAAGGTCAAAGGCGGCATCTGGACAGACAACGGACTGTTTCACCTAGTCAATTCATGGCAAGAGCGTGACAACCTTCGATCCGTCTTCAAATTCAAACTGATTGCCGTTGAGAACATCTTAGATGCCACGGCCGCGGAGGATGCGGTCGATGGAACTCCAGAACGCAGCCGGATTATTCCAACGAGTGTCAAGCTCGAAGTTTGGAAACGTGACAGCGGAAGATGTGTCATTTGCAGCCAGTCGGATGAACTTCACTTTGACCATATTGTACCATTCTCAAAAGGCGGCACATCTCTGAAAGCGGAGAACATCCAACTGCTGTGCGCCCGACATAATTTGACCAAGCGCGCCAACATTGAATGAAGTGCGTGCGGCTCGCAGATGGTGGCCACGTACAAGTCACTTAGTCCCGCTTCATCCGCGTGCATCCGCGCCATCGAATTCCTTATCTGCGTAAGGCCCTTCTTTTAAGACGCAACCACGTAAAAGTTGCCGAAAGCATAGCCCAGGCGACCAACCTATTCCGCCAGGTTTCCTCGAAAAGAACTTTGGGGTGCCATCGACCCCTATACGCGGTCCACACACAAAACAGCCTTGCGGCAACCCCATCGCTGTCGCCCAACGCCCTCGCACCCTACCGGCTCAACTCCCAGAGTTCATATCGTCAATCCCCGACACGGTCAGCGGATACATCCGCCCCTCCATCAGGTCGTTGACCATCGTAATCGACCGCACATGCCCCCAACTTTGCTTCGGCGTCGGATTCAACCAGGCCGACCGCCGGTAGTGCGAGGACAGCCGGTCCAGCCAAACCACCCCCGCCTCATCGTTGTAATGCTCAACGGACCCGCCCTGCATGGTGATCTCATAAGGGCTCATCGCCGCATCCCCCACAATGATCAGCTTGTAATCCGGCCCATAGGTCCGCAGCACTTGCCACGTCGGAATCACTTCCTCAAAACGCCGGCGGTTATTCTTCCACACTTTCTCATACGGAAAATTATGGAAGTAATAATACTCCAGATGCTTGAACTCACTCCGCGCCGCCGAAAACAGCTCCTCCGTCAGCCGCACATGGTCATCCATCGACCCGCCGACATCCAGGAACAGCAATACCTTCACCGTATTATGCCGCTCCGGCACCAGCTTCAGATCAAGCATCCCCGCATTGTTCGCGGTCGACTGGATCGTGTCATGGATATCCAGCTCCGTCGCCGCCCCCTGCCGAGCGAACCGTCGCAGACGGCGCAGGGCCAGCTTCATGCCGCGAGTGCCTAGCTCTACGGTGTCGTCCAGATCCTTGTAGTCCCGCCGGTCCCACACCTTCACCGCCCGCCGGTTGCGCGACTCCTCCTGCCCGATCCGCACACCTTCCGGATTGGCGCCATAAGCCCCAAACGGAGACGTCCCCGCCGTGCCAATCCATTTCGACCCGCCCTGGTGCCGCCCCTTCTGCTCCGCCAACAGCTCCTTCAGCCGGTTTATCAGCGCCTCGAACCCGCCCAGCGTCTCGATTTGCGCGAGTTCTTCCGGACTCAGCATTTTCTCGGCCAGCTTGCGCAGCCATTCTTCCGGCAGCGTCTCGATCGCCACGCCCTCGGGCGGTTCCACGCCCTTGAAGCAGTGCGCGAACACCCGGTCGAACTTGTCCAGGTGCCGCTCGTCCTTCACCAGCGTCGCCCGCGCCAGGTAATAGAAATCGTCGATGCTGTACTCCGCGACCCCCTCCTTCATGGCCGCCATCAGGATCAGCCATTCCGTAATGGACGCCGGCAACCCAGCAGCGCGCAGCCCAAGCACCAGGTGCGAGAACATCAGCCCCCCCGGCGCGCCAGAAACGCCAGACGCTCGAACAGATGCACATCCTGCTCGTTCTTCAGCAGCGCGCCGTGCAGCGGCGGAATAACGATCTGCTTCTCATTCGTCCGCAAGGTCTCGACCGGCAGATCCTCCACCATCAACAGTTTCAGCCAGTCCAGCAGCTCGGATGTCGCCGGCTTCTTCTTCAGCCCCGGCACCTCACGCACCTGGAAGAACACATTCAAAGCCTCGCGTGCCAGGTCCTTGCGGATGTCCGGATAGTGCGCCTGCACGATCCGCTCCATCGTTTCGCGATCGGGAAAGCGAATGTAGTGGAAGAAGCAGCGGCGCAGGAACGCGTCCGGCAGTTCCTTTTCGTTGTTCGACGTGATGATCACCACCGGCCGATGCCGTGCCACGATGGTCTTGCGCGTCTCGTACACAAAGAACTGCATCCGGTCGAGTTCCAGCAGCAGGTCGTTCGGGAACTCGATGTCCGCCTTGTCGACCTCATCGATCAGGACGACGGTCTGCTCTTCGGCCTCAAACGCGTCCCACAACTTGCCGCGCACGATGTAGTTCGCGATGTCATGAACACGAGGATCACCCAACTGCCCATCACGCAAGCGAGAGACGGCGTCGTATTCGTACAGACCCTGCTGCGCCTTGGTGGTGGATTTCACATGCCACTCGATCAACGGCTTATCCAGCGCGGCAGCCACTTCATGCGCCAGCACCGTCTTGCCGGTGCCAGGTTCGCCCTTGACCAGCAGCGGCCGTTGCAGCGTCACGGCGGCATTCACCGCGACCTCCAGGTCGCGGGTCGCAATATACTTCTCGGTGCTCTTAAATCCGGCCACGCTGTGGGTCCCTTCGCAGTTGCGGCGATTGTCCAGTGATTAGGCAGGTTGGGCAAGCGGCGAGTGCCATCGACCTGCCGCCCGCGCCTTGCAGACTGCCCGGAAACCGACACAGACTGGCCGCAGGACAACTCCAGCGGGGAGGGAAAACCGGATGAATCGACAGATGCACCTGGGTGTTTTCGTCCTTGGCACCGGCAACCATATCGCCGGGTGGCGCTATGATGGGGCGGCCACCAGCCACATGGAACTTCCCGTCATCCAGGAGATCGCCCGCATCGCCGAACGCGGGAAATTCGACCTGCTGTTCATCTCCAACTCAATGGTGATGGACCCAACCGACCATCCCTCGTTCATGTGCCGGTTCGAACCGACCACCCTCATCACCGCCCTCAGCGCCTCCACCACCCATATCGGGCTCGGCGCTACCGTCTCCACCAGCTTTTCCGAACCCTTCAACGTCGCGCGTATTTTCGGCTCGATCGACCACATCAGCGGCGGACGAGCGGCCTGGAATGTGGTCACCAGCTCCAACCCAGGCGCCGCGCTGAACTTCAATCGCGACGAGCATCTCGAACACGAGTTGCGCTACGCGCGCGCCAACGAGTTCGTTGATGTCGTTAGAGGGCTCTGGGATTGTTGGGACGACGGCGCAATCATCGCCGACAAGGCCACCGGCCGTTACATCGATCCGGTCAAGGTCCGCACGCTCGACCACAAGGGGCGGTTCTTCCAGGTGAAGGGACCGCTCAACATGGCCCGCAGCCCGCAGGGGCATCCGGTCATCATCCAGGCCGGCGGCTCGCCATCCGGGCTGGAATTGGCAGCGCGGACCGCAGATGTTGTGTTCTCCGTCGTGCAGGACCTGGACTCCGCGAAAGCCGCCTATGCCGACCTGAAGGGCCGGATGGCCAAATACGGCCGCTCTCCCGATGAACTCGCGGTGCTGCCCGGCGTCATGCCGATCGTCGGTTCCTCAGACGCACAGGCGCGCGAAACGCTGTCGAAGCTGCAAAGCTGGCTGACCCCGGCCAACGCGGCGACGCTCGTCGCCAGCCGGATCGGCTACGATGTGTCCGGATATCCGCTGGATGGGCCGGTGCCGCCGCCACCCCAGACAAACAACAGCCATACCTTCGTCCACGTGCTGTATGAAACCGCCCGGCGCGAGAAGATGACGTTGCGCGACCTCTACAATCTAACCGCGGCCGCCCGCGGCCATTGGGTGATCTGCGGCACACCCAACAGGATCGCCGACACGCTAGAGGAGTGGTTCACATCCGGCGCCGCCGATGGCTACAACATCCTGCCGGCTTATTTTCCCGGCGCCTTCAACGACTTCGTCGACAGCGTCGTCCCGGAACTGCAGCGGCGCGGCCTGTTCCGCCACAATTACCAAGGCACCACCCTGCGCGACCATTTCGGCCTCGCTCGGCCGGACGCGCCTGTCGTTCGACGCCAGGCCAGCAGCCGTTAGCCCTACAGCAGGTGATCCACGGCGAACGCGGCGGCGGCACACACAAGCCCCGCGATCGTCATCACCATATTGACCGTGTTGATCGTGTGCGCGCGGCCACTGCCGGCAGTCGCAAACCGCCTCAGAACAAATGGCAGCAACAGCAGGATCAAAGCGAGGACATAGAGATAATTACTCATTTTGGCCCATCCGGTAGCTCAGCAAGCCACACGTTACCACAGGTTCCATCTCGCCAATAGCACCTTGCCCCACGGCGGCATGTGGCCACACACTGAACCCGACAGGAACACCAAGGAACACCCGGATGAACGACAGCGCCGGCATCGGCGATACCTCCCGCGCCGGCATCGGCGATACCCCCCGCCGGCGCGAAGACGCCCGCTTCGTCACCGGCCACGGCGCCTACCTCGACGACCTGCAATGCGAGGGCGTTGCTCACGCCGTGTTCCTCCGGTCATCCCACGCCCACGCCCAGTTGCGCGGCCTCGATATCACCGCCGCAAAGGCTTCCCCCGGCGTCCTCGCTATCCTTACCGCCCAGGACGTCACCGCGGACAGGTTGCAGCCGCTGCGGCCAACGGTGGAAGCCAACGTCCAGACAAACGAGCCATTCCGATTTCTGCCGCAACCACTCCTGGCACAGGACCGTGTTAAATTCGCAGGCGAACCGCTGGCCCTGGTCATCGCGGAAACACGCAACCAGGCACTGGATGCAGCCGAACGGATCGAGGTCGAAGCCGACCCACTGCCGGCGATCACCCGAACCCGCGAAGCCCTGTCGCCGGCCGCGCCGGAACTGGCAGCAGAGGTGCCAGGCAATGTCTGCCTCGACTGGCACTGGGGTCGGACAGAAGACGTCGCCGCAACGCTGAGATCAGCCGCCCACACGGTAACGATCGATCTGACGAATCACCGCATCGTCACCAACCCAATGGAGCCGCGCGGCGCTGTCGGCATCCACGACCAGAACACCGGCCGATCCACATTGCACGTGTCCAGCCAGAACCTGCACGGCAACCGCGACGTCGCCGCCCGCGTGCTGAACGTCGATCCCACAACGATCCGCTTTGTCGCCCCCGACGTCGGTGGAGGCTTCGGTGCCAAGAACTTTGCCTACGCCGAACACGCCCTGATCCTGTGGGCCGCCCGCCGCACCGGCAGGCCGGTCAAATGGATCGCTACCCGAACGGAAACCTTCCTGACCGACCACCAGGCCCGCGACCACATCGCCACTGCGACCCTGGCCCTGGACGCCGACGGTCACTTCCTGGCAATGCACGTGGACAGCGTCGCCAACCTCGGCGCCTACATGTCCGGCGGGTCAGGGGGTGTGCAGACCAACCAGTATGCGCACCTGCAAGGCTCCATCTACGACATACCTGCCGTTTCCCTGCGTGTGCGCGCGGTCCTGACCAACACGACGCCGATCGGCGTTACGCGGGGTCCCGGTTTCGGCGAGGCGATCAACATCATCGAACGCTTGATCAACTCCGCCGCGATGCAGTGCGGGTTCGACCGGATCGCGTTGCGCCGCCGCAACTTCTTCAAGGCCACCCCCATGACCAACGCGCTGAACTTCGTCGTCGACAGCGGCGATTTCCGGCGGCACTTCGATGCCGCGATCAACAAGGCAGAGGTCGAAACATTCGCCGCCCGCCGCACCGCCAGCGAAGCCAGGGGCAAACGCCGCGGCCTCGGTATTGCCTGCCACATCAAGGGCACCGGCGGCCTGCCGACCGAAAACGTCGACATTCGTTTTGAACCCGGCGGAACGGTCGCGCTGATCACCGGCACGCAGACCATCGGCCAGGGCCACGAGACGACCATGCCGCAGATCCTGGCCGACCGGCTTGGCCTGCCCAACGCCATCATCCACCTGGAGCAGGGCGATACCGATCTGATCCGCATGGGCGGCGGCCACGGCAGTTCCCGCGCCACCTACATGGGTGGCACGGCGATCTGGCGCGCGTCGGAGATTATCATCGCGAAGGGCAAGACCGTCGCGGCCCGAGCGCTTGAAGCCGCCGAGGCGGATATCGTCTTCGACGACGGCGCCTTCCGCGTTGCCGGGACCGACCGCAGCATCACCCTGCTGCAGACGGCGACACTGGCGCGCCAGGCTAACGACCCCCTGGACACCTATCACCAGTGGACTCGGGAGGCGATGACCTTCCCTAACGGCACCCATGTCGTAGAAGTCGAAATCGACCCGGAAACCGGCGTCACGACGCTGGAACGCCTGACCGCTGTCGACGACTACGGCGTACTGGTAAATCCGATGATCGCCGCTGGGCAGGCGCACGGCGCCATCGCCCAGGGCGCCGGCCAGGCGCTGCTGGAGCACGCCGTCTACGACCCCGAAACCGGCCAGCCGATCAGCGCCAGCTTCATGGACTATGCCATGCCGCGGGCCGACAACCTGCCGCATTTTGACCTGTCCTTCGCCGGCACGCCCTGCACAACCAACCCCCTCGGCGTCAAAGGCTGCGGCGAAGCCGGCGCGGTCGGACTGTTTCCCGCCATCGGCAATGCCATAGCCGACGCAGTCGGGGTCAAAAGCCTCGACGGCGCGGCCTCGCCGTTCCGAGTCTGGCAGGCGATGCAGCGGGACGACTGATCCGCCGCCGGCCGATCAGGAGCAGAACCACCAGCACCGCCGGGATCGCGGCCGCGACCCGGAAAGAGTTCCTGCAAGGCGCCAACGAATCCATCCGGCATCTGGCGCGACTGGAACACCAGCATCAGCACCGTGGCGCCGGTCACCGTGCCGATGCTGCGGGTCGCCATTCCCAAGGCACCAGCCACACCCCGGTCCCGCTGCGGCATCGCCGCGGTCAGGATGTCGAAGTAGGCGACCTGGAACAGCCCCATGCCGAACCCGGTGACGAACATCGAGGCAGCCAGGAACGGAATATCCGGAACGCTGTCCGCCAGCGAAATGCCAGCCAAACCGACAGCGCATCCAGCCATGCCGGCAACTGCGATGCTCCACGGTGACCGCCCACTCGCCAGCCGACCTGCAAGCGGGGCCGCGATCATGGTGCCGACCGGCGACGTCGCGAGCACCAGACCGGCCATCGGCACGGACAGGCCGGAAACCGAGTTCAGATAGAACGGCGACAGCAGCATGATGCTGAACACCGCCAGATTCACCAGCGCGAACGCCACGTTGATCACGGTGAACGTGCCGTTCCGGAAATACCGGACGTCGATGATCGGCTTCTCGGCCTGCAGCTGGCGCCGCGTGAACACAACAAAGGCGGCGGCCGAAATTACCGCACTGAGCGCGAACACCGCCGGCTGCCGCGACTGGTTCAGCGCAAGCAGGAAAAAGCTGAGCGCTACCGCCAGCAACGCCCCCCCTGCTGCGTCGAACTTCTCGCCCGTATCGGTTCGCGGCGCCCTCGGAATGGTCCAGGCCAGCAGGAAGGCTGCCGCGGCGATCGGCGCGCGGAAGGCCCAGACGGCCGACCATCCGAAACGATCAAGCAACAAACCGAACACCGATGGTCCCAGCGCGCTGCCCAGGCCAAACATCATCATGTAATGGCCCAGCACCCGGGCACGCATTGCCTCGGGGAACAGACTGGTGGCCAGCGCCGGCCCCACGCTCAGGATCAGGCCGGCGCCGATGCCCTGGGTTACGCGTCCCGCCAACAGCCAGCCATACGATGGCGATAGCGCGCAGGCAACGAAAGCAATCACGCTGATGCCGGTGCCGAACAGGAACACCCGGCGATAGCCCAGCAAGTCCCCGATCCGTCCGAAGCTGAGCAGCAGGCTGGTCTGTGTCAGCACGTAGCTGATCACGACCCACTGGATCATCGGGATCGGCAGCCCGAACTGGCGGACAATATACGGAAAGTCGATATTGACCGCCAGAGTCGAGCGGCACCACCAGGGTGCCGAGCCCGACGATCAGCAGCGAAAAGAAAGCGGCAGGATTCAGCTCAGATGGCGCCTGAAAAACGCCACCGTCGGCGCATTCGACGCCGCCGCTCGGTTGGCCTGATCGATATCCACTATTTCGATCGACCCGCCGGCCTTACGGTAGTTGCGAACGAAACGTTCCGGCTCGTTCAGGTCCTGGTTACCGACCGGATCGCGGTAGTCGTGAGGATTGTCGTTGGGTCGGCCCTGGATCCACAGCGCGGGCACCAGCGAGACCTTTTCGCCACGCTCCAGCAACAGCATCGGATTGCCTTCCTCCATCGCCGCCTCGGTCTTCCAGTACAGGTCGTGGCGGCTGGGAATGTCGCCCACCCACGCCGGTGGGTTACCCGCGTTACGCAGCCGCACCGCATTGCGGTAGCGCGACAGCGGATTGATCACCGGCCATTGCATCACCACGGCCTGAACGGTGGCATCCACGTTTGCCCCATCTGGCGATGGGATCGTGGTGTAGCGACGATCGTTCGGGCGCATCGCGGCCAGCATCACCAGATGCCCGCCGCTGCTCTGACCCGATAGTCCCACCTTGTCAGCCCGCAGACCCAGCCTTCCGGCATGCGCCTTCAGCCACCGAATTGCGAAGTTGATATCGGCCGAGGATGATGGATACCCCGCGCCGGCATGGCGGAAGTTCAGCGCCGCCACCGCGAAGCCATCCCGCACCAGCGCGAGGTCCCGCGATTCGCAGTCCTTCAGATCACCGTTGCACCAGGCGCCGCCGTGGACATCCACGACGACAGGAAACGGGCCGGTGCCCACGGGCATGAACAGACGCAGGCGCTGCGGGCCGTCCGCATGCTCCACATAGTTGAAGTCCGCGACGGTGTAATCGAATGCCTGGCCGGTCATCGGAGCGCTCCCTGGTTGCTTTCCAAAAATCTTAGGACCGGTTAGGCCCGCTCCGCAACCGCGGTGACCAGCCGCAAGGATGCCGAAGTCGCAACTCAAGCGCTGCGATCGCTAGTACATCACATCACCGCCGTTCGGCGACAAAGTCGCGCCCACGTAAAACCCTCCTTGTGGGCCGGCCAGCAACAGCGCGGTCGCCGCGATTTCCTCCGGCTGACCGAACCGGCCAACCGGCAAGGCATCGATGAAAGCCTGCCGATCGGCGGGCTCCATGGTTGCGGTCAGGTCCGTCACGATCGGCCCGGGTGCGATCGCATTCACCCGCACCCCCTTTGGAGCAGCCTCCCACGACAAGGCGCGCGTGAACCCGATGATCCCGGCTTTCGCCGCTGAATAGACCGATGAGTTCACCGCCCCCTTTAGCGCGCGCTGCGACGCGACATTGATGATGCAACCGCGTCCGCGCGCGACCATGGCCGGATAGACTGCCTGCGCCATAAAGAACATGCCCTTCAGATGCACCGACACGATCAGATCGAAATCGGCTTCCGTATAGGCCTCGAACGGTTTGCGGATGTTCATGCCGGCGTTGTTGAACAGGATGTCGATCGGTCCAAAATCGCGCGCCACATCCTCAGCGAACGATTTGCCGGCGGCGATATCCGCGACATCGACCGACCGGTGCATCGCGCGACGGCCCAGGCCCCGGATCGCGGCAGCGGTCTCTTCGGCCTTGGCGTCGTCGTCCAGATGACAGAACGCAACGTCGGCCCCTTCGGCGGCGAACAGCAACGCGGTCGCCCGGCCGATCCCGCGCGAGCCGCCGGTCACCAGGGCAATCTGCCTTTGCAATGTCATGACATATCATCTCCGTTCGTCCCAAGCGAATGATGCCCCGGCGAAAGCCCCCAGCCAAACCAGCACACCCAATTCGGTGCGGACCCAACTCTTCATCGTCCGCCGCCGAGTTCCCGAAGCACAAATTCCAGGGGTTCAGGACCGACTGACACATCGCCGGTAAATGGGTGATTGACTGCAACAATCACCAGCAGCCCCATGAATATCACGATGGCCAGCAGACCCGTCATAAGCACCTGCGCAACCTCGCTACTGTTTCCGAAGAAAAACGTATAGCCAACGGTGGCGGCGGCTCCGAGCAGAAGAACGGCCCAGATTACACCTGGGACGACACCTCCGGCGAGAGCGAAACGAAGGCGGCGGGCTTGCGTCAAAGCGTCAATCTCTGCGGACATCTGGGCATACGTTGCGACGCTGCGAGGATCGTTGGACGGATCAGCCAGCAGCGCCCGGTAGATGTCGTCTACCGATTGCGTTCCTCTTGGGCTTAGCTGGCCCCTCGACATGGCAGGCCAATCGTTTTCGATGACCTCCTTGAGGTAGCCGGTCAGTTCGTGCCGGACGGCCTCGCCTCCGCCGCCAAGCCCATGCGACAGGCGGTAAAGTGAGGCGACGTGCCCCGCCTCCTCCGCAACGTCCATTTCCGCGATGTGGAACTTCTCCCACACCACGATGACGACAAAGCCCAGCATCACGGCGTAAACGACCCCAAGTCACAGCAAACTTGAAGCCGGCGACTTCATTGTTGGCCCGCAACTTGTCAAGCGTTACGAGACGCCGGACGCCTGCGCATGTCGCCATCGCGACGGCGGTTGGGAGAGCGACGACAACGATAGCGGACAGCCAAAGAGGTTGCGAGGCAAACCAGAGCGCTGCGTTCATGGCTGTACGACCCATGGCCAGTTGATAAGTGTCGTTACGTGCCGTAGCGACCCAATGAGGTGTGGATCATAAGACGATGCCGACGCGGAACGCCAGAGTAGGCGAACCGACATCCTTCATTGGACAGGATCCCCGTGGCCGCGCGTGATCTTCCAGCCGCGTTGCCAACAGGGGCGAAGTGAACCAAGGTCCGCCGTATGTGGATTGCCCGCACCCTGCCAGACCTGCGTGCCGCCTGCGCCCACCTGCGCCGCGCCGCGCCTTCCCTTGCTCTCGTCCCGACCATGGGCGCGCTGCATGCCGGCCATCGCGCCCTGGTGCGGGCGGGCGTAGAACTCCGGTGCCGCGACAATTGCCTCGATCTTCGTCAATCCGCTACAATTCGCCCCGACCGAGGACCTGAAACGGTATCCGCGCGACGAAGCCGGTGACCTCGCCGCGCTGGAAGCCGAGGGCTGCGCACTGGCTTGGCTGCCGGATGTCGCAACCATGTATCCCGCCGGCGAGGCGACGACGATCACCGTCAGCGGCCCAGCCGAACGCTGGGAAGGCGATGCCCGGCCAGGCCATTTCCGGGGCGTGGCCACGGTCTGCGCCAAGCTGTTCGGTCAGGTCCGGCCGGACCGGGCATATTTCGGCGAGAAAGACTGGCAGCAACTGCAGGTTGTGAAACGAATGGTCACCGATCTGCTGCTGCCGTTGGAAATCGTCGGCATCGAGACCGTGCGCGAACCGGATGGCCTGGCCATGTCGTCACGCAACCGGTTCATGACGGAATCCGAGCGGTCCGTCGCCCCCGTGCTGTTCAAAACCCTGCGGCATGCCGCTCGGCTTCTCGCCGCCGGCAGGCCCGCGCACGAGGTCCTGACGGAGGCCACATCAGGCCTCACGGACCTGGGTTTCGGCGTAGACTATCTAGCCTTGGTCGAAGGCCCATCGCTGCAGCCGGCCGACCACGCGACACCGTCATCCCGGTTGATAGCGGCAGCGAAACTTGGCAGCGTGCGGTTGCTCGACAACATTCCGGTTATGTAAATCCGCCTCACCAGACCTTCACCTTCATGTCTTCTTTTTTCGGCTTGACGATGATCGACGTCCATTCCTGGAACGACATGAAGCGGGGGGCCAGGAAGCTGTAGGTCCGCTCTACCACTTTCCAGTAGAAATCATCGAAGCTGGTGGGCGCATTGCCCCAGTCCGCGAAGATCGGCTCCCACGCGGTGTTGGTGCGGAAGAACCAGTCCCGCTGCCGCCGAAGCCACGCCACGGCCGCCTCCGGATCGCGCAACAGCCCCAGCAGGTCATCCAACCAAGCATCCACATCATCGAACCGGTGTGTGATGTCCTTCAAGCCCCGCTTGGTCAGCGCCTGGACCTGCTTGACGGTATCCCGGCGGCTGACCGGCACCTCGTTCATCTGCAATCGGAACAGTTTTTCCTGCGGCCTGGCAATGCCGCGCATCAGCGTGCGCCGCATTGTTTCGATACAGGCCATCTCCTCGCCGATCGCGGCGACACGCGCTTTCACCTCGCTGGCGTCCGACACGCCGAGCTGCGCGACGGCGCCGTCGACAGCTTTTTTGACCAACACCTGGTTGGCGGCTGACTCCTCCCATCCAGGTGAAGGCGATATACCGGGCGGGACGGGCTGTCCCATCCGGACGAATACACAACGAACAAGATTGTAGGCAACCTTGCTGGCAGCGACCTTGCGATCCTGATCCGTCGGCGTCCAGCTTGCCTCCCCGCCGTTCACCTCCGACGGCAGCGTGTCCCCCAGCCGAATGGCCACGACAAAATCCAGTGCCTGTTCAATCAACCCCAGCATCTGCCCGTCCGGGCTCTCGGGCTCGATCTTGAACTCGCGCGCGAGCGACTTCAGCGGCAGGACGGCCTCATGCGACTCGATCTGCACGACCATGGAAGGGACGCGCGCGCCTTCGCTCAGCCGGAATACCGGCTCCCCCAGCATCCGGAAGCCGGCATGCGAGAGTTGGCATATCTGTGGAACCGTCTGGCTCATGCAATCATCCACCCAGCGACGCAGAGCACTCAGGAAGACACGACCGCTTTAAAAAATGATAAATCGGCATGCGCCGGCGGACCGTGACGCCGCGCACTTGCGGGACTTTGCCGTGTCATGCGACGACTTGAGGCAACGTTGTGTTCGGAGGACCCCATGGACCGCAGCATCGATGCCATACTCGGCTTCGCCCCAGACTATGACTCGCCGATCCCCTACATGCGCCGCACGCGGGAATATTACGCAGCCATCGGCTACACGACGCCATATCGCTGGGCACACTACCTGTCGGCGCCGTTCACGCCGCTGTCGAAACCGCTAAGCCAGTCGCAAATCGCGATCGTCACGACAGCCGCGCCCTATCAACCGGACAAGGGCGATCAGGGGCCGGGCGCGCCGTACAACGGCAGCGCGAAGTTCTATCAGGTCTATTCAGGCGACACCGCACACGACCACGATCTGCGGATCTCCCACATCGGCTACGACCGCACCCACACGACCGCGACCGACAGCAACACGTGGTTCCCCCTTCCAGCGCTACGCCGCACGGCGACCGCCGGACGCATCGGCGCCATCTCCCCCAGGTTCCACGGCGCGCCGACCAACCGCAGCCACCGCGTGACGGTGGAAACCGACGCGCCGGAGATCCTGCGCCGCATCCAGGAGGACCGCGCCGACGTTGCACTGATCGTGCCCAACTGTCCGGTCTGCCACCAGACCAGCAGCCTTGTTGCCCGACATCTGGAGGCAAACGGAATCCCCACGGTGGTGATGGGGTGCGCCAAGGACATTGTCGAGCACGCCGCCGTCCCGCGCTTCCTCTTCAGTGACTTCCCGCTGGGCAACAGCGCCGGCAAGCCGCACGACGCGGCGTCCCAGGACCAAACCCTGGAATTGGCGCTGCATCTGCTTGAAACCGCTCCCGGCCCGCAGACCACGATGCAGTCGCCGATCCGCTGGAATGCGGACGGCAAGTGGAAACTGGACTACCTCAACCTGGAACAGATCGGCGAGGAAGAACTCAGACGCCGCCGCGAGGAATTCGACCGGCAGAAAGAACTCGCCCGGCCCAACCGCTCGGTCAAGGCAGCATGAACCTTCCGCCAGCCCTAAAGGAATGTGCTTCAAAGCCTGCGTGAGGTCACAAGGAGTGAGCGATGCCAGTTCTGGCATCGCCTCCCTTTTCCCGCATCCAAGTTCGTCAGAAGGGCGACGTTAGAACCGCGCAAGCCGAAGCGCACGCGTGGCCAAGGCCAGTGCGTAGAACTCGAACGCCCCATATTCCTGACGATACTTCGCTTGCATTCGTCGCCGTCCCTCGCGTTGCTCCTGCAACTGGGACGGCGGCGGGTTCGGCGAATGCATGAGCGAGGGAAAGCCTATCCGATATCGGACCGCAAGGCGATCAAGAAAGAGCGCGCCGTATTTGCGCATGACACGCGCGTGGAAGTCGGCGTCCTCCATCAAGCGAATGGTTGGATCGAAGCCTTCGACGCCAGCCAAACACTCACGTCGCACCACGCTGGCGCTGCATACGAGTATCGGCAGATCAAACAACATCTGACCGGCGAAGGCCCGGTTGCGGCCGAAAGCGGAGCAGCGGGCGGCTGCTCGCGCGGCCTTCGCAAAGAACTCCCGCTCATGCTGTAATTGATCCTGTGGGCCGGTTCCAAACGGCTCTATCGCACCAAACACAAGACCGACATCTGGACAGCGGGTGAAAGCAGACGCCACCGCCTGATAATGGCCGGATGGAACGATGTCGTCGTCGTCCAGGAAATGTACGAACCGCCCCACCGCCAGTGGCCAACCGAGGTTTCGGACGACGCTTGGCCTTCCAGACGTTGGATTCGGGTTCTTTATGTAGGTTATCCGCGCATCCCGGAAGCGCTCCAAGACGACCGCGGCGCCCCCCTCCGGACTGTCGTCGACCACCAGGATTTCCCATGTCACGCCAACCTGCTCCTGTACGCTGGCGATCGCTTCCGCCAACTCGCTGTTGCGGCGATAGGTCGGAATCACGACTGAAAAGTCACATGGCGTCTGATCGGACCTCATAATCCAGCCTCAGGGCCGTACGAGATACGGCAACATTCGCTCGACCACAGCCCGTACATGGGGAGGATGAAGAAACGAATAATGATCCCCTGGCACCACATGGACATCGATGGCGCCGGTTTCACATCGGTCCCATCCGAGGGTCGGATCCACGTTATATTCGGGCGGCCGGTCGTTGGCCGTCAGAAGCACCAGACGCCCGTCGTAGCGCCCGGGCTCATAACGATGCCATGCCGAGACGAGGATCAACTCATCACTGGAGATCGCGCCTGGTACCGGCTGCCGTAGGCGGCCAACCACCGACCG
Organism: uncultured Pseudomonadota bacterium; assembly: GCA_963819005.1. GTDB lineage: Bacteria > Pseudomonadota > Alphaproteobacteria > Acetobacterales > Acetobacteraceae > Rhodopila. The sequence continues at coordinate 443,905 of CAWFUL010000010.1, forward strand.
CACGACTTTGAATGTCACCTCCTTGAACTTACCTCGGAAGTAGTCAAACCCGTCGCGCATGATCCGGTCCAGCCTGCCGCTCGCTAGATTGCGAAAATACTTTGTTGTACGATCGACTAGATAGATTGATTGGAACCGCAAACGCTGCCACCTCGACATGGTACGTTTGAAAGACGGATGCAGAGCGTCGAGCAATGCGACCAGCCCGACCCGTTCGCCGTCGTTGGCCAGCAATGCAGCCATCTCGTACACGACAAGCCCACCGAACGAATGGCCGCACAATTGGTACGGACCGCTCGGCTGGCGCCTCCGGACTTCGTCGACGTAGATAGCAGCAAGTCTCTGCACCGACGGAAAACTCTCGCCGGGCTCGAGTGGTGGCATCCCAAGCACATACACCGGTTGAGCCTGCGGCAACGCCAGGGCGAGATCCCGGTAGTCGAAGATATCCCCGCCGCCACCGCAGGCGCAGAACAATGGCGGCAACGACCCCGCGGTGCGGAATGTCAGAACCCAGCCATCCAAGTGCTCCGCGTCGTCTGCTACGCTAGCTGCATTCGGGCTAATGGAAGGTTCCCCATCCGCAACGCTCAATGAGCCATTTCCCATACTTTATCCCTGGTCCAGCGTCTGCTATGAAGCCGCATCGACGCCATAGAGGGTGGTCCACTCGGGGAAATCGCGCCCGACCAGATGCATCAATGCGTCGGCCTGAGGTCTCTGGATCGCGCGCAAGCAGTCTTTCACCTCTGACGTATCGATGGATCGTCTTTTCACCGGATTGGTTGCCACCCGAAGCGCTATACCCCGGATCGCCCGTGGTAAATACGGCGTAAGCACCCGCCCCGGTCGCGATTGCCGCAGCCTCACCAAAGCGGCGGCCCGAGCAGCCGACCGCACCACGTCTGGCGTGACATTTTCAGGTTTGTCGAATTCGGATACGTCCATACCCGTATCATTCAACCCAAGCCAGCCATACAACTTGCGCATCGTCGCCTCTGGGGCACCCGTCAACTGTTCAAATGTCAGAATGGCTATACGATCTGAACCAAACAAGTCGTAGTATGGCAACAGTTGCATCGCATAATGGCTGACGTCGAGGTAGTGTGGCTCCGCACATATGGCTTCCATCATCGGTCGTCGTTCGGTATGGTAACGAACCATATGCCAGTAGTGGCTTATTGTTCGCTGAACTGGATCGCGCATGAGGTAGATAAAACGCGCTTCAGGGTTGAATTGGTGAATTCTCTCTGCAACGCCGTCCACCAACGGGAGCTTCGTGTAGTTGGTGCTCGCCTCGCCTAACACAACGGCATCCCCGCTGGATTGAAACAAACGCAGGTAATTTTCCTCGTCTCGCCAGAGCTTCAAATCCCATGCTTTCGGCCAAATCTTGCGCAACAGCGACGGATCTACAAAATAGCTCGGCTCCTCCGGCGAACACATAAATATCGCAGGGTGCTTGTCGAGTAACTTGTTGAGGTAAGTTGTGCCTGATTTCATGGCACCAATGACGAAAAGGTTAGGCTTGCGCAGTCTACTCATCCTCACCCAGCCTTCAGGAGGTGATGCAATCACGTAAATAGCGTTGTCTCGTCCGCCTTTCCACCGATAATCCGGCGCTTCCCATAGCGCAATGCCGAATACATTAAACTTGATCGTTGCGCAATCAGGCGAATCTCCGGTCTTCCACCAAAGCCGCCCAGGAAACGAGCTGTGCCACTCGAAATAACCCCGTCAAGATCCAATACCAACCCAAAATTGTGGGCGCGCTGAATAGCACTCCATATCAACAGGTTGACCGATCCATTGTCACCTGCGTCGGCCGCCCGCGTTGAAAGTAGATAGTACATCGTGTTGCGGTCCCACACCAGGAAAATCATGGCGGTCGGCGTTCCGTCCGGCCAACTCGCACTGATGATCTCGCCGCGGTCTCGAAGCCTGCATTCACCGAACAAATCCCGGAATGATGAGAAATCCGTCCGATTTTTGATGCCGCGACTCTGGAGATTCGCCTTATAGAATCGCACGAAATTATCCGGATCATCTTCGTTGGAGATCAGGAACTTCTCCTCGGCACGACGAATATGCTGGCGTGTCTTCGAGTGCATGTCTTGCCAGAGATCCTTCGGATCACGGCGGCAGTCGATCTGGAAAGTGTATTGCTGGGTAATTTCGAAGCCACAGTCCTGAAACGCAAGCCCATCTATCGTGGTTGCAGCCATTGCCTGCTTGAAGTAATGAAACCGTGGCAATTGGTTCAGCAGGTCTCGTACAATCGACAGACGCCGAAGAAGCTTAGTCTGCGGCTTACCAGCACCAGGGTCCACAACCGGACCCAGAACATGAGTAAATGGCGGCATCCGCACCATGGTAAGGCCGGCGTTCCGCGCAATAATATACGGAAGCCGCCCAACGACCTGGTCTCCGTTCGTGACCGTGGCCTCTTGCTCGTGGCCCTGCGACACTGCGGAAAGCCACCACCGCTCGTGAAAAATCGAATCAGGCACCAACGATGCAGGCGCGGACCCCTTCCGTCCCAAAGATCCGGCATCAACGGCCGTACCGACTAACATTGTCGCAGGTCTCAACGCAAGGTTCTCTTTCATGCTGCCGCATCGTAGGCAGCACGCGTGGCGCTTAAGCCCTCTAGGCTCGCCGGAATTCGACAATTCTTGCTTACGCGCATGTTATAAAGCCATCAGTGCAATTTTGAATAAGCATAACCTCATCCAAAACGTTTTTCCAGTCTTTCTGCCGCTGCCACACTCCCACTCTGCTGTTGTTCACCTCGGCTAATGCATCTTTTCAAGCATGGCATGAACTGATGAGGCCTTTTGAAACCCAGGGTTGTTTGAGCTGCCCGCAAAACGGTCCGCGGCCCCGACGCTCCGCTACTGCACAGTGTCGCAACCGTCTCATGTGGCGGACTGCCCGCAGTTCAAATCACCACCGACCTTGCTACCGTCTCCAACCTCGGCCAGGGTCCTTAAACGCGACACTAGCCGGAACAACAACACATGACTTGCCCCTTCGCAGGCGTCCGCATTCTGGACTTCACCCAAGTCCTCGCCGGGCCCTATGCCAGCTACCAGCTCGCCCTCCTCGGCGCCGAAGTGATCAAGATCGAACGCCGCGGCGGCGAGGACATGCGCCGCACCCCGCTGTCCCGCGAATGGGCGGATCGCAACATGGCGTCAGCCTTCATCGCCGTGAATGGCAACAAAAAAAGCCTGACACTTGACCTGCAGAAGCCCGCCGCGCGCGAGATCGTGCTGAAACTGGCTGACAGGGCCGACGTGGTAATGGAGAACTTCCGCGCCGGCGTCATGGACCGCCTCGGTCTTGGCTACCAGGCGCTGTCCGCGATAAACCCGAAGCTGATCTATTGCGCCATCTCCGGCTTCGGCCAGACCGGCCCATCCAGCACCGAAGCCGGCTACGACGGCAAGATCCAGGCAATGTCCGGCATCATGGCCATCACCGGCCACGAGCAAATGGGGCCGACGCGCGCGGGCTTCGCGGTATGTGACATCTTGTCGGGCGCCACCGGCGCGTTCGCCCTCGCCTCGGCGCTGTATCAGCGCACCCACACCGGCCGAGGCCAGTTCATCGACGTCTCGATGCTCGAGGCGAGCCTCGCCTTCCTGACCACCCAGGTCGCGGACTTTACGGTGGCCGGTCACCATCAGAAGCAGGCCGGCAACCAGGCCATCAGCCGCAAGGTTACCGCCAACCTGTTCAAGGCGAAGGAAAGCTTCCTGCTGCTGGCGGTGAACGACGAAAAGCAATACCGCGCGCTGATGACCGGGATCGGTCGCGCGGACGTGCTGGATGATCCCAGATTCGCCGACTGGTTCACGCGCAAGGAGCACGAGACGGAACTGCGGCAAATCATCGAACTGGCACTCGCCGCCGAAGACGCGAAAGTCTGGGAGCGCCGGTTGAATGACGCCGGCGCACCCTGCGCCAGCATCTGGAAAGTCGAGGAAATCATCGACCATCCGCAGGTCACCGCGCGTGGCGTGCTGCAGACGGTGGACAGCCCTTACGGCCCGCTCCGGCTGATGGGGTCCGGGTTCCAAATGGAACACGGCGGCGGCAAGCTGGACACTCTTGCACCCGCCGCGGGCGCCGACACGGACGCGGTGCTGGCTGAGATCGGCTACGATGCGGCGATGATCGCCGGCCTCAGGGCGGACGCAGTCGTGTGAACGCGGCACACCGGCACCTCGGCCCGCAAACGTAACGCAGCGTGCTATGTTCGGCTGACTTATCGACGAAGGCGCGATCCGGCCATGACGATGTTGACGCGAACCCACCATGCCTGAAGACAGGACCATCCTCGCCTCCCCGGCGCTGTCAGCCAATGATCGCGTGACGTTCTGCGTGATCGTGCCCGCCTACAACGAGGCGCTCGGAATCGCGATCTTCCACAGCCGGCTCAGCGCCGTGATGGACACGCTCGGATCCTGGACCGTCATCTACATCAACGACGGTAGCACCGACGAAACACTATCGATGCTTAGACAGTTGCATGACCACGACCCTCGCGCGGCGGTCGTCAACCTGTCGCGGAACTTCGGTAAGGAGATCGCCCTGACGGCCGGGCTGGACCATGCCCGCGGCGATGCGGTGATCGTCATCAACTCTGATCTGCAGGACCCGCCCGAGGTCATCCCGATGCTTGTCGCCGCCTGGCGGGAGGGGTTCGACGTCGTCTACGCCCAGCGCAGCGAACGCGAAGGCGAAAGCTGGCTGAAGAAGACCACCGCCGCGCTGTTCTACCGGCTGATGGAGGGCATCGGACAGGTGCGGCTGCCGCGCGACACCGGCGACTTCCGGCTCATGAGCTGGCGGGTGGTCGAGGCGGTGCGCTCCATGCGGGAGGGCCACCGCTTCATGAAGGGCCTGTTCGCCTGGGTGGGCTACCCAAGCAAGGCCGTCCTGTACCACCGCGCGCCGCGGCACGCCGGCACGACAAAGTGGAACTACTGGAAGCTGTGGAACTTCGCGATCGAGGGCATCACCAGCTACACCGTCATGCCGCTGAAGATCGCCAGTTACCTGGGATTGGCCATGTCGGTGTTCGCCGCGCTGTTCACCTTGCAATTGGTGGTTCGCACCATCCTTTTCGGTAACCCCGTCGCCGGCTACCCCAGCCTGATGGCCGCGGTGCTGTTCCTCGGCGGCGTACAGCTGCTGACCCTGGGGGTGATGGGCGAATACCTCGGGCGGGTCTTCAACGAGACGAAGCACCGTCCACTGTATCTGGTGGAGAGTTTTGTTCCGCCCGGCGATGGGTCGGACCAGCCACCCGGTGCCCAGCCAATCGGTGCACGGTCAACTGGCTGAACCTCACGATACCCTGGAAAATCGTGCCGGCGACACGGCGGGACGCAACACCTCCGCCTCGCCCGGATCGCGACCCAGGACCATGTCGGCGACAAAGCGGCCGGCGGCCGGCGCGGTCTGGATGCCATAGCCACCCTGCCCGACACACCAGAAGAACCCCTCGACCGCCGGATCCCAGCCGAACGCAAGGCTGCCATCCGGGGTAAACGTGCGCAACCCGGCCCAACTGTGCTCAACGCGGCGGACCGTGATGTCCAGCGCCTGCTGCATCCGGTCGATGCCAACCGCAACGTCGAACTCCTCCGGCTGCACATCGTGCGCGTGGGTCGGTGTCGCATCCGCGGGGGAGACGAAAAGGCGAGTCAGAGCCTCTGGGCGGACGTACCAGGATTCCTGGACGTCCAGGATCATCGGCCAGTCGGAGACGTCGAATGGCGAGGGGTCGATGATCGCCGCGGTGCGCCGGCGCGGCTCCAGGCCCAGCGCCCTCGCACCGGCCAACGCTGCAACCTCATCGCCCCAGGCGCCGCCGGCATTGACGACAACCGGTGCGTGGAACAGATCTCCCGCCGAGGTCTCGACCGCCCAGACGCCATCCCTCCGCTCGATCCGTCCCGCTCGGTTTCGCAGTCCCAGGATGCCACCCTGCCCGCGGAGCATCCGCAGGAACCCCTGATGGATGGCCGCGACATCCATGTCGAACGCATCCTCCTCCAACGTCGCGCCGCCGAGGTAGCCGGGCCGAAGTGCGGGAACCATCGCCTCCGCCGTCGCGACGTCGATGCGGCGAATGCCCTTGCCGACCGCAAGGGCGTGCTCCAGGTCAGGCATCTGTTCGGCCGTGGCCAATGTCAGAACGGGGCGGAAACGGATCAACGGCGTGTCGGTGAATCCAGCGGGTGGATTCTCGTAGAAAGCGCGGGACAGGCGGGTCAGCGACCGGACATCGGGCGGACCGTAATTTTCAATCCACATCGCGGCGGAGCGGCCAGTCGTGTGATAGCCGGCAACCTCTTCCGCTTCGATCAAGGCGACGCGCTTGTCGATCGACAGAAATGCCGCCGCGGTCGCACCGGCCATGCCCGCGCCGATGACCACGATGTCGAACTCCTGGGTGGTCATGCGGTCTCCATGAAGCATGGTCTCGAGCGGAATATGGGGGGTATCACCCGCAAACCAACAGCCCCAGGGCGTGCCTGTAGCGGGCAGCGAAACCGCCATCCGGCAACAGGTCGCATGCGAAGATCTCCGAGTTGCGAAATCGGAGATGCCGCGTTCAGGCTTAAGCCCTTCGGCTGACGGAGGCACCTTCCTGTCAAAGGCTGCCTCATGGTATATCAGCGTCTTTATCGGTGAGTGCGTCCGCACGTTGCCTGCGTAACAACAAGCGCGAGGGCGGACGTGTATACTCTCACAAACACGCCAGAACCACATCGGAAGACGCAATATCATGCAGATTCGAGTCGGATACGAAATAGTTTACGACTGCGCTCAGCCGACGCCGATGGTGTTGATGCTGCATGTCCATCATTCCCGCGTCGCTGATCTCGTGGTCCCCGATCGTCTCACCACGGAACCGGACGTGCCGATGACGGCCTATCACGATTCGTTTGGTAACTGGTGCACCCGGCTTGTGGCACCGGCCGGCCGCACACGGATCGCCAGCACGGCTGTCGTCAACGATGCGGGATTGCCCGACCCGTTCGTGCCGACCGCGCGACAACATGCCGTTCAGGACCTTCCGGACCACGTGCTGATGTATCTGATGGGCAGCCGATATTGCGAGACCGACCGGCTTTCGGAAACGGCATGGTCGCTGTTCGAACACGCTCCGACCGGCTGGGGCCGGGTCCAGGCCATCTGCGACTTCGTGCACAATCATATCACGTTCGACTATATGGCCGCGCGCCCCACCAAGACGGCGTGGGAGGCATTCAACGAAAAGCGGGGCGTCTGTCGCGATTACGCTCATCTCGGCGTCGCGCTCTGCCGCGCCATGAACATTCCTGCAAGGTATTGCACCGGTTATCTGAGCGATATCGGCGTTCCACCGCCGCATTCACCGATGGATTTCGCTGGGTGGTTCGAGGCTTATCTGGACGGGGCTTGGCACACATTCGACCCGCGCAACAACAAAAAACTCTTCGGACGTGTGCTGATCGCACGTGGCCGGGATGCCGTCGATGTGCCGATCAGCGTCGCTTTCGGACACAACACGCTGGTCAGCTTCAAGGTCTGGACCGATGAGGAGGTGGCCGTAACGAAGCCCTAGCGTCCGGCGAGTGCCCTCGCCGCCCTGCACCAAGCCGCCGGACCACGGCGTCCAGCCGATCGGCAAGGGCGAGGACACGCCGTAAAGACCTGCGCAAAGGAGCCTGCTTGTCGGAACGACGAACTCAGGCGACGATAGCGGTAGCTTGATCCGAGGGGGATAACAACATGGTCGATATGGTCATTCGCGGCGACACGGTCGTCACTCCGCAGGGCGTCGGCGCCCACGACATCCTCATCGCGGACGGCATCATCGCCGCCGTGACCGCCCCCGGCAGCATCCCCGTGGCAGATGGCGTCCGCGTCATCGATGCGCGCGGCAAGATCGTCATCCCCGGCGGCATCGATCCCCACGTCCACTGCAAATGGCACCTGCCCGGTCCTGACGGCACCGCCACCGAAACCGACCCGCCCGACGTCGTCAGCAAGGCCGCGGTCCATGGCGGCACCACCACGATCATCGACTTCACCCGCGCCTCGCAGGGCAAGGACGTGAGGGACGCGATTGAAAAGCGCGACCAGGACTGGAAAGGCCACTGCGCCTGCGACTATGCCACCCACATCATGGTCGAGGGCGCGCTTCCCATCGAATTGCCCGGCCAGATCGGGGAGGCGATCCAGGCCGGCTACCCCACCGTCAAGATCTTCACCACCGACATCACGCCCAGCCGAAAGGGCCGCATGGTCGACTTCGGCGACATCTGGGAGATTTTCCAGGTCCTCGCCGCGAACCAGGGCATGGGCGTCATCCACTCGGAAGACAACGACATTGTCATGCACATGTATGGCAAGCTGATACGCGAAGGCCGCACCGGCTTCGAGAACATGGCCGAGGTCCATAACACCCTGTCCGAGGACGTCTCGTTCCGCCGCGTCATCCGCCTTGCCGAAAAAGTGCCCGGCACCGCGCTGTACATGATGCACGTCTCCGCCGCGACCGGCGTCTCAGCCATCCACGAAGCTCGGCGTCGTGGCGTGCCGATCTACGGCGAGTCATTACATCAGTATATGCTGTATTCCAGCGAGGACTACAAAAAACCGAACGGCCAGATCTACCACACCTACCCCTCCCTGAAGGGACCGGAGGACCACGCCGCCCTGTGGCAGGGCACGCTCGACGGCTCAATCAACTGCGTGGCCACCGACGAAATTTGCTGCACGCTGGCCAAAAAACTGCAAGGCAGCCGCATCGACGACACCACCGGCGGCAATGCGGGCGTCGAGCCTCGGGTCGCGCTGATGTACACCGAAATGGTCGGCAAGCGAGGCTATTCGTTACAGCGCTATGTCGACCTGGTCTCGACCAACGCGGCGAAGATCATGGGCCTCTATCCCCGCAAAGGCGCCATCGCGGCCGGGTCAGACGCCGATATCTGCGTGCTCGATCCCGCGGACCAGCGGGTGATCCGAGCGGCAGACCTGCACGAAGCCGACTACACGCCGTGGGAGGGCCGCAAGATGGATGCATGGCCGTGCCTGACGGTGGTGCGTGGGCAGATCGCCGTGGAAAACGGGACGTTTAAGGGCAGCCTCAGCCATGGCCGGTGGCAGCACCGCAAAGTCGACCCGGCGATGATCTCCGCGCCGCGGCTCTGATTGGCGTCATGACGGATGCCGAACTGAGAGGCTTGCTTCGGGACTGCCTCGCGCTATGGGACGTGGCTGGAAAGGTGACCGTGGAAGCCGATCACATCGCCATCGGCACGGCAGCCGGTGTATTCACCGTCACCCGCGCTGATCCTGCCCTCCGCCCGGTGCGATGGTTCTACCAGACGCCGGAGCGGCAGGCGGCAAACCGGCCGCCCCGCGCCACCCCGTCAATCGTCGCCCTGCTCTCGGCGATACGAAACGTCGCCGCAGGAACCGGCGGCGACCGGCTCCGCATCAGCGGCGGCTAACTGGTCATCATCCTCATCATGATGTTCCTGTCCCGCGGTTTGGGGGGCCTCTACGCCGTTTGCCGCAACCTGGAAAACACGCTGGGGGGTAGGTAATTTCCGAGTCTATCACCGGACGCCTCAACGCCGCAGGTTCGCTCCGCTTCGCTGGACATTTAAATGAGTTTCTTACGGAGGCAGTCATGCAAGCCCTTCAAGAAGATCCACAATCGAGCGGTGTCATGGCGCTCGTCGCCGATCGTGCGCAATCCTTTGCGCCCACATTGTCCGCGTCTCGCATGTTGCCGCAAAATGCGGCTACAAGCCCGCGCGAGGACACGCAAACACTCAGCCGGGTCGTGCTCGCGATCGCGACAACGATCGTGGGCCTGATGGGAATTTTGACGTACTGGATCGGATGAGTTTGAAAAGCCCGCGTGATAAAAGCTAACCGCAGTGCCTTTGCGGTACCGCAACACACCAGGATCGTGCGCAAAACGAACCCGGCAACGCACGTTGCGGACGAGTGTAGTTGTTCGAGACGATCTTGGGTATAGGCCTGTGACGATTTGCCTTCGGCCAGCCGAGGCCCGAAGTCACTACCGGATAACGGTCTCTCTCCCGGGATGTGCATGGTGCATCGTCCCTCCCGACAGGACGGCACGTATATGCTGCACTCCATGCTGACAGGCGCCGCGACGGATAACATCGAGCGGCCGCGCAAAGGTGACGTCAGGCCATAAACCATGGGACATCAAGCGCCTCACCTGAGCGGTGTTCCCGAGACCATGCTGTGGTCACTGTACCATCGCGCAGTTGAATCCCGCCAATTGGATGCCGTTCTCCATGACCCTACCGGCGTTCGGATCATGGAGGCGCTTGACTACGATTTTGCCGGGCATTTTGGCACGCCCGGCGGGTCGCTCGCGGCGCGGGCCGCGACAATCGACCGAACCATCATTGATTGGCTGGGAACGCATCCCGATGGCCTCGTCATCTCGCTGGGCGAGGGACTGGAAACCCAGGCACATCGGGTCGACAACGGCAGGATGCATTGGCTCTCGGTGGATCTGCCGGAAGCCATTCGGCTGCGGGAGGCCTTCCTGCCGCCAACAGAGCGCTTTCGCCATCTGACAATGAGCGCGCTCGACCCGCAATGGATGGCGATGGCCGACCCAGCCGAACCAGTATTTATCGTTGCGCAGGGGCTCTTCATGTATCTCGAGCCCGATGCCGTCCGCCGCCTGCTCGGCCGGATGGCGGCATGCCTGCCGGGCGCTCAACTGGTATTTGATACCATTCCTCCCTGGCTGTCGTGGCTGACGTTGCTCGGGCTGAACCAGACCCCGAGGTATCGCTTGCCGCGGATGCCCTGGGGGATTGCGCGGGACGACATAGAACCGACCCTGCGGCGGTGGTGCGCGGGTCTCGGTCCGGTGGAGATGCTGCCCTATGGCATGCCGCGCGGGCTGCCCCCGGCCCTGACCCAGTTCATGACCGCCGCGCCGGTTCTCCGTCACCAGTTGCCTGGCCTGGTTCTCACCAGCTTCGGCTGAGGCAGGCGAACCGATCGCAACGCGCCCGACGTTACGGCATCGGGCCTTGCGCTGACGTTTCCCCGCCAAGGCGTGTCACGCACCTAGGGGGGGGCCGGCCTTATCGACAATCGCCCGCCCTTCCGCCAAACCTGCCGCATCCGCATCTCAGGAGCCGTAAGATGAAATTGTTAAGCTTCCGCCGGCCCGACGGGTCCGCAAGCTGGGGCATCGCCAAGGCCCAGGGCGTCATCGACATGGGCGACAAAGCCCCCGGACTGAAGCACGCGCTCTGGGCCACCACGTCTCTCGCCGAGGAAGCCGCCCGTCACGCCACCTACAAGCTGTCCGACATCACCTACCTGCCGCCCATCCCGGACCCGGAGAAGATCCTCTGCATCGGACTGAACTACATGTCCCACATCAAGGAAGGCGGCCGCGAGCCGCCGCCGAAGCCGATCATCTTTACCCGCTACCCGAACTCCCAGGTTGGGCACGGCGAGGCGATGGTCCGCCCGAACGCCTCGGCGACCTTCGACTACGAAGGCGAACTTGCAGTGATCATCGGCCGCCGCTGCCGCCACGTGAAGAGAGGGGATTGGGAAAGCGTCGTCGCCGGCTATTCTTGCTACAATGATGGATCGATCCGCGAGTGGCAGCGCCATTCCACCCAGTTCATCCCCGGCAAGAATTTCTACAAATCCGGCTCGTTCGGCCCGTGGATCGTGACGCCCGAGGAAGCCGGCGACATCACCAAGGCGACGCTCAACAGCCGTCTGAACGGCGTCGAGCAGCAGCACGCGACAATCGATGACCTATGCTTCGATATCCCGACGCTGATCGAATACTGCTCTACCTTCACCCAGCTTGAGCCGGGCGACGTCATTGCCACCGGCACGACAGGGGGCGTGGGCGCGTATCAGACCCCGCCGCTGTGGATGAGACCGGGAGACACGATTGAGGTCGAAATCAGTGGGATCGGCGTGCTACGAAATCCAATCATCGCCGAAGCCTGATCATGCGGTCATGGCCGAGGAAGTTGCCCGGCCATGACGAAACAGCTGCGCGCGGGTTACTTCTCCTCCATCAACTGCCCACGGATCGCTCCGCTCGGATTGTTCTTCGTGTGGATGTTGACGTAGGTCATCCCGCCCGTCAGATCCTTCTCCTGTTCCGGCGTCAGTTTTGCGGTTCCGTGGATCGGGCTCTTCGGAGCTGTTCCGAGGGGGACCAGCACGCCCGCATTCTTCCCCGATTCAGCCGGACCGTGAATATGGGCGGCCGTCACGTCGCTGGAAAAGCCGGAGAACGTCACATCGTAGGTGATCTGATGCGTCGCCGAATCCAGCGTAACGGTCGCGTCCCCTTTGCCGGTGGACTTGGTCGGCGGCACTTCCGCCCCCGCGGTCAGTGTGGCGTGAAACTTTGTCGTCGCGGCGGAGGCTGATCCGGCCGCCAGAATGGCGCAACCGGCGAGAATGAGAACACGGCGGAGCATTGGACTTCCTTTCGTTGATTAGGCCGGTCATTTGGTGTCCGACCTGCTGTTGTTAAGACCCTTACAGTCTTCCCCCGCCTTGCGGGTGACCGTAGTCATGCCCTCAAGCTGATGTGATGCCGTAATTAGAAGGTGCTGAAAAGGCAATCGTTTTGAACGCGGATGCACATCATCCGGTTGCAACAGCCCGCCGCCTTGATTACACACGGTAGCAGATTTTCCACCCACGCCTCACGTTCCGGAATGCGCGCCGTCGCGGAGGGAAACCAAGGAAAAGCGTTACATTGGGGTCACATCCACTAGTAAACAAGGGCATGTTCGTTCGGCCCGGGCCGGGAAAACCTGTGGATACCCCTCTCTACAAAACATTCATTATTTCCGGGATCGGTCGCGGCGGCACCTCGCTCGTCGCCGCTGTCATGCAGAAGGCCGGGCTCTACCTCGGGGAGCACCTGTCGAAGGTCGTGACGGAAGACCTGGAACTTCATGAGATACTCAGGTCGCGCAACCTTTCCCACCTCGACGCGCTGATCGTTCGCCGCAACGCCGCGCATGGGAACTGGGGCTTCAAAATCCCCGACATCCCCGTAATGATGGAATATGCTGACCTGCGGCGTTTCCGTAATCCGCATCTGGTCCTGATCTTTCGTGACCCGCTCGCTATCGCGCAACGCAGCGTGATCGCCGAACACTTCGACCCGATCGGCGCTCTGCAGGATGCCGCCGACGCCCTTGGCAAACTGGCGCGGTTTGTTAGCCTCACGGCCTGCCCGGCCCTCCTGATCAGCTATGAGAAAGCGCTGATCGACCCGCCGCACTTCGTCGACACGCTGGCCGCATTCTGCGGGTTTCAACTGGACGAGCCCCGTCGCAGTGCACTGCTGGCCGAGATTATTCCGAATTCGCCCGCCTACGCCGAAAGCGCGCGGCGGCAATACGTCGGGTTCGTGGAGCGTATCAGGGACGGCTTCCTTCAGGGTTGGTGCATGGACGCGGGACAGCTGGCGTCCCAACAGGTTGACCTGTTCATCGGTGGCGACAAAATCCTGACCGCCAATGCGGGGCAGTTCCGGCAGGACCTTCTGGAGGCTGGCTTCGGCAACGGCAACCACGGCTTCCTGATCGATTTGCGCGCGCACGTCTTGGACCCGGCCTCGATACTTGAAGTCCGCATTGCCCGCCGTGAGTTCATCCTCCAGGGCAGCGGGCATGCCCTGTCGTATTACCAACAACCCTGATCACCCCCGCATTGCATCACCCTGAGGCACCGTCCGAACCTGGGGAAATCGGCGCCCGACGTCGAGACGTCCGGTCGAATGCAAACCAACGAGGAACCGTCCCATGGCACTGACACAATCCCTCGGCCGGTTTATTGCCGACCTGTCACCGAACCGCCTCCCTGAGGAAGCCGCCGGGATCGCCCGCATGGGCTTCATCGACACCATCGGCACGATGATCGCTTCTTCCGGTGCCGACATGATCACCGGCTATGTTTCAGGCTACGGGACCTGGGCCGAACTGTTCCGCCGCGACACCGGCCTGCTGCATCGGAAGTGTTGGCACCCGACCGACTGCCTCGATGCCGGTCAGTCGCCCATTCCGGCGGATGTCCTGTTCAAGCGTCTGTCCGCGATCCAGTCCCTGACCGCCCGCGACGTGACAGCCCCCGCCGTCCGCCAATGAACCGTCCGGCCGCCACCCGCCGGATCCTCCTGGGTTCGGCGTTGGCCGCCCCGTTCATCAGGACCGCCCATGCCGCACCGATCGAGATGCGGGTGTCTGTCGACACCGTGCCCACGCACGCCCGCACGATCGTCATTGCCGATTTTCTGAAGAAGCTTGAGGCAGCGTCGCAGGGCGCGATCGTGACCCGCCTGTTCGACAGCGGACAATTGTTCGCCGACCACGACGTAATCAAGGGGCTCATCCTGAATCAGGTGGACATGGCCGCGCCAGGCACCTGGATCGTCGCGTCCTATGTGCCGGATGCCGACCTTGGCCAGCTTCCGGTCTTCTATGGCCAACCGGCCGACATGACCCACCGGGTGATCGACGGCATCCCTGGGACAATCGTCAATGAACAGATCAGCAAGAAGCTGCGCCTGACCGTCCCCGGCCAATGGCTCGATCTGGGGTTCGCCAACTGGTACAGCCCAAGGAAGCCGCTTTATTCCCTGGACGACCTCCGCGGCCTGAAAATCCGTTCCGGCGGCGGCTTCGGGCAAGCGTGGCGGGCGCGGTTCTTCGGCGGCGTGTCGAGCATCACCGCTTGGCCCGACCTGCCGCTGGCAATGTCGCAAGGGATGTTCGATGCCTTTCAGAGCACCCACGAAAGCTGCGTCAGTGCTCGGTTGTGGGAAACCGGCCTGCACTTCGCGCTGGTCGACCACCAGTTCCTGGCTGTCTACATCCCAATGATCGGGAGCGAGTTCTGGTCGCGATTATCGCCGCCGCTAAGGACGTTAGTCACCGACCTCTGGGGCGCCAACATCGCCGCGTGGCGAGGCGCCATGGCCGACGCTCAGACCAGGGCGGAGGCCACCCTGAAGGCACGCAATATCCGGATGATCGCCGTCGCCGCTGATGACGTGGCGGAACAGCGCGCCCGCATGCTCGTCGAACAGGACAAGGCCGCGCACGAGATGAACATCTCCTCGGACGCCCTCGCCCGGGTCATCGAAGTCACCACCGCGTCGAACTGATCCAGGCAGATGGCGGCTGGTCAGACCCCGGGGGCACCCACCGATTGCGGAGCGGGCTCCATCAGCACCGGGCCTCCGCGATCGATCTTATACACGGCCAACCCACGGCGGACCTGGCCATCCGCTAGGAAAGCCAGCCACCCATCGGAACCGACAAACCCTGCCGGCTGGGTCAGCGCGGCGACGTCGAAGCCCCGCCCCCCCGACAGCGTGCGCGCGATCGACGCGGCGTCGAACGCGAGGTCCGCCAGCGGCGGCGGTGGCGTGCCGAACTTCGCGGCATAACTCTGTTCCAGCCCGCTTCTGGCAGCGCTGTCAGGGGCCGCATACCATCCGCCAGACATCGACGCGGAACCGCTGGAGGGCGAAGCCCACAACTGCGGACCCATGATCTGCACGGCGGACCGGTTGACATCGTAATACGGCAGAACCGACGCGATCTCCTGCAAACTCTCGCCAGTATCCGCCAGCAGCAGCGCATCGAAACTGGGCGGCGGGATCGCCGATTTCCGCAGTTCCTCTGCCTGATGCCGTCCCTCCGGCGTTCCCTCGGCGCGGGCTTGCTTGATCTGCGCGTCGATCGGACCCCGACGGTTGACATATCCCGAAACGTCTCGCGCCGCCGCGGTGATCGCCTGCATCCCGCCGCCATGCATCCGGATGTTCGGTGCCGGCAGGCCGGCCGCCGCTGTCTCCTTCCGCAGCGCATCCGCCATGGCCCGGCCGAAGTCGGAGTCCGGCAGCAGAGCGGCAAAGTTCGTCTTGCTCTGCGCCTGCGCAGCGGCCACCAGACGCCGCACCTGCTGTGCCGGTGTGATCCCGATCGGCCACACGCCCGGCTGGGACTGGGAGGCATCGTTGGTAAACGCCAGGACGGCGATACCCGCGGCCTTGGCGATCGGCGCGACCGCGGCTGTTTCAGGCGAGGTCAGCGGGCCGAGGATCAGGACATCACCGTGGCTGATCGCCGTTTGGGCCGCCGTCGCCGCACCGGTCGCCGTCCCCGCCGTGTCCAGCACGTCCAGCGTCGGGCCACCGCCCGGCGGCAGAGCCAGTTGCGCGGCCTGCGTCAGGATCTGGCCCAGATCGGCCCGCGGCCCCGTCACGGGAACCAGCAGCGCGACCCTTTGCCCACTACCGCCCGACCCAGGGCTGCCAGGGGCTGGCAGCCGCGTTCCGCCGGGGCCAGAGTAATAGCCAGACGGGCCGCCATACTGTGCCGCGCATCCGGCCAACACCAGTACGCCCGCCAGGAGTGAAAATGCCCGTCGCCGCATCAACCGAACCTCCCGCCGCACCGCGAGACGGGCAACCCGGCTCACTCTCTGGCCTTGTGCTTGTTTCTACACCGATCGGCAACCTTGGGGACTTCACAGTCCGGGCACGCGCCGCGCTGGAGGCATCGGACCTGGTGCTTTGCGAGGATACCCGCCGCACCGGCACGCTGTTGTCCGCACTGAATATCCGCGCCCGCACCGAAACGCTCCATGATCATAACGAAGACGCGCGGATTCCGTTTGTCATTTCAAGATTGAAGCAAGGGCAGACCATCAGCCTGGTATCCGATGCCGGTACGCCCCTGGTCTCGGACCCAGGCTACCGGCTGGTCCGCGCGGCCATTGCCGAGGGCTTGCGGGTAACGGCGATCCCCGGCCCAAACGCCGCCGTCACCGCGCTGACGCTGTCAGGACTGCCGCCCCTGCCCTTCCTGTTTCTGGGATTTCCGCCGCAGAAGAAGGCCGCTCGCCGCGCCTCGTTCAGCGGCCTGCGAGCGGCGGAGCGGGCTGGTCTGCGAGCCACCCTGATCTGGCACGAGGCGCCGCATCGGCTGAGCGAAACCCTGGCCGACCTGCGCGATATCTTCGGCAACCGAGGGGGCGCGGTCGCCCGGGAACTGACCAAGCATTTCGAAACCGTCGAACGCGGCAGCCTGTCCGACCTCATTGCTTGTTATGAACGGGAAGCCCCGCGCGGCGAAATCACCGTCCTCATCGGGCCGGCCGACGACGAGGATGTCGAGGACCTCGATCAGCGCCTGCGCGCCGTTCTTGCGTCCGAGTCGGTAAAGGACGCCGCCGCGCTCGTCAGCACGGCGACGGGCCTGCCACGCAAGGTCGTCTATGCACGGGCGTTGGAACTGGCGAAAGCAATCGAATGACCCGAGGCGTGGCCCGTGCATCGACGGCGCCAAGGGCGGATAATTATGTGGCGACTTGCATGAAAGCTACCTATAGTTGTATTTATGTTTCCGATTGCTACTTTATCCGCCGCGTTAGCGGCGCTCACAATCAGCGGTGCTCACTGTGCCCCGGTAGGCTTTTCTTTCACCATTACCACCGCCTACCATGCCGGCGATCCGTTCGCGAACCGGCTCGATAACGCTTTTGTCGAGCCTTACGGGACAGGATATTTCCAGGTCGAAAACACCGGAACGACGACCTTTATCGGCCAGATTGGCGATCTGGCGATGTCGGCTGATGCGGGAAACCTCTCATACACATCAAGGGTGCTCACGCTGGGTCCCCATCAGGCAGTGTCAGTTGCCATCCCAGACAACTCCGCTGACGTCGGCGGATTTAACGGCCCCGCCTATTTCTATCGCCCAGGCGTGGAGATCGGCATCAACGGACGTGTGACCGACGGCGTGTCGGCCGAACCGGTCGACCTGACCATTGCAGACGCCAATATCCAGAGCGGCATCTACCGTACCGACCCCTATGGTCTGACCAGCGACAGCTTCGTGCTGCAGGGCGGCGATCCCTGGGGCTTCGCCAACCCGACCGGATGGGCGCTGACGCTGGCCGACGGTGTCTATGTCGCCTCCGGAACCGTGCCGGAGCCTGGCGGATTGGCCGTCTTCAGCGTCGGACTTTGTGCCCTGTCTGTCTGGGCCGGCGTCCGCTACGCGCGGCCAGTGGTCAGGTCCCGGCGGGAATAACGGTCACGGTCAGCAGTTCCGTCCGGCGCAACAGCCGCAGCGGCGCCGCGGTCCCAGCCCGTTCGGCAGTAAGGGCGCGGTGCAGGTCATCAACCCCTGTCACCGTCAGGTCGTCGAACCCGATCAGCACATCGCCGGACTGAAGACCGGCTTGCACCGCGGGGCCGCCCGCCGCCAGTTCCGACACCATCGCGCCGGTGGCTTGGTCCAGCCCGTGGAAGCGACGCAGCCGCGTGCTGATTGGCACGGTCTGCGCCGACAGTCCCAGCCTCGATCGCCTCACCCGCCCGTCGCGCATCAGCCTGGTGGCAACCCAGATCGCCGTATCAATCCCGATGGCAAAGCAGATGCCCTGCGCCGGCGCGATCATCGCGGTGTTGATGCCGACCACCCGGCCCGAACCGGACACCAGCGGACCACCGGAGTTGCCGGGGTTCAGCGGGGCATCCGTCTGGATCACGCTGTCGATCAGCCCGCCCGACCGGTTGCGCAGCGTGCGGCCGAGCGCGCTGATAATGCCGGCGGTGACTGTGCAGGTGAAGCCGAGGGGGTTGCCGATCGCGGCAACAAGCTGGCCGACCCGCAAGCCGGCTGAACCCCCGAGTTCCGCGTGCGGAAAGCCGTTTCCCGACAGGCGCAGCACCGCGATATCCGTGGCGGGATCGTCGCCCACAAGTGTCGCCTCGTGGCTGTGCCCATCGGTCAGACTGGCAGTCAGCCGCTCGGCGCCGCCAACGACATGGCTGTTGGTGAGCACATAGCCATCCGGCGTGAAGATGACGCCCGATCCCTGGCCAGCCGGCCGGCCCGGCTTGCCGCCGGCCATGACATGCACGACAGCCGGGCCGACGCGGTCAAATGCCTGCACGATCCGCTCCGAGTAAGGATCGAGGTCCTGGTTCAATGCATCAAGTGGCATGGAATTCATTCCTTTCCGGCCCCAGATGGGAAACCAGCCGGCGAAACGGCACCCGGCCATCCGGCGGGGCCGCTTCCCGGCCATCCGGCTGATGCCCCTGGCCTTCCGGCGCGCGCACTGTATGGACATGCAAGGAGGCAGCGATTTCATGGACATCATCGAACAACTTTCGACCGGTCTGGCCGACCGTGTCGCCCAGGCGGCGCCCATCACCGTAGGAATTCATGGCGCCAAACGGCCGTCCAGCGGCATCCTGTGGCGCCCCGATGTGGTGATCGCGTCCGAACAGCTGCTGGGCGATGAGGCAGCGTTTGGCATCGTCGCGGGCGACCAGCGGATCGACGCCACGCTTGCCGGCCGGGACACCGGCACCAATGTCGCGGTATTGAAACTTGCCACGCCGCTGCAGGGGACACTGCCGTCCGCAGCCGCGGAGCCAAGGGTCGGGGCACTCGTTCTGGTCGCCGGCCGGGACATCAACGGCGGTCCGACCGGCCGTCTGGCGATGATCCACGCACTCGGCGGCGCGTGGCACAGCATGGCGGGTGGACGCATCGACGCGCTGATCCGGCTGGACAGCCGCCTCGGCATCGACGAGGGCGGCCCGGTGCTGTCGCTGAACGGCAGCCTGCTGGGCATGTCGACCTCCGGCCCGCGCCGGCGGACCATCGTGATCCCCACCGCGACATTGGCCCGCGTTGTCGATCCTTTGCTGGCGGACGGGCGCATTGCCCGCGGCTGGCTGGGCGTCGGCCTGCAGCCCGTGATGATCCCCGATGGCCTCCGCCAATCCGCCGGCCGCGAGAGTGGCCTAATGGTTGTCAGCCTCGCCGCCGCCGCCCCAGCGGAAACGGCGGGTGTGCTGCCAGGGGATATCGTGCTGGATATCGATGGGACACCGGTCTCCCGCCCCCGCGCGCTTGCCGTCATGCTGGGCCCCGACCGGATCGGTCACGCAGTGACGATACGAGTGCTTCGTGCCGGCGCCGTGCAGAGCATCGCCGTGACTGTCGCGGCAAGACCCGCTGCATGAGCGGCTCCGGCGGCCTTCGCATCCAGTTGCACACGGCGGACCCAGTTCGCCGAGAGGGGTTGACGGCGATGCTGCAGGCCGCCGGCCACACCATTGCCGAGGACATGCCGGATGTCGCGTTATGTGACGTCGGGCAGGCCGTTCAGGAGACCGAAGCGCCCGTCGTGGCCCTCACCAACGGGACGCCGGTTGGCGGATCACCCGCCGGCGTTCTGACTGCGGACGCGACGCCCGAACAGCTTGACATCGCGCTTCGGGCAGTCGCGGCCGGACTTCAGGTTCGTTCACCCGGTTCGCCAACAGCCGATCCGCCGATGCAGCCTGGGTTCTTTCCGGTGACCGAGGACGCCCCGCTGCTCACCCCACGTGAACGGGAGATCCTTGCGCTGGTCGGCCAGGGCATGAGCAACAAGTCTGTCGCGCGGCAGCTTGGGATCTCCGTCCACACCGTCAAATTCCATATGGAGGCGCTGTTCGCCAAGCTGGATGCAACCAGCCGGGCGGAAGCGGTGGCAAAAGGCCTGCGGGGCGGTGTGATCGAGTTGTAGCAGGGCCGGAAGCTGGATCTCCCTGCGGATCATGTCTCACGCCAACCTCCAGCCGCGGCGCGACGGCTGACGCAGACCGCCCGCCTACGACACCAGCCGCCACTCCCCCGACACCTGACAGATTGTCAGAACGAAGCTTCGTTCCGTCCCCGCCTTGTACTCGACCTTGGAGCGCACCGCCCGGCAGTCGCGATCCTGCTGGCGAAAGATGCGTTCGATCGTCAACGTTCCGGTGTTGCCGGATCTGGCCCCAACCCAGAACTGCGAGGCTCCAACCTTCGCCGGCTTCTGCGCCAGCAAGCGGGCCGCCGCCTCTCTCCCGGCCTGGATGTCGTCAGCCGACAGCACGGGTCCACGGTAGCCCCGGAACGGATTCAGCTGCGCTGACGCCGGCGCGGCGAACAGGACAGTCACGCCCAACGCCAGACAAACAGGCACTATCCGCCGCGTCGCAAGGCGAACCAGGTTCGGCACTCTCTTTCCCTCCCTCTGTTCAGCGGGTTGCCGGTGTTGTCCGGCCGCGTCCATTGCCAATCAACCCGCCGGCGTCACGCCGAAGCGCTTAAGCCATGCCAGCGCCCGCTTCCAGGCGTCCTCCGCATCCGCCTGGCGATAACTTGGGCGGTAGTCCGCATGGAAGCCGTGCGGCGCGTCCGGATAGATGACGATTTCCACGGTCTTGTGGGCCGCCTTGGCCTTGGCCTCCGCTTCGTGGACCAGGTCGACGGGAATGCTCGGATCCTGCCCGCCATACAGACCCAGCAAGGGGCATTTGATATCAGCGGCCACGTCCAGCGCCGTATGCGGCTGGATCGGGGTGCGGGTCCCGCCCAGCGGGCCATAGAACGCAACCGCCGCCCGAAGATTTGGGCTGTGCGCCGCGTAGAGCCATGTCTGCCGCCCGCCGCGGCAGAATCCGATCACCCCGACCCGCGTCGAACTGCCGCGGTTGTTCAGCGCCCAGGCCGCGGTGGAATCGAGATCGGCCATATACTGTGCGTCCGGCGCCTTCAGGATCACGTCGGTCATGATCTGGGCAGGATCGGTCATCTTCGACAGGTCGCCGATCCGCGCGTAATACTCGGTCGCGACAGCCAGATATCCGACTTTGGCCAACCGTCGGCAGACGTCCTTGATGTATTCGTGGACGCCGAAAATCTCCTCGTTCACCAGCACGACGGGAAACGTGCCTGACTTGGCCGGCCGAGCGAAGTAGGCTGGCAGGTTTCCGTTGTCGGTCGGGATCTGCACCTCGCCGGCTTCAAGGCCGTCGGAGTCGGTGTGGATCGCCTGCGCCTCGACGCGCTGGGTCGCCAGCGTGAAGCCGGCGATCAGTCCGGTCATCACCACTCCGCGTCGCGCCAGCGGATAGTTCTGAAGTCCAGCCAGTTCGGTAAGATCGTGCAAATCACACTCCGAAATCGCGCGCGTTGCGTGTACAGCAGGCGACAAGCCTCGTGACAATGGCGGCTTACCGCCTGCCGCGTCGAATGACATGGTGGCGCGGCAGATACCCGCTACTTCATAGCCTTCTGCAGGTTCTCATCCAGCTTCGCCAGGAACGCCTGTGTATTCAACCAAGGCTGATCCGGCCCAATGAGAACGGACAGATCGCGCGTCATGTAGCCCGCTTCCACGGTCTCGATGCAGACCTTCTCCAGAGTTTCCGCGAAGGCCGTCACGTCCGGCGTGTTGTCGAACTTGCCGCGATAGATCAGTCCGCGCGTCCATGCGAAAATGGAGGCGATCGGATTGGTCGACGTCTCCTTGCCCTGCTGGTGCTGGCGATAATGCCGGGTGACTGTTCCGTGCGCCGCCTCGGCTTCCACCTTGGTCCCGTCCGGGCTGAGCAGCACCGACGTCATCAGACCCAGCGAGCCGAAACCCTGCGCGACGGTGTCGGACTGCACGTCGCCGTCGTAGTTCTTGCAGGCCCAGACATAGGCGCCGTTCCACTTCAGCGCGCACGCGACCATGTCGTCGATCAGCCGATGCTCATAAGTCAGGCCGCGCCGGTCGAATTCCGCCTTGAACTCGTTCTGGTAGATCGTCGCGAAGATATCCATGAAGAAACCGTCATAGGTCTTCAGGATGGTATTTTTGGTCGAGAAGTACAGCGGCCATCCGCGCATAAGCGCATAGTTGAAGCTGGCTCGGGCGAACCCCTCGATCGATACGCGCGTGTTGTGCATCGACATCGCGACGCCGCCACCTTCGGTAAAATTGTGCACTTCCAGGGTCTGGGCCGGGCTTCCGTCGGCCGGCTGGTAGGTCATCGTGACCTTGCCCGGCCCCGGAACCCGCATCTCCGTCGCGCGGTAAACATCGCCGTAGGCATGGCGGCCAATGACAATCGGCTGAGTCCAGTGCGGCACAAGCCGCGGCACGTTCTTGCAGATGATCGGCTCACGGAAGATCGTCCCGTCCAGAATGTTCCGCAACGTGCCGTTCGGGCTGCGATACATCCGTTTCAGCCCGAACTCCTTTACCCGCGCCTCGTCCGGGGTGATGGTGGCGCACTTCACGCCGACCCCATACTGGGCGATGGCATGGGCGGCATCGACGGTGACCTGATCGTCGGTCTGATCCCGGTATTCCATGCCAAGGTCGTAATACTTCAGATCGATATCCAGGTATGGAAGGATCAGCTTGTCCTTGATGAATCCCCAGATGATTCGGGTCATCTCATCCCCGTCCAGTTCGACAACCGGGGTCTTCACCTTAATTTTTGCCATTATATCCTCATAGGCGTGGTGGCCGGGCGACCGGCCAGACTTCAGCGGCCGACATTCGCATCCGGCGTTTCGCACGGCAAGCCGCGATCCGATTGTTTGTGACCGGACGATGCCACCAGCTCGCCTAGGGCCTGCCAGCCCACCCACCTTACGGGATATGTTGGCTTTCCAAGGTGATTGACGATAGGAGACGATTGGCGGCCGAATGATTTGGCGGCCACCGTCTGCAATACAGCCACACACTGGGGCCATGAAGCCAGGCAAGCATTTGTTCGGCGCCGCGGGGATCATCACGGTGACCGCCGCTCTGATTGTTTTGACGTGGTTCAGCACGGTTCAATCGATCGATGCGCAGCGCCAGCAAACCCTGGCCCAGGTGAACGAAACCCTAACCAGCGACGCCCAGATCTTTGCGGAACAGATCAACCGGCAGATCCTGACGATCGACGAAACGCTTCGCTTTGTGACGGCGGATTGGGAAGCCAATCCTCAGTCATTCGATCTGGATGCATGGCAGAGCCGGGTCACGGCGCTCAACGGCCTGACCCGGAACATGCTCCTGATCGATCAGGCTGGATTGGTGCGTGCATCGACTGCCACCGACGCAATTGGTCAGGATGTCTCCGGACAGGACTTCTTCCGAGCGCTCGCCGACAGCAGCAACAAATCCGGCCGCATGTTCCTTGGCCTGCCCAGCATAAGCCCGGCCATGCGGCAATGGCACTTGAATGCGGCACGGCGGCTGAGCGGTCCAGACGGCTCATTCGCCGGTGCCGTTGTCGTAGATTACCGGCTCTCGTCGACACCGACGTGTTCAACAAAGTCGACCTGGGCGGCAATGGCTTCGCAGCCGTGGTCGGACTGACCGACGGCATTCTACGCGGCGTCAGCGGCCCGGCGACGGTTGATCAGGATGTCACGATCCGCGAGACGCCCCTCTTCGACGTCATCCGAAAAGCGGATTCCGGACTCTGGACAGGACGCTCACCGATCGATGCTGTGATCCGGATCCACGCGTTCCGGAAGTTGCAGAACCAGGACCTGACGGTGATCGCCGGCATGGATGAGGAGCAGGCCCTGGCTCCTGCCGCCGCCTGGGAAGTTCGATCGAGCGTCATCGCGGCGTGTGTCACAGCGCTGCTTTTGGCGGCCGCATGGTTGGCGGTCCTTCAGCTTCGCTCCGCCCAGCGGCGGGACATTGAAGCGGCACGCAGCAAAGCCGATCTCGCCGCGGCGAAGGCACAGCTAGAAGTCGCTGACGCCAATGGCCTGTCGAAGTCTGAGCAACTGGAGGCTACGCTGGCCGGAATGGCGGACGGCCTTTCGGTCATAGACCGGCAGATGTGCCTCGTCGAATGGAATGAGAGATTTCCGGATCTTGCCGGCGTGCCAGCCGGCATACTGCGCGTCGGCCTGCCGATGGAAGAGATCATTCGCGCACAGATTGCAAGTGGCCAGTTTGGCCGGGTCGACAACGTCGAGGCGGAGATCAGCCGTCGCATGGCGGGCCTGAGGTCCGGCTCGCATAGCGCGGTGCAGCGTCAGCGCCCGGATGGGCGGACAATCGAGTTGCGCCGCCGGGCAACGCCCGATGGCGGTTTCATAACGATCTACAGCGATATCACCGATCAGAAGCATGCCGAGGAAGCACTTCGGCACGCCCGGGCGTCTGTTGAACAAATCACCGCGGCTCAGGCCAGATTCGTAGGACTGGTCAATGAGGAAATTCGCCGGCCGTTGAAGGCCCTGATCGGTACGTTGGGAAATCTGGCGGACAGCGCCCTTCCGCTACGCCAACAGGTCGACTTCGCGGCGGCCCGCCAATCTGGCGCTGCGCTTGTCGAAGTGGTCGACAACATACTCGATGTCGCTCGGATCGATTCCGGAACATTGGCGATACGACCGACCTTATTGCAACTGCGGACACTGATCGACGCAACGGTCGCGGCGTTCGCGCGCGAAGCAGCTGACCGAGGCCTCTCAATCCAGGTGTCTGTCGCCGGGTCCGCGCCCCAGACTTTGTACGCCGACCCCGAACGGTTCGGTCAAATCCTCCGCCGTCTGTTGGCGGACGCACTGCAAGCCGCTGCCGGTCCGGAGATCCTGCTCGAGGCGAACCGGGGGCGCAACGCAGCAGAGGGCGTGTTGATCACGGTCAGATATAGCGGCCCCGTCATGCAAGCCGACGAGCGGTCCCGGCTGTTCCTGCCGCTTTCGGAGACGGCCTCGGAGACTGCTGACCTCCGTCCCGCTCTGGCCCGCTCGATCTGTCTGGAACTGGCAAACCTGATGGGTGGGCAGATTGGCTGCGAGCCATGGAACTCCGCTGGCGGTCAGGCGGGAAATGCGCTCTGGCTTATGCTGCCTGCCGCGGTCCTTCTCGTCAGGCCGCCGGCTGAAAGCGTCACGTCGTCGGGACTGCCTCCAGAGGACCCGGACGCAGAACCTCGCCCCCGGCTGCCTCGGACCCGGGTGCTGCTCGTAGAAGACCTGAGGGCCAACCAGATCGTCACCGCCACGCTGTTGCGGCGCGAAGGGCACATGGTCGATATCGTTGCCGACGGCTCCGCCGCGATCGACGCCGTCATGCGGGTCCCCTACGACCTTGTGTTCATGGACATCTTCATGCCCGGCATGGGTGGACGAGAGACCGCGGCGGCGATCCGCGCCTTGCCTGAGCCGGCGCGCTCCGTTCCGATCCTGGCGCTCACGGCCGCCGCTTCCGCCGACGATGAGGCCCGCGCCAGACAAGTCGGAATGAACGGCATCCTGAGCAAACCCGTATCGCGAACGGAATTGCTGGATGCAATCAGCGCGCAGGTCTGGTCCCGCGACCCCCGAGCCGACCCTGATACGCAGGCTCTGATTCCCGCCGAACTTTCGCGGGTGCATCCCACGCTGTCAGCCGAGCGGATCCTGGAATTGCGAAGCAATCTCCCGCCGCAGACCTTTGTCAATCTGGTCGAGGAATGTCTGGTGGACCTCGAACAACGGACGCCGGCCTTGCGGCGGGCGATCACGGCCGGATCGCTCGGAGCCGTCACAGCGCACGCTCACGCGATGGTCGGAATGGCCGCAAGCTACGGCATGGCCTCCCTCGAGACGGCTCTGCGATCAGTCATGACCGCGGCCCGCGAGGGTGATGCGGAAGCACTCGGGCCCGATGCCATCAAATATGTCGAATCGGAGCTTGCCTCGGTCACCCGAGCGCTGCGGGAAATGATGCAGGATGTCCTCGCATAGTGCCTGGTCGCGGCAAAACGACCGTGGTGGTCGGCTGACTCCGCCACTTCAGGAAAAAAGCGAGGCATCACGACCTGCGATGAGTGCCCATACTGCGTGGCTTAACGTTTCGTTTACCATACCCGGCTAGCCTGCTTCACATGCTTTCACCTTCCACGCTTGCCGGGTCCTCGGCTGGCGCCGCGCGGTTCGCGCAGGCGCCCATTCAGCCAGTTCGCATCGGGCCAGTCGGCCCCGCCCCGCTCCCCGTAACAACGGCGCCGCCGCAGCCGCTCGCCACGCCACGTTCGCCGGCGCCTGCATCCAGCCCGCCCCGCGGCCTGCCCCGCGGCTCGTTGCTCGACATGAGCGTGTAGGCGCGGACCGCAAAACCAGACAGAAGCACGGACTCGTCCACGCCCACTCGGCGTCAGGACTTGAACCCTGACGTCCAAAGCGTCAGATTCGGACATGTCCAACTTCGAACAACGTATTCCGGACGGCGACAACCGAGAGCGCATGGTCTGCTCTGACTGCGGGTTCGTGTCCTACGAGAACCCGAAGATCGTCGTCGGATCAGTCGTCACCTCCGGCGGACGGGTCCTGATGTGCCGCAGAGCGATCGAACCCCGGCTTGGTTTCTGGACACTACCGGCTGGCTACATGGAACTCGGCGAAACCCTGGAGGAAGGCGCGGCGCGCGAAGCCCAGGAGGAAGCCGAGGCGGCCATCACGATCGAGGGCATCCTGAGCGTCTTCAGTGTCGCCAGGATTGGCCAGGTCCAGGTCATCTTTCGGGCGCGGTTCGCCGATCCGGAGCAGCCGGTGTATCGCCCCGGACCAGAAAGCATTGATGTCAGGCTCTTCGAGTGGGATGAAATCCCGTGGGACGAAATCGCGTTTCCGACGGTGCGATGGGCGCTCGAGGCCTGGCGGAAAATCGGAGATGGCAGCCTGGGCGCGCCCTCCGGTAATCCCGTCGAGGACGCGAGAGGCGTTCATGGCTTGACAAGACAAGGATCCTCACCCGGAGGTGTCGTGCAATGACGGTCAGAGCGGCGTTCCTGTTTCTCCTGTTCACGACCCTCGCAGCAAGCGCGGAACCGGCCACGTCCACGACAACCGGGGTGGATCTGCCCGTGCCACCGCAGCCACCTTCACGTGTTCCCACGCCCGACCTGGCGCCTGTCCCTGATCCGGACAGCCGCATTGCCGGCAGAAGTGCTCAGGCTGACCCAGACGTACAGATCAGATTCTTCCGGTCCGACCTGCCTGATCCCAGCGCCGGGTTTGCGCCGGGATCGCATTTTCAAACGCCTGAAGAACGCAAACCGATCCAGACCCCCGGATTAAGCGTCAACGTGCCAATTCAATAGGCAATCATGGCCGCTGCCCCGTCGGGACGGTAACTCTTTTATTACTTTCCTACAGTGGCAACCGGCAGTTAATTCTTCATTTACACTTAGCGCGTAGTTGTCCCAGCAGCGTTGTCAACAACAGCGCGCATCGGTGCGGGAGACTGCAATGCGGAAATCCAAAACGATCATCACAGAGCCGGCTGACCAGGCGGATGCCGATGGCGGCAACTCTCGTCCTGGCCGCATCCACGGCGCGACCATCACCTCGTGGAACGGCCCGCCAGAGGTCGACCTTCTGGCACTCTTCGCCAAACCGGCCGGCGACGCTACAGTTGGGGGTGGCGGACGGCGGATCGAGCCGATGGACTCGCGGCAACTCTCGGCAGGCACCGTTCGCCTTTCCGACGGCACCCAAATTACATTCACCACGGCAGGGCAGTTCACGATGGTGGAAACCATCTGACCGGATCCAGGCGAATCCCGCGCCTTACGCATCCGGTGTGTTTTCGTCGGTAACCTTGTTCTCTTAAAAGTGAGCGGCCAAGGACTAAAAAGCTCTCGCCTCCACGCACGATTTTGTGTTTTGTAAATCCGGGAAGTGTCTGGGCAGGAGAGGTTATTCTCCCAGCACAATGACTCGATCAGGGCCGCGGATCTCGTGACATGATGGCTGCGGCCGCGACGGCGATTTTTCATCCAACCCGACCACGGCCACTCGCTTGTCGTGTGATTAGTCGGTCGGAAGCATGAAACTCTCCACGAGGCTCGTGCTCCTCGTTCTCGGTTGCCTGTTGCCGGTGCTGACCGCGCAGATCTACTCCCAGGTCAACCTGCACGCGGCGCGTCAGGAGCAAATAAGCGGCTTGGCGCTGCGTCAGGCTGCAATGGCAAACGCGGACCTCGGCAGTATCGCCAGCGCGGTCGGCCAACTGGCGACGACACTGGTCCAGTTCCCTGACGTGCTGGCGTCCGGCCAGAAATGCAGCGACCATCTGAGGGCAATCCACGCCAGCCTTCCGCAATATCGCTTCCTGACGATTTTTAATCGGGACGGCGACAGGGTGTGCGGATCCGGAACTGCACCCGATGGCTGGGTGCCTCAGCATCGGTCGTGGATAACCGGCGTCGCGGCAACAACCAATGCCGAGGTTGGTGCCCTGATTTCGGGGCCAAACGGCGGATATGCATTTTTGCCGGTGGGTGTCCGTCTTGCGGACCCACGCGAGGGCGCCGGCGATAAAATCCTGGTTGTGGGTCTGGACCCGGACTGGGTCACAAAGCACCTGGACGCCGCCCAGTCGGACCATCTTCGGCCGATGCCACATGGATCTCTTACGATCGTTGACCGAACCGGCGCGGTCATTGCCCGGCTTCCCAACGACCACGAGGCGACCGGCCGGATGCTTCCCGAATGGCTGATGCCGCTGATCAGCCGCGACACCCAGGGCGTGGAACTGGTCACTGATCCGGCTGGCCACACCTACCTCGCGGCCTATGTGCCGGCGCATATGCCACCCTTTGGACTTGCGGTCATCGAGACCACGCCAATTCTCGACGTCACGGCCGACGTCGATCGTGCAACCTATCAGGATCTGCTGGTTCTCGGCGTGGCCGCGACAATGGCGCTTTTACTGGCCTGGGTCGCGGGCCGGCGCTTCATCTATCAACCCACCGAAGCACTTCTGCGTGCCGCCAGAAGGTGGCGTGAGGGTGACCTGACCGCACGCGCCTCGCTGGCCGATCCGGGATCGGAATTCGCCGCCCTCGCTCAATCGTTTAACGCGATGGCGGCCGGACTTCAGGCAAGGGAAATGGAGCGCCGCCTTCAGGCCAGCTACCTCGAAGCCCAGGTCGAGGAGCGGACCCGTGCGCTGTCGGAGAGCAACAACCGCCTCCAGGTCGAAATCGCCGGCCGCGAGAAGACCGAAGCGGCACTGCACCAGGCACAGAAACTCCAGGCGGTCGGGCAGTTGGCAGGTGGCATTGCCCATGACTTCAACAACATGCTCGCCACTGTTCTCGGAAACCTCGAACTGATGGAACGCCAGGTCGGACAAACCGACAAGACCTGGGACGAAACCGGCAACGAACGCATGATGCGCCTGATCACCCGCGCGATCAGCGCCGTTCAGCGCGGAAGTCAACTGACATCCCGCCTGCTGGCATTTTCGCGCCGCCAGCGGCTGGCAGCCCGGCCGATCGATATCAATGCGCTGCTGCGCGACATGATCACCCTCGCGGTCAGCACCCTCGGCCGCCGGGTGCAGGTTGAAGCTGAACTCCTCGAGGATCTCTGGCCGGCGATGGTCGACCCAAGCCAGGTTGAGGCCGCTGTTCTGAACCTGTGTCTTAATGCCCGGGACGCCATGCCGGAGGGTGGAAAAGTCACGATAATGACAACGAATGTCGTCGTGGAAAACGCCGCTGACCATCATGTGGACCACCACCTCAAGCCTGGCGCCTATATCCACATGTGCATATCGGACACCGGTTGCGGCATGGCCCCCGACGTGCGCGCCCGGGCCTTCGATCCGTTCTTTACGACCAAAGGTCCGGCTGGCTCCGGGCTCGGCCTGAGCCAGGTGTATGGGATGGCGCAACAAACCGGCGGCGGCGTCACGATCGACAGCACTCCAGGGGAAGGAACCAGGGTCCATCTCTATCTTCCCCGGGCGGATGAGGCGGCCCAGACCGACGCACCGGCGTCACCCGACGCCAAGCGGCAATTCGCCGCGGCCGCAGCCAGGCGCGATCTTGTTCTGATTGTCGACGACGATAACGAGGTTCGCCAGGTCACTGTGGAGATGGTGCGCGACCTCGGATGCGACGTGGCCGAGGCCGCCGGCGGCGGGGATGCTTTGACGGTCATCGAGGAGCTGGACTCGCCACCGGACCTCATTCTTCTGGATTATGCCATGCCCGGTATGAACGGCCTGCAGCTTGCCCGGGAGATCCGCGCGAACGGATTTGAGGCGCCTATCGCACTGGTGACAGG
Source organism: uncultured Pseudomonadota bacterium (assembly GCA_963819005.1). Classification (GTDB taxonomy): domain Bacteria; phylum Pseudomonadota; class Alphaproteobacteria; order Acetobacterales; family Acetobacteraceae; genus Rhodopila. Next base: position 474,891 of record CAWFUL010000010.1, read on the forward strand.
TTATGCCGAACTTTCGGACGCGGATCTGGCCACCGGCCAGTTGGCGGGCTTGCTGCACAAGCCCTTCACGATCCTGGACCTGGAACGCCTGTTGAGTCAGCTTCGCAGTGTCACCGTCGAACAAACCGCGGAGGCGGTCATGGAGCCAGGTCTGACGGGAAGCTGATCCAGATCAAGGCGTCGTTGCTCTGGAGCGGTAGCCTGTTCACCGGCAGCAAAGGTCGAGGAAATCGTCATGGCCCTGAAAGACATCCTTGTTCATCTTGACGCGGATCCAAGGTGCGCGACGAGACTGGGGATCGCGGCGGATCTCGCGATCCGGCACGGCGCACATCTGACCGGACTGTTTGTCGTCGACGTACCGAATACCGATTACTTCTACGGCGCCGGTATGCCGATGGCGGGGCTCGGTCCCGATCAGCTGATCGACGTGATGACCGCGGAAGCACGGGCGGCAGCGGCGCCTGTGGAGGCCAACTTCCGACAGGTTCTGCGGTTGAACAATGTAGAGGGAGACTGGCGCATGCTCGAAGGCTACACGCCTTCAGTGCTCAGCGCGGATGCCCGCTACGTGGACCTGGTTATCGTGGGCCAGCCCGACGATCCCCGGCGGCAGGACCACCGTGGCCGTCTCACCGTTGAAACGGCGCTGATGACGTCGGGTCGTCCGATCCTCACGATTCCCTATGCCGGCGACTTTCCCACGTTGACGGACCATGTCCTGGTGGCGTGGAACGCCAGCCGGGAAGCGACGCGTGCGGCCCATGACGCGCTGCCACTGCTACTCACGGCAAAGCAGGTGACGATCCTTGCGGTCAACCCGCGCTCGGCAATTGACGACACCGATATGCCTCACACCGATCTGGCGACGCATCTGGCGCGACACGGCGTACGGGCGGAAACTACCCGCACGGTCGCCGAGGATATCTCCGACGGCGAAGCCTTGCTGTCGTACGCCTCGGACATCAGCGCGACTATGATAGTGGCCGGCGGCTACGGTCATTCGCGGGCGCGGGAAATGATTTTCGGCGGTGTGACCCGCACCTTGCTGCACGAGATGACGATCCCCGTGCTGTTCTCGCACTGACGACGAAACCGCTACCAGACCAGCCGAGGCAGCGTGGCGATCGGCCGGACGTCAGCGTGGCGCGCCGCCGCCTCGACCTTCGTCTGGTCGAAGCCCCCTGCCCCATCGGTCAGGGTCGTGGCGTGAATGCCGTCCAGAACCCAGGCCGACGCCAGATCGACACCCTGCGCGCCGGCAATGTCGGTATGAAGCGAGTCGCCGACCGCCAGTACCCGATCGGGCGGCAAGCCAAGCTGCTGCAGAACGGGCTGATAGATCGCCGGGTCAGGTTTGCCGAGCGAACGGACGTCCCCGCCGAGTTCCTGGTAACGCACCGCCAGCGACCCCGCGCATAACACCCGGACGCCGCCACGAATCACGACGAGATCGGGGTTCGCGCAGATCATCTTCAGCCGATAGCGGAAACACTCCTCTAGGACTGGCTCGAACTCATTCATGTCGCTCGGGTTGCGATGATCGTCGGGGCCAGTGTTCAGCACGAAATCGGCATCCGCCGGAGACGCCGCATCGATCAGCGGCAAGCCCTCCAGCACCGGGCGGTCCCGTTCGGGACCTAGCAAATAAACCCGCTGGCCCAGTTCCGCCCACCACAGGTCCGGAGGCGTCTGCAACGCTCGTCGCACTGCCTCGCCGCTGGTGAGAATATCTGTATAGAGATCGTCAGCGATGCCCATGCGCTGCATCATCCGCTGAACCGCGGTGTTGGGCCGGGGTGCGTTCGACAGCAGCAACGTGCGCTTGCCGGCGGCGCGCAGCCGCGTCAGGCAGTCCACTGCGTGGGGAAACGCGTTCACGCCGTCGTGGATGACGCCCCAAAGGTCCAGCACAAATCCGTCATATCGCTCCGCCAGCGGCGAAAACCGGGACAAATGTTCCATGCAGCCTGACTCCGCTGGCTTCAGCATCTGATCACTCTATCACGGTGCGACGGCGAGCGACTGCGCCCTGGAACCGACCGCCTGCTGAATCGTCTCGAACCGGTCGGCACGCAGTGCGGTCAGCAGTTCCGCCTTCAACCGGGGAATCAGTGCCGGCCCATGATAGGCGAACGCAGTATACAGTTGTACCAGCGACGCGCCGGCCTGGATCTTGGTCAGCGCATCCTGTCCGGTGAAGACGCCGCCGGCGCCGATCAACGTCAGCCGCCCTTGCGCCAGCAGGAATGCTCGCGCCAGCATGGAAGTCGACAGCGTCCGCAACGGTATGCCAGACAGCCCGCCTGCCTGATTGGCAAAAGGTGACCGCAGCCCGGAAGGGCGGGAGATCGTCGTGTTGCTGACAATCAGTCCCTGCACGCCGGCGCTGATACATGTCTCGACCACCGCCGCCAGGCCATCCGGCGAAAGATCAGGGGCGATCTTTACCAGGATCGGCGGCCGGTCCGGCACCGCGGCGACCGACGTTAGAATCGCCTGAAGCTGCGCCTCGCCTTGCAGGTCGCGCAAACCCGGGGTGTTCGGGGAGGAAACGTTGATCACCGCATAATCAACCAGCGGCGCGACAGCCGCGATCAACGCCGGATAGTCGCGCACCGGGTCCGCGCCTTCCTTGTTGATTCCGACGTTGGCGCCGAGCGGAATGGACCGGTCCAAAAGACGGGCGAGATTCGCGCGGTAGACATCAAGGCCGCGGTTGTTGAACCCCAACCGGTTGATGATGGCTCGATCAGCGGTCAGACGGAATATACGGGGACGCGGATTGCCAGCCTGTGGGCGTGGCGTCACCGTCCCGGTTTCCACGAACCCGAAACCGAGCCGAAGAAGCGGAGGACCGGCTTCCGCATTCTTGTCGAAGCCCGCCGCAAGGCCGATCGGGTTGCTGAAGCTCCGGCCAAAAGCCGAGATACGGAGCGCGGGATGGTCATCGAAAGCGGCCGCCCCGGTCAGTCCCAGGCGCAGCGCCTTTAGCGCAAGCGTATGGGCTTGCTCCGGATCGAGTCGGCGGAGCAAGGGCAGCGCGGCGGAAGCCAGAAACGACAGCATAGGGCCGCGCTTATGCCTACAACTTGGCCTACCCGAAAGAGTGAAAGCGCGATCGCGCTGCCGGTCAGGGGTCGCGGGACTCGAGGTCGCCCGGTCCGGGCGCAGGCCAGGGCGGCGGCCCGCGCAGATCCAGGACGGCGGCAATCTGCGCGCCGACATGCCGGGCCGCGGCCATCAGGTCGTGCAGATCCTGGCCCTGCGGAACCTGGTCGCTGCCGTCCCAGAACGTGAAGACACCGCCCACCGCCTTGCCCTGCACGTCGGCCGCCGGACAAATCATCACATTCGTCGCGCCAAACCCTTCAAACCGCGCACGCAGGGAGATGGAATGGAGGTCGGACACCCGGATCATCACGCACTGTCCTGTCAGCAGATCGGGCAGAAACTCACCCCAGTCCGAAAGCGGCTGGTTCTGTACCGGGTTGCCTGTGGACCGGCCTGGCGCGGCCACGCTGTTGGTGACGTCGTATCGCAAAAGGCCGGTGCCGGTCAGTCCGGTAACGCCGTTGTGGATCACGCTCAGGCGCACGCGTGACGCCCCGGCGCGTGACAGAATCGTTTCCAGATGCTGGTCGATCAGCTTGTTGGCGGCGGCAAACTGATGCAGTTCGGCCTGGAGCGTCGCCTGGACTTCCTGCCTGTGGCGTTCCGCGCGGGTCGCATCGTTGTCCAGGAAAGCGGACCGAAGGCCGTCGCTGATATTTCCCTCCTGACTGACATGAACGATCGCGTATGACGTCGTCAGCAGAATGGCCGTCATCAGTGGCTGGACAAGGTTTCGCCGGTAAAGCCGGAACACCTCAACCGTTAACACCAGGATAGCCCGGGCTACCCCTAAGAAATCTAACATATGCTCGAATAATCTTTCCCGCTGTCGGACGAAAAATGCGCGTGCACCAGCGGATACCCGCCGGACAGTCAGCCGCTCGGGCCCGGCGTCCGGCGAGCCGGACCATCCATAATGCCGGCAAACCCTTCGTCACCGGCTTGCAAGGGCCACGCAGGTGCCCGTAGATGGGCCTTGAGGAGGGCCAGTGTGGACCGAGCCTTATCTGGAGACCTGCTGCCGCGCGGCCCTGCATCGGCTGTTCCTGAGCGCCGATAAAGGCCGTCCGGCCGGCATGTCCGACGAGCCGTGTTTGCAACGGCTGTCCGGCATGGCCCTGTGCAGGCGCGTTGCCGGCTCCCGTTACGTGCTGACCGAGTCCGGCGCGGCGCGACATCGAAAGGAGGTCTTGAAGATGCCCGCCGAACCTGGACGACGTTCCGCGATCAGGACAACGGCGCCGTGACCACAGTCTCCACATCCGCCAGCGTCACGACCACGATCCGCGCGCCATCCGCCGCGGTCACCATGATCAGATCGCCTGCCGTCAACATATCCGCGGCATCCGCCAGGTAATTGCCGGCGGTGACAGCTTCCAGCCGGTCTTTCCCGGACTTGTAGTGCCACAGCGTGAACCCGTTCGCGTAAGCGAGCACCGACAGGTTGCGGATCGCGAATGCCATGATGACGTTTCCTTGCAATAAGAAAAAAGGCCGCAGCCCTTGGGGGGCGGCGGCCTGACGAGAGGTCGGGGGAGAACTTTCACAACAGGCGCATCTCGCCCGTTGACAAAAGCGACATTACGGGAAGTTCAGTCGGGTTGTCAACGATATTTTTCCTAGTATCTAGGATTAAATAACAATTCCCTTCACCCGGAGTGGCCATTCCAGGCGCTCCAGCGCCTCAACCCACAACTTGCGGTCACTCCGTTCGGACGCCACGGATGCACTGGGCGAAAGCTGCCGCTCACCCCAGATCCTTAGGATGCGTGCGTGAGCCAGATCGATGCGGCGTTGTCGGTACAACTGGTCCAGGCACTTGACGACGTCATCAGGATCACACGGACGGGTCATCAATCCCTTGCCGGCCGTGTATCGCGCGCCCTCCCGCCGCGCGATGAGCGCGGCCATGGTCCAGAGCCAGGCCTCCTCCGCGGTAACGAATGCTTGTGTCTGCATGTTGATCGCAGCGCTGCGGACCTGAGATGCTGATGCGTGACGGGCCGTGATTGGCATGAAATGGCTTTCCCGGTTCAAATACGGCACGAAGAACCGCACCGCCTGTATGTAACCATAGGTTGCATACGATTGCAAGTAAATATGGTTGTTTTTCCTATTTCATTCGGCTCCAATTCCTAGAATAATGCGCCAGCCGATTCGCGACACGATGAACACCTGAGTATCCGGTAACCCGATGGCGACGGGCCGGAATAGAGACGGGCCGGAATGGAGACGGGCGATGAAACATGAAGATGTCTGGCGGGCAATCGATACGCTCGCGGCAGAAAGCGGGCTGTCAGCCTCTGGCCTCGCCAAGCGATCGGGACTGGACGCGACGACGTTCAATCCGTCCAAGCGGCGGATGCCGGATGGTCGAGCCCGCTGGCCCAGCACCGAAAGCCTGGCAAAGGTGCTCGATGCCACCGGCGCCTCGCTTGAAAGCTTCACCGCCCTCGTCTCCGGCGCCCGCGCGCTGTCCAGCGGCGGCACCCCCCGGAATGTCGCCCGCCGGGTGCCGCTGATCGGCCTCGCCCAGGCGGGCGGGGAGGGATACTTCGACGACGGCGGCTATCCGGTCGGCGGCGGGTGGGATGAAGTCAGCCTGCCGGAAATCGCCGATCCGAATGCCTACGCGCTTGAAATCAGCGGCGAATCGATGGAGCCGGTCTATCGCGACGGCGACCTGATCATCGTCTCGCCGACCGCGCCGATCCGCCGCGGCGACCGCGTCGTGGTGCGAACCCTGGGCGGCCAGGTCATGGCCAAGCAGCTCGCGCGGCGGTCCGCTCGCCGCGTCGAATTGAAAAGCCTGAACCCGGAGCATCCCGACTACAGCTTCGACCTGACAGAGGTGAACTGGATCCACCGCATCGTCTGGGCGAGCCAGTAATCCATTACCGCGAAACGATTGGGTTCAGACCGCGTCAGCGGGTTCAATCCCGCGTTGAAGCGCGCCTCGCAGCGGATTTCCTTTGACGAACGACAGTCACGCGGCGTCAGATCATCATCTGGAGGTCTGTTCGCGATGGGTCGGGTTGCGGCGATCCTTACGGTCATTATGCTCCTTGCCGGCTTCACCGCGAAAATCGCGCGGGCGGAGGATGTTGATGTGGCCCTGGTCCTGGTCACAGACGTTTCGCGCAGCATCGACGACAGCGAGTTCAAGCTGGAAAAGGATGGTTATACCACCGCATTCAACAACCCGCGCGTGCTGGAGGCGATCAAGGGTGGCCCTCTCGGCCGGATCGCGGTCGCATACATCGAGTTTGCCAGTAACTTCGAGGTCAAGACCGTGTTGGACTGGACCATAATCAGCGATGAGAAATCGGCCCGCGGGTTCACTGACCGCCTTGCGGCGGAGCCCAGGTCGTTCTGGGGCCGTACCTCCATCAGTGCCGGCATCGACCAGGCGATGCAGTTGCTGGCCGAGACCGGCATGCAGGCGACCCGGCACGTCATCGACGTCTGCGGCGATGGAACCAACAATGCCGGCCGCGAAGTATCCGACGCCCGCGATGATGCCGTGAAGTCCGGAGTGACGATAAACGGACTGACGATCATCAACGATCATCCGGTTTCCTGGACTTTCGCGCACGTGCAGCCGCCAGGCGGTCTGCCGAATTACTACCGCAACAACGTCACCGGCGGTCCCGGCAGCTTTGTGCTGGAAATCCACGATTTCGTGGCATTCGGCGATGCCATGACCCGCAAGCTTGTCAACGAGATCGCCGCCATTCCCGACGGAACGCATCTGGCGGGCTCCCGATAGTTCGGGCGCCCGGCGGTATTTGGAGACAATCGATGGGACTGCTGATCAACGGCGTCTGGCAGGAGCACGAGAGCGACGCCAGCAAGGATGGCCGCTTCGAGCGCAAGGCGACCGCGTTCCGGAACTGGGTTACACCGGATGGCCGGCCCGGAACGACAGGCACGGATGGGTTCGCCGCCATGCCGGGGCGCTATCATCTGTATGTGTCGCTCGCCTGCCCCTGGGCGCACCGCACGCTGATCATGCGGTCGCTAAAGGGTCTGGAAGACATCATCGGCGTGTCGGTCACGCACTGGCTCATGGCCGGTCAGGGCTGGACCTTCGACCCCGGGGAGGGCGTGGTTCCCGACCCGCTGTACAACAGCCGCACCATCCACGAACTCTACAGCCGGGCAGACGGCGAATACACCGGACGCGCCTCGGTGCCCGTCCTCTGGGACCAGCACACCCAGACCATCGTCAACAACGAATCTGCCGAGATCATCCGGATGCTCGGCCGCGCCTTCGACGGCGTCGGCGCCAAGCCAGGCGACTACTACCCCATGCCGCTCCGTGAGGAGATCGATGCGGTCAATCAGCGGGTCTACGAAACGCTGAACAATGGCGTCTACAAATGCGGGTTCGCCACCACCCAGACTGCGTATGAGGAAGCGGTCGGTCCGTTGTTCGACACGCTGGACTGGTTGGAAGACCGGCTGGGACGATCAAGATTCCTGTGCGGCGAAACGTTGACCGAGGCCGATATACGGCTGTTCACGACCCTGGTGCGGTTCGATGCCGTCTATCACGGTCACTTCAAATGCAACATTCGCCGGATTGTCGATTACCCGAACCTGTGGGCCTACACGCGCGACATCTACCAAACGCCCGGCATCGCGGCGACCGTCGACCTCGGTCACATCAAACGCCATTATTACATGAGCCACCGCAACATCAATCCGACCGGCATCGTGCCGGCTGGCCCCGCCCTCGACTTTGAACAGCCTTCGGATCGCGGCCGTGGCGTGGACAAGCTGATCGTCTTCTAACCTGATTTGACGAGCCTGGCGCTGCTGCCGAAACTACACGCCACAGCTTCGGAGCAGCAACACCATGGACATCCGCAACCTGGGCCGGTCCGGCCTGCGCGTCTCAACGATCGGTCTGGGCTGCAACAACTTCGGCGGCCGCATCGATGAGGCCGCGACGAAACTGGTCATCCACAAAGCGCTCGATCTGGGCATCACGCTGTTCGACACAGCTGACGTCTATGGCGAACGCGGTGGGTCCGAAGCCCTGATGGGCCGCATCCTCGGCGATAACCGCAAACGTATCGTGCTGGCGACGAAGTTCGCCGCCCCGATGGACGACAGCGGCGAAATGATGGGCGGATCGCGCCGCTACATCATGCGCGCTGTCGAGGACAGCCTGCGCCGGCTGCAAACCGACTATATCGACCTCTATCAGATGCACCGCACGGATGAACGCACCCCGATCGAGGAAAGCCTGCGTGCCCTGGACGACCTGATCCGGCAAGGCAAGGTCCGCTACATCGGCTGCTCCAACTTCCCCGCCTGGATGATGACCGACGCCGCCTGGACCGCTCGGACCGCCGGCCTGAACGGCTTCGTATCCTGCCAGGACGAATACTCGCTGATCCATCGCGGGCCCGAGGCGGAACTGATGCCGGCCGCACGCAAGCTTGGCTTCGGGCTGCTGCCCTATTTCCCGCTGGCCAGCGGGCTTCTGACCGGGAAATACCGCCGCAACGTGACATTGCCGGAAGGAACCCGGCTGGCCAACACCCAACGGCTGGCCGACCGTTACCTGACCGAACGCAACTGGACGATGGCGGAAAAACTCGGCGACTTCGTCGAGGCGCGCGGCCGGACCATGCTGGAACTCGCGTTCAGCTGGCTGCTGGCGCAAACCCCGGTGGCGAGCGTCATCGCCGGCGCCACCCGGCCGGAGCAACTGGAACAGAACGTCAAGGCCGGCGGATGGACTCTGACGCCCGAAGAACTTGCCGAGATCGACCGCATCGCCGGGTAGCACATTGATTCATGGGACGGTAGGACCCGCAGTCCGGTAGGCTACCGGCAATGAACGTGCTCCGCCCGCCATACCAGCATGTTGCCGCAATGAAGCGGCGAGCGGGTAAGCTGAGGTAGCCGGGCCCGGTACGGCCCTCACCCGATAGAGTGCGCGATAAGGTTCGGTCCAACCACCCGTAAGAGGACGAGATGACAGTGCCAACCGGCTATAGAGAGAATAAGATCCACGGCAAGACCGAGGTGGAATGGGCTTGGGAATTCCATAAGAACTGTGACCAGTTGCTGCACCAGAGGCTCGCGTTTTTCACCGCCGCGCAGGCAATGACACTAGCGGCCTTCATGGTTCTGACCAACGCGCGGTTTCAGCTAGGGGTCACGCCGGACCGCATCTGGTTCATCGAGGCTGGACGTTACACCCTGAATATTTTCGGGTTCATGCTGTCTGTCTTCACCTGGATAGTTACGTATCCGATGGTAATACGACTTGATTATCTTAATGAAACGATACTCGATATCAAGATTCCGATCTATCAAAAATATCACTATGCCGCTCTGGAAACGTTCCGTATACCAGGTTGGAGCATCATCGATCCGATATTGGCGCGATTAGGCTTCTCTCCGCAGGATCGGGAACCGAGGCGCTTTTATCGGAACATCATCCCCAAGATCCTTCCTACGGTCGAAATGTTGATGTGGGCGATACTCTTTTGGCTTTTAGTCTGGGCCGATGTCACCGTCGGTTCGGTCAGTCAATCGGCAACATGCCCTCAAGTTGGACCCTCGGCTCACGCCTCACCGTAACCTTCACCGTTCGATATATTTGAGGCACGGGTCGCAGTTCGGGCGTTACAGCAAAATCCAGCGTCAAGGCGCGGTAACACTGGTCCCGCGGATCACCACTGCCAGCCCGGCGGCGCGCGCATCGCGTTCCCGCAATTTCCAACTTTCAGGCGTGCATCTGTATTGGACCTTACGCCTTCGCGGCAGCCAGCCGAAGCGTCCAGTCACGCAGCGCGACCAGCATCGCCTTGAGAAACCCGCGTGTGGCTTCGTCTGTCAGCGTCCCGTTGGCGTCGAACCGCGTGTGCGCCGCGGCGATCATGACCTCGGGTTTGTTCAGGACATGCGCGTCCAGGAACAGAAAGGTTTTCCGCAGATCGGTACTGCGCCCGCCCGGTGCCAAGCGCGCCCATGCTGGCGCCAATGATGCCCACCGGCTTGTCACGGAACGGCTGAGGATCCGTCCGCGACACCCAGTCGATCGCGTTCTTCAGCACGCCCGGAACCGAGAAATTATACTCCGGTGTCGCGATCAGCACCGCATCCGCCGCGGCAATCGCATGTTGCAACGCCACCACGGGCGCCGGCATTGCCGCTAACCGAACATCATCATTGTACAGCGGAATGTCGCGGATTTCCGCCATCCCGATCACAACACCCTCGGGCGCCAGTTCCATCGCCGCACGAATCGCCGCCGTATTCAAAGACCCAGTCCTCAAGCTGCCGGAAATCGCGAGAAAACGGAGTGCTGTCATGCCTGTCGCTCCTGATCGTTCCCCATGACGCACGAGCCATCATGGCAGCAACACGATAGTCCGCCCCAACCCAATTACTAGATCGCGCCCGCGCGCCGCAACGCCTCCACCTCATCCGGCCCAAGCCCCAGCCACTCCCCGTAGACCGCTGCATTGTGTTGTCCCAGCGCCGGGCTGGCGAGTGGCTCAACCCGGTCGGCGCCGTGCAGCCGCAGTGGCGAATTGGGCACGATGATCGGACCGAGGGACGGGTGGTCGATCCGCTGCAACATCCCCCGCTCGTGCATGTGCGCGTCGTTCATGACCTCAACCGGGTTGCGGACCGCCGCAACCGGAATTCTGTAGCGCTTCGCAGCGGCCACGACCTCCACCTTGGTCAGGCCGATCGTCCAGGCTGTCACCAGCGCCTCGGTCCCCGCCATATTCGCCGTGCGAGCAGCATTGGTGCTGAAGCGGGGATCATCCAGCAAATCCGCCCGCCCCATGGCACGCAGCAGGTTCTGCCAATGGGCTTCGGTAACGACATGGACCGCCACCCATCCGTCCTTGGTCTGAAACGCGTTGTAGGGCGCACTTGCCAGCCCCGCCTGACGGTTGCCGGCCCGCGGCGGCTCCTGTCCCGTGCGGAAATAATAGTCGTAACTCGAGGCCAGCGACGGATACACCGTCTCCTGCATCGCCACCTCCACCAGTTGCCCCTGCCCGGTGGCAACCCGGTGCAGCAGGGCGGTCATCACCGCTCCATACAGGTGAATGCCGCCCATGAAGTCCACCAGCGTCGGACCCGCCTTCATCGGCGGTCCGTCCGGATCGCCGGTAATGCTCATGATCCCTGAAGCCGCCTGGATGGTGAAATCCATCGCCAGGTTATCCCGGTCCGGCCCGCTGATGCCGAACCCGGTCCCCGTCGCGTAAACCATCCGCGGATTGATGTCCTTCAACACCTCATACCCCACGCCCAGCCCATCCATCGTGCCGGGTGAGAAATTCTCCAGCAGCACATCCGCTCGAGCCGCCATCTGTTTCAGCAGGTCTTTCCCGGCCTCGGACTTCAGGTTCAACGTCACCGCGCGCTTGTTGGCGTTAAGCATCGCCATCGGCAGCGTGGTATCGCCCCCGGAGGCAATCACCCGCCGGCGCAGCGGTTCGCCACCGGGCGGCTCGATCTTGATGACGTCCGCACCCGCCTTCGCCATCAGGAACGTGGCGTAGGGGCCCTGGAAGATCTGCCCAAAGTCCAGAACCGTGATGCCAGCAAGCGGCGTTGTCATCCCAGAATTCCTCATAATGCTCTTGCCCGGCACAGTATGGGTTCCTCCGGCGGGCCGCCACTACGCTGGATGGAGCCGCTGCACCGAGGCTCGACATCGCCGACGCATGGCTGCGTTGTCGCCCACGCGTCTGTCGCATGGCAGAACCGTGGTTAAAGTCTCCTCCATGGAAGCGTCTCTACAAACAAAATCATCCTTGCAACCGGCTATGAAGAGAAATGTCTTCTTGCTGTTGTGCTGTCAGGCCATCGGTCAGTCTGCGAACACGATGATGTTCACAGCGACGGCCCTATCGGTTGTCACCTTCTTCCCGAACCATGAACTCGCGACGTTGCCGGTCACCATGCAGCATGTCGGCGTTATGCTGTGGGTCTTCCCAGCCGCGTTGCTGATGCAGCGCATGGGGCGGCGCTTCGGCTTCCGGGTCGGGTCACTGTTCGGGATGACCGGCGCTTCCACGTGCGCGACGGGGCTATACTTCGGTAGCCTGCTGATCATGTGCCTAGGCGGTGTAATCCTTGGGTACGCCGTCGCCAGCTTGCAGATGTACAGATTCGCCGCCGTGGAGCTTGTGCCGCCAGCTTACCGGGCCCGCGCGATCTCCTGGGTAACGGCGGGCGGCGTCGTGGCCGGCGTCATTGGTCCAGCGGCAACGCAGTGGTCATACGACAAGCTGATGCCAATCTATATCGCCACCTACGGCTCGATGATCGTCGTGCACATCATCGTATTTATCGTTATGTCGTTCATCGACTTCCCGCCGATGCGCGAACCCGAACCGGCCGCCGGGGTGACCGTTATCCCGCCGCGGCCGTTGTGGGAGATCGCCAGCCAGCCCCGCTTCGCCGCAGCCGTCATCGCCGCAATGATTGCCTTCGGCACCATGTCGTTCCTCATGGGCGCCTCCCCTTTGGCCATCGTTGCCTGCGGACTTGAGCATACCGAGGCGCACTGGGTGATCTTCCTGCACGTGATGGGAATGTTCGTCCCGTCGTTCTTTACCGGAAACCTCATCAACCGGTTCGGCGTGCTGCAGATTATGTTCCTTGGCGCCGCAATCCTGCTGATGGGCGTAACGGTCGCGCTGCTGGGAACCGACGCCTGGAACTTCCGCATCGCATTGACCCTCAATGGACTGGGCTGGAACTTCCTGTTCATCGGCGCAACAACATTGGTGACCACCTGCTACCGTCCCTCCGAGCGGGCCAAGACGCAGGCTTTGAACGACTTCCTGGTGTTCGGCACGACCGCGACGGCTAGCTTCATGGCCGGCTACCTGCAGGACCGTTTGGGTTGGTTCCCGCTGAACCAAGCGTCGATCCCTTTGATCATGGTCGCTGTCGTCGCGGTCGTGTGGTTGCAGTTGCAGCGACGGAGGGAGGCTCTGGCTATAATGTGACGCCCATCCCGCCGCCCCGCACCGCACCGTAACCCGAAAGGGACATCTGATGGACGCTTCGCCGTCCCCGATACACGCTGGCAACGCCGCATTGTCAGGCCTCGAAGAACATGGGCGTGCTCCGTCTCTCCCGAGGTCATGCGGTCGAAATCGGCTTGTCACCTGTTCAGCTTGGGGAGGGCAGCGCCATCCTCTGGCGAGGCAGGCCGGTATTCATCCGCCACCGCACCGCGCAGGAAATCGCGGTCGCCCAGAACGTTGCTCCCGCGGACCTTCGTGATCCTGAATCAGATGCCGCGCGTGTCAAATCCGGCCACGAGTCCTGGCTCGTCGCAGCGGCATATGCACCCAACTCGGCTGTGTGCCCGGTGGCAGCAAGTGATCTGACCAGCGCGGAGATTTTGGCGGCTCGTTCTGCGCCTGCCATGGCAGCCAGTACCGACACGCGGGCCGCATCAGAAAGGGTCCAGCGCCAACAAATCTGCCTGTGCCACCTGATGAATTTCTGACAGACACAAATCCGGATCAACTGACCGGGCGAGGCGGCGGATCGCAGGCGATCACATCGCAGCGGTGGCGGTCCGGGGTCCCGACGCTGCGGTAACCGTCAGTCCGCCGCAAGCCGGCTGAAGCTGACGCACGAAGCCATTCCCGCCGCGGCGGTGGCAACGAACAGCGCTACCGTCGTCCCGGTCATCGGAAACGCCGTGAATATCAGCGCCACCAAGGCCGCCCCCGTCGACTGCCCCAACAACCGGGCGGTCGCCTGCATCCCACTCGCCCCACCCGTCCGAATCGGTGGCGCCGACGTAATGATCGCTCGGTTGTTCGGCGTATTGAAGAAGCCGAACCCGATGCCACACACCGTCATCCGCCAAACGATATCGATCGTCGCGGGATTGTCCGGCAACAAGCCCATCGCCAGAAGTCCCGCCGCCATCACGGCCAACCCGCACCCGCCCAGCAATCCAGCCGGGTAACGGTCAGCCAGCCGGCCGGAGAACGGCGCGATCACCGCGACGACCAACGGCCAGGGCGTCATCAGCAAGCCAGTCATCACCTGATCCTCATGGAACCGGTGCTGAAACAAAAACGGCATCGACACCTGCGCGATCGATTGCGCGATAAACGAACAAATCGACGTGGCGACCGACAACGCAAACAACGGGATCCTGAACAGATCGACCGGCAGCATCGGCGCCGACCGGCTCATTTGCCGGGCGATCAGCATAAAGCCTGTTACCGCGGCAATAGACAGTTCAACCCCGACGCGGACCCAGGAATTGCCGTGCCCAAGCTCCGAAATGCCAAACAATAGCATCCCGAATGAGACTGCCTGCAGGCCGGCACTCGGCAAATCGAACTTGATGCCGGACAATGGGGTTTGCGGCAGCGCCCGCAATGCGATCACCGCCCCCAGAATGCCCAGCGGCACGTTCACCGCGAACAGCCAAGGCCACGGCGCCACCGCCAGAATCCCGGAAGCAACCGTCGGCCCAAGCGCGGAAGCGATCGAACCGACCGTCGCATTCAGTCCGACGCCGCGCCCCAGCCATCGCCGCGGGTAGATGAACCTGATCAGTGCGCTGTTGACACTCATCACGCCGGCCGCGCCAAACCCCTGCAGCATCCGCGCGATGATCAGTGTCGTCAGCGACGACGACATCGCACACGCCAGCGATGCGACCGTGAACAGCACCAGGCCCGCCTGGTAGATCCGCTTGTATCCGTAGATCTCGCCCAGCGACGAAAGCGGCAACAGCGAGATCGTCACCGCAAGCTGATAGGCGTTCACCACCCAGATCGAATTGGCCGGCGAGGTGTTCACCTCTCGCGCGATCGTCGGCAATGCCACGTTGGCAATCCCGCCATCCAGCACCGCCAGCGTCAGACCCAGCCCAATGGTCAGAATCGCCCACATCCGCTGCGGCATCGGGACGCCGTCCGGCACCTCGACACGCGGCTTCGCCGGCAGCGAAATATCGGGCATCAGGCGGCCACGTTTTCAGGCAGGCTTGCCAGCACATCCGCAACAGACAGCTCCGCCAGGTCAGGCCGTTGCAGCACCCGCGTCCAGCGCCCCGTCGGAGCGCACTGGGACGGATTGGAATCGCGCGAAAACAGCACAACCGTTGGACAGCCGGCCGCGGTTATCAGATGCATTGGGCCAGTGTCGTTTCCGACGGCGAAATGCGCCCCACGCGCAAGGTCCGCCAGATCCCCGAACGTCGTCTGCCCCGTCAGGTCGATCGCGTTCGGTATCGCCCGCGCCAGCGCCCGCTCCTGCGCCGACCCGACAACCACCGGCGTGATCCCGCTGTCCGCGATGGCCCGCGCCAGCGCTTCGAACCGCTCCACGGGCCACCGCTTGGCCAGGCGGTTCGGCGAACTGCCGGGGACCAGCAGGGCGAATTCATGCGGCAGCTGAAACCGGCCGATGTCCCCGCGACACCAGGAAAGGTCAGCAGGCGGGATGTCCACGATCCCCGCCTGACGCAGCTGCCCCTCCTGACGCACCGTGTCGTGCAGCACGTTGCGCCGGGGATCCCGGTCCGGCAGCGAGCATCCAAACGCAATTCCTGACCACTCCGGCCGATGTTTCGCTGGAAATAAATGGAAGTAGCGAGACGACCGGCTGGAGGTCTGCAAATCATAGACGCGGCTGAAATTGCCCTGCGTCAACATCTGCCGCAGCGACGCCACGCCGGCAAAATCCCACCAGGATGGCCTTGGATCGACCAGAACCGAGTCAAAATACGGAAAAGTCCCCAGCCAGTCGGCGTACACAGCCCCAGTCAGCACCGAAATCCGCGCGTTGGCGTGATGACGGCGGATCGCTGCGAAGGCGCTCAAGGAGAGAATGATATTGCCGAATGCGCCCAGCTTCACCACCAGAATATTCTGCTGAACGTTGCCGGAAGCAGGCGTTTCTTTCCTATTTCGCTGAAACTGCCGCGCCATGAATCTCCGTATCAGCGTGCGTCAGGCTCGGCAACCGGTGCCGGAAAATTTGTCACCCAATGGCGAGCGATATCCAGTCGCCGGGTGATCCAGACCCCGTCGAACCGGCCGATATGGTCCAGCAGACGCTGCAGCCCCGCCGCGCGGGCCGGATGACCGATAAGCCGCATGTGCAAGCCGATCGACAGCATTTTTGGCTGGGTATGGCCCTCCTGATACAAAAAGTCGAAAGCGTCCCGGCAGTAGTGGAAGAAGTCATCGCCCGTCGCGAACGTCCCGCGGCCGAACTTCGAGTCGTTGGTGGACAGGCTATACGGCACCACCAGGTGCGCCTTCCCGTGGACCAGTGTCCAGTATGGCAATTCGTCATCATAAGCATCCGAATCGTAAAGGAATCCGCCCTCCTCCACCAACAGCCGCCGCGTGTTCACGCTCGGCCCGCTACGGCAGTACCAGCCCATCGGCCGGTCGCCCATCGTCTGCCGGATCGAGGCAACCGCGCGGGCAATCCGCTCGCGTTCCACCTCCTCCGGCAGCAGGAAATGCTTCTCCCAACGCCAGCCATGGCAGCAAACATCGAAACCGGCAGCCTTGATGGCCGCAGCGGCCGGAGGATTGCGTTCCAGCGCCAGCGCGCAGCCGAAGATCGTCATCGGCAGCCCACGCTCCTGAAACAGCCGCAACACCCGCCAGAATCCAACCCGGCTGCCATAGGCGAACATCCCTTCCGCCGCCAGGTCGCGCCCAATCACGCCAGGACTGCTGCTGCCGTACTCGGTCAGGCCCCATTCGGAATCCGGATCGCCGTCCGGCACCGACGGCTCCGACCCTTCCTCGAAGTTCAGCACGAAGTTGACCGCCAGCCGCGCCTTGTTGGGCCAGTTGGGATTGGGCGGGTTCGCGCCGTAGCCGAGAAGATCGCGGTCCATCGGGTTCCCCTCTGTCGATCCGCCCACGATAGGCAAGATGTCGCGGTGCACAATAGCCAGTAATCCCGGCGGATTCGCCGTTGCGGAGCGGCGTGATCTCGTTCATCCATTCGCCCTTTGCGTCACCCAATGGCAAAGGAGTCTCGAACATGCGGCGACGGACCCTGTTGACCGGCACCGCGGCCATCGCGGCATCGGCTTCTATCCGCAAGGCTGCGGCGCAGACCGGGTCGGCGAAGCTGCTGCGCTTCGTGCCACAGGCCAACCTCGCCAACCCGGACCCGATCTGGACCACCGCGACGGTGGCGGCCAACCACGGCTACATGGTCTGGGATACGCTGTTCGGCATCAACGATGCGCTGGTCGGACAGCCGCAGATGCTGGCGGGCCACGAAGTCTCGTCGGACGAGCTGACCTGGACCTTCACGCTGCGGGACGGTTTGACGTTTCACGACAAGGCACCCGTCCGCGCCATAGACTGCACGACATCGATCGCCCGCTGGCAGGTCAAGGACCCGTTCGGCCAGACCCTCGCCGCCCGCACCAATGAAATGACGGCCCTGGACGACAAGCGCTTCCAGATCCGCCTGAAGCAGCGCTTCCGCCAGATGACTTACGCGCTTGGCGCCGGCAACTGCTTCATCATGCCGGAGCGCATGGCCAAAACCCCCGCCAGCGAACAGATCAAGGAGTTCGTCGGCAGCGGCCCCTTCGTCTTCAAGCGTGACGAATGGGTGTCCGGTGCCAGTGCCGCCTACGAGAAATTCGCCGGTTACGTGCCAAGACAGGAGAAACCGGAATACTACGCTGGTGGCAAGGTCGCGCATTTCGATCGCGTGGAGTGGATCGTTCAGCCCGACCCCGCCACCGCCGCTGCCGCGCTCCAAACCGGGGAGGTCGACTGGCTGGAATTTCCCCTGCTGGATCTGCTGCCAACCATCAAGAAAGCGCCCGGCTGCCAGGTCGTCCGCTATGACCCGTTGGGATCGCTGGCGATCATCGCGTTCAACCACCTGTACCCGCCGTTCGACAACCCGAAGATACTGCAGGCGCTTCTGCCGGCAGTCGACCAGCAGGAATTTGTCACCGCATGGGTGGGCGAGCAGCAGGACCTCGGGAAGTACCCGGTCGGCTTCTTCACCGCCGGTTCTCCCATGGCCAACGACGACGGCATCCAGGCCTTCACCGCCCCGCGGGACATCGAAAAAGCGAAACAACTGGTCAAGGATGCCGGCTACAAAGGCGAAAAGATCGTGCTGATGGCGCCGTCGGATCAGGCATCCCTGGTCACTATTTGCCAGGTGACCCGCGAAATGCTTCTGAAGCTCGGCTTTAACATCGATTACCAGGTGATGGACTGGGGCACGCTGGTTGCCCGCCGCGCCAAGCAGGATCCACCCGCCCAGGGCGGCTGGAACATCTTCTGCACCACCTGGGGCGGCCTGCAGGTCTCAAACCCCGGCAGCTCGTATCCGCTGCGCGCCAATGGCAAGAAAGGCTGGTTCGGCTGGCCCACCGACGACAAGCTCGAGTCGCTGCGGCAGGATTGGTTCGATGCCGCCGATCAGGCCGAACAGAAAAAAATCTGCGAGCAGATCCAGTTGGAAGCTTTCAACAGCATTCCGTTCATGCCGGTCGGCCAGTGGTACTATCCGTGGGCGGTCCGAACCGACCTGACCGATTTCGTCAAGTGCGCCGCCGTCCTGTTCTGGGGCGTCAGGCGGGCGTGATCCCCAAGGGCAACCATGTCTGAGACCGCCAAGCCTTGGGTCATCGCCGAAGGACTAGCCGGATTGCAGGCGCAGGCACTGGGCCTCGCAGAGGCAGCCGGCCTGTCACCGCAGACCAGGGTTCTTCAACCCGCCGCGCCGTGGAAGTGGATCGCCGCGAAGTTCTGGCCCAGCCCGCTGTCGGCTGTCGCCGACGCTGTAAAGGCGCCGTTGCCCGGCCTGGCGATCGGCTGCGGCGGCATGGCAGGCGCAGTGCTCGCCGCGCTGCGTCGCCCCTCCACGCAGGTGGTGCAGGTGCAGAACCCACGCATGGACATCCGCCGCTTCGACCTGGTGATAGCCAATCGCCACGACGAACTAACGGGTCCGAACGTCGTGGTGATCCGCACCGCGCTGCATCGCGTCACGCCCCAACGCCTTGCCGTCGAGGGCGAACGCTGGCGGGAGCGCTTCGCCGGCAACAAACGGCCGCTCGTCGCCGTCCTCCTCGGCGGCAGCAACGGCCGCTACCGCCTCGATCGCGATGCCGGGGCCCGGATTGCCGCCGATCTGGTTGCCATGGTCAGGCACGATAACGTCGGCGTCGTGGTCACCCCCTCCCGCCGCACCGATCCAGCCGTCACTTCGCTGATCCGTGAGGCGCTTGCCCCCTTCGGCGGCTGGGTCTGGGACTTCACCGGGGACAATCCCTATTTCGGCATGCTCGCGCTGGCCGATATGATTATCGTGACGCAAGACAGCGTTTCGATGATATCGGAGGCTGCGTCGACCTCAGTGCCTGTCGTGGTTGCCACGCTTCCCGGAAACTCACGCCGGCAAGCACTGTTCCTGCAGACCATGATGGAGGAAGGCCGCGTCCGCCTCTTTGAGGGCCGGTTCGCCGCATGGCCGGTCGCGCCATTGAACGATACGCCCAAAGCAGCCGCCGAAATGTGCCGGCGCCTGGGCCTTTAGACCCCGAGGTTCCATGCTGCAAATCCAGACATTCGACGCCCGAGCGGGGGGCAATGTCATCTATAAGGCCCTCGCACATCCGCTGGCCGCCGAGGCCGTTGCGCGCTTGTACGACCGGCTGGAGAGCCCCGTTGCTCTCTACGATCCGGACGGAATCGCCGATGCGTTGATCGCGCTGTATCCCACCGCAATCGACAGCCTTTTCGTCCACGACGTCACCCTTGTAGGGCAAGCCCGTGCTGGCCTCACCGCGCGTCCGCTGACCGAACTTGCGGAAAGCGGCGCCAGGACGATCCTGATCGCCGCGTTCGACGCCGCCAGAACCGCCGCCCGCATCGCCCACATGGTGCCCCCTGGCGCGACCGTCCTGACACTCGACGACGTGCGCCTTCCGGACGCCCTCTTGAGCAACCGGACCCGCTACCTGGACAAACTCAACTTCGCCACGAATTTCGCCTTCTTCCGCGAGGCCGATGGCCTGTCGACAAGAATCGTCTCAGCCAACTACTGGGCCAGCTACGGCGCGGCCGAGCGTGCGCCTCTGGCTGCGTCTCTTCGACGCAGACGGCTCCACACTGGCCACATGGGAGCAGCAGCTGTCAGCCGGCCCCGGCGGCTTCTCCATCGACAGCCGAACGATCCGGGACCGCTTCGGACTTGCCCCCTTTACCGGCCAGTTGTTCATCCACGCAATCGGCGTGGCCGGGCACGACGTCGTGAAATATGCCCTGGATACCTACGCTTCCGACAACGGCGCATCGTTGTCCTGCACGCACGACGCGAATGCCTGGCCATCCGACCGGTTCGCCGGTCTGCCCGCGCCGCGGCCTGACGAAACGGTCGTTCTCTGGCTCCAGAACAGCCACGCCGTGCCAATTCCCGCCGGCACCATCGCGCTGGACCGCATGGGCGCGGAGCAGCCCGTGACCCTCGGTCGTCCCGTCGGGCCGTTCGCCACCATCGCGCTCGACGTTGCCGATTTCCTACCCAATCTTTCCTGGCCGGAACAGATCGAACTCCGCGCCGGGCGGCACGTCGTGCGCCCCCGCTATGAGGTGACCCGCAACGACCGGGTCCGCATCGCCCATGTGAACGTGGAGCGGGACAACCTGCGCCCCGACCCGCTGATCCCATCGCTGCCCGGCGCCCTCGGCCGAGGCTACATCCTGCCGTTCCCGATCCTGCCGAAATCGCGCTTCCGCAGCATCGTCCAGCCGACGCCGATGGCCACCACGCAACAAAACCTGCCGATCCGGCTTGATGTCTTCGACAAGTCGGGAACCAGGCGCGGCGAAACCTTCCTGGGCTGCCTGCCGCGAGACCGCAGCATCGCGCTGGACCTCGACCAGTACGATGTCGAGGAGGGCCACGCCGAACTCGTCTACGACTTCCGCGACGGCGGCGAAGCCGATGGCTGGCTGCACGCATTGTTCCGGTACGAGGACCGCCAATCCGGCCACGCCGCCGAATTCGAGCTTTGGCGCCCACATCTTCAATACGGCGATGACCTACCGGGACGAGCCGCAATCCTACAGCGGTCCGCCGCCCGGCCTATCAACCCGCCTGTTCCTCAAGCTCGGCGATTCCCGCCGGCGCAGCTTTGCCGCCCTCATCTACCCGGCATCTGGCTCCTGGCATGCCGAGTCCGCAACGACCTTGCAGTTGCACGACGGACAAGGCGCGATGATAGATCAAGCTGCGATCACGATCGCATGTTCGGGGTCGGCAACAATCTGGCCGGATGCTGCGTTCACAACGGAGGCGCTGAACGCCGCCGGTCCGGATGGGTATGTGCTGGTTCGCGACTCGACCTGCCGGCTTTTCGGCTATCATGGGCTGATGGATGCGGCTGGCGGGTTTTCCCTTGACCACATGTTCGGTTTCTAATCTAAAGAGAAACCATAACGAATAATTAATATAACATCAGTGTTGCTGCCTGCACACGTTCACGGCCGACTTCCGGATTTTCTCTCCACGGTTGCAACAATATCGATTTTTCTGTTGCGACCCGCCGTCCGTGTGCGGCAAGAATCAGTCACTGATCACCGGCCCGTGATCATCGTTCTCACAACGTATGTCCGTTGTGGTGCCCCCTAGTTTGTGAATCACTCTAACTTCCACAAGGCTGCATCATGTCGCATCCCTCGCAACTCGCGGTCGAAGAGCACGTGCATGGCGATACCGTTTGGGTTGCTGTTCGGGCCCGGGGCGCCGACTGGTCCTGGCTAACACCGGAGGAGGCGGTACGCCTCGGACGGGAATGGATCGAGAAATACAGTCTGCTGCCGCAAGCCGCCGAGTAGAGCCACACTCGATCACGCAGGTGGAATGGCCGCGATCGGCGACGGCCATTCCATCTTGCGGCCGGATCAACGGTCGCGCAAAACTTCAGCCCACTCGAAAATTGCCCTTGCCGGTCAGCGGTAACAGGATCTCGGGCGGTAACGTGCGAACCAGCCGAAACAAATCCCGCCCGATCGTGCTTTCCGCAGACATTTTGAGTTCGCACAAATAGACCGCGCCCGGCAGCGGCTCCAGCAGCAGATCTAAAACGCTGCCCTCTGGATCCATGCCACGCAGCGCCTATCCAACGAGTTACCTTACCGCATCAAGTTTGCGGTCAGGCGCGAGCGATGGCTTCACCGGAAACCTCCACCATCAACGTCGTCTCACCCCCCGAACTTCGGCGCCCGAGGGAACCCGTTCGGCGGCAACCGCCCCGACGTTCCCCGCTCCGCCAGCCACGCCCGGAGTTCGGTTTCGGTCCGCATCCGCTCGCCAAGCCGCCACGTCAGCCCGTCGGCGATCCGGAACACCTTCACATCAGCCAACCCACCATCCTTATAGCGTTGCAGGATCACGCCCGCCCCACGCGCCATCTCCGGTATCTGCTCCAGCGGGAAGATCAGCAGCCGCCGGTTCTCGCCGATGATCGCCACATGGTCGCCATCGGCCGGCACGCACAGCACCGCCTCCTCATTCGGCTTCAGGTTCAGCACCTGCTTGCCGGTGCGTTTCTCGGCCGAAAGTTCCGCACCCGGCACGACAAATCCCCGGCCGGTGTTGGAGGCAACCAGGTACTTCATCCCCTCCGTCACCACGAACAGCGCGACCACCTCGTCCTCGTTCGCCAACTCCGCCAGGAGGCGTACCGCCTGCCCATCGCCGCGCCCACGGGGTAGTTCGGCCGCCTTTAGCGTGAATGCCTTGCCGTTGGTCGCGAACAGCGTCAGCCGGTCCGTCGTCTGGCACGGCAGCAGTAGCCGCAGCTTGTCGCCTTCCTTGAATTTCAGCTCCGCCGGGTCCGCAACCGCCCCTTTCACCGCCCTGATCCATCCCTTCTCCGTCAGGATGACGGTGATGGCCTCGCGCTCCACGAACGCATCGGTGCTGAACTCCACCACCGGCGGCGGCACGCCCAGCATCGTCCGCCGGTCACCCAGCGGACCGGACCCGAATTTCGTCCGCGTCTCCTCCAGCTCCTGCGAGATCCGAATCCACTGCTTCTTTGGGTCAGCCAGCAGAGTCTGCAGATCCTTGCGCTCCTTCGTCAGCGCCTTGTGCTCCTTGCGGATCTCCATCTCCTCCAGCTTCCGCAGGCTGCGCAGCCGCATGTTCAGGATCGCCTCCGCCTGGGTGTCCGTCAGACTGAACCGCTCCATCAGCCTGGGCTTCGGATGCTCTTCCTCCCGGATAATCCGGATCACCTCATCCAAATTCAGATATACGATCAGGTACCCGTCCAGCACCTCGATCCGCCGGTCGATCGCCGCCAGCCGGTGATTGGATCGCCGGACCAGCACCTGCTGCCGATGATACAGCCAAGCCCGCACGACCTCGACCAGAGACATCACGCGCGGCGTCCGCGTCGCATCCAGCACATTC
Organism: uncultured Pseudomonadota bacterium; assembly: GCA_963819005.1. Classification (GTDB taxonomy): domain Bacteria; phylum Pseudomonadota; class Alphaproteobacteria; order Acetobacterales; family Acetobacteraceae; genus Rhodopila. The sequence continues at coordinate 498,471 of CAWFUL010000010.1, forward strand.
ATATTCAACGGAAACCGCGTTTCCAGCGCCGTCGCTCGGAATACCGTCTCCATCAGTACCTTCCGGCTCAACGCCCCGGGTTTTCGGCTCCAGAACCAGCCGGATGATGTCGCTGCTCTCATCGCGGATGTCGCCCAGCAGAGGCAGCTTCTTGTCCTCCATCAACTGAGCAACCTGCTCGATCAGCCTGGATTTCTGCACCTGGTACGGGATTTCCGTGACCACGATCTGCCAGGTGTTGTGCTTGCCCTTCTCGACTTCCCACTTCGCGCGCAGCCGAAACCCGCCGCGCCCGGTTTCATACGCCGCCAGAATCGCCGCCTCGTCCTCCACCATCACCCCGCCGGTGGGAAAGTCGGGCCCAGGCATGTGCTTCAAAAGGTCCGCCGTGGTCGCGTCCGGATTGGCGATCAGGTGGATGGCGGCTGAACAGATTTCGCCGGCATTATGCGGCGGGATGGAGGTCGCCATGCCAACGGCAATGCCCGCCGCCCCGTTCGCCAGCAGGTTTGGAAACGCCCCCGGCAGCACGATCGGCTCTGACTCCTCGCCATCGTACGTCGGACGGAAATCGACCGTATCCTCATCGATCCCGGCCAGCATCGCCTGCGCGACCAGCGTCAGCCGAGCTTCGGTGTAGCGCATCGCCGCCGGGTTATCGCCGTCGATATTGCCGAAATTCCCCTGCCCCTCGACCAGCGGGTACCGCGCGGCAAAATCCTGCGCCATGCGCACCATCGCGTCGTAGATCGAGGCATCGCCGTGCGGGTGATACTTACCCATCACGTCACCGACCACGCGGGCGCATTTCTTGAACCCCGCCGTCGGGTCCAACCGCAATTGATGCATCGCGTAGATCAGCCGCCGGTGCACCGGCTTCAGCCCGTCCCGCACATCCGGCAGCGACCGCGACATGATCGTCGACAGCGCATACGCCAGATAGCGTTCCGATAGCGCATCCTTCAGGTGAGTGTCCTGGATCAGGCCAATCAGATCATCCGGCATCGTCGCTCTCGTCATCCTTGTGCAGAGTCTCCGCCATAGCGGCGACTCGGTCTTCTAGCATACGCCGAACCTGGGGCAGCGGACGATGACGAAGTCCGAAGACGTCGCGCGCCAGGAAGTGGCCGGTCAGCCGCAGTCCGTCACGCCAATCCTCCGGGCCGGATGCATCGGCCCCCAACAGGAAGGCCGGAAGCGGCAACAGCCGTCCGGACCAGATCCCCGCGCCGTCCGCTGTGACAGCCCGCCCGGTACGGGGCGAGACGAACCGCAATCCTTCGGTCCGCCCGGTAACCGCGCAGGATGAAAGATCCAGGCCGTAGCCCAGGTCGGACAGGACGCCCACTTCCCAGCGCACCACGTCCGCCAGCTGGCTTCCGCCCAGCGTCAGGCGCGGGATCAGGGACAGCAGCCCGTTGAAGATCCCGCGATACGGCTCCCGCTCCGGCAGCGCGCCCTCGGCCACGGCGCAGACCGCAGTCAGCATCGACAACGCCATGGCGTCATCCATGACGTTCGCCGCGCTGGGGTGGATCAATTCGCCGGTAAAGCTGCCAAGCTGGTCGGACAGCCGAGCGGTCCAGCGGACCTGCACGAGGTTTCCTGGCTGCCATGTCGCGGCCTGGCCACGCGAGGCCCCACCGCGCGCCAGTCCGCGGTGCAACCCGAACGCCTCGGTCATGACAGCCGCCACGGCGTCGCCTTCGCCGTAGGGACGGGCGTCCAGAACGATGGTCGGCGCCTCCCAGTCCATCCTCGCTCCCGTTGCAGCCGGAATACCGCCGCGTCAGCCTCCGCCACGACAGTTTTTGCCCTTGTGAAAGCATAGTCGAGCATGCGGTAATTCCGTTACGCCCGAATTTGCCGCGAAAGGTCTCCCCGCATCGCCCGGTCCGTCCAAACGAGTGCGTTCAATACCACCCGCCGGGCCATGGCCGAGGCATCGAACACGCTTCTGACATCGCCGATACGGCACTTCATATTTGCCATCGTCTATATCAACGTCATCGTCGGCGCCGCGACCGTCGCGTTCGAATCCGCCGGCTGGAGCCTGGGCGACGCTTTCTATTTCGTTATCGTGACCGTATTCACGGTCGGCTTCGACGAGGTCCGTCCGGTCGACACCGTCCTGCTGCGAACCATCACGATCTGCACGATCGTATTCGGCTGCACCGGTGTCTTTTTCCTGAGCGGCGCACTGGTGGAATTCATCACTCTCAATCACCTCGACCAATACTTCGGAGTCAAGCGGATGACGAACCAGATCGACCGTTTGAAAGACCACATCATCATCTGCGGTTTCGGCCGGATCGGCGAAATGCTGGCCAGGGAACTGGAGGCCGGCGGAGCCCTATTCGTGGTGCTGGAGCAGGATGAGCCCTCCGTCAACATGGCGCGAAATCTCGGCTACCTGTGCCTGCAGGCGGACGCCACGGACGAGGGCGCATTGCGCGCGGCCGGCGTGGAGCGTGCCCGCGGGCTGGCAACCGTGCTTTCGAACGATGCGGCCAACGTCTTCATTACCCTCAGCGCCAGAAGCCTGAACAGCAACCTGGAAATCATTGCGCGCGGAGAGCAACCCAGCACCGAACGCAAACTGCATCAGGCCGGCGCGAACAAGGTGGTCATGCCCACGCATATCGGCGCGGAGCGGATCGCCGAAATGCTGCTGTATCAGGAAACCGCCCGCTTCATCCGGGGCTCCGAACGCATGCGCGACTTCGAGAAGGTCCTGAACTCCCTCGGCCTCGATATGGACGTCGTCATCGCCGCACCTGGCAGCGCCGTCGTCGGCCGGACCATCGAGGCGGTAGAGGAACAGTCCGGTGGCGCATTCTTCATCGTTCAGTTGAACCGCAGGGGCGGCGACGCGATCACCCAACCCGAACCCAACACGTTGATCGAGGCAGGCGACGGCCTCGTCGTGGTCGGACGCGGCGCCCAGGCGCGCGCGCTGTCCGGCATGTTCGAGGCCCGCGCCCGCGCCGCTTTCCGGGTTTCCGCGCGCTGACCCGAGTCAGAGGCCGCGCATGGGTTGGTGGAGCGGAGGCGCACGATACCAAGCTCTATTCCAATCGAGGTTGACTCGCCGATGGGTCGACGCCGATTGGTATGGTGATACTGAAGCCCTTTCCAGCGTCCATTGGGTCGGCAACAGGCGCCGGACCAGCGCGGTCACCCCTTGCCGGGATCCTCCAGGCCGATCGCCCGCAACCTGGCACCCTCCTCGTCCCAGCCCTTCCGCTCCTTGACGTTCAGGAACAGATGCACCGGCCGTTCCAGCAAGCCCGTCAGGTCCTGCCGCGCTCTGGCGCCGATTGCCTTGATTTTGTTCCCCTTGTCGCCGATGAGGATGGCCTTGTGACCGGCGCGGGACACGTAGACGGTCGCATCGATCCGCACCGAGCCGTCCTTGCGCTCCTGAAAGCTTTCGGTTTCGACCGTGGCTCCGTAGGGAACCTCCTCATGCGTCTGCATGAAGATCTGTTCCCGCACAATCTCCGCGGCCAGCAGCCGGTCCGGCAGGTCGGTCAGATCGTCGTCCGGATACAAATGCGGCCCTTCCGGGACAGCGGCGGCAAGTGCATCCGACAGCACGCTGACCCCATCACCGGTCAGGGCACTGACCATGAACGTCTCCTCGAACGTCGCCAATCCGCTCAGCGTTGCGATCAGCGGCAGCAGCGACGGCGGCCCGACCAGATCCGTCTTGTTCAGGACCAGCCAGCTTCGCCGGCCGGACGCCCCCAGTTTCGTTGCAATCGTGCGCACTGCTTCGGTGGCACCCGACCGCGCATCGACAAGCAGGATCGCCACATCGGCGTCCGCGGCACCCGTCCAGGCCGCTGCCACCATCGCGCGGTCCAGCTTCCTCCGCGGGGCGAAAATGCCAGGCGTATCCACCAGCAGCACCTGCGACGCCCCGCGCATTAAGATGCCCAGAACCCGGAACCGTGTCGTCTGAGCCTTGGGCGATACGATCGATAGTTTCGCCCCCGTCATGTGGTTCATCAGCGTCGACTTGCCGGCGTTCGGCGCGCCGACAATGGCGACAAACCCGCAGCGGGATGGCGATGCATCCGTCACGCGGGCAATATCTCAAGCAACGCGCCGGCAGCGAGTTGCTCCGCCGCCCTCTTGCTTCCGGCCGTTCCGTCGGCCTTCGACGGCCCCACCGTTACTGTAACGGTAAACGACGGGTTATGCGGCGGTCCGGACTGCGCCGTCACCTCGTAAACCGGCAGGCCAAGCCCGCGCTTGAGCGCCCATTGCTGTATCGCCGTCTTCGAGTCCTTCGGCGGCTCCACCTGAACCGTCATGGCGTCGTGCCAGGCTCGGCGGACAAAGTCGCGCGCTATTTCGAACCCGCCATCCAGATACAGCGCCCCTAGGGCCGCCTCCAGCGCGTCTGCAAGAACCGTCGCGCGCTTCTTTAGGCCGGTCTTCGCCTCGCCGCGTCCAACCGACAAAGCATCGGCCAACCCGATGGTTTCCGCCACCTGCGCCAGGACCGGCTGGGATACCAGATGAGCAAGCCGAGGTCCGAGATCACCCTCCTGCTCATACGGGAACCGTTCGGCAAGCCACTCGGCCATCGCCAGGCCCAGCACACGATCGCCGATAAACTCCAGCCGCTCATTCGACCCTTGCCGCCGGCCGTTCTTGTGAACGACGGAACTGTGGGTCAGAGCCTCTTTCAGCAGCGCGGGCCGCTTGAACTCATGGCCAAGAATGGCTCCCAGCGTCTCGCTCATTCAGTGTATGGTTTGCAACAGGCGGCTCCAGCGGATTTCGAACGGCCACCACCAGAACTCCCACCAGGGATATTCTGAGTCGATCGAGAAAAACAGGATTTCGGCACGTCCGACCAGATTCTCCACCGGAACGTACCCAACGCCGTCCATGAAGCGGCTGTCAGCGCTGTTGTCGCGGTTGTCGCCCATGACGAAAAGGCGATCCGGTGGCACAACATACTCCGGCGTGTTGTTCGGCCAGTCGTCATCCCGCTCTTTCAGGATATCGTGCTTGACCTCATTCGGCAGGGTTTCCTGATAGAGCCTGGCCATGATCGTCACGGGCCGGTCCCGCCGGGAGCCATCGCCGTTGAACCGGTCAACATAGACATAGTCACCCAGTGACTGGCGCGGGCAAAGCTGGCCGTTGATATACAACTGGCCCTGGCGGACCTGGACGTGGTCGCCAGGCAACCCGATCACCCGCTTGATGTAGTCGATGTCGGTGTCGTGCGGATACTTGAACACCACCACGTCACCGCGCTTTGGCAGTGACCCGAAGATCCGGCCCGAGAACAAGGGCGGCGAAAACGGCAGCGAGTAGCGTGAATAGCCGTAGCTGTATTTCGATACAAACAGGTAGTCGCCCACCAGCAGGGTCGGAATCATGCTGCCGGAGGGGATATTGAACGGCTCGAACAGCACGGTCCGGACGCCGACAGCAATCAGGCCGGCATAAACGATGGTCTTGACGTTCTCGACCCAGACGCTGGCTTGCCGTCTGGGTTTCGCCTTGGTAGTCGCCATGGGGGCAACAAACTTTCAGATTATCATTCGACGGGGGTGGCCGCGAAAAGCCGGCGGATCAAGCCTATGCACGCCCAGGCTGTCAAGGAAGCCGTCATCCCGCTGCTATCGCGGAGATGATCACCTGAGCGTACGCATAGGGATATTCGTCGGTCATCGTCAGATCGACCTGCGCAACCATCCCCGTCGGGGTAATCGCGCGCAGCCGTTCCCCCGCCCCGCCAGTCATCGCCAGCGTGGGCTTGCCGCCGGGCAGGTTCACCACCCCGAGATCGGAGAAGAAGACGCCACGGCGGAAGCCGGTGCCCAGGGCCTTGGCGGCAGCCTCCTTTGCGGCAAAACGCTTCGCGAAGGTGGCGGCCTGGATCTTCTCGGTCCGGCGCATGGCCTTCGCCCGCTCCGTCTCGGTGAACACACGCTCCAGGAATCTCGTGCCGTAGCGCGCGATCGCAGCCTCGATCCTGCGGATGTCGCAGATATCCGACCCCAGGCCCAGAATCATCCGCCGGTTGCCCGTTCGACGCCCTTGATCTCCTTCAGCCCGCGAAGCCCCACGATCACCTTCGACAGGTGGGCAACATCCCGCACATCCACATCAACCAGGACCTCCATGAAGTCCCGTTGCCGGTTGACGATCTTCAGATTGGCAATCGCCCCCTCCGTCTTGGCAATCGAGTTCGATATATCCGCCAGCGCGGTCTGCTCATTGGCCGAGATCACGCTGATCCGCGCCGTCTGGCCCGCCATTCCGCCGTTTGCACCCGGCTTCCCGACCGCCTCGTAGTTCCAGTCGACGTCGATGTAGCGCTCCGGCGTCGCGGCAAAGGCGGTCAGAAGTCTGGCATTCCCGGCCGTGGATCGTCACGCCCTTCCCGGTTGTCACGATGCCGACGATCTCGTCCCCAGGCACCGGATGGCAGCAACCGGCAAAGCTGTAGGCCATCCCCGGAACCAGCCCGGTGACGGGCATGTCGTTGGTCTGCCGGTTGGGCGCGCGTCCCCGCGGCAACAGCGTGGGGATCATCCGGGGCGCCCGCGGCGCCTGCCGCAACTCCGGATACGCTGCGTGCACGACGTCCTTCGGCGACAGATTGCCGTTGCCGACCCCAATATACAGATCGTCCAGTCCGGCGATCTTCAACGCCTTCAGCGCCGGCTCCAGCGCCTTCTCAGACCCGTCCACCCCCGCCTGACGGAACGCCTTGGTCAATTCCGCCCGTCCGGCATCTCGGCTCTGCTGGCGCTGTTCCTGATGGATGAACCGGCGGATCCTGGCACGCGCCTTGCCGGTGACGACGAACCGTTCCCACTGCGGCGAGGGGGTGCCACCGCGGGCCGTCATCACCTCCACCTGGTCGCCGTTCTGCAGATGATGGCGCAACGGCATCAGCCGCCCGTTCACCTTCGCCCCGACGCAGGTATCGCCGACCTGGCTATGCACGGCATACGCAAAATCGACCGGCGTCGCGCCCCGAGGCAACTGTATCAGCTGACCCTTCGGCGTGAAGCAGAACACCTGGTCGGCGTAGAGTTCCAGCTTGGTGTTATCCAGGAACTCATCGGGAGCCTCGGAATTTTCCAGGATTTCCAAAAGGTCCTGCACCCAGCGGAACCGCTGCACGTCGGAACCGTCGACCTTCTTGTCCGGAGCCTTGTAAACCCAATGCGCGGCGACCCCATTTTCGGCGATATTGTTCATATCGGCCGTGCGGATCTGCACCTCGATCTTCTGGTTGCTCGGCTCAAGCAGCGTCACCCCCGTGTGCAGCGACTGGTAGCCGTTGGACTTCGGCGTCGAGATGTAGTCCTTGAACCGCCCGGCGATCACCGGATAGGCCGAGTGCACCGCGCCCAGCGCCGCATAGCAGTCGGCCTTCGTCTCCACGACGATGCGAAACGCCATGATGTCGGACAACTGCTCAAAGGCCACGTTCCGCCGGTGCATCTTCTCCCAGATCGAGAACGGTGATTTCTCCCGTCCGGTCACCTCCACCACATCGACTCCGGCGGACTTGCACACCCGGATCAGCTCCCGCCTGACCTCGTCGATGACATCCGCGCCCTGCCCCCGCAGGAAGTTCAGCCGCGCCTGGATCGTGGCATAAGCCTCCGGTTCCAACTGCGTGAACGCCAGCGTCTGGAGCTCGGTCTTCACCGCATCCATGCCGATGCGCTCAGCTAGCGGCGCGTAGATCTCCATCGTCTCGCGAGAGATCCGCTTCCGCCGTTCGGGATCCCGCACGTAATGCAACGTGCGCATGTTGTGCAGGCGATCGGCCAGCTTCACCAGCAGGACGCGGATATCCTTGCTCATCGCCAGGACCAGCTTGCGGAAATTCTCCGCCTGCTTGGTCCGGTCCGACTGCAGCTCCAGCCGCGTCAGCTTGGTGACGCCGTCGACCAGTCCGGCGATTTCCTTGCCGAACCGCGCCTCGATTTCCGGCAGCTTGACCGGGGTATCCTCGATGACGTCGTGCATTAGCCCGGTGGCGATCGAGGCGACGTCCAGGTGATAGCCCGCAAGTATCTCCGCGACGGCGATCGGATGGGTAATGTAGGGGTCGCCGTTGTCCCGGCGTTGGATGCCATGCGCCTGCGTCGCCAGATTATAGGCGGCGTCAATCAGCCGTGTTTCGGCTTTCGGATCGTATGCAAGAACCTTTTTTGCAAGTTCGCAGGATGGCCCGCAATCAGGCTCCTGGGCAACCGGCCGCTCAGCCAGCGCTACAGCAGACCGCGCGAGGGCCGGCGCGGACCGAATCCTGTCACCGCCGCCCCCCGCGCTTTCCATCTCACGCTACCGCGGTGGCCGCCCGCCGAGTTCCGCGGCGATCGCCGCCTCGATATCCTCGGGGGGCATATCGTCGTTTTCCATCGGCAGACCGGCGGTCTCTTCTTCGGCGCTGATGTCCTGCAGCCCGAAGATGTTCTGGTCGGTCGGAATAAGGTCCAGAACCTCCTCGTCGGCCGGCTCCGGCTCCGGCGCGCGCGACAGCGACTTGATCAGATCCTGCTCGATGCGCGGCAGTTCGATCGTCTCGTCGGCGATTTCGCGCAGGGCAACGACAGGGTTCTTGTCGTTGTCGCGGTCGATGGTCAGCTCCTCACCACGGCTTATATTGCGGGCGCGCTGAGCGGCGAGCAGCACAAGCTCAAACCGGTTGGGGACCTTTTGGACGCAGTCTTCAACAGTGACGCGCGCCATGCGCTCATGCTCCGCGGCTGGTTCTGGGGAGCCGACCATGTAAGCGTGTGCGGCCCCGTTTGCAAGTCATTAAGAATACCGGGCGGAGCTCCGTTCGCGTCCGGTTCACGCCTCCACATCGTTCACGCGACAACGATCGTCCCATCGCGAGGACAAAGCGAACATGGTTGCGAGCCATGCCCAAAATCGTTAGCGTCATTTCGTGATGTTGCTGACGCCCCTGCACCTCTAGGTAAGTCCGTACATGAGCGTGCCATTCCTGGCCTGCATGGCTGCCGCCGCAGCGTTCTACCACCTGCCCCCACGTGTGCTTCCGTCGATTCAGGCCGTCGAAGGCGGCCAGATCGGCATGGTGCGGATGAACACCAACAACACCGCCGATATCGGGCTGATGCAGGTGAACACGATCTGGCTCCACCCGGTGTCGCAGTACGCGCACATGACTCCCGCGACCGTATTCTATCGCCTCCGGAACGACGGCTGTTTCAATATCGCGGTCGCCGCCGCCGTGATGCGCCTCTATCTAACCGAAGCCCATGGCAACCTGATGGTCGCGATCGGCTACTATCATTCGCACAGCCCCGATTTAAGCGTCGACTACCAAAGAAAGGTTGTCCAAGCGGCGACCAATCTGTTTGCACGCCCGACGATCGTCGCCCCTGGAACAACGCTCCGCTAGGGCATCGCGCGCGTCTGCCGGAGCCCGGCTCACGCCACCAGCAATCGCATCAAGCCCATGCAAACCCGCCGAGGACGTGCTCACGGCGCGGGCTTTGCACCATGCGCAAAACGAAACCGGGTGATGGCTTCGGCTTCGCCGTGTTGCGCGGCGTCGAAGATGATCGGTATCGGGTCGTGACGGCTGAATTCCGTGATCAGCGAGTCATATTCCGCCATCAGGTCTGACATGTTCCTGACTGCGGCTTCCACCTCGCCAGGCGTCAGGGTGGTTTCACTCTGCTCCAGGATCGCGATTTTCCGAGCCAAGGTCGAACGTTCCGCTTTCCATCCCGTGATGAGATCGGCGCTGGACTGAGACATGAGAGAGCCGTCGATGAATGTGACGCGCATGTCGTTTTGTCTCGCGCGTCGTAACGGTGACGCAAAATCCTTATCGAAGGGTTAATCCGGCACCAGCCGCCGGCACCAACCCGGGCTGGTAGCAAAAGACACCTCCCGGCCACGACAGACCCTCCCGCCAGCCGAGGCCAGCCGAGCCGCCGGCGTTGCCAGCCGGAAAATTCTGCGGTCTGATAATCGACGCTTCTGAGTCCAGGAAAACCGCTGAATGATCGACAAGTTCGTGCCGGACATGGCGACCGCCCTAGCCGGCATCGCCGACGGCTCCGTCATCCTGTTGCCCGGCTTCGGCAACGGCATGGCGGACGCCCTCCTCCAAGGCCTCATCGCCACCGACGCTCGCAACATGACCCTCGTCGCCAACTCCGGCGGACGCGACAGCGGAGGTGTCGCCGACCTTCTGGCCTCCGGCAAGTTCACCAAGCTGATCTGCAGTTTCGTGCGCGCCGACAGCAACGCCGGCCGCCTTTACGCCGCCGGCAAGCTGGAGCTGGAAATCGTCCCTCAAGGCACCCTCGCCGAACGTCTGCGCGCCGCCGGCGCCGGTGTGAAAGCCTTCTACACACCCACCGGCGCGGACACCCTGCTTGCCGAGGGCCGCGAAACCCGCGTCATCGACGGCGTGAACTGCCTGCTGGAATATCCCATTCGCGGCGACGTCGCCCTCGTGGACGCCTGGGAAGCCGATCGCTGGGGCAACCTGACCCACCGCGAGAGTGCCAGGAACTTCAACCCCGTTATGGCCATGGCTGCAAGGCTCACCATCGTCCAGACCCGCCAGAAGGTAGCCCTCGGGGACATCCCGCCCGCCAACGTCCATACGCCCGGCGTCTTCGTCCACCGCGTCCTGCACGTCCCAGCCTGACGGAGCCCCAAGAATGTTCAAACCGCTCGACCGCGCCGGCATCGCCGCCCGCATCGCCCAGGACATCCCCGAGGGCTGGTTCGTCAACCTCGGCATCGGCATCCCTACCGGCGTCTCCGACCATGTCCCTCTCGACCGCGAGGTGATCTTCCACTCCGAGAACGGCGTCATCGGAGCCGGGCCTGCCCCCGCGCCCGACCAGGTCAACCCCTATCTCCTCAACGCCGGCACCCAGCACATCACGCTCCGCACCGGCGGCTCCTTCGTCCACCACGCCGACAGCTTCGCCATCGCCCGCGGCGGCCACCTCGACCTCTGCGTCCTCGGCGCGTTCGAGGTTGCCGAGAATGGCGACATCGCCAACTGGGCCCGCTCCCTGGACGAGCCGGTCAAGCAGGTCGGGGGCGCCATGGACCTTGCCATCGGCGCGCAGCGTCTGTGGGTGGCGATGGAGCACATCACCAAGGGCAACGGCGAATCCCGCCTGCGCCGAGCCTGCTCCTACCCACTGACCGCCAAGGGCGTGGTGAAGCGTGTATACACCGACCTCGCCGTCCTCGACGTCACCCCCCAAGGCTTCCTGGTCATCGACATGGTCGAAGGCATGACCCATCAGACCCTGCAGGACCGGACCGAAGCGGAGTTGCACTGGTCATGATCACCAGCCTGGACATCACCAGTCGCACGCCATTCGTCGGCGGCGCCGGCTTCGGCCAAACCGGCGCATACGAACGCGTCGACGGCACCGCCCACGGCGCCCTCGACCCGGCCCACCCGCGCAACCGCGGCATCGCCATGCTCGACCAGGCCCCTCGCAATGCCGACGGCTTGGTGGAATACACCACCGGTTTCGTGCTGCTTCGCCCCACCGACTCCGCCAAGGGCAATGGCCGCTTGCTCTACGAGGTGAACAACCGCGGCCGCATCATGCTGTTCGCCAACCTCTGCGCCGGCGCCGCGGGCAACCAGCCCGCGACGGCCGAGGATCTCGGCAACGCCCTGCCGCTGTGCCTCGGCTTCTGCCTGCTCTGGACCGGATGGGATGCCGGCGCCCCCAAGACCACCGGCCTGTCGCTCGATGTCCCGGTCATCGAAGGCATCACCAGACCCATCCGCGAAGAGTTTGTCTCCGGCACTCGCCTCGGCGTCCACGAGGCCTTCAAACTCACCTACGAGGCAACCGGCCCGGTTACCGTCACCGTCCGCCGAACCCAGACCGCCCCCCGCACGCCCGTCCCTACCGCCCTGGCCGACAGCCGCACCGTCCGCCTGCTGCCCGAAGGCACCCGCCCGGAAACCGGCTCCATCTACGAAGTTCGCTACACCGCCACGAAACCCCGCGTCCAAGGCATCGGCTTCGCCGCCACCCGCGATGTCGTCAGCAACCTCCGCCACGATGGCGCCGCCCTTTTCGGCCGTCCCGTCAGCCACACGCTCGCTTTCGGCATCTCGCAGGCCGGCCGCTACCTTCGCGACCACATCGCCCACGGATTCAACGCCGACGAGAACGGCCGGCGCGTTTTCGACGGAGTCTTCACCCACGTCGCCGGCATCGGCCGGGTCTTCCACGATACCCCGTTCGCCCAGCCGTTCCGCACCCGCACATGGCACGAGGACCACGATTTTCCGGAAGTCGAGTTCCCCTTCTCAACCACGCCCATGGACGACCCACTGACCGGCGCAACCGGTGCCCTGCTGCGAGGCGACGCCACCGATCCGAAGCTGATCGAAACAAACACCTCCACCGAATACTGGCAAAAGGGCGCCTCCCTCCTCCACACCGACCCGCTCGGCCAGCGCGACGTGGCGCTTCCGGACAACGCCCGCGGCTACCTGCTGGCCGGCACCCAGCACGGCGGCAAAGCCGGCATGCCGCGCGACAGCGGCCCCTGCATCAACCCCCGCAACTGGCACGACCCGATGCCCGCGATCCGAGCGCTGCTGGTCGCGCTTGACGAGTGGGTCGTGTCCGGGAAATCACCTCCGGACAGCCGCCTGCCGCGGATCGCAGACGGCACCCTCGTCCCAGCCGACAAGGTCGCGTTCCCCCCAATCCCCGGCCTGACCCCACCGCGCGCCGCCAACGACGTATCGCCGCTGCAAGACTGGACCGATCCCCAACTGGCCAATCAAACCTACGGCGCGCTCGTGCCGCAGGTCGACGCCGACGGCAACGAGCAGGCCGGCATCCGCCTTCCCGACATTGCCGTGCCACGCGCCACGTTCACCGGCTGGAACCTCTACGCTGACCCATACCCACAGGGTGAACTGGCCGACCGCGACGGCACCGTCCTGCCATTCGCCGACACCGAAGCCGACCGGCAAAGCACCGGCGATCCCCGGCCATCCCTGGCGGAACGCTACACCGGCGATCGTTACGCCCAGGCCGTGCGGCTGGTGACCAACCAGCTGCTGCAAGAAAGGCTGATCCGGCGGGAGGATGCTGAAGCGTATCTGAATTAATCATATCGGTATTCAGGCCAGGACATATCATCCGCTCCGCTCAATGCGCGACGACCCCAAAATGCCGCCGGCGACCCGCAGCCGCCGTCACCGGATCGGAATGACAGCCCGCGTGGAAACGGCACGCTGATGCAACAGAAGCAGTGGCAGCAGCGGCAGCGTCGAGGTCAGTGAAACCAGCGCCCAATAGCCGCCAAGCGGCAAAACCCCTTCCGCATGCAGCGCAGCCGAGGCGATCCCCAGGGCAAACGCCAGATCCCACAGCGGCGAAACATAGGTGAAGAACGTTGCCTGCCGCGCTGGCGCAAGCCGCGCCTGGATCGTGGTAAACCAGGCGGCCGTCGAAATGATCTCGGGGATTCCCGCCAACGCGAGAATGACAATGGCCTGAGCACTGCTCTGTGCGAAGAGAAGCAGCAGGTGGAACGCCCCCTCCAGAATTCCGAACAGAAGATTGACCGCATAAGCAGACATCGCCCGCAGCAGCGATTGCACAAACAACCCGGTCACCACAGCGCCGGCCAGCGCGCCGACACCTTGCGCCACCAGCAGGCCCGTCCACGCGGTATCCAGGCCGCCAAACCAGTCACGGTTCGCCCAGAACAGAAACGGCCGCAGCCCACCCAGCATCACCGAGTAAGTCACTGCCGCGATCATCGAACCAACGATCTGGTAATCAGAAACCATCACCGTCAGGAAGTCCGTGAACCCGCCGCGTCGGCCGCCACCAAGGGGTTCAGCCGCGGGAATCATCAAACGGCTGACCGGCAGCGCAGCCAGGGCAATCAGCACGGCAAACCCGGCAAACGCCGGCCCGAACCCCGCCGTCACCGCCAGCCCGCCCACCGCCGGACCCGCCACCTTTGCCGCTCGGTCCGCCACCGAACACAGCGTGTTGCCCGCCATCTCCAGACCCGCCGGCGTCACCGGCCCACGCATCGACATCAGCCCCGGCGACACAAACAGATCCAGCGTTCCAATCGCCGCGACCATCAGTTCCAGCATCCAAAGACGACTGCAGAACGGCAGCAACGCCGTCAATGCCGCCACCGCGAGCATCGCCGAACTGGCGACCCGCGCCGCGCCAAACCTCCGCAGGAGCACGCTGGCCAGCGGCGCCAGCACCACCTTCGGCAGGATCCGCAGACCCAGGCTCATGACCAACGCCATTCCCGCACCGAAACGCGCCGCCACCAGGATCGGCAGGCACGCGATCACGCACCAGTTGCCGAAATTGTTGCACAATAGCGCAAGCACGAACCGGCGAAACCGTGGCGTCGCCAGCAAAGCCCGGAAATGATTCATCTGACGACAGTGAATCCCGAGCAACCCCTGCGCATGCCCGGCGTAGCCGCGTCAGTATCCCGTCCGTGTCGAGCCGACAGCGTAATGTTTCTTCGGAAACTCTTCAGTATAGGAACGCAGGCCCTTCCCCATCCGCGTCCCCATGTCGCGATAAGGTTTCGCTCGCAACCGAACCACGTCCAGATCGATCCCGATCCCCGGGCGCGTCGGCAAATCGACAAAACTCCCTTCAACCGTCAACGGCATCACCGCGATCTCGTCGCATGCCGGCTTCAGATTGATAAAACACTCCGCAATCCAGAAGTTCGGAATCATCGCCGACAACTGCACCGTCGCCGCCAGCCCCACCAGCGTCGAGTTGTAATTATGCGGCGCAATCGCCACCGCATGTGGTTGCGCCATCGCCGCGATGTCCAGCATCGCCGAAATACCACCGCAGTTGCAGATGTCCGGATTGATGATATCCGCCGCCCGCGCCGCAAGTGCCTGCGAGAACCCCTCCTTCGAGTAGATCGCCTCTCCCGTCACGATCGGCATCGACAAGGCGCTTCGCACTTCCGCCACCAGATCGATGTTGTCGCACAGGCAAGGCTCCTCGTACCACCCGATGTCAAACTCTTCGATGCGCTGACCAATGCGGATCGCATGCATTGGCGCCAGCCGCCGATGCACCTCCACCAGCAGGGTGAAATCCGGCCCCAGCGCCTCCCGCATCATCCGCACGTAACGGACCACATGATCCTCGTCCTCGCGATGGATGAAATTCCGCCACGGCCCCGGGAACGGATCCCATTTCAGCGCGGTGTAGCCCATCTCCTTCACCTTCAGCGCCCGCTCGACATTCTGCTCGATCGTTTCGTCGCCGCTCGACCAGCCGTTGGCATAAACCTTGATACGCTCGCGCGACGGGCCACCCAGCATATTGTAAAGCGGCATGTCGGCCTTCTTGGCCACGATATCCCACAAGGCGATCTCGATCGCGCTCCATGCCGACATCAGATCCAAAGATGCCCGCCGCATCGCGAAATCGTCGAATACTACCTGACCGGTATGACGGATCTGATGCGCATCCCGCCCGATCATGTATTTCGCCAGGTCGCGCAGCAGGTGCTCGATCACCGGTTCCTTGCCGGGCGTCACATATGCCTCCCCCCAGCCATGCAACCCACCCTCGGTTTCAACCCGGCAGAACAGCAGGTTTTTGGCGGTGCCAGGATCGAACAGGAAGGTTTCGATGCGCGCGATCTTCATGACGGTTTCCTCGGGTTCACTTGTTGGACCCGACTGTACGCCGCCTTCTCGCCAACCGTCCAATCAAGCGAAGAACACCGCCCATGTATGGCAAGATGGCCGGTTGAAGATGCTCCCCCCCCTTGGACCGGACTCCGGTCAAAAGGCAACCAGCTCAATCGGCCATGCCAGTACCGCCAAAACAGCGTCCAATAACCCTTTCTCAGAATTGACAGGCCCGCCGCCAAGCCGCACGACCGCGGCCACGACGCTGAGGAGGACGATGAACAGCACAGCGACACCGATCCGAAACAGTTTGCGGCGCCGCAACCCCCGATTGCTTCGAACGTGCCGCCATTGCCACGTCGCACCCCGGGCTGGACGGTCAAAATCCCCAAACAAGGGGTATTCTGCATCCAACAGCGCCTGACGGCTCGTGATGGAACCGACTTCTTTGGTGATCAGGAGAAAATCCATCCGTCGCGTCCTCTGGTCCCGGTCCCCGTCCCCCCCACTGGGTTTCTTTATCGAGGCACCGGGCCACGACCCTTGCCGGCTCAGGTGTCCGCCGCACTGAAATGCTTCACACCCTCTTTGCATAGCGATAGGCTGACCTGCCGCGCGACATTCCAACCGGCGCGGAGATACCGGCGCGTCATCGGATGCCGCTCGCGATCAGACCCAGCATGGAAACCGACCGCGCAATGCCGCCGGCCACACCTACGGTCCTGTTTCGAGATTCCCGCTTCGTCGTTCTCGACAAGCCCGCGGGCCTGCCGGTGCATGCCGGCCCGTCCGGCGGCCGCAGCGTCGAGGATCTCTTTCCCGTCCTGTCCCGGCGCAGGGACGGACCGTGGCTGGCACATCGTCTCGACGCCGACACCTCGGGCTGCCTGGTGATTGCCTTGCGCCGCGTTGCATTGCTCGCCGCCCAGGAACAATTCCAGACAGGCATGGCGCGCAAGGTATACTGGGCCATCGTCCGTGGCCGGGTTGCCGGCGACACCGGCAGGATCGACGCCCCGCTACGTCGCCTGGATTCGCAATCCGGCTGGCGAATGGTCGTCGACCCAGCCGGCCAACCCGCCCTCACCAACTGGCGAGTCCTCGGTCGTTCGGAAGACCTCACCTGGCTTGAACTTCGCCCCAGGACCGGTCGCACGCATCAGGTGCGGGTCCATTGTGCCAGCCTCGGCACGTCGATCCTGGGCGATGAGCGCTACGGCGCCCCAGGCGGCGGGCTGCACCTGCTCGCCCGATCAATCCACCTGCCGCTCGATCCCGTTCTGGAGGCAACCGCGGAGCCGCCCGTCCATATGCTCCGCGCACTCAGGGCATGCGGCTGGCTAAATGCGGCGTCTCCCGTCAAGGAGAAAACCACAGTGTTCCCGTGAACGGACAGCCTCAGCCGGCGCTCCTGCCGGTTCGCCCACCATATCGCACCGTACCTGGAACCTCACGCAATACGACTTGCTTTACTTCAGTGCTGACGTCGCCCCGACGGCTGCATCCAGGCCAGGATGGTCATGAAGGAAGCCCTTCAGCCTATCCACCACAACCTTCTGGTCAGGCAGAGAAAGTTTATCCCACGATACCGCGGGTACCACTGTCATGATCATTGGCGCATGGCCGGTGCCGAACAGGCTGTTCATCGCCATCTTGATCCGCATCGCCATCCCAGGCCGGACAGGCCGGCCATCAATCCAGATCGCGGTGGCCAGCGCATAGGCCGGATCGTCCGCTTGCATGATCCGCCAGGGACGCCCGGCATCAGCCGGGCTCTGCATCCAGGACTCGCTCAAACTTTCTGATTCCACGCGCTTGTTCATCCGCCGACGTTCGGCCATGACGGGGCCAGCGGTCACCCGAGGCGAAAACGCCTCCCACATCATGTCCATCGCCACGCCGTCACAAACCACCCGCTGGGTCCGGACCGGTCCGTTCACTGCCGCCGTCAGGTTGGATGGCTGGATCACGCAGTCAGGCCCAAGCTCGATCCGAGACGGCACCGAAGCCACCTCCGTGCCGGCCATCGCCAACCCTGCCGTCGCAAGCGGACTCAGCGCGCCAAGCGCCACAATCGCCGAGACGCAGGCATAGGCACTGCCCATCCGCACACGGCGGGGCACCGGACCGGGCTGAAGCGGTGATGCCGGCATGCCATCCTCCCGGAACGGCAGTCCCAGCGCGATCAGCATCAGAATAACCAGCGAGAAGAAAATCCAGCCGTAAAGAATGTGGTCCGTCGCGGCAGCCTGCGCGCTGCCCAACAGATAGCCCAGCGACACAATCCCCAGCCCGCGGAACCCATTGGCAACGATCGGCACGATCATCGAGGCCAGGATGAACACCCCCCGCCGCACGGGACTGCGATACATCATCAGCGCATACAGGCACCCAAAGGCGATCGAGGCGATCAGAAACCGCAACCCCGCGCAGGCCTCGGCGACGAAAAACGTGCCCTGCGGGATCTCAATGACATAGCCGTCGATATAGGCCGGGATTCCCAGCACGTCGGTTCCCCACCGGATGAACCAGGTTGTGATGTCCTGCAGCTTCGGCGTCAGGAACTCGCCGAACGGTACAAGGAAGTAAAGATACAGCAGCGGCCCCGATGCCGCCCACCAAAGCCGCCGGCCCAGCACCGCCAGAAACAACAGTTCGGCGAAGCTCAAGGCCGCGAGCTGCCGCCCTTCCATGATCCCCAGCCGCTCCGCCAGCAGCCAGACAGCCGCTACGGGGATACCCAACAGAGCATAACGCAGCGTCGGTTCGGGCGCGATGTCGGACAGTTCGAACCGGCGTTCCCACAGCAGGAACGCCGCGATCGGGATGACCAGGAAGCAGTGGTTATAGGCGGTCGAGGCGATCCAGGTCTGTACCGCGGATGCAACTTCCTGATTGAACGCCAGTCCCAGGAACAGCAGCCCAAGACCGATCGGCAACACCGCAGGACGCCAGGCCGGGGCGGCGGCGGCCGGCTCCGCGTCAGCAATGACCGGTGCATTCATCCGCCGCATCCCTTGGCTAGGCTTTGCCGGCCCATCACATCGTTCCTTGAACGGTCTCGACCAGCGCGGCTGTCTGTTGCGGCCGCAGTATAGCATCGAAGCGGCGCAAGGTGGCACTCCAGTCATAATCCCGCAGCACGCAAGCACGTGCCGAAGCGCCGATACCAGCCGGATCGCCGTCCGCCAGCCGCACGCAGGCATCGGCAAACGTCTCGGCGGTGTCGGCCAGCATCACCTCCCGGCCCGGCGTGGCGGCAATTCCCTCCAGGGCTCCGGATGTCACGACCACCGGCCGAGCCAGCGACATGGCTTCGAGGACTTTGTTCTGGATGCCGCGCGCGATGCGCATCGGCGCTACGCAAGCGGTCGCATGTGCGACATAGGGCCGGACATCCGGAACACGCCCTGTGACAAACACCCCATCGATCTCCGCCAAACGCTGCACATCCGCGTTCGGCGCATTGCCCACGATATGGAACCGGGCGTCCGGCAGCCCGCGACGGATCGCCGGCAGGATATCCTTCGCGAACCACACGACCGCATCGACGTTCGGCGGATAATCCATCGTTCCGGTAAACACGTAGTTCGGCACGGCCGTGTCATAGACCGGTGCATGCTCCAGGTCTGGATCGAAATACCGATGATCCACACCGCTGCTGACGCCCAGGATGCGGTCAGCGCAATCCGGATGAAGGCTCGCGAACAACGCCGCCTCCGCGTTCGAGACAAAACTGGACACGTCGCATTCCGTCGCGATTCGCCGCTCCAGCGCCGCGACCTTCCGCCACTCCCGCTGGTAAACGAACCGCATCGGCCCGGCCGTCGTTTCGGCATACGCACGCCATTTTTCGGAATCGACATCGGCCAGATCCACCAGCCGCGCTCCGGTGCTCGGCAGATCAAGAACGTAAGGCGCCATGTTGCCGGAATTGATGAAAATCACCTCCGGCCGGACCGTCTCGATGACGCCCCGCACCCAGCGGGCAAGAGGCTTGGCGCGGAAAAACGTGACGCTCAGCGACTCCCCCGTCAGCAGCCCGCGCAAACACATCAGCTTCGCCACCCGCCGGTCCAACCGAGCGACGTGAATGTCGCGGCACATCGCGGCTACCGTTGGGATGTATTCGGCATCGGACGGATCATCGATCAGGCAGCCGAGATGCACATCATACGAGCGCGCAAGATATTTCAGGATCTGCAGCGGCCGGATCTTCTCGCCCTTGATCGGCGGGTACGGCAGCCGCTGGGTCAGGAACAAAAGATCAGCCATCGCCCCTAACCCAAGCCCCGCACAATGAACGGCCCGACGGCATTGGCCACCGGCAGCGGCAAGCGTTTCCAGGCATTGATGAACATGCGGTACTTCGGGTTCATCGGATTGTGGTCGGGGATCGAGGCACCTGGGGCGAGGCTGAACCGGTAATGCAGCTTTGCCGCCTCGAATCCCCAGTTGTGCTTGAACGCATAAGCCCCGGTGCCGATCTTGCTGCGCCCGAAGTCGAACAACCGGGAGCCACGGTCAGCCGCCCGCCGCATCACCTCCCAATACATGAAATCGTTTCCCGCGCAGACACGCGCGGCCAATGTCCCACCGCCGTAATACGGCAGCACCTCGTCGCGGAAATAGAAGTTCATCACCGACGCAACCGCGGTCTCCTTGTTCAGGATCGTCACGACATCCGCCGCGTCGCCGAACACCTCCATCAGCACATGGAAATACCGCCGCGAGAACACCGGCGTCCCAAGGTTCCGTACGCTCTCGGCGTAGATCGCATGCATGCCATCGACCTCGCGCCCGACGACGGAGGTCAGCCCGTTCTGGATCCCCTTGCGCACCATCGCCCGCTGCTTGCGCGGAATGGCCTTCATGTTCCGGTCATGATCACCCTCGATCGGCTTACGGAACGTAACATACAAGTCGGGCCGCCCCACCCAGTTCGGCATGTCCTCGACCGGGTCCCGATCACGAAATTCCAAAGCGCTTGCGCCGCTCCGCGCCCGCAACGCCTCCGCCTCCCGAGTCAGCGCCGCCGCACTTTCCGCGTCAGCCGCCAAAGGTCCGCCGTAGACGCAGAACGGCACCGAGATCAGCGTATCCCCGAACAGCCGCGTCTTGACCCGCCCAAGCGGCAGCACGCCGGTGATCGTTCCGTCACGTTCGGTAAACATATAATGCGTCGCGTGCCCGAACGCCGTTTCCACCACCCGAGCCCAGCCGGAGCGGTGAAAAAACGTGCCCGACGGCATGGCGTCTACGAAACGGTCCCATGCCGCTACGCTCCGGTCGTCCAAAGGTCGGATGGTGACGCCCATGCTGCCCGGTCAGGCCGGTTCTGGTTCGGCCGGAACCGGCGGACGCACCACGATGACATCCGGCAGGTCAGAGGCATAAACGTGATCCATGCGGCCCCAGCTGAAGTCGCGCAGCAATGCCGCGAGGTCGCCTTCCATGCCCTTGAGGTTCGTATAGTGCCGCAGCCGCGCCTTCCAGCCTGCATTCGTTACACGAGGCTGGCCGGGGTCTATCTCCCAAGGATGAAAATAAAAAATCGCCGGCTGACGGTCACGCCGGTTCACGCGGGCTAGACCTGACCGGTACAGCACCGTAGGCAGCAGCCGGAAATAGCCGCCGCCGGAGCACGGCCAGTTGCGGCCGAACAGCCGGACCGTGGTCATCGGAATCTCGACGACGCCATCTCCAACGGGTCGGAACGGCACCCGCGACGCATCGGGAATGCCATACAGGTCGTGCCGGATCGGATTGATGCTGGAACTGTAGGCGTAGCCTTCCTGCCGCAGGATCGGATACGCCCACATCGTCCCGGCCGTGATCGAGAACGTCGCCGCTCGGTAACCTGCAACCTCGACGCTGCCCAGATCCTCCAACAGAAGCTTGGTGCGGCGAACATCCGATCGGAACGCTGCCGGCTCCTGAGTAAAGACCCTGGTATGGTCCCACCCATGGCTGGCAAGTTCATGGCCTTCCCGAACGATCCGCCGCACCAGGCCGGGGAAACGTTCCGCCACCCAACCCAGAGTGAAGAATGTGCCCTTCACGCCAGCGGCTGAAAAAAGGTCCAGGACACGATTCGTATTGGCGTCCACCCGCCTCGGGAAATCATCCCACGCGGTTCGGTCGATACAGTCGGCGAACGCCTGGACCTGGAAGTAGTCCTCCACATCCACCGTCATCGCGTTGCGCGTCGCGGTCACGGCCGGCCCGTCGAGTTCGCTTCCAATAGGTCGAGCATGCGCCGGAACACCTGGTTCTGCCTGGTGGCGTGCCGCTCGAGCACCTCGATCCGCCGCAGCAGGTCCTCGTGCGGATCGGCTGACAAACCCCCATACGGCCCGCTCCCACCCGCTATCGGCTCCAGCCCGGCACCAAGGTCGCGGTTCAGTTCTTCCGCGGTCGAGTCGACCATTTCTTCGGTGATCGAATGCGCTTCCTCCAGCGCACCAAACAACAGCACCCGCGAGCAAAGCGTGTTGATCCGCCGCGGGATGCCCCCGGTGTTCCGGTGGACGGCCGCAAAGCCGGCATCCTCCCAGACAGGATCGTTTTGCCACCCCACGGTTCTCAGCCGGTGCTCGATATACCGGCGTGTCTCCGCTTCCGTCAGCGGGCCAAGATGGTAGGACGCGAGCACGCGCTGCCGCAGTTGCTCCATGTCCTTGCTGGCCAGCATCGGCCGGAACTGGGGCTGTCCAAGCAAAATCGTCTGCAGCGACGCCTTGCCATCGACCGTGATGTTCGACAGCATACGCAGCTCCTCCATCGCCGCCAGCGACAGGTTCTGCACCTCATCCACCACCAGCAGAACCCGCTTGCCCTGCTTGCGCTGGTCGCGAACCATATGTTCGAATCGCCGCAGCAGCGTGGACTTATCGGTGTTCGGGGCCTCTCCCAGGCCAAAATTCGCCATCACCAGGCGCAGCAGATCATCACCCGACACCTGAGTCGTCACGACCCGCGCTATCACATAGGTCTTCCGGTCAAGCTGCGCCCAAAGCTGCTCGACCAAAGTCGTCTTGCCGGCGCCAACCTCGCCGGTGATCACCACGAATCCTTCCTGCTGCGACAACCCATAAACCAGATGCGAAATCGCGCGGCTGTGGCCACTCGATCCGAAAAAGAATCGCGTGTCGGGCGTCAGCAGGAACGGTAGGTCAGACAGCTTGTAGAAGCTTGCGAACACGATACCCGATCAGAATGTCTTTGAGATGCCAAACACAAGCATGTTCTGATAGACGCTGTTGGCCGCGACCTCCGCGCGCCTGTCGAAGAAAGAATAGCGCAAGCCGCTGCTGAGCGAAGCTGTAATCTGATATTGCAACGCGATGCTCGCCGCAACAGCGGTGCTGTTGCCGGGATTCAGCGAATTCAGCGCGGCCGCCTGGTTCAGGATTGAGTATTGTCCGGCCGTCGTCAGCGTGAGGTCCGGACCCAACTCGTGAATCCACTGCAGAGTGAATGCGGTGCTATGGCTCGTCGTGTTCGATCCGATCGCCTGCTGCGTCTGCGTAACCAGAAACATGTTGGCCGACAGGATGTCGCGGTCGAGAACGGTTTGCCCCCCGAAAGTAAACGTGTTGGTTTGGAAAACGCCGGTTTGGAAGCCGAATGCATTGTTGCTGGTGAACAAGGGGCCCCCGGTCTGCCCATTCACCAGCTTGGGGCCGGTCGCCAGGTTGAGCTGGCTTTGGAAGTTCTCGAGTTGGGTGCCGACCGAGGTGTAGTAGGCAACGTTCAGCGTCGTGCGGGCGGTAATCGCATAATAGCCGTTCGCGGTGAAGGAGTTGTAGCCGTTCAGGTGGCCGTAGCTAACGGTCAGCAGGCTGTCTGGATTTGGGGTAAGGGTCGTCCCGATGCTCCAGGTCAGGTCGTGGACCGGAATCGCGCCGGCCTGTGGCGAATAAGCGATGTTCTCGTAGCCACCGGAACCAAAAACCTTGATCTCCTGGTTGATCACGAACGAAAGCGTGTTGGAGATATACTCTCGGTTCGTCGTCTGATTGAAGGACGTCTGCGACGGAAGCCCGGTCGCGACTTGCGTGAACCCCGACCCCGTATTGTTCTGCGTTTGCAGCAGGTCGACGTCGAAGGTGTACTTCGTCCTGCCCATCCAATCGCCCGTATCGTAGTGCGCGATCCCCTCGTTCGATATCAAGGACTCCTCGTTGTTTCCGCCCGTGGGAAACGGGGAGCTCGCGAAACCCGTCAGCGTGGCGGAACGTGTGGCGTTAAACGAGTAGCCGAGTTTCGCGGTGCCGTAGTCCCCGAAGTCTTTCAGGATATAGGGAGAAATCGCAAAACTGTTGGTTTGGATTTCGTTATTCCGGTTGAAGCCGACGGTATTTCCGACCCCCTGGTTTAAGGTTGCCGCGGTGGTGGTGGCCACGCTGTTCGCGCCGATACTGCCGACACCGCCAGTGATGCCATACAGGCTCGTTACAGCCGAAAGCGCCCTGAAATCGACATAGATCAGGTCGTCGACCAGCGTGGCCAGGCCAGTGCCATTGTACTGCTGTGTCAGCGAGTTCAATGAGCCCGCCTCGACATGCATCGTCAACGTCGGCTGGAGCTGGAAATTCAGTTGCAGTTGCGGGACATCCGCCGCGATGCCAAGACCCGGCGCAAGATACGTGACAAGGTCCCACTGCCGCGGCGAGTGCTGCAGGAATACATTGTCGGTCAACGCAGCCTGCGCATCGATGCGCGGCTGAATCGTCCAGCCACCCGTTGGCGGAGCGGCAAGGCCGTTGACCAGTTGCAACTGGTGCTGCAAATCCTGGACGTCCGGCGTGGCCAGTTCCGTCCCCGTCGGCACGGCGTCCTGATTGGTGGGGTCAACCAACGGAAAAGCCCCAGACGGCGTGGCTCGCAGAATCAACAGCGCGGTCCCCACGCCGAGTGGCCGCCACCGCTTCCGTCGGACAAACAGACCGGCGGTCGGCGATAAGTCGCCCGCGATCGTTTTTTTGAAGTGCATGCCCTACCGACCGGACCCGGTCAGGACGAGTAGTAGGATGAGTAGGCGCCGAACGTGTAGCGTGACGAAATCTGCTGCTTGTTCAGCACCATGGTGATCGTCGGACACGCCTGGATGAGATCGAGCGAGGCTTCCACCTCATCGCGTTGCGTCCGGTCGGCTTCAACCACGAACAGGATCTGACCGACAACCTGCGCCAGCAGTGCGGGGTCACTGGTCGAAAGACACGGCGGCGCGTCCAGGATCAACAGCCTGTCGGCATAACGCCGCCCCAGGCTCTGAATCAGCCGCGTCATCTCCTTCGTTGAGAAAAGCTCGGCGCTGCGCTCCCGCTCTCGCCCGACCGGCAACACCGTCAGCCGTTCGATCGGCGTCCTGACGATCAACGGAGCCGGATCAAGCTTGGGATTGGACGCCAGGTCGAGCAAGCCGCGCGCTTGCGCAAGGCCAAGGCTGTAGCAGATGGAATCCCGCTTGGAGTCCGCATCGACCAGCAACACGTGATTGTCGCCCTGTCGGGCAATGCTCCCCGACATATTCACGGACATGAAGCTCTTGCCCTCGCCTGGGCGAGCGCTGGTAACCATCAAAAGATTGGAGAACCCCGGCTCTGCCCCCGGACCAAATGCCGCACGCAAAATCTGGCGTTGCACCAATCTGAATTCTTCCGAAATCCGACTGCGGGTCCGCGACCAATCGACCATACCCGCCCGCTCGAGCGACACCGCATCGACTGATCCGGCCGCCTGCAGCGATGCCGGCGCATCGGCGAGTGGCTGGCGCGCCATCGGCGGTGGCGGGACGAACGACGCTCCGGCGCCCCCGGACGGTTGGATCGCCGGACGCGGCAGAGGAGCAATTGTCGCAGCGGGCGACTGGCCGATCGCCGTCTCGAACTCGCCAGCGAGGGCGGTTGCGGTAGCGTTGGTGAGCGGCATTGCCGGACCATGGGCGTCATATGGACGCGCTGCCTCAGCACCCAATTCGGCTGACGGCGCGGAACCGGGTGGCGCGGCGGCGGGCGCCGCAAACAGTGACGAGCGATTGGTTGTGTCCGTCGCCTCGGTCACAGTGTCAGCGCCTAAGTTGCCGCCTTGGGGCTGCAGCAATTGCGTCGTGGATTCATCCAGGGAGCCCGATCGCAGAAGCCGTTCGGCTACCCGCTCCACAAGATGCGAGGCCTTCGGAATCAGCATGTCGTAAAATGTCCCTGCTGCCGGTCACCGCTCCGGACGCAAGACAGTATCTCGCGCCCGAAAACGCACCGCCAAATATTTTGATCGGAGAGATCCATCAAATAAGCGCCGCGGAGCGGAGGATGTGAACCATTAATCCGCCATAGATACAGACCAGCACCGCAACGGCCGCGCCGAACCGCAACACCGCAATCAATCGATAGCGCAACGGCGTAAGACCCAGAACAGAAATTCCTCCAAGCACCGGTAGCCCCAGCCCGCGCAGATCATCAACAGTGGAAAAGGACGTATCAAGCTGTCCAAACAGGATGGTCATGCCGACACCCGCGATCATGCCACCCACCAGCACGCCCGACACCAGCAGCAACCTGTTCGGCGCGACTGGCAGGCGAGGAACCTCGGCTGGATCGATGATTTGCAGTTTGACCTTGTCAGCCTGGGTATCGGCGGCTTGCGCTATGTTCGCTGCCTGAAGCCGTCCGAGAAGATCCTCATAGTTTTTGCGCAGCACCGAATAATCGCGGTCCATATCTTCATACTCGGCGATCAAACCAGGCTGCTCGCGCTGAACTTTCTCCAGCCTGTCACGGTAACGCACCGCGTCATCGCGTTGCCGCTGCAGCGATATGACCTGCGTGTCCGCGTCGATCAGCTTGACCTTCAGCTGATCATAAACCTGATTCGGCACAGAGCGCTTGCCGTTGGGCAGCGGCTTGCCCGCGGCGTCGCCACCCGCCTTCGGTGCCGCCGTCATCGTCGCGGCAGGCGATTTCTTTAGCGATTCGATCAACTTGCGCTGCGCAACGACGTCCGGATGCTGTTCGGTATCCTTCAGCAACATCAACGACAGCTGATCCTCTGCGTCCTGCAGCCGCGTCCTCGGCGCCGGCTGGCCGCCCGCCTGCGCCAAGGCTTCCCCAGAATCGACCACCAGCAGCGACGGAGTGTTTTCGACCTCCTGCTTGAGCGCATCACGGGAAATCAGCGCATCCTGCAGCTTGCCCTCCAACGCCGCCACCTGACTGCGAGCACCTTCCAGAGCCGGCACATTCGGATTGTCGTCGGCAGGCAGAATTTCCATGTAGCGCCCGCGGAAGTCCGCCCGGCGCTTCTCGGCGGCACGAAGCTGCTGCTCATAGGACTGGATCTGCCGTTCCAGGAACCGCTTGGCGTTCTCCATATCCGTCCGCGATCCGCCGGTGGCGCTCTCGACGAATATGGTCAGCAATGTCTGCACGACCTCATACGCCAGCTTCGGATTCTTGTCGCGGTAGGTGATGGTGAACAGATTCTTCGTCTGCGGCGTCACCTTGATCTCATTACCCAGTCGGGTGATCAGGCGCTCACGATCCGATGGACTGTTCAGCGTGAGATCAAGGTCCGTCTTGGAGATCAGCTTTTCCAGGTTGGGCCGGCTCAGCAGCGTACGCTGCAGGATATCAAGCTGCGTGGTCGGCGCGGAGTTCCGCCGCGATGCCGCGCAACAGCGGCGTCAGGACCGCGTCGGCGTCAACATACAGCCGCGCGCCCAACTCGTATTGATTGGGGATCAGATAGACGCCGACCCAGCCGATCCCGCAGACCAGCCAGGCAATCATCACGCCCATCCACCGGCGCCGCCACGCGGCACGCAGATACTGGGTTAGTAATAAGCGTACCTGAATCCATGACCGCCGGTGCTCAGAACCAGGATTGCGGGATTATCAACGTGTCGCCAGGGCTCATCTCGATGTTCTGATCAATCTCGCCGTATTTGACGAGGTCGCTCAGGTGCACATGGATCGTCTGCTGTTTGCCGTCAGGGTCGGTTCGTACAATGATCGCGCGGTTGCCGGCAGCATATTTGGTCAGACCCTTCGTCGCGATCATCACGTCAAGCAGCGTCATATGGTCGCGGTACGGAATCGCCACCGGTTCGGTCGCCTCCCCGATCACCTTGACCTGCCGGTCAGACGGCCCGACGAAGCCGCGCACAATGACCGTCACGTTTGGATCCTGCACATACTTCGAAAGCCGGCCCTCGATCTCCCTGGCGAGTTGGGTGGGCGTCTTGCCGGCTGCCGCGATGTCCTCGATCAGCGGGGTTGAGATCCGGCCGTCGGGACGGACGGCAACCGCCGCCTCGCTCAGATCGGGATTGCGGTAAACGAAGACGCTAAGGGAATCTCCGGAACCGATGATGTAATCGTCGGGAATCTTGGCTGAAGCCGGCTCAACCTTTGGCGGAGGATCCTTGGTCGCGAACGGACCGCGCTCACAGGCCGCAAGAGGAAGAATCGCAATCAAAACCGCCAGCCGAAGCATAGATCCGGTGGAACGTTGTTTGGGCGGGTGATACCACATACGCATCAAGTCAACCTCGGTATGAGCCAAGCGGCGCCACGCCCGTGACCGGACCATGACCAACGGGAATCCGCGCTCCGGAGGAAACGCATTGGTAGGCGTGGAAGGAATCGAACCCCCTCTTCTGCCATGTTGCGACAG
This sequence comes from uncultured Pseudomonadota bacterium, assembly GCA_963819005.1. GTDB lineage: Bacteria > Pseudomonadota > Alphaproteobacteria > Acetobacterales > Acetobacteraceae > Rhodopila. The sequence goes on from CAWFUL010000010.1 coordinate 526,846, forward strand.
CGCTCTGCCAATAAGCTACACGCCTGCAGCACATCAAAATCTCGCCCCGCCAGGCACAGTCCGACAAAACGCCAGCGCCTATAACACTCGCGTGAAGCCAGTTCAACGAACATCGGAAGCAACCCGCTCGGGTAGGGCATCGCGGCCATGGCGCCAAAAAGTACTCCTATCCGCAGGCAACGCGTATCCAATAATTTTGACAGGACATCAGTTTTTTGGACCGAATATTGCGCTAGGCCAATAGCCTGAACCTTAAGCGTATATTTCGCGAAATTTGGCATTCTTCCGCAAAATGATTGACTTCAATAACGTATCCGGTGCACACGGCTCACAGCGCATCGCACAAATCAGATGCCTTATGCAATCGTTAGTACTATATCACGGTCCGGCATCGCGCTCCGATTGAACAATCGCTAACGCATCAGTCGGACGTGACGCTTGGGATTAGGTCGGAGGACACGACGAAAATGGGGCACGCAAAAACGTATCAAGTTCCCCGTAACGTCGCCGTCATCGCTTTGATAGAGTGCGTCTTGTCTTTCATGGTCACCCATCTCGTTCTCGCCGGCTCGGCCGAAGGCAATCTCATACCTGTTCCAGCAACAAGCCTCACCAGCCAGGGTAACTACGTCGCAACAATCCTCGCCTTGGCGGCCGGGATGGTCACTCTTACAATGGGCATGCAGGGTGGCATCAGCTTTCTCGAACGCAAGCGCCTGATTTTAGCGGGCTGCATCGCCGGCCTCGTGGCCCTGCCAGCAATCCTGATCGTCTGCGGAAGCCGGTTTGTCCTATTCGAAACGGCGGCCTCCATGATGTGGATCGCCAGGATCCTCGTGGCATGGCTCGCCGTCATCCTCGCTTTTCGCATCGCCCTCAGCTCGGTTCTGCGCCGCGCCCGCCCAAGGCTCCGGCGTATCCTGATGATCGGCGACCCCAAGCGCGTCGAGGCAGTAAGCCGCCGCCTTCAGTCTGCCCGCGCCCGCCGGTTCGAGCCTCTGATTTGCGATCCGTCCGCCCTCTGCTGGCCCTCGCTCCGCGAGCAGAACATCTCGGCCATCGTCGTGAATGCGATCCACGAGCAGGCACTCTCCGGTGCGCTACTTGACTGCAAACTGCGCGGCATGCCGGTGATCAGCGATCTGGTCTTCCAGGAGAGGCATCTCGGCCGTATCGATCTGGAGGCGTTGACCGCCAGCGATATCGTCTTCAGCGAAGGTTACGCGGACAAATGGCCCGCGCGGATCTTGAAGCGGGGCTGCGATGTAACGCTCAGCCTGGTGATGCTGCTCCTGACACTGCCGCTGATGTGCCTGACCGCGCTGGCGATCAAGGCCGACACATCCGGACCCGTGTTCTACCGCCAGCAACGCATCGGCAAGTTCGGCCACCCGTTCACGCTGCTCAAGTTCCGCAGCATGAGCGTGGACGCCGAGCCCGGCGGCAACCCGCTATGGGCGCAAAAAAGGGATCCTCGCGTAACCAAGGTCGGCGCATTCATCCGCGCAACCCAAATCGACGAACTGCCGCAACTGGCCAATGTCATCCTGGGTCAAATGAGCCTTGTCGGACCGCGGCCGGAACGCCCCCATTTCGTCAGTCAACTGAACGATGCCATCCCGTTCTATCGTGAACGGCACTACGTCAAGCCAGGCGTGACGGGTTGGGCGCAGGTGAACTACCCCTACGGCGCCTCGGTCGAGGATGCGCGCGAGAAGTTGGCCTATGACCTTTATTACGTGAAACACCGCGGCATCGTGCTGGATATTCTGATCCTCCTGTCCACGGTCCGCGTCGTCCTGTTTCGCGAAGGCGCCCGCTGATCGGCTGACCGCCGATCCGTCTTGCAGCGGAACCAATCAGCACCGGCTGATTTTTCTGGACCTGTCGAACTGACGGTGCGATTGCCTCACCGGTCATGACGCTCGATCTACCAGCCATCGTCGTTCTGCACGCAGCCTGCTCGTTGGTCTATGCGCTGTTGGCGGCGCTGATACTGGCGCGGTCACCCATCAGCCGGACCGGCGCCTGGCTGGCATTCGCCTGTGCAATGACCGCTGGCTGGGCCCTGTCGTTCACCCTCGACTGGCAGTCGCCCGGCAAACTAATCGCCGGCTGGATGGAAATCGGTCGCGCCGCGGCATGGTACGGCCTCATTCTGCATCTCTATCGCCGCACGGTTACGGCAAGCGATCAGATCACTAAGGCGTTCACGACCATGGGGCTGCTCGCCCTGATCGTCGTCTGCGGCACCCCCCTGCTCGATATCCTTTCGGGAAATCCCAGCGCCAGCCTGCGTTCGGTCGGGACGGCCATCCGCCTCGGCCTCGCGGTATGCAACGTGCTTCTGCTGGAAAACCTGTATTTCAATACCCCGCCCGAATCGCGGTGGAATATCAATCTGCTTTGCATTGCCCTGGGCGGCCTGTCGCTGTTCGATCTCGTGCTCTATGCCGATGCCGTTCTATTCCGCCAGTTGTCGTTCGATCTCGTCGAAGCCCGTGCGCCCGCCACTATTCTTGCCGCGCCGTTGCTGGCGCTTGCCGTGGTGCGCAATCGCCGATGGGCGATCGACATCCATGTCTCTCGCGATGTCGTCTTCCACAGCTTTACCCTCATCGCCAGTGGCATCTTCCTCGTAGCAATCGCCGCGGTCGGAGAGGTGTTCCGTCACGGCGGCAATGAGTGGGGCCGTGTCGCCGAGATCTCGCTGATCTTCGGGGGCGTACTGTCCGTCGCTGTCCTTCTGACATCCGGTTCCGCACGCTCCCGCGTTCGCTCGTTGGTGCTCGATAATTTCTACAGCCATCGCTACGACTACCGTAAGGAATGGATGCGCTGCATCAACGCGTTGACCGCGCAGGACGCCTTCGTCGCATTGCCGAAACGCGCCATCCGGGCCGCTGCCGAGGTGGTGGACAGCCCAGCCGGCGCCCTGTTCGTCCGCGTGCCACAGGACGTCGCATTCGAATGGGCTGGCAGTTGGAATATGCCGGCAGTTACCGCGCCGGTTCCACCCGGTCATCCCCTGGTCGCGCATTTCCGCGACGGGGATTGGATCGTGCGGCTTGATGCGCATCCGGATATTGATCTTCCGGCCGCGGAGTTTCCCCGCGCCTGGCTCGCTGTCCCATTGAACCACTTCGGCAACCTCATCGGCTTCATCATCCTCGCCCGCTCCCGCGCCCAGTTCAAACTGGACCGCGAGGCATTCAACCTGCTACGTGTTGTCGGCCGTGAGATCGCAAGCCGCGTGGCGGAACAGCGTGCCGTGCAGGTCCTGACGCAGACCCAGCAGCTGCGCGATTACAGCCAGCGCTTTGCGTTTGTGATTCATGATATCAAGAACGTTTCTGGCCAATTATCGATGCTCCTGACAAACGCCGAGGTTCACGCGGACAATCCTGAGTTTCAGCGCGACATGCTGGCGACGGTGCGCGCCTCGGTCGGCAAGATCACCCGGCTGCTGTCGCGTCTGCAGGCCGACCGCCAGGAGCGTGATCATGCGCTCATTACCCCATCCAACCGTTTGCGCGCGCTGATCGAGGCCCGTCAGACCACCGGGTCGGTGCGGGTCACGCTCAACGACCGGGCCGGCGACGCGGGCGCGGCAATTGATCCCGACACGTTCGATACCGTCACGACCCACCTTGTGAACAATGCGATCGAAGCGTCGGCCACGGACGGTACCGTCATCATCGACCTGCGCGTCGAAGCGCTGAATGTCGTCGTGGACATCGTCGACAAAGGACCAGGAATGGCGCCGGAGTTTGTCCGCGACACACTCTTCCAGCCCTTCAGGTCAACCAAAAGCGGCGGCCATGGCATCGGCGCCTATCAGGCGCGGGAACTGCTGCGCGACGCCGGCGGCGACCTTCTCGTCATCAGCCGCCTCGGCGTCGGAACCATCATGCGAATCATCCTGCCCCTGGTACATTCCGGCATGACCGCAGCAGCGACAGTAGACGCATGAGCGGCACGCGCGCAGCCAAACCGAAATTACTGATCGTTGAAGACGATGAGGGTCTTTGCTCGCAGTACCGGTGGGCCTTTCCCGCCTGCGAGGTCCTCATCGTCCATACACGGCAGCAGGCAATTTCCGCGGTGAACCGCGATGCGCCGCCGGTGGCGATCATGGACCTCGGCCTGCCGCCCGACCCGGACGGCGTCAGTGAAGGCTTCGCGACACTCGACGACATTCTTGCCGTCGCGCCCCGCACCAAGATCATCGTCGTGACGGGCAACGGCGAGAGGAAACATGCGCTGCGAGCGATCGCCACCGGGGCCTACGATTTTTGCGAAAAGCCGGTCGAGATCGAAACACTCCGCACGATTATCGACCGCAGCCTGCATCTGTATCGCCTGGAGGAGGAGAACCGGCGCCTTGCCGCCGCGCCGGCGCGTTCCCCGATCAGCAACATCGTGACCGCGCATCCGGCAATGCTCAAGGTCTGCCGGGACATCGAAAAGATCGCCACCGCGAACGTGCCCGTGCTGCTGCTGGGCGAGAGCGGCACCGGCAAGGAAGCCCTCGCCCGCGCGGTTCACGACCTCGGGCCACGTGCTAAGCATCCGTTCGTCGCCATCAACTGCGGCGCGATCCCGGAAAATCTGCTGGAAAGCGAATTGTTCGGGCATGAGCGGGGGGCCTTCACCGGCGCCATAAAGCAAACCATCGGCAAGATCGAAAGCGCCCATAAAGGGACCCTCTTCCTCGATGAGATCGGCGATCTGCCCCATCCGCTACAGGTCAAGCTGTTAAGGTTCCTGCAGGACCAGATCGTCGAACGGATCGGAGGACGGCAGAAAATCCAGGTCGACGTGCGGATCGTCTCCGCAACCAATGCTAACCTTGACGAAAAGATCAGCCAGGGCATTTTCCGCGGCGATCTGCTCTATCGCATGAATGCGCTGACCATCCGTATCCCGCCGCTGCGCGAGCGAGGCTCTGACATCAGCCTTCTCGCGGCCTATTTTCTCAATCGCTTCAACGCAGAGTTCAAGCGCGGGATCCGCGGCTTCACCGAACAGGCAACCGTGGCCATGACCGCGCACGATTGGCCCGGAAATGTCCGGGAGCTGGAGAACCGGATCAAGCGCGCCGTCGTCATGGCGGAGAACCGGCTGATCGATGCCGCCGACCTGGAACTCGACGCGCCAAGCGAAAACCTGCCCGACCTCGACCTGCGAACCGCACGCCTGCGGGCCGAGCGGGAGGTCATTCAGATTGCGTTGGCACGCAGTAACAACACGCTGGCGGTCGCCGCGCGGCTGCTAGGCGTCAGCAGGCCGACATTGTACGGCCTCATGGAGGCGCACGGGCTGCTTACCGAGACCGGCAGGCTCCCCGACGTATCTCCCGTGTCAAACGAGCCGACGTTATAGATCACCTGGGGTGAAACACATGCGTTACAGGTCTCTTGGCTGGATCATGATCAGCGCCTGGATCGGCGTGTGGCCAATGGCGGCCCATGCTGATTACTTGTCCTCCGCCCGCAATTCCATGAAGAAGGGCGATCTTAAATCCGCCCAGATCGACCTGCGCAATGCCGTCCGGGCCGATCCCCAAAATGCCGAGGCGCATTACTGGCTCGGCCGCGTATCGTTCGAACTTGGCGATCCCGTTGCCTCGGAACGTGAGGCCATCGCAGCGCGTGACCGCGGCTTTGATCCCCATCAGGCCGTACCTCTGCTCGCACAGGCCCTGCTGACACAGAATAAATTTGATGAACTGCTCGATACACTCAAGCCGGATGGCAAGGATCCCCAGCTGGATGCCAGCATCCTGGTGTCGCGGGGCTATGCCCTGGCTGGATTGCACCGGACCGACGACGCGCAGCATGCATTTGCGGAAGCGGAACAGGCCGCGCCGAATGCGGTCGAACCGCTGCTGGCGGATGCGCGGCTCGCGATATCCAAGGGCGATCTGACCGGCGCCGAGGCGAAAATCGATCGCGCGATCGCCGCGCAGCCGAAATCGTCGGAGGCGATCTTGGCGAAGGCGCAACTGCTACGGCTGAAACATGACCTCCCCGGCGCGATCACGCTGCTAGACGGGTTGATCGCCGACCAGCCCAGTGTCTTGCAGGCAAGATTGGACCGCGCGACGCTTGAACTCGGCCTCGGTAAGCTCGACGCAGCCAAGGCCGACATCGACGTCGTGCTGAAAGCAACCCCCGGCAACGTCCAGGGGATTTACCTTGCGGCGGTAATGGAGGCACAGAGCAGGAACTACAAGGCGGCCGACGCCAGCCTCGACCGGATCAGCCCGTATCTCGGCCGCATCCAGCGCGCCTTCTATCTGCAAGCCGTCGTCAAGGAGCAGCTCGGACAAATCGAGCAGGCGGAAGACGCCGCGCACAAGTATCTCGCGCGGTCGCCGAACGATCTGGCCGGTTTCAAGGTCTTGGCACGCATCCAGTTTGCCAAGCGCCGGCCGGATCTGGTCATCGACACGCTCGCCAAGGTGGCCGAATCCGGCAAGGCCGACGCCGAGACCTACGACTTGCTAGGCAGGGCCTATGCGACGACCGGGCGTGGCCTGGAAGCGATCCAGATGTTCCAGAAGGCCGAAGCGCTGGCGCCGAACGACGTTGGCCTGCAAACCCGGCTCGCATCCGTCCGAATGGGCATGGGCGACCCGGACGCGGCGATGGGTGATCTGGAACACACCCTGGCACTCGCCCCCAAGCTTCCAGCGGTCGGGGAGGCGCTGTTCTTCGCGGCGCTGGCAACCGGCGACACGGCAAAGGCAGCCGACGCCCTGGACAAAATCCGGCAGGCTGAAGGCCAGACGGACGTCGTCGGCAACCTGGAAGGCCTCTACAAGCTCTCCCAGATCGATCTGGAGGGTGCGCGGAAAACCTTCGCCGAGGTCGTTGAAAAATATCCCGACTTCACGCCGGCAAAGATCAACCTGGCCAGGGTGACGCTGATGCTGGGCGACAAGGCCCAGGCCATATCGATGCTGAACGGAATTCTCAGTAAGCAGCCGGCCGCGGAACCGGCACTGACGATGCTGGTCACCATCTATCGGCAGCAGAATCAGCCGCAGGACGCAATCGCGCTTCTCGAGAAAGCTCACAAGGCGGACCCCGCCAACACGCGCGTCACGCTCGCCCTGGGCGATCTGTATATCCGGGCCAGCGACCCGCAAAAAGCGCTGGATCTCGCCAATTCCGAGAAGCCGCCCGCGGCAATGTCGAATGACATCCTCAGCCTGCGCGCCGCTGCTTACCTGGGACTCGGGCAGAAAAAGGAAGCGCAGGATGCCTACGCGCAAATCCTCCAGCAGGATCCGAATATGCTCGGCGCCCGCCGCCAGCTTGTCGCGCTGATGATCGAGGCCGGCGACTTTGAAAGCGCGCGCAATGTGGTCACCCAAGGCATCGCCGTCAGCCCGCAGAATTACCAGCTCTACCAGGATCTGGTGATGATCGACCTCAAGGCCACCGGCATCGACGCAGCCCTGGCGACCGCCGACAGGCTTGTGGGTCAGGACAGGGAGTTTACGGCGCTGCGGGGGCTTAAGGGCGATGTCTACATGGCTTCGAATCGCCCCTTGGATGCAGCCGCCGCCTACGAAGACGCAAACAAGGCCAAGCCGGGCACACAGCTTGTGACCCGCGCGGCAGCCGCCCTGCTTCGCTCCGGCAAGCCCGACGACGCGACAAAGTTGTTGCAGGCCTGGCTCGCGGCGCATCCCGACGACATGACCGTCACCGAACAGTTGGCGGAGATCAGCATCAGCGGCAACAAGCTCGACGACGCAGCCAAATACCTGGAGGCACTGTTGAAGCAGAAACCGCATGACGCGGTGGCGCTGAACAATCTCGCATGGGTCTATCAACAGAAGGGGGAGGACGACAAAGCCCAGTCGCTTGCCAGGCAGGCTTACGTCCTCTCACCAGGACCACAAACCGCCGACACCCTGGGATGGATCCTGACCACATCTGGCAAGGCCGTGGACGGTATCCCGCTGCTCCGGCAGGCCAGCGTCGAAAATGCCACCGATCCGCGCATTTTGTACCATTACGCCGTCGCCCTGAAGGACACCGGCAACAAGGACGAAGCCAGGAAGCAACTCGAAACCGTCATCGCCTCGAAAGGTGACTTCAAGGAAAAGACCGAAGCGCAAAAGATGCTGGATGACATGGCGAAGGGAACGTAAGCGCCGGCTGATCCCGATCGAGAGGCCAGCGTGGCAGACCCGATCCGCCTGCTGACCTTCTCGACCCTGTTTCCGCATGCCGCCCGGCCCAACCACGGCATCTTCGTCGAGAACCGGCTGCGGCACCTACTGGCGAGCGGGCAGGCAACCAGCCTCGTGCTCGCTCCGGTGCCGTGGTTTCCCAGCCGGTCCGGCCGGTTCGGTGACTGGGCGATGAGCGCGCGCGCGCCCGCGACCGAAACCCGGCATGGGATCGAAATCCGCCATCCCCGCTACCCGGTGATCCCCAAGGTCGGCATGTCGGCGGCGCCCTGGTTGTTGTATCGCGCAATGGTGCCGGTGGTTCGGCAATTGCTTGCGGACGGCCGCCGGTTCGACCTCATCGACGCGCATTACGCCTACCCGGACGGAGTAGCCGCGGTATGGCTAGGGCAGCGGTTCGGGCTGCCCGTCGTCGTCACCGCGCGCGGCACCGACGTCAACCTGATCCCGAGGTTCGCCGTGCCACGTAGACTGATCCAAGGCGCTGTTTGTGGCGCCAGCGCCCTGATCACCGTCAGCGCCGCCCTCAAACAGGCCCTGCTCGACCTCGGCGCTCCGGACGACAAGGTCACCGTCCTGCGCAACGGCGTGGAAACCGCGCTGTTTCATCCCCCCACCGATCGGCCGGCCGCCCGGGCCGCCTACGGCCTAACCGGCCCCACCCTCGTCTCGGTCGGCGGCCTGATCGAGCGCAAGGGGCACCACCGGACCATCGAGGCGATGCGGCAACTGCCGGAATTCGCGCTCCTGATCGCCGGTGAAGGACCCGAACGCGGGCGCCTGTCAGCCCTGATCGCCGACCACGCTCTCACCGGCCGCGTCCGCCTCCTCGGCCCCATCCCGCACCGCGACCTGCCCGCCCTGTATGGTGCCGCCGACGCGTCGGTGCTCGCGTCGTCCCGCGAGGGCTGGGCAAACGTCCTGCTGGAATCCATGGCCTGCGGCGCGCCTGTCATCGCCGCCAATATCTGGGGCAACCCGGAGGTCGTGCAGTCGCCAGCCGCGGGCCTGATCTACGAACCCAACACCCCTGACGGCATCGCCGCCGGCGTGCGACGTCTGTTCGCCGCGCTGCCTGACCGGTCCGCCACCCGATCCTATGCCGAACCATTCAGCTGGGATGAAACGACCGCCGGCCAGCTTGCCCTGTTCCGCCGAGTACCTGAGCCAGCCGTGATCCCAACTATCATCGCCGGCGTTCCCGTGATTGGCTGTTGTCTCTTGCCCGTCATGATCGCTGCGCCAGATGCCCTCTACGTCCCCGTCCGAAGGCGCCCCGCCCGCTCGCCCCATTCGTGCCAACCGCAAGCGAAACCAGCCCGGGCTTGTGCAAGCGCGCTGAAACGTCCATGAATGAACTGAACGGGACAGGAGGTGACAAGGGACCTGCTGCGTCAGTGAGGAATGAATCCGGTGTGACACTCGCCCGGAGGGCATCTCTCCCGCTGCCGCTCCTATGCCGCGGCAATCCAGCCGACGTTGGACAGACCTATGTCACGTCGATCCGGCTGGCGCCACCAGGGAACATCACAGGTCCAGTCCGACAGGTGCTCGTTCTGAATTGGATTGGCAATGAGCGAAACACAGGTAGCACAAGATTCGATGCTTCCGCAGGTGGACACCCCTGCGACACGAAGCCTCCTGCGGCGGAAACTTCCCTATATCGTGCTGCTGGCGTTGGCCATCGTGGGCATCGCCTATACCAACTTCTCCCACCAGCCGCTGAACGGATATTGGGAGTTCCTGGCCATCGCCACCGGCATCGTCTGTATTACCACGGCTTGGCCACAGGCGCCCGACCGCAACGCCCGCTTCCGGCTGGTCTGGACGCAGGCGCTGCACTGGATCACCGTACTGGTCACCATGAACATCGTCCTGATGCCCGGCTTTCAGACGTTGCTGCCTATTCAGGCCAGCAGCCTGGTGATCCTGATGCTGTTCGCCTTCGGCACGTTCCTGGCCGGTATCAACCTCCTCTCGTGGGAGATTTCGGTGCTTGGCCTCGCGCTGGCAGCCTCGGTACCGGCCATTGTCTGGGTCAAGCAGTCGGCCCTTTTCCTCCTCATCGGCATGCTGATCGTCGTCGGGGCGGTCATCTACTTCTGGCCCGGCAATCGGAGGAGAGCTTGACGCGGTCAGATTCCGGTCAGACCTGAGGGCGAGGAACCCTACCTACAGGGATTCCTCGCCTGACCCCTCGGATCGAAAGCAATCAGGTGTCCACGGATCCGCACGGGTCACACCAATCGTGCCTGTCGCACCGCCGCGGCAATGAACCCGGCGAACAGTGGATGCGGGTCGAACGGCTTGGACTTCAGTTCCGGATGATACTGCACCCCAACGAACCAGGGATGCCCCGGCAACTCGATGATCTCCGGCAGCACCCCATCCGGCGACATCCCCGAAAACCGCAGCCCCGTCGCCTCAAGGCAAGACCGGAAGTTGACATTGACTTCGTAACGGTGCCGGTGCCGCTCCTCGATGACCGGAACATCCCCGTAGATCGAGCGAACAAGGCTCCCTTCCCCCAAAACGGCCGGATACGCACCGAGTTCGCATCGTCCCGCCCTTGGCATCGCCTTCCGACCGCCGCTCGATCTGGTTGCCGCGCGCCCACTCCGTGAGCAGACCGACCACAGGCATATCGCACGGCCCAAACTCGGTCGAAGACGCATCCGCCAAGCCGGCCATATTCCGCGCGGCCTCGATCACCGCCATTTGCATGCCGAAACAGATTCCGAGGAACGGCACGTTACGCTGCCGTGCAAACCGGACCGCGGCGATCTTGCCCGGCGTTCCCCGCTCGCCGAACCCGCCCGGCACCAGGATGCCATGCACCCCCTCCAGCCGGTAAACGGCGTCGGGCTGCTCGAAGATCTCGCTGTCCACCCAGTCCAGGCTGACCTTCACCCGGTTGGCGATGCCTCCATGCGCCAGCGCTTCCGCCAGCGACTTATAGCTGTCCAGCAGGTTGGTGTATTTGCCGACGACCGCGATCCGGACCTCGCCTTCCGGATTTTGCACGGTCTCAACGATCCGCCGCCAACGCCGCAGGTCCGGCTCCGCCTCGCACGGCAGCCCGAAATGCCGCAGCACCTCCCGGTCCATGCCCTCCTCGTGGTAGGCAATCGGCACCTGATAGATGGTCTCCACATCCAGCGCCGGAATCACCGCCTCCGCCCGAACGTTGCAGAACAGCGCGATCTTCCGCCGCTCATTCGCCGGGATCGGACGATCGCAGCGGCACAGCAGCATCTGCGGCTGAATGCCGACGTTCAGCAGTTCCTTGACCGAGTGCTGCGTCGGCTTCGTCTTCAACTCCCCGGCCGAGGGGATATATGGCACCAGCGTGAGATGCACGAACATCGCCTGCAACGGTCCAAGCTCATTGCCCAGTTGGCGAATCGCTTCAAGGAACGGCAGACTCTCGATATCGCCGACAGTCCCGCCGATCTCCACCAGCACGAAGTCGAACGCCTCGGTTCCCCGCAGCACCACTTCCTTGATCGCATCGGTGATGTGCGGGATGACCTGAACGGTCGCGCCCAGATAGTCGCCCCGCCGCTCCCGCGCGATCACGTCCTGATAGATCCGCCCGGTCGTCGCGTTGTCCAACTGCGTCGCGTGCACACCGGTAAATCGCTCGTAATGCCCCAGGTCCAGGTCGGTCTCCGCCCCGTCGTCGGTCACGAAAACCTCGCCGTGCTGGTACAGACTCATCGTCCCGGGATCGACGTTCAGATACGGGTCCAGCTTGCGCAGCTTGACGGTAAACCCTCGGGTCTGCAGCAGCGCGCCCAGCGCTGCCGCGGCGATGCCTTTGCCAAGTGAGGAGACCACGCCGCCGGTGATAAACACATAACGCGTCATGGACACCCAATATAGAAAGCCGAATCGAACCGGTGGAAGCTTTTCGGCATCAGCCGTGGAAATTAGTTCGTCGGTGCGGACGGTCCTTGCGGCGCGGCAGGAACGGGCGCCGGCGCGGCTGCGCCTGGCTTGGGCGCCTCCGCGGCCGGCCCAGAGGGAGCGGGGGCCGACGAGGACGGCAGATCGAAGATCGATTTGCTGACCCCCGTCGTCCCGCGGTTCAGCAACGCCAGCACCATCGACAGCGACAGGAACAGCGCTGCCAGGATCGCCGTCGCGCGGGTCAACAGGTTGGCGGTACCCCGCCCCGACATGAACGACCCCATGCCCTGAGAGCTGCCAATGCCCAGTCCGCCACCCTCGCTGCGCTGGATCAGCACGACGCCGATCAGGGCGAGCGTGACGAACAAATGGATTATCAGCAGGACAGTGATCAACGAAACAGACTTTCAGAGGAACTGGGCGGCAGAACGCCCGCCGCGGGCGTCTTACCCGCCTTGAGCCGCGCGGGCAATCGCCAGAAAGTCCGCCGCAACCAGGCTGGCCCCGCCAACCAACGCGCCGGCCACCTCCGGCACCGCAAGCAGGCTCGCAGCGTTGGCCGGCTTGACCGAACCGCCGTACAGAATGCGGATCGCATGGCCGGCTTCGCCGAACTGGCGAACCAACTCCTCGCGAATAAACGCATGCATCGTCGCCACATCATCCTCGGTCGCCGCTCGGCCCGTCCCGATCGCCCATAATGGTTCGTAGGCAATCACGCCGGAAAACGGCTTCGGCAGGCTGCCGGCGATCTGCCAGCCGACGGTCTCGGTCTCCATCCCGCCCGCCCGCTGATCGGCGGTCTCCCCGACGCACACGATCGGCGTCAGACCGGCGGCCACTGCGGCCAGGGCCTTCTCCCGCACCAGTTCATCGGTCTCCCCGTGGTTCTGCCGCCGCTCCGAGTGCCCCAGGATCACCCAGCTCGCCCCGGCATCGCGCAGCATCACCGCCGAGACGTCGCCGGTATGCGCCCCCTGTTTCTCCTGATGGCAATCCTGCCCGCCGACCGAAACCACTGATCCCTTCACCGCCTGGGCCACCGCGGCCAGATGCAGCGCCGTCGGACAGACCAGCAGCTCGGCCCCAATCCCGGTCGATCCCGCCGCAACGGCCTGAGCCAAGGCCACCGCCTCGGTGCATGTCCCATGCATCTTCCAGTTTCCGGCGATCAGTTGGGGCATGAACGGCGCACTCCTACTTTGCGAGATGGCTGCTAGCGCATACCCCGGCGGCGTCAAGAGCGGCGGTCGGCATGATGGCGCGGGCAGGCCCAATATGGCACGACAAGACCGATAACGAGGAAACGATCCATGCGGATCACCGCAAAACGATGAACGCGCCCGCTGTACTTCCGGACCCGCCGCATCTGGCGCCACCACGGAACTTGTTCCGGACCGTGGTGCCGCCCATGGTGCTTCCCGTCTTCCTCGCCGCTGCGAACTCGACCATCGTCGCCACCGCCTTGCCCTCGATCGCCGCGACCTTCGGGGAGGTGCGAAACCTCTCGTGGGTCGTCGTCGCCAATCTAATTGCCAGCACCGTCGCCGCCCCTGCCTACGGCCGCCTCGGCGACCTCCTTGGCCGCCGCGCGATGATGCTTGTGGCACTCGCAGTGTTCATGGTTGCCTCCCTTTTGTGCGCCCTGGCCCCGAGCTTCGGCCTGCTGCTCCTCGGGCGCGTGATGCAAGGCCTGGGCGGCGGCGGCCTTATGACGATGTCCCAGGCTCTGGTCGGTGAGATCGTTCCAACCAGGCAGCGCGGCACCTACCAGGGCTATCTCTCCGCCAACATCGTTGCCGGCTGCACCATAGGTCCTGTTGCCGGCGGCTTCATTACCCAGCTCTGGGGCTGGCATGCCGTCTTCCTCTGCTACTTGCCCCTCGGAGCGATCGCCGCGCTACTTGTGCTCCGCCTGCCGGGCGGCCGGCGCGCGGGCGGCCGAACCGGATTCGACGCTCCGGGGATGCTGCTGCTGACAGCGGCAATCGTGCCCATGCTGCTGGCGGTGTCGGAAATCCAGGGGCTCGACCAGACGGCGATCCCCCGCCTCACTGCCCTGGTCGCCGTTTCGCTCGCCGCGTTCGCCATGCTGCTGTGGCAGCAGAAACGATCTCGGAATCCGCTTCTTGCGTTCGGCCTGATGAAGATCCCGTCGTTCTGGCGTGCCGACCTCATGGCCGCCTGCTCCGGCGCCTCGTTGACAGCGCTGATGACCTTCCTGCCGATCTACCTGCAGGTGGTCACCGGCGCCACGCCGGCACAGACCGGAATCATGCTGATCCCGCTGTCCGGCGCCGTAAGCTCCGGCGCCGTGGTGACCGGCTGGCTGATCTCCCGCACCGGACGCACGGCGATCTTTCCCGCCGTCGGCCTTGCGATCACCGCGGTGAGCCTGGTCGTCCTCGCGATCTGGGCGCCCGGCATGAGCCGCGCGCAACTATCCTGGGTGCTGGCAATCGGCGCCGTGTGCCAGGGAACCGCCATGATCACCGCCCAGATCACCGTGCAGACGGTCTGCAGCATCAACCAACTGGGAACGGCCGCCGGTTCCGTCCAGTTGGCGCGCTCGCTGGGGTCGGCATTCGGCGCGGCCGTGGCAGGCGCCGTGCTCTTCGGGCTGCTGACGACGATGCATCCGGCGACGGCCGGGATGTTCTCGCAGATGGTGCGACTGGGGCCTGGGGTGCTGGATAGCCTGCCGCCCGCCCGTCAGGCGCTGGTGCAGGCCGACATCGCCGGCGCCTTCCGCGGCGTGTTCCTGACGGTCGCCTGCTTTTCCTGCATCATCGTGGCCTGCGCAACGACCATGCCGCTGCGCCGCCTGTAACAGCACTTGGTCTGCCGGCTGTCTCCGCAAGGGTTCGCCGCCGCCGGAAGCTGCGGACCGGCCAGCGCGAGCTCCGTCAGGAGCGCTTCAGGCTCTGTCGCCGTGCTGGCCCTGGGATGATCGCTTCGTTGTTGTCCGCGTGTCCTGCCAAGGCCCCAGGACCTCCGACAAAGCACGCCTCGCATTCACCGATGCCGTGTCTTCTCCCGAACCAGAGGTGCCCGGGCCGTTGGCTCCAGGCAAGCCAGGGGGGAATCGCCTACCACATTATCTGTTCGCGGCTGCCGCGAAATTCAGGCTAGCCTGAAATGTTTTCAGCACGCCTTGCCATTCGCTCTGTCTGTCATCGGACGCCCAAGGCGGCACCCACCGAACCGTTCATATGCACCGTGATGGTGCCGGGCCTCGACGCATAGGACGGAGCGACCGGGGAAGGTTGCGACGCCGCACAAGCTGCCAGCAATGCCACAAAGGCAACCATAAGCGTAAGGCGAATCGGACTACTCCTGCTCGGTCCAGCCCGGCCATCTGAGCATCATGGCCCGTTCACCACCATTCGCCGGGATAAACGCGGCGCCCAGGACTTCAAGCGCCACGGTCAGCTTGACGGCAGTTGAACTCCGAGGCGTCGCGTCCTCAAGCTCAGAGTCCACGATGGTGATCGGCGCTATGTTACTGGCATTGAGAGCCAACCCTGCGTGAAATCCGGACCGGCAGCCAATATGTGGAAGTGCCGCCCAATTCCTTGAAAACAATGGCGCGCCTGGAAGGACTCGAACCTCTAACCCCCAAATTCGTGGTTTGAGGAACGGGTATCGGCCATAGCAGCGGATGACCCCCTATCCTCTGGTTTGACGTTTGCTCGTCGCATTAGCACACCAGAGTACCTTATCGATCGGCACCGACAACCACCGGTGACCGCTGTTCCTCGTGTGGAATACCCGGGGGAAGTCAACCGGCAACCCGGAGTCCCGCGAGGCGCCGATCGTGACCAGACATCCCAAGCCGGCCCTGGGGGTCCCAGCTATGTCATCCGCCGGCAGTTGGAAACCGGGCGTCGGCGACGGCGGCATTGCGCCCATCATGGCCATTCAGACCGACGGCAACGTTTCTCCAGAGCACGTTCACCGGCGACGGGCCCTTGCGGGCACGCGCTGACGAGGGTGGGGTGCTGAGCGTCAGCGTGAACGCCCCGGCGCGGGTGTCGTGGGCGCCGCTGTTCCCCACAGGCTGGACCACCCCCGTCATCTCGGCGGGTTGCGCTTTGGCCGCGGCTGCCCGTCTATACTGCGCCCATGCATCTGGTTCATCACTTCGAGTTGGTGCTGTTGCTTCTGGCGGTAGCGCTGGGGCTGGAACTGCTGGCGCGGCGGCTGCGCCTGCCGCCGGCGGCCATGCTCATCGTCGGCGGCATCGTGCTGGCACTGGTGCCGGGGACGCCCGGCATTGAACTGGATCCCGACCTCGTCATGGTGCTGTTCCTGCCGCCCCTGCTGATGTCCGACGCCTACCTGACCGCCTGGCGGGACTTCCGCGCCAACCTGCGCATCATCCTTCAGCTCGCCGTGGGCGCGGTGGCCTTCACCACGCTGGTCGTCGGCCTCGTCACCCATTGGGTCATGCCCGGGCTGCCCTGGGCCGCCTGCTTCGCGCTCGGCGCCATCGTCTCCCCGCCCGATGCCGTGGCGGCGAAAGCAGTGCTGGAGCACGTGAAACTGCCGCGCCGGGTCATGGTGCTGCTGGAGGGTGAAAGCCTCGTCAACGACGCCTCGGGCCTGGTGCTGTACCGGTTCGCCGTCGCCGCGGCCCTGACCGGCAGCTTCAGCCTGGGCCACGCCGCCCTGAGCTTCGCGGTGCTGGGCGTCGGCGGCGTGGTATTCGGCTTGGCCGCGGGCTTCGTAGCCAGCTTCATCTTCGCCCGCCTGTCAGAGCCGAACTTCGCCACCGTGGTCAGCTTTCTGATGGGCTGGGCCGCCTACGTCGGCGCCGAAGCCCTGGAACTGAGCGGTGTGCTGGCCACCGTCACGCTGGGCATGGTCGTCGGCTGGCGCCAGCATGAGGTGCTGAGTGCCGAAACCCGTGTTGCCTCCAAAGCGACTTGGCAGTTCATCACCTTCGTCCTGGAGTCGCTGATCTTCATCCTGATCGGACTGTCGCTGCGCGGCGTGATTGCTCGGTTCGATGGCGGATGGACGGCGGCCTTGTCGTTCGCGGGACCCATCGCAGCGGTGGTGCTGGCGGTGATCCTGTCGCGCTTCGCCTGGGTGCTGCCGTCCACCTATCTCATGCGCTGGCTGCTGCCCGGCTTGCGCAAGCGCGACCCGTATCCGCCGCTGGGCGTGCCCGTCATCATCGGTTGGGCCGGCATGCGCGGCGTGGTGACCCTGGCCGCCGCGTTGGCCTTGCCAGAAGGATTTCCCGGCCGCGACTTCGTGTTGGTGGCCAGCTTCGCCGTGATCCTGGTGACCGTGCTGGTGCAGGGCGCGACGCTGGCTCCGCTGATACGCCTGCTGCGCGTGGACCGTTTCGGCGGGATAGAGCGCGCGCTGCTGACCGAGTCACAGGCCCGCGCGCGGATGGCTCTGGTTCAGTTGCAGGCAATCGAACGCGCCTCGCGGACCGAGAACGGCACGGAGATTCATCCGCGGCTGCTGGAACAATACGGCTACCGCGCCAGGGCCGCCGAACGGTTCAGCAGCGCGGAGGCGGATTTACTGGGCCGCCGGCAGGAGCATTTCGGTGCTATCCTGTCCGCGGTCCGAGCGGGACGCGCGGAACTCGTGCGGCTGCACCGGGCGGGGGAGATTCATGACGAGGTGCTGCACCGGCTGGAGAACGAACTCGACCTGGAGGAGTTGACGGCGCTTCGGTTTGTTTGAGGGGACAGTGTGGCGGTGCGCCGAATGACCGTCTTGGGTGGATTTCTGCCTATCTGGTTTCAGGTGGCGCCGTTCGGAAGCCGACTGTCGTCGCAGGCGCAAATTGGCCAAAAGCGGATCGGCGGGCCGACGCCAATGGGGTGCTCCCGGGTCTCGCGACACCGGAAACCTGTTCAACAATGGGCGCCGGAGTGGCGCCAGCCACAGCAGTCACTGCGGCCGCCGGTGTCAGCGGCACCCGGTCAGCGGACAACCAAGCCTTAATTACCGCGGATGCAAGGGTCCGCCCGGAACCGCGCCGGGAAAGCCTGACTGCCTCACACAACCTTACCGAACAACGCGCCGATCCCTGTCGTCAATGCCATCGCAAGGGCGCCCCAAAACATGAACTCGGATGGTTGGCCGGAGGATTCCCGCGCCGCCAGCCTTGGCGCCGACCATACCGAGGACACCCAGGAACAGGAGCGATCCAACCGCAACCACCGGAAGCAGAACCGTTGCCGGAGAAACCAGCACCAGGATCAGTGGCGCCGCGGCGCCGACCGTGAACGTCGCCGCCGATGCCATAGCCGCCTGAACCGGACGTGCCGTGGTGACTGCCGAGATACCCAGTTCGTCATGCGAATGCGCGCCCAACGCGTCCTTCGTCATGAGCTGCTGTGCGACCTGACGAGCCAGCCCGATTTCGACGCCACGGGCGGCATAGATCTGCGCGAGTTCTTCCTTCTCGAAGTCCGGATCGCTTGCAAGTTCCTTGGTTTCACGCGCGAGATCGGCGTGTTCGGTATCCGATTGCGAGCTGACCGAGACATACTCGCCGGCGGCCATGGACATGGCGCCGGCAACGAGACCGGCGACACCGGCAACGAGCGCCTCATTGCCCGACGACGCCGCCGACGCAACGCCGAGGATCAGGCTCGCGGTCGAAATGATACCGTCATTCGCGCCCAGGACCGCGGCGCGCAGCCAGCCGATCCGTGCGACCAGGTGACTTTCTCTGTGAATTGCCCTCATGGGTGAGCTTTCCTTCGGTTTACCTTCTCGGCCAGCCCGCGCCAGACGATCCCGATCAGGTCGTTCACGACGATACAAGCCAGCGCCGCGCCAGCAGCCTCCGCCAGCCGTGCCAGTCCGAGGGGCGCGAAGCCGAACAATCCGCGCAGCCACGGCACGGTCACGGCCAGCGTCAGTGCGGCGGTTGTCGTGATGCTAACGAAGACCAGCGCGCGATTGGGCCGCATCAGCACGCGGAACGCACTGGCTTGCAACGACCGGTTCGTCAGGACCAGGCCCAGGTTCCCAATGACAAGCGTCACGAATGCCATGCAGCGCGCCACCTCCTCGCCGTGGGTGTCGGTGACACCGAGCTGGAAGACGGCCAGGGCGGCAAGCAGCACGACGCCGCCCTGCAACAGGCCGTGTAGCAGCAGCGCCGTGTCGAACAATGGCGCATCGGGCTTACGGGGGTGGCGGTCCATGATGCCCACTTCCTCCGGCTCCGCCTCGAACACGATCGAGGAGACGGGGTCGATCACGAGTTCCAGGAACACGACGTGGATCGGGCCGAGTAACATTGGCCATCCGAACAGAACCGGGATTAGCGACATGCCGGCGATCGGCACATGCACGGCCAGGATATAGCCGATCGCCTTGCGCAGATTGTCGTCAATGCGGCGGCCAAGCCGCACCGCCGTTACCAGGCTGGCAAAATTGTCGTCGAGCAGCACCAGCGACGCCGCCTCGCGCGCGACATCGGTCCCGCGTCCGCCCATGGCGACGCCGATATGCGCGGCCTTGAGTGATGGCGCATCGTTCACGCCGTCGCCGGTCATCGCCACCACCTGGCCCGATGCCGCAAACGCCTGCACCAGACGCAGCTTCTGTTCGGGCATGATGCGGGCGAACACGTTGGTATGCGCGAGACGGGCCGCGAACTGGGCGTCGTCAAGACCGGCCAGTTCCGTTCCGGTCAGGGCGTCATCGCCGGTGATCCCGGCCTGTCCGGCGATCGCCAGCGCGGTGGCCGGATGGTCGCCCGTGATCATGACAATGCGGATGCCGCCACCGGTGCAGGCCGCAACGGCAGCGGGCACCTCGGGACGCAGCGGGTCGGCCAGGCCAACCAACCCCACAAAGAAGAAGTCGAAATCGTGCTGCGTGGCGGGCCATGCGTCGGTAGCGGTTGCGGACTGCGCCACCGCCAGAACGCGCAGGCCTTCGGCTGCCAGGGCGGCGACGTCACGGTGCATGGCCTCGATCCGATCAGCTGGCAGATGGCACAGATCGGCGACCGCCTCGGGCGCCCCTTTGGCGGCTACCACGAAGCCTGTCCCATTCCGGGGCCGCCAGACCTGCGACATCGCCAGCAGCGTGGGCTCCAGCGGATAGCCGTGGGCCAGTTCCCAGTCCGCATGGATATGTTCGGTCTGCTTCAGGAACCGCTCTCCGAGGTCGGAAAACGCCCGCTCCATTGGATCGAATGGGTCGGGACGGCTGGCGAGGATCGAAAACTCGGCCAGGGCATGGACGCCCTCCGGCAGTTCCACGTCCGTCGGCGACGCACCAGACCACCGATCCCCGCCGGCAACCAGCGCGGCAACGGTCATCCGGTTCAGGGTCAGGGTGCCGGTCTTGTCCGTGCATAGGACGGTGACCGCACCAAGCGCCTCAATCGCGGCGGACCGCCGGGTCAAGACTTTGTTCTGCGACATCCGCCAGGCGCCGAGTACCAGGAACACCGTGAGGACGAGAGGGAACTCCTGCGGCAGGGTCGCCATCGCAAGCGTAATACCGGCAAGAACCCCGGCGACCCACTCGCCATGCAGCAGGCCGTAAACCACGGCGAGCAGGACGGACGACCCGATCCCCAGGACCGCGAAAATCTTCACCAACTGGCGGGTCTGGATTTGCAGCGGCGTCGGCGCGCTTTCGACGGCGCCGAGTGACTTGCCGATACGGCCGATCTCGGTGCGCGCGCCAGTGGCCAGAACGCGGGCAAGGCCGGTGCCGCGCACGATCAGGCTGCCGGACCACACGTTGGCGCTGCCACCGCCGCCGGGCCGCGCGTCTGCGCTGTCGCCCTCGCCAACGGTCTTGCGAACCGGCACGGACTCGCCAGTCAGCAGCGACTCATCGGCTTCCAGGTCCGTAACCTCGAGCAGGCGCGCATCGGCCGGAACCCGATCACCTTCCACGAGAACCACGATGTCGCCAGCAACTACATCACCTCCAGGAATACGCTGGCGTGTCCCGTCGCGAACGACAAAAGCGCTCGGGCTGGTCAGGTCCTTCAGGGCTGCCAGTGCACGCTCCGTGCGGCTTTCCTGCACGACGACCATGACCACGTTCAACAGCGCGAATGCGAGCAGGATCAGGGCTTCGGCAAGGTCGCCTACAAACAGATAGATGACACCGGCGCCCAGCAGCAATTGCAGCATCGGCTCGCGCAGGGCATCCAGGACAATGCGGAACGGGCCGCGCTGGCGTTCCTGGGGCAGCTCGTTTCGGCCGTCCTGCCGCAGTCGTTCGGCCGCATCAGCCGCCGTCAGGCCCCGGTCCGGAGACGCCGTCGCCCGGCGGAGCCTGGCCGCCACCGAAGCCGGGTCCGATCCGCCCGGCGGTGCAGTATCCGCCGCGCCATAGACCTCGGGTGACTCACCGAGCCCCTGCTGCACATACAAAATCTCGACAGTGGCCATGAGCAGCAGCGTGAGCGGCGCCGCCAGCAACACTCCCAGCGGACCGAACAGCACACTGAACGCGACGGTCGACAGGATGGCCAGCACCGGCGGGAACGCTGTTGCCTCCGCCTGCACCATTGGGGTGATGAAATTGCCCTCGACGAAATGCACCGCGACATACATGCAAACGACCGAGGCGGCGTAGACCGGCCCTTGCGTCAACGCCACCAGGGTGGCCGGGACCGCGGCCAAGATCGCGCCGACGAAGGGAATGAAGCAGAGCAACCCACCCATCAGCCCGAGGGCGAAGGCGGCCTTGACGCCCATAAGCCACAGGCCGAGGCCGCTCAGCACGCCGATCGTCACCATGACCACGCACTGACCAGCCAGCCAGCGCTGCAACACAAGCCCAGTGGAAACCAGCAAATGCTGGGCTGTCGGACGGTGCGCAGGCGGCACAAGGCGGAGGCACAGGTGACGGTAGCGCTCCGGCTGAGCGGCGAGATAGATCGCGACGAACAGTGCGACGACGGCATAGCCGAATCCGCGGGTAATCAGACCGCCGACGGTGGTGACCATCGACGTCGCCCAGCCGGTCGCGCCGGTTATGTTGGCCCCGCGCACCTGCTCGAGGATTTGTCGCCCGTACGGGTTGTCGTTCACCCAGAGCATGAACAGCTTGAACCCGTTCGGTGCGGCCTGGATCACGGCGTTCATCTGCGCGGCGATGGTCGAGCCGAAGACCCACAGCGCAGCGCCAAAGACGCACAGTGCCGCCACAACCACGCCGGTCAGGGCAAAGCCACGGCACATGCCGGCGGACCGCGCCAGCAGGTTGGCCGCGGCGCATAACCCGATCGCGAGCAGGACCGCGCCGAACAGCAGAACCAGGATGTCGGACAGTTGCCACACAGCAACCGCCAGCGCGCCCATGACGAGGATGACGAGGAGGCGCCCGGCAAAGGTTCCGAGTGACATCGGCCCGGTGCCAGGTGCCTCCGCGGACTGGCCTGTTTTCGATGTCAGCATGGAGGGCACCCTGAACAGGTCCAGGACCGCTGGACGGTCATCGCAAATCCGTGAGCACGCCGGCAGCCCAGGCGGCCGCGATGGGCACCACGAAGCCCGGCGTGATGCGCATCAAAAAGCCGCGCGAGCCCACGCCAATCGCCATCATGATCTTGGCCACGGCGTTGCGCGTCACCGCAGCCAGGATCGGCAGATCGGCCTCCGGCGGCGTCATCTTCGCCGACGCGGCCCGGGACGCGATCGAAACTGCCGCCGCATGCGTGTCGACGATCCCCGCGACGACTGCGCCCACCGCGATGCCGGTTTCCCCGAGCCAGGCTCTCAAGGCCGCGGCGACAACCAGCATCACGGCCATCATCACCGCGAGCCCCAGGGCGGTCCCGACTCTGAAGGCGCGTCCCTGTTCGGTGGCGCCTGTCCCCTTCAGCGTCGCGGCACGCAGAGCAAAAACGAGACCGTACCGTGCCGCGACCAGTGCGCCCGTTGCCAGGGACGGCGCCGTCAAAATAAGGGTTGGGCGGCTGACCGTCACGAGCAACAGGGCAAGTTGGACGAACGTCGCAACGGATGAGAACGTTGCCTCTGCAACGGCCGCGCGCATGCTTGCCAGATCCTTGGACGCTTTGCCGCCCATCGAGCCGATGGTCGCTGTGCTGGAAACGAAGCCCGACGCGAGGCCGGCCAACGGCAACCCGAAGCGGGCGCCGAGTGCCCTCGTTGCACGATCATCAGGCCGGCGCCGATGGCTACGGCCAGATTGAGCCAGGGCGCTCCGAGCATCGCTCAGTAGCTCACGGACGGCGCTTGCGGAGCCATCGGTTCGGCCTGCCTGACGCTCATCCTCGGGGCGTTTCCGGCCGGTGAACATGGCGCCGGCGAGCTTCTCCCAATGCATGACTCTGGCGAGGCAACCCAAGGATGTGCATGATTACCAGCCCGATCGTGACGTTCGCGAGCACGGCGTGCGGATCGCCGACGACACTCTCTGTCCCCTCGCCACGACTGCCATCGTTGTGAATGATGTTCGCGCTCCTCGGCATAGGCCTGCGCCGTGATTGCACCGCCTGTGTTCGCGAGCGGGCCCTTGCCACTCTCGCCGTAGGCGATGAGGCCGGTTCCGACTGTGGCGACAAGACAGATCGAAGTGCGGCGGTCATGGTCGCCGCAGCCGGGCTGTGACCGACGTAACGCCGGGCGCGGCCGCACACGAGATCCTTGAGATACTGCCATCTGATGCCGGACTGTAGGCAAGGTCGCTGAACCGGGCGTGACGCGTGCCAACCATGCCCCAAAGCGCCCGTACCGCCACGATGACACCAACGGCATGCCCGCTTCAGGCATGCAGCAGGCCGGGATCGCCCGACTCTTCATCGGCACTGAGGTAGGCGATGGCAAACGCAGCCACCAAGGCCCAATGGCCATATCGAACGAGGGGATCCCAAACCGGGATCCAAGCCCGGTGAACACTTGAAGACATCGCCGAATTCCCTCCTTTGACCGCACCCCATGAGGAGGCTCGGATTCGGTTCCGAAGCCGCGCGGTGCCTCGTGGTCCGGGGCTGGCACCGGCAAACTCGTTTCGGGCAATTCTAACGTTCGCATCAATGGTCGGAAGTCGCCTTGATCTGGGTCAATGCAACGCCCCTGGCGGCCACGGCAAATGCTTTGCAACATCTCTGCTTGCCCGGAATGAAAGCCGGGCCGCGGGGAGACGCAGTCTTGACGATGCGCCAGCCTATCCCGTCGATCAGCGCAACAACCAGCAACGAGGGCCATGCTATGCTTTGGAACGCGTCAGCACTGCATGGCTGTCCGATCCAGGCCAATGATGGCCAGGGCGGAACAGTGACCAATCTGATGTACGAGGACGTCAATCGGGACATTCGATGGGTTGTGGTCGACACCGGCGATTGGTTGTCTGGCCGGCGGGTATTGCTGCCTGTTTCAGCTCTAGGTCAGCCCGATCCGGAAGCGCATCATCTGCCGGCCAACCTGACGACGATGCAGGTCCAGGAAAGTCCCGATTTCGATGCAAGCCAGCCTCTGTCGCCAATGTTGGACGGTCTCGTCCGTGAGTATTTGGTCGGCCCCACCGCTGCGACCAATCCCTACGGGGCGGCCACGACGGCAAACCGGCTGGCAGCATCCCGGCCGAGGCGGCGCAGCTTGTAGCGGCGGTCTCGCCAACGCGTGATGCTGCGCAGGTACGCGGCCTATCCGAGATAACAGGACACTCCATCGAAGCCACCGACGGTGATATCGGGCATGCAGAGGATTTTCTGATCGACACGGCACTCTGGCACGTGCGCTATATGACGATGCACACCGGGAGCTGGTGGGCCGGCGAAAAGGTCCTTGTCTCAACGCGTTCCGTCGATTGGATCGATCGGGCCCGATCGATCATTCACCTCGATGTCACACGTCAGAAGGTCAAGGACAGCCCGCCCTACGTTGAGACCGAAACCGTCGATGGAGCATTCGAAGAATTATTCTACTCGTATTATAGCATCCGCGGCCCCCGGCGGTAGCACGTAGCGTACATCGTGCGCAGCAATGACGGCCCCGCCGCTGCATTCTTACATCTGCGCGGTGCTGCTCCTGTAACGGGCGGTGGGCGCAACAAATTGCCGAAAGCAATACGAGACAGTGTATCGCCCCGCAATATCAAGGAGATCAGCCAAGGCTGCCAACTTTGACAGGATCAAAGACATTGGGCCACAGCCGCAATCGTTCGACATTGAACGCGCGACGAAGGAAAATTTAAATTACCGTTCAGTCGCCTGGAGCGGTCGCTATCTGCAAGTGACGCTGATGTCGATCCCAGTCGGCTGCAATATTGGCCTTGAAGCACATCTGGAGACTGATCAGTTCCTACGCCTCGACGCCGGCAGCGGCCGGGCGCAGATGGGAGCCACGAAGGACAAACTGACTTTTGAGCAGGAGGTTTCAGACGGTTGGTGCGTCCTCGTCCGGCCGGGACGTGGCACAACATCAACAATGTCGGGACGATGCCAATGCGGGTCTATACGATCTACGCACCGGCCCACCACGCGCCCGGCAAGGTACAGGCGACGGCGGCGGCCGCCGAAGCCGACAAACACGACGAGCCAGCGGCCTGGTCCGTGGAGCCCAAACATGCGCCCGACAAACATGGGTGACCCGGTTGCTGCCCTGAGCACACAGTTTGCACAAATCGTCTGCTCTCCGCGGAGGGTCCATATCGGGCGATGAGAGCCCACCGGCAGCAGCCGGTGCATGGTCCGGCTGGTGGCAGTTACGCGTGGAGCGCGACACCTTCGAGCCGATGTGGCACGCGCGAAACATCTGCACGAATGCGTAAAGTATTTTCAGAACTGCGCGCAGTCCCATCGCGGTAAGCGCAGCGCATGGCGAAAGAGGTGCAGCCGAGCGCAGCGACGACAATTGATGCCAATCAAAGCACGCGTCGCGAACACCGGCTAAGCCATGTGCGACAATCTTGATGTTCGCATCGACGATGGACCTTGCCTAGGTAGTTTCCGACCCTACCGTCGATCGAGCACCCCGGCGAGGCTTCGACGCAGTTGACCGTGACCAAAACGCGGACGTGTGAGGCCTCGGGATTCGCGAAAGGACGCTGGTAATGGTTGCAAAGACCGCTTTGGCCGTCGCATGGATCGGCTTTCTGATCGGATCGCCCGCTCTGGCGCAAACCGACCTGATGGCCGTGGCACGGGAACAATTCAAGCCCATTCCGACGAGCCCCCCGGTGCTGCCGGGAAATCCGTCTACGCCGGCCAAAGTGGAGCTCGGAAAAATGCTCTACTTCGATCCACGCCTGTCCGCGAGCCATGCGATTAGTTGTGCCTCGTGCCACAATATTGGGCTGGGCGGCGCGGACGCACAAGCGACGTCGCTCGGACACAGATGGCAGCATGGCGGTCGCAACGCACCAACAGTTTTCAATGCCGTCTTCAACATTGCGCAGTTCTGGGACGGACGCGCGAAGGATCTCGAACAGCAGGCAGCCGGGCCGATGATGAACTCCGTCGAGATGGCTTCGCCCAAGCTTCATGTTGCAGAGCAGATCAAGGGCATACCAGGCTATAAGCCAGCATTCGAAGCGGCTTTCCCGGGTGATCCAGATGCGATCACGCTGCCGCATGTTCAGCAGGCGATCGCCGTGTTCGAGGCGACTTTGATAACCCCGAATGCGCCCTTCGATCGATTTCTCAAGGGCGATGCCAGCGCCCTATCGCCAGTCCAGAAAGAAGGTTTGGCCCTGTTCACAGGCAAGGGTTGCTCGAACTGCCACAACGGCATCAACGTGGGCGGCGGACTCTATGCGCCGTTCGGTGTCGTCGCGAAGCCGGGAGACGACCTGCGGCCGACCTCTGATAAGGGCCGTTACATGGTGACCAAGACGGCGGGGGACGAATACGTGTTTCGGGTCCCGAGTTTGCGCAACGTCACCTTGACCGCTCCATACTTCCATAGCGGTCAGGTTTGGGACCTACGGCAGGCGGTTGCCGTGATGGGCTCCAGCCAACTCGGCGTTGCGCTCAATGCCGAGGAGATCGACAAGATCACGGCCTTTCTCGCAAGCCTGACGGGCGAGGCACCGCGGGTCACCTTTCCAATACTCCCCCCCAGTGGCGCGACCACGCCTCAGCCAGAACCCTGATCCGATCCATGGGTCGGTCGTCCGGCGTGTCGCTGGCGTAAGCATCGGGCCGCGCGGACGCTCGCGCGGCAGTTCATTCGGACCGTCCCGCCGCCGACGGCCCGCGGCGGCGCTCGTCGCAAGTCATGTCGGCGACGGTGGGATCATGCGCTGCTCGGCCTGGTCCGGCACTACCGCGCCCGGCCCTGGTCGGCCGTCCAGGGAGGCAGCGCCCACCCTGGCCCCGGACCGGGAGACCGCGGCGGCCGCTGGCCGATGCAACGCATCATGATGCCGATGCGGCGCTATGTGTCGGTGGTGGTGCGTTTGCGGCCGCTGAACATGGCGGCCACCAGATTTTCACGGTGCGCCATGCTGGAGAATACGATACCGCAGAGGTGCAGCACGATAAGCCCAACGGTCAGGTTGGCGAAGACTTCGTGCAGTTCCGCGGTGGCGCCTTCGCCCTCGCCTGCCCCTTCGGCGAGGATGGTGCCGCTGTGACCCTCGCCGCGGCGTTCATGCTCGTCCGCCAATGCCTGGGTGACGACGATGCCGTTGCTGGCAAGCGGCCCTTTGCCTTTTTCGGCATAGACCTGCAACCCGGTCCAGACCGTGCCCGTCAGGCAGACAATCAACGCGAAGATCATGGCCGCGCCGGCCGGACTGTGGCCCAGGTAGCGCTTTGAGCGGCCGGACAGCATGTCCTTCAGATATCCGATGGTCGTGGCGGGGCTGAAAGTAAAGTCGCTGAACCGGGCATGCGGAGAGCCAATGAAGCCCCAGACAAGGCGTGTCGCCAGCAACCCGCAGATGGCGTAGCCGGCCCAGATGTGGAGATTGCCGTTCTCACCGGCGTCCTCGCCGGTGAAGTAGGCTATGGCGAAGCAGGCGACGAGCGCCCAGTGGAAGAAGCGGACATAAGGGTCCCAGACCTTGATCCAGCATGCGGTTTCCATCGACGCGGTCATTGGTTTTTTCCTTTGATATGGCGGAAGGCTTGAAGATGCCGCGGGCGGCGGCCTACGAGGCCATCGTTGCGCGATCCCGATGCCTGTCGCGGCGTTCAGGACCACCCGGGGGACAGCGCCGCCTAATCGTTGTCCTCGTAGACTCCCTGCTGGGCACCGGTGTGGCAGGCAGCGCAGTTGGCCTTGCTCTTCACCTTCGGGTCGAGAAAAGCCGCCGGGCGCACCTCGCGCTGATGCTCGCGAATCCAATACGGCGTCTCGGTGATCCGCAGGGGCGTCTGGCTGGCCGCCAGGCCGCGCAGGTAACGACCGGAATCGCTCCCCGCGTCACCGGCATTCGCCTCCAGATAGGTCAGGATCGCCCGCCTTGTGGTGTCATCCAGCGTGGCATTCTCACCGAAGTGGCTGCCGAGGTTGTTCATCAGGGCGGTCCAGGACCGGGCCGGCAGGAACGCCGGCTGGAACGCCATGTGGCAGGCGCCGCATTCCTTGGCGTAGGTCGGATCGACGCTGGACGCCGTTGACCCTTCGCCCGACCGGTGATGCCGGTCGGCCCAGGCCAGGCCACCGGTCGCCAACATGGCGTAGGCGGCCAGGGCAAGCATTGTGCTTCTTTTCATCTGTCGTCCACCACCGTTACTGGCTAATCATGAAGCTGATGAAGTCGCCCTTTTCGACGGGCGTGCAGGCGCGGCCGATCACGCTGTCGCAGTTGCGGCCGAACCACTTCTCGGTTTCAGCGAAGTCGCTGTAGCGGTCCGCCTTCGCTGACAGCGCCATCGGGGGCACGGTCTTGCCGGCTCTGGTGCGGCCTGGCTGCGTCGGGCTCTCGGTATGGCACGTCGTGCAGGACGGCGTGTCCGGCTTGCCGGTGGTGAAGGTGGCGTGGAACAGCGCCTTGCCGCGCTCCGCAGAAAAGCCGGCGAAGGCCGGATTGGCCGCCTTGGCCGCGGCAGCGTAACGGTCGAGCACCGCGTTCTGCGCGGCCCCCGCCATGGCCGGTGCCGTCGCCAGGACAGCAAGGACAGCCAGCAGCGATCTGTTCATCATGGGTATGCATCCTTTGGAACCGAAATGGATTGAGGGTCGAAGCGGCCCGACGCCGCATCTGCGTGGCAGGCCTGGCAGGCGCCCTTCACGCCGACCGAGCGGGCGCTGAACACGGACGCCGGAATGTCCTGGTGAATCCGCGTCCACTCCGATGTCGCCGTGACGCGCTGCGGCTCAGCGGAGTTCTGCCACCGGAACAGGTTCGCCGGGAGCGTATCGAAATGCTCCGCCGAACCGGCGGTCAGCCACACCAGCAGCTGCGCCATCGTGGCGGGATCGAGGCTGGCATTTTCGCCGAAATGATCATCCAGCCCGTTGATCACCGCCGCCCATAGCGTGGCCCCGCCCAGGCTCGGCGGATAGGCGAAGTGGCAGCCGCCGCATTCACGTTGATAAACCGGATCAAGACTTGCAGCCGGAACCCCATTGGCCGGAAGCCTTGACAGGGAGATGACGCCATAAACGGCCACTACAGCGATGGCGGCAAAGATTGCCGATGCCAACGCCGGATGGGCGCGCAGCGATACCGTGGGCGCCACCTCCGGCGCGCGCTTGCGGCCGGTGATCATGGCGCGGACGATATTTTCGCGCGTCAGGAGCGTCTCGAACGCCACGCCGCCCAAATGGCTGGCAACCATGACGAGCAGGGCCCAGGCCAGCAGCGCGTGTATCTCCCGCGCGCGCCAGCCGATAGAAAACGGCACGGCAAATGCCAGCGGCCCCTGTTTCAGCGCACCGCCCAGCGCGACGAGTCCGGTGCCGGCCAGAAGGACCAGCGCGCCCAGCAGCGCAAAGATCATGACGCTGCCAAGAGGATTGTGGCCGACATGGCGCTGCGGCCGCCCGCGCAGGATCGCCGTGACGTCGAGGCGAATCGCCGCCAACGACGGCCAAAAGCTGCGGAAGCGCGCGTAGGTGGAACCGGTGGCGCCCCAGATCAGCCGGTAGCACACCAGCGCCGCGACCGCGGCACCGGCCGCCAGGTGCAGGTTCAGCCAGTTCCGTGGCGCAATGAATCCGGTCCAGGCGCACATTGTGATGCTGGCGACCAGCCCCCAGTGGAAAATGCGGACGCCGCGGTCCCAGACCAGCGTCATGCCCGGCTTTGTCTGCACGTCGCTCATGTTGTCCTCAGGCCGCCGGTTCGTCGCCGAACCGGCGGCTCCGGCGCAGCAGGTAGATTGCCGCCACCATCACCAGGCTGAGCGCGCCGAGCACGCCCAGTTCCAGCATGGTAGAGCGGAAGATCATTTCGGTCTGAGCGGTCCAGGCAGTATCATGCGAGGCCTCGCTGCTTTTCAGCGTAATGACCAGCATGCGGCGAACCGAGGCGATCAACGCAACGATGAGGAACGGCTCGCAGGCCAGCGTGTGCGACTGCATCGAGGCGCGGATCGTGTGCAGGATTTCGACCAGCATGAATACGAGCAGCATCCGCTCGATGACCGAGAACACGGCGTTGCTTGTGTTCCAACCGATCAGCGCGTCCCAAAGATGGCGGCCCGCCGCGCCGAGCGCGAGGAGCGCGGCCACGGACAGCAGGGTGCCGAGCGCGGCGTAGACCGTGTTCTCGACGTAGTGGAAGGCGTTCGCCGTGGCGCGATGCATCACCGGGTCCATGGCGTGGGGCTCTGCGGCTGGCGTGGCATGACGAGGGTCCGTCCTGTTGTGCCACCACTTCTGCGCCGTCACCGCTGTCAGGCGGCTGTTGATCGATGTCAGCGAACTGACAGGTTCCGGCATGCATAATGTCCGTATGTGCGCTCTCTCCCGACGCGCCTTCATTACCGCCTGCCTCGGCGTGGCTCTTGCGCCCGTGGCTGGTTCCGCCATCGCCGATCCGGATGACGATGAGGGTAGCCACCGCCACCAGCATGACCAGGACCGTGCCCGCATCGCGGTTGAGCGCGATGAGGCGCGGCCGCTGTCGGAGATTCTTGCCAAGGTTCGCCCCGACCTGGGCGGCGAGATCGCCGGCATCGAGTTCCGCCGCAAGTCCGGCCGCTGGGTTTACGAATTCAGGATCCTTGCGCCGACCGGACGGATGACAGAGGTCTATGTTGACGCTGCAACCGCCAACATCCTGAAGCGGGAGGCGCACTGATGCGGATTTTGACGGTCGAGGACGACGAGCGGATCCTGGCCAAGATGCGGGCCGCGCTGGAAGCCGCCGGCTACGCCGTCGACACGGCGGAGAACGGAGAGGATGCCTGGTTCCAGGGCGACACCGAGGATTACGATCTGATCGTGCTCGATCTGGGCCTGCCGAAACTGGACGGGCTGTCGGTGTTGAAGAAATGGCGCGCCGCCGGACGCGCCTTTCCTGTGCTGGTGCTGACCGCGCGCAGTGCCTGGTCAGAGCGTGTGGAGGGCATTGACGCCGGCGCCGACGACTATCTGCCGAAGCCCTTTGCCATGGAGGAACTCCTCGCCCGCGCGCGCGCGCTGCTGCGCCGGTCGGCCGGCAAGGCGTCCGCCGTGCTGAAAATCGGCCCGGTGACGCTGGATACGCGGCAGATGCGCGTGCTGGTCGACGATGGGCCGCTGGCACTGTCGCCGCTGGAGTATCGCGCGCTCAGCTACCTGATGCACCACGCGGGGCGGGTAGTGCCGCCGACGGAGCTGATGGACCATCTCTACGCCCACGATCATGACCGCGACCTGAACGCCGTGGAGGTATTGATCGGCCGCCTGCGTCGCAAGCTGGGAGTGGACCTGATCGAGACGCGGCGCGGCTTCGGCTATCTGGTGCCGGGGGCGTGAAGAAAGGCTCGCTGCGGCTTCGCCTGTTCGCGGCCGGCGCGGCATCCATCGTGGTCGCGCTGACCGTCGCCGGCTTCGGCCTGATGCTGCTGTTCGAGCGGCATGTCGAGCGCCGTGTGGTTGCCGAATTGCAGACCGACCTGCGGCAACTGACCGCCAGCCTGGCAATGACGCCGGACGGGACGCTGGAGGTCAGCCGCCCACTGGCGGAGCCCCGCTTCCAGGAACCGCTCAGCGGCCTCTACTGGCAAATCACCGCGCAACCCACGGAGCCGGTTCTGCGCTCGCGCTCGCTGTGGGATGCGCTGCTGGCTCTCCCGTCCGACGACCTGTCGGACGGACAGGAGCACCGGCATGACCTTGCCGGTCCCGATGGCACGACGCTGCTGGCGGTGGAACGCGCTGTGGTTCTGCCGGCCAGCCTTGGCGGCCACCGCATCCGCGTCGTCGTCGCGCTGGACCACCGCGAGGTGACCGCCGCCGCTCGGGCTTTCGGCGCCGACCTGCTGCCGGCGCTCTGCGTGCTGGCGGTGGTGCTCATCATCGCTGCCTGGGTCCAGGTGACGATCGGGCTATGGCCACTGGATGCGGTGCGCCGCCGCCTCGCCGATGTACGCGCGGGCCGAGCGCCCCACCTCGGCCAGGCGTTTCCGGACGAGGTGCAGCCGCTGGCGCTGGAGGTCGACACGTTGCTGGATGCGCAGGCGGTCGCGATGACCCGGGCGCGTGCACGGGCGGCGGACCTTGCCCATGGGCTGAGGACGCCGCTGACCGTGTTGGCCGCGACGGCCGAGGAATTGCGCGAACGCGGCGACGCCGCAACCGCCAGTGACATTGCCAGCGTCGCCGACAGCATGCGCCAGCATATCGAGCGCGAACTGGCACGAGCCAGGGCGAGCCACGGCAGTCGTGCGGCGGCGCCTCGGCCGATCGCGCCGGTAGTTGACCGCGTTGTCGGCGTGCTGCGCCGTACGCCACGCGGCCAGGAACTGGACTGGCAGGCGGCCGTGCCGCCGGACGCTGCCGCGGCAATGGACCCGCAGGATCTGGCCGAACTCCTGGGCAACCTCACGGAGAACGCGGTGAAATGGGCCCGCAGCCGCGTGTCGGTCACCGGTGCGACGGCGCTGGACGGCGCAGTGCTGACCATCGAGGACGACGGACCCGGAATCGCCGATGGCGATGTGGCCGCAGCCCTGGCGCGCGGTGGACGGCTCGACGAATCCCGGCCGGGAACGGGCCTGGGACTCGCGATCGTCAGCGATCTGGTGGAAGCGTATGGCGGCACCTTGACATTGGGCCGCTCTACCTTGGGCGGCTTGCACGCCGTGGTCCGATTGCCGGCGCGCCACACTGCGTGACCGCCCTGGCGGCAAGGCCGCCAAGGCGGGTTCACGGCCAGGTCCGGCCTCACCAGGCGGGCGCTATGCACGCTTGCGCCCAGTGATCATCGACAGCGTCAGGTTCTCGCGGTGCACGACGCTGCTGAACAGGTTGCCCAGGATGTGGAGGATGATGAGGCCAATGGTCAGGTTGACCAGCGCTTCATGCAACCCCTCCATCACCTCGGAGCCGAAATACGCCGGTGTCGTCGTCAGGTGTCCGGTCCAGCAGATGGCGCCGACCATACCCATCAGCGCGAGCGCCATCAGGCCGCCGGCCGGATTGTGACCCAGATAGCGGGGAGCCGTACCGTTCCGTGACTGCCGCAGGTAGTCGAGCGCTGCCCGCGGCGAGCGGACGAAAGCGGTGAACCGCGCGTGGCGGGTGCCGATCACGCCCCAGACCATGCGCACCGCGAGCAGTCCGGCGATGAGGTAGCCCGCTGCCTCATGCAAGGGCTTCGCCTCGTCGCCGGTGACGAAGGCAACGACGAAGAGGCCCGCAAGGCCCCAATGGAAGGACCGGACCACCGGATCCCAGACCATTACCGTCCGGGGCCCGGCGGCGGCTGGCAGCGTTTCGCTGCCAGCCGCCTCAGTGGTGGTGCTCATCGCCGCCCCGATTAATTGGTTGCGACGATGCTGCCGTTGGTCGGGTCGACGAACAGCTCGACCGTCGCGCCGGCCTTGTCGATTGCGTAGATCTCGCCGCACGCCTTGGCGACCTTGACTTTGTTGACCGTGTAGCCCTGCGCCTCGGCCTTGGCCTGCAATTGCGCCGGCGTCAGGTACTGGCTCTCGGGTGCTGACGTGCAGGGGCGGCCATGGCTGCTGGCGTGGGCTCCGGCAGCGCCTATCGTGACGATCGCAAGCGCTGTGGCGGTGGCGGCAACAGTGGTGATGATGCGACGCATGGTTTCTGTCTCCGGTCATGCGGGGCGCGATATGCGTCCCGAACGAGCCGGAGATTTGCAGAAGGCGACTGTCGCCACGCTGATCTTGGCTGTCAGCGTTCTGACAGGCGCTGACGCACGTTTCACGCACGTCGTCGTCGTCCAGCAGCTGACGTATGATCCTGGGCGCGACCTCCCGCACAAAGCGACGATTGGCGGCAAGTAGCTCAACCGCACCGCACCGCCTCACGGAGTTTTCGCTTTGCAAAGTCGGCAGTAGGAGTTCTAGGGAAAGGCTTTTGTCCGCGGCAGTCGCGAGGTCCCTTCGCGCCGCATCACAAGCCTGTCGCTCCGGTCTCCGAGAGCGACAGGCACCAGCGCGCCGGCCGCATAGCGATCCATCGGTCCCAGTCGACCGAGAACCGCGGCCGCCCGCAATCTGATCGAGACACTCGGATCGCCGAGGCAATTTATCATCTGCGGATACATCTCGTTCGGGGGCGGTCGGAGGGGTTCGACAACTTTAAGCGCGCGTCGCCGTGCGTGCGGTTCGCGGGCCTACAAGTCCGTCGCCAGACGCTCCAGTAACGAAGCCCGGGACCGAGCGTCCGCTACGAGCGCCCTAACGATACGGCGCTGGCGATCGTCTTTACTGCTCAAAATCAGGCGATCGATCAAGAGGTGAATAGAAGAATCATCTGCGGAGTGGGCCAAATTGATGAACGCCTCGAGAGCCCGCTGGGAGGTCTGCCCTGGCGCTGGAGAACAGCGTGCAAAAGTTTCCAGATTTTGGAGTGCGCCCAGGGGCTTCTGCGGGAACGCAACGTGATGACCTGGGCCGAGGTGGTGGCGCGCGTGACCGACCACTACGCGGGCCTGGCAACAAAGCCCTTCGCCGCGGCCGTGATCGATGAAGCCCAGGACATCAGCATCCCGCAGCTGCGTCTTCTGGCTGCCATCGTGCCGTCCGGTCCGGACAATCCCTTCTTCGCCGGCGACCTCGGGCAACGAATTTTCCAACCCCCGTTCTCGTGGCTGTCCCAGGGGGTGGACATCCGCGGACGATCGACGACGCTGAAGGTGAACTACCGCACCTCGCACCAGATTCGGCGGCGGGCTGACCTGCAGCTACCGCTGCAGGTGCGGGATGTGGACGGCCTGGAGGAGGGTCGCAAGGGCGCGATCTCGGTCTTCGAGGGGCCAGAGCCGGATGTGCACCTGTTCGGCGAGGAAGAAACAGAGGTCGATTACGTCGGCACTTGGCTATCCGCCCGGATCGGAGAAGGAGTTGAGCCCGGCGAGATGCTCGTGCTAATATGGTCCGTCGACCAGTTGGACCGCGCGAAGCAAGCAATCAAGGCGGCCGGCCAGAAATGGATATCCCTGGCGGACCGCCCCACCGAAGGCGGTTTCGGGATAGCCGAGGGTGAAATGCACCTGGCTAAGGGCCTTGAGGCTGGCGTGGTCGTCGCTATGGCCTGCGACGACGAGGTCATCCCACTGCAATCAAGGATCGAGTTGGTAGCCGAGGAATCCGAGCTGGACGAGGGGTTTGAAAGTGAGCGGCACCTGCTCTGCGTGGCATGCGCCCGTGCGCGGGACCATGTAGCTGTAACCGGCGTGCGGCCTGGGTCCGAGTTTCTGACCGACCTCATAGAGTAGCGCCCCGCAGGGTACGGCAAGTTCCAGCCAGCTAGACGCCGCGAGGTCAATTTGGCGGCGGGACCGCGAAATGGTGCGGATACGCCCGTGGTCACGGGTTCGGGCGTTCCTTATGGGAATGCTGTGGGACGTTCGGAACGGGCCGCCGAAGCACGCCGCCTCAGCCCGCAGAAAGGCATTGACAATCAAGGGAAAAACTGGCGCGCCCGGAAGGACTCGAACCTCCAACCCCCAAATTCGTAGTCTGGTGCTCTATCCAATTGAGCTACGGGCGCAAGCAGGCGGCGGGGTGTAGCCGAACCGCCGCACGGCAGCAACCCCCAGAGTACCGCCAACGTCAGAAATCAGGCCGCGAGCTTATCCAACTCCCGCAGGATCGACTCTCCCATCACTGTCGTCCCAACCCGCGCGGCCCCCGGCCCCATGATGTCACTGGTCCGCAACCCGTTCTTCAGAACGTTGACGCAGGCCTGCTCGATCAGCGCCGCATCCTCGTCCAGCCCGAACGAGAACCGCAGCAACATTGCGAAACTCAGGATCTGTGCCAGTGGGTTGGCGATGCCCTTGCCGACGATATCCGGCGCGCTGCCATGGATCGGCTCGTATAGCGCAGACCGCTTCCCCGACTCCTGCACCGCCCCCAGCGTCGCCGAGGGCAGCATGCCCAGGCTCCCAGTCAGCATCGACGCCAGATCCGACAGCAGGTCGCCAAACAGGTTCGAGGTGACGATCACGTCGAACTGCCGCGGATTACGCACCAATTGCATCGCGCAGTTGTCCGCATACATGTGCGATAGCCCAACGTCCGAGAATTCCCGCTCGTGCAGCGCCGTCACCGTCTGCCGCCAGAACAGGCCGGACTGCATCACGTTGGCCTTTTCGACGCTGCACACCCGGTTCTGCCGCTTCCGCGCCAGTTCGAATGCCACGCGGGCGACGCGCTCGATCTCGGCCGTGGTATAGGTCTCGGTGTCGAAACCCCGCTTCGTCCCGTCCGGCAGCGTCTCCACGCCACGCGGCTCACCGAAATAGATCCCGCCGGTGCTCTCCCGCACGATCATGATGTCCAGGCCTCGCACCACGTCCGGCTTCAAGGTCGAGGAGTCCACCAGTGGATCGAATACTATCGCCGGTCGCAGATTGGCAAATAAATCCAGTTCCTTGCGCAGCCGCAGGATCGCGATCTCCGGCCGCATATCGAAACCCAGTCCATCCCATTTCGGGCCGCCGACGGCGCCGAACAGGATGGCATCCGCATCCTTCGCCTTCTGCATCGTCTCGTCGGTGATCGGCGTGCCATAGGTATCGATCGCCGATCCGCCGACATGATCGTCGGTAACATCGAACGTTACCATCCGCCGCCGGCCCATCCAGTCGATCACCCGACGCACCTCGCGCATGACCTCAGGCCCGATCCCGTCGCCAGGAAGAATAAGAAGGCTCTTATTAGCGGGCATCAAGTCCCCTCACACGGTCAGGCAGTGGTAGGCAGCCAAGGTTGCCTCTGCCGACGGGTTGCTTCGAACCCGTCGATCGCACTGCTATGTTGCAATGTTTGTCCGATATCATCCAAACCATTCAAAAGCGAATGTTTCCTGAAGGGATCGACATTAAATCCGATCTCCTCGCCGTTCGGGCGGATCACCACCTGACGCTCCAGGTCAATGGTGACCCGCGCATTGCCGCCCAATTTCGTGTCTTCAATCAACTGATCGCAGACAGCCCTTGGCAGGCGGATCGGCAGGATCCCGTTCTTGAAGCTATTATTGTAAAATATATCAGCGAAGTCCGGGGCGATGATGCAGCGGATTCCAAAGTCCAGCAGCGCCCACGGCGCATGCTCGCGCGACGAACCGCAACCGAAGTTCTCATGTGCAATAATCACCTGAGCCTTGCGGTACGGTTCCTGGTTCAGTACGAACTCGGGCTTCTCATTTCCGTCCTTGTCGAAGCGCAGCGGGTCGAACAGATGCACCCCAAGCCCCGACCGCTTGATCGTCTTCAGAAACCGCGCCGGGATGATCTTGTCCGTGTCGATATTCTGCATCGGCATCGGCGCCGCGACAGCAGTCAACGTGGTGAACGGTTCCATTGTACCGAGTCCTTGTCTGCTTGGATTAAACCAGTTGCCGCACGTCCGTCAGCCGCCCGGTGACAGCCGCGGCCGCCGCCATCGCCGGCGACAGCAAATGAGTCCGCCCATTCGGCCCCTGCCGCCCCTCGAAGTTCCGGTTCGAGGTGGAGGCGCACCGCTGGCCCGGCGTCAGCTTGTCCGGATTCATCCCCAGGCACATTGAGCAGCAAGGATCACGCCATTCGAACCCGGCCTCCAGCAGCACCCGGTCCAGCCCCTCGTCCTCAGCTTGTTTCTTCACCAGGCCCGAACCCGGGACAACCAGCGCCTGCACCCCATCGGCCACGCGCCGCCCCTTGGCTACCGCCGCCGCTGCACGAATATCCTCGATGCGCCCGTTCGTGCACGAACCGATGAACACCACATCCACCGCCAGGTCCTGCATCTTCTGCCCCGGCGTCAGCGCCATATAGTCCAGCATCCGCTGCAGCTGAGCCCGCTTGCCCGCATCCGCCTCGTCCGCCGGGTTCGGCACCACCCCTGTCACCGGCACCACCTGCCCAGGCGTCGTGCCCCACGTCACCATCGGCGCAATCTCCGCTGTCGTCAGACGCACGACCGTGTCGTAATGCGCCCCCGGGTCGGACGGCAGCGTCTTCCAGTAAGCCACCGCCTGCTCGAACGCCTCGCCCTTCGGCGCAAACTCACGCCCGCGCAGATAGTCGAACGTCGTCTGATCCGGCGCGATCAAGCCAGCCCTCGCACCCGCCTCGATCGACATATTACTGACCGTGCACCGCCCCGCCACATCCAGCGCTCGGATCGTATCGCCGGTGTATTCGATCACATGCCCATTGCCGCCGGACGTGGTGATCTTGCCGATGATCGCCAGCACGATGTCCTTCGCCGAACAGCCAAACCCCAGCGTCCCCGACACATCGACCTGCATGTTCTTCGCCGGCCGCTGCAACAGCGTCTGAGTCGCCATGACATGCTCGACCTCGGACGTCCCGATCCCGAAAGCCAGCGCGCCCAGCGCCCCGTGCGTCGAGGTATGACTGTCCCCACAGACAATCGTCGTCCCAGGCAAAGACAACCCCAGCTCTGGCCCGATAATGTGCACAATACCCTGCCGCACATCGAGAATCGGAATGTAAGGCACCCCGAACTCGACGACGTTCTTCTCCAGCGTCTGCACCTGGATGCGGCTGTCTTCTTCCTTGATCTTGTTCGCCGTTCGCTCACCCACCGTCGGGATATTATGATCGGCAACCGCTATGGTCAGATCCGGCCGGCGCAGCTTGCGCCCCGCCATCCGCAGCCCCTCGAACGCCTGAGGGCTCGTCACCTCGTGCAGCAGATGCCGGTCGATATAAAGAATGCAGGTGCCGTCAGGGAGAGTCTCCACGACGTGGCTGTCCCAGATCTTGTCGAAAAGGGTGCGTGGCCTGCTGGCGGACATGGTCTCTCCCGTTGATTTGGCGGTTCGGACGGGTGATTTGGACGAATCCCGGCGTTTGCGCAACCGCCGCCCGGACGGGCCTTCAGGGCGGAAAGGCATCCGCGACGGCGTGTTCCGCTATAGATGCCGGACACGCGTGGCAGACCTGCAATCAATGCCCAATAATGCCAGCCGCTTGAACGGCGCAATCACGCAGACAGGCAGAGACCAGAGTATAGCCGGCGCGGTGCCACTGCACGACCGCGGCGTTGGCGAGACGGCTGCCGGCACAAGGACCGGCGAATTGTCCTCGGAAACATCGCCGTACTGGAGCTAAAACTGCAAGCCTTTGCCGAATTGCAGACTGAGGCGGCACTGGAGGAGGCCCAAACCGCTGACCGGCGCAGGGCCAATGGGAGTGCGCCGGGCCGCTGCTCGGCGTTCCGGTCGCCGTGAAAGACCTCTGTGCGATGGCTGGGACGGCCACAAGGGCTGGCGGGCCATGGCAAGCGTCGTGCGCGGCTTCACGACGCGGGCGCAATCATTGCCGGGACGCTCAACCCAGCCAGGCCAGCACGCCGCGCGCCGCCGCAACCCCCGAACTGAAGCACCCCTGCAGCAGATACCCGCCCGTCGGCGCCTCCCAGTCCAGCATCTCCCCAGCGGCAAAAACCCCGGGCCTGTCACGCAACATCAGCCGGTCATCAACCGAGTCCCACCGCACCCCACCCGCCGAGGAAATCGCCCGCCCCAGCCCTGCGGTCCCCACCAACCGCACCGGCAGCCGCTTGATCAGTCCCGCCAGGTCCGGCCGGTCACCGCCGGAATGCAGCACCTCCTGCACCAGCCCGATCGCCACCGGCTGCAACCCGGCCGCCTTGCGCAAAACATTCGCCAAAGACTGCCCCCGCGCCGGCTCCGCCAGCCGTTTCGCCAGCACTGCCTCATCCAGATCAGGCCGCAGATCGATCAGGATGGTCACGGCCCCATCCGCCGCGATCGCATCCCGCAGCCGAGCGGACAAGGCATAGACCGCCCCGCCCTCGATCCCGGCCGCCGTCAGCACAGCCTCCCCCGCCACCCGCTCCGCCCCAAACCGCAACGCGATCCGCTTCAGCGGCTGCCCCGCGAACCGCTCCCGCAAATGCGCCGACCATTCCACCAGGAACCCGCAATTGGCCGGCCGGAACGGCGCCACCACGCCCGGCAACAGCCCGACCCACCCCGCATCCGACCCCAGCCGAGGCCACGACGCCCCGCCCAGCGCCAGCACCGCCGCATCCGGACGAACCAGCTCAACCCCGCTTGGCGTCGCGAACGCCAGCGCGCCATCATCATCCCATCCGGTCCACCGATGGCGCACGCGCACCCCCACCCCCAGCCCATCCAGCCGCCGCAGCCATGCCCGCAACAGCGGCGACGCCTTCATCGCCACCGGAAACACCCGTGAGCTGGACCCCACAAACGTCGTCTGCCCCAGCCCGTGGCACCAATCGATCAACGCCGCCGGCGGAAACGCCTCGATGACCGCCGCCAACCTCTCCCCCGCCGCGCCATACCGGGACAGAAACACGGGCAGCGCCTCGGCATGGGTCAGGTTCAGCCCGCCCCGCCCAGCCATCAGCAGTTTCCGCCCCACCGAGGGCATTTGATCGAACACCGTCACCGCCTGCCCCGCCTGCGCCAGCACCTCGGCCGCCATCAGCCCCGCCGGCCCTCCGCCAATCACCGCAACGGTCACGACGCCCGCCGCGCCAGCGCCCGCAGCGGCAGCCGGGACGTCTCCTTCAACCGATCCAGCACAATCGACGACCGGACCCGAGCAACGGTTTGATGCGGTAGCAGAACATCGTTCACGAGAGCGGAAAGATCCTTCAGGTCGGCCACCACGACCTTCAACAGGTAGTCGGTATCGCCCGTCATCGCATACGCCTCCTGCACCTCATCCACCCCTGCCACCAGTTCCCGAAAGCCCCTCGCATTGTCCCCGCTATGCGCCGCCAGCGTCACATTGATGAACACCAGCAACCGGAACCCCAAAGCCTCCGCCGCCAGTTCCGCGCGATACCCCCGGATCAGACCCGCCGTCTCCAGCGCCACCCGCCGGCGCGAGCACTGCGACGGCGACAACCCGATCCGCTCCCCGATCTCCTGGTTGGTCAGCCGCCCATTATCCTGAAGCGCCGCCAGCAACTTCAGATCGAACCCGTCAAGTTCCGAGATCTCTTGCATGATCTGGTCGTATCACGCGCGTTCCATGCGCGATAAGGTCGAAATGCCATCCGTTTGCACACAAAATTCACAGGCTCAAGCGTAAGGTCGGAGAATTCCAGAACCGGAGATCGCCGCATGGGTCCCTTCCCGCATGACGCGCCGCCCGCCGCAATCACCGCCGAAAACCCCGCCGGCACCGACGGCTTCGGCTTCGTCGAATA
Organism: uncultured Pseudomonadota bacterium; assembly: GCA_963819005.1. GTDB lineage: Bacteria > Pseudomonadota > Alphaproteobacteria > Acetobacterales > Acetobacteraceae > Rhodopila. The sequence continues at coordinate 568,701 of CAWFUL010000010.1, forward strand.
CGCCCACCCAAACCCGGCCGAACTTCACGCCCTGTTCCAGACCATGGGCTTCACCGCGGTGGCGAAACACCGCACCCGGAATATCACCCTGTATCGCCAGGGCGAGGTGAACTACCTGGTCAACGAGGCCCCCGACAGCCACGCCGTCCGCTTCGCCGCGCAGCACGGCCCCTGCGCCTCCGCCATGGCGTTCCACGTCGTGGACGCCGATCACGCCTACCGTCGCGCGCTGGCCCTCGGAGCGGAACCCGCCACCCCGGCCGAGGGCGCCCAGGCGCTCAAGCGTCCCCGCCATCAAGGGCATCGGCGGTTCACTGCTGTATTTCCTCGACCGCTACGGCGCCAAGGGCTCCGCCTACGACACCGAGTTCGTCTGGACCGGCGAACCCGACCCTGCGCCGGCCGGCCAGGGCCTCTATTATCTCGACCACCTGACCCACAACGTCGGCCGCGGCCGCATGGACGTCTGGTCCGGCTTCTACGAGCGGATCTTCAACTTCAGGGAAATCCGCTACTTCGACATCAAGGGCGAATACACCGGCCTGTTCTCCCGCGCCCTGACCAGCCCCGACGGCAAGATCCGCATCCCGATCAACGAATCCGCCGACGACCGCAGCCAGATCGAGGAATACCTGCACGCCTACAACGGCGAGGGCATCCAGCACATGGCCTGCGGCTGCCACGACATCTACGAAACGGTCGAATCCCTCCGCGCCCGGGGCCTCGCCTTCATGCCCGCCCCGCCTGGCACCTATTACGAACGCGTCGACCAGCGCGTCCCCGGCCATGGCGAACCCGCCGACCGCCTGCGCCGCAACGGCATCCTGCTGGACGGCGAGGGCGCCATCCCCGCCGGCGCAACGCGAAGGCCGCAAAACCAAAGTGCTGCTGCAAATCTTCTCCGCCAACGCCGATCGGCCCGATCTTCTTCGAGTTCATCCAGCGCAAGGGCGACGAGGGCTTCGGCGAAGGCAACTTCCGCGCCCTGTTCATCTCGATCGAGGAAGATCAGCTCCGCCGCGGCGTCCTGGAGCGTGTGGCAGCCGAATAACCAACCTCCTCGTGTCATGACCGGCCTTGTGCCGGTCATCCACGACTTCGCCCCCAGCACCCCTCGCCGCCACCGGCCCCCCGCGCCATAATCCCAGCCGCCAAGAGCAAGCAGGAACAAGCCATGGACCAGGCCACCACAACCACGCTCGGCCTCACCTACCAGACCGGTTTCGGCAACGGCTTCGAAACCGAGGCACTCCCGGGCGCACTCCCCGTCGGCCGGAACTCCCCGCAGCGCTGCGCCTACGGCCTCTACGCCGAGCAGATCAGCGGCTCCCCCTTCACCGCCCCGCGCGCCAGCAACCAGCGAAGCTGGCTCTACCGCATCCGCCCCACCGTTGCGCACTGGGGCGACTTCCAGCCGATCGACGCCGGCCTGTGGCGCACCGCCCCCGGCACCGAGCCCGCCATCCCACCCGCCCCGCTACGCTGGGACCCGATCCCCCTGCCCGGCCGGCCGCTGACCTTCATCCAGGGCATCCACACCATCACCACCGCCGGAGACGCCGGCTCCCACGCCGGCATGGCCACCCACATCTACCTCGCCACCCGCTCCATGACCGACGAATACTTCTACAACGCCGACGGCGAGATGCTGTTCGTCCCCCAGCAAGGCCCGCTCCGCCTCTGCACCGAATTCGGCCTCATCGACATCGCCCCCGGTGAGGTCGCCGTCATCCCCCGCGGCATCAAGTTCCGCGTCGAACTGCCCGCCGGCCCCGCCCGCGGCTACCTGTGCGAGAACTACGGCGGCGGCTTCACCCTGCCCGAACGCGGCCCCATCGGCGCCAACTGCCTCGCCAACCCCCGAGACTTCCTGACCCCGGTCGCCGCCTATGAGGACCGCGACGCGGCCTCCCGCCTGATCGTCAAATGGGGCGGCGCGCTCTGGGCCACCGACCTCGGCCACTCGCCGCTGGACGTCGTCGCCTGGCACGGCAACTACGCCCCTTACAAATACGACCTTCGCCGCTTCTCCCCCGTCGGCCCCGTCCTGTTCGACCACGCCGACCCCAGCATCTTCACCACCCTGACCTCACCCAGCGAGACCCCAGGCACCGCCAACATCGACTTCGTCATCTTCCCCGACCGCTGGCTGGTTTCGGAAAACACCTTCCGCCCGCCCTGGTACCACATGAACATCATGAGCGAGTTCATGGGCCTGATCTTCGGCGTCTACGACGGCAAAACCGGCGGCGGCTTCGTGCCCGGCGGCTTCTCCCTGCACAACACCATGCTGCCGCACGGCCCCGATAAGGCGGCGTTCGAGGCCGCCAGCACCGCCGACCTCAAACCGCACAAACTCGAGGGCTCGCTGGCGTTCATGTTCGAAACCCGCTTCCCCCAGCGCGTGACCGCCTATGCCGCCGGCATCGCCCAACGCCAGGCCGCCTACACCACCTACGGCACCGCCCTGCAGAAACGCTTCGATCCCACGCGAATGTAGCCCGCCGTTGAGGCGCGACAGCACCCCGGCGTCCCACCACCCCGGCGTCCCAGCGTACCGCCCGTACAGTGTCATGGCAGGGCCTGTCCCTGCGATCCACGACTTCTGGCGCCCCCAACCACCGGACCGTCAATTTCCGCGCTCGCCATCCCACGCTGCCAAACGCCATCCAGCCCATCCCGCCTTGACCCAAGGCCCAACCCAGGCATCCGGTCGCCCGCCACCGACCGACGCGCCCCCCAACGGGAACCGAACCATGCCCACCAGGGAACCAACCCGCCGCGCCGTCCTCGGCGGATCAGCCGCCGCACTCCTCGCACCCCGCCCTACCCGCGCCGCCGGCACCACCCCCATCCGCATCGGCGTGCTGACCGACGAGAACGGCCCCTACAGCGACTCAGGCGGCGCCGGCTGCATCCTCGCCGCCCGCATGGCCGCACAGGACTTCGGTCCCACGGTCCTCGGCCGCCCCATCGAAATCCTGCACGCCGACACCCAGAACAAACCCGACGTCGCCAGTTCGATCGCCCGCTCCTGGTACGACTCCGGCGTCGACGCCGTCATCGACCTGCCCGTGACGCCCGTCGCCATGGCCGTGCAACAGATCGCCCATGAACGAAACCGCACCGTGATGATCACCGCCTCGGCCGTCAGCGAGTTCACCTCGAAGAGTTGCTCCCCCACCAGCAGCCACTGGGCCGACGACACCCATGCCCTGACCACCGGAGTCGCGCGCCTGACAGCCGGCTCCGCCACCAACACCTGGTTCTTCATCACCGTCGACTTCAGCTTCGGCCAGGCCCTGCAAACCCTGACCACAAAGGAAATCGAGGCGACCGGCGGCAAGGTCCTCGGCAGCACAAAATTCCCCATCGGCAACAGCGAGTTCTCCTCGCAGATCCTCGCCGCCCAATCCTCCGGCGCGGCGATTATCGGCATTGCCGCGGTCGGCGCCGACCAGGTCAACCTGATAAAGCAGGCATCCGAGTTCGGCCTGCGCAAAAACGGCGCCCGCCTCGCCGGCTACCTCGTCTACATCACCGACATCCACGCGCTCGGCCTCGACGTCGCACAGGGCCTGAGCTTTCCCGCCAGCTTCTACTGGGACCAGAACGAAAACGCCCGCGCCTTCGCCAAGCGCTTTCAAACCGCTCGAAACGCCATGCCAACCAAAAACCAGGCCGCCAATTACAGTTGCACCCTGCATTTCCTCAAGGCGATGGCCCAGGCCGGGACCGACGACCCGGTCGCTGTCAACAAAGCAATGCGCGCAATGCCGGTCGATTACTTCGGCCGTCCCGCCACGCTTCGCACGGACGGACGGCTGCTGTACGACGTGACCCTGTATCAAGTTAAACGGCCCGCTGACAGCCACGGTCCGTGGGACTACTACACCGCAATCGGCACCCTTCCCGCCGCCGAGGCTTTCCTGCCGGTGAACCCCGGCTGCGGCTGACACAAAGCCGCCGCTCCGTCGTCGAAACACCGAATTCGACCGAGCAGTCCGCAAGAGAGCAAGCAACCACAACGCGTCCCTTCGGCAAAAAAGAAAAAAACGCTCCCGCCACCACCAATCGCGCACGTCGCAAGCGCACCCGGTGCGCGGCAATATCGAGGCACCGGCCGGTCACCCTGTCAGCAATGGCAGCCCGCGAACAGCGAGGCACTCAGCCGGCAAAGGACAACCGGACAACTACGTCATGAGCCGAGGAAGGACGCCGAAGCGCGGACCAGAACTCACGCCTCTCCCCAAATGCGCAGCCCACCCAGCAGCCATCATTGCCGGTATGCAAAACCGACAGCGCCGCCCGCGGCGCAATCTGTTCTTCTCCACGATCTCTGCGGCTAAGCGCCCTCTGCGCATAATGCGGACATCACATCACCCCCGGCCGATGCCCACGAAGCAGAGATCGCACACTTTCCCGCCCTCTCGGACCATCAAGCCAGCCGCCGCCCGCCACGCGCCAGACAAACCAACGGCGTCGTCGGCAAGGCATCCAACCCGACAAACACCGCCCCAGACGCGTGCAACGCCCTCACACCCTCCGCCACCCCAGCACCACTGGGCCGCCGAGGCTGATTGACATGCGAAATGATCACATCCCCGCTGACCGCCGACGCAATCCGATGCGCCACCGACGCCGCCGGCAGAGAGGCGCCCTGATCGCCATTCAACGAATACGCAGCCACCGCGAACCCCATGTCCTGAATCAGCGCCAGCGCATCCGGGCTGTACAACCCGGCCGCCCCCCGGTACCACCGCGGCCCCGGAGCCCCCGTCGCCGCCACAAGCTCCGCCCCACGTTCAACCTCGCGGCGCACCGCATCCAATGTCCCCGCCACTGCCAAACCATAAACCCGGCGCGAGCCCAGCACCGGCGGCAAATGCAATTCCCCATGATCCTGCAACGTAAAAAGATCCCGCCGGTCACGTAACAAACCCAACGCCTCCGCATTCCCGCGAAGCCAAAGCCCCGTGACGAAAATCGTTGCCGGCACCGACAGGTCCAGCAGCGTCCGGATGATCCGCATATCTGTCGCCCCGCCGCATGCATCCAGCGTCAGCGCCACCGTCCTGGGCGCCCCCGCCGGAACCACCAGACGCATCGCCGGCTCGACAATCACCTCCGCCCCGCCGATCAGGCACGACGGCGCAACAGCCGCCGCCAGCACGCCCGAACCGAACCCACGCCGTGTCAACCCCGCCGGCGCCACGCAAGACCAGCACATCACCAATGACCTTATGCAGAAAGTCGCGCCGCCCTATCATCAATCACCAGGTAGGAACAATCGTAATGACGGACATCCCGGACGGTCTGACGCTGACGCTCGACTCCGACCCGCCGCCAACCTACCGCTCAGAGCTAGGACAGCGGATCAACGCCTTCCACAACGAAACCGTGCCGTTCCAGTCCGCCCGCTTCGGACTGAGACTGCACGACGACGCCGACAACCTCGTCGGCGGCCTCAGCGGCTCGATCTCCTGGAATTGGCTGTTCATCGAGGCCCTGTGGGTCGACGCCAGCCAACGTGGCAAAGGCGCCGGCCGAGCGCTTCTGACCCAGGCAGAATCCCACGCCCAGAAGAACGGCTGCCATTCCGTCTGGCTGGACACCTTCCAGGCCAAAGGCTTCTACGAAACGCTCGGCTACATCATCTTCGGCACACTGGAAGACTACCCCCAGGGCCAGACCAGAACCTTCATGCGAAAACGTCTGGCGCAACGATAGCCGCCCGCCAGCCAAACACCAAATAACGCACCATCAGTAGAAGAAACAAGCCAGGAACGGAGCAGCGGGACCTGTAGTAAAGCCGCACCGAAGATTTGGCAACGGAACGTGCGGCAAGCCAGCAGCCAACTCGACCGCTTCTATCGACCGATTATTCCCAGTCAACGGCTTGCCCCAGCTATACGCCAGGGCCGCCGCCTTCGGTGCAACATGCTGCCGACGGTAGACTGGCGCTCAATGGGGGCGATCGCCGCGCACGAGCATGCGATACAGGCGCCGATGCTGGCTGTGATCGTAGTCGAAACCGGCTTTATGCAATGACGCACGGTCATCGATGATCAGCAGGTCGCCCGGCTGATACTCATGCGCGTAGCAAAACTGTGGCTGCGTGATCCTGTCAGTCAAATCCTGCAGAAAATCCTGAGCTTCCTCGGGCGACATGCCAGTGACCGTCTCGGTCTTTCCTTTATGGAACCACACGGCCTTGGTCCCGGTCTCCGGATGTGTGCGGACCAAGGGATGCACCACCGGCGGTTTCTTGGACTCAAGCTGAGCCTTCACGATATCCGGGTTGCCCGCCTTCATGCGCGCACTGCTGATCAGCGTATTCTGGGTCTTTGCGCCGGCGATCTTCAGTTTGATATCGTCCGGAAGAGCTTCATAAGCCGCGCGCGAATTGCAAACCGATGTCGCGCCACCCTTGTCCGGCACTGCCACCGCATAAAGCATGGTGAATTTCGGCGGCAATTCCTGATTGGTGTGGTCTGTGTGCCAGGTAGCATTGGTGCCGACTTTCGCCGGCTGACCCTTGCTGTCCAAGTGACGGTTGTCGAGCACACTGATCAACGGAAATCCGTCAACCAGATAGCGCCGATTCTGGTCCTCCATCAGTTCGCCGAACATTTGACCGGCGGCTTGCAACTGGGCTGGGGTAAGGTGCGCTTGCCCGCGAATCACCAGGACAACGTTGTCGACCACAGCGTCGTAGAGTTCCTTCCGCGTCGCGGCGTCGATGGGTTGTGCAAGGTCGATACCGGTGACGATGGCGCCGATCTGCTCCTTGACCTTCGCAATCTTCAAGGACTGTGCGGAAACCGCTGACACGGCTGCGCTCATGGATTTTGGCTCCTTCTTTCTCGATCTGCGGATTGCGAAAGATGCGCGTGACATTTTCGCGATCCCAGAAAATCACGCCCATCGGCAGGATCGGCCGAATGGTCACGTCTATCAAGTGGCGACGCCCCGATCATGACCGATGCCGCCGGCTGCCAGGCAAGACAGCTGCCCAATCCCAGGGAAGATCGGCGGGTGCAACCTCTCGCGTCCGGCGTAACGTACCGCATCCTTAGCCTCGCACCCAGACCCCGCCATGCCCCGGGATGAAATCCGTCGAGGCACTGCGGTCATTGTCCGCACGCTGACGGACGACGGCTTTTCGGAGTGTACACCCAGCGCCCGAAAGACGATGAAGGGTCGTATCCGGTCCTGCTGCCCCACAGCCACCCACACCATGGCATCCCGCACGCGGGACACCACGACACGCGCCTAAGCCGCCCCACCACCGCGGTGCGAGAACGCCGTCTCCGCGCTCGTAATGAACTCCAGCAGCGCCGTCTGCCCATCCTCCGTCGCCCGCCGCGCCCGCAGGATCGCATTCGCAACATCTCCCGGATCGCTCACCCGCTCGCTCCAAGCGCCAAGATCACGAGCCAGATTCGCATAATTTCCCCCAAGATCCCGAGACTTATGCCGCTCATGCGACAGCTTCATATGCGGGATCTCAATCGCCATCGTGCTGTTGTTCAACACTACCGTCAGGCTCGGTATCCCCGCTCGCACCGCGGTCTCCAGATCCAGCCCGGTCATGCCGAACGCCGCATCCCCCATGAAATTCACGCAGAACTTGCCCGGCGCCGCCACCTTCGCCCCAATGATCAGCCCAAGGCCGGTGCCCAACTGGTGCGACTTGCCCCACCCCAGATAACCCCGCGGCCGCGTCGCCCGGTAAAACGGTAGCAACTGATCCCGAGGACTTCCGGAATCATGCGTCACGATCGCCCCCGCCGGATCGACCACCCGCATGAACTCCGACATCACCCGATACGGAGTCATCGGCGTCTCGGCACTGCTCAGCTTTGCGTGCCACCGCCCCAGCCAAGCCTCCCGTTCCGCCGCGATCTCCCCCGCCGGAGACCGGTTCAACAGTTTCCCCCCAAGCCTGTCCTTCACCGCCGCAACGATCTTCACCAGCGTCAGCCGAGCATCCCCCAGCAGCGCCACCTCCGTCTGATAAGACTTGTGCAGATCCCGAGGATCATTCGTTGCATGAATGATCGGCACCCCAGCGGGCAGCGCCGGCGTCGTCAAAGGATGCCGCGTAAACCCGCACCCGATCCCGAAAATCAGATCGGCCTTGGTATGAAGAAACATCCGCCCCGGCCCGCTGAACGTATTCCCGCCCGACCCCAGCGCCAGCGCATGATCCTCCGGAAACGCGCTCTTCCCATCCACCGTCGTCATCACCGGCGCCTGCAGCAGTTCCGCCAGTTCCACCAGCTCCGCCGAGGCCTCCGCATAAAGCACCCCCTGCCCCGCCAGAATAATCGGACACCCCGCCGCAATCAGCCGCTTCGCCGCCTCATCCACATCCCCGTCGCTCGGCGCCGACAAGGAAACCGGCACGGGCCGATACGATTTGGCACTATTCCCCGCGTCCGCATCAACAATATCCCGAGGCACCTCGACCATCACCGGCCCCGCCCGCCCGTTCTTCAACGCGCTGAACGCCCGCCGCATGACGCCTGTGGTGGAATCCGGCACGACAATCTCCTCCACCTGCTTGGTAATGGAAGAATAAGTCCGGCTGGACCGGAACGTCGGAAACACCTGCGATTGATCCCGCGCATGCGCCAGCGGCAGGAACAGCACCGGCACGCTGTCGGAATAAGTCGTCGCGATCCCCGGGAACGCGTTCTCCGACCCCGGGCCATACTGCATCATGAAGACGCCAGGCGGCTTGCCATTGGTCACCCGGGCAAACCCGTCCGCCATATCCACACCCACCCGCTCCTGCCGGCAGATGATCGGACGAATCCCCGCCGCCACCGCATTCTCGATCAACGAGGTCGTGGGGAAGCAGAACATCGTGGATACCCCCTCCCGCTTGAGGATTTCCACAATCGCATCGGACGTTTTCATGACGCTTTCCCCATGGTTGCTTCTTGTGCCGCCGGTCAGGCGGACGATGGTAGCGGCGCCAACCCACGAAACAAGTCCGCGCCCCGCCCAGTGTCACCCGCCGAGTGTCGCCCCTCCCAGTTTCACCCCGCCAAATGTCGCCCGCCCCGCCATCGCCGCCAACGTCCCCGAGTCAGCACGACGAGGACCTTCGTGCTCCCCGTGCCCCTCCTTCTTCCTCCGTGCGAATGAAGCCTCGCCCCACCCGGCACGAACCCCTCCAAAATGCGCACCGCCGCAAAAAACCGCGCCGCCAGAATAAACCAACCCCTCCCAAGGTCAGCACGATGTCATCAACCCAAAAGGACATCGCTCATGACCCCCACCCAAGACCGTCGAGGCGTCCTGAAATGCATGCTCTGGGCCGGCACCGGCGTGCTCTGGACCGTCTCCGGCGGCATCCCCCGCTCCACCCTCCTCGGCAACACCGCGGAAGCCGCCACCACCGGCCTGACCTTCATGCAGATCAGCGACAGCCACATCGGCTTCGCTAACCCGCCGAACCCCGACACCCCCGGCACCCTGCACCAGGCCGTCGACAAGGTCTCCCAAACCAAAGGCAACGCCGCCCTGCTGATCCACACCGGCGACGTCAGCCACCTGTCGAAACCCGCCCAGTTCGACACCGCCGACCAGATCATCAAGGGCGCCGGCCTGGAAACCCATTACGTCCCCGGCGAGCACGACGTCCTCGACGAGGACGGCAAAACATTCTTCCAGCGTTTCACCAAGGGCGCGGCTCAAGGGTACTACAGCTTCGACCAGGAAGGTGTTCATTTCATCGGCTTGAACAACGTCCAGAACCTCAAGGCCGGCGGCCTCGGCAACCTCGGACGCGACCAACTCGACTGGCTGAAGAACGACCTGAAGAACCGCCCCGCCAGCCAGCCCATCGTCGTCTTCGCCCACATCCCGCTCTGGACGGTCTACCAGGAATGGGGCTGGGGAACCGACGACGGCACCGAAGCCCTCTCCTACCTGAAACCGTTCGGCTCCGTGACGGTTCTCAACGGCCACATCCACCAGATCATGCAGAAGATCGAGGGCAACGTCGCCTTCCACACCGCCCGCTCCACCGCCTTCCCGCAACCCGCTCCAGGCACCGCCCCCAGCCCCGGTCCAATCAAGGACCTCCCCGCCGGAAAACTGCAAAGCGTCCTCGGCATCGCGACCATCCGGCAGATCCACGGCGACTCCCGCCTCGCCATCGTCGACACCCCCCTCGGCGCCTGAGCAGGAACCACTCCTATGCGACGCATCATCGCAACAGCCGGCGCCATGCTGGCCCTAACCCTCGCGGCCCCTGCCATCTCAACCCCCGGACAGGCCGGAGTGACCATCGACAATTTTTCATTTACCCCGGCGCAGTTGACCGTAGCGCCCGGCACAAAAGTCACCTGGACAAACCGGGACGACATCCCGCACACCGTCACCGATGCCGACGACCCACGCGCGTTCAAGTCACCCCCGCTCGATACCGGCGACGCATTCTCCTACGTCTTCCAGAAACCGGGGTCCTACCATTACTTCTGCTCACTGCACGCGCACATGACCGGCACCATTGTCGTGCAATAAAACCGGCCCCATTGGCACCTTGCATGTTCCAAACGCATCATACAGCCGGGCGCCGATGAGGTGGCGCCCTCTGGCGGAGTTGAACAGAGACGTGGCGCCGTCCGCACCAGACGACTTCGAACACGCCGTCATGCCGCATATCCCGGCGGCGTACAATGTCGCCCGCTGGCTCGTCTCCGACGCCACCCTGGCCGAGGATGTCGTCCAGGACTCCGTCGTCCGCGCCCTGCGCTATTTCGCCTCATACAAAGGCGGCGACAGCCGGGCGTGGCTGCTCCGCATCGTCCGCAACGTGGCCTACACCGCGCTCGCCGCCCGCCGCCGCGCGCCGACAACCAGCCTCGACCACGCCGGTCCGGCCCAGGATGAAGAACCGCAGATCCCCGACCCCGCCGACAACCCGGAACAGTCACTCCTGCGCGGCAAATCCTTCGCCAAACTCGACCAGGCACTCGCCGCCCTGCCGCCGGACCTGCGCGAATGCCTCGTGCTCCACGAGTTGGAAGACCTGTCCTACAAGGACATCGCCGAAATCACCGGCGTGCCCATCGGCACGGTCATGTCACAACTCTGGCGCGCCCGTCAGGCCTTGATGCGCGGCCAGGACCAGGGAGCAAAACCATGAACCCGGACGACTGCGCCGAAATGCGGCTGCTGGTCCAGGCCGACGTCGACGGCGAACTCACCCCAGCCGAAACCGCCCGTGTCGCCGCCCATCTGGAACACTGCCAGGCCTGCGCCGAACTGCAATCGCAACTGATCGCGCTGTCGAAACGCTTCCGCGAGGAGGCAACCGCCTACCAACCTCCCGCCGACCTGCTGGCCAAGGTCCGGTCCCAGATCGCGCTCGCCGCCCCAACAAAGCCGCCTGCCGCCGAAGCCCCGGTCGGCAACGACAACCGCCCATCCCGCTGGCGCGTCCGGCAATTGGCGACCGCTTTCGGCGGCGGCTTCGCGCTGGCCGCCTGTCTCGCGCAACTCTTCCTGCTTCCGCACACTTTCGACGCCCAGACCCTCAACCTGACCGAGGCCGTGGTCTCGGACCACATCCGAGCGCTCCAGCCCGGGCATTTGATGGACGTGGTCTCGACCGATCAGCATACGGTAAAACCGTGGTTCGATGGGCGGCTGGACTTCGCCCCGCCGGTTAAGGAGCTCAAGGACGATGGCTTTCCCCTGGCCGGCGGCCGTCTGGACTACCTGGACGGAAGAGCCGTCGCCGCCCTGATCTATCAGCGGCGCAAGCACATCATCGATCTTTACATCTGGCCGGACGGCGGTCATCCGGAGCGCGGTCCCAGTGACGGCAGCCGCAGCGGCTACAACTACGTCCGCTGGTCTCAGGATGGCATGACGTTCTGGGCCGTATCCGACCTCGCCGCCGATGAACTCAATGACTTTGCCAAACTGTTCCGGGCGGCCTGACGCCTCAATTCGTCTTGAAATTATCCGGCTTGCGCAGCAGCGGGTCATCCCCGCGCAGGCACCTGAACGTCAACGCCAGCTGGTTCACCCCGCTGGGTGTTGGCGTGATGATTTCACTGACGATGTAAAAATAGCGGCTGTGCGTGACGCACTGGTCGTTGCCGATATCGACAGCGCGTTGCCGCAGGATGGTATCGCCCGTGCCGTTCTGCGCGGTAAGTATAAGGGAATAGGTGTCGTTCCCCAGGTCTGTGATGGGATTGGTCTGGGTGACGCAACCAGCCAGCAACAGACCAGCCGACATCGACCCGGCCATCAAACCGTAACGCAAAAGCTGCACAGAAGCATCCTCGATCCAACAACCGGAACGGAATGTTTCATACCCTCGATCATACCACAAGCGTGCAGGCCTGACAGTGGCAAAGCCGCTCGACAAACCGCGGCGAACCGGAAACGATAGCACCGTACCGATCACAATGAGCAGCAACGTGCACCAACTCGCCCCCTCAATGCGTTCGCCGGCCCAATGACGCGCCTCCGCCGGATCGGCCTCACCGCCGCGGCCCTCCTCGCCGCTTTCCTGGCTTACGAAGTCGCCTCGTCCTTCGTCGCCTACACATCCGACGCCTACGTGCGTTCCGATCTCGTGGCGGTGGCGCCGGAAGTGAGCGGACGCATCATCGCGGTCGACGTCGCCGACAACAGCACCGTCAAGCAGGGAGACTTGCTGGCCACCATCGATCCGGTCCCATTTCAACTCGCCGTGGACCAGCATCAGGCCGAGGTGAATGAAGCCCGAGCGCAGGTCACGGCCGACCAGGACAGCATCGCATCGGCGCAGGCAAACCTGACGGCCGCCTTGGCGGCGGTGGATTATGCAGTTGAAAACCACAACCGCATCAGTGTGCTGGCCACTGCCGACGACGCCTCCCGCGCTGATCTGCAAAAGGCGGACGACGACCTGCGGCAGGCCAAGGCAACCGTCGAGGCAGCCGAAGCCGCCATCGCCAAAACGCAGGCTACTGCAACCATGCACCAGGCCACCCAGGCGCGCGCCGAGGCCGAACTGGGCACCGCCGCATGGCAGTTGTCGCGCACAAAGCTCCTGTCGCCCGTCAGCGGAACGATCAACAACCTGACCGTGCGGCCCGGCGATACCGCCCAGGTCAACGTCCCGCTGATCGGCATCGTCGACGCCCATGCCTGGCGCATCATGGCCAATTTCAAGCAGGACTTCATTCGCGGGTTCGAGGAAGGCGATACCGCCTGGGTCTGGCTCGACACCCAGCCCTGGCACCTCCATCGCGCTCGGATCGCCGGCATCGCCAGGGCGATCAACCGCCAGCCCGCGAATGAAATGCTGCTGCCCTACGTCCCGCCAACCACCGACTGGATCCGCCTGCAGCGGCGGTTCCCGGTCACTCTGACCCTGGTCGATCCGCCCGCGGACCTCCCGCTCTACATGGGCGCCGATGCCCGCGTCCTGATCTTGCCGTGACGACTCTGCTCGCCTCGGCCACCCGCGTTCTCCACGAAACCGCGGCCGACCTTTATCAGGAACTCGTCGAGCTTGCCGCACCGGGGCCGCGCCTGGCGCGCTGTGCAATGACGGCACTGGCCGTAGCCCTGGCCACAACGATTGCACTGATCTTGTACGTCAACGATGCGTTCTGGGCCGCGATCAGCGCCTTCGTTTGCGCGCAGGCAACCGCCCCCGCCTCGGTCCAGCGGGGCGTCCTGATAATCCTCGGAACGATCGCCGGGGCGGCCCTGGCGCTGCTGGCGAGCCCTTTGCTCCAAGACGACGAGGTGGCGTTGAGTCTGGCGCTCTTTCTCGCCAGCACTCTCGGCGTCCTCGGCTTGGCTGTCAGTTCGCACGGCTCGGCCTGGCTGCTGGGGGCGATCACCGCCGCCATCGTGCTGATAGCCCTTCTGAGCGAACCGACCTCAGCCGTCGTCGTCGGCGCCAATCGAACGGCAGAGGTGGTGATCGGCGCGCTCTCCGCCATGCTGGTGGCGTATCTCGTCGGCCCAGCCGCCAATGCAGTGCCGGCCGCGGGCCGCTCCCCCGGCTGGTCCGGCCTTGCCGGTGAACAATGGGCGGCAACGCAACACGCGTTGCGCGCCGGGATCACTGTGATGCTTGTGCCGCTCGTCTGGAATTGGCTGGAGCTGCCGGGCCTCGCGCAGTCAGCAATCACCGTCACCCTGGTCATGGCCGTTCCGGGGACGACAGGGGGCACCGACAGCGCCCAACTGCTGATCCTCAAGCGCGCCACCCATAGCATCGTGGCGTGCTTTCTCGGCGGAATCCTGGGTCTTCTCTGCATTGGCCTGTCGGTGGATCGCTTCGTTCCCTGGATAATGATGCTGACCGCCGGCGTCTGGATCGCCGCGCATATCCAGGCGAGTGAGCGTGGCATCAGTTATGTCGGCACGCAGGGCGCCATCGTATTTATCTGCACGCTGGTCCAGGGCGCCGGTCCGCCCACCAGCATCCTCCCGGGAATCGAGCGCCTCGTCGGCATCACCGGCGGGATGCTGATCCTCGCGGCGGTGTCGCTGCTGACCGCGCCAGAGCCGGTGGCTGCCGACAAAACCAACCCCGCGTGATCTGGATTGGGGACATGCCGCCGTATATGGGCGCCCATGCCTGGACCTGATCCTGCCGCAACAACGCGCCTCTCCCTCGCCATGCAGGTCCTGGAACGCGCGGCTGAAGGCCTTTATCAGGACCTGATCGAGCTGACGGCATCCGGACCGCGCGCCCGGCGCTGCGCAATGACCGCGCTCGCCGTCGCACTGGCCATCGCGGCGGCCCTGGTTCTGCATGTCGACGAGGCCTGGTGGGCCGCGATAAGCGCCTTTATGTGCTCGCAAGCGACCGCCCCGGCCTCGGTCCAGCGCGGCATTCTCAGAATTCTAGGCACCATCGCCGGAGCGTGCCTTGCGCTGCTGCTCAGCCCCCTGCTGCAGGACGACACCGTCGCGCTGTCCCTGGCGCTGTTCGCCGTCAGCACCGTCGGCGTCCTCGGCCTGCAGGTCAGCCCGTTCGGCTACGCCTGGCTTCTCGGCGCCATCACCGCCGACATGATACTGATGGCGCTGCTGAGCGACCCGGCGTCCGCCATCGCCATCGGCGCCAACCGGACGGGCGAGGTGGTGATCGGCACCCTGTCCGCCATGCTGGTCGCTCATCTGATCGGGCCGCACGAGGACACCGCTCCGGCGCCCGCCCGGCCGCCAGGCTGGTCCGATCTGACGGGTGCGCAATGGACAGCGACCCAGCACGCGATGCGCGCCGGCCTCACCGTGATGCTGGTGCCGTTCGTCTGGAGCTGGCTGGACCTGCCGGGACTGTCGCAATCAGCGATCACCGTTGCCGCTGTGATGGCCGTCCCGGCGCTGCCGGCCGCCGCCGCCGACGCCGACCTGAAAGTCATCGAGCGTGCGGCGCATCGCATCCTGGGCTGCTTTCTCGGCGGGGTCGTCGGCCTGGTGTGCCTGGGCTTGTCGCTGGACTGGTTCGTCCCCTGGATGCTGATGCTGACCGGCGGCATCTGGATCAGCGCGCACCTCCAGGCCAGCGAGCGCGGCATCGGATACATCGGCACCCAGGGTGCGGTCGTGTTCATCTGCACGCTGGTCCAGGGGCCCGGCCCGCCAACCAGCATCCTGCCAGGGATCGAGCGCCTCGCCGGCATCACCGGCGGCCTGCTGATCCTGCTGGTGGTATCGCTGCTGACCCCGCCGTCATCAGTCGCTTCTGATAAAAAACGTCCCGCGTGATCCAGCCGGCTACGTGGCCGCCGGGGACTCGACGGCATTACGATTTTTTATCGCTGAACTCCTTGGCACCTCACGCAAGACATCCATTGCTATCGTGCCACGTTCCGGTCGCAGAATCGTCTCAGCCTGGACGTCTGAGGCTGATGATCGCAGGAATAGTGGAGCATTTGACCCGGCGGGGCGGGAGCTGGTCGTGACCTTCTCGTCATGAAGGCGGATGAAGCGGGATGGTATTCGCAATCAGGCTTGCAAGGTCACCCGGCGGATTTCGCCTGCGGACCTGCCGAAGTTGATCAGCAGACACCGGGTCTTGCCCGTCGCCCGCGAAAAGTTCCGGCACTACGGGATACGCGCGGCCGACGAGCCGCTCAGTCACCGGCCGCAACAACCGCGCATCCCCTTCATCCATCGGAATCCCGCTCATCCGCCTTGAAACTGCCGCTCCGTCCGTACCCCCGCCTGAAAGGGCGAGAACGTACCAGGCCGCAGGTGGAAACGAACCGTGCATCTACCTGGCGCGGACCAGAGGCAGCCTCACCATTCCGCCCAAGCTACGATCCGCGGCACCCATGGACACGATGCCAGCCGGACGTCACCCACCCCGCATCCCCTGGCGGAACAGATCACGGACTCCCTCCCGCATGATCTTGCCGCTTTCCGTGCGCGGCAGCACAGGCAACACCACCAGACGGTAAAACCCGACATACACCCGCACAATCGGATCGATCCGCTGCTCCAGCAATACGGGGTCAGCACCCGGCTTCAGTTCAATCGCCACCAGCACTTCACGTGTCGCAAATTGATCATCCACGTCGGTCACCAGGACGTCGCCAACGCCCTCGACGGTCCGCAGCCGGGCTTCAATCGGCCCCGGCAGAATCTTCACCCCTCCGATGTTCAGCATGTCATCGGCGCGCCCAAGCACCACCAGAGTATCGCGGTCCGGTTGGTAGCCAATGTCGCTGGTGTCATACCAGCCGTCGACAAACGCCTTCCGATCCAACGCCGGAGCATCCACATAGCCAGCGATCATCGTTGTTGTCTTGACACGAATGTGGCCGGTCCCACCCAGCGGCACCGGCTCGCCGGCCTCATCGACGATCTTGACCTGCACACCGGGGAACAGACGCCCAATGCCCCTCATGCCGACGCGCGTCACGGAGTGTGTCTCATTCGTTGCATACGTGGTAACCAGTTGCGTGGAAACCTTGCGGTGCGTCTCCGCCCGCAATCCGTCCGGCACGCCGCCGCCGGTGACGTCGATATGCACGTCCAACGGACCGACGCCCTCGGGCGCGGTCCGTACGATGCGCTCCAGGTCGCCGGAGACCAGGAACAGGTAGTTTCCGGTCCCAGCGGCAAGCAGGTCCCACGCCACGTCGCGGCCGCTGAAGTGAACCGAACCACCCTGCCGCAGCGTCAGCATGGTGCGCGTATGCGCGGCCCGCACGGAGAACCGGTACAAACACAGGAACACCGGATGCGCCGCGATCGCCTCGGACATCGGCAGCAGCAGCACCCGGATATGCGCCTGCAACAGCGCCTGGCTCATGCCCATCACCTTCGGCCGCCCCGTGGTCCCGGACGTCGTCATCAGCCGCGCCACCGTGTCAGGCGGATGATCCCGTTCCAGCCGCTCCAGTCCCGGCGCGTGCGCATCCCGGGTCAACACCCTGACCGCCCACTCGGGCGTGATCAGCCACGCTTTATCCCCATGCGCGCCAGGCGTTCGGGAAACAGCGATGCGATCGCACAGCCCCCCAAGATCGGCCGGCGGCCCGATTTGCGCCACATCAAGTGAGATCGTGGTCAGTCCCAGCGCCTCACCCGCGAGGATCAGCAGCAGATGCAGGTAGCGATCGTCCACCTCGATCCCCAGCGTCTGACCGGCAGTCAGACCCAGGGCGTCGAGGTCCTCCATCACGGTCAGCACGTGCGAGGCAAGGTTGCGCCAGCCGAGCTGGACGCCACGATGGACGATCGCCACCGCGTCCGGCCTCTGGCGGGCGTGTATCGCGATCCAGCCGCATGTAGTCCGGGCCGGTTCGCTCCCTGGCGGGCGCAGGTCCGTCACGCCTCGCCGCCGCGCCCCAACCGCCTACCCCACGAACGCCCCGCCATTCACGTCCAGGATCGCACCCGACATGTAGCTCGATGCCGGCGAACAGAGGAACGCGATCGGCCAAGCGAGCTCCTCCGCCCGTCCGATGCGCCCCATCGGCAAGGTCGGCCCCAGGTTGAACCCCCGCGTCATCGGCGTCTCCACCGGGCCGGGCGCCACCGCATTCACCAGCACGCCCTTGCCGACGGCATTCCGCGACAGCCATTTCACCAGCGCATGCACCGCGCCCTTCGACGCCGAGTAATCCGGCGGCGTGCTCAGCGACGTGCCGCCGGTTTTCCCTGCCACCGACCCCACCAGCACAATGTGGCCACCGCCATGCGCTGCCATGTGATCGGTCGCCACGGCAGCCAACTGCAACGGAACCCTCACATTCACGTCCATGACTCGATGAAACCGCTCATGCCACGCATGGTCCTCGGTCCACGGCCGTCCTTCCAGGATGCCGGCGCAATGCGCAACCGCATGAACCCGGGTGCCCGCAAAGAACGTCGCGATAAACGCATCATCCGTCAGATCGCCCTGCACCGCGGAGCATGTCCCGCCCGCCGCCTCGATCTCTTCACGCGTCGCATCCAGCGGCGCTCGGTCCGTCACCACCACATGCGCCCCGAGCGACACCAGCACCCGAGCGGTCGCCCGCCCGATCCCGCTCGCGGCGCCGGTTACAAGCGCGTGCTTGTTGTGCATCGACAGCGCGGCAGGAAGCGGAATATCGGCCATGACGGTTTCTCCCGGTTGGTTGAGCGAAATCATCCCGCACGCATGAAAATATGTCCATTACCGTCCCGGAGCCGGTTATCTCTGCGGTTCCGATTGACCTCTAGTGAACCCGTACCTAGCTTCGCGCGATGTCCGATACAGTCCGAAACGAGATGGCGGTGATTCCCAAGGCGTGGCCATTTGAGGAAGCGCAGAAAGTCGCCAGGCGCCTCGCCGCGTCCGGCAAGAGCCACGCGTTGTTCGAGACCGGGTACGGCCCCTCCGGCCTGCCTCACATCGGCACGTTTGGGGAGGTCGCAAGAACCTCCTGGGTCCGCAACGCCTTCACCGAACTGACCGGCCTGCCTTCGAAACTGCTCGCCTTCAGCGACGACATGGACGGGCTCCGCAAAGTTCCGGACAACGTGCCGAACAAGGACATGCTGGCGCGGCATCTCGGCAAACCGCTGACGCGGATCCCCGATCCGTTCGGCACCCACGACAGTTTCGGCGCCCACAACAACGCCCGCCTGCGCGCGTTCCTCGACTCCTTCGCTTTCGAGTACGAGTTTGCCTCGTCCACCGAGTATTACGCCGCCGGCCGTTTCGACGCCGCGCTGGTCCGCATCCTGGAATGCTACGACGCCGTCATGGCCGTCATCCTGCCCACCCTGGGGCCGGAGCGTCGAGCGACCTATTCGCCGATCCTGCCCGTTCATCCGCACACCGGCATCGTCATGCAGGTGCCGATGGACCGCATCGATCCGTCCGCCGGCACGGTCACCTGGACCGACCCCGCCACGCGCGACACCTTCACCACCAGCGTCAAGGGCGGCGCCTGCAAACTGCAATGGAAAGCCGACTGGGCGATGCGATGGTACGCCCTCGGCGTCGACTACGAGATGTCCGGCAAGGATCTGATCGACTCGGTGAAACTCTCCAGCAGGATCTGCCGCGTCCTCGGCGGCCAACCGCCCGAGGGCATGACCTACGAACTTTTCCTCGACCAGGATGGCCAGAAGATCAGCAAGTCCAAGGGCAACGGATTGTCGGTCGAAGACTTTCTCACCTACGGCCCCGACGTCGCCCTGGCGCAGTTCATGTACAACCAGCCGCAGCGCGCCAAGCGGCTGTATTTCGACGTCATCCCCCGCGCGGTCGACGAATATGTCGGCAACCTTGAAAAAATCCCCGCCGCCGGGGAACCCCGCACCAACCCCGCCTGGCATATCCACGCCGGCCGCCTGCCGAACCACGGCGGCAGCCCGATCTCGTTCGGCATGCTGCTGAACCTCGCCAGCGTCGTGAACGCCGACGCGCCGGACATCCTGTGGGGCTTCATCCGCCGCTACGTCCCCGGAGCCTCGCCTGAATCCCAGCCCCTGCTGGCCCGCCTGGTCGATTACGCCATTGCCTACTACCGCGACTTCGTCCGGCCGGAGAAGCGATACCGCCAGCCCGACGCCAATGAGCGCGCCGCCCTCGAAGACCTCGCCGCCACCCTTTCCGCCCTGCCGCAAGGCAGCACGGCGGAGACCATCCAGAACGCGGTGTTCGAGGTTGGCAAGCGTCACGATTTCCCCGAACTGCGCGCCTGGTTCGGCTGCCTTTATCAGGTCCTCCTCGGCCAGCAGGAAGGCCCCCGCTTCGGCGGCTTCGTCGCCCTGTATGGCATTCCCGAGACCATCGCCCTGATCCGGTCGGCGCTGACCCGCCAGGCGGCATGACGATGGGCATTCCCGACAAAGCCGGCTCCAAGGGCCGCCTCACAAGCTGGCTCAAGCATCTGCCCCCGATGCTCGGTGTCGCCCTGCTGATCGGCGCCATCTACGTGGTGCAGCGGGAGTTCCGCCATCTCAAGCTGCAGGACATCGAGCACGCGCTTTCGGCGATTCCGGCCAGCGCACTGGTCTTCTCCTTCACCTGGACCATCCTGTCCTACTTTATCCTGACCTTCTACGACCGGTTGGGCACGATCTATGCCGGCCACAAGGTCTCGTACGGCCGGGTCGCCTTCGCCTCGTTCTGCGCCTACGCGCTGTCGCACAACCTGGGCTTCGCGGCTGTGTCCGGAGCCGCGATCCGCTACCGCCTCTACGCCCACTGGGGCCTCACGCCGCTGCAGATCGGCAAGACCGTCGCCTTCTGCAGCCTCACCTTCGGCCTCGGCGGCATGGTCCTGGGCGGCGCCATCCTGTTCGTCGAACCCAGGGCCATCCCGTTCTTCGGCGAACACCTGCCGCACATCGTCATGTACGGGATCGGCGCCCTGATGTGGGCGATCGTCCTGTCCTACGTCACCCTGGCGAAGGTCGTTGGCAACATCCGCCTGTTCGGCAACCACATCGAGCTGCCGGGCTGGCGGATGGCGATCGTCCAGGTACTCCTCGCCACCGTCGACGTGGCGGTGACGGCGACCATCTTCTACGCCCTGCTGCCCCATGCGCCCGGCCTGACCTGGCTGATCTTCCTGGGCGTCTACGTCGCCTCCTACACCGCCGGCCTCGCCGCCAACCTGCCCGGCGGGATCGGCGTCTTCGACACCGCGATGCTGTTCGGACTGGAACCCTATTTCAGCGCCCCGCACATCGTCGGCGCCATCCTGGTCTTCCGCCTTTACTACTACATCATCCCGCTGTTCCTCGCCGGCTCGCTGTTCGCCGGCAACGAGATCCTGCTGCGCGGCGGCGGCCTGTTCCGCCACTTCAGCAAACTGGCCCCGGTCCAGGCCATCGGCCGCTGGAGCGAGCCGGACTTTGCCGTCACCACCGCCACCGGCACCGTCGGCGTGTGCGGTGTACTGATGCTGTGCCTGGGCGTGCTGGCGCCCCAGGCGGACTACACCTGGCTGGACCCCGACTATGGGGAGGTCGCGCGTCAGGCCGGCCAGTTCGTCCCGTCATTGATCGGCGCCGGGCTGGTCATCATGGCCATCGGCCTGTCGCATCGCGTCAACCTCGCCTGGAGCCTGACGATCCTGCTGCTGGTGCTGGGTGCTGCCTTCGCCGCCACGCAGGACAACCGCCTTTGGGTCTCCGGCGTCCTGATCCTGACCACCTTCCTGCTGGCGCCATTCCGAGCGTGCTTTTACCGCCATGCGAGCTTCCTGAGCGGGCCGCTGCTGCCTGGCAACGTACTGTCGCTGGTGGTGCTGGTAATATGCCTGCTGTCCCTGGCGATTGCCCGCACCCAGACACACCTGCTGCAGAACAATGCGTTCTGGGCAGTCATCATTTCCCGCGAACTGCCCAACTCCACGCGCCTCGCCGTCGCGGTTGCCATGCTCCTCGGGCTGACCGCCCTGTGGCTGCTGCTGCGGCCGAGCAAAGTCGAGCTACCTGCCGTGGGACGCCGACAGCCGCAAATTGCTGCACGCCCTCGGCAGCACCTGCGCCCGTGTAACCGCCGACGGCCTCGTGATGGGTGAGGCCGCCCGCGCGGCAATGCCCTTCCGCCGCTGCGGCCGGGTGCTGCTGGGCCTTGGTGACCCCTCCGGCGACGAAGCCGACCGCGTCTCCGCCATCTGGCGCCTGCGCGATCTCGCCCGCCAGGAAGGCCGTGATGCCGCCGTGTGGCGCGCCGGTCCGGATCTGCTGCCCGTCTACGGCGACCTTGGGCTGACCGCGCTTCCGCTTGGACCCGACGGGCTGCCGATGCCCGAATCCGCCGGCGATTTCCCGCCCGTGCAGCATTATCTGGCCTGCGTGGCAGAGCGGGACCTCGACCTGCTGCTGCCGATCCTGCCGAAGCTCGCCCAGGCCGTGGTGCAGCCTGAACCGGCCGCTTCAGACCCCATGCGACGCACCGGCGGAATACCGGTCTCCGTCTGATACCGGCCGACGCGTCTCCCCTTGTCGCGCTGACGCCCGGTCGCGCTTGTCGGCCTGATTGCCTGCATCCTCATCCTTCGTCAGACCGCGAAACTCAACCTGCTTCGCCTGCTGCTCGAGCAGACCCAGTCAGGGCAGCGCGCCGAGGGCGAAACCATCCGCGTCGCCATCCGCGATGCCGAGATTGGTTCGGCCAGCCGCATCAGCGGCCTCCGCTCCAGGCTCGATCTGCTCGCCGAACAGCTTGGCGGCTCCCAGGCACGAACCCAGGCCGACCTGCGCCTCGCGCTGTCTGAAGGCCAGTTGAACGACCGCTGAGATGCTGGACCACCGCCTGCGCGAGCTGCGGGCGGGCAACGGGGCGAAACTAGCGGATATTCAAAAGACCGTGAACGAGCAGCTTCATTCCGCTGTCGAAAAACAGATGGGTGAGAGCTTCAACCGCGTCATCGACCAATTCGCGGCGGTGCGGAAGGCTATGGGCGATGTCCAGGCCGTCACCGCTCAGATCGGCGATATCAAGCGCTTGTTCAGCAACGTAAAAACCCGCGGCGGATGGGGCGAGACCCAGATCCGCGCCATGCTGGACGACATCCTGCCCCCCGGCGCCTACGAGACGAACCGGCGCATCCGCCCCTGATAGCGACGAAGCCGTGGAATTCGCCGTCATCATGCCGATGCGCGGCGAAATCCGGCCTCTGCCGCTGATCGACGCCAAGTTCCCGATCGAGGATTACGAGCGCCTGCTCGCCCCTCGGAAGCCGGCGACATCGACGCCGAACGCCTCGCCGCCCGCGGCCTGGAGCGCCGGGTGCGTGACGAAGCCCGCAAGATCGCGGCAAAATACATCGTCCCGCCGATCACCGTGGAGTTCGCGGTGCTCTATCTGCCCACCGATTCGCTCTACGCTGAGGTCGCCCGGATCCCCGGCCTCGTTGAGAATATCGGCCGCGAAAGCCGGGTTTTGCTGATGGGCCCGACCCTGTTCCCCGCCCTGCTGCGGACCATCCATCTGGGATTCGTCACCTTGTCGCTGGAACACAAGGCCTACCAGATCCGCGACCTCCTAGGGGCAACACGCACCGAAATGCTGCGCATGGACGAGGTTCTGGAGCGACTCGCAAAGCAGGCTGGCGCCTTCACCAGCACCATCGACAAGGCGCGCGTGCGAACCCGCGCCATGGGCCGGAAGCTGCGCGGAGTTCGAACAGATGGGCGCTGATAAGGCCGAAACCCTGCTGGAGCTGGATGGCCCGAACACAACCGGCCAGGACGAGACTGAAGCAAAATCAGATATTTGAATGGCTTCCCCAAGGTTTGGTGCGAACCGAACGGATGTATACTTGGGCTGCAAGACGAATTTCATCGTTGGACGCCGATTTCCGTTGCGAAGGGTATGGGCGAACGCACCGGCAGGGGGTATAGTGGACCGACTATCGTGATGATCGGTGGTTGCTCTGGGTTGCGGCAGCGCGGCGAAATACCGCGAAGTCTGACTTGGTTCGCCGCTCGGAAACGGAAGCAAACCGGCGGCGGTGCCCTGGGTGGGCATTGGGCGCCATGCACAACGCGTATGATGATGGGGACGACCTTCTCTTGAACATGACCAACCGCGGCCGTGGACGCCCGAGCCGGCGCCGCGGCTTCGACGATGATTTCGCCTTCGATCGTGCCCCGCCAGGCGACCTGCCGCGGCCCGCACCATCCTGGCCATCTTCAGCCGGTTTCGGGCCGGAGCATGACGCAACCGTCAAGTGGTTCAACCCCGAAAAGGGGTTCGGCTTCGTGGCACTGTCCGATGGGTCGGGTGATGCGTTCCTGCACGCCAATACCCTCAACCAGTCCGGACACAGCGCGGTCAGCCCAGGCGCGACGTTGCGCGTTCGGATCGGCCAGGGCCAGAAAGGCCGTCAGGTGTCAGAGGTTCTTTCGGTCGACGAAAGCACCGCGACCCCGTCAGCCGGACGTGCCGCCGGTGGCGGCGCGCCACGCTCCGCACCCAGTGGCTTCGGCGGTCCAGGCGGCGCACCCGGTGGCGCACCCCGACGCGGCGCGCCGACCGGTCCGTCGGTCGAAATGCAGGGCACCGTGAAGTGGTACAACGCGACCAAGGGCTTCGGCTTCGTCGCCCCGTCCGAGGGCGGCAAGGACGTGTTCGTCCACGCCTCCGCCCTGCAACGCGCCGGTGTCATGCAGTTGGCTGAAGGCCAGACGATCTGGATGGACGTAGTCCAAGGCGCCAAAGGGCCCGAAGCCGCCTCGATACGGATCAGCTAGACTTCCCCGTCGGTAGGCCGCCGCACGGCGGTGGCCTGCTCGCCGGACACTTGGCCAGCGCTGTTGGATGGCCTGATCTGGCCGCCAGCCTGTCCTCGCACCAGCCTGTCCTTGTTGTTAAGTGTCATGGCCGGCCTTGTGCCGGCCATCCGCGACGTCAGCCAAGCCAGTCAACAGCGTTGAAGAATCAGCCCCGGGATCCATGACAAGTTCATCCCGGCCCGGGCCTCACGCCCCCACCGGCCACCCGCGCAACCGGTAAGCCCCATCCCAGAACAGCCATTCATACTGGCTGCACCGGATGAACGCCGTCATCATCCTCTCCCGAACACCTGCGCTCGCGCCGTCCGCCGCCACATCGGTCGCCGCAATCACCGCCCGAACCGCCGCCCCAAACCCCTCATCGGAATACGTATCGATCCACGCCCGGTACGGATTTCCCGCCACCGCCTCCCGCGCAATGGCCGTCCCGACATCCCAATACAACCAGAAGCAAGGCAGCAGAGCCGCCAGCAGCACCTCCCACGGCTCATGATAGGCCGTGGCCAGTAGAAAACTGGTATAGCCGAGACAATCCGGCGACGGTTCTCCAACCGCCCGGTCAAGCCCGAACCGCGCGAAGTAGTCGCCGTGCAGCGCCTGCTCCACCGCCACCGCCTCCAGCGCGGATTCGGCAAACATTCGCAGCGTCGCCCCATCCGGTCCCCGCGCCCCGGCCAAAGCCAGAATGCGGGAATACTGTTCCAGATACAGCGCATCCTGCTGGATGTAGAACACGAACCGGTCCTGCCGCAGCGTCCCCGCCGCCAACTCCCGGTTGAATGGCAGCGCATGAATCGCCGCCCGCAGCTCCGTCGTCCGCTGCCACGCCCTGTCGCTGAAGCCGGTCATGCCAAACTCTTCGACGCCATCTCGAACGTATTCCGCGACAGCCCGGACCGGTCGAGGATCCGTTGCAGCTCCGCCCGCATCAACGCCTGCCGCCCCGCATCGAACCGCCGCCACTGCCCCAGCGGCGAGACCATCCGCGCCGCCACCTGAGGATTGGTTGGATCAAGCTGAATGATCACGTCCGCATACAGCCGATACCCCGCACCCGACCCGTCATGGAACCGAACCTGATTGCCTCCGAACGCCCCGATCAAAGCCCGCACCCGGTTCGGATTCCGCAGATCGAAGTCAGGATGCGACATCAGCCCCTGCACCGCCTCGATCGTCCCCGGCAGCGTCGAGAAAGCCTGGATGGCAAACCACTTGTCCAACACCAGCGGATCGCCCCGCCAAGCCGCGTAGAACGCGGCAAGCGCATCCAACCTCTCCGGCGCGTCCACGTCCGACAACGCGCCCAAGCGCCGCCAGCACGTCCGTCATGTTCTGACCAGCATCGAACTGCGCCTTGGCCAACCCGACAGCCGCCGGATCACCGCTCGCCATCAGATAGGCCAGGCATGTGTTGCGCAGGACCCGCCGCCCCATCGATGCGCCGTCGATCTGATAAGCCCCCCGGTCCGTCAGCCGGTCATAAGTTGCCCGAAACCGATCGGCCAACGCCTGCCCGATCGCCTGACGAGCCTGAACGCGTGCGGCATGGATCGCATCCACATCGATGACAGCCATCCTGTCGGCCAAAGTGTTCTCGGTCGGCAAAATCAGCGCCTCCGCCGCGAACGCCGGCTCCTGATCCAAAGACGAAGCCGCCGCCTCGATCAATGCCGGATCAACCGATGGCGTGTCCCCCTGCTGAATCGTTGCGATCATGTCCAGCAGCACAGAGGCTGCATATTGCTGCCCTGAATCCCACCGCACGAACGGATCGGTGTCATGCGCCGCCAGGAACCGCAACCGGTCCGGCGACACCCCCGACAGCTTCACCGGCGCCGAGAAATCGCGGAACAACGACGGCACCGGAGGGCTCGCCACATCGACAAACTCGAAACGGGATTCCGCCGCGTCCGCCAGCAGCACCCGCGTGCCCGGCACCGCCTCGGCCTCACCTTCCAGCCGCGTCGCGAGTTCCTGCCCGTTGCCGTCCAGCAGCCCCATCGCCACCGGAATGACCTGCGGCCGCTTGTCAGGCTGTCCCGGCGTCGGCTTCGTCGTCTGACGGATCGTCAGCGAGAACCGCTTGGTCGCGGCGTCATAGGTATCCTCAACGGTGACCTCAGGGGTCCCCGCCTGATGATACCACAGCTTGAACCGTTGCAGATCGACACCGGACGCATCCTGCATCGCCTGCACAAAATCATCGATGGTGACAGCACTGTTGTCATGCCGCTGGAAATACAGATCCATCCCCGCACGAAACGCCTGCCGGCCGATGATCGTCGCCATCATGCGGATGACTTCCGCGCCCTTTGTTGTAAACCGTCGCGGTATAGAAATTATCGATCGCCATGTAGCTGTCTGGCTGCACCGGATGCGCCAGAGGCCCCGCATCCTCCCGGAACTGCGCCGCCCGCAACCCCCGCACATCCCCGATCCGCTTCACCGCTCGGCTGCCCTGATCAGCGGAAAACTCCTGGTCGCGATAAACCGTCAGCCCCTCTTTCAAAGACAACTGAAACCAGTCACGGCAAGTCACCCGGTTCCCCGTCCAGTTATGAAAGTATTCATGTGCAATAACGGACTCGATGCCCTCATAATCGCCGTCCGTAGCCGTCTCCGGCCGCGCCAGAACGTATTTCGTATTAAAAACGTTCAGACCCTTGTTCTCCATCGCCCCCATATTGAAGTCGGAGACGGCAGCGATGTTGAAGACATCCAGGTCATATTCCAGCCCGAACACCTCCTCGTCCCAGGTCATCGAGGTCTTCAGCGACCTGCATAGCATGCCCGCACCGATCTTCATCGCCGCGACGCACATAGATCCCCAGATCGACCACCCGGCCCGACCGCGTGGTGAAGAAGTCATTCACCGAAACCAGATCACCCGCCACCAGCGCGAACAGATAGCACGGTTTCGGATGCGGATCGGTCCAGGTCACCGTGTGCCGCCCGTCGCCCAGATCCCGCACCGGCCCCGGATTGCCGTTCGACAGCATCACCGGCACGGCCGCCTTGTCGGCAATGATCGTCGTGGTGTAGCGCGACATCACGTCTGGCCGGTCCGGGAAATACGTGATCCGCCGGAAACCCTGGGCCTCGCACTGCGTGAAATAGCTCCCGCCCGACACATAGAGCCCGCTCAGTTCGGTGTTAGAAGCCGGCGCAATCCGTGTGACGATCTCCAGCACGCAGACATCCGGCATATGTGGGATCGAAAGCCCCCCATGCCTCTCGGCATACTGCCCCGCCGACAAAGTCACGCCATCGCGGCTGATGCTCGCCAACGTCAGCGCCTCGCCGTCCAACTCCATGGCAGCGTCGGGCGGTGCGCCGGGCGCCCGGCGCACCGACAGCCGCGAAACGACCCGCGTGGCAGCCTCATCGAGTTCGAACGTCAGGTCGACCGTATCGATCAGAAAGGCCGGCGGCGCATAGTCGGCCAGACGGACGACGGTGGGTGTTGCGTCGGTGCTGATGGCGTCTGCTGGCATGGGGCCTCCGGCTTGCGTTCGAACTTCGATATGAGACGCGGGCGAGGTGTCATCGGTTCCGTGCGGCCTCCGCGATGACCTCTTTCGCCAGGGGCAGCATAGCATAGTCGACCATCGCGCCCTGGTAACTGACCGCGCCAAGCCCGGCTTTCTCCGCCGCCTCGAACGCCGCGATCAACCCCTTGTAGTATTCGACTTCCTCCGCCGTCGGCCGGAAGACCTTGTTGGCGATCGGCACATGCGTCGGATGCATGACCGCAACGCCCGTGTAGCCGAAGTCCCGCGCCTTTCGGATCAACGCCTCGACGGCCGCGTGATCATCCTGATGCGTCCCGAAAATCCCCGCCATCGGATACATCGCCCCCGCCGCTCGGCTGTCCAGCACCAGCTTCGAGGCCAGATACTGCTGCTCCTCCCCGCCCGAGGTCGCGCGGAACCCGAACGCCCGGGCGAAGTCGCCGGAAACGGGGCCGCTGATCGCGCCATGGATGCCACGCACCCGAGGACTTGCCTTCGCCAGATGGAACGCGTCGTACATGCCGATCGCCGTCTCCGGCAGCACCAACAACCCGACGCTGCCATGCTCCACGCCAGCCCGCCCCTCGGCATAGGTGATCAGGTCATGCAATCGACTGACCTCCTCGGCGCTGGAAACTTTCGGCGGCACGATCGCGGTCAGCCCCTCGGTCACCGCCGCCGCCAGCTCAGCCGCGGTGCCGTCATACAGTGGCTGGATCCGCACAAAGGCGCCAACGCCCGCGGCCTTCAGTTCAGCGATCTCGCTCTTCAGGTATTCCATCGCCTGCGGTTTGAACTGCGGCGGAACCGAGTCCTCGATGTCCAGGATCACCGCGCCCGGTGACACGCGCAGCGCCTTGGCAACCCAGTCGCGGCGATGGGCAGGCACGAACAGGGCGGAACGGATGGGCCACATTGTGTGCTCTCCTTGGGACGGGGGACGGTGTTCAGGGACTCATACGGGGAATGACGAAGCGGGGGCAACCGAGGCGCCGCCGCGCAGCCGCTCGCCATTCGCAAGGATGGCCAGCGCCAGCGCTGCGTCTGGACCGCGCAAACCGGTCCCAGTGCCCATGACGACAAACTCGACATCGGCCAGAGCGGGCAAGCGGTATGACGCCGGAATCTCGATCAGCCCGTCCGGGATCAGTCCACGCGCGTGGACGGTCACCCCAGATTGGCCAGGGCAGCGGCCCGCAACCCGCTCAGGCTGCCACTGGTGCAGGCGATACAGCCAGGTCAGGCCGGCCTGCTCCAGCCTCTCCAAGGCCACGGAGGTACCCGAAGCGGCTAATCCACCAGACCGGCCGGCGTGGAACGGTCCCGGCTCGCAGCGACATGGCAAGAAAATTCTAGAACGGACAAAGAACGAGAACCACGGAGGAAACCGAGATCAAGTGCATGCGCCGGACCGCAGCCCGCAACGGGAGAACGCGGCGGGCCCAACATTCAACCCACGCGGTTCCCCTGGTTTGGCCTGATCCCACAACAAAACAAGCCACCCGCGCGAAGCGCCAAATCTTTCTTCTCAGTGCGCTCAGTGGTTCTCGTTCTTCCTCCGTGCTAAAAAATCTTTCCTTGCGACACTAAAACAGAGCACTCTCGCAAAAAAAAGCACGTCGTCATCCTCGGCTTCGCTCCATTGTCCTCAGACAAATCGTCTCGAACTGCTTCGCGACCCGAGACCAGGAGAAGCGGTCCTCCATCAGCCGGCGGGCGGCGGTGGCGATGCGGTGCCGGAGCGCCGCATCGTCGAGCAAAGCCAGGATCGCCCGGGTGAACGCCCCGCCATCATCGGCGCGAAGGAAGTTCTCCCCATCGGTGACGTCCAGGCCCTCGATGCCCAGCGTGGTGGAGACGACGGGGCGGCCCATGGCCATTGCCTCGAACGCCTTGATCCGGGTGCCGCTGCCGACGAACAGCGGGATGACGTAGACGTTTGCCCCCGCGACGTAGGGACGTATGTCATCGACGAAGCCGGTCAACGTAACATCCAGCCCGCGTTCCTTGATCTTGTCCGACAGCGATGCCGGCGGATTGCGTCCGATGATCACCGCCTTGATGTGAGGGCGTGCGTTCCGCAACTGCGGAAAAACCTCGTCGAGCAGGAAGTGGATGCCCTCGACATTGGCCGGCCAGCTCATGGTCGCGGTGAAAACAAGCGTGCCCCCGTCCAGACCGGGGTCGGGTTCTGTCTCGGGTGGGTTCATCGCAAAGAAGTCCAGGTCCACGCCGGTGTCGATATCCTCGACATGCGGCAAGGCATAGCGCTTGGCCAGCGCGTCACGGTCGCGGGTCGAAACAGCGATAACGGTGTCATAGCGCGCCAGGCTCTCCTGCTCGAACCGCCGCATCTTCCGTGATTGCTCGGTCCAGATCAGCTTCCACAGGCCAGTCGCACGCTCGGCATGGCGTTCGAAGATCTCGGCTTCGACATTATGAGTGAACAGGATCGAGGGCGTTTCGATCCGCAGTGGCATCAGCACGTCGGCGTGCGGAAAATCCGCGACCACGACATCAGGTTTCCGACCGAGTTCCATGGCGACGACGCGGCTGCCGGAGGCGGAACGGTCGGTGGCGACGGCCACCGGCAGCGGGCTGGCCAGGGCACGAACACGGCGCGGCCGCGACGGCGGCTCCTCCGGCCACGCGACGAAGCGGTCGCACGCGGCGGCGGTATCCGCTGCGAACGCAGCGGCATCCGCCGGCGCCGGGGAGGCCAGGGTCACATCGAACATCCCACCCTTCAGGCCCCTGAGAATATTCCCGGTGCGGATCTTGCCGCCCTGGTCCATGGGAAACAAAAAACGCGGGCTGACGAACAGAAGGCGCGGCCGCCTCACCAACACAGGCCCTGATAGGTAATGCTGGGATGGTCGCTCAACCCTGGCAGCCCAGTCAGGTCGATGACCACGTGACCGGATAACGCAGCCAGCAGCGCCGGCCGGTCCTCGGGCGCGATGTGCCCGATAATGGCGACCTTGGTGCCGGACAGGGCGGCTTCCGGGCTGATGACCATCAACCGCTCCAGATGCGGGATCTCGCGGTCGATATAGGTTCGATTTGCACCCATCAGGCGAGCGACCTGAACGAACCGGTCGTAGATCCGCAGGTCGTAGCCTTTGCCAAGCAGTTTCTCGGCCAGCAGCACGAAGGGGGATTCGCGCAGGTCGTCGGTGCCTTGCTTGAATGACAGGCCGAACAGCGCGATGGCCTGCCGGCCGTGCCGAGCGACGGCCTCGAACGTGCGGTCGATGATGGCGTTGTTGGCGGGCAGCAGATTTTTCAGCATCGGCGCCGCGACGTCGCGTTCATCGGCCAGCGCGAGGAAACTGCGGACGTCCTTTGGCAGGCACGAGCCCCCAAAGGCGAAGCCGGGCCGCAGGTAGGCCGGCGAAATGTTCAGCACGCGGTCCTCGCATAGCAGCCTCAGAACTTCGCGCGCATCGACGCCATGGGCGGCGAGGATAGCGCCGGCTTCGTTGGCGAAGGTCAGTTTGACGGCATGAAAGACGTTGGAGATATGCTTGACGCTTTCGGCTACCCGATAGGGCGCGACATGCACCGGCGCGGTCAGCGGTGCGTAGATCTCGCGCAGGATCACAGCGTCGTCGCCGGGCGGCGCCCCGATCAGGGTGAAGGGCGGCGCACGGAAGTCGCGGACGGACGAGCCTTCGCGGAGAAATTCGGGATTGCTGTAATAGAACAGCCCGTCACCGAGGCGGCGGCCGCTGGCTTGTTCAAGCAGCGGGATGACCCGGTCCTCGGCAGTGCCCGGCGGAACGGTCGAGCGCATGACCACGGTGTGCGGACCCGGTTTGTGCCGCAGGGCCTGGCCGATCGCTGTGATCACGCCATCCACGGCGCCGAGGGCGACGCTGCCGTTCGCCGCACTAGGGGTGCCGACGGAAATGAACGACACCTCCGTTTCAGCCACCGCGGCGGCGACGTTATCGGTCGCGGTCAGGCGCCCTTGCAGGACGGCGCCCGCGATCAGCGTATCGATCGCCTCCTCGACAATCGGCGAGCGGCCGGCCGACAGCATGGCGATCTTGTCGGGCGAGATGTCGACGCCCACGACCTCGTGGCCTAGTTCGGCGAGGCAGCCGCAGGAGACGACGCCGACGTAGCCGATGCCGAACACGGAAATACGCATGCGTGGGCGACCCTTGTCGGTTGGACGGGCGCCTTATGGCACGAAATCGTGAAGAAACAGTGGATTTGTTGCGAAAGCCTTGGGGGTGCCGATAGCGATGGCAGGGCATCATCTGGTCCTGGCCACGGAGGACGGGCCTGCTCAGAAGGTGCCGTCGCGGTCCGCGTTGAACGTGAAGCCACAGATGTCCCCGCTGATCTGGCCCTGCATGTGGCCGTGTGACACGGTTCCGCGCATGAAGCTGGTGCCGGATTCGGCGTCGAACGATCCGTCCGGACCAATCGTGGCGCTGAACGGCACGACCGGCTTCCATTCCGCCTCAGGCTGCGGCAGGCTGAAGTTGATGGTGTGGTTGGTGACCGTCACCGTGAACTCATTCTGGTTGCCGCAGCTCATCGCGGTGCCGCGGATCGTTTGGGTCAGGCCATGGTAGGTGCCGTCGATCGGCTGCGGCGCGCTGATGGGCGGGATCGGCGCTGGCGGCGGCGGCGAATTGCTGCAACTGGCAAGAATCAGGCAGGCGAGGCAAAGGTTACGGGTGCGGGTCATACGCGCGGCTTTATCGAAGCCTCGCTGTCTTCGCAATGATCTGGCCATTTCAGCCGGCTGCTCCGTTCATCGTACCTTCGTTAAGCGTCGAGTTCACGTCGGCCGCCGGTGGCGGCCCGCTGCGCGGCTTCGGGGCTTTGACCCTGGCGCCAGCGACGGTACCGCTCGGGGAGCATTTCGACGGTTCAGTGCCTCGGCAGAGTTCGGCTGGCTGCCGGCGAAACTACTCGGCGGCGACGCGCTTGGCGGCACGTTCGGCGATCAGTTGCCGGGTCAGCGGCAGCAGCGACTTGCCATATTCGATGTTGTCGGCCAGCGGGTTGAAGCCGCGGATCAGGAATGTGGTGACGCCAAGATCGTAGTAGTCGCAAAACGCCTCCGCCACCTGCTGGGGTGTGCCGACCAGGCTGGTGGTGTTGCCGCTGGCCCCGGTCAGCAGCGCGGCCCCGGTCCACAGGCGTGTGTCCAGACGTTCGCCTTGCGCGGCGGCGGCGAGCAGGCGCTTCGAGCCCTCGCTGGTGCGGGGGGTGGTGGGCAAACCCATGGCTTTGCGGCGCGCGATGATCTGCTGCTTGATGGTTTCAGCCCGGGCCCAGGCTTCATCCTCGGTGGCGGCGAGGATCGGGCGCATCGACAGGCTGAAGCGGACGGTGCGGTTGTGCTTCGCGGCCTCGGCGCGCAGCCGTGTGGTGATCTCGCGCACCTGGTCGTGAGTTTCGCCCCACAACGCGTAGACATCGGCGTGTTTGGCGCTGACCGCGAGGGCGGCGTCCGACGCGCCGCCGAAGTAGATCGGAATCCGCGGCTGCTGGACGCAGCGGAAGGCGGTGGACGCGCCGGCGAAGCGATAGAACCGGCCCGAATGATCGACGGTCGGGCCGGGTTCGGTCCAGATGCGCTTGAGGATCTGCAGGTATTCGTCGGTGCGGGCGTAGCGGTCCTCCTTGGCCAGCGTGTCGCCGTCGCGGAACTGGTCCGTGTCGTCGCCGCCGGTGATCACATGCATCGCCGCGCGGCCGCCGGTAATCTGGTCGAGGGTCGCGAACTTGCGGGCGGCCAGGGGCGGGGCAACGAATCCGGGGCGGTGGGCAACGAGAAAGCCAAGCTTCTCGGTGTGTGCCGCCGCCGCGGCGGCTAGCAGGAAGCCGTCCGGCCCATCGGAGAAATAGCCGACGAGCACCTTGTCGAAGCCGCCGGCCTCCGCCGCCTGGGCGAAGTCGCGGATGTAGCCACTGTCGAGGATAACCGGCGGGGGCGCCATGATCTCCGAGGCTTCGCGGTGGTGAATCATGCCGATGAATTCGACGGTCATGGCGCGTCTTCCCTGAGAATGCTGGTCACGATATCGGCCAGGCGATCGTAATCTTCCAGGTCGTTATAGGCGAAGGCGGACAAACGGAGCCAGAGCCCCCCGTTTGGGGCGCCGTCCAGCGCGTGGACCGGAGCGTCGGTACCTTCTTGCATCAACCGGCGGCGGATGTGCAGGGCGCGGTCCGGTGTGGCGTCCGCCACCGGCAAACGGACGGTTCCCATGGCGGCGGACAGCGCGCCGGTAGCACCCGGCTGGGTGTTCAGGCGCTGGGCAATCAGCGTGGTGGCCTCGGTCGCGAGAGCTTTGTTGCGGGCACGAAGCGCCGCCCCGCCGAGGCGATGGTGGAAAGCGATCGCCTCGGTCACGGCCAGGAAGCGGCTGGGGTCGGTGGTGCCGGTCCAGTCGAATTCACTGACGAACCCCTGGTTGTAACCGTGGGAGATGGTAACGGGGTGCAGGTCCTGCTGGCGATTCGCGTAAAGGAAGGCACAGCCCTTCGGGGCGCACAGCCACTTGTGGCAGTTGCCGACATACCAGTCGGCACCGATCGCCGTTAGATCGAGATCGATCTGACCGGGGCCGTGGGCGCCGTCGATCAGCACCGGGACACCGTGCGAATGGCAGACTTGGACGATCCGTTCCACCGGAAGGACCAAGGCGCTCGGCGAGGTGATATGGTCGATGACGGCAAGCCGGGTTCTTGGCGTGAGTTTTTCCGCGATAGCGTCCACGAGGTCGTCCGGTGTCGGGTCGGGGAAGCGCATGGGGGCTTCGATCAGGCGGCCGCCGGCTAGCCGGACCCGGTGGAGGATGGTGTTTCGCACCGCATTGTAAACATGCGTGTACACCAGGATTTCGTCGGCCGGCTTAAGGAAGAGTGAGCGGAGGACAGCGTTGCAACCGGTGGTGGCGTTGTCGACGAAGGCTACGTCCTGTGCGGGCGCGTTAACGAAACTGCCGATCGCGGCGGCGGCTTCGCGCAGGGCGGCGGGCAGAACTGTACTCATGAAGCGCGACGGCTGGCGCTCCATGCGGTCCTGCCACGCTCGTTGGGCCGCGAGCACCAATTTGGGCGTGGCGCCGAACGAGCCGTGATTGACGGTCAGGAACGCAGGATCGAGGTCCCACTCGAGTCGGGCGGCGTGACCGAGGCGCATGGCGCGTGATTCCCGAGATTATCGAACCACTTTGGCATGCGGCGGGGCGGGATCATGCGGCATTTTTGTCACATCAACTACCGTTGACAGGGAAATATGGTGCGTCGCAGCAATAGGCCTTGCATGCTGCACCTGCGAAGCGCAATCTCCATCTCGCAGTCGCGCTGAGGCGCACTGCTTTCTTGGACGTTTCCTCCCTAAACTTCGGCGGCGCCACAAGCGCCGCCGTTTTTTTGTTTGGGGTCAGGCCGGCGCGATGGCGGGCTGGGTTGGCGCCGCGGCGGCTTTGGCGGCCTCCTGCGGCTGGTATACCTCGGCGCGGCGGCGTGCACTCTCAGCCATGCGCTGGACCATGCGTTGTTTCTCGACGGCGAGGCGCATGGCGCGGGGTGTGGTGATCATTGCCGGCGGCTGCGGACTGGCCTTGACCATGTCGCGCGCGAATTCCAGCAGTTCCAGGGTTTCACCCGTGTGGGCCTCGTCCGGGGTCAGTTCCGCCGCGGGCGCCGGGTTGGCGGCTGCGGAATTGCCGCCGATTTCGGCCATGCCGGCGCGACGGGCGCGTTGCAGCTGGTCAAGTTTGTCCTGCGCCATTTTTTTCCGAGCGGCGAAGACTGACGGCGCCGCTGCGCAGGCGGAGTTGCCGGGTGATTGGGATGTCGGGGTCCGCGGCCTGACTGAGCGCCTGTAAGCTGAAACTGACGATCTCGGTGGCGAAGCGAAGTTCTTCCTGCGACGAGACATTGTAGTCGGCGAGCATGAGCTGGGCGGCCGCCTTTGCCGTGTCGAGGTCTCCGCCGGTGGCTCGGAGGAAGAAAGGCGCGAGGATCAGGACGACCGCGTCCATGGCGGCTTGGGGGATGGTTGCGAGGCACATGGGGCGGGTCCGGCGTTGGTTGCGTGTGGGCAGTAGGTCTTATTACCTATTTATTCAGGTATATTGCTTATTACGTGCTGGATTGCCGGGCGGAGCAGCGGGCCGCCTCGTCGCGTGGTGATCGCGACTGCGAGGCGTTGGCCAGATTCTGCCAAATCTGGGGGTCCTCCAAATCCGGATTCGAAAACCAGCCGTCATTTTGTTCTGGCGTTGTGCACTGATGTTCTCTATACGTTCGAAGGTCATTTCACGGCCCCGAACTTTTCACATCTACGAAGGAGAACGTTGCTCGACGACGCCGCACACATGGCACGAAATACTGGCATAGACGACAATGTGGGATGCATCCGCCGGAGCAGCAGGACCGATAGCCTGTCCCGGTAAGGCCACGCGCAGACATTCGGAGAGACGACGGTCTCTTGTCTGCTGCCGGCGCTCAGCGCCGGATTGATACAGCTACGCCAGACACTGCAATAACAAGGACCGGCTACCGATCACGCGTACCGGTGGTAATATAATGCCTCAGAACGGAATCTCGTCGTCCAGATCCCCACCCTTCGGCGCGTCCCACGACGGCCCGCTGGAACGGTTTGCACCGCCCGATGGACGCGCAGCCCCAGCCACGGCGGGGGCACGTTCGCGGGGAGTGTAGCTGCTGCCGCCAGGCGTTTCGTAGCCGCCGCTGTCTCCGCCGCCCGTGCGGCCATCCAGCATTGTCAACTGTCCGTTGAAGCGGCCGATCACGACCTCGGTCGTATAGCGTTCCTGGCCCTGCTGGTCCGTCCACTTGCGGGTCTGCAGCGAGCCCTCGACGTAAATTTTCGCGCCCTTCTTCAGATACTTCTCGGCAACGTCCGCGACGCGGTCGTTGAAGATGACGACGCGGTGCCACTCGGTCTTTTCCTTGCGCTCGCCGGAGGCGCGGTCGTTCCACGTCTCACTGGTGGCCAGCGTTAGATTGACGATCTTGCTGCCATCCTGGGTGGAGCGGACCTCCGGGTCCTTGCCCAGATTCCCCACCAGAATCACCTTGTTCACGCTGCCGGCCATCATTCTTACCCTTCGATTCGTGGGGAGTCGCCCCGTGGGGATTTAGCGAGAATACGCCCGAACCCGTCCGTCTGCCTAGCAAGGTTTCCATAGCCAATGGTTAACGCGTGCTTGCGCGTGGGTTCGCGCCGGGAACAGCGTATCGGCCAGACAACCCGCCGGGTGCGGGATTCTCGGCCGGCGGGCCTAGTCCAAACGGCAATCATGGGCCACATGGGTTAGGTTGCTTTCCTGGTCGCTCTAACTATGGCATACAGGAACATTCACCGAACATCCAGCCCATAGGGACATCACGCTTCATGGCCGGTAAGACTGACGCGCGCACTGGGCGTGATATCCATGTGCGCGGCGCGCGGGAGCACAATCTTAAGAACATCGACGTGGTGATTCCGCGGGATTCCCTGACGGTCATCACCGGGCTGTCCGGGTCCGGCAAATCCTCGCTGGCGTTCGACACGATCTACGCCGAAGGCCAACGCCGCTACGTCGAGTCGCTGTCGGCCTACGCTCGGCAGTTCCTGGAGCTGATGGGCAAGCCGGATGTGGACAGCATCGAGGGCCTGTCGCCGGCGATCTCGATCGAGCAGAAGACGACGTCGAAAAACCCCCGGTCCACCGTCGGCACAGTGACGGAAATCCACGACTACATGCGCCTGCTGTGGGCGCGCGTGGGCGTCCCCTACTCCCCCGCCACCGGCTTGCCGATCGAGGCGCAGACGGTCTCCCAGATGGTCGACCGCGTGATGGCCATGCCCGAAGGCACCCGCCTTCTGCTTCTGGCGCCGGTGGTGCGCGACCGCAAGGGCGAATACCGCAAGGAACTGGCAGAGCTGCAGCGGCGCGGGTTCACCCGGGTGAAGGTGGACGGAACGCTGTATGAAATCGGCGAGGTGCCCTCCCTGAACCGCAAGACCAAACACGAGATCGAGGCGGTGGTGGACCGGATCGCGGTGCGCGAAGGGATCGCTTCGCGGCTGGCCGATAGCTTCGAGACGGCGTTAGCGATGTCGGATGGCGTGGTCTACGCCGAGAATGCGGATAATGCGGACAGGACCGTGTTCTCGTCCCGCTTCGCCTGCCCGGTCAGCGGATTTTCGATCGAGGAAATCGAGCCCCGGCTGTTCAGTTTCAACTCGCCGCACGGCGCCTGCCCGGCCTGCGACGGCCTGGGCGTGGAAAGCTTCTTCGATCCCGAACTCGTGGTGCCGGACGACAGGGTCGGGCTGGCGGACGGAGCGATCGCGCCCTGGACCGGCTCTCAGTCGCCCTACTACGACCAGACGCTGCAATCCCTGGCTCGGCATTTCGGTGTGACAACAAAAACGCCGTGGCGCGATCTGCCGCAGGACGTGCGCCACGCGATCCTGCACGGGTCGGACGAGGCGGTCGCGTTTACTTACAAGGATGGGGTTCGTTCTTACACGGTGACGAAACCGTTCGAGGGCGTGTTGAAAAACCTCCAGCGCCGCTGGCAGGAAACCGACAGCGTCTGGGTGCGGGAAGAAATGTCCCGCTACCAGGCCGAAAAACCCTGCGCCGTCTGCAACGGCGCTCGGCTTAAGCCGGAAGCACTGTCGGTCCGCGTCGCCGGGAAGAACATCGCCGAGGCCTCGGAGCTTTCGATCAAGGCGGCGCTGGGCTGGTTCCAGCAGGTGCTGCCCCACCTAACGCCGCAGCGGCAGGAGATCGCCGGCCGGATTCTTCGCGAAATTGTCGACCGGCTGCGGTTCCTGGTCGATGTGGGGCTGGATTACCTGACGCTGGCGCGCGGATCGGCGACGCTGTCCGGCGGCAAGTTGCAACGGATCCGGCTTGCAAGTCAGATCGGGTCGGGGCTGACCGGCGTGTTGTACGTGCTGGATGAGCCATCCATCGGGCTGCATCAGCGGGACAATGAACGGCTGCTGGGCACGCTGCGGCGGCTGCGGGACCTGGGCAATACCGTTCTTGTCGTGGAACATGATGAGGATGCGATCAGGGCGGCCGATCATCTGATCGACATGGGGCCGGCCGCGGGAGTCAATGGCGGGCATGTCATCGCGGAGGGCACTCCGGCGGAGGTCGCGGCAAATCCGAAGTCGCTGACGGGGGATTATCTGTCCGGGCGTAAGATGATCCCGGTGCCGGCGATGCGGCGGCCGATGCAGAAGGATCGGGTGCTGCGGGTTCTGGGCGCGCGCGGGAACAATTTGAAGAATGTCACGGCGGGGTTTCCGCTTGGGACATTCACGTGCGTGACGGGCGTGTCGGGCGGCGGCAAGTCCACGCTGGTGGTGGATACGCTGTACAAGGCCGCGGCCCGGCGCCTGATGGGCGCTGGGTTGGTTCCGTCAGTCCATGACCGGATCGAAGGGCTGGGCGAACTCGACAAAATCATTGATATCGATCAGTCACCGATCGGGCGCACCCCAAGGTCCAATCCCGCGACTTACACGGATCTGTTCGCTCCGATCCGCGATTGGTTCGCCGAACTGCCGGAGGCGCGGGCGCGCGGCTACAAGCCGGGTCGTTTCAGCTTCAACGTTAAGGGCGGCCGGTGCGAGGCGTGCCAGGGCGACGGGCTGCTGAAAATCGAGATGCACTTCCTGCCGGATGTTTTCGTGACGTGCGACACGTGCAAGGGCCGTCGTTACAACCGTGAAACACTCGAAATCAAGTTCCGCGACAAGTCGATCGCCGAGGTGCTGGCAATGACGGTGGATGAGGCAGTGCCCTATTTCAGTGCCTCGCCCCGGATCCACGACCGGTTGAAGATCCTGCAGCAGGTCGGCCTCGGCTACATCGCGCTGGGGCAGCAGGCGACAACATTGTCGGGCGGCGAGGCGCAACGAATAAAACTGTCGAAGGAACTGGCTCGGCGGGCAACCGGGCGGACGTTGTATATCCTGGACGAACCGACGACCGGACTGCACTTCGAGGATGTCAGGAAATTACTGGAAGTACTTCACGCTCTGGTTGATCAGGGCAATACGGTCGTGGTCATCGAGCACAATCTGGAAGTCATCAAGACAGCGGATTGGATCCTGGACCTGGGACCGGAGGGTGGTGACGGCGGCGGGCGCATCGTGGCGGAGGGCACGCCGGAGGATATCGTTGCCAACGCCGAAAGCTACACCGGACGGTTTCTCGCGCCTCTGCTGCCCGTGGCTGAAGCCCCGAAGAAGACACGCCGACGGGCCTGATAATGAATGGCTATTGCTCCGCTGTCCGCATTCTCCAGCAGTGTAAGGATTTACATCTGCCTATGACGAAGACCTTGCCATGACCACCGACCGGATCATATCGTTGACGCGCGGAGACTGAGGCGTGGCAGTCCTGATGGACTGCAATATCCTGCTGGAGTGGCCACAGA
Organism: uncultured Pseudomonadota bacterium; assembly: GCA_963819005.1. Classification (GTDB taxonomy): domain Bacteria; phylum Pseudomonadota; class Alphaproteobacteria; order Acetobacterales; family Acetobacteraceae; genus Rhodopila. The sequence continues at coordinate 609,395 of CAWFUL010000010.1, forward strand.
ATAGGGTGAAACCGAGCGGGGCCGGACTGACGATCGTATCAGCGGTTGAGTTCGATCACACGGCCCGTTTTGATCATTTCCGCTCCACTCGCTGCGACCCAGCGGGTCCTATCCACCGGGCAGTGCGGATGCGCCATGACCTTGGTCGATGACGCCTGTTCAGAATCGGTTTGCGCCCGATGCGGCGACGACCGGCGCCTCATCTGGCGGCCCGCGCGCCGGACAAGGATCTGCTTGATCGACGTCAATGTTGCAATCCCGTTCCGGGGGCAACGTCCGGCTTGGTGGTCCAACGGGAGGAGCCAGCATGCCCGGACTATCGACCCTGAGGCTGCTTCTGGCTGCTGTCGCAGTGGCTTGTCTGATGAACGCACCGGGTTCGGCCAAGGCGGAGTAGCTACCGGCCGAGGCTGGGCTAAAACTCGCACAGCAATACTGCACCGAATGCCACGTCGTCGTGCCGGGCGCGAGCCAAGGCTGGACTGATGCGCCGACGTTTCAGACGATCGCGAACCGGCCGGAGCGGACCCAGGCAACCCTCAGCCGCTTCATCCAGCAATCCCACATGCATATGCTGAACACCGCGCGGCCGCCGAACGAGGCGAATGAGATTGCCGCATATATCGTCAGCCTGAATCACAGCGAGGGACCGGACGCGAAATAGCGCCTCACCGCAGACGTTATCGGGCAGCATCCGACCGTTTCGAAAGCCTGTTTGATCTCCCAGTGAATCCCGGCCGGGTTGGGCCACGATCACGCGCGGCCGGGGAACCGGCGTGGGGTCTCCGCTGTTCTGCTGCAACGATTTTGCAGGGGGAACCACCAGGTGATGCGTGGCTGGCAGACGGTCAACGACAAATTTGACTTGGTCCATTCGCCCGATGGCATGATAGCCGTTGATCACAAGCCGGTCGCTCGGCACGACATCTCGACGATGATTACCGTTCACCGTGATCGGCCCGAACCGGCTGCCGGTACCAGTGCGGCTGCTGGCGGACCAGAAGATAACCCAGCCGATAGGTTTCGGGCCCGCGACCCCGGCCCCGGATCACACCAGCGTGACGGACGCCCGGGCCTGGCTGTTTTATGACGTGACGGCGGCCGAGAACGAAGCTCTGATCCGGTTCGAGGTCTCGCCGTCACTTGCCGGGTTCGTGCCGATGCACCCCAGCGACGGGACGCAATCGGTCAGTTGGTCGATGCTGATGGTGGCCTAGGATGCGGTTGGTCCTGTGCGCGGCGGCTGCCAGTTTCATCCCGTTATTCGCGGTGTGGTTGAGCCGGCGGCGCACCAGGAGCCAGATCGCGCCTTTCGACCGGGCCGTTCTGTTCATGTTCGCCGGCATCACCGTCACCGCTGTGCTCGCGGACGATCACCGCATGGTGGGCGCGTTCAGCGGTATTTGCACGGTCAGCCTGATGCATATCCTGGTTTCCTGGCTGAAGATGAAGTCCGGCTGGTTCGGCGGCATTGTCGATGGCACGCCGGTCGTGGTGTTCGAACATGGCGCCTTCAACCAAAGCCCCATGCGCCGGCTTCGCCTGACCGCGCAGCACATCACGGCCGCGGCGCGTCAGCGTGGGATTATGCCGCTGGAACAGGTGCGTTACGCGGTCGCGGAGCACAACGGGAAGATCTCCATCGTGGAGGACGACAAATCATGAGCGCCAGTACTACCGCGATCACCACGGACATTCCTGCTCGCATCGACCGGCTGCCCTGGAGCCGCTTCCACCTGCTGGTGGTGGTGGCGCTTGGGGTGACCTGGATCCTGGATGGGCTGGAGGTAACCATAATCGGGTCGATCGGGCCAATCCTGCAGGACCATCGGACGCTGGGACTGACAGATCAGGACATCGGCACCGTTGCGGCCTGTTATGTCGCCGGGGCGGTGGCGGGCGCGCTGCTGTTCGGTTGGCTGACGGATCGGTTCGGACGGAGACTGATCTTCAACATCACCCTGGGGGTGTATGTGGCGGGCGTGCTGTGCAGCGCGTTGTCGTGGAATTTCTTTTCGTTCGCGGTCTTCCGGATCGTGACGGGGCTGGGGATCGGCGGCGAATATGCCGCGATCAACTCGGCAATCGATGAGCTGATGCCGGCGCGCTTGCGGGGCCGCGTCGACCTGATCGTGAATGGAACTTACTGGGCGGGGGCGGCACTGGGCGCGGCGGCCTCATTGCCGTTGTTGTCGGAACGATATTTCGGGATTGATGTCGGGTGGCGCTTTGGGTTTGGCATCGGAGCGGTGCTGGGTTCGGGGATTCTGATGCTGCGCCGGTTCGTTCCGGAAAGCCCCCGCTGGCAGGTGACGCACGGGCGGGAAGAGGAGGCCAAGCAGAACACCGGAGAGATCGAGCAGAAGGTGGAGCAGACCGGCGGCGGCAGGCTTCCGGCCCCAAAGGGGACGCTGACGATTCATCCGCGGAAGGTGTTCGGCTTCGGGCTGATTTTCCGCGCGATGCTGGACAAGCACCGGGGGCGGAGTGTTCTGTCCCTGGCCCTGATGGTTGCGCAGGCGTTTCTGTTCAACTCGGTATTCTTTACATATGGTCTGGTGCTGACGAATTTCTATCATGTGCCAAGCGCTGACGTGGGACAGTATATTCTGCCGCTGACGCTCGGGAATCTTATGGGGCCATTGGCGCTGGGGCATTTTTTCGATACAATTGGGCGCAAGCCGATGATTGCGGGCACGTACGGAGTGACGGGCGTTTTGCTGGTGGCGGTGGCGCTGCTGTTCGGGCTGGACCTGCTGACGGCCTGGACGCAGACGCTCTGCTGGATGGTGGTCTTCTTTGTCGCCTCGGCAGCGGCAAGTTCGGCGTATCTGACCGCGAGCGAAATCTTTCCGCTGGAAACCCGGGCAATGGCAATCGCGATGTTCTATGCACTGGGGACGCTGATCGGCGGCGTCAGCGCCCCGTTTCTGTTCGGGTACCTGATCGGAACAGGCAACCAGTGGGTGGTCGCGGGCGGGTATGCCATCGCGGCGGTGCTGATGATCGGAGCTGCGGTTTGCGAGGTTTTCCTGGGGGTCGAGGCGGCCGGACGGTCGCTGGAGGAGATCGCGGAACCCTTGTCGGGGGGTGATTAGCGCCCCGGTCACACCTGCCGTTCCCGGCCCACCCAGTATCGCTGGCGAACCTGCCGCCGTAGCACCTTGCCGACAGGTGACAGCGGCAGTTCCGCAACGAAGGTGACCGTTTTCGGCGCCTTGTAGCTGCCAAGGCGGCGCTTGGCATGGTCGATCAGATCGTCCTCGGTCGCCGTCGCACCGTCGCGCAGGATGACTTCGGCGTGGACAGCCTCGCCCCAGTCGGGATGAGGAACGCCGACGACCGCTGACATCAGGACAGCGGGGTGCTCGACAAGCGCGCCCTCGACCTCGATAGCATAGACGTTGAAGCCGCCGGTGATGATCATGTCCTTCTTGCGGTCGACGATGAACAGGTAGCCGCCGTCGTCTAGGTAGCCGATGTCGCCGGACTTCCAGAAGCCGTTCTCGAACTCCGCCGCGGTGGCATCTGGATTACCGTAATATCCTTTGATCGTTGCTCGGGTGCGCAGCCAGATCTCACCGGTTTCGCCGACCGGCAGCGGATTGCCGTCCAGGTCCGCGATCATCAGTTCCACCCCGGCGGTGACCCGGCCGGCGGAGGCCAGGCGGCGCGCTGCCTCAGGCGTGTCGGAGCAATGCTCCTGCTTGCGAAGTTGAGACACGAAGAGGATCGTTTCGCTCGCGCCATAGAGCTGCACAAAGATCTGTCCGAACTCGGCGACCAGCCGTTCGACCGCGGTGGGCGCGATCGGGGCGGCGCCGTAGATCAGGCTTCGCAGCGAGGTCAGGTCGTAGCTGCGGCTGCTGTTCATATCCAGTAGGCGATAAAGCAGCGTCGGCACCATCAGCGACTGGGTGATCCGCTCTTTCTGGACGGTTTCGCACCATTGGGTCAGGTCGGGGCTGTTCAGTGTATACGTTGCGCCGCCGGCGAAGAACGTTGCGATGAACGGCATCAGGCTGGCGTGGGACATCGGCGTGAAAGCCAGATACCTGGTGTCCTCGTCATAGCCGAGGTCCGGCGTGATGTAGAAGCTGTCGCGCATCGCCAGAAAGTGGTCGATCGAATACATCGCGCATTTGCCCAGGGCGGTCGTGCCGCCGGTGAAACGCAGGATCGCGAGATGTTCGTGGACGTCGAGCTCGGTGTCGTTGTCGTCGTCGGAGGCTTTGCCGATCAGGTCCCAGAAGCATGGCACAGAAGCCGGCAGGTCGGCTGACGGGTCCATCGCGACGATGCGGCAGCCGCGGCTGGTCAACAGGTCATGGTACTGCGCGACCAGACGCGTCTCGATGAACACGACCTTCGGCTGGCAATGGTCGATCTGGCGGGCATGTTCCTCCGGGCTGTCGCGCAGGTTGCTGAAGATGAAAGTGGCTTCCTGCTTGTAGATCGTGGGGAAGTGCAACAGGCTCAGGTTGTCGTTCTCCAGGATCAGCAGCACCTTGTCCCCGGCCCCAAGGCCAAGTCCAAACCGCAGCATATGGGCGGCGCGATTGGTCAGGCGGTGATACGCGGCGAAGGTGTAGCGCCGGTTACGCTCGACATTGACGATCGCGGCATTGTTGCGAAACCGAAGCGCCATGATCGACATGACGCGACTGAAGTTTGTCTTCATCACGGAGCTCCCTGTGTGCCCGTCTGCGCGGGATCTCCTTCGACGTTATAACAGACCGGCGGTGCTTGCACGCCAAATTCAGCATCGCGCGCGGCGGTCGGCTTTTGGGACCGAATCGACCGCGGGTGTACCGTTGCGGGTCAAGGCGGAGATGGCATCGGTGGGGACAATTGGATCCTGGCTGGGCGACTGGGGCTGGGGCCTGTTGCTGGTCACTGTTACGCTGGTCATCCATGCGATGGGCATCACCGTGCTCGGTGCCCTGCTCGTCGGGTGGTTCGGCGGTTCGGATGGTGACAAGCAGGCGCATGTCTCGCTGTTTCGCTTTCCCTCGGCGATTGCCGTTGTCAGCCTCGCTCTCGCGGTCCTGCACGGATTTGAAGCTGGGGTCTGGGCGGCCACCTATCTCTGGCTTGGCGCGACCGATACGTTTCGGGACGGGATCGTCGTCTCGTTGCAGATGGCCACGACGCTTGGTCCGTCCAGTGTGGACCTTCGTTCCGGGTGGCGGCTGATGGGACCTTTGGAGGGTGTCGCTGGGATGTTGTCATTCGGGCTCAGCACCGCGTTCCTGATCGCGGTGTTTCAGCGGGTCTCGCCGTTCGGGCCGCCTGACGCCGATCAACGCCGTTAATGCGGGGCAGGCGCGGTTAGCCGCGCGCTGAAGGTCTTGGCCAGGGGATTGGCGGTAAGGCCGTGGGCAATGACGCTGAGCACCACGGTGGCGACGATCGCCTCGACGACCGTGTTGTTGCCGGGCAGGTGGGCGTCCAGGATCATGATCCCGAAGACGATGCTGGCCAGGCCACGGGGGCCGAACCAGCCGATGAACAATTTGCCGGGCGTGGTGGTCGCTGAACCGGCCAGGCAAAGAAACACCGGCAGCATCCGGATGACGGTCAGGCTCAGGATCGCGTAGAGCACCACCGGCCAGGTCATGCGCGCGGCCATCTGCCCGACGACGCTGGCGCCGAACATTATCCAGGTCAGCAGCGCCAGGGTCTCACCGGTGCTTTCGGCGCCGTGCAGCGGCACCGGTAACTCCGGCCGGCGCAAGGCACCGAACAGCAGGCCACCGACGAAGCAGGCGATGAAGCCGCTGCCGCCGGCCGCCTGGGCCGCGGTGAAGCAGCAAGCCGCAAGGGCCACGACGGAGACGCCGGACCAATGGCCCCCCGCGTGGCCGCCGATCCATCCCAGGCTTTGTCTCAGGCGCACCAACTGCATGGCGAGCCAGGTCAGCACCAGGCCAGTGACAAGGCCGATGCCGATTTCCTCGGCGACGATGCGCAGGACGTGGGCCGCCGTGCCGCCCTGTATCTGAGTGCCGATGGCGAGGCCAAGGAGAATGACGACGACCGGGACGCAGATGCCGTCGTTCAGGCCGCTCTCCAGGTTCAGCGATTCCCGTATGGGGGCAGGAACCGCGGTGTTGACGATCACCGGCTTGCCGAGGGCCGCATCGGTGGGCGCAAGGACAGTGGCGAGGATGGCTGCCTCCAGCAGGGCGAGCGACGGGAGCAGCGCAAGCGCGGCCAGGAACCCGAGGATGATGGTCAATGGCAGGCCGATCAGCAGCAGGCGTTCCGGCAAGCCGATGCTGCGGCGGATCACCGCGAGGTCGGCGGAGGCGGCGTCGGTGAACAGCACCATCGCCAGGGTTGCCTCGGCAAGGACGCGCAGGCCTTCCGCGTTGATATCGAGTTGCAGCAGGCCGAGACAGGTGGGGCCGAGTATGAGGCCGGCGGCGAGAAAGACCATCGGGCCGCTGATCCAGGAACGGTCGATGCGGTCGGCGATGGCGCTGTAGATCAGGGCCAGGCCGGCCAGGATGGCGGCGTTCAGGTACATGGGTGGGTCCGTAGTCCGGCCGGCTTTGTTTCGCAAGCGGCAAGTCGGAGCGGCGGCTGCGGGTCGGCCCGCCCCGGTCGTCCGGTTCGGGTTGCGGCTTTCCGGGCCGCGGTGTCCTGCTGACTCTTGCGCGGCTGCCTCGATCGGCGCGGCGACGCGGCCAGCAGCATCATGCCCCATTCGGGGGAAGACGTCCGCCGCCACATGCAGCCTGCGTCCCTTCGCGCGGCCACCGAAACGGAAGCGGAATACCGGCAATCATGACCACGGCTGCTCGCGGGTTGTTGAAACCGCTGTTGGCCTCGACACCCAGATCCGTGCACGCAGTCGCCGGAATGGATGGTGCAGCAAATATAACAGGGGCTTACCTGTTACGGTTCCTGCATCGGCATCTCTCCCCCCAGGCTCGAACATTGCGGCAATAGTCGCGGATTGTCTTCGACGTAACGCCATCAGTTAGATGTGATCTCAGCCCCAGACAATAGCGACGTAGGAATAGCCAGCATTGTCAGCAAAGAAGGCGCGGAGCTGATGTCCAGTTCTATTGTCCTGCCTGTCCGCAAGGGTGCCGGCGGCCTATCGCCCGCGGTGTCGGCGGATTTTCTGATTGCTGCTTTGTTTATCATTATTTTCGCTATTGTTATTGCGATCTTTGAGTATCACGGCGCCCTGGCAGAGTCAGATCTCTATCGCGTCCTGGTTGGCCTGATGGATGGGGCAGTCAGCGGGAGTGGTATTAAAAGCGGCCTTCACTATGACCGGGACTTCGGCTTTGGCTATCTGGCCGCCTTCTATACATTCGCTGATCCGGCGGTATTACGAGATCCCGACCGGCTGATGACTTTGATGAACGAGGTCGGCTTCTGGGCCTTGGTGCCAGGCCTCGTGCTCTTCTGGTGCGCCGTCACCCTTGTGCACGGCTCGCTTACCGCTACTATAGCCTTGTTCGTCTTCGTGCTCGGACCGATGTTTCCGGAAATGGCGACGTCCGGCCACCCAACCATCCCGATGTTCGCGTTCCTCTGCGGGGCCGCGACGTTGCTGTTTTTGCCTGTCACCGGATGGAAAGCGCTATTGGCGGGCGTCGGCGGGGGCGCATTGCTGCTGGTCGGACTGACCGTCCGCGGTGAGCTGTTTCTGGCGCTGCCATGGCTGGTTCTTGCCCGCATCGATGCGACCTCGCTGCGATCGTTCGTGGTGTCCGGCCTGGTTCGATCGATTGCGCCCGCCCTGGCCCTGATCGGCTTCATCATACTGCAGCAGCACATCGAATCTATCGTGCAAAGCACAATCGGTTCGACAGTGAGTGACTACTTCCTGGAAAGCTATTCCTGGAGCACGTTGAAGCCGGGCCTTGTCTATCTGGCGGTCGGCTGCGGCTTCGCAACGGTCGCCGCGGCAGTCGTCGCCGGCCTTTCCCTCGGGTGGGGTGGCTTTTCCGCTGATGGCCGAACGAACCGCCTTCTGGCAGAATTGCTGGGGCCGTTATCGTTGATCATCGTTCCATTGGTGTTCTTCCTGCCGAACCCGCTGCCGCCACGGCACTTCATCATGCCGCTCGCGGGAATGGGCATCCTGATTGGCATGGCACTGGCGCGGCGCCCGGCGATCGGCCGCACCGCGGCCTTGGCGATTGCCCTCGGCATCGGGGTCGCGAACCAGGTCCTGGCCGAGCTCGCGCGCCCGCCTCTGATGCGGGAAAATGCTGCCCATTCGCCTTATCTTCCGATACCGACCGATTACCCGACGACGACCCATGCCAACCTCGGCTGGGAATGGCGCCGCCACGCCGCGCTCGTCGAACGGCGAAGCCGCTGGCAAGCCTTCGGCGAAAAGTTGCGTACAGCCTGCGACAGCAAGGTGATCGTTCTCAGTGATGAAGTCGAACAGCTGTTCTCCCGGCTTTACGACAATGGCACGCCGGTCGTTGCGCATCGGATGATCATCGGGATCGATACCGGCACCACGCCCTTGCAGCCTGCACTGCGTCAGGACAGCCAGACAATCATCGTTGGTGACGCAGCAAGCCGCCTGACCGGGATGATCGGCGAAGTGCACGGCAAGACGTTCATCATGCTGGAGAAATCTCATCTCTGGCCGGCCGATGCTGTCGCGGCGCTGCTCGCTGATCCGGCCTTCAACGATTACAAGCTGGTCGCGGACCCCTACACGATGTCGATATACGACAAGACGCCCATTCCGGCCGACCGCGCCGCGACATTCGGCTGTGCGACCTGACGCGCCACCATAGGCGTGGTTCAAGCCGGGCCGGAGCGCGCCGGTTGGGTGCTGACCGGCCGGCCCTGTCAGCCGTAGGCTCCAAACAGCATGCCGACGCCGGAGGTGACGGCCATCGCCAACGCCCCCCAGATAACGACGCGGCTGGCGCCGGTCAGCAGGCGGGCGCCGCCGGCTTGGGCGGCCAGCGCGCCTAGCACGGCAAGGAACACGAGCGACGTTGCAGCAAGAAGCGGACCAAGGAGGGATTCAGGGGAGACAGCGGCAATACCCACGGGCATCGCGGCGCCAACGATGAAACTGACGGCGGAGGCGACAGCAGCTTGCAGCGGACGCGCGGCAAGTGTCTCGGTGATGCCCAGTTCATCTCGGGCGTGGGCGCCGAGCGCGTCGAACGCCATCAATTGGTTGGCGACTTGTTTAGCCAGCGTGGGATCGAGACCACGTCCGACATAGATGGCGGCAAGTTCCTCGTGTTCCCAGGCGTCGTTGGCGATCAGGCCGCGACTTTCCAGGGCCAGATCGGCTTTTTCCGTGTCCGCCTGCGAACTGACGGAGACGTATTCGCCCGCGGCCATGGCCATCGCGCCGGCCGCCAGGCCGGCGGCACCGGCCAGCAGGACTCCGGCATGGGAGGTGTGGGCAGACGCGACGCCAAGCAGAAGGCTGGCGGTGGAGACGATGCCGTCGTTGGCACCTAGGACAGCCGCGCGCAGCCATCCGGTGCGGTGACCACGGTGAAGCTCCTTGCGCGGCATGTCGTCCTGTCTCCGTTTGTTACTGCGACGTGGCGGCGATGCGCCTGTAGAAGATACGTTTCGCCATCTCGATGACCACCAGGAAGGCAGCGACAGCGGCAAGAAGGAACAGGAAATACGCGGCGGACGGCCGGACGAATTCGAACCAGCGGCTGATGCCGGGAAGCAACGGCAGCGCCAGCGTCAGGACGGTGGAGCCGACGGCAACTGCGGCGACAGCCGCGTGGGGACGGCTGGCGAACAGGTGGCGGCGGGTGCGGACGGCGAAGATCATCAGGATCTGGGTGACCAGGGATTCGATAAACCAGCCGGTGCGGAAATAAGCTTCACCCGCCTGGAACAGCAGCAGCAGAACTGCGAAGGTAATCAGGCCGAACACTGTGCTGATGGGTCCCCTCACGATCATGAAACGCTCGATCAGCCGGATGTCCCAGTGGATCGGCTGTTCGACCGCCTCCGCGTCTACATGATCCAGCGGCAGGCCGGATTGAGCGAAATCATGGATCAGGTTCGTCAGCAGCACCTGGATAGGCAGAAGCGGCAGGAACGGGAGAATCAACCCGCCAGCGTGGGCGAGGATAGCGTCGTCGAGCGGGCTTTTCAGGCCGCTTTCGAAATGGCTGTTGACCCAGGCGAGCATCAGGACGCGCTCGCTGTCCCGGCTGGTGGGACCGACATGCCGGGTCAGCGCGATGCGGGCCCCAGTCAGCGTGCCGGTCTTGTCGGTGCACAGCACGCCCATTGCGCCCAGATTGTGGATGGCGGGCAGATGCTTGACGATGACCCGTTTGGCCGACAGCCGGACCGCGCCCCGCGCAAGGCTGATGGTCATGATCATCGGCGGCAGTTCGGGTGTCAGACCGACGGCGAGCGCCAGGGCAAAGACCAGGGATTCGAGCCAGGGGCGGTGGAAGGCCATGCTCTCCGCCATCACCAGCAGGACCAGGACCCCGGTAATGCGGAGCAGCAGCATGCTGAAGCGGCGCAGGCCAATCTCGAACGCGGTCGGCGGCGGGCGGGCATCAGGGTGTCAGCCAGTTGGCCAAGGTGGTTTGCTGGCCGGTGCGGGCTATCAGCAGGGTGGCACTGCCGGAGATGACGGACGTCCCGGCGAAGGCGACGTTGGTGGCCTCGCTGATTGGAGCGGCTGGTTGCCCGGCGGCCGCGGCGTGTTTTTCGACGGGATAGGACTCGCCGGTGAGCAGGGCCTGGTTGACGAAGAAGTCGCGGCCGGCGAGCAGCACCCCGTCGGCGGGCACGAGGTCTCCGGCGGCGAGGCTGACGACATCGCCTGGGACGAGTTGAGAGACAGGCAGGCTCGTGTCAGCGCCGTCGCGTCGCACGGATGCCCGCAGCGCCACCTGTTGCACCAACGCATCCACCGCGTCCTGCGCTCGGCTTTGCTGCACGAAGTCGAGCAGGACCGACAGCAGAACGATGCTGCTGATAATGATGAAGCTCGGGACGTCGCCGGTGACGGCTGACAAGCCGCTGGCGAGAAGAAGGATGACGACCAGCGGATTGGCGAACAGGCGAAGGATGCGCAGCCAGGCCGAGGTTCGTTTCGGCGCGGCGGCATCGCTACTGCCGTAATGGGCGAGGTTACGCGTAGCCTGCTGGGACGTCAGGCCGTCCAAGGACGCGTCCAGTTGATTGAGCAACGACGCGGTCGGCTGCGTCCAGAAGGCTGTTTCGGTCATCTCTTGCGGCACGCTACTCCAGGCAGCTCGGGACGTCTCCGTACCGGTCATTCACGCCGGGAACACGCCAAAGTAGTATCCACTCCGAATCGGACCGGGGGCGGAACCTGCATGACGCGACTTTTCCCATTGGAGCTATGTCTCTGCGTGCTGGTCTCCGCTGCCAGAGCGGAAGTGAAGGATGTGCGTGGATTTCCGGCGCCGACCGCCCATTGCGTCACGGCGGCGGAGGGACGCATTCTGACCTCCGTGGGGATCCTGCCGTATAAGTGGGTGCGCGGGAGCTACGAGGTCGTTGCCGACACGAAGATCGGCCCCGATCAGGACGATCCCCGCGTGCTGTTCCATGATCCGTCCATCACTGTATACGATGACAAGTGCGAGGCGGTCTGGCGGCAGGTGTATCCGGGATTCGGCGAGATCGGTTTCCGGGTGATCGATGCGCCTGGGCAACCACTGCTGCATGTGGTGGGACGCACCCATAAGGAGACGGGTGACGACGAGATTTTCATCCACGAGATCCTGTATCCGTCGTCAGGATCGCTGCAGGCTCTGGCGCCGACGTATCTCCGCACGTCGCGGCTGTCGGACACCTATATCGGCCCGATCCCGCCGCGCGGTGAGCTTGGCGTTGTCGTTACGATCAACAACTGGGGGCAGCCGGCGCTGCCGACGCCGAAGAAGCGGGAAACCCTGACCCTGTTGTATCACTGGCGACTTTACAGCAAGTCCAATTCATTTGGCACCTATGCTTTCAGCGGGCCGAAGAAGATCGGGCCGAAGACCTTGGCGGAGCTCGCACTCCCGGCTGACCGGGGCGAGCCGCCATTCCCGCTGAACGACTTCGTGTTCGGGCGGTGAGCGTCCGTCAGGCTCATCCGCGTCAAGTTGCTCGCCGAGGCGGCCGTCCCGCCTGACTGTCGTCAACCGCAAGGACCATGCATTCCTCGGGCAGTAGCGGCCTGACCCTGGACCGTTATCTTGCTTTCGCACCCGCTGATCGCGGGAACAGCCGGCCGGTTCCGAACCGGTGGACCATCAAAATTCATCCGTACGGCCAAGGGGTATCGCTTTTCGTTACGCTCCGGCTCGTCCGGCTCAGGGCGGGGAAAGAGACGCTCCAGGGATTTCGGAGGCCTCGATGCGGGCGACCTCCCGCCCCAGCTTGTCCAGTGTCGTCCGCCAACCTTCCGCGGCGCCTTGGACCGAGCTGATGAAGGCTTCGTCGAAGATCTCATATGCTTGGTGAACGGTTATGCGGGTCCCTGCCCCATCCTCCTGAAACGTTACGGTGGTGTGGGCAGTGAACCTCGGCGTGTTGTCCACGATCACGTTCATCTCGAAGATCAGCCGGTCGTGGGGCTGGATCTCCAGGAACCGGCCGCGCGACCAGAAGTCGTGACCGTCAGGCGAACGCATGCAGATGGCCAGGGTGCCCCCAGGGCGGAAGTCGACCTCGGCTTCGGGGACCGTGTAGGTCGCTGGGCTGAACCAGCGCTTCATATGATCGGCGGAACTGAACGCCTTGAAGACCAGGGCTTTTGGTGCAGGAAAGGTTCGCGCGATGATCACCGGTTCAGGCCTTATCGGGGTCGGCATGGGATCCTCCTTCCGTTTTCAGTTCGTTCAGGTAATCACCCAGGCGGTCGAGGCGGCGTTCCCATTCCTCTCGGCGGGCCTGAATCCAGGCTTCGACCTGCCTCAGCGCCTTCGGCTCGATGTGGCAGGTCCGTGTTCGTCCGGCCTTGCGGGAGACGACCAGACCGGAGCTTTCCAGCACGGCCAGGTGCTGCAGGACGGCCGGCAAGGACATTGCGAAGGGCCGGGCGAGGTCGCTGACGGACCGCGGGCCAAGGGATAGTTGTTCGATGATCGCCCGTCGCGTTGGATCGGCGAGGGCCTGGAAGGCAAGATCGACTGGGGCTTGATGGTTAAGCACGCACTTTAATATCAGGGTCCGGATAGCTAGGCAAGGTCTTTAGTGTTGGGCTGGACGGTTGACGAATTATCGATATTTCGATAACTATGGAAATATGGAAAAGACAGCCGCCTTGGCAGCGCTTGGAGCTCTGGCGCAAGAGTCTCGCCTGGATATCTTCCGGCTGCTTGTGCAGGCGGGGGCCGAGGGGCTACCGGCAGGGCAAATCGGTGAGCGATTAGGCCTGCCACCGGCGACGCTGGCATTTCACCTGAAGGAGTTGAAGAACGCCGGTCTGGCGATAGCGACCCGCAACGGACGGTCGCTGGTCTATGCAGCGGTGTATCCGACGATGAACGCTCTGCTGGATTATCTGACCGAGAATTGCTGTGCGGGAAGGCCGGCACCTTGCGGCGTTGGTGGGTGAGCGGCGGCTACGAAACCAATGAGCGGTTGCAACGCCCATATATTTCGGCCAAACTGGAAACATGGAATCGTCGGAAGCAGCAGCTGCCTTCGCCGCCTTGGCTGTCGATACGCGGATCAATCTGATGCGCCTTCTGATGGCGGAGGGGCCGAATGGTATTGGCGCGGGCGATATTGCCGCTCGCCTTGGATTGCCGGCGTCCACCACATCCTTCCATCTTGCGGCACTGGAACGCGCCGGGCTGACACAAAGCACCCGGCAGGGGCGGCAGATCCGCCACGCGGCGCGGATTTCCGGTATCCGTCAATTGCTGGCGTTCCTGACCGAGACCTGCTGCGGTGGCCGGCCGGACCTCTGCGGCGACATCGCTCATTTGCTTCCCCTCGATGAGGACAGGGCCATGACCCCCGCCTTCAACGTCTTGTTTCTGTGCACCCATAACTCGGCTCGATCGATCATGGCTGAAGCCATCCTCACAGCCATCGGCGGCGGCCGGTTCCGGGCGTATTCCGCTGGTTCGGAGCCGAACGCGGAACCGAATGCCGAGGTGATGCAGAAGTTGCGCGCGTTCGGGCATGACACAAGCGGTCTGCGCAGCAAGTCATGGCATGAGTTCACTGGCCCGAACGCCCCGCGCATGGATTTTGTCATTACACTTTGCGATATGCTGGAAGGAACGGGCTGTCCGGATTTTGGCGGGCTGGCGGTGACCGCCGCATGGCCGCTGCCTGATCCTCTCAAGTTCACCGGCAACGCGGTCGAGCAGTCGACGATGCTTAATGAACTCTATGCCAGCCTAAGGCGGCGGCTGGAGATTTTCACCGCCCTGCCCTTCGCGTCGCTCGATCGCCTCGCGTTGAAACGCCGGCTGGACGAGATCGGTGTCGGGATGCGTCCCCGCGTGGCGGGGCATTGACGATGCGCGTCGGCATCAATGGCATGGGCCGCATCGGGCGGCTCGCGTTGCGTGCGGCGATGGGCGGAATATTCCGCTCGGACGATGATCCGCGTGCCGCCAACCGGCTGGACGTCGTGCATGTGAACGAGCTGAAGGGCGGCGCGGCAACCACCGCGCATCTGCTGGAGTTCGACAGCATCCACGGCCGCTGGCGTCAGGGTTTCGGCGTCGAGGGCGAGCAGGCCATCCGCATCGGCAGCCGGCGTATCGGCTTCAGTGAATCGCCCACCGCCGATGGCGTGGCCTGGGGCGATCTGGGCTGCGACATCGTACTGGAATGCACCGGGAAATTCCTGAAGACGGAACAACTGGAGGGTTATTTCGCGCGCGGCGTGAAACGGGTCATCGTTGCGGCTCCGGTAAAGGAAGCCGGCGCGCTGAACGTCGTGGTCGGGGTCAACGATCATCTGTACCACCCCCGCGAACACAGGCTTCTGACCGCGGCTTCGTGCACGACGAACTGCCTGGCCCCCGTGGTGAAGGTGCTGCAGGAGGCGATTGGAATCCGGCATGGCCAGATCACCACGATCCATGATCCGACCAACACGAACGTCGTGGTGGATGCGCCGCACCGGGACCTGCGCCGCGCGCGATCGGCGATGCTGTCGCTGTCACCCACGACCACCGGCAGTGCCACCGCGATTGCGCTGATCTATCCCGAACTGAAGGGCAAGCTGAACGGGCATGCCGTTCGGGCGCCGGTGCTGAATGCCAGCCTGACGGATTGCGTCTTCGAAATGGAACGCCCCGTCACAGTTGATGAGGTCAACTTGCTGTTCCGCGACGCCGCGGCCGGACCGCTGGCCGGCATACTGGGGTTCGAGGCGCGGCCGCTCGTTTCCGCCGACTATACCAACGATCCACGCAGCGCGATCGTCGATGGTCCGAGCACGCTTGTAACGGATGGGACGCTGTTGAAGGTCTATGCCTGGTATGACAACGAGGTCGGTTACGCCTGCCGCATGGTGGACCTCGCCAACATCGTCATCGAGCGAGGCGCCTGATGTCGGCCGTTCGCAACTACGCTGTCGTTACCAGCTCGTATTTTCTGTTCACGCTGACCGACGGCGCGATCCGGATGCTTGTGCTGCTGCACTTCTACCGTCTGGGCTACACGCCATTCATGCTGGCGGTGCTGTTCCTGCTGTATGAGACAGCCGGGAATCTTCGCCAACCTGGGTGGCGGATGGCTGGCGTCGCGCTTCGGCATTCCGCGGATGCTGGCATCGGGCCTGACACTGCAAATATTCGGGTTGTGCATGCTGTCGGCGCTGAACCCATCCTGGGGCGCAGCTGCGTCGGTTGCTTGGGTGGTTGCGGCGCAGGGGATCGCGGGGGTCGCGAAGGACCTGACGAAGACGGCGTCCAAGAGTGCGATCAAGGCGACGTCCCAGGATGGCGCGGGACAATTGTTTCGTTGGGTGGCGTGGTTCACCGGATCGAAAAACGCGACCAAGGGTGCCGGATTCTTCCTTGGCGGATTCTTGTTGCAGGCGGCCGGGTTTCGTCCCGCTTGCTGGCTGATGGCCGCGATGCTCGCCGTGGTGTTGGCCGGCGTCGTATTTTCATTGCCGAGCACGCTGGGCAAGGCGAAGGCGTCGAAGTCGTTCCGGGAGCTGTTTGCCAAGACACGCGCGATCAACTTGATGGCAGCCGCTCGGATTTTCATGTTTGGGTCCAGGGACGTCTGGTTCGTCGTCGGGCTGCCGGTGTTTCTGTATGGCTTTGGCTGGCAATACATGCAGGTCGCCGGTTTCGTCGCGGCCTGGACAATCGCCTACGGCGCGGTTCAGGCCGTTGCACCCGCGGTCGTGACCCGCAGCCGCGATGGCCTCAGCCGTGAGGTCCCGGCCGCCCGGATCTGGGGGGCGATCCTGACCGTGATCCCGGCGGTGCTCGCGCTAGCGATCGTTATGCCCGGTGTGCAGCGGCCTGATCTCGTGCTGGTCGCCGGGCTTCTGGCCTTTGGCTTTGTCTTCGCGGTTATTTCATCGCTGCATTCTTATCTGATCCTTGCCTATGCGGGATCGGAAAAAGCGGCGGAGGACGTCGGTTTCTACTACGCCGCGAACGCGGCCGGCCGGCTGATGGGTATTCTGCTGTCCGGCCTGCTGACCCAGTATGGCGGAATGCAGGGTTGTCTGTGGGGTTCGGCTGTCATGCTGACGATCTGCCTCGGGATCACTGTGCTCCTGCCCACAGGTGCGCAGGCGCGTCGGGTGGCGGCATGAGCACGACCGAGGCCGCCATCACGGCCGGACAGAAACCCGCGATGGGGGTGTTCGAGCGGTTCCTGACGCTCTGGGTCGCGCTGTGCATCGTCGCAGGAATCGCGTTGGGGCAGTTGATACCCGCCGTGTTCCACCTGCTCGGCGATGCGACGGTGGCGCAGGTCAACATCCCGGTCGCGGTGCTGGTGTGGCTGATGATCGTGCCGATGCTGCTGAAGATCGATCCGGCCGCGTTGCAACAGGTCGGACAGCACTGGCGCGGCATTGCTTCAACCGTCGGTGTGAACTGGCTGGTCAAGCCGTTTTCGATGGCGCTGCTGGCATGGATCTTCATCGCGCATCTGTTCCGGCCCTGGCTGCCGGCGGACCAGATCGACAGCTACACGGCCGGGCTGATCTTGCTGGCCGCCGCGCCCTGCACGGCTATGGTGTTCGTCTGGTCGAACCTGGTCGATGGCGAACCGCACTTCACCCTCAGCCAGGTGGCACTGAACGACACCATCATGGTTGTTGCGTTTGCGCCGATCGTCGGCCTGCTCCTGGGACTGTCCTCGATCACCGTGCCGTGGGACACGCTGATCCTGTCGGTTGTCCTGTACATCGTCGTGCCGGTGGTCGTTGCGCAAGCGTGGCGCTATGGGCTGCTGGCACGTGGCGGCAAGCCGGCGCTGGAACGGACGCTGCACGCGCTGTCGCCGCTGTCGCTTTGCGCGCTGCTCCTGACGCTGGTGCTGCTGTTCGGACTGCAAGGCGAGCAGATCATCCGCCAGCCCGTGGTGATCGCGCTGCTCGCGGTGCCGATCATCATCCAGGTCTACTTCAACGCCGGACTGGCTTACTGGCTGAACCGGCGGCTGGGCGTGGAATGGTGCGTGGCCGGACCCTCGGCCCTGATCGGAGCAAGCAATTTCTTCGAACTGGCCGTCGCGACCGCGATCGCGCTGTTCGGATTTCAGTCCGGAGCGGCCCTGGCGACAGTCGTCGGCGTACTTGTGGAAGTGCCCGTGATGCTCTCGGTGGTGCACCTCGTGCGGCGGTCCCGAGGGTGGTATGAAAGGGTGTAGTCAGGAGGCGTCATGAGCGAAACAGTCGACATCAAGACCATGGTCCGCGAGCGGTATGGCGCCATCGCGGAGGCGGATACAGCCAGCTGCTGCGCTCCGGCCTCTTCCTGCTGCGGGCCAACCACCCCAGCCGACGCCGCGGCCAAGGCTCGGCGCATGGGCTACTCCGAAGCGGAGCTGACGGCGATCCCTGACGGCGCGAATCTGGGGCTGGGGTGCGGCAACCCCCAGGCAATCGCGGCGTTGCGGCCGAGGCGAGACGGTGATCGACCTGGGCAGTGGCGCGGGGTTCGATTGCTTCCTGGCAGCCGCTCAGGTGGGACCGGACGGGCGGGTGATCGGCGTGGATATGACCCACGCGATGCTGGCGAAGGCGCGCGAGAATGCCACGCGGATCGGGGCTGCGAACGTCTCGTTCCGGCTTGGCGAGCTGGAATACCTGCCGGTGGCGGACAACACCGCCGATGTGATTCTGTCGAACTGCGTGATCAACCTGGTGCCCGACAAGGCCCAGGTGTTCCGGGAAGCGTTCCGGGTGCTGAAGCCGAACGGGCGGCTGGCGATTTCGGACGTGGTGAATACCGCGCCGCTGGGGTCCGGTCTGTCCGCCGATCCCGATCTGATCTGCGGCTGCGTGGTGGGCGCCGCACCGGCGGCGCAGATCGAAACGTGGCTGCGTGATGCCGGATTCGCCGATATCCGCGTCACGCCAAAACCTGAAAGCCGTGAGCTGATCGCAAGCTGGGCGCCGGGACGTGGGGTGGAGGATTGCGTCATTTCAGCCTCGATCGAGGCCCGCAAGCCGTAACCCGTTTGCCCGAGGCCGCGGTGCTCGCCCGGCTGGCGCCATTTGTCTTCGTGCTGTTGTGGAGCTCGTCCTTCATCGCCGCCAAGGCCGGGCTGGTGCATCTGTCGCCGCTGCTGTTCGTGGCGTTGCGGCTGGGCGGCTGCGCGGTCGTGATGGTGACGTTGATGCTGGTGCTGCGCCGGTCCTGGCGGCCGTTGGGGAACTGGCGGTGGCTGCACTGCGCGGTGGCCGGGGCGTTGCTGAATGCCGTCGCACTGATGGCGCCGCACGTCGGACTGCTGATGGCCCCGGCGGCGCAGATCGCACTCGTGCAGTCGCTGACCCCGCTTCTGACCGCCGTGCTGGGCGTGATGCTGCTGCACGAGAACCTGCGTCCATGGCAGTGGGTCGGGCTGTTGCTGGGCATGGCGGGCGTCGGCCTCGTGGTGGGTCATGCCGCGCTGGAAAGCTCGTCCCGGTTCGAGGGGCTGGTGCTGGCGTTCGTCGGCGTGCTGGGGCTGGTGGCGGGCACGCTGTATTTCGGGCGCTTCTGCCGCGGCGTGCCGCTTCTGCAAGGCGCCACCGCGCAATTCGTTTCGGCCGCAATAGTCTCCGCCGCCGGGGCCTGGTTGCTGGAAACGCCGCGTGCCGACTGGACCCAGGGCGCGGTCGCGGCCGTCATCTGGAACACGGTGATGGTGTCGCTGGGCGGCATGGGGCTCTACTCGGCCATGCTGGCGAGCGGGTCCGCAGCCCGGGTCAGCGCGAATTTCTACCTGGTGCCGGGGACCGCGGCGTTCCTGGCCTGGATTATCCTCGGCGAGGGGCTGAGTCCCCTGGCGATTGCCGGGCTCGTGGTCGCGTCGGCGGGGTGCTGGCTGGTCAATGCGGGCGCACGCCGTTCCGGCTAGCGGCGGGTCAGCTTTTGCGGCAGCAGCGCCGGCGGATAGTTGTCGGGGAAGGCGCGCAGACGCCGGGGGTCGTTACGGCGTCGTGGCCCGTGTGGATCAGCAGGGCGACGTCCTGCGTTGCGATCGTCAGGCCGGTCGGGATCGATTGCAGGTGGGCTTTCTGCGGGTCGGCCCTGCCGCCGCCCGAGCCTGACTTCAGGGAGAGTCCGGGCTTCAGTCCGGTGTTGGTGATCCAGACTTTGTCGATCGAAAAGGCACTCGGCATTACGCTCAACGAAGAACAGTTCGATATCTGCTTTAGGGGCTTCTTTCCTGGCCGCGGGTTGGCAGAGACAAAACCCAGCCAGCACTCTGTAAGCGACACAAGCCGATGGCCGAGCCGATCTTGACTCGGACGGCGCTCCAGTCACCACAATCGGCCAGCAAGAGAAGCTTAGGGGCCACAGGAGGACGTTCAGGATGGTTCAGATACGCAAAATGGGTCCGCGGATCGGCGTGGAGGTCAGCGGTGTTGATGTCCGCACATTGGATGACGCGGGCTTCGCACCAATCTACCAGGCCTGGATCGACCACAATGTCCTGGTGGTGACCGGCCAGGAACTGACGCTGGAGGAGTTCGTCCGCTACAGTCGGCGCTTCGGTATCGTGGTGCCTCATCCGTCAAAGAGCACGCGTCATCCCGACCGGCCGGAGATCACTCTGCTCGGGGTCAACAAGTTCGACGCCGATGGCAAGCTGAACCAGGCGATCTACCGCCGTGGCGCCGAGGGCTGGCATACCGATGGCGCCTACGACGACGTGCCGTTCAAGGCGACACAGCTTTATGGGCTGGCGATTCCGGACACCGGCGGCGACACGCTTTTTGCTGACGGCTATGCGGCGTATGAGGCGCTGCCGCAACGGTTGAAGGACCGGCTGGAGGGGGTGCGCGGGGCGTTCACCTATGGCGGCCGGCGCGGAAATCAGGCGCTGCTGAATCCGGAAGACCGGAACCGGACGCCTGCGTTCCATCCGATCGTGCGGCTGCACGCCGAAAGCGGGCGCAAGTCGCTGTATTTCGATCCCGGCAAGATCCTGTACATCGAGGGCGCGGAGCCGGCGGAGAGCGATGCGCTGATCGACGAACTGACCGCGGCAATGATCCAGCCGGACGGGGAATATCGTCACAAGTGGCAGGTCGGCGACATCGTCATCTGGGACAACCGCTGTTCCTACCACAAGGCGGCCGGCGATTACCCGCCGGACCAGGACCGGATCCACTGGCGGGTGTCGATCAAGGAGTTCCAGGAAGCCGGACGGCAGGCAGCGGAATAGTCTGGGCCGTGCGATGCTCGGTGGCCTGGAATATTCGGCCTCCCTGATTTTAGCGCCAGATCGCGAAGCACAGCCCGGTCCCGGTTCCCGCCTTGGTTCTATAGCCGGGGATATAATCGACCCGGTCGATGCGAAGGGCTTTCAAAGCACCGGCGGCGCAGATCCAGTTGCGGATTTCGGCGCTGCCGGAATTAAGCTTGTTCAGCGGCAGGGCGCAAAGCGCGGCATCGTCCTTTTCAGTCAATGCCTTTATGACCCCGCGATCGAGTTCCTCATCGACAACGAAATGGCTGAGGCCGCCCGAGGCCACAATGCCGATACGGGCGTTCGCCGGATAGCTTTCGATCGCCTTCGCGATGGCCTCGCCGATCTCCAGGCATTGTTGCGGAGTCGGCTGGTTCGGCGGGTAGAGAGCGTTCAGCAGGACCGGCACGATGGGAACCACCGCGTTGCGCATAAGCTGGGTTTCGACGAAGGCGAACGCATGACCCATCGGGGCGCCTTTGGCCTTGGTCTCGGCATGGGTGACTCCGAAACCCTGTGCCTTCAGCGACGCCGACAGGTGTTTTGCGAGAGGCTGCGCAACCGGATAATCGACCGTCGTGGCGGGATAGTAACGGCTGGAACCTTTCAGCACCCATTCCGGGCGGTTCGCCGGGTGCGGCGGGCGCTGGCCCCGGATCGCCGGGGCGGTATAGATCATCAGCGGCGGGAAGCTGCCTTCCTTGACCATCTCGTGCTGGTCGTCGCCGATGATGATGATGGCGTCCAATTCGGCGGCGGCCAGTGCATCCGCCAGCGCCGCGATACCGGCCTGACCAGCCGCGTGGCGGTCCGAGAGCGCCTTCGGCGTGACAGTCGCGGCGTGGCGGTCGCCGGCCTTTGCCAGCAGCGCATCGAACGTTGTCCGCGCGCCGCTGTGATCAAGCAGTTCGCCGATGCGGCAATCGTTTTCCTCATACCGCGGCAGATCCTCGGCATCGACCAGCAGCATTGGGGTGTGCGAGGTGCCAAGACCTAGGACTATCTGAGCCATGACCGAAACCTCCTGTCCGCACCTTTGCCGGCTGGCGCGTTTAGCGAATAGTAGGATCGACCGCCGGGGTGGTCAATTTGACCCTCGGCGGGCGCAGTCGTACGGTGGCTGCAACTGGCTAGGGAGGGCATGATGACCAACGCGATCGAGAGCGAGGCGCTAACCCGCGTCGGACCGGGGACGATGATGGGGACGATGATGCGGCAGTATTGGCTGCCGGCAGCGAAATCATCCGAAGTATCGGCGGGCGGCGATCCGCTGCGGCTGATGCTGCTGGGGGAAAAGCTGATTGCCTTCCGCGATCGATCCGGACGCGTCGGCGTGATGGACCACCGGTGCCCGCATCGCTGTGCCTCCCTGTTCTTTGGCCGGAATGAGGAGGGCGGCATCCGCTGTGTGTATCACGGTTGGAAATTTGATACGGACGGGAACTGTGTGGACATGCCGAACCTGCCGGCGGACCAGGACTTCCGCGACAAGGTCAAGGCAAAGACGTACCGCGCGCAGGAACGGGCGGGATTGATCTGGGTCTATATGGGGTCGGCGGCCGAGGCCCCGCCCCTGCCGGAAATCGAGGCGACGCTGGTCGATGAGGCCGAGTTGATTCCGATGTTCGCCCAGCGGGAATGCAACTGGCTGCAGGCATTGGAAGGCGACATCGATACCTCGCATTTCGGGTTTCTGCATGCCGGCAGTATCCGGCCGGAGCAGGTCAGCGAGGATAACTGGCTGAAGTATCAGGTGGGCAACCGGGCGCCAGCGTATCAGGTGGCTGATACGGACTACGGAACGATGTATAGCGCGTTCCGGCCGGCGGAGGACGGCAATACGTATTGGCGGTTCGCGCATTTCGGTTTCCCGTTCTGGACGTGGGTGCCTCAGGGCGACATCACCGACCGCGTCCAGGCGAGGGCCTGGGTTCCGATGGATGACACCCACACGATGTTCGTCAGCCTGACGTGGACGAAAATGACGCGGATGCCGCCGCTGAAGAACGGGCAACAAATTCCCGGGGCCAGGCCGCTGATCGATTATCTGCCGGCCACGACCGACTGGTACGGGCGTTGGCGGCCGGCGGCAAACGCCTCGAACGATTATCAGATCGACCGCGAGGCTCAACGAAACGATGTCATCTATACCGGCATCAGCCATATCCACATGCAGGATCAGGCGATCACCGAAAGCATGGGCGACATCGTCGATCACAGCTTCGAGCATCTGGCCCCCAGCGACCAGATGATTACCCGCACGAGGCGCCGCCTGCTCATCGCCGCTCGGGCATTGCGAGATAGAAACGAAGTCCCACCCGGCGCGGAAACTCCGGCGATCTACGCCCGCATCCGCAGCGGTGAAACCGTGGCACCCGGTGACGACTGGCGGACGGTTTACGAGGAATGCCTGCAACGGCTGGTGCGTCCGCTGGAGACGCGGCAGGCGGCGGAATAATCCTGGAAGGAACAGGCTGTGATTACGAATTTCGATAGTTCCTATGTCGGCACGGTCGACATGGAAAATGTTGGCTATACCGGCACCCCGGTCAACGACCGGTTTTACACAAACGAGCAACTCGCGGGCGCACTGCACAAGGCGGTCGCCTATGCGAAGACAATGGACGGTCTGGGCTACAACACGTTCTGGATGGCGGAGCATCATTTCCAGCCCGAAGGGACGGAGTGCATCCCGAACCTGCTGATGATGGCGATGCATCTGGTCAACGTAACGAAGAACCTGAAGATCGGCTGCGGCTTCAACGTCGTTCCAATGTGGCACCCTCTGCGCCTCGCCGAGGACTACGCCATGGCGGATATCCTGAGCGAAGGCCGCGTCATCTTCGGCGTCGCCCGCGGCTATCACACCCGGGAGGTCGAAAGTTTCGGCTCCCCCCTGACCGATCAGGCAGCGAACCGGGAAATGTTCGAGGAAGGCGTGGACGTCGTCTTCAAGGCCTTCAACGAAGAAAAATTCTCCCACAAAGGCAAATACTACACGATCCCGCCGGAAGTGCCGTATCGCGGCTACACCCTGAAGGAAATCACGCTCGTTCCACGCCCCATGCGCCTGCCGGTGGAATGCTGGCAGCCGATCCAAAGCGGCTCCGCACGCGCGTTCGACTTCATGGCCAGGCACGGCATCTGCGGCGTCATCGGCGGCGGGTCCGCCGAGGGCGGCGCCGTCGAACGCCACATGAGCGAGTTCCAGGCCGCCTACGCTCGCCGTGGCGTAAAAATCGAGATAGGCGAACGCCTGTCGCTGGGCTTCCAGTTCTTCATCGCCGAAAGCCGTGAGGAAGCCATGCGCGAGGCCGGCAAATACTACGAAGAGAACATGAAGATGTTCGGCGAACTGCGGCTGGTCCGCGCGCTGTCGGACGAGCAGATCGCCGCGATGCGCAACCCCGCCCTTGCGGCAAAGACGAAGCTGCCGCGGATCGAGGATGCGGTGGCGGCCGGCGGCTTCTTGGCTGGAAGGCCGGAGGATATCATTGCTCAGTTGAAAGCGATCGAGAAACGCTATCCAGGCCTGAACCGCGTCAGTTGCAGCTTGGCGCTGGGAACGCCGTTGGATGTGGCATTGGACCAGTTGAACCGTTTCGCGAAGCAGGTGATGCCGGCGTTCAAGACAACGATGGCAGCGGCGGCTGAGTAGCAAAATCAGCGCCGCGTCGGGCTAAGGCGGGCGGGAAGCCAGAGCGTGATCGCCAAAGTCAGCGCGGCAAACCCCGTGGCCAGCAGGTAGGCGTTCTGCACCGATGCCGCCAGGATGGCGATCAGATGGTGCAGTTCGTCCACCCCCATCGCCAGCCGGGACCCAGGGTCCAGCAGGCGGTCGACGGTGTGCGACGATGTGGGGTTGAGATGGCGCAGCGTGGCGTTGAGCACCGCGCCGCCGGCCGAGGCGCCGACCGACTGCCCGACGAAGCGCATGAACATAGACGATGACGTCGCAGCGGCGCGTTGCCCCCACGGCACCGAGGCCTGGATCGCAACGATGAACACGGTGCTGCAAAAGCCCATGCCGATGCCGATCACAAACGATCCGGTGGCGGCCTGCGCAACGCCGGCGGACGGGCTGGCCAACACAAGTATCAGGCAGCCGGTAATCATTGCGATGGCGCCGGCTATGGCCACCAGGCGATAGCTGGTGCGAACCATCAGCCGGCCGGCGACGATGCTGAACAGCGCCCAACTGACCGACATCGCGCCAAGCACAAGGCCGCCGATGATCGCGGTCCTGCCCATTGCCCCTTGCACATAGGTCGGCAGCAACGCGCAAATGCCCATCATCATCGCGCCGGAGGTAAAGTTGCCCAGGCTGCCGACGACCACGACGCGGTTGTGCCGCCAAAGCTCCAGCGGCAGCATCGGTTCGGTGGTGGTACGTTCGTTTGCGTAAAGGGCAACCAGCGCGACGGCGCCGGCCACCAGCAGAACGATCACCATCGTCGGGCTGAGGCGGCCACCCTCGACCAGCGCGGGCATCAGCGTGGCGAAGGCGGTCAGCAGCAGCAGGGCGCCGATCCAGTCGATCTTGTGCTGACGGTGCTCGACCGTCTCGTGCAGAAACAAGGCGATCATGGCAATGGCTGCCAGGCCAATCGGGATGTTGACCCAGAAAGTGACGCGCCAGCTGACATGCTCGACAAGGAAGGCGCCAAGAGATGGACCGATGACGGCGGACACACCGAACACCGACGATACCAACCCCTGGATGCGTCCACGCTCCTGCGGGGTGTAGATGTCGCCGAGGATCGTTGCGGCGATCGGCTGGATCGCGCCCGCCCCGCAGCCCTGAATCGCTCGGAAAGCGATCAGCGACGGAATGCTCCAGGCCGCGCCGCAAAGCCCGGTGCCAACCAGGAAGATCGTGGCGCCCATGAAGAAGATCGGCTTGCGGCCATAGATGTCGGCGAGGCGGCCGTAGACGGGAATGGTAACCGCCTGGGTCAGCAGGTAGACAGTGAACACCCAGGTGAACAGGGTAAACCCGCCCAGATCACCGACAATCGTTGGGATGATGGTGGCGATGATGGTGCTCTCGACCGCGGCCATGAAGGTGGCAATCAGGCAGGCAGCCAGAACGAGATTGCGGCTGGCATTATCCGGCCGCTGAGGCAAATGCGGCCGTAGCCGGCCGAGGCTTTCGCCCGGGGCGTCTGGCATTGGTGGTTCCTCCCAAGTCAAGCCCGACTATGTGGGGCCGATGGGGCCGCTGGCAATCGACGCGATCGGGAGGCTGGGTTACCGTTTCGCCGTTCAAGGGAGGAAAGTCAGATGACACTGACAGGAAAAGTCGCGCTCGTGACCGGCGCTGGGCAAGGAATCGGCCGAGCCTGTGCGATAGCGCTGGCGGAGGCTGGGGCAGCCGTGGTGGTCGCGGATATCAACGCCGCCAAGGCGGAAGAGACGGCAGAGTTTATCCGGTCTGGTCAGCGCCGGGCGGCGGCGGTGACTGCGGACGTTGGTGATCTCGGCGAGATCGACCGGATGGTGCGCCACGCGCGGGAGCTTTTCGGGCCAATCGACATCCTGGTGAACAACGCGGGCGTGACCCGTCGGGCAGACATCATGGACCTGACCGAGGCGGACTGGGATCGCATCCATCGGGTCAACGCGAAGGGTGTTTTCTTTTGTCTCCAGCGAGTCGCTAAGGAAATGATCCCGCGGCAAAGCGGGCGGATCATCAATGTCGCCTCGATCGCCGGGAAGGGTTACGCCGGGACATCGAATGCCGCCTACGCGGCAAGCAAGGGCGCGGTGATCGCCTTGACGAAGACCGCCTCCCAGCAACTCGCTCGTTTCAATATCAACGTCAATTCGGTCTGTCCTGGCGTCACGCGGACCGCGTTGTCGGATGACAACCTGCGGGTGCGGGCGCAGCAGGAAGGCGTGACGCTGGAGGAAATGGAACGCCGCCGCGCCGATGTAATTCCGTTGAAGCGAGCAAACGACCCCGAGGATATCGCCGCCATGGCCGTATTCCTGGCCTCACCCGGTGCTCGGAACATTACGGGCCAGTCGTTCAATGTCGATGGCGGGCTGATCCCGGATTAGGGGATCGCGCCCTGCTGTCGAAGGCCGGCGATGTCCTGCTCACTGTAGCCGTGCGCGGCAAGGATCGTTTCGGTGTCCGCACCGGCCAGCGGGGCGGTCCCACGCGGTGTGTTGGTTTCGATCGCCGGTGCGCCGGGGATGCTGGGAATGGGCATTTTGACCGTCAGGCCAGGTTGTTCCAGATAGCTGAACAGGCCGGTTTCCTGAACGTGGGGATCATTCAGCGCGTCGAGCGATTCGTTGGCCACGGAGTGCATGACACCGTACTTGCTGAATCGTTCCACCCAGTGGGCGCTGGGTTTCGTTGCGAGGATCTCGCCGAGGATAGGCGCCAGGATGGAGTTGTTGGCGACCCGGCCCATGACGGTGGTGAAACGGGCATCGTCCGCAAGGGCGGGCTGTTCCAGCGCCTCACAGAAGTCGCCCCAGCCCCGGCGGCCGGCGACGATGCACAGGATCCAGCCATCAGCGGTCTTGTAGACGCTGCGGTGCATTCTGGCGGCGGGAGGATCGTTGTTGTAAATGACGCGCTGCAGCATTGCGTAGGTGTTCAGCCACGCCGCCCCCTGCATCAGGCTGGCCTCGATATAACGGCCCTTGGATTCGTTACGTCGAGCGTACAGCGCGGTTGACAAAGCCTGGTACACGAACAGCGCGGTCATCACATCGACCGGGATGGAGGCGACGTTGATCGGCCTTCCGTTCAGGTCCTTGTTCTCCGCCATGAAGCCGCTGAACGCTTGCAGCACCGGGTCCATGGCCGGATGTTCGGCATAGGGGCCGGTCTGGCCGAAGCCGGAAACGGATAAATAAATGATACCTGGGACTTTGGCCGATACCGCCTCATAGCCGAAGCCGAGGCGGTTGATGACGCCCGTCCGAAACCCCTCCATGAAGACGTCCGCGCCATCCAGAAGACGCCACAGGACCGCCCTGCCCGCCTCGGATTTCAGGTCCAGGCTGATGCTTTGCTTGCCCAGGTTGCCCATGACCGAAAGTGCTGTGTTGCCGCCGGGTTTCGGAGCGCTCACACGGACCCAGTCGCCGCCGTCCAGGACCTCCACCTTGATGACGGTGGCGCCATACTGGGCCAGTAACATTCCCGCGAACGGCGCGGCGATGCCCTGGCTGAGATCGATAACCTTGATTCCGGCGAATGGCGCTTCATAGCTCATGTGTGTTTCCTCCCCGCGGCAGGCTAGCGGATGATGGGTCTGGTAGGCCAGAGGTTCACTTGTTACCCTGCATGACCGGGACGGGAGGGTTCTCACATGCGACAGATCAGAATCGGCGACGTGACCATCGATGCGGTAATCGAGCGGGAGGGGCCATGGCGGCGGCCGAAGGATTTCTTCCCGATGTTCGACCAGGCCGTGTGGGACCATCATCTCCCGTCGATGGAACCGGAGGTGTTCGATCAGGCGCTGGGAATGATGCGCGTCACCTACCAGACCTTCGTGGTCCGCTCACCGAAACACACCATCCTGGTCGACACCTGCACCGGTGAGGACAAGGGACATCCGCCACCATTCGACTTCCCCGGCAAGGAGCGCTGGCGCAACGAACTGTTCGCCCTCGGCGTCAGCTACGACAAGATCGATTACGTGTTCTGCACCCATCTTCATATCGATCATACCGGCTGGAACACGACACTACGGGATGGACGATGGGTGCCGACATTCCCGAACGCGAAGTACATCTTCCACAAAAAGGAATACGCCGCCTGGGAAGCCGAAAACGCGAAGGGCGCCAATCCGCCGGGCACCGTGTTCCGCGACAACTGCCTGCCGATCGTGGAGGCCGGACAGGCGCTGCTGGTCGATGACGACTATGCGCTGGACGACATGGTGACGCTGACGCCGACACCGGGGCACTCACCGTGTCATTGCTGCGTCAATATTTCCTCAGGCGGCCAGAAGGTGGTGGTGACCGGCGACATGATGCACCACGCCATTCAGTGCCGCGAGGTCGACTGGTGCCCCGGCGTGGACTGGGACCCCAAGCAGGCGGCGGTATCGCGGCGGACTTTCCTGTCGTCGGTGGCGGATACGAACACGCTGCTGCTGCCTATCCATTTTCCCAACCCGACCGCGGGGCTGGTGACGACGGACGGCAGCCGGTTCCAGTACCGGTTCAAGCGGGACTAGGCCGCCTGCAAAACATCCTGAACAAAGGCGGGGTCGAAGATTTTGTCCGCCATGACCTGGCATCGCTTCATCAGACGATGCTCGTCCGGGCCATAATCCGGACGAGCGAAATGCCAACTACCCAGGTTGTCCCACAGCAGCAGGTCGCCGACGGCCCATTCGTGGACGTAACGGTATTGCGGCTGCCAGACATGATCCAGCAACGTCTTTAACAATAGGGCACTCTCGTCCTCCGGCAGGCCGTCGATGCAAACGGTGAAGCCCGGATTGACGTAGAGCACATCCCGCCCCGTGATCGGATGGGTCAGCAGAACCGGATGATGAACCGGCGGTCGTTCGCGCCGCATTTCCGCCGACATCGGCGGCCGCTTGCTGCCTTTCTCCCGGCGCATGTACTCCCAGAACATTTCGATATCGTGCGTCGCGGTCAGGCCGCGCAGCCGCGCGATCATCTCCGGCGGCAGGTCGGCGGCGGCGGCCTGGGTGTTGGTGAACTCGGTGCTGCCCAGAACCTTGCCGTCGCGGACTGGAACCTGGAAGCACGACAGGACGTTCACGAAACCCCTCGTCTGCGAATAGGTCATGTCGGTGTGCCAGGACTGTCCGGCATCGGGGGCGCCGATCAGCTTCCCGTCGACGGTGACGTTGGACAGGATCGTGACCTCTGGCATGCCGGGCTCGATGTGCGGCAGGTTCGGCAAAACTTGGATATGTCCGAAGCGGGCGGAGAAGCGGCGAAGGTCCGCAGCCTCCAGCGCCTGCCCGGGAAACCGCAGCACCCCATGCTCACCGAGGGCACGCAGGATGGCAGCGAAGTCCGCCCGCGACAGGTCCTGGCGCAGGTCGATGCCCCGGATAGTGGCGCCGAGGATTTGTCCGGTGGGTTCGATCGCAAGCATGGTCGGCCTCCCGCTTTTGCCAGGATCGTAATTCTGCCTTGGCGGTTGCACAACCGGGCCGAGCGTGCGTCGATGGCGGTAGGGGGGAATAAGACCATGCATGCGACACATCTGGTAATTGGTGGCGGGTCCGCCGGCTGTGTGATGGCCGCCAGGCTGTCGGAGGCGCCAGAAAACAAGGTGATACTGATCGAGGCCGGCACTGACTACGCGCCGGACCGCATGCCGGACGATATCCGCGACACCTATTCCGGCAGCGCTTTGATGAACCCCAGCTATTTCTGGAAGGGGTTGAAGGTGCGGCGGAATGCCGATGCGATGCCGGTTTATTACGAACAGGGGCGTGTTCTGGGCGGTGGGTCCTCGGTGAACGGACAGGTGGCGTTGCGCGGCGCCCCTGAAGACTACGACCACTGGAACGCCATCGGCGCGAAAGGCTGGGACTGGAACTCCGTGCTGCCGTATTTCCGGCGTCTGGAAACCGACATGGACTTCACCGACCAACTCCATGGCGCACAGGGGCCAATCACCGTTCGGCGCATGCCGATGGAGCAGTGGGATGATTTCACGCTGTCAGTGACGAAGGTCTGGAACAAGCTCGGCTATCCGTTGCGGCCCGATATGAACGGCGAGTTTGGCGAAGGCTATTCTCCCCTGCCGCTCTCCAATGACGGCAATGCCCGGCGTTCCTCCGCGGTGGGATACCTGGACGCAGCCGCACGGGCTCGGCCAAACCTGCGGATTCTTGGCCAGACTCAGGTGCGGCGAATTCAGTTCGCCAACGGAAGGGCGACCGGGGCGGAGGTCAGGCGGAATGGTGCGGTCGAGACCATTACGGCGGATAATGTGGTGCTGTCGGCAGGGGCGCTGCATTCGCCCTGGCTGCTGATGCTGTCTGGGATCGGGCCGGGCGCGCATCTGCGGCAGCATGGGATCGAGGTCGCCCTGGATCGGCCCGGCGTTGGACAGAATCTGATGGATCACCCCGCGATCCACATCTCCGGCTACCTGCCCCCCGTCGCCCGTCACAAGATGGTTCTGCGCCGGAACTATACCTATCTGCGCTGGTCCTCCGGACTGCCGGACATTCCGGCGGCGGATATGGTCATGATGGCGGTTTGCCGCTCGGCCTGGCACGCCATCGGCGTGCGAATCGGGACTCTGTCGTCGTATATCGGCCGGTCCTACTCGACCGGTCAGGTCCGGCTGACCTCATCTAATCCGGACGACGAACCCGATGTGAACTTCAACTGGCTCAGCGATCCGCGCGACATGGACCGGATGGTGGACGCGTTCCGTCGCATGGCCCGCATCCTGACTAGCGATCCGGTCCCGCAATATA
This sequence comes from uncultured Pseudomonadota bacterium, assembly GCA_963819005.1. GTDB lineage: Bacteria > Pseudomonadota > Alphaproteobacteria > Acetobacterales > Acetobacteraceae > Rhodopila. The sequence goes on from CAWFUL010000010.1 coordinate 640,708, forward strand.
TGTCGAACCTGTTTGCCTCCCGGCTGTCTGCTCGGGTGCGGGCCGTCAGTCAGAAGAATTTCAAGAACACATTACTGACGAATGTGGCAGCGGTGATGATGGATTCCTCCAGCACCCTGCGGAAGTTCATGTTCGATAAGGTCATCAGCGATTGCCTTCCTCTGCCGGAGTTGCTGGCTGATCCGGCGAAGCTGCAGCGGCATGTCCGGGACAATGTGCAGTCGGCGTGGCATGCATCGTGTACCTGCCGCATGGGCGATCCGGCGGACCCGAAGACCGTTGTTGATCCGAACGGACGTCTGGTGGGGGCGGAAAATTTATTCGTTGCCGATGCATCGGTTATGCCGGAAGTCTCGCGCACCAACACCAACATTCCGACGATCATGATCGCCGAGCGGGTGGCGGAGATGGTGCGTCAGCGGGTTATGGCGTAGGATTTGGGTTCGTCTGGGGAGAAAGCCAATGAACGACACGCAGACATTGTCCGAACGCGCCGATGCGCTGGAAGATAAAATGAGCCGGGAACTGGATTATATCGTGATCAAGTCCCGGCTGTATAATCTGGCGGACGGCGATACCGGTCCCGGTCCCAACGCCACCGCCCTGATGGCTGCAAACCCCCGCGCTCGGGTTTTGATGGGTGATGACCCAAGATTACCCGCGATGCCCGCCGCGCCGACGCTGATGGATTTCTTCAAGTATCGTTTCGGCCCCGCGGCGCATCTGCTGCAGTCGGCCCGTCATGCCGTGCGGGCAGGGTTGGGCGAGAAGATGGTTCTGGCCTGTCTGCTGCATGATATTTCCACCATCGGATTCATTCGCGGAGATCATGGGTACTGGGGCGCCCAGTTGGTGGAGCCCTATGTCGATGAAGAGGTTACCTGGGCTATTCGCGCGCATCAGGTGTTGCGATTCTATCCGGACGAGTCAGTGGGGTATGAGTATCCGCAATCCTACATCAAGGCATTTGGCGCGGACTACCGGCCGGATCCCTATGTCGAGGAAGATTATAAACGGATGCGTAACCACAAGTGGTATATGTCCGGCCGGATGATCACCGTGCACGACATTTACTCTTTCGACCCGAATGTCGTAGTACAGCTGGAAGAATTTACAGACATCATAGCACGGAACTTCCGCCAGCCCGAACAGGGACTGGGTTTCGACAACAGCCCCGTGGCGCATATGTGGCGCGCGATGATCCGGCCCGCGAAGTATTTGTAGCGGGCGTCAGGCGGCGGGCGGGTAGCGCCCCTCCCGCCGGTCACGTTCGATCGCCGCCGGATCGCGACGAACAGGCGGCCCATACCCACCAGACCCGCCCGTCACGACCGAAATGATGTCGCCAGCCCGCAACATCGCAGACCCATGATTAAGAACAGCGGTCGAACTCGATGGACGCCAGCCCGCCCGGTTCGCCACCAAACAGACCCCACGGCGCGGACAGAATGCGTGCACCGTCCACCCGCACATGGCAGGCGTGATCCGCGCGGTAGACGCGGCGAATCGCCATTCCACCCCTGTATTGACCCAGCCCGCCGGACCCCTCCACCAGTTCGTAACGCATCAGGGTCAGGGGGTATTCAAGTTCCAGCGCCTCGACCGGCAGGTTCGATGTGTTGGTCATGTGGACATGCACACCATCCAGGCCATCCTTGTTAAACCGGGCGCCGGAGCCACCGCCGATCGTTTCGAGATAGACCCAAAGGACGCCGTCGGCGGGCTGATGCCCGGCGAACGTGATGGAAAAGCACGCGCCGTTTGCGGCGGCGGTGACCTGCCGAGGGACAGCCTGACTCAAAGCGCCAAAGATCAGGTCTACGACCCTCTGGCATAGTGACAGACGTCCGTTGACCGCGGCGGGATGAATGCAATTGACAACGCTGCCGAGTGGGGCAGTGACCGACAAAGGACGCGCAAGACCCGCATTCGGCAGAATGGTCGGGTCGACGACGGATTTGACCGCATAATAGACGGTGGACAGCAGCGCGGTCATGGTCATGTTCAGGCCGGCGCGGACTTGCGGCGGCCCGTCGAAATCCAGGTGCATCTGCTCGCCCGCGACCGTGATGGCGCAGGACAAGTCAAACTCCCCATCGATCTCCGGACAATCGTAACGGTCAGCGAACCGATATACCCCGTCCGGAATGGCCGCGATGCCCGCCCGCATCTTGCGTTCGGCATAGTCCTGCAGTGCCGAGCCAGCCTGCATGACCGTTTCGCGGCCATGCTTTGCACACAGCCCCTGCAGACGCTGCACGCCCAACCGGTTCGCCGCCATCTGCGCGCGAAAGTCGGACAACCGTTCGCGCGGAACCTGGCAGTTCAGCAGGATCAGCGCCATCACGTCCTCTTGCAGCTCCCCCGCTCGGTACAGCCGGATCGGCGGGATCCGCAGGCCCTCCTGATAAATGTGGGCATGCCCCCGATCAGCGAAATCGGCGTGATGCGCCAGGTTGACGACCCAGGCAATCATTGCACCCCCGACAAAGACCGGTTCCGCAAGGACAATGTCCGGCAGATGAGTCCCACCGCCCTCGTAAGCGTCGTTGCCGCAGAACACATCCCCCGGTCGAATCCCCGACAGCGGATGCCGCTTCATGATATGCGGGATCAGGTCGAGGAAACTTCCAAGGTGCATCGGGATGTGCTCAGCCTGGCACAGCGTGCGGCCCTGCAAATCGAACAAAGCCGTCGAACAGTCCCTCCGCTCCTTGATATTCGTCGAATACGACGCTCGGATCAGCGCCTCTCCCATCTCCTCGACAATGGACGAAAGAGCACTGCCGATCACCTCGACGGTGATGGGATCGATCATGACGCCTCCAGAATCAGGTTCAAATACGGTTCGACGCGGGCGGTCATGTCAGGCAGGACGACAGTCGTAGCGTCCATCTGTTCGACAATCGCCGGACCGGAGAAGCGGTTGCCGGCGCGCAACCTGGTTCGGTCGTAGATCGGACACGCTACGAAGCCGTTGGTCTCCGGCATCCACACCGGGCGTTCGCCGATGATGGCGTCGCTTGCGTCGGGGCCGGCGTCAGGGTGGGCAGCGAAGGTTGCTTTTGGAACGATCGCGGAGGCCTCGACGCGAAAGGTAACGAGTTGGATCGGCTCATCCTCCGCCGCGAATCCGTACAGGCGGCGGTGGGCCAAAGTGAACGCCTCCGCCAGATCACGCCCGTCCATCGCGATCGGAAGTTCGTAGTTCTGCCCCGCATAGCGCATGTCGACAGTACGAAGGATGCGTCGCGCGCCGGGAAGAACCCCCTCCGCATCGAACCAAGCCTCGGCGCGGGCGGTCAGCGTGGCAAACAGTTCGGCCAGGACAGAACCCGCCGCATCGTCCAAACTCGTCAGGCGGGTCAGCGCGAAGTCGGTTCGCAGGTCGGTCAGCAGCAGGCCCATGGCACACAGGATGCCGGGCGATACCGGGACCAGTACACGGGCTATTTCCAGTTCCCTGGCCAGCCGAGCGGCGTGCAACGGGCCGGCGCCGCCGAACGCAACAAGCGCATAGTCCCGCGGATCATACCCCCTCTGCACCGATATCACCCGGATCGCCCGCGCCATGTTGGCGGTAACAACCGAAATGATCCCCTGCGCGGTCAGCATCGGGTCCAAACGCAGACGCTCCGCCAAGGCTTCGATAGAAGCCAGCGCGAGGTCCTGCCGTCACCTCCATACGGCCTCCCAGCAAATACGAGGGATTCAACGTGCCCAGCACCACATTCGCATCGGTAACAGTCGCCTCTGTCGCACCGCGCCCATAACAAGCCGGACCCGGATCAGCGCCGGCACTGGCCGGACCGACCTTCAGCAGACTGCCGCTGTCGACATAAGCGATCGACCCGCCGCCGGCGCCGACCGTGTGGATATCCAGCATCGGCGCCTTGATCGGGTAACCGTGGACTGTCGCCTCGCTGGAAAGCCGGCAAACGCCACCCGACAGCAGCGCAACGTCCGTGCTCGTGCCGCCCATGTCGAACGTAATCAGATCGGGAAAGCCGGACTGCCGGCCGACCGCCGCCGCGCCAACCACGCCGGTCGACGGACCGGATAGAACCGTGCGGACGGGCAACATCGCCGCCTGCTCGAAGCTGATGACGCCGCCGTTGGATTGCGTCAGATGCGGCGGCACAGCCAGCCCAAGCTCCGACAAGCGGCCGCCCAATCTCTGTATATACGTCTGCATCACCGGCCCGAGGTAGGCATTCACCACGGCCGTCGACAAACGCTCGAACTCCCGGAACTCCGGCGCCACCTGATGTGAAATACTGGCGAAAGCCTGCGGAAACGCCTCCCCTAGCATCCGCGCCGCGGCGGCCTCGTGCTCCTCATGAACGAAACTGTAAAGAAAGCAGACGGCAACAGCCTGAACGCCCGCATCGCGCAGCCGCACGACAGCAGCACGCAGAGCCTCCTGATCCAGCGGCACCTCCACCGCACCATCGTGGCGCACCCGCTCCGGCACCTCCAGCCGCAGATCGCGCGTCGCCAGAACCGGTGGTTTGTCCGCCTGAATGTCATACAGGTCCGGACGCTTCTGCCGCCCGATCTCCAGCAGATCCCGAAATCCGTCCGAGGTGATAAGACCCGTCACAGCCCCCCGGTGCTGGATCAACGCATTGGTGGCAACAGTCGTACCGTGCCCAAAATAAACCACCTCACCCACCGAAGCCCCGACTCGCTCCACCGCCTCCCGCGTGCCGTCGGCAATGCCGCGCGACGGATCATCCGGCGTGGACGGAACCTTCCACACCACCACCACACCCGTTGCCTCATCGAACAGGCAGATGTCCGTGAACGTCCCACCCAAGTCTACCCCAACCCGCCAAGCCATCGCCGCACTCCGTTCGCGTCGGCAAGTATGGGGGCTGGAACTGGGCGAAGGAAGGCCATGGCGCTGCCCTGGACCCGCTAAGGGCCGAGGGCCCTTAGAACCCCTAAATGGGGGGAATGGGATGAGGGGGGCGACACCGGCGTCTCAACCGGCACCATCGCCCCCCTCGTCCCATTCCCCCCAATTCATCGGGATCCAAAGGGGCCCCTGCCCCTTTGCGGGGTCGAGGGGCAGCGCCCCTCGCCTTACCTTCAACCCCCAATCCCAAACCGCATACGCGCCATGCCCGAACGGCGCGGCAACGGCGCGGTAGGTTGGAGTAGGTAGACGCCCGGTCAGGAGCAACGTCGTTACCCCATGAAAGCCACTGCATCGCAGCGTGCGATGTTCGTCTTCATCTGCTTTGTCTGGGGCACGACCTGGCTGGCAATGAAAATCGGCATTGCCTCCGTCTCGCCCGGAGTCTTCGCGGGCCTGCGCTGGACGCTGGCGGGCGCGGTTTTGCTTATCTTCAGGCGGTTCCGGGGGCAGCGGGTGATGCCGCCGCCACGGCTGGTGCCTCGCCTGGTATTCGTCTCGGTGCTGCTGATCACGCTGAACCAGATCATCCAGTTATATGGCCTGAAGACTATCACCGCCGGCCTCGCGGCAGTGATCAGTTCGGCACTGACTCCGCTGGCGCTGCTGGGATTCTCCGTCGCGATGGGGCAGGAAAGGTTCAGTCCGCGGCAACTCGGCGCCATCGCAATCGGCATCCTCGGCGTGTTGATGCTGTTCGGCCCGGCCGCGATCGCGGGCACGCTGGATGTGTGGGAGATGATCGGCGCCGCCGGCGTGACCGTCGGCTGCCTGTGCTACACGGCCGGTTCGGTGATGACCCGCCCGATCATGCGCACGCTGGAGCCTGTGCAACTCGCCGGCCTGACCGACCTGATCGGCGGCCTCGTGCTGCTGCTGTCCTCCCTGGCAATCGAGCCAGGAGCATGGGACTCGATGCGCTTCCACTGGGGATGGCCCGCCTTCCTCGCCTGGCTCTATCTCCTGGTCCCCGGCGCCCTGCTGTCCACCACGATGTATTTTCTGCTGGTGCGCGACTGGGGTGCCAGCCGCCCCGGCACCTATGCGTTCGTCTCGCCGGTCATCGCCGTGGTAATCGGCAGCACCTTCTTTGGCGAGAAACTTGACTGGGGCGATGCCGTGGGCATGACGATGATGCTGGGCGCCGCGTTCCTCGCATTGCGGCCGGGACGACCCACGGTGGCCCTTGCGGAGGCGCCCAAGGCCGCCTATCGCGCCTGATCGAAGACGGAGGATGAACGGATGATCCGGGTTCTGAAGCACGGCGCCACCGAGGCCGAGAAAACCGAGGCCGACCGCAAGGTTCGCCAGACGGTTGAAGCCATTCTCGAAGACATCGCCGCCCGCGGCGACACGGCGGTCAGGGAGCTGTCGGCAAAATTCGACAAATGGTCGCCCCAGGCCTTTCGGCTGCGCCCCGATGAAATCCAGTCCCTGATCAACAGCCTGCCCTCCCAGGTGATCACCGATATCGAGTTCGCGCAAACCCAGATCCGCCGCTTCGCCCAGGCGCAGAAGGACGCGCTGCGTGATATCGAAGTCGAAACGCTCCCCGGCATCCGCCTCGGCCACAAGAACATTCCGGTCGCCAGTGTCGGCTGCTACGTGCCCGGCGGCCGCTATCCCATGGTCGCCAGCGCCCACATGTCCGTGCTGACGGCAAAGGTCGCCGGCGTAAAACGGATCGCCGCCTGCACCCCGCCACTGAACGGCGTCCCTCCGGCCGCCACGATCGCCGCGATGTCCATGGGCGGCGCCAACGAGATCTACCTCCTCGGCGGCATCCAGGCGATCGGCGCAATGGGGATCGGTACCGAAACGATCGCGCAGGTGGACATGCTCGTCGGACCAGGCAACGCCTTCGTTGCCGAAGCCAAGCGACAGCTGTTCGGCCGCGTCGGCATCGATCTGCTGGCCGGCCCGACCGAGACACTGATCATCGCCGACGACACATCCGACGTCGAAATGTGCGCCACAGACCTGCTCGGACAGGCCGAACACGGACCGACCTCCCCAGCCATCCTGCTGACCACGTCACGCCGCATCGCCGAAGGCATCCAGGCAGAGATAGAACGCCAACTCGCCGTCCTGCCAACGGCGGACATCGCCTCCGTCGCATGGCGCGACCACGGCCAGGTGATCCTGTGCGACACCGACGAGGAACTTCTTTCCGAAGCCGATCGGATCGCCAGCGAGCATGTCCAGGTCCTGACCGCGGACCCAAGATGGTTCCTCGACCGCATGACCAACTACGGCGCGTTGTTCCTCGGCAAGGAAACGAACGTTGCGTACGGCGATAAAGTCATCGGCACCAACCACACACTCCCGACCAAGCGCGCCGCCCGCTACACCGGCGGCCTATGGGTCGGAAAGTTCCTGAAGACCGTAACGTATCAACAGGTCAGCCCGGAAGCGACAGCCATGATCGGCGAATACTGCTCGCGCCTGTGCGCCATCGAGAATTTCGCCGGACATAAGGAGCAGGCAGACCTGCGCGTCCGTCGGTATGGCGGAAAGAATGCTTAAACGAAGCGTCAGGCGGCTAGGCCATCCCCAGCACCACCCGCCCAGCCTCCCCATCCGCCACCGCCCGGTACCCCGCAACCGCCTGATCCAACGGCAACCGCCGGACAATCTCCGCCGGCCGGTAATCCCCCGCCTCGAACCCTGGCGCCAACGCCTCCAGCACTGCGGCCGACTGAACCAGATCCAGCTTCAACGTATCGATGCCAAACAACCGGCTCTCGTTATGATAAAAATCCGCCAGGTTGAACGAGACCTCCCGCGCCCCAGTGACACTCATCTCCACCAGACGCCCACCCGGCGCCAGGCAATCCAGCGCCTGCCGGAACATCACGCCACCAACACAATCCAGCACCACATCCGCCCCGCGCCCACCAGTCACCTGACGAACCGCGTCGGCCATACCCTCCCCACCCACCACCAGCGACGTCCCCAAACGCCCGATCGCCGCACCTGCCCGAGGCGCCCGCCGATCCACACCAACGACAACAGCCCCAATGCGTGCTGCGATCTGCACCGCTGCATTACCCACACCACCACTGGCGGCAACCACCAAAACCGTCTCACCCCCACGCAACTCGGCGGCACCAACAAGACCCTTCCACGCCGTGACAAAATTCACCCCGACCGAGGCCGCCTGATCAAAATCCAGCACCCCCGGCTTCCGCCGCAGACTGGCCACCGGCACAACGATCCGTTCCGCATGCGTCCCGTCCCGGGTAAACCCGACATCCCCGCCGGTCCCCCAAACCTTCACGCCGATCCAATCCGCCGGCCCAGCCTCCACCACCCCCGCATAGTCCCGCCCCGGCGTGCGCGGCAGCGTCGTCTGCTCCATCAGCCCCGCAACATTCTTCACATCGCTCGGATTGATCGAGGCCGAAACGACCCGCACCACCGCCGTATCCACACCCGCGACCGGGTCCGCCACCATCTCGACACGCAGCACATCCGGCTTGCCAAACGACCCAAACCGAACAGCCCTCATGCCACCCCTCCCAGTTGACGCGACGCCCATTCGGAGGACACTCCCGGCATCGCGACAACAGGGGAAACACCACAATGAGCGAAGTGACAATCCTGGCCTCCGGCTTCGGCTTTCCGGAAGGCCCCGTGGTCTGCCCGGACGGCAGCGTCATCCTGACCGAAATCCGCAACAACCAACTGTCCCGCGTCACACCGGACGGCAAAACCAGTGTCTTCTCCCGCTGCGGCGGCGGCCCGAACGGCCTCGCCTTCGGGCCGGACGGCGCGCTCTATCTCTGCAACAACGGCGGCAGCAAGTATGTCGAAGGCTACTCGATGGGCATTGCGCCACACCCCGACTACAAGTTCGGCTACATCCAGCGCGTCGACGCCAAAACCGGCGAGGCAAAGACCCTCTACACCGAAGTCGGCGGCCACAAACTCTCCGCCCCCAACGACCTCGTCTTCGACACCCACGGCGGCTTCTACTTCACCGACCTCGGCAAACGCCTCGCCCGCCACCGCGACCATGGTGGCCTCTACTACGCGCTCCCGGACGGCTCCAAAATCACCGAAATCGCCCACCCCATCCTGTCCCCCAACGGCTGCGGCCTTTCCCCCGACGGCAAGACCCTCTACGCCGCCGACACCGAGGGCGCCCGCCTCTGGGCCTTCGATATCGAGGCGCCGGGCGTGCTCCGCAAACCGGCCCCCTACGCCCACCACAGCGGGCGGATCATCGCCGGGCTTCCAGGCGCCGCCCGCTTCGACAGCCTCGCGGTGCTGGACAACGGAAACATTGCGGTTGCCACACTCACCACTGGCTACATCACCGAGATTTCACCCGGTGGCGAGATCGTCCGCGCGGTGAAGATGCCGGACACCTATCCGACGAACATCTGCTTCGGCGGCCCGGATATGCGGACCGCTTACATCACGCTGTCGGATACGGGACGGCTGGGCACGATGCAGTGGCCGACACCGGGCCTGAAGCTGAACTTCTAACCATTCGGGCAGCGGGCGCTTTTCAAGGGCCGCTCGCTTCAGCATACCGTTACGGAACCTAAGCAGGCCTGACGCGTTTATTATCCTCTCGGCAATCAGGAGGACAGAATCATGGACGATCGTTTACAAGGGACCGCGCGCGATTTCGGCGGGCGGGTGCAGGAAACCGTCGGGAACGTGACGGGCGACACCAAGACGCAGGCACAGGGGCTATACAATCAGGCCGCCGGCCAGGCGCAGCAGACGGCCGGGCAGGTCAGCGACCTGATCAAGGCACAGCCGATCGTCGCGGCCCTGCTCGCGCTGGGATTCGGCTACATTCTGGGCCGGCTGACAGCCTAAGGCAGTTTTGCCGAGGCAAAAGGTTGCAACCGGGCAGGCTCACGTTTGAGTTAGCCATCCCATCAAACGCAGTCTTGTCCGGGTGTGACTATCGGCAGCAAAGGGGGCGCAAGCCCCCTTTGCTGTGTCACCGCCCCAACCGCGTCGAGGACATCAATGCCACCAGCGATACTGAAGTCACGAGTCAGTGAAGGCTCTCCCAATCCCTGTGGCGCGACATGGGACGGGCTGGGAGTCAATTTCTCCCTGTTCTCCGCGCACGCGACCAAGGTGGAGTTGTGTTTGTTCGACGCGGCCGGCACCCGCGAACTGGAACGGATCGAACTGCCGGAATACAGCAACGAAATCTGGCACGGCTACCTGCCCGATGCTCGCCCTGGCACGACCTATGGCTATCGCGTGCACGGCCCCTACGAGCCGGAAGCGGGTCATCGTTTCAATCCCAACAAACTCGTGCTGGACCCCTATGCCAAGGCGCATGTCGGGGACCTGAAATGGGATCCCGCCTGCTTCGGCTACACGCTGGGGGCGGATGGCGACGACCTGACGTTCGATACGCGCGACAGCGCGCCGTTCATGCCAAAATCGAGGGTCATCGACCCGGCATTTACCTGGGGGCGCGAGCGCGCACCATCGGTGCCGTGGGAACGCACCATCATCTACGAGACCCATGTCCGCGGCTACACGATGCTGCATCCGGCGGTGCCGGAACCACTGCGCGGGACCTTCGCCGGCCTCGGCCGGAAAGAAATCGTGGACTACATCCGCACCCTTGGCGTGACCTCGGTCGAACTCCTTCCCGTTCACGCGTTCGTCAATGACAGCTATCTGCTCGACAAGGGGCTGACAAACTACTGGGGCTACAACTCGATTGGGTTCTTCGCGCCCGATCCGCGCTATTCCGCCGTACCCGACTTCGTTTTCTCCGAATTCAAGGAAATGGTGGCCCGCTTGCACGACGCCGGTCTGGAGGTGATTCTGGACGTCGTCTACAACCACACGGCCGAGGGCAACGAGCGTGGCCCAACCCTGTCATTCCGCGGCATCGACAACGCCTCGTACTACCGGCTGATCCCCGACAATCCGCGCTATTACATCAACGACACCGGGACCGGTAACACGCTGAACATGAGCCACGCGCGCGTGGTGCAGATGGTGACGGACAGCCTGCGGTACTGGGCGACGGAGATGCATGTCGACGGGTTCCGCTTCGATCTCGGCACGATCCTGGCGCGCGAGGCGGATGGGTTCAATGAGGCGCATGGCTTCCTGCAAAGCTGCCTTCAGGATCCGGTATTGTCGCACTCCAAGCTGATCGCTGAACCCTGGGACATCGGTCCGGGCGGGTACCAGGTCGGCGGCTTCCCGCCTGGCTGGGCCGAGTGGAACGACAAGTTCCGCGACACCGTCAGGGCGTACTGGAAGGGTGACGAGGGCAAGCAGGCCGAAATGGCGACGCGACTATCAGCCTCGGCCGACTGTTTCGCCCGGCGCGGCCGGAAAGCCTGGGCGAGCGTCAATTTCATTACCGCACACGACGGTTTCACTTTGAACGATTTGGTTTCCTACAACGAAAAACATAACGAGGCGAATGGCGAGGATGGGCGCGACGGCCATTCGGACAACCACTCCTGGAACTTCGGCGTGGAAGGCCCGACCGACGATCCGGCCATCGTTGAACTCCGCGAGCGGCAGAAGCGCAACATGCTGGCGACGCTGCTGCTGGCACAGGGAACGCCGATGCTGCTGGCGGGCGACGAGTTCGGACGCACGCAGGAAGGCAACAACAACGCCTATTGCCAGGACAACGAAATAAGCTGGGTCAACTGGAACTTCGGTGAGAAAGAGGTCGACCTTGCGGAGTTTGCCCGCAAGGTCATTGTGCTGCGGCAATCATTTCCGATCCTGCGCCGCGCGCGGTTCTTGACGGGGGAGTATAATGCCGAGCTGGACGTGAAGGACGTGCGGTGGCTGACTCCATCCGGCCAGGACATCGAGGAGCAGCATTGGAACGACGGCAACGCTCGGTGTTTCGGCATGCTGCTGGACGGGCGGGCACAGGCCAGCGGCATCAAGCGTCCGGCGATGGATGCCACCGCTTTGGTGGTGCTGAACGCGTTCCACGATGTGGTCAACTTTACATTGCCGGAGGTCGTCGGCGGGAAGGTGTGGCGCTGCCTGCTTGACACCAACATTCCCGATGACACCCAGCATCAGGCCTTCAACACCGGTGACACGTATGAGATCACCGGCCGCTCCCTCGTGCTGTTCGTGCTGGAGCCGGAAAGCAAGCGTTCCGTAGCACTCCGCCGGGCGATCGAGGGGTTTCGGCAGATGGCGGAACGGCCGATCCCCATGGCAACGCCGGAGACCGGGCCGGAGGCGGAACGCGCCTTGTCGTGATCCGGCGCCGGCTTGTCGGGCTGTTGCGAGGCCCAACGCCCGATCGTTTTGTCACGGAACTGTCTTGGGCGCGTTATCATAGCTGGCTCGCGAGTCGTTGATTACGGGCGGCAAGACGGATTCGGGTAGCCTTGGGTTGCGTCTCGGAGGGACCCGGGACCTGTGTGTCGCGCCGCGCATCGTGGCGTAGACCTTTTTTCATCAAACCAAAGGCACGACCATGGCAGATATCACCGCGCCCGGCGAAACCGCCAAACTGGCGCATGGCGCCGCGTCCGCCACCCTGGAAAAGACGGCCCAGACGGGGGCCGACACCGTCCACAAAGCCGACCCCATGGCTAACCCTGTCGGCAACCCCGTAGCGCGGACAATGGGTTCGGCGATGGATGCGACAGTCTCGACTTCAGCTGGCATGACCAAGCAGACTGTCGATGCCGCGATTTCGGCCGCGGACCAGTCGGCGGAACGCGCAACCGGCGCAGCCGTTGACTGGACGAACTCGGCCGCTCCGCTGATGGACATCTATCGCGACGCGGCGAAGCGATCGGCGGATCAGATGAAGACGTTTTTCGGCACCTGGATGACCGTCAGCAAAGGGGTGCACGATCTTCAACTGAAGTGGCTGGACACGGTAACCCAAACGATGGAGTCGACAGGCGGAACGCCGCTGGATGTCTGGCAGGCGCAACGGCGGCTGTATGTGACCGCGATCGATTCAGCATTGGCTTCGACAAGCCGATTGCTGGAAACGGCCAGCCAGTCGGTTGAGTTTGTCAGTCAAGCGGCAGAGGTTCGGCACTGACCGCGCGTCTCCCGCCCCTTTTGTCGACACAGAGGCGGGTCAACGCCGGCCAGTATGGAGTTTGGTATCGCGCGCAGCCGGACGATCGCCCTCGCGCGCGATACCAGCTGGCCTTGATGATGGGCGGCACGCTGTCGGATCCGCCGGCGCCGCCCGGCGGTCCGCCGGTCGTGCCGGATCCGGATGACCCGGTGCCGATCGAGGAGCCGCCCACGCCGATCCCGGTGCCACCTCCGGTCCCGCCGGAGCCACTGCGAGCCGTGTAGAAGTACCGGGTTGCCTGAAGCAACGTCGGTCCGGTTGCTCAGTCCAGATTCTTCAGCATCTGGACGATGCCGCCCATGCTGTTCTCATCCCAGTCTTCCTCATCATAGCCGGCCTGGGCGTAGAAGCCGGCGGCTTCCGGGGTCGCGTAGACGACGGCCTTCCGGCAGCCGATCTCGCGGGCGAACTTTTCCGCGCATTCCAGCATGACCTTGCCGTGGCCGCCGCCCTGCCAGTTCGGGTCGATGGCGACGAGGCGCAGGGCCGCGGCCTGGTTGCACAGGTCCTCGATCTGGATGGCGCCGATCGGATGATCCTCCAGCCACAACAGCATCGGATGGCAGGTGGGTGCGTTGTCTTCCTCAGGCCGAGGCAAATGGAACACCCTGCGGCGGATGCCATGGTAGGCCTGCCAATCCTGTCCGCAACGCGGCGGCTCCAGACGGTAAGTCCCATCGGTCCTTTTGGTTGGCATTCCGCCGATCCTGGTGTTCCCCGACCCGGCCTGACTGACCGGCGCCACGGAACAGTAGGTTAAGACTTTTGCGAAAGCGAGCGCTTGATGCCGGTGAGCACAAGGCGGCGCAACAGGGTTCTGGCATCGACTCGGCGGCTCTGATCCAGTGAGCCGGCATTGCAATGGAGGCGCGTCGCATGGCGATCGTCATGACAGTCGCCCAACAGAAGGGCGGCACCGGCAAGACCACGCTGGCCGCCAATCTCGCGGCAACGCTGGCGGCGACGCGCAAGGTCGCGCTGCTGGACATCGACCCGCAGCGCAGCCTGACGCGCTGGCATGAACTGCGACCGGCGACAGCGACGGCGATGACCTTCTCGGACATTTCGGGCTGGCGTCTGACCGCGGAACTGGACCGGCTGAAGCGCGCGCACGACATCGTGCTGATCGACAGCCCGCCGCAGATCGACACCGACGCCCGCCTGGCAATCCGTGGCGCCGACCTGGTGCTGATCCCGGTGCAGCCCAGCCCGCCGGATGTGTGGGCGGCGGAGGGAACGCTGAAGCTTGCTGCCGCGGAAAAACGAAAATCGGCGGTGGTGCTCAACCGGCTGCCGGCCAGCGGCAAGCTGCGCGAGAGCATCATGGCCCAGCTGCAAACCAGTGGTTACCCGCTGCTGACCGCGACCATCGGCAATCGCACCGGGTTTGCCACCGCCTTCGCCGACGGGCTGGGGGTAACCGAGGCGGCCCCTCGATCAATCGCGGCAAATGAGCTACGCGCCCTGCTGGCTGAATTGCTGGAGTTGATTGGATGATGGTTTATGCGGGTCTGAAGTCCCTGCATCTGCTGTGCGCGGTGCTGTGGGTGGGCGGGATGTTCTTCGCCTACGTCATCTTGCGACCGAGCCTGGCGGCGATCGAGGCGCCGCAGCGGATGTTGCTGCATACGCAGGTTTTCCGCCGCTTCTTCCTGGTCGTCTGGCATGTCATGACCCTGGTGTTGCTCACCGGCTTCGCCATGCTGTGGTGGATGGGCGGCATGGCCAATGTGCCGTGGGAGGTCCATGCCATGCTGGCGCTGGGGCTGGTGATGGCGGCGGTGTTCCTGGCGATCGTCTTCGGCCCCTACCGCCGGTTCCGCCGCACGACCGACCGGACGCGGATGGCCAGCAGTCTGGACACCGTGCGCAAGCTGATCGGCGTCAACCTTGTGCTGGGGTTGATCACGGTCATCGTGGCCGGGCTGATCTGACACGCGGCTGGCCGGGACCGCGTTGCGGAAAATCCGGATCCTCCGCAAAGTAGTAGTCGAAATAGGATAGGAGGGGGAACCAATGGAAGTTCGTCTGGATGGCCGTACGGCGATCATTACCGGCGCCAGCAAGGGCCTGGGGTTGGCCATGGCCAAGGAGTTTGCCGCCTCGGGCGCCAATGTGGCGATCCTGGCGCGCAGCGCGGACACGCTGAACGAGGGCGTGGCCGCCGCGTCGGCCGGCGCGTCCGGCAAGGTCGCGGGGTTCCAGTGCGACGTGTCGCTGGCAACGGACATCCAAAAGACGTTCGACGCGGTGGTCGCGACCTTCGGGCAGGTGGATATCCTGATCAACAACGCCGGGATCTCACGCGCGATGCCGTCTGTGCAGATCACGGATGAGCTTTGGCAGGCGGATCTGGACCTGAAGCTGTTCGCAGCCATCCGCCTGAGCCGGCTGGTGTGGCCGGGGATGAAGGAACGCAAATGGGGCCGGATCATCAACGTGCTGAACACCGGGGCGAAGGCGCCGCGCGCGAACGGGGCGCCGACCGCGGTGTCTCGTGCGGCTGGGATGGCACTCATGAAGGTGCTGGCCGGCGAGGGCGCGCCGCACGGAATTCTCGTCAACGGGATGCTGGTGGGGCTGATCGATTCGGATCAGCACGTGCGGCGGCACCGCAATGAGGGCACGAACGTGTCGTATGACGACTTTAAGGCGAAGATGGGGGCCGGCGTGCCTATCGGACGTATAGGCAAGGCGGAAGAGTTCGCGGCGATGGCTTGCTTCCTGTGTTCGGACCACGCCGGCTTTACGACCGGGACGGCCATTAATATGGATGGCGGGGCAAGTCCGGTGGTGTGATGAAAGTCAGATGCTCTCTCGTGACTACTTGAGACGCCAGATGCGGGAGCCAGTCCAAGCTGGTGGTAACGACAATCCCACGAGGCACCCGGCGGCACCGAGACACCCATCAAAGATCAGGTGATGCGTCCATTGCGGAAGTTGCCTGCCGGATCACGAGGTTTGTTTCGCATATAATTGGGGATGCTAGACGATTGGACGCCATGCGTCCGACAGCCAATTGGCGACTTGATGACATGTCTTTCGCCGTCTGCGGCGAGAAGGCAAGTCTACAATGCATCGTGCCCGTGTTGGCTCGACGTTTGATCCTGTATAAACGACTAACGATGGAACCGATGGAGCCGGGGCACAATGCCGACACGCGCTGCTAGAATAAACTATTTGTGCGATATCTTCGTCCGACATCAAGGCAATTTGTCGGACAAATGGGAGCAGTACCTCAGCATCTATCACGCGGAACTCTCTCGTTTCTTAAATCTGGGCCGCCCGGTCGATCTTCTGGAGATTGGTGTTCAGAATGGCGGATCGCTGCAGATCTGGGGGCAGTATCTGCCTGACGATTCAAGTATCGTCGGGATCGACATCGATGATGCATGCAGGAAGCTCGATTTAGGCCCGAACATCGCCGTGCTGGTCGGCGATGCATCCGATCCCGCAGTGCTGGATCGGCTGATCGGTGGCATGCAATTCGATATTATTATCGATGATGGGTCCCATCGCTCCGATCATATCATCGCGACATTCGATCTTTGCTTCGGCCGCCTGAAGCCGGGTGGGCTTTACATCGTGGAGGATCTGCATAGCAGCTATCACGATTCCTACAGGGGCGGATTCCGAAAGCCAGGGGCGGCCATTGAATTTTTCAAGTCGCTGGCGGATGCGCTGAATGCCGATCATTTCGAAGCGGATGCCGCCTCGTCCGTTGAGGCCCCTGTCCTCAGCCACCTCAAGGTCCTGAGCAGCAGCATCGCGCGCCTTTCCTTTTATGATTCCGTCGTCGTGGTTGAAAAGCTCGAAGAGGCCAAGGATGGCCCTTATCGGCGGGTGCTGACGGGCGAAGTTGCGCCGGTCTTCGATCAGGTCAAGGCGATTAGCTACGCGCCGCGCGAGCAACTGCGGCGTGTCTACCTCTCGCCGACGCTCTCGAACGCTTCCGGACCGATTTTGCTGAACGAGATCGGTTCTGCGCGTGAGGAACTGGGCGTTCTAAGGGCTGACCGCGACCGGCTGTTGACTGAGCTTGATACGTTGCGATCGGCCCAGGACCGTAAGATCGGTGAGCAGCAAGCCGCGGTGGCATCGGCGGAGGAGACCGCCAGGAACTTGACGGACAGGCTTTCAGCCGTTGAAGCGGAGCGAGCCGAACTCCGGACGCTGCGGCCGGAGCTTGAGACGCGGCTTGCGACAGAGACACGGCTCCGCCAGTTGGACGTCAAACGCTATGAGATTCTGGAGCAGCACAGCAGGCAGACCACACGCCAGGCGGACGAACTAAGAGCGAATGTGGTGCGCCTTGAACGCGATATTGGCGAGCTCCACGCCGAAGTGGCGCGGCGCCGGGTATTGATGGACGAGATACTTGCGTCCACGAGTTGGCGCATCAGCAGTCCCGTCCGCTGGGTGGGGCGCCCCCTCGCGCCACTTACGCGCAAGCTGCGCAAGATTCATGCACTCTCTCGAAGGGCAGGCGGATTCCCCCAGTTGGCCGGCTTTGCGTGGGCCAAGTTTCAGCGCTCGGGAATTGCTGGCCTGATGAACGGGCTTCGTGACCGCCCAGCCGAAGAAGTGCTTCGGCCTGAGGAGGTCGATCCCTACGAGGAAATCGCGCGGCTGATGTTCGCGGAGCAGCAAGCGGAGCTCGACCGCGCGGCTGCGATCACATCGATCAGTGCATTTGCGCACACGCCGTTAGTTTCGGTGATCATGCCTGTCTACAACACACCCGTTAAGTGGTTGCGACGCGCTGTCGAATCGTTGCAGGACCAGGTACTACGAGAACTGGGAGCTGTGTGTTGTCGACGACTGTTCGCCGGCTGACGAGCAGCGGAAGCTTTTGACGAGTATGTCGGCAGATGATGCCAGAATCCGTTTACGGACCCTGGAGAAGAATTCAGGCATCTCGGCTGCGTCAAACGCCGCGCTTGCAATGGCGCGCGGAGAATACGTAGCGTTACTCGATCATGATGACGAACTTACAAGCGACGCCTTATACTGGGTCGTATCCGGAATAAACAACCAACCGGAAGCAGATTTTATCTATAGCGACGAATGTAAGATTGACGATAGCAGCCAGCGCTGGCTCTTTGATTTTGTATTCAAACCGGACTGGTCGCCGGAGATTTTGTTCAACAACATGCTGACCAGCCACCTCACTGTTTACAACACACGTGCCGTCAGGGAGATTGGGGGCTTCCGCAGCGAGTACGACTTCTCGCAGGACTATGACTTGGCGTTACGAATGTCGGAAGTGGCACGAAAGATCGTCCACGTCGAACGTGTGCTGTATCTATGGCGGTCGATTCCCGGGTCCGCGGCGAGCGGCGGCAAATCTTTCGCGCGCGAATTTAACATCAGTGCACTGAACGACGCGCTGATTCGCCGCTCCATCCCCGGGGTTGCAGTACCGCTCGACCATGCAAACTGCGTTCGTATCGCGATACCGGGCGAGATGCCGCTGGTCTCGATCATCATTCCATCGGATTCGGCGCAGAATCTACGGACGGCGCTGGATGCGATCCGCGACAAGACGGACTATCCGAACTTTGAAGTCCTGATTGTTTGCAACGGACCACTGGCCGAGCGCCTGAAGGACGAGTACGCTGACGTTCGTCGCTTGCGCTTCGTCCACTACAACAAGAAATACAATTTCTCCGACAAGTGTAACGAAGGCGCGCGCGCGGCCGATGGTGAGTTCGTCGTTTTTTATAACGACGATGTTTTCCCGGCCCAATCCGACTGGATCGAGCGGTTGATTGAGCTTCTCTATGTGCCGGGCGTCGAGGGCGTGTCGCCCAAGCTGTTGCATGAGGACAACACGATCCAATATGCGGGGATGATTTCGGGAACGCCCGGCCTCGTCGGCACCGCATACAACAACATGCCGCGTGACGGCGGTGATTTATTCCTGACGCTGCACCGTTATGTGCGCAACGTTTCAGTGTTGTCTGGTGCGTGCTGTGCATTGAGAAGGCGAGTCTTCTGGGCGGTCGGAGGGTTCGATTCGCGAAACACGCCGGACGGGCATTCGGACATGGATCTCTCTTACAAACTCATCCAGGCGGGATATCGGTGCGTCTACACGCCCTATTCCGAACTCTATCACGTCGGAAATCACTCCTGGCATGCGAGGAGTGGAAAATACAAGGCCGATATTTTCATGCTTAAGCGCTGGGGCGCTCGTGTGTCGCACGATCCGTACTTCACGGCGTCGATGAAGCGCGTTTCATATCGAGATTTTCAATTTGAATACAAGATATTCGCGGCACAGGCCGATCCCGACGCCACTTACACGGGGCCAGATGTTCTCTTCGTGTCGCACGAGCTTTCGCTGACGGGCGCCCCGCGCATGCTTCTTTACGCGGCGACCGCCGTACGTCAGAAGGGTGGCTTCCCCGTTGTGGTGGCGCCGATGGACGGCCCGATCCGCGCCGAGCTACAGGCTGCAGGCATCGTTGTGATCGTGGACGCCTCGGTGCGGGATGGTCATTTCCTGTTCGAACGTTTTGCGCGGAATTTCGACGTCATCGTGGTCAATACCCAGGCCCTGCCGACTGTGGTCCAGCAGTTGAGCGCCGTGGACGGGCTTGATGTCGTCTGGTGGCTGCATGAGGCTCAGTCGATCGCGCATGAACCTGCCGTCAGACAAGCTGCGGAATCCGGGCGCGTTCGCCTGTTTTGCAACAGCGCGTATTCACGTCGATATTTCCCTGCCGGGTCTCATGCGGACGTGCTTCATTACGGCGTTCCCGACAGACGCGGCGACGTCGGTCTGGCGTCCCGGCCAGAATGCATGACATTTGTCGTATCGGGCACCGTAGAGCCTCGCAAGGGGCAAGACATCTTCGTCGATGCGATTGCTTTGCTGCCAGAGCGTATGAGGCAAGCCTGCCGGTTCCTGATCACAGGGAAGCTGTCGGAACCCAACCGACTGTTTTGGGAACCGGTTCAGGCGACCATGACTGCAATGCCCGAAATCAGCTATCTGGGGCTGCTTGACCACCAGGATATGCTGGATCTCATTGCGCGCAGCGACGTACTCGTCTGTTGTTCGCGCGATGAACCCTTTTCACTTGTGGTCATGGAGGCCGCGATGCTGGAAAAGCCGTCGATCGTCAGCACGAATGTGGGCGCTGCTGGTGTATTCGGGCCGTTGAAAGCCTGCGAGATATTCGAGAGCGAGAGCGCCCAGGCGCTCGCTGAACGCATGCTGTATGCCTATGAGAACAGAGAGGCCATGGCGAAGATGGGCGAAGCGGCGCGGAAGGTGTTTGAGCAGGAACTCACAGTGGAAGCATTTTCGGCGCGCTTCTCCCAAATGGTGCTACGTGGAACCGGTGCGATAAAGGCAATGTAGTGCATCATCAAGGCCTGTTTGGACGACCCGTTCGCTCGGTACGGTCAAGTACTAGCGTGTGTTGCGTTGAAGGAATTTCGGCTTCCGCAAATAAGGTGAATCGGGTTGACTGACGCGGATGAACCTTCCTATCGGAGCCAGAGATAGCCAAATTCGGCGAGCATAACTTGTCAGCGGGCGAGTATAGCGGCGTCCTGCCCAAATTCCGCCTGATCCCCATGAATGCCGGACCACCATCCCTTCAAATAGGGTCGGGTCATTCGGAGCTGTGCTCTAGAAATCATACGTTGCATGGCCTCATCGGTATAGGCAATTGCCGACCGCGGGTTGTCTGGGTGTGTGACGTAAGCACCGTCCGCAAACGGATGGTCGAAGGTGGCAGACCAACCTAGCTGTTGGTTTGTCCGTGAACCCTCAAGCGCCTCAGGGGTGTACAAAAAGAAGGATGCGTGGACCAGCCCACTCGGCTTCAAAACACG
The DNA here is from genome assembly GCA_963819005.1 of uncultured Pseudomonadota bacterium. Lineage (GTDB taxonomy): Bacteria > Pseudomonadota > Alphaproteobacteria > Acetobacterales > Acetobacteraceae > Rhodopila. The sequence goes on from CAWFUL010000010.1 coordinate 661,563, forward strand.
GCGGAACTCGCGGAGGTAATGCGTTATTTCAGCTTCAAGAAGGTGTGTGAAAACTGAAGACAAGAAAATTCGATCCACAGATTGGTCTTGAGCTGGCAGTCGAAATGCCATGGTCTCGGTAGTACCAAATGGATTGTAGACATCATTATACGCGTCAAAGTGACAGAATCGCAGGTGCTGATCGCGCACAGTAATATTTTTTTTACACCACTCGATAGAATCCGAAGTCACGTCGATCCCGATGTATGCCCCGCCCTCTTTGAACCAGTCGAGTAATTGAAACGCAAGGCGTCCGATGCCGCAGCCAAGGTCGATAATTGTCATGTCTGGACTAAATGGGGTGTATTTTTGATAATTCTCGATAAGGGCGCGGCCAACTGGTTCGAGTGTTTCCGGCCCCCCTCCGGTCAGCTTAATAAGATGCGTTGGAATGCGAAAACCCTTGAATTCGGCAAAATCGTATACCTTGGGCACCCGTATAGAGTGGCCAGGTGCTACTTCGATATCGTGGCCTAAGTCGTGCGCCCACACCCCCTTTAGACGTTCGGCAACATGAGCCGGCAGAACTTGTATACCCTCGCCGCCCTCAAACGCGAATTCTTCGAATTGCGCCGGGCTGATCGACCATTCGCGTTCGCCGCGCGTCACAACAAGCTCTACGCGTTTGCAAAGATCTGCAAGGGCGGCATCACGCATATGAGAATTCCTCGATGTCAATTCACGTCGTCAGGTGCCACCAGCTAGCTCGGCACCCACTATGCCCCTATCCGGAGGCCATGTCGTATCACGCGAGGTCCGATATAGGCGCTATAGACCAATGTCAACGCGGCGGTTGAGTTTCCACGGCCCAAACGCCCAGTTGGCTGGCGGGGGTAGAACGATGCAACTTCCATCGTGGAACAAACCAACCGCCAAGACCGTTACTATTCCAATAACCGGCCAACAAGGGTTTGCTTTCCGGGTAAATGATGTGGGATCAGAAGGATATCGGTTGAGTATTGTGCCATTACCCTGTCGACGAATGCAGGGACTGATTGCGTATCTATAAGGCTACCCGTCGAACTTCCTACGTCTATAAGGTCGTGCCGCTGCGATAGGGCTGCCAACTCTCGGATTGGGTCAGTATAAGTTTCTACCAGCGACGGGGTGAATTCGATTTGGATGACAGCGTGTCTCGTTGCAATGATTTCTGTCATTCCGCGAAGGACCTTAAAATCTGCTCCTTCCGCGTCGATCTTTATCAGCAGACCTTCCGTCCGGCGTGTGGTTCGGATCAAATCATCCAGCCTTATTGCATTAACGGTTATCGCGTGCAATTCGGTCACACCTTGCCTATTGACCGCTGCGCTGAGCAGACTGGCCGCTGCCGACTGGGCCGGCGCTAGATGGAAGACAACATCGCCCGGCTCGTCTGATGCCGCCGCGCGTAGGCAAGTGGCTATGTCCTGAATTCGGTTCAATTTGACAAACTCTTCTAGAAGCGAGAATACGTCTCCCGGCTCAAGCGCATATACACGATTATCATGCCCGCAGCGCTTATGGAAAACGCCTTGGTCTATGGTCGTGAGTCCGTAATTCGCACCGACGTCTATGTAGTCAAAGTCGATGGCTTCGTTCCAAAAGTGAATGCTCACGAGGGGGAAGACTCCCAGTCCCTTCGCTTTCCAAGCTTCTGCCGCATTGATATCTCCCCAGGCCCAAAGTGGTACAACATCATCTAGCCCCACCTCCTCAGCTCGAGGATCTTGAAGGATGTGGGTAAGCACATAGTCGTCCCGGTAATATCGCATATAGAGGCTGGCGATCTTGACGAGCGCGCTCGGCCGATGACGTGGCGTGGGAGACATTTGGGCCTCTAAGTTTCGCCGAAGAGTTTTCGGCGCTGCCTCGCTTATTTGTCAACCACATAAGCCTGTGCCCGAAGCGGCCGCGACGAACAACTGGCGCGTCGGACGCTCCGGTTCGTCCGCATCCAGCAGGCCCATTTCACCGCGGTCGGATGTCGACCGCATCGCTCGTCCGGTTGCGAAGTCTTGATAACGCCCCGAGACGGGAAAGCGAGCAGCGACACCTGATGGGATTTTAGAACGTCACCGAGGAGCCCCCCCGTCAAACCCCCAGCCTCACCTCCATCACATCCGGCTCCTCCGGCATCCGCGCCACAGTGAACCCCAAATGCCGCACAAACGCCAGCATCGGCGGATTATCAGCCAGCACCTGCCCCACAACCTCCCTCAGTCCGCGAGACCGAGCCCAGTCGATCAGCCGCCGCATCAGCGCCGAGGCCAGACCCCGCCCCTTCATATCCCCCTGCACGATCACCGCGAACTCGCCGCTGTGCCCGCCCGGTTCACACACCAGCCGGGCCACGCCGACAGTCTCCTGCGTCGCATCCCGAACGGCGATAAAAGCCATCTCCCGGTCGTAATCCACCTGCGTCAGCCGAGCCATCTGGTCAGCGGAAAGCTCACGGATGGCGGTAAAGAAGCGGTAGCGGATGTCCTCGGGCGTCAGCCGTGAAAAGAAAGCGGCGTGCGCCTCGGCGTCCTCCGGCCGGATCGGGCGGATGGTCATCTTTTCGTCGCCGAACATCCCCTGCTGGATCAGTTCGGCCGGATAGGGCGCGATGGCCAGGCGAACCAGCGGCTCGTCAGGGCCGCGCAGGCGCAGCCACGCATCGGCGACCAGCACGCCGGCCTGATCGGCAAAGACCGCCGGGACATCCAGCGCGCCGATTTCCGGGAAATCGACGATCAGCTGGCTGACCCGTACCAGGATCTCGGCCACCGCCGCGCTGTCTGCGGCGGGCCGGTCGCGCAACGGCTTGCCCAGCAACACCCCCGTCCGGCTGCGCCGTATCAGCGCTCGGGCCAGCGGCAGGTTCAACGGCGGCAGATCGGCCGACCTGTCGGAGACACTGGCAAGCGTCCCACCCGGCCCGAACGTGATGATCGGCCCGAAGGTAACGTCATCGGCAACCCGGATCGCCAGTTCCCGCGCCCGCCCGACCTGCCGCTGCACCAAAAGCTCGCCGGTTCCGCCCCGCCGCTGCCCGCGCGCAACCAGCAGCCGGGCGGCGGAGGTCGCGGATTCGGCATCGGGAAGGTCGAACACCAGGCCGCCCGCCGGCCGCTCCGACGGCGATGCGGAATCGCGCAGTTTGACGACGACCGGGTAACCCAGCAGAGCGGCGGCCGAACCGGCATCGGCGGCCCCGGCGGCAAAGCGGGTCGGCACGGTCGGGATGCCGTATGCTGACAGCACATCCAGCAACTCGTCCTGGGTCAGCCCCACGCGGCCGGACGACCGGACGCGCCGGAAGATGCCGCGCACCCAGGCCTTGTCGGGCGCGAGTGTCAGCACGCCGCTGGGCGGCAGCTCGCGGGCAGCCTCCCGGTTGCGGCGGTCCCACACCAGATGGCCGAACCCGGTGACTGCCTGCGTCGGCGTATCGAACGCCGGCAGGCCCGCCCTGGCGAATGCGGCGCGATGCAAGGCGCCGGTGGTCTCGCCCATCGCGCAGAACAACAAGGCAGCGTGCTGGTTCGGGCAAGGCGCACACAGGCTGGCGATGGTGGCCTCGTCGGCCGGTCCTTCCGGCGCATGCACGACCAGCACACCGCCGATGTCCGCCCGTGCCGCGAGACGGTGAGCAGCGGCGGCCAGCTCGGCGGACGCCACATGCAGAATGCCGTGATCCAGTTCGTCGTCCTGCAGCAGGCAAAGCCCGGCCCGCAACACGGTATCGGCCGCCAACCGCGCCGGGCCGATAGCGTTGCTCACGATAGCCAGCGTCTCCCGCCGCAGCGGCTTGGTGCGGGACAGCGTTTCGGCCGCGGACAGCAGGTCTTCCAAGCGGTTGACGCACAGCACGCCGGACCGGCGCAACGCGGCCTCGAACGCCCGGTCAGCGGCCCCGTCGCCGTCCAGCAGGCGCAATCCGGCTCGGATCGCCACCACAGGCCGCATCCGCGCCGCCGCCCGGGCCGCGGACAGGAACAGGCGATGATCCTTGATCCGCCGGATATCCAGCAGGATCGCGCCCGTCCCGGCATCGCGCGACAGCCAGTCCAGCGTGATCCCGAATCCGACATCGGCGTTCCCGCCCAACCCCACGATATGGCTGAACCCAACGCCGTTCGGCTCCGCCCAGTCGATGACCGCGCGGCTCAGCGCGGCGGACTGAGAGATCATGGCCAGGCGTCCGGCAGGCGGCGCAATATGGGCTCGGGTCGCGTTGAGCCCCAGCCGAGGCACCGCCAGACCGAACGAATGGGCACCCAGCGCCCGCACGCCGGTCCGCGCGGCATGTTCGGCCAGATCCGGCGCGGCGCCCGGCACAATGGCGGCGAAACAGCCCTTTTCCGCCAGGGTGGTCATCGACGGCCCGATTTGCTCCGGTGCAACGGCAAGCACGGCCAGCGCGACGCCCTGCGGCAGATCGGCGGCATCGTGGTGGGCATGAACCTCGCCCTTGAACCCACCCATCGCGAGGTTCGCCAGGATCTGGCCGCCGACCTCGGAATCGGCGCCGATCACCGCAACCGACGCCGGATGGAACAGGCTCCCCGGCATGAAGCGGCCGGCGGAACTGAGGCGGGGAACGGTCATGGAAGCCTCATTATGCTGCGGTGCAACATAACGTATCAGGGGCCCCGATGTGCAAGTTGCAATCGGGCGACAGGTGACGTTGCATGGCAGGCAGACAACAACAAGGGAGGTAGACGATGCCTGATCGTTCGCATTGGGACCCTGAAATGGCGGCCTTTACCGCGGCGATGGAGGCGGAGGCGGCAAAATACCCACCGGTAAAGGTCGAATTGCCGCTGGAGCCGCATCGCAAGGTCAACGACAGGCTGGGCATGCTGACCGCCCACGGCGGCCCCGTCATGGCAGAAACCACGGACCGATTCGTTGATGCCAGAGGCCGGCGGATCTTCTGCCGCGTTTACCGCCCCGCAACGGACCGGGTCATGCCGACCATGGTATATTTCCACGGTGGCGGCTGGGTCTGGGCGAATGTGGACACGCACGACCGGATGGTGCGGGAGTACGCCGCCGCCGGGCAGGTTGCAGTCGTCAGCGTGGATTACGCCCTGTCGCCGGAGGCGAAATTCCCCCAGGCGCTGGAGGAATGTGCCGCTGTCGTGCGGTTCGTCTCGGCGCACGGGTCGGAGTGGGGCCTGGACCCGGCGAGGATCTTCCTGGGCGGCGACTCTGCGGGCGGCAATCTGGCTCTCGCAACCGCCCTGCTGCTGCGCGACACCGGCGGCCCCGCACTGCGGGGCATCCTGGCAAATTACCCGGTCAGCGACTCCCGCTTCGACACCGAGAGTTATCGCGCCTACGGCGACGGCGGCTACGGCCTGAGCACCGAACGGATGGCGTTCTACTGGAGCGTCTATGTCCCGCACGACATCGACCGCCTCCACCCTCTCGCAGCCCCACTGCGCGCTGACCTGACCGGATTGCCGCCAACAATGGTGCTGCTGGCGGAACTGGACGTCCTGCGCTCCGAAGGCGAGGCCCTGGTCGCAAAACTGCGTGCGGCAGGCGTTGATGTCGAGACAGAAACATTCGGCGGCGTCGTTCACGGCTTCCTGCGGGCGACAGGGTCGGTGCAAAAGGCCCGCGACGCGGTGGCAATGGCGGGACGGTGGATGCGGCGGCTGACTGCATGATGTTGCCCAAACGGCAGCGATTGGTGTAGCGGGGAGACAAACTGAACGCGGGAGAATGATGTCACCGGACAAGGTCGTCTGCGAGTTATCCATTGCGGATTGGAATGGTCCGGACGACCCTTCCATCAGCCGCGCGGCGGTCACCGCGATCGAGGCCGGACAGGTCGTGGTTCTGCCCGACCTTCGGTTCGAGACGACGGCCGAGGAAAAGTCGCTGCTGTCCGCCGGCCTGCTCAGCGGCAAGCGCAAGAATATCTCCTTCGACCCGGCGACAGGACAGGTCGGCGGCGCAACAGCCGAATCAAACCTGCTGGCCGGCATGCTGCAGCGGTTTGCCACCTCGGCCGAGACCCTCGCCCACGCACTGCTGCCCGATTACGGCGACCAACTCCGCCCCGGCCGCACCAGCTTCCGCCCCGCCGAGATCGCCGGTCGTGAGTATTCCCCGCGCAAGGATGACCGCCGCCTGCATGTGGACGCGTTCCCGACCCGCCCCACCCACGGCGGGCGGATCCTGCGGCTGTTCACCAACCTCGCACCGGACGGACGGCCACGCGACTGGCGCATCGGCGAGCCGTTCCCCAACCTTGCATCGCGTTTCCTGTCGGACCTCCCCGCCCCCGCGGCGGCACGCGCCCGGCTCTACGCCATGCTCGGCCTGACGAAAGGCGTGCGCAGCGGCTACGACCAGATGATGCTGGCGCTGCACGACCGGATGAAGCTGGATGACGATTACCAGCGGTCGGTGCCGTACGTTCCGTGGTCGTTCGCCGCCGGCAGCACTTGGATATGCTTCACCGACCAGGTGTCGCACGCCGCCCTGGCAGGGCATTTCGCGATGGAGCAGACGTTCTATCTGCCGGTCGCCGCGATGAGGACGCCGGACGTAGCGCCCCTGCGCGTGCTCGAACGGCTGACCGGGCGCGCGCTGGCCTGACCGGTCCGGTTGCTTTCGCACCCCCGTCATGCCCATATCGGCGTACTTTCCCATCGCTCGGCCTTCTGCATGAACTCCATCTTCAAGGGCGACCTCAGCACCGCCCGCGGCCGGACCGTGGCCTGGATCGACTCGCTGTTCATCGATCATGCGGTGTTCCGCCTGGTCTGGGGCAACCTCGCCCCGGTCATTCCCGGCCGCGTCTACCGCTGCAACCACCCAACCCCTGCCCGGCTGGAGCGGATGACCCGCCGGCTGGGCCTGCGCACACTGATCAACCTGCGCGGCAAGACGCAAAGCGGATCGGATGCGCTGTCGCGGGAGACAGCGCAAAAGCTCGGCCTGGAATTTCACGACATGGCGTTCGAAAGCCGCGGCGCCCCGCACCGGGAGCGGATCCTGAGGCTGCACGGCATCTATCAGTCGATGCAGATGCCGGCGCTCATGCACTGCAAATCAGGCGCCGATCGCGCCGGTCTGGCGGCGGGACTGATGATCCTGTTCGAGGGTGGCAGCGCCGCGGACGCGCTAAAGCAGCTGTCCTGGCGGTTCGGCCATATCCGGCAGGCAAAAACCGGAATCCTGGACGCATTCTTCCTGCTGTACCAACGCGAAGCCGAGGGCCGCAAGCCGTTCCTTGACTGGGTAAAGCAGGACTACGACGAATCCGCGCTGAGAAAAGACTTCCACGCCAACGGCCTGGCAAGCTTCATCAACGACTGGGTGCTCGCGCACGAGTGACGGGGCTGCTCGGACTCGCCCACGGCGAGTGGAACCAAAACCGGTGTCGCATTGGTCAGGGGGCTTGGCGTCGACCCGCCGTTGATCTGCTTGCCCTGCCTGCCGCTCAATTTGTCGGCGGAGGTTCTGAGGAGCCAATCGACCCCGGATTAGTGAGGGTCCACATCCGTGGGCGGTTCCGTCCTGGACAATCTGCCCGCAATAATGCTCCCCGCGGTTGCCGCGAATTTCTGGATATCGATCAAAACAGCACGAAGGTCTTGCGGCGACGGCACGGGCTCGCCTGCCAAATCGGGATACCGGAACGCATGACCCCAATCGGTAAGCGGAACCAGATGATCGATCGCCGCCGTCAAATCCGGGAATTTGGAAACGACAAGATCGCGTAATGCTTCGAGATCGTGGGTCTTGCGAAACGGGATGCGGGCCAACACCAGCAGGGCTTTCGCCAGTTTCTCCACCGCCTGCTGGCAGTGGTAGGCCGCAATTTCCGGAATAGCCTCCACCGCGTCGAGGCAGGCATGGGCCGCCAGGATATCGCGATGGGCGACGGCAAACCATTGGCCGGCGACCAGCGCGTGGTCGTCACTCTCGCTCATAAACCACGATACCCTCGGTGCGAGCGGCATAGGGTAGTGTTCCGACCACGCCGTTGAAGCGGCGCCATGTGTCTTCGCGCACAGGGATGACGTCGGCCGGCAGCCGGTAGGGGCGGCGGGATTCCCGGCCCGCCCGTATCGTTACTTTTGCCGGAGGGGTATCGTCGTCCACGATGACCAGAAGATCGATGTCGCTGTCGGGCCCGGAATCGCCACGCGCCACCGATCCAAACAGGATGACGCGCCGGGGCCGGAAATAAGCCACGACAGGATCAAGCAGTTCTCGTGGGACCAGGGCAGCGGGCATGGCCGGATGCTAGCACACGCGGATCGGGGAACGAAGCACGGGGACCGGGCACCGGCACGGGTCTTCGGACGGCCCAAAGTCCAACTGGCGCATCGCGTGGGTGCCAGGTGGCCCTTTTGCCGGTGTCTGGATCGCTGCTAGCGCACGAACGCGAGCCGATCCCAACTCAGACCCGGCCTCTTCAATAGACCGGCTGCACCCTCCGACCTCAGGATGCAGGTCAGGCCTTCCGCCCGGGCGAGGGCAACCGTCTCGCCCGCCGTCACATCGAACATACGACGCCCGGCCGGTATGGGACCGTGACGAAGCGAGAGTGCCATCAGGCCGCCCGGTCGTACGAAGGAAGCGACACGGACCATGGCCCGGCGCCTTTGCTCCTCGTCAAGGTGCGTCCACACGGCAGTCAGCATGACAACGTCGAACGCCTTGCAGCACCCCGGTACAACAGCAAGGTCGGGCAGGCTGTCGTCCAGCCACTCGATCCAGGGCGAGATATGCAGCTCCATCGCGAATGTGCGCGGCTCCGCGATCGGCTCAACGGCGGTCACCAGATGACCCATCGCGGCGAAGCCAGCGGCGTCACGGCCTGTTCCAGCGCCAATGTCGAGTACGCGAGCGGGCGGCTTCGGGAGGAGGTGCAGGATCGGCTTGTGGACGTCAGTAAATGAGATGCTCTCGTACCGCTTGACCAAAGCTCCAACCTCATCGGCATAGCCTTCTGTCCCGCTTGGCCGACCTGCTGGCACCCTTCCTGCCCTCCTGCTGTGCGTGACTGCTCGAACAGGCCTGATGATGCAGGGATATCCAAGGTCCTGGAATGAGCTGACGGCGAAGTGTCGCGCGCCCCGGCAAATGGCGGCCTCTTCCTGCAGGACGACGAATCCGCGCTGAGAAAAGACTTCCACGCCAACGGCCTGGCAAGCTTCATCAACGATTGGGTGCTCGCGCACGAGTGACCGGCCGTCACGGCAATCCACCGCGACGGCCGTCGGCATCGTTACTGCCCGTTCGAATGATCTGTCGTCGGCTGTTCGTGCTGCTGCTGGGCCGCCATCGACTCATTCTCGTGTTTGTTGGCCTCGTGATGGCCAACGGCACAGCCCGCCGCCGCGCCAAGAACGCCATGGCCCGCCATGTGCCCGGCCACACCGCCGACCGCCGCACCTTTCAGGCACCCCTTCGCCAAGGCCGGCGATGTCGCGCCCGCGGCCAGTGCCAGAACCGTCATCGCCGCAAGGGCTGTTGTCCGCATATCGCATACTCCCTGAACCGGCGTGCGATACCCATCCCCGCCCCGCGTGGGCGGCAACGATCGCGCTTATGCCGTGAGCGGAGAGAACGCCGTATGCGGCGGTGAGTTGCGTCAGCCGAACAGATTGCGCGGGGATCGGTCCGGGACCGAGCCCAGTCGGCGGCCGATCCGCTCAGCACTATAACGTTTTCGGCTCAAGCGGCGCCACCCTTCCACCTTTGCCCGGCCAACCGGGCGGGGCGCAACCTGACAGCCCTGCCCCGCCGCCCCGCCGCCCCGCCGCCCCGCCGCCCCTACGACGATATCGGGAATTTGCACTTGTCCAGCATCGGATGCAGCACCTCCGACACCGGCGAGGTCGCCAGCACGTTGTACAGATCCCACTCGCTGGTGCTCTCCGCCGGCTTTTTCACCTGCATCAGGTAGCTCGGAAATTCGCCCCGCCCATCGGCGCGGATGCCGCCTTTGCCGAACGCATCATCGTCGGTCGGGATCGCCTTCATGTGCGCCACCGTCGCCCCGCCGCTCTTTTTCGCCGCCGCGGCGCCCATCGCATGCACCGTCTTCAGGTAGTGCAGCGTGATCGCATAGGCCGCGGCATGACCCTGGCTGGGCCAGTTATTGCCGATGCGCGGCAGCACACGCTTGGTGAAGGCGCGGGTGCGGTCGTTCAGGTTCCAGTAGAACGGCGTGCTGGTGATCAGTCCCTGCGCCGTCTTGATCCCGACCGAGTGCGCGTCCTGCAGGAACATGATCAGTGGCGCGATTGTCATTTTCTTGTTCAGGCCGAACTCGTCCGCCTGCTTGATGCAATTGACCGTGTCCAGACCGGCGTTCGCCAGACCCAGCACCTGCGCGCCGGAGGCCGCCGCCTGCTCCAGGAAGCCCGAGAAGTCAGTCGTGTCGGGGAACGGATAACGGATGTCGCCCATTACCTTGCCGCCGCCCTTCTTGACCACGTCGGCGGTCTGCTCCGCCAAAGAATGGCCGAACACGTAATCGGCGGTGATGAAGGTCCAGACCTTCTTGCCTTGCTTCATCAGCGCTCCGCCGGTGGAATGCGCTTTTTCGTACGTATCGAAACACCAGACGATCGTGTTGGGACTGCACTGATCCGCGGTGATTTCCATCGCCGCGGCGCTGGCGTTCAGCATGATCTTGTCTTTCTCACGCGCGATCTGCGACACCGCGAGCGCGACGGACGACGTCGGCACGTCGATGACCGCGTCGACGCCGTCGTCGAACCACTGCCGCGCGATGGAGGAGGCAACGTCGGGCTTGTTCTGGTGATCTGCGGAGCGGAACGCCACGTCGAAGCCCGGCGACATCGCCCCTATTTCGGCAATGGCCTGCTGCGCGCAGGCGACCGAGGTCGGCCCGGTGTTGTCGCGGTAGGTACCGGACAGGTCAGTCAAGACACCGACACTGATCGTTGGCTTTGACTGGGCCCGCGCCTTGACCACGGGCACGCTGGACAAGGCAAGGGCAGAGCCGACAAGGCCCCGGCGGGTCAGCGACATAAGTAAACTCCCTGTAACATGTTTCTTTTCATTGTGGAGTAGGACCACATGCGGCATCGACAATAGCCAAGACGGCGCCGCGGGAACAGGTATTATTTGCCGTCAGCCCATGCGTATTATCGGCTGGGTTTGATACACAACCTGTCATTGCAGCGTCGCTGGCGCGCAGACAACCCGGTCAGCGCAACCGCAATGATCCGGATCACAAACTGCTCGGCACCCAGGTAACGGCGGGGCGTCGCGTCAGCCGAATAGATCAATCGGCGAATCCGCCCGCAGACTGTCGCCCAGGTCGCTGCCAATCGCCAGGGCATCCCGGCGATTGCCGCTGAGACTGCGGCGCAGCAGGAAACTGCCGTCCGGCCGGGCGACAAGACCCGTCAGGATCAACTGGCCATCGGCCCGGATCTCGGCGTGACCGGCAATCGGCGTACGGCAGGACCCGTCCAGCCGCCCGAGCATGGCCCGTTCGGCGATGGCGGCGGTGCGGGAGTCGGGGTCCTCGATCGCCGCAAGACACTCAAGCAGGTCGGTGTCGTCCGCGCGCAGGGTAATGCCGACGATGCCCTGCGCCGCGGCCGGGACCATGATGGCGGGGTCCAGCACCAGGGCGCCGGGAACCTGCATGCCCAGGCGGTTCAGGCCGGCCAGCGCCAGCATGCTGGCCTGACAGTCGCCCTCCCCGAGCTTCCGCAGCCGGGTCTGCACGTTGCCTCTGATGATGGTCATCCGAAGATCGGGACGGGCATGAAGCAGCTGCGCCTGGCGGCGGACGGACGACGTGCCGACCAGCGCGCCTTCCGGCAATGCCGACAGCGGGTTGGCGGCATCCGTGGCGGCCAGGCCTTCACCCAGGATCAGCACATCGCGCGGGTCCTCGCGCGTCAACGTGCAGCCCAGGACGATGCCGGGCGGCAGTTCGGTTTCCAGGTCCTTCAGGCTATGCACCGCGAAGTCGATGCGCCGGTCCAGCAACGCTTCGTGGATCTCCTTCGCGAACAGGCCCTTGCCGCCGATCTCCGCCAGCGGGCGATCCTGCACCGCGTCGCCCGTCGTGTTGATGATGTGCTCGACCAGTCGGTCGGGACCGCGCAGATCGGGAAAGGCGCCCGCCAACAGGCTGATGAAAGCGCGGGTCTGGACCAGGGCCAGCGGCGAGCCTCGGGTGCCCGCGCGCAACGGCCGGGAACCGGATTGGATAGATGCATTCATTCCGGGTGTTTAGCACCTGTGCCGCTCAGGGAAAGGCCATCGCAACAAGGCCGATGGATACGATGCGAAGCCGCGCCGTGGCGCATGACACGCCGCGGCCCCGAAGCGCCCCGCGGCCCGACACCGGCAGCGGCGACAGAAGACCGTGCGGCGCCCGCGGGAGGCCCTATTCCACTTCCTCGTACCAGGTGCGGCCATCGCGTTCGATCAGCGCGATGGCGGCTGTGGGCCCCCAGCTTCCGGCGGCATAAGGCCGAGGATGATCAGGCCGGCCGCCCCAGGCTTCCAGGATAGGCTCGACCCAGGTCCACGCGGCCTCGACCTCGTCACGGCGCATGAACAGTGTCGGATCGCCGCGCACGGTGTCCATCAACAGGCGCTCATACGCGTCAGGAAACCGGATGCCGAAGGTCTTTTCAAACCGGATGTCCAGGCTGGTAGGCGACAGGCGCAATCCGCCGGGCCCGGGATCCTTGGTCATCATGCCGACGCGCATCCCTTCCTCCGGCTGCAGGCGGATGATCAGGGTATTCGGCTGCCACTCGGCCGCCTCGGAGGGAAAGATCGAAAACGGCAACGATTTGAACTGGATGATGATCTCCGACACCTTCTTCGGCAGCCGCTTGCCGGTGCGCAGGTAGAACGGCACGTTGGCCCACCGCCAGGAACGCACCTCCGCCTTCAGCGCGACAAACGATTCAGTGCTCGATGGTTCCTGCGTGCCAAGGTCCGCGAGGTAGCCGGGGACCGGTTTGCCATCGATCGCCCCCTGGGTGTACTGCCCGCGCACGGTCAGGCTGGCCACGTCATAGGGCGCCATCGGCTTCAGCGCCCGCAGCACCTTCAGCTTCTCATCGCGCACCCGGTCGGCGTCCAGCGACACCGGCGGCTCCATCGCGATCAGGCAAAGCAGCTGCAGCATATGGTTCTGCAGCATGTCGCGCAGCGCGCCGGAGGTGTTGTAGTAGCCCCCCCTGCCCTCCAGCCCGACAGTCTCGCCCACCGTGATCTGCACGTGGTCGATGACGTCCGACGTCCACAGACGCTCGAAAATGGTGTTGGCGAACCGCAGAGCCAGCAGGTTCTGCACCGTCTCCTTGCCCAGATAGTGATCGATGCGGAAAGTCTGATGTTCCGCGAAGACCTTGCCCACGCTCTCGATGATCGCGTGCGCGGATTCCAGATCGTGCCCGATCGGCTTTTCCAGCACCACGCGAGACTTGTCGGTCACCATGCCGGCGCTGCGCAAAGCCTCGCACACCGGCCCGTAAAGATCGGGCGAGGTGGCGAAGTAGAACACCCGCACGCGTTCGGCATCGAGCACCCGGTCGAACTGCTTCCAATCCGCGTCCGGCGCGGTGGCGTCGATCGAGATGTAATGAAGCTGGTTCAGGAAGCGCTGCTTCGTGTCGTCGTCGAGATCGGCGGGATCGACGTGCTTCTTCAGCGCCGCGGCAGCGCGTTCGCGGAAATCCTCGTCCGTCAGGCGTGAGCGGGCGGCGCCGATCACACGGGACTCGCGTGGCATCTGGCCGTCGTGGAAACGGTAATAAAGGGCCGGGAGCAGCTTGCGAAGCGTCAGGTCTCCGGTGGCGCCGAAGACGATGCAATCAAAAATAGCGACGGGAATAATCTTCGGCATGGGGTCCCTTTGGTCGGTCGATCCGCTCCGGACCCGCCGGACTGGGCGGACACCGATGCATTTTGTGCATTGCGAAATAACCGGGCGATGCGGGAGGATTGTCAAGCACGGAGTGGCGTCGTCGTTGACGGATGCCTGGGTGCGGGGGCATTAACGCCATGTGCGCGCCTGTAGCTCAATTGGTTAGAGCTGGCGGCTCATAACCGCTCGGTTGCAGGTTCGAAGTCCTGCCGGGCGCACCAATTAAAATGTAGTTTGCCATCCCGGAACCGGGCCGCGGGTCCGGCCCGAAGCCGATGCCGCGCTTCGCCCCCAAGCTGGTATCCCTGACCGTCAGGGCACGCTCCCGGGACGCTCGCGTGTTCGTGCCCGTACCCGATCAATCCGGCTGGAACCCGACCTCGCCAGCAGCGTTACCGGCGTGCTTCGTTATAGACCCGAAAGCACCCGGAAAATGATCTCCCTGAAGACGATGTCCCTCGCGCTGCTGACGGCCAGTTCGCTTCTTTGCGGGCCGGCTTTTGCCAACATGTGCCAGACGGATCAATCAACCTGTCCGACGAGCATGCCCGAGGGCGGATACTGCGAATGCTCCAGTCACGGACTCTCCCAGGGCGGAACGGTGGTCACGTCGTCGCCGGTCCATCGGTCGCTGCATGCCGCGGCGGCGGCGTGCTCGAAAGACCCGCAAGCGCCAAGCTGTCACTGATGGCACTCGCGCGGTCCGGCACCCCGGTCCGAAGCGACGGTTGGCTGCTCCCTCCCCCCGCGCCCGGGCGTGGGCCAGCATACCGCCGCTGACGGAGACCGGGCGCAGGCGGCTATCGTCCGGCGAACTGGACTTCCGGTACCACCGGTTGTAACTGAACAGGGTCCCAACCGGGATGGCCAGGGTCGTGGAATAGTGGAATGAGCGGCAGTGCCGAAACGCTGTGGCGGAACGGGCTGAAGGCCCGCGGGGTCGACTGGGTGAAAGCGGAGTTACGGCGACGGCCGGGCCAGCCCGACGATCTCGTATACGATGTTGTCTTTCAGCAACCGTATCCGACGCGCGAATTTTGCGAGAAATGGTGCGTTGAAGAGGATAACGCTTTTTTCCACATGTCCGGGCGTTCGATCGCGATCATTGCCGGGCTCGTGCTTCTGATCGTTTTCGTCGCCCGCGCCTATGTTTCCTGGCCAAAACTTGCCGCACCGCCAACCCAGAATTCGGCGGGCATGATGCAGGCGCCGCGTCCGCCGGCATCACGCCATACCAGCACGCCGCCCGGTTCCAGGCCCATCAACTGACAATGCCGCAACAGCGCCGGTCACCTGCCGGCCCTGGCGCTACGTTCCGGACGGCGGTGTCGCGCCGAACTCCACGCGCCGGCTGACGGTCAGGAGGAGCCGCCGGGCGCGCCGGACTGATAGTGGTTGCTGTCACCACCTTCATGAGGCGCCGGATCCTGCGACTGGCTTCGCTGCTCATGCTTATGGTACTCGTGGCCGGCGATGCATCCGCCAATCGCGCCCAGCACGCCGTGATGCGCCATGTGCCCCGCCACGGCGCCGGCAACGCCACCGCTGATACAGCCGATCGCGTGTGCCGGAGGGCTGACGCCAGCACCCAGTCCGGCCATGCCCAGGCTGGCCAGGATGATTCGAAGTGCCGGCACTCGGATCTTCATCAGGTTGCTTCCTCGTGACTGGTCGGGTCGGGGCTTTCACCATGAACGCCTTGCCGGCCCATCAGATCCAGGTTTGGCAATCCTCACAGAAATTCTAAAGGATGTTCACACGGGCCGAACGGCGGAACACGCAACCCCGGCGGCGACGGTAACGTTCACCCGCCGCAAAATCCTGTTGGCCGCGGGACACGAAAGCAGATCGGGAAACCGGATCTGGCCTCATCGTTTCGGAAAGGAAAGCCGTTATGCGTGCGATTCTATGGGCAGCCCTGTCATCGATGGTCGTGATTACCCCGGCGCTAGCTGATGCCTCCGTGGCTGGCCACTGGCGCATGAACATGGGAAGCGGCGTGGCGATGACGATGGATGTAACACCGGACGGCAACTGGAGCAGCGAGACCCGCCAGCACAACCACGTGGTGCGGCACCTGCGCGGCACCTATGAGCAGACCAACGCGGCCCATGACAAGGGAACGATCGTGTTCAAGCCATCGCACGCGTCAGCGCGGCAGGGCTCCGCCGAGACCGAAACCGACACCTACGAACTGACCCGGAACGGCAAGGAGCTTCGGCTGACGTCTGAGGGCGATACGATGGTGTTCACCAAGCACTGACACCGCCGGCCGTCCATTGCTTCCAGGCGGCCGCAAGCCAGTGGCCGCCTGTTGAACGGGGTCCCTACTCCGCCGCCGCCGCGAAACGCGCCGCATGCCGCTCGACCTGGATGCGATAGTTCTCGCGGTAACGGTCGGTGACCTCCTGATGCAACGCGAGCGCCGCGGCGTCCCGTTCACCGCCGGTGGGTTCATACAGGTCGAAGTGCCCGTAGCGGTCCTCGCCGCGCACCAGCATCGCTTTGCAGCGCACCGGACCGTCAACCCGCACATGAGTCGGCATGTAGTTCAGGCCGATGCCGACGCGCCTGTAGCCAGCGTGATTTGGGGCGGAACGGTGCAGGGCCAGTTCGTGATGCAACGAAAATGATCCGGCGGGCAGCGCCATCGCCGTGGGGTTCGCGTCATCGAACGGCTCCATGATCGTCTGGCCTGCGCGATTGATGCTGTTGGCCAGGCCAAGCGGGGCATGGTGGTACAGCCTCGGGGCGCCATTGAAAGATAATTGCTCCATGCAGCCGGCCTCGCGGCTGGCGTCGGTCAGGGCAACCCAGGCGCAGACCGATTCCTTCGGTTCCAGCCCGAAGTAGCCGCCATCCTGGTGCCATGCGGCATAGGTGGCGGAACCCGCCTCCTTGATGAAGAAGGTGCTGGTCCAGACCAGGATGTTCGGGCCGATGACATCCTCGATCGCATCCAGGATGCGCGGGTGGCGGATCAGGTCGTTGATCCAGGGAGAATGCGCGTGGCCGTGCGACCGCCATTTTGGGTCGGCATCCGCGACGGCGCAGCCCAGGTCCGACTCCAGCCGGCCGAGCCCGGCAAGGCAGGTGGCGGTTTCAGCGGGCGTAAGGGCCGGTAACGGAAACAGGAAGCCATTGTGGCGAAAAAAGTCGGCTTGCTCCTGTGTCAGGGCTTTCATGGTTTTTCCTCCCGGGTGCGAACCGCCAGGGAGTGTGTACCAGACGCGGCGGAAGGTCACGCCGCGCCTGGCAACAGCGGAAGGCTTGCGCGGAACCAGACCCTCAGCGCCGGGTTCACGGTTCCGCTGACGCGACAACGCGCTTGTTCACCCCGGTCAGGGCGCGGCTACCCGACGGGTTGCTTGACCTTGTGGATATCCAGCCGGCGAAGCAGAAAGCTCTCGTAGAACGGTTCGCTTTCGCCGTTGCGCATCTTGCGGAGGAAATACTTCTCGAACGCGACTTTCGCCAGATGCACCCATTTGCCCTTGGCCGACCAGTTGACGTTACGGGGTGGTATCTGCGGTTGCGCAACGAAGGCGACCCCGCTGTCGCCGAAGTCAGCCAGACAGATGGCATTCCACGTCGCATGGGCGTGCGGCCGTTGGTCGCGCAGCAGCGCGCTAAGGTTCTGCGCGGTCGCGGTCACCATCGATTCGATCATGAAACCGGTCTTCGGCGTGCCGACCGGAACGGGCGTCTGGCCGACCGGCGGAATGGCCACACAGACGCCGATGCCGAAAACGTCCGGGTAGGCGGGATTGCGCTGATGCTCGTCGATCAGCACGAAGCCGCGCGGATTGACCAGTCCGGGCAGTCCGTTGATCGCCGGCACGCCACGGAACGGCGGCAGGACCATCGCGTAACCAAACGCCAGTTCATGGGTTTTCAACGGTGCGCCCGTGTCGTCGACCTGATCGACGGTCATCGCCCCCTTCGTCACATTCCTGATCTTGGCGTTGGTGATCCACGTGATGTGACGATTGCGGAACTCCGACTCCATCAATGACTTGGTGTCACCGACACCATCCAGCCCGAGATGCCCGATATAGGGTTCGGGTGTCACGAAGGTCATTTTGACCTTGTCTCGAATGCGCCGCCTTCGCAGTTCGGTATCGAGAATATAGGCGAACTCATAGGCTGGCCCGAAGCAGGACGCACCTTGCGCCGCTCCCACCACGATCGGACCGGGATTTCCTGCAGAACGCCTCGAACGCCGTGTGGGCCCGTTCGGCATGATCGACGTGGCAGATCGACTCTGTGTAGCCGTCGGGACCCAACCCTTCGATTTCATCGAACGCCAGATGCGGTCCGGTGGCGATCACCAGATAATCGTAGCTGATGTCTTGATCGTCGTTCAGCGTGATGCATTTTGCCTGCGGATCGACCCGCCGGGCGCCCTGCGTCAGGAACCGGACGCCCTTGCGTTGCATGACGCCGGTCAGATCGGCCTCGATCTCCGCGCGGTTGCGCCAGCCAACGGCGACCCAAGGGTTTGAGGGCACGAAATGATAGCGCTGCTCCTCCCCGATCAACGTCAGCCGATCCGCCGGCCGCAGCATTGGCAGCAATTCATACGTTGCCAGAGTGCCTGCCAGGCCGGCGCCCAGTACCACGATCTCGGTCATTTTTGCTTCTCCTCCCTGGCCTGAATGCCAGGCGCCTTGACTTTATATTCGTATTATCGTAGGTACGCAATATGGAAGATAAGGCTACCGCGACGATCGACACAAAGCAGATGGCGCAGGCGGCAGAGCGGGCGAGCGAGTTGTTGAAGTCGCTGGCAAACCGGCACCGGCTGTTGATTCTGTGCCAGCTCACGGAAGGCGAACGGTCCGTGGGCGACCTCGCCGCGTTTCTTGGTCTGCGTGATTCAACTGTCTCGCAGCACCTGTCGCTGCTGCGGCGGGACGGTCTGGTCCGCGCCCGCCGTGATGCGCAAACCATATGGTACTCCGTCTCCAGCCCTGAGGCTCGGCGTCTGCTGGAAACCTTGTTCGAAATCTATTGCAAGCCGGTATCGATTTGCGCGCCGCCGAAGCGACGTGCGGCAAAACCGGTCCGCGGACCCAAACCGGACGGCGCAGGGGCGCTGTCGCGGACACAACGATAGGGCGTGAATCATGTTCCGATTTTTTAGTAAGACCGGGCCGCGGCTTCGGGAAATGACCGCGGCGGAGGTGCATGACGCACTGGCGCGCAACGAAATCGCCCTGGTCGACGTGCGGGAGACGGCGGAGTTTGCCGCCGAGTTGATCCCTGGAGCGCTGTCGTTTCCTCTGTCTCGTTTCGATCCCGCCAGCCTGCCCTCGGACGGCCGCCCGCTGGTGCTGCACTGTCTGTCCGGCAAACGGTCGGCCGCGGCGGTGGCCAAATGCTTCGGCGCGGGCGTGCCGGTCGATACGCATATGAAAGGTGGGATCGCGGCCTGGAAACAGGCTGGCTATCCCACCCGTCGTCCAGAATAGGCAGCCGCCACCAAGGAGAGCGCGATGAAGCTCCGACTGTTGATGCTTGCGGCCTGCCTGACCGGCATGGCCGCCGCCGCGTCGCGCGCCGAGACCGCCTTCACGGTGCAGCGCGATCTTCTAACCGACCAGAAGGCGGTATTCGCGACGGTCGAAAGCCCGAACGTCGTTCCGGCTCGGACCCGGATCGGCGGCACGGTCGCGAGCCTTGCGGTGCGTCAAGGCGACATCGTGACGCCTGGCCAGGTGATCGCGGTGGTGGCTGATCCCAAGCTGCTGTTGCAGATCAGCTCGCTCGACGCCCAGATCGCCGGGCTGCAATCGCAACTCGCCCAGGCGAACATCGATCTGTCCAGGGCAGAAACATTATTCCGCCAGAACGTCGGGCCGCGTGTGACGATGGATCAGGCGCGAACCGCGGTGGACGTGGCGACGTCGGCGCTGCGGGCGCGCACTGCCGAACGGTCGGTGACGCAGCAGAATATGAAAGAGGGCGAAGTGCTCGCGCCGGTGGCCGGGCGGGTGCTTACCGTACCGCTGACGACCGGCACCGTGGTCCTGAATGGCGACGTGATCGCCACGATTGGCGAGCAGCCGTTCCGGTTGCGCCTGCGCATCCCGGAAACCCACGCGGTGTCGCTGAAAGCCGGTCAGACGGTACGGCTCGACCCCGGTCAGCTTGGCGCCGGCCAGGGGGCGAAGGGCACCATCACGCTGGTCTATCCGCAAATCGAGGAAGGCCGCGTGGTGGCCGACGCCCAGGTTGATGGCCTGGGCGCCTATTTCGTCGGTGATCGTGTGCGGGTGTGGATCGATGCGGGCCAACGGCCGGCATTGGTGGTTCCGTCCGGATTCGTATCGACACGTTTTGGCCTCGACTACGTCCGGCTGCGTCAGCCCGACGGCAGCGTGATCGAGGCGCCGGTGCAGCGGGGCCAGCCATGGCCGAGCGCGGCGATGCCGGACGGGCTGGAACTCCTGTCGGGCGTCAAGGCCGGCGACGTGCTGGTGCGGCCATGAACCTGGGCCTGTCCGGCCGGCTGACACGAGCGACGATCCGCTCGCCGTTGACGCCGCTCTTCCTGCTCGCCGCGCTGGCCGCCGGCCTGGTGGCCCTGCTGACCATCCCGCGCGAGGAAGAGCCTCAGATCAGCGTGCCCATGGTCGATATCGTTGTGCAGGCAAACGGCCTGAAGGCGCCCGATGCGGTGGAACTCGTTACCAAGCCGCTGGAGGAGATCGTCAAGCCGATCAGCGGCGTGGAACACGTCTACAGTCAGACGCAGGACGACAGCGTGGTCGTGACCGTCCGTTTCAATGTCGGTACCAACGAAGACGACGCCGTGCTGCGGGTGAATGATAAAATCCGGGCAAATCTCGACAAGATTCCGATCGGTATCCCGGAACCGATGATCGTCGGCCGAGGCATCAACGACGTCGCGGTGGTCGTGCTGACCCTGTCGGCCAAGCCGGAAGCAGCGGCGCGCTGGACCGACAAGGACCTCTACGACGTGGCGGTGAAGCTGCGCAGCGAGCTTACCAAGGTCGACAATATCGGCACGAGTTACCTGGTCGGTGCCGGCCCCGAGGAAATCCGCGTCGAGCCGGACCCGGAGAAACTGTCGCTGTTTGGCGTGACGTTGCAGCAACTGATCGCGAAAGTGCGCGATGCCAACCGCGCCTTCGTTGCGGGATCGGTGCGAGACGCCGGGGTCATGCGCACACTGGCCGCGGGCGGTACCTTACGCGGTGTGCCGGACATCGGCCTGCTGCTGCTGACGACGCGCGACGGCCGCCCGGTCTATGTGCGCGACGTCGCCAGCGTGGTGATCGGCCCCAGCACAGCGGAAAGCCGGGTTTGGAACCTGACGCCGGCGACCGATGGATGGCACCGGGGACCAGCGGTCAGCCTCGCGCTGGCCAAGCGGGCCGGCGCCAACGCCGTCGTCGTCTCCCAGGCGATCATCGACCGCGTTCAATCTTTGCGCGGAACGTTGCTGCCGGATGATCTGCGCGTGGACGTGACGCGCGATTATGGCCGCACCGCCAACGACAAGGCCAACGAACTGCTGTTCCACCTGGCACTGGCAACGGTCTCCATCGTCGTGCTGATCGCCCTGGCAATCGGCTGGCGGGAGGCCGTGGTGACGCTCGTCGTCATCCCCACCACCATCCTGCTGACCCTGTTTTCGGCTCGGCTGATGGGATACACCATCAACCGGGTCAGCCTGTTCGCGCTGATCTTCGCCATCGGCATCCTGGTCGATGACGCGATCGTGGTGGTCGAGAACATCGCCCGGCACTGGGCAATGCGCGACGGGCGGGACCGGCTGCAGGCGGCGGTCGAGGCGGTCGGCGAGGTCGGCAACCCGACTGTCGTTGCCACCCTGACAGTGATCGCGGCGCTGCTGCCGATGTTGTTCGTGTCCGGCCTGATGGGGCCGTACATGGCGCCGATCCCGGCCAACGCCTCGGCAGCCATGCTGTTCTCGTTTTTCGTTGCGATGGTCGTTGCGCCCTGGCTGCTGCTGAAGCTGTCGCCGGGCGGTGGCCATGCCTCGGCCGGCGCGCATGACGAGGGCAGGCTGGGCCGGCTGTACCGCCGCGTCGCGGAACCGGTGCTACGCTCGCGCGCCAGGGCGTGGACGTTCCTGCTGCTCGTCGGCTTCGGCACCATCGCCGCCTGCAGTCTGTTCTACACCGAGGGTGTAACGGTCAAGCTGTTGCCGTTCGATAACAAATCGGAATTGCAGGTGGTGCTGAACCTGCCCGAAGGCAGCACGCTGGAGGATACCGAACGTGCCCTGTTCGCCGCCGCCGCGATTGTCCGCGCGCTGCCCGAGGTGCTATCGGTGCAGGCCTACGCCGGGACCGCCTCGCCGTTCAATTTCAACGGTCTTGTCAGGCACTCCTACATGCGGCAGTCGCCGGAAATGGGCGACCTGCAGATCAATCTCGCCGAAAAATCCGACCGCGCCCGATCCAGCCATGCCATTGCGCTGGACCTGCGCCGGCGGCTTCAGGCGCTGTCACTGCCGGACGGCACCACCATGCAGGTTGTCGAGGTGCCGCCCGGTCCGCCGGTTCTGGCAACCCTGCTGGCGGAAATCTACGGCCCCGATCCGGCAACCCGACGAGCGGTCGCGGAAGAAACGAAGGCGCTGTTCAAGTCGGTGCCATTCATTGTCGATGTGACAGACTCCTATGGCCACCCCCGCCCGCGTACCCGGATCGCCATCGACCAGGACCAACTCGAATATTTCGGCGTCGAGCAGAGCGATGTCTACGACACGATCCAGGCCTTGTTCGGCGGCGTGCCCGTCGGCTACTCGCATCGCGGCGAGGGCCGCGACCCGATCGAAATCCGCGTCGGACTGCCGAAAAGTGGCCTGAGCTGGAACGAACGCCTGGCCGCGACACCCGTCCCCGCCAACACGCTTCCCGGCAGCAAGACCGTCGTTGAACTCGGCCAGGTGGTGCGCGCCGAACAGGAGAACGGCTCGCCGGTGTTGTTCCGCCGCGACGGCCATTTCGCCGACATGGTGATGGCCGAACTGGCCGGCGCGTTCGAGGCGCCGATCTACGGCATGGCGGCGGTGGACAACGCGATCGCGGCGCACGACTGGGGCAAATTGCCGAAGCCGGTCATCAGCCTGCGCGGCCAACCGACCGATGAATCCAAGCCGACCCTGCTGTGGGACGGCGAATGGGAGATCACCTATGTCACCTTCCGCGACATGGGCGCGGCGTTCGGTGTCGCGATCCTGGGGATATACATCCTGGTGGTGGCGCAGTTCCGCAGCTTCAAGCTGCCACTGGTGATCCTGACGCCGATCCCCCTGACCTTGATCGGTATCGTGTTGGGCCACTGGATTTTCGGCGCACCGTTCACCGCGACGTCAATGATCGGGTTCATTGCGCTTGCGGGGATCATCGTGCGCAACTCGATCCTGCTGGTGGACTTCCTGCGCCATGCCACCACGCCGGGACATACCCTGCGGCAGGCGCTGCTCGATGCCGGCGCGATCCGGTTCCGGCCAATCCTGCTGACCGCGCTGTCGGCCATGATCGGTGCGGCAACCATCCTGAGTGATCCAATCTTCCAGGGGCTGGCGATTTCGCTGCTGTTCGGGTTGGCGTCGTCAACCGTGCTGACAGTGCTGGTCATCCCGGCGATCTACGTGGTGATGCGGGATGCCGACAATGTGATCGGACAGGGCGAGCGATAAGACACGGGGCGGAGTCTATATAGAAACGATTGGCCTCGCCACCAGCGGTGTTGCTGGAGGGTTCGTTGAATGGATTTTCATCGCAATGCAGAATCATGGAATTATTCTATTCATTACGGTGCTTATTCTGGCCTCCATGTCGTCTGTCGAGGCGGCCAGTCCATGGCGATCCAGCCCATCGAATACTAGCGGCTGGCAGTTGATGACCCCCGAGGAAAGGATCCAGCACCAGGCTCGGGTCCGGGGCTTCACCGATTACGAATCCTGTGAAGCATACCGCAGGAGTCATCACGAGCAGATGCGCTTGCGCGCTGAAGAACGCGGGCTGGTGTTGCCGCAGGACGGACACGACTTCTGCAGCCATCTCAAGCCGCACGGAAGCGACTAGGGGATGTCCAGGGCGACCTCCGCGCTTCGCTGGCTTTCTGTTCCGCTGCTGACTTTGGCGGTGCCAGCCGGGTTCGCTGTATGGGCTTTCCCCGCCGGGCTCCCGCCGATCCGGATGGCAGGCATCGTGGCCGGCTGGTGCGGCTGCGGCCTGTTGGTCGTCAGCCTGATCCTTATGGTGCGAGAGGCTCGGCTGGCCGCATGGCTGGGCGGACTGGAACGAATGTACCGCTGGCACCATGGCACCGGCGTGATCGCCTACGTTCTGCTACTCGCGCATCCGCTCCTGCTCGCGGCCAACGGTGCTGCTGAATCACCGTGGGTGGCGTGGGAGACCTTGGCGCCCACGCACGAGGGCTGGCCGGTCTGGTCTGGTTGGATCGCGCTGGTGCTCCTGATGCTGGGACTGGCGCTGACCTTTATCCGGCGCATCCCGTACCGCGTTTGGCGTTGGCTGCATGCCGCGCTTGCGGTCGCGGTGCTGACTGGCCTGTATCACCTGATCCTGCTGGGGATCGACGAACCGGTACTGCCGATTCTGGCCGTTGTCGCAACGATCCTCGCCTGGCGCGCCGTACGGGGCGATTGGGGGCTTGCGGCGCGGCCTTACGCAGTCGCCTCGTCGCGCCGCATCGCCGAGGACGTGGTCGAGATCGCGCTGCGGCCGCTTGGCGAGCCGCTTCTCGCTGCGCCGGGTCAGTTCGTGCTCGTCGCGTTCGGCGACGGGCCGGGGTATCGGGGCTGCCGCGAATTCCATCCGTTCAGTGTCAGTTCGGTGGATGCCGATCAGGTGATCCGGGTGGGGGTCAAGGCCCTTGGCGACTGCACACGGCACATGCAGTCCATCCAACCCGGGGTGGCGGCTCGGCTGGACGGCGGGTTCGGCCGGTTCCTCACCAACCAGCCTTCGGTACCGCAGTTCTGGGCGGCTGGTGGAATTGGGATCACGCCTTTTCTGGGGTTGCTGCGTGCCGGCGCCGTTACGGTGCCGACGACCATACTGTACCTCTACGGTTCCGTTACCGATGCTGTATTCCTGCCGGAGCTGCAGGACATGGCAGCCCGCATGCCGCTGTTGTCCTTAAAGGCCGTGGCGACAGGCAAGGCCGCGGCAGATCTTGATCAGCTGTTGCCTGATGCGCAGCACCTCGCCGGTTGCGAATGTTCATTGTGCGGGCCGCCGGGACTGGTCAAGGCACTTAGAAAGGCGCTCCGGCGACGGGGCGTCGCGGCACACCATATTCACTTCGAAAACTTCGAGTTCCGATGATGCGCAACCTGTATCTGATAACGACCACCGGGTTCTGGGCGATCGTCTTCGCATTCTGGCTGGGCAGCGGCTGGACGCCACAGGCCGCAACGACGCAGGGCAACGAGGATCGAGTCATTTCGGCCTCGGAACTTGCCCGGCACGCGCGTCCGGACGACTGCTGGATGGCTATTCGCGGCAGCGTTTATGACGTGACTGCGTACCTGCCCGATCATCCGTCCCGAGCGGGCGTTGTGGAGCCATGGTGCGGCAAGGAGGCAACCGAGGCATACAACACCAAGACCAAGGGACGCCCGCATTCAAGCGCCGCGGACCAATTGTTGGCTGGCTACAGGATCGGTACCTTCGTTGCCAATCGACCGTAGAGACTACGACGAAATCCTGTACCCGCGCTAATGTTCTTTTGGTGGCACGCGGCTACTCCGGCCGACAGTAGAGCCCGTACAGCATGTTGAGCACCGCCAGTACTTTCGGATCGGCAATAGAGTAGAAAATGCGCTTTCCCTCCCGCCGTGTGGCGACAAGCTGCTCGGCCCGAAGTACGCCGAGCTGCTGGGACAGCGTGGGCTGGCGGATGTCCAACGCGGTTTCCAATTCGCCAACGGATGTCTCCCCTTGACTGATCTGACACAGCAGCAACAGGCGATCCTCGTTGGCGAGGGCGCGCAGCAAGGCGGTGACGGTCATGGCGGAGGCCCGCAAGTGGTTCAGGTCGAGGACATCGTGGCTCATGGCGACTTTCTCTATACCAAAAGATATTATATTTGACAATGATATATAAATTCATATTATGTCCACGCGCCGGCGATCTGGCTGGCGACAGACAAGGACAGCTCAAATGAACGCGAATGTCGGGAAAATCGACCGGAGCGCCAGGATCGTCGTCGGACTGGTGCTGATTGCGGCCACCCTTGGCGGGGTGATCGGGCTGTGGGGCCTGATCGGCGTTGTTCCGCTGGCGACCGGGGTATTTCGCTTCTGCCCTGCCTACCGGCTGATCGGACTGAACACCTGCGCGTCGGCCCAGCCGTGACCTGCCAGAGGATGACACGATGACCACAACCAGTTTCCGAGACCTGACACAAGGCGTTTCCAGGAATCTCGCGACGTTGCGCTCCGATTTGCCGGAAGTCATGAAGGGGTTTGGCGATCTGGCCCGGACCGCGACGCAAGATGGCGCGCTGGACAAAAAGACGAAGGAGTTGATCGCGCTGGCGCTGGGGGTTGCCGCGCATTGCGATGCGTGCATCGGGTTCCACACCCAGACCCTGGTGAAGCTTGGCGCGACCAAGGCGGAAGTCGAAGAAGCGCTGGGGATGGCGGTCTACATGGGCGGCGGGCCGTCGCTGATGTATGCGGCGAACGCGATCGCTGCATTTCAGGAGTTCTCGGCGCCGGCATGACTCGCTGGGTGCCAAACACCGCCATCCGAAAGGGGTGGCATGGTCAGCCTGCCATGAAACACACGCTCCGCTACCCACCGGGCGCGAGGTTCGGTAGAATGGGTTTTTGAACAGCGAAGCGGCGGATCATGGCAAGCTACCAGTATGTTTATGTGATGAAGGATTTGACAAAGGCTTTCCCCGGCGGGCGGGAGGTCTTCAAGGGCATTACCCTGTCGTTCCTGCCCGGCGTGAAGATAGGCGTTTTGGGTGTGAATGGCGCCGGCAAGTCGACGCTGATGAAGATCATGGCCGGGATCGAGACCGAATATGGCGGCGAGGCCTGGGCGGCGCCGGGTGCGACCGTGGGGTATCTGGCGCAGGAGCCTCCGTTGGACCCGACCAAGACGGTGGGTGAGAACGTCGAGGAAGCCTTTGCCGACCTGAAAGCCGCGCTGAACCGGTTCAATGAAATCTCCGCGAAATTTGCCGAACCCATGAGCGACGAGGAGATGAACAAGCTGCTGGTCGAGCAGGGTGACCTGCAGGAGAAGATTGACTCGCAGGACGGCTGGGAGCTGGACCGCAAGGTGGAGATTGCGCTGGATGCGCTGCGGTGTCCGCCGGCGGAGGCGTCGGTGGATCGGTTGTCGGGTGGCGAGAAGCGGCGCGTCGCGCTGTGCAAGCTGTTGCTGGAAAAGCCCGACCTGCTGCTGCTGGACGAACCGACCAACCATCTGGACGCCGAGAGTGTGGCTTGGCTGGAAAAGACGCTGCACGATTATGAGGGCACCGTGATGGTGGTGACTCATGATCGTTACTTTCTTGACAATGTGACCGGCTGGATCCTGGAGCTGGAGCGTGGGCGGGGGTATCCGTTCGAGGGGAATTATTCCTCGTGGCTGCAGCAGAAGCGTAAGCGGTTGCAGCAGGAGGAGAAAGAAGAGTCCGCTCGGCAGCGGGCTTTGGCTGCTGAATCGGAATGGATCGCGGCCTCGCCCAGGGCTCGGCAGACGAAAAGCCGAGCGCGTATCGCGAAGTATGAGGAGATGTTGCAGAAGTCGCAGGAACTGGCGACGGGCGTGGCGGAGATCGTGATTCCGCCAGGGCCTCGGCTGGGGAATATCGTTATTGAGGCGGAAGACCTGCGCAAGGGTTACGGCAACAACGTGCTGATCGAGGGGATGAACTTCAAGCTGCCGCCGGGTGGCATTGTTGGGGTCATTGGGCCGAACGGCGCGGGCAAGACGACTTTGTTCCGGATGATCACGGGGCAGGAGACGCCGGACGCGGGAACGCTGCGGATCGGGGATACGGTGAAGCTGGGGTATGTGGATCAGTCGCGCGACAGCCTCGATCCAGACAAGACGGTCTGGCAGGAGGTCAGTGGCGGCGAGGAAGTGATTTACCTCGGCAAGCGGGCGATTCAGTCGCGGGCTTATACGGCGGCGTTCAACTTCAAGGGGTCGGACCAGCAGAAGAAGGTCGGCATCCTGTCGGGCGGTGAGCGGAACCGGGTGCATCTGGCGAAGATGCTGAAGGTCGAGCACAACGTTCTGCTGCTGGACGAACCGACGAACGACCTGGACGTGGATACGCTGCGGGCGCTGGAAGAGGCGCTGGAGGAGTTCGCCGGCTGCGCGGTGATCATCAGCCATGACCGGTGGTTTCTGGACCGGTTGGCGACTCATATCCTGGCGTTTGAGGGTGACAGCCACGTCGAGTGGTTCGAGGGGAACTTCCAGGCTTATGAGGAAGATAAGCGGCGGCGGTTGGGAGCGGACGCTACGGAGCCTCACCGGATCAAGTACCGGCCTTTGGCGCGGTAGGCTGGGGTTGGCGCGGGTGGCGCGGTTTATCGGCGGCATCCGCGTCTTCCTGGCGGGCTGATGCTGTGATGGAGGGGTTTATGCGAAGCCTCGGGTTGCTGGTGGCGACGTGTTGTGCGGGTGGGGATTTTAGTAAGGCCTAACGCAGATAAGCAGGACGATACCGCTGATGCACGCAGATGGGATGGTAGCTATCGGGCGTTTGCCTGGCGCTTGATTTGTAGCTTTGGGGTTCCGAAGTTCATCAGGAGCGCCAGGGGCAGGCCGGATGCTTTGAGATCGTTGATGCATTGGGCCTGGTGGGCGTCGTCCAGGGTTTTGGTGGCCTTTAGTTCGACCAGCAGCGCTTTATCGATGATGAGGTCAGCGATTTGGTCGCCGACTGTAATGCTGTCGTAAGTTACGGTCATTTGTTGCGGCTGGGCGACGGGCAGGCCTGTCTTGCGGATTTCATGCGCCAGGGCATTTTCGTAGATTTTTTCTACGAACCCGGCACCGAGCGTGTTGAGGACGGTGAAGCCGCAGCCGATGACTTGGCGGGTCAGTTCATTCAGTTTAGTTTCATCCGGGTGTATTGGCGGCATCGGCTTTCTGATCCGCGTTAGGGCCTTGCTTAGCGATGCTGCCGCGGAAACGTTGCAGTAGGGTTAACGCCTGGGCGGCAACTCGCGCCGCCAGACTTTTGGGCGCCTTGTATCAGGCGGCGGCTTGGGCGGGTTCGGGCTGCGGCGCCTCGGTTGCCTGCTGGCGCCTGCGGGCCTGTTCCAGTTTCAGGCGGGCGGTTTCGACGACGCGCTGCTGCGCCTGGATCTGCTGTGCCGCGCTGCTGTGTGGCGGGGGCGCGCCTTTGTGGTGGGCCTGCATCAGGTTCAGGAGTTTGGTGGCTTTGGCGAGGGCTGCCTCGGCGGTTGGCACGTCCCCGGGAGCCGTTTCGTCAGGAAGCGGCTGTGCGGGTGGTTCTGGAGATGCCGGCGCGTGGGCGGCGGGCTGGGGAGGCAGCGTCGCCAGGGCGGCTGGTTTGGTCGATATGGCTTGGGCGGCTTTGGTGGCTGTGGCTTGGGCTGGGTTGGATGCGGCGTCGGCCGGGTTGGTCGATGTGGCTTGGGCTGGGTTGGTGGGTGTGACTTGGGCCGGGTTGGTGGCTGTGGTTTGACCGGGTTGGCCGGGGAGCGTGGCTTGGGCGGCGCGTTGGGCTTCGGCGAGGCGGCGTTCAGACTGGTGGCCGGAGCGGGTCAGGCTGCAGGCCCATTTTATGTCGGCGTCGCGTTTTTCAGCGGTGATGCCGGGTTCGGCGGATTCGGCGAGGACAGTCAGGCCCTTCAGGCTGTAGCCGATCGCCTCGGCGGCGAGGCGGAGTTCACGGGTGGATTGCGGGTTGTAGTCGCCGAGCATGTGGAGGGCGAGGGCGGTGGCGGCTGGGGTTTGGTTGTTGAGGGTTGGGAGGATGAGGGGAAGAAGGAACGCGATAACCGTTTCGATGGCGGAGGACGGCAAGTCGGGTGAGAGGGACATGGGTGAGGTGCGCCCGTTGCTGAAATGTTCGCATCGGCTATAGGATAGTTGTCCACGGAATGCAAGCGTATTTTCCTAACGTGCGGACGTGTCGCGCTGACGGCGGCGCGTGGCCTCGTCAGACTGTTGTTGGGTGGCCTCTTGACCGTGATCACCGGGTGACACCGAATGAACGCCGGGGGCAAGGCGGGAGCGGGACACATGGCTGACAGGGCAGTTCTGGGCGGGATGGTCGACGCGCCGCGGCTCAGCAGCGTGATCGTTGCGGCGACGATCGGCAATGCTCTCGAATGGTTCGACTTTCTCGTCTACGGCTACTTTGCCGGCACGCTGGCCGAAGTGTTCTTTCCGACAAGCAATCCGACCGTGTCGCTGCTGATCACCTTTGGCGCGTTCGGCCTATCCTATGTGATGCGGCCGCTGGGTGCGTCGGTTATCGGCAGCTACACGGACCGCGCCGGTCGCAAGGCGGGACTGACACTGTCGATCGCATTGATGATGATCGGCACGATGCTGATGGTGGCGACGCCTGGCTATGCAACGATCGGCCTTGCGGCACCGCTTATTATTACGCTCGCGCGTCTGTTGCAGGGATTTTCGGTTGGCGGCGAGTTCGGCAGCGCGGTGGCTTTCCTGGTCGAGCATGCCGGCGACCGCCGGGGCTTCAGCGCGAGCTGGCAATGGTCGAGCACCGGCATCGTCTCGGTTTTTGTCGCGCTGTTCGGCCTTGGCGTGACGACGCTTCTGACGCATCAGCAGCTTCTCGACTGGGGTTGGCGGCTTCCGTATATGTTTGGGCTGCTGATCGGGCCGGTCGGGCTTTACATCCGCTCGCGCGTGGAAGAAACGCCAGAGTTCATCGAGGCGGCGAAACCGGAGACGTTGCCGATCCGCACGTTGCTGCGCAGCCATCCGGTGGCGGTGTTGCTGGCGTTCGGTGCCTCGATCATTTCGAACAGTTCCTATTATTTGTTGCTTTACATTCCAACCTATGCAGTCAAGACGCTGCATTTACCGGCGTATACCGGCTTTGCGGCGACGCTTGTCGGCGGGATCGCGCTTGCGGTGTTCTCGGTTATCGCGGGACACTGGTCCGACAGGACGTCGCGGCCGGGCATCATGCTGGCGATGGCGTTTCTGTTTGCCGTTGCTGCTTATCCGACGTTTTGGCTGATGGTGGCTTACCCGTCGCTCGCCACCGCGATGTTTGCGGTTGGGTTGCTGAACCTGATCAAGGGAGGATACAGCGGCGTACTGCCGTCGCTGTTGGCGGAACAATTTCCGGTGGACTCGCGGGCGGTCGGGATTGCGTTCAGCTACAGCATGTCGGTGACGATTTTCGGCGGCTTCGCGCCGTTTGTCGCGACATGGCTGATCGCGTCGACCGGGGATCCTCTGTCACCCAGTTTCTATCTGATCGGGACCGCGTTTTTGAGTATTTTCTCCCTGCTGGCGATCCAGCGACGCGGCGCTTATGTCCCAAAGTTCTCCCATGGGGCGGTGGCACCGTCCGGGTTGGCGCCATTAGGTCCGGACTAGACGCCGCCGTAGACTTGGGGTGAAGCATTCGCTTCGCATCCACGGTTCCCGCTGGTATGAACCGGCCATGACAGCTCCTATTGCCTCCATGACCGGCTTCGCCCGAACCGAGGGCGCCGTCGGCGGCCTGAGCTGGGCGTGGGAGATCCGCAGCGTCAATGGACGCTCCCTGGACCTGCGGTTCCGGCTGCCGAACGGCTGGGACAGCATGGAGCCTGGGTGGCGGGACCTGACGGGCAAGGCGCTGAAGCGCGGGAACGTGACCGCGAACCTGACGGTCAAGCGGCAGTCGGAGACCCGGCTGGAACTGGACCCGGCGGCGCTGGAGCAGGTGCTGGCGATCGTGACCGACCTGCATCGCCGTATTCCCGGCAGTCCGCCGCCCTTGGCCGAGGCGCTGTTGTCGCTGCCGGGTGTGCTGCGGCAGGCGCAGGCGGATCAGCAGGAAGAACGCGCGCTGGCGGCGGCTGACGTGCACGCGGGGTTCCTTTCGGCTTTGGCGGGGCTGACGGAGTCGCGCCGGGCGGAGGGGGAGCGGTTGGCGGCGGTGCTGATGGAGCAGTTGGAGGAGATTGCCTCGCTGCGGGACCTGGCGGCGTCGCAGGCGGCGGATCAGCCGGCGGCGCAACGGGCGCGGATGCTGGACAATCTGCAGACTCTGCTGCGGGAGACGCCGAACCTGTCGGAGGATCGCATTGCGCAGGAGGTTGCGGTGCTGGCGAGCCGGTCGGACGTGCGGGAGGAGCTTGACCGGTTGTCCAGCCATATCGCCGCGGCGCATGATCTGTTGCGGGAGGCAGTGAATATCGGGCGCAAGCTGGATTTTCTGACGCAGGAGTTCAATCGGGAGGTGAACACGCTGTGCAGCAAGTCCGCCTCGACCGCGCTGACGGCCACCGGGTTGAAGCTGAAGGCGGCGGTGGAGCAGGTGCGCGAGCAGGTGCAGAACATCGAATGACCGGGATTGCGCGCCGCGGGGTTTGTCTGGTGCTGTCGGCGCCGTCCGGGGCCGGGAAGACGGCGATCGCCGAGGCGCTGCTGGCGAGTGAGCCGGACCTGGAACGATCGATCAGCGTGACGACTCGCGGCATCCGGCCGAACGAGATCGACGGCGTGCATTATCATTTCATGACCGAGACGGCGTTCCAGGCGGCGGTGGCCGAAGGCGCGCTGCTGGAATGGGCGCGTGTTCTGCAGGGCACGCACGCCTATGGCACTCCCCGCGCCCCGGTTGAAACCGCGCTGGCCGCGGGGCGCGATGTGGTGTTCGACATCGACTGGCAGGGGCACCGGCAGTTGCGGGAGAAGTTGCCGGCGGACGTCGTCAGTGTGTTCGTGCTGCCCCCTGCCCTGTCGGCGCTGGAGGAACGGTTGACTCGGCGGGCGGGCGACGCGCCCGGCGAAATCGAGCGGCGGATGCGGGTCGCTCGGGATGAGATCAGTTATTGGGTCGAGTTTGATTACGTCGTGGTCAACGCTGACCTTGCCACCGCGACGGAGGCGGTTCGGGCGATCCTGCATGCGGCGCGGCTGGCGACGGGGCGGCAGAGCGGGCTGGCTGGGTTTGTGCGTGGGCTGTCGTCGGGATAGCGCCGGGTCATTTCGGTTTCGCGAGGCCGTCGTAGACTGGACCCGGCAGGATCGACATCACAAATACCGTCGGGGTCTCCGCTGCGCCGAATGGGCCGGGCACC
Organism: uncultured Pseudomonadota bacterium; assembly: GCA_963819005.1. Classification (GTDB taxonomy): domain Bacteria; phylum Pseudomonadota; class Alphaproteobacteria; order Acetobacterales; family Acetobacteraceae; genus Rhodopila. The sequence goes on from CAWFUL010000010.1 coordinate 694,791, forward strand.
TGGTTGCTAACGGGCGGCAGGCTCTTGAGATAAGCGGCAATCGCCGCCGCATCGGCTGGGGCGAGGTTCGCGAAGCCTCTCCAGGGCATCACCGGCGCCAGCATGCGCCCGTCGGGACGCGCGCCTGTCGTGATTGCGGTTATGATCTGCCGCTGGGTCCATTTGCCAAGCCCGGTTGCGTTGTCCGGCGTCAGGTTTGGTCCAACGAAAACCCCCGCGTTGGGGATGCCGAAGCCGACATCCGACCCGGCGAGATATTTTGCCATATCCGGGTGCCCGAGGAAGTGACCGGGGGTGTGGCAATCGGAGCAGCCCATGATCTGCACGAGATATTTCCCGTGCTCGACCTGGGCATCGGCAGCCCGCGCCATGCCGAGCGGCATGGCTGCCATCAGAAGTGACAGCGCAATAAGGTTCGCGATCATGGTGGTGCTTTCAGACCCTCTGGATGCGATATTATTGCATACAATGTCCGTCTGAAAAGCTCTTTTTGTTGCTTCCGCGGGCATGGGGCCGGTCACGCCGGGGCCGGCCCCTGTTAGCTGGTGTCAGATTTCGCCTCGGCTCATCATGCCGGACATGTTTTCCGCCTGGCGGATCGCCAACGCGACGATCGTCAGGGTGGGGTTGCAGGCCGCGCCGGAGGTGAACTGGCTGCCGTCGGAGACGAACAGGTTCTTCACGTCGTGGGTCTGGCCGAACTTGTTCACCACGCCGTCCTTGGCATTGGCGCTCATGCGGTTGGTGCCGAGGTTGTGGGTGCTGGGATAGGGCGGCGTGCGGAAGACGCGTGTGGCGCCGACGGCGTCGTAGATCGCGGTTCCCTGCTGGTAGGCGTGTTCGCGCATCTTTACGTCGTTGTCATGATCGTCGAAATGGACTGACGCGACCGGCATGCCGTTGGCGTCCTTGACCGTTGGATCGAGCGTTACGCGGTTGGTTTCCCGCGGCATGTCCTCGCCGACAATCCACATGCCGGCCATGTTCGAGTAGTCGTCAAGACCGGACGTGAAGCCGCGGCCCCATGCGCCGGGATCGAGGAACGCTGCCGCGAAGGGCAGGCCGAGCGAGAGGGTTTCGAGTTCGTAGCCGCCGACGAAGCCGCGCCTGGTGTTCAGTGTGGCTTCGTCACGAACGATGCCGGCCATGGTGGTGCCGCGATACATGTGGACCGGCTGCTCGAACACGCCGTAGACGCTGCCGGTCATGTGGCGCATGTAGTTGCGGCCGACCTGACCGGAACTGTTGGCCAGACCGTCGGGGAATTTCGGGGATGCGCTGTTCAGCAGCAGGCGGGGGCTTTCCAGGGAGTTGCCGGCGACCGCGACGATGCGGGCTTTCTGGCGCTGCGTCTTGCCGTCGGCGTCGACGTAGACGACGGCTGTGACTTTTCCCGAATCATCATGCTCGATATGGGTTGCCATGCTGCCGGAGCGGACTTCCAGTTTGCCGGTGGCCTCGCCTTTCGGGATTTCGGTGTAAAGCGTCGACCATTTCGCGCCCGATTTGCAGCCCTGGAAGCAGAAGCCGATCTGCTGGCAACTGCCGCGGTTGTCGCGGGGCTGGCTGTTGATGGCCATGTTGCCGGTGTGGACTTCCTTGTAGCCGATTTTCTTGGCCCCGGCTTCGAGAACCTTGAAGTTGTTATTGCCGGGCAGGCGTGGGATGCCGTTGGTGCTGGTCACGCCCATCTTGAACTCGGCCTTGGTGTAGTAGGGCTCCATTTCGGCGAGGGTGATTGGCCAATCGTGGATGTTGGCGCCGGGCAATGCGCCGTAGGTGGTCAGGGTCTTGAACTCGTGTTCCTGGAAGCGCAACGAGGCGCCGGCCCAGTGGGTGGTCGAGCCGCCGACCGCCTTGACGATCCAGGCTGGGAGGTTCGGGAAGTCCTTGTGGACGCGCCAGCTTCCCGAGGTGGTGCGCATGTCCTTCCATGCAAGCTGCGTGAAGCTTTCCCACTCGTCGTTGATGAAGTCGGGGATTTCGTAACGGCCGCCGGCTTCCAGGATCACCACCTTGACGCCGCGCTGGGCGAGTTCGTTGCCGAGTGTGCCGCCGCCGGCGCCGGAGCCGACGATACAGACGACGCTGTCGTCGTTCAGATCGAATTGAGCCATGTCGCTTCTCCCTATGATCAGACGTTGCTGATCCAGTCGATGTCGTTGAAGCCGCGGTGGATGTAGCCGCCCTTGTCGGCCGACGAGCCCTCGTAGCCGAATTTCGGCCACACCGCTTTCTGGTTGTAGAGCGTCACGACAAGGTCCGACCGCAGCTTGTTGAAGAACGGTGTGTCCTGGTTGGCGACCAGGATCGCCACGCGATCGGATTCCTCCGGCACCAGCAGATAGACGGTGCCGTGTTTTTGCTTCGCTGCCGCATCGAGCGCGGCGCAGCCCTGGGTCATCAGGTCGCGGACCTCGGGCGTGCCGCTGTCGTATCCGGAGACGGCATTGATGTAATAAACATCCCCCAGCCGGTCATGCGGATAGATATCCCGCGCCGCTCGGGCCAGTGTCGTCATCGTTGCGGGTGTGAGGTTTTTCGCACTTTGCGCCCAGACGGCATCCGGCGAGATGGTCAGGCCGGCGGCCACGGCGGGCACGGCCATGGCGCCGCCGCGCAGCACGACACGGCGGGTGATCTTTGTCCGTCGATCTACTGTTCTCATTGTTTCCTCCTGGGTTTTTAGTGGTAGCGGCCGTGATGCTGCAGGACCTCGATACGATAGCCGTCGGGATCCGTTACGAAAAAAAACCGAGCCATGAGGGCGCCGTCGCGGTGGAATTCCTTGACGGGTTCGGGGTTGAGGCCCTGTGCGGCGAAGCGCGCCTGTTCGGCGGCGACGTCGGGCACGACGAAGGCGATGTGGCCGTAGCCTGTCCCGTGGGTATAGGGGTCGGTGCGGCCATGGTTGATCGTCAGTTCGAGTTCGAAGTCGTCCTGGGGCGATTTCAGGTAGACGAGGGTGAATGTGTCGAAGGGGTATCGGTCTGCGATCGTCATGCCGAAGGCGCGCTGGTAGAAGTCGACGCTGCGGGCCTCATCCATGACGCGGATCATGGAATGGATTGGTTTGGCCATGGTCAGTGCTGCTCCTTCAGCCATTCGATGATGGTGTGGCGGGTGGCGGGGTTGGCCTGGCGGTACGTCATCACGGCGGTGGGGATGACGGCCTGCGGGTTGGTCAGCCAGGCGTTCAGGTGGTCTTCATCCCATTTGAAGTTGGCCGTTGCGAAGCCGGCGGAATACTTGAAGCCTGGCACGCTGCCGGCGGGGCGGCCGTAGACGCCGCCGAGTGGCGGGCCCTGGCGCAGGGGTTCGCCGGCGGACAGGGTGTGGCATGTGCCGCACTGGTTGCGGAACAACGTCTCCGGGCTGGGCGGCGCGGACGGCGGCGGCGAGAATTGCGCGTGGGCCACACAGGGGGCCAACGCGAGACCGAGGATTCCGAGATACCAACGTGCCAGCGCCCGCATCAACTACCTCCGTTGTCTGACCTGACGGTGGCAGATCGCCGCAACGGGCAGGTAGTAGCGGGCTACGACATCATCGCGACGGCAAGATCGCGTTCCGGCGCTTCGGTGCGCCGAGCCTGCACGTGCTGGGCGTGAAGATCCTGGTTACGCAGGTAATGCAGGCACGTCACCCGGAGGAATGAGGTGAAGTTCTGGACGTTGCCGATCTTCTCGACGATTTCGTCGTAAAGAATCGCAACGAAACGGGCCAGGCTGAGTTGTTCCTTTGCCGCGATCTCCTCCAGCGTCGCCCAGAAGGCAGCTTCGAGGCGGATTGACGTGCTATAGCCGTGCAGGCGCATGGCGCGGGTCTCGGGCTGATAGCTTCGGGGGTCTTGCGTGATGAACAAGTTGCACATGGGCGCCTCCCACGGCCGGTTCATGCCGGCCTTAGCCGGTCAGTATATGAAACGGCGGCGGCGGGGCAACAGGGTGGCGTCAGGCGTTGCCGCGGTCCTCGCGGAACAGGTGCAGGGCTTCCTGGATGGGGCGGTCGGAGAAGGAGAAGAGGACGGCGTCCTGGGATGCCTCGTGGCGGACCTTCTGCCAGCTTGGGACGACGAAGACGTCGCGCTTGCCCCATTCAACGACGAAATCGTTACCGATGTAGCTGCGGCCGCTGCCCTCGATCGGGGTGAAGACTGTTGCGTCGGTGGAGCGGTAGGCGGCGGTGGCGAAGCCGGCGGGGAGAAGCTGGACGAAGGTGCCGATGGTGGTCATGGCCCAGCCGCCGTTGACCGGATTGCTGTAGCGCATTTTCAGGCCATGGCACGGGTCCCACGCCTCGGCGCGACGCATGCGGTCCAGAGCCTCGCGGGTGCGGACGTAGGGGTAGGCGAACATCGGCATCTCGGCGCCGCCGCGGTAGTCGACGGGCAGCATGTTGCTACCGAAGCGAGCGTGGGCATCGCCGACGGGGCGACTGATGGGCTGTTCGTCTTCCTCCAGATGTTCGGCGAAGGAGGCGTCCAACAGTTGGATCACCGGGATGTCGAGGCCGTCGAGCCAAAAGATCGGACGGTCGCTCTCGTTGCCGTGATCGTGCCAGGCCCAGGGCGGGGTGACGATGAAGTCGCCTTCCTGCATGATCGTACGCTCGCCGTTCACTGATGTGTGAGCGCCGCCGCCTTCCATGACGAGGCGCAGGGCGGTCTGGGTGTGGCGGTGGGCGGGCGCGACTTCGCCCGGCAGCACGAGTTGCACGCCGGAGAACAGGGCGGTGGTGATTTTGGACTGGCCGCGCAGGCCGGGGTTTTCCAGGATCAGCACGCGGCGTTCGGCTTCCTTTGCGGTGATCAGTCCGCCGGCTTCCAGCATCGCCGCGCGGATGTCATCGAACCGCCACGACGCGGGCTGGCAGGCGCTGCGGGGTTCGGGGGTGACGAGGCTGCCCATGGATTTCCACAGCGGCGTCATGCTTTTTTGCGCGATGCGGTCGTAGAAGTCCTGGCGCGTGGCGGCGGTCTGGTCGTCCGGCATGGCATGTCCTCCCGGTATTCGAGCGATTGATGACGACAATACGCCGACAATCGGGGCACGGCCAATATGCTGATCGCCGGGGCAGCGGCCGAACGTTACGAAGGACGGAGCAATTTAATCTTGCTCCAAAACAAAGGACCGGTCACAGTCGCAACAACGAAACTCTGAGTTCATCGAGTTCGGGGGAGACACTGCTATGCTGCGTCTGACGCGTTTTGCGTGCGCTGTGGTCGTTGCCGGGCTGTGGGCCTGGCCCGCCGTTGCCGCGTCTCCTGCCGTGACTCAGTTGGATCAGGGGCCTGAGTGGACGTCAGCGAACCGGAAGGCGTTCTACAGCCAGGACCAGGGTTCGCGCATCATGCCGCTGGCCTGGATGAAAGCGCTGACCGCACCGGACGGTTCGCCGTTCCTGGCCGATAAGCTGGCGCGCTACGGGTATCTGGCGAACACCGAGGACCCCACCGCTGAGCTGCCGGTGGGATTCACCACGAACGGCGACAACATCGGGATGACGTGTTCGGCGTGCCATACCCGGCAGATCGACGTTGGTGGCACGACGTACCGGATGGAGGGTGGGCCGGCGATCGCGGATTTCCAGTCCTTCCTGACGGATATCGATACCGCGGTTGGGGCGATCCTGGCGAACGACGCAAAGTCGGCCGCGTTCGCCCACAGCGTGCTGGGCGGGGCGCGCACGCCGGCTCAGGTCAGTGCGCTGCTGGCGCAGGTCAAGGGTTGGTACGGCCCATACCACACCATTATGTCGCGCGCTTTGCCGCCGACCCCGTGGGGACCAAGCCGGCTGGATGCGGTGGGGATGATTTTCAACCGGCTGACCGGGCTGGATATCGGTCCGCCACCGAGTCATATCATCGCCGACAATATCCACGTCGCGGACTCGCCGGTGCGCTATCCATTCATCTGGAACGCGCCCCGGCAGGACAAGACGCAGTGGCCGGGCTTTGCCGATAACGGCGACGGCCTGCTGGGACTGGCTCGGAACACCGGTGAGGTGATCGGCGTGTTCGCCGAGTTCCACCCGTTCAAGTCGCCGATTACGCACCCGGTTCTTGGCGTCAATTATTCGGTGAACAGCAAAACATTGCTGGTGAATTCGGCGAACGTGCAAGGCTTGCTGACGCAGGAGCAGTTGGTGGAGCGGATCGGGCCGCCGAAATGGCCGTGGGCGATCGATGCCGCGAAGGCGGCGAAGGGTCAGGAGATCTTCAACTTGACCGGCGCGCAGGGCGGCTGTGCGGAATGCCATGCCGTCAACACGAAGGACGCGGACAAACGGCTGTTCGCCACCAAGCCGACCTGGGCGACGCCGGTGATCGATGTCGGAACGGACAACCGCCAGTACAAGATGATCGGAGTCACGGGCAACCCCGATTTCCCCGGCTGGATCGTGGACACCGGCGCGCTGTCGGGGGCGGAGGTTCACTTCGTGTTCCCCGCGTTGGCGCCGCATGATGAAGCGTTCCTGGTGCTGCGGATGGCGGTGGTCGGCACCATCCTGCAGCGGGTGCCCGATATCGGTCAGTTCGTTCTGACATCGGACAAGGATAATCCGTTCCTGACGGCGCAAGAAATGAAGAGCGGCGTGCTGCTGAAGGGCAAGGTGGCAAGCGAAATCGAAGGGGCGGTGCGCAAGCCGCCGGCACCAACGGTGAACGACAAGCCGTTCCGCTTCGAGTCGCGCGTGCTGGAAGGGATCTGGGCGACGGCGCCGTATCTGCACAACGGATCGGTGCCGACGTTGCAGGACCTGTTGAAGACGCAGGCGGAACGGCCAAAATCATTCAAGATAGGGCCGGCGTATGATACGACAAAGGTCGGCATGGCCGCGGAACAGACGAAGTTCGATTATACGCTGACCACGACGGGCTGCGACGCGCGCACGTCCGGGACCAGCAACTGCGGGCACGAGTTCGGCACCTCGCTGACGCCGGAGCAGAAGGACGAATTGCTGGAGTACCTGAAGACTTTGTAGCCAAGGACGGCCTGAGGTCATGTGCGTTCGAGGATTGGCGACGCTTGTGGGCCTTGGCGGAGGTAGCTGAGGGTAGCCATCCCCATCGCGACACAGAACGCCGGTCCAGCCGCGGCGAGGAAAATGTTGCTGGGGTGCCAGCCAAGACCCAGCAGCAAACCGCCGACCAGCGGGCCGCCAGCGGTATCGTCCTGTTGTCGCCTCTGGTCAGATCAGCGCGCCCCTGACCCGGTCGATCAGTTCCAGCGGTTCAGCGGGCGGTTTGTTGCCGCGCCAGGCGACGTGCTGGTCGGGACGGGAGAGAACCAGCTTCTCGGCGTAGGCTGACTTGTCCGGTTCGCAATCCAGGACGGCCAGAGGGACGCCGCGCTTTGCCGCGGCCGAAACGATACCGCTGACATCGACGGAAGCGCTGAACCGCAGCAGGGTGAAGGCTGGACCGAGATTGTCGTAGAGCGAGCCGCCATCCGGCAGGACGATGTGCGGGGTGCGGCAGCCTGGGACGGTCGATTGCTGGAAGTCGTAGATGGTGTAGCTGGGCGCTTTCTCGCCGTCGTAGGCGATCAGCGGCGAGTTGTCGTAGAAATAGCCGAAGTTCAGGCCGCCGCAGCAGAATTGTCCGACATTGATGTCGTAGGCATCCTGGCCGACGCGCGCGCGGGCCTCGTCACCGGCTGGGCCTGGGTCCTCGATGTTGGGGGGAATGCCGCCGCGCTGTTTGGCGAGATTGATGCACGTATCCATCGCGTAATGAGACACCTGTTCGGTGATCGGCATCCTTTCGGCCTCGTAAGCGTTCAGGATGGCGGGTTCGGCCCAGCCTTGCAGCACGCCGGCCAGCATCCAGGACAGGTTCATGGCGTCGGCGATGCCGGCGTTCATGCCGTAGCCGGCGTTGGGCACCCAGATGTGGCTGGCGTCGCCGCACAGGAAGACTCGCCGGTCGCGGAACCTGTCAGCGATCATGCGCCTTGCGGTCCAGTCTTCCTTGGCGATGATCTCGATGGGGAAGGACGGGCCGACGCCGAGGATCTGACGGATGCACCAATCGCGGTCGACGGAGTCGAAGGTTTCGCCGGGGCGCATGTAGTTGTGGACCAGCCAGGTCTCCTTGCCGTCAATGGCGAACATGTTGGCGCTGCGGCGGGGGTTCAGCGAGGTGTTGGCCCAGGCCAGTTTCGTCGGGATAGCGGCGCGGAGCTGCGGGGCTCGGATATAACTGGACTGGCGGTGTTCCAGGACCGGATCGCCTTGCAGCCGTGGCGCCGATCTTGCTTCGGACGGTGGAGTGGGCGCCGTCGCAGCCGATCAGGTAGCGGGCGGCGATGGCGGTTTGCGCGCCGGTATCGAGATCCTCGATTGTTCCGGTGACGCCCTGGTCGTCCTGGGTGAAGCCGGCGAGGCGGGCGCGGTTGATGATGGTGATCCTGGGCTGGGCCTTGGCGTGGTCGAACAGGACCGGTTCGAGGAAGATCTGATTGATCCGGTGCGGCGGTTCGGGCGTCGGCCACCATGTGTCGGGGCCTCCGGTGGCGGTGTAGCGGTCCTGGCGGCAGGGGATCGGGATGCGCGAGAGTTCGGTCCCGACGGTGGTGGTGCGAAAGGCGATGTCGTTGGGATAGTCGGCGGGCAGTCCGGCGTTGCGGACTTTCTGGACGACACCGAGGCGGCGGAAGATCTCCATGGTTCGTGCGCCGACGTGGTTGCACTTCACGCTTGGCGGTTCGCCGGGGGCGCGGGTTTCCACGATCGTTGACGAGATGCCGCGCCAGGCGAGGTCGATGGCCAGGGTCAGCCCGACCGGTCCCGCGCCGGCAATCAGGATATGCGTCGGTTCGGTCATGTATCCTCCCGCTTTGCGGTCAGGATGGACAAGATTGTCGCCGGGTGGAAGGGGCGTGGGCCGCCTGGGTGATCGCTGTCTAGTGGCCGGCGAGGAACCTTTCCAGGAAGGTTTCACTATGCCTGGAAACCGTACCATCCAGCCGCTGCGCCGTGATCACCAGCCCGTGGCGCCTGTCATGCAACTCCTCACCGGTGATCCACAGCTCGATCTCGCCGGACTGAGCCGGCGCGAGCAGTGCGGCCGCGACTTTCAGATGCGAGAAATCGACGGTTGCGCGCGATGTCTTGCCGGAACGCAGGTCTGTTGCGGTCCACGACCGGCAGGACGGACCCTGGCAGCCCTCGCTATGGTAGATGCGAAACTGGCCCGGTTTACGGACCTTTGCGGGGACCGGGGGTGGGGGCGCCAGAACGCGCGCGGCGAGCTCCGTCTCCTGTTCGCCTGTCTCAGCGGCAGCTGCTGTGACGGCGGGCGCCGCCGAGGCCGCGGCCGACTCTTGACTGCCGCCAGCCGGCGCGGTTTTGCGCGCGCACCGCCATGTGCCGGCGACATCGATGGCTGCAGTCCCGGCCTGATCTACCAGGTGGGAGGCATTGAACCGGCCCTCACGGCCGCCGGCATCAGCGGAGACCTGCAGATGAAAGTCCGGGTTCGCGGCCGGAAGGCCGATAAACAGCCGGCTGCCGATCGACACCTGCATGATCGTCGATGGGTGTGTCTCGTCCCACGTGCCCCCTGCCCTGCCCGCGATCGACAGGCTGAACCCGAAGTCGCTCGTGCCCAGCAGCGCGTCGGTCGGGCGGGTGTTGAATGCCAGAACCAGAGTTTGTTCCCGGTCGGGGCGGCCTGCCAGGGCGCAAAAATGCGTGTCGTCGACGGAGCGCCGCACCTGGATGTCATCGGTGACGGAGCCGCTCGCGTGCAGCGTCAGGTCGATGCTGGCCGCCGGAGTCGCCTGGCCGGCAACTGTCAGGCCCATCGTCAGTAGTCCAGCCATCAGTCCGGTCAGGCAGCGGCGTAGCAGGCGGCAATCCGGCATCGAGGAACTTCCAGCAAAAGGGTTCGGCAAACATCGCGTTGAACTATGTTGGAAATCGCGCGGGGGACCGTCACGGAAGGGCAGGACCAGGACATCCGAGGATATTTATCGCGCCACTGCCCTTCGGCAATGACCCAGCCGGGCGGGCCGAAGGATACGCTCTGCCGACTCGCGCTGATCCTGCTACGAAGCCTGCATGCCGACGCTGGATATGGAACTGGCTGCCGGAGGGCGGGTCGCGGGGGTGGACGAGGCGGGCCGAGGCCCACTCGCCGGGCCGGTGGTGGCTGCCGCTGTCGTGCTGGATGCGCGGCTGTCGGCTGAGCTTGCGGGGTTGCTGGATGATTCGAAGAAGCTGACGGCGGCGCGGCGGCTGGTGGCGTTTGTGGCGTTGCGGGCGGCTGGGGTGGAGATCGGGATCGGCGCGGCCTCGGTGGCGGAGATCGCGCGGCTGAATATCCTGCATGCGTCCATGCTGGCGATGCGCCGCGCGGTTGGGCGGTTGGGGCGTGCGCCGGACCTGGCGCTGGTGGATGGGAATTATCCGCCGAAGCTGGACTGCGCGGTGCAGTGCGTGGTGGGCGGCGATGCGCTTTGTTTGTCCATAGCGGCGGCTTCGATCGTGGCGAAGGTGGTGCGGGACCGAGCGATGACGCGGCTGGCGGGTCGGTGGCCGGGTTATGGGTGGGAGGTGAATGCGGGGTATGCGACGGTGGGGCACCGGGATGCGCTGATGCGGCTGGGTGCGACGCGGCATCATCGGGCCGGGTTCGGGTCGGTCGCTCAGTTGCAACTGGCGCTGACAGCGTTTGACGGTTGACGTGACTTCGGGCGGGCCGTCACGATTGCGGGGTTGTCATGGTGGGTTAACCGAACCGCAAAGGCTGGAAACGGGTCTTGGACTATCAGGAGCTGCCGCTGGACCAGATCCTGCGCGGGGAGTGTGTGCAGATGATGCGCATGCTGCCGAGCGCCTCGGTGGATTGTGTGTTCGCGGACCCTCCGTACAATTTGCAGTTGCGGGGGGAGTTGCGGCGGCCGGATGACAGCCTGGTGGATGGCGTGGATGACGACTGGGACCGGTTTTCCGATTTTCCGACGTATGACGCGTTCACGCGGGAGTGGCTGAGCGAGTGCCGGCGGCTGCTGCGCAAGGACGGCACGATCTGGGTTATCGGGGCGTATCACAACATTTTCCGGATCGGGGCGATCCTGCAGGACCTGGGGTTCTGGATCCTGAACGACGTGATCTGGCGCAAGTCCAACCCGATGCCGAATTTCCGGGGGCGGCGGTTCACGAACGCTCATGAGACGTTGATCTGGGCGGCTCGGGGCAAGGAATCCCGGTATCGGTTCAATTATCAGGCGATGAAGTCGTTGAACGACGATGTGCAGATGCGGAGTGACTGGTTCATCCCGCTGTGCACCGGGCCGGAGCGGTTGCGGAATGAGCATGGGCTGAAGCTGCATCCGACTCAGAAGCCGGAGGCGTTGCTGCACCGGGTTATCCTGGCGAGCACGAACCAGGATGATGTGATTTTGGATCCGTTTACGGGGACCGGGACGACGCCGGCGGTGGCGAAACGGTTGCGGCGGCATTTCATTGGGATCGAGCGGCATCCGGCTTATGCGGAGGCGGCGATTGGGCGGGTGCGGCGGGTTCGGCCTGTCTCCGTCGAGGGGGCTACGTCGGCGCCGACGAAGCGGGATGCGCCTCGGGTTCCGTTCGGCAGTTTGGTGGAACAGGGGCTGATTGCGCCGGGGACGCTGGTGTTTGACCGGCAGCGGCGGGTGAGCGCGATGGTTGGGCCGGACGGGACGCTGAGTGCGGGGGATGTTCGGGGGTCGATCCATAAGGTGGGGGCGGCGGTGCAGAATGCGCCGAGCTGTAATGGGTGGACGTTCTGGCATTTCGAGCGGGATGGGGTGCTGGTGCCGTTGGATGTGCTGCGGGCGGGGGTGGGGGTGGGGGATCCGGCCCTGGTTTAGATGCCTCTGCAGAGTGGTTTGACGGGTGGGTCCTCAGGGTGCCTGGTGACGGAACCGCGTTCGATACCTGGGTTCCGCACGAGGCCAACCACCGCGAAGGCAGGTAGGCAGAAGACAGCGATGGCGCGGAAACGCACGCCGAGAAGCCATGACCGCATGTCATTGGCGCGCGGCGAGTGGGAACAGATTTGCCAGGCGCCGGGAGTGTCCGATCTGCTGTGTAAGTGGTTCCATGGCCATGAAGCGTATCACCCGGTCAGCCAGTTGAACGAGTGATACGGCCGGCGAACAAAATCATGAACTGCAGCTTCGCCTCCGGCCAGGCGATGGCGGATTTCCAGCGTATCCCGGCATGTTGAATGGCCTAGTATAGCAACTTCAGCGACGCCCGCGGACACTCATGCGAAGTCGCCTGCTGACGATGTCATGAATTGCAATAATTTTTAAAGGAATAAACCCGCTACCCAGGCGGTCCAACCTCGAGACGGCATGTCTGCACTGGTTTCTGGGGGGATCTATCAGCATGAGGATGGAAGTCGGTCCCGTTGACGCTTGTCGCCGGACAGGTTGCGCCGAGCCGTTTTTGGGCGGCATGTACCTGGCCGGCCGTGATATGCTGATCCCCAAGCGAGGGGCCATGGTGTGCAGATGCCATTTGTCCTGACGCTGTTTTGAAACCGCCGCCCTGAGCCCATGGGAAAGCATGCGTCGACCGTGCTGCGACTACTGCCGCGAAGTTGTCAGCTTCCGCCATCAGGGAGGGATCTCGACGATGAGCTCCAACAAAGTCTTCGTGCGTCGCGAACCGACAAAACTTTTCATCGTGCCGCGCCACGCAGATGCTGTGCAGCCTAGGTCCGTGATGCTGCCGGAACGGCAGCATGCCGTGCTGGTAGGGCCGCACGCTGCCATGGAGCGATAGTGATGCGTGGATATACTGCTGCCCTTATTGAAAACCTGGACCGATATCAGCGGATTGGTCTCCTCGTCAGTTTCAGCTTTCTTGGAGCCGGTGTGGTCGCGGTGTACGGGGCGCTCCTGTCCACGACGTCCGCCACGGTATCCACGGCCGCCTTATTGATCGTACTGCTCGCCGCGACGCTTTCGAGCATAGCTGGCTTCGCGTTCTCGGCGATCTGCGGCGTGATGCTGCTGCACGTACTGCACGACCCAGTGCAGGTGGTAGAGATCATGATGGTCTGCAGCATCGCCATCCAGTCGCTAAGCGTCGCCTTGCTATGGCGCGACATCGACTGGAGCCAACTGGCAATCTTCCTGATTGGCGGACCGATCGGGTTGCCAGTTGGCGTTGGACTACTGCTGCATCTAGACGCCCGGACGTGCCGCCACGTCATTGGTGGCGTGCTCACCGTGTACGCCGCATGGGTGCTGCTGAGGCCGCCAATGACCGTGCGCTGGGGCGGCAGAGGCGCGGATATTGTAGTGGGCTTTCTTGGTGGCATTACAGGTGGCCTCGCGGGCTTCCCGGGTGCCACCGTCGCCGCCTGGTGCGGCCTACGAGGTTGGGACAAGCGGCGGCAGCGAGGTGTTTACCAGCCGTTCATCTTGATCATGCAGCTATTAGCACTCGGGTTGATCCAGGTCATGCACCCGACCGGTATGCGGAATGCCGCGATCAGCCTTGGCGATGTAGCATTCATGCCGCCCGCACTGATCGGCACGATCGTTGGCCTGACGTTGTTCGCTGGCTTGTCAGACCGTCACTTCGCTCTGACAGTGAATACTCTGCTGCTTGTGTCAGGTCTGGGCTTGTTGCTCTAGGTGCCGGTGCGGCACTACGAACGGCACGATTTGTGATCGCGCGCCAGGCCAATCCTGGCCATTCGGTCTGATCGCATCACGGCTCGCGGAGATTCAAACGCTCATCAATCTCAGGACGATCATAATTGTTGCTGCGCCGGAACCAGAACCACCCGGCAACCTGCTAAAATCACTCTGCGAAGGTCCTAGTCCGCCAGCGGTACGGTCCAGGCGTCGTAGCCGTAGACCCAGTCGGCGTCGTGCGGGTGTTTCAGCCAGGTATTCTGCGACGAGGTCAGTTGGATGCGGGAGGTACGGGGTTTGCGGGTGGCCTCGTAGCGTTGCAGGGCCGCACCGATGCCGTCGCGGTCGACGCCGTCGAGGCAGCGGGACAGGATGGCGCCGTCCTCGATGGAGGTGGAGGCGCCCTGTGCCATGTAGGGCGTCATCGGGTGGCAGGCGTCGCCTAGCAGGGTGACGTTGCCCTCGGTCCATTTCGGCAGGGGGTCTCGTTCCACCAGCGCCCATTTATGCACGTCCGGGCAGGCGGCGAGGATCGCGCGGACCTGCGGATGGAACGTGTCGTAAGCGGCGCGTAACGTCGAAAGGTCGCCCTTGGCGGACCAGGATTCGATGTTGAACTCGGGTTCGGGCGTTGACGTGACGAAGTAGAGTTCGTCGCGCCGGGGATTGACGAAGTAGCTGACGATATGTCGGTCCGGTCCCCACCATTTCACGCAGGGATAGGGTTCCAGGCCGCCGAGGAGGGCGGTCGGGGAAGACGGTGCGGTAGGCGACGCGGCCGGTCCAGCGGGGTTGTTCCGCGCCCAGCATGAACTCGCGGACGACGGAGTGGACGCCGTCGGCGCCGATGACCGCATCCGCCTCGGCCGTGTCGCCGTTGGTGAAGGTCATGCGGACTGTGCCGTTGGCGTGTTGGTCGAGACCGGCAAGCTTGTGGTTGAGGCGGATGACGTCGGGCGGGACGAGGTCGGCCAGCATGGCGTGCAGGTCGCCTCGGTGCATCAGGAAGTAGGGCACGCCGTGGCGGTCGCGGATCGCCTGGCCGAGCTGGAAGGAGTTGGTCAGCGCGCCGGTGTCGTGGTCGCGGGAATCGTTGCTGTCGGGCTGGAATGCCTGGGCGAGGAGCTTTCTCCCGCAGTCCGAGCGCGTAGAGGACGCGGATGGAGTTGGGCGCCTGCTGGATGCCGGCGCCGAGGCGGGTGAAGCCCCTGGCCTGTTCATAGATCCGCACGTCGATGCCGACGCGGCGCAGACAGGCGGCGGCGGTCAGGCCGCCGATTCCGGCGCCGATGATGGCGATGGTCGGCTTGGGCTGTGGCATCCGGTCGGTCTCCTTGCCGGGGATGGTGCGGGAACGGGGTTCAGGTGGCAAGCGAGTCCGTTTTTGTGGACAGTGGCGTGTCATATCGGGTGTGATGCGGGGAAACGGAGGGCGAAACGCCATGGATATCAAGCACGTTGTGGTTCTGATGCTGGAGAACCGCTCGTTCGACTGCATGCTGGGGGGTCTGTATCCCGCCAGCGACACGTTTGATGGCCTGACCGGAAAGGAACAGAACATTTGGCACACGCCCGCCGGGTCAAAGATCCCGGTGCCGGTATGGACATCGACCAGGCTGACGCAAACGGCGGCCTGCATTCCGAACCCTGATCCAGGCGAGTTCTATACCGATATCCACATGCAGATTTATGGCCTGAAGGACGACGGGACGTCGAACGCCGGTCCGGCGACCATGGGCGGGTTCGTCGACAACTATATGCGCCAGCCGCCGGACACAACGAAGTCTGATCCGCCGTTCGATCCAGCCGCGGTGATGCACTATTTCACGCCTGACGAGCTGCCGGCGATGTCCACGCTCGCCAGGGCGTTCGCGGTGTCCGACCGGTGGTTTGCCTCGGCGCCGAATCAGACCTGGCCGAACCGGTTCTTCGTTCATACGGCGACGGCGGCGGGGTATATCAATAACTCGCCGACGCATTTTCCCTACAGGATGGAGACAGTGTTCAACCGGCTGGACTCGGTCGGGAAGGACTGGCGGGTGTATTTCCATGATATTCCGCAGTCGGCGACGCTGGCGAAACTGTGGGGCGATATCCCGACGCATTTCCACCATTTCGAGGAAGATTTCGCCGGCGACTGCGCTGCCGGGAAGCTGCCGGCTTATACGTTCATCGAGCCTCAGTACTTCACCGACACAATCCGCGGGAAGATGCCGAATGACCAGCATCCGCCGCATAATGTTTCGCATGGCGATGCGTTGATAGGGCGGGTTTACAATGCGGTGCGCGCCGGGCCGGGGTGGAAGAACACGCTGCTGATCGTGACGTATGACGAGCATGGCGGTTGTTACGATCATGTCGTGCCGCCAGCGGCGGTGCCTCCGGATGATCTGGAACCTGATGGGGTTGTGTTCAATCAGTATGGCGTGCGCGTGCCGGCGCTGATCATTTCACCTTGGGTGAAGCCGGGGTCGGTGCTGCGGCCGGCGGGGGCGACGCCGTTCGACCATACGTCGGTCAGCGCGACGTTGCGGACGCTGTTTGGGTTTCAGCCACTGACGAAGCGGGACGCGGCGGCGCCCAACCTGCTGAATGTGCTGAATGGCGATGGCACGAATGATGGACCGGCCTCGGTGCCGGTGGCCGAGAGCACGCCGACTGCAGCGCAGATCGCAACGTCCGCGGCGCGGGATCCGAACTCGATGCAGCATGCGCTGAACGCGGCGGCTCTGCAACTTCCTGCGGCGGGGACCAACGTCGCCGCGCACATCGCGACGATTGCGGCTGCCCCAGATCCAGCGCCACCGCCCGCGGTTCCCGGACAGTCGGCGGCGGATGCGATCGCCGCGAAGGTCAAGGCGTTTCTGGGGCGGTTTTAGGGCTTCAATGCTTGTCTGTCAGTGGGCATCGGCTCTTTGACCCTTTTACCCTTCAGCCGTTCGCGGATGGACTGGAACGTCACGTACAGGATCGGGATGACGAAGATGCCCAGGAAGCTGGCGGCGATCATTCCGCCGAACACCGGTGTTCCGACGTTACGCCGAGCGAGCTGACTGGGGCCGACCGCGACGACGAGCGGATACAGGCCGAGGATGAAGGCGAAGCTGGTCATCATCACGGGCCGGAAACGAAGACGCGCGCCGTCGATGGCGGCTTGCAGCAATGGCACGCCGCGTTCCCGCTCCTCCTTGGAGAATTCGACGATCAGGATGCCATTCTTCGCGGCCAACCCGATCAGCACCACCATGCCGATCTGGCCGTACAGGTCCAGCGTCAGGCCGCCCAGCACGATCGCAACGAACGATCCCAGCACGCCGACGGTGACCGACAAAAGCACCGGTACCGGAATGGTGATGCTCTCGTACAGCGCGACCAGGAACAGGTAGGCGAACAGCAACGCGAAGCCAAGGATGATCCCGGTCTGGCCCTCGGCGCGCTTTTCCTGAAACGCCGTGTCGGTCCAGTCGCCCCGGAAGCCAGCGGGCAATGTCTTCGCGGCGACGGCGTCCATGGCCGCGAGTGCGGCACCCGACGACACCCCTGCCGCCGGCGACCCCTGGATCGTTACCGCTCGGCGGTTATTGTAACGAATTAGCGCCTGTGGGCCTTGGATGACCTTTACCTCCACAAGGCTGCGCAGCGGCACCATGTCGCCTTTGCTGTTGCGCACGTTCAGCCGGTAGATATCGTCGATAGAGTTACGATCTTCGCCTTCCGCCTGCACCTGCACCTGCCAGGTGCGGCCGAACAGGTTGAAGTCGTTGACGTAGGCACCGCCCAGATTGGCCTGCAGCGTCTGGAAGATGTTCGACAGCGGCACACCCAGCACCTGCGCCTTGTCGCGATCCACATCCAGGAAGATCGATGGGTTCGTTGCGGAGAATGTGCTGAACACCCGGCTCAGGCTGGGGTCCTGGTTCGCCGCCACCAACAGCCCGCGGAGCGCCATCGCCATGGTCTTGGAGTTGCCGCCGCGCATGTCCTGCAGCACATAGGTGAACCCGCCGCCGGTGCCCAGGCCAATGATCGGCGGCGGGGCAAACGGGATGGCGTTGCCGCCGCGAAGGCCTCGGAACGCTTTCGAAAGGCGGGCGATGATGGCATCAGCGGACTGGTTGGGGTCCTTGCGTTCCTCAAACGGCTTTAGCGTGACGATCAGGAACGCGGCGTTGGCCTGGGACAGATTGTCCAGGTAATTCATGCCCGAGATCGTCATGTAATCGGCGACCGCGTGCTCTTGTTTCAGCATCGTCTCGATCTGCGCGACCACCGCCTCGGTCCGCGCCACGGACGCGCCATCGGGCAGTTGAACAGCCCCGAAAAACGCGCCTTGATCGTCCTGCGGCAGGAAACCGGTCGGCGTGACCTTACCAAAAGCCAGAATGCCGAAGCCGGCGAGCAAAACGACCGGGATACTGATAATGCTGATTCGCACCAGCCGAGCGACAACAGACCCATAGGCGTCACGCACCCGGTCGATGCCGCGCATCACATAGCCGATCGGACCACGGCGGGGTCCATGGTGCGGCTTCAGCAGGATCGCGCACAACGCCGGCGACAGCGACAGCGCGTTGATCGCAGACAGCAGCATTGCCACCGCGACGGTAACGGCGAACTGACGAAACAATTCGCCCGATATCCCTGAAATGAACCCGATCGGCACGAACACCGACAGCAGCACCAGCGTGATTGCGATCACTGGCGCGGTGATCTTGGCCATCGCACGTTTTGTCGCCTCCGGGACCGGCAGGTTTGGGTCCGCCTCCATCTCATGCTCGACGGCTTCCACCACGACGATCGCGTCGTCGACGACGATGCCGATGGCCAGCACGACGGCGAGCAAGCTGACCGAGTTGGCGGAATAGCCAATGGCATTCAGGACGATGAACGCCCCGATCAGGCTGACGGGCACCGCCAGCGTCGGGATCAGCGTCGCCCGGAAACTGCCCAGGAACAGATAGACGACGATGACGACCAGAACGAAGGCCTCGACCATCGTCTTGATCACCTCGTGGATCGTATCCAGCACGAAGGTGGTGGTGTCGTAGGTGACCTTCCACGTCAGGTCGTCGGGGAAGTCGCGCGACAGATCGGTGAGTTGCTTCTTGACGGTCTCCAGCGTCGCCACGGCGTTGGCACCCGGCGCCTGATAGATCGCGATCAGCGCCGCGGGGGCGCCATCCAATTTCGTTTCGCGATCCAGGTTTTGGGCGCCAAGCTGGATCCGGGCCACATCCCCAAGGCGAAGGATCGAGCCGTCCGGGTTTGTGCGGATGACAATTTTCTCGAACTCGGCGGGTGTCGTCAGCCGTCCCTTCAACTGGATGTTGAGTTGCAACTGCTGATCATTACTGATCGGCCTGGCCCCGATGCGCCCAGCGGCCGCCTGGGTGTTCTGCGCCTGGATGGCCTGGATGACGTCAGACGCCGTCAGACCAAGGCCGGTAAGGCGATCCGTCTTCAGCCAGATCCGCATCGCATAGTCCTGGCCGCCCAATTGCCTGGCGTCCCCTACGCCAGGACTGGCCTTGATCTGGTCGAGCAGGTTGATGCTGACGTAATTGGACACGAACAGCGAGTCATGCGTCTGCTTCGGCGACGAGACCGCGATCACTGCCAGCAGGGCGGCCGATTGTTTCTTAACCGTGACGCCTTGCTGACGGACCTCGGGCGGCAGCTTCGACAGCGCCACCTGAACACGGTTGTTGACGTTGACGGTGTTGATATCGGGGTTGGTGCCAAGCTCGAAGGACGCTGTCAGCGTATAGCTGCCGTCGTCGCCGCTGACGCTTTTCATGTAGATCATCTTGTCGACGCCGACGATCTGCGCTTCCAGCGGTTGCGCAACGGTCGCCTCAACGACGGCCGCCGAGGCGCCGGGATAGAACGTCGTCACCGAGACCTGCGGCGGCACCACGTCGGGATACTGCGCAACCGGAATGACCAGCAGCGAGATCAGGCCGGCGATCGTCAGCAGGACCGAGATGACGATCGCCAGCCTTGGCCGGTCGACGAAAACCGCGGAGATCATCTCAGCCGCCCGGGATGGCGACGCGGGCGGGCGTAGGCTGGACGGGGGTGTCGGGACGAATTGCCTGCAGGCCCTCGACGATCACCTGCTCACCGGCCTTCAGTCCCTGGTCCACCACGACGCCGGTCCCGACCTCCGCACCGAGCTTGATACGGCGCACGGCGGCCTTGCCGTTGTCGGCGACGAAGACATAGATGCCTTGCTGGTCCGAGATCAGCGCGGACTGTGGAATAACGATCCTTTCATCGGGCTGATCACCCTGAACGGATACGGTAACGAACTGTCCGTCCACAAGCGCGCCGTCGGGGTTCGGTACGGTGGCGCGCACCAGGATCGTATCGGTAGATCGATCAACCTTGACGTCCACGAAGTTGATTTTTCCGTCGTGCGGATAAACCGTGCCATCAGCGAAACGTAACTTCACCAGCAGCGTGTCGGTGTTCAGCTTCTTCTCGGTCTCCTCGACCTTCAGGAACTCCCGTTGGCTGACCGGAAACGTCGCGTACATCGGGTCCTGGCTGAGGATCACGGTCAGCACGCCCGAATCGGGAGAGACGACGTTGCCCTTCGTCACCGCGCTGCGGCCGATGCGCCCGGCGATCGGCGCTGTGATGTCGGTATACGACAGGTTGATCGTTGCGGTCCGCAGATCGGCATCGGCGCGGATGACGCCGCCCTGGGCGTTCTGTTCCGCCGCCTTTCGTTCATCGCGCGTGGCCACCGAAGTCGCGCTGGTTTTGACCAATTCCTCAGCCCGCTGCAACGCAATGCTGGCGTTGGCATAGCTTCCCTGCGCTTGCACGAGCGCACCCCGAGCCTGAAGGACAGCGGCCTCGAACGGGGCTTTTTCGATGCGGTAGAGGGGATCGCCTTCCTTTACCGTGTCGCCTTCCTTGAACAACACCGCCTCGAGGAAGCCGGTCACACGGGCGCGGACGTCGACGTGCTGCATAGCCTCGATCCGGCCGACAAAGTCCGCGCCCTTGGTCACCGGCTGCATCGCGGCGGGGACGACGCCGACCTGGATCGCCGGCGGAGGCGCCGGTTGCGCCATGGCAGGGGCGCCAGCAAAGAGAGTAGCGGCGATTATGACGACTGAGATACGCATAAGGTCACTGACCCGCCCGTTGAACGTTTCCCCCATACTGCCCCCATCACCGCCGTGTGAATAGGGATTTTCACCGCGGCACCCGTCCCGGCTTTTCCGTCAGGTTTCAGCCAACGCTACATCGCCATCAACAGGAAACCACGACCGTACCGATGTGTTAACTACCTCATCAAGATCGGACCGGCGCCCCGTCCGCACGAGCCCGGGCCGGATTGGGGAACTACTAAGGATCGGCAATACCTCCGGACGAGCCGGACCACTTGATCCGCATCAAGGCGCCCTCCAGCGAAGCGCGCTAGCATATGAACGGCGGAGTGCGCATGCGAGTCGTTCAATATCGACGGGCAGGCGTTACAAGTGGGCCGAGCAGATGGCTGCTGACAGGAGAGACCATCATGAGCGGTTCAACCCTACAATATCCCTATAGCGCCGTCAGTTTCGTTAGTACGCCCGATTATGATGCGCCCGGCTATAGCTACGTGGGAACGGGTGTGCTGATCTCGCCCGACGAGGTGCTGACCGCCGCTCACTTGGTGAATGATGCGAGATCAGCGGCGGACATCCAGACTAGAACAGGCGTGAATGGTTCCAATTCAATACAAACCGCCTCTGTTACGGCGGCCAGTTGGTTCCACGCCTACGGTACCGCCGACCCGTCCGAGCAAGTTATAACTCCCGACCAAGTTCAGAACGACTACGCGATCATTCATCTAAGTCACCCGGTTTCCGTTGGCTGGATGAACTATGCCTCCGGGTTTTACTCCGGATCCGTTAATATAACCGGGTATCCGGCTGCTTCCGACTTTAAACAGGTGACCGTGCAAGCAGTCGTTTCGAAAACCTCCGATTACAGCATCCTGACCGGGTGGTCGTCCCAAATAGGGGCTGGCTCAAGTGGCTCCCCGCTCTGGACATGGGCGAACGGCCCAACTGTTGTTGGCTTGATCTCTGCTGGCGATGCCAGCGGTAATTTTTATGCCATGCAGATTACGCCCAATATCCAGCAAATGATCGCCACCCAGGTGGCGCTGGATGATGCTACCAGTCCGCTCGTCGATAACGCATGGTATGCCGCGCATAACCCTGATGTGCCAGCAGCGGGATGGAATTCAGCGGTGCACTACGACGCCTATGGCTGGCACGAAGGCCGCGATCCGGACCCCTATTTCTCAACGGTCGGTTATCTGGGAGCCAATCATGACGTCCAGCAGGCTGGGCTCAATCCGGCAACTCATTACGACCAGTTCGGCTGGAAGGAGGGCCGCGACCCATCGGCTGATTTCGATACGAGACTTTACCTGATGCACAACCCGGACGTTGCACGGTCAGGCATGGATCCTCTGATGCACTTTCTCCATTACGGGGAGCAGGAGGGACGGGCGACCTACGCCGCCATCGGGCCGGCTGCGTCAATTCAGGCCGGATTCGACGCGGAGTATTATCTTCTCGCCAACCCGGATGTGGCCAAATCGGGCATGGACGCATGGACCCACTTCAGCACGTACGGCTGGAAGGAACTGCGCAATCCAGACGCAATCTTCAATACGCGGGAGTACCTCGCAGCCAATCCCGACGTCGCGGCAGCCAACTTCGACCCGTTGCTTCATTATGACCAATACGGCTGGAAGGAGGGTCGTGATCCGTCCTCGACGTTCGATACAAAAGCCTACTTGTCGCATTACGCCGACGTCGCCGCGGCAGGAATCGATCCGCTAGAGCACTATCTGCAGTATGGGGTGTACCAGGGCCGATCGACATTTCCCACGGGGTAATCCCGCTTAAACCAGCCGGCCCTCCCGCAGCGTTACCGTACGGTCCATCCGGGCGGCCAGTTCCGGATTGTGGGTCGCGATCAGTGCCGCGACGCCGTGATCCCGCACGACGGACAGCAGTTCGGCGAACACCGCCCCGGCGGTTGCCACGTCCAGGTTGCCGGTTGGTTCGTCGGCCAGCAGCAGCCTCGGTTCGTTGGCCAGGGCGCGGGCGATGGCGACGCGCTGCTGCTCGCCGCCCGACAGCTTGCCCGGCAGGTGGCCCAGCCGAGCGGAGAGGCCGAACATGGTCAGAAGGGATTTCGCGCGATCGGCGGCGACGCCGCGGGAACGGCCGGCGATCATCTGCGGCAGCACCACGTTCTCCAGCGCGGTGAATTCGCCCAGCAGGTGGTGGAACTGATAGACGAAGCCGATCGTGTCGCGGCGGACGGCGGTGCGGCCGGCATCGGGCAGGTTGCCGGCGTTGCGGCCCTCGATCAGGACGGAGCCGCCGTCGGGGCGGTCGAGCAGGCCGGCGACGTGCAGCAGCGTTGATTTGCCGGCGCCGGAGGGGGCGACCAACGCGACGATCTCGCCGGCCCGGACGGTGAGGTCGGCGCCGCGCAGAACGGGCAACTCGCCGGCATCGCCGCGATAGACGCGGATGATGCCGCGCAGGACCAGCGGGTCACTCATGCCGCAGCGCCTCCACCGGATCGGTGCGGGCGGCGCGCCAGCTTGGGTAGAGGGTGGCCAGAAGGGAGAGGATCAGACCGAGGGCGACGACACGGACGACATCGCCCCAGTCGATGGTGTTGGGCAGTTCCGACAGCATGAAGACGGAGGCATCGAAGACGCGTCCGCCGGTGATGTTCTCGATGAAATGCTGCACGGCGACGATGTTGCGGCAGAACACGACGCCGATCAGCGTGCCGATGACCGTGCCGCTGACGCCGACGAAGGCGCCGCACATCAGGAAGATGCGCATGACCGAACCGCTGCTGGCGCCCAGGGTCCGCAGCACGGCGATGTCGGCGCGCTTGTCCTTCACCAGCATGATCAGGGAGGAGACGACATTGAAGGCCGCTACCAGCACGATCATCCCGAGGACGATGAACATCGTGTCCTTCTGGACCTGAAGGACACGCCGACGATGGTGTCGTTGGCATGCCGCCAGTCGCGGGCGTAGACCGGCATTCCCTTGATCAGCGCCAGCAGCGGCGTGGCGATGGCGCCGACCTGATCAGGATCGTGCAGCCGGATCTCGATCCCGGTTACGGCGTCGGGTTTCTGGAAGAAGATCTGCGCGGCATGAAGCGGCAGGAAGACGACGCTGTTGTTGTAGTCGTTCAGCCCGGCATCGAAGATCGCCACAACCTTGTAGGCGCGCACCCGTGGGATCGTGCCGAAGGCGGTGGCGGCGCCGTCGGGGGAGATCACCGTCAGCGGATCGCCGACCCGTAAGCCGGTAGGCGTTTGCCAGCCCGACGCCGACCACGATGGCATCGTCGCCGGTGAAATCGGACAGATTGCCCGCCAGGATATGGTCACCGATCGGATGCAGGGCGCGCAGGTCATCAAGGCTGATACCGCGGACCAGACCACCCCTTGCGCCGCCACCCTCCGTGCTGAGTAGCGCCTGTCCGTCCAGCACCGGCGTGACCGAGGCGACGCCCGGCAGGCCGCGGATACGGTCCGCCAATGCCGTGTAATTGGTGATCTTCTGGCCGGCGTAGGCCTCTACCGTCACGTGGCCGTTGGCGCCGAGGATGCGGGAGACAAGCTCGACCTGGAAGCCGCTCATGACTGACGTGACGACGATCAGCGTTGCAACGCCCAGGGCGATGCCGACGAGGGAGAAGATGGCGATGATGGAGACGAAGCGCTCGCCCTTGCGGGCGCGCAGATAGCGGCCCGCCACCATGCGTTCGAAAGGGCCGAACATTCAGACGCGAGGTCCGGATTGGATGGGCATTCGAAGCCTAACCGATCCTCGCCAAAGCCTCCTCAACCGTGACCTCCACGCGCTCGCCCCCGGCGCGCCGTTTCAGTTCCACCTTGCCGGCGGCCGCGCCGCGCGGACCGACGATGATCTGCCATGGATGCCCCATCAGATCGGCGTCCGCGAACTTTGCCCCCGCCCGGTCGGCGCGATCGTCGTACAACACGTTTCCGCCAAATGAGTTGTAAAGTTTTTCACAAATTCCATCGCAGGTTGAGTCACCAATCTTCAGGTTCAGGATTGCTGCCTTAAATGGGGCAATGCTGTCCGGCCAGATGATGCCGGCGTCATCGTGGCTGGCCTCGATGACCGCGCCGACAAGGCGGGAGACACCGATGCCGTAGCTGCCCATCTCCGGATGGACCTGCTTGCCGTCGGCGCCGGCAACGGTCGCGCCCATCGATTTGGTATACTTGGTGCCGAAGTAGAAGATATGGCCGACCTCGATGCCGCGGCCCTCCCGCTTGCGTTCGGCGGCGACCTGGTCCCATCGGGCGGTGTCGTGCTTTTCATCGGTGGCTGCGTAGTGGGTCGTCATCTCGCGGAAGAACCGTTCCAGGTCGTCCGGTTTGTCATGGCTGAATCCGCCGGCGCCGGAGGACAAATAATCGATCTCCTCGAAGGCGGCGTCGAAGAAGACCTGGCTTTCGCCGGTGGGGGCGAGGATGATGAACTCGTGGCTCAGATCGCCGCCGATCGGGCCGGTATCAGCCTCCATCGGGATGGCTTTCAGCCCCATGCGCTGGAAGGTCCGCATGTAGGCCAGCATCATCTTGCGGTAGCTGACGACCGCGCCGGCGTGGTCCAGATCGAACGAATAAGCGTCCTTCATCAGGAATTCCCGCCCGCGCATCACGCCGAACCGGGGCCGCACCTCGTCGCGGAATTTCCACTGGATGTGGTAGAGGATCTGCGGCAGTTCGCGGTAGCTTTTGACCGCCTGGCGGAACAGATCGGTGACCACTTCCTCATTCGTCGGCCCGTACAGCATGTCGCGGTCGTGGCGGTCGCGGATGCGCAGCATCTCTGGGCCATAGGCATCGTAGCGGCCGCTCTCCCGCCACAGATCCGCGGGCTGGATGGTCGGCATCAGGATTTCCTGGGCGCCCGCGCGGTCCTGCTCCTCCCGCACGATCCGCTCGATATTGCGCAGCACGCGCAGCCCCAGCGGCAGCCAGGCGTAGATTCCGGCGGAGGTCTGCCGCACCAGCCCCGCCCGGAGCATCAGCCGGTGGGAGGAAATCTGCGCCTCGGCTGGCGTTTCCTTCAGCGTGGGCACGAAACCGTGAGACAGGCGCATCGCGATAGGTTTCCGTCGGAAGTTCGGTTACCCGGTTCGTATCGTGTTTAGCGGGCCGCCGCTACCGCGTTCATCGCTGCCATCGGGCTGCCGAGCGGTCATGGCGCGAACTGAGGCAGAGATCGAAAGATGCCCAAGTAACGGGCAGTAGCGCAATTGTGCAGCGCAGCATTCGACAGAGAGGCTGACGTATATTGAAACTTTTTTGCGTTGCACAACAACTCCACGCAATAAAATCGCCGTGACTTAGCAAAATCCTTACAAAAGCCCGTGACACCGGGCCGAATAATCGTTAACAAGCACTCGAGCCATTTACCGGCTAGTAGATGGGTCAGGTTTGGGGAGGAAACGCCAACCGCCCGGCAGGTGAGGACTATGTCCTCCCTGTCCGAGGCGGGGCATTTCACAGAACAAAATGAATAACATCAGTCACCTGGGTCGGAAAACATACCGTGCCGGAAGCTGATCACGTCGCTGCGGACGAAGGCGTAGACGCCGCCCCAAATAACGATCGCTACTATCGTGGTAACGATAACTTTCATTAATAATCTTGGTTTCTCCGGCGCGCCGCGCCAGCCGCTCGTTTCGTCCGGCTGCTGCACCGGACGCGTGCCGATCGGCAGCACGGCAAACAGCGCCGTCCACCAGATGATGATGAACAGCACGATGCCGCTGACCCAGTTCATGAGCGCGCTAGACCCGGATCAGGTGCACGTCGACCATCGGCCGCTTGCCCAGCCGCCGCCCTAGCGCCCGCCGCAACGCCGCCCTGGCAGCCTCGGACAAGCCGGCATCCTCACGCCGCAGATTGCTGGGAAGGTCGCGCATGATCTCCAGGAACTCGCCGGCGACGCGTTCGGTTTCCGCGTCCTCCGGATCCAGCAGACCCGGCGCGCTGATCTTCGGGCGGCCGAGGATGGTGCCTGACTGATCCACCGCCAGGCTGGCAACAATAACGCCGTTGAACAGCATTCGGCGCCTGGCCGACATGACCTCGCCGTTCATCGGCACAAGGCGGGTGCCGTCGAGTACCAGTTTTCCGACCGGCGCGCTGTCGACAATCGCCGGGCGGTCGGGTGCCAGGCTGATGATGTCGCCGTCTTCCAGCAGGAACGGCGTGGCGCCCGCCTCGCGCGCCAGTTCGGCATGGGCTGAAAGATGCCGCCACTCGCC
Source organism: uncultured Pseudomonadota bacterium (assembly GCA_963819005.1). Lineage (GTDB taxonomy): Bacteria > Pseudomonadota > Alphaproteobacteria > Acetobacterales > Acetobacteraceae > Rhodopila. Next base: position 721,805 of record CAWFUL010000010.1, read on the forward strand.
ATGCACCGGCACAGCGTAGCGGGGCTTCACCAACGCATACAGCCGCCGCAGCTCGTCGCGGGCGGGGTGGCCGGAGACATGGATGATATGATCGCGGTCGGTCATCAGCCGCACGCCCAACCGCACCAGATTGTCCTGCACCGTTCCGATCGCACGTTCATTGCCGGGGATGACGCGGGACGAGAAGATAACCGTGTCCCCTTCCCCCAGCGATACCCTGGGGTGCTTGTCCTGCGCGATGCGGGCCAGCGCGCTGCGCGGCTCCCCCTGGCTGCCGGTGGTCAGGATGAGGATGTTGTCGTCGGGGACGTCGTCGATGTCGTCCTCGGTCAGGAAGGGCGGGATGCCCTTGAGGTAGCCGCATTCGCGGGCCGAGGCGTCCATGTTCCGCAATGAGCGGCCGGCGATGGCGACGCTGCGCCCGGCATCTTGCGCCGCCAGCGCGATCGATTCCATCCGCGCGACGTTGCTGGCGAAGCAGGTGACGGCAACCCGCCCGGAAAGGCCGCGGATCAGCGCGGACAGATTGCGCCGCACCTCCCGCTCGCTGCCCGAATGGCCCTCTACCATGGCGTTGGTGGAATCGCAGACAAGGGCCAGCACGCCCCTCTCACCGAGTTCGGCCAGCGCGGCCTCATCCGACGGTGGGCCGATCAGCGGCGTCGGGTCGAGTTTCCAGTCGCCGGTATGGAGGATGGTCCCCATCGGCGTGTCGATGACCAGCGCCTGGGATTCCGGGATTGAGTGCGACATACGAATGAAGCGCAGCTTGAACGGCGACAGGTCGATCGACCCGCCGGGTGCCACGACATGCAGCTTCACCTGGCCGGTCAGGCCGTTCTCGCCCAGTTTCCGCCGGAGCACTGTTGCCGCGAAAGGGGTGCAATAGACCGGGCATTTCAGCTTCGGCCACAGCCATGCAACGGCGCCGATATGATCTTCGTGCGCGTGGGTAATGACGAGCCCGACCAGCTTGTCGCGGCGTTCGGCGATAAACGCAGGATCGGCCATCAACACATCGACCTCGGGGTGCTCGCTGCCGCCGAAGCCGATACCGCAGTCCACCGCCAGCCAGCGTTCCCGGCCGGGTTCGCCGTAGCGGTACAAGTTCAAATTCATGCCAATTTCGCCCGTCCCGCCGAGTGGCAGGAAGGCCAGATCACCGTTTTCTACATCCATATTTAAGGTTTCGTTCCGTTACTCGGGTTCGATGAAGCGCGTTCTCTCTTTGGTCAATGTGGGGGCGGGGTTGCGTTCCGCCAACAGCCGCAGCCCGTCGAGGGTCAGATCAGGCTCGATATGTTCGATCATCAGCGTGCCCTCGGAGAACAAGGGGGCGAGGCCGCCGGTGGCGACAACCTTCATCGGGGCGCCGAATTCAATCTTGATGCGGTTCAGCAGGCCCTCGATCAGGCCGATATAGCCCCAGTACATGCCGGACTGCATGGCCGGGACGGTGGAGCGGCCGATCACCGCCTGCGGGCGGCCGATGCCGATGCGCGGCAGACGGGCGGCGGCCTGATGCAATGCCTCCAGCGACAGGTTGATGCCGGGGCAGATCACGCCGCCGAGGTAGCAGCCGGTTTCGTCGACGACGTCGAAGGTCGTGGCGGTCCCGAAATCGACCACGATCAGCGGACCGCCGAACTTGCGGTGGCCGGCGAGCGAGTTCAGCAGGCGGTCGGCGCCGACCTCATTCGGATTGTCGACCTTGATCTCGAAGCCCCAGTCCAGCGACGCGCGCGCGATCAGCGGCTCGACATTGAACCAGTCGCGGCAAAGACGACGCAGGTGATACAGGGCGGCGGGCACCACGGTGCCGATAACGGCGGCGCTGACGTGCTCGCGCTTCAGGCCGGACAGGCTGAGCAGCGAGTTCAGCCAAACCGCGTATTCGTCGGAGGTGCGCTGCGCGTCCGTCCGGATCCGCCAGGAGCCGCGCCAGCCGCCGGTGTCATGCACCGCGAACACGATGTTGGTGTTGCCGGCGTCGACGACAAGCAACACAGTTTAAGGTCCCGTATCCGCGGAGGCCCGCGGCTGAAGGGTTACGACTTGGGTCGTGCGCATGGTTCCCGGAGGACAGATGCAGGTCAACGCCGGCGCGGGCCGGAACCGCGTCACATGATCCATGGAGCCGGCCACTGTCAACGAGCCGTGCGCGGCAGCGTATCTGACGCCAGTCTGCCGGCGGCTTCCGGAACCCCAACGACCGAGGCCGCCGCGGGCGTGGTTCGGTCGCCCAGCACCATCCCGACCGTCGCGGCACGCAGGGCGTCCGGTTCGGCCGAACGTCTGCGCGATGGGCGTTCTTTCACCCGGTACCAAGCGGCCAGCGCCCCGACCGCGACCATTCCGACGGCGCCCATCAGGTTGACGCCGGTCTGCGTCGCCGCGGTGTCGTCGTATTCCAGGCAGAGACGGGCGACGAAGCCGATCATGATGCCGGAACAGAACACCGGCAGGGAGTTCTGTCCGACCAGCGTGAACGGCGCCGCCCACCTTGCTCTCAGCCAGGGCTGATCGAAACGGACAACCCGCACGCATAGCCAGGTCAGCGACAGGATGGATACAAGTCTGAACGGATGCAGCCCGGTCTTGTCCTCGGTCACCAGGTAACTGAATACAGAGTTCGAGAACCATTCGAATAATTCCGTCCTCGGATCGATGACCAGACTGACCGTCACGCCCGCGACAAGCACGATGACAGACAGGACGTCGAACAGGCGTGGCCGGGACGGCATCCGCACCGGCGCGCAGGCGAGCAGCACGCCGATGGAGAACAGGAACTGCCAGGCGAACGGATCGAAGTACCAACTGTCATCCATCCACCCCGGCAAATTCAGGCTGGTAACGCGGACCAGCAGGTAAAGGCCGAGGGACAGGCCAAAAAACGCGCGCGGCCAGCGCAGCAACCAGATGGTCGCGGCGAAGAACACCATCAGTGCGATATATAGCGGAAGGATATTCAGCAGGTTCGGCTGGAAGCGCAGCAGAAGCGCCTCCAGAATGCTGCGATAGGGGTCGTCTCCCAGAACGTCGAGCCGCGTGTCCGCGAGATAATCCAGCCGGTTCATTACCGTCGCGGAATAGGCAACCTGGGCGGTGAACAGCATGAACAAAAATATGTGAACGATGTAAAGCGTCCAGGCCCTGCGCAGCACATCCGCGGCGGTGGAGATATAGCCTGCGCTGGGCAGACGCTGTCCGTACGAAAGGCCCGCGCCGTACCCGGCAAGGAGCACGAACACCTCGGTTGCATCGCACATCGCGAAATTACGCAGGCTGACGTTGGCCAGGATGTCGCCAGGAATGTGGTCGGTGTAGATCCACCACAGTGCCAGACCGCGGAAGAAATCGACCCGGAGGTCGCGGCTGCCGGATTGGCGGATCAGCTCCATCCCGGACCTCCCTACACCAGATCTGGGCGATTCGTGTGGGAACAAAACGACCGTATTCCAGCAAGGTGCATCACGTTTTCGGGTGCGAACGGCACGGGGTCTGATAATCACGTCTTGCCAACGGCGTCGCGAAAAGGCACAGACCCTCACGAAAAAGCGAGGCGTCATGAGGATAGTGTTGCTACGAGGCTGCGCGGCCGTGGTCTCGATGTCGCTTCTCGTTCCGCAGGGATTTGCGCAGAACGCTGCTCCTCCCCCGTTGCCCGCGGCGCAGCCGGCTCCGCCCGCCGGGTCGCAGCCGGCCGATACCTCGTCGGAGGCAGCGTCGTTCAACGCGGAGCAGTTGGATGCCCTGCTGGCACCGATTGCGCTGTATCCCGATCAGTTGCTCGTGCAGGTGCTGATGGCGTCAACCTATCCGCTGGACATCGTTGCGGCGTCGCGGTGGTTGAAAAGCGGCAACAACAGCAGCCTGACGGGCGATGCCCTGGCAAAGGCGCTGGAGTTGCAAAACTGGGATCCGAGCGTGAAGTCCCTGGTACCGTTTCCACAGGTGCTGGATATGATGAACCAGCAGTTGGAGTGGACTCAGCAACTGGGATACGCGGTATCGACACAGCAGGACGACGTCATGGACTCCGTGCAGCGGCTGCGGCTTCAGGCGCAGCAGGCCGGCACGCTGAAGTCGAACGAACAGCAGGTCGTCAGCATGGCGCCCGCGGTGGATGTGCAGGGTGAGCCCACTCCACAGCAGGCCATCATCATTCAGCCCGCGAACCCTCAGGTTGTCTACGTGCCTACCTACAATCCGTCGGTGGTGTTCGGGACCTGGCCGTATCCGTCGACGCCGCCGGTGTATTTTCCGCCACCGCCGGGCTACAATTTCGGCAATGCGCTGTTGACCGGGATGGCGTTCGCCACGGGTGTTGCGGTTGTCGGCTCGCTTTGGGGCTGGGCGACGCCACGCTGGGGTTGGGGTGGCGGCTGGTATGGCGGCGGCGGCGGAAGCTTCAACCGCTACGGTGGCAGCATCAACGTCAACCGGAACCGCTACAACAATATCACCGTCAACAACGTGAACCGGGGCAACTTCAACGGCAACACGTGGCGGCCTTCGGCGAATGGGCCGGGGCGTGGCGCGGGCGCGCGTCCGCCGGGCGGACCGGTTGGGCGTCCGGCCCGGGGCAACGGCCTGCCGCCGAATGCGATCGGGCGGCCGAACGTGCGGGTGCCGAGCGACGCGGTGAACCGGCCGAATATCGGACAGGGCGGTGGGAACCGGCCCAACCTCGGACAGGGAGGCGGCCCCGGCGGCGGAAACCGGCCAAATACCGGACAGGGTAATGGCAATCGCCCGAACATCGGGCAAGGCGGCGGCAACCGCCCGAATGTCGGGCAGGGCGGCGGCAATCGGCCCAATATCGGACAGGGCGGCGCCGGTGGCGGCAATCGTCCGAATGTCGGACAGGGCGGCGGCAACCGGCCCAACGTTGGGCAGGGTGGCGCCGGTGGCGGCAACCGGCCAAATGTTGGGCAGGGTGGCGGCAATCGTCCGAACGTCGGGCAGCCTGGCGGTGGCAACCGGCCCAATGTCGGACAGGGCGTTAATCGTCCCGGCGGGGGCGCCGCTTCTGCTCCACGCCCAACCCCACGCCCGGCGACCCGGCCGTCCGGGGGCGGCGCGTTCGGGGGCGTCAGTGACGGCAACCGCGCGGCGCAATTCCAGCAGCGTGGCGCGCAAAGCCGTAACATCGGGCAGTCGCGCCCTGCTCCGCAGGCGGGCGCCGCGGCGCCTCGTGGCGGTGGCGGTGGCGGACGTCCCGGGGGTGGCGGCGGTGGCCGTCCCGGCGGAGGCGGCGGCGGCGGTCATGGCGGCGGCGGCGGTCGGCATCGGTAGAGGGGACAGCAAAACATGACGCACCGCATCCGCGCCTTGGCTGTCTGCACGCTTCTCGCAGCCACGGTTTCCACGACTTCGCTGCACATGAGCCCTGCCCTCGCGCAGGCCGCGGCGACGCCAGCCGGCGAGACCTTCCCCTCCGCCGAAGCCGCGGTGTCCGCGTTGATCGACGCGCTGCAGCAGAACGATGAGAAAAAGCTGGCAGCGATCCTTGGCCCAGGCAGCGAGGGCCTGATCAAATCCGGCGACCATACCGCCGACATCGAGGCTCGGAAGAGATTCGTGGCGTCCTATCAGGAAAAGCATGAACTGACCGCTGACGGGCCGGACAAGATGACCCTGGTGGTCGGACCGAACGATTTCCCGGTGCCGCTGCCGATCATCCAGGTGGGCGGCCAATGGCATTTCGACAGCAAGCTTGGCGCGCAGGCACTGATCGACCGGCGCATCGGCAAGAACGAGATTGCTGCCATCAGGGTGGCGCTGGCCTATTGCGACGCGCAGAAGCTGTATTTCGATATGGCGACGCACGAGAACGGCACGGGAGAATACGCCCAGCATCTGGTCAGCACGCCCGGCAAGCATGACGGGCTTTACTGGGAGGCCGAGGATGGTGACGAGCAAAGCCCCCTCGCGCCGCTGGTTCAGCAAGCCACCGATGAGGGTTATCCCGGAGAAATTGTCTCCGGTAAGCCGACGCCCTATCAGGGTTACTTCTTCCACATCCTGAAAGCCCAGGGTCCGGACGCACCGGGTGGGAAGATGCAGGACGTGACCAACGGGCACATGACGAAAGGCTTCGCCCTGGTCGCCTACCCCGCGCGGCACGATGTATCGGGCGTGATGTCGTTCATTGTCGACGCAGACTGCGTGGTGTTCCAGAAAGACCTTGGACCCAAGACGGAGGCGATTGCCGCGGGCATGCAGCTGTATGACCCGGATCTTTCCTGGGCTCGTGTCGATATTACCCCGTAAGGATTGGATCAGGGTGACCGCCTTCGATCTGGGCACCACGGCCGTACGATCCGGACATCATCGACGGCCTGACCTACCCTTCCAATGACCCTCAGTCGCCTGGGACGGGTCATTGGTCTCACCGTTCTGGGACTGTTGATCCTGCTGGCCGGTGCCTGGTGCACGCTCGCAGTGTGGTATCGTGCCGCCGCGCCCGAACCGATCCACGGTGGCGTGGCCGCGGCGATGGCCCTGCTCACGCTTGCCGCGGCGGGCTGCCTGGCGACACGGCAAAGGTGGCGTGCCGCCGGAGCTTTCGCTGTCGCGTTCGTTGCCGTTTCAGGCTGGTGGCTGACGATCACCCCAAGTAATGACCTCGACTGGTCGCCCGAAGGCGCCCGCACAGCCACCGCGGTCATCGACGGCGACCATCTGATCATCGCGAATGTTCGCAATTTCGACTGGCGCACGGAGACGGATTTCGAACCGCGCTGGGAAACCCGGACCTATAGCCTGTCAGAGGTCTTGGGCGCCGATCTGATCATGTCTGTACTGGGCTGGTGAGACGATTGCCCATACCATGATCAGTTTCGGATTCGATAATGGAACATTCCTGGTATTTTCGGTCGAAATCCGCAAGCAAAAGGGGCAGGATTACGACCCCATTGCCGGATTTTTCAAATCCTATGGATTGATCGCGGTCGCGGCGGACGAGCGCGATGCCGTCCGGTTGCGCAGCAATGTGCAGGGATCAGACGTGAGGATTTTCCGCCTGCGCATGACGCCCATGCAGGCGCGGGCGCTGCTGCTTCAATACGCCGAGGAGCTGAACACGCTGGCGCAAACGCCGCGCTTCTACAACACGCTGACCGCCAACTGCACGACGCTGGTGTTTCAACTGGTGCGCGCCATCCACCCGAGTTTGCCGCTTGACCCCCGCGTGCTGCTGTCCGGCTATCTGCCCAACTATGTCTACGATCTGGGAGCGGTCGATACCACCATGCCGTTTTCGCGGCTGCGGGAGCTGTCGCACATCCACGACAAGGCACTGCAGGCGGATTCCGACCCTGCGTTCTCGGCACGGATTCGAGATGGGATCCCGCAACCCCGCTGAGGCGCCCCGGCTGCCGCGACACAGGCGCCGCGAAGCAGCACGCGGTCTTATTGCTTTATCGTATCTTTCACGCCGCCGGCTGCGTTCTGCAGCATGCCATCAACCTTTTCGGCTTCGCCGTCGGCCTGCAGCCTGGCATCGCCGACAAGCCTGCCAACGGCAACCTTCGCGGCGCCAAGCATTTGCTTGCCCGAGCCGATCACTCTGTCCTTATCCATTTGGCTTGCGACTTTCCTTTAGCGTCGGCGTGGAGCCGGTCGGCTGCGGACGGAGAAACGTCGATGCGGCCTGTGGTGGTTTCTTGTCGGCCTTCGGCTTCTTGGCTTCGCGGTTGCCGCGGTTACGGTCTTTCGGCATCGACGTTCTCCGGTTGCGTGGTTGTTCGTCTGGCCGCTTTCAGTTGATTACGGCGTCAGTTTATCGGCCGTGTGGGTGACGGCACGGCCGGTCGCGGAAATGTCCTGACCGGCGCCGGCGGTGGTGTTGCAGGCTGCCAGCAACGGTGCCGCCGCGATAAGAGCGAGTAAAGTGATGGTTATCGGGAGATGATTGCGCATTGTGTTGATCCTTCAGATACCAGTCGTCTCGGACAATCCGCCCGCGGAATTTTCACCATGGTCCCGTAACAAGACCGTACCCGGATGCGCTGGCGGAAAGCCCCTGACGATTTCGGCAGAAACAACCGGTTCCGGTTTTCGTTGACGCACCAGCCACGAAACATCACGCGTGCGTGTCATTCAGCCGTCTTTTCCGGCCAGCCCTGGCGATTGAACGCGCCGGCTTATCAGTCCAAGTACGCAACCTTGCGATGCGGGACCCAAATTACAAGGCCGAAGACATGCCGCCGGCGACTGCACACGCGGTCATGATCAGCAGGCCGGAAGCGGCCCAAGAGCACGGCGAAGCGGCAGGCGGCTTCCGCCCGCCTCCGGAACGACGGCACCGTACGACCGCCTAGGGCGTATGCCGCTTCAGGAAAGCGACAACCCTGCTGCGCTGCGCTTCCAGATGCTCAGGCCCCCGCCAGTCCGTCAGCACTTCCACTCCCGGCAGCAGCGCGGCGAGTTCGTCGCTTGTCGCGGCGGGATGCGGAATGTCCGTGCCCGGCAGCAGGAATGTCGGCACCGGGCAGTTTTTCACGAACGCCGCATCGACGCAGAACACGAACGGATGGTCCCACATGTTCCGTCCGAACGAGGCCAGCGCTTCCTCGTCGAGGTCGGGGCGAGCGGCGCGCTGCTCGGCGCTCCATTCGGCGTGGCTGTTGGGGAAGTAGTCCGGGTGTTCGGGATGCACGCCGATCGGATTTTGCAGCACGGCCGACAGGACGCGTTTCGGCGCCGTCTCGACCGCCTTCAGGCAGTAGCTGCCGCCGATGCAGCCGCCCAGGACATGGAATTTATCGAAGCCGAGATGATCCATCAGCGCGATGTGGTCGGCGGCATAGGTGTGCCAGCCGTGGTCGGCCTTGATCGCGCAGCGGGAGGCGCCAGCGTTGCGCTGGTCCATTGCGACGGCGGTGAACCCGGCTTCCGGCAGCGCCTTGGTCCAGTCGACCCAGGGGCGCGCGGGGCCGCCGGGCGGATCGGGCCACATCTCCATGCGCGAGCGCAGGCCGCCTGGCGCGAACAGCAGCACCGGAAACCCGCTGCCATGGGTTTGGTAATGGATTTCCCCGTCGGGGCGCTTCAGCACCGGCATGTTTTGTCCTCCCCAGTTATCCCAGCAGCCGCCGAGCCTCCGCGGCATCGGCGGCGATTTGCGCTTTCAGCGCATCCAGGCCCGAGAACTTCACCTCGGTCCGGATATAGGCATGCAGCGCGACCGTGATGTCCTGATCATAGAGGTCGCCGTCGAAATCGAAAACATTGACCTCCAGCCGGCTTTCCGGCCCGGCGTTGACGGTGGGACGGCGGCCGATGTTGGCGACGCCCTTGTGGATCGAGCCGTCGCCGAGGCGCGCAGTTACGGCGTAGACGCCTCGCGCGGGCTCCAGGTGACGGCCCAGGGGCACGTTGGCGGTCGGAAAGCCGATGGTCCGGCCGCGCTTGTCGCCATGCATCACCAGGCCCCGGATCGCCCAGGGGCGCCCGAGTTCAGCCGTCGCCATCTCCGGATAGCCGTCCTGCAACGCACGGCGGATGCGGGTGGACGACAGCGGACCCTGCGCGTCGGTGACCGGGGGCACCAGCGTCAGACCCATGCCCAAAGCCTCGGCCCGAGCGGCGAGGGTGCCGGTGCTGCCGCCGCGGCGGTGGCCGAAGGCGAAGTCCTGGCCGGACACCAGATGCCGCGCGCCCAGGCCCTCGTGCAGAACCTGGGAGACGAAATCGTCGGCCGTCATCAGGCTGAAGTCGTGATTGAATTCCAGTTCATAGAGGATATCGACGCCCAGGGCGGCCAGCGCATCCGCCCGCTCCGGCGACAACGTCAGGCGGAATGGGGGGTCATCGGGGCGGAAAACCTCGCGCGGATGCGGCTCGAACGTCAGCACCGCCAGCGGCGCATCAGGTCTTGCGGCATGGGCCGCTCGGATTACGCTCGCGTGCCCGAGATGCACGCCGTCGAAATTGCCCAGGGCCACCGTGGCGCCGCGCGCGTCCGGCGGCAGCCCCTGCCACTTGCTGAATGTCCACATCAGGCGCGCGAGGGCACCAGAACACAGGCTTCACCGTCGATCACCACCGCCTCCTTCACCGTACACGTGGTGCGCAGAGTGGCCCGCTTCCCCGACAGTTTCAAATCGACAATCTCGACCATGGCTCGGACGGTGTTGCCGATTCGCACGGGGGCGCGGAACATCAGCGATTGGCGCATGTAGATGGTGCCGGGTCCCGGCAGATACATGCCCAGGATGGCGGAGATCAGGCTGGCCGACAGCATCCCATGAGCGACACGTTCGCCGAAGCGGGATTGACGCGCGGCTTCTTCGTCCAAATGGATCGGATTGCGGTCCAGGCTGACCGCTGAATACATCAGAATGTCGTCTTCGGTGATCGTCTTCGACAGGCTGGCGGTCTGCCCGATGTGAAGGTCCTCGAAGAAATATCCCGTGGTCATGCTGCCTGTCCCCGCCTACCCTGATGTCTTGGGTGCGGCGCGAGCATGATCAAGACGCTTTCGACACGTTGCACCGGGCCGTGAAGGCCAGAAACGCAGGAGTGAACGCATGCCGGTGACCGAGGTGGGAACCTCTGAAGACCTGCTGACCGAATTGTCGGCGTGGGTGAAGATGGAGACGCCAACGACCGACCCGGTGGCGGTGAACCGGCTGATGGACGTGGCGGAAGCCGAACTTGTCCGTGCGGGCGCGGCGACCACCCGCATCTCCGGCCGCGACGGGTTCGGCGATAACCTGGTGGCGCGCACGCCTGGCGAGGGCAAGCCGGTGCTGGTCGCCGGCCATCTGGACACGGTGTGGTCGCACGGCACGCTGGACGCGATGCCCTACACCGTGAACGGGACGAAGGCGCACGGCCCCGGCATCTATGACATGAAGGCCGGCAGCTTCCTGGCGTTCCATGCGGTGCGGTCGATTCTCACGCAGAGGATCGCGACGCCTCGGCCGATCGTGCTGCTGCTGACACCGGACGAGGAAGTCGGCAGCCCGACCAGCCGCTGGTTGATCGAGCAGGAGGCCGCTCAGGCCGCCTATGTGCTGATCCCGGAGCCGGCCGGCGGTGGCGGCGCCTGTGTGACGGCGCGCAAGGGTGTCGGCCGCTTCGTGATGCGGGTGGAAGGGCGCGGGTCACATGCCGGCACGAGCTTCGAGGATGGGGCCTCGGCGATTGTCGAGCTGTCACACCAGATCCTGGGGCTGCATCGCATGGTCGATATCGACGGCGGCATCACCCTTAACTGCGGCCCGATCTGGGGCGGGACCCGGCCGAACGTGATCGCATCCGAGGCCGGCTGCGAAATCGACCTGCGGGTGAACTCAGTTGCCGATGGCGTGCGGATGGAGGAGAAGATTCTGGGCCTGACCGCCAAAACCGCGGGCTGCCGGGTGATCGTGGAGGGCGGGATGAACAGGCCGCCTTATGTCGAAAGCCCTGCGATTTCCGCACTGTATGCCAGGGCCTCGGGGATAGCCCAGCAAGTCGGGCTGGCCCTGCCGAAGCAGCATCGGGGCGGCGGATCGGATGGTAATTTCTCGGCGGCGCTGGGGGTGCCGACCCTGGACGGCCTCGGCTGTCCGGGCGCAGGGGCGCATGCGTCCCACGAGCATATCCTGTGGGGGCATCTGGCGCAGCGGGCCGCGCTGATGGCGGGTCTGCTGGAGACGCTGGATTAACGCGGCGATCAACGGGGGGACTAACGCGGGCGGCTGGCCTTGCCGATGGGCGTTACGTGATGAGATAGAGGCGCATGGACCAGATCATCCGAACATTGAACCCCGCGAAGTTCCGCAATCCGTTAGTGACCGCAGCCGGGGAAACCCGAGCGGCGGTGGCGTTGAAGGGCCTGGAGACGGTGTGGTTCAACACCGGCACACTGTGCAACCTCACGTGCCGGAACTGCTACATCGAGTCCTCGCCGCGCAATGACCGGCTGGCGTATCTGACGCGCGCCGAGGTTGCCGCTTACCTGGATGAGATCCAGCGTGACAGTCTGCCGACACAGCTAATCGGCTTCACCGGCGGCGAGCCGTTCATGAACCCGGATATCATCGGGATGCTGGACGATGGTTTGTCGCGTGGGTTTCAGTGCCTGGTGCTGACCAACGCGATGAAGCCGCTTCGCAAGGTGCGCGATAAGCTGCTGGCGCTGCGGGAACGCTTTGGCGAGCGGCTAACCATCCGTGTATCGGTCGATCACTATGATCCGGCGATCCATGAGGCTGAACGCGGGCGGCGGTCCTGGGGGCCGACGCTGGAAGGTCTGGTGTGGCTCGCCCGCAACGGCTTTCGCCTGGATGTGGCCGGCCGTCGCTTCACCGGCGAGACCGAGGACTCCCTGCGCCAGGGTTTCTCCCGGCTGTTCGCCGAACACGCGATCCCGGTGGATGCCGGGGATCCCGTCCGGCTGGTGCTGTTCCCGGAGATGGAACCGGAGAAGGACGTCCCGGAGATCACCACCGCCTGCTGGGGCATCCTGCACAAGTCCCCGGACGACGTGATGTGCGCCAGCGCCCGCATGGTGGTGAAACGGCGCGATGCGGACGCGCCTGCCGTGCTGGCCTGTACCCTCCTGGCCTACGACCCGCGCTTCGAGATGGGCGCCACCTTGGCCGAAGCATCACGGCCGGTGTCGCTGAACCACCCGTTCTGCGCCTCGTTCTGTGTTCTGGGCGGGGCGTCCTGCAGCCGCTGAGCGAGTTGGGTGCTGAAACGTTCCGCGCCGGCAGGGTTAAGGTGGCAGAACTGATCGCCGAAGAAACGGTCTGGCCAGTGGGGGGTGAGGTCACCGACGACGTGAAATGTCCGGTAGCGGTGCTCGTAACCGGCGAGATAGGCGATGAAGGCGGTCCTGACGTCAGGACGGATCTGCAGCCATGTGGCATCATTGACCGGCATGGCGATGAACCGGGTCTCGATCCCATGGGCGTTCAGTAAAGCCAGCATGCGGTCGAAGTAATCATCCAGAACCGGCAGCGTATGGAACGCCGGCAGGTGGCCATCGAGCGCCACGGCATCCGAACCGTCATGGGTTCCGAACGCGTAGTGTCCCCGCGCGGCTATCGTAGCCTGTAGCGCGTGTTCGTTGCTCACCCAGCGAAGAATGCCGGCACCGTGCATCAGGCTGCCAAAGTAAAGCGGCGGAAAGCGCAGGCGTTCCAGAAGATCGCGAACCGCCAGCGGCAACTGGTCCGGGTGGCGCCCGGCATAAACCGAAAAATCGCCGGTCCGCAGCGAGGTCGCGCGCAGATCGGCGATGTCCCCGGCGTTGATGAAACCGAACCGGACGCTGCGTTCCCAGAACATATCGGGCCGGGCGAAATGCCCGGGATCAAAAGAAACGATTGCCAGGCGCGGTGGCCTCGGGCACGCCAGCGCGCGGCGCAGCGCGGCGTAGGCCTCAATCGGTTCACCGCCGCCGACGGCGAGGTTGGCCGCCTTGATCGGCAGCCGAGTGGGGATGATGTCGGCCGCGGCGCGGGAGTCCCCAAGGATGATGGCGTCCCCGAGGTCGCAACGATCCAGCATGACCTGCTTGGCCTGCCAGGACCCATACTCCGGGTCCATGAAAGCCATCGGCATGGTGACGACCCAGAGCCAGACACAACCGAAGCTGATCAGGGCGCTGGCTGCAACTGTATACAGATAGCGGTTCAAGGCGTGCCGGGACGAGCAACGACCGGGCTGCGCTGCCTGGTCATGCCGCGATCAGAAGTGGAAATAAACAAACTCGCCGGTCCCGCCGGATGCGAGCAGGCCGAGCGTTGCCGCGCAGCCCATGGCCATGGCCCAGCGGCGAGAGGGCCGCCAGGAAACCCAACCGGAAGCTCCGCCGGTCATGATCTGGCGGGTGGTGGGCGCGAGCCAGACCAGGCCGTAGAGCGCGGCGATCCAAACAGCATCCACGACATCGCGCGCATCAACCGTTGGGGATGCGCCGCCGTGCCAGCCAGCCATTCCCGCGAAGACCGAACCGGCGTCTGCAACGCAGCCGGCTCGGAACAGAACCGATCCGATCAGCCCGGCGGCGTAAGTCACCGCGACCGCAACGACGGCCGGCAGCGTTGGACCGCCCCAAAGCCGCCAGGCATGATTGATCAGCAGGTAGGCCGTGTGGAGCAGTCCGAACAGGAGAAAGGTCAGCGCCGGGCCGTGCCAGATTCCCACCAGGACCATCGTCGCGGCGATCGGCGTGGCGATCATCACGATGAAGCCGCTAATGGTCTGCTGTGCCGTCTGATTGATCGGCAAACCCATCGCCCGGCGGCGGCGCAAAATCGCCAGGGTCATCGGCGCATGGACATTGGCCATCAGGAACCGGGTCAGTGACATGTGCCACCGCTGCCAATACTGGATCACCGACCGGGCATGGTACGGCTGGTCAAAATTATCGGGGAACCTGAATCCGAACATCCAGGCCAGCCCGATCGCCATGTCGGTGTAGCCGGAGAAATCGAAGTAAAGCTGCAACGACCACGCCGTTGCCGCCTGCCACGCGGGCAACAAGGACAAACCGGATGGGTCGGCAAATCCAGCATCGACCACCGGCGCCAGCGGATCGGCCAGCAACGACTTCTTCAGCAGCCCGATCAGAAAGAACCCGCCGCCAACGGCGAGGTTGTCCGCCGTCAGACCCCACCCGCTCTGCCGGGTGAATTCCGGCAGCGTGTCGCGCGGGTTCAGGATCGGCCCGGCGATCAGCCCCGGAAAGAACAGCGCGAACAAAGCCTGATCTTGCGGTTTGGGCGGCGGCTGATCCGAAACGGCCTGCGACAGCAGACAGCCGATCTGCGTGAAGGTGAAAAAGCTGATGCCAAGCGGCAGCCCTTCATCCATCCCCCATAGCGGAGCGGCGTATTTGAACCAGCCCAGCAGCGCGAGGTTCAACGCCACGCCCACTGCCGCAAGCAGGTCGCGCCGACGGCACCCTGGCATCGCCCGCAGCAGCAGCAGGTTTCCGGCGACCGACAGCAGCAGAACCGGCATGAACCGCCCGGCGCCCAGGGCGTAGAAGACCACCGAGGCGCCGATGAGCCAGGCCTTCGCCCATCCTGATCCGAACCGGCACACCAGGGCGTAACCCGCCAAGGTCAGCGGCAGAAAACCGAGCAGAAAAGGAAACGAATTGAACGCCACGGTCAGGCCGAGGCCAAGGCCTGCTTGCTGGCAATCATCCGCAGCAAGTCACCGGCGGTGTTCAGTGCCTCGATTTCCTCGGGCTGGAACAGCAGCCCGAACCGGCACTCGGCCTCCACCACCACCGAGATCAGGTTCAAGGAATCCCAGGCCGGCAGATCCTCGAACCGCGTTTGCGCGTCGAGTTCGATGTCGGCGTTCCGCAGCACGCCGCGCACAACGTTCGTCAGTTCGGTAAGCGGGACGTCCATCACGGGCTCCTGCGCGGGGAGCCTGATAATCCCACAAGAAAACTACCGAACCGTTAACGGAGGCGTCAGGCGTGGCCCGCTACGCCCGACAGCAGCAGCGGATCGACGTGCAGCTTGGCCAGCGCACGCCGCCATTTGGTGTCATGGTCCGCGTCGAACAGCAGCGTCTCATCCGGCGAAACCGAAAGCCAGCTGTTGTCCTGGATTTCCTTGTCCAGCTGGCCTGGTCCCCACCCGGCGTAGCCCAACGCCAGCACGCATTCCCGGGGCCCGCCGCCCTCGGCAATCACTTTCAGCACATCCAGGCTGGCAGTCAGGGCGAGGCTGTCGTCAACCTTCAGGCTGCCCTCCCCGGTCCAGTCGCTGGTGTGCAGCACGAAGCCCCGAGCGTTGGCAACTGGTCCGCCGGCGCACAGCTTCACCTGACGGGCCGGCGGCAGCGGCTCCACGTTCAGCTGCTTCAGCAGATCATCGAAGGTCGGCTTCACGATCGGGCGGTTCAGCACCAGGCCCATCGCCCCCTCCGGCGTGTGCGCGCACATGTACACGACACTTTGCGCGAAACGCGGATCGGCCATGGCGGGCATGGCGATCAACAACTGGCCCGTCAGGAAGCCCTCTGCCTGGTTCGGGTCGGACGGAGGCGCGGATTCTTGACCCGGGGGAGCCGGAGATTCCGGCGCGAATGGAGGGAACTGCGACATGGAGCAAAATGTGGCCTCATCCGCTGCATCCTGCAAGCGGTTCACGAACATAAGCCAAGCCGCACGCACTGGTATTTGTCGCTTGACGTTTGTCCCCTGGGGCGTTTGTCGCCTGGCACTGCCGTTGCTAGGATGACGGAACGATGACGGAGGAAAGCGGCCATGGCGTCCGAATCGCCTCTCGCGACCTATATCGACCACCTCAAGCGCGGCGAACTTGGCTACCAGTTCAGCCCGTCCAGCGGCGCCGCGGTGTTCTATCCGCGCGTCATTGCCCCGGTGACCGGTGCCGCGGACCTGCAATGGCGCGTCAGCAAGGGTCTGGGGACGGTCCACGCCACCACCGTCGTGCATCCGCGTGAAGGCGCGCCGTATAACGTCTGCCTGGTCGACGTCGACGAGGGCTTCCGGATGATGAGCCGCGTCGAGGATATTTCCCCAACGGCGGTGAAGATCGGCATGCGGGTCAAGTTCCGCGTGCATCACCCGGTGGGCGATGAGGACCCCTACCCTGTCTTCACGCCGGTTGGGGAGTCCGTGCCATGACCGGGGTCACCCGCGGCAGTGTGGCCATCGTCGGCGCCGCCGAATCCGACATCGGCGCCGTCGCCGCGCTGATGAGTCCGATCGACCTTATGGCACAGGGCATTCACAGGGCGCTGCTGGACGCCGGTCTGACGCTGGGGGATGTGGACGGGCTTTTCTGCGCGACCACCCAGGCCCGCACCTCAGCGATGTCGCTGGTCGAATACCTCGGGCTGCCGAACGCCTATACCGACAGTACGATCGTAGGTGGGTCCTCGTTCGAGGTGCACGTCGCCCACGCTCATGCGGCGCTGGAGGCCGGGTTGTGCAAGGTTGCCGTGGTTGCTTACGGCAGCACGCAGCGGACTGTGGGCCGCCGGGCGTCCAGTGCCCGGGAATATAACCCGTACGAGACGCCGTACCAGCCGTTCCTGCCCGCCAGTGCCTATGCCATGGCGGCCAACCGCCACATGCACGAATACGGGACCACCCGCGAGCAGATGGCGGAGGTTGCCGTGGCGGCGCGCGAATGGGCTCTGCTGAACCCGGTGGCGTGGGAGAAGAAGCCGCTGACGATCGCCGACGTGCTGAACGCCCGGCCGATCAGCGAGCCGTTCACCGTGCGGGATATCTGCCTGGTGACCGATGGGGGCGGCGCCATCGTGCTGACGAAAGCCGACCGGGCGCGGCATCTGAAGCACGACCCGGTCTATGTGCTGGGAAGCGGGCAGTCGATCACGCATGCCTCGATCACCTCGATGCCTCGGTTGACGCATACGGGGGCGATTGAGTCGGGGCTGCGCGCCTATCACGCAGCGGCGGTGAAGCCGTCTGATATCAATGTGCTGGCGCTGTATGACGCGTTCACCATCAACACGATCCTGTTCCTGGAGGACCTGGGCTTCTGCGCCAAGGGCGAGGGCGGTCCGTTCGTGCAGGGTGGGCGGATCGGTCCTAAGGGCTCGCTGGCGGTGAATACGAATGGGGGCGGGCTGTCTTACTGCCATCCGGGGATGTACGGGCTGTTCCTGCTGATCGAAGCGGTGCGGCAGTTGCGCGGTGAGTGTGGGAAGCGGCAGGTGCCGGGGGCGGAGTTGGCGCTGGTGCACGGGAATGGCGGCGTGCTGTCGGCTCAGGCGACGACGATTTTGGGGGGGCCTGGGACGGTGTGAGTGCCGACGATGGTCCCAGCGCGGCACGGCCATCCGGGATTGACACTGCCCTGCCTGACTCTCAGCATCATTATCTATTGTCTCAGCTTCGGACCGTACGCACCATGAGCCCGCCGGATGCTGCGTGGCAGCAATTGATTTCCGCCTCACACGCCTCCGGTCGCAAGGCCGCTCTCGCGATCACCGGCGGCGGCAGCGGTGCGATTGGCGAATTGCTTCGTGTTCCCGGCGGCTCACGGCTGCTGATCGAGGCGCAGGTTCCCTATGACGAGCAGGCCCTCGCAACGTTTCTGGGGGGCGCCCCCGCACAGGCGTGCAGTGCCGAAACCGCGATCGCGATGGCGCGGACCGCTCGGGCACGCGCGGCCGGGCTGGCGCCAGCGGGCAGCGACCTTGTGGGGATCGGCGCGACGGCGGCACTGGTCAGCGATCGCCCGCGCAAAGGGGAGCACCGGTTTCACGTCGCATGTGCCACCTCGGCCGGTATTTCGCACTGCACGGGCGTGTTGGCCAAGGGCAGGCGCGACCGTGCCGCGGAAGAGGATCTCGTTTCGCGCGCGATCGTTCTGTGGCTGGCCCGAGCCTGCGGGGTTGCCGCGCCATCGCCGCGTAGTCTGCTTGATGCGGATGAACATTACGCGGAGACGCTCGTTGCGGCGCCGGATATCATTGACCAACTCCTGACGGGGGATGTTGCTCGCGTTACTGTCCAGCCCGATGGCCAAATGATCTTGTCGGCGCCACCACCCGGCGTGCTGCTGCCTGGGTCCTTCAACCCGTTGCACGACGGACATGTTTCGTTAGCGCGTGTCGCTGAGGAGATTCGGCAGCGGCCCGCATCGTTTGAGATCTCGGTCACCAACGTCGACAAGCCGCCGCTGGCAGGTGAGACGGTCCGGCAACGAATCGCCCAATTCGCCTGGAAGTCCCCGGTCGAACTTATGCGGGCGCCCACTTTCGTCGAAAAGTCGCGGCTGGTTGGCGGCACGACGTTTGTAATTGGCGCCGACACGGCCGAGCGGCTGGTTGCGCCGAGATACTATGGCGACGACGAGGAACGCATGCTCGTTGCGCTCGATGAGATCGGCAATTCCGGGTGCAGCTTTCTGGTGGCGGTTCGAATCGATTCGACAGGCCGGGTGCGCACGCTGGAAGACATCCCGGTGCCGTCCCGTCATGCGGAGTTATTTACCGAGATCCCGGCACACCGGTTTCGATCAGACACCTCCTCGACCGAACTTCGCGCACGCGGGCTTGGCTTCGGGTAGTAGTCTGGCGGGGTAGCAAGCGTAGTCAGGTAGACCGGTATTCCAGCACCGGCAATATCCAGCCTGGTGCCGGGCCTGCGCTCGCCAGCCGGCATCAGGCGCAGCGCGGACGCGGCCACCGTCAGCCCGGCCGGTAGATTGACAAGAAAGATCGACCGCCAGCCCAGGCCGCACAGGTTCGCGGTCGCCAGCCAGCCGCCGGCGGCGAATCCCGCCGCTCCGCCCAGCCCCAGCGCGATTCCGAACACCGCGAAGGCTCGGCCACGCCCCTGGTCCGGAAACAATGCATTGATCGTCGCAAGCACCTGCGGGACCATGATCGCGGCGGCCCCGCCCTGCGCCACCCGAGCCAGCACCAATTCGACACCGGACGAGGCAAGGCCGCACCACAGGGAGGTCGCTGTGAACGCCAGCACGCCGGTCACGAACACACGGCGCCTGCCATAGATGTCGCCCAGCCGGCTGCCGGTAATGACGCCGGCGGCGTAGGCGACCTGATACAGGGCCAGCACCGCCTCCATCTCCCCCGACGAAGCGCCGAGACCGCGGCGGATCGTCGGGATGGCAACGTTCACCATGCACGCGCCGGCTACGGACATGAACTGCGCGGCAACGACGACGCCCAATGCCCACCAGCGGCGGCGGACGGATCCGGAGGCCAGCGTGACGGCGGGACTCGTTACTGTAGGCATCCGAATGACTCCTTGCGTTTGGAACATCCGGATGCTGCTGGCTGACGATGCGGGGGTCGATTACGCGACAGGTCATCGCAATCGATTACCTGGCAGGTCATCGCCACGCGGTTTCGCCGCGTTAGGATGGCCGGCATGGAAAACAACCGTCCGGCAAATGTCCTGCCGTTTCCGCCGCCCGCCGCCACGCGGCCCATCGGCGACCACCTTCGCATCTGGCGGCAGCGCCGCCGGCGCAGCCAGTTGGATCTTGCGCTGGATGCCGAGATCTCTCAGCGCCACCTGAGTTTCATCGAGAGCGGGCGTGCGCAGCCGAGCAGGGAGATGGTGCTGCGGCTGGCGGAGACGCTGGAGGTGCCGCTGCGCGAGCGTAACGTGCTGCTGCTGGCAGCCGGGTTCGCCCCGTTCTACCCCGAGCGGACGCTGGACGATCCCTCATTGGTCGCCGCTCGGGGGATCGTGGAGGCGATCCTGCGCGCCCACGGTCCCAACCCGGCGCTGGCCGTCGACCGGCGCTGGAATCTGGTGTCAGCGAACGGGGCGACGCGAGCGCTGATGGCCGGCGTGACGGACCTGTCGTTACTGGAACCACCGGTCAATGTGCTGCGGGTGAGCCTGCATCCACACGGCATGGCGCCGCGAATTGCGAACCTGCCGGAGTGGCGGCACCACATCCTGGAGCGGCTGCGGCGGCAGGCGGAGGCAAGTGCCGATCCGGCGCTGGAGGTGCTTCTGGAAGAGTTGACGACGCTGGGGGGATACAAGGGCCTGGTGCGTCCGCCGCCCGATCCGGGCGTCGCGCTGCCGCTGGAACTGGATACGCCGGTGGGACGGTTGTCCTTGATCTCGACGACGACGATCTTCGGGACGCCGACCGAGGTGACGCTGTCGGAGTTGATTATCGAGGCATTCTATCCGGCGGACGCGGAGACAGCGGAGCGATTGGAGCGGATGTCGGCACAAGCGGGGATCGCAGTCCGGGCCTGACCATCCCGCCGGGAAACGCAAAGGTCTGCTCCGGCCATTACTTCCAACGGGCTTTCCTTATTGGGCGCACGACGCTTCGGACGTCGGGACGCTCCCACAGCGGTGGATACATCTTCAAACGGTGTTGGCGCCAAGACGCTCGCCCTCAGTTGATTGCCCTAGCCCGCGAAACACCCCGGCGGCCGCCTTCAGGCACGCCTCAAACACCCCAAGATCGTGCCACCGCGCGGCTGGTTCCGCCCGCAGCAGCGTCCCGCCCGAACCGACAATCCCGCCCTCGATCATCAGATTATCGAACAGTCCGAACTGCTCGATCAGCATCCCGTCCGCATCCCACCACGACCCATCCGCCGCCTGCACCGCGCCGCCGTTCAAGCCCGCAATGGTCCGGTCCAGAAACGGGGTCGCCACCGTCGCATATCCGAACAGCTTCAGTCCCAGCGCCCGGGCGAACCCGACCTCATACACCGTCCCGGCATCCGCGCTCGGCCCCCGGAACGGCGTCAGGTTCGCGATCAACCCGGCGCAACCGCGGATGTGAGCTTCGTTGCGCAGCGCGATCCGGTGCCATTCCGGCAGCGCGGCCCACGCCTCCGGTTCCCCGGCCAAGGGATCCAACGGAGAAACCCCCACCAGTCCATAGCCGGCGCAGATCGCCTTCTTGCGCTCCAGCCAGGCCACCGGGTCCGGCAGGAACACATCAGGTCCAGCGAGATACACGCGAATCGGCATCTTTCCTCCCGCAATCGCCGCCACAGTAGCGCCAACCGGGCGCTGCGCCACGAAAGACCGCCAAAAAATCCGATGCAGTAGGCTGACGCGGGAATCCCCCCTATCCTTTCGCCATGCAGCACCATCCGACCGTGACGCCCTGCCCGAACCGCGCCGAGGCCTGATGCCCGCCGACGGATCCCTGTTCACGACCTTCGACATGGCCTCGCTGCTGCTGCTGCTCGCAGTGCTGATCAGCGTGTTGAACGAGCACGCGCTGAAACTGCCTCGCCCCGTCGCCCTGCTGCTGGGCGCGCTGGTGGTGTCCGGCATCACCATCGCCGCCGCCACGCTGTCCGGCCACCCGGAAGTCCGCGAGCACCTCCGCACCCGCATGCTCGCCGCGCAGTGGCCGCAAGTCCTGCTGGACGGCATCCTGGCGCTGCTGCTGTTTGCCGGCAGCCTGCACGTCAACCTTGGCGACCTGCGGCAACGCGCCCGGACCGTGCTGGCACTGGCAACCGCCGGCGTGATCCTGGCCACCGGGATCTTCGGCGCCGGGATCTGGCTTCTGCTGGCCGCGGTGGGGATACCGGTGCCGCTTGGCTGGTGCCTGGTGATCGGCGCGATCCTCGCCCCCACCGACGCCGTGGCGGTCGAGGGCCTGCTGGCCAAGGTGAACATGCCGCCGCTGCTCCGGGCAATCATTTCGGGGGAGAGTCTGTTCAACGATGGCGCGGCGGTGGTGCTGTTCACCACCACCCTCGCTCTCACCAGCGGCCGATCCGACATGCTCGGCCACGGGCACCTCGCCGCGGCGATCCTGATCGAGGGTTCGGGCGGCATCCTGCTGGGAGCAGCCGCGGGCTACGTGACCTGCCGGCTGGTGCGGCTGACGGCAGACCACACGCTGGCGCTGATGATTTCGCTGGCGCTGGTGCTGTGCACCTATCGCGCGGCTGTTGCGCTGGATGTGTCCGGCCCGATTGCCGTGGTGACCGCGGGCATCGTCTTCACCACTGTGCTGGGCGCTTCGCCGGGGGTCGCCCGGCTGCGGGCCAGCCTGTCCACCATGTGGACACTGGTCGACGACCTGCTGAACACCATGCTGTACATGCTGATCGGATTCGTTGCGATCGCCATCGACATGAGCTGGAAGACGATGCTGGCGATCCTGCTGGCGGTTCCGCTGGCGCTGCTGACCCGTTTCGTCAGCGTGGCCATCCCGCGGCTGATCCTGGACCTGAGGGTCCCCAACCTCGGCCGGTCGTTGTTCGTATTGACCTGGGCGGGGCTGCGCGGCGGCGTGTCCATCGCGCTGGCGCTGGTGCTGCCGCCGTCGCCCTATCGCGAACTGCTGCTGGCGATCTGTTTCGGTGTGGTGATCTTTACCGTGGTGGTGCAGGGCCTGTCGTTGCCGCGCATCGTCGCCGCGTTCTATGGCCAGGTCCCAGCGAAGTCGCGAGCAGAAGCCGGACCGCATCCATGAAGCCTGCCGCGGAGGTCGTGCTGGCCAGGGCGATCGCCCTGCACGAGGGCGGGCGGCTGACCGAGGCCGAGAAGCTGTATCGCGAGATACTGCAGCAAAACCCACGTCACGCCGGCGCGCTCTACCTTCTTGGTGTCATATCGATTTCATTGCAGCGGTTCCAGCGTGCCGCTGACCTGATCGGCCGGTCGATCCGGATCAGCCCCGATTTTCCGCCGGCGTACTGCAACCTTGGGATTGCCCTGGCCGCGTTGAACCGTTCGGCCGAGGCCCTGTCGGGGTACGATGCCGCGATCGCCCGGAAACCGGATTTTGCCGAGGCCCATTACAATCGCGGGCTCCTGCTGAAAGACCTTGGCCGGCATGCCGAGGCGATCGAAAGCCTCAATCTAGCACTTGATCTTCGGCCGGACGATGTCGAAGCCCGCAATGCCCGGGGTCTGGTGCTGAATGTGCTGAAACGTCACGAAGACGCGCTGGCCGAGTTCGACGCCACGATCGCGCAACGTCCGGACCATGCCGAGGCCCATAACAATCGCGGAATGACGCTGACGCTGCTGAAACGTCCAGGTGACGCGTTGGCCAGTTTCGATCGGGCGCTGGCATTGCGTCCGGACCTGCCCGATGCCTGGTGCAACCGCGGCGATGCCCTGCACGAACTCAACCGTATCGAGGATGCGGTTGCCAGTTTCGACAGGGCGATCAGCCTGCGCAGCGACTTCGCGGAGGCTCATTTCGGCCGCAGCCTGAGCCTGCTGACGCTGGGCCGGTACAAGCAGGGATTCCGCGACCACGAGTGGCGCACCCGGCGGGCCAACGCACCCGCCGTGCGGTCGTTCCGGCAAAAGCCGTGGTCGGGAGAAAGCAATATCGCCGGCCGGACATTGTTTATTCACCCCGAACTGTACCTCGGCGACATGGTGCAGTTTTGCCGCTATGCGGCGGTGGCGGCCGAGCGGGGCGGCAAGGTTGTGCTGGCGGTGCAACGGTCTTTGCGCGGCCTGCTGACCACGCTGCATCCTGATGTCACGCTGATCGACGTGGCCGACACGCCACCGCGGTTCGATATGCACTGCCCGTTGCTCAGCCTGCCGCTGGCCTTCGGCACAACGATCGAAACGGTGCCCGCGCCGGTGCCGTACCTGCGCGCCGAACCGGAGCGGGCGGCGCGGTGGGAAACGACCCTCGGCGACGAAAGTTTCAAGATCGGCATCTGCTGGCAGGGCAACCCGCACCGCACCGAGCTCGACCGCGACGTGCCGGTAAGCGCCTTCGCGCCGTTGGCCCGGCTGCCTGGGGTGCGGCTGATCAGCCTTCAGACCGGAACCGGGCTGCGCCAACTCAACGGCCTGCCGGATGATGTGCGGGTGGAGGATTACGATGACACCTCGGACAACGGGATGCGCCCTTTCGAGGAGATGGCCGCGATGATCGCGAACCTGGACCTGGTCATTACGACCGATACGGTGGTGGCCCATGTTGCCGGGGCAATGGGACGGCCTGCCTGGGTTGTTCTGAAGCAGGTGCCCGACTGGCGGTGGGGTCAGGGCGAGACGACGCCGTGGTATCCGACACTGCGGCTGTTCCGACAAAAGGAGCGCGGCGACTGGGACTGGGTGTTCAGCTGTCTGTGTGCGGCTCTGATCGATGCAGTATATAAGAAATCGACCTGATGCGCCGGTCGATCCGGCGCGGGCGCGACTCCGCCTTTTATTGCTTAACAGCGGTCACCAGGAACTGCTTCCCAAGCACCTTCCACGCCAGGGGCATGGCCAGGTAACCCCGCACCAGCGGGTCATGTGTCGGCGTGGCGTTCTTCATGGACAACGGCCACCCGGCGGATACTCCGCCGAAACGCCTCCGGAGAGCCTGATCGCGTGACAAAGCAATGGAACGGACTGGTGCGGTCGAGAAGACTCGAACTTCCACGAGGTTTCCCCCACAAGCACCTCAAGCTTGCGCGTCTACCATTCCGCCACGACCGCACCGGGCAGAGGCGGGCATATAGCGGATGACGGATACCGGTTCAATGACCTCGATTACCCCCGCCGAAATCGCTCCGGAGTGGCGGATACAGGACGGCCTGACCGACTACCCCACGGCGCTGGCCACCATGCAGGACCGGGTCGCCGCGATCCGCGCCGGCGCCGCGGGCGAACTGGTCTGGCTGGTCGAGCATCCGCCGCTTTACACCGCCGGCACCTCGGCCAAGCCCGCCGAACTTACTGACCCGGCCCGGTTCCCCACCTTCAACGCCGGCCGGGGCGGCCAGTGGACCTATCACGGCCCTGGCCAGCGCACTGCCTACGTGATGCTCGACCTGACCCGCCCGCACGGACGCGTGCCCGCGCAGGACATCCGCTGCTTCGTCAACGGGCTGGAGGAATGGCTGATCCGGACCCTGGCCCACTTCAACGTTCGCGGGGAGCGGCGAGAGGGCCGAGTCGGCATCTGGGTCGCCAATCCCGCCACCGGCCAGGATGAGAAAATTGGCGCCATCGGCGTCCGTGTCACGCGCTGGGTCAGTTGGCACGGCGTCGCACTGAATGTCGAACCCGACCTGTCCCACTTCAGCGGGATCGTGCCCTGCGGGCTGCCACAGTACGGAGTCACCAGCCTCGCCGCCCTGGGCATCCCCGCCACCATGCACGATGCGGACGTCGCATTGCGGGCCGCATGGCAGGCGGTGTTCGGGTCTGGGTCTCCAGGCTGTGAGGCCGGTGGTTGAGCAGGGCGAAGCGCCTTGGTTTCACCCCGGACCCCGGCCGAGTGGCTCCGCGCCTTGGAACCCGATGCATTTGATTGGGTGGCGAAGGGGCCGACCCGGTGGCTGAGACAGCTGCGTGGGCCCCCTTTGCCACCCATACAACACGCATAGATGCCGTGCAGGGCGCGGCCCAGGCGGTGGGGTCCAAGGGCACGGAGCCCCCTGGTGGGGTCTGGCGCAAAGGCCCGGCTCTGCCCCAACCAACGACCAAGCCCAGCGATCTGCTGACTCGGCCCCAAATCCGGTTTACGAAGGCAGGGTGACGCCCACCATCGCCTTGCCCGACGCGCCTGCGGTCGTTGCGGGCCACGGCCGAGCCGCCATCCTGACGCCGGATGGGGAACTTTTGCTGCTGCCAACGGACCAGGCTGCCGCCCGGCTGCGCACGCTGCCTCCGCCAATCCTGGTGCATGCGCCCGCCACATTCCGCCGTCTCGGGATGCGCGCCGGGCCAGCCTTCGACCTGCTGGAACTGTTCGCCTTCGTCCGCCCCGCCCATACCGCCGCCCCGACCCCGCGCGGCCTCGCGATGGCGCTGGACGATGACCAACCGCCGATCGGCCTGGAAGCCGAGGTCACCCGCCTGCCCGACCTTGCCGCCGCGCTGCTGCACCAACTGGCGCAGGCTCGCGGCACCCTGCTGAACCGCGACGCGGCCCCACTCGCCGCCCGCATGCAGAAAGCCGGCTGGGGCTGGGGCGGCTACATCACCCACGCGCTTGGCCAGCCCGAGGCCGCGGCCTCCAACGAACCCCTGAAAGTCTGGAAGAAGCTGGCCGAATGGGAGGACTCTGCGCCTCTCCCTCCGCCGTCCAGCCACCCTGTCACTGAAGCCGAGGCCCGTTCCAGGTTGAGCAAGATGCTTGGTCCCGGTTCCGAACAGCGGCCCGGCCAGGGTGATTACGCCGGTGCGGCCACCGCCGCGTTCGCCCCGCGGGAGGTCCGCGGCGATCCCCATATGGTCCTCGCCGAGGCCGGCACCGGCACCGGCAAGACCCTCGGTTACCTGGCGCCCGCCAGCGTCTGGGCGGAGAAGAACAAGGGCGCCGTCTGGATCAGCACGTTCACCCGCCACCTGCAGCGGCAGATCGACAGCGAACTGGAGCGCCTGATTCCGGATCCGACCGAACGCCGCCGCCGTGTGGTGGTGCGCAAGGGCCGGGAGAACTACCTGTGCCTGTTGAACCTGGAGGACGCGATCGGCAGCGCGACGTCCGGCTTCATGAACCAGCAGGTGGTCCCGCTGGGCCTGATCGCCCGCTGGGCGCTGGCAAGCGACGATGGCGATGTCCAGGGCGGTGACTTGCCGGGCTGGCTGCCGGAACTGCATGGCGGCGCGCTGATCGCCAGTTTGGCGGACCGGCGCGGCGAGTGCATCCACGCCGCCTGTCCGCATTGGCGCAAGTGCTTCATCGAACACACCATACGCCGTTCCCGCACCGCCGACCTGGTTGTGGCGAACCATGCGCTGGTGATGACTCAGGCAGCCTGGGGCGGCCTGGACGACAACCTGGTGCCGACCCGTTATGTGTTCGACGAGGGCCACCACGTGTTCGACGCCGCCGACAGCGCGTTCTCCGCCGCGCTGTCCGGCGCGGAAACCGCCGAACTGCGCCGCTGGCTGCGGGGTGCGGAGGGCGGCCGGTCCCGAGCGCGCGGCCTGCGCAAGCGGCTGGAGGAACTGGTCGCCGACCGGCCGCCGCTGATTGCCCCGCTCGAAGCCGCGTTGCAGGCGGCGAACGCGCTGCCGCCGTCCGACTGGTCCAGCCGCATGGCGGAGCCCGGCCCGGAACTCGACGGGGTGGAACCGGCCCGGCCCAACCCGTCCGAAGCATTCCTGCGGCTGGTTCACCGGCAGGTGCTGGCCAGGACCGCCGGCGCGGATGCGCGGCCGCATACCGGGTCGATGGAATGCGACGTCTTTCCGGTCAACGACGACCTTGCGCAGGCCGCCGACCGGCTGGCCCGCGCGCTGGCACGCATCGCCGAACCGCTGGCCACCTTGCGCGAACGCCTGCTCGCCCGCCTTGACGAAGAAGCCGAGGAGATGGACGAGGCCACGCGCAACCGGATCGAGGCGATCGGACGATCGCTGATGCGGCGGGCGCTGAACCCGCTGCAGGCGTGGCAGGCGATGCTGTGGCGGCTGACTGAACCGGTCGACGAACCCGGTCAGCGGCCGGGACATGTCCTGTTCCTGCGGCTGGACCGGCGCGAGGGCCTGCGCGACACCGATGCCGGGTTGCACCGCCACTGGCTGGACCCGACCATCCCGTTCGCCAGCACGCTGGCCGCGCCGGCACAGGGTTTGCTTATTACGTCGGCGACGCTGCGGGACTCCGGCGACCAGGACCCCGAGATTGCCTGGGGCGCCGCCGAGGCTCGGGTTGGCGCGCCGCATTTGCCTTCGCCGGCGATCCGGGCGGCGGTGGCATCGCCGTTCGATTACGCGAAACAGACGCGGGCTTTCGTCGTGACCGATCTGGCGCAAGGCAACCTGGATCAACTGGCGGCGGCCTACCGGGCGCTGTTCCTCGCGTCGGGCGGCGGTGGCCTGGGCCTGTTCACCGCGATCAGCCGCTTGCGGGCCGTGCACCAGCGTATCGCGCCCGAACTCGAACAGGCCGGCGTTCCGCTTTATGCGCAGCACGTCGATGCGATGGGCAACGCCACCCTGGTCGACATTTTCCGCGCCGAACCGGAAAGCTGCCTGCTCGGCACCGACGCGATGCGCGACGGGGTCGACGTGCCGGGCAACGCCCTGCGCCTCGTGGTGTTCGAGCGGACGCCGTGGCCGAGGCCGGACATCCTGCACCGTGAACGGCGTATTCATCTGTCGGACGGCGATCCGAAGGCCTATGACGACCGCATCGTCCGGCTGCGGCTGCGGCAGGCGTTCGGACGGCTGATCCGCCGGGCCTCCGACCAGGGGGTGTTCGTGCTATTGGACAGGCAGGCGCCCACCCGGCTGATGTCGGCGTTCCCGGCGGGCGTCGTGGTTCGCCGGGTTGGACTTGCCGAGGCTGTTGCCCAGACCGCCGCGTTCCTGGGGACACAGCCGGGCGAAGAACCGGCGCGACGGATCGGCCTGGTCTGACACTCCAGGTTTGGGTGGCCCTTTCAAAGCCCCCACGTCCGCCTCCGAACACATGGCCTACTCGCGTGGCCGGCGCGGTCCTGATCTGGCTGCCACGGCGTCTGTACATCCGTGCCGGTCCGAACATGCCGTGTTTGCCACCCGCGCAAATGCCGCGATGCCTGGGTGGAGCTCGATGATAGTGCACCGACGAGCCGCCACGGCAAAACGCTGCCCATCCGGCCAAGCCAGGCCAACGATGGGTGATCCCCCGCCCGCCAACGATGTGCTAGCGTTGACTTCCGGTGCTGGACAACCAGAACCAGCATCAACGCCAACCCAAGCCGAACAGGCACGGAGAATACCATGCGGTCTCAAGATGAACTCAACGCGCCCGAGGCCCTGGTCCTTACCATGGTCCTGGTGTCCGCCGCTGACGGCGGCATCACGGACCGGGAAATCGGCGTGATGTCCGGCCAGGTGCAGACCCTGCCGGTCTTCCAGGACTTCACCACTGATCAGCTCGTCGACGTCACCGACGCGGCCGTGGGCCTGCTGCGGGAGGCCGACGGCCTGACGCACGCCGGCCATCTGATCCGGGCTGCCCTGACGCCCAATCTGCGGGAGACCGCCTATGCGCTGGCCTGCGAGGTGGTTGCCGGTGATCAGGCCAGCAAGCAGTCGTCCCTGCAGATGCTGGATTTCGTGCGCGACGAACTAGGCCTCGACCCGCTGATCTCGGTGGCGATCGAACGCGGCGTGCGTGCGCGCCACCAACGCGTCGACCCGGCCGGCTAACCCCATGCCGCTCGGCCCGGTGCCGGAGCCGGTATGAAGCTCCTCGCCATAGCCAGCTGCCTCGCTGGGGTCCCGGCCCTGACGCTTGCGGTGCTGGCGATGGCGGGATGGGCCGCGGTTGGGCCCGCTCTGGTGGCCATGGCCGTCTGCGCCTTCGCTGCGGGCGGCTTCATCTTCCTTTGGGCGCGCGAGCTTGACCTCATGACCCAGGCGATCCGCCGCGTCGCCTACGAGGAATCCGCGGGCGACGTCCCCGCCACGATCCTGATGGAGACATTATCGCGGGAGATCGCGCGGCTGTCGCGGCGGCTGGCCGCGCGCGCCGCACTGCTGGAGCAGCATCGCCGTGCCGATACCCTGATCCTGGAGCGCCTGCCCGACCCGGTGATTGTATTGGCCAGCGATCGCGCCGTCAGGCGCGCCAACGCCGCGGCACGGGAGGCCTTTGCCGAGGACACGCCGGCGGTGCTGCGCCATCCCGGGATCCGCGGCGCCATCGACCGAGCGACGGCAAGCGGCGAACGGCAAACCGTGGACATCGGCCTGCCGGCGCCGGTTCAGCGCGACCTGATGGCGACTGTCGTTTCGATGGACCCTCCCCTGGCCGACGGCGGCCAGATCCTGCTGGTGCTGTCCGACCGCACGCGCGAACGCCTGTTCGAGCGGATGCGCGCGGATTTCGTCGCCAATGTCAGCCACGAGTTGCGCACGCCCCTGGCCTCGCTGATCGGCTTCACCGAAACCCTGCGCGGCCCCGCCGCCGACGACAAGCCGGCCCAGCAGCGCTTCCTCGGCATCATGGCCGAACAGGGAGCCCGGATGAACCGGCTGATCGACGACCTGCTCAGCCTGTCACGCATCGAGCTGACGGAGCATCAGGCGCCGTCGGAACGGCTCGACCTGCGCCAGCTTGTGCCGCGCCTCGCCGCCGGCTTCGAACCGCGGCTGAAAGACCGCGAGGTCCGGCTGGCCATGCGGATCGATGAGGACCTGCCGATCGTGCTGGCCGATGCCGACCAGATGGCGCAGGTGCTGCAGAACCTGATGGACAATGCGATGAAGTATGGCCGGGAGGGTGGAACCGTCACCGTGACGGCCACCCGGCCCGAACCGGGGGAGCGGTGGCCGGCAAGGCCGGGCGTGCTGATCGAGGTGACGGACGACGGCAGCGGCATCGCCAAGCAGCATCTTCCGCGCCTGACGGAGCGGTTTTACCGGGTCGACAAAGGCCGTTCTCGGGCGGTCGGCGGCACCGGTCTGGGGCTTGCGATCGTCAAGCACATCGTCAACCGGCACCGCGGGCAGCTGATCATCGAAAGTGAGGAAGGCAAAGGCACTACAGTCAGTGTATGGCTGCCGGCGACGCAGCCAGCGATGCGACTGGCGGATGCGGATTGAACCGTCGCAGATCGAGGTCCCATGAAACCGCCACGTATGCTTCTCACGGCCTTGGTAGCCGCGCCGCTGTTATCTGCCCCGGTGTATGCCCAGGGCGATCTGACGCAAGAGGCCGCAACGGCTCAGCTGTCAGCGGTGATGTCGCTGGTCAGCGGCGGGCTGATCGGGACGCCGGACAATCCGCCGACGGTCACACGGGAAGGTGACGACTGGCACGTCCGCGTGGCGCTGCCATCGCTGCCGGCGCCACCCGACGCGGCGATCAACGCAGTCGCCCGGCCGACCGGCGGCGGCGTCTGGGACATCACGTCGCTGACCTTCCCGTCGTCCGGAACGATCGCGATGCCCGCGCAGCCAAATGGCGGCCCCCCCGGCAACATCGCCTTCACGATCGGGCAGCAGGCAATCCACGGCCGGATCGATCCCAGCCTCGCGCAACCCTCGCCGTTCTCGGGTGAGTTCCACAACATCACGATGCGGACCGAACTCGGTAACCAGCACACAGAACAAACCATTGCCAAGCAGACGATGGACGGCACGATTACCGGCGACGCTGGCAATCGGATGTCGTTGCACACCCAGGGCACTGGCTCCGACTGGAAAATCAGTGTGCGAGGCAAGGACGGTGTGACGCGGGACAGCGTCATTCAAAGCCTGGCCACCAGCCTGGAGCTTGAAGGTCTGGATCGCGCGCAATCGGAGCGGCTACGCGCGGCGATCCGAGCCTTTGCGACAACGCTGCAACCGAACACGCCGGGCGGGAAACCACCCGAACTGACGCCGTTCCAGCGCGACCAGCTTCGCGCAATGGTGGACGCCAGCGTCGGGCTGCTGTCCCGCATGAACATGGAAGAGACGCTGGAAGGCATTCATTTCAGCGCCGTCAATGGAAACGACGGCGATATCGGGCGGGTGCGGATCGGCTTGGGCGGCGAAAGCCGGGCGGAGCATCTGGACGCCCACATGGATCTGGCGATGCACGACCTGAAGGTTGCGTCGGTGCCGGCTGACCTCGCGGTCTACATGCCGAGCGTCGTGCAGATCAGGCCGGCGGTGTCGGGGGTGCGGACGGCCTTGTTCGTCAAGCTGCTGCGGGATGCGACGGTTAAAAGCACGACGCCGGCGGCGCTACAGGCGGAGGTGATTGCGATGCTTGCTGAACCCGGCGCCAGACTGGGGATCGAGAGTCTGTCGATCGTGGCGGGTCCGCTCAAGCTGGAAGGCACCGCCCGGCTGAAGCCGTCACCCACCGGCGCACCAGGGTTTGAGGCGCATCTGGTGGCGCACGGCGTCGATGCGATGATGGCCAGTGCCCAGTCCAACCCGAAGGCGGCCCAGATCATGCCGATGGTCTTCCTGGCGAAGGGCATGGCGCGACCCGAGGGCGATGCGCTGGTGTGGGACATCGGCTTCGGCGACGGCGTGTTTACGGTGAACGGCGTGCCGTTCGGCGGGCAGGCCAAGCGACCGTAGCCGCGTAGGCCAGCCCGCCTTGTTTATTTCGACTGCGTGATCGCCTGATAGGCCGCGAGGCATGCCATGTCGGCGATCTGGCTCGACGACGCATCCATCGGAACGATCTGCACCGCCTTTTCCATGCCGATCAGCAACGGTCCGATTGTCGAGCCGCCGCCGAGATGATTGGCCAGCCGAGCGGTGATGTGAGCGGAATGAAGACCGGGTACGACGAGGACGTTGGCGTCCGCCGTCAAGCGGCAGAACGGATAAAGCGCCCTGATGGAGGGTTCGAGCGCGACATCCGGACTCATTTCTCCGTCGTATTCGAAATCGACGTGGCGGGTGTCCAGTATCCTGACGGCGTCGCGCATCGGCACGGCGCGGTCGTGCGGCGGATCGCCGAAGGTGGAATGTGACAGCAGAGCCACCCGGGGTTCGTGGCCCAGATGCCGAGCGGTGGCGGCCGCGCCGATGGCGATGTCGGCGAGTTGTTCCGCATCCGGGCGGAAATTCACCAGCGTGTCAGCGAGGAAGATCGTCTTCCCGCGCATCCCCACCAGCAGTGTCAGGCCGAACGGGATGGCGCCGGGCGCCGGTCCGATGGCATGACGAACGTCGTGAAGGCAGACGGACGCGGACCGGGTGAGGCCCGTCACCATGGCGTCCGCGTCGCCGGTCGCCACCATGGAGGCAGCGAAAATGTTCCGGTCCTGATTGACCATGCGCTGGACGTCACGCCGCAGGTAGCCGTTGCGCTGCATCCGCGCATAAAGAAAATCCACATATTTCGTGTTCGAACCGGAAAGCCTCGCGTTGTGGATTTCAAGCCCTTCGATGTCGGGAACGCCAAGGCCTGCCATGGCGGAGCGCACCCTATCCTCCCGCCCGATCAGCACGGGCGTGCCATATCCGGCGTTGCGGAATGCCAGCGCCGCGCGAACGACCTTTTCTTCCTCTCCCTCGGCGAAGACCACCTTGCGCGGATTCTCGCGAACCCGATCCATCGTCGCTTCCAGCGCATCGGCGGTGGGGTCGAGACGCCCCGACAGGCTGCGGGCGTACCGGCGCAGATCCTCCAGCGGCTTGCGGGCGACGCCGGAGTCGATCGCCGCCTTGGCTACCGCCGGCGGCAGGCGGGTGATCAGCCGGGGATCAAAGGCGTTGGGAATGATGTATTCGGGGCCGAACGCCAGACGCCTTCCGGATGACGCGGAGTGGACCTCATCCGGCACGTCTTCCCGCGCGAGGGTCGCCAGCGCCTCGGCCGCGGCGATCTTCATCGCGTCATTGATCGTGCTGGCGCGGACATCCAGCGCGCCGCGGAAGATATAGGGGAAACCCAGGACGTTGTTGACCTGGTTCGGATAATCGCTGCGGCCGGTGGCGATGATGACGCCTGGGCTGACCTCCCGCGCTTCTTCCGGCGTGATTTCGGGGTCCGGGTTTGCCATCGCGAAGATGATCGGCTTGTCGGCCATGGAGGCGACCATGGACTGCGTCAGCGCACCCTTCACCGACAGGCCGAAGAAGACGTCGGTGCCCTCCATCGCCTCGGACAGCGTGCGGCACCGGGTGTTGGCGGCGTGGGCGGATTTCCACTGGTTCATGCCCTCGGTGCGGCCCTGGTAGACGACGCCCTTGGTGTCGCAGAGGATGACGTGGTCGGGGCGCACGCCCATGGCTTTGAGCAGTTCCACGCAGGCAATTGCCGCGGCCCCTGCCCCGTTCACCACCAGTTTGGTGTCGCGCAGGTTTCGTCCGGTCAGGTGGCAGGCGTTGATCAGGCCGGCGGCGGCGACGATGGCGGTGCCGTGCTGGTCGTCGTGGAACACCGGGATGTCCATCAGTTCGCGCAGGCGTTGCTCGATGACGAAGCATTCCGGGGCCTTGATGTCCTCCAGGTTGATGCCGCCGAAGCCCGGGCCGAGGAAGCGGACGGCGTTGACGAATTCGTCCACGTCCTCGGTGCCGATTTCGAGATCGATGCCATCGACGTCGGCGAAGCGCTTGAACAGCGCGACCTTGCCCTCCATGACCGGCTTGGAGGCGACGGCGCCGAGGTTGCCGAGACCCAGAACGGCGGTGCCGTTGGAGATGACCGCGACCATGTTGCCCTTGGTGGTGTAGTCGTAGGCCAGGGACGGGTCGCGGGCGATGTGCAGGCAGGGTTCGGCGACGCCGGGCGAGTATGCCAGGGACAGGTCGCGCGCCGTGGTGATCGGCTTGCTGATCCGCGTCTCCAGCTTGCCGGGCCGCCCGCTGGCGTGCATGGCCAGGGCTTCCTCGGCGGAAATGCGCGCGGTTCTCGTATCGCCGGTGACGTCGGCCATGGCGAGCCTCCCCTTGATCTTTGTCAGCGTTCCGGATGGTGCTGCAACGGACATCATGGCCGGGTGGGGGCTGCGGCGAAAGAGGGGTGTTTCGCCGGCATGGCGATGGACCCCGGTTCTGTGGCAGAAGGCGCGGATGACCGAACAGTTCGATGTAATCGTCGTGGGCGGCGGGCACGCCGGCTGCGAGGCGGCGGCGGCGGCGGCCCGGATGGGCGCGCGGACGCTGCTGCTGACGCATGCGGTGGGCACGATTGGCGAGATGTCGTGCAATCCCTCGATCGGCGGGATCGGCAAGGGGCATCTGGTGCGGGAGATCGACGCGCTGGACGGGCTGATGGGCCGAGCGGCGGATGCGGCGGGGATTCACTTCAAGCTGCTGAACCGGAGCAAGGGACCGGCGGTGCGGGGACCCAGGGCGCAGGCGGACCGCGGGTTGTATCGGCGGGCGATCCGGGGGCTGCTGGAGGAGACGCCGGGTCTGACGATCCGGGCGGGGGCGGTGGAGGATCTGGAGATCCCGGCCGGTGGCGCGGTTGGCGCGGTGATCTGCGCGGACGGGCAGCGGTTCGGCTGTGGTGCGGTGGTGCTGACGGCGGGGACGTTCCTGCGCGGGGTGATGCATATCGGCGACCGGCAGACCGCGGGTGGGCGGGTTGGGGAGGCTCCGTCCATCGGGTTGGCGCGGACTTTGGCGCGGCTGGATTTGCCGCTGGGGCGGTTGAAGACAGGGACGCCGCCCAGGCTGGATCGGCGGACGATCGATTGGGAGGGGTTGAAGGCTGATCCAGGCGACGAGGTGCCGGAGCCGTTCAGCACGATGACCGGCCGGTTGATGAACCCACAGATCGAGTGCCGGGTGACGGGCACGACCGAGGCGACGCATGACGTAATCCGGGCGAATATTGCATCGGTCGGCGGTTTATTCGGGGCAGATCGCTGGGAAGGGGCCTCGGTACTGCCCGTCGATCGAGGACAAGGTCGTGCGGTTTGGGCAGCGGGACCGGCACAATATCTTTCTGGAGCCGGAGGGGCTGGACGATACGACGATCTACCCGAACGGGATTTCCACGAGTTTGCCGGAGGATGTGCAGCGGGAGATCCTGAAGACGATTCCGGGGCTGGAGCGGGCGGTGATCGTGCGGCCGGGGTATGCGGTGGAGTATGATTACGTTGATCCGCGGGCGCTGACGCCGGGGCTGGAACTGCGGGCGGTGCCGGGGCTGTTCCTGGCGGGGCAGATCAATGGGACTACTGGGTATGAGGAAGCGGCGGCTCAGGGGCTGCTGGCGGGGCTGAACGCGGCCGCGCGGGCTGGCGGGGGCGAGGCGATCGTGCTGGGCCGGACCGAGGCTTATATCGGCGTGCTGGTGGATGATCTGACGACTCAGGGCGTTACTGAGCCGTATCGGATGTTTACGTCGCGGGCGGAGTTCCGGCTGACGCTGCGGGCGGATAATGCCGATCTGCGGCTGACGGATAAGGGGATTGGCTGGGGGTGCGTTGGGGGCGCGCGGGCTGCCTCGTTCCGGTTGCTGCGGGATGAGTTGGACGCGGCGATGGTCCGGGCGGCGCAGGAGGGGATGGCGGCGGCTTTGGTCGAGGGGCTGGGTATGCGGGCGCCGGCTGATGGACGCTGGCGCTCGGTGCTGGACCTGGCGGGGAATGATGCGATCGGGTGGGAGGCGCTGTGTGGGGCGTTTCCGTGGCTGGGTGCGTTGTCGGGCCGGGCGGCGGGGCAGCTTCGGACTCATGCGCGGTATGCGGGGTATCTGCACCGGCAGCAGAGCGAGTTGCGGCTGGGCGCGCGGGAGGATGGGGTTGGGCTGGATGCCGTGCGGTTCGAGGAGATTGGGGGACTGTCGAATGAGATTTTGGAGGTGCTGAACCGGGTGCGGCCGGCCTCGCTGGGGGCGGCTACGCGGGTTCAGGGGATGACTCCGGCGGCGATTGGGGCGATCGCGGCACATTTGCGGAAGCGGGAGGGGGTGCGGGGGGCGGCCGTCGGGGCCTTGTAGATTTAATCTGGGGCAGTCTCGCAGTTGCCCGAGATTGAGCGCCCGGCTGATTTGAATTCGGACTGCCTACGAGTGACTGCGGGTGGCGACGGTATGCGCCGCATAGGGCTGCTGTGCGGGCTTCGCAGACATAGCTGGTCGCCTAGTGAGCACGCCAAGCCAAATCGACTAAAAGGTGCGCGGTCCGAATGCGAAAGGTCCTCGTAGCGCTCCTTTCCTGATCGTTACATAATGAATATCCGTAAGCGAACGGTCGCGCTTCGTTCTCAGCAGCGATCTTGACCCTTCAAAGATTGACCTTGGGGCCGGTTTGAAAGCGACAGGTTCGATTGAATATGGTAGCCTACCTGCAACCGTAAGGAGGACCCCTTCGTGGCACTTGATCTCGGTAAACTGAAAGCCGGCAGTTCATTAAAGAAGCAAGTTGATCCCCGCCGCGTTTTCACAACACTGAAGCGAGATCAAAGGTTCAAGCGCCCTTCAGACGAGCAGGGCGACGTTCTGGATGGCTGGTTCGCAAACCGCAACCAAGCAAACATCACGCTAAAGATGAACACGGGATCGGGGAAGACCGTTGTTGGTCTGCTGTGCCTTCAGAGCAGCCTCAACGAGGGTAAGGGGCCTGCGGTATATATCGTTCCAGACAAGTTCCTTGTCAGCCAGGTTACAGCAGAGGCTACGGCCCTCGGCATATCAGTTACCGAGGATCACACTGATGCAGCCTTCCTTGCGGGCGATGTCATCCTGGTGATCAATATCTGGAAACTGGTCAACGGAAGATCGGTTTTTGGCGTTGGTCAAAGCGGCGCGAAAATTCGCATTGGTTCGGTTGTAATCGATGATGCTCACGCCTGTCTGGTGACTGTGGCTGATCAATTTAAGATAAGGCTATCGGCCTCACACCCGGCTTATGTGCCTATTCTGGACCTGTTCAATGACGACCTTGAGCAACAGTCAGATTCGATGCTACTTGATGTGAAGGCTGAGGATCCAACGGCAGTAATGTTAGTGCCGTTTTGGGCATGGAAGGACAAACAGAAGAAGGCAGCAGCTATCCTTCATCCCCATCGACAGGACGAGGACCTGAAATGGCCCTGGCCGCTGATCCGGGATGTGCTTCCGCTTTGCCAGGTAGCGTTTGGGGGAGGTCATCTCGAGATAGCGCCCCGCTACATCCCGATCGATAACATACCGGCTTTCACCGAGGCGGCGCGACGCATCTATATGACGGCTACGCTTGCTGATGATGGTATTCTCGTTAGCCACTTTCAGGCCGATCCGGATGATGTACGCGATCCAATTCGTCCTAAGGGCGGCGGCGACATCGGCGACCGTATGATTCTTGCGCCGCAAGAGATTAATCCAACGATCAGTATCGACCAAATAAAGAAGCTGATTGCCAAGAAAGCAAGCGCCGTCAATGTTTGCGTTATAGTGCCCTCGACGGAACGTGCAAAATATTGGGGAGATGTCGCGGATCAAACCCTCACGGCTGATAACATCGAGGCAGGAACCGAAAAGTTGAGGTCGGGTCATGTTGGTGTTACGGTCTTTGTCAATAAGTACGACGGCGTAGACCTTCCGGCCAAAGCTTGCGAGATACTGGTCATTGATGGGTTGCCGGAGGTGGAAGGCCTTATTGCACGGGCTGACCACCACATACTGAACGAAACACGTCGGCAACTTATCCGGCAGGTGCAAAGAATAGAACAGGGTATGGGTCGCGGCGTAAGGTCTAGCGAGGACCACTGCGTCGTTCTGCTGATCGGATCGCGCCTGACGCAGCGCATCCATAATCCTGAGGCGCGGTTGCTTTTCTCTCCTGCCACCCGTGCGCAGCTGAAGCTCGGCCGTGACGTGACCGAGCAACTGAAAGACAAGCCTCTCGCTGAGTTAGAAGCGGTTATGGACCTCTGTCTTGGTCAGGATGAGGGGTGGGTAGATGCTAGCAAAAACGCTATCGTCAATGCCGATGATGCCGATGCCGGACATGTTGACGAAGCGACGGTCCTGTTAAGGCAGGCTTTCGATGTGGCCAGGCTTGGTCGGTTTGATCGGGCGCAGGATCTTGCACAGAAGGCTGTTACGACAGCCTCCGACAAGCGGGCAAAGGGATACTTCAAACAGCAGTTGGCCGAATACGTTCATCACACGAATCCAGCTGAGGCTCAGCAATTACAGCTTTCAGCTGTAGAGTTAAACCGAGCCCTGGTCCGCCCGCTTCGCGGCATCACCTACAGCAAGCTGGAAGCCCCGAAGCATAGCCAGGCGGTTGCAGCGGTCGATTTCATGAAGCAATTCTTGGAGAAGAATGACCTTATTCTCTGGGTCAATGCGCTTGTAGAAGGATTGGCTTGGGGGGAAGAAAATAGTGAGCGGTTTGAACGGGCGATGCGGGATCTCGGCCTTTTCCTTGGATTCGGGTCACAAATGCCAGAGGATGATTTTGGGAAGGGCCCCGATAATCTTTGGTCAATTGGCAACCTAAACTACCTCGTTATTGAGTGTAAAAGCGGGGCAACCAAGGCGAAAGCAATCAGCAAGCATGACTGCAATCAGCTGACCGGCTCGCTGACATGGTTTGAAAAGCA
This sequence comes from uncultured Pseudomonadota bacterium, assembly GCA_963819005.1. Taxonomy (GTDB): domain Bacteria; phylum Pseudomonadota; class Alphaproteobacteria; order Acetobacterales; family Acetobacteraceae; genus Rhodopila. Next base: position 761,163 of record CAWFUL010000010.1, read on the forward strand.
GTACGATAAGTCATGTTCGGCAACTCCAGTCATGGTTCACCAGAAGACCAAGCCTGAGCACGCGGCAACGCTTCATCCAAGGGCCCGGATCATCACTGAAGACAAACTTAGTACACTAATCCACAACCTCAAGTCTTATGCTATCGCTGTGGGTGAGGATCTTGGATACACAAATCCTACAACTGTGGCCAGGCAAGTCGCGCACTTCGGATTCGCTGCAGGTAGCTTTGTAGGTCAATTCACCCAGAAAGGTACATGATCTCCACGTGGACAGCACAATGAGATAGTGTGGACAGCCCAATGAGATAGTAGGAGAAAGGTCGTTACGAGCGGCGTCTGCCGCATGTCGTAGCATCAGTCCAGTTTCAGCTTTCCGCGTTGGCCCGCTCATGCCCGCCCCGCACCACAAAGCCGCTGCCACCCACCTCGCCAAACCCGATCCCATTACACCCCCTATCCGAACACCCTTAATCCCCCGATGATCCCCGCGCCCATGCCGAACCCAAATCCCCCTCACCCATGACCCCCAACGCCACCGGCGCCACCCCCGCCATGGCGCAGTGGTTCGCCGCGAAAGCCGACCACCCCGACGCCCTTCTTTTCTTCCGCATGGGCGACTTCTACGAACTGTTCTTCGCCGACGCCGAAGCCGCCGCCGCCGCCCTCGACATCGCCCTCTCCCACCGTGGCGAGCACGCCGGACAGCCCATACCCATGTGCGGCGTCCCTCACCACGCCGCCGAACTCTACCTCGCCCGCCTGATCCGCCGCGGCTTCCGTGTCGCCATCGTCGAGCAGATGGAGGACCCCAAGACCCGCACCGGCAAAGCCCCGATCAAGCGACAGGTCGTCCGCCTGATCACCCCCGGCACGGTCACCGAGGACGCGTTGCTGGAAGCCGGCCGCCCCAACCTGCTGGTCGCCATCGCCCGCGACACGACCGGCCTGGGTGCGGCCTGGATCGACGTCTCCACCGGCCTGTTCGAAACCTGCGCCATCCCGCCCCTCGAACTGATGTCCCTGCTCGGCCGGCTGGAACCGGTGGAAATCCTTGCACCCCAGGACCTGGACCTGGGCGACTGGTCCGCCGCGCGGTCGCCCGAACCTGTCGCCTCGCCGCCGCTGATCGCCCGCCGCCGCCTGGCTGAGGCGTTCGGCACCGCCAGCCTGGACGCGTTCGGCACGTTCCAGGACAGTGAGGCGGTCGCCGCCGCCATGGCGCTGGACTATGTGCGGACCACGCAGGCCGGCGCGTTGCCCCGCCTCGCCCGGCCTGAACCGCAAGGGTCGGCTGGGCTGTTGATGATGGATGCGGCGACCCGGGCGAGCCTGGAAATTCAGCGCTCGCGCGACGGCGGCACGAAGCACACGCTGCTGGCGGCGGTGCAGCGGACCATCACCGCCGCCGGTGCCCGGCTGCTGGCCGCGTGGCTGTCGGCGCCGCTGACCGGCGCGGACGCGATCATTGCGCGGCAAGATGCGTGGTGGTGGTGCCTGGCCAATCCGGAGCCGGTCGGCCGGCTGCGCGGGCTGCTCAAAACAACGCCGGATATTGCCCGAGCACTGGGGCGGCTGTCGTTGAACAGGGGCAGTCCGAGGGATCTGGCGGCGATCCGCGACGGGCTGACGGCGGCCAGCACCATCGCGGCGTTGCTGCCCGACCCGCTGCCTCAGGCGCTGGCGGGCACAAAGTCCGCGATGCCCGCCGACCCGGCCCTGGCTGGTGAACTGTCGCGCGCGCTGGCCGACCCGGCGCCGGCGCGGCTGGACGACGGCAGCGCGATCAAGCCGGGGTACGACGGCGAACTGGATGCTCACCGTGGGCTGCGCGACGACAGCCGGCGGGTGGTTGCCGGCCTGCAACTGGATTACGCCCAGCGGTATGGCGTGGCGTCCCTGAAGATTCGCCACCATGCTCAGCTTGGCTATGTGATCGAGGTTCCGGCGGTTGCCGTGGACGGCCTGCGGGCGTTCTCCGAACTGTCGCTGCGGCAGGGCATGGCGAACGGTGCCAGGTTCACGCTTCCGGAACTGTCCGACCTGGATCAGCGCATCCGCGAAGCCGGGGAACGCGCGGCGGCGCGGGAGAAGGCCGTGTTCACGCAGCTGGTGCATCAGGTTCTGGCTCAGGCCGATGCCCTGGCTGCCTGCGCCGACGCGCTGTCGTTCCTGGATGTCGCGCAGTCGGCCGCCAAGCTCGCCGAATCCGGCACCTGGATCCGGCCCGAGATCACCGGGACGGACGATTTCCTGATCAAGGCCGGGCGCCACCCGGTCGTGGAGAACGCGCTGTCCGGACAGGCTGCCTTCGTTCCGAACAACTGCGACCTGTCGCCGGACCGGCGCGTGATGCTGCTGACCGGTCCGAACATGGCGGGCAAATCGACGTTTCTGCGGCAGAATGCGCTGTTCGTCGTCCTGGCGCAGGCTGGGCTGCCGCTGCCCGCGGACAAGGCGGTGATCGGCATCGTCGATCGCCTGTTCAGCCGGGTTGGCGCGGCGGATGACCTCGCGCGCGGGCGGTCGACTTTCATGGTGGAGATGACCGAAACGGCGACCATCCTGCATCAGGCCGGCCCGCGGTCGATGGTGGTGGTGGACGAGATCGGGCGGGGCACCTCCACCCTGGACGGGTTGGCGATTGCCTGGGCGGTGCTGGAGGCGCTGCATTCGGCGACTCGGTGCCGTACTATTTTCGCCACACATTTCCACGAACTTGCCGATCTGGCCGAGCAGTTGCCACGGCTGAAGCCGCATACGATGCGGGTCAAGGAGTGGAAGGGCAGCGTGGTGTTTCTGCATGAGGTTGCCGAGGGCTCGGCCCGCCGGTCCTGGGGCGTGCATGTCGCGGAACTCGCCGGCGTGCCCGGACCGGTGGTGCGGCGGGCGGCGTCGCTGATGGCGATGATGGAAAAACACGGCGGCGCACTGGGCGCTTCCACGTCGTTGCAGGCGTTGCCGCTGTTCGCCGCGGCCGGCGAAACGAACTCAGCGCCCGCGCCGACGGAACCGGATGCGTTATCGTTGACATTGCGAGATATCAATCCGGACACAATGTCGCCGAAACAGGCGCTGGACGCATTATATCACCTGAAGTCCCTTCTCGCTGCTTGCGCGGAAGGGTCACCGTAGTACCGATCGGACTTATGCTCACCCCAATCCCTCTGCCGCGAGCCCCCGAGGCCGCCGCCACCTTGCTGTCGGACGTATTGGCCGGGCTTGCCGAGGAGACCGGCTCCATCCCGCGCGATGCCGCGGTGGGTGCGTTCCGGCGACACTTGGCACGTATTCAATCGTATGTGCAGCACGCCTTCGAACATGAGCAGCTCACCGGCCTGCAGGCCGCCCGCCTTCTCGGCGCATTGATCGATGGCGTGGTGTCCGCGCTGTTCGAGCATGCTTCCGAACACGCCGAACTCGGACCGGTCGAAAACCTGAGCATCGCGGCGACCGGCGGCTATGGCCGTGGCGTGCTGGCCCCGTTCAGCGACATCGACCTGCTGTTCCTGACGGCGAAGGAGCCGACGCCGCAGACGCTGCGGGTGGTGGAATACATGCTGTATTTCCTCTGGGACCTCGGGCTGAAGGTTGGTCATGCGACACGGTCGATCGATGACTGCCTGATCGAGGGCGGCAAGGACACGACCATCCGGACCGCGCTGCTGGATGCGCGCCACCTGACCGGCGACAAGCCGCTGTTCAACGATTTCCACCGCCGCTTCCGCACCGCCTGCAAGGAGGCCGGGGCGGCCGAGTACATCGCCGCGAAACAGGCCGAACGCGCGGTCCGCCATCGGCGCTACGGCGAAAGCCCATTCGTCGTGGAGCCGAACGTCAAGGAAGGCCGCGGCGGGCTGCGCGACCTGCAGACCCTTTACTGGATCGCCCGCTACGTTTTCGACACGCAGACGATGGGCGAGCTTGCGGACCTCGGCGGCATCCTGACGCAGATGGAAGCCCGCCACGGCCGGCGCGCGTGGGAGTTCCTGTGGACCGTCCGGTTCCATCTACACTACGTCGCCGGCCGCGCCGAGGAACGCCTGACCTTCGATCTGCAGCCCATCGTCGGCGCTCGGATGGGCTATACCCGTCACGGCCGGCAGGACGGGGTTGAGCGCTTCATGCGCCACTACTTCCTGACCGCCCGCGAAATCGCCCGGCTGACCCGTATCCTGGAGCCGGCCATCCTGCGCTCGGCTCTCGGGCCGCCGGCGCTGGAGCAGGAGACCGACAACGCCCTGCTCGCTGCCGGCTTTGTGCTGGCGGAAGGCAAGTTGATGCCGATCAGCGGTCGTGATTTCGATGCGGAACCAATCCAGATGCTGCGGATATTGCAGGTGGCGCGGGATCGCGGGCTGGAGCTTCATCCGCTGGCGTTGCGGTCGTATATCCAGAACGAACGGCGCGCCGTGTCGCTGCGCGGCGATCCCAAGGCCGCCACGATCTTCATGGACCTGCTGTGCGGCAAGGAACCTGATCGTCACAAGCCCGGACCCAATCCCGACGGCGCCCATTGGCTGAGTATCATGAACGAGACCGGGTTCTTCGGTCGTTACTTACCCGATTGGGCGCGCATCGTCGGCAAGATGCAGTTCGATACCTACCACATCTTTACGGTGGACGAACATACGATCGAGGCCGTGAAGATCCTGAATACGCTGGAGCGGGGCGAACTGAAGGAAGTCGCTCCGGTGGCGTCGGAACTCGTCGATCACGTTCAGTCACGCCGTTCGCTCTATCTCGCGATGCTGCTGCACGATATCGCCAAGGGCCGCGGTGGCGATCATTCGGAACTCGGCGCGGAAGTCGCGTTGCATGTGGGGCCCGCGCTGGGGCTGACGGATGAGGAAACCGAAACGGTCTCTTGGCTGGTGCTGCATCATCTTCTGCTCAGCGCGACGGCGTTCAAGCGCGACATCGATGATCCCAAGACCATTCTGGATCTGGCCGACACCATCCAGTCACCGGAACGTCTGCGGCTGCTGCTGATCCTGACCGTGTGCGACATGCGGGCGGTATCGAGCAAGGTCTGGAACGGCTGGAAGGCCACGCTGCTGCGCGAACTCTACGGCCGCGTGGCGGAGGTGCTGGCCGGCGGCCTCGCCACCACCGAACGCGACGTCCGCGTATCGCGAGCCAAGGAAGCCGTGGCAGCGCTCCTCGCCGACTGGACCGAGGAAGAGATCGAGCATTTCACCTCGCTGGGCTACGCAAGCTACTGGCTGTCGTTCGATCCGGAGACTCATGCCCGCCACGGCCGGTTGATCCGCGACGCCGAACATCGCAAGGCCCCGCTGACCGTCGACACCCAACCCCTGCCCGCTCGGGCCGTCACCGAGGTCACTGTCTACTGCGCCGACCATGCCGGCCTGTTCAGCAAGATTTCGGGCGCGCTTGCCATCGCCGGTGCCTCCATCGTTGACGCCCGTATCCACACCATGACCAACGGCATGGCGCTCGATACATTCTGGGTGCAGGACACCGCCGGCGGAACGTTCGATGCGCCCCACCGCCTGGCGCGGCTGTCGGTGCTGATCGAACAGGCGCTGTCGGGCCGCCTGCGCCTCGCCACCGAAATCCGCCGTGTTTCCAAGGTGCTTCTCGGACGGCGGATGCAGGCGATCCACGCCCCGCCGCGCGTGGTGATCGATAACCGAGCTTCCAACTCGCATACGGTGCTGGAGGTGAATGGCCGGGACCGGCCGGGGTTGTTGCATGATGTTACGGCGGCGATCAGTGACGAAGGGCTGCAGATTGCATCCGCCCATGTAACGACCTATGGGGTGCGAGCTGTGGACGTGTTCTATGTGAAGGACGTGTTCGGACTGAAGGTGGAGAACGAGCGGAAACTGATGCAGTTGCGGGAGTCGCTGATGCAGGCTTTGACCGCGAACGATGATGCGTCACCGCCTCAGACTATCCCGACCAAGCGAAAACAGAAGCGGGTTGCTGTTGGTTGAAGCGAACTTCCAACGACTGCCGCTGTGCTTTTGCCCTGCCTTGCTGACAATATTCTGATCAGGCAGTCCGTTCGTTGGCTGATTGCTGCCACATCAGCGCGACTATCAAAGGCAGCGTCAAGATGACTGGTGTCGGAAACTCTCTCGGACGCGTGGGCCTGATTGTCACGGTTCTGGCGCTGTTCGTGCCGTTTCATCAATATGCCGTCGCCGGTGATGACACCCAGATTTTGCCGCCGGTCAGCCCGGCCTGCATTTCATCCCCGTTCGGCGCGCGTGTTCTTCCTGACCGTCCGCTTGCCGGTCGCTTTCACCCAGGCGTCGACCTGCCCGCTCCGCTAGGCGCGCCGGTCCGCGCCGTTGCCCCTGGAACGATCATAAGAGTACAGAAACGTGGTGTGGGTGGGCTGGAGATGCTCGTTCAGCACGCTGGTTTCGTCGGCGTCTACAGTCATCTCGGGCTGATCGCCCCGGTGATCCTGAACGGCAAGCGCACTGTCGCGGCCGGCGAACAGGTCGGGACGGTCGGACGATCCGGGCTGACCTACGGGCCGCATCTGTATTTCGGCATGCTGGTGGATGGCCATCCGGTGAATCCGGCCCCTTACCTTGGCATCCCCGCATGTGACGGCAACCTGCCGCCAAAGCGCCGGGATGCACGCATCACCCCGGTGCGCCCCTACACGCAACACCAGATAAATAGTCCCGGGTAATCAAACCCAAACAGCATCCGCCGTCCCCAATGCACGAGCGGGCAACGCCCAACGCAGCGGCACGCCATCCCACGTCACAGGAGACCGCACCCGCCGCGCAGGCCCCCACCCGGTATTCTCGATCGCGCCGTCCAGATCGCCCGCACCCTCCGGCGCCAGTTCAGGTTCGGCATCCATCGGCCAACTGACAAGCAGGGCTGCGATCCGAGCCAGCGACAGCCGGGCCACTGTGCCTTCGCCCGTTTGCAGGCGCCACCGCACCCCGCTCAGCACCGCAGCGGCCATCGCATAACCGCACGCTTGGTCCAGCGCCTGCACCGGCAGAGGGTGCGGCCGGTCCTTCCCCAGCCGGGTCATCCCGGCACTGGCGATCCCGCTGCTCATTTGAATCAGGCTGTCGAAGCCGCGCCGCGTCCGCCACGGCCCGGTCCACCCATAGGCATCCAACGATACATCCACCAGTCCAGGCCGCAACGCCTGCCGTTGCGCCGGTCCGAAGCCCAGCCCTTCCAAGGCATCCGACCGATAACCATGCACCAGAACGTCCGCGTCCCGCAGCAAGCCCATGAACCGTGACCGGCCCTCCGCTGAGCGCAGATCAAGTCGCGCCGCGCGTTTGCCCAGCAGGACCTCCGGCACCACCCCGGGCTCATCCCAGTCGGGCGGGTCGATCCGCAGCACCTGCGCCCCGAGACCGGCCAGGAAGCGCGTTGCAACCGGACCGGCGAGGACACGCGTCAGGTCAAGCACGCGGAGGCCTGACAGGGGGCGGTCCCGCGGGATGTCCCAATCCGGCATCGGACCGCTCGTAGTCTCCCTCCAAATGAGCGGTTCTGCCGCAACCGCCCTGCCCTGAGGATGCTCGGCCCATTCCTCAATGGTGTACATGGCCGCGGCACAGCCGCCCCGATCTACGACGGCGGTTTCCAGATCCGCCTTCTTCCACCGCGCAACGGCTGCCGCGACAGCGGCCTTGCCCGCCGGAACGCCAAGCACGGCGACCGCGGCGGCACGGTGATGCGGGGCGTTGGTATGCAGCCTGATCCATCCGTCGGCGGCTTCGTAATCGCCAGCAATGGCGTCCCACGCCGGGGGCAGGCTCCAGCCCCGCGGCCGGAGCGTCATCCCGAACCAGAACGATGACAGGCGGCGATCGACCCGCACAACCGGCCCGGTCCCATGACGAGCGGCGATCAGGTCGCGGACGGCAATGCCGGCCGCTGCGACGGAGGCAGCAGCCAGATCGGTTACCGCGAACACGGAAGGTAGTCCGCCTTCGCCAACCACCCGTAGCTCCGAAGCATCACCACCCAGCGCGGCCAGGAAGGTCGTCAGCGCCGCAATACCCATGGGCAATCGCCTTTCTTGCTTCGACGGTCAAACGAAGCGGCGAATCGGCATGGCCTGGTCAGAAGGCGCGCACCACCGGCTTGACTCAGGTCAGCACGGGAACCGGCACGCTCACGGCGGACGAAGCCTGCCACGTCAGCGTTCCGACTGATCCGCATGACGGACACCGCGCCGCCCAACTTGCCGTATCCGACCGGCAATGGGTGCAACGCCACGCCGGGTCCGGATCCGCCGCGGACGCATTGCGGAACGCATCCCGCTGTGCCGCCCGTCCTTCCTCGGTATCGCCCTTCTCGTGCTCCTCGATCTCGGCCAGCAGCAGCCACATACGCCGTTGGTTCATCCCCTCGGCCCGCAGCGCCTCGATTTGCTGCCGCGCCTCGGCGATCATGCCGGCGTCGATCGCGGTCTTGGCCAGCAACAGCCGGCTTTCCGGGTGGGTCGGGTTCGCTTCCACCAGTTTCTTCGCCAGGTCGTACCGATCCGCCGGCGAGATGCCCTTGGACAACGTCCACTCGGCAAGGTCAGGATGCGGATCACGCTTCCAGGCCTCGGCCACTGCCGCCTGAGCCCGCCCCCGCCGGTCGCCGGCAGCGGTTTGCCGCCGTGCAAAGGCCAACACCGCCGGCGTGAAGGTCGGATCTGCCTTCAGCGCCTGTTTTGCAAAGGCCAGGGCGCGAGCGTTGTCTGTCTCCGCTTCCGCCGCTGCCACATAATAGGCGGCCTTCGGTCCGGAGGGATCGCTTAGTTCCGCCGCCTCGGCCCATCCATCATGCTGAAGCGCGAGTTCAGCCCGCTGTTGCCGCAGCCACGCTGTGCCAGGCCGAGCAGCCTCGGCTTGCTTGGCGATTGCTTCTGCCTTGACCCAGTCACGCCGGTCCACGGCCTGTCGCAGCAGACCACGATAGCCCAGGAACTTCCCATCCTCCTGCAGGGTCAGTGCTCGGAATGCCTCCTCGGCCTCGTCCTCGCGGCCGCCCAACCGGCCGGCTTCCGCGCTCAAAAGCAGGGTCTGCGGCGAGTCACCCAGCAGTTGACGCACCCGCTTGGCTTCCCGCCGCGCGACGCGGTCCTCCCCGGCAGCGAGTGCGACCAGCACGCGGGTGATAGCCCGTTCGCCGACCCGGACGCGGTGGCGACGCCGCCACGCCGCGCCACTGCCGGGCGCACGGAACAGCAGCACCAGCAGGCGCAGCAGCAGGTATAGAACGATGAACGCCACGATCAATGCAAGGATAGCCATTGCCGAGGACGTCTCGATCTGGATCGACCCAATGGTCACGCTGAAATGACCGGGCAGATTGCCCAGCCCCCAGGCCGCGGCAATAACCACAAGCCCGATGATCAGGAAGCCAACGACCCGCGCCATCAGACGCGTGCCGCCATTTCGGCCAGCGCGGCGCGCGCGTCCAACAGGCTCTTGGCCTGGGCGATCCAGCCCGCGGCCGCCTTCATTGCGCCGGGATCAAGGTTCGACAGATCCTTTACCGCGGCCGCCAGGTCGCCCGCCTGCAGCGCGGCGTTCGCGCTTGCCAGGGCAGCGACGGTTGGATTGCCGACAAGGACTTCGTTGCCCCTGCGGATCGTCACAAGGTCCTCGGCCCGATCCAGCATCCGCTCGACAAACGGGTGGGCCGAAGTGTCCACGGTGCTCGCCGCCAACGCGTCATGCTCCATTTTCGGAAAGGACAGCCGCAGCTGCGCCTCGGTCGGCGGAGGCGTGGTCGCGTATTTCGCCAGCGTGGGCGGCGCATTGGGCAGCGTCCCCAGCGGCTTGCCGTTCTCCAGCGCGATCGAGGCCGCCTGGATCCGCATCATGATTTCAACCCGCGCCGGCGCGGATGTGACAGTGCCGTTTGAGGCTTCCAGCGCGCCAATCTGATCTTTGGCCTTGCCAAGCTGCTGCTTGAGGTCGTCGATCTGTGTCTGGTCGTGGCCGGACAGCGACTCGATCCGGCCGGCGATCACGTCCATCCGCGATTGAATCTGCGTCTGGTCCAGGATCCGGCTTTCCAGCGCATCGATCCGGGCCGAGATTTTGCCAAGGTCGGCAGCGGATGGCGGCGTTGGCTGCTGTTCCAGGCGGCCGAGGCGCACATCCATGGATGCGACCTTCTGCTCCAGCACATGCAGCGTTGTCTCGGTATTCGCCACCTCGGGCGGCAGGGCCGGGTTCTTCCATACATAGAAGATGCCACCCGCCAGGATCAGGAACCCAAGGCCATACAGCAAGGGCATCCGGCTGGGCGGCGGGGGTGGAGGCGGCCGGTCATAAGCCGGACCCGACGCTGGCATGGCGGAGCCACCCGGAGCGGCGCCCAACGGGACGTCATCGTACGGGACAGCAGACGGCGGGGCCGGATCGGCGGAATGATCCGGCCGTTCGGTGAAAGGGTTTGTTGAATTTTCACTCATTGCAGCAGTGCCAGCATCGCATCCTGATTGGGCTTCGCTGCGACGCTGATGCGCCGCCACGGCAGTTCTCTTAATGCCACGGTTGCCTTGTCGCTGATAGACACCGCTTCCACGGAATCGACAGCCTGTTGAAGCCGGGCGGCGCGAACCAGCCGAACGAAGTGCCGAGACGTCTCGGCGGAGAAGAACATCACGACGCCAACATCCCTCTCCCGCAAGTGACTCTGCGCCTCATCCGGCAACGCCGGCAGCGCTTTCGCTTCGTAAACCACGCGTCTGATGACGCGAAATCCATGTTCCCGCAAGTGATGGGCAAGGTCAAAACCTTGACGACGGCCGGCGGGCAAGAACAGGGGACCGTTTTCAGGGCGAATTGTCTCCGTCACCAGACGGGCCAAGGCGACGGCATCGCCACTCGCGGTCCTGACATCCTTGAACCCCGCGTCCCGCGCGTGCGCCGCGGTCGCATCGCCCACTGCGAAAACGACACGGCCGTGACAGGACACGGGACAACCGGCAACGGCGTTGCGGCTGGTCAGCAGCGTCGCCGCGACCCCTTCCAGGCCGCCGGGCGGACGGCCCGTGTGGCCCACCGCCATCAAAGGCGCGATCACCGGCGACAGCCCCAGCGCGGCCACGCGAGCCGCCGTCTCCGAGGCGCCAGGCTCCGGCCTGGTGATCAGCACAACACCCACGGCATCATCCCCCCGGCGGCATCGCTCTTGTAAAAGGTTCCGGGATCGCTGATGTGACGCCGTCTCCTCGGGACGCGTTTATTCCGATCATCCGGAGTCCGCCAGACCGAACGACCCACGCATCTCACGCAGCGCGGCGTGAACGCAAAGGCCACCATGAACCCTGTTCTCGGCATCGAGACATCCTGTGACGAAACCGCCGCCGCTGTCGTGGCCGAGGACGGGACAGTTGTGGCCGAGGCGGTGCTGACGCAGCTTGCGGAACACCGCCCGTACGGCGGCGTGGTGCCCGAGGTCGCCGCCCGCGCCCATTTGCGGTACCTGCCGGACCAGGTGCGCGATGTGATGCAACGCGCCGGGATTGGCTTCAAGGACCTGGGCGGCGTGGCGGCGACCACCGGACCCGGCCTGATCGGCGGCCTGATCGTCGGCTCGCAGTTCGGCAAGGGCATCGCGCTGGCGCACAACCTGCCATTCGTCGCCGTCAACCACCTGGAGGCGCACGCCCTGACCGCGCGTCTTCCCGGGTTGGTCGAAGGCGGCGCGCCGTTCCCGTTCCTGTTGTTCCTTCTGTCGGGCGGCCATTCCCAGTGCATAGCCGTCACCGGGGTCGGCCAGCACGCGCGGCTTGGCGGCACGATCGACGATGCCGCGGGCGAGGCGTTCGACAAGGTCGCCAAGCAACTCGGCCTCGGCTGGCCGGGCGGACCGGCGCTGGAAAAGCTGGCAGACGAGGGCGACCCGGCACGGTTCCCCTTCCCTCGCCCGATGCTGCGCCGCCCAGGCTGCGACCTCAGCTTCTCCGGTCTGAAAACATCCGTTGTCCAGACCATCGCGCGGCTGGGGCCGGCTGCACTGACCCGCCAGCAGGCTGCCGACGTCGCCGCCGGTTTCCAGCAGGCGGTGGTCGAGGTTCTGGCGGACCGCGCGAGTCAGGCCATGGCGATGATGCGGGATCGCTGGCCGGCGGCGCGGATGCTGGTGGTCGCCGGTGGAGTCGCGGCGAATGCCAGCGTGCGGTCAGCGCTGACCGCGGCGGCGGACGCCGGCGGCTTCACGATGGTGGCGCCGCCGCTGCGGCTGTGTTCGGACAATGCCGTCATGGTCGCCTGGACGGGGATCGAGCGCCTGCGCCGCGGCCTGGCCGACGATCTGCTGACGGCTGCGCGCCCACGCTGGCCGCTGGAAAGCCTGGGCGATCGCAGCCACCCGGAATGACCCGCCGCCCATGAACGACCGCCCATGAACTACCGCCCATGAACTACCGCCACGAGTTTCACGCCGGAAATTTCGCCGACTGCTTCAAGCACGCGCTGCTGGTGACGCTCGTCAGCGCCCTCGCGCAGAAGTCCACGCCGTTCTGCGTGCTCGACACGCACGCCGGCGCCGGACAGCTACGATCTGGAATCCGACCCATCCCGGCGTACCGGCGAAGCAGCGCAAGGTATCCGCCGCCTGATCGAAAGCCGGCCGGACACGCTGGCACCCTACCTGAATCTCGTGTCCTCCCTCGGCCTTTACCCAGGCTCCCCACGGCTGATCCAGGCGCTGCTGCGCCCGATCGACCGGCTGGTCTGCTGCGAACTGCTGCCGGAGGCCGCCGGCCCGCTCCGCCGCCTGTTTCACGACGACCATCGGGTGACCGTCCACCAACGGTCCGGGTGGGAAGCGCTGGGCTCGCTGCTGCCGCCGAAGGAGAAGCGCGGTTTGGTGCTGATCGACCCGCCTTATGAGGATCGCGACGAGTTCTCGGTGCTGATGGATGGGTTGACGCGCGGTCATCGGCGGTTCGCGCATGGCATATTCGCGGCCTGGTATCCGATCAAACAGCTTGCCGCGGTGCGCGGGTTCCTGGACACCATGCGCATGTCCCAGATCCGCGACATGGTGTGCGCTGAACTGTATCTGCGGGAGCCGCTGGACCCCAGCCGGCTGAACGGCTGCGGACTGCTCGTGATCAATCCCCCGTACCAGTTCGAGGAGCGTGCGAGGCAGATCGCAGCGGCGGTGCTGGACGGCCTCGGTGCGAACGAGACCGGTGCCCGGACTGATGTGATCCGGATCGCCGATGAGTAGCGTCACGATCGTCGGCGCTGGCGCCTGGGGTTCGGCACTGGCCATCCAGGCTTGCCGCGCCGGCCAGCAGGTGACCCTGGTGCCCCGTGATGAAGCGGCGGCCGAGAGGATGCAGCAGGACCGCGGCACTGAACGGCTGCCGGGTATTCGGTTTCCGGAGGGGCTGCGGATGTCGGCGGACGTGCCAATGGACGCTGACCTGCTGCTGCTGGCTGTCCCGACGCAGCATATCCGCGCGACGTTGCCTCGGTTGCCGGGGTCCTGCGCGGCTCTGGTTGTTTGCGCCAAGGGCGTCGAGGTGGGGACGCATCTGCTGCCGCTTGAGATTATCGCCCAAGGGCTGATGGCTCGTCCGCTGGGGGTGCTGACGGGCCCGAACTTCGCTCACGAGATCGCCGCCGGGCGCCCAGCCGCCACCGTCATGGCCAGCGCCGATGCCAGCTTGCGGGAGCAGGTCCGGCTGGCGATCGGCACACCGGCCTTCCGCGTCTACGGCAACGACGATCCGATCGGCGCACAGCTTGGCGGCGCGGCGAAGAATGTGATCGCGATCGCCGCGGGAACCGTGATCGGCGCCGGCCTGGGTGAGAACGCCCGCGCCGCCTTGATCACCCGCGGCCTGAGCGAATTGTCACGCCTGACCGTCGCCCTCGGCGGCAGGGCCGAGACGGTAATGGGGCTGTCCGGTCTCGGCGACCTGCTGCTCACCTGCACCGGTCCGGCCAGCCGGAATTTCAGCCTCGGACTGGCGCTGGGTCAGGGGCAACGGCTGGCGGACATCCTGGCCGGCCGGACCGGCGTCACCGAGGGCGTCACCACCGCGCCTGCGCTGCTGGCCCGAGCGGGGGCGATCGAGATGCCGATCTGCCGGGCGGTGGCGGCGTTGCTGGGCGGGTCCATCACGGTGCCGCAAGCCATGGACCAACTCCTGTCGCGGCCCAACCGCGATGAATAGGCAAAGCCCTTGTTGAAAGGCATCCTCACCGTCGGCGGCTGGACCCTGGTGTCCCGCATCCTGGGCTTCGGCCGCGACATGCTGATTGCCGCGCTGATCGGCACCGGCCCGATCGCCGACGCGTTCTTCGTCGCCCTGAAACTGCCCAACCTGTTCCGCCGCCTGTTCGGCGAGGGCGCGTTCAACGCCGCCTTCGTTCCCTCCTTCGCCGGGCTGCTGCAAACCGAGGGACCCGCCGCCGCCCAGACCTTCGCCGAACAGGCCTTCTCCGTCATGACCTTCTGGCTTGGCCTGCTGACCATCGCCGGCGAGGTCTTCATGCCGCAACTGATGATCGTGCTGGCGCCGGGCTTCGCCGCCGATCCGGCGAAATTCGCCCTCGCGGTCGCGCTTGTCGCGCATCACCTTCCCCTATCTGATCCTGATCTGCCTCGCCGCGCTGGTGTCCGGCGTGCTTAACGGGCTGGAGCGGTTCACCGCCGCCTCGGCGTCGTATGTGCTGTTCAATGTCATCTCGATCGCCTGCATGATCTGGATGACTCCGTATGTGCCGACGGTGGGTCACGCCTTGTCGTGGGGCGTGACGATCGCCGGCGTCGTGCAGCTTGGGCTGCTGCTGGTTGCGCTGCGCCGCGCGGGGATGGCGCTGTCGGTGCCCCGGCCGCGGATGACGCCGCAGATGCGGCTGCTGATGCGCCGGATGGCGCCGGGCCTGGTCGGCGCGGGCGTCACGCAGCTCAATCTGGCGGTCGACGTGATCATCGCCAGCCTGCTGCCCGCCGGCACCGTCTCGGTCCTGTATTTCGCCGATCGGGTGCAGCAGCTTCCTCTGGGCGTCATCGGCACCGCCGTCGGCACCGCCTTGCTGCCGCTGCTGTCCCGTCAGGTGCGCGCCGCCGAGGCGCAGGCCGCTATCGGCACGCTTAACCGAGCGATGGAGTATGCGCTGTTTCTGACTCTGCCGGCGGCGCTGGCGCTGATCATCTGCGGCTACCCGATCATCCTGGTGCTGTTCGGCCGCGGCGCGTTCTCCGCCCAGAGCGTGCTGTTCTCCTCGCAGTGCCTGGCCGCCTATGCGGTCGGACTGCCGGCCTTCGTGCTGGTGAAGGTGCTGGCTCCGGCGTTTTTCGCGCGGGGCGATACGGCGATGCCGGTCAAGATCGGGACCGCCTGCGTCGCGCTGAACCTGTGCCTGAACCTGGCGTTCATGATTCCTCTGGCGCATATGGGGCCGGCGCTGGCGACGAGCGTGGCGGCCATCGCCAACTGCATCGGGCTGGCGTTCGTGTTGCACCGGCGGCGTCAGTGGCAACCTGATTATCTGCTCAAGCGCCGGGTTTCCGGCATGGTTGCCGCGTCGGTCGCGATGGGCCTGGTGCTGTACGCGGTCCGGTCGGTGTTGTTTTCGATCCCGATGCACGGCGTGATCCGGTTCGCGGCCCTGGGTGCCCTGATCGCGATCGGGATGCTGGTCTATGCCGCGGCGGCGCAGTTGTTCGGCGCCTATGACCTGCGGCAGGTCACCCGGATGATGTCGCGGCGTCGCTTGCGCGCGCCGGAGGGATCGGCCATCAGTGCCGCCCCAACCGTAGAAGTCCTGAGCCTGATGCAGCGCGTGTTTTCCGGCATCCAGCCATCCGGCATCCCGACCCTCGGCAACTACCTCGGCGCGATCCGCAACTGGGCGGCCCTGCAGGCGGACCACGAGTGCATCTACTGCGTGGTGGACCTGCACGCGATCACCGCCTGGCAGGACCCCGCGGCGCTGCGCCAGCAGACGCTGGAGATGGCTGCGGTGCTGCTCGCCTGCGGCATCGATCCGGAAAATCACATCCTGTTCCTGCAATCGGCGGTCCGGTCGCACGTGCAACTGGCCTGGATCTTCAACTGCGTGGCCCGCATCGGCTGGCTGAACCGGATGACCCAGTTCAAGGACAAGGCCGGCAAGGATCGCGAGAACGCCTCCGCCGGGCTGTACGTCTATCCGAACCTGATGGCGGCCGACATCCATGCCTATCACGCCACGCGCGTGCCGGTCGGCGAGGACCAGCGCCAGCACCTCGAACTCGCCAACGACATCGCCCAGAAGTTCAACCACGACTACGGCGTGGAGTTCTTCCCGAACATCGAGCCGATGATCCTGGGCCCCGCCGCCCGCGTCATGAGCCTGCGCGACGGCACCAAGAAGATGTCGAAGTCAGACCCGTCCGATCAGAGCCGGATCAACCTGAACGACGATCCGGACACCATCGCGCTGAAGATCCGCCGCGCCAAAACCGACCCCCTGCCGCTGCCGGACACCATGGACGGGCTGAACACCAGGCCGGAGGCGCGCAATCTGGTCGGCATCTACGCCGCACTGTCGGAAACCGACCACGCCGCCGTGCTGAAGGACTTCGGCGGCAAGGGCTTCGGGCCGTTCAAGGAAGCCCTCGCCGGCCTGATGGTCGAGAAACTGTCGCCGATCGCCGCCGAAACGAAACGCTGGCTTGACGACCCAGGCCTGATCATCCGCAGCCTGAGGACAGGTGCCGAACGGGCAGCCGCCATCGCTGATCCGATCGTCGCCGAGGCCGAACGCCTCGTCGGCTTCATGGGGCGAGGCGGGTAAATCCACGCATGGCGGCGCGCTCGGTCACGACCTCATCGGGCTGCCGGGGCCGGGCGGGTAGCCCAAATCTGCGTTGGGAGTGCTCCCGTTAAGGACCGGGACCGCCCACGCCGGAGCGCGCGGTCCCGCCGTCAACTCACTTGATCGTTTCGACGAACAGGACGTCGGTGTCGCCCCGTCCTGTTTCGTAGACGATCTCCTCGGCGCCCCAGACGCCCGTGCTGTCGCGCCGCTTGAGCGTGGCGCCGTCGCAGTGCAGCGTTCCATCGATGACGAATGCATAAACGCCATGCTCCGACGAGCGTGGCCGGTAGCGGAAGGCGCCCGGCCGATCACTGACCAGCCGCGAGACGCGAGCGTCCTGAGATATCGTTACTTTACCGCCGCCATCTCCGATCAGCGGGGTGATCCGGTTCATTCCGGCCGCCGCATCGAAGTGGCCATGCGCGTAGGACGGCGGTAAGTAAAGCTGATCCGGCAGCAGCCAGATATAGATGGCGCGCATCGGGTCCGCGTAGCGGTTCAGCTCTTCATGCAGTCCGCCGGACCCGGCGGAGAAAGCATAGTAATCGCCGGGGACCAGATCCTCGAGGCCGCCGAGCGTGTTGATGTGCGTCAGTCTGCCTTCCAGCACGAAGGCGCAGATGATGAAGTTGTGGTGGGGATGCATGTTGTAGCTGCATCCCGGGTGGTAGAAGGCTTCATCGCCGAACACCCGCATCCGGCCGAACCCCGGTCGTCCTTGTTGATAATCGCCGAAGTTGAAGCTTGAGAAACGGGTGATGAATGCGTCGGGATGGCCGCCGACATAGGATGCCGTGGCGCCTGTGGACAGGATCTTATCGTAGCCTCGCTCATCGGCACGCAGCACGAACGAATTGTGCACGGGAATCTCCTCTTTTGGTGGTATGGATCAGGCCGCGATGCGGCTAGCCGGTTGCCCCTCGGCATAGGGGATTTCAACCATTTCGAAGCGGGATTTTGGCGTGCCGCAGTCAGGGCAGACCCAATCGTTTGCGATGTCCCGCCAGCGTGTTCCGGGGGGAATCCCGTGCTCCGGCAGGCCAAGGGCTTCATCGTAGGAGAAGCCGCATCCGAGACAAATCCAGCGTTTTAAGGGGTCTTCGATCATTGCAAGCTCCTGAGAGGTGGTGGATCGGCGGAAGCAGGCGTGAAGTGTGACGCGTTATAGTAGCGCGTTACTATGATGCGTGACACGCGATGTCAAGCGGCTTATGATGCCGCGTCGGAAAATGTGCTGACCTGAAGGAGTCTGGCCTTGGACGTGTCACGGAGCGGCGAGTCGCCTGCCAACCTGCGCGATATGGTGCTGCGACGTGTGCGGGCGGACATCGTGTCCGGCAACGCCGGCCCCGGCACAATGTACTCCGTGCCGGCATTGGCCGAGGAAATCGGCATTTCGACCACGCCCGTCCGCGAGGCGCTGCTGGAGCTAAGCCATCACGGACTGATCACCCCGGTCCGCAACCGAGGGTTTCGGGTCGAGACGACCACGCTGGAAGACCTGAAGAACGGCTTCGCCCTGCGCGAATTGCTGGAGCGGTTCGCCATGGTGAGCCTCGCCGAAAAGCGGCTGACCGACCCTGAACCTTTACGCAAGCTGGCGGACGAGGTCGCGGCAGCTGTGAAGCGGATGGACAGCCGTGGCTATCTTGAGGGCGATCGCGCGTTCCACCTTGAACTGATTTCGCGCCTCAACAACCCGATGCTGACAAAGATGATAATGGATTTGCGCGACCGGATGCGCCTTTATGGCATGGATTCAGCGGCAGGGCGGCAACGCCAGATCGAATCGATCAAGGAACATTATCAATTGATCGACCTGGCGCACGCCGGCAGGACCGATGCGATCGCAAAACTGATGACGCAGCACATTCGAACCTGGGAACCTGTCTTCACGGCAGGTCTGTCTGAACGGCTGGATCGGAGCCTGCGAGGCAGGGGACGTTGACGCGTCCGTTACGAGGCCAGATGCGCCGGCGCCGTTCCGTCGTGCGTCAATCTTATCAAGCGTGCCCCGGAGCTGAACGATTGTTGCAACTGACACCGGCCGCCGTTTCAACCATGATGCGCGCAGGGGCGGCCGCTTGGCCCCCCTCCGGGCACCGACCCAGGCAAGCCGCTGGTCTCACTCCGGCTTGAACGCCATCGCCACGCCGTTCATGCAGTAGCGCTGCCCGGTGGGGCGCGGCCCGTCAGGGAACACGTGGCCAAGATGACCGCCGCAATCAGCGCAGTGAACCTCGGTCCGGGTCATGAACAGGCTGCGGTCCTCCGTCGTCCCGACCGCCCCCTCGAGCGGCGCATAAAAGCTCGGCCACCCCGTGCCGCTTTCGAACTTCGTCTCCGAGGCAAACAGCGCCTTCCCGCACCCCGCGCAGACAAACGTCCCGGCCCGCTTCTCGGCGTTCAGGGGGCTGGTCCCCGCTCGCTCCGTCCCGTGCTTGCGCAGCACGCTGAACTGCGCCGGCGACAGCTTTTCCCGCCACGCCTCGTCGCTGAGCTGGACCGGAAAGGCTTCAGCCGTGTCGTGCCCGCCGCCGAACAACCGCTTCATGGGATCGTATCCTTCTGGTGACTTCAGGCACCTAACATAGGTCGGTACCGGCCACGGACAAACGCCAAGCTTATTCCCCTGTGAAATCCGGCTTCCGCTTCGCCGCGAACGCCGATACCGCCTCCTGATGATCCTTCGACAGGTTCGACTGTGTCTCCAGGCTCAGGCTCAGGTCCATGGTGGAATGAGCGATCTGCCGCAGCGGGATATTGATGACCTGCTTGGTCCAGCGGATCGACTTCATCGCCCCGGCCGCCAGCCGCCGCGCCAGGCTGTAGACTTTCTCGTCCAGCTCCTCGGGCGGCACGACATGGTTGATCAGCCCGATCCGGTGCGCCTCGGCCGCCGTCATCAGATCGCCGGTGAACAGGTATTCCTTGGCCCGGGCGAAGCCGATCAATTGCGGCCAGATGAGGGAGCCGCCGTCGCCGGCAACCAGGCCCGCATTCACGTGCGGATCACCGATCTTCGCGGTGTCCGCCGCGATGATGATGTCGCACATCAGCGCCACCGTGGCGCCCAGCCCCACCGCGTGGCCGTTCACCCGGGCAATGATCGGCTTGTCACACTCCAGCATCCGGAAGATGATCCGTTTCGCTTCCGGCAGGCTGGTGGCATCCCAAAGCGCCGGATTGTCGATCTTCTGCTGCATCGCGATGACGTTGCCGCCGGCCGAGAACGCCCGGCCCGCGCCGGTGAGCACCACCACGTTCACCTCCGGGTCGTCCTGCACGTCCTCCCAGATCCGCGACATGGAATAATGCATCTCGCCGGAGAACGCGTTCATCGCCTCCGGCGCGTTCAAGGTGATGGTCATCACCTTGTCCTGCTTTTCGACCTTCAAGCCGCCATACTGGCTGTAATCGTAGACCTTATCGAGCGGCGGCATACTGCGTCCTCCGGATTTTGCCTGCGGTTTCTCGGAAAGCTACGTCCAGACCGGGGCACCCGCAAATGTGGCGCATGGTGCGTTATGCGGCGATGGCGGTTCCACGCCAGTTCGAATGCCCGCGACGGGTGGCCGGCATCGCCCGGGTCGCCGTGCCGGGACCGCGCTGCCGGCGGGCCGTCTGGTGGAGGACGCTTATGCGCCGAACGTCGTATTCCGCCCCGACAACGGCCCGAGGCCAATCGAATGGGCTGATCGCGCGCGCAGGGCACCGCGTGCGACGGAAATGGCTGGCGCCAGGCGGACACGAAGCATCGGCATCAGCCGGCGTCTTGTAGGTGGCTGTATGTTGAAGTGGTTCACGTCCCCATTCCGGGATCATATGAAATGCCGAGGTGGCGTTCGCACGAAACACAAACGCCACCCCGTTTCACGCATCAATGGTGATGGAGCTGGATCAGCATGCCGTCGGTGTTGCCGTTGGCATCCAGGTAGAAGCCCACCAGCTGGCCCTTATCGTTCAGGCCGTTCACGACCGTCATGGCGGTTGGTCCCTTGACGCCATTCGGATCATCGATGGTGGTGTAGGCCTTCGACTTTTCATCATACAGGAAGCCGTGGGTCGCCCCGGTCGCATCGGTGAACGAGCCGACGACCTGGTCACTGTTGTTGATGCCAAGCGCCATCACGGACACCGCGCCCTTCGGGCCGGCCAGGAGCTCGACCTTGTTGCCTTCCCTGATGAAGCCTTCGTCGTTGGCACCGTTCGACACGAACCCGGCAATATCGCCTTTGTCGTTGATCGCTGCCGCGGTCGTGCTGGTAAACCCCTTCACGTTGACTTCGCCGAAATCGCCCGACTTGATATCGTAGGTGAAGCCGTGGTTGTTGCCACCGGCATCCGTCCAGAACCCGACAGCCTTTTCGTGGTCGTTCACGCCCAGCAGTTGTTCCACGGTCATGCCGGCGTCAGCGCCCTTGGCCAACGGATCGACCACGTTGGTGAAATGGCCGTTGACGTCAACAAAACCGAAGTTGTTGTTGACCATGTTGGCGTTGTTCGCGTCAGCCCAGAAGCCGACGGTAACACCTCTGTCGTTGATTCCAGTGACCTGGGTCTGGACCGAACCCGGAAAGTTTTCGTTCCGGTAGTTGTCCTGATCGTAATCCGGCCCGAGGGTGTAGCCCTTGTTGGGCGTCCCGGCCGCGCCGCTGCCGAAATAGCCGGCGATAACACCCTCGTTGTTGATGCCGAGCAGCTGGTTGAACGTCGGGTCTGCTGCGTCGTTGAGGGTCTTGAAGCTGAGTTCCATCTGTCTTCTCCTGTTACGTTTGTATCTGGTGGACGATTGGTCCCCGTGATTGCCTCTGACTGAAGCGGATCGATCCGATCCAGTTGGCGAGACGGAATTTGCCAGCGTCCAGACCCCGCTCTGGTGACGGCGGTCACCTTTTTCGTCATTTCCCGAATTTTTCCGCCTGATCAGAAAAATCGAGTTGTCCTGTGCCGTCGGTCACGTTTCGCGGTCCTGTTGCGTGGCACTCACGCTCCAGACCGCAGCTTCGTTGCATGAACGGGAGTAAATTGATGGACATGATCTCAGACCCCAGCGGGCCGTTGCCACAGGCGGGAATTCCAACACCCGGCGGCCCGGTCGCAACCCAGATCCGCCTGATGGCCATCGCCGCGGCCGCGCGCTTTCATGGTTCGGAACTCGACCCGTCCGATCTTCGCATGACGGAACACCAGCCGCCGTCGCCCGCGGCATTGTCGGACTGGCTGCGCACAAGCGGTCTGTGGGCGAAGGCAGTGCGGCTGCCGTGGAAGCAACTGCAGGCGCTCGACCTGACTTGCCCGGTGCCACTGCTGTTAACGGACGGCAGCGCCGTTCTGCTGGTCGCGAACGACAGGAAGCGCGATCTGGTGTTTATCCGGCACTCCCGGCTTGAAGCGTCCGCGCCGCCTCTGGCGCTCGGCCAGGACGAACTGGCCAAGGTCTGGACCGGCGACGCAGTCCTGATGCGCCGCAAGCGTTTCGCCATCACCGAGGACACGGCGTTCAGCTTCGGCTGGGTCGCGAATCTGGTCTGGCAGGAACGCAGCGCCATGCGCGACGTCGGCCTGGCATCGCTGGCCCTGAGCGTTCTGACGGTGCTGCCCCCGCTGATGGTCATGACCGTGATCGATCAGGTCGTCACCCATCAAAGCCTGTCCACGCTGGTGCTGATGTCGCTGCTGATCGGCGTCGCCATGCTTGCCGAGACTCTCCTCGGATACACCCGCCGCCAGCTGATCCAGATCGTCGGCGCCCGTGTCGACGCCAAGCTGAACCTGCACGTGTTCCAGCGAATCCTGCGCCTGCCGCTTGATTACTTCGAGCGAAACCAGGCCGGCCTGATCTGGTCGAAGACCGGCCTGCAGATCGCCAAGATCCGCGAGTTCCTGACGGGCAAGCTGCTGACCACGATGCTGGATCTGGTCACCCTGATCGTTCTTTTACCGATCCTGTTTTATCTGCAGCCCCTGTTGTCCTGGATCGTCCTGCTTGCCGCGGGCCTGATCGCCGGCACTATCGTTGTTTTTATGAAACCGATGAGCCGCCGGGTGAAGCGCTTCATCGACGCCGAGTCCGCCAAGTCCAGCGTCATGGTCGAAACCCTGCACGGCATCCGCACGGTGAAGTCCCTGGCGCTGGAGCCGCAGCAGACCGACCGCTGGGACGAGACCGTTGCCGAAGCCACGACCGCGAAGCTTGCCGCCGGGCGGTTTGGCAACCTGCCGCAGTTGCTGATCAACCCTATCGAAGGCTTCATGCAGCGCGGTATCCTGCTGGTGGGCGCCTATATCGCCCTGACCGCGCCCGGCACCGTCCCGGTCGGTGGCCTGGTCGCCTTCATGATGCTCAGCGCCCGTGTCGCCCAACCACTGGCAAGCCTCGCCAGGCTGATGGAGGACATCGGCCAGGTCCGTACCGCCACCATGCTGGCCGCATCCGTGCTGAACCAGCGGCCTGAGTCGGCCAATCCGTCCGGTGGCATTCGTCCACGCTTCAGGGGCGCCATCAGCTTCAACAAGGTCACCTACAGCTATCCCGGCGCGACCACACCCGCCCTGAACCAGGTCGGCTTCGGCATCGGCCCCGGCACTGTCCTGGGGATCGTCGGCCGCAGCGGATCGGGCAAATCCACGATCACTCGCCTGTTGCAGGGGATCACCCGCGACTATCAGGGCATGGTCAGCATCGACGGCATCGACCTGCGGGATATCAACCTCGCGCATCTGCGGCGCAATCTCGGCGTCGTGCTGCAGGAGAATTTCCTGTTCCGCGGGACCATCTGCGACAACATCCTGGCCGGACGCCCCGGCCTGACGCTGTCCGACGCCGTCCATGCCGCTCGTCTGGCCGGAGCCGCCGAATTCATCGAACGCCTGCCGTCCGGTTACGAAACAATGATCGAGGAAGGTTCGCCCAACCTTTCCGGCGGCCAGCGCCAGCGCCTCGCCATCGCCCGGGCCCTGGTTCATGACCCGCGCATCCTGATCCTGGACGAGGCCACGAGCGCGCTGGACCCTGAAAGCGAGGCCTTGGTGAATGACAACATCGCCAAGATGGCGCGAGGGCGGACGATGATGATCGTGTCCCATCGCCTGTCATCGCTGACCGACTGCGACGCCATCCTGGTGCTCGACCAGGGCCGCATTCTGGACATCGGTCCGCACGCCGAACTGCTGCAGCGCTGCCCGACCTATCAACAGCTTTGGCACCAGCAGAACCGCCACCTTATCGCCAGTGAACAGTAACGCCCGAGAAAGGAGTAACCACCCATGTCCGTCACCACGCAAACCACCAGCCAGGCCATCCTGGAGTTCCAGTCACCCACCGCGTCCGTCATCGCGGACCGGGTGCCGTTGTCCGGCCGCATCACCATCTGGGTGATCACGACTGCGATCCTCTCCTCCATCGCGATCTCGGGCTTCTGCCCGGTCGACCGGGTGGTTACGGTGCCTGGCAAGGTCGTCTCGAAAACGCCGAACATCGTCGTCCAACCGCTCGACACGTCGATCGTCCGTCAGATTGCTGTTCATGAGGGCCAGTTGGTTCATGCCGGCGACAAGCTTGCGTCACTCGATCCGACGTTTGCCGCCGCCGATGCAACGGCAACCGACGCGCAGGTTGGCAGCCTGCAGGCGGAGGTCGATCGCCTTGAAGCTGAATCGCAAGGCCGCGCCTATCTTGGCGACGGCAGTCCGGCCAGCGCGCTGCAGGCGATGATCTTCGCCCAGCGGCAGGCGGAACAGACCGCCAAACTGGAAGGCTATCGCCAGCGCATCGAAGCCGCGCGCGCGAAAGTTGCTCAGACCGCGGCCGATATCAACAGCTACGCGGAACAATACAAGGTTGCGATGACGAAAGAGACCATGCGCAAGCAGTTGGAGCAGATGCAGGTCGGCAGCCGGTTGAGCACGCTGGATGCCGGCGCTCAACGGGCCGAGGTCAATCGTTCGTTGCAAGACGCATTTGCCGCCCATGCCGCGGCACACAGCGAGCTCGACGGGTTGGTGGCCGAACGCGACGGTTATATCCAGCAGGTCAAAACGGCGACTGCTCAGCAACTGGCCGAACAGGGCCGCAAGCTGGCGGATGCGCGCGAGCAGCAGAAGAAGGCGATGCTGCGCCGAGCGCTGGTTGATTTGAGAGCGGATCGTGATGCGATCGTGCTGAATGTGGCAAAGGTTTCGGTTGGATCCGTGGTTCAGTCGGGTGATGAACTGATCACCCTGGTTCCGGCCGATGCTCCGCTGGAAATTCAAACCAGCATTGCCGCCCGTGACGCCGGCTTTGTCCAAACCGGCGACCACGCCATCATCAAGTTCGATACGTTCCCTTACACAACCTACGGCTACGCGACCGGCACCCTGACCAACGTCAGCGCCGACAGCTTCGCGGTTTCGCAAACCGGCCAGCAGCGTCCCGGCCGTCCCGCTCCCACCCAGCCTGAAGCAGACGGCGGCGCCACTTTCTTCCGCGGATCGGTGTCGCTGGACGAAGTGAAGTTGCGCAACCTGCCCGCCGGTTTCCGGATGACCGCCGGCATGCCTGTGACGGCCGATATCAAAGTCGGCAAGCGCACGATCCTGTCCTACCTTTTGTCACGTGTCGTTCCGACGCTGACCGAGGGGATGCGGGAGCCATAGGCTCCCGGCCCGCTTCACGTTCGTGGCGGGTACGGCCCCGTCACGCGACCACCTCGCCCCGCCCCGTCCACTCCCGCCACAGCAGGATCAGCGCCGACATGATCGCCGGCCCGAGGAACAACCCGACCAACCCCCATGTCTCAACGCCGCCGAGAATACCGAGGAGGACCCACAGGAACGGCAGCCGCGTCGCCCCGCCGATCAATACCGGCCGGATGAAGTGATCGGCGCTGAATGTCACCACCATCCCGAGGACAGCGACGATCACCGCGCCCATCATCGAGCCCTGAGTCAGCAGAACCGCCGCCGCGGCCAGGATCGCCACCGCCGCACCAAACGGAACCATCGCGGCCACCGCGGTGAACAGCCCGAACAGCGTCGGATGCGGCACGCCGGCAAACACATAGGCAATCCCCATGATCACGCCCTCACCCAGGCCAACCAGCACCAGCCCCGCCACCGTCCCATGCACGGATGCGATCATCTGCCGCCCGATCCGCTCCCCCGCCGACCCAAACGCTCGGCCGCTCGCGTGCAGCATCTGCGTGGTCAGGCTGTTGCCGTCGCGGAACACGAAGAACAGCGTCAGCAGCGTGAACCCGAACAGCACCGCGCGGTGCATAAGGCCGGCCCCGATCTGACGGCTGTTCGATGCCACCGACGAACCGCGCGCCTGCTGCAGCAGCGCTGAGGCCTGCCCGGGATTCCCGAGGTGCTCCTGCCACCAGCGCGCGGCCGCCTGACCGCCAACCGGCAGATGGCTCAGCCAGTCCGGTGTCGGAACACCCTGTGTGCGTGCCTGGGCCACCGTCTCGTAGACGGTGTGAAGCTCTTTCCCTGCCTGGAACGCGACAATGAGCGTCGGCACAAGGAAAACCAGCGCCACCGCCCCGGTGAATATCGCCGGCAGCACGACATTTCGCTTTCCCGGAGGCCAGCGGCGCAATGCCCGCTGATACAAAGGCCACACCGCGATCGACAAAATCGCCGCCCATGCCAGCGCCGGCAAATACCGGTGCAGCGTCCAGACCCCCGCCACGACCAGCAGCAACACCAGCACGCCCTTGGCGGCTTGCTGCGGCCGGGAGGCACCGTCCGCCGCAAACGTATCGACAGGCGCGTTCATGCCGGCGGCCCCGGAGGCACCCGCGGAGGCCACGGCGGCCCTTGCCGCCGCGGCGGCGCCAGCAACCGCTGCGTCATGACGATCGCACCGACCAGGACGAGGGCAAAGGCCAGAACCCAACGGTTGGCCGGCACCGGATATCCGTCATAGGGCCGCCACACCAGGAACAGGAACAGCAGCGTGACGACAATGAACGCCCAGACGCCCCGCTGCCCACGTTGCGCCGCCAGGAACGCCAGCACCGCGAAAACCACGTACAATGCGATCGTCAGCGCCCGCACCACGCCATAGACCTGGGCGCCCAGCGTCAGCACCAACGTGCGGAAGAACACGTCGATCGTGTCGTACAGGTTGAGGCAAGCGTCCAGGAACCGATCGGGACCCACCACATAGATCACGGCCGCCAGTATCAGGCCGCCGATCCAGATTATCGCTATCGTCTCTCGCCGCACGAACCCGTCCTACCAAGCTGACCCGACACCAATCTACGTCATTCCGCCCCGCCCCGCATCCGACCCCTTGCGCGGGGCACGGAATGAGGGAAACTCGCACCAGACGCGGCAGGCGAAGCGACCGCGAATCGTAGGGAACGTCCATGACGATCATTCGTTCCCTGGGAGTCCCCTTGCCATGCCTGATGACGCGGCGCCTTCGTCCACCGACCTGCACTTCCTGTCCCTGACCGAAGCTGCCCGACTGATCGAGACCCGCCGCCTGTCCCCGGTGGAACTGACCCAGGCGTATCTGGACCGCATCGCCGCCATCGACCCGCAACTGAACGCGTATCTGCTGGTCACCTCCGACCGCGCGCTGGATCAAGCCAAGGTTGCCGAGGCCGAGATCGCCGCCGGGACCTACCGCGGCCCGATGCATGGCATCCCCTTCGCGCTGAAGGACATCTACTGCACCGCCGGCATCCGCACGACATGCCACTCCCGCACCCGCGCCGACTACGTCCCGGCCTTCGACGCCACTACCGTGACGAAGCTCTACGAGTCCGGCGCGATCCTTCTTGGCAAGCTCTCCACCCACGAGTTCGCCCACGGCGGCCCGTCGTTCGATCTGCCCTGGCCCGCCGCGCGCAATCCCTGGAACCGCGAACATGTCACCGGCGGCTCCTCCAGCGGATCGGGCGCCAGCGTGTCGGCGGGGCTGGCCGCCGGTGCGCTGGGATCAGACACCGGTGGATCGATCCGCAACCCCGCGGCGCTATGCGGCATGGTCGGGCTTAAACCTACCTACGGCCTGGTCAGCCGCGCCGGCGTCTACACCAACAGCTTCAGCTATGACCATGCAGGCCCGATGACCTGGACGGTCGAGGACTGCGCCATCATGCTGCAGGCCATCGCCGGCCACGACCCGAAGGACCCGGCCAGCGCGGGGGCGCCGGCTCCGGATTTCCGCGCCGGCCTGAACGCCGGGGTCAAGGGCCTGCGCATCGGCGTCATCCGGCATTTGTATGAAGACGACATCCCCACCCCGGAATCGCTGAAGGCCGCTTTGGAACAGGCTTACGACGTTCTGCGCGGCCTGGGGGCGGTGATCGAGGACGTCCGCATCCGCCCCGCCCACGACTACCACGCCGTCAAGATCACCACCGCCGAGAGTGAACTCTATTCCGTTCACGAACCGGTCCTGCGCAAGCGCCTGAACGACTTCGGCGCCGATTTCCTGGGCCGGGCGCTGGGCGCGTTGCTGATCAGCGGGCCGGATTACATGCAGGCGTCAAGGCAGCGGCGGATGATCATGGCCGAGATGGCGCCGATCTATGATCGTTACGACGTGCTGCTGACCGCAGGCCCCGGACCCGCCGGACGGCTGGACGCCTGGCGCACGTTGAACTTCTGGCGCAACAATAACATCACCGCGCCGTTCAACGTCACCGGCGGCCCGGCTTTGGTGCAGTGCATCGGCTTCACCGATGACGGCCTGCCGCTGTCGATGCAGGTCGTTGGCCGCCCCTTCGCCGACGGAATGGTGCTGCGGGTAGCCAAGGCCTACGAGGACGCAACGCCCTGGCGCGCTCGCCGCCCCGCTTTGGCGGAAGGCGCCAGTCCCCTGCCCGCCCCGCCCGTTCCGCCGGCCGCCAAGGCGGAGATCAGCCAGGCGCGCCGCGACGAAATCGCCGCCATCTGCAAGCGTGCCGGACTGACGGTACCGGATAACCACTTCGAACAGCTTTGCGCGTCGGCACCCTATATCGAGGAAATGGTCGGTCACCTGAACCGGTCGCCGAAATTCCATGACGAGCCGGCAAGCGTGTTTGTGGCCTGCGGTTAGCTGATGATGGTGAGGGGCTTCATTCCTTCTCGTTGCTCTTCAACTCGGAATAAACCCGCTCGCTGAAGTGATCCAGCATCGGAACCTTCAGGTTCACCGGGATGCGCGAGTCCTTCTCGACGATCGGGCAATAGGCGATCGTCAGGCTGTTCACGATATCCGCCTGTTTCGCATCTGGCACGGCGGATTTCACCTTCGACACGATCTCCTTGGCCGTTTGCAGAACCGTGTCCTGGTTCATCGCGCGCAGCGCGTCGGTGATGCCGTTTTTGGGATCGTTGATCACCGGGGCAAGCTGCGGCTGCACGATCTTCGGACACTGCCCGTCAGGTCCGATACTCATGGCCGTGAACGAACGCGGACGCAGATAGCCAACCTCGCCTGCCTTCGCATTGGGGGGCGCCTCGTTACCCCATGCCTGACGCACATAGTTGGCGACGTCCGCGATCTGTTGATCCGTCAACTGGTTCCCGACCGCCGGCATCGGCGCATAATCGCCCTGGGCCTCGATGCCGCCCAGAATCACACGGAGCACATCGTCCGGGCCGCGGGCCATAACGGCGCCGTTATGAGCCAGTGAGGGTATTGCATCCGGGATGCCCTCGCCATTCAATTGATGGCACGATGCGCAGTTGTTCAGGTAGATCTGCCGTCCCTCAGGCTGCTCGCCCATATAAGCGGTCCGCTCGCTGCTGACATAGCTTGGTTCAGCCGGCGTTGACTTCAGATAGGCAACAATCGCGTGGAGGTCCGAGTTTGTCAGCTTGCTCAGGCTGTCATGCACCGTTTCCGCCATTGGCCCGGCGGCAACAGCCATCCCTGGTGCAACGCCGGACTTCAGAAAGCTGACGAGCTGCTCATCCGAATACTTGCCGATACCGTCATGCACGTCTGAGGTAAGATTCGGCGCATACCAGTGTTGGATCGGGCCACCCTGCAGCGCGTCGGCCCAGCGTGTGTCACCCAGCAGATTGCGGCCGTTGTGACATTCCCCGCAGTGTCCAAGTCCCTGCACAATATAGGCGCCGCGATTGACCTCGGCCGACTTTGAAGGGTCCGGTTTGAACTCCCCGACCTTCAAGAAAAAATGATCCCAGACGGCCAGTCCCGCCCGGATATTGAACGGAAAAACCAGTTTGTTCGGCGGACGAGGCGCGTGCACCGGTTTCAGTGAGAACAAGTACGCCTTGATCGCCATTACATCGTCGCGCGAAACCTTGGTATACCAGGGATACGGCATGACCGGATAAAGCCGCTGCCCGTTCTTCGCCACCCCCATGTGGAGCGCTCGATAGAAGTCATCGTCGGTCCAGGTGCCGATCCCTGTCTCCTTGTCCGGCGTGATGTTCGGGGTCGAGATTGGCCCGAACGGCGTCGGCATGTAGCGGCCGCCGGAGAATTTCGGCGCATCAAGCCCCGTATGGCACGACGCGCAGTCCCCGATATCCACCAGGTATTTGCCGCGTGAAACCGGATCGTCCGCGGTCTGATCCGGGGCAGTCAGATCCGGCACCGTCTGACTGGGTGCCGTCTTGTTGGGTGCCGTCTGGTTGGGTGCCGTCTGGTTGGGTGCCGCTCGCACCGCGGAGATCCCGAGGCAGAACAGCACGCTCAGCAGCCAGAGAGCCACGCCGGCCAAACTCCGTCCGGCGTGGACGCCGCCGTGTTTCGGCAGGCGATAAACCATGACGCCACCCCTCATGCATGCAATTCAAGCGAAACGGCCGGACACTGGCTTGGTTGCAAGAAGACCTGATGTTCGGCGCGACCTGAACGCAAAAGGCCGCGAGGCAGGACCGGCACAAATGACGGCGCGGCAATAATCATCAAATCCGCTGCATGCCGCTCATCACAGGTTCGCCGCGCCCATGTCAGGAAGCACGACCAGCAAACGCAGGAGAGAAGAATGAACGATCTCGCAGCAGAAACCGCCGCCGGGAAACATCGCTACGCCCCCAGTTGGCCTGCCGCGATGACTGTCGGCGAAACGGTCGGCGCGGCCGAAGAGACTGCGATCCGCCTCGGCACCAGCCGGGTCTGCCGGTTCCGCACGCGCCACCCGATCCTCTATGGCCTGTTGGCTTTCATGATCGGCGGCGGCCTGATGTCGGTCTTCACGATGTCGACCTATTCCAACTGGGCCTACCAAAGCATCGACCTTGTTGCCGCGTTCTATGAGGTGCTGCTCGGCGGTTTCGGCGCGGGCATCGTCTGTGTCGTCCTGGCGTTTGCCTATGCAGCGACCATCCGCAAGACGCTGGAACCGACCCCGGCCCCGGCCGCGGTCCATGTCGTAAGGCCCGCTGCCAGATCTCGCGCAGCCAGAATCGGCGAAACGGTCGGCGCCGCCGAAGAGACTGCGATCCGCCTCGGCACCAGCCGGGTCTGCCGGTTCCGCACGCGCCACCCGATCCTCTACGGCCTGTTGGCCTTCATGATCGGCGGCGGCCTGATGTCGGTCTTCACGATGTCGACCTATTCCAACTGGGCCTACCAAAGCATCGACCTTGTTGCCGCGTTCTATGAGGTGCTGCTCGGCGGTTTCGGCGCGGGCATCGTCTGTGTCGTCCTGGCGTTTGCCTATGCAGCGACCATCCGCAAGACGCTGGAACCGACCCCGGCCCCGGCCGCGGTCCATGTTGTAAGGCCCGCTGCCAGATCTCGCGCAGCCAGAATTCGGCGAAACGGTCGGCGCCGCCGAAGAGACAGCGATCCGCCTCGGCACCAGCCGGGTCTGCCGGTTCCGCACGCGCCACCCGATCCTTTACGGCCTGTTGGCCTTCATGATCGGCGGCGGGCTGATGTCGATCTTCACGATGTCGACCTATGCCAACTGGGTGTACCAGAGCATCGACCTCGTCACGGTGTTCTATCAGGTCCTGCTTGGCGGTCTCGGCGCGGGGATCGTCTGTGTCATCCTGGCATTCGCCTATACGGCCACCATCGGCAGGACGCTGGAACCGATGCACGAAGCCGGCATCATCGACGACGCACGATCCACCGCCGGATTGGCTCACCCAGCGCAGTAACAAGCACGATTCCCGCGACCAGCCGAACGGCCCCGTCCGGACTGGTCGTTTCGGCCCCGACGGCGACGATCAGCGCGGTGGCGCCCCCGGCGGCGCTGACCGCGTCCAGCAGATACTGGATGATGGCGGTGCCGAACACGGCAAGCACCGCCGCTCCAACCCGAGCGGCGAGCAGTGCGCTACCGACCATGAAGTGGGACTTGCCGGCTACGCCAAGAAGCGCGACCGCGCCAAAGCCGCAGCCCGCGCCGGCCAACTGCCCCACCGCCGTATTCCAGGTGCGCGCGCTCGGCTCTTCCGGGGTCATGAGCTGCAGGAATATGGCCGATCCGAGGCTGGGTATCAGCAGCGGTTGTCCCACCCACAGACTGACCGCGCCGATCACCCCGATCACGAAGGCAATCCCGAGCGTGGGCGCCAAAAATTTGTTTAAGGGCTCCCGCACCATCTCGAACCTACCTGCTGTTCGGCTGAAGCAGCGGCGGCGGCATCCGCCCGTTCCATCAAATGTGCGGGTGCGAATAGCACCTTGCGTTGCCACAACATGACCCCTGACGCGTAACGCAAACGTCTGGTACGTTCACTGAAGCCACTGCCTGCTCGCTGAGGCGAAGACCGTAAGGACGATGCATGACCGCCAGCCGCCCAGATGCCGATAAAGCCCGCCTCGCTGTCGACATCGGGGGCACCTTCACCGACCTCGCGCTGGAACACGCCGGCAAGCGCACCACGGCGAAAGTCCTGACGACACCGGCCGCGCCCGAACGCGGCGTGATGGAGGGCCTGCGCGCCATCACGCAGGCTGCCGGCGTCGCACCAGCCGACATCGCCCTGATTATCCACGGCACCACCCTGGCAACCAACGCGATCATCGAGCGCAAGGGCGCCCGCACCGCCCTGATCACCACCGAGGGTTTCCGAGATGTGATCGCGATGGGCAACGAAAGCCGTTACGATCAGTACGACCTGAACATCACGCTGCCGGAACCGCTGGTGCCCCGTTACCTGCGCTTGCCGGTCCCGGAACGTCTGGACAACACCGGCCAGGTCCTGCGCCCGCTTGACGAGGCGGCGGTCCGCGCCCTGATCCCCGTTCTGCAACAGGAACAGGTTGAAAGCATCGCCGTCGGCCTGCTGCACGCCTTCGTCAATCCCGCGCACGAAAACCGTATCGCCGCCATTCTGCAGGACGCGTTGCCGGGGGTTCCGGTGTCGCTGTCGTCGGATGTCTCGCCGGAGATGCGGGAGTGGGAACGATTCTCCACCACCGTCGCCAATGCGTATGTGCAGCCGATGATGGCGCGCTACCTGCGCCAGCTGGAGGGCGATCTGCACGCCGCCGGCGCGACCGCGCCGCTGTTCCTGATGATGTCCGGCGGCGGCCTGACCACCATCGACATCGCTTGCCGCTTTCCCATTCGCCTGGTCGAGAGTGGGCCCGCCGGCGGCGCCATCTTTTCCGCCCACATCGCGCGGGCGTGCGGCCTGGGCAGCGTCCTGTCCTTCGACATGGGCGGTACTACCGCGAAGATCTGCCTGATCGATGATTTCAAGCCGCAGACCGCCCGCACGTTCGAGGTCGCGCGCGTCGGCCGCTTCCGCAAAGGCTCCGGCCTGCCGCTGCGAATTCCGGTGATCGAAATGGTTGAGATCGGCGCCGGGGGTGGCTCCATCGCGCATGTCGACAGCATGGGCCGCATTGCCGTTGGCCCCGAAAGCGCCGGCGCCTTCCCAGGCCCCGCGTGCTATGGCCGCGGCGGGACGCACCCCGCGGTCACCGATGCCAACCTGGCATTGGGGCGTTACGATCCAGCGCGTTTCGCCGGCGGCAGCATGGCGCTGGACGCCACCGCCGCGCACGATGCCCTGCTGGCGGACGTCGGCGCGAAACTCGGTCTGACTCCGGAACTGGCGGCACTTGGCGTCGTCGAAATGGTCGACGAGAACATGGCCAACGCCGCCCGCGTCCATGCCATAGAATCCGGCAAAACCTATGAGGGGCGCACCCTGATCGCATTCGGCGGCGGCGGCCCTGTCCACGCCTGCCGCGTCGCCGAGAAAGTCGGCATCACCCGTGTTCTGGTACCCTCCGGCGCCGGCGTCGGCAGCGCCATCGGCTTTCTGCGCGCACCGGTGGGCTACGAGGTCGTTCGCAGCCTGTATCAGCGCTTTTCCACCTTAGATGTTGCCTCGGTCAACGATCTGCTGGACGACATGCGCCTGGAAGCCGAGGCCGCCGTCGCCAAAGGGAGTTTCGGCGCTCCAACGATAGAGACCCGCACCGCGTACATGCGCTACGTGGGCCAGGGCCACGAAATCCCCGTCCCGCTGCCGAACACCGTCCTGGGCGTCGAGGATATTCCATTGATCCGAGCGCGTTACGATGAAGAATATGCGCGATTCTTCGACCGTCCTGTGCCGGGGTCGGATGTCGAAATCATGAGTTACGCCGTCGTCGTAACGACCATCACTCCCGACGTCGCCGCCGATCCCCGCGACGAAAGCCTGTTCACGACAGAAGCAGTCCCAGTCCGCACCCAGGATGTCCGCGACACTACAACCGGCGTGGTAACGCCCTGGGCCATTTACGACCGCGTCTTGCTAACACCAAACGCCACGATCGAGGGCCCTGCCATCATCGCCGAAGACGAAACCTCAACCCTGATCGCCCCCGGTTGGCGGGCCGTCGTAAACGGTCTGGGCTATATCGAAATGACCCGTTGACAACCCGCCGTCTTGACAGGGAATCGCCTGAGCGGAATGGCATCAGGCTGCGAGGCTTGGCGCGGCTCCGACCAGAAGGTCCTTGAAGGCAACGCAGAGCGGGGCGATCCGTTCGTCAGCGACCAGGTGGCGACAGAGGGAGCCGTGTCCATGGGCCGGATCGCTGTCCAACCTGACGTGACCTTCCAGGAAGTGTTTGAATGCCTGTAGAGACGTCCCGTCCCAATCCTTGGCTCTCAAGACAGCCCTGAAGACCTTCTCGAGCCCGCCATCTTCATAGCTTGGCAGGCTGCTGATACGTATTTCGGGATCGACGGCGCGGGCCGCTTCGAGATAGGCAGCGCCAAGCTTGGCCGCCCGCTCCCTGCTGCCACGATCCAGGATCGAAAGATTGTTCGTGCGTCGCATGAACTCATCGTGGTTCATCTGCTCGCCGGGGTTCGCCACACCGGGATATGGCGACAGATTGTCGGTGTCGCATTCGCCCTTCCGAAGTTCAGCAAGTTGTTCATCAGTCGGGTAGCGTGCGACCGCTATGTCGACGGTCTCGCAGAACTGCACCGAGAAGTAGTAGTAGGCTTCAGACACCATCTGAAGCTCATTGGTCGTTAGTCCTTCCCAATTCAGACCGACGATGTCGTCAACTGTCTTCAGGTAACCCGTTGTTTCGAGGTGCATGAATACCTCCCGTGGGAAATAACGAAACATAAAATAAAATAATTCTACTGATTTAACATTGATCCAGATCAAGGCGCAAAGTCTTCAGATGTGCGCCACGTGTGCAAAGGCGCCTGCGGGCTACATCGCCCCTGTAGATCCGGCTCGGCGGATGCGACGGACGTCCGCTGAGCGCCGCCCATCCTACCGTGCTTTGCCGGCCAGGGCCGTGGGACCCCGATCGCCTTGCCCAACGCCGTGCTGGACATCCCGTTGATCCGGGGATGAAAACCCGGCAACCTGCCACCAACAAAAATCGTCCCGGGGGAACCATTCATGTCCTGGCCAGCACGCCTCGCCTGCAGCCTTCTGTCGCTCGGACTGCTGGCCGCCACTCCCGCCCACGCCGCAGAGCCCTTCACCATCGGCCTGAACCTCGGCCAGACCGGCGCGCTTGCCCCCAACGGCAAGGCTGCACTCCTTGCCATGCAAATCTGGGTCGAGGACACCAATGCCAAGGGCGGGCTCCTCGGCCGCCCGGTCAAACTCGTGACCTACGACGACCAGTCCAACCCCGCACTCGTTCCCGGCATCATCTCCAAGCTGCTGGATGTCGACCATGTGGACCTGCTGATTGGTGGCAACGGCACCAACATGGTCGCCCCAGCCTTGCCGATCGCCATGCAGCGCCACCTGACCCTCGTCGGTCTGTTCGGCCTTGGCGTGAACAGCGAGTTCCACTACCCGAACTACTTCTCCATTATCCCCGCCGGCGGCGCCAATCCGAAAGAGGCTTTCGCCGCCGGCTTCTTTGCCGTGGCCGACACGGTCAATCCCAGGCCAAAAACCATCGCCCTGGTCGGCGCCGACGCTGAATTCGCCAAGAACGCGCTTGATGGCGCCCGGGCACTCGCCAAACGCGGCGGCTACAAAATCGTTTACGACAATACTTACCCGCCGACGACGTCGGACTATTCCCCGATCATCCGCGCCATCCAGGCAACGAATCCCGACATGGTATTTGTTGCCTCCTATCCGCCGGACACTGTCGGGATGGTCCGGGCGGCGAACGAGGTCGGACTGAAAACGAAACTGTTTGGCGGCGGCATGGTCGGTCTTCAGGCGACTGCCATCAAGACCCAGATGGGCGATCAACTGAACGGCATCGTCGACTACGATTTCTGGCTGCCCGTGGGCAAGCTGGACACGCCGGAAGCCAAAGCCTTCCTGGCGAAGTATCAATCCCGCGTCGGCGAAAGCGGCGTGGACGCGCTGGGCTTCTACCTGCCCCCGTTCGCCTATGCCGACCTGCAGGTGGTGGGTGAGGCCGTCTCCGCCACCGGCGGCACCGATCAGGCGAAACTCGCGGACTACCTCCGCACCCACACATTCCACACCCTGGTTGGCGACATCAAGTTCGGCCCGAACGGCGAGTGGGCCGAACCACGCGTGCTTGAAACCCAGTTCCACGGCATCAAAGGCCACGATATCGAGCAGTTCCGCGACCTGTCAGTGCAGACCGTGCTCTACCCGCCGGACCTGAAGAACGGCGACGTCCGCTACCCTTACACCGACGCGCGCAACTGACGGGTCACTCGGCCACCATCGGCACGCCTTGCCACCGGCTGCGCGGCTTCGGCAGCCCCAGGTTCTCGCGCAGCGTCGGACCTTCATACTCTGCCCGGAACAACCCGCGCCGTTGCAGTTCCGGTATCACCATGTCGACGAAATCGTTCAGCGACCCAGGCAGGAACGCCGGCATCACGTTGAACCCATCCGCCGCGCCGTTCCTGAACCAGTGCTCCATCACGTCGGCGATCTGCGCCGGCGTCCCGATAGTCAGCAGATGGCCGCGCGGCCCCGCGTTCAGCAGGCACAGTTCCCACAACGTCAGCTTGTCCCGCCGCGCCGCCTCCAGCAACAGCCGCTGCCGCGACAATGGCCCGTTGGTGTCGCCCATATCGGGCACCGGCCCATCCAGCGGATACCGCGACAGGTTCGCCACCCCGATCGTGTGTTCCAGCACGGCGATCCCCACACTTGGGTGGATCAGCGACTGCAGGAAATCGAATTTCTGCCGCGCCTCCGCCTCCGTCCGGCCGACCACGGGGTACAGCCCCGGCATGATCTTCATTTCGTCCTGCGACCGCCCGAACCGAGGCAGCCGGGCGCGGACGTCGCTGTAGAACTCCGCCGCCTGCTCGAACGTCGTCTGCGCCGTGAACACCAGTTCCGCCATCCGCGCCGCGAGGTCGCGCCCGGTGTCCGAAGCCCCGGCCTGCACAAGCACCGGCCGTCCCTGCGGCGACCGAGCGACGTTTAGCGGTCCGCGCACGCTGAAATGCTTGCCCTTGTGGTTCAGCACATGCATTTTACTGGGATCGAAATAAACGCCGGACTCCTTGTCGCGGATGAATGCGTCCTCATCCCAGCTGTCCCACAGCCCGCACACCACCTCGGCGAACTCCGCCGCCCGGTCATAACGGTCCGCGTGCGCGACATGCTGCTCACGCCCGTGGTTGAACGCTTCTGCCTCGTTGTTAGACGTGACAAGATTCCAGCCGGCGCGGCCGCCACTGATCTGGTCCATGGAGGCGAACTGTCGCGCCAGCGTATACGGCTCGTTGTAGGTGGAGGTGCAGGTTGCCACCAACCCCAGATGTGAGGTCACCGCCGCCAAGGCCGACAGCAAGGTGATCGGCTCGAACTTCACCATCTTGCCCATGCGGCCGCGTGATTCAGGCGTGCCGAACACGCTGACGGCGGCACTGTCGGCCAGGAACAGCAGGTCGAACTTGCCGCGTTCGGCGGTGCGCGCCACGTCCATCGCCTGCGCGAAGACCGTGCCGGACTCGGCGTACGCCTCCGGGTGGCGCCAGGCGGCAACGTGCTGCCCGGTCTCGTGCACGAAAGCGCCCAGGTTCATGGTGCGGGACGTCACGGCGAACCCTCCGACAGTTACGCCGCGAGCCTAGCAACAAACGGGCCGCCCGTCTGCTGTCAACGCAACCGGGTGCTCTGCCACCCCGTCATCTGCCACTGCCCGTCCCGCTGCACCCACACATCCAGGAATCGTACCCGGAACGAGGTCGGCCGCCCGCTCAGGCTGACCGTCATCGCCGCCTGCCCCGTCACCATCACAACGCCACCGAGATCACGCGCCGTCACCCCTGACGCTTCCAGCGCCGTATAGGCATTGGCGCCCGACGTCATCGCCTCGATCAGGCTCTGCTTTCCGTCCACTTTCGCCGAGGAGTGCGTATAGATCAGGTCGTCAGCCAGCAGCGTCTGCAATGCCGGCAGATCAAGCGCCACCATCGCCGCCATGCGGGCCTTGTCGAGATCGATGACAGTCTGTTCGTTGCCCGCCACCGATCAGCCCAGCCGCGTGCTTTGCCAGGTCACCATCTGCCAGTTGCCACCCCGGTTGGCATAGACATCGGTAAACCGCACGCGGAACGAATTCGGTTTGCCCCCGGAATTGACGCTGATCGCGGCCACACCCGTCAAAACCACCGCGTCACCCAGGTCCTGAGCCACAACATCCGACGGCTCCACGGCAGTATAGACAGTCGAGCCCAACTCCATCGCCCCGATCAGGCTTTGCTTGGTGTCCAGACGAGCGGAGGAATGCGTATAGATCAGGTCATCAGCCAGCAGCCGCGTCAGGGTTGCCACATCCTTTTCCGCCATCGCCGTCATGCGCTGACGGTCCAGTTCGATGACCTTCGCCCCGTTTCCTGCCATAGCCGGTCCTCCTTCGTTGGGTTTCTCAGCGGGACACTACAGGCGGCGTGTCAGCCTGTCGAACCCACCCATCTGACCACCGGCCCCAGCACCGCATATCCCCCGTCGCTCGGATGAACACCATCGTGTGTGAAGAGGCCGGGAATGCTCCGATCCTCGATCAGCACGAACCGCGGCTCCTGATCGAGATCCACGACGGCGACCGCGCCCGCGGCATTGGCCCGCAAGCAATCACTGTAGTGCAGCAACGCGGCCTGAAGATCGGGCGGAAAACCATAGCGCCGCAGTTCGATGGACACGACGACCTTCCAGCCCTGACGATGCGCCGCCGCAACATAGCCGGTGAAGGCCGCATAGGTGTCCGCCGCAGTCTGATGCAGGGCGATGTCGTTGTCGCCGGCATGGAAGGCAATGATGTGCCGGGCAGGTCTGGCGCAAACAACGGCTCCACCAACCGCGGATACAGCCGCAAACACTCACTGACCGGCCGGCCACTTGCTGCGACATTATGCAGCCGGACCGGCACGCCAACCCCGGCCGCGACCAGCACATCCAGCCCGTGCCCGCGAGAGGATCCCGCGCCTGCCGAGATACTGTCGCCGTCGAACGCAAGGTTCAGGCTGCCCAAATCGCCCGCCGCGCCGGCTGCCGGCGCGCGGAGCAAAGCGGCCAGCAGCATCCGGCGCATCAAGCCGCCTTGGCCTGCCGCGCAATCTGATCCAGCGCCCCCAGCGTATCGCGCGCGAACTTCAGACGTGTCGCGACATCCATGTCGCGGGAGATCGCCAGCTTATGGTCCGGCCGCAGCCGCACCACGCCGCCCTTGCTCGAGAGCCATCGCACCAGGCCAGCGGGATTGCTGAACGCGTTGCCGCGGAACGTCACGACCATGCCCTTCGGCCCGGCCTCCAGCTTCTCGACGCCCGCCTCCCGGCAGGCCCGCTTCAGTGCGACGACACCCAGCAGGTTATCGACTTCCTCCGGCAGCGGCCCGAACCGATCGACCAGTTCCGCCGCCATCGCATCGCTTTCGGCATCCGACGCCAGGGCACCGATCCGCCGGTACAAGCCGAGACGCACGGGCAGATCACGCACATAGGTATCCGGGATCAGCACCGGCAGACCCAGCGAGATATTCGGCGTCCAATCCCGGTCCTGTCCGGTGCCGCGCTTGCCCTCGCCCGCCCTGATTTCCGCCACCGCATCTTCCAGCATCTGCTGGTACAACTCGATGCCGACTTCCTTGATATGGCCCGACTGCTCGTCGCCCAGCAGATTGCCCGCGCCACGGATATCCAGGTCGTGCGACGCCAACGTAAACCCAGCCCCCAGCGCATCCAGCGTCTGCATGACAGTCAGTCGTTTCTCCGCCGCGACGGACAGGTGATGGTTCGGCGGCCACGTCAGATACGCATAGCCACGCTGCTTGCCGCGCCCGACCCGCCCGCGCAGCTGGTACAGCTGCCCCAGGCCGAACATGTCGGCGCGGTAGATCACCAGCGTATTGACCGCCGGCATATCCAGCCCGCTTTCGACGATATTGGTCGACAAGCAGGATATCGTATTTGCCGTCGCCGAACTCGGTCATCACCCGTTCCAGTTCGGTCGGCGCCAGTCGTCCATGCGCCTGGATGGTCCGAGCCTCCGGGACGATCTCGCGCAGCCGGTCGGACATGCGCTGCAGGTCCTCGATCCGCGGCACCACGCAGAACACCTGCCCGCCACGGAACCGTTCGCGCTGCAACGCCTCGCGGATCACCACCTGGTCAAACGGCATGATGAACGTCCGCACCGCCAGCCGATCGACCGGAGGTGTCGCGATGATCGACATCTCCCGCACGCCCGTCAGTGCCAGTTGCAACGTCCGGGGAATAGGCGTCGCCGTCAGCGTCAGCACATGCACGTCGGCCTTCATCGCCTTCAGCCGTTCCTTGTGCGAAACGCCGAAATGCTGCTCCTCATCGACGATCAGCAGCCCGAGGTCGGAGAACGTCACCGACTTCGCCAGCAAGGCATGCGTGCCCACAACGATGTTGATATCGCCCGACGCCACCCCAGCCCGAACCTCGTTCGCCTCCCTAGCCGTCACCATGCGCGACAGTTGCGCCACCTTTACCGGCAGTCCGGCAAACCGAGCGGAAAACGTCCGGAAGTGCTGCCGCGCCAGCAAGGTGGTCGGCACAACCACGGCCACCTGAGACCCCGACATTGCCGCGACGAACGCCGCCCGCAGCGCGACCTCGGTCTTGCCGAAG
The DNA here is from genome assembly GCA_963819005.1 of uncultured Pseudomonadota bacterium. Classification (GTDB taxonomy): domain Bacteria; phylum Pseudomonadota; class Alphaproteobacteria; order Acetobacterales; family Acetobacteraceae; genus Rhodopila. The sequence goes on from CAWFUL010000010.1 coordinate 802,420, forward strand.
CCGACGTCGCCGCAGATCAGCCGGTCCATCGGTTTGCCCGAGGCCAGATCCTCCAGCACATCGGCAATCGCGCGGGACTGATCCTCCGTTTCCATGAACGGGAACCGCGCGCAGAACTCGTCCCATGACCCTTCCGGCGGAGTCATCAGGTCGGCGTCACGGATTTTCCTGGCGGCGGCGATCCGGATCAGCTCACCCGCCATGTCGCGGATGCGCTGCTTCATCTTGGCTTTGCGCGTCTGCCAGCCGGCCCCGCCCAGCTTGTCCAGCGCGGTGCCCTGATGCTCGCTGCCATAGCGGGACAGCACTTCGATGTTCTCGACCGGCAGGAAGAGCTTTTCGTTGCCGTCGTAGATCAGCCGCAAGCAGTCGTGCGGGGCCCCGGTGACCTGCAGCGTCGCCAGCCCGTCGTACCGCCCGATGCCGTATTCCTGATGCACCACCAGATCGCCCTCGGCGATTTCCGTCGCTTCGGCGATAAACTGATCGGCCCGCTTGCGCCGGCGCGGCGGGCGGGAGATGCGCTCGCCCAGCAGGTCCTGCTCGCCCACCAGCGCCAGCCGGTCCGCGACAAATCCGCGCTCGACCCCCAGAACGACCAGCGACACCGACCCTGCGGGCTTGCGGCGGACACTGGCGAAATCGTCCTCCTGCGCCGCGTCCTTGAAGCCATGCTCCCGCAGCAGGTTGGTCAGCCGCTCCCGCGACCCGCGAGTCCAGGCCGCCACAACAAGCCGCCGGCCTTCAACACGCCACCGCTCCGCCTGCCCCAGCAACTGCTCGAACACCGTGACACCCGGCCCGCCGCCGGACTGAGCGAATACCGGCCCCGGCCGTCCGCCGCCGTCGACACCGCCAGCCCCATCCGGCTTGCCGAACGGCGTGAACGCCAGCAGAGGACCGAACGACAACATCTCGTCCCAGCCCTCCCGGTCCAGATATAGCATCGAAGGCGGCAACGGCCGGTAAGGCGTCTCGCCATCCCGAGGCACCGCTTTCCGCGCCTGGGCGTGATCCGCGATCATCTCCAGCCGGGCTTCCAGCACCTCGTCCGCTTGATGATCGAGGCTGACCGCCGCGTCCGGCAGATAGTCCAGCAGGTTTTCCATCGTCGGATGGAACAGCGGCACCCAGTGTTCCATCCCCGGATGCCGCCGCCCGTCGGAGATCGACAGATAGATCGGGTCCTTCGCCGCATCCTGCCCGAACAGGTCGCGCCAGCCGGTGCGGAAACGGGCGATCGACTCCTTGCCCAACGGCACTTCCGAAACCGGCCGCAGCGACAGCCGCTGCCGCTTCCCGGCACTGCGCTGCGACGAGGGATCGAACACCCGGATCGACTCGATCGTGTCGCCGAACAGGTCCAGCCGGACCGGGTCCGCCTCACCGGAGGGGAAGATATCGATGATCCCGCCCCGGATCGCATATTCGCCCGGTTCCATCACCGTTCCGGCGCGCCCGTACCCGTTCGCCTCCAGGAACGCCGTCAGCTTCTCCGGCTTCACCTCGCCGTTGACTGCAAGGTCCATGCTGGCCCCGGCGAACGCCGACCGCGGCGGCACGCGCTGCACCAGCGCATTCACCGTGGTCAGCACGATCGCGCGGGCCCTTCGGCGGATCGAGCAGCCGCGCCAGCGTGGCAATGCGTTCCGAGATCATGGCCGGGTTCGGGGACACGCGGTCGTACGGCAGGCAGTCCCAGGCCGGAAACCGCAGGATCTCGACCTCCGGCATCACGAAGGCCAGGGCCTCCGCCAGCCGCGCCATGCGGGCGTCGTCGCGCGCGACATGCAGGACGGAGCCGGAATGCTCGCGACGCCGTTGCGCCAGCAGGAAGGCGTCCCAGCCCTCCGGCGCGCCCCAGACTTTGATGGGATCACTCACTGATTCGGCCCTGGAATCAAGGAATTCCGGATACGACGCAACATCGGCGTCTCCTCTCCCGGTGGAAACGGCACCCGCCCGGTCAGCCAGTCCGCCAGCGACGTGTCCGGGATATCCAGCACGGCCTCCAGCGCATCCATGTCAGCATCGGAAAATGTCGCGAGATTTGCACGCACAAACCCACCGATCATCAGGTCGTTTTCAAACGTACCGCGATGGGTGGCGCGAAACAGCAGGCGCCGGCGTCTGAGGTCCGGTTCGGAGTGGTCTGGTTAAGTCATCAGTAAACCGTCATATAGCGGCGCACCAAGGACCTGTCAGCCCGTGCCATCCGATCTGCTCGCGCCCCTGTTCGCGCCCCTGACCAGCCTGCGGGGCATAGGTCCGGCCGCCGCCCCCCTGATCGCGCGTGTCGCGGGGGGCGACCGGATCATCGATCTGCTCTTCCACATGCCGAAGTCCTACCTGGACCGCAGCCCGCGCCCGACGATCCGCGACGCTCGGCCCGGCACCATCGGCACGCTGGCCGTCGAGGTGTTGCGCCACGAGCGTCCGGCCACATCCCGCCAGCCTTGGCGCATCATCGTCCGCGACGAAACCGGCACCGCCGAACTGGTCTTTTTCAAATTCACGCGTGAGACCCAGATGCCACCGGGCACGCGACTGCTCGTGTCCGGCAAGCTGGACGTTTTCAATGGCCGGCTGACCATCGCCCACCCCGAACACATGGTCCCAGCCGACCAGCCCGACCGCATTCCGGTCATCGAACCCGTCTGGCCGCTGACCGCCGGCCTGTGGCCGCGCCAGGTCGCCTCCGGAGTCGCCCAGGCCCTCGCCGCGCTGCCGGACCTGCCCGAGTGGCACGACGTCCCTCTGCTGCGGCGCGAGAAATGGCTGTCCTTCGCCGAGTCCCTGCGCGCCGTCCAAACGCCCGCCACGTCCGCCCCCGACCCGCGCATGCGTGCCCGCCTGGCCTATGACGAGTTGCTCGCCGGGCAGGTGGCCCAGGCGCTGATCCGTGGCCGGGTCCGAGCGCGTCAGGGTCAGCCGCTGATCGGCAATTCCAGCCTGCGCCAGGAAGCCCTGCGCCGCTTCGGCTTCCAGCCCACCGCGTCGCAGATCCAGGCCCTGTCGGAGATCGACGCCGACCTGTCTTCGCCCCGCCGCATGCTCCGCCTGCTGCAAGGCGATGTCGGCTCCGGCAAGACCCTGGTCGCACTGCTGGCCATGTTGCGTGCCGTCGAGGCCGGCAAGCAGGCGGCGCTGATGGCCCCGACCGAGGTTCTCGCCAAGCAGCATCACCGCGTGCTGACCCGCCTGTGCCCGCTGCCCGTCGCCCTGCTGACCGGTGCGATCAAGGGCAAGGAGCGCGCCCGCCTGCTGCGCGGCATGAAGGACGGCACCATCAAGATCGTTGTCGGCACGCACGCGCTGTTCCAGGACGCCGTCGAATACCACGACCTCGCTGTCGCGGTGATCGACGAGCAGCACCGTTTCGGCGTCACCCAGCGACTCACCCTCGGCGCCAAAGGCGAGATGACCGATGTCCTGGTCATGACCGCAACCCCCATCCCCCGCACGCTGCTCCTCACGCAATGGGGGGAGATGGATGTCAGTCGCCTGACCGACAAACCTGCCGGCCGCCAGCCAATCCGCACCACGCTGCACGCCCTCGGCAGCATGGGAACCGTGCTGGAAGGCATCGCCCGCAAGTTGGACGAAGGCGCCCAGGTCTACTGGGTCTGCCCGCTGGTCGCCGAAAGCGAGGTTCTGGACGTCGCCGCAGCCGAAGAACGCTACGCCGACCTGCGCCAGCGCTTCGGCGAGCGTGTCGGCCTCGCCCACGGCCAGCAGACGCCCGACGTCCGCGATGCCGCTTTGGCTGCCTTCGCCGCTGGCGCCATCCGGCTGCTCGTCGCCACAACAGTGGTGGAGGTCGGCGTCGACGTCCCCGAAGCCTCCATCATGGTCATCGAGCATGCCGAACGCTTTGGCCTCGCCCAGCTTCACCAGCTCCGCGGGCGGGTCGGGCGCGGCTCCGAGGCCAGCTTCTGCCTGCTGCTGCACGAGGATTGGGTGAACGAGACCGCCCGCCGCCGCCTGACCCTGCTGCGCGACACCGACGATGGCTTCCTCATCGCCGACGAGGATTATCGGCTGCGCGGCGGCGGCGACATGCTGGGCACCCGCCAAGCCGGCCTGCCCGGCTACAAGCTGGCCGACCCCGACGCCCACGAACACCTGCTGCACATGGCCCACCGCGACGCCGCGGTCCTGCTGTCGCGCGACCCGAAGCTGCAGACCGAACGCGGGCAGGCAATCCGGGTGCTGCTGCGCCTGTTCGAGCGCACCGCCGCGATGAAGACACTGGCGGCTGGCTAGGGCCAGCGCAAACAACCAAGTCGTTTGACTCGGCGCACCGTCCGCTAATCGTCATGGCCATCCCTGGGGCGGCCATCCACGACTTGCCGTGCCCGGCCGCCACCGGTGTGTATCATTCGCGTGCGCCTTTGTCGTGCCGCCCGCGCTTGACACTATCAGCGTGCCCTGGAGACTGCTCCCCAACACAGGGCACGCAAGCGGGGGGATTTCATGGCCGACGGCTTCATTCTCGAAATTCCGGAAATGATCGATATCCCCTTGTCGCCCGCGCGAAAGGCCCAGGCGGCAACACGCTCCTGGCCGGACGGCACGATCATCGTGTCCGCCGACAGCCACATGCTGGAGACCGACTGCTGGGTCGACCGCTTCCCGGATCACCTGAAAGATCAAGCCCCGCGCATGGAGTTCCGCAACGGTGGCTACCACATCACCGTCGCCGGCCAGGAGATCGGCAAGCGCCCCGGCCGGGAGTTCGACGCCGCCGGCCTCTGCACCGCCCTGGAATGCGCCCCCGGACTGACAAACATCGAAGCCCGCCTTCAGGACCTGGATACCGAGGGTGTTGAGAAAGAACTGATCTTCCCACAGCGCCTTTTCAGCCTGTTCATCCTCGGCAGGATGATGAACCGTCACGAAACATTCTCGGCCTATAACGAGCACATCGCTGAGACCTGTAAGCTCGGCAAAGGCCGCCTGTTCCCCGTCATGGTGCCGAACTACTGGGATCCGTCCAAGGCAAAAGAATCCGTCGAACGCTGCCGGGAACTCGGTGCGCACGGCCTGATGATCCCCATCAAACCCGGTGACGACGTCAACGACGAGCCGATCTACTACAATGACGCAAAGATGGACCCGCTGTGGGAAGCAATCGCCGACTCCGGCATTCCGCTGTGCTTCCATATCGGCGAAAATTTCCTGACCAGCGCGCCCGGCGCCGCCGGATCGGCTGTGCTGGTTCAAATGCAGGGCTTCCGCCAGATCTGGGGCCCCTTGACCTTCGGCGGCGTCTTCGATCGCTTCCCGAAACTGAAGGTCGTGTTCCTTGAAGGCGGGATCAGCTGGGTCGCCTCCATGATCCACGACGCCGACATGATCTACAACTCCTTCCCGACCGTGATGAACCCGAAACTGGCGCACGCGCCGAGCTGGTATTGGTTACAACCACTGCTATGCCACGTTCATGACTGATCCGGCCGGGCTGGAACTGCTGCACCGGATCGGCGCCGACAGGGTCATGTGGTCATCGGACTATCCGCATCAGGAATCCACGTTCGGCTATACCCGCAGCGCCATCCAGGCTGTGTTCGATGCGACCAGCGTCGAGAACGCGCAAAAGATCCTGGGAAAGACAGCGATCGACGTGTTCAACTTGGGTTGATTCTTGCGTGGACGATCCCCAACCACGGCCGCTCGGCGCCGATATCCCCGGCAACCTGTACGCCGCGATTTTTACCCGCCTGTCGGGTGTCTAAAGTAATGTAACCGGAGCAGTCCCCGCACCGCCCGGAAGAGCGCTTGCCGGCGCGGCCAAATGCCAGCCAGCCTTGCGCAAATCACCGAGGTATTCCCACGTCGTCGCCTGTGGCGGCATGTCATAAAGCTTGCCCCACCGAATGACCGCCGGCAGATCCGGCAGCTTCGTCACCGGTGAGCCGACATAGATCCTTTTCCCAACCCGCCGATTGGGTTCTCTCGAGACCGTCGCGCCCCGCGCCCTGACATCCCGTAGCCAGCCTGTCAGCATGTCGACACAAGCGGTGCAGGGACTGTGGCTGATTTCGATTTCGATGCTGTCGAATGCCTTGTCCCGGATGAACTCAAAAAGTTGCGCCTCGGCATGGGTCTTGTTGCCATAGCGCCGCAGGTCGGAGGCTTCTCCGGTGTTCCACGTAACGATCTCCAGCGCTTCCGCCGCATTGATCCAGATTGGTAGAATTCTGCCACCAGGAACCTTTGCGCCGGGGTCCAAAGCCCTCAACTCACGAACGCCAACACCAAGACTGGGAGCCACCCTTGCGGCCATCACGACGATACGGCCGTCCGGGACATCAGTCGTCCGTCGCAAGGCCTCTCGCAGCATCGGAAGGCGGTAATCAACGGCCATGCCAAACTTCCTGCGTTCCCGTCATCGCTTAGATGGTCACGACTAGTCGCGGTATGAAGCAGATTGCGTTATCCGTTCTATGGTCCGGCGCACACTCGGCTGCGTTCGCTTTTGCCTGATGAGCGAGCCTACCTTCGGGCATCCGCGGCAAAATAAAGCTTGGGATCGGCAGCCCGGACCCTCGCTTCGGGCAAGCCAAGCTCACGCCTGACGATATTCGTCCCCTCCACCATCGAGACACATTTGTAATAAGCGATCCGGCGGCTCAACCCCTCCCGCCCAAACCCGCAATCCGTCGTCACCACCAGACGCTCAACCGGAATGAACTCCAGCGCCCGCCGGATCAATCCGGCGACGTATTCAGGCGGCTCGACGACGGTATTGCAATGATTGACCACGCCGATGCCAATCTTCTTGTCGGTCTTGTATTTGCCGAACAGAGCAAGATCCCTGCCGTCACTGCTCGCGCACTCGAAGGTGATCACATCCGCATCCAGTTGCAGCAAATACGGCATCGCCTTTTCGTAACTCGGTACCTCCCAGTAAACCCGCTGCTGATTCGGATTGCCCCAACAGGTATGGACCCAGATTTCCGTGTCCACACCGACAAGCTGCCGATTGAACGCCTCCGTCAGGAACTGCAGATCAGCCTCGGTGCAATCAGGCCGCAACGATCGCCCATGATGCGGCGGTTCCTCCACCTGAATCAACGGACATCCCGCCGTCGCAAGCTCCCGCAGTTCAGCGTTCATGATATCGCACAAGTCGAGGATCATCGCCTTGTCGTCGGTGTAGAATTCGTTCCACAACATACTCGCCAACGCCGGCGCGCAGATCGCGCCGAACTTCACCGGCCGGTCGGTCAGCCGCTGGGCAACCTGCCACAGCGCCGTATACTCCCACGCGCCACCAGTCAGTTTCTCCTTCACGACGCTGGGCTGATAAGCCTCCTGCACTTCCCAGAGGATCTTTCCCGGCCGCAGATCATGCCGCCCCATCCAGCCGCGCGAGGTATCCCGATGGCCCTGAATCCCGCCCAGCCGCTCGATCGGATAGAAAAACCAGGACTTTCCCCCCACCGCGAGATCGAACCGGCTGTCGCCATCGGTGACGATGTCCAGCCCGGCCGCCTCCTGCGCATTGATGATCGCGGCCACGGCATCCATGTATTGTTCGCGAAACAGCGACTCACCCAGCGCCGACTTGAACGACCGCCCGTTCAGGCTCAGGTCAAACCACAACGGACGCGGGTAACTCCCGGTTATCGCCGTCGGCAGCACCATGTCTTGGGTCACGGTCAACATCTGCCATCTCCCCTTTTTCAGGCAGCCTGCGCGTCCATTGCGCCCCGGTCAATCATTCCAGAGACGCGGGTACTTTCCGTCCCGCGAAATTGCGGTATGCTGACTTTTTGGGGAGGAGAACACCACATGTTCAGTCACGTCATGGTCGGCAGCAACGACATTGCCCGATCAAAGAAATTCTATGATGCCCTGTTCGCCGCTATCGGCGGAAAACCGGGCACCGAGGATGCCAAAGGGCGTCTGCTCTACATGCACGACGGCGGCCTCTTCATGGTCAGCAAACCGATCGACGGCAAATCTGCCTGTCATGCCAACGGCGGTACGATCGGATTCAAAATGGCCAGCCCGGACCAGGCGCAGGCCTGGCACAAGGCCGGGGTCGAGAACGGCGGCACTGCGATCGAGGAGCCACCCGGCGTGCGCGGCACCAGCAGCCTCTACCTCGCCTATCTGCGCGACCCCGACGGCAACAAGCTCTGCGGCCTACGGCGGATGCCGGCGGCCTGACCAACCCCGTCCCGCCTCACCGGGAACCAGCAAGCACAGGGCATACCAATGATTCCAAGGGACAAGGTCTGCGTCGTCACCGGCGGAGCGAGCGGCATCGGTGAGGCTGTCGCGCGCGCCTTCGTCACGGCCGGCGCTCGCGGCGTCGTGATCGCCGATCTCAACGCCGAGAAGCTGGCAAAAGTCGCTGATGAAATCGGCGCCCTCGGCGTTCCCACGGACGTCTCGAAAGAAGCCGACATCAAGGCGCTGATTGCCGCGGCAGAAAGCAAATTTGGCCCGGTCGACATCTTCTACTCGAACGCCGGCATTTCCCGGGCGGGCCAGCAGGATGCCCCGGACGCGGACTGGGACCTGAACTGGCGGGTCCACGTTCTCAGCCACGTGTTCGCCGCCCGGGCGCTGGTGCCGGGCATGCTGGCGCGCGGGTCGGGGTATTTGCTGAATACCGCCTCCGCCGCCGGTCTGCTGACATCGATGAACTCGATGGCTTACGGCGTCACCAAAGCCGCGGCTGTGTCGCTGGCAGAACATCTTGCCATCCAGTATGGCGACCGCGGCATCCGCGTCTCGGTGCTGTGTCCACAGGCAGTTCAGACTGGCATGTCGAGCGGCCGGCCCGGGGCCGCCAGTGTCGATGGCGTCATGACCGCCGCCGAGGTCGCCCGCATCGTGCTGGACGCAATGGACGCCGAACGGTTCATGATCCTGTCTCACGGCTCCGTCCACGACTACGAACAGCGCAAAGTATCCAATCGCGACCGCTGGCTGACCGGCATGCGCCGGTTGCGCAACAAGATCTATGGCGACCCCGCTTCCGCCAGGGCGTAGCGCCGCGTCGATATCACGCTTGGCCGCGAAGGCAGATCGTTGGCGCAGCCGACACACATCGTGCTGCCATGCCCCCACCACCGGCCAGTCCTAATCCGGTCATAATCCTCTCGTAAGGGTCGGGCGTTGAAGATATAGTTACTCAAGCCGGGTAACCGCAACGACGGCAACGAAAGGAAGATTCCAGCCCATGAGAGCAAACTTCGTCCGAGTCAGTCTGGCGACCAGCATCATAATCGGACTGGCCGCCTGCACGGATCCCTACGACCCGGGCCAGCGTGCGATTGGCGGAGGACTGATCGGCGCCGGCACAGGTGCTGCCATCGGCGGTCTGGCGGGCGGCGGCCGAGGCGCGGCAGCAGGCGCGCTGATCGGTGGCGGCGTGGGCGCCGTCGGGGGCGCGGTAACGACCCCGCGGCGTCCGCAATACTAGAATTCACGGCGCCGCCGGCGCGCGCGGGTTGAACACCCGGCACGCCGGCGGCGCTGAGTCGCGGACGTCTCAGCTTTTGACCAGCGGACACCCACCCTCGCTCAACGGCCGGAACGCCTCATCCGCCGGCGTGGTGGCGATGATCTTGCCGACATCCCACGACTGCTTGCTTTCGGACGGTTTCTTCGCCTCCAGCAAGTAAACCGGATGCAGCGCCCGCCCATCGATCCGGATCTTTCCCGGGCCGAAGCAGTCGTCGTCGGTCGGCATCACCTTCATACGGTCCACCACCGCGCGCCCATCCGCTTTTGCGGCCGCAACGCCCATGTCGGCTACCGCCTTCAGGTAGTGCAGCGTCACCGCGTAATCGCCAGCCTGAGTCATGTTCGGCCACACGCCGTTCGGCGTCTTCGTCCGCACCCGGTCGTTCCACCCGCGGGTCCGATCATTCACGTCCCAGTAATAGGATTCGCTCCACCGCAGGCCTTGCGCCGTATCCAGACCCAGCGCCCGCACACCACGCACCTGAATCAACAACGCAGCCAGCGTCATGGTCTGCGTAATCCCGAACTCATGCGCTTGCTTGATGCAGTTCTCGGTATCCGCCCCGGCCATGCACAGCCCCAGCACCTTCGCCCCGGACGCCTGAGCCCGGACCAGCATGCTTGAAAAATCCGTGGTGTCGGGAAACGGATAGGCAATGCTGCCCAGGATTTTCCCGCCTGCTTTGGTGATTACCCCGGATGTATCCCGCTGCAGCGTCTGCCCGAACACATAGTCGGCGGTGATGAAGAACCACGTGTCGCCGCCGTCACGCACCGTCGCCCCGCCGGTGGACTTGCCCAACATATACGTATCGTACGTCCAGTGGATCGTATTGGGACTGCACTGAGGACCCGTCAGGTCCGACGACCCGGTCCCGGAGTTCAAGTAAACCTTGTTCTTCTCCCGGCACACGGTATTGACCGCCAGTCCGACCGACGAAGTCGGCACATCGACGATCGCATCCACCCCGTCCCGATCCAGCCATTGCCGAGCGATGGATACCCCGACATCGGGCTTATTTTGGTGGTCGGCGGAAATGATCTCGACGTTCCAGCCCTTGCCGGAAATCCCAAAATCCTCCAGCGCCTGCCGCGTGCAGACGACGCCGGTGGGGCCGCCGTCATCGCGATACGGACCCGACTGGTCGTTCAGCACCCCGATCTTGATCGTCGGAGTCTGAGCATAGCCAAATCGGGGTACAGCCGTAGCGGCCGCCGCGCCTAGCATCGAGCGCCGGTTTAGAATCATCAGAACTACCTCGTAAAGCAAGAAAAAGGCGCCGAATCCGAAGATCCGGCGCCACCGCATTCAAAGAAATGTCTCAGGCCGGTTTGAAGAACGGCAACGACGGCCCGTCGCCCTCGGTCTTCACGAAGGTCACCACCACGTCCTGACCACACGCAATCGTGTCCAGATCGCAATCAACGATGTTGGTCAGCACAGACGGACCTTCTGCCAGCGTGACATAGGCGATGCTGTATGGCGCCTCGCCCCGCTTCATCGTGCTGTAGGAGTAGACCTTGCCCTTACCGGACGCCTGCTCCCACTCGCAGTCCCCGAAGCAGAACGGGCACAGCGCGCGCGGATAGTAATGCGCCTTCTTGCACTTGGTGCAGCGCCGCAGCATCAGCTTGCCCGCGTTCGCGCCCTCGAAGAACGGCTTCGTCTCCGGATTGGTCTCCGGCGTTCCGACAAACGGGATCTTTCTTTGCACATAAGCCATGGTGATTACTCCCGCTCCAGAATGACGGTGCTGCCGCAGTGACGAGTTCCCAGTGATCCGCCGGTGCCATGCGCCAACGCCAGGTTGCAGTTCGGCACTTGCACCTTCGGATGCGCCTCACCGCGCAACTGCCGCACCGCCTCGATGATCTTGGTGATGCCGCCGCGGTTGGCCGGGTGGTTGGAGCATAATCCGCCGCCATCGGTGTTGAACGGCAGCTTGCCGACGCCGGAGATCAGGTTGCCGTCCATGACGAACTTCCCGCCCTCGCCCTTTTTGGCGAAGCCGAGGTCTTCCAGCTGCATCAGCACGGTGATGGTGAAGCTGTCGTAGATCGAGGCATACTTGATGTCGGTCGGCTTAATGCCGGCCATCTCCCACGCCGGCGGCCCGGACCAACGCGCGGCGGTGTAGGTCAGGTCGACGTCGCCGCCCATCTGGTGCTTCGGCAATTCGCCCACGCCGATGACTTTCACCAAAGGACGCTTCAGACTCTTGGCAATTTCCGGCTTCGTGACGATCAACGCGCCGCCGCCATCGCTGATGACGCAGCAGTCCAGCCGGTGCAGCGGGCTGGACACGATCGGTGAGTTCACCACGTCCTCGACCGTAACGACATCGCGCAGCATCGCGTTTGGGTTGTACTGGGCATGATGCGAGGCAGCCACCTTGATCCAGGCCAGTTGCTCGCTCGTCGTGCCATATTCGTGCATGTGGCGCGTGGCGCACATGCCGTACTGGTTCACCACGGTCGGGCCGTAAGGATATTCAAATTGCATCACGGGATCGGATGGGTTGCCGGCGCGCGGCGCGGTGCCGGTCGCCATGCCCTCGCTGCGCGGACGCCCCGCCAACGTGATCAGCGCTACATTGCACCGGCCAGCCGCGATCGACTCCATCGCGTGACCGACCGCCACCTGGTACGACGATCCGCCGACGTCAGTGCTGTCGATGTGACGAAGCTTCAGGTTCATGTAGTCGGCCATTGACAGGCCGCCCAGCGAACCCGGCGCATCGCCGGCGCAGAAATAGCCGTCAATATCGTCCTTCGTCAGACCGGCGTCTTCCAAGGCGCCCCTGGCGCACTCGGCGTGGAGTTGCGCGACCGACTTGTCCGTCGCCTTGCGCGTGGGATGTTCCCACGCTCCCACGATATAGGCAGCACCCTTTAAACTCATGCGTCTCTCCCCTTGCGAGCGCGGCCGAACTACCCCTGTGCATGGGACAGACCATAAGCCGCATCGGCAGAGTTGATTATACCGAACAGTAGCAGTACGGCTACCCCGTCAACTCGAGGCCGCCCACTGAAAGATCTTCACGCTAGGGTTGTATATGTCATTTTGTTTCCGAAGACTGGTTGCACTTGTTTGCACTGGCAATTCGGTGCAACCTGTTCCTATAAAATCTAAGGTGAGGCATGGATTCGCAATCACACATAGCAGTCGTTGAGGATGATCCGGACATCAGCCGGATGATGGTCAACTGCATGACTGAACATGGGTTTGACGTTACTCCGGCTCGGAGCGGTCGCGATCTCGACCGCGTCATGTCCGGCGGCAAGATCGACCTGGTTATCCTCGACGTCGGCCTGCCGGGGGAAGATGGCTTGAGCATCTGCCGCCGGCTTCGCGGAAAGTCATCGATTCCGATCATTATGGTCACGGCACGCGGCACCGACACCGACCGCATCGTCGGACTGGAACTGGGCGCGGACGACTATTTGCCCAAGCCCTTCAACCCGCGTGAACTGGTCGCTCGGGTTCGTGCGGTCATGCGCCGCAGCGGGCCGCCGGAGCTACCCTCGTCCGAAACCCCTAAGACCCTGGTGTTCGAGGGATGGCGACTCGATACCGCCCGGCGTCAGTTGTTCGACCCGAACGGTGACCCCCGGTCCTTGACCAGCGGTGAGTTCAACATTCTGGCGATCTTCTGCAACAATCCCCGTAAGGTCTTGTCACGCGACGATCTGCTCGACCAGTTGCACGGCCGCGCCGCGGCGGTGTTCGATCGCAGCATCGATGTGCAGATCAGCCGCCTGCGCCGCAAGATCGAAACCAAAATGAAGGACCCGTCCTTCATCAAGACAATCCGGTACGGCGGTTACTTTTTCACCCCGCTGGTAACGATCGCGCAGGATAACTGACCCGGCGCGGTTCGTTTCCAGCCTATGTCTGAATTCCGGCGCGAGACGAAAGTCTTCGCGCCGGAAAGCGTTTTAGTGCACCCGCTCGAAGATCGCCGCGATCCCCTGCCCGCCGCCGATGCACATCGTCACCAGCGCATAGCGGCCCTCGATGCGCTCCAGCTCATACAGCGCCTTCACCGTCAGGATCGACCCCGTCGCGCCCACCGGATGACCCAGCGAGATCCCGGACCCGTTGGGATTTGTCTTCGCAGGATCAAACCCGAGGTCCTTCGCAACGGCACAGGCCTGCGCGGCAAACGCCTCATTCGATTCGATTACATCCATCTGGTCCAGCGTCAGGCCGGCCCGCTTTAGCGCAGCGCGAGTCGCCGGCACGGGCCCGATCCCCATAACCTTCGGATCGACCCCGGCATGAGCATACGCCACCAACCGGCCCAGCGGCTTTGCATTGCGCCTGGCAACCGTGTCGCCATCCATCAGCACCACCGCGCTGGCGCCATCGTTGATGCCGGACGCATTGCCGGCGGTGACCGAACCATCCTTGCGGAACACCGGGCGCAGCTTCGCAAAATCCTCGGCCTTCACGTCGGCCCGGACATGCTCATCGGTATCGAACGTGATCTCGCCTTTGCGGGTCTTCTGCACGACGGGAAGGATCTGGCTCTTGAACCGCCCCTCCTTGATCGCGCGGGCGGCACGCTGGTGCGACTGCATCGCCAGTTCGTCCTGCTGGCTGCGAGTCACCTGGTGGCTCTCCGCCAAATTCTCCGCCGTCTCCCCCATGTGGATGTTGTTGAACGGATCGTGCAGCGCGGCCGTCATCATATCGATCATCGCGCTGTCGCCCATCCTGGCACCCCACCGCATTCCCTGCGCCAGATACGCCGCACGGCTCATGCTCTCGGCCCCGCCGGCGACCGCGATATCCGCGTCGCCCAGCGTGACGGCCTGCGCCGCCGACACGATCGCCTGCAGCCCCGACCCGCACAGCCGGTTCAGCGTCAGCGCCGGCGCGTCCTGCGTGATGCCCGCGTTGATCGCGGCAACCCGCGCGAGGTACATGTCCTTCGCCTCGGTATGGATGACGCTGCCGAACACCACGTGCTGCACTTCGTCGCCCGCCACCCCCGCGCGCGTCAGGGCCTCCCGAGCGACCTGGGCGCCGAGTTCGGTGGGCGGTATGTCCTTCAGGCTGCCGCCAAAGTCACCAATGGCGGTGCGGACGCCGGAGACGACGTAGACCTCGCGTTGCATGGACGTGTCCTTTTCTTCCGTCTCCGCCTGAATCGCATGGGCGCGGAGTGGATGCAAGCCAACCGGCCGGGCGGTGAAACAAACCAGCCGGTGCCGAGACAATGACGCACGACCACTGCAAGGACGCCCCATGATTCAAAGCAAAGGCCGCGTTCGCCCGGCCGCCTACGACAAGAAGATCGGCCTGGTCCTGCAAGGCGGCGGCGCTCTCGGCAGCTACCAGGCCGGCGTCTATCAGGCTCTGGCCGACGCGGATTACCTCCCGGACTGGGTCGCCGGCATCTCGATCGGCGCCATCAATGCCGCCATCATCGCCGGCAACGCGCCGGAGAGCCGGATCGGCCAACTGCGCGCCTTTTGGGAGGAGATCACCGCCCCGACCGCCTGCTGGCCCAGGAACCTGCCGGACCCGCTGGGAAAATGGGAGCGTCAGGCCAGCGGCTGGACCGCCCTGTTGTTCGGCCTGCCCGGCTTTTTCACGCCACGCATTCCACGGGACTGGCTCGATCCCACCGGCGGCGTCGCCGTTTACGACACGGAGCCGCTGAAGCGCACCCTGGAGCGGCTGGTGGATTTCGACCGCATCAACCACCCATCCGGCACACGGCTGAGCGTCGGCGCGGTCAATGTCCGCTCCGGCCGCTTCGCCTATTTCGACAGCGAAGAAATGATCATCCGGCCCGAACACGTCATGGCCAGCGGCGCGCTGCCGCCTGGCTTTCCGCCCGTCGAGATCGACGGCGAGTATTACTGGGACGGCGGCCTCGTGTCCAACACGCCCCTGCAATACGTCCTGGAGTATTACCCCCGCCGGAGCCGCCTGTGCTTCCAGGTCGACTTGTTCCACGCTGCCGGCCTGCTGCCAACCAACATGGATGAGGTGAAGGAGCGCATCAACGATATTCGCTATTCAAGCCGCACCCGCGTCAATACCGACGCCTTCCAGCATCTGCATGACATTCGCCGCTCCATTGTGGAACTGGAGAAGTTGCTGCCCGATAACATTATTCAAAGCGAACAGGCCCAGCGGCTGCACGCGTTCGGTTGTGTCACCGAAATGGATATCGTGGAGCTGATCTACCGCCCCCTCGTGCCACTCGGTTCGGCGAAGGATTACGAGTTCAGCCGCGGCACGATGCTTGACCGCTGGCAGCATGGTTTATCCGACGCCGAAACAACTCTCGCCGCCTCGCCCTGGCTGACGCCAAACACAGCCGTTGAGGGCGTCAGGCTTTTCGACGTGATCCATGACATCCTGACCGGGCAAAATCATCCAAAGGCCACACGACCGGACAAGGTGTGACACCACCGGCACAACCATCCCGCTAGGCAAGCGAGCCTACTATCGGGTAGGATTTCCGAGTCCACGGATCAGCTATGACATGGGAGGCTAAAGCATGAACGAGATACCGATCAACGCCCCAAATCTCTGGCGCCTGGAAACCCCCGGCCACTCCGGCTGGACCCACACCGCCCGCGCCGGCGACCCGAAAAAGTATTTCATGGTGTCCACCGACAGTCACGCGAACGAACCGCCCGACCTGTGGGAAAAGCGCATCGACCCGAAATACAAGGACCGCGTACCCCGCATCATCACGGACGAACAAGGCGTGCAATGGCGCTACTGCGAGGGCTACCGCCCCGACCGCGTCCGTGTCATGAGCTTCGAGGGTGAGGACTGGGTCCGCTCCAAGGCCGGTGCCGACGTCCAGGACCGCATCAAGGACAACCGCGCCGACGGCATCGACGTCGAGATCATCTTCCCCAACAAGGGCCTGGCGATGTGGGCCACGCCCGATCCGGTGTTCGCCAACGCCCAATGCCGCGTCTGGAACGATTGGGCCTGGGAGCAGTTCGGTCCCTACCCGGAAAGCATGCTGCCGGTCGCCTCCATCGCCACCGGCGACCTGGAAGGCTCGCTTAAGGAGATCGAGCGTGTTGCCAAGATCGGTTTCCGTGCACTGTCGCTGCCGTGCAAGCCGATCTGGGGCGGCCACGACGTCGAGCATGTCAACTACAACCTGCCGCACTTCGACCCGATGTGGCGGCTGATCGAGGAAACCGGCCTGCCGATCACCTTCCACATCTCCACCGGCCGCGACCCCCGGGCCTCGCGCGGCAACGGCGGCGCGGTGATCAACTACGTGACGCATTCGCTGTCGCCGACCATCGAGCCGGTGGCGAACATGTGCGCTTCCGGCGTGCTGGAACGCTTCAAGGGCCTGCGCTTCGCCACCATCGAGGCCGGGATCGGCTGGGTGCCCTGGCTATTGGAAGCGATGGACGAGGGCTACCGCAAGCACCACATGTTTGTCCGCCCGAAGCTGCAAGGCCTGCCCTCCGACTACTATCGGGAACACGCCATGGCCACGTTCCAGGAGGATCCGGTCGGTCTCTACCTCGCTGAAAAGTTCAACCTGGTCGATAACTTCGCCTGGGCGAACGACTACCCGCACCACGAAGGCACGTGGCCCCACTCCGCCGAGGCGATCGAGCGCACCATGCCCAATCTGTCCGAGGTGCAGCGCGCCAAGATCCTCGGCCTGAACGCAGCGAAGTTCTTCAAGCTGGAAGTCCCGGCCCACCAGCAGATCGCTGCCTGACACCGGCGGCTCATCGCCGCATTGGACTGCGCGGCCCGCCACAAGGCGGGCCGTTTTTTTGTCCGGCTGTTGCTTCGTGCAGAACAGCAACACTGTGGCCGCATTTCCGAAGGGCGCCGCCTCGTCGATTGATCGACAATTTCACGCCTGCTACTGTATGTTATCGACGCGAATCGATTGCATCGACATATACTCTGAGTTGTAATTATATCGCGCCTTCGCCGTTTCGTCATTGTGCCGGATCGCACGCTCGTATAATGAGCGCGCGGTAACCAAGGTAGGGACTGAGTGACTTCAGGTTTCGGCCCGCGCAGCTTCGGCAGTGTGTCTCGGCTCGCGCTGGCAGCACGGCACGTATTTGTTGCCGCTGCGGCACTCGTTTCGCTGGCCGGCTGCAAGGTGGGTCCTGACTTCACCACGCCCGCCGCCCCGGTCTCCGCGGCATGGCTCAACCCAGACAGCGCAACCGTCAAATCCGAAGCCCAGAACGACAAGAACTGGTGGACGCTCTATAACGATCCGACTCTGAATCGGCTGATTCAACTCGCCTATGACCAGAACCTGACCTTGCTGGAAGCCGGCACCCGCGTGCTGGAAGCCAGGGCGACACTCGGGATGGCGGTCGGCGAGCTGTACCCGCAAACCCAGCAGATCGGCGCGAACACCGGCTACAATCAGGCCAGCACGGTCGATCCGACTTCCAACCCATTGGATCAGCTGGGTAACTACTGGCGCGGGTCCATGGGGGTGCAGGTCGCCTGGGAAATCGACCTCTGGGGCAAGTTCCGCCGCGGCGTGGAATCCGCTGATGCCGCCTACCTCGCCTCCATCGCATCCTACGACGACGTGCTCGTCACCCTTCTCGGTGATGTCGCCACGACTTATATCGGCATCCGCACGTTGCAGCAGCAGATCGCCATCACCCAGGACAACGTCGTCAAGCAACGCAAGGCGCTGGCGATCGCCAACGACCGTTACCATGGCGGCACGGCGACAAAACTCGATGTCTACCAGGCTCAGAATGTTCTGGCGCAGACCGAATCGGCGGTCCCGCAACTGACCGCACAGTTGCAGCAGGGTGAGGACGCCCTGCGCGTGCTCCTCGGCATGACGCCGGAGTCCCTCGCCGCCGTGCTGACCGGCCCGACCACCATTCCGGTTCCACCGGCCGATGTCGCCGTCGGGATCCCGGCCGATCTGTTGCGCCGCCGGCCCGATATCCGCTCCGCCGAACTGCAGGCCGCCGCGCAAAGCGCGCAGATCGGTTTCGCCAAGGCCGATCTGTTCCCCGCGTTCAGCCTGACCGGCACCTTCGGCACCGTCGCCGGCACCACCGGCGAACATCGCCTGAGCCAGATGTTCACCGGGCATGCCATCCAATTCGCCTTCGGGCCGAGCTTCTCGTGGCCGATCCTCAACTACGGCCAGATTACCAACAACGTGCGTGTCCAGGACGCCAAGCTGCAAGAGTTGCTCATCAACTATCGCAACACCGTGCTGACGGCGCAGAAAGAGGTGGAGGACGGGCTCGCCGCCTACGTCCAGGGCCGCCAGCAGGTCGCCCTGCTGCGCCGGAGCGTGGCGGCGGCCCAGGCCGCATTGGGCATCGCGCTAGATCAATACCTGCTGGGAACGAGGGACTTCACGACCGTGCTGACCGCCGAACAAAACCTCTACCAGGCACAGAGCAACCTGGCGACGGCCTACGGCAATTTCTCCAGCAGCGTGGCCACGATCTACCGCGCTTTGGGCGGCGGCTGGCAGATCAGGGAGGGCAACGACTTCGTCAACGCCCCAACCCGCGTGGAAATGCGTAACCGGACGAATTGGGGCCAGCTGCTGCCGCCGGGCGATGAGGCGCAGCCCGCCACGCCAGGGCTTCCATCGCCGGCCGACAGGGGGCCGGACGTCCGGGCGCCGCAATGGTGAGGTTGTCGTGAAAATTCGTTCGCTTCTCAACATCGCCGGCCGTTCGGCAATCGCCCGCGGCGCCTGCGGCGCAGCCGTCGCCGCCAGCCTGGCCGCGGTTTCGTTCATCGGGGCGGACGCCGCTGGAAGTGCCACGGACACGCCGGCGGCTGGTCCAAAACAACCGGTGGTCTTCGCACAGGCCACGCCGCCCACCATCCCCGTGGTTCTGCCGAAGGTACAGAAAGTCAGCGACTACCTCGAAATGACCGGCAACGCTGCCGCGGTCAATCAGGTGAATCTGGTGGCCCGCGTGCTTGGCTACCTGGAAAAGATCCACTTCGCCGACGGCGCATTGGTCCGCAAGGGCGACCTGCTCTTCACCATCCAGCAGGATCAGTACAAAGCCCAGCTCCAGCAGGCCCAGGCACAGTTGCAGGGTCAGCAGGCCGCGCTGCTCTATGCCAAGACCGAGGTCGTTCGTTACACCGCACTGCTGAAGCGCGACGCGGCCACCCAGGTAGACGTGGATCACTGGAACTTCGAGAAACAGACCGCCGAAGCGAATATCCTCGCCGCCCAGGCGCAGGTCGAAATCGCCCAGCTGAACATGAGCTACACCGAAATCCGAGCACCGTTCGACGGACAGATGGGCAAGCATCTGGTGGATCCCGGCAACCTCGTCGGCGGAGAGGGCCAGCCGGTGACCCTTGCCGAGATTGTGCAGCTCGACCCGATCTACGTCGTCGCCAACCTCGCGACCGACCAGGCGCTGCAGATCCGTCAGAACCTCGATCAGCGCCGCCTGACACTGGCGGAGATACAAAAGGTCCCGATCGCCGCCGCCCTGAGCAACGAGACCGGCTACCCGCATCAGGGAACGCTGGAATACGTCGCACCCGGGATCGACCCAGCGACCGGAACGCTTCTGGTCCGCGGCATCCTGCGCAACCCCGACAGAACGTTCCTGCCAGGCATGTTTGTGAAAATGCGCCTTCCGATGGGCAAGGTCGTCAACAATGCCCTGCTGGTTCCGGACGCCGCGCTGCAGGCAGACCAGGGTGGACGCTACCTGCTGATCGTGGACACCAACGACGTCATCCAGCAGCGCTACGTCCAACTCGGTGAACTGGTCGGCAGCCTGCGGGTCATAACCAGCGGCATCAAGCCCGACGACCGCATCGTCACCGGCGAGCTTTGGCGCGCAACGCCCGGCCTCAAGGTGACCCCGCAAGTGACCGCCGGCGGCGGCTAGGGCGCACCAATGCTCTCCAAATTCTTCATCGAGCGGCCGGTCCTCGCCAACGTCCTGGCAATAGTGCTGGTGCTGATCGGCGCGGTATCGCTGTTCCGCCTCCCGGTCTCGGAATATCCCAACGTCGTGCCGCCGACCGTGGCCGTCACCGCCAGCTATCCCGGCGCCAGCGCGCAGACCGTCATCGATACCATCGCCCTGCCGATCGAACAGCAGGTCAACGGCGTCGACGGCATGCTGTACATGGAGTCCACCAGCGCGTCGGACGGCACCTATAGCCTGACCGTCACGTTCCAGATCGGAACCGACCCGAATATCGCCCAGGTGCTGGTGCAGAACCGCGTCCAGCTCGCCCTCGCGCAGTTGCCGGAAGCGGCGCAGGCGCAAGGCGTCAGCGTGCAGAAGAAGAACACCGCGATCCTGCAGATCGTCACGCTCAATTCGCCGGACGACAAGTTCGACAGCCTGTACATGAGCAACTACGCCACCATCAACCTGACCGACGTTCTGGCCCGTCTGCCTGGCGTGGGCAGCGTCAAGGTGTTCGGCACCGGCAATTACTCGATGCGCGTCTGGATGGACCCGCAGAAGCTGCAGTCTTTCGGGCTGGAGCCGAAGGACGTCATCAACGCCATCCGCCAGCAAAGCCAGAACGTCGCCGCCGGCCAGGTCGGCATGCCACCGGCCCCGAACGACACGCAGTTCCAGTATACCGTCGACATCCAGTCGCGGCTGAACGAGCCGGAGCAGTTCGGCGGCATCGTGGTCAAGGACCAGACCGCCCAGGGCGGCCGCCTGGTCTACGTGCGCGATGTCGCTCGGATCGAGCTTGGGTCGCAGACCTATGCCCAGGACTTCCGGCTGAACGGCAGGCCCGCCGCCGGTATCGCGATCTATCAGACGCCCGAAGCGAACTCCTTGCAGGTCGGCAAGGAAATCAAGCAGACGATGGCGGAGCTGTCGAAGCACTTCCCCGAGGGGCTGCGCTACACGATTCCCTATGACACCACGACCTTCGTCAGCGATTCGATCAACGAGGTCTACAAGACCCTGTACCAGGCCGGCATCCTGGTGCTCATCGTAATCCTGGTCTTTCTGCAGAATTTCCGGGCGACACTGGTCCCGGCCACCACCGTGCCGGTCACCATCATCGGCGCCTTCGCCGGCATGGCGGCGCTGGGCTTCACCGTCAACCTGTCCACCCTGTTCGGCATCGTGCTGGCCATCG
This sequence comes from uncultured Pseudomonadota bacterium, assembly GCA_963819005.1. Lineage (GTDB taxonomy): Bacteria > Pseudomonadota > Alphaproteobacteria > Acetobacterales > Acetobacteraceae > Rhodopila. The sequence continues at coordinate 824,027 of CAWFUL010000010.1, forward strand.
GCATCGTCGTCGACGACGCCATCGTCATCGTCGAGGGCGTCAGCAAATACATCGAGCAGGGCATGTCCGGCCCCGCCGCCGCCATCAAGGCCATGGGCGAACTGTTCGGACCAGTGATCGGCATCACCCTGGTGCTGATGTCGGTGTTCCTGCCGGCCGCCTTCGTGCCGGGCCTGACCGGACAGATGTTCGCCCAGTTCGCCCTGGTGATCGCCGTCACCGCGCTGATCAGCGCGGTCAACGCCGCCACCCTGAAACCAACACAGTGCGCGATGTGGTTACGCACCCCCGTCCCGCCGGAAAAGCGCAATTTCTTCTATCGGGGCTTCAACAACATCTACAATCCGATGGAGCGCGGATACGTCGCCTTCATCGGCAAGATGGTGCGCCACAGCGGCATCATGGTGATCCTGGCGCTGTGCCTGTCGGGCGCCGGCTTCTACGGCCTCACGCGCATTCCGACGGCGTTCATCCCGCTCGACGACCAGGGCTACCTCATGGCCGCCGTCCAGTTGCCGGAGGGTGCCGCGCTGGGACGCACCGCCGAGGCGCTGCAGCAGGTCCGCAAAGTGGCGCAGGACGTGCCCGGTGTACAGCAGGTCATCGCCCTGGCCGGCATGTCGGTCCTGGACAACAGCGCCGACCTCGCGAATGCCGGGACCGCCTGGGTGATGCTGAAGCCGTTCAGCGAGCGGCTGAAGGCTCCCGATCAGGACTTGCTCAGCATCTATAAGCGGTTGAGTGCCGGTCTCGCCTCCCTGCCCGATGGGCAGGTCTACGTGCTGCCGCCCCCGGCCATCCAGGGCATCGGCAATGCTGGCGGCTTCCAGATGCAGCTGGAGATGTTGGGAGGCAGCTTTGACTATGCGAAGCTGAACAACCTGGCTCAGGCGATCGTCAAGCAGGCCAGCGCCGATCCAAGGCTGAGCAACGTCTTGACCACCTACCGCGCCGACGCGCCGCACGTGACCCTGACCGTGGACCGGGAGCGGGCGGAGACATTGCGCGTGTCGGTCGGCGACATCTTCGCCGCGCTGACCGACTATGTCGGTTCCACCTACGTCAACCAGTTCAACAAATTCGGTCAGTCGCTGCAGGTGTATGTGCAGGCGGACTCGAAGTTCCGGCTGCACCCCGACGATCTGCTGAAACTCTACGTTCGCAGCTCCGACAACCAGATGGTGCCGATCGGCGCCGTGGCGCATCTCGGGCCGGCCGTCGCTCCCCCCCTCATCACGCTCTATAACCTTTACGCATCAGCCACGATCGTCGGCTCCCCCGCCCGTGGCTTCAGTTCCGGCGAAGCGATGACGGCGATGGAGGAGATCGCCAAGCGCGTGTTGCCGGACGATGTGACGTTCCAGTGGTCGGCAATGTCCTACCAGGAGAAGATCACCGGCAACCAGCTCTACTACGTGTTCGGCCTTTCGGTGCTGCTGGTATACCTCTGCCTCGCCGGCCAGTACCAAAGCTGGATCCTGCCCCTGGCCGTGCTCGCCGCCGTGCCGCTCGCCCTCCTGGGACCGGTGATCGCGCTGACAGCCCTCGGGGCCGCCAACAACCTGTATACGCAGATCGGCCTGATGCTGCTGATCGCGCTCTCGGCGAAGAACGGCATCCTGATCGTCGAGGTGGCGCGCGAGAAGCGGATCATGGACGGACTGCCGATCGTGCAGGCAGCGATGGAGGCGTCGCGGACGCGGTTCCGGCCGATCCTGATGACCTCGTTCGCCTTCATCCTGGGCGTCTTCCCGCTGGTGATCGCCACCGGCGCCGGTGCGAACGCCCGCCGCTCCCTCGGCATCACCGTGTTCAGCGGCATGCTCGCCTCCACCTGCCTCGCCGTGCTGTTCGTGCCGTCGTTCTTCGCCGTGCTGCAGCGGTTCGATGAGCGCAAGAAGCGGCCCCAGCCCCCGAAGGAAGCAGCCGCGACGGAGCACACGGCCTGACAACGCCGAACGCGTAGCCTCGCATTCTCGCATTGCCCCATCCACCGGGACATTGACTTGCCTTAACGAAATCCCCCGAATGAAGCAGCCCGGCGGGGTTGGGCGCTCGTTCGGTTGACAGCCGGCCGGCGCGACAACGCACTGGCTGAACCCCCGCGTGATTTGGAGTCCGCAACCATTCCCCCGCGCCAGACAACACCCAGCCACGCTCACGATGCCGATGGGCTGGTGCAACGGATGCGGCAGCGAACCAGCCAGCTCCACAGACTGGCGGAACGCTCCGGCGCCGTTGCGGCACTCCTGCGCGGACAGATTACCCAAGCCGCCTACGCCCTGCTGCTGCGAAACCTCCTGCCGGCCTACCAGACCATGGAGCGGGCCCTCAGCCAGAACATCCACCCATCGGTACGCGGCATTGGCCACGACCCGCTGTGTCGAACGGGCGCCATTCAGGCCGACCTAACTCGCCTCGCCGGCCCGGACTGGGCGGCGGCACTCCCACTGCTGCCGTCAGGCCACCGCTACGCCGATCGCATCGCCTGGGCGGCCCGGAATGACGCAGCCCTGCTGATCGCGCATTGCTACACCCGGTATCTCGGCGATCTCAGCGGCGGACAGATCATCGGCCGCCGCCTCGCCGATCTTTTCCCGGCCATCGGTCCGGCGTTGCAGTTCACCCGCTTCGACGGCATCCCCGATCTGCGCAGGTTCGCTGACGATTTTCGCCTCGCACTGGACCGGGCGGGTGAAAGCTTGTCCGACAGCGACCGAGTCGTAGAAGAAGCCGCCATCGCGTTCCAGCTGAACATCGACGTCTCCAACGACGTCGCGGACACCCTGGCGCACACGTCACACGCGAAATAACCGCCAAAACTGTCAAGCGACGATGACATTTAGATTGAAAATCGTTTATATTGCCCATTCCGTGGTCAAATTGTGTCTCGCCCCGATGTAATATATGCTAACATAGCCTACTATCAGTCTATAGTTGTCCCCAGGAGGGTACAATCGACACCGCGGTCGCCTCGGGCGTTCAAATTGCCCAACCTGACGTAACGCTCCTCCTCGACATGGAGGGTGTCATCCAACAGGTGACCCTTTCCAACGACGTCTCTCACGAGACTGGGGAGGACTGGCGCGGCCGCCGGTGGAACGAAACCATCGCCGACCAGGGTGGAAACAAGGTTCTGCGAATGGTGGAGGATGCGCGCGAACGCGGCGTCTCGGCCTACCGCCAGGTCAACCAGCGCTTCCCCAGCGGCCTCGAGCTCCCGATGGAGTACACCACCGTTCGGTTGGGCGGGCAGGGCGGGTTGCTCGCGATCGGCCGCAACCTCAAGGCGGTCGCCGAACTGCAATCCCGCCTGGTCGCCGCGCAGCAGGCGATGGAACAGGACTACTGGAAACTGCGGGAGATCGAAACCCGATACCGCGTGCTGTTTGACGCATCCAACGAAGCCGTGCTGCTGCTCAGTGCCGAGACACTTCGCATCGTCGAAGCCAACCCGGCGGCGATCCGCGCCCTGGGCTTTACCCGCGGCCGCGATCTGCTGCGGGAAATGAGTTCGGAGGACGCCGAACCCTTCCAGGCCATGCTGCAAAGGGTACGGCAGAGCGGGCGCGCCCCGGGAACGGTGGTGCATCTGGGGCTGGGGCGCGAGGCATGGATCGCCCGCGCCACGCTGATGACCAGCGACCCTGGCCCCCTGTTTATGGTCCAGCTTGCCCCGGCAGGCGGCGCACCGGCCGTGCCGGAACCGCGCGAGGACATATCGTTCAACGACTTCATCGACCGCCTGCCGGATGCGTTCGTCATCGTGGACCGCTCCGGTGCAGTCAGACGCGTCAATCGCGCCTTCCTCGACCTTGTTCAAGCCGGCGCTGAAGGTGCGGTCATCGGCGAACGGCTCGGCCGTTGGTTATCCCAGCCGGGCGGCGATCTTTCGGTTCTGATGGCCAACCTGAACCGGCATGGATCGGTTCGCATGTTCGCGACCACCATTCACGGCGACCTCGGCGCTGAGACGGAAGTTGAAATATCGGCCGCCGGAACCTCGTCGGGCCGGTCCAACAATGTCGCCCTGCTGCTGCGTGATGTCACCCGCCGCCAGGCACCCAGCGAAGCGGTTTCCGGGCTGCAGTCCGCGCTCGCTGCCGTGATCGAGCAAAGCGGAAAAACATCCCTCCGCGTTTTGATCAAAGAGGCTGTTGGGTTGGTCGAACGACACTATATCGGCGCTGCGCTTGATCTGGCGCAAGGCAACCGTACCGCAGCCGCGGAGATATTGGGGCTCAGTCGACAGGGGTTCTACAAAAAGCTTGCCCAATACGAGATGGAGGGGCATGCCAGACACACGGTCTATGAGGAAGACTAGCCAATAAGCTAAAACCCTGGGGGGGCGCTTGCTGTGCTGACGCGTGCGGTTATGTCGCCTGCGTTTGGAGAGGCTGACCTCTCGAACTGTGAGCGGGAACTGATCCACCTCGCCGGATCGATCCAGCCTCACGGCGCGTTGTTGTATGTCCGCGAACCCGACAACGTCATCATCCAGGCTAGCGAGAATGCCGCCGGGTTCCTCGGTATCGAATCCGAAATCGTCGGACAGCGCCTCGAAGACGTCTGTGGCGACTTCGCGGAAAACCTGCGACCGCATCAACGCGATCCGCTCACCGATGTGGTCCGCGGAATCCGGTGCCATATCGGCGCACCGGCGCGCGCGTTCGACGGCCTGATCCATCGCCCTGCCGCGGGCGGCCTGATCATCGAACTGGAACCGGCCGGTCCCGCGGTCGATCTTTCACGGCTGCTGGATTCCGGGTTGCAGGCGATCATGGCGGCCGGCACGCTTCGGGCCCTCTGCGACGAAACCGCCCGGGCGGTAAAAAGCCTAACCGGTTACGATCGCGTGATGATCTACCGGTTCGATGACCAGGGCCACGGCGAAGTCCTGTCCGAGGAGAAGGAACCGCACCTCGAGGCTTTCCTCGGCAATCACTACCCGGCCTCCGACATCCCGCAGATCGCCCGCCGCCTGTACGAGCGCAACCGGGTCCGGCTTCTTGTGGACGTCGAATATAAGCCCGTGCCCCTGGTGCCGACGCTTTCGCCAATCAGCGGCGAGCAACTCGACATGTCGCTGTGCTTCCTGCGCAGCTCCTCGCCAATCCATGTCCAGTATCTGAAGAACATGGGCGTCCGCGCCACGCTGGTCGTCTCGCTCCTGGTCAACGGCCACCTCTGGGGTCTGATTTCCTGTCACCACTACGAGCCGCGCTTTATCCACTACGAGATCAGGGCGATCTGCGAACTCCTGGCCGAGGCCGTCGCCACCCGGATCTCCGCCCTGGACAGTTTTTCGCAAGCCCAGGCCGAACTGTCAGTCCGGCGGCTGGAGCAGCGGATGATCCGCGCGATCTCGCAGGAGGGTGACTGGCGCGGCGCTCTGTTCGACGGATCGAAAGCGCTGCTGGAACCGGTGCAGGCGACCGGTGCCGCCTTGCTGTTCGAGAACGAGGTGCGGACCGTGGGCGATGTGCCCTCCACGTCCGCCTTCCGGGACATCGCCCGCTGGCTGGACACGCAACCGCGTGACGGCATCATCGCCACCGCATCCCTCGCCGACGATGCGCCGGAATTTACCGCGCTGACGCCGATCGCCAGCGGACTGCTGGCGGTGCCGATCTCCACCACGCCGGGCGAATATCTGGTGTGGCTCCGGCCAGAGCGCGTGCGCACCGTCACCTGGGGCGGCAATCCGTTCAAGCCCCTCGCACCGTCCGATGATCCAAAGAGCTTGTCGCCCCGACGGTCCTTCGCCCAATGGCACCAGCTTGTCGAAGCCACCTCGGATGCCTGGAACGAGGCCGACCTCACCGCTGCTCGTCTGATCGGCGATTCCGTCAGCGACGTGATCATGCAGTTCCGCGCCGTGCGGATGCTGTTCGCCCAGGATCAGTTGGATCAGGTGCGCAAGCAGGTGCAGCGCGCCAACCAGGCGGTGGTGATCGCCGACGTCGATGGCCGCATCCTGAAGATGAACGCCGCCTTTACCGCCCTGTTGCCCAGGCTGGCCCGAGCACCGCAGAAGATCAGCGATCTGCTTGCCCTGTTCACCGACCCGGCGGAGGCGCAGGGGCGCCTTGAAGACCTGTTGCTCCACCGGCGCGCCTGGCGGGGCGAGGTCAGCATGACCGGGCGCGGCAACGCGCCGATACCGCTGCTTGTGCGCGCCGATCCGGTGTTCACCTCGCCCGAACGAACCTTGGGCTTCGTGCTGCTGTTCAGCGACCTGACCGAACGCAAGGCGGCGGAAACGGCGCGCCGCCGCTTCCAGGAGGGTGTGATCCAGCAGCGCCCGCCGCAATCCGGTCAGCTTGATTCCAAAGCCGACCTGCTGTTTCGCAACCTGCTCGCGAAGATCGTCGAAAACGCCCAACTGACCGCGCTGGAAATCACCGATCGCGTCGACACGGTCCGCATGCCGGAGATGCTGGAAGCCGTCCGAGCCTCGGTCGGACGAACCGCGGAGGTGCTGCGCTATCTGGTCTGGCACGCCACCCGCTGGGCAAAGGACCGCAAGGGTTCAGGCCGCGAGGACAACACGTCAGAGGAATAGCGGCGGGCGCTTCCGCCAGCCATATCGTCACGCCGTCGTTATGTAGCTCAGCGGGCGGCCGGTGCAATTTCGCCGGCGGGTTGCGCGAACCATACCGGAACCGTCGCCCTGTCGTCCTCGCGTATCGCCTCGACCTCGGACTGTTGGTGCTGACGATAAAGGCTGCGGAACGCTCCATATGGATCGACAGCCGTGCGCTTCGTCGATTCCAGGAAACTGTCATTGCGTTGGCGTTCATCGATCCCCCCAACCGGAACGCGAGACCACTCCAGCGCCTCCACGACAGCCCCTTGCCCGATCCAACTGAACGGATTTGTCCCTACATCCATGCCAAATCCCAAAGCGTCCCGCGGATCGGAAGGCCCCAGGATCGGCAGGACCAGATACGGTCCTTCCGGCATACCCCACAGCGCGAAGGTCAAACCAAAACCGGCATCGTGATCCGGGTAGCCCCAGCGTGTCGCGACATCGACAAGTCCCAGCAATCCGACCGTCGAATTGATGACAAAACGCATCGCGGTATCACCGGCCCGGCGCGGCTTGCCTTCCAGCATGTCGTTTATCAATCGAACCGGAGCGCCAAGATTGTTCAGGATGTTGTGGATGCCGGTCCGCGCCGGTTGCGGGACCGCAGCTGCGTAAGCAACGGCCGCGGGTCGGATGACACCCGTGTCCAGCTTCTCATTCACGCCGAACATGAAACGGTTCGCCGGCTCGAGCGGATCGTTCGCGGCGCGATAATCGGCGAGCGCCTCAGGGTCGCTTGCCTTGGGCGGCGTGGCGCAGCCGGCAAGGAAGGCCATCACGAACAGGACAGTCAGATGCGACCAACTGCCAAATAAAACGCGCATCGGCTTGTCCTGGCGCAGGCTGCCTTCTACCTGCGCTCACCCTGACAGAGGTTCTGCAGACGCCCCGCCCTGATGCAATGATCCAGGTCAAACCGTTGCCGCAGCAAGGCCGATCAATGCGATTCGCTCAGATGGCACGCGCCGCAGCCTTCGTGTTCCGTCAGCGCAAGCCGGGTTCCGATGGCCGTGCGATTACCCGTCTGCACGGTTGTCAGAAGCAACGGCGCATTTCGGCTCAACGAAGCCGAGGCGGCGGCAACCCTTTGGGAACTCATGTCGACATACTCCGTTGACGCCACGCCGGGCGGGAACAGCTCCGGGATACGCTGCGTCCAGGATACCAGGTCCGTCGCGGCCTTCTCCGCATCAGCTTGATTGCCGCTGCCGTACACGAATGTGCGAATGGCGAGAACATCGCTCAGCATGGCGTCCATCGACTGCGCTTGAACGGTGGGCTGGCCCGCATGGGGTGCGGTTGGCGCGCAACTGCCAAGAAGCGGCAGCGCCGTGCCAACCAGGAGAGCAATTCGTTTCGTCATCGATCATCCAGCTCCAGCCGAAATTCCATGTCCACAGGCTTGGCTCCGGCGTCAGCCAATGCCCGGCCCAGCCGATATCCTGCGCTCAGTGAGTTGGGCCGAGTTCGACGATCTTCCAGTCGCCTTCCGGGATCTTGCACCAGTCCATCACGTAATGACTCGGCCGGTCTTTCTGAACGGCAAACTCGATGGTGTATTCTAGCCTGCGGCAAGGCATATGATGTGCCTCAAAACTTTCGATCAGCTTTACCTGTCCGGCGTCCTTGGAGTCCGGATTGCGCCACCGCTCGATCGTCCCGATGGAGCGGCCCTCATACAACCGGGCTGCCGCTGCATGCATCCGGTCGACGTCATCGCGCGACAGCCCTGGCCAGGCAACGTCGTTGTTCAACATCGTCTGCGCGACGGAAAGACCGGGCGCCGAAAGGACCGCAAGCCCGACGACAAATCTGGACGCCCATTTCCAGGAACAATGATAAAATGAAAACATCGGAACTCACTTCTGGCGAACTGTGTTTCTCCATCGCTATCGCGAATGGCCGCTCCCGGTCCGGATGATGCTGTCCTCGATGGCGGCAAGCGCCAAACCGTTCGTCGCATCCCCACCCTAGAAGACGTCGCGACGCTCCGCAATCTGCGTCCTGACTCCGCGTGGCCCATCCGTAAACCAAGGGCTGTTTGCAGCGCACCCGCAGGCCGGCGGAACGCATGCCGGCGTCCCGCGGCGCACGTGAGGCGACCGCGCTGCAGGAGGCATGGCATGACGCCAGGCGGCATCCATGTCCGGCGATCGTCCGTTATTTGGCCGACACGGATAGGCGCCGGGCATCCGCGATTCGCAGCCGCCGGGCGGCCGCAGCGTGATGATCACAGGGGGCTCCGCCGTGCCACCGAACGGCCGATCAAGCCCGCAGCCGAGCACCGCCGCACAAGGGCCTCGACGACCGGCGCGGCGACTTACGCAGGCTGCCCGATGCAGCGGCGCAGGGGCAGCCATGCTGTTTTCGCCGCGGAGGGTTCCGTCCTGCCAACCCGCAAGGGCTGGCAGACTTTCTGGTAGGCTGGCAGACTAGCCGGTATACGTGTCAGGATGCCAGGGTTACGAAGGCCGTCCAGGCAGGACGAATGCCGCAGAAGGAATCGAGTATGTCTGAGACCAAGGAAAAAGCACCGCCGGCCCGCCACCAGAATCCAAACACCCAGGCGGTGCGCGTCGCGTTCAACCCCCTCCGCGATACCGACAAACCCCAGGAATTCTACGACAAGATCAAACACAAATTCGCCGAGGAGCGCGATCTGCGCCTCAGCTACCGTCCAGAGGGTCAAGCCCAGTATACCTCGGATCTGACCGGCGAACTGGCGAAGTATGAGGTCGATCCGTGGGTTGAGGAAATCAAGGAACGCGCACCGATCAACGACACCGTCGAGTGCCTGTTCATCGGCGGCGGCTTCTCCGCCCTGCTCACCGCCGCTCGGCTGCGCGAAAAAGGCGTCGAGAGCATCCGCATCGTGGAACGCGGCGGCGATGTCGGCGGCACTTGGTACTGGAACCGCTATCCTGGTGCGGCCTGCGACGTCTCCGCCTATGACTACCTGCCGCTGCTGGACGAACTCGGCGTCGTGCCGCCGAGCTTTTTTGCGAAGGGGCCGGAGATTTTCGCCCACTGCCAGAATATCGCGCAGAAATACAACCTGTATGAGCTGGCAGTGTTTCAGACCACGGTGACCTCCACCGTCTGGGATGAGAAGGCAAAGCTCTGGCGCGTCAGCACCGATCGCGGCGACACGATGTCGGCTCGGTTCGTGATCTGCGCCAACGGCACGCTGTCGAAGCCGAAACTGACGAAAATCGCCGGGATGGAGACATTCAAGGGCCATTCCTTCCACAGCTCGCGCTTCGACTACGCCTATTGCGGCCCCGATCTGATCAACCTGAAGGACAAGGTCGTCGGCATCATCGGCACCGGCGCCTCCGCCGTGCAGATCATTCCCCGCCTCGGCCGGGCGTCGAAGGAACTGTTCGTCTTTCAGCGCACCCCGTCGGCGATCGACATCCGCGACGACATCCCCACGGATCCCCAGTGGGCTGCCTCGCTGAAGCCCGGCTGGCAGAGGGATCGGATTCGCAAGCACGTCGAAACCACCGCCCCCGGTTACGGCATGACCGAGGAGCAGAAGGCCGAGTTGGCAGCCCTGCCGCGGGAGGAGAAGATCCGCCGGCAGGAGAACCAGAACATCGAGCACCAGATGCGCATTCACGCGCGCATCGAATCGATCGTGAAGGATCCGGCCACGGCCGAGGCGCTTAAGCCGTGGTACATGCACCGTTGCAAGCGCCCCTGCTACGATGACGAATACCTGCCGGCGTTCAACCTGCCGAACGTCCACCTGGTCGATACGCACGGCAAGGGCGTCACCGAGATCAACGAACGCGGCGTCGTCTTCGAAGGCAAGGAATACCCGGTTGACGTCCTGATCTATGCCACCGGGTTCGAGGTTCAGGTCACCGGCATCTACAACGACATCCGCGGTGAGAACGGCCTGAGCCTGAACGACAAATATGCCGACGGCATGCGCACCGTGTTCGGCATCCACTCGTCCGGGTATCCGAACCTGTTCATCATGGGCGGCTACCAGGCGTCCTTCCAGTTCAACCTGACCTTCATGCTGCAGACGCAAGGCCAACACATCGCCGAATGCATCAAATACGTTCGCGACAGTAACTACACGACGATCGACGCCGCCCCGGAGGCCGAGGAATGGTGGGTGCAGGAAGTCATCCGCCACCGTGGCAAGACCAACCGCAACGCCGAGTGCACCCCCGGCTACTATAACTTCGAGGGTGAATCAAACCGTCGCCAGGACGGCAACTACAACGGCGGCATGAAGCAATATGTCAGTCACCTGGAAGAGGTGCAGAAGAACTTGAAGCAGCACTTCCGTTTCGGGTGAGACGCTTTGGTGTGAACCGGATCGTCCGGTTCACACCAAGCCGGGCCTGCGCCAAACCTTTGCCCTTGGTCGCTGGGTCAGGGGCCGACGAGCAGCGGCTAGTGCCTTTTGTAGAAGCAACTGATTCGTGTGGCTCTGAGCACTGCCCTCGGCTCGTCGTGGCCGGCCTCGGGCGGCCATCCACGACTTTCGGTTCCCAACCCGACACCTGTGAGATAACAATCAACGGCGCGGCGGCGATAACCAAGCTTCCAGCCCTTAAAACGCCGCCTCGTCCATCTCCATCATCGATGCCTTGCCCGCCTTGATGGCCGCCAGCAGGCCGCCAACCTGAGGCAGCACCCGCTCCATATAAAACCGCGCGGTTGTGAGCTTCGCCTTGTAGAACGCGGCATCCGGACCCGCCGCGCCCATTTTCTCCACCGCGATCACAGCAGACCGAGCCCACATGAACCCCAGCGCCACCAGCCCGAACAGCCGCAGGTAGTCCGTCGCCGCCGCCCCCGCTTCTTCCGGATCGGCCATGCCCTTGGCGGCAATCTCCGCCGTCGCCAGCTGCAACGCACCAAACGCCTTTGCGAACCCCTTGACCATCTCCCCAAGCACAGGATGGCCGCCGTTCTGCTCAACAAACGAGTTCACCGGATGGAAGAACGTCTTCAGCATCCGCCCCGCGCCCTGCGGCAGCTTCCGCCCCACCAGGTCCAGCGCCTGGATCCCGTTCGTTCCTTCATAAATCATGGAGATCCGAGCATCACGGACAAGCTGTTCCATCCCATGATCGCGGATGTAGCCATGGCCGCCATAGACCTGCATCCCAAGATTGGCCGCTTCAAACCCCAGGTCGGTAAACAGCGCCTTCACCACCGGGGTCATCAGCGCCGTAAAATCTTCCGACCGTTTCCGAATCTCCGGATCAGGCGAACGCTCCATCTCATCCAGTTCCCGCGACACCCAGCCGCCGAGAGCGCGGCACCCCTCGGTATAGGCCCGCATCGTCAGCAACATGCGCCGCACATCCGGATGCACGATGATCGGATCGGCCGCCTTGTCCGCCGCCTTTACCCCGCTCAGGCTGCGCCCCTGGATGCGGTCACGCGCATAGACGACGGCGCTCTGGTAGCTTGTCTCCGCCGCCCCCAGCCCCTGGATGCCAACCGACAGCCGCTCGCTGTTCATCATCGTGAACATGCAGGCCAGGCCACGGTTCGGCTCGCCAATCAGCCAACCCGTCGCATCCTCGAACGTCAGCTGGCAGGTTGCCGATCCCTTGATGCCCATCTTGTGCTCCAGCGCGGTGCACACCACGCCGTTGCGCGCGCCTGGCCGTCCGTCCGAAGTCGGAATGAACTTCGGCACCAGGAACAGGCTGATACCACGCGTCCCTTGCGGCGCATCCGGCAATCGCGCGAGCACCAGATGAATAATGTTTTCCGTCAGGTCATGATCACCGGCACTTATGAAAATCTTTGACCCGGTGATCTTATAGCTGCCCCCTTCCCGCGGCACTGCTCGGGTCCGTAACAAACCCAGATCGGTGCCGGAATTAGCCTCCGTGAGGCACATCGTGCCCGACCACGTCCCATCCACCATCTTGGGCAGATAGGCATCCTTCAGTTCATCCGTCGCATGGCTGGCAATCGCCTGATAGGCCCCATGGGTCAGCCCCGGATACAGGCTGAACGCCAGGTTCGCCGAACAGATCATTTCCTCGATCAGCTTGTTCAGCGATTCGGGCAGCCCCTGCCCACCGTACTTCGGATCGGCGGACACCGCCGTCCAGCCACCTGCACGGAACTGATCGTACGCCTCCTTATACCCCTTCGGCGTTCGTACCACGCCGTTTTCCAGCACGCACCCAACCTCATCTCCGGGCGCATTGGTCGGCAGCAGCACTTCCTCCGCCAGCTTGGCGGCTTCCTCCAGAATACTGTCCATCAAATCGGGCGAGACGTCCTGGAAACCATCCAGCCGCGTCAGCGCCGCGCTGTCGTGCAATTCATGCAGCACGAAGCGCATATCACGAATAGGAGCCTTATAGGTCTGCATCGAGAATGCCTTCCACTAAACGATTTAATTCCGCAACGGCCGGCCGGTTTCCAGCGTATGTTCTATCCGTGCCAAGGTTGGCGCCGTCCGAACCAGCCGCATGAAGGCCTTGCGTTCCAGATCGAGGATCTGCTGCTCCTGCATCGTATCGATGATGTCGGTGTCGCCGCCTGTCAGAACCTCGGCCAGCGCATCGGCGACCACCAGATCATGGTCCGACGCAAGCCCGCGCCGATGGAACCCTTCCGCCGCCGCATTCAGCCCCGCCCGCCCGGACGGCCCGGGCAGAACGTACTCCGGCGGCTTCGGCGGCACATAACCCTCCACCATCGCCAGCGCCCGCTTCTTGGCGTCCGCCAGCAACCTGTCGCGGTTCATGCTGATGCCATCGGTCGCCCGCAGAAACTTCTTTTCCATCGCCTGATGCGCGGACTTCGAGACATCAGCGACACTGATGCCCTCAAACACCTTCGCCGGAGCCGGCATCGGACCCCGGGGCAGCTTCGGCTCGGCCCGCCACCGCGCCAGCATCTCGCTGCACCCGCCCCAACCCGGAACCAGCCCGACGCCTGCTTCCACCAACCCGATATAACTCTCGGCATGCGCCTGAACCGCATCCGCGTGCAAAACGATCTCGCACCCGCCGCCCAAGGCCATCCCGGCCGGCGCCGCCACCACCGGGAACGGCGCATACTTCAGCGCCTTCAGAGCCTTCTGCCCCGCCGCGATCTGCTTCTCGATCTCGCCCCAGGCCGCGATATTCGCCGCGAACAATGCCAGACCCAGATTAGCGCCCAACGAGAAATTCTCGCCCTCGTTATAGATCACCAGCGCCTTGAATGATTTGCTTACGACCTCTATCGACTTGCCGATCAGCTCGATGATCTTGTCATCCAGTGAATTGGACTTCGAGGTAAACTCGAAACAGGCCACACCGTCGCCGATATCCCACAACGCCGCCGACGCATTCCGCAGCACCGGCTTCGCCGCCAGCCTGATATCCTCGAGTAACAAAACACCCGGCGCCCGGACCACGTCGTGATACGCGCCGTCCCTTCCCAAATACTGCCGCTTGCCACCCTCAACCCGGTAGAACCGCTTTCCGGCCGCAGCCGCCAGCAGCGAAGGCACGATCATCCCGCGCGTGGTCAACTGCTCGACCAGCCAGTCCGATCCCACCCGGTCCGCAAGCTCAAACGGTCCCCACCGCCAGTTGTAACCCAACCGCATCGTCTGATCGACATCCGCGATCGAGCCAGCCGCATCGGGAACCAGTGTCGCCGCATAGGCAATCGTCTGAGCCAGCACAGCGAACGCGTATTGCCCAGCCTTCCCAGGTGTGGACAACAACGCCCGCAGGTCCCGCCCAACATCCGGCACAACCGGCTTCCGTTCCGGCCGGTATTCTCCCGTCTTCAGATCGATCGCCAACTTTGCCCGCCCGCCATCGGACCGGTCCAGCCGGTAGAACCCGCCCTTGCCCTTCCGCCCCGTCAGCCCCTGCTCGATCATCCGCCCGATCAGCGGCACCTCCCGGTCAACCTTGTGGAACGCGTCATCAGCCGGCAGCACCGCCCGCATCGAGGCATTCACATGCGGCCCAAGATCGATCCCCACCAGGTCCATCAACCCAAACACGCCCGTCTTCGGGATCCCCATCGGCGGCCCGACGATGGCGTCGGCTTCCTCAACGGTCAGCCCCAGATCGAACGCCTGGTTCACCGCCACCTGCATCCAGTAAATGCCCAGCCGGTTCGCGATGAACCCCGGACTGTCCTGGCAGCGCACGACACTTTTGCCCAGCGCGACATCGGCAAATCCTGCCACCGCTTCCACCGTCTCCGCGGCCGTCTCCGGCCCCGCAACGATCTCCAGCAGCCGCATATACCGTGGCGGATTGAAGAAATGCGTGATCAGGAAATCCCGCCGGAACGCCTCGCTCATCCCCTCCGTCAGCACCTTCAGGGCAATCGTCGAGGTATTGGAACTGATCGCGGTACCCGGCCGCCGCACCGTCTCCAGCTTCCGGTAAAGCGCCTGCTTGATGTCGGCCCGCTCCAGCACCGCCTCAACGATCCAGTCACAGTCAGCCAGTTTCCCCAGATCGTCTTCCAGATTGCCGGTCTCGATCAGCCGAACCGCGCCGTCGTGCATGAATGCCGCCGGTTCGGCCTTGCGCATCCGCGCAACTGCCCCCTCGGCGAGCATGCTGCGGTTATTGGCGCCGGCCGGAACGATATCCAGCAGCACCACCTTCACCCCCGCATTGGCGGCCTGAGCGGCGATTCCCGCCCCCATTGTTCCGGCGCCGACAACGCCGACCTTGCGGATCGCGCCCATCACACGCGTTCCAGAATGGTCGCGATCCCCTGCCCGCCACCGATGCACTGACTGGCCAGCGCGTAACGACCGCCCGTGCGTGCCAGTAACGACGCCGCCTTGCCGGTAATCCGAGCGCCGGTCGCCCCAAGCGGGTGTCCCAAGGCAATCGCTCCACCGTCCAGGTTCAGGATCTCTTCCCGAATCCCCAGTTCCCGCGCGCAGGCAATCGCCTGGCTGGCGAAAGCCTCATTCAGCTCCACGACATCCAAGGCCTCAACATCGATCCCGGCCCGCGAAAGCGCCTTCTGCGTCGCCGCCACCGGCCCGATCCCCATGATCTCCGGCGCGCAACCGGCAACAGCAATCGACTTGATCCTGGCCAGCTTCTGCAATCCGTTCTTGTCGGCATAAGCCTCGCTGCAAACCAGCACCGCCGACGCCCCGTCAGTCAGTGGCGAGGACGTCCCCGCCGTTACCGACCCGTCCTTGTCGAACGCCGGCTTCAGCCCCGCCAGCGTCTCCGCCGTCGTATCGGGACGGATGCAACCGTCATGCCCCACCGAACCTGCTTTACTGACAATAGGAACGATCTCTTCATCCAGCCTTCCGGCCGCAACGGCAGTAGCCGCCCGCTGATGGCTACGCACGGCGAACGCTTCCTGCTCCGACCGGGGAATTTGCCACTTGCGCGCAACATTCTCCGCCGTCTCGCCCATGCCGATATAGGCGGCGGGCATCGACTGCATCAGCGCCGGGTTGATCAGCGGGTTAAAGCCCATCATCGGCACCCGGCTCATGCTCTCGATCCCGGCGCAAATGAACACCTCACCGGCGCCCATCGCGATCTGACCCGCCGCGATGTGGATCGACTGCATCGACGACCCGCAGAACCGATTGACGGTCACCCCTGCTACGGACAGCGGCAAATCCGCCAGCAGCCCGATCAGCCGCGCGACATTCAGCCCCTGTTCGCCCTCCGGAAACGCGCATCCAACGATGATGTCCTCGATATCCTCCGGCTTCACGCCCGTCCGGCTGATCAGGCCGCGCACCACCTGTGCCGCCAGATCATCCGGCCGCACCCGCGCCAGCGCACCCTTGCCCGCGAAATGAAAAGGCGAGCGAACGTAGCCCGCGATTACCGTGTTGGTCATGGACCTCTCCTTCAACCGTTTGCCGCGCAGCCGGCCGGAACACGCAACGCCGCCTCGGTCTGCGCCGTAATCTCCGCCAGTTCAGCCAGCGCCTCATCAATCGCCTGCCGCTGTGCCAGAAGCTGCTCCCGCCGTTTCGAAACCGCCGCCAGCAGCAGCCGCTGCTGGGCGTGCTGAGTTACGTCGGCATCGTAAAGATCCAGGTAATCCTTGATAGCGCTCAAGGAAAACCCCAACCGCTTCCCCCGCAGGATCAGGATCATCCGTGCCCGGTCCCGCACCGAGTAAACCCGCGTTGTCCCGGCCCGCTGCGGCGCGATCAGCCCTTTATCCTCATAGAACCGCAGCGCCCGAGGACTCATGCCCAGGTCCGCCGCCAGTTCCGTCACCGTGTAAAGCCGATCGTGAGCCATCGGCATCTTAGTGTCACTGGCTAACGTATACGTCAACCCCCCCCTTTCAAGCCCCGCTCAGTGAGATCCCCTCCTCGATCAGCTCCTTCCTCGACAGCTTGCCGATCATCGTCTTCGGCAGGCTCGTCCTGATCTCCACCCGAGCGGGCAACTCGATCGGCGAGAGCTTGTCGCGCAGAAAATCGCGAAGTTCCTCCCCTGTCCGAACCTCGCCCACGCGCAGCGTTACGAACGCAATCGGCGCCTGCCCGCGATAGGAATCCGGCACGCCGATCACGATCGCCTCGGCCACCGCGGGATGCTCATACAACGCATCCTCGATCACCCGGGGATACACGTTGTAGCCGCTGCAAATGATCAGGTCCTTGATCCGGTCCGTCACGAAAAGATAACCGTCCGCATCCAGGTATCCGACATCCCCGGTCCGCAGGGCCCCGTCGACGAACACCTCATCGGTCTCCTGCTCCCGGTTCAGGTATCCCTTCATGACCTGAGGACCACGCACGCAGATCTCACCCCTCTCCCCGGCCGGCAGCACCCGGGTCACATCGTCCAGCGCTCGGATCTCCACCACGGTGCCCTGCAAAGGCACACCAACCAAATCCGCGCGCACATCGCCATCCGGCGGATTGGACGTCACCGCCGGTCCCGCCTCCGTCAGCCCATACCCCTCGATCACCCGCACGCCGGTCAGTTTCCCGAACCGTTCGCGAATTTCCGCCGGCAGCGGCGCCCCGCCCGACACGCACACCCGCAGGCTGGACAGATCTACCTTCTGCTTTTCCGCCGCCGTCGCGATCGCGTTATAGATCGTCGGCACCGCATGCAGGATCGTCGGCTTGTCTCGCGCCAGCGAGGCCATCATCGCGCCGATCTCGAACCTGGGATGCAGGATCAGCTCCGCCCCCATGCTGATCCCCCCGTTCATGATCGAGGTCATCGCATAGACATGGAAGAACGGCAGCACCGCCATGATCTTCTCCCCCCCCGGCCGCATGCTGGGCATGTGATGCGTCGTCTGCTGCGCGTTGATCGACAGGTTGGCGTGCGTCAGCATGGCCCCCTTCGGCCGCCCCGTCGTCCCGCCGGTGTACTGCAAGACCGCCACACCGGACGGATCAACCGGCACCGGACGAGCCGGCCCGACGGCCATGCTGACCTGCTTGTACGGGATGATCCTCTCGCCATAGACCGGCCTGGAAACCATGCTCCGCTTCAACAACGAGAATGCGATCCCCTTGACCGCCGGCAGGATCTCGCTGAACGGACAAACGATGATCCGGTCGAGCGTCTCGATCTCCGCAACCTTGTCGTAGATCGTCGCAAGATCCGGCACCACCATCGTGCGCGTTCCTGAATCCTCGATCTGATGCCGCAGTTCGCGCGCCACGTACAGCGGATTGTAGTTTACCACCACAAGCCCTGCCTTCAGCGCGGCATAGTAGAAAATAACGAAGTACGGCGTGTTCGGCAGGCACAGCCCCAACCGGTCACCGGGTTGCAGCCCCATCGCCTGCAACCCCGCGGTCGTCCGCTCCACCGAGTCAGCGAGTTGGCTGTAGGTCCACCGCCGGCCCTCGAACAACAGGGCCGGATGGTCGCCGAACCGCGCAACGGAACGATCGAGCAGGGCCGGAACGGGAAGCGCTTCCAGCGGTGGCGGCGACTGCACGTCCATCATTGTCCTGCCCTTTCGCCCCGGTCCGGCGGGGCGCCATGATCGGCGGTTCCGGCGCAACCATGTGGTTCCGATCAAACCACCAAACGCGCCTTGACGCTATTTGGTGATACGCCGCGCCAGAGTCATCCCTAAATCGTGATGATATCGACCGCTTCGCCACGCCAGCCGTCAAGCCGGGGTCCGCGCTGTGCCCCCCGCCCGCCCGCGCTGTGCGGCCACCGCGACCGCTGCCTCCCGCCGCTTCTGCAACTGCTGATCCGCCAGCACCCCCAGCAGGATCACCGTCCCCATCACCGCGAAGTTCAGTGAGCTTGGTATCCCCAGGATGTTCACCAGGTTCTGCAACACCTGCAGCAGAGCTGTCCCCAGCACGATGCCCAGGATCGACCCCTCACCGCCGCGCAGGCTGCACCCACCCAGCACCGCCGCGGCGATCGCGTATAACTCGTAGAAATTACCGAATGTGGAGGGCGAAACAGAATTGGTGTAGAACACCAGGAAGATCGTGGAAATCCCCGCGAGCAAGCCGCTCAGCACATAAGCGCCGGCAATCACCGCGCCGGTATTGATCCCGGAATACCGCGCGGCCTCCTCGTTCTTGCCGACCGCGAACAGATACCGCCCGAACACCGACCGGTGCAGCACCACCCCCAGCACCAAAGCCACCACGATCAGGAAGATGAAACTGTGCGGCACGCCAAAACTGCGCCCCGCCGCAAGCCAGCTCAACGTATCCGCGGAGTCGCCATACCCGAAGCCCATCGTCGAATCATCAGTGTAGTAACGAGCCGCGCCGCGATAGATCAGCAACCCGCACAGCGTGACAATGAACGGCTGCATCCGCAACCGGGTGATCAGGAACCCCTGTATCGCCCCCAGCACCAGCCCGCCCGCCAGCACGGCCAGTAGCGCCACCGGCCAGCCAACCTCATAATTCGCGACCAGGTCGATGAAGATCACCCCCAGCAAGGAGAACATCGACCCCACCGACAGATCGATGCCACCGGTAATGATGGTCAGCCCCTCGCCGATCGAGAAAATCCCGAACAACCCGATCAAATTCGCCATGTCCAGCAGATTGACCGGCGACAGAAACTGCGGATTCAGAAATCCCGTGATTGCGCTGATCACCACCAGCAGCACCAGCAGTCCCAGTTCTTTCTTCGGCAACATCAGGCGGCCTCCACAGCCTGGCCGATCGCCAGCCGAAGCACGTTGTATTCGCTGAACATCGGTCGTTCCAGCACGCCGCTGATGGTGCCCTCGTGCATCACCGCGATGCGGTCGGACACGCCGATCACTTCCTCCATGTCCGAGGAAATCATCAGGATCGCCACGCCCCGATCCGCCAGTTCCCGCATCAGCGTATAAATCTCGTTCTTCGCGCCGACATCGATGCCACGGGTTGGTTCATCGAATATGATCACCCGCGGCTGCATCGACAACCATTTCGCCAGCACCACTTTCTGCTGATTGCCTCCGGACAGCGTAACAACCTGAGTCTGGTCGCCCGGCGCCCTGATCGACAGCCGGCGCCGCTGCTCCGCCGAGGCCGTCGCCTCCGACGACCGGTTGACCAGCAGCATCCGCGCATAGGACAGCAGGCTGGCCAGAGTAATGTTTTCCACCACCGGCATGTCCAGGATCAGCCCGGCACGCTTGCGGTCCTCCGGCGCCAGATAAATACCCTGCCGGATCGCCTGCCGGGGAGAGCCCACCGTGATCGGCGCACCATCCAGACGGATCTCACCCGCGATGATCGGATCGACCCCGAAGAGAGCTCGCGCCAGGGACGTGCGGCCTGACCCGACCAACCCGGCCAATCCCAGAATCTCCCCGCGCCGAACCGATAAATCCACCCGCTGTCCGGGAAAATCCTTCGTCACCACGCCAACAACCTCGCAGCCGCCGACGTCCGGCGCGCTCGCCGGCGGGATATACAACGACTTCAGGTCGCGGCCGATCATCAACCGTATCATCGTTGCCGGATCGATCTCCGACCGGTCCAGTGCCCCCGCGACCCGTCCATCCCGAAGGCAAACCACCCGGTCGGCGCAGGCCTTCACCTCCCCAAGCCGGTGCGATATGTAAATCACCGACACCCCGTTCGCCTTCAGCTCCCCAATCACCTGCAGCAGCCGTTCGGTTTCCTGCAGCGTCAGGCTCGATGTCGGCTCATCCATGATGATGATGCGCGCGTCGATCGAAAGCGCCTTGGCAATTTCCACCAGTTGCCGTTGCGCAATGGACAACCGTTCGACCAACGTATCCGGCCCGAAATCCGCCCCCAGCCGAACCAGCAGCGGCGCCACCATCTCCCGCAGCCGCCGCCGGTCGATCAGCCCGAACCGCCGCGGCTCCCGCCCCATCCCGACATTGGCGGCAACATCCAGGTTCTCGAACAGATTGAGTTCCTGATGAACGAACGCGATCCGGGCACGCATCGACGGCGGCCGCGACGGCCTTGGCATCGGTGGCGTCCGCCTGAATAGCTATGGCCTTGCCACCGGCGCGTTCGATCTCCTTCACGACCACGGTGGCCGCGTCCGCGCCCTTTGTGTAGGTAATCGCCACGCTCGCGCCGTCGGCCGCCAGCCGTTTGGCGATCCCCGCGCCAATTCCCCGGGAGCCGCCGGTGACAAGAGCTATCTTATCGGTCAGGTTTGCCATGATGGAGCTTCCTGCGGTTTAGCGATCCCGCCCCCGGGCGGAACCTGCCGGGACCAGTCTAGGCCTCATTGGCTGACATGGATAAGACCTAATAAGGATGAAGGGATACTTCTAAGGATGTCAGGGTAGCTCAAGTGGGACGACGACTTTTCCTCGCACAAGGTCTGGGCTAGACTTTTGCAGTCATGATCACTCTTTACTCGTATCCGCCGCTTTTCGGCGTAGCCGACAACAATGGTTACGGGCTAAAGGTGTTCGCATTCATGCGGCTGGCCGGCCTGAACTTCGTGCATAAGCATATTTTCGATGCCTCCGCCGCGCCGCGCGGCCAGCTTCCCTATATCGTCGATGAGGGCGAGACCATCGGCGACAGCGGGACCATTATCGCCTATCTGATCGCCAAATACCGGTTGACGATCGATAGCGGCACTGGGCGCCACCGAACGCCGCATCAACCTGCTCGTCGCTCGCATGTTGGACGACCTCTACTGGGTCATGTCCTATTCGCGTTGGAAAGATGAACGTTTCTGGCCGGCGTTTCAGGCCGCGCTGATGCGCGAGCATCCCAGTCTGACCGAAGAGGGGTTGGCCAAGGCACGCGAATTCAATGCGCAACGCTATTATTTCCAGGGCATCGGCCGGTACACGCCGGACGCCGCCTATGCACGCGGCCTCGCCGACCTCGATGCCCTCGACGACATCGTTTCACCGGTGCATATGTGCACGGCCTGGCCCGACCAGCGTGGATGCCGCCGGTCCCTGCTTCATCGCCAATATTCCTTTTCTACGATATCGAAACGCCCTTGAAACAGCAGGTCTCTTCCCAGCCCAAACTCGTACGCCACTGCCTCGCGGTGCACGAAAGCGTGATGCACGAATAGCCCAAGCCTGACGGCGGCCGATCGTCCCGCCGTCCCGCCGTCCAGCCATCGAGCGCCCGGCGGTTCCCAGGTTCAGGCTTCGGCGCGCTCTTCGATCAGGTCGACACGGTCGGGATAGAAGGCGAGGTGATCCTTGATCACCGTAACCGCGTCATAGGGTGCCTCATAGGTCCAGACCGCATTCGTTGAACGATCACCCGCCAACAGGGATGCTGTAATAGTTGCACTCGCCCTTGTACGGGCAGTAGGTGTGTGCCCGCTCCGCTCCAAACGGGACATGTCCACATCCTCGCGCGGGATATACTTCACGGGCCGATAGCTTGCCTCGCGCAGCGTGAGCGCCGCGCGGGTGTCGGCAATCGCATGGCCGCCGACAATGACGCGGACGCGGTGCGGATTGGCCGTGACGGTGATCGGATGGTCCGGACCGGGACTCTTCACGGTCCTGGCGGTGGAGGTTCCAGACATGTTTCGCTCCTTTTCCGGTTTGCCCGGGAGGGGGTTGGATTCCAGGAAGATGGTCGCGTTCGTTGATGGCTGCAACGAGCCGGCGATGGCGCTCCTTGGCCAGGGCTGATCTGCGGCAGCCGATGGCCCGCCCCACACTCACCCATGGTGGAGAAGACCCCACCCTCCGGCCATCACTTCAACCCTGCCCGCCATCGGCATGGCTTCCCCGCGCGCCCCTGTCTCGGAAATAGTCCCGCCGATGTTCCATCGCACAGGATCGCGGACCGGCATGAACCCTTCTTTCTGTCTCCAGCCCGTCGCCGGCGCGCTGCTTGCAATGCTCGTCACCACTGGCGCGGCGCTCGCGCAATCCCCGCCCGAGGTGAACACGGCCCAGGGCACGGTTCGGCCTGCGCGTGGGCGAGGTCAGCGAATTCCGCGGCATCCCCTATGCGCTGCCGCCCGTGGGTGATCTCCGCTGGCGGCCGCCCGTCGCGGCAAAGCCCTGGGAGGGCGTGCGCCAGGCAACCGAATTCGGCCCCGCCTGCGCGCAGATCACGACGCTTGGGGCCTTTGCCGGCCCCCCCAACGCCAATGAGGATTGCCTCACCCTCAACGTCTTCACGCCCACGGAGATTGCCGGCGCGAAGCTCCCCGTATTCGTCTGGATCCATGGCGGTGGCAACATGGACGGTTCCAGCGCCGGCTATGATGGCAGCCGCCTCGCGGACCGGGGCCACACCGTCGTCGTCTCGGTCAACTACCGCCTCGGCCTGTTCGGCTTCCTCGCCGATCCCGCGCTCGATGCCGAGGGCCACCCCTTCGGCAATTACGGCCTGCTCGACCAGCAGCTGGCACTCCGCTGGGTCAAGCAGAACATCGCGGCCTTCGGCGGCGATCCCGGCAACGTCACGCTCGGCGGCCAGTCTGCCGGCTCGATCGACACCGAAGCCAACGTCGCTCCCCGTCTGCAGCCCATCTGTTCCAGCGCGCGATTTTCGAAAGCGTCGTGCTCGATGGCACCCCCCTTGCGGCGGCCGAGAAGACCGGCGCCGATTTCGCCAAGGCCGCCGGCTGCGGCCGTGGCGCGACCCCCGCCGTCGCCGCATGCCTGCGCCGGCTGCCCGCACGCCGCATCGTGCAGCTCGAAGGCACCCGATCCACGCAGAGCCGTACATCATCCCCCTGATTGCGGACGGCCAGATCGTTCCCACGGGCGGCCTTTTCGCTGCCTTCCGCAGCGGTACCTTCACGCATATGCCGATCATGAGCGGCACCGTGCATGACAAGTACAACTTCCTCGCTGCCATCGCGGAATACTTCTCCGGCCTGCCGCGCCACCCCATCACCGCCACGCAATACCGGATTTCGTCACCACCACCTTCCCGCCCGCGACGGCGAAACGCGTGTTCGCCGAATACCCGCTCGCGCAGTACCGTATCCCGCAGCTGGCCTGGAACGCAGCCGGCACGGACAGCCTGGTCTGCCCCCAGCTCGCGCTCAACCGCGCGCTCGCCGGGCAGGTCCCTGTCTACGGCTACGAATTCGACGACACCACGGCCCCCTTCTACTTCCCGCGCATGCCTGGATTCGTGTCCCTCGCCTACCACACGTCGGACATCCAATACCTCTTCCCGCTCTGGCACGGCGGCCCTGAAGGCCAGCCCCACGCCCTGAACGCGGAACAGCAACACCTCTCCGATAGCCTCATCGCCGCCTGGACCGACTTTGCGCGCACCGGCAACCCCAACGGCCCAGGCGCCCCCAATTGGCCGGCCTTTACGCCGAGCCCCGGCAAACCCGGCCTCTACCTCGACGAAACTCTCCCCGCCTCGACCACGATGACGGACGAGGCCTTCGCGACCGAACACCACTGCGCCTTCTGGGCGAGCCTGCCTGGACAGGTGTACCCGCTCTTGGCGACAGGCCGGCGCGCTGTATTCGCGCCGGCTTCATTGTGACCAAGTGAGCCGCCCGGCGGCGTGCGTTGTCGCGTTCTGCTGCTCGGGCGGCCGGATGGGCTGCCCATCCTGGGCACGTCGGTCTGTATTCGCACGATTCGGTTACTCCGCTGGCAGTACCTTCGGGTTTGGCGTATCGTCGGGCAGATTACGGCAGGAAAGTCGGGCAACGGACGGAATACGCGGGCCTCGCCAAGGATCGGGTCCGTAACCTTCGCCGTCATTAGGGTCCCCGCTGCGCCGACCTTTCGCTCTGGGGGAGTGTCATGGACAACGAAGCGATTACCCAATTCGGGCAAAGCTTGCGCGGCACGCTGACTGGACGCGACCATCCCGATTACGAAGAAGCCCGCAAACTCTACAATGCCATGATCGACAAGCGCCCTGCCTTGATTGCGCGCTGTGTCGACGTGGCCGACGTCATCGCTGCCGTCAACTCGGCGGGACAACCGGCTGCCAATCGCTATTCGGGGCGGTGGCCATAACGGACCCGGGCTGGGTAGTGTCCTACGATGGGCTTGTTATTGATGTATCAATGATGAAGGGTGTCCGTGTCGACCCGGTGAAGAGGACGGTGAGGGCGGCGGCGGGTTGCGTCACCGGCGATATCGATCACGCCACGCACGCCTTCGGTCAGGCCGTTCCCTTCGGGATTATTTCGACAACGGGCGTCGCCGGCCTGACCTTGGGCGGGCGGGTCATGGCTATCTCAGTCGCCAATACGGCTTGACCGTCGACAATCTGATCGAGGCCGACGTGGTTCTCGCAGACGGTCGGTTTGTCACTGCTTCCGGGACAGAGAATGCCGATCTCCTTTGGGCGCTGCAGGGTGGCGGCGGGAACTTCGGCGTTGTTACCAGCTTCGTGTTTCGAACCCATCCTGCCAGCACAGTCTATGCGGGACCGATCATCTTCGATTTTGCGGAGGCCGCTACCGTGATGCGTTGGGACCCAGACTTCATGCCAACCGCACCCAACGACTTTCGACATGTTCCTGGCACTGTTTATGGTTCCCCCGGGAGATCCCTTTCCGAAGGAACACTGGGAAAAGTAGATGTGCGCGCTCCTGGTCTCACACAACGGGCCGATCGCGGAAGCCAAGACAGGCTGTGAACGCCGTCCGTGCGGCACTGCCGTAGCTGCTCATCGATTGGGGCGGGGCCGATGCCTTACCCGGCGCTGCAATCGCTCTTCGATGGTCTCTACCCGAAAAGGGCTGCAGTGGTACTGGAAGGGTGACTTCGTGACGTCATTGCCGGATGCGGCAATCGACGTTCATATCGCGCATGCTGCCGAGCTTCCGACGCCGGCTCCCCGCATGCACCTCTATCCGATCGATGGCGCCGTGCATGACAAAAAAAGCGATGCTACCGCCTGGAACTGCAGGCTAGCGATGTGGTCGATGGTTATCGTGGGCGTAAGCGCGGATCCCGCGGAGGCCCCAACATTGAAGAAATGGGCACGAGACTATTGGGAGGCCGTCCATCCTTTTGATCTGGGCGGAGCCTATCCGAACTTCATGATGGACGATGAGGGGGAGGCGCGTCTGAAGGCAACCTATGGCGATAACTACCAGCGCCTCGCCCGGATAAAGAGAACATATGATCCGGACAACCTGTTTCGGGTTAATCAAAACATCCGTCCCGCGGCCTGACACGGTCCTGCCACCGCCGCATTGCGGCGGTGGCAGCGATTACCTGGTTGCGGTGGCGACGAGGAGAAAGGCCAGAAAGGCCACCGGAATCCTCAAATGGCCGCTGCGGTGATGATCGCGTCCAACCGCTGTCCACCATTCAGCCGACCGCAGCGCTGCACAGCACCATCAGCAGCACCACGCCGACGACAACCTGCACGCCCGCCGGTAGGTTGCGCTTTCCCCGGTCGGAACTTGACAAGTCAGCCCGCGACCCAGGCCTGCGGCGCCAGATCACCGACGCCGAAGCGGTGCGGCTCTATCGATCCAGCAGCTCGACGACGCTCGTCATGACGCGGTTCATAAGCGTCTGTGCGGCCGTCGCGGCCTGATCGGGCAGCCCCGCCTCGATCGCGCACAGGACGGCCTCGTGCAAAGCCTTGTCGGCACCGCGCTCCGGATGCTCCAGCTCAAGCAGCAGCGCGTGCGTGTTCGCGACCGCGGAGGCAGCGAAATAGCGGAACAGCTCCTCGAGCGCCTCGTTGTGTGCGGCGCGGACGATGCCGAAATGGAAGGCGACGTCGCGCTCGGCGAAGATGGCGAAGTCCTCTTTCGCCGGAGTGTCTCCCCGCTCCTCGAGCAGGCGGGCGAGTTCCTTCACCTCATCCTCGGTGCGCCGCATGGCGGCGAGCCTGGCAGCGCCCTGCTCAAGGATGGCGCGAACCTCGAAATGCGCGAGAATGCCGGCGCGGCTGACCCGCCGCATGATTTCGGTGGGATCGACATTGGAGCGGACATAGGTGCCGTCGCCCTGCCGGACCTCAAGGACGTTCGCATGCGACAACACGCTGACCGCTTCGCGCACCGTGTTGCGGCTCACCTGAAGCTTCTCGGCAAGCTCCGCTTCCTTGGGGATGCGCTCGCCGATCGCCCAGGCGCCTGTTTCCACCTGCGCGCGGATCGCCCCGATCACCGCGCTGACGAGGGACTGGCGCGATGCCTGCGGCAGGGCGAGTTCCTTGGTCATTTGGATCTGTTTCTCCCATTTGGGCGCCGTAGCAGGGCGCATTCGACCACCCCGGCTTTAGATGGGGTGATCCGATCTTTCAATGCGATACCGGATAGGTGTTCTCCCAGCCGCCGCCAAGTGCCGTGTATATCTGCGCAATCGCGACATCCGTGTCGGTCGTCGCCTGGACCAGCGCGGACTGGCTCGCCAGCAGGGCGTCGTCGGCGTTCAGGACGTTGAGGAAGTCGGCGGCGCCCTGCGCATATTGCGCCTGCGCTGTCGCGACGGCGATCTTGTTCTGTGCCACCGCATCCTCGATCCGCGCGCGCTGGTTCTGGTCGGCGTTGTAGCCGGTGAGCGCATCGTCGATCTCCTGCCAGGCCTTGAGCACGGTGCGCCGGTAATCGATCGCGGCCTGCATCTGCTGGGCGCGGCGGAGCCGCAGTTGGCCGCGCAATTGCCCGCCTTCGAACAGGGGCAGGCTGATCGTCGGGCCGACCGCGTATTGGCGCGAGTTCCAGAAGCCGAGCCCGGAGGCATCGAGCGCCTGGATATCGAAACTGCCGGAGAGGCTGATATCGGGATAGAAATCGGCTTCCGCGACGCCGATATTGGCCGTCGCCTCGTGGAGCGCATCCTCGGCCTGCCTGATGTCGGGCCGGCGTTCGGCGAGCTGCGACGGCAGCCCGACCGGCACGCCGGGCGGGATCGGCGGCAGCGGCTTCGCGATCGCGAGTTCGGCCGACAGCGTGCGCGGCGGCGCGCCGATCAGGTAGCTGAGTGCGTTGATCAGCTGGTCCGCCTCGTTGTCCAGCAAGGGCAGGCGGGATTCGATGGTGTCGACCGCGGCCTGGGCGTTCGCAACGTCGAGATTGGTGGTCGTGCCGTTGGTGAACCGAAGCCGGGTGAGTGCCACGCTCTGCTGCGCGGTGGCGAGATTCTCGTTGGTGATCGCGATCTCCGCCTGCACGCCGCGCAAGGCGAGGTAGTCCCGTGCGGTTTCGGCGAGCACGCTGACCACCACGCCGCGACGCTCGTCTTCCGATACCCCGACCGCGGCGCGCGACGCCTCGACCGCGCGGCGGATGCGGCCGAAAAGGTCCAGCTCCCACGAGGAGCCGATGCCGTATTGCCAGAGATTGTAGGCGAGCAATACGTAGAACTGACGAAGAAACGGCAGAAAAAAAAAAAAAAACTGAACGAGGCGCGACAGAACAAGGCCGATTCACCTCGGCCTGATGCTGGCTCCATGGCGAGTTGAACGGGACCGGATCGATGGCTACAACTCGGCTGACGACGTCGTCGCACAGCCGATGAGTATATGCAACCTACGAGTACATAACAACCTGAACCATTTGCTGTCTTCGAGCATTTACCACCAGACATGTGGTAATTTCTGCTTCTATTTCTGTCCATCCCTTCACACTGCGTCAATTAATAAACCCTAAAATAGTTTGCTGGAGGACATAGGGAGGAATTATAGTCATATAATTATATTAGTTTATAACTTTGTATAAAAATGCTGCTGTAAATTGACTGATGTTTGCTGAAATACGCTGATGTAAGCTGAAGTAAGCCAAAATATAGTGCGTGGCCTCCGAGGTGCATGGCCTAAATCAAATATCTGCAAGCTGTAACTACATTAAACCAATATTTGCTGCAATTGGTAGGCCTACTTCTATCAAGATTAGACATCGATATTCAACCATGAAATGAACAAGTGAATTGAAGCGAGATTACTTTACCGGGTATCATATGCCATTCATTGATATTTTTTCTGTTCTACACGCATTATTATCTTGGTTGATTTTGAGTCAAGCTGTAATTGCATTGTACGGACTACCAATGCATGCATGAACATGAACCTATGTATTCAGGATTGTATTTGTTCGTGTGTATTTTGATGTGACCGATGCTGCTTTAGGTCTGGAATAAAGGATCAGATTCGTTCGTTGATCCTAGCCACAGATATTACGCGTCAGCATGAAATACTCGCAGCTTTCAAAGTACATGTCTCATTATTTATATCTGCATATCCATCATCATTGAGACACGTTGGTTAGAAATTTTCGTGGGGCACTAATAGTTCAATAACTTCAATATACATAATAACTATAAAAAAAATTCACCTAAAAGTGAGATCGCTTTTTCTCGACCAATCAGTAAACCGGAATATTATTAAAATTTTAAGTATGAATATTTCAAGTACGCTATCTAAATGATTTGACAGCAGAATCAAACATTTTTAGTGAAAATAATAAGTTAATAACGTACAGTACTCGAAAGTTATAAAATAATAATGCCCTCAGTAGTCATGGATGTTTTTTTTTTCGGAAGTGATATAAAAAATAAACTTTAGTAGCATAATTTAAGTGTACTTATACGTTTGCTTTTGAATTCGATTCATATTGAATTCATGCAAGCGAAAAAATCTGAGTTCAAGCTTATTATTTGAAGGGATTTGTTATGTCATATGCCTGAGAAATAGCAGCATAGTATTTTAGCTCTGCTCTAACGACTTCACCACATTCAGAGTGCACCATCTCATTGCCAAAGTTATTTCAAGGTGCCTGACACAACACGGTCTATGATAACCACACCATAAGGTTCATGCTATCATTTACATTTGTGATAAAACTCTACAAAGCTAAACTTTCATCGATGCATCCTGGTAATCACTCACAAACCAAGCAGCCTACTCAGTTAAATAAATGACATAGCAGTTTATTATAATTTATGTAGTTCATTTCTATTTTCTAATTTTTAAAATAGCTATGTGTCATTTTTATTATTAGAATACGGTGCATGAATATTTTAACTTGAAATTCTAAATTTAATGTGAATTAGTTATTAGACACTGAAATTTTAAATCTAATGTGAATTAGTGATCACATGATAAGAAGCTAGAAATAAATAAGTTATTTCAAAACGTTGCCTTGAATGATGTGCTATAGGAGCATATGAGCAAGGGCTCTTTGACCTTCCAAACAATGCTCTACATCGCACGTTCATTCTTCAAGTGAGCTTATTATTTTATTCCATCAGGCAATTTCACCTTTTTAATTATTACTTACGTTTCTATGTTTAAGGTCTCATTAGTTTTGTCAGATTTTTTTCTAACCATATTCTACATTGGTTATTTTGTTCTTACAACAATATGGGCGTTTGCATACGGCCATGCTAAAACCAGACAGTTCCTAATGACCAGCCTGGCTGCTGCTGCTGCAGGACAAGTTAGCTCTCGTGTGACTGCAGCATTTATTTTATTACTTGATGCCTGCGTCTGTTATCTTTTTTGCCTATGTGTACTGCTGCTAAGGAAGCAATGCAGATTTTATTTTAATTACATGTATGCTATTTATTTATTGTGCCATCCTACATCCCATCCCATCTTGCCTTGGGCAAGTACAGAGGATTTCTATTACTAAACACTGATACCCCCATCAACTATGCGATATAGTTTAATGTCAGGCATTGTGACTTCCCAGATGGTATATTTGGGCATTGCCTATTTATCATGGTCTAATCGGGCTGATGAATTCAGGACTTGATCAGGATGATTGATTGACTAGTCAGCTTG
>CAWFUL010000011.1:0-959104 GCA_963819005.1 uncultured Pseudomonadota bacterium
TGGTGCTGCGGCGGGCCATGTCCGGCGAACCCGGCAGACTTGTCGAAACCAGCTCGCCGCCACGCGTTAATTATTCTGGATATTTTGGTTTACAGAGCTGTCAAGCCGGCTTGTCATGCCGCCTGCGAAGGTGTTGACTAAAATCGCGAGAACTCCACGTGAGGGGATTTAACCAGCCGTAACTTCTGCCGCGCCCATAATATCAAGGATGTCGGCCGCCCGCCGCGCAAGGCGGGCCGCCTGCGGAAAATCCCCCAATGCTCTACCACCAGTATCAGTTGCAGCGCCTCGCGCTTACACCATGCGCGTTGCAGCCGGCAGCGCGCCTTTCGCTTCTCGACATGCCGGAAAATCCGCTGCGCGACACCGCCGCCGGCCGCTTCACCGCCGCAATGCTCGACAGCTTCAAGATCTACGCGCCGCTTCGGCAAGCCCCGCTTCGGCCTCAACACCACCATCGTCGACGGGCAGGAGGTTGCGGTTGTCGAGG
Organism: uncultured Pseudomonadota bacterium; assembly: GCA_963819005.1. Lineage (GTDB taxonomy): Bacteria > Pseudomonadota > Alphaproteobacteria > Acetobacterales > Acetobacteraceae > Rhodopila. The sequence continues at coordinate 491 of CAWFUL010000011.1, forward strand.
AGACGATCGTCGATCTGCCCTGGTGCTCGCTCAAGCATTTCCGTCGCGACCTGCCGAAGGCACGACGCCGCCGGCCCGATCCGGCGGTGCTGATGGTGGCGCCGATGTCCGGCCACCACGCCACGCTGCTGCGCGGCACCGTCGAAGCCTTCCTGCCCGACCATGACGTGTTCATCACCGACTGGCGCGATGCGCGCATCATGCCCTGGGCCGGCCCGGACTTCGACCTCGACGACTACATCGACTACGTCATCGAATTCCTGCACACGCTCGGGCCGCAGACGCATGTGGTCGCGGTCTGCCAGCCGGCGGTGCCGGTGCTCGCCGCCGTCTCCCTGATGAACGCCGCCCGCGACCCCGACGTGCCGCTCAGCATGACGCTGATCGGCGGCCCGATCGACACCCGCGAGGCCCCCACCAAGGTCAACAAGTTCGCCAAGGCGCACAGCCTGAACTGGTTCCGCGAAAACGCCATCCACCCGGTGCCGATCGGCAACCCCGGCTTCATGCGGCAGGTCTATCCCGGCTTCCTGCAACTGGCCGGCTTCATGGCGATGAACCTCGATCGCCATGTCAGCGCGCACTGGCAGATGTTCCTGCACCTGGTCCAGGGCGACGGCGAGAGCCTGGCCGCCAAGCGCACCTTCTACGAGGAATACCGCTCGGTCATGGACCTGCCCTCCAGCTACTACCTGCAGACCATCGCCACGGTGTTCCACGAGCACCTGTTGCCGCGCGGCAAGCTGGTCTCCCGCAACCGCCAGGTCGATCCGGCGGCGATCGAGAACACCGCGATGCTGACCATCGAGGGCGAGCGCGACGACATCTCCGGCATCGGCCAGACCCGTGCGGCCCACAAGCTGACCCGCCCCTCAAGCCCTCGATGCGCAAGCACATCGAACAGGCGGGGGTGGCCATTACGGGCGGTTCAACGGCCGCCGCTTCCGCGAGGAAATCGCGCCCGAGATCAAGGCGTTCATGCGTGCCCAGGTGAAACATACCGGCTTGTATGTCTATGATCGGCGCGACAGCGGCGCATAACCGCCGCTGACCGCAGGGCCGCGCGAGACGGCCCGCCGACGTGGAGACGTGCCATGCTGGGTCTGATGCAGTCGCAGCCGCTGCTGATTTCGACGCTGCTGCGCAACGCCGCGCGCCATCACGGCGCCACCGAAATCGTCGCCAAATCCGTCGAGGGCGAGATCAGGCGCACCACCTGGGGCGGGATCGAGCGCCGGGCGCGCCGCCTCGCCCGCGTGCTCGCCGCCCTCGGCGTGCAGCCGCATGACCGCGTCGGCACCCTCGCCTGGAACTCCGACCGCCATCTGGAGGTGTATTACGCGGCACCCGGCATGGGTGCGATCTGCCACACGGTCAATCCGCGCCTGCACCCCGACGACATCGCCTACATCATCACGCATGCCGGCGACGCGGTGCTGTTCGCCGACACCAGTTTCGCCGCGCTGATCCAAACGGTCGCCGCGCGCATCGCCGGCCTGTACGCGCCGTGGTGATGATGACCGACCCGGCCAACATGCCCGACCTCGCGCTGCCGGCGGGGATGCGGCTGCTCTGCTACGACACGCTGATGGATGCGGCGGACGAGGACTATGTCTGGCCGCATTTCGATGAGAACACCGCCAGCGCGCTCTGCTACACCTCGGGCACCACGGGCGGCCGAAGGGCGTGCTGTACAGCCACCGCTCGACCCTGCTGCATGCCGGCGCCGTCAACATGGCCGACGCGCTCGGCCTGCGCGCGGTCGATCGCGTGTTGCCGGTGGTGCCGATGTTCCATGTCAACGCCTGGGGCATTCCCTACGCCGCCGCGATGGCCGGCGCTTCCCTGGTGTTCCCCGGCCGCCACCTCGACGGCCCGAGCCTCGAGGCGCTGATGAACGAGGAGCGCGTCACCATGGCGGCCGGCGTGCCGACCGTGTGGATGGGCCTGCTGCAGCATCTGCGCGCCTCCGGCCGGCGCATCGACGGGGTGCAGCGCATCATGACCGGCGGCTCCGCCTGCCCGCCGCTGCTGATCGAGGCGTTCGGCAGCGAATACGGCGTCCCGGTCGAGCATGGCTGGGGCATGTCCGAGATCAGCCCTGTCGGCACCTACAACAAACCCAAGCAGGTGCATGCCGGGCTCGACGCCGCGGGCAGGCTGCAACTGGCGCTGAAGCAGGGCCGCATCCTGCCCGGCCTCGACATGAAGATCGTCGATGGCGAGGGGCGGAGCTGCCCTGGGACGGGGTGGCGTTCGGCGACCTGCTGGTGCGCGGCCCCTGGGTGACCAGCGCCTATTACGGCGACGCGCCGGGCAGCGCGCTCGACGCGGATGGCTGGTTCGCCACCGGCGATGTCGCCACCATCGACCCCGACGGCTTCATGGAGATCACCGACCGCTCGAAGGACGTCATCAAGTCGGGCGGCGAATGGATCAGCTCGATCACGCTCGAAAACCTCGCGGTGTCCCACCCCGACGTGGCCGAGGCGGCGGTGATCGCCGCACGCCACCCGAAATGGGACGAGCGGCCCCTGCTGCTGGTGGTCCCCGCCCCCGGCCGCAGCGTCACGCCCGAGGACGTGCTGACGGTCTATGAGGGCAAGGTCGCGAAATGGTGGCTGCCCGACGCCATCCTGGTGGTGGACGCGCTGCCCCACACCGCCACCGGCAAGCTGCAAAAGACCGCGCTGCGCAGCCGCTACCAGGACTACTACCTGATCAACGCCAGCTGAACGCGAGTAACAGCACGCCTGCAACGAAATTCCACCACCAGACCATCACCGGCGTAGGGTGGGCTTCAGCCCACCACCATGCGCTTGAAACCACTGCCGACCATCGCCGCACCCGTGACGCTGGAGGCTCGTCCGCAAACGCGAAGCTGGCGTTTGGCGGCGGCGATAGTGGGACCATACGATCCGCGACGACGGCGACGATGCAATCGGGGCGCCCGCCGACCTGGACCCGGCCGATACCGGCGAGCGGCCACACGAAGCAACGAGGTTCCGTTTACCGGACGCAAGCAGCCACCACGATCGGTGCCATTGTAAAATCATCGGTCGCTTGAGCTACCCCCAGCGCTGCCAACATTTGCGTCTCGGACGTTGTAGTCAGCCGGCGTGCCGCGCAGAAAACCGAGCGCGCGCCAGCGTTCCGCGTCATAGTGACTGCATTCGCAACATTGCTAATGCCGTCTGCCGCCTCTCTGACCTGGGGCGATCCGAGGAGATAGCTATGTCGCACGAATGCGCGGGCCGGGAGGGCGTTTTACCCGGCCGGGCCATCCGCCGGTTGTCCCGCCTGTTGTCTGCCACCCTGCCGATTCCCGCTCTGGTGATCGGCATCGCCGCTTCCCCGGCATTTGCTAACTCTCCGGATACGGCCCTGGTGCCGTCCGCGATCTTGTGCTCTGGCTACGCGACCTGCGCAGGCCTCGGGTATCCAAGCTACGACTACGCCAGCCGGGGCGGCCGGTCGTACTGGAGCATGACCGCCGGCGATGAGTGCACGAATTACGTCGCGTACGTCGAGTCAACTGCGTCGGTGCGCCCGTACCGGGCTACCTGCTCGGCAACGCGGGCCAGTGGCAGGCGTCGGCGGCCGCGCACGGGGTCACGGTCAATCAGGTGCCCAGCGTCGGCGCGGTCGCCGAGTGGGATGGCGGCGCGTACGGGATCGGGGCCGAGGGCCATGTGGCCGTCGTCGAGGCCGTCGGGCCGGATGACAAGTACATCCTCATCTCGCAGCAGCACATCAGCTCGGACGTCGACGGCTTCGACTGGACCCGCATCAACGCGGGCTTCCCCGCGGACAGCTGGCAGTCCTGGCCGAGTCACTTCATTCACTTCGCGGTCAAGGGGTACGCCTCGGTGGGCTATTACAGCGCCAGGACCGGATCCGTCGCGATCCGCGACTCCCTGACCGCAGGGCCGGCCAGCGTGAAGTTCCGCCTGTCCAGGCCCGGCATGATCCCGCTGGCGGGCGACTGGACCGGACGGGGCACGGCCGGCGGCTACTACAACCCGGCCAACGGCACGTTCCACCTGCGCAGCGGACTCGACTCCGGCCATTACCGCCCGGCCTTCACCTTCGGGCCGCCGGGCATGATCCCGCTGGCGGGCGACTGGACCGGTGACGGCGCCGACCGGATTGGCTACTACGACCCGCAGGACGGCAGCTTCCACCTGCACTACTACCTCAGCGCCGATGGCCCGAGCCGGTCGTTCGCCTTCGGGCCGCCGGGCATGATCCCGCTGGCCGGCGACTGGACCGGCAAGCGCGCTGACAGCGTCGGCTACTACGACCCGCGCACCGGCGGTTCACGCTCCGCGCCTGGTCGGGCAGCGGGCCGGCGGCCGCTCGTTCGCCTTCGGGCCGCCCGGCATGATCCCGCTGGCCGGCAACTGGACCGGCGGCCGGAGGTCAGAGATCGGCTACTACAACCCGCGCACCGGGTGGTACTACCTGCGCGCCGGGCTCAGCCGCGGGCGCCTGCGCTACCGCTTCCGGTTCGGTCCGCGCGGCATGCTGCCGCTCGCCGCTGACTGGCTGAACTAACCGGGCGGCTGGCGGTCGCCAGCCCCGGCTCCCGGCCGGCGAGGCGGCCTCCGGCGGGCTATTGTCACTGGTATGAGCCCTGATTCCAGCCCTCTCGGCGGGCCGTCCCTGCCGCAGGTCCGTAACCTGGTGACCGAGATCCCCGGCCCGATGTCCAGGGAACTGTTCGAGCGACGGCAGCGCAGCGTCGCCCGTGGCCTGAGTCACGTGCTGCCGGTCTTCGTCACCGCTGCTGGCGGCGGCGTCCTGGTGGACGTGGACGGCAACTCGCTCATTGACTTCGGCTCCGGCATCGCCGTGACCTCGGTCGGCAACAGCGCCGACCTGGTGGTGAGCCGCGTGACCGAACAGGTGGCGCAGTTCACGCACACCTGCTTCATGGTGGCTCCGTACGAGGGCTACGTCGAGGTGTGCGAGCAGCTGAACCGGCTGACGCCCGGCACCTACGAGAAGCGCTCGGCACTGTTCAACTCCGGCGCCGAGGCGGTGGAGAACGCCGTCAAGATCGCCCGGCACGCAACTGGCCGCGACGCCGTAGTGGTCTTTGACCACGCCTACCACGGCCGGACTAACCTGACGATGGCGATGACCGCCAAGAACATGCCGTACAAGGAGGGCTTCGGGCCGTTTGCGGGCGAGGTCTACCGGATGCCGATGGCCTATCCGTTCCGCTGGCCCGGCAGGCCAGGTGCGCCGCCGAAGCGCTGAGCACCGTCACCGGCCTGATTCACGCGCAGGTCGGCGAGGAGAACGTCGCGGCCGTCGTGATCGAGCCGGTGCAGGGCGAGGGCGGTTTCATCGTCCCGCCGGACGGCTTCCTGCCCGGGCTCGCGGACTACTGCCGCGCGAACGGCATCGTCTTCATCGCCGACGAGATCCAGTCGGGCTTCTGCCGCACCGGTGACTGGTTCGCCTGCGACCACGAGGGTGTCGTGCCCGACCGGTGACGACCGCCAAGGGCATCGCCGGCGGCCTGCCGCTGGCCGGAGTCACCGGCCGGGCCGAGCTGATGGACTCCGTCCATCCGGGCGGTCTCGGCGGCACCTACGGCGGGAATCCGGTTGCCTGCGCCGCCGCGCTCGGCGCCATCGACACCATGGAGAAGAAGACCTGCCGGCCGCCGCGCGCGCGATCGAGTCGGCCATGCTGCCGAGGCTGACCAAGCTGGCGCAGGCCAATCCGGTCATCGGCGATGTGCGCGGCCGGGGCGCGATGCTCGCGCTCGAGCTGGTCAGGCCGGGCACGCTCGAGCCCGATGTGGCCGCCGCGGCCACGGTGGCCAAGACCTGCCACCGGAACGGGATGGTCGTCCTGACCTGCGGCACCTTCAGCAACGTGCTGCGGCTGCTTCCCCCGCTCGTCATCGGCGAGAGCCTGCTCAGCGAGGGCGTCGGCATTCTGGAGGACGCGTTCGGCTCGCTCTGACCCGCGGGCGCCGCGGTCAGGAGTGGATGACCTCGGTGTTGTGACAGAAGTGAACCCGGTCCGGCGCCGCCGCCCTGATCCTGCCGACCGAGGCACGCCAGGCAGCGACGTCACGTGCCTGCCCGTCGGGGAGGTCATCGGCACCGGGATCGAGGTACTGCCGCGGCGTGTAAGCGGCGTCCCCGATGAGGACGTCAGACAGGCCGTCGGCGGACTCGACGATCACGGACTGGTGCCCGGACGTGTGACCGGGCGTCGCGATCACCCGCAGGCCTGGCAGCACCTCAGCGTCGCCGTCGAGCAGCTCGAACCGGGCATTCATGAAGTCGAACCACCCCGCGAGTTCGGGTGACTCCCGGCGGGCCCGGTCCAGCTCGGCCCGCTGGACGTAGAACGCCGCGTGCTTGAACACCGCGTTCTGACCGCAGTGGTCGAAGTGCAGGTCCGTATTGATCACCATGCCGATGTCGCCCGGAGTCAGGCCGAGCTCATCCAGCGCATCGGCGACCGTGCGGTTGACCACCCGCCAGTCGTCGAGCCACTCCTGCGGACCGCCCACGCCGGTGTCGACGAGCGCGGCGCCGCCGGGGAAGGTGACGACGAAGCCATGGACCGGCCAGTCGGTGCCGTCCAGGCCGCGCAGCGGGCGAGTGTCAGCCGCTTGATCTCCAGTGCCACGATTGGTCCCTTCCTGCCGGATGCCGTCGGCGCGGCCGGTGACAAAAACCGCTTCTTGACGGCCAGCCCGGCCGATGTTACCCAGAAGTAGTCAAGTATCGTCCCGCAGCTGGAGCGCCGATGCAGCCGCACGTTGCCCGCCATGTCCGGTTCATTGTCGCAGTTCTCGCCACCAGCGCGGCAGCGCTGACGCCGCTCGCGCTGGCCGCTCCGGCCAGCGCCAGTTCTGCGGTCCGCTACGTCGCGCTGGGCGACTCGTACGCATCCGGCGTCGGGGCCGGGAGCTACATCGGCGGAAGCGGGTCCTGCGACCGGAGCACGAACGCCTACCCGCAGCTGTGGGCGAGCGCCAGCGCTCCGGCCAGCTACACCTCGGTGGCCTGCTCCGGGGCGAGACCGGCACCGTGATCAGCAGCCAGCTGTCCGCGCTGAGCAGCGCCACCACGCTGGTGTCCATCACCATCGGCGGCAATGACGTGGGATTCACTACCGTGATGGAGACCTGCGTACTCGAGTCCACCAGCAGCTGCGTCAGCGCCATCGGCCGTTCTGAAGCGGAGATGACCAGCCAGCTGCCGGGCGAGCGAATGCCGTACTCAGTGACATCGAGGTGGCCGCGCCGGGCGCCCGCGTCGTCGTCACGGGCTACCCCGACCTGTATGACCTGTCCCGCTCGCGGCTGCATCGGGCTGAGCACCACTGACCGGACCGACCTGAACGCGGCGGCCGCCGGGCTCGACGGTCAGATTCAGGCAGCGGCGCCGGTACGGCGACGTCTATGCCGATGTGCAGGGTGCTTTTGCCGGCCACGAGTCTGCGATCCCGGCAGCTGGCTTCACTGGGTGAACTTCCTGGACCTCGGCGAGTCCTATCATCCGACCGCTGCCGGCCACGCCCGCGGCTACGAACCGGTGTTCGCGGCGGCTGCCGGGTAGCCGGGCAGCGGCGCCGCCACGTCCGGGCCGGGCCAGGGCTGGACGTCCCATCGGCCGGACACGGCGAGGTACACGGTGGCAGGGCGACGGCGAGCAGCACGGCAGGCGCGAAGCCGTGCACCAGCGTCACGTCGATGACTTCAGCGCCGTGCCCGGCACGCCGGACGGGTCGCCCGGCATGTTCGCGATCGTCGCGGCCCCGAGGCGGGCCAGGATCAGCCAGTCGAGCCGGGAGGCCGGATAGAGCACCAGCACGCAGATGATCATCGCGTCGTACCAGGGCAGCGTGTACGGCCAGACCAGCAGCCAGGCGACGCTCAGCGCGAGGGCGGCCTGATGGCCGGGCGCAGCAGTCGCCGGCGGCATACGGCGCAGCAGCAGAACGGCCATGCCGATCGATAGCAGGATCGCCACCACCGCCAGGTATTTCCAGTTCGTCAGGTCAGCGAACCGGTAGAGGCTGTCCTGCGTGGTTTTGTCCCGGCGGGCGAAGAGGGCGAGAAAGGCCGGCTTGCCGAGCCAGGCATAGGTAGGGGCGAGTATCGCCACAGCGCCGATGGCGGCCGCGGCCAGAGCCGGCGGCGATCGCCGCAGGGCCCAGGCCGCCCCCAGGCCGAACAGCAGGTAGTCGATCTTGATGTCGGCCGCCAGGCCAATGAGAGCGCCGCAGGCGAGCACCCGCCACAGCCGGGCTGCAGGCCAGGCGTCTGGCGGCCGAGACCAGCAGCCCGAGTACGCCCGGCTCCGGCCGCCAGGACGTCGATGTGACCGGCCGCGATGAGCCCCCACAGCAGCAGCGGGTTGAGCGTCCACAGCAGGTGCGCGCGCAGCCGGGCCGCCCGGCTCGCTCGTAGCACCCGGTCAAGTACGGCGCCACGGCACCGAAGGCCAGGGCGTTCCAGAGCTTCAGCCAGAACACCACCCGCGCCATCGAGTTGCCGCCCAGGCGGGCCGCCAGATACTGCTCGATGGTGCCGGCCGGGCCGTAGAGATTGACCTTATGCTGCCAGTGCACCGGGATGGAGACGCCGAACACCGGATCGGTCAGCCGCAGGTAGAGCGGGGTGGCGACGTAGGGGTTGTCGCCCAGCAGCGCCAGACGGCCGTAAGCCGCGTAATCGAGCGCGTCGGTCGACCCGGCCGGCGGCAGCAGCGCCAGCGCCAGCACCGCCACCGCGGCCACGATCAGGATGGCCCGGACCGGCCACCGGGTCTCGCGACGGACCGCGACCAGGCCCGCCGCGACCCCGCCGACGGCCAGCAGCGCGGACGCCCACAGCGCCCAGGCGACCACGCCGCTGCACCTGCGCGGACACCTGCCAGGGCGCCCCAAGGCCGGCATCACCATCGGCGGGTACATCCAGTCCGGCCGGATCAGCGAGGCGCCGGTCATGATCGCTATCGACGCGCCGATGCCGAGGAAGGCAAGCCAGCTCAGCAGCCGGACGTCCGGACCCGCGGGCCCCGGTCTGGCGGCGGCCCCGGCCTGGCGCTGCAGTCGTAAGAGTCGGCCATGGTCCTTACCAGGACAGACAGACGGAACCGCCGGCGGTGGCAGGACGGCAGGTGCGCACGGCAGGACAGACCGACAGGGATGTGCCGTGCAGGTGTCGCTGACGCCCCGTTAGCTGACCCCGAACCCCCGTGCCCAGAACTACCATGCGCCGAACGCATGACCGCTGAACTCAGCGTCCCTGCTGGCTCTACCCGGGCCGGAAGCCAGCGCAAACGCCCCGTCCGGCCAGTGCCGCGGGCTGGCGAGAACCCCGGATGCTCCGCCAGGACAGCCGCTGGACCAGGGCCGCCGCGCACCGGGCACGATGCTCACGATAGGTGGTCCCGGTCGCCCGCCGCCCGCCGCGGCGCGCAGACTTTCCCGAGCCCTGGCGTCCTGTTGACCGGCGTCATCCGCGCCAGCGGCCGCTACCGTTCATGCGGGCGCAAACCGCGGCGCGCCGAGCCGGTGACCGCTACCGGCCCTGGTAGTACTGCCCGATCGCGGCCAGGGCCTCGTCCAGGATCGCCAGGCCCTCCTTGGCCTCGGCGTCGGTGATGGTGCACGGCGGCACCACGTGCAGCCGGTTGTAGTTCGTGAACGGCCACAGGCCGCGCGCCTTGCACTCGGCGACCAGCGTTGTCATCGCCGGCGAGCGCCGCCGTACGGCGCGAGCATCGCCCTGGTCTCCCGGTCCGACACCAGGTCCAGCGCCCAGAACACGCCAGGCCGCGGACCTCGCCGATCACCGGGTGGCGCTCGGCCAGCTCGCGCAGCCCCGGGCCGAGCACCTGAGTCCCGATCCTGGCCGCGTTCTCGACGATGCCCTCGTCCCCCATCGCGTCGATGGTCGCCACGGTGGAGGCGCAGGCCAGCGGGTGGCCGGAGTAGGTGAGGCCGCCGGGGAAGACCCGCTCGTCGAAGGTGGCCGCGATCGGATCGGAGATGATCACGCCGCCGAGCGGCACGTAGCCGGAGTTGGCGCCCTTGGCGAAGGTGATCAGGTCCGGCACCGCCCCGTGATCCTCGACGGCGAACCAGCGCCGGTCCGGCCGAAGCCGCACATCACCTCGTCGGCGATGAAGACGATGCCGTAGCGGTCGCACAGCTGCCGGACGCCCGCCAGGTAGCCGGGCGGGGGGACCAGCACCCCCGCGGTGCCGACGACGGTCTCCAGCACATCGCGGCGACGGTGTCCGGGCCCTCGAACGGATGACCTGCTCCAGGTGCGCCAGCGCGCGCTCGCACTCCTGCTCGCCGGCGTGACCCAGAAGTCGGAGCGGTAAGGTAGGGGCCCAGAAGTGCACGTGCCCGATCGCGGACTCGTTGGGCCAGCGCCGCGGGTCGCCGGTCAGGCGATCGCGGCCGCGGTGGCGCCGTGATAGGAGCGGTAGGCTGAGCACCTTGGTCCTGCCGGTGTGCAGCCGCGCCATCCGGATGGCGTTCTCGTTCGCCTCCGCGCCGCCGTTAGTGAAGAAGACCTTGTCAACCCCGCCGGGGCGAGCTCGGCCAGCCGGGTCGCCGCCTCGCCGCGGGCCTCGTTGGCGTGCTGCGGCGCGATCGTGGTCAGACGGCCCGCCTGCGCCGGGATCGCCGCGATCACCTTCGGATGCTGGTGGCCGATGTTGGTGTTCACCAGCTGGCTGGAGAAGTCCAGGTAGCGGTTGCCGTCGTAATCCCAGAAGTAGGAGCCTTCGGCACCAGCGATCGCGAGGGGATGCAGGGCCTTCTGCGCGGACCAGGAGTGGAAGACGTGCGCCCGGTCCATCGCGTACACCTCCGCGCCGCGCCCGGCGTCGCACCCGTGGTCAGTCGCGCTGTGGTCAGTCGCGCTGTGGTCAGTCGCGCTGTGGTCAGTCGCGCTGTGGTCAGTCGCGCTGTGGTCAGTCGCGCTGTGGTCAGTCGCGCTGTGGTCAGTCATCGCTCGTCTTCCTCCGGGGCTCCGCTGGCAGCAGCAGAAGCCTGACATCGGGCGCTCCGCGGCGACCCTGCGGGACGTCAGGCAGGAGGGAAAGTCTTGCTGCGTGTAATCCGCACCGGGAGTCAGCGACGCGGCCCTGCGGGCGCTGGTGCTGATCGGCCGGCTTATTGATTCACCGGGAAGCCGAGGTTCACGCCGCCGTGGCTCGGGTCCAGCCAGCGCGACGTTACCGCCTTGCCGCGAGTGTAGAAGTGCACTCCCTCGGTGCCGTGCACGTGTGTGTCACCAACAGCGAAATCACCAGCGGCAGTTCCACCCCGCGGGACTTGGCGCGTTGCCGCACCCGCATCCAGCCCGAGGCAAGTGCGACCACCGGATCCTCCAGCCGCCGGGCCCAACGGTCGGCGATGGCACCGGGCGGTGCCAGGACAATGGCGCCCACCAGCGCCCCCTTGGCCGCGACAGTCGCCGGGCGGAGGTCGCCAAGATCCACGCCGCGCTGGCGGTAAACTTCGCACATCGAGGCCAGCGCGCCGTGCAGATAAATCGGCTTGTCCCAACCCGCCTGACGCAACAGCGCGATCACCCGCTGGCATTTGCCGAGTGCGTAGCAGCCGACCACGTGCGTACGATCCGGGAACAGCGCGACACTGTCCAGCAGGCGGGTGATCTCGTGGGCCGGGGGTGGATGCACGAAGACCGGCAGCGCGAAGGTGGCCTCGGTGACGAACACATCGCAGGACACCGGCTCGAACCCCGCGCAGGTCGGATCGGCGGTACGTTTGTAGTCGCCGCTGACGACGGCGCGGGAGCCGCGATATTCCATCGCGACCTGCGCGCTGCCCAGCACATGACCGGCGGGGCTGAGCCAGACCTTCACCTCGCCGACCGTGATCGGGTCATGCCAGCCGAGGGCCTGCTGCGACAGCCCTGCGCCATCGCCCAGCCGTGCGCGCATGATCGCCAGTGTATCGGCCGTTGCCATTACCGCCCGGTGCCCCGGCCGGGCATGATCCGAATGCCCATGCGTAACGACCGCGCGGTCCACCGGGCGAAGCGGGTCAATAAAAAATCGCCCAGGCTCGCAGAACAGTCCCTGCGGTAGCACTTTCAGCCATGTTTCTGGGTGCGGCATGGGATCTCATTTTGGCAGTACGCCGTGGTTTGACCAGACGCCGCCGTCCCCACCCGTTAGACTGCGTATCCGCCGCTCGCAAGGAGTCACTGTGATCGCCGTCTGCCGTCCAGGATTTAGGCCCGGTCCAGGCGCGCCGCGCAAGCGGCACGTGTTTCAGACTGCATGAGGCGGTATGTCGAAACATTGGTCCGCTGCGCCATACAGGCCTCAGAAGCCGGACATGTGACCGAGGCGTTGACGGTGCTCCGCATGCTGGTCGGCCGCTGCGGCGCGCGGGAGGCGGACGTTTGCAGCCTGATCGGGCAACTTTATCGCCGGGTGGGCGATCTCGCCCAGGCACAATGGTTCCAGGTCCAGACGCTGGCGATGAATCCCGCCCATGCCGCTGCCCATACGGAGCTGGGGGAAGTCCTGCGCATGGCTGGGCATCCGCAACAGGCGCTGCCGCACCTGGAGCAGGCGATTGCCCTGGCCCCCGCTTTGGCCGCGCCGCGGATCAGCCTCGCCGCCACGCTTCTGGCGCTGCATCGCCTGCCGGAGGCATTGCGATTGGCGCGCGAGGCCTTGGACCAGGGCGCGGATGCCGCGACGGCGCATGGGCTTTTGGGCGACGTGCTCGGCCGGCTTGGACAATTCAACGATGCGCTGTCGCACTACGAGCGCGCGCTGGCGATCCAGCCTGCCGACGTCAGGGCACGCTACGGACGCGGAGTGATCAGGTTGGCGCAGGGTGATCTGCCTGCCGCCTGGACGGACATCGAGGCTCGGATCGAGCTTCCTGCCTTTCCTGCCTATGCCGGCCCGCGGTGGCGCGGGGCGCCGTTGCGGAAGGATCAGAGGATCCTGCTGCATGCCGAACGCGGCCTGGAGGATACCATCCAGTTCGTCCGTTATGCGGAACGTGTCTCCAAATCAGGCGCAACCGTGCTGTTGGCGGTGCAGCGCGGTATGGGACGACTGTGCGCCGGCGTGCGTGGGGTTGCGCAGGTGGTCGAGTCCGGCGCCGTCGCGCCGCACTATGACCTGCATTGCCCGCTGATCAGCCTGGCAGGCGTATTCGGCACATCATTGGAAACCATCCCGGCGGACATACCCTATCTGACGGCCGATCCAAGGAACGTGGCGGAGTGGCAACGCGCGCTTGGGCCTTGGAAGAAGATGCGGGTTGGTTTCGCCTGGTCCAGCCCCGGCGGAGACCCGTCATGTGCCGTGCCGCTTACATTGCTGGCGCCATTACTTCATCGCGACGATATCGCGTGTCATGTGATCCAGCGAGGCATCAGCGCCGACGACCGCGCCGCCCTCGCCCAGCATACCGGACTGTCGGATCACAGCGCGGCGCTATGGGATCTCAGTCAGACGGCAGCGCTGATTGCCGCCATGGACCTGGTGATCGTTGCTGACTTGGTCGAAGCGCACCTTGCCGGAGCGCTGGGGGTCCCGGCATGGGTGATGCTGGCGCATAACCCGGATTGGCGATGGTTGCGGGAGCGAGAGGACTCACCCTGGTATCCTTCGCTACGGCTGTTCCGTCAGACGCATCAGGGTGACTGGGGGACCGGTACTGGAGCAGGTGATGCACAATCTGGACGGCTGGTCGGTCCAGCGCGCGTAAGGCGAGGTCCAACCGAACGGGAGCGTGCCTTTCCGGGCCTGCCCCCTACCCGCGCCTCAAGGCCAAGGAGAAGCACCGCCGGCGCCTCCGGATCGTTGCAAGACCGAGGAAGCCGGCGCCGAACATGCCGGCGCTGCCGGGTTCGGGCGGGTCGCGCTTCCCCCGCCGCCGCTGCCCAGCGGTTCGTCGTGTCGGGGTAGGCAGCGGGCTACCGCGGAGGCCACGAAACGATCGCCGGATCCGTCACCCGAGGCGCTAGGGGGTCACGTGACGACCCGGCTGAACCACCGTGGACTGGCTGGTTCCGTTCGGCACTGCCAGCGCGGTTCCGCCGCCGGGGGTGGTCAGCGTCTGATAACGCGACGTGCCCCCGGTCGTGACGCCATACCCGCCTTGCGGCAACTGCTGGAGTTGCCCGGCTCGGCCCGGGTCGGGTGCGTGCGGGGTGACAAGGGTGTGCGCACTGTCAGTGGCCGTCGTCTGGGCAAGAGCAGCCGGTGTGACGCCCAGGAGCGCGACGGCAACACCGGTGAACAAGGCGATGGCAGTGGAACCATGCATTCGCTGCGACCTTCGTGGACTACATAAGAGGTGGGGACAGCAGCATGCTCCATCGGACACATGAAAGTGTGGCCTGTCAGGACCGTAACGCTTGCACGGCGGTTGGTCGACCCGCCGGGCCGCGCCCAGGCGCGATAATCGTCGCACCACTTCTCACGCCACCGGACATCGCGCCGGATCACGACCGCCGCCGCCAATTCGTAGCGGCGGCCAAGGATGCCGGTCAGGCGACGCCGAAGTTGATCAGGTTGCGCACGGGGGCGCCGGTCTTCAGTTGCGCGAAGCCCTCGTTGATCTCGGCCAATTTGATCTGGCCGGACACCAGCGTGTCGAGCTTCAGGCGGCCCTGCCGCCACAGTTCCAGCAGCCGGGGCATGTCCACCCGGAACCGGTTGCCGCCCATGCTGGTGCCCTGGATCTTGCGGTCGCGCAGGAAGTCGGCCCCATGCAGCTCGATCTTCGTGCCGAACGGAATCATGCCGATGATCGTCGCCACCCCGCCCGGCCGAAGCATCGAGAAGCACTGCTCCGCCGTCGCCTTCAATCCGATCGCCTCGAACGAGTAAGGCACACCCTTCCCATCCGTCAGATCCTTCACCGCCGCCACCGGATCAACGTTGGAGGCGTTGATCGTATGCGTCGCACCCATCTCCTTCGCCTTCTCCAGCTTCGAGGAATTGGTGTCGATCGCGATGATCCGTTCCGCTCCGGCGATGGCGGCGCCATTGACCGCGGACAGCCCGATGCCGCCGCAACCGACCACCGCGACAGTGCTGCCCGGTTCCACCTTCGCCGCGTTGAACACGGCCCCAACCCCGGTCATCACCCCACATCCCACCAGCGCCGCCCGGTCGAGCGGGATCTCCTTGTTGATCTTTACGATGGCATGCTCGTGCACCAGCATGTTCTCGGCGAAGACCGACAGTTGAAACGCCTGATTCAGCACCTGCCCCTTCCAGGTCATCCGCCGAGCCGCGCCCGGCAGCAACTTGACCTCCGGGTTGTCACACAGGTTGGTGTGGCCGGTGGTGCAGTATTCGCACTCGCCGCAGAACACCGACAGGCAGGTGATCACGTGGTCGCCCGGTTTGACGTATGTGACGTCCTCCCCCACGGCTTCGACCACGGCTGCCCCCTCGTGGCCAAGCACCGCAGGGACCGGATAGGGGTAAAGACCCTCCATGAAGTGCAGGTCCGAATGACACAGGCCGGCGTAGGCGGTGCGCAGCAGGACCTCCCGCCGCTTCGGTTTCATGATTTCCACATCCTCGATCGTCAGAGGCTGGTGGGGAGCGTGGAAGACGGCGGCTTTCATATTTGTTTCCTCCGGTTGTCGGGTTCGGTGGCAGGGTACGGGCGTGCGACTGGGCGGTCCAGTGGCCGCGATGCGATAGCTGAATTGACGTGCGTCAGGCGAGGCGGTCGAAGAACGCCGATCGCTGGTTGGCGCCCGAAATGATGTAGCTGTGATCGGAGCCCGAGAGCAGGAACTTGGCGCCCATCTTCACGTAGCGCGCCGCGTTTTCCTCATCGTAGACCCCGCCCATCCCCAGGGTCTTGCCGTGTCTGTGGCAGGCCTCACCGACCTTCTGGTAGGCGTCGATCACCTTGGGATGGCCCATCTGGCCCGAGATGCCGAGTTCGGCCGTAAGGTCCGAAGTCCCGATGAACAGCACGTCCACGCCAGGAACAGCGGCAATGGCATCGGCATTGGCGATGGCCTCCGGACTTTCCAGCATGACGACGGTCAGGATGGTGTTGTTGATGGCATCCTGCGCCTCGGCTGTGGCGGGGGGCTGGTAGCCGTAGATCGCCGGCGGCCCGCCCCAGCTTCGGTGACCCATCGGCGGGTAATGCAGCGCGTCGGCAATCCGCTTCGCGTCGGCCGCGGTATCGACATGCGGCATCACAATCCCCATCGCGCCGTTATCCAGCGCTCGGGTCGCCTCATCGATGGCGCCCGCGCAAACGCGGACGATGGGCGTAACCCCGGTTGGCAAGGCGGCGATGCAAAGCTGGGTGATTTCCTGGATGCTGAACGCGCCGTGTTCAGCATCGATGAACATCCAGTCGTGGCCGGTTGCGGCGGCCAGGACCGGCGCGGCAACGGTGCGCAAATGGTGGACTCCGAAGCCGAGGGCGGGCTTGCCGGCCTTCAGGCGCTGGCGTGTCGTGCTGACGGTCAATGGCATGGCGCGTTTCCCCTTGTCGTGTGGCCGGGAGGCCAGCATGGCGGCGTGGCGGGGTCAATCGCGGCACTGAGGGCGGTAGCAGCGCGTCCACCACGCGTCAATTTCGGCGGCGGCCCCCTCCGCGGGCCAATGCTACCCACGACCAGTGCCGCCGGATGGCGCAAACGCCTACCTCACGCGGGGACGCCGCCGGATATCGGCCCGGACATGCCGGAAATTCAGCACCGCCGGATCAGCCACCACCGGACCCGGCGCAATCGCCACGATCACCCGTTCTGCCATCGGACCAAAATCCGCCCGGAAATGCACCGAGGACTTCAACGCCACGATCGGACAATCCGACGGCTCGATTCCGACGTGACGGATGATCGCCTGATCCAGCGCCTGCATCTTCCGAGACGAAATGATCACCCGCACACCCTCGATATCCACCAGCGCCGTATCGCCGATGTTGCCGGGGTTCCCCGCGCCCATCGGCCCGGTCAAGGTGAACACCCCATCCGTCAACAGTTCCACCCGCGCCGAACAGGCAAACGGCATCCCGTCCGACTTCCCGCCAAGCGACAATGCCACCGTCGCGCCGACCCCCGCGGCATGGCACGCCGCCGCACTCTCCGCGTCGTTGATCAGGCAAACGACCGCGCCCGTCGCCTTCTGCCGCACCAGTTCCGCCAGCAGTTCCGTCGTATCCCCATGGCCGCCGCCGCCAGGATTGTCCTGCGTGTCCGCCAGCACCACCGGACGGCCCGATCCCGAGGCAATCCGCTTCGCCTCCGCAACCGCGGCCGCCGAGGGCATCGTTTCTTGCACGAAGAGAGTCTCCCGGCTGTTAACGAACGCCAGGAACGCATCCGCCGCCGCATCGGCCTTTGCCTGACTGTCGGCGAACGCCGCGATCGCCACGCCGCATCCCACGAAGTCGGCATACGGAAAGCCAAAGCAGAACGCCAGTTCCGTCACGCCCAGCCGATCCGCCAGCAACTCCCGCTCCGTCATCACGCCCTGCATCGGCGCCATCAGCGTACACTGGCTACCCAGCGGAATCCAGAAATCCAGCGCTCGGAATGCCTTCATCCACGGCTTGCCCAACCCGATCCGCTCCAGCAACAACCGCATCGCCTGCGCGCCGGCCGCCTTCATGTCCACATGCGGATAGGTCCTGAACGGCACGACCGCGTCCGCCAGCCGCACCATCTGCTCCGTCAGGTTTGCATGAGGATCCAGGCTGATCGTCAGCGGCATCGCCTCGCCCACTACCGCGCGAACCCGCCGCAGCAACTCGCCCTCCGCATCGGGAAAACTATCCACCACTGCCGCGCCGTGCAGGTCCAGATACACGCCGTCCAACGGTCCCTCATCCAGCGCCACCGACAACGGGGCCAGGATCCGCGCGGCAATCCGCTCGAACGCCTCGTCCTCCACCGGGCCCGCCGGGTTGGCGAAACCCCAGGCCAGAGGCACCAGCGTTACCCCTGCCTCCTCCGCCACCGCGATCGCCCCCGCCAACGGCACCGACCGGGGCCGCATCGCCGCGATCAATCCATCCCCGGCGGTAAATGGCGGCAACCCGCCAGGCTGCAAGAAATCGGCATAGGTCGTCGGCCGCGGCGCGAACGAGTGGCTCTCGTGCAGAAACCCACCGACGGCAATGCGAAGGGCCATGATCAGCGCACCAGGTTGGCCGGGGTCTCACCGGCAAGCACACCGGCTATTCCCGACAACACCAGCCGGCCCATGGCGTCCCGGGTCTCCACGGTCGCGCTTCCAAGGTGAGGCAGCAAAACGACATTCTCCAGTGTCAGATAATCCGGATCAAGTTTCGGCTCGTCATTGTAAACATCCAGCCCGGCGGCGGCGACATGCCCACTGCGCAGCGCCGCGATCAGTGCGGCGTCATCCACCAGGGAGCCACGCGCCGCATTCACCACCACCGCCCCCGCGGGCAACGCCGCGATACGCGCCGCATTCAGCCAGTGCCGCGTCCCCGCGCCGCCCGGCGCATTCAATGACAGCATTTCGCAAGCCTCCAGGAACGTATCGTCCCGTTCATGGAATACCGCCCCCTGCTCCAGCTCCGGCAGCAGCCGCACCACGTCATGGTAATGAATTTCCATGCCGAAGCCCCGAGCCATGCGCGCTACTTCGCGTCCGATCCGGCCCATGCCAAAAATCCCCATGCGCCGGCCCGATACCTGAGTCCCCAGCAATTGAGTCGGCGCCCACCCGGCCCACGTCCCCGACCGGACCAGCCGCTCCCCCTCGCCGGCCCGCCGTGCCGCGGCCAGCAACAGCAGGATGGCACATTCCGCCGTCGCAACGCTCAGCACGTCCGGCGTGTTGCACACCGCGATCCCCCGGCTACGCGCCGCACCGACATCGATATGATCGTAACCGACGCTGAACGTGCCGATGACTTTGACGCTGTCCGGCAGCCTGCCGATCGCGCCGGCGTCCAGTAAATCGCCAGGACAGCACAGGATCGCATCGACCCCCTCCGCGCGCGCCAGTAGATCCGTGATCGCAACGTCCGATGGCGTCAGCCGCACCTCGAACGTCTCGGCGGCCAGAGCCTCGATCGCAGCGGGCAGCCGCCGTGTCACCAATAGAACAGGCATGTCACTCTCCCCACAGCGGATCGATCGCGGGCCGGCCGGCCAGCACCGCGGCAATGTTATCCAGCGCGCGAAACCCCATCGCGTTGCGCGTCTCCCGCGACGCACTGCCGACGTGCGGCGACAGCACCACGTTCTCCAGATGGGCAAACCGCATGTCAAAATCCGGTTCGTTGCGGAATACGTCCAATCCGGCGGCAAACAGTTTCCCTGACGTCAGCGCCGCGAACAGCGCATCCTCATCCACCAGCGACCCGCGCGAGACGTTCACCAGCACCGCCCCGTCCGGCAGCAAGGCCAGCGCCTTCGCGTCGATGATCCGGTCTGTCGCCGACCCGCCCGGCGCATGCAGCGACAGAAAATCACAGTGCGGCAGCATCGTCTGCAGGTCGGCAAAATAGGTTGCGCCGCGTTCCTGCTCCGGCGGCAAACGCCGGCGGGCATGATACAGCACGGTCATGTCGAAGCCGCGCGCCCGCTGGGCGACCGCCCGCCCGATCCGCCCCATGCCCAGAATTCCCAGCCGCTTGCCAGTGACCCGCACGCCCAACAGGTCGCCCTGACCGATCCGATAGCGCCATCCCTTGCGCATGATCCGGTCGTATTCCAAACCCCGCCGGGCCGCCGCCAGCAGCATCATGATGGCGTGATCCGCGGTGCACTCGTTCAGCACGTCCGGCGTGTTGGTGATCATCATGCCGCGCGCTCGAGCCGCTACGACATCGACATGATCGAATCCGACGCTGCTGGTCGCGCCGACGCGCACACAAGCCGGCAGCGCCGCTATCGCATCGGCCGTCAGCGGCAGGGTGTTCGTAAACATGATCGCATCGGCTCGGTGTTCCGTTGAGGCTCGTATCACTTCCTCAACGGTCATGTCGCCCGGCCCCGCCGCAACGACCGCATCAAATTCGTTACGCGCCCGAGCGATGACGTCGGTCGGCATCAGGCAGGCGAGCACCAGGCGCGGCTTCATCCGGCAATCTCGGTATTCACCCTAAACGACGTCAATAAATCGTCGCCTTCAACCTTTCCGGATACGCCTTGTCATACGCCTCCCCATCGAACATCCCCGCCGTCACATCCGCCAAAATCGTCCCCGTGCTTGGCAGGGACTTCCGGTCGATCTGCTTGGCAGCATTCCACAGCTCCGACCGGATCAGCGCCTTCGGACACTGGAAATAGACCCGCTCCGCCCGCACCACGATCACCGACCGCGGCAACGTTCCCCGGAACGGAAACCGCCCGATCAGCTCCGGGGCCACCGAGATCGACGCCCGCCCGTTCACCCGCAGCGTCTCCCCCACACCCGGGATCAGGAACAGCAGCGCCACCCGGTCATCGCGGATGATGTTGCGCAGCGTGTCCACGCGGTTGTTCCCACGCCGGTCCGGGATCAGCAGTGTCTTGTCGTCGATGACGTGCACGAAGCCCGCCGGATCGCCGCGCGGGGTTACATCCAGCCCCTCCGGCCCCACGCTCGCGATCGTCATGAACGGCGAGGCCTCGATCATCGCGCGGTAATGCGGGTGGATGTAGTCGATCTCCTTGGCGATGGCGCCCGGCGGGATCTCCCCGTACAGCGCATTCAGTGCCGCCTCGTCGCGGATCATGTGGTCTGTGGTGAGCGCGTCCATCCCAGGCTCCTTGCCCGTCTGCTGTGGTCAGTCCCGCCGAAGGCTCTATATTCGCCCGCAAGACCGAGAATCGACAAGGAGGATACCATGACCGACGCCCTGATGGACAAGGATGCCATCCGCGAGCTGCTCGCCACCTATTGCTTCCACCTCGACAACGACCGCTTCACGGACATGGCCGCCCTCTTTACCCCGGACGGAGTCTGGGAAACCGCCTTCGGGACCGGCACCGGCCGCGCCGGCATCGTCGCCCAGGCGACCAGCATCGCCAGCGGCGCAAGGCCGAAGCGCGTGCACCAGACCACCAATATCGTGATCGAGCTTCACGGCGACACCGCCACGGCCCGCTCCAACTGGCTGGTGTTCCAGAATACCCCCAACGGCCCGGCCATCGGGTCCGGCGGCGCCTATCAGGACAGCCTGATCAAACAGGGTGGGCGCTGGTTCTTCCGGCATCGCACGATCGAGCGCTACATCGCTCCCGGCGAGAACTGACCGAAACTCGCGCCAACAATAACAACCGCGTGTTCGTTGCCGCTTCCAACCTGTTCACCATGCCACCGATCCGCCTCCTTAGCGTTCCCGATTGATTCGAAACAACCGGCCTCCGTCCAGAGGTCAATCAATCGGAGGACCCGATGCGGACCGTGATCACCCTTGCCGGACTTTTATCGGTCAGCCTGCTCGCGGGCTGCGGCACCCGACAACCGGAACGGGCCGAGGGTGGCGCGGCGACAGGCGCTGCCACCGGCGCTGCGGTTGGACTCGTCGGCGGCCCGGTGGGTGTTGCAGCCGGCGGCCTGATCGGTGGCGCGGCCGGCGCCGCAACCGGGGCCGCGACCAAGCCCAGCCAGGTCAACCTCGGCGCCCCGCCCTGGCACGACAACACCCAGCCCGGGCAGCAGGCCGCCACGCACATGGCGCAATAAGCTGGAGCAATAGGCAAACGCAGCAGGCGAAATGGCCGAACAACGCTCAGTGTCATGGCCGGCGTTGTGCCGGCCGTCCACGCCATTTCACGGCCCTAAAGCAAATCCCGTCACCCTTGGCGGGACAGCGCCTCGATATCCCCGACGGAATAGCCCAGTTCGCCCAGCACCTCCGCCGTGTGCTGCCCTAGCGCCGCACCGCCCTGCCTGATTTCCGCCGGGGTCACCGAAAACCGCGCCGCGGGCCGCGCCTGCCGCAATCGCCCCGCCACCGGATGCTCGACCTCCTGCACGATCCCGTTCGCCACCACCTGAGGATCCGACAGCATCGTCGTCCGCGTCAGCACCGGCGCGCACGGCACGCCCTCCCGCGTCAGCCGCTCCATCCATTCCTCAGCCGAACGCGTCAGAAGCACCTCCTGCGTCAAACTCAGTCGCTCGTTGATGTGCCGCTGCCGCAGCGCCGGCGTCAGGAACCGCGGATCAGTCAGCCATTCCGGCTTGTCCAGCGCCCGCGTCAGCGCCTGCCATTCCTTGTTGGTCTGCACCGCGGCGCTGATCGCTGTCGTCGCCGTCTCGTAAATCAGGTCTATGAAGCTCGCCGCCTCCTGCTGCGGGATCGCCTCCCCCACGAAGGTCTGGCTACCCATGTCCGAGGCCCAGAGGAACGCAATCACCGCATCCAGCATCGACAGCCGGATATGCTGCCCCTGCCCCGTGCGTTCCCGGACCAGCAAGGCCGCGGTGATCGCCTGCGCCGCGGACACCCCCGTCAGCTTGTCCGGCACGATGGTCCGCACCAGCCGAGGCCGTTCGGTGTCCGATCCCGCCTGGATGCTGGCCAACCCTGACACCGCCTGGATCAGCGGATCATAGACCGGCTTCTGCGCGTAAGGCCCCGTCTCCCCAAACCCGCTGATGGAAACATAGACAATCCGCGGCGCCACTGCCCGCACCGCATCCTCGCCCAAACCCATCCGGTCCGCCACGCCCGGCCGGAAGTTCTGCACGAACACATCCGCCGTCGCCGCCAACCGCAACAACGCCTCCCGCGCCGCCGGCTGCTTCAGGTCCAGCGCCACCGACCGCTTGTTGCGATTGTTGTTCAGGAACGACGCCGAGAAGCCATTCCGCGAATTGTTCGCCGCCCGCGTATGATCGCCGCCATCCGGATTTTCCACCTTGATCACATCCGCGCCCTGATCGGCCAGGATCATCGTCGCGTAAGGGCCGGATATCATCGATGTCAGGTCGACGATCCGGTAGCCGCTCAAGGGGCCGAACATGATGCTTCCTTCAGGATTGGGTCCGCACAGGATATGGGAACTGCCCCTCGGCCGGCAAACCAGGCCGGCGGATCCTCGCCAGGTCAGGCTGACGCATCCGGTAGGCGATGTTCTTCCAGGCACGGAAATTGCTGCGCGACCGGCAACCACAACAAAACCTGGAAATCCATGCCCGAGACCACCCCCGCCCAAGCGAAAACCAGTAAATCCGGAACAACCAGAGAACTCCATGGCTTAATACAGCAGCAATATGTACAACATCTGAGCAATCACGAGGGTGCGCTGGCCGACTACATTCCAGAGTTGGCCAAGGTTCCACCCGATCAGTTCGGCATCGCGATCACCTCATCCGAAGGAGAGGTCGTCACGGCTGGCGACGCCGCTGTCCCGTTCACGATCCAGTCGGTCTCCAAGATTTTCACCTTCGCCATGTTGCTGGAACAGGCAGGCCGCGCCGAGGCCTACTCGGTCGTCGGCGTCCAGCCCAGCGCCGATCCGTTCAATGCGATCATGCTCGATCCGCGGACCAACCGCCCGTTCAACCCGATGGTCAACACCGGCGCCATCGCCGTCACCGGACGTCTTCGCCAACGCCTTGGCACGGGTGCCTTCGATGCGATCCTGGAGCTGTTTCAACGCGCCGCCGGCCGGTCGCTCGACGTCGATCAATCCGTGTTCGAGTTCAGAGCGGGAGACCGGGCATCGCAACCGGGCGATCGGTCATCTGCTGCGCGCCGCCGGCGTGTTCGACATCCCGGTGGACGACGCCCTCGACGTCTATTTCAGGCAATGCTCGATCAACGTGACCGCGATCGATCTCGCAACGATGGGTGCCACGCTCGCTAACCTGGGAACGAATCCGCTGACCGGGATCGACGTGTTCGGCATGGACGTCGTGCGTGATGCGCTCTCGGTCATGTTCACGTGCGGCATGTACGACAACTCCGGCGATTGGGCCACCCGTGTCGGGTTGCCGGCGAAAAGCGGCGTCGGCGGCGGCATCTGCGGCGTGGTCAACCGCCAGCTCGGAATCGGCGTCTACTCTCCCCGTCTCGATCAGGCAGGGAACTCGATCCGCGGCAAGCTGTGCTGCATCGGCCTCGCCGAGGAAATCGGCCTGCACGCCTTCGATCCAACCAATCATGGCTCCAACTTCCTGCGCGGGCTGTCCCGGCGAAGTTGACGCCAGCGAAGCTTTCCCTCACCCCAAGGCTAAGGCACTCTGGGCGCCAGGAAACGCCCAGGAACGCACCATGCCTCAGTCCCCCGTCCTGCTCTCAACCGACGCCCGAGGCGTCGCCACCGTCACCCTCAACCGCCCGGAAGTCGGCAACGCCTACAACGCGGACATGCTGGACGGCCTGATCCAGGGCCTGACCACCCTCGCCCCCGACCCGGCCATCCGCGCCCTCGTCATCCGCGGCGCAGGCAAGCACTTCCAGGCCGGTGCCGACATCCGCTGGCTCGGCCAGGTCGCCGCCTATCCGCCGGCGGAAAACTATGCCGCCTCCGTCGCCACAACCCGGGCGATGCAGTTGCTCAACGAATTTCCCAGGCCCACGATCGCGCTGATCCACGGCGCCTGCTTCGGCGGCGGCATCGGCATCACCTGCTGCGTCGACGTCGCCTTCGCCACGCCGGACTCCCAGTTCGGCATCACCGAAATCCGCGTCGGCGTCGCGCCCACCCCGATCTCCACCCACATGGTCAACGCCATCGGTCTGCGCCACACCCGCCGCTACGCCCTGACCGGCGAACGCTTCGGCGCGCGGGAGGCCGAACGCATCGGCCTGATCCACGAGATCGTCGAAGCCGATCAGATGGAGGCAAAACTCGAAGCCGTCCTCGATGCCGTCTTCCAGGGCAGCCCCACCGCGATCGCCATGACCAAAAGCAGCTTCCTCGGCGCCAACAACCTGCTGCTGGATGACCGTCAGATTTCCATGCTGGCCCACGAAGGCTGGACCCAGCGCCACTCCCCCGAGGGCCGCGAAGGAACCTCAGCGTTCGCCGAGAAACGCAGACCGGCGTGGTACAAGCCGGACTGATCCGGCAGGCGGTTAAAGCGGGCCGCGGCGATCGTTGCCGTCAGGATGCCCGCGGGCGTGCCGGCCCCACTGCCGCCACGTCAGGGTACCGGCGCTTCCACTTGCGCCGCCCGTTCCCGCAACGCCTCGTAGATCGGCACGTTCCGCAGCAGGGTGGGCACCAGCATGCTGGCGAAGCAGGCGGCGATCATCGGCAGCAGCAGCGTGACGTTGCCGGTCATCTCGGTCACCAGGATGAGGCCGGTGACCGGGGAGCGGACGACCCCGGCGAAGAAAGCGGCCATGCCAACCAGCGCGAACCCCTCCGGACGGATGGCGTGGCCGGGCAGCGCATACTGGCAGGCGACCCCGAACAGCAGCCCGGCCTGCGCGCCCAGCGTCAGCAAGGGTGCGAACAATCCGCCGGGCGTCATGGCGGCGTAGGACACGGCGCCCAGGACGAAGCGCACGGCAAACGCCAGCGGAACCGTCGCCAGCACAGCCTCGCCGGCCAGGATGCGCTGCGTCAGGATGTCCCCGCCGCCGACCAGATCAGGTGCGAACCACGCCAGCGTGCCAACCGCGCCGCCCACGATTGCCGCCCGAACCTCCACCGGAATGCGCCCCAGCCGGTCCGTCAGCCCCAGCGCCCCCATCAGCGTCACGTTGTAGGCCACCGCCAGAAGTCCCATGACCACGCCCAGGGCGAGGAACAGCGCCAGCACATCCAGCGGCGGATACGTCAGGTCGACCACCTGGAAGTCATGCGTATTGCCAAGGACCTGCCGCGCCGTGGCGATCGCCGTCACCGATGCTCCCAGCGCGGCAATGGCAATGTGCGGTTCATAGCGCTGGACAAGTTCCTCCAGCACGAAGACCGCACCGGCGACGGGCGCGTTGAACGCAGTCGCGAGCCCCGCACCCGCGCCAGCAGCGATCAGCACGCGGCGCGCGGCGAAACCGCGCTGGAACAACCGCCCGATGAACGTCGCAATGCCCGCGCCCATCTGCACGCTCGGCCCCTCCCGCCCCAGGGCGAGGCCGGCCCCGATCGCCAGGATGCCGCCGGCAAACTTCACCGGCACCAGCGCATAAGATCCCGGCGGCACCTGGCCATGCAGGACCGCCTCGACATGCGGAATGCCACTGCCGGATGCCTGGGGTGCGAGTTGCCGCACCATCCACGCGGCGACCGCGCAGGAAACCGCGCAGACCCCGACAAGGCCGGCAAAGCCAACCGCCGCGTTGCCATGCGCCCACAGGATCAGTTGCCCCCGCAGCCCGTCGGCGTATTCAAGCCCCAGCCGGAAGCACGCGGCGATCAATCCGGTGGCGGCGCCGACCAACAGCGAGAGTACGGCGAGGACAGCAAGCCTGGCCTCTGGCTCAGGCTGCTGCGTGTGGGGGGAGTCGGTCAGTGGCCTCGATCCCGGTCATGGTGGCAAAGCGGTCCGTATGGTGCATCTTTGCATCGGCTTGCAAGCGAGCCCGGTTGCAAGCCTCGCCGGCCAGACATGATTCCGGCCTGCGGAGCTGGCTCGGCGCGAGGTGGCGACGCCGGTCAGTACGCGTCCGAGGCATGTCGTATCCCTTGCCGCGATGCGAACACCGGCCGGGTACAAGCCGGATTGATCCGCGCAAGCCGTCCGGCAGTGGTACTATCCCGCCGGAATGGCAAAGGCCCTACGCGATGCTCACCGTCAAATACCGGTCGTTCCACACCAATCTGATCCCACGGCGGACCAGGCTTGAGGTGCCGGGCTGGGCCGGCGAACCGGAACCACGGGCCGATGGCTCCCACGAATACCCCTGGCACTGCATCCCCTTCGCTGAAGCCGCTCGGTCTGGTATCGAACTGACTTATCCGCATGACAGCGAGCTTCATGTCAGCGCCCATGACGGCGCCGCGCACTTCGAAACAAAACCGGCGAACGCGGATTCACCACCCTTCCGGACCTTCGGCAAGGAGTACTACACCTATCAGCTTCTGCTGGACTTGAAGGTCCAGCCAGGATTCGCCATCAAGACGGAAACCCACCCCCGTTTCTATACCGACACGACTGGGACCGTTCCGATCGCGGTGCCGGCGATCGTGCGGGACTGGTGGCCGATGATCTACTTCGCCGTCTTCAAGACGCCACCCCAGGGGCAAACTCACATCTTCCGCCCCGGCGAACCTTTTATGCAACTCACCATTATCCCCGCCGAAACGAAATTCGAGCTCATCCCCATGCCGGCGGAAGAAGCCGCCGAGCGGGAATTGCAGTCTGAACGTATCTACGCCAGCCGAACCACATTATCGGCCGACACACGTTGGACATCATCGACCAACACGGTCTTTGACGGCACCTACCGTCGCATCTTCGGCGCCGCCAAAAGCATCAGGGACCGCTGACCCTGTCCGTCGGCTAGTAGTAATGATGGTGATGATGGTGGTGATGGTGATGATGATGATGATGGTGGTGCTGATAATACTGCACGTCCCTCACCCCGTCACGGTCACTGGCCGGCGGAGGCACGGCCAGGGTCCCGGCGCTTAACAACGCCAGCGCGTTGGGGATAGGTTTCAGCAGATCAGCGTAGCTATGCGCTTCCAACGCAGCATCCATCGAGCCGGGCGCAGCCGTCGCGGCCGCCGCCGGCCCGCCCGCGGCCAGCACGCCAACCACCCCGATAACACCGGCGAGAGTTTTGTCCATATTCACCTCCCATTGCGGGCAGTAGCCCAGTGGCAGAAAAACAGCCCGCAAACGGGGGCGTTCCATCAAAAGCGGCCGGGAAGTGGTATCGTGATCCAAACACCGATCAAGACATGCGCGCCAGGTTCATGCGAAACAACCACAAGGCAGCGCGGATCGGGGCCAGGATGACCAGCAAATCTGACAGGGCGAACGTCATAATCCCCCCTCCGATTGCCTGGGCTCTCGCCTTCCTGGCAGGACTCGCCCTCGATTGGGCTCGCCCTTTGCCCTTTGATCGTCCCGGACTCCGCCTGATCGGCATCATGGTGGTCGCCGCTGGAATTGCTCTGGCCCTGACCGCGGTGGTGGCGTTCCGCCGGAGCGGAACACATCTCGAGCCCTACAAGCCGACAACCGCGATCGTCTCGGATGGCCCCTACAGGTTCACCCGCAATCCGATCTATCTCGGCATGTTCCTCGGCCAGGTTGGCCTGGCCCTGGCGATCAACAGCATCTGGCTGCTCGTCACGCTGCTGCCATTCTACCTCGTGATCCGCCATGGCGTGGTCGCGCGCGAGGAACGCTATCTGGAACGCAAGTTCGGCCGTACATACCTTGACTATCAATCACGCGTTCGCCGCTGGCTGTAGGCCCGTCCGACAATGCTATTGCACGGTGTCGCATATCCAACGATCTGTCGGTTCATGAACAAACGGAATCTCAGTTGTATATCTGCGTCTGCAACGCGCTGACGGATCGCCTGGTCAGGCAGCTCGCGGCAGCCAAAGGGTTTGTCCGCCCCGCCCAGGTGTATGCCGCATGCGGTTGTCGCCTGCAGTGCGGCCAGTGCGTCCGCTCGGTCATGAGACTGCTGCGCGAGCATCAGCCACATCTCGACATTGACCCACCGCCAGACACCTAGCACGACGCCGTGGCATTTTTGTTGCAAGGTGACCGCCTGCCCTAGGAGATACAGATGCTGCGCGACCCCAAGGTTGTGGAACACCTCAACATTCAGCTCACCAACGAACTGACCGCCATCAATCAGTATTTCCTGCATTCCCGCGTCCTCCAGCACTGGGGTGTCACCAAGCTCGGCAAGCACGAGTACCGACAAATCCATCGACGAGATGAAACACGCCGACACACTGATCCAGCGGATCCTGTTTCTCGACGGGCTGCCGAATGTGCAGCGCATGAACCAGGTTCTGGTCGGCGAGTCGGTCGAGGAAATCCTCCGGGCCGACATGCAACTCGAAGTGAAAGCGCTCGACGACCTGCGGGAGGGCATCGCCTATTGCGAAACCGTCCGCGACTACGTCTCCCGCGACCTGCTGCTCCGTATCCTCGAAAGCGAGGAGGAGCATGTCGATTTCCTCGACCGCCAGTTTGACCTGATCACGAAGATCGGCATCGAGCGTTACACCCTGTTGAATTCCTCCCCCGCCCCGGACCAGGAATAATCCAGCGCGCCCCGGTCAGTTTAACGCAACGGTCTCACCCCATCGTGTAGCCAACCCGCCGTCCCCGGGGCTACGTTGCGCGGCATGACAAACACCCCATCATCGCCGCCAACCGCCAACGTCCTCAACGCCCCGCCCCGGCGCGCGCCGAAGCCGCCCGGCCCGTGCGCCATGGTGATATTCGGCGCCGGCGGCGATCTGACAAAGCGTCTTCTGGTGCCCGCCCTCTACAATCTCGCCACCACCAAACTACTGCCCGAGAAATTCGCCTTGATCGGCGTCGACATGGCCGACCTGACCGTCGACAAATGGCGCGACAATCTCCACTCCATGATGGAAAGCTTCGTCGGCAAGACCGCGAGTGAAAGCCAGATCGACAAAGTCGATGACGAAACGTGGAAGCACCTCACCGGCAATCTGTCCTATGTGCGCGGCGACCTCAACGACGACGGCCTCTACGACCAGTTGAAGACCCATCTGGCCGACGTCGAAAAGCAAGCCGGCACCGGCGGTAACTGCCTGTTCTACCTCGCCATCGCAGACCGCTTCTTCGGCCCTGTCGTCACCCACCTCGGCAAGGCCGGCCTGTTCGAGGAAAACTGGGACCAGGACGGCAAGCATCCCGAACACTGGCGCCGGGTCGTCATCGAAAAACCGTTTGGCCACGATGAGGCGTCTGCGCGTGCCCTGAACAGCGAGATCCTGCGCTGCGCGGAGGAACACCAGATCTTCCGCATCGACCACTTCCTGGGCAAGGAGACGGTGCAGAACATCATGGCGCTGCGGTTCGCCAACGGCATCTTTGAACCCCTCTGGAACCGCGACCGCATCGACCACGTCCAGATCACCGCCGCGGAAACCGTCGGCGTCGAAAGCCGCGGCCGATTTCTACGAAAAGACCGGCGCCATGCGCGACATGGTCCCCAATCACGTGTTCCAGCTTCTGGCGATGGTGGCGATGGAACCCCCCGCCGGCTTCGACGCAAACGCCGTGCGCACCCGTAAAGCGGATGTATTCTCTGCTCTTCATACCGTGGACCCAAAGGACGCCGTGCGCGGCCAGTATGGGCCGGGCGACAACGGCGCCGTCGCTTATCGAAGTGAAAAAGACGTCGCCCCTGAACTCGTCGACCGAGACCTACGTCGCCGTGAAGCTCGCTATCGACAACTGGCGCTGGGCCGGCGTGCCCTTCTACCTGCGCACCGGCAAGCATCTGTCCGCCCGCAGCACGGAAATCGCCATCCGCTTCAAGCCCGCACCATACGCTCCGTTCGAGGACACCAATGTCGCCGCCCTGCCGCCCAACTGGCTGGTGCTTCGCATCCAGCCCGATGAAGGCATCGCCTGGCAGTTCGAGGTGAAGCGCCCCGGCCCGGTCGTCGATCTCGCCGCCGTGCAGATGGCATTCCGATACGATGACTGGTTCCCGAAGGAACCGAACATCGGCTACGAGACGCTCATCTACGATGTCATGACAGGCGACCAGACACTCTTCAACCGGGCGGACATGGTCGAAGAGACATGGCGGGTCGTGCAAAAGGTGCTGGACAACTGGTCCGAAACCCGGCCCGCCAACTTCCCGAACTACGCGTCAGGATCGGATGGCCCGGCTGACGCCGACGAACTGCTTGCACGCGACGGCCGCGCCTGGCGTCCAGTCCAGAACCACGACCACGACAAAGCCACTGGTGCGACCAAAACCTAGCCGGCACCGCACAAGCGGATCGGCAGCGCGAGGGTGGAGACTGGCCGGTCTGACGACGGGCCAGTCCCAGCGCGCCGCGGACGGTTAGCGGGTCGCGCGGGCGATTGCCTCGTCGAACGCCGACAGCACCTGCCGGTGTGTCGAGTTGTCGTTCATGCTTTCGATGTCATTGAAGCCGCGGCCCATGGCCACCGAAAGCAATACGGCATTTGCGCCGGTCTGCGGTCCCGGAACATTCAGCAACCGTGCCGCGCCGCGCAACGCCCCGACAGCACACCGCCGTCCGTCGCGTGTCTCGTACCGCCGCTGCACCCAATCCTTGCGGTCCTCGATCAGCG
Source organism: uncultured Pseudomonadota bacterium (assembly GCA_963819005.1). Classification (GTDB taxonomy): domain Bacteria; phylum Pseudomonadota; class Alphaproteobacteria; order Acetobacterales; family Acetobacteraceae; genus Rhodopila. The sequence goes on from CAWFUL010000011.1 coordinate 31,687, forward strand.
CTCGGCCGATTGTCAGGACCTGCACCGTCAGCGCATCGGGCTGACTGGCCGGAATTGGTTGAAACAGATGCGCGGGAACCGATTTCGCGACGGGCGGGATGCCCATCACGTAGTTGAACGCACGAGTCCACAGCGAAGGCGTCTTGGTCGGCGCGAGGTACGAAAGTCCATCAAACGGCATGGGTGCCTCCCATGGGTTAAAGACCAGCCACGATTAGAACATGGAATACCATCGAATGTTTAGAGTTAACGATAAGTTGGTAGCGATATTTACGCAAGCGGCAGCCGGACGATGAACCGCGCGCCAAGGATGCGCCCGGACGCGTCACGCCGGTTCTCCGCGGAGATCTGACCGCGCAGCGCTTCCACGATCTGCCGGCTGATCGAAAGCCCTAACCCTGAGTGCTGGCCAAAGCTTTCGCCCGTTGGACGCTCCGAATAGAAGCGTTCGAACACATGCTCCAGGTTGGCGTCCGGGATGCCCGGACCTTCGTCTTCCACATTGAGTTCCGCCATGTCGCCGGCCTCGCGCAACCGCACGACGATCCTGCCGCCCGGCGGACTGAATGACTGCGCATTGCCAATCAGATTACGCAGGACCTGCACAAGCCGGTCCTCCACCGCCCACACCCGCAGTCCGTTAGGGGGTGCGACGACTTCCAGCTTCGCATCCTTGGGCTCGTCGCGCGTTGCCTCATCCAGTTCCTGCAACGTGCGCAGGATCGGCACGACGTCAACCTCCTGCGCCGTCACGCGCGAAAGTTCCGCGTCCAGCCTGGATGCATCGCTGACGTCGCTGATCAGCCGGTCCAGCCGCACCACGTCCTCGCCGATGATCGCCAGCAACTGCCGCTGCCGTGCGGGATCCTCGATCCGGCGCATGGTTTCGATCGCACTGCGGATCGATGACAGCGGGTTCTTGATCTCATGCGCCACATCGGCGGCAAACCGCTCGATGGCATCCATCCGCTCCCACAACGCCGCCGCCGAATCCGCCAGCGCCGAGGCCAGGGCACCAACCTCATCGCGACGCACCAGCAGCGCCGGCGGCACGCTGCCGGACCGCCCCCTGCCCTCCCGCATGTCCGCCGCCGCCTCCGCCAACCGCAGGATCGGCCGCGCAATCGTCAGCGACAGATACCATGACAGCATCACCGCGAGCACCAGCATCATCCCGAACAGCCCCAGGATCGACATCCGCACGTTGAACAGGCTTTCATCCACCTCCCGAGCCTCGCGCGTCAGGGAGATGATGCCGACAGTGTGCTTGTCGCGTTCGACCGGGACGGCGACTGTCACGAGCAAGTGATTATCACGCGTCCGGCGGATATAGGGCGGGGTCTGGTTGCTGTCGCCGGAACTGTTCAGCCGCAGTTCCTCCTTCACATCGGGCTGCCAGTCCGGCCCACCGGCGGACGGCGTCAGATCGATCGATGTCACCGCCCCTGGATGCGGCAGGACCGCCAGCGCCTTGTCATAAAGCCACCCGATCATCGACAGCAGCGGCCCGTGGTCGATCGCCGGCGGCAGCGGTTCGGTCGTGATGGCCCCATTCGGCCCCTCCCGCTCCCGCGAATCCGCCAGGATCGTGCCATCCGGCGCATAAAGCCTGGCCTGCGCGTCCGGCGTCGGTTCCGTCAGCCGCCGCAGCAGCGAGGCCGCGACGCTGGCCACCAGTTTCGGATTATCCGGATCGGTGGTGCGAACCGCGCTTTCCCCCAGCGCACCGGCAAACACCCGCGCCTGTTCGCGCAGCGCTGTAACCTGCGCTTCCAGCAGGCCGTTCTGGTATTGATCGAGGTAAAGCAGCGCCACCACCAGCAACGCCAGCGGCAATGCGTTGACCAGCAGAATACGCCGCAGCAACGGCGAGACCCAGCGCGGGCGAAACCGCGGGCGCCCCGAGGTCACATGCGACAGTCCGGACAGGCGGGAGCCGTCGGGCAATCACTGCTCCTTATAGCGGTAGCCGATGCCGTACAACGTCTCGATATGGGTAAACTCTTCGTCTCCGACACGGAATTTTTTGCGGATGCGCTTCACATGGCTGTCGATCGTGCGATCGTCGACATAAATGTTGTCGCCATAGGCCGCATCGATCAGCTGGTCCCGGCTTTTCACCATGCCCGGCCGCGCGGCCAGCGCCTTGACCAGCAAAAACTCAGTGACCGTCAACTGAATATCGTGGCCGCGCCATGTGCACTGGTGTTTGGTTTCATCCAGAACCAGATCGCCGCGGGTCATCACCCCGCCCGGTGCCGTGCCTGATCCCTCCGCCTTCCCCGCTTCATTGCGCCGCAACAACGCGCGAATGCGCTCGATCAGCAGGCGCTGGCTGAACGGCTTGGTGATGTAGTCGTCGGCCCCCAGCCGCAGGCCCATCAGCTCGTCCACCTCCTCGTCCTTCGACGTCAGGAAGATCACCGGGATCGAGCTGCGCTGGCGCAGCCGCTGCAGCAACTCCATCCCGTCCATGCGCGGCATCTTGATGTCCAGCACCGCCAGGTCCACCGGCCGAGCGGTCATCCCTTGCAGCGCGCTCTCCCCGTCGGTGTAGGTGCGGACGGTGAAACCTTCCTGCTCCAGGGTCATGGAAACGCTGGTCAGGATGTTGCGGTCGTCGTCGACCAGGGCAATGGTCTGCTTCATCGCGGATTCCTTGCGGCTCGGTTCAGAGGCCCTTGTATCACACATGGCGCATATGGCAGCCGATTGTGGCGCATTGCGGAAGAAGGAGTGAACGAATTATGGCAACCGAGGACAACGCCCCGGAGGAGTACGTTCCCGCCTGGGCCGCCCGCTGCCTGCTGCGCGCCGCGCGCGTGGGAACCCTGGCTACCAGCGCCAAGGGCCAGCCGTTCGCGTCCCTGGTCACGCCGGCCTGCGCGCCGGACCTGTCCGTGCTGTTGCTGCTGTCCACCTTGTCCGAACACACACGCCACCTTGCGGCCGATCCACGCTGTTCGGTGCTGGTCAGCGGCGAGCCCGCGACGGCCAACCCGCAAACCGCGCCGCGCCTGACCATCACCGGACTCGCCGAACAGATCGCCGATCCGGCGCTGAAAACCCGCTATCTGGCCGTCCATCCCTACGCATCGCTCTATGCCGATTTCGGCGACTTCGGCATGTGGCGCATCAGGCCGGTCGCGGGACTTCTGGTCGGCGGTTTCGCGCGGGCCAACCGCCTCGGCCGCGACGCCCTGACCCCGGACCCCGCCGCGGTCGCCGCCATCGCGGAATCCGAGGCCGGGATCATCGGCCACTGCAACCGGGACCATGCCGATGCCATGGCCCTGATCGCCGGCTTACCGGGCGACTGGAAGATGGTTACGGTGGACGTGGACGGTTTCGACCTCGCGCACGAGGAAAAAGTGATCCGCGTTCCCTGGTCGGAACCCGTCAAGGACTCCGGTGAAGTCCGCCAGCAACTGGTGACGATGACCCGCGCGGCGCGCAGTGGCTCGTAGTGCCCAATGCAATCCGGCTGGGACTGGAACACAGATCATGACCCTTCTTCCAACAGGCATTCAGCCGCGGATGCTGTCGTTCGACGTCTACGGTACGCTGATCGACACCCCACCCTCCAACCTCCTGGCATTCCAATCGATCCTGCGCGACGCCGCAGCAACGAACCTCGACCCGATGTAATTCTACGAATTCTGGGAGCAAAGAAACATATCGCACTACCGCGAACCTTACCGCTCCTACAAAGACATCTGCCGCCTCTCCCTCGTGGAAACCTTCCGCCACTTCAGCATCACAACCGGCCGCGAGGACTTCATCAGTCGTTACTTTGACCTCTTCCCTGCCATGCAGCTTTACCCCGACGCGATACCGCGTGTCTTGCGACCGCGACTGAGCCCACGGAGGGCGCCCGGTCACCCTCCGTGCGCCCCGTGGCCCTCCCCTCGTCCTCCGTGCGAATCAAAAAGCAGAACCGCCACCACGATCGGAGGGTTCGTGGCAACGCCGCCACCAACCGTGGAGGCTTCCCCAACACCAACGAAATCTTTTTGATTAGCACGGAAGAAGACCGAAGCGGGCCACAGAAGGCGTATGATGCCCTCATGAACCCCTTCCCCCACGTCGTGCTGATCTTTGCCGCGATCCTTGCCACCGCGTCACTCGGCATAGCCGCCAGGCGATTCCTCCCCGCCGGCCAGTGAGGCCACCCGTACGCATTACACCGCAACTGTTTCGATTGTCGCGACCCTCGCCGCCCTCGTCCTCGGCTTCGCCACCAGCAACGCCAACTCCAACCGCCTCGCAACCCTGCAGGGCCTGACGTCGCTGTCCGCCGGCATCATCCGCACCGGCAGCATGCTCAGCCAGTATGGCCCCGAGGCCGCATCCGCCCACGCCACGCTTGCCCAATATGCGACGCAGAAACGCCAGGACCTGTTCCCGGAACAGCCGGGACAACGCGCCAACCAGTCGAATCCGCAAACCGACAAGCTGCTGGATCAGCTACAGGCCCAGATCGTCACCCTGCATCCCGCCGACGATCTGCAGCGCTTCCGCCAGTCCCAGGCGCTGGAAGCATCAAACCAGATTGTCGTCCAACAGGCGAAGATCGCCGAACAGCGCCACACCCAGGCGCCATACCAGGCCATTAACGCCATAACCCTGTGGCTGGCGATCGTCTTCTTTTCGTTCGGCCTGTTCAGCCCAACGCATCCCACCGCCCTCGTGGCCATCATCCTCAGCGCCACGGCCGTTTCGATCGCGGTCCTGATCATCCTCGAAAGCCGTCTGCCCTTCGACGGCCTCGCCCCCATCCCGTCCGGATCCCTGCAGGAGGCCGTAACCCTGGTCAGACAATGACCCAGGCCTGATCGACTCCGAAAGCAAACACCAATCGGAAGATCACAGACCGTTTCGATACGCATGCCGCCATATCCCCAATCGGACCGTGCCCGCAACGTCACCCCGCTGTCATCATTTTCCGCTGCCGACGCTCTACAACCCCCGGCCAGAAACCCGGGGAACAAAACCGATGCCAACCGTCCGCCTCGCCTTCCTGACAGCCGCCGCCGTGGCCGCCCTCACGGTCTCCAACCCCGCCGCGCGCGCCGCCAACGCCGACTGCCCCAACGACGGCACCGTCCGCTTCGGCGTCGAACCCTTCGACACCTCGGCCAAACTCGTCCCCATCTACGACCACATCGGCAAACTCCTCGGCGACAAGATCGGCTGCGACGTGAAGATCTACGTCACCACCAACTACAACGCCGAAATCGAGGCGATGCGTGCCGGCAAGCTGGAAGTCGGTGAGTTCGGCCCCCTCGGCTACGTCCTCGCCCACCAGGTCGCCAAAGCCCAGGCCGTCGCCGCCTTTGCCGGCAAGGACGGCAAGCCCGACCACTACTGGGCCAGCATCGTTACCTACCCGAGCTCCGGCATCAAAACCGTGGCCGAGATCAGGGGCCACTCCTTCGCCTTCTCCGACCCCGCGTCGACCTCCGGCCATCTGTTCCCCGCCTACGGCCTGCGCAAGGCCGGCATCGACCCCGACAAGGACATCAAGGCGCTCTACGCCGGCAGCCACACCGCCTCGTTCGAGGCATTGTACAATCACAAGGTCGACGCCGGCGAACTCAACAGCGAGCAACTTGAATCCGCCACCCAGCGCGGCCACTACAAGGACGGCGACTTCGTTTTCCTTTGGAAGTCCGACCCGATCCCGACCGATCCGATCACCGTCCGCGGCGACCTGCCCGACGCCTTCAAGGCCCGGCTGACCGAGGCCCTGCAGACCCTCGACCTCTCCACCCTGCCCGAGGCCGACCGCAAGATCATGGGCCTCGGCGGCCAGCGTTTCGTGCCGCAGACCGACGCCGCCTACGACCCCATCCGCGACCTGGTCAAAACCCTCAACATCGACCTGGAAAAACTCAGCTGACGCCCGCCCGTCTCACTATCCGCGACCTAAGCCTGCGCTATCCCAACGGCACCCAGGCCCTGCGGGACATCGACCTCGACCTCCGGGACGGCGAGCTTCTCGTCGTCCTCGGCGGCAATGGCTGCGGCAAGACCACCCTTCTGCGCTGCATCACCCACACCTTGATCCCCACCACCGGCGACATCACCCTGGGCGGCCAGCCCCTTGCGGCCGACCGCCAGACCCGCCAGGCCATCGGCCTGATCGGCCAGCACGCCGCCCTGGTCCGTCGCCGCAGCGTCATCGCCAACGTCACCGCCGGCGCGCTGGCCCGCCATCAGACCGTATGGACCAACCTGGGCGGCCTGCCGGCATCGGAGCTCCCCGCCGCGCTCACCTGCCTCGGCCACGTCGGGCTGACCCACCTCGCTGCCCAGCGCGCCGGCACCCTCTCCGGCGGCCAGGCCCAGCGCGTCGCCATCGCCCGGGCGCTCCTGCAGCGCCCGATGGTGCTGCTGGCCGACGAACCCGTCGCCAGCCTGGACCCCGAGGCAGCCAACGAGATCCTGCGCCTGCTCCGCCGCCTGGCGCATGACGAGAACCTCGCCGTCCTCTGCGTGCTGCATCAGGTCGACCTTGCCTTCGCCTACGCCGACCGCATCGTCGGCATGCGCGACGGCCGCATTACCTTCGACCGTGCCCGCCCCGAGGTCAGCATGGACGACGTCCAGCACCTCTACACCGCCCGCGCCGCCGCATGAGCGCCAACAACCTCACCGCCGCCGCCCCGCCCGTCCTGCTCCCCGGCTGGAGCCGCTCGCTCGCCATCGCTTTACGCACCGTGGTTGTCGTCCTTGGCATGGGCATCATCGTCCAGGCCCTGTTCGTCGTGCAGGCCCGTCCGCAGGACCTCATCACCGGCATCCAAGGCATGGCAGACATCATCGCCCGATCCATGCCGCCGGACTTTTCCGCCTTGCCCGACGCCGCCTGGCCAACGCTGGAGACGATCGACATCGCCCTGTTCGGCACCATCATGGGCATCATCCTGGCACTCCCGCTGTCCGTGCTGGCCGCCGCCAACGTCACCCCCTCCCGCGTCCTGTACTACCTCTCCCGCGCCATCATCGGCTTCACGCGTTCAGTTCCCGATCTGGTCTGGGCGCTGCTGTTCGTCACCGCCGTCGGCCTCGGCCCCTTCCCCGGCGGCCTCGCGCTGGCCGTCCACTCCGTCGGCATGCTAGGCCGTTTGTTTGCGGAAACGATCGAGAACATGGACATGGCCCCGATCGACGCGCTGTCCCTGACCGGCGCCAGCCGCCTGCAGGTCTTCACCCACGGCGTCATCCCATCGGTCCTGCCCACCCTGGCCGGCATCGGCCTCTATCGCCTGGATGAGAACATCCGCTCCTCACTGGTCCTAGGCTTCGTCGGCGCGGGCGGCATCGGCTTCCAGCTTCTCACCGCGATGAACCTGTTCCAGTATCGGCAGGTCTCCCTGCTGCTGATCATCGTCTTCGTGATCGTTTTTCTCGCCGAACGCCTGTCTGCCATCTGCCGCGAGAAACTGGCCTGATCTCACCGCAGCACGGAAATCATCAGCAGCCCCGCGGCAACCCCTGCCACCACTCGGACCAGCACCACCACCCGCGCCGCATCGAGCCGCTGCCGCAATACAAACCCAAGCCCGATCCCGGCCAGCGTCGCCGCGACCAGACCGCCCAGCACACCCGCCCCAACCACCCGGACGGGCGGCCCTCCCGCCCAGGCAAGCGCCGCCGCATACGCCAGCACGCCGATCGGCTGCATCGCCCGCCGGATCTCCACCCCCGATCGCCCCGCCCAGGCCAGAGTCACCGGCGTGATCGGGCCCGGTGTCGCCGTCCACACCGTTAGCGCCCCCGTCACCAGCCCCGCCAGCGCCACCCCGGAATCACCCACGATCCGCGATGGTGCCAGCCCCGCCACGCGCGGCCGAGGCAGCGCGATCGCCACCAGCACACCGGCCGTCATCGCCTTCAACACCCGGTCCGGCAGAACCGGCGCCGCCGACGCCGCCAGACACCCCGCCAGCGTCGCCGCCGAGGCCAGCGCCACGTCCCCCCACCGCAGCCGCCACCCGCCAAAGCAGGTCGCCACCACCGACACCACAAGATTGAGGCACAGCAGAACCGGCACACCCACCACCGGCCCCAGCCACAGCATAACGAACGCGCCGCTCACCACGCTCAACCCAGCACCCACCGCGACCTGAACCGCCGCGCCCAGGATCACCAACCCAGCGCATGCAATCCACACGGAGCCGGAACTAAACCGGCCGCCCACCCTGGATCTGGATCCGTCGCGCCACGCGCCGGTACGGACCGGCATCGTTCACGGCCATATGCTTGACGCAACGATTGTCCCAGAATGCCACCGAACCCGGCGTATAGCGGAACCGGCAGGTGAACTCCGGCCGCTGGCCATGATCCAGCAGATAGCCAAGCAGCGGCTTGCTCTCTTCCTCGGTCATGTCCTCAAACGCCACGCAATGCGAGTGGTTGACGAACAGCGCCTTCCGTTCGGTCTCCGGATGCGTAATGACTGCCGGGTGATAATTGATCGTTTCCCGCCAGTCGGCATCCTCGCGCACCGCCGTGGTCCGCGACTTGCTCACCGCCGCCGCCGGCCCCGCAATCGCCCGGTCCGTATGCTTGACCCGCAAGCCGCCAATAAGCGCCTTCATCCCCTCGGATAACGTTTCATACGCGAGATATTGATTCGCGAACAACGTGTCGCCCCCGTACGGAGGCACCTCGATCGCATAAAACACCGCCCCCATCGGCGGCTCCTCAACCATCGTCGTGTCGTGGTGCCACTTCTCTCCCACGATCCGCGCGTCCCCGGGATTGCGAACCACGTTCACGACCTCGGGGTCCGCCTGTGTCCCCCGGAAATTCGGATGAATGAAAATCTCCCCGAACCGCCGCACGAAAGCCTTGTGCCGAGCGACGTCAAGGGTCTGATCCCGGAAGAAAATGACGCAGTGATCCAGCAGCGCCTGCCTGATGTCCGCGATCACCTCATCGCTTAGCGTTTCGGACAGATCGACCCCGCCAACCTCCGCGCCAAGCGCCCCCGAGATCGGTCGAATATCAAGAACAGCATTCCGCATGGCCGGACATCCCCTTTGTTTCGGGACAGCCTCAAGGGCTGAGCCATCCGCTGTCAAGCGGCCGCCCGCCATCGTTCAGGCTCCACACCCGAAGGGCGGGTGACGCAAAGCTCCATGTCGCCTACAGTCCGTCGGGAAAACGCGAAGGTCGCTCGCTTTACCAAATGCCCGACATAAACGAACTCGACGCTGCAATCGCCGCGGTCAGCCGGATCGAAGCCGTGCCCACGATCCTTGAGGTCGTTTGCCGCACCACCGGCATGGGCTTCGCCGCTGTCGCACGCGTAACGGAGGACCGATGGATCGCCTGCAGCGTCAAGGATGATATCGCCTTCGGATTACAACCAGGGGACGAATTGGAGGTCAAAACCACCATCTGCCACGAAGTCCGCCAGTCGAAAGAACCGGTCGTCATCGACAACGTCCCCGAGGACGACACCTACTGCCATCACCACACGCCGGCGATGTACGGTTTCAAGAGCTACATCTCAATGCCGATCGTGCTGCCGGATGGCACGTTTTTCGGCACGCTATGCGCCATCGATCCCCGCCCCGCCCGGCTTCGGACTCCAGAGGTGATCGGCATGTTCAGGCTATTCGCCGAACTGATCGCGTTCCACCTCAACGCCGTTCAGCAACTCGCCGCCAGCAATGCCCGCCTTCTGGACGAGCAGAAAGCCTCCGAGTTGCGCGAGCAGTTTATCGCCGTCCTTGGCCACGACCTTCGCAATCCCCTTGGCGCGATCGGCGCCGGTGCGGACATTCTGCTCAAGACCCCGCTGACCGAAAAGGCCGAACGGGTGGTCAACATCATCCGCGCCAGCGTCAACCGCATGTCGGGCCTGATCGATGATGTTCTGGACTTCGCCAGAGGTCGTCTCGGCAGCGGACTGACGCTGAGCCGCACTTCGGATGCACCGCTGGAACCGGTCCTGCGCCAGGTCATCGCCGAACTGCAAGTCGGTCACCCTGACCGCGCAATCCAGACCGAGATCACCACCGATCAGCCGATCCTGTGCGACCACACCCGCATCGCCCAGCTTCTTTCGAACCTTCTGGGCAACGCCCTGGCATACGGCGCGCACGACGCGCCGATCCGGGTGCGCGCCGATACCGGCGAAACCGGCTTCACGCTGTCCGTAACAAACCACGGCGACCCGATCCCTCCGGCCGCCATGGAGCGACTGTTTCAACCCTTCACCCGCGGCGCCGTCCAGCCCAGTCAGCAGGGTCTCGGGCTTGGCCTGTTCATCGCCTCGGAAGTCGCACGAGCGCACGGCGGGGACCTCAGCGTCGTTTCTTCACCAGAAGAGACGTGCTTCACCTTCCACATGCCCCGCGCGACGGCATGACGGCCGCTACCCCACGCCGGTCGCCGCATCCCACCACGGACAAACCCCCTCCATCCGCCGGTAATTCCCGTCAAGCACATAAAGCGGCTCCCGCTTCCCGTCCTGCGCCGCCTTCAACCGCATCGCCCGAGCCTGCTCCCGCTGCTCCGTCGGCAGCCACGCCCGATCATGCCCCCAAAGGCTCGGCCCTACCGTCACCTCCGACGGAGTCCACCGTCCCGGAGTCACTTCCTTCCCGCCCCAGCCGTACTCCACCATGAACCCGGACGGAGACCGCAGGTAATACGACGTCACCGCATCGTTCGGATGGCGGCCCAAAGTCGTTGCGATCTTGTCCGGCTCGCCCAGAGCGATGTCATACCCCTGCCCCACATCGTCCAGTGAGAACAGTTCGACCATCAAATGATGCAGGTCCTGCTTGCCCGTCTCGATCAGCGCCACCGTATGATGCCGCCCGTTCACATGCATGAAATACGCCCGGAACGGAGTCAGAATATAATCGCTGATCCCGAATCCCAGCAGATCGCGATAGAAACTCAGCAGGTCATCGATCTCCCGCACATGGAACACGACGTGCCCCATCCCCAGCGATCCGGTCCGGAAGCCTGATATCGACCGCCCCGGGCGGAACGCGGTATCCGCCACAGCCTGGCCATGAAACGCCTCCAGCCGGTTGCCGCCCGGATCGCGGAAACTGATCACCTCCCGCACGAGCCGCTGGTCAGCCACCGCCTGCGGCTCACGCGTAACGGGAACGTCCGCCGCATCCAGCCTCGCCGCCAGCGCCTGCAACTCGGCCGCCCCGGCCACCTCGAACCCGAAATACCGCTCGCCATCGGCCATCGACCGGTCCACCACCAGCCGCTGGCTGCGGTCATCCATCCGGAATGCCCTGGCGGTATTGCCCCGTTCGATCATCTGCATGCCCAGCCAGTCGCTCGCGAACCGCGTCCAGTCCGTCAGGTCCGACGCGCCGATCCCAACATAGCCCAGTGCCTGGATTTCCATCACGCTCCCCTCGCGGTACGATCCCTCACTCTATCACAACCAACAGACGCGGCCAAACCGACGAATACGAGAACGTTATTGATGCGCACGCAAACTTGTTGGGCCGGAGCCTGCCACTGCCGGCCGCCACCCATTATCAACAACGATTACCAACGCCGGGACCTAACGTGCCACACTTCCTGAGCCGCCGCTCCCTCGCGGCCGCAGCAACCTCGATGTTCCTGACTCGATGCGCCTCGGTCCCGCCGGTCGAGGGCCTCACCGGACGAGACATCGGCCTTACCAATGTTAAGCACGCAACCGCCCAACCCGCACCACAGCCACCATCGTCCGACGACCCAGCGCAACTTCAGCAGCAGTACCGATATCCAGCGCGCCCTGTCGGCCGCCCCACTCGTCTTCGGCAATAAAGTCACCCTGCTGTCCGGCGGCCACCAGGCCTTCGCGGCATTCTTCCAGGCCATCGGCCAGGCCACCGACAACATCAACCTGGAATACTTTATCCTCGCCGACATCGTCTCCGACGGTGTCTCCCTGTCCGACCTGCTGCATCAGAAGTTGCAAGCCGGCGTCAAGGTCAACATGATCTACAACTCCTTCGGCTCCCGCGACACGCCGTCCGCCTTCTTCGACCAGCTCCGCCAGGCCGGTGCGAAGATCATCGAGTTCAACCCGCTCGATCCCCTCGCCGGCCATGTCGGCTGGGAGCCCAACGACCGCGACCACCGCAAGATCACCATCGTAGATGGCCGCATCGGCTTCACCGGCGGCGTCAACATGGACAAGGCATACGAGAACCCGCCCTCCGCCGGCGTCCCCCCCGATGGCAACGCCCGCAAATCCTACTGGCGGGACGTCGCCATCCGCATCGAGGGGCCAGCCGTCGCCGAACTGCAGAAGCTCTTCTTCGGCACGTGGAGGGAGCAAAAAGGCCCCGAGGTCACACCCGCCAATTACTTCCCGCCCCTGCCAAGACAAGGGGTGCAAACCATCCGCATCATCGGCAGCTCGCCCGGCAACAAGCAGCCGCTGTATTACGCTTCGCTGATGGCCGCGATCCGCAGCGCCCGCCGTCGCATCTGGGGCTGCAGCGGCTACTTCATTCCGCCACACGAGGAACGCGAAGCCCTCGGCAAAGCCGCCCGAACCGGCATCGATGTCCGCATCATTACCCCTGCCTACAGCGACGTCGAGAGCGCCGTCTTCGCCGCCCGGGCCGCCTATGGCGACCTGCTGGAATCCGGCGCGAAGATATTCGAAATCCGCGACGCCGTCCTGCATGCCAAGATCGTCGTCGTCGACGACACATGGACCGTCGTCGGCTCCTCCAACCTCGACAACCGCAGCGTCATCTTCAACAACGAGGTCGACACGGTCATCCTCGGCCACGACACAGCCGGCCAGGTGGAAGGCGTGCTGCGCGGCTACATGCAAGCCGCCGTCGCCGTCAGTCTTGAAGCCTGGCGCCACCGCCCCCTAAGCGAGCACATCCGGGAAATCCAAGCCCGCCTCTGGCAATACTGGATGTAACGCCACTATTCACCTACAGCGCCACGCAATCTTCGCTTTGTAAGCGAAATATCCCCCTCGACCCAGCCGCCGCCTGCCAGCATGATAGGGTTCACCGCGCGGAGTTTCGCCGCCCCCATGATTCGCATGACGCGTTCCCTCACCAGCCTGCTGGCCTGCCTGCTCTTCCTGCTGTCCCTCGTCGCCTGCAGCCCCCCGGTCGCGGTCGATCGCGTCGACCTGCGCACCGCCTATGAGGAAATCGACCGCACCGCGCTGTCCAGCGATCAACTCAGCGAGGACACCCGCACCGTCCTTCGCCGCGCTGCTCTGCTCGACACATTCGATACGCAGCCGGATGCCGCCATCGCCGCCCTGCGCGCTCAGGCAATCGCCAGCGGCATGCCCTGGCAAGACCTCTACGCGTTGTCGGAGATGAACTATGCGCGCGGCCGCGAAATCAGGTCGAAGCCGATGTTGCTGGCCTCGGCGCTCTACGCCTACGCCGTGCTGTTTCCATCCGGGGACGCCGACCGGCCCAGCCCCTACAGCCAGCAATTCCTGCACGCTGCAGATTTCTACAATCTGGCCCTGACGCAGGTCCTCAGCGGTCCGGATTCCGAGGGCATTCCCACCCTGCAAAGCACCCAGTACGCCCTGCCCTTCGGCACGGTGGACGTAACGGTTGATCCAGCCGGTTTGCAGTTCGCCGGCCGCAACCTGACCTCGTTCGTTCCGACTATGAACCTGACGGTGAAAGGCTTCCAGAACGACTACCGCAGCGACGGCCTCGGCGCGCCGCTGGCTGCCGGCCTGACGCCCGCCCTGCAACCGGCCAAGGGTCTCGTGCTGCCGGACCACCTGCGCATCCCGACATCCGCCGTGCTGCAACTGGACGACCCCAGGCGCCAACTCGCCGGCTCGCGGCTGACCGCGCGGCTGAACCTCTACACCATCTACGATACCGCCTCGATCAAGATCGACCAGCACACCGTCCCGCTGGAATACGACCAGACCGCCGTCCGGGCGCTGTTCGCTGTCGACAGCAAGGCCTGGACGCGGGAGGTGTCGGGCCTGCTGAACAATGCCCTCGGAAACCCTGACGGCACCAAAAAGGACAACCTGTTCGCGCTGGAACCGCATCGCAAAGGCCGCATCCCCGTCGTCCTTGTCCACGGCACCGCGTCCAGCCCGATCCGTTGGGCCGACATGGTCAACGATCTGCTGGAAGACAGGGAAATCCGCGATCATTACGAATTCTGGTTCTTCACCTACAACACCGGCAACCCGATCCCGGTGTCCGCCAACGTGCTCCGCCACGCACTCGAAGACGCCGTCGCGTCACTCGGCGGCGTCCAGGCCGACCCCGCGCTCGGCCGCATGGTGGTGATCGGTCACAGCCAGGGCGGCCTGCTCACCAAGATGATCTCTATCGAACTCCGGAACGAAACTCTGGGACGCCATCAGCGATAGGCCTCTCGACAGTCTGAACCTGAAGCCGGAGACGACGGAACTGCTGAGGGAATCCCTGTTCGTCCAGCATTTGCCGTTCATCGAGACTGTGATCTTTGTGGCCACGCCGCATGGCGGCAGCTACCAGGCCAGCATGACCATCGTCGGCCTGTTTACGCGGCTGGTTACCCTGCCGCTGACCGTAGCCGGGGCCGCCGCCGACGTGCTTGCCAATGCCGGGGACGCGCTGAAGGTCGGCAAGGACCACCGAGCCTTCAACAGCATCAACGGCATGTCGCCCGGCAACCCGGTCATCCAGGCCGTCCGTGCCACTCCCGTCGCTCCCGGCATCCACGCCCACTCAATCATTCCCACCCTGCAGGACGGCCCATTAAACGACCGCAACGACGGCGTCGTGGAATACAAAAGCGCCCACATCGACGGCGTGGACTCCGAACTGGTGATCGAGCACCAGGGTCACTCGACGCAGAGCAACCCCCTGGCCGTCCGTGAGGTCCGCCGCATTCTCCTGGAGCAACTCGCTCGGGACACGCCCCCGCCCGCCCGGATCGCCGACGCCACGCCGCACCGGATAGTCAGCCGCCTGCCGTCCCCTGCCGCCACCACGGCCTCGCGCTAGTCCCGCAGCACCAGCACACGCCCGAACGGCGGTTCGGCGTGGGCATACGGGTTCGGCACAGCCCAGATCACCGGCCACCGGGGCCGGAACCCAGCCGGTCCCTCCAGGTCCGTCAGAACCACCCCAATGTCGGGCCGATGCTTATCCGCTTCCTCCAACAACGGCGTGAAATCCGTTCCGCCACCGCCGTGGAACGCGATATCCCGCAGATCCGCCCTGCCCGGCTTGAACACCGCCACGCGTCGCACCCGGTTGTCGCCGGCAACCAGTACCAGCCCGGCCTCCTGACGCCGCGAAATCGCTTCGATTTCGTGCGCAAACCGCTCCAACAACTCCGCCCCGATCGAACCCGACACATCGACGATCACCGCGATCCGGGGAACCGAGGTCGACTGGCTGAATCCGGGCTCCCATGGCAGTCGCCGGTTCGCCCCGGCCCGCCCCTGGTTGGCGATGTACGACCGGGTGGGCCGCGACCAAGACACCGAAGGACGCGGCGTCAGCGCGCGCGCCAGCCGCGTGCGCAGCACCTGCTCCCACGGCGTGCGCACCCGCGGCATATCCGCGACCAGGGCACGCAACATCGAAAAATCGCCATCGTTGACGTGGCCGCGCAGCAGGCGCTCCGCATGCTCCCGCGCCACCTCCGCCTCCGCTTCCGCCGAACCCTGCCCCGCCTCGTTCGGCAGCAAATCCGAAGGACTTCGCGCACCCAACGCCCGGACGATCGCCGATCGCCGTCCGTCCCGGCGCTGACGCGATGCCTGCTCCCCGCCACGCCCATCCGGTCCAGCGCCGCTGGTGCCCAAATCGGCGCGCCCCGCTTGCTGCCGCCTGTTCCGGTCTGGCACCCGCCGGTCGTCGATCGCGCGATACAACGTCTCGACATCCCACCGTAGCAGCGCCGCCCGAGGCTCCTCATTCACCGCCAGCGCCGCGCCCAGAAGCTGCTCCAGATACACCGATCCGGCCGGCAACCGCAGCCACGCCAGGTGCCCAAGCGTGCTGTTGACGATGGCGTCCGCGCAGATGGTGAAAAGCTGAAGGTCAACGTCGCCGGTCAGGCGCTGCAGATCGAGGAAGCGCTGCGGATGACGCAAGGCAACGTGCAGCACCTCATGCGCCACCAGACCCGCTTGCTCCGGCAACGGCAGCTCCGCGAAGCCAGCGCCGTAATAAATGGTGTTCCCGTCCGTCGTCACGATCGACACGGCGCCGTCCGGGGAACCATCCTGGTGGCGTATCCACAGCGCCAGGCCGCCCGTCGACGGCGCAAACTCCACCATGCGCTGGATCGCCCGTGTCGCCCGATGCTGGTAAAGCGCCGCCGGGTCAGCCATTCCAACCGCCGGCGCGGCGTGCGTCGTCATAGCGCTGGAGCGACCCGCTATCCAGGATCGCCGCTTCCAGCCCGCGGGTCAGCGCCTTCTGCAGCAGCAGTTCCATGGCCAGCGTCTGCGTCTCGCGCACCGGCAGCGGGACGGTGGCGCGGACCTCGGGCAACTGCTCCAGAATGGCCAGCGCCCGGGACAAGGTTGGCGCACCATCGACAGCGGCCACCAGCCCGTAGGTCATGCCGTACAGCCCGTCGAGGGTGCGCGGCAGCAGCGCGACCGTTTCGGCGCCGGGCGCAGCCGCCAGCAGCGCAACCACGTCCGTGCCCGCCTGGATCTCGCGCAGCACGCCAAAGAACTCCGCCGCGTTCGCCGCGCCGATCCGTCCCTGCACGAACACCCGCTTGGCCGCGTCCGACAGGCTCGACTTCAGGACGTTGGAAATGTCCTCCCACCCGCGCGGACTGGCGCCGATCAGATGATCCCCCGCAAGCTGAGCCTGCGTGTCGTCCAATTTGTCGGGACGCACCTTCAGATAGGCCATCACCGCCGGATCGAAATTCATCTCAAGCGCGTAGGCCAGGAACGCATCGATCGCCGCCTGGACATTGAAATGAAACATCCGGTCCGCCAGCGCCGTTCCCATGTCATGACTGATCGCGCCATGAAAGCTCGCATTGCCCGCGGCGATGATCTGCCAGCCGTCCGGAAGCTGGTAATTGCCCACGCGGCGGTCGAGTATCAGCGAGTAAGCCGAAATCTGCAGCCGCTGGTCGGCGGCGGTCAGCTCGTCAAGAAACAGGATCCCCTCCTGCCGTTCCGGCGAAGGCAGGAATTCCGGCGGGAACCAGACCGTCTTGGCCAGTCTCTCGTCGGCGTAGATCGCACCCCGGATGTCCACCGGCTCGATCGTCGTCAGCCGCAGGTCGATCAGCGGCACACCGAAATGCCCCGCCACCTGGCGCACGATCGACGATTTCCCGACACCGCGCGTCCCCCACAGCATCGTCGCCCGCCGGCGCAGCGTCGGTTCAGCATACTGCTCCAGCAACGCGGCCTTCGCCCCGGCAATCGATATCGGAGGAATGTTCAGCGGATTATTCAGCACGGACCAGCCTCCGGTTGCCTGTCGTCGCAACGCCACGTCATCATGATCCACCCCCGCAGGTTGGCGGCTCCGGCCAGGCCGTCCTGCTCAGCCTGCGCGGCAGCGCCGGGATCTCGACCGTCGGGCGGTTGGGCATGGTAAACGCCCCGATCAGCAGGATCGTCGGCGATGAGACGATCAGGAACCGGATGATCGAACCAGGCGGGAACGTTACGAAGGACGATCCCCACACGCCTCCCATCAGGCCAAGGAATGTCAACAACGGCATGGACCGCCGCAGCGCCACCAACCACCGCGCCCCGCGAAGTGTGGCATGGAACTCCGCCGGCGGTCTGGCCAGTGTGGCCGCGACATGGGCGACCGCCCGTTCGAAACTCGCCTCCAGCAGAGCCGTCCTCTCCCGCAAGGTCCCCCTTCGCACCCGCAGAGTGCCACGCCACCCCGCCGCCCTGCGCTGCAAGATGGTCCAATCGCTGCCGAGCACCGCAAGCAGGTCTTCCGGGAGCTGAAACGACCGGCCGGCGTCAGGCACCAGGTCGATAATACCAGGCGTGCCGGCAACGCGGCTGGTCATCAGGGTCAGCGTCAGGCCCCCAACCCGCGCCTCGGCCCGCGCAAGCGCAATCTGCGCGGCCGCTGCCGACGTTGCACCCGCTTTGACCCTGAGGTCGTAACTGAAAGCAATCATTGTCCCCGCCACGCAGCGGAACTGGCTGGCCGGCGGCATCGCCTCAAGCTGTGCCACAAGATCGCTGGGGTCAGAGGCCTCGGCCTGCAGCGTCGCACGCAGCCCACCGGCAAGCTGCAGACCGCGCGTCAGCCGAAACAGCCGGGGCCGCGGGTTTTCCAACTGCAGGGTCTCGCACAGGCCCGCAAGCAACGGGGTCTCGCCCTGATGCTCGATGGGCTGGAAAGCAATGACCCTGTTGCCCCGGTCGCTGCGTGACAGATCGACGTGCCGCCCGGCGCGGGCAAACGGCGCCACCAGTCTGATAATCTCATGGTGCGTCAGCGGATAAACGCCCGCCTCGCCCTCTGCCACGCCGCTCGCTCGCTTCATCGCAACTATCTGCATTCATGCCACCGGGATGGTGATCCCACCTGAAACCTCATGCATCGTTAACGGTTGAGACGATAAATGGAACGCCGGAAAAGCGCCGGACGACAATCAACAAATTGCCGTAATGGTTTGTTGACAGAGGGTTTTGATTGACACTTCCAACATCTTTAAAATCAGTTGGACACTCGCACAGTGTTGTAGCTGACCCAACCAAACGTGGATTGAAAGCACGACGGCCGAACGCATCGTCATCACGGATTTGTAGTTGCGAGGACGTGCATGCAAGGCTTCCCTTGGCTCCCGACACTGATGGTAAGCGCGGGATCGGCTGCCATCATGATCTTTGGCGGTGTCCTAACCGATACCGGCCCGTGGTACCGCTCCTTGAAAAAGCCGGACTGGCAGCCGCCGGGGTGGCTGTTCGCTCCTGCATGGACACTGATCTATATCCTCGTCACGGCAGGCACGGTCATGGCCTGGAACAACACTGCCAGCACATCCGGGTTTGTAATCCTCCTGCTCGCCTTCGCACTGAACGGGCTGCTGAACGTCGGGTGGAGTCTCGTCTTCTTCAAATGGCGCCGTCCTGATCAGGCGCAATTCGAAGTCGTTGCGCTGTGGCTGTCGACCGCGCTGCTGGCCGCGGTCTGCTACAACGCGCTCCCGCTGGCAGGCTGGCTGATCGCGCCCTACGTCGCTTGGGTGGCGTTCGCCGCCTACCTGAACCGCACCGTCGTGCGCCTGAATGCGCCGTCGTCCCGAGAGGTCAGACCTGTCGCCGGAGCGGTTGCCGGCCGCGCGGGTTCGTGAAGCAGCCCGCGCCCGCCGCTGGCGGCGCTTACCTGGCAGGCTTCACGACCCTGAAATCGGAAGAGCAGGACCTCTGGCTCGCGTGGGAGGGCGATGTGCCCCCCTGGCTCACCGGCCATCTCCTGCGCACCGGCCCTGCCTTGTTCGAGGTCGGAGACAGGCAATACAGCCACTGGTTCGATGGCCTGGCGATGCTGTACCGCTTCGCCCTGACCCCGCACGGCGTCTGGTACACCAACCGGTTCCTGCGCAGCGAAAGCTTTGCCGGCGCTATCGGCAACGGCAAAATTGTCCACAATGGCTTCGCCACCAACAGCGACAGCCCATACCTGGTCCGGGTCGTGGCACCTCTGCTGGGCAGGATGACCGACAACGGCAACGTCAACGTCTGCGCCTATGGCGATAATGAGTTCGTCGCCTTGACCGAGGTCCCCCGCCCCCTGCGTTTCGACCCGAAGACCCTCGCGACCGGATCGGAATTCGCCTGGGCCGACCGGCTGACAAGCCACATAACCACCGCCCACCCGCGTTACGACCCGCTCCGGCGCTCGGTCTACAACTGCGACACCGTCTTCTCGGTGCCCAGCATGTACCGCCTGACGCGGATGGCCTATGGCTCCAACACCCGCGAAACCGTGGCGGAAATCCGGGTCGAACAGCCAGCCTACATGCATAGCTTTGGCATGAGCCGAAATCACCTGATCCTGGTCGAGTGTCCCCTCGTTACCCATCCTCTCCGGGTACTGCTCAGCCGCCGCCCGTTCATCGACACCTATCGCTGGAGCCCGGATCGCGGCACGGCCCTCACAATCATCCACAAGGACACCGGCGCAATCGTCCGCACCGCCCGCACCGACCCGCACTTCGGCTTTCACGTGATCAACGCGTTCGAGCAGGATAGCGCCGTCGTGGTCGATCTGGTCGCCTACCCGGACGCGACCGTGGTCGACAGGCTATCGTTTGACGGCCTTCGCGCGGGCGGTGGCGACGTGGCTGGCCTGCTGACCCGGTTGACCATCCCGCTGGGACAGGGCGCGGTCTCCACGCAGGTCCTGTCTGACGCCTTGCTTGAGCTGCCGCATTTCGACTGGCGCAGGCACGCGGGCAGTCACTACCGCCATGTCTGGGGCGTCGGTCAGGCCGGCAAGTCCTTCATGAACCGCCTGCAGAAACATGACTTGGAAACCGGCAGGACCGTGTCCTGGCAGGAACCCGGCTGCTACCCGGGGGAGCCGGTTTTCATCGCCTCGCCTGATTGCGACGGGGAAGACGACGGCGTCATCCTGTCGGTGGCGCTGGACGCGAACCGGCGGCAATCGTGCCTGCTTGTCCTCGATGCCGCCACCATGCTGGAGCGCGCTCGGGCGTGGATGCCTCATGTCATCCCGTTCGGCTTCCATGGCGATCACTATCCGGACAGTCGGGACGCGGCGTAGCGCTGCCCACCCTTCTTGCGCACGGGCAGGCGGGCTAACATCCCCGCCTGAACCGGCTGACGGTGCCGCTGGGCGCTGTACGGCTTCAGCGTCAGGGCACAACGCAAGCAGGAGGAACCCATGTACAAACTCTACTACGGCCCCGGAACATGCGCGCTCGCCACCCACATCGCCCTGGAGGAGGCCGGTGCCGACTACCAGGCGATCCGGCTGGACCTCACGGCCGGACAGCAGCGCGGCCAGGAGTACCTGAAGGTCAACCCCAAGGGGCGGGTTCCAGCGCTTGTCACGGATCAGGGGACGCTGACCGAAACGCCCGCGCTGCTGGCTTACGTCGCCCAGCAGCATCCGGCGGCCCGCCTCGCGCCGCTGGACGATCCCTTCGCTTTCGCCCGCGTGCAGGAGATCAACAGCTACCTGTGCTCCACCGTGCACGTTGCCCATGCGCACAAAACCCGCGGCGCCCGATGGACGGATGACGCAGCCGCCATCGACTCCATGAAGCAGAAGGTCCCGGAAACCATGGCAGCCTGCTTCGATCTGATCGAGCACAACATGATCCGCGGTCCCTGGGTGATGGGGGATGCCTACACGATTTGCGATCCTTACCTTTTCACCATCGCCAGATGGCTCGAGAGCAACTCCGTCGACGTGGCCCGCTTCCCCAAGGTCAAGGCGCACCGTGACCGGATGGAAGACCGTCCGGCGGTCGTCCGGGCGCTGGAGATGCAGCGCTGATCGATGACGCCACCGGCGGCGCGAAGCCGCGGCGCCACTGTCCGGCCCCGCTCGCCCGCGCCGCCGTCCTGCTGCAACCCTTGTGCGGTCAGCGCTCCATCCCCACGGCACCGGCCGGCACGTCGTAGAAGGCCAGCGTCATCGCCACGCTGGTGTAATGACCCATCAAGGTGATCACATCCGTGATCCCCACATGATCCAGCGCCTTCACCGCTCGGTCATACAAGCCCTTCGGAACCCAACGGGCATTCGACAAAGTCATTGCCATTTCATACACGACCTGCTCGCGCTCATCGTCGAACGAGGTTTGCAGCCCGCAGATGATCGCCTCCACCTTGTCCGCCGGCAGGCCCACTTCCTTGCCACGGCGTTCATGCGCGCTGGTCGGATAGGCCGAATGCCAGCGGCTGGTAATGACGCAGACCGCGATCTCCCGCTCGCGCTCCGTCAGCGAATACTTTCCCGGATTGAAATGCGCGCCGAACGGTCCGGCGACCTTCGCGAGTTTCGGGTTATGCACCCAGATTTTCGTCGGCCCCGGCAGGCGGCCACGCAATTCCATGATCGCGTTGTAGCCCTCCTTCTGCTCCGGAGTCATCTCGTCGAGCGGTAGTTCCCTGTAGCGGCCGAATGTTGGTTGCCCCGTCATCGTTTCTCTCCTTCCCCTTGTCGGTTGGTCTGGTCCCTCGATCGCAGTTGGTCTGCTCTCTGATCGCAAGGCGCCGGTCCAAAGAACGACGGAAGTACGCTCCCGTCGCCCGCTGAAGCGGCCATCCGCCGCAGCATCATGAACGCGATTGCCCCCGGCGCAAACAGGCGCCCCGAACCGTGACAATCCCTCGCGACCACCACTATCGGCTTGCCGCCCCTGTGGCGGACTCCACGACCTCCGGCACCGGCGCCGGCCATCAAGCCCTGGCACGACCGCAACCCACACGACGCGTTCAGTCCGCCACAGTCTCCAACCGGCCACACGGCAACGACCCGGCCTCACCGCCAAAAAGCCACCATGAAGCACCAGCCCAAACGATCAGTAACGGCAGCAGAAAGACCAGGCCATTGACGCCCGGAGCCAGCCGCGAAACGACGATCCGATGCAGCCGTCCATCAAGAAACGCCGGCAACAGATACTCCGCAAACGGCCACGCAAAACCCGGAGGCGCCAACATGTCAACCGAGGCGCATACCAACGAGATCACCACGCTGACACCAAACAGGCCAAGAAAGAGCAGCCGAAGCCACCTGCGGCTAACATCCCAAAACCGCCCCAGCAGCAACGTCATGAACGGCACCGCCGGAAGCAGATGACGAGGCCCCGTCGAGGATCCGCCGTTCCAGTAAAAATACCCGGAATTCATCGAAACATAGTAAACGGACACAAGAACCCCGACGATCACGGGCAGCCGCAACGACCGATCCCCAAACGCCAAAAATGCGGCGATCGGAAACAGGATCAGCACAGGCGAAAGCGGCACCAGGCCGCGATAGCCCCCGCCCATCAGTGCCCAGGCCACCTGCAAATCAGGCAGCCGCACACCAAGCACGCCGCTCTTCATTCCGGGAAAGTCCTGAACATTCTCGTATCCTAATGCGAACGGAGAATGAAAGGCGGCCGCGTTGTAGATGAGCAATGGGATGATCGCCAGGATCAACCCGGCCGTAGCCGGCATGAACACCCGTAATGCCCGCGTCCATCGGTCGGGCGCTCCCAGTGCGGCACAGGCGCACGAGATCCCTATAATCGCAACCGCGGGACCGGCCGGAAATTCAACCGAAAACGCCAAACCCAGCGCAATCCCCGCGCCCAGCGCAAGCAGCGGCGTCCAGGTTTCGTCGGCCGCTCGGTGCGCCCGCGACAGGGCTAGAAAGCCGATCAGCAACAATGATCCGGACGCCGCATGACCGAACAATACCGTCGCCCATCCGAAAAATGGAGTTGCGAACCCCAGCGTTGCCGCGGCCAGAAGCGCGCCGGTTTGCGACCCTCCGCGCGCGACATTCCAGTAATACGTCGCGACAACGGCCAGGCTTACCACCAGGCTCACAGTGGACAAGGTAAGAAGGTAGACAAGCACGCCGTATTTTGGCGTCAGCGCACCGGATGCGACCCAGGCGGCACCCGTCCCGCCGGGGTCGAACGCACCCGTCAGCACAGCCGCAAGCGGAACGGCAAGCATGCTCAGTCCGGGCGCCTTGTCGGCATAGTAGTTGCCGTCAAGATAGGCTTTGTCAGCCGTGAATTGAGCCTGTGAATTGATATCGACCGCGCCATGTTCGGCCAGGCTCAACGTCAGGGCGATCCTCGTCTGCACGTTGTCGTTGAGCACCGTCGAGAAATACCCATAGGTGATCATGCAGGTCAGCCAGATCACGACGCACCGCCGGATCGTTGTTTTCGGCACGTTCATCTCCCGCTTGGCGTAAGTCCCGCGGCCCTCCCCGATGCGTCTGTCGGAGACTCGTCAAGGCGCCAGGCCGGCGCTGCACGCCCGCCCGAAGCCGACGCCTACTGCGCCGCGACGTGCGGCGTCGCGGTGCTGGACGAAACAATGATCGCCGCCACGGACTGCGCCAACAGGTCATAGCTGCGATCGGTCATGTGCAGCCCGTCGCCGGACATCATCTCCGGATAGGTCAGCGTCCCAGTGGCCAACCACTGCCGCATCAGGTTATGCCGGCGGATCACGATGACATTCATCTCCCGGCCCACGGCGCGCACCGCCTCCAGATAGGCGTCCGATCCCGCGATACTGGCCAGACGGGGCGAAAGCTGAGGCTCCATCAGTATCACGTCGATACCGGCCGCCTGCATCTGCGCAATCCCGTCGCGCGTTGCCGCAATAAAATGATCGAGCTTCACCGAACGCAGTTCGTCGTTGCTCCCGGTCTGCCAGATGACCAGGTCGGGCTTCTCCGCGATGATGTTCGGCAACCGAAGCATCATGTCGTCCACATCCTCGCCGCCGATGCCACGATTGAGGACGACGACATCCACGCCCTTGGGCAGCAACCCCAGAAGGTCCCCGGCCAGCCGCGCCGGATAGCAGCGTGCCTTGGATGTCGCGCCAATGCCCTCCGTGGACGACGAGCCGAACGCCGTGATGTGAAGCGGTTGCCGCGCCTCGATCCGCTGCGCGACATGCGGCAGCGCCTCGATGCGGGCGGCATGCGCCACCCCGATCGCCAGCAGGGCGATCAGCCAGGGAACGACGCGTAGAACCGCGGGAGCGCTAACATTATACACCCTCCAGGAAATGCCAGCCACACCCGCGCATGGCAATTGAAATCGTCATCTGAAGGGGCTTGCCGCGGACCTCGAAAAACGCAGCGAGGCCGCCGGCGCCGGGGCTCGCTTGCGCACCTGTTCCAGCACCCACGCCAGCCACACCATGCTGCCAAGGCCGACAACGTTGACGATCACCTGCATCTGCCATCCGCCGTCGAACGTCTGGAACGTCAAGCGTCCCAACAAACGCCAGCACCGTGCCGAGGGAGAACACCTCCAGCGAGTGCTTCCCGCACAATTCAAACGCTCGGCGAAACGATAACCAGCCGGTTCCGGTCCCGATTTGCAAAGTCAGCACCACATAAACCAGGGCCATTGCGTGCAGCAGCCTCAACGGCGCCAGATGCATCTTGTCGGGCGGCGCCATCTTCAACGGCGCCAGGTCTCGCAGGCCGTGCGCCGCTACGCCCGTACGCCATGACGGTCACGGCTTCGTGATCAAAGACGCCATGGTCCCGATCATTACGCGCGCCACCATCGACTCCTCGAAGTGGCGAATGGCAAACTCGGAAACGAGGCTTCGTGAACCGCCAGGCTCAATCCTGAACAGCCCCCGTCCCCACTAAAACTCATACTCCGGCCCATCGACGTAACGGAACCGCTCCAGCGCGTCCGCCCGCAAGCTGAAACCAAGACCCGGCCTGTCGGGGGCATGCACCATCCCGTCCGGACGGATGTCGAATGGCTCGTTGAACAGCTCCCACATCATCGGCATGTAGCCCTGAGTCACCTCCAGGATATGGCAGTTCACCGCCGCCATCGCGACGTGGATGCTCGCCGCGAACAGCACCCCGCTGCCCCAGGCATGCGGCGCCAGACGCACCCCATGTGCAGACGTCAGCGCCGCGATCCGCCGGATCTCCGTCATCCCCCCCGCTCGGGCGACATCAGGCTGCGCGATATCCAGCGCCCGCCGCTCCAGCAGATCCTGGAAATCGAACCGCGTGAACTCGCGCTCGCCGGAGGCGATGGGAATGATCGTGGAGCGCCGCACCTCCGCCTGCCCGGCGTGATCGTCCGGTGACACCGGCTCCTCGAACCAGGCGATGTCGAAAGGCTCAAGCTCCCGAGCCAGCTTGATCGCCGTCGAGACTTCCAGGGAGCCGTGTGCATCCACCATCAATTCCACGTTGGGACCGATCCCGCGACGGGCCGCCTTCACCCGGCGCACGCAGTTGGCGATCGAGAAGCCGTCGCGCCCGACCACCCGCATCTTCGCCGCTGTAAACCCCTTCGCGGCATACCCACCCAGTTCCGCCTCGGCTTCCTCCCCCGGTGCCCAGCCGCCGCTGGCATAACCCCGCACAGAACTGCGGACCGCCCCAAGCGCCTGATACAGCGGCACACCCAGGGCCTGAGCCTTGACGTCCCAGATCGCGATGTCGACGCCGGCAATCGCCTCCATGATCACGCCCCGCCGCCGGCTCTCATCGGCCTGAGCGACGCCCCGCTCCAGCGCCGGCTTCGCCCGCGATCCATTATACATCTTCTCGAAAATGCGTTCGGAGAACATTGGATCCTCACCGGCGCATTCCGGCGCGAGTTCATGCGCGACAATCGCCGCGACGATCGGCGGCGTTCCCAGCGCCGCGCCGATGCCCACCAGCCCGCTGTCCGTTTCGACACGGATCAGCGTCGCGTCGCTTTTGACCTTCGTTCCAAGATCGGTGCGATGACGCCTGTCCGGCGGAACCGGCGCGGACATTGGAACGGCTGACACCCTCGTGATTTTCATGGATGTGTTCTTCCCCCCACGGCCGCCCGTGTCACCGGACGATGTTCGATCGCCGCCTTATACGGCGCGGCGACCGCGCGTGCGAGCCTGTCCGCCGATCCGCGGGTCCGCTGGTTCCATCGGTGCCGAAGCGCATCAAACGACAGCCATGCGGGACGGACCAGGCTGCCGCTGCCGAAGCAAGCGGATATGTGATGGCAAAGGACGGCACGACGCGGAGCAGCGGCGGTCGTGCCGGCCGAACCGCATTGCAATGGCTGCGTTCCACCGGAACAACCAACACGGAGACAGCTTTCATGGATCGGCGAAATGCGATTATGGCGTTTTCTGGCATTTTGGCGGGTTCGGCCTTGATCGCCACGCCGCGCCGGGCGGCTTTTGCCCAGACGAAGGCGGAATCCGGCCAGGCCACGGAGATCACCCCGCTGCAATACCGCAGCCAAACCCTTCGGCTCGGAACGTTTTCCAAACAGGCCAGTCAGCTTGCGATGATGCACGCCGTGCATCCCAAGGTCAGGCAGTTTTCACAGTTCGAGGTGAACGAGCAGACCGCGATGTCTCAGGTGCTGACCGATGCCACCAACCCGCCGCCCGCGCCGCTCGATGCACAGCACGCAGCCCTGCTTCAGCAACTGCAAGGCCAGACGGGCAAGGCCTTCGATACGGCCTACATCCAGGCTGAGATGACCGCCCACCGGGAATTGCTGAACGTCCAGCAGGCCTTCCTGAATGCCAGCCTGGCAGGAAGCAAGGACGAGCACGTCGCTGTCCTTGCTCGCATGGTCATCGATATGCATTTGACGATGCTGCAGGAACTACAAGCAACAATTACCGCCTGAGGCCCGGCAGCGGTGCGGCTCGGCATGCGGCTCAGCCCGCGGCTGGCCGCACCCCAGGATCAGGCAGAGCGGCGACACCTGCCAGTCAGCCGCGACGTCACGGCAGGTGTCTCCGCGCGATCCGATGCCTAAACCGCTTCCTTCAATTCCTTCGCGGCTCTGAACGCGACCTTCTTGCTGGCTGCGATTTTGATCGACTTGCCGGTTGCCGGATTACGGCCCATCCGTGCGGGACTTGACCGCACCTGCAGGATCCCAAGACCGGTCAGCCGGATTTTGTCGCCTTTTTTCAGATGGTTCGTGGCTAGCGTCACCAGATCGTTGAGCACCGCCTCCGCCTGCTTCTTCGGCAGGGCATGAGTATCGGCCAACTCGGCCGCGATCTGCCGCAGCGTGATGGTAATCACGGTTGCGGCCTTCGCCGGCGCCGCTGCCTTCGCAGGGGCGCCAGCCTTCTTGGCAGCAGGCGCCGCCGCTTTCTTGCCGGCGGACCCAGCACTCTTGGCAGCCGGCGCAGCGCGCGTCGCTGCGGCCTTCTTCGGCGCTGGGGCGGTTTTCTTGGACGGTGGCATCAGGAACTCCCAAATAGCTTGCGGCAGACAAGGATGCCTGTGCCGGTCGTGGTCGCGCAATTACAAAACACTATGATCTACGTCGGCGGGCAAACAAAGTTTCCGTCCGTTGTCATCTGCTCCAATAACCGCCAACCCTCACCATCACCGCGCGGAAAACCAGTCTCAGCGGTCAGGAACTTTCGCTCCGCCTAATAAGCCCGCGATCCTTCGGGCGATTGACGCTGCCCGGGAAGCTGGACCGCCTTCAGGCGGACCGGCAGGCAAGCGTCGGGATTCCGTCAAATGTGACGCGCCGCGGAATCATCCCCGTCATGGCCGCGCCTGCATGCCCATGCGGCCAAGCAACGAATTCACCCATCGCCGTATCGCGAAAGTTCCTCTACGGCGTCCGTCACCACACCAGCCGCGACATGAGGCAAAGATGTCCCGCCCGCCTGGTCTCCCGCAAATCCACGTCGCAGCCATTGCGCAACAGAGAACATGCCTGCGACGACGCGGAGTTCGCGCAATGGCGAACAGATCATCAGGATCAGGAAGATCCACCCTGTTTCCCTGCCACCCGCTCCCTACAACGTGCGGCCCGCGACCGGGAAACCCGACTGCCGCCAACCACGTTACGCCACCGAAGAGCAGGAGCACCCCAGCGACGCGCTTGTCGAAGCGCTGACCAGCCCGCGGACGAGACGCAGTGGCAACCCTAGAAAGTTGCCGGCCACGCTTGAACAAATCTCGGCCGCCGGGTGACGCGGCATGACCCTCCCGCCTTCAGTTTTGGTAACATCCAGGAGACAACGATGAAGACCATCATCACCGGAATTGCCATGGCGGCAGTTCTGACGGCTGGCGCCAGCCTGGCACAGGCGGCGCAAAGCGACCAAAACGCGGCGTCCGGCAACAACAACCAGGCCGTCGCCACCACCAGCGCGAATGCCGCCACGCCGGCCCACGGCGCCAACAGCTTCACCATGAGCCAGGCCCGCAACCGCATCGAAAGCGAGGGCTACAAGAACGTCAATGACCTGACCAAGGACAACAACGGCGTCTGGCACGGCAAGGCGCAGAAGAACGGCACGACCACCACCGTCTGGCTTGATTACAAAGGCAACGTTGGCCAGGCAAGCGATTAAGGAGTAATACAATGGCGCAACGAACCATCGCTCATATGTACGACAATTATCAGGACGCCCAGCGCGTGGTGACCGACCTGGAAGCCGCGGGCGTTCCGCACAGCGACATCAGCATCGTCGCCAACGCTGACGCCCAGGGCCGCCCGGCCACCGGCGCCACCACCGCTGGCACGACAACATCAGCCTCCACGGGCGGCGGTGCGGGCGCTCTTCTCGGCGCTGGGGTGGGCGGCGGCGTGGGCCTGCTCGCCGGTCTCGGCGCTTTGGCCATCCCCGGAGTCGGGCCGGTCGTGGCAGCCGGCTGGCTGGTCGCGACACTGGCCGGCGCTGGCATCGGCGCCGCCGGCGGCGGCCTCGTCGGCTCCCTGACCGGCGCCGGCGTCAGCAAGGACGAGGCTAATGTCTACGCCGAGGGCGTCCGCGGCGGCGGCTCCCTTGTCACCGTCCGCGCCGACGAAACCATGGCGGCTCGAATCGAGGAAACGATGCAGCGGCACTCGCCGGTCGACTGGCAGCAACGCCGATCCTCCTACGGCGCCGACTGGGCGGGATTCGATCCGGACGCGCCCAGCCGGACCCGCGCCGACGCGGACTACGATCCAGCCACGACCACCAGCCGTCGCCTGTAATCCGCACAACAGAGGCAACCGCCGGCGCCCCGCGCCGGCGGTTGGAAGCCCGCCCAAACGGGCACGTACCTGGCAGGGCGCCGCATCCTGCGAATGCGGCGCCCAATTCATCTATTCCGGTCAGCTATTCCTGCGCTGGTTCGCCCATCTTCTCCAGCACCTGTTGGATCGAGAAGCTGGCCGCCTTCTGGCGCGGCGGAAACTCCTTGAACGTCGCCAGGAACTGCCCGACATAGGCCTGCGCCGGGACCAGGATGAAGGCGTGGTCCAGCAGCCAGTCATAATACGTGTTGGATGTGATCGGCGCCCGCTCGAACGGATCGGTTCGCAGATTGAAGATGAACGGAATCCGCGGGTGCTCGAACTCCTGCTGCCACACCCTCATGGTTCCGTCTGCCGGCTGCACCGCAAAGGCGATCTTCCAGTTGTCGTAACGGAGTCCCATCAGGTCGCCCTCGTCCGAAAAGTAGAAGAAGCTTTCACGAGGACCCTTCGGCACCTGGCCTGTCAGATACGGAACGAAGTTGTAGCCATCCAGATGCACCTTGTACGTCATGTCTCCCACCTTGTAGCCGGTGAGCAACTGCCGCGGCACGTCGGGCGCGCCTGCCGCCGCCAGCAACGTCGGCATCCAGTCCAGATGCGACATGATCTCGTTGGACACGGTGCCAGGCTTGATCTTGCCAGGCCACCGGATCATCGCGGGAACGCGGAACGCGCCTTCCCAGTTGGAGTTCTTCTCGTTCCGGAACGGTGTCATCGCCGCATCCGGCCATGAATTCATGTGCGGCCCATTATCGGTGCTGTACATCACGATCGTATTGTCGGCGATGCCCAGCTCGTCCAGTTTCGCCCTGCCTTGATCGCGCGAACCTCGGCGGCGCGTCCGTCCACCGGAATCACCGGCAGTTCGCCGGGCGCGCTGACCGGCAACGCCCGCATGTGATCCATGATTGCCTGCCATTCCTTGATCTCCCGGATAACGCCGTTCCGCGATGTCGTATCGAATCCGGACCTGTCCTCTGACCCAGCCGGCGGCAGCAGGTCCG
Organism: uncultured Pseudomonadota bacterium; assembly: GCA_963819005.1. Classification (GTDB taxonomy): domain Bacteria; phylum Pseudomonadota; class Alphaproteobacteria; order Acetobacterales; family Acetobacteraceae; genus Rhodopila. The sequence goes on from CAWFUL010000011.1 coordinate 62,409, forward strand.
GCGTGTCGTCACGGGGATCTTTCAGCGCCGCGACACGAGATTTCAACGGCCGGCCGGTCTTGCCCTTCGGCACAAGCGCCAACCGGCCCTTCGTGTAATTTAGAATGGCAACCACGATCAGCGCGAAGTAAAGCGGGGACGCAACACTGTACAACCGCGTGGACTTTCCGCTGATATCGATCGGCTGGTAGCCGCGATCCAGGTCGCCCGTTTCGATCGCGGTCACGACATCAAACTTCGGCCGCGACGGATCGTAATGAAACCGCATGCCGGATGCGCGCGGGAAATACTCCCCAGGGTGGGCCGGGTTGTCTACCAGCAGGAACTCCAGCATGTGCTTCAGTTCCTGGCCGGTGAACCAGGCCGTCACCAGCGCGCTGCCGGCCGTGGGGTCCACCACGCCCGCGCCCAGCGGCGCGATCGCGAACACGTCGTAGACCGTTTGAACCCCCACCTTCCCACGCGTCAGGCCCGCGCGGATCATGCCGTTTGCGGTAAGCCCGATATCCGCCTTCGCCGCCCGTCTGAACGCATCGGTGCAGAAATTAGCGAGCACGGTGCTGGCGGCGATGTCGCTGAACGTGTTCGGAATGTCCCGTCGGCACGATCGCCAGTTTCTGGTCGATACTGTAACCGCGTGGCGCGAAGACAACCTCCGTGACCTTCTGCTTCAACGCGGTGATCTTTTCGCCAATCGCCGGATCGCCGGCCACCGTGTCGTCAATCGGATACAGCTTGTAGGCCTCGACCGACAGCCGTCCGCCATCGAGGGTGATCACCAGCTCACCCAGGTTCTCGCCGTATTTCCCGGTCTGCACCACCGGCGTGCGGCCGTTGACGATGATCGCCTCATGCAGTTCGGTGTGGCTGTGCGACCCGATGACCACATCGATCCCCGGCACGGCCCTGGCAAGCTGCACGTCCTCTCCGTCGGCGTAACGTCCGTCCGTGCCCTTCTCCAGCCCTCCATGACTCAGCGCGATGATCACATCGGCCTTTTCCGTCTCGCGCAATGTCTTCACAACCTCGCGCGCGGCCTCGACCGGATCGGTGAATTTTACCGCGCCGGCGCCGCCGGTGTAGAATTGCGCCTCCTTGCCCAGAACGCCGAAAATCCCGAAGCGCAGTCCACCGCGCTCGATAACGATAAACCGGCGAACCGTTCCGTCCCCGGTCAACCGCTGCAGGCCCGCCAAACTCGGATCGTTCGCCGAAACGTCGGTATTGGATGCCACCACCGCCGGCACCCGGCCCGCCTTGGCGGCAACCGCGATCGAAGCCGGCGTGCCGTCTGGCCCGAGGTCGAAATCATGGTTACCGAACGTCGTGGCGTCGAAGCCCATCATCGACAGAAGTTGCAACTCGCCACCCGTCTCCCGCGTTGCCGCCGCGAACGCGGTGCCCATGCTGTAGTCGCCCGCATCGAGGATTAGGACCGGCCCCGTGTCGTGACGGGCGGCTTTCCGAGCCGCGATCATCGTCGCCAGGCGCTCGAACCCGCCACGCGTGCCGTCGTTGTGCGGCGTCGACGGGTCATAGTCCGACACCGGCGCCACACCAACGAAGTTCGAATGCAGGTCATTAGTGTGCAGGATGGTAAAAGTGGCCTTCTGGCCGGCGGCGATGGCCTCACCCAGGCTGGCGACAATGCCAGTTGCCACGGCGCCTGCCAGCAACGTCCGACGCGACACGCCATCGCGCGACAGCGTGTCCAACGCCTTGGTCGGCGCCATCTCTCCGTCCCCCGTCGCGAGCTTGACCATATCCGCCTTGCTTATCGCTGGTCCGATAGGCCCATGCCGTGATTGTCACAACCCCAGGTCGAACACCGCGGGTCTCATCCGGCCCCCAAACGGCTCGCCACGCGAACCCGGGGCGCCGGAGATTGGCCAAGTGCCGTCTCGCGGTCATTGACGCGGATCAAGATCCCCAACACCCCACCTTGACCGCCCCCCACCCCCACGGCCAAACTCCCCCCAACGGGACCGTCCAAGGCACCTGCCACACCGGCAGACCGCTCTGGCGTCCCGAACTGTCGCAACACGAACCACGGAAAGGGAGCGCAATGCCTCAGGTCACCCTGACGGTTAACGGCAAGCAGCACACGGTACAGGTCGAGGCCCGCACGCTGCTCGTCGAACTTCTGCGCGAGAAGCTCCGTCATTTTGACTATTGAAGGTTCTCGTTGCGCGTCCCAACCGGGGCGTCTCTCAAAAAGCGGGCCTTAGCGATGCGGGCAGGAATAATCAACAAAACCCCTCAGGAATGGCTGATGGGTATCGGGACGACCACTGAGAAAATAGCCGAAGTGGTCGCGTCTTTTCAGAAGGGGGCAGCGCTGCGAGTCTACATGTACACGGCGGTGCACCTGTTCGTCCGGTTTCATGGCGCCAAGGCAAGGACCGCTATTTACCTGCCGAATTACTGGGTCGACGGTATGGCAATTGCCTCAGCGTTCGACCGGGCTAGGCGACTTGAAGGCATGTTGAGCGATGCAGAGATCGCCAGGGTAGCCAAAAATTACTATCGGGAGATCACCGCAATCTGCCACAATTGGAACGATCTCAGGGAAAATGAACTCTGGAAGATTGAGTTGCGCGGAAATGAAGTCATGGAGGGCCTTGAAGGACCTATCGCATCCCAGCCTACTTTCGCTGCTACTAAAGAAGCACCCGCTTCCTCGTCACGGTTATCTGGTGGGGCGACCCAAATCTATCTTTACCCACGTTCGCCCTTTGTCTGCACGCCAGTGGACTGGACGGCGATTTGACCTCGGCAGGCCACTATACTTTCGACAGGTCCTCCCTTACCCTTTTGAGTTCCTGGACAGCGGCGGTTAGTGCGGTATCCGCGTCCTTGGACCTGAACATTCGCTTAGCGTTCATTTCCTCCAGTCGGACTAGGTCACCTTCAACCTTGCGCAACATCTCCGACGATTTTTTCATTCGGTTTTGTATCGTTGCCATCTCCTCAGACGATTTCTTCATTCGGTTTTGTATCGTTGCCAGCTCCTCAGCAAGTTCATCAACTCGTTGGAACAATTCTTTATCCTCTGGTTGTGCGCCGTCGGTTGGCGGCACCGCCCTTAATTGTGGCGGGAAATTGGTTATAATCGCGTCCAGGCAAGCAAGCACCGCCAGCGCCGGTTCTGCCATCTTCTCAGGAGCGCCGGAAATCATGACCCTAGTCTCGCAAAAAGGCCAGAACCGGCCACCAAATATTTCGGCGGTGTATCCTTTTGAAGTCTCTTGACGGGATGACGCCTTTGACCCAACCACAAAGTGCTGAAAGCTGATTGCTTCCACCTCTTCGCGCCGCCAAATGCAAAGCAGCACAAGAAACAAAACTTTGACGAATAAGGCTGGACTTGATCCCAGACCTAAATAAACATACTGGAGTTGTTTTTCAGCGGCGATGGCACGTATAACTATTTTATGCAGTCGGTCAAAAATCGGCTTATCTGCTTGCTCAATCGCCGAAGTATTGTTGAGCGCAACCACTTTCGATGGAAGCTGGAATATAGCATTGGTTGAACTTGGGACTTGAACGCCTGGATCAAGTTTGTCATTCGACGGGTTGAAAACAAAACTGAGAAACAGATCGAGAAAAGTCGGATTTTTTAACTGTTCTACAAGTTGCTCAAAGGCCTTGATTAAGGGTTTCGCCCGATGAGGCCTGGATACGGACATACCCTTCATGAAAAACATGTAAAGAATTAGGATTCCGAAACCATAAATATCTGATGCTTGGCCCCAGCGATAATGCACCCTGATTTTCGATACGGGAAGCGTATCGTAAAGATCGACAACGCCCGAAACTGGCTCGATACGGTGGAAAAACCGGTCTTGAAATATCTCGCTTGCAGTCCTGACGATGAGATGGTCCGACTGCACCGCGTCGATCTCGAACATGATATTGCAAATCTGGATACGGTCTCCGGTTCTTAAATCGAAAGCGATGCCTTTCTGTAGGCGTGCATCAAGGGGGGAAGCCGCCACTTCGGCTTGCGGCCGCAATTCAGTAGGAACGGCCTTTGCCGCCGTGAGCGGTTTATAAAGCAAAGACAGCTTTACCCTGTCATCTTGCACCCTGCTACCAGACATCTGGGCGCTATCCGCAGGCGTCGCCGCCCCTTGGCGCCCGATTTTCGAAAGTTGAACAGAATCAATGAATTCAAACTCTGTGTTCTCGTTGCGGTCTGGCGAAAAGAACACACTTACGCGGCCGCCCCCGATCTGCCTAATTTCGCCATCCCGGTGGGCACCCATGCCAAGATCAATCCATTCGTAACTTCCAACTCCCACGCCAACCTTTCTCATTATATTGGCCGGCCGGATATCTCCGTGAATTGTCCCTCGCTCGTGCATGGTGACAATTCCTCCGCACAAATGCTTGCAGAGTCCAAACCACTCCTGTAGCGGCATTTCAAGAAGGTCAAAATCCCGCGGCTTGAAATCAATCGACGTATCATCGACTAAAGGCTGCACGCTCCGGGTAAGCATTCGTTCAAAGTCAGCCGCAAGCCAGTCAGAGATTGCCACCGGCGGAAAAAACCACCAACCGCCGGAGTCGCGTTGCTTGTACGCAAAATCTATTCCTTTACGATCGACCTCTATTCCCAGGCCGAACCGCTCGGCCTGGGGCACCGAGACCTCGCGAGAAATATAAAACATAGATGCCATTCCCGCGCGGGGTCGCGACATCAAGGCCTCGCTCATGGCTTGTAGCCTCTTAAACGTCCCTGCTACCTGCGCGCCAAGTCGCTCGGCGAAATCTTTCGGCCAGGCGCCACTTGGGGTAATCACTCCAAGTCTGGGCGGTTCGTATGTAGAGATATATATCCCGACAAACGCGTTTTCTCCTGGCGAAAGGTTCACAGCCCTCGCAAGATTGGCCCGAGGCGCAGCAAGCTGAGTTAAACGGGTGCTTAAAAGCGCTGCCGTTCCGGCGAACGAGGCCGCCTGTTGATTTTCCGCGTGGAAATTCTCGGCGATTTGATAGTTAATATTGAGATCAGAACCAGTAAGAAGCGGAAACTTTATGGCCTTAGCTGCCCGAAGAGCCTCCTCAACCGTGCTGCGGGGCCCATACGTCTCGCGCCCGAATGCTACGACAGCGGACATCCCTTCGCTTTGGGGGCCCAATATCACGCCATTTTCGTCAGTATCTAATACGATGCCATCCGAAATCTCGATTGACACTGTCGTTGTTCTGCCCTCGACCATAGCACTGAGGTCACGCCCGTGTGGGGGAAGCGGGTATTTCTTTGCTCTATCATAGGTCCGATTGGCATTGGTGACTTGTCCCCCGAGGAGGCTGATCAGATCGGTGCGACTAGGAGCATAAAGGGCCCCCCGCCACTGTCCTTCGAACCCCTCTTTCAAAATCCGCTGATACACACGGGTAACTTGATCTTGGCCTGGGATGGTCGGGGACTGAGCGTTGACCTGCGTTGCTAAAAGCTTCGCTACCCTATAAAAAGTCACTCCGGCATGCGATGATAGAAAGTAATATGTGATCCTTGGGTTCCGTGATTCTGACGATATGGGATCTGTGCCAGCAGCAACGCTCATTGGTGGTTCCGGGAGATGATCGATCCAACTCTCGAGTACCTGCCGAGGCGCTGATCAGACTGTGTATGGTTTTTCCCACTTTGGGTGCGACGGCAGATGCACCGTTAAGCCTGTAAGTCTCGTCGATCCAGGCTGCGACGGCATAGCGCGAAAGTTCACAACCTAGCGCCGAAGCAGTCCGTTCTAAAGGATCGTTGGGCGGAGGATCGAGTAGGATTCTGTGTCCCAGGAATTCGGTGACTGAGTATGGGGGGACAACCGGCCCTTCCGGCAAATCGACCTCGAAGAACTCTGGCTGATGGTCAACAGCGACGGGCGCTGGCCGAAAGCGATCAATCCAAGGCTCCAACTGGTCCAGTAGTGACGACATACTCCCCCTCCCCAGGCCGGTATCGTGATAGTGGCGCAATTGATCTGATCATTCCAGTGGCATGTGGATGGCAGAAACGTGTGTCTTTTTCGCGTTGGGCGCGCGCAGTTTCGGTGAACGCTTTGGCGCTCTGCGCCAGGTTTCGGATACCGCCGCTGAACAACATCTCAGGTTGGCTTCTTTTGGGGTGGGCACCCTGCCTTATCGTTGTCCCGATGCGGGCAGTGAACCGCCCACGATTATTTTTGCCTAATTCGATCGTCCGGTACATGCTTGTCCCCGACACCCCACCTTGACCACCCCCACCCCCGCGATCAAACTCCCCCGTAACGGGACCGTCCAAGGCGCCTGCCGCACACCGGCAGGCCGCTCTGGCGTCCCGAACTGTCGCAACACCAACTTCGGAAAGGGAGCGCAATGCCTCAGGTCACCCTGACGGTTAACGGCAAGCAGCACACAGTCCAGGTCGAGGCTCGCACGCTGCTCGTCGAACTTCTGCGCGAGAAGCTCGGTCTCACCGGCACCCATGTCGGCTGCGACACCAGCCAGTGCGGCGCCTGCGTTGTCCTTATCGACGGCGTCTCGGTCAAATCCTGCACCCAGCTCGCCCTCCAGGCCGACGGCATGTCCATCCTGACCATCGAGGGCCTCGCCGCCGCCGACGGCACGCTGCACCCGATGCAGGAGATGTTCCGCGAGCACCACGCCCTGCAGTGCGGCTTCTGCACGCCCGGCATGGTCATGACCGCCGTGGATCTCGTGCAGTCCCACCCCGACGGCCTGACGGAAAAGGAAATCCGCGAAGGCCTCGAAGGCAACCTCTGCCGATGCACGGGCTACCATAACATCGTGAAGGCGATCGCCGCCGCACATCCGCTGATGCACGCCCCAAGGGACAAACAAGCGGCCGAATAAGCAACGCCGCCGGCAACACAGGGAGAAACGATCATGGGCTTCGAGGGCATTGGCGCTTCCGTACGCCGAAAGGAAGACCTGCGCTTCCTCAGCGGCAAGGGCAACTACACCGACGATATCAACCGGCCCGGCCAGCTATATGCGGTCATCAAGCGGTCGGATCGGCCGCACGCCAGGATCAACAGCATCGACATCGCTGCCGCCTCTGCCGCTCCCGGCGTGGTGAAGGTCTTCGTCGGCGCCGACATGGAGGCCGAGGGCATCGGCGGCCTGCCCTGCGGCTGGCAGATCCACAACCAGAACGGCACCCCGATGGCCGAACCGCCGCACCCCGTGATCGCGGTCGGCAAGGTCCGCCACGTCGGCGATCCGGTCGCCGTCGTCATCGCCAGCAGCAAGCAGGAAGCAAAAAACGCCGCCGAACTGCTGGAAATCGACTACACCGACCTCCCCGCCGTCGCCAACCTGACCGACGCCGTGAAACCCGGCGCTGTCGAGGTCCATGACGGCGTCGCCGGCAACCTCTGCTACGACTGGGTCATCGGCGACAAGGCCGTCGTGGACAACGTCTTCGCCAACGCCGCCCACGTCGTGAAGCTGGACCTGACCAACAACCGGCTGATCCCCAACGCCATGGAACCCCGCGTCGCCCTCGGCGACTACGACACCTCCTCGGGTGACTTCACGCTCTACACCACCAGCCAGAACCCCCACGTCATCCGCCTGCTGATGGGCGCCTTCGTGCTGCACATCCCCGAATCCAAACTGCGCGTCGTAGCACCGGACGTCGGCGGCGGCTTCGGCAGCAAGATCTACCACTACGCCGAGGAAGCCATCGTCACCTGGGCCGCCGGCAAGCTGCGCCGCCCGGTGAAATGGACCGCCGACCGTAGCGAAATCCTTCATGAGCGACGCCCACGGCCGCGACCACGTCAGCACCGCCGAAATGGCCGTGGACAAGGACGGCACCTTCCTCGGCCTGCGCATCACCACGCTGGCGAACATGGGCGCCTATCTGTCAACCTTCGCCCCCGCCGTGCCGACCTACCTCTACGCCACCCTTCTGGCGGGCGTATACAAAACCCCAGTGATTTACTGCAACGTCAAGGCAGTCTTCACCAACACCGTCCCGGTGGACGCCTACCGCGGCGCCGGCCGGCCCGAAGCGACATTCCTGCTCGAACGCCTCGTCGACGTCATCGCCTATGACACCGGCCTCGATAAGGTCGAGATCCGCCGCAAGAACTTCATCCCCGCCGACGCCTTCCCCTACCAGACCCCCGTCGCCCTGCAATATGACAGCGGCGACTACCAGACGACCCTGAAGGTCGCCCTGGCCAACGCCGACTGGGACGGCTTCGAAGCCCGCCGCACCGCCGCCAAAGCCAAGGGCAAACTCCGCGGCATCGGCATCTCCACCTACCTCGAAGCCTGCGGCATCGCCCCCTCGGCCGTCGTCGGCTCCCTCGGCGCCCGCGCCGGCCTTTACGAGTGCGCCGAAATCCGCGTCCACCCGACCGGCAGTGTGACCGTCTTCACCGGCACCCACAGCCACGGCCAGGGCCACGAAACCACCCTCGCCCAGCTCGTCGTCGACCAACTCGGCGTCCCCTTTGATCAGGTCGAGGTCGTCCACGGCGACACCGCGAAAATCCCCTTCGGCATGGGCACCTACGGCAGCCGCAGCCTCGCCGTCGGCGGCTCCGCAATGGTCAAGGCCATGGACAAGGTCATCGCCAAGGGTAAGAAAATCGCCGCCCACCTGATGGAAGCCGCGGTCGAGGACATCGAGTTCAAGGACAACACCTTCACCGTCGCCGGCACCGACAAGTCAAAGACCCTGACCGACATCTCGCTCGCCGCCTACGTCCCGCACAACTATCCGATCGAGGAACTGGAACCCGGCCTCGACGAGACCGCTTTCTACGACCCGAAGAACTTCACCTTCCCCGGCGGCTGCCACATCGCCGAGGTCGAGATCGACCCCGAAACCGGCGTCGTGCAGATGATCAACTTCACCGCCGTCGACGACGTCGGCCGCGTGGTCAACCCGATGATCGTCGAGGGCCAGGTCCAGGGCGGCGTCGCCCAGGGCATCGGCCAGGCGCTGCTGGAAGCCGCCCTGTATGACCCCAGCGGCCAGCTTCTGTCCGGCTCGTTCATGGACTACACGATGCCCCGCGCGAACGACATCCCGCCGCTGTCGGTCGCCACGGAGAACACGATGTGCACCCACAACCCCCTCGGCTCGAAAGGCTGCGGGGAGGTCGGGGCCATCGGCTCGCCCCCCGCGGTCATCAACGCCGTGGTGGATGCGCTGAAAGACTATGGCATCCGCCATCTGGACATGCCCGCAACCGGGGCCAAACTCTGGTCCATCATTCAGGCCAATACGCCCCGCATGGCGGCGGAATGAGCGTGATCGCCCGAGGCCGAACGGTCAGAGGGCGGGAATCACGCGATCAAATTTAGTTCTCAAGGCAAAGGGACACACAGATGTACGATTTCGCATATGAAAAGCCCGGCAGCCTCGCTGACGCGGTGAAGCTGCTCTCCGCCGACGTGGACGCCAAGGCACTCGCCGGCGGCCAGACCTTCATCCCGGTGCTGAAACAGCGCCTCAACAAGCCGTCCACCGTCGTCGACCTGTCCAAGCTTGGCCTGACCGGCATCACTGTGTCCGGCAACACCATCACCATCGGCGCGATGACCACCCACGCCGCCATCGCCAGCAACCCGGACATCAAGGCCAAGATCCCAGGTCTTGCCCACCAGGCCTCGCTGATCGGCGATGAGGCGGTGCGTCACCGCGGCACCATGGGCGGCTCGCTCGCCAACAACGACCCCTCCGCCTGCTACCCCAGCGCCCTGCTCGCCCTCGGCGGAACGGTGAAAACCGACAAGCGCTCGATCAAGGCCGACGACTTCTTCCAGGGCATGTTCACCACCGCCCTCGAACCCGGAGAGATCATCACCTCGATCGAACTGCCAATTCCCGAGAAGTCCGCCTACGAGAAGTTCCGCAACCCCGCCTCGCGCTATGCCATCGTCGGCGTGTTCGTGGCCAAATTCCCCACCGGCGTGCGCCTTGCCATAACCGGCGCCAGCCAGGGCGGCGTGTTCCGCCACACCGAGATGGAGAAAGCCCTGTCCGCCAACTTCAGCCCCGACGCCATCGTCAACATCAAGACCCCGGCCGACGGATTGAACGGCGACATCCACGCCAGCGCCGAGTATAGAGCCCACCTGATCGGCGTCGTCTCCAGGCGCGCCGTGGCAAAGGCCACCTGACCCACACGTCAGCCCAGGCCAAAACGAAGGATGAAGCAAACGCCCATTCTGCAAGCACGCCGGCTCACCCGGGCCGGCGCCATCGTCCACACGAAGGGACCGGCCATGGAGTGGGTAACGTTCGATACCAAGGGTGGCGGCGTGCTGAAGGTCCAGGCCCAGCACGTTGTCGCGATCTACAACGAACTCGGTGAGGTCAAGCTCGCCACCTCGGCCGGCGGTGTCCACACCCTGTCGGACGGCATGAGCGTCGCCCAGGCCGCCATCCTGGTCGGCGACACCCAGGACGACTGAGCACAGCCCGCAATCCTGATCGGACCGGCCAGAACGCCAGAACGCCTGAGCGCAGGCTGCGATGCTGATCGGGCCCACCAGGACGCCTCAGCACAGCCCGCAATCCTGAGCGGACCCACCAGGACTGCCTCAGCGCAGGCTCCGATCCTGAGCGGGCCCACCAGGACGCCTCAGCACAGGCTGCGATCCTGAGCGGGCCCACCAGGACGCCTCAGCACAGGCTGCGATCCTGATCGGGCCCACCAGGACGACTCAGCGCAGGCTCCGATCCTGAGCGGGCCCACCAGGTTTGAGCGCGCGTGCTGAGATTGTACTCGGCGAACCCATGACGACTGAGCAGGGTGCGATTCTGGTCGCGAAATCCGGGACGACCGGGCACAGGTCCCGATCCCGGTCGGCGACACCCAGGACAACCGAACCTGCCCGTCCGGGAAGGCCCGACCCGCCGTCTCCGGACAAATTCTCTGCGGACAAAAAGCACAGAGAAAGAAAATATTCTGCTTAGCACCTCTGGATTTTGCCCCCGCGCACCTATATGCGCGGCATGCAGACATACACCATCCTCCCCAACCAGAACGGTAACAGCTTCACCGTTGCGACCAAGAAGCGCTCCGGCGGCTGGGAAACCGTCCGCGAGTTCACCACCCTGGTCGAGGCCGAAGCCTGGATCGCCCAGGAGGAACGCCTGAACAATGCCGCCAACCCCTTCCGCCAAGGCAGCACTCCCACCAAACGCACCTGGTAACGCAAGCCCAACCAAACCGAGCCATCCGCCAACCGCCCCCTATGGCAGCCGATCCCCATGGCAACCGACCCCCATGGCAACCGACCTTTCGCAACCGGTCCGTCCAACGACCGCTCCGTCCAACGACCGGCCCATCTGACAGATAGCTCCGCAACCGCTCTCCCTGCCGCCGCGCACCGCCCTATCGTCGTCTTGGCCGGGCTTGGCCCGGCCACCCACGACTTGCAGTCCCGGACCCAGCCCCGGCGCCATCCCCCATGGCCAATGATAACCGAACCACCGCCACCGTATCAGCCGCGACTCTCCCCCGCCCGATCATCTCGCCCTGGCACCGGCCGCATCCGCGCCGCGCTGTCCGAACACGTCCCCACGATCAACACCCGCAGCTAATGTATTGCTGCCATGCAGTGCACATATGTCGGACATGAGCACATATACCATCATCTCCGCCCCGGACGGGTCTGGTTTCCACGTCGGGATAGCGGGGAGCGATGGCACGCGACAAACCATCCTCGGCTTCACTTCACAGGCCGAGGCCGAAGCCTGGATCAACCAGGACAAGCGCCTGAACGAAACGTTCGTCGCCCCCAGCGCTCCACCAATCGAGGTCGGCGACTTCCAGCACCTCAGCCCATAACCCGGCCGCAGGCGCCACAGCGACAGGTTGATTTGACGTCTCGCGCCGCTCAACCACCAGGCGTCAGGTGCTCACGCCGTCCCGCCCATCGCACCTCACCGAAACCTGCAAAGCTAGCGTCCAGATCCGCCGTCATGGCGGCCCACGGCGGCTCGGCCGGCTGCTCCTCGGTGTTCGTCTCACAACCCACCAACAAGCAGCCCTATCGCCGCCCCGCCGGACGCTGCCGTCGCTCCAGCCGGGACATCCGCGCCAGGCAGGCTGAACACGTGACCAAAGCAGCCGGAGGCTCCGCCCACCCCGACCCCGCCCCCGGCTCCGCCGCGCACAAAGCCATCCGACAATTCGGCGTCACCGCGTGGTACACAGCGGACCGCCCGGCCGAATATATCTGACCATCCTTCCGCAACGCTACGAATTGTCGTCCTGCCGCACTGAAAATCATACCTTTCGTTATAACACCTGCCGCGATTCACCAATACCGTTTCGCTTGGCTGATACCAGTTGGCCTTGATGGCGCCATTCGTCACCGCACGTGATCACCCCCAGCTTTTGAACGGCGTTCCGTGCCAGAAAACCACTTGGTTAAGTCCGGCCGCAACTCACCGACACACCCCGAACACACGGATAGCCGCGCAACGAAGCTCGGACATGGGTTAGCGTGCGGGGGTTGGCTGAGGTGGTGACCCCTGGAACGGTGACGGCTGATATCTCATAAGTATTTGTTGTGAAATCGAACTCATTTTCAATTCCGTTTTGCCACCGGATTAATTTTCAGTTCCGCAGCGGGCACCACCGTCACGACCTTGAACTCGCCCGTCGGCGGAAACGCAGCGCTTTAACGTGGGCGCATGACCGCTCGATAGAATCCTTGCCCGAAACCGCCCGGGCGGCGGCATCGCGCACCGGCAGATGTGCGATTGATCCGATATGCACCAGCAGCGCGGCCTGCGCCGCGGCAAGCGCCCCGGGCGGCAGTTTGGTCGGGCGGCTCACCATCACGGCAGCCTCATCCGCCTTGCGCTTCGCCTCCGCCAGCCGGGCGGTCGCTCAGCCCCACGGTTATCCCCTGCCATCAGCGACGGCCGCCCGGTCACACGCGCCGTTTCCCTAGCTAACCGGTCAGGAGGCGATCTGCCGTGGCCACTCCCGCACTGCCCCTAACCGGGACACCGCTGAACACAAAGCCACCCGGTAATACGGCGTGACCGCGTGATACACAGCGGGCCACCCCGCCGCATACCCAAAGCCTTCCCTCCGCAAAGCCGCGAACTACCGTCCCCCCGCGTTGAAACCCATGGCCCTGCTGGAACACCCTCCGGCAATTCGCCAACGCCATTTCGCCTGACAGCTGCGCGAGCACCTCGACTCCCACCCTAACCTCAGGGACAGTCAGGCATGATCGACCTCTCCCCCCTCGTCGCCCAGGCCGGCCCAACCTCCCTGCCCTATTTCGACCCGGTCTTCCCCGACCGCCGCCTGATCCTGCACGCCGCCCGCCCCGCCGCGTGGACCCCGGCGATGCCCGTCGTCATCGTCCACCACGGCGTCGCCCGAAATGGCCGCGACTACCGAGACTACTGGCTTCCCCACACCGACCCCGGCGGCTTCCTCGCCATCGCCATCGAGTTCCCACCCGACAGCTTCCCCGAATACCTCTGGTACAACTTCGGCAACCTCCACACCTCCGACGGAACACCCAACCCCCGCGAGCAATGGACGTTCGGCATCGGCCCGAGGCTGTTCCAGGCCCTCCGGAACCAGGCCATCACCACAGCGCCCAAATACGGCCTCTTCGGCCACTCCGCGGGCGGCCAGTACGTCCACCGCATGCTGTCCTTCGGCTACCGGGACCACGTCGCGGTCGCCGTCAGCGCCAACGCCGGCACCTATGCCATGCCCGACCTCGACATCGCCTGGCCCTGGGGCCTCGGCGCCACCGAAGTCACCCACGACCATCTGAAGGACCTGCTCGCCTTCCCCCTGACCATCATGGCCGGCACCGAAGACACCAAGACCACCGGCAAATTCTTCCCCAAGGGACCCAAGTCACTCCGACAGGGCGCCCACCGCCACGCCCGAGCCCATAGCTACCTGCAGACTGGACGCGCGACCGCCGCGGCACTCGCCGTGCCTCTCGCCTGGACGCTGATCGACGTCCCAGGAGTCGGCCACGACGGCAAGGGCATGTCCAACGCCGCCGCCCCGCTCATCGCCGCCGCCCTGCCCCGCGCAACGTAACCGCAAAGCAACAAACGCGGCGCGGCGGGCCGCCCGGTCACGCCGGGAAGTCCTCGCGCACCCTCGTTCCGAATCTGGAGCGGACTCCCCCGGAACAGCCGCTGTCCTGGAAACCGATGGTCCAGGGCGCCGCCGCCGATGTGCGCTTGATGGCGGAGAAATGCCTGCACTCTCACCCAGTCAGAAGCGACCATCCATGACCAGCTTGATGCATCGAACCGCGTCGCTAAGTGGGAAGCCGCGGATTGTACTTGCGATGCAGATGCTTTGCTTACGCTGAAAGTTACATTGCTCGGCTCGGCCGTGGATATCGTGGACGGCATGACAGGCGTGGGAACCGTAACAGCCGCCCGCAAACCTCACAGCCTTCGCTAACCCGTCATTATTACACCGGATTAAACCGCAACGCGCCGGACAATCTGCTTAGTTCAGATTGACCGGGGACGCCGGTTTCAACCGCGCCGCCATCGCAGCGATGCGCCCAAGAAGCCGATCAGTCGAGAACGGCTTGGCGAGTATCTCGTCCCCGGCGGCATGTTCGGCCAGCATCTCGTCGTCGGCGCTGATCAGCAGAACCCCAGTCGCAGGCCAAAGTTCATGCACCGACGCGGCAAGCTGCAATCCGTTGATGCCAGCGCCAAGGTTGATGTCCGCAACCATGACGGCGGGTCCGGTGGTCCGCTCGAGATGTCGCAACGCCCCTTCGCCGCTGCTGACTTCGGCGACCAGGTAGCCGACATCTCGCAAGGTATCGGCAACAACGCGGCGCACGGCACTATTATCATCGACCACGATCACCAGCGTGCGCACCCGGTTAATGCCGCTCGGCAACCGCTGAGCAGCCCTTTCGGCCTCCTGCATCGCCTGCGCGACGCCCTCTGTCGTGCCCGACCCCGCCAGTGCGTCAGGGCCGGTCGCCTGACGCGCCATCACAAGGAAGCGTGCGTGCCGACGGTCCGGAAGTCGGCACACAATCAAACTGAATCGGGCTGTTTCCGCAATGAACGTGCCGTCTGATTGTTCCCGCCATTCAGGCGTTTCCATCGGACCGTCCCTCCAAAATTACCGATGGTTTGGCACAGCGGGACCATGGTGTCTTTGATCTAAATCTGCCCACACGGATCAGCCCACTTGTTTTCGTCCGCTTCTGCCCGAAGGCATATATGGCCTGGGGCCTTGTTCTGATACCGTGACAGCGATTGCCCCCCCCAACCGGATGGGACCTGCACCAGGTAACACGACGCCGGCGGCCGCTCACACTTCACTTGCCAGGGCAATCCAGATCGGTCAGCTTCGGACCATCGGCGGATAAGAGGTCAAGCGTCCATGCACGACAAGTATCGTAACATTCTGGGCGCCCTGTGGACCGTGGGAATAGCCGGTGTGTCCGCCGCGCTGGCACTGCCCGCCCAGGCTAAAACCGAGGACCGGGACGTCGGCCAGACCGGCCCCGCGTCGGTCGCAAACCGGCTACAGGAAATCCGCGACGCGGTTTCGGCGTTCGACCCCTCGGGCGTCCCCCAATCCGGCATTCACGGTTCCGCATCTGATCCCGACATCAAGCTCGCCTGGTGGGCCAACGGAAACGGCCGCGGCTGGGGCAATGGCGGACGCCGCTGGGGCAATGGACCCGGCCCACGCTGGCCCAACGGCGGCTGGCACAACTGGCACAACGGCCACCGGCATTGGTTCAACTTCTAGGCCGTGTCCGAAACTTGCAGGCAGGCGGCGCCCCGGGTCGAAGTTGTCGTCGTCCAGCCGACGCCATTCTGCAACATCAGCTGCAGCTACTGCTACCTGCCCCAACGCGACGACCGCTCGGTCATCGCCCAGGACACGATCGTCACCCTGTTTGCAAAGCTGTTCGCCTCCGGCTGGACCGACCCCCGGCTGACCGTGATCTGGCACGCCGGCGAACCGTTGGTGGTTCCGGTGGCCTTCTACCGCGAAGCCTTCGCCGCGATCGAGGCGATCCGGCCGCCCGGTATCGACGTCGTGCATGCGTTCCAGACAAACGGGATGCTGATCACCCCGGAATGGTGCGAGCTGTTCACCGGCTGGAAAGCCGTCGTCGGCGTCAGCATCGATGGGCCGAAGGCGCTGCACGACGCAAGACGACGCACCCGCTCCGGCGGCGGCACCTTCGATCGCACCTTGGCCGGCATCCACCTGTTGCGGTCAAGTAATATACCCTTCCATGTCATCTCCGTCCTGTCCAGAGCGGCACTCGACCAGCCGGACATGATGCTCGATTTCTACCTGTCCCAAGGCATCACCCAGGTCGGCTTCAATGTCGAGGAGACCGAAGGTGACCATGTCTCCGACATGCTCGCCGCCGCCGGCATCCAGCAGAGCTACCGCCGCTTCCTCGACCGGTTCTGGCGGCAGGCCCGCGCCAGCGGACGGATCGACTACGTGCGGGAGATCGACGACATGATCCGCGCGGTGTTCCGTCCACGCGACGCGGCATGGCGCAACCCCCAGGTCGAGCCGCTGGCAATGCTCAACGTCGACTGCCGCGGCAATGTCTCCACCTTCTCGCCCGAACTCCTCGGCATGAAAAATCCCGGCTACGCCGACTTCCTGATCGGCAACATCAACACCGACAGCTTCCACCGGATGCGCAACAACCCGGCACTCGCGGCGATGCAGCGCGACATCGCCGCCGGCGTCGCCGCATGCAAGACAGAGTGCGGCTATTTCTCGGTTTGCGGCGGCGGGGCGCCGATCAACAAGCTCGCCGAGAACAGCAGCTTCGCCACCACCAGGACCATGTTCTGCGCCCTGACCCAAATGGCCCCCGCCGATGTCGTGCTCGCGTCGGTCGAAAATCTCCCGCCGCCCGATCAGGACCGGGACGCGCGGCACGAACCGGCGCCAGTTCAGGCCACGGCCCAAGCGTCCGGTCCCTGACCCGAGACCAAGCGCCGCGCGTGGAGATTTCGCGATGCCGGATCCGAAATATGCTGCTTATGAGCCAGCCGCTCCCTGTTTCGATCTTGTTCGGCGGGCACTTGGAAATTTGGTGGAGGGCGAGCACTTCTTTGACGTCGTCGGCGACGATGTCGTCTACGAGGTGCTCTATGACTTCCCCGGCTGGCCTCGCGTCATAAGCGGCCGAACCGGACTGATGGCCGCGTTCAGGTCCTATGTGGACAACATCGCGCTCTGGTCCGCCGACAAGTTGGTCGCCCACAAGACAGACGACGGCCGTGTCGTCGTCATCGAATACGAGGTCCACGGGACAATCCTCGCCTCAGGCGCGAAGTACAACAACCGGTTCTGCTCAATCATCAAGCTTGAGAACCGGAAGATCACGCACTGGAGAGACTACATGGACTCCCTCGCTGCCTGGAACGCAATGACGGCATCCACTCGCTGAAACACCAGCCTGCGAGAAAAACCGGGACCATTTCTCAACGACAGATCATTCTGATTTAATCGATCTTGCAATGCTGAGTGCTACGCCGCCAGCACCCGCTCGAACTTGTGGTGCCGCCACTGCAGCATCCGCCACGCCAGTTGCGCGCCCACCGCCGACAACCGCCCCCGCGGCGGCAGCCCCACCGTCTTCAGGATCATCCCCATCCCGCGTTCGATGTGCCGGTACCGGTAGAACCCCATCGTCGGCGCCATATACGCCGCAATGCACCGCTTGTGCTGATAGGCTAACGTCTCCGGCTCGTTTCCGCAATGATACGCATAGGCCAGTTCATCGTCCTCCAACTCACCGATCCGCCCCAGCGCAATCCGCAGCCGGCCCATCATCGACAGTTTCTCCCGCTCCAGATACCGCCGCATATGATCGTAGAACAGCTTGAAATGCCGGTATTCGTCCGCGGCAATCAGCTTGCAAACCTGCTTCAGCACCGGCTCCGCGGTCGCCTCGCCCAGCGCCGTGTAGTAGCTCGACGTCCCCGTCTCTACCATGCACCGGGCGATCAGCTCCCCGGTACGGGACCCGCGGATCGAGGCATCGGCATCCGTCTTGATGATGTAGCCCGCCTTGTACCGATCGAACGCCGCCTGATAATCCCAGTCCGGATCAGCCAGCATCGCCCACTTGCCCAGGGCGTCGCCGTGCTGAACCTCCTCCAGCGCCCAATGATCCGCCGCCTGCCGGAAATCCGGATCGTCGCGAAACACCCCGTTCAGATACAGCGCATAGTCGGTGCCGTTGCGTTCCACCATTGCCGCGGCCTTCACGACCGGCACCAACGCCGGATCGACCGCGGCAGGATCGAACCGGTCCCAGGCAATATCATCGATCCGCCAGTGCTTCATCGCGCCGCTAAACTCACCGAAAAAGGCCTCTCGCGCCGCTATATAAGCACGCTGCAGCGCAAAAAACGGCGCCCCCACGCACGACATCGTCATCCCGCGGCGCCATTGCACCCAACTGATGCCCTCCAGCAACAGTCCCGCCCACCCGCCCATCTGTCACGAAACCGTAATACCGGCCCAAGTTTGTTGTGCAGGGCCATTGCCCATGCTCACTGACGGCATGCCGCGAACCCTCCCCAAGCAACCCGGCGAGCGCATGCCGTTTCTCACGGCGGAGCGAAACCGCAAGATGGCCGCCTCCGCACACGCCTACGTGCGCGGCAGCACGGCCCGCTTCTACGAATGGCTCGAGGCCTCCGATTGCGCCGCCCTCCCCGAGGGCCCCCAAGCCTGGATCTGCGGCGACTGCCACGTCGGCAACCTAGGCCCGGTCGCCAACACCGAAGGCGCGATCGCCATCCAGGTGCGCGATCTCGACCAGACCGTCATCGGCAATCCCGCCCACGACCTCATCCGTCTCGGCCTGTCCCTCGCCATGGCAGCCCGCGGCTCCGACCTGCCCGGCATCACCACCGCCCACATGATGGAGCGCATGATCGAAGGCTACGAAGCCGCTTTCACGCCGGACGCCCGCGGCACCGCCGTGGACCCCGCCGCCGAGATGCCGAAGACCGTGAAGACAGCCCTGCGCCAGGCCGCCGGCCGGTCATGGAAGCATCTCGCCGACGAGCGGATAGAGGGCACCGAACCCCGCATCCCCCTCGGCAAGCGCTTCTGGCCCCTGACGCCGGATGAACGCGCCGCCGTCGATATCCTGTTTTCCGAAGAACCCGTCCGCAGGCTCGCCACCTCGCTCCGCTCACGCGTCGATGACGATCCGGTTCGCATCATGGACGCCGCCTATTGGCGCAAGGGTTGCAGCTCCCTCGGCCGCCTCCGCCTCGCCGTGCTGATCGCCGTCGGCCGCGGCAAAAACGAACGCCATTGCCTGATGGACGTAAAGGAGGCGACCACCGCCGCCGCGCCACATGCCGCCACCACCGGCATGCCGGACGACAACGCCGACCGGGTCGTCGCCGGCGCTCGGCATCTCTCGCCGTTCCTCGGCGACCGCCTGCTCGCCGCCCACATCCTCGATAAGCCCGTCGTCATCCGCGAACTGTTGCCGCAGGACCTGAAACTGGAAATCGAAACCCTCTCGCGCGACGAAGCCATGAGCGTCGCCGAATTCCTCGCCCACATCGTCGGACGAGGCCACGCCCGCCAGATGGACCCGGCGGATTGCCGGCAGTGGCTGAAAGTGCTTCAGCGCAACCGCACCAAATCCCTGGATGCGCCATCCTGGCTCTGGAACAGCGTCGTCGACCTCGTGGCCGCGCACGAGGCAGCGTACCTGAACCACTGCCGCCGCTACGCCATGGCCGAGGCCGCCTGACCCCGACCCAGCCGGAGACACTACCGATAATCGTTGTGACCGCACCGAATTGGTGGCCAACTGTATGCTTGGCAAACCAGACCGCCCACCACGGACACTCCGCCTGAAAGATCCCCCATGCTCACTGATGAAGCCCGCGACACCATCGCCGCCGCCCACCCCGAACTCACGGCCATCCGCCGCGACATCCACGCCCACCCGGAACTGGGCATGCAGGAATCCCGCACCGCCGCCCTGGTTGCCGCGAAGCTGAAGGAATGGGGCATCGAGGTCACCGAACACGTCGGCAAGACCGGCGTCGTCGGCACCGTCCGGGGCACCCGCCCCGGCCAGCGCGCCATCGGCCTGCGCGCCGACATGGACGCCCTCGCCATCCCCGAACAGACCGGCCTGCCCTACGCCTCCACCAACCCCGGCCTGATGCACGCCTGCGGCCACGACGGCCACACCACCATGCTCCTCGGTGCCGCCAAATACCTCGCCACCCATCGCGATTTCGCCGGCACCGTGCACCTGATCTTCCAGCCCGCCGAGGAAAACGGTCTCGGCGGCGCACTCGCGATGATCGCCGACAAGCTGTTCGAGCGTTTCCCTTGCGACGCCGTCTACGGCATGCACAACATGCCCGGCATCCCCGTCGGGAAATTCGCCATCCGCAACGGCGCATTCATGGCCGGCACCGGCCGCTGGTCCGTCACCTTCCACGGCACCGGCGGCCACGGCGGCGCCACGCCGCACCTGGCCACCGACGTCACCGTCGCACAGGCGCAGTTCATCCTGGGCATCCAGACCATCGTCAGCCGCAGCATCTCCCCTGTCGAGGCCGCCGTCGTCAGCGTCGGCTCCGTCCACGGCGGCTCCAACCAGGCCTCCAACGTCATGCCGTCGGAAATCGAGATCGTCGGCACCATGCGCTGCTTCAGCCAGAAGATTCAGGACCTGATCAGCCAGCGAATCGAGGCCATCGCCCAGGCCGCCGCCGCCGCCACCGGCTGCACCGCGGACGTCGACCTGCGATGGGGCACCCACCCGCTGCTCAACCACGCCGACCAGACACAGGTCGCCGTCGCCGCCGCAACCACGCTGGTGGGCGCCGAAAACGTCAACGCCGACGCACCCCCCGTCACCGGCGGCGAGGACTTCGCCTTCATGCTGGAACACCGCCCCGGCGCCTTCATCTTCGTCGGCAACGGCGTGTCAGCCACCGGCAAGACCCACCAGGTCCACACCCCGCTCTACAACTTCAACGACGACATCATTCCCCTCGGCGTCGAATACTGGGTGTCAGTGGTGCAGCAGGAACTGTCCCTGACCGGGTGATCGTTTCTTCAACCGGGGGATCGTTTCTTCGCATCCACCGGCGACGGAGGTAGCACGACATGCCCTATCGCACGATCGACGACCTGCCTGACTCGGTGCGCCTGCATCTGCCGGCCCACGCACAGGAAATCTACGTCGCTGCCTTCAACAACGCATGGCGGCAGCACGCGGACGACCCGGACGGGGAGGCAACGGTCCACCGCATCGCCTGGGCAGCGGTCAAGCGGCGGTATCAGAAAATCGGCGACCATTGGGTGCCGATCGGCCGCTGATGCCGCCGGCAAACGCCTCGATCCTCGATACGTCCTCCGCTACGCCCACATTCCCGCTCACACGACCGTCGCCAAGCCCCGGCCTGCCACCGTCACGACAACAACCCGGAGGAAAAGCAGACCCGATCACGCATTGAAGAACGGGTGGCTGGACATCATTCCGCACGGCGTCGAATACCGGGCTTCACGTGTGCGGCCGGAACTGGCATTGCCGGGGTGACTATTCGCACAAACTGCCAGAACGCGCCCGACAGCGGAGAGCCGACACAATGACAGCAACCGGATACACGGACTTCGACATCGCCACGTTGCGCGCCCGACGCACCAACAAATGGCACAAATTTCCGGCCGACGTGCTGCCGGCATGGGTCGCCGACATGGACTTCGGCATCGCACCCCCGATCGCCGCCGCCCTCACCCGCCTGACGCAGAACCAGGAATATGGCTACGCCGCGCGCGAGGGTGCGCTGGCCGACGCCTTCGTCCGCCGCATGGAACGGCGCTTCGGCTGGCGCACCGATCCGGCCGACACCGTCGCGATCGGCGATCTGGTCCAGGCCAGCTTCTCCTCCGTCATGGCCTTCAGTGAGCCAGGCGACGCGGTTCTGCTGCAGCTTCCATCCTATCCGCCATTCATGCGCGCCATCGAGGACACCGGCCGCCACCTGCTCGCCAACCCGATGCGCGACGATGGCACCCGCTGGACGCTCGACCTCGCCGCCTTCGACGCCGCCCCCGATCCGCGCACGCGCATGCTGATCTTCTGCCACCCGCAGAACCCCACCGGCCGAGCCTATAGCCGCGCCGAACTGGAAGCCGTGGCCGACTTCGCAATTCGCCACGACCTGATCGTGGTGTCCGACGAAATCCACGCCGACATCGTCTATCCCGGCAACACCCACATCCCGCTGGCGTCGCTGAATCCGGAGATCGCCGCCCGCACCATCACCATCACCTCGGCGACCAAGAGCTTCAACATCCCCGCGCTGCGCTGCGCCATCATGCATTTCGGCGCTCCCGCTTTGAAGGCGCGGTTCGAAAAACGCATCCCGTCACGGTTGCTCGGCTCGCCCGGCGTGACCGGCGTCGATGCCACCGTAGCGGCCTGGGACAATGGACAACCCTGGCTGGACGAAATTCTGGCGCAACTGCAAGCAAACCGCGATTGGCTTGCGCAAACCATCGCCACCGAGCTTCCGGGCGTCACGATGCGGTTGCCGGAGGCAACCTATCTTGCATGGCTCGATTGCCGGGCCCTGAAGCTGCCATGTCCGGCCGGCCAGTTCTTCCTCGATCATGCCAAGGTCGGACTAAACTTCGGCGAAACGTTCGGCTCGGACTACGAAGGGTTCGCCCGCCTGAATTTTGCCACCCCGGCGCCGATCCTGAAAGAGATCGTTACTCGGATGGTAGAGGCGGCGCGGCGGAGGTAGGCGACCGCGACTTTCCAAAGTGGCATGGTCCCGCCGTGCAGCCGTCGCCGCCTCCATGGCCCCACGGCGATACGGTATGGTGGCCTGAAACCCAGACAGGATCACACCCTATGCTGCTCTACGAGGCTCCGGGCTCTCCCTACGCCCAGAAGATCAAGATCGCGCTGCGCGAGAAATCCGTGCCCTTCGAAACGGAAACACCGGAAAGCCTGGGCACCGGCCGCACCGACGGGCCGTTCGGCATCGACAACCCGCGCACCGAGGTGCCAGTGCTGGTCGACGGTCAGACCCGCATCTTTGATTCGACGATCATCCTGGAATACATCGAAGAACGCTGGCCCGATCCACCATTGCTGCCCCCCACGCCGGAAGCCCGGGCCATCGCGCGCATGACCGAGGACGTGTGCGATACCCAGTACGAAGCCGTCACCTGGGGCTACGGCGAGGTGGCGACATTCGGCCGCGCCAAAGGCCCGCTCGCCGAGTCCTTGCTGTCCGCGGCCGCCCGCCAATCGGCGGTGCTCCAGGACTGGCTCGCCGGGCGGCTCGGTGCGGGCCCATGGTTCGGCGGGACCAGCTTCGGCTGGGCCGACGTCGCGGTCGCCCCACTGCTGCATCGCTCTGTCCTGAATGGGATGGGCCCGCCTTCGGGCAGCTGCCTCAGCGCCTGGTATAACCGCCTGCTGGAACGGCCCTCCGTCAGCACCACCTTCGCGGAATATGCCGCCGCCGCCGCGCGCATGCCCGCCACGGTCGAGGCCTTTCGGTCAGGAGCGAAGGTGCGGGAGTATCGCGACCACCGCCTGGAATGGATGATCCGCTCCGGAGGAATCGAGATAGTGCTGGCAGGATTGCGCGACGGCACGATCCGATTTTCCTGGCCGCACGACTGACGCCCCGCGGTGGATAAGTGGCCTGCCTACACCTCGACTCTGGCCCGTCGCTCCGGCGCGCCACTTACCCGCCGCTGTTACACCACGCGTTGGGACACGGCCCAGGGCCGCCCGGGTTCAATCCGTTCGGACCTCCACCAGGCCCTACCCCTGCGAGGCCTCAACCCGGGCCAGAGCCGCCTGCACCCACCCGAGTGCCGCATCCTCGATCGAGGTATCACTCTTGTCCGCAGCGTCATAAGCCGCCTGCGCCTCGATCAGCTGCCGCTCCGCCTCGGTCTTGTTCAGCTCCGCCAGCGGCACCGCGTGGTTCGCCAGCACGGTGCACCGCTCCGGCGTCACCTCTGCAAACCCGCCATCGACGAACAGCCGCTCCGTAACCTTGTCGCCGTCATACAGGTCGATCGTCCCGCCCCGCAGCATCACGATCATCGGGGTATGCCCTTCTAGCACCCCCATGTCGCCCTCGGACGCCGGAATCACCACCATATCCACCGGCCGGGACAGCAGAAGCCGCTCCGGACTGACGATTTCCAGGTTTGTCGGCATGATCAGGCGTTCTGCTTCATAGTCTCGGCCTTGGCCACCGCTTCCTCGATCGTGCCCACCATGTAGAACGCCGCTTCCGGCAGGTGGTCATATTCACCGGAACAGATCGCCTTGAAGCTGCGCACCGTGTCGGCGACCGGCACCAGCTTGCCGGGGAACCCGGTGAACACTTCCGCCACATGGAACGGCTGCGACAGGAACCGCTGGATCTTCCGCGCCCGCGCCACCACCAGCTTGTCCTCCTCGGACAACTCGTCCATCCCCAGAATGGCAATAATGTCCTGCAAAGACTTGTAAGTCTGCAAAATCCGCTGAGTCTCACGCGCGACGTTGTAATGATCCTCGCCCACGATCCGCGGGTCCAGCGACCGGGACGTCGAATCCAGCGGATCGACCGCTGGATAAATCCCCAGTTCCGCGATCTGCCGGTTCAGCACCGTCGTCGCATCCAAGTGAGCGAATGACGTCGCCGGCGCCGGGTCGGTCAAGTCATCGGCCGGCACGTAAATCGCCTGCACCGAAGTAATCGACCCCTTGTTGGTGGACGTAATCCGCTCCTGCAAAGCGCCCATATCGGTTGCCAGAGTTGGCTGATATCCCACCGCCGAGGGAATACGCCCCAGCAACGCCGAAACCTCCGCGCCCGCCTGGGTAAACCGGAAAATGTTATCGACGAAGAAAAGAACGTCCTGCCCTTCCT
The DNA here is from genome assembly GCA_963819005.1 of uncultured Pseudomonadota bacterium. GTDB lineage: Bacteria > Pseudomonadota > Alphaproteobacteria > Acetobacterales > Acetobacteraceae > Rhodopila. The sequence continues at coordinate 87,361 of CAWFUL010000011.1, forward strand.
CGTCACGGAAATACTCGGCCATCGTCAGCCCCGACAGCCCGACCCGAGCGCGCGCGCCCGGCGGTTCGTTCATCTGGCCATACATCAGCGCGACCTTCGAGCCCGCCTCCAGATGATGGTCCGCCCCCATCTTGATGACGCCCGCGTCGATCATTTCGTGGTAAAGGTCGTTGCCCTCACGCGTCCGCTCGCCCACGCCCGCGAACACCGACACGCCACCATGCGCCTTGGCGATATTGTTGATCAGCTCCTGGATCAGCACCGTCTTGCCCACGCCCGCGCCGCCGAACAGCCCGACCTTCCCGCCCTTCAGATACGGGCACAGCAGATCGACAACCTTGATCCCGGTGACCAGGATCTCCGCCGAGGTTGCCTGTTCCTCGAACGTCGGCGCCGCCCGATGGATCGGCATCCGCTTGGTCGTGTTGACAGGCCCTTGCTCGTCGATCGGCTCACCCACCACGTTCAGAATTCGGCCCAGCGTCTCCGGCCCAACCGGCACGCTGATCGGCGCCCCGGTGTCGGTCACTTCTTGCCCGCGCACCATCCCGTCGGTCGTGTCCATCGCGATGCAGCGCACCGTGCGCTCGCCCAGCTCCTGCGCCACTTCCAGCGTCAGCGTGCGGTCCTCGATCTTGCAGAGCAGCGCGTTCTGGATGAACGGCAGCTCGCCATCGAACTGAACGTCCACAACGGCCCCAAGAACCTGCGTCACGCGTCCGACGATGTTGCTAGCCATGATCTGTCTTCCTTCGATTTATACGAGACCTCAGACCGCTTCCGCGCCCGAGATGATCTCGATCAGTTCCTTCGTAATATTCGCCTGACGCGCTCGGTTGTAGTTCTGCGACAGCCGCTTGATCATGTCGCCGGCGTTCCGGGTCGCGTTGTCCATCGCCGTCATCCGCGCGCCATGCTCGCTCGCCGCACTTTCCAGTAACGAACGATACACCTGAATCGCCAGCGCCTGAGGCAACAGCCGCGCCAGGATGGTCTCCTCGTCCGGCTCGAAATCATAAATGGCGCCGCTGGTATCGACGGTCTCGCCTTCCGGCACGGACGGAGCCGGAATGATCTGCTGCTCCGTCACCACCTGCGCAATAACCGATTGGAACCGGTTATAGATGATCGTTGCCGCGTCGATCTCTCCCGCCGCCAGCATCCCGGTTACCCGCGTGCCGATCTCCTGCGCGTCGGAAAACTCCAGCCGCCGCTTGCCGGCATAGGTGATGTCGCCGACGATCCGGCTGCCCAGCTCCCGCCGCAGATAGTCCCTGCCCTTGCGCCCCACCGCCAGGATCTTGACCGTCTTGCCCTCGGCCTCCAGCCGCCGCGCCAAGCCGCGAGTCGCCCGTCCGATGTTGGAGTTGAACGCACCCGCCAACCCGCGATCACCTGTCACCGCGATCAGCAGATGCGTCTTGTCCGACCCGGTGCCGACCAGCAACGGCGGCGCCGTCGGTGAGCCCGCCACCGAGGCCGCCAGCGCCTGCAGCATCCGCTCCATCCGTTCGGCATAGGGGCGCGCCGCCTCCGCCTGCTGCTGCGCCCGCCGCAGCTTAGACGCCGCGACCATCTTCATCGCCGAGGTGATCTTCTGCGTCGACTTCACGCTGTTGATGCGTGTTCGAAGCGCCTTCAGACTAGGCATGTCGGGTTACGCCCTTTAGCTGAACGACTTGGCGAAACTGTCCAGGAACGCGACCAGCTTCTTCTCGGTGTCCGGCTTGATCTCCAGATCATTCCGGATCGCCTCCAGAATCCCCGGCTCCCGAGCCTTCAGCTCCGAAATGAACTGGGACTCGAACGGACCCACCTTGCCCACGTCGATCTTGTCCAGATACCCGCGCACCCCGGTGAAGATCGCCACCACCTGCTCCTCGATCGGCAGCGGCTTGTACTGCGGCTGCTTCAGCAGTTCCGTCAGCCGCGACCCACGCGCCAGCAACTGCTGCGTCGACGCATCCAGATCCGACGCGAACTGAGCGAACGCCGCCATCTCACGATACTGCGCCAGCTCCAGCTTGATGCGCCCGGCGACCTGCTTCATCGCCTTCACCTGCGCCGCCGAACCCACCCGCGACACCGACAACCCGACATTCACCGCCGGGCGGATGCCGCGGAAGAACAGCTCCGTCTCCAGGAAGATCTGCCCGTCGGTGATCGAAATGACGTTCGTCGGAATATACGCCGACACGTCGCCCGCCTGAGTCTCGATCACCGGCAGCGCCGTCAGCGACCCCGCCCCGAGCGCGTCGTTCATCTTCGCCGCCCGCTCCAGCAATCGGGAGTGCAGGTAGAACACGTCGCCCGGATACGCCTCACGTCCCGGCGGCCGGCGCAGCAGCAGCGACATCTGCCGATAAGCAACCGCCTGCTTCGACAGGTCATCGTAGAAAATGACGGCATGCTGCGCGTTGTCGCGGAAATACTCGCCCATCGTGCAGCCCGGTATAGGGTGCCAGGATACTGCATCGGCGCCGGATCGGACGCCGTCGCCGCGACCACGATGCTGTATTGCATCGCGCCATTCTTTTCCAGCGTCCGCACCAGCTGTGCCACGGTCGAGCGCTTCTGCCCGATCGCCACATAGATGCACATCAGCGCCTTCTTCGGATCGCCCGCCGCGTTGATGCCCTTCTGGTTCAGGATCGTGTCGATGATCACCGCGGTCTTGCCGGTCTGACGGTCGCCGATGATCAGCTCCCGCTGGCCACGCCCGATCGGGATCAGCGCGTCGATCGCCTTCAACCCGGTCTGCATCGGCTCATGCACCGACTTCCTCGGGATGATGCCCGGCGCCTTCACCTCCACCCGGCGGCGTTCGGCGAAAATCACCGGCCCCTTGCCGTCGATCGGATTGCCCAGCCCATCGACCACGCGGCCCAGCAGCCCCGGGCCAACCGGCACCTCCACGATCGACCCGGTTCGCGCGACCGTGTCGCCCTCGCGGATCTGCTTGTCGTCGCCGAAGATCACCACGCCGACATTGTCGGTCTCCAGGTTCAGCGCCATGCCCTGCAACCCGGCCGAGGGGAACGAAACCATCTCCCCCGACATCACGTTCTGCAGCCCGAAAACGCGCGCGATGCCATCGCCGACCGACAGGACCTGGCCCGTTTCGGCAACATCAGCGACGGTATCGAACGCGGCGATCTGCTTCTTCAGAATCTCCGAGATCTCCGCGGGACGGATCTCCATATTAAGCGGCCCCCTTCATGGCGTACTGCAGACGTTGCAGCCGGGATTTCAAACTGGTGTCGTAAAGGCGCGCGCCGATCCGCACGATCAGCCCGCCCAGCAGGTCAGGCTCGACCCGCTCATCGATATTCACGTTGCTGTAGCCCGCCTCGATCAGCCGCGCCCGCAACTGGTTGCGCTGCACGTCGCTCAGCGGATGAGCCGACGCCACATGCGCCGTGATGATCCCCCGCCGCTCCGCCACCAGTGCGGCGAACGACCGGACAATGTGGCGAAGCTCCCGCAGCCGGCGATTGACCGAAATCACGCCGACGAAATCGCGCACTTCCTTGCCGAAACCCTCGTTCAGCAGCACCGCCTGAGCAGCCTCGGTCGCGGTCTTCACGTCGATCAGCGGCAACTCCAGCAGCCGACGGAAATCGGCGCTGCCGTCGATCAGACGCCCCAGGTTCTCCATCTGAGTGACCACGGTATCCAGCGCATGATGCTCATCGGCATAGGCGTAGAGGGCGGCCGCATAGCGATCAGTCAGCCCACCGCCACCGGACGCAATCGTCGAAGTCTCCGCCGCCACGAGCGTTTCCATCTGTTTGGCCGGACCGCTCTGGCCCAGGCATAAGTGAACATCGGCCGGCCGCACCGGCGCGGCGCGTCTAGCATGGGGTATGGGGCCACGCAACACAGGCCGGTCCGCGAATGTGACGTTTTGTCCATTTGCCGGGCCCCTTGGGGCAGGCGCGTCAGATGGATCATGCCAGTACCAGCCCGTCCCGCGCTCCCCCCAACCAACTCTTACGGCACGGCCGGCTCCTCGCCCAGGATGCCCGCCCGCCCGCTGAGGCAACAGCCAGACACATCCCGCGATAACGACCGCAATGATCAGCGAAGCCACGATCCGGCCAAGGTGCATGCCGCCGTCAGCAACCGGCTTCGTCAGCAGGTCCCCCATCGTCGCGCCCAGCGGACGGGTCAGGATGAACGCTAATCAGGACAGCACCGTCCGCGACACGTCCGTCGCATAATACAGCCCAGCGATCAGCAGGATGGCCGAACCGAACAACGCCGTGCCGCCCCCGAACCCCAACCCGCCACTGTCCGCCGCGAAATCGCCGAGCGCGGTGCCAGGCGTCTGAGCGACCAGAATGGTCACCCAGTAGAACGCCTCCGTCGAGGGCGTCACAACGGTGGTGACCGACACGCTTCCCCCCGGCCATCCCCGCCCGCTCAGAATCCCGACGCCACCTGATCCTTGCCCATTCGCCGCACCGCGCTCTCACCCGGCCGGTCCTGCAAATCAGGCCGCGCCGTCGCCAGCCGCATCACGCTGCGGTATCCCCGGCGGACCTCCATCCGCGCGCCCAGAGGCCCAGCCATCAGGATCCGGTGCAGCCGCGGCAGATTGTAGCACGGCACATAGAACATCAGGTGATGCTCCAGGTGGTAGTTGACAAAGTATGGCGCCACCAGCGCCCGCTCGATCCACCCCGCCTCCGTCGTCCGCGTATTCCGCAGCGGATCGTTCCCGTCCGGCACCACCGCATGTTCGGCAATGTTGCGGATGCGCGTGATCACCATCATCCACGTCAGCAACGGCACCAGCCACAGCAGCGGATACGCCCACCACACCCCCGCCACAGCCAGCCCCGCGAACAGCACCCCGTTCGCCGCCATCTGAGGCCCCAGCGCCGCCCGGAAATGCCGCACCCGACGTCCCACCGGCCACGACCGGTCCCCCAGCGCCGCGGCCACCTGAGCCTTCCGCTGCGCATACCCCGTCCGCCCGGTCACATCCCGCCAGAACTTCCGCCGGTAGCTCGCCTTGGTGATCGGAAACGGCGCCGACAGCACCAGGTCGGGATCGTCTGACTGCTGCGTATGGGCATGGTGCCCCAGATGATACCGCCGGTATGCGATCGTATCGGCAAACACCGGCCACGCACAGAACCACTGGCTCAGCGCCATGTTCCGCCCGGCATCGCGCGACAGACACCCGTGCGCCCCATCATGCATCAGGATCGCCAGCCCCAGTTGCCGCGAGCCGATCAGCATCACCGCCAGCAAATACGTGACCGGATTGGGAAACCACGCCACCAGCGCGATCGAGCCCAGGATCACCGCCCAGGCATGACCGATCAGCGCGATCGCCTTCCATTCGACACGGGCGCGCAACACAGCAAGCTGCTCCTGCGACACAAGCTGCCTGGCCGGAATCCGAAGCACAGCCGCGGCTTGCATGCGATCTCCCCCCTCAAGCCCGCCTCGCTCGGGCGGTCGAGGTCAGCAGAGCCAGTATACCCGGATCACCGCCAGGAGACAGACCGAGACCGGACGGCAGCCCCCTACGCCGCTAAAATGTGAAATTCACCATCAGCAGCGGACCTTTGACATTCAGGTTCTCCAGCACCGCCGTGCTGTGCTGCTGAAACGACAAATACCGGTACGTCAGCGACACATCGCCCCAGCCCAGGTGATAGCCAAGGCCGGATGAGATCTGCCAGGTGAACTGAGACCCTCCCGCGCCAGCATCGAAGTAATACGGGATGAACAGCCCGTCGTACGGCAGGCGTATCCGCCCGCGGAAACCGCCGATCCCGTTCCACAGATCCGCCGTTCCGGACACGCTGCCGACGCCCCCGAACGTCGCGCCATTCCCGCGCGGCCCGGTCAGCGTCAGCGCCAGGCTGTAATTGACCGTCATCGGCACGCCCAGGTAACGGAAACCGACGATCGCATCCAGGTTGCCCCAGTCCCCCTGCACCACGGTATAGCCGCCCGCCAGCGTCCAGATCTTGGCGTTCATGTTCAGCCCCTCGCTGGTCGCGAGGGACTTCGAGATCGGAATGGGCAGCACGCCCGGAAACCGCACATCCCGGAACTGCGCCGCGACGCCGCCCACGTTCAGGTAGACAAAGTCGGTCAGCAGCGAGAACCGCTGATACTGCGCGTCCGCCGCGATCATCGTCGCGAAATTCAGATGCGACAGGATGTCACCGAAGCCAACCGACGGTTCGATCGTGGCGGTGCCCCCAAGCGCCGGCGGCAGTGGCAGGTGGGCCGTGGAGTTGATGTTGGCGAACCAGGCATAGGGCGAGATGTCGAACGTCAGCCCGGACGGACTGGCGGCCGTCTGGCCGATACTGATCGGCTGTTGCGCCCGCGCGGCAAGGGGGACTCCGGTCGCGAACAACACCGCCAGAAGCGTGCCCATGACAATCCGTTTCAACATCAGCAAATCCCCTTCTCGACCGAATCGGTTCCAGGCGCCAATCGGCCGGCCCTGATAACGGAACTTCCGGCGCATTGCCATTATCAGGGCGTTGCTCATTGCATCGAAATGACGATGGCATCCCCGCCAAGACTCAGCATCAGCCCCTCCCGCTTGGCATGCAGGTGCAAAATCACCCCCGCCTCATTCTGCAGCCACAGATCGCCGCCGCTCATGGCGCCAACCGCGAACCCGTAGCGCGCCTGGGCGTAGGCGCCCGGGAACTGCGCCAAAGACGGCAGCTTGTAGACTTCCCCCGCCGCACTGATGGTAGAGGCGCCGATGCCCCCGACGCCAAGCCCGGCGATGCTGAACGGATAAGCGCCTCCATGGTAGAAAATCGTTCCGCTGCCGCCGCCGCCGCTGGCGAGGTAAGCCACTTGGACCTCCTGCATATCGATCGTGGCGTCGGGTGACAGCCCGGCAACCGCCTCAGGTCCCAGTTTCACTGAAGACTGGCAGCCGCCAAGCGCCAGCAGCGCAACGGCCGTGGCAGCCAGTCCCATCATTCGCCGGCGGTTTTTCATTCTGGACTCCTTGTGCGTTGAACTGAACCCCAATGTCACAATCGGGGCGGAGAGTGCTTGAGTAAATGCCATCGTAAAGTTCCTATGCGGGAATCATCGCGCGGGTTGCGCTGGACCGATCCGCGGCGTCCGCACCGGCTTCGCCATGGCGCGGAAGCTCACCACGCTCTGGTCGCCGCGGCGCGTCGAATCGCTTCCTGAGGTTTGCCGGTTCAACGGGCTATAGCCTGCCGGTCGTTCATCGCCCAGACGTTGCCGGCCGGGTCGACGGTGATGTAGTGCAACGCAGAGCGCGGCGGCGCTAACTCGCGGTTTGGATGGCCCCGGCACGACATTTCCCCCTATGATGAGACCGAAAGGCTAACCCGCCATCCCGCCTCTGCGCCAGACAGCGGCTGTGGACCCGAGGATACACCATACCACCCAGTGAACCGACACGGCCCGCAACCCACCACAGGTCGGCATGAGCGACTATGCAGATCCGGCAACCCCCTGCCATGCCGCCGCCTGATCGCGCCTGGGCATGAACCACCACCGCTCTCATGGCGACGGCACCCGCCAAATGACAACCACCACGGTGTCACCACCAGCGGCTCGGCCACGGCATCGAAATGACGATCGCATCCCCGCCCAGGCTCAACATCGGCCGCGAATCTACCTCCCAAAGACAAACGTGACCGTCGCTTGTATAATCCAGGTATCGTGGCTCGCCTCCGCTCGGACCGCGTTGTAATAGCTGTCCACAGCGAATTTCACCGGCTGCCCTGCAATCCTGACCAGTTTGCTCACGCCGCCGCCAACCGGAACCGTCCAGACCTGCCCGGCTTTGGAAAGCCAGTCCGCGGTGACATTCGGTGACGACCCGACGGCCCACCCCTCGCCGAAATGATAGCTGATGAACGGGTTCACCAACAGGCTGTTCGTCCTGTCGCTGCTGCCCGGAGGGCCGCCGAGGGACCAGATATTGTTGATCACGGCGCCCATGACCCACGGGCTCCGGTCTGCCTTCAGGAACGCAACGGACGGCCCCATGCCCCACTTGTTGATCCCAACCGCCATGTTGGTGGCCGACGGGTAGTACAGCACCGGTCCGGCGCCCCAGTAGAAGCCGTCACCGCGCGAGGGCGACAGGAAGAACGTCGTATAGCCGTTGGACAACCCCAATTCCCAGTGGTCGCCGGGCTTCTTCGGGGGTTGCTCGATGAACGGGAGCTTTGTCCGGGTAATCAGCGCCCAATCGTCACCGAGCGAAAATGGAATGACTGCCTGATCGATCTCGAAGGTGTTCTTCGTGGCATTATAAGGGCCGTTGTCGAAATTTCCCTCGTAACGCAACGGCAGCGTTATGTTGCGGGACACGGGGTTTTCCGTCTCCTTGGAAAGGGCATTGACATCGGCCCCCTGCGCCAACGCGTGGTCGCACCAGACAGCCAGCAGAAGCACCCACAAACACCGACGTGCGAACGGGCTCATGCTTGGTCCCATCGCATCTGTTGGTCCGCCGTCGCCACCCTGTCGCCCAAGACCGGTCCTGCCGACGATGGGTCCAGAAACCTCCTCGACCAGGGCCATCACACTTCTACACTGCCAGCGAAACGCGTCGCCACGCTTCGCCATTTCGCCAGGCCCGGCTGTGATCCCTCATTGAACTCCATCCTTTGGTCAATCTTCGCTTTGGCCGACTGCCGTCGTAACGAGTCTGGCGGGCGTTAGAAAATCAGCGTAACCTGTGTGCGCAGGCTCCAAGCGCCGGTGTAGCTTGGCCGGACCGCGTTGTAGAACGCGCCCAGCTGCAAGTTCACCGGCAGCTTGCCGAACAGCTTTACCACCTTGCCGCCGCCGCCGCCGAATGGGACGGTCCAGGCGTGGTTCCCCGCGGCAGGCCAGTTGGCGGTGAATTCCGGAGCACTGAAAACGTACCATCCCTCTCCGAAGTTGTAGTTAACAAATGGCTCGATCAGAAACTTGCTGTATTGCGTGCCGCCGCGCCCCTCGGTGCCGCCGAACGAAAAGATGCTGTTGACTAGCAGGCCCGCCACCCACGGCCCCTGGATGTAGACCGCCACCGCCTCCGGCCCGGCGCCCCAGACGTTGGAACCGAGCGTCCTGTCGCTGGCGGTGGGCACCTGGATGATCGGGCCTGCGCCGAACACAAAGTGATCGATCGGGTTGGCGTTGGAAAGCAGTGCCGAGAAATCGATCGGCGCGGTGCCGAACGGCACGACATGAGCGGGCTGGTAGCTCGGCTGCCAGACCAGCGGCAGAATGGTGCGGGTGATCAACGTGAAGTCGTCGTTGATGTGGATCGGAATCACCGGCTGGACATTCAGGATCTCCTGCGTGCCGCCTTTCGTTCCCGTACCAAAGTTGGTGTTGCCCTGAAATGGGAAGCTGTAGAGGTCACCAATCGGATTCTGCAGCTTCTTCGCCAGCTCGGTCGCGTCCTGATCGGCGGACTTGACGCGCACCGCGGGCGCCCCCCCAATCGCGCTGTCCGAAGTCGAGGATTGGGCGCGCGCGCCCACCGCAACGACCAACGCTGCGAGCAGAGCCGCGGCCGGCAAAAAGCGATAAGTCATGCAAAGTCTCCCCGTGCCCATTTCAACGACCCATGAAGCCGGCCTACGCGCGGATCGTGCGCAAAGCGTAACCGGACCTCCCGGCCCGTCATCAGGTCTCGCCGCGCGGCCGATCCCGCGGAACGTGGTCGATCCGGGCGATGATCGCGAACGCGAACGCTGTGCTGAGGCCAAACACCAGCATGCCGTCCACGGCCTCCAACGCGCCCAGCATCCGCCATTCTTCGCCCAGAGCCAGCCCCGAGGCGCCGCGCGTCGTGAGCGAATCGACCGAATACAGCATGGCGTCCCGCATCGAATCGATTGCCCCCAGCCACAGATAGGCCGCGGCCCAAATACCCGCCTCGATGCCGTGCAGCACGGTAAGCACCCAGCCGACAAAGCCCACGACGCACGCGGTCAACGCCATCGGGTGCCGGTGCAGGCGCTCGGCCGTGTCGGGCCTGGCGCTGATCCGTTCCGCCCAACGCGCCATAACGGCAATCCCCAAGGCATGCAGTCGCGATCGTCAGCGCGATCAGCCCCAGGCCCCAGACCCAGCTCGGGCTCCATGCGGGTTCCATGCTCACCGGCATCCCGCCGGCTTTCGCAATCGGAACTTGCGGGTCGCTGTCCCATTGCGAATCACCTTGCTGGCAACACGGTCATGTGAACCTCTGTTTGTCAGCACGGGATGAAAGCCGCGCAACTGTCAGCACCCCGTTAGCGACGAACGGGCGACCCAATAGGGCCGCCCGCCCGTCTCACGCGGTTAGTCGCTGTGCGACTGGTTGGCGTGGGCGGCGATCATCTTCTCGATCTCGTCCAGGTTGTACGACGCCGGGATCTGTATCGGCGGGAACTGCCTGTAGGTCTCAAGTTCCTTCATCCAAAGCAACTGCCCGATCGGCAGCATCTGCCAGTCATACAGATAAGCCGTGCTCGGGGCGGCAATCGCACCGCCAAGGGACGTGGCCGACTTCTGGATGTCTCCGACGTTCTGCTCGAACGGATCGCGCTTGAGGTTGGTCATCTGGGTCCAGGCATAGCTCTCGACGCCCTTTAATGCGCCGGCGGCAGTAGATCCCTCCATCGAGTAGTACATCTTCCAGTTCTTGTAACGGACCGCCGAGGGTGTCGTCCCGGTGTAGTAGAACAGGTGGTCGCGCGCGGAACCCGACTTGCCTTCAATGAAAGCACGCTGGTCGAAGCCGTCCAGCGTGGTCTTCACGAACCCTGGATATTGGCCCGCCTCGATCTCCTTCTTCAGCCCGTCGCCCGTCGGTCCACCGGCAATATCAACCAGCGTCGGCATCCAGTCGAGCATCGAGAAGATCTGGTTGGTGACGGTCCCGGGCTTGATGTGTCCCGGCCAACGGACCAGCAACGGCACCCGCATGCCGCCTTCCCACGTGGTCAGCTTGTCGCCCTTGAAGGGGGTAATGCCGCCGTCCGGATAAGTCTGGGTCTGGGCGCCGTTGTCCGAGGTCCAGATGATGATCGTGTTGTCAAGCTGGCCCATGTCCTCAAGCTTTTTCAGGACCAACCCAAGGTTGTCGTCCATCTGCTTTTCGGCGGCTTCGTTGATGCCCCAGTCCTTGCCGCCCGTCTCGCCAAGCATATCCATATATTTCTTCGGCAGGAACGTGTCCACATGCATCCGCACCGTGTTGTAGTAGGCAAAGAACGGCTTGCCGGTCTTCTTCGGATCGTTGCGGTCCAGCATGTCGATCAAATGCGAGGAAACCTCCTCCTCCAGCGTCTCAGAGCGGACATCGGTCACGATGCCCTGATCCTGGCAGGTCTGGTTCGCCTGCGTGCCGTCGGAGGAATGGCACCACAGCACCGGACGCGGCGGCGTCAGACAGGTCGTCGTTTTCGGGTCCACGGCATTTGGATCATCGGGAACGCCGGGGATCGAGGTTGCCTTGCACGCCGGGGCCACGGTCATCTTCGGCGGGTTCGTGCTCTGATTATAGACGTCCATGAAGCTCACCTGCTGCATCGCGTCCAGGTGATAGAGATAGCCCCAGTACTCCTGAAACCCGTGCGCCGTCGGCAGCGCCTCGACGTTGTCGCCGAGATGGTTCTTGCCGACCTGGAACGTCGTGTAGCCGAGGTCGTGCAGTACCTTGGCGACCGACGGCGTCCCGGCCCGCAGCCAGCTTGGGCTGCCCGGCAATTGCGGCACGATCAGGCCGGTGCGCAGCGGATTCATGCCGGTCATGAAGGCATTGCGCCCGGCGGTGCAGCTTTGTTCGGAATAGGCGTCAATGAACTTCAGGCCTTCCTGGCCGATGCGGTCGATGTTGGGGGTCTCACCCACCATCATGCCCTGGTGGTAGATGCCCGGCGTCATCCAGCCGACGTCATCGGTCATGACGAAAAGGATGTTGGGCTTTTGCGCGGGCGCGGGTGCCTGCGCCCGAACGGGCGCCACCCCCAGCGCCGTAGCGCTCAGTAAAGCCCCGGCGGCAAGCGCCCCCAGCAGCTTCGGACGGGTCTTCGTTGTCATGGAATATTCATATCCTCCGACGTTTGAAGCGCGTGCCCCGCCCCCGCGACGGCGGCTAACGCTCCTGCAGGCGCATGCCCGTCTCCGGACATCAACGAGGTTTGCAGCCCGCCTTGCTTCAGAAACTGTTACGGAAAACCCTGTCCGCGCGGACCGAAGGCCTGAGACAAGCCACCCGCAACACATGGACGGCTTGTGAGGTTCGCACTATGCATTTTCTGAAGCTGCAGTACCCGTTACAAATTGTCGGCCACGCGACGCCACGCACCGGTTGGGCTCTTCCAGCGGTGAAGCGTCGCGGATGGGGTTTCGCCAAGGGTATCCCGATACATCATTGCAAAACTGTGATAATCGGTGAACCCGCCATGGCTGATTAGCTCACCCAACCGCACGTCCGCCGGGTCCGCGCGAAGAATGGCATCCCGCACCAACAAAAGCCGTCGCAGACGCATATAATGCCTGGGCGTGATGCCCAGCACCGCCTCGCAGCTCTGCCGCAAGGCGCGGTCCGACGCGCCGGTCGCACCGCGCAGTTCCGGCGGGCTGACCACTCGCCGCGGATTTGCCGCCACAACAGCCTCGAAACGATCGACAAGCTCCGCTGCGTTACGCGTAGCCTCCGGTTCGATCCGCACCTCCGATGCTCCCAGGCAGGCGACGAGCAACGCGGTCAATTCCTGCTCCATGCCCCTGATAACCTCAGGGTGCCTAAGGACCCCCGGCTGCGTCTCCGCCAGATGCGCGGCTTCCGCGTGGATCCGCAGCAGATGCGCCCACTCTCGCTCGGCCGCCAACAAAATTTGGCTGCTTTTCCGATCCGCGCGAACACGACCGGTCAATACCCTGAACGCCTCGGCCAATGCGGACGCCCGCACGGAGATAAGGCCCCAGCAACTTGGCCCCTCGGTGCGCTGATGCAGCCGTTCCCCACGTCCATGCAGCATGATCTCGCCGCGCCCAAGCGCCTGCCCCCGCCAGATCAACCTCTTGTCCGCGTCCACCGAGAACGAAACAAAAACCTTCTCCGGTGGCAGCGTAACGAAGGCAACCCGCGACAACATTTCTTCCGCGCGCAGCAAATGTACATTGCGCAGCGTGATCCGGGTCCGGCTGGCGGCGAAACGGCCGCGCTCCGTGGGAACCAGCGTAAAAAACATGCCGCGGAAGGCGGCCTGGTACTCCGCCGCATCCTGGAAATGGCACGTGGCGCTGCCTGACATTCTGCGCGCGTCCCTCGCGGCCCAGACACCTGCAGGCCCCGATGCGGGCCACGCGCCAGTTCCGTTAACGCCAGTCTCGGACCTCGCCGATAGGGCTGCCTATGCAAATCCTGCAATCGATAGGGACTTCATGCCGTCTGATGGACGCAGCTTTGCGTCCGGCCCTCGCTGCAATGTCGCCGACGGCGTCTCGCCGAACAACGCGCGATAGGCCCCTGCGAACCGCCCCAGCTCCCAAAATCCGTGGTTTGTGGCGATTTCCGTGACGGTTCTCGTTTTAGGGTCCGCCCGCGTCAGCGCGCGGTGCGCCAGGTTCAACTGCCGCACCCGGAAATAGCGGTGCGGGCTCATGCCCAGAACCTCGTTGCAACATGTCGTCAGCGTGCGGCTCGATGTGCCCAGCAGCTTGCAGATCTCAGGGACGTGGAACACCTCCTCGGGGTTGCTTTCCAGCAAGGCCTGCAGCCGTTGCATCAGCCTGGCGCGCGGCCGGCTGGCACAGCCAACGACCTTGACATCGACACCGCCAAGGCAGTCGGCCAGGGCGCCGACCAACGCCTGCTCCAGGCCGCGCGCCGCTTCCGGATTGGCGATAACGTCCGGCGTGTGCTCTGCCAGATAACCGGCCGCTTCATGCAAACGGTGAAGCCGCTCCATCGCCGTCGCGGCGGGATAGGTCATAAACGTATCGCGTGGCGGTGTGAGGTTCCCGTCCCCATACGTCGCACCGAGCGCCTCGATGTCCGCGATCGGCAGCGACATGGATGCAATATGCGCCGGACCGGTTGATACCTGAACTCCGCTGCCGGCTTCCCTGGACCGCAGGATCGTCATGGACGACTGCTCCATCCCATTGACCAGAAGGGACGGCCGAGATCGCGGCACGAAAGAGAACATGGCTCTGCCCGGCACATTATTGTGGTGGCGGACTCGCGCCAGGCTGTCGGAACCGCGTTGCATCCACAGCGTGTGCAGGTCGATGCGGATCAACTCTGCCGTAAACGCCCCCCGCTGCGTTATCGACAGGGTTAGGTCCGTCCCACGAACGGCTGATGTTAATTCGTCCGGGTCCGTGAACGATGTGATCTTGCTTGTTGGCACGTAACGCCCCCTGCACACGAGCACCAGATCAAGCCAGAATTGCCATCAACGCCCGGGCAAAATCAACACCCCCTTGCAACCCCGAACCCCACCCCCTTCTCCAGCCTCATTTAGAGCATAACACGAACATCTAAGCCAGCCATCGGACCATATGCCCAGACCGCCAAAAGCCGACGCAACACCTCCCCCAAACAACCCTGAAAACCCGCCCTACGACCGCTTCGCCATCTTCGACGCCAACGGCCCCATCCAGCCCGACTTCATGATCGAGTGCGTCCGAACCCTCTTCCGCACACTCCCGCTCGAAACCGCCGAGCCGGACCACTGGCGAACCGGCGCATGCAGTCCGCCCCGCTCGGCCTCGCCGCCCTCCTCCACCCCCGCGACGAGATCGAGGTCATGTTCGGCGTCCAGGCGCTGTCCGCCTACCACGCCGCCACGTCCACAAGCGGCCAGATCATCCCAACCCGTGCTAATCGCCGTGCGGACACGTCACATCCGCCGCCGGCGCTCATCTATGCGGCACCAGCATCGCCTGTACGCGTGCGGCGAATAAGTCCAAAGGAAACGGTTTGGTAAGCAGTTCCATGCGCGCGTCCTCCCGAACACCATCCGCCAGCGACCCGCCGGCATAGCCGGTAATCAGCAGAATTGGCAGGTTTGGCGCAATTTCCCGGGCCGCATCCGCCAGTTGACGGCCATTGAGCCCACCAGGTAGCCCGACATCCGTGACGAGAATGTCGACACCCCTGGCAGTGCCGCTCCAGGCCGAATGCAGCGCGTCCAAGCCGCTTTGGCCATCTTCCGCCTCCAGAACGATGCAGCCCGCGTCCCGCAACGCCTGCGCCGCAAGCTCCCTGATCCCGGCCTCATCCTCGACCAGAAGCACCGTTGCGGGTCGCAGCGATACATCGGCCGCTGGCGCGCTGTCCGCCACCATCTCGCCTGCGGCGGGCTCCAGGCTGCGAGGAAGAAAAAGATGGACCGCGGTCCCCTTCCCGGTTTGACTGTCGATCCGGACAATGCCATGCGATTGGCTAACGAAACCAAACACCTGACTGAGGCCAAGCCCAGTGCCACGCCCGGCAGGCTTTGTCGTGAAGAACGGTTCGAAAGCGTGCTCCAGTACATCCGCCGGCATGCCCGAACCGGTGTCGCTGACCGTTACCCTTACGAAGTCGCCAGGATGCGCGCCCGGTGTGCCAGCAACGTCCCTGGCATCAAGAACCACATGTTCCGTCGTGACACGAAGATCGCCGCCGGTTGATCCCATGGCATCGCGCGCGTTGATGATCAGGTTGAGCAGCGCGTTCTCCATTTGATTGGGATCACACATCACCGGCCAGCACCCGTCCCGCAGCGCCACCTGTATTCTGATCGCCGGACCCACGATCCGCCCGATCATCGCAACCATTCCATCGACCAACTGATCAAGGTCGACGCGGCGCGGCGCCAGGCTCTGGCGCCGGGAGAACGCCAGCAGGCGATGCACCAGGACGGCGGCGCGATCGATACTGTCTTTCGTTGCAATAAAAAATCGCTCAGCCTCATCCGCGCGCCCGGCTTTGATCCGCCGGTGCATCAGTTCGAACTCCGCTCGCGATGCCCTGCAGCATGTTGTTGAAGTCGTGCGCGATACCACCGGTAAGTTGACCGACAGCCTCCATCTTCTGCGATTGCCGAAGCGCCTCTTCCGCTCGGATCTTGTCCGTAATATCGGCCGCTTCGGACAACAGCGCTATGATCCTTCCGCTCTCGTCGCGAACAGGCGTCAGAGAGAAGTCAAACGTGCGGAGGCCGCCAGGGATATTGAGCGCAATCTGCCGGCGAAAAACCTGTCCGCCGGCAGCCTCCATGATAGCCGCCTGCAGGGTCGCGGACATCCCCGGAGTTTCGGAAAACCATGGCGTCTCCCAGAACCTGCGTCCAACAACCTCGCTTGGCTTTACCCCGATCAGCGCCAGCGACGTCGCGTTTGCCTCAAGCAACCTGCCATCGACCTCAAGCAACCCCTGCGCGCGATGGCTCGTTTCGAATACCGTGCGCAGACGGGCCCTGCTTGCCTCCAGGCGGGCCGTGCGCTCAAGAACCTGCTGCTCAAGCGTTTCGTTCAACAATCGAAGCCGTTCTTCGCTGGCGCGTATCGCCGCTTCCAATTCCCGCTCGGCGGATATGTCCACATTGGTGCCAAACCAACGAACGATCCTGTCTCCGTCTCGCACCGGCACGATGCGCGTCAGGAACGGACGAAAGACACCATCCGCGCCAAGCAGCGGAAAAACCATTTCAAACGGCTCGCCGGTCAGCAGAGCGGCGGCCCACTTTTCCTCAGCCAGCGGTAGAACATCCGGGCTATGCACCGACCGCCAGCCCCACCCCTCCATCTCCTCCGGCGTCTTCCCGGTATATTCGTACCAGCGGGAGTTATACCAAAAGATCCAGCCCTCGGCGTCAGCGGTCCAAGCTAAGACCGGTATGTTGTCGGCCAGCGTGTGAAACCGGGCCTCGCTGTCTCGAAGCGCCGCCAAATGGTCTCGTGCCTGAAATTGCCGCCGGCGACTTCGAAGCGCGCTCCGCACGACCGACAGGAACGTCAGCGGCCGGAACGGACGTTCTAAGAACGATACATTTCCAAGGGTCTCCATCAGGCGTAGCGCCCTTGGGTCGCCCTCCGGCCCGCGCCCACGTTGTGTAATGACAAGCACTGGAAGGTCTGACCACGAAGGCTGTTCACTCAGCCAGCCGGTCAGCGGTTCTAAATCCACTGGCTGAAGCGCGTCCTGCGTAATGACAAGACACCCCGCGCCCCTCTCCAGCTCGGCCATAAGCACGGCGAATGTTTCGCACACATATGCCGTCAGCCCGCCCTT
Organism: uncultured Pseudomonadota bacterium; assembly: GCA_963819005.1. GTDB lineage: Bacteria > Pseudomonadota > Alphaproteobacteria > Acetobacterales > Acetobacteraceae > Rhodopila. The sequence continues at coordinate 104,618 of CAWFUL010000011.1, forward strand.
AATGAGAATGCCTGCCGCAACCAGGCCGTCGCGCCCGAAAGGAGCCAGGACAAGGGCGCGATCCTCGTCATTGGCTCCCTGCGAAATAAGCTGCCCGCTCATTCTTCCTGCGGAATGCTGTGCGGGGTCGAGGTTCCGGTATAAATCGGCACCCCGCGCATCACGCCTTGGAAGTCCGTGAGCGGTGCGCCGAGGTGAATCCCGGAGCCCGTGATGCGGAATTCGCGAATCGTGTTCTCATGGCTTCCAGTCCGCTTTTTGATAATCGAAAGCGCCCGCAGCATCCGGCCATGGGCTTCAAAGAAGCGCAACAGCAGGACCGTGTCCGACAGATAAGTAACGTCCACCGGCGACCGCATGTCACCGACCAGCCCGTGCTGCGCGACCGTCAGGAAAGTCGAGACGCCCCGCCGGTTGAGATACATCAGCAACTCATGCATATGCAGAAGCAGAAAGTTCTCGTCAGGCATGGCCATCTGGTAACCGTTTAGACTGTCGATCACGACAGTAAGCGCCTGATGCTGCTCAATGCAGGCTCTGACCTTGTGCGCGAACTCGCCGGGCGACAATTCCGCGGCATCTACTTGTATCAGGGTCAGCGCGCCGCTCTCCTGCATACCCTTCAGGTCGATGCCAAGATGCGCCGCTCGGGCAACGAGAAGGCCGATGTCTTCGTCAAAGGCGAACATGGCGGCGCGCTCGCCGCGCAACACCGCCTGCTTGAGAAACTGCAGTGTCAGAAGCGACTTCCCGGCACCCGACGGTCCGAGAAGAAGCGCCGACGAGCCTCGTTCCAGACCGCCCCCAAGCAGGGTGTCCAGCGCCGGTATCCCTGACCGGAGCCGTTCGCGTCCAAAAGCCCGGTGATGTTCGGCGGCCACCAGACGAGGAAAAATTCTCAATCCCCCTCGCGCAATGACAACATCGTGAAACCCACCCCGAAACGCCTGGCCGCGGTATTTGATGACGCGCAGCCGACGGCGCTCTGCGCCGTACTCCGGTGACACCTGCTCAAGATGGACGACCCCATGGGCTATGCTATGCGCCGTCCGTTCCGTCGCCTCGGCCGTCAGATCGTCCAGGAACAGAACTGTCGCGCCGTGCCGCGCGAAATAATGCTTCAGGGCGAGAAGCTGTCGCCGGTATCGCAATGATGACTGTGCCAGCAGCCGTATTTCCGACAGGCTGTCAAATACGACCCGCACCGGTGATGTGCGCTCAATGGCGTCGAACGCCAGTCGGGTTGTCTCGCCCAGCTCAAGATCCGATGAATACAGCAGGCTTTGTTGCTGCTTTTCATCCAGTAGAACTTCCGGAGGAAGCAGCTCGAAGATGTCGATACCGGCGAGGTCCCAGCCATGGGACGCCGCCTCGGCCCTCAGTTCGTCCTCGGTTTCCGCGAGTGTAATGTAAAGACATTTCTCTTCATTTCTAGCACCCTCAATCAGGAACTGCAGCGCAAGCGTGGTCTTTCCGGTCCCAGGTTCGCCCTCGACGAGGTAAACCCGGCTTCGTTGGAAGCCGCCAACAAGCACCTCATCCAGCCCTTCTATGCCGGTTCCCGCGTGGCTTGACAGCGGCACGTCAGATGCGCACGTCACCACCGTTCTCTCCTTGGCGCAGACCGAGCTTCTGTCGGCGCAACCGCGTGGCTAGGGTGCGGACGTTACAGCACCGGCCCCCTCGGAGCGGCTCTGCGTCAGCTGAAAATGAGTAAAATGAAAAGTCGGCGGGCGCAAGGCGCGACATCGTCCACGCAACAACAGGAATCCGTAATCGCTCAACCATGGATTGGTCGCTCGCGCTTCGCCACGCCAATCTGCAAAAGTCATCCACCCCCCTTGCAACCTACCAACCCACCCCCATCTCCAGCCTCATTTAGAACATAACACGAACATCTAAGCCAGACATCGGACCGCATGCCCAAACTGCCAAAAGCCGATCCAACCCCAGACCCAACGGACAACCCCCAGCACCCCTACGACCGCTTCGCCATCTTCGACGCCGACGGCCCCATCCAACCCGACTTCATGATCGAGTGCGTCCGAACCCTCTTCCGCACACTCCCGCTCGAAACCGGCGAGCCGGACCACTGGGCGAACCGGCGCATGCAGTCCGCCCTGCTCGGCCTCGCCGCCCTCCACCCACGCGACGAGATCGAGGTCATGCTCGGCGTCCAGGCGCTGTCCGCCTACCACGCCGCCGCCGCCTGCTGGCGCCTCGGCATGAACCACCACCGCCCGCGCGGCGACAGCACCCGCCACATGACCACCGCCGCCAGTGCGGCACGCACCTTCGACACCCTGCTGAAAGCCCTGGAGCGCCGCCAGGCCAGGCCGCTGTCCATCCCCATCGGACGCCCGCCGTCGCGGGAATGGGACCGCCTGGACTGCAACCTCGCCACGTCGGCGTGGGCCGCGCGCGCCGCCGCCGACCCGAACAGCCCCGGCGAACCGCATGCGCCCGTCATCTGGACCCTCGATCAGGTCGCCGCGTTCGACCACATGCGCGCCCTGGCACAAGCCGAGGAAGACAACGCCGGCCTCGACCTCGAAAATACAGAAGGCATCCTGCCCGGCGGCGGCATCATCGTGCCGGAGGAACCAACCCCCCAGCAGGAAGCCTACATCGCCCGCCGCCTGGTGCTGCGCGTGCGCCGCGAATACGAGGCAAACATGCGCCGCGGCATCAAGAAACTCCCCTCGGTTCCACGCTTCCGCACCGGTGACCTGATCGAATGACAACCACGCCCCACAACGACGACAATCTGATGATCGGCTTCATCGTCAGCATGATCGCGCCGCTGCTGATGGCCGGCGGCCTGACCGACATCAGCCTCGCCACCGCCGCCGCCCGCCAGGCGATCGACGCCTACCGCACCCGAGGCGAGCCGGAACTGCTGTCCGCCGCGCAGATCGTCGGCTTCAGCGTCACCTCGCTGGACTCGCTGCGCCTGTCGGCCGGACCAGCCGCTTCGGTGAACCAGAAACTGCGCCTGCGCGGCAACGCCAACGGCCTCAGCCGCTCGTGCCAGCGCGCCAACGCCATGCTCGCCCAGCAGCGAGGCGACCCCGCCTACGACCCGCCGGCGAACACCGAACCGGACCCCAATGAGGCCCTCCGCCAGGCCGAACTGCTCGACGCCCTGGCCGAGACCACCGGCCTCATCGCCCGCGCCGCGGCCAACGTCGAAGCCGAAAAAGCCCAGGAGGAAGCGGCCGCCCCCGGATCCGCAAACACCGCCGCGCCCGAAACCCCCGGAACCGCCGCCGCGCCCGGATCCGCAAACACCGCCGCGCCCGAAATCCCCGGAACCGCCGCCGCGCCCGGATCCGCAACCGCCGCCGCGCCCGAAATCCCCGGAACCGCCGCCGCGCCGCTTCCTCCCCACGAAATCAGCGCCAAACCAGCCGCCGCCCGCGTCGAGGACCTCGAATCCCCCGCCTCCGCCCAGCATCCCCAACCCGCTCCCGGCAAGCCAGCCCCGCAATCTATCCCAGCTTCCAACTCAACCACCCGCGGACCTGACCCAGGACCCGCCACGCCAGCCGCGACTGCCGCGCCGCAAGCCCGGCCGCGCACCGAAGCCGACAACCGCCTGTGCTGGGCAGCCGCCATGAACCATGTCGCGCGGGAGTTCGCCGACGGCCTGCCCGGCCTCCCGCAACCCGAACGCCGGATCGAGATGCTGCGCATCCAGGCCCTCAACTCGGTCGCCAGAAAGTTGACGAGGGACAGCAGGCGCCGCCCGATAGCGCCGGCCTGACATTCCCAAACGATGCTGTTCGACGTAGCTGTGGATCTTGGGCGTGCCATTGGCAACGGCCAGGCCGCCGCGCCGGAAGCCGCATATCTCATCATCGATGATGCGTACGCACGTTGTAGAATACCAGCGTCTGTAACCACGGTTAAGTCGAACAGCACCGCCAGAAAATAACCGCCGCCCGCCGCACCCGCGGCCCACGCCCCGCTTGACCCCCCGCCCAATCCCGCACAGAACATCTCCCGCAGCATAAGCCGCCCAGCACGGGCAGCAGCCCGGGAGCAGCGTCAGCCAGGTGGACCTCGAGGTTCTGATCGAGAACGTGTTGAACGCGCTAACCGCGGGCATCACGATCGGCTGCATCTACGGACTGATGTGCATCGGCCTCGGCCTGATCTTCGGCATCATGCGCGTCGTCAACTTCGCCCAGGGCGAGCTCCTCATGCTCGGCATGTTCGCCAGCCTCTACCTCGTCACCGGCGGAGGTGTCCTCGCTTTCCTCGGCCCCTATTACGGCCCCTTCATCGGCGCCATCCTCGCCGGCCCGATTGTCTTCGTCGTCGGCGCACTGCTCCACAAATTCCTCATCGCGCGGGTGTCCGGCCTGCGCACCACCGGCTCCCTCGACGAGGGCCACTTCGGCCAACTGATCGTCACCCTGGGAATCTCGCTGATCCTGCAGAACGGCGGCCTGATCCTGTTCGGCTCCACTCCGATGACCGTCCGCACGCCGCTTGCCTCCAGCGCGTTCGAGATCACCGGCTTCTACGGCGACGCCACCATCTTCCTGAACAAAGCCCGCCTGATCGCGTGCGCCGTCGCCATCATCGTCGCCGTCTCGCTCTACCTGACGCTGGAATACACCCGTCTCGGCAAGGCACTCCGCGCCGCCGCCGACAACCCCACCGCGGCGACATACATGGGTATCGACGTCGAACGAGCCTACCGCATCGCCTTCGGCCTAGGCGCTGGGATCACCGCCATCGCCGGCGGGCTGATGGCCACCTACCTGTCGTTCGGCCCCTTCATCGGCCTCGACTACGTCATCATCATGTATTCCGGCGTCGTCCTCGGCGGCATGGGCAGCATCCTCGGCGCCTTCTGGGGCGGCCTGACCGTCGGCTTCGTTCAGCAATGTTCGTCCCTGGTATTGCCGCCGCAACTGCAGAACGCCGCCATCTTCGTCGTCTTCCTGCTGATCGTCCTGCTAAGACCGCAAGGCCTGTTCGGCCGTTCGGCGGAGCGTGCCTAGGTGAGATACGGCTCCGCCCCCCGCCTGAAGAAAGACGTCGTCACCCTCGGCATCGTTTCGGTCGCCTACCTCGGCCTGAGCACCCTCGTCACCAACAGCTACTACCAGCTGATCATGACCCTCGTGCCGGTCTGGGCGGTGTTCGGAGTCTCCTGGAACATCCTCTCCGGCTACGGCGGCCAGTTGTCCTTCGGCCATGCCGCCTTCTTCGGCATCGGCGCCTACACGGTCACCCTGGCCCTGGTCTACTGGAACCTCACCCCCTGGCTGGGCATCCCGCTCGGCATGGTCGTCGCCGGCGTCGCCGCCATCCTGATCGGCATCCCAACGTTCCGGCTGCGCGGCCACTACTTCGCCCTGTCGATGCTCGCCTACCCGCTGGCAATCCTCTACTTCCTGCAATACCTCGGCTTCCAGGAAGTCTCGATGCCCATGCACCGGGAACACCCGGCCGCCTTCCTGGAGTTCAACAATCCGCATCTCTACACCCTGGTCTCGGTCGGCCTGCTGATCGCCGCGATTACCGTCTGCATGATCGTCGAGAACTCCCGCTTCGGCCTGGCATTGCTCGCCATCCGACAGAACGAACTCGCCGCCGAGGCCGCCGGGATCAACGCCCGCCTGTGGAAGATGCGGGCCCTGGTCGTATCCGGAATGATCGCCGCCGCCGCGGGCGGCTTCTACGCCTGCGTCCTGCTGATCGTCACCCCGGATTCCGTGTTCGGGATGCTTGTCTCCGCCCAGGCTGTCGTCGTAACGTTGTTCGGAGGCGTGGCCTCGGTCTGGGGGCCGGTGATCGGCGCCGCCATCCTGGTGCCCCTGGCCGAATCCCTCAATGCGCAACTGGGGAATATCCTGCCGGGCATCCAGGGTGTGGTGTATGGGTTTGCCATCATCGGGATCATGCTGGCAGCACCTGACGGGCTGTTCTGGACGATACGAGACCGTTTCTTCCGTCCCCGCCCCGCCCCGCCTATCCCAGCCGAACGTCCGATGCCGGCCAAGGTCGCAACCGCAACGACCGGCCCGCTGCTGACGGTCCAGGGTGTCTCCCGCGCTTTTGGCGGCCTGCGCGCCGTCAGCCAGGTCAGCTTCGACGTCGACGCCGGCGAGATCCTCGGCATTATCGGCCCGAACGGCGCCGGCAAGACCACGCTGTTCAATCTGCTGAACGGCGTGCTGTCCGTTGACGAGGGAACCGCAACGATCGCCGGCCAGATCATGACCGGACGCAAGGTCCACCAGATTGCCCGCATGGGCGTCGGGCGCACCTTCCAGGTCGTGCGCAGCTTCCCTCGGCTGCCCCTGTTGGACAACGTGATCGTCGGAGCCTACGGCGCCGGGCTGTCGGATGCGGATGCCATCGCCTCGGCCTCGCAGGCCCTTCACCGCGTCGGGCTGGCGGCGCAATCAGGTGTTCCGGCCGGGCAACTAACCAATAAGCAACTGCGACTCATGGAACTGGCGCGCGCCCTGGCAGGCGAGCCCCGGCTGCTTCTGCTGGACGAAACGCTAGCCGGCCTCGGGCGCGATGAGTGCGATGACGTGCTGGATGTTCTGGAACGCCTCCGAGACGAAGGCATGACGGTTGTCATCATCGAGCACACCATGCATGCCATGATGCGTATCGCCGATCGTTTCGTCGTGCTGGATCACGGCCGTGTCCTGGCGAGCGGACTGCCCAGGCAGGTGGTGGAAAACCGAGCGGTGATCGAGGCGTATCTGGGGAAGAAATGGGCGGCGAGGCAGGATGCTTGAGGTAAGCAACCTCTCGGTCGCCTATGGCGGGCTGCGCGCCCTGACGGATGTCTCGCTGTCGGTGGCCGAGGGCCAGTTCGTTACGGTCGTTGGGCCAAACGGCGCGGGGAAATCGACACTGTTCAAAACGATCTCCGGCATCGTGCTGCCTGCCGGCGGAACGATCACCTTCATGGGGCAGGATCTGTTCCGCATGTCCGCGGCGAAGCGCGCGCACCTGGGCATTGCGCATGTGCCCGAAGGGCGGCAGGTCTTCAAGACCCTGACAGTGCGCGAAAATCTGGAGATGGGCGCCTATCCGAAAGCCGGGCGCGACGCCTGGCACCATACCTTGGACCGCATCCACACGTTGTTTCCCATCCTGTTCGAGCGCGCCGGCCAACTCGCCGGAACCCTTTCGGGGGGCGAACAACAAATGGTCGCCATCGGCCGCGGCCTGGCCTGCGCGCCGCGGTTGCTGATGCTGGACGAGCCGTCGATGGGCCTCGCGCCCGCCGTTGCCGATACGATCTTCGAACGAGTCTCCCAGATCCACCGCGAGGACGGTGTGACGATCCTGCTGGTCGAGCAACGAGTTGCCGAGGCGCTGGAACTGTCCGACCACGGCTATGTCCTGGAGACGGGCCACATGGTCCTGGACGGCACGTATGAGACGCTGCTGAGCGATGACCGGGTGCGCCGGTCGTATCTGGGGGTCGCCGATGGGTAGGACAGGCGAGGGCTCCGCCCCTCGACCCCGCCAAGAGCGGATGCCCTTGGAACCCATTCAATTGGGGGGAATTCAGAGAGGGGGCGACGGTGTCCGTTGCAACCGTCTCGCTCGTCCCCTCGCTGAATTCCCCCCATTAACAGGTTTTAAGGGGCCTCGCCCCTTAACGGGTCCAGGGCAGAGCCCTGTCCTTTCTTCCCAACGGAGACTCCCATGACACTAACCCGTCGCGCCGCGATCGCCGGCGCAGTAACGATCCCGACGCTTCGCGCCCGCGCGCAAACACCGGCCGAGGTGAAGATCGCGATGCTGGTGCCTTTATCCGGTCCTTGGGCGAGGCAGGGCATCCTTGAGCAGATGGGTGCCAGGATGGCGGTTGACGACGTCAACAACGCCGGCGGCATCAAGTCGATGGGTGGCGCCAAGCTGAAGCTGGTCGAGTATGACACGCAGGACAGCGCGGAGAAGGCGAAGGACGGGGCGCAGCGGATGATCGCTCAGGAGCCCGATCTGGTTGGCGGGTTTGGTTGCTGGCTGTCGACCTTTACCTTGGCGGCGACTGAAGTAACCGAGCGGGCGGATCTGCCGTGGCTGACGTTGTCTTACTCGGACCTGATCACCGGGCGCGGCTTCAAGAACGTGTTCCAGTCCTCGCCCACGGCAGCGGAGCAGTCGACCGAGGAGCTGCCGCTGATCATGGAGCTGGCAGAGAAGACATCAGGCAAGAAACCGACGAAGGTGGCGTTTATCGGGGACAATACGGCGTCCTCGGTCAGTTTCATGAAGCCGATCCGCGAGCATACGGCGAAGGACCTGGGCCTGACGATCGTTGCGGATGAAGTCTATACGCCGCCACTCGCGGACGCGACGACGATGGTCCAGCATGTGCGGTCGGGGCGGCCGGATTTCGTCGTGTTCCAGTCCACCAATGTGCCGGACGACAAGCTGCTGGTGGACAAGTTCGCCGAGTTCAACATGCGCAGCGACAAGTTGCCGAAAATCGGCGGCGGCGGGCATTGGGCGGTGCCGGAGTTGCTGAACGTCGCCGGGGCTGAGAACCTTGAGGGCGTCATGGTCGGCCTGGCGAACTGGCCGGGCAAGCGGCAGGCCGATCTGGCAAAACGTTTCATCGAACGGACGAAGGAGCCGTGGTTCGGGCATGACTCGATCTTCGCTTATGTCCACGTCCTGATCCTGAAGGAAGCCCTGGAGCGGTGCGGCGTGGCGGACCGCAAGAAGGTGAGTGCGGCGATTCACGCGCTGGACATGACCGACGGGCCGGCGCTGTTCTTCCCTGACGGGACGCTGAAGTATGATGCGGCCGGGCGCCGGGTCGGGGCGAAGCTGTGCGTGGTGCAGTGGCGCGATGGCAAACCGGTGCCGGTGTATCCGCCCTCGATCGCGACGCAGGAGGTCCTCTGGCCGAAGGTTTGAGCGGCGGTCCGAGCCTTTTTCTAGCAGTGGCGGCGGCGGCACGCTTTGTTCCGTTGATGCATCAGTGGGCTGACCTTCCAGCGTCCTGTCCTTGGGCACAGCGGGCTTGCCTTCGACGATCAACTAGAGGGGGGATCCAGCTTCCTTCAGACTGTCGCCGCTCGCGCGAGCTGGTCGTCTTCAGACCTGTCTGCGGAACTCAAAAACAGCGGGGTTCCTGGAACCCGACATGACCGTCTTGATGCCTTCATGTCAGCATGGGTTGCCAGCCTGCCAGCCGAGGGTCGTTGCGCGTATGGAGACGACTGCAACCCCAACGACTCCATCTGGGTCCCGCGGCCGGGGTAGGACATCGATTTACTGACATGGCGGCCACAATGACCAGCGCCTCCCTCGGTCTTGTCATCTTCGACTGCGACGGCGTGCTGATCGACAGCGAGGCCTTGTGCGACCGCGTGGTCTCCGCCGTGCTGCACGAAGACGGATGGGCGATTTCGCCGGAGGAGTGCCATCATCGGTTCCTCGGCCTGACGTTTGCCGACATCCAGGTCGTGGCGGAGGCCCTTCTTGGGCGGTCGTTCGGGGCGGATTGGGTGGACCGGGTGGTCGCGCGCGTTACCGCCGTCATGGCCACCGAGGCCATCCTGATCCCCGGCGCTCGGCATGCGCTGGAGACGACCACCGCGATGGGGTTGCCGTGGCGGATCGGGTCGAATTCCTCGCGGCCGGAGATGGCGGCGAAGTTCGCGCGCACCGGGCTGACAGACCTGACCGAGGGGCGCATCCACAGCGCCTACGACCTGATCCCCGAAGGGTTGCCGGGCAAGCCGGCGCCGCATCTGTTCCTCCGCGCCGCGGCCGAGGCGGAGGTGAAGCCGAGCCTGTGTGTGGTGGTGGAGGATTCGCTGCCGGGGGTGCAGGCGGCGGTGGCTGCCGGGATGCGGTGCCTGGCATTGTGCCCGGATGGTGATGGCGCCGCGCTGCGGTCGGCGGGTGCCCTTCCCTTCCCTTCCATGTTCGGGTTACCAGACCTGCTTCGTGGCTATCTGGACCTTGACCCATGACGATCTCCGCCCTGGCACCGTTCTACCTTTGGATCAAATCGTTCCATGTGATCAGCCTGATCGCCTGGATGGCGGGGATCTTTTACCTGCCCCGGCTGTTCGTTTACCACACCATGGTTGCGCGCGGCAGCGAGCAGAGCGAGCGGTTCAAGGTCATGGAATACCGGCTGATGAAGCAGATCATGACGCCGGCGATGATTGCGACGTGGACGTTCGGAATTCTGCTGGTGCTGACGCCGGGGGTGATCGACTGGACCGCCGGATGGTGGCACGTGAAGCTGTTGAGCGTGATCCTGATGTCGGGGTTTCATGGCGCGGCGTCGCGGTGGCGGAAGGACTTCATGAACGACGCCAATCGGAAGTCGGAACGGTTCTTCCGGATTGCCAATGAGGTGCCGACTGTTCTGATGGTGATTATCGTGATCATGGTGATTGTGAAGCCGTAAGGGGGCACGCAACGCCGTTGCGGACGAGGGCAAGTCGGATCTCTACGGCATCATGCGTCAGTTGGCGGCCTCAAGCCCGGGGCTTTGGCCCGAGACCCCGACCGGGGGCTTCGCGCCCCCTGGACCCCCCGCCAGGGCCGCGCCCTGGACGGCATCTATTTTGGTTGGGTGTTTGAGGGGGCCTACCGTTGTGTTTCAACGCGCGGGTGCCGCCCCAAACACCCAACCAATTAACGGGTTCCTAAGGGCCCTCGGTCCAGGGGCGAAGCCCTGGCAGGGCCGGGCGAAGGCCCGCGCCTTGCCCCGAGGACGCCCAGGGGCTAGAAGCCCGCACCTTTCGGAAACTTCTGTTGGACGGACCTTAGTATGAAGCAGCAGGCGAATTTAATCCGCGCCGGCCAGGTGATCGAACACGAAGGTGCTCGCTGGACTGTGTTGAAACAGCAGATCATCACTCCAGGCAAGGGCGGCGCCTTCATCCAGGTGGAGATGCGCAACCTCAAGAGCGGCAACAAGACGAATGAACGCTGGCGCACGGCCGACACCGTGGAACGGCTGACGACCGAGGAGAAGGAGTATACCTACTCCTACACCGACGGCACCAACCTGGTCCTGATGGACCCGGAGACATACGAGGAAGCTCACATTCCCGTCGATCTGCTGGGCGATATGGCGCCGTTCCTGCAGGACCAGATGCAACTAACCGTTGACCTGGTGGAGGGCGACCCAGTGGCGATCCACCTGCCGGCGACGGTGGTGCTGGAGGTCGTTGAAGCCGATCCGGTGGTGAAGGGGCAGACGGCTTCCTCGTCCTATAAGCCGGCGCGGTTGTCGAATGGGGTGAAGACGGCGGTGCCGCCGTTCATCGAGTTCGGGCGAGCGGATCGTGGTGCGGACCGAGGATGCGAGCTACGTGGAGCGCGCGAAGGGCTGATGGCCTTTCGTTTATCCCCGCATCTGACGGTCATGGCGAATGCGGCGCAGAAGGCCTCGCGACGGCTGTTGCGCGACTTTTCCGAGGTCGAGCAGCTGCAGGTCAGCATCAAGGGGCCGTCGGATTTCGTGTCACAGGCCGACCTGCGCGCCGAACAGACCCTGAAGGAGGAACTCACCAAGGCTCGGCCTGGCTATGCGTTCCTGATGGAGGAACAGGGGGCGTCCGGGTCGGACAACTGGACGTGGCGTTGGGTGGTCGATCCGCTGGATGGGACGACGAACTTCCTGCACGGGATGCCGCACTGGGCGATCAGCATCGCGCTGGAGCGGCGGCTGGCGGATGGCACGTCGGAGGTGCAGGCGGGGCTGATCTACGCGCCGGCGGTAGACGAGATGTTCTGGGCGGAAAAGGGCACGGGCGCGTTCGTGAACGAGCGGCGGCTGCGGGTGTCGGCGCGGCGGGAGATCAGTGAGTCGGTGTTTGCCACGGGGATTCCGTTTGGCGCGGTGTCGCTGCCTCGGCGGCAGGCGTTTTCCCGGACGCTGGCGGCACTGATGCCTCAGGTGGCGGGGATCAGGCGGTTCGGGTCGGCGGCGCTGGACCTGGCGTGGGTCGCGCATGGGCGGTTCGACGGATACTGGGAGCTGGGGATCAAGCCGTGGGACATCGCGGCAGGGATGCTGGTGGTGCGCGAGGCCGGCGGTTTCGCGACGGATGTGGGAGCGGGTGACCCGCGGGAGACGAGCAACATCGTGGCCGGGAACACGCATCTGCACGCGAAATTGCGGGCGGTGGTGGCGGAGGGGATGCAGACGCCGGGCGGGTGAGGATTGGGTGAGCGTACCTGATCCTGGTGCAAGCGGGGCGACGTTTATACCGAAAGTCGTGGGTGGTCGGGCCAAGCCCGACCATGACGATTACAGGGCGGTGGGCCAAGCACGAGATCGTAGTTGCGGAGCGATCGGTTGATGGCCTGGTCGCTGGAATGGCCTGGTCGCTGGGATGGGCCCGTCGCTAGATGGGCTGGTCGCTGGAATGGGCCAGTCTCTTGAATGGGCGTCGCTAGATGGGCTGGTCGCTGGAATGGGCCAGTCTCTTGAATGGGCGTCGCTTGATTGGCCGGTCGCTGGAATGGGCCAGTCTTTTGAATGGGTCCGTCGCTTGACTCGGTCGGTCGCTGGAATGGGCCGGTCGCCGGAATGGGCTGGTCGCTGGAATTAGCGGACGGCGGTGGTTAGGCGGTCATCCATTCGTCTTCGCGGCGGACGAGTTTTTCCAGCAGCTTTAGGAGGTCGCCGCCGGTGGTGGCGCGCTCGCCGGTAACTGTGGCGTCGGACAGCAGGCGGGCCAGGGGATCGGGTTTGCCGGCGCGGAAATCGCCGCAGAAGGCCATGGGCCAGTTGGGGAAGCTGCGGCGCTCGATCGGGGTGAAGGCCAGGACAGAGACGTCGGCGTGACGGGCGTCGGCGCCGATGCGTTCGAAGGTGCGCTCGACCGGATCGCGGTAGCCCTCCAGCACCTGGGCAAAGCCGGAGGCGGTCAGCAGCAGCGCGCCGGTGACGTTGCCGCCGGCGTTGTGCCTGCGCGCGACGGCCAGGATGGCGCGCAGTTCGTGTTCCATGTCCACTGGTGTTCCGGCCGGCACGTTGTCGGCGATGACGTTCCGGCTGCAGTACAACAGGCGGTAGAGCGGTCCGGACATGGCGTTTCTCTTTATCGGGTCGCGAGGCCGGCGGGATATTGCCTTAATAGGGCGTCGACGCCGGTGGCCGGAACCGGCCGGCTGATCAGGTAGCCCTGGATGTCGGAACAGCCGTCGGCGGCGACGCGATCGGCTTGTTCGGCGGTTTCCACGCCCTCGGCGATCGTGGCCATGCCGAGTCCGGTGCCGAGTGTCGTGATGGCCTTGATGACCGCGGCGGCCTCGGCATCGGTGCCCAACGTTGCGACGAAGGAACGGTCGATCTTGATCTTGTCGAACGGGAAGGCACGAAGCTGGCTGAGCGAGGAATAGCCGGTGCCGAAATCGTCCATGGCGATCCGGATGCCCAGCGCGCGGAGGCGGTGCAGGACATCAAGCACCTGCGTCTCCGGCGCGATCATGCAGCTTTCGGTGATCTCGAGTTCCAGGCGCCTGGGGTCGAGACCGGCGGCCGTCAGGGCGGTCTGGACGGCGTTGAACAGGTGGTCGGCGTTGGCAAGCTGGCGGGGGGACACGTTGACGGCGATGGCCAGTGGTTCCGGCCAGCGCGCGGCCTGCGCACAGGCGGTCATCAGCACCCAGTCGCCGAGTTCCTGGATGCAACCAATGTCCTCGGCGACCGGGATGAACACCAGGGGGGGCACCGCACCTCGCGTGGGGTGATTCCAGCGCAGCAGCGCCTCGAACCCGGTCAGGCGCTGGTGACGGACGTTGAACTGCGGCTGGTAGGCGAGCGACAGTTCGCCCAAGGCAAGCGCCTGGCGCAGGTCATTTTCCAGCGCGCGCTGGCGTTGGGCGGTTTCGGCCATGTCGGCGTCGAACAGGCGCCAGGTGCCGCGGCCGCCGGCCTTGGCGCCATAAAGCGCGAGGTCGGCATGGCGCATCAGCGCCTCGGCCGTGTCGCCGTGCGCCGGGTAACGGGCGATGCCGACGCTGGCGCCGATATTGGCGACGTGGCCCTCGACCAGGAAGGGGTGCGACATGATGTCGACGATGCGGGCGGCCAGTGGCTCCGCCTGGTCGCCGTTGGGTTGCAGGATGGCGAATTCGTCGCCGCCGAGATGGGCGACGAGGTCTTCGTCACGGGTTTCGCGCCGCAGGCGCTGGGCGACCAGGCACAGCAGGGCGTCCCCGACCGAGTGGCCCAACGTGTCGTTGATGGTCTTGAAGCGATCGAGGTCGAGCAGCACGACCGCGTGGCATGCGTCCGGTTCAGCCGTGCGAACGACGCTGTCCAGCATTTCGTTGAAATGGCGGCGGTTGCCGAGGCCGGTCAGCGCATCGATCAACGCCTCGCCACCGGCCTGGATGTGCGGACTGGCGGGGTGCAGTTCCTCGATACCCAGGATCCAGCGGCCGCCGCCCAGGGCGTGCAGCCTGAAGGCGAGGCGGTGCTGGCGGCCAAGGGAGACGCTGAGCCAGGCCGCGGGGTCAGCTTGGCCACGAGCCTGGATGATGCCGGCGCAGAAGTCGGTAATACGCTCGATCTGGCGGGCGGACAGACGTCCTCCGGCCTGCAGGGCGTCGGCGAGGTCAGGCGCGTCGACCCGCATCATCCGCGGCAGGTTGAACAGGCCGGCCGCCTGCAGGTTCCAGTATTGCAGGCGCAGATGGCGATCCAGGACAGCGACAGCGGACGGCAGGTGGTCGAGGACGCGGGCGGCGAGGCGCAATTGGCCGGCCAGTCCCGAACGCGCCTTTGCCGGCTTGTTGGGGACCGTCGCCAGGCCGCCGGCAAGGCCGTCGGGTAGCCGCATTAACTCGGTTGGACGCACGCTCCAGCCTCCTGCACGTTCTGCGAAGCAGGGCTGATCTTCGCTGGCATCGCTTACGAAAGGGTTAAGGAGGCAGGATTTTCGGTTGGTTAGGATCGTGTGCTTCCGGCATGGCTTGACCCGCGATGGTGCGCCGCCGTAGACGCGCGGCATGAGCGAAACCAATCCCTCCCCTGGCCCCGCGGCGATCGACGTCGCCGCCGCGACTGAACAGGCGCGTGTTCTGGCGCACGCCCTGCCCTTCCTGCGCCGGTATGCCGGTGCGACGGTGGTGGTGAAGTATGGCGGCCATGCGATGGGCGAGGAGGCGCTGGCGCTCCAGTTTGGCAGCGACATCGCGCTGCTGAAGCAGGTCGGGATCAACCCGGTGGTGGTGCATGGCGGCGGGCCTCAGATCAACGCGATGCTGAAGCGGCTGGCGATCCAGTCCACGTTCATCGACGGGCTGCGGGTGACCGACGCGGCGATGGTGGAGGTGGTGGAGATGGTGCTGGCGGGCACCGTCAATAAGTATGTGGCGAGCCTGATCACCAAGGCCGGGGCGCTGGCGGTGGGTATCTGCGGCAAGGACGGGGCGATGATCCGAGCGCGGAAGCTGCAGCGGACCAAGGTTGATCAGGATAGTCATATCGAGCGGGCGCTCGACCTGGGGTTTGTTGGTGAGCCGACGGCGATCGATGTGCGGGTGATCCATGCGCTGACCGGCGGCGGGCTGGTGCCGGTGATCGCTCCCGTGGGGATCGGTCCGGACGGCGAGACCTATAACATCAACGCCGACACGGTGGCGGCGGCGGTGGCGGGCGCGCTGAACGCGACCCGGTTGCTGATGCTGACCGATGTGGCGGGCGTGCTGGACAAGGAGAGGAAGCTGATCCAGTCGCTGAGCCTGGCCGAGGTGCAGGAGCGGATCGCCGACGGGACGATCACCGGCGGGATGATCCCGAAGGTGGAGTGCTGCGTCGAGGCGGTGCGCCAGGGTGTGAAGGGCGCGGTGATTCTGGACGGGCGGGTGCCGCATGCGTGCCTGCTGGAGTTGTTCACCGAGGCTGGCCCGGGGACGCTGATCCGGCGATAGCGGCCTGTTGGGTTCCTTTGCGATAACGCCGCAGCCGGGGTTCCAGTGCGGGGGAATTCCGCCGCGGGTGACGCTGGGCCGGTGCGGTTGATCACGCTGTCGCGGCGGGTCCCTGCTACGTTGACACGGGCTTGCGGCCCTTTATGGCGTTGGCTCTCGCGCGGCAGGTGATGCGGCCCTGGGCGCCGGCGGGCAGGCGGATTTCCAATCGTTTCTTGAGGCGTTCGACCTCATTGGCCGGCATCGCGGCGAGGGTCGGCCTGATACTGCCGGTGCCGGTGCTGCTGGACCAGAAATCGTCGAAGCCGGTGAAGGTGCGGTGGACGGTGATCCGGCGGGTTTCGATGGATTGGAGGCCGGCTTCGCTCCAGAGCCGTTGCATTTCCTCGATGCGGGCGGGGTCGGTGGAGGGTGGCAGCGGCGGGAGGGCGCCCATGGCGCGCAGTTCCTGCTGGATCGGGGCGAAGGGAAAGCCGTCGGGCATGTCCCAGGCGTAGGCGGCGACGAGGCCGCCGGGGCGGACGACGCGAACCATCTCCTGCACGCCCTTGGCCGGGTCGGGGACGAAGAAGATGACCAGCGCCATGACGGCGGCGCCGAAATAACCGGGCTCGAACGGCAGGGCCATGGCGTCGGCCTGCTGGAAGGTGGCGCGGGCGGCGAGGCGGGTTCGGGCGAAGGCGAGCTGGGCTGGGGATGGGTCGATGGCGTGGGTTTCGGCGGGGGTGGTTCGCTGGAGGATCAACTCGGTAAAGGCGCCGCTGCCGCAGCCGACGTCGAGCCATTTCAGGTTGGGTTCGGGGGCGAGCCATTCGAGGAAATCGGCGCCGGCGAGCGTGCTCCAGCGGCCCATTCCCTGGTCGTAGGCGGCGCCGTCGGTGAAGCGGATCGGGGGTGGAGTCATGGGGGTTCCGGTGGTTTTGCAGCAAGGTGGCGTTCAGGCGGGTATCGATGGCCGTGGAGAACGGCCCACGCGGCGGTGTTGGCAGCGGCGCCTGTGGCGAGGCGCGTCGTGCCGGGATAGCATGCGGACCGCGGAAGTCGAGTGCCGCATGGGCTCGCGCGCGATGTTCCCGGTCAACTCTGACCGAGTCATGACTGCATGGCCATGACATTGGTGACGAGACCGAGGGACGCAGCCAAGGACAGGGTGTCGGCCCGGCGGCTGATGACATAGGCGGGCGCTTGCGCCTGCCGCGGTGGCCGTTACCGAGGAGGGTTACCGCCCGGTGCGGAACATGAATTCCAGTTGCCAGCGCATTTCCTGGATGGACAGGGGGAAACTGCCGCCGGGGCCGGCGTGGATGACGGCGTCCGGGGGCAGCCGAGCCAGGACGACCTGAAGGGCCTGGGCGACCTGCATCGACAGGCTGGCTTTCCAGGCCAGGGCGATCATGCCCTTCGGGCTGCGCAGGCTGGCCGCGCGCTCCACCACCGCCGGGGCGACGCTGGCCTTCACCGCCAGCATTGCACCCATAAGGTCGGCATCACCGCGGCGGGCGGCGGCGATAAAGGCATCGTCGTCGAGTTTGCCGGCCTCACGCAGCGCCATGGCCTGACGGTGCGCGTGCCGCGCGTCGCTGATTCCGGGATCAGGGCGGTTGGCCGGCGCTGACTGGCGGTGGGCGAGGCGTTCGCGGAGCTCGCCGGTGACCTCCGGATCAAGGTCCTTACGGGCGCTGAGGACCTCCAGCAAATGCGTCGTCACGATGTCGGACAGGGCGCGGGCGGTGTGGGCGGGGAGTGCGGGGCGGCGGACCAGGGGCTCGTGCCAGGTCACCTCCGCGGCGGCGCGGGCGACCAGGGCATCGAGCGTCGCCTCCATGATCTGGGCGGAGGTGTTGGCGAGCAGGGCGGCGATAGCTTCCGAGTGAGCGGCTTCGGCGATGGCGTGGGACACCGACCCGTCGATCCCGGGGCGGCGGGCCACCGTGGTCACGGTCGCGGGCGTGGGCGCGGCGACGATCAGATTCACCAGATCCTGCGAGGTCAGGACCGGGGAGAACCGGATGACCGGTTCGGACACCATCACCGCGGGATCGGCCGCCAGGCGCAGGATGATATCGCGCGGGGCGTCCGGCATGAACTTGACGGCCTCGGCGATGCTTTCGCGGACCCGTTCGGCCTCATCGGCGACCAGGGTCGTCAGGGTCTGCACGGTCTGGCGGCGCAGCGCCTGGTGCGCGGCCTCGGTGAGGCTGGGCGTCAGTGCCGCGAGCTTGCGGGCGAGCAGCGTGCGGACCCGCTCGTCGCGGTCGGTGGCGAGGATGGCGTTGACCTGGTGAGGGGCGGCCGGGTTCAACGCGAGGGTAGCGCGAACTGTAACGGACGGGTCGTGCGCGAGGGCGGTCAGGACGTCGGCGCCCGCGGCGGTGTTGGCGCTTTGGCGGACCCTGGATTCCTCATCGGCGTGCATGTCAGTCGCCTTCGAGCAAGGAGACCCGCCAATGGCCGCGGCCGCCGCGCTTGACTTCGTACATCGCGAGATCCGCCCGGCGGATCAGATTGTCGATCGGTTCCAGGCTGCCGGCGCGGCGGCTGGCGATGCCAATGGACAGGCCGAGGCCTGGGACGGCTTCGCCAAGGACCTCGGCGAGTTCGGCAGGCGCGGTCTTGCGCAGATGATCGGCGCGTTCGGCGGCGGTCATGTGGTCCGCGCCGCTCATCCACACCGCGAACTCGTCGCCGCCGAGACGGGCGATGAGGTCGAAGGGGCGGACGAGGTCGCGCAGCATCTTGGCGACGTGGATCAGGACGTGGTCGCCCATTTCGTGCCCGAACTTGTCGTTGACCGCCTTGAACGCGTCCATGTCGACGAACATCAGCGTGCCGGGGACGTTTTCCTGGTCGAGCCGGCCGACGTGGCGCTCCATCTCCTCCAGGAACGCTCGGCGGTTCAGCAGGCCGGTGAGCGGGTCGGTGCGGGCCTGGCGGCCCATTTCGTGCTGGATCGCCTCATGTTCCAGGACCATGCGGATGATGCTGGCGGCGGAGCGGACGAGCTGGGTGTCGTCGCGGTCCCAGGGCCTGGGGTCGGCATGGCGCCAGACGGCCAGCGAGGCGTGGGCGCCGAAGCGGGTCTGGCATCCGACGGCCATGACCGCGCTGCCGTCGACGGTCAGCACCTGGCCAGGTTCGGCGCCGTGTTCGGCGACGAGCCTGATGGCTGCCTCCCGCACCGTGTCGCTGCCGTGGCCGGTTTCGTGCAGTTTTTCGACTGTGCCCCCTGGCTGGGCGGCGGCGACGGTCGCACCCTCGGCGGCCAGGGCATTGGCCAGGGCGGACAGGGCAGCTTCCATCATGCGCGGGGCCATAACCTCCTGCGCGACGCACCACAGGATGTAGTCGAGGACTTCGCCGCGGCGGAGGCTGGCGGCGATGCGCGAGGCGGTGGCGTGGTGTTCGGTGACGTCGAAGGCGAGGCCGCGGGCGCCGGTAACGCGGCCATGGGCGTCGTGCAGGGGTGCGGCGGCGAAGGCGAGGCAGGCGAGGCTGCCGTCGTAGTGCTTGACCCAGATGCGGCGGCCGCGGATCGGTTCGTGCGGGCGGAACGGATTGTAACTGGTTTCGACAGGGTCGTCGACGAGCATCAGTTCGGAGGGTTGGCCGATCAGAGCGCCGGCGGACCAACCGAGGACGTGGTCGGGCGCAATGAAGGAGAAGCGGCCCTTGTCGTCGGTTTCGAAGGCTAGGTCGGCCGCGAGGGCGACCATGTGCCGCCAGCGCTGCCGGCTGTCGAGCAGCGGACGGCTGACGAGGTCGGCGGCGGTTCGGACGGCAGCGGGCGGTTCTACGAGCGTGTCTGTCATGCGTGGTTGGTCTCGGCGCCACAAGGTTACGCATGAGGGACATCAAAGGGTTAAAGAAAGGTTGCGGATTGAATAAATGTCCGGGCACCGGGGGCCGGTCCGGACGTGCCACGTTATTTGTAACGGAACAATCATAGCCCATGCCGGCAGTGCTTTGCGGGGGTGACGGTCATCAGGCGGACAGGCGGCAACGGCTGCCGGTCACTCCGGCTATCTCAGGCCGCCAGCACCGGGAACCGGACGGTCCAAATGCTGCCGTGATCGACCTGAAGATCGATCGTGCCCGACACCTGTTTCACTAACCGCCTGACGAGGCGCATGCCGCGGCGGGCGGTGGGCTCCTCGACGAAGCCAGTGCCGTTGTCGCGAATCGTGAGGGTCGCGGCGCCCGGACTGACATGAAGCGCCACGGTGATTTTCCCTTGATCGTCGGGGAACGCATGGATGTAGGCGTTATTGACTAGTTCCGTGAGAACAATGCCGAGCGCGGTCGCTTTATCGAGTTCGATGGTGACCGTGTCAGAGGTGGATGACAATTTGATGGTGGTAGTCGCGTAAAGGTGGGGCAAGCTGCCGCAGAGAGCATTGACGTAGTCGCCCAGATTGATGGTCTTCTCCATGCCTTCGCCGAGCAGGTGGTTGAACACCTCGGACAGGCCGATGACCCGGAACGCAATGGACCGGAACGCCTTTAGGGATTCATCCGGGTGTTCCTGCCCGAGTTCAGCGGTGAGCAGCCCGTAAACCATATGCAAACTGTTTCGCACACGATGTTTCAATTCTTCAGCGAGTATTTCCTTTTCGGCAATAAGCTGTTCCATGGATGCAATCGTTTCGCGAAGGTCTTCCGCCCTGGCTGATGCCGCGACGGCTTCGGCCAGGATGTTTGCAAAGCTTGTGAGGAAATCTATATCCGTTTCGTCGAAGGCGTCGGCGATCTTACCATCAACCTCGAGCACGCCGAATGGCGGACCGGTTTTTGCGGCGACCAGAACATCGACCGTCGATGAAATACCATGTTCAGGGTAGAATGATGGCAGGCGATAGGTATTGACTTCACCGACGTTGCCGCAAACCTGCGGCTTTCCGGTGGTGAAGGCGCGCCCTTGCGGCGAGGATTCGTCAGCGACCGAAATCGCAACGCCCACCACGTCGGCGTTCCAGCCATAACCGGCCACGATCAGCAGGTCGTTTCCCTCGGGCCGGTAGCGGCATATTTTGCTGAAGGGAACATCGAGCGCCGCGGCGCAGACCCGCGCGGCTTCGTTCAGAATTAATTGTAAGCTGACCTCACCAAACGCGTACGTGCCAAATTCCGCCAGCGCATGTTCCCGGCTCAGCAAATTGAGGATTTGTTGCGCGGCAGATTTATTTGGCATTGCCGTAATGTTTCCAGTATCGATTATAGTTTTATCTTGCGCCGTCAGCTTTTCACGGGTACGTGAGACGAATGGGTAGCGTCCTACGCATGTGCGCCCGCACACGGCGGCGATGCCGGGAACGCCCGGGACATGGCTATGGCGAAATGCCAGCGCAATAGGTTGAGGTTAATTGATGCGAAGCGTGCTTATCGTCGAGGACGACCTGGTAATCGCCGATTTGCTGCAGGAAGTCCTTGAAAGAGAGGGCTTTGTGGTGACCGACATTGCGCGCACGGTTGACGAGGCGCGTCGTTCCATCGACCAGGCGATGCCGGAATTCGCGGTCATCGACCTCCACCTTGCGGACGGCGGCGACGGCGCCGCGTTCGGCACGCACCTGCGCAAATTATCCAAGGCCGGCGTGATATTTTCCACGGGCAATGACCAGAGCGATCTCACCACCGCCTCGGGTGACGCTGTGATGGTGAAACCATACCGGCTGAACGATGTTGCACTTGGTCTGCAAATCATCAGCGAGATTGCGGACCAGAAGCAAACGGACTTGGCTCTGCCGCGCAACTTCCGGTTGCTTTCGCCGGCTGCTGATGCTGGTGTTGCGGGGTAGAAACGGTTGCGGTTTCGGCAGGCCGACCGGGCTGCCAGCGAAACGGATGCACGCTATAGTTGTGTATAGCTTTCGATTGATCTCCTAATGCGCGATATACGTTGCGCTTGCACAACGCAGTATGTTGCCGCTGCAACGTTCGAGCAGGAATTCCGTGCCGCGAGGACGACCCCCGGCGTCGCACTACCGGGGCGTGGTTGATCATGGCCGCTCCCGAGGCCGGACCATCCAAACCGATGAACAAATGACTCAGTGTGTCCGCCCGGCAGCGTGCCGGTTCAGCGGCTGACCACACCCGTGGATCATTCTGCCAGGTCGCGCATGACCTTGATCAGGTCGGACTTGCCCTCGAACCCGATGCCCGGCAGGTCCGGCATGATGATGCGACTGTCCTCGACGCGCACGCCGTCGGGGAAGCCGCCATAGGGCTGGAAGAGATCGGGATAGCTCTCGTTGCCGCCCAGACCGAGCCCCGCGGCGATATTGAGCGACATCTGGTGGCCTCCGTGCGGGATACAGCGTGAGGGTGACCAGCCCGCGACGTCCAACGCGGCGAGCGTGCGTTGGTATTCGCAAAGCCCGTATGACAGCGCGCAATCGAACTGCAGCCAGTCACGGTCCGGCCGCATCCCGCCGTATCGCAGCAGGTTGCGCGCGTCCTGGTGGCTGAACAGGTTTTCCCCGGTCGCCATGGGACCGGGATAGAACTCGGCCAGTGCCGCCTGCAGCGCGAAGTCCAGCGGATCGCCGGCTTCCTCGTACCAGAACAGCGGATAGTCCCGCAGCATCTTGGCGTAGGCGATGGCGTCCTCCAGCGTCAGGCGTCCGTTCGCGTCCACCGCCAGTTGCGCCTTGCCGTCCAGTTCAGCCAGAACGCCTTCGATGCGCGGCCGGTCCCCGGCGATGCCGTTGCCGATCTTCATCTTGACCACGCTGTAGCCGCGATCGAGGTAGCTGCGCATCTCGGCGCGCAGCTGTTCGATGCCCTTGCCGGGGTAATAATAGCCGCCCGCGGCATAGACGAAGACGCGCGGGTTGGCTTCGCGCCCGTGGCGTTCGGCGAGCAGGCGAAACAGCGGCCGGCCGGCGATTTTCGCCACCGCGTCCCAGACTGCCATGTCGATCGTGCCGACCGCGACGGAACGCTCACCGTGGCCGCCGGGCTTCTCGTTCTTCATCAGCGTGGCCCAGATCCGATCCGGGTCCAGGTTGTCGCCGGCGTCGTTCAAAAGGCTCGCCGGGGGCGCTTCCATGACCCGTCCCGCGAACCGGTCGCGGATAAGGCCGCCCTGGCCGTAGCGGCCGTTCGAGTTGAAACCATAGCCGACGACCCGCCGCCCATCGCGGACCACGTCCGTCACGACGGCGACCAGGGACAGCGTCATTCTGGAGAAGTCGATGTAGGCGTTGGCGATAGAGGAGGCGATCGGCGCGGTCACCTCACGAATGTCAACAATGCGCATGGCGCTTTCTCCGTTGATCTGGGCGGTGCTGACCGCCGCTGTTCAAAAAGACGCTGGTCACAGAGACGCTCCGCCGTAAACCCCGACTTGCTGGCCGGTGACGGCGCCGGCGTCCGGCGACAGCAGGACCGCCGTCAGCGCGGCGACGTCGTCGGGCTTGATAAACCGTCCGACTGCTGTTTGTGGTGCACCACTCGCGCGGTCTGTTCTGCTTGGACATTTGACTACTTGCAAATGGGGCATCGCGGCGCCCCAAGGTGCTCCCTGGGTAACCGGCGGCTACCGCGCCGAGATCCTGGAACGCTTCCCCGAGGCTGCGGCACCCAAGCCGCGCCGCACGCCTGCCGCCGCCGAGTAGTTGCAAATAACAACAAGCTTGACGCCCCCCGCCACGTCTGCCACATCGACCGCGCGGAAGAGTTCGCGGCGGCTCCCGGGCGACAAACCCAGGGGCCAAGGCGGCGCCGAAGGAGCAACCGCCCCGGAAACTCTCAGGCCCAGCAACCGCAACGTTGATGAATCTCTGAAAAGCGGAGCAGCCGCTCCCGCCGATGGTGTAAGTCGCCGCCCCATGCCGGGGCACGACGATGCTCTCAGGCCAATGACAGAGGGGGCATTCGAACACCCGCCCATTGCGGGGGAGAATGCACATGTCCAACGTCGACTCTCAGTCAATCGCCGTCATCGGCGCCGGCATCACCGGAATCACCACGGCCTATAATCTCGCCCGGCGCGGCAACCGCGTTACCGTCTTCGACCGCCATCCCTACGCGGCGATGGAGACGTCGTTCGCGAATGGCGGCCAGCTCTCCGCCTCCAACGCCGAGGTCTGGAACAGCTGGGCGACCGTCATCAAGGGCATGAAGTGGATGATGTCGCCGGGCGCCCCGCTGCTGGTGAACCCAAGGCCGTCCTGGCACAAGCTGTCCTGGATGGGCGCGTTCATCGCCGCCATCCCGCGCCATGAGGAAAACACCATCACCACCGCACGCCTGGCGATCGAGGCGCGCCAGCATCTGCGGCGCATGGCCGAGGAAGAAGGCATCGACTTCGACTGCGAGAACCGCGGCATCCTGCACTTCTACGAAACGAAGCGAGACTTCGAGGCCGCCAGCCGGGTCACCGAACTGCTGGCCAAGGGCGGCCTGGAGCGCCGCGCCGTAACACCTTCGGAGATCCGTTCGATCGAGCCCGCCCTGCGCGGCACCTACTACGGCGGCTTCTACACCCCGTCCGACTTCACCGGCGACATCCACAAATTCACCCACGGCCTCGCCCAGGCCTGCCAGCGTCACGGTGTGACCATGCGCTTCGCCACTGACGTGCTGTCGGCCAGCGCCGGCACCGACAACGTCACGGTCGTCACGCGGTCGACCGAACCAACGCTTGACGGCTTGCCAAACCTGGACGCGACGGAAACCTTCGACAAGATCGTCGTCTGCGGCGGCGTCATGTCACGCCAGCTCAGCCAGTCGCTGGGCGATCGCGTCAACGTCTATCCGGTGAAGGGTTACTCGATAACTGTTGCTCTGCCGGAGGCCGCGGACCAGCAGGCAGCGCCCTGGGTCAGCCTGCTGGACGACAGTGCCAAGATCGTCACCAGCCGCCTCGGTCCGACGCGCTTCCGCGTGGCGGGAACGGCGGAGTTCAACGGCTATAACCGCGACATCCGGGCCGACCGGATCGCACCGCTGGTCGCCTGGTGCCGCGCGCATTTCCCCGGCATGAGCACGCGCCAATCCGTTCCGTGGGCCGGGCTGCGCCCGATGATGCCGGACATGCTGCCCCGCGTCGCGCCGGGCCGGAACCCACGGGTGTTCTACAACACAGGCCACGGCCATCTGGGCTGGACTTTGTCCGCTGCGACCGCCGATGCGGTGGCAGCGCTGGTGAGCGCCCGCGCGAATCTGTAAGTGAAGCGGCGCGGTCGGCATCGCGTGCTTGCCCGGTGCCGGCCGTGCCGAGAGGCTGACTGCCTGGCAGGCCCGATCCGCCCGCGCCGCCGAGGACCGTGCCAAAGTCCTCGGCCGCGGAACGGGCGCCGGTAATTTGGGGATGGCGCTGAAGATGCGGGCCGTAGACCCGCGGCCGGACGGGCTAGCCGGCAGGTTCGTCTGGATGAGAAAGGCGACGTCGTGCGGTGGCGGTCAGGTTGTCCCGCTAGTGCGAGATCTGCTGCTTGTCGAGGCTGACGCCGCCGCCGTCCATTCCGCCGCGGTCCATTCCGCCGCCGTCCATCAGGCGATCGCCAGGTCGGCGAGGTCGGGTTTGCGCAGGAAGCCTGACATCTCGGCGGTGTAGAACGGGTTCATTACAGCCGAACGGCCGTGTTCGGTCCAGTAGTAGTTGTGGGCGCGCGGATCGCTCCAGACCTTCCGGAGGTTGCGTTCGTCCACCAGGCGGTTGTAGCGCCAGAAGGCGTCCGGCCGGACCTCCATCGCGCGGCCGGTGCCAAGGACCAGCGTCTCCATGCACTGGAGCGCGTACTGGGCGGTCTTCTCATGGAACGAAGCCACCGTCAGGGCACCGTTGGTGTTCGGGCCGTAGATCGTCCAGAGATTGGGAAAGCCCGGCATCATGCAGCCGAGGTAGGCGCGCGCGCCATCTTTCCTCCAGAGGTCCTCGAGCGTCTGCCCCCCGCGGCCGGTGATGGTCATGGGATACAGATACTCCGTGGCGTGGAAGCCGGTGGCGTAGACGATCACGTCGGCCTCGTGCAGCGTCCCGTCCATGGCCACGACGCCGCGAGGCTCGATGCGCTCGAACCCGGCGGTGACCAGGGTGACGTTGTCGCGCAGCAGGGCATCCAGGACGCAATAATCCGGATCGACGACAACCGCCCGGGCGGACCAGATCGGGTGTGGGGGCGTCATCGCCGCCACGAGGGCCGGATCGCCGAGCTTGCGGTGGAGGAAGTCGATGCAGCCTTCGCGGGCCCGCTTGCTGAGCGGGTTGCAGGCGTGCGGATCGTTGAAGTCCGGATCGATCTCCGCGACGTTGGCGATGCGGTCGAGCGAGCAGGAGCGGGCGCGCATGAAGTTGGTGTGGAACGGCAGGTTGCGGTCGAGCCAGTTGACCTGCGGCGGGAATGGCGAGCGGTAGCCCGGCACCGGAAACAGCCACTGCGCCGTCCGCTGGAACACGGTGACGTGGGCGGCTTCAAGCGCGATTTCCGGGAACCATCTGGTAGCCGGTGCAGCCGGTGCCGATCACCGCCACCCGCTTGCCCTTCAGGTCGACGTCCTGCGGCCACCGCGCCGTGTGCCACGAGGCGCCGGCGAACGTTTCGGCGCCGGCGATGTTGGGGATGTTCGGCCGGCTGAGGAAACCGACGGAGGTGATCACCGCGCGCGAGCGGATGGTGCGGGCGCCGTCCGGCCCTTCGATGTCGATCTGCCACTCGTTGGCGGCCTCGTCCCAGGTCAGCGCCTTGACCTCGGTCTCGAACTGGATGTGGCGGCGCAGGTCGAAGTTGTCGGCGACCCAGTCGAAATACTTCACGTTCTCCCGCCATTCGCAGAACGGATTGGGATAGGGGAAGTCGACGCCAAACAGGTGGGTGTAGGAGCGGCTTGGGGTATCGACGCGAGCGCCGGGATAGCGGTTCTCCCACCAGGTTCCGCCGACGCCGGTGTTCTTCTCGAGGACGGTGAACGGGAA
This sequence comes from uncultured Pseudomonadota bacterium, assembly GCA_963819005.1. Classification (GTDB taxonomy): domain Bacteria; phylum Pseudomonadota; class Alphaproteobacteria; order Acetobacterales; family Acetobacteraceae; genus Rhodopila. The sequence goes on from CAWFUL010000011.1 coordinate 131,451, forward strand.
GCCGGCGTTGCGCAGCTGGAGCGCGGCGTTCAGCCCGCCCATGCCGGCGCCGATGACCGTGACGGTGAAATCCTTCAGGCGCGCCGGATCGGGCTTCTGCTGCCAGTGCAGCGAGCGCACCGACGGGTCGAGCGCCAACTCCTCGACGTGATGCCGCAGGTTCTCGCCCTCCAGGTGCTGCCCCAGCATCAGGCCCAGGCTGTCGGCGAGCCGTTCTGGCGGGCCGATGGCGATATCGCCCGCGCCGCTGTCGCGGTAGGCTTTCAGGAACGCAGCACCCTTGCGCCGGAGCAGTGCCACGTCCGCTTCGGTCGCCGGCGCGGCAACGTCGAAGTAGCCGGCCAGCACGGTCTTTGTGTTTGTCGCCGCCACCTCCGGATCGCCGGTGAGCTGGTAGAGCAAGCCCCGCAGGACCATGGGATCGGCGTGGGCGATCGCGTCGTCGATGGCCGCGTCGTCCGCTGCCTGTAGCTCCGGCCGTGAAGACATCTCCTGCCTGGTCATGCTCTTAGGACCCCTCCGCATCATCATTTTTGCTCGCTTGAGGGGTCCGGGAGCGCAACGTAAACTCTAACCGGTGTTCCTCAGATGAACAGCCCATTCAATCGTCTGGGAGCAAGGGTAACAGCCATCTGACGGCCTTTGCAAATGCGGGGTTCCGGGAGGGCGCGCACGGCCTGCCCCGCCGGCTGGGGGACGCCGCTATGATTGTCATCCGGCCTCGCGGCCTGCCCTCAGCGAAGCCATGATCACCCAGGATGCTGGAAACGTTCACCCGCAGTTGAAGCAACCACCATCCGTAGTGGCGGTTGCAGCTGCACAGCCTCCGCCGCAGCCCCCACCCGAAAGTCCCAGTAATGTTCTTGCACAAGTCTATTCTCATTCACGACGTTCGTGTCCAGAATCCGGACCCTGTGTTCGCCGAAAAGCTGCTTGAGCAGTATGGGGGCGCCACTGGCGAATTGTCTGCCGCGCTGACTTATCTGACGCAGTCCTACCACACGGATAACGCCGGCATCCGAGATATGTTACAAGACATTGGCACCGAGGAACTCGGTCATCTTGAAGTCATAGCCTTATTGATCGAGCAACATACCAATAAAGCGTCAGCAAATCTACAGGACAAAGCATACCAAAGCACGCTTTTTGCTATTCGCGGTCCTGGTCCACACCTTGTCGATTCGAAGGGGCTGACCTGGGATGCCCGCTACGTGAATGAAGGCGGCCACGTCGTCCGTGATCTTCGTGCAAACCTCGCTGCGGAGGCTGGAGCGCTCAACACCTATGAGCAGCTGATCGCGATGACGAACGATGATGGCACCCGCGAAGCGTTGACGCATCTCGCGACCCGTGAGGTCTCCCACACGCATATGTTCATGGAAGCGCTGCGCTCCCTGAATGCGCTGGAGCAACCGCTGTTTGGCGACCTGAAACCTGACGACACTGTCAACCTATACTTCAATCTCTCATCGGGTCCTGGGGCTGATGAGCGTGGACCGTGGAACCGCGAGCCAACATTCCAGTATGTGGCTGATCCCTTGCAGCACGAGATGCAGGAACATGGCGGGCGGACCAAGGCCTCGAACGAGATGACGCCACCTGGAGCATTGCCGAGCCGTAACCAAGCCACCAACCGCTGAGGCAGGCATGCGTCACTACACCCTCGATCGGCGAACGCTGATGCGCGCCGCAGCGACTTTCGGCTGCGTAGCGCTTAGCGGCGTGGGAACCGCGGCAGCGGGTGTCCCAACAGTAGCGGCGGCATCACCACTGACCGGCGCGCTGATCGGATGGCTGGTTATACAGCCGGACGGTGCCGGAAGACTGAGCCTTGTCGAAACTGATCATCAGTCGGGTTCGGTGCGGCTTGTGGCGGCTGACGTGATCGGGCCTGCATCGTCACTTGAGATCGCCGCGCGGCAGGCCACTACGGCAGCCGTCGAATTTGTCGCGGAGTCTTGGGGGGTTCAGCCATCCGACTGTTCGTGCCCATGGGGCCGGATCGAGCATCTTCCAAGCAAACAGTCCATCCCATTTCAAATCTGGACGGATTTTGCGTAGGCTGATAATTTCAAGTTCATCGCCAGGAGTAACGGCAATCGGACCAATAAAATCGCCTTAGGAAGAGCCATTACTTATTGTATTCCGCTACATCTTAACTGCAGTCTTTTCACACCGGAAGCGGGGTTGGATGATTAATCCAACCCCCGTTCCAGCCGCCAGACTGTCATTCAAAACCAGGGCCGGCACCGCCGCGACCGGTAAGAGGGGGTTGCCGAGCGCCGCGCTGTGCCAAAAGCCGGCGACCTCGAGCGCCCTGCCATTCCGACGCGAACCCGCGATAAAGGCGGCGCAGGGTGAAGCGCGTTCGCGGCTCGAGATCGAAGCGCGGGTTCAGTTGGACGGGTTAGCTCCGCAGGACCGTTGATCCGGCGTAGCGGGCGGCGGTGGCGAGTTGTTCCTCGATACGGATGAGCTGGTTGTACTTTGACGTCCGGTCGCTGCGGGCGAGGCTTCCTGTCTTGATCTGGCCGCAGTTGGTGGCCACGGCGAGGTCGGCGATGGTGGCGTCCTCGGTTTCGCCGGAACGGTGGCTCATGACACAGCGCCAGCCGGCGCGGTGGGCGACTTCGACGGCCTCGAGCGTCTCGGACAGGGTGCCGATCTGGTTGACCTTGATGAGGATGGCGTTGGCGGAGCCGCGTTCGATGCCGCGGCGGAGGCGTTCGGGGTTGGTGACGAACAGGTCGTCGCCGACGATCTGGATTTTGCTGCCCATGGTGTCGGTCATCAGCTTCCAGGTTTCCCAGTCATCCTCGGCGCAGCCATCCTCGATCGACTTGATGGGGTAGCGGGCGCAGAGGTCCTCGTAGTAGCGGACGATGCCCTCGCCATCGAGGATTTTTCCTTCACCTTCAAGGTGGTATTTGCCGTTCTTGAAGAATTCGGTTGAGGCTGGGTCGAGTGCGAACGTGACGTCCTCGCCGGGGCGGTAGCCGGCTTTTTCCACTGCCTTGGTAATGAAGCCAAGGGCTTCGTCGGCGGATTTCAGGTCGGGCGCGAAGCCGCCCTCGTCGCCGACGTTGGTGTTGAGGCCGGCGTCGTGGAGTTCTTTTTTCAGCACGGCGAAGATTTCGCTACCCATGCGGATGGCGTCGGCCACGGTGGCGGCGGCGATCGGCTGGATCATGAACTCCTGGATGTCGATCGGGTTGTCGGCATGCTTGCCGCCGTTGAGGATATTCATCATCGGCACCGGGAGGGTGCGGGCGTAGACGCCGCCGACATAGCGATACAGCGGCAGGCCGAGGTCGTTGGCGGCGGCTTTGGCGACGGCGAGGGAGACGCCGAGAATGGCGTTGGCGCCGAGGCGGCCCTTGTTGGGGGTGCCGTCGAGGTCGATCATGATGTTGTCGATGGCGACCTGTTCGGTGGCGTCGATGCCGCCGATGGCCTCCAGGATCTCACCTTCGGCGTTGGCGCAGGCCTGCAGCACGCCTTTGCCGCCGTAGCGGGCTTTGTCGCCGTCGCGGAGTTCCACTGCCTCATGCGCGCCGGTGGAGGCGCCGGAGGGTACGGCGGCGCGTCCGGTGGCGCCGGATTCCAGCAGGACTTCGACCTCCACCGTGGGGTTGCCGCGGCTGTCGAGGATTTCACGGGCGGTGATGTCGGCGATCGCGGCCATGCGGGGGGTGTCTCCGGCTGTGTATGGACGCTGGGTAACATTTTGGGGGGGCGGGTGCCAGAGCGGGTGTGGGTTCGGGTGGACCTGGGCCCTCTCCTGCTCGCATGCACTGGCGTTTCAGACGTCTGGGGTTTCAAGGCTCTGGGGTTTCAAAGCCCTGGGGTTTCAATGCCCTGGGGTTTCAAAGCTCCGGGTTTCAAAGCTCTGGGGTTTCAGAGCTCTTGGGGTTTCAGAGCTCTTGGGGTTTCAGAGCTCTTGGGGTTTCAGACCTGGGTGCCGAAGGCCCAGCCGATGCCGGCGGTGACGGCCATGGCGAGCGCGCCCCAGAAGGTGACACGGATTGCGGCTTTCCAGATGCTGGCGCCTCCGATCCTGGCGCCGACGACACCGAGGATGGCGAGCAGGATCAGGGAGGCGACGGGGACCGCCCAGAGGAGGATGCCGACCGGGGTGAAAATGGCAATGGCCAGCGGCAGGCCGGCGCCAACGGCGAAGGATGCGGCGGACGCGAGGCCGGCCTGGACGGGGCGGGCGGTGGTCATTTTACTGATTCCGAGTTCGTCGCGGGCATGGGCGCCGAGGGCGTCGCGCTGCATCAGTTGGGCGGCAACCTGCTTGGCGAGGGGGCGGTCGAGGCCTCGATTTACGTAGATGTTGGTTAGTTCGGTCAGTTCGCCCTGGGGGTGGTCACTGAGTTCGGCTTTTTCCCGGGCGACGTCGGCGCGTTCGGAATCCGACTGGGAGCTGACGGAGACGTATTCGCCCGCGGCCATGGACATGGCGCCGGCGGCGAGGCCGGAGATGCCAGCGGTGAGGATGCCGTGGTGGGCACCGTGGGCGCTGGCGACGCCGATGATGAGGCTGGAGGTGGAGAGCAGGCCGTCGTTGGCGCCTAGGACGGCGGCGCGCAGCCAGCCGAGGCGATCAATCTTGTGGTGCTCCGCGTGGTGGCGTGAGTAACGAGGCATGGTGTCCTTGCGGGGGTTGCTGGACGATGGAACACGCATTGGGGGTGCGGGATGGGCCTGCGGGGGGTCATTTTCACGTGGGACGGGCAAACGGGCGCGGGCGCGGAGGAACGGCCGTTGGGGGCTGGCGGTGCATGTGGCTGGCACCGGGGGGAAGTCGCCAGGGGAGGCGGCGCCGATCATGCAGTGAACTGGTTCACAGCGTGGCTTCGTCGCCTGGCCTAAACAATGATCGTGTGAGGTTGAACCCGGCCGAGGTGTTCCATCATGGTCCGGCGCTTTGTCTGATCGCGTGATTCGCGCCCTCTGACCGGTCCGCCTCAGGCGATCACGCTTCCGGTTCCCGCGTGACCGGCCAACCAATAACGAACGTCTGATCGAGGAAGGACGCCTCCATGCCACATGAATATGATGCATCAACGGGTGCCCACGTTCATCGCGACGAGACTGGTCTCGTGCGGGGTGTGCTGCACGCCGAGCAGCTTTACCCGTCGCGGGCCCGAACGGCGCAGCTTGCCGCGCAGGACTACCTGATGGGGATCAAGGGCCTGCTCGCCCTGAAGGATTCCGAACTGAATTCGCTGGCGATGCCGACGGAGACGGCGCCGACAAGCGATGGAGCGGAATATCGTTTGTGGGCAGAGAAGACTCAGTTCGACACGACGACGGTCACTTTCAGCCAGACGTATTTCGGGTTGCCTGTATGGGAAGCCGGCCTGGCGGTGCAGATCAAGGCCAACCCGTTCCGCATCATCAGCGCGCAGTCGACCGCGCATGCGGACCTGTCCGTGAAGCGGCCGAGCGACGAGGCGCTGGGTCATTTGCGCGGGCTGGATGAGCGCGGATTGGCCCATAGCCTCGGTGTTTCCGACGACGACGCGCATTTCCACCGCAAATCGCTGAAGATCGAGCGGCGGCGGTTATTTGTCTACCGTTACGAGGCCAGTCAGCGGGTGCGGATCATCGAAGGCATCGACGAGCCGCCGACCCACCTGCATGGACCGGACTCGCACCGTCATGACCATTCGTATCCCCCCCTGCCCCCGGTTCCCGAGGTGATCCGTGATCACCATCATTACGTGGTCGATGCGGTTTACTTCATCCTGGGGGTTGACGGGATACCAAATCTGCGATGGGTCGCGCTGATCGAGGCGGAAACGCTTGCCGTGCTGATGCTGCGCGCGTTCGTGGCGGGGGTGGATGGCCTGGTGTTCCGTCAGGACCCGATCACGACCGCCGGCGGTCCGCTGCCCAATGCGCCTGACGCCTTGCTCAATCCGCTGCGGAGCGCGGTGCTGCTGCCCAAGCTCGACCCACCGGCGGGCGGCAACTATGCCCTTGCCGGCGACAACGTTCAGATCATCAACGTGGAGCCGCCGCCGATCGCGCCGCCGATCGAGCCGGTTGCCACCGACTTCAACTTCAATGCGCGCTCGGACAATTTCGGCGCGGTGAATGCCTATTTCCATGCCGATGGTTTCTTCCGGCTGATGGCGGATCTGGGATTCGACCTGGCGGTGTTTTTCGGGGGCACCTTGTTCCCTACCCAGGTTGATCATCGCGGGCTGGGCGGGGCGGTGGTCAACGCGCATTGCCTCGGCAACGGCGCATTCGGCATTCTGGAGACGGCGTTCGGGCTGGCGGACCTGACCAATGTTGCTCAGCCGCTGGGGATCGCGTGCGACCAGCGGGTGGTGCTGCACGAACTGGCCGGGCATGGGACGCTTTATAACCACGTCAACGGTCCCAATTTCGGTTTTGCCCATAGCGCCGGGGACAGTGTCGGGCGTGGTGTTGAATGACCCGGATTCCCAGGCGCCGGATCGCGGCATGAGCTTTCCCTGGCTGAATTCGGTGGTCGGGCGGCGGCATGACCGCACTCCGGCGGCCGGGTGGGGCTGGAGCGGGGCGATTGCGCTGAACCCGTTCGGTCCGCTCGACGCGGGCGGGTACAATAACGAGCAAATACTGAGCTCGACTCATTTCCGTATTTACCGAGCGATTGGCGGGGATTCGACGGAGCTGGCGATGCGGAATTTCGCGGGCCGGTATGTCGTTTACCTGATCATGCGCACGATTGGGGGGCTGACGCAGCCGACCAATCCGCCGAATGCGCTGACTTATGCAACGTTCATGATGGCGGCGGAACTGGGTGACTGGACGGCAGCGGATCAGGTTGGCGGCTGTTACTGGAAAGTGGTTCGCTGGTCGTTCGAGAAGCAGGGGTTGTTTCAGCCGGCCGCCACTCCCACCCCGAACAACAATGAGGGCGCGCCGCCGCCGATCGATGTCTATATCGATGACGGGCGTGGCGGCGAATACCAGTATGGCCCGGCCAACCAGTTTCCTTATTTGCAGAAGTTCTGGGAAACCACCGACATCTGGAACCGTCATGAACCGGATGGGCACCTGGAGCATCAAACTCCGATCGTCGGGCGTCGCAACCATGCGTATGTGCGCATCAAGAACCGGGGAAGCCTGGCCGCCACCAACGTGGTGGTGCATGGCTGGCATTGCCGTCCTGGTGCGGGGCTGGTGTGGCCGGATGATTTCAAGCCGATGACGACGGCGTCCCGGCTTGTCGGCAGCCTGGCTGCCGGCGGCGAGGTCGTTGTGGGTCCGTTCGAGTGGCGTCCGCAGTTTCCCGGCCACGAGGTCATGTTCATGGGGGCGACCGTTGCTGGCGACCGGGCAAATAACGATCCGGTGACCGGGTTGCCGGCGGCGATCGGGCCGACGCCGCTGTGGCGGCTGGTGCCTTGCGACAACAACCTGGGCCTGCGCGCGGTCATTCCGGTTCCGGGCGGCGGTGGGCGCCATGCCCTAAACGAAGCGTTCGAGCATCGTGAGTTCCGGGCGGGCAATCCGTTCGCGCATACCGCGTTGATGGAAATCCGTCCGGTCATGCCGGCGTTCCTGACGACGCGCGGCTGGACGATGGTGTTCGACAATCCGGGCGGCGGCGGATTCACGCTTGGGCCGCGGGATCATCGGGAGATCCGGCCTCGGTTCCTTGCGGGGCAGGATTTCTCGGCGGCCGAGGTGCAACTGGCAGCGCCGGTGGCGATCGAAGTCGTGGTGCTGGCGGACGGGCTGGTGGTGGGAGGGCTGACGTTCGTGCTGGACCCTGCCCTGCACCATCCGGCGCATGAGTTCCCGGAGACGGAGCATCATGAGGAGCACCACGAGAAGCGGGAGCACCACGAGGAGCACCGGCACGAGGAGAGGCCGCGCCGGATCAAGCTGGAGATCGATCTCGATTGATACGCGCCTTCCATGGTTCGGCGGGCCGGATCGGGCGCTTGTTCCGGGGCCGGACCGCCAGACCGTTATCGTTTGCGGCTGAGATGTTGCGGCCGGACGATTTGACCTCGGGCGGGGACGGACTGATCAGCGGGTGCGGATGAGCTGGAAAGCGATGAGGGAGGCGATCATCAGACCGGCGCCTGCGGCCTGGGCGGGGGACATCGTCTCGTGCAACAGAAGAATGCTGGCGGTTGTGGTCAGGAGGGGCTCGAGGTTCATCAGCAAGGCGGTGCGGAATGGGCCGATGCGGACGGTGGAGATGTAGATCAACAGGGTGGACAGTGTGGTGGTGATGGTGACGCCGAGGAAGGCGGCCCAGCCGGCGGCGGAGGCCGGGATCGTCCACGAGCCGAGGGGCACCAGGATGGCGAGATAGATCGCTGTGGAGGGGACCATCGAGTACCAGGTCGTGAGCCTGGCATCGGCGTTGTTCAGGTAGCTTCGTGTCAGCAGAAGGGTGATGACCCGAGCGATGGCGGCGATGAAGGCGCAGGCAAGGCCGATGGGGGCGAGGTGCTGCAGGTGGAAGCCTAACATCAGGGCCAGGCCGATGAATGCGGTGGCGGCGGCGAAAAGGGCCTTGGCGCCGACGCGGTCGATGCCGGTGGCCGCACCACCGAGGCCGGTGAGGAGCGGGTAGACGAAATAGGCGAGGATGGCGATCGAGACGGGCAGACAGCGCGATTGCCTGCAGCAGGCCGAGCATGGTGACGCTGAACAGGACGCCGATGCCGAGGGCGATCAGGCGTTCGGGTTTGGTATGGGCTCGCGGCGGCGGGGCGGCTTTGAGCCAGATGACGAAGAAGGTGACGACGGCGATGCCGCGGAGCGTAGCCAGCGAAAGGGCGGTCATGCCGGTGCTGAGGACGATTTTCAGCAGGATGTCGGAGACGCTGAAGGAGACGGCGGCGATGAGGCCGGGGAGGAGGTCGGCGAAGCGGGTTGTTGGTGGGCGCGCGAGGGCTATGCTCATTCGGCCAGCCGTTGCGGTCGGCGTCTCGGTGGGAGGCGCATGGGGTGGGCTTTCCTGGACGTAGGCGGATTGGCTCCGCCAGTTATTTCAAGTTGGGAGTTTGGCGGGGTTGGGGCGGGGGCTCAAGGGACGAGGAATTCCTCGTCGACCGGGACTTGCAAGGTGTTGACGAGATTGTTGGTCTCGGCGGCCATGCCGATGATGGCGAGCAGGTGCATGTGCTGGGCGTCGGTCATGCCCTTTTGTTTCGCCGCGGCGGTGTGGGAATGGATGCAGTATGTGCAGCCGTTGGCGGCTGAGACGGCGATGTAGATGAGCTCCCGGGTCAGGGGATCGAGCGGGCCGTCGCCGCCCATGATCTGCTTGAGACTGTCCCAGGTGCGTTTGAGGGTGGCGGGGTCGTTGGCGAGGGCGCGCCAGAAGTTGTTGATGAAATCGGATTTGCGGGCGGCGCGGATGTCGTCGAACACGGCTTTGACGGCGTGGTTGGCGGCGGCGTCTTCGTCGGTCCAGAGTTTTACGGTGGCCATGGGGGTGCACTCCGTTGGTTTGAGTTGGGTTGTATTACGGCATCCGTGTCGCCGCGTAGAGGCGGGAGCTGTCCGGCGTGATGCGATCACGATTTTGACAACACCCGGCCGGATCGGCCTGCGTTGTTGAGGCTTCCGGCGGAACCGGGCTTTACTGCGTGCCGGAATGGTCTTGTTTTGTGACCGGAAAGGAATGAACTGGATGTCCGAAATGGAGCGGTTCGACTTGCTTGTGCTTGGCAGCGGCGAGGGCGGCAAGTATTTGGCCTGGCACATGGCCAGATCAGGCAAGCGTGTCGCGGTGATCGAGCGGAAGCTGATCGGCGGGTCTTGCCCGAATACGAATTGTTTGCCGAGCAAGAATGAGATTTGGAGTGCGAAGGTTGCGGATCTGGTGAGGCACGGGGATCAGTTTGGTCAGGTAACGGGTTTGGTTTCAACCGATATGACCAAGGTTCTAAACCGGAAGCGGGCGATGGTGGATGGGCTGATCGCCATGCATCTCGATCTTTACCGGTCCAGCGGAGCGGCACTGATCATGGGCAGCGGGCGGTTCGTTGCGCCGAAGACGATCGCGGTGAGCCTGAATGACGGCGGCACGCGGGTGCTGAGCGGGGATCGGGTGGTGGTCAACGTGGGAACGCAGCGCGATGGTTCCGGATGTGCCGGGGATGGCGGCGGCGCGACCGCTGACGAATGTCGAGGCGTTGGAGCTCGACCGGCTGCCGGATCATCTGATCGTGGTTGGCGGCGGCTATGTGGGGCTGGAGATGGCGCAGGCGTACCGGCGGTTTGGCAGCCGGGTGAGTGTGCTGGAGGCGGGGCCGCAACTGGCTGCGCGGGAAGATCCCGATGTGGGGGCGGAACTGGCGGCGCTGTTCGCCGACGAGGGGATCGCGGTGCATTTCGGGGTCCGGTTGCTGGCGGTGGAAGGGCGGTCGGGTGAGGCGGTGCGCGTGCGGGTGGCTTCGGCGGGCGGCGAGCAGACGCTGGAGGGCAGCGACATTCTGGTGGCAACGGGGCGCACGCCGAACACCGCCGGGATCGGGTTGGATGTGGCTGGGGTGGGCGTCGACTCGCGCGGCTATGTGGTGGTGAACGAGCGGCTGGAGACGGGTGCGGAGGGTGTGTTCGCGATCGGCGAATGTGCGGGGAGTCCGGCGTTCACGCATGTCTCGTTCGATGATTTCCGGGTGGTGCGGGCGGCGATGGAGGGTGGGGCGCGGACGACGCGGGACCGGCTGGTGCCGTATTGCATGTACACCGATCCGCCGCTGGCCCGGGTGGGGTTGAGCGAGGCGGAGGCAGCCGCGCGGGGGATCGCGGTGCGGGTCGCCCGGTTGCCGATCGTTTCTGTGCTGCGGTCACGAACGATTTCAGAGACCCGGGGGTTCATGAAGGTGGTGGTGGCGGCGGATGACGACCGGATCCTGGGGTTCACGATGATCGGGCCTGAGGCGGGTGAGGTGATGGCGGTGGTGCAGACGGCGATGCTGGCCGGGATGCCGTATACGGGGTTGCGCGATGCGATCCTGGCGCATCCGACGATGGCGGAGGGGCTGGGGGCGTTGTTCTCGGGGGTGAAGGATCGCTGACGGGGGGCGCTGGGCGGATTTCAGTTGGGCCGGCGGGTCGTCATGGCGGCCCGTGGCTGGTATGAGCGGGTATGGCATGGCGGCCGCATAAGAACGTTGTTGTCTCGACGCTTGGCGTCACGCAGACGATTGCCTGGGGGTCGAGCTACTACCTGACGGCGGTGTTTGCCGACCCGGTCTCGGTCGGGCTGGGGCTGTCGCGGTCGTGGTTCTTCGGGGCGGTTTCGGCGGCGTTGCTGCTGTCGGGGCTGCTTGGGCCACTGGCCGGACGGACGATCGACCGGTATGGCGGGCGGGACGTGCTGGCGGCGACCAACGTGGTGTTTGCCCTGGGGCTGGGGCTGCTGGCGGCGGCGGCCGGGCCGGTGAGCCTCGCGCTGGCCTGGGTGGTGATCGGCGTGGCGATGGGTTTTGGACTGTATGAAGCCGCGTTCGCCACCGCTGCGGGGCTGTATGGGCTGGAGGCGCGGAACGCGATCACCGGGATCACGCTGATTGCCGGGTTTGCGAGCACTGTCGGGTGGCCGCTGAGTGCCGCGCTGATCGACACGTTCGGATGGCGCGGCGCGGCGCTGGGCTGGGCGGGGCTGCATCTGGTGGTCGGGCTGCCGATGAACCGGTTGCTGTTGCCGAAGGCCCCTGCCCCGGTGCATGCGGCGCCTCCGGTGGTGGACGCGGCGGCGGGCGTGCCTTGGACGATGATCGTGCTGGCGACCGTGTTCGGGGTGACCTGGTTCGTTTCTTCGGCGTTCGCGACGCATCTGCCGAGGCTGCTGGAGGCGCTGGGCGCGACGCCTGCCGCGGCGATTGCGGCCGGGGCGCTGATCGGGCCGGCTCAGGTGGCGGCGCGGTTGGTGGAGTTTGGCGTTTTGCGGCGGGCTTCGCCGATGCTGTCGGCGCGGCTTGCGACGGTGCTGCATCCGGTTGGGGCTGCGTTGTTGATTGTGTTGGGGCCGGTGGCGGCTGTGCCGTTCGTGCTGCTGCACGGGGCGGGGAACGGGTTGTTGACCATCGCGCGGGGGACGCTGCCGTTGGCGTTGTTCGGGGCGGGTGGGTACGGGTTGCGGACGGGGTTGCTGGCCGCACCGGCTCGGATCCTGCAGGGGGCGGCGCCGCTGGTGTTCGGGCTGGTGCTGGACCGGGGCGGGCCGCGGTGGGCGTTGATGTTTTCCGGGGGATTGATCGCGGGGTGTTTTGTGGCGTTGCTGGCGTTGCGGCCTGGGCGGCGGTAGTGGCGGCGGAGGTGGTTTTGTGGGGCGGGACACCGTGCGAGACCGGTTGATCCGGGTGACCTGATCATAGCCCGGCATCGCCGCTTCCAAGCGGCGCAGGAAACGTATCGATGTCGAGTTCCGGCGGGCGGCGCTGGGTGACCTGGCGCTGCTCGACATCGGCACCGACCAGCAGACCGCGTCGCAGGCGTGGACTGAAACTGGTTCTGGCTGATCGGCATCGACTGACGCTTTATGACGCGGCCTACCTGGAACTGGCCCGGCGCAGGGGTCTGCCGCTGGCGACGCTCGATCAGGCGTTAAGGGCGGTGGCCGTCAGCGCGCGTGTCGCTCTGGCCGGTACATAGAGTGTCGCGCGGGTGACGGCGACATGGTTTGGCGTTTGAAGCGGTCTGGATTTCGGTTTTTCGTTGCAGTTATCGACAGTCCGAGAATGGGCTTCGTCGGCGAGATGGACCGAGCCGGAATGATCTGACGCTGTGGTGTGCTCGGCACCGCAAGCCGTAGATGGCCGGCACGTGTCCAGCCAAAGCGGTGGGGGGCGGTGCGGCTGGGATGTTCTGCGACCAATGGTTCGTTTGCGTAAGGGCCTTATGACAAGCCTTCACAACAAAACCAGATCATCCCGATGGACGATCTCGTCGCGGCCGCGCCAGCCTAGGATCGTTTCTATCTCGTCGGACCGGCGGCCGGCGATCTGTTCGGCGTCGGTGCTGGCGTAGGCGGAGAGGCCTCGGCCGAGGATGGTGCCGTCCTGGGCCTGGATGGTGACAGCGTCGCCGCGGTTGAAGGTTCCTTCGACCGAACGGACTCCGACGGGGAGCAACGAGCGGCCGTTGGCCAGGGCGCGGGCGGCGCCGGCGTCGACGGTCAGGGTGCCCTGGGGGGACAAGGAGCCGGCGATCCAGCGTTTGCGGCTGCTGCGGCCCTCCGGGGCGGGCAGGAACCAGGTGCACGCCGCGCCGCGTTCCAGGGACTGCAGCGGGCGTTCGATTTTGCCGATGGCGATGGCCATCGCGCAGCCGGCCTGGGTGGCGATGCGGGCGGCGACGAGCTTGGTGCGCATGCCGCCGGACGAGTAGCCGGGGGGTGGCTCGCCGCCCATCGCCTCGATGTCGGGGGTCAGGGCCTCGACGACCGGGATGTGGTGGGCGTCGGGGTTGCGGCGGGGGTCGGCGGTGTAGAGGCCGTCGATGTCGGACAGCAGGATCAGTTGGTCGGCCTGGACCATTTCGGCGACGCGGGCGGCGAGGCGGTCGTTGTCGCCGAAGCGGATTTCGGCGGTGGCGACGGTGTCGTTTTCGTTGATCACCGGGATGCAGTTCAGGGCGAGAAGTGTGGACAGGGTCTCGCGGGCGTTGAGGTAGCGGCGGCGGTCCTCGGTGTCGTCGAGGGTCAGCAGAAGCTGCGCGGCGGTCAGGTTGCGGGCGGACAAGGCGGCGGCCCAGGCCTGGGCGAGGCGGATCTGCCCGACGGCGGCGGCGGCCTGTTTTTCTTCTAGTTTCAGTTTCTTCTGGGTTAATCCTAACGTGCGGCGGGCGAGCGCTATGGCGCCGGAGGAGACGACGATGACGTCGGTGCCGCGATCGCGCAGGGCCTGGATGTCGGCGGCGACGCTGTCGAGCCAGGCGTGGCGGGGGGCGGCCTGGTCTTCGTCGACGACGAGGGCGCTGCCGATCTTGACGACGACGCGCTGGGCGGTGGCGAGCGAGGGGATCACGCCGCTTGCTCCTGGCGCCCCGCGTGGATGGTGTTCTGGAGGGCGCGGAGGAGCTCCGGAACCCCCTGCCCCGTTGCGCCGGACAGCAGGTAAACGGGTTTGCCGGAGGCTTTTCGTAAGGCCGCCAGACGGGCGGAGGTTTCGCGTGGGGTCATGGCGTCGGCCTTGTTGAGGCCGATGAGTTCGGGTTTGCCGGACAGGCCGCCGCCGTAGGATTCCAGTTCGGTGCGGACGGTGCGCCAGGCTTTGACGACGTCGCCGGCGGCGCCGTCGATCAGGTGCAGCAGGACGGCGCAGCGTTCGACGTGGCCGAGGAAGCGGTCGCCGAGACCCGCACCTTCGTGTGCGCCCTCGATCAGGCCGGGGATGTCGGCGAGGACGAACTCTTCCGTGTTGGACAGGCGGATGACGCCGAGTTGCGGGTGCAAGGTGGTGAAGGGGTAGTCGGCGATCTTGGGCCGGGCGGCGGATACAACTGACAAGAAGGTGGATTTGCCGGCGTTGGGCAGGCCGACGAGGCCGGCGTCGGCGATGAGTTTCAGGCGCAGCCAGACCCAGCGTTCCTCGCCCGGCCAGCCCTTGGTGGACTTGCGGGGGGCGCGGTTGGTGGAGGACTTGTAGTGGGCGTTGCCGAAGCCGCCGTCGCCGCCGCGCAGTAGGGTGACCTGCTTGCCGGGGGTGTCGAGGTCGGCGAGCATGGTTTCCTGATCGTCGTCGAAGACCTGGGTGCCGAGGGGGACCTTGATCACGACATCACGGGCGCCGGCGCCGGTCTTGTCGGAGCCGGCGCCGTTGCCGCCCTTGGGGGCGCGGAAATGCTGGGTGTAGCGGAAGTCGATCAGCGTATTCAGGTTGTGTTCGGCGACGAAGATGATGTCGCCGCCCTTGCCGCCGTTGCCACCGTCGGGACCACCGAACTCGATGAATTTTTCGCGCCGGAAGGCGGTGACGCCGTCGCCGCCGTCACCGGAGCGGAGGTAGATTTTCGCCTGGTCGAGGAACTTCATCGTGGGTGTGTCCGGAAAACGAAACGGGGGCCGGCATGGCGCCGACCCCCGTTGCAAGCGCAGTCGGGCGTGGCGTTATTCGGCGGCGAGCGGTAGCGGCTCGACGGAGATATGGACCTTGCCCTCGGACTTGCGGGTGAATTTCACCTTGCCGTCGATCAGGGCGAAGATGGTGTGGTCGCGGCCGAGGCCGACATTGGTGCCGGGGTACCACTTGGTGCCGCGCTGACGGACCAGAATGTTGCCGGCGACGACTTTCTCCCCGCCGAACTTCTTGATGCCGAGGCGGCGGCCTTCTGTGTCGCGACCGTTGCGGGACGAGCCGCCTGCTTTTTTGTGGGCCATGGCGGATTACTCCTGCGGTTGGGTGTTTTCGACCTCGGCCGGGTCGACGCCGGAGATGACACCGGCGGATTCGGCTGCGTCGAGGGCGGCGGCGGGGACGGGTTCGGCGTCAGTCGTTTCAACGGGCGCCTCAGTCGCGACGAGGGCCTGACCGTTGAGGCTGATGCCGGCGACGCGAAGCACGGTGACGTGCTGGCGGTGGCCGTTGCGGCGGCGGCTGTTCTGACGGCGGCGCTTCTTGAAGATGATGACCTTGTCAAGGCGGTCCTGGGCGATGACGGTCGCGGTGACGGCGGCATCGGCCACAAGCGGCGCGCCGATGGTCAGGTTGCCATCGTGGCCCACGGCGAGGACGTCGCTGAAGGTGACGGTTCCGCCGGCCTCGGCGTCCAGTTTTTCGACTTTGAGGACCGCGTTGGGCGTAACGCGGTACTGCTTTCCGCCGGTGCGGATGACAGCGAACATGGGGTTTGAACTTTCAACAGACGCGAAACAGATAGGCCGCCAGGGATGTTTGAGCATCCCGGCGACCGGAAGTGGGGCGTTATAGCGATCGGCGGCGGTGTGTCAACTGATAAGACCGGCGAAAAGCTGAGGTCAGTCAGTCACTTGCTTATGTCACCGGCAACAGGGGTGACATCCGAGCGGTGTGCGGCGCGATGGAGCCGATCCGATTGGCGTTCATGGCGGAGGTCTGATCATCGGTCACGCGGCGGCGATTGGTGTTGGACCTGCGTGTGCAGGGCGTTGCCTCGCTGGATCAGCCGGTGCCGGTGCGCCGACGGTTTTATGCGCTGAGGGCGCCGGGATGCGGAAATCGACGGGAAGAATTCATTGCTCCAGCCGGCGACACCATCGGCTTGGCTGGCACCGGTGATGACGGGCCGCGAGCATTGATTTATGAACCCGGGTGATGGCTGGGGCTTTCCCCGCGCATTCTGCATGCCTGGGTGTTCATTGTGCTCAAGCGCATGCCAGAAACAGCGTCGCCTTCCGCGCTCATTTCGATGATGCACCCCTGCCGACCTTTGTGCAGAAATGCAATCTCGCGGATTGAACGGCGGATCTGGGATTCGCCGGGCGTGGCATCGAGGCGCGGGAGGCGAAGCCGGGGAGACGGAAGATGGCACCTGCATCGAGCGCGCTGACCGGACCTGAACGTGTCGCGATCCGGCAGGCGTCCTGGCGTGGTCCATTCGGTGGGCGGGGCACACGCATGCGGCTGCGACCGGTGCGGTTCGCCGTGGTCAATGGGAGCGCAGATCCTCTCGCCCTTCACGGCCTGCGTGTCGATCCGCTGCGCGACGCGGATGGCGCGCTCGCGGACGCCGAACTGACCCTGCGGGCGATCGGACGCGACGCCGATGCCCAGCCCGGTGCCTCGGGCGATGCTCCGGCGGATGTCCCGTTGGCCCCCGGCGCGGCGCTGACGCTGGAGCTGAGCGGGTGGTTGCCGGCGCATCCCGGCTCCGTCGCCACCACGGCGCGCATTTTGATGCCGGACGGGGGCGGCCTGGACATTCCCGTCGCGATCGATATTCCGGCCGCGGCGCCCTGGGGGATCGGCTGCATGCTGGCGGGGCTGCTCTGCCTGGGCCTGATCAACGTGCTGGCCGGCGAGGGCGCGGTGAAGACCCGGCTGCATGACGCGCTGGCCGCGCGCGGTGACATCCACGCCTTCCTGGAAGCCAATCCGGCGCCGCAGAGCCGGCGGGGGGATATCGATGCGATGGACCAGGGTTTCGACAAGGCGGTTGCCGACCTGAGTGAACGGCGCGGCATCTCCGTTGAGGACCACCGGATCGACGACGCCAGCGCGCAGCTTGCCACCGCCACCGCCACGGCTGGCGAGTTGCGCAAGGCGCTGACCGGCCAGCCCTCCGGCGCGGCGGAAATCGCCGACCTGACGAAAGAATGGCAGGACCTCCAGACCACGCTGGGGCAGGTCAACGCGATGTTCGGGGCGCCGCCCGCCACGCCCGCGCCCGGCCTGCCCGGCAAGATCGATGCCTTCCTGGTGCGCTACCGCATCCGCTTCGTGCAGCAGCCGATGGCCTGGATCTCCGCCGAGATCGTCAGCGATATCGACCGAGCGCGGTTGGCTTATGCGGCTGGGGAGGGTGAGGCGGCGCGGGATCTTGCGGTGACGGCGCGGGTCTGGCTGCGGCGGTCGGCGCGGATGCTCAACAGCGGGCTTCTCGGCTATCGCGGCGCGCTGACGCTGGCGGGGGCGATGGCCAATAACGATGCGGCCATCCGCGCCAGGGTCGCTCAGGACGACTTTCCCGCCGATGCCCGGGTTGTGGTTCTTGGCTTGCTCGACAAGGCGTCGGCGCAGATGGACGGCGAGGCGTGGCTGGAGCAGTGGGGCGAGGCGCACCGGCTGATGAACCACGCGCGCGTCGAACTGACCCGCGCGGAGGCGGCGCTGCTGAAGGCTGGGACCGACGCGGCGATCGCGAAAGTCAACGCCGAGACTGACTATTCCGACATCCAGCGTGTGCTGGACGAGCTGATGGCCGACCCGGATCATTCCCTGGCTGCCAAGCAGGCCGGGCTTGGGCGAATCCTCGCGCTTTGGCGCACGCATGTGGCCGGCGTGGCGGACGCGGCTGAACGGGCCGGGTTTGGCCGGCAGCTCGACGTGATCGCCGCGCAGGTTGGCGCCGGCAAGATGACTGAGTCGGCTCAGCTTTACCGTGGTTTTCTCAACGACTGGACGGCGCGGAGCATCCGCCTGAGCGGTGCGGCGGCGGATCGCGTTGTCCACGGGCATTGCATGCAGATGTATGCCGACATGCAGCGCGATGCGGGCGCCATGGAGGCCGCGCTGCGGGAGCATCCGCCCAATCCGGATCTGGCGGACTGGAATCGCCGCTTTGACCAGATTCGGCTGGACATGCAGCGCGAGGGGCCGGATGCGGAAACGATTACGCCTGCGTGCCTGGGTCCGCTGCTGGCGATCAATGACCGCATGATCAAACTGTCCGGCGATATCTTTGCCGCTGGCGTGGAGGACGCGGATATTCCCGTGCTGACGCGTGTCCGGCTGGCCCGGCTTTCCGGGGTGTCTTCCGCGATTGCGCTGGCGGAGGCCAACAAGGATCATGCCCGCGCGCTGGATCTTGGGATCAGGACGCCGGAGGACGAACGAGTTGTGGGGCGGCAGCTTGCTTTCTCGGCCGGACGGCTTGATCCGGTTTGGGGCGCGGGGGTGCGGATTGGCGTGGATTTCGGTGACGGGACGCCGCCGTTTGTCGTCAGCGCCGAGCAGTTGCGGCAGGGGGCGGGGATCGAGCACACGTATGCCACGCCGCTGACGGCACATTTGACGCTTGAGGCGGCGGAGGGGTTCAAGCCGGGGACGATCGAGCCGCAGGGCGTGTCGCTTGGGGAGGGCGGTGCAACTGTGTTGATTGCGCCCTCCCCGATCACGGCAGCGCAACGGCTGGCGGATGATATTCTGAATTTGCGGTTCGGTATTGCGCTGTTGGTTGCCCTGACTGTCTACTACTGGCGTTTCCATGACAGCAACAAGGTGTTTGGCGCTAAAGGCGTCGATTATGTGGAGGCGTTCACGCTGGGGTTCATTGCGAATGCGGCCGCTGGGAAGCTGCCGGATGTTCTGGGGAAGATTGGTGGGGGGTGAAGCTTCATCTGATGATTTTGTTCGCACACCGTATTGCTCGGTCAGCTAGCGGACCGAGCAATACGAACCATGGCCAGGTCACCGTTTACCCGCAGCGGCCGAGACGTGCCCCATGCCACCAGCGCGATCGATAGCGCGCAAATCTTAACCCGGCTTTTTGGCGTATCACCGGCTGGCTGACGCGGACGCCGCCCCAGCCCGGAGGCACTCATCCGCCGGCTACCCCCTGCGTATTCACATACAACGAATACAAGCCGTGGCTCGCCGCCATGAACAACCGGTTGCGGAACCGTCCGCCAAAACACAAATTAGCGCATCGTTCCGGCAGCGCGATATGCCCGATCGGCGCACCGGCCTTGTCGAACACCCGCACCCCATCCAGGTCTTCGGTCCCCATCCCCCACCCGCACCACAAATTGCCATCGACATCCACCCGGAACCCGTCCGGAGTCCCGTCCTCGGCATCGATAAACACCCGGTTATTCGTCAGTTTCCGCCCATCCGCCTGCACATCGAAGGCCCGGATCAACCGGTTCGGCGCCGCCCGCGACGCCACCACATAAAGCACCGACTCATCCGGTGAGAACGCCAACCCGTTCGGCCCCTCGATATCGTCGGCCATCATCGCCGCCTCGCCGGTCTGCCCATCGATCCGCCATACCGCCGGCCGCAATTCGGACTCCGCCTTTTCCCCCTCGTAATAACCGCTGATCCCGAACTGCGGATCGGTGAACCAGACCGACCCGTCCGACTTCACCACCACATCGTTGGGCGAGTTCAGCCGCTTGCCCTGATGGCTGTCCATCAAGGTCGTAATGGTCCCGTCATATTCCGTCCGGCTGACCCGCCGCCCCCGATGCTCGCACGTCACCAGCCGCCCCTGCCGGTCCCGCGTATTCCCGTTGGCGTTATAGGAGGTCTTGCGGAACACGCTGACCGCGCCCGTCTCCTCCTCCCATTTCAGAATCCGGTCGTTGGGAATGTCGCTCCAGAGCACATAGCGCCCATCGCCAAACCACGCCGGCCCCTCCGACCACCGGCAACCCGTCGCCAGTTGCTCGACCGAGGCCAGCGGCAAGCGATATGCATTGAAGCTTGGATCCAGCACCTGGACATTTGGATCAGGATAGCGATTGCTTTGTTCCCACATGGCTCGGTTTCCCCCTTCTGTCTGTCTGGCCCGATGCTAGCCGTGCACGGCAGATCGGGAAACCAGCGACTGATGAAAACCATCGAACAGAGCGTGCCCACACACCGCAACTGCCATATCTGCATAGTCAAACCGCACCAGGCAGCAAAGTCTGCGTTCATGGCGACCATCCCGAAAGGCGGCGGCGACATGCGCAGGCAACAACCCCAGGCAAGGCGGCAGCGCGCGGCCGACGACACGACCCCAACGGCCGAAGACAACCTGATGTATCTGCTCTATGAGCTGGAACGCGCCGTGGAGCAGCCAACGATAAACTGGTCCGACGAGTTGGCGGCCAACGTGCAGCGCCGGCTGGAATCCCTTGGCGGCGCGATCCGCCGGATCGGCCGCCGCCTGGGTTAAATCCGTGGGTCACGTCCGTATCTGATCCGATCCATACCGCATTCGCATAGTCAGCGGCGCGATATCGTGGTAACGCTTGGCGCTAAGCTGGAAATTGCGGGGGCGGAATGTTTTCGGCAAAAATCGTTGAATTCGCGGACCCAGACCATTTCATCGAGGCGGTCAGGCCCAGCGGCTGCGATCTCGTGGTCACCGGCCGGGGACAGTTCACCGCCCGCAGCGTCTTGGTCGACCTGGGACGGATCCACGCGCAACGAGGCCAGGAGCGGCTCACCCGCCTCAAGCACGTCGCAACACCGCGCGCCGGCGTGATTTTCCTGACCGAACCGGGACCGGCCATGCATGTCAATGGTGCCGAGGTCGGAATGGACCAAGTGGCGTTGATCGGCGCCAATGAGGCGTTCACCTCCCGTGTGTCGGGACCGACCCAATGGGCGGCAATGACCATCGGCGACGACGACTGGGACGCCTGCTATGGCACGGACGCCGGTGCCGGCCGCCGACGGGTGAGCGGATCGACCGTGCTCAAGCCGCCACGCGCGGCGTTGAGCACCTTGCGCGCGCTGCATGGCGCCCTGGGCGGCCTTGCCGAAACAAACTTTGGCGCAGTTGCCAGCCGCACCCTTGCGAACGACCTGGAATACGGCCTTGTCTCCGCGCTGGGTGCGGTCCTCAGCACGCCACAGACCTCCAGCCACACCACCGGCCGGCTCCATCACGAAACGATCGTGAAGAGGTTTCGGGAAAAACTGGAAGACTATGTTTTCGAGCCGGTCAGCATCCTGAACATCGTCCAGGACCTTGGCGTGGCTGCCAGGACATTGCGCCTGGCGTGCCAGGAACAGCTTGGCGTCAGCCCGCTGCAATATGCCATGCTGCACCGGTTGCGACGCGTCCACCGCCGCCTGCGGGACGCAGATCCCAACCACACGCGCGTCACCGACATCGCGACGGATCATGGCTTCTGGGAACTGGGCCGCTTCTCGGTCAAATACCGGCAGGTTTTCGGCGAGACCCCGTCCGAGACGCTGCGGCAAAAGCGCTAACCGCCCCGGTTCCAGACAGCCGAAAGCCGAACCTGTGGTGATGCCATAAGCGCATAGAAGCGTGTCGCCACCGCCGATAAACCGCCCTGCATAAAAAGTCCCGGTGACGCCACATCGCGCCGCACGCGTCGGCCCAGTGCAGGACTGACACACTTGAAACGCCTGCCCTGTGACGTGCCGCCAGCTCAAAATGAGGCCGCAATGAATTTCATGGCTGTGCCGACCGCCCGGACGCGCCACCCAGCACCAGTGTTGGCCCTGGGGATGATCGCCCTCGCGATCGTTCCGCTCGCCATCCTGCCGGCCTCCGCCCAACAAGTCACCGGTACGCTCGGCTCACCCAGCGCCACCATAACCATAGACGGCAAACAGCTTCCACCGCCCCCGCCGAGCTTCGGCGGCGTCATCGACGAAAGCGCCAAGGACTCAACGCCTTGGTGGCCCCCCCGCGTCGCGCCGCCAAAGGGCGCCCCGAACGTGTTGCTGATCATGACCGACGACCAGGGCTACGGCGTCAGCGGCACGTTCGGTGGCGTTATCCCGACACCCTCGCTGGACCGCATCGCCGCATCCGGCCTGCGTTACACCCAGTTCCATTCCACCGCGCTCTGCTCGCCGACAAGAGCCGCGCTGATTACCGGGCGCAATCATCACGAGGTCGGGTTCGGCGTCATCTCCGAACTCTCGACCGGCTATCCGGGCTACGACTCCTATATCGGTCCGCAAAACGCAACGATCGGCCGCATCCTGCGCGATCACGGCTATTCGACATCCTGGTTCGGCAAGAACCACAACACCCCCGGCGCACAGTATGCCGGGCCCTACGATCAATGGCCCTCCGGCATGGGCTTCGAGTATTTCTACGGCTTCATGGGCGGCGAGACCGATCAGTGGACGCCTTATCTGTTCCGCGACCACACGCAGATTTTCCCCTGGATCGGCAAGCCCGGCTACAACCTGACCACTGATCTGGCCGACGAGGCCATCCGTCACATGCGTGACCTGAATGCCACCGCGCCCGGACAGCCGTTCTTCGTCTATTACGTTCCCGGCGGCAGCCACTCGCCGCACCAGCCCACCCAGGAATGGATCGACAAGTTCAAGGGCAAGTTCGACATGGGCTGGAACGTCATGCGCGAGCGGATCTTTGCCAATCAGAAACGGCTTGGCGTGATTCCTGCGTCAACCCAACTGACCCCATGGCCGGACAGCCTGCCGAAATGGGACACCTTGTCGCCCGACGAAAAGAAACTCTTCGCCCGCCAGGCCGAGGTCTTCGCCGCCTACACCGCCTACACCGACTACGAAATCGGCCGTGTGATCCAGGAGGTTCAGGACGAGGGAAAGCTGGACAACACGCTGATCATCTATATCGACGGTGACAACGGCACCAGCCCCGAGGGAACCCTTCTTGGCACGCCGAACCAGTACACCTCGTATAACGGATTTCTCGAGGTTCCGGTTCAGGAACAGCTGAAATACTACGACAAATGGGGTTTGGCCCCGACCTACCCGCACATGGCGGTGCCCTGGGCCTGGGCATTCGATACGCCCTTCAAATGGACCAAGCAGGTCGCCTCCCACTTCGGCGGCACGCGGCAGGGCATGGCCATTTCCTGGCCCGAGCGAATCAAGGACGCCGGCGGCATCCGCCCACAATTCCACCACATCATAGACATAGTGCCGACGATCCTGGAGGCCACGGGGATCAACGCGCCCGAAACAGTTGACGGGATTGCGCAGAACCCGATCGAGGGCGTCAGCATGGCCTACACATTCGACAAGGCCAACGCCAACGCGCCATCCACCCGCACCACCCAGTATTTCGAAATGGCCGGCAACCGCGGCATCTATCACGACGGCTGGTACGCCAACACCACCCCGCCGGTCGCGCCCTGGGTGCTGAACGCCCCAATGCCGCCCATCAATGACTACAAGTGGGAACTTTACCACATCACCGACGACTACTCCCAGGCCAACGATCTCGCGGCGCAGATGCCGGCGAAACTCGCCGAAATGAAGGCGCTGTTCATGCAGGAGGCGAAGAAATACAACGTCCTCCCGTTGGACAACGCACAATTCCAGCGCGCCATCACGCCACGTCCGAGCGCAATCGCCGGACGAACCGAATTCACCTACGCCGGCGAGATCACCGGCATTCCGACCGGAAGCGCACCGAACATCCTCAACCGCTCGTTCTCTATCACCGCCGAGGTCGAGGTGCCGGAGGGTGGCGGCGACGGCATGATCGTCACCGAGGGCGGATGGTCCGGCGGGTATGGCCTGTACCTGCTGAAAGGAAAGCCTGTGTTTTCCTACAACCTGCTGCAGTTGCTGATCCCACGCTGGGCGGGAAAACAGGCTCTGACGGCCGGGAAGCACACCATCGGCTTTGACTTCACCTACGACGGCCCCGGCATCGCCAAAGGCGGGACCGGCGTGCTCAGCGTGGACGGTGCGACCGTCCATACCCTGACCATCGGCCACACCATCCCGTTCCTGATGCCCGCCGACGAGACGTTCGACATCGGTGCCGACACACGAACCGGCGTGAACGACCTGGACTACAAAGTTCCCTTCCGCTTCAACGGCAAGATCGACAAGCTGACCGTCAAGCTCGGTCCATCGCAACTGACCGCCGACGACCAGAAAAAAGTCCAGAAAGCCGCAGCCAGCGCGCACGACTAGACGCATTGAAGATGAGAGGCGAAATGACAAAGTCCTTTACAATAACCCTGCTGACCGTCGCCTGCATGCTGACCGGCGCCACCGCCGTCCGCGCCCAGGGCATGCTGCTCGATTACGCAGCCGATCGCGTCATCGAGAAGTATCAGACCTCCACCTGCGATCAACTCAAGCAATCTCGCCAGGAAGGCCCCACCGAGAAAGAAAAGGTCGCCTTGAAATTCCTGCATGACGACGAGCAGGCAAGGACGGAATTCATCAACAGGATCGCCGCCCCGGTCGCCAACAAAATGTTCGAATGCGGCATGTTTCCCTGAACGTCCCGGGCCAAACGATCATGAACAAAGCGCTCATTCTCGCGGCTGTGCTTGAGGTAGCCACAGGGTTTGCGCTGTTGATCGCCCCGTCGCTGGCCGGGCAACTGCTGCTGAACGAACCGCTTACCGGCGCCGCCATCCCGGTCGCGCGCATCACCGGAATCGCCGTCCTTGCCCTGGGGATCGCCTGCTGGCCCGGCCCCCCGTTGGCAGGCATGGTGACCTATGGCGCCTTGGTGACACTTTATCTCGCCTACCTCGGAGTCACCGGCGGCTTCACTGGAATTCTGCTTTGGCCCGCTGTCTGCCTGCACGCCGTCCTGACATCCGTCCTGGCGTGGACATCAACGTCGAATGCCCGACCTTCCCGCTCATGACGCGCAGGGCCGAGCGGTCCCGCCCCGGTCAATCCCGGCCGAGATAGCGCACCAGCACATCCTTCCACCAGTCCGTGCGCAGGTCGTCCACCATCGCCAGATCGATCCGCGTGCGCATATCGCTGTTGGGGGGCACCGCGATCCCGTAGTTCTGATTGTCGAAGATATTGGGCAGCACCCGCATGTCGTCGGCGAAATCCCGCCGCACCACCCACTCCAGCAGCGGCTTGTCATAGACGAATGCGTCGAGCTTCCCAGCCTTCAACGCCGCAAGCCCCGCCGCCGCGGACTCGAACGCCTGGGGGTACAATCGCTGATTTCTCAGATAATCCAGCGCCGAGGTCGATGACACGGTGCCCGTTCGAACCGCCCCTAAATCGTACTCGCCGCGAACCCGCCCCAGCAGATCCTTGCGCGTCAACTGTGCCGTCGTGCCGGCGGTGAAGCTGGCAATGATCACCACCGACATGATCATCCAAACCATTGCCAGCGCGCGTCCCCAAAGCGTGCCCGGCGCCTTGTCCGGCGCGGCCGCCTGCGTCATCGCCGAGGCGGTCCACCACAGCCCCGTCCCCAGACCGTTACGCCCGCCGCGGTAGTGTTCAGTATGACGCCGTTCCAAAAGCCATATCGCCGAACCGACGAGAATTGCGGCCCCGATCAGGATACCAACCGCCTGCAGGAACCGCAGCGTCAGGAAGCTTTTCAGGATCGGCAGCCATTCGACCTCCCGATGCTCCGGCACGGCAATACCGAGGCCGGTGGCAAAGAAGGGCTGGGTGAAGTCGACGACCCTCTCTCGTTCCGCCGTCACGGTAATCGCCGCAATCGCAACATCCACGGAGCCGTCGGCGGTGTGCGCCAGCAGATCCGGAACCGTGGCGAACTCCCGGAACGTCGTCTTCAGGTTCAGCTTGCCGGCAATGTGACGCCACAACTCGATGCTGATGCCCGACCACGAGCCATCGGCGTTCTTCATGGCAAACGGCGGCGCTTCCTTCGTGCCCACCACGACCGCACGCGGGGGCAGCGTCTGGCCCCCAGCGGTCTGCGCCCCGGCCGGCCCAAGCCCAGCCAACAGCACAAGCCACAGACCCAAACACGTCCACACGACACCACGCCGCCGAGCGTCAGTCGATTTCAGAAAGACAATCATCGCGCTCGCAGTATCGTGAGGCGATCCGCTTAGCAAGCACGCATCAATATCCCCGTCCCGCCACCGCCCCCGCGCGGCAGCCATCCGCGTACCTGACTCAAAGCGTTCGGACAAGCGTCGGGACGGCCCAGATGCGCGCCCAGATCCCAGCCCATCGCAAATTCCCGTGTCGGCAGCGACGCCGGTACGGGACCGAACAGCAGTCCCCGCACCCCGCGCAGATCGTCCGCCGACAGCCACGATACCGCACCCGGCGGCGTTGCCATCAGCTTGTCCACCACTCGCCGCGAGGCGCCCAGGCCAGCCAGCGTCCTGGCCATCCGCCACGAGGTATCGAGCGTGGATGCCGTCTCCACCCCATCCAGCGTCGAGGCCCGATGAACCCCAATTCGTGCCCCCGGCCCCATGATCTTACGGTTACCGGACAGAAACATCTCGGCACACGCCGAAGCGCAGGTCGCACCCGGATACAACACGGTATCAAGGTGATTGAAGCCGATGAACATTGAAATCGACTTGCCTTCCACGACACTGCCACCGGGCGTGTTCAACGCCGTCGCCACCACCCTCGCACCGGTCCTGAAGCGGGCAACAGCCGACATCGCCGAGACAAACCGGGCACTATCTCCCGGAACGATCCGGCCGTTTATCAAAATCACCGCCCGGTTTTGTCCGCCATCGAGCCAGACCGGCGTGATAGTGGCCGCCCGGGCGCCAAACCATGCCCACCCCGCCAGAACCGCCGCCAAAACGAACAGCCGCATCAGTTCTGCATTCCCCAGCGCCGCACGGTGCGAATCTCGATTGTGCGGAACACCACGTTTTCCACCACCAGTCCGATCATGATGATCGTCAGCAGCCCCGCAAACACCTCCGGGATGTCGAGTTCGTTCTTGCTCTCAAATATATACCACCCCAGCCCGCCGCGGCCGGAGGCCACCCCGAACACCAGTTCCGCCGCGATCAGCGTGCGCCAGGCGAACGCCCAGCCGATCTTCAACCCCGCGAGAATCGACGGAAACGCCGCCGGGATCAGGATCTTGAACACCAGCGACAGGCCCGACAGACCGTAGTTCCGGCCTACCATCCGCAGCGTGTTGGACACCCCGCGGAACCCGGCATGCGTGTTCAGCGCCACCGCCCACAGCACCGAGTGCACCAGCACGAACACCAGGCTGCCGATGCCCAGGCCGAACCAGATCAACGCCAGCGGCAACAGCGCAATCGCCGGCAGCGGATTGAACATCGCTGTCATCGTCTCCAGAAAATCGGTTCCAATCCGCGTGGTGATCGCCAGGATCGTCAGGATCACCGCCAGCACCACCCCGGTGGTGAAACCAATTGCCAGCACCTGCAACGAGGTCCAAACCCGATCCGGCAGCACACCGCTGACCATACCGTTCCACCAGGCCGTGATCGTTTCGGAAAAAGTCGGCACCAGCAGATCGTCATCCAGATGCCGGGCATACAACTCCCAGGCAACGATCAGCACCACGATCAGGAACGCCTTGCGCAGCCAGACCTGATTGTACAGCCGTTCGAACAGCGTCAGCGGCTTTTCAATAATGCCGAAATTCCCCGTCTCCGTCTGCGGCTTCAAGATCTCCGGCCGGTCCAGAACATCAGACATGCGCGTCTTCCTCCACCGGATCGACGAACAGCATGTCGTGGATGCGTGCCTCCAGCCCCGCCGCGACAGCCGGATCGGCCCCCGCCGGAACGCTGTTCAGTTCCGCCTTCACCTGACCGGGATGCGGTGACAACAGAAGAATACGATTGCCGATCTTCACCGCCTCGGGGATTGAGTGGGTCACGAACAGCACCGTGAATTTCGTCTCTTCCCACAGCATCAACAGCTCGTCCTGCATCCGCTGTCGCGTCAGCGCGTCCAGGGCGGCAAACGGCTCGTCCATCAGCAGGATGTCCGGCTCCATCGCCATGCCGCGCGCGATGGCGACCCGCTGCTTCATGCCACCCGACAAAGTATGAGGATAAGCATGGGCAAACCGCGTCAAATGTACTTTGTCGATATACTGCATCGCCTTCTCGATCGCCGCCCGCCCCTTCAACCGTCCGGAGGTCTGCAGCGCGAATGCGACATTTTGAAGAACGGTCTTCCAGGGCAACAATTGATCGAATTCCTGGAACACCATCATCCGGTCCGGGCCCGGACGCGTGATGCGCTGGCCTTTCAACCAAATCTCCCCCTCGGTCGGCGCCATATAGCCGCCGACCGCCTTCAGCAGCGTGGACTTGCCGCAACCCGACGGACCGAGCAGGACGAACCTGTCGGAGCGATGAACCGCAAAATCCACCCGATACGTCGCGGTAATCAGATGGTCGCGCGTCTTGTAGCGCAGCGTGACGCCGCGAACATCCAACAGCGGCGGCGATTGCGTCTGATCCAGCATTCCTGGCCCTTGGTCCCGGTGGTTTCCTCTACCCTTCGATCATACAGACTTGCGCGGAATGCGTCTTGTCCCCACGCTGGCCGCCGAACACGGGAGAATGACATGTCCGACCTAGGCGCCATCCTGCGCAACCACATGAAGGAAAAGCTGGCGGCCGGCGGCGTCGTGGCCTCCATGACGGTGCGCTTCGCCCGCTCGATCGAGATTGCCCAGATCGCCAAGACCGCCGGGTTCGATACGCTGTACGTCGACCTGGAACACAACACGCTGTCGATCGACACAGCCTGCCAGATCTGCATCAGCGCCCAGCAGATCGGCGTCACCCCGCTGGTTCGCGTGCCGGCCAATACGCCCGACTATATCTGCCGCGTGCTGGATGGTGGTGCAATGGGCGTGATTACCCCGCATATCCGTTCCGCAGCCGAGGCCAGGGCGATGGTGGAGTTGGTGAAGTTCCCTCCCTTGGGCCACCGGTCGGCCGGCGGCGCGCTGTCGCAATACCAGTATCGCAGCTTCCCCATGGCCGAAACGAACGCCGCGATGAATGCCGCGACGTCTCTGGTGGTGATGATGGAAACCGTCGCCGCGCTGGAGAACGTCGAGGAAATCATCGGCACCGACGGGGTGGACATGCTGTTGATCGGCAGTAATGATCTGTGCGCCGAGATGGGCATCACTGGCCAGTACGACCACCCCCGCCTGCGCGATGCCTTCGCCCGCTGCATCGACGCCGCCGGCAAGGTCGGCAAGCACGTCGGCATCGGTGGCCTTGCGTCGCGCGACGACCTGATGAGCCAGTTCGTCAAAATGGGCGCGCGCTACGTGTCGACCGGAACCGACATGGCCTTCCTGATGTCAGCCTGCACGCAGCGGGCGAAGTTCGTGCACGGCATCGCGGTGTGAATCTTTACCGCTTGTCAAACCGATAATACCGCGCGCACCGGGTAATCAACGCGTCGATCGAGGCGAATACCTCCGCGCCCGCTCTGGTCAGCCGTTTCGTCTTCGACTCCAGCGTGCCGAACTCGCCATGCACCAGCGCGCCGGCATGGCCCATCGATACGCCCTCTTTCGCTTCCCGCCCGGCGATCAACGCAAACAGCGGCTTGCGCGGCCACAGCTTTTCATACGCCTCGGCGCATTCCTCCTCTTCCGCGCCGCCGACTTCGCCAACCAGGATGATCCCTTTCGTCCGCCGGTCATTGCAGAACATCGGCAGCAGATCAGCGAAACGAAGTCCTTTGACCGGATCGCCACCGACGCCGACCCAAATGCTCTGCCCCAGTCCCTCGCGCGCCAGGCGGTAACCGACCTCGTATGACAACGTTCCGCTTTTCGACATGATCGCCAGAGGGCCGGGGTTCAGGCACACATCCGGCAGGAACCCCAGCTTGCACTCGCCCGGCACTGCCAGCCCCGGTGTCGACGCGCCCACCCATTGCGCCCTTGCGCGCCGCACTGCCCGGCCGATCTTGATCGCATCGTGCAACGGGACCCCTTCCGCGACCGTGACGATCAGCTTGATGCCGGCGGCCAGGGCCTCCTGCACCGCGGCCAGAGTTTCCCCAGGCGGCGCCATCGCGACCGAGGCAACCGCGCCGGTGGCCAGCACCGCCTCGGCACAGGACGGAAAGACAGGCACGCCGGCGGCTTCCGCCATGTCTGTCCGAGCGGACGTTCCGCCGACGATGTTCGTTCCGTAGGCGCGCATGAGGGCGGCATGACTGCGCCCCATGCGCCCGGTGATGCCCTGCACGATGACGGGCGTCCGGCGGGACAGTG
Source organism: uncultured Pseudomonadota bacterium (assembly GCA_963819005.1). Taxonomy (GTDB): domain Bacteria; phylum Pseudomonadota; class Alphaproteobacteria; order Acetobacterales; family Acetobacteraceae; genus Rhodopila. The sequence continues at coordinate 161,787 of CAWFUL010000011.1, forward strand.
AGGCAATCATGCCGCCACCACGGCGTCGATCCGGCGCAGCGCTTCCTCAAGGTCTTCCGTCACCAGCATGTCCGGCCGTTTCTCACCGAGGATTCGTTTCGCCTCTGCCGCACCGCGTCCTACCAGACGCGCAACCACCGGGACAGTAACACCCGGGGATTGCCCCAATGCGTCAGCCAATAGTCCGGCAAACTCACCCAGATCCGTGATGCCGGCGAAGATATTGACCAGAATCGCTTTCAACGATCCGCCCGAGGATATCCACTCGAGCACGCGGATCAGCCTGGCGGGGCTGCCCCGCATCTGACCGGTCCGGATGTCGCAGAAGTTAAGCGGCTTGGCGCCGCGCGCCGTTAGCTCATCGATCAGCATCATCGACAGTCCCGCGCCGGTCGTTACCAGCCCGATCTGGCCCTCCGGATCGAGCTCGACATAATCGAACCCCTCGGCGATCTTCCGGTTGGCATCCAGATAGGCCACCGGGCGGGCGGCAATCAGCGCGGCTATTTCCGGCTGACGATCGACCGCGTTCAGATCGACAACGATCTTGGCATCGCCCGCGATACAGCTTGTTGCGCTGACGAACAGCGGATTGATCTCCGCCAGCGCCAGTTCCTTGTCCAGGACCATGTCCGCCAATGCCTTGCCCGCGGCAGCGATGCGGGTTCGTTCCGCCTCCGGTTGGCCGGCGATCATGTCGGCAAGAGCCTCGGACACCGCACCGGCGTGTGGCGCGCAGAGCCGTCCTTCCGCTGCGCCGGACTGTTCGATCTCGACCCCACCGCTTGCGGCATAGATCACCCGCAGCCCATAGCTGGCGGCATCAACCATGATGGATAGATAATGTTCCGACCCGGATACGACCTGCTCGACCAGGCAGGCGTCGACCTGATGACCCTTCAGCCGGCTGCCGAGCATCCGGTGCGTCGCGGCGGCGACTTCCGCCAGCGGAATCGCAACGAACCACTCCGCCTGCCTTGCCGCGGCCACCGACTGGCGCCTGAGCCTTGACCATCCACGGTCCATCACCCGGCAACGCCGGCACCGTACCTGTCACCTCCACCCCGTCCGGCACGGCAATTCCCGCCGCGGCCAACAGTGCCTTCCCGTCCGCTTCGATCAGCATCATGTCAGAATGTTCCCATTCCCATGATGCCGTCGGAGGCATCGAAATCGCCGACGATCTTCTTGCCGACAAGATCTCGCAGCGTTTCCGTCGCACCCCCGCCCAGCGATCCGTACCGCGCTCCCCGATAAAGCCGGGAGACCGGGTATTCATCGGTGAAGCCGAAGCCGCCATGCACCTGAACCGCCTCGCTGGTAACCCGCAACGACATTTCGTTGCAGAATATCTTGGCTGTCGCCGCCATGAACGGATCAGGAAACGGATTCGCGGTCAGACAGGCGCGATACAACAGCCCCCTCCCCGCCTCGATGTCCTTGAACATATCAGCCAGTTTCCAGCGAATCCCCTGGAAGTCGGCGATCGGCTTGTTGAAAACGGTGCGGTCGCGGACATACTTCACCGCCTCGTCGAACGCCCCTTCCGCCAGTCCCAGGGAGATCGATGGGTTCAGGCAACGTTGCGTGTTGAACGCCGACAGCAGTTTCCGAAATCCGTCCTCCCGAATGACCAAATTCTCCAGTGGCAGTTCGCAGTCGTTGAACTGGATCTCGTGCAGATTTTCCCCGCCCATGGTGTGATAGGTGCCGGTGACTTCAAAGCCCGGCGTCCCTGCTTCAAGCAGGACACAGCCGATCCCCTCCCGTCCCGGCTTCCCCTCCACCCTGGTGAAAACCACAAACATTCCCGCCTCGCGCGCTCGGCTGATCAGCGTCTTTGTCCCCTTCAGGATCACCCGATCATTAACAATCCGAACGTTCGTGCGAAAGTTTGCCACGTCCGTGCCGGCGTGTGGCTCCGTCATGCAAACGGCGAGAATGCAGTCGCCACTTACGACACGGGGCAAGATACGCTCCCGGATCGAGGCGGGGGCATAACGGGCAATCACCCGCGTCTGCACCCCCGCTTCGCCCAGCACCGCCATCGCAGTAACGTAGTCGACCTTGGCGATCTCCTCCAGAATCAGCGCTGTATCCAGGATCGGCAGGCCCAGGCCACCGTATTCTTCCGGCACCGACATGCCCAACACACCCAGATCGGCGAGCTGCTTCATGTTCTCCCAAGGGAACGTGCCGTCCATCCAGCGCATTGCCTTGGCCCGAAACTCGGTCTGCGCCAGTTCGCGCACCGAGGCGATCATCTCCCGCTGCTGCGTTGTAATGTGGAAGTCCATGGCGTTACACCCTCCGGGCCAGATCACCGCGGCGGGAGTGTAGTCACGGCCACGGGAAGCGCAAATTCGGCGACCGGGTCAGTTGGTGGCCGGCGCGGGTCAGGGGGAGCCACTCGTGCCTGCACCGGCGCGGCCTAACCCGCGTCGATCCGGATCAGCGTCGGCTCCTCCATCACCGTCGCCAGGGCGCCAATCCGGTCCAAGGCCTCCCGCATCGCGCTTTCGCGGGTTTCGTGCGTGACCAGAACGACCGGCACCGCCTCGCCAGGGCTGCGCCCCCGTTGCAGCATCAACTCGAGCGACACGCCCATGTCGCGCAGGATCGCTGTCACGTCGGCGATCACGCCGGGGCGGTCCACCACCATCAGCCGCAGGTAGTAGCAGCCGACATGGGCGCCGATCGGCACCGACGGCGCGCTGGACAAAGCCTCGGCTGCCGCACCCCAGACCGGGGTGACGCGGTTGCGGGCGATGTCGATCAGGTCAGCGACGACGGCGGAGGCGGTCGGCCCCTCTCCGGCCCCGCGGCCTGTCAGCATCACCCGGCCCACGAAATCGCCCTCGGCCACCACGGCGTTGAACACACCGTCGACCGTTGCGATGGGGGCGGCCCGCGGCACCATGCAAGGGTGCACGCGCGTCTCGATCCCCGCCTCGGTCTGGCGCGCGATGCCCAGCAGCTTGATCCGGTAGCCGAGTTCGGTTGCAAACGCGATGTCCAGGGCGGAGATGCGGCGGATACCCTCGATATGGACATGGTCGAACGCCACCGGGCGGCCGAACGCCAAGGCGGCCAGAATCGCCAGCTTGTGCGCGGCATCCACGCCGTCGATGTCGAAGCTGGGGTCGGCCTCGGCGTAGCCCAGCTTCTGGGCATCGGCCAGGACGTCGGCAAACTCCCGCCCGCGTTCTCGCATCTGGGTCAGGATGTAGTTGCAGGTGCCGTTCAGGATCCCAGCAACCGCGCTGATGCGGTTTCCGGCGAGGCCCTCGCGCAGGGCCTTGATGACAGGAATGCCGCCGGCCACAGCCGCCTCGAACGCCAGCGGTACACCGCTCGTCTCGGCCAGCGAGGCCAGGCCCGCTCCGTGGACGGCCAGCAGAGCCTTGTTCGCGGTGACGAATGGTTTGCCAGCGCCTATGGCTGCTTCAGCCAAGGCACGCGCCGGCCCCTCGGAGCCGCCGATCAGTTCGACCACCACGTCCACGCCGGGGTCGGAGGCCAAGGCAACCGGGTCCTCGTACCAGCGCAGACCACCGACCGGAAAACCGCGATCCTTGGACCGGTCCCTGGCGGAGACCGCCGTGACGGCGATGGGGCGGCCAGCGCGGGCGGCGACCACGTCGGCATTATCCCGCAGCATCTTCAGGACACCGCCTCCGACGGTGCCGAGACCCGCGAGGCCAACGGACAGGGGGCGCGTCATGGGAAGGTAAGGCCAGGGCTCTGCCCTGGACCCGCTAAGGGCGGAGCGCCCTTAGAACCCATTTTGTTTGGGGGTGAGAGGGGGCGGAAACGACACTGACCTCGCAACGACATGGCAGGCCCCCTCTCGCCCCCAAACAGTACCAGGTCCAGGGGCCTCGCCCCTGGCGGGGTCGAGGGGCAGCGCCCCTCGCCTTGCTTGCTCATTTCGCCCCCGCGTCCACCAGCCCAGCCGCGGGTTCCGCCACGTTGGAGCCAGTGTTCATGAATGCTCGGATATTGCGGATGGCCTGGCGCAGGCGGTGGTTGTTCTCGACCAGCGCGATCCGGACGTAGCCCTCGCCGTGTTCGCCGAAGCCCAGGCCAGGGGCGACGGCCACCTTAGCGCGTTCCAGCAGCAGCTTGGAGAATTCGACGCTGCCCAGGCTGGCATAGCGCGGCGGCACCGGCGCCCAGGCGAACATCGAGCCCTCGGGGCTTGGCACGTCCCAGCCGGCCGAGGCGAGGCCTTTTATCAGCACGTCGCGGCGGTCGCGGTAGAGGGTGCGCATCTGCTCGACGCAGTCCTGCGGGCCGGTCAGCGCGGTGGCGGCGGCGACCTGGATCGGCGTGAAGGCGCCATAGTCCAGGTAGGACTTCATCCGTGTCAGCGCGTTGATCAGCCGCTGGTTGCCGGCCGCGAAGCCCATCCGCCAGCCGGGCATGGAGTAGGTCTTGGACAGGCTGGTGAACTCCACCGCGATGTCCTTCGCACCGGGCACCTGCAGGATCGACGGGGGCTTCTTGGCTTCGTCGAAGTAGATCTCGGCGTAGGCGAGGTCGGACATCACCCAGATCTCGTGCCTGCGGGCGAAGGCGACGATCTCTCGGTAGAAATCCAGATCCGCCAGGTAAGCGGTGGGGTTGGATGGGAAGTTGACGATAAGCGCGGTCGGCTTGGGCACGGAGTGGCGCACCGCGCGGTCCAGCGCCCGCAGCATGTCGTCGTCCGGGGTGGCGGGGATGCTGCGCACGGCCGCACCGGCAATGATGAAGCCGAACTGATGGATCGGATAGGACGGATTCGGCACCAGGATCGTGTCGCCAGGGCTGGTGATGGCGGAGGCGAGATTGGCCAGGCCTTCCTTGGAGCCGAGGGTGGCGACGACCTCGGTCTCCGGGTCCAGCTTCACGTCGAAGCGGCGGGCGTAGTAGGTCGCGAGCGCCCGGCGCAGCCCTGGTATGCCTTTGCTGACGGAGTACCGGTGGGAGCGCGGGTCCTGCACCGTCTCCACCAGCTTTGCAACGATATGCATCGGGGTCGGACTGTCCGGATTTCCCATGCCGAGGTCGATGATGTCCTCCCCGGCGCCGCGAGCCTTGGCCTTGGCCGTGTTTACCTCGGCGAAGACGTATGGCGGCAAACGGCGGATTCGGTGGAACTCACCGGACGATTCGGAACTCATGACGGGCCTTTCTGGGGTCGACGGCAGATTAGCTTGTTGTTTTATCGTGCGATTGTCCGCCTCCGGCCAGTCGGCCGAAGGCGGACACGCTATTGTAGCAGCAGCAGTGCCGCGCCGCGACCGGAAGCTTCGGCGCTGACGCGGATGGCGTTGCCGGGCACGCCGTCTTGTTTCAGGGCCTCGACAATAGCCTGGGCGCGGGAGAGGCCAAGCGTGACGGCGGCGGACTGGGCGGCGGGGTCGCTGGAGACTGCCTCGCCGTAGCCGGTGACAACGATCGTGCCGCCGGACCGCTTGCTGGCGAAGGCCTTCACCTCCTCCGATGCGGGGGCGGAAAGGGTTGTGGAGCCTTCGGGGAAGACGATGGTCGCGTTCTGGCCCTTGCCGGCGGCGGGCATCGGGGCCGGAACCATGGGCTCCGGCGGCGGTGTCCCAGCGTCAGGCGGGCGAGGCGGCGGTGCGGCGGGCATATCGGGTGGGGCCGGGGCCGCGGCTTGCGCGACAGCGGTTCCGGCCGGTGCTGACGACGGTGCCACTGCCGGCGCTTCGGGGGTGGCCAAGGGTGCGGCGGCGGCCGATCCGAAGGCCGGACCGGATGGCGGTGTCGCGGCTGAACCCGGTGAGCTTGCCGGCGCCGGCGCTGGGAGCGGCGCACTCTGGACCGGCTTACGCGGAGCGGGCGCCGGCGGAGCAGCCGGGGTGGTGACCGCCGGCATGGACGCGCTGGCGACGGGCGGCGGCGCGTTGGCGCCTGGCCCCGCTCCTCCCGTTGATGCTGCCCCTTGTCCTGCGTCTGGAGCCGCGCCGGCGGATGGGGCCGACGCTCCGGCGGGCGGTGGGGGTGGTGTCGTCCCGACGCCAAACAGGGCCGGCGAGGCGCTTGGTGAAGACGGGTCGGCGATGGGCGCGGCCTGGGCGGCGTGCTGGGCATTGGTACGGTCGGCAATCAGCGATGCCGTCAGACTGTCCAATGCCTTCTGATCGGGCGGCGCGGGCTTGGCAGGCACGGTATTCAGGTTTGGATAGGGTTGGTCGGCGCCAGGCGGCGCGGGACGATCCTCGGCGATCTTGCCGCCCTCTTGCCGGTGCCACCAGTTGATCGGGTTCATCGAACTGGTCGAGGAACAGCCCGCCAACAGGCAGACAGCAACCGCCACGCCAGCACCCCTATTCATCGCACGGATCCGGCGGTGAACCGTTGGGCCGGCCAATCGTAAACACCTGGGTTGAACCTGAGTTGTCGCGCAACTAGGTTGCGCGCCGTCTTCGCTGACCACCATATGTCGGAACCGCTTTCGCTAACGGCCGTCTGTGTAGCCGCTGGTGCCGCCGACGCAAAGGATGTCTCTTTATGGCGCAAAACGATAAGAACCTGGGCACGTCCGCTACCAAGCCGCCATCAGCCAAGGCAGCAGCAGCCAAGCCAGGGTCGGCGGTCGAGCCCCTCGGCTTCGCCGTGCCGGACCCGGCGACCGTCAGCCGTTCGATGGCTGACATCGCCGAACGCTCACAACGCATCGTGACCGACTGGCTGAAGCGCCAGCCAGCGCAGGAGCACAACGCCGATCCCTATAACATCGGCCGAGCGTTCATGGAGATGACGGCTAAGATGATGGCGAACCCGGCGCGGCTGATGCAGGCGCAGCTGGGTTTCTGGCAGGATTACATGACGCTTTGGCAGAACACCGCCAAGCGGATCATGGGCATCGAATCGCAGCCGGTGATCGACGCGCCGGCGACGGACCGCCGCTTCAAGGACGACGCCTGGAAGGAAAACGAGGTCTTCGACTTCATCAAGCAGTCATACCTGCTGTCAGCGCGGTTCGTGCAGGACGTGGTGGCGCATGTGGACGGGCTTGAGCCCAAGACGGCGCAGAAGGTCGATTTCTACTCGCGTCAGTTCGTCGATGCGATGAGCCCGTCCAACTTCCTGCTGACCAATCCGGAGGTGCTGCGCAAGACCGCGGAGACCGGCGGGGAGAATTTGCTCAAGGGGCTGAACAACCTGCTGGGCGATCTGGAGCGCGGCAAGGGTCAGCTGCACATCAAGATGACCGACATGGACGCCTTCAAGGTCGGCGAGAACATCGGCGTCTCACCGGGCAAGGTGGTTTATCAGAACGACCTGATGCAGCTGATCCAGTATGACCCGGTGACGGAGACGGTGCTGAAGCGGCCGTTGCTGATCGGGCCGCCCTGGATCAACAAGTTCTACATACTGGACCTGCGGCCGCGGAACAGCTTCGTGCGCTGGGCGGTGTCTCAGGGCCATACGGTGTTCGTCATCTCCTGGGTCAATCCGGATGAGAAACTGGCCGAGAAAGACTTCGAAGACTACATGAAGGAAGGGTATCTGGCCGCGCTGGATGCGATCGAGCTGGCGACCGGGGAGAAAGAGGTCGATGCGATCGGCTACTGCCTGGGCGGGACGTTGCTGGCCTGCACCCTGGCGTACATGGCGGAGAAGAAGGACAACCGGATCAAGACGGCGACTTTCTTCGTGACGATGATGGACTTCAAGGAATCCGGCGAGCTGGGCGTGTTCATCGACGAGGAACAGTTGCAGGCGCTGGAAGACAAGATGAACAAGCGCGGCTATCTGGACGGCAGCGAGATGGCAACGACTTTCAATATGCTGCGCGCGAACGACCTGATCTGGTCATTTGTCGTCAACAACTACCTGATGGGGAATGATCCGTTCCCGTTCGACCTGCTGTACTGGAACGCCGAACTCGACGCGCATGCCGGCGAAGATGCACAGCTTCTATCTGCGGAACATGTACCAGGCGAATTTGCTGTGCCAGCCGAAGGGCGTCACCCTGGCGGGGGTGCCGATCGACCTGGGGAAGATCAAGACGCCGGCGTATTTCCTTTCGACGCGGGAGGATCATATCGCGCCGTGGAAATCGACTTACCGGGGAACTCAGTTGCTGGGCGGATCGAAGCGGTTCGTGCTGGCGGCGTCGGGGCATATCGCGGGGGTGGTCAATCCGCCGGATGGGGGAAAGTACGGGCACTGGATCAATCAGGAATTGCCGGCTGATCCGGAGGCGTGGCTGGAAGGGGCGACGGAGATGGCTGGCTCCTGGTGGCCGGACTGGCACCGCTGGACGCTGTCGTTCGGCAAGGATGAGGTGCCGGCCCGGCATCCCGGCGACCGGGTGCTGAAGCCGATCGAGGATGCGCCGGGGAGTTATGTAAAGGTGCGTCTGGTTTAGGCTGGTCTTTACGGCCCGCGGGTCCTGGAGCGGGATGGGTGCGGCTTGGCTTGTGCCAACCGCGCGCATACCTTTTGGGTCGACAGGAAACATTTAAGGCGGATCGGCAGGGATGCTCGCTGATGCACGCAGATCGGCGGGGCAGCGGTCCGGGATGTTGCTGGTGGTGCCGTGGGCTTCCGGCAGGAGGGACATCACCGCGCGCAGTGCGGTGCTACGGGCCAGCACCTGCTGCCGCCCGCACCGATCATCAGCTTGCCTTGGCCGGCTGCACGATCCGCGTGCAGCCGTCCCGCTGGTCTAAGCCCCGACGAAACGCGGCGGGCGCTTTTCCATGAAGGCGGTCCGGCCTTCCTTGTAATCGGCGCTGTTGAAGCAGATCTCGCTCATCCGCTTGATCGCCTCCATGTCGCGTTCGGATTCATCCTTCAGCAGTTCGTTGATCGTCAGCTTGGAAGCAGCGACGGACAACGGCGCGTTGTCGGCGATGGTGCGGGCGATATCGAGCACCACCTCGTTCAGACCTTCCTCGGACGTCATCTTGTTGATCAGGCCGATGCGTTCCGCTTCGTCCGCATCGATCCGCTTGGCGGTGTAGAGGATCATCCGGGCGTGCGCAGGGCCGACGAGGTCGATCAGGCGCTTTACCGAATCCGGCGCGTAGGCGATGGACAGCCGAGCGGCGGGGATGCCGAACTGGCTGTCGGAGGCGGCGATGCGCAGGTCGGCGGCCATCGCGATCGCCAAGCCCGCCGCCCATGCAGAAGCCGCGAATCCGAGCGATTACTGGCTTTTTGAAGGCGTGGAACTTGTCGCGGCCGACGCCGGTGGCGCGGTCATATTCCGCCTGCGCATCGGCGCTGTTGCGGTTCTTCTCGAACTGGCTGATGTCGGCGCCCGAAACGAACGCCTTGTTGCCGGCGCCGGTCAGGATGACGACGCGTTACGCTGCTGTCCTCGGAGAACTCGTCGAGGATCTCGCCCAAGCCCGGTCCACATCTCCATGGACATGGCGTTGCGCTTTTCCGGCTGGTTGAAGGTGATGAGGCCGACGCCGTCATCTTTCGCGGCCAGCATCTTGCCGCCGGCGAAGGCCTTGGTTACCGCATGGTCCGGCAGCATGTCAGATCGCTCCCTTCTTACGCATGTCTTCCAGGTCCGCATCGGTGTATCCGACGCTTTTCAGGATTTCATCGTTATGTTCGCCGGCGTCCGGCGTGTGCGCGCGGATCGCCTTGGAGAAGCCGGAGATGTTGATTGCCGAGGCAACGACCTCCTTCTCTCCGACAAACGGGCTGGCCATTTTCGTTGCCATGCCGAGGTGCTTGACCTGCGGATCGGCGAACACCTGGTCGATGGAGTAGATCGGGCCGCAGGGGATGCCGTTTGCCTCGAACAGTTCGATCCAGTGGTTGGACGGCTTGGTGGCGGTGATTTCCGAGATGGCGGCGTTGATCGCCTTGCGGTCCTTGCTGCGCCCGCCTTGGGATTTCCATTCTTCCTTCTGCAGCCAGTCCGGGCGGCCGATCGCCTCGCAGAAGCGGGTGAACACGCGGGCGGAGCTGGCGGCGATGTTGATGTGGCCGTCGCTGGTGGGGAACACGCCGGTGGGGATGCCGGTCGGGTGGTCGTTGCCGGCCTGGCCGGCGACCTCGCCTTCCATCAGCCAGCGGCTGGCCTGGAAGTCGAGCATGAAGATCTGCGCTTCGAGCAGCGAGGTGGTGACCCAGCGGCCGACGCCGGTGCGCTCGCGGTCGAACAGCGCCATCATGCAGCCGAGGGCCAGCAGGTTGCCGGCGGTCAGGTCGTCGATGGGGATGCCGACGCGCATCGGGCCGCGGCCGGGTTCGCCGGTGATGGACATCAGCCCACCCATGCCCTGGGCGATCTGGTCGACGCCGGCGCGGGGGCCATACGGGCCGTCCTGGCCGAAGCCGGAGATGCTGCCGTAGACGATGCGGGGGTTGACCGCCTTGACGTCGTCGTACGAGACCTTCAGGCGGTGCTTCACGTTGGCGCGCATGTTCTCCAGGATCACGTCGGCCTTGGCGGCCAGCCGCATGAAGGCCGCGTGCCCTTCCTTGGTTTTCAGGTTCAGGGTGATGGCGCGCTTGTTGCGGTGCAGGTTCTGGAAGTCGAAGCCGTGGCGGCGGCCGGTGACGTCCTCGGCCTCCTCGGCCGGGGGTTCGATGCGGATGACGTTCGCGCCCCAATCGGCGAAGTGCCGCACCGCGGTGGGTCCCGCCCGGGCCAGCGTCAGGTCCAGGACGGTAATGCCGTTCAGCGGCAAACGGGTCTCGGCGGCGGCAAAGGCAGCCTTATCGGCGGGGCTTTCTGGCATTCTTGGATACTCCTGGGACGGATCAGCCGATCATCGGCCGGTCTTGGCGTTTGCTCAAGTGCCGTGTCAGGTGAAGGTGGGGCAACGATGAAAGGGTTCCGCCCGTGGGCACACGGTACAACGCGATTGCCGGCCAAAGCGTCGAGCGTCTGGCGGCGCTGAGCGACGGGCTGTTCGCGGTGGCGATGACGTTGCTGGTGCTGGACCTGAAGGTGCCGGCGGCGGAGGCGATCCACAGCAACAAGGCGCTGCTGGCGGCGCTGGGCGATCTGGCGCCGCGGCTGGTGATCTACCTGATGAGTTTCCTGACGCTGGGGATCTTCTGGGTGGGACAGCAGACTCAGTTGAACCAGCTTGAGCGTGGGGACCGGCATCTGACGTGGCTGCATCTGGCGTTCCTGTTCGCGATCTCGCTGATGCCGTTCTCGACGTCGCTGATGGCCGAGTTCATTGCGTTTCCCGCTGCACTGATCCTGTACTGGCTGAACGTATTTGCGCTGGGGGCGGCGCTGTTCGCCACGTGGCGTTACGCCAAGCATGCCGGGCTGGTGAAGGCCGAGGTCATGGCCGCCGTCGACCGGTCGGTGGAGCGGCGGATCGTCATCGCGCAGGCGCTGTATGCGTTTGGTGCGTCGTTATGCTTTTTCAATACTTACTGGAGCATCGGCTTCATTATCGCGGTGCAGTTGAACTACGTGATCGCGCCGCGGATCGGGGTGCTTGGGCGGATTTAGGCCGGGGTGATCGGTCTGTCGTCAAACCGTTATGGTGCGGTGCGGCGTAACCTGCTAACCTTGTCAAGATCGGCGGGATACCACACTCCGCGCAACCCGCCGCCAGGATTGGAGCCTGCATGCGTCGTGCGATCACCGCCGCCAATGCCGCGACCCTCATCCCGGACGGAGCCGTGCTGATGATCGGCGGCTTCATGGGGGTGGGAACGCCTGAACGGATCATCGATGCGCTGGTGGCGCGGGACGCCCGGGACCTGACGGTCATCGCGAACGACACCGCCCGGCCGGGTGTGGGGATCGGAAAGCTGGTGGACGCGGGGTGCGTCAGTCGTGTCATAGCCTCCCACATCGGTACCAATCCGGTTACGCAGGCGAAGATGATCGACGGGTCGATCAAGGTTGACCTGGTGCCGCAGGGGACACTAGCGGAGCGGGTCCGAGCGGGCGGGTCCGGGCTGGGGGGTTTTCTGACGCCGACGGGTGTGGGGACCGTGGTGGCGGAGGGGAAGCGGGAAATCGAGGTGGACGGCGTGGTTTACCTGCTGGAACTGCCGTTGCGGGCGGATTTCGCTCTGCTGGCGGCGCATGAGGCGGACTACAACGGGAATCTGACGTATCGGCTGACGGCGACCAACTTCAATCCGGTCATGGCGCTGGCGGCGGACTGCGTGATCGCGGAGCCGAACGAGATCGTGCCGGTCGGGGTGATCCCGCCCGATGCAGTCCGGACGCCGGGGATTCTGGTGACTCATTTGCTGGAGAGGCCGCGCTGATGGATGCCAAGGAGATCATTGCACGGCGCGTGGCGCAGGAGCTGGTGGACGGAACGCTGGTGAATTTGGGGATCGGGCTGCCGACGCTGGTGGCGCGGTATGTGCCGGCCGGGGTCAGCGTGGCATTCCAGAGCGAAAACGGCATCATCGGGTTCGGCGCGCCGCCGCCGCATGGGATGGAGGATCCGGACCTGACGGATGCGGGCGGGTCGTTCATCTCGGCGCTGCCGGGCGCGGTCAGTTTCGACAGCAGCTTCAGTTTTGCGCTGATCCGGGGCGGGCATCTGGCGATGACGGTGCTGGGTGGGCTGCAGGTGGATCAGTCGGGGCGGCTGGCGAACTGGATGGTGCCGGGCAAGATCGTTCCGGGCATGGGCGGGGCGATGGATCTGGTTGCCGGGGCGAAACGGGTGGTGGTGGCGATGCAGCACCATGCGCGCGGTGTTCCCAAGATCGTGCCGCAGCTGACGCTGCCGGCAACGTCGGCCAGGCGGGTCAGCCTGGTGGTGACCGACATGGCGGTGATCGAGCCGGTGGCGGAGGGACTTTGGCTGCGGGAGCGCGCGCCGGGCGTGACGGTGGATGAGATCATTGCCGCGACGGGGGCGGCGCTGCTGATCGATGGGGATGTGCCGGAGATGGATCTCGGCGTGCCTGGCGACCTAATGGCCGAGCCGTCGGCGCAGCGTCAGGTGTCTTCGCCTATCGTTGGTCAGGCCAGATGAAAGACCCGCACCAGCACCCGTGGTTCGGGCCGCATGGGATGCAGGCTGCCGACAAACACCAGGTGATTCAGCCAGTCGTGCGGCCCTTCGGGCGCGACGATGCCGATGTGGGAGAAGCCATACGCCGACCCGTCCGGACGCGGGTCGATCAGGACATGGTTATGGACGGTAATCACCGCTCCGTCGTCAGCCTGTAACTCGTACAAGGCATCGAGCAGCCGAACGCTGTCCTTTCGGATGAGCTGGCGGTCGGCGCCGCCGGGCAGGACGGTTCCCTTGATCCTCGGCCCTTCGAAACGGCCGCCAAGGATCGGCACGATCCGCCGCTCCCCGAGCGGTCCTTGCCCGAGGGTTCGTGTCGGCGCCAGGTCGAAAATCGCCTCGTAGACGAACTCGGTTCGCGGCGACACGATCGGCAGCGGTGACAGCGGACCGCCGGAGGAGGATGACTGACTCGGTGCGGAAATGGTCACGCCAATGTGGTGACCGAAGCCCGGTTAAAGGTCAACGGTCGAGGCAGGATATTTTCAGGGCTCGCCGGGGCGGGCGGGAGATGATCGGACGCACACGTCCGCCCGGTTGCCGGATCGCGGCAAGCTGCTCTAATCGGGTCCGGCCGGTTCGGCGCGCGTCGCGGCCCGTGGGCTCGCGGGGGCGAGTGCGAAACATGGGGATTGCGGCATGACCAATGTGATCATTGCGGGCGGGCGCGTTGTCGACCCGGCAAGCGGTCTGGATGACACGCGCGATATCGCCATACAGGACGGCCGGATCGCCGCCATCGGTTCGGGGCTCGGCAGCGCCGAACGGGTGATCGACGCCACGGGTCTGGTGGCCACGCCGGGGTTCATCGACATGCATGCGCATGGCCAGTCGATACCCGCTGACCGCATGCAGGCGTTCGATGGCATCACCACAACGCTCGATCTGGAAGCCGGGGTGATGCCGGTGGCGTCGTGGTACACGCGCCAGGCGGCGCATGGCCGCGTGCTGAACTATGGCGCCTCGGTCAACTGGGCGTTTGCGCGTATCGGGGCGATGATCGGGTCGAACGAGGAATTATCGCTGGAGGCGTTTGGCCGTGCGATGCGCGACCGCCGCTGGGTGGACAACGTAGCGAGCGAAACGGAGGTCGCCGGGATCCTGGAGCGTTTGGCGCGGGGACTGGCGCAAGGCGGGATCGGCATCGGCATCCTGAATGCCTATGCGCCGGGTGCCGGCGTGCAGGAACTGACTTCGGTCTGCGAACTGGCCGCCGCGCACGGCGTGCCGACGTTCACCCATGTCGCCTATATGTCGCGGATCGATCCGGAAAGCTCAGCCGAGGCGTATGTCCGGCTGATCGGGTATGCCGGGGCGACCGGCGCGCACATGCACATCTGCCACTTCAACAGTTCCAGCAAAACCGATGTGGAACGTTGCGCCCGGCTGGTCGCCAAGGCGCAGGCGCAGGGCCTGCCGATCACGCTGGAGGCCTATCCGTATGGCACCGGCTCCACGGTGCTGGGCGCGACATTCTTCAATGAGAACGATTTCGAGGCGCGGACCGGCACCGGCTACGACGCGGTTCAGCGTGTGACGGACGGACGGCGGTTCCGCAGCCGCGAGGAACTTCTGAAGGAGCAGTCGGAGGACCCGACGACGCTGGTGCTTTGGCATTTCCTCGATACCGAGGGCAACGAGGCGCATCGCGGGTTGCTCGATATCTCGGTGCTGTATCCGGGGGGTGCGATTGCTTCGGATGCAATGCCATGGTCGCTGCCGAACGGCGGTGTCTACACCGGCGATGCCTGGCCGCTGCCGGATGAGGTGACGTCCCACCCGCGATCGGCCGGCACGTTCACCCGCTTTATCCGGCATTGGGTGAAGGAGCGGCAGGCGATTTCGCTGCTGGAGGGGGTGCGTAAATGCACGCAGATTCCCGCTGATATCCTGGCGCCGAGCACGCCGGATATGGCTGCGAAAGGGCGGTTGGCGGTGGGTGCTGACGCCGACGTGGTGGTATTCGACCTGGAGAGGCTGACGGACCGGGCGGAATTCTCCGCGATGAACTGGCCGTCCGAAGGTGTGCGGCATATCCTGGTGGGTGGTCAGCCGGTGATCACCGATGGGGTGATGGACGCGGCGGTCCGGCCGGGCCGGCCGGTGCGGCGACCCGTTTCGGACCGCTGACAGCGTGGCGGTTCCGGTCCTGCTCGTCTGTGGGTTTCTGGGGGCAGGGAAGACAACGATCGTCAATCACCTGCTGGCGAACGCGGACGGAATGCGGATCGCCGCGGTCGTGAACGATTTCGGCGCGATCAACATCGACGCGGAACTGATCGCCGGGGCGGAAGACGGCGTCGTCAGCCTGTCCAATGGGTGCATCTGCTGCACTCTGGAGGGCGACTTGCTGCGCACGCTCGCCGGCCTGTTGCGGCGGAACCCGCGCCCGGAGGCGATTGTCGTCGAGACGAGTGGTGTCGCCGATCCGGCTGATATCGTGCGGAACCTGATGGACCCGGTGGTTTGGCGGGAGGCGCCGCTGGAGACGGTGCTGTGCGTGGTGGACGCGGCGGGGCCGGGTGATTTCGATGACGTGCTGCCGCGCTCGCAGATACGGGCCGCGGATGTCATCGCACTGAGCAAGGTGGATCTGGCTGAGGCGGGTCAGCGCGATCGTGTGCGAGCCGCGGTGGCGGCGGTTAACCCCCGCGCTGTCGTGGTTGATGCCGTTCTTGGCGCGGTGCCGCTGGCCTTGTTGTTCCCGGCGGGACCGGATGCCCCGCCGCCGCGCGTTCCCGATCGTGCCCGGCCCGTCGCGGACCGGTTCGAGACGATGAGTTGGACCAGCGACAGGCCGGTTTCGCTTTCTCGCTTTCAGGCGGCGATTGGCCGCCTTTCTCCGAGGCTTGCGCGGGCCAAGGGCTTCATCGAGACGGTGGAACATCCGGGACGCTCGATGCTGCTGCAGCTCGCGGGCGGGCGGGCAACGCTGGCGCCGGCCGGTCTAATGTCATCAGACCGCCCGTGTGTGCGGCTTGTGTTCATTGCGGAGATTGGCGCGCTGTCGGTGGGCGAGATCGAAACCGTTATGAGCGGATGTGTTGCGGTTGATCGTGGTTTACCGGCTTGACCAGACCCGTCGTCTGACGCGCCGCCGCGCTAGGGCGGATGGAGTCGCTTGATGGCCGTCCCGACATCCAATTCGAGCAGCGCGATCAGTGCAGGTCCGCGAAGGCTTCTGATGCTCCGTTACAGGGATTATCGAAATATAGGTCTAGCTGTACGTCCACGCGGCAAGCTTTGAGACCGTTCCATCGAAGTTTCTGGCATTCAGAAACTCCTGTACTTTGCTGCTGGTACCCCATTCGGTGCTTCCCATTGGGTATTTCGACTTCAGCGTCGTGCCTGACGCGCCGAAATTCAAAAAACCCAGCACCACGGAGCATCGGCAACAGACTGGTTTCGATGTGCAAAAGACAATCCGGTTCGTTGCGTTGTCAAAGTTGTGATTGTATGTGTCGAACAAGTAAATCAGCCGATGCAGGGCGGCCATTTCGGCGTGCCCGCATACCCCTTTGGCGCTGTCCTCATAGGCTGTCGCCTGCAATCCGGCCGTCCCGGTGTAGATGAATTTTGCCGGGGCGTTCGTCTTGCCAGGAATCTTCCAGCTTATGCCGTTCGAGGTCAGTTGCAGTTCCGCGTCGGTGGCCTCGCTTCCGTCACCGTCCTTGCCCACCGCCGCGGTCGCGTTAAAATTCTCCCAATACGTTTTGAAGCTCATAACGGGGCTGCCCTTTTTCGCAGTGGCCGTGTTGACCTTCCCACTGTCACCGCACTTCTATCGCGCGGCGCCCATGACCCAGGCCAGGACACCCTTCTGGGCATGCAGTCGGTTCTCGGCCTCGTCGAACACCACCGACCGCGGGCCGTCGATCACGTCGGCATCGACTTCCTCCCCGCGGTGGGCGGGAAGGCAGTGCATGAAGATGGCGTCCGGGGCGGCGTGGGCCATCAAGCGGCTGGTGACACGATAGGGGGCGAGCAGGTTGTGGCGGCTCTCGTTGGGATCGTCGGACATCGACACCCAGGTATCGGTGACGACGCAGCGGGCGCCAGCGACCGCGGCTTCGGGGTCATCGGTCAGTTCGATCTTTGCCCCTTGGGTGCGGGCCCACGCGACGAGGTCGGCGGGCGGGCGCAGGCTGTCAGGGGTGGCAAGGCGCAAGGTGAAGCCGAAGCGGACCGCGGCCTCGATCCAGCTTCGGGCGACATTGTTGCCGTCGCCGCACCACGCCACGACCTGTCCGGCGATCGGGCCACGATGTTCCTCGAACGTCATGACATCGGCCATCAGCTGGCAGGGATGCGATGCCTCGGTCAGGCCGTTGATCACCGGGACCGTTGCGTATTCCGCCAGTTCATGCAGTTTCGCGGCCGAATCGGTTCGCAGCATGATGGCATCGACATAGCGCGACAGCACGCGCGCGGTGTCGGCGATGCTCTCGCCGCGGCCAAGTTGCATTTCCTTGCCGGACAGGATCACGACCTCACCGCCGAGCTGGCGCATTCCGACCTCGAACGACACGCGGGTGCGGGTTGACGGCTTCTCGAAGATAAGCGCCAGGGTTTTGCCGGCCAATGGGCGCGAGGTTACCCCCCCTGCCCGCTTGAAGCCCGAGGCGATATCCAGCATGCGTCGCAACGCGGCCGGGTCGAAGTCGCGCAGGTCGAGGAAGTGCCGGGCTCCGTCATCCGACGCATTGCCGGTCGCCTCGCGGCGCCTCGCGGCCCCGCTCACGGCGCCGGCGCCTTGGCCAATGCGGTGGCGACCGCCGTCGCCGCGCGTTCCAGCATCCCGACAGCCTGGTCGATATCGCTGTCGGTGACGACCAGCGGCGGGGCCAGACGCAGCACGTTGTCGCCGGCGGTGATCGCCATCAGACCCTCGGCCGCGCAGGCGGCCTGCACCTGGGCCGGCGCACCGACGCATTTCATGCCGAGCAGCAGGCCGAGGCCGCGGGAATCGACGAACACGGTCGGGAAATCACGGGCGATGCGGTCGAGCTCGCCTTTGAGCTTCTTCCCCTTGCGCTGCACGTCTTCCAGGAAGCCGGGGGCGAGGATGATGTCCAGCACGGCGTTGCCGGCCGCGCAGGCCAGCGGATTGCCGCCGTACGTCGTGCCGTGGGTCCCGGGGGTCAGGGCCTTGGCGAACTGTTCCTTGGCCAGAACGGCGCCGAGGGGGAAGCCGCCACCGATGCCCTTGGCCGAGGACATGACGTCAGGCGTGATCCCGGCCCATTCGTGCGCGAACAGCTTGCCGGTCCGGCCCATGCCGGTCTGGACCTCATCCATTCCGAGGATGATGCCGTATTCGTCGCACACGGCCCGTAGGTCGCGGAGGAACTGCGGGTCGGCGGGACGCACGCCGCCCTCGCCCTGCACCGGCTCGACAATGATGCCGCAGGTGTCAGGACCGATCTTGTCGCGTACCGCGTTCATGTTGTTGAACGGGACATGATCGAAACCTTCCACCTCCGGCCCGAAGCCTTCCATGTAGTGGTGGTTGCCGGTGGCGGCGAGCGTGGCCAGGGTGCGGCCATGGAACGCGCCTTCGAAGCAGATCATGCGGAAGCGTTCCGGCTTACCGGCGTTATACATCGCGCGGCGCATCATCTTGATCATGCCCTCGTTCGCTTCCGCGCCCGAGTTGCAGAAGAACACGCTGTCGGCGAACGTCGCATCGACCAGCCGCTGCGCCAGCCGTTCGGCCTGCGGAATGCGGTACAGGTTGGACGTGTGCATCACCTTGGCCGCCTGGTCGGCAATCGCCTGCACCAGATGCGGATTGCCGTGACCGACCGAGGCCGTGGCGATGCCCGACCCGAAATCGAGGAATTGTCGCCCGTCCGTCGTCCACAGCCAGGCGCCCTCGCCCCGCTCGAACGCGAGGTCAAGACGAGCATAGTTTGGCAGCAACGCGGATATCATCGGGGATCAACCCTCGGTTTTGGACATTCCCCAACGGATCACCCGCCCGCGACCTTTCGGGGCGGGTCCGGGGGAACCGGGATCATTGGTCAAAGGAGTCCGTGATGTCAAACGACAGCTGTGAGTGCCAGTGGAATGAGCGCCAGGGAATGAGCGGTCGTGGAAGATGCGCCTTCCCTGTTTCTACAAATCTCAGCCGTGTGGCAGGTTAACCGACACTGGAATGCCCCCATGTCAGGCCGGCAATGACGAGAAATCCTTCATGATGAAACGAAGCGGGCAGGCTGCTGTCATGGCGCTGTCAGTCCTGATGACGGCGTGCACCTTGCCGCAGGTCATGGTTGGCCAGCTTTACCGGATCGAGACACCTCCGTCAGGGGCGTGCCCGACGCTGGTCTGGCAGTTCGTTGTCGATGCGCAGCATGCGATCGCGGGATCCCTGGCGCGCGCCGGTCAGTTTCCGTTCGCCGACCTGTCAGGCGAGCTTCACCCTGATGAGAGCTTCGTTATGACGGCGACCGCCCACGACGACCGGCGGACCGCGGAGGCGACAGGGCAGTTCACCGCGGAGGTCAGCACTCTCACGATCCGCGGCGATGGCGCGGGGGCAGGTTGTGACGGCCAGACCTTCAGGCTGCGCCTTGGCGGCTACTTTGCCCGTCAGGGCGGTGGCGGCGGTGGCGGCGGCTGAACAGCGCGATCCGGCGACGG
Source organism: uncultured Pseudomonadota bacterium (assembly GCA_963819005.1). Taxonomy (GTDB): domain Bacteria; phylum Pseudomonadota; class Alphaproteobacteria; order Acetobacterales; family Acetobacteraceae; genus Rhodopila. The sequence goes on from CAWFUL010000011.1 coordinate 181,433, forward strand.
GTCTTGCATCCGTCCGCCGCCTGAGCATCGTTGCGCGATGTCACCGCCCCGCGACGTGCCTCAGCCGACCGCCGACAGCCTTCAGCAGGCCGCGCTGACATATCTGGCGCGCTATGCCGCGACCGAGGCCGGGCTGCGCCGGATCCTGCTGAAACGCGTGGATCGCTGGGCGCAGGGGCAGCAGGATCGGGCGGCGGCGGCGTCGCTGATCGCCGCGGCGCGCGAGGCGATCGACACCATCGTTGCGAGATTGGTGAAGGCGGGGGCCGTCAGCGATGCCGGGTTCGCCGAAGGCCGGGCGCGGTCGCTGGTACGGGCGGGACGGTCGCGACGGGCGATTCAGGCGCGGCTGCAGGCGAAGGGCGTCGCGCCGGATCTCGCCCGGGATGCGGCCGGGAACGACGACGCGGCGGAACTCGGCGCGGCGCTGATACTGGCGCGCCGCCGCCGGATCGGGCCGTTCCGTGCCATCGACCCCGAGGACCTTGCGGCCGCGCGACGCAAGGAGCTTGGGGTGCTGGCACGGGCCGGCTTTGCGCAGGACACCGCCCGGAAGGCGTTGGACATGGACGCCGGTGAGGCGGAACGGCGCATCCACGCCCTGCGATCGGATCAGCCGGTGGGTTGACGGCCCGCGGCAACGGCGGGCAGCGGCCGGCGTGACAGGCTGCGGTGCAGCAGGAACACCGGCAGGCCCAGCGCGGTGAGGCACGCCGCCGCCAGCAAGGCGCCCGTCGGACTTCCGGTCCTGTCCGCCGCCATGCCGCACAGGGCTGGCGCAATCGCCCCTCCGACGTAATAGACCATGTAAAAGATGCCCATGCCCGTCGCCCGGTTTTCCGGCCGGGCGGACAGGGTCGCGGCGGCCATGACGACGCCGGGGTGGATGCCGCCGGTCACGCCCCACAGGACGGCCCAGAGGAGAGGCCAGCCGGTCAGGGCCATGCCGGTCATGCCGATCACCATCGAGGCGAAGCCGAACAGAAAGACCGGCAGGCCACCGAAGCGGTGCGCCAGATTGCCGCCGATAATGATCGCCGGCACGCCACCCCACGTGGCGATCGTCATGACCAGCCCGATGACCAGCAATCCCTCGCCCCGCATGGCAAGGCTGGCCGGAAGGTATGACGCGAACGAGGAAAAGCCTGCGGTGTAGGTCATCCAGGCGATTCCCGCGACCGACAGCAGCAGCCACTCGTGACGGCTGGGCAGGGAAAACCGGCGAGGCACCGGAACGGCGTTGGGCGGCGCTCCCAGGAATGTAACAATCAGCACCAGGGCGACGCCGGAGGGAATGGCGGCGGACATCAGGGCTGTGCGCAGGCCGAAGGCGGCCAGCAGCGGCGGCAGGATCAGTTGCGAGGCGCCCATGCCGATGGCGAATGCGCCGACGGTGACGCTGATGGCGATCATGAAGAAGCGGCCGGTGAACCACTCGGCGATGATCTTGCCCTGGATGACGATCATCGCGACCGCGCCGACGCCCGCCGCGGCGCGGCCAACCGCCATCCCGACCGGGGAGGCTGCCCAGGCGCAAACGGCCGAACCGAGGGTCATCAGCGCAAGGCCGGCGCCCAGGATCAGCTTGTCGCCGAACCGCCGGCCGAGCAGTCCCAACGGCAGTGCGGTCACGGCGCCCAGAAGCATATAGGTGCCGATCAACGAGCCAAGCTGTGCGTAGGTCAGCGCGAACCGCGGCACGAGGTCTGTGGCGAGCGTGGCGATAGACTGGAACTGATAGCCGAAGCCAATCCGCCCCATCGTCAGGGCGAGCAATATGATCCAGGCGCGCAGCGTCATCCGAAGTTCACCTGGTGTTTCCTGGCGGCATCGTTTCAGGCCGGGCGGACGGTCACGGGCCGGGTCGGGTTGTCGACGCTCCGCCCACCGCGGTCAGTTCGCGCGGTGGAACGGCTTGTCGCCCTTCACCGTGACGCGATAGCCGGACCGGACGTCCGGGAAGTAGTCCCACATCGCGATGTGCTGGACGCAGCGGTTGTCCCAGAAGGCGACGCTGTCGGGCTGCCAGCGGAAGCGCACCTGCCAGTGCGGCTGCGAGCAGTGGTCGTAGAGGAAGTCGAGGATCGCCTTGCTCTCGCGTTCGGGCACGTCCTTGATCGCCATGGTGAAGACGGGGTTGACGAAGATCGCCTGGCGGCCCGTGACGGGATGGGTGCGGACCACGGGGTGTTCGGCGCGCGGGAAGGATCTGGGACCGTCGGCGCCGATGAGCCGGTTGGTGCGGCTGTAGTTCATCGCGCCGTCGTGGATCGCGGTCAGGCCGGAAAGATACTGCCTCATGCCGGGGCTGAGCGCTTCAAAAGCCGCGTACATGCTGGCGAAGACGGTATCGCCGCCGACCGGCGGGACGATCTTCAGGTTCAGGATCGAGCCCATCGGCGGTTCGGGATCGCAGGACACGTCGGAATGCCAGCGCTCCCCGGCGATGCGCTTGGAGTTCGCGTCGGCGTGGACCGGCAGGATCTCCGGATGGCCTTCGGGGCCGGGCGTGTTGGGATGGATCGCAAGTTCGCCGAAGTGGCGACCGAACGCCTTGTGCTGGTCCAATGTCAGCGGCTGGTCGCGGAAAAACAGGACCTGATGCGCCATCAGGGCGTCGTGCAATTCCTGGAACTGCTGGTTGCCGAGGGGCTTGGCGAGGTCGATGCCGCCGACCTCCGCGCCGATGGCGGCGGTGCTTGGGCGCACGCTGATGGTTTGGTAGCTCATGTCGCTTCTCCCTTTTGGTTGAGCGCAGCGTAGGGCTGGTCCGGGATGGCCGGCAAGGATGCAGCGTGGATCTGTGTTCCATGCGCGCCGGCGGGGGTAGCGTCAGACGTGACCGGTCAGGCCGCTCCAGGTGACGGCAAGGCGGTCGCCGAGGCCGCGCGGCACGGCCACGACCGGCCAGCGCGCCAGATCGCGGCGGGCCAGGACGGCCGGCAATGCGGCGGCGAGACCGGGCCGGGGTCGTGTTGCGCCGCGCGTCTCGGCCAGAAACGACTGGCCGATGCCGGCGACGTCGCGCAAAACAGCCTGCACGGCCGGGGCATCCGGATCTTCCTGGACGAAACCTTCGGGAACCAGGCCGTGCCGGGCGAGCAGGTCGTGCGGCAGGAGGCAGCGTCCTTGTGCGGTCAACGCGGCGGTTGCACGCAGCAGGCCGGCGATGCCGTAGGCCGTGCCGAACGGGCGGAAGTGTTCGGGTTCGGTCGCGCCCAACGCGCTGGCGGCGGCAACGGACAGGCCCCCTGCCCCGGCCTGCAGCCACGCGATCCATTCACCCTGCGTCGGAAAGTCACCGTAGGCTTCCGCCTCACGGGCCTCGATCAGCGGCAGCAGGCACGCCGGGTCTAGCTGGCGGGCCTGGATTGCTTCGGACAGAGGCGTTGCGACCTCGTGGCGGCGCGGGGCGCCCTCGATTACCTCACGCCACCATTGCAGGCGGATCAGCGCGAGGGTGGGTTCGCTGGCGACCTCTCGCGCCCGGGCGAGTTCGTGGTTGAAGGCATACAGGACCAGGAGTGCGTCGCGACGGTCGGGCGGCGCGAACAGCGCGGTCAGGAAGCGGTCAGGGTCGTGACGGCGAACCAGGGCGGCTATTGTTTCGTTCATACCTGACGGTTGGTGGCGCGGTTCCGGCGAGGCGGCAAGACCGCACCCGGCTTGACGGCTCTCCAGGCTGGCCATAGCTAACCATAAGGCTGCAACCGCGCCTCGATCACGCAACGCATCGGAGGATACCATGGCTTTCGAACTGCCGACCCTGCCCTATTCGACCTCGGCCCTGGCAGCCAAGAGCATGTGCCAGGAGACGCTGGAACTGCACCACGGCAAGCATCACCAAGCCTATGTCACCGCGCTGAACGGCTTCGTCGAGAAGGATCCCGCGCTGCAGGGCAAGTCGCTGGATGAGATCGTGAAGTCGACCGCGGCCGCCGGCGGACCGGTGTTCAACAATGCCGGGCAGCACTGGAATCACATCATCTTCTGGGAATGCATGAGCCCGAACGGCGGCAAGATCCCGTCGAAGCTGGAAGCCAAGATCAACAGCGATCTGGGTGGCGTGGCGAAGTTCAAGGACGACTTCAAGGCGGCCGGCGTCAGCCAGTTCGGTTCCGGCTGGGCGTGGCTGGTCCTGGGCAGCGACGGCAAGCTGAAGGTGACCAAGACCCCGAACGGGTCCAACCCGCTGGCGACCGGCGAGGGCAAGGTGCTGCTGGCCTGTGACGTGTGGGAGCACTCGTATTATCTGGACTTCCGCAATGTCCGCCCGAACTATCTGCAGAACTGGCTGGATAATCTGGCGAACTACGAATACGCCGAAGCCCAGCTTTAGTCTGAGTTAGAAAAAACCGAGCGGGGCGGTGCCTCGCTCGGTTTTTTTTGTGGGTTATATTCGGCCCATCACCAGAAGTACGATGACGACCAAAAGCACGACGCCGAGACCTCCGCTGGGATAGTAACCCCACCCACTGCTGTACGGCCATGTGGGCAGCGCGCCCAGCAGCAGCGCAACGACTATGATCAGCAGAATGGTCGACACGGCGCGGCCTCCCTACTTCTTCAGGGCATCGCGGGCGGCGTCCTTCATGCCGCCGACGGCGTTCTGCACCTTGCCAGCGGCCTTTTCAGCCTGGCCCTCGGCTTCCAGCTTGGCGTCGCCGGTGACTTTCCCCGCCGCTTCCTTGACGGCACCCTTGGCCTGGTGGGCCACGCCCTCCACACGATCCTTATCCATTGTCGCTTCTCCTTACGGTTTGTAGCCGGTTGCCTTATGGGCGGTGTCGCTGATGCCTGTGCCGGCGGCTTGCAGGCCTTCGCCGGCGCCCGGGGGACGCGCGGCAGGCGGTCAGCGGCGGCTAGGTCGCAGCCAGGATGACAACGGCCTGAGTTGCTGTTGCCATGGTTTGCATACAGATCCTGACATGTGATTTCGCACGCGATACACATCGGGTGCGTCACGAGCAGCGGCAAGTCGTGCGGAGCCCGTATCAAAAAATTTTGATGTCACGTCGGCGAGAGAGCGGATTTGTTTTTTATCCGGTCTGTTCCGGTCGTGCGCCACTTGGCAGGGCCGCGAAGATAGGATTGACTCGCCGCAGGCTTACGGGAGACGGAAACGATGGCTGGTCTGTACTACGAACAATTTTCGGTGGGGCAGGAGTTCGAGCATCCGTGGACCCGGACGGTCACGGAGATGGACAACGTGCTGTTCACCAATCTGACGATGAACGTCCAGCCGCTGCATCTGGATGCGGAGTTCGCCTCCAAGACGGAGTTCGGGAAGCCTCTGGTGAACTCGATCTTCACGTTGGGGCTGATGGTGGGGGTCAGCGTCAACGACACGACGCATCGGGACGACGGTGGGGAATTTGGGGTTCACCGAGGTGCGGTTTCCTAAGCCGGTGTTTCATGGCGATACGCTGCGGTCGCGGACGAAGGTGCTGGCGATGCGGGAGAGCAAGTCTCGCCCCGATGTGGGGATCGTCGAGTTCGAGCACACCTGCTGGAACAACCGCGACGAGATGGTGGCGATCTGCAAGCGCCAGGCGCTGATGCGGAAGCTGCCGAAGACCGCATGAAGCCGGGGGAGAAGCCTGCCAAGCCGCCGCCCAAGCCGGATCGTCTGGTTCGGGAGGCGGCGGCGCTGCGGGCGAACCTGCTGAAGCGGAAGGATCAGGCGCGCAAGCGGGAGGCGGAGAAGGTCAAGGACAAGCCAGAGGGCTGAGTTTGGTTAAACCGGGTCCCAGCCGAAGACCTGCTCGGACGTGTCCAGGGGCATGAACCAGGCTTTCATGGCGGGTGCTGCGTGATTGGCGATGCTTTCGGGGGTCCAGCCGTCGGAGCGCTGGACGATGCGGACCGGGCGTGGGGAACTGAACAGGTAGACCTCGTTCATGCGGGTGCCGAAGACCTGTCCGGTGACGTCCCTGGCTGCGTCGGAGGACAGGTAGACGGCCAGCGGCGCGTTCTTGTCGGGGGTCATTTTCTGCAGCTTTTCCACCATGGTCTTTTGTTCCGGGGTGGTTGTGGGGATGGAACTTGTCATCCGGCTCCAGGCCCATGGGCAAAGGCAATTCGACCGGACGTTGTATCGTTGCATATCCAGCGCGATTGATTTCGACAGGGCGGTGATGCCAAGTTTCGCGGCGGCGTAGTTGGCCTGGCCGACGTTGCCGATCACGCCGGAGGTGGACGAGATGTGCACGAACGAGCCGCTTTCCTGGGCTCGGTAGTGTTCGGCTGCCGCCCGAGAAACGAAAAAGCTGCCGTTCAGATGGACGGAAATGACGGAGAGCCAGTCGTCCTCGGACATTTTGTGGAAGATGCCGTCGCGCAGGATGCCGGCATTGTTTACGACCGCATCGATACGGCCGTAGTGATCGAGGGCTGCCTGGATGATCTTGCGAGCGGACCCCCAGGAGGCGACGGATTCGGTGCAGATTTCGGCGGCGCCGCCGTTCTGCTCGATGATCTGCCTGGTCTGCTGGGCTGGGGTCTGCGACCCGCCTTCGCCGGTGAGGGAGGCGCCGATGTCGGCGACGATGACCTTCGCACCCTGGCCGGCCATCATGACCGCGATTTCACGGCCAATACCGCCGCCCGCGCCTGTGACGACGGCGACTTTTCCTTCCATCATGCCTGGCACGCCTGGATGCTCCTGTGCGTTGGGTTACTGGCGGGTAGCTATAGCGGGTTTAGTGGTGGGGGCAACATGGGGCGGCTTGCCGCCGGGTGCGGCGGGTTCGTGGGTCAATGGATTGGTAAGGTGTTGGTGGCAGGCTGCGCTGGTTAACGCAGATCAGCAGGGATGCACGCGGATGCACGCAGATGATTCGTGCCTGAATAGGCTGTCGGGGCAGGTAATCGGCTGCGCGTTTACCGTGCTGAATACGCTCGGCGCGGGGTTTCTAGAGAAGGTTTACGAGAACGCACTTGCGCTGGAACTGCGGGCAGCCGGACTGATGGTTATCCAGCAAAAGCCGTTGCGGGTCACCTACCGGGATGTCGTCGTTGGTGACTATGTCGTAGACCTAATCGTGGAAAATACGATCCTTGTCGAATTGAAAACCGCCAAGACACTGGACGAAGTCCACCAGCACCAATGCGTCAACTACCTGAAGGCCAGCGGCCTCAATCTGTGTCTGTTGTTGAACTTCGGCAAACCCAGACTGGACATCCGCCGGATAGCCAACGGCCTGTAAGCCAAAAAAATATCTGCGTGCATCCGCGTCCATCCCTGCTGATCTGCGTTAACCAAAATCGCCAACGCCAGCACGGGATCCAGCCAAAGCGCCCCTGGGCGGACCAGGCCAACCGGTCTGCCCAGCTCCAAAAGTGACCTCTAGGTCGAATAATCCGAGAACGCCACGCCGGAGAACCGAGCGCGGTAGTCGGTCCGCACGTTCACCAGGGCGACGCGGCCCTTGTCGACCTCGGCCTGTGCTCGTTCCAGGGCGGGACGGATGTCCTCGACCTTCTCGACGTATTCGCCGTAGCCGCCGAGCGCCTCGCAGATTTTGTCGTAACGGGTGTAGCCAAGGTCACGGCCGGGCTTTTCGCGCTTGGGATCGCCGGTCCAGCCGCCGTTCAGGCTGATCACGACAAGGATGGGGATCTTGTGGCGGATCGCGGTGTCCAGCTCCATCGCGTTCAGGCCCATCGAGCCGTCGCCGTGCACCACGATCACCTGCTTGTCCGGACAGGCGACTTTCGCGCCGACGCCGAACGGCATGCCGACGCCCATCGTGCCGAACGGACCGGAATTCAAACGATGGCCCGGTGCGAATGTGGGCATCGTCTGGCGGCCGTAGTTCAGTGTCTCCTGGCCATCCACGCACAGGATCGCATCGCGCTTCATGAAGTCGCGCACCGCTTCCAGCATGCGGACGGGGTGGATGTCGCCGTCTTCCTCCAGCTTATTGGCGCCGGGGGCGGACCGCTTGGCAGCCTCACCGTCGGCAAGCTGCTTGCGCCAGCCGGCATACTTGTCCGGATTGATGCGGCCCTTGATGGCCTGCAGCAACTGGCCGAGCACGGCCTTGCAGTCGCCGACGACGGGGATGTCGACGTAGCGGGCAGCCATAGCGATCTCGGACGGATCGATGTCGATACGGGCGATCTTTGCGTTGGGCCCGAAACGCGGCGGGGACGCGTGACCGATGATATAGTTCATCCGGGTGCCGAGAACGATGATCAGGTCGGCGTCGCGGAACGCGCCGGAGCGCATCGACAGAAACGAATATGGATGGTCGTCCGGAACGACGCCGCGGCCTTGCGGCGTGGTGTAGAACGGGATGCCGGCGGCCTCCACAAATGCCTGCATCTCGGTCCAGGCGCGGCCCCAGATCACGCCGGAGCCTGATACGATCAGCGGCTTTTGCGCCTCGGCCAGGGCGCCGACCAGGGCGTCGATCTGGCGCGGATCGCCGAGCGGGCGGCTGTCCAGCAGCGGGCGGCCGGCGAACGACCAGTCGACCAGGTTCTCATCGATCTTCTGGTAGAGCATGTCACCGGGGCAATCGAGGTAGACCGGGCCGGGCTTGCCGGACATCGCCTTCTGCAGCGCGAAGTTAATCTGCTGCGGGATGCGCTTGAGGTTGATCAGGCGGTCAACGTATTTGCAGCAGCCGCGCATGATCTCGATCTGGTCGATTTCCTGGAACACCTGGCGGCCGAACTGGCTCAACGGGCTCGATCCGCCGAGAGCGACGACGGGGCAGCAGTCGACCAGGGCGTTGGCCATGCCGGTGACGAGGTTGGTCACGCCGGGGCCTGATGCGGCCATGCAGACCGATGGCACCTGCTTCAGGCGGCTGTAGGCCTGGCATGCGAAAGCCGCCGCCTGTTCGTGGCGGACGTCGATCATGCGAATGCCTTCCTTGATGCAGGTGGCTTCGGCCAGCAGCATCGGGCCGCCCATGATGTAGAAGAGGTCTTTGACGCCTTCCTTTTGCAGACAGCGTGCGATGATTTCCGAACCCGTCAGTTCCGCCATTTTGTTAACTCCCTAAAACTCAGCCAATAACCTTATTCGCACGCAGGCCGCTGAATTCCGGCCTCATCCATGCCCAGCCAGCCAGCCAGCACGTCGTCGTTGTTCGCCCCGAGTAACGGCGATGGTTTTACCGGCGGAGGACTGCCGGAAAAGCGCACGGGCCATGCCACCATCTTGAACGGCCCCACCACCGGGTGGTCGATGGTCTGCATGATGCCGCGCTGCTCGAACGTCGGATCGTTGGTCAGTTCCATCGTGTCGAGCACGGCCCCGGCGGGGATGCCGGCGGCACCGATTATTCCCATTGCCTCATGCTTGGTATGCCGGCAAGTCCAGGCCGCCACCATCTCGTCCACCTCGGCCTTGCGTTCCGCCCGGGCGGCGGGACTGTCGTAGCGGGCGTCTCCGATCAGGTCCTCGCGCCCGATTACGCCCAGCAGGCGGCGCCAGTGTTCGGGGTTGGCGCGGGAGGTGTAGACGTAGACGTAATCGTTGGGACCGCCGCCCTTGGCCGGGAACGTCCCCATCGGGGGATTGCCGCCGGTGACCGAGGTGTCGGACGCGCGGGGGGCGGGCTGGCCGGTCTTTGCCTGCACGGCGAAGGCGATGCGCATGTAGTGCAGCATCGCATCCTGCATCGCGACCTGCAGATGATCGCCCTGCCCTGTCGTCGCGCGCCGGAACAGCGCGCCGAGGATGGAGATCGCCAGCAGCATGCCGGTGCCGGTGTCGCCCAGGGAGGGGCCGGGTTTCAGCGGGCGGCCGTCGAGCTCGCCTGTTGTGCTCATGATGCCGCTGCAGGCCTGGGCGATCATGTCGAACGCGAGGTTTTTTTCGTAGGGGCTGCCCTCGCCGAAGCCTTTCACCTGACAGTAGATGATCTTCGGGTTCAGCGCGCGGATGACGTCGGCACCGAGGCCCAGCCGTTCGATTGCGCCGGGGGCGAAATTTTCGACCATGACGTCGGCCTTGGCGGCGAGATCCTTGACCAGTGCGAGGCCGGCCGGGTCCTTCAGGTTGACGGTGATGGACTTCTTGTTGGCGTTGAAGTTCAGGAAGTATGGGTCGTCCTTGCCGCCGGGGGCGCCGAAGGAGCGGCCGGGGTCGCCGCCGCGCGGGTTTTCGACTTTCACGACCTCGGCGCCGAGCCAGGCGAGGGTTTCGGTGCAGGATGGTCCGGCCTCGAACTGGGTCATATCCAGGATACGGACGCCGGTCAGACAGTCAGCACCGAATGCGTTGGCCGCCATGCGCGTTTCCCTCCTTGGTTGCGTGACGGTAGAGCGAAAAGTTCACGAAGGTAAGTCCCCCGGCTGGCAAGGCGGGGCTGGGTGGCGCATATCAGCGGCGGCATTGCACCTGAAGGAGACTGCATGAGGCGGCTGGTGGCGTTGGCGCTGGTGCTGATTTTCGCGGTCCTGAGCGGTTCGGCCCGGGCGCTGGAGAGCGAGCCCGTTACCAGCAAGCGGGCCGTCGCGACGCTGGTTACGGATACCGATGCGATCCAGGCGGGGGTGCCGTTCCGGGCCGGCTCTGCGGCTGCGCATGAAGGATGGCTGGCACACCTACTGGAAAAATCCGGGCGATGCCGGGGTTGCGCCGGACCTGACGTTCGACGGTGCCGCGTCGGTGTCGCCGATCGACTGGCCGACCCCACGGCGGGTGCAGGAAGGTCCGGTGATGACCTATGCCTATACCGGCGAGGTGCTGCTGCCGGTGACGGTCACCATGCAACCCGGAACGCTGCGGGCCCACGCGCAGTATCTGGTCTGCAAGGATATCTGCGTGCCGGAGGAAGGCGACTTTACCCTGACGCTGCCTGGCGGGACGCCGGCGCCGTCGGCTCAGGCGCCGCTGTTTGCCGCGCATGACAGGGCGGTGCCGCGGGCTTCGCCGTGGGTGGCGCATATCTCGCCGGATGGGACGTTGTTCGTGCAGGGGCCGGAGTTGACGCCTGCCACGGTGACCGATGCCTGGTTCATCCCCGACCATGGCGACAGCATTCAGGATGACGCGGCGCAGCCTTTGTCGGTGCGCGACGGTGGTTTTACCCTGGCGCTGAAGCCGGCGGCCGGGTTCGTTCCGGACAAGGGCCTGAGTGGGGTTCTGTCGGTGCGTGACCGGGCCGGGATGCAGGCGGATGTGGCGATTCAGGCTCAGCCGGGACCGGCGCCGGCGCCAGCGTTGCCGCCGCTGCCGCAGGTGCTGGTGTTTGCGTTCCTGGGCGGCGTGATCCTGAACCTGATGCCGTGCGTGTTTCCGATCCTGGCGATGAAGGCGATGGCGCTCGTCCGAGCGACGCATCCGGGGGTGCGGCATCGGACGGGGGCTCATGCCCTGTCCTACACCGCGGGCGTGCTGGTCACCTTCGTCGGTCTGGCCGGCGCCCTGCTGGCCGCTCGCGCGGCGGGGACGGCGGCGGGCTGGGGGTTTCAGTTCGCGTCTCCGGTGTTCGTCGCGGCGATGGCGTGGCTGCTGATGGCTGTCGGGCTTAACCTTTCGGGCGTGTTCCAGGTCGGTGGTGGCCTGACTGGGGCGGGCAGCAGCCTGGCGCTGCGGCATGGCACGGCCGGCAGTTTCTTCACCGGATTGCTGGCAGTGCTGGTGGCGACGCCATGCACCGCGCCGTTCATGGGTGTTGCGGTGGCGGCGGGGCTGGCCGCGCCGGCTGTCGTGACGGTGCTGGTGTTTGCAGTGATGGGTCTGGGCCTCGCCGCGCCGTATGTGGCGCTGTCCAGTCTTCCGGGTGTGGCGAAGATCATGCCTCGGCCGGGCCATTGGATGGAGGTGCTGAAGCAGGCGCTGGCGTTCCCGATGTATGGCGCGGCGGTGTGGCTGCTTTGGGTCGTCAGTCAGGAGGCCGGGTCGACCGGCGTGCTGGTCACCGCGGCCGGCGGCGTGCTGATCGGTTTTGCCGCATGGGCGTTTGGCGCGGCGCAGTCCGGCCACGGGCATCGAGCCTCATGGGTGCGGCGGACCGGGCAAGTCGCGGCCGTGGCGGCGCTGGTCGCCGCCGGGGTGGTCCTGCCGCAGATCGGATCGGGGACGACCGACGCCGCCGCCCCGACACCTGGCGGCAGCGAGGCGTTCACGCCGGAACGGCTGGCCGCGCTGCGGGCTCAAGGCCGGCCGGTGTTCGTAAACATGACTGCCGCCTGGTGCGTGACCTGCCTGGTGAATGAGCGCGTGGCGATTTCCACGACGGCGGTTCGGCAGGCGTTCGCGGCCAGTGACGTGGCCTATCTGAAGGGCGACTGGACCCGTCAGGACCCGGCGATCACCGCGTTTCTGCAGCAGAACGGGCGGGACGGCGTGCCGCTGTACGTCTTCTTTCCCGCCGGTGGCGGGCGGGCGCAGGTGCTGCCGCAGATCCTGACGGAAAATGCCGTGCTGAGCTTGTTGCGGACGTCCTGATAACCCCGCGCGACACTTCCATCTGCTGCCTGTTCCCCCGAACCCCCGATCTGGTTTAGGCTGCTCACAGATCAGTCAGGAGACACTCATGGCCCCGCCGCCTCCGTTTGGCGCCAATTCCGCCGCCGCCCGCGATATCGCCAACGTTCTGCATCCGTATACCGACCTGGAGGCCCACAAGACGGTCGGGCCGGTGGTAATCTCCCGCGGCAAGGGCGTGCGGGTGTGGGACGAGGCGGGCAAGGAATACATCGAATCAGTTGCCGGCCTGTGGTGCGCGGCACTTGGGTTCGACAACGAACGCCTGGTGCAGGCGGCGGTGACGCAGATGCGCAAGCTGCCGTTCTATCACGCGTTCACCGCTAAATCGCACGAGCCGATGATCGACCTGGCGGAGATGCTGATCCAGCGCGCTCCGGTGCCGATGAGCAAGGTGTTCTTCGCGAACTCTGGTTCCGAGGCCAATGACAGCGCCATCAAGATGGTCTGGTACATGAACAATGCGCTGGGCCGGCCGGCGAAGAAGAAGATCATCGGACGTCTGAAGGGCTATCACGGCATCACCATCGGGTCGGCCTCGCTGACCGGGCTGCCGGCCAACCACCGCAGCTTCGATGTGCCTCTGCCCGGCTTCCTGCACACCATGACGCCGCATTTCTATCACGGGGCGCTGCCCGGCGAGTCCGAGGACGATTTCGCCACGCGCTGCGCCGATGAGCTGGAAAAGCTGATCCTGGCGGAAGGCCCCGAGACAATCGCTGCGATGTGGGCGGAGCCAATCATGGGCGCGGGCGGCGTGATCCCTCCGCCACGCGGCTATTTCCCGAAGATTCAGGCGGTGCTGCGCAAATACGACATCCTGTTCGTTGCCGACGAGGTGATCTGCGGCTTCTGGCGGACCGGCCACTACTGGGGAAGCCAGACGCTGGATATCGACCCCGACATCCTGGTCTGCGCCAAGGCTCTGTCGTCGTCCTATTTGCCGATCAGCGCGGTGATGGTGAACGAACGGGTCTTCGAGGCATTGGCCAAGGAGAGCCATACGATCGGCACGTTCGGTCACGGTTTCACCTATTCCGGTCATCCGGTTCCGGCGGCGGTGGCGATCGAGACGTTGAAGATCTACGACGAGATGGACATCGGCTCGCATGTCGGGTCGGTCGGGCCGCACATGCAGGCCGAGTTGCGTCGCCGGTTCGCCGATCATCCGCTGGTGGGCGAGGTCCGTGGCGTCGGGCTGATCGCGGCGGTCGAGCTTGTCGCGGACAAGGCTACTCACACGAACTTCGATCCCAAGGCAAAGGTCGGCGGGCGGATGGTGGCCCTCGGTGAACAGCATGGGGTGATCGGGCGGGCGGTCGCGAACGACACGCTGTGTTTCAGCCCGCCGCTGATCATTACGAAGGACGAGATCGACGACATGCTGGACCGCATGTCGAAGGCGCTTGACGAACTGACGGTGCAGCTTCGCCGCGAACAGATCGCCGTCGTCAGCTGACGGCGCTATTCGTCAGCGGGGCAGTTCGTCAGCGGGGCGGTTTGTTCCCGATTGTTGGGACTGTTATCGTCTGACGGACTGTTCGCCTGGGATCACCGGCCACGATGCCAGGCAATGAAGGCTTTGCGACAAGAAGAGGAGAACGACCGATGAAGCTATTCTATGCACCCGGCACCTGCGCGATGGGTATTCATGTGCTGCTGGAAGAAATCGGCAAGCCCTATGACACCGAGGTGGTGAATCTTCGGGAAGGCGCGCAGTACAAGCCGGACTTCGTTTCGGTCAATCCGAAGTCGAAGGTTCCGACCCTGGCGCGCGACGACGGCTCGATCCTGACCGAATATCCGGCCATCGCCTACTGGCTCGCCCGGTCCAACCCGTTTGCCAACCTGCTGCCGGACAATATCGATATGCAGGCGCGGGTGCTGGAGCTGACCGATTACGCGGTGGCCACGATCCACGGGCAGGGATTCGCCCGGCAGTTCCGTTCCTCCGCCTTTACACCCAATCCGGCGGATGAGGATGCGGTGAAAGCAAGGGGCAAGGAAATCGCCGAGAAGGGCTTCGGGCTTGTGGACAAGGCACTGGAGGGAAAGGAGTACGCGGTTGGGCCTTTCTCGATCGCTGATTCGGCGATCTTCTATGTGGAGTTCTGGGCGAAGCGGGTTGGCCTGCCACTGCCGGCCAATTGCGCCGCGCATCTGGAGCGGATGCTGGCGCGGCCGTCGGTGCAGCGGGTGATGCAGCAGGAAGGGTTGGCCTGAGCCGATGTCCGGATCTCCTGAACGGGTCCTACCCGTCGCATTCTGGTTTCTGCGCCATGGTGAAACCGACTGGAACGCGAAGGACCTGTCACAGGGGGCCGTGGAAGTTCCGTTGAATGAGAACGGGCTGGCGCAGGCCCGTTCCGCTGCCTTGTTGCTGCGTAACCGGGGCATCAAGACGATCGTGTCCTCGCCTTTGGGCAGGGCGCGGGTGACCGCGGACATTGCGGCGGCGCAACTGGGGGTTCCTGTTGAGATCGATGATGGCTTGCGGGAGGTTTCCTTCGGCGTGAAGGAGGGCGAGCCGATGGCGGACTGGTTTGCCCATTGGGTCGCGGGTGAAATGACTCCGGAGGGGGCCGAGAGCTTCTCGGAGCTGACTGTTCGTGCGGTGGCTGCGATCAATCGTTGCATCACGCGGACGCCGTTGGTGTTGGTGGTGGGTCACGGCGCGCTGTTCAGGGCCATTCGCGGCGCGATGGGGCATGAGCCGAATTACCGGACGCGGAATGCGATCCCGGTGTGGTGCGAGCCGCCGGCGAATGGGGCGGACCGGTGGGGCATTACGTACGCGGATTGAGCGGCTCCGGTGAGTAACGTCACAGTCATTGGCGCTGGCATCGTCGGGCTTGCCAGTGCGATCGCGCTGCTGCGCGACGGGCATTCGGTGACCATTGTCGAACCGGGCGAGCCGGGCGGCGAGCAGGCGGCAAGTTACGGCAACGGCACGCTGCTGAACCCGAGTTCGGTGATTCCGATGTCGTCGCCGGGGATTTGGAAGAAGGTGCCGGGTTACCTGTCCGATCCGCTGGGGCCGTTGACGATTTGCTGGTCCCATCTGCCCGCGCTGTTGCCCTGGCTGCGGCGGTTCGTTGCGGCTGGCTCGACCGAGGCGAAGGTGGCAGCAACGGCGCGGGCCTTGCAGCCACTACTGGCGGATGCGCCTGCGTTGCACCGGGCACTGGCGGAGGAAGCCGGGGTCGGTGATCTGATCAGCCAACAGGGGGCGTTGTTTGCGTTTCCCGACCGGGCGGCGTTCGAGGCGGAAGCGATGTCGTGGCGGATCCGCAAGCAGAACGGCGTGCGATGGCTGGAACTGAACGAAGACGAACTGCGCCAGCGTGAGCCGACTTTGGATCGGCGATATAAATTCGCCTTGCTGATCGAGGAGAATGGTCAGTGCCTTGATCCCGGCGCCTATGTCGCCGCGCTGGGCCGGCTTGCGGTGGCGCAGGGTGCTCGGATGGTGGCGGCGCGGGCGACTGGGTTCCGCGTCGAGGCGGGGCGGTTGCGGGCGGTGCTGACCTCGGCCGGGGAGGTGGCTTCCGACAAGGCGGTGATTGCTGCCGGTGCGTGGTCGAAACAGCTGGCCGCGGGGGTCGGGGACCGGGTGCTGCTGGAGACCGAGCGCGGGTATCATGTGGTGGTCAGCGATCCGGGGATCGAGCCGCGGTATCCGATGATGCCGAGCGATGGGAAAATGGCGTGCGTGATGACTCCCGGTGGGCTGCGGCTGGCGGGTCAGGTGGAACTGGCCGGCCTGGAGGCGGCGCCGAACTGGCAGCGCGCGGAGGTTTTGCTGCGGTTCGCCAGGAAGGTTTATCCCGGGCTGCCGGCTGATCTGCCGGCGGAGCGGGTAAAGATGTGGATGGGACACCGGCCTTCCACGCCGGACGGATTGCCGGTGCTGGGGTTGGCGTCCGGTTGCCGCGACGTGGTGCATGCGTTCGGGCATGGTCATGTGGGGCTGACGGCAGGCGTTCGGACCGGCAGGATCGTTGCGGACCTGGTGGCTGGTCGGGACCCCGGGCTGGATATGGCGCCTTATGCGGCGGCGCGGTTCCGGTAGCGCCGGCCGGAATGGCAGGCGATATCATTCCTGGCAAGTGACATCGGGCTGGCCGCGCGGCGAATGGGTTATGTCACGGCTGTGGACAAAGCTGAGATGACGGCGTTCCAGGCAGGCTCCAACCGAGGCGCAATTGCCGCCCACAGCATCATGCTTCCGGGCTTTGGCCGGTGCGTGACGGTGACTTTGGTTCCGTCCCCTTCGGCGGCAAACGTGAGTTCGAGGGCTGTGGGACGACCCTGTCCGGTGCCGAGGTAGAAATCCAGCAGGATCCGGGTCGGGCACTGCCATGCGAGAACCTTCCCAAGCTCCAGTTCGCGGCCATCGGATGCGCGTTCGTAGAAGCGGCCGGTTTCGAGCATGATGATGCTGCTCGACGGGTCGCCGGTGAGACGGCGATCGCCGGGCCACAACGCGGTGATGCGTTGCGTGACCAGGTCGAATGCAGCAGCCTGCGAGAGTGGCAAGACTGTCGATTTTACGATCATTGCTTGGGACGCCTCTTCAATCCCGGTTGGGTTATGGACTCCATCCGCATGAATGGAAATCGTTGGTTCCCGTTGCGGAAGCCGCCGCGACTGTTTCATCGGGCACGGAAGCGCCGGCACTGGGTCTCATGGGACGCTCCCGCCGCTCAGCAGGTCGTGCGTCAACGGATTGGGACGGTGCTGGTTTCTGGCTGCGCTGGCTAACGCAGATCAGCAGGGATGACGCAGATGCACGCAGATGTTTTTTGGGTTGCCGTCGGGGAATGATCTGATGGGCTTGCTGGTGGGTTGCCCGACGTTCAACGGCGGGCCTTGCCACTGGCGGGCACGGGCTGGCGGCGGGCGCCTTTCGGTCGTTGGCGGATTGGGCGGTGGACTGATCCGGGGCTTGACGGTTTCGGGTCCACGGCATTTCCGGTAAGGACGACGTCGTGGCCGGTGACTCCGCGGCGGCTTGTGTTGGGTTGGCGGCTGCCGGCAGTCTGACGTTCCGCCGCGTGGGCGATTTCGAAAATTTTCTTCAGGAGGCCTGCACCATGATCACCGTCCACCATCTGAACGACTCACGGTCGCAACGTATTCTGTGGCTGCTGGAGGAACTCGGCGTTCCGTATGAGATCAAGCACTACCAGCGGGACGCGACGACGCGGCTGGCGCCGGCGGAACTGAAGGCGGTGCATCCGTTGGGCAAGTCGCCGGTCATCACCGACGACGGGCGGACGATCATCGAATCCAGCGCGATCATCGATTACCTGATCCGCCGTCACGGCGGGGGCCGCCTTCAGCCTGATCCGGCGACCCCGGCCTATGACGACTACGTGCAGTGGCTGCATTTCGCCGAGGGGTCGGCGATGCTGCCGTTGATGCTGAAACTTTATGTATCCCGGCTGGGCGCGGCCGGTGCGCCGCTGCATCCGCGCATCGAGAGCGAGATCGCCAACCATCTTGGCTACATCAACACGGCGCTGACTGGCCGGGACTATCTTCTGGGTTCCGGACTGACGGGCGCGGATATCCAGATGAGTTTCGTCGGGGAAATCATGCGGGCGCGCGAGAACCGGGCAGCGTATCCGGCTGTGGACGCATGGGTGGGGCGGTTTCAGGCGCGTCCGGCTTATCAGGCCGCGCTGTCCCGCGGCGGAGCATACAGTTTCGCCGCGTAAACGTCGGGCCCTCCGGTAGATAAGCCATGACGGTGCGATGGCGGCTGGCGCCGCCGCCATCGGTTGCGGCGTGCCGCAAGGGGCCACCGCAATGCCCTGTAGCCACTTCTCTTTTCCTCCGCTCATTCGCTCCGCCGAAAGTGGAATATGACACGGCTGATCAATAGCGCTATAATAACAACGAGGAGCACGCCATCTTTCACGGTTGGGTTGTCACCTTCCAAGAAGAGCCAAACGGCAGACGTCGCAACAGGAAGAAGAAAAGGGGGAACTAAACCGGCATAGCGGCCAGCATATGGCACAGTGTCGCCTATGATCTGTGGGTATTCATCAACCCGTTGTCCAACGTAATCCTTCCATGTCCTGACCAGGCGGCCCATTGAAACTGCGGCTGCGCCAATGCCGGAAAGAAGTGCGATGGACGAAATAAACGTCATAACAGCAAATACGGTTCTGGCCTCGTGTATATGATTTATCAAAGCGTCTGTCACTTCATTGAGATGATCAATAGTTTTACTTAAATTATCGGCGTTGCCCATTCGTGGCATGGCAATACGAGAAATCCTCGCTGATTGTGCAACACTTTCGGCACCGAAGGAGACCCCGTAAGCACCGAACAGAAACGCCTGAAGGGTCAGTAGCCACGTCATTCTATGATTTATGAGAGCGTCTTCATGTTCAATTTGAGCTCTCGTAAGTTTGTAAAATGTTATCTCATCATTACGCATTTTATCAGCTTTGGGAGGCACTTCTTCGCCATCATCGGCTGGCATATCAACGATCTCCGTTCCATCAGGGGGCTCACGTATGGCCGTCCTATCCTATTGGAGTTCTTCCCCAATAATTGTATCCGTTTACGATATACATGAAGCTGTCAAGGCGTTACCAGACGATCTGGCACGATTTGTAAGACGAGCAAACGCCTGGGTTCACTTCATGGAAATTAGGATCGTTGCGCGTTCCGGGATCGGAACGGTAGCAAATTTGCGGCGTCTCTCGCCGGACGTTAGCTTTTCCTGAGGCTGCGAACGCACACTTTTGCCCCCTGTACCCTTCCCAAGCGGTTGCCGATCACCCCGCCGCGGCTCTCTCGCAGTGAAGCGTAGCGGAACGAAGAGAGAGCCGCGGGCGACGGCCTGACGCGGCGTGGTAGTCTGCAATCGAGCCGATCCGCCGGGAGCAACCTATCGCCCCCTGTGACCCGATCACCTGGGGGGGACACGTGCCCCGGCGGATTGGCCGTGATCGACACCCAGTGGGGAGTTCGCGCCGAAGCCCCCGCCTACGCTTCGAGCGCCAGTACAGGGATCGGTGGAGGTTGCGGTGGCTCAGCGTCTGTCGTGAAGGACCAAGATCATGGAGGACTGCCATGCCTACGCCGGCGTCGACTGGGCCAGCGAAAGTCACCACGTGTTTCTCACCGATCAGGCCGGTCGGAAGCTCGGCGAGAAAGTCTTCCGCCACGGCGGCGAGGGTCTCGCCAGCATGGCCGACTGGTTGATCGCAACCGCCGGCGTCAGCAGCGCTGGCCTCGTTCCTATCGCCATCGAGGTGCCGCATGGTCCAGTGGTTGAAGCTCTGCTCGAGCATGGCTTCGCCGTCAACGCGATCAATCCCAAGCAGATGGATCGCTTCCGCGACCGCTTCACCATGGCTGGCGCCAAGGATGACAGCCGCGATGCCGAGGTGATGGCGTCTGCCTTGCGGACCGATCCGCGCTGCTTCCGCCAACTTGCCGTCGCCGATCCCATCATCGTCGAGTTGCGCGAGTGGTCGCGCATCGCCGAGGACCTGGGTGCCGAACGCAACCGGATCACCAACCGCATGCGCGAACAGCTCTGGCGATATTTTCCGGCCATACTGGCGCTCGAGAGTGATCTCGGAGCGGAATGGTTGCTCGACCTGTGGGAAGCCGTGCCGACCCCAGACAAGGCAATGCGCGTCCGCGAAACGACGATTGCCAAGATCCTCAAGCGCCATCGCATTCGCCGGTTCACGGCAGAGGCAACCCTGGCAACACTGCGTCAGCCGCCGTTGCAGGTTGCTGGCGGAACGATCCGGGCCGCCTGTGCTCACATCGCCACCCTCATCGCCCGTTTGCGCCTGCTCAACCGGCAGATCAAACAGGCGCACAAGCATTGGATCTCCTGACCGCCAGGCTGACCGCTGAGCAGGAGGTCGAACCGGGGCAGAACAGGCAGCATGACGCGCCAATCCTCGCATCCTTGCCGGGAGTGGGAAGGCTTATCATCGGCATGCTGCTTGAAGAAGCCTTCGATGTCCTGCAGCGACGTGACTATGCCGCCTTGCGCAGCCTGACAGGTGTCGCGCCGGTGACCAAGCGGTCGGGCCGGAGCTGCGTCGTGGTCCGGCGGCAGGCCTGTCACCAACGGCTTGCCAACGCGACCTATCACTGGGCGCGGGTCGCCGTGCAGCATGACCCGACGAGCCGAGCAAAATATCAGGCGCTGCGCAGCCGCGGTCATAGCCATGGCAGGGCGCTGCGTTCAGTCGCAGACCGCCTGCTCAAAGTCGCTTGCGCCATGCTCCGGGATGGCACAGCCTTCGATCCCACAAAGGCCACCGCCACTGTCTGAAATCAACCCTTGCCAAATGGTGGGGAGTGCCCCTGCATAGCAATTTGTTTTAAATCGTAAGGCAGCGCTTTCGTGGGGCGGCTTGTACAGTTTCGCCTCGTAGGCGGGTGACCCTACTGCCGCACTGCCATGACGATGCGGTTGCTGTTGGTGCCGCCGCGGTTGTTGTTCACGCCCCAGCAGTTCGCCGTCTTGGTAAACTGCTGCTGGTTGACCATGACGCCGAGGAGGTGAAACGGCAGTCCCTCGATCGCCGCGGCGACGTGGCGTTCCAGCAGCACCGATCCACCGCGGACTTCTCCGACCTCGAACGCGATGAAGCCGCCGGGACGGACGATGCGGGCAAGCTCCATCCAGCAGCGGCGGACGAAGGATTCCCAGGATGGGATCGTGGGGTGGCGGTCGATCGGCACCGACTCGGGATCGATTCCGGCGAACCAGCAGCGCAGCCAGTTGTCGCCGGCGTAGTCGACCACGTTCGAGGAATGGCGGGGATGTCACGACCAGATCGACCGACCCGTCCGCAAGGGCCGGGGTCCGGTCTGCCTGCCCGGTCATCAGCACCGCGGGGGGATGCGGCGGTGGCGGGCCATCGGCCAGAAGGCCAGCGGTTTTCTTCAGGATGATTGCCTGGATGTCCCTGACAGCGGGGCACCTGCCCGCGCTTTTCGTTGATCTTTCGTTGGGACGCCGCCGACACCGCCTGGTTCGGGGGCATCGTGTAGACCGAGAAGAAACCCGGCGAGTGGCCGGTCAGCCGGTTCAGCGCCACCATGCGGATCCAGGCGTCGACCGGGTCCAGGTCGCGTCCATCGAGGTATGTCCGAAGTGCAGTGATCTGTCGCAGGGTATGTGGGTGATAGAACGCCAGCAGGTCCGCCTCGGCCGGGTCGGGACGGGTGGCGGAGAGGTCAATGCGTGCCAATCTGTTCCGCACGTCCTGGATCGACGGCGGGTCGAGGCGCGGCCCGCACAGCATTGTCGCTCAAAGGATTGATGTCGTTTGCCGCCGGCGCTCGGCCCATCAGCGCCGCCTGCAGCGCCGTCGTGCCGCGGCCGCTGAAGGGGTCGTAGACCCGGTCGCGGGGCTGGGTCAGCCGCTCGATGAAGAACGCCGGCAACTGGGGCTTGAAGCAGGCGCGGTAGCTGACCTCGTGCAGGCTGTGGCCTTGCCGCTGGCCGGCGGTCCAGAATGCATTGACGAAGTAGCGAAGGCCCGCTTCGTTGTGCTCAAGCGTCCGTATGCCGTCGAGCGTGAACGCGCGCAGGCTGTCCAGGATGTCTAGCGAAGTCGGTTCCGCCGCGGCGGACAACCCGGACTGCCGAGGTTCAGCGGTCAGCGCAGGAATGGGTTGCTCGCCCTCTCGTCGCCGATCGTCGAGCCAGGACCGTGGCCGCACAGAAATGCGTAATCATCGTCCAGCGGCAGCAACTTGGTCCTGATCGCGGTGATCAGGTCGCGGTGGCTTCCGTAGGCGAAATCGGTGCGTCCGATCGAGCCCTGGAACAGCACATCTCCGACCAGGGCGAAGCGCGCCTCATGATTGACGAACACCAGATGCCCCGGCGTGTGGCCTGGACAGTGCAGAACCTGAAAGCTGTGCGGGCCGAGTTGGACGGTTTCACCTTCGGCCATCCAGCGGTCGGGGGTGACGTTCCGAGCCTCAAACCCGTACCCGGCTGCCTGCGTTTCGATCCCGTCCAGAAGGAATTTGTCAGCGACGTGGGGTCCCTCGATCGGAACAGACCCGCCGGAGCGGGTCTGAAGCGCATCTTGCAGGGCCGTGGCGCCCCCGGCGTGGTCGAGATGGCCGTGGGTCAGCACGATCCGCTCGATATGCGCGCCAGTCTGGCCGATCGCTTCCAGGATCTTGTCCACGTCACCACCGGGATCGACGACCATGCCGGCTTTGGTTTCGTCGTCCCACAAGATGGCGCAGTTCTGCTGGAACGGCGTCACCGGAACGATGGCGCCACGCAGGCGAGGGCGATTGGTCTCGTTCATCAGTGCAGCTTCGGCGACTTCAGAAAGCTGACACGGTCGGCTGAGCGGATGGCCACGCGCTTGGGCGAACCATCCCGCTCGATCCGCAGGCGAACCTCGGCTCCCGCGCTGCCGGACGACCAGACGCGCCGCCACAGGCCGGCGAGGTCGGGAATATCCTCATCGTTGACGGTCAGGATCTTGTCGCCGGCGCGCAAACCGGCCTGCTCCGCCGGGCCGTTGTCGGCCAGGCCGCCGATAATCAGCGTCTCGTCGGATTCGGTGGCGTACATCCCCAGCCACGGGCGCGCCGGGCGGTTCACTTTCCCGTAACTCAGCAGATCTTGCATGATCGGGGCGAGCAGTCCGATCGGCACGACCATGTTCATGTCGAGCCGGCGGCCCTTGCCGTCGCCCTGCTGGAGGATCAGCGAACCGATCCCCATCAGCTTGCCGTCGCTGCCGATCAGGCCGCAGCCGCCCCAGAACGGATGGGCGGGGGCGGTGAACAGGGCGTCGTCCAGCACGTATTCCCAGTAGCCGGCGAATTCCTGCCGGCCGACGATCCGCGTCTCGATCGCGTGGTGGCGCCCGCCGCCGGCTGCGAGCACCGCCTGGTCACCGACCTTCAGCCGGTCGGAGTCGCCCAGTTCCAGCACCGGCGCGTTCAACTTGCCCAGCGCCTGCACCAGCCCGAACCCGGTCTCCTGGTCGTAGGCCAGCGCGTGGCCGGGGATCGCCTGCCCTTCCGCCGAGGTGATCCAGATGGTCTCGGCCTCGGTGATCAGGTAGCCGATGGTCGCAATCAGCCCGGTGTCGCTGATGACCACGCCGCTACCGGCTCGTTCCGTGCCGAGGGTATCAGCGGTGAACGCGTCTGTCGGCACGTAGGTCTTGAGGCTGACGACCGCCTTCAGCGCTCGCTCAAGGTCGAACGTGTAATCAGTCGGGTCGGGCTGCAGATTGGGGGGAATCTCCCAGTCTTCTTTTTTCATGCCTCGACGTCTTCCCTGGTTCGGGCGTCCCTTCGGTGGCGTATCGCTCATAGTCTCCCTATATCGGCTCTTTCTGTGCGAGCGGCAACGTCAGTCGCGCTCGATGGTGGGTCTTCAACCGCCTTTCGCAAGACGATTGGCGGCGAGTTCGTCCGGCGTCAGCTGAAATCCGGCGATCACCTTGTAGGCAGCGCCGGTGACGGTGTCGCTGACGGGAAGAAGAAGGTCGACGACCGGGCTGGTGAGGCTCAGACGGTCGACATTCGGTGGGAACACCACGTGCACCGGCAAGATCTGTTTGTCACGCACATCGTCCCCCTGTGTGACGGCCACGAAGACCGGCACATCGGCCTCCCGTCCGGTCATCGCCGGCCCACGCTGAACAGCGATCGACACCTGGACCTTGGCGTCGATATTCGAAGGCGAGTTGCCGGCCGCGCACGATCCGTCGATCCTGATGACCCTCGCCTGGACCACGAGGTCTGTCAGGTCATGGCCCACGCCCGGATTATTGCTGGCGAAACGCGTCAGATCGGAGAGCGCCGGAACCAGGGCAGCCGCCGGACAGACCGGTGCAAACTGATTGGGAGCCGGGCCGCAGGCGGCCATTGGCAGCAAGATGACCGGGATACCAAGCCAGGACAGACGAAACTTCATTCAAAACTCCGCAAGGCCGAACGGGCGGCCGGCACCTCCCGCTGTTGCGGACGCTGTATTGTGCCGTCGCGGGACAGGATCGGCAATCGGGGCGGCGGAACAATGCCGAGCCGCCCCCGGCAACCTCTTCCGGGTTGGTCCTCGCCGGTCAGAACGCCGCGCGCAGATATTGCGGCGGTACGTCAGGCTTCACGCCCAAGGTCTTGGCCGCACGGACCGGCCAGGCGGGGTCGGCCAGCAGCGCCCGAGCGAGCAGGACGACGTCGGCGCGGCCATTGGCGACGATCTCGGCGGCATGCGTTGCCTCCGTGATCATGCCGACGGCGCCGGTGGCGATGCCGGCCTGGTTGCGGATCGCGTCGGCGAACGGCACCTGGTAGCCGGGGTGCAGCGACGGGATTTTCTGTTCGTGGGAAACCCCGCCGGAGGAGCAGTCGATCAGGTCGACCTGGCCGGTTGCCGCCAGCTTGCGGGAAACCGCGACGGTATCCTCGAGCGTAAGGCCGCCGGGCACCCAGTCGGTGCAGGACAGGCGGACCCATAGCGGCAGGTCGGCGGGCCACTCGCCGCGAACCGCCTCGATCACCTCCATCAGGAAGCGCGACCGGCCGTTGAGGTCGCCGCCGTAGGAGTCGTTGCGCTGGTTGGAGATGGGCGAGAGGAAGGAGTGGCCGAGGTAGCCGTGGGCGGCGTGGATTTCGGCGATCTTGAAGCCGGCGTCGCGCGCCATGCGGGCGGTGGCGGCGAACTGGTTGATGATGTCGCCGATTTCGGCGGCGGAGAGCGGGTGCGGGACGGTTGCGCCGGGAACCGAGGCGATGGCGCTGGGGGCCACAGGGGTCCAGCCGCCGTCCTCGACCGGTATCGGTTTGCCGCCTTCCCAGGGTACGTTGCAGGACGCCTTGCGGCCGGCGTGGGCGATCTGGATGCCGGGGACGGAGCCGCACTTGGTGATCACCGCGGCGAGGCGAGCGAGCAGCGCCTGATGCTCTGGGGTGTAGAGGCCGAGGCAGTGGGGCGTGATGCGGCCGATGGCGGAGACGTGGGTGGCTTCGGTGAAGACGATGCCGGCGCCGCCCGCCGCCTTGGCGCCGAGATTCTGGACGTGCCAGTCGTCGCCGAGGCCGTCGTTGGCGCTGTATTGGCACATCGGCGCGACGGCGATGCGATTGCGGGCGGTGACCGAACGGAAGCTGATCGGCTGGAAGAGCAGCGGCGTTGACACGAGGGTGAATATCCTTGTTCGAGGTCGGTTCGGAACAGGGATATAACGTGCTGCACCTGCGAAGCCACCCTGGGTGCGCGGATTTATGCGAGGAAGCCGCGGTTTGAACATCCTTTCGATCCAGTCCTGGGTCTCCTACGGCCATGTGGGCAACGCCAGTGCCGTGTTTCCGCTGCAGCGGCTGGGGGCGGAGGTTTGGGCGATCAACACCGTGCAGTTCTCCAACCACACCGGCTATGGCGACTGGACGGGGGCGGTTTACTCGGGGCAGTCGGTGCGCGACCTCGTGGATGGGGTTGCCGCGCGTGGCGCGTTCGCGCGTTGCGACGCGGTGCTGACGGGGTATGTCGGTGGGGCTGACATCGGGGACGCGATCCTGCATGCGGTGGCTACGGTGCGGCGGGCGAACCCCGATGCGCTTTATTGCTGCGACCCGGTGATCGGTGACACCGACACTGGAGTCTATGTGCGGCCTGGGATCGAGGCGTTCCTGCGCGATCAGGCCCTGCCGGTCGCGGACATCGCCACGCCGAACCGGTTCGAGATCGAGCGGCTGACGGGCCTGGACTGCAGCACTCTGTTCGGCGCCAAGCAGGCGGTGCTTCGGCTGCGCTCCATGATGCGGGTGGGTGGGCCGGCCTGCGTGGTGCTGACCAGCCTGGAGACCGAGAGCACGCCGGCGGATTGTATCGACATGCTGACGTTCGAGGACGGATCGTTCCACTTGCTGCGGACGCCTCGGCTGCGGCTGAGTGTCAATGGCGCGGGGGATGCGATCGCGGCGCTGTTTCTGTTTCACCGGCTGCGGACGGGGAGTGCGGTGGCGGCGCTGGAGGCGGCGGGGTCGTCGGTGTTCGGGTTGTTGCGGCGGACGGCGGAGGCTGGGTCGCGGGAGATCCTGACGGTGGCGGCGCAGGAGGAGTTCGTTGCGCCGTCGCGGGTTTTCTCCGCCCTGCTCTGCTGACCGGAGCGAGGCGGCGCTTGGGGCAGTGGACCAATCGCGCAGCGCCAGTAACTTCGCTCAGTGGTTTTGACGGGTTGCCCGGCGGTCCTGGCTCGGGTCCAGCAACCTTGCGAGCCACCGGGAGGTCGGCAGCACTCGCCCTCCTCGGGCTTTCCCACAATGCGACCGTACGGCCAGGATTGGCCGGGAGCGGAATGGCCGCTTTGGAGCGGAAGCTAAAGAAAGCGGACCTCATTGTCGCGCATGAACATGTTCTTTGACGGACACTGAGAACATCAGCGCATGCGGCGGCGAATGGTAGATTTCCATATCCTCGTCGGCTGCCTGATTGTTGTAGGTCCGTGCAAGCGCCATCAGAAGCTTCCAGGCAACAAAAGGATGCGAGACTTGGAGCGCTCGGCCCCATTTACTGTATTTATCCGCAAGCTCGCGTTCCTGACTACCACCTTCACCGCGCCCGTGAACCCCACGCGAGTTGAAGACGGCAGTATGCGCGCCTCTCATGATAAGGTCAGACTGAGCGTCCTCCATGACGTTGCACACCGCCTCGCAAGGCCAAATGCCGTCGTCGCCGGTTGGAGAGCAAGCCAACACTTTCCCAATACAAAGATCGGCCACGTCTGCGCGCCCGATCGCAGCACAAGAAGCGCGGACGACTAACACCCATGCTGCAAGGCGATCTGACTTCAACTCGCCAAGATCGTCGTGGCCGGGAATACGTTGGATGGCTTCTAAGAGCTTATAGCCTCGTTCGGCCATGTTCTGCACGCGCTCGGGCGGTAACTGAAACTCGGATGGGTCGCTCGCTCCGTCTTTACGCTTATAGGTCCAAGCGATGGCCTGAACAAAGAATTCGGGATGCGCCTCGACATACCGCTCAAGGTTGGGGATACCGTAATTACCTCGTCTGTCCCAAGGACGTGCCAAAACCTCTATGTAGGCAAACTCGAGGCTAGCCTTTTCGTCTAACGTTAGCCCACTGCCGCCATTTAGGTGCTCAAACGCTTTCTCAACATTATAGTGCTCTAACATGTAGTGTCCGGGCTGCTCATTGCCGCCCTGCGCCATGGCTGCCAGTAACCTGCAGACAAGATGAGGGTCCACTTTGCTGGGCGCAAACCGAATGGACGAGAACGCCGCTCGCGGTCGCCCAGCTGTTAATAAGCGCTCCACGGCTTCAGTATTCTCGTCATCCGATTGAGCAATCCAGTCCGGTGTCACCTCGGTCCAGTATCGAGCTTGGGCTGTTCTGCTAAGCCCATCTACCAGCTTCCAGGTGCTTCTACCGAATGGCGCAAGGACAAGTAGCAACGCCGTTTCAACTTCAGCCAGCCCTTCGCGCACCTCAAAGAGTAGTGCTTCGCGCTTTTCATCATTCAACGCGCGTAGGGCGCCGGCAATCAGGCTCCTATGTGAGGAAAGGTCAATTTCGCCAGTCGGAGCCGGCCGCATTGACAATCTCAGAAACTGGCAAAGTTCTTTCTCAGATAGTAAGACCGTAGCCATGAGCGAGCCGATGACCCAAGGAGCTTTCCCTCGTCGGGATAGATCCAGCACACCGGCCACGCCGCGCTGCGACAAAACTTCGCGTAATGCCTCAGTCCTCAACGTCCTAATACGATCCTCTCGCTTCTGAAAATCAAAGTTCTCAATGTCGTCGATCTCGTCGGCAAACTCGGCAACCCAGCTATCCTGAAAAAGCCAAGCTTGCTTGTTGAGCACATCATTAGGCTCAAGTGCGGCAAAGGCTGCTTTTCCCGCTGCTGCCACCCCCGTCGTGTCCTTACCTCTTTTCGCGCGAATCGCTGCGCGTCGCGACAGAGTGGAGATACGCACCTTCTCGCGCATCATCGCTTTGTCGTTGTCGTCAGCCCTGTTCTTTGCCCAGCATTCAATTAGGGTCCATACACGTGCTTGATCTGCTTCTGTCAGATCGTGAATCCGCTCTAATAGATCGGACAGCATTTCGAGCGTATGGTCGTTCCAGGTCAGGGCCATCTCGACCATCTCACGCATGAACTCTACAACCGGACCCCACGTCGGAAATGGCTCGCCGAATCCGTAGCCGTCAGAGCGCCAGCGAGGCTTATGGCTGTAGTCTCCTATTTGATGATGATTGCCGAATTGGGCAACGCAAAGCTTCCACGCAACTTCTGGAAACCGCTTGGCTAGGGCCTTCATGAGGTCTAACCGCTGTTGGTTATCCCCTGCCGTCTGGGGCATCCAAGCTCGGAAGATGGCCTGAAGTGAGTTGGCCGGCTTGTTGACCCAGTTGTCGTTGATTTCGACTTGCGCTAGCCGTGCAAGGACGAAAACTGTGCGCGGCAAGGTTGCAAGGTTCCAGGCAAGGCCTTCCAAAGCCCATAGAAGTCCAGTGCGGCTAGGATGTAACCCGAACGCACTTGGATCCACGGGACGCAAGAGACCCAGCACAGCCGGATGCTCCGACCTCAGGTCGTTTTCTATAATGGAGAGAAATTCGTCGGGTGCCGCTTCAGCATAAGTCGGAAGGTCGCGGTCATTAGCTTCCAAAATGCGTGTTGTAAGCGGTGTTGGAAGCAAGTTTCTTACAACGCGGGCCGCCTCAATCGCCGTATCGAGGCCGAGACGACCTTTAAACAAGCTGCCCCCATGGACAGCAAGCAAGACCAGCGTCTCCGAAAAGCCCTCCCGAAATACTCCCGAGAACTCACGCGTTTTCCCATAAATCGATGCAGCCCAGCGCTTGTCCTCAGCCAAATCAAGTGCTGGATCATCTTCACCCAACACCATCTGAGCCATCGAGAAATACCGACCCAGGTCTTCGGACGTAATCGAGCTTGCGATGGCGTAAACAAGGTCAAGCTTGGAAATCACGCCCCTGTAGATGCCCACGGACCAAATTGGCGCATCATTTAGTAGGGCGAGACTCTGGCATTCCTTCTCAAGATCGTCGTAAGGGCGACCGCCTGCCAAGAGTGAAAGGCCGATCCTATCAGCCTCGTTGTTGCTGTTCCATGCTCCGACGAAAAGAAAGGGTACAAGGTTCTCCGCCACCTTCCGGTCCGCCGCCCAGTCTGGCCTTTGCACCGCCGGGACGATCGGAGAGCCGACGCCGCAAGATTGTGAGCGAGCGGCCTGAAGCACTGGCGAGGCGCGTGACCTCGTCGCGGTCCTTACCCATTTCCTCAAGGGCTTTATTGAACGCCTCGTAGCCTGCTGGTTCAAGAATGGCGGCAGGTTCTATTGTTGCATTACGAGGATAGACAACGATTGAGTGCATCGTCGTCGCAAATGGCGCCAAGCTCACGCTCAACTTCTCGCGTGTATACGACCGGAATAAAAGTCTGAGCACCCCCTGCCAAGCGAGGGAAAACACCCGGCTGGTCAAACACTATCACGCGATCGCGATATGCTAGGAGCTCGTCGCCGCCGCGCTCCCCGAGCAACTGGGCAAGGAAGGCAAGCGCCTCTTCAGTGGAGTCCGCGGCAATTAGGATCGGGCCCTCGGGGGTCTTCGACAGGCGAGAAAGCATAGTGCGCTTCGTTGCTTCAATGGCCGAGTTAAACAACGATCCGGTCAAGGCTGGCGTAGTGACGTTTGCCCAGTCGGCCCAGCATCTGTCGAGAGATCGAACGTGTTGAGCCGCAGTGTGCGTCTCGTTAGCAAACCAAGCCTGCGCTGGCAGCGACTGTTCAAGCCATTGTTCAAGATCGCTTGCATCGTAGGCACGAACGTCTCGCCAGAGTCCCTTTGCTTTTTTTGCAGCAACCCAAGCCACCTTTCCGGTCCAGCGCCGCGGCGTCACGAACACGAAAGTAGTTTCCGTCCGTTCCTTGGTGTCGGTCGCCTTTATGCTCTTTTCGAAATCGCCGTTGGCTTTGGTGTTTGGGTCCTCATTCGTCCCAAACTCCCAACCAGAGCGACCGGCCGCAATCCACGGCGTTCCTTCGTTGGCTTCAACGGCGCCGTCCCATCCCGGACGCTCGGCATCGTCATTACCCGGAAAATCAACTTTCGTAAGCCCCCGGCCAGTAGAGTGCACGAGCGTGCGCAGCAATACTGCTAGGCGGCTGCGGGCGAGAATGTTGTGCGAGATCCATTGTTCAAGTTCGTTGGCTTTGATTGCTAAGAACGGCGGTACGTAGGCTGTAGTCCCGGGCGGTGTCTCTGCTTGCTTCGCCTGTGCGGCGTCGTATCGAGCCTGCATCTCCATCAGGTCTTCACGGGGGTGGTTGAATGCCTTCTCAAGGCGCGTTGCCATATCAGCCGACAATGCAGCCTTCCCATTTAGTAAATTCGATAAGGCTGGACGACCGACGCCTACGAGTTCGGCAGCTTTAGTGACCGACATTCCCGGCGGGATAACTTCTACTTTGATCCGCTGACCGGGATGAGGAACGCTGACTGGTGCGGACATAATTTCCCGTGCCTCCACAGGCGACACTCAGAAACCGCCTCCAGACGTTTCTACTGTATTCTGTAGCGCGACGCAATACGCTTTCCCGCGGGGAGCGCCTTGGAGAAGGTTTCGTACGTCCCCTGAGTAGCCTCGTCTCGTCTGCCGGCGCGGACTGGAAGTCAGGCGAGTGAATGCCAAGAAAACCGGTCTGGGATGCGGCACGTCGGAGGTGACATGGGTGCGCCTGCTTCGCACAAACTTGTCCTAATTCTCATGTCCGGTTCGGAGCATTCCGTCGCTGGGGCGAAATGTCCGGCATTGGCGCGGAGCAGACGTTGGCGGGGCAGATCCCTACGGCTGCCTTCTCTGTCCGACAGTGTGACCACCCTTGGAAGCCAAGTGCCGGACGCGGGTTCTGCAGTCAGGCCGGCTAGAGACCAACCCGGCAAGACCACCGTGCAGAGGTATTAGTGCGGCTGCGCGTGCTCCAGGGACCGGATCAGCTGGCCGAGCTGGACGTTGTCCGGCTGCAAGCGACGCAAATCCCGGCCGTAGGCGAGTGCGGCGGCCTGATCGCCGGCGTCCAGTGACATCGACACCAGCGCGGTTGCGACATCCTGATCGTCAGGGAAACGCTGATGAAGCTGCTGCAGCAGCGCGACGGCCTGCTTCGGGGAGCCTGTGGAGTTCAGCGCGATTGCGTAAGTATAGCCGAACCGCGCGTTGTCCGGCGCGAGGTCGCTCGCCTTGTGCAGTTCCGCGACGGCGGCGGCATAGTCGTGCTGGCGGACCAGGAGCAGGCCCAGCGCGTGGTGAGCCTCGGCGTTTGCCGGTTCCAGGGCGATCGCCTGGTGCAGCAGGTCAACCCCCTGCCCGTCCCGGCCGCGCATCCGCTGAAGATCGGCCAGATTGACCAAAGCGGGAACGAATTTCGGGTCGAGGCGCAGGGCGGTGCGATACTCGGCCTCGGCGTCATCGGGGCGCTTCTGGCGGACGTACAGCAAGCCCAGGTTCAGGTGCGTCTCTGCCCGGTCGGCGGAAATCATTTCCGATGCGATCAATTCGCGGACCGCCGAGGCGAGGTCCGAGCTCTGGGCTGGCGTGAGGGTTCGCGGATCGACACCCGCCATTGACCTGGCAGCCTCGATCCGCACGGCGCGGACCGGATCGGACAGACGTGGCGCGATATCCGCCGCAACCTCAGGCGCCAGCGGTGCTCGGACCGCGCCCAGGCGAACCAGCGGTTCCGGGTCCGCCAAGGCAGCTTGCCAAGCGGGCAAGGAGGCGCTGGTGGCGACGCCAGGCAGCAGCAGCAATGCGCTGGCCCGAGCAATCGCCGGGGCATCCGGGGCGCCGATCAGGTGGTCGAGAAGAGGCTCCGCGTCAGCGCTGCCTCGGCGTCCGGCGGCCAGCGCCTGGCCATAGTGCGGCTGAGTTCTGGCGGCCGTTCGGAAACCAGTCAGCCACGGATCTGGCGGCCCAGTCGGCGGACTTGTCAGCGTGGCAGTTTGTGCAGGCGTTCGGGGTTCCCAATGAGGCTGACAGGTCCGGACGCGGGACGCGGATGCTGTGATCCCGGCGAACATCGACGCCCATGTAGGTCTTGGTGGGCATGTGGCAGTTGACGCACTGCGCGCCCGGACTGCCAGCCTGATGGTGCGTATGCGAGGCGACATCGAACTTCGCCGGCATGTGGCATTGCGCGCACAGCCCGTTACCCTGCGCCCGCAGTGTCGCGGCATGCGGCTCGTGGCAATTGGTGCAGGTGACGCCGGCGCGGTACATTCGGCTTTGGACAAACGAGCCGTACTCGAACATCTCGCCGTCGATCTGGCCGTCCGCGTGGTAGTGGCCGGCGTCCAGCAAGGCCGGGAGATGGGCATCCAGGAACGGTGTCGCGGCGGTGCGGTCGGGCGCGATCGTGGATGCTCGGGCATGGCAGCCACCGCAGGCATCGATCTCGGCCGAGGATGTCTGCGGCGCCGTCCGCCGCGCGATGCCGGTGGCTTCGTTCATCACCCAGACGCTTGGGTCAAACGGCGGCAGGCGGGTGATGAGGCCCTTGTTCGGGTCCGCGTCTTTGCTGGCTGCCAGCGCGACATGGGTGGAGCCTGGTCCGTGACAGGCCTCACACCCGACATCAACGTCGGTGAAGGTGGTTTTGTAGGAATCGGTTTTCAGGTCGTAGTTCTTGCGCAAATCGGTGGAGTGGCAATCCGCGCACATGTAGTTCCAGGTCATGTCGCGGCCGGTCCAGTGCAGGCGGTCGCCGGCGGCCAGCGTTTCGTCCGGATACAGCGAATACCAGCGTTGGCCGCCGGCCTCCTTCTTGCGGCTGTCCCAGGCGACGGTGAATGCCTGGAACCGGCCGCCGGGCAGTTCGATCAGATATTGCTGCAACGGATAGACACCGAACGTGTAGGCAATCTTGTAGTCGTGCATCGCTCCGTCCGGCCCGTCGGTGCGGACGATGAAATCGTCCCCCGACCGGTGGAAGGTGGTGGTCATCTTGCCGTTGACGAAGGTGGCGTCGTTGAAGTCGCCCAGCACGGTGGCGGGCGTGGCCGGCTGCATCGCCATGGCATGGTGCGATGTTTTCCAGAGCGCCGTTTCAGCCGCATGACATCCGGCGCAAGCGGCGGTGCCGACGTAGTGCGCCGGGTCATCCGCCCGCGCAGGGACCACGATCAGGACGAGCAGAAGGAGCCAAAGGGCGCGGACGTCCGCCCAAAGTCGCTTACCGGTCCCTCGAAACGTTCCTGCCGCCATTGCACCACCTGCGTTGCCCCGGCCCGTCCGGATCAGTGATCCCGGCCTGTCTCAGTTGGGGTGTAGGCTGAACAGGCCGATTTTGGACAGTCCGAGAAGGATGATTTGCAGGCCCAGAGCAACCTGGGTGATGCCGAGGACAACGGCGAAGATCTGCAGCACGGTACCGACATACCGCAGGATGATGTGGGCAAACATCATGGCGATCCAGTCGAGGGCCAGCACGACCGCGGCAACCGCCGCGACCGTCAGTTTGGCCTGCAGGTTGTCGCCGGACAGCGCCATGAAGATGATGATGGCCGCCATGCCATAGGGCGTCACGATGGTCGGGAACGCCAGTGGATTGATCGCGAGGCGCAGGTTCTGCGCCACGGGTTCGGGCGGTGGGGGCGGTGGTCCATCGAATTGCTGCAGCACTGTCTGGAGTGCCACCAGGAACAGCACCAGACCTCCGGTCAATGTCAGCACCGACACGGGCACGCCGAAGTTGTCAAGAAAGTGCTGGCCCAGGATTGCGCCGATCGCGAGGGCAGCGACCGAGAACGCGATGGCCCTTGTGGCAAGCCTGGTGCGGTAGGTTGCGTCCGCGCCACGGGTCAGGTTGACGAATGGCGCCAGGATCTTGATCGGACCCAGCATGAGAAACAGCAGGGTGAAGATCCGGTGCGCGGAAAGGTCGGAAATCTTCGAGGCGGCCCACTGGATCGGCCAAGGCGGGGATGGTCATTACGGTGCAGCACAATGCGGCCAGCACGACGACGGCGCGCCGGTGGCCTGATGGGCGCGCGTGGGATGTCGATTCGATCACGAGATCAAGCTGCCAGTGCCTGCCGGAGAGCGCAAGCACATCGGCCCGCGAATGGTTGTTCTACTTCGCTTTCGCATTGACGCGCCGATGCGAAGCCGCCAGGAGAGGCGCCGCCGAACACGCCGTTTCAGCAACTTCCGTTCGGACGGCCCGGCGTGATTTGAAAGGATCGAGAAGCATGCGGAAATTTTTTGGAGCGGGCCTTTTTGCCCTGGGTCTGGTGCTGTGGGCGGCGCATCCGGCCGACGCAAAGCAGGCGCCACACGGTGCGGCCGTTGGCGCGCAGGTCGAGTTGAAGGCGACCGTGGAAACCGTTGACATGACCGATCGCCATGTGCTGCTGCGCGCCGAGGACGGCAGCCTGGAAACAGTCACGGTCGGGCCGGAGGCTCGGAATCTGGATCAGGTCAAGCCCGGCGACCACGTCATCATTCGGATGCGGCTTGGTGTCGTCGCGCAGATGGCGCCGTCCGATGGATCGGGCGAGCCTGTGGCCCAGGCTGACATTGCCGGGCGGACGGCACAGGGCCAGCGGCCCGGCGGGTTGGTTGGCACGGCCACACGTGTCCGCGTGACGTTCAACACTTACGACAAGAAGTCGAAGAAGGTCGCTTTCACGCTACCGTCGGGTGAGCAACAATCAACCGTTCTCAAGACCAAGGCGATGCAAGACTTCGCCGCCGGCCTGAAGCCGGGGGACAAAGTGGATGTGACGTTCCTGAAGTCCATCGCGATCGCGGTTGTGCCGGCGTCCTGATCCGGCATCGCGGCGACCCTGGCCTCGTGAACCGGGGCGGGGTCGCCGTTTGACGAGGCCGGCGTTCGGCCTAAGCTGCTTCCGGGTGCCAAGAACAAAGACTCAACAACCGGGAGTTACGCATGCAGTACCGTCGAATTTCCGCCGATTGCCATCTGGACATGCCGTGGATGCCACCGGATCTTTTTGTGTCCGAGGCGTCGCGGGAGATGCGGGACCGGATGCCGTTCGTGGCCGATGGGCCGGACGGACCGCAATGGGTGACCAAGTCCGGTGCGACGTTCGGATTGAAGAACGGCGTCGGGCCATCGGGTGCGAAGCTGGTGCCGGGCCAGAACAAGCGCGTGGACATCATGGCCGAAACCGGCCTGTTCGCCGATGGCAAGAAGGACATTCGCCGCGTCAGCGATCCGCATTTGCGGCTGAAGGACATGGAGCGTGATGGCGTCGACGCGGAGGTCATTTTCGGCATCCTGGGATCGGCCTCGAAGCTGCAGGACAACGAAGCGGCGACCGAGATGTTCAGGATCTATAACGACTGGCTGAAGGAATTCTGCAGTCATTATCCGGATCGCCAGATCGGACTGGCCTGCCTGCCCTACGGCGACATCGACGCGGCCGTTGCGGAAGTCTACCGCTCCGCCAAGCTGGGTCTGCGCGGGCTGGAGTTGTCCTGCTCCTGGGACATGAACCCGATGTGGCATCCGTGCTGGGAACCGTTATGGCAGGCGGTCAGCGACGTGCAGCTTCCGTTGCACTTTCACACGTTCCCCACCACCGCACCCCAGGCTCGGGAGCAGACTTCGGGCCAGGTGCGCCGGGCGGCGATGTTCACTGGTGTATCGTCGTTCCAGATGGGGCTGATCGGGATCATCGCCGGTCTGATGGGCGCGGGGGTGTTTGAGCGTTATCCACGCCTGCGCGTCTCGTTTGGGGAGAGCGGCATCGGCTGGATTCCGTATGCGCTGGACCGGATGGATTTCGAGTTCGAGGACCGGTTCCGCGACCTGATGAAGCTGAAACCGAGTGAATACTGGCAGCGGCAGTGCAAGGCGACGTTCCAGTTCGATGTCATCGGGCCGAAGCTGATCAGGCCAGAACAACCTGATGACGGTCGATACGCTGATGTGGGGATCGGATTATCCGCACACTGACGGCATCTGGCCGGAGTCGTCGAAGTATATCGACGAACAGTTCCAGGGGCTGTCCGCTGAGGACATCCACAAGATCACCTGCGAGAACGCCGCGAAGTTCTATAACCTCACGAACTGAGGTCCGGTGGGTTGGAGCGGCCGTTGCAGGCCGCTCCGCCTGGCGCGCCTACTCGGGCAGCAATTTGTACATTGTTCCGTCGAACTGAACCAGGCGCATTCCCTTCATTGCCTGATAGTCGGTGGGCGACGTGCTGATCTTGATGCCGGGCAGCACCAACGGCAGCTTCGTTGTGTCGGGCAGATGGGTTGCCGCGTTCATGATGCTCTCCCGCGTCAAGTCCTTGCCGGCCTGTTTCAGCACCACAACGAGAGCCTGCGCCATGGTGTAGCCGTAGTACCAGACGGGGTTGGCGACATCGGCCTCCGGCGCATACTTCGCTTTCCAGGCCATGAATTCCTTCATGCCGGGATCGTTCGCCCATTGTGGGTCCGTCGGATCTTTAAGATATTGCGCCGTTATCACGCCGACCGACTTGTCGAAACCCGCCGATGACAACGCCGGCTTCACAAGGGCGCCGTTGGAGTCGATGATATGCAGCGGGTGCCAGTCGATATCGGCGGCCTCACGGATCGACATGGCCGAGAACTTCGGCGTGCTCGCGTCATAAAGCACGTCCGCGCCGGAGGATTTCAGCTCGAGGATCTGTGAATCGATCGTCGGATCGGTGATTTCATATGAAATATTCTTGACGACCATCTTGTCGAACTTGTCGCCCAGGCCGTCCTTCAAGCCGGCGACGTAGTCCCGGCCGAGGTCGTCATCCTGATACAGGATGCCGATCTTGGCATTCGGCCTCGTTGCGAGGATGTACTTCGCGTACATTTGCCCTTCGACTCGATAGCTTGGCTGGAACTGGATGGTCCAGGGGTACTCTTTGGAACTGGCAGAGAACAAAGATGCGCCTGATCCGATCCAGATGTCGGGGACTTTC
The DNA here is from genome assembly GCA_963819005.1 of uncultured Pseudomonadota bacterium. Classification (GTDB taxonomy): domain Bacteria; phylum Pseudomonadota; class Alphaproteobacteria; order Acetobacterales; family Acetobacteraceae; genus Rhodopila. The sequence goes on from CAWFUL010000011.1 coordinate 218,894, forward strand.
TTTTGGTTGACGTATTTCCGGATCGCCACATTCGACGCGGTGCCCAGTGTCTGAAACAGAATGGCGACCTGATCGTCTTCGACCAGTTTCCGGATGACTTCGATTGCTTTCGGCGGGCTGTAACCGTCATCGAGGGCGATCAGGTTAATCTTGCGGCCGTTGATGCCACCTTGCTCGTTGATCATCTGGAAATAGTGGGATTCCGCGGTCGAGATCTGCCCGTAGACGCTGGCCGGACCACTGAAGGCGGCGTTCTGCCCGATCTTGATCTCGGTATCGGTAATCCCTGGTGTTTCCGCCCTGCCCTGGACCGCGGAAAGTCCCAGAACCAGCGTGAACGCGACCCAACCTGTTGTACGGCGCGGCATTTTATTTCCTCCCTGTTTTAACGGGAGTGTGCGCGTGCCGGTGGCGATACGCAAGGAGAGGATGCGGCCGGCCAGGGTGAAGGATGGTCTAACCCGGCGGTGGGTTCAGGGTCCGACGCAGGACCGTAGCATCAAGCTGCCGGCGGGCAATAACGCCAAAGAACGGCGTAACAGACCGCGTGCTGACCGGCGGATTGGCGCCATGCCACATCATCGGTGTCGGGAACAGCAGCACCGGACGATAGCCAAAACCACGACCGTGGTGACCGTAACACCGGCTCTTTGCCGGTCCTGGACGAACAACACCACTGCTGCCGTAACCATCGGCACGTTGTAGATCAACGCGGCGTTGCCCGGGAATATTCTGCCGGCAACGCGGCTGCCGAAACCACCACCCACGCAGAGCGCGACGACCACGCCCATAAACGCCAGGACGGCCGGAACGCGTGAGAAGCCTGGGCTCGCTATGCCAGTGTTCTATCCCCCAAAGCGGAGACTTTGCGGGCCCCTACGCCCTGGATAATGGCTGCTCGAATGCGGCAAGATCAGGCCGAGCGCGGTCAACCGCATCGAGGGCATGATGACGCCATCACGACCGATAATCGGCGCCGCAATCGCCGGCGCCGCCGTGAACGCGGCATTTGCCGGCCCTGCGCTAAAGCGGGAGCCGAACAGTGGCTGTCTCGCCCCATCCAGAAATGCAGTCACACGCTTCACGTACTCAGCGGCAAGATCGGATGTTGTTGAGTGATACCAGCCTGCTGCTACCATCCAATTTCTACTCCGCGAGTACAACTCGGCCAGGAAATGTCCCGCATACATCGCATTTCGGCTCGGATCGAAGGCGTCATCAAGCGTTGCAAAAGCCGCCGGATGATGCATCAGGTTGATCTGCATGCAGCCGACGTCGATCGAGCGAACGCCCTCCGCCTGGAGGTCCCGAACCGCGGAAATCGCTTCTGCCTTCGAATCGAAAAAATACCCTTTTCCTTCCGCGTTGATCGTCCATGGCCAAGGGCGCCATACCCCAGCCGGATCTTGCCGCCCGGCCTCAACCAGACCAATGGCCGACATAAGTTGCACCGGCACACTGCGCAGCCGCCCGGCCGCGACAATTGCAGACTCGCAGGATTCGCCAGGGAGCCTGGAAGCCGCCCGCGCTGTTGCAATTGTGCAGATCATTGCAATAGTAAGTATAATGAACGACTTGAGTGTTAGTATCGACCCCGATCGCGTCTTCGCTATCCTGCGCCCTGGTTCGGCCACAGCGCATACCAGGAAAGCGTCGTGAAGGGGCGAGTGGATGCCAGGCCTCATAGAGCCGCAGCCTCGCGTGACGGACCAGACTTTCGATTGAGCTTGGCTTGATCAAAGGAAGCATCGACCAGTTCTGACGCCAAACTCATTACGTGCTGCCTTCTTATAGACGGATATATCCAGGGCAATACATTACCTGCACCGAAAGCAAATCAGATCGATTAGAAGACGTCATGTAAATTACTTGTGTGCCACCCAAAGGCCAGTGCTCGACGACGGCCCGGAATCATCTGCAAGCGCGACAAGATCGGCAGCCGACCTACCTGATCGGCGAAAACACCGCGAACAGCGCGATTCCCAAGGCGGGTTCCGGGTCGCCGGATCGTGAAGCTGCGTGGTCGCTGATGCAGCCCGGCTTCGGTCAGCGGGACTGCGCGCCCCGCACAAGCCGTCCGGGCAGCTCGCCGGTCGCCACGCCGTCGCGAGACACGACCTTGCCCGACACAACCGTTGCAACGTAGCCCTCGGCCCGCTGCATCAGCCGCCGTCCACCGGCTGGCAGGTCGTAGACGACGTGGGGCGCGTGCAGGCTCAGGCGGTCGAAATCGATCACGTTCAGATCCGCCTTGTATCCCGCCGCCACGACGCCGCGATCCCTCAGGCCCAAGGCAGCCGCGTTGTCCGATGTCAGCCGCTTGCACCATCCATTCGACCGGAAACCGGCCGGATGCGCGATCGCGCGTCCAGTGCGTCAGTGCCGTAGGTCATCGCTGACGCGTCGCACAGGATGGAGACGTGGGCCCCACCATCGCCGAGCCCGATCAGCGTGTTGGGATGCGCCATCATCTCCCGCACTGTCTCCAGCGTGCCGTTGGCATAGTTGCTGAGCGGGCGATACAGGATGGTCCGGCCGTCATTCTCCATCAACGTGTCGTAGGCCAGCGCCGCCGGTTCAACGCCCAAACGGGCGGCCTCGGCCGCGATGCTTTGATCGGGGCGAGGCTCGTAATCGGCCGGGTCGCCCAACCGGAAGATCCGGTCCCATCGCCGCAGCCGCCTCTCCAGCCCCGGCCCGCTCGGCGCTTCACTGATCAACCGCGCCCGCAGCGACGGATCACGCAGGGCGGCAAGACGCGCGGGGAACGCAAGCCCGGCGACCTTCTGCCAGCTTGGGCAATCGATGAACGGGTTCTGCGAGATCTCGAACCCCAGCATGATCCCGGTCGGACGGGTCAGCACCATGCCGGTCATTGGCAGGCCGTCCGCGTTGGCCGCGGCAATCCGGCCGAGGAGATCGCGCCACTCCGCCGGCTTCGCATCACGTTCCAGGATGGTCGTGGTCATCGGCCGGCCGGACACTTCGACGAGGCGCCGCAGCAACGCGAATTCGCTGTCGATCGCCGGGCCGAAGTCGGCGATCACCTGCAGCCAGCCCGCGCCCGTCTTGCCGATCGCCCTGGCGATCTCGACCAGTTCCGCCTCGGCCGCATCCAGTGTCGGGGTCGGACGGCCGTCGACTGTCTTGTGGTTCAACGTGCGTGATGTGGAAAAACCGAGCGCTCCGGCGCGGATGCCTTCGGCGGCCAGTCTTGCCATTTCCGCCCGATCGTCAGCAGTCGCCGGCTCGCGATCCGCGCCGCGTTCGCCCATCACGAACACGCGCAGCGCCGCGTGCGGCACCTGGGTCGCCACGTCCATGTCGAACCGCCGCGCCTCCAGCCGATCCAGGAAATCCGGAAAGCTTTGCCAGTCCCACGGCAGGCCCTCGGTCAGGACCGGTTCGGGAATGTCCTCCACGCCTTCCATCAGGCGGACGAGCATGTCGCGCTGTTCCGGCTTGCAGGGGGCGAAGCCGACGCCGCAATTGCCGATCAGCGCGGTCGTGACGCCATTGGCCGAACTGGGCGTCAGGTGGTGGGACCACATCACCTGCGCGTCGTAGTGCGTATGAGGATCGACGAAGCCGGGCGTTACCAGTAGTCCGCGCGCGTCGATTTCCTCGGTGCCGCGCCTGGTGATCCGGCCGACCGAGACGATGCGCCCGCCGGCGATGCCGACATCCGCCTCGAACGGAGGCCCGCCTGAGCCGTCCGCGACGAGGCCGCCGCGGATTACGAGGGAAAGGTCGCCACTCGGGGTGTCGGATGTCATTGGCCCGCTCCTGACAATTCTTTTGCGCTACTGGCGCTCTGGTCTTTTGCGCTCCTGGCGCTGCGGGGACCTTAGCGCGGACGCCGCATCTGTCCACAACGCGACCGACCGTATCGTCGTCAGGTCAGGTCGCTTTGACCACTTGGGGCACGGCGTGCAAGCTCCGGCCACAACAATCGGGAATGGACGTCATGAAATTCGGTCTGCGCTACTGCAACACCGGGCACTACGTTGATCCGTCCCGCGCGGTCGAGTTGGTGCAGGCGGCAGAGGCCGCCGGGTTCGAAGTCAGCGTGGACGGTCGAGCACACTGTCATTCCGCGAGGGTATCAGTCACAGTATCCGTACTCGCCGTCCGGCAAATTGCCCGGTGGCGAGGGCGACTTCGATCTGCCGGACCCGCTGATCTGGATGGCGTACGTGGCCGCCGCGACGAAACGCATCAAGCTGGCGACCGGTGTCATTATCTTGCCGCAACACAATCCGGTGATTACCGCAAAGCAGGTCGCCACCCTTGATTACATGTCCGGCGGACGCGTGCTGCTTGGCGTCGGCGTTGGCTGGCTGAAAGAGGAATTCGATGCGGTGGGCTCACCGTTTCACGAACGCGGCGCTCGCACCGATGAGTATATCGAGGTGATGCGCGAACTATGGCGCGCGGATCGTCCCAGTTTCGACGGCAAATTCTTCCGTTTCACCGACGCATACATGCGGCCGAAGCCGGTCAATCGGGCGGTCCCCATCATCATCGGCGGACACTCGACGTTTGCCGCGAAACGCGCCGGGCGGTTGGGTGACGGTTTCTTCCCGGCCCGGGGCGCCCCGGCGGATCTGGTAAAGCTGGTTCGCGACACGGCGGAGGCGCATGGACGTGATCCGATGGCGGTCGAGATTACCACCAGCTTGCCTCCGGACATGGAGGACCTGCCGAAGATGGCTGCCGCCGGGGTCGACCGGGTGCTTGTACCGGTGGTCTTTACAAAGGAATTCAAGAATGTTGTGCGGGGACCAGATGATGTCCGGCGCTGGACCGAGGTTATCGAAAAATATTCAAAGTGACGGTGGCCGGACTTGAAGTATTTGTTTGCCTCTACACGGCTCTCCGTCCGGTCGCCGATAGGTTCCGAGCAGCCTGTCCCAGAAGAAATCGATGACGGCAAAATTACTGTTGGCGTGGAGATGATGGACGAAATGTAGCTGCTGCTTCCGTCTGAACCATGCGAACCGGGAAAGCCACGTGTCGCTGGCATGATAAGCGTTGTCCAGATAGACGTGCCCGTAGAATGATACGCCGATTACCGCGACCGCAACGACGAAGAACTTGAATGGCAGAACAGCGTATAGGAGAGCTGTAAGCAGCGCCGCGGGGATGAGGAACAACGGCGTGATGTTGCCATCGCCGGGCTGCGTCGCCGGGGAGACAAGATGCCCTCTGGCGTAAAAGCCGTGGTGGAATTTGATGTGAGACTGGAACAGGAGCCATCCGCGGCGATGATGGCCCAGGCTGTAATGCAGCAGCGTCTGGCTGCTGGACACCATGAGGTGGGCGCCGATTACCGTGAGCGCGAACAGCGGAGCCATCGTCAGCGACCAGTGCACCATGTGCTCGAAGCCTTGCACGCTCAAACAGCCCCTGCTGTGTCGTTAGCCGGGCGGATGAGGTCATTGGCGACCCGCGAGGGTAGCGAGGCGAGCAGAGATCGCTGTTTCGGCACCGAGGCGGAGGATGACCCCCGGTCGTTTGGCACATGCAATTCCATCGGGCTGTCACTAACGTGGTGCCAGCCGCTAGCGGCCGGTCGGCTTGCCCCTGCCGTCACTGTGCGGTCCATTGAACGCCCGTTGGCACTTGAGGGTCGAGAGTGCCAGTTACCTAGGTGCTTCTGTCGCCGCATGCAAGCGACCGCATTGAGCCTCGATCCGCATGTGCACTGTTTGAACAGGATACCGCGCCGATTCTTGAGCTTGGGCATGCTTGGCACGTCGCTGGCAGCGAGCGGGTGGCTGGATCGCGTCCGCACCTGACGCGGAGGCGCATTCAAATGCAACGGTTTAAGATGGTGCAGGCCGATCAGCAGCCATGGTGGGGAGGAGCCCACTGCCCGACGGGCCTTATGGTGCCGGCGCACAGAATCGAACTGTGGACCTACTGATTACGAATCAGTTGCTCTACCCCTGAGCTACGCCGGCGCCCCAGGCGCGTCGCTATACAGGCACGACGCGGCCCAGGCAACCAGCTATCCTGCCCGCATGCCACCACTCAGCGAACCGATGCGCCTCGCCCTGCACCACGCCCATGCCGCGGCGGCCCAAGGCGAAATCCCTGTCGGCGCCGTCGTCTGCGCGGCCGACGGCACCATCCTCGCCAGCGCCGGCAACCGCACCGAAGCCGACAACGATGCCTCCGCCCACGCTGAGATTCTGGCCCTGCGAGCCGCTGCAGCCCACCGCGGCAACCATCGCCTGATCGACTGCGATCTGTTCGTCACCCTGGAACCCTGCCCGATGTGCGCCCACGCGATCAGCCTGTTCCGCATCCGCCGCCTGATCTTCGGCGCCTATGATCCGAAGGGTGGCGGCGTCGACCACGGCCCCCGGATCTTCCAGGCCCCTTCGTGCCATCACCAGCCGGAGGTGGTCGGCGGCGTGCATGAGGCCGAAGCCGCCGCCTTGCTGCGCGACTTCTTCCGCCAAAGGCGTCAATAGGACGACATGCCTGCCAACGACCGAGCGCCCGACCTGCGGCGCCTTCCGATCGCCGTCAACCCGCGCGCCATCAGCCTGGCCGAGGGTATCCGCGCCGGGCTTTCCGTCGCAGTCATCATCGTCGCCGCCGAGTACATCAACTTCCCGCCGTTGCGCGAGGCCGCCCTCGCGGCCCTGCTGACCTGCCTGTGCGACCCCGGCGGTCCGATCCGCCGCCGCGTCCCCGTCCTGCTGGGTTTCACGCTGACCGGGGCGGCAATCACCGCCGGCTTCGGTCTGCTGCGCGGACTGGGACCGGAGGTTGCGGTGATCACCGGCGTCCTCGGGCTGTTTTGCGCCTCGCTCGCCCGCATCTACGGCCAGGCACCCCAGCAGCTCGGCGGATTGCTCAGCGTGGTGATGATCCTGTCACTCGACCACGCTATTCCCGACCCCATGACAGCCGCGATCCTGGCGGGCGCCTTCGTCGCCGGCGCCTTGTGGGCGACGCTGCTGACGATGGTTATCTGGCGGATCTATCCCTTCCTGCCGGCCAGGCGCGCCGTGGCGGAGGCCTATCGCCAACTCTCCGAGCTGATCCGCGACCTGTACGGACGGGTTGCAACACCCGCCATCACCGATGAGGACTGGGAAGCACATGCCCGCATCCATCGCGGGGCGGTGCGCGCTGCCATCGAGTCTGCCCGCACGATCGTCCTGGACACGCTGCGCGCCCGCGGAGTAGCGGGCAGCCGCGCCGGCCAGAGCCTGATCAGGCTGGAGGCAGCCGAACAACTGTTCGGAGCGATCATTGCGTTCAGTGATTTGCTCGAACAGGCGCCGGCGGACCAGCGCGCCACCGTGTCGCAGATACTCCGGCGGATGCGGCCCGTGCTTCTGGTCCTCGGTCAGATCATCGTCACCGACAGTCCTGACGCACACATCCGGATCGACCGCGCGATCGACGCCATCGTGGCCGACGCCGCGGCTTTGCCGCCCGACAGCCGCTTCCGCGGCGTGATCGACCGTATCGCCGAACGGCTGCGGATTGCCCACAACATGTCGATACCCGCGAACTTTGATCCCGCCTCAGACGCCGCCGGCAAACCCCTTCCCCTTCGGCAAAGGCTGATCCACCCGCTCAGCGATAACCTGGACTGGCGGTCCCCGGCCCTGCGCCACGCCGTGCGAATCGCCGTAACCGCCACCGGGCCGCTGATCTTCACGATGGTCCGGTTCACGCCCTACGATCACTGGCTGACCATTACCGTCGTTGCGACCATGCAGCCGTATTTCGCGCTGACCTTGACCCGCGCGATCGAGCGGATCGCCGGGACCGCGATCGGCGGCCTGCTCGCCGCGGCCATCGGCCTGCTCTGCACGACCCCGATGGCGATGGCCGCGGCGATGTTTCCGCTGGCAGTCGCCGCCCTTGCCATCAGAGCCGTCAGCTTCGGCCTGTTCATGATGACAATGACTCCGCTGGTCGTGCTTTTGGTAGAAACGGGCGAGCCTGGGACGTCCGGGTGGGAGATCGCGGTTGCCCGCGCCACGCTGACGGCGGCCGGCGGCATCATCGCGGTCGTCGCGAATTTCCTGTTGTGGCCCAGCCGGGAGCCGGACCTGGTCGAAGCCGAGGTCAGGAAATCGATCGCCGCGCATGGCGTCTATGCCGACGCCGCCTTCGCGACGCTTCTCGGCAATCCGGCGCAGGCCCGAACCGCCGCCCGCGCCGGCGCGGGGATAGCCACCAATGCGCTGGAAGCACTGATCTCCCGGGCCCTGTTGGACCCGGCGCGCGGCAAGCGGGACGCGCTGGAGGCGGCAATGGTGATCGACGCCGCCTTGCGCCGCACGGCCGGACGCCTGGCCGCCCTGCCCTACGATCCGGCGATGGAAGCGGACCTCTCCAAGGAGACGATAGAAGCCTGGCGGGCCTGGATCACGACCTCGTTACGGGCGCTTGCGGATGGCCGGACGCCTTTGCTCCCCCGCCCCGCGATCCCGGAAACCGAGGCAATGCGCCGGATTGCACGTCAGATCGAGCTCATCGAGGGCGCAATGCCCCGCCTGTGCGGTTGAGCCAGTGGGTTCGGCCCGACTCCGGGCGGTGGTGATAACCTGACGGCATTGACCGACCCGATCCTCCTTTTCCTGTGTCTCGATATAGCCGCTTTGCTGCTGCTTGGCTGCATCGGCGGCCTCTTGCCTCGCTCGGTTGCTGGCTTCGCGACCGCCGGCCTGTGCGGTGCGGGGGTGCTGCTTTGCTTGCCGGCGCTGCTGACGGCGACACCTGGCGCGCTGAGTTTTCCGATCGGACCGCCAGGATTGTCCCTGCACCTCGCCTTGGACGCGACGGCCACATTGTTCCTGGTGATCCTGTTCGTTTGCGCGACAGCCGTTGCCGGGCAAGCGGCGGTCATCGCCGGTCATCCTGACGAGGCCTCTTCTGTCCCGTTGTGCCTGTCGGGCCTGCTGGTCACCGTGCTGGCGGCCGACAGCATAACCCTGGCTGTGGGCCTCGCGCTTGTTGGGGCCGCGCTCTGGCGCCGCACCGAACCGCGCTCCGACCGGATCGCAGGCAATCGCAACCACCGCGACCGCGCCTTGTCCCGGCCGGTCTACGTGATCGTGACGGTCGCGTTGCTGCTGATTGCCTTGAGCCTGATCACGCCGGCCGGCGTGGCGTCCGATTTCAGCCTCATCAGGGCACACTCCGCGACTGCCGCCAGGCTGGCAGCCTTCGCGGTGCTGACCGGCACCGCCATTTTGACGATGCTGATCCTTGCGGGGCCACCGGCCGATACCGGAGACATCACGGTTAGTGATGCACTGATCGCCGGCGGCGTCATCCCTGCTGCGATCTATCTTCTGGTACGCCTGCTGCTCGACCTGCCGGGACCGGCAATCCAGGCGTGGTGGGGCTATCTTCTGTTGGCAGCCGGCGCCGCCCTCGCGGTGGGCTTCGGCTGGCGCGCCGTCAGGCACCCCGACCTTGGCGCTTCGGTCGTCAGCCTTGTCCGCCAGCAATCCGGCCTGGCCGTCGTCGGGCTTGGTGTAACCTTGATCGCCAAGTCGGCTGATCTCCCGGAGGCCGCCGCTTCCGGCCTGGCGGCAACGCTGCTCTTGGCGTTGACCACAGGCGTTGCCGGATCGCTCGCCTGCCTGGCCGGCCGATCGCTCGCCGACGGCGCCGGAACCGGGCGGCTCGCCCGCCTCGGCGGACTGGTCCACAGCATGCCCATCGCCTCCGCCGCCTTTGCGGCCGCTCTGTTTGCGCTGTCGACCCTCCCGCCTGCTTCCGGTTTCGCCGCACTCTGGATGCTGTTCCAGTCCCTGCTGTCGGCCCCCCGGACCGGCGGCCTGATTTCCCAGGTGCCGATGGGCCTGACCGCCGCGGCGGTTGCGGTGTCCGCGGCGCTGGCCACCGCGTCATTCATCCGGCTTGTCGGCATCGTCGTTCTCAGCCGCCCGCGTACCGTTCGCGGATCGGCCGCCCGCGACGTCACGCCGGCCGAACGGCCCATTTTGTGGCTACTCGCCGCGATCTCGCTGCTGTTCGGCATCCTCCCCGGATCAGCCTTGAAAGTGCTGGCGAGCGGGGCAACCAGAACGCTGATTGGTACTGATCCCGGAGCAAGTGCCGGCTGGATGACCCTGTCGGCCACTGCCTCCGGTGCCGGCTACGCGCCATTGCCGGTGTTTGCTGTGCTGGCATTGGTAAGTATCGCTGTCATCCTGGCCAGCCGGGGAAGCCGATCCGGATATCGCCTCGCCGTCATGTGGTCCGATGGCCAGCCAGCGTCCGCCGACATGCCGTTCGGCGATCCCCTGACACAGTCGGCGGGCGCGGGGTTCCTGCCTGCCCTGCCGGAGCTTCCGGTTCGGCGCCTAATGGTTCCGCGTCACCTGTTTCCAGGTCTGGCAATCCGGCTGCCAGCATCGCTGAACCGCGCCGCCACGGGGCTTTGGATCATCCTGCTGGGCCTGGGCGCCATGCTGCTGTTGTTGTCCCTGTCGGACACGGCGCTGCCGACATGATGGCGCTGGTCGTGTCGCTGGCCGGGCAGATCATCCACATCGGCCTGATGCTGGTGGCCGCGCCGCTGCTGGCGGAACTCATGGACTGGCTGAACGCCCGCCTGGCCGGCCGGTCCGGACCGCCTGTCCTGATGCCCTGGCGCGACCTCGTCCGGTTGTCGCGCAAAACGATGGCGATCCCGGAAAGCGCCTCGCCGGTCCTGGCGTACATGCCGGCGATCCAGTTCGCCGCAACCCTGAGCGCAGCCGCGCTTGTCCCGTCGTTCATGTTGGGGATGGCTTTGACGCCGCTCGCCGACGCGGTGGTAATTGCCGGCTTCCTGAGCCTCGCGCGGGCGGCCGCCTGCCTCGGCGCCCTCGACACCGGTTCGGCCCCGAGCGGCCTGATGGCGCAGCAATCCTGTGCCACCGCGATCCTGGCGGAACCGGCGCTGCTGCTTTTCGTGTTCAGTCTCGCACTGATGGGCGGCGGTCTGAACATCGACCTGATCATCGGCCAGCAGCGCGACGGAATCCTGATGCCGGCCGCTGCGTCCGCAATCGCGGCGACCTGCCTGCTTGCACTGGTGTTCGTTGATGCCGGTTCGCCAACACGGCTCGATCTCGACCAGAGCGGGATTGACCTCGCGTTGTCCCGCTTCGCCGGCTGGCTGAGGCGCGTGGTCTGGATCGACCTGATCGGCAGCCTGTTCCTGCCGGTGGGCATGGCCGGACCTGACGCCGGGCTGATGGGCTGGGGAGCGGGCTTGCTGTCATGGGCGCTGAAGCTGGCCCTGGCGGCCGTTTGCCTGTCGGCGATCCAGACCCTGGTCGGCCCGGCCACCCAGCGGGAAACACCGAACCTGATCGGCATCGCGGCGCTACTGGCGCTGCTGGCGACCATCATGGTGCTGTCAAGCGCGGGGACCGCGTGACAGCACTCGCCCAAGGGAGTGCCGGCCTCGCGCTGGTCATGTCCTTCGCGCTGCTGGGCACCCGGCAGATCGGCGGCGCGATCATGCTGCTGGGCGTCCAGTCAGCCGCGACCGCCGTCTCCGCGCTCGCGCAGCACCAGCCGCTTATCGCGGCGGCGACGCTGCTGGTCAACCTGCTGGGCGCCTGCTGGCTGCTGCGCGATCAGGCGCCGGATTTCGACGTCGTCACGCCGCCGATCGGTGGGGCCAAGCTTGGCATCGTTGCCGGCGCCGCGCTGGCCGTGCTCAGCCAGTCCGCCGGCCCCCTGGCCAATCCGCTGGCGGTCGTTTTGCTATCCGTTCTGCTGGCGGCCACCCGCCGTCACCCCTTGATGCACATCATCGCGCTCGTTGCGCTACAGAATGGGATCGTTGGCGCCACATCTCTGGTTGGTCAGGACCCCGAACTAGCCGCCGCGGGATTTTTTCCGGTCATTCCGCTGGCAATGGGGCTCGCGCTCGATCGCATCACGTTGCACAACATGGCGCTGCCGCGCTGGCTCCTTGGCCGGCTGGGGTGGGTTCAACTTGGCCTTGCCGCGGGGCTGCTGGCCGCCACGCTTGCGATCAGGCTCGATCCGCTTGCGACGCTCTTCGCGCCGCTGCTCGCTCTATGGGGTTTGGCCGAGGCGTGGGCCACGTGCCGCCGGCGCCGCAGCGTCATTCTTCATCTCTCAGCCTCGATCGAGGTTGCGTTCATGGTGCTTGCCGTCGCCACAAAGCAACCGTTGGTCGGCCTGCTGGCAGCCGCGATCGCGGCCGCGGCGGCGATATTCCCAACGCTGCGCCGCAGATGGGACACCATGCTTCTCGCGGGCATCGCAACCGGCCTCGCGTTGTTCGGCATCCTGACGGTCCCGCTCGGCCAGCCGCTCCTGTCCTACGCGGCCCTCGTCCTTGGCCTGGCTGCCATCGCCGCAACGGCCCCGCCTGTGGGCATGGTCGCGGCGATCCTTATTCTCCGCCTTGCCACCCAGTCCGCGTTGCCGCCCCTGTTCCACGCAATCCTGATCAGCGTGGCAGTGGCGGGACTGCTTTGGTGCGCCGTCGCGTTGATGACCCGTGGCAAAGCTGCTTCCGCGGGCCTTTTGCAACTTGCCCAGATCAGCCTCGTCGCCGTCACCCTCGGCCTTGACCAGCCACAGGCTCGGTTTGCAGCCTGTGTCATGCTGATCCTGCTGATCCTGACGAACGCTGCCGGACGGCTGCTACGGGCCGAGGCCGCACCCGGTCCGGGCGATGAAGCCATGGTGAAGGTCATGCCGCTGATTGGCCTGTTCCCCGGGCAAGTTCTGTCGCTTCTGGCGATCGCGGCCCAGGCGCCGTTCCTGCTTTTGCCGGTTGGGGCAGGGTTCACCGCCATGCTCATCGCAGCTGTCCCCCGCCATCGGCCCACCTGGAGCTGGGCCACATCACGATCCGCCGCCTGGCTTCCTATTGGCATGGCCCTGCTCTTCGGCTTCTGCGCGCCGGATGATCTTGTCGCCTGGCTGCGCGCCGTGACGGCAGGGATACCATGACCGCGCGGGACATCTTCGCGGCCGCTGCCATCGTTCCATGCCAGCCGTGGCCGCGCTACGTCTTTGAACCCACCGATTGGGCGACATTGGCGGCGGCTGTGCCCGCATCGCCCTTCATCCTGCTGGCACTCTGGGCCGACACGGTCCAGGTCCATGCGCTTCTGCTGGATGAGGCCACATTGTCGGTGGTGCCGGTATCGACGCCGGTCACCGACGGAGAATACCCGGCCTTGTCGCCGACGCAGCCACATGCGCAAGCCTTCGAGCGGATGATCGCCGACCTATGGGGCCATGTCGCCGCCGGCGCGGCAGGCCACCGGCCGCTGTTCGACCACGGCGCGTGGCCTCAGAGCAAGCCGATGGCGCTTCGACCAGAGCAGCCACGCCGCCCGTACCCGACACCCGAAGCCGGACAGAACGATGCTGATCCGGTCATGCTGATGCCATCGGGCCCGATCTGGGGACGCATCGAGGAAGCCGCCGGATTCCGCCTGACCTTGCGCGGCAACACCATCGCCGCCGCCGAGGGCCAACTCGGCTTTACTCACAAGGGCACGCTCGCGCTGATCCGCGGCAAGGCCCCGCGAACCGCGGCCCGCTTCGCGGCGCGCTTGTCGGGCGATGCAACGGTCGCCCACAGCATCGCCTTTGCCACCGCGACGGAGTCCGCACTTGGCGTGTCAGCGCCGCCACGCGCGACAGTTCTGCGCAGCGTGATGCTGGAAATCGAGCGCATATCCGGGCACCTCGATAATCTGGCAGAGGTCGCCCGGCTCGCCGACGCGCCCTCGGTGCAATCCCGGTGCGGCGCGCTGCGGGAGCGCCTGCGGCAGGTGTCGAACAGTGCGTTCGGTCATCGCCTGATGATGGATTGCGTGGTGCCCGGCGGCGTAGCCCTCGACATTGCGGAGGGCGGCCCGCAGGTCATCCTTCGCGCCTTGGGCGATATCGCGTCGGACCTGCCGGGGCTGCGCGCGACCCATGACGGTACTGACGTTGTCGGCGCGCCTGAACGGTGTCGGCCGTGTGGGTCCGGGACTGGCAACTCAGCTCGGGGCGGGCGGGGTCGTCGGGCGCGCGGCCGGGCGGCGCTTCGATGCGCGAATGATGACCGGCGGCACCGTCGCGTCGAACCGCCGGGCACCGGGGCGTGGTCAGGGTGACGCGGTCGCGAGACAGCATCTGCGGCTGAATGAGATCGCCGACAGCCTGCGGCTTGTCAGTACCGCCCTCGAATCCCTGCCAGACGGACCGTTGACGGTTGCGCTGCCACAGGAAAGCGGTGAAGGCATCGGCTGCGCGGAGTTGATGCGGGGCGACGTCTGGCACTGGCTGCGGCTGGACCACGGCCAGATCGCGGCCTGCTTCCCGCGCGACCCCGGATGGAGCCTGTGGCCGATGGCGGAGCAGGTCCTGGCGAACGCGCGGGCAGAAGACGCCGATCTGGTCAGAACCTCGTTCGCACTGCCAGCTTCCGGAATGGACTTGTAAATGAGCGGAACATTCAACCGATTGCGGTCTATACTTGGCTCGGGGCGATCGGCACAGTTGCCGCCGCCTTCTGACCAGGAAACGATATGGTCGCTCTCCGCCCGCCTTGACGCAGCCGCCCAGCGACGTCTCGGCCGGAGCCTGTCGATCCGCCACGTCAACACAGGCAGCTGCAACGGGTGCGAATCGGAGCTACGGGCGCTGAACAATGTCGTTTACGATTTGGAACGGTTCGGCCTGCGCTTCGTCGAAAGTCCCCGCCATGCCGATGTGCTGCTGGTCACCGGACCATTGACGCAGAACCTTCGGGCGGCGCTGGAGCAAGCCTGGGATGCCACGCCTGACCCAAAGTGGGTTGTCGCGGTCGGCGACTGTGCTGTCGATGGCGGCGTCTTCAAGGGAAGCTACGCGGTCCTTGGTGGCGCCGGTCACTCGGTGCCGGTTGACCTGACGATAAGCGGCTGCCCGCCCCCGCCTGCAAGAATACTGTCAGGTCTGAGGTCGTTATTGGAGGCAAATGTGAAAGCGTAGCTGCTCCAGCGGCAGGCAAGCGGAACTTGTGTGGATCCGGCAGCAAGAATGACCGGCCGCCGGGCGACCGGTCACCGCAAGTCAGTTACTTCGCTTCGGTTGTCGGGGTCGCCGCAGCCGGCTTCGCCGTATGCGTCTTGTGATGGTGCGACGTGTGATGGGTCTTGGCCGGGCTTGTTGTCGCCGGGGTGGTGTCATCAGCCAGAACCGGCGTAGAAACAAGAGCCGCAGCCGGCACGATAACGGCCAGCGCAGCGATCAGGCGTTTGCACGAGGTATTCACGAGCATGGGCTCCGGGTGTCATGAGGGCGCAAAGTTGGCTAATAGTCGGGGCTAAGGAAATGCCCTAAACGACTGACAACACAATGCTACCCGAACCTTTTGGAATCAAGTTAATTCGGGTCCGCGTATTAGGCTGGCGGCTTAAATCAGCCCATAGCGGCATACAAGCCACAGTTTGCGCCACTTCGGCAGGGTGACACGTTCCTGCAGACGTTGCCATCCCCGATTCTCCAGCGCCGACAGGACCGAATCGTAGGTTGCCCCCATCAAGCGCGCCGGTTTCATTGCCGAGCGATCACAATATTTCATCTCTTGAAACGCTGTCGCAAAGTAGCCGTGAGCCAGAGTTGCGAGGCGGGAGCAGACTGCTGGCAATCCTGGTGAGGTCAGGGCAGCGACCGGGTCGGGCGGCACTCCGGCCGCGGCCAGATACTCCGCCGGCAAATAAAGCCGCCCGCGCATGGCATCTTCATGGATGTCGCGCAGAATGTTGGTCAATTGCAAGGCTCGGCCCAGCGCATGCGCCACCCGGTCCGCGGCAGCCGACGCATCCCCAAATGCGCGGACTGACAATCGTCCCACCGCCGAAGCAACGCGGTCACAATAGAGGTCAAGCACCGCCATCGGCGGCGCGACGATGACCGTTTCGGCGTCCATCTGCATGCCGTCGATCACCGCGATGAAATCTTCCGCCCGAAGCTGAAAGCGTGGCGCGGCGGCAGCAAGCACCCGGGTTACGGCGTCATCCGACCTGCCCTCGTACAAGCCGGCAATGCGGCTGCGCCAGACTGCCAGGGCGCGCAGCTTTTCGGGCAGCGAACCAGCCTCATCGGCGATATCGTCCACAAGCCGGCAGAACGCGTATATGGCGTACATTGCGTGACGGCGGTCCGGCGGCAGCACCCTCATACCGTGATAAAACGAAGTGCCTGCCTTACGAACGACGTCCTCCACCGACTCCAGGTCGGCCTGCGCCACCCCCAGGGTTGTGGCGCTCATAACCGGAACACCGACAGGAGAACGCTTAGCAGCCCATCGACCTTCGTCAGCTTCACGCGCCGGGCCAGCGGATCGTTATGCTTCAGCCGGGTTGTCAATCGCTTTGCCATGCCAAGTATCACGGCGGTTTCCAGCCGCAGCCTCAGGTTCTTCGCGACTTCCGGCAATTCGGTGGCGGCCTGGTTCAGCCGGTCGATGCGATCCAACAATGTCGTGAATACCCGCCGCAGGCCCGGGGTTTCCTTCGGCAGACGAAGGTCGTTCACCGAACTGTCGAAATGCGCCAGCAGGGCAAGCGGCAGATAGCAACGGTCCAGTTCCGCGAGGTCGCGGGCGCAGTCTTGTAGATGATTGAGTATTTGCAGCGAAATGCACAGGGCGTCCGACGGCGAGTAGCAGTGGTGGCTTTCTCCGTGCAGATCGAGAACATAGCGGCCGACCGGCACGGCCGAGTAGCGGCAATAGTCATAGAGGTGGTCGATCGTTTCGTAGCGCGACTGAGTGGCATCCTGGCGAAACGCGACCAGCAGTTCCCTCGCGTGGATTGCGGACACCTTTGTTTGAGCGAGGCTGTCGCGCAACGCGAGCGCGCTGGCTGAACCGTCATCGCGATGACCCAGCAGGACCTCTTCCATGACGTCCAGGCGGCGGATCTTGTCCTCGGGCAGCAGCACGGCGGAATCAGCGATGTCGTCGGCGTTCCGAGCGAAGGCGTAGAAGCAGTGCATGGGCCGGCGAAAGCGCTGCTGGATCAGGAAGGAGCCGACGGGGAAATTCTCATCGGCGCGGTCCTTGCCCGACCATGTCTCGACGTCCGTCATCGCGGAGTTGGCACCATCGCTCATGCGCCGCCAGCCCGATAATCCCGGCCCTTCCACGCAACACCGCGCCCGGCGTAGTGATTGACCGCGGCCGCGATCGTTGCGGCCATGTAGAAGACTGCAACCAGCGGCAAAGCCGCGGCCCACAACGGTGATCGTCCATAGCGTCGCAAGGTCGGCAGGTAACTGGCGGCCAACAGCAGCCACGCCGCCGCGCCCAACAGCCACGCCCAGCCGTGCCCGGCGATGACGGCGGCGGGCGGCACGACCCACGTCAGCGCCATTGCCACCGTCGTCGCGGCCAGAAGAACCGGGGAATAGCGCAATTGAACATACGCCGTCCGGGTGATCATCCGCCAGATGTCGGCGACCCCAGGGTAACGACGCACGGACCGGGCAAGGGCGGCATGGCCAAGCCAGATCCGGCCGCCCTTCTTCACCGCGACGGCCAGCGCCACGTCATCGATCAAAGCCCCTCGCACGCTTTCCACCCCGCCGATCCGCCGCATCGCCCGCTGGCGGATGAGAATCGTCCCGCCCGCCGCCGCCGCGGTATTACGCAGGCCATCGTTTACCCAAGCGAAGGGATACAGCAACTGGAAGAAGTAAACGAACGCAGGGACCAGCGCTTGTTCCGCCCAGGTGTCGCACGCCAGCCGCACCATCTCGGACACCATGTCCACGTCCAGACGCTCAGCCTGCGCGACGAGACTGCTGAGGTGCGCCGGCGCATGCATGATATCGGCATCCGTCAGCAGCAGCATTTCGGCATCCCGGGCCGCGGCGACGCCTTGATGTACAGCCCACAACTTGCCGCTCCATCCCGCCGGCCGCGGCGCGCCGTCCAGGACCGTCAGCCGGTGATCCTGCAGCGCGCGGGCAATCCTGCCGGTGCCATCGGAACTGCCGTCGTCGACCAGGATGACGCGGAACGGGCCGGCATAGTCCTGGGCAAGCAATGACTGCACGCAGTCGCGGATCACTTCGGCTTCGTCGCGCGCCGGCACGACGATTGCGACAGGCGGCGTCACATCGGGACGCGCCGGCGGCAGTTCGGGCGCGGACCGCCAGAACCGGCCATGGGCGAAAACCAGATAGAGCCAGATCAGCAGCGACAGGGCAGCGAGCGTCGTCATCGGCAAACGGTCATCCGCGCAGCATGCCGTTGGTCCGGAACCATGCGACGGCGTCCTCCACCGCCAGCCGGACCGGCCGAGGCTGGTAGCCCAGTTCGGCCATGGCCTTTGCTGACGAGAAGAACATCTTCTTTCGTGCCATCTTCAGGTGGTCACGGGTCATCATCGGGGCGATGCCGGTGACGGGCGCCAGCTTTTCCATCAGGAAAGCGATCGGCCAGATCAGCGGTTCGGGCAGCTTGATGAACGGAGGGCGACGGTGCGCCACGTCTGCGACCAGGGCCAGAATATCCTTCAGCAGCATGTTTTCGCCGCCCAGGATGTAGCGTTCTCCGATGCGGCCCTTTTCCAGCGCCAGCGCGTGACCTTCGGCCACATCATCCACGTGCACGATATTCAGTCCCGTATCGATATAGGCTGGCATGCGGCCGGCAGCGGCATCGAGGATCATCTTGCCGGTGGGAGTGGGCTTGATGTCGCGGGGTCCGACGGGTCCCGCCGGATTGACGACGACGACCGGCAACGCCTCCGCCCGCGCAAGGTCCAGCACCGCCAGTTCCGCCAGGTACTTGGACCGCTTGTACACGCCGACGAAATCCGCCGGGTTCGCCGGGGTGTTTTCATCGGCCGGCGTGCCATCGCCGATCTGGCCCAGCGCGGCAACGGAGCTGCAATGCACGATCCGCTCCGCCCCGGCCTGCGCCGCAGCACGTATCATCGCCACCGCGCCGTCGACATTGGCCCGCATCATCGCGGCTTCGTCGGGCACCCAGATGCGGTAGTCGGCCGCGACATGGACGACGTAGCGGCAGCCTGCCGCCGCCCGGACCAGTGATGCGGGGTCGGTCAGGTCGCCGGTCACGACCTCGGCGTCCAGTCCCGCGATGTTCCGACGGTCGCTTCCGGTGCGCGTCAACAGGCGCAGCGCATGGCCGCGCGCCGCAAGCGCCCGCGCAACGGCGGACCCGACAAACCCGGTCGCGCCGGTCACCAAAGTCGTCATGTCGCAGGTGCCCTCGATCGCGCGGCGCCCCTCACGCCCCGCGCGGCCCCTCCATAGACGAACCCTTGCCACAATGAAAAGCCGGGCCAGGCCGCCGCGGATGAGACCCGCCTTGCCGCGCCTCCCCGGCACGGGCAGAAGCCCCTTATGAAGCGTCTGTCCTTTGTCCTCGCCCTGTTGGGGGTGCTGGGCGCCCTCCTGCTTGTCTCGTATTTTGGCTTCGGCAACGTTGTCGCCAGCATCGGCCAGATCGGCTGGGCGAAGTTCGGGGTGATCGTCGGCTGGCAGCTGGTGCTGTTCGCCATCCTCGGCGTGGCCTGGGACATGATCGTGCCAGCCCGCACCATGCGGCGGCCGTGGGTGTTCATCTGGGGCCGGATGGTCCGTGATGCCTCCGCCAACTGCCTGCCGTTCTCGCAGGTTGGCGCTTTCGTCTTCGGCGCCCGGGCGGTGACGCTGCATGGCGTGGAATGGCACACCGCAACCGCCTCGACGGTCGTGGACGTCACCGCCGAGTTCCTTGCGCAGATCGCCTTCACCGGCATCGGGTTGAGCATTCTTCTGGCCCGCGCGCCCCGTTCAGCCCTGGCCGTGCCGGTGGAGGTCGGGATCAGCCTGGCCATGATGGGCGGCATCGGCTTCGTCTGGCTGCAGAAAGGCGCGGCCCCGATATTTGCCAGGATCGGACGGCGGATCGCCGGCAACTGGTTCGCCGACGCCAAGGATCGGATCGACGTCCTTCAAGCCGAACTGGGCCTGATCTACGGCCATACCGGTAAGCTGGCCATGGGCTTCATGGTCCATCTTGTCGGCTGGATCGGCACCGGCCTCGCTGGCTGGATCACCTATCATGCGCTGGGGTCACCGATCGACTTTGACGACGCCCTGGCGATCGAGGCTCTTCTGAGCGCTGCCGCTGCTGTCGCCTTCCTTGTGCCTGTGAATGCCGGCGTTCAGGAAGCCGGTTATGCGGGCCTCGGCGCGATCTTTGGCGTGCCACCGGAGTTGTCCCTGGCCGTATCGCTGGTGCGGCGCGCGCGTGACATCGCGATCGGCGTGCCGATCCTGCTGATCTGGCAGTACGTCGAGATGCGGCGACTTCGGGTCCGCAATGCCTGACCCAACCGTTACCGCGCGGACGGCGTGCCGGCCATCGTTGACGGACGCGTTGCGCAACGGCATGTCTCCGCACCATGCGTATTGCCGCCATTGTTGTCGCCGCCGGATCGGGGAGCCGTTTCGGGACAGAGACGCCGAAGCAGTTCCTCATCCTTGGAGGCAAGCCGGTGATCCGCCATGCCGCCGAGGCGCTGGCCCGCCATGCCGACCTTATTCAGCCGGTTGGGGATGCAAGCGCGATCGATGGTGTGTTGACCGGCATCGCCGGGTGCCTGCCCGCCGTGGCGGGTGGAGCATCGCGCCAGGACAGTGTCCGCGCCGGCCTGGAGGCACTCGTTCCTCACAACCCCGAATTTGTCCTGGTGCATGATGCGGCCCGTCCGGTCATTCCCGCCGGCACGATCCCTGCCCTTCTCGCCGCGTTGGACGAAGCCGCCGGCGCCATTCCCGGTGCGCCTGTCGCGGACACGCTAAAGCGCGTGGAGCGTGGCATCATCACCGCGACGGTGTCACGCGATGGCCTGTTCCGAGCCCAGACACCGCAGGCGTTCCGTTTTCAGACGCTGCTGGCGGCACACCGGTCCGGCCTGACAGGGGCCACCGACGATGCCTCCCTGCTGGAAGCCGCTGGTCACGCGGTGGCGGTCGTGCCTGGCTCCGACGACAACATCAAACTCACCTATCCCGAAGATCTGGTTCGGCTGGAGCGTATCATGTCCGCCCCTTTGCTGCCGCGTGTCGGCACCGGCTTTGATGTGCATGTATTCGAAGCGGGACGTCCGCTGATCCTGTGCGGCGTGGCCGTTCCCCATGACAGGGGTCTTGCCGGCCACTCGGACGCCGATGTCGGCATTCACGCGCTGTGCGACGCCATCTACGGCGCCCTGGCCGAGGGTGACATCGGCCGCCATTTCCCGCCAAGCGAGGCGATTTGGAAGAATGCCGACAGCGCGCGCTTCCTCAGCCATGCCGCCGGACGTGTCGCGGCACGCGGTGGGCGGTTGGTAAATGCCGATGTCACGTTGATTTGCGAGCGCCCGAAGATCACGCCTCACGCTCCGGCGATGATCGAGCGGCTATCGTCGCTGCTGGGTGTGGCCGCCGGACAGATTTCGGTAAAAGCCACCACGACCGAGCGACTCGGGTTTACCGGCCGTGGCGAGGGCATCGCGGCGCAGGCCGTTGTATCCCTGCTGATGCCGGACCAACCCTGACGGGAGGCTGCGTATGAGACATGCTCTGATGGCGCTGCTGGTCATGGGGACCCTGGCCGGTTGCACCCCGTCATCCGGATCAGACAACCCGTATCCGCCGGTGCCTGCCCTGCTGCCGGATACGCCGACAAAGCCGCCGGTCACCGCGGAACAGCTCTTGTGGCAGCCGGGTCACTGGGACTGGACGGGCAGCGGCTATGCCTGGACCGCCGGTGAGTGGGTGCCGGCCGCTGGTCACGGCGGCCGGTTCATGCCGGGATGGTGGTCAAAAACCCCGGCTGGCTATGTCTGGCAACCGCCTCATTGGATTTCGTGACGGCAGGTAAGCGGTCCGCTATCCGACGGCGCTACTTGACGATCCGATACCGTCGCGCACGAAACTGGTGCTAAACGTGAGCACACTCCTTGCCTCGATCGGGGGCGACAGCAGAAGAGAACCAACCGATGATGATCCTACTGGCAATCCTGCTGCCATGGCTCGCGCTTCTTCTGCGCGGCCATATCGTCCAGGCAATCCTGTGCCTGATCCTGCAACTGACCGTTCTGGGGTGGATCCCCGCGGCGGTCTGGGCCGTGCTCGTCATCAACAACGACAACGAGGAGCGGCGGCATCAGGAAATGATGCGCGCGCTCCAGAATCGTTAGCGCGGGCGATCAGGCATAGCTGACCCACGCGGTCTGCGGCTTACTCGGACCCTGGCTTTTCCGCGGGCGGCTTGTCCGGGGTCGCCTCACCATCCGCCGGCTTTGCCGCAGGTGCCGGATGCTGGTCGGACACGGTTTCCGGACGAACCGGCGCATTCTTGGAGATCGCCCCCGTCATCGGGATGAAGAAGACCCCGATGTCACGCTTCGAGTGGATCTTGCCTTCGGCGTCCTTTGTATAGACGTACAGCACCTGCCCGCGCTTGAACGGCTGTCCGATGGGGATGATCATTCGCCCGCCCGGCTTCAGCTGCTTGAACAGATCGGGCGGGGCGAACGTCGCCGCGCAGGTGACGATGATGATGTCGAAGCCGCTCGTCACCTCCGGCCAGCCGTAATAGCCGTCGCCCACCTTGGTGTGGATGTTGTCGTACCCCAGCGGCGCGAAGATGTGCGACACGGCGTGGCCCAGTGGCTCGATGATCTCGATCGAGTAGGACGTCTTCACGATCCGTGACAGCAAACTGCTTTGGAACCCGCTCCCGGTGCCCACTTCCAGCGTGATCTCACCGGGCGCGGGCTTGCAGATCTGGGTCATGTAGGCCTGACCGAGGTAGTCCGACAGCGCGGAGCCATAGCCCAGCGCCCACGGCTTCGGCGTATCTTCGTACGCATCGCCCGGTGTCGCGCGATGATCGGGGTAATCGTAGTGGTAGTATTCCCGCGGTACCGCCTGGAACGCGGCGAGCACGGCCGGATCAGCCGACCCCAGGCGTTCCTTAAGATACGCCTCGATCCGTTTCATCGCGGCGGGCTTGCGTTTCTGGATCGCCTCGAACTGTTCGTCGGTCAGGCTGACCGGGCGTCCGGATTCCCGCATCGCCCGCTCATACGCATCCTTCGTCCAGACGGGCGACGCGCGGCTGGCGCCCCAGGGACCGAATGCCGGAGCGATTGTCGATGCCGCAGCGGTGGATATCAGTCCGCGGCGTGAGAGTTTGCTGGAAGATCTTGCCAAGCGGTGCGCTTTCTGATCGCGGGGAAAGTGATTACGGCGACGCCATACAGGATCGCCGAGGATAAAAGAACCCAGGTAAAGCCAGCTTCGCGGGCGATAAGATTGGCAAGTGGCGTCGCTACAACAGAAAATGCGCCATTCAGCCCCCACGCCCACGGCAGGAAACCGCCTGTCCCGGCATGACTGAGGCCCAGCGGAAACGGCATCCCCAGCGCCACGGACACCGGCGCAACGATCAGCAGCAGAACGCCGACTCGTCCAGGATAGGGCCAGTTCAGGGTGCTCAGGATCACCGGTTCAAACACCGTTGCGACCACCAGGCACCAGACCACCACCGCCCCGGCGACCCAGAAAATGGCCCAGCGCGGCGTGGCGGCAAAACGGCTGCTGAGCAGGCTGCCAAGGCCGGAGAACACCAGCATTCCGGTCAACACCAGGGCGAACCCGCTGGTGCGGTCGGTCAGCCAGAAGCTGGCTTTCTCGATGAGGTAGATTTCGATGAACAGGAAGCCCAGCGCCAGGGCCGGGAAATAAACCACCGCACGCAGCACGCCGGCCTGAGGTGCCTTGATCCTTGCGGGCGCGGCAAGCGGGACGAGAAGGACCAGGGCCGCGATCACCACCGCCTGCGCCAGCACCGCGAGGTTGACCAGTGCTCCGACCTCGGCCTGGGGCAGGATCTCCAGCCGCTTCAGGATGGTTCCAAGCTTGTCCAGCCGCAGCACCGCATAGAAGAAGGGCTTGTCCAGGGTTATCGGCGAGAGGTTGAACTGATCAGCCGACGGCGACGGCTGACCTGACAGGACCGCTTCCGCCTCGTCGGCAATCGAATCATCGGGGCCGCCGGACTCGACCTCGCCCTTGTCAAACGAAACCGCCGGCAAGTCGTTGTAAATGTTGCTTCTGGAAGCAACGACATCCATGCCCGGATACCAGACCATGTCGAACGAACGGTCGTCGGCGAACTTGCGGATCGCTGCAAGACGGCCAGCATCCCACGCATCGCGCGACACCAGGATGCGAACATTCCAGGCGGAGCGATACGCCACGACATGCGCCGCGGGATCCGTAATCCCGATCGACAGCAGCGCGGCGCGGACCGTCGCCAGCATGCGCAGCGCATAGACGGGGAAATCGCGGATGGAGACCGGGACCGACACCATCCCTTTCGGCGCGAGGCTACGCAGGT
Organism: uncultured Pseudomonadota bacterium; assembly: GCA_963819005.1. Classification (GTDB taxonomy): domain Bacteria; phylum Pseudomonadota; class Alphaproteobacteria; order Acetobacterales; family Acetobacteraceae; genus Rhodopila. Next base: position 243,318 of record CAWFUL010000011.1, read on the forward strand.
AGCCGTTGATTGCCTCCACCGAAAAGGCTGAACTGTTGACCTCCGCCGCGTCAAGAAAATCGGCTGACAGGTCAACCACATCCCATGCGCGTCCACCGGACGAGGTGACAGGACTGGCGTCCGTAACCGAGATCCCTGCCGGCACCGACAAAGGTGGCGACGGCCCAAGGCCATGGCGCAAGGCATCGTACAGCGTTGGTTCCGGCTCCAGGACGCGAATCCGAGCGGCGCCCAGCTCGCGGATTTCGGCAAGCCGGAAACCGCCTGACGCGCCCACCAGCTCGACACTCGCGTTCGGGATCAGCAGGTACGGCAGCGCATCCAGCGCCGCACCGGCGTAAGCGGCGTCCGGCACCCCCGATCGCGGCAAGGCAGCGATCCGGTTGCCATCGCGATACAGCCCCAAGCTGCGCGGCGGCCCCTCCACGCCCAGCAGTCCGGCGTTGTTGGAGATGTCGGTGTCCACGCGTTCAGTGAAGTCGTCCAGCAGGTCATAGTCGCCGCGTGGCGAGTTCACGCTGGCGACAATTTTCGCATCTGGAGTATGAAGTGGTGCGTATATTGATTTGAATTCGTTGAACGTTGCCTCGTTGTCGATCAGCAGAACGCCCGCCGATAGCGCGACCGCGGCAACCGAACCGATCACCGCCCGCCCGCGATAGACGCCGCCCGAGAACACCGCGCTCAGCCCCAGTGGCACCAGCAGCAGCGGCACTAGGTAGAACGCATGCACGAAGTACATCGCACCCAGGACGGCGGCCGCGCCAAAGCCGGCACCGGTCAGGTCAAATGCGTAAACCAGTCCGATCCGGTCGGCATTGCGGACGAAGCTCAGGCTGATGAACAGGCCCGCGAGGAAGAAGAACGGCAGCAACGCGAGATAATAGCCCGCGATGTTCCAGATCTGTGGCTGCCACGTGGCCGGATTCTGCAATTGCAGCGGGTTGAAGGGGTTCGTGGTGGTAAAGTGATAGCCGGCGGCCGCGCTGATCACCAGCAGCGCCGGCAATGCCGCCATCAGTTTCGCCGCGTTTCGCGCGAACGCGTCTCGCCACAGCGCCAGGATTACGCCGCTCAAAGCGAAGCCGACCATGACGATCGAGATCACCCAGTAGCCGTATTCCGACCATTTCGCGACGGCGAAGTAGCGCGTCAGCGCCGTCTCGTAGCCGACCGCGGCCAGCGAGACGAGAAACAGGGCGATCATGTTCACGGCCAGACGCGCCGGCGCAGGAAATTGTCCATCACCTGGTTGAAACGCCCTGGCTCGTCCAGGAACAGGGCATGGCCGGCATCGGGGAAAATCTCCAACTCCGTGTTGCCACGGTACCGCAGAAGATTTTCTCCTTGTTCGGCCCAGCGCGGCCGCACGACATAGAGAATCGGCACATGCGTGGCATAGACCGCCTCTCGCCAATAGGTGCGCGGCTCCGGATAGGCCAGCAGCGCTCGGCTGGCATACTCCGGCGTGCGGAGACAGGTTTCGGCCAGCCGGTCCAGGTATTGCGGTGGCGGCGGATGTTCGAACATCGCGCGCACGAACTGGCGCATCGCCTCGGCCCGAGTCGGCGGCGGCCCCTTGTGCCGGGGCACCGGATGAGGTGTCGGCGCCGGTTCCTCACCGACCGAGTTGTCGACCAGAACGAGCCCGGCCAATTGACGATCACCCTGGGTGTGGATCTCCGCGAGCGTATCGAGCACGCCAAGCGACCACGCCACGACAACCACCGGCGCCGGACCAAGATGGGAGATCAGTTCCGCGATATCCCTTCCGCGCCGGCCTGGCTCATACCCTGCGGCCGGGGCCTCGGAGTCGCCCTGGCCGCGCGGATCGAAGGCGACGACGTGATACCTGACCGAGAACGCTTCGATTTGTGGCGCCCAGATCCAGGCTGGCATCGTCCAGCCAGGAACGAAGACTATGGTGTGTGCGGCGGCTGGCCCTGCTTCCAGATAATGCAGCCGCACGCCGTCACTGGTCTGGAAGTAGCGGTCCCTGGTCTGCGCGTCCGCCGAACCGATCCATCCGGCGATACCGACCAGGAGACTCGCGAGAACGGATAGAACCAGACGCATTGGTCCAGAAGACCGGCAATGCCGGCTGGGTCAAGATGATCCTGCACCCGCGTGCAAAAAACACAGCTTTACAATGACGCGGCACCGGGGGGCCGGTGCGCGCCACGTGACGCCCCAGCGGTGGATACGCCCTTCGCCATCATCCAATCCATTTCAGGCGGTGCGCATTACGCGCCGATGCAGCGGGTCAAAAGCGTGTACCGCCGTGCCGATCGGAGCACCGAATGCCACCGCAAATGACTTTCGCTTACTCTTCCGAACATGGCGTCTGCCCGCCGCGCACCCGCTATCATGCCATGCCGGTCGACCCGAAACCGCCCGCGCCGCGTCCGGTCCCTGACAGCGAGTCCACCTCCACTGCCCGACATCGCCGCACATCGGCGATCACCGCCTGGGCAACCCGGTCGCCGTGGTTGATGGTGAACGGAGTCTTCCCGAGGTAGTAGAGCCCGACCATCAGGATGCCCCTGTAGTCTTCGTCAATCGTTCCGGGGCTGTTTGGAATGATGAAGCCGTGCTTGAGGGACAGGCCGGAGCGGGGCCGCACCTGCATTTCCGTGCCGAGCGGAAGCTCGACGCAAAAGCCGGTCGAAATGATCTTCAGATCGCCATGCGCGAAGGTCACCGGCCCATCCGGCAGGAAGGCGCGCAGGTCCATCCCGGCCGAACCCGCCGTCGCATAGGCAGGTAAAGGCAGGTCGTTGTTGCCTTCAACCCGTTTGAACTTGATGTCGGTCACCGTCGGGTCTCCTGTGCAGAATGAGCTGACTTACGATGAAAAGCTTGAATCCGGACTGTCATCGGATCATCATGCAACGAAGTTCAGGCCCGAACAATCGCGGCACCACGGGTGGCGAGTGTGGCCGTTTAGACACGATAACGTGTTAACTCGTCTGCCTCCGGCCGTATTAATTTTGTGATTTCATAACGATGGCATCGAACGTCCAAAAACTCGCGGCGACTGTCATCGAACGTTCATAAAACTGCAATTCCATTGTCATACTTCCCGCCTAGGGTCCGCCCGCGCCACAGCGCCAAACTCTTGAGGAGGATAGTATATGAAGTTCGCCGTTGCGGTCGTGGCCTTTGGCCTGGCCGGTTTGCTTGTCGCGAGCCCCAGCCGCGCTCAAACCCAAATCACCGGCGCGGGCTCGACCTTCGCCGCACCCCTGTATGGAAAGTGGGGCGAGGCCGCGAGCAGCGCCATTCAGGTCAAACTAAACTACCAGGCGATCGGCTCTGGGGCCGGGATCAACCAGGTCAACAACCGCACGGTCGATTTCGGCGCGTCGGATATGCCGGTGGCGGCGGACAAGTTGACCGCTGGCAAGCTGATGCAGTTCCCAACCGCGATCGGCGGCGTCGACATCATCGTCAACCTGCCCGGCATCAAGCCGAACGAACTGAAGCTGACGGGTCCGGTGCTGGCCGACATCTACATGGGCAAGATCACCAAGTGGAATGACAAGGCGATCACCGCGATCAATCCCGGCCTGAAGCTGCCCAGCCTGGCGATCGCCACGGTGCATCGCGCTGATGGTTCGGGCACCACGTTCGTGTTCACCGACTACCTCGGCATGCAAAGCCCGGAGTGGAAAAGCCAGGTTGGCTCGTCCACCAGCGTCAGCTGGCCGGTCGGCGCGGGCGCCAAGGGTAGCGACGGCGTGGCCGCGACGGTGCGCCAGATTCCCGGCGGCATCGGCTACGACGAAAGCGCCTATGCCGAACAGAACCACCTGACGACGGCGCTTCTGAAGAACAGGGACGGCAAGTTCGTCGCGCCGACGATGGACGCCTTCGCCGCCGCCGCAGCCAGTGCGGACTGGTCGAAGGTGCAGAACTTCGCCATCGACCTGAACGACCAGCCAGGCGCCGCAAGCTGGCCGATCGTGTCGGCGACATTCGTGCTTTTGCCGACCGATCCGAAGGATGAAAAGCAAAGCGCCGCGGTGAAGAAGTTCTTCGATTGGGGCTTCACCAACGGTGGCGGGATCGCCAAGGAACTACTGTACATCCCGCTCCCGGCAACCGTTCAAACCGCTATCCGCGCCGCATGGCAGAAAGAGGTGCCTGGCGGGATGTGACGTCGGACGAGCCGGCTTGGTTTCTTTGCCATTCTGGCGCGACTGCCCCGGCCAATCGCTTGCGATGGCCGGGGCGTAAGCGCAGGCTCGTGGCAAGACCCGCTGAATCTCGCTAAATCCAGATATAACAGCAGGGTATCGACGACGTGCAGCAAGCAGTAACCGCCTCGGATGCTCATCTCGGCCGCCGCGGCTCGGGCTTTGGCGATAGCCTATTCGCCCTGGCCGCGCGGGCTTCCGGCATCTTCGGTACCTGCTGTTGCTCGGAAGCCTGATCCTGTCCCTGTTCATTGGCGGACTTCCGGCATTCCGCGCCTTCGGCTTCGGCTTTTTATTCTCCAGTCAGTGGAACCCGGTGAAGCATGTCTTCGGCGCCGCGGTTTCGGTCTACGGAACCATTCTCACGTCCGTTCTGGCCCTGGTCCTGGCAGTGCCGCTGGCATTCGGGATTGCCTTCTTCCTTACGGAACTGGCGCCGGCCTGGATGCGTCGCCCGGTCGGCACCGCGATCGAACTGCTGGCAGCGGTCCCATCCATCATCTACGGGATGTGGGGCTTTTTTGTCATCGTGCCGCTCATGAGCCAATACATTCAGCCAACGCTGATCGACAGTTTCGACGGAATACCGGTGCTGCAGGATCTGTTCGCCGGGCCACCTTTCGGAACCGGTGTTTTCACGGCCGCAATGGTCCTCGCGGTGATGGTCATTCCGTTCATAGCCGCGACCATGCGTGATGTGTTCGAAACAGTCCCGCCGGTATTCAAGGAGTCGGCCTACGGCGTCGGCTGCACGACATGGGAGGTCATGCGGTCCATCGTCCTGCCTTACACCCGCGCGTCTGTCGTCGGCGGCATCATGCTCGGGCTCGGACGGGCACTCGGCGAGACGATGGCCGTGACATTCGTCATCGGCAATGCCAACCGTATTTCGCCGAACCTGTTTTCCTCCGGCAATACCATCGCCTCGCTCGTTGCCCTGGAGTTTCCGGAGAGTCCCGCTGGAAGTCTGAAGCTCGCATCGCTTCTAGCACTGGGATTTATCCTCTTCGTCATATCCTTCATCGTTCTGGCAATCTCCCGCCTTCTGCTTCGGCCGAGGATGAAAGCATGAGTGCGAAGTCTCGCAATCGCCGGTGGCCATCCTGGTCCCGCGAAGGACCAGGCCGTTTCGCGAAGGCTTGGCGCCCGGCGCTATCGGGCGAACCGACTTGTAAAAATCGCCTGTATCGCCGCGACCGTTATCGGTCTGATCCTTCTCGCCTCGATCCTGTTTACTTTGCTGTGGCGCGGCTTTTTCGGCCTGTCGTTGTCGGTTTTTACCAACATCACCAAGCCGCCGGGATCAAACGGCGGTCTTCTGAATGCTATCGTCGGCACGTTGATACAGACCGTGGTCGGGACCGCGCTGGGTACACCGATCGGGCTGATGGTCGGCACATACCTTGCCGAATACGGGAACAACTCGTTGCTGGCGAATGTCGTGCGTTTCGTCTCCGACGTTCTGCTCTCCGCGCCGTCGATCCTGATCGGACTGTTTATCTACGAACTGCTGGTCCAGCCATTCGGCGGCTTCTCTGGCATCGCGGGCTGCATCGCGCTGGCCGTCATCGTCATTCCAATCGTTGTACGCACCACCGAGGACATGCTGCGGCTGATTCCTCCGTCGTTGCGGGAAGCAGCAGTCGGACTCGGGGCACCACGGTGGAAAGTGATCGTGTTGATTTGCTACCGCGCCGCCAAGGAGGGAATCATGACCGGCATTCTGCTCGCTGTCGCGCGCATCGCCGGTGAGACCGCACCTTTGCTGTTCACCAGCCTGGGCAATCTGAACTGGTCCGTCAGCTTGTCACAGCCAATGGCCAGCCTGCCGGTAACCATATATCAATATGCGGGTTCGGCGTTTGATGACTGGGTCCAGCTTGCCTGGGTCGGCGCGCTACTGATCACGTTCGGCGTCCTGGCAATCAACATCGCCGCTCGTCTGCTTCTGCGGCGAGGCATCTGACATGGGTGCGGCAGAGGCACATGGGCCGGAGCGGAAAGAGGGTGACATGAGCACAACGACGGCATCGGCACAGGCTTCGGCGGACAACGCTAATTTCGGCGGCGTGGAGGTTCGGTCGACCGCAAAAATCGCCGCGGCCCGCATCGGAATTCGTAATCTGGATTTCTTCTACGGCGACAACAAGGCCCTGAAGGGGATCAATCTGGATCTGCCGGACCGCCAGGTCACCGGTATGATCGGGCCATCCGGTTGCGGCAAGTCGACGCTGCTGCGGGTGCTGAACCGGATGTACGACCTGTATCCCGGTCAACGCGCCGTTGGCGAAGTGCTGATGGACGGCGCCAACATCATCGACCCCAAGCAGGACCTCAACTCATTGCGAGCGCGCATTGGCATGGTTTTCCAGAAGCCGACACCATTTCCGATGACAATCTACGACAACATCGCCTTTGGCGTGAAATTGCATGAGAAGTTATCGAAATCAGCGATGGATGAGCGGGTTGAATGGTCGCTGACGCGCGCGGCCCTGTGGAATGAGGTGAAGGACCGCCTGCAGACATCCGCCATGGGCATTTCGGGTGGTCAGCAGCAGCGCCTGTGCATCGCCCGGACGATCGCCGTCCGGCCCGAGGTGATTCTGCTGGACGAGCCCACCAGCGCGCTTGACCCGATCAGCACGCTGAAAATCGAAGAACTGATCGATGAACTGAAGCACGATTTCACCATCGCCATCGTCACCCACAATATGCAGCAGGCTGCCCGGTGCGCCGACCAGGTCGCGTTCTTCTACCTTGGGGAGATGGTCGAATGCGCGCCGGCCGTGGATATCTTCACGTCTCCGAAACAGAAGCGCACCCAGGAATACGTGACCGGCCGCTTCGGCTGATCGATAGCTGAACCATGAAGGACCGCGATTGATGTCCGACGCACCCGAACATCTGGTTAAAAGTTTCGATGCCGAGCTGAAGCGGTTGCGCGACATGCTTTCGGAAATGGGCGGCATTGTCGAGAACCAGGTCGCGATGGCAGCGGAAGCCATCATGAGCCGTGACGCCGGCGCAGCGACCAAAGTGGTGGAAGATGATCCGAAAGTCGATGCGCTCGAGCGCGAGATCGAGCAGTTCGTTATCCGCATGCTGGCGTTGCGCCAGCCGATGGCTGGGGACTTGCGACGGATCGTAGCCGGCTTGAAAATCACCGGCGATCTGGAGCGGATCGGCGACTACGCGGCCAATGTCGCCAAGCGGAGCATCGTCCTGGGTCAGTACAACCTGCCCTACTCGCTGGCCGGACTGGCTCATATGGCGCATATGGTCCAGGACCAGCTGAAATCGATCATCGACGCGCTGAGCGAAAGCGACACGGACAAAGCCGTCGAGGTCTGGCGATCCGACCGGGTGGTGGACGACATTTACAACGCGCTGTTCCGTGAACTGATCACCTATATGATGGAAGACCCGCGCAACATTACGCCATGCACGCATCTGTTGTTTATTGCGAAGAATTTGGAGCAAATCGGCGACCATGCGACTAACATCGCCGAAACGGTCTACTACGCGGTTCTAGGTGAAGTCTTACCCGACGTACGGCCAAAGGGCGACACCTCGTCCTATGCCGTTGTTCGCCCGAAGGAATAGCCCGATGAGCGCAACGACAACCAGAGATGCCACCGTGGCGGAGCCTGCGTCCAGTCTGCCGAAGCCGCTGGTTTTGATTGTCGAGGACGAAGCGGCCCTCGCGACGATGCTCCGCTACAACCTCGAAAAGCAGGGCTTCCGGGTTGAGGAAGCCGGCGACGGGCAGGAAGCCCTCACCCGTATCTCCGAGTCACAGCCGGACCTGGTTCTGCTGGACTGGATGCTGCCAGTGATGTCCGGGATCGAGGTCTGCCGCCAGATTCGCCGCCGAGCGACGACGCGTGACCTGCCGGTGATCATGGTCACCGCGCGGACCGAGGATCAGGACGCGGTGCGTGGCCTGAACACCGGCGCCGACGACTACATCACCAAGCCCTTCAACATGGAATCGTTACTTGCTCGGATGCGGGCGCTGCTGCGCCGCTCCAACGCCGTGCCGGTCAAGGGTCTTCTGGCATTTCATGACATCGAGATGGATCTTGGATCGCATCGCGTCACTCGCAACGACCGGCGCGTGCATCTGGGTCCGACAGAATTCCGCCTTCTGGAGTTCTTCATGCAGCATCCGCGCCGCGTGTTCTCACGCGAAGAACTTCTGGACGCTGTCTGGGGCCCGGACATTCATGTCGAGCCAAGAACGGTCGACGTTCATATCCGCCGCCTGCGCAAGTCGATCAACGCGCCCGGCGAATTGGACGTGGTGCGCACCGTCCGCACCGCCGGCTACGCGCTGGACACCGAACCGGTGTAGGCGTCAGACCGAGCGACACTGGGCAACCAGGGCTCGCCGCGCTACGGTCCTGCTGTCCCGCAAAGCAGGAGGAAGCCATGGACGCCGACGCCAAAAAGACCGCACTCCGTATGATACCCTACGGCATCTACGTGCTGACCGCTGACGATCATAAAGGCAACGTCGGCGCGGCGACCGTCAATTGGGTCACCCAAGGATCATTCGTGCCGCCTTTGGTCGTGGTCGGCGTCAAGGCTGATTCCGGCGCCCATACCGTCGTCAAGGGAACCGGCAAGTTCGCCCTGAACATGCTTGGCAAGGACCAGAAGGGCCTCGCGTTCACCTTCTTCAAGCCGGCCAAGGTCGAGGACGGGAAGCTGTCCGGACAGTCCTTTCATGCCGGCGCGAACGGCACCCCGATCCTGGACGACGCCATTGCGGCAGTAGAATGTTCGGTGTTGCAGGTTGTCGAAATCGGCGACCATCACATCGTCGTCGGCGAAGTTACCGAGGCCTATGTGATGAAGCCGCCGGCGGGCCGGGCGGACGCCGCCATTCTGGAGATGAAGGATCTGGGCGATACCGTTTACTACGGCGGCTGAACAAGACTGGAACAGAACTGGGAAGAAACAAGGAAGAGCAAGATGATCAGCAAGTTCGCCACCGTCTATCCGGGCCATATCGACCTGCCGGACCACGGCCAGACCGCGACCCCGGCGAACGAGCGTCGCTTTTCCAATGAGGCCCTGGCTGGGGTGTTCGCGAAGACCGAGGCTGTCGCCCAATGCATGGACAGCCTCGGCTTCGATACCCTGTGGCTCGCCGAACATCATTTCCAGTACGAAGGCTACGAGGTCATCCCCAACCTGATGATGGCCGCCGTCCACCTATCGCATCTGACCAAGACCCTGAAGATCGGTTGCGGCTTCAACATCGCGCCGATGTGGCATCCGCTTCGCCTCGCCGAAGACTTCGCTGTCGCCGATATCATGACCAAGGGCCGCACGGTCTTCGGCGTCGGCCGTGGGTATCACACGCGCGAGGTCGAAACATTTGGCGCGCCGATGCTGAACCAGGAAGCCAACCGCGAGCTGTTCGAGGAACAGGTCGACATCATCTTCAAGGCGTTCAACAACGAGTCGTTCTCGCACCGGGGCAAGTATTACACCCTGCCCCCGGAAGTCCCTTACCGCGGCTACCAGCTGAAGGAACTGACACTGGTTCCGCGGCCCATCCACCGCCCGGTGGAATGCTGGCAACCTGTGGTCAGCGCCAGCCCGCGCGGCCTGGACTTCATGATCAAGCACGGCATCAAGGGCGCTGTCGGCGGCGGTGCCGCAACCTTGCAGCAGGGTCCGATCACCGCCTACCGCGACGCCGCCGCCCGCGCCGGCCAGGACCTCAAACTCGGCGAAAACCTCATGCTCGGTATCTTCTTCCACCTCGCGGACTCGCGGGAGAAAGCCGTCGCCGCCATGCGTCCGCTTTACGAGGAACATGCCAAGATGTTCGCCCCCCTGGGCTTCCTGCCGGGCGCGACCGCAGCCCAGGTCGAGGCGATCGGCCGTCGCGGCGGCTGGGACGAAGCCGGCGTGCCGAAGCTGGAGGACTACATGAAGACCGGGGCCTGGTTCGCCGGCACGCCCGAGGAGCTGGTCGCCTACCTGAAAGAGCTCGAGGCCCGCTATCCTGGCATGGAGCACATCAACCTCAGCACCCCGATGGCGACGCCCCAGGCCGTCATGCTGGATCAGTTCAAATGGGTCGCCGAGGCCGTCATGCCGGCATTTCGCCGCTGACGGCCGCCTTCAGCGCCGGGTCCAGCAGAGCCGCCAGTTCCGCCTCATGCTCGTAATCGGGCATCAGGCGATCGAAGCTGCGCGTCACGACGGGCTGCGGGATGGAAGTAGATCTCGCTGTCGCCGTCCGGAATGGCTGGCCAAAGGCGACGTATGCGGTCGGCTGTCATGTGGCCGCTCCAAGCCAGCCCGAAACAATAGTCGTTCACTGAAACGCCGGCCCGGCGCGCCTGCCAGCGCAGCAGCCGCGTCCAGTGGTAAAGTGCCCGGTCGCCCAGCGAAACCGCGGTCCCGCATTGCGCCATCACCGCGGGCGGTTCGGCCGGCAGACGAATGCGCTTCAGCCCGAACTCCCGGCCGATCCGCAGCATCATCGCGCCCACGGTCGGATGCAGATGCATGTGCTTGTGGGCGTTCGCATGATCGAGGGCCAGCCCGGTGGCGGCAAAGGCGCGGAACTGAGCCCTGAATTTCCGCTTCAAGTTGTCGCCTGATGTCTGGCCGGAAGAAGTAGTTGAGCCCAAGCCGGAGTTGATCCGATGGAAATTGCCCTGTCTGATCGACCAATCCGGGAATTTCCGATGGGGACAGCACCGCCGGCCCCTCGATCACCACCAGATGCAGCCCGACCCGCAAAGACGGATTGGCGCGCGCGCGTGCAACGGCGTCCGCCGCCGCGGGTGCGGCCACCATCAGGCTGGCAGCGTGCAGCACGCCGCCTCGGTGCGCTCGTTCGACCCCTTCGTTGACCGCCTCGCTCAGCCCGAAATCGTCGGCGGAGAAGGTGACGGTCCTCACGCGGCCTTTCCCGCGCGGGCGTGATTCACGGTAGGCAACGGGAACGGGCTTTCGTCATCAAGGTTCACCGGCCACAGGGCGACTACGCCGGATGCTACGGCCGCCTAAGACCTTTCTCGAGCCGAGTACGCTGGTAGCGGCCTCCGAGATCACGACGCTGGCGATCATCGTCGTGGCTCACGTCGCCGCCCTGTGTATTCAAGCCGCCTTATGCCGCTCCCGCAGGAACTGGAAGAATTCCACCCCCTCGCGCAGCCGCCGCTTCATCATCTGCGGGCTCCGCACCATCTCATTGACAATCGACGCGATCTTAGGCGCCCGGAAATAGAACCGCCTGTAAAACGTCTCCACATTATCAAATATCTCTGTATGCGACAAATGGGGATAATGCAGCGGCGCGATCTGCACCCCGCTGTCATCGACCAGTTCCGCGTGGTCCGCGTCCAGCCAGCCGTTTTCCACCGCCTGCTTATACAGGAACGTGCCGGGATAAGGCGCGGCCAGGGAAACCTGAATCGTGTGCGGATTGATATCAGTCGCGAACCTGATCGTTTCTTCGATGGTCTCTTTCGTCTCACCCGGCAGGCCCAGGATGAACGTCCCGTGGATCTTGATCCCAAGCTCATGGCAGTCCTTGGTGAACCGCCGGGCAACCTCGATCCGCATGCCTTTCTTGATGTTGTGCAGGATTTGCTGGTTGCCGCTTTCGTATCCTACCAGCAACAACCGCAGGCCGTTGTCCTTCAACACCTTCAGCGTCTCACGCGGCACGTTCGCCTTGGCGTTGCACGACCACGTCACACCCATCTTCCCCAGTTCCCGCGCAATGGCTTCGGCGCGCGGCAGGTTGTCGGTGAACGTATCGTCGTCGAAGAAGAACTCCTTCACCTGAGGGAACATGATCTTCGCCTGACGGATCTCTTCCGCCACATGCTCCGGCGACCGAACGCGATACCGATGCCCACCGACCGTTTGGGGCCAAAGGCAGAAGGTGCAATGCGACTTGCAGCCCCGTCCGGTGTATAGCGAGATGTACGGGTGCATCAGGTAGCCGATGAAGTAATCCTCGATCCGCAGGTCGCGCTTGTAGACCTCGGTGACGAACGGCAACTGGTCCATATCCTCCAGCGTCGCGCGATCCTTGTTATGGATGATCACGCCCGCCTTGTTACGGAACGAGATGCCGTCGACCGAACCCCAGTCGCGCCCCTCGGCGATCTCCTTTATGGTGAAGTCGAACTCGTTGCGGGCGACGAAATCGATCGCGGCACCCTGCGCCAGGCTCTCCGCCGGCTGCACCGCGACCTTTGCGCCGACAAAGCCGATTTTCAGCGACGGGTTCGCCGCCTTCAGCGCCTCCGCTACCTTCACGTCCGATGCAAATGATGGCGTGGACGTGTGCATCACGCACAACTCATAATCCTTTGCCTGCCTGGTCACTTCTTCCAGCGTGATGCCGGCCGGCGGCGCATCGATCAGCTTGCTGCCCGGCACCAGGGCCGCCGGCTGAGCCAGCCACGTCGGGAACCAGAACGACTTGATCTCCCGCTTCGCCTGGTAGCGCGCGCCCGCGCCGCCGTCGAAACCGTCGAAAGACGGCGGATGCAGAAACAGGGTTTTCATCATGGCAAGTGGGATCCCTCGATCGGGCGAGACGCAGTGTTGGGTGGAACAGATGGCGGCGGCGTGTCGGCTATCAAGCCGTGACCACGCCAGTCAACCCGCCGGCCTGCAAAACTCGCCAGCAAAACCGCCACGGACAGCAGATCGCGCACCGGTAGCAACCACGCCGGCGAGGTGACGGCATAGCCTAACGCGTCGCTCGGCCGCTCGCCTTCCCGGCCCAAGCGGCGTTCGATGCCGGTGTCCAGCCCGACCACAGCGACCATGCGCACCACCCAGGCCATGCCGAACAGGAAGAATGACCACAGCGATCCTGTCAGCAGCACCGGAAACAGCGCCCAGAACAGCGAATATTGCAGGACAGAGGCCGCGAACCCTTTCGCCTCCAACGTCCGGATCGTTCGCGCCCACCGGAGTTCGTGCTGAAACAAGGCCCCCAAGGTGGTTTCAGGCACCGTCGTCAGCACGATGCTGTTTGCCAGCGCAACGTCCCGGCCAAGACCGCGTATCCGGCGCCCCAGCACCGCATCGTCAGCGAGGTGCCCGACCAGCGACCCCAACCCACCGATCTGCTCCAGGTCGGCGCGGCGCAGCGCCATCACAGCGCCCAGGCAATCCTGTCGCCCCATCCAGCGCGCCAGCAGAGCGCCAGGCAGAAAGGTATGGGTGATCTGCATCGCGCCCAGCCGGCAAATCAGGCTGTTGAACGCCGGCAAGCCCGCATAGAGGACAGTTGCAAGCCCGACGTTCGGCCGACCCAGAGCAACAACAAGCCGATCAAAAAGGTCGGGGGGCGCATGCACGTCCGAATCGGAAATCACCAGCAGCCCATGCTTGGCGTAAGGCAGCATGTTCATCAGGTTGCCGACCTTGCGGTTCGGACCATGAACACTCGGGTCTACCACGATATCGATGTCCACTCCGGAAAACCGGCGCTGCAGCGCCTGCGCCACCGGGATCGCCGAGTCGTTTGCGCTGCAGACACCGAACAGCACCTGAACCGTCGGGTAGCCTTGCGTACAAAACGAGGCCAATGCGGCCTCCAGCAGGGGTTCGTCGCCATAAAGAGGCTTCAGAACCGTGATCGGTGGCCGGTCCAGTGCATCCTTGCGCGGCTGGCGCATGAACTCGCCGGCAAGCCACCAGCCGACCGCCGTTTGCGCGACACCGGCACAGGCCAGGACCGTGGTCGCGGCCGCCAGGACAAACCCAACCGTCATCGCCTTCAGCGCAATGCCGCCAGAACCCGCGACCTTGACCGCCGGATCATGTCACGCCTGCGCCGGCACCGTCAGCCGAGCCTGGGATCCCACAGCCGCCATGGCGGCAGCCACGATGTCCTTTACGGCAAGACCCGCTTCCGCCAGCTGCTTCGCCTGGGAGTCATGGTCGATGAACCGGTCCGGCAGCACCATCGGCCGCACCTTCAGCCCCGAATCCAGCAGACCCTTCCACGCCAGGTGCTGCATTACCTGCGCGCTGAAGCCGCCGATCGCGCCTTCCTCGATGGTGATCAGCACCTCGTGATGACGCGCCAGTTGCTCCAGCAGCGCCGTGTCGATCGGCTTGGCGAACCGAGCATCCGCCACGGTGGTCGGGAACCCGCGCGCCGCGAGCTCGTCCGCTGCCTTGAGTGCATCCCCCAGGCGGGTTCCCAGCGACAGGATGGCGATGTTGTTGCCCTCGCGCATCAGCCGGCCCTTTCCCAGGGTCAGGATCTCGCCGGCCGTCGGCAGCGCGACCCCAGTCCCCTCGCCCCGGGGATAACGAAACGCGCTCGGCCGGTCATTGATCGCCGTCGCGGTGGCAACCACGTGGACGAGTTCAGCCTCATCGGCTGGCGCCATGATCACCATGTTCGGCAGACATCCGAGATAAGCCAGGTCAAAGCTGCCTGCATGAGTCGCGCCATCCGCGCCCACCACGCCCGCCCGGTCCATCGCGAACCGTACTGGTAGAGACTGCAAGGCCACGTCATGCACGATCTGGTCATAGGCGCGCTGCAGGAACGTTGAGTAGATCGCGCAGAACGGCTTCATGCCCTCGGTCGCCATGCCCGCCGCGAACGTGACCGCGTGCTGTTCGGCAATTCCCACGTCAAACGTGCGATCCGGGAAAAGCTTCCCGAACCGGTCCAGCCCGGTCCCCGAAGGCATCGCCGCGGTAATCGCCACCACGGTCGGGTCATTCGTTGCCTGCTGGATCAGCGCGTCGGCGAACACCTTGGTATAGGCCGGCGGTCCGGGCGGAGATTTGGCCTGCTCGCCGGTGATGACATTGAATTTGGAAACGCCATGGTATTTGTCGGCCGACTCCTCCGCCGGCGCATACCCTTTGCCCTTCTGCGTAATCACATGCAGCAGAATGGCGCCTGCTTCCTCAGCCTCGCGGACATTGCGCAGCACCGGCAGCAGGTGGTCCAGATTGTGCCCGTCGATCGGCCCGACGTAATAGAACCCCAGTTCCTCGAACAGCGTCCCGCCGGTCAGCAGCCCGCGCGCGTATTCCTCGGCCCGCCGCGCTGTCCGCTCGATTCCCTTGGGGAACCGCTTGACCATCTTCACCGCAAGATCCCGCAGCGACACGAAGCTGCGCGACGACATCAGCCGCGACAGATAGGCGCTCATCGCGCCCACCGGCGGCGCTATGGACATGTCGTTGTCGTTCAGGATGACGATCAACCGGGACTTGATGCTGCCGGCATTGTTCATCGCCTCGTAGGCCATGCCAGCGCTCATGGCGCCGTCGCCGATCACGCAGACCACGTTGCGGTCGTCTTTGTGCAAGTCAAACTGCACCCGCTCCGCCTCGCTCGCCGCCTTGAACCGCGCGTCCTTCAGGTCGCGCGCGACCGCCATTCCCAAACCGGCTGAGATTGACGTCGACGAGTGCGCCGCGCCGAACGGGTCGTACTCGCTCTCGGCGCGCTTGGTGAACCCCGACAGGCCGCCGCCCTGGCGCAACGTCCGGATACGATCACGCCGTCCGGTCAGGATCTTATGCGGGTATGCCTGATGGCCGACGTCCCACAGCAGCCGGTCGGTCGGCGTATCAAACACCGCATGGATCGCCACGGTGAGTTCAACGACGCCCAGCGAGGCGCCGAGGTGTCCGCCGGTGACCGAGACCGCATCGATGGTCTCCGCCCGCAACTCGTCGGCAAGCTGCCGGAGCTGTTCCGCGGAAAAATTCCGCAGGTCTTCCGGGTAGCGCACGCGATCGAGAAGGGGCGTGGCGATTGGACTCATCTGAAACTCCTGTTCCTTCTCAGCTTCGTCGGGCCACAACAAAATCCGCCAGCGCGCGAAGATTGTCGGCGCGTTCGCCAAACTCATGCAGGTGATCGGCCGCCTGCCGCGCAAGCATGTCGGCGTGAGACCGGGCAAGCTCCACGCCCAGAACGGAAACCATGGTTGCCTTCCCGGCGGCGGCGTCCTTACCGACTGTCTTGCCGATGTCTTCGGCCGTCCCCTCCACGTCCAGAAGGTCATCGGCGATCTGGAACGCGGCACCAAGATCACGTCCGTACGCGGCCAACAAATGCCGTTGGTGTGAGGATGCCCGCCCCAGGATCGCGCCTGCCTCCGCGCTGTACTGGATCAGCCGGCCGGTTTTCAGCGCCTGCAACCGGGTAACGGCAGGCCCGGTCAGCGCTTGGCCTTCCGTAAGCATGTCGATCATCTGGCCACCGGCCATGCCGCGCGCGCCGGCGGCGGCCCCAAGGGCGGCCACCAGTTCACACCGCGCCTGCGCGTCCGAATGCGTATCCGGTTCCGCCAGCAACTCAAACGCCCGCGTCTGCAACGCGTCACCTGCCAGGATGGCCGTAGCCTCATCGAACGCCTTGTGCGTGCTCGGCTTGCCGCGCCGCAGGTCATCGTTGTCCATCGCCGGCAGGTCATCGTGGATCAGCGAATAAGCGTGCAACATCTCCACCGAGGCAGCGACCCGGGCAGCCGATGTCTCCGCCACCGAGAATAGCGACGCGCTCTCCATCACCAGGAACGCCCGCATGCGTTTACCGCCGCCAAGGGTCGCGTAACGCATGGCCTCAGCGAGACGTCCCTCGATCCCCTCGACCACAGGAAGCAATCCGTCGAGCGCCTGCTCTACAACCCCGGCGATTTGGGCCATCGCCAGTGTCAGATCGGTATGCGTCAAGCCTACAGCCCTCGTCGGCGCCACTTTCAGCCTCGTGACCCTGTGACCCCCGTTGGTAGGAGCCTATCCTTTCCCGGTTAGCACGCCCTGCGATATCGCACAGTGCCACCTTCGCGCGATCCTGGCGAATGTTGCAAAATTGCCACGCCATTCGGCCGATCGGGACGATCCGGTTGCCACACCGAACGGAGAATGATGACTTCTGGTGCAATGCGGCAAGCTGCGCATGGCTGTCCGGTCCACGTAGCGTTGCGGCAGGCTGGACGACCTGCCATATCCCGACCCGTCCGGTCTGGTATTAGCGTCCGGTATCAGCGTCCGGTATGAGTGTCCGGTATCAGTTCGGAGACAGACTGTATGATTCGTGTCGTCCTCGCCCAGCCTCGCGGGTTCTGCGCCGGAGTCGAACGGGCCATCGAGATTGTGGAGCGCGCGCTGAAGAAATACGGGCCGCCGATCTATGTGCGGCACGAGATCGTGCACAACCGGCACGTTGTCGAGGACTTGCGCCAGCGGGGTGCCGTCTTCGTCGACGAACTCGATGAGATTCCGGCCGGTGCGATGACGGTGTTTTCCGCGCACGGCGTCGCCAAGCGGGTCGAACAGGCAGCCGCAGAACGCGGCCTTCCGGTGATCGACGCCACCTGCCCCCTGGTTGCCAAGGTTCACAACGAAGGCCGCCGCTACGCGCGCCAGGACCGTGAAATCGTGCTGGTCGGCCATGCCGGCCACGCCGAGGTCGAAGGGACCATCGGTCAGGTGCCGGCGAAGGTCCACCTCGTGCAGACGGTTGAGGACGTGGCGTTGCTAAAGGTCAAGGACCCTGAGAAACTGGCGTACATCACCCAGACAACCCTCTCGGTAGATGACACGCGCGGGATCATCACCGCCCTTATGGACCGCTTCCCCCTCATCGTCGGTCCCGACGTCAGGGACATCTGCTATGCAACACAGAACAGGCAGCAGGCCGTGCGTGACCTCGCACACAACGTCGACATGCTGCTGGTTGTCGGATCACGGAATTCGTCCAACTCCAACCGCCTGTGCGAAATCGGCCTGGAACTCGGCAAACCCGCCTACCTTATAGATGACGCCGACGCCCTCAGGCCAGAATGGTTCGAGGGCATATCGTCGGTTGGGCTTACCGCCGGCGCCTCGGCGCCGGAAACCTTGGTGCAGGGCGTACTTGATGGACTGCGCCGTTTTGGTGAGATCGAAGTGTCCACTCAGGATGGGGTGGCCGAGGATGTTCGCTTCCGCTTCCCCGCGGAACTCGCGGACGCATAAGGATACAAGGATAGCATGTCAGTTCCGTTGAACCAGGCTCTGCGCGTCGGCGCCTATGTCGTGAAACAGCACCTGATCGGCCGCAAGCGTTATCCGCTGGTGCTGATGCTGGAGCCGCTGTTCCGCTGCAATCTGGCCTGCGCCGGCTGCGGCAAGATCGACTATCCGGCGGAGATCCTGAACCAACGTTTGTCGGTCGCCGAGTGCATGGAAGCGATCGACGAGTGCGGCGCCCCGGTCGTGGTCATCGCTGGCGGAGAACCGCTGCTGCACAAGGAGATCGACCAGATCGTGCAAGGCGCCATCGCGCGCAAGAAGTTCGTCATCGTTTGCACCAACGCGCTGCTGCTGGAAAAGAAGATGGATCTCTTCAAGCCCAGCAAGTGGTTCTCCTGGTCGGTCCATCTCGACGGCAGCCGCACCGAACATGACATTTCGGTGTGCCAGGACGGAGTCTACGACCGGGCCGTGGAGGCGATCGCCGAGTCCAAGCGCCGCGGCTTCCGCACCATCATCAACTGCACACTTTTCAACACCGCCGAACCGGAGAAGGTCGCGACGTTCTTCGACGAGGTCATGGCGATGGGGGTGGACGGCATCTCGGTGTCGCCCGGCTATGCCTACGAACGCGCGCCGGACCAGCAGCACTTCCTGAACCGCGCAAAAACCAAGGAGCTGTTTCGTGGCATCTTCCGGCGCCAGGGTCAGGGCAGTTGGAAAAAGAAGTGGGCTTTCAACCAGTCGTCGATGTTCCTGGATTTTCTCGCCGGCAACCAGACCTTCCACTGCACGCCCTGGGGAAACCCGACTCGCACCTATTTCGGCTGGCAACGTCCCTGCTACCTGCTCGGTGAAGGCTATACCAAGACCTTCAAGGAACTGATGGAAACCACCGACTGGGACAAATACGGCACCGGCAACTACGAGAAATGCGCCGACTGCATGGTGCATTCTGGCTACGAGGCCAGCGCCGTGGCTGAAACCGTCCGTAAGCCCTGGCTTGCCGCGGCACAGGTCATCCGCGGCATCCGCACCGAGGGCCCAGTGGCGCCCGACATTCCGTTGGATAAGCAACGTCCCGCCGAGTACGTTTTCAGCCGTCACGTGGAGACCGCCCTGAAGCGTATCCGTGCCGGTAAACAGCCGTCGGAAGACGTCGCCGACGCCGCGGATTGAAACACCTCGATTGTTCCGCTGGCCAAAGACTGACCTTGTCGTCAGCCCGCGCTGGCCGTGGGTTGGATGCCGCCGACAAAGCGGGTTGCGGGAGTCCGCCCTCGAGCGCTGTCGCGGTCTCGTATGTTCGGTCCTGCCGGTGTTAACGGTTTCTTAACCACTTTCGGCTAGCTTGCTTTTCGGCGTCCTCATCCGGCATTGGAGACGACCTCGAGTTGATTTTAAATGGTCAGACAACTCGTATCCTTTGATTCCAGCATGATTTTTTTGAGTTGGTGATGATTAGCGACGACCCGGATGAGGACGCTGATAACCTCGACGACGAAGGCCTGATCGCAGCCTGCCTCGGACCGGGGAAGACCGCCGATCCGGACGAGCCTACAGCAGATCAGGACATTCCGGACTGGCCATCCGTTGGTGCGCGAAATGTTGGTCTGGTGGTGGACAACGGCACGCTGGACTGGTTCAAAACGAACCACGCTGACTGGCGCAGGGAAATGGGCTTTGTTCTGCGGGCCTGGGTTGTGACAAAAGCGACGGCGCCTGATCCGGTCTCGCCTCAAGGCGAATAACCGCCGGGGACAAACGTCCCCAAAATACTATCGTACAAGCATTTGGTGTCAGGCGATGCGTCGGGTGGGATGGCGTTCCGTGGTGGTCCCGCCCGACGCAGCCCTGGCTAACTGCCGGAGCTAACTCCGGGCGCGCTTGCCGTTTGACGCCGACCGGGCAACCTTCGCACTTGCAACATGAGCGCCAATTTCAACTCCCTCACGCGCGTGCATGAACGCTTTCAATACTTCGTTGATCCGGGTTTGATAACCGGCGCCGAAGCCGCGAAAGAACCTTAGCACATCGGCATCGAGCCGCAGACTGACAGCAAGCTTCGGTTCCCGCACGTCAAACACCAAATCGGTCGCCCAACCGGTTCGCGCCGGCGTGACCGCATGGGCCTGGGTGTGAGGCTGAGCCTTGGATGTGGCAATGCGACCACGCGCTTGTGACGCGGCGGATGCCGGTTGCCGTTGCTTGGACGAAGCACGACCGTTGCGTTCTGTTTTCGCCATCTTATTAACCTCCCATACTGCCGGGTCTGGTTGGTTCCAGATCCGATTGACTAGTGGTGCAGCGCGAAAGCCGATCAGCAATCATCCGCGCTACGTGACGATGTACGCACGGCTGTCGCTACAGTCAAGCACGACCTGACAGTCCGATCGGCGTGACGGCAACGGCGGCTAAATCAACAGTTCGATCAGGAACGGGCCAGAGCGCTTCAGGGAATGCGCGAGCAGATCGGCAAACCCTTCCGCCGAATCGGTTTTCGCCGCTTCGACGCCCATCGAAGTGGCAAGCTGGGGCCAGTCGATATCGGGATTCCCAAGGTCCATCATGTCCAGCGCCGTTCGGCCTGGATTGGCCCCGACATTCGCCAGTTCGCCCAACAGAATCGCGTATTTACGATTGGACAGCAGTACCGTCGTGACGTCCAGCTTCTCGCGCGCCTGAGTCCACAACGCCTGTACGGTGTACATCGCCGATCCGTCGGCCTGGAGGTTGATCACCCGCCGGCCCGGCGCCCCGATCGCGGCGCCGGTGGCCATCGGCATGCCGCCGCCGATGGCCCCGCCGGTCACGTTCAGCCAATCATGGTGCGGGGCGGCCTTGGTATTGGCAAAGAACCCACGCCCGAACGTCACCAACTCGTCGGCGATGACAGCGTGTTCCGGCATCAACGCACCCAGCGTCGCGGCCACCGCCTCCGGCGTCAGCGCCCCGCGCCCGGGCTCCGGCCGGCTGCCATTATCCGGCGGAGCCACCTTCGGGCAGCCTAGCTGATCCGCCAGCCGTGCCAGCGCCTCTACGATGTCCTGCTCCGGCCGCGCCAGGATATGGATCTCGGAATCCTCGGGAATCGAGGTCTGCACCTTGTTGGGGTAGGCAAAGAATGTGACCGGCTTGCGCGCGCCCGCCAGGATCAGATGCTTCGTCCCGGCCATCGCCTTGACCGCGACATCGACGACGTAAGGCACCCGCTCGAGCGACATACGCCCCTGCCCGCGCGCCATGCGTGCATTCGATCCCTGCGCCATCACCCGGCAGCCGGTCGCCGACTGAATACGGTGCGCCAACGCGAGGCCTTCGGCATCCAGCGCAACACCGCCCAACAGCAGCACCACCCCGGCCCCGCCGCGCCGCAGCGCCGCAACCGCTTCATCGATCTGATTGGGAGACGAGGACGGCGTCGGCAACCGAGGCAGCGCCTCCGCCACCACGCCGCCTTCGTTCCACGACGTATCGGACGGCAGAATCAGCGTGGCGACCTGTCCCGGCGCGATCATCGCCGCCTGCACCGCCGCGGCCGCGTCCGCCCCAACCGTCCGCACATCCATCGAGGTCCGGACCCAGCCGGACACGCCACGCGCAAACCCCTCGGTATCAGCGGTCAGCGGCGAATCGAGCGGCCGGTGATACGTCGCCTGATCACCCACAATATTCACCACAGGCGTCGCCGCTCGGCGGGCGTTGTGCAAGTTAGCCAGCCCATTCGCCAACCCGGGTCCGCAATGCAACAACGTGGCGGCCGGCTTGCCTGCCATCCGAGCGTAGCCGTCCGCCGCCCCGGTCACCACGCCCTCGAACAGGCCCAGCACGCAATGCAGGCCGGGAATCCGATCGAGCGCGGCAACGAAATGCATTTCCGACGTGCCGGGATTGGAGAAGCAGGTGGTGACGCCGCTCTTTAGCAGCGAGTGGACCAGGCTTTCAGCGCCATTCATCTAGCTTCCCCCTATGGTGTCATCTCAGCCAGCGACACGGCCGGCTAACCGATATCACCATACCCGGACCGAACTGACGATAGCTGGCCCCTTTGCATCTGACCTCGCGCCTTAGCCCGGCGGCCGGTAGCCTGGCGGCGGCGGGTAGCCTGGCGGCGGACCCGGCGGTGGCAAGAAGCCCGGAACCTGATTGCCGCGCGAGTACATGCACTGTGCATAGGCCAGGTCATACCGCTGTTGCAGGCTCATGTTTGCCTGAGAGGCGGGGCCAGCCCCCACCGCCGTGCCGCCCAAGGCGCCCGAAGCGGCGCCGATCGCGGCACCCCGCCCGCCGCCGATCGCCGCGCCAAGGCCCGCGCCCAGAACGGTGCCGAGAATCGCGGTTCCAACCTGCCGATTGTTGGCCTGCTGCGCGCCGCCCGCGACCTGGCTATCAGCGAATTGCTTGCACAGCGCCTGATCCGACTGGAACACGTCGAACGGCTTGCCGGGCGCGGGCATCACTGGAATGGTCGGACCAAGCGGGGTTTGAGCGCAGCTATCCAGCATTAACAACGGCGCTACCAGCGCCAGGCGGAAGATCGATAATCGCATCAGCCGAAACCCTCATTTGCCTGACCGAGCGGATACTTGCCGCCAAGCGTTACGGCAAGTGCTTACGTAGGGATAATAACCTTTCGGATTGTTACAATAGTACCAGTGACCGACCGGCGCCGGAACGGCAGGCGGACTGCCAGCGGGTGACGCGATGACCGGCGGGTACATCGGCGGGGCCGGTGCACCGATAATGCGCGAGGTGCCGGCATACGGACGCATCGAAATCGCCTGATCCTGCCAGCCGTCGCCGTAAGCGCCATCATGACCGGTACTGCAATGCTGACAGCCGGTGTAGGGATCGGCATTCGGATCCTCGGTGGCGTCAGGGCCGTGCGCTGCCATCCCCGAACCGCTCATGCGAAGGACAGCGACAAACGCCAGGATCATGACGGGCACGCGGCGAGGACCAGGGGACACAGTGTAGTCCGTCGGTTGAACTCGTTCCACCATCCCTGAAAGTCGTTAAGAAACGGTTGACCGCATCCGCAGGCCGTTCAGACCAACCAGGACTCGGCCCCCTGCCGGGTCAGATGCACGCCGCTCGCGGTGCCGCCGGCCTCGTTCAGCGTCCTGATGACCGAGATGCGCCGATGCGGCGGAACCAGGAACATCATAAAACCGCCGCCGCCCGCGCCCGATACCTTCCCGCCGATCGCGCCATGCGAGAATGCAAGATCGTAAAGCTGCTCTATGCGGCCGGTGCTGATGCCCGAGGCGGTGCGTTTCTTCGCGGCCCAGGACCGGTTCAGTATCGATGCCATCCTCGGAATTTCGCCGCGCAGCAAAGCTTCTTTCATTTCCATAGCGTCGCGCTTGAGCTGATGAAGGCTATCAAGCACATCCGCTGCCGGGTCCTGTCCCGCGGATGAGGTCATGCCGCGCTGCTGCTCGACGATGATCTCCTCGGACCGGCGCGACACGCCGGTGAAGCAGATCACCATCGACGTCTCCAGCTCGTTCAACACCGCGGGCGCAATCCGCAATGGATTGACGATGACGCGGTCGGCGGCATGGAACTCGATGAAGTTGGTGCCGCCGAAAGTGGCCGAGTATTGGTCCTGTTTGCCGCCCGCCAGGCCAAGCTCAACCCGCTCGATCTCGAACGCCATATGCGCAACGTCATACGGTCCGAGAGGCGCACCCAGATAGGCCGTGAACGCCTCCACGAGAGCAACAACCAGCGCCGAGGAAGACCCAAGCCCAGAACCCGGCGGCGCATCCACATAGGAGGTAACTCGCATCGGCCTGACCTCACCTGCACCGTACTGCGTCAGCATACGGCGCACCACGCCGGCGTGAAGCAGCAGCCGAGCGCGCTCAAAAGCCGCGAAGTCGGGGAGAAATACTTCTTCAAGCTCCATGTCGGGCGCGATGAAATGCACCATCCCATCCGCGGAAGGCTCGATGAATGCATAGGCATAACGATCTATTGTCGTGTTCAGCACGGCGCCGCCGAATTCATCGCAATAGGGACTAAGATCCGTTCCGCCGCCCGCCAGTCCAAGCCGCAGCGGCACACGCGCACGAACGGTTCTGTGTTCGATCGGCACCCACAACTCCCGATTGCAGTTCTTCAGGCGTGCTTATCGAGGATCGGCCGGATGAAGGAAAGCAAATTCCCGCCCTGAAACAAATAACCGGCGATACCGGCCGCCGCCGCCGCGCGCATATCGGAGTCCTGATCGCCGACCATGACAGCGCGGGCCGGATCGACCTCCCACACCCGCATCAGATCGAGCAACATTCCGGGCATCGGCTTGCGCCAGTCATGCGTCTGCCGGTACGCCTCGACGGTGGCATCCGGATGAAACGGACAGTAGCGCCAATCATCGATCGTGCCGCCTGCTTTGCGTGCCTCATCGCCAATCCAGTCCAGCAACGCGCACACCGCCGGCTCGTCGTAAAGACCACGGGCGACACCCGATTGATTGGTGACGATGAACACATGCCAGCCGGCATTGGTGGCAAAACGGATCGCCTCCAGCGCGCCCTCCACCCACTCGAAGCGGTCCCGCGATCCTACGTAGCCGTGATCGAGGTTCAGCACGCCATCCCGGTCCAGAAACAAAGCCTTACGATGCAGCAACGCCGGGATCTCGGTCTGCGCACGGGCAAAATCCTCCGGCACCCCGATGTCGCGAAAGTATCCATCGCCCAACGTTCCCCGCAGCGCCGCGGCCGATGCCAGAGCGGGCATCACATCCGCCTCCAGCGAACAGGACGGCGTCAGATGATCGATCAGGGACCGGCGAAACAAATACACTCCGCCATTGATCACTCCGGCCGTGCCCGGCGCCGGCCGTTCCTGGAATGCCGTGATCCGGTCACCCTCCAGCGCCACCACGCCAAACCGCGAGGCATCCTGCAGCCGCCGCAGCATGATCCGCCCGACGGCCTCAGGCGGATCATTCACCGCATCGGCCAGCAAAGAGGAAAGTCCGCAGTCAAACAACGAATCGCCGTTGCAGAGCAGAAACCGATCATCCAGCAGATCGCGGGCATGAAACACCGCGCCCCCGGTGCCGGCCCGCACCGGCTCCCGCGACAACGTCACGCGCGCGCCACGCGGCAACGCCGCCTGTATCTCTGCCGCGGCCCGCTCCACCTCGGCCGACAAATGCCCGGTCAACAGAAGAAAGTCCGTTACACCGAACCGGACAAACTCCCGCAGCAGCCAGCACAGAAACGGCCGGTCACCGCACGGCAGCAACGGCTTCGGGGTTGCTGCCGTCAGCGCTCCCAGCCGCGTGCCCAGCCCACCGACAAGCACGGCACACTGCGTCACGGTCGCGTCGGGTGTGACCATCGAGGGCGGCCTCAGGGATGTGGGTGGAAGAAGACAAGGCCAAGGGCGCTGCCCCTGGACCCCGTTAAGGGGCGAGGCCCCTTAAAACCTGTTGATGGGGGGCTATGGCGAGAGGGTGCGACGCCGAGGTTGCAAGCGACACCTTCGCCCCCTCTCGCCATGTCCCCCCAAGTAATGGGTTCCAAGGGCCACCGCCCTTGGCGGGGTCGCGGGGCGGAGCCCCCGCCTTCCCTCCTTCTACCCACGCCCTAAGCCTCCGCCGCCGGTTCACGCCCAGCCAGGACCTTGTCCACCCGGCGGCCGTCCATTTCCAGGACCTCGAACCGCCAGCCGCCGAACACGATCCGGTCGCCCACGCGCGGCACCCGGCGCAGCAGCGCCAGGACCAGCCCGGCCAGCGTATGGTAGCTTCCCTCGGCCGGCAGGTCCGGCAGGTTCAGCCGAGCCTTCAGTTCGTCGACAGGCGTCATGCCGTCCAGCGTCATGGAGGTCTCGCCTTCCGGCCCCGGCACGCCATCCTGGTGATCCGGCCCCGAGGCGTCGCCGACGATCGCCTCCAGCACATCCGCGGCGGTCACGACCCCCTCGAAACTGCCGTACTCGTCCATCACCAGAGCCAGGCCCATCGGATCGGACTTCAGCCGCTCCAGCGCATCGAGGGCGGTGACCGTATCCGGAACGATCATCGGCTGGCGCAGCGCGGCGCTGACCGACAGTTCGCCGCCGCTCAGGATACGGTCCAGCAGATCCTTGGCCTGCACCACCCCCACCACGTTGTCGATCGAGTTGTCGCAGACCACGAAACGCGAATGGGGGGCGGACTTCAGCGTCTGCGCGATCACCTTGGCCGGATCGGTGCGGTCGATCCAGGCGAGTTCAGTCCGCGGCGTCATGATCGCCCGGACCGGCTTGTCCGCCAGGCGCAAGACGCGCTCGATCATGTCGCGTTCCTCGATTTCCAGGACGCCGGTTTGCGCCCCCTCGATCAGCAGCGCTTTCAGTTCCTCCTCGGTCACCGATTGCCGGCTGTCGCGGTGCAAGCCGAATATCCGCAGCACGAAAGCCGATGATTTCCCCAAGAGCCACACGACCGGCGCGCCGATGCGCGAAAACCAGATGATCGGAACCGCGACACGGGTTGCGATCATCTCAGGATGCCGCAACGCCAGTTGTTTCGGCACCAGTTCGCCCAGGACCAGCGTCAGGAAGGTGGTGACCACGACCACGACCCCCAGCGCAATGCTTTCGGCATAGGTGACAAGGGCCGGAATCCGTTCGAGCCATTCCTGGATGTGCGAGGCGATCCGCGCGCCACCGAACACGCCGGTCAGCACCCCGACCAGGGTGATGCCCACCTGCACAGTGGGGAGAAACCGTTGCGGATCGTCCGACAACGCCCGCGCGGCGGTAGCCCCGGCCACGCCCTTCCGTTGCAGCACCGCCAGCCGGGCGCGCCGTGCCGAGATCAGCGCCAACTCGCTGAGCGAAAACAACCCGTTCAGCAGGATCAGCAGCAGGATGATGACGACTTCAAGTCCAATAGCCATGCGTCTTCCTGATCGGCTCGCGCCAGTGGGTTTAACAGAAGGGTTAAGAACGGGAACCAGGCACGGGAACACCTGGGCATATCATGGCCCCAGGCGGCTGGTTCAGGGGGATCGACCCGAGTGCAATGAGCGCCACAGGCAACGAGAGATGAACGAAACCGGGAACGCAACCGGCATTTACACCTCCTATCACACCTCGCCGCCAGGAATCAGGGGGCTTATCGCGCAAGGAGGACGGGTGCCGATTATCATCAACCCTCAGAGGACTCTGGACAGACCATTGTATTATAACGATTCTTCTGGCCTTAACCTCCGATTCATGATTATTAACGGTTGCCTAATTATGAACCGGAGCAGCCGAGATGACTGAGACGTCGATTGATCAGACAAGCCAGAATGTGATCGCTCCAAGCGCTGAGATCATCCCGTTCCGGGTCCGCGCTCAGTCACCCGCTGCGCCGCGACCTTTTGTATCGGCAGAGAGCGTATCGGCCCCGGCGCAGATGACACTCGCGCAACAACGCCTGGCCCGCGCGCTGGAAACGTTGAACACCGCGCTGATCGACCAGCGGCAGGCCATGGCCGCGTGGCGCTCTTCCCTCGCGGACCTCAAGACTTCGACCACCGGTCTAGGCGACAGCCTGGAACGGTACCGCACCAACCTGGCCTCGCTCGGCCAGGGCGTCGCCTCGCTCCGCGCGCAGGCAAAGACATTACGGGATTGGGCGGACAAAACCGCCGCCGAGTGACGGTCACCTCCAGCGTTTGCCGATCGGCCGGAACTGCGTCATCTCTCCCGCGAGAGCCCACGAGATGACGCCAACCGGCCGGGAGGAGGCACGGATGCAAGCCGACGTGACGGGGTCGTGACCGCCGAACTGCTGTGCATGGGCGAGCCGATGCTGGAGTTCAATCAACTCCCCCCTGCCCCCGATGGAACACGGACCTACCTTCAGGGCTTCGGTGGTGACACCTCCAACGTTGCCATCGCGGCCGCCCGCCAAGGTGCCCAAGCAGGCTATATCACCGCGCTCGGCCAGGACATGCCCGGTGACGCTTTCATCGACCTGTGGCGGCGGGAGGGTGTGGACACCACCACCGTCCGGCGCACCGATCATCACCAGACCGGCGTTTACTTTGTGACCCACGACCAGGAGGGCCACCACTTCCTGCACTATCGCTCTAACTCCGCCGCCGCGATGTACGCCACCGCCGACCTGCCCCGCGCCGCCATTGCCGCGGCCAAAATCCTGTTCGTGTCCGGCATCAGCCAAGGGATTTCCACCTCCGCCTGCGATGCCGTGTTCGCCGCGATCGACATCGCCCGCCAGCATGGCGTTAAGGTAGCCTACGACACGAATTACCGCCCGCGGCTATGGCCGCCTGATCGAGCAGCCGCTGTCATGCACGCCGCCATGGCCAATGCGGATTACGCGATCCCGGGCGAGGAGGACGTGCGCACCCTCACCGGCCTCACCGATCCGGACGCAATGCTCGACTTCTATTTGGGCCTGGGATGCCGGACCGTGCTTCTGAAGATGGGCGAAGCGGGGGCGTACCTCGCAACGCCGGATGCACGTATCCGTATCGCGCCACACACGGTCCGCGCGGTTGACGCCACCGGCGCCGGCGACACGTTCTGCGGCGCCTTCCTCGCAAGAGTGCTCGGCGGAGATTCTCTCGAGCCGGCAGCCCGCTACGCCAGCGTCGCCGCGGCGCTGAAATGCCTCGGCTACGGCGCCGTTGCGCCAATCCCGACGGCCGCACAAGTACTTGCGGCCGTCGGGATGATGTCAAATCGGACGTGACGCCGCACCGGCCGCCGCATGCACCCAGGCATTGCTGTCGCGATTCGTTACCGGTTCGAAGGTGTGCCGCGGCCGCACCGAACCAGCGCCCCGGGGGGGACGCTTAAAGGACGCACACAATTCGTAAAGGCGAGGCGGATAGCGACGATACGAACTCGGAGCGCGCTTCAAGGCCGGTCGGTTCCTGCCTTCCATGGCAAACAGGACCATGTGACTAATCCGCGTTCTCTTGCGCTCCTGGAGTCAGGGACTCATAGAACGGCGTATCGAACGGCGACCCGCCCATCAATCCTCGCTGAGTGCGAAGTGCCCAATCACAATGCCAATCGGGCAGGACAGAACAATCCAGGCAGTCAGATAGTCCAGGACCTCCACCGGCAGAAGAGACCCAGCGACTGCGACAAGGCCGACAATGACCGGTGGACCAACCAACGAAAAAATACGTTCCTTCATCCCCATACTCTCCTGGAACCGCTGGTTTCCCTCGAACAGCAGTTCGTGCCTTTCCCTTTATCCACCAAGGCATCTCCCTGCATGCACGAACGGTGCCATGAGATATTGTTTAGTTATATCAATGATTTATAAATTCCAAATTAAAGACTGATCTTCGGAGTGTAAATATTCTTGACACTCGAATGTAATCTCGGTGTTGCTGGCTACCTGCTGTTCATCGACATCGGGGACCAGGTCGGAGGGTCCGGGTCCTCATGACCGTCCGCTTACTCACCGGCCTCATGGTGCCTCGTTCGGGTACCCGCGCCTCCGCTCCGACGCCTGAGAAGCTCCCTAGAACCGAGCTTTCACTGGATTCCGAGTGCGATGTCATGGAACAACCGGGCGGGCAGGCTTCCTCCCTGGACGTTCCGCATCGGATCATTGTCGTCGTTTCCCAGCCACACCCCGATCATGACCGCGTTCGGCTGATCAGGATTGACGCATCCGACGAACCATGCGTCCCGGAAATCCTGCGTGGTGCCGGTCTTGCCTGCCACGACATGCCCTGGAACGGAGGCGGCCCGCCCGGTGCCTCGAGTAACGACGGCCTCCATCATTCGAACCATCATCGCAGCGACGTCCGGCTTGATCACCGGCCGAACATCATGCGGCGTTCGCTCCAGCCCATGTGCCGTCACGCGGGACCCGCCATTGAAGAACGCAGAATAGGCGGTTGTCAGTTCCAGCAGCCCAACTTCTCCGGTGCCAAGGGCGAGGGATGCGTCATTTGGCATACGGTCCTCGATCCCAAGCCGCGCTGCTGTCGCCGCGACAACTCGCGGCCCCCCAGCCCGAAATCAGCAGCCGGACGGAGGCTGTGTTGATGGACTGAGCCAGCGCCTCTTCCAGCGTGATCTCACCCAGATAGCGGCGCTCGAAGTTGACCGGACTCCAGGTCCCGATGCGCAACGGTCCGTCCAGCACGGTATCCTCCGGCGTCAACCCTTTCTCCAGCGCTGACAGCCAGACGAACGGCTTGAATGCCGATCCGGGTTGCCGGCGAGCCAGTACGGCGCGATTGAACGGGCTGTCGCGATAGTTGCGCCCGCCAACCATGGCACGCACCGCTCCGGTCGCCGGGTCTACGATCACCACCGCGCCCTGGCTGACGTTCGCCGCTGCGCCCGGGCCGGCGAGCAATGAAGCCAGACGCTGCTCCGCGACAGCCTGATACCGGCTGTCCATCGTCGTTCGCACCACCGTATCAACGTCAGGCGCGATCGCCGCCTGCGACTGTTCCGCCACCCAGTCGGCGAACCATCCGGGCGCCGTCGGACTATGCGGGAAGGCGATCTGCGCCGCCGCTAACGCGGCCTGTTCGGCGGTAATCGCACCCGTCTCCACCATCGCCCCCAGCACTTCCTTGCCTCGCGCCAAGGCGGCCGCCGGGCTTGCCCGCGGGTTGAACCGTGACGGGGCACGCGGCAAGCCGGCCAGCACGGCCGCCTGCGCCAGAGTCACGTGGCGCGCCGAAACACCGAAGAAGGTCCGCGCCGCGGCGTCCATGCCCCAGGCGCCGGACCCGAGGTAGACGCGGTTCAGGTATATTTCCAAAATCTCCTTCTTGGTGAACCGATGCTCCAGCCACAGCGTCAGCAACAGTTCCTGCACCTTGCGCCGGACGGTCCGGGCGTTGGTCAGGAAAAGCGTCTTCGCCACCTGCTGAGTCAGCGTTGAACCGCCTTGCACCACCCGTCCGGCCATCAGGTTCACCCAGGCCGCCCGCGCCATGCCAATCAGGTCAATGCCGGGGTGGCTCCAGAAGCGGCGGTCCTCCACAGCGACCACCGCGGCGGGCAGGGCCGGCGGGAAATCCTTCAGGTGGAGTGTTTCGCCGACCACGTCGCCGAATGTCGCGATTGTCCGCCCGTTCCGGTCCTGCAGCACCAGGCTCGGGCGCCGGGCAGCCTCCAGCGCGTCTTCCGGACGGGGAATGTCGCGCGCAAACCACAACACCAGCACGACCGCTGCCAGCGCGCCCCAGACCGAGGCAATAAACCCCCACCGGAGCAGCCAGAGCAGCGCGCGCCGCCGCCAAGACCGGGCCGGTCGAAGCGGCTGCGGCGATAAAGGCTGGTCGCGGGGCAGCGTGGTAGCGGGGGGAGCCATTGTGGCGTCCGTGTAGCAGATTCTCCGGCTTGCTGCCGGACCCCGTGTTGCGCAGAGTTGCACCGGTTCCGGTCAGGAGAGTGCGGTGAAGGGCTTGTTTCTGGATGCGGTCGACGATCTGGCCAGCGTTTTCAATCGCGTCGTGCGGCCCACCGATCCGCCGGTCACGGTCGAGCAACGCGGCGAGATCAAGCCGGACGAACTGCCCGGCCTGTGCTCTGGCTATGACTTCATCCTGGATGACCACACCCAGTTGCCGACCGAGGCGATGCGCAACTGCCTCGGCCTGAAGCATGTGATTTTCCTGGGCACCGGTGCGCGCAGCTACATGCATCCGGAGGAACTCGCCGAGATCGGCATCAAGGTTCATATCATCAAAGGCTATGGCGACACCGCTGTCGCCGAACACAGCATCGCCCTGATGTGGGCCGCGGCTCGCGGACTGGCTCGGATGGACGGCGGCATGCGCGCCGGCAACTGGATCCGCACCGAGGGCATGGAACTGACCGGCAAGACGCTTGGGCTGCTTGGCTTCGGCGGCATCGCGGCGGAGGTCGCGCGAATCGCTGCCGGGTCCGGGATGCGGGTCCTGGCCTGGAACCGGTCAGCGAAGTCGGCGCCGGGGGTGACGTTCGTCGATCTGGACACCTTGCTTGCCGAGAGCCAGGTTCTGTCGGTCCACCTGCTGCTGAATGACGACACGCGTGGGTTCCTGAGCGCCTCCCGGCTGGCGAAGCTGCGGCCGGGCGCAATCCTGGTGAACACCGCCCGCGCGGCGATCGTCGACCAGGCGGCGATGATCGCCGCCCTTCGCTCCGGCGCGCTGCGCCACGCCGCGCTGGACGTGTTCGAAACCGAACCGCTTCCCGCCGGACACGAACTGACGACGTTGGCGAATGTCACGCTGTCGGCCCACAGCGCCTTCCGCACGCCCGAGGCCAGCGACAACCTGATCCGGATGGCGCTGGACATTGCCTGCGGGTTGTAGGTCGTCATTCGACCGAAGGACTAACAGCGCCCGAGCGGCATTGCGCACCGTCGTATCCGGCCATCCGTTTCGCCACCGTCCGCCGGGCCGGTACAGGGTCGATCTTTCATCCGCTTGGTGTAAAAGACCGGTCTGTGCCCGCCTGGCGGAATGGTAGACGCAGCGGACTTAAAATCCGCAGCTGGAAACGGCGTGCCGGTTCGAGTCCGGCGGTGGGCAGTCACCTCTGCTTGCTCGTCCCGTTAAGCGGGCACCCAAGCGACGGCGTGTGACCGTTCCCCGACTGGCACAAGCTGCTTGTTCCTGACCGTCAGATCCTGCTTGGGGTTCAGCCGAAGCCACTGACCGGCGGTCTTCTGCCAACGCTCACAAACTTGCGTTCTGGACACCGCTGCAAGGCGGCCGCCTTCATGCCAAAAGACGACCTCAGGTTGCCCCAATCAACAGGAGTTCGCGCCAATGAACCCCGGAAAAATTAACGTCCGCTCTGCGCTCCTGCGGACCGCACCGATGCTCGCTGGCCTGTGTCTGATCACAGCCGCCCCAGGCCACGCCCAACAAAGCTGCGGCGGCGACCCGCGCGGCGTCACGGTTTCCCCCGGCTTCTGCGCGACCATTTTCGCCGATCATCTTGGACACGTCCGCCACCTTGCAGTCGCTCCGGACGGTACCGTCTACGCCAACACCTGGAGCGGCCGGTATTATCACAACGACACCCCGCCACCGGGCGGCATGCTGATCGCCCTGAGGGACACCAACGGCGACCAGAAGGCCGATCAGGTCGTTCAATTCGGGCCGTCCTATGACCAGGGCGACCACGGCGGCACCGGCATTTTCGTCTACAACAACGCCGTGTACGCCGAAACCAATGACCGGATCGTCCGCTACGCGCTGCCCCGCGACGGTCTCGCCCCCACCGCCAAGCCCGAAACGATCGTGGACGGCCTTCCGCTCTCGGGCGACCATCCAATGCACCCCTTCGCGATTGCTTCGGATGGCAGTCTTTACGTCGATCTTGGATCGGCCACCAACGCCTGCCAGAGCGAGAATCGCATCCCCCACATTCCCGGCAACAATCCATGCACGGAACTTGAGACGCGCGGCGGCACGTGGCGCTTCGATGCGAACAAGCCCGATCAGCACTTCTCACCGGCGCAACGCTTCGTGACCGGCCTGCGCAACGGCGAGGGTATCTCGTTTGACTCCGCCGGACGGATTTTCGCCACGCAACACGGCCGGGATCAGTTGTTCGAGAACTGGCCGAACCTCTACCAACCTGCCCAGGGTCAGAATGAACCGGCCGAGGAACTTGTCCAGTTGACGCAGGGTGCTGATTTCGGCTGGCCGGAATGTTATTTCGACTACGACCAGAAGAAGCTTGTGCTGGCGCCAGAATACGGCGGTGATGGCGGCAAGACGGTTGGCATATGCGCCCAGAAGCAAGCGCCGGTCGCGGCCTTCCCCGCCCACTGGGCGCCCAACGACATGCTGATCTATCAAGGCAGCCAGTTTCCCGCCGCCTATAAGGACGGCGCTTTCATTGCGTTCCACGGCTCCTGGAACCGGGCACCGGGTCCGCAAGGCGGCTACAATGTCGTCTTCCAGCCAATGGCCGGCGGCAAGGCATCCGGACCCTTCGTCGTGTTTGCCGATGGCTTCGCCGGACCCAACAAAACGCCCAGCGGAGCGGCGCATCGCCCGACGGGGCTGGCCGTCGGACCGGACGGCTCGCTTTACATCGCCGACAATTCCGGCGGAACGATCTGGCGGGTGACCTACCAGGGCGGGAACAAGTCGTCCGCCGTCGCCCCAGCCGCTCCAACACCGCTCGGCCAACAGGCCTCCGCCGCAGGAAATCCGCCACCGCCCGAGGGAATTCATCCCAACGCCGGGGCCGCCTTGCCCACGCCGCCCGGCGCGTCGCCGGATCAGGTGGCGCGCGGGGCGCAAATTTTTGCCGGCCAGATCGATGGCGCAACATGCGCTGGATGCCACGGACCGGACGGCAAGGGGTCGGCCGTCGGGTCCAACCTGACCAGCGGACACTGGCTCTGGAGCGACGGGAGCGTTCAGGGCATCCTGAGCACGATTCAGAAGGGCGTTGCGAAGCCCAAGGACCATACCGGCGCGATGCCGCCTGACGGCGGTGTGCAACTATCGCAGGCGGACGCTACCGCGGTTGCCGATTACGTTTGGTCCCTGGCGCATTCGCATCCAAACTAGGCATCGTCCGGCCGGATACGCTCGGCATTTGCCCTGCCGGATGAACCCGCTGACAACGATGACGAAACAACGTGCCGGATTTCAGGGAAATCGCCGCAATGACCAGTGCCATACCAGTCATCGACCTGACAGACTTCGTCGCCGGAAGACCAGGTGCGCTGCAAGCCATCGCCACGAGGATCGGCGACGCCCTGACCCAGGTCGGCTTCTTCGTCATAACCGGTCATGACGTCTCCGCCGCTCTGATCCGCCAAACGTTTGACGACGCCAAGCGCCTCCATGACCTGCCGATGTCGAAGAAAGTGCTGTGGAAACTCAACGAACACAACAACGGCTATATGGCGATGGGCCGCTATGCGGTCTGGACCTCCGACGTCAATGAGAACGACAAGCCCGACCTGAACGAGGCGTTCTTCATCAAGCGCGAACGAAGCGCTGACAACCCGCTGCGACGCGCAAACCGTCGCTTCGCCGGCGAGAATATCTGGCCCGACAAGTCAGACCTGCCCGGCTTTCGCGCCCACATGCTGGACTACCTCACGGCGATCGAGGACTTTACCAACCGCCTGCTTCCCGCTGTCGCCCTGGCGCTTGACTTGCCTGCGAACTATTTCCTGCCGCACTTCGCCGACGGCCAGGTACAGCCTGCGCCTGTCGCACTATCCGCCCGTCGAGCCCGAAACGAACCAGTTCGGGATCGCACCCCATTCAGACGCCAACTTCATGACGTTCCTGCCACAGTCCGACGTGCCCGGCCTGCAGGTTCGGACACCATCCGGCGAGTGGGTAGATGTGCCACCCATTCCAGGGTCATTCGCCGTGAATTCCGGCGACACGCTGCGCCGATGGAGCAATGGGCGGTTCCTCTCCACCCCGCACCGGGCCTTGCCGCCGGTCGGCACGCACCGTTACGCGATCCCGTTCTTCCTCGCCCCGCACCTCGATACGATGATCGAGTGCCTGCCAACCTGCACCGGACCGGACAATCCGCCGCGTTGGCCGCCAACAACATACGAGGATTGGATCACCGCCTGGACCAACGCGAACTACGACCCGAAAAGACAGCAGGACGTAGCCGCGTGACGTCGTAACGAACCACGGGTTCACCAAAACGTAGACTGACGCGAACGGCGCCGCCCGGGCAAAAGACTGTACGAATGCGGAGCCTTCTACGGAGGTGCGCGCCCATGGTGGCATCGCCGAACCGGCTATGGCTGATGGCGGTATGGTTGGTCACGGTGATACTGCCGGCCTGCGCGCCGCTTCAGCCGTCGCCGGCAGTCGCCGACGATCCGGTCGTCTATGTGATCGCAAGAGGCTGGCACACCGACATCGGCCTATCAGCCGACAGCCTGACGCAGCCACTGGCTCGGATTGCCAGACCGTTTCCCGGTGTCCGGTTTCTGACCTTTGGTTTCGGTGAACGAAATTATTTGCTGGAACGGCGGGTTACTGTCGCGACCATGTTGTCGGCCATGCTGCCGAGCCGCAGCGGGATGCTGATCACGGCGCTGAGCGCGACGCCGCAGGCCGCATTTGGTTCCAGCAACGTGATCGTTCTGCACATATCGTCCGCTGCGTTCGCCCGTGTTGAATTGCGGATTTGGAACGAGTTTCAAAAGAGCGCGAGCGGCCAGCCGGTGTGGCTGGCCGATGGCCCCTATCCAGGCAGCGAGTTCTATGGGGGCGTCGACACGTCCTATGGCCTTTATACCTGCAACGCCTGGACCGCCGACGTTCTGCGCGCCGGCGGCCTGCCGGTGCCTGTGCCTGGGGTTCTGTTCGCCAGTCAGATCATGGGGATGGCGCGATGGATCAGCGCACAGCCGGTCCTATTGCCTCACCGTTGATCCCGGCGGCACGACGATGGTGGTGTTGTGCGCGGGTGGCGGCGGATCGCTGCTGCTGTAAGTGCAGGCACTTAAACCCAGCACCAGGAACAAGGCGGCGGCGGAAAGACGCATGATCCGATCCCTCGGCAACGTTGAGCAACCGCACTTATCACCCCACGGAGGCGCCCGATCCCCGCGGTCGCTTCAAATGTTCGCGGGGGTGCCCTACCGGCCAGCGGTCTGCCTGGCCGCGTCCGCCCGCAGGGCCGGCGAGACACCCGCACCCGGCTGCCGTCAGCCAGCTTCGTCGGCGGGCTCAAGACCAGCGTTTCGCCACCCTGCAGCCCCCGTCAGCGCGTGCAGCCCATCGACCGTGGCCTGCCGCGCCTTCAGACTGGCTCATGCGACTGCTATGCCTGCTTCGGCGTTGCTGATCGCGGCTATTTGCACGCCCTGGTTCGCTACCGCGTTGTCGGCGTTCTGCAAGGTTGCCCATCCCTGATGCGCCGGTGTCGTCTTCCGGATTTTCGTCACATCCGCCAGCTTGGTGTCGGCCTGCGCGGTCTGTAGCCGCGCTGCAGCACTGCCGCCGGGTCTGGCCAAGCTGCGCCATCGAACGGCATGGTGATGTTCTGCGCCGTCATCGCATTTGGTCACATCCGCCGCATTGGGCTCGTGAGCCTGCAACGCATGCAGATCGAGATCGATCATGATCTGCCGTGGCAGGCTGTCGCGGAACTCGCCGGCGATCCGACGTAAGTAGTCGTGATCGGTAACCCGCAGACGGCGGGCAGCAACGCGCGGCTCGCGGCTTGGGAGCCCGCGACGGACATTCAAATCCGGTGGCGATCCGCAACACCACGACGCGGCGGACGAGCACTGTTTCGCTCGGCTCGCCTCATTGGTCATTGCCCGCGCTCTCGATCAGACGGGGCGGGGCTTGCCATCGTCAAAGTGCGGTTGTAGTTCCGTATATCGAACGACTACGATACTCCGTCCTCGTAACTGATGGCCGCCGACAACCGGTTGAGAAGCACCGTCCAGCCCGGTTCCCGTCGCTGGCCAGCAACGCCGGGACAGCCGACGGTCGATCGAAGGACTAGGTGCGCGCCACCCTGGCCGAACACCACCGGCAACCCCGGGATCTGCACCTGCGCATGGCTGAGGCCGACGTGACCAATCTGCAAATCGCGTCGATCTCCGGTTATAAGATCGACCGGTGCCAGTAGATCACTGATACCTATCTGCCCCACCGAACCGAAGTGGAAATCACGGCGATGGACGCTCGGGGGGCCAGGAGAACGCAAGTTCTAGCGTCATTTCGCGAGTCATTCGAAGGAGCGATCGTCCAGACATTTCAAAAGACCAAAATGGCTACTATTGTTTAACAGTTACGAGCAGAGCCGTGACCGGCCGATGGTGGCTCAGACTGTATTTCCAGAGAAAACTGCTTCATAGACATCAAGCACGATGCCGGTCATAGCCGCGCAAAGTATATTCCACGCAACACTCTCTACGTCGGTCTGATGCTGTGCGGGTCGATAATGGACAAATGAATTTCTTATCCAGTATATTGCTTTTGCTGCACGGGCCGTAAGCAACTCTGGCTCGGATGGGATTTGGCGCCCTAAGGTCCGCAGAACGGTTTGCAAGTCGTTCGGACCCGCGAAGCTTAAAACACGCTCCAGGCCTCAGGAATCCCCTCATTTCGATTGACTGAAATATAGGCGCGATTCGGCGCGTGTTTGTAAACGCTTCAGCCAGGGAACCGGTTGGAGTGAGCCTATGGTGCGGGTCGGACGGGAAGGCGGTCGGTTTGAGGATGTTCGCTCATTCATCGGCGAGCTCTACGGGCCTGGGCTGCATGCCAAACGCATTGATTCTCTGGCCGGAGCCACGCTGGGCACGATGACCGCCGCGTCTCTGGCGGTGGCCCTGATCGGTCAGGCGCTTGCGCAGGCGCGGGGGTTGAAGACCAAGCACGCGATCAAACAGGTGGATCGGTTGCTGAGCAACGAGGGCATCGACGTATGGGACAGTTTCACCCGCTGGGTGCCGCATCAGATCGGCGACCGTCGGGAAATCTTGGTTGCCATGGACTGGACCGATTTCGACCATGACGATCAGGCCACGCTGGTGCTGAGCCTGGTCACCGGCCATGGCCGAGCAGCCCCGTTGCTATGGCTGACAGTGTGGAAAGAAGAACTGAAGAACCATCGCAATGACTACGAAGATGCCTGCCTGCGGCGGCTGTCCGAATTGGTGCCAGGCGGATGCAGGGTCACCATCCTGGCCGATCGCGGTTTCGGCGATCAGAAGCTATTCGCCTACCTTGGCACGCTGGGCTTCGACTACGTCATCCGTTTCCGTGGCAACATCCATGTCACCGATGCCGACGGGCTGACGAGGCCCGCGGCCGAGTGGGTAGGCAAGAGCGGCCGCGCCCGCAAGCTGCGGGATGCCCGTGTCACAGCGAAGGGCCAGCAGGTTGGAGCGGTCGTCTGTGTGCAGGCCAAGGGTATGAAGCAGCCGTGGTGCCTGGCCACCAGCTTGCGGGAGGCAATGGCGGCCACGCTGGTCAACCACTACGCCAAGCGCTGGACCATCGAGCCACAGTTTCGCGACACCAAGGATCTACAGTTCGGCATGGGACTGTCGGCCACGCGCATCGGCGAGCCAACGCGACGCGACCGGCTGCTACTGATCAGCGCTTTCGCCACTGCGCTGTTGACACTACTGGGCATGGTTGGCGAAAGCCTTGGGATGGACCGATTGCTGAAGTCCAATACCAGCACTAAGCGCACCCACTCGCTGTTCCGCCAAGGTTGCATGCTCTACGACCTGATCCCGAACATGCCAGAACACCGGCTTTCGCCGTTGATGCAAAAATTCAACGAAGCTGTGTCAGCCGCTGGCGCTTTTGGTACGGCATTGGCTATGGCGAAATGAGGGGATGGGTGAGGCTCCAGGCTGCCCTCTTCACGAGGGTGCCAGCCTAGGGTTTCTTCGAGTACTGTGGCGATTTCTCCCCAGCTAGACCGAATATCAAAAGATTTTGCCAAGCTTACCGCGCTCGAATAGGCATAAAGTGCCTCTAAACACCTATACTGAGCCAGAAAGAAACTACTCTTATCATCATCAAATACCGATCTGCAGAGGACTTTGTACGGGATTCTCCTGCTATCCAACTCGCATAATGCACGGAGAGTTGTTG
Organism: uncultured Pseudomonadota bacterium; assembly: GCA_963819005.1. Taxonomy (GTDB): domain Bacteria; phylum Pseudomonadota; class Alphaproteobacteria; order Acetobacterales; family Acetobacteraceae; genus Rhodopila. Next base: position 283,090 of record CAWFUL010000011.1, read on the forward strand.
CCAATTCTCGATCAATCCAGGATGCCCCCGTTTCGCACTCGTCAATACAAGAGTGGAAAAACACGTTCCATGTTTCATCCCGTCCTCTCCCCGTAATTTCAAAAACACGAACTTCTGGAAACAGAGGCGCGATAGTGGAGAAGTCATGACCAGAGTACAAAAGGGTCGGCATTCCGATCCGACCATTCAATGACATCTTTTATCTCGTTTAGTGTTGCCTTTGGCTAAATCCTTAGCTCCGCAAGCGCAACCGTAAGGAACGCAGGGTTCAACTCCACCTCTGTCGCTGACCAACTCGAAGCAGCCTGCGGGAACCCTATTGTGAACAGATAAGACCTTGCCCCTAGGTCTAGTCTAGCGAATTTCCTTGTGTCAGTAAACGTCAAGCAGTCTGTGACTTCGGCGTGCATAATGAAATGATGGTGTTCTGTCTTTGATCCGATCCAACGATCCCTACCCGCATTAGCTAGGGGAACCCCCCTGGTCGAGCAAAAGCTGTCGAGGGCCAAAAAGATTGCTTTGTTGGCACCGATCATATGCCGCGACATCAGTTAGCTCGCCAACAAGGCTCCAGCGTCGAAAGATTAAAGTCCTCACTAATTAGGACCTGGAACCCATCAAAATAAAGGCCGCGCTCGTATCGGCCCACTTGACCGACGCGTCGGTCAAGAGTTTCGGAAAGAACATCAAGCTTCAAGAAGTCACCAATTTCCTGGGGTTGCTTGGACGCCAGCCTTGTCAACATGTCGTCCGCGTCGGTCTTGATCTTCTCCATTCTCGCAAGTCGCTCGTCATGAGAGCGGTCCATCCCCGGCCTGCCGAGCACGTTCTGCGCGACCGCAACGGTAAAGCCGATGCGGGCGGGCTGGCTATCAAAAACATTACGACCCTTGGAAAGCTTCGCGTTTGTACCTGGATCAAACCGAGAAAAAGCCTCGTCCAATCGTGTCATGATCGACAAGCACTGATAGAATTGACCTTGAAAAGCCGTGTCAGTAAGATTGTCGACAAAGTCTAAACGAGAGAATTCGTCGGAAAGCGCCTCCCTGGTGTCTATATTAGTTTTCCGCAATGAAAAAGCAATATATATCTCGACGATAGCGTCACTGCTGAATTCACCCGGGTTGACGCGTCTGCCTGGTTTATCCGGTGTAAACATCCTATTGATCTCAGGAACATTGTCCTGGATTTCATTTAGCAGTGGTGCAAAAACGACGGACAGTTGCCGCGCCAATGTCCATGGCACTTGCCCGGTGTTCAAAACGAGCATCCTGTAAACCATGGTACGAACTGACTGCGTCAGCCAGAATTCAACGCGCATCTTGCTGTGTAGCACGGTCAATTCAATTGCAGAAGCTTCTGAGAGCGCAGCCGTTCTTTGCATTCCGTCGATGATCGAAAGCTGACTTCTCACCCCGGCCGGAAGGATGTCATCCGGAACGGCCGCCTTGTTGGGATAGGTCTTGAAAGTTTCCGCATCAACCACCGCACCGATAACCACCGGTGGCAATACAGCACCCCTTCGAATATCGGCGACCATTCGGTCGCGAATCCGCTTTGCTGTGGTGGTTTTTAAGGTATCCCGTTGGCCGCTGGAGACTCCGCGCGCCGAGTGCGCAGGTTTAACGAGGTCTAGGTATTCACCGACCGTCATGATGGTTTGAACAGAGAAGCAGTCTGTCCGAACGTCGCGAAGCCAATTCATTCTTGTTCCTCAATCCCAGGCCACGCGTTTACCATTCCTAAGGCCACGTGGAAAGCCAACGAACCGGCGCACTTCAACCTGTCAGGCAAACGTCTGACGTAAGCCGTCGACCTGCCAAGGGCACCTGGAATGCGCGTTTCGGCTTCCCTATCGGATGGATTTGCGCCTTGACCCATAGCCGCGAAACGGGCGCATTAACTCGAACCGCAAGTGGTTGCGGATGCTGCGGTTAGGTTGTGAAAGCCGTTATGACAATTAACAACTTTATTCCGGCAATGAGAATGATACCTGGAAATCAAAATGATGTCTCATTGATATGACGGTGAAGTTGGTCGGAGCGGCGGGATTCGAACCCACGACCCCCAGTCCCCCAGACTGATGCGCTACCAGGCTGCGCTACGCTCCGACCGAGTGGGGAGGCCCATGTAGCAGCCCCCGTCCCGCGCCGCAATCCGCAAGGAACACCCGGCGCATTGGCGTTTTCCGCCGCCTCCCCCACATTCAGCCTATGATCGCGTTCGCCGACCTGCTGGAACGTCTGGTATTCACGCCGTCGCGCAATGCCAAGATTGCGTTGCTGCGCCGCTATTTCGCTACCCAGCCCGACCCCGACCGGGGCTTCGGCCTCGCCGCCGTCACCGGTGAACTCAGCTTTGCCACCGCCAAGGCGGGGCTGATCCGCGACCTCGCCGCCTCCCGCGTCGACCCCGTTCTGTTCGACTGGTCCTACGACTACGTCGGCGACCTTGCGGAGACCGTTGCGCTGATCTGGCCTGCTCAGCCAACCCGGTCCACCGCGCCCCGCCTGACAGACGTCGTCGAGACCCTGACAACCGCCCCAAAGGCCGCCTTGCCCGGGATCGTCGCCGCCTGGCTCGACGCCAGCGACGCCTCGACCCGTCTCGCCCTGTTGAAGCTGATTACCGGAGGCCTGCGCGTCGGCGCCTCTGCCCGCCTGGCCAAAATCGCGCTGGCCGAACTTGGAAACGTCGCCCCCGACGACGTGGAGGAAGTCTGGCACGGCCTGTCGCCGCCCTACCGCTCGCTGTTCGACTGGCTGGAGGGACGCGCTGACAAACCGGACCCCGCCGACCAGCCGGTCTTCCGTCCGCCGATGCTGGCCCATCCGTTGGAACCCCCTGACCTCGCCGCGCTGAACCCGGCCGATTGGCGCGCGGAATGGAAATGGGACGGGATCCGTGTCCAGGTTGTCGCCACCGCCGGCGGCCGTCGTCTGTTCTCCCGCGGCGCGGAGGACATTTCCGCGGGCTTCCCCGAAATCCTGGAAGCGATGACCTTCCATTCCGTTCTCGACGGCGAACTTCTGGTCCTGCGGGACGGCGTCGTGGCCCCGTTTTCCGACTTGCAGCAGCGGCTTAACCGAAAGACCGTCACCGCGAAGATGATGGCGCAGTACCCCGTGGGCATCCGCCTCTACGACCAACTGTTCGACGGCGCCGACGATTTGCGCGCCCTGCCCTTCGACACCCGCCGCGCCCGCCTGGAATCCTGGCTGGCCCGTGAGAGACCGCCGCGCATGGATCTGTCCCCGCTGATCCGCTTCTCGTCGCTGGAGGAACTGACGGTCCTGCGCGACGGCGCCCGGGCAGCCTCGATCGAGGGGCTGATGCTGAAGCGGAACGACAGCCCATACCTTGCCGGCCGCGTGAAAGGCCAGTGGTGGAAGTGGAAGCGCGACCCGCTGACGGTCGACGCTGTCCTGATGTATGCCCAGCGCGGCCACGGCAAGCGCAGCAGCTTCTACTCCGACTACACCTTCGGCGTCTGGCGCGACGACGAGCTTGTGCCAGTCGGCAAGGCCTATTTCGGCTTTACCGACAAGGAACTCGCCTTCCTCGACAAGTGGATCCGCGACCACACCACCGCCCGCTTCGGCCCGGTCCGAGAAGTGGAGAAAGCCATGGTCGTGGAGGTCGCGTTCGACGCCGTTCAGCTCTCCAGCCGCCACAAGTCGGGCATCGCCATGCGCTTCCCCCGCCTGGCGCGCATCCGCACCGACAAGCCCGCCGCCGAGGCAGACCGTCTGGAAACACTGATGGCGCTGCTGGAGGACAAACCAGCGGCGCCCTAGCCGGTCGGTGACCTTCCAGGCCGCTGCGTTTGCACAGGCGCACGGACCCGATATAACCCCGCCGGCCAAGATCCCTGGTAGGAAACACGGTAAGCGCGATGAAAGCGGTCTCTGTCATAGTCGTCTTGCTGCTGCTGGCGGCCAACGCCGCGGCCTTGCTGCTTGCCCTCAACACGATCCCGCCGCCGCCGCAACTCGCCGGGCTAACGACGACCCTGCCGGCCCTCCCCGCGCTGCCGCCCACCCTGATCCCCGTCCTGCCCTACGTCCTGATCGCCACCCTCGCGCTCGGCGTCATCGCCCTGATTGCCACCCTGGCTATCCGCACCGTCCCTGCCGTCGCCGAACCACCGGTGGCATTGGCCGCGCAACCCGTCGCCGTCCCGGTCAACGCACCCCGAGCGGAGGCGGAGATCATCAGCTTCCTGGCCACGCTGCAGGCCAAGGGGCGCCTGGTCGACTTCCTGATGGACGACATCAACGCCTACAACGACGCCCAGGTCGGCGCCGCCGCCCGCGTGGTCCATGCCGGCTGCAAATCCGTGCTGGCCGAACACTTCCGCATCCACCCGGTGCGCGAGGAGAAAGAACAATCCCAGGTCGTCGTTCCCGCCGACTATCCCGCGGACGAATATCGCCTCCTCGGCAAGATCAGCGGCCAGGCGCCATTCACCGGCGCCCTTGTCCATCACGGGTGGAAGACCGATTTTGTCAAACTGCCGACCATTCTCCGCGGTTCGGCCGACCGGCTTCCGGCCATCGCGCCGGCCGAGGTCGAGCTAAAGTAGGCGGCCGAACCAAGCAGGCGGCCCCCAATCAGGACTGGACCCTATGAACGCCCGTTTCAGTCTCGGCATCGATCTTGGCACCAGCAACAGCGCCATCGCCTTCTGCGATCTGGAAACCGACCAGACAAGGATCGTCGACGTCGCCCAGATCGTTGGCGAAAACCAACTCGACCAGCGGCTGACCCTGCCGTCTGCCTTGTACATCCCGCACCCCAGCGAATTCCCCGGCGGCCTGACCCTGCCCTGGAGCCAGGCGCCGGGAACCGCGGTCATCGGTCAGTTCGCCCGCGACCACGGCGCGCTGGTGCCGGACCGTCTGGTGTCCTCCGCCAAGTCCTGGCTGTCGAACCCGCACATCGACCCGAAGCAGGCGCTGTTGCCCTGGCAGTCCGACATCCGCGAGGGGAAACTGTCCCCCTTCGACGCCGCCCGCCGCTACCTCGCACACCTGCGCAACGCCTTCCTCTACGCCGAACAGCAGCAAGGCCACGCCGCTGAGCTGTCCCAGGGCCAGATCGTCCTGACCGTCCCCGCCTCGTTCGATGAGGTGGCGCGCAGCCTGACCGCGGAGGCCGCGCGCGATGCGGGCTTCGGTGACGTTACCCTGCTGGAGGAACCGCAGGCCGCCTTCTACGCCTGGACCGCCCAGACCGGCCGCGCCTGGCACGATATGGTCGCGCCCGGAGACATTATATTTGTATGCGACGTCGGCGGGGGCACCGCCGACTTCAGCCTGATTGCCGTCACCGACCGCAACGGCGAGCTTGAACTGGAACGCATCAGCGTCGGCGAGCACATCCTGCTGGGCGGCGATAATATGGACCTGGCATTGGCCTACACGGTTCAGGCGAAGCTGGAAGCTGACGGAAAATCGTTCGATTCCTGGCAGTTCCTGTCCCTGGTTCACACGGTCTCTAAAGCCAAGATCACCCTGTTCGAGGATGCTTCGCTGGCCGAGGCGCCGATTGCCATCCCCTCCCGCGGCTCCGGCCTGTTCGCGTCGACCATCTCCACCGCGCTGGACCGGGCGACCCTGGAACAGGTCGTGCTGGACGGTTTCTTCCCCCTGACCACGCTTGACGACGTCCCCCAGCAGGCGCGCCGCAGCGGCTTGCAGGAGTTCGGGCTGCCCTATGCGACCGATGCGGTCGTCAGCAAGCACATCGCCCAGTTCCTCGGCCGCAGCCTGCAGAACGTCAAAGCCAGCGACAAACTCGCGGCCTTGGTGAGCAACCACACCGGCGGCATCGCGCTGATGCCCACCGCGGTCCTGTTCAACGGCGGTGTGTTCAAGGCCGAACCGATCCGCCAGCGCGTGCTCGACCTGCTGGCCTCGTGGAACAACGGCCAGCCGATCCGCGAACTGCCGGGCTTCGAGCCGGACCTCGCCGTCGCCCGTGGTGCGGCCATCTACGGCCGCCACCGCGCCACCGGCAAAGGCATGCGCATCAAGGCCGGCGCCGCCCGGTCCTACTACATCGGCCTGGAAAGTGCCGCGCCCGCGATCCCCGGCTTCCGCCCGCCGATCAAGGCGCTGTGCGTCGTGCCGCAAGGCATGCAGGAGGGTAGCGACCTGCTGATCGAAGGCCGCGAGTTCGGCCTGATCACCGGACGCCCCGCCGACTTCCGCTTTTTCTCATCGTCGGTCCGCAGCGGCGACACGCCCGGCCAGATCCTGCCCGACGCGCTGAAGGAATTGGAGGAAACCAGCCTGCTGGAGGTCGAAATCCCGCCATTGGACGATCAGCCCGAGAGCCAGGTCGTCCCGGTCCGGATCAACGCCGTCGTTACCGAACTCGGCACTCTGGAACTGTGGATGAAACACGTGAACTCCGATCGCCGCTGGAAGGTCGAGTTCCAGGTCCGCACGGAATAGACCGGCGGTGGCGCAGGCCCGCTACGCAATCGGCATCGACCTCGGCACCACCAATTCGGCCCTCGCCTTCGCGCCGCTGATCGGCGACACGACTCCGCAGATCCTGCAAATCCCGCAATGGGAAAGCTTGGCCGGCCTTGCGGATGGCTCAACCCTGCCGTCGTTCCTGTATCTGCCTGAGGACGCGGTCGCCGCGCAGCTGCGTGGCCGCACCGACCGGGGCGGCGAGTGGATCGTCGGCCGCTTCGCCCGAACCAAGGCCGGCGAGACACCCGGCCGTGTCGTTCACTCGGCCAAATCCTGGCTGTGCCATCATGCCGCCGACCGGCTCGCGCCCTTCCTGCCGTGGGGCTCGACCGACCTCGCCGCCGACCAGAAGATCTCTCCGGTCCGGGCGTCTGCGCTGATTCTGAATTACCTGCGCGGCGCCTGGAACAACCGCTTCGCCGAGGCCGGCTTCCCGTTCGACGACCAGCACATCACCGTCACGGTCCCCGCCTCGTTCGACGCCGCCGCCCAGCGCCTGACCATTACCGCCGCCGAAGAAGCCGGCTTCCCCGCCGGTGTCCGCCTGCTGGAGGAACCGCAGGCCGCCTTCTACTGCTGGCTCGAACGCCACCACGCTGCCAGCGACGTCTTCGCCGGCGCCGGCAGCGAGCCACGCCATGTGCTGGTGGTGGACATCGGCGGTGGCACCTCCGACTTCAGCTTGTTCGGCCTGCGCCTGACCGCAGGCAACCCGATCCCCGATATCGAGCGGGTCGCGGTCAGCGACCACATCCTGCTGGGAGGCGACAACATCGACCTTGCCCTTGCGCATCTGGTCGAGGGACGGCTGACCGGCGGCGCGCATGGCCAGTTTTCTGGCGCCGCATGGGACCAACTCGTCGCCGCCTGCCGCAACCTGAAGGAGCAGGCCCTGGAAGGGACCGGCGCCCCTGACGACCCGTTCTCCGTCGCGGTCGCTGGCCGAGGGTCCGGCCTGTTCGCGGCTTCGCAGACCGCCACGCTGACGCGGGCCGAGATCGAGGGCGTCCTGCTCAACGGCTTCTTCCCCACCTGCGACAAGACCGCTCGGCCCTACCAGGCCGCCGGCGCGCTGCGGGAGCTCGGTCTTCCGTACGCTACCGACAGCGCGGTCACACACCACCTCGCCGACTTTCTCCGCGATCGGCCGCGCGTGGACGCTGTGCTGTTCAACGGCGGCTCCGTCACCCCACCGATGCTGAGGCAGCGGCTCCGCGATCAGATCAGCGCCTGGCAGGACGGCGCCGCGCCGATCGAGCTGGAAAACACCGAACCGGCGTTGGCAGTCGCGCGCGGCGCGGCCCGCTACGGCGCGCTGCTGCACCAGCAGACGGCGCGTATCGCCGCCGGCGCCGCCCGCGCGGTATTCTTGGAAGTCCAGGGCGCCGAACGCTCCCTGATCTGCGTCCTGCCGCGCGGCGCCTCGCCGGAGCAAGCATTCGAAACCACGATCCCCGGACTGGAGGTCCGCACCGATCGGCCGGTGCGCTTCCAGGCGTTTTCCTCCACCCGCCACGGCCGCAGCAAAGCGGGCGACATCCTTCCCCTCCGCGACGGCGACGTTCATCCGTTGCCGCCGCTGCAAACCACGATCGCGACCAGCGACCCATCCGCCTCGGAAGGCACGTTGCCGGTCCGCCTGCAGGCGAAGATGAATGCCCTAGGCCTGTTGCAAATCGCCTGCATCAGCGCCGACCCCGCCCGCCCGCAATCCTGGCCACTGGAATTCAACCTTCGCCCGCACGAGGCCACCGGCCAATCCACACCCGACGCCTCGGCCACGCCCGTCGAAGCAAACGCCACCGCCGAAGCGGTCGAGGCCGCCGAGGCCCGTATCACCGCCCTGTTCTCCCGCCCCGCCCGCGGCGGCGAGAAAATGGCGACCGGTCCCGTGTTCAAAGCCCTCGAACGCATCCTCGGCCAACCCCGGGCCGCCTGGAATGCGCCACTTCTGCGGACACTGTGGCGACCGCTGGCAGACACGTTCAACCTCCGCCGCCTGTCGGTGGATCACGAGGAAACCTGGATCGCCGTGGCGGGCTTCCTGCTACGCCCCGGCTTCGGCGTCGCCGGTGACGAACGCCGGATCGACAGCCTGTGGCGCCTGCACGAGGCCGGCCCCGCCTTCCCCGGCCGGCGCATCAAAAGCCAGGAATACCTGCTGTGGCGCCGTGTCGCCGGCGGCTTGTCGCGGGAACGCCAAACCAAGCTGATTTCCACCGACCTGGACCGGCTTCGAAGCGGCAAGGCGCCTGATGAACTGGTCCGGCTGTCCGGCGCGCTGGAACTGCTGCCGGTAGAGACGAAAACCGCGTTGATCAATGGCTACATCGACGTCGTAACGCGATCCGTCGATGAAAAGCGACAATGCGCGCCATATCTTGGCGCGTTGGGCCTGCTGCTGAACCGGACGCCGCTGCGCGCCGGGCCGGAAACCGTGGTGTCCCCGGAGTTCGTCGAACGCGCCTATGCGGCTTTTTCCGATTATGACTGGTCGGAACAGGCGCTGCAGGAAATCCAGACGCTGTTCTTGCGGGCTGCCCGTGTGGTCAACGACCGCAGCCTGGACGTCCCCGAACGGATACGGACAAGGATCGCCGCCAAGCTGGAGAAAGCCGGCGTTCCCGAACGCCGTGCCGCGCGGATCAAGGGATTTATCCCAGTCGGGGGATCAGACCGCGCCAGTCTGTTCGATGAAGCTCTGCCGGCGGGCCTGATTCTGGGCAGCGGCAAGGACGGCTCGTAACGCAAGAGCTAAGCCTCCCCCATCCGACCCTCCGCTCTTTCGCCGAAGAGCGGGATGGGCGGTAGCGAAGGCGGGAGGAACCCTGCGATCCCGGCGACAGGCCGGGATCGCGGCTCAAAGGCGACGTGCCTATAGTCCGAAGGCTGACTTCTTATTTTGCAGGCGCGGCCGCGGGCGCGGGAGCGGGAGCAGCGGCCGGCGCCGCGCCGCGGATTTGCGCAAGCTGCTGCGCATTTAGCATGTCAGCGCTCTGATCAGGGTGCGGGGTGCCCTTCGACATCGCGGGCGTCGAAGAATGCTTGTGGGTGGTGGAAGCAGCGAAGGCGGGAGCGGCCGTCAGTGCCAGGACCGCGAGACCGGCGATAAGGTTGATACGGAACACGTTCTGTTTCCTTACGTTTTGAGGACACGACGACACGACGGGCAAACGACCTTCCCGCCGAGCAGTGTGACGAAATAGCATGTCCTTACTGCACCGTAAATTCAGGGTTGCGTCGGATGGTTGAAATCAATCCATTTTTTCGCGATGCCTCGCAACCGTGGCTGCCCGGTGACAGGTCACTGCCGGCAAACCGGGGCGATAATGCCTTTTTAGTCGGGTCATTGCTTCCGGCGATTTCAGGATGCACTGGTCAGACACCAAGGGACATGAGCCGCCGCGGACACCGATGGGAAACGACGGCCTGTCGTTACAGCGCCATTAGCCGACCTGAAGCTCACCCAGGTAAGCCTCGCGGATTGCCGGATCGCGGCGCAAATCCGCCGCCGCTCCCGACAACACCACTTTCCCCGTCTGCAACACATACGCTCGGTGCGCGATCGACAGCGCCATATTCGCGTTCTGCTCGACCATGAAGATCGTCGTCCCCTGGCGGTTGATTGCCTGGATGATCTCGAACACCTGCTCCACGAACAGTGGCGACAGGCCCATGGACGGCTCGTCCATGCAGATCAGGCGCGGCCGAGCCATCAGGGCACGTCCGATGGCGACCATTTGCTGCTCGCCGCCGGACAGGGTGCCCGCGATCTGGTTCACCCGCTCCTTCACCCTCGGGAACAGCCCGTAGACCCGCTCCAGGTCCTGCTCGAACTCCGGGCCACGTTTGCGCGTGTAGGCGCCCATCTCGAGGTTTTCGAACACCGTCATGCGCGGGAACAACCGCCGCGCCTCCAGCACCGGCGCAATGCCGCGGCGGACCCGTTCGGCCGTGGACATCCGTTCAATTGGCACGCCGTCGAAGATCACCGACCCCGAGGTCGGCCGGACCACGCCCATGATCGTCTTCATCGTCGTCGACTTGCCGCAGGCATTGCCGCCCAGCAGAGAAACGATCTCGCCTTGACCGATGGTGTAATTGACATCCTTCAAAACGTGCAGATCGCCGTAGTACGTGTTGACGTCCTTGAACTGCAAAAGATCAGGCATCGGCCATCGCTTTCGCCAGCGTGCCACGGCCGAGATAGGCTTCCAGCACGGCCTCGTTCCGGCGCACCTCGTCCGGCGTGCCTTCGGCGATCTTCTCGCCGTGGTCCAGCACGATGACCTTGTCCGCCAACCGCGTGACGACGTCCAGCTTGTGCTCGATCAGCAGGATCGTCAGCCCCAGCGCGTGCAGGCTCTTGATCTGTTCGGCCAGTTCCAGGGTCTCGGCCGGGTTCATCCCCGCGGTCGGTTCATCCAGCAGCAGGATTTTCGGACGGGACGCGAGGGCTCGGGCGATCTCCACTCGCCGGCGGTTGGCGTATGACAGGTGACTGACAGTCTGCGTCGCACGCGGCAGCAGGCGGTTGCCGAACAATGCGAGGATTTCGCTCGCCCAGTCCCGAGCCGCCGCCTCCTCCCGCCGTGTCGAGGGCGGTCGGAACACCGCCGCGATCGGACCTGTGGTCAGCCGCGCGTGCTGTCCGATCAGCACGTTGTCCAGCACGGACAGGTTGGTGAACAGCCGGATGTTCTGAAATGTCCGGGCCACGCCGCGCCGCAGGATCTGGTGCGGCGGCAGACCCAGAATGTCGGCGCCATCGAAGCGGATCACGCCACCATCTGCCGGCGTCAGCCCTGTGATGGTGTTGAACAGCGTCGACTTCCCGGACCCGTTCGGACCGATCACCGCCACCACGCCACCGGCCGGGACTGTCAGATCGATGGCGTTCAGCGCCACCAGCCCGCCGAAACGAACGGTGACACCCCGCACTTCCAGACCGGCATGGTCGCCGTGCGCGAAGTCGCCCAGCCCGGCCAGGGCGGTGAAGCCGCCGCGCGTGACCTCGGCATGCTGCTGCTCGAACGTCAGGGCTGACTGCTTGCGGGTCGCCGGGATCAAACCGTCGCGGCGAAACAGCATCATGAAGACCAGGATCAGGCCGAAGATCAGTTCGATCAACTCGGTCAGGTCGATCCGGTGCATCCATGGCTGGCCGATGAGGTCGCCGAAGCCGTGGATCCAGCCGCTCAGATCCTCCAGGAACCACGATTGCAACAATTGCAGACTGACGGCCCCCAGCACGACGCCCCAGACGCTGCCCATGCCTCCCAGCACGACCATCACCAGGATCATCACCGAGACCGGAAAGCCGAACATCTCGGGCGTCGCGGTCTGCAGTTTCGCCACATAGAACGTGCCGGTGGCGCCGGCGAAGGCAGCCCCGATCGCGAATGCCAGCAGCTTGGTGCGGGTCCGGTCCACGCCCATCGCCGAGGCAGCCGTCTCGTCATCCCGGATCGCCATCCAGGCTCTGCCGATCCGGCTGTCGCGCAGGCGGATGCTGACGAAGATCAACAGCGCCACCATGGCGATGCCGACGTAGTAATAAGGCCAGGCGGCGACGCCGAAGCTGTGGCCGAACAACCGCGGCGCCTGAATTCCGTTCAGACCCGCCGCGCCGTTCGTTACGGAATCGACGTTACGGACGACGATAGGGACGATCTCGCCGAAACCCAGCGTGACGATGGCAAGATAGTCGCCGCGCAACCGCAATGTGGGCGCGCCGAACAGCACGCCGAAGCCGGCCGCGATCAGCGCCGAGACCGGCAGCATGATCCAGAATGAGACGGTGAAGTGGACCAGGTCGCCGCCAGGCTGCGGCATCCGCTGCACCAGATCGAGCCACGCGAACGGCTGCCAGAACGGGCTCCAGTGCGGCATGACCTGGAACGAGGTCAGGATGCCGTACGCGTAGGCGCCGATGGCGAAGAACGCCGCATAGCCAAGGTCCAACAGGCCGGCGAAGCCCACGACAATGTTCAGGCCGAGGGCCAGCGTCGCATAAGCGGCGGCATTGGCCGCGGAATCGATGTCGGCGTCGTTGTCATGGATGAACGGGAAGGCGACGGCCGCGATTGCGATCAAACCCGTCAGGATCTGCTGGCGGCGCGCAAGCGGAATCCGCGTCCAGACGTTCATGTGCTGAGTTCACCCCAAAAGCCGTGAGCCACCATGCCGCCCCTCATGATTTGTTCGGGGCGACCCGCCCCAGCAGTCCCGCGGGACGAAACACCAGCACCAGCACCAGGATCGAGAAGATGATCACATCGGTCCAGGCGGTGGCGATGAACTGGCCGCCCATCGCCTCGATCAGGCCGATGATCACCCCGCCGAGCATTGCGCCCGGAACATTCCCGATGCCGCCCAGAACCGCCGCGGTGAACGCCCGCAGACCGGCGGTGAAGCCGATAATGAAACTGGTAAAATTGTAGTACAGCCCGAAGATCAACCCGCCCGCGCCAGCCAGCGCGGAGCCCAGGAAGAACGCTATGATAATGACCCGGTCGACCTCCACGCCCATCATCCGGGCCGCCTCGGGATCTTGGGCGGTCGCCCGCATCGCCTTGCCCATCTTCGATCGCTGCACGAAAAAATGCAGAGCAAGCATCAGAAGAACCGAGATCGCCCAGATCAGGACTTCGCGCAACCGAAGCACGGCATCGCCGATGCCCCATTGGATCGGCGGCAACGGATTGGGGTAGTTCTTGGAGTCCGCTCCGACCATCAGCAGGATGATGTTGAACAGAATATAGGACACGCCGATCGTCGTGATCATCGCCGCGGGGCCTTTCACATCCCGCAACGGCCGCAACGACAGCCGCTCGATCAGCACGCCCAGGCCGCCGGAAAACAGCATCGTGACGACCAGTGCGACCAGCATCACGCCGACCAGCGGCAGTCCGGTCATCACCACTGCCTGCCCGTTGATGCCCATCAACTGCAGCGTCCACATGCCGACAAAGCTGCCGACCATGAACACGTTGAAGTGCGCGAAGTTGATCAGCTCCAGAATGCCGTAGACCAGGGTGAACCCAAGGGCGAGCAGCGCATACATCGCCCCCAGGCTCAGTCCGTTGATCGTCTGCTGCAGCAGCAGGTCGGAGAATGACACGAGGCGGTATCAGGCCGCCGGCGCCACGCCGATGTAATGATACTGCCGCATGTCGTCGGCCGGGACGCTTTTGTCCTGTCTGATCTGGAATACGCTGATCGTCTTGTCCTGCAGGTCGCCGTTGGCGTCGAACGAGATTGGTCCTTGCAGCGTGTTCACCTTCACCGCCTGGATCGCATCACGCACGTTGTCGCGGTTCGGTACCTTGCCGGCGTCCGTCACCGCCTTGATCGCGGCGATGATCACGGTTGCCGCGTCGTACGCGGTCACCGCATAGTCGTCCGGATCGACGTTGAACTTGGCCTTGTACGCCTTGACCCAGTCGGCCATCTTCGCGTCTTCGGTGACATGCGGCGAAGCGACGGTGGCATACCAGCCCTCGTTAGCGGGATAGCCGACAGCGGTCAGCATTTCCGGCCCGTCCACGCCGTCGCCGCCGCCCTTGATCATCTTCGGCACGATGTCATACGCCTGCTTGGCCAGTTTGACGCCGGCCTGCAGCACGCCGCCGTAGTAGATCGCATCGGGATTCAGCGACTTGATCTTGGTCAGCACGGCTGTGTAGTCCGCCGCCTTTGGGTCAAGCCGGTCGCGGCCCAGGACCTTGATGCCCTTCTTTTCAGCCTGCGCCTGAAACGCGTCGGCCAATCCGACGCCATAGGCGCCGCTGTCATCAAGGATGTAAACCGACTTCACATGCAGCACGTCGGCGTAATAGTTGGCCATGTAGGGCCCCTGATACGCGTCGGTCGCCACCGTGCGGAAGTAGATCGCCTTGCCTTCCGGGCGATACTGCGCGGCGAACTTGGGGTCGGTGATATCGGGGTTCGTCGAGCTTGGCGTGATGATGGCAAGATCGCCCTCGCTGAGGATCGGCGCCATGGCCTTCCCCGCGCCGCTCATTTGCGGGCCTATGGCGGCAACGGTGGCCTTGTCGGACACCATCTTGCGCGCGTTGGTGGCTGCCTGCGCCGGATCATATTGGCCCGCGGTCGCCGAACCATCGTCATAGGGCGTGACGACGATCTTGTAGCCGTTCACGCCGCCCTTCGCGTTGACCTCGTCGAACGCCATCATCGCGCCATCCTCGATCCGCTTCGCGGACTCCGCATCGGCACCTGTCAGCGAGAGGTTGATTCCAACGGTGACCGACTTGTCGGCCGCCAGAGACGGCCTGAACCCCAGCGAGGCGGCGGCGGCGGCGCCAAGGCCGGCCCGCGTGATGTTCCGGCGGGAGATAGTGACATGCGACATGGGCAACTCCTTTTGCAATGCTGTTATGCAATTGAGCGGCCAGATAGCCTGCCGTGCAAGAGGCGCGAAGCGTTTTATTCGTGAGCAATCACACATACCAACGCGATGATGCGGTTACACAACAAAGGGGACCGGGTTTCGCCAGGCTTGCGGGTCCTACCCCCCAACCCGCTCGTCCGAATTCACACCCAACTGCTTCAGCTTCCGATGCAGCGCCGACCGCTCCATGCCCACGAACTGCGCGGTCCGCGAGATGTTGCCGCCAAACCGCAGCAACTGCGCATGCAGGTACTGCGTCTCGAACAAATCCCTGGCATCGCGCAACGGCAGCGACATGATGTCCGCCGTCGGGTCGATATTCAGCAGTGCCGGCGCGCGCGAGCCAATCTCCGGCGGCAGCATATCCGCCCTGATCACCTCACCCGCATGGCCCGGCGCCATGATCAGCAGCCAGTCCATCAAATTCCGCAACTGGCGCACATTGCCTGGCCAGTCATAGGCCTGCAGCGCCGCAAGGGCGTCTGCTGACAGTGGCCGCACCGGAATACCCGAACTTTCCGCCGACCGCCCGATGAAGGACAGCGCCAGGGTCGGCACGTCCTCCCGCCGCTCCCGCAACGCCGGCACTTTCACCGGTACGACGGCCAGACGGTAGTACAGGTCCTCCCGGAACCGCCCGGAGGCGATCTCCGCCTGCAAATCGCGGTTGGTGGTGGACAGCACCCGCACATCCACCTTCACGCGCGATGATCCGCCCAGCCGCTCGAACGTCTGGTCCTGCAAGGCGCGGACGATCTTGCCCTGCGTTTCCATCGGCATGTCAGAGACTTCGTCGAGCAGCAACGTGCCGCCATGAGCCCGCTCCAACACGCCTGCCCGGCGCGGATGAGCCACCGGATCCGCGCCCGCCTCGAGCCCGAACAACTCCTCCTCGAACCGCGACGGATTAAGCGTCGCGCAGTTCATCACCACGAATGGCCCGCCCGAGCGGCGGGAGCGGGCATGAATCATTCGCGCCACGACTTCCTTGCCGGACCCGGCAGGCCCCGAAATCAACACCCGGGAGCCGGTGGGCGCGACCCGCTCGACCTGTGAGCGCAACTGGGCAATCAGGCCGAACTCACCGGTCAGTGTCGCCTCCGGCCCGGCGCGCAGCCGCAGTTCCGCGTTCTCGCGCGCCAACGCCGCCGCCTCCAGCGCATGGCGGACCGACAACAGCAGGCGGTCGGACTGAAACGGCTTCTCGATGAAGTCGTAGGCGCCCTGCTGGATCGCCCCAACCGCCATCTCGATCGTGCCATGGCCGGAGATCATCACGACCGGCACGTGCGGCTCCTCGCTGTGGAGCATCTCCAGCACGCCCAGCCCATCGACGCGGGAGCCCTGAAGCCACACATCCAGCACGACCAGT
This sequence comes from uncultured Pseudomonadota bacterium, assembly GCA_963819005.1. GTDB lineage: Bacteria > Pseudomonadota > Alphaproteobacteria > Acetobacterales > Acetobacteraceae > Rhodopila. The sequence goes on from CAWFUL010000011.1 coordinate 299,366, forward strand.
GACGGCCGGCGCTCCCGGAACGCTCGGATCGCACCCTCGGCATCGCCGGCGCCACGCGTCTCATAGCCCTCGTCCTGCAGGATGCCGTCGATCAGCATCCGGATGTCGGGCTCGTCATCGACGATCAGGATCTCATGCGCCATGAGACACCTTTTGCTCTTCGGCCGGCGCGATGACGCCACGCGGCATCGGCAGCACTAAGCTGGCGACCGCGCCCGGCCCATCAGGCCGGTCGTCCAGTGACAGCCGGCCGCCGTGGTCTTCCATGATCTTCTTCACGATCGCCAATCCCAATCCGGTCCCTTTCGGCTTGTGGGTGACATAAGGCTCCGTCAGCCTGGAGCGGTCTTCCTGCGGGAATCCCACCCCGTCATCCGTCACCGCTACCCGAACTTCATCGCCCAGGTCCTCCACCACCACGGCAATACAGCCACGCTCGCCGTCCGGCCGATCAGTGCGCATCGCCACCGCGTCCGCCGCGTTCTGCAACAGGTTCGTCAGCGCCTGGCGCACCATCCGCCTGTCGCACGGCGCCACCGGCCCGCGTTCCGGAATGTCGGACACCCAGTCGATGCCGGGCCGGGCCGTCTTCTGCAGAACCAAAGCCTCCCGCACGATGCGCCCCAGATCGTCCGGCTTGATGACCGGCTGCGGCATGCGGGCAAACGCCGAGAACTCGTCGACCATGCGCCCGATGTCGCCGACATGACGGATGATCGTGTCGGCGCACTGCGCGAATGTGTCCGGGTCAGACTGGATTTCCTTGGCGAACCGCCGCTTCAGGCGTTCAGCCGACAACTGGATCGGCGTCAGCGGATTCTTGATCTCGTGCGCGATGCGCCGCGCCACGTCGGCCCACGCGGCCTTGCGCTGAGCGGACTGCAACGCGGTGATGTCATCGAACGTCACCACGAAACCGTCGGTCCGTCCGCCTGACAATTCGGCGCCGATCCGCACCAGCAACGTGCGCCGGCGGTTCGGCGGCCCGATCTGGATTTCCGCCGTCCGCGCACGGTCCGGTGCCGCGGCAACCTCATCGATCAGCACGCCGAACTCGGGCTCGATCTCCGCCAGTTTATGGCCGATCAGCGCCAGCAGATCGCGTTCCAGCAGTTCGTCCGCCGCCCGGTTCGGCAACTCGACCCGGCCCTGAGCGTCCAGACCGATCACCCCGGCCGAGACGCCAGCCAGCACCGTCTCGGTGAACCGGCGGCGTTCATCGATCTGGCTGTACGCCTCCATCAGTTCGGTGCGCTGGGCCGCCAGTTGCCCGGTCATGCGGTTGAAGGCGCGCGACAACCCGGCCACTTCATCGCCGGTCGCCGCCTCCTTCACCCGCACGCTCAGATCGCCGCTGCGGACCCGTTCGGCGGCGTTGATCAGCGTCCCGATCGGCCGAGCGATCTGGTTGGCCATGATCAGGCCGATCAGTCCCGCGGCCAGCAGGACCAGCAGTGCGACGATCGTGAAGATCCAGGCAAAGGCGATCTGCAGCCAGGACCGGTTCTGGTCCAGCCGCTGGTATTCCGACACCGCCTGTTCGGTCCGGTGCATGTAACCGAGGATTGCCGGATCGATCGGCCGGCCGATCATCAGGATCAGCGGCGGGATCGACTCCAGCCGCACGACCGCCCGCACCCGCGTTCCGTCGCCGCCATCCAGCACGGCCACGTCACCGCGCATCGCCTGCTGCGTGACCGCCTGACTTGGCGCCTCCACCCCCATGCCGACGAACATGCCGGCCGCCGCAAGGACCTGCAGCGTGGTCGGTTCGTAAATCACCGCCTCGGTCAGGCCGCGCAGTGTCGTCTGAGTGTCCAGCACCTCAGCGAACACGGTCGGATCGGCCGGCAGGAAACGCCCAGCCCGCGCCAGATCCGCTGCCATCTCCAGCGCCACCGCCCGGATGTTGTTGCGATGCTCCTCAAGGTAGCCGCGCGACACCTGCAAGGATTCCGACAGGGATTCGCGGACCGGATCGTTGAACCAGGCCTGAATGCCGAAGTGGAAGAAGGCAACGGCGAAGCAGGCGACGACGATTGTTGGCGCGACAGCAACGCCACTGAACAGCAGCACCAGCCGCACATGCAGCCGCGACCCAGCCGATCCCCGCCGCCGCTCCACCCAGACGCGGGTTAGCCGGCCGCCAAGCACTGTCCCCAGCAGCAGCAGCACGGTCAGGTTGGCCAGCACCAGGCCGACACTGACGCCCGGCTTCCAGCCCAGCGGTGATCCACGCGCCAGAATGATGAACGTCGCCAGCCCCACCATCAGCGCCAGGGCCGTCAGCACCAGGCTGGTGCCTTTGCCCAGCATCACATCGCCCAGCCGACCGGCGAGCGAGGATCTGGGCTCCGAGATGATGTCCAGCGGCGCCTTTCCGCCGCGTCCGCCGATGCGGGACGGTACGTTCATGTCGTCCCCCGGTCAGAGGCGCGGCAGGATAGGCCGGTGTCCATTTACATCAGTCCCCGCACCACCGGAATCTCCAGATCACGTATCTTTTTGCGCAGCGTGTTGCGATTGAGGCCGAGCATGGAAGCGGCCTTGATCTGATTGCCGCGGGTGGCGGCCAGTGTCAGGCGGATCAGCGGCCGTTCCACTTCCGCGATGATCTTGTCGTAGACATCGGTGATGCCGACGCCGTCATTGTGGTTGGCCAGGAAGTCCTTGATATGCCGCTCCACCGCGCTCGACAACGTGTCCGGTCCGCTGCTTTCCTGCATATCGGAATTCACCGCCGGCGTCGGGGTCGGCTCGGTCAACTCGGCGGCTATGACGTCGCCGTTGATGACCTCCTCCGGACAGAGCGCCGCCAGCCGGCGCATCAGGTTTTCCAGTTCCCGCACGTTGCCCGGCCAGCCGTGCTGCTTCAACCGGTCGACCGCGCTTTGATCCAGGCTCTTTGACGAAAGCCCATCCTCGCGCGCCCGTTCCAGGAAATGGCGGGCCAGCAGAGGGATATCTTCAATTCGTTCTCGCAATGGAGGCAGCCGGATCGGAACAACGTTCAGCCGGTAGAAAAGGTCCTCGCGGAACAGGCCCTGTCGGATCGCCGTGCGCAGGTCCCGGTGCGTCGCCGCGATGATCCGGACGTTGGCCTTGATCGGCTGCCGGCCACCGACGCTGGTGAACTCGCCCTCCTGGAGCACCCGCAGCAACCGGGTTTGCGCTTCCGGCGGCATGTCGCCGATCTCGTCAAGGAACAACGTGCCGCCATTTGCCTGTTCGAAACGGCCCTGCGAGCGATTCGTCGCACCCGTGAAGGCACCCCGCTCGTGACCGAACAATTCGCTTTCGATGAGTTCGCGCGGGATAGCGGCCATGTTGATCGCAACGAACGAGCCCGCCCGGCGTTTCCCATAATCGTGCAGCGCGCGTGCAACCAGTTCCTTGCCTGTGCCCGATTTGCCATTGATCATCACGGTCAGGTCAGCCGTCGTCAGCCGTGCGATGGTCCGGTAGATTTCCTGCATCGAGGGACTGCGGCCGATCAGCGGCAGACGCTCGTCCGTGTCCCGTGGTTCCGGCACGGAAATCGTCGGTTCGGAGGGTTGCGCCAGTGCGCGGCCGACCACTGACAACAGTTCCCGCAGGTCGAACGGCTTGGGCAGGTATTCGAAGGCGCCGCGCTGCGTTGCCTTGACCGCCGTGATCAGCGTCGACTGGGCGCTCATGACCACAATGCGAAGATCGGGACGTATGCGCTTGATCCGGGGAATCAGGTCCAGCCCGTTCTCGTCGGGCATGACCACATCGGTGATCACCAGGTCCCCTTCCCCATCCTCCACCCAGCGCCACAGCGTCGCGGCATTGCCGGTGCTGCGGACCTGATAGCCGGACCGTCCCAGGGCCTGGGTCAGAACGGTGCGGATCGAGCGATCGTCGTCCGCAATGAGAACCGTCGGCAATGTCATGGGTCGGCGTCCTTCTCCGTGACGACCGGAAGATGCAGTCGGAACTCGGTGCGGCCCGGGCGGCTGTCGACTTCGATCAGGCCGCCATGGTCGCCGACGATCTTTGCCACCAGCGACAGGCCAAGGCCACTGCCGGCGGCTTTCGACGTCACGAACGGCTCAAACAAATGCGGGCGGATATCTTCCGGGATACCCGGCCCGTTATCGCGTACCGAAACGAACAGCGGCAGATCCAGCCTGGCCGTGCTGCCGGGAATCGCCACCCGCATGCCGTGCTGGAAGCCTGTCGTCAAAATGATCTCCGGGTGGTGCACGCCTTCCTGGGTCACTGCCTCCGCCGCGTTCTTGATCAGATTGAGCACGACCTGAACCAGTTGGTCGCGATTGGCCCAGACCGGCGGCAGCGAGGGATCATAGAGCTCCTGGAACCGGATATGCGCGGCAAACCCCGACTGAGCCAGCTTGCGCACATGCTCCAGCACGCGATGGATGTTGACCGCGGTGCGCGCGATCGGTTTCTCGCCGAATGCCTCCATCCGGTCCACCAGCGCGCGGATGCGGTCGGCCTCGTCGCGGATCAGTTCGGCCAGTTCGCGATCGGCCGGCCCGACGCTGGCTTCCAGAAGCTGGGCGGCGCCGCGGATACCGGACAGCGGGTTCTTGACCTCATGCGCCAGGATCGCCGCCATCCCCGTCACGCTGCGGGCCGCGCCGCGGAACGCAAGCTGGCGGTCCAGCGCGCGCGCCGCCGAGGCATCCTGCATCACCAGCAGCACCGCGCCCGGTTCCTCCGGCAACGGAGACGCCTGCACGGTGATCCCCCGCTTGTGCAGCCGCGGGCTGTCCAGGTTCAGGTCGTGATCGACGATGGTCGACTCGTTCGCGCGCACCTGATCGATGAGCATGAATATCGGACTGTCTCCCGGCACCAGATCGTTCAGCCGCAACTGCGCCAGCCCGGCGGCGGAAATCCCAAGGAACTGTTCCGCCGCCTGGTTGACCAGGCGAAAGCGGTTTTCCACGTCCAGCAGCAGAATCGGCACCGGAAGTGCCGCAAGCACCGCCGTCGCGTCCGCCACACGAGAGCGACCAGCCAACAGCCGAGACGCTCGAACCACCACGTTGGTCATGCCGCCTGTGCGTCCGGCATCTCGTCCCGGCCGGGGGAGATGCGGCAGGCGCCGCGGGCGATCAAAGGATCGTAGAACCGGTCGATCAGGCATATGACGGATTCAGCGTCAGGCAGCCGGTTCATCGTCGCGCGAAACTCGGCCGATCCAGGCAGGCCACGCGAATACCAGGACAGATGTTTTCGGGCGAGGCGCACGCCTGGCCCGGCGCCGAACTGAGTTCAGCATCCGGTGATAGTGCTCCAGTAAGATGGTCTTTTGCCGCACCAAGGGCGGTTCAGGCAGTCGCGTGCCGGTGCGCAGGAAATGCGCCACCTGTGCGGGGAACCATGGCCGCCCATAGCAGCCACGGCCAATCATCACGCCGTCCGCGCCTGACGAGGACAGCGCTTCGGCGGCGTCGTCCTCGGTCAGGATGTCGCCGTTGACGATCACGGGGATTTGCACAGCCTCCTTGACCCGGCGGACGAAGGCCCAGTCGGCGCTGCCGGTATAGAATTGCTGCCGGGTCCGGCCATGAATGGTGACCATGCGGATGCCCGAATCCTGAGCGATTCGCGCCAGCGCCGGTGCGTTCAGGCTGGCGTGATCCCAGCCCATGCGCATTTTCAACGTCACCGGAACCGCCACCGCCCTGACGGTGGCCTGCAGGATGGCGGCAGCCGCCGATTCGTCGCGCATCAGCGCGGATCCCGCCGCCTGCCCAACCGCGACTTTTTTCACCGGGCAGCCGAAGTTGATGTCGATCAGGTGCGCGCCCTTGTCCACGGCAAGCCGAGCGGCCTCGGCCATAGCGGACGGGTCGCAGCCGGCAAGCTGCACCGCCGACACCCCGCCTTGCCCGTCGACTTCCGCCATGCTCAGGGTCTTGCTGTTCTCCCGGATCATCGCCCAGGAGGCGATCATTTCCGAGACAACCATCCCCGCACCCAGTTGCTTGGCGGTGCGGCGAAATGGCAGATCCGTGACACCGGACATCGGCGCAAGAATGACCGGGGTCTCGATTTTAACACCTTGACCAAGATCGATTGATCCGAGGGCAGGAGGTGTGATGTGTGAACGACAGTTGCCCATGATTTGGGCAACCTAGCGCCACATGCGGTGGGCCGCAATGGCTGATAGAAGATCGTCTCGCAGTCGCAGCAAGCCATCCGCAAGATGCGCGCAACCGTATGCATTGTCCGGCGTTTCGCTTAGTCAATCACTCCCAGATGGTTTTGCCATGGCTCGCTCCACCGCCACCGCCCGCGGGCGTCCCACACGCGGCACCTCAATCAGCGACTACCAGGCGAAGCGGGATTTCAACACGACGTCAGAACCGCCAGCGGAAACGGCTCCCCGTCCTGGTCAGTCGGGCGCGCCGATCTTCGTGGTGCAGAAACACCGCGCAAAACGGGCAGGACTGCACTGGGACTTTCGTCTTGAACATAACGGCGTGCTTTGGAGCTGGGCGGTCCGCAGGGGCCCATCGATGGATCCGGCCGACAAGCGGCTGGCGGCGCATGTCGAGGATCACCCGCTGGACTATGCCGACTTCCAGGGCAGCATTCCGGACGGCCAGTATGGCGCCGGCGAAGTGGAAACCTGGGATCGCGGCACCTGGACGCCGGTTACCGATCCCGACGAGGGCTTGCGGGACGGCGAGATAAAGTTTCACCTGGACGGTAAGCGACTGAACGGTGGCTTTGTCCTTGTGCGTCTGCGCCCCAAGCCGAACCAGCGCGGCCATCAGGACAACTGGCTGCTGATCAAGGAGCGTGACGGGTCAGTCCGGACCGGCGGCGATGCCGAGATGCTGGAGGCAGCCTCGGCCGCGCCAAAGCCGATGCCCAGGCGGCAGCGGGCCGCCAATGATCCCCCTGCCCCCGGCGCTGTCCGGAGATCGCTGCCCGACCGGCAGGCGCCGCAACTCGCCACCTTGGCGGAGCGCCCGCCGACGGCCGGCGGATGGGTCACCGAGATCAAGTTCGACGGCTACCGGATCATTGCCTCCGTCGATGATGGCGTCGTGACCCTGATGACCCGCAACGGGCACAACTGGACCGACCGCTTGCCGGCCGTTGCCGCGGCGGTGCGGGCGCTCGATGTCACTTCGGTGCGGGTGGACGGCGAGCTGGTGGCCCTCGGGAACGATGGCGTGTCGAGCTTTGCGGGTCTGCAGGGCGCGCTGTCAGCCGGACGGGATCAGACGCTTTTCTTCTACCTGTTCGACCTGCTTTACCTTGACGGATGGGACCTGCGGCCGTGTTCGCTGCGTGAGCGGAAGAATGTCCTGCACGGCCTGGACGCCTGGCAAGGCATGCTTCGTTACAGTGACCATCACGATGGCGCCGCGCAAAAGATGCTCGACGCGGCGCGGCGGATGAAGCTGGAGGGGATCATCTGCAAGCAGGCGGACGCGCCATACAAGGCTGGGCGCGGACGAAGCTGGCTGAAGGTGAAAACCCTGGACCGGGAAGAATTCGTTGTCATCGGCTGGACCTCGCCGGCCGGCAGCCGGGTCGGGCTCGGCTCGCTGCATCTTGGTTATTACGATCCCGGCGGCGCTCTGCACTATGCCGGCGGCGTCGGGACGGGCTTTTCGGACGATGTTCTGCAACAGCTTCACGATGCGCTGGATGAACTGCCGGATGATCCGCCCAAAACACTGGTCGTGGCCGGCAACGATCTCGAGAAAACCATCCACTGGGTCGAACCGTCCCTGGTTGTCGAGACGTCGTTCACCGGCTGGTCCGGCGCCGGGCGGCTGCGCCACGCCGTCTATCTGGGACTTCGGGAAGACAAGACCGCACCCGAAGTCGTGCGTCCGGTCGCCGATCCGCAAGCGGAACGCCGGCGCGTCGACCCAATGCGCGCCGGGGGCTCCACCGGCCGCAAACCGCCGGTGATCGCCGTGCCGCCGAAGCGCCAGGCCATTCACAGCATGGCCGCGCGCAGCAGCAGCGCCATCGTCACCGCGCGCGCGCCAAAGGCCCGCAGCGAAACGGTCGAGGGCATCACGCTGACCCACCCGGACCGCGCCCTGTGGCCGGGCATCACCAAGCGCGACCTTGTGCATTACTGGCAGGCGGTGGCTGATCACGCGCTGCCGGGGCTGGCGCGGCGGCCTTTGGCGATCGTCCGTTGCCCTGACGGCATCGACGGCGAGCACTTCTTCCAGAAGCACGGCCACGGCATGATGCCGCAGGGCGTGCGCGACGGCGTGGCCGACAAGGCGCCGTTCCTGGCGATCGACGGGCTGCAGGGCCTTATCGCGATGGCGCAGATGTCGGCGATCGAGTTGCATGTGTGGGGCGCGACCGAGGCCGATCCGCTGCACCCCGATCAGTTGGTCTTCGACCTCGATCCCGGCGAAGGCGTCGACTTTCCAGCCGTGGTGGCGGCGGCGCTCGATCTGCGCAAAGCGCTGGAGGCTTTGGGCCTGGCCGCGTTCTGTCGCACGTCCGGCGGCAAGGGGCTGCATCTGGTGGTGCCACTGCGGCCGGAGCGCGGTTGGGACGAAGCGCGGAGTTTCTCTCGTCGTTTTGCGGAAGATTTGAGCCAACTGCGGCCAGATCTTTATTTATCGACCGTGAAAAAAGCAGACAGGCGCGGCCGGATTCTGATTGACTGGCTACGTAACGGTCTCGGGTCGACCGCTGTTGCCTCTTTCTGCCCGCGCGCTCGGCCTGGAGCCGGCGTCGCGACGCCGTTGGCATGGCAGGAGGTGACGCCAACGCTGGACCCCGCAAGATGGACGTTGAAAAACATCCCGGACCGGCTTGCAAAGTTGCGGGAGGACCCCTGGGCCGGCTTCGAGGTGTCCCGCCGACCGTTGCCCCCGGCGACCGATTCAAGGGGACCCACGCCTACCGAAAACAAGGCCAGTGGGAAGAGCCGGATCGTTACTGCCAAGCCCGCCCGGCCACGCCGTCGCCCTTCGGGCTGACGGGTTGCCCGGCCGAAGCTCTGACGAAGGCGAAGTCCACGAAGAAATGGATCGAAAGGCAAGCCAGCTGTCCACGTCGTCGCTGATCGCGTGCACGCGACGACCCCAGCCCTGTCTGTTATTCCTAAGGCCCTTGGCTAGCCTCGGACTGGCTTAATCATGTTACCGCTGGGCTTCGACATGGCATGCCCGCGCTTGCTCTCGTGACCATCGGCGCGGTCTAGATAGTCTCCACCGGCAATGTTCCGCGACAGGTTGACCCCAGTCACACCGGATGAAAGCGGAAGCGGAGGCACGGTTCAAACGACCGTCGTGTGTTGCTTAATGACGAAAATAAGCCGAGACGCCGTGCGGACCCGGACAATCAAAAGGGGCCGGCAAGTCCCGCGCCCGGACTTTGCCGACCCCTGGATCGTTTATCGTAAGCTGCCGATTATCCCCGGCGGCGGCGGCTACGGGCAACTCCCACACCGATCAAAGCCGTGCCGATCACCGATAAAGTCATTGGCTCGGGCACTGGCAGAACCGTCGTGCTGCCGGCTAGGTTGAAATCACCGGTGGCATCGACTGTGAGTGATACGAGCTCCACCAAAGAATATGGCGTATCTATCGCCGACATCAAAACGTTAGTCGTGTCGCTCACGCTTCCTGGCGAGCTAACATTCACCGAAGCAGTCGGCGTAACAAACGCGGCACCGGAGCACCCGGTTTGAGCCGCATTCCCCGCGAAGATGCAAGACGTCATCGACAGAGCGTTTCCGCTATCGCCCACGCCGAAGATCGTTGCAGAGAGATTATTTTGGAGAAATCCTACCGGCGGAATTGGCGGGTTGGTGAAGCCGCTGAACGTGATCGCCAACTCAACCGTATTTGGGGTTCCGGAATAAATGATGCCGTTGTCGCCGATCGATCCGTGAGCGGAGGTCAACGACCCAGGCGCGTTGGAGTTCAAGTTGAGGTCGTTAAAAGTCAACCCGCCGATGGTTCCGTTGAATGCATTCGATGTTAACGTCACCGATTGCCACGTCGAGCCTCCGTCAATGCTGGACTCAACAACTATACCTGCCGTCGCGTCGGATGCGCCAACCGTCAACGCCGCAATCATCGCAGCCCCGGAGAGGATGCCCAGGAGGAGATGACGGAACCGAATGTGGGCCATGTGAAGTTGCCTTCCGCATAATTCAACTAGAACTACCGAGAGCAAGTCCCATGCCAACCAGATCAGAGACAGAAATTCGGCGTATTTTCAATGTGTTACACATCCATCGAACTGCAAGCCGGGATTACCGATTTCCAAAGTGTAAAGAATACCGACAGGCGATCCGCTTTTTGAGAAAACAGGCCTTGCTTGGCGGTACAACACCCGGCCATGAACCAAACAGGCGTGACGGCGTCCGTCGTGGGTAACATATCGTCACAATACGTATCTTTTACGAGATATTCTCTTAATTGATGTAATTTATTATTTTGAGACAAACATTTCGCCGTCCGCGGCGCTACCGCATATTCCTACGGTTTCTGGATCTGATAACTCGCCGTTGACGCGCACAGCCACGGAGCGCATCGCTCAACCGGACGCGGCGCCCGCTTGCTCCCCGGTGTGCAGAAGCGTCTGACTGTAAAGAATCCTGACATCTACGCCAACGTCGCTCAGCAGAGGGCCATTCGTCGCATCGCAGCGGGACGGCCGGCCTGTGGCCGAGCTTGCGTATTGGATCGCAAAAACCGGTATGGCCGACCGGGTTCAACGCTGACGAACGGCCTGGTCTCTGGTCCGATTATTGACGGAACCACTTGGGTATCCGCTACGGCGCGGACGCACCGAACGGGAAATATTTCGCAAAATCTGGACATGTCGGCGATGTCAAACTCCGCGAGGCAGACCTGAAGTCCTGCCGCGGGCGCAGACGCCGCAGGAGCCGGAAACGACCCGCTATACCAGCAGCCCGCGCGCCTGAAGCTCCGCCCCCAACGCCGCCGGATCGGTATGAACACACGCGGCCAAACCGGCCGCCCGCGCCCCGGCGACGTTCGCAAGGCTGTCATCGATGAACAGGGCAGCCTCGGCCCTGACACCCAAACGGATGAGACACCGCAAATAAATCTCCGGCTGTGGTTTCCGCGCCCCGAACTCCGCCGACACGAAGGCGCGGTTGCCAACCACATCCGCAACCTCGGGGTACAACGCCCCGAAATGCCGCCGTACCAGCAGGTTGTTGTTGGTCAAAACCGCGCACACCACATCCGGACGAAGCCGGGCCAGCAGGCTCATCGTCTCCGGAATGGGTGTTATCGCGGCCCCAAGCGCCTCCAGCCAGTCAGCCTCCGACAGACGGTAGCCCATCCGAACACCAAACCCATGCAGATAAGCGTCCGCGTCCCAGTCCCCGCTGTCGCCGGCATCCTCGAACCCCGAGGCCCAGATCGCCGCCAGAACCACCCCAGGCGGCACGGCGGCCAGCGACGCCAGCCGGGCAACCCGGACCGCGCGATCATAGCGATAAAGCACGCCGTTAAGATCTAACAGGATCAGCGAGATGTCGGTCATGAATGGGCATCCCGAAGGGCAGTCAGCCCTAAGCACGCATCATGCCACCGCGGCAGCGGATCAGGCAGATCCTGCCCGCCGGGACGCGCCGAGAAACGCGGCCGCGAGCAACACCGCGGCCACCACGCCAACGATCACCGTCGCCAACGCATAGATCTCAGGGGTCGTGCCAAGCCGTGTCGCCGAAAAGACCACCATCGGCAACGTCGACGCGCCAGGACCCGAGGTAAAACTCGCCACGACCACATCATCCATTGACAGGGTGAAAGCCAGCAGCCAGCCGGACGCCAGAGCCGGCACCATCAACGGCAGCGTAATCAGCAGAAACGCCTTCCAGGGCGGGGCATACAAGTCCATCGCCGCCTGCTCCAGCGACTCGTCGGCATCGGCAAGCCGCGCCCGGATCACCACGGCAACATACGCCACGGACACCGAGGCATGCGCCACCGTCACTGTTCCTGCGCCGCGACCCGCCGGCCAGCCCGTCCACTGCTCCAGCGCGACAAACAGCAACAGCAACGACAGGCCGGTGATCACCTCCGGCATCACCAGCGGTGCCGCCAGCAAAGCGCTGAACGCCGCCCGGCCCGGAAACGAACCAAAACGAGCCAGCGCAAGCCCGGCGGCGCACCCGACCAGGCAGGCCAAAGTCGCGGACACTGCGGCAATCCGCAGCGACAACAGCGCCGCGTCGATCATCGCGCCGTCGTGCCACAGCGTCGAATACCAGCGTGTTGAAAATCCCGCCCAGCCGGTGACCAGCCGCGAATTATTGAAGCTGAAAACGATCAGAAACAGGATCGGCGCATACAGGAACGCGAAACACCCGGCCAACCACGTCCGCAGTGCCAGGCGCTGCCCCAACGCCGTTAGAGCAGGTATAGCAACGTCAGGCTGATCGCTCCCGCGGCTATGCAATAATACGCAAACGGATTGAGTGCCATCCTGTCGTGCTGGCGGAAATAGCGCATCAGAAACGCCGTGCTCAGCAGCGCCGTGATCCCGGCTGCTACCGCGGCAATCGCCGACGTCATCAAAACCCCCGCCGGCACGGACTGGTGCATCAGCTTCGGCACCTCCAGCACCGTCGCGCCCAGGATGATCGGCGTGGCGATCAGGAACGAGAAGTGCGCCGACCCTTCATGGTTGATCCCACGCAGCAAGCCGCCGACGATCGTGGCACCTGACCGGGAGATCCCCGGGATCAGCGCGGTGCATTGCCAGATACCGATGACCAGCGCGTCCATCGTCCGCAGGCTCGCCAGGTCGCGCTGCCCGCCGCGCCCCCGCAACCACTCCCCGAAAAAGAGCAGTGCGCCGTTCACAATCAGGAACCCCGCGGCAACCACCGGCGCGCCGAACAGCCCACGCAGGAACTTTTCCAGCAGAAAGCCGATGATCACCGCGGGTATCGTGGCGATCACCACCAGCAGGAACACGCGGCGGCTCTCGCTGACCTGATGCGCCCCCCCGATGCCCAGCACGCCGGTGATCAGCATCCACCAGTCGCGCCAGAAATACCCCAGCAGGGCCGTCGCGGTGCCCAGGTGCAGCATCACCAGGAACGGCAGGAACTCCGGCGAATGCTGGTCGATCGGCCAGTGCAGCAGAGCCGGCAGGACCACCGCATGCCCCAGGCTGCTGACCGGAAACAGTTCTGTCGCCCCCTGCAAGATCGCAATGACCAGGGCTTGAAGGATGTTCATGCAAAAGGCTCCGAGCGAGTTGCAATACGAGAATAGTCGATTACCGCGGGGAACCGCAGCGCCGGCTTGCTCCGGCCGATCACCAATCGGTCGGGCCGGTTAGACCAGCGAGCGGGCGATGTCCAGCAATCCACGCAGGTAGCCGGCGGCGTCCGCCGGCATGTCCGAAACCCCAATCCGCGCGCGGTAGCCCGCTGCCAATTCCGCGTAGTCGGAGATCGCATCCGACTCAGCCAGCCAGTTGCACAGCGCGCGCAGTTCCGTCCAAAGCGGGCCCAGATCGTCCCGGCGCAGATCGCGGGCCAGCATTTCCAGCCGCTCCGCCGCCATTCGGCTGGCCTGATCAGCCGGATCGGCGTCCACCAGGCGCAGCCGCCACGCGGCGGTCCGCTCAAGCTCCTCGATTTCCGGTGGTTCGGTCATCGGACATTTATGACATGTCCAATGAAGCGCCAGCGACTCAATCATTCTCCGGATACGCTGCCATCAGCCGCCTTTGTCTCTTCCAGTCGCGGTACATCGCGCGAACGCCGGACGGCCGGAACCCACGACTGCGGTTGGCCGCGCCAATCCGAAACGCAGCGCCGTAGTGAAAGAACTGCGCCCGCCAGGCATCCAGCAGCCTCGTGCCGGGGTCCCAGATATGCGTCGCCTCCGAACCGACGCCGTTAATCTCGATTACCCGCAAGCCGCTTCCACGGCGCAGTTGCGGGATCGAGTTCGAACCGCACATCGATACGCCCGAAGTTAAATTCAGGCATGGACCGGGCCAGCCGCTCGATCGCCGCGGTCAGAGCCGGAGTAACGACGTCGGCGCCATTGCGAAATATCGCGCCCTTGCAATGGTTGCCGACAAAGACCAGCGGCACGACCTCACCCTGTCGCGGCACGCTGCCAAGACGTTCGGCCAGCCGATCGAGGTAAAGATGCGGCACCCGCCCCGCTCTTTCGTCCGCCAGGATCAACCCCCGTAGCGTGGACCGCCCATCGCCCACCACCACCGGCGTTTCCTTCAGCGTAACCGAGGTAATGCGTCCCGTCGCCGCGCCCGGATCACGGATATAGAAAAGGCCAGCTTCGTGCGGCGCATCGATATACTGCTGCACCAGCAGACGCTCGTTAGGCGGAAACACCGCCAGATAAGCAGCGACCCCGGCACTGTCACGGATCAGCCGGACACCCGCACCGTTGCAACCGATGTCCGGCTTCAGCACGACGGGGTAGGCCAGACCCGCCTGCGTCATGGCTGCCTCGACCGCCGCGACATCGCCCGGTCGGGCGACGGCAACAGCGAAAGGCGCCAACAGGTCGCGCCCGCCGGGGCCGACCAGATCGAGGATCGCGGCCTTCGATTCGCCGCACAGACCCCCAGTCGTGATGCGTGGATTCGCCGCCGTCGGCAGGCTGAAATCGCCGTATCGCACGCCAAGCAAGAGCCAGTGCGCCACCACCGGCGCGTAGAACAGCCATCCGGGCCAGAACTCAAAAAATGACAGCGGACGGGGGGATCGCGCGCGGGCCGCGGCAACGTCGTGTTGTTGCGTCCCCGACATCTGCGCCCAGGTGTCGTCCAGCTTCATTGCCGCACACTTTGCAGGCCCGCGGCGGCAACCCGCCCTGCCAGGATGATGAAGACGACGAAACCAGCCGCACCCGCCCACCGCCACACGCCCAGATGGTCAATGAGGAATTGCCCAACGCGCATCGACACCGTAAACAGCAGGCTCGTCCATATCGACGTGGCGACCACCGCCGCCAGGGCAAACTTTCGCAGGTCCGCACCGACAAAGCCACACGTCGTGTAGGTCGGAAGTCGCATCCCCGGCAGAAAACGGCTGGCTAGCACCACCTTGAAGATCCGCCCGGACAAGTAAGCACGAATGGCGGCCTGCCTGTGCGGCGGTAACCGTCTGGCCAGCCAGCGCACGCGCGATGACAGCCGCCCCATGCCGTACAGCCCAAGGTCACCCAATACGATGCCGACATAAAGTGATCCCAGCGCCAGTGGTATCGTCAGCGCGCCCTGCTGTGCCTGCATGGCCGCCACCACTGTTGCCGCATCCTCCAGAATGAAGGTGCCAACGATGATGGCGATCGCCTGAAATACATATGAGCTGCCTGCCCACGCCAGCAGGGAGACGACCGAACCAGCCAGCATGACAATTGTTTAACAACTCTCGGAGGACAGTCACTGAGAACGCCAACATGGCGACCCGGATGACGTCACTCTCATCACCTGTCCGTCAGAGGCCTGTCAATTGGACAAGCTGAGCTACTCATGAGTATCCTCCCGGCAGAAAACGCCAAAGGGGAAGAGCGCATGGCTGTCACATGGACCGAGAACGCGAAGGAAATAGCCGGCAACAAGCTGTACTTCGCCCGCGCCGGAAGCGGGCCGACAGTGCTGGTGCTGCACCACGACATCGGAACCGTGGATCGGTTACCATTCTATGACAAAATGGCCGAGAAGTTTGATGTCGTCATCCCGCATCATCCCGGCTGGGGCAAGTCGGAGCGGCCCGGCTGGCTGCGTCATCCCAGGGATATGGCCGCCGTTTACAGCTGGCTGCTGACCGATTTGGGCCTGAAGGACGTCTCGCTCATCGGGCTCGGTTTCGGCGGCTGGATCGCGGCCGAAATGGCCAGCCAGTCGCCGACCGCCTACCGACGGCTGGTGCTGGTAGGAGCCGCCGGCATCAAACCACCGGAAGGCGACATCGCCGATCAGGCAATCGTTTCGTACATCGCCTATCCGAAATCCGGCTTCCATGACGAAGCGGCCTTCACGAAAATCTACGGCGACGTCTCGACCGATCAGCTCGAAGCCTGGGACATCGCGCGGGAGATGTGCTTCCGCACCGCCTGGAAGCCCTATATGTACAATCAGCAATTGCCACATCTTCTGGGTGGCGTGCGGACACCGGTGCTGCTGATCTGGGGCGACGATGACCAGATCGTGCCGATCAGCGCTGGCCACGCCTACGAAAAAGCGTTTCGTGATGCCAAGCTGACGATCGTTCCGGAATGCGGTCATTTCGCCGAGATGGAAAAACCCGATGCCGTCGCCAGCCTGACCACCAGCTTCATCCACAACTGATCAGCAGGAGGCTTCACCGATGCATATGATGTATTTCACTGAACAGCCGATGGCCGCATACGACGCCAAGGCTGGTCTGGACTACGGCGCAACGGCCCTGACCTTCTCCAACAGTTACTTCGATCCGAACGAAGGCAGCCGGCTGTATAACGAATACCTCGAAGAATACGTCCTGGCTGAAGAGTACGGTGCCGATGGCATCATGCTGAACGAGCACCACAACGCGCCGTTTTGCATGCAGGCCCGCACCAACATGTTCGGCGCGATCCTGGCGGCGGTGACCAAGCGCGTGAAGATCGTGTTCCTGGGCAATCCGCTGCCGCTGACGGAGAACCCGGTGCAGTTGGCCGAAGAACTGGCGATGATCGACATGGTCTCGAAGGGCCGGGTGGTGTCGGGCTTCGTGCGTGGCGGCGGGCAGGAGCAACTGGCCAACGGCGTGAACCCGGCGTTCAACCGTGAGCGCTTCATCGAAGCGCACGACCTGATCCAGAAGACTTGGACCCAGCCGGGACCGTTCCGCTGGGAAGGCACGCATTACCAGCAGCGCGTCGTAAACCCGTGGGCGCTTCCGATGCAGAAGCCTTATCCGCGCGTCTGGATCCCCGGCGTGCTGTCGAAGGAAACGGTCATCTGGACCGCGCAGCAGCGCTACCCGTACATCGCGCTGAACACGTCCATCGAGGCAACGAAACAGATCCACGAGACCTATGACAAAGCGGCCGCCGACGTCGGCTACACCGCCGGCCCGGAGAACTTCGGTTACCTGATCCGCGTGCACGTCCAGGACACCGAAGAAAAGGCGATGGAGAACGCCCGTCAGTTCATGTGGATGCAAGGTGAGTTCACCGGCCTCGCGAATCCCGTCTGGGCGAACCCGGCGGGCTACTTCTCCCCGTCCGGCCGCCGCGCGTTCGTCGAGTTCTCCACCGGCCGCGCGAAAAACCCACGCGGCAACCCGACGTTCGAGCAGCAGGTCGCCGACACGATGATCATCGCCGGCACGCCGGATCAGGTGATCGAGCGGCTGAAATACCTGGTGCGCGAGACCCGTCCGGGCATCATGGGCATCTGGGCCAACGACGGCACCGTCAGCAAGGAAGACCGCCGCCGCTGCATCCAGCTGCTGTGCGGCGAGGTGATGCCCGCGATCAAGGAATACGGCGCCAGCCTGGGGCTGAAGGACCCATGGGAAGCCAACGCCCCCGTGCATCTGAAGTATTCCACGGACATCGACGTCGGAAAGATCGCGGCAGAGTAACAATCAGAGACGCGCTTGCCTCATCGCAAAGCCAGTCTCGTTACCATCGTGTCATGGCCGGGCTCGTCCCGGCCATCAACGACTTACAATGCGAGAACAACGCAAAGTCTCGGATAGCCGACACCCACGGTAAAGCCCACGACGGCCCCCAACCCCGCATCACCCCCGCCGGATATCCCCCGGCACCTGCGCGCTCAGCACCCCCAGGACCCGGCTGCCATAGCGATCCAGCTTCGACGCCCCCACGCCCTTGATCCGCGCCAGTTCGTCCAGCGTCGCCGGCCGCACCGCCGCGATGTCACGCAGCACCGAATCGTGGAAAATCACATAGGGCGGGATCGACTGCCCTTTCGCCTCCGCCAGCCGCCACAGCCGCAATGATTCGTAGACCGCATCGGCCGACGGCCCGCCCGACGGCGCCGCCGGACCCTTTCCCGCAACAGCGGATGACCCCCGCGCGGGCCGCACCGCCCGCGCCGCCCGAGGCCCATCCTGGCGCAAAATCACCCGCTTCTCACCTCGCAGGATTGGCCGAGCCTCTTCCTCGACCAGGAACAGGCCGCCATGCCCCTCGGTATCGACATCCAGCGCGCGCATCGCGATCAGTTGCCGGATCAGGCCGCGCCAGTATGCCGGCCCATGTGCCGACCCAATGCCGAATGTCCTCAGCTTGTCGTGGTTATGCCGCAGCACCGTCTCGGCCCGCTCCCCACGCAACACCGAAACGATATGGATCGCGCCGAAAATCTGATCGGTCCGGTATACCGCCGACAGCACCATCTGCGCCTCGGTCGTCGCGTCCATCGTGACCGGCGGCGCCTCACAGTTATCGCAGTGCCCGCAAGGCTCCTCCAGTCCTTCACCGAAACAACCCAGCAACGACCGGGTGCGGCATGTCACCGCCTCGGTCAGCGCGATCATTTCCTCCAGCTTGGTCCGCATCACCCGCTTGCGCTCGTCCGGCGCGGCCGACTGCGCCAGCCAGTGCCGAGCCTGGGCGACATCCTGGCCACCAAAGAGCAGCAGCGTGTCGGAGGGATCGCCGTCCCGCCCGGCGCGACCGATCTGCTGGTAGTACGCCTCCGGACTGTCGGGCATATCCAGATGCACGACGAACCGCACATCCGGCCGGTCGATCCCCATCCCGAAGGCGATCGTCGCCACCACCACCAACGGCTCACCGGACCGGAACCGCATCAGCGAGTCCCGCTTGTGCTCCGGATCGAGCCCCGCATGAAACGCCAGCGCCGGATACCCCTTCTCGCTCAACTTCGCCGCCACCCGCTCCGTCTTCGCTCGGCTTCCGCAATAAACGATGCCGCATTCGCCTTTGTGCGACTTCAGGAAATCCAGAAGCTGCGCCGTCTCCCCGACCTTGGGTTCAGCCGACAACCGCAAATTCGACCGGTGAAAGCTGGACACGAACACCGCCGCATCCGGCATCCGCAACGCCGCGAGAATGTCCGTGCGCGTCCTGGGGTCCGCCGTCGCCGTCAGCGCAATCCGCGGCACCCCGGGAAACATATCCGGCAACCGCGTCAGCGCGCGAAACTCCGGCCGGAACTCATGCCCCCACTGTGACACACAGTGGGCTTCGTCGATCGCCACAAGCGCCACGCGCAACCGCGACAGCCGATCGGCTGTGCCATTCCCCAGCAGCCGCTCCGGCGAGACATACAGCAGGTCCAGCCGTTCCTCGATCAGGTCTCGCGTGACCGACCGCGCCTCCGCCGGATCAAGTTCCGAGTGCAACGCGCCGGCGTTCACCCCAACCTGACGAAGTGCTGCCACCTGATCATCCATCAACGCGATCAGCGGCGACACAATGACGGCCGTCCCAGGCCGCACCAGCGCCGGCACCTGATAACAGATGCTCTTGCCGCCACCGGTCGGCATCAGCACCAGCGCATCGCCGCCGTGGACCACGTGGTTGACCGCCGCTTCCTGCTGCCCGCGAAAGCCGGGAAAACCGAAAACCCGGCGCAGCACATCCGCGGGATCGCTCAGCGAGGGGTCGGCGTACATGTGGCAGGCAACTCTCGGCTGGGTGATCCGGCGTGTGTGGTCCAGCCGAACTCGACCAAACCACATAATCAGAGTCACCCGATCCCCTGTGCCAAGGCAAGCCGATTAGGCAGAGGCCGTCACTTCTTCAGGGCTGGGTCCTCGCCACGCGAATGACGCTTGCCAAGCTCCACAGCCTTCCGCAGATCAGCCCCTTCGGGACCGTCAACCGCGCGTGCCGCATCCGCCGCCGCCGGCCCGACCTTGCCGCTACTGGCGAAGTCCTGCTGTGTCTTGTTGTATTCCCGCGCTGCCGAGCGGTTGCCTTCGCCTTCGTTCTTTTGGGTGTCTGCTGCCATGGGCCGGTTCTCCAAACGCAACAGCCGCAACGCTGGGCCGGCCGCAAGGTTGCAGACGCCGTAGGCAGGTTCGGAAACGTCACTGCGAATAAGACGCTGCACGTGAAATTTTCTGTCGCGTCGGCGCCGGTGGATGAAACGCACAATGCTGACTAAAATGCCAGGTGATCGCGCGGCCAAGCAGTTAACTACATTCCGGTTAATCGCCCTATCACCTTGCTGAAGAACGGTTTTCTCTGGCCAGTGCTTGCCGCGACGGGCCATGCCACGCTACAGCGGCATTGTTTGGCGCCATGCGTGGGCCAGGCCGCCGGTTCGGCCGCCTGGCTCCGCCGCTGACACCAACGCAACCAGCGGTTAGCCTTTCGTTAAGGGCCAGCCGTCAGACCCGACGCGTTTCCAGGCGGCGGGAAATGGGCTACGGACCAGGAAACAAACGGGAGGTTGTCGCCATGGCACTAGCGGCCGACACAAGAAAGCGAGGCAAGGCCAAGGATCCGGCGATCGATCGCGACGCCCTGTTCAAGGCCTACCGCACCATGCTGCTGATCCGCCGGTTCGAGGAAAAGGCCGGCCAGCTTTACGGCATGGGCCTGATCGGCGGCTTCTGCCACCTGTATATCGGCCAGGAAGCTGTCGTCGTCGGCATGCAGATGGCCATCGGCGAGGGCGACCAGGTCATCACCTCCTACCGCGACCACGGCCACATGCTCGCCTGCGGCATGGAAGCCCGCGGCGTGATGGCCGAACTGACCGGCCGGTCCGGCGGCTATTCGCGCGGTAAAGGCGGCTCGATGCACATGTTCAGCAAGGAGAAGAACTTCTTCGGCGGGCACGGCATCGTCGGCGCGCAGGTCAGCCTCGGCACCGGCCTTGCCTTCAGCAACATGTACCGCGGCAACGACCGGGTCAGCCTTACCTATTTCGGCGAAGGCGCCTCCAACCAGGGTCAGGTGTTCGAGAGCTTAAACCTCGCCGCCCTGATGAAACTGCCGGTCGTCTACATCATCGAGAACAACAAATACGGCATGGGCACCTCGGTGGAGCGCGCCTCGGCCAGCCACGACCTGTCAAAGAACGGCGCGCCCTGGGGCATTCCAGGCATGCAGGTCGACGGCATGGATGTGCTGGCCGTGAAAGCCGCCGCGGAACAAGCGGTCGCCGCTTGCCGTTCGGGCAACGGCCCGTATCTGCTGGAGGTGAAAACCTACCGCTACCGCGGCCACTCGATGTCCGATCCCGCGAAATACCGGACGCGGGAGGAGGTGCAGGCGATGCGCACCCAGCACGACTGCATCGAAAGCGCTCGGCACAAGCTGGAGGAACTCGGCACCGAGGAAAAAACCTTCAAGGCGGTCGACGACGAGGTGAAGGCCGTCATCCAGGACGCGGCCGACTTCGCGCAGAGCAGCCCGGAACCGGACGAGCACGAGCTTTACACCAACGTGCTGCTGGAGGGCTGAGCCATGGCAACGCAGATTCTGATGCCCGCTTTGTCGCCCACCATGACCGAGGGCAAGCTGGCGAAATGGCTGAAAAACGTCGGCGATGATGTCCACGCCGGCGACGTGATCGCCGAAATCGAGACCGACAAGGCCACCATGGAGGTCGAAGCGGTGGATGAGGGCAAGCTGGCCCGCATCCTGGTCGACGAAGGCACCGAGGGCGTGGCCGTCAACACGCCGATCGCGGTGCTCAGCGTGAACGGCGAGGACGTCTCCGCCGCGCCGGCGCCAAAGGCCGAAGCCCCCGCCCTGCCGAAAGTCGCTTCCCAGGGCGCCGATCCCGCCGCCATCGCCGAACAGGGCGCGCAGGGCCTGCGCCACGAAGCTCTGGCAGCCGCCCCCGCGCCGGAAAAGGACTGGGGCCCGACCAAGCCAACCACCGTGCGCGAGGCTCTGCGCGACGCCATGGCACTGGAAATGCGCCGCGACGGCGACGTGTTCCTTCTCGGCGAGGAAGTCGCGCAGTACCAGGGCGCCTACAAGATCAGCCAGGGCCTGCTGGAAGAATTCGGCCCCAGGCGCGTCATCGACACCCCGATCACCGAACACGGCTTCACCGGCATGGCCGTCGGCGCGGCGCTGAACGGCCTGCGCCCGATCGTCGAGTTCATGACCTTCAACTTCGCCATGCAGGCGATGGACCAGATCATCAATTCCGCCGCCAAGACGTTGTACATGTCGGGCGGCCAGATGGGGTGCCCGATCGTGTTCCGCGGCCCCAACGGTGCTGCGTCCCGTGTCGGCGCGCAGCATTCCCAGTGCTACGCAAGCTGGTACGCGCATGTGCCTGCCCTGAAGGTCGTTTCGCCCTGGTCTTCCGCCGACGCCAAGGGCCTGCTGCGGGCGGCCATCCGCGATCCCAACCCGGTGATCATGCTGGAGAACGAAATCCTCTACGGCCAGACCTTCGAATGTCCGGTCGACGAAGATTTCATTGTTCCGATCGGCAAGGCGAAGGTGGAACGGAGCGGCAGGCACGTCACGCTGGTCGCCTTCAGCATCATGGTCGGCGTGGCGATGAAGGCGGCCGATGCGCTGGCGGAACAAGGGATCGAGGCGGAGGTGATCAATCTGCGCTCGCTGCGTCCGCTCGACACGGCAACGATCGTCGAGAGCGTGAAAAAGACCAACCGCCTGGTGACGGTGGAAGAAGGCTGGCCATTCGCCGGCATCGGCGCCGAGGTGACGATGCAGGTGATCGAGCACGCGTTCGACTACCTTGATGCGCCGCCGGTGCGGGTCCACGGCGTCGACGTGCCGCTGCCCTATGCCGCCAATCTGGAAAAACTGGCGCTGCCGCAGCCCGACTGGGTGATCAACGCCGTCAAGAAGATCGTCTGAGCGGGGGGTTTAACATGGCAACGAATATCCTGATGCCGGCGCTGAGCCCCACGATGACCGAGGGCACGCTGGCCAAATGGCTGAAGAAAGAAGGCGACACCATCAAGGCCGGTGACGTCATCGCCGAGATCGAGACCGACAAGGCGACGATGGAGGTCGAGGCCGTCGACGAAGGCGTGCTCGGCAAGATCCTGGTCGCCGACGGCACTGCGAACGTCGCGGTGAACGCACCCATCGCGGTCCTGGTCGAGGATGGCGAGGCAGTGCCCGCCGCCGCGCCGGCCCCGGCCGCCGCCGCGCCACCGCCGGCCGCCGCCCCTGCCCCCGCGCAGGCACCTGCGCCGGCCCCCGCGCAGGTGCCTGCGCCGGCCCAGGCTTCTTCTGCCGCCGCGCCAACCAGCAACGGGCACGATGCGGCCGGCGGACGGATATTCGCCTCCCCTCTGGCGCGGCGGATGGCAAAGCAGGCCGGGATCGACCTGAACGCCCTGAAGGGCAGCGGCCCAAACGGCCGCATCGTCCGCGCGGATATCGAGGCCGCGCAGAAAGGCGGCACCGCGGCCCCTGCCCCGTCGGCTGCGGTTTCCGCTCCGGCGCCCGCCGTGGCCCCGGCCCCGGCCGCGCCCATCGCCAAGGCGGCCGCGCCCGTCATCACCGCCCCCCACACGCTCGTCCCCCACAGTTCCATTCGGAAGGTCATCGCTCGGCGGCTGACCGAGGCGAAATCGACCATCCCGCACTTCTACGTCTCGATGGACGTCGAGATCGACGCGCTGATCGGCTTGATGAACCAACTGAACGCCAAGTCGCCGAAAGAGGGGCCGGGCGCTTACCTGATCACCATCAACGACCTGGTCATCAAAGCCACCGCCGCGACATTGCGCCAGGTGCCGACGGTCAACGCCAGTTGGACCGACGACGGAATGGTCTTCTACGACGACGTCGACATCAGCGTCGCCGTTGCCATCCCGGACGGACTGATCACCCCGATCATCCGCAAGGCCGACCAGAAGGGGCTTTCAACGATCAGCCGCGAAATGAAAGATCTCGCCGGACGGGCCCGGGCGGGGAAACTGAAGCCGGAGGAATTCCAGGGCGGCGGCTTCTCGATCTCCAACATGGGAATGTTCGGCGTGTCCGAGTTCTCCGCCATCATCAACCCGCCGCAAAGTGCGATCCTCGCCGTCGCGGCGGGACAGAAACGACCGGTGGTGAAGAACGACGCTCTCGCCATCGCAACGGTCATGACCTGCACATTATCGGTCGATCACCGTGTGGTCGACGGTGCCCTGGGCGCCCAGTGGCTGCGCGCCTTCAAGCGCGTGGTCGAGGACCCGCTGAGCCTGCTGTTATAAAGCGAAAGACCGGTCGGATGCACCGGCATTGGAACACGGCCGTGTCAGTGGACCCGGGCACGCCGCCCCACCCCGCAACGTCCTTGGCGGGCGCGCGGCCAATGTCCTCCGTGTCCGCGGACCCGGGCGCGCCACCCAAACCCCCACCGTCCTTGCCGGGCGCGCGGCCACAGTCCCCCCTGTCAGTAGACCCGGGCGGGCGGCCGCCCCCCACCGTCAGGCCCGGGCGCGCGGCCACTGTCGCCCGTGTCAGTGGACCCGGGCGGGCCACCCAACCCCCCACCGTCCTTGCCGGGCACGCGGCCACTGTCCCCCGTGTCAGTGGACCCGGGCACGCTAACCCGCCCCCCACTGTCAGGCCCGGGCACGCCGCATCACCCCCCAACGTCAGACCCGGGAACGCGGCCATTGTCCCCGCGTCATGGCCGGCCTTGTGCCGGCCATCCACGACTTCCCTACAGCCACCCAGAAAGATCGTCCCAATCCGGATTACCCGCGACAATCAACCGCACCTTCCAGGCCCGTGGCCATCGCTTGATACTGGTTTCCCGCTGGATCGCCGTCAGTACGTCGCCATGCTGTTCGCTGTAAACCAAACGGTTCAGCCCGTATTTGCGAGTAAAGCTCGACCCCACGCCATTACAGTGTTCGTGCATCCGGCGCCCGAGGTCGGTCGTGACCCCGACGTACAGCGTGCCGTTGGGCCGGTTGCTCATGATGTAGATCCAGGCGGTTTTCATGCTACGAATCTTCAACAACCAAAGTTAAAGAACGGTTCATCGGGATACCGGCAAGTCGTGGATGGCCGGCACAAGGCCGGCCATGACAAAATTCCTGGTCACATCAGCGAGCACGAAACAACGACCAGTCCCGCCAAACACGCCCGTAACGCCAACCCATGCCCATCAGCCCCATGACTGCCCCCCCTTTCACCCTCCGCCCGGCAACCCCGGCGGACACTCCCGCCATCCTGCGCCTCATCCGCGGTCTCGCTGCCTATGAACGCCTGTCCCACGAATGCACCGCAACCGAAACGGACATCCACCACGCCCTGTTCGGCCCCACCCCCCGCGCCCACGCGATCCTCGCTGACGTCGCCGGCCAATCCATCGGTCTCGCCCTGTTCTATTACACATTCAGCACCTTCAAGGCCGGGACCAACATTTTCCTCGAAGATCTCTTCGTTGAACCGGAACACCGCGGCGCCGGCATCGGCCTCGCGCTGATCCGCGCCCTCGCGCAGCGCGCCGTCGCCGAAAACTGCCCGCGTATCGAATGGCGCGTCCTCGACTGGAATCAGCCCTCCATCGACTTCTACGAACGCCTCGGCGCCAAACCCGTCCAGGACTGGCACACACGGCAAATCGGCGGCGAGGCTCTCGTCGCGCTCGCAAAAGGAACCTCCCATGGCTGAGCAATCCTTCGACCTGATCGTCCTGGGCGGCGGACCCGGCGGCTACGTCGCCGCCATCCGCGCCGCGCAACTCGGCATGAAAGCCGCCGTCGTCGAGCGCGAGCATCTAGGCGGCATCTGCCTGAACTGGGGCTGCATCCCCACCAAGGCGCTGCTGCGCACCAGCGAGATCAACCACCTGCTCCACCATTTGCCGGATTTCGGCTTCGCCGCCGTGGAATCCCATTTCGACATCGACAAGGTCGTGAAACGCTCCCGCGGCGTCGCCAAGCAGCTCTCCTCCGGCGTCGCCCATCTGCTGCGCAAGAATAAGGTCACAGTCTTCGACGGCGAAGGAAAGCTCGCCGGCAAGAACACGCTCAGCGTCACCAAGGACGGCAACGATGTCGCCACCCTGAAGTCCCCCCACATCATCCTCGCGACAGGCGCGCGCGCGCGCCAACTGCCCGGGATGGAAGCCGACGGCAAACTGATCTGGAGCTACAAGGAAGCCATGGTGCCGACCATGTTCCCGAAATCGCTGCTGGTGATCGGCTCCGGCGCCATCGGTATCGAATTCGCCAGCTTCTACCTCAATATGGGCGCGCAAGTAACGGTCGTCGAAGTCCTCCCCCGCGTCCTGCCGGTCGAAGATGAGGAAATCTCCGCCTTCGCGCAAAAGGCCTTCGAAAAGCAGGGCATGAAAATCCTGACCAACGCCACGGTAAAAGGCGTGAAGAAAGGCGCCGACACCGTTACGGTCACGGTGGAGGCAGGCGGCAAGTCCCAGGACATCACGGTCGACCGCGTCATCTCCGCCGTCGGCATCGTCGGCAACGTCGAGAACATCGGCATCGAAGGCACCGGCGTCAAAGTCGACCGCACCCACGTCCTGATCGACGAATACTGCCGCACCGGCGAACCCGGCGTCTACGCGATCGGCGACCTGACCGGCCCGCCGTGGCTCGCCCACAAGGCCAGCCACGAGGGCGTCATCTGCGTCGAGAAAATCGCCGGCCTGAACGACGTCCACCCGATGTCGGTGACCAACATCCCCGGCTGCACCTATTGCCGCCCGCAGGTCGCCAGCGTCGGCCTGACCGAAGCCAAGGCCAAGGCCGACGGCCACGACGTCAAGGTCGGCCGCTTCCCGTTCATCGGCAACGGCAAGGCCATCGCCATGGGCGAGCCGGAGGGCATGATCAAGACCGTGTTCGACGCCAAGACCGGTGAACTCCTCGGCGCCCACATGATCGGCGCCGAAGTCACCGAAATGATCCAGGGATACACCATCGCCCGCACCCTGGAAGCCACCGAGGCGGAACTGATCCACACGATCTTCCCACACCCCACGATCAGCGAGGCGATGCACGAATCGGTCCTCGACGCCTACAAGCGGGCGATCCACTTCTAGGGCTGCGACGCCCAAACCGCCGCATGACGCTCACTGCCTTCCTTCGCCACCTCGAACTTGCCCTCGCGCTGGCGATATTTTCCGCCGTCATCGTGCGCGCGATGATCGCCGCCCGCCTGATGGACACGCCCGAGGCGCGTCGCGCGCACGACCGCCCGACCCCGAAAGGCGGTGGCGTCGGAATCGTGCTTTCCTTCCTGGTCGGCATCGCCATCCTGTATCGCTATGCCGAGTTCGCCCGCCTCGCGAACCCCTATTTCCTCGGGGTGATCTGGGCCTCTCTCGCGATCGCCATCGTTTCCTTCCTCGACGACATCTTCGATTGGCCGTTCCTCATCAAGCTCGGCGCACAATTCCTTGCCGCACTGGTTGCGGTCGGCAGCGGACTCTACGTATTGAACTTCCATCTTCCTGGCATGGCAGGACTCACGCCCGCCTGGTTCGGTATCGTTTCGACATTGGTTTGGCTGCTGTTTACCACCAACGCAATGAACTTCATCGACGGGCTGAACGGACTGGCCAGCGGCGTGTCGATGATTGCCTGCCTGTTCCTGGCTTTCATCGCCGAACAATATGGCGGCTGGTTTGCCTACGCCGCGTGCGGCCTCCTCGCAGCCGGACTGCTGGGTTTCCTGCCGTTCAACTTCCCTAAGGCGAGCGTCTTCATGGGCGACGTCGGCAGCCAGTTCTGCGGCTTCATACTGGCCATCCTCGCCGTCGTCGCCAGCCGCTTCGACGGTGTGGAATTGTCGTTCCTGCTGATGCCGATGCTGCTGTCAGGCGTCCTGTTCGACGTCGCATTCACGCTGGCGCGCCGCGCGCTCGCGGGCGAACGGCTGACCCAACCGCATCGCGGCCATCTGTATCAGGTGGCGCATCGCTCCGGCGTCCCGGCCGAGGCTGTCACCCTCGTGCATTGGGCCTTTGCGGTGTTCGGTGGCATCTGCTGCCTGATCTTCATCGCCGCTCCATCGCCCGCCAAGCCGTTCGTGCCGTTCCTCACGCTGCTCCCGCAAGCCGTCTGGCTTGGCTATGTCACGCATCGCGCCCGATCGGTGGAGCTTGCGCGCTGGGGCTGAATCACTTCGCCCGCTTCGGCCAAAGCGCCACGACCGCCACCGCGAACGCCAACAGCAGCACACCGACCATCCCTTGGATCACCCCAAACCGAGCGGCGCCGGACGACACGAACCACTCGGCAATGGCCGCGGCGCCAACCAGCAGCAGGCGGGCAATCAGGCTGACCATGAAAATCCCCAACGGTCGGACGTTGTAAAACTGCACTGGCCGAACCACGGCGGCAATACCAATGCGGAGCCTTGCAGAGTCGGAGCCCCGCAGGGCGAAGTCCCGACATCACGGAAAAGTGAATGTCGCTACCTGCAACGCCCGGATTAACTACTCATTACGACACTATATCTCGTCCGACACAAAACGATACCTTGATCCGCGAAGGGCTACCCTGGACTGATGGATCGCTGCAACAGCGGCCCGACGCCCGGAAATGCATAGTAATCCAGGGACCTAACGGAAGATTGAAACAAGATTGTCACGCACGATGGCATACAGCGCAGAATAGACGACGAATGGGATCCGGCCATGCCTCGCGTTCCGGCTGACTACAGGCGAGGATTTAAGGCCGTGTCAGAGCCTGAAACGCCATCACAAGATTGGTCGATCGTGGAAAAGCCGTCCCCAGACGACTTCGCGCCGTTCGTCAACCTGCCAATTCCAGTTCATTCCATGGGTCCCGACGGTATGCTCCGGGACGTGAATCACGAATGGCAAACCTACACCGGCTTTGCCAGGTCAGACGCCGTGGGCCGCTCCTTCGCCGATTTTCTCGACGCGTCGTCCTCGGCGATCTATCGGGACAAGGCAGTGCCCGAACTGATCAACACTGTGCCGGCCGGCGAAAGCCGCTCCGTCGAGTACCGGTTGATCAAAGCGTCCGGCGAGGTTGCAGACATCATCCTGACCTCGCGTCCTCAGCGCGACCCGCTTACAGGACGCTTCCGCCACAGCCTAGCCGTGATCAACGACGTCTCCGCCCGCAACCGGGCCGAGTTCGCCACACGGCAGACCCAACGGCTCGAAGCGCTCGGCAGCCTGACGGGCGGCGTCGCGCACGACTTCAACAACCTGCTCTCGGTCATCATCGGCAGCCTGGAGCTGCTGTCGTATCGGCTCCCGGCTGACGATGCCCGCTCCGCCCGCCTCATCGAGTCAGCCATGCGCGGTGCCCGGCGCGGCGCCGCGCTCACCGCCCGGCTGCTGGCATTCGGCCGTCAGCAGGAGCTATCTCCCGTGCCTCTCGCGCCACTTGCCTTCGTGGGAATGGTGCGGCCACTGATTGCCCAGGTGCTTGGACCCAGCGTCGTTATCGAGGACGAACTGCCGCCGGGGATCTGGAACGTCCTGGCGGACCCGAACCAGCTGGAGCTGGCGTTGATGAACCTCGCCGCAAATGCGCGCGACGCCATGCCGAACGGAGGTCACGTACGGCTATCAGCCCGCAATCAGACGGTCGATCCCGCGATCGATACCAGCTTTATCGAGCGCCGCGCCGTCGCGGCGGCTGGCGATTACGTCGTCATCGCCATGAGTGACACCGGCATCGGCATGCACGAGGCAGAACTCGCGCGCGCTGCTGATCCGTTCTTCACCACCAAGGGTACCGGCAAGGGGACCGGTCTGGGGCTGTCGATGGTGCATGGCTTCGCGGTGCAGTCCGGCGGCACGCTCAAGCTGTCCAGCAAACCCGGCGCAGGCACGACCGTGGAACTCTGGCTGCCGCGGACCACTGAAGCCTCCCCCGCACCGCGGGGCTGCGAGGGCGCCGATCAGGCAAAAGCCGCGCCTGCCGCAACAGGTCTTCGGATCCTCCTGGTTGACGATGACCCCCTCGTCCTGGCGGGCGCCGGCGCTATGCTGGAGGAGCTTGGATACACCTTCGGCGCCGCCGCGTCAGGCGCGGAGGCCCTGTCAATTCTGCGTCAGGACGGCAACTTCGACATAATCATGACCGACTACATGATGCCCGGCATGTCCGGCACGCAACTGGCCGCGCAGGCGCGCGCGATGTATCCGGGGGTGCCGATTTTGATTTCCAGCGGCTATGCGGAACTGGACAAACCCATCGGCACGGCCTGGCCCCGGCTTCGCAAGCCATACAATCTTGCTGAACTGTCCGCGGCGCTGGCAGCGGTCAGGGTGCCGGCTCTGTAACGCACTCTCGCCGCTCATCTGCCGGACGGGTTTGGCGTCACACGAGGCTGCGAAACAACCGCAAGTAGTTCTCTGCGCAAGCCTCGTAGGTGAACTCGGCTGCCCGAGCCCGCAGCAGCGACGACGGCCAGCGCTCCCGGTCGTCCAGAACCGTCGCCATGCCCGCGGCCAGGGCAGCTGGATCCTGTTTCGGCACCAGAACACCATACGTGCCGCCGGACAGGATATCCGCCGGCCCATGCGGGCAGTCCGTCGCCAGAACCGGCGTGCCGCACCCCATCGCCTCCACGAGCACGTTGCCGAATCCCTCCGAGCGGGAGGACAACACGAACGCATCGGCGCGCCGCATATATGGCAGCGGATTCTGCACGAATCCCAGGAATCCGACATGCTCCATGACGCCCAGTGAGATCGCCAGCCTCTCCAGTTCCGCCCGCATCGGGCCGATACCCAGGATCAGCAGCCGTCCATCCCGCCTGCGCAAATACAAGGACATAGCGTGCAGCAGGTTACGGTGGTCCTTCATTTCGACCAGCCGCCCGGCTGTGACGAACACCGGGCGATCGCGATCATCCAGCCAGGGATGCTCCACCGTCGCCTCGGACCGGGACCGGAAATCCTCTCCGATGACCGCGTTGCTGATCGTCGTCACCTTGCGTGCCGGCAATCCGCCGTACTGAACCAGTTCCTGCGCGATCCCGTCGGAAACCGCTACCGCGTGATCGATCCGCGAGGAAAGCAGCCGATAGCAAAACGGAACCACACGGTGCTTCCAGTTTACCGTCGCGTGGAAGCCCGCGCTCAGCGGGTTGTGCTGGCAGATCACCAGCTTCGTCGAGGACCCGGTGAGCGCCTTGGCCAGAGAGGCCGCGATATTGTTGTGATCCACATTCGCCATGAACACCTGCGGCCCCTCGTCCAGCAGGTACCGCCGCAGCCGGACGACGTCCTGCAGCGTGCGCGCGCTGTTCAGATCGAAGACCGGGACGCCGGCAGGCAACATTGGCTTCAGTTCACCCTGCACCTGATGCAGCACCAGCGCCACGTCGACGTCCCGCGCCCGCAACGCCTGTGCAAGCGCCAGGCTTTGACGCTCGACCCCGCCGGGTGACAAATCATGAATGTAAATCGCCACCGACAGCCGTCGCTGACGCGGAGGCGCAACCGGGTCGGCGGCTGTGACGGAGATCCTTTCCTGGACCGGAGCATGCAGAGAAGAGACCGGCACAATAACTCCACTGAAATAACGCGCGCTGATGACGCGCTGGTTAATGATACATGCTCATGGACGTAGCCGGATCCGCAACGGCATTGAAATCCACTGTAATTCGTGGTGCTCGCTGGTAACCTGAGGCTGCTCAGGAAGTGGGTATTATCCTAGCCGGTTGCCCTATCCGACTGATCACAACCGCGTTTTGGCGAAATCTCCTTGCCAAGTGGAGCACAGGGCGCGAATCACCGAATACGAGTAAATGCGCCTCCCGCCATCGGCGCAAGTGCCCCTCGCCCTGCAAAAACTGCGACCGCCGAACCGCCTCGCACAGACGCATGTGCATCCGCTGGTTCCAGCCGGCGGGCATGCGGCGAGAAAATGGGTTGAACGCGCTGACAAATGTCGCTGTTCGGCTACGATGAGCCTGCAGCAGCCGATCGAGGTCCGCGGACCGTCGTCCAATCCGCACGGACGCGCCCGGAACGTCGTAGCTGCTCTGGCGATAAGCCCGTCGCGTAGCGGCAATCACGGCCCGCTGACCTCAGCGCGGCACATAGAGCCTCTGCATCAAGTTGGATTGCGAGCAGCGAATTCCACGTCTCGATGCACATGGACGGACATCAGCACCCCCATGCCCACCATGACGGTGAGCATGGCCGATCCACCGTGCGACACCAGCGGCAGTGGCACACCGCCGACCGGGATGACTCCCATCACCATGGCGATATTGACGAAGACATATAAGGAGAAATTGCAGGAGATGCCGAGTGCCACCAACCGGCCAAACTGGTTGCGGCACCGTAGTGCGATCAGCATGCCGCCCAGGATGATCAGGGCGAGCAGTCCCATCACGGCCAGCCCGCCAACGAGGCCGAATTCCTCGCCAATCATCGTGAAGATGAAGTCGGTCTGCTTCTCCGGCAGGAAGTCCAGATGGCCCTGTGTCCCCTGCAGGAAGCCCTTACCCCACATGCCGCCTGATCCGAGGGCGATTTTGGACTGGATAATGTTGTAACCGGCCCCGAGCGGGTCGCTTTCCGGGTGCAGGAACGTGTCGATCCGGGCCTTCTGGTAATCGTGCAGATGCTCGTAGGCCGCCCTGGCCAATAGCGGCAACGGCAACAGAACCAGCAAGAACTTCCACCAGCGCACGCCGGCGGCGAAAAAGATTGCCCCGCCCACCATGGCGGTGATCGCCGCGGTGCCCAGGTTAGGCTCCTTCAGGATAAGCCCGACAGGAATGGCAATCGCGACCAGCGGCGGGATCAGAAACAGCGGGTTGCCGATCCGCTCCCACGACGCTCGGTGGAACCAGGACGCCAGCGCCAAAATCAGCGCCAGTTTCATCATCTCGGATGGCTGGAGTTGCAATCCGCCCACGTCCAGCCAGCGCTGCGCGCCTTTGCCGACATGCCCCATCCGCAGCACCATCACCAGCAGCCCGACACAGCCGATATAGGCCGGCCAGGCCAGCCGCGCGAGGAACCGGATGTCCGTCAGCCCGATCCCCAGCATCAGCACAAGGCCAAACGCGAACCGCAGCGCGTGCCGGGTGGCATAAGGCTCCGTCGAACCGCCTGCAGCGCTGTAAAGCGCGGCGTAGCCGACCCCTGCCAGAGCGCACAGCAGCAGCACATACAACCAACTGACCCGCAGGATCTTGCCCATCAGGTCGAACGAAGGCTCCCGCCAAAGTCGCCGGTCCATCATGCCGGCCTCCTCATGCCGACCGTCTCACGCTTTCGCCTCGGCGACACGGGCGGGCGGAGGTTCGGTGCGGTTCGCCGGATCGCGGCGCAAGGTCTCCGCCATGATATCACGGGCCAGCGGAGCGGCCGCCGCTGCGCCGGCATTGCCGTGCTCGACGACCACCGACAGCGCGTACCGGGGCGCGTCATACGGCGCATAGGCCACGAACAGCGCATGCGGCCGATATTCCCACGGCAGCTTTCCGCTGTCGAAATGTCCGCTCTCACGCAGTTCCCGGGAAACCCGGCGAACCTGCGCGGACCCGGTCTTCCCCGCCAGTTGCCCCAGCCCGTCCGGCAGCCGCGCGAGCGGCGCAGTGCCACCCGGCTCGTTCACTACTGCCCACATGCCCCGTCGCACCATCTGCAGCAGCTTCTCGCTGATCGCCATGAACTCATAGTCGTCCGGCTCGCTGCCCGGCTGCATGATGGCGTTCAGCGACCGCGTAAGATGCGGCTGCACCTCCCGCCCACTGGCGATGCGACTGACGTAGGTCGCCAGTTGCAGCGGCGTGACCTGGATATAACCCTGACCGATGCCGCTGACGATGGTGTCGCCGATATTCCAGGCGTGCCCGTGGCTGATCCGCCATTCCCGCGTCGGGATCAGCCCGATCCGCTGGCCCGGCAGATCGAGCTCGAGTTCCGTCCCCATTCCCAGCCGGTTGGCCATCGCGGCGATCCGGTCGATCCCGGTGCGCCGCGCAACCTCGTAGAAATACACGTCGCAACTGTTTTTCAGCCCGCCCTGCAGGTCCAGCGAACCATGCCCGCCCTTGCGCCAGCAGTGAAACCGGGCATTCCCGACGTCCAGATAGCCCGAACACACCACCCGGTCGCCCGGCGTGATCGCCTTGCTCTCCAGCCCCGCCAGCGCCACCGCCATCTTGAACGTCGACCCAGGCGCATAAAGCCCGGACGTCGCCTTGTTGATCAGCGGCGTCCGCCGGTCATTCGTCCATTGCAGCCACTGCGCCTGCGACACGCCGGAGTTGAACAGGATCGGATCGAACGAGGGGTTGGTACCCATCGCCAGCACCTCGCCATTGCGGCAGTCCATCACCACCGCGCTGGCGCTCTCGTTGCCGAGCACCCGCAGAACCGCCTGCTGCAGCCCGACGTCGATCGTGAGCCCGACGTCCTCGCCCTGCACGCCCTCCTGGCGGTCCAGTTCGCGGATTACCCGCCCGACGGCATTCACCTCAAGCTGCACGGCGCCGGCTCGTCCGCGCAGTGCCAGGTCGTGATATTTCTCCATCCCCGCCCGGCCGATCCGCAGACCAGGCAGCGCCAGCAGCGGGTCGTCGGCCACATCCTGGTCGTTCGGCGGCGCGACGTAGCCAACGACATGGGCCAGCTTGTCGCTAAACGGGTAGACCCGCGTGGTGCCATAGTCGACGACGATGCCCGGCAGGTCCGGCGCGTTGACCTCGATCTTCGCCATCTCCTCCCAGGTCAGGAACTCGCGGATCAGCACTGGGATGTACTTGCTGCGCCGGTGCAGCTCCCGATCGATCCGCGAGCGTTCGTACTCGCTGAGCGGCAGGATGGCGGAGAACGCATCCAGCGTCGCCGCCACGTTATTGGCTTGCTCGGCGATCAGGATCGCCCGCCAGTTGGTGCTGCCCCCCGCCACGACAACGCCAAACCGGTCAAGGATACGCCCCCGAGGCGGCGCGATCATCCGTGCGCTGACCATGTTCTCGTTGGCGAGGGTGGTGTACTTCGCCCCCTCCTCGACCTGCACCTGATACAGCCGCGCCGCCAGCGTCCCCAGGACCGCAACCTGCCCGCCCATCAGCAGCAGCGCCCGCCGCGTAAACACCCCGGTTCTCTGGACCTCGCGCTTCATCAGGCGGTCCCAGGCCCGGCGAGGCGGCAGGCCGCCATCCTGAATAACCTTGCCAAGTCGGTCGCCGGCGCTGTCCCGGCGGCTGGCTGCGCCATGGCCAGCAGCAGTGCCGAGACCACGACACGCGCGGTAACCACCCCCAGCACAACCGCCAACCGCCGCGCCGCCGCCACCCGCAACACCACCGCCAACCGCCGCGCCGCCGCCGCGCCCAGCGCCGCCGCCAACCCCAACGCCGCCGCCGCCTGTGTCATGGCCGGCCTTGTGCCGGCCATCCACGAATTGCTCACCTCGAGACCAAGCGGACCATGCGACGACCCCGCAACCCCTGCTACAACGGCACAGCGGCGGCGCCCCATCATGCCCGCTCCAGGTTGGTGATCGACCGCTGCGCCGCCCCCAGCGGAACCGCCAGCGCCGGATACAGCGCAATACTTAAAACCGCCTGGAACACCGCAGGATCGGGCGCGAGTAGCGTGAAAGTCAGCAGCATCACCAGCAGCCACATCAACAGCGCGGCACCAATCGCAATCGGCGCGAAACAAAGCCAGATGACCGCAAAGCCGCGCTGAGCCAGTCGCCGGCGCGCCGCCACCGCGATGCCGTGACAACTCAGCAGCGTCAGCACGCCAACCCCCACAGGCAGATATCCCTGAAGGTCCATCATCAGACCGATCACGAACACGACCGGCGGAGGCAGACAACGCGGCTGTACCAGCGACCAGAACCACACGCAGGAAATCGCAACAGCCGGCAAAAAGGCCTGCTGTCCGGGAACGCCGAAAGGCGCCTCGATCAGCAGCATCAGCAGAATCGTCGAACACGCGGGAAAGCTGGTTCGCGCCATGATATCCAGTCGCCGTCCCAATGTCTGACGCGGCCGAACCCCGGGGCGGCGGTCTGTGAGTGCCATCAATGCGTCGCCGGCGTGATATGCCGCACGGGCTCAGGCACCTTCGCCACCTTGGATTCATCAGGCTCCGGCGCAGTGATCCCGTTCAGGCCGTAGTCGAAGATCCGCACCACTTCCAGCTTCTGCAGCAGCGCGGCCGGCTCCACCTCCGCCGCGCCATTGGCGGCATAGTGCACCGTTCCCACGGGCAGGTTCGCCGGGAACGCGTTGGCCTCCGCGCTGGTCACGATCCGCTCGCCCTCCTTTGGCAGGACCCCTTCAGGCCAGGTACAGCAAATGCGGCCGGTTGCCGTTGGTCCCAACCAGGATCGCGTGCGCCCTCGACTGCTCCAGGATCACCGGAATGCGGCTGTTGAGGTCGGTTATCAGCAGGACCCGAGCGGTGCGGGATCCAACTTCGGTGACCCGGCCGACCAGGCCGCGCTCATCCAGCGCGATCTCCCCCTTGCGGATGCTGTGGTTCGGCCCGATCGACAACAGCACCGCCTTTGCATACAGCCCGCCGGCATCGGCGACGACGCGAGCGGTCACGAACGACGCCTGCGGATCGGGGATCCACTTCAGGCTCGCCTTCAACCGCTGGTTCTCCGCGTCCAGCGCCAGCGCGATCGACTGCCACCGCCGCAACTGCTCGTTTTCCGCCCGCAGCCGCGCGTTATCCTCACGCATCGTCCATAAGTCGGCGATTTCGGTGATCGTGGCATGGACCCGGTCAAACGGGTCACTCATCATCCGGTAGATCGGCGCCAGCCCATCCGCGAACGCCTCCCGTGCCCGTTCAGCCAGCAGCGTATCCGCCTTGCCCAGCAGCATCAGCGCGAACGAGGCCAGAATCAGCACCGGCAGCGTCATCCGGGCTAATGCCTGACGGGCCTGGATCGATAGGCGGATCATTGGCTCATTCCAAGCGGCCGGTCAGCGCTTCCAACCGAGCGCCCGCCAGCGGCAACAGAACGGTTAATACATACTTGTCAGCACGTTGCTCAAACGCTTTCTCTCTTCCAGTGCCCGGCCTGTGCCCAAAGCGACACACTGCAGCGGGTTCTCGGCAATCACCACCGCCAGACCCGTCGCATCCCGCAGCACCTGATCCAGCCGATACAGCAACGCCCCGCCGCCGGTCAGCACGATGCCGCGATCCACGATATCGGCCGCCAGTTCCGGCGGCGTGTTCTCCAACGCCACCTTCACCGCCTCGGTGATCGCGGAAACCGGCTCCGACAAACTCTCCGCGATCTGCCGCTGGCTCACCAGCACCTCCCGCGGCACGCCGTTCATCAGGTCGCGCCCCCGCACTTCCCGGTATGGTCCCTCATCCCCGTCGTCCGGAGCCGCCGCCGCACCCAGCTCCATCTTGATCCGCTCCGCCGAGGACTCCCCGATCAGCAGGTTATGGTTGCGGCGGATGTAGCTGATGATCGCCTCATCCATCTTGTCGCCGCCGACCCGCACGCTGCGGGAATAGACGATACCACCCAACGAGATCACCGCGACCTCGGTCGTACCGCCGCCAATATCCACCACCAGAGACCCGGACGGCTCGGTAACCGGCAAGCCTGCCCCGATCGCCGCTGCCATCGGCTCCTCGATCAGCTGGACCCGCCGCGCCCCGGCACTTTCGGCACTTTCCTGGATGGCCCGCCGCTCCACGGCCGTGGACCCCGACGGCACGCAGATGATGATCAACGGTGAGGCGAACCCACGGCGATTGTGCACCTTGCGGATGAAATGCTTGATCATCTCCTCCGCCACCTCGAAGTCGGCGATCACGCCGTCACGCAGCGGCCGGCTGGCGGTAATATAGCCCGGCGTCCGGCCCAGCATCTGCTTGGCCTCCTCGCCGACCGCCACGACCTGCTTCTTGCCGCGAACATCCGCGATGGCCACCACGCTCGGCTCCGCGAGGACGATCCCACGGCCCTTGACGTAGACGAGCGTGTTGGCCGTGCCGAGATCGATGGCCATGTCGGCTGACATGAAGCCGAGCAACCGGGAGAACATCCAGCGAACCTTTGTGGAAAATCAGGAGGGATCAGGCGGGAGGGCGAGGGCTTAGCCCCCAGCCGCACCGTTCACAAGGGGTTCGATGACAAGGCAGTGATGTGCAGGCCCCGAGATGGTGTCGATGGACGCATCGCTCGCGCCGTATCATCAACGATAAGACTGTGCCGGCCGAAGCCGCCGGTCCGGTCAGGCCCCGGGACCGCGAGGGGTTAGCACCAGGGGCCGGACGGGGCGTAGCCCAACAGCCCGGCAGCGGCCGCGCCGGTATCGGGGGACATGACAATGCTCCAGACACCGGCTGATCGCCACCGTGGCAATGACGGCCCTCCGACGCTTCGGAGCCCACGACGTCGCGACCCGCGTCTTCGCCGTCGCCTCAGCCGCGTTATACCACCGCTTATTTATTCCGTAACAGTAACAAATCGGCGAACCGGGTTTGCACCCGCCGGTCCCTTCGGAACCGCCGCCCGTCATGAAACATCGACGCTATCTCTGGCGGGGAATATCGCACCCTCATCGTCATGGCACCATTATCCGGCGTAGCCAAAACTTGCACGCCGACCTCGGCCCAGGCGCTGTCGTTCGCGTCGACGTCCGACCGAGCAACCGCGAGCCGCCATGAAGCGGCTATGTCGCCACGGCTCCTTATCGGTTCGTGCCCGATCCACGCTGCGATATTTCGCCCCACGCAATGCGGTGAGCAAACTGTCCCGCAACTGGATCATTTTTGTATGCCATTTCGTCAGGACCCAGGCAAAGACGGGCTTTGCTCAAAATTACAGATCGCATCCGGGTCAAATCCGGCTCACATCCGTCCCGCTGATAACAGGTACTTGCTTTGCCGGGATCACGCCGCCAACCCAATTTGCATCCGGAAGGGTTTCGTGAGCGGCGCGGTGCCTCCGGTCTTGCGTGGCCAAATTCAGACAAATCAACTCTCGGGCCGGGTGCGCCCTGAAGGTGGGAGAGGCTGTGCCAGCGATCCGCGTGCTGTTCGTGACGAGCGAATTTGCCGGTCTGGCCAAGGCCGGCGGCTTGGGGGAGGTATCAGCCGGATTGCCCTTGGCTCTGCGGCAGCGTGGGATCGACGTCAGGATCGTCATGCCGGCCTACGCTGAGGTATTGGCGAAACTGCAAGACGTCACCTGGATGAGTGATCTTCCCGGCCGCTCCGGTATCCCCGCCGCCCGGATCGGCCAGGTCCGCCTGCCCGACGGCATTCTACTGTATCTGGTCTCCGAACCGTCCCTGTTTGATCGCCGCGGCACGCCATACTGCACGCCCGAGGGTGCGGACTGGCAGGACAACCACCTGCGCTTCGCCCGCCTGTCACTGGCAGCGGCAGACATTGCAGCCGGGCGCGCCGGCCTTGGCTGGACGCCGGAGATCGTCCACGTCAACGATTGGCCGGGCGGCCTGACGCCGGCGTATCTACAGTGGGATGGCATCCAGGTTCCCTCGGTCCTGACCATTC
Organism: uncultured Pseudomonadota bacterium; assembly: GCA_963819005.1. Classification (GTDB taxonomy): domain Bacteria; phylum Pseudomonadota; class Alphaproteobacteria; order Acetobacterales; family Acetobacteraceae; genus Rhodopila. The sequence goes on from CAWFUL010000011.1 coordinate 338,756, forward strand.
ACAACATTGCTTACCAGGGAAACTTTGACGCCGGACAGCGCCACGCTCTGGCGATTCCGGACGCGGCCTTCGACGTCAACGGCGTCGAATTCCACGGTCGCGTATCCTTCCTGAAAGCCGGTGGGTTCTATGCCAGCCATGTAACAACCGTCAGCCCGACATACGCCCGGGAGATCACGACCGAGACCCAGGGGGCGGGCTTGCACGGCCTGATGCAACGCCGAGCCGAACAGGGACAGTTGTCAGGCATCGTCAACGGCATAGACGAAAGCTGGGATCCCGGCAGTGACCCCCACCTGCCACATCATTTCGACCCCGACGACCTCGACGGCAAAACCGCCAATGCGGACCTTATCCGCGAGGGCCTCTGCCTGCGCCCGTCGGACGGTCCTTTATTTGGCATCGTCTCCCGCCTGGTACATCAGAAAGGCCTCGACCTCGTCGCCGAAGCCGCGAACGACATTGTCGAAAACGGCGGCCAGATCGCCATACTGGGACTGGGCGACCCCGAGATCGAGCACATGCTCAGCCGCACATCGCGCCGCCACCGTGACGATATCGGCGTACTGATCGGCTTCAACGAACCCATGGCGCGCCGCATCGTCGCCGGCAGCGACTTCACCCTCATGCCCTCACGCTTTGAACCGTGCGGCCTGACCCAGATGCAGGCGCAGCGCTACGGCGCGCTGCCGATCGCCCACGCCACCGGCGGACTTGCCGACACGATCGATGACGGCACCACCGGCTTCCTGTTTTCCAATCTCTCGCCCGACGGCCTGATGTCCGCCTGTCATCGCGCCTTCGAGACGTTCGAGGATGAGGCGCAACTCGCCGAGATGCGCCGTGCGGCCATGGCGCGTTGCTTTGGCTGGTCCGGCGCGGCGGCTGAATACGAAGCGCTTTATTGCCGGCTGTTGGGGTACCGCCCAAGCCCGGTGCGGCCCCCCTCCCCCGCGGAAAAACGCCCGACGCCGAGAGTGCCCGAGGAAATGGAGCCGGACGAAACATTGGAAGCGGCCGCCTGAGGCTTCCAATACGCGCTTCCTCGCTGTGTTTAAAAAATGCCGTGCATGCATGCTGGCTGGACAAGCGTTTCAACCGCATGGCACGATTACGTTCCTGACCGGTGAAGAGGAAGCGACCGTGCGTGCCTGCAAGGGTTTGGCCGCCCTGATCAGCCAATCCATACAGGCGTCGGACAAACTGGTCCCGATGGCCGCATGAACCAGGACAGTCCGCTGGACGAGATGGCAGACGGTGCCGGAGGCGCGAAGCCGCACTGGCGCTCGCTGCTGTCCGCCATGTTCAGCCTGGGCCACGAGACACTCGCCCAGCGCGCCGAACTGCTGGATCAGACGTTCGAAGAAGAGGGCATCACAACCATCCTGCCGGGTGAGCGGGCGGTTAACTGGCGCTGCGACCCCATCCCGCTGCCGCTCTCAGCCGCGGAGTTTTCCGGCCTGGAAGCCGGCCTTGCCCAGCGGGCCGCGCTGATGGAACTGATTCTCGCGGACCTCTACGGCCCCCGGACGCTGCTGGCCGACGGACTGATTCCGCCCGACCTTGTCTATGACAATCCATCATTTTTGCGGCCGTGTTGCGATATCGACGGTCATCGGCGCGACCGCCATCTGTCGTTTTATGCGGCCGACCTGTTGCGCGGCGCGGACGGCGCATGGCGCGTGCTGGCCGACCGCACCGGACAAGGCCAGGGCCTGGCCTACGCCCTGGAAAACCGCCGCATTCTGGGCCGCGTGGTCCCCGAGTTGTTTCAATACCAGAAAATCCAGCAGTTCCGTCCGTTCCTGGACGTGGTTGGTGAGTCGCTTCAGGCGCTCGCCGCCGACGATAACGCCGCCGTCGCCCTGCTCAGCGCCGGCCACGCCGACCCGATGTGGTTCGAGCATGTGCTGCTGTCCCGCGAACTGTCGATCAACCTCGTCGAAAGCGGCGACCTGACCCTGCGAAAAGGCCAGGTGTTCCTGAAGACCCTCCGAGGCCTGCAGCGCATCGGCGTGCTGCTGCGGCGCAAGGAAGGGCACATGATCGACTCCCTGGAACTGTCCGCCGGGATCGGCGTGCCGGGGCTGCTGGAGGCGATCCGCGGCGGCTCGCTCCGCATGGTCAACGACCCGGGCAGCGGCCTGACCGAGGCGCCCGGCCTGACCGCCTTTCTGCCCCGGCTGGCCCGCCGGCTGCTTGGCGAGGACCTGCAGCTCGCCAGTCAGGCGACCCTCTGGCTGGGAGAAGGCGCGGTTGTCCGCACCGTCCTGCGCGACCTGGAAGGCTGGGTTATCCGTCCAGCCACGGACGGAAACTCGGTGCCGGTGGTGCCCATGCTCATGTCCACCGCCGACCGCGAGGCCCTCGCGGCGCGCATGGAGGCGACGCCCGCCGCATTCGCCGCCTCGATGGCCCCGTCGCCCTCCGTGGCGCCGTGCGCCGGGCCGAACGGGTTGGAGGCAAAGCCAGTCGCGTTGCGCATGTTCCTGGCGTTCGACGGCACCCGCTGGCGGGCATTTCCGGGCGGGCTCGCCAGAGCCCTGTCGGAGGAGGACGGTCTGGCCGGCCGCCTTCCGCGCAATGCCCTGTCCAAGGACGTCTGGGTGCTGGCCGACGAGAACAGTCCCGTGCAGGGCGCGCTTGGTCTTCTGACCCCGACTTTGGCCATACGCCGCACCTCCGGCGATCTTCCGTCCCGCGTCGCCGACAACTTCTACTGGCTCGGCCGCTATCTGGAGCGGCTGGAGGAAGCCGCGCGCCTGCAGCGGGCAATGATCGCGCGGATCCTGCGGCCATCCCCCTCGGCACGGGAACTTGCCGAGATCCAGGTGCTGATGGCCAGCCTGAGCAGCGTCGGTATGATCGAGCCGGAAGAAAAAGCCGTCTTTGGCGTCGGCCTGCTGGCGACCGCGGTCATGCGGGCTTTCCGGGCCAACGGACGCATGCGCCGCGTGCTGGGCCATGTCGCGCGCCAGGTCGATCAGTTGCGCGACCGGTTGACCGGCGAGATGTACAACGTCCTGACCCGCTCGCTGCGTGAGATGACGGAGGCGATGCGCAAGCTTCCAGCGGACACCGACGCCCGGGCGCTGGAGCATGCGTCGCACCTGACCGCGGAGATTCTGGAATTTTCCGCCACCGTCGCCGGACTGGCGGCAGAGAACATGGTGCGCGGTGGTGGCCGGCTGTTCCTGGACTTCGGCCGCCGCACCGAACGGGCTCAGGCCATCGCGACGGAGCTGGCGGAGGTCTTGGACCAGCCGAACGCGATAACCCAGCCCGGCCGGGTAGAAGCAGCGCTGCGACTGGCCCTGGAAATGCGGGATTCCGTCATCACCTACCGCAGCCGCTATCTGGCCGTCCTGCAGCCTGCGCCGGCGCTCGACCTGATTCTTGCCGACGAAGGCAATCCGCGCGCCCTGGCCTTCCAGTTGGCCGCTCTGCGTGACCTGCTGCGCGAAATCGTCGAGGACGGCGACACGCTGGTAACCGCCATGGACCCGCTGTTGCAGGAGGCGCACGACATCGTTCAGGAGGTCATGCGCTCCCAGGACCAGATGTCGACTACGGCCAGGCTACCGCCCCGCCTGCGCGCTCTGTCGCGGGCGATCGGCGCGGTGGCGGAACGGGTGTCCCGTCGCTACTTTACACTGCTGCCGATTGCCCGCAGCCTCGGCGTCGAAACCCGTCCCCTGCGCGGGGCAGCTTAAATTCGGCCTGTCGGCAACTCAGCCAGACAACGGCGGCGGCGCTGTGCGACGGCATCTTTCGCTCGGCAAACGTGGTGCCGCGATGTGGCGGGCCCCGAAGACCGGCCTTTGGCTCAAGTCCGGCTGCAACGTCATCGCCCGCCAGGTCAGCAAATACCCATGGGGTTACACCGACGCGTTTGTCACGAATCCGTAGCGGCCGCACCGTAGGCGCGGCATCAGGACCGCCACGACGCGCGTACGTCAGGCAGGCTATTCGGCCGCCAGCGTCATGACCGCCGGATTGGCGAGACGCTGCAACAGCAACGACCTGCGCTCGTCCGCCTTCACGCGGTTTGCCTCCTTCACGTGGCCGAAGCCGCGAATCTGGTCGGGCAGTTCGGCGAGGGCAACGGCGGTGTCAAGCGTCTCGGGCCGCAGCGCTTCCGTCGCGGCGCGCAGATCCGCGGTGTACTGCGTCATCAGGGTGCGTTCCAAGCGGCGTTCGGACTGGTGGCCGAACAGGTCCAACGGCGTGCCACGCAGGACCTTGCCGTGACGCAGCACGCGGAACAGCGGCATCGCGACAGCACCGGAAATCGCGATTTTGCCGCGTTCACCGGTCGCCTTGTCGCGGCCGGCGATCAGTGGCGGCGACATGTGGAAGACCGGCTTGGCTCCGTAGGTGGCGGCAGCGTGCAAGCGGGCGACCTCGTATTCGTCCTTGTAGGCCATGACGCGGTGAAGGCCCTCGGCGGCTGCGCGAGACAATCTGCCGGGGGCGCCGAATACCGCGGTTTCGCGGTCGATCACCTCCTGCAGCAGCTTGCGGTAGCGGCGGGCGTAGCGGGCCGACTGGTAGTCGGTCAGGGCCTTGGTGCGGGCGGCGATGATCGAGTCCAGATCGGTGGGGGCAGCTTCCACGACACCTTGCAGGATTTGCCCGATCAGGTCGGGATGTTCGGCCAGGATGCGGCCCCACAGGAAAGCGCGATTGTTCAGCGTGACGGCGGCGCCGTTCAGTTCGATCGCGCGCATCAACGAGGCCTCGCTGACCGGGACGAGGCCGCGCTGCCAGGCCAGGCCCAGCAGCATCGTGTTCATCGCCTGGGCGTTCCCGAACAGGCGTTCCGCCAGCGCGACACCGTGCAGCCAGACGGAGCGGGTCGGGTCGGTCACCTTCTCAATCGTGCGGCGGTGGCGCTCGGCGTCGATGGACAACAGAGCATCGCGCTTGAATTCGGCCGTGGCAGCGAGGTCCATGTTGCCGATTACGACCGCGGACTTTGCATTCCGCTCCAGCACGCCGGCCTGGCAGGCAACGGCGAGGTCGGCGGCGAGCATGACGTCAGCGGTGCCCAACGGAATGCGAACGACGTCGAGGTCGGATTCCTTGGCGGCGATCTGCACATGGGCGACAACCGCGCCGTTCTTCTGGGCAAGACCGGTGAAGTCGAGGGTCTTAACCGCCCTGCCCTCAAGATGCGCGGCCATGGCCAAAATGGCGCCGGAGGTGACGATGCCGCCGCCGCCGATGCCGGCGAACAGGCCACGCCAGACACCAGGAGATGGCATTGTGGGGAGCGGTAGCGTGGCGGCGAGTTCTCCCTCGCGCGCTTGCCACTGTGTGTCGGCACTCGGGGCCGCAGGGGGGCCGTCCACCGTCACGAAGCTAGGGCAGAAGCCTTTCAGGCACGACAAGTCGACATTGCAGCTCGTCGGGTTGATGCGGCGCTTGCGGCCGAGGGGGGTTTCAACGGGTTCGATGGCGATGCAGCCGGACTGGACGGAGCAGTCGCCGCAGTTCTCGCAGACGGCTTCGTTTATGACGACGTGGCGCGTGGGTTGCGCCATGCTGCCCCGCTTGCGGCGGCGCCGCTTTTCTGTCGCGCAGACCTGGTCGTAGATCAGCACGGAGGGGCCGCCCTCGTAGTCGCGCAGGGATTTCTGGACGGTGTCCAGTTCGTCGCGGGTATGGCGGGTGACCCCTGCGGGCAGAGCCGATGCGGCGGGAAGGCGTTCAGCCTCGTCGGCGACGATGGCGATGCGCTTGACGCCCTCGGCCGCGAGCTGGGCGGCAATCATCGGGACGGTCGGGGCACCCTCGGTCGGCTGGCCACCGGTCATCGCGACGGCGTCGTTATAGAGCAATTTGTAGGTGATGCGGGCCTTTGCCGCCACGGCCTGGCGGATCGCGAGGCTGCCGGAATGCTGGTAGGTGCCGTCACCGAGGTTGGCGAACATGTGCTTCATCTCGGTGAAGCTGGACAGGCCGACGAAGGGTGCGCCCTCTCCGCCCATGTGGGTGAAAGTGCGGGTGTTCGGTCCGTCGTCCATCGCCATGAAGTGGCAGCCGATGCCGGCGCTGGCGACGCTGCCGTCGGGCAGTTTGGTCGATGTGGCGTGCGGGCAGCCGGCGCAGAAGGCCGGGATGCGGCGCAGCAGGCCGTCGGGCCGGTCCACCGCGATAGGCGCAGGCGGGGCGGGCAGGTTCATGCCGGCCTGGCCGAGGAAGGTCGCAAGGCCGCCCGCCACGCTCTCGGGGGAGAGTTCCATCAGGGCGGACAGCAGCGGTGCGCCGTTCGGCATGGTCTTGCCGCTCACGTCAGGCCGCTCATCCGCCGGCAGGTGATATAGCGCGTCGCGGATCTGGCTTTCGACGAAGCCGCGCTTTTCCTCGATGACCAGGATGGCGCGCTTGCCGCGGGCGAAGTCGCGCAGGCCCTGGGTCTCCAGCGGCCAGGTCATGCCGACCTTATAGACGGCAAGTTGCGGATGCCGGTCGAGGCCGAGGCGGTGCAGCGCGTGCATCGTGTCCTCGTGGGCCTTGCCGATCGTGACGAGGCCGAAGGTGGCGTCGGCGCCCCCGCTGATCAGGCGGTCGATCCGGTTGGCCCGCGCCCAGGCGAGGGCGGCAGGCATCCGTTCCTCGATCATCCGACGTTCGAGTTCGGCGCGGTCAGCGGGAAAATGCATTGTGTGGTCGAAGTTCAGGCCGTGCGGGGGCAGCGCGAAGTCCGGGGTGACGAAGGTGCGGTCGGAATGGACGATGGCGGTCGAGGCCTGCTCCATCGTTTCGGCGGTGGTCTTCATGGCGACCCAGAGGCCGGCGTAGCGGGACAGCGCCCAGCCCATCAGGCCCAGGTCGAGCACGTCCTGGACGGAGGACGGGTTCAGGACCGGAATGAAGCAATTCTGGAAAACGTATTCGGTCTGGTGCGGATAGGTGGACGAGTGCGCGCCGTGGTCGTCGCCGGCAATCGCGAGGATGCCGCCGTGTTTGTGGGTGCCGGCCATGTTGGCGCAGTGGAAGGCGTCGCCGGTGCGGTCCACGCCCGGCCCCTTGCCGTACCACATGCCGTAGACGCCATCGACCTTGGCGCCCGGGAAGGCGTTCAGCTCCTGCGTGCCGTACAGCATCGTGGCGGCGAGGTCTTCGTTGATGCCAGGCTCGAACCGCACGCCGTGGGCGGACATCAGCTTTTTCTGCGCCCAGAGCTCGCGGTCGAGACCGCCGAGCGGGGAGCCTCGGTAGCCGGAGACGAGGGCGGCGGTGTTGAGGCCGGCTTTCTCGTCGAGGCGTTTCTGTTCCAGCAGCAGGCGCAGCAGCGCCTGGATGCCTGTCAGCAGGACCGGCTGGTCAAGATCGACGAAGCGGGATTCGAGGGTAATGGCGGCGCGACCGAGACCGATGTCCATGGGCGTTCGTCCCCTGATGAGAAGCCTGATACTACATGGTATCTCCAGGCCCGGGCGAAAGCTTGCCATAGACGGGGGCGCGTGGCGTCCTGTTTGGCAGAATTTCTCAATTTCTTGCTCAAGGATACGTCGATGCAGTTGGACCGGCTGGACCTTGCGATCCTGGACCACCTGCAGGGGCACGGCCGAGCGACGGCGCAGGAACTGAGCGAGGCGGCGGGGTTGTCGCCGTCGCCGTCGCACCGGCGGCAGAAGATGCTGGAGGAGGCGGGCGTTATCGCGCGGTATGTCGCTCTGCTGGATCAGGAAAAGGTGGGGCTGCCGGTCAACGTGTTCGTAACGGTGAAGCTTGAGACTCATACCGACGAGGCACTGCAGTCGTTCGAACGGGCGATCGAGGCGTGTCCGGAGGTGATGGAGATGTACGAGATGACCGGCGCCAGCGACTACCTGCTGCGGGTGGTGGCGGCGGATGTGGCGGCATACGAGGCGTTCCTGCGGGGGCGGCTGACGCATATTCCGGGGGTGAAGTCGGTCGAGTCGGCGCTGGCTTTGAAGCGGGTGGTCTACCGGACCAACCTTCCGCTGCGGCTGGGCGGACGGTAGCGCCGCCTTACGCGACGCGCACAGATAGCTGCGTTGGCCGCGCGCCCCCCCGCCGTCTTCACCGGGGTTGTCCCGATGACCTGAACCATAACCGTGCCGCGATAGCTCACCGGGTCAAGCTGGGTGATGACACGGCCATGTACGCAGACTTTCGATCCGCTATAACTTCGATTCGTTTATCGCTGTGCCCCGCCCTAGCCTGAACCGTTCCGGCACCGATGCGCTGGTTCGCTCGGGCGGGGATCGTGAATTATCCGCAATGTTTGTAACATCCAGGGTGCTGGTCTGACCTACTCGCGATACCGATCGAAATGGGCAGAGTAATACGGTGCTGGAAGGCAGCCGCGGCCGGTATTCGTTGTCGTAATTTGCACCCATCAGCAGGAGAATACCTTGAAGAAACTATTTGCCATTGCCGCGCTCGCGGCCATGACCTCTGTCGCCGTGGTGCCGCCGCTGTTAGCACAAACGTTGAGCTACGCGGGCATCATGACCGCCGATCACAGCATGCGGGCGAGCAAGTTGATCGGCCTGGCTGTCACCGACGATCACGGGCAGAAGCTGGGAACGATCGTCGATGTCCTGGTGAAGGTCGGGGCGTCGGAGCCGACGGTTATTCTGTCCGCGGGCGGAAAGATGGTGGCGGCGCCGTTGAGCCATGTCACGGTGGCGAAGGAAAGCCTGGTAATGCCAGGGACAACGACGGCGATGATTGCCGCGATGCCGGCATACACGTTCACGGGGTTGGGTGGCGGCGGCGGCTGATTGGCGCCGGTTCGCTCACGCCTGGCACGCGGCTGGTGACAGCGTAAGCGCGCCAGGACCGCTAAAGTGTCGGCTGGGATGTAACTGCCCAGCCGATGCACGCTGGTTGACTAACTGAAGCACTTACGCTGGCTGGTTTGGAGCAGTCATTGCGGCAGCGCTAAACTGGCCGGTGCCTTGGCTGATATCTATCCGGAGTTCGAGCGGACCAACACCAACTCGTGTTGGTTCAGCGTGCATCCAGGTGGGCGAAGGCGTCTTTATTCGTCCACTCCTTCGCCATCGCTCACTCCATGAATTAGACTATGTATTTTTATCGGCATTTACTCGACGTTGTCATGTCTATAAACAAATGACCGACCCCGCGCCGGCGTCACCTTAAGCCGCTGAGCACAGATTCCAGTAACCCAGGATCGCCGACCGCGATAACCCGGCCATCCCCGTCGATCCGCAACGGTTGCCCCTGCCAGTCGGTCATCCGTCCCCCGGCGCCCTCGATAACGGGCACCAGCGCGGCCCAGTCCCAAGGCTTCAGATCACATTCCACAATCACATCGATCAGGCCGAGCGTGAGGAGACCGTAGGCGTAGCAGTCGCCGCCCCAGTAGTTGCGCTTGGTTCGCCGCGCGAGCGCCTGGAACCGCGGCAGGTCGGCGCCAAGCATCTCCGGACTGGTGGCGGACAGTTCCGCCAGCGCAAGATCGCCACAGGGCCGGGTGCCCACGCTGCCGCCAAGACTACCGGCGAAGATCGTCGGGCGGCCTGCGACGCCAATCCACCGCTCGTTCGTGATGGGCTGGTCTATGATGCCCAGAACCGGTGTATCGCCTTGCAGAAGGCCGATCAGCGTGCCGAAGGTCGGGCGGCCGGTGATGAAGGCGCGAGTGCCGTCGATCGGGTCTAGAACCCAGCGCAATGGGGCGTCCGGCCGTTCCACGCCGAATTCCTCGCCGAGGATGCCGTGGCCGGGGCACAGCCGGTCCAGCACCTCGCGCATCGCCAGTTCGGCGTTGCGGTCGGCGATCGTCACCGGCGACTGATCGGCCTTGGCGTCGGCCGGAACGGCGGTGCGGAAAAACGGCCGGATCACCGCTCGGGCCGCGTCCGCGGCGGCGATCGCGGCGGTTAGCCAGGTGTCGATTTCAGCATTCAAAGCGTCACCAACGGCATGGATTTGTCCCAGGTACGGGCCCTCCGTTGCGTGGGAGGGGGCGCCTTCGTAAACTCCGCGGCACCATAGGGGCGAGGAAACCGCCCTTCAACCTGCCTGGGCCAGGATACCATTCAGCGTGAACCCCATTGTCGTTATCCCCGCCCGCATGGCCTCGACGCGCCTGCCCGGCAAGCCGCTGGCCGATATCCACGGCAAGCCGATGATCGTGCACATGCTGGACCGCGGGCGGGAGGCCGACATCGGCCCGGTTGCCGTGGCCTGCGGCGATCCGGATATCGCCGCTGTCGTGCGCGATTACGGTGGACGGGCAGTGCTGACCGATCCGGCGCTGCCCTCCGGATCGGACCGCGTCCACGCGGCGCTCGCCGAACTCGATCCGGACGGCAGCCACGACGTCGTGGTTAACCTGCAAGGCGACTTCCCGACACTGAACCCGGACGGGTTACGTCTGGTCATCACGCCATTGGCCGCCGATCCGGCAACCGACATCGGCACCCTGGTCGTGCCGATCCGCGATGAGGTCGAGGCGACCACCGTCTCGTTCGTCAAAGCCGCCTGCGCCTTCGCGGACGGCCAGACCATCGCGCCGGCGCTGTATTTTTCGCGCCAGGCTATTCCCTGGGGCCTCGGCCCGCGCTGGCACCATGTCGGCATCTACGCCTACCGGCGCGCCGCGCTGGATCGCTTCGTCTCGCTGCCTCCAAGCCCGCTGGAGCAGCGCGAAATGCTGGAACAACTGCGGGCGCTGGAGAACGGTATGCGGATCGCCTGTGCGCGGATGGATCACGGTCCGTTCGGAGTCGACACGTCCGAGGATCTGGAACGCGCCCGCGCGCTGATGGCTGGCGCATGAACCGGGTGATCTCGTTCCAGGGTTTGCCGGGCGCCTACTCCGACCTTGCCTGCCGGTCGGCGTTCCCGACCATGACCACCCTGCCCTGCCTGTCGTTCGAGGAAGCGATCGACGCGGTCCGCGACGGTTCGGCCCAACTGGGCATGCTGCCATGCGAGAACAGCCTCGCCGGCCGCGTCTCCGATATCCATCACCTGCTGCCCGGCTCCGGCCTGTTCATCGTGGGCGAGGCGTTCCAGCGCGTCGAACACTGCCTTCTCGGCGTCAAGGGCGCCACCCTCGCCGACATCAAGCGGGCCCATTCCCACACCGTCGCGCTGGGTCAGGTCCGCCGCATCCTGGCCGACATGCGGCTGACGCCGGTGGTTGAGGCCGACACCGCCGGCTCCGCACAACTCGTTGCCCAATGGGGCAAGAAGGAGGATGCGGCCATCGCCTCGTCGCTTGCGGCCGAGATCTATGGACTGGATATCCTGCGGGCGAACGTGGAGGACGCGGCGCACAATACCACGCGGTTCTACGTGGTGGCGCCGAAACCGCAGGAGCCGGACGTATCGACCCCGAACCTGATGACGACCTTCGTGTTCCGTGTCCGCAACGTCCCCGCGGCGCTTTACAAGGCACTGGGCGGGTTTGCCACCAACGCCGTGAACATGACCAAGCTGGAAAGCTACATGATCAACGGCGAGTTCACCGCGACTCAGTTCCTGTGCGACGTGGAAGGGCATCCGGAACAGCCCGGCCTGCGCCGCGCGCTGGAAGAACTTTCGTTCTTTTCGACCGAAGTGCGGGTTCTGGGGGTCTACCCGATGGCGGCCTTCCGGCTGGCGCAAGGCGCAGCGGAATGAGCGACGAGATCCTGATCGAACAGCACGACGGCTGGCGGAAATTCACCTTCAACCGGCCGGCGAAAATGAATGCTGTCAACGTGCCGACGATCGAGGCACTGCTGAATGCGATCGACGCGGCCGAAGCGGACAGATCCGTGCGAGCAGTTGTGCTCACTGGGTCGGGACGCGGATTCTGTGCCGGGCAGGAGCTTGGGCCCGAGGTCATGCCGGGACCGGACGGGCCGCCGGACCTCCAGGCCCTGGCTCATACCTGGCATCACGAGGCGGTGCGGCGGATACGGGCCTCACGGCTGCCGTTCATTGCGGCGGTGAACGGGGTGGCGGCCGGTGCCGGGGCCAGTTTCGCGCTGGCCTGCGACATCGTGCTGGCGGCACGGTCAGCCAGTTTCGTGCAGGCGTTCGTGCGTATCGGCCTGGTGCCGGACAGCGGCGCAAGCTTCTTCCTCAGCCGGACGGTGGGCGATGCGCGCGGGCGGGCGCTGGCGCTGTTGGGCGACGCGGTACCGGCGGAGCAGGCCGAGGCGTGGGGCATGATCTGGAAGGCGGTCGACGATGCGGCACTGCCGGCCGAAGCGGCGGCGCTGGCGGAGCGGATGGTGCGCGCGCCGGCGGACGCGGTGGCCGGGATCAAGAGGCTGTTCGCCGCGGCGTCCTGTAACACACTGAGCGCTCAGCTTGATCTGGAGGCGGACATCCAGGGTCATGCCGGGCGGTCGGCTGACTTCGCCGAGGGCATTCGGGCGTTCCAGGAGAAGCGGGCGCCGCGATTTGGCGCTGGTTAAACCTTTGCCTCCGGGGTGCGTTGGGGCTTCTGTCAGAAACAGGAGCGCCACATGGCAAGTCTGGACGACACGAATGATCCCTCCGGCCACCTGATCGCGGCAAATCAGGTGCAGGGCACCGCGGTCTACAGCCTGGATGGCGGCAAGGTCGGATCGTTGTACGACGTCATGATCGACAAGCGCAGCGGCCGGATCGCTTACGCGGTGCTGAGTTTCGGTGGGTTTCTGGGGATCGGCGACCGTTACCATCCCTTGCCATGGGAGAAACTGCGCTACGACACGGACCGCGGTGGTTACGTTGTCGATATCGACCCAGATGTTCTGGAGGGCGCGCCGTCGTATTCGGATGCCACGAACTTCTGGGCGGACGAGGCGTCAGGCCGGGGCGTTTATACCTATTACGGCATCCATCCGTTCTGGGATCTGGCGCCGTAACGGAATGACTCAGGCCGGAGGGTCCGCCCGCGGGTCCGGTATCGCCGTTCTCGTTCGGCTTCACAGCAACGCCGCGGCTTATCCACGGGCGTTAAGGATGGCCTTGCATGCTGCCGGCGCCGGCGGGGGACGAGACGGAGGCCCGGACGGCTTCGCTGGCGAGTCGAGTTCATCGAACCACCACTGGAGCGTCGCGTCGCACCCGTCGCCGGGCGGCGGCGGGGCCGCCTGCACGCAATTCACCTGATCAGCCGGGCAACGGAAGCGGATATGCATGTGGGCTGCGTGCCCGTACCACGGGCGGATCAGCCTTATCCAGGTTCGGTCGCCCGTCACCTCCCGGCATAACTGCTGCTTGATCGCGGGATTGACCAGGATGCGGTCAACCTGGGGCAGTGTCGCAGCGAAGTGCAACAATGTCACGACGCGCGGCGACCATACCGCCGGATCGATGTCACGCCCGTCGGCGCGAACCACACTGGCGAGTTCGACGGTGTCGCGACGGTTGGGATCGAGCATCCCGCGCGGGCGCATATCCAACCCGACATCGGCATCCAATCCGATCTGATGACTGACATGACCACCCGGCAACGGGCCGCCGCGCGGACGCGAAATATCCTCGATCAGCAAGGGCGGCAGCCCCGCCGACGACGCCTCGTGGGCGAGAGTCTCCAGGCTGGCGATGGTCACCGGCGCGCCCCAGAACGCGCTGCGGTTCACGTGGATGGTCTGGAATCCCGGCCCATCCGAGGGCAAACTGACGGCGCCGGCGATGCAGCCGCCGGTATTGGGGCCGCCGACGATATGCAGGGGCCCCGGTGCCGGGCCAAGCGGTCCCGCCGCGAAGGCCGTCACGCCCAACGTCAGGAACACCAACAATATCCGAAGGATCAGAACCGCCGCTCCAGGATGGTGATGACATCGCCAGGTTGAACGAACGCCTGCCGCGAGGCCTTGCCCTCGACCGCGACTCCGTCCTGGGTCCGCATCACCGAAGCATAGGCTTCCACCGCGCGATATGTGAAGCCGCCCGCGACCGCCGCGGCGGTAACGACCGTCATGCCGGGCTGATAGGGGTACTGGCCGGGCTTGCTGACTTCGCCCAAAACGAAGATCGGGCGATAGTCTATCACCTCGACCGAGACCGACGGCGCCTTCAGCAGGTTTGCCTTGACCAAGGCTTTGCCGACCGCCGTTCCAAGCGCGTCCGGCGACAGCCCAGCCGCCTTCACCGGCCCGACCAGCGGCAAGGCAATGGTGCCACTGTCGCTGACACGAAATTCGCCGGTCAGTGTGTCTTCGCCGAAGGTGATCAGCCGCACCACGTCGCCCGCGCCGAGCCGGTAGGAAGCCGATTGGGTGTCCGGAAGATCGGGCAGACCGTGTCCGGGCGAACAGCCGATCATGAACAGGCAGCAAAGCAGGGCGACAATGATACGCAATGAAAGGGACCCTGTTTTAGGGTGCTGCTACAAGACCGGATTTCCGGCCGCCTTTTGATAGCGACTGGTTCTTACTTTTTGGTTAACGGCCCACCGGCGGCGCAGACCGTTCGCGTTCACCGACCGATAGGCATTAGCAAAAAATTAATGATTTCCACGGTAAGTACCCGTCTTGCCAATACGCGCGGGCGAGCAGCGCCTGGGCACGACCAAAAAGGCCGACAACCGCGGATGCTCGACAATCCACCCGATTTCGGGAGTCTGCCGCCCACCCCGGATGGTGGTTCCTGGCGCGGCCCCGTAAACCAGGCCAGGACCACGGCGCCTGTGTTCATGGCCGCGCTGCGGCAGCGCCGCAAGATGCTGATTGCAACCATCGTTCTGATCCCGTTGTGCGCATTCCTGGTGCTTCGGCAGATCACACCGATGTACACCGCGACCGGATCGCTGATCTACGAGCCAAACGATTTCACGCTACGCGAACTGCAAAGCATCCTGCGCAGCGATCCGATGACGGACGCGAAGATGGCCAGCCAGGCCGAACTGCTGCAAAGCCTGCATGTCGCTCAGCGCGTGGCCGAACGTGGCAACCTGTTCGACAATCCCGAGTTCAACGCAGACCTCCGTCCGCCGGGACTGATGCACGACCTGTGGCTGACCATCCGCGGTCTGCTCGGCATGGAAACTGACTTCCCGCCCCCGCCCCCGGTTTATGGGCCAGTCCCGGACCGGGCGCGCGAACGGACGATGATCGCGGTTCAGAACGCGCTGCACGCCGCACCCGTGCACTATTCCCATGTCGTGGAGGTGACATTCACCGCGCAGGACCCCGTCGTGGCGGCGGCCGCGGTCAATAATGCCATGGATGTCTACATCAAGGACCAGTACGCCGCGAAACATAAGCTGGTCGAACACGCCAACGAACTGCTGGAGAAGGAAGCCAGGGACCTCCGCCAACAGGTGCGAACCGCCGAGACGCGGGTCACGGAGTATCGGGAGAGGCATGGCATGTCCCACGGCATGCACGCCAGCACCGACAGCGAGGAAATCACCCACCTGACCGAGGACCTGGTCAAGGCGCGCGGTGACCTTGCCAACGCCAATGCCCGGCTGGACGCCGCGCGCGGCAATGCCGGCGCCGCCGCACTCGCCGCGATTGCGCCGTCAGTCGTGCAATTGCGCACGCAGGTTGAACGCATGAACGCCACGCTGCAGTCGCAGCAGGACCGCTTGGGCAGCGCCCACCCGGATGTGCAAAGCCTGATGCGCCAGCGCGCCGAAACCGAACGCGCCCTGCGCGACGAGATCACCCGCGTCGTCGCCGCGACTCAGGCGGAACAGCGCGCCGCGGCGGGCCGGGTATCGGCGATGGAGGCCGATCTGCAAGGCGCGACAAACTCCGAGGGACACGAAGCCAGGGCGCAGATCGAGCTGGACGCGATGTCGCGCGACCTGGACGCCGCGCGTTCGCAGTTGCAGGCGGTGCTGGACCGGATGCAGCAGACCGCGCAGCAGGCCGCGGTCGAATCCTCGGAAGCGCACGAGATTTCCCAGGCGATTCCGCCGGACCGGCCGAGCTCCCCTCACAGCATGCAGCTGATGGCCGCGGCGAGCGTCAGCGGGATCTTCATCGGGCTGATGCTGGTCTATCTGCTGCACCTCGCCGACTATACCGTTCACAGCGGTGATGAGCTTCGCACCCTCACCGCCCTGCCCTGTTTTGCGCTGATCCCGGAGGTCAGCGCGCGCTCTTTGGGTCACCTGCCCATCCACGACTATGTCGCGCGCCGCCCGTTGACCGCTTTTGCCGAACAGGTCCGAGCGCTGCGGGCGGGGTTGTGGTTCGGTGGCGAGACGCCCGGTCATCCCCGCACGCTGGCGATCACCGCCGCTCGGCCGTCGGAGGGCAAGTCGGTGCTGGCCCTGGCACTCAGCCGGTCCGCCCAGCTTGGCGGCGATCGTGTCCTGGCTATCGAGTGCGATCTGCGCCAGCCGTCATTCGTTCGCCGTTTCGGTGATGACCCGTCGGCGCCCATCGGACCGGGTCTGGCGAACATCCTGGCCGGCGAGGCCGCCTGGCGCGATTGTGTGCGGGAGGACGCGCTGACCGGCGTGGAATATATCCCCTCCGGCCGCCCGGGCAGCGATATCCTCGGGCTGTTCATGTCCCCCGCCCTGGCCAATCTGCTGAGCGAGGTGCGCCAGGACTATGACCTGACGATCCTGGACGCGCCGCCGGTCCAGGCGATGACCGAGGCTCGGGTGATTGCCGCCGTGGCGGATGCCACCCTGATGTGCGTACGCTGGCGGTCCACCCCACGTGCAACACTGCTTAACGCTCTCGAGATGCTCGGCGATGCACATGCCAAGGTGATCGGTACCGTGCTCACCAGGGTGCAAACGAGCGAACATCTTCGTTCCGGTTACGCCGATGCCGAGGTATACCACCGTCGTTACAAATCCTATTACCGAGGATAGCAACGCATGGCGGAACATTTCCTGGTCACCGGCGGCGCCGGCTATGTCGGCAGTCATCTGGTGGCGGCACTGGTCGGGCAAGGCGCCGCCGTGACCGTGGTAGACAATCTGCGGACCGGCCACCGGGCAGCCGTCCCCTCCGAGGCGCGGTTTGTGCAGGCCGACCTGGGCGATGCCGCGGCAGTCGAGGACCTGTTCACGGCAGCAGCCTACGACGCGGTGTTTCACTTCGCCGCCTTGTCGCAGGTCGGCGAAAGCATGCGCATGCCGATGCTCTACCTGATGGACAACGTGGCCAATGGCATCCGGCTGGTCGACGCCTGCGTGCGGCATGGCGTGAACCGATTCGTGCTGTCGTCGACGGCTGCTTTGTTCAATGTGGCGGGTGATGCGCCGATCCCGGAGACCGGATCGATCGACCCGCAGTCGGTCTACGGCGACACCAAATGGATGATCGAGCGGACTCTGCGCTGGGCCGGACAGGTCCATGGGTTGAGGCATGCGTGCCTGCGCTACTTCAACGCCGCCGGCGCCGACCCCACCGGACGGCTGGGCGAGGATCATCGGCCGGAATCTCATCTGATCCCGCTGGTGATCGATGCGGCACTTGGCCGGCGCCCGGCGCTGGACGTGTTCGGTGAAGATTATCCAACCGCCGACGGCACCTGCATCCGCGATTACGTGCACGTCTCCGACCTGGCGCAGGCGCATTTGCTGGCGGTGCGCCAGCTCGATCGGGGGAACATCGTCTGGAACCTGGGCAACGGGGCCGGGCATTCTGTCCGGCAGGTGATTGCCTCGGTCGAGAGGGTATCCGGACTGACGGTGCCTTACCGGATCGCGCCACGACGGCCGGGGGACGCGGCCGTGTTGGTGGCCTCGTCGGAACGGGCGAAGGCGGCGGGATGGCGGCCGGAACTTGATGATCTGGACACGATCGTCGCGACCGCATTCGCATGGCGAAAGGCCCATCCGCTTGGCTATGGGGAGTAACGATCACGGCACCGCGCCCGACGCCTTGGTTGGCGCGTCCCACGCGTTCTGGTTGATCCCCATCGCCGGGCTGTTCCTTGTCTGGCCGGCAGTCTGGAACGGCTATCCGATCGTCTTCGCCGACACCGGGACCTACCTGTCGCAGGCAATCCATCGTTACGCTGGATGGGACAGGCCGGTGTTCTACAGCCTGTTCATCCTTCCGCTGCACGCCACGATCTCCGTCTGGCCGGTGGTCGCCGCGCAGGCGCTGATCGCAAGCTACGTTCTGCACCTGGTCTGCCGCGTGCTTCTGGGGACGGTCCGGCCTGCGGTATTTCTGGCGGGGGCCGCCGCGTTGTCGGTCGTTACCTGGCTGCCGTTCCTGGTCAGCGAGGTGATGCCGGACCTGTTCACCCCGCTGCTGATCCTTTTGCTGACGGTCCTCGTCTGGACACCGGACCGGGTAGGTCGCGGAGAACGGTGGCTTGTGGCGGCGCTGTCGGCGTTCATGATTGCCAGCCAGCAATCCAGCGTGCCGCTTGCGTGTATCCTACTGTGCGCGCTGGCTGGCCTGGCCTGGTGGCGCGGCGGCTTTCGACCGAGCCGGATGGTGCTGCCGGCTCTGGCGGGATTCGTGGCCGTGATCAGTCTGTGCACGGTGAACCTCGCTGCGCATGGCCGGTTCGCTGTTTCCCCATACGGCAACATTTTTTTGCTGGCGCGGGTCATCTACGACGGACCCGGAATGACAGCCCTTCGCCGGGAGTGCCCTACTCGATCCTGGCGCCTGTGTCCGTATTTGCATCACTTTCCGGCTGACTTCGGATGCCTTCCTGTGGTCGCGGCAAAGTCCGCTGAACCTGGCGGGCGGTCCAAAGCTTGTATCCCAGGATGCAGATGCGATCATCGCCGTCGCGCTGCGCGCTGATCCGATCGGCGAGATCGATGCGGCGTTCGGCAATACGGTCGCGCAACTGGAACGGTTCGACAGCGGCGACGGCCTGGAGCCCTGGCCAGCCGAGGTCACCCCCTGGATAGACCGTGATTTCCCCCGCCGGGAGCAGGCGGCCTATGCCGCCGCCGACCAGCAGAAGGGCGCACTGATCCTGCCGCCTGACCTGAGCGCGGTCCACAAGCTGGTCTCGTTGCTGGGAGTTACGAGCTGCCTGCTATTGTTGCCCGGAGCCTTACGGCGATGCTCACCCTCCCTGGGTTTCGTCTTCGCCGTCCTGGTCTCGCTGCCGGTTAGTGCCGCCATCACCGGCGGATTATCCGCGCCGCACGACCGCTACCAGAGCCGGATCATGTGGCTGCCGCCGTTCGTTGCCGCCGTCGGCCTTGCGTCGATTCGCACGCGTTCCGCATGACCGGCACACGTCCGGGATGAAACGCAACGCGTTCTGGTCCGGCCTGGAGGCCGGCGTTTCGGCCGTGTTGTCTCTGCTGACCTCGTTCGTCATCGCGCGGATCATCGGGCCGGCGGAACTGGGCGTGGGCGCGGCGGCCGTGGCCGTGCACGTCGTGCTGTGGGTGATGGTGAATGCACTGTTTGCCGACGCCCTGGTGCAGCGGCCATCCGTCAACGACCGGATGCTGAGCAGCGCGTTCTGGGCGTCCACTTCGGTCGGCGTGATGGCAATGATCGTGCAGGCCGGATCGGGCTGGGGCCTGGCCTGGGCGCTGGACGACCGGCGGCTGGTGCCAATGGCGCTTCTGCTGGCGGCGCCGTTGCCGTTGGTGGGGTCGGCGGGCGTGATCCAGGGGCTGCTGACGCGGGAGCGCGCCTATCGCAGCCTGGCGTTGCGCACTCTGGTTGGCCAAGGGCTGGGCACGGCGATCGGGCTTGCCGCAGCGTTCGGTCACGCCGGCGGTTGGGCGCTGGTCTGGCAACAAGCCGTCACGACAACCTTCGGCGCGCTTGCGCTGCTGCTGGGACGAGGCTGGCGGCCAGCCCTTTGCCTGGATCGAGCCGCGGTGCGGTCATTGCTGGTGACGGGTGTTCCGTTGACCGCCTCGACTTTGGTGCTGATCGCACGCTACCGCCTGTTCGCCGTTCTGATAGGAGGCACCGCGGGTGCGGCGGTGCTGGGACAGGTGCATCTCGCGTTCCGGCTGGTCGATACGGTGCGCGAGCTGATGTTCACCGCTCTGTGGCGGCTGATGCTGCCGGCGTTTTCAGAGCACCAGCATGACCGCGCCGCGATGCTGACGCTGGTTGACCGCTGGCTGCGATGGCTGATGTGCGCCGTGGTGCCGCTGTGCGCCGTCATGGCGCTGGTGCTGACACAGCTTGTCGCGGTGATAATGGGACCCGGCTGGGCCGGGGCCGGAACGGCGGCGCTGCCGCTGGTCGGGTTGATGGCGGTCTCAACCGCGATGTTTCCGGGCGGCGTCGCGCTGATCGCCCTGGGCGGGGCACGGTTTGCACTGTATGGAAACATTGCGGCCCTGATGTGCGGCTGCGGCGGGGTGATCATCCTGAGGCCCTCGGATCCCTGGCACGCCGTGATGGTCTGGACAGCCAGCCAGTTACTGGTTTTACCGTATGCGATGTGGGCGAACGCCCGAGCCCTTGGGGTGCGGGCACTACGGCCACTCGGCGGAGGCTTTCATCCGTGGCAATTTCTCGCTGCCAACGCCATGACGCGCGCAAAGATCCGCGGCGAACATCCTTCGTAGTCACGCTTCAAAGCGCCAGGTTCCATCGTCATACGCCGATGGTCGTAACGAACCCGCACCGGCGCCAACGTAGAACGGATGCATCCTAGGCTCGGCCTTGGCCAAGGGGTCAGGGGGCGGGTAGCTCCCGATGGGGTCCGGGCGACGCCCCGGCACAGCGATTGCCTGCGTTGCTGTCATGAAGATCCTGCTGGCGGATGATGAGGCGGAGCGGGCCGGCGCGGTTGCGCGGGTTTTGGCGGCGGATACCGGGCTGACGGTGCTGCGGCTGAAGGCGGGTGGGTCTCTGGCCGACGCGGTTGCGGCAATGCAACCTGACGTGGTGCTGGTGGACATGGCGCGTCCGGACCGCGATGCGTTGGATGGCATCCGCCAGGTGACGGCGGTGCATCCCCGGCCTGTCGTGTTGTTCGTGGACGAGGACGACCCCTTGTTCATGGAGGAGGCGATCGGCGCCGGCGTGTCGTCCTACAATGTGCTGGACATACCGCCGCCGGATGTGAAGCCTATCCTGCGCGCGGCCGTCGCCTTGTTCCGGCGGCATCAGCAGGCGCAGACTGACCTGAAGCAGGCTAAATCGCGCCTGCGCGAACGGGCGATCATCGATCGGGCGAAGGCGGTCCTGATCAAGCAGCGCCGCCTGAGTGAACCGGACGCCTACAAATGGTTGCGCCGCCAGGCCATGAGCCGCGGCCGGCGCATTGTCGATATCGCCAGCGAGCTGGTGCGAGAAACGGAGGGACAGGCGGGATGACCAAGCCGATCCGCATCGGGTTGCTGCGTCTGGTGGACAGCGCGCCCATCGTCGTCGCGCAGGCATTCGGGATGTTTGCCGATCAGGGCGTCACGGTCGAGGTGAGCATCGAGCCGTCGTGGTCGAACATCGCCGACAAGCTGGCCTATGGCTTGCTCGATGCGGCGGTCATGCTGCCGCCGCTGGCGCTCGCTGCGTCCGCGGGCCTGCGCGGCCCAAAGGCTCGGCTGGTCGTGCCGATGTCGCTCAGCCAGGGTGGCAATGCAATCGTGCTGGGGCATGTCGCGGCGCAGGAAATCGCCGTGGGGGATTCGCCGCCCCGGCTGCGGCTGCGGGAATGGTTACGGACGCAGACCGTGCGGCCTCGGTTCGCGGTGGTGCACGCTTTTTCGACGCATAACCTGCTGTTGCGGTACTGGCTGGCGGCGGGTGGGGCAGACCCGGACCAGGACATCGAGACAGTGGTCATTCCGCCGGAGGAGGTTGTCAGCGCGCTGGCGGGTGGACGCATCACGGGATTTTGCGCGGGCGCGCCGTGGGGTGACGTGGCGGAGCGTCAGGGCGCTGGCCGGATTCTGATCGGCACGTCGGCGATCTGGCCGTTCCATCCGGAAAAATGCCTGTGCGTGTCGGAGCCCTGGGCGGAGGCGAACCCGGACGTGTTGCAACATCTGCTGCGGGCGGTGTTGCGCGCGCAGATCGAGTGCGACAGGGCGGAGAACGCGCCGGCGATCGCTGACCTGCTGTCTCGGGACAATGGTCTGCTGCAATTGCCGGAGGAGGCGACGCTGGCGGCGTTGCCAGGGGGCAGCGGCGCAGAGCAGATCCGGTTCTATACCCGCGAGGCGTGGTTCCCGGCGCGCGCGCATGCGGTCTGGTTCCTGGATCAGATGCGCCGCTGGCGGTGGCTGGGCGACGACGTTGACCTGGAAGCGTTGGCGGCCTCGGTTTACCGGCCCGAATTACTCGCGCCGGCGGTGGAGGCGGAGGGCGTCTACACAGCCGCAAGCCTTCCGTCGTTGGAGGGGTCGGCGATGCTGCCGATGCTTGACGATGCCGCATTTGGGACCGGATGGGCCCTGCGGAAGACGCTGTAGTGACACTTTTGTGCACTTGTGCGCGCTAAATATGCAGGATCTTTCGTGTCGTCGAGATTGAAGGCTTAAAATAGCGCCGATTTTCCGCGCCGAAGCATTGGCATCGAACTTGCTAGATGCTGCTAAGGTCCGGATGAGGACCCGGAGGCGCGCATCAACGGCGACCGCGCTTCGCACCGAAGCATACGATGCTTCAGCAATCGACCGGCGGGTCAACGATGATCCGCCTGCGCGAGATAACACAATGCACAAGGGCTTTCTCAAAGCGGGTCACCTTCCGACCCTGTTCGCCGCGTTTTTGTATTTCGACCTCAGTTTCATGGTCTGGGTACTGCTTGGCCCGCTGGGTGTCGCAATCTCCAAGGATCTTCATCTGGATGCGGCCCATAAGGGGCTGATGGTGGCCACGCCCGTGCTGGCCGGTGCCGCGCTGCGCGTCGTGCTGGGCGTGCTGGTGGACCGGTTCAAAGCCAAGCGGGTCGGCATCGGTGCGCAGGTCGTCGTCATCGCCGGTTTGCTGGCGGCGTGGCTGATCGGTGTCGACAGCTTCGCGGCCACGCTGGTGCTGGGCTGCGTGCTCGGTCTGGCCGGCGCATCCTTCGCGGTGGCGCTGCCTCTGGCCTCGGCGTGGTACCCGGCGGAGCATCAGGGCACCGCGCTGGGCATTGCCGGAGCCGGTAATTCCGGGACCGTTCTGGCGGCGCTGTTTGCTCCGGCCATGGCGATCGCGTTCGGCTGGCAGAATGTGATCGGTCTGGCGGCCATCCCCCTGAGCATCGCCCTGCTTGTCTTCATCTTCGCGGCCAAGGACAGCCCGAATACCGCCGAACCGAAGCCTCTGGCGGCCTATCTGGCACTGCTGAAGATCGGTGACTGCTGGTGGTTCATGTTCTTCTACAGCGTCACGTTCGGCGGCTTCGTCGGGCTGGCGTCCTCGCTGACGATCTACTTCCACGACCAGTATGCGCTGTCGCCCGTCGTCGCCGGCTACTGCACGGCCGCGGTGGTGTTCGTGGGCTCCTTGGTGCGTCCGCTGGGCGGCGCGGTGGCTGACCGGATCGGGGGTGTCCGGGCGCTGACGGTGATGTATGCGGTGGCGTCGGCGGCGTTCGCAACGATCGCCTCGGGTCCGTCCACCATCTACGTCGCGATGCCGTTGTTCGTGGTCGGCATGCTGGCGCTGGGCATGGGCAACGGGTCGGTGTTCCAGCTGGTGCCGCAGCGCTTCAAGCGGGAAATCGGCCTGATGACCGGGCTGGTGGGCATGAGCGGCGGGGTCGGCGGCTTCTACCTGGCCTCCAGCCTTGGCTACTCCAAGCAACTGACCGGTAGCTACGGCCCCGGCTTCCTGGTGTTCGCGCTGCTCGCCGCGGTCGCGCTGGTCAGCATCAGCGGTGTTCGCCGCCGCTGGCGCACCACCTGGACCAGCCTCTACGGCGCCGCTCGGGTTTGAGGGGAGATCTCGCTATGAACATGATCTCTCCGCGCCGCCGCGGCTGATTCTGGTCGGCAACGGCATGGCAGGCGTGCGCGCGCTGGAGGAAATCCTCCAGCGCGCGCCGCACGAATTTTCCATCACCGTGTTCGGGTCGGAGCCGCACGGGAATTACAACCGCATCATGCTGTCGCCCGTGCTGGCCGGCGAGAAGACGTTCGAGGCGATCACCACGCATCCTCGGTCGTGGTACGAGGAGAACGGGATCGAACTGATCGCCGGGGAGGCAGTGGTCGGCATCGACCGCGAGGCGAAGACTGTGACGGGCGCGCTGGGCACGACCCGGCCCTACGATGTGCTGCTGCTGGCGACGGGGTCCAATCCGGTGATCATTCCGGTGCCGGGACACACGCTGCCGGGCGTCATCAGCTTCCGCGACATCGCCGACGTCGAAACGATGCTGGCGGCGAGCACGTCGGGAAAACATGCGGTGGTGATTGGCGGCGGGCTGCTGGGGCTGGAAGCCGCCAACGGCCTGGCCCGTAACGGCATGGACACCACCGTGCTGCATCTGATGCCGACACTGATGGAACGCCAGCTCGATCCGGTGTCCGCCGGGTTGCTGAAGGCTGATCTGACCAGCCGAGGCATGACCGTGCTGACCGAGGCGAACACCAAGTCGATATTGGGTCAGGACCGCGTCACCGGCGTGGAACTCGCCGATGGCACCGTGTTGCCGGCGGATCTCGTGGTGATGGCGGTTGGCATTCGCCCCAACACTGCGCTGGCGAAGGAAGCCGGACTGGCCTGCGGGCGCGGCGTGCAGGTGGATGACGGCATGGCGACATCGGACCCGTCGATCTTCGCGGTCGGCGAGTGCGTCGAACATCGGGGCGCGGTGTTCGGGCTGGTCGCGCCGTTGTACGAGATGGCGAAGATCGCGGCGGACCGGATCACCGGAACGGCGGACAGCACCTATGCGCCGGCGGTGACCGGAACGCGGCTGAAAGTGACCGGGATCGACATGTTCTCGGCGGGTGATTTCACCGGCGATGACGCGACCGACGAGGTCGTCTTCCGCGACGCCGCCCGCGGTGTCCACAAGAAGCTGGTGATCCGAGACGACAAGCTGATCGGGGCTGTGCTGTACGGTGAGGCGAAGGACAGCGCCTGGTATTTCGATCTGATCCGCCAGGGCACCGACGTCTCCGAGATGCGGGACACGCTGGTGTTCGGGCCGAACGTCGGCGGGGGCGAGGCGCCCGGCGTGGAATCGCTGCCGGACACAGCGGAAATCTGTGGTTGCAACGGCGTATCGAAAGGGCAAAATCCTGGCGGCCATCAGCCAGCACAAGTTGACGACCGTCGATGGCGTACGTGCTCGGACCAAGGCCTCGGCGTCATGCGGCAGCTGCACCTGTCAGGTGGAGGCGTTGCTGGCGCACGCGCTGGGCAGCGATTTCGATGCCTCGCCGAAGGTGAAGGCGGTGTGCAAATGCACAACGCATGGGCACGACGCGGTGCGCAAGGCAATCATCGAGCAATGTCTGAAGACCATTCCGGCGGTGATGCGGGCGATGGAATGGACGACAACGGATGGGTGCGCGTCATGCCGTCCGGCACTGAACTACTATCTGCTGTGCGCCTGGCCGGGGGAATACGTGGATGACTCGCGGTCTCGTTTCGTCAACGAGCGGATGCACGCGAACATCCAGAAGGACGGGACTTATTCCGTGGTGCCGCGCATGTGGGGCGGCGTGACCTCGGCGGCGGAGCTTCGCGCGATCGCCGACGTGGTGGACAAGCATCAGATTCCGACGGTGAAAGTGACCGGCGGCCAGCGGATCGACCTGCTGGGCGTGCGCAAGGAACAACTGCCGGAGGTCTGGCGGGACCTGAACGCGGCGGGGATGGTGTCGGGTCACGCTTACGGCAAGGCGCTGCGGACAGTGAAGACCTGCGTGGGGTCGGAATGGTGCCGCTTCGGGACACAAGATTCGACCGCCATGGGCATCGCGCTGGAGAAAATGACCTGGGGGTCGTGGACTCCGCACAAGACCAAGATGGCGGTCTCGGGCTGCCCGCGGAACTGCGCCGAAGCGACCATCAAGGACTTCGGCGTCATCGCGACCGAGGCGGGTTGGGACCTGTATGTCGGCGGCAATGGCGGCATCAAGGTTCGGGTGACCGACCTGTTGTGCAAGGTCACGACCGACGAAGAGGTGCTGGAATACGCCGCTGCGTTCATGCAGGTCTATCGCGAGGAAGCCTGGTATCTGGAACGGACCGCGCCCTGGGTGGAACGGGTCGGGATTGACTACGTCCGTTCCCGGTTGGCTGACGCGGCGGATCGCAAAGCGCTGCAGGCTCGGTTTTTGGAAAGCCAGCGTCATGCGCAGCAGGACCCGTGGGCCGAGCGGGCGGCGGGGACGGAGGCGTTTGAGTTCCGGCCCCTGGCGGTGGTGGAGTGATCGCCATGGACGGGTTCAGCCAGCAAAGCGTCTGGGTCGATGTCGGAGCGCTGGACGAAATACCGCGGCTGCGGTCACGCGTCGTTACGACCTCAGCGTTCGACATCGCGGTGTTCCGCACGGCCGACGATCGGGTGTTCGCGCTGCACGACAGATGTCCACACAAAGCCGGAAAACTGTCGCAGGGGATCGTGCACGGGGAATCCGTGACATGCCCCCTGCATAATTGGGTGATTGGTCTCGCCGACGGTCAGGCGAAGGACCCGGACGAGGGCTGCGCGCGGACGGTTCCGGTTCGGCTGGAGAACGGCCGGATTCTGCTGGGCGTTGGCGGGTCATGACCGCCGATGTCCATTCCACCTGCCCTTACTGCGGGGTGGGTTGCGGTGTCGTTGCACAGGCGGATGGGCTGATCAAGGGCGACAGCCTGCATCCGGCTAATCGGGGGCGATTGTGCTCCAAAGGCGCGGCGCTGGCAGCGACTCTGGATGACAGCGGGCGGCTGCTGACGCCGACGGTGCGTGGGCAGCCGGCAGACTGGGATACGGCGCTGGACCTGGTGGCGGATACGTTCCGTCGCACTATCGCGGAGCACGGGCCGGACAGCGTGGCGTTCTACGTCTCCGGCCAATGTCTGACCGAGGATTATTACGTCGCCAACAAGCTGATGAAGGGATTCATCGGCAGCGCCAACATCGATACGAATTCGCGGCTGTGCATGGCGTCCAGCGTCGCCGGTCACGTGCGGGCATTCGGCGAGGACGTGGTTCCCGGCGTGTACGAAGACTGGGAGGAAGCCGACCTGATCGTGCTGGTCGGCAGCAATGCCGCCTGGTGCCATCCCGTCCTGCACCAGCGAATGCAGGCCGCTCGGTCTGCTCGCGGAACAAAAATGGTGGTGCTGGACCCCAGGCGCACCGCAACGGCAGAGACGGCGGACCTGCATGTGCCGCTGGCGCCGGGCAGCGATGTGGCGCTGTTCAACGGCCTGTTGGGGTATCTGGCCCAGGCGGGAAAGGTCGATCACGACTGGGTGGCACGGCATACGACGGGGCTGGCGGCTGCGTTGGCAGCGACGGGCGCAATGGAAATCGAGGCGACCGCCGCCGAATGCGGCATCGATCCGGAAGTGCTGCAAACCTTCTATGACATGTTCGCCGAAACCGAACGGGTGATGACCGTCTGGTCGCAGGGGGTCAATCAGTCCTCGGCCGGAACGGACAAGGTCAACGCCATCATCAACTGCCATCTGGCAACGGGGCGGATCGGGCGGCCAGGGATGGGGCCGTTCTCGGTGACCGGCCAGCCGAACGCGATGGGCGGGCGGGAGGTTGGCGGGCTGGCCAACCAACTCGCGGCGCACATGCAATTCGACGATGCGGCGGACCGGGCGGCGTTGCAGGGTTTCTGGGCCTCGCCCACGCTGGCGCCGAAGCCGGGCCTGAAAGCCGTCGAGCTGTTCGATGCCGTGCTGGACGGCCGGGTCAAGGCGCTGTGGATCGTGGCGACCAACCCGGCGGCGAGCATGCCGGCGGCGGGACAGGTTCGGGCGGCGCTGGAGGCCTGTCCGTTCGTTGTTGTCTCGGATTGTTGGCCGACGGATACGTCCGCGCTGGCGCATGTGGTGCTGCCGGCGATGGGGTGGGGCGAGAAGGACGGGACGGTAACGAACTCCGACCGCCGGATTTCGCGCCAACGGCCGTTCCGGACAGCCCCGGGACAGGCTCGGGCCGATTGGTGGCAGTTCGCCCAGGTCGGGCAGCGGATCGGATGGGCGGAGGCGTTCGCGTGGGAGACCCCGGCGGGGATTTTCCGCGAGCACGCCGCGTTGTCCGGTCATGCGAACGCCGGCCGGCGGGTGTTCGACATCGGCGCGATGGCAACGCTGGATGATGCCGGCTATGAATCGATGCAGCCGTTCCGCTGGCCGCTTCCCGTTGGGGCAAGGATCGAGGCCGGTCGTTTGTTCGGCGCCGGCGGGTTTTCCACGCCGGATGGGCGCGCGCGGTTTGTGGCAACGCCGTTCAGGCCCCTGCCAGCCTCCGGCGCCCTGCTGCTGAATACCGGGCGGGTACGCGATCAGTGGCACACGATGACCCGCACCGGGCTGGCGCCGTCGTTGATGACCCACACGCCGGAACCGGTGCTGACGATACACCCGACGGACGCCGCCGCGGCGGGGATCGTGCAAGACGGACTGACGCTTGTGTCCTCGGCACATGGGGCGATGCTGCTGCGCGCCGACCTCCGGCACACACAGCGGCATGGCGAGGTCTTCGCGCCGATGCACTGGACCGATCAGTTCGCCTCGACCGGGCCGGTGGGACGCGTGGTCAGCCCGAAGGTCGACCCAGTGTCGGGCCAGCCGGAACTTAAAGCGACTTCGGTGACCGTTGCGCCGGCGGAGGTGCATTTCCACGGCATTTTATTGCGCCGCGATGCCGGGGCGCTGCCGGGCGGCTGCCATTGGGTTCGGATGCCGCTGACCGAGGGGCATGCGTATCGAATAGCCGGGCTGCAACCGATGCCGGCCGGGGCGGCGTTGCGGGCATTTGCGGCAAACCTGCTGGCCGCTGACGATGCCTCCGACTGGCTGGAACTGTCCGACCGGCGGCGCGGCGTCCTGCGCGTGGCCATCGTGGTCGATGGCGCGATGGAGGCGTGTCTGTTCCTGGCGCCCACGGCCGCGGGGCTGCCGCCGGAGGCCGCGGTGACGCCGATGCTGGGTGCGCCGGTGCCGGACAGCGCGCGCGCGACGATCCTGTCCGGACGGATGTATGGCGCGACGGCGGCGGAAGGCCCCAGGATTTGCGCCTGTTTTGGCGTGACCCGCGATGCCATCCGCCATGCGGTCGCAACGCATCAATTACGGACAGTGCGCGAAATCGGGGCGATGCTGCGAGCGGGCACAAATTGCGGTTCCTGTATTCCTGAACTGGAGGAGATTTTGCGCGATGTCCGCATTCCAGCCGAATAGTGGCCGCGCGACGCTGGTGGGCGCGGGGCCTGGCGATCCGGACCTGCTGACCCTGCGCGCGGTGAAGGCGATCCAAAGCGCGGATGCGGTGCTGTACGACGCGCTGATCGATCCGGCGATCCTGGAGCTTGCCCCGCCCATGGCGAGACGGATCGATGTCGGAAAGCGCTGTGGGCGGCACGCGATGAAGCAGACCGCGATCAACGTGCTGATCGTGAAATTGGCTCAGGCCGGGGCACACGTGGTGCGGCTGAAGGGCGGTGATCCGTTCGTATTCGGGCGCGGTGGCGAGGAACTGGACACCCTGCGCGCGGCCGGTGTTCCGGTGACCGTGGTGCCGGGTGTGACCGCGGCCTGCGCGGCGGCGGCCAGCCTGCAAATCCCACTGACTCATCGCGACGTCGCCCGGTCCGTGCACTTTGTGACGGGCCATGGCAGCGACGGCGCGGTGCCGGCCCATGACTGGCGGGCTTTGGTGGCCAGCGGCGGGACGATCGCGGCGTACATGGCGGCCAAGACGTTTGCCTCGATGTCCGCCAGCCTGATGGGCGCGGGGCTGACAGGGTCGACTCCGGCGGTGGTGGTGGAGAACGCCTCCCGGCCGAATGAGGCGCATCTGTTCAGCACCGTGGCGTCGCTGCCGGGATTGCTGGCGGAGCGGCGGCTGGACGGACCGGCGCTGGTGCTGATAGGCAACGTCGTCGGTTTGGCCGGCACGGTGCGGGAGGCGATGCGTCTGGCGGCGTAAACCGAGCCCCGCGGGAGTCAGGGGTGTTGCATGCCGGCCGATCCTGATTGTTCACCTGGTCGTTCCGCTGAAAACATCCTGCGCTTTGCCCAGGTGGCAACGAAGGGCGTGCTGGCGTTGTCGATCGGTCTGTTCGGGCTGCTGGTGGCAGGCTTTAACATCATCGACTACGGGCTGAACTGGCAGTTCGTGCAGCACGTGCTGGCGATGGACGCGATGAAGCCGTTCTACCAATCCAACTCGGCGCACTGGCGGGCGATTACCGATCCGCGGATTCAGACAGCGTTCTATTGGGTGATCATCGCCGGCGAGGCCACGGTCGGCCTGCTTTGCGGCCTGGGTGGTTTGTTGATTCTAGCCGGGGGCTGGTCATCGCGCCCGCGGATTCTGACGCTGGGCAAGGCGGCGTTCTGTTTCGGTTGCCTGATCGCGCTGCTGGTCTGGTACACCGGCTTCGCGGTCATCGGCAGCGAATACTTCGCCATGTGGGCCAGCACCTGGGATGGCCAGATGACGGCCTATGCGTTCTCCGGGTTCATTCTGCTGAGTCTGATCTACGTGTCGAAACCGGAATGACTACCGAAGCCGCTCCACAGTGTAGTCAGAGACATCCGCCAGCGCCTTGCGCACCGGGCAGTCGGGGAAGATCATCAGTGCCTCCCGCGCTTCGCGGGCGAAGCGTCTGGCGCGGTCCAGGGTGGCATCGATCGCTCCGTGTTGCGCGATCAGCTGCATCGCGTGATCGAGGTCATCATCGTTTTGCTCCAGCGTTTCGATCGTGCGGCGCCAGAAGGTTCGTTCGCGCTCGCTCCCGGACTGGTAGGCGACCAGCACCGGCAGCGTGATCTTTCCCTCGCGGAAATCGTCACCGACGGTTTTGCCAAGGGTGGCCTCGTCGGCCACGTAATCCAGCGCGTCGTCGACAAGCTGGAAGGCAATTCCCAGTTTCATGCCGTATTCGGCTAGCGCGAACTCCTCACGCTCCGGGCGATTGGCGACGACCGCGCCGACCTGGCACGCCGCGGCGAACAGTGCGGCCGTCTTGCCCTTGATGACGTCCAGATACCGCGCCTCGGTGGTGGCAAGATCGTTCTGGGTGACGAGTTGGAGAACCTCGCCCTCGGCGATTGTCGCGGCGGCTTTCGACAGAATCGCCAGCACGTGCAGTGAGCCGTCGTCCACCATCAGCTGGAACGCCCGGGCGAACAGAAAATCGCCGACCAGAACGGAAGCCTTGTTGCCAAACACGGCATTGGCCGAGGCCAGCCCTCGCCGCAACCGGCTTTCATCGACCACGTCGTCATGCAGCAAGGTGGCGGTATGGATGAACTCAACGCAGGCGGCGAGATCGATATGGCGGGAGCCACCGGGCGTAGCGGGGTAGCCGCACAGTTGCGCCGAGGCCAGGGTGAGCAGCGGGCGCAGCCGCTTGCCGCCGGCCGCGACCAAATGGGCCGCCAACTGCGGGATAAGCGCGACCGGACTGTCCATCCGGGCAACGATGACACGGTTGCAGACTTCCAGGTCGTGCCGAACGAGATTGACCAGCGCGGTCAACGCGTCCTCGGCTCCATGCTCGGACAGTCCGGGCACGGGCGCCACGCCTCGATCGAGTGGACTGGCGACGGCGGCCAAATGGTTCTCCCGATAGCCCGAACGGCCGGCCTACATATCGGCCCGGTGCGAAGGGGGTCAAGCCATACAGGGCGGTACAAACGACTTGACGGTTGCGCTCTCGGTCGCCGCCATGCGTCAATCACGCCATGCGCGCCATCGTTACGTCTAATAATCCGGTTCGGCTGTCCTTCCTGGCTGTCCTTTTGGCCGACGCCGGAATCGAGACCGTGCTGCTGGACACCCATGCCAGTATCGCAGAGGGAAGCGCTGGCGCGATTCCCCGGCGGCTGGTCGTTGCCAGTGACGATTTCGCGCGGGCGTGCCGCATTCTGCAAGAGGCCGGCGAGTGGTGACGACCGAAGGCGGCCTGCTGAACGGCCGCCTGACTTACCGCCAGCCCGCCGCCGGGTTTCGCAGTGGGATCGAGCCGGTCTTGCTCGCTGCCTCGGTTGCCGCCCGTCCAGGACAAAACGTGCTGGAGGCCGGGACCGGCGCGGGAGCAGCGCTGTTGTGCCTGCATGCGCGGGTCGCCGATGTTGGATCCGTTGGGGTCGAGGTGGATCCGGAGATGGCGGCGCTGGCGGCCGCAAACGCCCGGGCGAACGGGTTTATTTCCGCGACCGTTACGACCGCGGCGATCGAGTCGCTCGTGCTGACGCAGCAATTCGATCATGCAATGGCGAATCCACCGTATCACCAGGAGGGGTCGCGCTCGCCATCGCCGGTGCGGGAGCGTGCGAAGCGGGGTGGCGATGCCCTGACCCGCGATTGGGTGGCGGCATTGGCCGCGCATCTGCGGCCGCGTGGCAGCCTGACGTTGATTGTGCCGGCCGGGGCGATACCGGCCTGCCTGGAGTCAATGACGCAAGCTGATTGCAGGACGGAGGTGATCTACCCGCTTTGGCCGAAGGTGGGGCGGCCGGCAAAGCTGGTACTGATCCGCGGGCTGCGCGGCTCGCGCTCACCGATGCGGCTGAGCTGCGGGCTTGTCCTGCATCAGGCGGATGGATCGTTCAGCGACGCCGCGCAGAGGGTGCTACGCGGCGGAGAGGCGTTGGATCTGAGGTAAGCTGAGTTCGCCCACGCCCGTGCCACCGACCCCGCGCGGACAAGCATTGAGCCGTGACAGACCCAGCACTGACGCTGGCGGCAATTACATCTCGCCGGTCGAGGGGTGGCGCAGATACCAAAGGCGTTCATGGGCAGCGACGAGGCTTTCCATGTTACGGCGGCGAGTACCGTCGGGCGTAAGCGGACGGCGTGTCAGCATCATCTCCAGCACCTGGAGCAATTGTTGCGCAACCTCGAAGTCCCCCTGGTCGCACGCATGATGGAATGCGATCAGAATCTTGTCGGACAGCCGCCGGCTATACCGCGGCGGTGCAGCAGAAGCAAATTCGCGAGCGGTATCTTCTTCGGTATGGCTCACCGTCGCACCTACAAACATGGTGTCCGCCATCAACGCCTCCTTACCGGTGCGTCAAAGCACCGTATGCCTACGACCGTCATGCCGGACTGCTTCCGGACAAAAATTGTCGCCGAAAGACAGTCAGCCACAAAGAAACGCACGGGTCGTGAAAAAGGCGTTAACAACGGCGAAATCTCCGAAAAAAACGACGTCACCGTAAAAAAATCTGAAACGCGGGACGATGTTTCCTTTCATGAGGCATCCTAAGGCGGCCAGCAAAGCCATGCCAGCCCCCTGATTTACCGTATTGGTCACGATGCGGTTTTTGCTAAGGTCGCGGCCGGCCGTCAGCCAGCGGGGGCGGGCACCCGGGCCGAATCGCCGCTCGCGGCGGTGTCGGCGAACGCCTCCTCCCAGGTCCCCGAGGTGGACGCCTTGCTGTATTCGGTCGCACGATTCTCAAAAAAGTTGACATGCTCCACGGCATTCAACATCTCGTCGAGCCAGGGCAGCGGATTTTTGGCGACATGGAACAACTCATTCAGGCCGAGCTGAATAAGGCGACGGTCCGCGATATACCGGATGTACTGCTTCACCTCGCGGGCGGTAAGGCCTTCTATGGCGCCCTGCTCGAACGCCAGGTCGATGAAGGCGTCCTCATGCGAGACGATCGTGGCGCAGCTCAGATAGATCTCGCGGCGCAGGTCATCATCCCAGAGGTCCTGGTTTTCCTGGATGAACGTGCGGAACAGCTTGATGATCGAGTTGCAGTGAAGGCTTTCGTCGCGCACCGACCAGGTCACGATCTGGCCCATGCCCTTCATTTTCCCGAAGCGAGGGAAGTTCAGCAGGATCGCGAACGAGGCGAACAGCTGCAAACCTTCCGTGAACGCGCCGAAAGCGGCCAGGGTCTTGGCGATCTCGAAACGTGACGAGACCGTGAAGCCGTGCATGTAGTCGTATTTGGCCTTCATCTCCTTGTATTTCATGAACGCCTGATACTCGATCTCCGGCATGCCGATGGTGTCGAGCAGATGGCTATAGGCCGCGATGTGGACGGTCTCGATGTTGGAGAATGCCGATAGCATCATCAGCACTTCAGTCGGTTTGAACACCTGGCTGTAGTGCTTCATGTAGCAATTGTTCACCTCGACATCCGCCTGCGTGAAGAAGCGGAAAATCTGTGTCAACAGGTTGCGCTCGGCGTCGCTCAGGTTGCGGTGCCAGTCCTTCACGTCGTCGGCGAGCGGCACTTCCTCCGGCAGCCAGTGGACCCGCTGCTGGGTCAGCCACGCCTCGTAGGCCCAAGGGTAGCGGAAAGGTTTGTAAACGGGATTCTCGGTCATCAGATCGAACTTGATCGGATGCTCATCGGGTCCGTGGCTCATCCCGTCCATCTACGCGCAACCTCCCTGAAGCTGCTGGGATGCCCGAATCGCGAGTTCCCAGATTTCCCATACATTGTGGGTCAGGGGACGTATCGGGCGCAACAACTTGTGTAACTTGCGGTCGGGCGGCAAAGCCTAACGGCACGTGGCCCTACGGGCCAGCATTCGTCTGTCCCGCCAACAGGCCACGGATACGCTCCACCAACTGGGCCCCTGTCACCGGTTTGCGGAGCAACGAGTAGGCGCCGCTGGTGGCGCCTTCGATCGCCAGATTGACGCCGCCATCTTCGGCATAGCCTGTGATCAGCACGGCTGGTAACCCGGGACGGCGTTCCTGAGCAGCGCGGATCAACGTGGTGCCGTTCATGCCCGGCATGGACAGATCTGTGACAAGGGCGTCGACCCGCACCCCTTGGTCAAGGGTCGCAAGCGCCTCCGCGCCGCTCGCCGCGACCGCTATGTCGAAGCCGTCGCGCGCCAGTTGCATTGCCATCACCCGCCGCACACCGGGCTCATCATCAATCAGCAACAGGCGCGGTAGCGCTGGACCTGTGGTCACGGGCACAAGGCTCTGGTGGAGCGTTGGTGACCGGCCTGATGCCGAGGTGGCAGGCCGGTTGTCAGCCGCGGGAAGCCAAAGAGTGACGGTCGTGCCGCGTCCGGGCTGGCTGGCGATCTCCATGCCGCCGCGGGACCGCTCAACGAAGCTGCGGACCAACGCAACACCGAGGCCGGTGCCGGCACCGGCCTTCTTGGTGGTGAAGAACGGCTTGCCGACATTGGACAGGGTCGCAGCCTCCATCCCCAAGCCGGTGTCGGACATTCGCACCCTTACGTACCGCCCGGCCCTGAGACCGGCCGGAGGCGTTCGGTTGTCCGGCTCGATCGTCTCATGTCCGGCTGACATGAATAGCTGACCGCCCTCGGGCATGGCATCGCGGGCGTTGGTGGCGAGATTGATCAACGAGGTCTCGAGCTCGGACTTGTCCACGACAGCGTTCGGCAAACCCTCGCCGGTCTGGATCTCAACGGCGATCGCGGGTCCAAGGGTGCGAACGAACAGTTCCTTCAGCCCGGTGAGCATGGCGGCAATATCGACCTCCTCGGCATGGAGATTGCCATGGCGGCCAACGGCCAGCAGGCGGCTGGTCGTCGCCGCGCCGCGTTCGGCTGCCTCGGTGATCAGGTGCGACAGGTCGATGACCTGTTCCTGGTTATCGGGTTCGTCCTCGATCAGCGTTGAGGCGGTCAGGACCATTTGCAGGACATTGTTGAAATCGTGCGCGATACCGCCGGCAAGCTGGCCCAGCGCCTGCATCCTTTCGGCGTGGGCAGCGCGCACCTGTGCGGCTTCCCTGGCGGTCACCTCCTCCAGCACGCGGGTTTCCAGGCTGGTCGTCAGGCGCCGGAGCTGTGCTTCGGTCTCGCGCGCTTCGGTCACGTCCATCGTCAGGCCGACGATACGCACGGCGTTGCCCTGTTGATCGCGCATGACCTTCGATTTCACCAGCACCCATCGGGTCGCGCCGTCGGCCCGGACGATCCGGTACGTCATATCGAACGGGCGGGCGGGGTTGCTGATAGCGTCGTCCAGCGCGTTCAGCACCCGGACCCGATCCTCGGCATGGATCCCATTGGACCAGGTCTCCAGCCCGACGCTGTCTTGCCGCGGTTCCAGGCCGCGCAGCCGCCAACACTGATCCGACCAGAGGGTTTTGTCTGTGATCAGGTCGCGGTCCCAGATACCGAGGTCGGCAGCCTCGCGGGCGAGTTGAAGCCGGGTTTCACTTTCCTCCAGGGCAAATTGCGCGGTTTTTCGCGCTGTGATGTCCTCGATGATTGTGATCAGCCGGCATGGGCGGCCCATCTGGTCGCGAGAGACCGAACCAGAACGGTTAACCCAGACAACGCTGCCATCTTTCCGGACGTAGCGTTTTTCGGTCACCGCCGTCGCCAGTTCGCCACTCAATACGGCTCGGACCTCGGCTTCATCGGTGGACAAATCGTCCAAATGAGTGAATTCCTTGAAGTTATGCCCGAGAAGTTCATCACGGCTTCGCCCGGTGATCGCACATAGTGCGTCGTTAACCCGGAGCAGCGTGCCGTCGAGCGCGGCTTGAGACATTCCGACGGAGGATTGCTCGAACGTGGCGCGATATTCTTCCTCGCTGGCGCGCAGCGCGGCTTTGCGGGCTTCCTGAGCTTCGGCCATGGCATCGAAGGCGGCGGCGAGGCGTCCAAATTCACCCTTGTTGTGCGGAATGTTCGTGCGCGTTGATATCTGACCAGCACCCCAGTTCCAGGCCGCGACGAGCAGCTGCTGGAAGGGGCGGCGGACCAGCAGGGTGCCCAGCAGGTACCGTCGAGAAAATTGCCCAAACGGAGGCGAGAATAATAAGAATAAGGTCCGTCTGATTGGCGTTCGTCACCTCCGCGAACGTGGTTTTCGCATCCAGTGCAACGGCGATCGGCATCACCTGGGGCACTGCGTCAGCCGGCATGAAGGCCGTCAGGCGTGGCCGGCCATCCGATCCAGAGTATCTTGCGATCCCGATCGTGCCGCCGGTCAGGGTGTCAAGTTGATTCGCTGGCAGCAGTTGCCCGACCGCCCCTGCTGCGTCTGGGTAGCGGGCAAGAAGGATGCCGTTTCGGTCTCTTAAACTGACAACGGCGCCCGCAGGGAGTGGGATTTCGGCAAGTTGGTCCGCAACCCACTTGAGGTTCAGCGAGACCAATGCGACACCGCCCGGCGTCCCGTCCGGATTGTTGAACGATTTGGCCAGGTGGTAAGTGGGTATACCAGGTACTCAGTCCGATGGAATATCCACCCACCGTGAAAGCGCCGGTCCGCAGCGCGCGATGGAAGTAATTGCGTTCCGACAAGTTTAGATGCGGATCCACGCTGCTTGACCGGCACATAGGTCGCCCGTCTGGATCAACAATGGCCGCAGCCAGGTAACGAGGCGAGCCATTGAGGATATTTGCCAGCAGCCGCTGGCAGATTTCCGGATGGCTATCGATCGTGAACGCGCCGCTGCCCATCGCGGTGAGGAGCTGGTCGGCCCCCTCGTTGATACGCTGTTGTTGCTCGCTGACAATGCGAACGAGCCGGATTGCCTGGTCCTCCATCAGCTGCTGGCGGGTGCGGCGGGTCTGAGATTCACTGTCGATCTGCACCAGCAATCCAGGCGCCAGAGCGACCATGACGATCACCAGGAGACGGACCAGCAGGCTGTGCATGGCGCTACCTTAAAGATGTAAAATCAACCATAGGTTGTTTCAGTCCGTTGTCAATTGATACGGATCAGTCAAATTGGCCATTGCCGATAAAACTTGGATGACCGGTGACGATGAGGTCTTCGCCCTACCATGGGGGACGGGCTACGAAGGCGATGCGCGCCAAAGCGAGGGAAGGAACGAATTTTTTTCTTGGATGTCCCTGTATGTTGTTGCGCATGTGACGCGGATGCGGTTCGCAGCCGGGCCAACCCACCGGCGTACGTGGCAATGCCGGGTCTACGGTCGGATCGATAACCGGTCACGGAACTACAACCTTAGTTTGTATTTTTGTATCGAATAATCAGCAAGAGTTGAGTAGACCTCATCGGGGACCTTAGGCCCCACGAGGAGAGTTACCATGCGCCTGCCACGAACCGCGACCACCGCCATTGCCGCCGCGCTGATGCTGGCGACCGCGGCT
Organism: uncultured Pseudomonadota bacterium; assembly: GCA_963819005.1. Taxonomy (GTDB): domain Bacteria; phylum Pseudomonadota; class Alphaproteobacteria; order Acetobacterales; family Acetobacteraceae; genus Rhodopila. The sequence continues at coordinate 376,782 of CAWFUL010000011.1, forward strand.
CCCCCTGCCCCGGCCTGCACCGGCATCGAACTGAGAGACAAGGACGGCAGCATCGTCAACGGCCGCACCGTCGAGTTTGGCATCGAGATTGACAACTCGATCGCCATCGTGCCGCGCGGCTATGCGTTCGTGGGTCAGACGCCGAAGGGCGACGGCCTGAAATATGTGTCCAAATATGCCGCCGTGGGCGTGATCGCATTTACCGACGTGAAGATCCTGGATGGGCTGAACGAGGCCGGGCTTGCGGTGGGCGCGTTCTATTTCCCCACCTTTGCCGAATATCCCGCGACGACGGCGGACAACCAGGCGAAAGGGCTGTCACCCGGCGATTTTCCGAATTGGCTGCTGACGCAATTCGCGACGGTCGACGAGGTCCGCAAGGCGGTTGCGTCGGGGGAGGTTGCGATCCTGCCGACGGTGATGAAGGGCTGGGGCGGTGCGCCGCCGCCGTTCCACTATGTCGTCTATGACAAGACCGGCGCCAGCATCGTCATCGAGCCGGTGAAGGGCGCATTGGTGATCCACGATAATCCGCTGGGCGTGATGACCAACTCGCCGACGTTCGACTGGCATATGACGAATTTGCGCAACTACATCTCGCTGGACCCGCGGAACGTTCCGGCAATCACGGTTGGCGCGCAGAGCTTCAAGCAGCTTGGGCAGGGAAATGGCATGCTGGGCCTGCCCGGCGACTTCTCGCCACCCTCACGGTTCGTTCGGGCGGCGGTGTTCAGCGCCACGGCCGTGCCGTCGGAGAACGCGACAGCGGGTATCGAGCAGGTGTTCCATATCCTGAACGATTTCGACATTCCGGTCGGCGTTGCCCGAGCGGACGAGGACGGGACGATCCATACCGATTACACGCTGCTGACGACGGCGCGCGATCCGCAGAGCTTGCGGTTTTACTATAAGTCGTACGACGATCAGACGATCCGCATGGTGGACCTGAAGGCCTTCGATCCGACTGCGAAGGGGATCAAACTGATGAACACCAGAAGCACGCAGCCTGTCGTGGACATGAGCGCGCAGATCAAATAGCGGGGGACACCTCGGCGTCGGGCCGGTGCCGTTGCCAACGCGGCGGCCCGGTCCTACCGTCCTTCCCATGGCGCGGCCGATCTCGCGCTTGCAGCAAATGTGAAGGGAAGAACGGATGAAAGTCGGTCAGGCAGTCGCCGAGATCATGAAACGCGAGGGGATCGAAATCCTCTGCGGCTACCCCGTCAACCACCTGCTGGAATTCGCCGCCGCGGCGGACATCCGCCCGGTGATCGTGCGGCAGGAGCGGATCGGACTGCACATGGCTGACGCGATCAGCCGGGTGACCTCGGGCAGGAAGATCGGCGCGTTCTGCATGCAGCATGGGCCCGGCGCGGAGAATGCCTATGGCGGCGTGGCGCAGGCCTTTTCCGAATCCATTCCGATGCTGGTGATCCCTCAGGGGTATCCAAGGCGCATCGCCAACATTTCTCCCAATTTCAACTCGTCCCGCGAGATGCGAAGCGTGTCCAAGCTGGCTGAACCGGTGAACATTCCGGCCGAAGTCAGCAACATCATGCGCCGCGCCATGAGCGCGATCCGCAACGGTCGCAGCGGCCCGGCGATCGTTGAAATACCGACGGATATCTGGAACGAGGAAATCGGCGAGCTGGATTACACGCCGGTCGGCATCCATAAATACGGGCCGGACCCGGTTGATGTCCGCAAGGCTGCCGCGGCTATCCTGGAGGCAAAACGGCCGGTGATCTACGCCGGCACCGGCATCCACTGGGCCGAGGCCTGGGCGGAACTTCGCGAACTCGCGGAACTGCTGGGCGCGCCGGTCACCACAAGCCTGGGGGGCAAGAGCGCATTCCCGGAGAACCATCCGCTGTCGCTGGGGTCGGGCGGCAACGCGGTGCCCAAGCCGGTGCATCACTTCGTGCAGAACGCCGACCTGATCATCGGGCTGGGATGCTCCTTCACGGAGACGAATTTCGGCATCAAGTTCCCGAAGAAGAAGTTCATCCATGCCACGCTGGACCCCAGCCACCTGAACAAGGATGTGGTCAGCGCGGTGGGCCTGGTGGGCGATGCCAAGCTGACGCTCGGTGCGCTGATCGGCGAGTTGCGGCAGACCATCAAGTCCAACCGCGATCCTTCCGCCGTCGTGGCCGAGATCACCAAGGTGCGCGAGGAGTGGATGGAGCAGTGGCGGCCGCTGCTGAACAGCAACGAGGCGCCGCTGAGCCCCTATCGTGTGATCTGGGAACTGATGAACACGGTGGACGGCAAGAACACCATCATCACGCACGACGCCGGAAGCCCGCGCGACCAGATCTCACCGTTCTGGGTGTCGACGGAGCCGCTGTCCTATATCGGCTGGGGCAAGACCACCCAGCTGGGCATGGGACTGGGGCTGGCGATGGGCGCGAAGCTTGCCAAGCCGGACAAGCTCTGCATCAACCTGTGGGGCGACGCGGCGATCGGCTTTACCGGGATGGACTTCGAGACGGCGGTGCGCGAGCGGATCCCGATCCTGTCGATCCTGCTGAACAACTTCTCCATGGCGATCGAATTGAAGGTGATGCCGATCTCGACGGAGAAGTACCGGTCCACGGATATCTCCGGCGACTATGCGGCGATGGCCCGCGCGTTCGGCGGCTATGGGGAGCGGGTGACGCAGCCCGGCGACATCAAGGCAGCCATCCAGCGCGGGATCGAGCAGACCCAGAAGGGTGTGCCGGCGCTGCTGGAGTTCATCACCGCGAAGGAGACGCGGGTTTCGAAGTTCTGAACGCTCCGGCGGCGAGGTTCGGCCTCGCCGCCGGTCAGTTTGGCGCGATCAGCCGCCAATCCGAAACGCCGCCAGCCAGTCTGCCACGGTCAGGACCGGGCGGAACGATAGCGCGGCCGGAACCCGGTCAAGACCCGGTATGAACAGCTGCCGCTTCATTGTCCGGTCGGCGGGCGTGCCGGACAGTTCAGTCCCTCCCGGCCAGATGACGGGACGGTCGCTGCCAGGCACATCCTCGAACACCAGGCCGCCAACGCCGCCGAACGCGCGCAGTGTCGCTTGCAGATCCGCAATAAAGAACCGGTTCATCGAGGAGAAGTCGGGCGGCACAGCCAGATGCTGGCGGGCGATCATCACCAGCAATTCCGCATCGATGGCATAGCGCGCCAGCAGTTCGATGGTCTCGCGCGCCATCCACCAGCGCCCGAAACGATCACGGTCCAGGCTTTTGGCCGTGTCGCCAAATCGATAGATCGTGGTGTTCTGCCGCAGCTTCTCGGGTTCCGGCTGGAAGATGCCGCCGGTGACCCTGTCATCCGGGTCCAGCCCGCGGGCCGCGCGGAAATTGCGCGTGTATGCGTCGCCCTCGAATTCCGCGGCGTTAGCCTCGCCAGCCATGGATCGATCCTTCTGGTTTGCCAAATCGGCCGGGTCGTTCAAAGGTCACGGCTTGGGCGTTGCGCCGCGGCCATGCAACGTATCGTACAACAACCGGTATTCCGTGTCGTTGCTGTTGTTGTCCTCAGCAGGACCGACGCCGCCGGCGGAAAGCTGGGCGCGGATGGCGCGGACGATCCCCGGCGAAAGCAGCCAGTTGAGTGGGATGCTGCGGTCGGGCGAGTTGAACAGGTAAAAGTGGTAGAAAGCGTTTGGTGCGCCGTGGCCGCAGTAGCGATCGCGGACTTCGCGAAGCAAAACAGCGGCGTGGGCGGACCGCACGTTGTATAACCCGACCACGGGCGCGGCGAGTTCCATCAAATCATCCGTTGGCGGCAGGTCCGTCGGCGTGTCCAGCGGTTGATTCGGGCAGCGAACAACCTCGGCTTTCAGTTCGGCATCGATATCGGCGTTGGCGGTAGCCTGGACGATGACCGGCTGCACCGGTTGGCCATTCCAGGTTTGCAGTTTCAACCATTCCGCCAGTTCCAGCGCGGTCTGCAGCCCCTCATTATCGAAGTAGCCGCCGTCCAGAAGTTCCGGCTGGCCGTGTCGCATCTGACTGTCGGTGTCGGACTGGGCAATCAACTCGCCCGGCGGTTCCAGATAGGGAAAGCGTGCGCCATTGTTGATTGCAGTGGAAATCGGCACATCCGCCTGCAGCACGCCCAGCACATCGTTGCTTGCCCTGAATGGCCACACCGCATCGCCGCTGCTGGAAAGCGGCGCGGTCAGCATGCGGTCGCCGGTCGTCAGGTCCGTTCCGTTGACGATCCAGATGGGCATGCCGGGGCGCGGCTTGCCGTTGTGGTAGAATAACGACAGGAATCCATCCGAGAACGGAGGAATGCCGGCATTCGTGAGACCGGCACGTTCCAGGTCGGCTGCCCACAGGCTCTCAAAAGCCCGCTCCAGAGCCTCCGCTCGGTCGCCGCCATGCGGCTGGACACCGATCGCCCGCCGCACCAAGGCGGCCACCGGGGCAAACAGGGCGCGCGGCGTATCGCTGAAGATTGCACCCGCGAGGAGCGGACCGAGGGCGTCGCCGCCGAGCTTCTCGTTATTGACTTTGTCGAGGATCGCCCGGACATGCGAGTAATCGCCGGCGGCGCGCTGGCACTGCGCTCCGGTCGCCTTCATGACAGCCATGTAGGCCGCGGCGCCGAGGGAGCCGCCGGAGACGCTACTGACGGCGAAGACCGCGGCGTTGCGCTGGCCGGCGGCAGCGTCGACCGCGGCCAGGACCTGGGCTCCCCAGATGCCGGCGCGGGAGGCTCCGCCGGAGATGGCGACAACGATGGGCCGAGCCGGCAGGTCGGGGTCGGGGGCGCAGGTGGAGGCCCATTCGTGGAAGAACTCGGCCAGCGACGCACGTTGGGTGACCGCCATGGTCCGCCGGTCGGGCGCGAGCACGCGAACCGGATGCAGGCTGAAAATGTAAGGCGCGAACAGGAGCGCGGCCAGCAGGCCGGTGATCACCGGTGGCCGGGTGAGACCCACAACTCGCCCCAGGAACACCGTTTCGAGGCGCAGACCGTCCATTATGAAGATCAGGGCAGTCAGGGGCCCGATGATCAGGGCAAATCCAACCAGCGCGACCGATGGTCCGGGAAACACCCGCGTCGCGACCGATGCAATCCCCGGATAGTTCTCGGGAAAATGAACATACCCCTCGACGCTGCCGCAGATGAAGGCGACGAGGCCGATGGCGAACAACGGGACCGAGACCCACGGACCGAATGGCGCCAGGGCCAGCAGGGCCCAAAGACGCGGGAAAATCACCTTGAGCCAGCGGCGGATCTGGCGGCGGCTGCGCAGCGCACTGAAGTTCACGTGCCGGCTGCGATAGCAGGGTGGAGTCAACGCCAGACGCCAGCGGATCAGCAGATAAGCCGGGATGGACCACGATGCGACCGCCAGCGCCTGGGTCCAGCTCGGACTGCGCCAGACGAGCAGCAGGCTCAGCAGCACGCCGAACAGGTAGGTCAGGCGCGGCACGGCATTGAACGCCTTGCGGTGCGTGTATCGCAGGCCGTGCCGGGATTCGAGAGCGTCATCGACTCCGAAACGGGCGGCGAGCGCGGCCCGAGCCCAGAACCAGGAGCAGACAGAGAGAAATCCGAGGGCGAACTGAAGGACGAACAGACCGGGGACAGGCCCGACCTTCATGTCGGAGAGCGCTACGAGTTCGTCACCGATCTGGTCGGGCAGAACCAGCGCCAGACCGACAACGAAAAGGACGCTGACCGACCCGCGGGTGGTCCGGAACAGCGACATCCAGGAGTGCAGGTTTTTCAACTCGACCCGCAGCATGGCCACCCCCTCAACTCAATCACTCTGGGCGCGGCGACAGCCGACGGGACGGACTGCTGAACCTGTGACAGCCCGGTTCTCGCACGACTGCCGTTGAAGCTTCCAGCATGCGGCCTTTCGGCCGGACCGTCGATACGTTACCGCGCCCCGGATCAGCAGGCGGACTGTAAGCAGCGTCACCGCCGGGTGGCATCCATCTAGTCCTGGACAGACGACAGGCGGCAACGGCCCCGCACGGGCGAGGAGGTCGGGTTCGACATCACTTTTTCCAACTCCTTCTCACTTTTGGCCGGCCACTCCTTCGTCGTACCGTGGGTCGCGACGAGTGTGGGCGACCGTGCCAGCATTCAACAGTGCATTCCCGCTCAGCGTGGCGACAGAGGTGCCGGAACCGGCCGGCATCATGCCGGTTGTAACGGCGCTCGCGGCTCCTACGCACCCGCGCGGCGGCAGGGCATTGAACCGGCCATTATCGCGAACACGGGGAATGAACCCGCCCGACAACCTCAGTTGTGACATGATGAAACTATTTTAAGGTATGGAGCGAATTTCCTTTTTGCTAAGGCAGTCCCACCAGGGTCTACGAAAGGGGCGACGGGGATGGCTCGTGCGGCGGCAATTTGTCGGGGCGTTTTTCTGAGCCTGATGGGTGGGACATTCGTGGCAGGTCAGGCCAGCGTCGCACTTGCCAAAGCCAGTCACTATACGGACATTTCATCCCACAGGCCGGCGGCGGCGGTCAGGACGCGATCCACGGGCATGGCGCATCCGATTCACACCAGGACAGCGCTTCATGCAACGCATCCCGACAGACCGGCCGGCGGCGCTTCCGCGCGGCCCAAGCGGCCCGTGGTCGAGGCTCAGCGCGCGGGGCATGTTGCCGCCGGGCGGCATGGACAGGTAACAGTTGCCGGGCGGCACGGACGGATCAGCGCCGCCCGCCATGACAGCGACGCGATGCTGCCGCTGGTGGTAATTGATCCAGGCCATGGCGGGCGTGACCCCGGCGCGATCGGCAGGGCCGGCACTCAGGAAAAGGACGTCACGCTGGCGATCGCCTTGCAATTGCGCCAGGCGCTGGCGGCAACGAAGCGCTATCGCATCGCCATGACCCGGTCCGCTGACAGAACGGTGCCTCTGTCGGAACGACTGGCCTTCGCCCGTCAACATGACGCTGATCTGCTTATCGCAATCCACGCCGACGCCTCGCCTGATCGCAGCGCCCGCGGCGCCAGCGTCTATGTCAGCGGTGGCCAAGGGGTCAGCCACATGGCCGCCAGTTCCGGCAATTCCGCGCAAATCGCGCAGGCACTGACGGCAACGGCCCCGCATCCGGAAGCAAGCTCCGCATGGCTGCAGTACAGCATGATCGAGCAGCTTTCCGACGACGTCCGCATGGTGGACTCCCCCGCTCGGGCCGAGCATCTCTACGTGCTGGCATCACACAGCATCCCAAGCGTGCTGCTGGAGACCGGTTTCATCACCAACCGGCAGGATGAGGCTCTGCTGAAACAAACCGCCCACCAGCGCCGGCTGGTCGACGCGATCAAAGACGCCATCAATGACTATTTTCGCGGGCTGGCCAGCGGCGGGTCGCGGACCTGATCTGTTCGTTGGCCGGATCAGGTCGCCGAACCGCTGGTCCGTTACAGCACCGCTTCCGCCACCACGCGCATGACCTCCACGTTCGCGCCCTTCAACACCATGGTCCCGACATGGCCAGCCTTGGCGACGTCTTTCCAGGCAGCGAGACGGTCCTTGATGCGATCGGCCGGGCCGCACAAGGACAGTGAGTCGATCAGCTTGTCCGGGACGGCGGCGGCGGCCTCGGTCTTCTTGCCGTCGAGGTAAAGGTCCTGGATGGTTTTGGCCTCGCCTTCGAAGCCGAACTTGCAAACCATGTCGTTGTAAAAATTCTTTGACCGCGCGCCCATGCCGCCGATGTAGAGCGCGAGCTCCGGCCGGATGGCGTCACGGCAGGCGGCCACATCGGGTCCCATCTTGGCGCGCACGAACGGGGCGTTGTCGAAGCCTTCCATCGTCTTGCCGACCTTCTTGCGGCCTTCCAGCGTCGGGCCAACAACGACGTCCGGCGCATCCGGGGAAAAGAAGATCGGCAGGTTGCCGTCCGCGACTTCACCGGCCATGCGCAGGCCGGCGGGCGTGATGGAGGCGACGAAGAACGGCACATCCGGATTGCCGTGGGCGATGCTGCGCAGCGGGCGGCCGAGACCGCTGGCGCCGGGCCCATCGTAGGGAATGGTGTAGTGTTCGCCGTGGAATTCCAGCGGTTTCTCGCGGGCGAGGACCTGCTTGATGATGGCGATATATTCCTTCGTGCGCTGGATCGGCTTGCCGAACGGAAGGCCGTGCCAGCCCTCGATCACCTGCGGGCCGGAGGGACCGACCCCGCAGATGAAGCGGTTGCCCGATAGCGCCTGCAGCGACAGCACGGTCATGGCCGCGCAGGCCGGGGTGCGGGCGGACATCTGCATGATACCCGTGCCCGCCTTGATCTTCGTCGTGCGAGCGAGAATCCAGGCGATGGGTGACACCGCGTCGGTGCTGTACGCCTCCCCGGTCCAGACCTGGGTGAAGCCCAGACGTTCCGCCTCCAGAACGCGATCCATGTCGAGCTTCGGATGCGGGCCCGACATGTCGATGGTGATGCCTAGTTGCATGGTCTGATCTCCCTACCGGACCTTGGCGACGACTTCGTCACGGAAGCGTTTCATGTTATCCAGCGTCGCCTGCAGGTCGGGGCCGAACAGGCCGAAGTCGAAGGCGCTGACGCCGACATCCGACAACGCCTTGATGTCGCCGGCGTAGTCAGCCGCGCCCCCGGTGAACAGCTTGCGCTGGCCGTCGACGGTGCCTTTCGGCTGAGCTTCCGGGTTCGACGACACACGATAGGTCAGGCCGACAGCCTTTGGATCACGTCCCGCCTTTTCCGTCAGCCCGCGCAACTTGGCGACTCCCGCCTGGAAGCGAGACAGCGTGTCCATCGGGAACTGCGGGTTGGTGCCGATCGGGTACCAGGCATCGCCGTAAGCGGCCGTGCGGCGCATGGCGGGGCCACTCTCGCCGCCGACCCAGATCGGGATGTTCGGCTGCACCGGCTTCGGCGGGAACAGCACGTCCTTGAACTTGACGTATTTACCGTCGAATTTCGGCTCGTCAGCGGTCCAGAGTTCCTTGCAGACCATCATCCATTCGTCCGTCACGGCACCACGTTCGGCGAACGGAGGCGCACCGATGGCAACGAATTCTTCCTCGCACCAGCCGGCGCCGATGCCCAGGGTCAAGCGGCCCTTGGAAAGATAATCCAGGGTGGCCAGAATCTTCGCGGTCAGCACCGCCGGGCGGTGCGGCACGACCATCACGCTGGTCACGATCCGCAGCTTTTTTGTCGCGGCGGCGATGAAGGTCGCGGCGGTCAGTTGCTCCAGCCTTGGCGCGGCGGCGCCCGACGGAAACTCGCCGGAGTCCGAGTAGGGATAGCGCGAGGCGATGCTGGTCGGGATCATCACGTGATCGCTGACGGTGACGTAGTCAAAGCCGAGGGACTCGGCTTCCGTGGCGATGCGCAGAAGGTTGTCCGGGCCGATCAGCGGGCCGCTGGTGGGGGCGCTGCATCCGATTTGCATGGTGGTTCCTCCGGCTGAATTGCCTTGTATAGGGCAATAGCACACGATGCCGGACCAAGAGGCAACGGGGAGCGGTCCAGCCATGGACTTCGGCATCCATATCGGCACGCGCGGGTGCATGACGACACGCGACAATGTCATGGCGATGGCCACGTCAGCGGAACGCCTCGGTTACGCGATCATCGGCGTCGCCGACCACCTGATCGTTCCGGTCCACACCGACGTGCGCTACCCCTACACCGCCGACGGCGTCTGGCCCGGCGCCCCGACCGGCGAGTGCTTCGACGCCATCGCGACTCTGAGTTTCCTCGCCGGCTTCACCCAACGGATCAAGCTGCTGACCTCGGTGCTTGTCGTGCCGCACCGCCCCGCCGTCCTGACCGCCAAGCTGCTGTCCACCGCCGACGTGCTATCGGGCGGACGGGTGATCGCCGGCGTCGGATCAGGCTGGATGAAGGAGGAATTCGCCGCCTTGGGCACGCCGCCGTTCGAGGAACGCGGCGCTGTCACCGACGAGTATATTGCTGCCTGGAAGTCGCTCTGGACCGAAGACCGGCCATCCGCTTCAGGCAAACACGTCTCGTTCGACAATGTCGTGTTCAAGCCGAAGCCGGCGGCCTCGCCGCATCCGCCGATCTGGGTCGGCGGCGAAAGCGCCCCTGCCCTGCGCCGCACTGTCCGCTTTGGCGACGCGTGGTACCCGGTGTCGAATAACGCGCAGATTCTGCTGAACTCCCCTGCCCTGCTGAAGGGCGGGATTGACCGGTTGCAAAAGGCGGCGGAAAAGGCTGGCCGTGACCCGGCTTCCATCGACATCGCCTATGTGTGGTTCATGCCGCCAAACTGGACGGACAAGACCAATCCGGACGGGACAAGGCGGATGTTCACCGGCAGCGCCGATGCGATGCGCGCCGACGCAGCGGCGTTCCGGGATGCGGGCGTGAAGCACCTGATCGTTTACCTGCAGCAGCCGACGATCGAGAAGACGCTAGAGACGCAACAGCGATTTGCCGAGGACGTGGTGAGCAAACTATGAACACCTGGATGGAAACTACTTCCCTGGCGGAACTGATGGCGCAAGCCTCGGCCAAGCGGGATGCCGCGTTCGGGCGGACGATTTCCTACTCGCGGAAGGTGTTCATTCCGCTGACGAAGCTGTGCCGTGACGTCTGTCACTACTGCACCTTCGCCGAACGCCCCCGCGCCGGGCATCCGGTATATCTGTCCGCCGACGAGGTGCTGGCCATCGCCCGCGCGGGTGAGGCGGCGGGCTGCACCGAGGCGCTGTTCACCCTCGGCGACAAGCCCGAACTTCGCTACCGCGCGGCGCGGGAGGCTCTGGCGGAACTGGGGCACGACACGACGATCAGCTACCTGCGGGCAATGTGCGCGCTGGTGCTGAAGGAAACCACGCTGCTGCCGCACGTGAACCCCGGCATCATGACGCGTGAGGAAATCGCCAGCTCTGCGCGAAGTCTCCGCAAGCGCGGGCATCATGCTGGAATCGACCAGCGACCGGCTGTGCGCGCAGGGCGGCGTCCATTACGGCTCCCCCGACAAGGTCCCGGCCGTCCGGCTGGAAATGATCCGTCTGGCGGGCGAACTGGCAGTACCGTTCACCACGGGCATCCTGATCGGCATCGGCGAGACGCGGGCGGAACGGATCGAGGCGCTGGAGGCAATCCGCGATCTTCATTTGGCGCACGGACACATCCAGGAAGTGATCGTGCAGAATTTCCGAGCGAAACCGGCAACGAAACTGGCGGAGGCGGAGGAACCGGATCTGGATGACCTGCTTTGGACGATCGCCGCTGCTCGGCTGATCCTGCCGGAGGATGTGCATGTCCAGGCACCGCCGAACCTGTCGCCTGGGGTTTACCAGGCGTTGATCGGGGCTGGGCTGGACGACTGGGGCGGCGTGTCGCCGGTGACTCCGGATCATGTGAACCCGGAAGCGCCTTGGCCTGAACTGGATGCCCTGGCGCGGCGAACGGCGGAAATGGACAAGGTGCTGGTGGCCCGGCTGCCGGTGTATCCGTCGTGGATCTCGGAGCGGTGGCTGGACAAGCGGGTGTCGCCGCGGGTGCTGCAGAGCGCCGATGCCGAGGGTTGGGCACGCGACGATGCGTGGGCGCCAGGGCTGACGTTCGCCCCGAAGCCTCGGGCAGTGTTGCTGCATCGTGTCGATCCGGTGATCGAGCGGATTCTGGACCGGGCACTTTCGGGGAAGCGGCTGGATGAGCCGGAGATCGTGCGGCTGTTCGGCGCGCGGGATGCGGATTATGAGCGGGTGATTTCGGCGGCGGATGATTTGCGGCGCAGCGTCAGCGGCGAAGTGGTTCGTTACGTTGTGAATCGGAATATCAACTACACGAATATCTGTTACTACAAGTGCAAGTTCTGTGCGTTCTCCAAGGGGAAGACGCATGAGGCGCTGCGTGGCACGCCGTATGACCTGGAAATGGGGGAAATTGTCCGGCGGTCCCAGGAGGCGTGGGATCGCGGAGCGACCGAGGTTTGCCTGCAGGGTGGGATTCATCCGGATTATACCGGCGAGACTTACATTTCCATCTGTAAGGCGATTAAAGCCGCCATCCCCGGGATGCATATTCATGCCTTCTCGCCGCTGGAGGTGACTCAGGGGGCGGCGACGCTGGGGTTGTCCCTGACGGAGTTTCTGGTGCGGTTGAAAGAGGCGGGGCTGAGCACTCTACCGGGTACCGCCGCGGAAATACTGGATGACGAAATCCGGGCGATCATTTGCCCGGACAAAATCAATACCCAGCAGTGGGTGGATGTCGCGCGGGCGGCGCATGCGTTGGGCCTGCGGACAACGTCTACCATCATGTATGGACATGTCGAAGGGCCGCTGAACTGGGCTCGCCATCTACTTGTACTGCGCGATCTGCAGGCGGAAACCGGCGGCTTTACCGAATTCGTTCCTTTACCGTTTGTTCATATGGAAGCGCCGATGTACCTGCGCGGCCTGGCGCGGAAAGGCCCGACATTGCGGGAGGCAGTTTTGATGCACGCGGTTGCAAGGCTGGCACTGCATCCGCTGATCACGAACATCCAGACGTCGTGGGTGAAGATGGGGCCGGAAGGGGCGGCGATGTGCCTGAATGCCGGGGCCAATGACCTGGGGGGCACGCTGATGAACGAGAGTATTTCGCGGGCGGCGGGAACTCAGCACGGCCAGGAATTTCCGCCGGAGGCGATGGAGGGACTGATCGGGTCGCTCGGGCGGGTGCCGATGCAGCGGGGGACGCTGTACGGGCCCGTCGGAAATGAGCGGCGGGTGCTGGCATTCAATGCGCCGGAACTGACGCCGGTGGTGCAGACGCCGCCGCGGAAGGTGCTGGCGGCTGAGTAGTCGCGAGGGCGCGCTGGCTGCCAGGGCCGGTGCGCAAACAATCGATTTGTCTGGTATCGAACGCCGTCCTGTCCGCGTCCTGCCAGGGCTTGGCCCTGCCATCCACGACTTGCGGTGCCGGGCTCAAACGTGGCGCGGGTCATACGCCTAGGCGTATGACGGCTGGATCGCACGAAAATATTCAGGCCAGTTACGTCAAGATAGCTCCGTAGTTCGTGTGTTACAAAGTCGTGGATGGCAGGGCCAAGCCCTGCCATCACGATACAGCAGCGCCATATCAGGCGCCGGCAGGACGCTTCATCTTGCACGTCGTCGGCTGTGCGAGTTCTGACGCCGGCACCGTCATGATCGTCTTCCAGCCGTAACCCGTGTGTTCGGAATCGTATTTCACATCCTTGGTGAACACCGCTACGTACAGCGGGTCGATCAACTGATGGTCATCCCTACGCATGATCTCCGTCTGGCCGAGCGCATCCGTGATCTGCATGCCTTCCAGCGCGAGGGCGATTTTAAGAGGATCGACTGCGCCAGCCTTGTTGATCGCCTTCTGCAACATCTCGAACATGGTACGGTAGTTGATCCAGGTGTAGTCGAAATCGGGATACTGGTCGCGGAAACCCTTGATCCAGGCATCAGCCTGGGCATTGCCGATTTCGCTCGGGATGTTGTGATGGAAGTCCAGGGCCGAGTAGACGCGGTCCGCGCCCGCCGCGCCCATCGCGGTGGGGCCGCCGTTCAGATGTGCTGACAGGGTGTAGTACTTGACATCCAGGTTGGTCTCGACACCCGCTTTCAGCAGCAGATTGAAGTCGACGCCCCAGTTCGACGTCAGCACGGCTTTCGCACCCGATGACTTGATCTTCGCGATATAAGGCGAGAAATCCTTTACCTTTCCGAACGGAACCAAATCGTCACCAATGATCTGAACGTCCGGGCGTAATTTCGCCAGATACTTCTTCATGTCGGACTCGACCGACTGACCATACAGGTAATCCTGGTTGATCAGGTAGACGGTCGTCGCGTCCTTCGGCAGGCCCCGCACCAGCGTTTCAACGCGCTGCCCGACGTCGGCTGCGAAACGAAAGTGCCAGAAGTCGCATTTTTCATTGGTCAGTTCGTTCGCCAGCGCGGCACAGTTCAGATACAGCACCGGATTGTCCGGATTGCGCGCATTATGCTTGGCGACCCCATCGATCATCGCGGCGGCCACGTTCGATCCGATGCACTGGATGACGATCGGAATGTTCTGGTCAGTTACTGATTTCAGCGCGATGATCGCCTCGGCCGGCTGGATCTTGTCGTCGAAGGTCACGATCTCGAACTTGCGGCCGAGTGCGCCCCCCGTCTTATTCACCACATCCATCGAGTATTGCAGTTCCTTGAGGAATGCATCGCCCTGTGGCGCGAAGGCGCCGGAGAAAGGACCGATGAAGGCGATCTTGATCGTATCCTCGGCGAACACGCGTTGCGCCGGCACGAGCCAGACGCCAATAGCCAAGGAAAGGCCGATAAGGGCCTTGAACAGTCTTCGCATTTCTACCTCCCTGTTACCCGCGTCGGGCGCGGGTTTTATTGCCTGGTCAGCATAACGCGCTTTTGTGAGGCACGCGAATCACGCATGTGGACGCCGTAAGGCTTTACCGCCACGCGGAACGGGGCATAGGCTGGGCTCAAAGCACCAAGGGAGAACGATCATGCTCATGACGCGAGAGGCGATCTGCCAGGATTCAGCTGTTGATAAATTCACCAACGCGATCCTTGATCGCGATCAGCCGCGCACGGCGGATCTGTTTTTCCAAATGGTCAAGAACGAGGGCCGGTCGGTGGGCGACGCGCTGAGCGTCGTCACGGCGGCCGAGGCGCCGTTCGTGCAGGTGCCCAACCATATCAACATCCGCGACGGCCAGATCACGCTGATCAACAACGACCACACGATCCTGGGCCTGCGGACGTCCGCGGCCCTAACCCCCTATCTGCCGGAGGCCTACCGCATGCTGCCGCTGCTGCAGAGCGTCTGGTACGTGCCGGCTGGGCTCGATATCTGGAACCAGTTGCTGGGCAAATACCCCGGCCGTTATGCCACGATGAAGGGGATGAACGTGCCGCCGCCGACCTATGGACCAGTGGTGTGGAACGAGGACCAACAACCGATCGTCGAGCCCGGGACGCTCGAGGAACGGCTGCACAGCTACATGGTGGCGACCATGAGCGGCGATGTCCGGCGGTCCTATGGCCTGTTCCTGGGGCTGGCTGCTGATCCGGCGATCCGGCCTCGGCTTCGCGACACCCTGCTGTTCCTGGGCCTGATCGACGTGCAGGACACGGTCATCGGGCGCAAGGCACGCAACACCGGCCACAAGGCGCTCCGGGCGCGCGCGGTGGTTGATCTGGCGGATTTCATCGGGTGGGAAAAGGCGCACGGGGTTTTTTACACCGGCGTGCCGGACATGGCGGTGGGGCCGCTTTACTACTCGGCCTATGACGCCGCGTGCGTTGTCATGACCGAAGCGTTCCCGGACGGCGGCAAGACGCTAAAGCAGACCAACACGACGCCGCTGTCGCCGGAGGAAGTGGAGGCAATGGTGTCGCTGCTGATGACCGGCGACCTTGCAACGGTCTGGTCGACGCTAACCGATCATCTGCGGAACGGGAAGTCAGTGCGCAGCCTGGGCGATACGATCCAGATCGGGGCGGCGGAACTGATCCTGCGGACGACGATCCCCCGGAAGTTTACTGACGCGCAGCATCCATTCGACTACTGCAACACCGCGAACTACTGGCTGCGCACCAGTGACAACCCATATCAACCGCGCGTCCTGTACCTGATGGCGAACTTCGTGAACGATGCGGCGCGGTCCGGGCAGCTTTATGAATTCGGTGCTGGAACAGGAATTCGCGGCGTTCGATGCCGGCGGGCGCTCGGCGGAGGCGTTGCTGAACCTGCAGGATGAATCGGTGCTGGCGTTCGATATCGGACACAGCACGGCGGTGGCCAACGCTTATATCCAGGCCGGCGGCGATCCGGACAGGTATATGTCCACGGTGGCGATCACCGCCTGTAAATTCCAGGATGATCCGCACAATCAGAAAATCAGCCACTCGACGTTCGAGGAATATCAACACAACTCGACGCATTTGCGGCACCGGCTGCTGCTTGCGACAGTGCGGCTGCTGGCCGGCTGGCCGAAAATGCCCGGTGAGCGGGACTGTTACGCGCGTTTTATGAAGGAGTGGATCCATCACTGATTCAGCTTTGCCGTTGCCGCTGGCCGGCGTCACGGTTGTCGACTTCGGCCAGATCTTCCAGGGGTCCTATGCCAGTGTCCTGATGGCGAAAGCCGGAGCGACCGTCATCAAGGTGGAGCCACCGCACGGCGAGCCGTTACGCCAGCGGATTCCACCGGGGCGGAAAAGCACCATCCCGTTCGCGATGCTGAATGCGAACAAAAAGGGGATCACGCTGAACCTGAAGGCGCCACGCGGACGGGAACTGCTGTTCGAGATGGTGCGCCGGGCCGATGTGCTGCTGGAAAACTTCGGTCCGGGGGCTATGGATTCCCTCGGCGTCGGCTGGTCCGTGCTGCATGAAATCAATCCGCAACTGATCTATGCCACCGGCACGGGATACGGCATTTCGGGACCAGACCGGGATAACCTGGCGATGGACCTGACCGTTCAGGCGGCCTCCGGGATCATGAGTGTTACCGGGTTTCCGGACAAGCCGCCGGTGCGGGCGGGGATTACCGTCGCCGACTTCATGGGCGGGACGCATCTTTACGCGGGCATCATGACCGCGTTGTACGAGCGGGACCGCAGCGGGGTCGGCCGGCTGGTGGAAATCGCGATGCAGGAGGCGGTTTATTACACGCTGGCGGCGGCGCTGGAGCAGTTCAACCGAACCGGGAAGGTGCCGCCTCGGACCGGGAATGATTCCGGCGGGTCCGCGGCGCCGTATGGGCTGTTTCCGCTGAGGGATGGGTATCTGGCGATCCATCCGGGCACGGAACAGCACTGGCGCAATATCCTGAAGGCGGCGGGCCGGGAGGATCTGCTGGATGATCCGCGATTCCGCACGATGCATGACCGGTCGAAGCACCTGGCCGAAACCAACGCGGTGGTGACGGCCTGGACCGAGAACCTGACGAAGGACGAGGCGCTCGCGCAGGCTCGCCGGCATCGCATCCCCTGTTCCCCGGTGCGGGATGTTTCGGAGGTGATGCACGATCCGCATATGCACGGGCGCGGGATGCTGCAGACTGTCGATCACCCCGAACTGGGGCAGGTAGTATTGCCGACGACACCGCTGCGCCTGCATGAGACAGCCGTTGCCGAAGCGATACCGAGCCCGCGGCTGGGACAGCATAATGCGGAAGTCTATGGGGATTGGCTGGGCTTGAGCGAGGCGGAGATCGAAGGTCTGAGGAGCGATGGTGTAATCTAGGCCGCGGTCGTTACGCCCATTCCGGGATCGACGGGACAAGGATTTCTTCGGCCTCGGGCAAATCGAAGCCGAAGTGGCGCACAAGCAGCGCGCGCAGATCCGCCTTCGTCGCTAACCGGAACGATTCTGTCGTGCCGGACTCGGTGACCGTCACATCGCGGTTCATTACTGTCACCCGTCCGGTCGGGGTGAACCGGCTCATCATGATACGGTTCACGAAGGGCGAGGACGGATGGGTCGAAACGAAGTGGTTGGCCATTTCGAAATCGATCGGATAGTCGTGTTCCAGGGTGGATGCCCAGGCATCGGTGGGGCCATCATCCTGTTTGGTGCGCAACACCCAGAAGTCGCCATCGCGCACCATCCAGTGCGTGGCATCGCCGGGATGGCCCTGGTGATCCACAAGCGGGATGGGGAATCGGGCGGCGGGACCGCCGAAGCCCGGATCGACGATGAACGCGCCCTCGGGCAGTTGCACCGTCAGGAACATGTGGGCGCGTGGCGACTCTGACCGTGGGGAGAACAGCAGCACGCGGGCGGAGTGGCGGACGGGCTGAAACCCGAGTTCCTCCAATGCTGCACCGAACAGCGTGGTGTGTTCGAAGCAGTAACCACCTCGTTCGGCGCCAACCAGCTTCTGCTGCACGCTTGCCGGGTCGAGCAGGATGGGGCGGCCGAGCAGGACATCCAGATTTTCAAACGGGATGGCCGTCATGTGGGCGTGCAAGACGCCGGCGAGTGTGCCCAGCGTGGCCGCCGTTTCACCATGCCAGCCAATCCGTTGCATATAAGCATCAAGATTCATGGGCGGACCATCCAGTCATCGGGCCGCTATCGGTAACGGCGACGCGGCCGGCCGGTCAAGTTTTCCGTTCCGGGTAAGCCGCTAACCTGCCGCGGCGATGGCCTTGCCAGCGGACAGGCGGAAGATGCGGTCCAACCGTTCGACACCCGTCAGCCGGTGGGTGATCAGCACGATCGTCCGCCCTGATGCGGTTTCGTTCAGCGTTTCCAAAAATGAGCGCTCGGTTTCCGCGTCCAGCCCGGCGCAGGGCTCGTCCAGGATCAGGACCGGGGCGTTCGACAACAGGGCACGGGCCAGCGCGAGGCGACGGCCCTGGCCGCCGGAAAAGCGGGTCCCGCCCTCCCCCACCCAGGTGTCCAGACGGTCAGGCAGTGCGCGGACGGTGTCGCCAATGTGGGCGGCATCCAGGGCCGCCCAAAGGGCCATCTCATCCGCCGACGGGTTTGCCAGCAGCAGGTTCGCTCGGATCGTATCGTCGAACAAATGAGTCGCCTGGCTCAGCCAGCCGATGCGCTGGCGCACCAACGCCGCGGGCAGCAGCGCGATGTCCACACCGCCGAGCCTGATCTGGCCGGAGCGGGGGGCGACGACCTTCAGGGCGAGCGCGGCCAGGGTGGATTTCCCGGCGCCGGACGGCCCAAGCAGCGCGACGCGGCTTCCCTCCTGCACCTCCAGCGTCAGGCCATCGAATACCGGCGGGCGGTCGGGTTGCCAGCGGAACTGGATCGCCTCGAACCGCAGGCTGTTGCCGGCGGGCATCGCAACGGGGTCGGCCGGATCAGGGACCGGCACAGGCGCATCGGCGGCGTCCAGTACGCGGGCGGCAGCGGCGGCGGCATGGCCGGCGGCCGCACCGGCGCGGGGCAGGCCACCGATCGCCTCGAACGCGGCAAGAACGAGGAAGGAGGCGGCGATGGCGCCAGCTGGATCAGTGCCCGCGGCAAGCAGGATCGCCAGCACGGCGGCCTGGGCGCACAGGAACGCCCCGGCTCCGGCCAGGGCACTGCGTCCGGCCATTGCGCGCTGGGCGGTCAGCATCTCGCCTTCACGCGCCTGGACGCCGGCCAGCATGCGGCCCTCGGCGGCGAAGGCGCGGACCTCTCGCAGGCCGGTCAGGGCATCGAGGGCGGCGATACGCAGGTTACCGGTGGCGGTCGCCAGTTCCGCGCCCGCGTCGCTGGAGGCGCGAGCGATGGCCCAGGGCAGCACGAAGGCCGCCAGTACGAACAGGGCGCCGACTTCCAGCGCCAGCATGGGGGCGTGGTGGCCAATCAGGATCACCAGCACAGGCAGCAGCAGGACGCCGCCGGCGAGCGGCAGGATGATGCGCAGATAAAGACCGTCCAGGGCCTCGATGTCGGTGACCAGGCGCCCCAGGACGTCGCCGGCCTGCCGGAAGCCCAGGCCTCCGGCGGCGGTGCGGGCGAGGCGCTGGAAGAACCAGACCCGGATATCGGCGAGGGCGCGGAAGGTGGCGCCATGCGTGACCAGACGTTCCAGGTAGCGCCCGATGACGCGGGCGGAGCCGAGGCCGCGCAGGATGACGGGCGCCGAGAACGCACCGGTCAGGACGGCGGCGCCAATCGCCGCGCCGGACACCGCCATCAGACCGACGCCGGCTGCAAGGGCGAACAATGAGAGCATCGCACCCGCCGCCAGCCACCCCGCCTGCGGCAGCCACAGCAGCAGAATGCGGCCCAACGGTCCGGTCATCATGCCGCTCCCCTGGCCGTGGCAATTCGGCCGTCGCGCAGATCCAGGCGATGACCGCCCCAGGCGTGGGCGGCGGAGGAATGGCTTGCCAGGATCACCGTGCGGCCGATCGCCAGTCGTCGCAGGCTGTCGAAGACCTCCTGTTCGGTGGCGGGGTCAAGGTGCGCGGTGGGTTCGTCCAGCAACAGCAGCGGCGCATCTTTCAGATAGGCGCGGGCGATGGCGACACGTTGCGCCTGCCCTCCCGATAGGCCGTAGCCGCCCTCACCGATCCGGGTATCCAGACCGGCCGGCATGGTGGCGGCGAACTGTTCGACACGGGCGGCGCGGGCCGCGGCGGTGACTTCCTCGTCGGATGCCTCAGGGCGGGCGAAGCGGATGTTGTCGCGGATCGAGCCGGCGAACAGCACCGGCCGCTGGCCGATCCAGGCGGTCAGGCGGGACAGCGCCTGCGGCACCAGGTCGGTGATGTCGGCGCCGTTGATCGTCACGCGGCCACTGTCCGGGCGGACGAAGCCCAGCAGGATCTCGATGACCGAAGACTTGCCGGAACCGGACGGGCCGGCCAGCACCAGGGTCTCGGCGGCCGACACGCGGAAGGACAAGCGGTCCAGCGCGGGTCCGCGGGAGGCATCCCAGGTCAGGGTGACGTTGTCGAACGCCACGGTGACACCCTGTGCGGAGACGGTGCGGATTTCGCGGGCGGGGATCGGTTCCGGCAAAGGCGGCAGATCGATCAGCGACTCGGCCGCGCCTGTGGCATGCAGCCGGTCCTGGTAAGCGGCGGAGAACGTGCGCAGCGGCGCGAAGAACTCGGGGGTCAGCAGCAGGACGATCAGGGCGGTGCCCATCTCCGCCGGCAGCCCGCCGCCCGCCGCCCGCAGCGATACAAAATAATGGATGGCCAGGATGATCATCGCGGCGGCGGCGGCGAGGTCGAGCACGGTGGACGACAGAAACGCCACCCGCAGAATGCGCATTGTCCGGACGCGCAATTCGGCGGCTGCCTGCGCAAGATCGCGGGCCTCATCAGCGGCGCGGCCATACATGACGATGGTGGCGATGCCGCGGACACGGTCGAGGAAGCGGGCCTGCAGCCGGGCCATGGCGAGGAACTGGTTGCGCGAGGCGACACCGGCGCCAATGCCGGCCACTGCCATGCCGACAGGGACCAGCAGGCCGCAGATTGCAAGCACCATGGCGGCCCAGGGGTCGGCCCACAGGACGGCAAGCAGCACGATCATCGGGCCAACGACAGCAAAGGTCGCGGCGGGAACATAGCGGGAGAACAGGCCGTCCAGCGCCTCGATCCGGTCAACGACGATGCTGGCTAGGTCGCCCGAATGGCGGCTGCGCAACAGGGCGGGGCCGGCGTGAAGCAGGCGGGACAAAGCGTCGGTGCGCAGGCGGCGGCGGGAGGCTGCGCCTGCGGCGAAGGCCGTCTGTTCGGTGGCGTAGAACAACACCGCTCGCAGCAGCGCGAGAATTGCGAAAATTCCGGCCGGCAACAGGACGTCCACCGACCCGCTGAAAGCAGCGGTCAGCGCGGCGGCGGCGGCGATGGCCTGCCCCACCCCTGCGACGGCGCCCGCAACGTGCAGTGCCAGGACGGGCCGGGCGGCTTTGGCGCCAGCACGCTGCTGCTGCCTGAGCCAAGATTTTGCGGCAGCTTTGCCGGAATCCATGTTCGCCATAAGCGGTTGGATTAGAGCATGGAAAGCAGGCCGGACAGGGGTTGGATCAAATTCAACGGGTTAAATTGACTCAATCCGATATGCTCCCGGGAACCTCTTTGCTCGGCGCCTCTCGATTTCTACCATGGGTTGTCGGTTCGTTTGAATTGCCGCCTGCAATCAACCAAGCGCAAGCCGAAGCAGCCGGAGGCGCCCGCGTATGGCGACCTTGGTTTCAGTAGCCTTGGACTTTGCCGATGCGCGGCGGCTTCACCGGCGCCGCCACGCCATAGATGACGGTAATGCCCGACCCTCCGCCCCAGGTCGAGGTCGGGCGGGATGGATTTTCGCCGGCGGCTGCTTCAAGATTGTTCCAGTTGTTCGCCGCCCAGACATTGCCGGCCGGGTCGATGGAGACGTCGGTGATCATCTGGATGCTGCCGCTCTGGAACACGTGGATGACATCGCCCGTTTTGGTGCCGGCGGGATGCCCCTTGGTGTCGTCCCCAGCCAGCAATGTGACGGAACGGCCCCACATATTGCCGACCCACACGTCGTCATTGCCATCGATGTTCAAGCCCCAGGGGATATTGATCGCCTCGCCGGTGAAGCCCATCGGAGCGGGTTGGCTCCCATCCGGGCGGATCATATTGACGGCCCCGGTGGGCCGCGGCGGTGGTCCCATGACATACTTGAACATGGCCGCTGTAATGAGCTTGAACTGCTCCATGATGGAAATGCCATTGGGAAGCTTCGGCTGCGGGGTTTTCAGGTCCATGTTGCTCGCCACCCAGACATTCTCCTTCGAGTCCAGGGCAAGCGCGCGCACGCCGATGCCAGCCCGGAAACTTTCCACCTTGCTGGGATCGTTGGCCGGGAATCGGACGACCGTGTCCGACGAGGAGTTGGCGACCCAGACACGATTCTGGGAATCGATGACCACGTCGAAGGGAGACGCCAGCCCGGCAGGTTTTACGATTTTGCCCGCTTTGATTCGTCCGCCCGGGAAATACAGCAACTGATCGTCGGAGCCATCGGCGATCCAAACGTCCCCATTCGGAGCAACGCCTATCCCCATCAAGCCGAGGAATTTTTCCTTGAACGGGAAGTCGGCTTCGGTGGCGACCGGTTTGCCAGCGAAGTCCATGACGAGGATCTTGCCGTTGAAGCTGCTGATCCAGACGCGGTCCTTTGTCACGGCGGTGCCCCAGCCGACACCGTCGATGCCCATCCCGGTGAACCCGGTGATTGGCGGCGACAGCGGGACTCCGTTGGGGCTGAACTTGATCACGCCGCCGCCGGTGCTCTTATTGACGCCGGACTGTGAGCCGGGCAGCCAGTTCTGGCCGCTCCAGAGGTTGCCCTCCGCATCGAACATCAATCGACCGGCGGCATAGTTTCCGCCGCCCGAAAAGCACAGCGAGAGGGCGAAGTCGTCCGGAACATAGACGAGATACGGCGCGAAGGGGGCACTGCGCCGCCCGTCGGGTGCCGGTAGCGGGTAGGCTTCATCGAACAACGCGTAGAGATCTTTCGGGTCGGCCCACGGCTCGCGCGCAATGTCCGCCACCGCCTCGAGCATGGTCTTCGGGGCCGTTCCACCAGGCGGTGTCGCTGCCTTCAGGAAACGGGCGCGCCAATCGTCATTGGCGACCGTCAAGTAAGCGGTGATGAGCGAGCCGAGCGTGTCAAGGTTCGCCATCGTCGTGGTCATCGAGCTGTTGAGCGGATCGAGCAGCACCTTACCCCATGTGCCAGTCGCGGGATCGACCAGATTCGGAACGTTCCCCGCGGCGATGCGCAGTCCGAGCGGATTGCCCGAGATGGCTTCGCCGGTGATGAAGCGGGCATTTGTGAACGCCGACGCGACGGTCGTGAGTTCGTTGACGGTTACCTTGGCGGGCGGGTTGTTGCCCAGCACCGCAAGCAGGTCGAGTGCGTTGTTGACGCCACCAGCCTTGCTGACGGCAGGGGTGCCTCCAACGGCGACGAGATACAGGCTGGTATCGTTGCCAACAGACTGACCGACCGAGATCGTGAAGTGGCCGTCGTCGCTTGTATGCGCCTGTCCGAGTTGCCGCGGCGCATTCTCATTCGCGGCCCATAGGGTCACGGTCGATCCCGCAACCGCCCCGCCGGCGACCTGCACCTGCCCTTCGATGCGCGTGTCCGCCGCCGCCGACCGCATAGGGAAACCGCAAAGTAAGGAGACGATCACAGCCGCCGGTGCGGGCCAAAGCTTGCTACGGAGCATGCATAACCTCCTGGACGCCCGAATACGCGGGCACGATGATTTCGCGGTGCCTCTAACACGCGACTGGATCACGAATTGACCAGTTTCGGAGAATCTGCGACCGATGATCGCCGTACCATCGTGCGAAGGAGGACGACGGGTTGGATCGCGACGAAGGCCTGCGTGGTCTAACCGAACGCGGCTGGCTCAGTGGCGCGCCCGCCGACTTTCAAGCCACCATCCTCTCAGCTTGTCGCTGGTACCAGCTCGCGGCCGGCTCACCGATCCAACACGGCGACGAACCGATCGGCGAGTTGATCGGGCTGGCCCGGGGGGTCGTCGAAATGACCACCGTGTTCGGTGTCGCCGAGACCCCCATTATGCATCTTGCGCATCCCGTCATGTGGTTCGGCTACTTCCCGATTATTTTCGGTCAGAACAGGCGCATGGCGGTCACCGCGCGGACAGCCGTCTGGCTCGCCAGCATTCCCCAGGCCGTGGTCCGGCGGGTGCTGGAGGAACGGCCAGCGTGGTGGCAGCACTTCTTCCCGCTCGCGTTGGTGTACGGTGACACGGTCGCCAATATTGCCGCGGACCTGTTGATCCGCAGCAGCGAACGCCGGTGCGCAGCCGTGCTGCTGCGGTTGTGTGGATTTCGGTTTGCAGGCTCAAGCGATTCGGCACCCGTGGAAATTCCGATGACGCATGACGAACTCGCGGCCGCGTCGAACCTGTCGCGCAACACGGCGGGCGAGACGCTCCGCAAGCTTGCGGCGCGCGGTCTGATCGACCTGGGTTATCGGGGCGTCGTTGTCAGGTCGCCGAAGCGCCTGCGCGCCTTCGTCGACGCGGCATGACAGGCTGATGCGACTCCTGCCGCCTGAAATGTTCCAGGACGACGTTCCATTGTGTCGATCGACGATAAAAAGAGCAGCCGTCCCGCTCCGCGCCGAAAAAGAAAATCATCTTGACCCGCCACCCCGGCACCGCACCGGTAGCATCGGGAACGTACCGCGCTTATCTTGGGGCAATGTCAGACACACCAGCCTTTCTGGACAGCGGCCGCCCGCCGGTGCCCGATCTTGTCGTGCCACGCGGCGTCGTGCCGTTCTTTCTGCCGAACCGCCCTGTGCGCGGCCGCCTGGTGCGGCTCGGTCCGCTGTCCGAGGCGCTGCTTGGGCGGCACCACAATCACGAGGCCGTCACCCGGCTGGCCGGACAGGCGATGGCGCTGGCGGCCGGGTTGTCGACGGCGCTGAAGTTCCGCGGCTCGTTCAGCCTGCAGGCCAAGGGCGACGGCCCGGTCTCCATGCTGCTGGCCGACTGCACGGATGCGGGCGAACTGCGCGGCTATGCCCGCGCGGACACCGAGAGGCTTGATGCCGTTCTGGCGGAGGAGCCGGACCCCGGCGCGGACAGCCTTCTTGGGTCGGGGTATCTGGCGTTCACCGTCGATCAGGGACCCGATGAGCACCGCCATCAGGGGATCGTGGCAATCGAGGGCGCATCGCTGGCCGCCATGTCGCTGCATTACTTCGAGACCAGCGAGCAGCTTCGGTGCTTCGTGCATCTGGCGTGCGAGAAGACCGACGCCGGATGGCGAGCGGGTGCGCTGATCCTGGAGAAAATCGCCGGCGCGGGCGGCATCGACCCGCTTCTGGACGAGGCGGCGCAGGAGGAAAGCTGGCGTACCGCGACCACTCTGGCCGGGACGCTGACGGACCGGGAACTGCTGGACGATGACCTGCCGGCGGATCAACTGCTCTACCGGCTGTTCCATACCGAGGGCGTGGCAACCGACCGCGCTCGGGCCTTGTCATTTGGCTGCCGGTGTTCGCGGGCGCGGTTGGCCAGCATCCTGGAGGGATTCTCCGTCGATGACCTGGACCACATGACGGTGGACGGCGACATCATCATGACGTGCGAGTTCTGCAACTACGACTTCCACTTCGATCGGGGTGGCGTGCACGGGCTTGCCGCCGGTGATGCCAGGCCCGATTAAAGTGTGACCGCCGAAGGAACTCGCCTTGACTCTCAGACTGCTATCCCGCCGGCACGCGCTGCTGTTGCCGCTGGCCCTTGCCGCATGCGGCAGTGAGCCGGAACCGGTCTATTCGCCACTGCGCTACGACTACCTGCCGCCGATCCCGTTGAACGTCGCTACGTATCGAGGTGCAGCAGCAGTTCGTTCCGTCCGGCGCGCGGCCGGATGTGACGGCGCAGGACCCGGTGCCACCGATCGCCGCACTGAAGGCCATGGCGCAGGACCGGCTGAAGGCGTTCGGCAGCACCGGACGCGCGGTGTTCGTTATCCAGGATGCGTCGCTGACGCAGCAGGGCGACAATATCGACGCTACTCTGAAGGTGTCGCTGACCATCTACGGGCCCGATAATCAGAATGCCGGCTTCGCGGAGGCACGCGTCGAACGTCACTGGAGCGGGGACATCGGCAATCTGCACACCGTACTGTACGACGTCACCAAGGCGGCGATGGACGACATGAACGTCGAGTTCGAGTACCAGGTCCGGCATAACCTGAAGGACTGGATTGCCGCGCCCGCGGCGCCCGAGGCTCCGGTGGAGCAGGCGCCGTTGGCTCAGCCCGGTCAGCAAAACCCGGAGCCGCCGCCGCAACAGAACCTGGGCCAGCCGGCACAGCCGCCCATGGACCAGCCGCTGAACGATTAGTAACTCCGCACCGAGGTTTTGATCCGCGAAACGGCGGCGGGCGGATCGCCCGACCGGGCTGGATTGAAGCTGTGGATGGTAGACCGGTGTCGAACCGACGAGGTCATCAGACCTGGGGGGAAACCTGCGGCGCGGCAATCTGGATTGGAAACTTTCCGGCGTGATTGCCGCGCCGCGCGATCGCGAGCCAGGAAACGGGTACCTAAGCGGCGTGCGGGACTCTTTGAGCGCTGGCCGAGATCGGCGCTGTTGACACCACCGGTGCAGCATCGAAGTAACGCCCATGTTCGAGGTCGGCAATCAGTCCCGGCTCCGTGGGCTGCCAGTCGAGTTGCGCCCGCGTGACGTCACTCGAAGCCGGATTGTCGGCCATGATGAATGGGGCCAGAAAGCTGAACTGCTTCGGCGCTGCTTTTGCGGCAATCCCGACTACGGGAACATCGAGCTTCCGGCCGATGACTTCGGCGATCGTGCGGAACGGGATGCTTTCGTCCGCAAC
Source organism: uncultured Pseudomonadota bacterium (assembly GCA_963819005.1). Classification (GTDB taxonomy): domain Bacteria; phylum Pseudomonadota; class Alphaproteobacteria; order Acetobacterales; family Acetobacteraceae; genus Rhodopila. The sequence goes on from CAWFUL010000011.1 coordinate 403,600, forward strand.
GCCATGATAGCGGGCGCCTGCTATACCGCTCTCGAGTGCCAGCCTGAACAGCCGCGCCGCATCGGTGCGGTGAACGGCTGTCCAGCGATTGCTACCATCGCCGACGTAGGCTGATTTGCCACTCTTGCGGGCGGCCGCGATCAGCTGCGGCACAAAGCCGGTATCGCCGTCACCATGCACCGAGGGTGCGAGGCGGATCATCGTTGCACGCACGCCCAGCGAGGCCCAGCCTTCCACCAGCTCCTCCGTCTTCGCGCGGGCAATGCCGGGCGACCCGGAAGCCGGCGCATCATTCTCGGTCGCGGGCCTTGGCGCCCGCATTGCGCTGTCCGCCAGCCCCATCGCGCCGAATGTCGTCACGAACGGCCGGCCTGAGCCCTGCAGGGCCGCGCCGAGCGTGTCGATAGCGTGCCGGTCCGCTTCGGCGGACACCGCCAGGAAGCGGGAGACGATGCCGGTTGGCAGCCCGCCGAAAAGCACGCGCAGCCGCTTCGCAAGCGGTATTTGCGACAGCCCATGCATGAAGGCGAGGTGGATCACGCCGTCCGCCGCCGCCGCGGCACCGCGAAGGCTGGCCAGATCATCGATGTTGCCCCGATACGGCGTGATACCCTTGGCCCGCAGGGCTTGGGCTTTTTCCTCCGATCGTGCCAGCGCGGTGACTTCATGGCCCTCGCCGATCAGCTCCCTAACGACGGCAGACCCGACAAACCCGGTCGCTCCGGTCACAAATACACGCATGGTCTTCTCCTCTTTTGCCCTGAACCCACCCTGAGCGGGCCGGCAAGTTCATCCGGAGGCTCATCCGCCGGTGACCTTTTTTTACTGGACGGGACCAGGCGTATCTATAATACGTCGTCCGTATATGTTTATCAGGCGTCCATAATAGATCCGCTGTCGCAGATACTCGGGCTGCTCAAGCCACAAGCCGTTTTCTGGCGTATCGTCGAAGCGCAGGGGTCGTGGACGATCCGTTTCCTGCCGACCAACATCGTCGTGTTCGGCCAGATGATCGAGGGGACGGCTCGGGTCGACCGCGAGGACGGTGGTGGTCTTGACCTGGCAGAGGGCGATTTCATGGTGATGCCAGCACCACCGCCCTGGAGGATGACGGGGGGCGGCGGTGGCACGCCCATCGACTTCGGGGCAGCCATTGCCGATCCGGGCTTGCTAATGTCCGCGGGGCGGAATGCGACCACCACCCGGTTCATCGCTGGGAATTTCGCCTTCGCCCCGGGCAATGCCGACGTTGTCGCGAGCCTGATGCTGCCGATCGTGCATGTGCGCGGGGCCGACACAATCGCGAGCCGTCTCGGTGCGCTGCTCTCGGCGGTGGGCGACGAAGCGGTGGCGGATCGACCGGGCCGGTCGCTGGTGCTCGATCGTCTGCTTGAGGTTTTGCTGATCGAGGCGCTTCGCTATCGCTCCGCTACCATTCAAGGAGCGGATCGGGGCCTGTTGGCGGGACTTGCGGATCCAAAGGTCGGGAAGGCGCTGCGTATAATGCACGAGGACGCACGACATCCGTGGACAGTCACGGCGCTCGCCAATGCCGTTGGAATGTCCCGATCGGCATTTGCTGCCCGCTTCACTCAGATCATCGGCATCCCGCCGATCGATTACCTCGGGAACTGGCGAATAACGCTTGCCAAGGCGGCTCTGGCATCATCGAAGGCGCCGATGGTCGAGATTGCGGAGATGGCCGGCTACCAGTCGGTGAGCGCATTCAGCACCGGCTTCAAGCGTGCGACCGGGTTCTCGCCAAGATTCTTATGCGCAATCTTTAGCGACTTGAGACTGCAGTGGATTTCTCCGGGTTGAACCCGTCGGCTGCCTGGGCCCTTAACGGGCACTTCGAGCCATCGACCGCCCGGATGCTGATGATCTGCTTTCGGCGCGATCGCATCGTGTGGCAAACGGCTGCGCTTGAAGCATGCTGGACCGGAAGCCGAGAGGCAGCAACCACCCGAAGTAGCCGGTCCAGCATGCCACGCAGCTGCTCCGTTTCGTCAGGGCTACGGCATGGCGGCGGAACTGCCGCCGTCGACGATGATCTCTGTCGCCGTAATAAACCGCGCCTCGTCCGACGCCAGGAACAGCACCGCATGCGCAACGTCCCAGGCGTCGCCCATGTGCCCCATCGGCACGGCGGCGTTGCGCGCGTCGATCAGCTTCTGGGTATCATTGCCGCCGACCGTGCGCGCCAGCCGGTATTCCACCAGCGGCGTGTGCATCAGCCCCGGCACCACCGTGTTCACCCGGATGCCCCTCTTCGCATAGGTCCCCGCCACGGACCGTGAGAGCTGAATCACGCCCGCCTTCGACGCGCTGTATCCGACATGCGACCGGCCGGACAGGAAGTCATTTCGCAGACCGGCGACCGAGGCGATGTTGACGATCGCGCCCCTGCCCTGCTCCAGCATCACCGGGATGACGAATTTGCATCCCAGGAAAGCCGTCTTGAGGTTGAAGTCGATCTGGCGGTCCCAGACTTCCTCGGTCATCGCCACCGGATCGCCGGGCGCGGAGCCGCCGACGTTGTTGACCAGAACGTCGACGCGCTTGAACCGGTCGACGCAGGCCTGAACCATCTCCTGCACGTCGGCGGCGACCATCATGTCGCAGCGGTGAGTGGCGCAAGTGCCGCCCTCGGCCTCGATCAGCGCCTTGGTCTCGGCCATCGCGGCCTCATTGATGTCGAGCAGGAAGACCGAGGCACCCTGGCGGGCGAACAGGATCGCCGTGGCCTTGCCGTTGCCGTAGATCTTGCTGCCGGCGTCGCCGACCGAACCGGCGCCGGCGACGATCACGACTTTTCCCGCCATGCTGAGCATTGCTGTTTCCTCCCACTTCCGACCGCCAGATAAGCCGGGTTTCGCTGTCAGGCCAAGCCGTGCGGCCGGTTGCCATGTTGGACGGGGCCATCGAATAGTGGCGAAGCGGCTCACGTGGTGACTGATCAACCGAGGGCGACTGATTGACTGTGTTGGCTACCGCCGTAGTGACCGGGCCCGATTGCCGATGCTTCTGAGCCTCGGGCTGATCCTGCTGTGCCAATTGCTCGGGGAAGCGATCGCCCACGGGACGGGTGTGCCGGTGCCGGGGCCGGTGATCGGGCTGGTGCTGTGTGTCGGGATGCTGGCATTGCGCGACCGCGCCGGCCGCTGGGCGCCAGACGAATTGCGCGACGGCACGTTCGAGAAGACCGGATCGGGCCTGCTGTCGCATCTGTCGCTGCTGTTCATCCCTGCCGGCGTGGGGGTGATCCAGCGGCTGGATGTGCTCACGGCGAACGCCCTGCCGATCATTCTGGCCGTCACTGTTTCCACCGGTACTGGGCATGGTGGTGACGGCCCTGGTGTTCACATTCGTGGCGCGGCGGGCGCGATGACTCACCCGGCCGCCGGCAATTTCTTCGCGCTCTGGGTTTACCTGGCCCGGTCGCCTCTGCTGTGGCTGACGGTGACAGTGCTGACCTATTGTTTGTGCGACCGCTTGTCGGCGGCGCTCAAGCGGACGCCACTGGCCAATCCCGTACTGTTTTCGGTGATCATCGTCGGGCTGCTGGTGCGCGGCACAGGCACTGCCTACGGCACGTATTTCGATGGGGCGCAGTTCATCCACTTCTTGCTTGGGCCAGCCACGGTGGCGCTGGGAATTCCGCTGTATCAGAACCGCCATCTGGTGATGCGGGCGATCCTGCCGATGGCCTGCGCGCTGCTGACCGGATCGATCACCGCGATGTTGTCAGCCGTCCTGATTGCCCGGGCGCTCGGCGCGCCGGCGGCGGTGGTCACGTCGATCGCGCCGAAGTCGGTGACGGCTGCGGTGGCGATGGCAATTTCCGCGCGGCTAGGCGGCGACCCGGCGCTGACGGCGGTGCTGGTGATCCTGACCGGAATTTTCGGCGCCATCATCATCACGCCGCTGATGAACGCTATGGGGGTAACAGACAAACGGGCGCGCGGATTCGCGGCAGGGCTTGCCGCGCACGGGATCGGCACAGCTCGGGCGTTTCAGGTCGATCCACTGGCTGGCACCTTCGCGGGGATCGCGATGGGGCTGAATGCCCTGCTGACCGCTGTTCTTGTGCCGTTGCTGCTGTGAGCCAGCCGGCTCACCACTCGATCGGCACCGCCGTTCCCGCCGGTTGACCCGCCTGGGCCGAAAGCAAGGGTTCGGGCGCGCCCGAGACCTGCTGGCCGGCTGTCGGTTCGGCATGAGCGTCCGGTTCCAGGGCGGAGTCTCGCACGCCGGTGGACGGCGCATCCGCCAAGCCGCTCAGCAGCAGTACCCGATCCGCCTTCGTCGACCGGGATACCGCGCAGCGCCAGTGCCTGATTACCCGGGCCAAGTTGCGGCAGGGCGCCGTCGCCTGTGCGCAGGACGGCGACGCGGCGGGCAATCTCAGCCTCAGGGTCGGTTGATTGACCGAACACCCCGTGGGCGGACTGCGCCCTGATCAGTTGGTCCAGCGGCATGTTCTGTTGCAGCGGCACGCCGATGTCATGCTGGAACCGGCGGTTCCATTGCGCCACCCGCAGGTCTGGATCGACCAGTGCAACGCCGTCCGAGCCATGATCGACCAGCGCGCGCAGGCGCGACGCCTGCATCTGCGACCGGATGGTCCATGCTGTCTCATCCGCGCGCAACCGCTCCAGCTCTTCCTCATCGCGCTCCCTCGCGCGCGCATCGCGCTGGTTCGCACGCGAGCGATACAGCGCCCAACCCAGAAGACAGGCGATTGCGACAACCACGATGGTCGCGGCCACCGCAAGGGCGACGGCGCCATTAACAAGCGAATCGGCAGGCGCCATCGCCTCGGCTTCCGTGGCTGCGACGACGACGATCATGTCGCGCCCGGCCACGCGGTGAAATGCGTGGATGCGGCGAACGCCGTCGATCGCGCTTTCGCCTTCCCAGATACCGCTCTGCGACTTCGAAATGGCCTCATACATGTCGGTCCGCGCTATCGACAGGCGCGGGCGCCGTGCCGCATTTCCGACGATGGTTTGCAAGCCGGCGTGCTGCATGTCCACGATCGCCGCCACATCATTCAGGCCGAGCAAGCCATCCGAAAAAAGCTTCGGCAGTTCTTCCGTTTTGAACGACGCACCAATCAACCACCCGGCCGGATGGTCCAGCGGACGGACGATGTACATCAGAAAGCGCCGAGCCTCGACTGGCTCATCGCCGGCCTGCGGCAGCGCGATCGAATCGTCGGTGGTGCCGGGCTCGTCCCCTAGCCGCTCCAGCGATCCGTGCGGCCAGGTCACGTAGGCCGTGGCCACACCCTGCCCCACCGCCTGAGGCAGGATGTCCTGCTGCACGATGCGCTTGTCATCGGCGATGAAGAGATCATCCGTGACGGCTGCCAACGCAGGCATGTTGGCTTTCCACTTCAGCAGGTCGAATGACTTGCTGTCGGCTTTCCATGCGTCCTGCAGAATTGTCAGGCTTTGGTCGACCATCAGCAGTTCGTGGGATATGTCGCGGGCCATGACCGCGGCCTGTCCTGACAACGTGCGCTGCGCGAGCTCCCGTATTTCGGTCCGTTGTTCCTTGATGGTTCGAACGGTGATCATCCAGACCAGAACGATCAGCGTCGCCGCGACAACGAACGTCAAGCCGGCGCCGAGGAGTTCCAATGTGCCGATGCTGCGACGGCGGCCGGCGCGGACGGCCTGAGCCGGGCTGAAGCGATCGGCCGATCGGTGGGACCGTTTGCGCCGCCGCTTGAAACTATCGCTCATGCGTTAAATTGACCTGTCGGCTTGCGGCCCCGTTGGTGATACCGGCTGTCCGGCACAGGGTCCTGATGTTTCGTTACCGATAGCGCGTCATCATGTCGGTGCCGTGACTGTAACGGGGGTCAAAGCCAGGAGCAACGATTTCAGCGGGAGGCGGCTTGCATGAGCCGTCGCAGCGGCGGCAACCGGCTCCGGCGCGTAAATGATTCCATCCGAACGGGTCGGCTGCTTCCGCGGGCCGTCGAAGCTGTTGTTCAGGACCGGGGATTGTCGCGCCCGCCGGCGGTTGCTGGTTGGTGGCCTGACACCGAGGAGACCGGCCTCACCAGCCCACCGCCCAAATGGAATCGGCTGACTTCCATTGGTCATCAAGCCCTGCCCGTCGCATCACACGACGATGGTGAATTATTTTAGAATCAATATTTTAGAAACGCTATTCCCGGGATGTTCAGGCGCGGGGCGCCTCGACAGTCGCGGGGCCTGGCCGGCAGTTCTGGCTCCGTCAACGTATACCCACCTGAGCCGGTCGCCGGCGTGAATTTCCGGCGTCGGAGCAGACGGTAGCCCGCGAAGGTCGCGGGCAGTCCTGCCGTAACAGGACAGTCAATCCAAGGCGCATCCTTGACTTTTATGGCGGTAATCCCGATACCCCGGGCGTCGCGCGATTGGATGTTCGGCGCCCGTTGCGCAGGAGACTGTTCCTGCCCTGCGCCTGGCCTTCGCTCCCCGCACAGCAGCCATGGAATCGACTGGACCCGTTTTGAACAAATCAACGACCGCCTCCCGGGACGAAACCGACGCGGAATCCGCCGCGCCGGGGCCAGACCAGCATCCGATAAACCCAGCGATTGTTCCGTCCGAACCCGACGCGGGCTCCGGCCGATCGGGGGACTTGTTCGACCATCACGCCGCGTCCGTACCTGTCGTGAACGCCTCTCCGGGTGAGGATTTGCAGACCGGTCCAGCGGACACCGCTTCGGACCAGCCGGCACAGACGCAGCCGGACGCTGCCGCGGAAGGCGACGCAGCGCACGCGCCGGGGGCTGCGGCGGCGGACGATGAGCCGCATGCCGACCCCACACCGGTCGCAATCACACAGGGCGCGCCCCCCGAACTCGCGCGCACCACCTTCGCCGACCTCGGGCTGTCCGAGGACGTCCTGCGCGCCATCGACGATCTGGGTTATCGCCATCCCACCCCGATCCAGGAACAGGCGATCCCCTATGTGTTGATGGGGCGTGACGTTCTGGGCATCGCGCAGACCGGCACAGGCAAGACCGCCGGATTCACCCTGCCGATGCTGGACATCCTGACCGGCAAACGCGCCCGCGCCCGGATGCCGCGCAGCCTGATCCTGGAGCCGACCCGCGAACTGGCGCTGCAGGTGGCGGAAAACTTCGTGCAGTACGGCAAATATCAGAAGCTGACGCACGCGCTGATCATCGGCGGCGAAAGCATGTCCGATCAGAAGGACGTGCTGAACCGCGGCGTCGATGTGCTGATCGCCACGCCGGGCCGGTTGCTCGACATGTTCGACCGTGGCTCGATCCTGCTGTCCGACACCAGTCTTCTGGTGATCGACGAGGCCGACCGGATGCTCGACATGGGCTTCATCCCGGATGTCGAGCGGATCGTGTCAATGCTGCCGGGTAATCGCCAGACATTGTTCTTCTCCGCGACGATGGGACCGGAGATCAAGCGCCTGGCCGACGCGTTCCTGCGCAACCCCAAGGAAGTCACCGTGTCTCGCGCGGCCTCGGTCGCGACGACGATCATCGAGGGCCTTGCGCTGGTCGCGGAGCACGACAAACGCGAGGCACTGCGGCGGATGATCCGCAACGAGAACGTGCAGAACGCGCTGATCTTTTGCAACCGCAAGGTGGACGTCGATATTCTGTACAAATCGCTGTCCAAGCATCAGTTCAACGCCGGCGCGCTGCATGGCGACCTGTCGCAGACGGTGCGCTTTGCCACGCTGGAGAAGTTCAAGGCCGGTGAACTGAAGCTTCTGGTGTGCAGCGACGTCGCCGCCCGGGGTCTGGACATCGGCGGCCTGTCGCACGTGTTCAACTTCGATGTGCCGATCCATGCCGAGGACTACGTTCATCGCATCGGCCGCACCGGACGCGCCGGTCTGGAAGGCCATGCGTTCACCATTGCGGCCCCCGATGACCGCTTCGCCGTGGAGCAGATCGAGAAGCTGATCGGACATCCGATCCCGCCGATGCTGGTTGAAGGGCTGGACCCGGTCGACTGGGCCGAAGGGCGCAAGCGCCGTGGCCGCAAAACCGCCGAACCGAAAAAGTCCGAGTCGCGCCGTTCGGCTGAACCGGAGAAGACCCGCGCGCCCAGGGCCAGACGCAGTGAAAAGCCGCGCGAGGACCGTCCCCGTGAAGACCGTGCGCGGGCCGACCGCGCACCGGCCGCGGAGCGTGTGGAAACCCCGGTCGCTGCCCGATCACACGACCGGCCTTCACGTCGGGACGAACCCCGGCGGGACGAGCCTCGCTGGGAGGAGCCGCGCCGTGATGAGGGCCGACGGGAACGCTACCGCCGCGATGACGATCTCGGACCCTCGGTTGTCGGATTTGGGGATGATGTGCCAGCATTCATGATGTTGCGCCCCCGGCGGGCGCCATCGACCGAAATGAACGAGACAGACGCATGAACGACGCTCCTTCTCGCCCGGCCAGTCACTTCACACCCTTTGCCTGGGACGACGCGCTGCGCCTGGACAGCGCCCTGACCGAAGACGAACGCGCGATCCGCGACAGCGCCAACGCTTTCTGCCAGGAGAAGCTGTTCCCGCGCGTGCTGATGGCCAATCGCCGCGAGCATTTCGACCGCGAGATCATGAACGAGTTCGGCGAGATGGGCTTTCTGGGCGCGACGCTGGAAGGCTACGGCTGCGCCGGCGTCAACTACGTCAGCTACGGGCTGATCTCGCGCGAAGTTGAGCGGGTCGATTCAGGCTACCGGTCGGCCTTTTCCGTGCAGTCCTCGCTGGTGATGTACCCGATCTATGCGTTCGGATCGGAAGAGCAGCGGCAGAAATACCTGCCGAAGCTGCGCACCGGGGAGTTTGTCGGCTGCTTCGGACTGACGGAGCCGGATGCCGGGTCCGATCCGGCGTCCATGCGCACACGGGCGAAGAAAGTCGATGGCGGGTTCCTGCTGAACGGATCGAAGACCTGGATCACCAACAGCCCGATCGCCGACGTATTGGTCGTTTGGGCCAAAGACGACGCGGGAGACATCCGGGGCTTTCTGCTGGAACGCGGTATGGACGGTCTGACGCAGCCGAAGATCGAGGGCAAATTCTCGCTGCGTGCTTCCGTCACCGGCATGATCATGATGCAGGACGTGTTCGTCCCGGCAGAGAACCAACTGCCGGGCGTGAAGGGCCTGCGCGGTCCGTTTTCCTGCCTCAACAACGCTCGCTACGGTATTGCCTGGGGCGCGCTTGGCGCTGCCGAATTCTGCTGGCATGCGGCCCGTGAGTATACCCTGCAGCGGATGATGTTCGGCCGTCCGCTTGCGGCAACTCAGTTGATCCAGAAGAAGCTGGCCGACATGCAGACCGAGATCACCCTGGGGCTGCACAGCGTCCTGCGCCTTGGGCGGCTGATGGACGATCACCAGGCCGCGCCGGAAATGATCAGCCTGCTGAAGCGCAACAACTGCGGCAAGGCGCTGGATATCGCCCGCACGGCTCGCGACATGCACGGCGGCAATGGCATCGTGGACGAGTATCATGTCATTCGCCATGTGATGAACCTGGAGACAGTGAACACCTATGAGGGGACGCACGACGTGCACGCGCTAATCCTGGGGCGGGCACAGACGGGCCTTTCGGCATTCGGCGGATGAGGTCAGGGAAGGAATCGCCCCCTCACCTCATTCCAACCAAATAAATGGGATCCAAAGGGGCCACTGCCCCTTTGCGGGTCCAGGGCAGAGCCCTGGCCTTCATTACTCTACCCCAACCGCGAACGCAGAGATTCCAGTTCGTGCAGGGCCTCGAGAAGTAACGCCCGAAGGCGGTCGACTTCGGAGTCATGTCTCGGGCGTTGCGTTTGGCGCACGGCTTGGGCCACGGCCAATGGGATGGGTGCGAGGTCGAGGCCCGGGATCAGCAGCGGCTCCTCAGGCCGTAGGTTAGCTTTCTCTGCCTCCGCGGCAGCGCGTTCGTCGGCGGTGGGCGGCGGGATATCGTCGGACAGATGGCCACCGCCTTCGCGCAGCAGACGCTGAACCCCTTTGATGGTGTAGCCTTGCGTATAAAGAAGATCCGCGATGCGGCGGAGCAGGACGATGTCGTCAGGGCGGTAATAGCGTCGTCCGCCGCCGCGCTTTAGCGGATTGACCTGCGGGAACTTCGTCTCCCAGAAGCGCAGAACATGTTGTGGGATATGAAGTTCGTCTGCTACCTCACTGATAGTTCTGAAAGCATTCGGCGCCTTCTTGGGACGCTGGCGGGGACCAGGGCCGTTGTCATGGTTTCTGAGATCATCGCTCACGTCCACGACCCGCGGACCCTGCTGGTGCCGGTCAGGCTGACGCCAAGGTTCCGGTCGTCATTCATCGTCTTCCGCACCAGGTGGCGTGCCGTTGACGTGGGCTTTCAGGACGTGGCTGGGGCGGAACACCAGGACGCGACGGGGCAGGATCGGCACTTCCTCACCGGTCTTGGGATTGCGCCCGATCCGGCGGCCTTTCTGGCGAACAGAAAATGTTCCGAAACCACTGATTTTGACGGTTTCCCCGTTTTGCAGCCGAGCGGCGATGCGGTCCAGCACATCTTCCAGCAGATCGGCCAACTCGTTCCGGGACAAGCCGACCTGGGTGTAGATCATTTCGGCGATATGAGCGCGCGTTATCGTCAACATACGGGGAACGGTACGCAGATCGTACCGGCGCGTCAAGGTTTTCACGCTGAAAAAATCACTCAGGATCAGCGGTTTGCAGCCGATCGTGTCGTTCGGGTGTAAGTTTCCGGCGTCACGTGGGCAGCGGAGGGTTACATTCGTACCAGCGCCGAGCCCCAGGTCAGGCCGCCGCCCAGCGCCTCCAGCAGCACCAGTTGGCCATCACGGATGCGGCCGTCACGCCGGGCCTCGGCGAGTGCGAGCGGGACGGATGCGGCGGATGTGTTGGCGTGGCGATCGACGGTGACCACGACACGATCCTGCGACAACCCCAGTTTGCGGCCCATGGCATCGATAATCCGCAGGTTGGCCTGGTGCGGCACCAGCCAGTCCACATCGGCGCGAGTCAGGTTGTTGGCGGCCAATGCCTCGTCGACCGCTTCGGCCAGGCGGGTGACGGCGTGGCGGAAGACCTCCCGGCCGTTCATGACCAAATGGCCCGGCCGGTCGGGCTGGCCGACGGCACCGTCGACATACAGGATGTCGCCCAGCGTGCCCTGGGCATGGATGTGGGTCGATAACACGCCGCGCCGCTCGACCTCCCCGGCCGACCCGGCGCGGAGAAACACGGCGCCGGCTCCGTCGCCGAACAGCACACAGGTGCCGCGGTCCTGCCAGTTGAGGATGCGCGAATAGACTTCGCTGCCGATTACCAGGATCCCGCGCGCCTGTTTCGCTCGGATCATCGCGTCGGCGATGGACAGGGCATAGATGAAACCCGCGCAGGCGGCGGATACGTCGAAGCCGAAGCCGCGGGTCACGCCCAGTTCCGCCTGCACGCGCAGGGCAGTCGCGGGGAATGCCTGGTCGGGCGTGCTGGTCGCCAGGATGATCCCGTCGACATCTGCCGCGCTCGCGCCGGCGTCTGCCAGCGCCTGCTTCGCGGCGGCCGTTCCCATGAACGCGGTGGTCTCGTGACGGGCGGCAAAATATCGCTGGCGGATGCCGGTCCGGTCCCGGATCCACTCGTCGGACGTATCCACTGTCCGGGATAGCTCGTCATTGGTGACAACGCGCTCAGGCAGATAGCCACCGCAGCCGGCGAGGATGGAGCAGGGCAGCATCACGGATTCCGATCAGGCGGTGGCGAGTTGATTGTCGTCGGTCGCCCCCGACAGCGGTCCGGCAGGTGCAGTGACGGATTCCTTCGGCGGCATTGTGTTCTTGTCTTGTGCCCCGCGCTTGTCCAGCCCCAACCGTGCGAGGTCCTCACGAATCCGCTCGTTGAAGCGATGCACCACCATGTCCATTGCGACGTCGACGGCATGGGCGAAGCCTTGCGCGTCAGTGCCGCCATGCGACTTCACCACCACGCCGTTCAGGCCGACCATCACGGCGCCGTTGTAGCGCCGCGGATCCAGCCACTCGCGCAGGCGATCAAGGCCGGGCCGCACCAGCAGGTAGGCGAACTTGGCGATCAGGCCGCTGGTGAAGACCTGCTTGAGGAACTCGCCGATCAGCTTCAGCGCCCCCTCCCCGGTCTTCAACGCCACGTTGCCGGTGAAGCCGTCCGTCACGACGATGTCGGTGGTGCCGGCTGCGATGTCGTGGCCCTCGACAAAGCCGTGGAATTGCGGGGCCAGGTGGCTGACACGCAGGATCTCGGCGGCCTCGCGAACGGTGTCGTCGCCCTTCAGTTGCTCTGAGCCAACATTGAGCAGGCCGATGGTGGGGGCCGTCAGTCCCAGGACAGTGCGGGCGAACACATCGCCCATGACGGCGAACTCGACCAGATTGCGGACATCGCACTGCACGTTGGCGCCGAGGTCCAGCATCACGACGTCGCCCCGGGCTGAGGGACCGATGGCGGCCATGGCCGGGCGATCGATGCCGGGTAACGACTTCATCACGATCTTGGACAGCGCGAGCAGCGCGCCGGTGTTGCCGGCTGACACAAGTCCCGCAGCCTCACCATTCGCCACGGCGTCGATGGCCAGGCGCATCGATGACTGCCGCAGTCGTAGTGCCGCCGTCGGCTTCATGTCGTTGTCGATGACGTGAGACGCATGCCGCAGCGTGCAGGCAGCCCTGGCGCGCTTGGAGCGAAGGAGCAGCCCCGTCAGGGTGGGTTCGTCACCAATCAGCAGGAAACGCGCGTTCGGATGGCGCTCCGCCGCAAGTTCCAGGCCCTTGATGACCATGTCCGGGGCCTTGTCGCCCCCCATGGCATCAATCGCGAGGGTGAACGGTGCGAGAATGATTGCGCTCTCCGGCGGCGATGCTGCCCGCTGTGCGGTCCCGTCAGGCGCGGACGGCGCCCCGAAGCGGCTTTCCGGCGGCGACGACTTCGCGTCCATCATAATGGCCGCAATGGCTGCATACGTGATGCGGACGCTTCAGCTCCCCGCAATTGGCGCATTCGGCGTGGGCTTCGTGCGGCAGCGCCTGGTGGCTGCGTCGCATACCACGGCGTGAGGGGGAGGTCTTTCTCTTTGGAACGGCCATGGACCAGGCTCTTTCTAGAACGGCGTATGTCCGGCATTCCGCCGTGGCGGGAAGGCGAACTGGTTGGAAGGAAAACGTGAGCCGCGCCGTCTAGCAGAGCAGCCCTTCCGTCGCAATGGCTGTTCAACGCAAAATCGGCCATTGTCAATGTAACCCTGCAAGGATGTGAGCATTTGCGCGGATGACAAGCATCCGGCGGATTTTATGCGACGGTGTCAGTAGCCCGTTCTCGATGGTGAAGGCCGCGACCAGGGCGTGTTTACGGATGCGCTCCGTCACCGAAAGCCGCATATTAGTACGGTTGACAGCAACGGCAACCGCGACATCGTCAAAGCCGTCCGCGGCAACCACCAGGGCGGCTATCCCCGCGCGTCCGTCGCCGGCGACCACGGCCTGGGCAATTTCGGGTTCCGCCATCAGCATGCCCTCGACCTTGGCCGGCGATACGTTGTCGCCCCCTGACAGGACGATCACGTCTTTCTTGCGATCGGTGATACGCAGGTAGCTCCTATCGAGTTCGCCGATGTCTCCAGTATGCAGCCAGCCGTCAACGATGACCGCGGCGGTTGCGACCGGGTGATTCCAGTAGCCGTCCATCACGAGGTCGCCCCGGACCAGGATTTCGCCATCCTCCGCCAGCCGAAGCTCGACGCCATCCAGTGGGGTGCCGACGGTGTCGATGCGGATCGCGTCGGGCCTGTTGGCGGTGATCACCGGTCCCGCCTCGGTCTGGCCGTAGCCCTGCATGATCGTCATCCCCAGCGCGAGGAAGAACCGCCCAACGGCCGGCTCGAGCCGAGCTCCGCCGGACATGGCAGCGACGAGGCGGCCGCCAAAGCGCGCACGCACCTTGGCGCGGACGGCCCGGTCCAACAGCGGATCGAGCAGCCTTTCCAGCAGCGCGAGGGGTTCGCCGTCGATACGCTTTTCGCCGATCCGCAACGCTTCACGGAACAGGCGCTGACGCCAGGGTTTCTCGCGCGCCACCTGATTCAGCACACGGGTGCGGATCACTTCCAGTACCCTCGGCACCGCGGTCATGATGGTCGGGCGGATCGTCAGCAGATCAGCGGCAAGATGCTCGATGCCGCGGGCATAGACGATCTCGGAACCGATGCTGAGGAGGAAAAACTGTCCAACTGTATGTTCGTAGGCGTGGGCCAGCGGCAGAAAGGACAGATAGATCTCGTTCCTGAGGTGAAGGGGTGCCACGAGCTTGACCGCGCCGGCGCAATTGGAAAGCATGCAGCGGTGCGGCAGCATGACCCCGCGGGGGACGCCGCCGGTGCCGGAGGTGTAGATCAGGCAGGCCATGGCAGTGCGCGGGATCAGCGCAGCCTCGGCGACAATGTCGTCCGGCGCACGGTCATCCGCGATCAGCGAGTCCCAGGGCACCACACCGGACTGCGCGGTTGGCATCGGGTCCATCACCACCAGCACATCGAGGCCGCCGGTCTTGGCCGCGGCGGCGCGGACTTTGGCAGCAAGCGCGGCGTTCGCGACGATGGCGGCGCGCGCGCCGGAGTCCGCCAGCAGATGCGCGTGGTCGTCCACTGTGTTCGTCACGTACGCCGGCACCGGCACCGCCCGGATGGCCATGAGTGCGACTTCGGCGATCGGGTATTCCGGACGATTTTCGGAACAGATCAAGACGCGATCGCCGGCCGCCACCCCTGCCCCACGCAGATTTCGGGCGCAGGACGCGGTTCGGCGGGCAAACTCGCCCCAGGTCAGGCCAACCCACGTGCCGTCCCGCCACACGCGCAGCATCGGCTTGCCGGGCCAGGATCGCGCCCGGTCGAACATCATCGTGGCCAGATTCGGCCAGGTCGGGTAGCTATCCACGTATCCTCCAGCCTCGGGACGCCGTCCTGCCGGCGCACCCTTTGATGTCAGTTCCCGTAACCCTACATGCGTTAGCAACTAGCAGTTAAGGACGACCCAACCGCAATGAACGACGCGAGCCCCGCGCAGACGAGCGTATTGCCAACCTGGGATCTGAGCGACCTGTATGCCTCGCCCGACGATCCGGCCATCTCAGCGGATTTTGTCAAGACCGCTTCCCGGGCAAAGTCGTTTGCCGCAACGTATGCCGGCAAGCTGACGGCATCGTCCGGAGCCAGCCTTGCCGCAGCAATCGCGGAGTACGAACGAATTCAAGAGGCGTTGGGGCGCCTGTCGTCGTACGCGCAGCTTCTGTTCGCGGGGGATTCCACCGATCCGTTGATCGGTCAGTTCTACCAGTCGGTCCGCGAGCAGGTCACGGCCATCAGCAGCGACCTGATTTTCTTCACCCTGGAACTGAACCGCCTGAGCGATGCAATACTGGAGGCCAAGCTGGCCGATCCGGCGCTGGCGTATTACCGGCCATGGCTACGCGACCTGCGGGTCTACCGGCCGCATCAGTTGTCCGATGACCTGGAGAAGCTGACGCATGAGCGGGACCTGACGGCGAATGGCGCCTGGGTGCGGCTGTTCGACGAAACGATCGCGGCGATGCGCATCCCATTGGACGGGGAGTTGCTGACGGTTAGCGACACATTGAATAAGCTGTCGGATCGCGACCGGGGGGTAAGGGAAAAGGCCGGGCGGGCAATCGGGACAGCGTTCGGCGCGAATATCCGGCTGTTCTCGCTGATCACCAACACATTGGCCAAGGATAAGGAGATCGAGGATACGTGGCGTCAGTATCCCCGTCCCGGCAGCGCGCGTAACCGCGCCAACATGGTTGAGGACGGGGTGGTGGATGCGCTGGCGACCGCGGTCCAGCAATCCTACCCTCGGCTGTCTCACCGCTATTACCAGATGAAGGCGCGGTGGTTGGGCCTGCCCAAGCTAGAGCACTGGGATCGCAACGCCCCTTTGCCGAACGATGACGACCGGCGGATCGGCTGGGACGAGGCTCGGGATCGCGTGCTGACCGCCTACGGTGCGTTCAGTCCGGAGCTTGCGAGCGTCGGGAAGCGGTTCTTCGACAAGCCATGGATCGACGCACAGCTGAAGCCCGGCAAGTCGGGCGGCGCATTCGCGCATCCGACGGTGCCGAGCGTGCATCCTTATCTGCTGCTGAATTACCACGGTAAGACGCGGGACGTGATGACGCTGGCGCATGAGCTGGGGCACGGGGTGCATCAGGTCGTGGCCGCCAAACAAGGCTACCTGATGTCCGGCACGCCCCTGACGCTGGCCGAGACTGCCAGCGTGTTCGGTGAGATGCTGACGTTCCGGTCATTGCTCGACGCCGCTACACCGGCGCAGCGGCGGATCATGCTGGCCGCGAAGACCGAGGACATGCTGAACACGGTCGTCCGTCAGGTGGCATTTTACCAGTTCGAGACACTGCTGCATCAGGAGCGCAAAAAGGGTGAATTGCTGCCGGAACGGATCGGCGAGATCTGGATGCAGGTGCAGACCGAGAGCCTGGGCCCGGCGTTTGAGTTCACGCCCGACTACAGCGTGTTCTGGGCTTACGTGCCGCACTTCATCCACTCGCCGTTCTACGTCTATGCGTATGCGTTCGGCGATTGCCTCGTGAACGCCCTGTACTCTGTGTTCCAGGGCGGCCATCCGGGATTCCAGGCGAAATACCTCGATATGCTCCGCGCCGGGGGCACCAAGCGGCACAAGGAGTTGCTGGCGCCGTTTGGTCTCGACGCCTCCGACCCGGCGTTCTGGAACAAGGGATTGGACGTGATTTCCGGCTTCATCGATGAATTGGAGCAGGAGGCGGGGTAAGGCGGCGTTGGCTGGATCGGACGCGGCGGTGACCCATCAGCGGCCTGTTCCCTACTCCGAACGGGTGGTTCACCTGCTGCCTCCCAGGCTCAGGCGATCGGCCACCACGGCACGACTGCTGATGCTGGAGCAGTTCCTGCGGTTCGGCACCGTTGGCGTGGCCGGGTTTGTCGTTGACACGGCTACTGTTTATGCTTCACGCGGCGTGCTGGGCCTGTACGGGGCTGGCATGCTGGCGTACCTGACGGCTGCGTCGGCGACCTGGGCACTGAACCGGGCCTGGACCTTTCGCGGCATGGGCAGCGGCCCGGCGCATCGCCAATGGATGAAGTTCATGGCCGCCAATACAGTCGGATTTACGCTGAACCGTGGCACCTACGTCCTGCTGGTCACGTTCATGGCCGCTGCCGCGGCGCAGCCGGTGATCGCCACCGCGGGCGGCGCGATCGCCGGCATGTTCGTGAATTTCAGCCTGTCGCGCCGGCTGGTATTTCGCTGATCTTTACTTTCGGCTCGCCGGTTCGTTGTGTGTTCCACTACATCATTGTCGGTCTCTGGAAAATAAGCCGGCCCGTTTACGGACGCGTGCCGCATTAACCTAAAGCTAAAAAATCCGGCCTGATGCTGTCTGTATTGAACAGCAGTTGTAGCTCGGATGTTTGTTTTCCAACCAAAATCATTCGACCGGTTCGCCTTTACCGGCGGCGATCCAGCCCTGCGCGCGATGTCGTTTCAACAGGCCTTGGCCCCGGAACGACGTCCAGCCGGCGGCCCTGGCGCACGCGTCAAACGCGCCGAGGATATTGTCGTTGCATCGATTGCGCTGATTATACTGTCTCCGCTGATGCTGCTGGCGGCCGTTCTGATCGGGCTCACCAGTCCCGGCCCAGTGTTGTTCCGCCAGGTGCGCGTCGGGCTTGCCGGACGCCGCTTCGTGATGCTGAAGTTCCGCACCATGCGCCGCGGCGCGGAGCTACCGGCGCAATGGCGTCAGGCGACTCGCGGCGACAAGCGGGTGACGTGGATCGGTTCGATCCTCCGGCGCACATCATTGGACGAGCTTCCACAGTTTTTGAACGTACTGATGGGTGACATGTCGGTCGTCGGCCCGCGTCCGCATGCACCGGGCACGTGTGCCGGGGGGCGTCCGTTCGAGGACGTAACGCATCGTTACCATGCCAGGCATTGCGTCAAGCCAGGGATTACCGGGCTGGCGCAGGTCCGCGGCTGGCGCGGCGAAACCGATACGGAAGACAAATTTCTTCGCCGCCTGGATAGTGATCTGGAATACATCGCCCATTGGAGCCTGACGTACGACCTCCTGATTATCTGCCGCACCATCACAACGGTGGCGCGCATGCAGAACGCCTATTAGGCGGCTGCCGGCGATGAACGTAGCAACGCAGGCTCCGCCGGACGCAGCCTGCGCACAGCCTGATGCCGAGCGATGGCTGGCTGATCATTCTTTTGAAGAACGGTTTGGCCTTGGCACACACCTTCCGCGCGTCGCCGTCCTGATTCCGTGCCATAATGAGGAGGCGGCAATCAGCAAGGTCGTTACAGACTTCAGCACCGCCCTGCCGGATGCAACCGTCTATGTATACGACAACAACTCGACGGACCGAACCATGCTGAAGGCGCGCGCGGCAGGGGCCGTGGTGCGGCAGGAGTTATTGCAGGGCAAGGGCCATGTGGTGCGGCGCATGTTCGCTGATGTCGATGCGGATGTGTATATTCTGGTCGACGGTGACGATACCTATGACGCCGCGGCCGCGCCGGGTATGCTGGCGCTGCTGTTCGATCGCCAGCTTGACATGGTCAGCGGATGCCGGTTCGGTTCCGCAAGCACCGCCTATCGTCCAGGCCATCGTTTTGGCAACGTCCTGCTCAGCGGGCTTGTCAGTTGGGCATTTGGCAACGGCATCACCGACATGCTGTCAGGCTATCGGGTTTTCAGCCGGCGGTTCGTGAAATCGTTTCCGGCGCTGGCCGCCGGTTTCGAAACCGAGACGGAATTCACCGTCCACGCGTTGGCATTGCACATGCCGGTCATGGAAGTCCGAACCCAGTATCGGCCCCGGCCGGCCGGATCCTCGTCTAAGCTGAACACCATGCGCGACGGCATCAGGATCGTGCGCGCGATCCTGAGGCTGATCCAGCAGGAGCGGCCGCTGCAGTGCTTCTCGGTCACCGCCCTGGCGCTACTTGTATCCGGGACCGCGCTCGGCGTGCCGGTGGTGGTCGAATTCCTGCACACCGGCCTGGTGCCCCGCCTGCCGACGGCGCTTCTGGCGATGGGGTTGACCCTCCTCGCGTTTCTTTCCCTGACATGTGGACTGATCCTGGACGCGGTGTCCCGCGGCCGCAAGGAACTCAAACGGCTGGCATACCTGGCTATTCCGTTGCTTGAGTGCACGGAATGAATAATGGCCAGGGCGCTCGATGGCTGGCCGGCGCCCCCGCGGCACCGGAGGGTGACTACGACGCCGACATCATCATCCTGGCTTTGGATCGGGAGGAGGAGACGCTGGCCGCCATCGGCTCCGCATTGAGCCAGACGGGCGTTTCGCGCCATGTGTTCGTCCTGGATCAGGGCTCGCGGCAGCAGTCACGGGATCGATTTGCGGCAGCGGTGGCGGACCGGCGGGATGCAACTCTGCTCGCGGCGTCCTGCAACCTCGGTGTTGCCGGGGGACGGAACCTGGTCACCTCCCAGGGCCACGGGCGGGCGATCATCGCGCTGGACAACGACGCTGTGTTCGCAACCCCGGACACGGTGGCGCGCATGGTCTCTGCCTTGGATGCGGAACCACGACTGGCCGCGGTGGGATGCCGCATCGTCGCGCACGACACGGGCGCCGATGACCTGTCGTCCTGGGGTTATCCGGCCAGCCTGTTGCCGAGTGCGGGGACTCCTTTGACGCCGTCACCTATGTCGGCGCCGGCCACGCGTTGCGGCGCGCAGCCTGGGAGATCGCAGGCGGCTACGACGCAAAGCTGTTTTTCTGCTGGGAGGAGTTCGACTTCTGCCTGCGCGCCATCGCCCTTGGCTGGCGTGTGCGGTATCGCGGCGATCTGGTGATCCGTCACAAGGTCAGCGGCGAACGCCGGGTCGGTTGGACGGCGGAGCGGTGGTTTTTCTTTGTCCGCAACCGTCTGTATATCGGACGCAAGCTGGGCAGCACGTGGACCTCGCTGGCGCCTCGCACCGCCGGATACCTGGTGAAGGGACTGCGCTGCGGCCTGCTGCGCCAGACGATCCGGGCGCTGGTGGCGGCGGAGCGGATGTCGCCATCGGCGGGGCGACGGGACTTGCCGAGGTCAGCGTCTGACTATCTGGCAACGAACGACCGCGCGCATCGCGGGTCGTTATTGACCCGGTTCCGGCGGGAGGTGCTCAGCCGGCCGGGAAACGCTGCCTCGCCAGTAAGGCGATGACGCGCGGGCTGTCGATCAGATAGCGCCGCGCCATTCGGATCGGGCTGAACAGCAGGCGGAACAGCCACTCCAGCCCGGCGTGGCGCAGTATCGCCGGCGCGCGGACCTGAGCGCCGGCCAGGAAATCGAGACTGGCGCCAATGCAAAGGCCGGTGCCCTTCGCGTCGCCGGCGGCAGCGATCGCCGCGGCGAGGCGTTCCTGGCGAGGAGATCCCACCGCCAGAAAAATAAATCGGGCCGGATTGGCTCGGACGAAGTCGACTGCCTCGCCGAAGGCGGCCGGGTTGCGATCGAACCCCATCGGCGGGTTGAAATGCGCGGGGGGCGCCAAGCCGTAGCGCTTGACCAGAACCGGCAGCCAGCGGGGCGAAAGGCCGACGATCGTTATTTGCTCAGCCGCACGCACGTGACGCGACAGGATCTCATCAGTCAGGTCGCTGCCGGTCGCAACCGGCGGTGCTGTGAGGTTGAAGCCTTTCGCCAGCCTCGCCACGACGCGGGAGTCCAGCAGACACAGACCGGCGGAACGGTAAATCGCTCGCAGGGATGGATCCTCGGCGAGGCGAACGAGATGATCGGCGTTGGGTGTCACCATGAAGACGAACCGTGAGTCGGGCGAGCGCATGGCGATCCGGGTCGCGGCCTGATCGAGGGTCAGATTGTCGAAGGCAATGCCGGCCAAAGGGACAAAGGTGTTCATGGTGATTGCTCAGGCTTGAGGATCATCAGAGACCGAGGTGGAGGTTGAGCAGCAACAGGTTGCGGTTGTAGCCGGTGGAGAGGGTCTGGGACGATGATTGGCCGCCGCGCAGGTCGGTGAAGTCATAGGTCAGCGACAGCCGCATCGAGCGGTTCAGCAACCATGTCGCGCCAAGGCTGGTGGTGAAGCCGCTCTGGCGCCCCCCTTGGAAATAATCTGCTTGCTCGACGCTTGCCGCGGCCTTCAGCAGCACATTGCGGAAATACTCGTGATCGATTTCCAGCTTCATCGCGGTATAAGTCAGGCCGGAAACGCCTTCCTGTGCCGCGTCCGCGGTGTCGCGGTTGAGGCTCGCGCGGACCGTGGTCAGGCCGGTCGGGAACCATGTTGCTTCGGCCTCGGCGATCAGGTTGTTCTGCGGCCGATAGACGGAGGCGGCGAATTGCCGGGATTCCATGCCGAGGAGCATGCGCCAGCGCCACATTGAGTCGTCATCGTAATCAAACCCAGCCAGGAACTGGTAGCTTTGGGAATTGGTGGTCGGCTGGCCGGCCGGGATCGCGGTGTAGTCCTGGCCCAGCGCCCTGACCACGACCAGGACGCTGCGCAACGGCGCCCACTCATAACGAAATGTCATGCTGCCCTGCATGACATCACGATCCCGATATGACTGGCTGACCGGCTGGCCCAAAATCGTTGTGCCGTCATAGTTCCATGCGGACAGTTCCAGCGATGGTGTCAGAACTCCATCGGCCGTCATTCATCGTGTAGGCAGCGCGCAGGTCACCCACATGGAAGGCGATGGGCTTGTCGCTGGAAAGCGTATCGATGGCGGCCGGATTTTCATGCGACGCCGAGTAAGCCGCGGCTACGGTCAGGTTGTTCCGGCCGATATCCAGCCGTCCGCCGGTTGACGCACTGGCATCGGTACGGTTCTGGCTGGGTTGCGACAGATATGTGGTGTTCTGAGCCGTTACCGCGGCGCCAAGCTGGTTACGTGACCAATCCGTTCCGAAGATGACCATCGGCGCGGTCGTAACCTGCCAGCTGCCGTGCTGGCCGGATGCCCCGAGGGGATTGCTGTTGTAGCCGAAACCCTGGTCGAGCGTCGGGAAGATCTGCACCGCGCCATTGCGAATGCCCAGCGGCAGTTGGTCCGGGTGCAGGCGCGACTGCACGGTGACACCAGGAGCGTTGTCATAGCCTGGCACGCCCTCGGGAAACAGCGACGGCAGCAGCGGGCTTTGGGCCATGGCTTGCTTGGCACCGAACAGGGACAGCGCTGTCAGTGTCAACAGGAAGAGCCGCGCCCACATCGGTAGGAAGAGTGCGGCCGAAAGGCTAAGATTCCGTTAATCCGCCCGGCGTTCGGATTGCGACGGTAGGTGACGGACGCAATCGGGAAGCAGTATTTAGCTTACTTCGCCGAGGCCGTCTGCTCGATCGGCAGGTCCATCTCCCACCCGCCGCCCAGCGCCTTATACAGCGCCACCAGGTTCGACGACACGGTCGTGGTGGCGTTCTCCAGCTCCTGCTGGGTGGCCAGCAAGGCCCGTTGCGCGGTCAGTACATCCAGGAAGTCGGCCACCCCTTCCTGATACCGGCTCTGCGCCAAGGCCAGCGCTCGTCGGTTGTCGGCAACCGCCTGGATGAGTTCATCGCGACGTGATTGTTCGGCCTTGTAGGCGGTCAGGGCATCATCAACCTCCCGCCAGGCTTGCAGCACGGTACGCTGGAATTGCAGTGCCGCTTCCTGCTGCTGGGACTTACGCAGGTTCAGCGTGGCGCGGAGGCGTCCGCCTTCGAAGATGGGGATCGTGATACCTGGGCCCACCGCATACTGGTTCGAGGCCAGGTCGAAGGCGCGGCTCCACTGCAAGGACTGCAAGCCGGCCGATCCGTTCAGTGTCAGCTTGGGATAGAAGTCGGCCTGCGCGACGCCGATATCGGCGGTCGCGGCATGAAGTTGAGCCTCGGCCTGACGAATGTCGGGACGCCGCTCCGCCAGTTCTGACGGCAGCCCGATGGGCACCGCGGGGGGCACCGGCGGCACCGGGTGCGGGTCGGCAAGATCGTCCCGCAGGGCGTTGGGCGGTTGGCCGACCAACTCGCTGAGCGCGTTGATCAGCTCTCCCTCCTGTTGCTGCAGCGCGGGGATCTGCGACAGGTTGGAGCGCAACTGCGCCGAGGCGTTCGCCACGTCCAGATCGGTGGTGATCCCGCCGGCGGCGCGCTGCTTTGTCAGGTCCAGGCTTTCCTGCGCGATTTGGACGTTGTCATGGGCGATCTGCAACTGCGCCTGGGTTCCGCGCAGGCGGATGTAGTCGCGCGCGACCTCGGCCAGCGTGGACAGCAAAGCGGCACGCTGGGCTTCCTCGGAGGCCTGGGCGGAGGCAGTGGCGGATTCGACCGAACGGCTGACCCGGCCCCAGAGATCGACCTCCCAGGAGGCATCGAAGCCGCCCTGATAGATGTCGAATGGCTTCAGGCCCTTGCTCTTGACGCCGCCGACGGTGTTGCCCGGCGCGCCGTTGGCGCCTGCCGCGGTGGGGATGACGACGAAGATGCCGTTGTTGCTCGCCTTCTGATGCGTGTAGGAGAGATTGCCGTTGAATTGCGGCAGCTGCGCGGACTGCACGATGCCGAGTTGATCGCGGAACTCGGCAAGACGGACGGCGGCGATCTTGACGTCCAGGTTCTCCCCGGCGACGCGGTGTATCAGCGCTGTCAGTCGCGGGTCGTTGAACAGCGACCACCAGTTCACATCGACGGGCTCGGTGACCGCGACGCTGGGTTTCGACGCTTTGTCGGCTTGCATGATCGGCTGCTTCGGTCCCGTAAGCCAGGAGTCAGGTCCCCCGGCGTTCGGCTTTTCGAAGTTCGGGCCCAGCTTGCAGCCGGTGAGGGTCAACATCCCGGCAACACCAGCCGGGATTGTCCAACTCAGCCGGGTCCTGCTCAACTTCGACGACATAACGGCACATCCAAAACAAAACCGGTTCCGTGATGTGCGATCCGGCCTAGTGCGCAGGCGCCGCCCCTTTCGGGATACGCGGCAGCAGCAGCACCGCGGGCCCGACAACCAGCGCCATCACCCCCAACACCCAGAAGATATCCAGATAACTCATCACGGATGCCTGTGCTTGCACCACACTGTTGATCGGGGCAAGCGGCGTGTTCCAGCCATAGCCGTTGTAGGCGGTGATGTGCTCTGCAAGGCGCGCATGATGGAACTGCGTCCGTTCCGCCAGCATCGTCGTGGTGAACGACACGCCGACGCTGCCGCCGAGGTTGCGCATCAGGTTGAACAGCGCGGACGCCTCATTCGATTTGTTCGGCGGCAACCCGACATAGGACACGGCGCTGAGCGGAATGAACAGGAACGGCAGCCAGATCACCTGGCTGACGCGGATGCTGGATACGGTCCAGAACGAGATTGTCAGGTCGAGGTTGGATGTGCGGAGCAGCGACCATGCCGTGCCGAGGATTGCCATCAGGATCAGCCATTTCGGCTGGATCAGGCGGCCGGTCACGATTCCGGCAACGGGCATCAGCAGCAAGGAGAAGATGCCGCCCACCCCCAGCGTCAGGCCGGCGGTGGTGGCGTCGTAGCCCAGGAGCGACTGGGTCAGTTGCGGAAGCAACTGCGTCGTGCTGATCAGGAAAAAGCCGACCATGAACATCAGGCCGCAGCAGATGCCGAAGGTGCGGTATCCCAGCAGGCGAACGTTCATCACCGGCTGTGGGTGCAGCATTTCCCAGATGAAAAGCGTCACCAGGCTGGTGACGCTGACGATGCCCAGGCCGGCGATGAAATGCGATGAGAAGCCATCGTCGATCTCGTAACGATCCAGCAGCACCTGCAGCGTGCCGAAGCCGACGACGACCAGCAAGAAGCCCAGGATGTCGACGTTCAGGCCCTTGGCCAAAAGCTCTCGCCGGTCGCGTCGAAGCGCCTCGGGTTCGGTGACCAGCCAGCCCACCAGCGTCAGCGACAAGAGCCCGACGGGCAGGTTGATCAGGAACACCCAGTGCCAGGAGAAGCTGTCGGTCAGCCAGCCGCCCAGTACCGGGCCGATGGCCGGCGCGCTGACCACGGTCAGGCCATAGAGCGCAAAGGCCTGTGCTCGTTTCTGCGGAGGAAAGGTATCGGCGAACATCGACTGCTCGACCGGCGCCATCCCGCCGCCGCCCATGCCCTGGAAAACCCGGGAGACGAGCATCATGCCGAGTGAGGTGGAAAGCGCGCAGGAAACCGAGCTGATGGTAAAAAGTCCAACGCATATCATGTAGAATCGCTTGCGGCCGAACACGTTGGCGAGCCAGCCGCTGATCGGCAGGATGATCGCATTTGAAACGAGATAGCTGGTGATGATCCAGGTCGATTCATCCTGATCCGCACCCAGGGTACCCGCGATATGGCGCAGCGCGACATTCGCGATGGTGGTGTCCAGCACCTCCATGAACGTTGCGATCGAAACGACGACGGCAATCAGCCACGGATTGCGGTCGCCGGCGGCCGACCGCGGCAGCGACGGGTCGGCCACCGGTCAGCGAACCTTGACGGACGGCACGACAGACATGCCCGGCGCCAGCGGATGGTCCTTGATGCGGTCGTCATCAAAGACGATTTTCACCGGCAGGCGCTGGACGATCTTGACGTAGTTGCCGGTGGCGTTCTCGGCCGGCAACACGCTGAACGCCGATCCGGTTCCGGCCTGGAAGCTGTCGACCTTGCCGTGGAACGTCACCGACGGCACCGCATCGATCGACAGGTCCACCGGCTGGCCGGGCCGGATCGCATCCAGCTGGGTTTCCTTGAAGTTCGCGGTCACCCAGCGATCATCCTGCACCAGCGCGAACAGCGCCTGACCGGGGTTGACGAAGTTGCCGGCCTCGACGGTGCGGTGGGTGACGATGCCCGTCACCGGTGCCACGATCGTGGCGTAGGACAGCTGAAGTCTCGCCGCGTCCACGTTCGCGGCCGCCTGCTTGACCTGCGCCTCGGCGGCCAGCACCTGCGCCTGGGCCGCCTGCACCTGTGCCTCCGCCCCGCTGACGGTTTGCCGGCTGGCCTCCAGCTTCGCTTCGGCGGAGTGGAATGTGGCGGTCGAGGAATCGACCTGTTGACGCGTCACCGCCCTCGGGTTGACGCCGATGAAGCGGTTGTAGTCCTCGCGCGCCTGCACCAGGTCGGATTGCGCGACGAGCACGTTGGCCTTGGCCTGATCCACCGCGGCCTGCTGGACGAACACCTGAGCCTTGGTCTGCTGCAGGGATGCCTCGGCGCTGGCCTGCTGGGCGAGCACCTGATCCAGCTTGGCCTGGATGTCACGCGGATCGATCAGCACCAGGGTCTGGCCGGCGGTGACATGCTGGTTGTCGGTAAAAAGAAGCTTTGTCACCTGCCCCGAAACCCGCGGCGCCACCTGCGTGGTATAAGCGTCGATGAAGGCGTCGTCGGTGCTGACGTAGTCGCGGGTCTGCAGCCAGTACATCGTGCCGCCGGCAATGACCCCGGCCACCAGGAGGACGCCAACCCCGGCCCCCAGGCGCCGCTTCAGCCGTATGGGACCTGGGCGCGCGCTGCCGGCTGGACGGGGCGCCGCCTTGTTCTGGCGCCCCAAATCGCCTGTCTGGTCGTCCATCGCCCTTGCTCCGCCTGACGCGCGTCGCGCAATTGACCGAACGGTTCGGTCAGTGCTGAATGGTCAGCTAACGCATCGTCGCAGGTTGTCAATACAACCCGGGGCCTCGGAAGATTGACGCGATGGACATTACGCCCGCCCTGACACCGGAAAAGCGCAGCCAGATCCTGGTGGGTGCAGCCAAGGTCTTTGCCTCGGAGGGGTATGAAGGCGCGAGCATGGCGCGCATCGCCGCTGTCGCCGGCGTGTCGAAAGGCACGCTGTACAACTATTTCGACACGAAGGCCGCGCTGTTCGCGAACTATGTCCAGGACGAATGCGGCCGGCATCTGGTGCGCATCTTCGATGGCGCGAACCATGACGGCGACCCTGCTGTTGTGCTGCGGGAGATTGGCCTGCGGATGACCCGCATGATGCTGTCCGACGTTGGGCTGACGATCTATCGCGTCGTTATCGCGGAGGCGGCCGCCTTCCCCGAGCTTGCCCGCGGCTTTTTCGAGTCCGGGCCGGCGCGCGCGACCGGGTTCATGGCGAAGTGGCTGTCGGAAGAAACCCGCCGGGGACGCCTGGCGGTCGCCGACCCCGACTTTGCGGCGGAGCAGTTCTTCAGCCTCTGCCAGGCTCGGCTGGTGTTGCGGCGCAGGCTGGAGATGTTGTCCGATCCGCCGGAGAGTGAGATCAATCGGGTCGTCGACGCGGCGATCTCGATGTTCCTGAAGATGTATCGCGTCGAAGCAGCCTGAGCGGATCGGCCACCGCGGCGGCTACTGGGCGACCTGCGCGCCTTTGACCGAGTTGGTGCCATAGCGCTGGCAGGCCGCGATCACAGCCTGATAGTAACGCTCGTCTTCCGTCACGATACTCTTGGCGTATTCGAGATCGTCCGTGGGGAATTGTTTCAATGAAACAAATTTCTCCGAGGTGTTCATGCGTGTCGAACGGGTGACGCCAAGGCGCGCCTCGGTCCAGGCGTCGAGCCTCTTGAGTTCGATGACTTCCAGATCATGGGCCACGGTTTTTGTCAGCGCCGCGTCGTAGCCGCCGTCCCCGATATAGGCGCAGGCGATGTTGGGAACGACCACGCCCTTGTCGCGCAGAATGCGACGGGCCAGATTCAACAAGGCCTCGGGTGAATCCTTGATTTCGAGATCGTCGACCCCGAACAGCTTCCGCCAGCCGACGGTATCGGGCTGGGCTGGCGTCTGGTTCGAGAAGATGCGGGTGAGCACGTAGTTTACCTGGGAAATGATCCTGTCCAGCGGCTCCCGAATGACAGTGAAGACCGTGTCCTGAGACCGGATACCGTTGCTTGCCCAAGACTGATAGAGACTAAGGTGGGTGTGTCCGGAAATGAATACAGTATCCGAACAGTTCGTTTCTAGAACAATATGTTTTATCGCGAGTAACAATTGATCGCGTGACGGTGTCAGGTTGCGATCCAGCAAGTTCGTGTTGATCGACGGGTACCGGCAGATGAAACGGGTTGCGAGATCAACCCCGGCGGTCTTTGGAATATGCACGAAGAACAATCTGTGCTTTTCCGGAAACGCCCGCAACAGATTGGACGCAAGGTTGGTTTGGAACTCAAGGCTGGAGAGGGCGGCTATGAATGTCGTGGTTGCATCGAAACTCTTCGGCGGCAACGCAACATCCAGCGTATCCGGCGGCCGGCCATGCACCGCGTGGTAGATCTGGCGCGGCGTCATATCGGCTACGCCATGATCTTCAAGAAGCCGCCTGATCCCGACATCCGGGCGATAATAACGAAACAGTTCAAACATTGACCGGAGGTCCGTCGGAGCGGAATGCATTCAATCGAGTCCCGATTCTACGAATGTCTCAGCCCTTGCTGATCCGGGCCGTTCGGAATGGTTTCCAATATCGCTTCCTGAAAAGCAAACGGAATCGCGCATGCGAAAGGTACGGCAGCCTCGCGAAAGGCTGCCGTACCGTCATCCGACGGGCACAACGCCTAACCGCCGCCGATTTTTGGAATCAGATAGATCTCGCTGTCTGGCCGTAGCTCAGCAGCATAGGCGTCCTGGAAAATCTCGCCATCGATGGCAACCGCCATGCTTTCCTCGACCTGGTTTCCCAGGCCGGGAAATCGCTGCTTCAAGCTCCAGCACAAGGCGGCGAAACGTCGTCGCCTCCACCTCGAATTCCGTCTGGCCACCGGTAAACTGCTGACCGGCGGAACCCGAGGAGAGGACGACCCGCGGCATTAACCGCGCGTCGAACGCCGCGCGCACCTTCGGCGGAGACATCGGCAGGTCCGGCATGCGCAGGCCGGTCGCCGACTTGATCGCGTTGGCGATCGCAGCCATCGGCGGCACGATCGGCACCTCACCCACGCCGCGCGCCCCGAACGGGTGGCGCGGATTGGGCACTTCGACCAGCACCGCCTCGATCATCGGCATGTCGGAGGCAACCGGCACCCGGTAGTCGAGGAAGCCGGCGTTCTCCATCTGGCCCTTGGCGTTGTAGATATACTCCTCGTTCAGCGCCCAGCCGATGCCCTGCGCCGCGCCGCCCTGGATCTGGCCTTCCACGTAGCTGGGGTGGATCGCCTTGCCGACGTCCTGGATGGCGGTGTAGCGCTCGATCTTCACGTGGCCGGTCTCTTCGTCGACCGACACGTCGCAGATGTGGGCGCCGAAACCCGCACCGGCGCCCTGGGCGTTCACCGACACCTCGGCGATGATCGGACCACCGGTCCGCGCCGCCTTCAGCGCCAGCGTGGCGAGGTCCAGCGGCTCGAACGCGCCGGCGTTGGAACCGGCCGGATAGGCCTTGCCGTCCTTCCACTCCACCGCGTCGACCGGGATTTCCCAGGTCTGCGCCGCCCGGCGCTTCAGGTCGTCCACAACCTTCTCCGCCGCCTGCGTCGCCGCCATGCCGGTCGCGAACGTAACGCGCGAGCCGCCGGTCAGGTGGGTGAAGCCGATGGACGCCGTATCAGCCACGATGGTGCGAACGGAGGTAGCCGGAACGCCCAGCACCTCGGCCACCATCATGCCAATGGAGGCACGCGAACCGCCGATATCCGGGCTGCCGGTTGCCGCGGTCACGGTGCCGTCCTCATTCACATGCACCTGCGCGGAGGACTCGCCGCCGATGTTGAACCAGAACCCGGTCGCGAGGCCCCTGCCCTGGCCCGGCTTCAGCGGCGACTTCCAGTGCGGATGGGATTTCACCGCATCCAGCACGGCCGTGAACCCGATGTTGACGTGCGTCGGGCCGTAATGCGTCTTGGTGCCGTTCTTCGCCGCGTTCTTCTCACGCAGCGTCAGCGGGTCCATGCCCAGCTTCAGCGCCAGTTCGTCCATCGCGCTTTCGACCGCGAACGACGTGATCGGCGCGCCTGGAGCACGATAAGCGGCCACCTTCGGCCGGTTGCTGACCACGTCATAGCCGACGACATCGACATTCGGCAGGTCGTACATCGCGAAGCCGCACATGCAGCCCGGCCCGATCGGCGAGCCGGCGAACGCGCCCGCCTGGAACTTCAGCACCTGCTTGGCAGCGACGATCGTGCCGTCTTTCTTGGCGCCGATCTTCACCGTCATCGACGCGCCCGACGTCGGGCCGGAACCGCGGAACACATCCTCGCGCGTCATCTGCATCTTCACGGTGCGGCCTGATTTCTTGCGACAGCGCCACCGCCAGGGGCTCCAGATAGACCAGCGTCTTGCCGCCGAAGCCGCCGCCGATCTCCGCCGGGTTCACGCGGATGTTCGACATCGGGATCCCCAGCAGCTTCGCCGTGTACGCCCGAACCATGAAGTGGCCCTGGCTGGAACTGTGGATCTGAACCTGACCGTCTGGGTTGTAGGTCGCGAGGCAGGCATGCGGCTCGATGTAAGCCTGATGCACCGGCTGGGTGGTGTAAGTGCCCTCGACGATCACCTCGGCTTCCTTGAACCCGGCCTCGGCGTCGCCCTTCTTGAAGGTCACGACCTTCGCGATGTTCGACGGCTTGGTCGGCTTCGGATCGACGCCGGCGGTGAACATATCGTCGTGCAGGATGGGCGCGTCCGGCTTCATGGCGTCATCGACGTCGATGACATGCGGCAGAACCTCGTATTTGACTTCGATCAGCGCCAGCGCCTGATCGGCGATGTCCTGCGTGGATGCCGCCACTGCGGCCAGGGCGTGGCCCTCATACAGGACCTTGGACCGAGCCATGCAGTTCAGCGCAAGATCGCGGAAGTTCATCGGGCCTTCGCCGACGAACGCTTCCTCGGACGGAATATCAGGGAAGTCCGCGGCCGTGACGATGGCATGGACGCCCTTCAGCGCCGCTGCCTTGGTCGTATCAATGGATACGATCTTTGCATGAGCGTGCGGGGAGCGGAGCACCTTGCCCCACAGCATTCCCGCGGACCGCGTATCGGCCGCGAAAAGCGCGCGACCTGTGACCTTGTCCACACCGTCGGGACGGATCGGACGCGAACCAACAACCTTCAGAGTGGAATCGATATAATTCATCAAACAGTCTCCCCTCGCAGTTCAGCAGCAGCATCCATCACGGCTCGGATAATCTTGTCGTAACCGGTGCAGCGGCACAAATTGCCGGCGAGCCAGTAACGCGCCTCTGTCTCAGTTGGGTTTGGATTCTCATCCAGCAATGCCTTGGTCGCCACGATCAGGCCGGGCGTACAGAACCCGCATTGCAAGGCCGCGTGTTCCAGGAACTTCTGCTGCACCGGATGCAGCT
Source organism: uncultured Pseudomonadota bacterium (assembly GCA_963819005.1). Lineage (GTDB taxonomy): Bacteria > Pseudomonadota > Alphaproteobacteria > Acetobacterales > Acetobacteraceae > Rhodopila. The sequence goes on from CAWFUL010000011.1 coordinate 434,964, forward strand.
TGTCGCCCTGTGCGATGCCCTCGATCGTGGTGATGGCCGTGCCCTCGGCTTCGACACCCAACACCAGGCATGAACAGACAAGCCGCCCATCCATGATGACGGAGCAGGCTCCGCAGTCGCCGGATGCGCAGCCTTCCTTGCTGCCTGTCAAGCCGATGACGTCACGCAGGACGTCCAGCAGGGTTTGCTGGGTCTCGCAGAGGAACTCCGCGGACTCGCCATTGATTGTGGCGGATACGTATTGTTTAGCCATCGTTAGTGAGCCTTTCCATTGCTGAGACCGGCCGCGCGATCGAACGCGATGGCGGCGGTGCGGCGGGCGAGAACGCCCGCGATCTTTGTGCGGTACTCGACGGTGCCGCGCTTGTCGCTGATCGGCTTGGCCGCGGCCTGTGCGGCGGCGTCGAGCTTCGCCAGCGTGTCGGCATCCAGCTTGTGCCCGATCAGGGTGTCCGCCGCTGCCTGAACCAGCAGAACCGTCGGAGCGACGGCGCCAAGGGATACGCGGGCGGCGGTGCAGACGCCGTTGGCATCCAGCGTCACGCTGATGCCGCAGCCGACCACGGCGATATCCATTTCCGTGCGCGGAATGAACCTCAGGTAGGCATCGCCGGAACGGGCCGGACGAGGCGGCAGCTTGAATTCCAGGATGAACTCATCCTTGGCCAGCGACGTGCGGCCGGGACCGGTCGGGATCTGCTCGACAGGCACTTCGCGCTTGCCCTTGGGTCCGACCACCACGGCGATCGCGGCGGCGGCGAACAACGCTGGCACGCTGTCAGCGGCGGGTGAGGCGTTGCACAGGTTGCCGGCGAGCGAGCAGCGGCCCTGCACCTGCGTGGAACCGATCAGGTCGAGTGCCTCGACAAGACCGGGCCACACAGCCTTGAGCCCGGCGTGCGCCTCAACGGCCGCGCCTGGCGTGGCGGCGCCGATCACGAAGCCGCCGTCTTGCTCGCGGATGCCGATGATGCCCGGAATCTTCTTCGTATCGACGATCAGATCCGGCTTGAGCCGGCCGGAGCGAAGCTGGACCAACAGATCTGTCCCGCCAGACAGCACCTTGGCGAGGCCGGATGCGCCGGCAAGTAGTTTAACCGCGTCGTCCACCGAAGTGGGTGCGGCATAGCTGAGATTTGACATCATCGCTCCCGATTTAGGCGTTGTGTTCCCCCCGGGTCGTAGATCCGGGATGGTCGGCAGCCACGTTAGGCGATTGATGACACGCGGTCGAGAGGGACACGGCCGGTCCGGGTAGCCGACGGCCTCCGGATGGCCCGCGGAGGCTGAGCGACATACTCCGTCAACCGCCCGTCAGATGTTGTCGACCTTCAGGATCGGCGCCGTCTGGGCACGAATGGTCCGGCAGGCATCGGCATCTTTCGTGAGGTCGATGCCGTATGTCGGGATGATCTGTTTGAGCTTCGGCAACCACGTGCTGTCCGTCAGGCGGTCGGCAAAGCACTTCTGCAGTACCTCAAGGGTGATGGCGGCGGCGGTCGACGCGCCGGGCGAGGCACCCATCAACGCCACCAGCGAGCGGTCCTCGGCCGCCACCAGTTCGGTGCCGAATTCCAGCACGCCGGTGTGCGCCTTGTCGGGCTTGATGATCTGAACGCGCTGGCCGGCGACAGCCTCGTGCCAGTCGTGCCGCTTGGCCGTCGGGTAAAATTGCTGAAGCAGCGCGAACTGGTGCGACGACGACTGCATCACCTGGCCGATCAGGTATTCCGACAAGTCGATGTTATCGCGCGCGACGGCGAGGATCGGCAGGATGTTACCCGGCTCGATCGAGCGGAACAGATCGGTCAGCGAGCCGTGCTTGAGGAAACGGGTCGAGAACCCGGCATAGGGCCCAAACAGCACCGACGTCTTGCCCTGGATGATGCGGGTGTCGAGGTGCGGGACGGACATCGGCGGCGAGCCGTGCGCCGCCTTGCCATAGACCTTGGCATGGTGACGGTGGCTGACCGCGTCGGAATCGCACCGCAGCCAGATGCCGCTGACCGGGAAGCCGCCGTAGCCGTGGCCTTCGGGGATGTCGGACTTCTGCAGCAGTTCCAGCGCGCCGCCGCCGGCGCCGATGAAGACAAACTTCGCGCTGATGGTCTGGGTCGCGTTCTGGTCGACGTCCTTGACCTCAATCCGCCAGCGTCCGTCGGGTTCGCGCTTCAGGCCGTCCACGCGGTGCTTGTAGTGGACGGAGACGCCGGGCTGGGCGGTCAGGTGCGCAACCAGCAGGTGGGTCAGCGAGCCGTAGGCGACGTCGGTGCCGGTAATGATGCGGGTGGCGGCGATCGGCTGGGCTGGGTCACGACCCTCGATGATCAGCGGCGCCCACTCGCTGATCTGCTTGGGGTCCTCGGTGTACTCCATGCCGTAATAGCAATGGTGCGCCGACATCGCCTTGAAGCGCGCCTGCAGGAATGCGACGTTCTCCTTGCCCCAGACGAAGCTCATGTGCGGGCATGGATGAATGAAAGCCCGAGGATCGGCGATCGCGCCTTTTGTTACGAGATACGACCACAGCTGACGCGACAGGTCGAATTCGGTGTTGACCTTCAGCGCCTCGGAAATGTCGATGCTGCCGTCGGGTCTTTGCGGGGTGTAGTTCAGTTCGCAGTTCGCGGCGTGGCCGGTGCCGGCGTTGTTCCATGATTTCGAGCTCTCGAGGCCGCAGTCTTCAAGGGTCTCGAATATTGTGATCGTCAGTGCGGGGTCGAGTTCCTTGAGCGTTGTGCCGAGCGTGGCGCTCATGATGCCGGCGCCGATCAGGACGATGTCGGGGGTGGGTGTCATGGTCTGGGACATGCGCTGCCTCGGCCCTTTTGTTACGATTTGGCGGTGAAGGGGACGTCCACGCCGGGGGCGAGGATGACGTAAACGCGCCGCCAGGGTTGTTCGTCGAGCAGTCTCCAGCTGTGCCCCGAACCGGTGGTATCCTCGGCCAGCAGAATGTCCCCGGGGTGGATGGTAAAGTGCTCATTCTGCCGTGTCTGGAAATCGAGCGTGCCGCTGAGGGTAATGACGAACTGGCGGACCGGCGCGTCGTGCCAGGCGAATGTGCCGCCTGATCTGGTTTCCTGAAAGGACACCGTGGTGGTGTTTGTCTTGCCGCTCAGCAGGTCGCCTCGCTGGCCATCCGACAGGGCGATCGAGCCTTCCTCGAAATGCGAGTTCCCGTCGTCCCCGGTCCATATGCGTACGCACCGAATCATTCGACTGCCCTTTCCCGAATTACCAAGCGGCAGGCCCGCATGCTTGGTGGACCTTGGCGTACGCGTCGTCTAGCGGATGCGACCGGTCATCAGTCGGCGAACTCAGGATGCGAGAGGCTTGAACTGTGGCAATCTTCCGGGGCCGGGTCCAGATATTATTGGTTAGAAGGGGATCGATCCAGCGGTGGCCTTGATACCTGCGCCTATCGTCAGCACCGGAGGCGGCTGCGCGACACCCGGAATCTTATTCCAAGTGCCTGGGGCGAAAAATCTTCCAAGTGCCTGGGGAAAAATCACAAAAACATGAGCCCGGCTGACGTCAGCATTTCGTGCGCCGACGCGGCCTGAAGGGACTGCACCGTCCCGCGCTTTTGATATTGCGTAGGATGGACTTGCCCTCCAGACTGAACCGGTTCGTGAGCCAGGGCGATAAAGCGGCAACGATCGGAATAAACCCGACCTTTGTCAGCTGGTCGCTTTCTGAAGATACCAGGCCACGTTTTCTCGGCCCCGCTCAACGCTAAAGGAAACGATAGTATGACCACGATGCGCCGGGAGACTGACAGTCTGGGTGAAGTCGATGTTCCCGCGGATAAGCTGTGGGGCGCACAGACCCAGCGCTCCCTGGAACATTTCAGCATCGGAAAAGACCTCATTCCCCGCGAAATGATTCTGTCATATGCCACGCTGAAGAAGGCGGCGGCGATCGCCAATCATGACGACAAGCGTCTCGGTGATCAGCAGAGCAAGCTGATCGTGCAGACCTGTGATGAGATCCTGGGCGGCCAGCATCACGACATGTTCCCGCTGCACGTCTGGATGACCGGCAGCGGCACGCAGTTCAACATGAACGTCAACGAGGTGATCTCGAACCGCTGCTGCCAGATCGCCGGCACGCCGCTCGGCAGCAAGGCGCCGGTGCATCCGAACGATCATGTCAACATGGCGCAGTCGTCGAACGACACCTTCCCCTCGGCGATGTACATCGCTGCGGCGGTCGGGGTGAAGCAGCGGCTGATGCCCGCGGTGCAGGCGCTGCATGATTCGATCGCCGCGAAGGCCAAGGAATGGGATTCGATCATCAAGATCGGCCGCACCCATATGCAGGACGCCACGCCGCTGACTTTGGGCCAGGAATGGTCCGGCTATGCGGGGATGCTGGCCGATGACCTGGAACGGCTGGAAGCGGCGTTGCAGGGTGTTTACCGGTTGGCGCTGGGCGGGACGGCGGTGGGGACCGGCATCAACTCCGCACCCGGGTTCGCCGAGGCGGCGGCCGCACAGATCGCCAAGCTGACGGGGCTGCCGTTCGTGACGGCACCGAACAAGTTCACCGTACAGGGGGCGCACGACGCCCTGGTGCAATTGTCCGGCACGATGCGGACTTTGGCCGTCTCGCTCTACAAGATCGCCAACGACATCAGGCTGATGTCCTGCGGGCCGCGCGCCGGCTTCGCGGAACTGGAGATTCCGGAAAACGAGCCGGGGTCCTCGATCATGCCGGGCAAGGTCAACCCGACCCAGGCCGAGGCGCTGACGATGATCGCGGCCCAGGTCATGGCCAACGACGTCGCGGTGGGCTTCGGGGGCGCCGGCGGCTATCTGGAGATGAACGTCTACAAGCCGTTGATCATTTTCAACATCACCCACTCGATCACCATCATGACCGATGGCTGCACCAATTTCCGAAAGTTCCTGGTGGAGGGGACGAAGCCGAACCTGAAGAAGATCGGCGAGTACGTGGAACGGTCCCTGATGCTGGTGACGGCGCTGTCTCCGGTCATCGGCTACGACAAGGCTTCGAAGATCGCGCACTACGCGATGGACAACGACCTGACGTTGAAGGAGGCGTCCCTTAAGCTGGGCTTCGTGACGGAGGCGGAGTTCGACAAGGTTGTCGATCCCGCGAAGATGGTGCGCCCGTATGTCGCCGCGGACGGCTAGTCCTGGACCGTGACGTCATCGGTGTGACCGAAGCGGACATGGCTGCCGCCGAACGGGTCGAGGCGATGGCGCATGCAGCCTTGCAAGCCGGGCGGCTGCTATTGGCGAATGGCGCCGATACCGGGGCTGTCGAGGCAGCGGTGGCACGCTTCGCCGAGGCCTTCGGCTATGAGGCCCGTCTGCTGGTGAGCTACGAGGCGCTGCTGCTGACCCTGGTGGCTGACGGGAATTTCCGGACCAAGATCGGCCCTCGCGTCCCGGCGATGAACGTGGGCATGAGCGTGGTGACCGCCGTCACGCGCCTGCTGGACGACGTGGAGGCCGGACGGCTGGATCTGGCTGAGGCCACCGAAGCCCTGGCCGTACTGGAACACCGACCGCCGGGGTATAACCGGTGGCTTGTGGTGCTGCTGCTGGGATTGACGGCGGCGAGCCTGAGCCGGCTGTTCGGCGGCGACTGGCCGACCTTTGGCATTGTCTGGGTGGCAGGCGCAGCGGGAACCTGGCTGCGGCAGGAACTCGGGCGGCGGCAGGCAAACCTGATCGCCATTCCGTTCCTGGCGGCCTGCCTGAGTGGCATCATCGGCGGCGGCGCCGTCGCGCTGGGACTGAGCGGCACGCCGTCGCTTTGCCTGGTGGCACCGGGGATGATCATCGTACCCGGCGTGCCGCTGATCAACGGCGTCGAGGACATGATCCGCAACCACATGACGCTGGGCATCTCGCGGCTGGGTTTTGGCGCTCTTCAGACCGCGGCCATCGCGTTCGGGTTGTATGTGGCGATGGTGGTGACCGGTGCGACGATTCCGGTGAACGAACCCGCCCGCGTGATCAGCGTGGCGCAGGACGCCGCGTTCTCCGCGCTGGCTGCCCTGGGCTACGTGCTGTTGTTCAGCGTGCCGGTGCGAGTTGCCTGGGCGTGCGTCGTCTGCGGCGTGGCGAGCCACACGCTGCGAACCGCGTGCGGGCATCTTGGGATCGACATCATCACCGGCACGCTGGTCGGCGCGCTGGCGGCGGGGCTCCTGGCGCAACTGTTCAGCCGGATGGTTCCATGCGCCCGCAGCGGCGTTTGCATTCCCCGGCGTCGTGGCGATGGTGCCGGGCGCCTACGCGTTCCGGCTACTGATCGGCGCCTTGCAGATCGCCCATGGCGCGACTGACGCAGCGCTGGTGACCGAGACGCTGTCGCTGGGGATTACGGTGGTGCTGATGGTCGGGGGGATTGCGGTCGGTATTGCCGCGCCGGCGATTCTGATCAGGAGCCCGGCGCGCAGGGCCGGCGCGGTCAGCCGCTGAACTTTTGATAGCGTGATATGCCGGCTGACCGAACCGGGCGTCGTTGGCCTCTGTTTGTGCCCCCTTGCCCGGTTCGGCCACATGGCTTCCACTCGATGCCGATGAACCAAGCAGCTGAACCCGACCGCCTCGCCGCCAACGTGATGCACTTCGCCCGCCTGTTGCGGCGCGCGGGGCTGCCGGTTGGGCCGGCCGAAACCATCGCCGCGCAGGAGGCACTGACGCATATCGATCTGGGCTCCAGGACCGAGGCTCGGACGGCGCTGCGGACGGCGATGATCCATCGCCACGAGCACCAGGATGTGTTCGACCAGGCGTTCGCGCTGTTCTGGCGCGATCCGTCCGCCGCCGAACAGGCCGCGGCGATGGCGTTGCTGGACGCGCAGAAGCCTCCCAAGCCGGAGAAGCCGCCGCCGGCCGCGCGCCGGGTGGCGGAGGCGTTCGCCTCGAAAAAGGACAAGCCGCAGCCGCCGAAGGAAGAGCCGCCGGTGGTCGACATGACGATGACCGTGTCGGAGCAGGAACGGCTGCAGCAGATGGATTTCGAGGCGATGGGTGCAGCCGAGATCGCCGAGGCCAAGCGGGAGATCCGGCGGCTGGTGCTGCCGCTCGATCTGCGGCGGACGCGGCGCAAGCGGCCGGATGCGGGTGGTCCGATCACCGATCTGCGGCGGACCATCCGGGCCAGTCTGCGCCAGGGCGGAGAGATCACCGGCATTGCCCGCAGCCGGCGGATCACGCGACCGCCGCCGCTGGTGGTGCTGTGCGACATCTCCGGTTCGATGTCGCGGTATGCGCAGGTCCTGCTGCACTTTCTTCATGCGGTGACCAACGACCGCGACCGGGTCAGCGTGTTTCTGTTCGGCACGCGGCTGTCGAATGTCACGCGGCAACTGAAGGCGCGCGACCCGGAGGTGGCGTTCCAGATGGTGGCGCATGCGGTGCCGGATTGGTCGGGCGGGACCCGGATCGGTGAGGCTGTGGCGAGTTTCAATCACCTTTGGGCCAAGCGCGTTTTGGGACAAGGCGCGGTGGTGCTGCTGATCACCGACGGGCTGGACCGCGACGGTGCTCATGGCCTGGCCGAGAACATGGAACGGCTGCACAAGTCCTGCACAAGGCTGGTATGGTTGAACCCGCTGTTGCGCTGGAGCGGCTTCGAGCCAAAATCCCAGGGCATTCGCGCGATGCTGCCACATGTGGACGAGTTCCGTCCGGTCCATAACCTGGCAAGCCTGCGCGCGCTGATCGAAAGTTTGTCTCGCCCTGCCCCGCTGAAGGCCGGGCGCCTTGAAAGGATGACCGCATGAGCAGTCTGGAAGTTGAAGACGTTCTCGGCACCGCCGCCGCGTGGCGTGCTGCCGGGGAGCAGGTGGCCGTCGCCACGGTTACGGAGACGTGGGGTAGTTCGCCTCGACCGGCTGGCAGCCAGATGGCGGTGACCAAGTCGGGCCGCATGGCCGGGTCGGTGTCGGGTGGGTGCATCGAGGGCGCGGTGGCTGACGCGGCGATGAAGACGATCGACAGCGGAACGCCGCAATTGCTGGACTTCGGAGTCAGCCATGAGCGCGCCTGGGAGGTTGGGCTGGCTTGTGGGGGTAAGGTAAAGGTGTTTGTAGAACGGTTGAGTTAGGTCCGCGGGCAGGCGCGGTTGGCTTAGGGGCGCAAGAAGTCGGGGATGGCCGCCCCAAGGGCGGCCATGACACCAACGTTGGGTCGGGCTTGCGCACGGTCCCGTCAGAGGTTGGGCCGAGTTCGGACACGGTCTCATATCATCATGGCCGCTCGTGGGGCGGCCATCCATGACGTGCCCCCGTATCTGACCCGGCACGTCATGGATCACCAGGCCATGACGCGGGCGTGAGTGAGTGCCCATCTGGTTTCGGCGCCCTGCCCTCCCCTTGCCGGCGCTTATCGTTTACTGTTGCCAAAACTCGTTTCGGGATGATCGTTCATGACCCCTGATATTCTTGCGGCGCTGGAAGAGGCCAAGCAGGCCAAGCGGCCGGTGGTGCTGGCGACGAAGCTGCCGACCGGCGAGCAGATATTGCTGCCGGATGCCTCGGCGCCGGATGATCTCAATCAGGCGGCGGGCCGAGCGCTGGAGAGGGATGAGAGCGGGACGGTGAAGGTTGGGGAGGCAGACTGGTTCCTGCATGCCTATAACCCGCCTCTTCGGCTGATCGTGGTGGGCGCGGTGCATATCGCTCAGGCGCTGGTGCCGTTTGCTGTGCCGTGCGGGTTTTCCGTCACGGTGGTTGATCCGCGGCGGTCCTTTGCCTCGGACGAGCGGTTTCCGGGGGTGGAGATCTCCGGCGAGTGGCCGGACGAGGCTTTAGAGAAGTTCGCACCGGACAGCCGCACAGCGGTGGTGACGCTGACGCATGATCCGAAGTTGGACGATCCGGCTTTGGACCGGGCGCTGAAGTCTCAGGCGTTCTATATCGGCGCTCTTGGGTCGCGGCGCACCCATGCCGCCCGGCTGAAGCGGCTGCGGGAACTGGGGCATCAGGATAACGCCCTGTCGCGCATCCGCGGGCCGGTGGGGCTGAACATCGAAGCGGTGACCGCGCCGGAAATCGCGCTGTCGATCATCGCGGAGATCGTCGCCGTCCGCCGCAACGCGCCCCTGCCGCCGAAACCGGCTGTATGAAGTTCGGCCACGCTTCGCTCGACGAAGCCCGCGGCGCCATCATGGCGCACAGCCAGCGGGTCGGCGAGCGGATGATCCGCAAGGGCTCGCTGCTGGACGAGGCGGCGATCGAGGCTTTGCGCGCCGCTGGCCGGACCGAGGTGATCTGTGCGCGGCTGGAACCCGGCGACGTGCCCGAGGATATCGCCGCCGACCGGCTGGCCACGCCGCTGGTTGCGCCGCTGATCGCTCGGTCGCGGGCCGCGACGGGGCGGGTGAATTTGTCAGCGGAGGTGCCGGGGCTGCTGCGCGTCGATGTTGGACAGATAGACCGGTTGAACTCGCTGGATGAGGCGATGACGATCGGCACCCTGCCCGACTACGCAGTGGTGGCGCCGAAAGACCTGATTGCGACGATCAAGATCATTCCGTTCGCGGTTGCGGGGACGATGCTCGCGGTGGCGGAGACGTTGCTGCGGCAGGGGCCGTCACCGCTGAGCGTGCATCCGTTCCGCCACCTGAAGGTGGGGCTGGTGATCACCGAACTGCCCGGTCTGAAGGACAGTGTCACTGAGAAGACCATTGCGATCACCGAGGCGCGGATTACCGCGCTGACTGGCTCGCTGCTGCCGCCGGTGCGGTGCGCGCATCACGAGGAGCCGATTGGGCGGGCGCTGGAGAGTTCTGATCGGGATCGGGGCGGATTTGCTGCTGGTGATCGGCGCCTCGGCCGTGGTGGACCGGCGGGATGTCGGGCCGGAGGGCATTGTGCGGGCGGGCGGGCAAATCCTGCATTTCGGGATGCCGGTGGACCCTGGGAACCTGATTTGCCTGGGGCGGATCGGGACGCGGCCGGCTTTGGTGCTGCCTGGGTGTGCGCGGAGTCCGAGCCTGAACGGGATCGATTTCGTGCTGACGCGGCTGTTCGCGGGTTTGCCGGTGACGCCGCGGGACATGATGCGGATGGGCGTGGGCGGGCTGTTGAAGGAGATGGAGACGCGGCCGATGCCACGGGAAAAAGCGCCGGCGACGCCGAGGTCGGGGGCTGCTCCGCGCAGTGCGCCGGTGATTGGGGCACTGGTGCTGGCGGCGGGGCGGTCGCGGCGGATGGCGCCGCACAACAAGCTGCTGATCGCGGATCGTTCCGGTAAGCCGATGATCGCGCGGGTGGTGGACAACGTGCTGTCGTCGGGGGCGCGGCCGGTGCTGGTGGTGACCGGGCATATGGCGGAGCAGGTCGAGCATGCCCTGGGCGGGCGGCCGGTGCGGCTGGTGCATGCGCCGGATTATGCGGAGGGGCTGTCGGCGAGTTTGAAGACCGGAATTGCCGCGGTGCCGCCGGAGTGTGCGGCGGTGGTGGTGTGTCTGGGGGATATGCCGCTGGTGACGGGGCGGATGATCGACCGGCTGATGTCGATGTACGACCCCGATGAGGGGCGGCTGATCGTGCTGCCGACGTTCCGGGGCAAGCAGGGTAATCCGATGCTGTGGGATCGTCGTTTCTTCCCCGAGATATTGGGGATCAGTGGGGATTCCGGCGCCCGGTTTCTGGTGGGCAAGCATTCGGAGGTCGTTTGCGAGGTCGAGATGGCCGATGACGCGGTGCTGCGGGATTTCGATACGACGGAGTCGCTGACCACGCTGCCGAAAGGGATGCGGCCGGTGGGGGTTGGATCTGAGTGACCCGGGATCCGTTGCTTAGGGGCGAGGGCTTTCGATCGAAGCCGTGGATTCGCATCTATCGCTTCGATCGGTTCCGGTTTGATGACTCGCGGCGGTCATGGCGCGCTTGTGCTCGCGCTGCATCTGGCGGAATTGCTTGTGGTGGGTGACGGCGCGTTGCTGGCCGGACTCCGCGGCCGGGCTAACTTTGGCGTTGGCTGCGCGATCGCAGGGAGCGATGGCTTCCAGGGTGGTTTGGCCCGTGGCTTCGGCCGTCGCGGCGACCGGTAGCGGGCGGCGCGGGTATTGGGTCTGGGCCGGGTACAATGGTTCGACGCCGGCGGGTTGCCGGGCGGACAGGAAGGTTGGTTGGACCGGGTGCGGTTCGGTGGCCGGGGCCTCGGCCGGGACGTCTTCCGCGGCGGTTGCCGTTTCCTGGGACAGAGTCTGCAGTTCCTCGGCCATCTCCGCGAACGCCTGCCGCAGCGCCGCGGCGACCTGTTCGGGGACGGGCTGCTCGGACGGCGGGACTGGATCGAGGTTCGCGATGCGATCGAGCCGGTTGGGGTCCGCCGCGTCGCGTTCCTTGCGGCGGCGACGCAAAGCAGCGTCGGCCTGCTGGGCGGTTCGGCTGGCCTGGATTGCGCGGCCGACAAATCGCAGCTTCATGGCCGGGGGCATATCCAGGGTCCTGGCGTCCTTGAGCAGATCGATCGAGATCAACGAGAACGAGATGATGTCGGAGGCGTTGAACCAGTCGGCGTCGGTCTCCGGCGAAAACGACAACAGGCTGCGCAGAGCCGTGCCGCGGGCCAACGACGAATCCTGTGACGCGTCGTCGAGGAGTAGCGGGGCAAGGTCGTCAACGACGCGGTGATGTATGCCGTCCCGGTTCATAACGGCCGTGGCCCAGGAGTTGTGGACACCGGGTGAGCTTTGGGTTGACAGGGGCATGGAAAGGGCCTCGGCGGGGTGGGGCTTAAATTCTTGTTTTGTTCTTTAATGCAGGAATGGGGTCCTAGGCAAGGGGAATTTCGGGATAAGCGCTGTGGTTGATGCTGCCCAGGCGTGGGGGAGACGTGCCGCGCTGTTGGCGACCATGCGCGGCACCTTCCGTATCCCGACGATGGGACGCGAGGAGTTAGCCCGCCCGAATACCCGTCGGGGTCGGGTCTATCGACGCTCACCGACGAAGGCTGCGAGCTTCACACCGTGATCGGCGGCGATCATTTCGGCGGCTTTCTCACCGATCATGATCGTGGGCGCGTTGGTGTTGCCGCTGGTGATGTTGGGCATGACGCTGGCATCCGCCACGCGCAGCCCGGCGACGCCCAGGACTCGCAGCCGCGGGTCGACGACGTCGCCGATGCGGCAGGTGCAGGTGTGGTGGTAGACCGTCAGCGAGAAATGCAGCGCGAAATCCTCCAGCAGTGCGTCGCTGGGTTCGGTGCCCGCGATGTAGCCGTGTTTCTCGGCCAGGAAGGGCGGGATCAGGACGGGACCGAGCTTGCGATTGCCGGGCCAGTGGGCGGCGACATCAAGTGCGCGGCGCGCGACGGCGATCATGACCTTCATGTCATAGGGATCGTCGTAATAGTTCATGCGGATCGCCGGGTGCACGGTGGGATCGGTGCTCTGGAGGACGATTTCGCCCTCACTGCGAGGCAGCACGGGATTGGCCATCAACGAGACCCGTTCAACATCGGGCGCCAGGCGCGCGGCGGCGTCGTCGAAGAAGCGGGCGGTATCGATGTTGAGGCAATGATGGATGAGGCTGTGGTCGCCGGCGATTGGGAGGAAGATGATCTCCATGTCGTGGCTGTGCGGGTCGCCGAGGCCGGTGGAGCTGAACACGACGCCATCGGCAAGCGATGAGGCGGCAAGGCCGGTGCCATTGGTTTGCCACTCGGCAATGCGGCGTTCGGCCTCCTGTTTCAGGGCTTGTTGTTGGGGTGACAGGTTTGCGTCATCGGCGGGGTCCGCAGGCAGGGGGCCGCCGGGTCCGCGCAGGACGTCGGGACCGAGGGAGAGGCCGATCTCGTTCATGGTCAGGCCCGCCCCAGGTGCCGGGAAATAGAGCGGCAGCATCAAATGGTCTTTCAGGTGCTTGCCGACGTGCGGGGAGTCGTGAATGCACGGGATGCCGATGGCTTCCAGTTCGTGGCGTGGACCGATGCCGGACAGCAGCAGCAGGTGCGGTGAGCCGATGGCGCCGGCGCTGACAATGACTTCCCTGGCCGCGTGTGCCGTGTCGAGTTGGCCCTGGGCGGTGCGGTATTCGACGCCGGTGGCGGTGGTGGTTCCGTTCTTGCCGTCCAGGATGACGCGGGTGGCGTGGGCGCCGGTGATGATTGTCAGGTTCGGGCGATGCTCCGGTTCGCCTTCGAGGAAGGCCTGATAGGTGCTGGAACGTTTGCCGTTGCGCGTAGTGCTTTGCACGACGGAGGCGACGCCGGCGGGACCGCCTCGGTCGCGGCCGTTGTAGTCGCCGCGCGGGATGCCGGCGGCGACGGCGGCTGCGACGAAGTCATTCACCGCCGCTGGGACGGGTGAGCGGACGGAGACGCCGAGGGGGCCGTTGGTGCCGTGCGCGGAGGTGTCGATGACGACGGCGTCGCTGCGGGTGAGGCCTTCGCTTTTGCGGAAATAGGGCAGGACTTCGTCGTAACTCCATCCGGTGGCGCCGCCCTTGGCCCAGGCGTCGAAGTCGCCGGCATGGCCGCGGACGTACATCATGTAGTTGATGCTGGAGGAGCCGCCGAGCATTTTGCCGCGGGGGACGGGCATGCGGCCGCCGTTGAGGCCGAGGCCGGCTTTGCCCGGATCGGCGGTGTACATCCAGTCGACGTCGGGGTTGAGCTGCATGGCGGCGCAGGCGACAGGGATGGAGGACAGCTCCGGCGGGCGGTCGCCGGCTTCGAGGAGGGCGACGCGGCAGGTGGGATCTTCGGAAAGGCGGGAGGCGATGACGGCTCCGGCGGAGCCGCCGCCCACGACGACGAAATCGAATGTTTGCGCCATTTTACTCTCCCCGTATCATGTTTGTCATTGTTGGTCGTCAGACACTACCTGATCAGAGCGCCATTGTGATCATCACATCGCGCCGAGGGGAAGGCAGCTTCTCGGAGCCCGATGAGGCGTTCACTGTGCCGGGATTCGGCCTGTTCCGGGTGGTACGCTCGTTGGCGCGGTTTAGCTTCGCTTGGTGTTGGCATTGTCAACTGATTGCGCTTCGCGTCCTTTGAGGAAGGCTGAACCACCCGCCCGCGGCTGGTTCGGCGATTGCTTGCCGCTTCGCCTGTTCCTGCTTAGAACACGGCCTCCATTATTCGGACGTTGGTTATGAGCATCCTTACACCGGACGGTCAGGCCGCGCTTGCCCAGGTGGCGCAGCGCAATGGGGTCTCGACGGATGCGGCTGCCATGCTGCTGGACGCCGTCGCCCATGGCGGGGGCACCATGGCGCAGTTCAACATCCCCGAGCTCGGTGGCATGGGCCAGTGGGCGCAGGGTGGAATGATCATGGTCGGCGACATGTTCAACAATGGCCTGAAGTATCGGGTTGATGCGCTGTGCAACGATCTGGCTGGTTTGCTGCGCGGGCCGGTGCAGTTGTTCGCACCACCGCCGGTTCAACCGAACACCGGGTTTGGCGCGCCGATGCAGGGTGGGGGCAGCTGGTGGCCGGCAGAGCTTGGCAACCCGTCGTCCAGCGGCGGACAGAACGATATGCGGTATGCGTATTTTCCGGGTCCTCGGCGGCTCGCGGTGCAGCAGAACGGTCAGGTGACGGTCTACGACACGTTGGATCACGCGATCGGCGGGTTCTCGCAGCAGCAGGGTGGGGACCAGTCGGCGACGTTCAGCAGCCAATACGGACAGTTCCGGTTGTCCGATTTGCCGGTGGTGTCTGGCCAGGCGCCCGCGCCATCGTTTGCCGCGCCGCAATGGGCGTCGCAGGAGGTCCCTCAGCAGGGGCCGCAGGAGACTGCCGCGCCGAGCTGGACGCCGGGACCTGCATCGGACAGCGGAAGCGGCGGCGATTCGCGGAATGATCCCTTGGCGCAACTGGAGCGGGTCGCGGAACTGCATCGCAAGGGTGTGCTGACGGATGCCGAGTTCAGCGCGAAGAAGGCTGAGCTGCTCAGCCGGATTTAGCCTGGCCTGATTTGGTTGCAGGGCTCGGTCTGCGCCATCGCCGGCGATGCGGCTCGCGCGACGGCAGGCCTTGCACGCCGGTGCGATGTTCGCCGCTTTGTCGGGGGGGCGCCCCTGGGCCATCGCGGGACGGAATGGGGAAACGGAGATGCCGACGAAAGATATGGCGGAAACGGTCTATGAGGTCGTTTTGGAGCGGTACAAGGCAAGCCAGAAATCCGACAACAAGTCCTATGACAAGACCAGGACCTACGGGGAGAAGCAGGAGAAGCGGAACCGGCGGATGCGTCTTGCGGACGAAAACGAGCCGATCCGGCGAGCGCAACGCAAGGACATCGGTCATGCGTTTACCGACCTGCGGGCGGCGCCATCGGAGTCAACCTATGCGCAATATGGACGTATCTATATCAATATGAACTTGCAGGTGCTGAACTGCGGCGAATTGTCGCGCATTGCCTGCGCTGAAGCGTTCACCCGCGCCTACCCGGCGACCGTATTTGGCTTCGACGAATTCGACCACGAATTCTGCGTCGTGGGGCCAGCGTCGCAGTGGGACAAGGCGGACTACATCGCCGTGACAGCACTCGACACCCTGACGGCCATCGATCTTTACGTTGTCGATGTGTGGATGCGTATCTGCTGCCCCATCGCCGCTTATGGGCAGCAGGTTTTACGGGTGCTCGACGACTGGACGGGAAAGGGCAAGCAAATCGCTGGTCCGGAGGAGGGCGAGTGGCTGGTTCCGAATGGCAGCGATGAAAACGGCTATCAGGCCATATTCCTGAGAAGCCGCATCAAGAAGGGCCTGGAGTAAGCAGCGGACTGCTCGGCCGCGACCCGTTTGCCCGGGTTTATAATTGCCGAGCCAGCTTGCGGGCCAGGAGCCAGCCGGGGAGCGCGGCGATGGGGCCGGCGGGCAGCAGCAGCAGCCAGCCCCAGGGTTGGTCGTTCACGATCAGGTCCATGCCGATGCCCAGCATCAGGCCGCCGATCAACGATCCGGTAACGCCGGAGGCCACGCCGAGCCAGATAATATCGCTTCGAGACACCATGCCGGCTGCCTACCGGTGCCGGGAGTGTTTGACAAGCAGCGGCGCGCGCGCCTATACGCGCCGCTCTTCACTGCCGGGAACGTGGACGGTCCAAACGGGCCGCGCCCGTCGATCGCTGTTGCGATAGGCCTACCGGTGCAACAACCTGGACGAAAAGGGCAACGCGCCAATGACCAAGCGCGCCGAGAGTAAATATAAGATCAACCGCCGGCTGGGCATCAACCTGTGGGGCCGGCCGAAGTCGCCGGTCAACAAGCGGGAATACGGGCCGGGCCAGCACGGTCAGCGGCGCAAGAAGCCGACCGACTTCGGCACTCAGTTGATGGCCAAGCAGAAGCTGAAGGGCTACTACGGCAATATCGGCGAGAAGCAGTTCCGGAAGTATTACGAGGAAGCCGTGCGCCGGAAGGGCGACACCTCGGAGAACCTGATCGAGATCCTGGAGCGGCGGCTGGATGCGGTGACTTATCGGCTGAAGTTCGCGGTGACGCCGTTCGCGGCGCGGCAGTTCGTCAGCCATGGGCATCTGCTGGTGAACGGCAAGCGGGTGAATATCCCGTCCTATCAGGTGAAGGACAACGACACGATCGAGGTGAAGGAGAAATCCAAGCAGCTCGCCGTCGTGCTGGATGCGACACAGAGTTCGGAACGGGATGTGCCGGAGTATCTGGAAGTGGATCACCGGGCGATGAAGGGCCGGTTCACACGGTCGCCGAAGCTGTCCGACGTGCCGTACCCGGTGCAGATGGAACCGAACCTGGTGGTCGAGTTCTACTCGCGCTAACGTTTGCCGATGATATCGGCCGCGGGCTGAGCAACAGGCTCGCGGCCGAGGGTCGGACGATCTCTAGGTTTCGAGGGCTTCGATCATCGCGGCCTCCATGGCGCGGATCGGCGCGACGTCTGCCATCGCCCGCGACCTGCCAGCCGCGGTTCGTGCGCGCAGTGTAGCCTGCTCTGCGGGGTTGCGCGCGAGCCTGACCGCGATTGCGACATAGTCGTCCACCGTTTCGGCGATCGTTTCTGTGATGCCGATCCGTGTGAGAATAGCAGCCGTGTGCCGTCCGCGCATCAACGGTCCGGGGTGCGTAACGATGACGGGCGAAACCGCCAGCGCATCGAGGGTGGACTTGCCGCCCGACCAGCCTAGGCTGTCCAGAACGATGTCCGCGACGGCAACCGAACCGAGAAAACGCTCCTGCGTCATCGGCGCGAGGAAGACGCAGTATCGGTCCGCGTCCATGCCTGCCAGTGCAAACGCACGCGTCAGGCGGTTTCGGAATTGTTGCGTTATCGGGGCGCTACGGGCGAAACCGATGAACACGAACTGGCAGTCGCCGGCCGCGGCGGCAATCCGAACAAGAACCTCGTCGTAGGCCGGGTGATACTTGTAAAGCGCCTGGCCGCACCAGAAGACCGTGGCGGTGTCACGCACGCCTAAATCGGCGCGTGTGGACGTTTCGGGAAGGCGCTCGTCCGGCGTGTAGTAAATGCCTAGGTTGGGCAGCCTCACCAGACGTTCGGAATATTGCGACTCAGCATCGGGTGGTTCCATCAGCTCGCTGGACAGAAACAGGTCGATCGTCGGCAGGCCGGAGGTTTCCGGCTGCCCCCAGGCGACGCATTGCAGCGGTGCGAGGCGTTGGCCGGCGAGCCGGAACGCCTGCGCGTCCATGCCGAGTTCCGGATACAGCAGGACATGCGGGCGGTCGTTTCGGATGGCGGTGTGGATGTCGTCCGCATCTCCGGCAGTAAACCGCGCGCACAGGCTCCGGGCCACCTGGGTCTGGTCGTCCTGCGTCCTGCCGGTGTGATAGGCGTGGATCTGGAAACGGCCGGAGTCGATCTGGCTGAGCCAGCCCTTCAGCATCAGCCGCCAGATCGTGTGTTCGCAGAAATAACCGCTGACGATGCCGAGCCGGATTTGTTCACCGGGGTGGGGACGTTCGAGGGTGCCGGCGTGGGCCGACGACAGCAGGCCGACGACGAGGCCGCCATACAACATCTGCGGCGCGCGGTCGCACGCGCCCTGGTAGGGCAGGAAGAAGGGCTGGCTGGCCCCGATCGCGGCGGCGAGGGCGGTTGCCACATCAGGGTCCGCCGTCTTCGCCACGAGGGCCGAAAGTTGTTGTTCGTATCGTAGCCGCTGCGTGGCAACCTGCTCCGGGGTGTCGTACAGGACGGGCAGCTCCACCATGCAGCGCGCCCATAGGGCCTTGCCGTGCAGGGGATCGGCGGCAAGGGCAAAGTCGTGATAGCGTCTTGCCTCGTCTTGCTTTCCGTCCAGCAGCAGCAGGCAACCGAGGTTGTACAGAGCGTCCGCATAGCGCGGATTGCATTGCAGCGCGCGGTGGAAGCACTGTGCAGCGGGTTCCGGGCGACCGAGTTCCTGAAGAACAACTCCTAGGTTGTTGTGGCTCGCGGCGTCCTGCGGATTCAGGTTTATTACTGACCGATAGTGTTTTGCCGCGGCATCGAGGTTTCCGAGTTTTACCAGAACCTGCGCGAAACGGGTGTGCGCATCGGCGGAATTAGGGGCCTGATGCAGGGCGTGCTCGAACATGGCGACGCTTCTGGCCCAGGCCTTCTTTTCGGCGAGTGCCTCAGCCAGATTGCAGGTTATCGCGGATGTTGCCGGTGCAAGCATGTTGGCACGGCTGAGCCATTCGACCGCGTCATCGATGCGGCCCTGGTCGCGCAGGAGACAGCCCATGTTGTTGGCGATCTCGCCGCTGCCGGGCAGCAATGACCAGGCGGTCTCATAGGCCTGCCTCGCGGCGGGCAGATCGCCGAGGTCCTTCAGCGCTCGGGCGCGGGTGTTGTGGAACGCGGCCCTGTTGGCGTCGACGGCAATCGCCTCGTCGGTCAGTTGCAGTCCCAGCGAGGCGTTGCCGCGATCGCAGGCCAGCATGCCTAGAAGATGAATTGCATCGGGTTGGCCCGGGTTTTCGGCAAGGATTCGGCGATAGGTGGCCTCGGCCACTGCCAAACGTCCGGCCTGATGGTCCTGGATCGCGCGGTCGAGCGCTGCCGCATGGTGGGAGAAGACGTCAGTGGCCTGGGTGTCCATCGGCTCTCGGCACGTTAGGGGTTGTTGCGAGAGTCAGGTCACGCCAGGAGAGACATGGGTTCGCGGCCGCAGCAGCATCGGTCGCAATGTGCAACATTTTGCGGCGTGTGGTGCCCATCCTGAGCGACCTTACTTTTGTGATCCGCGATGCGTAGGAGGGAATGGTTAACTGGCGGTAAACGCCTGGACGAACGACAGGCGGTCGCGTGCCATCGCGCGGAAGTGCGGTTATTTCTACACGATTTGTTAACCAAACCATGTCAGGTGTGTCGTTCGTAACAAAACAGGCTTCGGCCGATGCGTCTGCGCCGCTCCGTCTTCGTCCATCTGCTGCCAAGTCATGAAGACAGTGTCCTGGCAATCCATGCCGTCACGCAGGTTCGGCTGACGGTCACACGGCAGGTCGCTGACCTGATCGCCTGGTTCGACAAGCCGCTGGATATGGAAGCCGCGTTGCCCGGTTTGGCCGCGGCGTTGGCGGCGGATGAGACGACGGTGCGGACCTGTGTGCTGTTGTTGCTCGAACAAGGCATTCTGAGTGACCAGACCGAGGAGGCGGAGTGTGACGGGGCCTGCACCGCGGTGCAGGGGCGCGATCCGATCGCGCAACTGGACCGATACCGCCGGTCGCGCATGGAGGGATCACATCCCTACTGGGCGGTGGAAGCACCGCGCGGTCTGAGCAGCGCCCGTGCGCTGCGGCACCGGATCGACGTGCTGCTGCTGGGTGACTGTGATGTGCAGATGGAGGCCGATTTCCTGCGGCGGGACGCGGCGGATCGCGGCATCGACCTGCGGGCTGCGGCTTCTTTCGCCAGCGATACAGGTCTCGCCGCGGATCGGCGACACGACGCGATCATCATCGGCGCGCTCCAGGCTCGGCATGCCATCGCAATCGGCGATCCGGCCCATCACAACGGCGACCCCTCGCGTGTCTATGTCGAAGCCGTTGAGACCATGTTGCGCAAGCTAAGGGCGATCACGTCCGCGCCGATTTTGGTCGACGGATTGCCGGAGCCGACTGTCCAGCCGCTGGGCTTCGCGGACCGTGGCCCGTTCGGGCACCGCAACCGGTTCCGCCGCGCCAACCTCGCGCTGGCGCGGTGTGTCGAAGAGTTTGCCGATGTGCATCTGGTGGATGTAGCCGCTGCGCTCAACGCGGTCGGGAGCGCGAGACTGCTGGATGACGGGCTGGTGTCGTTCACGCATTTCGGTTCCGCCGGCTGGATGCTGCAGCGCCCGGACGGCGAGCTTGCAGCGGTGCACAATCAGTTTCCGGACATGCAGCCCTTGGCGCGACCATGTCGGCGGCGATCCGTACCGGCGCGAGGCGGTGATGGCGCGGACGCATATGGACGGTCTGGCGACGGTGCTTGGCCTCGACAGGAAGAAATGCGTCATCGTCGATCTGGACGGGGTGTTGTGGCCGGGGGTTCTCGCCGAAACCGGGTGTCCGTTCGCGTGGACGCCGGAGATCGGTGGCCCGAACTCCTACATCGGGCTGTACTTCGGGATCCACGAGGCGCTGCGGACGCTGCGGCGGCGCGGTATTCTGCTGGCCTGCGTCAGCAAGAACGACGAAGCAACGGTGCGGGCGCTGTGGCGGTACCAGCAGCAGGACCCGCGACACCGGCTGCTGACGCCTGATCATTTCGTTTGCTCGCGGATCAACTGGCAGGACAAGGCCGCCAACATCCGCTCGATCGCCGAAGAGCTGGGTTTCCCGCTGGACTCGTTCATGTTCATCGATGACAGCGCTCATGAACGGGAACGGGTACGGCAGAGCCTGCCGGAGATTGTGGTTCTGGGCGAGGACCTTTTCGCGCTGCGCCGAACGCTGCTGACTGATCCGCGGCTGCAATCCGTTAGGGTCACGGACGAAGCGGCGTCGCGCAGCGATCTGGTGAAGGCGCAGCTCGACCGGCAGCGCCTGCAGGGGGAGTTGCCCGATCAGGAGGCGTTCGTCGCCGGATTGGATATCGTAACGACCGTCGAGTGCCTGACGACGGCGGCGGCCGTGCCGGCGGTGCTTGACCGGGTGCAGGAGCTATTCGCGCGGACAACGCAGTTCAACGCCACGGGGCAGCGGTTCACCGCGCTGGCGTTGCAGCAGATCATCGGCGGCGCGGGTCAGGTGTTCATCTTGCGGATGGCCGACCGGCTGGCGGACCACGGACTGGTGGGTGCGGCAGTGGTGGCCGATGGGGAGATCCTGAATTTCGTCATGAGTTGCCGGGTCATCGGACTGGGTGGCGAGCGGGTGTTGCTCGCCCGCATGGCCGAGGCAGTGCCGGGGCTGACAGGTCGGATCGCCGACACTGAGCGCAACATTCCGGTTCGGCACCTTTACCGCGACAACGGATTCACGCCGCGAAACGATGGCTGCTGGACCATGCCACGGACCGAATCCAAGGCAGCGTGACAAGGACACTTACGGCATGACGGTGCAACCAGGTGACCGCGCGCCATTCTGTTACGGAATTGACGCGAAGCGGGTGTTTTATTCGTTCGAGGAGCAGTACGGCCGGCCGGTCGTCCTGATCCTGGCGGGCGCGGCGTCCCTGCCCGGCTTGCGACCGGTCATCGACGAGGTTGCCGCCTGCGCAGAGGCTTTTGCCGATCGCGCCACCGATGTGCTGCTCATCGTCAACGATAATCCGGCCGCGGTCTGGCCGGATGGCGCGGGTCCGGTCAGGACGATTGACTGCGGCGATTTCCTTGGCCGTTGCGGTGTCGGCGATGGCGAGGCCTTGCTGCTTGTTGTGGACCGCGGCATGCGGGTGGCGATGCGGTTGGATCTGTTGGCGCAGCGGGATGTCGTGGCAGCATGCCTCGCGTGCCTGGATGATCTGCCGTGGGAGGAGCCACGCGACATTTCGCAGCCCGCACCGGTCATCCTGTTGCCGAACCTGTTGTCGCCGGATGTCTGCCGAAGCCTGATCGAGCGCTTCGAGAACAGCCGGACAATGGACGGTGAAATTGCCCGCGTGGACGCCGCGGGCAATGTCCAAAGTGTCGTCGACCACAGCAAGAAGTGCCGGCGGGACATGCCGATCTCGCCTGACGACGGGCAATTCGGCGGGCTACGGGGGACGTTACTGCGCCGGTGCGCGCCGGAGGTTTCTCGTGCGTTTCAGGTCCGGGTGGCGCATATCGACCGGATCCTGATCAGCCGGTACGACGCGGGCGCGGGCTGGTTCCGCCGTCATCGCGACAATGCGGCGGCGAATATCGCGTTTCGGGAGTTCGCGCTGTCGGTCAACCTCAACACCGGCGAGTATGACGGCGGCCATGTGTTGTTTCCTGAGTATAACGATCATCGCTACCGAGCGCCGGCTGGGGGCGGGGTGGTGTTCTCGTCGGCGGTGCTGCATGAGGTTGCGCCCGTTACGGCCGGTCATCGTTATGTGCTGTTGACGTTCCTGCACAGCGAGGCCGCGGAGGTTCGGCGGCAGGCTTATTTCGCCGCGCGGGCCGAATGCGGTGCGCTGGCGGCCATGGCGGATGCGTAGGACTTGTCGCGGCCCGATTTTGATCCGCCGTGGATCCGCGGCGGACTGGTGAAGCGATGCATACGAAAGTGCCGGTCGGTGAAATTCTGTTTGAGGTCAAACTTGCCGGAAACGTCATGACGGTGGCGGCCATCCACGTGGAGACCGGCACGGAGATCAGTCTGGCCGGTCCAGCGGTCGCCGGGGAGTATGTGCTGAAGACGGCCGCGATCAGGAAGCTGATCGACACGCTGGACAAGCGCCACGGCGTTGCAACAGGCGGGCTTGGCTTGAGGGCGGGTGGATCGTAAGGAACGCACCGTTGGTGGCGCGCTATAGCGAACTGTCGTTACAAGGGCGCTATCTGCGACGGCGCCGGTAGGTCGCGGCGGAGACGATCTCGCACGCTGGTAAATCAGGAACTTGCGTTGCCTTGGTGCCGCGGACGTCGAGGCGTCGCAGCGCATGCAGGCCCGCCAGCGGCGACAGATCGGCAACCGGCGTGTCGCCGAGTTCAAGGACTCGCAGACCGGTCAGGCGGGTCAGCGGTGCCAGGTCGGTGACCTGCGTGCTGGAGAGTTGCAGGCTGATCAGGTTGGTCAGGCCAGCAAGCGGGGTCAGGTCGGCAACGGAAGTCCCGCCCAGGTCGAGACGTTCCAGGTGGGTCAGGGTGGCCAAGGGCGCGATATCCGCCACGAGGCTGCCGGTCAGATAGAGGCTGCGAAGATTGGTCAGCCCGGCCAATGGCGTGACGTCGGCAACCGGGGTGAACGAAAGAATCAGGCTTTCCAGGCCGGTGAGCTCGGCCAAGGGCGTCAGGTCGCTGACCCGGGTGAGTTTCAGGCCGAGGACCTTGAGCTGGCGCAAGTGGGCCAGTCCGGCGACGTCGCTGACGGGCGTTCGGGTCAGAAACAGGCGCTCGACATCCGTCAGCGACGACAGGAGCGGCAGCGTGTCCAGGGGCTGCCGCTCCAGCCGCAGTTCGGTGGTCACTCGGCGGCGACGGCCTGTTCCGGGGTTTCCAGTTCCAGCAGGCGCGGGGCGACTTCCTTGCCGAAGAGGGAAATATTTTCCTTGGCATCGCGGTGGTCGAGGTGACCGCCCTGGCCGAAGAACAGCAGGTGGCCGACGCCGCCCATGCGGATGTGGAAGGCTTTGAGCTGGTTGAAGACCTCGTCCGGGGTGCCGGCGAAGACGGTGTCGGTGTCCATGAACTGCTGGACGGTGGCCTTGCGGTGATCGATCTGCACACCGTTGCGGTCGGTGACCATTCGGTGGGCGCGCGGGCCGGCTTTCAGCATGGCGACGTTGGCACCGATGGAGTTGTAGCCGGGCGGGTTGGTGAAGGGTTCGGCTACCACCGGCGCGGTGCGGACATAGTCGGCGATGGCGTCGGCTCGGCGCAGGCCTTCCTGAGTCGTGTGACCGACGCCGACGATGGCGGCGTAGGCCATGCGGTCCGGCCCCGCCTCCCATCCCAGTTCACGGGCGCGCTTGCGGTAGTTGTCGTACATCGGCTTGGCGAGGCCGCCGGACAACAGGGTGCCGACGACATGGCCGCGTTCGGCGGCGAGTGCGCCGGTCTCGACGCTCATGCCGGTCATCCAGATGGGCGGGTGCGGCTGTTGGATCGGGCGGGGCCAGATGTTGACGGCGCGGTACTGGTAGAACTCGCCTTCCCAGGAGAACGGGCCGTCATGGGTGGTCAGCGCCTTGATGATGAGGTCGTGCGCTTCCCAGTAGCGGCGCATCAGGCGGCCGGGGTTGGAGTTGGCGGGGTGGATCTCGTAGGGGGCGCCCTTGACGAGGCCCATTTCGAGGCGGCCGCCGGACAGGCAGTCGAGCCAGGCCATTTCTTCGGCGACACGGACGGGATCGGGGCGGTTGGCTATGGGGTTACCGAGGGTCAGCAGGCGGGATCGTTTGGTTTCCCGGGCGATGACGGCGAGCGCCATCGGCACGGAGACGGTCATGCAGGTGGCGGTGCTGTGGTGCTCGTTCACCATGATGTCGATGCCGACATCGTCGCACAGGGCGAACTCATCGAGGTAACGATTGAGCAGCTTGCCGGCTTCCACGGGATCGACGTTTTCGTTGGGAAAGTTCACCCGCAGCGAGCCGCGGTCGAGGCCCTTTTGCCAGGCAGGGTGGTAGGCCATTTCGGAGAAATACCAGGTGCGCATGAATGGTGCTTCCGATGAGTTTTACGCGGCTGATTCACGCCCTTCGACCTTCGGCCTCGGGCGATCACACGCGCTAGAGGCGTTCGGTGAAGGCGGTGACGCGGGCGGCGAACGTTTCGGGCTGCTCCCAGTGCGGGTAGTGGCCGGCGTTGGGGATCGTTTCGAGAGTGGCGCCGGGGATTTCGGCTTTCCAGGCCTCGCCGTAGGAGAGCGAGACGATGCCGTCCTGCTCGCCCCACAGGATGTGGGTGGGGATGTCGATACGGTGCAGCCAGCGTTTCAGGCGGGGGTTGTGCATGTAGGGCTTCCAGCCGAACACGGCCAGCGCCTCCCGCCCGCGGGCGATGCCGGCGAGTTCGGTGTCGGGCAGCTTGGTGTAGTCGATCTCACCCTTCGCGGGGTCGGCCCAGGCGAGGCGCATGAGTTCGGCGCGGGGAGTGGCGTGCATGTCGACGATGTCGCGGTCGAGCGTGCCGCCGACCTTGATGCCGAGGGGGCCGGCGAGGAGGAGGCCGGCGAAGCGGACGGTGTTGCGGACGGCCATCTCCGTGGCGATCCAGCCGCCGAAGCAGGCGCCGGCGAGGACAGCGTTTTCCAGGCCGAGTTCGGCGGCGAGGTCGAGATAGAGGTAGGCGAGGTCGTCGACGGTGCCGACCCAATCGGGGAGTGCTGATCCGCCGAAGCCGGGATGATGCGGGGCGATGACGCGATGGTTGCGGGCGAGCAGGTCGATCCAGGGGCGGTTGGGTTGCAGGCCCTCGCCCGGGTGCAGGAAGAGCAGCGGACGCCCCTGCCCTTTTTCCTCGATTTCCAGCCTTACGCCGGAGACGGTGACGTGCCGGCTCATCGCGTTTTCTCCCGATCTATGTTGGGAGCCGAGTTTACCGATGTGACGGTCGCGGGCAATGGAGAGGGATTGCGCAGGCCGGCCCGAGCGTGGTCCTGTCGGCTGGTATTCCTTCGTGACCGAGGACGTTTTGATCATGCCGAAACCGCTGGCGGGGTTGCTCGTCGTCTCCCTCGAACAGGCCGTCGCCGCGCCGTACTGCGCATCCCGCCTTGCCGACGCCGGCGCTCGGGTGATCAAGATCGAGCGGGCGGAGGGGGATTTCGCGCGCGGCTATGACAGCGCGGTGCAGGGGACCTCGAGCTACTTCGTCTGGCTGAACCGGGGGAAGGAAAGCCTGGTGGCCGACATCAAGCAGCCTCAGGACGGGGCGTTGCTGCACCGGTTGGTGGCGAAGGCTGATGTGTTCATCCAGAACCTTGCACCCGGTGCGGCGGAGCGGTCGGGCTTCGGGTCCGAGGCGTTGCGGGCGAAGAATGAGCGGCTGATTACGGTGGATATCTCCGGCTATGGCGATATCGGCGAATACGCAACGATGAAAGCTTATGACCTGCTGGTGCAGGCAGAGTCAGGGCTGGCGATGGTGACGGGCCGCCCAGAAGGGCCTGGGCGTGTCGGTGTGTCCATTGCCGATATCGGCTGCGGGATGAATGCCTATTCCGGCGTGCTGGAGGCGTTGATCGAACGGGGGATCACCGGGCGTGGCAAGGGGCTGAAGGTGAGCCTGTTCGATGCCGTTGCCGACTGGATGAATGTGCCGCTGCTGTATTTCGAGGGCACCGGCAAGGCGCCTCAGCGGCTGGGGTTGGCGCATCCGTCGATCTGCCCTTATGGGGCGTTCGCGACGAGGGATGGAGCGCTGGTGTTGATCTCGATCCAGAACGAGCGGGAATGGGCGACCTTCTGTTCCGGGTTCCTGGATGCGGCGGACCTGCCGCGGCAGGCTGGTTTCGAGAGCAACAATATCCGGGTGGCTAACCGGGCGGTGGTGGATGCGCGGGTCG
Source organism: uncultured Pseudomonadota bacterium (assembly GCA_963819005.1). Taxonomy (GTDB): domain Bacteria; phylum Pseudomonadota; class Alphaproteobacteria; order Acetobacterales; family Acetobacteraceae; genus Rhodopila. Next base: position 461,524 of record CAWFUL010000011.1, read on the forward strand.
CCGATGGGTTCGCGCGGCTGACGCGGGATGAGGCTGCGGCGAAACTGCGTGCCTCCAACACGGCGTATGGGTTCGTCAACGATCTGGCGGCGCTGAGCCACCACCCGGCGCTGCGGCGTACGCCCGTGGCGATTCCCGGCGGCGGTGTGGCGGAGATCATTGCGCCAGCGGTGATCCGGACGGGCGAGAGCCTTGCATTGGGTCCGGTGCCGGGGATTGGGGAGCAGAGCGCGGCGATCCGGGCGGAGTTTGGGGCCGTCTGATGGGGAGGCGTCGCCTCCGCCGGATCCAAGAGAAATGGATACGGCGGAGGCGGGTTTGTACTCAGGGCTACGCGGCGTTGGTTGGTGACTTTGCGCGGCGGCGGCGGGCGAGCAGCGCACCCACGGCGCCCGCGCCCAGGATCGCCATGGAGGCTGGTTCGGGGATGCTGACGTCGAGGACGGATGGCGTGCCGTTTTCACGCGCGTAATACAGGACAGTATCAGCGGTGGATGTCAGCTGGACCATTTCCGTGACGGCGGTGGTTGGGCCAGACGTTGTGTTTCCTACTTGATTCCCGTTCTGGAAGACGCTGGCTCCATCGTCGTGGGTAACCGTCAGGTCCGTGCCTGCCGCCAGCACGCCGAGATCGATCGTGATGTACGATCCATACCGGAAATTCGAGGCGCTGCCGCTGGACGCCAGGAACGACGACAGCGTGCTGAAGTTTGCTTCCGCCGGCGCACCGAGCGAGCCGGCCCCAGTGTAAGCGGAGATATCGGCGGCGTTGAAGAAGTTTGAGTTCAGGTCGCCGGTGCTGTTGCTGTTCTGGGGCGCGGTGTTGTTGAAGATCAGTGGCCCGTTGTAGTTGAATGTCGCGGTGATTGCTCCGGCGGCGTTGAAGCCGGTGTGCGCGGCGTCAGCATCGAAGCCGACGCCGTTCTGGTTGGCGGTGCTATCGGTGATGACGTAGGCGTTCGCGTTCCCGGCGCTCATCAGACCCAGTATAGCCGCTGCAATCAGGGCGCGCGACGCGAGGCGGTTGATGTTCGGCATAGAATTATTCTCCGTTTCGGTGGGCGTGTGCACCGAAGAGTAGCAACCAGCATGCCAAGTCCTTCGAAAATACAACTATAGGTATTGTCGTCTTGGGAAGCTATATTTGGTGTATTTAGGGCCTGATAGCCCGCGTTTACCACACAGCAGTATTATTTTGGCCGTTTTCTTGATGTCGGAATTCTTTACACGTTGGGACGAGACAAATTCTGGGGTTGGTCATACTGCAATATTCAATTTGCATTCAATTGCAGTGATATTGCGATTTCGACATCCTGCGGTAGGCATTCCGTATATACGGTAGTATTCTACGTGGAGAACCGGCCGTGTCGGAGAATTTTACAGCGGCTTGGTTTCCCTCGGCGGGTCCGGCGACCGCGGTTGCGCCATTGGCCGCCGGCCGGACCTATGCTGGCGTTCAGGTGCCGCAGAAGGTTTGCAGAACCATTTCTTCCTCGCGCGGGGGCCGGGTGAACCGCTCGGGAGCGGAATCGTCCTTGTAGGGGCGCGATACGGCCGACAGCAGTGTTTCGAACGGCGTGAAGTCCTGGCGTTCGACGGCGGCGGCCAGGGCTTCCTCGACAAGGTGGTTGCGCGGGATCACCAGGGGATTCACGGCGCTCATGGCGGTCTGGACGGCCTGCGGATCGTGATCGGCGAGGCGGGCGCGCCAGCGGGCCGTCCAGGCGTCGAAGCCGGTGCCGTCTCCAAACGAGGCGCGGGTAGCGGGATCGGCGAGACGGCGGAACGTCAGGGTGAAGTCGGCCTTGTGCTCCGCCATCAGCTTCAGCAGGTCCTGGGTCAGGGTGTCGTCGCCCTCCCGGTCGTCCAGCAGCCCGATCTTGCGGCGCAGGCCGGCGAAGTAGGCGTCCTGGAACCGGGTGGGAAAGGCGGACAAAGCGTCCTTGGCTTCGGCCTCGCCGCCGGGCAGCAGCGGGATCAGCGTCTCGGCCAGGCGGGCGAGGTTCCACAGGGCGATGCGGCCCTGGTTCCCGTAGGCGTAGCGGCCGGCGCGGTCGATCGAGCTGAAGACCGTGGCGGGATCGTAGGCATCCATGAAGGCGCAGGGGCCGTAGTCGATCGTCTCGCCGGAGATGGCGCAGTTGTCGGTGTTCATGACGCCGTGGATGAAGCCGATCAGCAGCCATTTGGCCACGAGGTCGGCCTGGGCGGCGATGACGGCGTCGAGGAAGGCGCGATGGGACATGGCCTGCGGGTAGTGGCGCGCCATGGCATAGTCGGCGAGGATGCGGACCGCGTCCTGATCGTCCCGGGCGGCGAAGTACTGGAAGGTGCCGACGCGGATGTGGCTGGCGGCGACGCGGGTCAGCACGGCGCCGGGCAGCATGGACTCGCGCCAGACCGGCTCGCCGGTGGCGACGGCGGCCAGGGAGCGGGTGGTGGGGATGCCCAGGGCGGCCATGGCCTCGCTGATCAGGTACTCGCGCAGGACGGGTCCGAGGGCGGCGCGGCCGTCGCCGCGGCGGGAGAACGGGGTTGGGCCGGAACCTTTCAACTGGATGTCGCGGCGCTTGCCGTCGCTGCCGACGACCTCGCCGATCAGGCAGGCGCGGCCGTCGCCGAGTTGCGGGACGAAGTGGCCGAACTGGTGGCCGGCGTAGGCCAATGCGATGGGGTCGGCGCCGACGGGAACGTGGTTGCCGGCGAGGAAGGCGACACCGCCGGGGCTGGCGAGTTCGGCCGGGTTGATGCCCAGGGTTCTGGCCAAGGCTTCGTTCACGCGTACCAGGCGCGGGGCGGCGACCGGCGACGGGTCCAGGCGCTCGTAGAAGCGATCGGGCAGCCGGGCGTAGGTGTTGTCGAAGTTAATGACCATGCGTCACCCTAGCCCGATGAGGCCGACGCGCACTACCCCAGCCTGGGATCGGGCACCCGCGCCGCGACCAGCACGTCCACCGCCACAGCGCCCGCCGCCAGCAGGGCCGTTGCACAGGCGTTGGCGGTCGCGCCCGACGTCATGACGTCGTCGATCAGCAGAATCGTCTTGCCGGCGAGGCTGGACTGCCGGTTGGGACGGACGGTGATGGCGCCCTCCAGTTCGATGGACCGCTGTTCGGCGGTCTTGTGGTCCAGTGAACCCGTTGGCCGGCGCCGGACCAGGGCGTCGAGCGCGACGGGACGGCCGGACCGGCGGCCGACCACCTGCGCCAGAAGGGCTGACTGGTTGTATTTACGATCATAGAGGCGGCGGCGATGCAGCGGCACTGGCACCAGCAGGTCCGCCGAAGCCAGCAGGGCGCCTCCGGCACGGATCATCATCGGTGCGAGAATCGGGGCCAGATCGACCCGGTCGGCATGTTTCAGTGGCAGAATCAGACGCCGAGCCATGTCGTTGTAGCGGAGGGCTGCTCGAGCCTGGCGGAAGGTTGGGGGCGTGGCCGCGCAGGCGGGGCATAGACCCTCTGCGTCCGCCTGGCCTGCGGAGGCGAAGGGGACGCCGCACCGGGCGCAGAAGGGTTCGGTGATGAAGCTGGCGGCGGCAAAACAGGTGCCGCAGAAGTCGCCGTGTTTGCCGACCGCGGTGTCGCAGACCATGCACCGCGGCGGCAGCAGGACGTCGAGCGCGGCGACTCCGAGACGGCGGAGGTGCCCGTGGTGTAGCGGGAACGTGATGCGGGACAAGGTCAGCATTTGGCCTGCTGATCGTGGTCCAGGCGGCCGCGTGCGTGTGGCGTGGTGGCTGGGTCGTCTGGTTCGCGGCCACCTGATGCAAAACAGGTCAAGCCGTATGACGCGCGCTTTTGTCCCGTCCGGTACCGCAAGTCGTGGGTAGCCGGCCCAAGCCCGGCCATGACGTGGATAGGGCCGATCATGGCGGGGCGAGGACCGAGCGTGACAAGCGAGGACCGCCCGTGACGAGGTGATCGCCGGCCGTGGGTGGGTGCGGACGATGGTATGCGCCAGGGGAACCGGTTCTTTGACGGCAGGCCTTAGGCAGCCTCATTTGGCACACCGAAAACGACGGTGCCGTCACGTTTGATTTCATGCACCAGGTCGATTTCCCAGGACAGGTAAGCGTTCATTGCCTCCTGGATACCAGAGTTCCGGTCGTAGGGGCGCAAATAAAAATCGATGCAGGCCTCGTCGGGCGGGCTGGTGCGGTCCTTGTCGAGCGGGCGGCCATGGGCGTGCCAGGCCTGGGTGCCGCCGTCCAATACGCGGACGTCTGACTTGGTCAGCGCTTTCACCTCCGGCACCGCAAGGCGGGCGAGGACGCTGTCGGGCGAGGTGATGACGACGTGGCGAGCGGCGGTCAGGGCGGCGGCGTCCAGGCGTGTGCGCACGCCCCAGATGGCGCCGGGGATGTGGCCGTCCCGGAACTCGACACTGCGGGCGAGGTCGAGCACGACGGTGCCCTCGCCGCTGTCGAGCAGGTGCGCGAGGCCGGGGACGTCGATCAGGTCAACCGACGCAGCAAGTTCGGGCACGACGGTGGCGTCGGTGGTGTGGGAGGTCAGTGGAGCGCCTTCCAGCACGTAGACGTCGCGGTGGCCCATCTGGCGCAGCCACGCGGCGGACATGCGCGCCCGGACGCCGGTATCATCCACCAGCACGATGCGGGCGTTGCGCACGCCGATCCAGGTGTCGGTGGCCTGGACCAACTGACCGCCGGGCGCGCTGCGGCTGCCGGCGAGATGGCCGGACTTGAACTCAGGCGGATCGCGGACATCCAGGACATACAGGGTGCGATCGGGGTCGGCGAGGAACTGGGTCAGGTCGGCGGGTCCGATGATGCCGACGCCGGATTGTTCGGCGAAGGCTTTCGCGCGCTGCAAGGCCAGGTCCAGCGTTTTTGGCGCGCCGGGCTGGAACTTCTCGGTGCGGCCACGCTCGCAGGTCAGGCCAGCGAGTTCCCAGCCCATCGTGCCGTTGCGCAGAGCGACCACCTGATTGGGAATGCCGGCGCGGCGCAGGCTTTCGGCGCCGAGGATGGAGCGGGTGCGGCCGGCGCAATTGACCACGACCAGGGTGTCCGGGTTGGGGGCGATGTCGCCGATGCGGTAGGCGAGTTCGCCGCCGGGCACGCTGATGCCGGTCGGGATCGACATACGGGTGAATTCTTCGAGGGTGCGGCTGTCGAGGACGACCATGTCGCGGCCAAACTCGATCCAGGCTTTCAGGTCGGGGGCGTCGACGCTTTCGGTGCCGTAGTGATGCTCGACCCACTCGCCGAACGCCTTGGATGGGACGTTGACGCCGCTGAACAGGGTATAGCCGGCGGCCTCCCAGGCCTGGGTGCCGCCCTCGAGCACCGAGACATCGGTGGCGCCGATGGATTCCAGCCAGGCGGCGAGTTGCTGGGCGATGCCCCGGCCGTCGTCGACGCAGCAGATACGGGTGGACAGGCGGGGCAGCAGGGCGCGGGCGCGAATTTCCTTGCGGGCGAGGCCGCAGGGGATCGCCCAGAACAGGTGGGAGGCGCCGAATTCGCCGTCCTCGCGGGCATCGAGGAGAGCCAGTTCGTGGCCGTCGGTGATCCAGCCGCGTAGGGTTTTGGCGTCGATGATTTGCATGTGCGGTTTCCTCGGGTTTTTCCGGGCGGCGATTTGGCGGGACGGTAGGCCTGCGCGCGCGGCCTTGGCAACGGCGGCGGGCGGGCGCACATGGCGGGCATGGACTCCATGCTGGTATTTGACCGCACGGCGGTGCGGCGGCACCGGGATCGGGCGGCCGCGACGGTGGGGCGGGTGGCCGACGTGCTGAACGACGCGGCGGAACGGCTGCTGGACCGGCTGGACGACACCACGCGGACGTTCGCGGATGCGCTGGACGTGGGCGGCCGCGGGGTGGTGGCGCCGATGCTGCGCGGACGCGGGATGCGGGTGGTCAGTTGCGACCTGTCGGAGGCGATGGCAAGGCTGAACGGCGGCCCCTGCGTGGTGGCGGATGAGGAATTCCTGCCGTTCGGGCCGGCCAGCTTCGACCTCATCGTTGCCAGCCTGTCGCTGCACTGGATCAACGACCTGCCCGGCGCGTTGCTGCAACTACGTCAGGCATTGCGGCCGGAGGGCCTGCTTCTGGCGAGCCTGCCGGCACTTGGAACGCTGGCGGAACTGCGTGCGGCACTGTCGGAGGCCGAGGATGAGATAACCGGTGGCGTATCGCCCCGGGTGTCACCATTCCCGGAGCTGCGGGACTGCGCGCATCTGCTGCAGCGCGCGGGCTTCACGCTGCCGGTGGCGGATCTGGAGGAGATCCAGTTGCTGTATGCCGATCCGTTCGCACTGCTGGCGGACCTGCGGGCGGCGGGCGAAACGAACGCGGTGCGGGAGCGCAAGCGAGGTGTGCCGGACCGAGCGGTGTTTCCGGCGGCGTTGTCTCGGTTGCCGACGCGGGATGGACGGGTGGCGGTGACGCTGCGGATGGCTGTCATGACGGGGTGGGCGCCGGGGGTGCCGGCTGTCGCGTCTTGATCAGCCCGGCGCCCGTGGGCTGGCCTGTTCAACCGAGGGGAACACGGACGAGCGGCTCAGGTGGGTGGCGCCGTGGGACGGGATCCGGACGGCGAGGTCAGGCAGGCTGGGTCATCCAGGCGGGGTCTGGCATGCGGGGTCTGGCATGCGGAGCCCGCGCTTGCCCTGGCGCCTGTCTTGGACCCCTATCTAGCGAACTGGCACGTTTCCCGTGCAGCCAACATACCGTCGGCGGCGCGATGGCCTGCTAGCCCCCGGTGACGCTCATGTGCCTGGCCACGGCCGGTTTGTCGTGGCGGCGGTCGATGATGAAGTCGTGGCCTTTGGGCTTGCGGGAAATCGCCTCGCGAATGGCATCTTCCACCTGGTCGTCGGTCGCACCCGCACGCAGCAACGGGCGGAAGTCGGCAGCGTCCTCCTGGCCGAGGCACATATACAGCGTGCCGGTGCAGGTCAGGCGGACACGGTTGCAGCTTTCGCAGAAATTGTGGGTCATCGGCGTGATGAAGCCGATCCGCCGGCCGGTTTCCCTGACGTTGAAGTAGCGGGCGGGGCCGCCGGTGCGGTAATCGGTATCCTCCAGCGTCCAGGTCTTGCGCAGGCGGGAGCGCACGACGGACAGCGGCAGGTACTGGTCGGTGCGGTCGCCGGCGATGTCGCCCATCGGCATCGTCTCGATCAGGCACAGGTCGAAGCCGTGCTCGCCGCACCAGGCGACCATGGCGTCGAATTCCGCCTCGTTCACGCCCTTCATGGCGACAGCGTTGATCTTGATCGCCAGGCCGGCGGCCTTGGCGGCAAAGATGCCGTCGAGCGTCTGCTCGATCTTGCCCCAGCGGGTGATCTGGGTGAAGCGGATCGGGGTCGAGCGTGTCCAGCGAGACGTTGATGCGCTTGACGCCGGCCTTGGCGAGAGCCTCGGCGTGCTTGGCGAGCTGCGTGCCGTTGCTGGTCAGCGTCAGCTCGTTCAGGCCGTGGCCGAGGCGTTGGCCGAGGGCGCCGAACAGGTTGACGACGTCGCGCCGGACCAGCGGTTCGCCGCCGGTGATGCGGATCTTGTTGGTGCCGAGGCGGATGAAGGCGGCGCAGAGCGCGGTCGAGTTCCTCCAGAGTCAGCAGGTCGCGCTTCGGGAGGAAGGTCATATCCTCCGCCATGCAGTAGCACGCAGCGCAGATCGCAGCGGTCTGTCACCGATACGCGCAGGTAGGTGATCGCTCGGCCGAACGGATCGATCATCGTGGGCTGGTGTCTCCTTCCCGGCCGGGGGCGGCCTGGATGTTCTGTTGGGTTCCCACTTGCACTCTCGTGGCGCGGTGTTCAAGGGCAGTGCCATGGAGGATGCGATCGTCTGCGTTGCGAACAGGTGCTGCCGGGCCGCATCGAAACCCGTCGTGCGACGCGACGCCGCAAGTAACACGGAGCGTCTGTCGCTTCTTACACCCCGTGCCGAGCGGTCCTGGCACGAATTTCGTATGTCCCATGCTATCGGCTCAATCGGTCGTATCAATGACTAAGTTTCAGAGGGAGAAGCCATGACCTGGCAATTGGATGCAACAGCACTGTCAGCGTTGCTGGATGCGCGGGAAATCACGCCGCTGCGATTGCTCGAGCAAACACTGGCCCGTCTTGACGCGCTGGAGCCGAAGCTGAACGCCTTCACCCATGTAGACCACGACGGTGCGCTGGCAGCGGCGAAGGCCTCGACCGAGCGGCAGGCGGCCGGTGCCCGCCTCGGACCGATGGACGGGATTCCCGTCTCGGTGAAAGACAATATCTTCGTGGCCGGCCTGCCCGCCCAATGGGGCAGCCTGCTGTTTCGGGATCATGTGCCGGAGCGCGATGATATCTGCGTGGAGCGGCTGCGCGCCGCCGGGGCGGTGATCGTCGGCAAGACCACCACGCCGGAGTTCGCCCTGTTGGGCCGGACCGAGAGCCGGTTATCGGGCATCACCCGCAATCCCTGGGACCTCAGCCTGACACCTGGCGGATCATCGGGCGGGTCCGTCGCGTCGGTCGCCGCGGGTGTCACGACCCTGGCGGTCGGGACCGACATGGGTGGCAGCACCCGGCTTCCCGCGTCCTATACGGGCCTTGTGGGGATGCGGCCCTCGAGCGGGCGGCTGCCCCGCAGGTATGGATTTCCACCAACGGCGCTTGACTTTCAGGCCATCTGTCCGTTTGCCCGGACCTTGCGCGACCTGCGGCTGCTGTATGACGTGCTTGCCGGACCCGACGCGCGCGATCCGTCTTCGCAAAGGTTCCCGGCGGCGGCGGCCGTGACGCGGGAACGTCCATTGCGGATCGGTTGGTTTACCAGCATCGGCGCAGAGGGAGCTACGCCGGAGGTCGCGGCCACCGTTGCCGCGGCCGCCCGTGGTCTCGCCGATGCGAACTGCGAGGTGACGCCCGTTTCCGCGCCCTACGATCTGGGTGCCCTGAGGGTCATTCACGGCACTCTGATCGCCGCGGCCGCAGCCCGGATCGTGGCGCGCTTCCCGGATCGCTGGCGGGAGGAGACGACCGACAACGTACGGGCCACGGCCGAACGCGGCATGGGGCTGTCTGCCGCCAGTTACGTCGACGCGCTTGACGCACTCGCCGCCTGGCGGGCGGACACGAACGCGGCCTGGGGCGATTACGACGCGCTGCTTTTGCCCGCCGCCGCCGCGCCAGCCTGGCGAGCCGAGGACGAGGCACCGCCCGGTCTAACGCCCGCGACGCAAGGCATGTTCGGCGCCTGGGTGAACGCCGCCGGAATGAGCGGCATGTCCGTTCCTGGTCAACCGCATCCTGACGGCCGGCCCATCGGCGTGCAGATCGTAGCACCCTTCGGCCATGACGAGGTCGTGCTTGAAATCGCCCGGAGGCTGGAAAATCTGGCGCCCTGGGCGGACAGGTGGCCGGCAATGGCTTTGACGGTCTAACACTGGAAACGGCCGCGGCATGAGCGGCGGGCGCGACTACCAGCCGGTCCTTCGCGGTGAACCGCGATGCCAGGTTTCTGGTTCCGGACGCGGTGTTCAACGGCCCCGCGTTGCGTTAGTGTTGAGCAAACTCATCCCAGGAGGGACCTGTCATGACCGAAGCCTGTATCGTTGGCTGGGCGCACTCGCCGTTCGGCAAGCTGGATGACCCCGACATTGAATCGCTGATCGGGCGCGTGGCCGGGGCGGCGATCGCCGACGCGGGGATTGCGCCGCACGAGGTCGAGGCGACGTTCGTCAGCCTGTTCAACAATGGGTTCTCCGCGCAGGACTTCCCAGCGTCACTCGTGCTGCAGCACGTGCCGGAACTGCGGTTCAAGCCGATCACGCGGTTCGAGAATGCCTGTGCGTCAGGCTCCGCGGCGGTGTATGGCGCCAGGGATTTCCTGCTGTCGGGGCGCGGGCGTTTCGCGCTGGTGATCGGCGTGGAGAAGATGACGGCGACGCCGGGCAAGGAGGTCGGCGATATCCTGCTGAAGGCGAGCTACCAGAAGGAAGAGTCCGACATCCCGGCCGGGTTCGCCGGCGTGTTTGGGCGGATCGCGGAGAAGTATTTCCAGCGCTACGGCGATCAGTCGGACGCGCTGGCGGCGATCGCGGCGAAGAATCACAAGAATGGCGTGGACAACCCGTATGCTCAGATGCGCAAGGACCTGGGGTATGACTTCTGCCGTAACGTCAGCGAGAAGAACCCGTATGTGGCGCCGCCGCTGAAGCGGACCGATTGCTCGCTGGTCTCCGACGGCGCCGTGGCGTTGATCATGGCGGATGAGGAAACCGCCCGGGCGATGGGTAAAGCGGTGCGGTTCAAGGCGGCGGTGCAGGTCAACGACTTCCTGCCGATCAGCAAGCGCGACATCACGGGGTTCGAGGGGGCCGCGCAGGCGTGGGGGAAGGCGCTGGAGGCGGCCGATATCGGGTTGACTGACCTGTCGTTCGTTGAAGTCGCATGATTGTTTCACGATTGCCGAACTGCTTGAGTACGAGGCGATGGGCCTGACGGCGCCGGGCCAGGGTGCCAGGGCGGTGCTGGAGGGCTGGACGGCGAAGGATGGGCGGTTGCCGATCAATCCCTCGGGCGGGTTGAAGGCGAAGGGACATCCGATCGGGGCGACCGGGGTGTCGATGCACGCAATTACCGCGATGCAGCTGACGGGTCAGGCGCCGGGCGGGATGCAGTTGCCGAAGGCTGATATCGGCGCGGTGTTCAACATGGGCGGCGCGGCGGTGGCCAATTACGTCTCGATCCTGGAGCCGTTGCGCTGATGCCGGTAAGATGATCCCGACCAGCAACCTTGCCCACCTGCTGATCCAGACCGCCCGGCGGTTTCCGGACCGCCCGGCGATCGTCTGGCGGGAGCAGATCTGGACCTGGGCGCAGTTCCGGGATCGGGTCCAATTGGCCGCCGCGGCGTTGGCGGCGAAGGGCGTGCGGCATGGCGACCGGGTGCTGCTGCATGCGCGGAACTCCAACGCCGTGCTGGAGACGATGTTTGCGACGTGGATGACCGGCGCGACGTGGGTGCCGACGAACTTCCGGCTGACGCCGCCGGAGGTCGCTTACCTTGCGCAGTCGTCCGGGGCGGCGGTGCATATCTTCGATGCGGCCTTTCCGGAGCATGCGGCGGCGGCGCGGGCGGAAAACAAGGCTGCGCGGCTGGAGATCTCCATCGGTGGCGCCGGACTCACATGGGAGGAGATGACTTCGTTCCCTGAACGGGTGGAGGTTCCGGCGGACGTGGACCGGGATCATCCGGCGTGGTTCTTCTATACCTCGGGCACCACTGGGCGGCCGAAAGCCGGACTACTGACGCATGGGCAGATGGAATACGTGATCTGCAACCATCTGTGCGACCTGATGCCGGGGACGACAGAGCAGGATGCGTCGCTGGTGGTTGCTCCGTTATCGCATGGGGCGGGCATTCATGCGCTGCCGCAGATCGCGCGGGGGGCGGTGACGGTGCTGCTGTCGGGCGAGCGGCTGGATTGCGAGGAAGCGTGGCGGCTGGTGGAGAAGCACCGGGTGACCAACATGTTCACCGTGCCGACGATCCTGACGATGCTGACGCGGCACGAGGCGGTGGATCGTTACGACCATAGTTCTCTGCGTTATGTGATCTATGCCGGTGCGCCGATGTACCGAGCGGATCAGGTGCATGCTATTCGGAAGCTGGGCAAGGTGATCGTGCAGTATTTCGGCATGGGCGAGGTGACAGGCAATATTACGGTCCTGCCGGCTGATTTGCACAGTCTTGATGATGCGGAGATGCCGGTTGGAAGCTGCGGATTTCCTCGGGTGGGCATGGACGTGGCTATTCTGGACGATCATGGGGGCCGGGTTCCGGTTGGCACGACGGGTGAGATTTGCGTGCGGGGCCCTGGCGTTTTTGCCGGCTACCACGACAATCCGGAGGCGACGGCCAAGGCGTTCGCTCATGGGTGGTTCCATACCGGCGATTTGGGACACGTGGATGCGCGTGGTTTCGTTTACATAACGGGACGGGCGTCGGACATGTATATCTCGGGCGGGTCGAATGTTTATCCGCGGGAGATCGAGGAAGTTCTGTTGCAGCATCCGGCGGTGGCGGAGGCCTGTGTCGTGGGTATGCCGCATGAGAAATGGGGTGAAAGCGGGACGGCGGTGGTGGTGCTGGAACCTGGGGCGCAGGCGTCGGCCGATGAGCTGCTTTTACATCTGGATGGGAAGCTGGCGAAGTATAAGTGGCCTCAGTCTTTTGCGTTCTGGCCGGAACTGCCGAAGTCCGGCTATGGGAAGGTCACCAAGCGTGACGTGAAGCACCTGTTGCAGAGGGACGTGTGATGGAACCGGCCGATCCCGCCACGATTACTGATTACCATATGCATGTTTATTATGAGCCCAATACGCGGGAGAAGGCGGCGTTGCTGCGGGAGTGGGTGGAAGCGCGATTTCCAGTGCGGATGGGGCGGTGGCACGATGTGCCGGTGGGGCCACATCCGACCGCGATGTACCAGATCGCATTCAAGCCAGAGGTGTTTCCGGCGCTGGCGCCGTTCGTGATGATGAACCGGATGGGGTTGACGGTGCTGTTGCATCCGGAGTTCGGGGCGGCCTCGGGATGATCATACGCTGCATGCGACGTGGATGGGGGCGGTGCTGCCGTTGAAGACGGACGTTCTGCCGGAGGTTGGGTAGGCGCGGGCTTCGGCCTCCGCGTAGGCCCCCTCAAACACCCAGCCAATTAACGGGTTCCTAAGGGCCCTCGGCCCTTAGCGGGGTACAGGGGCGGCGCCCCTGGTCGGGTCCGGGGTGAAACCCCGCCTTCGGCTTGACATCCCCCTGCCCCGCTTCATCATCCCCGTCACCAAGGGAGTAGGAAATGGCTGCGCTCGATAACTGCTACAATGTCTTCGACCTGCGTGAAGCTGCGAAGAAACGCCTGCCGCGCGGGGTGTTCGAGTTCGTCGACCGCTCCACCGAGGATGAGCTGGCGCTGCGGAATAATCGCGCGGGGTTCGAGAAGATCAAGCTGAAGCATCGCGCGCTGGTCGATGTGTCCGGGCGCTCTACCAAAACGACGCTGTTCGGCAAGGAGATCGCGCTGCCGATGGCGATCGCGCCCACCGGCGCGGCGGGCCTGTGCTGGCACGAGGGCGAGCTGGAACTGGCAAAAGCCGCCGCTCGGGCGAAGATCCCGTTCACGCTGGCGACCGGTGCCATGACGTCGATGGAGAAGATCGCCAAGGAGGCGAATTTCCGGCTGTGGTTCCAGTTGTATGTCTGGAAGCAGCGGGAACTGTCGTATCAGTTGATCGAGCGGGCAAAGAACAACGGGTTCGAGGCGCTGATCGTTACGACCGATACGATCGTGCCGCCAAACCGCGAGTATAACGCGAAGAACGGGTTCCTGCTGCCGTTCCATCCGACGTGGCGGTTCACCTGGGACATCATGCAGCATCCGACGTGGTTCACGACGGTGCTGCTGAAGTATTTCCGGACGATCGGAATGCCGAGGAACGAGAACTATCCGGACCCGTATCGCCGGCCGATCGGGACCGATCCGGGGACTCGGGAAGTGATGCGGCAGGATTCGCTGAACTGGGACGATATCCGGATTTTCCGCGACAAGTGGCCGGGGATTCTGATGCTGAAGGGCATCAACCGGGTGGACGATGCGCTCAAGGCGATCAGCTATGGCGTGGACGGGATCATCGTCTCGAACCACGGCGGGCGGAACATGGACAGCGCGGCGGCGACGATCGACATGTTGCCGGAGATCGCCGAGGCGGTTGGAGACAAGGCAACGGTCATCCTGGATTCCGGCGTCCGGCGCGGGTCGGACATCGTCAAGGCGATGGCGCTGGGGGCGAAATGCGTGCTGACAGGGCGCGCGACGCTGTATGGCACGGCAGTGGGCGGTGAGGCCGGCGCGTCCAAGGCGGTCGGGATCATCCAGACCGAGATGGACAAGACGATGGCCTACACCGGCTGCAACCGGGTGGACGAGATTTCCACCGACATCTTCTTCGGCGACCGGGAGAGCAACCGGTTGATGGCTGGTTAATGGGTCCGAGGTGGGCGAGGCTTAGTGCCTCGCCTGCTTGGGGAACTGCATGCAGATCAGGTCGGCGCCGCCTGGGACCGGCGAACAGTTCGGGTGCAGGGTCCTCGGGCGCGACGAAGATAGCAGGACTGGACGGGCAGCAGCGCGCCGCCGGCGACCGCCGCGATGCCGGCCGACACCAGCCAGAACTGGCCGCCGCCGGTGGATGGGTCGGGACCAGTGACGGCGCCGTTTGATGGGACGGTATAGCGCCAGGTGCCCAGGCCGTCCGTGCGTTTCGGCGATCACCGCGCTGCCGGACACGCCGGTCAGGGCGGCGAGTTCCTGCGTCGGTCAGCGGCGGCAGCGGGCCGCAGGTGGCCTCGCGGTGCTGGTAGCTGGCGCGGGCTTCCCGCAACTGGCGGCGCTGTTCGGGCATGTAGCGCGCGCCCGGGATCCCAGGCGTTGCGCAGGGTGAACCAGGAGACGCCCTCATCCGCCGCGACGATCGGGCCGTAGGCGGAGTAGGCGTCGGTGTAGTGGACCGCGACGCTGGCGATGTCGTGGACCCGAGCCGGCCGGAGCCTTGGACGACGACCTGGTACTGGTCGGCCTGGTGGAAATGCGGATGGACGACGGCGGCGGCTTCCTTCTCGACCAGGAACGCCATCGGGATACAGGCCGTCCGAGGATGGAACAGCGTCGCCTTCTTTCAGCGTGTTGCGGTTCTGGCCGATGAAGGTGGTATGCCAGCCGTTGTGGGTTTTCCGCCGCGGCTGGTCTGGTGCGCGACGGTGCTGTCTGCTGTCAGGATCATGGGGCGGTCTCCTATGCGTGCAGACTAACGCTGGCGGGCTGGATTTGCCAGATCTCGTCGCCTGGTTGCCGGCGGCTGAGGCAGGTGATAGAAAGGCGTTTTCCATAAGACAGAAAGGAGACGCACCATGGCCTATAGCCCATTTCGACCTGACCGGGAAGGTCGCGCTGGTTACCGGCGGGAACAGTGGCATCGGACTTGGGATGGCGCTGGCCATGGCGCAAGCCGGGGCGGATATCGCGATCTGGGGCACCAATCCGGAGAAGAATGCTCGCGCCGCGGAGACGGTCCGGGGCACAGGGCGGAAGGTGCTCGCGCTGGAATGCGATGTCGGGGATGAGGCGGCGGTAGAGGCATCCTTCGCCCGCACGCTGGACATGTTCGGGCGGGTTGACGGTTGTTTCGCGAATGCCGGCGTGTCCGGGCGCGGCGGCAAGAGCTTTCTGGAGATGAGCAGCGAGGAGTGGCACCGGGTGACGCGGATCAACCTCGATGGCGCGTTCTACACGTTCCGGACGGCGGCCAAGCACATGGTCGAGCGCGGGGATGGCGGGGTGCTGGTCGGGACGGCCTCACTGGCGGCGATCGAGGCCGCACCCCGGTCGGAACATTACGCGGCGACGAAGGGCGGCATGATTTCGATGGTTCGCGCCATGGCGGTTGAGTTTGCTCGGTATGGGGTGCGGGCGCATTCGATTTTGCCGGGGTGGATTTCAACGAATATGACGGCGAATGCGGTCAATACGGACGGGTTCAAGAACAAGGTGCTGCCGCGCGTGCCGATGCGGCGCTGGGGCGAGGGCGACGATTTCGGCGGGATCGCGGTTTATCTGATGAGCAGTGCTTCGAAGTATCATACCGGTGATACGTTTGTTATTGATGGCGGGATACTCGTTGTTTTAGGAGCACGATTTGGGGCGCGGCGTGTTGGGTTGGCGCGGCGGGTTACCGGGTGTGGACTGTGATGGTCGTGGATGGCCGGCACAAGGCCGGCCATGACGTGGTGTTGGCCTTGCGGGTCCCAAACACCTGCCATGACGGGGTAACGGCATAGGCGGGGCCGCCACCGGCCATGATGCGGTTATGGCATGGGCGGGCCCGAGAACGGCCATGACGCTGTAGGCGTGCAGGTCGCGCCCCTGCGGATGCCTGGACGTGGTCGCAGGGCCTGGATCGTCGCGGACTTGCTTATCCCAGCGGCGACATCGCATAGGCGGCTTCGACCAGGGCAACGGCGGCGGCGTTGTCGGACAGGTCTGCGATGGGTTTGCGGCCGTCCCTCAGGCGCTGTAGCGTGTCTTTGACGAAGGTGGGATAGAAGTGGACGTTCGTCAGTTTCATTTCCCGGGTGGTGCGCTGGCGGTCGTTCGTGACGATCTCCAGCGTGCTGTCGTCTCGGGCGGCGAAGTAATGACCCGACGTGCGGATGCAGTAATGCAGGTCGAAGACCGAGTTCGGGGCGGGATAAAGATAGCCGGTTTCGACCATGCAGCTTGCGCCGCCTCCTTGCATCAGGACGACGGCATGATCCTCGATGGACAAGTGGGCGTTGCGGTTGGACACCATCGCGCCCGGTGACGGTCAGGTCGGCGCCCCGCAAGCAGCACGCGGCATAGGTCCATGAAGTGGACGCCGAGATTCAGCAACGGTCCGCCGCCGGACTGGGTTCGGTCGGTGACCCACTCGACTTGCTGCTGGGTGTAGCGGTCGACCATGCCGCCGATGAACTTGAACATGGCGTACTGGATCGGCTCGTTGACCGCCCGGATCGTTTCGATGATCGGGCTGTAGCGGATGACATAGGGGACGGCGGCGAACAGGTCGGCGGCGGCGGCGCGGGCGGCGATGTCGGCGGCCTCGGCGGCGCTGATCGCGCAGGGCTTTTCCATAGCGAACGGGATGCGCCGGTCAATCAGGAAGCGCGCGAGTTCGGCCATGTCGACGTGGCGGGCGAGGGCGAAGGCGAAATCCGGTTTCAGCTTGGCGCACATTTCGCGGTAGTCGCTGAACGCCGTGCAGCCCGCCTTGGCGGCGGCGGCTTCGGTGCGGGACAGATCGGGGTCGCTGACGCCGACGATGATAACGTCCGGCACCTCCAGGCTGGGGTTCAGGAAAAATGGCGTATGCCAGTGCGAAACCCCGATCAGCACGATACGCATGACGTTTCCCCCTCTTTTGTGTTTCCCCTGCGTGGCGCATCGTGCGGTTTCCCGCAAGCCGAGGCACCATCCATGATCACCCTGTCAGAGAATTTTCGCGCGCTGTTCTACACGCCGTTTTACGCCGCGCATGCGACCGGGGCTTATGCCGCGGAAGGGGTAGACGTGGATTTCCGGCTGTCATCGGACCCGAACCGGACGGCGGCCGCGCTGCGGTCGGGCGAGGTGGAGGTGATGTGGGGCGGCCCGTTGCGGGTGTTGCTGACGCATGACGCGGACCCGGCGTCGGACGTCGTGTGCTTCTGCGACGTGGTCGCTCGGGACCCGTTTTTCGTGATCGGACGGGACCCTCGACCGGATTTCCAGCCGGGCGATCTGGTCCGGGGACGGATCGGAACGGTATCGGAGGTGCCGACGCCCTGGCTGTGTCTGCAGGATGATATCAGGCGGGACGGGGCCGATCCGGGGATGGTCGACCGGGTGACGGATCGGACGATGGCGGAGAACGCGGCGGCGCTGCGGGCGGGAACGCTCGATGCGGTGCAGCTGTTTCAGCCTTATGCGGAGGATCTTCTGGCCTCCGGCGCGGGGCATCTTTGGTATGCGGCGGCAAATCGGGGTTTGACGGCCTACACGACGCTGGTGACGCGGCGGTCGGTGATGGATCGTAAGCGCGACGAGTTGCTGGGGATGGTGCGGGCGATGCACCGGACGTTGCGGTGGATCAGGACGACGCCGGGGGCGGAGATTCAGACAGTTCTGTCATCGTATTTTCCGGATGTGCCGTCGGCGATCTATGCGGCGGCGATCGACCGGTATCGGGCGTTGGAGCTTTATGGGCCGGATCCGGTGACCCGGCGGGAAGGCTTTGATCGGTTGAAGGCGGCGATGCTGTCGGGTGGGGCGTTGCGGCGGGATATTCCGTTTGAGGAATGTGTGGAAAATAGTTTGGCGGAGCAGGTGGTCCGGGACGGTAAGCAGTGAGGCTGTCCGGAGGTTTTGGCGGATTGGGGGTGGACTGCCGTGAACCGTCAGGCGGCCGGGATTGGCTGCCACGGGAGGGCCGATTTGCGCCTGGTGCTGGGTTCAGGTGAAGCTGGCGAACAGGTCGAAAGACATCGTCTCTCGTCCCAAACTATAGAATATGCTGGTCATGAGGGGGTGATCGTCACCATTGATGCCATGGGGTGTCAGCGCGGGATCGCCACGGTCATCGTCGAAAAGAAGGCGGATTGCTGATCGAAAGCAAATCCATACCTGGGTCGATGCGTGACGCCGTCACGACTGTGAACCGGAATAGAACTTTCCTTCCAGCGCCTGAAATTGCTCCTGGTTCAAAATTCTCGACCTCCGCACATCCCGCCAGAGCCGGCACCTCGATGGCTTGATCTGAATCAATGCAGGCTGCGCGGAGCCATGCTGACTTTGTCACATGAGCGACGAATTACTCCTCCATGCCCTGAACGAGGTGCTGCAGGACGAATACAGAGCGCGCGCAACCTATCGGAAGGTCATTGCGCGGTTCGGTCCGATACGCCCGTTTGTCAAAATTGTTGAAGCCGAGGAACGCCACGTCGAGGCGCTGCTACAGCAGTTCCGCCGCTTGGAAGCGACTCCTCCGGCGGACACCTGGCCGGAGCGGGTTCAGGCTCCCGAAAGCGTGGCGCAGGCCTGTGCTGAGGCAATCAAGGCAGAAATCGACAACGATGACCTTTACACGCGCCTGATGCCTGGTGTGAGGGACCCGCGAGTACGCTCGGTCATGCAGCGGTTGCGGGAAGCCTCCCATGATCGGCACTTGCCGGCCTTCCGCCGCTGTGCTGCCCGCTACGCAGCCTCCACATCGGGATGATTGCAAACATAACGGTCCGGTCGAGCGCCCGGGCATAGCGAATAAATGGTAGCCGATATGACCATGTCTCAAGCGAGACACCGATTGCTGCCTTGGTACATTGGGTTGGTGATCATCGTCGTTGTGGTCGCGTACATCGGCTATCTTTTCCACGCGACGAATTGCCAGGCTACCGGGCTGCCTGAATTTCTGGTGCTGGTGGTCGTGCCGGCGGTGTATCTTGCGCTGATGTACCTGACGCTCCGCAGCCAACCCTAGCAGCAAGCTGAGATTCACACGGTTGCGAAATTCTTAACTTAGCGAGGGCGCTTTACGCGACTTGCAGCCGGACGCCTTCGTCCATGTAATGGGTGGTGCTCGGAATCGTCAGTTCAAGTTCGACGGGCCCAGCCAGGTCGTCAAACAGTGCTGACGGAAGAACAGCGTCTCCGTTCGTCCAGCGAACACCGTTGTCTGTCTCGAACGCGTGTAGGCCTTCGGTGAGTGAGGGGTCCTCCGCCTCGATGATCCTGAGCCGAGAGGCCTGCCACAAGGCAACACGGCGAAGTGCGATACCGAGGCTGCGCGGGTCACGCGCCAGGCCCAGCTCCTGGGGTACGGCGGCGCGCGAGACTATACGTACGTCAGCCGGTATACTGGGCAGCCTGAAGACATGGACATTTCCGTTTCGCCTCGCGCCATTCAGTCGAATGCCGTCCACCAGAAGATGCAGATCGGGATCGTCCGTCCGCGGCAGTCCAGCGCGTGGGCCTGAGCGATCGAGCAACCGCCGCCAGATGGTGTCGACGACTGGGCCGCCGGTCAGAACTGGAGCGCACGGCTCCTGCGGCGGCAGGCCCCAACCGCTGTTGGCGTTCTGGAACAGCCAGCGGTTACCGTCATCGCGGTAGCTTTCCGCCGGTGCGCCGTTCGCCAGCAACACGTCATGGTTTTCCAGTTCGATGTGGTAGAGCGATACTTCCTGAGCGCGGTCATCCCAGAGTATGGAGCGGTGATTGACGAGGAACTCAACCGGGATCAGCACATCATCGATGTAGAGCGAATGGGCCTTGGTGATGCGCAGGTCGTGATTCGGCACGTTCTCGGCAAGCGCGCCCTTGCGCACGATGACCGGCGTCGCCGCATTGCGCCGCCCTCGCGTGGCCAGCACACGACCCTCTCCGATCCAGATGATACGCTGTATCCCGCCGCGCAGAGTCACCACCTCATCTCCGATCGCGAGCCGCTCCACCGCCACCTGGCCTCCAGGGATCGCGATCTGGGTGCCCCGAAGAAAGCACAACGGGTTGGATGAAAGGATGAGGTCGCTGGCCTGCAGATTGAGGCTGCCGTTGAGTTGTATTTCGAAGTCGGCCTGACCCGCACTGGTAACGTCGCCTTCGATATAGGTGTAACCGCCCGACGTGAAGTAATCGACCTGACCGGGGGCGGTGAGGGGCGCGGTCCCGATGAAGGTGAGCGGATGGCCGGCTGCGGCGTAAGCTGAAAAATCCAGCTTGTCAGTGCCAGGCTTGAAATCACCAATGTAGTCGACGCCGTTCAGGTTGTTGACGGGCGCGTCGCCCGGGGCGAAGACGAAGCGATTGGCGCCAGTGCCGCCATACATCGTGTCGATCCCGGTGCCGGCGACCAGCGTGTTGCCGCCGCTGCCGCCGACGATGTAGTCGTTGCCGGTGCCGGCGACCAAAGTAGTGGAATAGAGGCCGTCGCCGAAGATGCTGTCGGTCTGGTCGTTTCCGGTGCCGGTCAGGCCGCTGCCGTAAAGGTAAAGCGTATCGACGTTTTCCGGCAGCGTCGCGTTTACGCCGGTGGCATACAGCGTGTTGTTGCCGGTGGTGTATGCGTCGGTGACGGTGGTCTGATCGCTGTAGACGTAGAAACTGTCGTTGCCGGCGCCGCCGACGAGCGTGTTGGTGTCTGGCCCCCCATAGAGCGCCGTGGTGCCGGAGCCGGCATAGAGTATGTTGGTGCCGTTCAGGCCAAACAGGGCGATGGTACCGGTGGTAGGCACGGCACCGCCGTAATCGTAGCCGTAGATGATGTCGTTGACCGAAGTGCCGTGAATGGTCTCGTTGGCGGATACCGCTGTCTGGGTGAGTGTGCCGGTGGTGGTATCCCAAACCCAATTTGACACCGAATTGCTGCCGGAGGCGGAGCCGGTTTCGACGGCGCCGGTGCCGGCGGGGCCGTAGAGGTTGGCGGCGGCCAACTGATCGAGCGGAAAAAGGGTGGGGTTGGCAGCGTTGGCGGCGTCTCCCGTCTCCGACATAACAGTCAGCGTGGCGCTGTTTTCGATCGGGTCGAGTATCTGGTTATGCTCGGTGCCGTCGGCGGTATAGACGACCTGGTCCGGGTGCTTCATGCCGATGGCATGGCCGATTTCGTGCAGCAGGGTGCCGAGGTCGACGGTTCCGTTGGTGATGAAGTTCGAGTTCATAAAGACGGCGCCGGCGGGGCTAAGGTCGCTGGTGAAGCCGTAGCCGGTGGTGGCGTTACCGGTGGAATAGCTCCAGTTGCCGAAGGGGTAGAAGCCGATGCCGCCGGCGTTGGTGAAGTTGCCGTTCTGTGACGTTGTTGTGGTGGTGCTGAAATCGATGTTGGCGAAGGTGATGTCGCCCTGGCCTGGCGGTGCCTGGATGAAAACAATGCCAGAGGCGGCGGCCCATTGGTTGAGGGCCTGGAGGGCCTGGGCCTGCTCGGCGGCAGTGAAAGCGGTGAAGCTGGCAATCGTTTGCGGGGTGAAGCCGGCAATTGTCGCATCATAGGCGGAAAGTGAGGTCGGGAAGGAGAACGTGACGATGATGGGCGCGCCCGCGGTGTCCAGACCGTTCCACGAGTTGCCGCTCTCGATAGCAGCGGGATTCGTATTGGGGACGACAGTTCCTGACAATGTCTGGATTCCTCAATGTGCGCCGGACAGACCATAATCTTGATTGGTGTCGGAGCAAATGTAAAGCTGAAGCAGCCTCAAGATCGATTAAGTGGTGGCTGATAGTCGGACAAATATAGGTTGTCGGAGGGATGGAACTGCTCGCGGCGCGGTTGAAAAGCACCTGCTTCTCGCGGTCGTTGTTTCCGGCCCGGTCCTTCAGCTTAGGGCCAGCCTTATTGCATAATCTTCAGTGTTACAACGAGGAGCGAATGATGCCCTGGCAGTCTTATTCCGACCAGCGGACATGGCGGCCGTTCCTATGGCCTGCGGCTCTGGCTATGCGGTGTCCGCTGCCGAGCGCACCCGAAGGGCGACCCGAACCAAAATTGCGGAGATAGTAAGCAACAGTATAAGCGATTTTCGCGTGCTAAGGATCCTGTGATCATCAAGTTGCAGGTCAAGACAGCGGCCACGTTTCTGACCAATAAGAGAGTTCTCGTATCTGAATCGACATATCTTGTTGACGCGAAAATCTGGTTTATTGATCGGTCCCGTGAAGGATTGAATCTCAGTTTCCTTGTCGGTCTCGAAAGATAACCGCATTCTCGATGATTCGCGCCGCAGCGGCGGCCATCGTCGCACCTTGCTCGACCAGGGCGATGGTGCGTGCCTCGGCAGCGCGGACCTGAACGAGGCGGTCGAGGACGAGGCGGGCCCGAGCGGCGGGGACGATAACGACGCCGTCCGCGTCGCCGACGATGATGTCGCCTGGCTCGACATGGACATCGCCTAACGTGACGGGCGCGCCCACCACACCGGGGCCGTTCATCGCGGGAGAGTTTGGCTGGATGCCCTGGCAGAACACCGGCAGGCCGGCGGCAATGATGCCGGCCTTGTCGCGGGCAAGGCCATCAGTGACGAAGGCCGCGACGCCCTTGTTCTTCATCATCCCGGCGGCGATGTCGCCGATCACCGCCGTGCGGGTGTAGGCGTCGTTGGCGACGACGATGACGTCGCCGGGTTCAGCCTCGGACAATGCGCCGAACATGGCGGCGATGTCGGCGGGATAGGCGAACGCCGTCAGCGCGGGGCCGACGAAGGATGCGTTGGCGGGATCGAGCGGCTTGATGCGGTAGTCAAGGGCGCCGCGGCCGTCCATCGCGTCGGCCAGGTGGGACGTCTGGGCGCCGCGAAACTGCTCGATCAGCACCCGGTCGGGGCGGCGGTAGCCGCGGTGGATCGTCAGCAGTGGCGGATTATCAAGCATTGGCCGTCTCCCGGGTTCAGCACCGTAACAGTGCCAAAGCCGGGAGACGGCGGCAAATCAGCTCAATGCTTGGCGGACTTGTCGGCCAGCGCCTTGACCTCGTCCATCGCTTCGGTGAAGCGGTGGTTGAGCAGCTTCAACGCCTCGGCGTTGGATTGCTGGATCAGGTCGCTGAGTTCCTTGATGTTGGCAACAGAGCGTTCATAGGCGACCTTCAGCAGTTCGGCTTGCTTGGCGGCCTTGGCTTGCGGCGCCTCCGAGGTCGCGAGCGAGCGGACCGCCTCGGTCAATTCCGCCATGTTCTGCTGGACGATTTCCATGTGACGCCGGGCGACGGCCTGCGCGCCTTCGAGAGCGACCTTGTTGGCCGCGGTCAGTGTCTCGATGTTCCGCCGGGCGGCGGTGACGAAGGCTTCCATGTCGGGCATGGCCGGGAACTTGAGCTCCGCGAACATTTTGGTGAAGTCGCCGAATTCGGGCATTTTGGGCGGGAACGCCATTGGTGGGCCTCCTTCTTCTGGGCCGGTTTAGGAAGTCGGGATGGGTTTAGGCCTGCCGCGCTGGAAAACCAAGCCGCCCCGGCGTGACAAAGCGGTGGCGATAATCCATGTTTTGGAAAAGGAGAAAGCCAATGGACGAAGTGGTGCCGCAAGGCGAAGTATGCGGGCCGGATGGCTGCGAGGTCCCAGCAACCGGTTTTTCCGCGGTGCCGGCGGTGGGAACGCGGATCGACATCGTGTCGGATGCGATCTGTCCGTGGTGTTATATCGGCAAGCGGCAACTGGAGCGGGCGCTGGCGCAACTGGCGGGCGAGGGCCTGACGTTCAGCGTCCATTGGAACCCGTTCCAGCTCAACCCCGACATGCCGAAAGAAGGCCGTGACCGCGCGTCGTATCGCGCCTGGAAGTTCGGCAGTCCGGAAAAAGCAGCCGCATTGGACCAGCGGATTACCGAGGCGGCAGCGGCCGTCGGGCTGGCGTTCCGCACCGACCTGATGACCCGGACGCCCAACACGATCGATGCTCACCGGCTGATCTGGTACGCCGGGCAGAAGGGCGTGCAGGACCCTGTGATGGAGGCGGTGTTCAAGGCCTATTTCACCGCCGGCCGCGATATCGGCGATCATGCGGTGCTGGCTGATTGCGCGGCCGAGGCCGGACTGGATCACGGTGACGTGATGCGGTTCCTGGAAGGTGACCTCGCGGACAAGGAAATGCGTGCGGGCGACCAGGCGGCGCGGGAGGCCGGGGTCAGCGGCGTGCCGTCGTTTTTCCTGGACGGCTATGGATTGTTCTCCGGCGCGATGCCGGCCGAGACGATTGCCAGCGCGCTGCGGCGGGGACGGTCCGTGCTTCGGGAGAAACAAGCCGCCTGATCAGGAGGGTTTTTCTCCGCGGCGGCGTGGCCGAAGGGCTTTGCACTCCGCGGACGGGTTGGCGTGGTCGTCGTTTTCGTCGTGCGTTCCGGCATTTACCACGCTTGGGCGCAGCCTATAGTGCGCGCCTATCTCGTCCAGGAAGGCAAACACCATGAACAGCAAACATCCCGAGACACTTGCCCTGCATGCCGGCTGGCGGCGGGACAGCGCGACCCATTCCGTCGCGGTGCCGATCTACCAGACCACGTCCTATCAGTTCGACAGCGCCGAAAACGCGGCCAACCTGTTCGCGCTGAAGGAATTGGGCAACATCTACACGCGGATCATGAATCCGACCAACGATGTGCTGGAACAGCGGTTGGCGGCGATCGAGGGGGGCGTTGCGGCGCTGGCGGTGGCGTCCGGGCAGGCGGCCTCGGCGTTCAGTGTGCAGAACCTGGCAAAGGCCGGCGACAATATCGTCAGTTCCACCGACCTGTATGGCGGGACGTGGAACCTGTTCGCCAACACGTTGAAGGATCAGGGCATCGAGGCCCGCTTCGTCGATCCCACCGATCCGGAGGCATTCGCTCGGGCGACCGATGACCGGACGCGGGCGTATTACGCGGAGACACTGCCGAACCCGAAGCTGATCCCCTTCCCTATCGCGGAAGTCGCGGCGATCGGACGGTCGTTCGGCATTCCGCTGATCATGGACAACACCGCGGCGCCGCTGCTGGTGCGGCCGTTCGACCATGGCGCGGCGGTGGTGATGTATTCGACCACGAAATACATCGGCGGGCATGGGACCTCGATCGGCGGGGTCGTCATCGATGGCGGGAATTTCGACTGGGAGGCTAATCCGACCCGTCAGCCGGCGATGAACACACCTGATCCGTCCTACCATGGCGCGGTCTGGTCGCAGGCGGTGAAGGCGCTGGGGCCGATCGCCTATATCCTGAAGATGCGGGTGACGCTGCTGCGTGATCTTGGCGCGGCGATGGCGCCGATGAACGCGTTCCTGTTCATCCAGGGGATCGAGACGTTGCCGCTGCGGATGCGCGAGCACAGCCGGAACGCACTGGCGGTGGCGAATTACCTGGCGGAGCGGAAAGAAGTTTCCCGGGTCATTCATCCGGCTCATCACAAGGGGTTCGGGGCGGAGCGGACGGCAAAATATCTGCCGCACGGGCATGGCGGGCTGATGGGCTTCGAACTGGCCGGCGGCGCGGACGCCGGGCGGCGGTTCATCGACGCGCTGAAGCTGTTTTATCACGTCGCGAATATCGGCGACGCGCGCAGCCTGGCGATCCATCCGGCGAGCACGACGCACTCGCAGTTGACTGAGGCCGAACAGGCGGCGACCGGGGTGACGCCTGGGTACGTGCGGTTGTCGATCGGGATGGAGCATATCGACGACATCCTGGGTGACCTGGGGCATGCGCTGGACGCCGCGAGGCTTTGAGCCATGAGTGGCGTTGCCCTGGTGACGGGCGGCGCCAGGGGCATTGGCGCCGGCGCTGCGGTTCGGCTGGTTCGGGACGGCTGGCGGGTGGTCGTGGCGGATCGTGACCCCTACGGCGCCGCGCCGGCGGGCGGCCGGTATGTGGTTTGTGACGTCGGCGATGAGGCATCGGTCGCTGCGCTGGTGCGAGGCGTGGCGGCAACGGAACAGCGGCTGGATGCGCTGGTCTGCAACGCCGGGTTCATGATCCGAAAGCCGATCGGTGCGTTGTCGCTCGCGGAATGGTCGTCGGTGCTGACGACCAATCTGACCAGCACGTTTCTCCTGGTGCGTGGGTTCGAGGGCATGTTGCGGGCGGCGCACGGGGCGGTGGTGACGATCGCCTCGACCCGCGCGCGGATGTCGGAGGCGAATACGGAGTCCTACTCGGCGTCCAAGGGCGGACTGGTTGCGCTGACGCACGCGCTGGCGATCAGCCTGGGTCCGGATGTCCGGGTCAACTGCGTCAGCCCGGGTTGGATCCTGACGAAAGGGCCGGAGCCGACCGCGGAGGAGCATGAATTCCACCCGGCCGGCCGGGTGGGGCGAGTGGAGGATATTGCCGCGCTCGTCGCGTTTCTGGTCGGGCCGGACAGCCGGTTCATTACGGGGGCGGAGTTCGTGGCCGACGGCGGCGTGACCCGGAAAATGATCTATCCCGATTGACGCTTCAGGCGTAGCCCACGCCGCACAGGGACCACGGAACGCCGTGGAACCACCACCAGACGTGCAAATAGAGCCGGTTCAGGCGCGCGGTCACGGCGGACTGAGTCGGGTCGTAGACCTCGATCTGGCCCATCATGCCCCGGTCTTCATGCTTCAGCACGTGGCAGTGGAACATGAAAGTGCCTAGAATCAACCGGTCGGTAAACGCCATCCGGAGCGTGACCTGACCGCGTTCCGGCACGAAGACCGTATCGACCCGGCCGGTATAGGGCACCGGCTTGCCGTTGATCGCGGTGACCTGGAAGGCGATCTGGTGAATGTGAAAAGCATGCATGTCGTCTAAGTCGTTACGAATTGTCCACTGCTCCACATTCCCCAGCGGAACCCTGAAATCGATACGGGAGGCATCAAATCCCCGGCCATTGAGGTAGAACTTCTGTTGTTCCGGATGCAGCGTGCTCGACTGGGAGAAAACCACCGTTCGTTCCGCGTCTATCCGATCGGCACGAAGATCGGGTGGGGGCGCCGGCTGAGCGGCGGGGGCGGCTGCCGCCATGTCCTGACCGGCAACCCGCAGATGACCTATGACCCGATCGAGCGTTCTTGCGGGGCCGGTTCCGGTCATCACGCCGTTCGCGAGCAGCGCGTATTGGCCGGGGTCACCTGCTTCCACCAGAACCTCGAAACGTTTGGCGGGCGGCATATCGAGCACTGTCTCGTATCGTTCGCCCACGACCGGTTCGCCATCCTCGGCAATCAGCCTGAAGCGATGCCCTTCCAGCGCGATATGGACGGCGCGGTTGGCGCTTTGATTGGTGAAGCGCCAGAACTGCGTTTCACCCGGCCGCATGGTTTCCTCGGCGTCCAGACTGCCGTTCACGGACTGGATGACTCCGTGCAGATCGTTGTCGATCCGGTCGTTGCCGGTATCGTCATCAAACCTCATGTCCTTCAGCACGAACAGGCGTTCTGCCGCGCCTGGCTGTTCCAGGCCCTCCACGATCAGCGCGCCGGAGAGGCCATGCATCACCTGCGCTTCGGACACGCCGTGAGGGTGGGCGTGGTACCAGTAGAGGCCGGGCGGCTGGCTGGCTGGGATACGGATCTGGTACGTGAAGCTTGCGCCTGGGGCCACCAGCAGGTGGACATTGTCGCCGTTGCCAAGCGGCGATGACCGCATGCCGTGGAAGTGCAAGTTGGTTGGCTGCGACAGGTGGTTGACCAACCGTATCGTCAGCAGGTCGCCGGGCCGGACGCGGAGAACAGGTCCCTGGTATAGCCCGTTGTAGGTCGCGCCGCCGACTGTCAGGCCACCGATGCGAACCTTTCCTTCCTCGGCCACCAATGTCACGGACAGGAAGCCGTTCGTGCTGTGCAGTTCTACGGACGGTCCGGCTGTCGACGGGGCGCAGTGCGCAGCGACGAGCCATAGCAGCACCGCGGCCACCGTTCGTGCGGCAGGCAGGGTCATGCCGCGGCCCGCGGGCGTAGCATGTCACGCAGTGCGACCGGCGCATCCTCCGGCGTCCAGGGGAAACGCAAGCTGACCTCGGGCCCGTTGTCGACGACTGTTCCGGGCAAATCGGGCAATCCGGCAAGCCGCAGAACCACCTGCGAGCCTTCATGCAACGGTTCAGCAGCAACAATCCGAGTGCCGCCCTCACTGAGATCGATGCATGTGGCGCTGATCTGTTGTCCGGAATGGATGATGACCGCGGGGCGATTCATAATGACCCGCGCGCTCTGGCGCCGGTCGACCGCATCGGACGAAGTTCGGACGATCCGCACCATCACGCTCCGCAGCTCGCTGATCTGCTGACCAATCGTGTCCGCAAGGCCGTGCATCTCGTCCACAGCAGTACCGGTCCTGCGCGCCTCGTCCGATACGGAGCCGATGTAAGTCGATACAACGCGCATGGCGTCAGCGGTAGCCGCGACATTCTGCGCAATCTCACCGGTTGCGGCGGTCTGCTGTTCGGCGGCGGAGGCAACCGCTTGCGTGATCCTTTCGATCGACACCACGCGCTCAACCATATCGTTCACAACATCGACCGCGGCCTGGGTTGCATGCCTGATCTCGGTTGCGTTGCGAGCGATTTCCGCGGTTGATTGCGCGGTCTGGGTCGCAAGCGACTTGACTTCGTTCGCAACGACCGCAAACCCACGGCCCGCCTCGCCCGCGCGGGCGGCTTCTATGGTTGCGTTGAGCGCCAGAAGATTGGTGCGGCCGGCGATCTCACCGATGAGTTTCGCTATCGAGCCGATCTGTCCGACCGCGCCGGCCAGCCGGCCGATCAGTTCCCTCGCCCGCTCACCCGACCGCGCCACGCTAGCAATTTCAGTCGCGGTGTTGCCGATCTGACTGGAAATCTCCCGGGACGACGCCGCGAGCTCTTCCCCGGCGGCGGCCATGATTTCGCTGCGATGCAAGGCGGCCTCGCTAGCCTCTGTCGCGGACGTGACGCTTGCCAGGACCCGAGCCGCGGATTCCGCCAGTTCTTTGGCGTGGTTTACGAGATTGGTGCCGCTCTGTTCGGATCGTGAGGCAACTTCAGTCGTCTCCCGCTCGATGTTGTCGGCGGCACTGCGCAGTGCTTGCAGCTTTTCGGTTTCGCCCTGTTGGCGCAGGTTCTCGTGTTCCTTCTGCGCGCTGACGTTCTGCTGCATGGCGGTCTGGAAGACCGCCGCGGCCCGGGCAACCGCGCCGATTTCGTCCCTTCTTCGGATCAGCCGCAACTCGGCCTGCGCGGCCAGATCGCCCGCGGCCAGCCGATCGATGATGGCGACGATCTGCTTCAGCGGGCGCGACAGGCTGCGCCCCACCACCCAGCCGATTGCAAGCGCGAGACAGACCGATACGCCAATCTCCATCAGCACGAGGCGGAAGCTTTTGGCTGCCAGTGCGTCGGCGTCGTCGCGTGCTTCCAGCCCGTCGGCGGCGAATTTCCTGACCAGTTTGGTGATCGCGCGATCGACTTGCTTCATTTGACCGGGCAGTTCGTTCGCCGGGGCGTTTGGCAATGCCTGGAGCAACAATTCCACCTGCTCACCAGCCGCATGCGTGCGGTCTGACGCCGCCCGCTCCAGCGCGACGTCCAGACGGTCCAGCACTTTTTTGATGCCAGCCCTGGCGGCGGGATCGCCGAGGGTTGTCCCGGGCGACTGATGATTCGCGGCGAAACGCAGGAATTCTTCCTGCGTCTGATCCACATAGGCCATGCCGTTGAAGGCGTGGTCGTAAATGTCGACAGCAAGCTTGCCCATCTGTGCAGCCTGTTGCTGCGCCAGCCCCCCCAGCAGCGCAATGATCGCGACAAATCCCAGGCACGCCGCGAGGATTTTCTGCTGCACAGACATTATCGGGCCTCCGTCGCGGCTGCTCTATTTCACCGTCACGATCATCTTCATGCTGGGGTGGATGCTGCACCGGACCTTGAATTTTCCGGCTTTATCGAACTTGAAGGTCAGGCTTTCGCCAGGCTTCTGCAGGCCCAGGTCGGTTGCATCATCATCATCATTTATGACGCTGATGTTATGAGTGACGTCGTCATGGTTGGCGAACGTCAGCGAGTCACCAGTCGCCACGGTGATCGACTTCTCGCTGAATAGCTGGCCGGACTGGTCAATGACCGTGGTGGATGCCCTGACCGAAATCCCAAGAGCGAAGAACAAAAAGGCGGTTGTTGAGACAGCTCGAAATTTCACGGCGGACTCTCCTGTTGGGCGATCGTTGGATGT
Source organism: uncultured Pseudomonadota bacterium (assembly GCA_963819005.1). GTDB lineage: Bacteria > Pseudomonadota > Alphaproteobacteria > Acetobacterales > Acetobacteraceae > Rhodopila. The sequence goes on from CAWFUL010000011.1 coordinate 491,737, forward strand.
CAGAAATGCGCCGCAAGCCAGACGCTCATGAAGAGCGTGTTGTTGGCGGAGGCAGCGGCGGTCGTTCCGTTGAAGTGGAAGTAGGTGATGTACTGGACGGCAAAGCGAACATTTCCCCAGGAGATGAACGAGTCGGGCTTGCCCCAGGGAACATAGGCGATTTCGGTGATGATTCCGTTGCTGTTCGGACTGCCGTTGGGCGTTCCCCAGTAGTTGACGTCACTGCTGCCGTTTGTCTGGAAATACTGGATCGTCGGGGTGATGGTCGCACCAAAGCTGTAGGATATGTCAGCACGGAACGTGTTCAGGTCATTGGAGCCATTGGCGCCATTGAGCAGCTGGCTTGCCGCCAGATTTCCATTTTCATGGATCAGCGTCGCATGTGCCGAGATCATATCGCTCGTCACGCTCTTGGGGTTGAAAATGAACTGGTAATTGGCATCCAGGGCATTGTCGGTGAGGACGTTGGCGTAGCCGGGGATGTCGATGCCGCCGGGCATGACATTGGCATGCAGGCCATATGTGCCGACCTCGGCGTAGCCGCGGCCGAAATCCTTCTGCAGCGCCAGGCGCCAGTAAGGGATCACGCCCGCGGTGGTGTCCGTCCCCGCGACAGGCACGATGCCGGTGGCGTTCAGAAGGTTATAGCCAAGGCCGCCATACATATCCGTTTCGAAGTAGATCAAGTCGTTCCACATCGAGTAGGCGCCGCCGCCGACCACGCGCTGGCCCAATCCGCCGTCGATCAGGGTCGCGGCCATCGGTGTCGGCGCAAGCTTGGAACTGTTGTAAGGAAATCCCCAGACCGGCGTGGAATTCCACAGGTCGCTTACGGTTGGGTTATTGTTTGCGGTCAAGCCATAGACCCAGTCCTCGCCGAACAGGTCGCTGTCGTGGGCGTAACGAATATCTGTATTATCGGCGTGCAGCACATACGCCGTGCCGTCGTAGGTGACCTGGATGAAGGCGCCCAGGCCGCCGTAGATCTTGCCGGCATAGTAAATCGACGTCTGATCCAACGCGAAGTTGTTGTTCGTGCCGAAACTGGTGGCCGGGGGTACCGGCTGCGCATTGTTGGTGTGGGTGAAAGAACCGTACGTCGACACGGCGATCGGCGGGAAGTGGTTGTGTCCGTCTGTCGCGGTATAGCCGTTCAGCTTGAAGTCGCGGCCGAATTGCTTCAGTTGCGGGCCAAAAGCGCCGACGTGGCAGGCCGCGCAGGGCTGCCCGGTCTGTTCGGCAAATGATGGCACCGCAAGGGCGCTGCCGGCGCGGATCAGCAACGCCACGAGAAAAAAAATGAGCCACAATATGAGCAGGACACTCTTCCGCTCAGGCTCGGCTCGCGTGCTCCGGTAATCCGGGACCGTCGTCATAAAAACCTCGCGCGCGCCGGACCGCCGGAATTGGCGGCGCGAGGGGAGGAAGCGATGGCGGCCCCTGGTGCGTCGGGCTCAGATAAAATAACGAGACGATGAATTTGGCGTTAACAGGAGGCAGAAACTGGCGTGTCCCGATCGGCGCGGGCTGCCGGACGTGCTGGCTCTCAGCCCTTTCCGCCGGCCTGGACCTTGGCCCAGGTGTCGCGCAGTCCGACGGTCCGGTTGAATACCAGCCGGCCGGGGCGGGAGTCGGGGTCGGCGGCGAAGTAACCCGTGCGCTCGAACTGCACCGGCTGGCCGATTGCAGCGTTTTCCAGCGCGCGCTCCACGACGCAATCCGTCAGGACCTCGAGCGAATCAGGATTGAGGTCCGCGAGAGCGTCGCCGTCGGCCCCTGGATCGGGGCGGTTGAACAGATGCGTGTATAGGCGGACCTCGGCGGGCACGGCATCGGCCGCGGCGACCCAGTGCAGTGTTGCCTGGACCTTGCGCCCGTCCGGCGAGTTGCCGCCACGGGAGGCGGGATCGTAGGTGCATCGCAAGCCGACGACACGACCGCCCGCGTCCTTTTCCACCTGCCGGCAGGTGACGAAGTAGCCATAGCGCAGGCGCACCTCCTTGCCAGGCGACAGGCGGTAGAACTTCTTGGGCGGGTTCTCCATGAAGTCGTCCTGCTCGACATAGAGTTCCCGGCCGAAGGTGACGGCGCGGGTGCCGGCGTCGGGGTTGTCGGGGTGATTCTGAGCCTCCAGGGTCTCGGTCTGGCCTTCCGGGTAGTTCTCGATGATCAGTTTCAGCGGGCGCAGGACGGCCATGCGGCGTTCGGCGATGGGGTTCAGCGTGTCGCGGATCGCAGAATCCAGCATCGCGACATCCACCTGGCTGTAGGCTCTGGCCACGCCGACGCGGCGGACGAATTCCCGCAGGGCGGCAGCGGGGACCCCGCGACGGCGGATCCCCGCCAGAGTGGGCATGCGCGGGTCGTCCCAGCCGGAGACGTGCTTCTCGGTGACCAGCCGTGTCAGGTGGCGTTTGGACAGAACCGTGTAGGTGACGTTCAGGCGGGCGAATTCGTATTGGTGCGGACGCGAGGGGACCGGCAGATTCTCGATCAGCCAGTCATACAGCGGGCGGTGATCCTCGAACTCCAGGGTGCAGATCGAGTGGGTGACGCTTTCGATCGCATCGGACTGGCCGTGGGCGAAATCATAGGTGGGGTAGATGCACCAGGCGTCACCGGTGCGTGGATGGTGGGCGTGCAGGATCCGGTAGAGCACCGGGTCGCGCAGGTTCATGTTTCCGCTGGCCATGTCGATCCTGGCGCGCAGGACGCGGGCACCGTTCGGGAACTCCCCGGCACGCATACGGCGGAACAGGTCCAGATTCTCGTCCACGGACCGGTAGCGGAAGGGGCTGTTCTGGCCGGGTTCGGTCAGGGTGCCGCGCTGGGCGCGCATCGCCTCGGGCGGCGTGTCGTCGACGTATGCCTTGCCTGTGCGGACAAGGTGTTCGGCCCATTCGTAAAGCTGCTCGAAGTAGTCCGAAGCGTAATAGAGGTGCTTGCCCCAGTCGAAACCGAGCCAGTGGACGTCGCGCTGGATGGAGTCGATGAAGAGCTGTTCTTCCTTGACCGGGTTGGTGTCGTCGAATCGCAGGTGACAGCGGCCGCCGAACTCCTGCGCGACGCCGAAGTTCAGGCAGATCGACTTGGCGTGGCCGAGGTGGAGGAAGCCGTTGGGTTCGGGGGGGAAGCGGGTGACGACGGATTGGGTCCGGCCGGCGTCGAGGTCGGACTGGACGATGTCGCGGATGAAGTCTCGGCCCGGTTCTGTCGTCGGCGTCTCGGTGACCACTGTGCCTCCAGGTTGGCGGTTGGGGGCGCCTTCCTACACCTGTGAGGTGGATTTGGCGACTGATGCGATTTTGGGCGCAGGGATGCCCTCGATTGACAATGCCGGGTGGCGTTCATACCGTTTCACCCGTCGCAAATGGTGGTTGGTTGCACGGTGGGAGTGCCTGTGGATGCGGATCATCGTTGCGATCACGGGTGCGACCGGTGCCGTCTATGGGGTGCGAACGCTCTTCGCGCTTGCGGACCTGGGCGTTGAGACTCACCTGATCCTCAGCCAATGGGCCGAGGTAACCCTGCTGAAGGAGACCGGACTGACCGCGCGCGAGGTTGGCGCCATTGCGACCGTTCAGCATGCGCGCGATAACCAGGGTGCGGCGATTGCCAGCGGATCATTCCGTCATGATGGCATGATTATCGCGCCGTGCAGCATGAAGACGCTCGCGGCCATTCGATCCGGGGTTGCTGACGGTTTGATCCCCCGTGCGGCGGACGTGACCCTTAAGGAGCGGCGGCGGCTTGTGTTGTTGGCGCGGGAGACGCCGCTTAATGACATTCACCTGGAGAATATGCTGGCGTTGAGCCGGATGGGGGCGATCATCGCGCCGCCGGTGCCGGCATTCTATAACGCGCCGCGCTCGATCGATGACCTGATCGATCACACGGTCGGGCGGGTGCTGGATCTGTTCGGACTGGATATGCCGCAGCTTCGGCGGTGGACGGGCATGAGCCCGGAGCCGAGGGTCGCCGCGGTGGCCGGACGGCCGCGCATCGTGACAAAAGGGGATGATGGATGAAGGAGGCCGAACACGCCTACACGGCGCCGCAACATGCTGCGGCCGGCGCCTTGCCAGCGCAGGTCGCGCGGTATCTGGATGGGACTGATCTGCTGGCCAAGACGCAGGCGCTCCGGCTGTCCAGTATCGATGCGGCCGGGTGGCCTCACGCGTCTTTGCTGAGCGCGGGCGACATGCTCGCTCTTCCGTCCGGCCGTATCCGCTTCGTGTTGTTTCCGACGTCCGGGACCTGCGCCAACCTGGCGCGCGATGAACGTCTGACGGTTACGCTGGCTTTGGACGGCGGCATGTGTGAAGTCCGGCTGCGCGCACGCAAGCTTGGATACGCGCCGCCCGATGTGCCGCTGACATTCTTTGAGGCCGCGGTCGAGACGGCGCGCAGGCATGTCGCGCCTTATGCCGCTGTGACCCATGGGGTGACGTTCGCGCTGCATGAACCACAATCGGTGCTGCCGCGGTGGCAACGGCAGATCGATGCCATGCGGGCGGCCGTCTGACGCGCGCCGTCGGCGCAAGACAAAGGGTGTTGCATGCGCGCTTACCAAGACCTTCGGGAGTTTTTGTCTGTCCTCGACCAGGAACACCAGCTACTGAGGATTACTGAGCAGGTCAGTCTGGAACCGGATTTGGCGGCGGCGGCCTGCGCGATTGCCAAAATGGGAGAGGCGACGCCGGCGCTGCAGTTCGAGGCGATTGCGGGCTACACCAACGCCAAGGTGGTGATGAATGTGCATGGTTCCTGGCCCAATCACGCTCTGGCGCTTGGGATGGCCAAGGATACCAAGCTGAAAGATCAGTTCTTCGAGTTTGTCCGGCGCTATCAGCTTTACCCTGGCACGCTGGAACGCGTTGACACGGCACCCTGGCAGGAGGTCGTGATCGATAAAGAGGTGAATCTTTACGATGTGATTCCCCTGTTCCGGCTGAACAGCGGCGATGCGGGGTTCTTTTTGGACAAGGGCTGTATCGTCAGCCGCGATCCGGATGACTGGGACAACGACGACAAGGAGAACGTCGGAGTTTACCGGTTGCAGGTGAAGGGGCGCAACAGGATCGGAATTCAGGCCGTTCCTCAGCACGACATTGCCCGGCACATCAACCATGCGGAGGCTCGGGGCGATGATCTGCACGTGGCGATCGCGCTGGGAACGGAACCGGTCATTACGCTGATGGCGGCGACGCCGATGTGTATACCAGCTTGAATACAAGATGGCGGCGGTGATGCAGGGAAGCCATATCGCGTTGTGAAGACCCAGCACGGCCTGGATGTGCCCTGGGGCGCGGAATATGTGCTGGAGGGGCGATTGCTGGCCCGGCAGCGGGAGCCGGAAGGGCCATTCGGCGAGTTTCCCGGCTATTACTCGGGGTGCCACAACTACCCGGTGATTGAGATCGACCGTATCTCGCACCGAAAAGACCCGATCTACGACTCGGTCTATGTCGGCCGTCCGTGGACGGAGCTGGACTATTTGCAGGCGATGACGACGTGCGTGCCGATTTTCGTGCAGTTGAATGTCGAGTTTCCGGAGGTGATCGCGGTCAACGCGCTGTATACGCATGGATTGGTCGTTATTGTGTCGACACGGACGCGGTATGGCGGTTTCGCGAAGGCGATCGGCTTACGGGTGCTGACGACGACGCATGGCTTGGGCTACGCCAAGGTAGTGATCGTTGTTGATGCGGATGTTGATCCGTTCGATTTGAATGAGGTGATGTGGGCGGTGTCGGTCAAGGTCAACCCGGCCGCTGATCTGATCGTGGTGCCGAACCTGCCGGACAACCTGCTGGATCCGGCGGGGCAGCCGAGCGGGATGGTGCATAAGATGATTATTGATGCGACGACGCCGATCGCGCCGGATATTCGGGGTGATTATGGCGAGGAGTTGCAGCATCCGCTGAAGACGGACGAATGGCGGGAGAAACTTGGGGCTATGATGAAGGGGTTGCAGCAATGAGCGCGGGCGGTTTGCCGGTTTGTCCCCGTTGTCGTTCGAGCACGACGGAGGTACACAGCATGTCGCCAGTTGCCGGCGTGTGGACCGTGTTCGGGTGCGGGACGTGCCACTATGCGTGGCGATCGACGGAGCCGCCGCAGAATACCGACCCGGATCAATATCCGGCGGTGTTCCGATTGAACCCGGCGGATTTGCCGGGGCTGACGGCGTCTCCGGCGGTGCCGCCACTGCGGAAGGCCGGTGGGTGACGGGCCGGGCGGCCCTGTCCGGCTTTCAACCGTAGCCACCGCCACCCGGCGTCTGGATGACGAATACATCGCCGGGACGTAGTTCCGCGCTGTCGGTGCCGGTCAGTGTGTCGCGGGTGCCGCCGGCGCGTTCGACCCATTGCAGGCCGGGGTCGCCGTCCGCGCCTCCATTCAGGCCGAAGGGGGCGACGTTGCGGCGGGAGGAGACGATCACCGCGGTCATCGGTTCCAGGAAGCGGATGCGGCGGATTGCGCCGTCGCCACCGCGCCACTTCCCTGTACCGCCGGAGCCTCGGCGAATGCCAAACAATTCCAGCCGGACGGGGTAGCGCAGTTCCAGGACCTCGGGGTCGGTCATGCGGGTGTTGGTCATGTGGGTCTGGATCGCGGAGGTGCCGTTGAAGCCCGGACCCGCGCCGGTGCCGCCGCAGATCGTCTCGTAATACTGGCGCGTCGCGTCGCCGAACAGGAAGTTGTTCATCGTGGCCTGGGAGCAGGCGATGACACCAAGCGCGCCGAAGATGGCGTTGCAGGTGGCCTGGGAGACCTCGGTGTTGCCGGCAACGACGGCCGCCCCGGGGTGAGGTGAGAGGAACGTCCCGGGTGGGATGACCAGGGTCAGCGGCTTCAGGCAGCCGTCGTTCAACGGAATATCATCGCCGACCAGGCAGCGGAAGACATACAGGACGGCCGCTCGGGTTACCGCGGGCGGCGAGTTGAAGTTGCCTTCATTTTGCGGGCCGGTGCCGGTGAAGTCGACGACGGCGCTGCGGGACGCCTTGTCAACACTGACCGAAACGACCAGGCGGCGGCCGTTGTCCATCTGGTAGTCGAAACGACCTGACCCGAGGCGATCTATCACGCGGCGGACGGATTCCTCGGCGTTGTCCATGACGTGGCGCATGTAGGCGCTGACGGTGGGCCAGCCGAACTGGCTGACAACGCGTTGCAGTTCCTGTACGCCCTTTTCGTTGGCGGCAACCTGGGCCTTGATGTCGGCAACGTTCACGTCGGGACTACGCGCCGGGTATTTCGCGCCGGCCAGCAGCGCCCGGAATTCGGGTTCGCGGAAATGTCCGCCGTCAACGAGCAGAAAGTCGTCGATGACGACGCCTTCTTCTTCCAGCGTGCGGGAAATCGGGGGCGTGGAACCGGGGGTGATGCCGCCGATGTCGGCGTGATGGCCTCGGCTACCGACGAAGAACAAAATATCCTTGCCGGTGTCGTCGAACACCGGCGTGATGACCGTTACGTCCGGCAAATGGGTGCCGCCGTTGAAAGGATTGTTCAGCGCAACGACGTCGCCGGGTTTCAGGGTGGTGGCGCGGTTGTTCAGGACGGTGCGCACGCTCTCACCCATGGCGCCAAGATGGACCGGCACGTGGGGGGCGTTGGCGACCAGATTCCCGTCGGCATCGAAGATGGCGCAGGAGAAGTCCAGACGCTCCTTGATGTTAACGCTCATGGAGGTGTTCTGCAGCACCGCGCCGGTTTGTTCCGCCACGTTCATGAACAGGTTGTTGAACAGCTCCAGCAGCACAGGGTCGGGCCGGCCGGTGTCGGCGGCGACGCGGGTCGGCAGGGTCTCGGTGCGGCGCAGGATCATATGGTCGAGCGCGGTGACCTCGGCGGTCCAGCCGGGCTCGATAACGGTGGTGGCGTTGGCTTCGCGGATCAAAGCGGGACCCTTGATACGATCGCCAGCAAGCAGCGATGTGCGTTCCAGGACCGGGGCGGACCATTCCCGGCCACCGGTGAAGATCGGGACGGTGTCGATGACTTCGGGCATGCCGGTCTGGCGTGGCGCCAGGGTTGCTTCGCGGGCGATTTCGCCGGGGACAGTCGCCTCGGCGGCGACGGTTTCGGCGACAATGGGACGGTCGGGCGTGGCGAACCCGAAGCGGCGGCGGTGTGCGGTGGTGAAGTCGGCGGTGATGGTTTCCAGGTCGGTCAGGGGGACGATCAGCGCGGCCTCGGTGCCGGCGTAGCGCAGATGCAGCGACGTGCTGGTGGTGACGGCGGTGGTATCGGCCCCCTGCCCTGCCAGCGCGGCAACGGCGTCGGCGGCGAGGCGATCGGCGAGGTCGCGCAGCTGCGGCAACGTATCGCCGCCAAGCGGGATCTCGACGGCCTGTTCCTTCATGGCGGTCTGGTCGGCGAGGCCCATGCCATAGGCGGAGAGCACGCCGGCATAGGGATGGATGAAGACGGTCTCCATGCCCAGCGCGTCGGCCACGAGGCAGGCGTGCTGGCCGCCGGCGCCGCCGAAGCATTGCAGGGCGAAGCGGCTGACGTCGTGACCCTTCTGCACCGACACCTGCTTGATGGCGTTGGCCATATTGGCAACGGCGATCTGCAGGAAACCTTCGGCGACCTGGTGGGGCGTGCGGCCGCCGCCGATCTGGTCCGCCAGATCGGCGAACCCGGCGGTGACGGCGTCGGGGTCCAAAGGTTGGTCGGCGTTCGGGCCGAAGATCGGCGGGAAGTGGCGCGGCTGGATCTTGCCGACGCAGACGTTGGCGTCGGTGACGGTCAGCGGGCCGCCTCGGCGGTAGCAGGCAGGGCCGGGATTGGCGCCGGCGGAGTCCGGCCCGACGCGCATGCGCGCGCCGTCGAAGTGCAGGATCGAGCCGCCGCCGGCCGCGACGGTGTTGATCGCCATCATCGGGGCGCGCATCCGCACTCCCGCGACGGCCGTTTCGAACGCCCGCTCGAACGCGCCGGCATACAGCGCGACGTCGGTGGAGGTGCCCCCCATGTCGAAGCCGATGATCTGGTCGAAACCGGCCATGCCGGCGGTGCGGGCGGCGCCGACGATGCCGCCGGCCGGGCCGGACAGGATCGCGTCCTTGCCCTGGAATTTTTCCGCCGCCGTCAGCCCGCCGTTGGACTGCATGAAATAGACCCTGGTGGCGGGCAGTTCCCCGGCCACCTGATCCACATAGCGGCGCAGGATCGGGGACAGGTAGGCATCGACGACGGTGGTGTCGCCTCGGGGGACCAGACGCAGCAACGGGCTGACGGCGTGGCTGGCGGAGACCTGGGTGAACCCGGCCTGACGGGCAAGCTCCGCGAGGCGCTGTTCGTGGTCCGGGTATTTCCATGCGTGCATCAGCACAATGGCGCAGGCGTTGATGCCGGCCTTGCGGGCGCCGGCAAGGACGACGCGGGCGTGGTCGGCATCCAGGGGTTCGATTTCGTCGCCGTCGACGCCGACGCGGCCGCCGATTTCCTCAACGCTGTTCGTAAAGCATCGAAGGCAGGGTGATGGCGAGGTCGAACAGGCGGGGGCGGGCCTGATTGCCGATGCGCAAGGCGTCGGCGAAGCCTTTGTTGACGAGCAGAAGCGTACGGTCGCCCTTGCGCTCCAGTAAAGCGTTGGTGGCGACGGTGGTGCCCATTTTGACGGCCTCGATCAGGCCGGCGGGAATGGGTTGGGCGGGGGCGATGCCGAGGACCGATTTGATCCCGGCAATAGCGGCGTCCTTATAGCGTTCGGGATTTTCGGACAGCAGCTTGTGGGTGGAAAGTTGCCCGTCGGGGTGGCGGGCGACGATGTCTGTAAATGTGCCGCCGCGGTCGATCCAGAACTGCCAGGTGCTCATAGGGCGGCCTCCTGGGCCAGGCTTCGCAGTTCCTGGCCTCGGGTTTCCGGCAGCGTCAGGGCGGCGATGATCACCAGCGCGTAGGCGCCACCGGCAAACACGCCGACGGCGGCACCCAGACCGAGCTTGACGGAGGCCGCGCCGACCAGCGTGGGGAACAGGGCGGCGAACCCACGGCCAAAATTATAGCAGAAACCCTGGCCGGAGCCGCGCAGTTCGGTCGGAAACAGTTCGGAGAACAAGGCGCCCATCCCGCTGAAAATACCGGAGGCAAAGAAGCCCAGCGGGAAGCCCAGCACAAGCATCAGCCCGTCCGAGATCGGCACCTGGGTGTAGCCGATGACCACCAGCATCGATCCGATGGCAAACGTCAGGAAGGTTTTGCGGCGGCCCAGACCGTCGTTCAGATAGGCGCTGACGATATAGCCGCAGAACGACCCGGCGATGATGACACCCAGGTAGCTGCCGGTGCTCAGGACCGACAGATGCCTCTCGGTGCGCAGGAAGGTCGGCAGCCAGGTGGTGATCGCGTAGTAGCCGCCCTGCGCGCCCAAAGCGAGCAGGCAGCCGCGGGCGGTGATGCTGAGGAAACGCGGCGAGAAGATTGCCAGCAGGGGCGGGCGGGCCTCGGCCTTTTCGTAGATCGCCGGTTCGGGAACCAGCCGGCGAATCAGGAAGATGCTGAACGCGGGCAGCAGGCCCATGAAGAACAGCACGCGCCAGGCATAGTCCTTTGGCAGCAGCAATGACGACGCGGTGGCGGCCAGGGCGGCAATGCCCCAGCCGACGGCCCAGGAGCTTTGCACGACGCCGACGGCCTTGCCGCGATGGCGGGCGGCGATGACCTCACCCATCAGCACCGACCCGGCGGCCCATTCGCCACCGAAGCCCAGGCCCTGAAGGCCGCGGGTGACAAGAAGCTGGCCGAAGCTGTTGGTGAAGCCGGACAGGAAGGTGAAGACGGCGAACCAGGCGACGGTGATCTGCAATGTGCGGACGCGGCCGATGCGGTCGGCGAGCAGGCCGGCGACCCAGCCGCCGGCGGCGGACAGGACCAGCGTGACGGTGGCGAGCAGCCCCGCCTGGGTGTTGGTCATGCCCCAGAGGCCGATCAGCACCGGCACCACGAAGGAGTAGATCTGCACGTCCATCGCATCCAGCGCATAGCCGCTGAAGCAGGCCCAGAAGGTGCGGCGCCCATCGCGGTCCAGGCCGCGGTACCAGTCGAACATGCCGGCTCCTTTTGCTCAGGCGGTTAACCGCGGGTTGCTCAGGCGCTAAACCGCGGGGAACGCGGCTGCGACGCCACGCATGACGGTTATGTGAAAACGCGGTGTATGGATAATCGTATGTCGTGATGGCCGGCAATAAGCCTAGGTTATGGTCCCGAAGCGACCTGGCCGGCGACTTGCGCGACGGTGGCGGCAAGGCTTGTCACGGCGGTATCGAGAAAGCTCGCGGTGAAGCGAAGCGGCGGCAGGATTTGTGCGGCGTCCAGCAGACGCAGCCGGCCCGCGGCAAGATCGCCCTGCACGACGTCACGCGGCACGGCACCGATGCCGATCCCGTCCACCGCCATGCGGACGACCGCCGTGAGGCTGCTGCAGGCGAAGATGCGGACCGGCGGTAGATCCGGCCCGCGGAACAGCGCCGTCAGTTGGGCGTGCGGCAGGGTCCCGCGCCCGTAGGACAGGATGGGCCACCGTGCGAGGTCCGCAAGGCTGAAGCCCCCGGCCTCCACTGCTATGAGCGACGGGCTGGCGACCCAGACCATCTCGTAGTTTCTCAGCGGAACGTTGCATACGCGCGGTTCGGTGACGGGACCAAGCAGCAGGGCGACATCGAGCTCGCCGGTCAGGAGCATCGGCTGGAGAGAAGGGGAGATATCGACGGTGATTTCCGGCGTGACGCCGGGATGCCGCTGATGCAGGCGGCGGATGAAGCGGCCAACGAGGGTGTGGACCAGCGTCTCGGCAACGCCGATGCGGACGATACCGGACTGACTTTCACGGCCTGCCAGCACCGTTTCGACCTCGGCTTGCAGCGCCAGCATCCGTTCCGCATAGGCGTAGAGTTCGAGGCCCTTCGTCGTCGGGGCAGCGCCGCGGTTGGCGGAGCGATCCAGCAGGCGCAGGCCGAAACGGGCCTCGATCTGTGCGATTCGGCCGGACACCGCCGGCTGCGTCATGTGCAGGTGCTCCGCCGCTCGGCTGAAGCCGCCGAGTTTTACCACCCAGTAGAAGACCTCCAGGGATCGCAGATCGACCATTGGCTGGTTCCCTAACCTGGAGGCGGCGGGCGCACCATCGAAAAGGCGCGTCAGGCCTTGGACGCCCGGCCGTAACCGGTCAGCGGCGTTCGGGGGCGATGCAGCGTCGCGGGATGACGGTGATCATGCTGGCGCACGAGATGGGTTTCGCACGGGTTGTTGCCGACCGCATCGTGTTCATGGATGGTGGCGACATTGCCGGGGACGGCGCGCCGAACTTTTCCTCCGGCCATCAATGGACCGGGTGCGCCAGTTCCTTAAGCGCTATGATGATCGCTACCGAGTTTGAAGGGATTGTTGAATGTCAGCCAGCACGTTGCCGAATGCCACCCTGACCGCGGCCTATCAGGCGATGACCCCCGGTTCGGCCGCGCTGGCGGCGAAGGCGAAGACGCTGCTGCCGAGCGGGATTGCGCATGACGGGCGGAATTTCGATCCGTATCCGCTGTATGTGCAGCGGGCGCTGGGGCCGGTGAAGTGGGATGTCGATAACAACAAGTATGTCGACTATTTTGGCGGCCACGGCGCGCTGATCCTGGGACACAACCATCCGACGGTAATGGCGGCGGTGCATGCCGCACTGGATCGCGGCACGCATTTCGGCGCCTGCCACGAGCTGGAGGTGCGCTGGGCGGAACTGATCACGCAGATGGTGCCCTCGGCGGAGCGGGTGCGGTTCACCTCCTCGGGGACCGAGGCGACGCTGATGGCGCTGCGGCTGGCGCGGGCATTCACGGGGCGGCAGAAGATCGTGCGGTTCCGCGGGCATTTCCACGGCTGGAACGATCACATGACCAGCGGGTATTCGAACCACTTCGACGGCACGCCGACCAGCGGGGTGGTGCCTGGGCTGTCCGACGCCGTGCTGCTGTGCGATCCGAACGACGTCGAGGGAATTACGCGGATCTTCAACGATCATAAGGACATCGCGGCGGTGATCCTGGAGCCGACGGGGGCGAGCTTCGGCAAGATGCCGATCGTGCCGTCGTTCCTGCAGGTGCTGCGCGACCTGACCTCCGCGGCGGGGACGATCCTGATTTTCGATGAAGTGGTGACGGGGTTCCGGGTGTCTCCGGGCGGGGTGCAGCAGGCGGTGGGGATCACGCCGGACATGACGACGATGGCGAAGATCGTCTCCGGCGGGTTGCCGGGTGGGGCTGTGGGTGGCCGGAAGGAGATCCTGGACTGGCTGGACTTCAAGGTCACCGCCGCGAACAACCAGGAGAAGATCTATCACCCAGGGACGTTCAACGCGAACCCGGTGTCGGCGGCGGCGGGGATTGCGACGCTGGAGATTTCTGGCTTCAACCGATGCGTGTGAGCGGGCGAATGCCTTTGGCGCCGAGGTGCGGGCGAAGATGAACCAGGTGCTGGAGGAGGAAGGGGTAAAGTGGGCCGTGTATGGCACTTACTCCGGCATGCATATCTACACGAACCCGGATGAGGTGGACATTACACCGTCGACCTTTGATGCGCTGTCGTTCATTCCGCGGATGATGGGCAAATCGCGCGGCCCGGGGATCACCAGCCAGGTGCGGATGGGGCTTCTGGTGAACGGCGTTGACATGAACTCCGGCCCGTCGGGGACGATCTCGGCGATGCATGGGGAGGAGGAGATGGCGATCACCGTCGACGCCTTCCGCGCGACGATCCGGGCGATGCGGCGGGAGGGGACGATTCAGTAGGGCCGGGGATCGTCCCGGTCGCCCGTTTTTTGTCCCGTGATGCTTATCATTTCATCGTCGTCTGGGTGATTTCATGATGAAGGACGAAGACTACCTGCGCCTGACACTGGAGATCGCCCGAAAGGCTCGGGCGGCGGGAAACCACCCGTTCGGCGCCATTCTGGTCGGGCCGGACGGCGCAGTGCTGATGGAAGCCGGCAATGCGCATGGTGACGCGGGCGACCGCACGGGCCACGCCGAACGCGTGCTGATGACGAGGGCGAGCCAAGCCTATTCGGCCGAGTTCATGGCCGGGTGCACGATGTACGCGAATGCTGAACCATGCGCGATGTGCGCCGGCGCTGCCTATTGGGCCGGGGTTGGGCGGGTCGTCTACGGTCTGTCCGAACACGAGATGAAGCAGATGATCGGGCCTCATCCGGAGAACCTGACGATGGACCTGCCGTGCCGCGTCGTGCTGGGAGCCGGGCAGCGAACGATCGAGGTAGTTGGGCCGCTGCTGGAGGACGAGTCTCGCGCGGTGCACGACGGCTTCTGGGATTGACGTCCGCCGGCCTTGGTTGTGGCCGATTTGCCTCATACGCCGATGATGCGGGCGGGCTGCATACACGATGACCAGACTGGCGCGTCGCTTGCATCGCTTCCCTCACGGGTTTGCGAGGGAGGCGAGGAGCGCACAGAAAACGCCGGCAGTACAACCGAGTTGAGACGCCGGTCCGTCCCAGCAGTCAGTCGAAATCGTTTTCATGTTGGTCGAAGACCACGTCCACGGAGTTCACCATGCTTAGACGTCAATTCACCCGGCTGGTCGGCACTGGCGCCGCTGCCGCTGCCCTGCCCGCCCTTGTCCGGCCCGCGCGCGCCGCCGATCCGCTGAAAGTCGGCTTCATCTATCTTGGGCCGGTCGGCGACTTCGGCTGGACGTATCAGCACGACATCGCCCGCAAGGCCGCGGTGGATCATTTCGGCGACAAGATCAAGACCACGTACGTGGAGAACGTGGCCGAGGGGCCGGATTCGGAGAAGGTGATCAACGACCTGGCCAATTCGGGTCACAAGCTGATCTTCGCGACGTCGTTCGGATATATGAATTACGTGATGAACTCGGCCAAGAAACACCCGAAGGTATTTTACGAGCACGCGACGGGATACAAGCGGGCGCCGAACGTTTCGACGTACAACATTCGTTTCTATCAGGCGCGCTATGTCCAGGGCGTTATCGCCGGCAAACTGAGTAAAGCGGGCCTGGCGGGTTATGTCGGCTCCGTTCCCGTACCGGAGGTGGTGCAAGGCATTAACGCTTTCATGCTGGGCATGCAGTCCGTCAACCCCAAGGCTCGGTTGAAGTTCATCCTGATCAACTCCTGGTACGACCCGCCGAAGGAAGGCGACGCGGCCAAGGCGCTGATCGACCAGGGGTGCGATATCATTACGCAGCACACCGACTCGCCGGCGCCGCTGCAGGCCGCGGCCAGCCGTGGCGTGAAGGCGTTCGGGCAATCGACGGACATGTCGAAGTTCGCGCCGGACACGGAACTGACCGCCAGCACCGATGTCTGGGCGCCGTACTACATCAAGCGCATCCAGGATGTTCTGGACGGTACGTGGACCAGCACTGACACCTGGGGCGGTTTCGACAGCGGCATGCTGAAGATGTCGCCGTTCACCAACATGCCGGACGACGTAAAGGCGCTGGCGACCAGTACGGTCGCCGATATCTCAGCCGGAAAGAACAAGATCTTCGTCGGGCCGATCATGGATCAGAGCGGCACGATCAAGGTTCCCGCCGGAACAACCATGGACGATGGAGCGCTCTCCGGCATGCAGTGGCTGGTGCAGGGCGTGGAAGGGAAGCTGACCTGATACTTTTGTGCGTCGCGGCGGCCCTACGCCGCCGCGACCCTGACGCATTCAAGTTGCGAGCATCGTCATGACCCAATCGACTTATCAAGGCCCGCTGCTGACGATGACGGGCATGACGAAGCAGTATCCAGGCTGTCTCGCCAACGACCACGTTTCGCTGACGATCGAACACAACCAGATCCACGCTCTTCTCGGCGAAAACGGCGCCGGCAAGAGCACGCTGGTGAAGATCATCTACGGCGTGGTGAAGCCCGACGCCGGCGAGATGATCTGGGAGGGCGAGAAGGTTACCGTCCAAAATCCCGGGCAGGCGCAACGCCTGGGAATTGGCATGGTGTTCCAGCACTTCTCGCTGTTCGAGGCGCTGACGGTGGCTGAGAATATCGCCCTGGGTCTCGGCAGCGCGGAGGAGCGGGTCGGGCTGCGGGACCGGATCATCAAGATTTCGAACGAGTATGGTTTGCCTTTGGACCCTGATCGCGTGGTCCATGATCTTTCGGTCGGCGAACGGCAGCGGATCGAAATCGTTCGCTGCCTGTTACAGAATCCGAAGCTGCTGATCATGGACGAGCCGACCTCGGTGCTGACCCCGTCCGAGGTGCAGAAGCTGTTCGTGACGCTGCGGCGCCTGGCGGCGGAAGGGTGCTCGATCCTTTATATCAGCCACAAGCTGGAAGAAGTCCGCGCGCTGTGTTCGGCGGCGACGATCATGCGGCTGGGAAAGAATGTCGGGCATTGCGTCCCGGCGGAGAAGACCGTCAAGGAACTGGCGGAGATCATGATCAACATGGATCTGAATGCACCGACGCCTCGGCCCGCGCTTGGCGGCGATTCGAAGCCCAGGCTGGTGCTGGACAAGTTGACGATCCGTTCGCCAAACCATTTTGGGACAGATTTGAAAGACCTGTCCCTGACGCTGCGCGGTGGCGAGATCCTGGGCATCGCCGGGATTGCGGGAAACGGGCAGACCGAACTGATGGACGCGCTATCGGGGGAAATTCTGGCAGGGCATCCGAGCAACATCCTGATAGACGGGGTTCCGGCGGGACTGATGGGTCCGCATGAACGGCGGCGCATCCGCGGTTGTTTCGTCCCGGAAGAGCGCAACGGCCATGGCGCGGTGACCACCATGAGCCTGGCGGAGAATGCGTTCCTGTCGGGGTTCCTGCGTCATGCCCTGGTTCGTTTCGGCGTGATCGACAACAAGCGCACCCACGCCTTCGCCGCCGACATCATCAAGCGTTTCGACGTCCGTACGACTGGTCCGAAGGCGCAGGCGCGGTCTTTGTCCGGTGGGAACTTACAAAAATTCCTGGTGGGGCGCGAGGTTCTGCAGGATCCCAGCGTCCTGGTGATCAACCAGCCGACCTGGGGCGTGGACGCCGGGGCGGCGCTGGCGATTCATGAGGCGATCATGGCCCTGGCGCAGGCCGGCACGGCGATCATGATTATTTCCCAGGATCTGGACGAGATCTTTGTGTTGGCTGACCGCATTGCGGTGATTGCCGGCGGCCGGCTGTCGGAACCGGTGCTGACGAAGGACGCGACCGTTGAATCGATCGGGCGGCTGATGGGCGGAACGACCGCCGCGGCGCCGGCGCCACAGGAGCAGCCTGTTCATGCTTAAGGTCGAGGCGCGTGGCTATGAATCGAAGTTCTGGCGGTACGCCTCGCCGGTCCTGGCGTTACTGCTGACGGGAGCGACGTCGGGGTTGATCTTTTTGCTGATGGGGCGGCCGCCGGGGTTGACCGTCTATACATTCCTGATCGCGCCGTTGCTTCAGCAGGACGGAATTGCCGCGCTGCTGGTGAAGGCGGCGCCGCTGATCATGATGGGGGTCGGGCTTTCGTTAGCATATCGAGCCAACGTGTGGAATATCGGGACGGATGGGCAGTTCACGCTGGGGGCGATTTGTGGCGGCGGTTTTGCGCTGGCGTTTCCGGACTTGCCTGCCGTGATCCTGTTTCCCGCTGTTCTGATCGTCGGAACGATCGGCGGCATGGCGAGCGGCGGCCTGGTGGCGTGGTTGCGTATCCGGTTCAATGCCAACGAGATTCTGACCAGTCTGATGCTGGCTTATATCACGCAGTATCTGCTGGTTTATCTGGTGACCGGGCCATGGCGTGATCCGGAGGGGTTTGGCTTCCCTCAGACAGCGTTGTTTTCCGACAATGCAACGGGGCCGAGGCTGATCGAGGACACCAATCTGCATATCGGCATCGTGCTGGCGCCGCTGATCGCGGTCGGGCTTTGGTTCATGCTGGAGAAATCGTTGCTGGGGTTCCAGTTCCGGGTGCTGGGTCAGGCGACCCGTGCTGCCAGGTTTGCCGGTTTCAGTGAGAACCGGCTGGTCTGGGTGGCGATGTTGATCAGTGGCGGGCTGGCTGGCTTGGCCGGCATTCTGGAAGCGACGGGGACGCTGGGGCAGCTGACGACGACGCTGTCACCGGGATACGGTTTCACCGCGATCATCGTTGCGTTTCTGGGGCGGCTGAACCCGCTGGGCGCGATCCCCGCGGGGCTGTTGCTGGCGCTGACCTACCTGGGCGGCGATGCGGCGCAGATCAATCTCGGGCTGCCTAACGCCGTGACGGGAATCTTCCAGGGTATCCTACTGTTCTATCTGCTGGGCTGTGACTTCCTGTTGCTGCACCGGATCAGATGGCGTCCCAGCCAAGCGAAAGCCACGTCATGACCGCAATGCTCGTTCCCTTCCTGGTCAGCATGATCGCCGCCGCCACGCCTTTGCTGCTGGCGGCGACCGGGGAGCTGGTGGTTGAGCGCGTAGGGGTGCTGAACCTCGGCGTCGAGGGGATGATGCTGGCCGGCGCGATTGCCGCCTTCGCGACGACGAACGAGACCGGGATCACCTCACTGGGCATTCTGGCTGCGCTGGCGGCGGGGGTCGTGCTGTCGCTGATCTTCGCGGTGGTGTCGCTGACGCTGCTGGCGAACCAGACCGCGACGGGGCTGGCGCTGACGATCTTCGGACGAGGCTTCAGCGCGCTGGTCGGCGCAAGCTATGTCGGTATCCCGGCGCCGACGTTGCCGAAGCTGCATATCCCCCTGCTGTCGGATATTCCGGTGATCGGGCCGGTGATCTTTTCGCACGACATCCTGGTTTATGCCTCGTTGGTGATCCTGGCGGTGGTGGCCTGGGCGATCCGCTATACGCATCTGGGGCTGATCATGCGGGCGGTCGGGGATTCGCATGATGCGGCGCACTCGCTGGGTTATGCGGTGGTGCCGATCCGTTACGGGGCCGTGGCGTTTGGCGGTGCGCTGGCGGGGTTGGCCGGCGCTTATATGTCGCTGGCCTATACGCCGATGTGGGCGCAGGACATGACCGCCGGGCGCGGGTGGGTGGCGGTGGCGCTGGTCACGTTTTCCGCGTGGCGGCCGTTCTGGCTGCTGATCGGGGCGTGGTTCTTCGGCGCGCTGATGTATCTGTCGCTTTACGTGCAGGCGCTGGGGATTGCCGTGCCTTCTGCGCTGCTGTCGGCGCTGCCTTATATCGGGACCGTGGTGGTGCTGGTGCTGATCTCCCGGGACCGGCGGCGGATCATGCTGTACCGGCCGGCCATGCTGGGGCGGCCGTTCCAGGCGAGGGCCTGATCTTTCGTCCCGCCGCGTCAGTGCTACAAGGGCTGTAGCGAGGAGACGCGGTTATGACGGACAAGGTACTCTACGAACAGAATGGCGCGATCGTCACGATCACGCTGAACGATCCGGCGATGCGCAATCCGATCTCGGAGCAGGAGATGGTGGACGGCATCGTCGATGCGCTGGACCGGCTGAATCAGGACGCCTCCGCTCGGGTGGCGATCCTGACTGGGGCCGGCAGCGCGTTCAGCTCGGGCGGCGATCTGCGGGCGATGCAGAAGAATTTCGAGCAGCGGGCGGACAAGCCAGCGCTGACGCCCCGGTATTACAAGTTCGGCATTCAGCGCATCCCGCTGGCGTTCGAGAAGCTGGATGTGCCGATCATTGCGGCGGTCAACGGGCCGGCGATCGGGGCAGGGCTGGATCTGGCCTGCATGTGCGACATGCGGGTCGCGTCGGAGAGTGCGAAGTTCGCCGAAAGCTTTGTCAAAGTCGGGATCGTGCCGGGGGACGGCGGGGCCTGGCTGCTGCCTCGGGTCGTTGGGTATTCGAAGGCCTGCGAGATGGCGTTCACCGGAGACATGCTGAACGCGGCGGAGGCTTTGGCGTGCGGGCTGGTGTCGCGGGTCGTGCCGGAAGCGGAACTGCTGGATACGGCGAAGG
Organism: uncultured Pseudomonadota bacterium; assembly: GCA_963819005.1. Classification (GTDB taxonomy): domain Bacteria; phylum Pseudomonadota; class Alphaproteobacteria; order Acetobacterales; family Acetobacteraceae; genus Rhodopila. Next base: position 511,657 of record CAWFUL010000011.1, read on the forward strand.
CGCTGGCGGAGCGGATCGCGGTGAACCCACCGTACGCGGTGCGGATGGCGAAGCGGTTGTTGATCGAGGGGCGGCACTCGCGATTGGATACGCTGCTGGAACTGTCGGCGAGCTTGCAGGCGCTGACGCACGCGACCGCGGATCACCGGGAGGCGGTGAACGCGTTCCTGGAAAAGCGCCGGCCGTTGTTCAAGGGGGACTGAGGCCTTGGGACGTGGTTCTGATCAGCCGCGGGGCGGGCAGCGCAATTTCGGAGTTCTGCCCCAGGTCTGTTAAGGTCGGACACGCAGGGCGATGCCCGCTGGATCGATACGACGTATCGCGGATGCGCGTTTCGCAACGCAATGACGGGAGGCGAACATGGGAAGGCTCGACGGCAAGATCGCAGCGGTGACGGGTGGGGCATCGGGGATCGGCGAGGCAACGGTCAGGCGTTTCATCGCCGAGGGCGCGAGCGTGGCATTCTGCGACCGGGACGGCGAGCGCGGCCAGCGCGTGGCAGCCGAACTGGAGGCGGCCGGCGCCAAGGTTGCCTTCACGCAGGCTGACGTCGGGACCGAGGCGGCATGCCTCGGCTTCGTCAACGGCGCGGCCGACAGGTTCGGACGGCTGGATATCCTGGTGAACAATGCCGGCATCCGCAAATACGAAAAGGTGGATGAGGCGAGTGCCGCAAGCTGGGCCGAGATCCTGAACGTCAACCTGATGAGCTACGCCTTCTGTGCCAAGGCGGCGGTTCCTCTGATGCGCCGGGGTGGCGGCGGTGCGATCGTGAATGTTGCCTCGGTCCGGTCCGTGGTCGCGGGGGGCGGAAACCTGCTGTACGACACCACCAAGGCGGCGATCGCGGGCTTCACGCGAGGGCTGGCCGCAGACCACTCGGCGGAGGGGATCCGGATAAACGCGGTTGGCCCTGGCCCGATCTTCACGCCATTCCATGCGCGCCGTATCGCGGCGGCGGGGGAGACGGTTGAGCAGTATAATGCGAAGGCCGCGCAAGGCACGATGATGAAGCGCCCAGGCCGGGCGGAGGAAGTTGCGGCGGCGATCCTGTTTCTGGCGTCCGACGATGCGTCCTACGTCACCGGGGCGTTGCTGTTCGTGGACGGCGGTATGACGGCGATGTGAGGGGGTAATCGGGCGCGGCTTACTGTTCGCCTCGCCCGGGTTGCTCCGCTGATCCGCGATTGCGCAGGCTGGCAAGGGCTTCGACTTCAGCTTTGACGATAGTCGAGCAATGGCGGTTCGTTGCTGGTGTTAACCGATTGGAAAGGGTGTGCTGGCAATAAATAGAGAGAATGGAACCGCAAAACACGCCGAACACGCAAATGGAGTCCGGCGCGGATAGGGCCAACCATCTGTCCAAGCAAATCATCGGCTACGCGCTGACGGTGTACCGGGCGCTGGGGAGCGGATTTCTCGAGAAAGTCTATGAAAACGCCTTGTCGCACGAGCTCCTGAAGGCTGGACTCGTTGTCTCTCAGCAACATCGCACGGTCGTTCGATACGATGGGATCGTCGTCGGCGACTATGCGGTTGACTTGCTCGTCGAACGGACCGTCGTAGTCGAATTGAAGGTGGCTAAGGCAATCGACGACGTTCATCTCGCGCAGTGCTTGAATTATTTGAAAGCCTCGGGCCTGCATCTTTGCCTGCTGCTCAACTTCGGCAAGCCTCGTCTTGAGATTAAACGCATCGTCCTGAATCTGTAACGCACCGCCGCCTTTGCGTCTTCTGCGTGTTTTGCGGTTCCATTTTTCTGCCGGTCAGACAGACCGAGCCGGGAGGGACCGGGGTAAACGTGCACCCAGCTAAATTCATCCTGATCTGTTCTGTTTCGAAACAATCAACGGCTGCTGGGTAAGCCTGCCCGATCAAGTGGCCGACCGGCGGCCAGTGATGAAAAACATATGACCGATTGGCGGAGCGACTTCGACCTCCTGGAAACCCCGTTCCCGCCGTCGCGTAGCGACACCCTCGGCAAGCCAGGCGTGACCACCGGTCCTCGCGATGCGCAGCCGCGCGAGAGCGGCGGCGAGCGGGTCGGACGGGAGCGGAGCCATGTTGAACACGCGATAGCACCAAGTGACAGCGTGCGAAGAAGTTCAGGCAATGCGCCGGTCACGACCTCACATGGAATGGAGGGCGCCGGCAACCAGATGACGCAAAATGAGCCTCGATCGTCGATATCCAGAACATTTTGGTGCCGCAATTCAATCCGTTCGCCCACCATCGAACAACCTGGATTATCGGGAAGCTGCCGTACGGCGCACCCGCCCGTGCGCCACCATCACCCCGGCCCACCCCAAAGCTTCGGATCGGCCGGATGGATCGTGCTTCCGTCGTAACGCAGCCCGCCACCGCGATCGAGCGCCAGGCGCAATGGCCCGTCCAAATCCACGATCTCGGCCTGCTGCGCGACCAGCAGCGCCGGCGCGGCCCCAAGCGACGTGCAGATCCCACCCTCGACCATGATCCGCAAACCCCGCCGCTTCGCTTCCGCCGCCAGCGACAGCGCCTCGGTCAAGCCCGCCCACTTTGTCGAGCTTGATACACACCGCCTGGTATTTGCCATCCAGCCGGTCGAGATCGGCAACCGTCCGGCAGGATTCGTCAGCGCAGATCGGGATCGGGCTCCCCAACCGCGCCAGCGCATCATCCGCGTCGGCCGGCAGCGGCTGCTCGATCAACCCGACCCTGCAATCAGTCAGGGCCGGCACGAGGTCTCGAAGCTGCGACGCGCTCCACCTCTCCTGCGCATCGACAATCAGGCGCGCCGCCGGCGCCGCCTCCCGCACCGCTCGGACCCGTTCGATATCGCCGTCGCCCCCCAGTTCCAATCGCAGCAGCGGCCGGGAACGGTTGTCCGCCGCCTGCTCCGCCATCTTGTCCGGCGTATCGAAATCCAGCGTGACGGCCGTCAGGACCGGCATCAGCGCGCCGAACCCGGCAAGGTCCGTGACGCTACAGTAGGAACGCTTCGCATCCATGTCCCAGAACGCGCAGTCGAGCGCGTTGCGCGCCGCGCCCGGCGGCATCGCACTCTGCAGCGTGTCGCGATTGAGCCCCGAAGCGACCGCACCCCTCATCGCTTCAAGCTGAGCCACAACACTCTCCGGGCTCTCGCCATAGCGCGGCAGCGGCACGCATTCGCCACGGCCGCGTGAGTCGGTGTCGGAGATTTCCGCGACGACCACGTCGACCGAGGACACCACCCCGTCCACGGTCATCAGCGGTCGCGCGAGCGGCCACGCTCGGCGGGTGACCGTCAGTTTCTGTGGATGTGGCGCCATGCCAGATCAGCTTCCGGCTCTACCACGAACCGGTGTTGGGCATGCTGGTCCAGGGTTCGGCAGGCGGCAGCGCCCCGCCGGCCTGCAGCAGTTCGATGGAGATGCCGTCCGGCGTGCGGACGAACGCCATCCGGCCGTCTCGTGGCGGGCGGTTGATCGTCACGCCGTGGGCGATGAACGCGTTGCAGGTGTCGTAGATGTTGTCCACCGCATAAGCCAGATGCCCGAAATTGCGGCCGCCGGGATAAGGTTCGACGTCCCAGTTGTAGGTGAGTTCCACGGCAGCCGCCTCATCGCCAGGCGCGGCGAGGAATACGTTTGTGTAGCGCCCCTTTTCGTCCGGACGGCGGCGGATTTCGCGCAGGCCGAGCACTTCGAAGAAGGCGATACTGTCCTCCAGCGAAGTGACGCGGATCATCGTGTGCAGATATTTGGTCATGGCGTGCCCTCGGATTGGTCCGCCACACCATACCGCGAAATATCTGATGTGGAAGAATAGCCGCCATCGAGACGCACTTCGTCATCCATGATCTATCGTGCCTCGCCGGCAAACCCGGCGCGTATTGCGGCCAGCCGGACCAGCGCGGCCTGGGGCAGCGGGCCCTTCCGTACCGCTACCAGACTGGCCTCGAACTCGGCAATCGTTGCCATGCCGACCAGGATCGTGCCCATCGCCTTGTGGGTGATGGCAAAGCGGGTCGCGGCTTCGGCGAGAGTGTCCGCGTAACCCTCCGTCACCAGGGGCATCAGGCGCTGGCCGCGATCCAAATCGGTCTGGTAGCTGTGGGCGGAGCCGATGGGCGCGGGCGGCGGACTGGCGGTGGGGTGGCGTTCGCGTTGTGCCGCTGAGGGCGCCGGCGGCCAGCACGCGAATGCCGACCACGCCAACCCCGGCCTTCTGAGTGTGGTCGAACAGGCGACCGTAGTCCTGCGCCGGGTAGTTTGGCGGCAGCGGTTCGGCGGCCGACGGGTTCAGCATGTTGTAGCTGACCTGGGCGCTGTCGAACGCGCCGGAATCGATGATCTGGTGCAACGCCGCGGTTTCGCCGACGGCCGTGATGCCGAGGAAGCGGGTTTTTCCGGCTTGCTGCAGTTTCTGGAATGCAGGCACGACCTCGTTCTGGACTTGCGCAACGGTCAGGCTCTCGCCGCCGCCGGACAGGGTGATCGGATTGTGCAGGTGGAAGATGTCGACGTGATCCATGGCGAGGCGAGACAGGCTGCCGTCCATGGACTCCGCGATGGCAGCGCCGATTTCGTGAAAGCGTTCGGAGGGGACGCGGACCTTGGTGCCGACGGCGACGCCCGCGGGTTTGCGGGCGCCGAGGATGCGACCGAGGTTCTTTTCTGACTCGCCGTTGCCATATTGCACAGCCGTATCGAAATAGTTGATGCCGGCGTCCAGCGCCTTCCCGATTGCGGTGTCCTGATCGGTGTGGGACCCGCGGACCATCAGGCCGCCGACGGCGCCGCAGCCAAAGCCGAGGATCGAAAGCCGCATGCCGGTGCGGCCGAAATCGCGCAGTTCCATGGTCTTCTTCCCCCTATTGATACAGTCCGGCCGACCGCGCTCGGACCTTGCACAGCGCGACCAGAAGTTCCAGCGTCGGCGCCTGAACGCCCGCCATGTGCGCGAGTGCCAGCGGCGCATCGAACATTCCGTCGATTTCCATCGGGCGGCCGAGCTCCAGGTCCTGCAGGATGCTGGGCTTGTGATCCATGCCGCGCTGGTTGGCGATGCGGGTCTCATGGTTGGTGTGGGGGTCGGCACCGAGAGCCTGGGCGATGGCGGCGGCTTCCTGCATCATGCGAAGGGCGGCTTGTTGCAGGGCCGGTTCCTGATGCGCGTGCCTCGGCGCGGCGCCTGTCAACACAGCCAGCGTGCCGCCGGCGAGGTTGCTGATCAGCTTGTTCCAGATCTCGGTGCGGATGGCGGGCGTCGCCTCGCCGCTGATCCCGCCGGCGGTGATCAGACCGGCCAGCGTGCGGACGCGGTCGGATAAGGTGCCGTCTGGCTCGCCGAGGATGAAGCGGCTTTTGGGCTGTTCCACATGGATGACGCCCGGTTCCGTCACCGCGCTCGCCGAATATACCACGCCCCCGATCGCCCGGTTTGGCCCCAAGGCGCGGCGCAGGCCGTCGTCGGGGTCGATGCGTGGCAGCGAGCGGCCCTGCAGCGGACCGGGCAGGTGGTCGAAATACCACCAGGGGATGCCGTTCATCACGAATGCGACCGGCGTGTCCGGCCCTAGCAGCGGCGCGATGGTGGCGGCGACGGAGGGTAGCGCGGGGGCCTTCACCGTGACGAAGACGGCGTCCTGCGGGCCGAGTGCGCCCGGATCGGCGGAGGCTCGCACCTTGGCATGGTGGACGCCATCGACAGCGTGAACCTCAAGGCCCTTGGCGTGGATCGCCTCCAGATGCGGACCGCGAGCAATGACGGAAACGTCCGCCCCTACGCGATGCAGGCGTGCCGCGAGATGGCCGCCGATCGCGCCGGCGCCGTAGACGCAAATCCTCATTCCTCGATCCTCCCCTGGCCACCGGGGTCAAGTCTGGCCTGGATTGGCGACATGGAATAGAACCCCCGGATCATTTCAAACGGGAGCCGTACACACATGAGCAAGATCATCCGCACCGAACCTGGCCCGATCCTGTCCAAGGCCGTGGAATATCACGGGTTTGTCTACCTGCCGGGCATCACCGCCAAGGATACGAGCAAGGACATCAAGGGGCAGACCGCCGATGTGCTGGCACAGATCGACGCCATGCTGGAGCATCACGGCACCGACAAGACCCGCCTGTTGCAGGCGACGATCTGGGTGAAGCACATCAAGGACCGCGTTCTGATGAACGAAGTCTGGACCCCATGGCTGCCGAAGGACGGCGCGCCGGTGCGGGCCTGCGTTCAGGCCGAAATGGCCGCACCGGACGTGCTGGTCGAGATCATGGTTACGGCTTGTAAGTAAGAGATCAGGCGGTGGCGCCTCCGTCGACCGGAAGCGCCACGCCGGTAATGTAGGACGCCTCGTCGGAGATCAGGAACAGCGCGGCATTGGCAATTTCCTCGGGTTGCGCCGGGCGGCCGATCGGGACCTGACCGCCGCGTTTCTGAATCAGGGTTTCCGGGGTTTCGCCTGGGGGTAGCTGGCTGTCAGGGCGGGCGACGAAGACGCGCAGCATGGGCGTGTCGGTCGGGCCGGGGCAGACGGCGTTGATCCGGATCTTCTCTTTGGCGTAACGCTTTGCCAGGCCGCGGACCATGCCGACGATGCCGAACTTGGCGACGTTGTAGACCGGGCTGAACTGCGATCCGACAAGGCCGGAGGTCGACGCGGTGAACAGCAATGCGCCGCCGCCGCGGGCGCGAAGTTCGGGCAGGGCTTCTTCCGTGGTGACCAGGACCGACCGGACGTTCAGATTCATCGTGAAGTCGTATTCTTTCCAGTCCAGCCCCTCGATCGAAGCCGGGCCGGGCGTGCCGACATGGTTCCAGACGAAATCCAGGCCGCCGAAGGCGCGAACGGTCTGGCGAACGATGTCACGGGCGAAATCCTCGCGGGTCAGGTCGCCGGACAGGGCGATGGCCTTGCCGCCGGCGTCGGTAATTTGTTTCACGACGGCATCGGTGGCTTCCTTGTTCAGGTCCACCACCGCAACCGACGCGCCTTCCTGCGCAAAACGAATCGCCCCCGCTCGCCCCATCCCCGATCCGGCGGCGGTGACGATGCCGATTTTGTTTTTTAGCCGCATTGAAGTTTCCTCCGTTTAGCCTGTTTCCATTGGCAGGCTCTCGTCTTTTGCCCATTCCGAAAGTGATGCATCGTAGATTTTGACGTTGGTGTGGCCGAGCATGGTGAGGATGAGGGCGTCGGCGCTGGCGGCGATGCCTCCGCCGCAATAGGCGATGACCGGGCGATCCAGCGCACCGACCGCGCCGAGGCGGCGGCTGAGTTCGTCCGGCGGCAGAAACGTGTTTGTCTCGGGGTCGATCAGGTGCGCGGCAGGGACGTTCACGCTGCCGGCAATGCGGCCAGGGCGGCCATAGCTGTTGCCGCCCTGGCCGGTATGCTGGGCAGGGAGCAAAGCATTCAGCGTACAGATGGCAGGATTGCCGATGGCCGCTTTTACGTCCTCCTTGCTGACCATCAGGTTACGGACCTTTTGGACCGTGAAGTTGCCGGGTTCGGCGGCGGGGGCCGGGCCGGTTTCGACGGGGCGGTTCTCGCGGACCCATTTCTGCCAGCCGCCGTTCAGCACCGCGGCGTTGTCGTGGCCGAACTCGCGCAGCAGCCACCAGACGCGGGTGGCCCACCATGGGTTGGCGGTGCTGTAGGTGACGACACGCGTGCTGTTGCTGATACCGAAGCGGCGCATCGCGGAGGCGAAGTCTTCCGGCTCCTGCCGCATGAAGTTGAATTTTTGCGTCGTGTCAGAAACGTCCCTGGACACGTCGCAGAACCGCGCGCCGGGGATATGGCCTTTCTCGAAGTCCTCGCGGCCCGGTTTGACCACGTAGGTGATCTTCGGGTCCGGGATCAGATGCGTCGTGCAGTCCAGCACGACGACATCGTTCAGGTGGTTTGCGAGCCACTCGGTCTCAACCAGGTATTCGGGGTGAATGAATGCGGCCATGGGTCAGTGTCCCGCTGCGAGTTCGGCAAGTTCGATGACGCAGTTCCCCGTCGCCTTCGGGTCGAGGAAAATGATCTTCGACCCGCCATGGCCGATCCGCCATGTGTCGCTTTGCAGCGCGACATTCTTGGCTTTCAGTTCGGCGATGGCGCCTTCGATGTCCTCGACTTCGAAGCAGATGTGGAACAGGCCGGTGCCTTTCTCGTTGATCCATTTCGTTACGCCGGAGTCAGGCCCCTGCCCTTCCAGCAGTTCGATATAGACTTTCGCCGACCGGCAGCATGGCGAGGCGGGTGGAGCCGATCTGTTCTTCGTATTCCAATTCGAGGCCGAAGGTGTCGCGCATCAGGCCAAGCGATTGCTGGATGGAGTCGACGGCGATGGCGATGTGTTCGACGCGCTTGATCTTCATTGTTATGACTCCGTGTTAGGAAATGGTGACGCCGCTGTCGACCGGGTAGATTTGCCCGGTGACCTTGGCGGATTCGTCGGATGCCAGGAACAGCGCCATGTTGGCGATGTCCTCCGGTTCGATCAGGCCAAGCAGATGGGAGTTCGGCAAGTTTCTCCAAAGCCGTGTTGCCGGCGACGAGTTTCCGGACGCGGTCGGTCATGGTGGCGGATGGGGCGATGGCGTTGACGCGGACTTTGGGCGCGAATTCGACGGCCATCGAGCGGGTGATGGAGGACACCGCACCCTTGGCGGCGGTGTAGCAGTCCCGGCCGGGGATGCCCATCAGGGCGACATTGGACGACATGTTGATGACCGACCCGCCACCGGAACGAATGATCGCCGGGATGCCGAAGCGGCAGCCGAGGAAAGTGCCGAACAGGTCCAGCTTGATAACACGCCAGAATTCCTCCAGCGGCGCGTTTGTGACGTCGCTGTCCTGCATGGTCGAGCCGCCGGCGTTGTTGTGCAGCACATGCAGCGCGCCGTAGTGCTGGACCGCTTTGCCGATCGTTGCCTGGATGCTTTCGGGTTCGGTGACGTCTGTTCTGATGGCGATTACCTGTCCGCCGGCCTGGGTGATCAGCTGCGCGGTCTGCTCACCGGCCTCGGCGTTGACGTCCGCGACGACGACCTTCGCACCCTCCTGCGCGAACAGCTTTGCGGTCGCCCGGCCGATGCCGGTGCCGGCCCCGGTGATGACGGCGACTTTTCCGTCCAGACGCGCCATGTGTGCTTCCCCCTTTCGGTAGGGGGCATCGTCGCGCGGGTGGGGAGGCGGATCAAGGGGCGGGGCGGAAGACCAGTATGCGCGCGGCACCATGGGACCGCTCGGCCAATATTGGATGATCCGGAAGCCAGACTTCGTTTTTCCCAATTTCCGCGACGACCAAGGTGGATGGGTCGAGACGGCCGACGTTGCGCAGGTGCTCAATCGACTGCGTAACGAGGTGCTGCCCATACGGCGGATCGAGGAACAGCAGTGTCGCCAGTTCGCCAGGGCCGATGCGGAGCAGATCCCCAGCGATGACCTGGCTGCGGTCCGTTACCTTGCAGGCTGCGATGTTGGCGCGGATAGCCTGCAGCGCGGCGGGGTCGGATTCGACGAATAGTGCCCGAGCGGCACCTCGGGACAGAGCTTCAAGACCGAGGGCGCCGGTGCCCGCGAAGCCGTCCAGCACGACGGCGCTTTCCAGTAATGCGCGGCCGCCCCAGGGGGCGTGTATAAGCATGTCGAAGAGGGCTTGACGGACTCGGTCGGCGGTTGGGCGGGTGGTCTGGCCCGGGGGAGCGATCAGGGTTCGGCCGCGCCAGGTACCGGCGACAATGCGCATGTTAGGGCGATCCGGGACGACGGCCCATTGCGATCGTCAGGGCGGACGTGGTTTCATGTGACTTGCGGCGCGGGCCTTGGCAAAGTCGTGGGTGGTCGGGCCAAGCCCGACCATGACAGGACCTAGCGTTCGTGCGCACGGGATTTACCATCCGTGCGCGTCGCTTGGTCTTCCAGGCTATTGGAAACATCGTCCGCACTTCCCCACGGACCTAGCCGCGCACGCGGGACGGGACGGTGGGTGCGACCTCGGACGGCAGTTGCTCGCGCAGGATGCGCGGGGGGATTTCCTCGATGCCGCCGCGTTCAAGGGTGCCAAGCTGGAAGGGGCCATAGGCGACGCGGATCAGGCGGGAGACGGACAGGCCGAGATGCGCCATCACCCGGCGGACCTCGCGGTTGCGGCCCTCGCGCAGGCTGACGGTCAGCCAGGTATTGTCGCCTTTCTGGGCATCCACGGCGGCCTCGATCGGGCCGTAGCGGACGCCCTCGACGGTGACGCCGCGGGCGAGTCCGGCGAGGGCAGCCGGGTTGGGCGTGCCGAACACGCGGGCCCGATAGCGGCGGATCCACCCGGTGGCAGGCAATTCCAGCCGCCGCGCCAGGGCGCCGTCGTTGGTCAGCAGCAACAGGCCCTCGCTGGTGATGTCCAGGCGCCCGACACTGATAACCCGCGGCAGTTGCTGACGGAGTTTGTCGAAGACGGTTGGCCGGCCCTCGGGGTCCTTGTGAGTGGTCACCAGCCCCTCGGGCTTGTGGTAGCGCCACATGCGGGTGCGGTCGGGCGGGTCCACGACCTTTCCCTTGACCTGGACGATGTCGCCGGGGCTGACAAAGGTTGCGGGATGCGTGACGGTCTTGCCGTTCAGCTTCACCGAACCGTCCGTCAGTAGCTTCTCCGCGTCGCGGCGGGAGGCGACGCCGGCCCGGGACAGGAATTTGGCGATGCGGTCGCCACGGGCTTCCTCGGTGGTTTCGGTCATAGCGCGCGCTTGCCGATATCGCGGCGACAGAAGCCCTGGGGCCAGACGATCTTGTCAATCGCGGCATAGGCGGCGGCGTGGGCGTCGTTCAGCGCCGGGCCGGTGCCGCAGACGGTCAGCACGCGACCGCCGGCGGCCAGGATCGCACCGGTCGGGCCCGATTGGGTGCCGGCGTGGAAGATCTCGACATTTGGGCCGGCGGCCTGGTCGAGGCCCTTGATGACGGAGCCTTGTTCAGGGGCATCAGGGTAGCCGCGAGCGGCCATGACCACCGCCAAGGCCGCGTTGTCCAGCCAGCGCAGGTCGAAGTATTTCAACTCGCCGTCGCAGGCGGCCTGGATCGCGGCCAGGATGTCGGACTTCAGCCGCAGCAGAAGCACCTGGCACTCGGGGTCGCCGAAGCGGACGTTGAACTCGATCAGCTTGACCCCGTCGTCGGTCAGCATCAGGCCGGCGAACAGGATGCCACGGAAGGGTGTGCCGTGGTGTGCCATCTGCTTCAGGGCCGGGCGGATGATCTGATCCATGCAGGCGTGTTCCAATGCCGGCGGAAACACCGGCACGGGGCTGTATGCGCCCATGCCGCCGGTATTCGGGCCTGTGTCGCCGTCACCGACGCGCTTGTGGTCCTGGGCGGACCCCAGCAGCAGCGCATCCTCGCCATCGCATAGGGCGAAGAGGGAGACCTCCGGGCCGGTCAGGCACTCCTCGATCACCACCGCCTCGCCGGCGGCGCCAAACGCCTGGCCGTCCATCATGGCGTCGATGGCAGCGATCGCTTCGTCCTCGGTGGTGGCGACGCTGACGCCCTTTCCAGCGGCGAGGCCGTCGGCCTTGACGACGATCGGCGCGCCACGGCGGCGGATGAACTCACGGGCCAGATCAGGGTCCTCGAAGCGTTCCCATAGGGCGGTGGGAATGCCGGCGGCGTCGGCGATCTGTTTCGTGAAGCTCTTGCTGCCCTCCAGTTTCGCGGCGGCGGCGGTGGGGCCGAAGCAGGGGATGCCGCCAGCCTGCATGGCATCGGTGATGCCGGCGACCAATGGGGCCTCGGGGCCAGGGATCACCAGATCGATCGCATTGTCCTGGGCGAACGCGACGAGCGTGGGGATGTCCAGCGCGTTGATGGTGACGCATTCGGCTACGGCTGCGATCCCGGGGTTGCCGGGCGCACACCATAGCTTGGTCAGCAACGGGCTGGCGGATATCGCCCAGCACAGCGCGTGCTCCCGCCCGCCGGAGCCGATGACCAGGACGTTCATGGGGTGTCTCCTGGTTTAAGGAAGGCCAGGGCTCTGCCCTGGACCCGCAAAGGGGCGGTGGCCCCTTTGATCCCATGGAATAAGGGGTTTTGGGGGGAGGGGGCAATCGAGGTGTTGGAAACAGCTGCGTTGCCCCCTCCCCCCAAAACCCCTTAATTGATTGGTTCCAAGGGCATCTGCCCTTGGCGGGGTCCAGGGGCAGCGGCCCTGGCCTTATCTTGCACAAGGCGCACCCGATGAACGACCTCGGCTCAGCATCCAACGTGCCGGAATACACCGTGTCGGAGATCTCCGGCGCCGTTAAGCGCACGCTGGAGACGACGTTCGGCCGCGTCCGGATTCGCGGCGAGTTGACCGAGGTGAAGAAATATCCCTCCGGCCACATCTACCTGTCGCTGAAGGACGAAGGCGGAAAAATCTCCGGCATCGTCTGGAAAGGCTCGGTCTCGCGCCTCGGCATGGTGCCGGAGAACGGGGTGGAAGTGATCGCCACCGGCCGCATCACGGCCTACGGCGAGCGGTCCTCCTACCAACTCATCATCGAGCGGATGGAATATGCCGGCGCCGGCGCACTGCTGGCTCGCATCGAGATGATCCGTCAGCGCCTTGCCGCCGAGGGGCTGTTCGATGCCGACCGGAAGGTGCCGCTGCCAGGACTGCCCCGGGTGATCGGCGTCGTAACCAGCGAGCGCGGCGCCGTCATCCAGGACATCCGCACCACCATCGCCCGGCGATTCCCTCGGACGATCCTGGTCTGGCCGGTGCCGGTGCAGGGCGAGGACGCGCCGGAACGCATCGCGGCGGCGATCGAGGGATTCGACGCGATGCCGGCCGGTGGCGATCCGCCCCGGCCCGATGTGCTGATTGTCGCGCGCGGCGGCGGCAGCCTGGAAGACCTGATGGCGTTCAATGAGGAGGTTGTGGTTCGCGCGGTCGCGGCGTGCCGGATTCCGGTGATCTCCGCCGTCGGGCACGAGACCGATACGACGCTGATCGACTTCGTGTCCGACCGTCGCGCTCCGACGCCGACCGCCGCGGCGGAGATGGCGATCCCGGCGCGGTCCGATCTGGTGGCAGATCTGGATCACAAGGGATCAAGGCTGATCAGCGCGCTGCGGCGGATGATGCAGGAGCAGCGCCTGATCCTGTCCCGGGTCGAGCGCGGTCTTCCCGACCTGCCGTCGCTGCTGGGGTCCGCACGGCAGCGGCTGGATGACCGGGCGGAGAGAGTGGTGCTGGCGCTGCCGGCACTGGTGGCGCGAAAGCGGATGCAGTTGACGTCAGTGGAACGCCGCCTGCCCGATCCGTTCGGCTTGATCGCCGGACCAAGGGGGTCGTTGCGGGATCAGACTTTGCGGCTGTTCATGGCCGCGCCGGGTTTGGTCGCATCGCGGCGGTCCGGGCTCGACCTGACGGCACATCGTTTGGTGGCCGGCGTGCATCGGTTGGTCGCCGGCGCGCGGGCAACAGCGGAGCGGCTGACCGGGCGCGTCACCCCTGCCCCGGTCCGCTCGTCCCTGCGCGAGGCTCGGGCGCATCTGAACGGGTTGAGCGCAAGGCTGGAGTCGGCCTCGCCGCTGGCCATCTTGCAGCGAGGGTACGTGCTGGTCACCGATCCGGCGGGTGCGCCGGTGACGAGCGCGGCGGCGGTGAAGCCGGGCGGGCGGCTGCGATTGCGGTTCGGCGATGGGCAGGTCGACGCGGTGGCGCAAGGGGGTGGTTCTCGCGCCCGGAAGGCAGGGGCGCAGGAAGCCCTCGACCTATGAGCCGATAATCTTCGGCATGATCTGGTCGGCGTGGTCGAAGGCTGCTTTGATACGGTCAAGCCGGGTCGTGACGGCCGGGCGTTCCTGCGTGTGCGTCAGGACATAGAACTCGTTATCCCGAATCGCTTGCAGGACCCGGCGGCCGACAGTCTCCGGCGGTAGCGCGCTGCCGGCGAAGCCAGAGGTCTGCATCGCTTCCTGCTGCGGGCGGCTGTAACTGCCGCCGAAACGATCGGGCCGATTGGCGGCCGACTGGAAGATGGCGGTGCTGACGCCACCGGGGCACAGCACCGATACGCCGATGTTGGTGCCTTTCAGCTCCTGCTCCAGCGCCTCGGACAAGGCCAAAACGGCGTACTTGCTCATGGCGTAGGCCCCTTGCTCCCGCCCTTCGCGGACGAAGAAGCTGGACATCGAACCCGTGTTGACGACATGCCCGCCCTGTCCGGCTGCCCTGATCATCGGCACGAACGTCCGGATGCCATGGATTACGCCCATGACGTTGACGCCGATCAGCCAGTTCCATTCCTGCAGCGTGACTTTCTCCACCGGGGTGCCGTGCATTGCGACGCCGGCGTTGTTCACCGCGATGTGCAGCGCGCCGAAGGTGTCCAGCGCGACCTTCCCGGCGGCCTCGACCGAGGCGGGGTCGGACACGTCGGTCTGAGCGGTGACGGCGCGAACACCCAGCGCTTCGATCTGGTGACGGGCTGATTCAAGCGGTTCGGGGCGAAGGTCGGCCAACACGATGTTGGCGCCGGCCGAAGCGAGGGCCTTGGCGATCCCCAGCCCGATGCCCGAAGCACCGCCTGTTACGATCGCGGTTTTACCCTGGATGTCACGCATGGCCCCTGCCCCTTATTCCGCCGCGATTTCCTTGAACGTCTCGATTGTGGTCAGCAAAGCCTCCCGCACCAGGGGGGCGCCGACGTAGCCGGCGAGGTGCAGAATAGCTTCGGACAGTTCGTCCTCGGTCCAGCCCTGGTTCAGGGCAAAGCGCAGATGCAGCTTGAGTTCCGGATCCCGCCCCGTGGCGGCGTCCGAAATCACGCAGATCAGCGCTCGGGTTTTCAGGTCGAGGCCAGGCCGCGTCCACAGCCCGCCGAACACCGCTTCCTGGGTGTAGGCGGCGAACTTCTCCATGATGGGGTGTTTGTAGAGCCCGGCATCAAGCTTGTCGGCATAGGCGTCGCCCATCAGCTTGCGGCGCATCGCCTTGCCCTGGGCGCGTCTGTCGTCTGCCATGGTCGTTTCTCCCGTTTGTTGGTGGGCGGGAGTGTCCGATATCGGCGACGGTTTGGCTAGGTCGGGTGCAGTCCGCCCTGGCGTTCGATGAACGCGGCGATCTCTGGCACGCCCTTGCCGGCGCGGACATTGGCGAAGACGAACGGGCGGTCGCCGCGCATCTTCCTGGCATCGCGGTCCATCACCTCCAGGCTGGCGCCGACATAGGGCGCGAGGTCGATCTTGTTGATGACCAGAAGGTCGCTTCGCATGATCCCGGGACCGCCCTTGCGCGGGATCTTGTCCCCGGCGGAGACGTCGATGACGTAGATCGTCAGGTCGGCGAGTTCCGGACTGAAGGTGGCGGCGAGGTTGTCGCCGCCGGATTCGATCAGGATCAGGTCGAGGTTGGGGAACCGGCGGCGCAGGTCGGCAACGCCGGCGAGGTTGATCGAGGCGTCCTCGCGGATCGCTGTGTGCGGGCAGCCGCCGGTTTCGATGCCCATGATGCGCTCGACCGGCAGCGATCCGGCGCGGGTCAGGAACTCGGCGTCTTCCTTGGTGTAGATGTCGTTGGTGATGGCGGCGATATCGTACTGATTACGGAATGTCTTGCACAGCGCGTCCATCAGGGCGGTCTTGCCGGTACCGACCGGGCCGCCGACGCCGACGCGCAACGGGCCATGGGGGGAGATGGTCATGAGCGGAACAACCTTGTGTACTGGGTTTCGTGGCGCATGGCGGCGAGGTCGGAACGAAAAGCGCAGCCGCCGATATCGTCCAGGGTGGCGTTTTTCGTTTCTGTGGCAGTTGTGATGATTACGGGTTCCAGGGCCGCCAGGACGCGCAGGCCGGCGGTCTGGCCGAGGGGAACAAGACGAACCGCGGCCGATATGAGGTTGGACGCGAAAGTCTGCAGGTAGGCGGCGGCGGTGTCATCTTCCGGCACGCTGAAGGCCCCGGCGGCAGCCCCGACCGCAACGGCGTAGGGAAGGTCTTCGGGGAATGGCGGGGGCGCCCTGTCCCCAGTGGAGGAGAATGAGTGGGGCGGCTCCGCCCGGTCTGGCCGCGTCGCGATGTCGAACCACGGTGCCACAGCCAACAGAAACGCTCGGCCCTGGTTCAGGGCCTCGTCCCGGCGCTCCCGGGACGTGGTAGCGGCCAGAGCGAGACCAGCGATTTCACGCAGGTTGATTGTATCGGTGGCGGTTCGATGGGCGTGGCGCAGCAGGATGGCGTCGGATCTCGCCGATCCGTGACGCAGAATGTCCATCAGCCACGTTCGCAGCGTGTGCTCGTCCGTGACGTCACCAGCCTCCACAGCCCATTCCAGACCATGCGAATAGGCGAAGGCGCCAGTCGGGAAGGCCGGAGACAGCCAGGCGAGCAGATGCAGCAGCCGCGCGCGGTCAGTGATGATGGTGGTCGTCATCATCATCGTCGTGATGATGGTGGTTTCCGCCTCCTCCGGCATAAGCTCCGGCCTCGGGGTCGAACGGCGCGTCAATGGCTTCGACATGGCCGCCGAGACCCTCGACCATTTCGCCGATGACATGATCGGCGCGGATGCGGATGCGGTCACCGAGAAGCTGAACCGGAAGGTGGCGGTTGCCGAGGTGCCAGGCGATGCGGATCAGGTCGCTGTCGTCGTGAGCATGGATTTCCATCAGCGGCTCTGCTTGGGCGCGGACACGGATGATGCCGCCGCTGTCCAGCAGCAGTCCGTCGCCGTCGCGCAGGCGGACCGCCTGCGGCAGATCGATCAGGACGTCGGCGCCGCCGAGCGTGGTGAGGACGATGCGGCGGCGGAAGCGTCGGTCGTAGTCGATCAGGACCTGATCGGTTTCTTGAACCGCGTCCCAATGCCCGGCGGGCAGAATTTTTGCGACCCGCATCAGAACAGGAAATACCGTTGCGCCATCGGCAACACGATTGCCGGCTCGCAGGTTAGCAGAACGCCGTCGGCGCGGACCTCGTACGTTTCCGCATCGACCTCGATGTTCGGCGTGGCATCGTTGTTGATCATCGATTTCTTGCTGATGCCGCCGCGGGTGTTGCTGACCGCGGCCAGACGCCGGTGCAAGCCCAGGGCCTTGCCGATATCGGCATCGAGCGCCGTGGCCGAAACAAATGTCAGGCAGGTGGCGGCCAGCGCGCCGCCGAACGCGCCAAACATTGGCCGGTAGTGCATCGGTTGCGGCGTCGGGATCGAGGCGTTCGGATCGCCCATCGGCGCGCAAACAATCATGCCGCCCTTGATCACCAGATCCGGCTTCACGCCGAAGAACGCGGGCGACCACAGCACCAGATCAGCCAGTTTTCCGACTTCGATCGAGCCGATCTCCGACGCGAAACCCTGCGCGATAGCGGGATTGATCGTGTACTTGGCCACGTAACGCTTGACGCGGGCGTTGTCGTTACGCTCGTTGTCGCCGGGCAAAGATCCACGCTGGGTCTTCATTTTGTGCGCCGTCTGCCAGGTGCGGATGATGACCTCGCCGACGCGGCCCATCGCCTGGCTGTCGGACGACATCATCGACAGCGCGCCGAGGTCGTGCAGGATGTCCTCGGCGGCGATGGTCTCCTTGCGGATACGGCTTTCGGCGAAGGCGACATCTTCCGGGATCGAACTGTCCAGGTGATGGCACACCATCAGCATGTCAAGATGTTCGTCCAGCGTATTGGCCGTATAGGGGCGCGTCGGGTTGGTGGAGCTTGGCAGCACGTTGGGAAGACCGGCGACCTTGATGATGTCGGGAGCGTGGCCGCCGCCCGCGCCCTCGGTATGGAAAGCGTGGATGGTGCGGCCCTTGAAGGCGGCGATGGTGTCCTCCACGAAGCCTGAACTCGTTCAGCGTGTCGGTGTGGATCATCACTTGGACATCGTAACGATCGGCAACCGACAAGCAGTTGTCGATGGCGGCGGGGGTGGTGCCCCAGTCCTCGTGCAGTTTCAGGCAGCAGGCGCCGGCGCGGAGCATTTCCTCCAGCGCCTGGGGCTGGGAGGCGTTGCCCTTGCCTGCGAAGGCGAGGTTCACCGGCAAGCCCTCGGCGGCCTGCAGCATGCGCGCCATGTGCCAGGGCCCCGGCGTGCAGGTGGTGGCGGAGGTGCCGGTAGCCGGCCCGGTCCCGCCGCCGACCAGCGTGGTCATCCCGGCAGCGATGGCGTCATCCACCTGTTGCGGACAGATGAAATGAATGTGGGAATCGATGCCGCCCGCGGTCAGGATCTTTCCTTCACCCGCAATGACCTCGGTGCCCGGACCGACGATAATGTCGACGCCGGGCTGGACATCGGGGTTGCCGGCCTTGCCGATTTTGGCGATGCGGCCATTGGTGATCGCGACGTCCGCCTTGACGATGCCCCAGTGGTCGATGATCACCGCGTTGGTGATGACGGTGTCCACGGCGCCCTGCGCCTGGGAAGCCTGAGACTGCCCCATGCCGTCGCGGATCACCTTGCCGCCACCGAACTTAACTTCCTCGCCGTAGATGGTCAGGTCTTTCTCGACCTCTATGATCAGGTCGGTATCAGCGAGACGAACCCGGTCGCCGGTCGTGGGGCCGAACATGTCGGCATAAGCAGCGCGCGTGATGCGGGCCATTACAACGCTCCCGTCACGAGGCCGCGAAACCCGTAGACATGGCGGAGCCCGCGATAGGGGACCACCGTGACCTCGCGGGTCTGGCCGGGTTCGAAACGGACGGCGGTGCCGGCGGCAATGTCCAGGCGCTGGCCGCGGGCGGCGGCGCGGTCGAAGGACAGGGCGGCGTTGGTCTCGGCGAAATGGTAGTGGCTGCCGACCTGGATCGGCCGGTCGCCAGTGTTGGCTACGGTCAGGGTGGTTTGCGGCTGGCCGGCGTTCAGTTCGATGTCGCCTGGTTCGGGGAGGACTTCACCGGGGATCATGCAACACCTGCTTAGCGAATTGGTTCGTGCACAGTGACCAGCTTGGTTCCGTCGGGGAACGTCGCCTCCACCTGCACGTCGTGAATCATCTCCGCGATCCCTGGCATCACCTGATCGCGGCTCAGCACCTTGGCACCGGCCTGCATCAGGTCGGCGACGGAGCGGCCGTCGCGCGCGCCCTCGACAACGAAGTCGGTGATCAGGGCGATCGCCTCGGGGTGGTTCAGCTTCACGCCACGTTCCAACCGGCGCCGCGCGACCATCGCGGCCATGCTGATCAGCAGCTTGTCTTTCTCTCGCGGCGTCAGGTTCATCGCAGAAACGTCCTCCTGCCGATCAGCATAGCCATACCCGCGGCAGCGGGCGAGTGTCCCGCAACGAGGTCAGCGCGGCCGTGACGATGGCGCGCACCGAGGCACTGTCGTGGCCGAGTATCCGAACGACAAGCATGCCGTTCCAGGCGCTGGCGGCGGCTTCGACTTGTGGCGACCTTTCGTGGGCTGATGGCCGTCTCGAGCCCGGCCATGACGAAAGGGAGGGCGCGGCTTCAACCGAGGGAGACGGTTCGTGCGCCGATGGCCGGGTCGAGGCCGGCCATGACGAAGGGATTGTTGGCGCGTGGCCCGCGCTCGCCATGGCGGTTCGGGACGGTGGGCGCTCCAGCGAGGTTCGAACCGCCTCCAGGCTCTGTTCCGCATCCTTCGCGACATAGACGATCGTTGCCAGGACATGGCCCCCCTGCCCGATCGCGGCGCGTTGCATGGACGCGGCGAAATTGCCGTCCATGCGGATCGCGTCATGCAACAACAGCTCTTCGCCGCGCCGCACCTGGATCAGGTCACGCAGCCAGCCCTGACGCACCGTCTCGCCCATCGCGGCGCGACCGAACACCAGGGTCTCGACGCCCAGGAACCGGCCCGTCGGGGCGATATTAACCTCCAGCCGCCGGTCGAGTGCAGACCGGTTGAAAAGGATCGTTTCTTGCGGCAGCCATTCCAGCGCGGCGCCCTCGGCGACCGACAGAGAAGTCCGCACGTGGGACGGTGCGTCATCAGCCGTCGCGCGATAGAACCGTTCCGCCGCCTGTGCCGCAATCGTCGCCTGTGCCCCCACGCCGGCGTGGAAAGACAAATCCAGCCGGTCGCCGCCGGCCACCCCGCCGCCGGTGTTCAGCATCACGATGTCCATCCACCCCGGCACCACCCGTCGCGGAAACCGCGCCTTCAGGCAGCCTAACTGACGCAGGTCATCCACCACCGTTTCGCCATCGCGGCGCCGGACCGTGACCCGCAGTTCCCCAACCGCGCGTTGCAGCCGGACCGGATCAGACAGAGAGGCGCCGTCGTACATCCGCCTCGTCGAGGTCCTCGCGCCGGCCCGACAGCACGACATCCCCTCGATCCATGATCACCATCGTTTGAGCTAGCTCCTGCGCGAAGTCGAAATATTGTTCGACCAGCACGATGGCCATGGTTCCGCGCGAGCGCAACAGCGCGATGACCCGCCCGATATCCTTGATGATGCTCGGCTGAATCCCTTCGGTCGGCTCATCCAGCACGATCAGCCGCGGCTTCATGACCAGCGCCCGAGCAATGGAGAGCTGCTGCTGCTGGCCGCCGGACAGGTCGCCGCCGCGCCGGCGCAGCATGGTCTTCAAAATCGGAAACAGATCGAAGATCTCATCGGGAACACGCCGCTCGCTGCGCGGCAGGACGGCAAATCCGGTCTCCAGGTTCTCCCGCACCGTCAGCAATGGAAAGACATCCCGCCCCTGCGGCACCCAGGCGATGCCCCGCTTCGCCCGATCGTACAAAGGAAGTTTGGAGATCTCCTCACCTTCCCAACGAATCGACCCGGCCGATATCGGATGCGCGCCGGTGATGGCCCGCAGCAATGACGTCTTGCCGACTCCGTTGCGGCCCATCACGCAAGTCACAGCACCCGCTTCCGCGGTGATCGAAACCTTCCGCAGCGCGATCGCCGCGCCGTAGTAAAGATCGACGTTGGAGACTTCCAGCATCAGCGCCCCAGATAGACTTCGATGACTTTGGGATCCTCACTGACGAAATCGATCGAGCCCTCCGACAGCACCGATCCCTCGTGCAGCACCGTCACCTTCACATCCAATGCGCGAACGAAGCCCATGTCATGCTCGACCACCACCACGCTGCGGGTCTTGTTGATTTCTCGTAACAGAATGGCGGTTTGCTCTGTTTCGGCATCGGTCATGCCCGCCACCGGCTCATCGACCAGCAGCAACTGAGGTTCCTGTGCCAGCAGCATGCCGATCTCCAGCCACTGCTTCTGGCCATGCGATAATTCGGCCGACCGCCGCCCGCGCTGATCGGTCAGGCGCGTGGTTTCCAGGATGCCCTCTATCCGTGATTTTTCCTCGGGCGTCTGGCGGGCGAACATGCTGAACCGAGGGCTGCGGTCGCCGGCCAGCGCGAGCAGCAGGTTGTCCCAGACGGTCAACGGCTCGAAGACTGTCGGCTTCTGGAACTTCCGGCCGATGCCAAGCGCGGCGATAGACGGCTCGTCCATCTTGGTCAGGTCGGTTCCGGCGGCGAAGACGACCTTGCCGCTGTCGGGCCGGGTCTTGCCCGTGATCACATCCATCATTGTCGTCTTGCCGGCCCCGTTGGGACCAATCACCGCCCGCATCTCCCCCTGTTCAAGCACCAGCGACAAAGCGTTCAGCGCCCGGAATCCATCGAAACTGACTGTCACGCCATCCAGATACAGCAGGGTGTCACCTTCGTTCATCCCGTCACCTCCCGAGCGGCGGAGGCGGCTGGGACTTCAGCCTCGATGGTCTGCTTGCGGATGCGTTTGTCGAACAGACCCATCACGCCGCGCGGCAGGAACAGCGTAACGAAGATGAACATCGCACCCAGAGCGTAGAGCCAGACTTCCGGGAAGGCGCCGGTGAACCAGGTCTTTCCGAAATTCACGATCAGTGCCCCCAGGATGGCGCCAACCAAGGTGCCGCGGCCGCCGACGGCGACCCAGATGACGGCTTCGATGGAGTTGCCGGGCGCGAACTCGCTGGGGTTGATGATGCCGACCTGCGGGACATACAGCGCACCGCCGATGCCGGCCATGATCGCGGACAGGACCCAGACGACCAGCTTGTAATTCTCCGGCCGGTAGCCGAGGAACCGGGTCCGGCTTTCGGTATCGCGGACCGCGATCAGGATCTTGCCGAAACGGGAGTCGACGACGTAGCGCGCCAGCAGGAACGCCCCGCACAGGAACACCGCCGAAATAACCAGCAACGCCGCTCGGGTTGCATCCGCCTGGACGTTGAAGCCCAGGATATCCTTGAAGTCCGTCATCCCGTTGTTGCCGCCGAAGCCCATGTCGTTACGGAAGAAGGCCAGCAGCAGGGCGTAGGTCAGCGCCTGGGTGATGATCGACAGATAGACGCCGGTGACGCGGGACCGAAAGGCCAGCCAGCCGAATACGCCGGCCAGCACAGCGGGAACCACAATCGCCATCAACATGGCGAAGCCGAACCAGTCGAAGCCATACCAGTACCAGGGCAGTTCCTTCCACCCAAGGAACACCATGAAGTCCGGCAGGTTGGGATTGCCGTAGACGCCGCGGGTGCCGATCTGGCGCATCAGGTACATGCCCATCGCGTAGCCGCCCAGCGCAAAGAACGCCGCGTGGCCCAGCGAAAGGATACCGGCAAATCCCCAGACCAGGTCCACCGCCAGCGCAAGCATCGCGAAGCAGAGATACTTGCCAACCAGCGCCAGCACATAAGTCGGCACATGCACCGCTGAACCGGGATCAGTGGCCTGATTCAGCACCGCGAGAAGGATGGCCCCGCCCAGCACCAGGAGAATGGTCAGGTATCCGCTGGTGCCGACTTTCATGCCTCCACCGCCCGGCCCTTCAGCGGGAACATGCCGCGCGGATTACGCTGCACGAACAGGATCAGCAGGATCAGCACCACGATCTTGCCCAACACCGCGCCGGCGATCGGCTCCAGGAACTTGTTGACGATCCCCAATGTCAGCGCGCCCAGGGTCGTGCCCCATAGATTGCCGACGCCGCCGAACACCACCACCATGAAACTGTCGATGATGTAGCCCTGGCCGAGGTTCGGGGACACGTTGTCGATCTGTGACAGCGCCACGCCGGCAATACCCGCCACGCCTGATCCCAGGCCGAAGGTCAGCGCGTCGATCCAGGGCGTGCGGATGCCCATCGCGGCGGCCATCCGACGGTTCTGGGTCACGGCGCGCATCCTCAGGCCAAGCGGCGTGAACCGAAGCGCGGCCATCAGCGCGGCGATGACAATGAAGGCGAACAGGATGATGTACATCCGGTTCCAGGTTAGCGTCAGGCCGCCCAGTTGCGTCGCACCGCTCATCCACGCCGGCGTGTCGACGTCGCGATTGTTGGCGCCGAACAACGACCGCACGACCTGCTGCAACACCAGCGACAAACCCCAGGTCGCCAGCAGGGTTTCCAAGGGCCTGCCATACAGCCATCGGATCAGGCTTCGCTCGACCACGATGCCGACAAGGCCGGTGAACAGGAACGCCGCCGGTACTGCGATCGGCAGGCTGAGGAAATAGATCGACGGCACATACGCGTGCAGCAGTTGCTGCACGACAAAGGTCACGTAGGCGCCGATCATCACCATCTCGCCGTGCGCCATGTTGATGACGCCCATCACCCCGAAGGTGATGGCAAGGCCGGCCGCGGCCAGCAGCAGCACCGACCCCAGGCTGATGCCGTAATAAACGCTCTGAGCGATGCTCCAGAGCTGCAGGACGCGGTCGATCGAGGCAACCGCCTTGGTGGCCGCGTCACCCACAGGTCCGGGCTGACCCGCAACACCTGCCAGCAGGCTGCGCGCGTCCTGATCGCCGCGCGCCGCCAGCACGGATATCGCATCCAGTTTGTCCTGCTGGCTGGCGCTGTCGGATGACAGCACTGCCGCGGCGCGCGCCTGCTGCATCGCCTGTTTCACCGACGGATCGGGTTCCTTTGCGATCGCCTTGTCCAAGGCCGGTATGGCCGCGGGATTATGGGCCGTGAAGACCGCGCCGGCCGCGGACAGACGCGTGGCCGGATCACGACTGAGCAGTTGCAGACCGCCCAGCGCGGCATCGATCGCGTTGCGGACGTTGTTGTTAAGCCGGACCTGCTGAGGACCGGAATCCGGATCGTCATCGTCGCTTTGCTGCACCGTCACCGCCTCACCGGTGGTGGCGTTGGTGTAACTGTCGTCCTTGCCCTTGATCAGCAGGGTCTTGTCCGGATTGACGTAAAGACGGCCGTCCTTCAGGGCAGAGATGATGGCCGATGCCTTCGGGTCGCCCGACTGAGCAAGATCGGTGACGGCTTGCGCGACCTCGTCATAATTTCCCGATGCCAGGGCAGCCAGCGGATCATCTGCCCGGGCGGCCGTTGAAATGGAGAAGATAGCAAGGAATAAAACGAAAAAGAAACGGACCATATGGCCCTCCAGACAGAACAGGGGGCGGCTGGGAGGAACAGCCGCCCCCTCTCTGGCAATCAGGCTGTTACGCCTTCTTGCCCGCGGTGCACGTGCCGGTCTTCACGTTGAACGCACCGCAACTCATGGGCTTCCGCCAATCACCGATCAGGTCCTTGGTGTCCTCGACATACGGAGACCATTCCTGCGCAACGACGAGCCCCGGCGTCTGCGAAACGATGTTGAACTGCCCGTCGCCCTGGATTTCGCCGATCAACACTGGCTTGGTGATGTGATGGTTGGGCATCAATGCGGAGAAGCCACCCGACAGGTTGGGCACCGAGACACCGATCAGCGCGTCGATGACCGCATCCGGATCGGTCGTGCCCGCCTTCTGCACACCTTTCACCCACATGTTGAAGCCGATGTAATGCGCCTCCATCGGGTCGTTCGTGGTGCGCTTCGGGTTCTTGGTGTACTTCTTCCACTCTTCGATGAAGCGCCTGTTGGACGCGGTATTGACGCTCTCGAAGTAGTTCCACGCGGCAAGGTGGCCGACCAGCGGCTTGGTGTCGATGCCGGCAAGCTCTTCCTCACCGACGCTGAAGGCCACGACAGGGATGTCCGTCGCCTTGATGCCCTGGTTGCCGAGTTCCTTGTAGAACGGCACGTTGGCATCGCCGTTGATGGTTGAAACCACGGCGGTCTTCTTTCCGGCGGCGCCGAATTTCTTGATCTCGGCGACGATATTCTGCCAGTCCGACTGGCCGAACGGCGTGTAGTTGATCATGATGTCGTCCTGCGCGACACCCTTCAACTTCAGATAGGCTTCCAGGATCTGGTTGGTGGTGCGCGGATACACGTAGTCGGTGCCGGCCAGCACCCAGCGCTTCACCTTGCTTTCCTTCATCAGGTAATCCACCGCCGGGATCGCCTGCTGGTTCGGCGCCGCGCCGGTGTAGAACACGTTGCGGCTGCACTCCTGACCCTGGTACTGGACCGGGTAGAACAGGATGCCGTTCAACTCCTCGAACACCGGAAGCACCGACTTGCGTGACACCGAGGTCCAGCAGCCGAACACCGCCGCGCACTTGTCAACCGACAGAAGCTGACGGGCCTTTTCCGCGAACAGCGGCCAGTTGGACGCCGGATCGACCACCACGGGTTCCAGCTTCTTGCCCAGCAGGCCACCCTTGGCGTTCTGCTGCTCAATCAGCATCAGCATGACGTCTTTCAGCGTGGTCTCGCTGATCGCCATGGTGCCGGAGAGGGAGTGCAGAATGCCAACCTTGATCGTGCCCCCAGAGGCGGCCTGGGCCTCGGCGGGCGTGGTGGCGGCCTTGACGGCGCCCATCGCCGCTACGGTTGCCGCGGCCACACCGATCCGCCCCAGGCCCCGCCGGGAAATTGTTGGTTCAACCGATGACATTCGTGCCAGTTCCCGTGTCTGTTGTTGCTTCAGTTTCCCCGTCTCGCGGAGGCGATAATTGGAAATGCAACGGATGTGCCAACGGCAGGATTGGCTGACGGTCCGGCACCTCGGCACAGGCGACGCGCATCGCTCTGTCCATTGCACGCAATTGCTTCGTTTCTGCCCGTTTTTTGCGCTCAATGCGGCAGATCGGGGTGCTTAATCTTTAGGCCGCCGATAACGCTGCGAGGCCAGGCGGCTGAACGGTGACGGCCCGCGCAATCTCCGGTATCACCGGCGTAATCGAACCAGAACGGACGGGGGAAACCGATGGCCAAGATTATTATCGCCGACAATCCGCTGAATGAGATCAGCATCGCGAAGGAACTTCTGCCACCCAGCCTGGACGCGGTCGTGGCCCGCCATGGCAGCCCCGAGTTCAAGGCCGCGCTGGCCGATGCGGTCTGCCTGGTGGGTTTCGGCGACGGCACGATGGACGACGCGTTCTACAAGGCAGCGCCCAATCTTAAGCTCGTGCAGCTTCTGTCCGCCGGCTACGACCGCTGCGACATCGAGGCCGCAAGGCGGGCCGGCGTGCCGATCTGCAACAATGGCGGCGCCAATTCCACGGCGGTGTCGGAGCATGCGCTGCTGTTGATGCTTGCGGTTTGCAGGCGGATCGTCTGGCAGCATACCAACGTCGCGGCGGGCCGCTGGCGCGGCAACAACGTCGATGACGTGAAGCTGTACGAACTCAAGGGGCGCACTTTGGGCATCGTCGGGCTTGGCGCCATCGGCAAGAAGGTCGCCCGGCTGGCGCAGGCATTCGGCATGCGGGTGCAATACTACGACGTGGTGCGGCTGACCGAGGAACGCGCCGATGACCTCGGCGTAAAGTTTGCGCTGTTCGATGAGTTGCTGAAGACCTCGGACATCGTCTCGCTGCACGTGCCGCTGATCCCGTCGACGCGGCATATGATGGGTGCGGCGCAGTTCGCGATGATGAAGTCGACGGGGTATCTGATCAACACCTGCCGTGGCCCGGTGGTCGACGAGCCGGCGCTGATCGAGGCGCTGAGCAACGGCACGATCGCCGGCGCGGGGCTGGACGTCTTCGACCAGGAGCCGCCGCCGCCGAACAACCCGCTGTTCGCGCTGCCCAACGTCATCCTGACCGCGCATTTCGCGGGACCGACATGGGAGAACCAGTATTCGCGGTTCCGCAACGCGTTCGACAACTGCCAGCGCGTTATTCGGGGCGAGGCGCCGCTTTGGGTCATTCCCGAACTGCGGACCTGACAGCTTCCTCGGCCGGTTGCGTCTCCGCCATGCCGAACCACACGGCCGCTGTTCCGAGCGCGCCGACCGCGGCCAGGGCGAAGAACGCCATGTTCATACCGGCCGTATCGGCGATTTCGCCGGACACCGTGGTACTGGCGGCGGCGCCGACATACATCGCCAGGCCCAGAAAGCCCATGCACAGGTTGAAATGGGCGGTGCCCAATGTCAGGTCGGCGGCCATCAACGGCAGCATCACGCCGAAGACAGCGGCGCTGATGCCGCTGACCGCCTGACCGGCCACCAAAGGCCACGCGCCAGGCAGGATCGCCAGCAGCAGGCCGCGTAAAGGCAGCGCCGCCCAGCCGAGCAGCAGAACCGGCCGCCGGCCCAGCCGGGCCGCCGCTCGGCCGACCCAGGGCGAACAAATCGCGACGACGATCTGCGGCACGACGATGCACGCGGCGATGATGAGGTTCGCGAACGACCCGGCACGCATCGTGACCGCGGCCCCTGCCAACGGCAGCATGGCGGCGTTGGACAGGTGAAACAGCATCACGCAGACGGCAAAGACCAGCAGCCGCCGATCCGCGAGCAGCCGCTTCAGTCCCGCGATGTCGACCAGTCCGGTGTTGGTCTGCGCCTCGGCGTGATGCCCGACGCGGACCCCCCATAAAGCAACCAGCGCCGGAACGCAGAGCGCGGCCGTCAACAGGAAGACGAAGCGGCTGGAAAAATAAGCGCCGGTCACCCCCATCACCGCCGCGGCGAGACCATTGCCGATCGAGGCGTATCGTGCGTTGCGGCCGAGGCGTTCGCCCAGGGCCGCATGCCCGGCCATCGCGAGGCTCAGTGCGGCGATCGCCGGCGTGATCACGCAACTCGCGAAGCCGTGCAGCACTTGCGCGAGCATGACAGGCAACTGGTTGGGCCAGATCGCCAGCAGCAGCGCGGCGATGATGATCGCTACCAGGGCGCCCGAGGCCGCGGCTCGCTTGCTGCGAAGGGAATCCACCAGCGCGCCGGCCGGCAACTGGCTGACCAGAGACGTCACGGTGCCCAAGGTCAGGGCAAAACCGATCTCGACCTGCGTCCATTTGTGCGTCGTCAGATAAACGGCGACAAACGGGCCAAATCCGGTCTGCGCGTCCGCCAGAAAGAAATTGACGAGATCAAGGGCCCGGTTGCTGCTGGGCCGGAAGAACGCGAGGCTCATGGACCGGCTAGTGGGTCGTGGGCGCGGCGTCCGCGGGTACGACGACGGAAGCCGGCTTGTCGGCGCTCGTATAGGCCGGCGCCGCCTTGATCTGGTCCGGGGTCATCTCCAGGGTGATCTTGTTCGTCGCATCCGCCGGGCTGAAGTGCAGCACGCTCCAGTGCACCGCGACCTTTCGGTTGCCGACCCCAAGGAATCCACCGAAATCAATAACGGCTGCCTCCGGCTGTCCGCTGTCATCCACCAGTACATCGACCAGGCGGCCCAGTTCCTTGCCGCTTTGGTCGACGACCTGCCGCCCCAGGATCGCCTCGGCCTGGTCGGGAGGAACGGACTGGACTGAACTTGCGGCTGGCGGTGTTGCCACAGGGGGTACGGCCGCAGCGGTTGGGGCCGCGGGGGGAAGGGCCGCAGGGCGAGGAGCCGCAGGGGGAGGAGCCGAAGAGGGGGTAGCCGCAGAGGGCGGAGCCGCAGGGGGGGTAGCCCCAGAGGGGGCAGCTGCAGAGGGGGTAGCTGCAGAGGGGATAGCCGTAGGAGATGCCCCCACAGGAGGTGATACGGGCGGCGGTTCGGGCTGTGTTTTTGCGGACTGCTGGTTGTCCGCGGCGCGTGCGCCAAAACTCGCCACCACGGCGACGAACCATAACGCCATTCCGCTAACTCGTCGCATCGGCGCCCCCACAACCTACGTCAGGTCGGGCGTTACGCGGCCAGCATCAAGCGAAACGTTACGGGCGGGCGATCACGTTCTGTTGGGGTACCGAACCCTCGGCGGGACTCACCGAAGGAGCCAGCGGCTTCAGCCGGCGCGGGGCAAGCGATGCCAGCAAAATGCCGGCGCCGATCATGGCGATGCCCGCAAGGTGGTAAGCTTGCAGCCGCTCGTTCAGGAACAGCACCGCCAGGACGGTCCCAAACAGCGGCATCAGGTGCATTGATTGACCGGCCGGCCCTGCGCCGATCAGCTCCACGCCGCGGTTGAAAAACAGATACGCGACGAAGGACGGCAGAACGGCCGTGTAGGCGATCGCCAGCCAGGAGGTCAGGCCGCCGCGGATGGTCGCGCCGGCAGCGATCTCATGAACCATGAACGGCAGGATCAGGACGGAGCCGACGCCCATCGCCGCGACCAGGAAACTCAGCGGATGCACGGGGGGACGCTTTCGCAGGAGAACGCAATACAGGGCGTATATTGCCAGCGCGCCGATGACCCACAGGTCGCCGGGGTTGAGGTGGAGATTTGCCAGCACCCGCAACGACCCGCGGCCGGCGATGGCCGCCACGCCCGCGAAGGACAGCAGCACCCCGGCGGCCTGGCGAACCGACGGTGTCTCCTGGAACAGCAGCAGGGCCCAGACGATGATGACGAGTGGCGTGGCCGACTGCAGCAGCAGCACATTCAACGCCGAGGTCTCTGTCAAGCCAATGTAGGACATGGTGTTGTACGACGCGATGCCGGTCGCCGACAGCAGCAGCATCATCTTCCAGTGCCGCAACAGCACCGGCGCGTCACCCCGCAACAGCGGCCAGGCAAAGCCGACCGCTACCAGGAAGGCGCCCGTCCACCGCAAGTAGGCGAGCGTGACGGGCGGAACCTGGCCGGCGATGCCGCGCGCAAGGACGATGTTGCCGGCCCAGAAAAGGTTCGCCGCGACCAGCAGACCCCACGCGGAATTCCAGATAGAACGCATGGCCGGTAATACCACGCCGCTCAGGCGCGACAGCGCCCAGGCCATGCGACGCTGTTATGCGTTGCCTCTTGGAACGCCCCCGTCATTGGCGTTTTCTAATGCCATGCGACAGATCGTGCTGACTGATGAGACGGACTGGCAGGGATGGCGCGGCCTTGCGCGTCAGCTTGTCCTGAGCGGAAACGAGCCGGCGGACGTGACATGGTCGGTCGGCGGCGTGATGGAGCCGCTGCCGGCGGCGGACGGCGGGTTCCACCTCCCGCGCTCGCTGGTCGAACTGGCCGCGGCTGCATTCCAGGCGCGCGAACCGGACCGGTTCGGTTTGCTCTACGGCCTGGTCTGGCGGGCCCACGCGGGCGAAACGCTGCCGCCGGACGACCCGGACCTGATGCTGGCGCGACGCGTGGCGCTCGCGGTGCGGGCGGATGCGCATCGGATGCGGACAAACCTGCGGTTTCTGCCGGTGCCGGAAAACGCGGGAACGCGGTTCCTCGGCTGGTTCGCGCCGGCGCATTTCGTGCTGCCGGCGAACGCGCAACTGATCGCCCGCCGTTTTCCGAAGTTGGTCTGGTCGATCGTCACGCCCGACGGCAGCGCCCATTGGGACGGCGCGAAACTGCTGTTCGGCGCCGGGCTGCGCCATGCGGACAATGACGAGACGCTGGTGGCGTGGTGGGATGCTCACCGCTCCCGCATCCTGGACGGCGCCGTCGAGGGCACATCTATCCCCGAGGCCGAGGCGTTGGATGAGGTCCCGCGTCCGCCGGATCGGGCCGCGCTGGGCCCGGTTGTGCTGCCGTCCGAACTGGACCCGGCGCTAGGACGCGCCGCCAGGGACGCCTGGGGGTGCCAGCGCTGCCCGCTTTACGGGCCAGCGACGCAGCCGGTGTTCGGCGAGGGGCCGGCCGGGGCACGCGTGATGTTCGTGGGGGAGCAACCGGGGGATCAGGAAGACACGATCGGACGTCCCTTCGTCGGGCCCGCCGGCCAGATGATGGATCGGGCAATGGAGGAAGCCGGCATCGACCGCCGCACCGTCTACGTCACCAACGCCGTCAAGCACTTCAAATTCACGCCGCGCGGCAAGCGGCGCATCCACCAGACGCCGGAGGTGCCCGAGATCAGGGCTTGCGGGTTCTGGCTGGACGTCGAACGCGTGCAGGTCAGGCCGCGCCTGCTGGTGGCGATGGGCGGCACGGCGGCTCGGGCGTTATTGGGTCGCACGGTCTCGATCACCCGCGAACGCGGCCGGCCGTTCCGGATGGAAGACGGGCAGATGGCGTTCATCACCGTCCACCCATCCTATCTCCTGCGCCTGCCCGATGCGGCAGCCAAGGCCGCGGCGTATGAGGCGTTCGTCGGCGATCTGAGGGCGATCGCGGCGCTGATGGACGAAGGCTGAGGCGGCAGCGGATCTCACCGCCGCGTGGTTCGGCTGCTATCCGCGCTGGATCAGCTCGATCGACACGTTCTGTGGCGCGGTCAGGAAGGCAATCTTCACGCCAGGCCGGTTGACCGTCGGGTTCATCGTGAATGTCACGCCCTTGGCTTTCAGATCGGCCACCGCGGCGTCGAGGTCGTCGACTGTGAGCCCGAAATGATCAAGTCCCAGGTAGGGTGAAGCCGGCGCATCGGCGGCCTTGCCCGGCAGCGCCTTGGCGATGAACACCTTCTGCCCGCTCAGGTTCAGGTCGATCCGGTCTGAGCCATCGGGTTGCCGCGTCCGGATCACCTCGGCGCCGAGCTTGTCGTGGTACCAGGTTGCGGTTTCCTCGGGATCGGGTGAGCGGAGATGAATGTGCTCCCAGGTGAACTTGGTCATGGCTTTCCCCCTTGTTGATCAGGGCATCATTCAAACCCCAGGGCCAAGGGTCCGGCAAGAGCCACGGACCGCGCGGCGGCGCTGGATCAGGATCAGCGCGGTCAGGGGAACGCCCAGCACCAGCATGGAAGCAGGCTCCGGCACCGGTTGGAGCGGCCCTGGTTGGAGCGAAGAGTCGAAGCCGGGGACGTCCGGCGGGATGTCGTGGCTGGCTAAGTAGGGGGCAAGGATGACCGATGCGGGCGGCTCTGCTGGAATTGGTCCCGGCACCTGGGTGACAATGATCGATCCTGAACCAGTGTGTTCGTTGCCGCCGCCTGTTCCGGCCGCTCCCCACGGCCAGGCGTCAGGACCGATCGCGTCCGTGTCGGCGTTCGGCGGATGGCTGGTGGCCGCAACGAATGGCGTCACAGACGGCAGCCGCGCCTGGGACGGCGGTGCCAGCGCCAGCAGCCCGGCCGCTGCAAACGGCAGCGCAGCATGGCACGCCGTGCCAATGAAAGTACGGGACTGATGTGCCATTGCATGAACGATACGGCGCACCGGACGCAAGGCGTGCCGCCATACGCGTGCGAGTGCATGCTTGACTGTACGAAGTGCGACACGGACCACCGGCCCGGGGCCGAGACCAGGCGTCAGACACGGGAGAATCATCAGAACGGTCCTTCCTGCCACTCAAAACGGCAATGAAATCTTTTAGCAAATGAAGGAACATTTCATCAACATGTCCCACACCATAAATAAAGTATGGCAGATATATTGTGCACGCAGAGGTTGTCTGTATTCCATGATCGCACGGACAGAATTGTACTCGTTCGAATACTCTCGTATGAAGTCCAAAGACTGCCGGAGCCGTCGCCTATAAACCCGGGCACCCCGTCTGGCGCAGGGTGGTGTCCAGCCGAAGCAGCACCCGCTCAGCCGTCAGGATCATCGGGCGACGCCCAAGCGTCACAACGCATGACGCTGTTCGCCGGCGAGATGAGGACCTGCCAAATCTATCTCCGACCGCCAGGGCGCCTACCCCGGCGGTTGATCTAAACGACGCCGGCAGGTCGCCTGCCCGGCGGGTCATCGTCGATGGCCCTGCCTTCCTGATCCCCGGCGGGCTCGGTGCCTCTCAACGCTCGGGGCTGGAGCCGTAAGAACGGGCCGGCGCATTAGCGCTGACAGTTGCGGGCCTACGTTCCCATTGTCGGTCGCCCAGCCGGAGCGCACGGCGTTCCCAGCGTCGCCCGCACTTGCGGGACCGCGGACGGAGAAACCAAACTTGTTATTTATCAGCCTCCAAGCTACCGACAGCCGGAGCGGCGATGCAGCCGTCCCACCCCGCGGGAGGCCCCTGACGATGAAAGCGCCGGCGTTCGACTATGTCCGCGCGAGGAGCGTGCCCGAGGCGTGCGAGCTGCTGGTGGCGCATGGTCCGGACGCGCGTCCACTCGCCGGCGGCCAAAGTCTCATCCCGGCGATGAACCTGCGTCTCGCCTCGCCCTCGGTGCTGATCGACATCAGCCGCATCGACGGCCTCGCCGCAATCGAGGTCCGGCCCGGTGTGCTGCGCATCGGCGCGCTGGCGAAGCATGCGACGGTGCTGGATCACCCGGATGTTGCCGCGCACGTGCCGCTGCTGAACTCGGGCACTTCGGCATGTCGCGCATCCGGCGATCCGCGCGCGGGGGACGATCGGCGGCAATCTGGCCCACGCCGATCCGGCCTCCGAACTGCCGGCCTGCATGCTGGCGCTGGACGCGACATTGGAAGCCGCATCCCTGCGCGGCACACGCCGCATCCCGGCCGAGGCGTTCTTCACTGGCCTGTTCCAGACGGCCCTCGCCCCGGATGAGCTGTTGACCGCCATCGAAATCCCCCTCCCCGCCGCGCCGTTCTTCTTCCAGGAGATCACACGGCGCAACGGCGACTACGCTATCGTCGGCCTCGCCGCGACCGCGCCGGCCGCCGGTCCTCGGCTGGCGCTGTTCTCGGTCGGCGACCGGCCGGTTTTGATCCATGACCGTGCCGCCGTGTTACGCGATCTCGATCCGCCCGGGGACCTGCAAGCGACGCCGGCGATGCGGCGGCATCTCGCCGGCGTGCTGCTGGACCGGGCGTTCGCCGCGCTGGGGCTCCAGACATGAGAATCACACTGACGGTGAACGGCGAGACGGTCCGCGCCGACATCGAACCGCGGCTGCATCTGGGCGATTTCCTGCGCGAGCATCTGTCCTTGACGGGCACGCATCTGGGCTGTGAGCACGGTGTCTGCGGCGCCTGCACGGTGCGGATCGACGGCGCTCTGGCTCGCGCCTGCCTGGTGCTGGCGGTGCAGGCGGACGGCTGCCGTGTCGAGACGATCGAAGGACTGTCGGACAGCGGCGAAATCGCCGATCTGCAGAACGCGTTCCACGAGCGGAACGCTCTGCAATGCGGCTATTGCACGCCCGGAATGCTGATCGCCGCGCAGGATTTGCTGCTGCGCCATCCCGATCCGGATCGGGCCGCCATTCGTGACCACCTGTCAGGCAACTACTGTCGCTGCACCGGTTACCATGCCATCGTGGATGCCATTGAGACGACCGCGAAGCAGCGCCTCAGTCGTCGCCAACCGCCGGCTCCGCCCGGGCCGCACCCATCCCTTCCGGCTGGGCCGCACCCGACGGCTCCGACCGGACATGGCGGCGCATGAGCATCAGCAGCAGCAAGGGCGGGACAATGGTCAACATCATCATCCGGAAATCATTGTTATAGGCGATGATCCGCGCCTGCTGGTTGATGACGCGGTCGAGCAGTTCGGCGCCCCGCCGCGTGAACGGATTCCACATTTTCGACGCATAGTCCCCCATCTGCAGCGCTCGATTGAATGGCGTCACCATGGCGGCGATGTCGGCATGGCTCGCCTGTTCGCCGCGGGTCAGCGTGAAGGACGTGACGGACACGCCTATGGCAGCGCCGAAATTGCGGGCCAGTGACTGCATGGCGGTGCCCTCGCCACGAAGCTGGGGCGACAGGGTCGTGTAAGCCATCACCGACAACGGATTGAACACCAGCCCGATGGAGAACCCTTGCAGCACCAGGGTCAGCATCATCTGCGCCTGGGTGACGTCGGGGGTCCAGGTGCTCATCTCGTACAGCGACACGCCCAGGATCAGCAGCCCACAGCCCATGATCTTCCGTTGGTCGACCCGCATACCCAGCCGGCTGGCCAGCAGCATCGAGGCCATCGTGCCCAGCCCGCGCGGCGCCATCGCCCAGCCGGCGGTGTAAACGGGATATCCTGCCAGGTTTTGCAAATAGGGCGCCAGCAACGCCGATGTCGACAGCATCACCGAGGAGATGCAGAATACCATGATCATCCCGGCGCTGAAGTTGCGATCCCTGAACAGGGCGCGCGACAGGAACGGCTGGTCGGACGTCGCCATGTGGACGATGAACAGATAAAAGGCGAGGCCCGCGACGACCGCCTCGATGACGATCTCGTGGGCAGTGAACCAGTCCAGTTCCTGGCCCCGGTCCAGCATCAGCTGGAACGCCCCACAGCCTACCGCCAGTACCGCGAAGCCATACCAGCTGAAGCGCAGGCTGATCT
The DNA here is from genome assembly GCA_963819005.1 of uncultured Pseudomonadota bacterium. Classification (GTDB taxonomy): domain Bacteria; phylum Pseudomonadota; class Alphaproteobacteria; order Acetobacterales; family Acetobacteraceae; genus Rhodopila. The sequence continues at coordinate 546,973 of CAWFUL010000011.1, forward strand.
GCGCCTTGGTGTCCTTCATGAAGAAGATCAGGCCGAGGATCGACAGGATGCCGAACGGCAGGTTGACGTAGAAGACGTAGCGCCAGCTGTACGCGTCGGTCAGCCAGCCCCCCAGTGTTGGGCCCATGATCGGACCCATCATCACGCCCATGGAGAACATCGCCATCGCCTGGGCCCGCTTGGCGAACGGGTAGATGTCCAGCATCGTCGCCTGGGACAGCGGCGCGATAGCCGCCCCGCACATGCCCTGGATCAGCCGGAACCCCACAAGCTGCCCCAGCGTCTGCGCTGCGCCGCACAGCATCGAGGCGATGGTGAAACCGATCAGGCAGCCGACGAACAGCTTCTTGCGGCCGAACCTACGCGCCATCCAGCCGACCGGCGCGGTCATGATCGCTGCGGCAATGACGTAGGAGGTCAGCACCCACGTCACCTCGTCCGCGGATGCCGACATGCTGCCCTGCATGTAAGGAAGCGCCACGTTGGCGATGGTGGAATCCAGCGTCTGCATCAGCATCGCCAGCATCGCGGACGCGGTGATCAGGCCTCGGTAGGGAACCGTGGTCGACTCGGACATCGGCGCTATCGCGGCCCCGGTTGGGGGGTAGAAGGCGGCATGTTATCTGGACGCATCTTGTTGTTGCGGGGATTGTGCGCCCGAATGACCAATAACGCTACTTTCGGGATCGGGATGGGAGGGTGACAGCATCGATGGACGCCGGACAGGCACCCGCAAATGCGACCACGTCGTTCATCGGCCGCAGCGTGCCGCGGCCAAATCTGGCCCGCCTGCTGCAAGGGCGTGGCCAATACGTCAGCGATATGGTCCTGCCGCGCATGGTGCATGTGGCGTTCGTCCGCTCGCCTTATGCCCATGCGCGGATCCTGCGGATCGACCGCGAGGCCGCGCGGCAGATGCCGGACGTCGTTATGGTCGTAACCGGCGCGGAGCTCGCCGCTGTCTGTTCGCCCTGGGTGGGCACCCTCACCCACCTGAAGGGCCTGAAATCCGCGCCGCAGTATCCGCTGGCAATGGACGCCGCCCGTTGGCAGGGCGAACCGGTGGCCGCCGTCGTCGCGCACAGCCGAGCGGCGGCGGAGGATGCGGCGGACGTTGTTGCCGTGGACTATGAGGAACTTGAGCCCGTCGCCGACATGCGGACGGCTCTGGACCCCGGCACGCCGGTCATTCATCCGTCGCTCGGCGATAATCTCGCGTTCGAACGCCGCCTCGACGCCGGTTCCGTCGACGAAGCCTTTGCCGCCGCCGACCACATCGCCGAAGCGGACTTCGTCTTCGCTCGGCATACAGGCGTAACGTTGGAGCCCCGCGCCATCGTCGCGGACTGGCGGCCGGGCGATGAGCGGTTGACCGTATATCAGGGCACCCAGGTGCCGCACATGATGCAAACGTTGCTGGCGCAGCACCTCGGTTTGAGGGAGCAACAGGTTCGCGTCGTCTGCAAGGATGTCGGCGGATCGTTCGGCATCAAGATCCATATCTACCCGGACGAAATGGCGACGGCTGCTTTGTCCAAGATGCTGCGCCGGCCGGTGAAATACGTGGCCGATCGTCTGGAAAGTTTCGTCAGCGACATCCATGCGCGCGACCACCGGGTCGCCGGCCGCATCGCGGTGAAGAACGACGGCACGATCACCGGGTTTGAAATCGACGACCTGACCGGCATCGGCCCCTATTCCATGTATCCCCGCACCAGCGCGATCGAAGCCAACCAGGTCGTCAATCTTGTCGGCGGCCCGTACGTTACCCCCCACTATCGAGCCCGCGCCCGCGTGGTGTTCCAGACCAAGACACCGATGTCGCAGTATCGAGCCGTCGGGCACCCGATCGCTACTTCAGTCACAGAAGGCCTGATCGACATGGCCGCTCGGGCAATCGGCATGGACCCGGTGACGATACGCCGTCGCAACCTGATCCCGGACGATGCGTATCCATGCACGTCGGCGGCGGGCATGCGGTTCGAGCTGCTGTCGCATCACGCATCACTGAACAAGCTGCTGGACATGATGGATTACGACGGGCTTCGCGCCGACCAGGCTGCGGCGCGGGCGCGAGGCATCCATCGCGGCATCGGTCTTGCCAGCTTCATCGAGATGACCAGCCCCTCCCCGGCGTTCTACGGCGTCGGTGGAGCGAAGATTTCGGCTCAGGATGGCGTGACCGTGCGGCTCGACGCGGCGGGCACGGTCATGTGTCAGACCAGTGTGACCGAGCAAGGCCAGGGGACCGAGGCGATTACCGCCCAGGTGGTAGCGACGGCGGTGGGAGTGGCATTGTCGGATGTACGGGTGATGTCAGGCGACACGGACGTGACGCCCTATGGTGGCGGGACGTGGGCGTCCCGCGGCGCGGGGATCGGCGGCGAGGCGGCTTGGCAGGCAGGCCGAGCGTTGCGGTCGAACATTCTGCAAGTCGCGGCGAGCATTTTACAGGTCGGACCGGAGGCACTGGATATCCGCAACGGCCTTGTCGTCGACGCCGATGGTGGAACGAACCGGCTCAGCCTTGGGGAGCTGGCACGGATCGTCTACTTCCGGCCAGACACGCTGCCCCCGGGCTTTCAGGCCGAACTGGTCGCAACACGGCATTATGTGCCACGCGAATACCCGTTCGCCTTCACCAACGGCGTGCAGGCCAGCTATCTGGAGGTCGATCCGGACACCGGCCTGGTGCGGCTCCTGAAGCACTGGGTCATCGAGGATTGCGGCAGGATCCTCAACCCGCAGCTTGTAGACGAGCAGGTCCGTGGCGGCGTGGTTCAGGGCCTGGGGGCGGCGCTGTTCGAGCATTGCCGCTACGACGGACGCGGGCAGATGCTGAACGCCAACATGGCCGACTACCTTGTGCCGATGGCCGGCGAAATGCCGGACATCATGGTCGGCCATGTCTCCTCGCCGACCGCCGATAGCGAACTTGGCGCGAAGGGTGCGGGCGAGGCTGGCACCGCCGGCGCGGCGGCGGCTGTCGCCAACGCGGTCAACGATGCGCTGGCTTCGTTCGGCGTGACGATCACGGAGATTCCGCTGACGCCGGAAGTGATCTTGCGCGCGTTGGGCCGTATTCCGTGACCGATGCGCTGGGGCCGCCAACAACCCGTCGATCGGTCAGATCCGGCGCGGGCATTCGGCCAATACATCGATTAGAAGCCGAACAAGTCCCCCATCTCGGTCGGTCCGTCCTCCGGGTCGTCGTGTTCCTCTTTATTGCCTGGCTTGGAATACTTATTCTGGTAATCTTGCCATGGCAGTGCCTTAAGATCCTTTAATCTCTGTTCGCCTTCTGCCTCATGAGCCAGCTTCAACTTCAGCTTCTCAGAAGCTTCGTCGAGCTCTAGTTTGGTCTTGGCTTTGACCTGGCTTTGGACGATCAAATAACATCTGGCGGCGGCTCGTAATGAACCGGACACTTGTTCGGCCAATGATTCAATGCAGGTGAAAATATCGGCATGTTCCGCGCCGAAGACGAGTATGATCTTGTTCTGACCGGCTGATCCCTCGCCATCCAGACATGCCACGATATAGCCGGCCACCGCCATGCTGCGCTGCGGTATCGATAAGCCGACGACGTCCTTCTGGGACCGGCTGTCGAGATGAAGCCCCCAGGGGTAGGCTGCCGTCAGTTGGTCCTCGCGGATGATCTTCCCGCCGTAGGGCTTGAGCGCTCCATCGTACACCTGCAGTCCGTCCTCAATGATCAGCAGCGGAGACGATCCGAATTCGCTTCCAACCACCGCTCCCAGGACATGTTGCGACCGCAGCGTATCGCGGGTGTCGCCTGATTTTTCATGGGCTTCGCCGAGCAGCGCGATTGCTGTGCCTTGAGACGCGCAAAGCATCTTGAGCGACCCTATGACCTCGGCTGGGACGCGCCGCTCGTCGTTTGGACCGATCGTGTCTTGTGAAGGCTTGACGATGCTGCCTCCGGTCAGTCCTGGCTTGGCGTTCTCTCGCAGAGCCAGGACCGTGGCAATAACCGCTGCCTCCACCTCGGACGACTTAGGCTTTGGTAGTTTGGCGGCCTTTTTTTGCAACTCCGCGTAAAGCGTCTTCGCATAGGTTACTGGAGGTATGTCCCGCACGGCCTCTCTACTCCCGGAAACGTCAGGGAACTATGTGATGTCCTTTTCGGACTTGCAATTTAAGTGCTAAGGACACCACTGGGCGGATGTTGCCCTGGACTGTCACATTGCTCGATGCGGCGACGGCGGCTGCCACCCCAACTCACGACGATGCGGACGAACGTGATCCGACCGTCAGGACGCCAGACGGAACCTCGGGTTTGCCTTCAACTCGGCATCGATTTCCGCGGCAAGACCGGGGTTCGCGCGCCGGATCTGGCTTGCCCGCAGCGTCACGCCAAGGTTGGAGGTCGGCATCATCTCCCACGCCTCCAGAAACAATAAATCAGCGGCAAGCCGGGAGTCGTTCACCCCTTGCAGCGCCCTGCGCACAGCTTGCGTGTAGGGCGGAGTTGGTAAGTCTGTCGCGGGGGACATAGGCAATTCCTAACTCAAGCTGAGAGCCATCAGCTCAGCCCTGGCAATCGCCGAAGGATGAGTGTCTGAAAGCGACGCTTAAATAGGACTTGCCGAGCCGATGCGCCAGCAAATCGTCATGACAGCCAGGTGAAGAAGTTGCCGATCGGTTGAAGCGCCTAGTCCAACCTTGGTTGTCCCCCGGTCACGGGTTGGAGAACCGCGACCGGGATGCCAGAGGAGGCGGTTAGTACCGGTAAAGGTCGTGCTTGAATGGCCCCTGCGCAGCGATGCCGAGATACTCGGACTGCTTGGGTGACAGCATCGTGAGTTTGGCGCCTACCTTCCCCAGATGCAGCGCGGCGACTTTCTCGTCGAGGTGCTTCGGCAGGGTGTAGACCGTGCTCGTCCCGTATTTGCCCGGCGGCGCGGTGTACAGCTCGATCTGCGCCAGGACCTGGTTGCTGAAGCTGGCGCTCATGACAAAGCTGGGATGCCCGGTGGCATTGCCGAGGTTCACCAGGCGGCCTTCCGACAGCACGATCAGCCGCTTGCCGTCCGGGAATACCACCTCGTCCACCTGCGGCTTGACGTTGTCCCAGGTGTAGTTGCGCAGCGCGTCGATCTGGATCTCCGAATCGAAGTGCCCGATGTTGCAGACGATCGCCCGGTGCTTCATGGCGCGCATGTGCTCGATGGTGATCACGTCCACGTTGCCGGTTGCTGTCACGAAGATGTCGCCCTTCGGCGCGACGTCGTCCATCGTGACGACCTCGTAGCCTTCCATCGCCGCCTGCAGCGCGCAGATCGGATCGACCTCCGTCACCATGACGCGGCAACCGGCATTGCGCAGCGACGCGGCCGATCCCTTGCCCACATCGCCGAAGCCGTTCACCACGGCGATCTTGCCGGCCATCATCACGTCGGTGCCGCGCCGGATGCCGTCCACCAGCGACTCCCGGCAGCCATACAGGTTGTCGAACTTCGACTTCGTCACGCTGTCGTTGACGTTGATCGCGGGCGTCAGCAGCTTGCCGGCCTTGGCCATGTCCCACAGCCGGTGCACGCCGGTCGTCGTCTCCTCCGAGATGCCTTTCACATCTTTGAGCATCTCGGGATACTTCTGGTGCATTAGCACGGTCAGGTCACCGCCGTCGTCGAGGATCATGTTCGGCGTCCACCCGTCCGGCCCGCGCACCGTCTGCTCGATGCACCACCAGAATTCGTCCTCGTTCAGGCCTTTCCAGGCGAACACCGGGATGCCGGCCGCCGCGATCCCCGCCGCCGCATGATCCTGCGTCGAAAAGATGTTGCACGACGACCAGCGGACCGTGGCACCCAGCGCGGTCAGGGTCTCGATCAGCACTGCGGTCTGGATCGTCATGTGCAGGCAGCCGGCGATGCGCGCACCCTTCAGCGGCTGCGCGTTCCCGTATTCGGCGCGGATCTGCATCAGGCCGGGCATCTCGTCCTCGGCCATGCTGATTTCCTTGCGGCCCCACTCGGCGAGGGACATGTCCCGGACCTTGAAATCAGAGACCTTGAAATCCGAGGTCGTCGCGCTGGTCATGATGCAGTTCCTTTAAGGCCGTACGAATGCGGTCGCGGCGCTATATAAAGATATCTGCATGTCTGCAAGTTTTTTAGTGCCGTTCGCAGCGCTCGCTGTTGCTGCCCGTCAGAGCGGGATGAACTTCACCCGCCGCCCATCGACCCCCAGCGCCACCTTGCCCTGCTTCAGCAGCAGCGCGTCGTTACCGAACACCTCGCGCCGCCAGCCGTGCATCATTGGGATGTCCGGCTCGTCTTCCAGCGCCAGCCGATCGATGTCGTCGGAACTCGCAACCAGCCTTGTCGCGACGTGGTGCTGCTCGGATTTCGCCGCCAGCATCACCTTCAGCAGCGCAACCAAAGCGGCGGACGGGCGCGCTGTCTCGCGCTGCTGCGGCGCGGCGGGTAAGGCGGCGTCCGGCACGGCGCGGGCGGCGGCCAGAGCCTCCATCAAGGACGCCCCGGACTTGCCCTCGGCAAACCCCCGTGTCACGCCGCGGACGCGCGCCAGGGCGTCGGCGTTCACCGGCGCGGTGGCGGCGATTTCCAGCAAGGCCTCGTCCTTGACCAGGCGCTGACGCGGGATGTTGATCCGCTGCGCCTCTCGCTCCCGCCAGGCGGCCGTGGTCTTCAGCACATGCAGGAAACGCCGGTTGTTGGAGCGTGGGCGCAGCCGCTCCCAGGCGGTGTCGGGATCGCCGCGATAGGTCGCCGGGTTGCTGAGGATCGCCATTTCCTCGGCCACCCAGGCCAGCCGCCCCTCCTGCTCCAGCTTGCGGTTCAGCCTGAGATAGACCTCGCGCAAATAGGTGACGTCGGCCGCGGCATAGGTAATCTGCGCGTCGGACAATGGGCGGACCGACCAGTCGCTGAAGCGGTGCGCCTTGTCGATGGACCCGCCGGTGAGCGCGGAGACAAGGGCATCATAGCCGACCTGGTCACCGAAACCCGCCACCATGGCGGCAACCTGGGTGTCGAACATCGGGCGCGGGACATCGCCGTAGCGCAGCACGAAGATCTCGATGTCCTGGCGGGCAGCGTGAAAAACCTTCGTGACCGCCTGATCGGCGAACAGGACACCAAGAGGCGCGAGGTCGATACCCTCCGCTTCGGCATCGATCACCGCGACTTCCTTCTCGCCGGCGATCTGCACAAGACAGAGCTCTGGCCAGTAGGTGCGCTCGCGCATGAACTCGGTGTCGACTGTGACGAATGTCTCCGCATGCATGCGTAGGCAGAACGCGGTCAGGTCGGCGGTGTTGGTAATCAGGGCGGGGAGCGGGAAGTCCGGGCGGGTTGGACGATTCATGAACTGTTTGTACACGCCCGCCCGCGAAAGGCCAAAGACCTTGCTCATGCCCAAAGGCCCTGCTCATGCAAGAGCGGTCGATTACCCAAAAAAAACCGAAGGACCCTCAGAAGGGTCCATTGGCAATGCTACCACGGAGTGGCTTAGATCGAATCCCGTTGCCGGGCGGCGGTCATCCATCGCTGGAGCCGGATACCTACATAGCTCGGACGTTTCGGCTCAGCAAATTGGAACCACAAACCGATTTTCAAATACCTCCCGAGCTTGTCCGGCTTGGCAGAGCCTTCAACATCGAACACACCACCGCATCGAAATCGGACTGCTCCATCCTGGGCACGCCGCCGTCCATCTGCGAAAGCCGGGCACAGGAGACGGTGCAGATGTGATTGCAGACGGCCCTGTTGAGGTCCGGCTTCCTAGGGTTCGGATTTGTCCGCAGCTTGTGCGCCCATTTGTTGTTGCACTGCGGCTTTGTCGTCAGCGGCACGACCATGATCGGACCATCCATCCGGTTGGCGCGCGACACAACTACAACCGGCCGCGTCTTAAAGAACTCCGGGCGCAAGGCATCGGCCCAGAACCTGCACCAGTAAACCGCGCGAATCCTCGGCGACGACCTCAGACCAACGCGGCCAACGGGTGCATCAATCTCGAACTCAAGCGGACGGCCGCGTTCCCGCGGACCCGACGTTGGCAGATCGACCGGCATGCCGGAAGCATCGGCCGGCGGTCTTAAATTTCCGCTAATTGAACCCGCTGGCCGGCCGAGTGTGATGAAGGATCCCGACACTGCCAGGACCCGATACCGCCAGCGCCGGATATTGCCTCGGCCGGATACTGCCAGCGCCGGATACTGCCTCGGCCGGTCTGGCGCGGTCACGCTCAACGCTCTATCCGTCGAGACCGCGATATGCTGGAATCCCTCGACACGGATCTGGCAACGTCGACACCTGACCAATTCCATTCCGGAAAGGGCCGCAGCGCACGATGATGATTTTCTTCACCGCCCGGCGCCTGCTCGTCGAAGGCGGCACAGCGCTGGAAGCGAAAGTCCACACATGAAAGCCGGGATCGTGATCTTTCCCGGCATTAATCGCGAGCGCGACATGGCGATTGCGCTGGAAGCCTCTTTCGGCACCGCACCCCGCATGGTCTGGCACAAGGACACCGACCTGTCCGGCCTCGACCTGGTGGTGATTCCCGGCGGCTTCAGCTTCGGCGACTACCTGCGGTGCGGCGCGATGGCAGCGCACTCCCCGATCATGCGCGCCGTCCACGATCACGCGGCCCGCGGCGGCTACGTGCTGGGGGTGTGCAACGGCTTCCAGATCCTGACCGAGGCAGGCATCCTGCCAGGCGCCCTTCTCCGCAACGCCGGGCTGCGCTTCCTGTCGATGGACTGCCACCTGCGGGTCGAGCGGGCCGACACCGTCTTCACCAGCCAGTATCAGCCCGGCCAGACCTTCCGGTCGGTGCTCGCGCACGGCGACGGCAATTATTTTGCCGACCATGCCACGCTCGATCGCCTGGAAGCGGAGAACCTGGTCGCCCTCCGCTATGCCACCAGGTCTGGCGCGGTCACAGCCGAGGCCAACCGCAACGGCAGCGTCCGGTCGATCGCCGGCATCCTCAGTCCCAACCTGCGCGTCCTGGGCATGATGCCGCACCCCGAGGACCTGGTTGATCCGCTGATGGGCGGAACCGACGGCAAACCGCTGTTCGACGCGCTCGCCGCAGCGTAAACACCGCGACATGCAAACATTGACCTTGAACGCGCCGATCGTCGACGAATCGCTTGCCCGCAGCTTCGGGCTGACCGCGGAAGAGTACGGCCGCGTCATGGCCATCATGGGACGGACGCCGACGTTCACCGAACTCGGCATCTTCAGCGTGATGTGGTCGGAGCATTGCAGCTACAAATCCTCCCGCGTCTGGCTGAAGCAGCTTCCGACCAAGCGCCCTTGGGTGATCCACGGGCCGGGTGAAAACGCCGGCGTGGTGGATATCGGCGACGGGCTGGCGGCAATCTTCAAGATGGAGAGCCACAACCACCCCAGCTTCATCGAGCCCTACCAGGGATCGGCGACCGGGGTCGGTGGCATCCTGCGCGATGTCTTCACCATGGGCGCGCGGCCGATCGCCAACCTCAACGCCCTGCGATTCGGCCATCCGGACCATCCTCGAACCCGGCGCATCGTCGATGGGGTGGTGCGCGGGATCGGCGGCTACGGCAACTGCGTCGGCGTTCCCACCGTGGGCGGCGAGATCAACTTCCACCATGCCTACGACGGCAATCCGCTGGTCAACGCCATGACAGTCGGAATCGCGCCGAAAGACCGGATCTTCCTCAGCGCCGCGGCCGGCATCGGCAATCCCGTCGTCTACGTCGGATCGAAGACCGGGCGCGACGGCATTCATGGCGCGACAATGGCCTCGGCCGAATTCGCCGCCGACTCCGAAGAAAAACGCCCCACCGTCCAGGTCGGCGATCCGTTTACCGAGAAGCTGCTGATCGAGGCCTGCCTGGAACTGATGGCGACCGACGCCATCATCGCAATCCAGGACATGGGCGCGGCCGGCCTGACCAGCAGCTCCGTCGAAATGGCCGGCAAGGGCGGCGTCGGGATCGAACTCGACCTCAACCACGTGCCGTCCCGCGAGCTGGGCATGACCGCCTATGAGCTGATGCTGTCGGAAAGCCAGGAGCGGATGCTGATGGTGCTCCGCCCCGATCGCGAACAGCTTGCCCGGGACGTCTTCGCCAAATGGGACCTCGACTTCGCGGTCATCGGCCGGCTGACCGACACCGGCCGGATCGTGATCTCCCTGAACGGCGTCATCGAAGCCGACATCCCGCTGGGCCCGCTGAATGACCAGGCACCACTCTACACCCGGCCGACCACCGACACCCCGAAGCGCGAGAAACTCAACAGTGGCCGGATCGAAGACCGTTACGGCCTGACCCGCGCGCTGGAGAAGCTGGTCGGATGTCCGGACCTGTGCTCGCGCGCCTGGGTATGGGACCAGTATGATAGCACCGTCGGCGGCCAGACGGTGAAGCGGCCGGGGGCAGCGGACGCCGCGGTCGTGAAGCTGGAGGGACTGCAGCGCGGCCTGGCGCTGACAACCGATTGCACGCCGCGCTATTGCCAGGCCGACCCCGAAACCGGCGGGGCGCAGGCGGTCGCCGAGGCATGGCGCAACCTCACGGCGGTGGGCGCGCGTCCGCTGGCGATCACCGACAACATGAATTTCGGCAACCCGGAAAAGCCCGAGATCATGGGCCAGTTCGCGGCCTCCATCCGAGGAATGGCGGCCGCCTGCGAGGCGTTGGACTTCCCGGTCGTGTCCGGCAACGTCAGCCTGTACAACGAGACCGAAGGCCGCGCGATCCTGCCCACCCCGGCAATCGGCGGCCTGGGCGTGCTGGACGACGTCAGGCTGGCAGTGGGAATCGCCCTACCCGCATGGCTCGACATCGTCTTGATCGGCGCCACCGCCGGCTGGCTCGGCCAATCGCTCTGGTTGCGCGAACTGGCGGGCCGCGAAGACGGGGCGCCCCCGCCGGTGGATCTGGCGGTGGAGCGGGCAAATGGCGATTTCGTCCGCACCCATATTCTGAATGGGACGATCCGAGCATGCCATGATGTGTCGGATGGCGGGCTGCTGGTGGCGGTGGCGGAGATGGCGATGGCCAGCGGCGTGGGTGCCAGGCTGTCAGCCCACCCGCGCGATATCCCCGGCCATGCCTTCTGGTTCGGCGAGGACCAGGCGCGCTATGTCGTTGCGGTGTCAGACCATACCTCGTTCACCAAGCTGGCCGAGGCCGCGGGAATCCCAGCCGTTCGCCTGGGCACATCCGGCGGTCAGGATTTGACTCTGCCCGATGGCGGCACAATATCAGTCGCCGCGGTGCGAGCCTCGCATGAGCGGTTCTTTCCGGCTTTCATGGATACGACGACCTGAGGGGGAGTTGACCGCATGGCGATGGCGGCGAGCGAGATCGAGGCGTTGATAAAAGCCGCGCTTCCGGATGCGAACGTGGTTGTGGAGGACCTTGCCGGCGATGGCGACCATTACGCGGCGACCGTGGTCAGCGAGCAGTTCCGGGGCGTGTCGCGCGTACGCCAGCATCAGATCGTCTACGCGGCGCTGCGTGGCCGCATGGGCGGAGAGCTCCATGCCCTTGCATTACAGACCTCGGTTCCCGAATAATATTGCCTGAAGGAGTCCAGCACCATGTCAGACAACATCTCTCAACGTATCCAGGGCGACATCGAAGCCAACCAGGTCATGCTCTACATGAAGGGCACGCCGATGTTCCCGCAGTGCGGCTTCTCCGCGCGCGTCATCCAGATTCTGACCCACATGGGCGTTCCGTTCCAGTCGGCCAACGTGCTGGAAGACGCCGAACTGCGTGAAGGCATCAAGCAGTTCTCGCAGTGGCCGACCATCCCGCAGCTCTATGTGAAGGGCGAATTCGTTGGCGGATGCGACATCGTCACCGAGATGTATCAGTCCGGAGAACTGGAAACGCTGATGAAGGAAAGCGGCGTCCCCGTTAAGGCCTGATGACCGCCTGATGTCACCGAACCGCGCCTGGCCCGCTTCGGGCGCGGTAGTTGGTCTAAGCCCGCGCTGCTCGTGAACGTTCGGTGCTGTCACCCCGACTTAACGCTGATGCAGTCATCACGTTAACCTTTCCTTAACGCCGACAGGGGATGCTGGCTTCTCACTTGCGGCGAGGCTGCTGTGCACGTCGGTGTCGTCATTCCCGCGTTCAACGTCGCGGCCTGGGTTGGAAGCGCCGTTCAGTCGGTGCTGGCCCAGACCCATCTGGACTGGTCGCTCGTGGTCGTGAACGACGGCTCGACCGACGCCACGGCGGGCGTCCTCGGCTGGTTTTCTGATCCCCGGATCAAGGTTATCCACCAGCCAAACCTCGGCGTGTCGGCGGCCCGCAACCGCGGCATCGCGGAGATCAGGTGCGACGCGATCCTGTTCCTGGATGCGGATGACTGGCTGGCGCCCGACGCGCTGGCAGTGCTGTCGCAAACGCTGGAGGCATCGCCCAACGCCGTCGCGGCGATGGCGGGTTATGCGACGGTCGCCGGGGACGGATCGACCCGGCCGGTGTCCGCCGTCCGGAGCGGGTCAATCCTGCGGCGTCTGCTCGTCCGCAATCTGTTCATGAACGGCGGACATCTGCTGGTCAGCCGCGATGCGATCGAGGCCGCAGGACGTTTCGACACCAGCCTGAGCTTTGGTGAGGACTGGGAATACTGGACAAGGCTCGCCTTGCTGGGCGACTTCGTCTCGACCCGCACCAGCGAACCTCTGCTTTATGTCCGCGAGCGGGCGGAAAGTGTGACGATGAGCATGGCAGCCGATCCGGCGCGGTTTGGCCCAAGCATGGCCGCGATCTTTGGCAATCCGGCGATCATTGATCGGATCGGCGCCGCGCGGCTGGCTGTCCTGCGGCGGCGGGCAGAGGCTGAGAACGCCTGGGTCACCGGGCGGGAGCTCATCAGGCACCTGCGGGCCCGCGAAGGCCGGATCTGGCTGACCCGGTCATTGCGCGCGGCGCCAGGGCTCAAGCGCCTCGTGCTCCTCGGGATGTCCCTGCTCGGAATCGGGCCTTTCCGGCCCTATAAGCTGGCGCAACGGTAGCCCATCGGCCGCGCGTCAAACCCTGGAATTGACGCAGCGAAGAAATTCGCTACCTACTAGCAGTTTGATTGACAGCTATCTCGCTTTGTGTGTCAACTATCATGTGCAATCGTATTTTGGCTTGCCTTTCTGCGCTTCCGTGCTCGGGTGCCTGAGGATGTCCAAAGACCCGGTTGTCTAAGCAAACCGCGCTGTTGCGGGTTGCCAGGACGGAGAACGACGCAGATGGCTACAGGTACGGTCAAGTGGTTTAATACCACAAAGGGATACGGATTTATCATGCCGCAGGATGGCGGCAAGGACGTGTTCGTCCATATCACCGCAGTGCAGGCTGCCGGGCTTCGCGGCCTCGATGAGGGGCAGAAGGTGTCCTTCGATGTGGCGATGGAACGTGGAAAGGCGTCCGCGACCAATCTCAAGCCGGTCTAGCTTGACCGGCTGAGTTCGAACGGCCGGTTGTAGGGGCAACCGGCCGGCTAGCTGGAGGGGTAAGGCCATGGCCGTTGGAACGGTTAAATGGTTCAATGCGACCAAGGGATACGGCTTCATTATGCCGCAGGATGGCGGCAAAGATGTCTTCGTGCATATCACCGCCGTGCAGGCCGCCGGCTTGAAGGGCCTCAACGACGGGCAGAAGGTTAGCTACGAAGTGGCGATGGAGCGGGGCAAAGCCGCCGCGACCAATCTGAAGCTGGCCTGATCCGCCACTTCAGGCGCTGCTGTTGACGGCCGGCTGGCAGAAGTCGGCTAGACAGAACGCTGCCGTGTCGGCGCACGTGCGTTGCTGGTCCGAGCGCGGCCACCCGGCCATCGCAGGCGAAGGCCTCGGGCACGTCAGAACTGGATTGTTCGCAGCCCGCCGCGGCTTGCGCGTATGCGGGCGCCTCATTGGCAACAGCGCCGCGCTCAATACCACCGATGACACCATCCCGGCGCCGCTTCCGTTCGAGCCCATCGCGCTGCCAATACGGCCCTCGATAAAGCCGCGTACTAACACTATGTTACCCGTGTGCCACGGATTCGCCACTAGAGTCTGACAAGAGCCGGTTGCCTACCCGCCAACCCTGGGATCCCCCGTCATGCGTCGCGCACCTTCCTTCGTCGCCTTGGCTTCCGTCCTTGCCGTCAGTGCGTGCGCGGTTCCTCCGCCGTCCGGTCCAACCGTGATGGCGCTGCCGCCGCAGGGCAAGCCGTTCGATGCATTTCAGCAGGACGACGCCGTCTGCCGCGGATTTGCAAGCCAGCAAACCGGCGGAGCCAGTGCCTCGCAGGCGGCCAGCAACGCTGCGGTGGGCAGCGCTGTCATCGGAACGGCACTGGGGGCCGGGCTAGGCGCTGCGATCGGCGCGGCAGCCGGGTCACCCGGCGCGGGCGCCGCGATCGGCGGCGCGACGGGACTTCTGGCCGGCAGCGCGGCCGGCGCCAACAACGCTCAGGCGGCGGGCGGCAATGAACAGGCGCGCTACGACACCGCCTACACCCAGTGCATGTACTCGCGCGGGAACTCGGTGCAGTCGGCGCCAACGAGCTATGCCTATGGCTATCCCCCTGGTTATGCCTACGGGCCGGCTTATGGTTATGCGCCCGGCATTTATGCCTCCCCGACCGTCGTCATCGGCGGCGGGTGGGGCTGGGGTCACGGCTATTACGGCCACGGCTGGGACCATGGATATTATGGCCACGGCTGGGGCGGCGGCTGGCATCACTAGCCAACCACCCGTCCGGGTAATCATCCAATCAGCTTTTTCAAGTTCGCCGCGATCTCGTCCCCCGTCTGATCTGCCCTGATCGGCGCCACGAACGCGCCGTCCGGATCCATCAGATAAAGGATGGAGCTGTGGTCCATCGAGTAGTCGTCCGGACCAGGCCCAGTGCGATGTTCGGCATAATAGACCCGATATTCCTTCGCCACCTGGGCAATCTGATCCGGTGTGCCGGTCAGGCCGGTGATCGAGGGTCCGAACGCCGCCGCATATTGTTTCACCACCGCGGGGGTATCTCGCTTCGGATCGACGGTCACGAACAGCGGCTTGATGCGGCTCGCCTCGGGACCGAGTTTGTCCATCGCGTCGGCAACGGCGGTCAGCGTGGTCGGACAAACATCCGGGCAGAACGTGTAGCCGAAATAGACCAGCATGTATTTTCCACGGAAATCACGGTCGGTCACCTGCTTGCCGGAGCCGTCCTCCAGCGTGAACGGGCCGCCGATGCCGGTCGGGTTCACGCCACCCCCGCTCAGCCACAGGAAGCCGGCGGAGCCGATCAGCAGCACAGCGAGCACGATTCCCATCGTAGCGTAGAGAATCCGGTTCGGCGGGGTGCTGCCGGGCGGCTTAGTGGTGGTGTTCATGGATGCCTCCGATGGATGGTTGAAGGGGGCTGGTGCAGATCGACCGGACGGCGGCGGCGAGCGCATCCCCGGTGTGCCACCCGTCGGCACCACCGGATTTCTGGACGGCCCGCAGCCAGCCATTCTGATCGATCAGGAACTCGGCGCCGCCCAGGTCGTCGGCTGGCGTGTCAGCCAGTACGGCATAGGCGGTCCATGCGTCCTGTGTCGCGGCAACACAGGTGGTCGGCGCCGGCTTGGTCAGCCCGTTACGTCGAAGCTCCAGCGTGACCACCTGCACCCCTGCCTGCGGGGGGATCGCTGCCGGCTCGCCGGCCGACCCGGCGGCGACCACATGGACGGCCTTCCCGCGCAGGTCGGTCATGGTAGAGGCAGCCAAGCCGGAACATTGCAGCGGCAGGGCAGGTGCCGGCACAGGAACGTCAGGGGCGGCATCCGACTGAAATCCAACGCCAGCGGCATGCGCGCGGACGTAATCAATCAACGCCCAGCGATCGAGGGCTGGCAGCACGGCAAAGCCGGGCATCGCCAGGCCGCCCTCCGGGTCGTCGATTCCATGCGTCAGCCACCAGAACATTTCGCCGTCCGAATGCTCCCAGATATGCGGCATTGTCAGATCGGCCGGCTTGATCCGCATCGCCGCCGCGGCCGGGCCGTTCCCCTCACCGGATGACCCATGGCATGCGGCACAGTTCTGCGCGAACAACACTTGGCCGCGCGTAATCGATTCGGCGGAAAAGCCGGTGGGCGAGGTTTGGAAGCTGGTCGGATAGGCCTCGACCGTCAGCAATGACAGCGAAGGTCCGCGCAGCAGGACGATCCCCGCGAACACGGCCATCGCCAACAGCCGGAACCGCCCCAACAGGATCGCCAGGACCACCAACAGCGCCGCGAGCCCGATCAGCATCAAACTGAGGATCACTTCGGACCGGAAGTCCGGATCCTCGTTGACCGTTACCAGGCTGACCCGCCACGGAAATGGCCAGACCGGTTCGGTATGCGTGGCGGGTATGGAGGAAGCCAGAAAGGCCGCCGCCAGGATTATTGCCACACCGAGCATGGCCTCGATGATGATGGACAGGCGCAAGTGCCCGGCGGCGCCGGCTACCGCGTCGCCAAGGCGGTCGGTAAACCACAGGCGATTCATCGCGGCGAGAACCAGGGTGACCAGAAACAGCCCGATCTTAAGCAATGCGAACTGCCCATACGGCGTGCCGATCAGGGCCGGGATGCCGCCAATCAGCTCGATGCCCTGTGCCAGGGCAGTGCCGGCGATCACCAGGACACACGCCAGCCCGATCGGCGAGAACCGCTCACAGACAGCGGTACCGGCCCAGTGCCGCAGGCCACCGACGCAGAGCCACAGCGGCAGCAGTCCGCCAAGCCACAATCCGGCGGCCGTCAGGTGCAGCGCCTCCGACAAGACGATGCCGTCGCCTCTTGGGCCGCCTATCGCGCCGGCGTGGCCGATCAGCCCCTGCGTCCCAACGGCGGCCACCGCCAACAGAAAAGCCACGTACAGCCGCCACCGCGACCGCCCGATCAGCAGCGTCGCCACCAGCAGCAGTGCGCCGCGAACCAGTGTCACCTCACCATAGCGCGTGTGCTCGGCCACCACCGGAAGTGCGTCGCGCAGGTCCGTCAGCGTGTCGGCGCCCGCGATGACGGCGGATTGCAGTGCAAACCAGCAAACGCCCAGCAGCAGGGCGGCCACCCCGCTGATCCGCGCCAGACGGATCAGCGGGGTTTGCAAGGGCTCACCGTCAGCCCCGGCCGCCGGCAGCACCCAGGCGATGAAACCGACCCCACCCAGCAACGACAGGCAGGCAGCCATATGCAGCCCGCGCAGCAAGGCCAGGATCGTCGCCTGATCCGGCATTCAGCGCATCACGGTGAATGTGAAGTGCCCCTCGGTCTTGTGGGTATCAACCGAGGTCACGTGCCATTCCACAGCGTAAACTCCGGGACCGAGCGGCTTCAGTGGCACCGACAGGACGCGTCCGTCATCCTGTGGCGTGGGCTTTCCGGCATCGACACGGGCACCTGACGAGTCAGTGACCGTGACCGAACTGAACAACGGCTCCACCGGTTCAGTGTAGCTCAGGTTCAGCGCCGGCGGCGAGACGGACACCTCCGACCCGACCGCCGGCGAAGCCCGCTCAAGAAAGGCGTGGGCAAAAGCGGGCGCAGCGATAAGGCAGGTCGCGCAAAGCAGGCTCGCGCCGAGGAGCGCTGTTATCCGCACGGGAGGCCTGGCCCGGGCTTGGTCTGGTGCGTCACTGCATGTGATCCATGCCATGCATTCCCTCCATGCCCTTCATCCCCGGCATGCTGGCGTGGTCATGTTCCATGTCCCCGGCTCCCAGGGCGTCTACCTTCACTGTCACCGTGATCGGCGGCGCGTGCTCGAAGGTCAGTGTCAGCGGGAAGGTATCGCCAGCTTTCAGCGGGCTTTTCAATCCCATCAGCATGACGTGATAACCGCCGGGCTGGAACGACACTGGCTTGCCAGGGACGAGATCGACGCGGGCCACCGGCCGCATCTTCATGACGCCGTTGTCGTCGACGGTCTCATGCATCTGGGCGGTCGCGGCAGCCGGCGTGCTGACGCCCACCAACCGGTCAGGCTGCCCATTGTCGGTCAGCGTCAGGTACGCAGCACCCGTCGTCGCGGCGCCGGCACTTGCGCGCGCCCAGACATGCTCCACGCTGATCACTGACGCGCTCGCGGATGCGACGATGACCTGGCGCGTCCCCTGGGTCTTGAATGCGACCTCCCGCGGCGCCAGCGTGACCGTGCTCTCCGCCGCTGGCGAAGCAGTCAAAAGATGAGAATCGGCGAACGCGGCGTGCCCGATCAGGCAGACCGCGGCGGCAGTCGTCAACATCCTGGTCATGATTTGAACCAATCCACAATTGGTGTTCCCAGGCTGTTGGAGAACAGGTCGTCAAAATACAGGTGGAACTGAGCGATGAAGCCGGCATGCGTGCCAGTGGCGCGATTGCCGGGGACAAGAGCCTCCACTGTCACGGCATACGTGGTGGACGTGTAGTTCACCCCGAACCCGAACAGATACGTCGTCGGATAGCCGCCGCTCGGCGAGGTCGCGGCCGACGACCAGACCATTTCGGCCACCGGCGTCAGCTTGTTGACGAACTCCGGAAGCCCGTAATCCTTCACCTGGGAGGACAGGTACCGCATGCTGTATTGAAGCGACAGCCCGCCGCTCCAGGTGTTCGGGTTGCCGTTGTTCAGCGCGTTGCCGTACTGGTCTTGCTGCAGCCGCACATCGGCGAAGGTGTAAGTCAACTCACCGGTCAGCGCGAGCGGACGCAGCGCGGGGACCGGGAGGTCGCCGAACCCCTTGCCGAAATAGAATGTTGGCCCGGTGGTGTCGCTGTCACTGTTGCCGAGCGTTGCCCCGTTCGTTCCATTGGCGCCGGTGCGGGCAAACATCTGTTGCACCCCGAACGACATCAGGAATTCGTGTTCCGCGTTGACGTAGGCCTTGTATTTGGGGGTGACGACTAGATTGTCCCAGCCGTTCGCGGTCTTGTTCCCCGGCTGTGTTGCCCATGAATACCCGTAGTTGATGGCGAAGCCGAAATTTTCTGTGATGCGCTTGTCAAGTTCGATGGCCAAATTCGAATTGTAGGCCGTCTGGCCGTTGCCGGCATCCTGCGGCAGGAACTGGAAGGTGGGCAGGCTCGCCTCATCGGCGACGTTGGGATCGTCGATCAGCAGAGTGCTGATGAACATGTGGTCGCCGGCAAAGCCGTGCGCGCTCGCTTGATGGCATATGGCCATCGCGCTGGCGCCAAGCGCGGCGTATTTCACGACTGGTCGCATGAAAGTCTCCTGAAAACAGACGAGTTCAGCCCGTGCGTACGGGCTGGCTGGTTCGGCTCAGGAGACGGCGGGTGGGGCGCGTGGCTGGTTCGGCGGCCGCTGCGCGGACGGTGGCGCCGTGGACGGCGGGGGCAGCTCGGCACGCGTTATCTGAACCACCGACGGTGCGGGCAGCACGACCTGTGGGTTAAGCACCACGCTGGCCGGCCCATGAATGGCCGCGCACAAGGGGCACACAAGGCAATCGGTCTCGTGGCTCGGCGGGGCGTCACCGTTGCTACCGGCCGGCCCCTCCACATGACAGATCGTTCCGGCGGTCAGTGCGACAGGACCGCTGCGAGGCACGGTGGCGCCGACGCCAAGCTGCACCATCAGCGCAAGGAGCACCGCGATCAGACCCGGCATGGAACACCGGCGATTGAACATCGGGATATGTCTAGGCGTGAGCGTAACGTCCGGCAAGCTATTCCGCGGCGGGCTTCAGGTGCTCCTGCAAGCGCGGCATCAGCTCGACCAGGTTGCAGGGTCGGTGCCGATTATCGAGCTGCGACAGCAGGATATCGTCCCAGCCGTCTTTTACCGCGCCGGTGCTGCCCGGCAGCGCGAACAGATATGTGCCCCCGGCGACCCCGCCGATCGCTCGCGACTGCATCGTGGACGTGCCGATCTTCTGGTAGCTGAGCATGCGGAAAAGCTCGCCGAATCCCTCGATACGCTTTTCCATGACGTGTTCGAATGCCTCGGGCGTCACGTCGCGGCCGGTGATGCCGGTGCCGCCGGTAGTGATCACCACGTCGATCTCCGGATCGGCGATCCAGCGCCGAAGCAGCGCCTCGATCGCCGCCGTATCGTCCTTCTCGATCGCCCGTTCAGCGACCCGGTGGCCGGCCTTCACGATCCGGTCGGCCAGCGTGTCGCCGGACGTGTCGTTAGCGGTGGTGCGTGTATCGGACACGGTCAGCACGGCGATGTTGACCGGGATGAAGGGGCGGGTTTCGTCGAGGCGGGCCATGACGGGTCTCCGGCAGGTCGCGACCGGATGTCGCGAGCGGTCAGTGCAATCGGGTGGAGGCCCTCATGATGCCCTGCCCCGCCAGCGGCGTGAAGTCCGGGAATTCGCCCGCCGCCAGGCTGTTCAGACTTGGTGCCGGCCGATGCAGCCGTGCGGCATAGATCCAGGATGCGGCAAGCACGTTGGGGACAAAGTCCCGGGTCTCGGCAATGGGGATGGCCTCGATGAACAGCAGGGGGTCTCCATTGTCCCGGATCTCGCTGCTCCAGCGCATGAAGTTGCCTGGACCGCTGTTGTAGCTGGCCAGAACACTGATCAGGTCGCCGTTGATGCTATCCAGGCCGGAGAGATAACTGACGTAGCGTTGGCCGAGCGCAAGGTTGAATGCGGGATCGTGCAGGCGCTGGGCGGCGCCATGCGTGTCACCGGCAAGGTAGTCGGCAGTCGCGGGCATGATCTGCATCAGCCCCATGGCGCCGGCGGCCGAAATCGCCGCGGGATCGAAATTCGATTCCGTGCGAGCCAGCGCATAGACCAGGGCCGGGTCGATCCTGAAGCCGCCCGACGGGTGAAACCGCGGCATTGGATACCTCAGCTCGTCGAAGTGATCACCACTGGACGTCTGCAGCATCCCGGCGAGTTGCGCGGCAAAGTCGGTAAGCCCCGCGGCTGAGGCAACAAGCAGCACCGACCGTCCCAGATCCTGATGGGCCTGGATCATCGGCCACAGCGCCCGTAGCTCCGCTTCGGCCCGATCGAACTGATCGATCTGGATCAGGGCGAAGGCGCGCCAACCGTGCGACGTTGCCGCCACCGCATCGACGTCCGCCTGGGTCAGCAGGTCGCCGCCGGGGACGATGCCGATATCCATGTGCAGGATGCGCCTGGCCAGCAGTCCGTAGAATGTCGTCCGTTCTTGCGCGGCGCGTTGCAGCCACTGGACCGTTTCGACAACATTCTGCTGTCGCCGGTTGGCCCGTGCTGCCCAGAAGGCGGTCGCGGCGCGCAGCCGGGGCGAGGAAATTGCCGCCCCTGCCCCCGCCTCGAACAAGCGCTTTGCCTGATCGAAACGGTCCAGGCGCCAGGCGGCAAGGCCGCCGACGTAGCAGGTCAGGCTGTTCTGGTCCTCGGGATCGGTTGTTTTCAGTGAATCCTCGACGATCCTCAGGGCGCCCGCGTCGTCGTTTTGGGTAAACAACACTCGGGCGACTTCGGCGCGCAGTCTTGCCCCGTCGGCCGGACCAAGCCGGTAAGACCGGGGAAGCCGAAGCGCCTGCGTGATGTTGCCGCGCTGGGCCTGTTCGATGGCAGTACGATCAACCGAATCCGGCGAAGGCAATTTGTTACGTACAGCATCCGGCTTGGACGCGGCTTGCTGCGGTTCAGCGGAATGCGACAGTAGCGTAACGTCAGGCGGATCCGGCACGGTTGTGCCATGAGGCAGCTTTTGCAACAATAGATTGTATATCGCGGGGGCATCGGGCAGATCGCGATAGTGTTCCATCCAGTCTTTCAGTTCGGCTACCGAGGACCAATGGTATCGTCCGAGCAATTGCTCTGCCTTAACGGTGCCTAATAGTAACGGGTTGGTCAGATCACCGGTAACCCGTATTGCTTCAGGAATGTTACCATGTTCCTGCAGCGAAAAGATACGCCGCATGACTGCGGCATCACTTGGACTGAGCGGACGCGGCAATGTTATTTCTGACCCGCCCACGTGAAAGGCATGCGGGATCGGCAGCGCAGCCTCTTCGGCTTGCGTCCCGTCAGATGTCAGTGCCCCGGTTCCATCCCCTGATCCGGACGATTGTCCGTGCGCAGCCGTTGAAAACGAACCTGCAATGATCGCGGCCCCGGCGAGTAGTGCCCGGACCTGAGGAAGGCGGGAGAGCGTGTAACCGATCCCTCGCATGCCTTTTCGCTAACCTCTAGCGGCATGAGACGCAACCCTCCCCAGGGAGACTTTGTCCTAATTGTCAGACGGTCCAACAGGATTTCAGGGATTTCCGGCTCCCATGGGGCATCACGTTGACGCTAGGTCTGCGTCGATCGCCCGCCGTAGCAGGCGCATTCCTGTCCACGCGGCGCGACGGAGCGATGGAGTTCTTCTGCATCTCCGCCAACGAGGGCAAAACGAGTACAGAAAATGGCTGACGCAATGCTGGTATGCTGACGTCGGCCCACTCAGGCGCTTGCCGGCGCCGTGCGAGGGCAGGCGGGAGCAGCGTTCGGGCCGCTGTCCCGCCGAACAGCATCAGCCGGCGAGGCGCCAAAATCCCGATCAGGCGATGCAGGAACGGCAGGCAAATGGCGATTTCCGCCGCGTTTGGCGGCCGCCCGCCGGGGGGACGCCATGGCAACAGCGGGGTCAACATCAGGGATCCCCGGTCCAGGCCGACGCTGGCGAGCATCTGGTCGAGCAGCGCGCCGTCGGGACCAGCGAAGGGGTGGCCGCTCCGGTCTTCCTCCCGGCCGGGGGGGTCGCCGATGATCAGGGTGGCGCTGGCGGGGTTGCCTTCGGCGAAGACCAGATGGCTGGCGGTGTCGCGCAACGCGCAGCCGTCGAACGCGGCGATTGCGTCGCGCAATGCCTCCAGCGACGACGCCTGCCCGGCGACCGCCAGCGCCCGTTCGGCCGGGGTTGCGCGTGTTCCAGCGGCAGCCTCCGCGACCCGTGGACGGACTATCGCCGGCGCCCCCGCCAGCCTTGGTGACGGCGGTTCGGGACGCAGGCGGTCTACGGGAGCATCGTCGAGAGCCTCGTCCGCACCCCATTCCATCTGGAGCCGCAACAAGGCGAACGGGTCATCCAAGCAATGCGGCCCTGAAACGATCCCGTTCCAGGTTCGGGATAAGGTTCTTCCTGAATTGATTGGTCGGACCTTCCTTGACCCGCAGCAGGATGAAAGCGAGGCTGCCGCCTTCCCGCAGCAGGCGCCGCCCTTCCGGCATGTCCGCCTCGGTGTTGATGACATGCACGACGGGGAAACCGGCGCCGATCGCCATCACATCCAGGCGGACGCCAAGGCCGGTGTGGCTGTCCTGGTTGCCGGTTTCGCCGTAGTGACCGTTGTCGACACAGATGATCGTCAGGTTCGGCGGGTTCTGCAGCGCGATCGTTGCAAGAGCGCCGACGTTCATCAGCAGCTCGCCGTCCCCGGTGGCAACCAGAACCCGGCGCTTCGGCTGCGCCAGCGCAAGGCCCAGGCCCATCATCGGCGCGGCGCCCATTGCGCCGCCCAGGCCGAACACATAGGGCGCCTCCCGCGTCAGGGCGGACAGTTCCCAGGCGGTTCCGGCCAGGCCGGCCACCATCAGGAAATCGCTCGGGTTCTCGATCAGCGCCGGCACCGCCTGGCGCCTGTCCAGCACGGGATCCGGCAAAGTCGCAGTCTGCAGCTTGTTGAGTTTCGCCATGACCGGCTCCTGTTCAGAATTTCTTGGCGCCGATCAGGCGCTGGGTCAGCAGCACGGCGACCTGCTGGCCGGACTGGTAGGCCATGGTGATCGCGGCCGTGACGGCGGGGATCACATCGGCCGGTTGTTCCGCTCGCAGTACGATCACGCCCATCGCCTTCAGCACCGGCTCCACCGCCTGCCCCATCGCGAATTGCCAGGGATTGCCCTCACCGTATTCGCCGCGCATCGAAACGAGCGTGAGGAACGGGAAACGCCCGCCCTGGGTCAGCGACAGCATGTTGATGCAATTCCCGACGCCGGACGACTGCATCAGAAGCACCGCCCGCGACCCGCCCAGGTCGGCGCCGGCGAGCATCGCAACTCCTTCCTCCTCAGTGGTCAGCGGAATCGAATGGACATCCGGGTCAGCCAGCGAACGGTCGATCAGCACCTTGTGGCCCGCGTCGGGCACATAGGCGAACTGGGTCACGCCGTTCTCGCGCAACAGATCATAGACCGCATCCGGCCATTGCGAGGAAGTCATGGTTTCTCTCCTGTTTCGCAACCAGGGGGCAGTCGCCCTGGTCCAGTGGCCGAAAGACTTTCACCCACCGGAATCCGCGTCATCGCGGGCGGGGATTTGGCTCGGACCGGAAGAGCGAACGGCAATCCCGCGAACGAGCCATAACGAGCGAGCCACATGAAGGGGAATTCCCACCGGTGAAATGCCGGAAGGTTACAGGATGGCGGCGCGGGCTCAAAGGGCCTCGTGGCGATGATCGGCCCACTCGGGGAAGCAATCATTCCATGCCGAGAGCGAAGGCAGCCTGATTCGTGAACGCGTTTCTCGGATCCTGTTGATCGACGCGGGGACGCGCTACGCCCGTGTCAGGCCGAAAAACAGGCCGCGACCATCTGCGCGAACGCCCGCGCCCGGTGACTGATCGCGTGCTTCTCGTCAGGGTCCATTTCACCGAACGTTTCCGTCATGCCGGCGGGGACGAACATCGGATCGTAGCCGAAGCCCTTTTCGCCGCGCGGAGGCCAGACCGCCTCGCCGTCGATACGCCCCATGAACGTCTCGGTATGGCGGTCGGGCCAGGCCAGGCAAAGCGCTGCAACGAACCAGGCGCGCCGGTCAGGATCACTGCCAATTCCGTCGTTCACCTTGGCCATCGCGCCGGCAAAATCCTTCGCCGGGCCAGCCCAGCGCGCCGACAGCACGCCGGGCGCGCCGCCCAGGGCGGCCACGCAGAAACCGGAATCGTCGGACAGCGCCGGCAATCCGGTCGCTGTCGCGGCCGCCAACGCCTTGATGCGCGCGTTGCCCGCGAAATCCGGCGCATCCTCGACCGGCTCAGGCAAGCCCAGCGCACCGGCCGACGCCACCGTGACGCCATAGGGACGCAGCAGCGCCTCGATCTCCCGCAGCTTGCCGGGATTATGACTGGCGAGAACCAGCGTCTCGCCGCGAACCAGCTTTCGCGTCATCAGTCGCCAAGGGCCTGCCGCTGGAGGGCGAACAGGACGTCGGTGCCTTTCCGCGCCAGGGTCATCAGTTCCAGGAACTGCCCTTCGCTGAACGGCGTTTTCTCCGCCGTGCCCTGGACTTCGACAATGCCGCCGGCACCGGTCAGGACAAAGTTCGAATCCGCATCGGCCGAGGAATCCTCGTCGTAATCGAGATCAAGCACTGAAACCCCGCCAACGATGCCGCAGGACACCGCCGCGACCTGGCCGGTCAGCGGGATCGTCTTGAGCACGTTCATCTTCACCAGATGCCGGAACGCCAGCGACAGCGCGACCCACGCGCCGGTGATCGCCGCGCACCGGGTGCCGCCATCGGCGTTCAACACGTCGCAGTCCAGGGTGATCGACATCTCGCCCATAGCCGCGCGGTCCACCACGGCGCGGAGCGACCGGCCAATCAGCCGCTGGATTTCCTGCGTGCGGCCGGACTGCTTGCCGCGCGCCGCCTCACGGTCGCCACGCGTATGAGTCGCCCGCGGCAGCATGCCGTACTCGGCCGTCACCCAGCCAAGCCCGGTGTTGCGCAGGAAAGGTGGGACCCGGGTTTCGACGCTGGCCGCGCACAGCACCTCGGTGTTGCCCATCCGGATCAGGCACGACCCCTCGGCGTGGCGGGCGAACCCCGTCGTCATGGACACTTCGCGAAGAGCGTCGGCGGCACGGCCGGATTGGCGCATGGGTGCTGATTCCTGAACAATGAGGCGCGGACCATACAGTGTCCCATCCCCATCGCAACCGAAGTTCGGTCTCCCACGCCGTCGGCCCGCGTCACCCGACCCGCTGGGATGCGTCGCCACGCCCGGCGTTACGGTGGTGGCGCGGTCTCCGCGATGCCCTTGTTGCCCGCAAACGCCTCATACCAGGCCGCCAGCTTCGGGTGCCCGTTCCGCCACTGATCCGCGGCGAAACGAAAATCCAGGTAACCCAGTGCGCATGCCACTGTAATAGAGCCGATATCCACGTGCTTATGCGGCGGATCGGCCTCCAGCGCGTCGACCGCCCGGCCGATAGCGGCCTTGTATCGGGCAATCTGGGCATCGCGAGCCGCTTCATTCGGCTTGCCCTGCTCGCCCCGGCAAGGCACGGCGGCATCCAGGATCCCGTCACCAAGCGACTGGAGCTTCAGCGCACGCCAGCGGGCGGGACCGTGGGCAGGAAACAGCGGCAGCGCTTCGCCGATGCTGTCGAGATACTCGCAGATCAACTGGCTGCCGAACAGAGAAAGGCCATCGTCTGTCACCAGACATGGCACCTTCGACAACGGATTATCGGCGACCAGATCAGCAGGCGATTCGTGCGGATTGCTCGGGATTTTCTTGATCCTGCCGTCCAGGCCACGAATAATCGCAACCGCCATGACCTTACGGACGTAAGGGCTTGTCGGCGAGTAGTAGATCTTCACAGAAGGTTTACTCCACTAGAACCGGTCTTTCTTGGCACGCACGGCGGCAAAGCTCGCGACATCCGGGGCCAGCAGGAAGGGATTCGCCTTCAGCTCATCCCCCAGCACCGACGGCACGCTCGGCTGACCGGCGGCGCGCAACTGCTCTACCTTGCCGACGAACGCATGCAGACTCGCGTTGTCCGGATCGACCGCGAGGGCAAAGCGTGCGTTACTTTCAGTATATTCGTGCCCGCAACAAACCAGCGTATCCGGCGGCAGCGCGGCGAGCTTGCGCAGGCTGGCGAACATTTCCTCCGCCGACCCTTCGATCAGACGGCCGCATCCCAGGCTGAACAAGGTGTCGCCTGACAGAAGAATATCGCCGTCGGGGAAAAAATAATTGATCTGGCCGCGGGTATGACCGGGCGTTTCAATCACGCTTCCAGTGGAATTGCCCAGCCGGACGGTGTCGCCCTCGGCCACCGCCTGGTCGAGTTTCGGCAGGCGGTGGCGATCCGCCGTGGCGCCGACGACCGGACACTTGAACCGCGCCCGCACCTCATCCGTGCCGGCGATGTGGTCTGCGTGATGATGGGTCAGCAGGATCATGTCCAGCCGCCCGCCAGCCTTTTCAATGGCTTCGATGATCGGCTGCGGATCGGCCGGATCAACGATCGCGGTCGCGCCGGTGTCGCTGTCGCGCAGCAACCAGGCGTAATTGTCCTTCAGGATCGGAACGGGAGATGCGGTGATTGTCATACGCAAAATCTTAGCACTCGTTCATGCGGTCGCAAACCGGCGGACGTGCTATACGCGGTGTCATGACCGCCGATGCCCACCTTGCCGCGGAATTCTACGGCACCTCCCGAGGAGCCGTGACCGCGCGCGTGGTGCGCGAACGCCTGTCCCAGATGTGGCCAACCTTGAACGGTCAGGCCGTGTTGGGGATCGGGTATGCCGTTCCCTACCTGCGGCTTTGGCGAGACCACGCAACCCGTTGCATCGCGCTGACACCGGCGCAACTCGGCGCGGCGCGTTGGCCGGCCGGTTCGGCCAACCTGTCCTGCACCGCCGAGGAGGATGCGCTTCCCTTCGCGGACCTGAGCTTCGATCGAATCCTGCTGGTTCATGGCCTGGAGACGGCGGAAAACGCCAAGCGGTTGCTGCGGGAAGTTTGGCGCGTCCTCAAAGATGATGGGCGGCTGATGATCGTGGCACCCAACCGCAGCGGCATGTGGGCCTATTGGGACAGTACGCCGTTCGGCCACGGGCTGCCTTACTCGACCGGGCAGATCGGCAGGCTGCTCGCCGCCGGGTTGTTCCGCGTCGAACGCCGCGACGCAGCACTTTGGATGCCGCCTCTCGGCGCGCGGATCGTGCTGCGCGGCGCCCCGCTTTTTGAGAGCGCGGGGCGGAGGATGATGCCGGCCCTGGCCGGGGTTACGCTGACCGAAGCGGTCAAGGACGTTTACGCGGCGATGCCGGTCAACGCCGTGCCGCGCCGGTTGGTCCTGGCCGAGGCTGCCTGACGGAAACATAAATCGCCGCGCGGGTTTGCAGCCGCCGGGCGAATCATGACAATTGAACGGATCGATATGTTCGAGCAGCAACCGGCTCGGAATTTCAGATCGCAGCCGTCGCCGCGGCAGCGCCGGGCGGTCCACCAGAGCAAAGGTCGTAATCATGCCCGGTCCGGTTGGACGGACTACGGTAAGTATAAGGATGGTTCCAGGCAACGGCGTGACGGTATCGTACTTGGCTATGCCAGGCTGCTTGCCGCACGAGGGGACTGCGCCGGCCTGGACACCCTGGGAAGCGCACCGGTCCGGCGGCTGATCACCGGACTGGCCTCGACGGCCTCAATCCGCTAACCGAAGCTCCATAAGGAGCCTCACAAATGACCTATCTCGTCGCCGACGACCTGCCGACCGCCCCCGCCGGGGAACGTTTCCGCGCCCTGCTGAGCCGTCCCGGCATTGTGCAACTGCCGGGCGCCCATAACGGCCAGGCCGGACTACAGGCAAAGCAGGCGGGATTCGAGGGGCTGTACCTGTCGGGAGCAGCCATGACCGCTTCCATGGGCATCCCCGACCTCGGCATGATCACGGTGGATGAGGTCTGTTTCTTCATCCGCCAGATCGCCCGCGCGTCGGGACTGCCACTACTGGTCGACGGCGACACCGGCTACGGCGAAGCCCTGAACGTCATGCACATGGTCCGCAGCTTCGAGGATGCCGGCGCCGGCGCGGTCCATATCGAGGACCAGTTGCTGCCTAAGAAGTGCGGCCACCTCAACGACAAGAAACTCGCCGATCCGCACGACATGGCCGCCAAGATCGCCGCCGCCCGCAAGGCGCGCAGGCACCTCTACATTATCGCCCGCACCGATGCCGCCGCGTCCGAAGGCATCGACGGGTCCGTCGGCCGCGCCAAGCTGTTCCTGGAAGCCGGTGCGGACGCGATCTTCCCCGAAGCCCTGACCACCGCCGAAATGTTCCGCGAAGTCGCCGCCCGCCTGCCCGGCGTGCCGCTGCTGGCCAACATGACCGAGTTCGGCCGCACGCCGTTCTTCACCGCCGCCGAGTTCCAGGACATGGGCTACAAGATGGTGATCTGGCCGGTTAGCAGCCTGCGCGTCGCCAACAAGGCGCAGGCCAGGCTCTACACCGCCATCGCCCGCGACGGCGGCACACAGAACATGGTCGATGCGATGCAGACCCGCGCCGAGCTTTATGCCACGATCGGCTACCACGATTATGAGGCACTGGACGCCTCGATCGTGACGACAATAATCCCGCAAGGGATTCCCCAGGCGATCCCGCCACGCGCGTGACGGGCACAGGCCTCAAAGAAGAAACCGAAGCAACAGGAGCATAAACAATGGCCAGCATTACGGATGTCGCCCATCAGTTTTTCGAAGCCTGTGAGACCGGCAAGGGTTGGGACGGCTGCAGCGCCTTCTGCCTCCCTGACGCTACTTTTGTCGCTCAGTCCGAGCCGCTGGCGGACATAAAGACGCTGCGAGACTACACGGAATGGATGAAGGGCTTGCTCTTATTCATGCCCGATGGACGTTACACGGTAAAATCGTTCGCGACGGACGAGCAACGCCGCAACGTCTGCGCATATGGCGTCTTCTCCGCGACTCACACCGGTCAGGGTGGCCCCCTCCCACCGACCGGCAAGAGCACGACAACAGACTACGTGTATGTGATGGACTTTGAAGGCGAGAAGATCCGGCACATGACGAAGATCTGGAATGCGCCCTGGGCGATGAAGGAACTCGGCTGGATGTAGCCTTGGCCGCGACGGCGGGGCCGGGCCGGCCGTCGCGATACCAGCCTGGACTCCCCCAATCTGCTTACGTATGTCGGGCACCAGCATTGGAGACCGTACCGGGATGAAACGCCGCCTTCTGCTGGCCCTGCTGACCGCCCTGCCCGCCGGCGCCGTCATGGCGCAACTGACCGAACCGACCGGCCCTGGGCCCGTGCTGCCGAAGGAAAAGCTGGTTATCACCACTCGCGACGGCAAGGATCACCCGTTCGAAGTGGAAATGGCCATCACCGACGCCCAGCAGGTCACCGGCCTGATGTTCCGCAAGGAGGTCCCGCCCGACACCGGCATGCTGTTCGACTGGGGCCACCCCGAGGAGTCGCAGATGTGGATGAAGAACACCCTGGTTCCGCTGGACATGGTGTTCATCAATGCCGACGGGACGATCCGCTCGATCGCCGAGAACACCGTCCCGCAAAGCCTCGCGGTCATCGACAGCGGGGGACCGGTGCGCGCCACGCTGGAACTGCAAGGCGGCATCACCGCCAAGCTCGACATCCGCGTCGGTGACGTGGTCCACCAGCGCATCTTCGGCAACGCTCGGTAGCGTCTCGCGCCAGACCCGCGACAGCGTCTCGCGCAAGACCTATTGCAGTCCGCGCTGCATTCCCCTCTGGCATCGCAGCGCCGCAAAGCGTAACTCTTGCGCGCGCCCGGTCCCGGCCATAGGGTCCGCGCGAATCTCGTCGGGGCGTGGCGCAGCCTGGTAGCGCGCCTGTTTTGGGTACAGGAGGTCGTGGGTTCGAGTCCCGCCGCCCCGACCATTCGATACGGAGACACTTTTATGCGGGCCCGCATCTTCCAGCCTCCCAAGACCGCCATGCAGTCGGGCTACGCCAAGACGCATCAGTGGGTGCTGGAATTCCTGCCCGGCACCGCGACGCGGCCCGACGCGCTGATGGGCTGGAACGGCGGCGGCGATACCCAGACGCAAGTGCGCCTCCACTTCGACACGCAGGAGGAGGCCGTCGCTTTCGCCGAACGCGCCGGCCTGACTTATGACGTCGAACTGCCGCACGTCCGCCGGATCAAGCCAAAGGCGTATGCCGACAATTTCCGCTACGGCCGGATCGAGAACTGGACGCACTGACCGGCTTGCGGGGATGGCCGTCTATACGGAAGTCACCGACGACGCCCTGACAGCGTTCCTCGGCGACTATGACATCGGCACCCTGGTGGCCTTCCGCGGCATCGCCGAGGGCGTTGAAAACTCGAACTACGCGCTGCGGACCACCGGCGGCGATTTCATCCTGACGCTATACGAAAAGCGCGTCGATCCCGCCGAGCTGCCTTGGTTCCTCGGGCTGATGGATCATCTCGCAAGCCGCGGTCTGCCATGCCCGACCCCGGTGCGAGGACGCGACGGAATAGCGCTGAGGCACCTGTGCGAGCGGCATGCGGCGATTACCACCTTCCTGCCCGGCGTCTGGCCGCGCCGGGTCCGGGTGTCGCATTGCGGACCGGTCGGTTCGGCCCTCGCAGCGCTGCATCTTGCCGGGGCGGACTACGCACCGACCCGCCCGAATGCCCTCGGCCCCTCCGGCTGGCTCCCCCTTCTCAACCGCAGCCGTGCTCGGGCCGACGGAATTCAGCCGGGGCTGGCAGCGGAACTGGAACAGACGCTGCGGACGATCCTGGACCAATGGCCGGCTGGCCTGCCGCGCGGTCACATCCATGCCGACATGTTCCCGGACAACGTGTTCTTCCTGGACGAACGCTTGTCCGGCGTGATCGATTTCTATTTTGCCGCCACCGATCTGCTGGCCTACGACGTCGCGGTGTGCCTGAACGCGTGGTGCTTTGAGGCGGATTTCTCGTTCAACGTCACAAAGGGACGGGCGCTGTTGCGTGCCTATCACGCGGTCCGCCCACTGTCGTCCGCGGAGCAGGCGGCCTTGCCCGTGCTGTGTCAGGGCGCGGCGATCCGCTTTCTGCTGACCCGGCTATACGATTGGCTGAACACCCCCGACGGCGCCCTGGTAACGCGGAAAGATCCGCTGGAGTATCTGCGGCGGCTGCGGTTCCACATGTCGGCAAAGGACGCCGAGGCCTATGGCTTCTGACGACATCGTAGTTTCCCTTCCGCCCGACCCGGACAAGGTGGTGGAGATCTGGACCGACGGCGGCTGCAAGCCCAACCCCGGACCGGGCGGCTGGGCGGCCATCCTGACGTTCCGCGACGCGGTGAAGGAACTGTCCGGCGCCGAGGCCGCCACCACCAACAACCGCATGGAACTGACCGCCGCCGCCGCCGCGCTGGAGGCCCTGAAACGGCCGAGCCATGTGGTGATCCATACGGACAGTCAGTATGTGAAGAACGGCATCACCCGCTGGAGCACCGGCTGGGTCCGAAAGGGCTGGAAAAGCGCGTCCGGCGATCCGGTCGCCAACATCGACCTGTGGAAGCGCATCCTGGCCGCCGCCGAGGTGCATCGCATCGACTGGCGCTGGATCCGAGGCCACGATGGCAATCCGATGAACGAGCGGGCGGATGAACTGGCGACGGCGGCTCGCCGGGAGGCGTTCGGGGCGTGATGTGGCAGCAGGGACGGGTGGTCACTGAAAGCGGCCTGATCCGGGTGGGTTTTGCCTCGCGGAAAGTGGGCAAGCCGGCGCCGTAACAACTAGAGACGAACTGATTGTTTCTAAGGCAGCATAAGCCGGGTGGCCCACGCCATCCAAGCAACGATCACATCTGTCCGGGGATCAGCGGCTAGGCAACTATACGGACACGGAACGGTGCGGGAGGACGGCAAGTACGTTCACACCGAATATGTGTGGGAAACAAAGACCATGGCGGAATCGAAAGGCCCTTGGGATTATTTCAAGAAGGTCTCAACCATCCCGGCCGACCAGGCGTTCAAGTCGATGGCCAAGGGTAGCTGCCCGCTCGTCAAACCCTGACGGGCGGCCGAACCATCAGCGGTTAGGTGGCGGCGAGCGGCCTGTCGCCCACCCGCTCCCGCCGGCTTTCCGTCCGCAACTGCCCGCACGCCGCCAGGATATCCTGCCCCCGCGGCGTCCGTACCGGAGAGGCGAACCCCGCCGCGTTCACGATCCCAGCGAAACGATCCAGCGCCGCCTTCCCGCTCGGTTCATACTTCGAGCCCGGCCAGGGATTGAACGGAATCAGGTTCACCTTCGCCGGCATCCCGGCGATCAGCCGAACCAGTTCCCGCGCCTCCGCCTCCGAATCATTCACGCCCTTCAGCATGATGTATTCGAACGTGATCCGCCGCGCGTTCGACGCACCAGGATATCGCCGGCAAGCCGCCAGCACTTCCGCGATGGGGTATCGGCGATTCAACGGCACCAACTCATCACGCAGTTCATCCGTCACCGCGTGCAAGGACACCGCAAGGTTCACACCTAGTTCTTCTCCGCAACGATCCATCATCGGCACGACGCCGGACGTCGACAGCGTGATCCGCCGCCGCGACAGCCCGATCCCCTCGCCGTCCATCACGATCCGCATCGCTTTTGCAACGTTGGCGTAATTGTAAAGCGGCTCGCCCATCCCCATCAGCACGATGGTCGAAAGCAACCTTGGCGTCTCGCCCTTCGGCGACGGCCACTCCCCATACGAATCACGTGCCGCCATGAACTGCCCGACAATCTCCGGCGTGCCCAGGTTGCGCACCAGTGTCTGCGTGCCCGTATGACAGAACCGGCAGGACAGCGTGCACCCAACCTGGGACGAAATACATACCGCGCCGCGATCCTCCACCGGATCGGGGATATAGACTGTCTCCGCCTCCTGCCCGTCGCGGAACCGGAACAGCCATTTGCGCGTCTCGTCGGTGCTGGTCTGCACCACCGCCGCATCCGGCCGCCCGATCACAAACCGCTCCGCCAGCTTCGCCTGCAGCGGCCTGGCGATCGACGACATGCGCGAGAAATCCGTCACACCCTGGTGATAGATCCAGTGCCACAACTGCTTGACCCGGAACGGCGCCTCGCCGATCGCCGCCATCTCCGCGGCCAGTTCGGTCCGGTCCATCCCGACCAGATCGCGCCGCCCATCCGGCAAGCCGGCCGCCGGAGGATCGAACAGCGCCGACTTCGCCAGGATGCGGTCGCGCTCCGCCGCCGTCAGGTCGGCTACATCGCTCATTTTGGCGGGCAAGCCTTCACGATCGCCTTGTAGGCGTCAGTAAAGCCCCTCAGGCTGAAGGTGTCGGTAACGGAAACCTCCTTCGGCCCGGGCGACCGAGCGATGGCGCGCGTTCCCTTGCTCATGGCCGCAACCGCAGCCTTGCCATCGCGCGCGAACGCGTTCCGCTTGTCCGTGTAGAAGTCCAGACCGGTCTGATCCACCTGCAACGTCACGGTCGCGTTCGGCGCATAGGTGAATCCCGCCTCCAGTGCCACGGCGTCACGGCCGGACGGCCGCTCCGTCACCGTCAGGATCACCGGTCCCCGGCCCGGCAGCGCCGGCGAGGAAGTCTGAGCCCTGGCGAAGGCATAGCATACCATCGCGCCCCCCTCCTGATGTGTCGCGGCGGTCCAGTCCTCCGACTTGGCCAGCAGCTTCGGGCCGCCGGCCTGCGGCGTGGCGGCCGCCGGATGAGAGGGTTTATGAGGCGTCGCGGCCATGGCTGCACCCGCCACCGAGAGCAGCGATGCGATCAGAAAGATACGTTTGATCATGGGGGCCTCAATAGGGCCGTCGGAAGAGTCGAACAAGCGGTGTGCCGTCATGGCTTGGTCGCGTCGGGATCAGACATCCAGTCCGGAATTGTGCGACGAAACCGTGGCGCCCCATGACCGGTGGCGGCGAGTGGTTCGGCCGCCCCCATCGTGCCCACCGGCCGCTCGGCAAACCGCCCATGCTGCAGCAGCCGGTCGTACAGGACCAGGGCACCGGCCACGGCAAGATTCAGCGCGAACCGGGTCGGTATGCGCACGACGTGATCGCACCGCTCCAGCAAGGCCGGCGACAATCCCGCCCGCTCCGGCCCCAGCACATAGGCCGCGTTCAACGGATGGCGGAACGACGGCAGGTCCACCGCGTCGTCCAGCAGCTCGATTCCGACCAGCGCGCAGCCCCGCGGCAAGGACACATCCGCCAGGGTCGGAAAGCGCCACATCGGCACGTGCAACTGGGTATGCGAGGTGTCCGCCGTCCGCGCCGCCCGCGAATCCCATCCCGTGCCGATGGTGAAGCAGAACGCCGCGCCGAAGGCGTGACCGGTCCGCAGCATGGCGCCGATATTCGCGGACTTCGACACGCCCTCCGCGCCAATTCCGAAGTATCCTCTGGGACTGCGGCGCGTGCTGGCATCAACCATCGCGGCGGTTTATGCCCCGCCCATGACCGACGCAACCGACAAGCAACTGGCTGACCAGTACGAAGCCTATCCCTACCCGCGCCGTGACCCGCGCGACGAGGCGAAGCGGCTGATCGTCGGCAGCCCCAGCCATCTGCGGGAGATCGACCATTGGATCTTCGGCGCAACCCGTCCCGCCAGCCAGCCCCTGCGGGCGCTGATCGCCGGCGGCGGCACCGGCGATGGCACCCTGATGCTGGCGACCCAGATGAGCCGGCTGGGCCGGGCGGGCACCGTCACCTGGCTCGACCGCTCCTCGGCGGCGCTACGGATTGCGCAGGACCGCGCCGCCGTCCGCGGCCTGACCAACATCGTCTGGGAGCAACGTTCGATTTTGGACCTCCCGTCGTCCGGTCTCGAGCCGTTCGACTACATCGATTGCTGCGGCGTGTTGCACCACCTGCCCGATCCGGCCCAGGGCCTGCGCGCGCTGCTGTCGGTTCTGGCGCCAGGCGGCGGCCTGGGGCTGATGGTCTACGCCCCGCACGGCCGCACCGGCGTCTACATGATGCAGGACGCGCTGCGCATGCTGGCACCGGCGGGTCAGCCCCCGCAGCGCCGCCTCGATGTCGCCCGCCGCGTGATGCGTCACCTGCCCGATACCCAGTGGCTGCGCCACAACCGCAACTTCGACGATCATATCAACGGCGGCGACGCCGGCCTTTATGACATGCTGTTGAATCCGCGCGACCGAGCCTTCACCGTCACCGAGTTCAACGGCCTGCTCACCCGACAGGGCCTGAAGGTTGAATGCTGGATCGAACCGCTGCGCTACGATCCCATCCCGCTGCTGCCCGATCCCAAGCTACGCGCGCTGGTGGCCGAGATGGACGCAATCCAGCGGGCCGCACTGGCCGAGGCGCTGGCCGGAAACATGGCGGTCCACATCGTCTACTGCGTCCGCGCCGGTGAACCGCGGCGGCGAGCCGACCCGTTCCAGCCGGATGCCGTCCCGGTCTGCCGCGAAGTGACCGGAGAGGAACTGACCCGGGGCATCCGCCCCGATGGCACACTCCCCGTGATCATGGACGGCCTGCGGATTCCCGTCGCCCTGCCCCCCTTGGCTGTCGCGATCCTGCCGTTGATCGACGGCCAGCGCAGCGTCGGCGACATCGGCGGCATCCTCGCGGCGCGAGGGACCAAGCCCGACGCATTCGACAAAGCCTGGCGACAGACCTTCATCGCGCTGGAGCGGATCAACCGGGTACTCCTCGCCGCCCGCCCGGACGTGCCAGCCGGTCCTCGCTGACATCTAGGCAAGCCAAGCGACCAGGGGATCGCCGCCCTGCGCCGGCATACGACCCGACAGGCCGCTCTGCAGGCTGTTGTGCAACAGGATGTCGGCGGTTTCCGCGTCGGCGGGCAGAAACGACTCGATCGCCAGTTCAGCCAACGTGATGTCCGTAGCGGAGCCAAAACGGGTGGTCGTATTGAAAAACGACAAGGTTCCGTCGATCGTGGCGAGCGTAAGCGGCGTTGCGACCGGGACGATATCGATCATCCCCGCCGACAGCGGGTCGCCTGGCGGCGTCGGATAATCCTGTATCTCCTCCAGAAGATCGACCAGGTCCGTGTCGCCGGTCTCGTCGATTTCCCGCCGCAACCGAACCATGATTTGACTGCGCCACTCGCCGAGGTTGACGATGCGCGATGCCAGGCCAGCCGGATGCAGGCAAAGCCGCAAGAGATTGAATGGCGGCCGCAGCAGCATCGGTTCTGCCCCAGCCACAAAAGCCGCACTGGAACGGTTGGCCGAGAGCACCGTCCAGTGCCGGTCGATCGCAAAGGCCGGATGCGGATCATGCGCCGCCAGCACGGCCTCGACATTCCGCCGGGCCGAGGCCATGGCGGGGGACTGGAAATTGTAATGCGGAAAGGCCGGTGGATGGCCGGCGGCAATCAGCAGCGCGTTCTTGCCGCGCAGCGGGATATTCAGGCACTCCGCAAGGCGCAACAGGATTTCCGGCGTCTGCGCCATGCGGTCCGTTTCCAACAGCCCAAGTTGCTTAAGCGGGATATCCGCATCGCACGCGAGGCTCATCTGGCTCATGCGCCGCCTGCGCCGCCAGTCACGCAAAAGAAACCCTGCTGAGTGCTGGAACGGCAACCGTCCTGATCCTGGCCACATGATGTTTTGCAATAACCGCCTCCCGAACTGCTGCGTCTCTCAGCCGCCGAGCTACAACCGGTGAAATAATATGTCCGGTTGTATATATCCAATGTTATTCAACCGTGAATGCGTCGTGTCAAACAGTGAATTCCGCCGCTGGCCTTACGTTTGAGCCGGTTTACGCGATTGTGCGCCCCGAAATCCGGCGGAGACCGCGCCAGATGGCCCGGCGTCTCGCGAAGCTGCCATCAGGATTGTAAGGTCGCCGGGTCATGACACGCTCATCCGATACCGAGTCGCGCTTTGCCTCATTCGTCGCCACACTTGGCCGCGGCCCGGGCCGCTCGCGCGCCCTGACGCGGGAGGAAGCGGCCGAAGCATTCGGTATGGTGCTGCGCGGCCAGGCCGACCCGCATCAGGTCGGCGCCTTCCTGATGCTGCTCCGGTTCCGTGGCGAGGATGCCGGGGAAATCACCGGCCTGGTCGA
This sequence comes from uncultured Pseudomonadota bacterium, assembly GCA_963819005.1. Lineage (GTDB taxonomy): Bacteria > Pseudomonadota > Alphaproteobacteria > Acetobacterales > Acetobacteraceae > Rhodopila. The sequence goes on from CAWFUL010000011.1 coordinate 584,787, forward strand.
GGCGGCTCGCGCCCAGGCGGCCTTGCCACAGCCCAGCCTGAACGTGGATCTGGACTGGCCATCCTATGGCGCCGGACGCACCCGCGGCGCGCCGTGGTTTCTGCTGTCAGCCCTGGCGCTGGCCCGCGCCGGGACCACCGTGCTGATGCACGGTTCGAACGATTTCTCTGCCGGCATTGACGTCTCGACCGGCCTGCGCGCGCTGGGCATGCGGCCGGCCGGCGATATAGCCGAGGCTCAGCTGCAACTCCGGCGCAATCGCTTTGCGTACATCCCGCTCCGCGCGATGGCGCCGGCGATGGACGACATGCTGGACATGCGCCGCCTGTTCGGACTCCGCTCCCCCGTCAACAGCGCCGCTCGGCTGCTGAACCCGGCGGACGCGCCGTTCGGCGTCGACGGCGTGTTCCATCCGCCCTACATCGACGTTCACCTCGGGGTTGCGGAACGAATGGGCCGCCGCCGCTTGCTGGTCCTGAAGGGCGGCGGCGGCGAAGCCGAGCGGGTGCCACTGAAGCCGGCAACCGTCTCGATCTGGGATCAGAGCGATGGCCGCGAAGAACTGGCACTCCCCGCCGTTGAAGGGCTGAGCCCCCACCCTGCCGCCGAGGACTCTCCCGCCCTGCTGGCCGACGTCTGGTTCGGCAGGGCGGAGCCAGCCACGCCGCTGGCGACCATTCACGCGACCATCGCCCTGGGCCTGATGGCCATGAACCACGCCGAGAATCCGGTCGCCGCAATCAACGACGCACGCGTAATCTGGGCAGATCGCCTCTCAACCGCGTAGAAGGCGCCGATGCGCTACATATCGACCCGAGGGCAGGCCCCTGCCCGCGATTTCTCCGACGTCCTGCTGGCTGGCCTCGCCGAGGACGGCGGCCTGTTCATGCCGGAATCATGGCCGCACTTCAGCCCGGCCGACTGGCGGGCGATGCGGGCCCTGCCCTACCACGCCCTCGCCGCTCGGATCATGCATCCATTCATTGGCGCCAGCATCCCGGCTGCCGTGCTGGAAACGATCTGCCGTGACGCCTATGCCGGGTTCGGTCACCCCGCCGTGGTGCCGCTGGTGCAACTGGAAACCCATCTGTTCACCCAGGAACTTTTCCACGGGCCGACCCTGGCCTTCAAGGACATGGCGATGCAGGTGCTGGGCCGCCTGTTCGACCACGTCCTGACCGAACGCGACACGCGCGTGACCATCGTCGGCGCGACCTCCGGCGACACCGGATCGGCCGCGATCGAGGCCTGCGCCCGCCGGGATCGCGTCGACATCATGATCCTGCATCCGCACGGGCGCACCAGCCTGGTGCAACGCCGCCAGATGACGACCGTCCATGCACCGAACGTCGGAAACATCGCCGTGGAGGGCACTTTCGACGACTGCCAGGACCTGGTGAAGGCGATGTTCGCCGACACCGGATTCCGCACCGACGTCCGTCTGTCAGCCGTCAACTCGATCAACTGGGCCCGCATCGCCGCCCAAATTCCTTATTATGTCGCCGCCGCCCTAGTCCTCGGTGCCCCGGACCGGGAAGTCGCATTCAGCGTTCCCACCGGAAACTTCGGAAATGTCTTCGCCGCCTGGGCCGCCGGCCGGATGGGCTTGCCAATCGCCAAGCTGACCATCGGATCGAACCGGAACGACATCCTGACCCGTTTCTTTCAGTCCAACGACATGTCGATGGTCCCGGTCGAGCCGTCCCTGTCGCCCAGCATGGACATCCAGGTCAGCTCAAACTTCGAGCGCATCCTGTTCGAACTCCTGGATCGCAACCCCGACGCCACGCGCCGCGCCATGCTCGATTTTCGCGAAGCCGGCCGGATGACCGTGGCCGATCCTGTCTGGCACCGCGCGCGCGAACGCTTCCACGGCTTCCGGCTGGATGACCCCGGCACCGAGGCGGAAATCCGCCGCCTGCACGCCGCGTGCGGTTATCTCGCCGATCCCCACACGGCGATCGGCATCGCCGCCGCCCGCGCCTTGCCGGCGGGAGCGGGCATTCCCACGGTGGCGATGGCCACCGCCCACCCGGCGAAATTCCCTGACGCGATGGAACGGGCCACCGGCCACAGGCCCGCCCTGCCACCGCGCATGGCCGATCTGTTCGACCGGGAGGAACGCTTTACCGTCATGCCCAACAACCTGTTGCAGATCGAATCCGCTGTCAGGGCGCTGATCGGGCGGAACGCCGAGGTGGGCGCCGCATAGGGGCAGCCCCGCCGTGTTCCGCCCGCCCATCGCGTGCTTTTGGTTAATTTGGCGATAGTCTGTGCCAATGCATTCCGAGGATCATGATAGCCAACCGGATTCCAGGCCTTCGAGGGAAGCCACCACTGCGACCGAGGTTATTGTTCCCCATCAGGACCGTGCGTTGGAACCGCCATCTCGGGACCGCGTCCACCGCCTGCGGCGGCATCTGGTCGAGTCACTCCGCGATCTGCGGACCGCAAAACGTCCGGACCGTCTGATCCAGCCCCCGCCGCCTGAACACCCCGCTGAGATCACCGCCGTTCTGCAAGCCGGTTGCGCTGCCTGCCAGGGGCACTGCTGCCTCGGCGGCGGTGAGCACGCCTATCTGGACGAACGCACCATGGCGCGGGTCCGCCGCGACCAGCCCGACCTCAACGCCCGTGCCGTCATCGCGGCCTACGTGCGGCACATAGCCAAACTCTCCTACCAGGGTTCGTGCCTGTTCCACGGCGCGGCGGGCTGCACGCTGGACCCTTCGCTACGCTCAACACTTTGCTCCACCTACTATTGCGATGGACTGAAGGATTTCCTGCGCCAGCCGGCCGACCCCGCGCGCGTCACGATCCGCGCTACCGCCCGCCGTCCACCTGCAAAATCTGGCCGTTGACGAACCCGGCGAGATCAGAGGCGAAGAACACCACCGCATTGGCAATATCCCGAGCGGACCCCAGCCGCTTCATCGCGATCCGCTCCACCAGCGCCTTCTGCCCCTCCGGCCCATAGCTTGCCCACTGCGCCTCGGTCGCGGCATTGGTCCGGATAAACCCCGGCGCCACGGAGTTCACCGTGATGTTGAACGGTCCCAGATCGTGGGCAAGCTGCCGTGTCAGGCCGACGACCGCGTGCTTGGCACTGCAATAAGCCTGAACGCCGGTCAGCGATGCCTGCAACCCCGCGCCGGAACTGATATTCACGATCCGCCCACCACCCGCCCGCTTCATCCCCGGCACCGCCGCTCGGCACAGCGTGAAAGCGGCATGCACGTTGATCGCGAAGATCACGTCCCAGTCGGCGTCCGAAACGTCCTCCAGCGGCACGGGCCCCTGCCCCGCCACCCCGCCGGCATTGTTCACCAGGACGTCGATCGCCTTGCCGGCCGAGGTCTCGATCTGATGCACCCACGCCGCCGCCGCGTCGCGGTCACGCAGGTCCAGGGCGTGTGTCTCGATGCTGCCGGACCCGGCAGAAGCGGTTCCGGCCAACCCTTCCGGAGTCAGGTCGGTGGCAAACACCCGAGCGCCCAAACCGGCGAACGTCGCTGCGATTTCCCGGCCGAAGCCGTGACCGGCGCCGCTGACCGCGACCACCTTGCCGTCGAACCGGATGTTCATCGGCTATGGCAGCGCAGTCGCATCACTGCTGCGACGAGACCAGGGCGTCACAATTGTTCCGGCCCGCCATGATGCAATCCTCGACCGTGGCGTTACGGTGCAGGCGCTGCACGAGGAAGAGGCTGACGACCAACAGCACCAGCACGACAACAATTGCCAGAAGGCTTGCTGTCTGCCGATTGGCGACTGCCTCCTCGTCCGGCTGCCGAAGCAAAGGCCGATGCGTATACAAACAGCCTCCCTTTTCCCGTCGCGTCGAAACCTTCATAAGGGAACCGTGCCGAGACATAACAAGTCAAGCACACGTTGTTGGCGGGAACAGTTTTATGTCACGCAAGGCGGTTCTGCACCTCAGCACCGACGACAGGTTCGGCGACCTTATCCGCCGTGTCGGACCCCCACGGATGGAAGTCCAGCGTCAGCGCAGCCCATATGAGGCGTTGATCAGAGCGATCGCGCATCAACAACTGCATGGGCGGGCGGCCGAGGCGATACTGGCGCGCTTCGCGGCGCTGTTCCCCGGCGACGACTTTCCGCATCCGGACGCTGTCATGGCAACCGCTGACCTCGCGCTGCGCGGCTGCGGCTTCTCCGGACCGAAGATCGCCGCGATCCGCGACATTTGCGCCAAGGCGCTCGACGGCACGGTCCCGACCCGTCGCGAGTCCGCCCGCCTGACCGACGAAGCGCTGATCGAGCGCCTGACCAGCATCCGTGGCGTCGGCCGCTGGACGGTGGAGATGCTGCTGATCTTCACCTTGGGCCGCCCGGACGTGCTGCCGGTCGACGACTTCGGGGTGCGTGAGGGCTATCGCGTGTTGCACGGGCTTGACGCGCAGCCCAAGCCACGCGCACTGGCCGAGATCGGGAAGTGCTGGGCGCCCTACCGGTCGATTGCGACGTGGTATCTGTACCGTGCCGCCGATAAGGCGCGGCAGGCACCTACAAGCAGGGCCTGAACCGTTTGACATTGAAAAGAATTAAAGCCCGGTGCGATGTATTTCTGTTAATCCCCCGCTGCGCCAGGACCGGGCAACGATAGCCAGGGCCGGGCAACGATGATGGGGATCGCCAACGCGTGAGCATGCTGCGGAAGCTGAAATCGGTCGAGGCATGGGCGTCGGTCAGCCCGGAGCGCGAGCGGCTTCTGATTATCTTGATCTGCGTGGCACTTGGGCTTGCCGTGCTGGCCGCGATCGCCTTCACAGCCTTCGTCCTGCTGCCGCCCCCGCCGCCGCCCGCCTGAGCCACGCCTGCCTTAGACGCGACAGCCTGAGCTGCGACCGCCGGTCAGTGGAAAGTACGCCCGCCATCCACCGGCATGACGATCCCGGTCACGAATGACGCCTCAGCCGATGTCAGGAACAGGATCGCCGCGGCAAGTTCGGCAGGATCAGCCGGCCGCTTCAGCGCATAGCGGCTTGAAATGGCCGGATCGACCGTCCCCGCGGCATCGCGCAGAAACGACTGCGTCATCGGCGTATCCACCGCGCCGGGGCAAACCACGTTCACCCGCACGGTCGGCGCCAGTTCCATCGCCAGCGCCTTGGTCATGGCAATCACGCCACCCTTCGACGCGACATAGGCAAGGCTGCCCGGACCAGTCGGCGTAATCCCAACGCCGGAGCCGATGTTGACGATCGACCCGCCCCCCGCTGCCAGTAGATGCGGTGCGGCCGCCTGAACCACCAGGAATGTGCCGGTCAGGTTGACCGCCAGTGTCCGCTCGAACAGGTCCTGCGTGCTGTCATTCAGGCCGGCCGCCGAGAAAATCCCCGCCGCATTCACCACGCCGTCCAGCCCACCCATCGCCTTGGCCGCGGCATCCACGGCAGAGCGAACCGACGCGCCGTCAGACACGTCCGTTTGGAAAAACAGGTTGCCATCCGGGCTGGCGGCCCGGTCGAGCACCGCCACCGCTGCACCCTCACGCGTGAACAACGCCGCCGTCGCGCGCCCGATGCCGGATGCGCCGCCTGTTATGATGATCTTCCGTCCATCGAGCCGTGCCATGTTTATTCCCCCCTCATACCGGCTTCCATGTCCGGTCCACTTCGACGTCAATCAGTGTCGGTCCGTCCGCCGCCAGCGCAGCCTCGATCAGATCGCCAACCTCGGCCAGCGTGTTCGCCTTGTGCGCCGTCAATCCCAGCCCCCGCGCCACCGCACAGAAATCCACCCGCGGCCGGTCCAGGTCCATCGCCACGTAGTTGTCGGTCTGCGCCGCATGCCCCCGCATGGCGTTGGTCCGCTGCTTGAGGATGCGGTACGAATAGTTGTTGATAATGACAAAGACGATGTTGAGCTTCTCGCGCGCCGCCGTCCACAGCCCCTGGATCGTGTACATCGCCGACCCGTCGCCGATCAGCGCAACCACCGGCCGCTCCGGAAGTGCCAGCTTCACCCCGATCGCCGCCGGCAGGCCCCAGCCGATCCCACCCCCACGCAGACCGAAGAAGCTCTTGGCATCGTCGCTTTTCAGGAACCGCCTGACGCCGACGCCGGACGAAACCGTCTCGTCGATCACCACCGCCTCGGCCGGCAGCAGCTTGCCGATCGTCTGCATCAGCGCCATCGGATGGATCGGATGCCGGTCCGACACCGCATCGGCCATCGCGTGGAAATGCGCCAGGCTCGCCAACCCCGCCGCCTTCATCCGATCGAGCCGATGGGCCGCCTTGGTTTGCGCGCCAGCCGAGCGCGCCTTCAGAAGCGCCGCCGTCAGTTCCGGCAGCGTGACCTTCGGCTCACCCAGGATTGAAACGGCTTCCGGATAGTTCTTCGCCAGTTCCCAGGGATCGGTGTCCAGATGGACGACCGGAAATCCTTCCGGCATCGCCTCGACCTCACCCGGCAGCGACAGCGTGAACAGATCGCCGCCGATCGAGACCAGCAGGTCGTGCTGCGCCACCAGGTCACGGATCGCTGCCGGTAGCCGGATGATCGGCCCGCGATAAAGCGGATGCGATGACGGGAACATCGCTCGGCTCGCCATGCCCTCGTCATAGACCGGCGCCCCCAGCGCCTCGGCAAGTGCCACCAGTTCGTCAAGCGCGTCGCCTTCCGCCACGGCGTCGCCGGCGATGATCATCGGATTTTCCGCTTTCGCCAAAATAGCCGCCGCCTCCGCGATGGCGGACGCATCGCCCCGCACCCCCGGCGCGACACGGCTGGGCTTGCCAAGATCGAGATCGGCGCTGTCGGTCAGGATGTCGCCCGGCAGCGACAGGAACACCGGGCCCATCGGGGGCGCCAGAGCGGTCTTCACCGCGCGATGAATCGCCCGCGGCAGATCGGCCAGCCGCCGTACTTCCTCCGACCATTTCACCAACGGCCGCGCCAGGGACGGCAAATCGGCCCACAACAGAGGTTCGGTGAAGTTGAACCGCTGCTCGTGTTGACCCGCGGTGACCAGGATCGGCGACCCCGCCTTCTGCGCGTCATACAACATGCCCATGGCGTTCCCGAGACCAGGAGCCGCATGCAGATTAACCGCCACGATGTTGCCCGCCGCCTGGGCATACCCGTCGGCCATCGCCATCGCCGGCGCTTCCTGCAACGCCAGGACGTAACGAAGCTCGTGCTCCGCCGCCAAGGCATCCATCAGCGGCAACTCCGTCGTGCCAGGATTGCCGAACATGACCCGAACGCCCTCCTGCCTCAGTAATTCGAGCAGCGCGGTCTTTCCTTGCATCGTTGGCATAGGTACTTTCCCCCGGTGGCGGCATTCGGTGCTGCTTCGCTACAAGCCCCGGCCGCGCGGATCAAGCGGCGGCCGGCAACAGAGGGAATGTTTGATGTCGAGACTAACCCGTCGGGTCCTGATCAGCGCGGTTGCCGCGGCACCGCTGGCGAAACCAGCGATCATCCGAGCGCAGAGCACGTCGAAGTCCGTGAAGATCGGCCTGCTGTCCGATATGAGCGGCCCGTACCGCGAGGTCGGTGGCCCAGGCAATCGGGTCGCCACCGAACTCGCCATCGCCGACTTCGGCGGATCGGTCCTCGGCCGGCCCATTGAGGTACTGCAGGCTGACGACCAGAACAAACCGGACGTTTCGACATCGATCGCCCGCGAGTGGATCGACACGGTCGGTGTCGATGTGCTCGCGGATGGCGCCGCATCATCGTCCGGCCTGGCTGTGCAGCAGGTCTGCCGCGAGAAAAAGCGGATCTATCTCATCACCGGTCCGGCGACCTCCGACATGACGGGCAAGCAATGTTCGCCCTACGGCATCCATTTTTCGTACGACACGTACGCGCTGGCACACGGCACCGGCGGCGCGCTGACGAAGTCGGGCGGCAACACCTGGTTCTTCATCACCGCCGACTACGCCTTCGGCTACGCGCTGGAACGTGACACCATTGCCGCCGTCGAGGCTGCAGGCGGCAAGGTCCTTGGCACGGTTCGCGCGCCACTCGCGACCGCCGATTTCTCGTCCTATCTGGTGCAGGCGCAGGCATCGGGGGCGAAAGTCATCGGCTTCGCGAATGCCGGCACCGACACGCAGAACTGCGTCAAGCAGTCGGCCGAGTTCGGCCTGACCGGCAGCGGCGTAAAGCTCGCCACATTGCTGATGCAGATCAGCGACGTCGCGGCACTGGGCCAGAAAGTGTGCGAGGGCCTGAACTACACCGACAGCTTCTACTGGGACATGACGGACAAGACCCGGGCGTGGTCAAAGCGCTGGAGCGACAAGATGGGCGGCATGGTGCCCGGAGTGCTGCACGCCGGCAGCTATTGCGCCACAAACCACTGGCTGAAGGCCGTGAAGGCCGCCGGCACCACCGATGCGGATGCCGTCGTGGCAAAGATGAAATCCACACCGGTCAACGACTTCTACAATACAAACGTGGAGGTTCGCGAGGACGGCCGAGTGATGCACACGATGTACCTGTGGCAGGTGAAGAAACTGTCCGAGGCGAAATCGAAATACGATTTCTGCAAGCTGGTGTCGACCATTCCCCCGGCGGACGCCTGGCGCCCCATGAGCGAGGGCGGCTGCCCGCTGATCAAGGCCTGACGATTTCGCGGTGGCGGACCAGCGGGCATGACGTCAGTCAGCCCGCTGGTCGCCCTTATCCGCTACGCCGCCCGCCACAGCTCTCCTTCCCGCACGGCCTTCCCATCCGCCTCCAGCTTCAGCAGATGCGCCAGAACATTGCGCTCCGCCGCCCGCCGAAGCCGCGGGTTTATCTGGGAGTAAAGCACGTTCATGATCGTGTAGGGATCGGCCGGCCCGTCACGCAGCTTGTCGGCGATGGCCTGCTCGCGGATCGTGCGGTGAGTCAGCATCTCCCGGACCAGTTGGCGAGGCTCTGTCAGCATCGGGCCATGGCCGGACAGAAAAATCTCATCGTCGCGGCCAAGCAACAACTCCAGACTGTTGAAGTAGTCGCGCATGTCGCCGCCCGGCGGACTGACGACACTGGTAGACCATGACATCACGTGGTCGGCGCTGAACAGCACCTTCCGCCCATCCTTCAACGTCACGGCATAGCAGAGGTGGTCGGAGCAATGGCCGGGCGTGTAAACCGCCTCGAACCCAGCGAATTTCGCGCCGTGATCCAGTTTCTCGTCCGCCTCGAACGTATCGACGGCACTGAAACGATAGCCGACCGTCGCAGCACCCGTGGCGGTCTGCACCGCCGGCACCGCGCCGACGTGGTCGTGATGCGTGTGGCTGATCAGGATGAACGCCACGTTGCCGCCGGTGTGGCGCATGATCGCGTCCACATGCTCCGGATGCCCCTCCGGTCCCGGATCCAGCACCACAAGCCCATCCGGTGTTTCGATCAGGTACGTGTTGGTGCCGTGATACGTCATCGGCCCCGGATTGTTTGCCACGATGCGGCTGATGCCCGGCAGCACGGGCAGCAGCGCTCCGCGTTCAGGCTCCGGTTCGGTCAGAAAGGGCATGGCGACCTGCATGTTGTTGATCCATCTGACATGCCGCAAACCCGGTGCACTGGCAACGTTGGCGGGTCTGCGGCATGCTGTCCGCCAACGCAAACCGGAGGAAACCGCCATGGCCAAAGGCCTGCTGCTCGCCGCGTTCGATTTCCGCACCGCGCATGAGGACGAGTTCCACGACTGGTACGACCTGGAGCATGTGCCGGAGCGCCTGCGCGTGCCCGGCATCATCAACGCGGAGCGATGGATCGACGACACTGACCCGAAAGTCACAATCGCGATCTACGATCTCGCCGACCCCCAGGTGTTGCAGACACCCGCGTATCTGGCTGTCGGCGGCGACAATGGCACACCGTGGACGAAACGAATCGGCCGCGCGACAAAACGCGTGATGCGCTTCGTGGGCGAGCAACTCCTGCCCGGCGACGCCACCGCGCCAGCCGGCGCCGGCGCCCTGCTGATGGCCGCGATGAACGTCGATCCGGCGGCCGAGGCGGACTTCACCGCGTGGTACAACACCGAACATTTGCCGCAGCTCGCCGCCGTCCCCGGCGTGCTGGCCGCAAGGCGATACCGCGCCACGGAACCAGCGTCGGAGCGTCGCTACGTGGCGCTCTATCACCTGCGCGACAGCACCGTTTCCCACTCGGACGCCTGGAAACGCGCGGCCAACACGCCCTGGTCAGAGCGAATGCGGCCGAACTTCCGCGACCCGATGGTCCTGCGCATGCACCGCTATCAACGAAAATCCTGACTGTCCGTTACAGCCCGACCTGCCGCCCGACCTCGAGAAATCTTTCCGCCGGAATATCAAAGCGGTCGGGCGCGCGAACCGCGTTGCGATACATGAACGCGAACAGCCTGCGTCGCCACGCTGACAGCCGCGGCTGCGTCTCGCTCGCCACGACATCGTCATGAGCGGCAAAGTAGACAGCGTCGTGCAAGTCGAGCGGACAGCCATTGTCCTTGGCGCAATGCAACGCCGCAACGACGTTCGGCATCTCGATGAAGCCAAAACGAATCGTGACATGCCACAGGTTGTTCGGCAGCGCCTCCACGTCCGCGCGCCGTGACAGCGGCACACGCGGCGTGGCCTCAAATTCCACCGTCAGGCTCACCACCGTCTCCTGCAAGGCCTTGAACTGCTCGACGTGGCGGACCATCACCTGCGGAATGATGGTGTCGCCGCGGCTGAAGAACACCGCCGTGCCCGGCACCCGCGCGACGTTGCCCTCCCGCAGCATTTCGTGGAACCACGCCGGCGTATGCTCCATCTGAAATTGCCGTTGCCGTACCGCATCGACGCCGCGCCGCCAGGTCGTCATCACCAGGAATATCAGCGCCCCCAGCAACAACGGGATCCACCCGCCCTCCCGGATCTTCATCAGGTTGGCGCCAAAAAACGCCAGGTCGATCAGCAGGAACACCCCGCTGACCGGCAGCGCCACCGCCATCGGCCAGCGCCACACGTCGCGCATGGCGTTATACAGCAACGCCGTCGTCAGCAGCATGGTCGTCGAGACAGCGGTGCCATACGCGCCGGCCAACGCATCCGAACTGCCGAAACTGTAAGTCAGCAACAGCGTCGCCAGCATCATCGTCCAGTTTATCACCGGAACATAAATCTGCCCGTACTCGGTGTCGGAGGTCTGGCGAATGTTCAGGCCAGGAAACCACCCGAGTTGCATCGCCTGCCGGGTCAGGGAAAACACACCGGTAATGATCGACTGGCTGGCGATGATCGTGGCGAAGGTTGCCAGCACCACCAGCGGCACGACCCCCCAACCCGGCGCCATCAGGAAGAACGGATTGCCCTCCAGACCGGGGTTCTCGATCAGCAGCGCCGTCTGGCCCGCATAGGCCAGCAACAGACCGGGCAGGACCACGCAGTACCACGACAGGCGAATTGGCCGGCGGCCAAAATGCCCCATGTCCGCGTACAAGGCCTCACCGCCGGTGATCGCCAGGAACACGCTACCCAGGACCACGAAAGCGTGCAGGCCGTGCGTCGCCAAAAAGCCGATCGCGTGCCGCGGATCGATGGCGAGCAAGGCTTCCGGCCGCCGGAACGTCGCAACGGCTCCCAGCACGCCGATGACGATGAACCACAGCAGCATCACCGGACCGAACACCCGCCCGATACGCGCCGTTCCCATCGCCTGCGCCGTGAACAACCCCAACAGGACCACCAGCGCTGCCGGAAGGATATAGGGTTTGAAGATGTCGGTGGCGACGTTGATGCCCTCCAGCGCGCTGAGCACGGAAATCGCCGGCGTAATGATGCCGTCGCCGTAAATCAGCGCCGCGCCGAACAGTCCGGCCACGATCAGCACACCCACCCCGGCCCCGGCTCGGCCCTTCGGACTGCCGGTCACCAGCGCCATCAACGCCAGGATGCCGCCCTCACCGCCGTTGTCGGCGCGCATCACGAAAACACAGTATTTGATCGACACGGTGATGATCAGCGACCATACGACCAGTGACAGCAGCCCCAGCGCATCCTGCGCCGCGGGATGCCCACCCACCGACCCGACAATCGCCTGGAACGTATAAAGCGGGCTGGTGCCCAGGTCACCGTAGACGATACCGAGCGCCGCCAGCGCGGCGGCAGCCGTGACGGGCCGGTCGGCGGAGGTCGCATCCAGTTCGCCGTGCGGCGGCGCCTCGCTGTCCATCATGCTGTCTCCCGGCGTCGCACGGAATACGACCGCTGTCGAACGGCAGGACGCGAATAAAGTTCCGCGACAGCAACGCCGGCAGTCAACCCGGTTCGCCGGTCATCGGCGTGTGCGCAATGCTTCCGCCAGTGCCGCCGGGTCCATGATCGGCAGGCCGCAGACGTTTCCGTGGCACACAAAAGCCGCGGCGGAGCCTGATGCCGCGGTCTTGCCGAACGCCGGATGACCGGCCGGCACCGTCGCGGCATCATCCGAACGCATCACGACGACGGCGGGATCGGCAGCCGACAGCGCGGCACGCAACAAACCGGCGGCCAACGGGTTCGTCCGCTCGCCGGCCACCACAACGGTGGTCGCCTCCGCCAGCAGATCGGCCGCCGCGAGCAAGGTCGGCATCCCGCTCATCTGCTGCGGGTCGCCCGAAAACGCCCGCATCGCCGCCTCCGCCCGGTCGCGCCAGGACGGTTCGCCGGTCAGGTGATACAGCCGTGCGAGGACCTCGGCCATGAGCCCAGCACCCGATGGCGAGGCATTGTCGGCGGCTGACCGGGGGCGCACCACCGGCACATCGCCTGCATCGGCCGCCGTGGTGTAGAAGCCGCCTGCCGCATCGCCGAACGCGTCGCGCGCTGCGTCCGCCAGCGCAATGGCGGTGGAAAGAAGCGCCGGATCGCCGCTCGCCTCATGCAGTGCCAGAGCCGCTCGGGCCATCGCCCCCTGGTCTTCGATCAGCCCGGCCGCCGTCACCCGATCCAGCCGCCAGGCGTGTTCGACGCCGCCATTCGCGGCCGCCATCTCGTGGACAATGAAATCGAACGCCTCCCGCGCGCGATCCAGCCACGCCGGCTGGCCGAACACCGCCGAGGCCCGAACCAGGGCGGCGATCGCCAGCCCATTCCAGTCGGCCAGGACCTTGTCGTCCCACCCGGGCCGGACACGCTTCTCCCGGACCTCGAACAGCAGGTCGCGACAGCGGGCCAGTTGCAGTTCCTGTTCGGGAGTCCCCTGTCCGGTGACCCGTCGCAGGATGGTCTTGCCTTCCCAGTTACCATCCGGCGTGACGTCATAGGCCGCTTTGAAGTCCGCTGCCGCCGGGCCTAGCACCGCATCGACCTCCGCCTCGGTCCAGACGTAGAAGCGCCCCTCCTCGCCCTCGCTGTCCGCATCCTCCGAGGCCGCGAACGCCGCCTTCCCGCTGGCACGCCGGGTCGACATGTCGTGCATCAGCCAGCCAACGGTCTCCGCCGCTCGTTGCGCATACAGCGCGCTGGGTTCATGCGCATGGGCCAGGGCCAGCAACTCCAGGATCTGGGCATTGTCATACAGCATCTTCTCAAAATGCGGCGCCAGCCAGACCTCATCGGTCGAGTATCTGGCATAGCCGCCGCCGAGGTGATCATAGATGCCGCCCTGCGACATCCGCTCCAGCATCAGGTGCAGCGCCTCCCGCGCCGCCAGATCGCCGGAGCGGAAGGCATTCTGCCAGAGGAAACGGTAGATCGGCGCGTTCGGGAACTTCGGCGCCCCCCGCATCCCGCCATGCTCGGAATCCGTCATCCGCAGATAGGCCTCGGCCACCGCATCGAGCAGCGCAGGCCCCGGCGCCGCGCCAGCCGAAACGTTCGACTGGGCAGCGATGTGCTGGCTAAGGGCCTGGGTGTTCTGCACGACCGCGTCCGCGCCGGTATGGAAGGCGTTCGCGACCCCCTGCAGGACCTGCCGGAAGGATGGCCGCCCCCACCGTGGTTCCGGCGGGAAGTATGTGCCGCCCCAGAACGGCGTACCGTCCGGGGTGGTGAACATCGTCAACGGCCAGCCGCCAGGTTCGCCCAGCGCATGCAGCGCCGACATGTAAATCTGATCGATATCGGGACGTTCCTCGCGGTCGACCTTGATGTTCACGAACAGGCTGTTCATCAGCGCGGCGGTGTCTGGATCCTCGAATGATTCGTGCGCCATGACATGGCACCAGTGGCAGGCGGCATAGCCGATCGACACCAGGATCGGCTTGTTCGCCGCCTGCGCCTCGTCAAGCGCGGCCTTGCCCCAAGGCCGCCAGTGCACCGGGTTCGCCGCGTGCTGCAGCAGATAAGGCGAGGTTTCCCGACCCAGCAGGTTTTCCGGTGCGGCCATCGTGGTGGTTCCGTGTCTCAGGTGCCCGACAGACATGGGCGCGGTTCAGCCGGCCTGCCAGTTCGGAAAAAAGCGGGACCTTCATCGCCTGTTAACCCCGCTCCCGCATGCTGCCCCGATGCACGCCCTCGCCCGACGCGGCCAGGCCGCCTATGCGACCGGTCTCGCGGCGGAGGATCATGCCTGCGCGGCGCTGCAGGCCGATGGTTGGACCATCCTGGCCCGCCGCGTGCGAACCGAGGCCGGCGAAGTCGACGCCGTTGCTGAAAAAGCCGGGCTGCTGGCGATTATCGAGGTCAAGCACCGCCCGCGCCTGTCGGAAGCCGCCGCTGCCCTGACGCCCCGCCAGCAGACACGCCTGATAGGCGCCTGTGAGATCATCCTCGCGCGGCATCCCGGCTGGGGTGCGGCCGGCGTACGGTTCGACATCATGCTGGTGGACCGCACCGGACAGGTGCGCCGGATCGCCGACGCCTTCCGCGGCTGATCAGTTCGGCTCTGTCTCCGGCGCAGCGCCCTCACCGGCCGCGGTCAGGTACATCGTGGCGTCGCCGAACCAACGTGTCTCGAACGCCAACCGGACCGGGACCGCCGGGCCGCCAGGCACGACCGGCGCCAGCCAGATCGACCCATGCATCGGCTTAGCGTCCTTCGCCCGGTCCTCACCAAGCTTGAAGCCGGCCAGCATGTGGCCGGTAAAATCGCACCGGAGCGCCTTGCCGGCAAAAATGGAATCCTTGGCCGGTTGCAGCACCTGCTCCCCCGCTGTCACGACCCGAATCTCCACCGCGCGGCGGCCATCAAAAGACCGTGCAGCCGTTTCACAGCGACCGGTCGTGCCGACAACGTGAACCAGTTGCATCAGGGCGCTGGCGGTGTCGATCGAGTTGAGCCGCAGTGACTCCGGGACCTCTTCCCGCTCCTCGTCATTCGTCGGGACCAGTTCGCGAACGACTGGCCGGCCGTGATCGTAGTCGATCCGGACGACCCGGTCCTCGCCTCCCCAGTGGCCGACGCCGTAGTATTCGCTTGGCAAAGATTGTGCACCGTTCCAGGCGCCGCTGACCGTGGCGACCTGCTGGCCGCGGAAGAAAAACCCGACCATCCCAGTCGTGCGGTACCGCACGGTTAGCTGGTAAGACCGGGGCCCAAGTCCAAAGCCAGCCTCGACCTTGGCGACATGCAGACCCGCCGCGTAGGTGTCGTAGGTCACGTGTTCGGCACTCTGGCTCTGCGCAAACGCAAGGTTTGGCATCGCCAGAAAGCTGGCGAGACAGACTTTATGGAACTGCATGTCATCGACTGTAGGAGCAGGCACGTTGGAGACAAGCCCTGCCGCCCAATCTCGCCGGAGCGGGCCTCACCTACATTTCAACCGCCGATACGGCCTCTTCCAGCTCCAGAAAACTCGGCATGTGCTCCGTGGGCACCATCTTGCGGCCCGATTCCACACTCACCTGAGGTGCATTTCCATGCAGATGCGTAATCAGCACCGCTCGGATCACCTCCAGGTATTTTGCTTCCTCCTCCACGATGCCCTTCATGCGTCCGGAGAAAGGCGCGGCGATGCCGTACGCCAGAAGAATACCCAGAAACGTCCCGACCAGCGCGCCGCCGATCATCGCGCCCAACACCGCCGGCGGCTCGTTGATATGAGACATCGTCTTGATCACGCCAAGCACCGCTGCCACGATCCCCAGCGCCGGCAGCGCGTCGGCCATCGTCTGCATCATGTGCGACGGATGCAGTTCCTCGACCAGCGCCTTCTTTAGTTCCCGCGCCATGACGTCCTCGATCTGGTTCGGATCGTCGGCGTTCATCCCGACCATTCGCAGGTAATCGCAGATGATCGTGGTGGCATGGTGGTTCGCCAGGATCTTCGGGAACTTCTGAAAGGCCTTGCTCTCGGTCGGCTTTTCGATGTGCGGTTCCAGCGCCATCGTGCCCTTCGTGCTGGCCAGGCGCACCAGGAAGAACAGCAGGCTCAGCAGCTCGACGTAGTCAGTCTTATGGAAGGCAGCCCCTTTGATCATCTTGCCGAAGGAGCCCATCAGATGCTTCACGTCGTGCATGCTGTTGGCCATCAGCATGGTGCTCAACGCCGCTCCGCCGATTGTCCACAACTCGAACGGAACGGCTTCGATGAGCGGCGCCATGCTGCCGCCGGACACCACATAGCTGCCGAACACGCAGCCGAACAAAAGCACCATGCCGCCGATGGTCAGCATCGCGAGATCTTACTGGCCGCTGGCCGGGGGTTGGCGGCCGGCCGGCAACGGTGCCTCGCGCATCACCATGATCGCAATCCGGCGGTTGGCCGCGGCCATCGGGTCAGCCGGAAGCAGAAGGTCGCGATCAGCGTGGCCGGTGACCGACATGATTCGCGCCTCCGGAAAGCCGTCGTCGGTCAGCAGCCGCCGTGTCGCGTTGGCGCGTTCGGCTGACAATTCCCAGTTCGTCCGATCAGGTCCGGGAAACGGCTGTGCATCGGTATGGCCGTCGATCGAGATGGGATGGTTCAACTTCATCAGCATCGGCATCACTTTCTGGATCAGCAGCCGGGCGCGTTCGTTTGGGGTGGCCGAGCCGGTCGGAAACATCGGCAGCTTCACCTCGTCCAGGATCTGGACGCGCAAGCCACCCGGCGTCACATCCACGGCAAGCTGCTTGGCAAGATCGGCCAGCGCGGGATCGGCCTTCACAGCGTCCTTGATCTCCTCCGCGGCCGCCGCGAACGCGGCCTTTTCCTGTTGCTCCTGCGCCTGGCGCAGCGTCTCGGCGCGAACCTTGTCCGCCTCCGCCTTCGCCTCACGCGCCTGCGCGGCGGGATCGTCGGGACTGGCGATTTGGGGATGGCCCTGCGTCACGGTGTCCGCCGCCCCTCCGGGCCCCGGTGGACGCCGCGTGCCCTGCTCGCCGCGCGTCTTCTCGTCCGTGTCGTCGTCAGCGCCCTGGTCTTCGGTCATCGGACCTTGGCCGACCCCCTCGCCCACGCGCGCGCGATGCGTATCCGTCGAGACCGGATCATCGCCATCCGCGGTGTTTTCGACCACAGGCCGCTTGCCGATTGTAACCTGCACGGCGCCGCGATCGGACACCATCGCACCGGTGTCGAAGGCCGTATGACCCCCGAATGGATCGCCGGTGCCGGATGACGCATGCGACATCAGGTTGTTTGGGCTGAAATAATCCGCCAGGCCCTTGCGCTGATCCTCGGTCGTCGCGTTGAGCAGCCACATCAGCAGAAAGAACGCCATCATGGCGGTCACGAAGTCTGCGTAAGCCACTTTCCAGGCGCCGCCGTGGTGGCCGGCCTCCTCGATCGTATATTTTTTTACGATAACCGCGCTTTTGCCGCCTTTCTTGTCTCTACCCTTACCCGCCATGAATGCCTCCGAATTCCAGGCAGCTTCGCAGCGAACAGTTAAAGCATTGCTAATCCGAGGGACGGTTTCAGACAGGCAGTATGCGCCGGCGGATCGTTTGACGCCGTCGCGCGTTCTTGCGGTATCAACGGATCGCCGAAGCAGGGAGCCGCCATGCACATCGCCTCCGTCATGCCTGACCGCGACAACACTGAACGGCAGCTGGCTGTGGTCCAGCAGATCGTCGATGACGGCGTTCGCCGCTACTTTCAGGACCGTCGCGCCAAGGTCGACAGCTTCGTCGACAGGAATTTCTCGTTCCCCGGTTCACTGCGGCTTCACCGCGCCGCGGTCGGCTGGGATATCGCGCGTGCCCCGCTCAACCTGACAATGGCCGCGCCCCAGGTCGGCTTGCTGCTCGCCGCCCGCGCCGCCGGCAAACTCGGCGCCCCCCGCATCGCCGCGCGCCTCGCCTCGCGCCGGCTGATCGTTCACACCGCCGTCGGGCGCGAGCTGACATGGCGCCTGCACGCCGATCTGCTGGAGCTGCCATTCCAGGATGGCGACCGCGTCACCCGGCACGACGCTCTCGCCGAAACCATCCTGTCCGACCCGCGCGTAGCCGAGGCGATTGCCCCGGTGCTGGAGGCGATCGCCACGCGCGGCGATGATCCGGCGCTGCGACAGCGGCTGGATGCTGCGATGACCGAGTACGGGCGTTCCCGTGGCGCGGCGACCGAGATCGCCACCGCCCTGCTCAGCCTGGGCACCGGCGCGATGGCGCTGAAGAAACTGACACCCGGAGCCTTGTCCCTCGGCCCAACCCTCGCTGCGGCGATTGCGCGCCGCGCCGCCATCGCCACCTTTCCATTGGGCAGTGCGCTGGGATCAGTTTGGGTGGGGCTGTTCCCGGTCGCACCGAGCGCACTGCTGATAAGCACGCTGACAGGCGGACTGCTGGCTGCTTCGACTGTCGCCGCGGCGTTCGCGGGCGTGGTGGCCGACCCGGTGCAACGGCGGCTGGGCCTGCACCAGCGGCGCTTGCGCCGGATGCTGGATGCTCTGGAACGGCAAATGCTGAACCCCCAGGCGCCCGGCTTCGCGGTCCATGACCATTACGTCGCCCGGTTGCTGGATCTGTTCGACGTCGCAAGCGCCCTGCTGCGCGCCGCGGCGCGCTAGACGCATCGCGCCCAGCTAACTTGATCGCAACAATCCTTCGTGCGTCTATCGGGGCCGCTAAATCGCCGAGGCCCTGATGCTCTACCGAGTCGCTATCGTGTTGCTCATAACCCTCCTCGCCGGGTGCGCCGGCAAGGGGAGCAAATACACCGTTTATTTCATCCCGTACTCGTCACAGCTCGATCAGCGGGCAATGGATACCATCCAGGCCGCTGCAACATTCGCCAAGGCCAACCCTTTGGCGCCCGTGACCATCCAGGGCTACTCAACCCGGCCTGACCCAGCGCAACACGACACCCTCAGCCAGCTTCGGACCGGGGCCGTGAAAAATGGCCTGCTTCAGGACGGTGTCGGCAGAGCCCGGATCGAGGTGCTTGGCGCCGGCGGGATCATTTACCCGCAGGGCGTCCCGATGCCGACCCTCGGGCCGGACCGGGTGGATATCAGCATCGGGCTCTGATCCGCCGGACGATCAGTTCGGGATGCCCAGCAGCCGCGCGGCCGTCCCGCCCAGGATCGCAATCCGTTCGTCGTCGGTCAGCCCTGGCGTGTTCAGCACCAGATCGACCTCGGTGCTGGTCCATGGGAACGGGTAATCCGTGCCGATCATGATCTGCCCCGGACCCGTCTCGGCGATCAGGTGCCGCAGCGCCTCCGGGGTGAACACGATCGTATCGAAAAACAACTGGCCATCCCGCAGATAGGCGGTCGGGCTCTTCTTCGGCAGAGGTCCAACCCGGTCCGGGAAACACCGGGTCACCGCATCGGACCGGTTGGCATACGAGGGCAGGAACCCGCCGCCATGAGCGGCGCAGATCTTCAGTCCGGGAAACCGGTCCAGCGTGCCCTCGAAAATCAGATGCGACAGCGCAATCGTGGTTTCCAGCGGATTGCCGATCGTGTTCGTCAACAGACCGCTGCCGGACAGCCGTCCGCTCGGCTCCAGTTCCCGCACGCCCAGCGGGTGCATGAACACCAGAACCCCGAGTTCCTCGCACTTCGCCCAGAACGGATGAAAGCGCGGATTTGCGAGTTCCTCCCCGGCGACACTCCCGGCCACACCGACTCCCCGGAAACCGAGCTTTTTGACGGCATGCTCCACCTGCTCCGCCGCAAGCTCCGGAAACTGCAGGGAAGCGGTTGCGAAGGCGGCAAAGCGGTCCGGACTCGCCGCGCAGAATTCAACCAGGGTTTCGTTCTGTATACGGATCAGTTCCGCCGCCGCATCCCGTTCCGCGCGATACCAGTACGGATTGATGCTCAGCACCTCCACGTCGATCCCCTGCGCGTCCATCGCCGCGATGCGGGTCGAGGTGTCAGCCATCAGCAGCCCCGGCGCCTCCAGCGGGTGAGCAATGAGCGCCGCCGCGGCCGGCACGATGCAGTGCGCATGCACGTCGATCGTCTTGACCCGCTTGCCGTTGACAACCGTCTCCCGCCGCCGCGTTTGCGCGGCCGGCGGCGGCGCGGCGCTCGTCATGCCGCATCCGACAAACGCCAGGCCCGCCATTGCGCTGGCCAGCACACTTCCGGTGATCGACATCCCCTCTCCTCCCCTGATCAGGCGAGGACGCTAATACACTCCCGCCCCCCGGTCCAAGGGGACCCGGCCGCGGCGGTCGCCTAGGACTTCACCATCGGGCAGGCATTGTCCGACAATCGCCGGAACGCTTCGTCCGCCGGCGTGGTGCCGATAAGCTTGGGTGATGAGGAACCACGTGTCGCCGCCCGCCTTCACCATCGCTCCGCCAGTCGATTTGGCCTCCATGTACGTATCGAATACCCAGTGTATCGAGTTCGGCGTGCACGCCTGGCCGGTCAGATCGGACGACGCCGTGCTGGTGGCGATCATGATCTTGTTCTTGTCCTTGACGACCGAGGCCAGCGCCAGGGCACACGAGGTCGCGAAGATGTCGATGATGATGTCGACGCCTCTCTGGTCGAACCACTCGCGCGCCAGGGATACAGCGACATCCGGCTTGTTCTGGTGATCAGCCGACAGCACCTCGACATCGAAGCCCTGGGCGTTGAACTCCCGCACCGCCTGCTGCGCGCATATCACGCCGGTCGGCCCGTTCACGTCGCGATACGGGCCGGACTGGTCATTCATCACGCCGATGCGGATCACCGGCTTCGTCTGGGCCCGCGCGCGGCACCGAGACGGCGGCGGACGCCGCGGCAGCGGCCATGACAGTACGGCGGCGGATGATCATCTGGACGGTCTCCGCACGGTTCTTTTCAGCGCGCAAACCAGCCTGAACGGCGCCGAAACGCAAGTCCCCGCGAGTTGATCAATCCGCCACAGCAAGTTCACTGACCTGGTTCGACCACGACGACTTTCTGCGTCGCTTCGGTGATGGCCCGGGCCAGCCGTTCCGGCGTCACCGGCTTGGTCATGAAGACGTTCATCCCGGCGCGGAAACATGCCTCTTCCAGATTGCCGGCCGCATTCGCCGTCAGGCCGATTATCGGAACACGCCCCTTTCGGCCGGTCAGGTCGCGGATGGTCGCGGTTGCCACCAGACCGTCCATTTCGGGCATGACAACGTCCATCACGACCACGTCGTAGGGCGTGGTCCGCACCGCCTCGACCGCTTCCAGGCCGTTCCTTACAAGGTCGACACGGTGGTGCAGACGTTCCAGCATCCTGGCGATGACCATGCGGTTCGTATTGTTGTCGTCCGCCAAAAGGATTTGCAGGCTGACCTGATCTTCCACGGTCGCGTCCGGCTCCGTGGCAGCGGCGGCGACGGCGCGCAGCGGAACGTCAAACTGGAACGTGGTGCCGCGTCCGGGCTCGCTATGGACCCCGATCTCGCCGCCCATCTGCTCCACAAGACGCTTGCAGATCGCCAGTCCCAGGCCGCTGCCGCCATACTGGCGGGACCCGCGGTTGCTGATTTGCGTGAAATGATTGAACAGCAGTCCAATCTTCTCGGCCGGGATGCCGATGCCGGTGTCAATGACCTTGCAAGCCAGCCGTCGCTCGCCATCATCCATGCGAACGGCCTCAAACCGCACCGTGACGCCGCCGACCGATGTGAACTTGATGGCATTGCCTATCAGGTTGATCAGGATCTGGCGGATACGCCCGGGATCACCCCAGATCCGCGCCGGCACGTTCGTCGAGATATCGACTGTCAGCGTCAAATGCTTCTGCTGAGCCTGGGTAATCAGCAGTTCCACGGTTCCCGCCACCTCCTCGCGCAGATCGAACACCTCTTCCTCGAGTTCCAGCTTGCCGGCATCCAGCTTGGACAGGTCAAGGATATCGTTGATGATCTGCAGCAGATGGTTGCCGGACTGGCGGATGATACGGATGTATTGCGCCGCCGTTGGCGGCAACGGCATGTCCATCAACAGACTGGTAAAGCCGATGATGCTGTTCATCGGCGTCCGGATCTCATGGCTCATCATTGCCAGGAACTCGGTCCGGGCACGCCCGCTTGCTTCGGCGGCATCCCGGGCGGCTGCAAGGTCAGCCTCGGTGCGCTTGCGATCGGTGATGTCGGTATAGGTCCGCACCGCGCCGCCATCCGCCATTGGCTTCGTGCGCACCTCCAGCACTGTACCGTTAGGACGTATCCGCTCGTAAACATCCTCGACGCCGAAGATACCGCCGGCGTCCAGTGTCTTCCTCAGGCCTTCGGGCCAGTCCTTCCGTTCTCCAAACTCGCCGCTCTTGATCTGCCAGTCCACGATGTCGTGAAATGTCGTCTGACCCCCCAACATCGCCGGCGGCAATCCCAGCAGTTCCACCGCCCGGCTGTTGATCACGCCAATGCTGCCGTCCGCGTCAACCATCTGGATACCCTGGGTCATGTTCTCCAGCGTCACACCCAGGACCTCGCGGGACCGGAGAATGCGGTTGCGCTGGCGGATCATGACAATGCCGGTACCGATGATCCCCAGCGAAACGGCAAGTCCAGCCAGCGTGTAGACCGTCCGGGATTTGTTGAAATCCGCGAAGATGTCCTTCTCGGACAACCCGACGCTTATCAGCAGCCCAAACTGGTCCAGACGCCGGTAACTGAACAGTCTGGGCACACCATCCAACCCACTGACGGTCTCGAAGGTTCCAGCCGCCGGGCCGGTCTGCATCATCGGCAGGAACTTCGATTTCAGCGTCCGGCCCAGGATGTTCGGCCCCTCTGGCGCGCGAGCCAGGACCACGCCCTGCAGGTTCATCAGCGTGATCGCGCCGCTGCCGATCGAGATCGAACTCGTAAAAGCGCGACAGATCCAGCGGGTCGAGCAAGACGTTGGCTGTTCCAGCAAATGAACCGTCCGGGGCTATCAGCTTCCGGACGAAGAAGATCGCCGGACGCTTGGTGAGACGGCCCACGGTCGGAACGCTGATATACAGCGAGTCGGTCGTGCTGACGGCTTGCGCATGAAAATGCGGCCGGTCGGTGACAGTCACATTGTGATCAACGGGACCCACGTTGGTTGCCACAATGTGTCCGCTATTGTCCGCAATGGATATCTGGAGCACGAGGTTCTGCAACAGCGGGTGTCGTGCCGCCCAGGCCCGCAGGTCGAACGCCGCACCTTCCCGTTCGTAGTTGTCGCGCACAACCAGCAGCGTTTCGTCAACGGTTTCGATGATCCGCGAAATGTTCTCGGCGAACGCGTGCGCCAGATTGTCGGTATTCGTAATCGCATTCGCTCGGTCCGAGGAATATTCGTGCAGCAGATCGACGCCGATGCCACCCCACACCACGGCCAGGGCGATGACCATCAGTATGACATGACCCACCGGAAAGCGGTGGGTTCCCCGTGCTGTCGAGGCCTCCCGGGTCATATCGAGGAGCCGCCCAGGCGCAGGAACCAGTCGAGCATCGCGCCTTGCTCATCGACCGGATAGGTGTGCGACAGATCGGCGACCTCGCGGTACACGACCGCCGCTCCGGCGGCGCGCAGGGCGTCCTGCGCTGTCCGGGCGATGCTGACCCGGAACATCCAGTCCAGCGCCCCGTGCGTTAAATAGATCGGCAGTCCCGTCAGGCGGGCCGGATCCGCCATTGCCAGCAGCAGCGGATGGAAGGTGCCCGCAACCGGCGCCAGGTGGGTGAACGGGGAGTCCGCGTCCACGCCACTCAACAGCGCGAAGGTGCCGCCGTCGCTCATGCCCGTCAGCAACATATGGGCCGGATCGATCGACCAGCGCGCGCGAACCTCGGCCAGGATGGACGACAGGTTCCTGCTGTCGATCTCCGGCTCCATCAGCGACCAGGTATCGCCGATGGCGGTCGGCGCAACAACGATCAGTCCGCGGGCCCTGGCCTGCGCCACCCAGTTCGTCAGGAACAGCCTGCCGTGACCGGAGCCCCCGTGCAGCGCCATCACGACCGGCCACGGCCGGTCCGGATCGTACCAGCCGGGGACATAAACCGAAAACCCGCCACTCTCGGTGGTCTCGTTGGCGAAGTGAAACACGCCGGATCGCGCATGGGCGGGTCCTGCCAGCCGGTCGAGAACGGACGTGTCGTCTCGCCGCTCCGGCGGCAGCAGAAAGCGGCTGACAGCAGGAACGTGTTCGGCAGCGATCAGCGCCTCCATTGCACGGCTGGTGTATCGCATCGCCCGATAAGCCGCGCGCATCGGATTGTCGGCACGTGGCGCGGCCAGCAACCCGTTGCAGGCCTGCAGGGCCATCCGCGCCGCCTGCTGGATCGGCCCCTCGGGCGGCTCCAGGTCGCAGGCCCGTAGTGCCGCCGCCGGATTAGGAACCAGCGCAACCAGTTGATCGAGATAGGGCGGATGCATCCGGCGGCCTACCACTGCCAGCACATCCAGCACGGCAACCAGCTGCGGCAGGATCGACGTTGATGCCATCTGCGCCACCTCCGGCATCGGTCTGCCCCCTTCCCGCCCGTAACCTTGTCCTGCGCCTGATACAAGCGCAGTTCATTCCCTCTATTACAACGATCGGATGCAGGATGCACGTGGCACAATCTAATAATCGGCTGCTGTCGCTTTGGAACCATCTGGGGCTGCGGCAGGCGCACGTCGCTACCCAGATGGCGGGTGACGTCGTCCCGCTGGCCCTGGCGGCGCCTGAGCGGATCGCCAGCCTGATCCTGTGCGTCCCCGCTCGGCTCGACCCGTCGCCCTTCACCGGCCTTGCCGAACGGATCGTGCTGATCGCCGGCGCAACGGGTCTGACCGCAAGCGTGACCGCGCAGGCACATGCCAGGCTGCCAGGTTCGGCCCGCGTGGTGCTGGACGGCTACGACGCGCCCGGTTGGGCCGACGTGGTCGAGGATCGGACCGACGACATCATGGCCGTCGCCAACGCCCTGCCCGCCCTTCCCCCGGTGCGACTGACGCCGGGCAGTTTCAGCCATGCCGGCATCAGCTACACGATCCAGGGCGAGGGCCCGCCGCTGGTGTTGCTGCCGTTCTTCCTCGCGCCCTCGCAATGGGCGCCTGCCATACCCGCCCTGGCCCAACGCTGGACGGTGATCACCCTGGGCGGACGGCATCTCGGCGGCGTCGCGGCACTGGAGGATCGCGCGGCCGGCTTCAGCTACCAGGGCATGGTTCGGACCCTGTGGGATGCCATGGACATCGCGCCCGATGATTCTGTGCTGGATGTCGGCTGCGGGTCCGGTGCGCTGGACCGGCTGCTGGCCCCGCGCCTGTCAGGCAAAGGCCAGATCATCGCCACCGACGTCAACCGCTTCCTGTTGCGGGAGGCAGCCGTGCTCGCAACGGAAGACGGCGTCGCCCAGAAGATCAGCTTCGAGTTCGCCAATGCCGAGACACTGCCCTTTCCCGACAATACCTTCGACGGAGCCTATTCCGTCACCGTCCTGGAGGAATGCGACGCTGACCGTGCCTTGCGGGAACTCTTCCGCGTCGTCCGTCCCGGTGGACGGGTCGGCGTCATCGTTCGCTCGATCGACCTGCCGCAATGGTGGAATCTCGATCTGCCGCCGGACATCGCCGCAAAGGTAACCGACCCGCCGCAATCGGTCGGCGCACGCGGCGCAGCCGATGCCAGCCTGTATCCACGCGCCCGGGCGGCCGGCTTTAAGGCGCTGCGGTGCTTCCCCAGCCTGGTGACGTTCGACAACCCCGATGGACCCATCTGGCGATATCGCGAGGACCACGCGCTGTCGCAGTTGTCCGAGGCCGAAACCCACGTCTGGCGCGACCGGACCGCCAAGGCACGCGCGAACGGGCTGCTGTTCATGGCGCACCCGATGCACTGTGTGGTCGGCACGAAGCCAACGTGACGCCGGCGTTCGTTACTTGCGACAAAACGAACCGGCGTTAGCGGGCTGCCTCCAGCACCAGGTCGAACGTGATGCAAACCGGGTTGTCGCCGCGCGCCAGAAATCCTTCATGCACCGCGCCGTCCATGTCCACGACCATCATATCCAGCGTCGCAAGCCCGTCGCGCACGTGGCCCTCGCGCACGAGCACTTCCGTCGCATGATCATCGACCGAACCGCCATCCGAGAACCGCGCCCCGACCAGGCTGCCGAGACTGCCACGAACGGTCGCGTTCGCCATGCCATTCATCCGCGCGATCGTTTCGACGGACGTAATGATGTCCTCGTTCGGCTTGATCCGCGCGACTAGGCCGCTTGCCTCCGGGGAGGACGAGCCGGCAAACTGGAACAACGTGAAGTTCGTTTCGGGATCAGGCAACGCCTCGATCCGGACGGCCGAAAACCCCCACGCGGTTGCTTCAGCGCCTTCAGCGACGCGACTTTCATGCGGCAGGATATGACCGCCACGGCGGGACCCGTCGGGCTCACGCCAGACGGCATGGCAATGCACCGAGGGCGCGCCGCCGGCCCACCCGAAGGTGGCATTGGCCTGCTCGATTGTGCTGACGCCCTCCGGCGCATGCGTGGCCGAGAACCACGCGACATGATCGTCATCAGGCGAAGGCGCCGGACGCACATAGCGAAACGGGTCCAGCGTGGTTCCGCGTAACGTGACGGCCGCGGACTGAAACCCCGCCGCCATCAAGGGCGCTGTCAGCGCCTCGTTCAACGTCAGGCCCGGCTGCAGCCGGAACCGCAACAACCGCGGCTCCCCCCGCAAGACGTCTATCCGCTTGGTATGCGCCGGCCCCGGCTGCCGCAACGTCCGCATCACCGACCGACCGCGTAGCCCTGCATGCCGCGCGGATTAGCCCCAGCGTACATCTGCCCGTCGTTCTCGATCCGAGCGCCAGAGAGGCGGCCTTCGCTCCAGTCCTCGCCCTTGCCGGCATCGTGGCCGCGGGCCCGCAGCGCCGCCAATACCGCATCGTCGAACCGGCCCTCCAGCACCAGCTTGCCGGGACGCGCCACGCGCGGCCAGAAACTCGACGGCCAGTGCTCGCAGTGGAACGAGGGCAGATCGATCGCCTGCTGGATGCCCAGCCGGTGATGCACCATGCGCAGGAACATGATCGCCGACCACTGGTCCTGCTGCTCGCCACCCGGCGTCCCGAACGCCATCCAGGGTTTCCCATCCCGTAGCGCGAAACTCGGCGACAGCGTCGTCCGCGGCCGCTTGCCCGGCGCCAGGCTGTTCGGCAGTCCCGGCTGCAGCCAGAACATCTGACCACGCGACCCCATCGGGAACCCAAGTTCCGGAATTACCGGCGAGGACTGCAGCCACCCGGCCGAGGGCGTGGCGCTGACCATGTTCCCCCACCGGTCGATGACGTCGATATGGCAGGTGTCTCCGCCGCTCGCGCCAAGCCGCGCTAAGGTCGGCTCACCCGCGCCCGAGGTATCTCCCGCCAGCAACGCCAGCCGGTCCGCCGCATTGTGATCAACCACCGGCGTGTAGCCGGGCACCGTTCCCGGCCGGAGGTCCAGCGATGCGGTCCCGCCAATCAACCGCCGCCGGTCGGCGTTGTAGTCGTCCGAGAGCAATGTCTCCAACGGTACCGTCACGAAATCCGGATCGCCGTAATATGCTTCCCGGTCCGCATAGGCGAGCTTCATGGCCTCCGTGACCAGATGCACGAAATCCGCCCCCACTGGGTCCATGTCAGCAATGCCCGCCCCTTTGAGCAACGCCAGTTGCTGCAGGAACACCGGCCCCTGGCTCCACGGGCCGCATTTCAGCACCGTATGGCCGTGGTAGTCATAACGAACCGGGTCCTCCACCGTCGCCGACCACCGCGCGAAATCCTCGGCGGTCAGCAGGCCCCGGTGGCGGCGGCCCGACGTGTCCAGAATCTCGTTCTGCCTGAAGAACCCGTCCACCGCCTCCGCGACAAAACCGCCATACCAAGCGCGCCGGGCGGCATCGATCCGAGCCTCCCGCGTGGCACCCGTCGCCTCCCGCAGCACACGCTCATACGTGTCTGCCAGCACCGGGCGCTTGAACAGGCTGCCGGGGGCCGGCACATCGCCATTGATCAGAAACACCTCGGCCGATGTCGGCCACGCCGCGAGGAACAACGGACGTACGTTGGCGATCGCCGCACTGATCCGCGGCACGATGTGGATGCCGTTGCGCGCATAACCAATCGCGAACGACAGCACGTCCGCCAGTTCCCACGTGCCCCAGTCGCGCAGCAGCAAAGCCCAGGCGTCGAACGCACCCGGCACCACCGCCGGCAGCAACCCGGTGCCTGGAATCAGGTCCAGCCCAAGATCCTGGAACGCCCCGATCGTCGCGGCGGCCGGCGACGGCCCCTGCCCGCAGATCACGCGCTGACGGCCGCTGCCGGCATCGTGCATGATGATCGGCGCATCGCCGCCCGGCCCGTTCAGGTGCGGCTCCGCCACATGCAGCGTGAACGCCGCCGCCACCGCCGCGTCGAACGCGTTGCCGCCACGCTCCAGCACTGCCATCCCGACCTGGCTCGCCAGCCAGTGGGTGCTTGCGACAACCCCGAACGTGCCGGCAATTTCAGGCCGTGTGGTAAACATGCGCTGCGCCCTCGCGTCTGGTTGAACGGGAGAAGATGATGCTGGTTCTGGTAGTCGGCCCAAGCGGCGCCGGCAAGGATACGCTGCTGGCGATGGCGCGCCAGGCGCTGGCCGGCGATGAACGGTTCCGGTTCGTCCGCCGCGTCATCACCCGTCCCGCCGACCCCGCCGGTGAGGACCACGAACCGGTGTCCGTGGCAGATTTCGCCCGCCGCGACTTCGCGCTGTCATGGCAAGCGCATGGACTGTCGTACGGCATTCCGTTGGACATCGCCCGGGACCTCGCCCGTGGCCGGGTGGTCGTCGCAAACGTATCCCGCGGCATTATCGAGAAGGCCGCGTCGCGCTTCCCATCATACGTTATCGAGATTACCGCTCCCCCAGCCATCCTGGCACACCGCCTGGCCGACCGAGGGCGGGAAACCAACGCCGACATCAACAGCCGGTTGGCCCGAACCGTGCCGCTTCCACCAGGGGTGCCGGTCGAAACGATCATGAACGATACGACACCCGATCAGGCTGCCGCGACGCTGGTTGCGTCCCTGCGACGGATCGCCGGCGCCTGAACGTCCCCGGCCTCGGTCAGCCCACTTCGATCACCGCATCCACCGCGAACGCCCCCTGTCCTTCCGGCATCGCAAACACCGGATTCAGGTCGATCGACTGCAGCCGGTCCCCGGCCGCGACCGCGAACGCCGACAGCCGGGACAGCATCGCCGCCAGCGCCTTGATATCCGCCGGAGGCCGCCCGCGCGCGCCCAGCAGCAGCGGCGCGCCCTTGATCGAGCGGATCATCGTTTCGGCCACATCCGCCCCGAACGGGCAGCGGCGGAACACAACGTCCTTCATCACCTCCACGAAGATCCCGCCCAGCCCGAACATCGCCATCGGCCCGAACACCGGGTCGCGATGAATGCCCAGGATGCACTCCACGCCGCCCTTCAGTTGCTTCGCCACCAGCACGCCCTCGATCCTGGCGGATGGCGCCGCGGCTTTCGCGCGCTGCAGCAGCAACCCGAACCCGTCACGCACGGCCCCCGCGTCCGAAATATCCAGCAGAACACCGCCGATCTCCGACTTGTGCAGAATATCCGGCGACAGGATCTTCATCACGACGGGGAAACCAAACCGTTCCGCCGCCGCGACGGCCTCTTCCACTGTGGCGCACGCCGCTTCCGGCGCGGACGCGATGCCCGACGCCGCCAGCAACGTCTTCGCCTCGGCCTCGGTCGGTGTCGCGGCCGGCAGCGTCACCTTCGGCAAAGTCGGCGCCGGCGCGGGCGCGCCCGCCGCGAACGCCGCGCCATACCGGCCCATCGCATCGATCGCCACCACCGCCCGCGTAGGGTCCTCGTGCACCACCCAGCCCTCGGCTTCCAGCGAGTCGCGCTCCTCCGGCGGCACGATCACCGACAGCACGTAAAGCCGGCCCGGATTCTCCAGCCTGACCGCGTTCAACTGCTCGCGGATCGCGGGCCACCGGCGCGACGACGCCGACATGCTGAAAAACCCCAGCACCGAGTCATACTTGCCGTCCCGCACCATCGATTCAGTGAACGTCTTCACCAGCGAGACGTCATTGGACACCTGCGCCGTCGCATCCACCGGGTTGCGCGGCGCGCAGAACGGCACCAGCGCACGCAGCTTCGCCTGAGACTCCACCGGCATCTCCGGCATATCCAGCCCCAGCCCCTCGGCCACGTCGCTGATCAGCACGCCCGCGCCGCCGGACACCGTAATCACCCCCATCGTATTTCGGACGGGATAGATCTTCCGCGTCGCCGTGTGCGCAATATCCAACATTTCTTCAGAGTTACGTGCTCGGTATACCCCAAACTCCGACATCACCGCTTCGGTCACCGCGTCATCGCCGGCAATCGAGGCGGTATGCGACTTCGCCGCCTTGCCGCCCAGTTCACTGCGCCCGACCTTCTGCATCACCACCGGCTTGTGCGCGTCCTTCGCCGCCTGCAACGCCGCGATCAGTCCGTCAGCCTCCCGGATACCCTCGGCATAGACCGCAATTACATCAGTCTCAGGGTTTTCCGCCAGCCAGCCGATGCATTCGCCGACCGTCACGTCCGCCTCGTTGCCCGTCATCACGCACAGCGATGCGCCAATGCCCCTGTTGCGCGCCAGCGTATAAAGATGCGTGCCGTACGCGCCCGACTGGCTGGCAATCCCGATCCGCCCCAACACCGGCCACCCGCTGTCGAATGACGAGGAAAACGTCGCATAATACGACTGGCGCGCATCGAACACGCCCAGGCAGTTCGGCCCGAGAATACGCATGCCGGAGGCCCGAGCCGTCGCCACCAGCTTGGTCTGTTCGACCGCTCCCGCCTCGTCCATCTCGGCGAACCCGGCGGTGAACATCACCACCGCCTTGCACCCCTTCTTCGCCAGGTCCGCGATCGCCGGCACGGCAAGCTCTGCCGGCACCGCAACGATCGCCACATCCGGCACTTCCGGCAGGTCATTGACCGACGGATAGGCCGTCAGCCCCATGATCTCCTTGCGATTCGGATTGATCGGGTACAGCGCGCCGGCAAATTTCTGCGCCTGCATGTAAGCAATCGGCCGACCGCCAATGCGCGTCGCGTCGGATGACGCCCCCACCACGGCGACGGAACGAGGAGCAAGCAGCGGCGTAAGGCCGGCGAAACGAGACATGAGCGGACGGTTCCTGTTTTTTGTGACTCGGCCATGCTGAGGCCGAAAACAAGGAACCACTCTGCCAACTAAGCACGCAGCCTGCAACCGGCCGATGCCGGTTGCAGTGCAGCATTCGTTACGAGTGCAGCGCTTCGAGCGCCTCCTCGTAGATCTCCATGTTCTTGCCCCACGAAATCGCCGCCGCCTGCGCGCCCGACACCAGATGCATCCACCGCCAGGGCTCACGCGTCGCGTGGAACTCCTCGACGATCGACTGATGGTGCTTGAACGCGTGCATTTCCGTAAAGCTGTCGTGGCAGACGATCGCCGCAAGACGGGTAATCAGCGTCTGCGGATCATAGCCCAGATCCACATACTGCTTGGCCAGATTGACCGTCCCCTTCACCTCCGGCACCGCCCGCATCGACCCCAGGTTCGTCACCTTCGACCAGTCCGTCGGCGGCTGATTGTAGATACTCTGCGTCATCGCTTCCAGCAGATCGCTCTGAGTCCGGTACGGCAATGCATCGACGGCCTCCTGCTCCGGCTGAGGCGCAGGCTGCATCCGGTACTGCGTCGCCTTGACCTCCGGGCCGGTGTGCCACAGCAGCAACAGCAGCAGCTTGTTCTTCAGGCTCAGTCCCTCCAGCCCCAGCAGATACCGCCGCAGGTTGGCGGTCGTGTGCAGATGCACATCCATCGGATTGCCGGTCAAAGACCGCATGAACAGCCCCGCCGCTCCGATCGACATCGCCTCGCCCGCGCCTTCCAGCGACAGCCCTTCGGCCAGCGCCTTCGCCGTCATCACCGGGATGTCGTTGTAGTCGTCACACCGGCCGATCGCCTCGCCGAGCTGACCAATCACCGCGGTCTCATCATCGCCGGTCTTCTGGCGCTTCACGCAGTCCAGCAGCTTGTACTCCTCGATCAGCTTTTCCGTCTCCGGAATGGCCCGTGCACTCGGGAAGCGCGTAACGTACCGCACCGCCGGGCGCATTAGCGTCGGCAACAGGTCGAACCGCCCCATCTTGTCCAAAGCCCGATAAGTGTAGGCCGGGAAAATGAAGTAATGATCATCCAGCCCGTTCTTCGGAATGGCGATCGTCAGCAGCAGGTCCAGCGCCTCCACCGGCGGAACGTTCTGCCAGAGCCACAGGAACAGATGGTCGGCCTTGTTGGTCTCCCCGCGCTTCACCGCGGCAAAGAAAGCCTCCTTCGTCGCGTCCACCCCGCCGGCATCCAGCGGATCGAATTCCAGCAACGAATAAGGCCCCATCGCCGGATGGTGGATATGCTTGTTGGACAACGCGACGTGCTGAACGACAGGAAGATAACTCTCCTCACCCTCCAGCCGGCTGACGATCTGCGAGATCGCGTAGAGCCCCGCCAGCGGATGCAGCGGTCCGCCATGATGGCCGGGCGGTAGATCAGAAGACCGCGCCACCGCCAGCGCCGAGGCAATCAGCATCGTATCCGCCGGCACGCCGCCCCGCAACTTCTCCAAGGCCCCATCAACAATCGCCGAGGGTGGCGTATCCTCGATGAACTGAACCAGCGGCTCGATGGACTCGGCGTATCGGACGCGATGCGGCATGGCGAAATCTCCTGTTGCAGCTTATCTCCGGGCAGGCATCATCTTTCAGGCTAGCGATCACGGCTTCCCGACGAGCGGCGCGCTTTCGCGCCCCACACGCGGGGCAAACCAACCGTCTTTGTCATATCGCCGTCATCGTCGGACGCGAGCCGTCGGGTGTCAATCTTCCGGACTTCTCAGCGCAGCGGCCGGAAGAACGCCTGGATCTCCTTCGCCAGAGCCTCCGGTTGCTCCATTGCCGCGAAGTGCCCGCCTGACGGCATCGCCGTCCATCGCTGGATATTGGCGTAAGTCCGCTCCGCGACCGATCGCGGCGGCCGGACGATCTCGTGCGGAAAGGCGCAATACCCGGTCGGTACGTTGATCGTGGAACCCGCCGGAATCGGCCATTGACTGTGCATCCGAGCGTAATAGGGCCAGAAAGAGGAGCCTATTGCTGCGGTGAACCAGTATAGCGAAATGTTAGCCAACAGATGATCCCTGCTAATCTTAGACTCCGGATCAGTCCATGCCCGGAATTTCTCCGCTATCCACGCCGCCAGCCCCGCCGGAGAGTCCGTCAGGCCATAAGCCAAGGTCTGCGGGCGGGTGCCCTGAATCCACTGGTAGCCGGTCTCCTCCTTCAGCCAATCCGCAAGTTCGGCGAAATAACGCTTCTCCGCCTCCGTCGGATCAGCCGGAGGCGGCCGGTCCCGCGCC
Organism: uncultured Pseudomonadota bacterium; assembly: GCA_963819005.1. Lineage (GTDB taxonomy): Bacteria > Pseudomonadota > Alphaproteobacteria > Acetobacterales > Acetobacteraceae > Rhodopila. The sequence goes on from CAWFUL010000011.1 coordinate 618,485, forward strand.
ACCATCAGCAAATTGATATGAATGCCGATCACGCTGTCGGCATGCGCAAGCCCCAGCCGGGACGTCACCGCCGCGCCCCAGTCACCCCCCTGTGCGGCAAAACGCTTGTAACCCAGCACATCGGTCATCAGGTCGCAGAAACAGCTCGTAATCGCCTCGATATTGAACCGCTTCTGCCCCGGCGAGAACGACAGCCCATAGCCCGGCAGCGACGGCGCCACCACGGTGAACGCATCCGCCGGATCGCCGCCGAAACGGGCCGGATCGGTCAGCCGCGGAATGATCTCAAGGAATTCGTAAACCGACCCCGGCCAGCCATGCGACAGCAGCAGCGGCGTCGGGTTCGGCCCCTTCCCTGGCACATGCAGGTAATGCAGGTCGATCCCGTGCAGCGGCACCTTGAACTGAGGAAACGCATTCAGCGCCGCCTCCTGCGCCCGCCAGTCGAACTGATCCCGCCAGTACGGCACCAGCTCCTTCATGTAATCCAGATCGGTGCCATAGGCCCAAGGCGCGTCCGGCGCCTGATCCGGAAACCGGGTCCGAGCAAGCCGCGACTTCAGGTCGGTGATATCGTCATCCGGAACGGACAGGCGAAACGGAGTGGGTGGCATGGCGGACCTCCTGACGTGATTGCCGCCACCATGCCGCGAAGCAACCCGCGGTCAAGTCATCCCGCCCCCGATGACAGTCCGGCCAGGAACCCAGCGGCCTGAGCACGCAACGCCGTCTGCCGGTCCGCCGCCATCCTGCGCCAGCCTCGCACCGGCATCGCCATCCTGGGATTACCCTCCAACCGATCCGCATGACGCGCAATAAAATCCCAGTAAAGCGCATTGAACGGACACGCTCGGTGTCCAACCGCCTCCTTCACGTCATAAGCACAGGCGCCGCAGTAATCGCTCATGCGGTTGATGTAGGCGCCCGACGCGGCATAGGGCTTCGACCCGACAATGCCCCCGTCGGCAAACAACGCCATACCCCTGGTATTCGGCATCTCCACCCATTGATACGCATCCGCATAGACAGCCAGATACCACTCATCCACCGCATCCGGATGCAGTCCGGCGAGCAGAGCGAAGTTGCCGGTGACCATCAGCCGCTGGATGTGATGCGCGTACGCCTCTCGCCGTGTCTGTCCGACCACCTGCCGGATGCATTCCATCTCCGTCTTGCCGTTCCAGTAGAACTCCGGCAGCGGGCGCGTGGCCTCCAGCGCATTCAGCGTCCCGTACTCCGGCATCCGCAACCAGTAGACACCGCGAACATATTCCCGCCATCCGATGACCTGCCGGATGAACCCCTCGGCTGCATTCAACGCAACGTGTCCGCTCCGATACGCCGCCTCCACCGCTCGGCATACCGCCAAAGGATCCAGCAGCCCCAAATTCAACGCGGGCGAAATGACCGCATGAAACAGCGTCGCAGCATCCCGCCGCATCGCGTCCTGCCAGTCGCCGAAACCCGGCAGCCGATGCGAAACGAAATCCGCCAGCCCTGCCTCGGCGTCCGCCGCGGTGACCGGAAACCGGAAACCATCCAGGTCACCGAACCCGTCGGTAAACCGCGCCCGGACCAATTCGATCACCTCCCAGGTGACCGCGTCCGGCTCAAACCCCAGCACCTCCGGCGGCTGAGCACTCGCCGGCAAACGCTTGCGGTTCTGCTTATCAAAATTCCACTGCCCACCCTCCGGTTCGGCATCATCCGTCATCAACAGGCCCGTCCGCCGCCGCATCTCCCGGTAGAAGAACTCCAGCCGCAGCCCTGACCGCCCCTGCGACCAATGTCGAAAATCCCCGATCGAGCAGACGAACCGCGAGTCACCCCGGATCTCGATGTCCGGCGCCCAATCGCGCATCGATTCCAGCACGCGCCACTCACCCGGCTCCGTCGCCACGACATGCCGAGGCTGCCATGCCGCCACCGCGCGCCGCACCTCACCATCCAGAGTGTGTGTATTATCCGGATCATCCAGCCGGACATAACGCACCCGCACGCCCCGCGCCGTCAGCGCATCGGCGAAATGCCGCATCGCCGACAGCACCAGCACGATCTTTTTGACGTGGTGCGGCACATAGGTGCACTCCCCCATGACCTCCGCCATCAACACCACGTCCGCCGCGAGGTCGAGGCCGTCAAGCGCGGCGATACGCTCATTCAATTGATCGCCAAGCACAATCCGCAACGTGTCGATCGCCATCGCATCCTCCGCGGCCGACAGATGGGGACGCTCCCCACCTTGCCCATTGGCAGCAGCGAGCAGTTTCCTGTGGTGGAGGGAGGACAAGCCGTTCCGCCCGTGGCAGACTGTCGATCATCATGCGCCAACTGCTCATCCTGCGGCATGCGAAATCCTCCTGGGACAACGCCGCCAGCCCCGACCGGGACCGCCCGCTGAATAAGCGCGGGCGGCAAGCGGCCGTCGTGATGCGGCAGGCCATGCACGATCTCGGCCTTGCGCCCGACATGGTGCTGGTGTCCACCGCGCGCCGGACCATGGAAACGCTTGAACTGCTGGAACCGTGGGACGACACGCCGCTGATCGAGCCGACCGACAGCCTTTACCTCGCTGATGTAGCCGACCTGCTCGCGGCCCTGCACGGCGTGGCGGAGACGGTGCGAAGCGTCCTGCTGATCGGCCATAACCCTGGACTGCACGACCTTGCACTGACGCTGGCCGGTCCCCGCGCCACCGCGCCCGGCGCAACCGAAGCAGAAAAGGCGCTGGTATCGGGCTTCCCGACGGCCGCACTCGCCGAGTTCACCATTGCCGGCTCATGGTGGGACCTCCGAGAGGGCAGCGGCAAGCTGGTTCGGTTCCTCACACCGCGCATGCTGGACAAAACCGGCTAATCCGCATGGAGCTGGAACTTCAGGCGAATCCGGACACGATCGCAAAACTCTCGTCGTTCAAGCCGCTGTCGGCACTGCGACAATCCCGCCCGCGTACCCAGGCCATGAAAATCGTCTGGCATGACAATCCCGACCATGATCTGCGGAAGGACGGCCAAACGCTGGCGGAATCCCGTGGAAGCTGGCGACTGGAACAGATCGTCCCCAACACCGCCACCTGGCTGCCCGCCCAACCCGCGCCTGTGCAAGAGGAAGCCGAAGCCCTCGATGCACTCCCCGCGGACCTGCCATCCCCGCTCGTCCCGGTCGCCGCGTTCGAGGGCCGCCGCACGACCAGCATCCACCCGCTTCCCGACGGACCCGTCACGCTCACCGTCGACCGAGGCATCCTCCGCACCGTCACCGCGGAACGCCCCGTCGCCCGGATCACCCTCGGCGGCGAGGACCAGGCCGTTCTCGCCGCGGCGCGGTTGATCGCCGGCGCGTTTCCGGTCGAAGTCCCGGTGGCCAGCCTCGCTGCCCAGGGGATCGCGCTGGCAACCGGCGGCAAGCCCACCCCCCGCCATCTTGGCGCGCCGGTTCTGCCGTCGCACGACATGCCGATCCCGGAGGCGCTGTCGCACATCCTCGGTCATCTGACAGACGTCATTCTGCACCATTCCCCCGCACCATCGGAACCGGAGGCCAGGAACGGATCGGACAACGGCCGGATGGAAGCCGTTCACCAGATGCGCGTTGCGGTACGCCGAGCGCTGTCGGCACTCTCGATTTTTCTGACGGCAGTGCCGGAGGGGACGCTCGATCCAATCCGCGCCGGCCTGAAAACGCTTGGCGCGACGCTAGGACACACGCGCGATTGGGATGTCTTCGTCGCGGAAACCGCCCCGATGATCGCCCAGGCAATGCCCGGGGACGAGAAGCTCGAACGCCTGATCGCCGCCGCGACACGCCGGCGCCGGGAATACCGCAAGTCGCTGTCGGACTACCTCAACAGCCCGGCGTTCCGGATGCTGGGCATCGAACTCGCCTGGTTCGCCGCCGCGCGGTGCTGGCATCCGCCCATCGAGATCACGCCGGAGGACGCCGACCAACCGCCAGCCGATGCGATGAGCATCGGGACCTTCGCCCCCGCCGTGATCCGTCATCGTTGGAAAAAGCTCCAGTCCGCCGCAAAACACATCGAGGATCTCGACCTCGATGGCCTGCACAACATCCGCCTGCGCGCCAAACGGGCCCGCTACGCCGCCGAGATGTTCGCCGGCCCCGATGACAGCAGGTCGGCGCATCGCTACATCCGGCGGCTGTCCGAACTGCAACAACGCCTCGGCGTGCTGAACGACAGCGCCGTGGCCGCCCAATTGATGAACGAACTCGGTGGCCCCGCCGGCCGGCACGCCTACGCGGTCGGCGTCGTCACCGGCTTCACCGCCGCCCGCGCCGACAAGATGCGACCCCAGATCATCGAAGCGTTCGAGAAACTCCGCCGGCACGCGGTGTAGCGGGAAGCTCTGGGCCTTCGCCCCAGACCCCGCCAGGGGCTGCGCGCCCCTGGACCTGCGCCAGGGCCGAGCCCTGGACGTCATCTTTTTTGGTTGGGTCTATGAGGGGGCCAACTCGGTGGCTGAAACACCTGAGTCGGCCCCCTCATAAACCCAACCAACTAAATGGGTTCCAAGGGGCTCCGGCCTTTGGCGGGGTTCCAAGGGGCGGAGCCACTTGGCGGGGCTTGGGGCGGAGCCCCAACGCTTGCCCCACCCCGCTCGGCACGGCAGCATCGCCCGAAATCCAGGAGACGCCCATGAACCCCGGCCTGCTGCACGATATCCGCGTGCTCGACTTCACCACGACCATTGCCGGCCCCTACTGCACGAGGCTCCTGTCCGACCTAGGCGCCCGGGTGATCAAGATCGAGGCGCCGGAGGGTGATCTTCTCCGCAGCCGCCAGCCGATCCGCGACGGCGCCAGCACCTCCTACGGCCAACTCAACGCCGGCAAGGAAAGCGTCGTCCTCGACCTGAAACAACCCCAGGCGCAGGCCGCGATCCGCAAGCTGCTCCCGATGGTGGATGTGGTGGTCGAGAACTTCCGGCCCGGCGTCATGCGCCGCTTCGGCCTGGACTATCCCGCCTTGCGCGCGGTGAAGCCCGACCTGATCTACTGTGCCATCTCCGGCTACGGCCAGACCGGCCCGTCAGCTGAACTCGCCGCCTATGCGCCGGCGATCCACGCCGCTTCCGGCTTCGACATGGCGCATCTGGCCTACCAGGAGGGCCGCGAGCGCCCCGACAACTGCGGCATCTACGTCGCCGACGTCGTCACCGGCACCTACGCGTTCGGCGCCATCGCCAGCGCCTTGCTGCACCGCCAGCGCACCGGCGACGGCCAGATGATCGACGTCTCGATGCTGGAATCCACCCTCAGCCTTTTGGTCGCGGAACTCCAGGCCGCGCAGTTCACCATTCCGCCCGCCGGCAAGCCGCTGTTCGGCCCCGTCCGCACCCGCGACGGCTTCATCATGCCCGCCGTCGCCAGTGAGCGCACCTTCGTCAACCTCGCCCGTGCCGCCGGCCGCGAAGACTGGATCACCGACCCGCGCTTCGCGATCTACACCGACCGCCGCAACAACTGGGGCGCGCTGATCGATGAGTTGGAGGAATGGTCGACCCAGCTTTCCACCGCCGAATGCCAGGCCGCCTTCGACCGCACCGGCGTCCCAAGCTCCCCCTACCGGACGGTCCGCGAACTGATGTCCGACCCGCAACTCGCCCACCGTGAGGCCTTCGCCGAGGTGACCGACGCCGGCGGCACCTTCCGTGTGCTCAACCCGCCGTTCCGTATGTCAGCAGGGCCTGTCAAGGTGGCGGGCTTCGCTGCGTCCCTAGGCGAGCACACCAGCACCGTCCTGCGCGCCGCCGGATGCTCCGAGGCTGACATCGCCGCACTTCTCGGCTGACCGGCAGCGACGCTGATAACCCCGGATCCGGACAAATCCCCGCGCCAACGTTAACGCTGGACAAGCTCGGTTTGTTCCGGGGCCGTACACGACGGGCACGTCTGTTCACCGTCCCGGTCAGTTCGATGTCCGGCCGTTCCGGTCTAAGAACAAATCTGTAACATCTCACGTCCTGCCAGTTGTGTGCACGTCCGCCCCTCGCATTTTTTCCGCCTCCGACCCGAAGTTTGGGGTTGACCCTCTGTGTGCGGTGCGGCATCCAATTGGTTGGTATGGGTTGGTCCGCAATGTGTCAGTGCGGTCTGGTAACGCCTGGACTGGGAGGCGACATCAGCCAATCGGGGTATCGGTCGTGTCGTTAAACCGCAAGCGGCGTATCTTCCGCCCAGGCCTGGGCGCTCTCCTCCATATTGGCCCCAATCTCCCGGCTCCGGGTGTCATCCTGGCCGCGGTGGGCGGCACCGCGACGCTTTTCGCGGTCGCGTGGTTGTTCGTGCGCCCGTCCGACGCCCCGGCACATGCGCCGGCCAGCCAGACCCTGACGGCGCAACCGGACCGGCTTGCGGTAATCGACGGCAATACATTGCGTATTGGCGACGATATCGTGCAACTGCAAGGAATAACCGCCCCTGCCCGCGGCGCCATCTGCCGCACCGCCACCGCGGCGGAACAGGATTGCGGCGCCGCGGCGGCCAACGACCTCGCCTCCCTGGTGCGGTTCGGCCCCACCACCTGCGTGATACACGGCCACGACGGCAAGGGTCGCCCGCTCGCCGACTGCGCATCCGGCGGGATCTCGCTCAGCGAAGCCATGGTGCGCGATGGCTGGGCACGCGCTCAGACCACCGGCCTGCGCGCCACCGAAGCCACTGCCCGCGCCGCCAGCCGCGGCATATGGCGCAACGGCGGAGACCTCCTGAACGCCCCCGCTTCGCATGTCCCGCGGCCACGTTTATAGCACCCCGACCAAGCCGCCGGAGGAAGCCGCATGAATCTTTACCGCCTGCTGCAAAAGCGCGCCGCCGCCGGCCGTCCCGTGCGCGTCGGCCTGATCGGCGCCGGCAAATTCGGCTCGATGTTCCTCTCGCAGGTTCCCTCAACGCCGGGCCTGGAAGTCGCCGCCATCGCCGACCTGTCGCCGGACCGCGCCCGAACCGCCTGCCGCGCCGTCGGCTGGTCCGAGGATCGCATCGCCGCCGTCCGCTTCACCGATGACGCAGGCGCGATGATCGCAATGCCGGATGTCGAGGTCATCGTCGAGGCCACCGGCCACGCCCCCGCCGGCATCGCCCACGCGCGCCGGGCGATCCGCGAGGGCAAGCACATCGTCATGGTCAACGTCGAAGCCGACGTGTTGGCCGGTCCACTGCTGGCCAAGGAAGCCGAGGCCGCCGGGATCGTCTACAGCCTTGCCTATGGCGACCAACCCGCCCTGATTTGCGAACTCGTCGACTGGGCTCGGTCCTGCGGCTTCCCGATCATCGCCGCCGGCAAGGGCACGAAGTACATGCCCGAATACCACGCCTCCACGCCCGATACGGTCTGGGGCTATTACGGCCTGACTCCCGAACAGGCGCGCATCGGCGGCATGAACCCGCAGATGTTCAACTCCTTCCTGGACGGGACGAAATCCGGCATCGAGATGGCCGCCGTCGCCAACGCGTCCGGCCTGACCCCGCCGCCGGATGGCCTGGCCTTTCCGCCGGTCGGCACCCACCAGATGGCGGAGATGCTGCGGCCCGGCAACGCCGGCGCCCTGCACCACGCCGGCCAGGTCGAGGTGATCTCCAGCATCCACCGCGACGGCAGCCCGGTGCTGAACGACCTGCGCTGGGGCGTCTACGTGGTGTTCGAGGCTCCCAATGATTACGCCGCCCGCTGCTTCCAGGAATACGGCGTCGTCACCGACCCGACCGGCCGCATCTCCGCCCTTTACCGGCCCTTCCACCTGATCGGCCTTGAGCTGAACATCTCCATCCTGTCCGCCGCCCTGCGTAACGAGGCGACCGGCGCCCCAACCGGCTTCCGCGGTGACGTCGTCTCCACCGCCAAGCGCGACCTGCGGGCGGGCGAAACACTGGACGGCGAGGGCGGCGCCTGCGTCTGGGGCAAGCTGATGACCGCCACCGACAGCCTTCGTGTCGGCGGCCTGCCGATCGGTCTGGCCAACCGCGTCCCCCTGATCCGCGACGTGCCCTTGGGCCAGCCTGTCACCTGGGACGACATCCGGATCGATACGACAAGCGAGGCCTACCAGTATCGCCGCGCGATGGAGGCTGCGTTTCCGGCGACGTAACGGCTGTCGCGTCGCCCGCATTAACCCCTCGTTCATCCTCCGCGCCTACCATCCGATGCGATGCAAACCGGCGCCGCCGAACTGTTCGACCGCGGCAACGCCCTGCTGAGTGCTGGCGACGCCCCTGCCGCGGCCGACGCATTCCGCGCCTGCCTCGACCGCGCGCCAAACCACCGCGACACGCTTTTCAACCTCGGCATCGCCCTCGGCGCAGCCGGCCGCCCCGTCGAGGCCGTCGACGCCTACCTCGCCTGCCTCCGCGCCGCCCCAAACTTCGGCCCCGCCTGCCTGAACCTCGCCACCACCCTGCGCCGCCTCGCGCTGCTGGACCACGCAGAGGACATGGCCATGCGCGCCATCCACCTGCTACCCGCCGACCCCGAGGCGCTCCTGTGCCTCGCCGCCATCCGCCACGACCAAACCCACTATCAGGAAGCCGCATCCCTCTATCGCCAGGCACTCGCGCAAACACCCACCCACCCCGGCGCCCTGAGCAGCCTCGGCAACACCCTGCGCGCCCTGAAGCAGTTCCCCGCCGCCCTCGCCGCCCACGACGCCGCCGTCACCGCCGCCCCCGACGACCCGGCCACCCGCTTCAACCGGGCAACCTGCCTCCTCGCCGCCGGCGACCTCCCCAACGGCTGGCCGGACTACGAGTGGCGCTGGCGTCGCCCCGGCTTTCCGGATCGCGGCTTCGGCCCCGCATGGCGCGGCGAACCGCTCGCCGGACGAACCATCCTGCTGCACGCCGAACAGGGCCTCGGCGACACGATCCAGTTCGTCCGCTACGCCCCGATGGTCGCCGCCCTCGGCGCCCGCGTCGTGCTGGAGGTCCAGCCCCCGTTGGTCCGCCTCATGCACAGCCTGCCAAACGTGGCCCAGGTCATCCCTCACGGTGCCCCGCTCCCCCGCTTCGATACCCACTGCCCGCTGCTAAGCCTGCCGCTTGCCTTCGGCACATCGATCGAAACCATCCCCGCCACCCCGGCCTACCTGAGCGCCGAGCCCAATCCGACCCCGGACGCCCGGTCGGTGCGCGTCGGCCTGGTCTGGGCCGGCTCGCCCCACACCAACGACGCGGGCGCCCACCTGATAGACAAGCGCCGGTCCATCCCGGCAGCCGAACTGACGCCTTTGGGCGCGGTGCCAGGCGTGCAGTGGGTCAGTCTGCAAAAGGATCCGCCACACGGCGCATTGCCCGCGTTGGGCCTTTCCAACCCGATCGACGGCATCACCGACTTCGCCGGCACCGCCGCCATCGTGGCCTCACTTGACCTCGTGATAGCTGTCGACACCGCCGTGGCACACCTGGCCGGTGCTCTCGGCAAGCCGGTCTGGCTGCTGTCACGCTACGACGGCTGCTGGCGCTGGTTCACCGGACGCGACGATAGCCCGTGGTACCCATCGATGCGGCTCTACCGTCAGGACCGCCCGCGCGACTGGTCCAGCGTGACCGCGCGCGTTGCCGCGGACCTGCTGGCGGTCTCGCGCAGCGCCGCCGCCACCCGTTCGAACACACCCCCCACTGACCCGGCGCCGTCTGCCGCAACAAACGTATGGTTGGATCCTCGTGCCGCCCCAACCGGAATGCCACAATGCCGCTGAGGTGCAACGCATCGGGTTGGCGCGGCGCGACCGCCAGAATATGTTTCAGCAGACGTTCCGCCTCATTCAGTCTGCCCGCCTGCTCCTGTGCCCCGGCAATCATGAGCAGTTCCTGCCAGGGAACCGGAACCATCAATGGCTGTCCGGCGGCTATTCTGCGATCGCCATCATTCGATGGTGTACCCCAGCCGTTCGATAACCGGCCGCAACATCGGAATCACCGGTTCCAGATGCGTCCGGTAATGACGATAGCGAAACCGCGACCGGTCGTACAGCTTCTCGGTCACCTGAGCGTAGCTGGCAGTCCGCGCATAGCGCCGGTTCTCATGAAACGCCAGACAGCGCTCGTCGAATGTCTCGCCGACAAACGACAGGATCGCGCGCACCGTCGCTTCCTGATCGCCCACCATGTCCTCGTAGCGGACCGGCAAGTAGCGCAACGCCATCTCTGAACGATACGTCTGCACCAGGTCCATCACCCGCACATAATGCAACGCGGCGGTTTCCAGGGCGGCCGCGCAAAACATCCCGTGCGTGAAATGATTGGAGATTGCCGAGACCATGATATCCAGCGGATGCCGGATCACATGGATCAGCGGCGCCTGCGGAAACAGCAGCGCGATCAGCCCCAGGTGAGTTTCGTTCAACGGCATCTTGTCGGTGAACCACGCGGCGTTCGGCTCCAGGATCCCCATCTGCCCGACTTTCTGCAGGTAGTAGTCACGCAGATTGTCCAGCCCCTCCCGCTGGTCACCCATCCAGAGTTCCGCAAGCGCCTCGGGATAGCCCAGCGGGCTGTTCAGCATCCGCGGCATCAGGTTGGCGATGTCGTTGATCAACGGCAATTCGTCGCCGGCGACGATCCGCGGATGCGCCGACAGGGTCTGCTCGACCAGCGTCGTGCCCGACCGCGGAAATCCCAGCACAAAGATCGGCTGTGCAATATCGGTCCGGACCGTCGCCCGCGGCAGCGTTCCAAGACGCCCGGCCGTAAAGAATCCGCCCAAACGGTTGATCAGGTTCTCCGCATAGGCATCCTGATACACGCTCCCGCTTACGTCCCGCGCGACGCGCTTGCCCTCCTCGAACGCGGCGAACGCATCGTCATAGCGGCCCATCTGGTCAAGCAGCCGCCCCTTTTCCGCTAGCTCGTTCGGGCCCAACCGTCCGTCGGTGTTCAGGCTCGCAAGCCGGTCGAGCATCGCCAGCGCGTCGTCATATCGCTTCATCCGCCCCAGCAGCACCGCGCGCGACAGCAGCACCCCCGGATCGTTCGGCCATAGCGCATCCATCCGGTCGAGGATCTCCCCCGCCGCCTCGAATTTGCGATCCGCCTCCTCAAGCCGAGCCCAACCAAGCAGCGTCTGGCGGATTTCCGGCGCGGCGGCGGTGGACTCCCGATAGAGCGCCCGGCCTTCCTCCATCCGGCCCTGGTTCTTCAGATTCCAGGCCAGGTTCGCCAGCAGAATCGGATCACGCACCCCGCTGAGCTCGATCACCTTGCGGTAATGATACTCGCCGACCTGAGGCCGTTGGGCCTCCGTCATGATCATGCCCATCAGGTTGTGGGACTGCGGCGTCCGCGGCGAGATGCGGATGGCATTGCGGGCATGCACCTCGGCTTCCGCGATGGCGCCCTTGTTCATCAGCATCAGCGCAAGTTCGTTCGTTGCCGAGAAGTTATTCGGATCGAGCCCGACGATCCGGCGCAGCAGCGCTTCGGCCGCCGTGTGGTTGCCCTGGTCCTTACGGATCTGGAATAGGATCGACAGCGCGCCCGGACGGTCCGGTGCAAGTTCCAGCACGTCCAGGCACAGCCGCTCGGCCACGCCGATCGCGCCCTGCCGGTGCGCCTGGGCCGCCCGCTCCACCAGCGGCACCAGATGACGGGTGGACTCGGCCGGCGGGTTGGCCGCCGGATTCATCCCGCAGCAGCGCGCCACCCGCAGACCGCTACCGCATGGACAGAGTTGGAAGGGAGTCTGATTACCGGGCGCGTTCATACCATGGCTTTCGGAACGACCATCAGGATCGTTCCGTATAGCGAGCACCACTAGCCGCTGTCAGCCCCCGCGACGATTAGCCCGGATCAGACTACCGATAAACAAACGCAGCATCATCCAGGTCAATGGCCGGGAACTCGTCCTTCTCCGCCCAGTAATCCTGATTGTGCATCCACTCCGGCTTATCGCCACGCTTCGGCAGCAGGTGCATCCCGCGCAGCATGTAGCCCGGATTGAAGTTCTCGGTGTCGATCCAGTCCAGCAGCGGCATATCCTTGTCTTCCGGGCGCAGCGCCACCTCGACCTTGTGCGAACCCTTTGCGTCCATGTGCTTCAGCAACCGGCACACGAAATCCGCCACCAGATCAGCCCGCAGCGTCCAGCTCGCGCGGAAATACCCGAACACCCAAACCAGGTTCGGCACCCCCGTGAACATCGTTCCGCGGTACGTCACAGTCTGAGCGAAATCCAGCGGCTTGCCGTCAACCTCGAACGCGATGTCGCCCATCACGCACAGGTTAAACCCGGTCGCCGTCAGGATGATATCCGCCTCCAGGACCTTGCCGGACTTGAGCTGCACGCCCTTTTCGACGAACCGCTCGATCTCGTCCGTCACGACCGACGCCTTGCCCGACGCGATCCCCTTGAACAGGTCGGCCTCCGGCACGAACGCGATCCGCTGCCGCCATGGGCGATACCTGGGCGTAAAGTGCGTTTCGATATCGTAATCCGGCGGCAGCTCCGCCTTCACCAGACCCAGCAATTCCTGCCGCACCTTCTCCGGCTCCTGGAACGACCGCTTGGTAAACTTGTCCTGCTCGAACAGGATCTTCCGCCGGGTGATCTCGTGCACCCACTCCTCGCTGATGCCCAGCTCCCGCAGTTCCTCGGCCAGCGCGATCGCATTGCGCCCCGTCCGGAAATACGTCGGTGAGCGCTGCAGCATCGTGATATGCGCCGCATCCGCCGCCATCGCCGGCACGACCGTCGCCGCGGTCGCCCCCGACCCGATCACCAGGACATTCTTCCCCGTATAGTCCAGGTCGTTCGGCCAGGTCTGAGGATGCACGATCCGGCCCTTATAGGTTTCCATCCCATCCCAGTGCGGCGTGTAGCCCTCGGAGTGCCGGTAATACCCCTGGCACATCCACAGGAAATTCGTGGTGAAGTGCACGATTTCCCCGGACTTTGTCTTCGTCGCCGTCACCGTCCAAAGATTATCCTTGCTCGACCACGATGCGTTGGTGATCTTGTGGTCATACCGGATATGCGGCCCCAGTTCGTTCTCCTCGATCACCTCGCCCATATAGGTCAGGATTTCCTGGGCCGAGGCGATCGGCGCGCTCGTCCAGGGCTTGAACCGATAGCCGAACGTGTGCAGGTCGCTGTCGGAGCGGATGCCGGGATAGCGGTGTGTCCACCAGGTGCCACCGTAACTATCCTGCACTTCCAGCACCACGAACGTCTTGTCCGGACACTGCTTGGTCATGTGATACGCGCCGCCCACGCCTGAAATTCCGGCGCCCACGATCAGGACGTCGAAATGTTCGGCTTTCTGCTGGGTGCTGGGACGCGTCAGGGTGGCGGCGTCGGACATCGTGGGCCCTTCTCTTTCGATTGGCGGTCAGGCTACTGACCAGTAGCTTCGCCCGTTTAGCAGATTATTGGCCGGTGTATATCCCCATCATCAAATCGCACCGACCTGGCAGGCACGGCCTCCACGAAGGAGCGGCCGTGCATTCCCCAGAACCGGCGACGTGCTCAAATGCGGCGCGAACCTACCGGATCACGTCGACCACAACACCAGCGGCCGTTGCGATGTCCGGCCAGCGCCGCTCCGCCGTCATGGCTGCGACGCCCTCGCGCTTGGCCAGCGCCAGGCAGTAGCGGTCACCCAATGACAGCCCGCCCGGCAGCGTAATCGGCCGAAGCATGCCGGCCTCATAGGAAAGCGCCTCGTCGACCTGCACCAACTGGATCGGCAGAGATCGCAACATCACCTCGATATCCTGCCTTGACGCGCCGAACTTCGCATAGTGGCAGACGATCACCTCATCCCCTTGCGCAAGGCCGTGCCTCTTTCGAAGCTCGGCCGGCAGGCTGACCCGGCCATCTGGCATCACTCTGGCTTTCACGGCGTAACGCCGATGTACGTCATGCAGGGCACATTACCCCACAAACGCAGCACGACGCCACGGAACTGGATAAGCGGCACGACAAGGCAGCGCGCCGCACGGTCCGGCCACCAAACCCCGCCGCATCCTCTCTCGTTCCGCGCCACCTACCTCCTCGCCGCCTGAATCGCCTCCCAAACCCGCCCCGGCGTCGCCGGCATGTCGAAATGCCTGATGCCCAGCGGCGCCAGCGCGTCGTTGATTGCGTTCATCGCCGCCCCCAGCGCGCCCACCGTTCCCGCCTCGCCCACGCCCTTTGCCCCCAACGGGTTGACCGCCGTCGGCACCTCCCGCGTCGCCATCCGGAAGTCGGGATAATCGTCCGCCCGAGGCATCTGATAATCCATGAACGAGGCCGTCAGCATCTGCCCCAACTCTGCGTCGTGAATGATCACCTCGCCCAGCGCCTGCCCGACGCCCTGCACCACGCCACCATGGATCTGCCCTGCCACCAGCAGCGGGTTCAGCACCCGCCCGAGTTCCTCCACCGCGCTGTAGCGCACGATTTCGGTCACGCCGGTATCAGGGTCGATCTCCACCTCGCAGATATGCGTCCCGTTCGGAAACGTCACCGCGGTCGGCGTGAATTCGCCGGACTCCACCAGTCCGCCCTCCTCGCCCGGCGGGATGTGGTCCGGATCATGGATCCACCGCGCCACCTCGGCCAACGTGACGGATCGGTCCGTTCCGGCAATCCTGAACCGTCCCTCGGACAGCTCGATATCCGCCACCGCCGCTTCCAGCATATCGGCGGCAATCCGCGTCGCCTTTTCGATCACCTTATCCACCGCCAGGCTGACCGCCGAGCCGCCGATGCACAGCGCCCCCGACCCGCCATTACCCTTGCCACCGGCCAGCAGGTCGGTATCGCCGCCCTGCCACTCCACCTGATCCGGCGAAATCCCGAACCGCCCCGCCACCAACTGGGTAAACGCCGTCTCCAGGCCCTGCCCGACCGACATCGAGCCGGACCGCAAAATCAGACGCCCATCCTCCGCCAGCCGCAGTGTCGCGTTGTCCTTCGCCGGCCGCAGGAACGGACCGCCTGCCACCTCGATGCAGTTGCACAGCCCGATCCCCCGCAGCTTCCCCCTTTTCTCCGCCTCCGCTCGGCGTTCCGAAAACGTCGCAAACTCAGCTAGTTCTGAGGCCATCTGCATGTTGCCTTCGAACTCTCCACAGTCATACGTGAACGTCAGCGCGGTCTTGTACGGCATCGCCGAGGGCGGAATCAGGTTCCGCCGCCGGAGTTCATACGGCGCCACCCCGATTTCGCGCGCCGCCACATCGATCAACCGCTCGATCGCGTAAGTCGCCTCCGGCCGCCCGGCGCCGCGATAGGCGGCCGTCGGCACCGTATGCGTCAGCACCCCGCACACCTGCGCGGCGATGAACGGGATATGGTAAACACCGGCGATTCCGCCGATATTCCCCACACCCCACCCTGATCTTCCAGAGACATAGGCGCCAAGGTTAACGTTCCACCGCAACTTCAGTGCGGTGAACTTGCCCTCCGCGTCCAGCCCCAACGACGCGGTGATCCGCATCTCCCGCGCCTGCTCATCGGTCAGGAACCCCTCGGTCCGGTCAGCGATCCAGCGCACCGGCCGCCCCAGCCGCCGCGCCGCCCAGGCCACCAGCACGGATTCCTGCTGCACGCCCGACTTCATCCCGAACGACCCGCCGACATCCCCCGGCAGGACCCTGATATCGGTGTTCGCAATCCCGAAATTCCCGCTCGCCATCGCGTTCCGCAACCCGAACGGCGACTGGTTGGACGCATGCAGCTCAATGCGCCCATCCTCGGCAATCCGAGCCCAGGCACCGCGCGGCTCCATCGTGTTGGCCGTCACCCGCGACACCGAGAAGTCCAGCGTCGTCACATGCGCCGCCCCCGCCAGCGCCGCCTCCACCCCCTCGGCGTCGCCCCGCTTCCACAGGAACCCGATATTGTCAGGCACATCGTCCCATACCGGCGGCGCGTTCGGCGCCATCGCCGCAAGCGGTTCGGTGACGACCGGCAGCGGCGTGTAGTCCACCACCACCGCCTCCGCCCCCGCCACCGCCGCCGCTCGGTTTTCCGCCACCACCATTGCCACCGGCTCGCCGACGAACCTCACGCGCCCGACGGCCAGCAGATGCCGGTCCGTCTTCGGCGCCGGCCCGCCATCCGGCCGAGGGAATCCGATCCCGCCAGGAATTGGCTTCACATCCGTCAGGTCCGCATTGGTGAAAACCGCCAGCACGCCGGGCATCGACGCCGCCGCGCCGGTGTCGATCCTGTCGATGGAGGCATGAGCATGCGGCGAGCGAACCAGCACCGCCGTCGCCATATCGGGCAGCGACGCATCAGCCGCGTAGTTCCCCTGCCCCGTCAGCAGCCGCAGGTCCTCACGCCGCCGGACTGATTTCGCCTCGAATGTCGCCATTATGTTTGCTCCCCGTTCGTCGCTGCGGCGAGCATAGCAACCCTGGCGAAAAGAGCGATTCGCCGGGAACGGTCACCCGTTCCCAATGTTGACAGTCCGGTCCAGGGAAGTCCCGTCCGTCATTGAATGGATGGCTACACAACGCGAGCAGCCCGAACGCTGAAGCCACCGATCACCGCGCCAGGTAACAGCAACATCGGATACGGCGTAACTTCCGGCGTCAGGACACGAAATCAGCAGAAGGAGCTTTGGCCGCCATGAAAAAGAGCACCGCGACGGCAAGCGAATCCCCTTCCAGGTTGATCGACGCGCGGATCACTGAACTGAATGACTGGCGAGGCAAGACGCTCTCCCATATCCGCGCTCTCATCAAACAGGCGGATCCTGAAATCGTTGAAGAATGGAAATGGCGAGGCGTTCCGGTCTGGTATCATGACGGCATGATCTGCACCGGCGAGACCTACAAAAGCGTCGTCAAGCTGACCTTCGCCAAGGGCGCCTCGCTCGAGGATCCCTCTGGGCTTTTCAACGCCAGCCTGGAGGGCAACACACGCCGCGCAATCGATCTGCATGAAGGCGATAACCTCGATGCGGATGCGTTCAAGGCGCTGGTTCGTGCCGCTGTGGCCCTGAACCGGTCCAAGGCCCGGTAATCGATTGCGCCGTCACGGATTTACCCGGCCCATCATCCCGCGTCCTGGTCCCGTCCCGGCCCATGACGCCGACGTCAGGAAGCCGAACGGGCCAGCCGCGGAATCACGAGCTGTCGCCGTCAGCCTTTGGACGCTGCTCCAGCAGCCGGGCGTCCACTTCCAGCCGTAATTCCTCGACCATCGTGGCGCAGACCGGATCAATCGCCTCGATCGCCGTCAAGACCACCTGGCACGCTTCGCGAACCGCGCCGAGCAACGCGGCACCGGCATGGCTGTGCCGCAGGGCCGCACGCAGCGTGCCGGAATGCTCCCCATGACCCCGTCTCTCCAGCGCCGCGGCCACGCTGTGGACTGTCGAAATCGTCCGGTCATCGCCTTCCGTCGCCATGGCGCCGTCCCCCGCAAAGGACCGATATAGCGCCTCAACGTGATTACGCGCCACCTGCGCCGTTCCATAATTGGCAACCGCCGCCGCACCCGCGGCCAACGCAAACCGCAACGCCTGCTGCTCCGGCCAGCCGCGCACCAGCCCCAGCAACAGGCCAGCCAGGAAGCTGTCCCCGGCGCCGACCGCGCCACGTTCCTCCACCGGCAAAGCCGGCAATCGCGTGGCCCCGTTGCGGGTGACCAGCAGCGCGCCCTCCGCGCCGAGGCTGACCGCGACCATCCTGGCGGATCCGCCGTCGATCAGCCGGCGAACCGCCTCCTCCTGACTCGCTGGCTCAGACAGATTGCGTTCAACCAGGAACTCAAGCTCACCCAGACTCAGTTTCAGCAGAGCAATCTCCTGATTGGCCGCCGCCCGCAAGGCCGCCCCCGACGTATCCAGCGCGAACTTCTGCCCCCTGTGCGCGGCAATCGCGGCTGCCCTGGCATAAAAATCATCCGGCACGCCGGGCGGCAGGCTTCCGCTGGCAACGACCCACTCGGCCTCGATCTGCTCCAGCACGGCCAGAACCGAGCGCCACTCGTCCTCGGAAACCGCCGGTCCCTCGGGCACGAAACGGTATTCCAGCCCGCTTTCCTGGTCATGCACATTCAGGCTGACGCGGTTTCGCCCGCGAATCGGCAACGCCTGCCAGGGCACCGTGGCCTCATCCAGCATTTCCTCCACCAGCCGACCGGTGAGGCCGCCGGTCATCACCAGCGCCAGCGCATCGCCCCCAAGGACATGCACGACACGTGCAACGTTGATCCCCCCGCCGCCGGGATCGAACCGTTCACCAAACGACCGGATCTTGTGAGTGGGACGAACATAGGGCGCCGTACAGGCCAGATCCACCGCCGGGTTCAGCGTCAGGGTCACGATGCGATGCGGCATTACAAGCTCCACGGGCGGCTGCGGGCCTGTTTCCCGGCACGACCCGGCCGGCGGGCAGTCGCTCAGAAACCGTCAATCCGAACCAGCACTATCATGGCCGCAAACTCGTCCACCCGAACTGAAGCTAGGCGCACGGTCAGGGACTGCATTGATGCCGATCAACGATCGGCCTCACCCACCGCATAGTGATTGAGCGGGATCAATGCAACCGGAACAACCACCGCGCAACCTGAGGTTAATCAAACCGATGAGCTGCATTCATGGCATATTGTTCGATTGTCCGGTCGCCATCCATTCTTTTGGCAACCTTCGTTCTGATTGCATCGCCGGCCGGCGCCTTCGCCCAGTCCGCGGGCGACCCCGACGCCGGCCTGCGGATCGCCAAGACCTGGTGCATCAACTGCCACGTCGTCACCAGGGACCAGTCGCAAGGTACCAGCAACGGCGCGCCGCCCTTCACCGCTATCGCCCAGACGAAATCGATAACGCCCGACGCGCTTCGGACATTCCTGCAGACCCCGCATCACCGGATGCCCGATCTGCACCTGACCAGAAACGAGATCGACGACGTCTCGGCCTACATCTTCAGTCTGACTCCGCCAAAAAAACCCTGACGAGTGGCTCGGCAGAGCATTGATCTGGCGTCACATCGCCGCCCGCCACCAACAACAGAATGGGCCGCCGGAACCGACCGGCGGCCCATCCATCCCTCTGGTCAGCCGGTCAGTAATCAGCCGCGTTCGGATCAAACTCGACGATCGTGTCTCCCGGATGAACCGAGGAGTCGCCCGCGAAGATATCCCGGTCCTTCGTCTCCGGCAGGAACATCAGCCCAATCACCGCCGTCGCCGCCGCAATCACGATCGGATACCACAATCCGAAGTAGATGCTGCCGCTCTGCGCGTTCATTGCGAACACCGTTGCCGGCAGCAATCCGCCAAACCAGCCGTTGCCGATATGATACGGCAGCGACATCGAGGTATAGCGGATCCGTGTCGGAAACAGTTCAACCAGCGCCGCCGCGATCGGCCCGTAGACCATCGTCACCAGGATCACCAGGAACGTCAGGATCAATACCAGTGTGAACGGCTGACCACGGAAAACGTCCCAGACATGGGCCATCTTCACCACCGATGAATTGGATGCCGCCGGATAGCCGACCTCGGTCAGCGCCGCACCAAGATCCTTGGCGAAGCTGCTGCTCTTCGCGTCCAGCGTCTTGTCACCGATGCGGATACTCGCCGCCGTTCCGGGTGCCGCGTTCTCCTGGCTGTACACCACCGACGCTCGGGCCAGCGCGCCCTTGGCGATGTCGCAACCGCTGAGGAACTTCGCCGTCCCGACCGGGTTAAACTGGAACGAGCACTCGGACGGATCGGCCGCAACCACGACGTTTACCGTTTCCTGCGCATGCGCCAAAGCCGGGTTGGCGGTTTCGGCCATGTACTTGAAGACCGGGAAGTAGGTCAGCGCGGCAATAATGCACCCGCCCAGAATGATCGGCTTGCGCCCGATCTTGTCCGACAGCCAACCGAACAGAATGAACCCGCCGGTTCCCAGCGCCAGCGACCACGCCACCAGAAGATTGCCCGTAAAACCGTCTACCTTCAGCACCGAGGTCAGGAAGAACAGCGCGTAGAACTGTCCCGAATACCAGACCACCGCCTGACCCGCGACCAGGCCGAACAACGCGAGGATCGCCCATTTCGCGTTGGCCCACTGGAAGAACGCTTCCGACAGCGGCGCCTTGGAGTGCGTGCCCTCGGCCTTCATCTTCAAAAACGCCGGGCTTTCGCTCAATTGCATCCGGATCCACACCGAAACCGCCAGCAGCAACACCGACAGGATGAAGGGAATACGCCAGCCCCAGGCCGCGAAATCCGCCGAACTCATCAGCGACTGGGTCGTCAGGATCACCAGCAGCGACAGAAACAACCCCATCGTCGCCGTTGTCTGGATCCACGACGTGTAGAAGCCGCGTCGCCCCTGCGGCGCATGCTCCGCGACATAAGTCGCCGCCCCGCCATACTCGCCCCCCAGCGCGAGGCCCTGCAGCATGCGCAACGCAATAAGAATGACCGCCGCCGACAGCCCGATCTGGTCGGAGGTCGGCAGAATGCCGACGATGAACGTCGATGACCCCATGATCAGGATCGTGACAAGGAAGGTGTATTTGCGCCCGACAAGGTCACCCAGCCGGCCAAACACCAACGCGCCAAACGGACGCACCAGGAAGCCGGCGGCAAACGCCAGCAGCGCGAAGATGTTGCGGGTGTTCTCCGGAAATTGCCCGAAGAACTTGGCGCCGATAATGACCGCCAGCGAGCCATACAAGTAGAAGTCGTACCATTCGAAAACCGTCCCGAGGGACGAAGCCAGAATGACCTTCTTCTCATCCCTCGTCATGGGACGAGCGGCAGGCAAAACTCCACCCAACGGCGGCGCGGACACGCTCATTTTCTCTTCAGCCTCTTCCCGGAACGTTTCGACTCAACCGCCATCGCGCTAGCATCTACAACACCGTCGGACTTTGACGTGGCGCAAATTATCATTCGATAGGCAGCATTTGCCTCATACAAGAATTTGGACTGTGGTCATAGAGGTGAAATAAACGAAACCTGCGTCTTGCCACGTTTGAAGAACGAATAGCTCGGTATGCAATTCACCAACATCCGCCCATTGTTCTTGCTGCATGAGCGAACAACGATGCGGCCGAGGCCTTTGCTGGCCCAAAGCAACGACACGCCAGACCGGACGGCACGGCAGGATGTTCCGCCTCCGGCCTCATCGAACCCGGTTTGCATCCAACCCCATCGCTGTGCATCGTTTTCCCCTGAACCAGAACCGGAGAACGCGCCGATGGCACTGCTGCTCGGTTTCAACGCGGTGCAACTCGGTCCGGGCCTCGCCGCCGCGGCCTGCGGCCGGCTGCTCGCCGATGCCGGCGCAACACTCACCCGAGTTGGCGCCGACCATACCGCCAGCCTCGGCAAACACCTGAACAGAAGCCCCAACCCAGCCGCATCTGCCCCCGACGCTGCCGCATCGATCGCCGGCGCGCACCTGATCGTCGCCGAGGGGAGTCCGTCAGCGTTACGCCGCGCCGGCCACGACCCCGAGACCCTCCGCCGCCTTAACCCCGCTGCCGCGCTGGTCATGATCGGCCCCTTCGGCCAGACCGGACCATGCGCCGAGACACATGCCACCGACCTGACCCTGTTCTTCAGCAGCGGCATCGCCCGCATGCTGACCGGGCAGGTGGACGACCTGTCCGAACCCCCGATCCGCCCAACCGGCACGCAGTCAGCCTTCATCGGAGGCCTCGCCGCCGCCTGCGCCGGCATGCACGCTGCCCTGTCCGGCCAGCCCGCCATCATCGACGTGTCAATCCAGGAAGCGTTGGCGACGCTCGCGATGACCGAACTGACCCGAGCCGGCCTGTCGGGCAAAAGCTGGTCGCGCAAACGCGTCGCGGATGGCAACGGCGCCACCGTCTGCATCCTGCCGGCGAGCGACGGCTACGCCGCCATCTCCCCGCGCGAAGAAAAACAGTGGACCGCCTGGCTGGAGGCCATGGGCTCGCCCGAATGGGGCACCGAACCCCGCTTCAAAACGAAAAAGGACCGCGTCGCCAACTGGGACGCGCTGCACGCCCTGATGTCCGCCTGGAGCCGCACGAAACCCAAGCAATGGATCGCCGACACCGCCCAGGCCGCCCACGTCCCCAGCTTCCCGTTACGCGAGCCCGCCGAACAACTTGCCTCCGCGCAACTCGATCACCGCGGCTTCTACCGGACCGAAACGATCGACGGGACACCGGTCAAAGTGCCAGGCGCGCCGTTCGGCCTGACCATGAGCCCGTCCGAACCATCCGGCGCTGCTGCCGGCCCGCTGCCGCTGTCCGGTATCCGCGTGCTGGATTTCAGCTGGGTCATCGCCGGACCCACAACCACCCGGTACCTCGCGGCAATGGGCGCCGAGGTCATCAAGGTCGAGGCCCCCGGCCGAGGCGACCCCGGCCGGACCTCGGAACTTCACACCGTGCTGGGCCAGGCCAAGAAAGCCATCGTGCTGGACCTGAAGAAGCCCGAGGCCGTCGCCATCGCCAAGGCGCTCGCCGCCCGTTCCGACATCCTGGTGGAAAACTTCGCCACCGGCGTCATGGACCGCCTCGGCCTCGGCGCCGAAGCCCTGCGCGGCATCAACCCCAACCTGATTTACATCTCCGCCTCCGGCCTCGGCCGCACCGGCCCCGAGGCCCACGCCGTCGCCTACGGCACCCTGCTGCAATGCTACGCCGGGTTCGCCGGCCTGAACCGCCATCCGGACC
This sequence comes from uncultured Pseudomonadota bacterium, assembly GCA_963819005.1. GTDB lineage: Bacteria > Pseudomonadota > Alphaproteobacteria > Acetobacterales > Acetobacteraceae > Rhodopila. The sequence goes on from CAWFUL010000011.1 coordinate 641,105, forward strand.
GCGCGCCGAGGGTCGGCATGGCCTGGGTCGACCCGATGTGCGGCCTGATGCTGGCTTTCTCCGCCGCCGCCGCCGTATGGCAGAGACGCCGGACCGGCAACGTCGCGCGCATCGATTTCTCGATGATCGAGGCGCTGCTGTGGACCATGGCCGAGCCCCTGCTGAAGGCCCAACTGACAGGGCCACCCGCGCCTCTCGGCAACGACGCGGCGGACTGCGCCCCGCACGGCGTCTGGCACTGCGCCGGCCCCGATGACTGGATCGCCATCGCAACCCCCGATCAGGCCGCGTGGCACGCCCTATGCGCCACTGTCCCTGCCCTGTCAGACCTGGCCGGCATCACCGTGGAAGACCGCCAACGCCGCCGCCCGGAGATCGACGCGGCCCTGGCCGCCTGGCTTCGCGACCAGAACGGACCGCAAGCCGCCACCGCCCTGATCCAGGCAGGCGTCCCAGCCGCCGCCGCGGCCACATCGCTCGATCTCCTCGCCGACAATCATCTGCGCCACCGTCGGTTCTGGGAGCAGTCAGCCTCCGGCGTTATGCCAGGACTGCCCTGGCGCGCCAGCTTCGGCCAAGCCTCCGGTCCAGCTCCCGGCGCTCGGCGCCGACACCGACGGCGTTCTGACCGACGTTCTCGGCATGACGGCCGCCGAAATCAGCGACCTACGGCAGTCCGGAGCAATTCGCTAATACGCGTACATGCGGCCCGTGGGCGTATCACCCGACCCGTTCAACCTAGCCTGATCCGCGCTTCCCACCTGGGGCATTTTCATCCCGCGTATTGCGCTGTTATCAATGCGGTTCTTGGTTTTATCGAGAGCGCCCAACCGGCTCTTCACGTGATCAATGAAGGCTCGCAGCTTCGGCATCATTTGCCGGTGGCCGGCGATAGTACAGAAAGACTTCATCAGGTTCCCCCGCCCGTGTGCCCATGGCAGCTCGGTGGGATCTTTTACGGCACCATGACATACCCGGCTCGCTTAGGACAGAGGTGCCTACGGGCACCTGGCGCGTGACTACATTTGACAACGGCATCGCCGTTGACATATTTACGGCATTGCCGTATATAAGATGAAAGGCGTCGACCACAGAACGGACGTCTGAGCACAGAGAAGGAGAACAAGCATGATCAAATTTTCCTATCTAGGAGTTAGTAACGATGCATACAGTCATCGAAACCCCGGGCTTTATCGCTGATGCCAAGAAATCCGGACTGACTGAGGACGAGCGGAGCGCGATCGTTAACACCTTGGCTCAAAATCCTACAGCCGGTCACGAAATCAAAGGCACCGGTGGAGCACGGAAAGTTCGGTTCCCCGCCCGAGGCAGAGGCAAGAGTGGCGGGTATCGTGTGATTACCTTCTACAGCGGCCAGGATGTTCGGGTCTTGCTCAACGTGTTTTCAAAAGGAGACAGGGTCGACTTGTCTCAAGCCGAACGGAATGAGATGCGAAAAGAGCTCGCCGGGGTAGCTGAAGAATATCGACGAGGAGTACGACGATATGTCGAGCGCAGGTAAACGTATCCTTCAGAGCATTCACCAGGCGCGGTCTTATGCACGCGGTGAAAATACTGAGGGCTTTGTTGTCCATGTCCCAGCGAATGTGGATGTGAAAGCCATTCGGCGGAAGTTGGGCCTTAGCCAGGAAGCGTTCGCACTTCGCTTCGGGTTCAGCCCATCTGCTGTGCGGGATTGGGAGCAACACAGGCGCCAGCCGGAGCAGGCTGCCCGGGTGCTGTTGCTCGTCATCGCCCACAACCCAGCCGCCGTCAGCGAAGCGCTCGCTGCTGTTGCGGCGTGATCGCGGAACGACGGTTTAGGCAACGGCGGAACCGGAAGTTCGATTCAGCCCAGATGGTTTGAACGCGTGGAAACGCCGACAGCCACCCGGTCCCGGCGTGGGGCGCACACACTGGGCACAAGTTACGACCTCTCAGAACTCAGGCATGGGCAATAACCCCACACCCTAATACTCCCCACTCCGATAAGCCTCATCCAACCGTTTCGCATCCTCCTCCGACAACTCCGGCCAAGGCTCCCCACGCTTCCGCAACGTCCCAGTAAAATCCGGCGGCCGCTTCTCATTAAACGCCTTCCGCCCCTCCTCGGCATCCATCGTCGTCTGCATCAGCATGTGATTCATCATGTTCTGCACATGCCACGCCTGATCGTCCGGCAACTGCCCGAACCGCACCACGAACTCCTTCATCATCCGCACCGCCGCCGGCGGTAAAGTAACGATATGCCGAGCTAAAGCCTCTGCCCGCTCCATCAACCGCGCATGAGGAACGACTTCGTTGATCAGCCCAACCCGCAGTGCCTCCTGGGCATCGAACGCCTCATCCGTCAGTAAAATCTTCATTGCATCCACATACCTCAACTGCTTCACCAGCATGCTCGGTCCCGGCCCATTTCCGACCCAGCCCTGAGTCAGCAATCCGAACTTGAACTTGGCATTCTCGGCACTCGCGATCCGGATATCCGTAGACGTCAGCAGCATATAAAGCCCCGCGCCCGCCGCCCAGCCATTGATCGCCGCGATCACCGGCTTCCATACGCGCGGGTAATGATCACCCATCCGCCCGTCCACGCCCGTCTTCTGCCCATGCACCGTCCCCGCAAGCGGCCAGTAAATTCGTTGCGTCCGCAAATACTCCCGCTCCTCCGCTGTCAGGTCAGGCCGGGGCTGCAGATTATGCCCGCCACAGAAATGCCGGTCGCCCTTACCCGTCACGATCGCACAACGGATCGACCGGTCCTCCCACAAATCGATCCACGCCTCGGAGATCGCATCCGACGTCGCCTTGTCCAGAATGTTAGCCTTGGCCGGATTGTTCAGGGTGATCGTGGCAACCCCATCGCTCTTGACATAATCGATCGGCATCGTCCCGTCCCTTCCCTCAACATCACGCCACTGCACCAAGGATCGGGACGGGTGGCAAGGCGCGGCCGGACTTTCGGCGGTCGCGGGCAGGCTTTCGCCACCCGGCCGAGGCTTAAGGTCGCAGTTCCGCCAGCGCCTGATCTGATCCCAACATGCCGACGGCGCTGTGGCCGACACCCGGAACGATCGCCAGACGCCAGTTGAACGCCCAGCCATGGCAGCAACACCAATATAGCCTGCCGTCGTCATCGACGCGGTTCAAGGACCATGCCGACAGCTTGGGGCCGGAGCCGTGGCTGCGCGATCTTCTGCGTGCGGCCCACGGCGATAAGGCCGTCACGCTCCGATCAACGAAGTCTTAACTTTTTCCTGCAACCCTACGCTCGAACCCGACGCGGAACACCGATGGCCTTCGACGACCACTTACCCGCGCTGACAGATTCCGTCCGCCCCCCAATCGTCCACGGCATCGGCGACCTGACAACCTTCGTCTATCGCGGCGCCACCATCGAAAACCTCCGCGCACGGATCGGCCCCTGGAACGACGAGACCCAGGCGGCGTGGCTCTACGACACCGGCATCGCCTACCAGCTTGCCTTCCGCCGATCCGAGGGCCTCGACCTGCAGGACGTCGCCCTGTCGCAAACCCAGCTCTTCCGCATCGCCGGCAAGCAGACCGGCAACCCCAGGCTGCGGATGCTCGCCATCGTCGCCCCCGCCGATATCGGCGGGAACACGCCACTGGACTTCATCACCAACGAACTCGATGTCCGCCTGGACCTGCTCTATCTGCTGCCCGGCCAGCCCCTGCCGCGGTGCGTCCCCGACCATGACATCGCGTTCTTCGCCGTGGGTGAGCCCGACCAGCCGACCCTCGACCGTCTGTGCCGCCTGTTCGCGATCTGGCCCCGGCCCGTCCTGAACGACCCGGAATTCCTACCGGCCTTCGCCCGCGACACATTGGCGCGCTCGCTATCAGGCGTCCCGGCGATCTGCAGCCCCGCCGCCGTCGCGGTCTCCCGCGATGACCTGGAAGCCCACCTTCGCACATCACGGCCCGTCGCCGGCTTCGACACACCAGCCGGTCCGTATCCCTGCCTGATCCGCCCCTTCACCTCTCACGCCGGCAAAGGCCTCTCCCGCCTCGCCACGCCGGAAGACATGGCCGCCTACCTGCGCCAAACCGGGGAGACCGCCTTTTTCCTCACCGCGTTCGAGGATTACCACGGCCCGGACGGTCAGTACCGCAAGTCCCGTGTCGCCTTCATCGATCGCGAGCCCTTCCTGTGCCACCTCGCCGTCTCCGACCACTGGATGGTGCATTACCTGAACGCCGGCATGACGGACTCGGCGGAAAAGCGACAGGAGGAAGCGCAGGCGATGGCCGACTTCGACCACACCTTCGCCCGTCGCCACGCCGACGCCTTCAACGCCCTGCACGACCGGATCGGCCTCGACTACTACTCGATCGACTGCGCCGAGACCCAGGACGGCCGTCTTCTGGTGTTCGAGGCTGACAGCGCGGCCATCATCCACCTGATGGATCCGCCGGATATGTTTCCCTACAAGCAACCCCAGATGCGCCGGGTCTTTGAAGCCTTCGGCAAAATGCTCGAACGCCGCGCTTTTCCCGTCACGATGAACCGGATGGCGGTGCAGGATCGCCAAACAGTCGAAGCCGATCCGGCCTGATTCGCCGTACATCGCCGGTTCGCACCGTTACCCCGGCCTTGTCGAAGTACTCCAGGATCTGGATGGCCACCTTGCGGCCATTGTCCAGCCGGTCGCGGAACGCCGCCGCCGTCAGCAGCCCATCCGCATCCACCGCCTCGGCCGCGATCGCCGCCATTTCCGACATCGTCTCACGCAGGAAGAAATGGTCGGTCGCCACCTCGACCACCTGCCCGATCCGCTGCAATCGCTTCAGCGTCGCGCGCATCGCGGGTTCCGGCACCTGCAACGCCGCCGCCAGGTCGCGCGTCCGCGGTGGACGGAACCGTTCGGCTTCGATCAGCGGCCGAGCGGCGGACCAGAAACGCTCGTCCTGGGGCGAGAGGGAGATGCGGTGCAATGGCAGCCGCAGCCACGGTCCATCCTGCGCGATCACCCCCTCGCGCCGCAGCATGTCGAGAATCCCGCCAAACGCCTTGGCCGGCGGCCGTTCACTCAGCAATAGCCGCAGCCGTTCCGCCTGCAGCCCCGGCAGTTCCCGTGCGGCGCGATGATGCGCCCCCAGCGCGTCGATAACTCCGTCACGAAGCCGCCCCAGCACGGCCGGCGGCAGCAACAGCCCCCCGGCCGAGACGGCCGGAACCGCCTCCAACACCGCCGCCTGCCGCTCCGCCTCGACATTCCGCGCACGGAAGAACTCCGCCGCATCGGTCCAGCCAGGCGCCGTGGACAACAGCCCGCGCAGCGCCACGGCTGGATCATCCGCCTGCAACGCCTGCACCTGCGCCAGCCGCAACTTGGTCCGCCGTCCCCGCCGTGGCGGAAACGGGTCCAGCACGATGCCCCCGCCAATTGTGCGCGTGGCACCAGTATCGCGCAGCACCAACCGATCCCGCGCCAGCGCACCAATGGACGCCCGCAGCGACAACCGCGCCAGCGCCTCATCGCCCGGCTCCAACCGATCGCGATCAAGCAGCGACACCCGCGCCATCACATGTGCCGCGCCCAGGTGCAGGTGAACCTCGGTATCCTGCCGCAACGCCGCCGCATCCGGCAGCAGCGTCAGGCGCGCATCCAGCCGGTCGGTCGGCGCATGAATAGCCGGGTGAACCACCCAGTCCCCGCGCTGAACCACATCCCTGGACAACCGCGCACCGGTGATGTTCAGCGCAACGCGCTGCCCGGCAAACGCCTCACTGGCTGGTTTGTTCTGCGCATGCAGGCCCCGCACCCGCAGTTCCAGACCGGATGGCGACAGCACCAGCCGGTCCTCCACCGCGATGCGCCCCGCCACCAGCGTCCCGGTCACGATCAGCCCCGCGCCGCTCAGCGTAAACGCCCGGTCCACCGCCAGTCTTGGATAACCCCGCGCATCCCTCGCCGGTCCAGCCGACTCCAGCAGCGCCCCGCGCAGCTCGGCGATCCCCTGACCCGACACCGCCGACACCGGCATCATCGGCGCGTCGGCCAGAAGCGTCCCGGCCAGCAGTGCCCGCAACTCCGCCGCCACCTCGTCAACACGATCGGCGGCGATATCCGCCTTGGTCAGCGCGACAACCCCATGATCGACGCCCAGCAGCGACAGTATCTGCAAGTGCTCGCGGGTTTGCGGCCGGACACCCTCTGGCAACGCCACGACCAGCAGCGCCGTATCGATCCCGCTCGCGCCGGCCAGCATCGTATGGACGAACCGTTCATGTCCGGGCACATCGATGAACCCGAAATCCTCCGTATACGCATAGCCAAGGTCGATGGTGATGCCGCGCCGCTTTTCCTCCGCCAGCCGGTCCGTATCGACACCCGTCAGCGCCTTCACCAGCGCGGTCTTGCCGTGGTCGACATGCCCGGCGGTGCCGATAATCATCGCGGTCGTATCCTGCTCAGCACGCTAACGATCCATTTCCGGACTTTTCGGCCTGTTCGCGACTCGATCACGCTCTGCATAGTCGATATATGCATCTCGTGCCCATTGCGTCAGACATCGACCCCACCCTCGCGCTCAGCGACGCCGACATTCGCCGCACGTTCCACCCCACGTACCTGGCCGCGGGCCGGACTTACGAGCAGCGTGGACGGGTCCAGGATCTGTCGATCGAAGAACGCGGCGCCGTCATCACCGCCACCACCCAGGGAAGCGCCCCAGACCCGTACCTGCAACGCCTGACCGTCAGTAAAACCGCCACCGGCCTGCGCATCGCCGGCATCTGCACCTGCCCCGTCCGCCGCTCGTGCAAGCATCTCGCCGCCGTTTCGATCGCCGCCCAGCGCAAGGAGCACACAATGCCCCGCGCGCAGCAGCAAAGCTTCGCCCGCCCCACGCCGCCCGCCGTCCGTCGCGCCGCCGCACCGGAAAAACTGTCGCCCCAGATCGAATTGTGGCTAAAGGAGTTCGACGAGGAAGACGAGGAACTGACCGAGGAGTATCCCGCCTCGGTCCGTACCCGGATCTTCTACGTCATGACCGCCGGACCGTCCGCCTCCGGCGTGCCGATGCTGGTGATCGACCCGATGTCGGTCACGCTGCGAAAGGACAACAGTCCCGGCACGATCAAGCGCTACAACATGTATCAGGTGCAGACCCCGGCCCGCTATCTGCGCCCGTCCGACCGGCTGCTGCTGCCCCGCCTCAGCCGCCGCTCCAGCCACGTGCCGCAGGCCGACGACGACCCGCCGGAGACCCTGCGCCGCATCCTTGGCACCGGACGCGCCCGCTGGGGATCGGCGGAGGGCATTGCTCTGACCGAAGGCCCCGAACGCCCGGGCCAGATCACCTGGATCACCAAGCCCGATGCCTCCCAGCAGGCCACCCTGTCGCTGGACGAGGGCCTCGTCGGCGTCCGTATCCCCACGCCCTGGTATGTCGACCCGAAAACCGGCGCGATGGGTCCGGTGAACCTGGGTCTGCCCGTCAGCGTCGTCAAACGCCTGCTGAACGCGCCGTCCATCCCACCGGAAGCCGCCGCCGAGGTCCGCGCCCAACTCGCCCGCCGGATCAAGGCCGTGGCAGTGCCGGTGCCCAACGAGCTGAAGCCGCCCGAACAGGTGGTCGCGCCAATGCAGCCGGAGTTGCGGCTGATCAACGGCACACTGCCGATGGACCCCAGCTACGGCCGCGGCTCGGGCCGAGCCATCGGCGGCGGCTTGTATGAGGCGCCCCTCGCCCGCCTGTCTTATCGCTACGGCCCAGTACCGCTGCCCCGCAGCCGCCGCTCGATGCCGCGCCTGACTGTACAGGACGGTGACATCTACGAAGTGACCCGTGACCTCGCCGCCGAGTCCGACGCCCTCGCCCGCCTCGCTGATCTCGGCTTCGCGTCGGTCCAGGACCTTGTCCCCGTCTACTACACCCACGCCCACACCGACGACTTCGCGTTGCGCGAGATCGGCACCAACCACAGCTGGATGCAGATCGTCACCGAGGACCTGCCCCGCCTGCGCGATGCCGGCTGGAAGGTCGAGATCGACGGAAATTTTCCGCTCCAGGTCATCACTACCGACGACACGATCGACGCCGAACTGGTCGAAGGCTCCGGCATCGACTGGCTGGAACTGCATCTCGGCGTGATGGTGGATGGCGAGCGCGTCGACCTCGTGCCCGCGCTCATCCGCCTGATCGCCCGCCCCGAGGCCAGCACCCTGGTCGAAGGCCCGGACGACAAACCCTTCATCCTGCCGCTGCCAGACGGCCGGCTGCTGTCCCTGCCGATGGCGCGCATCCGCCCAACCTTGCAGGCATTGCTGGAACTATGGACCGCTCGCGGCGGCGACCCGGACTCCGACAAGATCGGCTTCTCCCGGCTCGACGCCAGCGAACTTGCGATGCTGGAGGAACGCTCGGGCTTGATCTGGCGCGGCGGCGACGCCCTGCGCGATCTGGGCCGCCTGCTGCGCGCCAGCGGCGGCATTCCGAAAGCCTGTGTACCTGACACGTTCAAGGCCACGCTGCGTCCCTATCAGGCAGACGGCGTGAACTGGCTGCAGTTCCTTGGCAGCGCCGGCCTCGGCGGAGTTCTGGCCGACGACATGGGCCTGGGCAAAACCGTGCAGACCCTGGCTCACCTGATGGTGGACAAGGTCGCCGGCCGCATGGACCGCCCCTGCCTGATCGTCTGCCCTACCAGCGTCATCCCCAACTGGGTCGCCGAAGCCCACCGTTTCGCCCCCGACCTGACCGTGCTTCCCCTGCACGGAGCCACCCGCAAATCCCGATTCAAGGACATCCCGAAACACGACATCGTCCTGTCCACTTATCCCTTGCTGTCGCGCGACCACGAGGCCTTGACCAAGCAGGAATGGCACGCGGTCATCCTGGATGAGGCGCAGTCGATCAAGAACCCCAACGCCGAAACCACCCGCCAGGCGCTGCGCCTGAAAGCCCGCCAGCGCCTGTGCCTGTCCGGGACGCCCTTGCAGAACCATCTGGGCGAGTTGTGGTCGCTGTTCGACTTCCTCGCCCCCGGTTTCCTCGGCGGCCAGAAATCCTTCAAGACCGTCTACCGCACGCCCATCGAGAAACACGGCAGCCTGGAACGCCAGGACCTGCTCAACCGCCGCGTCCGCCCCTTCATGCTGCGCCGGACGAAGCAGGAGGTCGTGACCGAACTGCCGCCAAAGACCGAGATCACCGAACCGGTCGAAATGGAGACCGCCCAGCGCGCGATCTACGAGGCGATCCGCCTGTCCATGCACGCCAAGGTCCAGGCCGCCATCGCCCAGAAGGGCCTGGCTCGTTCCGGCATCATCATTCTTGATGCGTTACTGAAAATGCGCCAGGCCTGCTGCGACCCCCGCCTGCTGAAACTGCAAGCCGTCGCAAAATCCAAGGCCGGATCAGCCAAACTCGACCGCCTGATGGAAATGCTCGGCATCATGCTGTCCGAGGGAAGGCGCGTCCTGCTGTTCTCCCAGTTCACCGAAATGCTGGCGCTGATCGAGAAACGTCTGGCGGATGAAGACATCGACTACGTCATGCTGACCGGGGACACGAAGGACCGGGCGAGTCCGGTCAAGCAGTTCCAGGCGGGCAAGGTGCCGCTGTTCCTGATCAGCCTGAAAGCCGGCGGCGTCGGCCTGAACCTGACCGCCGCCGATACGGTGATTCATTACGATCCCTGGTGGAACCCCGCCGTCGAGGACCAGGCCACCGATCGCGCCCACCGCATCGGCCAGAAGAACAAAGTTTTCGTCCACCGCCTGGTGACGTTAGGCACCATCGAAGAAAAGATGGAGGTGCTGAAAGAGAAAAAGCGCTCCATCGTGGCGAGCGTGATGGACGCGGAACACGGCGGGGCGCTGAAGCTGACGGACGCGGATATCGAGGAACTGTTCGCGCCGGCTGCGTGAATTACGTACTCAGGCAAGAGGCGTGCGCTCGAAACGTTGCCTAAGCGCTAAAACACGCCTCACGGCGGCTCCACATAGTTGGCTGAAGCTGGCGCGGCAACGCCTGCCGCCAAATGACCCGTCCGGCCCCTCCGCACAGGCCAATTCAGGCCCTCCGCGGTCCAACGCCCTTGACGATGGTACTACCCAGTAGCGCATGGCGTTCCGGCACTGACTTTGCGAGGACTGGGTCGAAATGGGGTTGTCGATTGCCTCGCCACCGAAGCGGTAACCTCTTCCGAACCCCCTTGCCCCAGCCAACACCCCAACCTAGCTTCCCCACACCGGATCAACCCACCACGTGCCCAGACCACCGCCGGAGATCACACCATGACCACCCACGACACGCGGGCACTGAAGCCCGTCAAGCATCCGCCCATTCCGCGGCCGTGACGGTCAGGCCGGTCGCGCCACGCCCAGCGTAAACACATCGACCCGCGCCCCTGTCGCGGGATTGACCGGAAAAACCTCGTCGTGGATCTCCTGAAGCCACGCAAGCGATGGACGGCGAAACGTGGCCGTCGGCGAAGGCGTCCGGCCCTGGAACAAATCCATCAGAAGTTGCCGTCCTCTGTCGAGAAGTTGCTGGTCCGGACTTGTCGGATTGAACCGGGCATCCCCCAGGTGAAGGAAGGCGAACGCGGCTGTCTGGCGCAACTCATACCACAGCGCCGCCGCCTTTGGATTTTCCGACAGACTCAGACACTGCTCGGCCCGGCCCACAACGGCGTTCCGGTCAAGCACGGAGATCGGCCGTCCCCCGCAAAGCAGTTCAGCCGTGCGGTGATAGACCCAGTGGTTGCAAAGCGAGGCCGTGTTTTGAACCGCCTCCGGCGTGTCGGCAACCGACGGCCAGACATTGTCGAGATAGAGAAACCCCTCCTCCGCCAGCCGCCGCGCCAATACGATCTCGCGAAGAAACACCACAACACCGGCCGGCATAGCCCCGGCGATATATGCGGCCTGTAGATGGGCGACGAAAGCGTCCTCGTATTGCTCCCACCACGGGACGGAAACCTGCGAGAACGTGCCGCCGGTCGTGACAAGTGACTCGGCCAGGATCGGCCTTCGGATACTTTGCTCCAGCTCCTTGCGCGTCTCCCGCACAAAGCGCCGCCTGAAAAACTCGAACACGGCGAAGCCACCGGTTCCAAGCGCGGCGGCAAGACCGAAGATCTCCACGATCCGCTCGAAAAAATCGTGCCGCTCGTCCAGGTCCGCTTTCGCCAACTCCGACGCGGCCTTCGCCAGCGCCTCTGACGTCGTGTCGAGATCATGCGAGCGGGCTGCAAGCTGACTAAGCGTATCGGCCTGCTGAGACGTCAGCGGCGGCGCCTTCGGCAGCGCCTGGACCTGCGCCTGAAGCGTGCCGATCTGTGCGCTGAGCTGCCTGAGCTGATCCGCCGTCGCCGCGACCACCGCCTGCGTGGCCGCAAGCTGTTGGGCAAGCGCTGCCATCTGGTTCGCAGTGTCTGCCGCCGCGGGCGCGGCGGGTTGCGCGGCCGGATGGTGCACCTGCCCAGCGGAATGCCCAGTGCCCGGGTGCTGCGCCTGCACGGTGGCCGGATGTCGCACAGTGGCCGGCTGCTGCGCCTGCGAACTGGCAGTCAAAACAACAGCCAGGGTCAACACGATCGGGAAGAAGCATCGCCGGCCATGACGCAATTTTCGGGATGACCCCCGGACGGCGGACGGCAAATACGGCCGCTGCGGCCGAACCGTCCCCTCGGCCGTCACTGAACCGGACCGCGACAGATCAAAGGACCAGACCCGGCAATAACTTGGTAAGGTTCGGCACCGCCCAGTCTCGTCGCCGGCCAACCATCCCCTACCCCAACCGCGCCCGGTTCCGCGCCACCGCCTTGGTCGTCGGATGATCCGGACCCAACGCCCGGGAGTAAATCGACAGCGACCAGTCCAGCGCCTCCCGCGCCGAGAACCCGTCACCCATGTCCTTCAGCACGCCCGCCAGGTTATTGGCGTCCCGCGCCACGCTCACATGCTCCCCGCCCAGCGCCGTCTCATCGATCGCCAGAGCCCGCTCGAACGCCGCGCACGCCCCATCCAGATCGCCGAGGTCGTGCAGCACCAGCCCGATGTGATTGATATCCGTCGCCGTCTCCGGATGCTCCGCGCCCAACGCCTCCGTATGCAGCGCCAGCGCTCGGCGGAGCTGCGCCTGCGCATCCTCCATATCCCCCAGTTCGTGCGACAGCCGCCCCAGGTCGCGCAGATCATTGGCAAGGTCGGGATCATCCGGCCCCAGCAGCCGTTGCCGCTCCTCGATCGTCTGTTCCAGCGCGGATCTCTGATCACGAAGGTCTTGCGAACTCGCCATTGTTCCGTCCGTATCAACAACAATCGCCACAGCCACCCGGCCGTGACGAATCCCCCAGACTATGCCGCCGCAAACCGCACGACCTCAACCCCGCCGCGTCACGCCGCCAGCTTGTCCGCCCGCACATCCTTGATATCGCGGAACGTCAGCCCCGGCGCCAGTTCCTCCGCCCGCCGCATCATGAACGCCGAGGTCGCCAGGAACACCGGATCGCCATCCACATCGTCAGCCATGGCTGTCCGGTTATCGGCCACAAATTTCGCCAGCGCCGCCTTGTCCGCGCTCGAAACCCATCGTGCCAGCGAATACGGCGACGTCTCAAACCCGATCGGCACGCCATACTCACCACCCAACCGCGACTGCAGCACATCCAACTGCAGGGTGCCGACAACGCCCACCAGCGGCGCCGACCCGTCCTGAGGCCGGAACAACTGCACAACGCCTTCCTCGGCGAGTTCCACCAGCGCCTGACGCAGCTTCTTCGACTTCATCATGTCGTCCAAGCGCACCCGCCGCAGGATTTCCGGTGCAAAGTAAGGCACGCCGGTAAACTGAATGTCCTCACCCTCCGTCAGCGTATCGCCGATCCGCAGCGTCCCATGGTTCGGAATCCCGACCACATCCCCGGCGAAAGCCTCGTCGGCAATCTCCCGCTCCCGCGCGAAGAAGAACTGCGGCGCATGCAGCGGAATCGACTTCCCGGTCCGCACCTGCTTCAGCCGCATCCCCCGCACCAGCCTGCCGGAACAAACACGAGCAAACGCGATCCGGTCGCGATGGTTCGGGTCCATGTTCGCCTGGATCTTGAACACCAGCGCGGTCAGCCCCGGCTCCGTCGCCTCGATCACCCGCTTGTCCGCCGGCTGCGCCCGCGGCCTGGGCCCATACTCCGCCAGCCCGTCCAGCAGGTCATTGACCCCGATGTCCTTGATCGCGCTGCCAAAATACACCGGCGTCAAATGCCCGGCATTGAAGCTCTCCAGATCGAACTCCGGCAGCGCGGAACGGATCAAATCAACCTCATCCCCCACCGCCTGCAGCCGAGGGTCCGACTGCGCCAGATCCTTCAGCAGATGCATCTCCCGCTTGCGCAGATCATACGTCCCCGCGAAATCCGCCGCCCGCCCGACCGGCCACGTCACCGGCGCGGTGTCCAGCGCCAGCGTGGACGCAATCTCGTCCAGCAACTCGATCGGATCGCGCGCCTCGCGGTCCATCTTGTTGATGAACGTCACGATGGGAATGTCGCGCAGCCGGCAGATCTCGAACAGCTTGCGCGTCCGCGCCTCGATCCCCTTGGCGGCATCGATCACCATCACCGCCGAATCAACCGCCGTCAGCGTGCGATACGTATCCTCCGAAAAGTCCTCATGCCCCGGCGTATCTAGCAGATTGAACACACAGTCCCGGTACTCGAACGTCATCACCGAGGTCACCACGGAGATCCCACGATCCCGCTCGATCCCCATCCAGTCCGACCGCGTCCGCCGCCGCTCCCCCTTCGCCCTGACATTCCCCGCAAGCTGGATAGCCCCGCCCGCTCGAAGCAGGTGCTCCGTCAGCGTGGTCTTTCCGGCGTCGGGGTGGGAGATGATGGCGAAAGTGCGGCGGCGGGCGATTTCAGCGGCAGGATCGGTGCTCATAAGGGGGGTGCTTACACGAAGCCGCCCCGTTCGGGAACGCTGTGTTACGGGGGACGTGGAGGGTTCGTCGTTGATGGGTCGCCTCGACCGGCCGACGGTCAACGTATGGATACCGTTGTGGACCGCCGCCGGACCGCAGACGCCTCCCCGGGAGGACCAGCAGCAAGGATGACGCGGTGGTGACCTTCGAGGTCGCGTCAATCGAAACCGCACTCACCGATCGGGTCATCAAGTTACGCGAATATACCGAAGTCCCGTCACTTGGGTATTAAGTTCTGCTGGAGCAGACCGGCATAGACGCGACACTTTATCAGCGCGATCTCAGAGGTCCCCATCAGCATTTCATCTCTGTCCGGTAATTACACCCGAAGCCAGACCTCTCCGATGATCCCTCCACATCCTGTGAAGCACTTCACAGCCTGCGGCGGGCCTCGTGCGGCATCCTCCTTCCGCCAAAACGGCAAATGAGGAAGAAGAGTGATGATCACCAAGACAATCGCTTCGTATGAGGTGCTGGCTCAAGGCTTGGCGCCCGTGCCCAATGTTCCGTTCGTGACTCAAGGCGCGTTTCTTCAGGTCAGCAATCTGGGGCATGGCCCGGCGAAGATCGACATACATTATTTCGGGACACCCGCCTTCGTGAAGACGTCGGGCGCAATCTCGTTATTTACAAATTACATAACGCAGACCGGACTTGCCAACGCGGTATCCTACAACGTCAATACGTTCCTGACGGCGCCGGTTGGCTTCAAGCAACTGACCATTCCGGCGATGGATACCTGGCTGTTCGGCGTGCAATACCTCCTGACGCCCGGATCGCCGGTCCCGACGCCGGGCGTGGACGCACGGGGCTTTCTGCAAATCCGCGCGCCGGATGGCACAAAACTGCTGGTCCTGGCGACAACGCGGCAGGTCTTCAACAACTTCGCCGCTGACGGCCCGCCCGGCACCGTGACCAGCATTGCCGAAAGCGCCTACCCGGTGCCACTTGTCGGCGGTCCGGAGGTCCACTTCTGACCATGGATGGTCAGATCGACGCTCTCGCGCCAGTGTTGATGACACTGGCCGGGATCGCCTACGGGCAGCCTGGCGACATCGCGGGTTACCTGGAAACCGACACGCTCACCGCCGGCGACTGGAAACTGCATTGGATCGCCGAACAGCAGGCGGTTCCGGTGAACTTCGCCTATATCGCCGTCAGCAAGTCCAGCGGCGCGTATTGCATCGCCATCCGGGGCACCTATCCCAACCCGTTCTCGCCCGCTTACTGGGACGATGGGAACCAGGACAACCCCCTCGGCGCCATGCAGCCCTGGCCGCTTGGATCCCGGTTCGGACTGTCGGCGGGGCCGATGGTTTCAGCCGGAACAGCCGATGCCTTCCTGAACCTGATTGCCCTGTCCGATGGCTCCCAGTCGTTGCAGACAGCCATCGAGGCCATCCCGGGCAAGGCGACGGTTTACGTCACGGGGCACAGTCTCGGAGGCACCCTGGCCCCGGTCATCGCGCTCTGGATGACCAGCCTCGCGAATGGCCTTGTTCCGCAAGTGTACTGCTTCGCCGGCATGACGCCAGGCAATCAGCCGTTCGCGGATCTGTTCGGACCGGGCTCAAAGCTGGCGGGACGAGTCCGCCGTTATACCAACACCCTCGATTCCGTGCCTTATGGATGGGACAGGGTGATGGCAACGCGAGACTTCTATCAACCGGCGCCGCGCGGGGGCGTGCTCGTGGAAGCCGCGATCACATTGCTTGCCTATAAGCTGACAGATTACGGCTACGCCCCGATCGGCGAGGAAATCCTGCTTACCGGCGTGCCGTCACCGCCCAAAATCAGCTGTGAGATCGTGGCGTTCGTCATCGAGAACCTCAGTCAGCACTTCCCCGACACCTACCTGTCGCTGCTCGGCGCGCCACCGCTGCCATTCATGCTGGGCATCGGTTCAGTGGTCGTGCCACGCGGCCATCCCACCGCGGAGGCAGTCAGCAAGAAGACAATGCCGGTTTACTTCATGTGATCGTAAAGGGGCTCCGGCCACACGGGTCGGGCCGGCGCCCCCTGCCCTTTGGTCGCGTCTCAGGTCGCGCGAAGAGCAGACCGCAACGGTCGCCAGCACCCTGAAGGGCCACCAACCAACGTTCGTCAGGCCGGGTGCGCCGCCAGACGCCGAGCGATGCGGCGCTCCACCATCCAGAGTAACCCGACCACGACCACCAGTGTCACCAGACTCACGACAATCAGCGTCGTGGACATGTCGATCCAGCTGATCACCGGCACCGCGGCAAGAAGGATGCACCCGACCACGCAAATCCGCCACGACCGCGTGTTCAAGCCCGCGAGAAAAGTGGCGACCGCCAGCATCGTGAGTTGCAGCAACGCCGCGGCGTCGTCGTCGAGCATGGCCCTGACCGGCCCCAGCGTCAGGACATATATTCCAAGTAGGAATACCGACCATTGCAGGATCTGCATCCAGAAAAGATCGACGACTTCTTTCCTCGATTTCTTGTGCCGCAGACCGCCGATGATGCACAGCACGCAAAACACGGGCATCAGGAACATCCAATAGCCGATGATCGGATGCCCGATGAAGGCGCGATATGCGATGCCGCCGAGTGCCATCACCAACATGAGAATGTAAGGGAACTCGATAAGCAGGAAACGCAAGAAACCGAAAGATCCTGATCGCTCTGCTGCTGCGGGAGCAACAAAGCCGTCGGCTGTTGAAGCGACCATCACACGCACCTTTTGTTGTCGACCTGTCCCGGTGAATACACGGAATGTTGTGACGGGAAATCTACGCCATCGTCAGGCGCGGTCAACTCGGCGTGATGCGGCTCGCCTGCGTCGCTCGGAATGTCGTCGTCCGGACGTCACTCTGCATCGCCACGTCCAGCCTTACCGCGCAACGGCCAACACAATCCGTTGGCCGCCGCTCGGTTTACTGTCGAGCGGCCTGCTTCTCCGCGGCCTCGATCGACCCGCCATCGAACACATACGGCTCCAGCGTCGTCTGCGCCGCCGTTCGCAATTCGTGCCATTTCCGAGGCCCGCCATAATAAGCCAGGCTGCCCGGCGCCGCCGATCCATCGCCGTTGTAATACGACAGGCAGTCACGCAACGGCCGCGTCGCGATATCCATATCCCGGCAATGCGCGGCATAGGCGATCTCCGGCTCTTGCCTGATATCGACCACATCCACCCCGCGGTCGCGCAGCGTCTTCAGCATCCAGATCACGTAGTCGGTGTGCGCCTCGATCCCCAGGGTGAAGTTGAACTGCCCGCCGCCGCCCTGAGGGCCCGACATGATGAACAAATTCGGAAACCCTTCGCTGTGCAGCCCCAGGAACGTCCGCACGCCTCCCGACTGCCACTTGTCCCGCAACGTCCGCCCACCCCGTCCGGTAATCATGTTGAACGTCGAGGTCGCCATCCACTGGAACCCTGTCGCATAGATCAGCACGTCCAGCGGATACTCGACCCCATCATGGACCACGCCTCGCGCATTGATCTCGCTGACGCCGTTCGGCGCCGTATCCACCAGCGTGACATGCGGCAGGTTGAACGTCGGCAGGTACTCGTCGTGGAACGTCGGCCGCTTGCACCCGTACGGATAATACGGCTTCAGCGCGGCGGCGGTTTTGGGGTCCTTCACGATCGCATCGATGCGGGCCCGGATCTGCTCCATGATCCGGAAGTTGCTGTTGAGCTGCTTCTCGATCATTTCTTCCTGCGAAAGTTCCCGCTCGTAAACCCGGCGCTCGCGGAACTCCGCGACCTTGCCCGATAGGTAATCGTCATTGGCCTTCAGCGCCGTGCGGCCGGACGAAATCCGCGCCAGCCTGTCCCGCCGCGCCCGGGCCCAGTTGGGCTCCTGGGACCACGTCTCGATTTCTTCCTGAGTGGTGGCCCGCTGATCGCGCACATCGATAGTTGACGGCGTCCGCTGGAACACATGCAACGACTTCACCACCTTGGCGATTTCCGGAATCACCTGCACCGCGGTCGCCCCCGTGCCGATGATCCCGACGCGCTTGCCCTCCAGATCGACCGTATAATCCCACCGTGAGGTGTGAAACGCCTTTCCTTCAAACGTCTCCATGCCGGCGATCCGCGCGAGCTTCGGCGTCGTCAGGATGCCGTTGGCCAGCACCACATACCGTGCACGCATCCTGTCGCCGCGATCCGTGCTGACGGTCCACCGGCTTGCCGCCTCGTCCCAGTCCGTCCGTTCCACTGTCGTATGGAACAGGCAATGGTCGTAGAAACCGGATCGTTCCGCCATCATCTGGCAGTATTCCAGGATCTCGAACCCCGAGGCGAACTTCATCGCCGGGAAATATCCCATCTCCTCCAGCAACGGCAGGTAGCTGTAGGATTCAACGTCGCAGGCGATGCCCGGATAGCGGTTCCAATACCAGGTCCCGCCGACATCGCCGCCTTTCTCGCAGAACCGCACGTCCTGGAACCCGGCGTCACGCAGCTTGTACCACAGCAGCAGCCCGGCGAACCCCGCGCCGATCACCAGGATTTCGCATTCGTCGGTCAAGGCGTCCCGTTCGATCGGCGGCGCCGAGTAGACGTCCTCCAGATACTTTGCGAACTCCCCTTCCATCGCGATGTAGTCAGCCGCACCCCGGCGCGCTTCCTTGAATTCCCGGTATTTCGCCTGCTCCTCCGCGTTGAACACCGCGCCGGGCGGCGGCGGCGGCAGCGTCGTCAAAGCCTCATCCTCGATCGGCGAGTAGCCCTTGCCGGCGATCTTCTCGGTCGCCTTCGCGGCCCGCGTCGCGAAAATCTTCAAGCCGGTGGCTGGATCAGTCTGAACTGGCAGCGTCATGTGTCGGTTGCTCTTACGATCTGTTTGGGACGTTGGCGGCCGTGCCGGGCCAACCTGTCAGGTCAGCTAGCCACCGATTGCCCGGTTCCGCAACTTCCGCGAGCCCCGGGCTGGCGATGCCGGCCCCCTGGCGGCAATACCGCACCCCACATCACCCCAGATCCCGCGTATGCTGCGCGCCAGCAAGGATTGGGCGGGAACGACGAGATGCTGAAACAGGCGCGAACCATCCTGAGCGCCGTGCCGCGGGACGCCATGGCTGGCCTGCTCCTCGCCGCGATAGCGGTTCCTGAACAGCTTGCCACGTCTCGGCTTGCGGGTTTGCCGCCAGTGGCCGGATTGTTCACCTTTGCCGCCGGCGGGGTCGGCTTCGCCGTGTTCGGCACCAACCGCTTCCTGTCGGCCGGTGCCGATTCCACCATCGCGCCGATCTTCGCCGGGTCGCTGGTCCTGCTCGCCGGCGCCGGGTCCCCGGAGTATGCGGCGCTCGCGGCATTGTTCTCCATCATGGTCGGGATCGTGCTGGTTGGCGCCGCCCTGCTGCGGGCGGGTTGGGTCGCCGACCTGCTGTCCATCCCGGTCACCACCGGTTTCATGGCCGGAATCGCCATCCACATTACGGTCGGCCAGATACCCTCGGTACTCGGGCTTCCCGATACGCACGGAACAATGGCTGCCCAGGCCGGCCAGATCATGCACCGCCTGCCCGATACCAACCCCTACGCCCTGGCGATCGGCCTGTTCGTGCTGGTCGCCACGCAGGCGACCGAGCGTTGGGCGAAACACCTGCCGGGGGCGTTGTTGGCGCTGATCGCGGTGGCTGGCGCGACCGCGTTTCTGCACCTGGACCGGCATGGCGTCGACGTCTTGGGCGCGCTTCCGGCAGCCCTGCCGCATCTTGCACTGCCGGTGGCGAGGCTGGATGACGTCCTGCGGATATCCCCCCTGGCGCTGATCGTAGCCCTGGTCTGCATGATGCAGACCGCCGCCGTGCTGCGCGCCTTCCCTTCCCACCCGGAGGGCCCGCGCCACGTCGCCCGCGACTTCGGCGGCATCGGGGCCGGTTGCATCATCGCCGGCCTTATCGGCGGCTTCGCGGTCAACGCCAGCCCACCGCGCACCGCCGTGGTGGTGTCCGCCGGCGGAACCTCGCAGACGGTTTCGATCGTCGCCGTGATCCTGGCTGCGGCACTTCTGTTCGGCGGCGGAGGGCTGCTGGCGTTCGTCCCGCGCGCGGCACTGGGTGGGATCCTGATTGCGGTCGCCGTGCGGATTTTCCGGTTGTCGGAGATGGTCAATATCGCCCGAAGTGGCGGATCGGAGATCTGGTTGGTCGTGGCCAGCGGCGCGCTTGTGGTCCTGTTGCCGATCGAGACCGGCATGCTGGCCAGCATCACCCTTTCGTTGCTGCACAGTTCCTATGCACTCGCTCGCCCGCTGTGCCAGGAACTGGCCCGCGCACCTGGGACGACCGTGTGGTGGCCGCCGCAGGGGGAGGCTGGGGAGCACGAACCGGGCATCCTGGTGTTCGCCGCCGCCGCGCCGCTGAATTTCACCAATGCCGCGTTCATTCGCGACCAGATGAGGGCCGCGATCGAACATGCGCCCGCGCCCGTCCGGTTGGTGGTGCTGGAAGCGAGTGGTGTGACCGACATCGACTACACCGGCGCGAACGTGCTCCTGCAGGCGATTCAGCAGCTACGTGGCAAAGGCATCCAGGTCGCCCTGGCTCGCCTGTCGGCTGAACGTGCGTATGGCAGCGCCGCCCGGACTGGCTTGCTGGCAGCGATCGGTCCGGACCGGGTGTTTCGTTCGGTGGAGGATGCCGTTCGATGGTTTGAGGAAGGCGGTAAACATTCGTGAAGCAGGGTCGGCCTTGACGCCCGCTCCGCCGCCGCAACAGGAACGGGACAACGATGTTATTCGTTGCGACCGTGTGCTCCGGGCCGCGCTTTCGCACCTCGGCTTTACGCGAACCAGCCAGCGCCTCCAGAACCCGCCGTCCATCAGGTGTCAGCGCGACGGCCGTCGCAGCGGGAATCATCTTCGTCCCGCCTACCCGCGATTTAGCGATAGCGTGTGCTAGGACGGCCGTATCTACACAGCGCCGCCCGGATTAATCGCGCCGCATTAGCGGCACGGTCGGCCGGGCGGATTTCCTGACACGGAATGGCCCGTGAATTGCAGGCCGGTCATCTGGGCGGTTGCCGTTGCGCTGCATTGCATTAAGTATCCGCAACGCGCCTCGGCGGGCGCCTGTGAGGGGTCTCTACACGATGCGTTCGCCTGCTTGTCTGCGCGCCACCATCCTGGCGTCGGTTTTGCTGCTGTGTGCCGGTTCGGTTGGGCGGGCGCAAATGCCCGGTGGGCCTCCGTCGGTGGGGGTGGTGCGCGCGAAGCAGACGGCAATTACCGAGACCTCGGACTTCGTCGGCCGGGTGCAGTCGATCGACCGGGTTGCCCTGACGGCGCGCGTGACGGCGTTCCTGGATCAGCGGCTGTTTGTTGAAGGCAGCGAGGTCAAGCAGGGCGACCTGCTGTACCGGCTGGAGCGTGGGCCGTTCGAGGCCATCGTGCAGCAGCAGCAAGCGGCTGTGTTGGACACCAGTGCGCGACTTGCCAACGCAAGTATTCAACTTTCACGGGCACAGTCGCTGTTGAATACACCGGCTGGGCAGCGGTCAAACGTTGACGATGCGGTAGCGAACCAGAGGTCGCTGGCGGCACAGGTGCAGTCCGCGGAAGCGCAGTTGCGGCAGGCGCAGATCAATCTGGATTACACCGAGATCCACGCCCCGGTCAGCGGCAAGATCACCCGCACGAACATTACCACCGGCAACGTGGTCTCACCCAGTTCGGGCCCGCTGGCGACGATCTTCAGCCAGGATCCGATGTATGTGCTGTTTCCGGTGGCATCCCGCGTGCAAGCCGATCTGCAGAAGAAGTATGCCGATCAGGGCGGGATGAGCGCGGTGGTGGTGCGGTTGCGTCTGCCGAACGGCACGATGTACGGGCAGGAGGGCAAAATCGACTACGTGGAGCCGACCGTGTCGGCAACCACTGACACCATCCTGCTGCGCGCACGGATGCCCAACCCGCCGATCCGATCGTCCGGCAGCGGCCAGACGGTCGAACGCACGCTGGTCGATGGCGCGTTCGTGACGGTCATCGTAGAGGGCATGCAGCCGGTGATGGCGCTGGGGATTCCTCGGCGCGCGGTGCTGTCGGACCAGCAGGGCGATTACGTCTACGTGATCGGCGAGGACAAGAAGGCGGAACAGCGCCGGATTCAACTGGGGCAGTCCACGCCGACGACGGCCGTCATCGTCAACGGGCTGAAGGAAGGTGAAATGGTGATCGCGGACGGTATCCAGCGGGTGCGCCCGGGGATCGAGGTCAATCCCGGCCCGGCCAGTCCGCCGCCGGCGTCCCCAGCCCCGGCGGGCAAGTAGGGGCATGATCTCCGGGGTTTTTATCGATCGGCCGCGGCTGGCGATTGTCGTTGCCGTCCTGCTGACCCTGGCCGGCCTTCTGGCGCTGCTGCGTATTCCGGTCTCACAGTTCCCCGACATCGTGCCGCCGCAGGTAACCGTCACGACGCAGTTCATCGGCGCCTCGGCCGCGGTGGTGGAAGCGACGATCGCTCAGCCGCTGGAGGCGGCGATCGTCGGCGTCGACAAGATGATCTACATGAAGTCCAACAGCGCGAACGACGGCAGCTACTCGCTGACCGTCAGCTTCGAGCTGGGGACGAACCCGGACATCGATACGGTCAACGTCAACAACCGTGTGCAGCAGGCGATCGCACGGCTGCCGAACGAAGTGCAGCGCTACGGGCTGACGGTGCGCAAAAAGTCCGCCGCGATTCTGGAGTTTCTGCAGTTCTATAGCGAAGGCGGCAAGCAGGACCCGCTGTTCATCAGCAACTATGTCACCATCAACGTTCTGGACCGGCTTGTGCGCACGCCGGGGGTGGGTGATGCGACGCTGTTCGGGCGGCTGGATTACTCGATGCGGATCTGGTTCGATGTCGACCGGCTGGTGTCGCTGAACCTGGTACCGGCCGATATCATCGCGGTGATCCAGTCGCAGAACGTGCAGGCGGCGGTAGGTCGTATCGGTGCGAGACCGACCGCCGATGCGACCCAGTTCCAGTTGAGCGTGCAGACTCAGGGGCGGCTGACGACGCCTGAGGAGTTCGGCAATATCGTTGTCCGGGCGAATCCAGATGGGTCGGTGCTGCGGGTCAAGGACGTGGCGCGGGTGGAGCTTGGAGCAGCGAATGCCGACACCGAAAGCCGGCTGAACGGCAATCCTGCCGTGTCGATCGGCGTATATCTGGCGCCGGGTGCCAACGCGGTGCAGACCTCGGCGCGTGTGCAGGCGGCACTTGACCAACTTTCGAAACGATTTCCCGACAGCCTGAAGGCTCGGGTATTCTACGACAGCAGCTCGTTCGTTTCGTCCACGATCCATGAGGTCGTGAAGACGCTTATCATTGCGTTCGTGCTGGTCGTCGGGGTGGTGTTCGTCTTCCTGGGCAGCGTGCGGGCGACGATCATTCCGATGGTGGCGATCCCGGTCAGCCTGATCGGCACGTTCGCGGTCATGCTGATGCTGGGGATTTCGGCCAACACGATTTCGCTGCTGGCAATGGTGCTGGGCATCGGCGTGGTGGTCGATGACGCCATCGTCGTGGTGGAGAATGTCGAGCGGGTGATGGAGGAAGAGCCCGAGCTGACGCCGAGGGAAGCGACACGCAAGGCGATGCAGCAGATCACCGGGCCGGTCATCGCGATCAGCCTGGTGCTGCTGTCGGTGTTCGTGCCGGTGGCGTTCATACCGGGTCTTTCCGGGACGCTGTTCCGGCAGTTTGCCGTCACGATCAGCGTGTCGATGATCATCTCGGCGGTCATCGCGCTGACCCTGTCGCCGGCATTGTGCGCTGTCTTCCTGCGCCATGGCGGGATCAAGCGCGGCCCGATCGCCTGGATGCTGAAGGGCATCGAGGGCGTTCGCAACGGCTACGCCCGGCTGGTGCTGCGGCTGCTGCGGGTCTCGGTGCTCGCGATCGTTGCCATTGCGGCCGCGGGTGCGGGGATCGTGCTGCTGGGGCGGATCACCCCGACGGGCTTCCTGCCGGAGGAGGATCAGGGCGCGATCTTCACCGTCGTGCAGTTGCCGGACGGCGCCTCGGTCGAGCGGACGCGTGCTGTAATGCAGCAGGTGGAGAACCTGATCCGTCCGATGCCGCAGGTGGAGGCGGTGCTGTCGATCGTCGGGTTCTCGTTGCTCGATGGCGGCAACCAGCCGAATGCCGGGTTCATCGTGACGCGGTTGAAGCCGTTCGAGGATCGGGTGGGGGCGGCGAACGGCGTGCAGGCGGTGCTGGGGCACATCTTCGGCGCGGTGCAGCAGATCCGTTCAGCCATCGTGTTCCCGTTCAACCTGCCGCCGATCATCGGGCTGTCGACCAGCGGCGGGTTCGAGTACCAGCTGGAAAACCTTGAAGGACGGCCGCCGGAGGAAATGGCCAGCGTGATGCAGGGGCTGGTGGCGGCGGCGAACCAGGACCCACGGCTGCAGCGTGTGTTTTCTACGTTCACCGCGTCCAATCCCTCGATCTGGCTGAACATCGACCGGGAGAAGGCCCAGGCGCTGGGCGTTTCGATCGCCGATCTGTTCAACGTCCTGCAGGCGACGCTGGGCGGGTTTTACGTGAACGACTTCAACCTGTTCGGCCGCACCTGGCAGGTGAACATCCAGGCCGAGGCTACGGACCGCAGCGACGTCAGCGCGATCAGCAAGATCTATGTCCGGAACAAGACCGGAGAGATGGTGCCGCTGCGGGCGGTCGCTGACCTGTCGGTGCGGCTGGGACCGCAGGTGATCAGCCGGTACAACAACTACCGGTCCGTCACCATCAACGGCGGCCCGAAACCGGGCGTGTCGTCGGGCGATGCGCTGCTGGCGATGGCGGCGATCTCGGACAAGACGCTGCCGCCGGGGTACGCGTTCGAATGGACCGGGACGGCGTATCAGGAGCAGGCGGCAGCCGGCCAGACCGGCTACATCCTGGCGCTGTCGGTGCTGTTTGCTTACCTCTTCCTGGTGGCGCTGTACGAAAGCTGGATGATCCCGATCCCGGTGCTGCTGTCGGTCACGATCGGCGTGATGGGGGCGTTTGTCGGGCTCAAGATTTCCGGGTTGTCGCTGGATCTGTACGCGCAGATCGGAATGGTGGTGCTGATCGCGCTGGCGGCGAAGAACGGCATCCTGATCGTCGAGTTCGCCAAGGAGCAGCGGGAGGCCGGGCTGCCGATCCTCGAGGCCGCCGCCGCCGGCGCTCGGATGCGGATACGGGCGGTGATGATGACCTCGATCGCGTTCATCGCGGGGCTGGTGCCGCTGGTCTGGGCGACCGGTGCGGCGATGCTCAGCCGCAGGGCGGTGGGCACGGCGGTCTTCGCGGGGATGATCTTTGCAAGCTCGATCGGGGTGTTCCTGATCCCGATGCTGTATGCGACGTTCCAGACGATCCGCGAGGCGGCCAAGCGGCGGTTCGGCGGGATGGGGCGGCATTAGGGGCGTTTCACTCCGGCACGCCTGCTATTCTCAGCGCTTCGGCGCTGCGTCTTGACGAGATGTCAAGCCGGTCTCGCGATGTGTTCCCGCCGCCTTTGGCCCGCGGGCCATCCGTGAGCCGGTCGACCGTTACTGCGGCGCCGTTTGGCCCTGCATCGTAAAGACCATCGCGGGCGTTGCGTTCGGTGGCGCGGCGTTGCCCCAGCTTGTGCGGACGTAGTTGATGATCTGCGCAAGCTGGCCGGCGGTGACGCCGTTCAGCTGCGCCGGCATCGGGATCCGGCCGAAATGGGCTTTCAGGCCGCCGACCGTTGCGCGCACCACATCCGCAGGGTCGGGGGCGACCACCATCGGATTGCCGCGCAGGGGCGGCCCCAGATAGGAGAAGCCAGCGCCCTGCGGGCCGTGGCAGGAGGCGCAGTGATTGACATACAGCACCGCGGCGGCGGTGCGGTTGACGGCGGCGGGGTCCGGCCCGCCGAGTGGCGATGCCATGGCCGGCTGGTCGCTCAGGAAGGTGGCGATTGCTGTGACGTCGGCGTCTGTCAGGTATTTCAGGCTGTTATGCACGACCTCCGCCATCGGGCCCTCGGCGACGATGTGGGCGTTCTGGCCGTTGCGCAGGAACGTGGCGATTTGCGGGATCGACCATGTGCCCAGGCCGGTTTGCCGGTTCGGGGTTATGTTGGTGGCGAACCAGTCGCCGATCATCGCCCCGGTCATCCCGGCGCTTTTCTCCGTGGCGCCCATCAGGTTCCGCGGGTCGTGGCAGGCGCCGCAGTGACCCAGACCCTCGACGAGGTAGGCGCCGCGGTTCCAAGCTTCGGGTTTGGCGGGGTCGGGAACATAGATGCCGGGGGTGAAATAAAGCTCGTTCCAGGCAAGCATTGTCATGCGGATACTGAACGGAAACGCCAAGTGGTTCACGTCGACGGCGTAAACCTGCTTCGGCACGGTCTGGAGGTAGCTGTAGATGGCGTCCACATCCTGACGCGTTGCCTTCGAGGTGAAGGTGTAGGGCATGACGGGAAAGAGGTACTGCCCGGTTTTGCTGACCCCGTTGTGCAGCGCGTTCCAGAAGTCGTCGCGGGTCCAGTTGCCGATGCCGGTGGCGGGGTCGAAGGTGATGTTTGGGGAGAGCAGATAGCCGAATGGGGTGTCGATGCGCAGGCCGCCGCCGTAGGCGCCGCCTTCGGGCGTGCTATGGCAACTGACGCAATCGCCGGCTCGGGCCAGATATGCGCCGCGCTGCACGACGTCGGCCGGGGCCGGCGTTGTCAGCGGCGGCGTGTTCTGAGCCGAAACGAGAGCGGGCGACAGGACGGAGAAGAAAATCGTTGCGAGCAGGCGGGTCAGACCGCGATACATGGAGTGTCCTTTGCCGCCATGGCCATGATAGCAACTATTCCATGAGCCGGAGGGATCGCGTCAAGCACCATGACGAAGCTCTAGGGCCGGCTGGGCAACTGCAGGTGGTCGCAGGGTAGTGGTGCGCGGGTCGCGGTGAACGCTGATCAGGGTGACAGGCCGAGCCGATGGGCTACTAATAGGGAACATATGGCAGACCTTGCGCCGGCAGAACCTTCGCTCCTCGATTCCGCCTGGCAGATGGCCTTCCGGCTGGGCTTTCCGCTGGCCCGCATCTGGTGGCGAATTTGGCGGCAGCGGCATCAGGGCGCTCTCGTCGCGATCCATGTCGGTCCATCGCTGCTGCTGCTGCGGTCATCCTACCGGACGGCCTGGAACTTCCCCGGTGGCAGCGTGCGGGCGGGGGAAACGCCTGAAGCGGCGGTTCGAAGAGAGATCATGGAGGAGATCGGTCTGGTCGTGGACGGGCCGCTGCAGCCGGCGGGTGTTGTCCGCGGATCATGGGAGGGCCGCGATGACATGGTTTTTCTGTTCGCGCTGCGCCTTGACCGGTTGCCTCCGCTGCGGCTCGACAACCGGGAGATTGTCATGGCGAGGCTGGTCGGCACGGACGATGTCGCCGGCATGCTGCTGACCGGGCCGGTCCAGGCCTATGTCCGGAACTGGGTTCCAGGCCTCGCGGTTGCCACGAGTTCCTTGTAGCGAGCGCCAGTCTGTCAGATCAGGAGGCTGAGGATGCCAGCGTGTGCGACACTGTCCGGCTGGTGCCCAGACCGGTTGAAATCACCAGTTGCGATACCGTCCACAGACCGATAAGCGCGACGGCGTTGATCTCGGCGATGTGGCGCACGACGGCGAAGGCAAAGGCGGCTGGTTCCGTGCCCAGGACGAAGCCGGCGACATAAAGCGACACCTCGTAGACCGCGAAGGCTGCGACAAACGGCAGGCTGACAGCGAGGCGAACGGGGCGGTCCGAGGAGAAAGCCCGCGCCGCGCCGTATCCAAGCAAGGCGGCCAGGCCGATTGCCGCACCCCAGGCGAGGCTGTTCCCTGTCAAGGGGTAGCCAAGCATGCCATAGCCGATCGCCTGGTTCGCCAGCCAGGCCACGACCACGGCGATGATGCCCTCCCGGCGGTCCATATTCAGGGCCGCGAGTGTGGCAAGTGCGGCGAAGGGTGTGGCGCAGGCGAAGAACAGACTGAAGCCAGCGCCACCGATGACGATCAGGACCAACCACAAAGCACGCCGACCGGGTTCGGTCTGGACTGTGGCCGGGGCGGTGCTGGCAGTCATTGGTATTTCCTTCGCAAGCCAAGGAGTACATGTGGGCGCTTAACGTTACGCACAAGCGTAGCGCTTCACTTGGCTGCGATCCACCATGGTTTTACATCCGCGGCCTTGATGTCAGACAACCAGGCCGGAATCACGCTCCATCAGGTGCATCTGGTTCAGGTCGGCGGTTAGCGGCAGCATTTCGCCGGGTTCGGCATGGGTGGCGGGATCGACGCGGGCGCAGACCGGGACGCTGTCGATGAAGAAGTGGACCATGGTCTCCATGCCCATCGGTTCGACGACATCGACGGGTAGGTCGACGCGGTTCCAGCCGGATTTGCCCTGCTCATGGTACTCGAACAGATGTTCGGGGCGGATACCCAGGACCATCTCCTTGCCCTTGTGCTTGCCGTAGCGTTCGGCACGCGCGGGGGGAACGGGCAGGATGATCTGGTCGGTGACGCGGATGCCGACACCACCATTGGGGCCCTCCTGCACCCGGCACGGCAGGAAGTTCATGGCCGGCGAACCTATGAAGCCGGCGACGAAGCGGGTGCGCGGGTGGTGGTAGAGCTCGTTCGGGGTGCCGACCTGCTCGATGACACCGCCGTTCATCACCACGACGCGGTCGGCGAGGGTCATCGCCTCGATCTGGTCGTGGGTGACGTAGACGGTGGTGGTCGGGATCGTCTGGTGGACCTTCTTGATTTCGGTGCGCATCTGCACCCGCAGCTTGGCATCCAGGTTCGACAGCGGTTCGTCGAACAGGAAGACCTTGGGATTGCGCACGATCGCGCGGCCCATCGCCACGCGCTGCCGCTGTCCGCCCGAAAGTGCCCGGGGCTTGCGTTCCAGCAGCGGCGCGATGTCCAGGATGCGGGCGGCGTCGTCCACGCGGCGCTTGATCTCGTCCTTGGGGAATTTCCGCAGCTTCAGCCCAAACGCCATGTTGTCATAGACGCTCATGTGCGGATACAGCGCGTAGTTCTGGAACACCATGGCGATGTCGCGGTCCCGCGGGGGCACGTCATTGACGACGTCCCCGCCGATCCAGATCTCGCCGCCGGTGATTTCCTCCAGGCCCGCGATCATGCGCAGGGTGGTGGATTTGCCGCAGCCGGAGGGTCCGACCAGCACGACAAATTCGTGGTCCGCGATCTCCAGGTCGATGCCTTTGACCGCTTGCACGCCGCCATCATACTCCTTGACGACTTTCCGGACGGAGACTTCAGCCATGGTTTTGATGTTTCCTCTCTTTGTTTGATCGTGTGATTCACGCCCTTCGACCTTCGGCCGCGGGCGATCACGCTCTGGTCGCGGCGTCGTTCAGCCTTTTGTCGCGCCGGCGGTCAGACCGGCGACGTAGTAGTCCATCAGGAACGCGTAGATGACGATCGGGGGCAGCGAGGCCAGCAGGCACGCGGCCATGATCTTGCCCCACTGGAACACGTCGCCCCGGATGAGGTCGGAGATGATGCCGACGGTCAGCACCATCTCTTTGGAAGTATAAAGATAAGCCAGCGGGTAAAGGAACGCGCCCCAGGAGATCGTGAAGGCGAAGATCGTCGCCGCGATGATGCCGGGCATCGCGACCGGGATAAAGATCTTCCACAGGATCTGCAGGTAGCTGGCGCCATCGATCAGCGCGGCCTCATCCAGTTCCTTGGGGATCGAACTGAAGTAGCCGATCATGATCCAGGTGCAGAAGGGGACCGCGAGGGTGGGGTAGAGAAGAACCAGGCACCAGAAGTTATTGATCAGGCCGATGGCGCCGATGATCTGGAACAGCGGGATGAACAGCAGCGACGGCGGGATCAGGTAGGTCAGGAACACGCCGGTGGACAGGGTGCTGCTGCCCCAGAATCCCATGCGGGCGAGGCTGAAAGCGGCCAGGATGGCAATCGTCATCGACACGGCCACGGTCAGGATCGTGACAATGACGGAGTTCAGGTAAAACGTCTGGAAGTTCGGGTAAGTAATTAGATACCAGAAATTTTCCAGCGTCGGATGATGCACGATCCACGGGCTGCCGGTCTGCGCGGAGATCTCCGCCGATGACTTCAGGCTGGTCATCAGCGTGTAGAACGGCGGCACCAGGAAGATCACGACGAACACGCTGAGGGCCGCGTAGCTGCCCCAGAGCGCCCACATGCGCTGGCGATGCAGCGACGTCTTGTGCGTATGCGCGGCTGCGCGGCGGTGGTCGTCGAGTGTCGTAGCACTCATGCCGCGATCTCCTTGGTGCGCTGGGTGACGCCGCGCAGGACGAAGAACGCCGCGACCGCGAGGATTGGGAACATGAACAGGCTGACGGAAGCGCCGAGCGGGATGTCGCCGGACTGGATGCCGACCTGGAAGGCGTAGGTGGCGAAGACATGGGTCATGTCCTGCGGCCCGCCGGCGGTCAGGATGCGGACGATGTCGAAGTCGGCGAAGGTGGTGATCAGGCTGAACAGCACGGTGATGGAGATGATGTTGCGCATCATCGGCAGAGTGACGAAGAACAGTTTCTGGACAGTGCTGGCGCCGTCAATCGCGGCGGCTTCGTAAAGCTGTTCGGGCACCGACTTCAGGGCGGCCAGATACATGATCATGAAGAACGGCGTGCCGTACCAGACATTGACGGTGATGGTGCAGGCCCGCGCGATCCAGCCGACACCAAGCCAGGGGACGTTGGCGAAGCCGAACTGGTTGAGGATCCAGTTGAACGCGGAATAGGACGGATCGAACATCCACCACCAGGTCAGCGTGGAGAGGGCCAGGGGGATGACCCAGGGCACCAGCAGCAGGCCGCGCCAGATCTTCTGGTTGGTGCCGGGGATGTTGTGCATCAGGTGCGCGATGACGAAGCCGAGGAAGGCCTTCAACACGACCGAGGTGATGGCGAACAGGCAACTTTGGAAGATAACCAGTTGAAATGTATGACGCTTCAGCAGGAATTCGAAGTTCCCCAGCCCGACGAACGCGGTCATCTTCTTGTTCAGCATGCTGAGGTAGATGGCATAGAACGCCGGGTAGATCACGAAGCAGGCGACCAGCAGGATCAACGGCAGGCACAAGAAGAAGCCGATGGTGGACTTCCGCTGGGTGAACCGGTGCAAGCTGGACTTGCCGGCCCTGGGTCTGGCCGGTGAGATTACGCCTATGGGTACGCTGGTGCCGTCAGCCACTCTGGTTAGCCTCCCTGAACCCTGTCGTCCGAATAGGCCGGTCATTGCCGGCTCTGTCGCATCAGATGCCCGGGCGACAACGATCACCCGACCGGCAGCCCACTCTGGCCGCCTCTCAGTTTCGCCCGCGTCCGCGGTGTGCGGGCGTGCAGATGATAGTTCAAATTTAATCTTATGGTCACGCTATCCTTTGCCGTCCTTTAACGCAACGCCGCTTCTTCCGGACCCTTGGCGGCGGCTTTGCGAGGAGCCGCAGGCCTGACGCCGGGCCTCAAGACCGCCTTCGGGACGTGGCGTTGCTCGTCACCTTCCGTCCATCCATGCGCTTCCGTCCATCCATGCGCTTCGGTCAATCCATTGGCTTCCGCCCGCCAAGATGCCCTTCCGCCCATCCGTGACCGTCCGCCCGCCCATGTCCTTCAGCCCAACGATCCTGAGGGGTCGCCGGACGGTGCCTGCTCGGGTCCGGCAGTCTCGGGGTGATACACCTGACCGGTCTGAGTTTATTGCCGACCCGATCACATTGACGTTCACAACGCCATGGTTTGGCTGATTTGTCGGCTCCGCCCCGAACACAAGATCGTGCCGGCTGTTGCACCGGCTTTCACTACTGTTTACCGCGATGTACCTGCTCGTCTTGCTGTGATATCGACCGATACGGGCTTACGACTATGTTATTGGCCGACCAGTTCGCCAGTCCGCTATGGTTGGTTTCTACGTGGGGACCGCATCTACACCAGCATCTACACAAGCCACATGGAGGGGGATCGCGAGTTTGCGAGCCAACGGTATGGACCGGCATCAAAACAGGGCGTCGTATTTGCCGCGTTCCGTGGCGGTATCACGCGAATCGCGGCGGCGCGCTTGCTGGCCGCGGATGCTCGCGGCTTCCGGGATTGCTTCCGGCGCGAATTCCTTTGGCGCAAATCCACCAAACTCTTTCTCGAGGTGTCATTCCTGATGGCCACGCCGGGCTACAAGAACTACGCGCTTGAGCTGAACCAGCGATTTAAACTCCCCGCGCTTCGGCGCGCTGGCGCCAATTTAATGTCACAGGCCAATCGGCCGCCATCCGCCGCGGTCGGCGGCCTACGTGTGTCATCGTACGGGTGATGTTGCCAAGCCCATGCCATGACCAGAGCCAACCCGACCGTCGAGGCTTCGTTGGGTCCGCGGATCGTTGCGGAACCAGGCGGGGCAGCGTGGCGGGCTTAGTCCTCCAAGCAACAAACCGAGCCATGAGAGGACAGGACGTACTTCCGGAACCGCAACAGGTATTTTCGGACGTCCATACCGGAGACCGAACATGACAGAGTCCACGCTCATATCGAACCGTGAAGCGTCAATCCCGTCGAATCGTGAAGCGTCAATCCCGCGGACCACAGGCGTGTCACCGCCTTTTGTTCGCGAAAATAACGATCAAGCAATGGTGCGAACGTATTTGCGGTATCGCGGAAAGACGTTTCAGTCCATTCTCGACGAGTGCCGCGGCGCCGGGAAAGGCTTCGACATATTGAGGCTCGGTTTAGCCATCTGCATTCTGCTGAGCCACTCTTCCGGGATTGTTGGTACGAGTGGCGTGACCGCGTCCATCATGAACTCCATCTTCCATGTTTCGCCGCAAACCGCGGCGAAGCTGGTGCAGGCGACATCGACGGTGACCGATCCCACCGTGCATCAGCTCACCGGGTTGGCGCGACCGATTACGCTGGCTTTCTTACCGATGTTCTTTGCACTAAGCGGCTTCCTCGTCACGGGGAGTGCCTTGCGAAATCGGCGACTGATCCCGTTCCTTGGCCTGCGCGTCCTGCGGCTGCTACCGGCGCTGTTCGTGGAGGTAACGCTGTCGGCGATCATTCTTGGCGCGATCTTCACGAAATTGCCGTTGTCGGAATATTACTCCTCGCCGGAGTTCTGGAGCTATTTCCGGAATATCGTGGGCGACATTCACTTCACGCTTCCTGGAGTGTTCACGACCAATACCACGGACGTGGTCAACGCCAATCTGTGGACGTTGCCGTGGGAGCTGCAATGCTACATCGTTATGTCGATCATGATTGTTACTGGGATTGTCTACAGCAGGAAGATCCTGACCATCGTGTTCGCGGTGGCGACAGTTGGTCTGCTCTATGCCAGTATCGTCAACGGGTTCGAGGTTGTTCCGGCGGCGGTTGATGGGCCGACCCTGGTCTATTACTTCGTCGCCGGAGTCCTGATGTTCTTGTGGCGGGATAAAATCGTTTTTCACGAGGGGATATTCCTCGCCTCTGTCGCCATTTGTTATGTTTTGATGATGTCGTCGCGGACAGTGTTCATCTACCCCTTTTTGCTGACCTACATCACGGTCTTCATAGGGCTTTTCCCGTTCCCGAAAATCTCTCTCATCAAATCCGGCGATTATTCGTACGGTATCTACCTGTACGGCTTCCCGGTGACCCAGTCGCTTGTGGCGGCCTTTCCTGGCCTGCATCACAATCTGGCGGTAACCGCCCCGCTGGCGGTGCTCGCGACCGGCGCGTTTGCCGCGATATCCTGGCACGGTGTTGAAAAGCACTTCCTGAAACTGAAGCGCCATATCGCGCCCAAGTCGGCCAAGATCACCGAAACGCTGCATCCGGCGGTCTTTTCCAGCTGACGTGATGTGTCTGGCTTGAAACCTACGGGTCAGCCGCGTCGAACGGGGGCGGACGAGGGTCTTGTTGGCGGATCGGCGGCGTCGCCGCCCGGGCGGTGGTTTAGAACCGTGCGGCGATGGCTGATCCCGTCAGCAAGTAGAGTGATGCTCATCGTGGTCTCGGCCCCGATGCCCGCGCTCCTTGCACAGGGTTCCGTTCAACCCGGGCAACTTCCCGTTTCGCGGACCGCCGCATCACCAGCCGTTGCGTGGACGCCCCTGACCGTCGGCACATCACACCTGGAGAGGAAACCGGGCGGCGGATTTCAGCATCGCTGATGGCCAGATCTATGCGCCGGACCATACGCCATTCGTTCCGCGTGGCATCAACATCGGCCCCCAGGACATGGCCAGGGGGGTGCGGTACCTGACCGCCATGTTCCCCGGCATAAATTTCTTCCGGCTGGCGACCCGGGATACCGCGCCGTACACAATCTCCGACTATCAGGCGTTCATCTCGGAGACCTCGGCCAAGGGTATCGTCGTTGCGATCGAAAATCATCCCTATCCATCGCCCGGGACCTATACCGGCGCCCGGCTGGCGGCCGAGTTCAGCGTGGTATGCCTCCCTGGCCTCGGCCTTCAAAAACAACCCCTATGTCTGGTTCGGAACGATGAACGAACCAAATTCCGGCGCCTATGGGCCATCGGAAGCGGCGATTACGACGCAGCAGGTCGCGACCTATCGTGCGATCCGTGACACGGGAAGCGACGCCATCATCTTGATGGAGCTGTATGGCGGGGGAAACCCTGGCTCCGTCGGGGCCGGCTTTGGAATGACCGCTTCTGCCTATGCCGACATGACCAATATCGTATGGGATGTCCATTTTTACGGCTGGGGTGTGCCAGGCTGGAGCACGGATGAGGCAAAAGTCAGCGCGGCATTGATGGGTTCGGCAGCCTCGGGAAGTGGCATCGTCGCGGCGCAGACCATCAGGAGTGCGGACGGCGCTGTTCCGGTCATCATCGGCGAGTTCGGTAACTCCACAACCGGCTCAAAGCTCGACCCGAACGGTACCCAGGTCATCAGCACGGTGCTGAACAGTGGGTATGGCTATGCGGCCTGGACCCTTGGCGGCCATGGCGGGCCGGATGAGCTGGCATCGGGCGACATCTTGACACCGTTCGGACGACAGGTTGCCGCGGGCATAGCCGCGGGCAAGAAGGCCGCGGTTAATGGCCGACCGGGCAGTCAACGGGACGGTAACCACAACGGGCCCCAGGCGAAGTCGTCGGACAGGCGCTGAATCTGCCCCCTCACCTACCCGCCTCAGGCGAACAAGCCCCCTCACCCACCGGCCTCGGGCGGTCACGCTCTCATGAGCTGATCGCGTGATTCCCGCCCTCTGGCCTGACCTTCAGGCGCTTACGCCCTAACGCGTGAAGCCAGTCAACTCATCCTCGGCCCAGTCCTGGACATCCTTGATGGACTGGCCTGACTGCAGCTTCGCCAGCATCGTCGGCAGGGTGCCGCGGTTGTACACCTGCACCGCGATCTCCGGCGGGGCGGGGGCGACGGCGACCCAGTTCTGCTGATGCTGTTCCGGACGGATCGGATACTGGTAGACGGTGCCCTTCGGCGGTTCGACCTCCTCCCAGATCTTGAAGTTGGTCATGCTGACGAACGGCGGCAGATCATAGCCGTAGGTGGCGTTGCAGCGGGCCTCGACGTTCTCGCGCTGTGAAAGGAAGGTGATCAGCTCCTTGGCGGCGCTCTTGTTGGGGCTGAAGTCCCAGACTCCCAGAGAGAAAGCGCCAAGCGGCATGAACCGGCCCTTCGGTCCCTTCGGCGCGGGGAAGGTCCAGCAATCGGCCGCCACCTGTGGCGCGTCGCGCTTGGCGACGGCCCAGGCCGAAGGAGGGTTCCAGATCAACGCGCTTTTGCCGGAGATCAGGGCTCGGTTGTTGGAAGCGTCATCGTAGCTGACGGCGTCATCCGGCAGGAACTTCACCAGTTGCTGGGCATATTCCAGGACCTGGCGCACCGCGTCGGAGCGGACGTCGACCGCGCCCTCCGAAGTGATGACATGGGCGCCGAAGGCGGCGAACATCGAGCCGGCGGTGTCGACGGAGTCCGCCGTCGTGCCGAGACCGATGCCGAAGGTCATGTTGACCTTCTTGCAGGCCTCGGCGGCCTTCAGCATGGCGTCGTAGGTCCAGTTCTCGGCCTCGGCCGTGGCCGGGCCGTTCCCTGGGTACATCTTGACGACGTCCAGGCCGGCGGCCTGCTTGAGCACGGAAATCCGGCCGCATGGACCTTTGTTCTGGTTGCCGGAGCTGAACGGCACCGCGAGCCAGTGACCGCCTTTGCTGAAAAGGTACTTGCTGATGTCCGCGACCGGGCCGTACTGGCTGATGAGGTGTTTCATCACGTCGTCGATCGGTTCGAGCTGGTCGGCGTGGTTCTGCACTTCCCATTCGGGGAACTGCTCGATGTCGTGGCCGGTCTTGGCCTGGGCCTCGGCGGCCATCGTCAGGATGTTCTTGGAGCCGTTGGAGGTGATGAAGTCGGGTTGCACCTCCACCTGGTTCTTGGCGCCCCAGGCGGCGCATTGCTTCTTCATCACATCGTTGCCAGCCGGGACCCAGTGGTCCCAGAAGCCCACCGACAGCTTGCCCGCGGCGCGTCCGGTACGGATGTGAACCAGCGGCAGCGCGGTTGCCGCGGTGGCGATCTTCAAGGCGTTCCGGCGGGTGATGCCGATTCGTTTCATGGTCGGTTAACCTCCTGGTGACGCGGTCTCTGACTCGGACCACGTCTTGTGGCTACCGATGCATGCCGTTTGAGAGCACGTTATAGCAGACGTCCCGCCAGGACAATAAGCGGGCCGTGCTGCTGGTCGGCGGTGAGGAGCGGAGGCGCTGAGCGGCGTCGCCAGCCAGAGCGCGGTCAGCTTGGTTGTTCCCCGTTGAAAGGGCAGTAGGTCGTGGCGCGGGTCCGGGTGGCAGGGTCCAGAGGCACGTTCATGTCCAGCAGCAGGTGCTGGTAGCAGGGATGCTGGCGCAGCAGGATGCGGCCGGCCTCCAGCGAATTCTGAAGCTGTTCGGGCGACAGGTTCCAGCTTGTGCCGATGGCCTTGACCTGGGACTGCAGGTCCCGCTGGTTGTCCAGGAACTGGTCGAAGTCGATCGGAATGCCGTAGACCCGCATGCCGCCGAATTTGGGCTTGCCGGGTGACGTGTTGGGGGCGGCCTCGCCCGCTGATTTCAGCGACGCGACGAGGTCTTCAAGCGTGGCGTTGGCCAAGGCGGTGGTGGAATCGATCGGCGCGCCGACAACGGTGTTGATCACCTTCAGCAGGCCCGGCACCGCCGGGTTGTCGCCGACGCCGGCGTCGGCATCCGACTTGGCGTTGACCGAGATCACGACGATGCGCCGAGCCCTGCCGGTGTTGATGCCATCCAGCAGATCCGTCCCGCCGTGTGGCGAAATCAACGCATCGGCCAGGGAATGGACGCCCTGGTTGTCGGCGAGGCCGCCATCGAGCAGATGCAGGTAATGTTCGTTTCGATAGGCACCGGGGCCGTTTCGCAAGGCGTTGGCATAGCGGGCGCGCTTATAGGTTTCCAGCGCGATGTAGCGTGGCCCCAGCTTTGCCAGTTCGGGGGTCACCCAGGTTGCGGGTGGTGGCGTGCAGCCCTCGTAGCTGTAGTTCTTCAGGCTCATGGGCGAGAGGGCGACCGGAAATGCCGCGGAGGCCGTGACGCCGACCGACAGCGGCAACTGGCCAAGGTCGGAGCAGATGTCGTTGAAGCGATCCGGGGTGAAGGCGAAGACTTCCTCCGATTCCATGTCGGTGGCGTTCATCAGCAGGAGTGGCGCGCCGGGCGGCAGGTCGGCGAAGCGCGCGTGATCGAAAAGCTCCTGATCGAGCAGGTCCTGCAGCGCCTTGGCGCGGGTGAAACGGCTGAAGGCGAGGCGGCCCCAGGTGACGGGGTCGGCGGCCTCCCCGATCAGGGTGGCCATGTTGTCCTGCGACAGGAACTTCGTGGTCAGGTCGTTCATATGGCTGGGGCCGGCCAGGGCGAACCAGGCGGCGACCACGCTGCCGCCCGAGACGGAGGAAACGATCTTGATCCTATCGATCATCCGGACCTGCCGGCCGCCTGACGCGTAAGCCGTCGCCGCGAGTTCATCGAGCACGCCCAGCCCGACGGCCGCCGCGCGGGAGCCGCCGCCGGAAAAGGCGATCAGGATGATCGGATCATTCGGGTTCGGGCTGAGCAGGGAAGGTGTGGGGGTGTTCGATGCGCCGGGCGCGAGCGGCTTGTTGGGATAGTCCGGTGTCGTCGTGCAGGCGGCCAGCCACACCAGGGTGACAAGCAAAGTCAACAGCCGGTTGCGCACGGGTTCTGTCCGATCAGGTAAAGATAACGACCTTGGGCTGCATGATGGATGTGCCTGCAATGACGACATCCTGGGTCGCCGGAGAGCAGCCCGTCCCGCTGAGCGTGATGATGTATTCGTCGGCCGGCAGCAGGATGGTGTAGTTCGTCACCCCGATGCGCGTCCCGTCGGCCAGCACATCACGGTCTTCCTTGTAGGACACGAGAAGATATTCGACTGACATCGTTCGTTCCTTTTTCGGACGCCGGGAGCGGGGTTTGGTCGGACGTCCCATGCTCTGGTCCCGTCATAGCTGAGTACCGATGTCATACCAATACGCCATAATGATGAACGGGGGTCAATCACTTGCCCCCCGGTGTCATTGCCGCCGGGCGTAGTCAAGGAAGCCCCTAGGCGATCAGGTGGTAGACCAGCAGACCCAGGACCGCGGAGATATACAGCCCGCCAAAAACCAGGCGGGCCTGGCCTGCCCGGCGCCCGAAAATGCGGGCGCCGAGAACGCCGGCCATGGCGGCGCCGGTGATAATCCGCGCGGCGTGCATTTCAACCGCGCTGACCGGCCCGAAGATCATGGACCAGGTCTACTCCTGGGGGTAGCGCCAGGGCTTTGCCGGCTGCTGGGCGGTTTCGTCGATGGTCCATTGCGGAATCGCCAGGCCGTCTGACACGTCGGCGTAGACCATCCGGACGCGGGTGCCGACACCGACGGATCGCACCTGATCGGGCGGGGCAAGGATGCCGTCCGGGGTGGCGAGGTTGGCGACGACCCGCAGCGCCTCGTCCGGCGTCGGCTGGCCCTTCTGGGTGTCGAGATCGACCATCAGGATCATGTACGGCGTCTTGCCTTTGAACGCGGGCTGGATGGCGTGGTGGACTTCCGAGTAGGAGTGAACGGCGCCCTTGCCCTCGACCGCGGTCCAGGTGGCTTTCGGGCTGGCGCACCAGGGGCAGGCGGTGGTCGGCGGATAGCGCAGCAGCTTGCAGTCGTCGCACTTCTGCAAGTGGAAATCATGCGCGGCGCAGTGGCGGAAGTAATCGAGGTTCTCGTGGTCCAGATCCTCGATGGTCAGCGCCATGCCCATGTAGTTGCCTTGAACGGTCATTTTCCCTGCCTCCCTCAGAAACCGCGCCGCATGACCATGGCCGAACCGGTCATCGGATTGGCCCAGCCCAGATTGGCGGTGACTTCCACGTTCTTCACCTGGCGGCAGCCGCCTTCCCTGTAGTCGTAGGTGTGCTGGCGCTTGCCGTCCGGTCCGATCGGGCAGGAATCGTCGGCGTCGTGGCGCAGCTGGCGCACATTCTCGATCACCATGTTCATGCCGTGGGTGTAACCCTCGCACAGGTGGCCGCCGGAGGTGTTCTGCGGCCGGCGGCCGCCCAGGCGGGTGATGCCGGAGGAGACGTACTCGCCACCCTCGCCCTTCTTGCAGAAGCCGTAGTCCTCAAGCTGCAGCATCGAGGTGAAGGTGAAGGCGTCATAGGCGCCGACGGCGTCGACGTCCTCCGGTCCCACGCCGCTGTTCGGCCACAGGATGTCCTTGGCGTAGTAGCCGGCAACGCGGGAGATCGGGCCGTGCTGGTAGTGCATGTCCATGCGCGGCTTGCTGCAGCGCCCGACAATGCCGCGGATCAGCGGCGAGCGGTGCTTCATGTCCTTCGCCCGTTCGGCCGAGGTGACGATGATGGCGGTGGCGTTGTCGGTCTCCACGCAGCAGTCCAGCAGATGCAGCGGCTTGCAGATGATCCGGCTGCTCAGAACGTCATCCACGGTGTAGCGCTTCTTGTAGTACGCCTTCGGGTTGTTGGAGGCGTGCTCCGAATGGACGACCTTCACCATCGCCACCTGCTCCGGCTTGGTGCCGTAGTCGTACATGTGGCGCATGAAAGTCGGCGCGAAACATCTGTCCGGCGCTTTGCCAGCCATAGGCGCGGTTGTGCAGCATGTCGCCGCCGACCGGCGTGGCGGAGCGCGCGCCGGTGCCGCCGATGCGGACCTGCGAGAAGCCGTTCATCGCGCGGAAGATCGCCACGCACTTGCACAGTCCGGCTTCCATGACGCCGATGGCGATGCCGATCAGCGCCTCGGTGGACGATCCGCCGCCGATGCAGTCCATGTAGAAGTTCAGCCGCGCGCCGATGTCGCCGGCCATGAACGTGGCCGAGGTGCTGTCGTTGCCGGAATAGGACAGCATGCCGTCGATGTCGGAGGTCTTGATGCCGGCGTCGGCCGCGGCATTGCGCAGCGCCCAGGTGCCCAGGGCGCGGGTCGTCTTGCCCGAACCGCGGGTATAGGTGGTCTCGCCGACGCCGACGATGGCGTATTTGTCGCGCAGATATTTTGGCGTGGTGGCATCGGTATCGGCTGGTAATGGCATGGCCCGTTCCCCCTGTTCCCCGTTGACCGAAGTTCGCGGAAACCGTGGCCCCGGATCGCTCCGGCGTCAATCATCGGGCTATTTTCCTCTCCCCATGCGGTTCGGAAGGGACTAGGCTTCCCTGGAACAGGCCGGGTAAACCATCCGATAATGTCTCGTTATGATTTTATTGTCATAGGCAGCGGCCCCGCGGGGCGCAGGGCGGCAATTCAGGCCGCGAAACTGGGTCACTCGGTTCTGGTGGTCGAAAAGGGTCGAAGGGTCGGCGGCGTATCGGTCCACACCGGCACTATTCCGTCGAAGACGCTGCGCGAAACGGTGCTGAACCTGACCGGCTGGCGGGAACGCGGCTTCTACGGCAAGGCCTACCGGGTCAAGAAAGACATCGAGGCCAAGGACCTGATGGCCAGGCTGCACATGACCCTGGATCATGAAGTCGATGTGCTGGAGCATCAGTTCGCGCGCAATGGTGTGCACACGATGTTCGGGACCGGCCGCTTCGTCGGACGCGAGACGGTAGAGGTGACGCTGAACAACGGCGACATCCGCGTGGTCGATGGCGCGAAAATCATGATCGCCGTGGGGACGCGGCCCTATCGTCCCGCCGACGTGCCGTTCAACGGCTCTAGCGTGCTGGACAGCGATGAAATCCTGGAAGTGCCGAAGCTGCCGCGCAGCCTGACCGTCGTTGGCGGCGGGGTGATCGGTGTCGAGTATGCGACGATCTTCAGCGCGCTGGATGTGAATGTTGCGCTGGTGGAGTCTCGGCCGAGCGTGCTGGAATTTATCGATTGCGAACTGATCGATGATTTTACGCATCAGTTGCGCGACCGCGGGATGGCGCTGCGGTTCGGCTCGAAGGTCTCGGCGATCGAGTTCGAGGGTGGCTGGCCGGTTACGGTTCTGGACAACGGCCGGCGCATCCGGTCGGAGATGCTGCTTTACGCGGCCGGGCGGGTCGGGGCGACGGATACGCTGAACCTGGAGTCGTGCGGCCTGACGCCGGATGCGCGGGGACGGCTGAAGGTCGATCCGGCCACGTTCCAGACGGAGCAGCCGCACATCTACGCGGCGGGCGATGCGATCGGGTTTCCCAGCCTGGCGTCGACGTCGATGGAGCAGGGGCGTATTGCGGCGTGTCATGCGTTCAATATCGCGATGCCGCCGGCGCCGGATTATTTCCCCTACGGTATCTATGCGGTTCCGGAAATTTCCACTGTCGGCATGAGCGAGGAAGAAGTTCGCAAGCGCGGCATCCCCTATGAATGCGGCATTGCGCGGTTCCGCGAGACCTCGCGCGGGCACATCATGGGTCTGAACAACGGCATGATGAAGATGATTTTCTCCATCAAGACCCGTCGTCTGCTGGGTGTTCATATCGTGGGTGAGGGTGCGACGGAGCTTATTCACATCGGTCAGGCGGTGCTGAACTTGCACGGGACTTTGGATTACTTCATCGAGAATACGTTCAACTACCCAACGCTGGCGGAGGCTTACAAGATCGCTGCGCTGGATGCCTGGAACCGGATGACCCGGGTTTAGAAGGTGGGTGGCGGGTCGGCGTGGTCGATCAGTCCATCCGCACAGAGATTTTGATGCGTTGGTGGGCGGCCTTAAATCCGTTCAAGCTTACCGAATGATCCGCGTGCCGAGGTCGGTCGCTGCTGTCCCGTCCCGCGCACATGGCATTGCATGGCACCTGCTGGCCGTTGGCGGACCATGCGCTCTGGTGCGGGCAAGGCCGGAAACCCGCCGCTCGTTCGGCTATCTGTGACTGGCTGCTCTCGACCCAAGTCGATCAGCGGCCGACGCGTCAAGCAATCCAGCAACCGGACGTTCAGCACACGGTAGTGCTGACCGCTGTGCGCCATGCAGAAGACGTTCACGTTGATGTGGGCCGTCCGTGGAACCGGACCGCCGTACACGCGCATCAACGGTCCGGCCGAGCCGGTGCCGGAAGGTCGGCTGTCAGGACGTCTGCTGAACCGGCGGCAGGCAGCATACGTTTGCTCGATGGACAGGAAGGCGGATCATGATTGTTCAGTGTCTCGACGTAACTAGGGAACCAACCAGATGAACGAAGTCCGACACGGCACCGGCCGCAAGCTGCTACTCATCCACGGTCTTGGTGGGAGCTGGCAATCGTGGAGCACCATCTGGAACGCACTTAGCGCCGATCGAACGGTGATCGCGATCGACCTTCCTGGGCATGGCGCCACCCCGGCGGAGTCTGACAGCGGAACCTTTGACGGTCTTGTCGGTAGCGTCGAGCGCTATATTGCGAACAGCGGAGTGGCAGGAATTGACGTTGTCGGCAGTTCGATGGGCGCTCGGATCGTGCTCGAACTGGCTCGACGGGGCAACGTCGGCAATGTCGTAGCGCTTGATCCGGGTGGCTTCTGGCGCGGTTGGGAGCGAACCTTCTTCAAGACCACCATAGGAGCCTCGGGGCGATTGCTCAGGACAATTCGGACTGGCCTGCCGATGCTGAGCAAGAATGTGGTGTCGCGCACTGCGCTGCTGGCGCAGCTGTCAGCACGTCCTTGGGCGCTCGATCCAAAGGTCGTTGCAACGGAATTGGCAAGTCTGAGCACCACGTCGACATTCGACGCACTGGTCCGTGACCTTGCGACTGGTCCCGAACAGACCGGTCCTGCCGCCGATTCCACTGGTCGGATCGTGATCGGATGGGGCCGG
The DNA here is from genome assembly GCA_963819005.1 of uncultured Pseudomonadota bacterium. Lineage (GTDB taxonomy): Bacteria > Pseudomonadota > Alphaproteobacteria > Acetobacterales > Acetobacteraceae > Rhodopila. The sequence continues at coordinate 684,358 of CAWFUL010000011.1, forward strand.
CATGATCGGCTATGTCTTCCAAGGCAGGCAGTGCGGGCAACGGTCGCGTTTCCCTCCGCCAATCTGCATTGGTTCGAGTCCAGCGGCCATTTTCCGATGTGGGACATGCCGCAGGAGACTGTCGCCGTCATTCGGGCCGCGATCAAGTAACGTCTTACGCTACTGACCGCCTCCGACAAAGATTCGGCGCTGACGTCCAGAGCAATGGTATAGGACGGGTCGACCGACAGCGATAGCAAGCTGATCTGAAGTTGGTTGCCGACCACCGAGACGTTAGAGATCGGGAACCCCGGCTCGTTCGTCGCGGGATTCACGGCCACCGAGCCAAAATACTTGGTGAAATCGGTCAGCACCGGACCGTCGAATGAAGCAGCGCTGAAAAAGCTGGCCGGTCGAAATTGAGCTGCACCTGTGTTGCCGAGACTGTTGTGACCAAACGAGTTGAAACGGGCGCCGATCGAGGTAGATCCAACAAGAAATCCCAATCCACAGGAGAATCATCCTGATTATTTACTTCCCGAAGCGGAATTGCAGGACTATGTTTTCCCAAGGGGAGCAAGTGCATGTCTCGAGTTTTTCACGGCCGAACCAAGCAAGCCTAATCAATCATTTAGCTGCTGCAGAAGTCCGGTGCAAAACGCTGGACGCGGTCGCGCCCGCGTTCCCCCGGGGAGAGTGGTCCAGTGCCTAACGAGCCTCTCGGCCAGCAGGCAGACAGACCGCAAGTCCACCCGACCCGGCCGGTCGCCGCAGCGCCGGTGAATGACTGCTCTGGGGGGGTGCCCCTTGTCTGAAGGCCCAGGTGGGCGCACCGCAGACACGGACGAACCAAATTCACCACCGGGCAGTCCCAAGTGGCGAGCCCGGACCGGGCGAAATACTCGAACCCAGGCTGCGGAGCATACAAGATACGTAGGCGGAACGGCCGGTCTGCCGGACCGCCATCCCGCGTTGTCCGTTCCGCTGAACGAAACGGACCTGTGCCGCGCGGCTGCGATCAGGCGTGCAAACGCGCTATATCCAGCAGCACGTTGGCCTCCAGCGCCTTCTCGTCCAACCGGTGCTTCACCAAGTCGCCGATACTGACGATGCCGACCAGAGCGCCCTTGTCGAGCACTGGCAGATGCCGGATCTTCGCCATCGTCATCGTGGCCATCACGGTCTCGACGCGATCATCCGGCCGGCAGGTGATCAGTGATGTCGTCATCAGCTTTTCGACGGGGAAGGTCAGGGCCTCGGCGCCATGCTTGGCGGTGGCGTTGACAAAGTCGCGTTCGGAAAAGATCCCCGCGAGCTTCATCCACTGATCCTCGACGATCACGGCACCGATCCTGTGCTCCGCCATTCGAGTGACCGCGGTCAGGACAGTATCCTTGCTGGTGACCTTCACGACGCGACTTGGCTTGTCGCGCAGGATATCGGGGATGGACATGAAATTTGCTCCTTTGCCGAACCGGACAATCCAAGCAGATGGGGCGACCGTCCGGACTTCGCACGGCCATGTCCAAATGTTCAGGATGCGGACAGGTTGCGCAACCTGCTGCCTGACGGCTCGGGTCAGGCTAACGCGATCGTGATCCGGCGGTTCTGCTTGCCCTTGTTCTCGATCTTCAGGACGCGCAGCGGCCCTATCTCGCCGGTGCGGGAGACGTGCGTTCCACCGCAGGGTTGCAGGTCGACCGGCGAGTCCGCACCGCCGATCCGCATCAGACGCAGGCGTCCCATGCCGCGCGGCGGCTGCACGGACATGGTGCGGACAAGGCCGGGATCGCTGTCGAGGACGGATTCATCCACCCATTCGATCCGCACCGGATGATCGGCGCCGATCAGGGCGTTCAGTCCGGCCTCGATATCGTCTTTTCCGGGGGGCACCGGCAGGTCGAAATCCAGACGCGATTTCTCTGCCCCGACGGAGCCGCCGGTGACCGCTGCGCCCTTGATCAGGCTGCACAGCAGGTGCAGCGCCGTGTGCATCCGCATGTGCGCGTGGCGACGGTCCCAATCGACCTCGGCCTGGACCTGTGCTCCGGCCGGCGGGAGCAAGGCCCCGGGCCCCACCTGATGCAGGATCGTTTCACCCTCGCCCTTGACGGTGTCGGTGACGCGGACCTCCCCGCCGTCCCAGCGCAGCGTGCCGGTGTCGCCCGGCTGTCCGCCGCCACGGGCATAGAAGATGGTGCGGTCCAGGACGATGCCGTCCGAACCGGAGGAGACGACTGTCGCCGGAATGGTCTGGCGGGCGGGGTCTTCAAGAAATACGCGTTCTGTCATGGGTCCATCCAAAGCTGGCGCAGCCAATCCCGCTTCGCGGCCAGCCAGAACAGGCCGAGGGCGGTCACCACGTTGGTGAATTGTCCGGCGAAAGCGGCCTCGATCGCGACGTCGGCGGACCAGACGCGGACGCGGATATCTTCGTTCTCCGCCGCCTCGCCGGCATACCAGGCGATCCCGCCGGGGCCGGCGGGCGGGGCACGCACGCGGCCGGCAAACAGGTCGCAATTCTCGTCCGCGCCGCCCGGGGTCAGCAGGAAGCGGCCGATCCGTTCCAGGCGGTCGGCCTGCATCCGCATTTCTTCCTCGACCTCCCGCAGGATCGTTGCTTCCGGCGTGTCATCGCCGTCGCACAGCCCGGCGGGCAGTTCGACCAGCACCGGATCGAGACCGGCGGCCAGGGCCGGCAGGCGGAACTGCTCGATCATCACCACGCTGTCGGTCCAGGGATCGTACAGGATCAGGGCCGCCGCTCGGCCGCGCCGCCACAGTTCCCATGTGCGGGTGGCGGACATTGCACCATCGAAGCGGCGGTGGCGGAACCTGACGATGTCGAGGGGGAACAGGCCCGCCCAGCCGCGGGTATCGGACTCGATCACGACATCCGGGTGCGGCGGGATCGGGGCGGTAGGGCGGCGGGCCATCGCGGTGTTGTAGGGAGGGCTGGGTTGTGGGGCAACTCAGGGCCGCCGGAAGACACACACCGATTCCAGCCGCGCGGACCACAGGAACTGATCGATGGCGGTCGCGGCGGCCAGGGTGTAGCCGCTGTCGCGCAGCATCTTCGCGTCGCGCGACAGCGTGGCGGGGTTGCAACTGACGTAGATCACCGTGGGCACGCTGGACGCGGCGACTTGCGCGATCTGTGCCGCGGCTCCGGCGTGGGGTGGGTCGAGCACGACGGCGGCGTAGCCGGACAGGTCTTTTGCCGACAGGGGTTGGCGGGCGAGGTCGCGTTGCGTGACCTCGATCCGGCCGCCCAGGCTGGCGCGGTTCACGCCGTCCCTCAGCGCCGAGACAGAGGCCGCGTCGCCCTCGAACGCGGTGATCCGCACGTGCGGGGCAAGGGCGAAGGTCAGGGTGCCGCAGCCGGCGTAAAGTTCGGCGATCCGGGTGCGGGGTGTCAGTTTTGCCGGCAACCCGGCGAGGACCGCGGCAATGATCGCCGCCTCGCCTTCGGCTGTGGCTTGCAGGAAAACGCCGGGGGGCGGGCGGACCTCGGCGCCGGACATGATCGCGGCCGGAGGGCGGAACAGGCAGACAGGCTCCGGCACGCCGTTGCCCTGTGTCCAGGACAGGCGAGGGCCACCGTGGGTGCGGGCGAATTCGATCAGGGCCGTGCGGTCTGACAGAGACAGCGGCGCGTCCGCGCGCAGCAGAATGTCGGGGCCGTTGCTGACCAGGTTGATGACGACGGATGCTTCTTTCCGGATCGTGCCGAGGCCGGACAGCACACTCCGCAGCGGCTCGATCAGCGCCATCAGGGTCGGGTGCAGAACCAGGCAATCGGTCAGGTCGACGACCTCGGCCGATCCGGTGGCATGCAGGCCGATGATGATGCCGCGCCGGTCACGCCTGACGGCGAAGTCCAGACGGCGGCGCTCACCGGGCAGGCCGCGGATCAGGGGGATGTCCGGCGCGTCTGTGTAGCCGGCTCGGCGGAGCGCGAAGGCCAGCAGGCCGCGTTTCCAACCGGCGTAGTCCGCTTCCCGCCAGTGCTGCAGCACGCAGCCGCCGCAACGGCCGAAGTAGCCGCAGGGCGGGTCGACCCGCGCTTCGCTTGGGCGGGCGATGTGGAGGGGCCGGGCCATCCAGCCGTCGCCACGCGATCGCGTCGGTTCCGCGGTGACCACTTCGTCGGGCAGGGTACAGGGCACGTAGACGGGGGCGCCATCCGGCAGGTGGGCTACGCCGTCGCCGTCGGCGCCGATGCGCTCGATGGTGACCTCGGCCGCCGGTGGCGGTCTCTTTGCCGGCGGCTGCACGGTGGCTGGATCCTTTCGTGACCCGGGGATGCGCGAGGTCGAGGGTGGACCACCGGCGCCGGGGTGCCGGCTATCAGTCCGGCGGGGGTGTCATCAATACCGGCGTTCGGTAGCGGGTCAGTTTGAATGTGCGCAATCGGTGGTTTTCTTCGTTATAGGTTCATTGCATCGTGCAGTGCCACCCGCACTCACTCCACGGCACTATCGCCGGGCGTCCCGGCGTCATCCAACGAGACCGTCCAGAAAGTGGGGGTGCTATGATCCTGCCTCATGCAGAATGCCACCGGCTGGACTCAGGTCTGCCGGACGTTCGATCGAATCAGTGTGGGAGGTCTAAATGGCTAGGGATCACATTCATGCCCGAAAGCACTTGGTAAAACGACGCTTCCTTGGGCGGGCTGCCGTTGTGTGTCTGGTTACCATGCTCCATGCCCCGCCGGCACGGTCGGCTGGGCCCGGTGACGGGTGTGAGTTACTGTCTAAGCAGGAGGTAGCGGGCATTCTGGGTGGAAATATTGAAAAGGCCGTTCCCTGGCCGCTCGCAGGGCGGTTTGCCTGTATGTTTGAAGGGGACGCTATCGAAGGACTGGATCTGCTGGTTAACCTCATCCCCGGACCGGACGCTCAAGTCCACTACGACCATGATGTGGCGAGGAGTTACAAGCCCAGCCCTGTCGCTGGGCTTGGCGACAAGGCGTCCTGGACCAGTGCACGCCAAAACGGCACCGTCGCGGACGGGCTCCATGTGCTTTCCGGGTCATATGCAGTGGAGATTTCGTTCCTCGGCCAGCCGAAGGTGCCTCCAAGCGAGGCTGACAATCTAGCCCACGCACGGGCGCTGGCACAGCGCACCCTGGCGAACGCCAAGCGCGACGGCTTATAGGTGTGCATCCCGCAGCGCTGCGATTTTATACAGTAGCGTATTGCACGCCAGATTGACCCCTCGGTTATGGTTTGGCTGGTCAGGCTTCGACCGGGTCCGGCAGGACGAAGGCAGGCATGGTGCGGTTGGCGAAGTAGACGCCGTTCGGGGTGAACCACCCGGCAGCGAACCCTTCGTGTTGGCGCCAGGCTGGAGCAGGAGGCTGTCGCGGCGGCTGGATTCAAGTCGGCGGCGGCGACGAAATCGATTGCACTCTCCATTGACGGCGGCCACGTGCGGGCGGCTCGTCAGTATCAGGGGCGCACGTTCGAGGTTCTCCTCGCTCAGGTCAGCAACGACGAGGGGAAAGCAGGTCGTATTCGCCAGCGTGCCGGCGGAGGCGACTTCGCAGACTCGACAGTTGCGCGGTGTGCTTCATGGATTGGGGGCGACGCCAGCGACACCGGTCACCATCCTGAGCGATGGTGCAGATGGCCCGCGATCGCTCGGCGAAGCCGCCAGCCCCGGTCCAACTCATCATGTATTGGACTGGTTTCATCTGGCGATGCGGGTTCAGCACGTCGCGCAGGCGGCCACGAGCTGGCCCGACGCCACGGCGACTGATCGCCAGGCTGGTGCTCGCCTCACCGAGACGATCGAGAGGATCCGATGGCGTCTCTGGCATGGCCAGGTCAAACGCGCCCTGAATCTCATTGCCGAAACCGTCGTTACAGTGGGCGCTGCAGCCGACGATAAGTCGCCGATTGCTGCCGCCGCGCGCAAGGTGATGCGCCTCCTGGGCGATCTCGAGACTTATGTGTCCGGACAATCCAATATCATCATCGACTACGCGACAGCCCGCCGACGCGAAGAACCGATTTCGACGGCGATCACGGAAAGCACGGTGCAATGGCTGCTGCATCGGCGAATGAATGCTCAGCAGCAGATGCGCTGGTCGCCGAGAGGCGCTCATTTGATGCTGAAAGTCCGGACCTCCGTCGTGAACGGCACGCTCAGCTGGGATTATGCTGTCGCTGAGCGTTGGGCCCGTCGCCCGTTTCGGAGAGCGGCCTGACCACCCCCATGTTCTGGACGGTCTCGTCCCCTGACAGAAGCCAGGACCCTCACGAACCCGCATCATCTCGCGCCCCGCGATACCGCTCGGATTCCGACCGCACCTCCTCTTCGATCGCATCCAGCAACCGAACCGGAAAGTATCGTGGCACGCCAGTCGTGATGAACACGATCCGAGTGGTCTCGTCATCACCCGGCCATCGATCAAGCCAAACCGGTGGAGAAACAACATGCCGCACGCCGTGGATCACCGCCGGCTGCCCCGGCATCTCCTCGATCGCGACAAGGCCCTTCATCCGCAGCAGCCGCGTCCCGCAATGCTCCGCCAGCGCCTGCAGCAATAACGTCAGCGCCAGCGCGGGCATCGGCCTGTCCCGTTGCAGAACAAAACTATCGATCACGCCGCTATGCCCAGGCCGCACAGCCGGCAACGCGGCAATCCGTTCCGCCATCCGCTCCGCCGCGCCACCCGAGAAAAACAGATCGCCATCCGCCTCGCCCACCGCCAGGACACCCGCCCCGGCATTCAGCGCCGATACCCGTTCCGTCAGCCGATCGGATACCTCCGCCACATCCGTCTTGCTGAACAGCAGCCAGTCCGCCACCGCCACCTGATGCCGAGCGGCGGGATGGGCCTCCAAAGCCGCGTCCCCATGCACCGCATCGACAACCGTCACGACGGCGCTGACAGCATGACTCACCGACAGCACCGGATCGGTCATCAGCGCCTGCAGGATCGGCGCCGGCTCCGCCAGCCCGGAGGTTTCGATTAAGACCCGATCATACGCAATCGCCCCGGCCTCCCGCCGGCCCTGCAGGTCCAGCAGCGTCCGCGCCAGATCGGTCTGCACCGCGCAGCACAGGCATCCCGTGGTGAGCTCCAGCAGAGTCTCATCACTGCTGGCGATCAGGTCATGATCCAGCCCGATCTCGCCGAACTCATTGACGATCACCGCCGTCCGCCCGAACGCCGGATCACGCAGGATCCGGCTGATCAGCGTCGTCTTCCCGCTGCCCAGGAACCCGGTGACGATCGAAACCGGTATCACGCGCTAGTTTCGCTCAACTGGCCGATGCACGCGGCGGATCGCGGTCATCGCATGACACGCGACTTGCCGCGATCGGACATTAGCGGTTCTGCCAGTTCGGCTTGCGCTTTTCCGCGAACGCCTTCGGCCCCTCGATATAATCCTGGCTCTCCGCGTTCTCCCGCTGCGCCGGGTAAACCGTCCCCATCGCCTGCGCCAGCGTCGGCTCGTCCAGCCCGCGATACGACGCCTGCTTGGACGCCCGCACCGCCTTGGGCGAGCACTCCAGGATCAGCCCCGCCCAGCGCTTGGCCGCCGCCAGCGCCTGCCCTTCCGGCACCACCTCGGTCACGAAACCCAGCTGATAGCCCTCCCGCGCCGGCACCCGCCGCCCGGTCAGGATCATCCCCATCGCCTGCTTCATCGGGATCGACCGAGGCAACCGGTGCACCCCACCCGCACCCGCGATCAACCCGACCCTCGGCTCCGGCAGCGCGAACAACGCGTTCTCCGCCGCGATGATGATGTCGCAGGCCAGCGCGATCTCGAACCCGCCGCCCATCGCCACGCCGTTCACCGCCGCGATCATCGGCTTGAACAGGTCGAACCGGTTGCACAACCCGGCAAACCCCGTCGGAGGCCCCGGCCGCCGCTTTCCCGATGCCTGCACCTTCAAATCATTCCCGGCCGAGAAAGCCCGCTCGCCCGCCCCCGTGACGATCCCGACCCAAAGATCATCGCGCCTGGCAAACTCGTCCCACACCGCCGACAACTCGTCATGAGCATCGGCGTGCAGCGCGTTCAGCACCTCCGGCCGGTTCAGGATCACCGTCCGGACCGGACCCTCATCCTGCACAATGCAATACTGGTAAGCCATCAGCCGACTACCGCCTGTTTCTTGAGGTTATCGATCTCGTCCGCCGGCAGCTTCAGCCATTCCGCCAGCACTTCTTCGCTATGCTGCCCCAGCAACGGTGCCGGCTTCACCGGAGCGGTCTTGCCCCCGAACCGCACCGGCCATCCGCTCATGACGTAGTCGCCCACCTCGGGATGCGCCATCGTCTGCCGGATGCCCCGCTCCCGGAACGTCGGATCGTTCGACAACTCCACCGTGTCCAGCACCGCGCCCGCCGGGATGGTTGCATCCCCCACCAGTTTCATCGCCGTGTGCTTGTCGTGCTGAATCGACCAGGCCGCGACGATCGCGTCCACCTCCTCACGGTTCTCCGTCCGCGCCGCCGGTGTCGAGAACCGGGGATCCCCCAATAGATCCTCCCGCCCCATGACTTTCAGCAGCCGGTTCCAGTGCTCCGGATTCGCCGCGCTGGTATAGATGTAAACGAAATCATTCGGCCCACCGCCCTTGCTCGGATACACCCCGATCGGCGGATTGCCCCCGCCCACCGTCTTCGACCCGGCCCGCGGCGCCACCTTCCCCGTCCGCTCCGTGTAGGTAAACGCATTGCGGATGTAGTGCAGGATCGCGTCCTGCATCGCGATCTGCAGATGATCGCCCTCCCCGGTCCGCAGCCGCTTCACATACGCCCCCAGGATCGAGGCCGCCATCAGCATCCCCGTCCCGGTATCCCCGATCGTCGCCCCCGGCTTGCACGGCGGCCCGTCTTCCTCACCCGTAATGGACATCAGCCCGCCGCACGCCTGAGCGATCATGTCGAACGCCAGATTGTTCTCGTACGGACTGCCTTTGCCGAAGCCCTTCACCTGGCAGTAGATGATCGCCGGATTGATCGCCTTGATCACGTCATACCCCAGCCCGAGCCGCTCGATCGCCCCCGGCGCGAAGTTCTCGATCATGACGTCGGCGGTCTTGGCCATCTCCTTGACCAGTTCCAGCCCCTTGGGGTCCTTCAGATTGACGGTGATGGAGCGCTTGTTGGCGTTGTATTGCAGGAAATAGAAGGCATCCTTGTCCGTCTTGCCCGCCACCGACCGGCCGGGGTCACCAACCTTCGGGTTCTCCACCTTCACCACGTCCGCACCCATCCAGGCTAGCGCCTCGGTGCACGATGGTCCTGCCTCGAATTGCGTAAGATCCAGAATCTTCAGTCCCGCGAGGCAGTTCTCTCCACTCATGGCCGACGCTCCCCTGTTTATCTTGTCGGAACGCTACGCCCGTCGTCCCGCAACTGTCGAGTGCGGCGCCATCACCTGCCCCGCCAGACAGGCTTTCCAAGGCGGAACCCTGCCAGTCGACCGGGGGACCGGCGCGCCAGCCATGCGTAAAGCCGCCGTCGCGCTCAACAGTACGCATACCTCCGCCTGAAACGTTTCATAGTTGCGGCTTGTGACCCTCGCATACAAAATGGCTCGGACCACCGATCCGAGGACTCTACCCTTCACCGTGGAGGAACGGTCGATGAGCACATTCAGTCTCGTGTTGTCTTTGCTGTTCGGCGGCGCCGGGCTGCACCTGTTTCAGTTCGTCGCCATCCTCTCCCGGCTGATGCGTCGCCAGCCTCGCGAAGCGTCTGCTGTCGAAGGGATTCCGGACACCCGTCGGACAGCACCGTATCAGGCAGCTGACCTCGGGGTCGGCGGCTGTCCGGCCGGACTTTCGCCGGCCCAGGACGCGTATCGAATGAGGCGGCGGCGCACCCACGCCGCCCGCCCTGGCGCGCCGCGCGTTGCCACGCACCCCCGTCGAGCGCGGCCGGCCTCTCGGCGGCGTTACGGCCAGTCGCGGCGCTCGGCAACCAACTGACGGCCGCGGCCAAGGTCGCGCGGTGAACCCGTCAAATCCCTCTTGATCTCTCCCGCGCGTCCAGCCAGCCTTGCGTCCATGGTTGAGCCGGTCAATCTGAACCACTATCGCGACGACCAGCTTTGGGCGGTCGTCGCGTCGATCGGGCGCACGTCTCGCGTCGCGGAGGTCTTTACCAGCCAGCTCGCGGCTCTGGCGGACCGAGCCTGGCGCGAACAGCAGGTAACGGCCTATGCCAACTTCCTGCGCAGTTCCAGACAGCCCACCCCGATCTACTCGATCAAACCCATCCGCCGCGCCGACCTGCCCCGATCCTGGCGGCCCCTGCCCGCCCTGGGCTTCCTCCAAGGCAAGCTGATGTAGCAGCCCGGCGCGTCCCTCCACCCGGAAAAGGCGACAGGTCGTCAGACGGCAAGCGATCCTGCCACCGCATTTCAGCCGGGTTTCCGATCGGCCGTCGCGGCATCGCAATCATGTCAGGGAACCTTGAGCCGCGTATCCGCATTAGCGTGCGGCCGACGCTGTGGTGAGGTACCGAGGGTATCCGTGCCGTGCATGAGGGGAACGGAAATTCTGGACCGAACCGAAATCCCGTGCTGCCCGCTTATCAGCGATCCGCCCATCACCGGCGCCAGCGGCAGGCAGTGACACCATTGAGTGAATGCCTAACGGTTCGCGATCGGGATGCCCGTGGCCGCGCCGGCAAGGCTCCTGTCCAACCGGCAGGCCCCGCATGGTCGTCGCCCGGCGATGCCAGCGCCGCCCGCCGCACCGCCGCGTTACCCCGCAAGAACGTCCTCCACACCCAGCCCGCCCCCAATCGCAACGGGCCTAAGTGGTGATCAGCACGTTGCTCGCCTCGCCCTGGAGCATCTGGGGAATTGCCGGACTGGCAACCGCCGGGGTCATCATCCGACCGTTCTTCTGGCCCGAATTTATCTGGGCGATCGCCGGCGCGGCCCTTCTCCTGGCGCTCGGACTGCTGTCTCCGCAAGAAGCACTGTCCGGCGTGACCAAGGGAACGGACGTCTATCTGTTCCTGACCGGCATGATGCTGCTGTCCGAACTCGCACGGCAGGAAGGCCTGTTCGACTGGCTGGCCGCGCACGCCGCCCGGCTTGCGAAGGGCTCAGCCACGCGGCTCTTCGCCCTCGTGTTCGCCGTCGGCACGGTCGTCACCGTCTTCCTGTCCAACGACGCCACGGCCGTGGTGCTCACGCCCGCCGTCGCCGCTGTGGTCAAGACGGCCGACGCGAAACAACCCCTGCCCTATCTGCTGATTTGCGCCTTCATCGCCAACGCCGCGAGCTTCGTGCTGCCGATCTCCAACCCCGCGAACCTGGTCATTTACGGCAGCCACATGCCACCCCTGCTGCAATGGCTGCCGCGTTACGCTCTGCCGTCGGTGCTGTCGATCGTCGCCACCTACGCCGTGTTGCGCTGGACGCAACGCAAGAAACTGCGGCAGATCGGTTTCGGCCGAGATCGACGTCCCGGCTTTGTCGCTCAGCGGCAAGCTCGCCGCGTTCGGCATCGTCGTCACCGCGGTCGTCCTGCTGGTCTCGTCAGCTTTCGACATTCAACTCGGCCTGCCGACCTTCCTCGCCGGCGTCGCGACGGCACTGCTGGTCCTGACCTGCTCCAAATGCGGCCCGATCCAGCTGGTCAGAGACATCTCCTGGGGAGTCCTGCCGCTGGTCGCCGGACTGTTCGTGCTGGTCGAGGCGCTGCGAAAGACCGGCCTCACCGATATGCTGGCCGAGCTTCTGCAACAACTCGTGCGGCAGTCCGAACCACTGGCCGTCTGGGTCTCGGGCGCAGTGCTCGCGGTCGCCTGCAACCTCGTCAACAACCTGCCCGCCGGCCTGGTCGCCGGCCGCGTCGTCGAACTGGCCCAGGTGCCGGAGCGCGTGCGCAGCGCGGTCCTGATCGGCGTTGACCTCGGCCCGAACCTGTCCGTCACCGGCTCGCTCGCCACCATCCTTTGGCTCACCGCACTCCGCCGCGAGGGCCAGAGCGTCAGCGCCTGGACCTTCCTCAAGCTGGGAGTGTTGGTGATGCCGCCGGCCCTCGTTCTCGCCATCGCCGGCGCCTTCGCGTTCGGCTGACCCGCAAGCCGGAGTTCGACCATGCAAAACGTCAGCACCGCCTGGCTCTATCCGCTCATCCTGATCGCCGGCGCACTTCAGGCCTGGGGGCCACCGATCAACGGCGCCCTGCGCCAGGCGCTGGAGAACCCGTGGCTCGCCAGCACCGTCTCGTTCCTGCCGGTCGTGGCATTCCTGCTCGTGCTGTGGCTCTGCCAGCCGAACCCGATGCCCTCACTGAAGGGCCTCGCCGCGATGCCGTGGTGGGCGCCCCTCGGCGGCCTGGTCGGAGCCTTCGCGGTCATCATGGGCCTGCTGTTCGTCGACAGGGTCGGCGCCGGCCCCTTCGCGGGGCTGACCATCACCGCCAACATCCTGATGTCGCTCGTCATCGACCAGTTCGGGCTGTTCGGCATGCCACAGCACAGCCTCACCGTCTGGCGCATCCTGGGTGGCGCGCTGATGACCGCCGGCATCGCCATGATCGCGCTGTTTTAGCCGGCATGGACGAGACCGGCATCTTACCGCGAGCACAGCGCGCCGGGTTTCGCCCCAGGTCGCTCGATGCCGTGAACTTCCTGCTCGCCGACGTGCGGGGCGCGCTGGGGCCCTACCTGAATGTGTTTCTGGTCACGCAACGGCACTGGAGCCAGACCGAGGTCGGCTGGGTCACCACCATCAGCGGGCTCCTCGGCCTGATAGCCCAGACCCCGGTGGGCGCTGCGATCGACGCGACGCGACGCAAGCGAGCCGCTGTCGTTCTGGCGCTGATCGTGCTGGGGATCGGCGCGGTGGTGATCTTCGCCGCACCCCGTTTCTGGCCCGTCATGATCGCCAACACCGCCATCGCCGTCGTCGGCGACGTCTTCGGCCCCGCCGTCGCCGCAATCACGCTCGGCTTGTATGCCCGCCGGCATCTGGCGCGACGGATGGGCAGGAACTCCGCGTTCGATCATGCCGGCAATGTCATGATCGCCACGGCCGCGGGCGCGGTCGGATATCTGTTTTCCCAGCGCGCCGTGTTTCTGCTCGTCCCGGCGTTCGCCACGCTGGCGGCGGTCGCGATGCTGTCGATACCGGGAACGGCCATCGACGAGAACCGGGCGCGCGGATTCGCGGACGGCAAGGCGCCGGAGGACACGCAAACGAGCGATGCCGAGAAGCCGTCCGGCTACTCCGTCCTCCTCACGTGCCGGCCGTTCGTGGTGTTCGCGCTTTGCACGATGCTCTTTCACTTCGCCAACGCGCCGCTGCTGCCGCTGGTTGGCCAGAAACTCGCGCACGCGTACCCGGCCTGGGCGACCGCCATGATGTCGTCCTGCATCATCGCCGCCCAGATGATCATGCTGCCCGTCGCGATCGCCGTGGGGCGAACCGCGGATCGGATCGGACGCAAACCGATCCTGCTGCTGGGGTTCGCCGTCCTGCCGGTGCGCGCCGTGCTCTACACGTTCTCCGACAGCGCGCCGTGGCTGATCGGCGTGCAACTGCTCGATGGAATCGGCGCCGGCATTTTCGGCGCGATCACGCCGCTGGTGATCGCCGATCTGATGCGCGGCACCGGACGCTTCAACCTCGCGCAAGGTGCCGTGGCCACGGCGCAGGGGATCGGCGCGTCCCTCAGCGGCCTGGCAGCCGGCGTCATCGTCGACCACCTCGGCTATTCCGCCACGTTCCTGACTTTCGGGGCCGCCGCCTGCGTAGCACTCGCCGCCCTGTTCCTGGCCATGCCGGAAACCGCGTCCAATGAGGGTGCGGAAGCGGGGTATTGAAAGTCCCACCCGGACGGTCGAAAACGCCACGCATTCATTTGCCGGGTGTTCGAAAAGCGACCGATTGTCGGGAGCATGTCAGAAACGGCTGGGAGGAACCGTACTTGATGAGAATCGCGTTATCAAAACTGAAACTATAGTATTGTGACAGCCAAAACAGAAAATCCGCAGCCGCCTTATCTTGGCAGCGCAGCGGTCACATCGTCAGCTTCAATGATAATGGTCACATCGGCGGCAACTACAGCAGCGGGAATTCATGGACTCGTTCTAGCGGAACATGACTTATAGTCTTGGTAAGATTGATCGGTCTCGATGTGGATTCTGGGCATTTGCTACTGATACATGAGGGATGAGCCCTTTTCAGTCATGCTCAGGACCGCCCCCGATCAGGAGATGAGTTCGCTTGGCACTATCACATGTGCAAGCGTGGTTGCCCATTGCCATGAGCCAGGTGTGGTGCCGACCTCATTGGAAACATAGAAAGCATGCGGATTGTTCGGGTCAGCGACAGCACTAGAATAGTCGCCAAAGCGCGACGAGAGGGTCCCGCCGATGCCCCCGGATCCTGCGTCTAAGAACGTCCCGGCGCTGGACGCGTACGGAATGAGGTCTGAGAAGCTATTGGCACCGGCCAGTTTAATCGCGAAATAGTCGGTAGGTGTAATACTCGGACCACTGGCGATGAAATTGATCAGCGTGTCGCCTACGCCATCGACTGCAATCGATGACGTCGCGGTGCCGATCCCGACGCCGAGCTTGGAGCCGGAAATCGTCCCCTGATCGATCACCGCGACATGCGAGGGATCGGTCACGTTTAACTCCACCCAATGGGCGTTGGGTGTGCCTGCGTCCGGCCCCGTGGTCGGCGTCACCTCAAACGTTGACCACATCGTGTGGTTGTTCAACGCAAGGCCGTAGACACGCGCGTCTCCGGCGTCGATTGGCTGCGTGGTGCCTTTGGTTGCCAGCGCCATCTCGCCATACGTGCTCGAAATATTTCCAAGACTGACACTGCTGCTGCTATCGAGCACCCCAGCACGACTGACGTGCTTCAGCGTTAGCTTACCCCCATCCTGCGCCAGCAAGTAGTCGCCTTTGTGTGGACTGGCGACTTCTTTGTAGACCCCACCTGGATCAAGGTCGATCTCTTTGTTAAGGCTCAGGCCATTGTTGACCAGCACGTGCTGCGTGTTGTTGCCCGCCGTGTCGTACAGCGAGCCGAGCAAGAACAACGTGGACCCATCAGCCGCGACATCTGGCTGGTCGATCAATGAGGTTTTGTTGGAGAAATTGAGGTCACGGAACGTAAACCCGTCATTAGGGTTGGAATCCCTGGAAATGCCAACGAGAAAGTGGTAGTTACCCGACGCGTCAGGCGTCGAACTCGAAACAAGGAATTGACCCGTACCGCTGTTGTAAAGCACTCGGGCATCAATAAAGTAATTGTAATTCCCAAGCGGAGCGAAGAAGGAGGTCATCGACTTCTCGATAGCGTGACCAGCCATCGATGTCAGTCCATTTAACTACCGAGTTTGCTGCCGAGACGATAAAACCCTTATCCACCGCCAAGCCGTTATCAGGTGGTAATTCGAACCCAGCTACCGGATCGCTGGTCGAAATCCCCGTCATCAAAGTGAAGGTGGGCTGACCTATACCGTCGCCATCACAATCATCAAATTTATCGCTGTTTTTGGCGCTCTCGTTATTTTTACCAAACGTATGACGCTTGTGTTCGGGATCATACAGCACGTTCTGCTCCCTTCGTCTTGATGGCACATCTAGACCCAACATGGCGGGACTAAACCGTCAATAGATTTACGGGAGGAAGATTAGAATAATCCGAAGAATCACCGATAAGTGATTCATATAACCATATGTTGCAATTTTAGGTTGCACAAATTACGATACCCTCAAGTCAACAGGGAGATAGCGCCTTCCACGTCTAGATAGCACCAAGTACCGTTCGCTTTCGATCAATGTACAGCCCCCTCTATTCCTTCAAAGCGGTCATTCTCCTTTTCGGCCCGCACCCACCATTCAATCCCATCTCCAAAAAGCCCGCCAACGCTCGAACGCGCCCGAACCCCCTGGCGTCCGCTGATCAAGGATGCTGGCCTCTGGACCGGACCGGCCGTCAACCAGCCAAAACCACCGTTCAGCCCAACCAGTAGCCTGAGACTTCCCGCGCCTGCCAGGGTAGATTCCCACCAGGACCCAGTGTTATCCTGATCGTCTGGACGAGTGGTGGTGGCCCCTCGATGCCCTCCGTCGGTTCGTCCCCCCAACACCGGGTGGCCGACATGACCGAGCAACGATCCGTCGCGGAGAAAGGTGCGAGCATCGTCTCCGAATAACCCGCTGTCGGGCCTCGCTGTCATCCGCCGGCGCGCACTTGAACAATCGCAAAAGAAGCATGACCATGGAAACATTTCGCGACACCAGGATTCCGCTCAAACATGGATCGGGCGCAATCCCCGCCGTCGGGTTCGGCACGCTGATCCCCGATCACCTCGCCACCGCCCAGGCCACGAAGACCGCGCTGGAAGTGGGCTTCCGCCACCTCGACTGCGCCGAACGCTATCGCAATGAAGAAGCCGTCGGCGAGGCGATGCAGGCGGCGCTCAACGCAGGAACCGTCCGGCGCGATGACGTCTTCGTTACGACAAAGCTATGGAACACCAACCATCGTCCGGAACGGGTCAAGCCCGCGCTGGAGGCAAGCCTCCGGCGACTTCGGCTAGACCATGCCGATTGCTATCTCATCCACACCCCGTTTGCCTTCCAGCCCGGCGATGAGCAGGACCCAAGGGACGACCGTGGCCAGGTGATCTATGATCACGGCGTAACGTTGATCGAGACATGGCAGGCGCTGGAACACCTCGTCGACGACGGCCGCTGCAAGGCAATCGGATTGTCCGATGTGACGCTGGAAAAGGTGCGGGAGATCGTTGCAAACGCGCGCATCAAGCCTGCCGTGGTGCAGGTCGAGTCGCATCCCTACCTTCCGGAATGGGAACTTCTCGACTTCTGCCGGCAGCAGGGAATCGTCCTGCTGGCGTTCGCCGCGCTGGGACACGGCATGACGCCAAGAATGCTCGATGATCCCGTGATCACCGGCATTGCACAGCGCGTCCACAAGACGCCGGCCCAGGTTGCGCTGGCCTGGGCGGTGCAACGCGGCACCGCGTTCCTGACCACCTCGACCAAAGCCGCCAACATCCAGGAGAACTTCGACATATCGCCGCTGCCTGAAGACGCCATGCGGCAGATCCGGGACGGCATCACGACGAACGTCCGGTTCAACACGGTGGTGGAGACCGGCGTGCCCGGCTTCATCCCCCGCACCTGACAGCATCGGAGTGTCGCCCACGACCACGCTCAACCGGGCAGAGCTGCCCGTCGATACCGTCCACCTCGCTCAGTTTCTCATCGGCAAACTACTGCTGCGAGCGTTTCCCGAAGGCGTCGCGGGCGGCCGCATCGTCGAGACCGAGGCATACGGCATCGGCGACCCCGCCGGCCACGCCTACCGCGGCATCACCCCACGCAACCGCGCGCTCTTCCTCGAACGCGGGCATGCCTACGTCTATCTCGCCTATGGCATCTCGTTCATGCTGAACGTCTCTGCCGAGACATCCGGCGTAGGCGCCGGCGTCCTGATCAGGGCAATCGAGCCGACAGACGGCATCACGATCATGGCGCGAAATCGCGGCACCGACCGTATCCAGGATTTGGCCCGAGGCCCGGGACGGCTGAGCGCGGCGCTGCAGATTGATCGCCGCCTCGACGGCATCGACCTCTGTCAGCCCGGCCCGCTCTGGCTCGGATCCGACGGCCGCCCGCCCGGCGAAATCGGACAAAGCAAACGGATCGGCATCACCCGCGCCGCCGACAGTCTGTTGCGGTTCTACGTTCGCGAAAACCGTTTCGTCAGCGGTCCGCGGGCGCTCAACAAATGAGTCCAGGCGGCAAGGACGAAACATCCACCCGCGCGTAGCGCCGGCCTCCCGGACTAATCCTGCAACGCCAGAGACGTCTTTCCGACCAGCCGCTCCACGATCTCGTCCAACTGATACAGATCCGCGAACTGAATACTCAGATCACCCCCGCCCCGCCGGTTGGTCGTGATCGTCACCCGGTACCCGATCGCCTCGCTCACCTTCTTTTCCATCGCCGCCAGATCCAGCCGCTCCGGCCGAGGCTTCGCCGGAGCGCCCCGAGCAGCGATCTTCTTGGCCACCAGCATCTCGGTCTGCCGCACCGACATGCCCTGCTTCAGGATCTGGTCCAGCAGCGCCTCCGGATTCGGATAGGCAATCAGCGCCTTGGCATGGCCGCCCGACAGCTTCCCCGACCGCACGTGCCGCTTGACCGTGTCGGGCAGCCGCAGCAGCCGGATCGTGTTGCCGACATGCGCCCGGGACTTGCTGACCGCATACCCCAGCGCCTCCTGAGTCAGCTCGAACTCCGTCACCAGGCGATGATATCCCTCCGCCTCCTCGATCGCGTTCAGGTCCTGCCGCTGCAGGTTTTCCACCAGCGCCACCACGGCGGCATCGCTGTCACTGGTCTCCCGCAGGATCGCCGGAATCTCCGTCAACCCCGCCAGCACCGCCGCGCGGAATCGTCGCTCACCCGCAACGATCTGATACCGCCCGATCGCCGACGGATGCGACCGGATCAGAATCGGCTGCAGCACCCCCTGGGCTCGGATCGAATCCGCAAGGCTCTCCAACTCGTCATCGTCGAAATCCGTGCGAGGCTGAAACGGGTTCGCATCGATCTGATCGACCGGCGTGCCGATCACCGCCACCCCCTGTTCCGCGTTGGGCCGCAGCGCCGTGTCACCCAGCAGCACGGAAAGCCCACGGCCAAGCCGGGGAGGTGCCTTGCTCATCCGTGTGGCGCCTGTTGCGGTATCATGATCGACTCCTTCTTCAGAACCTCGGCCGCCAAGGCCACATAAGACATCGCGCCCGGCGACCGCGGATCATAAACTATAACCGGCTTGCCGTGGCTCGGCGCTTCGGAAACCCGCACGTTCCGCGGGATCATCACGTCGAATACCCAGTCACCGAAATGATCGCGCGCGTCCTTCTCCACCAGACCCGACAGGCTGTTGCGCCGGTCGAACATCGTCAGCAGGATACCCGCCAGCCGCAGCCCCGGATTGAACCGCCGCCGCACCGCGTCGATCGTGTGCATCAGGCTGCTGATCCCCTCCAGCGCGAAGAACTCGCACTGCAACGGCACGATCACCCCGTTCGACGCCACCAAGGCATTCAGCGTCAGCAGCCCCAGCCCCGGCGGACAGTCCAGCAGGATCACCCGGAACCCCGCGAACACCGGATTATCGCTCAGCGCCGACTTCAGGTGGAACTCCCGCCGGGGCAGCGGCACCAGTTCCACCTCCGACCCCGCCAGATCGATGTCCGAGGCAATCAGCGACAGATTCGGCACCGCCGTCGGGCGGATCGTGTCGGCGTCCGGCTTGCCCTCCATCATCAGCTTGTAGGTGCCGTCGAACCGGTCGCTCCGCTCCACGCCCAGCCCGGTCGAGGCATTCCCCTGCGGGTCCATGTCGATCAGCAGCACCGGCAGCCCGGCGATCGCCAGCGCGGAGGCAAGATTGACCGCTGTCGTGGTCTTCCCGACACCTCCCTTCTGGTTCGCTACGGCCAGGACAAGAGTTCTGCTGATGGTCGCCCCCGGGTCACACGCCACAGACGGCGCAACCGCCGCGTCGCCAAACGACAGTCATACCCCTTTGGCCGTTGATTCGGAACGGCTGCTTTCCACGCCCGGATCAGCGACGCGCCACGGGGTCATCCGTCAGCCGCGATCACCACACCGTCCGCCACCAGCGCAGCGATCATGTCCTCGGAGTATCCGGCCTCAGCCAGCACGGCCACCGTATGCTCGCCCATCCGCGGCGACTGCATCCTGATCCCGGGCCGCTCGCGGTTGGCGCCAAACTCGATCGGCAACGCCGGCAGCTTGGCCGGAGTTCCCCTCCGTGCCGCCCAGCCGGGATATCATCACGTCCAGCAGCCCGCCGGTGGCCAGCAGATGCGGATCGCTGAACAGGTCGCCCGGCTGCCCCACCGGCGCCCAGGACACATTGGCCCGCTCGCACCGCGCCTGCACCTCATCCTGAGGAAACCGCGCCAGGATGTCCTGCAACGCCGGGATCAGCCAGCTCCGCTCCGCCAGCCGCATGATGTTGGTCGCCAGCCGCGGATCGGAGGCAAGCTCCTGCAAGCCGAACTCATCGGCGAAGCGGGCCCATTGCTGGTCCGACGTCACGCCGATGAACAACTGCCCGCCGCCCGCCGTCTTGAACACCTCATAGATCGCCCACGCGCCCCGCCGCGCCGGCATCGGCCGGGCTTCCAGGCCGGTGGCGACCATGCCGGCCATGTGCGTGCTCATCAGGAAGGCGGCGTTCTCGAACAGCGCGCTGCTGACCCGCTGCCCCTTGCCGGTCTGCTCCCGCTCCCGCAGCGCCGCCTGCACCGCGATCACTCCGAACATCGCCCCCATGATGTCGATCACCGAGGCCCCCGCCCGCAGCGGCTGCCCGATCGGCCCGGTCATGAACGCGAGACCCGTCTGGAACTGCACCACCTCATCCAGCGCCGGACGATGCTCATACGGCCCCGCCAGGTAGCCCTTCAGCGCCAGGTAGATCAGCCGGTCATTCAACGGCGCAAGCTGCTCATAGCCGCACCCCAGCCGCTCCATCGTGCCGGGACCGTAATTCTCCAGCACGATGTCCACGGTAGGCACCAGCGCATGGATCACCGCCTGCCCCTCGTTCCTTTTCAGATCGACCGCAAGGCTGCGCTTGTTGCGGCTGAACGCGGCGAAGAACCCCGCGGCGAACCCGCCCAGCCCGCGCGTGTGATCCCCGCGCGGCACCGGCTCGACCTTGATCACATCGGCGCCGAGTTCCGCGAACACCAGCCCGGCCGTCGGTCCCATGACGGTATGGGAGAACTCAAGCACGCGAAGTCCGGCAAGTGGCGTTGCTGACATGGATTGGTCCGGCGGGTCAGAATGTCGAAGCGCTGACTGCACCGAATGACACGGTTGCGCCACGTTGTCATGGGTCGGTCCCGCCGTCCGGCCCAGTCACCTGCTCGCCGCGGCCCAACGGGCCGGACCGCCCAGGCGCCCTCGGCGCTCAACGGCATCTGGCAAATCGCCTTAGGCGTCCCGATGCTTTACTTGCGCTGACTTGCCTGGCACGCCTGCCGCGGCGGCGAACATCCGCGGGTACCAGACAAACCGGCTCCCAGGCAAAAAAATGGCCCGCATCGCCAGACTGATCCCGCCCGGACAAACCATCGGACGAAACCAGCCGACGACGCCGGCCATGCAACTAAATATGACGGCGTTGGAGGCGCGGTTTAGCCGCCGCCGCCGCTCAGGCCGCCCTGAACGCGCGGCACGTTCAGAACCACGTCATCGCAAGGCGTGCCGGTGCCGGAAATCGAGATCGAGACGTTGTTGCCGCCCGCGGTTCCCTTAACAACGCCCGTCCGCCCAGTCCCGCCAACTTCCTTGGCGTCCATCTGGAACGTCCGGTCGCGGTTGATCTTGCCATCCAGCCTCGCCATGTGCTGGTCGCGGTCCCAAGCGACAAACCCCGTCAGGGTGTTGTCCGGGGAGACCGTGATATGCCAGTCAAGGCCAGGGCATCCGCTGGCAGGACGGGTCGAAATGGCATAAAGCTGGCCCTTGGCCAACGACAGATCCTTTTGTTTCCGCTGCGCCATGGCCGGGTTCAATACTGCGGCGGCGGAGAGAGCGATGATCGCCGCCTTCGCAATGGTCATGTTAGGTTTCATCCGCGATTCCCTCCGTTTAGCAAGCAATGTGCTGCTAGACCGTTGTGCCGTCACCTGCAACGGCGGGTAAGCCTATGCAGAAGTGGATTCCGCTCGTCAAGGTGGTGAAACGATGACGGTGTGGGTTTGATCACACACTGTGCGATTTTCACCACATACCGCTCAGGCGCACCGCCAACCCGCGGCATTCGCACATCCCCGCGATAAGTCACGCCTGTCCCGCACCGTAGCCCCCGGCCTTGTGCATGGCACCATGGCTTGCACCAAACGGATAAGAAGCCAGCTTACGATCAGCATCCCATACGGTCGTTCCATCCGAGGTCCGCAATGTCTCACGCCTCCGCCTACCAGGGTGATATCGCTACCCGCCCTGCCCCGATACGCACGCGCTCGCGCAAGAAGCTGATCCGGTGGGCGCTGATGGCGGGCGGTGTCCTGGCGGTCATCATCGGCGGCGGCGCGTACTGGCTGTCCAGCGGCCGCTGGATCGACACCGACGACGCGTATGTCCAGGCAGACAGCATGACATTGTCCACCGATGTCTCCGGCGTCGTCGCCGACATCCCCGTGCATGAGGGCCAGTCTGTGACGAAAGGCGAGGTCCTGTTCCGCCTCGACCCGCGGAAATTCGAGATCGCCCTCGACAATGCCAAGGCCAGCCTTTCCCAGGTCCGGCTGAACGTCGACTCGATGAAGGCCGACTATCAGGCCGCCCTGCGCGGCACCGCCGCCCGCCAGCAGCAGGTCGCTTCCGACCAGTCCACGTATAACCGGTTCGCCTCACTGGTGGCCGAACGCGCCGTGACGCAGCAGCAGACCGACGACGCCCGCTACAAACTCGCCGCCGACCAGCAAGCCGTCGCCGCCTCGGAATCCCAGGCCCGCGCGCTGCTGGCGAAGCTGGACGGCAACCCGAACATCAACCCCGAGGACACCCCAGCCTTCAAGCAAGCACAGGCTCGGCTTGCCGAGACCGAACGCGAAATGAACCATTCCGTCGTCCGCGCCCCCTACGACGGCATCGTCACCCAGGTGAACAAGCTCCAGCCTGGCATGTTCCTGCCCGCCGGAACGCCCGCCTTCGGCCTGGTGTCCACCGATCACGTCTGGGTCGAGGCGGAACCGAAGGAAACCCAACTGACCTATGCCAAAAAAGGTGACCCGGTCGACGTCAGCTTCGACCTGTACCCCGGCCGCACCTGGCAAGGCACCGTGCAGGACATCGCCCCTGCCACTGACCAGAACTTCTCCCTGCTGCCGGCTGAAAATTCCTCCGGCAACTGGGTGAAAGTCGTGCAGCGCATCCCGGTACGGGTCCGGCTCGACCGCAACCCGGGCGATCCGCCGTTGCGCGCCGGCATGAGCGCCGACACCGATATCGACACCGGCCACGTCCGCACGCTCTCGGATCTGTTCTAGGACGTCTTCGCCATGCCCTCTCAGCAGGAACGGGTGGTCCCCTACCGCGCCATCATCACGGTCTGCGCGATGATGGCGACGCTGATGCAGTCGCTGGATTCCACGATCGCCAACGTCGCCTTGCCGTATATGCAGGGAAGCCTGTCGGCCAGTTCGGATCAGATCACCTGGGTGCTGACATCCTATATCACCGCCGCGGCGATCATGACCGCCCCCGTCGGCTGGCTGTCCACGCGGTTCGGCCTGAAGAACCTGTATCTGCTGTCGATGGTCGGATTTACCGTGGCCTCCATGCTGTGCGGCATTGCCCAGTCGCTGCCCGAGATGGTGATGTTCCGGCTGCTGCAAGGCGTTTTCGGCGCCGCCCTGGTGCCGCTGTCACAGACCACGATGCTGAACATCTATCCGCCTGAACAGCGTGGTTCGGCGATGGCGATCTGGGGCATGGGCGTGATGGTCGGCCCGATCCTGGGGCCGACACTCGGTGGTTACCTGACCGAACTGTATGACTGGCGATGGGTGTTCTTTGTCAACCTGCCGTTCGGCATCGCCGCGACCGCCGGCATGGCGATGTTCCTGCCCCGTACCGAACCGACCTCCGGACTGAAATTCGACTGGTTCGGCTTCAGCGTTTTCGCGATCGGCATCGCCGGCCTGCAGCTTATGCTGGACCGCGGCGAAACCAAGGATTGGTTCAGCTCCCCCGAGATCATCATCGAAACGGCGATGGCCGGTATCGGGTTCTACCTGTTCATCGTCCACATGCTGACGGCCGAAACCAAGCCGTTCATTACGCCGCGCGTCTTCAAGGACCGCAACCTGTCCGCCGGGCTGCTGGTGATGTTCGCGGTCGGCATGGTGCTGCTGGCGGTGTCCGCGCTGCTGGCACCCTGGCTGCAGGACCTGGCGCACTACCCGGTGGAGACGGCGGGCCTGGCCATGGCGCCGCGCGGGCTGGGAACCATGGGCGCGATGATGATCGCCGGACGTTTGTCCAACAAGGTCGATCCCCGCGTGCTGATGGGCTTCGGCATCGTCGTGCTGTCCTACAGCCTGTTCCGCATGACCGGGTGGACGCCGGCGGTCTCGGACATGACGGTGATCGTCAACACCATGCTGCAAGGCGCCGGCCTGGGCTTCGTCTTCGTGCCGCTGCAGGTGATTGCATTCGCAACGCTCGAACCCGCGCTACGAACCGAGGGAACCGCGCTGCTCAGCCTGTTGCGAAACGTCGGCAGCGCCATCGGGATCTCGGTCACCAGCGCCCTGGTAACGCGCAATACCCAGGTGGAACATTCCGTTCTCGCGGGCTACATCACGCCGCTGAACCGCGCGTTCGAGGGCGCGGGCGCAGCGCTGATGCCGACCACACCGCACGGCGCGCAGGTGCTGAACGGCATGCTGACCCACCAGGCCTCGATCATCGCCTACAACGACGACTGGAAGCTGATGATGCTGACGTCGTTGCCGATGCTGCTGTTGCTGCTGCTGATGCGAGGACCGAAACACGGCGAGGGCGGATCGGCCGAACACGCCGTCGTCATGGATTGATCAGGTCGAAGTAACAATCAGCGGCCTCGCTGCCGTCAGGCGAACCAACTCACCCGCACGCATTCCCCCGCAATACCACGCCGCTGACCGCGCCATTGACCACCGAGAACGTGGTGTTGCAGACCAGGGTGATAGCCTGCGGCGGAAAGCCGCCATAAAACCCCGGATACGGGCCGGAGCCATAGTAGAATGGCGATCCAGGCAGGATTTCCAGCCGCTGCTCATCATACGCCAGGAACTTGACCCCGCCCGCCTCATACGTCCGCGTGGGCACACCCATGGCCTGGATCAGCACGACCTCGGGCTTGCCCACCAACTGGTTCAACTGCGCCTGCCGCGCCGCCAACCGGTCCACGCAGCCCGCCATCGACACCAGCAGCACACACAAAACGATCCGGCGCACCATGGCCTCCCGACACGCCGCGACACGCACCGTGTTACCCGCCATCTTACGGCAATTCGGCCCGCGAGAGCCAGTTACCGCGATAGACTGCCCGGCTGTTTCATCTCCCGACCGGGCGGCGCGCCAGCACCGTCATCACTGTCACGGCCATGTTCAAGCTGGTCAGGAGGTTGCTGAACGCCCTGGTTCTGCTGGCGAGCGCTGTCTGCCGGTGCCATGGTGACCGTTAGACGTCCCAAACAAGGTGCGATTCCATCGCCATGCGCGCATTCAACCAAATCATCCTGCGGTTCGCCTGGACCAGCGCCATCGTGGCTCTGCTGCTCGTATGCCTGCCAGCAGCCACCAAAGCGGCGGACCCGAACCCGCTGCGAGTGCCCGACACCTCCAGCCCCAGAGCCACCCTGCAAGGGTTCATCGAAACGACCGACGACATCTATCGGCGCTGGGCCGATCTGTTGACCCAATACGCGCAATCCCGCGAGTTGTACCCAAGCGCCGCCCAACGCCAGGCCCAGTATGACACGCTCAGCCGCGTACCGAACGCAATCCATGCGCTGGACCTGTCCCAGGTCCCGCCGGTGGAACTGAACATCGTCGGCACGGAGCACGCCTTGCAGCTTCGGGAAATCCTCGACCGGATCGATCTGCCGCCAATGCAGGATGTGCCGGACGCCGCGGCAATGGCCAGCCTGCCGTCCAAGAGATGGCGGCTGCCGGATACCGAAATCGATATCGTGCTCGTCCAGCAAGGGCCACGCGCCGGCGAGTACCCGTTTTCACCGGATACAGTCGCGCGGCTTCCCGAGTTCTATCAGCGCGTGAAGGATCTGCCATACAAAAACCAATTCGCTCGCAACGTACAGGAGGCCTATCAACAGTTCAGCCCAAAATCGGGCCGGACACTTTACGACATCCTTTCCGGCTCCCCGCTCGGCCTCAGTTACGTCATTCCATTACGTTGGGTGTTGGAATGGCCTGACTGGGCAATGGCCCGGATCGGCGGCGCTACTGTCTGGCAATGGCTGGGCGTGGGCGTCGGCACTCTGCTCGCCGGATTGCTGATCGTTGTCTGCGGCCGCCTGGCTTCCAGGCTGTCCCGCCGCAACACCGAGGCCAACGGACGCCACTGGAACACGCTGCCGATCCCGATCGGCATCCTCATCGTCGTAACGACCCTGATTCCTTTGCTGGGCGCCCTACTCCGGATTGGGGGCACCCCACACATCGTCATCGTGGTGCTGCAAACCATCTTGTTCTACCTGACTCTCGCGTGGCTTGCGCTCGTCGGATGCGCCCTGGCCGGCGAGATAATCGTCGGCACCGAGCATCTGGCGATCCGTAGCCTGGATGGGCAACTGATTCGCCTGGGCAGCCGCCTGTTCGGCGCCGTAATCGCCGTCGGTTGCCTGATCAAGGGCGCCGATGAGCTTGGATTTCCCGCCTATTCGGTCCTGGCCGGCCTCGGCGTCGGCGGCCTCGCCGTCGCGCTGGCGGCAAAGGACAGCCTGGCGAACCTCCTCGGCTCGATGCTGATCATGTTCGAGAAACCATTCCGGGTCGGCCACTATATCCGCCTGAGCGGCACCGAGGGCACCGTCGAGGATGTCGGTTTCCGCAGCACGCGCATCCGCACGATGGACAATTCACTGATTTCGATCCCGAACGATTCTGTGATCAACACGACGGTCGACAATCTGAGCCTTCGGCCGAAACGACGCCAGCGCTTCGTTGTCGGCGTGACCTACGACACCAAGCTGGCCACGCTGGAGGCGTTCGTGGCCGGGATCAGGCAAGTGATACTTGACCACCCTCTTACCGATAAGGAAAACGTTCAGGTCTCTTTCAACAACCTGGGTGACAGCAGCCTGGATATCCTGGTGATCTTTCACCTGCTGGTCACCGACGCCACCTCAGAGCTGCAGGGCCGTCATGACATTCTGGTCGGCATCATGGACCTCGCCGAACGCTCGGGCGTTGCCTTTGCCTTCCCGACCCGGACGCTGGTGATCGAGAGCCCGTCAGGCGAAGGCGCCAGCGGCCGCGGCGGCACGGTGATTCCGTTCGGCCGGTGATCGCACGCCGCCCTACGGCAGTTCGGCTGACGAGAACCAGACATCGCGGCAAATCGCCACGGCTGTTTCGTCCGGCGGCCGCTCCGCCACCAGCCAGGCTGATCGCGCCGAACGCGCGGCTCGTCCGTCGGGGATTTTCGTGCAGCCTTCCTGGCTCGACGCACCGGAACACGGGATGAACCACGACGGCATCATCGGTCGCACCGCGAACGCCGGTCGATGCGGCGACATCAGCACCGTGAGCCCAACATGCTCAGCCGGCCGCCAGGGAAACATCAGCCTTCCATCCGGCCACAGAGCCTTCAGCCAGGACACCGGCGGAGCAACCACGCCTGCATTGACATAGATCAGGTCAGATGGCGGCACCTCCAGGACGGTCGCATCGCCGGTAATGACCGTCACGCCGTCATAGGCTTCAAGGTTCCGCCGCGCCCGGTCAGCCAAGGCGGCGTCGGTCTCGAACGCCACAACCCGCCCGCCGGGCTTTACGAGCCGCGACAAAAGCGCGGTATAATAGCCCAGGCCAGCGCCGATATGGCAGACTGCCTCGCCCGGCTGCGGCGCGACAGCACCGATCCACGCGGCGTGCAGCGAGGGCTGGCCGTTGTTGATCCCCTTGGCCGGATCCAGCGCCACCAGCACGTCGCGATAAAGCCGCACCGGATCAGCGTCCGGCGTGACCGTATAGGCGCCGTCCGCCCATAGTTCCCACGGGCCTTCCGGCACGAACGCCTCCCGCGGCACCGTCGCGAAGACCTCCGCCAACCTCGGGTCGCCGGAGTGGCTCGCCGCCGCCATCTTCCGGCCATAGCGACGCCGCGCCGCCTTCAGGTCCGCATCGTCCCCAGCCACCCCGCTCTCCGCCGTTGCCGAAACCGGTAGTCACATCAGATCGGCCGGCGGCAGCCACAAGACCTGGCCGATCCGGTCCGCCCCCGCGGCGATCATCGCCAGCCGGTCAAATCCCAGGGCGATGCCCGCACACGCCGGCATCCCATGTTCGAGGGCCGCCAGGAAGTCCTCGTCCAGCGGCCAGTCCGGCCCACCCAACGCGCGCCGCTGCGCCCGGTCCGCCAGGAACCTCGCGCGCTGTTCCGCCGCATCCGTCAGTTCGACAAACGCATTGGCCAGTTCGATCCCGCAGACGAACAGCTCGAACCGTTCCGCCACCCGAGGATCGGCCGGATCACGCCGAGCCAGGGCTGCCTGCGCGGCGGGCCAGTGGGTCAGGAAGGTTGGATGCGCCCGCCCGAGATGCGGTTCGATCCGCTCCAGCAGCAGGCGGAAGAACAGATCCTCCCAC
This sequence comes from uncultured Pseudomonadota bacterium, assembly GCA_963819005.1. Taxonomy (GTDB): domain Bacteria; phylum Pseudomonadota; class Alphaproteobacteria; order Acetobacterales; family Acetobacteraceae; genus Rhodopila. Next base: position 712,763 of record CAWFUL010000011.1, read on the forward strand.
GTCTCGCCGTCCCGCGGCCGCACGCCCGCCGCCGCGGCCAGGCCTGCCGCATCCTCGCCGATCGCCAGCAGATCGACGCCGGCATGGACCGCGAACGCCTCGGCCATGGTCATCCGATCCACCCGGCTCAGGTCGGTGGACACACCCCGGCAGGTCACCACCGGCGGCAGCACGGCGCGCAGCAGACCGGTCGTCTCGGCGATCAGATCGTCCAGCCCCGCACCCGGATGGTACCACTCCAGCATGGTGAACTCCGGCGCATGGGTCGCACTCGCCTCGCCGTTGCGCCAAACCCTGGCGAACTGGAAGATCGGACCGGCCTGCGCCACCAGCAGGCGCTTCATCGCGAACTCCGGACTGGTGTGCAGGAACAGCCTCTTCCGCCGTCCGTCCGGGTACTCCCGCTCCGTGGCGAACGGCCGCAGATGCACCTCCTCGCCCGGCGCGGTCACCGCATAGGGCGTTTCGACCTCGGTATAGCCATGCTTCTCGAAAAATGCCCGGACCGACCGGACCAGCGCCGCGCGCCGGTCAAGAAACGGCCGGCGTGCCAGCAGGCTTTCGGGATGCCAAACGGGCAAAGTCACGCCGGGAGGAGACATGCCGTGAAGTTTACCGCCGAAACCAATTTGCCGCCATGTTGCCGCAAAGCCGACACCGCGTCACCGCCGTTGATACCAAAGTGGACAAATATCCATAACGAAGGACGACAAAGATGGGCCTGATACTGTTGCTGGTGATCCTCTTTCTGCTGTTCGGCGGAGGCGGCTACTACGGCTATCGTTCGGGCTACTATGGCGGCGCCCATTACGGCGGTGGCCTGACCCTGCTGGTCGTGATCATCGTCCTGGTGCTGCTCTTCGGCGGTGGCGGCGGCTACTACCACTACTGACCTGACGATGGTGGGGCGACGGTGATCCGTCGCCCCGTTTCGCGTCAGGCTGCGGCGAACTGCCCGCGGCCGAAAATCTTGTCCAGATCGACCGGTGCTGCCTTGTCGAACGCGGTCGTCTTGGCCCGCACCTCATCGGCGGCCGCCAGAGCCTTCTTCACCGCCGGCCGCTCGTAGATCGTGTTGACCCACTTCGTCACATGCGGAAACCGGCCGGCTACCTCTGCGCCCATCAGCGCCGGAATATTGCGCAGCCACGGGAAAGTGGCGATGTCGGCGACGCCATAGTCCGCCCCGCCGAGATACGCGCATGTCGCAAGACGCTGCTCGATCACCTCGGTCACCCGCACCGCCTGTGTCATATAGCGGCTCTTGGAGTAATCATTCCCCGCCGGCGCGAACCGCAGGAAATGCACGTACTGGCCGAACATCGGGCCGACCGTGGACATCTGCGTCATCAGCCACTGGATCGCGTCATACTTCGCGGCCATGTCCTTGGGCAGCAGCTTGCCGGTCTTCTCCGCCAGATACAGCAGGATCGCGCCTGATTCGAAGCAGGTGTACGGCTTGCCGTTAGGTCCCTCCGGATCGACGATCACCGGCACCTTCGCATTCGGGTTCAGCTTCAGGAACGCATCGTCGAACTGCTTGCCGGTAAACACGTCCACCGGAGCAACCGTATACGGAAGTCCCAGTTCCTCCAGCGCGATATACACCTTCACGACATTCGGGCTGCCCATGCCATACAAGGTAATCATTCGGCTCGTCCTCCGTTCTGTTTCAACCGGCGGCTTATCGCACGCGCTCATCCACGAGCAAAGGCGCGCCGGTGGCGGTCGGTAGCCGGTTTAAAAGCCGCGGATCGGGGCCACGCACGCTGGTGTGACACCCTTGCTCTTCCCGCCGGCATGGAGTGTGATCGCCCGATCCGCCGAACAGGGAGCAGACACAATGACCACCAAGAGCAAAGGCTATCTGCGTCACGTCGCCCTCAGTGTCACCGACCCCTGGGAAACCGCCGAGTTCTACAAGGAAACCGTCGGCCTGCAGGAAGTCGCCGAACTCGATGGTCCGCTGGCCGAGGGCGTGTTCCTGACCGACGGCGTGGTCAACCTTGCCATCCTGCGCTTCAAGAACGATGAGGCCGCCCAGGGCACCGGCGCTGACTTCGTCGGGATCCACCACATCGGCTTCTGGGTCGATGACGTGATCGCCAACGGCAAGCAGGCGCGTGAGGCCGGTGCGACCTGGATCATGGGCGACCCCAACAACCCCGACGGCTACGAGGTCAAGCACACCGACCTGTCCGGCATCATCTTCGACATCGCCGCCCACGGCTGGGCCGGCTCGCAGAAACGCCCCGGCGAAGCCGAGAACGAAATCCATCCCAACCCACAGCGCCGCCTCGCCAAGTTCGACGACCGCCGCGAAGCCGCTCGGAAAAAGATCCAGTCCAAGAAGCTGGAAGCTGTGGCCTAGCACGTTACCGAGTCATGGCCGGCCGCGTATCACTCGCACCGGCCCCGTTTCACCGTCATGCCCGGTCCTGTCACCATCATGCCCGGTCCTGTCACCGTCATGCCCGGTCCTGTCACCATCATGCCCGGTCCTGTCACCATCATGCCCGGTCCTGTCACCGTCATGCCCGGTCCTGTCACCGTCATGCCGGTCCTGTCACCATCATGCCCGGTCCTGTCACCATCATGCCCGGTCCTGTCACCATCATGCCCGGTCCTGTCACCATCATGCCCGGTCCTGTCACCATCATGCCCGGTCCTGTCACCATCATGCCCGGTCCTGTCACCATCATGCCCGGTCCTGTCACCATCATGGCCGGGCTTGTCACCATCATGCCCGGTCCTGTCACCATCATGGCCGGGCTTGTCACCATCATGCCCGGTCCTGTCACCATCATGGCCGGGCTTGTCACCATCATGCCCGGTCCTGTCACCATCATGCCCGGTCCTGTCACCATCATGCCCGGTCCTGTCACCGTCATGCCCGGTCCTGTCACCATCATGCCCGGTCCTGTCACCGTCATGCCCGGTCCTGTCACCGTCATGGCCGGGCTTGTCCCGGCCATCCACGACTTTTCAAGAGCCACCATCCCGCCCGTTCCGATACGCCTCTAACACGGCCTGACTTGATGATCAGGACCACCCAGGCCGCGTAAGCCCGCCCCGCTACAACAACCCGGCCGCGATATTCACGGTCAATGCCAGGATCACCGTGTTGAACAGGAAACTCAGCAGCCCGTGCAAGGCTGCGACGCGGCGCAGCTTGCGGCTGGTGATCTGCACGTCCGAGACCTGGAACGTCATCCCCAGCACCAGCGAGAAATACAGAAAATCCATGTAATCCGGCTGCGTCTCGCCGGGAAATTCCAGACCCCGGTCAATCTCCGGGCCGCCCTCGTCATAGCTGTAGTATTCGTGCGCATAGCGAAACGCGAAGCTGAAATGAGTCATCAGCCACGACACCAGCAATGTCACCGCGACCAGAGCGACGTCGGCACTTTGCCAACCTTCCGGCATCGACTTGATGATCGAAAACTCCCCGGCGACAGCAACAAAGCTGACGACGACCACGGCCAGGGTCATGGCGAAGATCGTCCATTCACCCTCCTGCTGCGCCTCGGCATGGGCTGGCAGCCGCTCGATCGGTTCGGTCAAGAAAAGATACATCGACAGCGCAAGATAGACCAGCACGCCGCAATCCCAGGCCAGCAGGCCTCGCGTCGTCGTGCGAAGCGCGCCAGAAAGCAGCGGGTACATCACTAGCCCGACGGCCACGCCGCTGAACAGGCGCTCCCGAGCGCGGATTGATCGCCACAAACTCCACATCGGTGGCGGCCTTTAGTCGAGAACCGCCAAAAGTCCAGCCATCAGCTTGCCTCGATACGCCAGGCTATCGACCTGAATGTGCTCATCCAGCGTGTGCGCCCCTGCCCCGGCCACGCCCAACCCATCCAGCGTGGGAATCCCCATGGCGCCGGTGAAGTTGCCATCCGACCCGCCACCCGAACTTTGCGGATTGATCCGGAACCCCAGCGACTCGGCAATCGCCCGCGCCCGGTCGTAGAGCGCCATTCCTTTCGCATCCGCCTCCCACACCGGCCGGGTCACGCCACGGGTCACCTTGAACTGCACTTCATTTGACGAGGCGCGCAGCGACAGCATCGCCTCCACGCCGCGGTCCAGATCCTCCTGCTTCTTCGCCATCGACAATGCCTCGCCTGTGCAGGTGGTCGTTACGCAGTTCACCCACTGCCCGCCATGGATCACGCCAACACTGAAAGTGCAGTCCTCGGTGGTCATGTCCTCGATCTCGATCAGCTTGCGCGCCATCTCCCTGATCGCTGACCGACCCTCCCCCGGCCGCGATCAAGAAACAGTGTGGTATTTGGCATCTTGCGATGGATTAACGTTTCTTTAATCAACTCTTTTGCTTCTTCATTGGCTGTTCCATCTTCATTGAAAAGAGGGACTGTGGTGATTTCTTCTGCCTTATGGAGCTGGAGCATTTCCCAGAAGATCATGACGGTGGCATAATCGTCTTGAGAGAGCTTTCCTTGTCGAACGGCTTCCAGAGCGTAGTGGGGATAGAGAGGGTTTTTGAAAATAGGGTCGTTCCAATCGGCTTTTTCTAAGGCAATCAGCAGTTCTTGAATATGTTGATCTTTCTCGGGTAAGGAGGCCAAGGTAGCCTCAAGCAGTTTTCTTTCTTTGGGTGTTGCACGCCGAGTAATCTCTTGATAAACCTGAAAAGAATTGGACTGAAGGGTCACCCTGCTTGCCTCAAGAGGCTGGATAGGCCTGGACTCGAATAGGCAGCACTCGGGCAATGCGCTGGCTCTAGCAGTTGCACTGGAGGTAGGAGCCGTCGGGATAGACGTAATCGCTAATCTATCAACTTGTTTTGTTATAATAGCCATAATTGCTAATATTATAACATAATATATGTATAATTTGGATTAATAAATACTGTAATTATTGAAATATAACTTGTTAGGAATTAAGCTGTTGCAGAAGTAGGGCTAGGACTCTTTCGTCCCGCTTTCGGAACCTTTCGACGAAATAGGCGACGGGATCTTCAAGAGTATCCAAGTCTATAGAGAGGTCTGGGTCAAACGCTTGATTGACTTGGTGGGGGAGCGTGAGGGTAATGTACCTGCGGATTGTACGGTCGTAAACTGTTTCTTCATTTAAGACATTCCTGAGCTCATCCGGATTGAATCCGTATTGCTGCCGGGCCCACTTCACACAATGGTCTAGATGGGTGAAGGGGGCTAGTTCTTCACACGCTTTTAACCGCTGTGCTCGGTCTGCTTTATTTGCAGCTAAAACAAAGAGTAAATACGGGTCTGACGGATCTTTAAAACCCCAGAAAGCTTGAACTTTTGCAGGGTCGACATTGCAGCCAGGACCCTCTAACTCAGCTTGAAGGGCTTCAAGCGCTGCAATCGACTCTGCCCATTTTTTTTCTGCTAATTTTTGGATTTTGCACGGAGGATTAGAGAGTAAAGGGGTTAATTCTCTTCTAAGGATAGCTTGGATAAGAGGTTTTAAAATCAGCCTTAGTTTGAGCCGCTGATAATCGGCCTGAAATCTCAATTCCTCTGTTTTTGCTTGTTGGTGCTGTAGGAAGTAGTCCTCTTTGATTCCAAGGAAAGCTTCTAACAGGCTTAATTGCAGGCAATGACCGTAGCTCTCCTGAAAGGGAGGCTTAAAAAGCTCAAAGTCCTTGAGGACCTGTTTCGTTTTCTCTGCAAGCTGACTGTAGATGTCGACTTCGATCATTTCATAATACTCGCCGGCCCAAGGATTTTTGCTCAGCATGGTCCAATAATCCGTCAGTATCTTCTGATAGAAGGAGGCCACGGCCATGCAAGAATGAAGCAAAAGTTGGTCGATTTTTTCTTTATTTTCTCTTCCCCCATGGGTCATATAGAAATTCAAAGCTTGTTGTTTGATCTTTTTAAGGCGCGTTTCTTTGATTTCGAATGCCGGTTGTGAATGAACCCTGGCACAGATAAAGGCGTTACGCGCTTTATCTAGGATCATTTGGGTACTCGATTGAAAGACAGTTTGCGTGAGTTGATCTTCCTGAAGGTCGCCGAGTTTCATTTGCCCTTCGATTCCAAAAGAAGAACCTCTCCACTTTTGAAGCGCGCGGTTCATCAAAGGGGTGGAATTGATCGTTTGAGGGTATAACATTTTAAGCAGGGCAATCGATAGCCCATCGCACACCGATAGAACCTCGACATTGAGCCGCAGATGTAAAAAGGGACACGGCAAGACAGTACGCGGCTCTGTATTCGAATGAGTTAATTTTTTAATAGTCATAGGTGAAAGACATTAATTCTTTTTATCAAAAAGCGCGAGGGCTTCTTCATCGAGTTTTCTGAGCCGTTGGATAAAATAGGCAACCGGATCTGTCATCGAAGCCAAATCGAGAATGAGGTCTTCATCGGGAAACTCTTCATCTGCTTCGACGGGGCACGTCAGCGCAAAGTATTTTCGGATCGTACGGTCGTAGGCTGATTCTTCGCTTAAGACAGTTCTGAGCTCATCGGGAATGAATCCATACTGCTGCTGGGCCCATTTTAGGCATTCTTCGAAATTCGCATAAGGGAGAAGATTTTTACAGATTTGTGTGAGATGATCCCGACGTTTAACATTGGTGGATCGAACATACTCGAGATAAGCGTCTGAAGGTTCTGTTAAACCCCAGCCTTCTCTAATTTTTGTAGGGTCCGTGAGGCAAGCGAAGGAATCTAGATCAAGCTGACAGGATTCAAGAGTTTCGATTGTGCGTGCATGTCTTTTTTCTGCTAATTTTTGGATTTTTTCTGGAGGGTCGGAAAGTAAAGGAAGCAATGATTTTCTGACGATACCTTGGACAGCAGGCCTGAAAATAAGCTGTCCTCTGAGCCGCAGATAATCTAATTGAATTTTGAGCTCTTCCGTTTTGGCAAGTCGCCGTTTTTGCATACAGTCTTCTGCTAATTCAAGAAAAGATTCTAATAAAGTTGTTTTCAGTCGACGACCATAAGTCGTATGAAATGGAGGAGTAAAAAGCTCAAATGCGTTCAGGGTCTTTTCAGTTGTTTCTGCTAAAAGTTTATACAAATCTTCTTCAAGCTGTTCATGGTGCTCGCCAGCCCAAGGATGTTTAGCCACCATTTTCCAATAATTATCCAGAACAGTCTGATTGTACGGGGTCAAGGCTAGGCAAGCAGATGCCATTGCCCGGTCGATTTTTTCTTTATTTTCTCTCCCGCCATGGTCCATGTAGAAATTCAACGCTTGTTTTTTGAGTTCTTTGAGGAGCCGTACTTTGGCTTCCAATTCCGGTTGTGATTGAACTCGAGCTCTCACAAAAACGGTATGTGCTCTATCGAGGATTGATTGCACGCTTGATTGGAAAGCATCGCGTACTTCTACATCAAGAGGATCGGTATCATCTTGAAGCGCGGCTAATATGATTTGTCCTGCATTTTCCAATGGCTCGTTCCAACGTTCCACTGTACGGCGCATTGAAAGACAGACTTCTATCGATTGAGGATAAAGGTATTTCAGCAAGGTGATAGAGAGTCCCTGGCTCAAAGAAAGGCTTTCGATGTTGAGCTGCATGTGTAAAAAAGGACAAGGGAAGATAGTATCTTTATTAGTATGAGTTATTCTTTTAATAGTCATGTACATAATTATACAGATTTTGGTGTTTTTTTACCGTAATATTAGAGTGGTATATTAAATATTATAATTACAGTTCGGCTAAAAGTGCGAGGACTTCTTCATCCCGTTTTCTGAGGCGCAGGGTAAAGTAGGCGTTGAGATCAGGGATAGAAGAGAGATCCAAGGAGAGGTCTTCTTCCGTCACTTGATCGAGATCATAGCTAACGGCAAGTCTAGTGTAAGCATGGATGAGTCGATCAGTGTCAGTCTCATCTTTAATGAACTTTTGTAGGTCTTTGACGGAGAATCCCCATTGAGCCTTTGCCCAGGTGACGCAATCAAAATTTTCGAGTTTTTTTATTTGCGAGAGGCAGGCATTTCTCCGGAGGATATTGCACTGGAGTAAGGGTTCAATTTCATCTTCTTCCAGCGCTCGGGTTCCCCAGATTCTGATGATCTCTACACGATCGATGCAGCAATCTGAAGAATTTAAAAAAGCTGTTAAGGTTTGGAGTTCGGTTTGAATTTCGATAGCTTTCTCATCAGCCATTTTCTGGATTTTAGGAGGAAGTGAAGAAAGTAACGGAGTGAGAACAGCTTTAATGACATGCTGAATGCACGGCAAGAAGATCAATCGGCTTTTCAGATACATATAATTCCATTCGATGATGCGCCTGCGGTCTTTGAGGGTGCGCCTTTTAGCTTCCCAGGTCTTGTCTAAAGTATCAGAACTGTCCATCAATGTCCGTTTAAGAGCTTCTCCATACGAAAGATAAAATAAAGGAGGTTTCCACTCTGCAAAATTCGAAACAGCGTCTTGGATCGATTTTTCCAGCGTTTTATAGAAAGTCCTTTCGAACAACTGATGTGTCTGGCCCCCGCAGGGATTGGCACCGATGCTGTCCCAATACTCCTTGAGGGTGGTTTGGGTTAAAGGGATCCACAAGTTGCGGGTTCTAGCAACGGCTTCGTCGACCTCTCGTTTAATTTCTAGGCCGCCATTTTGCATGTAGGAATTCAACGCTTGCCTTTTGACATAGAGCAGATGGGCTTTTTTGGTTTCCAGCTCCTCTGCAGTTCCAACGCGGGCCCTGGTCAGGGTCCCTCGCGCCTCATCGATTGTTTTTTGCAGCTTCTCGCGAAGAGATTCAACTTTTTGGAGTATTAAAGGAGGAGCGCCATCAAGATCAGCAAGTCTGAGATTGCCTTCACTTTTTAAAGGTTTTACCAAGGTGATTAAGAGGGTATTTGCCAGGGATGTGTAGCCGAGTGAAGTAGAAGAAGGAAAAAATTGGTGAACAACGGTTAGGAACAACGCTTCCCTGACCGTCAAAACCTGCCTTTGCAGACAGCAGTTTAAAATAATAGAGGGAACACGATACGCATCTTCTGTTCGAGTGTCTCTGTGGACGACGAGGGCCATAACTTTACATTCGAGAAGACAAAAGCTGCTGCAGCTTCACAATGTCTTTGCTGAAGTTACGGATGCCGTCATAGAGCTTGTCAGAGGCCATGGCATCGTTGCAAAGCATCCAGCGGAAGGTCTTTTCATCGACGTCGATTTTTTGGACTTCGGCTTTTTTAGCTGTCTCAGGAACGAGCTTGCGGGGAACATCGCCTGTTGCTTTTTGCAGCTCATCTAAAAGCTTAGGAGCAATCGTCAAGAGATCACAGCCGGCGAGTTCCAAAATCTCATCGGAATTACGGAAGGAAGCTCCCATGATCTGGGTTTTGTAGCCCATCTTTTTGTAGTAGGTGTAGATTTGTGTCACAGAGATGACGCCGGGATCTTTCTCAGGAGGATAAGAATCGACTCCTTCATTTTTCTTGTACCAATCAAGAATACGGCCGACAAAAGGGGAGATCAGCGTTGCATGGGCTTCTGCGCAGCCAATGGCTTGCGCTAAGCTGAAGAGAAGCGTCATATTGCAATGGATCTTTTCTTTTTCGAGAATCTCTGCTGCTTTTATTCCTTCCCAGGTGGAGGCGAGTTTGATCAAGATTCTTTTGCGGTCGATGCCGGCTGCTTCATAAAGAGCAATCAGCTGCCGGGCTTTTTGCACAGAGCCTTCAACATCAAAAGAAAGACGGGCATCGACCTCTGTCGAGACGCGTCCTGGGACGATCTTAAGGATTTCTAAGCCGAAGTTCACGAAGACTTTATCCATCGCAAGAGTCAATTGTTCTGGCTTAGATTTTCCATGTTTTTTCCCGTACGTGATGCCTTCTTCAATGAGGAATTGATACTCGGGTTTTGTCGAAGCGGCTAAAATCAATGACGGGTTGGTTGTAGCATCCGTCGGATGGTATTTTTTGATCTCTTCAAATTCTCCGGTGTCGGAAACAACAATCGTGAATTTCTTAAGCTGATCTAATTTATTCATATGGTTTTAAAAGGGAGTTGAAACGGGTTTTTAATGGGTTCAGATTGCAGCTCGCGGTACTGCTCTGAAAATTCTTTGGGTTCTAAGGTGGTGAAATAACCTTCCAGCATCACGGTGACAGGCTGATTCAGTTGGAGAGATTCGGTAAGCAGTTGCTGGAGTTGAGGAGGAAGAGAGACGCGCTGTCCGCCTTCATGGCGATGTCCGATCCCTTGAAAGGTTTTTCCTTCGATCTTTAAGATGACAAGCGCTTCTTTTTCGTTGCCTTGATAAGCGGGAACATGCTGGGCATGCACTTCGAGATAAGTATTGATCAGCCCTTTTGCGCAGATCATTTCAATCCCGATTCCATTGACCGTATCGAGGACAGGATAAGAAAGGCGTGCAGAATTGTAGTCTTTTTTCCCTGCTTGAATGTGGGAGACTTCCCACGATTTGTTAGATTCGCAGGCAAAAAGAAAAAGGAGAAGAAAAACCGCTCCTCTTCTCCCTACAAAGTTGATCTTTTTCTTTAACTTCATTGTTTATGGCCGGAATGTCTAGAAACAAGAATCAACGCAGCGATCCCTACGGCAATCGCACAGGCGGCAAGCACATATTTGCCTGCGCCGCTGCCGGCAGTCTTGGATCCATCGTTTGCGGCTTCTCCCACTTGTTTTTTTCCATCGTTTGTAGGAGCTGCAGTATTATCATCGGATAGTTCTGGAGATGTCGCGAGGTCATCTCCTGAAGGAGGTGTAGAGTTGCCGCCAGTTTGATCTGGGGTCATGTTTGGATTGTCAACAGGAGGCAAAGGAGGCGCCTCATCTGCGCGAACAGACGAAAATGTAACAGCTGCACATGTGAGTAGAGCAATAAATCTTTTCATGAATGCCTCTTGAGGAGTTGGTATTGTAAATCTCTTAGCAAAAGAATTTGCCAGTAGGGACCCATTTCAGTAAAGTCGTTAATGATCTTTTCTTTTAACGGATTCCAGGTTTCTTTCTGAAATTTTGCCGAGTCAAAAGCTTTTTCCACAGTTCCAGCATTGACGATTATAGCATCAAAATCGCTCTGCAATTTTCTGATCATCGTGTGCAAGAGTTCTTTCTTTTCTGAAGAAATGACAGATCCAGTCAGATCATCTGTAATCGTTAGGGATTTGAGAACGGTTTCGAAATCTTGGTAATGGCGCGAAAATTCCTCTTTCAGGGCCCCGGCTGTTAGAACATAGGCCCGATTGATCTTTGATAACGATAAGCTGGATTTGCCGTGAGATTCCCCACTGGGTTTTAACTTCGCGCTCTGTCAGCCTTCCTTCGCCAAGGGGGGTGTTATATTTCCCTAGATCGCGCCAGACGGAATTAGGGTCGGCTTGGCAGTCGGTTTTAATGATGTCAATGTAAGCCTTTAAAGAGACATCGACCTTTTCGGTCGCAAGACTGACTGATGGTAAAAGATTATTTGAGCTTTTGCCAATAAAACAGATTTTCATCCGATGGGACAGTTTTGACATGTCCGCTAGATCCCAGCCTTTGGGAGGGATAAAATAGCAATGATAAGGCTCTTGGACTTCCTGTTGGACAGCAGGGGCTTCTGTGGGAGATCTTTCAGGCAGAAATAGAACGTTTTTTTCTTTCGTTGAGGGTTGGTCAAGCGTGTTGTAACACCCTCCTAGGCAGACACAGGAAGCGGCGAAAATAAATTTTATACGTTTAGTGACAGTGCGCACTGCTACTACCGCTGCTATTGGTGCTAGGACGGAGCACTGCACAGAGAACGCCAATTCCGATCGCTAATCCGATACCCCAGCCGATCATGGAGGTGCTGATTGCGGTATAGGAGCCGTCATGAGCTGCTGAACCGGTACGCCAAAGCTTATCTGTATTTTCTGCGTAATCTTGGAGATCATCCGCTGCTTGGACAGTCGAGGTGAAACACATGAGTGCGATGAGAAGGAAAGTTGTTGTCTTTTTCATCATAACGATATGTTATCGCATAAATTTTGACTTTCTTGCAATTTTTCTTTCAAAGAACATGAATTCAATTAAAAAATTTACTTGAAATTGATTGAAGTTCCATTTTTTTGGATTTTTGGGTATAATAGTCTGACATGCAAAATTTTAATCGACCGACTGCTAAAATTATTGGTACTGGGAGCTATGTCCCTGAACGCGTACTGACTAACCAAGACCTCGAAAAGATGGTCGAGACGAATGATGAATGGATTGTCAGCCGGACAGGGATGAAAGAGCGCCGTATTGCCCGCGCTGATGAGTTCACCTCAGATATGGGTCTGGCAGCTGCTAAAAAGGCCCTAGAAGCCTCTAAAATCCCTGCCGAAAGCTTAGACCTTATCTTATTTGCTACCCTGACTCCTGACTACGTTTTCCCAAGTACTGCCTGCCTTATTCAGACCCAGCTCGGGGCAACAAAAGCCGCCGCTGTCGACGTCCAAGCCGCTTGCACAGGCTACCTGTACGCTTTAGGCATGGCCAAGGCCTTCATCGAATCGGGCATCTACAAAAACGTCCTTATTATCGCTGCAGAGAAGCTCTCCAGTATCGTCAATTATAAAGATCGGAATACCTGCGTTCTTTTTGGAGACGGAGCTTCAGCCGCTGTCATTTCTTCTGAAGGCAAAGGCCTAGCTATCCGTGAAATTTCACTGGGATCGGATGGCGAGCTTGCCAAATTACTGATTCTTCCTGCGGGAGGATCCCGCCAGCCTGCGACTCGTGAAACGGTCGATTGTGGTCTACACTATCTCCAAATGGAAGGAAAAGAGGTCTTTAAACATGCCGTCCGTCGGATGGAAGCGGCCTCTAAAGAAGTTATTGATCGAGCAGGAATCAAAGAAAGTGAAATTTCCTGGCTCATTCCTCACCAAGCCAATATGCGAATCATCGAAGCCGTTGCAAAACGATTCGAAGTTCCCATGGAAAAAGTGTTCATCACTATTCATAAATACGGCAACACCTCAGCTTCCTCTCTTGGGATTGCCTTAGACGAAATGCTCCGGCAAAATAATGCCAAAAAAGGGGACAACATCCTCCTCACAGCATTTGGAGCCGGCCTCACTTGGGGAGCTTCGGTATTAACTCATGAATAAAATCGCGTTTATTTTCCCTGGACAGGGAGCTCAATATATTGGCATGGGCAAAGATTTTTACGATGCCTATCCGATCGTTCGTGAAACATTTGAAGAGGCTTCTAAAATCCTCTCGTTTGATTTCACCCGTTTAATCCTTGAAGGTCCTGAATCAGAACTCATCCTCACTAAAAATAGTCAGCCTGCGATTTTTATCGTCAGCGTTGCTATTTTACGTGTGATAGAGCAACACTATCCTCATCTTCAACCTTCGATTTGCGCGGGACTCAGTTTAGGGGAGTACACTGCTTTATACGCTTCCGGACGTATCTCTTTTGCCGATGCTTTGCAAATTGTTGCCGCGCGCGGAAAGTATATGCAAGAAGCGTGCCAAGAACAACCGAGTACGATGCGTGTTGTATTAGGACTCGATCCACAAATCGTCGCTGCACATCTTCCTGAAAATGTTTGGATCGCTAATTTAAACTGTCCTGGACAAGTGGTGATCGCAGGACTGACTTCTGCAATGCCGCAAGCGGAAGAGATGTTCAAAGCTCAAGGCGCTAAACGGGTGCTTCCATTAGATGTCTCAGGCGCTTTCCACACACCTTTAATGCGCTCAGCTCAAGAAAAACTTAAAAGTTCGCTGCTTTCTGTCAACTTAAATGAAAGCACAATCCAGTTCGTTATGAACGTGCCTGGAGATTTTGTTGACTCAATTTCCCAAATCCGCGAGCATCTTATTGCTCAAGTCGCAAGTCCGACACAGTGGGAGAAAGGAATCCGTCTTTTAGACGATGTCGACCTTTATATAGAGATCGGGCCTGGGAAGACTTTGAGCGGTATGAACAAAAAAATCGGTGTGAAAGGACAAACCTTGAACATCGAAAAAACAACCGAATCTTGAGTACAGTTAGAGAATTCTTATGTTACATCACCTCAAAGATAAAGCTGCAGTCGTTACAGGCGGGACTGCCGGGATCGGAAAAGAAATCGCACTGGCGTTTGCCAAAGAAGGCGCCCATGTGGCGATCTTCGGCACCAATGCAGAAAGAGCCGCTGAAATTCTTGAACACCTCAAAAAAACTTATCCCAACCAAAAATTTCTTGTTAAACTCGCGGATGTTTCCGATAAAAAAGCCGTCGATCAGGCCCTTCAAGAAATTTTACTTGAGTTTGGAAAAATTGATATCCTTGTCAATAACGCCGGAATCACGCGCGATGGCCTTTTAATGAAGATGACCGAAGAAGATTGGGATCGAGTCATTGCCGTGAATCTTAAATCCGTTTATAATACCTGCCAAGCTCTTGTCAGACCTATGTTGAAGGCCAGAAGCGGAAAGATTATCAATATCACTTCCGTTGTTGGTCTGAATGGGAATGCTGGACAGACGAATTATGCTGCATCGAAAGCAGGGATGATTGGGTTTACCCAGTCTCTGGCCAAAGAGGTTGCAAGCCGCGGTATCTGCGTCAACTGCATCGCTCCTGGTTTTATTAAAACACCGATGACCGATGTTTTAACCGATGAGCAGAAAGAAGGAATTTTGAAACAAGTGCCCATGGGTCGACTCGGCAATGCCGAGGAGATTGCAAATACTGCCGTCTTTTTAGCCAGTGACTGGTCCAATTATATCACAGGACAAGTGCTGACTGTTGACGGCGGAATGGTCATGTAAAGGATTAGAAACCAAAAAGGAAAACTATGCTTATGTCATCTCTAGAAAAAGACGTCATAGACATCGTTGTTGAGCAACTGGGTGTTGACGCAGCGGATGTTACGCTTGAAAAATCATTCATCGAGGATCTCAATGCCGATTCTCTCGACCTCACAGAACTCATTATGACGTTCGAAGAGCGTTTCGGTTTTGAAATCTCTGAAGAAGACGCTGAAAAGCTCAAAACCGTTGGCGACGTCGTTGCCTATATCCAAAAGAAAAAAGGCACTTAAGTTAAGTTCCTTTTTCTCCTAAAAGACCATCCCTTCGGATGGTCTTTTTTTATTTAATATTATTTGATTTATTTTAGTTTTTAATTAGTTTGATTTTATAATTATTATCTATTACAATAATATAAAATTAAAATAGGTTTTATTTTATGGTTGCAAGACTTAATTTGGGTATACCTAACGGTAGGTACATTAATCATGGACATCTGGATGTATGTGAATTAGAGAACGGCCGGGTCACTCTTCTTCATCAAGAAGTTTCTATCCCTTTCGATCCTGTACATCCATCAAGAGGTTGGGGAATCAAAGGAGCTGCATCAGTCGTTCTATTAGCTCCAATCTCGTCAGGGGGCTATATTCATATTCAAGCAATTAATGTTCTAGTCTTGGGTAAATTGCAAGCG
This sequence comes from uncultured Pseudomonadota bacterium, assembly GCA_963819005.1. Classification (GTDB taxonomy): domain Bacteria; phylum Pseudomonadota; class Alphaproteobacteria; order Acetobacterales; family Acetobacteraceae; genus Rhodopila. The sequence continues at coordinate 728,138 of CAWFUL010000011.1, forward strand.
CCTAGAATATCGATCCAAGCTCAGAATTTCTTTGCTCTAGATGCAGAATTAATAGGAGATGTTGATTTACATACTGAGAATCCCCCTGTTTTTGTCGGCGGAAGTCATAAAGGTGTTATCTTTTCTGACTTAGAACGCGTTGTAATACCTCTTCAGCCCCAGGTCAATATTGTTAAAACCTGCTTTGCCACTGCTGTGAAGAAGCAAGATGGTTCTTGTGTTGCATTGGGTTTTAATTTGATCGATGATGCGATCACAGAATTAACTAGGTCCTAGAAACTCTTTTCCTATTTTTCAAACCATCCTTTCGGGTGGTTTTTTTATCTTTCTGTGCTATTCTTATCCTTATCACCAGAGGTGTCCCTCACGGGACTGAAAGTTCGCTACGGCGATAAACTCTTGTTACTTGATCTGGGTCATGCCAGCGTAGGGAGTGTGAAATATGTTTAACCGCTTTGCCGGCATGATCGGCAATATTCTAGGCAATTACGATAAGGCTCTTTTTGGCCTGATCGCGCCATTCATTGCACCGCTATTCTTTGGACCTGCAGATCCCGTCACAGCTCTCATTTTAACGTATGCCATGCTTCCTCTGGGTTTTGTCACCAAACCTCTAGGATCTCTATTTTTTGGACGGATCGGCGACCGGTATGGCCGCAAATTCGCTCTCTGCTTTTCTCTAGTCGGTATGGCCGTCTTCACTCTGGGAATAGGATTTTTGCCTGTTTATAAAACAGCCGGAGCATGGGCTCCAGTAGGCCTTGCTCTGGCTCGGATGTTCCAGAGCTTTTTTGTGGCAGGGGAGTCGACAGGGGCAGCTCTCTATCTTTTAGAAAATACCTCACATGAAAAACGAAGTCTGCTTAGCGGGTTCTACGGAGCCTCTTCGCTGGTGGGCTATGTCATTGCTTCAGGATTGGTTGCATGGTTTAGCCTGCAAGGCTTTATCGAAGAGGGATGGCGGATTCTCTTTTGGATCGGCGGCCTCGCAGCGATCTTTGGGGTGTTCTTACGGCTCAAGAATCAAGAAGGAGATACAGCCCCTGTTAAACGGCTCCCTTTGCTTCAAGTGCTCAGGCAACACCGCAGTGTTCTTTTGTCCATCATTATTGCTTCGGGATTTTCCTATGCGACTTATGCCATGCCGTGCGTTTTGATGAATGGGTTTGTTCCTCTCGTTACAACCTTAAGCAAAACAGCGGTCATGCAGGTCAATACGCTGCTTCTGATTGTCGACATGGTCTTACTGCCAGTCTGTGGCTATCTGGCTCAGAGATTCGGAAAAGAGAAGCTGATGTTTATCGGGGCGTTTTGGTCAGCAGCGCTATCTATTCCGCTGTTTTATTTGATCGGCGGAGCCTCTTTAGGGCTTGTCATTGCGATTCGTTTGATCTTAGTGATCCTGGGGGTTGTCTTTGCGGCCCCGTATCATGCCTGGGCTTTAGAGCGTGTAGCTCCGGAGCACCGGTATACAATCCTGTGTTTAGGCAGTGCATTGGGTTCTCAGTTGATCGGAGCGCCGGCTTCTGCGATTTCTTTATTGCTTTATCAGATCACAGGATGGATTTGGTCGCCTGGGCTTTATTTGGTTGTCTTCGGAGCAGCTGCTTGTTATGCCATCAAGAAGTACGCCAAGGCGCCTGCTTCAATGCCAAGGTATTGACGAACACGATTTACCGGAATATACTGGCTTGCAAAAATACTAGGAGAATCGATTATGGCAGCGCCCTCAGGAGTCGGATCATCAAGGACCATTCCAATAGTTTATCAAAATGTCACAGAAGAGCGCATTGCCGCCATCCATGTGTTGACTCAAAGAATTCGAGAGCTCGATTTAAGCGTTGTTCCGGCTTTGCGTCTAGAGCTTAATCGGCTGAATAATTTAGGAAGGGATGATGCAGGAAATCCGGTAGATCCAGCACTGGTCAGAAGCATCGATGAGTTGTTCATGACGATCAGTCTGAAAATCACTTCTGTTCTCAATACTTCTGTTAATTCTCTGGGTGAAATAGTTGTACTAGGTGGTAAAGACTGCTGAAACAATTATTCCGTCTTAATTTGGACCCAGGAGTCGCGGATCTTTTCCTGGGAGGTCAAAAGCCGGGCAAAGTGCAGAGGCCGGAGTTCAGGGGAGGACATCGTCATGAGTTCGCGGGCATCAGGGGTCAGATCGAGGTCATCCATCACATCGATAGTGGAAGGGAAGATGCCAAAGGTCTCATAGTGGGTCTTCATGGAATTGCGGGTGAAGAGGAAGTTAATGAGCTGGTAGGTCAGGTCTTGTTTGGTGCTAGTCTCTGGGATGCAGAAATTCTCAATGGTCACAAACGTCCCTTCTTTAGGAATCACATAACCCACAAAGGGGAATTTTCTCATGGTTCTCCAGATATACGAGCTGGAAGTGACCGCGACAGCGCTGTTTTTAGTCGCTAAAAAGTAATCCGCTCGGAAGTCGGCATAGGCATTGACGTATTGCTTTTGGGTGATCAGGAGATTCGTGATGTCTTTGAGTTGAGGATCGGTGATTGTGGGGATCGGCCCATTGAGGTAGAAAGAGGCAAGCGTCAGGGTTTGGATCGGATCGTTCGACATCGTGATTTTATAGTCGATCACTTTCGGATCGAAGATCATTTTCCAGCTAGGGTAAAGAGGTTTATCTCGGAAAAAGTCTTTGTCAATGCCCAGGACATACAGTTCCCATTCAAATGGAACCGAGTAGATATTGTCAGGATCAAAGAAGAGATTCATGAGATGGGGATTGAGATTTTGCAGAAAGTTCAGTTTGGTCTTATCGAGTTTTTTCAGGAGTTCTTCTTTTCTTAAGATTTCAACGGAATAATCCGAAGGAACAATGAGATCGTAGCCTTCTCCGCCGGTGGCTTTGAGCTTGATGATCATCTCTTCGTTAGAAGCATAGAAGTTGAGATTGACTTTGATGCCGGATTTTTTTTCAAATTCGGCGACGACTGAGTCGTCTAAAATATCGCCCCAAGCAAAGACATTGATGCTCTTCTTCTCACGGAAAAATAGATTCTTAGGCCAATAGAGGATGCTGAAGATCAGGCAGATCCAGAAAAAGACAATGAGCGAGCGGTTAAAATACTGTCTTAAGGTGAGCTTCATTAAAAGATTTTACTCCTGCTGCTAAGTTGGAAATAAATAAGAGCCATAATACTGCTCATGAAAAGGAGCAGGGCAGAAAGAGCATTGACGACAGGGGAAATTCCTGAGCGGATCATCGATAAGATATAGAGAGAAAGGGTCTGGACCGAGCTGCCGGCGCAGAAGTAGGTCAAGATAAAGTCATCGAAGGAGATGATGAAAACGAGGAGCGCGCTGGTAATGAGTGAGGGTCTAAGCATCGGAAGCGTCACTTTAAAAAAGGTTTGGAGGGGAGTGGCTCCGAGTACAAGCGAGGCTTCAGTCAGGCGGTAATCCAGGTCTTGGAAGCGGGCATAGACCATCGGAATGACAAATCCGAGGCCTAAAACGGTATGGCCGATGATTAGGGTTGTTAAGCCAAGAGAAATCGAAACGAGGCTGAAAAATCCGAGTAAGCTCACTGCGAGGACGGTCTCCGGGATAATGATGCTGCCGTAAAAGAGGTTGAGGTAGCGGCCGATGCGGCCTCCTTGAGCGGCAAAGAAGATCAAGAAGATGCCCATGAGGACAGAAATACAGGTAGCAGAAAGAGCGACGATGAGGGAGTTCATGAAGGCTTTCCAGAGGTAGATCGAATCGATCAGCTCGGCGTACCATTGGAGGGTAAAGCCTTTCCAAGGAGAGGGGAAGCTCTCTTCGTTAAAAGAAAAGACGAGTAGGACGACAATTGGAACCCATAGAAAAAGATAAGTCGAAGCAATGAGCAGAAGGTGTCCGGCTTTTCCGAAGATCGCGCTTCTTTGATGGGTACTAAACTTTCCTTTTTCAGCCACGGTCCCTCACAGGTTCTGTAAATCGGCCTAAGAGCCAATAGAAAAAGATCGCAGTAATGAGCAGGATAATGCAGCTGACGACCATGAAGGCAGCGCCAAGAGATCCTGTGCCTTCTCCGAGGATATATTCAGAAACGACGTTACCGACGAACATAACTTTGTCTCCGCCCATTAGAGAGGGGATCGCAAACTCGCCAAACGACGGGATGTAGACTAAGAAGAATCCAGCTCTGACGCCCCGCATGGTTAAAGGGAGGATGATCCGCCGGAAGGTTTGAAGCCAGGTCGCGCCGAGATCAAATGAGGCCTCAATGAGGCTGGTGTTGAATCTTTCAAGAGAAGTGTAAATGGGCAGCACCATGAAGGGGAGATAGTAGTAGACCATCATGATGATGATGGCAAAAGGGGTGTTTAGAAGAATCAGAGGTGTTTTGATCAGTCCGATTTGCATCAGGATGTTGTTGAGAAATCCGTGACGTTCCAAAACATAGAACCATGCGTAAACGTGGAGCAGGAAGTTCGTCCAAAAAGGGATCAGTAAGAGAAACAGGAGGAAGTTTTTGATTTTTCTTCCTTTAAAGGCTAAAAAATACGCGAGAGGATAGGCGATCAGGAAGCAGAGGATGACGTTGACGATAGCAAGAACCAGAGAGGATGCTATCACACGTAAATAAAGGGGATTGATGAAGTGGGCGATTTTTTCAAAGGTGATGCCGACAATGCCCGATGGTGTGGTCTTAAGGAAGCTCGTCAGAACAATGATCAAAAGAGGAATGTAAAAAAACAGTACCTGCCAAATGACAGCGGGAATCCCAATAGCAAAGGGACGATCGGAGACTGGCGGTCGCAAAAATTTCATTTTCGTGGTCTCACTTTTCCAGAATGACCACGTTTTCTTTTTGCCAGTAGAGATTGACTTCGTTGTCATAGTCGATCACCTGTTGGGGGAAATGTTCCTCGTTTTGTTCAAAGACCTGGAGCTTCATATGGTTCTTTAAAAGGATATTATATTGGGTAGAGCGTCCATGGTAGACGATCGACTGTACAACGCCTTTGACGTGGTTGGAGAAGTTTTTGACTTCTTTTTTTGAGATAAAGATCTTTTCAGGCCGGATACTGATTAAGCTGTCGCATCCTTCCGTCATCCACGGTTTCTTTTGAGCAATATCGACTTTGAAATGGCCGAGATCGGGGATTTCAATGGTGGGCTCAGGAGTGTCGACATTACGGAGCGTTCCACTGAGGATATTGGTTGTTCCGACGAACTTGGCCACGAAAGAAGAGTGGGGGAACTCGTAGATCTCTTTCGGGGTCCCGATCTGTTCAATCTCACCCTTAGTATTCATAATGGCCATCTGATCGGCTACCGTAAGCGCCTCAAACTGGTCGTGGGTCACGTAGACGAAGGTCGTCTTCAGTTTATCTTGAAGTTCGATAAGCTCGATGAGCATCCTTTCCCGGAGTTTGAAGTCGAGAGCGGCTAGAGGCTCATCTAAGAGGAGCACATCTGGTTCATTGACGATCGCACGGGCAAGGGCCACCCGTTGCTGCTGTCCGCCCGAGAGCTGGCTCGGGGACTTGTAGATGTGGTTCTCAAGATGGAAGGCCTCGAGAATTTTAAAAACTTTTTGCTCAATGACGATCTTCGGTAATTTTTTCAGCCGCAGGCTGTAGGCAATATTGTCAAAGACGTCGAGGTGGGGGAAAAGAGCATAGTTTTGAAAAACAATGTTGATCGGACGTTCATGGATTGGAACGTTGGTGATGTCTTCGTCTCCCAGGTGGATCTTCCCGGCATCGGCCTTTTCCAGACCGGCAATGAGACGGAGCAGGGTTGTTTTGCCGCAGCCGCTAGGGCCGAGCAGGGCAAAAAACTTTCCAGCGGGGATCGTCAGGCTGATATCATTGATGATCATCCCGCCGCTAATGGACTTTTTTAACTTATCGAGCTTTATACTGCGCATGGCGAAAATTTTAATGGATGCTGGATTTTATTCCATATAAATTGATACAAATATCCTAACTTTATGCAAAAACGCAAGCTAATCATTATCGGATCTGGTCCAGCCTCCTATACAGCGGCCATTTATGCGGCCCGCGCAAACTTAGAACCGCTCATTTTTGAAGGGTTCTACGCAGGCCCCCCTGGCGGCCAATTGATGACAACCACCGATGTGGAGAACTATCCTGGCTTCCCCGAAGGGATCATGGGCCCTGAGCTCATGGAGCTCTTCCGGAAGCAAGCTCAGCGGTTCGGGACCACCTTTATATCGGAAGACGTCACCAATGTTGACCTTAAACAACACCCTTTCAAAGTCGAAGCCTCTTCTGGGATGTATGAGGCAGAAGCCCTCATTATTGCCACAGGGGCGACCGCTAAGAGGCTCCAAGTCCCCGGGACTGGGGATAAAGAGTTTTGGCAAAAAGGGGTGACTGCCTGTGCTGTCTGTGATGGAGCAGCCCCGCTTTTCCGGGAAAAGCCGTTATTTGTCTTCGGAGGCGGAGATACCGCCGTCGAAGAGGCGATCTTCTTGACCAAATTCGGCAGCAAGGTCTATATCGTCCACCGGCGCGATGAGCTCCGAGCCTCCAAAATCATGGCTGAGCGCGCTAAAAAACACCCTAAAATCGAGATCATTTGGAACCATGTCCTGACGAAAGTCGAGGGAGACAGTGTTGTCCGTTCCCTGACTTTGAAAGAGGTGGGAAGCGGAAAAGAGACCCGGCATGATGCCGCAGGGGTCTTTTTTGCGATCGGACATGAGCCAAATACCGCTTTCTTAAAAGGGCAGCTAGAAGTTGAGCCCAATGGCTATATTAAAGTGGTCAAAGGAACTTCTCAGACCAATATTGAAGGGGTTTTTGCCGCCGGCGATGTCCAAGACCATGTCTATCGTCAAGCCGTCACAGCAGCCGGCAGCGGGTGTATGGCAGCTCTCGATGCGGAACGATGGCTGGCAGCCCGTGAGCACGCTCATGCGTAGGCTGTTGTTCTTTTTGCCCCTTTCTCTGTTCGGGCTTGAGATGCAGCCGTGGTTTTGCAACACCTGGGAATTTACCTTCACCCCTAGTTACACGTATGGCCGTTTCAACTCGGTCCAAAATGGCGATCCTCAGTTAAAAAAGCCGTTCAATGAAAATTTATTAACATTTGATCTGGAAGTTTCTCCCTCTCCGAACTGGGATATCGATGCCGATGTCGAATTTGCTGACACGACGGTCCAGTCAATGGCGCTCAGGAGCGGGGCATTCCAGGCTAGATACCTTTGGCTCGATGATGTGATGGGTGATCCGGTTTCGTTAACCACAGGTCTCAGCGTCAGAGGTGTTGCCAGCCGTAGTTTAAAAGACATCAGCTGCCCTTATCACTTCCATGCGAATTTTGAAGCCAATACCTCAATCGGTAGAGAATGGGATCATGGATTTGATTGGCACATGCGGCTCTATGGATTTGGGGCTCTAGGCGTGGCTAATCGAGGCTATCCATGGGTCAGAGCATATGCCATGTTCGAGGGAAATATCCACTGCACCCATCGGTTGGGGATTTTCGCAGAGACGTATGTCGGATTTGGCAATCAGGCGCATGTCCATACCAATCATTTCAACGGGTATGCCGACATCAGACATCGGAATATCGATGTCGGAGTCAAATACACCTATGTCTTTGAGATCTGGGGTCATCTCTCGTTCGCTTACACCCGCCGAGTCTATGCTCGGTCATTTCCAGAAAATGTGAATTTCTTCACCGTCAGCTATATGCTGCCGTTCTCGTTGTTTTAAGTACGGATTAAACCGTCTGCCTTAGAGCAGGTTTACATCTTCTTCGATCGATGGGATCAAGAAAATCTTTTTTTACGCTCCCGAATAACTTCTTCCAGTTTATTCCCATAAGCTTCTATAAAGCTTCTTTCAATGAATCCCATAGTCACCGGAAAAGTGGTGCGTTTGAAGATCGGGATGACGGAGCCGGTTTTTATAGGGCTGGATTCTGGAGATGCAGCAAGTCGGAATCCTTCTAAAAAATGAATTGCATATTGAGAATTTAGACAGAGGTGCCTGATAATTTTGCGGGATAAAAAAGGTAAATCTTCGGCAGTGGGTTGCCCGTGGCCTAGGATATAGATATCTTGATAACGACGGAAAGCTTGGAGACTTCCTGTGTGGACTCGAGCGAGCAGGTGTTTTTTGTAACTCTGAATCGCTGCGAATTCTATCGCTTGAAGTTCATCTGGAACCCGTTTTTTTGCAGTATGTAAATTCTTTGCATATTCGTAGACAGGCTCATCGAATTCTTTATCTAAGAGGCTATTGCTCAGTTGAGCAGTAGTGTCATTTTCTCTGAGAAAGTTTTGCGCGTTTAATTCTCTGGGGATCATCACGGCTCCTCCAAAAGAATAAATTTCGACGATTTCTTTATGGGGGAAATTTAACAGAGCTCTTTTGGCGATGTAGGCTCCATGACAATGGACAAAGATTAAGATATGAATTCTTCCTTGAAGAGATCGGATATTTTTGTCATGAGGGATGTGGTTGCGAAGAACTTTTTCAAACAGACGGATCGTCGCTAAACTTTTAGAAGGGTTTAAATAATCCAATAGAGTCGCGGGGTTATAAATGCCGGTGATTTTTTTATCATCAAAGTAGCGTGAAATCAAGCCCGCGAGGGCTTGAGCATCTTCTAACGTATTAGCTACGCCATTGCAAAACATTAAAGCTGTACCGGGATCTGGATTATGCGAGCCAACAGTGTAGATAGTCATCGGGATCTCTATAAAAATTTAAAAGCGAGATAGGATAGAATATGAGATGAGTTTTATGCAAAAGTTTAATCAAGACCAAATGTCTATTTGATGAGACCTCTAAAATCAACGAAAATTCTAGAGGTCTCCTCGGATTCTATTTGTGGGTCAAAGGAAGCAATGACTCCTCTTGTGGTGGTGTACCGTAATAATTCAGGAGTCCTAAAAATGCTGCAGACCCTCCCGTTAAAGCGCCGTTAAAGACAGATATTCCATTTTCTCCAAATAACAAGCTTAGAGCAGAAAGGCTCATTCCCGCAAGACTGCCGGCCCCGGTGCCTAAGCTTAGAGCAGTCATTATCTTGCCTCCCACTATCCAGGGGGTAACGGAAAATAATGCAGTTCCAACAGCGGCATTCGCAGCGATAAGGATGAAAAAATGGCCTTCGGCTGTGGGTGCAAGCGTATTGTAAATGGTGGCATGCAGGCCCATTCCTATACTCGTGCCAAACAGAGCGCCCCCTAGAGCGCTAAGACCTGTTGTGACCCATTTAGAATTTGTTTTTTCAAGCAGATTATTAGCAACTCTTGCAACAGCGCCACCGATTCCGCCTCCTATGGCAAAAGAGGGGGTAGAAATTAAATAAATAGAAGCTCCTGTCTCTGAAATATAGGAGCTACTCACTGCTGATCCAAAGAGAGTGGCTGCAAGGGAGCTGGGGATAAAACCGTCACGGACTAAAGTTAAAATCGTTGGTGGGGTCGTTTGGACTGTTGTAGATTGAATACGCGTTGCCATAAATTTCCTTTTTTGGTCAGGTCAGGTTAAGCTGAGAAAAAAAATAAAACAAGACTTAATTACTCTTGGTAGCGCCAAAGTTATAATGTCCGTGTGCTTCCTGGGGAAGATCGTTAATGCTCATATTCTATACTCCTTTTTGTTTGACGTTTTGCAAGACTGAGCACTGTTCCCATGGACAAAAGCCCTAAGGCGAGAATTCCAAATCCCATCTGATAGTGATGGGGATTGAAAGTTTCTCCAGCCAAAGATTGGCTGTAGATACCGCCTAGAGAAGCCGCCATAGCGAACCCGATCGGCATGAGCGCCATCACTTTCGGATCTTGATGGAGAGTCGCTGCTTCTGAACACTGGCTATAGGTCGCTGGTCCAACCAAAACCTCTGCAAACGAAATCATGCCAATGACTCCTCCGACTAGGACAAGAGGATTGTCTTTGAAGAAAGGGATCCCTACGAACATCAAGCCAAACGCTGCGGCAGTTATTGCAAACGGAATAAAAAGCTTCCAAGCGGGGCTTTTTATCCGGGTGAAAATAACGTTGGCCACAGCCCCGCCTAAGATGATCACCAGCGGATTGATAGCTAAAAGCGACATGGCAGAAAAGTCTGAACTTCCTACCTTGTCAGCAAAAAGGAGCAGGGATGTCGACATTTGCTCTCCAGCGGAAAAAAACAAAATAAGTCCGCCGACTGAAATCATCACCGATTTAAGCAGCTGCCGCGTCATCTGTTTTTTGAGGATTAGTCCTGTAAAAATGACAACAAGGAGACTTCCTCCGATCCATGGCAGTAGAGGGCCGGCAACCTTTTGCAGGTGGAGCGAAAGGATGCTAATCCCCAGACTTAAGGCAAGTAAGGGAACGACTTTCTTGACCTTGGAGACCGTTGGAGGAGGTTCACCTTTGCCCATTAAATGGGAGCGGAGAAAAAGCAGACTCAAATTGGCAATGACCATGCCGATGGCGGCAAGTCCAAAGCCGAAATGCCATCCGAAGTTTTCCGCGACATATCCGCAGAGGAGCGTTGCTAGGAACGCTCCGATGTTAAGCGATATGTAAAACAGAGTGAACCCTTGCTCGCGCTGTTGATCGTTGGGCGGATAGAACTCTCCAAGGAACGTTGCAACATTGGTTGTGTAGAGGCACGATCCTAAAATCACAAACCCCAACGCGGCGAAGAAATCCCATTCAAGCGCTAGGAGAAGATGGCCGATTCCGATCAGCCATCCTCCGAGCATCACCGCTCTTCTTAATCCCAAGAACTTTTCGGCAAGATACGCTCCAAAAACGCCTCCCAGTTCAACGAGGGCGCAGTAGACGGCAAAAATGCCGATTGCCACAGGATCAGGGGTTTTCAGCACTTTGATCATGTAGAGAAGCAGAAGCGCTCTCATGCCATAGTGGCTGAAACGGTTCCAGAGCTGGACAAAAGCGAGTAGGAAAACGGCTTTGGGTTGTTTGATAAGAGAAGCTAACATAGTTTTCCTTGGGTGAGTTCTTGCTCAAGGCTATTGCAGAAGATATGGTCCATCAACAACAGCGGATTTGGACCTTTGACGCAATCGATCTCCGGTGCCATTTTGATGTACGATTCGATCTCTGCTCTGGCCTCTACGTCTGTGACATGGTCTAATGTCGATCCATGTTCATACGGCTCTTCTTGCGCTGCGCAGGCCAGCATCAAACGGGAAAATCCAATTGCTTGGACTCTTGCTTTGAATGCTTCAATGGAGAGGCCTTTTCGAACTACCCCTTCAAAGACCACAAGCAGCGTCTCTTTAGGCGCCGCTTCGATGAAACGGAACTCTTCTCCCGGTGCAGGCGGTTTTAATAACAGCAGCTGGGGAGCCCCTTCCGTGACGACTGTTTTGATGGCAATGAAAGCTTCTTGCTGTCTGAGATGCGTCAGCACCAGTTGAATTTCATAGAACTGGCATCCGAATGATTTAGGCTTGAAGGGAGCTTCGGGTTTGTTCTGCCGAACTCCCATGATCATGCGGAGCAGAAGCGGGGACACCTTCATTTTCCTAGCCATCTCTTGAACGCAGGCCAACGAATTTTCTGCGAGTTTGATCGAGGTATCCTCAACCATCTGTCTACGGAATCTGTTGTCCAGGAGTTCGATATTTTTAGAGAGCGCCGCTAATTTACAATGTTCTAACCGGGTCACGACGATTCCATTGGATTCGACATGGTCCTTGATTTTGGTCACTGTCAAGAGCTTGCAGTAGATCAGGTAGAGGATATCGACCGAGACTTCAAGAGGCATGATATGCCTGTGGAAGAATTGGGTGGATGTTTCGCCCTCTGGTTTGCTCTTTCTAGCTTGTAAGAGCTTTTCGAGGCCGATTAACCTTTCCTCAAGTCTCCTGAGTTCATCAGAGACAAGCGGTGATAAAATCAGCTGATGCAAGAGCACGGCTCGCATTTGACATCCTTTGTCACCGGGGTTGGCATCGAGCTCTCTGATATTGCGTCTTCCGATTGATGAGAGGGTTCCTCTGATCAATTTGACAATAAGCGTCGCGATGGCCAGCATCTTTTTTTCTGTCACCTGTGGACGTTCTTCGACAGGCGTTCGTAGCAGTTCAATGAGTGGCGGCGGCAGTAGCGCGCCGACCACGTTTACTTGTGTGGACATAGTCGTTCCTAAAAAATTAAATTTTTTTATTTATAGAGAGTTCAAATCTCTGACGGACAAATGCCAAAGCATTTGCTGGTATTAGGTACGTTTAAATGTGAAAAAGGGTTGGATTTGGCTTAGAGCCAAAAATAATAAAAGAAATAAAAAGAAGAAAAGAAAGAAGAAGGACGTGAAGAAAGTGTTGATTCTATTCTGGGTGGCGAATCATCATCAAGTAACATAAAAATCTCCTTTTTTACCTCAAATTATTCGAGGCAATCGCAATTATAATCAAATAATCAATTAAAAATAAAGATAAGAGCGTAAGTCTTTCGACATCAGTGGGAAAATCTTTGAAAAAAAGGGCTACAGTGCGTATTTTTTTTGAAACTGGAGGCTCTTATGCGCAAATCGATTGTCTTTTTCTTGGTCTGGATTATTTCACTTTCAGCAGAGATGAGGACATTTTATCCTCCGATCGAACCAAACCAAACGGGATTTCTTGATGTCGAAGGCGGCCATAGCATCTATTGGGAAGAGTCTGGCAATCCTCAAGGGAAGGCAATTCTTTTTGTGCATGGCGGGCCAGGCATTGGATCTGGACCATCGCACCGGACTTTTTTCAACCCGGCGTATCGGATCATTCTCTTTGATCAAAGAGGATGTGGAAAGAGCCTTCCGTTTTCGAGCTTAGAAAACAATACGACGTGGGACTTAGTGCGCGATATGGAAGCGCTCCGCAAGCATCTGAATGTCGATAAATGGGTTGTCTTTGGAGGATCTTGGGGCAGTACACTGGGTCTGACATATGCGATTAAACATCCAGAGAGAGTCGAAGGTTTAATCCTGCGCGGGATTTTCCTTTGCCGTCCGAAGGAAATCCAGTGGTATTATCAAGAGGGCGCAAATTGGATTTTCCCTGATCTTTGGGAAAAATATATCGCTCCAATCCCCGTGGAGGAAAGAAACGACTTTGTGACAGCTTACCATAAGAGGCTGACCTCAGATGTTGCGGAAGTAAGACATCAGGCTACGCAAGCTTGGTCTGGCTGGGAAGGCGGGACGACAAAGCTCCGGTTCGATCCGTCGTATTTGGCTTACTATACCGATTCAAAGGCAGATTCCATTGCCCGCATCGAGTGCCACTATTTTATCAACAATTCGTTCTTTGATACAGATAACTGGATCATCGAAAATATCGGGGCTGTCCGGGATATTCCCTCCATCATTGTCCAAGGACGGTACGATATGGCTTGTCCTATTTTGAGCGCGTGGGAGCTCCATCGGGCATGGCCAGAGGCGGATCTTCGAATCATCCCGGATGCTGGCCATGCTTCATCAGAGCCGGGCATCTTAGATGCTTTGATTAGGGCTACTGATGCCTTTCTTGAAGGTCAGTGAAAACCATAGAGAAAAAAAAGATCTGCTCACTTAAGATAGTTGCATGAAAAACTTCAAAAAATTGTTTTTGTGCTTAGCTGTTATTGGAATTTTCTTTTGTCCTAAACTCCAGGCAAAGCCGAAGGTCTACGACTGTTTTAATTTCTACAATGAGTTTGAGCTATTGGAAGTTCGGCTCAATGAGCTCAATGACTATGTCGATAAATTTGTCCTCGTCGAATGCTGCGAGACCCATAACGGCAAGCCTAAAAAGTTGTATTTTGAAGAAAACAAACATCGGTTTGAGAAGTTCAAGGATAAGATCATCCACATCAAAGTGACAGAGCCTTTTAAGGCACAAAAGGTGTTTGTAAGAGAGCGGCACCAACGGTCGCAGATCTTGCGGGGACTCACAGATGCTAAGCCCGATGATATTATTTTTATTTCAGATTTAGATGAGATCATCCGAGGAAGCAAGATCGCAGAAATTGTCGAATTAATCTCTTCTAAGAAAGCCGAAGTTGCGATTCTCACGCAGACGATGTATTACGGCTTTTTGAACCGGCAGCAATTTGATAAGTGGCCAGGGCCTGTTTGCTCGACCTATAAGGTCGTCAAGAGGATTTCCCCAGCCCTGACCCGAAGATTGAGAAATCAAAGACCTAGGAAAGTCAAAAAAGCCAAAGTGTCCAAGATCGAGGTCGTCCCGAATGCAGGATGGCATTTTACCTCGATGGGAGGTATTGATCGCTTTATCCTGAAACTGGAGTCGTGCGCTCATGTGGAGCTCGATACCCCTGAAAATAAACAGAAGCAGAAGATTCTAGCGGATATCCGTGCGCTTCCTCTGAAGCCGATCGATGAGAGCTTTCCTCGGTATATCCAGGAAAATCAAGAGAAGTTTAAGAAGCTTGGATTTATTGATGGGGAGTAAAATTTGAGATCAGGATTCGAAAATCCTGATCTCAAAAAGATCGCGATTACATGTGTTTGAGATGACGGCACATTTTGTGCAGTTCTCGAGACATTTTATGCAGTTTACGTGCAAATTTCATTTTTTTTGCTCTATAAGCTTTAGGGCTCCAAGTTTTAGCCATAATATCCTCTTTTTGGTTATGTCAGTGGCAAATACCATGACATACTTAATATACTAAATTGATATTAATTTATAATAAATTTAGATAATTACTTTAATTAAAGTGCAAGTTGTTGTTCATTAGGTGATTGAATGAATTTGAGACCAGGACCCATCTGCTGGTGTCAGAAAAAATCCTGATCTCAAAAAAATCGCGATTAATAATTTTTCAGGTGACGGCACATTCTGTACAGTTCCCGAGACATTTTGCCTAATTTTTTAGACAATCTCATTTTTTTTGCTCTGAAAGCTTTGCTATGGAAAAATTTAGATCTAGCCATATATTCCTCTTTAGTTTTGTCATGGGAAAGTATTGTTTGATCAAACACTTCCCGGACATTTTTAATATACTAAATCATTATTAATTTAGTATAAAAGTTGATGTTTTTATAATTAAAATATATGTGATTGATTGTTAACTACTTGGTGCGGATGGCGACGGTGGCCACATAATTTTTGCAGTGGCTGATGGAAATCAGGACTTCGGGATGGTTGAAATGGGCATTGAGAGCATCGGAGAAAAAGACTTCCGGTTTACCTTTATCGTCATTGATGATCTCAATGTCATGAAAAGCTGCCATGTCCCCAAACCCTGTTCCGAGAGCTTTGACGATCGCTTCTTTGGCGGAGAAGCGGGCGGCATAGTGGGGCATGGGGTCTTTGAACTTCTTGCAATAGGCCTGTTCCCGCTTGGTAAAGAGTTTTTCGATGAAGCGATCTCCTTGAGTTTCGATCGCTTCCTTGACCCTTTCGATCTCGATGATGTCGTTACCGATGCCTAGGATCATTGGTCCTCATCGAGAGGCTCTTCTTCTTGATAAGGGGCGTCGCCTTCTTCATCGGCAACGTTACAGAAGATCATACGACCCGAAGTCGTGTGTTTGACAGAGAGGACTCTTGCCTCGATGGTATCGCCAATATAGTCGCCTCCTCCGTTAACCACGACCATCGTTCCATCTTCGAGATAGCCGACGCCTTGGCGGGGCTCTTTCCCGTACCGCTGGATCTTGATTTTGATAAGCTCTCCCCCTTCCATAAGAGGCTTTAGCGCATTGGAAAGGGCGTGGATATTGACAACGGTGATCCCTTCGATGGTAGCCATCTGGACGCGGCTGATATCGGCGCTGAGGATGTTGGCATCAATCAGTCTGGCAAGGCGGACGATTTTGCCCATCAGGTCTTTGACTTCAGGAAAATCGGTGTCGTTATAGCGGAGCTCCAAATGGGGGACAGACTCAAGTTTTTTAATCACTTCCAAGCATTTTTTGGCACGGCCTTTGGAATGCTCTTCTCCCATTTCAGCTTGAGCATAGAGTTCTTTAATAACAAAGCGGGGTAAGATGAGCTGGTGGTCTAAAATTCCTGTGGAAGCCAGGTCGATAATCCGAGGATCGGCTAGGACTGAAACGTCGACAACGAGATCTTTTTTCTTTTGAGCAGCTTGGGTAAAGCGGACAAAAGGGATGCTGATATAAAGTTCGTCGCTGGAACGGAGTGTCATGATGGTTCCGAGATAGACACCAAAGAGGAAGATCGCGATTTTAATAATTTCAAGGGTGATGGGCTGCAGGATGACGGATGCTGCGCTGATATCGAGAATGGCTGAGAAGACGATTAAAAGCGCTTGGCCCATTAAGTAGCCGATGAAAATTCCAATCGTCGCAATATTGAAAGATCGGAGGTTGAACCGTCGGAAGGCCATATCAAAACCAATGAGCAGTAATCCGAAGACCAGGCCTAAAACAATCCCAATCACGGTGTTGCCAAAAGTTGCCCCGGATGGAATTGAGTGCATGTAGATCGTCATAAAAACGACGCTGAGAATCATGAAAAATGTTCTTAAAAATGTCAGTGAAATATTCATAATATTAATAAGTCCTTTTTTGAAGGCAGTCTACAGTTAGGGTATTTTTTGGACAAGTGCTTCATTTCAAAAATATTTAAAATTATTTAATTTAATGTGATTTAATTTTTAGTTTTGCTCTTATATTCATTTGAGTTCTTTTTTAATGTTTTCGAAACTAAACTGTTCGTCAGTGAAATTAGTGAAATTTCACAATTGGAGAAAACATGAAAAAGCTAATGGCTCTTGGACTTCTTGCTTCATCTTTTGTTTTTGCGGATGAAGGATCAGAAGTTGTATCTATCATGAAAGCACCTGCTGCTAATTGTGAAGTTCCAGTTGTAGAAGCTTCCTATCGTTATGGCTGTGTGGGTATCGGGCCTCTTCCAGTTCCCTTGCCACTTGTTGGCATAGGAGGAAGATACCAAAAAGGACATCATGGATTTGATGGCTCTTTACAAGGTTTCAGTATTATTTTGATCAATGTGGCAAAAATCAATGCTAACTACCTCTACTATTTCAATCCTAATCTCGATTCCCAATGGTATATTGGTGCGGGTGCTGCGTTGTTTGGAGTTTTAGCTTTAGACACTAAAAAGGTATATCTTGCTCCTCAGCTGGTTATAGGAAAGCAATACACAAATATACACGGAAGCGTCCGTCATTTCCAGGTTGAGATTGCTCCTTATGTGATTGGAGAAAGAACATTCCCAACGGCTACGTTCTCCTATGGGTTTAGCTTTTAGTCTTTAGATGAACCGATCTCTAAAACAGTTAAAAACTTTTCATTGCTAGTGATTCAATTTTTAGTTTTGTTATTATATTCATTTGAGTTCTTTTTTAATGTTTTCGAAACTAAACTGTTCGTCAGTGAAATTATTGAAATTTCACAATTGGAGAAAACATGAAAAAGCTAATGATTCTTGGACTTCTCGCTTCATCTTTTATTTTTGCAGACGAAGGATCTGAAGTTGTATCGATAATGAAAGCTCCTGATGATCTGATGAAGTAGAAGCCGCCCCAGTTGAAGCTTCTTTCGGATATGTCAGTCTTGGACTTGGACCTTTTCCACTTCCTATGCCGCTTTTCGGAATCGGCGGAAGATATCAAAAAGGGCACCATGGATTTGATGGATCTATTCAATTCATTTCCTTTGGAAGCGGTTTTACGTTAACAAAAGAAAACCTCGACTACCTTTATTATTTCAAACCTAATCTCGCTTCCCAATTTTATGTCGGCGGCGGAGTTGCGTTTACTGAAGTTTGGAGTCACGGTCATATGAAAGCGCTGCTTTCTCCTCAAGTGATCTTGGGAAAACAGTACACCAATAAAGCCGGAGATGTTCGTTACTTCCAAGCACAGATCGATCCAGTCTTCTTGGATCTGAACCGTATGTATAAGAAAGGACATACACGCGTGGGGACTTTCCCAGCAGTTGTCCTCTCTTACGGTATCTGCTTCTAATTCTTTAAAAAGATCCTTGGGGTAACCCAAGGATCTTTTGATTTAAATCTTTCATTTGTTAGTGTTCCTTAACAAGAATTTTTAATGTTTCGGCTGATGTGAAAGCTCACAAAGTTCGATGATTGCAATAAGGTTCATATTGAATTAATATGGACCTTATTGCAATCATCGAGCTTTGCGGCTTTGACGCAGCCCAAACGTCAAAAAATCTTGTTAAGGAACACTAGGATGAGACCATGATATTAACAAAACGTACTTGGTTTATTATTTCAGGACTTAAATGGTTTGCAATCGGCGTTATGCTTCTCACGAGAGGGCTCCGATTGATCACTGCAGCTGCTGATCAAGCAGCTATTGAAGCTCCTTTGATGAAAGTTTTTCAATCATTTACCAGCAGCCGGCATCAAGCTGCTCTGTTGATTATTTGCTTAGGACTTTTCATCGGCTTTATTAAAGGACGCACGATTTTAGCCAAAACTGTCAAAAGGATTGCAGATAGGATCAATCTCCATGAAGAAGGATTGACTCTGAAGCAAGCGTATGATCAGAGATACTGGATTGTGATCGGACTGATGATGGTACTCGGCATGATGTTTAGAGTGTTTTCAATCCCTTTCGACATCCGTGGAGGAGTTGATGTGGCAATTGGTTCTGCTCTGATCAATGGTGCGATGCTTTATTTTAGACATATGCTGACACCGCAAAAAGTCTAATGAGTCTATCCTAACAAATCTCATTATGAGCTTTCCGACAATTTTCACTCCAAATTGAACAATTCAACTTGACCCATATTAAAAATATGTGACAAGTTGAATTGTTCAATTTCGAGTAGAAAAGTGCGAAAAGATCATAGTGAGATTTGTTAGGATAGACTCATGGCCTATTTGTATTGGGATCCTTCTAAAGCGATCATTCCTTGGGATCTTCCCATTCTAAACCGTCCCATTTTATGGTACGGTTTTTTGTTTGCTGTCGGTTTTCTATTGGCCTACAGCGTTCTTCTTCTCCTATTGAGGCATGAGAGATCGAAAGAGATCCAAGTTCATGCGAAAAAAATCGCCGATAATCTCACCTTTTACGTCATCATCGGAACGATTATCGGGGCTCGGCTTTTCGATGTACTGTTCTATGAGAATTGGAATGCGATTTTGAGAGATCCTTTATCGATCTTAAGAGTCTGGGAAGGCGGGCTTGCCAGCCATGGCGGAGTACTCGGGATTTTAATCGCGCTTGTGCTTTTTCAAAAAAGACACAGGTTCTGTTCATGGCTTCATCTATTAGATTTATTGGTTTTGCCGGCAGGTGTAGTTGCCGTCTTCATCCGTGTTGGAAACTTCATTAATCAGGAAATTTTGGGCAGGCCGACGAATGTTCCTTGGGCAGTGATCTTTGGACATCCTGCGGATGGAAGTCCTCCTGTGCCAAGACATCCAGTCCAGCTTTATGAGGCAGTCTATTATTTGGCTGTTTTTGGAGTGCTTTGGTTTTTAAGGAAAAGGTGGAATTCGTGGAAAGAGGGGAGTCTTGCGGGGCTTTTCTTAGTGCCTGATCTTTAGTTTTAGATTTTTGGTCGAGTTCTTCAAGGAAGAACAAAGCTGGTGGCTGTATGGCTCCCCAGTGACAATGGGGCAGCTGCTCAGCGTGCCTTTCATTATTTTAGGAATCTATTTACTTTCTAGAAAGTGAATTCCGGTCGAAAGGAAGCATCGGAAGTTGCTTATGACAGAGCTCTTCCAGCTCTTCGGGTGAGAGGTTTTGATGCCACTCGAAGAACCGTTCTGCTGTCGATTGGGTCGGCGGTGCGGAGGTGTACCATTCAAACTTCAACAGGATCTCTGCACGGACTTCGACTTGAAGGACAAAATCGGCAAGGAAGGGATATCTCTCAATATACTCTTCGACGGATCCTTTTTGACGGAGATGGTCAAGGAGCTGGTTGTTTTCGATTCTAAGGCAGCGATAGACCAGGTCGCCTTGCAAGGTCCAGAGATTGATCTTATGCTCGACTTCGATCCAGTTGGCGGTAAGCGCTAGAGCGCGGGCTTTTTTAAAGAACTCTTGAGCCGTTTCAGCGGCTTTTTCAATTCCTTGTTCAGGATTATCGATAAAGAGGTTGATGACTTCTTTTTCAAGCGGCGGATTGTCTTTAAGAGAGTAGAGTTTTTCACGGACCTGGGTTTGGAGTTCCTCTTGAGAAAGACGGGGATTATTCCCTGAAACTTCCAACATGAACTTGATGACCAGTTTGTCCCACGTATCGAATTCATCGTAAGGATTTGCCGTGGCTGGGACTTGGTCAGGCGGAATGAGATGCCGTTTGACAGCCCAGATTGTTTTGGTGATATGCTGGAGCATCGGGCGGATGCCGTCATATGCTGCGAGGCATTCGCTGATTTTTAAGGCCAGCTGCTGAGCGAGCATATAGGGGTGCAGGGAGAAGCTTTTTTTAATTCCGATGAACTGCTTGAGATTTTCCCGGATCAAATATCCCAGGTTGAGCTTCCCTTCTTGGGTCAGGGCTTCTTTTTGAGTTTCGAAGGCTTGAGAAAAATAAGAGAATTTTTCCCAGACTTTTTTCAAGGCCGAGACGCCCAGACGGTAGTGGGGGAATTTTTTCTTAAACTCAGGAGTGATCTTCTCAATGAGTTTTTCTTGGACATAGATGGACCATTTTTTTGCGGGTCCGACAGTTTTGAATTCTTCTTTGATCTTTCGAGTGAGAAAGAGATTCAGCTCGGAATACGGATCGTGAAGATCGGGGGATTCATCAATTGGATGGGGAGGAGCGGGGATGACCGCAGGCGCGGGATCGATGGTGTTCTGAGGGGTCTCAGTCCATTGAGAGTGCGGGCCCGTCTTTTTTTCTCCCATGAAATCATCCAGTTAAATTCCCCTCTTATCTCACCTGTTTTTTTTCTTCAATAGTTTTTGAAGAAATTTTTTATATTTCTTTAAAATTGTTTTTGTTGACTTACGGACATCCCTGTTTAAAATAGATGAATTATGAAACATCTTTTAAGTTTTGTTGTCCTGCTCCAGGCTTCATTATTTTCTCAAAATCAGGAGGAGTGCTTGTCCGAGTACCGATTTAATGGAAAGAAGTTCGTCTTAACAGAGAAAGAGTGGAGAGATTTACTCCCGCCTGAGCAATTTCAGGTCTTGAGAAAGAATGGTACTGAGCCGGCTTTCCAAAATGCCTACTTTGATAACAAGGCAGAAGGCATTTACGTCTGTGCGGGCTGTGAGCTTCCGCTGTTTAGCTCCAAAAACAAATACGATTCAGGAACTGGATGGCCGAGTTTTACTCAGCCGATCTGTCCTGAGAATGTCTATTTCAAAGAAGACCACGGCCTTTTAACTGTCCGGACAGCCGTCGAATGCAGCCGCTGTGATGGACATCTCGGGCATGTTTTCCCAGATGGCCCGCCGCCGACCGGCCTCCGTTACTGCATGAACTCAGGGGCATTGAAGTTCATTGCTCAATAAACGCTAAATTCCTACTAGTCTTTAAAATCTTCAGTTTAAATCTATTCGATGATGACAGAAGTATAGCCTTTTTGTTCAGCATACTTTTTTAATTTATCGGTGGCAAAGGAGGCATATTCTTCGTACAGGTCATTGACATGGAAGACACCGACGGGACCATGCCGAGTGACGAGTTCATCTAATGTTCAAAAGAGAATGCGGTATTGATCTTCTGGCCTATAGTCGCCTCGTCCTTTCGGTTCGAGCTCATCAATATAATTTTTAAGAGTAGAAACATGTTTAATCCGCATGAGGACGGTTTTGGTTTGAGAACATTGCGTATGGCCATCAGGTCCATAATTGCCGGCGCCGAGTTCTAAGTGCGTCCAGCCATCGATTTTTTTGGTCGTCAACCAAAAGAAGAAAAGAGGAACTAAAGCAATAACAATCCAAAACTTGCGAAAAAATTTCATCATCAGACTCTAAGGTTTTTTAGTTTCAATCTTGATCATGAGGTCGATCCTTGCTATGATGCGATGGAATTGAAAAATGATAAACTAGACATACAATTTATGTGGAGGCTGAAAATATGAACCATACCATGATCGCAGGGCACTTGGGAGCTGATCCCGAAGTCCGATTTACATCTTCAGGACAAAAAGTCACGACACTCCGCGTTGCTGCAAGAGCGCGCCGCAGCGGAAAAGACGAAACCATCTGGTGGAGAGTCACCATCTGGGGAGAGCAATTCGACAAGATGATCCCTTACTTCAAAAAAGGAAGCTCGATCATCGTGATGGGGGAACTCAACAAACCTGAGATCTTCACTGACCGCGATGGTAAACCTCAAGTCTCCATGAGCTTGACAGCTTATAACATCTCGTTCAGTCCGTTTGGACGTCCTGATAGCGGCGGATCTTCCGAAGGCGGCCACGAGACGCATACTGATGCGGCATTTGCTAGCGCAGAACCTGCTGCCCATGGTGCTGCTCAGATGCATGGCACAATGCACGGTCAAGGAAAAGCCCCTGCCTTTACTGACGACGAGGTGCCTTTCTAATGCAATTGACATCGGCAAGCTCATTTCCCGGAAGACCTTCTTCAGATGTGATCGTTTTGCCTTTTTGGCATGAAGATAAGAAAGCAGAGCCCGCATGTCCTATGAAGGAGTTTCATTCTTTTTACGCCTCGATTGAAGATTTTAAAGGGAAAGAGGGCGAGATCCTTTTCCTTTACAAAAAGCAAGGCAAGGAAAGTCGAATCATGCTGCTCGGGCTTGGAAAAAAATCTGAGTGCGGTTCTGAGACTATACGCAGGGCTTATGCAGCAGCACTCAAAGCGTGCCGACAGAAAAAACTCAAGCATATCAGTGTTGCGCTTCCTGCTGCTGATGGGCCTGCAGCCTATCCTGCGACGGAAGGGCTGCTTCTTGCCAATTATGCGTTCGATCTCAAGTTTTCTAGAGAAGAGGCGATGCCTTTAGTCCAAAAAATCTGTCTGATCGGGATCGATAAAGCCAGCATGCATGGTTGCCGGAATGCTCAAACGATTATCTCTGCCGTGAACTATGCGCGAGATTTGATCAACGGCAATGCCGATGATGTCACTGCACAACTTCTCTCAATGAAGGCTAAAGAACTGGAAAAGGAGTCGAAAGCGATCAAGACTACGATCTTGGACAAAAAGGCGATCGAAAAACTCGGAATGGGTTTGATTCTTGCTGTGAATCGCGGTTCTGCTTCAGATCCAGCCTTTATCGTCGTCGAGTACAAGGGGAATCCCGGCTCTTCCGATGTCACAGCATTGGTCGGCAAAGGGATTACCTACGACACAGGCGGGCTGAATTTAAAGACCGCTAACATGGAGACAATGAAGGACGATATGTCCGGCGGGGCTGTCGTTTTGGGCACAATCAAAGCTGCAGCGGCTTTGGGTCTGAAGGTCAATCTTATCGGTGCGATTGCATCAACAGATAATGCTATTGGCCCGAAGAGCTATAAACCCGGCGATGTCTATCGCAGTTACAGCGGCAAGACTGTCGAAATTACCAATACAGATGCAGAAGGCAGATTAGTGCTCGCTGATGCTGTCAGCTATGTTGAAGATAAGTTTAAGCCATCGAGAATCATTGATTTGGCAACGCTCACAGGAGCGATTGTCATTTCGCTGGGAGAAGAAGCTTCAGGTCTTTTCTCGAACGACGATGAGCTGGCCCAAAGTTTACTCCGGGCAGGCAAGCATACGCATGAAAGGCTCTGGCAGTTTCCACTGTACAATGAATACAAAGAGGGTTTGAAGTCGCCGATTGCCGATATGAGAAATTCTCCGCCGGCAAGAAAAGCCTCTTCGATCATGGGAGCGTTATTCATCCAGGAGTATATTAAAAAAACTCCATGGGCTCATTTGGATATTGCAGGAACTGCGTTTATCTCAGGTCCCAAACATTATCATACGACGAATGCCACCGGCTTCGGAGTCCGGCTTCTCATCGACTATTTGATCCATCATGAAAAGAACCTTTAAAGTTTCTCCCCGTGAAAAAGGTCAGAGGCTTCTTGCTTTTTTGCGGGAGAAATGTCCCGATGCTCCTTCCGTCAAAGCTCTGAAGCGGAGCATTGAGGGAAAACTTTGCCGCATCAACGGCAAGATCGAGACGTTTTCAACCCATATTCTCAAGGCCGGAGACACAGTCGAAATAGAGATCGATCGGGAGGCTCCTGTTCGGTTTAAACCACTGCTTTTGTGGGAAGATGATGTGCTGGCTGCTTACGATAAGCCGGCGGGTGTTGTCTGCGAGCCTAAAGCATTTCCAGGAAAACTCGTCCACCGGTTGGATAAAGAGACATCCGGCGTAGTGCTGGTTGCTAAAAATGAAATGACGCTCGAGCAGATGATCGAGCTTTTTCGAGGAAAAAAAGTCCAGAAAGAATATCTTGCGGTCGTCGATGGCCTTGTCAGAGACAAAAAGAAGACGATCACTTCAAAATTGGGACCCATTCATCATTTTCAAGGGCAAACGCTTTATGGATCGAGTCCGACAGGGCAAGAGGCGATTACTGAGTGGGAGTTAGTTGGAGTCGGAACAAAATCTTCGTTACTTTTATGCAAGCCGATCACCGGTAGAACCCATCAACTCCGTGTCCATCTGAAAGAAGCCGGCCATCCGATTGTGGGAGATTACCAATATACTAAGGTGTTTCAATGCCCATGCGAGGCAAAACGGCATCTGTTGCATGCGTATAAAATTCGTTTTCCGCATCCTGTGACGTATCAAGAAGTCGAGGTCATCGCTCCACTTCCGAACGATTTTATGGAAGCGTTAGAGTCTATTGGTATGGCTCATCTGCTTCAACTTTTTCACACCGAAAAACAGCAAGACCGCCGGAATCCACGACACTAAGACAAAGATCTCGAAAAATCTCGAAAGCTCCATTGTCGCAACAAGTCCTGCGATTAGTCCGCCGGCATAAAAAGCGATTCCAATGCACATGTACCAAGCTCCAACAAAAAATGCCGTCAAACGTCGAGGAGAAAGCCGTGTGACCATGGAAAGGCTAATCGGGGCAAGAAGCATTTCACCGACTGCCATGAAAGCATAAGCTCCAATCAGATAAAAGGGGCTGACAGCTGCTGTCTGTGCTCCGTCCGGAATCAGCCGAGCTCCGATCTTCATCAAGAAAAAGCAAAGTCCCATTGCCACAAGACTATAGACCGTTTTTAATGAAGGAGACGGATCTATTTTAAGCTTGGACAGCGATTTATACATCCAGGCCAGCGGAAAGGCCAGGATCACTAGATAGAGGCTTTCTAAAGAGAGTATCCACGAAGGCAGAACGGTAAGCGATCCGATCTGTGGAGCTGTGTATCGGAGAGCGAAGATGCTCATCGACGACCATCCTTGATTATACGACATCCAGAACAAGATCGAGACAAATGAAAGGACGCAGATGACAATGATGCGTTGTTTCTCGACTTTGGTTAGCGGTGCTTTTTTGACAGTGACCGTTTCTTTTTGGCTAAGATGCATCTCTTTAAACGCTGGTCTCTTCATGATTTTCAAAAAAGTCAGCAGTCCGATGATTTGAACACATCCCGCAAGCACAAAGGCCCAAAGCCATAAGATTGGCCTGCCCAAGTGTGCCTAATGTGACAACAGCTAAGAAAACACCGACATTGACGGCAGCGTAATAGATCGTAAAACCGCCTTCTCTTAAATCGGAATTGCCCCGATAGATATGACCTAAAATGGAATAGACGCTGGGAGTGAAGATGCTGGCGCCAAGAGCTGCGAATAGCAGAGCGACATAAAGCAAGGTGGTGCTGCCGGTGGCAATTAAAAAACAGCCAATCGCTGTGAAAAGACAGCCGAAGATGACTCCGCCTCGGTGGCTGGTTTTATCGGAGATGTAGCCCCCAAGCATAGGAAGGGCAAAGGCAAGTCCTGTAAAGAGACCATAGAGGTGGGTCGCCTTAGCATCAGAGAAGTGGTGCTCTTGGACTAAAAATAAAACCAAGAGGTTGCCGATGCCCCAGAAGGCAAATCGTTGACACAGCTCGATAAAGGACAGAAAATACATCTCTTTAGGTTGTTTGGTCATAGTCTCCTTTAGATAGGCGTGACAAAAAAAATATTGATTTGTCCGTCTTCTTTATTCTTTCCTTATCTGAAAGTGTTTTATTTTGCTATAATCTGTCGGAATATATGGATTTTTTAATTGTTAAAACTTCTTCGATCGGTGACGTGATTCAGACGTTTCCAATCCTGGAGTATTTAAAAAACAGATTTCCCGATGCTTCGATTGATTGGGTGATCGAAAAAGAATATTTAAGTCTTGTCCAGGCACATCCTTTAGTCAGACGCGCCATTCCTTTCAGTTCCCGCACCTGGAGAAAGGCGCTGCTTCCATTGAGTACATGGAGAGAGATGAAAGCCTTTTCCCAGCTGCTGCGAGAAGAAAACTACGATGTCTTATTTGATCTCCAAGGAAATACCAAATCCGGGTTGATCACAGGACTGGCAAAGGCTAAAGAAAAAGTTGGATTGGGCAGAAAGTCTGTTGCGGAATTTCCTAATCTTCTAGCGACGACCAGACGAATCGATGTCGATGCATCCCTTCAAGTCCAGCAGCGTTATCTTCAAGTTGTCCAGAAGTTTTATTCCGATGAGGCGACATTTATTCCTCAAGGCGTCGATTTAAAGCTGCAGCCCGCGGAAGAAAGCAAGCTGACATCTTTGATCGTTCCTCAAAGACCTCGGATCATGGTCGCATGCGGATCTCGTTGGCCGAATAAAAAACTCGCTGAAAAAACCTTAGAAGACCTGCTCCAGAAAATCGTTATCCAAGAAAATCCGTACTTCTATTTCATTGGAGGGAGTCCAGCTGAAAAAATAGTTGCCGATCATCTCCAAAGTTTATTTCCGAGCAGCCAAGCTGTCGGCGGGCTTTCATTTGCTCTCTGGCAAGCGCTGATGCGAGAAATGGACCTGGTCATTGCTGTCGATTCCGCAGCGCTAGCGCTTTGCGGCATGACAAAGACTCCGTCTTTAAGTTTCTTTGGACCTTCACTGGCTTCGGTCTATAAACCTCTTGGCGATCATCATGTGGCCTGGCAGGGGAGCTGTCCCTATGGCCAGAAGTTCACTACGCGGTGTCCTCTTCTCAGGACCTGTAAGACAGGCGCCTGCTTGAAATCTGCCACTTCAGATCAACTTTTAGAGAATATCGTCCAGCTCTCGTGTAAAAAGCTTTAACGTCCCTTTATGTTCAGGTTAGATGTCTTGATGTAGACGCCTTTGCCGATAGAAGCTGTGAAGGTATGAGGCGGTGCTAAGGGCAAGAAATTGTTCGGATCATAAAAAGTGGTTTGGACGACGACGCTGCTATCGGAATAGAATGTATATTTAACGTATTCGTAGGCCGGATTTCCTGTATGATCGCTAAAATGCAAGTGAGAGGTCGTCACGCGTTCGGGGGTTGTTTCTGTTGGGGGGATTAACATCATGGCGTTGGGAATGAAATACCCCATCGGCATGCCAGGTTTTCCTGTGCATTGCTGGAGATCGAGCAGGATCACAAATTGCTTTCCCTTGCAGATTCCTGAGCGCAATTTTTGGTAAGAATTGATTGAAGATCCAAAGACGTTCAAGAATGCAGTCGCCATGATCGCTAAGCTAAAGAAAAAGACTTTTTTCATAGAGAACCCCTTTTTCAAAGGAATTCTAAGATAAAGGAGCTAAAAAGTTAACCGTTAAAAGATGACGGATGGTTGTTTTGGTTTCAGCGAAGATGTCTTGGTCATCGATCAGTGTTTCTACTTCATCAAGGGAAAACCAGCGGACGCCTTTGAGGAGAGTGCCTCGAAGGGGTCTGGCTAAATAGATCATATCGATGTGTTGGTGGGCAGGCTTATCGCCAAAAGCGGGGATATTTTCAAGGAGGCAGAGATAAGGCCTTTCGATACTAGAGGCGTTCCAAAAGTTGAGCCAGAGGTTTTCCTGCTGGATCAGCTCAATTTCAAGACCCGTCTCTTCAAGGGCTTCTCGTTTAGCGCATTCAGGAGGTGTTTCGTTGAGTTCAACATGTCCTCCAGGCGGAAGCCATTTCTTGAGCTTGGGATGCATGAGTAGAAGGACTTTTCCCTGATCAACGATGTAGGCTGTAGCTGTAAAATGCTTCTCTGTTTCCATGCAAGGACTGTAGCACAGATAGATTTATAAAATCATCCATTGCTTTCCCGTGAGATCGTCGATTTCATCTTGCGTGAGAGTTCGGGATTTTTTCATGGTTTTTGCAGGGAAAACATTGAATTCAACTCTTGTCTTCGGCGGCATCATTGCAGGCTTAATTAAGTAGGCTTCCATCGTGCGTTGAGCGATTCCAGCGAGATTCCCTTCATCCCCAATAAAGGTGAAAAGATTTCTTCCATACGACTGTATTCCGGCGCTCGTCATCGCTTTGACTATCGGCGTTGAGTAGAGATTTGCAAATCCAGCGTCTGCGCTTGTCGGTTTTGGCTTGATCTTCATCAATTTCAATTCGCTTGCCCAAGCTAGGAGTTTGTCTAATTCGCGGTTTAAGTCGCTTTCAGACGGTCTGAAGGTTTCAATCTGTTTTTGAGCAGCTCGATTTGCTCTGTCTTTATAGAGGGCAACCCATGTTTGTAATGGTCTTGCAAATGTCCGAGGATGTTGATCCTTTCTTCGAACATTTCTTACCTTTGCCATGTAAATATCGAACTGATCATTGAAATCCTTAATCATAGCTTCGACATCGAGGAAGGAAGGATTTATGGCTCTAAGAGCATTGATAATTTCCTCAATCTCTTCTTCGTTATCAAGGGGTGTCTCCATGTAAACGTACATCTGGTCAAGTTTTGCTTCGACTTGCATTCTTTTCTTTTCAAGCTCTTTTTGAGCGATGTAATCTGAAATACGGAGAGCATGATCAAGAGCAGCTTGGAGATGTGGCGTCAACAGAGCCTTTGTCGATGCATCGAGATTTTCCGTCATCTCTTTTCGAAGTTTTTCAAGAGATTCAGTGAAGCGGGCACAAGCTCCTAAAGCAAAGGTACTAAATGAAATGTCTGGATTGCGGTGCAATTGCATCAATGCTTTTTGGAAAGTTTGGACTTCTTGTTTAATCGTATTGATGTAGATGTTCGCATAGGTCGGATATTTATGATCCGTTCTACTCGCATCATTGACAGCCTGCAAGATCGTTCCGCCCAGAAGGCCTAATTCTTTTTGCAGATCCTCATCGACCCTTTGTTTTTCTGCTGGAGGAACGAGGACTGTGTTTGATTGAAATCCGTTCAGATTGGTGTTAGTTAGTGACGATAGGAGAATTCCATTGATGCAGCCGTCTTTGGCAAGCATTTCCAGGGTCAATTCTGTGACGGATGTTTTGATAATGTCTTTGAGCCAGCCGAGGCCCTTTCCGTGCATATTTTGTTGGAGGAAAGATGTAAGTTTTTGTCCATCGTTGGATAAGAATTCTCTTAAGTCTTCCTCTGCGGCATCCGCATCTCGAACTCCCAAGTTCCGTACGATGAACTTTAATGCACTATATGCGGTTGAGAGCTTGGATTTACTTTCAGCAGGGGATAGGCCCTCTCCTGGGTCAGCCAATACTTTGAAGAGCTTATCGAGAGTTGCAGTCAGCTTTTCTTTGACTTCAGCAGGAAGTTTTTTAGCTGGTTGATAAGTCGGGTCTTCTGTTCTTGGGAGCAAACTAGTCAATCGGATCTGTTGCAGCATTGTCAAAAGACTGTTTTTCAAACTATGCCATGGATGCTCTTTCCCAATTTCAAGGGTATCTTTCGTTGCGCTGGATAAGGTAGGGCAAAGGCCGACGATGATCTTTTTCAAGATAAAGTGGATCGTTTCATTGAGCGCCCATTGGACAGGTGAGATGATTTTCCCAACAACCCACAATAGGGTTGCCAATGCGACAAATGCCACGCGTGTTAAGCCGCCAGAACGATAAATTTTTTCGACGCAATAAGCACGAGCCGAACGCGTGAAAGGTTGATATTTTCTATCCAGGAACTGATTTAAAAAAGTCTCAATAAATTGATCTAGAAGCTGGTCTGCAGTTTTAGGAGGCGGATTGTTGCCATTTAATGGGGCTGTACCGTTTGCTGGAGTTTCTAACGCTGTCAAATGCTCGAGCAGGGGGTTGATTAAAAGAGTTGTGATCTCTTCGAGCTGTTTCTCAGGGGATAATTTAGCAAAATTGACAAGGGTTGCTTTCAGGTTGTCGAATAAGTTGCCGATTAAATTTGCGACCAAACTAGACATATACCAGCAGCGTGCTTTAGCATGCGTGCGAACAAAGATATTTCTTTCAGAATTGTCAATGATCCGATAGAGGAGTGCTTCAAAGAGCTCTTCAGACGACTTGCCTTCGAGGTCGGCCTTATTTGACACTTCAATCAAAAAGTTGATGAGATTGGTATTTTTGCCGTTAGGAGGCGTGATTCCTAACGCTATGCAATCGATCTCTAATTTCTCGAGATCGAGTCCTTCAAGTGTGTACAGACCCATTGTCATATTGAGAATAATCGATCCTAAAACGAATTTGATCGAATTCGATCTGAGAAGATCAACTTGGGTCTGAATCCCTTCGAACGTCTCTTCAGGGGTAAGTGTAGGAGCAGCTGTTGTTGTTAATCCCGGCAGTTTCTCTAACTGTTCTAGCTCGGATTGCTTAGAAAAAACATAACCCTGGTGTTTTTCGAAATAGGGAGTCAGGATTTTTTCAAGCTTGTCCATTTCGCTGAATTTGTTCTTATCGAAAATAAGGCTGACATTTCTCAGGTCTTCACAAAAGCGTAGAATAAACTCTTTATCAGGTGCTTTGAGACTGTAGAGGTCTGTAAATTCTTCTAATCTATCAGCAAGTTCGTTTCGGTTGATCTGGCTGACCGGCATTCTGAAATCTGGAGGTAGAATTTTTTCCAAACGTGCCCATTCAGGTTCCTTGGAATTGTTAAAAATAACGGTAGGATTTCTCAGGTCTGCGCAGAACCGAAGGATAAACTCCTTGTCCGAAGCCTTAACGGGATTGGCTTGGATAAAGGCTTCCAGCCTTGCTGCAAGTTCATTCCGGTTGAACTGGGTCCGAGGTAGTTTCCCTGAGATGTCGTTTAGGATCTTATTGGCAACGCTCTGGATGCGGAAAAATAGCTCGCCATAATTTTGCACAGAATTAGCTATAACGGCGTCTTTGCCCGCAGTGAGCACCTTGACAGCCCCATTTCCGAGTCCGGAAGCAGCGGATTTGGTGAGATTCCATCCGCCCCTGACGGCACCAGAAGCTATTTGTACCGTTGTGTCTTTAAGAACTCTGGCTGTAGCTGTGGCTAAACGTGCAGAGCCGTTAACCATTGCTGCGGGGGCAGTAGCAACCATTTGAACGGTCGCTCGACCACCGCGTACTAGGGCGCCTGGTGCGGCCCAGAGGGTTCTGCCTAGACTAGTTAATAAGCTCATAATTATACTCTTTATATTTGTAATTTAATATTATAATTATAATCTAATTACTTTTTTATTACTATTTAAGCAATTATTTTAAGATAGTAATTATTATTTAAATTATTACATCAAGAGAAATTTTGAATTGAGTATAAGTTACTAATAATCAAAGAGATACTTTACTAATTTCGAAATGGAGACGGGGGAGCAGAGGAAAGCGGTTGAGTACTTTGCTTGACTTGATCAAGTATTTTTTTGAAATCCTTCATGGATTTGCGAGGTAATTCAAGATAAGCTTTAATCACAAAACTGAGGATTCCTTTGATATGATGGTTCTTCCCTAAGAAGATGAAGAAGTCATCGAGTTTGCCCAGGATAAAGGGGGATATCGCTTCATTCCCTAAATAAGAGAGCACGTGTTCAATGGCATCGATTTCCTGCCTTTCTGAAACGCAGACAAAGTAACTGAGCTGTCCTGTCCACTCTGCCAGGCCATTCACAAGCAACCCTGTTTCCTGGTATTCTCCGGTAATGCTTGCTGTGATCTCGCCTATTCTGGCCTGGTTTTGTCCAATCGCAGCTTCTACTGCGGCCTTTAGGGTGAGAATGGTGCCATTTAAAAGAGTTTGATTATCTCTCTTAAGGATTTCAGTCCTCCAGGTGTCAAAATGGCCTTGGAGCCTGGAAATCAGTGTTTGAACCCTTTCTGGATAGGTCTTGGTTTTGATCCTCTGCAGGGTCAGTTGCAATTGGGTGTAATGGCTTGTTGCATTGGGAAGGGGTTGAGAGGTAATTGCGGCTTCTAGGGGAGATATCAGCTGGCCTAAATCGACAGTGAGATCTTCGAGCTGTTTTTTGGCGTCGACCAATCTGCCGATTTCATCAATTTTGGCACAAATCGGCGCGCTGAGAGTGTAATGGTGCTCTGAAACTGATTTGATATGGGTTCGAGTCGACGCATTTGTCTCTTTATTGGCCTTTTCTTGGCGTCTTCGAATGCTATCGATCAGATAACTATTCCGCGTCTCCAAGAGCTTTTTCACTGTCGCGGGGGTAAAATTTTGGACTGCATGAAAATGGGTTCTAAACACTGCAGCATCATGGCTAAGTCCTTCGACAAAAAGATCAGCCTCCTTTTGAATCTGTTTGGTCGGATCTAGTTTGTCTTCAATGACAGTCTGTATCCCATGTTTGACGGCATCTTTTAACTCTATAGAAAAGTCTTTTTCAAGACGGGCCAAGCTAGTCTCGGTATCTCCGGTATTGAAACGGAGGCACTGCTGGTGGATGTCTTGCATCACCTCTAAGACTCCAGCGGAGAAAGTGCTATCTTGTAGGAAGATTTGAAGACTATGGATAATTTCCTCAGTTGCCTTTTGAATGCCAGGAGCAAAAGCCACTTCCATAACTCCTTTTTTGCCTTGTTCAAAAAAGTTAGCAGGAGACAATTTGGCATGGAGCTTGTTGACATTGGATCCTTGGATATAGAGGAGTTCTAAGAAATCAGAGACGAGTTTGTTGATCGAATCTTGAACGTTCATTTCAACAAAGCCTCTTTGCTCAAGAGCGAAATTTCGACGGGAGTCCTCGGATTCGGCTCCTCGTTCTGAGCGGTTGACTCGGAGGAGTTTGTCATACAGGGTCTTGTAAATCGAGTTGAGGGCAAGTCTGCCAAAATCCCATGAAGCCCCATCTTTGTCAGTGAGTTTGGAGTGAATATGTGAGACGGCTACTGTTTTTAATATTTTGCGAACGATTTTATTCATACACCATCGTCCAGGCATGCAAAGGATATTGACAGCCCAGGATAGATAAGACCATGAGATAAACCACAAAGAAAAGAAGGGAGATTTCGATTCCTGAGCTCTTTGTTCAAAATGCGCGGTACCGGTTCTGGACCAATTCAGAGACGGCGCATACCGATCGATTAAAGAACCGATTAAGCGATTGATGAGGTCTTTAGATGTTAAATCTTTGCCATGCCTATCCTTGATTCTGATGTGATCGATTGAATAGCCAATCGCCCCCTCAACAGTTGTTCCCAAATTTTCGGTTCCTGCTATAGCCTTATATTCAGATTGGAGCCATCCGATAAATCCCAGGCCTGGTTCGATAAACATTTTAACAACCATATCCAGCCGCTCTTCAGGGCTTAGTCCGATCAGATATAAGGCGGTGTCTCGACTTTGATCCAAGATGTGATTGATCATGAATGAGATCGATGGAGCTAGCAACCAGCAGGTGAATTTTCTCCATTTTTTCTGGAAAGAGTTTAAGTTCGAGTTTTCGATCTCTGCATAGAGAAGGTCTTGGAAAATTTCATTGGGGCCTTTAAGCGGATCCAATGTCGTATTGGATTTTCTGATCAGGGCTGCCAGATTTCCGCTTTCTTCTTCTTTTTTATGGATGCTGCTCTCAGGCAAAATCAAAAGGGCTAGAGCGATCCTAAATCCCAAAGATTTCAACTGTTCAAATTCTGCGACGATGAGTGGGACGGGATTTTGAGGGACGGGCTTAGCAGGGGCCGGAGGTACTCTAGCGCGGCTTTGTTGTCTCATCGGACGTGCAGGCGTCTCAGGAACAGCAGCAGAAGCAGGGGCCGGCAAAGCGCCGGTGACTTTTTTTATCATTTGAGAGGCAAGTTTGTCTTCGTGGGCTTCGCTCTGGTATTGACAGCATTTTTCAAGAAACGCACATAGCGGCTGTAGAAAAGGCTCTTCATTGGCTAGAGATCTTCTTTCATTTAAGGCCCGTAATAATATCACGAACTTATTGCGTTGTTCACGGTTAAGACTTTCTGAGTACACCCAGGCACTGGGACTGTAGCAGTCAGCTAAGCATTTTTTATCATCAGCCAAGAAGACACCTAGGGCAGTGATTGTTCTTTGCCTGAGATGTTCATCAATTTCGATGTGGTCTATGATCTTTGCACGGAGTTCAAACAAACAATTTCGGAGTTGACGCAGTGGAGTTTCGGGAGCAGGCGCTCCCATCAAGCTGACGCCTTTTTTGGCTGCGGTCCGGACGACTGCTTTAACTGCTAAGTTTATAACTTTATTTTTGGCAGTTGATACTGCGCGCCCTGGAAGAGAAGTCGTCCACCAAAAGAGACGAGATGTCTTATCGACAAGTTGTGCTGCATAGGAGAGCTTGGCTTCGCTTTGTAAAGAAGAGGCCGTTGCTTGTTGTGCAGGCGCTGTAGACATTGGGCTTCTACTCAACGGAGCATTCAGTTTTGGAAGAAGAGAGCCGGCAGGTTCTTGATCTGCCAGTCTAGGAGCAATAGGTGAAACGGGAAGACCGTCCGGTCTTAGAGGCAATGAAAGGGGAGAAGCAGGTTCTTGATTTGCTTGTCTACGAAGAATCGGTGAAAGATCAGGCTCATGATCGACTCGGTCATCAAGAATGGGTGCATGGTCAGCATCAAGAGGCGGCGGTGGAACAAGTGGCGGGCTTTGTACAGCAGAGGCTATCGTAGACGCGGAATGAGATTGAGGTCTGGGTCTCCAACTGATAAGAGATCCCACAATGGCCGAAACAGCTGGAAAATGAAACCAACTATCGGAAGGTGGAACTTGATGCGTCATGATGATCCACAGTATTTTAATGAATATTTATAAATTAATTGTTCCTTTAGTGCCATTGCAAAGAATCATTTAGCAATGTTCGTAGAGATGAAAATGGATTTGACTCCACATGTCGAGAATGCTATCTTCATTTCTTAATGAAAAAAAGTCTCTTGCTTACATGTTCATTGCTGACGCTTTCGTTATTTTCTGAGGAAGATAATTGGAGCTTGAATGATGGTTTTGCTATTTGGGGCGACGTTGCTTTTTTTCGAAGAAATGAAGGGAATAATCATCGCTTAATCATCGATGAAGGCAATGGAAAGCTAAATAAGTGCGGAGGCTGTACTTATGACAGCTGTAAATCCAAAAAGCTGGTGAGTTCTTTCCATTACCAGCCAGGTTTTCAAGTGGGCATGGTCTACATGACCTGTCATTCGCTTCTTGAAGCAAAATACCTGTTCGTGGAGCAGTGGTCGGCTTCTTGTCACCGAAACGATCCAGGGCTTCTCTATTTTTCTGCGAGCAATCCCACATATGCGCAAGATTTTTACCAAGCTGATAAAGCATCTGCTGAATACAAGTCGCAGTTTCAAAATGCGGAAGTCAATTACTTTCATTATATCACCCCGCGCAGAGGCGAATATTTCTCAGGCGGGTGGCTTTTCGGTGTCCGTTATATGAGCCTGACAGAACATCTTGAAATGAGATTTCATAAAGGGTCAAATGAGAGTCCCTATCGAGTTCAGGCTTGGAACCATATTCCTGCACTTCAAGTTGGAGGGACCTTCGGATGGAATCCTTCGAGCGTTTTAAGCTGGGATGTCAATGCGAAGCTCGGAATCGGGTTTGATTGCAGCCGGCAGAGTACCTATTGGGGCGATGTCAATAATACCGTCGTACTCCGCGATTATCAGGTTTCAAGATTCTCACTTCCTTTAGTCGTGGGAGCAGCGCTCTCTCTGACCTATCAGCCGTGGAGATTCATTAATCTTCATGGAGCTTACGAGATGATTTATCTGAATGGAATTGCACTGGCTCCCGATCAGATGGACAAAAGCGACAGCAAGATACCGCGCGTCCGTTCTTTCGGCCAGGCTCTGATTCACGGAGCAACGCTCGGGATTATGTTCACGTTTTAAGAATTTGGGCAAAAAAAAGCTGGAGATGACTCATAACATAAGACGGCGCTCTTAAGGCTGCTACCTTCCGGTCCTGACCTGGTTCGAACTGTCTCATCTCATGAGGTCCCCAGCAAGGGAATCAGTCTACTCCAAAAAGGAGTTAAAAATCTAATTTAAAGATTTTACTTTCTCTAGCTTGGTTTGAGGGAAGAAAGCCTCCAGGATCTGGGGAGCTTTTTCGCCTTTTTCTGCTTGGGCCTTAGCGCTATAGATGCAGAGTCCAACGCCGGGTCCTTCGCCATAACCTGTAAAGATGAGCTCATCTCCATGAGTCTCAACAGTAAAATCATTGCTGCGCAATTTTTGAGATCCAATGATTCTTTGGAATGTTGAGAAATCAAAGTCTTTCACTTGGGTCTCTCCTGTCACTTTAATGGCATAGACTTTCTCAGCCTGTGGCGTGACATAGAGATCGACACCTGTTACTTCCGGCAGGTGAGTGGCTTGAGCAAGCAACGACTTTGGCAGTGCGCAGGTCCATTTGCTTTGCTGACGGTTTTT
The DNA here is from genome assembly GCA_963819005.1 of uncultured Pseudomonadota bacterium. Taxonomy (GTDB): domain Bacteria; phylum Pseudomonadota; class Alphaproteobacteria; order Acetobacterales; family Acetobacteraceae; genus Rhodopila. The sequence continues at coordinate 764,748 of CAWFUL010000011.1, forward strand.
AGCAGCAATCGGAGCTGTGACACCAGGAGGCGTGCTTAGAGCTTTGCGGAAGACAGCAGCGAAATCGACGGTCTTTCCAGCGCTGTTTTGAGTCCACGTCGCCGCAAAAGGGGCATCATTGTACGTCAAGATCAGGTGGTAAGTTGAATCAACTGCACGGTCGATGTGCTTTTTAGGAAGGATGCTAGCTCCTTGATATCCGACATCGGATGCAAGGACATGCCAAGCCGCTTGTTTATTCCGGTTTCCAAGGAAATAGGCGTTTGTTCTGGCGACGATGGCAATCGCATTCATCACTTCGTCAGGTAGCGCTTGAGGAAATACAGTGGATAAGGTCGTTTTGAGGTACGGCTCAACACCGACTTCATTGATGATATTGAGTTTTCCATCATTGCTCCAAACTTCGATGCAGCCGCGATATTGAATGCCATTGACCAGAAGACTGCTTTGCGAGTCGACCGGAACAAAACGGAGCTGGTGGAATCCTTTAAAATCCTCACCCCATTTTAACCCGTATTCACCCACGGTGATGGTATGACGGTTGCTGTTGATCGCCTGAAGAAATTTTGGTTTCATCAAGCGGATAGTAAATCTCATACCGGCCCTTGGCTTCAAGTAATAGCCTCGGGAACTTGACGGTGCAGTAGCACCTTCACAGTAGCCGGTTTAGATTTTTGAGAAAAATCTGTGGCTTGAGGAGCCGCAGCTGAAACGCTGATAGCCGCCAGCAAAATGCTCCAAAAAGTCATCAGTTTAGCGAGTGTTTTCATAAAATTCTCCCTGAGTAAACTTAAGCGGAATTGTTTTTCCTAAATGTGTGTAAGCCAATTTCGTTGCTTCGCGTCCGCGCAAGGTTCTTTTCAGGAATCCTTGCATGATAAGGTAAGGCTCGTAGACTTCGGCAATCGTCTCGGCTTCTTCACCAATGGCAACCGCCAGCGTACTGACGCCGACAGGCCCGCCATTATGGTGGTCGATAATGACGCTTAAAATCTTTTTATCCATTTCATCGAGACCGCATTGGTCAATCGCGAGCATTTCTAAAGCTTGGCAAGCGGCTTTTTTATCAACGGTGGAAATATTACGGGTTTGGGCATAATCGCGCACCCATCTTAATAAATTGTTGGCAACGCGGGGAGTGCCGCGGGCCCGTTGTGCAATGACTTCAGCAGCCGATGCATCTATTTTGACTTTGAGGATTTGGCTCGAGCGCAAAATAATCTGCTGTAAAACAGGAGGCTCATAATAATCGAGCCGAGACGTGAATGCAAAACGAGAACGGAGTGGTCCGCTCAAGAGTCCCACGCGTGTTGTCGCAGCAACGAGAGTAAAGTGGTTGAGCTTGACTTGCACGGAACGGGCAGACGGTCCGCTATCAATAAGCAGATCAAGGGCAAAATCTTCCATTGCAGGGTAAAGATATTCTTCGATCGTCTTGGACAGACGGTGGATCTCATCTATAAAGAGAACATCGCCTTGTTTCAGATTGGTTAATAAACCGGCGAGGTCTCCGGCTTTTTCTATGACTGGACCAGAAGTCACCGTAAGATTGGTCCCCATTGTTTTAGAAATCACGTGAGCCAGTGTTGTTTTACCGACTCCTGGAGGTCCATGAAAAAGACAATGGCCAAGAGCTTCGCCCCGTTGCTGAGCGGCGGACATTAAAACATCGAGCCTTTCACGTACAGCTTCTTGTCCAACAAAGTCATTTAATGACTGTGGACGGAGTGTCGTTTCCAGCTTTTCGTCTGGTTTTGTCCAGGTGGATTCAACAAAATTATCTGGTCCCATTTACAAAACTCTAGCAAAAAACGAATTGCCGAGCTATACCTTTTAAAAAGAGGACAAATTGAATGAGCATCAAATCAGATAAGTGGATTCGACAAATGGCAAAGAAACATGGAATGATCGAACCATTCGTCGATGGACAAGTTCGTTACTGCGAAGGGCAGAAAGTCATCAGCTATGGCCTATCAAGTTATGGTTATGATCTACGCGTTGCTCGTGAGTTCAAAGTCTTTACTAATATCAATAACTCTTTGATCGATCCTAAAAATTTCAGCGACGATGCGTTTGTCCATATTGAAGGGGACTATTGCATCATCCCTCCGAATTCTTTTGCTCTTGCCCGCAGCGTCGAATATTTCCGCATTCCGCGGGATGTTCTGACGATATGTCTTGGAAAATCAACCTATGCTCGTTGCGGCATTATCGTGAACGTGACTCCTTTCGAACCTGAGTGGGAAGGTCATGTCACTTTAGAAATTTCCAATACGACCCCGCTTCCAGCCAAGGTTTATGCCAACGAAGGGCTAGCTCAAGTGCTCTTCTATCAAGCAGCCGAAGTGTGTGAAACTTCGTATGCGGATCGTGGTGGAAAATATCAGGGTCAGACGAACATCACTCTGCCGATTGCATAGATTAAGTTAAGTATTTCTGTCTTAACAATTTAAATCGTTGTCGAAAATCTTTTCGTCCGATATTATTCCGTTTTGAAAAATTTCTCTTCGCAAAAAAACTTATCTCCATACAATCAGGCTTAAGATGGCGACAATTCACACCACTTCCTTAAGGCACTCGCAGCGGCATTGGCTCAATCGCAGCTGGTGGGTGATTGCGTTTGTGGCTCTTTGCGGAGTTCTTTATCTCCATGGCGTGCGGCAAAAAAATGTTACTTATCAAGAAATGACAGCTCGACTTCAGGTTTTAGAAACCGAAAAGACCTTGGCTATGGCCGAACAGGAAGAGTTGCTTCTCCAAATCCAAAGCCAATCTGATCCTGCCTGGGTCGAAATGGTTCTTAAGCAGAACCTTGGGTTAGTCCCCGACGGACAGACCAAAGTCTACTTTCATCAGTGATTTTTTTTTAATTTTACGATAGCATCCATAACTGATGGCAGTATTAATCCTTATTCTTGCGGTGCTTCTTTTTTTCTCAGGGCTATTTTCTGCTTCCGAGACTGCCCTTTTTTCTCTTTCCTCTTTGAAAGTCAAAACCTACAAGCAAGATAAAGATCCCCGTAAACGGCTGATCGCTCAGCTTCTTTCTAATCCACGGCAGCTTCTCGTGACGATCATCATGCTCAACGTCTCGGTCAATATCCTCATCCAGAACGTTACCTCTTCGATTTTTGGACAAGCGTCTAGTTGGGCGCTCAACGTTGGTGTCCCGCTGGCCCTTACATTGATCTTAGGGGAAGTCATCCCCAAATCTCTTGGCCTGGTCAATAACGACCGGATTTCTTATCGCATGGCACCGATCATTCAATTTTTGCGGACTATCCTCATGCCGCTCAGACGTTTGCTGGTCGTGATGACCAATCATATTTCTCGGATTCTTTTTTTCTTTTTACGGAAAGAGCAAGAGATCTCCATCGATGAACTGCAGCATGCCTTAAGGACATCTCGCAGGTATGGAGTCTTAAATGAAGACGAAGCTGAACTTGTCCAAGGTTATTTGGCCCTGCAGGAATCAACCGTCAAAGAACGGATGCGTCCCCGCGAGGAAGTTCTCTATTTTGATCTCGATGAGCCGCTGACCAAACTCATGCATCTCTTCGTCGACCAAGAATGCTCCCGCATTCCTGTCTGCGATAGAGGGCTCGATCAAATTGTCGGCGTTGTCACAAGCCGTCTCTTTTTTCTCCACCGCGAAGAGATCCATACGATCGAAGATTTGAAAAGGATTTTAGAAAAGCCCTTTTTTGTTCCGGAGACAGTTCCAGCCAAAACCCTTCTTAGACAATTTTACGACCGGCAAGATTCGTTTGCGATTGTCGTCGATGAATACGGTTCAGTAGCAGGGATTGTTGCTCTAGAAGATCTCGTTGAAACCGTGATTGGAGAAATCACTGATCGGCGCGATGAGACCAATCTCTATACGCTTTCCGGAGAAGACGTCATCATTGCCAGCGGGAAGATGGAGCTTGCAGATCTTGAGAAAATCTTTGATGTCACTTTTTCATCTGAAAACAACATGGTGACCATTGGGGGATATCTCACGGAAAAAATGGGGGATATTCCTAAAAGCGGCAGTAAATATATGACCGATGATTTTCTTTTTCATGTCCTCGCTGCTGAACCGACAAGAGTCCGTCGTGTCTATATCCGACGCTTGAGGAAAAAACGATGAACCATTCGTGGGAATTTTTTCTTACCATCATCATCTGCTGCCTCGTGATCCAAGGGTTCTTTGCCATGGCGGAAATGGCTTGCGTCTCTTTCAACAAAGTCCGGCTCCAATACTACGTTAGCAAAAATAACCGCCGAGCTATTTGGCTCAACGATCTGCTTCAACATCCCGGCAGGCTTTTTGGGACGGCTCTAATTTGCGTCAATACCGCCCTCCAGGTCGGTTCTGAAGCGGCTCGCCGTTTCTACGAGTCGATCCATCTCAGCCCTGATTGGGCGCCGCTGTCGCAGGTTTTCATTGTTCTGATTTTTGCTGAGATCGCTCCGCTGTTTGCCGGCCGCCGGTATGCCGAACACGCGGCAATGATCAGTGTCCCTGTGCTCTATATCGTCTCTTTTATTCTCCGTCCGGTGATCTGGCTCTTTGATGGATTTTGCCGGATCGTCCATCGGATATTAGGAAGTTCTGAAAAGGCTGGACTTTACTTAAGCCGGGAAGAGCTTCAAAAGATCTTAGAGGAAAAAGATGAAGAAGAGTTTAACACGATTGCCTCGCATATCTTTGCCCTCCGGAATATGACTGCTAAAGAGCTCATGCAACCGCTGAGCAGCGCGCAGCTGATCCCTTCCATCTGCACGGTTTCTGAGATGCGCCTACTGCTTAACTCCCGTTATTCTCCATTTGTCCCGATCTATCACAAACAACCGGAAAATATCATCGCCATTGCCTACCCTCGAGATCTCTTAAGGCTCCAAGAATCGAAAAAAGTCCGCGACTATGCCAGAGCTCCCTGGTTTATTACGGAAAAAGACCCAATCATGGCGATTTTACGGCAGTTTAGGCGTAATAATCAAACCGTGGCTATTGTGCTTAATGAAGCAGGCCTAGCTCGCGGTATTCTGACGCTTGATGAAATTATCGATGAGATATTTGGGCTTTCTGATAACTGGATGTCTTTCGAAGAGATGACTCCAAGAGCTCACCATGTCGTCGTCGACCGGACATTTCCTGGCGATACTCGCATTGAGGAGTTTAACAAGACTTATCACGTTAATTTAGATGCGCAGGGTGTTGAAACTTTAGAGGAGCTGGTAACCAAGCTTCTGGGGCATACCCCAACGCTTGGCGAGGTGGTCAGAATTGAACAATTCGAACTCAGGGTCGAAGAGGCTTCCCTTTTAGGGGGAGCTAAATCGATAGCCATTCGAACGATCTATTAGGTTTTTTTTTGTGTTACTTTCTTGAATTCTTCTGAAGCTTTTTTCAGCTCTTTAACCCAAAGCTGCTCATCGTGCCTTTCACATGCCGCTTTGCTTAAGACTTCATATTTTGGGGCATCTGGCCGCGGGGTCGGCTTAGAAAAAACTCTGGACGCTACATCTTTAAGAACGGCTCTGCCTGAAACTCTAGAATCTTGGGCATAGGAGCGGCGAGGTATATGCACAGCCTGGCAGGCTCTCGTGGAGGGGACTCGTGCTGCGATTGCTCGTATGCTCATAACACTCTCGTTGTTAAGGATTTAAATCTTTAAAAAGGTTCTTTGAACCTTAAAAATCTCTTTGTTTTTTCAGCAATTATTTTACCTGTTTTTGGCATATCCAACCAGTGGTCATTTATTTTTGAATATATGTGTATAACAAGCTGTAGCTTAGATTGTTACAAGATAATATAAATCTATAATTAAATTTTAAATTATGATATAATTAATATATTAAAACAGGAATAATATGTCACAATTAGTAAGAGCTTCAAGATCCTCAAGAGCACTACCTCATAATATGCCTCTGAGACGAGCCTATTCGCAGTCCCCCCAACACCAGGCAATAGAGAACGCGCCGATTGCTGTGATTGCAGGAGCAGGGGCTAAAACAGCCCGTTCAGTCATCACCATGCTGCTTAGAAGGGGAATTCCGGTCATTGCCTTAACAGGGCAGGAAATGCCAAGAGGTGTGGAAGGGTTGCATATTAAACGAGTTCCAAGATCCGAATACGGAAATGCGTCTAGCATGAGAGCTCATATTGAGGAAGCTTTACACGAGGCGAGAGCACCTATTGGTTCCCATATCATCGGTATCAATCTCATCGGCGGTGCCGTTGTTCCTACAGGCATGACATTAGAGCAGCTCAATCACGATATCCCTCTCAATTTTTTTACAGGATTGCTCGATGCTGTCAAAGATAAAACAGATCGCGTTTCCTTAGCCCATCTCTCTTCTATTACGATTACACTTCTTGGAGGCGAAACCGCTTGCCCTTACATCCTGTCCAAGGAGAAAGTAGAAGAGTCTCTTTTTAGGTTAAATCAGGATGGAACAGTGATTAGTCTTCGCCCGGGAATGATTTGTTCAGGTCTGCAGTTTGACACTACGCATGATTATGCTCCTGAGCAATTAGCCCGTTTACCGTTGATTCCAGTTCTAGGATCTGGTGATCAAATCATGCAACCGGTGGGAGAAGAGTGTCTTTATACTGCTTTGATCAACGGACTTGTACAAGAGGAAGTGATTCGAGAGGTTATCAATGCCGTCGGTGCAGAAGCCTTAACTCAAAAAGAACTTTTTGCTTTCTTTGCAGAAGCAGCGAAGACAAATTTTGTTCACGTTCCTCCCAAATTTGCCCATGTCATTGCGAAGCATTTTCCAAAAGGACGCATTGCTCCCTACGCGATTGAGATCTTTAAGATGCTCGATGCAAAACCGGAGAAGAATCAACCGATCTGTGGTGAGCGCTTTGGTCAGTTGTTGGGTAGAAAGCCTCTGGGCCTTAAAGAAATTTATCAAGAAGGTACTCTCGTGACAAGGTCAGCTCCTATTGGTGAACACGCACTCGAGATGATTCGATCTCCTCGAGAGGCGCTTAAAGTCGCAGCTGCAGCTGTGATGTCAGTCAAAGACTTCTACTTTACTTCCCACGATAAGAAATAAGTCGTTATTGAAGGAGTTCGATTCTTCCTATCAGAGGATAGACTCTGACATGGAAGATTTCTCCCTTCTTAAAGTGCTTCGCATCTTCGATTTTTACCTCTTGAGGAATCTGTCTAACCGCTTCAGCAGAAGATCGGTTGCCTAGAGGTCCTACAATCTTTTCAATGGCAGCTAGATTCAAGAGACTGCGCATCGTTCCATTATCAGTACAGCAAACGACAGATTTTCCAAGATATTGCGGAGCTGTTTTAAGACAGAATGACCGGACCCGTTCGATCACTTCACAGTTCGTTTCAGCGCCTTCAGCTTGACGGGCGACAAATTTCTCAACGCGTGAAAGCTTAGAATACGCTTTCCAAGAAGGATGCTCTTTCCACTCTTCGCTTTTCATTCCAACAAAGGCCCCATGGTTGAGCTCATCCAAAGCGTGATTGACGATGATGACAGGGAGTTTGAGTCTTTCAGCAGCAGGCTGGATAGCTTCTACTGTTCTTCGAAAGGGAGAAGAAAAAACAGCGGCAATGTTAGGGATCTGTACGATTTTCTCTGCTAGTGCCTTAGCTTGTGCTGTACTCTCTGGAGTCAGTCCAGTGTCGAGTTCAGATCCAGGAGCGCTTCCGCCGCACAAAACTTTGCCCTTTGCAGGCAATGCTGCCTCTAAATGCATTATCAAGTAAAAATCCGAATAATCTGATGTCTCAATGGTCATAAATTCTCCATTTTGCGGGGAAATTATAACCAAAAAAGCCAATAAAATCTTAGGTTAGAGACGCTTTTGTTTTTTGACGAGCTGAGTGATGAGTTCAATGGCGGTGTCAATGTCTTGCTCAGTGGTGGTGCGGCTTAAAGAGAATCGGATGCTTGTGCGGGCAAGAGAGGCGGGGATCTGCATGTTGAGCAAGATCGGAGACGGCTCTAGGCCGCCGGAGGTGCAGGCTGAGCCATGGCTGGCGGCGATGCCGGCAAGATCCAGCTGGAGAAGCAGAGTCTCTCCATCGATGCCTGGGAATCCAATATGAACGGTATTGCAGATGCGAGGGCCCTGTCCATGAATGACGATATTGCCGAGCGTTTCCATCAGACCGTCAGTGAGCTTATCGCGGAGTTTTTGCATCCGATGCGTTGCAGCGGGAAGCTCTGTCGCAAGAAGTTCGATGGCTTTGGCAAGTCCGACAATTCCCATAAGATTTTCTGTGCCGGCGCGCCGGCCGTATTCTTGAGATCCACCGGTGATTTGAGGAGGTAACTTAATAGGGGAGCGGATAAATGCAAGGCCAATGCCGGTGGGGCCATGGAGTTTATGGCCTGAAAAAGCCATACCAGAGACTCCTAGAGGGATTTGGAACTGCTCTTTGCCGAGGATCTGGACGCCATCGACGATGAAAGGGATATTCCGTTTATGAGCAATTGCTGCGATGGCGGGGATGTCGGTTTTGACACCGGTGATATTATTAGCAGCCGTGAGGATGATGAGGCGGGTTTCAGGAGTAAGGGCTTCTTCGAGTTGATGAGGTTGGATAGCGCCCCAAAGTCCTGCAGGAAGAAAAGTGACTTTAGCGTCTAAAGAGGTGAGGGTTTCTCGGACGGCAGGATGTTCGACGTTGGAGGAGATAATGTGCGCGCCGGGAGTATAAAGGCCTCGGATGAGGAGATTGAGAGCTTCGGTGCCGCCAGAAGTAAACACGAGCTCTTGAGGTTTGACATGGAGAGCATGGGCAATGGTATCGCGTGAGTTGGTGAGAAGTTTTTTAGATTCTTGGCCAAAAGAATGGACGCTGGAGGAGTTGAAGGGGATGGGAGTGAGGACCTCTTGCATCGCTTCGATGACGCGAGGATCAAGAGCTGTCGTAGCGTTGTTATCGAGGTAGATCTTTTTCATGAGACTATCTCGCTATTTGAAAAATTCGATTTTTGAAGGATTTTTTTGCAAATTTGAAAGTCGCTTCGAAGGACGTACTTGAATAAGTAGTCCGAGAAGCGACTTTCAAAGGTGCGAAAAAAGACTCGAAAAGCATGTTTTGCAAACAGTGGGATAGTCTCATACGCTTATTTTCAGGATCAGGATGGTGATGTTATCGGTGCCGCCGGCTTTTTTTGCCGCTTCTACAAGTTCGATAGCGGCTTCTTTGATACTGGAGTGCTGGCGCAAGATCGTTTCCATTTGACGATCAGACAGGGCGTCATGTAGGCCATCGCTGCAAAGAAAATAGATATCTCCCGGGTGGACAGCGGTCTGATGGATGTCGGGCTCAACTGTCGGAGAGATTCCTAAAGCGCGGGTGAGGATGTTCTTACGGGGAAATTCAGCGGCGGTTTCTTCGGTGAGTTCTCCTTGGGCTAGGAGTTCTTCTCGAAGAGAATGGTCCTGTGTTAAACGTTCAAGGATGTTGCGGAAGCGGTAGATTCGGCTGTCTCCGATATTGGCATAGACTAATTCTTTACCAAGAATCAGCAAGCAGCAGAGGGTTGTTCCCATGCCGGAGAGATCGGAATGTTTGTGGGCGAGAGACCGGACCCAGCTATTGGCTTTTGTAAAGGTCTGCTTGAAATGAGATTTGATAGCGGGGATCGATGGGTGGGGGTGTTGACGAAGAAAACTCTCTAAAGCATCGCAGACATGGAGAACAGACTCTTTTGCTGCGACTTCTCCGCCGAGATGGCCGCCCATGCCGTCGGCGAGGATATAAAAATGGTCATCGGGAAGCTCGGCCCAAATATCTTCGTTATTAGCACGGGTTGTTCCGATATCAGAGATTCCGAAACTTTCAATCAACGGCAGCATCAAGTTCATGGAGGTGTTGACAGCTCCCCGAAGAAAAGAGGGACTTTGGTCTGCAGGTCAACAAGGGCAAAGATAAACGGATGGTCCGCGATAAAGTTTTTAGGAATTTCTCCAGTCGATTTCATACTCATTGAAGCACCTGTCGCAGCGGCAGCGACAATGCCGCTTTCATCAAGGGCAAAGTAGGCCTCATGCAACACTTTGCTTAGGTAGAGATCCATTTTACCATCGATTCCGGAAAAATTGGCTTTAGGGGTAAAAGCGGTAGAGATTCCGATCTGCGAAAGGACTTGATTGAGATCAAAGCGTTGCTTGAGAGTGAATTTTGGAAGCTTGACGTGGACTTTTGCTAGGTCAAGGTTTTCTAGCATCAAATTAAATTTTTCAGAGGTCATGAGAGAGCCAAGGCCGGAAAAAACTTTTTCTTTGGGGAGGAAGACAACAAAGGCAATCTGACTTGCTTCCATGGGAAATGCAACTGTTTGGAAGATCTCATCTTCGACATAAAAGAAGGTCGCCGTCTGATCCATCATGGGGGTTTTGACAATCGAGTCGGCCCCGGTCGAAAAACTCTGCGGCGTTGTCATTTTAGGATTAAAGGGTTTGAGAAATTTCGCGCTGAAGTAAAGGGCGTTGGCAAGGACGAGCCGGGTTGTGCTTTGCAGATCAGTAGGAGCAAAAAGCTGGGTGATTTTTTGATCAGTGTGCTCAGCGACCCATTGATTGATCGTATTTGCAGCATTTGAGGGGACAGAAAAATCGAGGGATTGGACCGAAGCGTGAAAATCGGTTTCGATGGTTTTGCGAAAATCAGCTCTGATGACAAATTTCGGGGCAACCCAAAGACTGTTTGCGATTTTCAAATGGCCTTGAAGCGACTCGTTATTTGCAGAGAGAGCATCAGAGAGTTTGGTCAGATTGGCCGGCAGGTGCAGCACTTTTTGCATCTCTTTTAAGGTATCGCCTTTGGCTCCAGCTGCTGTCATCGAAAGGCATGAATAGATCGAGTAAGGGGAGAAGATCGTATTTTGATCTTTTTTAACCGTGGCTTGGTAAAGATCCCAGCCAAAGCTAGAAACGCCGTCGAGAGAAACATCGGCTAAAACGGGTCTGAAAAAGCAAAGAATTAGGAATAGAAATCTTTTCATCGGAGTACCTCATCCAAATAAGATTCGAACACTGCTGATAAAGTTAAATGCTAAGTGAAGTCCTATGGAAGCATATAAAGAGCCTTGCTTCTCGTAAACATATCCCAAAAAAGATCCGAAAACGAATAATGAGACTATCAGAGAAATATTGCCAAATCCTTGCTCAGGGGAGAAGTGGAAAAGTCCAAAACAGGCAGAAGCAAGCATGATTGCCGTTTTGGGTTGGAACCGTCTTTTTAAATAGGTCTGCAGAGCGCCTCGAAATAAAAACTCTTCGACAATAGGAGCGATAATCACAATAGAAATAAGAGCGAGGATGGTCATTGCAGGGCTTTCAAGGGTTGTTCTGAGATATTTGACGGCGACTTGCTCATACCCTTCGAAACGGAAGATCAGGAAAAGGATCAAATCCATGAGCTGGCCAATGACTTGGACGACCGGAAAGGCAACTAGCCACGCCATCACTCCGAGGATAAAATCATGCAAAGGTGATGTAGGTGGCTGTACAGCGGGATTTTTCCAAATCTTGGAAAAGACACCTTTAGCTTGTGTGCGGCAATAGACATAAAATCCGATAAGCATGACTGCGATCAAGACGAACTGTAAAAAGACGATCATGCCGGTTGTCGGGGGTGTCTGCAAATATTTTTGCAGCAACGCTCCAAAATAACTCGATAGAACATAGGTCACACCGATGTAGATGGCAAATAGAGAACCGACATTCCGGAAGGCAATCGGCGGGGCAGAATACGTACGCCACGTGTAAAACCCTTTTTTCCAGGCAATACTGTTAGTGATCAACCCAACTAAAGCAAAAACCACGATGATATAGATTGAATCTGAAATCATCCTATTTGGCACCAGCGATAAGGATGTAATCTTCGATGCGTGTTGCCAACTCTTTGCAAAGCTGATCATGGGCAATTCCAAGAGGAGAGACATCGAAAGCTTCGTCGCCCCAAGGAACTTGGTTTAAATTAACTTTGTTAAACTGTCTTGGAATATGGTGCGACTGCTCGACGATTTCCTGCAAAATCAGTTTGGGTGTTTTCTCTCGGACGTCGACAACAACAACGCGTACGGCAATTGTCAGTTCAGCAGGGGAATCTTGGAGATCTTTTGGGGCGGCTGGAACCTCATTGTGTTCCATGAGCTCCATGAAAACGACAAACTCATTTTGAGGAAAAGCTTTTTTGACCCAGGAGAGATCAACGTCGAAAGGATCATGGGCAGACAGCGCTTTTAAAGATAGGGCAGCTACAGATTCTTCACCGACCAGGTAAACCCGATTTTTTTGAGCAAGCCTTTCACGGATCGCTTTGGTGAGTTCTTGGGAAACATTCCAATTGAGGTCGCTCTTGGAACTGTCAATGACAGGAACAAAGCTCACGATCGGACGATTAGAAGCTCTCGCTTCTGAAAAAATCGATGAATGATCGCCGTTCTTGTAACATCCACCTAAGATTAAAGACATCGAACACAAAAGAACAGCTCCGCGGTACATCGAAAACCTCCACAACATTTTCTTAATCTTTAAAATACCAAAACATGAATTCCAATACAACATCACAGAGCAATCAAAATAATTGATGAATAGGCTTCCATCTTGCAAATCACTTTTTGCGGTTGGAACTGAGTTGGGTTATCGATGTAATCGTTCGGGGCTGCAAGTGATGTATCAACGAGCCGGTACCATTTTTTTCCGTTCGGTGCCGGTGGAAGATGGACAGTGGGCCTTGTGTCGGTTGCGTTGAAAGCAATGTAAAGATGATTTTCTTTAGCTTTATCTTTCAATGTATAGGCGACGAAGCGGCTGGAGGGCGACCAATCGGGATGGAAGGGGTTTAGCCCATGCCAATCGATGTCATCGGTTTGAAGGAAGTCTGTTCGCTTAAGCATCGCATTACTTTTCCGGAAAGCGATCATCGATTTGAAGAAGCGGAAGAGTTCCTTTTCTTGATCGAGTTGATTCCATTGAAAATCGTTGATCGGTCCTTCCTGACACCAGGTATTGTTATTGCCGCCGTTCGTGTGGCCGTATTCATCGCCCATGAGCATCATCGGCGTTCCGACAGAAACCATGAGTGCGACGACAAAGTTTTTCATCTGCCTTTGCCGGAACATCAAAATTTTGGTGTTGTTCGTTGGCCCTTCATGTCCGCAGTTCCAGCTTTCGTTGTCGTTGGCTCCATCTTGGTTGTTTTCTCCATTGGCCATATTATGTTTATGGTTATAGCTGACAAGATCTCTTAGAGAAAAACCGTCATGGGCTGTGATAAAATTAATACCGAAGTAAGGCTTGCCTTCATAGTTATAGAGGTCTTGCGATCCTGAAACGACCCCTGCAAACGGGCCGGCGTTTGCATCCGTCCCTTTAATAAATTTTCTAACAATATCGCGGTACTTGCCGTTCCATTCCGCCCATCGTCCATAAGAGGGGAAGTTGCCGACCTGATAAAGGCCTGCGGCATCCCAAGCTTCTGCGATCAGTTTTACATTGCCGATCAAGGGATCTTCAGCAATCCTGCGGACGACTGGAGGGTCGTCTAGAGGATGGCCTTGTTCATTCCTAGTCAAAATCGAGGCTAGATCAAATCGAAATCCATCGATGTGCATTTCATTGACCCAGTATCTCAGGGAATCGACGATCAGGTCGCTCGCGACCGGATTATTGCAATTGAAGGTGTTTCCGCATCCCGTGTAGTTATAATATTCGCCATTAGCCCCTAAAATGTAATACGATTTTTCGTCGAGTCCGCGGAACGAGTAGTTAGGGCCCTCTTCATTGCCTTCTGCTGTGTGATTATAGACCACATCGAGGATCACTTCGATCCCATTTTTATGGAGTTCTTTGACAAGCATTTTAAATTCTTCGATGACGGTGCACTGATCGGAAGAGGTTCCATACCGGTTCATCAAGCTGAAGAAGTTAACGGTTGAGTAGCCCCAATAGTTACAGAGGGTTTTTCCTGTTTCGGGATTGATCCGATGGTTTTCACATTCATTGAACTCGAAAATAGGCAAAAGCTCAACTGCATTGACCCCGAGTTCCTTAAGGTGGGGGATCTTTTCAATCATGCCAAGGAATGTCCCGGGCTGTTTGACATGGCTTGAAGGGTCTTGGGTGTAACTCCTGACATGCATCTCATAGATGACCAAATTCTGGAACGGGATCAGGGGAGGGGCATCGTTTCCCCAGTTAAACGGTGCGGGGTCTTGTCGATATCTGCCGAGAGGCTTTCTTTCGGCATAACATTGATCGTGCCAGACATGGCTGGTATTGACGGAGGTGGAGTAAGGATCCAAGAAGAGTTCCTTACCGATTTGGATTCCGTAGTCAAATGGACAAGGAAGTTTTTTAACTTCGAGATGCCAGACCTCGTCGGTTCGGTTGACGTCGGAATTGAGGGGAAACTGGGCAAAAGGGGTCTTTTCACCCGGAGTAAAGAGCACCAATGAGACCTCTTCTTCTGCAGAGGAGTGAAAAGCAAAGTTGACACCATCGTCTGATTTGGTGGCCCCAAGAGGGCTGGGCTCGCCGGTGGCAGTCTCAAAAGTATGATCCATCTAAGTTTCTTAATACATAAACATGATTGTATTTGCAATTTTTTTGACAAATTGAGAAACTGCTTTCTTACATGAGGCAGACTTTTTCTATTTAGAAGGAGTTTATGCCCAAAGAATTTATGAGGAGAACGTTCAATGTCTTATGAGAACGCCAAGGCAAACCTGAAAGAGTTCGGAAAAGAACTTAATCTGGAGCTGCAGTTTGATGAGAACCACACCTGTATTTTAGGTATTGATAATACCTTTTCTTTGCACCTGACCTATGAGCCGCATTCAGACCGCCTCTATTTGTATTCTCCGATTCTAGATGGTCTTCCTAAAGACTCCGGGAATCGTTTGAAGCTATATGAGTCGCTCTTGGAAGGTTCCATGCTCGGCGGCCAAATGGCCGGCGGAGGCATTGGAGTGGCTGTGAATGAGGAATTGATCCTCATGCACTGCGTACTCGAAATGGGAATTGGTGCCGATCCTTCGGCTCTACGCCGTTTTGCCCCAATCTTTGTGGAAGCTGTTGAGCGCTGGAGAAAGAGAGCGAAAGATCTCAGCGAAGGACGCGAGCCGCAAGATGATGGCAAAGGTGGCTCTGGCCGTCAGCCTCATCAGATGCCGCCAACAGGCCCTGCGACACATGGCAAACCTGGACAGCCGTTCATCAAGATTTAAGCTTTGACTTAACTGAATTCATTGTGGAGAGCATGACATCGTCGTGCTCTCCTATTTTTTTCTCTACACTTCTTACGCTTGTCATGACAGTCGAATGATCCCTTGAAAAAACCGTTGCGATCTTCAAATAGGGCATTTTAAGCAGTGAACGGCATAGGTGCATCGCGACTTGCCGAGGCAAGCTGCACGTCTGGTTTTGAGACCGCCCCAGGATATCTGCTGCAGGGATTTCAAAAGTCTCAGCTGTGGCTTGGACGATTTTTTCCGGCGTTAGTGCTTTCCGTTTTTGATCTTCCACTAGAGGTTCTATCCACTTCTGCAAGAGGGATACCGTTACCTCATTTTTGCCCTTCCGAAGGCTAATTGTATCCAAAGCGCTCTGGAAAGATTTCACGCTGGTCAGGTTATTTAATAGAAATGCTTCAACTTCGTTAGATAACACTAATTTTTTTTCTTTAGCCCGGCTTTGGCAAAACTCTTTTTGTTCTTGGCCAGTTAACGTTTGCAAGGGGAGCACCAGCCCCCATTCAAAGCGACTCGTTAAGCGTGGTTCAATCCCTTCAAGCTGAGAGGGAAGTCCGCTTCCAGCTAAAATGATTTGTTTTCCGGCGACATGCAGGGTGTTGAAGGTATGGAAAAGCTCTTCTTGGGTAGCGCTCCGGTGGGCAAGCTGATGGACATCATCGACTAAGAGAACATCGTGCTGGCGATAGAGCTCTCGTAGTTTTTGCATGCCGCCGGTTCTCATCGCAGCGACAATGTGGTTGGTGAGCGTGCTCGCTGTGACATAGAAACATTGTTTTTTTTGCTCTGTCAAAAAAGTGAAAGCGGCCATCAGCAGATGGGTTTTTCCTGAGCCGGACGGACCATGCAGATAGATCGGATTGTAGACCATTTTTTCTAACGACTCTTGCAAAAGCGAATAGCTTGTGAGGTTGGTCATTCCTGGAAAATAAGTTTCCAAACGGCAGGCAGGATTAATGCTGTCCTGCGCGAGGTTGAGGACTGGTTTCCAGACTTTCTTGTCTTTCGGTGATGGAGCTCCTGCTAAAGAGAGATGGACTTTGATCAGGCGGTAATTATTATTGCGGAAAGAATGACGGATTTGCGGACGCAGGTGTTGTTCAAACCAGTTGAGCTGAAACGAATCTTGGGCTTCAAGATAAAGATTGCCGGCATCAAAAAAAACAACCTTTAGAGATTTGGCCCATTTGTCTATTGCTTCAGACCCGAGATCTTTCACTTGGGTCTGAAGAAAATCTTCCCATACTTTCATGAGTTTAGTTTGATTTTTTTAGTCATCCACCATTGTTGGAGAATACCGAGCAGCATTGAAGATAGCCAGTAAATGTTCAATCCGGAAGGGAAATTATAGAACAGCACTGTGAAGACGACAGTCATGATATTGCCCATGAATCTTTGCTGTTTTTGCTGGTCCGTCATCTTGCTTGGATCTTTAGGTGCAGTTGCTGACATCCTTTGTTGGAAGTACATTGCAGCTCCGAGCAGGATCGGCAGCAAGTGGAACGACGATCCAAAGAACCAGATCGGCGTATGCCACGTGAAAACAACGTCAGGGGCAGCCAGGTTATCGATCCAACCGGGGATAAAACTTGCACCGCGGAGCTCAAACGTCGATTTTAAAAGATCGAACATACCGATCAAGAAGGGCATTTGGATTAACAGAGGGAAGCATCCGCCAAGAGGATTGACGCCATTCTCTTTGTAGAGCCCCATGATTTCCATCTGAGCTTTTTTCGGATCTTTTTTATATCGCTCTTGAAGCTGGGCGAGTTTAGGTGCGAGTTTTTGCATCTTTACCGTCGATTTGATCGACCAGGCATTCAGCGGATAGAGCATCAGACGCAGAGCTATCGTTAAGAGAATAATCGCAAAACCCCATGAATGGACGACGGAGTAGAAGATCTTCATCAGAAAGAATAAAAATTTGGCAAACGGCTCGGAGATAAAGGCAAACCATCCATGGAAGCTCATGACTGCGACATAGTCTCCATGATAGACAGCATCGTTCTTCTCGAGGATGTTTTTGGCTAAGGGCCCTGCAAACACTTTGAAATTATACGTTCCGGAATTATTTTTGAATGGAAGCCGCATATCGTAGCCAGGATAGTTAGCAGCGGGGTAGAGGTCGTATTGGGAGTCGATGATGGTTAAACGGGTCGGGACATCGCCGCCGGGGATTTTGTATGCAGTGAATCCGGAGTTCATTTCCGATTTTGGATCGATAATGACGGCAAAGAAGCCGTTGGAATTCGCAATCCAGTCCGGGACGATAGAAGAGACAGTCGTTGCTGTTTTGGGGAGCGACATCTGTTCAACAGCGCCTTTTTGATTCCGTGTCATCCGGTATTTTAGAGATTGGGTCGAACTTCCTGAGACGATCTCGACTTCTGGGACGCCTGTTGTCAACGACAGGTCTTGGCCATTTCCGTCGACTTGGATCGTCATATCAAAAGAGTAGGGAGCAGCTGAGTCATCTTCCGGAAGCGTATAGGTTTTTGTGATCCGTGTGCCATTGGTCGTGCCTTCCATTTGAACGACGTTTTTTTCCAAGAGCGTCATTTTGAAAAGCGTCTTTGCACTTTCAGGATCGGATGTGAGAGTGGCCATGGCATAAAACTGAGGATCGACATCGCGTCGCAGAAGTGGATAGTAGTTATCGACGGAACCTGCTTGGAAAGTTCCCTGATACGTTTGGTAAGGGCCTACAGGGAAATGATCTTTTTGAGGATAATCAGTTTCCAAAATCGTATCGACGCGGATTTTTTTCACGACGCTGTCGGGATTTTCTTTGCTCTCAAAAGGGAGATTAATCTCAGCGATTGCGCCATTGATGTTTGAAACAACGAGCTGCTGATATTTATTCTCAATAACGTACAACATCTCACCGGAAGATGACTTGGACGGGGAGGCCGCGCTTGCCATCAGAGGAGCTGTAGCTGTCTGGACGACAGGAGCTGGCGTAGAAGGGGCTGGTTTTGAGGGAAAAAGGAAATGGTTGACCGCATAGAATGTCCCTGTCATTAAAACCACAAAAATAATTGTCCGCCGATCCATAAAGATATTCCTTAGTTAAAGGGTCATTCTATCAAAAAGAGATGAAAACAACTAGTGCTTTGTAAACTTAATTCCTGGTGTTCGGTTGACGTGAAAACTCCCGCGGTTCAACGATCGTCAAGCGCGCTGTATTAGCCAATACAACGCGCTTGACGATCGTTGAACCCCGAGGTTTTGACGCAACCCAAATACTAGAAATTAAGTTTACAAAGCACTAGTAGAATCGCTCAACGAGGCGTTCTCCAATAGAGATAGCGCTTCCAAATAAACAATTGTAAAGCCCCATCCTTCCTGTCGCCAGCTTAAACCCTCGATAAAACCCAAAACAGCCGCTCTCTTTCAATGTTTTGGCAAAGACTTGTTTAATTGTGAGTGGATAATTTTTTTGCATGATTCCAATATACTGGAAAGGATAACTCAGCGTCGAAGCTGCAGTTCCGCTGACGAAGAAGGCCAGAGTCGTTTGAAAAAACGGTGATAGCGACGAAGGGTTGTGCTTTGAAAATGATGATCTTAATTTTTCCGCTAAAGGAATGCAGACCGGCAGATATAAAAGATCTCGCATGAGTAAAGCCGGGGTTCCAGCGTAAAGAGATTTCCAGGGTCGATGAGAGCTAAAAATCTCCTGCACGATTGTGAAAAACGTTTTGTCCTGGGTTTGCATTCTGAGTCCCAATGTCCCTAATGGAGTTGTGACGAACCTTTCGAGCACAGTTCCTCCTGCTAAAGCCAGTGCGGATGTCCACAGGGGAGCCATCGGATATTTTTCCTTTAAATGCCCATGAAAGACTGACGATCCACCAAAAATCAAACAAGATCCCATAAAAGTGTTCATTAAACGAGGAGCCGCGCCCAAGAAAGGTTTTTTGGCAATCTCATGTAGGGTTTCTTTTGTGATCGTTTGACCGACGATTTTTTTTGCGATAATCCGATCAGCGGGGAGCATCAAAAAACTGGTGAAAATCGAAGATGTTGCTCGGATAAGTTCTTTGGGTTTTGGATCAACTTCTGAGGGGAAGTTGCCTTCTTGAGCTAATTGTCCAATCGATCGGTCGACAGCATCTTCGGAAATTTCCATGAAACAATCCTGCGATTTGAAAAAGCTGAAGTTATAACGAAAAGATTGGATTAACAAAATTCATAAAATTAATTGAAAGGAAAAATCAGAGTAACCCGCAGCACTAAATTGATCGTGAATCCCATTACCCAAATCATTCAAGTAAAATTTCACCATTCGATTAAACGCTTAAATGTGTAGTTTTTCGTTAATTAAATAATTAATTAAGTTAGTTGCGATATTAGTTTGTTATTTAACTAATTTTGTTATACAATCTACCTAGTTTTAATGATTACTTGAAGGGAGTTCAAAATGTCTTTTTCTAGCATGATTTATCCTCCTCCTGCTCCACCCTCTTTTTTTTCCATTGCTGCAGCTAAAATCTCTTCTTTATCGATGTATCAACAGGTATCGACCATTGGCGGATTAGGTTGTGCCGGGAAAGCTTTGTACGATATCAATCGAGCAAATTCAGGGCATAACCCACTGGTCAGCAAATATCTTTATCGCGCTGTCGCAGGACTTGTCTCGACGGCTGCTTTGACTTGTATTGGAGCCTTTGCTGGGAGTGTCACCATGAGTGTATTAGGATGCGTTGGTGTTGGATACACATTTTGGGCTGTTTATCAAATCGGGAAAGCAGATCCTTCTCTAAAGGGTCTTGCGAGCCGTGCCTATTTTGGATTAGCCGCAGTCGCTGTCGTTCCAGCGATGGGAGCGGGAGTTGGCGTTGTTGAAGTGGCAGGAAAAGTTCTTTTTCCTCCTGAAGTCACGATTTGCATGCCTCTTGGCCCTCCAGTCTATTGAGCAATGTCTTTAGCCATGCTGGAGATGCGTCAGGAATTCTTGGAAAGACGCAGTCATCCGGAGTCCATCTAACCAATCATCATCCAGAAGATCGTCCAAAGAGGGGAGCGACTTAGCTTCATGCGACTTGTGGATAAAATGCATCGATTTGTCGTACTGACCTAAAAGAGAATAGAGACAGGCGAGATGATAAAACGCCTGCAAATTTCCAAGTCGTGCTGATTGAATTAGCTTATTTTCTGCTTCACGATGGCACTGATCAGCGAGATCTTTATCATAGGTGTGCTGAGCAATGTTAATCAGCGTGATGCCCCAGTCGAGGATCACAAAGTCATTTTCATCTTCCTGTTTCAGAGCCAGGCGGTAATGGTTGAGAGCGCGGTAGAAATGATCCATTTCACCGAGGGCTTCTCCGAGATGAGAATATGCCAGGCCAATCCGGTAGTGGATGCGAGGAAAGTCCGGGTCGATCATCAGGACTTGAGAAAAAATCTCCAAAGATTTTTGGTAGGCATTTTGATCTTCATTGGAATCTCCCAAGAGATCAAGGGTTATCGCATAATGATAGAGCCATTCAGGGTGCAGATAGAGAGCGTTCTTCTGAGATTGGAGCGTATATTCAAAATACGAAAGCGCCCGTTTTAGAAGCTCTGGGTCTTCTTTCATTTCCCCTAAGCGAGAAAGGGCAAACCCGTAATCGAAATAATGCGCGCTGACGGGTTTGAGGTCGAAAGCTTTCGTATAGAACCGGACCGCTTTTTCAAACGCATCAGCATCATCGTCGGTATCACCCACTTTGGCATAAACCTGAGCAATGCCGTACCAGTCTTCATACCGGGTTCTGTCAATGGAGATTCCTTCTTGGAAGTTTTCGATAGCCTGGTAGTAGTAGTCTAAATCTTCGAAGTAAAGACCCCAGGAAAAAAGAGTTTTAGCATACGAGTGCCACACATCAGGATTTTCTTCTTCAGAAAGATCCATCGCTTCGTTGATCTTATTTTGCGCCTCATAGAGGAGATCAATCCGATCGGTAATTTGACCCAGTGTCGCTAAAGCTTCTGCCCATGTGCCGATAAGCTCTGCATCTTTGGCATTGAAGACATAGCCGCGCTGGCACTTTTCTAAACAAGCGCGGAGCCTTTTTGGATCTTGTGTTCTACGCCCAGCATTGAGAAGAAAAATAGCCCATTCATGCCAAAGCTCGAGACTATACGGTTTAAGATGAGCTGCAGCGGAAAAACATTCATGGGCTTGGTTAAAGTGGTCTTCATCGTGCGTATGTCCATAGAGGAGGGTCATACTGCGGGCTAGCAACAGCCAGCCTTCAAAAGATGAAAGGGTTAGCGCAACCGCGCTTTTAAAACAGTGGATCGCTTTGATGATAAGGCGCATGTCGTTGACAAGCTCGGCCATTTCGAGGCAAGCAAGGCCGTAATCGTTCCAGAATTCTTGAGGGAGATGATCAGGAAGCTCAGCTGCCTTTTGGAAAGCGTCCAACGCTGTTTGGAAATCGACAGCTTCGCCAGAGTGAAGTGCGATCTCACTCCACACTTGTCCATAGTCCCAATGGAGTTCTGCATAGAGATCCGATAAGCTATTTTTGCTTAGCTGCAGGGCTTTTTTGAGTTTTTCTTCTGCTTCTTGGAAGTAATGGTGCTCTTTATATGTTTTTCCCAGGAGATGAAGAGTATTTCCCCAGGCTTGCCAGGCTTCAAAATAGTGGGGATTTAGCTGAGTGGCGGTTTTGAATTTCTTCGTTGCTAAGAGAAGGGCTTTTTCTTTTCCTTCTGTTGAGCCGTGTTCGAAAAGAGCTAAACCTTGGCGGTAGAAAATTTCGGCATTGCACGGTTCGAGCTCAGCAGCTTTGTCAAAGAGCTCCAGGCCTTGCAAGTCTCCCTTGAGGAGCGCAAGCTCACCTTGGGCGAGATAAAATGCGGCAACATCGTCGCCAGAATCGATCTGCTGAAAGTAGGAGCTTTTTGAAACCATTTTTTTACCAATTAAAAAAAAGCGAGCTTTTCTATTAAGTGCCGGATTATAGGAAAGGACCCTATTTCCGACAATCCATTACGCTTTTTTAAAATGTTAAAATACGATTTAGCTCTCTTATGATTAAAGAGATGGAAAAATTTTAAACTAAAAAAATCGACGGCAGGTTCTAAGGAAAGCGGATCGCTTCCAAAAAGATCACTTCGAACATCTCTTGAGAGAAAAGTTTTGCTTTGTCGCTCTGGAGAAAATTCTGGATGTTTTTCAGATAGGTCTCGTAGGTGGGTTTATCCATGGTGCGGATATACTCATAGACTGCAGCAAAGTCCTTAAAGTCTCTTCGGTCGATGAAACAGTTTTTCGGAATATAGTCGGTAACGTTGCTGGCCCCCCAGTAGATCGGGATGACGCCTGCAGCGAAGCTATCGAAAATCTTTTCAGTGATATACCCTTTGACATCGTAAATATTTTCGTAGCAGACATTGAAGCGGTAGTTCTTGAGAGTCTCTAGCTTGTTATCGACAGATCCGCGATAGTTTTTATACCCTTTTTCGCCCCAATCAAATCCGTAGAAGTCAAAATCAGTTTTGTCTTCAAAAAATTGGATGACTCTTTCTCTTTCACTGTAGAGTTCTTTTGAATGCTTGCTTTTTTTATTCGAAGACATTTGGGTGACGAGTTTTCTTTCTTCAAAGGAAGGAAGATTTTTCATCATCGGTTTGAGTTCAGGATAGTAAAGCTTGAAAAACTTTTTATTGTCGACGAGGTCGTCATTCCAGGTATAGACCCTTTTATAGTGGGATAAATATTCGGATGTATATTTGATGACGGTAGGAGGTTCCCATATGAATAGGAGTAATTTTTTTGGAGTAAACTTCTTAAAAAGTTCTTTTGAGCCGCAGCCGGGTTTATTCCAGATAACGACGTATCTCAGATCGGTGGTATCTTTGTCATTCTTCAGATCGGTAACAAAGAGATTGACGTTCTTCTCTTGAAGCGTTTCCCAAACACGGGAGAGCCAGCCATTGCGGACAAAATTTTGGTCATTTGGCGGTGCCGGCCAATTGTGGGATAACGCGATCTCTTTTTTACTCTCTGCTGCCAAGAGTAAAACGGGAAATAAAAAAAGTGTTATGATAGTCTTGCGCATAAGGTAAAAATTATCGGGAAAATAGCTTTTAAAGACAAACATAAATGAGGACATTATGATGAAAATTTTAGTGCTTTTAGGAAGAATTTTATATTCAGCGATCTTTATTGGGTCCGGAATCGGCCACTTTACCAAGCCCGCGCTTCAATATGCTCAAGCACATAATGTGCCAAATGCTGAGTTTTTTGTGCCTTTATCGGGCGCGATCGCCTTGCTGGGAGGACTCAGCATTTTACTCGGTTATAGAGCCCGCCTGGGAGCTTGGCTGATCGTGATCTTTTTAATCCCTGTGACGCTGATGATGCATAACTTTTGGGATGTTCAAGAGGAGCATGCACGAGTGATCCAACATGCGATGTTTATGAAAAACCTGTCGATGTTAGGCGCTGCCTTTTTAATTGCCTATTGGGGAGCTGGTCCTTGCAGCCTTTGCAAACATAAGAAAAAATAGGCTTATATATGCCCTTGCTGGAAAATCATTTCAGCGAGGGCTTTTCTATGGGGCTTAAGTCCCGTCTCTGGAAGTTCAAAACACTTGATGGGGATTTTATATTTCGGCAGATGGGCTTTCAACATCTCTTGGAGCTCTTCTAACGGCACAGGATCTTTAAGGAAAACAGCAGGCCGTGCTCCGAATTCTTTATCCGGCATTGGCACAACGACAGCGTCGTGCAGGCCGCAAACTCTTCGAATGACCTCTTCGATCTCTTCGGGCTGGATGTTCTCTCCTCCGGAGATAAAGAGATTGTCTTTTCTTCCGATGATTTTAAATACGCCGTCTTCCCAGCAGCCGAGATCTTTTGTCTGGAACCAACCCTCTGTTAATGGCAGGTCAAGCTTTCCTTTTTCATAATAGCCTTGGAACAGCACAGAGCCCTTGACCCAAATTTCCTTGTCTTCAGCAATTTTCATTTCGGCGTACGGATGGATCTGGTGATTGGTGACAATTTGAGAGCTCATCTCAGTCATTCCATAGGTCGGATAAATATTCCATGGCGTCTCAAGATCCGGCAGCGGAGCTCCTCCTAGCAAAATGGTTTTCAGATGGGGCAGGTCTGCAGGGTTTTGCAAAAGTCTAAAAAGTTGAGTCGGCACCAAAGAAAGGTGCGTCGCCTGTTCCCAATTGGAGCTGAGCAAAACAAAACTTTTGGCTAGATATGACCGCATTAAAATCCCTAAGCCTCCCACATGAAAAAGCGGCAGCGTCAGCGCCCACCGGTCTTCAGGCTGCAACGGGATCATATTGAAGGAGCCAATCGCGCTAGAAACCAGATTGCCCAGACTCAAAGCTGCGATTTTGGGCTTACCAATCGAACCCGAGGTAAAGAGGAAAGTCCCCATTTTAGAAAGATCCCATTCTGTGGGACGAGGCGTTTCTGGTTCTGGAAAAGAGGGTTTAAAAAGTTCTGTTTCGAGCTCAGCAAGAGCTTGATCCGCATTCGGAAGACGTGTACTCAAAGGACAGGCAATCTTACCGCTCTTCCAACAGGCAAAAAGCGTCAGGATCACTTCGGGTGTTGACGGGGCCCAAAAAGCAACACGCTCATGCGGAAACGCTTCAATTTGCTTGCACATTCCCTCGACATAGTCTTCTAACGAAGCATGGTCCCAGGTAAATTCATCGGTAATCAGCATGGTGTCACTCTTTCTTGTTTAATGTGAAATTCTGTCGGAAAATGGATTTTTCCTTCACGGATAAAAGGCGGATCTTCTAATAGGTCTTCTTGGAGGTGCACAGCAGTGCCGATCCCTAAAGGATGAGAAGGAATTTCCCATGCTTTGGCAAGCGAAGCGATCTGATGGATGCCGATCCCGCTCTCATAGCTGCTGCTTAAAATGACAGCTGTTTTTTTCTCTGGCAAGCCTCTCACCATCGGTTTCCAGACAACGGTCGGTCCCAAAGCCTGATCATCGGAGGCCATCGGAAAAGGGGAGATGTCATGGCCGGGATCTTCAATGAACTCGAAATCTTCTGGAGCAAAGTGTGAAAGGAACGTCTCGATCTGTTCCTTGCTCCACTTGCCTCCGATATCAATACGGAGCCGGAAATCTTCTTTGAGAGTTCTGGCTAAGAAAACAGCTGCAGAAACATCCAAATGTCCGATTTTAAGCTTAGCAGTGGAGCAGCCGTGGTTAGTTTTGGCCTGTTTTGAAATGTCTTGAACAGTGCCGTTAAGAAACAAGCAGACGGGTGCTTCTGAGATTTTAGGAGCGCTCAGTCCAAAAATTCCGAATTCCACCGATGGAAATAGGGGCCCTTGATAACCATTTTGGGCCGCTTTGAGTTGTTCTAAAACTTGAGATAAGGTTTCTCGGCTTCTGCCAGGCAGCGGAGAGACTTCGCTCCAGTTTTTTTCGCCTTGGAGCAAAAAACCTTCTTTCATCCCAAAGATAGCTTGGGTGATTTTGAAATGGAAAATTTTAAAATCCATAGATGATGGACACGGTAAGGAGTAAGGTATACAGAATTAAAAGCTTTCCGGTTTGAGCAAACGGGACATTGAGAAGTTGTTTATCGTGGATCGTCCACAATGCTTTAATCGGAACAAAGGCGGGGACCAGTAAGATCGGCATCAGATAATGGCCGTAAACGCACGGAATGAGGCAAGCAGCGACTAAACAGAAGGTATACTCAATTCTTCCAAAAGTCTCTCCAAAGCGGACGCAGAGTGTTTTTTTATTGCAGTTCCGGTCCTCATTGATATCCCGCAGATTATTCGCGGTGAGAATGGCTGTCGAAACAAGTCCTGGGCATAGACCTAAAATCCCCACCTGCAGGGAAAGGTCGTGGGCTTGAAGATAGTAGGTGATCAGGGTCGCCACAGGGCCATAGAAAAAGAGAACAAAAAAATCGCCTAGCCCTAAATACGCCAGCGGCATCGGCCCTGCTGTATAAGCCAAACTAAGTCCAATATAAAGGATGGTCAGTAGGCTGATATAAGGTCCGCCGATTGCAGCTAGATAGGCGCTCGAGAGGGCAGCAATGGTAAACGCGAGGATAATCGCTTTTCTCATCACCGGAAGGGCAACAAGCCCTGCTTGGGTTACGCGGCGGGGCCCTTTTCTTTCATTCGTGTCAGCGCCCTTAAGAAAATCAAAATAGTCATTGGCGAAGTTCGTTCCTATTTGGATGGCAACACCGGTCAGCAGCGTGAGTAGAAAAGTCAGTAAGGAAAACGATCCAGCATTCCATGCCAGGACGGTTCCGATCAGCGCAGGGCTGATGCTGGCAATGAGAGTTTTGGGGCGACTAGCTTCTAACCAAATAGAAAACGTTTTCATTTTAAAGACCTCAAAAAGGTTCTACCAAGCATTACCTATTTTGGATATTTTTTCCATTAGTTTAAATTTGACCGACTTAGTTAGGGGTTCCAAAAATAAAGAACTTTCAGTAGAATTCCACCCTATTATGATCAAGAAATTCATCATTTTTGCTTTAATCGTCTCTGCTTTTATTGTGGGCCATGACCACTTCCGTTCAGATCATCCTGAGTTTGGGCCTAAAGATTTTTGTCATCCGGGGATCTTAAAGCGAGCGCCGAGCAATCCTGACCAGGCCTCCAAGCAACGCGCTTCGGAAATTTTGAAACAACGATTTACCTATCTCGGATGCGGCGGACAGCTTACCGCGTATGAAAGCGCCGATCACCAATACGTCATCAAATTTTTCAATCCCCGCAATTCCCTTTTCAACAAAAGAAAGCATCTCGAGAAAAACTTTAAAAGATACGCGATGTCCCTCAAAGACCTTAAAGAAGAGACGGGAGTTGTCTATAACCACTTTGATGTCTCTTCGGTCCTCAACCAAACCGTTGAAGTCGTCGGCAAAGAAGGAAAGCTCTATCAGATTCCCTTAGAGAAATATCCGTTCATCCTCCAGAAGAAAGTCGAACTTGTCCTGCCTTACTTAGATCGTCTCTATAAAGAAGGTCGGGTCAGTGAAGCTAAAGAAGCAGCCCGCCAGATCTATGCCCTTTTTGTCTCACGGACCAAAAAGGGGTACCGGGACCATTCCCAAAATCTGGAAGTCAATTACGGGTTCTACAAGGGGAAGGCCGTCCAGCTTGATCCGGGCCGTATCCGCAAGGATAAGACCATTGCTCAGAATCCCCGCAAAGAAATGGAACGAATCACCAAGAACATCAAGCGGTACTTATCGGGCTATGCCGGTCTTAATGAAGTGATTGATGAGTGTAGCTATTCCCAACCGTCTTCTGAATAACAGATTCCATTTGCCGCAGCCTGAATTGTTCGTGCGATGTAGGGGATTGTGTTGTCCGGAAGGTTCTCAAGAGGATAAAATTCCAAAGCAGCACATTTTTCCGGTTCTTGATTAACAACTTCTCCTTTCCAAGAAGTACACTCAAAAAAGATATCGACGTTTTGCCGGTTCGAGTTTCTGTGCAAGACATGGACGACTTTGAGTTTTGAGGGTAAAAGCTCAATGCTTGCTTCTTCTTTGGCTTCGCGGATCATTCCTGCAGTTGCAGACTCTCCATCTTCAACATGACCCGAGACCAGGCCATACTGGCCATCGCAGTAGCCGGTATTTTTTCGAAGAAGCAGCAAGACTTCATTGTTTCTTTTCAAAATCAGATAAGCGCAAACAAAGGTTGTTTTTTTCGATGAAACTATTTGGGTCATGGTTTTCGTTTAAATTGTCTAAAGTTGGGTTTTCTTTTTTGGACATAGGCGTTGCGGCCTTCTTGCCCTTCAGGCGTCATGTAAAAGAGCATGGTAGCGTTGCCGGCCAGCTCTTGGAGGCCCGTTTGTCCATCGCAATCGGCATTCAGAGCCGATTTCAAGCAACGTAGCGCAATCGGGGAGTGCTGGAGCATCTCTTGGCACCACTGCAGCGTCGTGGCCTCTAGTTCTTCATAAGGAACCACGCAATTGACAAGTCCCATGTCGAGGGCTTGCTGCGCGTTATACTGACGGCAGAGGAACCAGATCTCCCGCGCTTTTTTCTGACCGACGGAACGGGCGAGATAACTCGAGCCAAATCCTCCATCAAAAGATCCGACTTTAGGGCCGGTTTGTCCGAAGATCGCATTATCCGCAGCGATCGTCAGATCGCAAACGACATGCAGCACATGGCCGCCGCCGATCGCATAGCCTGCGACCATGGCGATGACAGGTTTTGGACAGGTGCGGATCATCCGTTGGAAGTCGAGGATGTTGAGACGCTCATCTCCTTTATCATCGGCATATCCGGCATCGCCGCGGATTTTTTGGTCACCGCCGGAGCAAAAAGCTTCTTTTCCTTGGCCGGTGATAATGACCACTCCAATGGTGCTATCATACCGGGCATCGTTGAAGGCATGCATCATCTCATCGACGGTCTGCGGCCGGAAGGCATTTCTGACCTGAGGACGATTGATGGTGATTTTTGCAACGCCATTGAATTTATCGTATTTGATATCGGTATACGTGCCGCACGCGGTCCACTGCACTTCAGTTGCAAGCGATGTCATGGTTTACCTCTAGTTCACAGCGTAGGCAAGCGCCTGGATTTTCTCTTTGATCTTTTCCTCAATGGAAAGATGGAGCTCCCGGTTTTCTACGCGATTGGTTTTAAATTCGATGACGTGGGATTTTTCTTCTCTGAGAACCCGTGTTAATTGTGAAGGATCGGTCATGGAAAGATAAGGCAGGTGGAACATCTTAGCGGCGTCTTCAAACTGCCACGAATGGGCTCCTGCGACGTATTCTTCGAACATCTCTTTCTTCTGAGCAATCGGAAGGAAAGAGAAAATGCCTCCGCCTTGATTGTTGATCACCAGTAAAATGACGGGGACTTTGCATTTTTGCAAGAGGGCAAGCGAGTTGAGATCATGGAGAGCGGTCAGATCTCCGATCACAGCAACAATCGGCCGCTGGGATCCTTCAGCAAGCCCTGCGATCATGGCGATGTTGCCATCAATGCCTGACACTCCTCGTTTGGCGTAGATCGGACCGCGGTGGAACCGTGGGAAGAAATATTGATCTGCATCGCGGATCGGCATGCTGTTGGCAAAAAATAACGAATAGTGCGGTGGAAGATGGTGTTGTAAGAAACGAACAAGGCCGGGCTCTGAAGCTGCGGGGACAAATTCATCCACATGCCCTTCGATCACTTGGCTGACGGCTTTCCAGTGACTGAGCCACGAGATGCGTCGAGGGATCCACTGGAGCAGCTGTTCGCAAAAGATCGTTGGATCGGTTTGAAACCGATGAGTGAGCGTATGAGAGGGATCGCGCCGTTCTGGATGATCGGCGACCATCGCATAGATCGGAGGAGCCGCCTGTTTCTTCCATTGAGCTAGAGGTTTGGAGACCAGCCGGTCTCCGAAATGCAAGATGCAGTCAGGACGGAAATGCGGGACGAGTTTGAGCACCATGTCGTAATACGGAATGATATTTTGGTGCATCCCTTCAGAACGAAGTCCTGAAATGACATCAGGCAAGATCGGCCAATCGAGCATCTCAGCTAGTGTAAAGATCGACTTAAGGGAACGGGAAGTGGCCATTGATCCAGCGATGATGACGCCGCGCTCACAGGAAGAGAGTTTTTTTGCCCATTGTTCAATCGATGCCGTCGAAAGGGTATGATGTGTCGGTTCATAATGTGTGGAAGGCGGCACCTCTTGCTCATAGTCGGAAAGGAACGGTTCCCGGAAAAGGCAGTTGAGATGGACGGGGCCTTTTGGGCTTTGCGTCGCGCGATAGACTGCCTGAGCAATCGTCGAGCCGATAAAGCCCGCAGGGATCGCATGGTCTGGGCAGGGGATCTCAAAATACCACCGGACATGATCGCCAAAGATCTTGACCTGGTCGCAGGTTTGATTGGCTCCGCACTCTCTCAGTTCATGAGGACGGTCGGCAGTGATTACAATGAGAGGGACTTCGTCGTTGAAGGCTTCCATGATCGCAGGGTAGAGATTAACGACGGCTGTTCCGGAAGTAACGAGGAGCGCAACAGGGGTTTTGGAGGCTTTCGCATATCCATAGGCATAAAAACCGACGCCTCTTTCATCAAAGTGGACAAGCGTTTCCAGTCTTTCTTCTTGAGAGAACGCATAGGCTAGCGGCGTCGATCGAGAACCCGGTGAGATGCAGACGCGGCGCACGCCTTGTTCAACGAGATGATGGACGATCTGTTTTGCATAAGCATCATTCATTTAAAAACCTCAAATAGTGATGGATTTTTCGATCGAGTTCTTGCCATTCTTTTTGAGGGTCGGAATCTCTGACAATTCCAGCTCCAGCAAAAAGATGCATTTCATTTCCTCGGATTAAAGCCGAGCGGATGGCAACAGCCATATCGGTCTCTCGGGGAGAGACCATCCCAAAAGGTCCTCCGTACCAGCCTCGATGGAACGGCTCAACTTGAGTTAGATAAGAGATCGCAGCTTCTTTAGGAAGCCCTCCTAGAGCCGGAGTCGGATGTAGGTGTAAAAAGAGCTCTTGATCGGAAACTTCATCTTTGAGATCTCCACGGATGCTTTGATAGAGATGGTTGAGATTCCCAAACGATTTTTGCTCCGGAGCATGCCATTTAATATCTCGGCAGCATCTCATGAATTTTTCATGCAAGAAGACTTGGACAGCTTCCATCTCAGACGATTCCTTAGAAGTCCATTGTTCGATCTGGTCTTTAGTTCCTGCAAGCGCTTCCGAAGCGATCTTTCTCTCTTGCCGGTGGAACAGTTTTTCTGGAGTTGCTCCCACAAAGGCTGTATCTGCATCGAGCTGGAGCATGAAGAGCGACGCTTGGTTTCCATAAGGAGTCAACATTCGAAGCACATGCAAGGGATCCACTTTGCCATCGAACTTGAGTGTGGTCTGACGGGCCAGGACGACTTTTTTTAATTGACCGGTTTTGATTTTTTCCAGCGCGTCATTGACCATCATCCACCATTGTTCAAACGGTGGGGAATCTATCCGTTCTAACAATTTAGGAAGGACAAACGGAAAACGGGAGGGGTCCCAAATCTCTTGTTTGAGAGTTGTCGGAGAAAAGTAAAGCGAATTGGGGAAACAGCTCCAGATGCCCTGGCATGAGTGGGGAGTAAAAGCTTGGCCTCCAAAACTCAGCGGAGAATTTTTTTCGACTCCTCGACCAGCGCCGTAACCTGCAAAGACTAGAGGACTGCCTCGGGATTTCCAATAGATCTTGGGATACTGCGTCGCTTCATCTAAAAACTTCCAAAGAGTTGTCATTTCTCTCCTTGGTAAATGGTGACGATCCCAAATGTCAGTGGATGAGCTTTCACATTGATAAACCCCGCTTCTTCCATCAGTTTGCAAAAAGCCTCTGCTTGAGGAAATGCCTGGATGGTCCTAGCTAGATAACTATAAGCAATTTCATGGGCTGAGATGAGTCTTCCGATATGCGGCAGGAGTTTGTTTAAATATAAAAGATACGTTTTTTGGACCCATTTGTTTGTCGGGAGAGAAAATTCTAAGATCAGCGCCCGTCCTTTCGGACGGAGCACGCGATAGATTTCTCTGAGGCAACCTGGGACGTTATCGACATTTCTGATTCCAAAAGACATGGTCGCACAGTCATAGGTGTTTTCAAGATAGGGGATGGCTGTGGCAGATGCCTTTTTAAGCGTGACCAGGTGATCATAAGCTTTTAATTTAGTTCGTCCGATTTTGAGCATTCCTTCAGCCAGATCGATCCCGACAGCCTGATGGATCTTGGAAGAGTTCTTTAGCAGAGACAGCAGCTGATCTCCGGTTCCTGTCGCAAGATCAAGCAGCTTAATTTTCTCCGCAGGAGGAAGCAGCGATGCCATCTTGCGGCGCCAATAAAGATCGATCCCGCCAGACAAGATTCTGTTCGTCCTGTCGTAGGTCGGAGCGATATTGTCAAAAATCTCAAAAACAGGTTGTTCTGCCATAAAGTGTACCGTCAACTTGTAACATAAGTTGAAAATTAAAAACTACTTTTGCAATGGTATGAATATGTCAGAGATTTTTGAAACCGGAGCTTATTATCATAAACTCAAAGAGATAGATGTTGTTGGCATCCATCATGCGACGTTTTTAGAGTCGGAAGAAATGACAACTGAGGCGTTAAAAGCCTTTCAAGAAGCCCATCCCAAGATCAAGATCTCACTGGCTTTTGAGAAAAAGGGATATGGAAGAACGGTGCGGGCTCATCAAGGCATGGATCTGGTCAAAGAATGCCAATCTATTAAATCAGGTGAAGTAAGGGTGGCTCTTCCCGCTAATATCGAAATCTTAAAATCTTTTGATCTCAAATCTCTTGCAGCTCTAGATGTCCACATCGATCTGATGGCGTTTGACTATATCCGCCCAGTAACTGGATCCCGTACGAACTTCCATTCGGTGCTATTTTCTTGGGAAGGTCCTTCCGTTGTCGAGAGCTTGCAGTATCTGCGCGAGCAGGGGATCAATTCCCATCGGATTGTCATTGGATTGGCCGGTTTTGGGATCATGTTCAAAAGTGTCGCTCCAGG
The DNA here is from genome assembly GCA_963819005.1 of uncultured Pseudomonadota bacterium. GTDB lineage: Bacteria > Pseudomonadota > Alphaproteobacteria > Acetobacterales > Acetobacteraceae > Rhodopila. Next base: position 797,515 of record CAWFUL010000011.1, read on the forward strand.
AATATCCAATACTGGCTATGGACAGCCTTGCGAGGGTGAGCAGTTGGAAAAACCTGAAATGAGTTTAGTTGATATCTTGAAGTACCTGGAGAAGAATCCTGCAGCCAAGCTTTTTTACACCTCTTTAAGGGGCTGTTTTCAGTCTTTCATTTATAATCAGGAAAATGGCGATTGGATCTCATTTGATGACGAGCTGACCCTTAAATCTAAAAAAGAATGGGCTCGCCATCAGAAACTCGGCGGCATCTTTTTCTACGGATGAATTCAACGAAATAAGAGCGGCGGTAAAATCGGGCCTTCAGAAAGAGACAGGAGGGGATTTCTTTTAATCTGTTCTTCCCAGGTTAAATTAGGGGCAGCCCAAGAGATGTATTCTTTGTCATCTCTATCCCTAATAACAAATTGAGTCAGAGGTTTAGAGGAAGATTTTTCAAGAGAGAAGGTAGAGACAGTCTCTTTTCGGTCTATTTCGATGAAACCTGCGTTATCAAAAACATTTCTATAGGCAAGTGGTGCAACAATTTCAAGTTCTTTTGTTTGTTCAAGGCTAAAGATTTCGACAGCGAGTTGGATCAAGAGGCGTGCAACCGGCCATTTGGTATTCTCGATATCTTGTTTGATGATTTCCTCAAAGGCGCCGATATAAAGGACTGAATACTTTCTTGCTTTACACCATATCTTCTCAGCAGTGAACGATCCTAGGGTGGAATTTCTATGGTGTGGCCTAACGGAAAATTTCATTTTTGCAGCTTGAATAACATCGTTTGAAAATTCATAAGAAGCGATGATTTCAACACTATTTTCCATCTCCCAAAAGGGGATAATTGTTTCACAAAGCGTGACACCCAGTTTATTCAAAAGTCCGCAACGATTTTCTAATGGTAAAACTTTGGAAGGTCGAGGAACCAAAGAACGACAAAACCCTTGTTCTGCCCTATTTAAAGTGTCTAAGAAGGTATTAAAACACGCTTCGCTTGTCTCCAGCGCACATGCCAAACTGGTTCTTTCAATTGCTAACCAGTGCAGTCGAAGGCATCGATTTCTAAAATCATGGAGAGGTTGTTTGTGAGGCAAAGGGAGGAAGGTAAGTTCGAAAGAGACCCTGCATTGCAGATTGATAAGTTCTAGAAGTTGATTGTTCCGATTGAAGCTATCGATGCAAAACCTTTTTTTTGCTTCGAGGTCTATTGGAGCGGTCGCACTTTCAAAGAAACGGTTTTTACAATCAATTAATCGAGGAACGTTCTCTGTATCCAGTTCAAGCCAAAGATCGGTTCTTCGAGGTTTTGAAAAAAGAACTAGATCGTCAATAATCGATAGGGCTTTAAGATTTAATCTCATTTCAGTAGCTAGGGCCTCGCAGCTTTTGATTCTTCTCACGAGAACGTAGAGGGGAGTCTCTTGCTCGCAAGCAGCGCGAGCTCCATATCTCTGAGCAAAAAGTTGCTGCGTGTAAGCATTGAAAATCCGTTGTGAGCAATCTCTGAAGTGTCTGCAGGTTGCCCTTAAAGCCCTGACATTCCTTCTCGCATGAAAAGAAATTAATTCAAGGGTCTCCACAGGAAACCTTAAAATTGGCGCAAGTTCTGTGTTAATAGGGCTCGTCATAAACTCTCAATTTTGGGGTTTGTACATTGTATCAAAAATTGAGGGGCATTTCTATGACTAATTCAAGGATTTAAGAGGCTGATTTTAAGTGATTTGATTAGGAGTGGGTTCAGCCTTTTTAAGGGCTGACTTTTTCTCGACCAGCTTGCCGAGCTTAAACGTCGAAACGACGCAGCTGACAGCGATGCTTAGGACGATGAGCCCTGCAGCAGAAGCGCTAGCTAAAACCCCGCCGCAGACCTGGATCAGCGTGATGCTGACGACGGAAGCGCTGCCGCGTCCGAGTCTTGAGCAGACGCCATCAATGATGAGCTTGCCTTGCATTTTCTCCAGGGGAGGCATCGGAATAAATGCGATCTCTTTGGAGGTATCAAATAAAGTGTATTTAGCTGCCCGGACAAAACAGAAGAACAGGGTGCCTAAAAAGACCAACAGCTCGACTTGGTGAGAGGTCGAAGGATGCCAGAGAGCAATGAAAAAAGCTCCTTCTGTGAGGAGGAGGCATGCGGGAGTGACAAGCGAAGCAACAACCCAGCGGCAGCGGCGCAAAAGATAGGGAGTTACGACCAGGGCGCTGAAGGCTGTCAGGATGCCGCTCCAGAGGGAGAGCTGGCCCATATAGGCACAGTAATCTCTGGGATCTGGGTATCTCTGTTTAAGGATGTCTAAGAAGATCACTTCGCCAAGGGCATAGGCGACATAGTCGACAATCGTGATCCAGGCTAGGAGAGAAAGATAGGGAGACTTCACGCAAAGGCGGATGCTGTCCCAGACGGAGATGGTGTCTTTGACTTCTTCAACTTCTTTTTTAGGTCCGGCAAACTCTCTCCAAAGCTTGGAGTAGAGATAGGCTGTTAGAATTCCAATCAAGCTCAGGACGATCATCATTAAAGAGAGGGAATTCGACCATGAGTTACGGGAGGCAAAGTCAGAAGTACAAAATGAGATGATCGGACCTGCAACAATCGTTCCGATGCTGCCGCCGAGCATGAGAGGTCCATAGTATTTTTTAGCATCTCCAAGAGGGATGTATTGGTTGACAAGGCCCCAGAAAAGCACAGTGAGGAGTGCGATCTTCCAGAGTTCTGCCATGACGAAAAAGAGCAGGGATAACACTTGGGGTAAAATCACGGCAAAAAAGGTATTCCAAGGAAGCCAGGTCCATTGAATGACCTTAGCTTCCCATGTTGGAAGAGAAGGATAGACAATGAGAGCAAAGAAGATAAAGAAAGTAGAGAAGAAAGCCAGCGTGATAATAAAAACTTTATGGATCGAGTACTTATTGAGAAGACGGGTGAGAAGATAGACCATCAAGAGAGCAGCGGGCATGGTGCCGCAGAGTTCAAAGATCGGGATCGAGCCAGCGCCTTTGCCAAGATCGGCAACGACGAGAGCATTACGAGCGCTTCTTAAAATTCCGTAATTGACGTTGAGGAGAGCGACGATGGCCAGCATCAAGAAAAAGAGGACTTTGGATCGTCGGTCAGTCAAAAATTTTAAGAACATGAATCTCCAGATGTGCAGAGGATTCTAGGGCACACCTTGAAATTAGTCAAAGTGAGATTATTTGGAAGACCGTTTTCTTTCATGCTCTTTCAAGAATCTCTTACGGAGTCGGATCGTCTTGGGAGTGATCTCAACGACTTCATCGTCGTTGATATAGTCGATCGCGGTCTCTAACGTGAAAACCCGAGGAGGGGTCAGGATGATGTTCTCATCGCTGCCGGCTGCGCGTATGTTGGTCAGATGCTTTTCACGGGTGACGTTAACAACGAGATCGTTATCGCGGTTTTGTTCACCGACGATCATCCCTTCATAGACTTCATCGCCAGGAGAGACGAAAAGGCCTCCACGCTCTTGCAAGCTGAACGTCGCATAACCGGTTGTTCTGCCTTGGTTGCCGGAGACCATGACGCCTTTAATACGGCCGGAAATGGTTCCTTTCCAAGGTGCGTAACTATCAAAAATCGAGGTTAAAATTCCCAAACCGCGTGTCACGGTCATGAATTCTCCGCGATAGCCCATCAGGCCGCGGGTCGGGAGGAGGAACTGAAGCGTTGTGATATTGTGTTCGTTGGTTTCCAGAAGACGGAGTTCGCCGCGTCTACGGGAGAGTTCTTCAATGACAGATCCTGAATATTCTTGTGGAACCTCAATATGGACGTTTTCCATCGGCTCGCATTCAACGCCATCGATCGTTTTCAAAATAACTTTAGGCTTAGAGATCACAAACTCATAACCTTCTCGTCGCATCGCTTCTAAGAGAACAGCGAGGTGAAGTTCACCCCGTCCGCAGACTTCCATTGAATCGTCTTGTTTTTGTTCGATTCTAAGAGAAATATTCGCTCTTTTTTCTTGCATGAGCCTGTCACGGATTTTATTCATCGTGACATGCTTGCCTTCTTTGCCGACAAACGGTCCGTTATTGACCATGACTTCAATGGCAAGAGTCGGTTCAGCAAGGAAGATCGGATCGAGTTGGACGATGTGATTCGGATCGCAGAGGGTATCGCCGATTGTGATATCTGGAATTCCTGCGAGATTAATGATGTCGCCAACGCCGGCTTCTTCCATTTCGACTTTTTTCAGGCCTAGATAGCCTTCGATACGAACAACTTTATGTTGAGTCGGATGGCCGTCTTTGTTGACGCGTGTGACCATCTGTCCTTTTTTGATGACGCCTTCCAAAACTCTGCCGCAGGCAAGTCTTCCGACGTAGTCATCGTAAGAAAGGGTCGTTGCTTGCATGAGGAAAGGAAGCTCTAAACTTCCAGGAGGCGCAGGGACTTTTTCAATGATCATCTCGAACATCGGTTTAAGATCAACCATTGGCTCTCCGATGTTTTTAGCGGAGATGCCTTGCAGGCCTGACGCATAAATCACGGGGAAGTCAAGCTGAGCGTCTGTTGCGCCAAGTTCGACGAAAAGATCAAACGTTAAGTTCAGAGCGCGGTCAGGATTTGCATGAGGCCGATCGACCTTATTAAGGACAACAATTGGTCTAAGACCCATCTTAAGGGCTTGTGAAAGCACGAAGCGCGTTTGCGGCATCGGGCCTTCTTGAGCGTCGACGATCAAGAGAACTGAATTGACGAGGCCAAGAACCCGTTCCACTTCTCCGGAAAAGTCAGCATGGCCGGGAGTGTCGATAATATTGATCTTGAAATCTAGATAGAAGACGCTGGTATGTTTAGCGAAGATTGTGATCCCGCGTTCCTTCTCCTGGTCATAGCTGTCCATGACCCTTTCTGGAACTTTTTCGTTATCGCGGAAGACGTTCGATTGACGCAAAAGTTGATCTAATAGCGTCGTTTTCCCATGGTCAATATGGGCAATGATGGCAATGTTACGGATTTTATCTGGGGTATACATAAATTAATTTGTCGATGATACGGGATAAAAAGATAAAACGCCAGAGATATACTAATCTCACTTCGAAAAGGATAACAAAATTTGCGAAAGAATTTGCTGGAGAGAAAAGAATTTTGATCGTAGAATTGCCGGGAGTAACGGTTGAGATGGTAGGGGTTTGCTTCTTTATTTAGCTCATTGATTTACAAAGAGTTAAGCTTCCTATGTAAGAAATAATTTTAAATTCTGCGGTTTTGTATGAAAAGGGAAAATATCGATCTAGACGAGCCAGTGTCTGTCACACTGATGGACTCTAAAACGAGTCAGCTGGATGATATTTTAAAAGAAAAACTCGATCGTGCCTTTCATAAGCAAACCTCCAAGGTCATCTTACATGATATCATCAAGATCGCTTGCGAGCATACTCCCATTGACTTAGCTTACGCTGCCTCCAGGCTTCCTCCTGACATCCGTCCTGTCATTTATGAGAATCTCGCTGATTTAGAAGCTAAAGTCGGCTTCATGGTCAATACCGATAGCAGCACCCGTACAGCGATCTTTCGGCACATATCTGATGTTGAGGCAAAAAACCTCATCGCCCATATGCCTCCTGATGATGCCGTTGCTGTGTTGGAAGATATGTCCGAACGCCGTTTCCGCAGAGTCGTCGATCTTCTTGAAGCTCCTAAAGCTGCCCGTATTAAGGAGATTAAAAAACATCAACGGAATACTGCTGGCCGCTTGATGACCAACGAATTTTTTGCCTTCCCTTCTGAAATGACTCTTGGCGATGCTGCCGCTTATATCCGCGATAACCCTGGGATCGATCTTACGCGTCAAATCTATGTTTTGAATCAAGCAGGGGAGCTCCAAGGCTATGTCCCTGCCCGTAACCTCATCATAAACCCCGCTCATGTACCTTTAAGACAAGTGATGCAGCCCGTCTTACATAAGGTGGTGGCTGATGCTTCCCGAGAAGAAGTCGTCGATATTGTCGAGCGTTATAAGCTTCCTGCCCTTCCTGTTGTCAACAGTGAAGATCGATTAGTGGGTGTTGTGACGTATGAAGACGTGATGGAAGCGATTGAAGACATCGCCGATGAAACGATTGCTCAAATGGCAGGTACTGGCGAAAATGTCCGAGAACACGAACCGACCTGGAAAAGATTACTGGCCCGCGTGCCATGGCTTGTTGTGACGCTCTTTGCGGGGCTTGTCAATGTGGGGATTATGTCATCGCTCCAAAGTTATGACGCAGGATCGCTGACGTTTGTGCTTTTCTTTGTGCCGCTCATCACTGGGCTTTCTGGTAACATCGGGATCCAATGCAGTACGATCTTAGTTCGCAGCATGGCGACCGGAGGCTTGTCCGCAGGTACGAAAGGCGAGGCAATCCGCAAGGAGATGACAATTGGGGTCTCTACCGGAATGATCTTTGGGGTTTTAGCCGGCGCGCTTGTTTGGAGTCTTGACTTGATTGGCCTTTCTGCCATCGAAGTGAATCCGATGATCGTCGGCATTATTGTCTGTGCAGGACTTTGGGGTGCTTGTCTTGCCAGCACCTCTTTAGGTGTCTTTTCACCCCTGTTCTTTGCACGGATCGGAGTCGATCCTGCGATTGCCGCAGGTCCGATTGTCACCGCATTCAATGACTTCTTATCCATGTCAATTTACTTTTTAATTGCCATGGGCTTGAACGCTCTTTTACTTTAAAATCGAAGCTGTAAATAGTTGTTTTTATCAATGACAGCAAATTATTGTGATATTTATTCGAATCACATCCAGCGTTTCTCGATCGCCTTTCAATTCCTTAAAATGGTCTTTAACATAATCGCTAACTGTGGGGTTCCATCGACAAAAACCCAATAACCGTGGCTGTAAGATTCCCAGATTTTTTGAGGTAATCGGGATTTTTTTTAAACTTTCAATAATTTCTTTAGCGCATTGTTGAGCTTTTTCAGATTCAATTAACTTAATTTTTCCGCTTATCTATGGTAAAGGATGTGATTCTAACCAAGCCTGCGCTTCTTGGATCCCTAAATCATCATCTTTTTTTTGTAATCCAATATAATCAGTTGGTGGGGTGGGCGGTACTCCCAATAGACTTTGAATGAAACTTGCCATATATCACCTTCTAACGGGTGCTAATATAAGGTAAAATTGGTTTATTTTTAATAATTCTGTCTTATCTATTTCGCTTGTTGTAAGCGCAGAGATAGGATGGATATAGCTAGTCAAAACTATCCAAAAATAGCCATTCTTGGGGGCTAAAAACCCTCTAAAAAAAGGGTCGTAAATTCGTTGCTATTTTGCACCATTTCGCGTATTCTTGAATTCAGCCATTTTAATATTTCTGGCACCTTTTTTTACTGCGATTATTGAGGGCAGATGACACTGACTAACAAGCATCTGAAGGACCTTCTTCCATCTGTTCTTCGTGAAATTGATGGCAAGCGGAATGAAAGACCTGATTTAATCTTGGAAGGATGGGTTCAAATCGCTGATGAAAAATGGCGCCCGATGACGCAAGCTATTTCTTTTGAAAAAGGCGTCCTTGTGGTAAAGGTTAGAAACGCAGCGTTATATAGTGTATTGGTTCAGCAAGAAAAAGAAAAATTGCTGAAAAAACTGCAAAGCAAGTTTCCAGAAGTCGAGATAAAGAACATTATTTTTCGCATAGGATAATTAAAAGGTATGACGACGATGACAGAAGATGAAAATAAAAACACCTACGATGCAAGCTCGATTACCGTCTTAGAAGGTCTTCAAGCTGTACGCGAAAGGCCGGGGATGTACATTGGCGACACCCACACAGCAGGTCTGCATCAGCTCGTTTTTGAGGTAGTCGACAATTGTATCGATGAAGCCCTAGCTGGATATGCGAATGAAATTACCGTTGTTCTGCAAAAAGACGGTTCTGTTCTTGTTGAAGATAACGGCCGCGGGATTCCTGTCGGACGGCACGAAAAAGAATCGATCAAGCAAGGCCGTGATGTCACCGCTTTAGAAGTCGTTATGACCATTCTGCATGCCGGTGGTAAATTTGATAAAGCTACATATAAGGTGTCAGGCGGTCTTCACGGAGTCGGCGTCTCTTGCGTGAACGCACTCTCTAAAAAAATGCTCGTCCAAGTCCATCAGAACGGAACTGCCTATGAGATGGAATTCTCTCGCGGCAAACCTCAACACGCTTTAAAAGTCATTGGCGAAACAACCAAACGCGGCACCATCGTACACTTCTGGGCTGACGATACGATCTTTAGCGTTACAGCTTACGACTACGATCTCTTGCTCCGACGCTTGAGAGAGCTTGCCTTCCTCAATAAGGGGATCAAGATCACTTACCGTGATGAGCGAGATACAGAGCATCCTGAGATTTGCCTCTACTACGAAGGTGGAGTTGTTTCGTTTGTGGAATACCTCAACGAAAACAAAATCCCTCTTTTCCCAAAACCAATCTACATCCACGGCGTACGAGATGTTTCCGACGGTCCTGTCGATGTCGAACTCGCTCTCCAATGGAACGACACGTATATCGAAAATCTCCATTCTTACGTCAACAACATCAGCACACGTCAAGGCGGAACGCACGTCTCCGGATTTTCTACCGCGCTGACTCGCGTGCTCAATCAATACATTAAGAACCACAATCTCTTAAAGACAGATAAGATCGCGATTTCCGGCGACGATATGAGAGAAGGACTCACAGCGGTTATCTCCGTGAAAGTTCCGAATCCTCAATTCGAAGGCCAAACAAAACAACGTCTCGGAAATAGCGATGTTGGATCCGTCGTTCAGATGATTGCGGGTGAAGAACTCACGATCTTCTTAGATGAAAATCCGCACATTGCAAAACAGATCGGTGAAAAAGCGATCATCGCTGCCCAAGCTCGTGAAGCGGCTAAAAAAGCCCGCGAACTGACCCTCCGTAAAACCGCTCTCGATGGCGCAAGACTTCCTGGAAAACTCACCGACTGCCAAGAAAAAGATCCGGCACTCTGCGAGATCTTCATCGTTGAGGGAGACTCTGCGGGTGGATCTGCTAAGATGGGCCGTGATCGACGGTTCCAAGCCGTTCTTCCGATTCGCGGTAAAATTCTCAACGTCGAAAAAGCTCGCCTAGAAAAAATCCTCCAAAACACCGAAGTCGGGGCGATGGTCTCGGCATTTGGCTGCGGAATCGGTAGAGACAATTTCAGCCTAGACAAACTCCGGTATCACAAGATCATCATCATGACCGATGCCGACGTCGACGGCTCTCACATCCGTACGTTGCTCTTAACATTCTTCTACCGCCATATGCCGGCGCTCGTTGAGAACAATTTTATCTACATCGCTCAGCCTCCACTTTATCGCGTCACGCGTAAAAAGATCTCCCGCTATATCCATAGCGAAAGAGAAATGGACAACTATCTTCTCAAACTCGGCGTCAGCGATATCAATATTCGTCTGATGGGCCATACCGATGTGAGCTCGAAAGAAGAAGTTGAAACGCTTCTCTATTCGATCTTAGATATCGAAGGATTCCTGCTCTCTGTCGAAAGAAAGGGGATTCCTTTCCGCGAGTTCTTGCAAGCCAGAGATGCTGAAGGCAACTTCCCACGGTTCCAAGTCAAGATCGGCGATCAGTTCCGCTTCGTCTATTCCGATCATGAGTTTGCAGAGATTCGCCGGGAAGATGAAGAGCACCAAAGACAAAACCACATCATAACCCTTGCTTCGATCCCGCCGGATGAACAAACCGATGAGATGAGACATTTTGTCTATAAGCCGCTGCCGTTTCTTGAGCTTTTCGAAGAGCACAAGTTGATGGAGCTCCGCAGACGCCTGGCTGACTTTGGTTTCTCATTTGACAACTATCTGATTGCTGATGGCAAACTCTTTGACATCATCGATGAAGATGAGAAAGAAACCTCTGTCTTTACTCTCCGCGAAGGGATCGACTTCCTCCGTGCAAACGGAAGAAAGGGAATCGAAATTCAACGCTATAAAGGTCTTGGTGAGATGAACGCCGATCAGTTGAAAGAGACAACTCTCGATCCTGAAAAGCGTACGCTCATCCGAGTGACACTGCCTGATGCGATCGCTGCCGATCATATGTTCACCATGCTCATGGGAGAAGATGTTCCTCCACGCCGTGAATTCATTAATAAACACGCCCTCTCCGTAAAGAATTTAGATATTTAAGGTAAAAAAATATGGACTATCCGCAAGACCAAATGATCGTTCCTCGCAATGTCGAAGAAGAAGTCAAGGAGAGTTATCTCCGGTATTCGATGTCTGTGATTATTTCACGGGCCCTTCCCGACGTCCGCGACGGCCTTAAGCCTTCTCAGAGAAGGATTCTCTTTGCGATGCGCCAACTCAATCTTACACCTGGTGCAAAACACAGAAAATGCGCGAAGATTTGCGGCGATACTTCAGGGGATTACCATCCGCACGGTGAAACCGTCATCTACCCAACTCTCGTCCGTATGGGACAAGAATGGTGCATGAGATACCGTCTTGTCGACGGACAAGGAAACTTCGGATCGGTCGACGGCGACCACGCCGCTGCGATGCGTTATACTGAAGCTCGGCTCACGCACGCTGCTGCCTCTCTCATGGAAGATCTCGACAAAGATACCGTCGAGCTGATTCCTAACTATGACGAAACAAAAACTGAACCGACCGTATTCCCAGCGAAATTCCCAAACCTGCTTTGCAACGGATCTTCCGGTATCGCAGTCGGGATGGCAACGAACATTCCTCCTCACAATCTCGAAGAGCTCATTTCTGCAACCATCCGCGTGATCGATAATCCAGCGACTACGATCGATGAGATCATGGAAGTGATGCCAGCTCCTGACTTTCCTACAGGCGGCGTGATCTGCGGCTACCGCGGCATTAAAGAAGCTTACCACACAGGACGCGGCAAGCTCATGCTCCGCGGCGTCATGCACGTTGAAGAGCAGCAAGAAGGCGAAAAACAAAAAATCGTCATCGATCAGCTTCCCTATAACGTTAACAAATCAGTCCTGATCCAAAGAATGGCTGAACTTGTCAATGACAAGGTCCTCAATGGCGTTTCCGACATCCGCGACGAATCCGATATGGACGGGATGCGTATCGTCATCGAACTCAAACGGAACGAGATCGCCGACGTCACGATCAATCAGCTTTATAAATTTACCGACATGCAGGTGACCTTCGGCTGCAACATGCTCGCTCTTGATAAAGGCATGCCGCGCACCATGAACATCAAGCACATGATCTCGGCGTGGATCGAGCACCGGATTGAAGTGATCCGCCGCCGTACCCGCTTTGAATTAACCAAAGCAGAATCCCGCGCGCATCTCTTAGAAGGTTACCTCAAAGCTCTAGACCATTTAGATGCTGTTGTCCGCCTCATCCGTGAAAGCGATAACAAAGAGATCGCCAAAACTGAATTAATGGCTCACTATGCGCTTTCCGAAAGACAAGCTAACGCCGTTCTGGAACTGCGCCTCTATCAACTCACCGGCCTCGAGCGCGGCAAGATCGAAGAAGAGTACAAAGATCTCCAACAGAAGATCGCTCACTTCCGTGCTGTTCTTGCAAGTGAACTCCTCGTCCGCGGCATCATCAAAGAAGAACTCGAAGATCTCCGTAAACACCATAAAGGTGAAAGAAGAACTCAGATCATCGCTGCAGAAGGCGAGTTCCAGATGGAAGACATCATTCCAAATGAGCCTGTCATCATCACGATCTCCGAAGACGATTACATCAAGCGTATGCCAATCGATACCTTCCGCGAACAAAGACGCGGCGGTCAAGGCGTTACAGGCTTAGATATGAAACGGGAAGGCGATTCTCTTAAAGACATCTATGTCGCTTCCACCCATGACCACCTCATGATCTTCACAAGCCTGGGCCGTTGCTACTGGCTCAAAGTGTGGCAGATCCCAGATGCGGGACGTAAATCAAAGGGCAAACCGCTCGTTAATCTTCTCGAAGACATCAAGCCGGGCGAGAAAATCGCCACTGTGCTCCGTGTCAAGAGCTTCGATGAGCCTGCCTCAATCTTGCTTGCGACGAAAAAAGGCGTTGTCAAGAAGACGATCCTCTCAGAGTTTAACTCAATGCGTCGTAAAGGCGTCTATGCGATTAACATCGACGAAGGCGATGAAGTCATCGCTGCCCGTCTTGTTCCTGAAGGCAAGCAGATCATGCTCTTTACCCGTAACGGGATGGCTGTCCGCTTCGATGAGAATCTTGTCCGAGCAATCGGTCGTGTGGCTCGTGGAGTCCGCGGCGTAACTCTCAAAAACGACACAGACTACGTCGTCTCTTGCGAAATCGTGACACCAGAACAAAACGTGCTCGTTGTTTGCGATAACGGCTACGGTAAGAGATCTCTCGTTGACGACTTCCGTCAAACAAATCGCGGCGGTGTGGGAGTACGCTCTATCATCACCAGCCAGCGCAATGGACTTGTCGTGGGTGCAGTCTCAGTCACAGATAACGATGGCGTTGTCCTTATGTCAGCACAGGGTCAAACGATCCGTATGTCGATGAAAGACGTCCGCGTCATGGGCCGGTCGACACAAGGCGTCCGCCTCGTGAACCTCCAAGACGATACAGTCGTCGCCGTTCAGAAGATTGAAAACATGTCGAGTGGAGCTGCAACGCAAAAACCAGAAGAGACTGAGGCAACTCAAAAAGCCGAAGATCTCTCCAACGGAGGCGCGAAGTAATTGTTTATCTCGTTTGAAGGCGGAGAGGGTGCTGGCAAAAGCACCCTCATCCAAAAAATCTACGAGGAACTCTTAAAGCGTGAAAAATCCGTCCTCCTTACGCGAGCCCCCGGCGGCACCATGACCGGAGAGCTTATCCGGCACCTCCTTCTCCATCATGATGAAAAAGATATCTCTTCCCGCTGTGAGCTGTTTCTTTTCCTTGCCGACAGAGCCCAACATGTCGAGCAGGTGATTGTCCCTGCTCTCCAGCATAACCAAATCGTCCTATGCGACCGGTTTAACGATTCAACGGTTGCCTACCAAGGCGGAGCACGAGGCTTCGATCCGACTTGGGTCCGCAAGCTCTGCCATTTTGCGACGAAAGACCTCGAGCCTAATATCACGCTCTATCTCGATATCGATCCGTTAGAAGGCCTCAAACGGGTCCAGCGCTCAAAAGACCGGATCGAAAAAGAAGATATTGCCTTCCATCAAAAGATCCGCATGGCGTATCTTGAAATTGCTAAAAAGGAACCCAAAAGGTTTTATGTCCTCGACGCTTCCAAACAACAAGACGATGTCTTCCAGCAAGCTCTCCATGTTCTCGACGCTCATTGGAAACCACAAAGCCAAAGAGATCTTAAGCCGGCTTCTCGCTAAGAAGACACTTCCTCACGTCTTACTATTGCATGGACCCGATGGTATTGGAAAAGGTCTTTTTGCCTACGAGATCGCAGAATTTCTCATGGGCCGGACTAAAAAAGAACATCCTGACATCCATCTGATCCTTCCTGATCCGAAAAGCGATCAGCATCCCGTCGCTAATATGCGTCAGCTCATCCAAGAAGCAGGTCTTCCTCCGTTTGAAGCTCCTGTCAAGATCTTCATCATTCACGATGCTGAGAAGATGCTTCCCGCTAGCAGCAATGCGCTCCTCAAGACCCTCGAAGAACCTCCTCCGCACACCCACTTTATTTTGCTCACTTCTCAGGTCGAACTCCTCCTGCCTACCATTGTCTCCCGCTGCTGCAAAATTCCCTTCTTCCCGGTTCCCGACGATGAACTTGCTGACTATATCATGCAAAAATTCCATACCCAAGATGGCAAAAAGATCGCCCTCCTGGCTCAAGGCTCCATGTCCCAGGCTGTCCGCCGGGCCACAAACCCCTCTAATTTCCATCTAGATGAGCTATTTCGGGCCAAGAGCTACACCGAGCTTCATGAGAAGCTCAGCGACCTAAATGAGCCCAAAGACGATGCTTCCCAAGAAGAGATCGATCAACTCTTTGAAGAAATGCTTTATTGGATCCGGGAACATGACCCTCTCCATCTCGACAGGGCTGTTCCTCTCATTGCAGAGGCACGCCAGGCCCTCCATCATCATGTTAAATTAAAAAATGTCTTAGAACATTTTTTTATTTCTTTTGCCCACAACTAAATTTTTAATTGTCGTTATTTGATTATTAACAATCCTCAAGGTATAATATTGGGAAAAATTTGAGGTTGTTATGTCAGTAGAAGGACTTCCACCAGTTAGCCCCCATAGTGCTTCGATGCTAGCCCCTGTCTCTGCTTGGGGTGCCAGACTTGTTGCTCCGCTTGGCGCATCTGCGATGAGCAAAGAGGGGATGATGGAGATTGTTGGTCGAGTCTATTTGATCGTCGTTTTAGTCATTGCCGCGGCTATTATTTTTGTAGCAAAATATACCCACTTACTAGGCCGTGCCACGGCTTCTGGAGCGGCTACAGCACATCCTGCAGGAAAAAATTCTCCAGAACCTACTTCTTTTAGCGGAACAGCTTCTATTTCTTTTAGCGGAACAGCTTCTATAACTGCTTCGACTAATCCTTTAGGAACCACTTCCCCGGAGCCTACTCCTAGCGGATCAGTGAGTTTGTCTTCAACGTCTGCTGCAGGATCCGCTGCCGAACCTGCACAACAAATGATTGAGGCTCTGGATGGAATAAACCGACAATTCGATGCCCTCTTTTTGGATCTAAAACAACTCCAAGTTGCCAATGGAATCGGCGCTGCCATCGAGAAGTCTCTTCAAGAATGCCATCAAAGATTCGATCGATACAAATCGTCAAGCGAATTTTTGACCTATTTCAAAGGTTTGGATTATGTTGAAAGTAACTTCAGGTTCTTAAAAGCCATGCGAGAAAGTTTGTTTCTTGCGCCTATTCGCATGAATGATAAAGGTATTATCCCGCAGCCTCCAGATGGCAATTGCCTTTACCATTCTTTAGGTGAAGGCCTCCGATTGTTGAGGGAATCTCTTATCTCGCGCGGAGCCTGGGTTGAAGAGCCTTTGAATCATGAATATCTCCGGGACAAAGTCGTGACTTGGATGAGAAGAAATATTAATACCGACAATGATTTACAAGGATATCTTGATCGTGCAGTCGGCGACTATATCGAAGTTAGAAAAGGCCAGTATCGTGATCAGAGGGAAGGGTTAGAGGCATTGAGATTGATGGGCGAAGACACCTCTGTTGCATCCGTCTCACTTCGAATCGCTGAAGAGGAGCTTTCTGCACTAGAGTCTCTTGGCCGTAGTCAAAAGCATCAGTGGTATCTTACAGAAGCTAGTAAGCTGAAGTTCTTTGCTTCAGTTGCTGAAATGTACGCTTTCAGTAAGTTGTATCGACATGTGAGTGTTCATGTTTGGCGCGAGCTGGGCAATCGCTATACCGATAGTTTTGATGTTCCTTTCAATCAGAGCGATTTGACCATCAATATCGCTTATAATTTATCTGGGGATCATTTTAGTAATTACGTTCCGAATGCTTAACGGAGTTTGCCGGACCAGCCAAGCTTGGTGCGGAGCGTTGTGAAATAGTCTTGCCGGAGGAGGTTCACAAGCTTGAACTTCTTCTTCGACCGGCTGATGTGAAAAACTTCTCCAGTATTGAGCTGATATCTTGTCATGCCATCGGCCCTGACTTCAATCGGATCGTAATCACTTAAATACTGAATCTGGATCTCTTGATCTGCGGTGATCACAATCGGCCGGTTAGAGATCGTATGGGCGCAGATTGGCGTAATGACGATTGCTTCTAAAGTAGGACTTAAGATCGGTCCTCCGGCAGCAAGAGAATAGGCTGTCGAGCCGTTCGGAGTTGCGATGATAATTCCATCGGCCTCAAAGGTGTTGAGATAAAGTCCATTTGCATGGACAGAGATTTGAACAAGACTTGCATTGCCTGCTCTATGTGCGACGATGTCGTTCACGGCAAAGCTTTTTTCTCCCTGCAATGTTTCGCCTTGGAGCATGATCCGCTCTTCAATTTTATACGCCCCGCTGATCAGATCTTGCAAGCTGGGATAGACATCGGCGATCTGCACATCGGCCATAAATCCCAGATGACCCATGTTAATTCCTAAGACCGGCGCATCGAGTTTTTCATACTCATGCATGAGTTTGAGAATAGTTCCATCGCCGCCTAGCGATATAACAAACTTGATCTTCTTCGGATCGATGTCAGAGAGGGGAGAAGCATCGAGTTCTTTGGCATCCTCTTTAGAAACAAAGATCTCAACTCCTTGTGTTGAGAAAAACTCTTTGATGCCAAGAGCCAAGTTTTTGGACTGAGGGATCTGATGGTTTCGAAGGAGAGCAATGTTCATGGTTGGAACGCCTGGACTGTGGGGTTACCGGCTTCATCAAGGACGACTTCGCCATTTCTGCTTTTGATCATCATCTCGATTTTTTTCTCAGCTTCACTCAGCTTTTTCTGACAGGTGACAATGAGCTTGTCAGCTTCTTCATAGAGCTTGAGGGAATCATCGAGCGATGCTTTACCCGAGTTCATCTTTTCTAAGATCTCTTCTAAACGACTGTATGCTTCTTCAAATTTCATATTACCCTTGCTTTGATTTCTCCATCTTTGACGAGAACACGGACGTTTTCCCCCGCTTGGACCTCTTTAGGGGAGAAGATAACCGAATTAGAGTTTTCTCGGAAGAGGATGGAGTATCCCTTCGTTAAAAGGTTCTTCGGATCGATTGATTTCAAATGCGATGTCAGCTGAGAGAGTTTCTGTTGTAGATGTTTAATTCTCACCATTGGATTTAAAGCCTGCAGCTGTCTTTGCAGACCTGCTAGCTGCAGTTTTTTCGTCGAGACCATGCGCTGCATGGTCAGCGTCATCTCTTCGGAGAGATCATCTAAATGTTGAGCCGCTTGGCCTAAAATCGCAAATGGCGATGTCAGGATCGGCTGCCGTCGGACAGTTTCTAAGCGATGCCGGTAGGCTCCCAAAAGATAGAGCATCGCTTGATTAAGCCGCTTGTCGGCTTGTTCGAAGTATTGGAGATGTTCTACAGCGGCGGCCATGACGATCTCAGCAGCAGCAGAAGGAGTTGGAGCTCTGATATCGGCTACAAAGTCAGCGATCGAGAAATCAGTCTCATGGCCAACAGCCGAGATGATCGGGATTTCTGACCGGTAGATGGCTTCAGCAACGATCTCTTCGTTAAACGCCCAGAGGTCTTCTAAGCTGCCCCCGCCGCGTCCTACAATCAAAACATCAGCGAGTTTATATTTGTTAAAGTGGTCGATGGCCATGGCAATCTCTTGCGCAGCGCCGTCGCCTTGGACTTTGACGGGGTTGAGCAAAAGGTGGAACTTCGCATGTCTTCTGCTCAGGACATTGATCATGTCTTGGATCACGGCGCCAGTCGGGCTTGTGACTACGCCGATCGTTTTAGGAGCCGTCGGAAGCGGTTTTTTACGGGACTTATCAAACCAGCCTTTGGCTTCTAATTTGGCTTTGAGGGCATGAAGCTTTAAGAGAAGCTCGCCCACACCGGCATATTGGAGCTGACGGATGATGAGCTGGTAATTGCCGCGGGGAGCATAAACACTGAGTTCACCCTGAACGATCACCTGGTCGCCGTTTTTAGGCATTCGGGCAAGGCCCTGGGCATTGCCACGAAACAACACCCCAGAAATCTGAGATTGGGCATCTTTTAACGTAAAATAGAGGTGTCCGGAGGCTTGTTCTTTAAAATTTGTAATTTCTCCTTGCACATGGACAAAAGGGAACCGGGATTCAAGTTGTTTTTTGATGGATAATGTCAATTCTGTGACTGTTAATATCGAAGCTTCTGTCATGACTATTTCCTTAACGGATTGGATTTAAATATAGCATTTTGTCTTTTGCAAGACAGGTGTAATATGCAATAAAATGGATAAAATGTTCTTTTCACGAAAAACAGGGGGCATTACAATGAGCCTAATTGGAGAAACATGACGGAAGAGCTCGAAATTTTAAAGCTTGTTTGTAAAAGTTTGGAAAATGCAAATATTCCCTACATGTTAACGGGTTCGTTTGCTGCAAATTTTTATGCTGTTCCTCGAATGACCCGAGATATTGATATAGTCATTGAAATTCTCGAGCCCGATATGGATAAATTTGTTCATGCGTTTGAGAAAGACTTTTATGTTGATCATCGCTCTATTGCAGAGGCTGTTAAATACCAACGAATGTTCAACATTATTCATCAAAATACCGTTTTTAAAATCGACTTCATCATCCTCAAAAATTCCTCGTACCGTCATATCGAGTTCGATCGAAAGCGTCAGGTCAAGTTGGACGATATTTTAATTTGGATTGTATCTCCGGAAGATCTCATTATCTCTAAGCTGTTTTGGGCTAAAGATAGTTTGTCGGAAATGCAGCTGAAAGATGTTAAAAACCTTCTAAAAACATTAAGAAATCTTGATACTGCTTATCTCAGTAAATGGGTCGAAGCTCTGCAGTTAGACGCTGTATATGAAAAGGTAGGGTATTAATGGATGATACGACTCCTGAAATCTCTGAAAAAATTCGCGAAATGATTCGGGGTAAGACACCTCTTGAACGCCTAGAAATGGGATGTTCAATGTTTGAAACTTCAAGGCAATTGGTAACTAGGGCCATCTTAGAGGAAAATCCCCAGATTTCCGAAAAAGGTCTAAGACAACAGTTATTTCTGAGATTCTATGGAGATGACTTTGATGAACAGGAACGGGAAAAAATCCTTCATTATCTAGCCAGCTGATCTCTCCTAGTACATTTTTTTTGACTCTTCCCTAATATTTTTGATTTGTTAGATAGAGCCAATTTAGTAAAATACCTGCATGTTGAAAAGAATCCCTATTATCGCTGCTAACTGGAAGATGTACAAGACAGGAGTTGAGGCTCAAGAATTTCTTACCCAGATTAAGGGTAAGATTGCCGCTTCTGTCAAAGTTTTCATTGCACCCCCGTTCACTGCTCTGCCTGTGATGAAAGCGCAAGAAGTTATTTTAGGCGGTCAAAACATGCACGAGGCTGAAGAGGGTGCCTTTACCGGTGAGATCTCTGCCCGGATGCTCAAAGATGCCGGCGCTAAGTTTGTGATTTTAGGTCACTCTGAAAGACGGCGCCTTTTCCATGAGACCGATGCTCTCATCCATCAAAAACTTAAAAAAGCACTTTCCAGCGGACTTCTTCCAATCTTGTGTGTGGGAGAGACGCTAGAAGAACGGGAAGGAAAGAAAACCTTCGATGTTCTTTCAACTCAACTTAAAACTGCATTGTCTGGTATTTCTCCTGCTGAACTTGTTTTAGCCTATGAGCCTGTTTGGGCCATCGGCACCGGCAAAACCGCCACTCCAGAAATCGCTCAAGAAGCTCATCAATTCTGCCGAAGCCTTTTGAAAAAACTCTGGGGAGAAGAGTCTGCCGCTAAAACACATATTCTCTATGGCGGCTCTGTGACGCCTGAAACTGCTGTCTTATTAGCTAAACAGCCTGATATCGATGGAGCTCTCGTGGGAGGAGCTTCATTAGACGCTGCAAAATTTATTCAAATTATCCAAGGATTTTCCGTATGACGTTCTTATTTTATGTCTCGATTTTCGTCTTTATGTTGATCGCTGTAGTGCTTTGCCTAGTGATCCTCATCCAAGAGAGCAAGAGCTTAGGGCTTGGCGCTTCTTTCGGGGGAGATCCTGGAGAGTCGCTCTTTGGAACATCGACAGCTGATGTCTTGAAAAAATTCACCGCATGGCTGGCTGTGATTTTCATGGTCTCTTGTGTATTGCTTTCTCTTTGGTCTGCTTCGATTGGATCGCAAAGAGTCAAATCGCTTTCGACTTCAATTGAGGAAGTCCAAAAATGAAGTTGACGTTTTGCTATTACGGAAATCCGATTCTCCGTAAAAAGGGCGAGCTGATCACCGAGATTACCGATGAGATCAAAGAGCTCGTCATTGCAATGATCGATTATTTTGATAACAATAACGGGATTGGTCTATCTGCGCAGCAAGTCGGAAAAGCCCTCAGGCTTTTTGTTCTGAGAAGATATATCCATCTTCCCGATGGGAAATGGACCGTTTCAGAGCCTCACGTCTATATCAATCCTAAAATCCTAGAACGTTCTAAAGAGACCTGGGTCGAAGAAGAAGCCTGCATGTCGATTCCTAAGCTGCATCTGCCTGTCGAAAGGCCTCTGCGGATCAAGGTCGAATCGACTAAGCTCGATGGCAGCCGAATTGTCGAAGAGCTAGAGGGAATTAATGCCCGTGTGGTGATGCATGAAAATGATCACATCAACGGCGTTCTTTTCATTGATCGTGTCGAAGATAAATATCTCAAGCCAGCGGAAGCTAAGCTTAGAGAAATCAAGAAGAAGTACAATTAAATTCCCGCTGATCTTTTAGGGTCCACTTGACCTGTTTTTCGCCTATAGGGTAGTAATTAATCGTTGAATCAGTAAAAATTTAGCCTGAAAATATTGAGGTGATTTAAAAATTTAATACTCATTACTGGCTTAAATGGTTAATTTGTTAGTGTGTAGGTTTAAATAAACTATAGTTATTAATAATTATATTAATATTAATTTTGACGAAATTAATATATAATTATAGCTCACAATGAAAATAACAAGGGCGAATATGACAACTATTGATTCGAATTCACTCGCAGTAGTCAAACTTCCAATTTCGATGACAGATCAAATTCTCTCTATTGATTGCCTCCCAAATGAGCTGATTCTTGACATTCTCTCGCGGGTAAGCAAAGAAGATTTGTACCATTTTGCTCTTGGGGGAAGAACCACTGTTCAGTTCATACGTGACCCGTACCTTTGGAGATTGCTTTTTGCAAGGGATTTCCCTGAGCGGCTCCCCATGGTTGCCCATCTGCGTTCGACGACTTCCTCTAAAGAGCTTTATCAAGCACCTGTTGTGACTCGGACAAATATCAGACACAATAGAGCTCAAATCACAGCCTTGCCAAGCCACACTGAAAAGGTTACATCCCTGAGCTGCAGAGGCCGTCTTTTGGTGACTGGAGATACAGAAGGGACTGTTAAAGTCAGTGCCAAAGACAGTGAGGGAAAATTCCAGGAAGTCCAGACTGTCCAGCCTTGTAAAGATGGGGTTTTCCAAGTCAGTCCTGAACAAGAGTATCTCCTTTTCAAAGCAGAAAATGCCCTCAAAATTTACAAAAGAACCGAGACCGAAGAATTTAAAGAGGTCCAAAGCTTGAATGTGGACGGGACTGAGATTAGGCGTTTCAAGATGGATGGTGAAAATCTTACGATCTCGACCAATCAAAATTCGGTGATCTATAGAAAAGATCAGGATGGGTTATTCCAAGAGTACAAGCGGCTCGAAGGCTTTCATCTAGCTCTGGTTTCCGGCGAGTATTTATTTGCCGCGCAGGACGACGAAAGAGTCCAAATTTTGAAAAAAAATGCCACGGGTGAATATCAATCACAGATGAACTACTTAAATGATAGCCCTGCCCAGGTGCTTCCTACGTGGATCTTTTTCGAAAAGGGTCATCTTATCGTAGCGAATTGCGAGGGAGTGATCAGAATTTGGAAACAAGAAAAGAACGGATCGTTCACAGGACCTAAAGTTTTTGATGTTCGCGGTCACTTTATGAATTTTGTGAACTGTATTGAAGTCAAAGAAGATTATATCTTTGTTGGGATGAAGAAGGGGCAATTGATCATCCTGAAGAAAGACGAGAAGGGGGAGTTCCAAGTCCCACCGAATTCTGAAACCCATGGTGAAAAAATCAATGCCTTAATCACCTATGAAAACTATCTGATGACAGGATCGATCGATGGAACTGTCAAGGTCTGGGAGAAAGGAGCGGCAGGAGTTTATTCTTTTCTTCAAACGCTTTCCAATCCTGACTTGGCAGAGTCGATAACAAACCTTTCAATGGAAGACAATAAGCTCGTCGTAGCGTATTTCTCAGGTGTGGTTAAGATCTGGGATTTCTTCCCTAAGCCATAAAAGACAAGAGCGCGACAGGGGTCTCCTTTCGCGCTCTTTATGAAATAAAGCTGTGTGCTTTAATTATTTCTTAATCATCGCTTTATTATGTCCAAAGACTGTTCCGGTATAATCAGCGATATATTTTTGGTCGACTCCTCTAAGATCACCATTGTCTTTGCGTAGCATCTCGAGATATTCTTTGTAATTTTTTACACCGTCTACATATACAGTTCCTTTACAAGCTTCAGGATTAATGCGTTTTATCGCCTCTTCTCTCGTTTCTTTACCATACGCGCAATCTAAAACATTCATAAAAAGTGTGATGTTCATCGGGACTACTTTATCCGAAGGCACTTCGTCTAATTTAAGAAGGAATTTTACACAGACTTTTTGGGTAAGAACAGCGAGAGTTTGTTGTTCGGCTCCAGAAAGAGCGCCGTCTACTCCAGCTATTTCTATGAATCTGTCTTGGAAAGCTTTGGAGCCCTCAGAGAAAACACGTTCGACTACTTGTTTCCACACGTTTTCACCATACACAAGGTTTATAGCTTTCTGAAAATTCGTGATGTTCCTCGGCTTTACTTGATCTGATGGGGTATTGGCTAAGGTATCAATGAATGCTTTTGCTCTTACATTTCCTGGTACTGACATATTATTATCCTGTTTTGATTATTTGTTATTAGTTATGTGCTCATTATATAATAATTTTAGTTTAAAATCAAATAATTACTTTAATATTACTAAATCCCAACTATTTGATTTTTAGTATATTAGGAAAGCACAGCTGGATGAGTGACAGGGGGGGGTAGAAAAAGACTGTAAGTGCTTGACCCAGCCGAATCTTAGGCTTAAACTATAGGGCCATATGACACAGCAAATAGGAAGTTATTCATACTATAGCCAGCCAGTAGTAGGCTCAGTCCCTTGGGGGGGTGAAGAGAGGGCTTATAGCTCTCAAGGACTTTACCGATCTGAAAGCTATGATGAGTCAGAGGAGCTGCCTCCAACGCAGCCTTATGATGTTCCTGATTCCCCTCCAAGAGCCTCGCTTAGCCTGGATGAAGAAGGGGAGGGGTATTATCTTCCCGTTATACGATATCCTCGAGTTAGCTCCAGATGTGATACGGCCTATTTCGATGCCGATTTGAGACCTATATCGGTTCATGGCTCTCAAGAGCTATTCATTGAAGATCAGTATATTTTAAAGAGGCATGTAATGCGGTATGTCGACTGTGGTCCTTATACGGCGACAGGAAAGGTGGTTGCAATTGCGCGAAATGGCAAGCATATCGTCTGGCAGCAAGCCATCCGATCTTGCGTGGCAACGGCGATTTCAATGATTGCTTTAGATCAAGGAAAGGTCTTCTTGGCCAAGGAAATCACTTATGCTGTGGCAAATAATGACAAGCAACTCAGATATATCCGTGATGCGGGGTTTAAGTCGGTTGTTTATCCACTGAATGGCTTTGGGGTCGAAAAAGCCAAAAAATTAGAAGGAATTATCGCTAAATCAGGTCCTGGACTTTTACATCTGCACCACCCGGATCTTAAAAGCCACATGGTTGTTCTTGATCAGATTTCGCTGGTTAAAGATCGGGTCACTTTGCGAGAACCTTACCACGGATACATGATTTCCATTCGTCTTTTCCCATTCATCAATTGGATCGGAGATGAATTCATTGAACTTACCTAACAAAAGAGACTATTTATGACCAATCGAGTTGGCCCCGCTCTACGAAGACCTCTTGCAGAAGCCGAGGAGGGTCGTGATAAGAAGCGTCAAAACAGCAATTCTCAAGCCTTGCCTTTTGTTCCTGCGCCACCGACCTATACTTTTGTCAATCAAGGTCTAAATGCTTTTGAAATGGGAGTCGCAAGTACAGTGCAAAAAGTTAAGAAAAGTCCCCTTCTAACGCCTTTGCCAGTGCCTTCGCCTGTAACTCAGTCTCAAATCACTTTCCATATATATATTCCACCAGCCGCTGCTTCAACACCCGCAGCAGCCCCATCCCCATCACCAGCAGCGGCCTCTTCGAGTTCATTGGCACCCCTGCCCCCATTGAGCCCAGCTGCTTCTAAACAGCTGCCGAAAGAGGCAACGCTTTCGGATGGCTCGATTGTAAGAAAGCTTCCTAATGGTGCACTCATGCGAAGATATCCCAATGGAAAAATTGAGCTCACGGGAAAAAATCAAGTTAGAAATGTTCCAGCCAAGAGCGATTTCGAAATTGAGTTTGAGGAAAAGCGAGAACAAATGCGGGTCCAGATGGCAGCGGCCTACAAAGAAGTTGAAGAAGTGCGACGTCGATATCTACCTCCTCCTGTTCAATTTGGAAATCCGCCTCAAGTACAGCCCCCACCAAGTCGTTCTTCGACCCATCATGAGGATGCAGATGAGACAGATAGCAACAGCGATACTGAAATTCCTCGGATGGGGGAGCTCACCATCACTGACAGTCTGCCAAAGAGTTAAAAGTTCAGACTTGCTCTAAAATTATATCCGGTAAAATTGACGTTCGAGCTATTTGATCGAGTGGCTCCATGGACAAAAGAGCTTGTAAAACGATCGATCTGGTTTTGATTAAACCAAACCTCTCCTTCCCAGCCAAAACGAAGGCCTAGGCCAACTTTTTCCCAGTTGTAGTCCCAAGCAAGGCCGGCTGTGATTTCCAGAACGGGTACTGTGTCAATAAGATTATCAGACACGCTGCTGCGGAGAGCGCCGGAAGCTAGTGTTTCTGTTTGAGAATTTTTGAAATGACTCCATAGAACGGAAGCTGATCCATCAGCAAATAGAGATAATCCGCCCCAAATTTTCCATTTTGTATTCAGCCCGGCGCAGACACCAAATCCTTTTGAATGGGATTTGTTCATAGAAGTGACCATGGTTGAAATCGGCGTAGCCGTCGTTGATCCTGTCACGTCACTGTAGGCGATATTGACATTTTGTTTAAACCAAGCAGCACGGAAGCCTGCGAAAGGCTGGAGAGAGAGGATTTTTTTTACCCCAAATGTCGTACCGAGTTGGAGGTCATAAACATTCAAATCCATATGCCAGCGAGCCTTGGCACCAGTCGCAACAGGAGCAAAGTTTTCATTGAGCCAATCAGGCCAAATCACTCCGCCGGGCGCTGCTGTTGTAGAGCCTTCATTACCGCCGAAAATATGCATCCATTTTGTTGTCAGTTCAGCTTTTTTGTGAGGAAGGAAATAAGTAACTCCGACACGATATCCGGAATGATATTCAGGGGGTATTCTCTTGACCTTTCCGATAACCCCTAACGCAGCCGATGGTTCAGCGGCGATAGAAGAGTTAAAAGCATACTCTAGCCCCTCTTCTTTGACTTGTAAGAGTAAATATTCTCCAAAAAATTCTAAGATCCGATCGGAATTCTGTTCGCAAGGATTTTTTGGAGGGCACATCACAGGAGCAGGAGCGCATTCCGTAGGAGCAGGCATATTAGAAGTATCCATGGAACTGTCTTGCATCTCGTCTGCTTGGATGGAAGATAGAGTCAAAGATGTCAAAAAAATCAACGATGCTGCGCGCATAGAGCTCCTTTAGTATAATTTGAGCTATAGTGCCCATGCAGTAATTTGTAAATCTTTTTGTCCGGAGTTTTATGGGCTAAAACTGGGCGCCTAGGAGTTTGATATAGGGGAAGATCCACTCGCTCTTGATGCCGGGGGTATATTTATAACCCACGGAGACTTGCCATCTGCCGGTAAGGAGAGTAGACAATTTGATCTCATACGAATCGTAGCGAGGTTCGTGATTGCGGCCCCAGCCATGGTGGGTGTCGATATGACAGGTCCATAGAGGCGAGAATCGGAACTGGAAGTGAGACAGCAGCGTATCTCGTCCATCCGAAAGAGGGGAGTGGAGCAGCTGTTCGATCGGTCGGTCGATATCGAGGATGTAGTTGTCGTGATCGGACTTTCTCCAGTCGTATTTACTGCGGTGTCGAAACTCAACTGTAAAAGCAGCATTTTCTGAAATGGTCCATTCCGTTCTGATATTTGTGCGGTCCCACAGGAGCTCTTGGACGTTATAGACGATATCGGTGGCCACATGCCAAGACGGATAGCTGAAATCCCAAGTTGTGTAGAGTTTCGGGACAGTGCGGCCAAATTGGGTGTGGCCAACAAAGACATTGGTATAGAGATCAAGAGAGACATCAGGGAGTAGCGAGTGTTTGACGGGATAGAAAGCCTGGAACACTCCAGGGCGGAAGAGGTTTTCATGGACATAGCCGTCATCGATGCTGAAGATGTAGTGGTTGTGCGTCGGAGATGTTGGAGAGGTGAGTCCGCGGTAGCGGAGGTATGGCTGGACGGTGTGCTTGAAACCGGTGTAGGATTTATAGAGATTTGTATTCAAGTCGAAGGTGAAATTTCCGATAGCCTGTCCCACGCCATGATGATGCGGGTTATTAGTATAGAAAATGCCGATAAAGCCGGCAGAGGGGGTGAAATTGATCGGACCCCAATGGAAAAGCCGATAGAGGCTGTTATAGGTCTCAAAACGGCCGGCTTTGGTGCTGTGGAGAATATCCGTTAGCTCGCGAGAATAGACATAGTCGAGATAGCCCGCAGAGAACCAGTTGTCGAAGATGATCTTGGAATTGCCCAGCGGAAAAGGGCGGAGTCCAAAATTCACCAGCGGGAGCTGCTGATTGATATTTTGGAAGTAGTTGATCCGCGGCTGGATGTTCATGTGGGCAAAATAGTTGTCTCGATGGTGCGAGACCCAGAGGATCGTTCTTTTTTGAGTGTTGAGTTCAAAGTCATCGCTTTTAAAGTCCTGCGGCATCTTGTCATCGCTGAGCCGGTCGTAGCACATATAGACTTTGGTTTTTTCATCTTTGGTGCGGGTCTTGAAAATTCCTTGGAGGCGGTACCGTTTATTGCCTTTCTCATCGTCGACAAGTTTATCGTAAGCGCCGTAGTTTTTGGTTTGAAAGCTTGTTCTTCCATTCAGTGAACGGTAATCGGTCTCGATCGCGGCTCCAGGGCCGCGTTTAAACCGGTAGTCTAAACGGCCGAAGAGATCAAATGTCTCTGTTGAATAGAGCTGGTATCTCATCGAGACTTTTTGTTTTAAAACTTGGTCCCAGATGAGTTTGTAACGGACAGGGGAGTCTTTGACGACCCGTGTATTCATTTTAAACGCAGGGATCCAGAAAACTGGGACGTCGTAGAACTTGAACTTGATATTTTTCGCAGTGAGGAGTCCCTTATTGTTGATGTCGATGTGCGCCGAGCGGATTTCCCACCAAGCATCTTGGCTCTCGACGGTGGTCAAATAGGCATTTTTGACCGAAAAGCTGCCGTCGGAAAGGAGTTCAATTTCTTCACCGCCGACGTAGTAATATTCGGTTGATGTCCGGCCGTCGAGCATGGTGCCGGTTTTTGTCTCAAGATCATACGTGAGTTTTTTTCCAGTGAAGACACGGCCTTCAAATTCTAAAAGGAGATCGCCTTCTGCAGAGATTTTTCGAATGGGGATGCCATCTTCCACTTTGTTGGTATATTCGATGTGGCGGGCTTGGATCCGAAGGCCTGGATTGGAAATAATCCCGCCTTGGTCCGTCGAAATAGTCCCATTTGAAAAGACGGGATCCTTCAGATTAATGTCGTAATCTTCAGCAATCAGAGCGCTTAATACGAGAGTAAGCGGAAGCAGGAACCGTTTCATTTGAAACAGGATACTTTATTGCAGAGTGTGGATCAAGAGTCCTGCGAGTGCATAACGATTTTTTGGATGACCTTGCTTAATTCCCTGTAGGAGAATCTCAATTCCTTTTTCATCATGCCGGTCAGCTAAGGCCTGATAAGACTCTAAAAGCAGCCGGGTACTCTCTTCTGGGGTTAGATCATATTGGGAACTATTTTTACGCAGGTGCCAAGGCAGCGATGTTCGAAATTTGACCATTTCATCGGACTGGACACGCCGGATCCAATGACGGAGTCTAGCTTCGTAGGGCCCTTTTTCTTTGAGACGGAACAGGGCCAGGTTGCAGTAGTTCCGGATCAGTGGAGCCCCCGCATGCTCGGCATGTCTTTTCAAAAGAAAGGTTGCTTTTTCTGTATGGAGATTTTCTAAAAGCTGGACGAGGAGGGGAATCAAGTCGAGTTCATGATTCAAAAATATTTTCTCTGCGACCTTCAAAAAACTCTCTTCGGAGAGTTCTAAGCACGCAGTCAGCATCTGCTCGCGCATCTGGAGCGTAATTGCAGCTAAATCGAATGGAAGATTTTTTACATGTTGCTGGAGGGATGGGACAACTTTCCATGAGACGAGAGAATGTCCGATCGAGGTGTGGGGCTGAAATCCTAGGTCTTTGGAAGTTCTTAAAAGAAACTCTTCTAAGGTTGGGAGGCACCGTTCATCCCGTCGTTCCAGCAGTGAAAAAGCGGCATTGAACCTGACATGGATATTTTCATGCTTGAGTAGAGGAGCTAAGACTTCTTCTCCCCCAGGAAGTTCACCTAAAAGCGCAATCGCAAAAAGATTGTGCCCTCGGGCCATGTCAAAAATCGGCAGCAGGGCATGCGTATCTCCAAGGAAATAGAGAGAGCGTAAAGCGGCGAGCTTCACGGGAATTGACACAGACTCAGAAAGCCGTTTGAGATGAGGGATCGATTTCGAATCTTTGAGCATCCCGAGCGCTGATGCAGAGGCTTCTTGCTCATCGTGATTGAGATGGGTGGCATGGGCGCGGATTTTATATAGCAAGTCATCGCGGCCAAATCGAGCCGCGCAGAGGATCGCTTCGACGCGGGTCATCGAGATGGGATCTTCCATCAGTTTTTTGAGCACATCGATCGAATCGCTCGTTCCGATGAGGGCAAAAAACTGAGGGAAGTAGAACCAAAATTCCTGAGGCAGTTTATACATCAACGCTTCGATATGGCCAGTGGCCTTTCGGTGTTTGCGGGAAGCTAGGTGAAACCCTGCTTCCATCCGTGCCATGAGGAAGGGAGAGGCCATCGCTTTGGTGAGCAACTCATCGCCTCGGTCGTCGTGCATCCGGGCCAGCAGCTGGATCGAAGCGAGCTGAGTTTCGAAGTTAGAGCTTTTGATCCCTTGCTCGAGAATATCCATGGAAGAGGTCATCCCTGCAATCGCTGTACCGTAGAGACTAGAGAGCTGGATGGTCAAATCGTTACTTTTGATCCCTTGTTCTAAAATGATGGTGCAGAGGTGGACGAGCATTTCAAAGTCATGTCGGCCGAGTTCTTGTTTGTAGGTTTCATAGAGGGAAATCGAGGCGTCGATTTCTTTCGATTGCATGAGATAAGCGACATGCTCTTTTTCCATCCCATGGCAAGAGACGCAGAGGAGAGAGGTTAAGAGAAGCTTTTTAAAAAGTCCCATAGATCAATTCCCAACTTCATCAGAAGTTTTTGCACCGTGTTAATGGGCAGGCCTAAC
Organism: uncultured Pseudomonadota bacterium; assembly: GCA_963819005.1. Classification (GTDB taxonomy): domain Bacteria; phylum Pseudomonadota; class Alphaproteobacteria; order Acetobacterales; family Acetobacteraceae; genus Rhodopila. The sequence continues at coordinate 826,874 of CAWFUL010000011.1, forward strand.
ACATTGTAATAACATCCTTCGATTCGAGAAACAATCAAATTTGCACTTTTTTCGATCGCATAGCCGCCGGCTTTATCAAGGAAATAAATATGGCTATGGAACTTTTTAATCTGGTCATCCGTGAGCTTGTGAAAGAGGAGTTTGGTCTCTTCAAAGCTTGTATGAACCTCTGAGCCGCGTCTAACGGTAACGCCGGTGTTGACTTCTTGCCACGTACCGGCAAATGTGCGGAGGAATTCTGTGGCTTCATGTTCATCACGGGGCTTGTTGTAGAGCTTGCCCTTGCAGGAGACGACGGTGTCAGCTGTTAAAATCACTTCTTGGGGATATCGGACAGCGAGCGTTTCGGCTTTTTTCTGCGACAGCAGCATGGCATGTTTGGCAGGATGGCCCTCAAACGGAATCGAATCTTCATCAAAATCGGAAGCAACTTGCACAAATGGCAACGAAAAATAATCCATGATCTCACGGCGTCTTGGCGACTGGGATCCTAAGATGATTTTCATTTTTTTGGCTTTTTTGCTGCTGGTGCTGGCGTGTAGTCCATGTAGTCCACCCAAATTGGCGAACTCCAGGCGATATGACCGTCTTGCTGGGTGACACGCAGGTAATAGAACACAAAGTGCGGTTTATCATCAGGGGAAGCAAGAGCGCATTTGGAAAGGTGTTCGGAATCATCAAAAGCAAAGTCCAAGGCAAAGTCTTTAATAGGGAATTGCTTGAGAGGAACTCCATTACGCAGGAGCACGACTTCTTTTAATGGAGCTGTCCCAGCAACGTAGCCGATAATGTGGCGATTGATGACAAGTCCAGGTTTTGCTTTGGTGTTGAGCTCTCCGCCCATGGTGGTTCCGGCGATGTTGAGTCCGACGATAATGCGGGCGCCTGTTGTCGCGTAGCAAGATCTGTGCGTCAGCGCAGTCACAATGGCCTCTTTGGCTTGATCCGTTGACAAGACCGCAGTTAGGCCTGGGCTGTATTGGACTTGATCGTTTTCAAAGAAATCAGCGTAGATGCCGCGGTCATCGAGGCCCCCAGCGACAAAACCAAAACGGCGGTTCCTTTTCAACGCATTGAGAATTGAGCCGGCTTCTGTCTCTTGGACGCCCTTTTTCGAGGTTGAGCGGATGGGGCGGGTATTTCCTTCTTTAGCGGTACATTCGGATGAACCCCATGCATTGTAGATTTCAACGACTTTTTCAAGTTCAGGGTCGAAGTGGTTAAAATTGGTCTCGTACCCTTTCCCCATGGTAAATGTGGGGATGATCAACGCCTCTTTGGGGTTGAGTAATTTTTGGATTTTAGGAAGGACACTGCTCTTAGCTTCTTTTTTTCGGAGGAGAGGCTTGAGGTCTTTGAAGTACACGATCTCGCGCAGTCCTTCTTCAGCAGGGTATTGGAAGCCGAGGAAAGTGCAAAAACGTTGTTCTTCGTTAAATTCAGCGACTTGGCTTGAGATCTGCTTCCACATATCGGGAGTTGTCTCATCGGTGCTTTCAAAAGGAGATGTACCGTAGAACTGGAGTGCTTTTTCATCCCGGAATTCTCTCAGGCACGCCTCGATGCTCTCATGCGCATCGTTTTTTTCGGATTCTGCATGGAGCAGCCCCCAGCAGATGACATGGATCGATTCAGGCAGGCACTTGATCGGAGCTGAATAGTATTTATCGCCGGTTTTTAAGTTATGGAGTTGGATTTTGTAAACACCTGCTTCATTGAAATAGAGATTCGGAAGATTGATAAAGCCGGTTTCTGGGATGAAGAGTTTCCAATTGAGGTTTTCCCGTTGGTTTTCGTAGCTCAGTTCAATGAGGCTTCCTTCAGGAGCGTAGTTGGTCAGGTTGCCATATTCGTCTTCGAACCGGACGAGCACATCGAATCGTTTGTTTTTTGCGACAAGCGAAGGTGCAATGATGCGGATATTATGCAGAACATTTCCTCGGACGTCTAAATGGAACGTCTCTTGTTCTTTAAAATCGCCTTTTCCGCGGGGATCGATGTAGAGGTGGAAAGGACGTCTTCGTTGGACATTGAGCTGGCATCGGTTGCCGGTGTCTTTTCCTTTGACAGTCGATCCCATGTAGATAATGAAGTTGTCTCCCGCTTTGATCTCCATCGGAAGAACGAATTCAAACACCTGGGTCATTTTATCGCCTTTTTCGATGGCCTTGGCAGGAATGCCTTTTCCATCGGGAAGCTGAGCCCAGATCACATTTTTTTTAGTTTTGACATTGGTCTGCGGAAGCTGCCAATCGATCGGCCGTCCTTTTGTCGCGAGATCAAAGCGGAGTTTCGCTCCTTTGGGAAGGTTCACAGCAGGGGTGTAGACAAAACGGAAGTTCCCTGATTCTCCAGCATAACAGCCCATCGGCTCACAGACACAAATCGATCGTCGCATAGGTAATTACCACAATTTTTTTAAAAAAGACGTTTTGCAATGATTTTGCCTGAAAATCTCATTCTCCTGCAACTGTCATTGTGATCAAAGACCGAACCTTCTATGCTTTTGCAAAAATTAGGAAGACGGATGAACGTGATGAAAAGTGCCGTTGTTGGCGGGGCAACCGGGGCAGTACTCGGCGGCCTAGCTGTGGTCCCTCTCTTGAGCATCACCGTCTTCTTGGACGTCATTAGGGTGAGTTTAGCCCAATCTCTGGCAGGTCGCTCCGATCAAACTTATACGTTCAATCCTGAAATTGTCCCTCACCATTTACTGCTGAAAGCCGTGTTGATTGGAACGGTGCTAGGAAGTTTAGTGGCTGTTGTCTGTGCTGTCGTGACCAACTGTTTTTTCTCGATTTTAGGCTCGGGAAAAAAGACCTCAAATTAAAATTTGATGGCACATCCTTTCCCTGGTAGATAAGTCTCTTTTATACTATAATGTTCCTAACATATGTTTTTATCTTTAAGAAGATCATTGGCCCGTTTGCTTGACTACGGCCTATTTTATTTCTGCTCCGTTTTTCTCTCCCTCATGGCCCCCGTTGAAGTCAATGAAAATTTTTACTTCTACTTTGCTCTCGCTGTCCCATTTTTTTGGGCGCCTCTAGAAGCACTTTTTATCTATAAATACGGCACGACCCCCGGGAAAAAACTCTTTGGGATCACCATTCCTAACCTGACGTGGAAAGAAAGCCTTAAAAGAGCCTTCTTTTTAGGCAAACGGCCCGGCGTCGTCACGGAGCAAAAAATCTCCTTCTGGCGTTACATCATCGCTTTAATGATCGCTTGTTCAGCTGGAAGCGGCCTTTTCTATGGAAAAGATATCTCCGAAGCCGCTGTCCATTATGAGCAGCAAGTGGCAGGATCGGGCTGGGTCGAATATGTCGCTGAAAATGGAAAGTTTTCCGTTCATTTCCCAAAGAAGCCTGAAATGGTCGAAAAAACCGTTGAAGTGCCCAATGGCGATCCAATCAATCTTAGCGAATTTAAAGCCGTCAAAGACGCAGCTTTTTCTGTCAGTTATTTAGACCTCCCGAAGAAATGGAAGATTTTCAGTTCAAATACCCTTCTTAAAGGCGCTATGAACGTCGTCCATGAGCACATGCCCGGCACGGAGATTGTCGATAAAAAAATCGTCAAGCACAAGAACTACCCTGCGATGGATTTTAAGATGAAAGAGGGCGAAAATCACATCGAAGGCCGCCTGATCTTAGTCGGCAACACACTCTACAGACTGATGGTGGTCTATTATCCAGATACGCCGCGAGAGCAGCAGCACGAGACTTTTGTCAATTCTTTTGATCTTAAAACGAACACTAATTAAATCTCTTTGACCCAGAAGACTAGAGGTTTTGGAGAGGGAACTTTCTCTTCGGCGTCGCGCCAGGGGAGATGTCCAATCAGATCTTTTCTTTCAATATAGCCTCTTTTTTTCCAGAACGAATCTAGCGAAACATAATCTTTGGGTTTTTTGGGATGATTTTTAGGGCGCAGGACACTGGAGAGGCAGATTTTATTAAACCGCTTGAGATGTTTGGCGTGTTCTTCCCGAATGTCGAAGAAATGGTGGGCGATGCCTCTGCCGCGATAAGGCTTCAAAAGCGTGCAAACCCCAAAGTAATAGAAGTCGGAAGGTTTGAATTTATTTTCAATGAACGGTTTTTGCAAAACCGGGAGTTGTTCTTCGAGAGGGACTCCTGTAGTCACACCGATGATCTTAGGTCCATCGAAGACAAGCACGGCGATCGAATCTTTGCACTGACTTAAATTTCTGAAATACTGTGTATCTTCTTCAACATGGCCAATACGCATGTAGGGAAACTCTTTTAAGACTTCATTGCGAACTTTGACAATGCTCGGGATATACGTCTTGATTCCCGCCCCATGTAAAGTTCGGATTTTTATATCAGGCGTCATTCTTGACCTCCTCAAAAATCTCTGAATCGATTAACCTGAATTCATTACTTGGATTTTGTGGTCCAAGCTTTTTTAACAGGATATCGAAGTTTTTATCATGTTCAACCTTAAACCCGGAGCCTAAAAATGGCCAAGCTTTATTTTCGGCATGGAACAATGGGGAGTGCAAAAACCCTTAATCTACTTGCTGTTGCGCATAATTACCGACAACAAGGTAAGAAAGTTTTGCTTCTTAAGCCCGATATGGACACCCGTTTTGGAAGAGAAAATATTAAATCCCGCGCAGGTCTTCAATGCGAGGCTGATGTTTTAGTCGGACCCACAACAGATCTTTTTCAAATCAACTACGAAGGAGTTAACTGCATTCTAGTCGATGAAGCCCACTTTTTCTCGATGGAACATATTGAACAGCTAAGAGACATTGCTCTCGATAAAGACATCCCCGTGATTTGCTATGGTCTGAGAACCGATTTCCGGTCTAAACTCTTTACCGGATCGCTCCGCTTGATGGAACTCTCTGATTCCATTGAAGAAGTGAAAGCAACCTGTTATTACTGCAACAAAAAATCGACTATGAATATCCGGCATATCAATGGAAAAGCTACCCTCGAAGGGCCGGTGATTCAATTGGGTGCTGAAGAGAAATATTTTCCTGTTTGCTACCGATGCTACCGGCAGCAGTTAGAAGAAGCAGGTCAGAGAAGATCCGCCGCAATGGCAGCTCGATAGTTCTTCATCAGCTCCACCATGAAGTGGAGATTGTGGATCGTCGTTAGCGTCAGCGCTGTCATCTCGCGCGCTTTAAAAAGGTGGTTAAGATACGCCTTGGTAAAGTGCGCGCAGGTGCTGCATGTGCATCCTTTTTCGATCGGCTCAAATTTATTGGCATATTCACCCTTGGTGAGATTGACGGGACCTGCTCCTGTCAGCGCCATCCCATGCCGTGCAGCCCGTGTCGGATATGAGCTGTCAAAGGTATCGATTCCGAGTGGAATACAACCCGTAATTGATTCAAGATCGCCGATTCCTAGCAGGTGATTCGGTTTTTCCACTGGAAGCGACGGCATCATTGTCGTGAGCATCCCGATCATCTGATCTTTTGTCTTGCCCATGCTTCCTCCGATCGCAAATCCATCGAAAGGGAGTTTAGAAAGAACTTCACAGCTTTTTTGTCTTAAATCGGGATCGATCCCTCCATGGATCACTGCATACATGGCTTGATTGCGGGGATTTTTGAGGTGTTCTTGCAGCGATCTCTCTTCCCACCGGTGGGTTCTTTCCAACGATTGAACGAGTTTTTCTCGATCGATATGGTACGGCGGCAGCTCATCAAACGGAATGATGATGTCGGCTCCTAAATTCTTTTGCGCTTCAATGGAGCTCTCCGGTGTCAGCAAGATCTTTTTGCCATCTCGGTAGGACCGAAAAAGCACTCCCTCTTCCGTGATCTTTAACACCGAGCCGTCGGTTTTTTTTGTCCCTTGGCTTTTGAGTTCGCTTGCGACCGATCCATACGCCAAGCTAAACACCTGGAATCCTCCAGAATCGGTAATGATCGGAAGCTGACGGTTGATAAAATTATGGATCCCGCCTCCGTCTCGGACGACTTCGGTTCCCGGCTGGAGCAGCAAGATGGTACGTATTGCAGAACATCAGCTGCAGGCCGATCTCCTGCACGGTCTTGTTATCGAGGGCTTTTAAAGTCCCATTTGTTCCGACAGCGACGAAGTTCGGGGTGTCGATAATTCCATGCGGCGTGTGGATACGGCCGACCCGGGCTCTTGATTTGGACGAGGTATGGAGAATTTCAAACTTCATGGGTCAGCTTCTTCAGAGGATTGAAAAAGATCGCTGCGATCGATGTCAGAGCAATCACTACCGATTTTACGAGATAGCTGACGACCATCATGGAGGCAAAATCGTTGATAATGCCATACAGTCCCAAGAGACTGAATAGCACGGTATCTAACGCTTGGGAAATAAAGAGACAGAAGGTGCTTCTTGTCTGCCATGAGAATTTCGACAGTTTTGTTTGAAAAAATCCAAATAGCCTCACATCAAACTGTTGGACAATGAAAAACGTCATCAGCGAGGCCATGAGCAGCCTTGGGGCGGTATTGAGCAGGTAGATGAAGTGGCCTTGGCTAGTGTCATGTGGACTTGGAACAAAGAAAAGATGGATCTGCGAGACCACGACATAAAAGATCATGCCAAAAAACGAAATCCAGATGGTTTTTTTGGCAACGTCTCTGCCATAACTTTGGGTGAGCATATTCAGACCAAAGATCCCACCGATGGCAAACGCGTCGCTGCAGGTTACGTTCCATCCAAAAAGATGCATCTGTTTTAGGACAAAAAAGTTGGCGAGCACCGACAGCAGGCACGAGAGCGCAATGAGGGCCTCTTTCCCCATTCTCGCAGCCCAAAATAGGGCTCCGACTAAAACAGCGACCTGTAAAACAAAGATCAGCTCGTTCATCGGACTGCTTCCCCAGTGGCGTACGGAGGCTGCTCCAGCGGACGATAAGAGGGGAGCGACCGGATATATCGATCATACGAGTTCTGTAAGACAAGCCGGTTGTTGAGATGGTCGCTGAGCGGATTGGTTCGGTTATAGAGATAAAGAATCTCTTCGATGAACTGGAAATGGCCGCAGGCCATTTCTAACATCGGGAGGATGATTGCCACATCGCCTGCAACAGGGAGGAATTCCCCATCTTTGGTCAGATGGTCGGGCGAGATTTTCTTAAACAATCCGGCATAGAAGGTGTGGAGATGAGAGGTTACCCATTTATACTGCCGGAATCGCTGGGTTCTGAGGACGCTTTTAGGGAATTTTTGGCAAAGTTGAGGTTTTTGTTTATAGGTAGGGTAATCGAGATAATTTCCATAGGTCATCCAGATGTTCTGATCGGCGTAGACCTTATTGAGTTTTTTTAGCACTAAGGGTTGAGCCAGTTGGTCATCGCCGTCGACACGGACGACAATTTCTTGGTCTTTGCAGCTATGGATCGCATTGTAGAGATTTTTCAGAGATCCTAGATTTTCAGTGTTCTTGATCAGCGTGACTTTGTCTTTTTTCGAAGATCTGTCGACTAAAGCTTTCACTTTGTCAAAGGTGTCATCTTTGGAGGCGTCATCGATAAAGATCACCCGATAGTTTTCATACTGCTGATGGAGGATTGATAGAATGTTTTGTTCGCAAAAGGATGAATTGTTGTAGGAAGGGACGACGATAACAAAAGCTTTTTCAGCCAGAGTCTTCGGGGCTCTGTGGCTCTTTTTATCTCCAGAGGATACGAAAATCAGAACTACTGGAATTAAGCACGCTCCCAATAAAAGTCCGATTCTAATAAAACTTTTTTTCATAAAACCCTTTCTTTGCTATGGCTAAGATTACAAGGTTAAAGAATAGGAAGGTTTCCTGCAATGGTCCTGACAGATGTTTTCAACTATTTCCTATCTCTTTTGGTCGTTTGCAGCCCTTTATCGGCTCTTCCTGCCCTTTTAAACCTTTCCTACGGCAAAACCGATGCAGAAAAGAAGAAAATCGCAGTCACGGCCAGCTTTGCCGTCGCGATGATCCTTGTTTTCGTGACCTGGCTTGGGATGCCTCTCTTAAACCTTTTTGGAATCCGTATCCCCGCATTCCAGATCGCGGGGGGATTCGTTCTGGCCCTGGTTGCTCTTTCGATGCTCAATGGCCGTCCGAACCGGATCCAGCAATCGAAAGAAGACGAAGCAGAAGGGTTTCAAAAAGCCTCGATTGCGGTTGTTCCTCTTGCGATGCCGATCATGGCAGGTCCTGGAGCGATCACCACTGTGATCGTCGGCGCTTCGATTTGGTCCGGTCCACTCAACCACGTCTATTTGTCGATTTGTGCCATCGCGGTAGCGTTGACGACAGGTTCGGTCTTATATTTTGCAGGCTCGATTGAACGGGTACTTAAAAGCACCGGCATCCATCTGGTGACGCGGATTGGGGGATTGATTTTGGGTTCGATGGCCGTCCAGTCGATTGCCAATGGCATCCACGGACTGATGCAGGTCTATAAATGAAAACTCCCGGGCAAATCGCCCGGGATGTCTAAACATCGATCTTATTCGTCGGTTTTACCGCCAGATCCGGGGCGGGTATTTCTTCGTCAGGCCCGAAGCTAATGACTCGAACTGTTCCTTTCAGTGTTGGAGAAACAGCAGGAGCAGGACCTCCTTTCGGTATGGGAGAAGCAGCAGGAGAAGCAACAAAGCTATAGCCAACGTGGCCAGCAGGCGAACTCTGGGTAGAGGAGAGCCTGGAAGCATTTCTACTGGATTGGTCTTTTCCTACTTTTTTGGAAAGAGCATCGAGTTTACCTAAAAGGTTTCTTTCGAAGGAATCTGTAGAAGCAGGAGAATCAAGATTTCCTGCACCGCTTGGTGAGCTGACCGAACGGCTTTGGAGAGCTGCTTGAATCTCATCGAGTTCTGTTCTGAGACCGGGCAGCATCTGCTCGAGCTCGGTCAATTGTTGGCCGATTGTTTCATGGAGCCTAGCATCATCAACCCCTGCCTCGAGGTCAACTACTACTGCATCATTGAGAAGAGTATTGAGCCGAGTGTTAACCATCCGAAGCATAGCAACGTTGGCTTTAGCTGCTGCAGTCTCATGAATCGGTTCAATCGGTTGGATATTGCGATATTTGATGGCTATGACGACTCGATAGATGCAATAGACGCAGGCTCCTGCACACATGAGTGCTCCTGCACCAAAAACGTCTTCCCAATGTCGTGCTTTTAGCAATGAAGCTTGTCACTGAGAAATATCCTTGAGTTCCGGAGACTCCGCCGGACACAAGAGTTGCAACGAACCAACGCCAAGGACCTCCTGACCTGGGAGCTGTTTGGGGGTAGGAACGATTAGAATGCTGTTCATGGGGCATCCGGAGGAGGGGAGCGTCTTCTCTGTTTTGAATTGAGGGTGTTGTTAAATGAGCCATAATGTTTACCTTGGTTTGATTGATTTTTTCAGAAAACTTTTAAAAAATTTGACTTCTTTAAGAGAAAAACAGGAGAAGAATTAGATCTTCTCCTGTTTGTTTTATTAAGACGAATTTATTCGTTATTTTTAGTACCGTTCCTGCCGGTCTTCCTTGCTGGTGTCGCACCCGCTATGCTGAGGCACCCATCCCGTTCTTGTCTTAATTTTTTGACTTGACCTTCAATTCTAATACGGTCAATGCGAAGTTTTTGCAGCTCTTGAGTACGTGATGTTATTAGAGCATCATACTCACTTTTATTCATCGTAGCAGCGAGTGACTAGTTCTGCTTTTTCTTTCTCAGCGTTGACACGAGCAAGCTCTTCTTTTTCGTTGCAAGTTTGGCTTGTAGCTGTTCGCTATAAGCAGTGGTTTCTTGTTGAATCGTTCCCAATTCAGCTCTTTTTCTTTTAGAGCGGCATCTGTCGTTCTTTCAAGCTCTCTATTTTCTGCTTAATCTTAGCAATAACAGTCGTCAAATCTTCTGCCGCTGTTCCTGGAGTAGGAGGAACAGACGCTGAGTTGACCGTGCAGGGGAATTAAGTATAGCTTTGGCAGGAGATCGGAGTCTGATTTCTTGGAGTTTGGACTCAAGAGCTGCAACAGCTGCAATGTCTTTTTGTCTAAGCTCTTCCTCGAAAGCTGTTCGGCGAGTTGCAAATTCGGCCTCCAGTTTTTGGTTAGCTTCAGCCAATTCAGTTTTCTGTTGAGCTAAGGTTCTAACCTGGTCGGCAGACTGCTTGTGCTTGAGTCTCACAGCTTCGGACGCTGCTTTTTCTTCAGCTGTGCGTGTAATTGCAGCTTGTTGGGCTGCTTCAGCAGCTCTGACAGAATCTTTCAGAGTGGCTTCTTGGCCTCTTAATGCGTCTGTTGAAGCCGTCAGTCTGTCAAACTCTGACTGGAGTGCATCCCGAGCAGTTATTTTTGCTTGATGTTCAATTTCGAGTCTGCCTTTTTCCTCAGTTAATCGGGCTTTTCTGCTTCAAGCGTTTTCATCTCAGCTGTATGAGCCTCATGTGCACGAGCCAAGGTCTCTTTAAGTCCTGCCAGTTCCTGCTTACCATCGGAGATCTGCTTTGTAAGAGCTTGCTCTTCAGATAGTAATGTTGGAACCGCAGCTTCGAGTCTTGCCCTCTCTGCGTCTAAAGCTCGGAGGGTGTTTCTCATTGATTCGATATTGGGTCTTAGGCTGTCAATGATACTTTGGATCTCACTCCTTTCGCGTTTAGCAGCTGCGATTTGATCATTTAGGCCAGTGAAAACTTTCTCAAGAGCAGCTTTTTTCGCTTCAGCAGCACGTACTTGACCTTCCAACTCTTTATATTGAGAGGCAATTCCTTGGAGGGATTCATTCGCGGTTCGAATTTGCCCTTCGAGACCATGCATTTCGTGTCTTTGAGAACTTTCTCTTTGGCTTCGAGTCTTGCGATGTCATCGTTTAAGCGTGACAGACGTTCATTAATCTCTTTCTCTTGGCTTTAAGTCCATCAACCTTTTTACCAAGGGATGATGATTCTTCTGTCAAATGAGAAATGGCTCTTATTTTTTCCTGGAGAGCGCTTTCTTTGTCAGCGACGGAGGCAGTGAGGACTGTATCCAGTGCTGTTTTATCTGAGATGTTGGTCCCAAGTGCCAGGAGTTGTTGCTGAAGAGCAGCGATCGTTTGTTCAGCGCTAGCGCCTGCATCTGCGGCTGGGCTGCTCACAGGAGCTCCTTTCAACGCTGTCTGAATTCTTGCCAGTGTTTGTTCAAGACTTGCCTGTTCAGCCCGTTTAGAGTCTAGGGTTCTTGCAACGCTCTCAAGATCTCTGCGGGTATCTGCATGAGTTGCTTTAACGGCATCGAGTCTTTTCTGCTCGGTGGAGACTTCTCCTTCGATAGCGGCTTTTCTTTCCTCAAGCGTTTTTGCTTGGCGCTCAAGGTCTGGCAATACAGTGGTTCTGAAATCGCCTTCTTTTTGTTCGAGTCCGGCAATCGTTGTTTTTAACTCATGCTGGCGCGCAGCAAGTGTTTTAGCAGATTCTGTTTCAATGCGCAGCGCTTCTTGTTGAGCAGCAATCTCTGTTCCAAGAGCGGCTTTTTGTGCGTCAAGATCCTGTATTTCTCTTCCAAGGGTTTCTTTGCGACCGTTTAAGCCATGCAGGGTTGTAAACTCAAGAGTGTTGCATTTTTCAAGAAGTTCTTTCCGTTTTCCTTCAATATCTTTTTGTTCGCTGCCGAGTCTAGCGATAGTAGCTGCATGTTCATCCATTACAGTTTGCTGAGAGGCAATCTGCTTTTTTAACCCATCTAAAGCAACACGTGTTCTTTCTTTAGCATCGGTAACTTGGGCCTCAAGTCCTGCGAGTTCATCTTTGTGAGATTGGATTTTTACCAGTAAGTCTTTCTCTTGTGCAAGGAGTCCTGGCTTTGCAGCTGACAGTCTTTCAACATCCGCTACTAAGGCAGTAGCTTTGGGTGTAAGGTCTTTTACGACAGCTGAAAGACGCTCGAAGTCGGCTTGGACGGCTACTTGTCTTTCGCCGGTTTGCTTGATTTGATCTCTAATTCTTTGTAACTCTTCTTCTTTTGCTACGCGCTCTCTTTCTAAACTTTGTAAAGCAGAAGTGTTGTTTCTTTTTGCGCCCTCTAGTTCAGATCCTAATCGTGCGATATCAGCGCGGATTCCTGCTAAGGTAGAAGAGACTGTTCCTTCGTCGCCGCGCAGTCTAGCGACTGTTTCAGTGAGTTCAGAGACTTGGGTATTTAATCTCGCGGCTTCAGCAGCGGCATCTTTTGAACCTTCGATCTGTTGCTGAACTTTTTCCAGCTCTGCTTTTGTCGCAGTTAACACTTCATCGGTTTCTCCTAGCTCTTTTCGAAGAGCTTCGAGTTCGCCTTCTGCTGCAGTGAGATTTCTTTCTTCGAAAGCCCTTCTTGCTTTGACATTGGCAAGGACAGCTCTTTCGTCAAAGATTTCGACTTTGGTTTGAATACCGGGCATGTTTTCGAAAAGACCAAAGACGTCAGCTGGAAAAACGAGTCCGGCAATCGAAAAGAAAGGAAGTGCGATCGTTGTTTTGACGCAATGGAGAATGTCGGCAAAATCTCTGGCGATGATCGTGAAGCCATCTCCACGTGGGCTAGTCACATCGACGAACCAGGTGGCTGTATTTAAAAGGAGTTTGCCAATTGATGGGAGAATTTCTAATCCTGATCTGATAGCGGTCACACCTGTTAAGTAGGCGCCATGGATACGGTATTCCTTGTTTTCATAGACGCGGATGAGATTGTCTTTAATGACAGAAGAGCCGCCGGGAGTGAAGATGACGTTCCATCTTGTTGGCCCATTGACTGCGGAAGGTTGTGGTTGTGATGCTGAAGCTGATGTTCTTGGACTCACTGTTGGTAATGTTGATGCCATTTTTAACCTCCGAAAGGTGTTGTGTAAAGATAAGTGGGGACGATTTTAAAATTGATAGTCAAAAAAGAGCAAGCTATTTCGTTTGCAATGAATTCAGTTTAAGCAAACGCGCAGTAGAGTTGCGTGAAAAAAATCGAAGAGTTCTAATTTATGAGGCTTTGAAACCTGAGATCAAAATAAGCGACATGTTCGGGATGATGATTTTGGAGCCACTCGCGTAATGGAAGCAGTTCGACAAAGATTTCGCGCTGCACTCCTGCTTTGTAACTTAGTTTCGGATGTGCAAGCAGCGATCCGATATCCATCAAGATCATCTGATGATTGACAACGCCGTAATTGCGATCGATGACCGGATCTAAATTGCAGATTCCTTTTTGGCATTGGGAGGTAATGGTCCTTATATAAGATGAGATGAGCGGTTGTGCTTCAGAAGGATTTTGATCAAAGTAGGTGGTAAAAGGAATCGCTTTTTTCTGAACGATGAAGTGGGTTTGTTCCCGATCGATCAAATGAGCAATGCCGAGTTTGTCGATTAAGATGAGGTTTTTTGGAAGCTGATAAGGAGTTAACGCAGCTTCCGCAGAAAGATATTCAACGGCTAAAGCGGAGCTGTATTCAAGATTGGCGAGCCGCTTGGCACGTTCAGCAAGATAAGTCGATGTCCACGATTTGAAGAAGGGGAGTTTTTCAAGCCAGGGAAGCGGACGGCGGCGGCTGAACTTCATGAACTTGACGACATAGTGATGGTCAGCGGTTTCAAAAGCATAGAACTGTTTGCCGGCACCGATAAACGTGAGAGTTTCTGATGGTCCTGAGGAGGGAGGAACATTTTCCAGGAGCATTTTAGAGAGAATGAATCCATCGGTTTGAAAATAACAGACCCTCTCGACTCCGAAAAAAATCAAGAGCGCTAGAAGTACCTTTTTCATGGGAGGCGCTCGAGGAACTTCTTAGGAAGTTCAGAAGAGGCATTGGCATCTTCGACAAAACGGCCCGGATCTATGAAGACGAGTTGCCCGTTGATCCAACCAAGATTGGCCTGCAGTCGGGGATCGTGATCGGCGATGTGGACTGAAGCTCGTTTTTTTAAAAGGTCAGAGACTTGTGCAAGGGTAGCCTCAGAGAAAAAGTCGACGGGAGTCGCCCGTTTTTGCAACACAAAGTAGACGGAAGAAAGATCGATCGGGTGTTCAATCGCAAGCCGGTCAACTAGGATCGTGGGAAGGGGAGTTGAAGTGGGGGAAAAATGGAGATAGAGCAGACCTGTTTCTTGCGGGAGCCGTTCGAAGGCGAGATGGTAGCCATTAATTGTGCGGATGAGCTTACTGAGTTTTTTCTTTTGATAATTATTAAAGGGGATCCAAGGACGAGGCATGTCTTTGAAGAATTTTAGAACATAGTTTCCATCGGCAGAAATAAAGACATACGATTGTCCGCCTTGGTCTTTAAGGGTGAACTTTTGCTTGAGAATGAGATAGGGATCAATACCTGTTGAAGGACCTAGCGGTTGTGAGGTACGGAGTCTGGCGACCGTAAATCCCCAGGTCGCGAGATCTGAAAAGAAATAGGCCAGGCCAAAGAGCGTAAAGAAAAGAAGGGCTCTAGTGAGAATTTGCGCAGGCTTCAACATGCGACACCATCGGGGGGTAGTTTTTTGAGAACCAGTCTTTGAGCTCAACTAAAAGAGAAGGAAGTTCTGAAGTAGTGGTAGAATTGAGAACGAAATGGCCGGGATCGATTTGGATTGGTTTTCCCTCAAAGAATCCAAAGTTGGAATAGAAATTCACGTCATCATCGAAAATGTGTTTAGAGATACGGTTAGAACACAGGTCGACAAGATCGGTGATGCCTTGCTTGAGGTTGTCGATCTCTCCTTTTTGGATCCAAGAAGAGAACTGTTCATAGATCGGTGTGGCTCGTTTCTGGAGGATAAATGGAGTTTTATTCAGATCGAGGGAGTGGACGATGTTTAAGGGGTCGTAGAGAGTAATGGTCGGATAAACTTCAGTAGGGTGAAGGTGGATGTCCAAAAGTCCGGTCTCAGAACGAAAATGGTCAAAAGCGATCTGGTAGCCTTGAAAGTCTCGGTTTCGTTTCCAGACGACTTTATCAATCCGTGTTTGTCGGAACGCTTTAAAACGGTTGAGAAGGGGGATTTTGGAAGTCCAAAGAGGTGAAGTATGGTGGACGTACTTGAAGAACTTCAGGATGTATTTGCCGTCTTCAGAAACAAAAGCAAAACACTGATTGCCGTGATTGAGATAATGGAAGGGCTGATTTAAGACCGAAAGAGTGGCAGCATCAGGAGCAGAGGGTTCAGGTTTCTCATCACCGAATTGGATTCTTTGAAGAAAAAACCCTTTGGTCTTCTGATGACACAAATGCTCCAAGGTGTTGAAGGCGATCAAAAAGAGAGAAACTTTGATACCGCGCTTAACCCATCTATTCATGAATGATCACATCCGTGACTTTTTCATCGAGATACTTGGCAAGCTCTGGATACTTTTCGGAAAGCCTACGTTGGAACGGCTTCACGAGATGGTAGAGTTCAGGCTTATAATAGAGCGGTTTCGTCATGTTCGGATCGAGGGTTAACCGGCCGACATCGATCTTGATGGCTTTATCGCCGAGGATGCCGCAGTTCGTGGCGATGTTAGGATCTTTGTCGTAATACCCTTTTTTACAGCGGATGACGATCAGGTCGACGATCGCATCGACGGTGTGTTTGGCGCCTGCAACATCGCCGGCAGCCATTTGCTGATCGATCGTATCATGGACAAGCTGAGCCCGTCGTTGGAGGATGAAGTCAGTCTTGTCGAGATCGATCTGATGCTCGATCTTGAACTTGTCAATGAAAGTGATGCTTTTATTGAGATGAGAGGTTTTGTTCAAGTGGACATAGACGAGGGCGGTAAGCTCTGGGAGCTGCTCAAAGCCGAGCTTGTAGCTGCCATATTCAACGGAGATTTTCTTTTTCCGTTTAGCGAATTTGAGATCGCGGTACCGTTTGATAAATGGGATGTAATTGAGATGGGTCGGTTCCCGGAAATGCCGTTGCTTGAAGAATTTTAAGGCATACTTTCCGTCTTCACTGAAGAAGACATAAGCTTGTCCGCCGCAGCCGAAATAGGTGTAATTTTGGCTGAGGGCCTTATCGACTTCTTGGCTTTCTGCTGCGGTAAGAGGCCGCGTGTCAAAGCGGGGATCGTGAGGCCTGTCGTACTGGATTTCTGAAAGGACGAACTTATTGGCGGTCTTGATCGAGAGGTGATAAGCGCCGTAGCCGATCGCGAGTGATGCAAGGAGATAAACATAAGGCTTAAATTTCATAATTTTTCTATTTGGGTTTTAAGATGCTGCTGGAGTTCAGGGCATCTCGTCTTTAAGTAGTGATCCAATTGATCTGTGATCCGGATGATCTCATTTTTATCGACCTTAGGCGCTATGGGGGGGACTCTGGAACTGAACCGTCCAACATCGATCTGGATTGGGTCTGTTCCGATCACTCCAAAGTTGGTGATCAGATCGGGATCTTTATCAGCGATTCCTTCTTGGGCTCGACGGACTAAAAGGTTGACGAGTTTGGATAGGGTCTCTTTGGCATCTGTAAGCCTGTTTTCTTCGATCATTTGATTGAGAGCAGTATAGAGGAGAGAGGCTCTTTTTTGAACGAGAAATTCATAGTCATCAAGGGGGATCGGATGGTGGATGTTCAGTTTATCGACCAAATCCAACGTTTGGTTCAAATCTTTCGTTTTATTGAGGTGAAGATAGACCAAGCCTGTCTCATTTCGGAGGCCTTGGTAAGCGAGTTTATAACTTAAGAATTCTTTATGGCGCTGGACCTCTTTTTTAGCCTTTTGGTTGGGCGTCAGCCAGAAAGGAGAATCGAGATGGTCGTGGCGAAAAAATTTAATCACATACTGGCCGTCCTGGGAGGCAAAAACAAACGATTGAACGCCTTTACTCAAGTAGGAATAAGGCTGGCTCAGGATCTCTTTGATCAGAGCTGTTTCTTCAGAAGAAAGAGCAGTTGTTTCCCACTCGGGCTGAGGGGTTAATTTTGAGGTGATCCGCAAAACCGTGAACCGGCCCGTTTGCTCTTTGCAAAATTCGGCTGTGATCACAAAACAAATCAGGAAAAGAAATATTTTGAGCATGCGTTTCATAAGGGTTTATTAGGATACTGGAAAGAGCAGGCTCTGTCAAACGGTGAAGATGGAACTTAAATAAATCTTTATTTATATTGTTGAGAAAAAATTTGAGGTGGCTATGTCAGTGTTTGTATTTGCCAGGGATATAGTGGCTTTTCCAACCGCATGGTTTACAGGGACCGAGTATAGAGAGGCCAAAGAAAAAGGCCGTGCATTTATCTATTCGACAGCGCGCATGGTCATTGCCTGTGGCATCGTCTGGGGATTGTATAAAGGCCAGCAATGTGAAGCGCTCAGAAAATTCAGTGTGCCTGTGGCCCTTTTTACTGCGAGGGTGGGACGGATTACTCTTTCTTTGGAGCCGATCTCGCTTTTAATCAATCTTTATCTGATTAAGACGGCCAGGTCGCGATGGATCACGGGCGGCTATTGCGCCGCGGTCGGAATTTGGCAATGTATTGTGCAGACGATGAGGCAGTGGACGAAAGAAGAATCTTCTATTTTTTCAGCAAGGATACAAAAGGCTGTACTCAAGATCGACCCGTTATCCCATTTCATGAGGATCGCCCTTTGGAAGCTCCCGGAAACCCGTTTAGGAATTAGCATTTTCACCACAATCTTCGGAATTTATCAGCTGAATGTCTACACGACTGAGCGATGGAATTTAAGAGATGCCCCAACTGAATTAGCCTTGAAAGGAGTCTTGCATATCGCGTTTGGATTATGCTGGTTTGCCGCGTATGAAAATTATAACCGCCGCTTGGAAACTACCCATACAAAAGAGGCGACCTATCTTTACAGAGCGGCTGATTGGGCAGCGCCCCATCTCGCTTGGTTTGCGACAGGGCAGCGGGGATAAGTGCTCTGTAAGCTTAATTTCTGGGCTTTCACGCAGTCCAAATACTAGAAATTAAGCTTACAGAGCACTAGCTACCTTACAACGATGGTTTGTTCCAAGTCGTTGAAGAGGGGGGAGAGCACTTTGCCTTTGGGGTCGAGCAGTTCCAATTTAATGGAATGAGATCCTTTTTTCAGCCCGTAGATAAAATACGGAACCCACTCTGTGAGGATCCGTTTGTCAGTTCCATCGATCGTCAGGCGGACTTTATACCCGTCTTTAGAAAGCTGGGTATTGGATAGGTAGAAATCGAGAAGGACTGGCTGATTGCTCTGGAACTCGCCTTCTGGGGTGTTATACGTCAGGTAGGGTTTGTCTAAATCGATCGAAGGTTTCTTTTCGGTTTTTCCAAAATAGAAATAGGTTGCGGCAAAACACTTGGGGTTTTTCAAGCACTCGCCAAAAGATCGGACTGGGAAAGCGCGTAAGATATGTATCCCATCAGAAAGGTCGTAAGGAATCTTGGCTTGAATGATCTGGTCAAAGTCGATCTCTTCGTTTTCAGCGACATCATCGATTGCTTCATTGATATCAAAATGGTGTTTCCCGTCTACGATAATATGAATGGACTGTCCTTCATCGCTGTCACGGATTTCTCGAGCGCGAGGAAAATCGCTGGCAAATCCTAGGGGATAGGCTTCCAGACGAAGCTGGGTGATCACGGGATTTCCTGTTTTGAGTTCACCCTCTAGCGGGAAAACAAACCGGACTTCAACTTCATCGGGTTCGGGAGTCGGCTTCATTTGAATCACACGTACGCCGGTATTTGATTGCTGTCCTTCAACGCTTGCGCCCCAGACTGAGCAGACACTTAAAGAAATCGAGGCAATGGCAGCAAGCAGTTTCATAACACTTCTCCGTTTAATTTCCATTTATCGAACCTTTCGTTAAATGTCTATACCCGGTATGAAGAAATCATGGGATTAGAAATTGTCATCCTGATTGTCGCGCTTGGACTGGTCTTTGATTATACGAATGGTTTTCACGATGCTGCCAATGTAGTAGCGACGCCTATTGCAACCAAGGTCGTCACGCCTCTTGTCGCGATCATTTCTGCAACGATCTTCAACTTTATCGGAGCGACGCAGGTTAGCGGCGTTGCCCAAACGATTACAACCGGGCTAGTCGACGCAGCAGATGCTTCTCAAGCCATGGTCTTGGCTGCTGTCGTGGGAGCCATCTTCTGGAACTTCCTCACCTGGTATTTTGGGATACCGAGCAGCTCATCGTATGCGCTTGTAGGGGGATTGGTCGGCGCAGCCTTTGTCCATGGAGGTCCTGGAATTGTGATTTGGAAAAGTGTCCTCTACAAAGTCGTCATTCCCATGGTGCTCTCTCCGCTGATAGGATTCCTTGTGGCTTTTTTGCTGATGAAGCTGCTCTTGAGGCTCAAGACAGGCGATCGAAAGATCTTTAAGCATTTGCAGCTGATCACGGCCAGCTGTTTAGCTCTGACGCATGGACTCAATGATGCACAAAAGAGCATGGGTATCATCACACTGGGGCTGCTGGCTGCTGGGGTCGTCACGTCATCGCATATCCCTTTCTGGGTGATTGGCTCTTGCGCGATCATGATGGCGCTAGGAACTGCAACCGGTGGATTTCGGATTATCAAGACGATGGGTTTTGAGATCACGGAACTCAAACCGATTCAAGGGTTTGCATCCGAGGTCAGCGCTTCTTCTGTGATTTTAGTTGCCAGCCTTCTCGGAATGCCGATTAGTTCGACCCATATGATCGCAGGGAGCATCACAGGGGTAGGCTCTGCCCATGGATCGAAAGCCGTCAAGTGGGCAACAGCCCAAAAGCTCGTTGTTGCCTGGGTTTTGACCCTTCCCGGAGCTGCTTTAGTCGCAGGTGCCGTTTTTCATCTTCTTTTAAAGATCTTTAATTAAGTTAATTATATTAATTAAACAATTTAATTAAATTAATAACTATAATGAAAATAAAAAGATCAAATAATGGCAAAGAAGAAACGCGGACGGATTACAGTCCTAGAAGCGGTCGACAATCTTTCCCATTTGGCCGACCTCGACGTAGAAAAAAAAGAGGGGACCGAATGGACCGATCCAGCTAAGGTTCAAGAAAACCAAGATGCTATCCGTGAGACGTTTAAGACGCTCACTTCTTATCTCCAACACCTTTATCAAAAAGAACGGACCGAACTGGGCAACCCGCAGACCCAAAGGGGACTCCAGGCGATGATGCAGCTGGCCGGAGAAGCCGTCGATAAGGTCAGCAAATACACCAAGCTCTTCAAAGGAGCTCATGTCCAACATGAGGCGATCCCTGAGTTTCAGCAGCTTCAGCAGTTCTATCTCTCAAAGGTCTTTTCCAAGGTCAAACATGAAAAAGCCGCTGAGAGCTGGGAAATCGAAGGGGAAGAGGGGGAGCTCGAAGACGAAAGACAAGCCCTCAAAGACCTCGAAGCTGTCCAGCAAGACGACGAGTACGAGCTGTTTTATATTTCCAAAGAAGATGGAACGCCTTTTTTTACGCCCCAGCTTTTGCGCCATATCAGGATGGTGGGCAATTTTGATGAAAGCCTGATGTCAAAAGACCGCGAAGACATGTTGAGACGGATGGAGGTGATCCTGGACCGTGATCTACATGTCTCCGCGCAAGAAATTCTGCAAGAAGCAAGTGACCTCATTGAACGGTTTTACAAAGAAGCCTTGAACCATCGAGAACAGGAGGGTCCTGCAACGCTCTGCTCCGCAGTCATGGCCCTGATGCTAGCGGCCAATCCGAAAAATCTCATGCACAATTCCCATGGAAAATCTTCTGTCGACTACTTTATCGATTTCGAACGGTATTTAAGAAAGGTCATGGAGGCAGGAGACTATAATCAGTGGAGAACCACACCTCTGGAGAAGTTAACTCCTTTCAAAGGGATTTGTCTGAAACTGACCCATTACCTCTGCAATGCGTTATTTTTGCGCAGCGGCGCGCGGCATGAAATCATGTCGTTTATCCGCGATGTCGTCGAAAATTCAGCGGTTGAGCTTCCTACACTCTGGGGAACGCTTTCCGCGATCGAAACGGCGCTTCGGAGCGAACTCCGCAAGTATCCGAGCGGACCTCTCATGAAGATTCTCAAGGTCTTCCGCTGGGGAGAAGAGAAAAAAGGATTTGATCCGTTGGTACAGAAAAACCCACCGAGCCATATTTTTAATCTCTCATCTGAAACGACCCATACCAGCATTGTCCATCTGCCATGCCCGATTCAACAGGAGTTGATCGACCGGGTTTCCATCACTCCAGAATTCAAAGGATATCTCCGCTCTCTTGTGAATCGAAAGCACCTCTACATCAATCTTCAAGACAGGACTTCTTGGAAAGAGCATGCCCGTTCATCCGCAATGGAAGAGCTCTCCAGGCAAGGGGAGTTTACTGAAGTTCTTCAGGTTATTACCCTGCCGATGCACACCGATTTTTACCATCAGATCAATGATTACGCCGAGGTTCTCAAGGCCAAAGATTTCTGCGAACTTTGCATCAAACAAATCACAGGAGGAACCGAGTGCGGCTTCTTCTATCCGGAAAAACTGATCACGCCTAAGATTGTCGAAGGACTCGTTGACTTTGTCTATACCCAGTTTTTTCATCAAAAACCGGCACTCTCTCGTAAAGAGAGACTTGATTTCATCCAGATCCTCTACTTTTTTTTCATCTTACGCATCCTCGATGCGAACAATCCCGATGTCATGAGCTTTAGTGATAAAGACGGCGTCGATACCGGCGCTGCGATGGCGGCCTCTTTTTATGGATTTGCCCGGATGATCAGCACGATGAAGCCGTGGACGGAAGAAGATAAGAACTTTTTTCTTTTTGCATTTTTTGGTCCGGCGCTATTAATCCGCCATCGCTCCATTGACCCTTTAGAGCTTCAAAGAGCGCTTTCAGCGCTGGATCATTTTGAAATTGTCATGAAACAAAAACGTGACTCAGTCCTGAAAGCCTGTGCGGCCCTCTTCCCTGATCTTCCGCTCATTGCAGATCAAAGTCTCCGAAGTCGCCTAAAATTCTCCCTCAGAGTATGCTCATGTTCTTATGTCGAAGAGAATATTAATGATCGCAGGCCCCAACGGGGCCGGCAAAACGACGATTGCTTCAAGGCTTATCCCAGATTTGCCGATCCTCTATGAATTCATAAATGCAGATGAGATCGCAAGGGGACTTGCCCCTTTACATCCTGAAACGGTCGCCATCTCTGCGAGTAAGTTAATGATCACAAGACTCCGAGAGCTCTTGGAAGCGAGAAAAAGTTTTGCTTTTGAAACAACCGCAGCTGGAACCAATTATCTTAAATATCTCAGAGAAGCAAAAGAACGTGGCTATCAGGTGGGATTGATGTTCTTATGGGTTTCAAGCCCCAAACAAGCGATAAGACGGGTTCATAACAGAGTGATTCATGGCGGCCATGATATTCCAGATGAAACTGTACGACGAAGATATTATTTGGGTATAAAAAACCTTTTAAAGCATTATTTGCCACTCGCTGATTTTGCTCTAATTCTAGATAATTCCCAGGAGGATTCGACTCGCATTATAGCTAGTAAAAATGTAGAATATCCACTACAAGTTGAAAATAAGAATGCTTGGAAACAAATAGAGAGGATTGCGGCTCGTGAATGAAATGGACGACAAAGAAATCATGCAAGTGATGATCAAGTCTCAGAAAAAGGCCTACCAAGCCGCCTTGGAGACTGCTATCCGATCAGGTACTTCTCTTGTGGTTATGCGGAAGGGTAAACTAGTCGAATTCAAACCCAAGTACAAATACGTTCTAGTCCCTATCAAATCTTCTAAGAAAAAGAAATCGTCTAGAAAGAAATCGTCTTAATTCAGACTTAAATCTTCAGGAATCATTGAAAGAGTGGCGTATTTGCCGCCCATTTCACGCAAGATCGTCTGCCAGAGTTTTTCCGGCGGAGTTTCAAAGACATGGTGCGCTGATGCAGGACAGATAAACCACATGCCGGCTAAGAACTCATGATCAAGCTGGCCCGGGCCCCAGCCGCAATATCCAAAACAAAGACGGACTGCAGGACCATTGGCATCAGACATCGCTTCTTGGAGAAATTGAAGATCTCCTCCTAAAAAGATGCCATCGCAGAGTTTCAGTGTCAAATCAGGCTGCTGATCGCTGGAATGCACCAGCATCATCTGATTGGGCTGCAAAGGACCGCCGGCCCGGACTTGCACACGGGGATTGGCGACATCTTTCATATTGATCACTTCTTCAGGAATCTCAACATCGAGAACTTTATTAACCAAGATCCCAAACGAACCGGAAGGTCCATGCTCGCACAGGAGAATCACACCGCGGAAGTACATCCCGGCATTGATGTCGGGACTGGCGATGATGAACGTGCCTTTTGTAAGCTGAGAATACGGTTCTTTTGCCATTATTCGACAAGAGCCTCATTGAGCTTTTCGTTATAGAGATGGAGGTTATTCGACATCTCTGTCACTTGTCTCATGAGTTCAGCGAAGTTCTCTTTAAACTTGGCGTTATCTTGAACTTTAGCCCCATCGACTTCTTGAGCCCGTTCGATCACCATTGAAAGTCGGGCCATCGCGGTATTGATCTGATCGGTCTCTTTCTGGAAGTAATTTTTGAACGAGTCAGGCGTTTCCAGGGCATTGAGCGCGGTGACGCGTTTGACTCTGACCCTTTGCCAGCTTTTATTGAGATGGAACAGGACGCCATAGTGGTTGACATCGTTCATCAGCGTGTCCATCTTACTCATGACAGCGGTCATTCTTAAGTAGAAGTCTTGATCTTTGAAGAGTTTTCCAAAGGTGCCTTCTCCAGAAGCGAGCGTCTGACAAACGGTATCGAGGGATTTTGAAACATCTTTGATGTGAGCAACGGCAGGTCCGAAATTCTCAAACACGCCGTCTTTGTGCATTTGAGCAAGGGCGTTATCGATTTTCTGTGCTGAGGCTGTCAGGGCAACGGTACCTTCTTTGATTTGAGGAATCAGCTGGTGTTCATTCACAGAACGGCTGACGGTGTCGATCTGGCTCATCGCAGAGCCAAAGGAAGCCACGGCGTGGCTGAGTTTAGTTTCGTTGTCTTCGAACCACGTTTTCACAAGGTCGACGGTGTCGTTGAGCTTTTCACCAATGTCAGAAAGCCGGTTGAACGTATTTTCAAGCGGATCAACAGAATCGGCATAGACCGGGCTTTTAGCCGAGATCATCTCAGGAGTGGTTCCGACAGGAGGTGTCCGAGGAGTGATCCCGATCGATCTCTCTCCAAGAAGCCCTGAGGTCTGCAAGGTAATCTGATCCGTGCTATAGACATGGACTTTGGAGTCGATTTTCAAGGTTAGTTCATAGAAGTAGAGTCTTCCCAGCTCATCGCTCGGCTGAGTTTCCCTGGCATGGGAGATCTCATTGACCGCAGTCACCATACCCACAGCCTTGCCTGCAAACAGAACGCGGGTGCCGACATTGATCTTGTTGATGTTGGAGAATCGAAGATAGATGATCTGCTTCTCATCGCCGACTGCTGGACGCAAGAACATGACGAGTCCTGCAAAGAGGCCAAGGCCTGCTAGGAGAAAGATTCCAATTAAAAAGTTCTTGATAGAGTTATTCATGCCCTTCCCATTTTACGCGGACCTTCTGTAATCGTCTTCCTTAAGAATTCAATTATAGGATTGTCGATTTTCATGAAAGCTTCAGGTTCTGCTATATGCACAATTTTTCCTTCATCTAAAAGAGCCAGCCGATCGGCTACATGCAAAGCCGACAGGATATCGTGGGTCACGACGATGCTCGTCGCTTTCAGCTCATACTGGGTCTTGACGATCAGCTCGTTGATCTGCATCGAGGTAATTGGATCAAGTCCTGTCGTCGGCTCGTCGTAGAGAATGATTGAGGGGCGGTAGACGATCAGACGGGCAAGCGCTGCCCGTTTTCTCATCCCGCCGGAGAGCTCAGACGGCATCTTTTGTTCTGTCCCTGCAAGTCCGACCATTTCGAGAGCTTTAGAGACCCGGTCATGGATCTCTTGCTCAGTGAATTTGGTTCCGGTGGCAATGTCTCCATGCTGGGTTAAGAAAAAGCCGGTGTTTTCTTCAACATTCATCGAATCAAATAAAGCCGCTCCCTGGAACAGCATCCCCATGTTGATGACGGCTTTATACAGATCGGGTCCTGACAGATCCGAGATCCGGTTCCCATTGATGTCGATGGTTCCATCATCGGGCTTGGTGATTCCGATGATATGCTTTAATAGAACGCTTTTTCCTGTTCCCGATCTCCCTAGGATGACCAGGGTTTCGCCTTCATTGATATCAAGATCGACACCATCGAGAACTTTGGACTTCTTAAAGCTTTTTTTCAGATTTCTAATTTCGATCATAGGATCTTCTGTAATTGGCTCCGGAAAATATTCAAGGCGAGTGTCAGGAAGAAGTTCGTAAACAAGATGCAGCAATATGACAACACCACGCTATTGGTTGTTGAGCTACCGACTCCTGCAGCTCCGCCAGTGGTTTTCATCCCTTTGTAGCAAGAGATCGTCATGATGATCCCGCCAAAGACAAACGATTTCACAATCCCCGTGAGTAAGTCAAACATCGAGATATGCAGTGGCATCGGATCAAAGTAAGCAGTTGGGGACATCCCGAAAAAGTAGACCGCAATGACATAGCCTCCGAGGATGCCCATGATCATGCCAAAAATCGCCAGCAGCGGCATGATGAATGTTCCGGCTAATATCCTGGGTGCAAGCAGATACCGGTTAGGATTGACCGCCATGGTCTCCAATGCATCGACTTGTTCCGTCACACGCATTGTTCCGAGTTCTGCGCACATTGCAGCTCCGACACGGCCTGTGACCATGAATGCAGTCAAGACGGGTCCCAGTTCCGTGATCATCGCTTTAGCGACCAATAATCCTGTCAACGTCGTGAGTCCTTTATCGGCCAGCTGATAAAAAGACTGCGCCGCCAGCACCAATCCTGTGAATAATCCTGTAATCGCCACAACCGGCAAGGAAGCCACACCAACATCGTAGAGTTGTTTTAAAAAAAGATATAAGGACGGAGGTTTTTTGACAGTGGCTTTGATGACATTAACGAATAAAAGAGCATATTCCCCAAGTCCATCAATGAACTTGAGTCTATCTCTCAGCCAGATGCTCAACGGCACTTCTTCTTCTTTTTCTGATTCCATTTGCCTATCATACCGATTCAGGGATTTTTTCGGGGGGATTTCATTGAGGATTCAAAATTTTTGTACTCTGAAGCTGCTAATAGCATGATGGGCCTTAGGAATGGACTAAGTGGAAGGGGAACACCCCAAAAGATAAAAATCCTTACGCATTTCAACTAGCAACTGATTTATAAAATGTAATTCGGGTTTTTCGGGTAAGTCTGATGTGTGGTAAATCTTTTCAATTTCATTTAGCTTATCATTGGCAAGTTCTAAGAGAGCTTCATAAGAAAATTCTCCATTTTTTATCCTAAGAAGGAACTCACGGTCAGGCTGTCGTATAATAATTTCCCCTGAACGGCCTATTTCTTTCGCCATGGTTAATAGACGAAAAACATGCATCATGTTTTTAGCATCGTAATTTTTCCCATGCTGAGCGGTATTCTGATATCGATGCTCATTCCGATTTTCTACCCAGTGCCAGTACTCTTTATAGTCCCTGCAATAGTGAGTATAGCCATCTTTATTAAACGATAGGGTGGCAATGGGCTTCTCTCCCTTTGGGACTGAACTAAGCGTCACTTCCATTGAGCTGACATTCTTAACGATGCCATTGTAAATACCTGTCTCGCTATAAAAGACATGGTACATGTCTCTCATATGAGGAATGACTACCAACCCCAGCTTATCCGCAGACAGCTTTTCGCGTTTTAAAAAATCCAATAACGAAATAGAGCCCTGTTCATGTAATACATAACAGAAGTCGAGTATAGATTTCCGTTTTTTCTCCATAGGGTTTAATATCTTTTTATTAAGCCCTCGCGCTTGTTTGAGTTGTGTCATTGCATACCCAGCAAAAGTATCCTTGCACAATCGAGAAACAAAATCTTTGGTTTTTATTTTATCGAATAGAGGATCTCTATAAAGAACACAATCATCAGGAATATTGAGGAGCTCTAGCATATTGGGGTTGTTTTTCCCCAATAACTCCAGAAATTTCCTAAGCTCATAATAGATCTCATTATTCCGCTCATCGCTAATCTGATCTTGGTATTCAAAAGAATAGAATTGATCCCAGGGTAAAATGTAAACACCCCGTATGTCTACATCAGAGGTTTCCGTGGCCAATCCATAAGCTCTACTGCCACCAATGCATTTAAAAATAATGCAACCGCTTTCATGGAGCTCTTTAATATCCATTTTAAGCCTCCACCATGAGTCTAAGGAAGGCACTTAGGTGTTCGTTGTCTTGTGAAGAAGCAGGAAGTGAAGATGCATGATTTTCACACAGGTCAATACCTTCTTTGAGGAATTTTTCAAGTTCCACGTCGCGTGGATGGAAATAGGATTCATCCTTTGACGCCTTCAACTGGATAAGCTCTTGAATTTTTTTGACCAAGGCTTGCTTCTCTTCTATGACTGAGAAAAGCTTACTTAACTCCATAGGCGGGATTGTCTTGTATTTCACAATCCACATCCCAGCCAAAGTAGAACGGAGGCAATAGAAGTATCTTTTCAGCTTAACTGTCTCTGTGTTGATAAACTCACTATAATGCTTTTTAGCACTGCTCAGATAATGATGTAGCGCAGCAATGGGAGAAAAGCAAGCGTCGGCAACTTCTTTGAAGCTCTCTAAGAACCCTGTTTTTACGCTATAGACAATAGGCGACTGCATCCATTCAAAAAGAACAGCATTATGCTTACTGAGGAGCCTTAGAGCCTTTCTTAGATCCCATCCGTTAATATCCAGCTCTTTGTTGACCGGTAGCTCAATGACATCCCTCATTTCATGAATAGAGAGGTACCATGCTTTTGGATGAACGTAGATAAACCTTACATCGTAATCGCTGTCAGATGAAGGGAATCCCCAAGCCCTACTGCCGGATTCGCAAGCAAATAAGATGCGGATCTTGTGAATCTGTTCTAACTCATGAAGCTTTATTTGAATGAGATTCGATATATTAACCATTTTAGGCTGGATTTCCATTTTCTGGATAGCTACGCAAATTAAAAATCTTTTTTAAAAAAGTGTCAGTTGCATTGATACTCTTTGAGTTACAACACTTTAGAGTTATTGAAGTGCAACTAGACACAAAGGGAAATTTTAAGGACTTAGCTGACAAAATTCAAGCCGTAAATGATCCTATTTTACAGCTTCAAAATAATAGACAATAAGTTTAATATTCCTTTACGAAAATTAACAAAAAATCAATCTCTTTTAAAGTGAATAAATGGTTCCGTATGATGACTAATTTAGATGAGTTGTTAGATGAGGCCAAATGGGACGGTGTTTCATATTTTAATCTAGAGATTTCTCCTGAAGGGACAGCAATAGTTTTTAATGCCAGCAAGAAAGGATTGGATTCTTTTCTGAAGGCTTATGGCAATTTAGAATTTCCCCCAGCATTTATTTCTTTTGTAGAATCGAGACGCCCTTCTCGTCGATGGGTATCTTGGGAAGTTAAAGATAATGAAGAGGCTTCTGTAACAGACCCATCACCCTATCTAGGTATCATAAATGATCATGTATGGAATGATTTAATGGCTACGCTACATTTTCATTTTTTGGAAAAAGATGAAGGGGAATCTATTCTCTCTGCAGGCATGGGAGGTGGTAAAATAATTTTGTTTGTCAATAAGAAAGGATGGCAAAACTTTTTAAAGTTGCTTAGATGTTTACGTCATAAATCATATTGGTTTTACATTACCCCTCCTAATCCGAAGTTTGTATCGCAGCTTCCTTTTCAAATGAATATACCCTATCCCGGAGATCCTGAAGATCATGTTTTCAAGGCAATAGAATTTATTCGTTTAGAGGCTGATGATAAAATTCGTTTAGATCTAAATTCTTCCTCTGCCACTGTTCTTGGAAATAGTGGAGGTTGGTTTCTTTTTGCGCAATGGATGCGGAGCTTTGCTATGAGTCAGAGATGTCGAAAGATATCTGTAATCGATGGAATGGATCATATAAAAGCCTAACTGAGAATCTATCAGGAATCACTGAGACTGAACCTAGATGGCTACATCTTCGTAAAGCTAGGATGGATTCTTCTTACCCTATTTTTTCCTTTATGGTGGAAAACTATGATAAACCTACTGATTTATATATTTTTGGCAATTCTAATGGTTTTGAAGCTTTAGGTGAGGTTGCAGAGGAATATGCTTTTGTTTCAGACCATGATTTTTTTACTGAAAAACCACACAAGAATCGTTCTAAGGCAGACCCAATAGAAAATGGTGTAGTGGTGCCAGAAAATTTACTCTCCCTTAAAGGGTGGACGTTGGTAGGAGGAGGAAAATTCACCCTTAAGTATAACCCTCTACGAGGAGTAGATAGTGATGGAAATCCCTCCTATTTTAAATCGGGAGATGACGTAGAGAAAAAATTTGTCAATGAAAGGATTTTAATAAATGACAACTATTAAACAGATTGTTTTCAATCCTCTTCGCTCGTCTCAAGAAACTGATGAGATTCCAGCGAAGCCAACTCTTTCTCAGGAGCGGATTCAAAGGCTTGTTCATTTGATTTTTCCTCTGACAAAACCTGCAACTGATAAGCATGGAAATACGGTACAATTATGGTCAGTTCCGGAATCGCGAATTGTAGCAATTCTTAACCGCGCAGATGGATCTTCTCGATATATTTCTTCTACCCATATTCACAATCCTCTGAATCCAGAAGAAGATCCCGTTACGCTTCATAATAAGATGCTTACCGCGCCCAATTGTTGTAGATGGGATTTTGTAATTAAAGAGGATGGAAGTTTGGTTATCTGGCCCCACCTCAAAGCGGCGGGCTGGAGAGACGCTATTCCAATGCCTAACCTGGACTTCAGTGGTCTTGCAAGTTTGGCTCGGGGCAGAACTCGGGAACAGATGTGTGGCTGGTTTTATACGAATGGTTACAGAGTGGCCGAACATACGCAACATACAAGAGTTGAGATTCATTTACACCACGGAGGATTTGCTGGCACTTATAATGCTAATGAGCATCAGACAATACAGCATCTTCTTCGACAAGGCGGATACATTAAAGCCATCCATCATAATCCTCCTGGCGACTCAGCAATAAAAGAGGGTTTCGTAGGCAAGGGGATTGTTTTTAGTCACCCTCGAGACAAAAATCATACAAGCTTTAACGTTGATTATTCTAAAGCTATACGAAAGGATAATGGACAATGGGATGCAGAAGAAAAAGGGGGGTACCACATCGATGTTAAGGTGGGACAAAAAACCGCCAAGGTTAAGATCAGTACAGAAGAAACTTATTATGCTAATCATCAAGCAAGAAAGGCTGGAAAATCTGCTCCCTATGAAGCTGGGTTGCCGCCACCTCCCAAAACTCCAGCATCTAAAAACTTTGAAGCGCGGCTTCAACAGACCAAATTAACGGACTCCTATAATGCTACACATAAACACAATCCAGTACCACCCAAAGGGACAGGAGGTGTTATAGGAGGTGTTGCTTGCAGCACGGACTATATCGAAGGTCTTTTTGATTCTCCAGAGTCACTTTTTGAAGAAGAACACTATTTCTTTTTACCTCAGGTTGCAGGGGAGGCGACTGTACCTTTTAGCAATCAAGAACTTCAGCAGATTTTAAGGGAATTATCCATTGGGATTTATGCTCATAGCGCAGTGCCTTTTTTTAGCCTTCATTTCAACCAGGACCTCGACTTGTTTCCAGTCATCCATCCAGTCTATGAGAATACTTTAGTTGGACGAGTGATCGGGATGCTGGACTACATCATGAAAGGGTACCTCAATGGAGGTATTTTTGAAGATGAATTTATTGATGCCTGGGGCCGTGATCCCAATTGGAAGAGCAATCCCGATTCTGCACTTAAAAAATTGATCGATTTTAAGGAATATTGCGAAAGCAAGCTTCAAGGCGAGGATAAATCCTATAAATCCTTACGTGAATATTTGCATCTAGCTAGGTTGCAAATAGAAAATCCTGAAGGAATTGAAGGCAAAATAGGGCAAGCATTAGGTGCTATAGGTTCGATGCAGCAAGATGAAGAAGAGCCGGAAATTCTTAAGCACTTTCATGGCTTTTCCAATTCCTTTCGAATTATAGCTAAACAAAACAGTGTAAAGAAAGAAGGACAGGTTTTTGTCATCGATGCAGATTTTGATGTGCTATATACCATTAATCCCTCGCCCGCATATCAAGCTGCACTTGAACTTTATCAAAGAAAACATGGTAAGCTTCCCCCTTCCTACCAAGTCATGCAGAGGGCCTATGAGTTATTTTGCAAGCAGATCCATGATCATATGGTCAAACTGCCTCTTTGCCGTGAATATTTCTCTATGCTTGCTATGATTAACTTTTTCTCAGGCTATTTTTCGACACTTAAAAAACATCGTAAAATCCCCAGGCTGCCCTCACTAGAAATTGGAGAAACCAAGGGCTGCCCTTCTCTTTTTCCTTATCTACCCATTCGAAACTATTCTAAAGAAAAAGTAGTCTATTTTCCTCTTCGACATATGAAGGAAATGCTGAACTCTTCTCGTCCTTTGATGGAAAAGTATTTGATTCAACAGCTTAAACGACATCGAAATCCCTCTTTTATTTTTTCTTCCGAATATGATGTTCGGCTTCAGGAAGAGGTCTTAAAGCCATGGGAAGTGGCATTCAGGAAGGTAATATTAGAATCTGTCAGTCCTTCTTTACGCCGTTCTTTGATCAAATCAGACTTTAAGGAATTTAAATCATTGCCTTCTGCTTCGCTAGAATCAATGGCTAACAGCTTAGCGGCTTGGCTCTGTGAAAATCCTTCTTTAAATAATCAAAACGAAGTGAGTGTTATCCGGAAGTTTATTGCCGATAACATCGATCGAGGTCATAACTTTTTAGAAAAAGCAGGGGCGGTTATTTTATTTGCGGGTGCACCTTCAATAGAGACTCAGCAAATTTTTGAGAAAGCATTTAAAGAGCACAGTTCTAGTCAAAAGATCGAGTTAGATACTGCCGGTCGACTAAGCACACTGGAATTGAAATCCGAATTATCTCCAGAAGAGTTAGAAGAAGGTAAAAGGGTGGTTGGCGGATGCGGGATACAATTGGAAAAACATCAGATCGAACCCTCACCTGAAGCAGCAAGCATCTGGCAAAATAATTGGGGGTTATTCCAAAGCTTAAAACCAGAAATGTGGCAACCCGTTGCTTCTGATGATGCTAAAGGGCGTCAAGGAGCTATTTTCCGACTTGAAATAGAAGATGTTCCGCCGGAGGTGGATAATGATTATACATGGATGGAAACATTACTTTTGATCCCTCAAGGACAGAGCCCTGCACTTGTTGAGAATCATTGGGAAATAGCAGGAACAATAGCCGCTGACAATGTGGAGGGATTTTCAAGACTTATCAATGAAGTCACCGGTCTAGCGAAAATGAGAGATCGTTATGGGAGAACTCTCTTGCATGAGGCGATATTAGCGGATAATCCTTACTATTTAGAGGCTTTGTTAGCAAAGGGGTTGTCGTGCTCGGAAGAGGACGGCCAAGGCAACCTTCCTATACATTATGCTGCCATGAAAGGTAATGTCCGGCAACTCGAGATCCTATTTGGTCATCCCCCAGCAAGTTTGAATGCTACAAACCATAGCGGAGCTACACCTTTAACGGTCGCGAGCCAGCATCAACAAACTCAAGCTGTTCGGTGGCTCCTTTCCAAAAAGCCGAAGCTTCTTGTTTCTACTGGGGGATACACTCCTTTCCATTCGGCTCTTCATGAGGGGCATCCTGAAACAATACGAGCTTTTTTTGATCATCCAGATCTTATTCTATCTGTCTTAAATGTACTCGCAGAAGAAGGTGGAACGCCTCTTATGTTAGCGTGCGAATTAGACTCACTTGAATTTGTGGATCGATTGCTTAAGATGGGAGCGAATCCCAAAATAGCAAGAAAAGATGGAATGACTGCAATGGAGATTAGCGTTCTTCGTCATTGTGATCCTATTTGCGTGCCTATTAGCACATGCTTCTCCCACGGACGTGTTATTGAAGCAGCAGCAAAAGACGGATCAGTTAAAACTATCGAGCTTCTTGGGCAATTTCCACTATTGCTTACCTATCGAAATGCTTATCAAGATACTGCCTTGCATTTGATGATTAGAAGCGGAAATATCCAAGTGGCTCTTGGCTTTATTGGCAAATGCACGGATCCAGACTTTTTGAATGCCAAAAATCGAGGAAAAGAAACTGCGTTTAGCCTAGCTGCTAGCTTAGGACTTTGGCAGCTCGTAGATGCTCTCTATCAGAAGAGAGTCGAAATAGACTCTCTCTATTATTCAAGGCAGAATACCATCCTCTTCTTAAAGAAATTTTCGATGCTAGAACTGTTTCAGATCCAGATTTACAATATTATCTTTCGATAGCAGCTCAGGCTGGGAATTATATGGCCATCACTCAAGTTCTTGAGCCTAAAGGAGCAAAACTAGCAAATATCGAAGGATCTCACGGCTGGCAACTCCTGCACTATCTCGCAAAAGCCGATGGTATTTTTCTCTTTAAGACGGTTGATAGGTCAACCCAGCAATTACCTACAGCCGATTAAGGAAGAAGGCGGGAAAACGCTTGCTTACATAGCTGCAGAATACGGCAGCAGCCGTATTTTTAAATTCCTACTGGAAAATTTTAAAAGGCTTGGCACTCCTTTGCACAACCACTTTAAAGACCGCCATTTGTTGTACGGGGTAATGGAATCACGATCTATTAACCAGTGCAAGCAGATGCTGGAAATGTTTAAAGAAGATCATCTAGAAAGTGCAGAACTGGATGCAGATCGGACTTGTCCTGTTCATCTTGCTGCTAGACTTGGGTTACTTGAAATTTTTCATTTATTAGATAAATGCAGTGTGGATTTCACAGTTCAGGATAGACATGGGTTTACTCCTCTTGATTATGCTGTCAGAGCTGGAGCAGACAATGTTGTCCAATATCTTCTCACAAAGGGTAAGGGGAGCGTTATCACTCCAAGAGCACTCTTTATGGCAGCAAATAAAAAAAATGAAGAGATACGGAAGCAGATTCTTCTACATCATCCTAGTCAGGACGTGCTCAATAGGGCATTAATCCTTGCTATCGAAAATAATGATGATGAAGCATTTCTGGTTTTACTCCAAGAAGGAGCCTCTTTGGACTATATGACGCTAGAGGGATGGACGCCTCTGTTGTTGGCAAGTCAAAAGGGTCAATTTAAGATTCTAAAAGAGATTCTTAAGCGTGATCCCGCAAACAAGAAAAAAATC
The DNA here is from genome assembly GCA_963819005.1 of uncultured Pseudomonadota bacterium. Classification (GTDB taxonomy): domain Bacteria; phylum Pseudomonadota; class Alphaproteobacteria; order Acetobacterales; family Acetobacteraceae; genus Rhodopila. Next base: position 861,137 of record CAWFUL010000011.1, read on the forward strand.
AATGGAAATGGCCCTTTGCATCTGGCCAGTATCAGAGGAAATACCCATTGTGTACGTCTTCTTTTGGAAGCCGGTCATCAAGATGAACCGAATGGACAAGGAAATACAGCTTCAGATTTAGCTTCCAGCAATCAAGGAATTCAAACGCTTTTAAAAGATCCGAGAAACGCGTCTTATCAAAGAATAGAGGCATTTGCCCTTGCCATTCAGCAAGGAGATGTTAATGCAATTACTGAAATTATGGAGAAACTTCCTCCGGACGAAGAAATTTTCTTAGAAAGCCGTCAGATGTGTGGAACACCATTACAACTTCTCATCCAGCTAGGCGTCAAAAAAAGCACTATTGTTTATCTATTAAAAGAGTTCAAAGGAAATCCTAATTTGCAAGACAGCGATGGCAATACGTTAGCGCATCTTCTTCTAAAAGCAGGTATATCTCCTTTGGAAATTCCTAATATTGACTTGTCTATTGTTAATCATAGTGGCCAAACACCTCTCCATCTTGCCGCTAGGTTTGCAACACCTAAAGTGGTTGAACAACTTTTGGAGAAATTAAATCCTTCGAGTCTAGAAATAATTGATAAAAACGGCTTGACCCCCATTTTTTATGCTATTGATGACAATAGAGCCGAAATTGTCCGATTTTTGAGCCAAAAAGGTACAAATTTAAGGCATGCAGCTCATCATCTTACTACACCTTTGATGTATGCCTGCCAAAAGGAAGCTCTTTCTGCGGCGCGAATACTTTTGGAAGAAGGAGCAGATCCTAATCAAGCAGGGAATTTAAAAGGCTGGACTCCATTATGTTTCGAGTCAGGGAGAAATAATGTTGAAATAGCTCTGAGTCTTTTAGCAGCTGGCGCAAAAATCGATAAAAAGGCGGATGATGGGACTCGGGTTATTCATTTTGCTGCTGTCGGGGAAAATCATTTGCTTATGCGGCTGTTTTCAGCGCAAGGATATTCACTAAAGGTTAAAGATAACCTTGGAATGCAACCCATCCACCTGGCCGCAAGTCATGGTAAAACTGATGCTCTAAGAACAATATCCGCTTTAGATGCTGAAACGATTCACTCACCCTTAGATGCCCTTGAAAAAGATGACCACGAAAACAAATCTAGGACATCTTTCAAAGGAGCAAGTCCTCTGCATTTCGCAGCTCGCTTTGGTACTGCTGAAACAGTGAAGACACTTTTAGATCTGCGTGCAAATCCTGAGGCGAAAACAGCTGATGGGACTAGCACTTTATCACTTGCGGCTGCTAATGAATCCTCAATATCTGTCCTTGGACAGTTGTACGCCTATAAGTTTGCTCAAAAGCCCGAAGAGGTATCTCAAGCGACTCAAAGTGCGATTGTAAACGATAATATTGATGCCGTTATCTCTCTGTATAGTCAAGGTGTACTAATCAATGGAGAAATCATCGAAGGATATTCAGGATTGCATCTCGCCTGTATGCGTAGCGCTCTACAAACCACTCAATGGTTATTACGACAAGGAGCTGACCCTTTTCACCCCTGTAGCACGGGTCAAAATGCATTTGAAATTTCTGCTGTCCACGGCGATTATGAGTCATTTAGTCTGCTATTGGAATATGCCCAGCCTGATCTTGATCAATTGAGTGGCCGTGGCGAAGCATTAATACATATGATTGCGAGAGCAGGAAAACTTCGCCACATAATGTTGTTAATTCTGTACGGGGCCTTCATCAACAAAAAGAATATTAGAGGAGAAACGCCCTTGCATCTTGCCGTGAAGGAAGGGCATCTTCCGATTGTGCGACTCCTATTAAGCCTGTGGAGCTGATATGTTTGCTAGAACCGAACAAGGAAAAACGGCATTTGATTTAGCCTCGATGTCGCCGGACGATTCTATCAATAAAGCGCTTATGGAATTTCAAAGGATTTTGCAGGAAGCAAACAAAGACGAAACCCTACTCCATAGAGCGGTAAGACTGCAAGAGCCTTTAGCTGTCATGATTCTTACCCACTTTCAAAATGTGGACCTGCCTGATAGTGAAGGTATAACCCCTTTACATTTGGCTGTTCAGATGGGCCAAATGCCGTCAGTCATTAATTTACTGCAGCGAGGAGCCAAGGTGAATATTGCCGATAAGCAGGGGAGAACTCCCTTACAAGCAGCGTCCATTCAATCACCTAATCCTGTTTTGGTCAAACTGCTTGTAGAGGCAGGGGCAGATCCAATGGCACGAGATAAATCCGGGATGACTGTTTACGAGCAAGTTCAAAAACTTGAATTTCCCAAAAAAGCGCAAGTTTTAGAGATATTTAACAAAAAAATGAAGAAAAACTAAGGAAATATGGCAATTTTTAGCTCGATTATTAACTATTTTGCGCGTGTAGATGGCATCGTTGCCGATACTTATAATGCTGAATTTTATCCTTACAGAGTAGAAATAAATCCAGAAGTCCAATCTAAGTTCCCACAGATACTGAAATCAGTGAGTTGCATAAATTAGCCACACCTGAAAAAGAGAACACGACCCTTGTAGAGAGAGTTAAAAAGATTACAGGGCAAGAGGGACAATTTATCGTGGATAAATTTTTTCAGGTCATAAATACCCCAGACCGTATTGCACGTGCTCAAGAAGCATATGAAAAATGGAGCAGCCTTAGGGTCTCTTCACAGCGAGGAATGGCTTGTGGAGGTGCTGCTGGAGTAGCTACAACAGCTTCTAACTTTGAATGCGCCCCATCATACTGATAGTCCTTCGGCGAGTTTTTTTAGTATCCTATTAGGAGGTTCTGTGATAGTGGTGAGTTGCATGTGGGTTGGAGGATCTCTTGCACGTTTTCACTATACCGATAGACAATGTATACTATGGAAAGATCCTGGCATTGACTTTGCTAAAAGAAGATCGGCTGCTCTTAAATTAAGTTTACCCGAGATATTACAAAAAAAATGTCGTTTTAGCACATCGGACCCACAAGATGCTGTGTCATCTAAGAAACTTCTCAAGCCTATTAATACTAAAGGCACTTTACATCCTGTAGAAATCTTGAGTAAATGGAAGGAGATTTTTACAAAAATTGGAAAAATCACTTTTCGATCGCCATCCAAAGACCTTAGAAGAGCAGCAGCAGTGGGTCAGAGAATTTTGTGGATTCAGCATCCTGACAGTTGAGTTTTTCAACGAAGACCGAGAAATCTTGGAAACGCCAGCATGGACAGATGCGCATAACCTTTTTAAGGCTTTTAATAGTCTTAAAAGGGGTATTCAGGAATTTGAAGCCGGGATTTCTGAGCGACTTGTTGCCTGCCAAGATATTATGAAAAAAGTTGATGAAGTGGCAAGAGAAATTCATCAGAAAATCAGTAAGATTTCAGAACGATATTCAACAAGTCAAATTAAAGAGTATCAAGCACTTATCTTGGAAGCTTGCAAGCTAGAAATGGAACCGACATTGGATGCAGTTAAACAAGAACAATGTCGGCTTTCCTGCCCCCTTGCGCCTTTCTATCCTCAGGTTCGAGTTTTTCTTGAAAGTATTCAGAAAAAATTAATCGAAAACAAATCGACAGGTGTTGATTCAATAAGTGTATTGAATCATGAGCCCGGCAATCTTCCCTCAGCCCCATTCAAATTTGAGAGAAATATTATACAGCTTGTATTGAACAGGTCAAAAAGTATGAGATCTAGTGATCGTGAGTTTCTTGGATTTATTGATGCAATAGCAATGGTTTAATTTTAAATTACTTATCAATGGAATTATTATGTCTTTAAGTGTGTTTTTTGGCTCTTTCTTACCTATCATGAGTGGATACAATAGTAAACCTCTTCTAATGGCTAAGGAGCAAAGTTTTTTGGATTGGGAGAATTATCCTGTTTTGCTGAAGAGTAGTGAAATGCAGTCGATGCATTTTCCCTATATCGTGCAAATCCTGAGTAGTTCTATGCAATCTCCGACTAAATTGATAACCCTTGAATCTAGTCACTGCTATCCTTTGGTAAATAGTTTGAATGAAAAATATCTCCAGGTCATATCCAAGTATTTTGAAGAATTAAAAGTCGCTTGTGAAAAGGATGCACAGAAAATAGCAGCCTTGGAAAAAAGATATAAAGGAACCAATTATTCTATTCCTTTAGCGACGGGACTTGTAGCGACTGGCGCAATGGTAAAATTGCAAGATCAAGATGAGATCTCCATTGCAAAACTAGCAGGGGTGTTTGCTATAGGTGTTACAGCTGGATATTTTTTTGGTTCACATATTCTTAAAACTTATCTACAGCGAGAAGGAAGTACACACCGTATTGAGTGGTTTTTAAAAGTTGACAAAGAAGAAAAAGATCGACTTAAGGTCATGAAAGATGATGTTTTAAGAGAATCAAAAAAGCTTGAAAGTGAATTAAAAGAGCTGGAAGAAGACGGTGAAACAGATATACAAAAAGAAGAATATGCTCAGAAGCTATCCCAATTAGTTTCTTTCTTGTTTCCTGAAGAGAAAGCAATCAAAAGCAATGTTTAATTTATAATGTCAACACCTTCTATATCAGTTCATTATAATTCAAATTCGACTGTAACATCCACCCATCAGTCTATTTTGTTGAAAATTGGACGGAAATTGCGTGATTATATTGATCATCTATCGAGTACACAAAATGAGAGAGCAAGGGATTTATCTACTCGGGTTCTTGATTGCTTATCCTTTTATCGTCAAAGTAAAGAGCTAGCAAGTGCTGAGGAACTTTTTCTAACTTTATTGATGGAAAATAAAGGTGATGTTGGCCGTCTTTTTAATAGAATACTCTCAATCTGTCAAAAAGGTCATGGAACTGCTTTTCTAAAGTGCGCTTCCACAAAGAAAAACAAACTTAATTCTTATGAAATAGTTGAAAAAATTACACTTTATTTCGAAGAGATTTTAAATAAATCCAGTTCCACTGATTTATCGGATTGTCCTCCATATGATGAGGGAGGGGCAGAAGTTCTCTCTTTCATAGCAACTAACCCTACTTTATTTAATGGTATCCCTGCCCAAGATAAGCCAAATTGCTCACCAGGTTTATTTGTTCTTCCGATTCCAACTCGCAAAGATGTGCTGAATTCCAAGCTATTTTTAAGTGATTTTAAGTCCTTGGCTTTACGCTATTTGGTATCTATTCCTGGACAACAAAGGCTTTGCTTGGAAGTTTATACTAAATTATTTGATTATTTAGAAAACGAACTAGGATGCCAAGATTTACAGCCTATCTTAAAAAATGCAATAGCGAAGCTATTGATATTATCTACGAGCAAGGAAGGAGAGAAAGGTTCGGAATTGTGTTCTTTCGAATCTTTTCGAGAGATTATTAATGAATGTTTAGGCTTCTCCGAGAAGTTAGGAGAAGACAGGCTTTTGTCTTTTTGTTCTATATGCTCTGAGAATAATGAACGCACTATTGACCATATCCATAAAGCATTATCGTTAGTTAATCTTCAACTGCCGGAACTGAATACCGACACATCTGTACAAGTAAATCTAGATAGATTGCTTGCTAGAGAGATATCTTTAACCCAATTTATCCAAGAGTTAAGTAAAGGCATTCCCCATAAGGATTTTGAAAGTAATCGTGATGAAGATGAAATTCAAAAGATCATCTCTAGATTCCGTCGGGACAGTAGCGTGGTTTTCCCTCTTCCTGAAGAGGCTCTTCATAGAGTTGAAAAACAATATCAAACCATCCAAAGCTATTGCCATGAATGGCGTTTTCTCTCAATGCAGGAATTGATCCGATTGGCAAAAGTGTTTCAAGAAAAATGTAAGGAGGGCTCCTTAAGCCAGGATCAGGTTTTACAACTGATTGCCATTGGCAGATTAGCTCTCCGTCATGAATTTAATTTATATCCCTATAATACTCAGATATTAGGTCTTCTAGGTTTACTTTCATCCGGAAAGGATTGTTTTGCTCAGATAAAAACCGGACAAGGGAAATCGATGATTGTTGCCATTTTAGCATTCGTCATGGCAATCCGGGGAAAAGTTTTTCATATCATTTCACACTCACAGAATGAAGCTAAGGTTCAGCAAAAGGCGTTTTTTCACTTTTTTGCTCGTTTTGATATTCATACTTCACATATTTGTGTGCAGGATCGACAACCATGTCACTTTGTGGGGAATATACTTTATGGAACATCTACTGATTATGAATTTGCGATCATGGATGAAATGCTGAATTTTACCCCCTTGTTCCCAACTCGAACTTTACCATCGGTTAATGGCAAACGTTTTGATTGTGCAATTATCGATGAGGGAGATAATCTCACGATCGATACAGCCTTAAATCACGCTCGACTTAGTTATCCCGCTGAAAATACTTACGATTGGGTTTATGTCCCGATCTTTCAATTTGTTATGGAGAATATTTCTTTCTCTCAAAAAAAAGATCTCACTGATCCTATTATTATCGATAAGCTGAAGATGTACCTACAAAGATATCAAAATGGAACTTTCTGCGAGGCTGCTCTTCAATTACCCACGGATAAGCTAGCTGTGTGGTTGCAGTCGGCCTTTCACGCAATATATGAATCTAAAGAAAACAAAGATTATGTCGTTCAGGCTCAAAAAGATGAAAAGAATGGCTCTCATAGAAAAATTGTTATTGTTGATGCAAAAAATACTGGTAGACTCATGCATGGCAGTCGTTGGAGTTCTGGAATTCATGAATTTCTTGAAGTGAAACATGGCATAGAAGTTCATCGCGAAAGCGTAATGCCTCTTTCATTGTCTCATAGCGTATTCTATGGTATGTATGACATGCTCCTAGGGTTAACAGGAACTTTGGGATCATTCGATGAAAGAGAAGAATTAAAAGACATTTATAGAATAGAAAGTTTTGATGTTCCGACGCACCAGCCTATCCAAAGGTATGATGCTCCAGAGCCTATTATTCTTCCCACGGATGAAGAGGTCCTTCAAGCTATCGTCCAAAGAGTTAATTTATACCAGGGGAAAGGTCGTCCCTTTTTAGTGCTATGCGAAACTATTGAAGATTCTCTTACCATTAGTGGGGCTCTCAAAACGCTTGGTATACCTCATGAAACGCTGAATGAAATTCAGGAAAAAGACGAAGAGGAAATCGTTAAAAATGCTGGAGAACCCGGAGCTATTACAGTGGCCACAAATACTGCTTGCAGAGCCACTGATATTAAACTAGTTCCCGTAAGTCAGACCAACGGAGGGCTACATGTGGCTATGACATTTGATCCTGAATCTGATCGAGTTAGAGATCAAGCGCGAGGTAGAGCTGGCCGCCAAGGGCAACCGGGATCTACTGAAATTATCCTCTCCGCTCAAAGATTAGGATTAACTAACTTAAATTCGGAAAGCATTCGAACGTATTTGAAATATCTTGAGAAACGCAGGGAATCTTCTGCTAGAGTAAGAAGATTCGTTCATACATGTCGAGCAGATTTAGAACGTTTCTTTTACTCTTTTGTTAAGGAATTTTATGAGAATCTTCATAACTTCATGAAAGCAGCTACCAGCGAGGGGTTTATAATGTGGAGTGCACCCTATAAAATCGGACCACTAGCTTGCTAGTTTTTGTTTCTTTATAAACGCTCTAGGGGAGCACATCTTTAGAGCCTTATGAGGGGCTCTTTCGTTGTAATCCTCTATCCAGTTCGGCAGCTGATCCATGACAGTCTTGGCATCTTTGATGTCACTCAGCCACACGTAGTCCCTTTTCAGGGTTTTAACAAAAGCCTCGGCTATCCCATTGCTCTCAGGGCTATACGCCGGTGTTGTTCTAATGTCCAGCCCTAGCCTTCTTCCGCATTGGACTGTCTCTTTGGCAGTATAACAGCTCCCATTATCAGTGAGCCATTGTATTGGATAGGCCGCTGGCAGGCGGCCTATCCTGTATTCTAGTGTCTCCACCATTAGGTCCCGGATTGCCTGTCCATTGATCCCGATTGTTGAGGCAATATACCTCATCACTTCTCTATCACAGGTATCGATAGAGAAGGCGACATGGACCTGCTCCCCGTTTAGGCACTGGATACAGAAGGTATCTGAGCACCATCTTGTATTACTGTGCAAGGTTTCGACCTTGCCTGTATGGGATCTTGCAGGCTTTAAGGAGGGCTTTTGAAGAAGGAGGTTATTTCGTTTCATTAAACGGTAAACTCTTTTTCTATTCACAGAAGAGCATCCTATCTTTCTTAGTTTTTCATTCAGCAAGACAGTGATTCTTCTGTAACCATAGGTCGGTCGCTTATGAGCGACCTCCTTGATTTGATTTAAGAGCTCTTGATCTCCTTTTCTAAAAGAGTGTTTCCTCTTTTGAGGGTTTTTTAAACTTAAGTTGGATCTAGACACTTGTAAAGCCTCGGCTATCATTCTTAGTCTAAACCTTCCACTTCGGGCAAGGGCTGCCGCGAGATGAGTTTTTTTTCACGCCCGATCTTGACGGCTTCACGTAAGATCTCATTTTCTAAGGTCTTTCTACCTAATATTCTTTCAAGTTCTCGGATTCTTCTTTCAAGTTCCTTAACTTGACTCTTAGGTACAACACCCCCTTCAGATTGGATGCCTTGTAGTCCGCCTTCTTCCATTTGCCTTCTCCATGCAAAGAGTTGACTAGGATATATACCATATTTCCTAGCTACAAGGGAAAGGGACATTCCAGGAAGGTAGGTTTCCTGGATGATAGATTGCTTTTCTTCAAGAGACCATCTACGGCGTCTTTCCACTGAGGTTATTACGTGAACTTGTTCTTTAGTGATAGTCATACGACTAGTCTTACTCCTATGTCTTAAGAGCAAACTAGGTGGTCCTGTTTAAACGGGGAGCACTCCACAATGAAAAATCTGAAGTACTGGGAAGTAGAAAATTAATAGGCAGTAATATCAAGTTAAATAGCCAAATCAACGCAAAAGACCGCATGCTTGCTCAAGAAGCAATAAAATTAATGACCACTAACTCTATCACTTCTGCTCCCTGGAAAAACTTATTGCACTCGATGGCAAAAAGAATGAAGGATAAAATCCTTATTGATTGGTCACTAAATGTTTGTGGTTTTTTTGAAGAATTAATTGCTAATTCTAATTTTGATCGTTATGCTTTGCTGATCGAGATTATGTATAAAGAACACGTTAATACAGGTGAAGACAAAAAAATTGAAGAAATTTTAAGAGAAATCATAGCCGACATTTCTAAAAAATCTGAAGAAGAAAAAAATCTCATCAAATCCTTATTCTCCATACGCGTTCAAATACATAAGGAACAATGGAGAAAATTTATTGATCCATCTGGAAACGGACTTATAGAATACATCCGGGATATTACAGGGGCAAAACTAAAAAACATCTGATTTTTTTAGGTGCAGATTCAATAAGAATAAATCTTGAATAAAGTAGACTAATTTTTATTGAAGATCACCTTTTTCAACAGAGATCTGTTTATCTGTTAACTTTGGCTGATTGTTGTTTTTATCTGCGTAGTGCGCACTTCGATATCCAAAGAAGATCGCAACTGCTGCAGATACTCCAAAAACTAGAAGTGTTTGCGTCTTTGACATAGGATTAGGCTGAACCATATAACTTATGAATCGCGAATAAATTGAAGTTACTGAATGTGAATCAATTATGCTCATGGGGTTCTCTGTTTCTAAGTTTTAAAACTCATAAAAAATTGTAGTATTTAGTTTTAGATAGTTTTAATCAAAAATTATCGGTTATTTGCATCTTCCATTTGCTGAAGACGTTGTTTTGCCGCTTCTAAATTTCTAACAATGTCTTGAAGGCCATTTGCCCATGTTTGCCATTGAGTATTAGCCTGCTGGATTTTTTCCTTCTCCATTTGATGTGAATATTGGTCAGTAGTTAAAAAATTCTTACCAATCTCACCCACTTTTGAACCGATTTGTAATATAGAAGAACCTGTTTGCAAAATTGCAGGTGCGTTTTTACAAATTTCAGTAAAACCTGGTCTGTTATGACTTATATAAGCATTGTGTCCTACTAAACCTCCTGCTATAGCCAGGAGAGCTGGTCCACAAATGATTTCCACATAATTTCCTAACTTATGATCTCTTGTTTGGTTTCGGGTATTTTCTTCGCTTTTGCTCATTAAAGTTTCCATATATGCAGCAGCTGATGATCTAGCATTTGCTGCAATGCGACATATCTGTAAAATGAGTGATTCAAACTCACGTTTGGCTGAAATGGGTTGTGCTTTACTTACAGGTAAGCTCTGCGATAATTTAACTTCTCCGAGTACCATAAAATTCCTCCTATACTGCTTCCATGGGGATAGCAGATGTTCCTTTAATTATTTTTTTAATGCCGCCTTTCATGGCGTCATTGACTTGTTTAGCTGAATTGGTTAGGTTTTCATTGCGAATAGTAAGTGGCTCAATTTTCATGAGAGTGAGGCTGATTTTACCCTGAATATCCATCAAATGCCTTTCTGCCTGTCCTTTTACAAATTTAGTATAAGCACTTGCGACTTGGACTACCATATTTATCCCAGACATCAACTTATCTATATTCTCAAAAAGTGTTTTATGATCAATAGACAGGCCAGTCAGGTTATGAGGAACAAAGAAAAAGGTTGTCAAAGTAGAAATAATCGGAAGAGTGATCCTTAGATTTTGTTCGACCGATTCATGACCGAACGAAACAAGCTTGGAAACCGCAGTCCATCCACCAAAATAATCCATCAGAGTATTCACTAATAGAGCCGTGCCGATATAAACGAACCGTTCCCCCCGTTCCTCACCAGTCGATAAAAGGTATAGTCCAAACACAACGGAAAGACTCGCATAACCGATAGAAGATACCAAATGTCCATAGGACCAAAGCCGTTCTTTTTCCTTAGCTTCGGCAACGCGTTTAAGACTATCTAGTTCATCTTGAGTCCATTTGGGCAGTTCGTTTTCTTTGAGATCTCTCAAAGGCTGCAAAACGGTGACTTGTTTATAACGATCGAGGGATTTTTTCGTAGAATCCATCGCATCGGCGAGTTCACCCAAGATGGTGCCCATCGGGATACGAGCCGGAGCGCTGGCCGGTTGAGAATCTAATTCGCTGGTAATTGCTTCGACCATTATTTCGGCTTATTGTTGATGCGGTTAATCAGATCATCATAAGCTTTCATGAGCTCCTTCAAGATAGGAAGGATTTTATCGAGGTCTTCGATAATATGTGTCATATCGGTGGTCAACTCTTGAATATTTGGAGTAATGTCTTGATCGCTTTTGCGGGTCATCGCATGGCAAAGAAGTTCTGCCTCTGTGCGGGTCAATTTATCTTTTTTGAGACGCTCATCCGGAAAGAATTTATAGATTCTATCGGTGAGTTCATTATTGCCTGTAAGATAGACCTCTTTTGCATTTGGACTTGTTTTGAGGTTGGCATTAATGATATCTAGAAAAGTGGTAATGTCAGCAAGATTCGCTCTTTCTGCTCGGAGTTCGTGGATTTTATCACTGAGCTTACCATCGCGTATTTGCTCTTGAGCCATGCCGATTTTGACGAAGTAAGATCGTACATTGCAGTCGCCGTAATGCTTCTCAGAAAGAGCTTTCAAATCCGGTGGAAGCTGATCAACTAACGGTTGCTCAATAGGCTCGAAAGAAGGCTGGGATGGTAGTGGTGGAAGGACTGTTGGGTTGCCATAAGTGGGATCTCCTAATTTTTTAATGTCATAAGCATAACATTAAGAAGGAGTTTTTGGAATTAATAATTTTTATTCCATTTAAAAATATACTTACCTTGGTCATTAAAATGCGTCTCAGCTTGGAGGACAAAACCTCCCTTGAGCTCGACTTCGACGATAACATGGCTCTGTTCAGTGCTTTGAGAAAGCGTAATCATGACGCCTTCGGTGAGATATTTACCGATCTGGACGGAGACTTTTCCGGTGTCTTCATTGGAAGTAATGCCCAGTCTGTCAATTCCAAGATTTTTATGGATAGTCTCTAAAAGATTAGGTCCAGACCCCCCGGAGAGGCTAATAATTGTATAGGCGAGCTGGCCGGCTTGGGAGGCGTTAAGTTCAGAGACGTCTTTATTGAAGAGTATGCGAGCGAGGATCGAGCTCGTTGGTAAGGGCGGGTTCGATTGGAAGTTCAGCTGGGGTGACTTGAAAGAACCCCGGAAGGTCACGGTGACGTTGATATCACTGAGATCTAAGTTGCTAGTGAAGTTGATGAAGCTATCTCCTTCTGTAAAGGAGACTTCTCCTTGAGTGATCTTAAAATCTTTACCTGCAAATGAAAATTTTCCTTTATTGGTGTTTAAACTGCCGACGGTGGTGACATCCAGGTTTTCACCTGTCAGGTGGAGATCGCCGATCAGCTCAGCATCGATGCCATGGCCGGTCAGATGGATATTTTTTTCTCCTTGGATCTGCAGATCATAACGGAAGGGATAAGGCGTGCTGGGCTGGACCTGCGGGACGTACGATTCAGGCTGGTTAATGAAGGTGACGGGAAGTGTCGGCAGATCGCTCGGAAGCTGATCTGGGATTTGTATTTCGGCTTCATCGATGGTGAGCGTTCCTTGAGCGAGGGCTTCATTGAGATTTCCGGTGAGTTTAAAAGGTCCGCTGCAAGAGGCAGCCAGCCAATCAAAGTGAACCAAGCGGAAATTGGCGATATGTCCCTGGACAGAGAAAGGAAGCGTCGGCTCGAGTCGGATGACGCCTTTTGCAGAGGCTGTTCCTTGCACTTCATCGGTCAAATCGATGTGGTGGACATCAATGATGCTGCCATTAGCGGTTGCCTGCAGATCAGTATTTTTGAGCGAGATGCCGATGAAATAGTTTTGATAGAACCCGTTTTGGATAGAAATAGGTCCATAGAGGAGAGGCTTATCCCAAGTTCCGCTGCTGACGAGCTTAGCCGAGAGGAATCCTCCGAACCGCTGCGTGCCGATATTGATAAAGTCAAAGAGCTGTTCGATGTGGCCTTCCATGGTGCACTGGGCAGCCCAGTTCTTGTCTTTCTCGAGATCGAGTTTGAAAGGATAGACTTGATACGAGAGAGGAATCGTCGCGGTGAGTTCGACAAACTGTTCTCCTGTTGCAACGATATGAGAATGGAGCTGCATCTTATCGTGATTGAGATTGGCTTGGAAGTTGGCTTTTGTCTGAATGGGAATCGTGGTTCCAGCGGGGAAAATATCGGCGTGTTCTAAAAGGAGATTCAGATGGCCGACGAGGTCGGTGTTGGTGCCTTCGAGGGCGACATCGATCGATGAGAGTCCCTGTAAAGAGAGGCGGGGGGACAGTAAAGTGAGGAAGTCGAGAGGGAAATGCTGAGCCTGCATATCGATTTTTGAGGTTGCGGGTGTGATTGCAAAAGAGGAATGGATATATCCGTCGTTCACATTCAAACGGAAATCAGAAAGAGTCGCTCCGTCTTTGGATAAGTTGAAAGCAAAAGGCTGTTGGAGTGTTAGATTCTTTTGCAGGAGATTGCCGGAGAAACTGTCGCAGTGGAAATCGAAAATATCGGGGCTGTAGGAAAAATGTCCTTCAGAGGCGACATCGAACGGATTTTTCCATTCGCCTTGTGTCTTGAGAGCATAAGTCCAATCGCGGGAGTTCCAGAACATGGAGAATTTTCCAGAGGTGAAAAAAATCTCGGCAAAATACGATTTCTCAATCTCGACATCAAACTTTCCCTTAATTTCTTGAAAAAGATCTGTCGCAAAAATATCGATGACGACTTGATCAGAGATAAACGGTCCGGCTTTGCACGATTTCGCAATCGCATGCGAGTTCAAATCGTTGCCCTTGAAATCGATCTGCCCGGCGATTTGTCCAGCAAGCGGCAGGGGAGAGAGTTCAGAGTAAGGCTTCAAATCGTTAAATTGAAACGCAATGCCTCCAGAGAGGTTGGTCTTGGTCAAGAGATCAATTGCAAAATCTCCCGTGACGGAACTTTCTTGAGCTTGCAGAGATAAATTTTGGAGAGCCAGCCGCTCTCTCGAATAGGTGAAATGGCTAGTGCCTTGGAATCCCAATGTCGGATGTGACGCGGCTGTGTCGAACGTACCTTTCCATCCTTCGGGAGTCCTGTGGGCCTGCAGATTTAAATAGCCGTCATCAAAAGAGGCTTTTCGGAGATTGAACGTGTCGCTTTTAAAAACAAGGCGGCAATTATCCCCTTTGAGTTGCACAGCTCCTTGGATCGTCCCGCTGATATAAGCGGTGAGATTAGACATGGTGAAATTGCATTCAAGCGTTTTAGGGATAAAGTGGGCATCAAACGCTCCTTTTCCTTGGAGTTTGATCAAATCGCTGTGTAAATTTACCGATGAAAGCTCTATTGACCGGTCGGAAAAAAGCGAGAACTTCGCAGAGAGGTGGAGATGTTCATCAAGATGATGAAGTTCTGGAGCTGCAAAGTGATCCATCGAAAGTTTAAGTTCTCCGTCAATCGGATAGGGAGTCAGAGGACTTTGAGGAGCGGTTAGAAGTGTATTCCAGGCTTTCCAAGATCCTGCGGACTTGGTCTCTAAATGGAAAGCCGTTTCAAAAGGGATTTGTGCAAAAGGCGCAAACGCTTTTTCTGACCGTACTTGAAGATCTAAATCCGCTGCAATGTTCTCGGTTCTTTTATTTCCCTGAATAAAGCCGGTAAAATCAAGATCATCCGAGTGGATTTTAGCAAACAGATCAAAGGCTCTTTTTTTGAAGTTGCAGCTGCCAGTGAGGGTGTATGTTGCTTTTTCATGCGTTGTTCGATTAATCGCCTCAAATTGGTTTAATTTCAGCATCCGGATTGAAAAACCGACCGGCAGAGGGGGTAATGCAGGAGAAGAGCTGTCACTTTGCACAAACTGATAGATCGCGTTATCAGCACTCAGATAGCTGATTCTGAAATGTTTCCTAAGAAGCGGCATGATGGAAAGCCTAAGACGGATCCGTTCGACATCAAGAGTATCGGTTTCGTTAAGCTGGATATGGACATTCGAAAGCGTCCACTTAAGTGGAAGCTCGCCTTCAATCTTCTCGATTTTGAGCTTTAACCCTTGCTGCAACGCGATCTCTTCTAAGACGGTACCGATCTTGTCTTTCGCCCACTGGCTCTGGACAAAGAGAATTAACCCAAGCCCTAAAGCCAAGACAACAGCGACAGTGCTTACAATCCACTTAAACCATTTCATCAGAACGTTTGACCTATGCTGAATAAGATTCTATATTTTGGATCGATGTGTTTACGTCGATCGAGTGGAAACGCCACATCAAGTCTAAGCGGTCCCAAAAAAGTAAAATATCGAAATCCAATACCCACCGATTTATACCATTTTTCATCGAGTTTGGGAAAGGAAGTTAAATAGACGCTTCCCAAATCAAAAAAAGGGACCAGACCAATCGTGCTGCTCACTCTAAACCGTGTCTCAAAGGTATAAAAGATTCCGGACCGTCCGCCGATCGGTTTATGGTGGTGGTGGAGCGGGCTGACCGAATGGTATTTGTAGCCTCTGAGATCTTGATCGGATCCACCCAGCACGCGTTTTGGCACAGGAACGGCATCTAAATTGGTGCTGATAATCGAATCGACCATGAGTTGCTGCGCAAGGACTAAAATTTCTTTGCCGGGTTTTCCTCCTACCACGGGAAAGTAGCACATATATGTGACGTTGTTAAAGAGATAAAACGGGTTGCCGTGCGATACATTGAACGAAGGGATTGTCTTGAAGACCAATGTTTGCCCACGGGTTGCATTTAAGAGATGGTTGGCCGAGCTCCATCGAAAATAGAGCGGGACTTCTATCAGTGTAAACGGCCGGTTGTAAACTGCATCGGTGACAAAAAGTCGTTCTCCCTTGAGTCCGATGGAGACGCGGTACTTGACCCCGATCTTTCGTTCAATTCTGTTCGTAATGCTATATGACTGTTGGTGGTAGGCGAGGATCGATTCTTGCGCAGACTGGGCCTGCAAAACATAATCTTGATCAACTCTATAAAAATCTGGAACAAAGAACGTTCCTGTTCCTGTATGTGTTCGAGAGGTGACGTCGCCTTGCAGCGTTAATTTTCTGCCGAGACCTGAGATATTCCGATTTTCCCATCCGAAGGTCAAACCGGGCCCGAAGAAGGTCTCATAGCTGGCACCGACATTGACGCTATGGTGTTTGGTTTCCGTTGCCTCGATTTTCATCCCGAGTTCATGCTCGGGATTGGGCGCTAAATCATGCGCGACAATGATCGAATTGAACAGTCCCGTATCAAGCAGTTTTTGCTGCGTCTTATCGATCAGGCGCGTGTCGTACGTTTCCCCGGTTTTCCAAGCGATTTTATTTTCAAAGAGCTTCCGTTTGACATGCTCGGATCCAACGATGGCCGTCGGTCCGAACTTCAACGGAAGACCGGCTTCAATTTTAATTTGAGCCGCAAATGTTTTCGTCTTGTAGTCGGCCTCCATCTCTTGGCTTTCGATCCGCGCCAGCGGATGGCCGCATTCTCCCAAAAGCTGGAGGGCTTTTTCTTCCGCTTCTAAAATCTGGATCGTAACTGCAGGTTTGCCGAGTTCAATGCCCAAGTTCGAAGGTTCTAGATTGGGGCAATCGAACGGTTTTCCTTCGGAAAAAGCTTCGACTTTGAACTCACTGAGCAGGTAAGCCGGCCCCGGCAGGATCATGACAAAGATCTGGACCTCATCCTCTTCTTCTTGGATCCGGATCTGCACGGTTGCCTCGTAATAGCCATGAGAATGGAGGGCTTGGATCATCGCTGGGATGTCTGACTCTGCTCTAAAACGGAGAGCATTGAGAGAAGTCGGCTCTTTATTTTTCAGCGTTGTTAAAAAGGAAGCTGATTTCACCGTTTTTAGTGCTTCGGGATCATTGAGGCCGATGAAATGGACAGCGTATTCCAAGCAGCTGGCCATTAACGTCGGCAAAATAAATAAAATGATCCTCTTTAACATCCGACTAGTTTGCCAGAATCAGACTCTGTTTGCAAAGTTTGACAAAGTTTCTTATAGTATTTTGTTATGCCAAACCGAATAAAGTGCCGTGAGATTTTTCAAGAATCTTGTGATGTAATCCCCGGAGGAGTGAATTCTCCGACCCGTGCTTTCCCGGGCCTCGATATGACCCCGCTGATTGCCGCACGCGGCCAGGGAGCTCTCGTCTGGGATGCCGATGGACACTGTTACATCGATTATTGCTGCAGCTGGGGAGCTCTCATTTTAGGCCACTGCCATCCCGCTGTTGTCCAAGCGGCAACCGACCAGATGCAAATGGGCGCAGGCTTTGGCATGGCCACTCCTGTTGAACTTCTGATAGCTCAAAAAATCCGCCGCCATCTCCCTTCCCTTGAAAAAGTTCGTTTTGTTTCTTCTGGCACCGAGGCGACGATGAGCGCCATCCGCGTTGCCCGCGGCTACACCGGCAAAGATAAGATTATCAAATTCGAAGGCCACTACCATGGCCATTCGGACGGACTCCTCATCAAAGCGGGTTCAGCTGTTGTTCAAATCAATCCCGAAGCTTCCTCTAAAGGAGTTCCTGCTGATTTTGTCCGTCACACCGTCTGTCTTCCGTTCAACGATCTCAAAACCGTCAGAGACTACATTCGAAGCCACGACGATATCGCCGGCGTGATCATTGAACCGGTTGCAGGCAATATGGGACTTGTTCCATCTGATCCTGATTTTCTTCAGATGCTCCGCGAAGAGACCGAAAAAAAAGGAATCGTCTTAATCTTTGATGAAGTGATCAGCGGCTTCCGTGTCGGATTGCAAGGAGCTCAAGGCCTCTACGGCATTACTCCTGATCTGACGTGTCTTGGAAAAATCATCGGCGCAGGCTTTCCAGCTGCAGCCTTTGGCGGAAAAGCCGCCATCATGAACCATTTAGCTCCACTGGGTGAGGTGTATCAAGCCGGGACGCTGTCGGGCCATCCCGTTGTCATGCGCGCGGGCATTGCCGGTCTTGAAGAGCTTGAGAAGCCCGGTTTCTATGACAAGCTGGAGAAAAAAACGACGACTCTTGTTGAGGCCCTCCGTCAGATGATGCACGATCAGAAGATCACCGGATGCGTCAACCACCTAGGCTCGATGTTCACGCCGTTTTTTGGAGCGACTGAAGTCTGTCATAAGATGACGCTCGATCAGCAGCTCTATTGCAAATTCTTCAAGTATCTGTTTCAGCAGGGGATTTACATTGCTCCTTCGCCGTATGAAGCGAACTTTGTCTCAAGCGCGCATACCGATGAGCACATCGAAAGAACCTGTAAAGCGTGTCTTTCCTTTAAGTAGCTACTGTCTCGCAAACGCTTTTTGCATGGGACTCTTTAGTTTCTTCAGTAGGTGCTTTTTTCTGAGAGTAAAATTGTTTTGCCCATCTTCTAAAATGTGTGATTGGACCATCTTCTGAGCATAGAATGGGAGGTGCGCGGTAGATTTTATTTTCCCAAATCGCCCGGTCTTCTTCAAAATTTTTCAATAGGATCTTTGTATTTTGCTTCGCAATAAGTTTAAGTACAAAATAACGGAGGAAATTTGGAAGTTTTATCTTGTCTTTATTGATGCATAAGCCGATTTGAAGGCGTACTCTTTCTTCGTCAAGCGGAGTAAAGAAGAAATATTGGCGGAGCTCCATAGGATAGTCTCGTAGAGTGACATAATTGTCGAGAATGGTCAGGCCATTATATCTCCACTGAATACAGACAGGGACTCTTTTCCCAAATTGCCCCATTCCATCTCCCGGATAGACCAACTTAAGAGTAAATAGCAATTGTGGTCCGAACGGCTGATTTTCATCGAGTTCGATGCTGTTTTCTTCAGACCCATGCACGGGCTGAAAATGCGGTGTATCAATCCCATTTTCTGGGAATTCCTGAACATGGGTCTTGATGATTATCTCGGAATATTTGATCTTCGTCCAATTCCCCTGCATGTCGTCCGAGAATTGAGGAACTTCCCATGTCGGAGCAGAATAATCCTCGCTATAATAGACCACTACCATTCCCAGGCGTTCAACGGTCGGATAGGCATGTAGCTGGGCTTTTTTCCCCCTGGGCAGCGCACACTTTGAATAGGGGATATGTTGGCATTTGCCTGATCCATCGAAGCCCCATTTATGGAAGGGACAGACGATCGTTTCCCCCTTAACTATCCCACCATGTCCAAGATGGGCGCCTTGATGGGGACAAAAAGCATCAAGCACACTAATTGCGCCCGATTCCGTTTTGAAAGCGACCATATCCCTTCCAAGGGATTTGATGGGCAATACTTTTTGTTTTTGTAGGTCCTCTACCGAACATACGGCATACCAGCCATTGGGAAAACTACTCATGGCGTAGTTACGTAACATATCTACTCCCTAATTTTTTTTTTATAATTTCCCATACTATTGTGTCGTTTTTATTATGTCCAATTATTTGCAAAAGGCTCCACGCGGTGCCGAGAGAAAGCTAGTTTTCTCTTAAAATCAGGATTCTAAATAAGTTTTGTGCCATAGTCCAATTATGGCACGGAAGTTATCACAGAAGATCGACAACCTGGTACATGAATGCCACGGCCGCAAAAAAATGACGATCCAAGAGATCGTGGATCTCATGGATATGGCTGTGCAGACATTCATTGCGTGGATTCTTTATCTGCCATTTATTCTGTGTTTCCAGATTCCCGGATTTTGGATCGTTGTCAGTCTGCTAATCATTTGGCAAGGGATCCGAACAGCGCAGCATAAACTCCTCTGGATTCCTAGAAAACTCAGAAAAAAACACGTCAAGGGCGATGATGTTGCTCGCCTGCTTTCGTATACGATTCCATTTCTGAAGAAACTTGAGAAGATCGCCCATCCGCGAGGAACAGTCTATCAGCACCATCCAATGCTACTTTCTTTCAACGGTTGCATGATGGCGCTTGGCGGTTGTTTTTTGCTTTTTCCGATCGGGACAAGCATCGTCCCTGGATTGGGTGCGATTTTGCTGTCATTGGGGATGGTCGAAGAAGATATTCTCTGGATGGTCTGCGCTTATGCCATCTTTGCTATCCATGCAGCGCATGTGATTGCCCACTTAGTGATCCGCTAAAAGCGGTCACTTCGATTCAGCATCCTTAAATTCTTCTAAGTTCATCAAATGCTTGATTTCCAACTGCGACTCAGCAATTACTGACTGCTGTCCATCGACATCGATGATATAAAGCATCGTTTTGGGACTTAAAGGCCTTTTTTCGAGGATCTTGATCGACCGGTTGCTATTGCCTCCAGCCCAGCGGCCTTGGCTCAGTTTCTTCAAAAGCCAAACCGTGAAGAAAATCGCCACAATTAGGCCAATAAGTGCCAAGAACATTTTTAAAAAGGCTCCCTCATAGCCGGGGACCATGTCAATCGGGGAGACGCCAGGCGGTGCCGAAGGCACTTCTGGAATAGTGTCTGGGGCAGCATTCGAATCGATCGGAGCCATTCCAGCCCCTAAAAGTAAAAAATTAATGAGTTGTATCATGTGTCCATAATGAGTTGTATACCGTTTTTTTGCAAGAAGCTGCTATACTGGCCCCATGAAAGCCGTTGAACTAGCCCTCAAAGCCGGAAGGAAACGACAAAGCGAGATGACCCGCTTTGTCCATTATTGCTCGGAACACCCTGAAAAAAGCAGCGAGACGATTCCGACCTATGAGAATTTCTGTTTTGCCTTGGCGCTTCTACGCAGCAGGACGGCTGAAAACGTCTTAGAGGCAAAAGCCCTCCTCGAGAAGTTGCTTGCGTTTCAAGTCGATTCCGAATTCCCTGTCTATCTCCACGAATATCCTCTCTGCCGCTACGCCGGCCTTAAATCCAAACTCTACCCCGTCATCTTTTTTATCCTCCGGGACTTTCATTCCATTTTAGGAGAAA
Source organism: uncultured Pseudomonadota bacterium (assembly GCA_963819005.1). GTDB lineage: Bacteria > Pseudomonadota > Alphaproteobacteria > Acetobacterales > Acetobacteraceae > Rhodopila. The sequence goes on from CAWFUL010000011.1 coordinate 881,947, forward strand.
AGCTCCGTGAACAGCTTCAAGCTGTCCAAGGCGCTCCAGAAGACGTCGCTTCTCCGGAATCTCCCGAAGAGTGGGCTGAATTTTTAATTCAGTCTCAAATCACCGGCCAAGATAAAACCGTTGCCTTACAACAGTGGGATAGCTCTTGTCTTTCCTTCATCGGCCCCCAACGTCAAGAAAGGGGAGAGCCGGCTCTAACCCTCTACGATCTTTTCTTAGGCGAATGGGGATGCAAATATTCGACACGGGCGTTACAAGACCATCCTGTTCACCTCCGCGCCAGCCTGATCTATCCGGCTGAAATCGCACTGACTTCAATACCTGATCAATCGCTCCAACGGCAATTTTGGGGAAGCGGCTCTCCGACCCATTCACTTCTCCTAAATACTCAAGGAACTCTCACTGAAGTTGAAGACGGTTTTGAAGTGGTCTTGCAAGAAAAAGAAGTCCAAGAAGAGATGGAGGTCGCCTGTTTTTATAATCTGCATCCCAATACCACCGTGACGATCAACCATCAGAAGGCGACATCGTTTCAGTTAGGGGATACGATCCAGATTATTTCGAAAGACCGTCAAATTGAACTCTCCTTCACCGTCAAATCCGGAGAAGGGCAGTTTTGGGGACATCTCTACCGGGCCAACAGGCCCGGACAGCTCTGCTGCAAAGGAGAAGACAAACACGAAGCTTTTGACGGCGTGATTGGTCTAAGAACGATTAAAAGAAATCCTCAAACGGTTATTTGGGTTTCTCTAAGCTCATCCATGCGTACCAGTCCTGAATTCTCTCTTTAACCCCTTCCATCTCACAGAATGAGTCAATCCCTTTTCCCACGAGTTTAATCACAGGAATAAGAGCTGCAGTATAGAGCGCGCTTTGTGCGAGCTTCACTGGAATCTCAGCGTAATAAGCGTAAGCAGCTCCTAATGCTAATGGGAAAAAATGGATAACAACTGAATTCCGGATCATGGTCGCATGTGTGACTTCACCTTTGGTCTCAGTGACTCTTTCTAACAGCGGAGCCAGCGCTGACTTTAAAGCAAAGACGCCTCCGACAAACGCTGCAGCTTTCATCGAGCCTTCTGAAGATAATGCTAAAGCAGGAAAATGCGGGGTCAACTGATGGACTCCAAAAGTCAAACCAGCAGCTAAAATAGTCACAGGAGATTCCAAGATCACGTTTTTGCCAGCTGCATAGGCCGTATCGATGACGTCATTGAGACGTCTTCCGACCACGTCCATAAATTTATCCTTAAAAAGGATCTGAGAGATAAACACCGCTGCGATAAGATGTAGCGGAGAGATATGAATGCTAAAATTCACTGGCTGTGCCATAAAGAACTCCTTTTTTTACTTCATCCATCCAAGCACATTTTTGAAAGCAGCATTGATGATTTCCACACTGGTCAAGTACTCAAAAACATTTCCAACCAGTTTAACAACAGGGATCAATGCTGCAGTAAAGAAAGCTGTTTGCGCGAGTTTTACCGGAACTCCAGTATGATAAGCAGCAGCGCATCCGATCGCAATCGGGACGATATTACGAACCAAAGCGGCACGGACATCTCTGACAGTTTTGTCATCATCTCTTGCGTCCCTATCTCTACCATTCATAACCCTTTGAAGATAGGTCGAAAGGGCTGATCTTAAGGCTAAAATCCCTGCAACATATAAGGCGACTTTGAGAGGGCTTTCTCCTAGCGGATCCATGGACCAAGCAGGGTAGCGCGTGACAACATATTTTTGATCACACAGTTGACCGAGATATGCCGCCCCGGCAGTGATCGCAATGACAGGGGAATCATGGAGTATATTTTTACCTGCTATGAACAATTCATCCGTCAGTGCAGGGACTTTTTCATTTATAAAATTATAGAGTGGAGCTGTGTTTCCAGTAAAAATTTGTAAAACTGCAACGCCTGCGACAATTTGTAATACAGGGACCATATAAGACGATGGAAGAGCTTGTGTCATCAAAAACTCCTTTTTTTAAAGAATTATCTTACTTCGAGTTTCCATTTTTACCTATAATTTTTTTGAATTTCACTATTTCCTAATGCGTCCGCTTATGGTATAAGAGGAAAACCTATGACAAGTACCGACACTCCTTTAGAAACGCTTAGCCAGAAATATTTCGAGATTGCAACGCTCAATCTTCCTCCTGATCAGAAAGAGTTCATTGCTACCAAGTGGAATAGACTCCGCAATTACGCCTGTCAAAATGCCGGAATCAGAAAATGGGGCAACCATCTTTTCAATCTCAATCCCGAGCAGCAGATTGCTTTGGAAGAGTCTTTCAGAAATCTGATTAAAGGCATCGAGATGAACGGATTTCAGCTCTGGAAAGAAACGGGCAACGATCTCCATCTCGAAGCAATCTTCCGTCTGTTTTTTGACGATCAGACCAGTCTGAAAGAAGTCGATTTCTCCATGCAAGAAAAACTTGCCCTTTTCTGGAAGTACGACGATACGATCATCACTCAATTTAGAAACCGCTTCGAACAGATCTTTAAAGATTTTTACCACCAATCGATCTGGACCCAGCACGATCCTCTCGTCACAGAAATGCTCATCGGCAATCTCATCGCTCTTTATCCACTTTTTGATCCCGATCCCGGTTCCGATGTCGATCTGCTCCAGCAGATCGATGGCACCTGGCACTTAGTCAAGTATCGGACTGAATCAATCCAGCTCGTCGAAAACAAGGTCTTAGCCTATGGGTTGACTCCTTTAGATAATGAAAAAGCCCTTCCGCTTATTCTCTTTTGCGGAACTCCATACCCCGCTGCGAAAGGCTTTTGGGAAGCGGTTAAAAGCGATCTCCATCCATTCCGCTCTGTTGGGGAAACAATCTTTCTCGAAGGCAAAGACAGCATCGATGCATGGATGGGACCCAAACCCAAAGTGAAATGCTACGGCCTGAGTTTAGGGGGAGCCCTCGCTTATTATCTCGGCAAGACCTATGAAGATCGCGTCATGGTCTATGCGTATGTCCCTCCGGGACTCTTAATGAATCCCATGGAGATGAAAAAGATCCATGGATTTTCTTACTACAACATCGATGATTATGTTCCCTCTGTCGGATACCATCCCACAGGCATCAACTTCACTTGCTATGGAGTTGTTACAGAGGCTAAACGGAATTTTCTTCTCGCTCACGCTCGGCCAGTCGGATGTAATCCGACTCTCGTCATCGAGATCAATCCCCGTCATGAAAACCGCAATACGAACCGCCATCTGTTGACGATTGGCAAGTATATCCTCTCGACTTTCCTATTTATCCTGACAGTGCCGTTTCATATTGCCATCGCAGCACGCAACTTAGGCGCCCGGATCAAAAAGACCTGGGAGTAAAAAACCTTCAGCAAAATGTTATTTTTGAAAGCAATTCCACAAAATACGGTTTAGACCAAAAATCTAGGATTTCAGGATTTTTGATGAAAGGCAGCACATCTGATTTTGCTGATGGGACATCGAGTTTCTCAATTCTTTCCATATAGAGTTTTGCAAAAATTTCAGGGGTCAATGAGACGCTTTTTTCAATAAAAGAGGTTTGTTTTAAGCGCTGTTCTAAATGTGAAAGATGAAGAGGTGTTTTTTTTGCGACATACCATACTAAATCGTACCAGTCTCTTCCTTTTGTCCTGCCTTTCCAGGACCTCGCTAAAACTGCACTCATTTTACCTGCAAAAAGATCCGGCAGTGCATAACTTCTGACATAATAAATACCAGGGATGTGCATTTCGACCATTTCAGTGTTGAATCCTGGAGGTGGATCGATATCGATCTCTACTTTTATTTTAATATTTTCTTCGACATGAATTCGCTTGCGTTCTTGGTCTGAGAGTCCGATTTTAATAAAATTTTCCAACGTATTTGCTTTTAAAAAAGCTGATAAAACAGCTGTGGAATTCGTTTTATCCTTTTTTTGGATCGAAATATTGAATCCATAGCTTTGAATATGGCGTTCAATTGATTTTAAGTAGGGATCCAAATCAAAGTCGTCATCTGGAGTAAGAAGCGAAAAATCAAGATCTTCACTAAATCGATCCAGATGGTAGAGGATTCTTAAACAGGTTCCGCCATAAAAAGCGGCTTTTTCGAAAAACTTAGCTCTAGCCAGTCCTTCTAAAGCGAGTTCTTGGATAATTTCTTGAAGCGCATTTTCAAAATCCCTTCTGGATTTACATGCATATTTTTTTAGCCAATTGATAATGACTTGATTAATCATAAATTGCCTGGATTAAGGTCATTGGCATATTGTACAAGTGCAGAATATCGCCTAACAACTTTTTTTTGAGTTTTCTTAAGTTAGATTGCTCCATTCGCATATTTTCATAGAGGTACAGCTTCATCTCAGGAACATCCTTAATATCTTTTTGCTGAGATACTAAATCGACTAAAGCTTTCTCCGGTTCTGCGATCAGATAATTCCCTTCCGGGTTTTCCACCTGTTTGATTCCTATTGGATAGACATCAACGGTTCTTGTTCTGTAAGTATAGACCCCTAGAGGGGTTTTAATGGTCTTTGAACGACTTAAGCAGATGCTTGTAACAACATAGGCCCGTTCGGGAATGAGGCCATATTTGGAGAGGGCATATTCAAGTGAAATATACGAAGGACTGTAAATGATGTTTGCTAAGACTTCTTGTGGAACCGGCTTTCTGCGAAAATCGGGACCAAAAATATAGAGACCTTTTTTTATTCTAATGATCGAATTGTTCTTCAGTAACAGAGTGACTTTGTCCCGTGCTTTTTTGTATTCTCTAAGATGATGCATGAGCATTTGGTAGTCAAAAATCTCACCTTCTACAGCTCGTCGTAAATCTTGAAATGACACCTGATTTTCTCCCTCATCGAATACCTTTATTTTACTTAGGACAGTGTATATATGTCCATTTATATTGGACATAGCTGCATGTAGAATATTCATAAATGTATATAAATAAGGAAGATATAGATTAATCAAATATTTAATACCTGGTTATAAAAGATACCTTGTCAATGTGCGATTGACTTCAACCCCTCAAAATTTCTAGAATGACTCCTTTTTAAAAGGAGACTTCTATGTATTTACCTTTGGTTAGCGCAATCTTGATTTTGACAATCGGACTACCTTCTCTTGAAGCAACAGATCTCTCTAGTTTAGCTGTGCAATATAACAGCGGTGCACTAAAAGTCCTCGATCAGCAAAAACTTCCTGGAGAAGAAGAATGGATTGATGTTCAAACGCCTGAGCAAATGGTCGAGATCATCACTACTTTGAAGGTCCGTGGAGCCCCTTTGATTGGCATCGCAGCGATTTTATCGCTGGCTCAGCTTGCAGAAAGAGGGGAGTCTCCTGAGAAGATCGAAGAAGCCGCTTATCTTTTAAGAAAATCCCGTCCCACAGCGGTGAATTTAGCTATCTACATTGACCGAGTCTTAGTCGCACTCAAAGCAAACCAAAATATCATCCCAGTCATCGAAGCTATTTTTCATGAAGATGTCGCTCTTTGCGAAGCAATGGGAAAAGCCGGTGCAGACCTAATCCAACCTGAAGAAAATATCCTCACCATCTGCAATACAGGAAGCCTCGCGACAGCGGGGATCGGTACTGCTTTCGGAGTGATCAAAACAGCCCACCTCCAAGGCAAGAAGATCCATGTCTATGCGTGTGAAACACGTCCTCTTTTGCAAGGCGGACGATTAACTGCCTGGGAGCTTGAGCAAAATGGGATTCCGTATACGTTAATCTGCGACAGCATGGCAGCTTCTCTCATGAAAAGCGGCAAGATCGATCGCGTCCTCGTCGGAGCCGATCGGATTGCTGTGAATGGAGATTTTGCGAATAAAATCGGAACCTATTCCTTAGCTGTCCTTGCGCATCATCATAAGATTCCGTTTCATGTTGTTGCCCCATACACTACCATCGATCCAAAATGTTCAGATGGAAGCGGCATCAAAATCGAACAGAGAAATCCGAATGAAGTCAGAGGAGCATCTGGGAGCTTTGGCAGTGTGATCTGGAGTCCTAAAACTGCTCCTGTCTACAATCCAGCTTTTGATGTGACACCGAATGAATTAGTCACCAGCCTGATCTGTGATAAGGGAAGCCTGGAGCCGAAAGAGATACAGAACATTATTCCCTCTCAGTAATGAGCGTAGGCTTAGTTAAGGGTCATTTGTAGCACGGTTTGGGCGTAGTTTTTTACCCAGGCTACTGCTTCATAATGGCCACCTTGGGTTGCTTCCTCAAGACTACTTTTTAAGAAAGACTGGTTGAGATTAACTTTGTCTTTTAATACGTATTTGATGACAGGAAGATGACCTTGGCTAATCGCCCATAAGATACCATTTCGCAGATAAATCTCTTCAATAACAGCATTATTTTTCCGTAGAAGATGTAGAATTTCAAGATGACCTTTCTCAGCTGCATTTGAAAAAGCGCTACCTCGTGACCAATCAGAAATAACAGCATCGTTTTTGAGTAATTCTTGGACAACTTTAAGATTGCCTTTTCCCGCTGCTGCACAAACTGCATTCCCTCGAGCTTCTAGCGAAATAGGACCGTTGTTAAGCAGAGCTTGAAAGATATCTGGGGAACCACTCCTGATTGCTTGTTCAACTGCTATTCCTCGATCTTCTTCTGAAATCGGACCGTTGTTTAGGAGTTCTAGGAAAATGTTAAGATGCCCTTTTTTGGCTGCTTCTATCACCGCTTTTCCTTGAACATCTCCAGAAATAGAAGCGTTATTTTTTAGCAACTCCTGTACGATATTGAAAAAGCCATTTTCTACTGCAATTTTGACAGCTTTTTCTCGTGAAATAGTGGGATCGATTTCTAGCACCTTTTGGACGACATCAACACGTCCATTTCCAGCAGCGTATATTAATATCCAAGCTCGTGCATTGTGGGAGGCATCAGGAGCAAATTGAGTTGTTCCTGATCGTAGTTCTCTTATTTTGTACTTAATTAATACTTCTGCAAATGTCTGTTCATCTAGATCAACAACACCTTTTGTTTTTTTCCATGCGATGACAGTTTTATGAATCATTTCTAAAGTGTTTAGATGATCAATATAACTGATTCGGGCTGCATCAAAAGGCACGTCAAATCCTAGTCTTCTTTGCTGGTTATCATTCTGGATTCTAAGGTCATGCCTATCAAATTCGAGGTGGATTGAGTTCCAGAAGACCTCCGTAAGGGATTCGGGTTGAGTTCGATTGTAGTTTTCAAAGAAAAGATTGTATTCTACGTCATAGAACAATGTGGCCATCTGCTCAAGACCTTTAGCACTCTCAACGTTTGGTTCTTTTGCATAGAGTGTTATTGCATCGGCAACTGTAATGCCCGCTTCCCTATAAAATTTTCCGATGGCTGACGCTATGATAGCATGGTAGAAATCGTGGTAGGTAAAATCTATCCCAGGAGACAGAAAACCATCAGCTTTGGGAGGACATCTACTTTGGCCAGAGGAATCTGGAAATGGCATCATCATATCGCGGGTGTCCTTACGGCCGCACTCTCGGATTTGCATTTCTGTCGATAAATAAACTCTGGGTTTGATTTGAACAGGTTCAGCATATTGAGCATCTAAAAAGGCCTGCATCATGCCCACCGATGGAACCATTCGCATCAGCCTTTGTGGTGGCTCCTTCAAGCGATTAAACGCATTGATGGTAGTCTGTCCTTTAATAATTTGTGAAATGGTGGTTTTAAAGGCATCTCCACCGTTTTTTTGGACAATAGTTAGTAGCGGATTATCGCCCTGCACATCGGGGATTAAAAGGAATTGTTGTTCTGAGGCCGGCAATTTACGCAGATTAGCAATAAAAGCATCATCTTTGTCATCTTCTGAAAACGAGCTGCCTAAAAGTGTTTTATAAATATAGTGCTCAAACTTTGGATTGATTTGACCATCACTGTTGAAAAGACTAACAGTCTGTATAGCGGCCCCAGCGATATATTGACGAGCGCCCCAAAAATGTAGAATCGTTGCGACTTGGTTTTGTCCATGTTCTGGATCTAGCAAACCTCTACGGAGAGCTTCTAGAGCCATGTAGGGAAGATTAGAATCCTGTAGAATGGATGACTTATCGAAATCGAATGTTTTGATTGCTTCAACGAGTTCCAGGAGTTTTGCATCAGAAAAGTCTAACTCAGCTAGCTTCTTAACGAGTTCATCAGCAAACAATCGTTCAGAGTCAACTAAGGCCTGATCTTTTTCCATCTCCATAGTGCGGGAATAGACCATTTCATTGAACTGCTCTTGACCCCTAGGGTTAATGGCAGCTTTGGGTGCCTCAACTGCAGTTACAGCTGGAATTGAATAAGAATTTGAAATAAAACTCACTGACATACAATAGTCCTATTATTATTAAAATTAATTGTTATAATTATAACATATTATTTTAATTAATTAAATAATTGTTTTAATTTTTTTTTAATATTCTAATTACGAATGACTTAATAAGTTGTAACTGATTAATGATGAGTGGGCTGCGTAATAGAAGCTAGATGTTCTATTAGACTGCTGAACCTAAGCGTGTTGTGAGATAAGCGTATTAGGCCTGCGGTGGCACTAAAGCCGGAATGTCCATCGCAAGGCCCATCGCATGCATGCCGTTATCGACATACAGCGTGGTACCGGTGACACCGGTTGCAGTGGCTAAGAACGCCGCTGCATAGCCGACTTCTTCTGCTTCGAGATCTTTCGACATCGGAGCATTCGCCTTAGAATAGGCGATCATACTATCGATAAACCCAATCGCTCGCGCTGCGCGGCTTCTGAGAGGACCTGCCGAGATCGTATTGACACGGATGCCCCATTTACGGCCGGCTTCCCATGCAAGCATCTTATTATCGCTCTCAAGAGCAGCTTTTGCAGAACTCATCCCTCCGCCATAGCCAGGAACAGCTTTTTCTGAGGCCATGTAGGTCAGGGAAATCGTCGATCCGCCTGCATTCATGTGGGGACCGAAATGCTGGAGCAAGCTCACAAAAGAATAAGCTGAAGAGCTCACAGCTGCCAGGTATCCATTACGGGAGGTTTCTAAAAGGGGCTTTTTCACTTCTGGGCCGTTGGCGAGAGAATGGACCAAGATGTCGATCTTGCCGTAGTCTTTAGCGACCTGGGCAGCGACTTCAGAGATGGTATATCCAGTCGCATCTTGATATCTTTTATTTTCTTTGGTCTCAGCAGGGACGTCTTCCGGCTTATCGAAGGCAGCATCTAAAGAATAGACCTTCAGATACTCCATCATTTTGCCATTGGAGAGTTTGCGGGACTCATCGAATTTCCCCATGCTCCAAGACTGGGTGAAGATCTTCAGGATTGGGGTCCATGTTCCAATGATGATTTCAGCTCCGGCTTCTGCGAGAGCCTTGGCAATGGCCCAGCCATAGCCTTGGTCGTCGCCGATTCCTGCGATAAAAGCTTTTTTACCTTTGAGATTCATTGAAACCATGGTTGACCCCACTAAATATTTTAGGGGCCTGAGTATACCAGGGCTTAGGACGATTTTCTATATTTTTTCATCATCAGACGTTTCCACCCTTCGGCGGTAAGGAGACGGGGGCTGGGATGGGGACTCTTATGTGGACTAGGGTGAGGCTTAGGGGCTTGAGGCTCAGGAACTGGCTCTTCTGGAGCCGCTTTTTTGGTTCTACCGAACAGTTTCTTAAACATGCATCACACCCTAGGTTCATCATAGAGCGTTTCTAGGGGTAAAGTCAAGAAATTTTTTTAGTCGCCTTTGTCAAAAAATTACGGTACGATCAGGGTATCAAAAGGATACGTTATGACCCGGATCGATATCACCTATGAAGGCAATCTCAGGACCCGGTGCGTCCACTCCGACAATAAAGAGGAGATCGTGACCGATGCTCCGAAGGACAACCAGGGCAAGGGGGAGATGTTTTCTCCCACGGACCTTTTAGCGACAGCTCTAGGTTCCTGTGTATTAACCCTGATGGGCATCGCCGCTAACCGCCTGAAAGTGAACCTCGCAGGCCTCAGGCTCACAGTTGAGAAGGAGATGGCCCAGATGCCGTCCCGCCGGATCGGCCGCTTGGTGATGCATATCTACTGCCCGCAGACCTTTGATCAAGATATCACTCAGAAGCTAGAAAGTGCAGGGAGCCACTGTCCTGTCCATCAAAGCCTCCATCCTGAGACAAAGCAAGAGTTCTTTTTCCATTGGGGCGAGCCGTGAAATTTCCTTCGGTTGCAGCTTTTGATAAACATCTGAAAGAGGCCTTTCCGGACCATTTGGCGCCGATTTTTTTGATCATTACTCCTGACGAGTATGAGCGGCGCAAAAACATCGATAAGATCACAGCTTTGATCCAAAAAAAAGACGCCACGGTACGGATTGTGCGTCTTTCCGGTCTGGAAGATCCCCTGGAGCAAGTCAAAGGCGAGCTGCTAACTCCCAGTCTCTGGGGTGGTCTAACGCTGGTGGTCTATGAAGCGGTCGATAAAGTCAAAAACAACGCCGAACTCGGAGATCTTTTTGCCCATTTTCCTCCGGGTGTCCATCTCGTTCTTGGAGCGACCGGATTTAAAGCGGTCTCTGAGCTCTATCAAAAAGGGAAAAAAGAGATCGTCGTGCTCGACATGGGCGATGAAAAGCCGTGGGAAAAAGAGCGACGATTGCAAGAATGGCTTGTGCAGGAAGCAAGAGTACAACAGAAAACACTCAACTCCGATGTTGTTCATTATTTGATGCAGCATTTAGGTCCAGACTTAGCGACACTCGATCAAGAACTCGCCAAGCTGATCTGTTTTGTGGGAGAGAAGCCCCGCATTGAGCTTGAAGATGCAAAGGCAATCTGCGGCACTAGAGATCTTTTCACAGGATGGCAGCTGGCGGAAAAAATCGTTTGGGAAAGAGCGACATCGCTTGGAGAAAAAATTGCCGACATGGGATTTTTATTTCCGTTCATCGGTCAGCTCACGATATCACCTCCAACTCGGTTATCGTTTAGCAGAACTGCTCGAATCGAAGGCCACGCCTGGAGATATTAAACACCATTTCCCATCACTCCGACCTCAACAGATCGAAAAGTTTTCCGCGCAAGCCAAAGCCCGCAAACCGATTTTTTTCCACCGGGGACTGGAGATGCTTTACAACTTAGAGTTTGCCTCTAAGAGCTCTCCACTGGACATCGCAGTCTTATTTGATTTATTCCAAGCCAAACTCTATGAAAAAACTGTATCTTCTTCCAAATAGCCTCCATGAGGAATCGACTTGGAGCTACACGCCTCCAAAGATTGATGCCTTGATCGCTGAAAGCGATAAAGGGGGATATCAGTATCTCAAACGGTTTGGCATGCCAAAAGTTCCCGTTTATCTTCTCAATGAACATACTGATAAACCGGCTGAGCTGCTGAAAATCGCGGAAGATAATGTCGGACTCATTAGCGATGCAGGGCTTCCGTGTCTTGCCGATCCCGGATCTCCACTGGTGGCTGCTGCTCGTAAGAAGGGGATAGGAGTAGAAGCAATCCCTGGGCCTAATTCTATTATGATGGCGTTGCAGCTGTCGGGATTTTCCGGACAGGCGTTTACATTTCATGGCTATTTTCCCAGAGAAGAAAAGGATCTTGCTGCGAAGATCCGCAGCCTTCCAAAAGGGATGGCGCATCTTTTCATTGAGACGCCGTATCGAACAGAAAAGCTTTTTAAGATGCTGCTTGGGATTTTGCAGCCGCACGATCAGATGTGTGTCGCGTGTGAACTGATGGGGCCAAATGAGTTTGTTGAAACGCATTCTGTTCAAGAATGGAAAAACCGCTCGCTTCCAACAGGGAAGCCGCGAGCGGTCTTTGTTATCCAAAAAGGTTAGTTGATTTTAACAACATACCGTCGATAAAGCGTAACGCCTGCGACTGCAATCGCTGCGATAAATACACAAGCAATGATCAATCTGCATAAATTGCAAGATCCATCAGGTGAACCTGGAGCGACCTTTCTAGGAGGCGATTCAGGCGGAGGAGCGGAACCTCTTCCAGTAGGACCAGAAGGTGCAGCCGGTGCTGGAGGCGCTCTTCTTAAGCGTATCTGAGAAGCCTCTGCAGGGATTTGCGGTTTGCAGGCATCGATTCTTTCTTGGATGGCTTGACGATCTACACGCTCTAAAGTCATTGAGCGAAGAGCTCTTAAATAACCAATAAGCATCTTAAAAGCATCGACTCTGTCGTATTTACCTGTCGTATATAATGAAGCTCTATGATCATAGAGAGAAAACAAAGCGATTTGCGCGCTGGTGCGTAATTGAGCTTTAATATCAGTGTCGTTGGTATAGGTTTCTGTTAATTTCAAGAGGCAAAAAGCTCGCCCGACTAGAAACTCGATTTCGGTTTTTTCTCCGATAAAGGTGAGAGCCGCTAGGTACGAATTTCTAGCATTTTCTATTTCGTTATTTTGCAAATATTCATCGGCTTCTTTGACTATGTCATGGAAGGCATCTAGGGGAAGAATAAATTTTGAGCATTCGGCGATTTTGGCATCGACGTCTTGATGGGCTTCAACCTTATCTTCTGGAATCAAAGGTTTAAGCTGTTTAAGGCACGATCTAAGCGTTAAGTAGGCTGACGATTTTTGCTGATTGTTTAATCGATCCCACTCTCGGGTGTTTGCGTATACCACATTAAGAGCTGTATAGGCATCTGCTGCATTATCAGTTCTATCTTTGCCTTCAGGATAGGAGTGGGCGATTCCCAAAAGACAATGGGTTGGAATTAACGAATCTAAGCCAAAATCAGGAGTTAAGCTCTGTATATGGATCTCTCGGAACAATCTTCTTGCATTTTCATTTCTGCCATCTGCAAGCAGTTGTTCGGCGTCATTTAAGTTCTGTACGAAATCATAATCGCCCTCTAAAGGTACTGCGGAAGCAGCGGCAACTGCTGGCATACGTGAGACGGCGACTCTAGAGGTCGCATCAGCTTCTCTTCTTGGAGCGCCTGAAGCTGTGGAAGAAGTGTGTGCTGTCGATTTTGTAGCTGCTGCAGCTGCTGTAGCCATAAGGACTCCTCGGTTAAAATCTTGGCGCTGGATATTACAATTAACAGAAATTTCGTACGAAAATAAAAAGAAGACCGCTTGTTTTTAGGCAAGCGGTCTTGGAAAAAGCTAGTTTAATTTAGTGATTAAACGGCGGCCCAGAAAAACAGCGCCTGCGATAACAGCGGCTGCAATTCCAAAAGCTATAAAGAGTCTGAGAGGTTTCCAAGAGTCATCCACAGGGCCAGGAGTGACTTTGCGATCAGGAGAAGTTGATCCTCCTGCTTCTGAATGCCCATTTGTTTTAGCTGTAGCGATTAGAGTTTTGAGCTCTTCACGAACTTCGAGAAGTTTTTCTCTGATCTGTGTCTGAATAGCTAAATTAGCTGTGATTAATCGGCTAAGTCCATCGAACAAAGTGTTGAAGGTATTAAGCACCGTTATTTTCAAGTCGTTATTCGCATATAGTTCTGCTTTACGGTCATAAGCTGCAAAAGTTAGAGCCTGCGCTTCCAAAGCGAATCGATCACGGTCATCTCCTGAGGTGAACGTAAATGCAAGTCTGAGATAGCCCATCGCTCTGGCTAAGGTAAATTCAGGATGATCGTTGCCTAAGACGGTAGGCATGACTTCATTAATGATTCTTCTTGCCACTTCAGGTTGATCTTGTACGAGGTGGGCTTGGTGTAACTTTTCATAGAAATTGGATAGAGGAGGGATTTGCTCTGAGCATTCTTTGATTCTAGCTGCAACATCCTGATGAATTGCTGCCTGATCTGAGGGGATTAAATGAATAAATTCCCCGTACAAAATTCTCATTTTTTGAAAAGTGTTGATCGTCGCTTGATCGGATGAATGGGCGCCGAGCATTTTCACAAGGGCGGTGTCTAGTAAGCCTTTGGCTTCTAGTACATGAGTAGACCTTTCAGGAGACCCTTCCGGATAGGAATAAGCAACCCCGATGTGACAATCCGCAGAATTGATAAAATGGGATTCTTTGCGGCCAAAAGATGCGATGAGTTCTAAAAATAAGGCTCTTGCTTGCTCATTTTGATTCCCTCTAAGAAATGTACGAGCCTGATTATACTTTTCGACCATAGGCTCTTTTGCAGGCTGCGCACTTAAACGGGCTGAGGTAGGAGAAGGTGGTGGACTTAGGCGGCCTGCAGCTGCGCCGGCGACTGCTGCACTGGTTGGATCAGCTGGGCGTCTGAATTGTGGAGAACCAGTTGGAGAACTCGATGAGACAGATGATGTTGTTGTTGCCATAAAAACTCCTGGGTTAAAATGTCGGTGCTAAATACTACAATGAACGTCCATTTACTCGAAATTAAAAGTTAAGAATAAGAAAAAGTCGCTTGCTTGCGCAAGCGATCTTGGTTATGGCGAAGTCGGATGTTTGAACTTCTCAGCCACAGCTTTAAGAGCTGCACTGGTCGGCGGACTAGCCACAAGTGGAGTGCTTAAAGGCTGCAGAGCTGGAGGAGATTTCGGAACATGGTGACTCAGAGGTCGTGTAGGACCTAATGGATCACTGCGGGGCTCAATTCTTTTTTCATGGGTTGATGAAGCGGCAGGTTTTATTGCCATAATTACTCCTTGTTTGGTAGGGGTTTTTCAGGATGGAAAGAACTGCAGATTTGCGTGCACCAGGCTTTTTTTTCTTCGAGCCCTTGTCGAAGTCGTTTTGCATCTTGCGGGATCAATGAGCCAATCGAATGGTACAGCCAATACGAGACAGCAACCGTGTCAATATTTCCCTTTTCTCCTAAAGATTTGGAGATGTTTAAAAGAATCGTATCGACGGCTCTTTGTGCAATCTCAGCTTCGCATTTTCTCTCTTCTGATAATGGGGGATAAGAGCGGGCAAATTCTATGATGCAGCAAACCCTCCAAAACAAACGGTCGCCCGTCAGATCTCCTCTTAGATGGCTTTGAATCTCCAGAAGCAAGGCTCTTGCACCGATCTGATTTACACCCACCATAGTGGAAGCCTCATGAAACTTTTGCAAGAAGTTGTAAGCAGGTGCAGAAGAAGAGCTGTTGGGATTTTGAATGACACCTGATGTCATAAAAAGTTCCTCTGTTTGAGGTTATAGGTTTTACAGTGAGAGATCATTTTATCCTTAGTTAAAAAATTCCAGGGCGGTGTTTTCTGATCACATAATGAAGAGCGACACTGGCTGAAAAAAGAAGTGCTAAAACTGCGAAAATACCTCCGACAATGCGGGGGATTTTGGGATGGGCAGCGGGCTGGACGAAAAGAATCTGATACTGTTTCGCTAGTGTTGTTAGTTCTGTTCGAGCCTCTGCAATTTTGGAAAGCCATGCCTGCTTTATACTTTCTCCAAAGGTGTAGTCGTCTGCACAGTGGGCAGCTTTAAGCAAATCTTCGTAGGCGCTTAGGATCAGCGGAGTCATGACGGTTTTATCAGGGGCTTTCTTCTCAGCGAGTTGTTTTTTACAAGAAGCGCGTTCTAATAGATCCGGAAAAAGAACCGCATGTTCGAGAATATTGATCCGTTGAACGAGATCGTCTTCGTTGGGCTCATGCCGAGAGTTGTGACCGTAGGTTCTCTGAAAGACATTGTAGCCAGGTCCTGATGGAGTTGTCGGAGGAGTTGGTAATGGACTAGATGGGAAAGCGGCGCTGACATCGATAATGACTTGAGGGCCTGGATATTGAGCCGGTTGAGTCGTTGGGACTGCAGGATGATTAGGATAGACTCTTCGTTTGGGAGGTGTTGTCATTTGCGACTCCAGCTATTTTTTGGCGTGGATAATTTACATGAAATGACGATTTGATGCAGATTTAAAAAAATTATAGAATAATTTCTTCAGCGACGGAATCGTAAAAGAGAAGTCCTTGCTCCGTGAGCATGGCCTTTTCTTGATCGAGATTTATCCAGCCCTTTTCATGCAGCTTTTGATAGAGAGACTCTTCAACGGGGAATTCCTTCTTATCAACGCCTTCGAGCATCCTGAGCTTGACGGCAAGTCTTTCATGGAGGCTGGCAAGGGGAGTCAGCTGTTCGGTGAAATCGACAGGGGAGTTGCCTGCATTGAGTGCAGCAGAATATTTTTTAAGATCACAGAAGTTTCGGTACCGTTTTCCCTCAAAAAAACTAAAGGCGGACGGCCCAAATCCTAAAAACGGCCTTCCGAGCCAATAACCGGTATTATGACGAGCGATGAAACCTTCTTTAGCAAAGGCCGAGATCTCATATCTTTTCAGACCTATTTTTTCTAAAGAGGTAACGGCAAAATTGAGCATGGTTAAACTTTCTTCCGAAGATGGCAGAAGGGGAGTCAGCTCCGACCGTTTTTTGTAAAAAACAGTCTGCGGCTCGATCGTGAGGTTGTAGAGCGACAAATGGGTGATTGGAAGGGTTTCTAGCTGCGTAAGGGTATTTTTCCAGCTTGTGAGGGTCTGCTGAGGGATTTCATACATCAGGTCGATGGTGATGTTCAAGATGCCTGCTTCTTGGGTTGCTAGGATGGCTGAGATGGCTTGCTGAGCTGAATGATGCCTGCCTAAGACCTTGAGGAGGGGATTGTCGAGAGATTGGACTCCGAGGCTGACGCGGTTGATGCCAGCCTTGGCAAAGGCCTGCATGGCGAGGGAGAGTAACGTCTTCTGGGTTGGCCTCTAACGTGATCTCAGCAGTAGAGGGAGGTCGGATCCAAGATAAAATTTCAGCGATGGCCTCGGGACCGATCAGGAAAGGCGTTCCTCCGCCGAAGTAGACGGAGACGATATTCTTTCCTTGGACGAGATGTTTATTTTGGTCCCATTCGAGACGGAGCGACTCTAAGAGAGAGTTAGCAGCTTTGGTCTCATGCGGGACCACGTAGAAGTGGCAATAGGGGCATTTACGCCTGCAGAACGGGATGTGAAAATAGAGGGAAATCTCACCAGTTGTCGGCATCGGGATCTTCAAGAACACCACGGCGCCAGCGATTTTTATCGCTGAAGGGATCTTCGTCTTCTTCGTCCTCTGCCTCGGCTTCTTCGCCTTCGCCTGCGGTCGCTGTTTCAGTGCCGCTCTCGGTCTCTTCGCCGCTGGCTGTTTCGAAGTCGTACGACTCAGTTTCAACATCGAGGCCAAAGTCCGTTAGGCCCTCTTCTGGGACTTCAATGTCGGGCATGCTGGCGGTATCGGGAAATGCCTGGCGGGCATGAGGGGACCGTTTAGGGGGAGCATACTCTTCCATCGCACCGCTTTCTTTGAGGAAGCGGAGACGGTCTTTCTCTTCTTGGATTTTTTCTTTCAGACTGATGATCTCAGTCTTGTGCTTCTCAATATCTTTTTTTGGGACGAGCCCGAGTTTGAGCCATTGATCCAAATCGGTCAATTCGGCTTCTAATTTTCTAAGACGTTCACTTTTCATCATCATAATTGCCTCGCTTTTCCCCCGTTCCAGAGATCTCGATAATGGAGTTCTCTTTAAAATACAAAAGATTTTTTTGCAAGGAGGCAGAATTATTTCCTGCCGGGCAATTAATCACAAGAGAAATTGTCGATTTTCTCTAGATATTTTCACGTTTTTTCAGGTTCGAGAAGAACGAATAGATCAAAAAGCCAGAAACTGCAGTTCCAATTCCTAACCCGCCCAGAGCATAAAGACCTAATCCAAGCGCGGAAAAACGTCCCGAGGATGCCATCATAGCACTTTTTACAGCGGAGGTAAAGATAACCCCGGTCAGTGAGAGTATGCCGATTGATATAGCCTCTTGCGCAGCCACTTGGTCTTTTCGGATAACTCTGTAGCTACGTCCAATTAAAGACGATACATGAGAAATAATTGGTAAATTAAGAACAGCAGAACCGATAGCTTGCATGGACATACTAACCTCTTAGGTAATGCGAATATTATACTTGAAATAAGGATAGATTTGAAATGGTTTTGGTTGATGACAAAACTTTTTTTGAAAGTCGTTGGATTTATACCTAACCACATGGTAATGAACAAATATGGAAGAGATCTCTTTTTCTAACCTGGCCTATTTGGAAGAGCAATATCAGAAGTATCTGACCAATCCGGCCTCTTTAGAACCCTCCTGGAGGCATTTTTTTGAAGGATGGGATCTTGCTCGGGAGATAGCTCCTGCAGGAGAGGCTAGCTCCGATTTAAAGATCTATCATCTCATTGAGGCCTACCGGACTTACGGCCATCTCAAAGCCAAAGACAATCCGTTATTTGCCCCGCCCACAGAAGTCAGAGAATTATCGCTTGAGAATTTAGGATTTGAGAAAAGCGATCTAAATAAAAGTTTTCCGACTTGTGGTTTTCTGCCTCAGCCTGAAGCACCCTTAAGTCAGATCATCGAAGTTTTAGAAAAAACCT
Organism: uncultured Pseudomonadota bacterium; assembly: GCA_963819005.1. Taxonomy (GTDB): domain Bacteria; phylum Pseudomonadota; class Alphaproteobacteria; order Acetobacterales; family Acetobacteraceae; genus Rhodopila. The sequence continues at coordinate 900,287 of CAWFUL010000011.1, forward strand.
ACTGCGGCGCCATTGGGGTCGAATACATGGGCCTACGAAAACCCGAGCTGGAGAGTTGGCTTCAAAAGATCATCGAACCAAATTTTACACTGCCGTTTTCAAAAGAAGACAAATTAGAGATTTTTCATGAGCTGAACCGCGCAGAGCTTTTTGAAACCTTCCTGCATACCAAATACGTCGGGCAAAAACGGTTTTCATTGGAAGGGGGAGAGACGCTCATCCCGATGCTGGCGTTTGCGATCGAAGCAGGAGTCGGAGAGGGGATCCATGAGATTGTCCTCGGCATGGCCCATCGGGGACGGTTGAATGTTTTAGCCAATATCCTAAATAAATCGTACGGAATGATCTTTAATGAATTTGAATCCCACTATATCACGGATCTCGCAGAAGGAACCGGCGATGTGAAATACCACAAAGGCTTTATCGGATCGCTTCCGACCAAGTCAGGAGAAAATATCGCGATCACGTTATCGGCAAATCCAAGCCATTTGGAAGCGGTCGATCCAGTGGTGGAAGGACAAGCCAGAGCCAAACAAGAACTCAAAGGGCATGAAACGATCTTGCCGATTTTAGTCCATGGCGATGCATCGGTAGCAGGACAAGGCGTTGTTTATGAGACGTTGCAGCTAAGCAAGCTCAAAGGATACGAAACAGGGGGCACGCTCCATGTCGTCATCAACAACCAGATCGGGTTTACGACCATTCCGAAAGATGGACGGTCGACCCAGTACTGCACCGATATCGCGTTTGCATTTGGAGCGCCTGTTTTTCATGTGAATGCGGAAAAACCTGAAGCTTGCGTCTATGCGATGCTACTTGCTTTAAAGATTCGTCAAAAATTTCACTGTGATGTTTTTCTCGATCTTTACTGCTATCGCAAATACGGCCACAACGAAGGCGACGAACCCGCCTTTACGCAGCCGATTGAAAACACGATCATCCGGCAGAAAAAATCGATCCGGGAGCTTTACAAAGAGAGTTTGATCCAGGAAGGAATTTTAGATCAAGCAACTGGAGAAAAGCTTGAAACAGAGTTTAAGAATCTTCTCCAAGCCGCTTTAGATAAAGTCGCGTCCAAACCTCCGACCATCGAAGCTCCTGTCAAAGAAGACATTTTGGCTCCGCTACCTACCGCAGTCCCTGCGGCAACACTAATCGCTCTTGCAGAAGATTTTTGTCATGTGCCCGACGGTTTCAACATCCATCCTAAACTCAAGCGGTTGATGGAAGAGCGTGTCGCGATGGTCAAAGCCGATCCTAATGTACCGACGATTGATTGGGGAATGGGAGAACACCTTGCCTATGCGTCGCTCCTCATGGACGGTGTCCATGTCAGGCTTTCAGGGCAAGATTCAAGACGTGGAACATTTTCTCACCGGCATGCCATGTGGGTTGATCAAGCTGTCGAAGACAAAAGATATTATCCCCTTTCGCATCTAAAAAATATCAAAGCGCCGTTCGATGTTTATAATTCTCCGCTTTCTGAATATGCAGTTCTCGGATTCGAATTTGGCTATAGCCTTTTTTATCCTCATTCTCTTGTGATCTGGGAAGCTCAGTTTGGAGATTTTGCTAATGGCGGTCAGATTATCATCGATCAGTTTATCGCTTGCTCAGAACAAAAATGGGGCCATCGTTCCGGCATCACGTTGCTACTGCCTCACGGCTACGAAGGGCAAGGTCCTGAACACTCATCAGCGCGGATTGAAAGATACCTTCAACTCTCCGGCGATGACAATTGGCAGATTGTCAATTGCAGCACGTCAGCGCAGATTTTCCATGTGCTCCGGAGGCAAACGATGCGAAAACAACAAAAGCCGCTGGTGATTTTTACTCCAAAAGCCCTTTTAAGAAATCAGCTTTGCTTAAGTCCTCTCAAAGATTTTACGGAAGGGACGTTTGAAGAATTTTTTGACGATCCAAAAAATATTCCAAATCCCAAACGTGTTTTATTTTGCAGCGGAAAAGTGTATTACGACCTCGTGACAGAGAGGAAAAGAGACGATATTGCGATTTTTAGAATCGAACAACTTTATCCCTTTAATCGTGAAAAATTCCGAAAGCTGGTAGATAAGTATAAAAGCGCACAAGAATTTTGCTTTGTCCAAGAAGAGCATAACAATATGGGAGCATGGAACTATATCCGGCCGATTCTAGAAGAATCTTTAGGGAAACAAGTCCGCTACATCGGACGAGGACCAAGTTCCTCGACAGCTGCCGGTTCCTATGCGCTCCATAAAAAACAGTATGATCAAATGATTCAGGAGGCACTCGGGTGAAAGTTGAGATTAAAGTTCCAGCCATGGGAGAGTCGATCTCAGAAGCGACGATCAGCCGCATCATCAAAGCCAGCGGTTCTGCTGTCCGACGCGATGAAGAAGTTCTCGAGCTCGAAACTGACAAAGTCAATCAAGTGCTTTATGCGCCTCAAGCTGGTCAGCTATCCCTTTCTGTCAAAGTCGGAGACGCCGTCAAAATCGGACAGGTAATTGGGACAGTCGATACCGATGTCGCGGTCCCCGCAGCTTCTGAACCTGCCAAAACCCCTGAAGCTCCTAAACCTGCTGCAGCTCCGGCTTCCGCCGCAGTGGCTTCGACTGGAGCTTCGGCTCGTAAAATGGCTCCCGATGTCTTAGCCGAGATGAAAGCTCCGAAAGCAGCTCCTGTCGCAACGGCTTCGGGTGACAGAAAACGGATGAGCTCGCTTCGCAGAACCATTGCTCAGAAGCTGGTGGAAGTCAAAAATACAACCGCGATGCTCACGACTTTCAATGAAGTCGATATGACTCGGATCATCGAAATCCGGACTAAAGAACAAGCAGATTTTCAAGCCCGCTATGGAGTCAAACTTGGTTTCATGTCGTTTTTCATTAAAGCGGCTGCTGCAGCTCTTAAAAATTTCCCCGATGTCCACTCGTATATTGAAGGCGATGACATGGTTGCTTTTCCCAATTTTGACATTGGCGTTGCCGTTTCGACAGAGAAGGGACTCATGGTTCCTGTCGTCCGGAAATGCGACACAGCTACTTTTGGAGAGATCGAAAAACAGATCGTTGACTATAGCAAAAGAGCTCGTGAAGGAGGCATCACAATGGATGATCTCCGCGGCGGATGCTTTACCATCACCAATGGAGGGACTTTTGGATCATTACTTTCGACTCCGATTCTGAATCCTCCCCAAAGCGCCATTTTAGGGATGCATGCGATTCAAAAACGACCGATTGCCCTCAATGACCAAGTCGTGATCCGTCCGATGATGTACCTGGCGCTTTCATATGACCACCGGATCATCGATGGGAAAGAAGCAGTTGAGTTTCTCGTCCATATGAAAGAGAATTTAGAAGATCCTACCCGGTTGCTCCTAGATCTATGAATACCTACGATGTTGTTGTGATTGGATCAGGACCTGGAGGCTACGTTGCAGCGATTCGCGCTGCCCAGCTCGGATTTAAAGTTGCCTGTGTCGACAAGCGGAAAGAGCTTGGCGGTACCTGTCTTAACATCGGGTGCATCCCGTCTAAAACTCTCCTCCATGCTTCCGAGCTCTATTGGAAAATGGTTCATGAAGCCGAACAATACGGACTTAAAAGCAGAAAAGTGTTCGTATTCTTTCAAAGACATGATGAATCGAAAACAAAAGGTCGTCACTTCCTTCAATGAAGGGATCGCGGCTCTTTTTCAAAAAAACAAGATCACGTTTCTTCCTGGCGTTGCTAAACTCATCTCTTCCACCGTTGTGCAAGTCGCAGGAGAGCAGATCGGAGCCAAACACATTATTCTAGCGACTGGCTCAGAACCGAGCGGTTTGCCGTTCCTTCCGTTTGATGAAAAAAAGATCGTCTCGTCGACAGGTGCTTTATCTCTTGCTAAAGTTCCGGAAAGGCTTCTCGTTGTCGGAGCTGGTGTTATTGGAGTTGAACTCGGCTCTGTCTTCAGCCGGTTGGGAAGCAAAGTCGAATTTGTTGAGTTCCTCGACAAGATCTGCCCCACATTAGATGAATCGATTTCCAAAGAACTCCAAAAGATCCTGACAAAGCAGGGAATGAACTTTAGACTCTCCACGAAAGTGACTGGAGCGGATATTTCTTCGAATGAAGTCGTCCTCCGTATTGGACAAGAACAGCTCATAGGCGATGTCGTGCTCATCTCTGTGGGCCGCAAGCCCTACACTCAAAATCTCGGATTAGAGGCTGTCGGCATCACTCCAACCTCTAAGGGAACAATCCCCATTGATAATCGATTCCGCACATCGGTCCCCAATATCTATGCCATCGGCGACATCGTTGATGGCCCCATGCTAGCCCATAAGGCCTCAGAAGAGGGTGTGGCTGTGGCTGAGATCATCGCCGGCCAAAATCCTGTGGTGAACTACCTTGCCATCCCAAATGTCATCTATACCAATCCTGAAGTCGCTGCTGTTGGATTGACAGAAGCAGAAGCGAAAGCTTTAGGTGTGACGGTGAAAACAGGGATGTTCCCGTTTAAGATCAATTCTCGGGCTAAGTGCACTGGTGAGGAAGAGGGGTTTGTGAAGATCGTTTCGGATAGCGGAACCGATCAGATCCTAGGCGTCCATATTATAGGAGCCCACGCATCGGAACTCATTGCAGAAGGGGCTTTAGCGATCCAGAACCGCCTCACCACTCTAGAACTCGCTCATACTCCTCATGCCCATCCGACGCTGTCGGAAGCGATCAAAGAAGCAGCGCTGGCCGTCCATGGCCGAGCGCTGCATCGTTAGTAGCTTTGGGACTTGCCGCAGCCGCAAGAGCCTTTAGCGTTAGGATTGGTGATCTTGAAGCCAGATCCATTCAGTCCATCGACGAAGTCAATCACACAGCCTTTCAGACGAGAGACAGAAGATTGGTTCACATGGATGTCGATTCCATTCGAATGGAATACTTCATCGTCAGCAGAGGCTTTTTCTGAATAGTCTAATACGTACTCAAAACCGCTGCATCCGCCTGCGCGGTCTGCAAATCTCAGGCCCCAAGTCTCTTTCCCTTCTTCAGCGAGGATTTCTTTGAACTTCTCAGCTGCTTTTGGAGTCATGGAGATCGTTGAGGTATCAATTTCTTCTGCTAGGATAGCATTGAGTTTTTTCATGAGCTTTTGGAGGTCTTCTTCTTTAAACCCATGGCCGAGCATGCCGGCTTCTAAGGTCTCCCAAACAGAGGCTCCGCAGCCGACACAGTTTAAGCCTGCATTTTGCATCTCTTGAGCGAGTCTTTGACCTCTTTGAGGAAACCTTGTGAAGATCTCGTCGATGGTCATATCTTTCGTAATTTGGTCTTGCATGGTTTCCTCTAGAATTTAATTTTTAGGCATCCTCCACGGAGCTTACATTGACAGGCGAGCCTTTCCTTGCCTTCGTCTCCGAGGAAGTCTTTCTCTTCTTGGGTAAAGGGGGATAGATTCTCCATCCCTTCCATAACTTCAATTACACAGGTGCCGCAAACCCCTTCCGTGCAGGCAAAGGGAACCCCTGCTTCTTCACAGACGGAAGCGATCGGTTCCCCATCGGGGATTTCCTTTTCTTCCCCGCTATGCTCAAAAATCAACTTACCCATAACTATCTAACGATTAAACCCTAAAATTCCGTAAAAAGCAAGAGGACAGACCAATCAAGGTCTGTCCTCTGGGTTAATAGAGTTTAACTGTCTAATGTTAAAGAGCTTCGGATTCGTCTTCGTTAATATCGATCGGGCTTTGGCTGAGGAGCTCTTCGACCGTCATTTTCAAGGTCTTAATTCCTTCAGGAAATCCGCATTTAAGAAGCAATTGGTCAATATAGCTCAGTTCCGATTCTAATAAATCGACATGGCTCTCAAGACCTGCAATCTTACTGTTCAATTCTGTGGTATTATTCATATTAACCTCTTAATTACATCTCTATATTATTAAATTTAATTTAAATATTCAATAAAATTATTGTTAATATGTTGATAAGGGTAAGTTTGTGTAACTGATTAATTATCAGTTTGTTGTAGTAACTAGCTGGCTTTTATGGCGTTAAATTAAAATAATTATTATTAATATACAATAAATTTTTATTTATATATAATATTGGAATACTAAATAACTAATAAACATAAAATAAAAGGAAGATAATATCATGGCATCAAGAGCGCTTACTACAGCAGAATTATTAACAGTCCGATCGGCACTTCGAGATTCAACAGATTCAAACAGCAGCCAAGAAAGCGATCGCTTGCTTTCCACTGTTGCACGTAAAGTCATTGTAAAGGATCCAGAAACTGCCTTTGATAAAGTTAGAGCGACACGAAGCTATAGTATTTCAACTGTTCATTATGGCGTCATTCTTCCATTGAAGGAAAAGACTATCGGCCTTACAAAAGACCAAGCAACTAACCTCGATTTATACAGAAAACACACAGCCCTATGCTCAGGGATTGACAAGGTCCAGAAAGCCTATCGCCAATATACAGCTGCTCAAGAAGCTGCAAAGGGTGTTACAGACGATGCTAAAGTCGCTGCAGCTCAGTTTGAAGAGCACAAGCAAGCGGGTATCCTTTCTACAAGTTATAACGAATTGCTCGAATTGGCAACAACCCAAGCCCGGGATTTAGGGGTTTCTGAAGCTGTTGTCAAAGCAGATGTTCATAAGGCTTTAAGCCAAAAAGAAAAAGGGTTGATTGTCTCAACTATCAATATGGTCCGTGAAAAATTCGCGATAGACAACTCAGATCCTGAAGTGGAATTTCAAGATAAGTACGTTGAGCTGGTTTCTGGTCTGGTTGGACACGTTCGCCAAGCCATGAAAAACTCGGGAACTTATGATAGAGCAGCGATTGGAACAATTACTCAAGCCATGATTGAAGGTTTAGCTTCTATCTCTGACTTTGAAGAAGATGATCTCCAAATTATTGAATGCCATGCTCAGTTGGTTCGATTACAAAAAGGTGAGTTACCTGAAAAAAGAACTGAAATGGAACAACGCCTCGTCAGTTACTTTACTCAACAGCTGAAAGATCTCATCAATGCAAAAGCACCTATTACTAGAGCACTGTTTAGAGGAGATCCAATACAATGGAATTTCTCTTCTCTCTGTCATACACTTTCTGACAAAGAGATCAGTGTATTGAACGAGCTTAGAACATTAAAGAATCAGCGTCGACAAGTTAAGAAAGAATTGCAACCAATGGAACTGCAATTGCACAACAGGAAGCATTTTTGACACAGGTTCATGCCTGCCCAGTCAGCCAAGTCACTGCATTTTTAACAGCAGTTGACACTGAAGGCAAGTTTGAACGAACAAACAAAAACAAATTTGCTGCAGCTCCAGCCGACCATGTTCTACAAACAGGTGCGGGATTTAAGAGCTATCGAGAGACGTGGTTCAATTAGCCAAGGTCGAAGAACAGATCACGAGCTTTAATGAAAGCGTTCGTCCAGCAAAAGCGGCATTGACTACGGAGATTGCTGAATTAGATGCGGAGAAAATGCGATTAACTGGCGTTATCGAAGGGTTGGAGGAGACAGTAGAAGGTCTCAATGAAGAAATCGCGGATTCAGAAAAGTTGTTAAGAGAATACGACGCTGAATTCAAAAAAGATAAAGCGCGTACATTAGGTGATGAGAAAAAACTCACTGAAGGCGCAAAACGATTTAGAGCGAAGAAATTAGAAGGAATCCTCGAGAAATGTCAAGCTGAAGAGCTGGCATTGCAGACAGCAAATTGCTATGCAAGGGGACAATTGTCTACAGCTCAAGAACGCCTTGGCGGAAATCAGGGAGCTTTGCAAAATACAGAAACTCGTCTCACGGAACTTCGAGCTCGTGATGCTACAGCTGAAGCTCAGTACCAAGCAGAGTCTAGGTGTAATTGTAGGCTAAGCTCGCTGCTCTAAATAACCAGACTGTTGACCTCACCGGCGATGATCTGAGACAGCTCGCCAATTATATGGGAATTTAAGGGCTGTACAACCAGGTTTCGATATTCCTGGCGAAAATCTACTCTACGGGAATTATGAAACAGCTCGAGGCGCCCATCAAAGAGGTGTTGAAGTTAGGCATGTAGAGTTAGGTTTACGCGTGCTTGCCGATGAAAAAGCTGGTGTAATGGCAGCCCAGGCAGCTCAGCTTGCAGAAACGCCAGTAGCATTAACTTCAACCCAGTTAAACAAAGCTTTGGTGTAGAAGTTAAGCAAACAGAAGGAGTACGTAGAAACCTGGCAACAGAGATCGATGCTAACCTAGAGATTGCCCAAGAGATGACCTTGAGAGTTGCGCAAGCTATTGTTGATAAAGACAAGGCTAAGAATGAGACTGCAGCTCAAGAAGTGAAGCTTGCTTCAACTAGAAAGGCTTTACGTCGGGAATCTGCACTCTCTCAAGCTGTTTCTGAGCTCAGAGATCCAGAACAAGAGTTAGAAGAAATGATCGCAAGTCGTATTGGAATAAAACTGGTCGACCCAATTGCGGAAGAAATGGAGGCTGGTTTTGTTCCCCTCCCTTCATCAAGAACTGCACGGGTTTTGCCAATTGCTTCAAGATCGTCTGAGTTTGATGAAGCTCCTCTCTCTGATGAAGCTTTAGCCGCTGCCGCAGCTGTTTCAGATGATGAATTGCCAGACGATGCGTCTTCAGCAGCATCAGGAACTGGTAGTGCCGCATCCAGCGACTCTGCAAGCCCGGTCGAAGCTGACCGCCGTGTCACTTTTGCACCTGAGACTGCTGATGCTCAATCTGCTCAAAAAGCGAAACCTTTAGCGAGATTGACAGTAGACGAAATCTAAGAGATTTCACCAGAGTGGTTCACAAAAGGCTGCAGGTTTTCCTGCAGCCTTTTTTATTAGACGTACGCTTCTTCGCTGTGGCTTAAGAGGTGGGAAAGCTTAGCCAAGACGTCCCGGAGGACCTCTAGGGGCCGTTGGTCGGCCTTGAAGCGGCTGATCAGGTTAGGGGGGTAGTGCTGTAAGAGCTTTTGGGTGTCTTCAGCATAGACCCTCATGCGGGTCTCTAAAACGGTGTCTTCGAGGTCGTCAGCACGACGTTCAATGAGGGCCCGTCTTTTCATTCGTTTGATCAGCTCATCGATATTCTGGGTCTCTAGAACGATGATATGCATGATTTGGATGTACTTCTCAAGGAGCTCGGCTTGGTTGATGGTGCGGGGGATGCCGTCAAGGAGGAGGAGCTGCTGGTGGGGGAAGTACCGGTTAGTGGCGATTAACCCCTCTACAAAGTGGTGCCAGATGCCCACAGTGACGTCATCAGGCAGGAGGTGCCCCTTTCCTGCATAGGAATGGTAAAGCTTACCCGCAGGGGACTCTGGAGAGAGGCCTCTGAAGATGTCCCCGGAGGAGAGGTGGAAATGGTTCCCAGCGCTGCTCAGCAGCTTCCCTAGGGTGCCTTTACCAGCTCCTGGAGGGCCCAATAGCAGAATCGAACGATAGGGGCGGCTCTTGCCAGATATAAGTGATTGGATATCAAGCTCTTTTTTCATAGTTTGGAAAAGCCCAATCATAACCTATTGAGGATTAATCTGGCAATATTCAAGAGATAAAACTTGATATATAGTAAATATTTTGTTAAAATTGGATAAAGAAAAAAGGCTATATGACAACACCTACACATTCAGCATTTACAGTGACTGTCCCTTTCCAAGGCATCGTCTATGATGTCGAGATCACGCCTATATTGAATGATGAGCCTCTTCCATGGATCGGTGATCGCGTTGCCCAGTGGGAATCTGCTGAAACAACACATCGTTTGTTTAGTCAAAAGATTGTAGAAATGTTAAATAACTCTGAATTCCCAGCCGATTATTCCTTAGCAACTCATGGACTTATCACCACAGGGTCCGAAGATGGTTTTACCTTTGAAAAGGGTTTAGGGATCGAACATAAAACCCAAAAAGTTTGGGATGAATTTATTGACTGTTTGCAAGATCCAGTTTCGAGAACCGCAGGAGTAGATCCTGTCGAGCCTGAAGAAGTGGAACTTCCAGCAATGGGACTTGGCACAAGAATGAGATTTATCCGTGAAGATTATCTTAGCTTAGATGCAGGTGGCCAAAAAGTCGTACGTTTAAGATTGTTTGAGAAGCTGTGCTTCGAATTTTACGCACAAGAATCAAAATTAGTTCTCCCAGCTGATTTTAAATATACTAAAGCTGAAAAAGCGTGTCTTTCCCATCATTTATACCGCAACCCAGCCCAGGAAAAAATGAGTTGTGCAACTGAAGCGAAGAAACTTTGGACAATGCAAAAGGCAGAAGAGCAAAGAGAGATGGATACAGCGTGTTTAGAAATCAAAGCGCTGATTGCTCGGCAAGCTAAAGCTGCTGCTGAGGCAGCCGTTTCTGATTCCGATGATGACTCTTTGAGTGTCTAGTAAATCTTAACTCCACTTTTTAATTAACATGTTTATAATCAGATAATTACATTATAGTAATTAATTGATTATAAATACTATTTTATGTTATAATTATAGTTTAAAACAGGTATCTATGGGCGCACTCTCAAACATATTAAGCACCTACCTCCAGAGGAGCCGATCCGAAGGAAGACCTTTGTCTCAAATCAGCCCCGAAGATGCCGTCATTTATACCTCAGTACGTCCCAAGATTAAATCAGTCCGAACTAAAGAAACCCTGCCGTCGGCAAAGCTCTATGATGCTGTTGCAGATGTCTCGACAGTATTGAGAAACGTTCCCGTTGCGCTTAGCGAGATCTTTGGCCGTACATTAGGCAATAGTGGAGCTCCTTTAGTGGGGTTGACATCTTTGCTCTATTGCGTGATTGGAATCGGTCGCGCTCGAGACAGCTATTTACAAAAGAAAGACTGTGTGAAAATTGGCGATGTGACAGGGGCAAATTTGGCCCGAGCTCAAATCATTGAAAATACCTTCTTAGCTGGAGGTTCCGCAGCGCTGGCTGTGGTGAGAGTTTTCAACTTTATCCAAGAACTATTTCAACTGTTGAAAAATCCGGTTGTATTTACTCCAGCGACGGTCGCTGTGTTAACTGTTGCAACAGTGGTTTCAACTGCTCTTTATGTGCTTTTTTACACGATTTTTGTTGTCCGGCAAGCTATAGGTCTTAAACATCTTTCTGATGGGAATGAACTGAGAGAAAAATTACTGAGCAGCAAAGATCCGGTTGAAGCATTGCGACAACACATCGATTTAGAGATGTTCAAAGGAAGCGGTTTTAAGAAAGAAGAATGCATCGAGATGGCCCTGCAAGAAGGGGTTGTTTGGCTAGAAAAATTAGAAAAAGAAGTCAAAGATTTCTCATGGGATCCAACGGATGAGAGCCGCAGAGAGCATGTCTATGCGCTATTCAGAAACAATCCTAAATTTATGATGGCGGAGATGGGAGTGCCAAAAGGTTTCGAAAAACTGACTCCTGAAGGAAGAATCGTTCGCTTTGGTCGCTTTATTGGGTTAAAGAGACTTTCTGCAAAAATCGAAAATGATCTGAAAAGACAATTAGGCTCTGAGGTGTTGGAGGCTTTCGATCAGAAAACTCCCGATCCAGCGGCTTTAGTGAAAGCGTTAAAATCCGCGCATTGGTCGGAGTGGGGCGTTCGTTGGAAAACGGTCGCTAAGATCGTCTTGGGCGTTGCTTGTGCTGCGGGGATCATTGCAGGGACTGTCTTCACGGGAGGATTAGCTTTAGGGATTCCATTGCTTGTCCTGGGAGTCGCAGGAGCTGTTTGGATTGCGCTGACCGATGGAGCTGCTTTTAAAACTCAGGTGGAAACAGGACAGGTCCGCAAGTGGGATACATTCTTAATCTGGTTTAGTGTCGCCTTGAGTGTGATTGCGATCGGGACTTTGATTGCTTTTACCGTTCTTTCTGGCGGAGCTCCTCTTTATATTGCAGGAATCATCTTTGCTGCGGGTTGGTTGATCATCAACGGATATGCACTTCATGTGATGAAAAATCCTTGGAAATATCAGAAAGAAGTCACAGTCCAAGTTTTTAGAAAATTCTTGGAGACTCAACGTTCCAATGAAGAGATCGAAAAGGTTAAAAACAAACTGTCGCTGCCGGACCGAGAAAGGATAGAAAAAATTCGTGCTACATCGGGGTCGTATAAAGCAGCTGCTGAAGTTTGGGAAAAACATCTCAAGGAACTCAGAGAAGAAAGTCTTGAAATTCTCGTAGAGCGGTTAGATGAAGTTTCTGAGGTTCTCTACGGCCTCCATCAGAACGTCGTTGCCATTTGAGCATCTCCTGATTAACATGAAGAAGTGGAAAGAGAAATCGCTGACTTCTTGGCTTACTTAGGTTCTGAAAAAGGACTCAGTCCGCATACACTTGCAGCGTATGGAAGAGATCTTCTTTCGTATGCGAAATACTCCCAAGGGAAAAAAGCTGAAGAAGTTGTCTCAGATCAAATCATCGAATATTTCCAAACTCTCAAAAATAAAGGAATCGCTTCCAGCAGTCTTTGTAGGGCGCTCGTCGCTATCAAAGTCTTTTTCCGTTTTTTGAAACGGGAAAAAATCATCTCAAATAATCCGACTGTTTTTCTAGAAAGCCCGAAGATGTGGCAACTGATCCCTGAGGTTCTGACTGTCGAAGAGGTGAGCCGGTTTTTAGCGATGCCGGATATCCAAACTCCGATTGGAGCTCGCGATAAGGCGATCTTCATGGTGATGTATGCGTCTGGCCTGAGGGCGTCGGAGCTCTGCGGATTGAATCTGGGAGATGTCTCCGATGATCAAGTGAGGGTGAGGGGCAAAGGAAACAAAGAACGGGTGATTCCAATTGCAGCGGCAGCCGTCGCGGCAGTCGATGATTATTTAACCCGGTTTCGGACGGAGGGAGACGGACCGCTATTCTTGAGTAGTCAGGGCAAAAGAATGGACCGTGTCGCTTTGTGGGAACGGGTCAAGTTCTATGGCAAGAAAGCCGGTATTACCAAAGTGATCTCTCCGCATACCCTGAGGCATTCGTTTGCAACGCATCTACTGGAAAATGGGGCTGATTTAAGGATTATTCAGGAGATGCTGGGCCATTCGAACATTGCAACAACGGACAGATATACTCACGTCAGCAGAAAGCATCTTCATGATGCTTTTGAAAAGTTTCATCCTAAACCTTAGAGACTTTCCGATGGAAGCGTTCCCTGAGACTTTCCAAGAATAAATACAACACAGGTGTGAGATAAAGGGTCAGGATTTGGGAGACGATCAGTCCTCCAATGATGACAAGGCCAAGCGGTGTGCGGCTTTGGGCTGTCATGCCGCCCATGCCAATGGCGATCGGGACGGCTCCCATGATAGCGGAAAAGGTGGTCATGAGGATCGGACGGAAACGGGCATGGCAGGCGTGCTGGATGGCTTCTAAGGGGGTCTTGCCTTCTAAAATGGCGTCACCCGCAAAGTCGATGAGGATGATGCCGTTTTTCATGACAATACCGAGAAGGAGGATGAGTCCGACAAAGGCGTAGAGGGAAAGGGGGAAGTTGAAGATAAAGAGAGTCAAAAGTCCTCCTAATGCAGCAGGAGGAAGAGTCGACATGACGGTGATCGGATGGAGGAAGTTTTCATAGAGGATACCGAGGATGATGTAGATCACGAAGAAGGTGACCATGAGGAGGAGGGAAAGGTTGGCAAAGGAGTCTTTGAAGACATCGGCGGTTCCTTGGACTTGTCCTGTCACCGTAGGCGGCAGCGTCTGACGGGCAAGGTTTTCGATTTTCGCAACGGCAGGGCCAAGGGCATTGGTGCCGACATCGAAGAAAATGTTCACTGCAGGGAGACCATTGAAACGGTTGATGTTCAAAGGGCCGACGGTCTGGCTTTGGCGGGTTGCAGCAGCAAGAGGAACCAGCTTATTGGTGGAAGAGCGGATGTAGAGCTGAGAAAGAAGGGTGGGGTCGGAGTAGAACTTCGGCTCGAGTTCTAAGATAGCATAGTACTGATATTCAGGATCGTTAATGGGGGAGAGATTGCTGGCGGAAAAGGCATAAGAGAGGCCGTTTTCGATATCCGCTGCGGAGAGATTGAGCGCAGACGCCTTGTCGCGGAGGATTTCGATATTGAGTTGAGGCTGTTTGATCTCAAGGTCGGTGCTGACTTGAGTTAGGCCCGGGAGGTTTTTCATTTGCTGGATCAGAGTGTCTGTCGATTGATAGAGCAAAACGGGATCGAGGCTTTGCAAGGTGTATTGATAGGGGAACTTGATGTCGGTCGTTGAAACTTGAAGATCGATCAGCGGCATCGGCTTGAGGTAGGTCTGGACACCGGGAAACGTTTGAAACGTATTTTGGAGATCTTCGATGATCTTTGGCATCGAAGGCCGTTTCTTATATGGTTTGAGCTGGATGAACATCTCTCCTTTATTATCGTCAGGAAGCGCGCCGATCGAGATGATCGATTCAATCGCAGGGTGGTTTTTGATTTTTCGGGTGAGTTCGTCTTGGTATTTCATCATTTGGAAGGGAGAAGTGCCGGTGGCGGCTTGCGTGTGGGCGACGATGAATCCAATATCATCCGGAGGAAGGAAGTCGGCGGGGAGAAATTTAAATAGAACAACCGATAAAATAACGGAGCAAGCTCCGACGGCCAGAGTGATTTTGCGATGTTGCAAGACGACGGCTAGGGTTCTTTCATAAAATGTCACTAAGACGAGATTGAATTTTTCAGAAAGACGTTCCATGAACGTCTTTTTGTTTTCTGCATGGTGGGGACGGACGAGACGGGAGCATAGCATCGGTGTGAGAGTTAAGGAAACGAATCCTGAGATGAGCACGGCAGCAACGATCACAACGGCAAATTCATGGAACAGCTTGCCAATGACGCCCTCCATGAAAAGAAGCGGAATGAAGGCTGAGCAGAGAGACAGGGTCATAGAGACAATGGTGAATCCAATTTCTTTTGAACCAAGGAGCGCAGCCTCGTATGGCGGCATCCCTGCTTCCACATGCCGGACGATATTCTCTAAGACGACAATCGCATCATCGACCAGAAACCCAATGGAAAGCGTGATCGCAAGGAGCGAGAGGATATCGACTGTAAAGCCAAGAAGATACATCGCAGCGAAGGTCCCGATGATGATCACAGGAAGGGCTAGGGCGGGGATGAGGGTATTCATCGGCTTGCCCAAGTAAAAGAAGATCACTAGGACAACTAAGAAAAAGGCTACACAGAGTGTCATCTCGACATCGCGGACGGCTTCTTTGATGTAAACGGCTTTATCAAACACGCGGTAAAGAGAGACAGATCCCGGAAGGCTGGCTTCGAGTTTAGGAAGGACTTTATTGATATCGGAGATGACTTTCATCGAGTTGACGCCGGGCTGGGTGAGGACTCCAAAGATCACGCAGGCTCGATCTGTGTCTGAGGAAAGATAGCGAAGATATTGTTTATCATCGTTAGTGCTGTCAAGGGACTTGCCGACATCGCGGACCCGCACGATATTGCCAGTGTCGTTTTTAATGATGATCGAGTCGTAATAAGCTGCTTGATTCAGCTGGCCGTCGACATCGATGGTGTATTCGCCGGTTTTGCCAAAGAGAGTTCCTGTGGGGATGTTGACGTTGGCGTTTTTGATGGCATTGGCGACTTCATCGATCCCGATCTGTTTGGCAGCTAGTTTTTGGGGATTGACTTGGACACGGACAGCAAAAGGAGATCCGTAAACGACAACTTGAGCAACGCCGCTAATGGTGCTAAGCCTTTCTCCGATGAAGGTATAGGCATAGCCATAGAGTTCATGCTGAGGCATGGTGTCAGAGGCGACAGCAAAGTAGAGAATGGGCGTTTGAGAGGGATTTGTTTTATCGTAAGTCGGAGCATAAGGGAGATTTTGCGGAAGATCGGGACCGGCAGTGTTGATCGCATTTTGGACATCAAGAGCTGCAGAGTCGATTGACTTTTCTAGGACAAATTGCAGGACGATGGTCGCGCTACCGGTCGAACTGGTCGAAGCGATCGATTGGACGCCTTCGATGGTGAGGAACTGTCTTTCCAAAGGGCTGACAACGTTGTTGGCGACGGTATTGGGATTAGCGCCCGGATATTCGACAGAAACGGTAATCGCAGGATAGTTGACATTGGGCAGATCACTGACGGGGATTTTTTTATAGGCGACGATCCCAAAAAATAGGATGGCGATCATCACCAGGGTCGTCATGACAGGGCGTTTGATGAAGAGTTGCGAGATCATTTGATGACGACCTTAGCTCCGGGATAGAGATTGAGCTGGCCTTCTAAAACGACCGTTTCTCCAGGAGTAACCCCGGTTTCAACAATGATCCGTTCTTCTTCTTTTTGCCCGGTTTTAACTTTTCTCAGCTCCACCGTGTGATCCGCATTGACGACGTAGATATAAGGGCCGTCTTGTCCAATTTGGACAGCTTGACTCGGGAGGATGATCGCATCTTTTTTCGTTTCTAAGATCAGCCTGACATCGAGGTATTCACCGGGCCAGAGTTTTTGATCTTCATTCGAAAAGAGAGCCTGCAAAAGAATCGTGCCGGTCTGTTCATCGACTTCATTGTTGATGAGATATAGGTCGCCTTCGATGCACTCATTGTTGAGGATAACGGTCGTCTTGAGAGTCTCTTGCTGCTGCAAGCCCGTGATGCGGGGTAGATCTTTTTCAGGGACGTAAAAACTGACGCGGATAGGAGAGATCTGATTGAGGACCAGGATGATGTTTTCGTTGTAGCCGTAGCCTCCGACGGGTACATAGTTGCCTACGTCGATCAGGAGCTTGCTGGTCACGCCTTTAAAGGGCGCGGTGATCGTACAATAGCTTAAGTCGATCTGGGCTTTCTCTACATCGGCCATCGACTGTTTGACTGCGGCATCTGCGGTGGCGACATTGGTGACATACCTGTCGTAATCGAGCTGAGAGACAAACTCATCTTGGACCAGCGCCGAATATCTTTCTGCCGTGTCTTTGGCTTGGCGGAGCGTCGCGAGATTTTGGGCAAGTTCGGCATTGGCACGGTCGAGTTCGGCTTGGTAAGGAGCAGGATCGATGGTCAGGAGAAGATCATTTGCTTGGACTTCTTGCCCTTCGGTGAAATACTTCGCGATGATGATGCCTTGGGCTTGCGGTTTGATGCGGGCTGTTTGATTGGGTTCAACATGGCCGATGTATTCGTAGAACAGAGGGACGTCCTCGATCTTGGGTTGAACGACTGTAACATAAGGGGAGGGTGTCACGGGAACTGGAGGTTTAGAGCAGGCGGCAAGTAACAGAAGGAGAGCGAGTTTTTTCATCGGACTTCCTGTTTCGAAGGAGGTTCTAAAGTCCCGGCAGCGTAGCTGAGGTTGACGAGCGAGTTGAGCCATTGGTTGGTGCTGCTCACTTGGCTGGCTCTTGCATCGGCGAGTGTGCTTTGCGCTGAGACGAGCTCTAAGATGGTCGCAATTCCGGCTTTGTAACGGCTTAGGATCACATCGTACTGTTTTTGAGCGGTTTCTAAAAGGCTGTCGGCAAATTGGAGAGCGTCGAAAGCCGATTTGACAGAAGTATGCGTGGTGACGATATCTTGGATGACGGTGAGCTGGTTTTGACGAAGCTCTGCTTCGGCGGCGGTTTTATTCGCGCGGGCTTTTTTTAAATTGTTGAGAGTCGAAAGACCTGAAAAGATCGGGAAGTTCAGCGCAATCGTGCTGGTGTAGTTGACATTGAGGTTGCCGCCGGGGTTGGAGAATTCTTGGAAGGCGGTCAAGTTGTAGGTGACAGTCGGCCAGAATTGACGCCAAGCAGCATCGACAGCGGCTTCTTCAGATCGAAGACGCGCTTCTGCAGCAATCAAGTCGGACCGTTTACGCATGGCGATCGTAAGAAGCTGATCGGCAGTTTTAAGCATCTCTTCGATCGGAGGCACAGCCGGCAGTTGTTGGATGTTGATCGATTGGTTAGAGCTGACGCCCATATCGGTGAGTAGGAGGGCTCTGGCGTTGATCAGCGTCTGCTTTTGGTTGACGAGCTGGATTTGCGTTTGGAGAAGTTGCGTTTGGGCTTGCAGGATGTCGGATTTGTCTTTGGTGCCAGCGCAGAGTTCTTCTTGGACGGCTTTGAAGGTGGTTTGCGCGGTGTAAAGGTCGGCTTCTTGCGCATTGAGGAGTTCTTGCTGGCTCAGGTAATTATAATAATCGGTGGTGACCTGCTGCATGACAGTTTGGATCTGCCGGTTGTGCGTAAAGTCAGCATAGAGAAGAGCTTGTCGTGCGGCTTCAGTGGTAGCGCGAGTCTGTCCGAAGTCCAAAAGCGTATACGAGAGTGAAAGTTCAGGTCCCCAATCAGAGAGGAACTGCACGAATCGTGGAGTGCCGAACTCTGGTGGATACGTGGTCTTGGATCTTTCGTAGGTGAAATTGCCGTTCAGAGTCGGGTAGTAGGGGCTTTGGCTTTGTCCATACACAGCAGCAGCAGCTCGCGCTTTGGCCCAGGTCAGCTTGGTTGAAGGGTTATTGCGGAGGGCAACATCGATAATTTCAGCAAGCGATAGGGCGTTATCAGGCGAAAAGCAAGTCACATCGGTGATATCCAGCGGCTGCTGGTACATCGTGGAAGACGATTTGGGAGCATACGCATAAGGGTCAATGACGCCATGGGTACAGCCAGCTAGTAGCGCAAGAGATAGCGCGTATCTTCTTCTCACCCCTTATTCCTCCCCATATCATGGCTATAGGGAAAGGGGAATTTGGTGTCAAAAAATTTCTTTACACTCAAATCCTAGTAAAATGATTTTTAAGATCTTTTGTAGTACAATGGTTATGAATGGTTATTAAAACTATTAGGAATGGTGTTAATTTCTACAGTCCAGGGGCTGTCACCCATGTGGCGGGCAATCTCATCTCACCTCTCAAGGAAGTAGCAGGTCGAGTATCTTGGATTGTTTTGACGATTTTTGCTGTGAGTGCAGCGGTTGCTTTGAGGTATCTCTTTGCAGGGCATTCTTCCAGGACTCTTGCGAACCAATCTTCAAGACTATCGGATCCATTACAACAAAAGATTCAACATGAGCTTGACATGTTACGGGTGCATTTTGCCATTTCATGCGAGTATGCTTCTGAAAAACGACTGCGAGAATTTTTTCCAACCGCGCTCGTCTACAATGACCCCCACTTAGCTGAGCCTGTCATCGCAAAATGTGGTCTTCATCCTCGATATGAGGGAGGAAAAACATTTCTGCACCTAGCTGTTGAGGCCAATCGATCGGAGTTTGTTCAATGGCTTCTGCAAAAGGGGATCGATCGAACATTAAAAGATGGGCAAGGATTTACAGCACTGGACCTAGCACGAGAATCTCAATGCCTGACATTGTGTCGAATCCTTGCAGGAGATCTGTTTTTTACAGACGAAGCCGCACGTCTGGCTAAGATGTATGAAACCCGCCCGCACGAGTTGGATCCTTTTTTGTTTAAATGTTTTTTAAATTCGGAAACGAAAGACGTTGATAAGCTGATTGCAGCTCTTAAAAAGTTGAAAGTAGAAGGGTTTGCCCCCGTCCTAGAAGCTATTGAAAAGTTCATCAAAACCAGTGGAACTTTGATTGCCAGGTTTCCTCGGCCTGAAGATCAAGAACAAATGCATGATATGTATGGATCAAATTTTTCTACTTATGCTGATCAGCAAAGGATCTATGGAGATGAACGATTTAAGGCATATTCTATAGCTTTAGAGGGAGTAAAAACCTACGACTGGCCTCTACAGAAAGTTTATGAAACACTCTTTATTCCTGGTAATGATTCTTCCTGTTATCGCACTGGTAAAGGGCACAATTGTTTAAGAACAGAGATGGGAGGGAGATATCGGTTTTATATTCAATTCACTCATAAATTCTACGAGCAACTATTACATCAATTGCAAATCGATCCCCACTATTCCGAATTAAAGTATCGGTTAGCCGGAGATATTTCTTCTTGTTATACATTTTTCATTCGCACAAAGGATGGCAAAGAGATTCTGCTAACGACTGTTTATCCTTATCCCAATGATGTGGATTATAATAGAGATAGAGTGGAACCGCGTTGGATTCACACGGAGCCTAATCCGATATTAACGTCTTATCTTTCCGAGCTATTTGAAGAGCTCAAAGGGTATGCCAAGCAAACCAATCGGCGGCCTTCTTTGTCAGTGCTCAAAGAAAAAATCGCCTTTTTCTATTGGCTGTCGTGCCATGCAGCTCTTATTAAGCGGAGAAGCAGCCAATATAGTCTTGAGACGCATAAATTGGTGCGAGAAATCAACGGATTGTCTACAGGCCCTTTGGCCCAAAAACATGTCTTGCCCGATTGCGTAGCTCTTTCGCTTCCTTTCAGCGAATTTTACAGATATTACGATGAACTTTTCGAAACATCCCCACAGGTCCAACGGGGCCTTTTATCTTTTCTTGGTCATTTTTCTAGAGTTTCTTCAAAAGAAGGTCGTTCACAATAGTAGGGGAGGCTTTGCCGCGCGAGGCCTTCATGATCTGGCCGACCAAGAACGCAAACGCTTTGGTTTTGCCGGCTTTATAGTCAGCAATGACGGTCGGGTTGGCAGAGAGGACTTGGTCGACAATCACTTCGATTTCACCGGTGTCGGAGATTGGTTGGAAGTCAGGGTTAGCCTTGACGATATCAGAAGGAGAGGTGCCTGGTTTTTGGACCATTTCGTCAGCGACGCTTTTGGCGATTTTGCCGTTGATGGTGCCGTTATCAATCAGAGTGACGAGTTCAGCAATATGATCGCTCGGGATCTTGAGATCCCAGAGGGTTTTGCCGAGTTCTTTGAGGCGGCCGGGGAACTCAACGGTGAGCCAGATCGCAAGCGATTTTCCATTGGAGCATTTTTTCAGGCCGTCTTCAAAATAATCAGAGAGTTTTTTGTCGTTGATGAGAAGCGTCGCAGGCTGCTCAGGGAGCTGAAGCTCTGCGAGATACCGTTTGTAACGCTCGCGTGGAAGTTCAGGAAGACTCTTGCGGATTTCTTCGATGTAGCTTTCAGTGAGGACAATCGGTGGAAGGTCGGGTTCAGGGAAATACCGGTAGTCGTCGGCTTGTTCTT
This sequence comes from uncultured Pseudomonadota bacterium, assembly GCA_963819005.1. Taxonomy (GTDB): domain Bacteria; phylum Pseudomonadota; class Alphaproteobacteria; order Acetobacterales; family Acetobacteraceae; genus Rhodopila. Next base: position 921,283 of record CAWFUL010000011.1, read on the forward strand.
TGACGCGCATCCGAATGACTTCACCCGTTTCAGTATCAAAGCGATAGGTGCCGTGTTCGATCTTCTCATGGGGATGCTTAGAGTAGAATTGGACCTGACGACGGATTTCCGATTCTATAGCGATCTCCATATGGGAGAACGAGTTCATGTTCTTGATCTCGATCTTATTTCGGAAGCCTTGTTCGCCTTTAAGACGAACAGAGATGTTGGCATCGATCCGGAGAGATCCCGCTTCCATGTTGCAATCGGAAGCATCGAGGTATTCCATGATGGCTTTGACAGCCATGGCATAGGCGGAAGCATCTTTCGGAGAATGCATGCAAGGCTCAGAAACGATCTCTAAAAGTGGAACCCCGGAGCGGTTGTAGTCGACGCCGGAGAAGTTGGTAAAGTGTTTGAGCATGCCGGCATCTTCTTCAAGATGGGCGCGGTTGATTTTAAAGTGTTTGGTCTCGCCGTTGACTTCGGCAGCGATCGAGCCGCCCAGAACAATCGGATGTTCAAACTGGGTGATTTGGAAGTTCTTTGGAGTATCGGGATAAAAGTAAGATTTTCTGTCGAAGCGGCTGACTAGCGAGACGTTAGCGTGGACAGCGCAGCCAAATTGGACAGCTTTATGGACGGCTTCTTTGTTGACAGTAGGTAGAGCTCCAGGCTGGCCTGTACAGACAACGCCGATATCGGTGTTGGGCTCGCTGCCAAAGTGATACGGCTCTCCGCCGAACATTTTCGATTTGGTGTTGAGCTGGACATGGATCTCCAGTCCAATGATGGTCTCCCAATTTTCGTAGTTCACATCAACCATGGACAGCCTCAAAGTGGGGAGGAACTTTTTTGGTAAATTGCGGTCTCGAGCTCAAAGTGGTGAGCTACCCGTAAGAACATCGGCATCATGCAGGAATGGTCCTGTCAGATGGAGTCCAAACGGTCTTCCGCGGCTGCAAAAACCAGACGGAAGAGAAAGAGCTGGAAGTCCAGCGAGGTTTGCAGGGATCGTATAGATGTCTTGCAAGTACATTTGGAGAGGATCTTGGATCTTGCCGAGTTCAAAAGCAGACGTTGGAGATGTTGGAGTTAGGATGATCTGGCATTTTTCAAAAGCCTTTTTAAACTGACGGATGAAAAGAGTGCGGACTTTTTGAGCTCGTTTGTAATAGGCATCTTGATAGCCGGCAGACAAGGACATAAGTCCCGAGCATGATGCGCCGTTTAACTTCTTCTCCAAATCCTTCTTGGCGGGAAAAATCAAAGATCTCATCGAGGGTTGTCGCTCGCGCTGATCTTTTCCCAAACCGGATGCCGTCAAAACGGGCCAAGTTGGTGGAAGCTTCAGCAGTGGCCAGAACATAATAGACTGCAATCGAGTAGCGTAAGATGTCGAGATCGATATCGACGATACTGCAGCCAAGATCTTTTAAAACGTTAACGGATTCTTCGAAGTTCTTCTTCGCTTCGGGCTCTAATCCTTCTAAAAAGTGCCATGGCACTCCGACAGACATCCCTTTGAGAGGAGCGGCAAGTTTTTGAAGGTAGGCTTCTGGAGGTTGAGGTACGCTCGTCGCATCTTTATCGCACGGCTTTCCAATCACTTCCATGATCAGCGCTGCGTCTTGGACGTTGGTTGTGAACGGGCCGATTTGATCAAGTGACGATCCGAAAGCTACCAGGCCAAAGCGGGAGACTCTTCCGTAGCTTGGTTTAAAACCAACGATGCCGCAGAAAGCTGCAGGCTGGCGGATCGATCCGCCGGTATCGCTTCCAAAGCCGATTGGAGAAAGACGTGCAGCGACTGCTGCTGCTGATCCGCCGGACGATCCACCTGGAGAGACTGAAACGTCCCAAGGGTTTTTCGTGATTTGATACGCAGAGTTTTCAGTGGAAGATCCCATTGCAAACTCATCGAGATTGGTCTTGCCGATGAGAAGAGCATCTTCTTCTTCCAAAAGACGGGTCACAGTCGCATCGAAAACGGCTTTGTAGTTGGAGAGGAATTTCGAACCACATGTCGTATTGACACCCAGGATGTGGATATTGTCTTTGACTGCCATCGGGATACCGGCGAGTTTGCCTAGAGGCTTCTTTTGAGCTCTTTTTTCATCCAGGATCTTGGCCTTAGCAAGAGTTCTTTCAGAAAGAACGTTTAAGAAGCAGCCGAGCTCAGGATCATACTTTTCAATCCGCTTTAAATAGGATTTAGCGATCTCGGTTGCGCTGATATCGCCTTTGATAAACTGGTCTCGGAGAGCGTGCGCTGGAAGCTGATACACAAGTTCTCCTATTGTTGTTTAAAGACGGGTGGAACTTTGATCATGCCGCCAACTTGAGAAGGGGCATTCGCCAGAAACAGATCGCGAGAGAGCGGCTCTTCAGGGATGTCTTCCCTGAGTTTGTTTGTCAGAGTCTCTAGAACTGTCAAACATGGAGGAACTCCTTCCGTGTCAACTTCTTGGAGCTGCTCTACATACGAAAGGATGTCCTCGATGCTTTTGGAAAACCGTTTCTTTTCGTCTTCCGTGCAGGAGATCCGGCAAAGGCGGCTGAGCTTATTAAAGGCTGCTTCGTCCATTAATTTCCTGGGAAGGTGTTAGCCCAATGATGCTGAGGCTTGTTCATACCGTCGCACACTTGGTCGTGGAGCTTTGTCATTTCAGCGTAAACAGCTGGATTGACGACTTCGAGATGTGCTTTGCCGTCGGTTTTGATCCATGTGGCAGCCAACTTTGGCGCTTCATCGACAGCTGTTCTAAAGTAGAAGTCAATCCGATCGGCATATTTGACGAAGGTGTCTTGGACTCTTTCATGCACCATGAGCTGTTTGTTCAAGACGTCTTGGTCGGTCGTTTGGATAAACACGTTGTCGCGTTTTGCGATCGAATCAAATCTAACTTGATCTGGAGCAGAGACATAGAGAATACGGATCGAATAGCCGTTCTTCTTCAAGAAGTCTAAGAAGAGATAGGTTTTATCACCGGAGGCTGTCGTTCCGAAGAAGAAGCTTTGGTTCAGGCGAATAAGATTTGCAGTGATGATGTGGTGGGCATAATTCGAAGCGGCTCTCCATTTGTTGTAGGCGGCTCTCCTGCCTTCAGGGGAGGGGTCTATTGCAACCATCGCTTGATAGGTTTTTTCCATCTCTAGCAAGCAGACATCATCAGGACAGATGTAGGCAAATTCGGGGTTGTTTTCCCACATGCCGCGCTCTAAGAGGGTTTTCCCAACACCGGGAGCTCCTGCGGTCAGAACGATTTCTTTGGACTGGGCGAGCTTGCGGCTTTGAATGCGATCCCAGATTTTTATGATATCGAATCTTAACGCCTTGACCTCATCGGCTGTGTGTTCAACTTTATTGTCTGGGAAGCCGAGCCCTTTTCCCCAACTTTCTAAAAATGAACGAGGAACAGAGTAAGAAAATTCTGAATTGTAGATCGTGTCCATGTTGAAGAGATCAGCAGGTGCGGCGACGATTGTCATTAAAAAACTCCTTTTCGTTGCGGAGATTATAGTTAACCTTTGTCTCTAAAATCAAACCCTTTTTCCCTTTTTTTCCTTTTTTCAGGTATTTCCAAAATTACCCCGGATGGCTATTCTGAGTTTAGGAGTCAAAAATGAAGCAAATCCTTGTTTATGTCGATTTAGGAGTGGATGGCGTCGCCCTGAAACATACAGTCAAATCTTTACAGCAGGAGATTGATCCATCGAAATACCGAATCCGCAGAATTGACTCTAAAGCCTTAAAATCTGAAAACTGGGAACAAGACACGGCTCTACTCGTCATCCCGGGTGGACGAGATATCTACTATCATGAAGCTCTAGATGGACCAGGCACCTCGAAAATCCGAAAATTCGTTGAAGGGGGAGGCTCGTATTTGGGGATCTGCGCCGGAGCTTATTTTGGAGCAGAAGCAATTGAATTTGAAAAAGGCGGGAGCTATGAGGTCTGCGGCCAAAGATCGCTAGCCTTTTTCCCCGGCCTTGCCGAAGGGCCAGCTTATGGAAAAAATAAATACCGGGTTGATGGTCTTCAGGGCATCGAAGCGGCACGTATTTCTTGGAAAGACGACCATTTCCATGCCTATTACAATGGCGGATGTCAATTCAGTGGAGCGCATGAACTTCCAGGAGTTTCTGTGTTAAGCTCTTATCTTGAACTCGAGGGTGATCCTGCAGCGATCATCTCCTGTGAAATAGGGAAGGGAAAAGCTGTTCTATCAGGGGTTCACTTAGAATACAGTGTTCTGGCTCTTCATCGGAATAACCCGTATATTGAAAGGATTTATACCCTTTTGGAAAAAGGGGAAAATCAACGAAGGGAAGTTTTTCGTGAAACGTTGAATCATCTTAATATACATCTGAATCAAAAATAAGATGACAATCAACTCAATTTTTTCTAATAATAAAACTAAAGGGAGGATTTCATGAAAAAATTCCTAAACGTGCTGGCGTTGCTTTTAATTCTTGTTGGAGCAATTAACTGGGGACTATGGGGCTTTTTCCAATTTGACTTCGTAGCCTGGTTCGCACACGGAAATACCAGCTGGCTCGCTCGGCTTTGCTATTCAGTGATAGGTTTAGCAGGCGTTTGGGGACTTGGCTTCCTTGGCAAATGCAAAGCTCTTTGCGGCGGATGCTGCCATGATCATAAACACGGCGGTCCTGGCGACAGCTGCAAAATGTAATTTTTTCTCCATTCAGACTAAAAGACCCTGTCAGCAATGACAGGGTCTTTTTTTTACCTGCGAAGAATAAATCCACCAATACCATTGGTGGATTTAGGTAAGAGGATATCTCATGCAGTGCGCGGGTTTGCGGGTGAAAAAACACTGTAGAAAACCTTGGAAATTGAGTTGAAAAGGGAGTAGAAGGTGAACCCCCAGGTTTTTTTATATTCGGTTATGCTTTGTAGGTTTTCCTGAGCATACCTTGAAATAAAGGCTAATCTCTCTTGAAGGCTAGCCCCTTCAGTGGGGTAGTTATTCGCACGATTTTCTAAATTGTCAAGTTCTTCGACATTCACTTGTTGAATCAGGCCTTGGATTTGTTGAAGAACCTCAGTATTGTACGGCTCTTTTCGTGCAGTTTCGAGGCATTGTTCTATATTCATGAGAGGTTGTAGAAGCAATTTAATCCTCTTATTTTCAGCTTCTGAGAATTCCGTATCGTCTCCGTAATAGACTGAAAGAATAGGTTTCAAGGGTCCAATAATATACATCTGTAGGATCTCACGACATCGATCATTGCTGGGTTCTATGCAATATTTCCCGTATTTGGAAAGGATGTCTTGGATAAGCTCCTGTTGGTTTTGTGAGAGAAAGAAGGGGGACTTGGTGTCAATCTGTGCCAGGGACTCTTTCACAAAAGCTGGAAGCTCTTTATGCCCGTTTCTTATACGGTTGCTTTCCAGGCCAGCCAGAATCGTTTGATAATCCTGCTTACGAACTGCTGGATTATCACGCTGAAAAATGGCAGTAATCAGATCGGTAATCCCTTGCTCCGTACTTCTATTAGGCATTGTATAATGGACATGTGGATGTTTGGTGTCCCACCAAAACGGCAATTCAGCCTTGTCATGGCTGATGTGATGTTCAAGACCATCCCGATCTGGGTTGATCACACGCCCTTTCAGTTCTTTCAAAACAATATGCAGCTCTTCACCGACTCTTTTTCGGCCAAAAATTGTGATAAAAGGTCCTTGGATATGAATGCTTTTAAGAAGAGGATTTGATGCCCAAGGATTAAAAAAAGAAAAGAAAGAAGGGGAGGGAAAATGATATTCAAACATTTTAACCTTAAAGTGTTAATAGAAGCTCGTTGTGCTAATATTGTATCAGAATAAACAGTTTGAGAAAAGGGGCGTGGGTGCTTTTATTGGAAACCGACATACATCTTATTTGCAATTAATGAGATGTATTTAATGTAAAACTTTTTTTCAAGTTTTGTAGGTAAGAATGAAAGCCTGTTGATTTTGAAATGGCCTCTTTGTATTTTAAGTCGCATGCCAACGAGTCATCGGATTCTAGTCACAGGCGCTTCTGGGTTTGTTGGAAGAGCTGTCGTGAGTCACTTCAAGAAGCAAGGATATGTCGTTAATCGGTTAGTTCGAGATGTCCGGCAAAGAGCGCCGGATACCGTCTACTGGAACCCCATGAATGAAGAGATCAATCTCGATGATTTTGAGGGATTCCATACGGTGATCCATCTAGCAGGGGAAAGCGTTTCGGATAAACGATGGACCGAAGAGAAAAAAGAAGCGATTTTCATCAGCCGCGTCAGACATACTTGGCTACTTGCGCATGCTCTTTCAAGATTGAAAAGACCTCCGAAGGTATTCTTCTCAGCATCAGCAATCGGCTATTATGGAAACAGGGGAGATGAGATCCTGACGGAAGAGAGCCGGAAGGGAAAAGGTTTTTTATCAGACGTTTGTGCCAAATGGGAAGAGGCTAGTCAGGTGCTTGATCAGATGAAAACACGGGTGATCCGAGCGCGTTTTGGGACGGTCCTTTCACCGGAAGGAGGCATGCTAAAACAGCTGCTTCCGTTGCTGCGCTATGGCCTAGTGGGAAGACTAGGAAGCGGCAAACAATGGATGAGCTGGATTGCTCTTGAAGACCTAATCGGCGCTCTTGAGTTAACAATAACTCAAGACGTCAAAGGAATCTTAAATTTTACGTCTCCCAATCCCGTTACAAATGCTGAATTTACGCGGCAGCTGGCAAAGCTCATGCATCACCGTCCTTTCTTGCCTGTGCCTGCTTGGTTAATAAAATTGGTTTTTGGGGAAAAGGGAAAACAACTGTTGTTATCAAGTACAAGGGCTGTTCCAAAGCGACTCCTAGATAAAGGGTTTCAGTTCAAAAAAGCAAAGCTCGAAGAATTAGTTCTTTAGCTCTGCTTGGAGACGCTGGGTTGTGTGAAAACAGCGGGTGACTTTTTCTTCATCGAGAAACTCGTTATGAAGAACAACGTCAATGCTGTCGAGGAAGTCAGCTACGACATAGCTAATTTCTCCGCCTAGATGCAAGGCAATGCGAGACATTTCTGAAGAGTGCTTCAGAAATTCACTTTTGGCTTTTTGATGAGCCAGAGCGATTTGAGTTGGGTCACCTTCTTCGGTCAGGACAATAAATTGACCAACATGCAGGCTGATTTGTCTTTCAAGATCCACAAGCATCTGCTTCTCAAGCGCATTTTCTATTTTCTTTATCTTTTGTTGTGGAATCTTCTTAGGATAATTTGAAGGCTCTTTCTTTCTTGAAATAGACATAATTAACCTCACTTGTTTCTAAACTAATTTATATAATACAAAATATTATTTGTAAAGGTTCTTGTGAGTAATTAAGTCGGTTTGGTATTTTAAATTTCTAAACCCAAGGGGGATGTAGATGGATAGCAGAATCATCGTGTTAATTATGGCGCTAACGACGTTCTTTGCCTACCCGTTTTTGTCGAGTAACGATAGGAAACAGGTAGCCCCTTTGGCGACTCAAATGGATGAGGCAGACGATGATCCGGAACCGGAAGACGAGGATGAGCCTGTCATGATGGAAGATGAAGACGAAGAAGTCGCAGATCTCCAGCTCGGGCATGAAACCCAAGGGATTCGAAAAACAGCTTCTGATTCACGGATTGGAGCTGAAAATGAGCAGATCAAAGATTCGGCATCTGATTCTCAACTTTCCCAAGAGGATCTCGAAGAGGAATATTAAGATTTAATAAATCCACTTTCTTTAGTAGGCACGTTAATGACGTGCCTTTTTATTTTCTGCTTATTTCTAGTTAGTTTCACTTAATTAGAAAATTTTATTGATTATTTAATTATCTAATTCTATTATGAACATACGAGCCGCATGCGAATGGGGGGCCGTATTATGGGCGAAAAGCTTTCAGTTAATCCATGGACCGGGATGTGGGTGAGACCGCGGGAGACAATCCGTGCGATTATCCAAACAAATCCGGGCTATATGTACCCCTTGCTGTGCTTTATCTACGGATTTCCGATGGCACTGCAGATGGCCCAGAACCTTTCTCTTGGAAATAGATATCCGATGGCAGCGATCGTTGCAGTGGCAGCGATTATCGCGATTATTTTGGGAGCCATCATGATCAACATCGCGACAGCCCTTTTTACTTGGACCGGCAAATGGATCGGAGGCGTCGGAACTTACCAGCAGATCAGAGCAGCGGTAGCCTGGTCGAACATGCCCAGCGTCGTAAATATCGGTATTTGGGCGATAAATATAGCGACGTTTGGGGTCAGAATTTTTAGAAGCGACTTTGTTGAATCGACATTTGTAGGCAATGAACTTTCGATTATTTTCCTCACGGCCGTAGTTCAACTTGTTGTCGCAATATGGGCATTCATCATTACCTTGAAAGCTCTAGGAGAAGTGCAAGGGTTCTCAGCTTGGAAGGCCTTGCTCAATATCTTTATACCAATATTCGTCATCTTCATTGGAGTGTCTCTTTTGGCTTGGCTATTCACACTCATGACAGGCACGCCGCATTAAAAATTAATAAGTAGGGGGAGTTATGTATCAAAGAGGATTGGCAAAAAAAATAATGGGATGGATGGGCGGCTTGCTCTGCTTACTCTCACCCATGACAGCGGAAAGCAATGGTACACCTAGTGTGCCAGCGCAGACTATACCGAGTGGATGGAAGGAATTCCATTCGACACCAGGAAACTGCTCTATGATTTTTCCTGTTGAACCTGAGCACATTTCAGAGAAAATGGCGATGCCGGACGAGGGATTTGAGCTCAAATATGACGCTTATATCTCAGCTGCCGATCAGCAAACCGTTTTTATGCTGCTGATCGCGCAATATCCTGATTTTGTCGATGAGTCGTATGCACAAATGAGCTTAGAGGGTTTTCTCAACGGTATTCTCACACACAATCCAGGCAACCAGCTGTTATTTGCTGATCTGCTCTTAGTGGATGGACACGAGGCATTAGACTTTTTTATCAGAACCGGCAACGTCTACTTTAAAGGACGCGCTGTCATGGTAAAAAACAGCATGTATCTCATGGCAATGGAGTGTGAAATTCCGAAATACGACGAAGTCCGGTACAAACACTTTGTGAACTCGTTTAAGATTCACGCGCAGAAGACAGCTGCTAAATAATTAGAACGTGAGTTCCAAGTTTCCTTGGGCGTAGGGTGCGGATTGGTAATGGTAGTATTTCCCGCGATGATTGTGGGAATCCTTAATGTAAATCCATCCCCCGAAGTCCCAACCTCCGCCCACGGAAATTCGGAGTAAATGTTCGAATTTGTATTTCAAGATCAACTCAACGCCATTCGAATGGACAGAGAAAATCGGATTGGTGTAACCATTGATCCCATCCCGGGCTCTCCGGGGATACTTATAAGGCCCTCCAATACTCGAATAGGCCGCTTCTAAAGACCAGTTTTCCGTGAAAGCATAATTCAAAGAATAATCGACCGGGAAGATCGCATTCGCACTCCAATTGTCAGAGAATTTCCAATCAAATCCAATGATCGGCCACGCGTGGCCATTTAAAACTCCGTACCATCCGAGCATCCCGACATGGACTCCACAGCAACAAGCAAAGTGATATCTTCCCCAGAGCATCGCATGTCCAACACCCGATTTCGCTAAATCCAAATGGCTCGCATCGACAGAGAGTCCCGCATTAATGATCCATCTCCATTTTTCTAACGTCGTTGATACATATCCCAATGAAGCAGCTAGATAATTGAAATTGCTCTGCGTAAAACGAGGGTTTTTATTCCAGTTAAACTTCAAGAAATCATAGCCGATCTCATATGTCAGCGAGTTTTCATCATTGAAAAACTGAGTGAAGTAAATCGCTGCATCGACATCGGAGTAATTGACTCGGCCGCGATGATTATCAAATTTAGCTGGCGCGACATAATGGTATCTTCCTTCGACATGACAAGGCCGGTCCGGATCAATAAAATGGTAATCGGAAAATCCGTATTCATAGGTGTAAGCAGCCGCAGGAGAAAGTGTCGCAAGCTCGTCGGCATAAACAGCAGCAATCGATAATGCAACCAAAGGAAGAGTTAAACGCATAGCTTAAGGCCTTTTTAAAAATCACATTATGAAAAAATTAAAGATTTAAAGAAAGGATGTCGTTGTACGTCTTGAAATGGAGCTTGGCAAACTTGCCCATGCTCTCTCCACCGTCTCGTTGAATGAGTTTGCGTCCTGCTTCGATCACTTGTCGAGAAGCGCCTTTCGGAAGCTCAAATCCCGCCTCTTTACTCAAGGTGTCGATCCCTTCGACGAACGCAGCTCGTGCTAAAATTGAAGCCGCAGCAACAACAGGATCTTCTTCCGCTCTGGGACGCTGTGTTAATTTGATCGTTAGCTTTTTTTGTTTGAGCGCATTGAGTACAAGCGATTCATCGGCAAATTGGTCAATCAAAGCTTCTTGGCAGCCTGTCTTTTCCACTAATTCTGCAATTGCTGTGCTATGTCCCCAGGCGAGCAGCCGGTTTAGATTTTTGAATTTTCCATACAGTTCATTGTATTTCAAAGGAAAGAGTCGAATGATTGAGTGGGCAAAAGCCGGACGGATCTTTGAAGCCATCATGAGGATGTTTTTATCATTCATCCGCTTGCTGTCTTTAACACCGATCTCCAGGAGTTTTTTGATCCCTGCTTCATCCGCTTGAACGCCGGCAATACAAAGAGGACCAAAAAAGTCACCCTTGCCGGCCTCGTCAACACCTATATGAGAGGTCATATCAACGCCGATCTCAGGATAAGTATAAGCGAGTGATTTTAGAATTTCTGGTTCAAGATAGTAGGCGATAAAGTCGTCTTTGCCTTTGCCCTGTACTGTGATCTTGCCGCTCGTATAAAGGGTGCACGAGACGCCCTGCTTTTGGGCAGAAAAAATCGTGTAGGCAGGTTTAGCCATCTCAAAGCCTTGCTCTTCAAGATCGGCTTTTAACTTAGGGGCTAGTGCCAGGTCTATGGTCGCGACAAAGGTATTCACACTCTGAAGACTAGCATGTTAAGATGTTTTTGTGAAAAGAATGAATTTTTTGATTCTTTTAGAAATGCCTCTTTTAGAAATTTTTGCAGTGCAATAAAAATAGAAGACGGTATATTTAGTATAACCTGAGGTGATTATGGCAGAAGAATTGAAACGTTTAGGCGAGATGCTCAAATCCAAAAGAAAAGAGATGAACCTTTCTTTAAAAGAAGTTGAGAATGCAACTTCGATTCGGAGCTCTTATTTGGAAGCGATTGAAGACGGGAGCATTACCGATCTGATCGCCGGCATCTATGCCCAAGGCTTTCTCAAACAATACGCCTCATTTCTCGGAATGGAAGTTGAACAGCTCGTCAAAGACAATGCTGTCGCTTTTGTCATGCCCGGAGAAAAGCATGAGTTTACCTACGGTATCGGCACTTTAGAAGTCCGAGGAAGCCAGGGCGGGGGAGTCAAGTGGTTCCCTAATCTCCTATGGGCAGGACTTTCTGCTGTGGTTCTTGTGGTCGCGTGGTATGTTGCCAAGGCGCTAGGAGTGCTGTGACCGATCCGTTCACGAATCGACTTATTCATGAGAAGTCCCCTTATCTCCAACAACATGCCCACAATCCAGTCGATTGGTTTCCGTGGGGCGATGAAGCATTTCAAAAAGCCAGAGAATTAGACCGTCCGATTTTTCTTTCCATCGGCTATTCGACCTGCCATTGGTGCCATGTCATGGAAAGAGAATCATTTTCCAACGACGAGATCGCCAAACTTCTCAACGATACCTTTGTCTGCATCAAAGTCGACCGGGAAGAACATCCCGAAGTCGACAGCCTCTACATGGACTTTGCTCAAGTTTTGATGTCCGGAGGAGGAGGCTGGCCGCTCAATGTCATCCTGACTCCTGATTTAAAACCGATGCTTGCGGCAACTTACATTCCTCCTAAGCCGATGCGGGAGATGCCGGCGTTTTCCGATCTGATCACCCAAGTCAAACAACTCTGGGAAAGCCCCGAAAGACAAGAACTTGTTCTTCAATCTGAACGGATTGTCGAAGCTTTTGGCCATACCAGCAACGCCACTGGTCACGAACTTCCCACCGCACAAACTCTTGTCGATGCGGTGAATATGTTCTTTGAAATCACCGATCCCGTCAACGGCGGCCTCCGGGGCGAGCCGAAGTTTCCATTGGGATTCCAAGCTGAATTTTTACTCAGCTGGTCTCAGCTCAAAGGCGACGGCCGGGCCCTATTTTTTGTGAAGCTGACCCTCGACATGATGCAAAGAGGCGGCATCTATGACCATCTTGGCGGAGGATTTTCCCGCTATGCCGTTGATGAAGAATGGACAATCCCGCACTTTGAAAAGATGCTCTACGACAATGCGATTCTAGCGAAAGTCTATCTCCAAGCTTGGAAATACACTAAAAACCCCAAATATGCCCAGGTCTGCAAAGAAATCCTCGATTATCTGATCCGCGATCTCATGTACGGAGAGGGCGGATTCTTCTCCGGAGAAGATGCTGAAAGCGAAGGGCATGAAGGCCTTTTCTATACCTGGACTCCAATGGAAGTCCAAGAAGTCTTGCCTGGGGAAGAAGGCGAACTTTTCTGCGCATTCTATGACGTGACAACGCAAGGCAACTTTGAAGGACGAAACGTCCTTCACATCGATCTGCCTGTAGAAGAATTTGCTCCAGCCCTCCAGATGCAAAAAGACGATGTGGAAAAAATCCTCGCCAAGGGACGTCAAGCCTTGCTCCGCAGACGGCAGCTCCGCCCCAGACCTCTTAGAGATGAAAAGATCATCACCTCCTGGAACGGTCTTGTCATCGATGTGCTAGCGCGAGCTGGTGCTGCATTTCAAGAACCGAAATATACCGAAGCGGCGATCAAGACCGTCGATTTTATTGAAAAAAATCTCTGGGTCAATGGCCGTCTTCTCCATCGGTGGTGCAATGGCGAAGCCAAATTCCCTGGTCTATTAGATGACCATGCATTCCTAATTAAAGGGCTGCTCTCTCTTTTCGAAGAAGGGCTTGGCGTTAAATATTATGACTGGGCTATCGCGTTAACTAAGATCCTGGACCGGGATTTTAAAGAGATCGAAGGCGCTTTCTACTTTACGGATGAAAGATCTCAGCTCTTGCTCCGCCAATGTGAATTCTTCGATGGCGCTGAGCCGTCCGGTAATGCGGTCCAAACTGAAAATCTTCTCCGTCTTTATCAAATGACGCATGATGAAATTTACTTAAGACAAGCCGAAGATGTGATGAAGGCCGCCAGAAATTACATTGAAAAGGTCGCGCCTGCTGCATTTTATCACATGATGGCCGTGCTTCGTTACCTCGATACGGCAGCTCCAACAGTTGTGGTGGTCCCGGATTCGAAGGGGACAGACGTCCTGACCATCCAGTCTAAGCTCGCGGCTCACTTTTCCGCTCACCTCATGACCTTATGGAAAAAGACCCCTGATTTCCCTATAGAAAAAGACAAAGTTGCCCTCCAAGATTCAACGACGTTTTACATCTGCCGGCAGAATAAATGCGAAGCTCCCTTGACCAAATTAGATGAAATCGTCAAATCTATAGAAAAACTGTAACCACAAGAAAATACCATGGAAGGCAAGAATTTAGGGGACTATCTACTTCTCCGGTGCCTAGGAATCGGCGCATTAGGGACAGCTTATCTAGCCCAGCACCGTTTTTTAAAACGGCCATTTGTCGTAAAAGTTCTCGACTCTGAACTTGCCCATGATGCCGATTTCGTCAATCGCTTTGAAAGAGAAGCCGCTGTTTTAGCCACTCTAGAACATCCCAACATCGTCAAAGTTCATAACGTCTCCGAAGCCGATGGCCACTACTTTTTAGTCACCGATCCCGTCATGGATGAAAAAGGCGAAACCCTCAACCTTTATGACTATTGCCGACTAAAAGGGGGGCGTGTTCCAGAAGATGAAGTCGTCAAGATCATCCATCAGATCGCTGCAGCTCTCGACTACACTCATGAAAAAGGACAAGCGACAGACCCGTTTGCACATCGGGGTTTAAAACCAACGAATATTCTCATCTCCAAGAAAAAAGAGGGGATCAACGTTCAGATTTCAGATTTTGGACTCTCTAAGGTCATGGGCGCATCGAATTACATGAATCGGATCTACAAGGCCCTTGCCGATAAAATCGGTCAAACCCCTGAAACTCTTCCGAAGCAAAACCTTTCCTTCCTCCATCATTATCTTTGCTTAGCTCCAGAACAGCGATGGGATAAGAGTTTAGGCTCTGGCGTTAAAGGCGATACGTATGCTTTTGGCGTGGTGCTTTATTTCCTGCTCACAGGCAAATATCCTGAAGGCGTCTTTGATCTTCCTTCTCAAATCTCTCCGCAGTACAAACTTCCTTGGGACAGAATCGTCAAACAATGTCTCGTTGCCGATCCTGCTAAGAGACCTTCTCTTTTGCAGCAACTTCTCAATGAGCTTGAGCATCACCTTCCCGAAGCTGAGCCAGAAAAAGTCACAGCGTTAAAACCTGTCCTTAAACCCGGCGAGATCCAACGTCCTGAATACGAAGCCGATCCCGGTGCGATCTTCAAAATGGAGACCGTCGTTGCTCCTTATCAGCCAGCTCCGGAAGAGAAAAAAGAGATCGATCCTCTCCATACGGAGATGATGATCATTCGCGGAGGCAATTATGAGCGGGGCAGCAATAAAGGCGGCCGCGATGAGATGCCGCGCCATCAGATCAGCCTCGATGCGTTTGCAATCGATGTTCATCCCGTCAGTAATGAACAGTTTGTGCAATTCTTAGAAGCAATGGGCGGAGAAAAAGATCACAACAACAACGATATCATCCGTCTCAGAGAATCCCGTATCAAACGGCATACCGGAAAACTCTCTATTGAATCGGGATATGCCCGGCATCCTGTCGTTGGAGTGACGTATTATGGCGCTTTAGCTTATTCAAAATGGGTGGGAAAACGTCTTCCGACAGAAGCAGAGTGGGAAATTGCCGCGTGTGCAGGTTTGGAAGATTGCATCTATCCGACAGGCAAAGATATCGACCGAACTCAAGCGAACTTCTTCAGCTCTGACACGACGCCGGTGATGAGCTATCCTCCGAATGATTTCGGCCTGTATGACATGGCTGGCAACGTCTACCAATGGTGTTTAGATTGGTACGACTACCATTATTATAACCTTTCTATGCAAGAGCCTCATAATCCTAAAGGGCCCCTCCAAGGTGTCTACCGCGTGCTCCGCGGCGGATGTTGGAAGAGTCTGAAGGAAGACTTACGCTGTTCTCATCGCCACCGGAACAATCCCGGTACAATGAACGGCACTTATGGGTTCCGCTGCGCAACGGATGTAACCGAATGATCTCAATCCTTTTTGTGTGTGCTGGTAATATCTGTAGATCTCCCGCTCTTGAAGCAACGTTAAAGAAGCTTGTTCAAGAAAAAAATCTGAAAGATAAAGTCTTCGTCGATAGCTGTGCTGTCACGCCCAGCTTTTTAGGAGCTCCTGCCGATCCCCGGATGGTCGCAGCTGCAAATAAAAGGGGAGTCATCATCGACCATAAGGCCAAGATCTTTGAAGAGGCTTATTTCAAAGCGTTTGATTATATCTTTGCCTCAGACCGAGAGGTTTTGAAAGTCCTTCAAGGGATGGCGCCGGATGCTGAGAAAGGCAAACTCCATCTTGCTTCTGAGTATAGTACCGCTTTTAAAGATAAGGATCTTCCCGATCCTTACTTCGACGGAGAGAACCGCTTTGAACTCATCATGGACATGTCCCAAGAGATCGCCCAAAGCATCTTGAATCAAGTTCTCAAAACTTAGATAACATCTCTGCGAGCTGGAAGTGGTTGCCATCGGCATCGACTCCCGTCAGTAGCTTCACATGTCCTGGAACTTCCATGATTTCTCCGAGGAACTTAGCTCCTTTTTGAAGAAAAAAGTCTCGAGACTTCTCAAGATTTTCAACCGTGAAAGTCAGACAGGCGTTATTGCCGGCTTTGATCGGATCTTTGTCATTTTCTACCCCTATCCCTAGCATCGCTCCGCCATTCGGCCCTTGGAGTTCTGCCCAGCCGAACTCTTCATGGAGTTTCAAGAGTTTTAGGCCGACGGTCTCTGTGTAGAATTGTACCGCTTTTTTTAAGTCTTTAACGACGATCCACGCAAGGTCAAATGATTGAGTCATGGATTTTATATTTTATCGAGTTGAACATGATGAAAAAGTCGAATAACCATACTTGTAACCGAAATCGACAAGAATGGAACGACTAAACGGTTAGCAAGTGAATTTAGCATCGGATTTAGGTTTAAATAATCACGGGGTAGCTTCGCAGCAAGAGCCACGGCTGAACAAATCAACCCTAGAGTTCTTTCTAGAGAAATTACCTGTGCATTTAATTTTTTTACAGAAGCCGGACGTGCTTCTGAGAATGCATCTGAGGGCAGGTATATAAATCTGTAAATTAAAAAAATAGCAAAAGCGGTAAAGGTCCCGCAACTGATCAGGCTGGGTTTAAAAACACAGGAAGCAATATTGCCTCTTCCGATCACAGTTCTGCTAAAAATGGCTGAGACACCAGCTGCACAGCCTGTTCCAAGGGCTCCCCAGATTGAAAACTTTAAAACATCGGTTAGAACATTCTCCGTAACATTGGGTCGTTCCCAGCGCGAAAATGTGAGTCTGCTCAAATGAGTAAAAAGGTTAATAGCCATTATTACCTACCTATTTTTCCCAACGATTATAGAGCAGGACTTTTTTTAAGGCACTTATAAGCGTCTAAGGAATTGTTTCTGTTGCCATCTTAAAAAATACATAAGAGTAGATCCTGCTATGCTGACTCCAATCAGCGGATAGAAGGCATGTTTGGTAAAGAAACTGACAGGAGCATTTGATTTGACATAATTAGAGGCTAAATTAGCTAAAACAGCCCCGACGAGACCAAAATGTGAAGAACATGTTGCAACAACCAATATTTGCTTATTGAGACTTTGGAAAAAATTTAAATCTTGTTGGTTACGATATTTGGTCGTTATTATTTTGATCACGGTATAACTTACAATCGCTGCATAAATAGCGCAGCTTGTGATCACAGCCTTAAAGATGTGACTAGCAGCAGCTCTAGAAGACTCATTGTGAACAAGATATCGGCTGAATACAAAAGAGATCGTCGCGACACTGCCACTGCTAAGAAAACCCCAGATCGATACCTTTATAATATTTAGGCTTACTTTATTTTGATCTTGAGGTATTTCTGGTGTTTCTAAGCGTGAAAAGGTCAGATTTCTCAATTCTGTTAACAAATTTGCTGCCATAACTCTCTCCTCATCTAGTTTGCCATGATAATATAAAGAATTGCCATTTTTAATAACACCGGACTTGCTAAAAAAAATGTGAATCTTCATATCTAATTTTTATGGCCCGAAAAGATTCTTCTGTTACGAATATCCCTCAAATCGATCGTGGAGCTCTCAAACGCGTCTTAGGGGTCTTTGATCTTTTTGCCATCGGCTACGGCGACCTTGGCTCGTCTATCTACTACGCCTTGGGGATCACCGCTTTCTTTGCTTTAGGGGCCACACCGATTGCGATGGTCCTGGCAGGGATCGTCTTCATCTGCACAGCTTTATCGTATGCCGAAATGTCCGCAGCTTTCCATGAATCAGGCGGCTCGGCCAGTTATGCCCGGCATGCGTTTAACGACCTGATCTCGTTTATTGCCGGCTGGGGTCTCTTGCTCGATTACATTGTGACGATTGCCATCTCGGCTTTTACTGTGGGCCCTTACTTGATTCATTTCTTCCCTCAACTCAAAGACGGTGAGGTCCAAGTTCTTTTTACAATTGGTTTGATTGCGCTTCTTTTGGTCTTGAACGTCATGGGCGTCAAACAATCGACTCGGACGAGTTTCATGCTGATGTTTTTTACAGTGATCACGCAGATCTTTATTATTTTAATCGGACTTTTTACCGCGGAGAATATCGGCAAAGTGATCAGTGGAATGACGATTGGGGGAGGCGGGGCTGATTCACCTTCGTGGAGCGAGTTCATCAAAGGTACGGCTATGGCGATGGTCGCTTATACAGGAATCGAATCGATCGCTCAGCTGAGCTCTGAAACTAAAAAACCGATTCGTACAGTGCCTCGGGCGATCATCATTACAATGGCTGTTGTGCTCTTCATGTATTTAGGACTGACCATTATCGGTTTTTCGATTCTAACTCCCTATGAGCTTGGTCATACCTATGAAGAGCAACCGATTGTTGGAATCGTCTCAAAATTTCCTTGGGGAGCGCATGTTTTAACGCCCTGGGTGGGGGTTTTAGCGGCTGTGACGTTGTTTGTCTCTGCAAATGCCGGTCTGATTGGAGCTTCAAGGCTCTCTTTTAACATGGGCGAGTATTATCAGCTTCCACGGTTCTTTCATAAGATCCATCCAAAGTTCAGGACGCCGTATATCGCCCTAGCTTTTTTTGCTTTAATTGCTTGTGCTGTAGTGGCGCTGAGTAGGGCAAGGCTGAGCTTTTTAGCCGACCTTTATAACTTCGGAGCGCAGATTGCGTTTTTCTTTACACAGCTTTCATTGATTTTGCTCCGGATCAAAAAACCCAATATGATCCGGCCATTTAAAGTTCCTTTGAATATCACGATCAAAGGTAAATCGATTCCTATCCCAGCAGTGGTTGGTGCTATTGCCAGCTTTTGTGTTTGGACTTTGGTTGTGATCACTAAGCCGGAAGGCAGATACATGGGAATTGGATGGATCTTGTTGGGGCTTTTGATGTTTTGGCTCTATCGTCGTACGCAAAGGCTCTCTCCGATGTCTCAAGTCGTCATCCAAAAGATCAAAATTCCTTCATTTGCACCTTTGGATATTAAACACATTCTCCTGCCGCTCCGCAGCACAACGCAGACAGAAACAGTCCAAATCGCTTGCGAGCTAGCAAAATTACATAAAGGTAAGATCACAGCACTGCATGTCATCGATGTGCCTTTTTCAATGCCTTTAGATACTGTTGTTTCACACCGGCACGAACTAGCAAGCTTAGTGCTGAAAACCGCTGAAGCGATTGGACTCGATATGGGAGTAGAGATGGAGCTGGAGATCGTTCGTGCCAGAGCCATATCCGATGCCATTGTCGATGTACTCAATAGAGATGGTTTTGATCTGTTGCTGCTGGAATCAAGTAAAGCTCCTGAAAAAGGAGGCCGTCAATCGATGGGCTCTCTTCTGAATGAAATTGTCCAGAAATCTAAATGCAGAACCTGGATCTGCAATTCAAGTACGGCTGAGAATACCAAGTCTCTTGCCGAAATCGCCGGCATTAAGAAGTAACTAACAGTCTAATTTAAATAAAACAATTGTATTAATAATTGTATTTTTATATTTAACGAATAAAGATTAAAGGGAGTTCTATTTTGAAAAGCCTAGCGCTTCTATCAGTTTTGACAGTTTTTGCTATCCCAGCATTGTTATCAGGCGAAGAGGCTAATAACAGCCTTTGGCTAACAGACCTTAGTCAGATTGCAGCAGGAGCGGACATTATTACTGTGGGCGATGGGTGTTCCTCCAAACAATGTACACCGCAAAAGCCCGCCTGTCCTCGTAAAGAAGAGCCCAAAAAATGCGCTCCAAAGAAACCTCCATGCCCTCGTAAAGAAGAGCCCAAAAAGTGTGCTCCAAAGAAACCTCCATGTCCTTCTAAGGAAGAGCCTAAAAAGTGCGCTCCAAAAAAACCTCCATGTCCTCGTAAGGAAGAACCGAAAAAGTGCGCTCCAAAAAAACCTAAGTGCGCTCCAAAGAAAAAGCCTGTCTGTATTGAGTGCAATCCAACGAAATGGAGCTTTCAAGCGCGGGGAGCTGCTTATCTTCCTCTACAATCGCAAATCCGAGATATTTATGGATCAGCTCTGCCGACAGTTGAACTTGAAAATTCGTATCAACTCTGTCAATGGTCGAACTGCAATCAATTATTGCTTTGGTGGAATGTCAGTTGGGCATTTCAGACGGGAAAAACCATCGGTTTTGGTTTTTATACTCGATTGAACATGATCCCCTTGAGCTTGGGGATCGAATATCAAGTCAATATCTGCCGCAATGTCGATTTCTACATCGGGGCAGCTCCAACCTATAGCTTTTTGCTGATTGAGGATAAAGACGGCTTTACCACCAACCATATGTACAGCAGTCAATTCGGTGCGATGACAAAAACAGGATTCCGCTTTACCTTCTGCACGAACTTCTTTTTCGATATCTTCGGTGATTTTTACTACACGCCTTTTGGAAGGATGCATGATTCAATCCAAAGCTTTAACGGAAACTTTACCGGCTTCTTTGTCGGCGGTGGTTTCGGCGGCAAGTGGTAAATAAAAAAGCCATGATTCACAGTTTGTGAACCATGGCTATCGAATCCTAGAGCGCTGGAGGAGTAGGAATTCCTAAAATTGCGGCTGCTCCCAAAGCGACTAAATAGACGCCATAGCAGATGTTTCCGTTGGGAAGAACAGGAATAACGCTCGCATCTGCAATCATCAGGTTCTTCACTCCAAAGACATGGAGATTTCCATCAACGACAGCATTAGCCGGAGAGGTGCCCATCGCGGCAGTCCCTACGATATGCGATTCCGCTGTAATGCCGCTTGCTGTCATGGCAGCAGCTAACAGAGCAGAAGGACCTTCGGCATATTGTCCGGCCGATGGGAAGATCATATTCGCCGTTCCTCCCATAGCCTGTGCAATCAAGTAATAAGAGGCGACTGTCAAGTTCGCATCTGACATGGTTCCAATAGGTCCATCCGAGTACATATTTAAATTAATGTTCGGTTGAACAAGGGGATTTGTACTGACAATTTGGACAGTTCCCCGACTACCAGGTTCTAGAATAAAGGCAAACATCTCAACGACTCCAGGACCGGCTTGGAAGGCATCGATTTGTATTCTTCGAGTTGTGTCATTGGGATAGGCCAAAACAGTTACATCAAGAGGTGGATTCGTTCCAGTTGTGTAACCACTCATGAACGCTTGTAAAAATGGCAAGGCGTCTGTGGTTCCTAAGGCAATGGCACCTCCGCCATACTGATTAATCAGATTTGCCCCAACATTAGGATTGTTTACACGGACTTTGATTCCTAAAGGTCCAAGAACTGCAGGATCGCCGATACCGGATCTTTGGAGAATTGCAGGGGTGTTGACGGATCCAGCGCAGAGGATGATTTTTTTTCCATAAGCCTTCAACATTTTACCCGGTTGATTATTATAGATAAATCTGACCCCAACCGCTTTATCACCATCAAAGATGATGTTATTGACATTGGCATTAGAGGCGATGCGCAATAATCTCTTGCCTGTTCCTGTTCCGCCCATCGGAGTGGGTGTAACAACGGAAGGAGGCAAAAATTCTCTGGAAGAAAAGCTTCGTTGGCCAGGTGTACAAGCAGAAGTTGCTGTGGCAAACATTTGAAAAGCTGAAATCCCAAGAAGTCCCTCAGTATAATCATTGATATCAGCCGGGAAGGGTGTTCCGGTATACATGGCGAGTTGCATTCCCAGCAAATCCATAGTTACCGGAGCAGTTTGAGTCATGCTAATCGGTCCGCCTGTCCCCCTCTGTGCAGAATTCGCCGTTGTCATACAAGGTGTATAGTTTTCTAAAGCAAGCATCATCGGCAGCAAATTGTTGTAGGACCACAAGAGGATTGCCTGAAATTGCCGCCCATTGGTCGTAGATATCGGGAGTGCCTCTGACAACCTGCATGTAATTGTGTTTACTGCTGCCTCCCCAGCCGCGCCCTTCAGAATAAACGATAGCCTCTAGGGGTTCGAAAACAGCGACAGAATAGGTTTCGGCGTATTTGGGATTATAAGTTAGGCTTGTTAAATCCGAAAAAAGCAGGTTTATGCCCGTATTTAAGACCACGGGATCGTTATCTTGATTGACACCTGCTTCAAGGACTAAAACCTTTTTCTTGTAGCTATCTGTGAGTTTTCGAGCTAGAACTGCACCTGCGGTACCGTTTCCGACGATGATGTAATCGTACGTGATATCTCCCTTGCCAGCGCTCAGGCTGCTAAACGCAGTGACAAGACCTAAAAAGATGCCCGTTAATGCTTTTTTGCTCATACTTCCTCAACTTTTGTATTTTGTGATCTCCTGGGAAAACATCGGCTTTCTCAAGGGTCATTTTCTAAAAAATATGAGGAAAGCTTAGATCAAGATTTTTATTGATACAAGAATTTTTTTATGAAGTCAGAAAAGCTAATTTAAGGGACAAAAATAAGCCGGATCAATTTATTAAGTCGACATTTCGCCAATTCAAACAAAAACAATTGTGTTAATAATTGTCTTTTTTATATTTAACAATTAAATAGTAAAGGGAGTTCTATTGTGAAGAGCCTAGCGTTTTTATCGGTGTTCATAGCTTTTGCTACTGCGATATCTGCCGAAGAGGTCAATAACAGAAAAGTGTTAGCTGAAAGTAATTTGATCGCAAAATGGGGTCGCCAGATTGCACAAGAAGGATGTGCTCCCAAGGAAGAACCCAAAACATGCCAACCTCCAAAACCGGAACCTAGAGACGAATGTGACAGATGCCCTCCGAGAAAACCGAGTTGCGACAAATGTCCTCCGAAAAAACCGAAATGTCAGCCTAAAAAAAAATGTCAATGCCGTCCGAAAAAACCGAAATGTGAACCTAAGGAAGAGCCTCCTCCTAAACCGAAATGCGATAACTAGTTTTTAACGAAGTGGCATGACACGAAATGACCTGGTTCAACCTCTCTGAGCAGAGGGGCTTCATCTCTACAAAGATCTTTTGCCAACGGACATCGCGTGCAGAAGCCGCATCCCTTAGGAGGATGCAGCGGACTGGGGACTTCTCCTGTTAATACAGTACGTATGCGTTTCTTTTCTGCCACAGGATCAGGCAGTGGAATCGCAGATAGTAATGCCTGCGTATAAGGATGGAGGGGGTTTTTAAAAAGCACCTCGGTGGGAGCCTTTTCGACGATCTTGCCCAGATACATGACAGCGACCTGATCGGCAATGTATCTGACCATGCGCAAATCGTGGGAAATAAAAAGATAGGTCAGTCCCATCTGTTTTTGGAGATCTTTGAGAAGATTGACGATTTGGGCTTGGACAGAGACATCTAAAGCGGCGATCGGCTCGTCGCAGACGATAAAACGGGGATTTAAAATTAAGGCTCTGGCAATGCCGATCCTTTGCCGCTGTCCTCCGCTAAATTCATGTGGATAGCGGCACCGGTGGTGAGGATTGAGACTGACTTGCTGAAAGCTTTTAGCGATGATCCCAGGATCAGACTCGATCTCATGGATCTTTAAAGGCTCTGCAATAATGTCTTCCGCTGTCATGCGGGGATTGAGGGAAGCATAAGGATCTTGGAAGATCATTTGAGCTTCTTGACGCCATTTCTTGAGCTCGTCTGGAGAGAGAGAAAAGATGTTATTCCCATCGAACTGCACTTCACCAGCTGTCGGTTCGTAAAGACGGAGGAGGAGTCTTCCAAGAGTCGATTTTCCACAACCGCTTTCTCCGACAAGTCCGAGTGTTTGTCCTTCGGGAATTTCAAAAGAGACATCATCAACGGCTCTAAGGAGTCCCTTCGAAGTGGAGAAGTATTTCTTCAGGTTTTTAACCGTGATCATGATTTCCTCCGGGGATCAAGGAGCCAGCATCGAGTCTTCTGCCCAGAAGATTCAAAGAGGGGAGGAGTCTCTGTTCTGCAGATGTTCATGGCTTCTGTGCACCGGCTGCAAAAGGCGCAGCCTTCCAGAGAAATGGATAGATCAGGAGGAGATCCTGCAATCGGGTGGAGTTTGTCTCCTTTTCCATCAATGCGGGGAATCGATTCAAGCAATCTTTGGGTATACGGATGTTTTGGATGGGCAAAAAGCTCTTCAACCGAGGCTTCTTCAACAATCTGTCCAGCGTACATGACCAAGACGCGGTCGCAAAATGATGCCACAATGCTTAAATCATGGGTAATCAGAAGCGTGCTAGTGCCTTTTTGGAGTTCATGGAGCAGATCGAGGATTTGAGCTTGGACGGTCACATCGAGGGCTGTGGTCGGTTCATCAGCGATCAAGATGGATGGCTTGGAAGCCAGCGCCAGCGCAATCACAGCGCGTTGCCGGATGCCTCCGCTTAACAAATGAGGATATTGGTCTAGCCTCAGTTCCGGCTCAGGGATACCGACTTGCTTTAAGAGTTCTAAGGCGCGCTCTTTTGCTTCTTTCTTGGAGATCAAAGGAAAATGTCGAAGTAGTCCTTCCGCGATTTGATAACCGATTTTCAGTGTTGGATTTAACGAGGTCATCGGATCTTGGAAGATCATCCCGATCTCTTTGCCGCGGATGCCTTGGAGCTCTTTTTCTGTGAGTGTAACGAGATTATTGCCCTGGTACCAGATTTCTCCGCTATTGATAGTTGCGCTAGAGGGAAGCAGCTGCAACAGTGATTTCATTAAAATCGTTTTTCCGCAGCCTGATTCGCCCACGATCCCAAGCCTTTCGCCTTCATAAAGTGTAAAGCTCACGTTGCGGACTGCTTCAATCGTTTGCCCCTGGCTCTGTAGAGTGACTTGAAGATTTTTGACTTCGATATGAGGTTTCATTGTTTCAACCTCGGGTCAAAGGCATCGCGGATTCCATCCCCCACTAAATTAAAGCAGAGCATCGTTAAGCTGATGAAAACGGCAGGAAAGAAAAGTCTCCATGGGAAGTAACGGAGTGCAGAGAGGCCATCGCTGGCCATGGTTCCCCAGCTGGCAATCGGGGCTTGAACTCCAAGACCTAAGAAACTCAAAAAAGCCTCGGCAAAGATCGCTGTTGGAATGGTAAATGTCATCGTGGTGATGATTGGGCCGATGGCATTGGGCAAAAGATGGCGGAAGAGAATCCTCCATCGGCTAGCTCCGAGGGCATAGGCCGCATAAGCATAATCGAGTTCTTTGAGCTGCATCACCTGTCCGCGGACGATCCGGGCCATCGGAATCCAGCCTGTCAGCGTTAAGGCAATAATGATCGTTAGGAGTCCCGAACCCATCACAACAGTGAGCAGAATCACGATCAAGAGATAGGGGATGGAAAAGATAATGTCGGTAAACCGCATCATCGCTTCATCGAGTTTTCCTCCCCAAAGACCTGCAATCGAGCCATAGATGACTCCCAAGATCAAATCGATCACGGCAGCGGTAATGCCGACAAAGAGGGAAATTCTCGCGCCCCACCAGATCCGTGTGAAGAGATCACGTCCGAGTTCATCAGACCCAAACCAAAATTGGGCGCCGGGAGGTGTATTTTTTAACGGGAGATGGGTCTCATAATAGGTATAAGAGGTCAGCAGAGGTCCGACAAGGGCCATGAGCATAAGAAAGGCAAGCATGCAGAGGCCAAACATCACGCGTTTATTGGCTTTGAGCCGCCGCCAGGAATTTTTCCAATAAGAGGAGACCTCGACTTCAGGTGAAGCCGCAAGTTCCTGGTGGTCTATCCGTTCAAACTTTTCCAATAGTTTTAATCCTTGGATCGAGCAGTGAATATACGATATCGACGATAAAAACACATACCATGAGAAAAGCGCTATAAAAAATGGTCAGCGACATGATCAGCGTATAATCTCGATTGGCGACGCTCATGACAAACCACTGGCCAAGACCGGGGATTCCAAAGATTTTTTCAACGACAAAGCTGCCTGTGAGAACATTGGCCGTCAGCGGTCCTAAATAGGTCACCACGGGAAGCAGGGCATTGCGGAGCGCATGCCGGTAGACGATTTGAAACGAATTGAGTCCTTTGGATTTGGCGGTCAGAATATAATCTTGCTGGAGCACTTCGACCATGCTCGATCTGGTTAACCTGGCGATCATCGCTGTCGGAAGAGCCGCCAGCGATAAAGCAGGGAGAACCGACTGAGCAAAGCTGCCCCAGCGGGCCACCGGAAACCAATCGAACTGCATCGCAAACACATACTGCAAAATGGTCGCTAGAATAAAACTCGGGACAGAAATCCAGACAACAGCAAGGAGCATCGTCCCTTGGTCCTGCCACTTGCCTCGTTTAAAGGCGGCATAAGAACCCAAAATCACTCCCATGCCGATAGCGATGAATAGCGCTTCTAAGCCTAACGTCAGAGAAATTGGAAATCCCTCTCCGATCACATCATTGGCGGTCCGTCCATGGTATTTGAAAGAAGGTCCGAGGTCTCCCTTCAAAAGATTCGTAAAATATTTTCCAAATTGGACATGGAGAGGCAGATCGAGGCCATAATGGTGGTGCAAAGCCTTTAAAATCTCTTCCGGGATCGCCTCTTCATCTGAGAAGGGATCTCCCGGGATCGAATGTGTCAAAACAAAAGTTAAGGTCACCACGACGAAAAGCGACGCGGCAAGTATCACTAATTTTTTTAAAAGATGCTTTATCACAAAAAAACCTGTATACTTTTGGCCACATTATCAGAAATAGGGATCTATTTCACAAGAAGGATTGGTATGAAGAGAATCAGCAAAAGCGGAAATAAAATTCATTTTACAAGCTTAGGATGCGCCCGGAACCTCGTCGACAGCGAGGTGATGCTAGGAATCCTTTTAAAAGCCGGCTATGAACCTGCCGAGCATTTAGAAGATGCCGATTTTCTGATTGTCAACACCTGCGGCTTCTTAGCCGAGTCCCGCAAAGAATCGTGCGATACGATTGATGCGCTCTTAAAAGATCGAAAAAAGGCGCAAAAGTCATCGTTGCCGGATGCATGGTCCAAAAATACGGCCCAGAGATCCGCAGCCGCTTTCCTTCTGTTCATTACTTTCCTCGGTTCCGGCGATATGGAAAAGATCCTCGATGCTGTTCAAACTCCCGAAGCCGGCACAGCGATCACTTCCGCTCGCAGCTATCTCGAATGGGGAGAAGTTCCACGCCAAATCTCAACTCCAAAAAATTACGCCTATTTAAAGATCGCTGAAGGGTGCATGAAGCGATGTTCTTTCTGCATCATCCCTTCGATCAAAGGGCCACTCCGCAGCAAATCGATCGACCAAGTCGTCAAAGAATTCAACGCGCTTCTTTCTCAAGGCGTCCATGAAGTGATCCTGATTGCTCAAGATTTAGGCGATTTTGGAAAAGACCGAAAAGAAAAAGACGGTCTTGCTCAGCTCCTCCGTCCGATGCTTGCAACCGATAAGAAATTCTGGCTCCGCTTCCTCTATCTCTATCCCGATGAAATCACTGAAGAGATCATGCAGATGATGGAGCAAGACACTCGCATCTGCCGCTATTTCGATATGCCGATCCAGCACATCAACGATACGATCTTAAAATCGATGCGAAGAAAAACCTCTAAAAAGCACATTGTCGATACGATCACAACGCTCCGTCAGCGGTTCCCGGACATCGTTCTCCGTACCAGCCTGATGGTCGGGTTCCCCGGCGAGACCGAAGAGCAGTTCCAAGAGCTGATCGATTTCGTCAAAGAATGTCCGCTCGATAACGTCGGGATTTTTAAATACTCCCGTGAAGAAGAGTCGCATTCAGCTACACTTCCTGGCCATCTTCCTGAAGAAGTCAAGCAAGACCGTTTCACACGCCTGGCTGCTGTCCAGCATGAAGTCCTCCAAGACCGTCAACGCCGTTTCATCGGCAAGACGTTAGATGTCATGGTCGAAGGATACCATCCGGATTCTCCCTATCTGATGCGCGGCAGATTCTACGGCCAGTGCCCTGAAATCGACGGCCAAGTGATCATCAATGACGGACGGCTTGTCAAATCGTTTGGCAAGCTCTACAAAGTCGAGATCACCGATATCGCCGGCTATGACCTCATCGGTCAAGTCATTGCTCCTGTCAAACAACCCTCCCGAGGTTTATGTCTCGTGTAGTCTTAAAGCCAGGCAAAGAAAAATCTCTGGTGAATCGGCATCCGTGGATCTTTTCCGGAGCGATTGCCTCCCGTCCTGTTCATGCCGCTGGAGATGTTCTTCCGGTCTATTCCTTTGAAGGAAAGCTCCTTGGTTCTGGATATTTTCATCCTGAGAATTCGATCGCAGGCCGGATGCTCAATTTCACCGCCGAAAATCCTCTTGATACTATCCGACAAAATCTCAAATCGGCTCTCGATCTTCGCAATACCTTTGTCCCAACAGAAGCCCGCCGGCTAATCAATGCCGAAGGCGATGGCCTTCCAGGCCTCATCATCGACCAGTATGGCGATGTGTTAGTGATGCAGATCCACACCGCAGGGATGGAAAAACTCAAAAGCTTCCTCGTCGATGAACTTGTCAAACTTCTACATCCTAAAGCCATCTATCAAAAGTGCACCGCAGCAGCTCGTCGTCAAGAAGGGCTCGAAGATGCCAAAGGGCTTCTCTATGGAACAGAGACTCCAGAGGTCACGATCCACGAGCATGGGATTTCCTATATCGTTTCGATTTTAGAAGGGCAGAAGACCGGATTTTTCCTTGACCAACGAGAAATGCGCAAAAAAATCCTCGAGCTTTCTCAAGATAAAAAAGTCCTCAATTGCTTTGCCTATACCGGCGGATTTTCTCTCTCTGCTCTAAAAGGCGGAGCAAGCCTCGTCCATAGCGTAGAGATCTCCGAAGAAGCCTGCAAACTCGCTGAGCGGAATAATTTTGATCCATCTCGGCATACCATTTTCCAAGCCGATGCCTTTGACTTTCTCCGGACTAAACCTCTCGATTACGATATCGTGATCTTGGACCCTCCCGCCTTTGCCAAAAAAAGAGCCGATGTGGTCATGGCGTCTAAAGGGTATCGAGAAATCAACCGCGTTGCCATCCAAAAGATGCCGCCTCATTCCCTTCTTCTGACCTGCAGCTGTTCATCCTATATCGATGCGACTCTGTTCCAGCAGCTCATCTTCCAAGCCTCTTCCGATGCAGGACGCAGCGTCCGTATCTTAGGAAGGCATATCCAGGCTCCTGACCATCCTGTTTCGATCTACCATCCTGAAGGGGTCTATCTCAAAAGTCTTTTGCTTTACATCAGCTAAGGAGTTACATCATGTCAGTTAAATCAGTAGCACCCGCAACAATTATTAGTCCTGCACCTAAAATGCCTGAAGCTTCCACAGTCGCTAAAGTTTCAAAATTTGTCCAAGATGATAAATTTCCTGATTCTCAGATGCTAAAAAAGCCTACCAGAAATATGACAGTCCATCACCTGACAACGATAGAGGAGACGGATGAACCTGTCCAAAGGCCCGCAGCTCCTAAAAATTTCACTCCTCCCGTCATGAAACCTCCAAAGGAAGATTTTAGACGTGTCGCATTGCTGAATAAAGCGATGGGTTCCGACAACTCGAAATAACCTTCTCTGTTATACTCTTCTGGTAGATGACAAAAGAGGTTGATTCATGACAGCGGTCGCATGTTTAATTGGACGAAAACCAAGCTTCGGAGCTTCTCTAGATACACTTCCAACGAATCCAAATTTAAAAGCACATCCTACAGTCACATTTAATGGTTCTACTTTAGAACCTTTAGATCATGCGAGCGGCTCGCGTAATCAGTCAAAAGCTGACAAGACTTATTGGAAACGGCACTTCAAGGACGTGATTAAAATCGCTCAAGCCGGGCACACACAAAATGCTGCAGATCTGCTAAAAAGAGCCTCTCTGAATTTACTCGTTAATCCTTTCTATCTTGCTATCACTAACGTAGCGGTTCAAAATATGAACAAACCGGAGGATGCATCATGAATAAGTTTAAATACCTTATTGCAACGCTCGGTGGTTTTCAATTCGGCTACGCCATCGGGATTATGGCGGGGGCTATACTTTTTATCGCAGCCCAATTTTCTCTTTCTCCTGAACAAGAAGGCTTAGCCGTCAGCGCTTTTCTGATGGGAGCGCTTCCAGGAACTGGAATCGCAGGACCTCTAGCTAACTGGATTGGTAGAAAAAAAACTCAGCAGTTGATGGCTCTTGTATTTATCATTGGAACTATTCTTGTGATCACTTCAACAGCGCTTCCTCAGCTGATGCTGGCACGGATTCTTCAAGGGATTGCCGCCGGCGGTTTCTCTGTGGTCGGCCCAATGTACCTTGCAGAAGTCTGTCCTGCAGAAAGCCGAGGATTTTATGTCGGCTGTTATCAGCTGGCTGTGACTCTGGGTATTTTTGTGGCCTATGGCGTCAACTGGGCACTCTCTTTCTCAGGTTCTTGGGAATGGATGTTTCTCTTAGGTGCGATTCCGGCTTTAATGCATTTCTTTGGTTTTTTCTTTCTTCCTGACAGCCGGCCCTCTCAACAACAACCTTCCCATGCCCCATGGAAAGCTCTTTTAGAACCCGGCGTCCGCAATCTCCTTATCGTCGCTGTTCTTCTCAACGTCTTTCAGCAGATCACGGGAGTCAATGCGATCCTTTATTTCGCACCCTCGATTTTTCAAGCTAGCGGATTTGCCTCAGCTTCTGCCGCACTTCTTCCTGCCGTTTTTCTCGGGACCATTAACTTTATCATGACGATTTTTGCGACGTTCTTACTCGACAAATGGGGACGCCGTCCTTTGCTGATCGCTGGGATCAGCGGAATGATTCTCTCGCTTTTTGGACTCACCACGGCATTTCTCTCCAGCCCAGAGACCATGAAATGGCTCGCGACTTCCAGCATCATGATCTTCATTGCTTCGTTTGCTGTAAGTATGGGGCCAATACCTCAGCTCTTGGGAACTGAGCTTTTTCCACGCCGCGTTCGAGGGCAAGCGATTAGCATCGCAGGCATGTCGAACTGGATCTTTAACTTTATCGTTGTGTTTACTTTCTTAGATCTGACGACAAAAGTCTCCCATGCAGGAGCTTTTGCCATCTATGGCTGCTTTGGGATAATAGCGCTCTTTTTTATCCTCAAGTACATTCCTGAGACCAAAGGCCGAACAATCGATTAGTCTTTTTTTCCTGTCTGGGCGTCTATACCAACGGTATCGTCATCGTTTCCGTTGAGGATTTTGATTATTCTAGCTTGTAACGGCTGTATGATCCATTCATTTACAGTTTGAGTCCTTATTGCCAAATTAAAGAGGATATTCAAGCGGAAATTCCTATCGCCGTAATAGAATGCTGCAGCCTTTACGGGGTAGTCCAAAACGGTATTAAGAAACCACACATAGTTTTCAGGTTTAAAAGAAGTGATATCGATCAAAGTGATTGAAATGAAACCAAGTTTGACCCATGCCGAAGAGTTGCCGCTGCGGATCTGAATAATGGTCACAGCGATATTGGTGATGATCATCAAATACGGCGTGGCATTTGAAGCCATCACGATGCATTTGTCAAAGGTTGTAAATTCTAGCTTGGGCTGATGCGCTTTCGATTTACTTGGAAGCGCATCTGCTTCAAGCGGTGGAGGTTGATTCAACTCAAATTCTTTATAGACCTTCATAGCACTCACAGCAGTTAAAACAAGCGCTGCATAAAAATACGGTCCTCGAAGATTAGGAATCAATTCCCATCCATTGACGGTCACTCTTTCAGGAGATAAGATTGATTCAATATGGCTAAACGCCGTAAATAAACAATAATTGGTCATCGTAATTATCCAGACAGCTCTCAATTCATCGGAGATCGGTTTTCGATCGGGTCGATTGATGCTCTTGACCCAACCTTCCCATGGAGAATTGATATGCAGGCCGTTATAAGCAGAAAGTGCATTGTTTGCGTTGATCCAAGAAGGCACTGGAAATCGGTTTGCAGAAACTGCCATAAAAAGAATTCCCTCATTTAAATTGACATGAGAGGTTATAGAAAAATTGAATATACCGACATTGAAAAAAAGCTGTCTCCCAGTTAAGCTCCAAATTAAACCAGGATTCTTATGTCATATTCCAAAATCCAAAAGTTACTCGGCCGCAAAGCCAAAAGCCTTCTCTCTCATGTGTGCAAAACAATACCGAAAGATCAGCTCCATCTTCCAGGACCAGACTGGGTGGATAAAACATTTGCAGACTCAGATCGGAACATCCGCGTCCTCCGCAGTCTCCAAGCTCTCTATAGCCATGGAAGACTGGCTAATACCGGCTACTTAAGCATTTTACCCGTTGATCAAGGCATCGAACACAGCGCAGGAGCTTCTTTTGCTCCCAATCCTCACTACTTCGATCCAGAAAACATCGTCAAACTTGCGATCGAAGGCGGCACCAATGCCGTCGCTTCAACTTTAGGAGTTCTCGGCAGCGTTGCTCGGAAATATGCCCACAAGATCCCTTTCATCCTCAAACTCAACCATAATGAGCTTCTCTCTTATCCCAATAAACACGACCAGATCATGTTCGGTTCTGTGAAACAAGCCTGGAACATGGGCTGTGTTGCTGTCGGTGCGACGATCTATTTCGGATCGCCTGAGAGCGATCGTCAAATCATCGAAGTCAGCAAGTGGTTTGAAATGGCCCATGAAATGGGCATGGCAACGATTCTCTGGTGCTATCTCCGCAATCCTGCTTTCAATACTCCCGATAAAGATTACCACTTTGCTGCCGATCTCACCGGTCAAGCCAATCATCTCGGCTGTACGATCCAAGCCGACATCGTCAAACAAAAGCTTCCTGTCTGTAATGGGGGATTTAAAGCTCTTAAGTTCGGCAAGCAAACTCCTGAGATGTACACCAAGCTCTGCACCGATCATCCTGTTGATCTCGTCCGGTACCAAGTCGCTAACGACTATATGGGCCGCATGGGTCTCATCAATTCCGGAGGACCCTCCGGTGGCCACGATCTAGCCGATGCTGTTGAAACAGCCGTCCTTAATAAACGGGGTGGAGGCATGGGCCTGATCACCGGCCGCAAAGCCTTCCAAAAACCGATGAAAGAAGGCGTCGAGCTCCTTAACGCAGTCCAAGACGTCTACCTGTGCAAAGAAGTCACGATCGCTTAAGCTTTCTGCATGGTTTCCTCGGAAACCCGCAAGATTGGGAAGGTGTCATCCAGCACCTTCCTGAATATTCCTGCCAGGCGCTTTCGTATCCTTTTCAGATTCCTTCTGATTCGATCCTCATTGGTTACTCGATGGGCGGCCGCATTGCTCTCCGGTCTTCAAACCCTAAAATTTTGCTCTCCACGCATCCTGGCCTGCAAACTCCCGAAGAAAAAGCCCAGCGAATCAAGCATGATAGGAAGTGGATTCAAATGTTCGAACAGGGGTCTTTAGAAGAGTTTCTGAAAACTTGGTATGCCCAGCCGCTCTTTGATTCTCTCCGTGCCATCCAGAGTTTCCTGAAGTCCTTTCTCGAAGACTCCAGCAAGATTCTCAAGTGCTGGTCCAGATGTTAAGCCAAGAAAGCCTTGCGCATCAGGAGTTCACACTTCCCGCGGCCATCTTTCTCCATGGCCAGTTAGATCAAAAATTTGCTCAGCTCTATCAAAATTTGAAGATCCCTTCTTTAGCAATAGCAGGTGCAGGCCATGCAGCTCATTTAGAAAATCCAGAAGGATGCGCTGAAGCAATTCGAAAGGGAATAATGACTTTCGATAACCAAGAAAACAAAGAACTATTTGCTAAGGGCTGCAATTCTTGTTTTTGATGATGAGTCTCCAATCCTTGTGCATCCTTGTCCATGACTTGAACGAGAAGGAGTAATGGAAATATTAACATCCTGTCCAAGATCATTCAGAAATCGAAAGAGTCTTTCTAAAGAGAAATTCTGAAAGTACCCTCGAAGAAGTTGAGAGACTTTTGATTGACCAATTTTAAGAATTTTTGCGACTTTGACTTGAGTCAATTTTTTTCTCTTAATAATTTTATCAATTCGACGAACAACTTCTGCTTTTGCTAAAGCATCTTCAGGATTAGGAACTCCCAGATCAGCAAAAACATTTTCAGAACCTTTTTTATATTTTATCTTTTTTTTCATGATGTTCTTCCCTTTAGTTGCTTATATAATTCTCTTGCTTCACTCAATCGTTTGTTTAACAACTCTATTTCCTGTTTCGGTGTTGAAATTCCCGATTTGGACTTCTTTTGAAACGCATGTAAAACAAACACAAAATCTTGCATCTCTATTGTATAGACAACTCTATACGTTCCACTTCGATCATTCTCTCGCATTTCCCAAATCTTAGCATTTCCCATACCACTAAAAACCTTAGCATGCTCGTGTGTTTCACCTAACTCAGCCCTAAACAAGGCATACCCAATAGCATGTACAACTTCTGGAGGAAACGAAACCAAGTCTTTGTAACTCGACCCGATCCATATTAGCTCTTTTTTCTTCATAACGCATCGTCTTTTAAATGTCATTATCCCTGAAAAGGGATATTTTATAAAGACATTTATCGAAAATTAGTAGGTAATAGCCAAATTTGGCATAACTTTTTAAGTTTTAATTGGTAGAGCTGGATTTCAGTCTTTTTGAGAGAGTTTCTTACTTTGCAGGGCTTATTCTGGTAAATCCCATAGCTTGAAGGGGATGGAAGATAAAATAGACCATAGACCGAATCCCGTTCACCATTTTCATCAATACTGAAGGAATAAAAGAGAGCACAGTTCCAAGTGGTCGAATCGCTTTACCCACCCCTTTTAAGAGGAAAGCACCAGTTTTCCAAAGCCCTACAACCACAAGATTGAGAGCTTTCCCAACCACAGCAGCAGCTCCCGTTATACGATGGCCATACTTAACACAGCCAATCAAACAAATGACACCAGCGATCGCTCCTAGTCCTAACAGGGGATGCCGGATGAACGGCTTGAAAATCTTCAAAAGGCTCCCGAGCATTTTAAACGGCGTAACGATCAATTTAACGAGTGATCGAACCCCATGAAGAATCGCTAAGCCAATCCGTCCGACTGTTGCACCCAGTTTATACAAAAACGAACCTATTGCTGTTGCTGCAATTGTCACTCCAGAAATCACGGATTGCGCTATCGGTTTCTTAAACTCTGATAAGATTTGTAAAACAAGACCTGGTACAACAAATGAGATGCACGGATTTTTATTTTTTAATTCATTTTTCCAAGTGAAACGAGAATAAGCCATATATCCTAAAAGCCCCACAGCGCCAGAGCCGGGGATAAAATTAGAAGCACAGCCTCCTAAGATCAAGGCGGTCACTCCTCGGATAATCATGGAATTTTTCATGATTTCTTTTTTTTCTAATCGGACTGATTTGTAATACGCAGATTCATGAGCAGGAGGAATGTTATACTTTTGAACATCACCATAGTCCTCGCTTATCCGCTTGACTAGTTCTAAAGCAGGGATTGCCAAAATACACCCAGCTCCGATCACCATCGGTCTGCTCAAAGCAGCTGGAACGACATAATTGTTAAAAATTCCTGAAATAAGAGTCACCGTTTTCCTATTTTATCTTGTCCAAGACCAGATTTGGCCCGAGGGTCTGGGCATTACGAATGCATTGCACCGCTAATAAAGGGGCTTAGCTTAGGGTAGTATTTTAATTAAAATCAGCACCTAAAAGATAGCTTTCTCTTATTTGAATCAAAATTTGACTCCTGGTCAGAAGCATTTTCAATACAGTCTTAGGGAGCCTTCAACAATCTTGATTAATGAAACCGCCAAAAAAAATCCTAACCTTTTCATTATGAACTAGTTGTAATGTATTTACTATCAGTTGCTTAGTGTTGATGTATAAACGTTAATAGCTTAACAATTACCATGGTTTTAAAATAATTATTACGATATAATAATTGAATTGTTAATAAAAATAATCGATTGTTGTGAAACATCAGTCGGAATAAAATATTTACCAGGAGAAAATTCATGTGTGCAGCACCGACAGGAAGTGGTACTAGCCGAATATTGAACCAACTGAAAGGGACAGTTACCTGTGCGATTTGCCAGGACGTAATGACTGATCCTGTTGACGCTTGTCCTCAAAGACACACCTTTTGTCGTATTTGCATCATGCAACAGGCAGAATATAGACCAAAATGCCCACATTGCCGTCAAAACCTTTTGCCAATGCAAAGCCTTCAAGTGAATCGACTCATGCAAATGAACATCGAAATGTATCGTGAATTAACGCAAGAGCCAACAAGTTTAGAAGATAGGGTACAGCCAGTTACTGACTCCAATTCAGCAGTAGCAAGTTCAACAGCATCTGTTATTAGAGAACCAACGTCAAATGTTGCCAATAATGGCGTATCTTCAGATCAAGCTGCTCGAGCTTCTGCTGTAGTACAAGCACGGATTGCCCCTGCTGCTTCACCTGCACCAGCGGCAGGTCCTCGACATCCAATTTTTGATGCAGTCTTAAGAGACGATTTACAAGCTGTTACAGAATATATTCGAAGAGGGGAACTTACTAATTCAGTTGATTCTGCAGGCAATAACTTAATTTTTTATGCTAAAACAAATGAGATGATCGAAGTTCTTCTTAGAGCAGGAGCTAAAATTAAACGAGTTGTGTCAAGGCCGGAAATTGAACAAAATGATCGATTTTTTGAAGCTATCCATACAGGTAATTTGGTGGTTGCAAAAGAACTTTTGGAAAACGGTCTTTGCAATATAGAAGCAACAACAACAAGAAATAACCATTTAGAAACAGGCACGGGTTTATTCTGGGCTCTATATCAAAAACCAGCGATGATGCTTTTACTTATCAGAGCGGGTGCAAATATAGAAACAACAATTAATTCCCGCATTACAATGAAAAATTCGCCTACTCCACTCCTATTTCTTTTAACGCTGGCTTTTTTTAACCAATTTCAAGATGTAGACGAGAAAACTGAAATTTTACTAAAAGCTGGAGCTAATATTCATGCTAGAGGCCCAGGTTATACTGAATTCTTTGGAAAAATACGAGGTAGTACAGTAGCTTTTGTAACAGCTGCGTTAGTATGCAGTCCAAGAGTGATCAAGTTATTTCTTGATCGAGGAGCAAATATTAATGTTGCTAATGAAGAAGGCGTAACAGCACTTCATCAAGCCTGTAGAAGAAATCTTGAAGTTGTACAATTTTTAGTTAGGGCAGGAGCTGATCTAAATCGAAGAGCACTTGAACATTCAACAATTGATACTGGAACGACTCCTTTAGCATGGGCAGCTGAACATAACAAATTAGATATTATGCGCTATTTGATTGCTAGTCGTGTTAGTTTGAGTAGTGTTAGAGGGACTAGATCTCCCTTGCATCAAGCAATTTACTATCATAATATTGAAGCAGCCGAACTTCTTTTAAATGCTTTAGTCGATGTAAATGCTTTAGATAGTTATAATCGAACTCCTTTATGTCTTGCTTGCGTAGATTTTAATGACGCTACCATTGCGAGAATCAAGCTTCTTTTGAGAAGAAAACCCAATTTAGATGTAAAGGGTTATCAGGGTAAAACTGCAGTATTAGTCGCGTGTGAGCAAAGCTCTCAAGAAGTTGTTCAACTTTTAATAGAGAGCGGAGCTAATTTAGACATTGCAGATGATGAGGGCGACACACCACTATTATTTACTTGTCGAACAGGAGATAGAAGGATTGATCTTGCAAACTTGCTTCTAAAAGGGAAGCCAAATCTGAATCTTCCTAATAAAGATGGTAAGACCCCATTATTGATAGCTTGTGAAAAGAGAGCCCTAAAAACTGTTCAACTCTTAATTAATAGTGGTGCTAATCTAAATCAGCCTGACAAAAAAGGAGTTACACCTCTTAGTTATATGAAAAGTCACGAGCAGGACTTTAGAGAAATTCTAGCAAAAGTTAACTCAACATGCGTTATTTGTTAATAGTAATCAACAACGCGCATAATTAGTGTAGCATCTTTAATACTTGCTTCAACGACTCTTCATCGGGAAGAATGGGTTCAGTCTGAGATGTCTTCTTATAGCCGCTGTCCCAAGGGAAAGGTTTCTTGGCAGGGGGT
>CAWFUL010000012.1:0-1039681 GCA_963819005.1 uncultured Pseudomonadota bacterium
GCCGAAGTTAGCCGTGAGTTGGGATGGAAAATTTCATTCCGAAATCGGAAGACCCGGATATTGTTTTAGGGAAGGTGCGCGGCCTTCTCAGCGTTGAGCCGATGCCGGCGCCTCCTCCTACACCGGCCCCCGCCGCCATCAACATCTTAAGGATAGTGTACAATAAATAGCATGAGGGATGGCGCTTCATTGAAACTCGACATCGAAAAACATCTGACGCAGTCGCCGGAAAAAGTTTCGGTGATGCAGCTCGTGGATCTTTTTGTTGAATACGCCTGTATCCTGAGAGCTTCGGATATTCATATCCATCCCGAAGAGGGTTCTTTGCGCATACGATTTCGTATCGACGGTTTACTTTACGATATTTTAGGAAAGGTTCAGGTGAGCAAGATGATTCATCCGGAAATTGTACGGCATCAAGGTGCTTGCCGGGCTCCGCACCGACGAACATCTGACGTCGCAGGATGGAAGGTTCAAGGTTGTCGTAAAAGACCTTGGCGATGTTAACGTCCGCGTTTCTATTATTCCTACATACCAGGGGGAAAACGCAATCCTCCGGGTCTTGGCGGAAACGCAGCAATATACGGTGGAAAGCCTTGGATTTTCGGAGATCGACCTTCAAAAAGTCGAGCGTGCGATCAATAAGCCTTATGGCATGATTTTTGGCGAATGGTCCCACAGGTTCCGGAAAAACGACGACGCTCTATACTATCTTAAAAAAATTGAACGACCCGCAGGTTTCTATTATCACCATCGAAGATCCAATAGAATATGCGCTTCCAGGGACGACACAGATCCAAACCAACGCCGATGTCGGTCTGACGTTCGCCAATGGTTTGCGCGGAATTTTGCGGCAGGACCCGAATATCATCATGGTCGGCGAAATCCGCGACGAAGAAACCGCGTCGATTGCGGTGAATGCAGCGCTTACCGGACACCTCGTGCTTTCCACCCTCCGCATACAAACGATGCCGCGACGACGTTTCCGCGGCTGCTCGACATGGGCGTGCCGACATTCCTTGTCGCTTCGACGGTGAATGTCGCGATCGGCCAGCGCCTGCTTCAAGAAAACTTTGTGAATCATGCAGGCAAGAGCGGACGCTTTCGGAAGAGGAAATGGCCAGCCTGAAAGAACTTATTCCGAATGTAAGTCCCGAAATGAAATTTTATAGCGCGCCGGGATGCGCAGAATGCAATGGGAGCGGCTATCGCGGCCGCCTTGCGATCCGCGAAGTGCTTGAAGTAAATGATGATATACGGAAACTGATCATGGCTCGCGCGAGCGCGCAGGATATTAAGATGGCGGCGATTCGGAGCGGTATGGCAACTATGGTGGAAGATGCGCTCGTTAAAGTTTCGGGAGGGCTGACGTCGATAGAAGAAGTGGTGCGCGTGGTGCACGAATAAAAAACCAATATGGCAAACCACAATTTTTTTTCAAAGCTTTTTGACCGGATCTCGCTTCAGGACCGCATTAATTTTCTCGGCATTTGTCGCTCGTCATCAAGGCTGGCCTGCCGGTATTTGAGGGTTTGAAGATTATCCAGGAGCAGACGGAGTCGCCGATAATGCGGCGCGTGATCGACAGCCTGATGGACGAGGTCAATAACGGGAAGTTTTTGGCGGACGGCCTTGCGGAGTATGAGTACCTGTTCGGGGCATTTTTCGTGAATATCGTTCGGGTGGGGGAATCGAGCGGCACGCTCTCGAAGAATTTGCTGTATCTTGCCGAAGAGCTGCGCCGCTCGAAAGAGCTTGAGGGGAAGGTGAAGTCGGCGATGGTTTATCCGCTCGTGATCCTGTGCGCGACGATCGCCGTCGCTGGATTTCTCACATTCTATATTTTCCCCAAACTGATCCCTGTTTTTGGGAGTTTGAATGTCCAATTGCCGATCACGACGCGCATATTGTTAGCAACACTCGGATTCGTAAAGTCGTATGGGCTGGAAGTGCTCGGCGGTTTGGTTATCCTTGGCTTCGGTATCCGGATCGCAATAAAACAACTGGCTCCGGTGAAATATATTTTTGACGTGGCAATCCTGTCGACGCCAGTTCTTTCGGATGTCGCCATCAGCGTGCACATGGTGAATTTTACCCGCGTCCTCGGATTGCTTTTGAAGAGCGGCGTGAAAATCGTTGAAGCGCTCGATATTACCGCAAAAACATTCAGCAGCAGCGTGTATCGGCGTTTTGTTCTTGCTGCGGAAGAAGAAATGAAAAAAGAAGGCTGGCTTTCGGCACGTATCTTGCAATGCATAAGCATTATTTTCCGCCTATAGTCTCGGGCATGATCCGCATCGGCGAAACTACCGGCAATCTTGAGGAAAACCTGGAATACCTTTCGCAATATTATGACGATGAAGTTGATGAAAAACTACATTCGCTTACGTCGCTTATCGAGCCATTGATGCTGCTCATGATGGGCGGCCTCGTCGGCTTTGTCGCGCTTTCGATCATCACGCCGATCTATTCTATTTCACAGGGAATCAACTAAGTTTTTGCAATGCCTAAAAATTGCAAAGCGAAAATTGGAGATCTTCGGTCTGGAACGAGCTTGATTGATCTTATCATCAGTATGGCAATCATCGTGATACTTTTTGGCGGTATCTATCTGGTCTATTTTTCGGTGGTCGCGGCCATCGGAAACATCGGCAGCCACAGTGCCGCAACGAGCGCAATCGAGAACGAGGTTGAAATGATCCGCAACCTGCCGTATGGCGATGTCGGGACCGTCGGCGGCGTGCCGGCGGGCGTGATCCCCCAAGTGCAGACCGTCACAGTCGGATCGTTCGTGTTCAGTTTGGCAACCACGGTATTGAATATTGACGATCCGTTCGACCAGTCGCCTTCATCGAGCCCGGTTGCCGACTATAAACTCGTCGATATTACCGCATCTTGCGCGCTCTGCACGAACTTTGCGCCAGTCGAGATCACGACAACGGTAGCCTCGCGCAACCTCACGGCCGGCACGCCGTACGGGTCGATTTTCGTGAATGTCATTGATGCCGAAGGAGCCAGCGTCCCGGAAGCGACCGTTCAGGTCGTAAATGCTTCGGTTACGCCAAGCATAGACGTCACGGATACGACGAATGCGAGCGGGGTGCTCGAGCTCATCGGCGTTCCGACAAGCACGCAGGGCTATCAAATTTTTGTCTCGAAGCCTGGTTTCTCCAGATGCGCAAACTTATCCGCTACGGCGGGGCGGGAAATCCGAATCCGATCCAGCCGAATATCACGGTCGCGTCGGAGACGGTGAGCGACGTGACGCTTGCTATAGATATCCTAAGCACCCTCACGGTAAGCACGACGGATGAGACGTGCCACCCAGTGGGAAATGAGCCATTCTCTTTGGCGGGAAGCCAGTTATCGGTACGAATCCCGATGTGCTGAATTTTCCGACGACGACCGCGACGAACGCAAGCGGTTCGCTCACGATCGCGGATTTGCCCTGGGATACTTATTCGCTTGCGCTCACCGATGCCGCAGAAGAGGTGGCAGGGACAATCCCTTTCAGCCCGCTTACCGTAGACCCGAGTTCAATCGCAATCATTCCAATTTATCCTCGAACCAGCCGCAAATCCAGCGCTGCTTGTAAGCGTCAAAGATGCTTCGACTGGCTCGGCAATTCCCAACGCGAA
Organism: uncultured Pseudomonadota bacterium; assembly: GCA_963819005.1. Classification (GTDB taxonomy): domain Bacteria; phylum Pseudomonadota; class Alphaproteobacteria; order Acetobacterales; family Acetobacteraceae; genus Rhodopila. Next base: position 3,639 of record CAWFUL010000012.1, read on the forward strand.
AGTGACGCTTTCGAAGGGCGCATTTTCAGAATCGCTCATGACCGACCATGCAACCTTGAGTCAGGACGACTGGTCGGGTTCCGGCAAATCGGGATATGCGGCGCGGGGCGATGGTATTGATGCGACTTCAGTTCCAGGAGAATTGATGCTTCTTGCGGACGCATCCGGAACCTATGCGACAGGAACGACGGCATGGCTCATTTCGAATACCTTTGATGTTGGGGGAACCAGTTCGACGCTTAATGCAATTTCATCGAATGCCGAGCCGGCAAGCGAGCCGGGGTTTACGCAAGTCGAGTTTCAGGTTGCGGCGAATAATGACGATGCGACGTGGAATTTATTCGGGCCGGATGGCGCCAGAATACATTTTTTACGGCTTCTTCGCCGCTCCCATCCTCGCTTGATGGCAATCGCTATTTCCGATATGAGGTTTATATGGACACCGACGATCAAAGCACATCAAAGCAAATCAGATCAAATCAGATCAAAGCACATCAAAGCAAATCAGATCAAATCAGATCAAAGCACATCAAAGCAAATCAGATCAAATCAGATCAAAGCACATCAAAGCAAATCAGATCAAATCAGATCAAAGCACATCAAAGCAAATCAGATCAAATCAGATCAAAGCACATCAAAGCAAATCAGATCAAATCAGATCAAAGCACATCAAAGCAAATCAGATCAAATCAGATCAAAGCACATCAAAGCAAATCAGATCAAATCAGATCAAAGCACATCAAAGCAAATCAGATCAAATCAGATCAAAGCACATCAAAGCAAATCAGACCAAATCAGATCAAAGCACATCAAAGCAAATCAGACCAAATCAGATCAAAGCACATCAAAGCAAATCAGACCAAATCAGATCAAAGCACATCAAAGCAAATCAGATCAAATCAGATCAAATCCATCAAATCAAATCAAATCAAGATCAAAATCAATGCTGCTACTTCTGCTACTGCTACGGCTTCTGCAATTGCAGCTACGGCGGCTACTGTTGCTACTACTGCTACTGCTGCTACTGCTGCTACTACGGCTACGACTGCTACTATTTCTGCTACTGCTACTGCTGCTAATACAGTTGCTACTCCTAATACTACTGCTGCTACTAGCAGTAGCAGCAGTAGTAGCAGTAGCAGCAGTAGCAGAAGTAGACGTAGTAGCAGCAGCAGCAGTAGCAGCAGTAGCAGCAGTGGCAGCAGTAGCAGCAGTAGCAGCAGTAGCAGCAGTAGAAGCAGTAGCAGCAGTAGCAGCAGTAGCAGCGGTAGCAGCGGTAGCAGCAGTGGCAGCAGTAGCAGCAGTAGCAGCAGTAGCAATTCTAAATAAAAGTAACAATCAAATGAAATCTAATTGAATCGAGTCGAGTCGAGTCGAGTCGAGTCGATACAAATCCAAACCAACCAGATCAAATCAGATCAAATCAGATCAAAACATATCAAAGCAAATCAGATCAAATCAGATCAAAGCACATCAAAGCAAATCAGATCAAATCAGATCAAAGCACATCAAAGCAAATCAGATCAAATCAGATCAAAGCACATCAAAGCAAATCAGATCAAATCAGATCAAAGCACATCAAAGCAAATCAGATCAAATCAGATCAAAGCACATCAAAGCAAATCAGATCAAATCAGATCAAAGCACATCAAAGCAAATCAGATCAAATCAGATCAAAGCACATCAAAGAAAATCAGATTCCTGTGGGCGGAACTGGCCGTGGTGGTCGGGCTTACCCTGGTGATCGTCAGCTGGATCCAGCACGGGGACGCGCCTTAACACATTGGCGGCTCATGCGCTTCTCCGAGGGTGATCGGGCGGATTGACCTGGATCATGTCCCCGGCGAGGCGATCCCGGCACGTTCCTCCGCAGGCCTGTGATTGGGACCGGCGACCGGGAGCGTGCATGGATATCATTGAAGCAGACATTGTTGTGGTGGGGGGCGGGGGTTCGGGTCTGCGCGCTGCGATCGCGGCGGCTGAAGCCGACCCGAAACTGCGCGTTGCCCTGGTGTCCAAGGTCGTGCCGATGCGCAGCCATACTGTCGCGGCCGAGGGCGGGTCGGCCGGTGTCATCCGTGACGACGACTCCCTGGCCACTCACTTCAACGACACCGTGTCCGGCGGCGACTGGCTCTGCGATCAGGACGCCGTGCAGTATTTCGTGGAACACTGCACGGAAGAAATGGTGCAGCTTGAGCACTGGGGCTGTCCCTGGAGCCGCAAGGCCGACGGCAGCATCAACGTCCGCTTCTTCGGCGGCATGACCGTTCAGCGCACCTGGTTCGCCGCCGACAAATCAGGTTTCCACATCCTGCACACGCTGTTTCAGACTTCCATCAAATATCCCTCGATCATCCGTTACGACGAGTTCTTTGTAGCGGATTTGATCGTCGAGGACGGGCAGGTCCATGGTGTGCTGGCGATCGAGATCGCCACCGGCGCGATCACCCTGTTACGTTGCAAGGCGGTTATTCTGTGCACCGGCGGGGCAGGGCGGGTCTATCGCCAGAATACCAACGCCGGGATCGTCACCGGCGATGGCATGGGCCTCGCGTACCGCCACGGCGTGCCGCTGCGCGATATGGAGTTCGTGCAGTACCATCCGACCTGCCTTGCCGGCACCGGCATCCTGATCACCGAGGGCTGTCGCGGCGAAGGGGCCATCCTCACCAACAAGAACGGCTACCGCTACCTGCAGGACTACGGCATGGGTCCTGTTGATCCGTGGCCCCGCGCCAAGGCGATGGAGCTGGGGCCCCGCGACCGCCTGTCGCAGGCCTTCTGGCATGAGGAGCAGAAGGGCAACACCATCCCGACATCGAAGGGATCGGTGGTGAACCTCGATTTACGGCACCTCGGCGCGCAGAAGATCCATGAGCGGCTGCCGCTGATCACCGATGTCGCCAAGACCTTCGTCGGCATCGATCCGGTCACGGAACCGATCCCGGTTCGGCCCGCGGTCCACTACACGATGGGCGGCATTGCCAGCAGCATGACCACCGAAACGGCGCTGAAAGGGCTGTTTACCGCCGGCGAGTGTTCCAGCGTCGGCATACATGGGGCCAATCGCCTCGGATCCAACTCACTCGCCGAGATCGTTGTCTTCGGCAAGGTGGCCGGTATCGCGGCGGCTGCCTATGCCGGCAGCGTGTCTGCGTCAGCCGGCGGGTCGGCTCATCGCCAGGCCGAGGTCCGGGCGGGAGAGTTCGAAGCGATGCTTCGCAGGGGCAGCGGCGAGAGAATCGCAGTCCTGCGCGACGAGATGGGCGATTGCATGGAGGCCGGCGTCGGGATTTTCCGGGACGCGACGGGCATGCAGGCAAGCTGCGAGAAGCTGGCCGAGCTTCGGGCGCGCTACCGTGGCGGGGTCCGGCTCGATGACCACAGCAAGGCGTTCAACACCGAATGGCTGTCAGCCATCGAACTCGGTTTCATGCTGGAAGTGGCGGAGGCGATGGCGCATGCGGCGCTCAACCGCAAGGAATCCCGCGGCGCTCATGTCCGTCTGGACGAATACAAGACACGCGACGACGAGAACTTCCTGAAGCATTCGCTGGCGACGCATACCGGCGACGGGCCACCCGCGATCAGTTACCAGTCCGTGACGATCACCACGTCGCCGCCGGAGATCCGACACTACGGGGGCGCCGGCAAGCAGGCGGTGATGACATGACCGACCGGACCCAGACCATCCAGATCGAGTGTCTTCGCTACGACCCCGAGACGGATAAACGGCCGAGCTGGCAGACTTATCAGGTACCGTTCGAGCACGACACCTCGGTGCTGCAAGGCTTGCAATACATCAAGGATCATCTCGACGGCAGCCTGACTTTCCGCTGGTCCTGCCGGATGGCGATCTGCGGCAGTTGCGGCGCGATGGTCAACGGCGTCCCGCAACTTAGCTGTCACACGTTCCTGCGGGACTATTTCCCCCGGAAGGTTCGCATCGAGCCGCTGGAACACTTCCCGATTATCCGCGACCTGGTGATCGATCAGTCGGACTTCCTCAACAAGCTGGACCAGGTGCGGCCTTATCTGATCCCGAAGGAAGAAAGATCCATTGCGGACGGGGCTTACAATCAGACGCCTGAACAGATGGCGCAGTATTACAGCTACGCCCAGTGCATCAACTGCCTGCTGTGCTACGCCGCGTGCCCGCAATATGGACTGGACAGCAGCTTCATCGGCCCGGCGGCGCTGGCGTTGCTGCACCGGTACGACGCTGACTCGCGTGACCAAGGTTGGACCGCCCGCAGCGATATCGTCAACGCCGAGGACGGCGTCTGGGGCTGCACGCTGGTCGGATACTGCTCGGAGGTCTGCCCGAAATCGGTTGACCCGGCCCATGCCATCAACATGAACAAGGTCAACAGTGCGAAGGACTACTTCGAGACGCTGCCGGCCAGGCTGAAAAAGCGGGCCACGCCATGAGCAACCGGTTCAAGCCCGCCGCCCACACCTATGTCCGGCCGATGCACGGCTGGTGGAAGCACAATCCTTATTTCGTTCGTTACATGGTGCGCGAGGGGTCGGCGGTGTTCATCACCCTGTACTCCCTGATTCTGCTGTCGGGCGTCTGGTGCCTGAGCCGCGGGCCTGACGCCTACGAAACCTGGCTATGGGCGATGACGTCGCCGTTGCTGATCCTGTTCCATCTGATCGCGTTCGTCATGGTCTGCTACCACAGCTTCACCTGGTTCAAGGTCATGCCCAAGACCATGCCGGACCTGCCGATCGATGCAAAAATGGTCGCCGTCTATGGCGTGGCCTTTGTGGTCTGCTTCTCTGTCCTCGACCTCATGATCGTGGAGTGGCTGGCGCGATGAAACCCTCCAACGAACCTGTCGTCTGGGTCTTGTTCGGCGCCGGAGGCATCCTGGCGGCGGTCTTCGGTCCGGTCCTGATCTTCATCACCGGCATTGCCGCGCCGCTGGGGCTGCTGCTGTCAAAGCAGACCATGAGCTACGGGCACATGCTGGCGTTTGCCCGGAACCCGATCGGGAAGGCTTTCATTCTTGCCGTCATCGCATTGTTCCTGTTTCACGGCATTCACCGGATCTACCACAGCCTGCACGACCTCGGCGTTGTTCATAGCAAGGGCCGGTGGACCCTGGCCTATGGCGCCGCCCTTGGTCTTTCGCTGCTGACCGCCTTGCTGCTGCTGAACATCGGGTTCTGACCCCGAAACAGTCTGGAGGCCGCGATGCTGCGACTGTTTTTGAAGGCTCTGGTGCCGATCTTCGTGGCGATCGCCATTGCGCTGATACCGGCGCCGGGACTGCCGCAATATGCCTGGTATTATTTTGCCATCTTCGCCGGTGTCATCGTCGGCCTTGTCCTGGAACCTCTTCCCGGCGGCGCCACTGGCTTGATCGGCATTACTGTCGTAACGATCCTGTCGCCCTGGGTGCTGTTCAGCCCAACCGAGATGTCGAAGTCCGGCTTCAACGCCGCGAACGCATCCTTGACCTGGGCGCTGTCGGGCTTCTCCAACACCACGGTCTGGCTGATCTTCGGCGCCTTCATGTTCGCCGGCGCCTATGAAAAGACCGGACTGGGCAAGCGCCTGGCGCTGATGCTGGTGAAGTCGATGGGGCGGCGCACCCTGACCCTGGGCTATGCCATTACGCTGGCGGACCTGGTCCTCGCACCCTTCACGCCGTCCAACACCGCGCGCAGCGGCGGCACGATCTACCCGATCATCCGCAACCTGCCGGCGCTGTACAATTCGAAGCCGGACGATCCGTCCTATCGCCGCATCGGCGCCTACATCATGTGGGTGGCCATCGCCGCGACCAGCGTCACCAGCTCGATGTTCCTGACCGCGCTGGCGCCAAACCTGCTGGCAGCGGAACTCGCGAAGAAAACCGCCGGGATCGAGCTTGGCTGGACCCAATGGTTCCTGGCCTTCCTGCCCGTCGGCGTGCTGCTCCTGGCGCTGGTGCCGTTGCTGACCTACTGGCTGTATCCGCCCGGCATCAAAGAGGGTAGGGAGGTTCCGCTCTGGGCCGGCCGGGAACTCCTCAAGCTTGGTCCTCTGAGCCGGCCGGAGCTCATCCTCGCGGAACTCGTTGTGCTCGCCCTCGGCCTCTGGATCTTTGCCGCCACCATCCTGAACGCCACCACGGTCGCGCTGATTGTCATTTCGCTGATGCTGATATGCGGGGTGCTGACCTGGGAGGATATTGTTTCGAACAAGGCAGCATGGAACACGCTGGCGTGGTTCGCCACCCTGGTTGCCCTGGCGGACGGCCTGGCCCGGGTCGGCTTCGTCAAATGGTTCGCCGACAGCGTCGCGGCCCACATGCAAGGCTTCTCGCCGGCCGAGTCGATGATCGCCCTGGTAATCGTCTTTTTCCTTGCCCATTACTTGTTCGCAAGCATCACCGCGCACGTCTCTGCCATGCTTCCGGTCATGCTCGCCGTTGGTTCCACCATTCACGGCATCAACATGACCCAGTTCACGTTGTTGCTTGCCCTGACCCTCGGTTTGATGGGGATCATCACGCCCTACGGTTCGGGGCCCAGTCCCGTCTACTACGGTTCCGGATACCTGCCATCGGCCGATTGGTGGCGGCTCGGCGCGGTGTTCGGGCTGATCTTCCTGGTCGTGTTCCTGTGCGTCGGCGTGCCCTGGGTGCTGTTCGTGGTGGCGTGAGGCCGCACGGTCCCGCCACCCGTGGCGTTTGCCTGTGTGGGACTGGCGGGATAACACTTCGGCCGCCGGGTTCCCGGTAGCGACAGATAGGTGGTCCGATTGAAGATCCTGCGACATCGGTTGGAATTTGCAACGACAGAACCCATCCAGTTCCACGACGTAACGGAAACGGTCAGGGCGTGGGTCACGTCGACCGGCGTGGCCGATGGTCTGCTGACCCTGACGTCGCCGCACACCACGGCCCGCGTCAACGTGAATGAGCGAGAGGCGCAGCTTCAGCGCGACATGGTCACCTTCCTCAAGCGGCTTGTTCCGCGCGACGGTGACTGGCTGCACAATCTGGCGCCGGTAGATGACCGGGACAACGCCCACGCGCATCTGCTGGGGTTGTTGATGAACTCCTCCGAAACAATCCCGGTTGCCGGCGGTGCGTTGGTGCTGGGCGGCTGGCAGTCCATCTTTTTCATCGAGCTGGACGGACCGCGTCACAGCCGCGGGCTAGACCTTCATTTGCTGGGAAGCGACTGATCCGATGACACCTGACGACATCGCGGGCTTCTACGCTGAGCGGACAAATCTCAACCCGGATGACTATATCGAACTGGACTTCGATTTCGAGTGCGCCGGCGACCCGCGGGAGGCCGCCGCGCATCTGTGCAGCGAGCAGTCCACCGCCCAGTGGCGGCGTGTCGGCTTTGACGAGGATTTCCGGCCCCGGTTTGCCGCGAAAGTCCTCGACCTGGAGTCCGCGCCGCGTCCGTCCGGGTTCAGTATTCCAGTAGAATGCGCCGCGCGCGGACCCGTCCACGCCTGCCGCGTGACCATTGCGCACCCGCACGGCAATTTCGGCCCGCGCATTCCGAACCTGCTGTCGGCTGTGTGTGGTGAGGGCGTGTTCTTCTCGCCGGGCATTCCGCTGATCCGCCTGCAGGACATCCGCTTCCCGGACTGCTACCTGTCGGCGTTCGAGGGACCGCAGTTCGGCCTCGCCGGCTTGCGGGAACGGTTGCAGGCCCACGACCGGCCCATCTTCTTCGGTGTCATCAAGCCCAATATCGGCCTGCCGCCCGAACCGTTCGCCGAACTCGGCTATCAAAGCTGGATCGGCGGGCTCGACATCGCCAAGGACGACGAGATGCTGGCCGACATCCCGTGGTGTCCGTTGGACGAGCGGGCGGCTGCTCTGGGCGAGGCCCGCCGACGGGCTGAACGCGAGACCGGGACGCCGAAGATATATCTGGCGAACATCACGGACGAGGTCGACCGCCTGATCGAACTGCACGACCGAGCCGTTGCGGCGGGCGCGAACGCGCTGCTGGTGAACGCGATGCCGGTGGGTCTGAGTGGTGTGCGGATGCTCCGCCGGCATGCCTCCGTGCCGTTGATCGCCCATTTCCCCTTCATCGCCGCGTTCAGCCGGCTGGCGGGTTACGGCATTCATTCACGGGTGCTGACCCGGTTGCAGCGGCTGGCCGGCTTTGATGCGGTGATCATGCCCGGATTTGGCCCGCGCATGATGACGCCGGAGCACGAGGTTCTGGACTGCGTTCGTGCCTGCCTGGAGCCGATGGGTCCGATCAAGCCGTGCCTTCCGGTTCCCGGCGGCAGCGATTCGGCCGCCACGCTGGAAGGGGTCTACCGAAGAGTCGGAAGCCCCGATTTCGGTTTCGTTCCGGGCCGCGGCGTATTCGGCCATCCGATGGGTCCGGCCGGCGGAGCAGCCAGCATCCGCCAGGCCTGGGACGCCATCGCGCTTGGGATTCCGGTCGTGGAGCTACGCGGCCAGCCACCCGGCGCTGCGGGTGGCCTTGGAGACGTTCGGCGGACGGTGATGAAACCGCCGAGGCCTCAGGAGAGTCAGGTTCGCGATGCGTTTGCGATCAGTGACTTTATCTCCGACTGAATCTGCCGGGTTGCCAGCCGGCACTCCTGCAGCATCAGCGCGCTTCCCGCAACGATCAGGCACATGCCCGCGGTCGTTATGATCACCGGCATCCAGGTCAGCCGATCCCCAGAGAAATGGTCGATCGCGATCGCAAACCCGACGATGACGAAACAGACGACAGCCGAGAAGTAGAGGACGATCGCCTGCTCCGTCAGCAATGCGCGCCGTTCGTGGCGATGGAGGTCGTCCGGGGCAGGGCAAGCGTCATACATCTCGGATAGTTTCCGGACGCGATCAACAACACGGGCCAGCCGGACCAGGGCGGTGGCGATCAGCGAACCCGACGCCATGATCAGCAAGGCCGGCGTGATCATCGCCGCAATGATCGCCTGTGCCGCCGAGAAACCGCCCATCACTTATTCGCCAAGCGTCTCGTAGACGATCCCAAGTGTCGCTCCACCCAGATCAGTCGTGAAGTCGCCTGTCAGCTCGGCCGCTAACGTCGTGACGGACGTCGTGAACCACCGTTGGCGATGATCCGCCGCCAGGCCGCGTCCTCGGTCCGCGCATCAACTCCGCCGCAGGCATCCACCGCAACCTGCACCTGATAGCCCGCTGCCAGCGCATCCAGTGCCGTACGCTGCACGACAATCTCACTGGCCACGCCAGCCAGGATCAGCACGCGCCGGCCGGCGGAACCGATGACAGGAACGTTGGCAACTTGTGCAGTGCCGCCAGCTTCGCCAGCGCGCGGGCAGACCGCTGAAGCCGTTCGATCGGCAACGTCCGGCTGTCCTTGACGATCTCCTCCTGCAAATCCAGGAAAAGCACCGCGGCATTCTCTCGCATCGCCCTCGACCCGCCCTCGGCGTTCAATCCCGAAACGTCGCGGCGAGTCTTCACCGTTAGCGGTGGTGACTACGCCACCATGGTGATCCTGCCGCACCTCGCTGCCCATCTGGCGCAGACGGCGCCATCGGTCGACCTGCGCTTCCGCTTCATCGAGAAAACCGCGGTGGACGAAGAATTGGACTCCGACCGGCTTGACCTGGCACTCGGCGTATTTCCCAACCCGCCCAAACGTCTGGCGATTCAGTCACTGTTTCAGGAACGCTTCGTATGCCTTGCCCGGCACGACCACCCGCTGCCGCGGAACGGAATGTCGCTTAAGGATTTCGTTGCTTGTGCACACCTTCTTGTCACCGAACGAGGCGATGATGTTGGCGCTGTCGACGAAGCACTTGAAAGGCAGGGATTGAAGCGCCGCGTGGCGCTGACCGTACCGCACGTCCTGGTCGTTCCATCGATTCTTTCGACGACAAATCTCATAACGACTGTCGGCGCCCGGGCAGCGCGCCTGTTCGCTCAGGCGGCGTCCCTCACTGTCCACGAGTGCCCGGTCGACCTGCCGCCATGGCAGATGTCCATGCTTTGGTCTCGCCAGAAAACAAGCGACCTGGGATTGGCGTGGTTGCGCGACCAACTGATCCGGATCGCCGCAAAGGTGTGAAGCCAGCTACTTGACCACCGCCACCCGCAGCGCGTTCGTTGTTCCCGACTGCCCGAACGGCACGCCGGCCGCCACGACGATCTCCTCACCGTGCCTGGCGAACCCCTCTGTCAGCGCCACGCGGCTTGCTCGGTTCACCGCCTCGGTCATCGAGTGCGCGTCTGGCGTCACCACCGCATGCACCCCCCAGACCACGGCCAGCCTGCGCGCCGTCTCCTGGCTTTGCGTCAGCCCGATCACCGGCGCCGCCGGGCGTTCCCGGGCCACGCGCAACGCTGTCCCGCCTGACGACGTAAACGCAACGATCGCCTTCGCCCCGATCGTCGCCGCTACCTGAGCCGACGCCGCGGCGATGGCGTCCGCCGCATTCGCTTCTGGCTTGTGGCGCGAGGCGTCGATCAACGCCCGCCACTCGGCATCCTGCTCCACCCGCGCGACGATGCGGTCCATCATGTTGACCGCTTCATAAGGATACTGACCCGCCGCCGTTTCACCCGACAGCATGACCGCATCCGCGCCGTCGAACACCGCCGTCGCCACGTCAGACGCCTCCGCCCGGGTCGGGGCAGGGGCGTTGATCATGCTCTCCAGCATCTGCGTGGCCACCACGACCGGTTTTCCCAGGGACCGGGCAAGCCGGACGATCCGTTTCTGGGCGAGCGGCACTTCCTCGGGCGGCAACTCCACGCCCAGATCGCCGCGGGCCACCATGACCGCATCGGTCAGCGCGAGGATCTCATCGAGGTTGTCCAGCGCCTGAGGCTTTTCCAGTTTCACCATGACCCAGGCGCGGCCGTCGACAAGCTTTTTTGCTTCCGCCACATCCTCCGGCCGCTGCACGAACGACAGTCCGATGAAATTTGCGCCATGCTCGACCGCGAAGGCCAGGTCCTCCCGGTCCTTCACCGTCAGCGCCGGGATCGGCAGCACCACGTCCGGCACATTTACGCCTTTGCGATCCGACAGCGGGCCGCCGACCACGACTTCCGTCTCCAGCGCATCGGGACGCTTGTGGAGGACCCGCAGCCGCAGTTTCCCGTCGTCCAGCAGCAGCGAGCAGCCGATGGATGCGGCCTCGATAATCTCGGGGTGCGGCAGGTTCACCCGCTGCGCATTGCCGGGGGTCGCATTCAGGTCCAGCCGGAATGGCTGACCCGGCTGCAGATGCACCCGCCCGCCGGAGAACCGTCCGACCCGCAGCTTTGGCCCCTGCACGTCGGCCAGAATGCCGATGGGCCGGTCGAACCGGTCCTCCAACTCGCGGATCATCGCGAACCGCGCGGCATGGTCCTCGTGCGTTCCGTGCGAGAAATTCAGCCGGAATACGTCGGCCCCAGCCTGAAACAGACGCGTCAGGATCTCGATCGTGCTGCTGGAAGGTCCGAGGGTGGCAATGATCTTCGTGCGGCGCCGGCGGCGCAGCTTGGGACGGACGGCCATGGGACGTTCCTTATGCGATCAGGATAGCTCTGATATCGTTAACATTGGTGAGCGTCGGGCCGGTCACGATCAAGTCCCCCAATGCGTCGAAGAATCCATGGCTATCATGTGCCGCCAGAACTCTTTCGCGCATCCAGGCCCAGCGCCCGAGCCCGCGTCAAACTGTTTGGCGCCAGAACCGCGCCCGCGATCTCATCGGTGCCGTCGATTCCGTCGGTATCGCCGGCGACAGCCCAGATCCCGGCCGCGCCATCCAATGCGATTCCCAGGCCCAGCAGGAACGTGGTGTTTCGCCCACCCTTTCCGATGGCGGTGGCGGACATCGTCACGGTCGTTTCTCCCCCCGACAATAACAGTGCCGGCGGCCGCAGAGGCTGACCATGCGCGCGCACCGACCGCGCGATCCCGGCCATGACCGTTCCGACCTGCGCGGCCTCGCCCTCCAGCGCGTCGCCCAGGATCATTGGCGTCAGACCGATCTGCCGAGCCTCATCTGCCATCGCGTGCAGGGCCATCATCGGCGTGGCGATCATCCGGAAATCCAGCCGGCCCAGGCTTCCGGGCTTGGGGGTCTCGTCATCGTCGCGTGCCAGCCGCGCTGCCACCGCCGCCGGCAATTCAATGCCGTACCGGGCGACCAGCGCCCGGGCATCGGCGAACGTGGTCGCATCCGGCACCGTTGGGCCGGAGCCGATCACTGCCGGGTCATCTCCCGGCACGTCGCTGATTGCCAGTGTCACCACCTTCGCCGGCGCGGCCGCGGCGGCCAGCCGGCCGCCCTTGATGGCGGACAGATGTTTCCGCACCGCGTTCATTTCGGTAATATTCGCCCCGCAGGCCAGCAATGCCCGGTTTACCGCCTGCTTGTCCGCCAGTGTCAGTCCCGCCACCGGCGCCGCCAGCAAGGCGGAGGCCCCGCCCGACATCAGTGCGATCACCGTGTCGTCCGCTGTCAGCCCGCGTACCCGCTCCAGCAGCCGCAGCGCGCCGCGTTGGCTGGCATCGTCCGGCACCGGATGAGACGCCTCGATCACCTCGATCCGCTTCGTTGGCACCGCGTGGCCGTAGCGGGTGACGACCGTGCCTTCCAGGGGAACGTCCGGCCACGCGTCCTCCAGCGCCGCCGCCATCACCGCGGCGGACTTGCCGCCGCCCACCACCACGCATCGCCCGCGCGTGGGCTTGGGCGGCAGATGTTCCGCCAGCACGCGCCGCGGGTTCGCGGCCTCCACCGCGGTGTGGAACAGCTTGCGCAACGCCATCGTGGCGGCCGCATCGGTCCAGGGCGCGTCCTGGGGCATCGACGTTTCCTCTCTTTTCGGACCAGAAGAGTATGGCAAGCCCGGGGTTCCCGCGCCATGTTGAAGCAAACCAACCAGGAGGCCCGCATGCCCGCACCCGAGATGGACGCCGCAACCCAAACCGAGCTGGAAGCCGCCGCCTTCCGTACTCTCGTTCAACATCTGCGCGAGCGGACGGATGTGCAGAACATCGATCTGATGAACCTCGCCGGCTTTTGCCGCAACTGCCTCAGCCGCTGGTACAGGGAGGCGGCCGAGGCCAAGGGAATTCCGCTTGCCGACCCCGATGCGCGGGAGATCGTCTACGGCATGCCCTACAAGGAGTGGCAAGCCAAGCACCAGACGCCCGCCACCGACGCCCAGAAGGCAGACCAACGCGAAGTCGCATCATTAGCGACCGGCGGGTCAGGTGACCGCGACCGGCGAGACCGCCCTCGAACTAACGCCTGAGATCCGGGCGAACTGGCCCTACACGCCCCGTTTCGCCAGGGTCAACGGCTGGCGGATGCATTATGTCGATGAGGGCGAGGGCGATCCGGTCGTGTTGCTTCACGGCAATCCGACATGGGGCTATCTTTATCGCGACGTGATCGGACCGCTTGTCCGCGCCGGGCGGCGGGTGATTGTTCCCGACATGATCGGCTTCGGCCTGTCCGAGAAGCCGGTTCGGGAACAGGCGCACTCGCTCGACGGGCACGCCGCCAACCTCACCGCGCTGATGCGCCAGCTTGACCTGACGCGAATCACGCTGGTCTGCCACGACTGGGGTGGCCCGACGGGCCTGTCCTTCGCCATGAGCAATCCGGAGCGGATACTCGCCCTGGTGGTCATGAGCACCTGGGCATGGCCCGCGCCCCCGGCGGAGTTTCATACACGCATCTTTCCCTGGCGGATGATGCACGCGCCGCTGGTGGGGCCGTACCTGCTTGGAAGGCACAATGTGCTGGCGGGTCGTGGCGTCTACCTGTCGGTGGTCGACCGGGAGAGGTTTCGCGCGTCTTCCCAGCATGTCTACGAGTTGGTTCTGCCCGATCCGGCCACCCGGCTGCTGACCTGGGTGTGGCCCCGCTGGATTCCGATCGAAGACACCGCCCGAGCGCAGGCGCGCTTCGAATGGCTGGAACGTCAGCTGAAGCAATCGAAGCTTCCAACGATGATCATTTGGGGACGCGAGGATGAAGTCTTCGATGCCGCAACCTTTTCGACCCGGTTCAAGCAGTTGCTGCCGCACGCCGAGGGACCGCATCTGGTGACCGGCCGGCATTTTCTGCAGGAAGACTCCGGTCCCGAGATCGCTGTCCTGATCAACGATTTCCTTGACCGGCTCGGTCGCACGGCGGTCGCGCCATGACCGTCACCGTCATCGCGCCGCCTGACCTGACCGACAAGCGCCTCGCCTTCGTGCTGGGGGAGGACCGCATCGGCCATTACCCGGAATTCCGCGCCTTCTTCGTCCGAACCTTCGATCTGGACCGCATCGGCTTGAGTATGCCCGGCTACGTCCGTGCCCCCTCCGGCATCCCCTACACCCTGGTCTTCATCGGCCGCAGCAGCGAGCAATTCCCGAGTGGGGTGGAAATATACGCCGTCGTGGACGCGCTGGAGCCCATCGAGGAAAGCGTCCTAGACCGTGATCTGTGGGCAATACTGAAATGGATGATCGTGGGCGTTGGCGGTGACTGGAAGCTGGAAGACCTGGAAGCCACCGGCAGGCTCTACCGGATACCGGCATCAACCGCCACCTGATCCGGTCATGTCCAGTCGCGGACCTGCAGCCCCGAAGGCGACGCTCGGTAATGCGTCAGCGTGCGTTCGGCGTGTTGCATCCGCCAGGACAGGGCCTTTTGCGCGTAGACGCGCACCAGATCGCCGTAGGCCGGGTCCTCGGCCTTGTTTTCGAACTCGTTGGGGTCGCGGCCGAGATCGAAGAACAGCGGCGGCAGGGCGGCGAAGTGGACGTATTTGTAGGTGGCGTCCTGCACCACGCAGAGACTGGCATGATCCATTTTCACGCCGGTGCCGGTTTCCGCGGCCGAGTAGAACACGTCGCGGAAATCGTATTCGTAATGCAGTTCGGTCCGCCAGTCGGACGGCAGACCACCGTCCAGCAGGGGCAGTAGCGAGCGCCCGTCGCACGCCCGCGGCACGGTCCCGCCCAGCCAGTCCACGATCGTCGGCAGGATATCGATGCTCTCGGTAAATGCCTCCTCGATCCGCCCCGGAGCCTGCCAGCGGGAGGGATCGCGGATCACCAGCGGCACGCGGAACGAGGCGTCGAAATAGCCGATCTTTCCCAGTAGGTAATGGTCCCCCAAGCTGCTCGCCGTGGTCGCTGGTGAAGATGATCAGCGTGTTGTCCCACTGGCCGGTCTCGTCCAGCAAGGCAAACACCCGGCCCAGATGGTCATCGATTTCCTGGATCAGTCCGCAGTACGTCGCCTTGGTCTGCTGGATCTCCGCTTCCGTCAGGTCACGACCCTTGCCGGCGGCATCCTGGAAGAACCCGCTCTTGCGGATGTTCTCAAGATAGAAGCGCAGCAGAGGATGCTGTTCCGCCTCCTGCTCCCACGACTTGCCCCGCACCGGCGGCGGCATGTCCTCCGCTCGGTACATCGCATGGTACGGCGCGGGGGCCACGAACGGCGGGTGAGGCCGGTAGTAGCCCAGCAGCATGAACCAGGGCCGATCCCGCTGGCCCTTCAGATGGCTCAGCGCGCGGTCGGTGAAATAGGCGGTGTCCGACAGTTCCTTCGGGATACGGGCCGGCCGCGTTGTCGGGCCGAACACCGCATCCTCGCCTTCCGGCAGCCAGATATGATCGCGTTTTTCGGGCAACTTGTAGCCGTTATGCGCGACCCAGCCGAAATAGCTGTTCTTGTCCGCCTCGAACCCGCCGACGTTGCGGAAGCCGTCCATCGTGTCGCCGAGCGCCAGGAACCTGGGGTCCGCTGGTGCCGTGGTTCGCGGGTCTGGGGTCGTGGTCGTGTAGCCCACCATCGCCGGATCATACCCAAGCGCGCGCAGGGCGTGGGGCAGGGTAGGGTGCCTGCGGTCCAGCGGCACCGTGTTCTGCACCGCGCGATGGTTCATCAGGTAAAGCCCGGTCAGCAGGCTCGCCCGCGCCGGGCCGCACGGCACGGTGGTGGTGACATGGTTGCGGAACGTCACGCCCTGCTGGCACAGCCGGTCGATGTTTGGCGTCTGCAGGAACGGCGGCTTGCCGTCTGCCCGCATGACATGCGCGATATAGTCCGCGCGCCACTGATCCGTGACGATCAGCAACACATTCCCGCCCATGGCGACCCCCACCCCCAGCCCGAAAAGAGTTTAATCCAGGTTGAGGCCTTCCCGCACCCCTTGCGTTGCCTCTCACCTGCCTCGATACCCCGCAGCATTCAAGAACCACGGTGCGGTTGCGCACGGGAGAGAGCCGACCATGAGA
The DNA here is from genome assembly GCA_963819005.1 of uncultured Pseudomonadota bacterium. Taxonomy (GTDB): domain Bacteria; phylum Pseudomonadota; class Alphaproteobacteria; order Acetobacterales; family Acetobacteraceae; genus Rhodopila. The sequence goes on from CAWFUL010000012.1 coordinate 19,878, forward strand.
CGCCTGACCACCTTCATCGCCGCGACCGTGTTGTCGGCGGCAGCGGCCCACGCACAGCCTGCGTCCAACCCGGTCAAGCTGGGCATGATCCTCGACATGGGCAGCCTGTACGCGGACGTTACCGGCCCCGGCAGCGAGTATGCCGCCCGCATGGCCGTTGCTGACTTTGGCGGCAAGGTTCTTGACCGTCCCATCGAGGTGCAGGTCGCCGACCACCAGAACAAGGCCGACATTGCCGCCGCGATCGCCACCAAGTGGTTCGACACGGAGAACGTCGTGGCGTTGCTCGACGTTGCCGCGTCCTCACCCGCGCTGGCAGTGATGAATGTCGCCAATCAGCGCCACAAGGTCGTGCTGCTGAACGGTCCCGGCGCTGCCTCGATCACCAATGAGTCGTGCAACGCGTATACGGTGCACTACACCTACGACACCTATGCGACGTCGCACGCCGTCACCAAGGCTGTGCTCGATCAGGGTGGCAAGACCTGGTATTATCTGACGGCCGACTACACGTTCGGCCACCAGCTTGCCAATGACAGCGCCAGCGTCGTGAGGGCCAACGGCGGCAAGGTTCTGGGTGACGCCGCGGTGCCGATGGACACCGCCGATTTCTCGTCCTTTCTGCTGGAGGCTCAGGCGTCCCAGGCGCAGATCATCGGTCTGGCCAATGCCGGGTCCGACCTGATCAACTCGGTCAAGCAGGCGGCGGAGTTCGGCCTCACCAAGGGCGGGGCGAAGCTCGCCAGCCTCGGCGCCGAGATTAACGACATCCACAGCATCGGGCTCGAGGCCACGCAGGGGATGCTGCTGGCCGACGCGTTCTACTGGGACACCGACGACCAGACGCGGGCCTTCGCCAAGCGGTTCTACGACAAGCTGAACAAGATGCCGAACATGCTGCAGGCCGGGGTCTACTCGGCGACCACGCATTATCTGCAGGCTGTGCAGGCCGCCGGCACGACGGACGGCGCCGCGGTGATGGAAAAGATGCGCGAGACGCCGATCCACGACTTCTTCGCCCACGACGGCCACATCCGCGCGGACGGGCTGATGGTGCATGACATGTATCTGTTCCAGGTAAAGACGCCCGCCGAGTCCAAGGGCCCATGGGACCTTTACAAGCGCGTCGCCACTATTCCCGGCGACCAGGCCTTCCAGCCGCTGGCCGACTCCCGCTGCCCGCTGGTGAAAAAGTAGGCGCTCGCGCGTCTGACTTCGATCCAAACGAACGTCATTGACCCCCCGGGGCGGCGCGGCTATTGCCGCCGCCCCTGCTTAACGGAGACTCGATACCATGGCGGCCAAGCCGGTCAGTGAAGAAGACATCAAGACCGGAGGCGTCGCCGCCGACCGTCTGCGCAGCCTGGTCGAGCGCATCGAACGGCTGGAGGAAGAACGGAAAGCCCTCGGCAACGACATCAAGGACATCTACGCCGAGGCAAAATCCGCCGGCTACGACGTCAAGGTCCTGCGCCAGTTGATCCGCATCCGCAAACAGGAACCCGCCGAGGTCGAGGAACTGGAAACCCTGCTTGATGTCTACCGCCGCGCTTTGGGAATGTAATGTCGGTCGAACCGGCCGCGTGGCCGGGCCGACCCATGATGCGTCCCGACCCTTCGCACACCGAAAGCTCCGCCCGCGCGAGGCAGTGCGGTCACGCAAAAAACAAGCGCGCGGTGATTTGCGCTCAAATAATAGCGCGGATGTCTTATTAACATAATTTTCGAAAAAATCGCCATCCCACATCCAACCGAACCTGGGTGCAGACGTTGAGTTGTGATCAACGGAAAAGGATGCCGATATGCAAAAGACACTATTGCTCGCCACCGCGGCCATTACTTTGGGCGGCTTCATCGCCGTCGGTCCGGCCATGGCGGCAACAGCCAACCAGGCGGTAAACACCAGCCAAACCGAAAACAGCAGCCAGCCGAGGAACGGTCAGCAGCTTGTCAGTGATGCGACGCAGACGATCCAGCAGTTCAAGCAGGATAAGAACTTCGAGTCTCTGGCAAAAAATGCAAAGGGCATCTTCATTGTCCCTGAGCTGGTCAAGGGCGCATTCCTTGTTGGCGGCTCCGGCGGTCAGGGAGTCCTGCTGAAGCATGAAACTGACGGGTCGTGGAGTAATCCGGCGTTCCTGAACATGGGTTCGGTGTCGTTTGGCGCACAGATCGGCGGCTCCAGCTCGCAGATCGTCATGCTGCTGATGACCCAGAAGGCGATGAACGATTTCGCTCAGGCCAACAACTTCTCGCTCAACGGCAATGCCGGACTGACCGTCGTCAACGCATCAGCCAACGGCCAGGTGACGACCAACAACGGTGACGTCGTTATCCTGGCCAAGCGGTCGGGCGTGTTCGCCGGCATCAACGTCAGCGGCGCGGACATATCCCAGGATAGCTCGGAAAATCATTCTTTCTACAATAAGCAGGTCTCTGCGCAGCAGATCCTGAACGGACAAGTTTCCAGCCAGGACGCGCAGAAGCTGATCACCCAGCTGCCCTCGTAGCACGCCGGCTCGTCTCGGATAAGAAATGGCCGCCGGATTCGTCCGGCGGCTTTTCGCGTGCCATCGCGGCAGATCTGCCTTATAAATGCGCCTATGCTCCTCGCGGGGCCACCAATTATCCTTCAACGGCAAAAGCGCACGAGGCAGGTGAAATAGCCGAACTCTATCCTGCGGCGCGCCGGCTGCTTGCCGTCCCTTCGAAGCATCCATACTGGTACGAGTGGCGAAACAACCGATCAGGCTGGCCGCCAGAACCCCTGGCGAAACTGCTGGCGACGGACGGAGCGGCGCCGGAGGTGCCTGCATTCGGTCTCGTGGCCCATTCACGTTTGTGAGCCATCGAGGTTGCGCGGCTGATCCATGCTAGCCGTTCTGTTAGCCTGTAGCCTTCCCTGAACTGCTTGATCGGCGGGCTAACTGGTCTTTTCATTATGTTAACGAAATGACTAGCAGCGACGTCACAGGGGAGAGTCTCTCTTAGCTGACTGTCCAGTTTTCGGGGGCCACCTGAGCAGTCCGTGACTCTCACCTGGTGAAAGTTGAGTTGCGCCGTCTCGCCTGACCACATCATCTGGGCAGCGACAGGGTCGCCCGCAGGCCGCCATCCGGCCGGTTTGCCAGCGTAATCTGTCCCTCGTGTGCCTGCGCGATCGACTGCGCGATAGCCAGGCCGAGTCCGGTCCCGCCGGTATCCCGGCTGCGCGACTGTTCGACGCGATAGAATGGCTCGAATACCTTCGGGATCTCGGCGGGCGGGATCCCAGGCCCTTCGTCATCGACGACGATCCTGATGTCGGTTGGCGAGCCAAGGACCTGCACATGCGCCGCATCGCCATATTTGACGGCGTTGTCCACAAGGTTGGTGACCGCGCGGCGCAGCGCCCCGGACTGGCATTCTCGGATGAAAGGTTCCGCCGGGTCGATCGTCACTTTCCGTCCGGCATCCGCCATATCGTCCACGATCGCCGTAACCAGCGCCGTCAGGTCGGTGCGCCGCCACGGTTCCGCCGTTGCCTCATCGCGGGCGAATTTCAACGTCGTGTCGACCATGGCGTCGAGGTCGCCGATAGTGGCCAGCATCCGTTCGCGTTCCTCGCTTTCGTTCAGTCCTTCGGCGCGCAGCCGCAGCAGCGTCAGCGGCGTGCGCAAATCGTGCGACAGGGCCGCCAGCATCCGCGTCCGGTTCTCCAGCAGGCGTTGGAGACGCCCCTGCATCTCATTGAATGCGTGGGCGGCCTGGCGCATTTCCTGCGTGCCTGCTTCGGCCATCGGCGGTGCCTTGACATCGCGTCCAAAGCGTTCGGCGGCACGCAGGACGATGCCGAGCGGCGCGGTCACCCGGCGGACCGCCCAGATCGATGTCAATACAACGATGCCCGACATCACGACCATGGCAGCGAGGAACTGCCAGGAGGTCGACGGCCCGGACGCCGGCAACGCCGCGACAAAGGAAAGCCATTGCCCGTCCGACAGTTGCACCGCCGCTTGCAGCCCACGCCAACCCGCGGCCCCATGCATCCACGGCCCCATCCGAGGCATCGGATGCCGGAACCCGGGCGGCGGGTGGGATGACGCCGCGGCGACCGCCACCTGCAAGTGGGCAGCCAGGCCGTCCGGCAACTGCTCCGCCAGATAACCCCGGACGGCCAGATTGGCCTGTGTGGACTCTTCAGTGTCAATCGCCGGCGGCTGCGACGACAGGGAAACCCGGAGGCTTGGATCGTTCGCGGCCGCGACAATACGGTCACGCCAGTCTTCCGGCGCCTCGTCGATCAGGCGTGCGAGATTGGCGATGCGCTGGGTCGCCACGTAACCGCCGATCGCCCGGACCGCCTGCTCGCGATCCGTGGTGTAAATCCAACTGGCCGCGAGATGAGACACAAACAGCCCACTGAGCAGGATCAGTATCACCTGGCCGACCAGGGTGCGGGGCAGCAGTCGTGTCATGCCTTGGTCACCGAAGGCGCGAACATGTAGCCGCCCCCCCAGATCGTCCTGATAATGCGCGGCTCGACCGGGTCGACTTCGAGCTTCTTGCGCAACCGGCTGACCTGCGTGTCGATGCTGCGGTCGAACGCCCCGGCCGACCGGCCCCGCGCGAGGTCCAGCAACTGGTCACGGTTCAGCACCCGCTGCGGCCGTTCCACCATGGCCAGAAGCAGGTCGAATTCTCCGGTGCTGAGCGGGACGGTTACACCATCATCTCGCAAAAGCTCACGGCTTTGGGTTTCCAGTACCCAGCGGTCGAAGCGGTAGCGGTTGGGCGGCGGGGCGGTTTCGATCCGCGCGTGCTCCATGCGGCCCCGCCGCAGGACAGCCCGGATGCGAGCAATCAGTTCGCGGCTGCCAAAGGGTTTGGGCAGGTAATCGTCGGCGCCCATCTCCAGGCCGATGACGCGGTCAATTTCCTCGCCCTTGGCGGTGAGCATGATGATCGGGACCGCGCTATCGGCGCGTATTGCGCGGCAGAGTGAAAGCCCGTCCTCGCCGGGTAGCATCAGGTCGAGCAGGATCAGGTCGATCCGGCTGTCCGCCAGAACCTTTCGCATCGCCTGGCCCTCCGCCGCCATGCTGACGCGGAAGCCTTCCTGGGTCAGGACGCGCGCAACCAGATCACGGATCTCGCGATGATCGTCCACGATCAGGATGTGCGGCGCGGGGCTCATGGTGTGACGTTAGGCCGCCCGGCGCCGGTTGCCTGCCGAAAAATTGTAGCAGGAGGTGACCACCGGCGGTCCTGACACAGCTTGCCACACATTCGGCTGTTACTGGCAAACAATGGTGACAGGCTGGGCCCAGATGTTCCGTGACGGCGGAGACGACGCCGCCGGTTAACAGGAGCATATCCATGAGAAAGATCACCAAGGCCGTTATGATCGGCACCGTCATGGTGGCGGCCGGGGGCATCGGCCTGCACGCCATGGCACAGACGTCCGGGCCGGGATACGGACCTCACTGCATGGACGGACATCGAGGCCATGGCATGATGGGACGAGGCGGGAAAGCCTGGGGCTTCGACGGTCCGGCCACGCATCTGACCGCTGTGAAGAACGACCTTGGCATCAAGCCCGAACAGGTCGCGGCGTGGGACGCCTATGCGAAGGTCGTGCAAGATACCGCGGCGCAGATGGCTGCCACCCGGGCGACGACGGACATGGACGCAATTCGCGCGATGCCGAACAAGGAACGGGCCGCCTTCATGTCCGACCGGATGGACCAGCACGATCAGGCGTTGGCCAAGGTGAAGGCCGCGGCCGAGGCGCTGCTGCCGTCGCTCGATGACGCGCAGAAAGCCAAGGCGCAGAAGGAACTGCCGGGCCTCGCGGCACCCGGCCCGGGCGGGATGCGGCACGCGGGCATGCCGATGATGGGCGGTGGCATGACGACGGGGCCGGTGGGCGGGCCTCCACGCTAGCCAAGCGGGACTGAGCAGAAGGATCCGGGCAGTGGAAGCACTGCCCGGTTCCTTTCGGACTGGGCTAGGCGGCGGACAGCCATTTGGCAACGTCGTCAGCCTTCGGCACTCCGCCCGCATGGACGACCTTGCCGTCGATGACGATCCCCGGCGTCGAGACGACGCCATAGCCCGCGATCGCCGCGAAATCGGTGACTTTCTCGATGCTGACGTCGAGGCCGAGCCGGTCGGCCTCGGTCTGCACCATTCCGGCAGTCGCAATGCAGCGTTTGCAGCCGGAGCCAAGTATTTTCACATTTTTCATCGATCGTCTCCAGTGTCAGGCGAACAGCGCGTTGAACAGGTAACCAACGGCGATAATCCCGGCGGTGACGACCGCGACGAACACCGCGATCAGCCGCATCGTCAGCACCTTGCGCAGGATGATGGTTTCCGGGGCGGAGAGGGCGGTCACCGCCATCATGAACGCGAGCACCGTTCCCAGGGCCGCGCCCTTGCCGAGCAGCGCCTCCACGACGGGGATGATCCCGGCCGCATTGGAATAGATCGGTATGCCGATCAGCACCGCCGCCGGGACGGACCACCAGTGATTCCGCCCCATGATGCTGGTGAGCATCTCGGCCGGGACGTATCCGTGGATGAAGGCGCCGGCGGCGATGCCGACGATGATCCAGACCCACACCCGTCCGAAGATGTCGCGCAGGGCATCGATCCCGGCATGGATGCGATCAGCGAAGGTCAGATGATCGGTCGGCAGGTCGGCCGAACCGGCGCGCACCTCGCGCACCCATTGCTCCAGCCAGTTTTCCAGATGCAGCCGTCCGATGACCCAGCCGGCGCTGATCGAGACCGCCAGGCCGAAGCCGAGATAGGTCAACGCAACCTTCCATCCCACCAGGCCGAACAGCAAACCCAGCGCGACCTCGTTGATCATCGGCGAGGCGATCAGGAACGAGAAGGTCACGCCCAGTGGGACGCCCGCGGAGACGAACCCGACGAACAGCGGCACCGCCGAGCAGGAACAGAACGGTGTCACGATGCCAAGGCTTGCCGCCGCGATGTTGCCCAGCCCCTCGCGCCGCCCGGCCAGAAACGCGCGCGTGCGTTCGGGGGAGAAGAAGCTGCGCACGACGCCCATGACGAACACCACCAGCCCCAGCAGCATCAGGACTTTCGGGGTATCGAAGATGAAGAAGCTCAGGGCTTCCTCCAGGTGGCCGCCATGGGCGATCGGCAGATGCGACACGACCCAGTCGGAGAATGGCTGCAACTGCCAATACACCACGAACCACGCGACAATAGCCGCGGCGGTGATCCCAATGAGCGTGGCGTCCCGAAGCCCCTGGCGAGGCGGCGAGATTAACGTGGACGCGGTCATGCTGCGATCCTTTGGGCTACGGCCGGAAGCGACAAAGCGGCGTCGATGAGAGACACGACATTCGCTGGCAGGTTGGGCGAACGCCGGTAGCGCACCCATTGCGCATCACGCCGGTCGACCACGAGACCGGCGGTCTTGAGCGTGGCCATGTGGCGGGACATGCGCGACTGGCTCGCGCCCAGACGGCTCATCAATTCACAGACGCAATGCTCCTGGCCGTCCCACAGGAGTTGCATCGCCGCGAGGCGGGTCGGTTCGGCGAGGGCGCTGAGAACATCGATTGCTTGATACATGAAATACGATATGCGCCCTTCCGCATAAGCGCACGACTGTTCACCCATCATGGCAGGCACGCGGTGGCGGCGTGCAGTTTACCGAGTGCCCCAGGTGGCTGCTTCCGCAGCGTGACGCCGCCGTCGTGTGGGACGATCCTGCCGTCACGCTTAAGAACGGCGAGGGCGCGGCTGTGCGCCTCTCGTGTCAGACCCAATTCGGCGCTGATCTCCGGCCACGTCCTGTCGAAGGCGGCCACTGTGGGATTGCCGAGGCTTGTATGCGCAGCCACCGACGGGGATCGGAATGGAAGGGATTATGGGGGTGGATGGGCGTGCTGTTGACCCTGATGGTCATCCTGGTGGTGGTCGCCAGCGTGCGGGTGCTGAAATCCCTGCTATCCGGCGGCTGATATAGAATGGGCTTTTACGGCCGTTTCGTGCTCCCTCGACTGCTGGCGATCGCCATGCGGAACGAGGCGCTTGTGCCGTTGCGTCAACAAATTGGCGGCGCCGCCGCGGGGCGCGTGTTGGAACTCGGAATCGGAACAGGACTGAACCTCGGTTTCTACGGGGCTGAGGTGACATCGGTCGTCGGGGTCGATCCGTCGCGCGCGTTGCTCCGCGTGGCGGCGGACCGAACGAGCGGGGTGGGATTTCCGACTGAATTCCTTGAGGCGACAGGTGAAAGTCTGCCTCTCGAGGACCGCAGTTTCGATACCGTCGTAACCACCTGGACATTGTGCAGCATCGGTGATCCGGCTGAGGCACTGCGAGAGTTGCGCCGCGTGCTGAGGCCGGGTGGAAAGCTACTCTTCGTCGAGCATGGCCTCGCGCCGGACGCAAACATAAGGTGGTGGCAGGACAGGCTCACCCCCGTTTGGAAGCGTATCGCTGGCGGTTGCCATCTGAACCGCAGGCCGGACGAGTTGATCCAGGCGGCCGGATTCCGGATTGATGGCCTCAGGACGGGCTACCTGCCTGGCCCCAAACCGCTGGTATTCATGTTCGAGGGCATGGCCCGCCCGGGATAATGGTGCCGGCTGCGCTGCGGATAATTCGTGGTCAGGCGCAACCATGCGGCCTAGCGAGCGGCTAGGCCTCCAGGGCGGTAGCCAATTTGCAGGCGGCCGGTTGCCCAGGCGAGCGCGACTGGCGGAATAATGATCCATTGCGCCAGCGGTGAAAGGCCGGTTCCAAGCCACGGCAGTATTGGCATCAGCTTGGAATACGTCCAGGCGTGCCGGACGACGGTGTTGAGATACTCACTGAACAGGGTGTAGCCAGTTCCGAACTGGGTGGCCGCAATGACGACAACCATCCATCGGCGCCCGCCGGGCCATTCGGCGGTGGCAAAGATGACCAGGGCGGCCAGCACTGCTGCCGTCGCGATGAGGACATCGGCCGCCGTGCAGTGCAGCCCCGCGAGGAGCATCTGACCGGCCGTGCCGGTCCTGGCCAGCGTGTAGAGCGGCATCTGCGCGAACTCCCACAGCAGGTTCAGCACAGCCAACGCCAGCAGGTAGCGCCGGATCGCCGAGAGCCAGTTCACCGGACCTCCCCCCATTGTCACTCGGCGGGCCGCCGCCTGTCGCTGGATCCCGTCAAACTCGGGATCCACGACGGGACGTGAGCGGCGTGGTGGTCATCGTCCGCTCGTACCCGCCCAAGGGGTCACCTTTGCGATGGCCCAACAGGTCAAACCGGCGGCCCGCATGTGGCGGAACCATTACGCGCGGTGGCTTTACCTGGTGCACCGGCCTCCCGTCGACGCAGTCCGTCTCATCCACCACGATTAAAGAGCAGATAGCCGAGGAGCGCGCCAGCGCCGAGCAGCACGACAACGCAGATTGCGGGCCACGATGATCCCATGCCCCACATCGTCCAGCCGTTCATCATGTTGTACACTATGAAGTTCCTTCCGATAGCCGACGACGACCCGCTGTCGCGCCGGCAACACGCGACAGCCGCAGAAGGCCGGTTTTCACAGCCGGGTCGCCCGCAGGCGCAGAGCGTTCCCGATGACCGACACCGAGCTCAACGACATCGCCAAGGCGGCGACGACCGGGCTGAGCATGATTCCGAACACGGGGTAGAGCACACCCGCGGCGACCGGGATGCCCAGTGCATTGTAGAGGAACGCGAACACCAGGTTCTGCCGGATGTTGCGCATGGTCATCCGGCTGAGCGTCCTGGCCCGCGCGATGCCTGCGAGGTCGCCCTTCACCAGGGTTATCCCCGCGCTCTGGATCGCGACCTCGGTCCCGGTCCCCATGGCGATGCCGACATCGGCCTCCGCCAGCGCCGGGGCGTCGTTGACGCCGTCACCCGCCATGGCCACCACCTTGCCGCCAGACTTGAGCGCCGGCCACGATGCGGTGCTTGTCATCCGGCAGCACGTCCGCGTGCACGTCGTCGATGCCGAGTTTGTGGGCGACGGCCTGCGCCGTTGTGTTGTTGTCCCCGGTCAGCATGACGACGTGGATGCCGTCGGCTTGGAGCGCGTCGATCGCTGCCTGCGTGGTCGGCTTGACCGGGTCGGCTATGGCGATAATCCCGGCTGGCTTGCCGTCAATGGCCACGAACAGAGCCGTGGCGCCATCCCGGCGCAGCGCGTCCGCGTTGGCTGCCAGCTCAGCCATGTTTACGTTCACCTGCTCCATGAGGCCTGCATTGCCCATGGCGACGGAGTGGCCGCCCACCTTGCCGGTGACACCCTTGCCGGTAACGGATGCGAAGTCGGTGGCGTCAACGATGGGCGCGTTCGCGGCCTTCGCGGCCGTGACGATGGCGGCTGCAAGCGGGTGCTCGCTGGACCGCTCCAGGCTGGCCGCCAGCCCTAGCATGTCGACCTCGGTCGTGCCGGCCGCCAGGACAACGGAGGTCACTTTGGGTTTGCCCTCGGTCAGCGTGCCGGTCTTGTCAACCACGAGCGTGTCAACTTTCTCCATGCGCTGCAGCGCCTCAGCGGACTTGATGAGGATGCCGGCGCCCGCGCCTTTACCGACACCAACGCCAATCGACATCGGCGTGGCCAGACCAAGCGCGCACGGGCAGGCAATGATGACGACCGAGACGGCGGCGATGAGGGCGTAGGACAGCGAGGGTGCCGGTCCCCAGACCGACCATGCCGCGAACGCCAGGATGGCGACGGCGAGCACCGACGGCACGAACCAGCCTGCCACTTTGTCCGCAAGGGCCTGGATCGGTGCGCGGCTACGCTGAGCTTCCGCCACCATGGCGACGATACGGGACAGCATTGTGTCCGAGCCGACCTTTTCAGCGCGCATGACCAGCGAGCCGGTGCCATTGACCGTGCCGCCGATCAGCTTGCCGCCCACCTCCTTGGCGGACGGCATGGACTCGCCGGTGACCATGGACTCGTCGACGGCGCTCCGGCCCTCGAGCACCACGCCGTCAACCGGAATGCCGTCACCGGGGCGGATGCGCAGGCGGTCGCCGACGGCTACCTCGGCGATGGGGATTTCCTCGTCGCCGCCGCCGTCGCGCAAACGGTGCGCGGTCTTCGGCGCCAGGTTCAGCAGCGCGCGGATGGCGCCGCCGGTGTGCTCGCGGGCGCGCAGTTCGAGAACCTGACCGAGCAGCACGAGGACGGTGATGACGGCGGCGGCCTCGTAGTAGACGGCGACCGTGCCGTCCATGCCGCGGAATCCTGCCGGGAAGATGCCGGGCGCAAAGGTGGCGACCAGACTATAGACGTAGGCGGTCCCTGTCCCCAGCGAGATCAGGCTGAACATGTTCAGGTGGCGGCTGACAAGTGACGCCCAGCCGCGCTGGAAGAATGGAAATCCCGCCCACAGGACAACCGGCGTGGACAAGGCGAACTGGATCCAGATGGAAATTTGCATCGGCACCATGCCGTGCATGCCAAGTGCCGGGATGTGCCCGCCCATTTCCAGCACGAAGACCGGGAGCGCCAGTACCAGGCCGATCCAGAACCGCCTGGACATATCGGCAAGTTCGTCGTTGGGTGCAGCCTCGGCGCTGGCGACAAGCGGTTCCAGCGCCATGCCGCATATGGGACAGCTGCCAGGGCCGGCCTGACGGATCTGTGGGTGCATCGGGCAGGTGTAGGTGGCGTTATCGCTGACAGCGGCGGGAGAAGCGGGCGGGTTTTGTGCCGCCGGCTTGAGGTATGCCGCCGGATCAGCCTGAAATTTTTCGCGGCATCGGGCACTGCAAAAGAGGTAGTCCTGGCCTTCAAGTGTCAGCCGATGCTTCGCCGTCGCCGGGTCGACCGACATCCCACATACCGGGTCGCGGACCGTTGCCGGGGCATCAAGGGAAGCGGCATGACCGCCATGGTCATGCGTGCGAGGTTTGAGCTGCATCATGATAATCTTGATCCTGATCGGCCGAGAAGCTGGCCTGTCGCTATTGATGGCTCCCGCAAAGGCAAACGGTAACGGCCGCTTGCAGCCCGGCACAGTTGCCGTTTCGCAGGTGTGCAAAGTCGAAGACAGGGCCGGAAAGTACTCAGGCCTTGTGGGCAGGGTCGACTGGGGAAGGGCGTCAGCCATTCGCGGATGGCATGGTTACGCGGTGTGGCTGGCGGCGAACGCTGTCCGGCACCTCTCACAGCAGAAAAAGTAGCTCTCGCCGCCATGTTCGAGGCGGTATCTCGACGTAAGCGGGTGGACCCTCATCCCGCACACCGGATCGGTGACGGTCCCACCGCCAACCGGCGTGGTGGATCTGCTGCCGCCCTCGCAGCAGCGGCAGCCTTGGGCTGCTTCGAGGTTATCGTAAGACTGACGGTCGTGCATGACATGCCTCGTGGTGGGTCCGTGGCGCCACGTGGTGCTTGCCATGGTGGGAAGGTCAAGGGCATCGTTTGAAATCTCTTGACCTTCCCACCATGGGAGCCTTGATAAGAATTGCCGGTCAGGAGGTGCAGATGAATATTGGCGAGGCCGCGGCGGCGTCTGGGGTCAGTGCCAAGATGCTCCGGTATTATGAGAGCATCGACCTTATCCCGCGTGCAGGTCGAACCGAGGCCGGTTACAGAACCTATGCCGATCGTGACGTGGACACACTCAGGTTCATCCGGCGTGCCCGCGACTTCGGGATACCGATGGATCGTGTCAAGCTTCTGGTCGGCCTGTGGCAGGACAGGACGCGGCCAAGTCGCGAGGTGAAGCGGATTGCCGCGGCGCAGGTCGCGGAACTGGAGGAGCGGATTGCGGAACTGACCGCGATGAAGGACGCCTTGGCCGATCTGGCGAGAGCGTGCCGTGGTGATGACCGGCCTGACTGCCCGATCCTGAAAGACCTGGAAGGCAGCACCCGGACCAAGGCGCATTCGGGACCATCACCTGGCAACCGGCGGAACAAGAAGCCATTCGGCTAGGTGCAGGTGCTCGCAATCATCGGCGCTCGTGCTCGCGAACAGTGGGATTTCCTGCTCAGATCATCTGACAATCGGGCTGGGGGCATGCTCACATTATCCACCACTGTGCTCGGCATCTTCGCGCCGCGCTTGCCGATGGAAGTTGTGCTCAGGATGACTGCCACCCCGCACCAGAGAAGGTTTATCTGACAGTGTCATCCAGCCGTCGTGGGCTGCCTGGCAACATGCGCTGAACGATATGATCCCGCTTGATCATGACGTGATATAAGACTCCGGCGACATGAAGGATGATCAGACCTATAAGAACCAACGCTAAGGTTCCATGGATGCCACCGACCGAGTCAGCAATAGATTTGTTTTTCGCAACAATGATTGGCAGCAGAACAACGCCTGCGAGGTAAACTTTCGTACCATCAGCAGAAGCCGAAATCCATCCGAGCAACGGGATCACGATCATAATTGCGTAGAAAAGCCAATGCGTCGCCCGAGACAATAAGCGGAACGCCAGCGGTGGATCCGACGGCGCCTCAGGCACAGCATGGGTGAGCCGCCACGTTAGCCGCAGCAGCATCACGAGCAGGATCGTTGGTCCAATCGAAAAATGCCAGGCAGCAATGGCGTCGTCGGCTGACTTAGGCAGCACGTATGGCAGGATGAACTCGGTAGAATACTGAACGATAAGCAGCAGGACGATCAACCAGTGCAGCGCTTGAGCTACTGGACTGTATCTTTGTTCGGGCTCACTTTGATTTACAAGCATATCCAGATGTACGTTCGTCCATACAGGGGTTCAACGCTCAAATCCCGATCCGACACCAGCCGGAAAGTAGAGCGCGAGTGCCCATACCGAAGGAGTAGACGCACCCTCCTCCTCCACCCCCAACTGGCTCATCCAGGGTTGCGCCAGTGGCAAACCCACGCCGCCCATCATAGCGGGCATTCCACTGTCGGAGCACCATCCCGGCGCATCGCCTGTATTCCAACCCGAAGCCGCGGCGATGATCATAAAGCAGGACGCCACCAACGAGATTCATGGCCTCCACCGGCGACGGCACCCGGCGCAACCCACGACCCTGCCCGGGTCACACCGGATGCGTATGCCGGTGGTGCAGGTCGGGATAATGCGGGTGGCGGTGAACCATCCGCGCGTGCTGATGGACATGGACGTGCGGTTCACCGAACGGATCGCCGGGTGCGTGCTGGTGCTGGTGGTGCTCATCGTGCACGTGGGCATGCTCGTGAACCATTTCGCCATGGACATGTTCGTGCTCGTGATGCTCGACGAGATGAATCCACAGGCCGACACCCATCAGAACGGCGGCCGCGACCAATCGGGCGGTAACCGGCTCGTTGAACATGGCCAGCGCGAGCACCGCGCCAATGAACGGCGCGGTGGAAAAATAGGCGCCGGTTCTGGCCGATCCCAGGTGACGCAAAGCCAGAACGAACATCACCAGGCTGACCCCGTAGCCGAAGAACCCGACCAGCGCTCCGCCGAGCAGCGGGACGAATGGGGGTAGTTCGGCACCGTGCGATAGCGCAAGCGTCAGGTTGACCGAGCCTGCGGCTAATCCTTTGAGCATGGCAATCTCAACAGGATCAGCCGCGCTGAGTTTGCGGGTCAGGTTGTTGTCCACCCCCCAGGCGACGCACGCGCCGGCAATTGCCAGGGCACCCCAGCCCACGCCTTTCGCCGGCCCCTGCCAGGAGAGCAGGACCGCGCCGGACAGGATGAGGAGCGCCCCAAATATAATCCTGCGGTCGGTGTGCTCGCGCAATACCAGCCAGGCGATGGCCATGGTTGCCAGACCTTCGACGTTGAGCAGTAACGCCGCGCTCGAGGCCGGGGTGATGCTGAGGCCCAGCATCAACAGCAAGGGACCGATGACGCCGCCGGTCAGGATGACGACGGCCAGCCAGGGCAGATCGCCACGCCTCAGTGGCGCCTCCGGTGGTTCAATGCCAAGGAAACGGCGGCCGATGTGAACAACGGCAAGGCCGGCGCCTGATCCCAGGTAGAGAAGTCCGGCCAGCAGCCAAGGGTCGATCTCGCCCAGCAGCAGCTTGGCCAACGGCGTGCTCGCGCCGAACAGGGCTGCCGAAGCGAGACCTAGCAAGGCGCCAGGGGAGGTCAAAGCAGGGAGGTTCAAAGGGCCGCTCCGTCACTGACTTATTCGGATAGATCATCGGCAACGTCCGGGTGCTGGCCGCCAAGGCTGCCGGCACATGTCGTCTGGACTGCCCGGATGTGGTCCCGAAACTGGCCTGCCAGTCCAGAGGCAGCCCCTGGCGATGCCACGCGTCCGTTCCGCCGCGCAGGACGGAGACATCTTTTAATCCAGCCGCCCGCAATTCCTTCGCCGTCTAAGCGGAACGGCGGTCGGTCTTGCAGACCAACACGATCGCCTGCGCCGATCGGCGGGCTCCTTGTTCGGGCGGGAATATCAGCAAGCGGTATATTGACGGCATAGGGCAAGTGGTCCGGCGGTCCCAGGAATTCCTCCGGCTGCCTGACATCGATCACGGCCAGTGCGTCGCCAGCCGCGCGTCGTCGCTGCAACGGCCCGGCATCGATCCATGTCGTTTCGGCGCCGCGGAAACGACGATACAAGCGGGGAACGAACGCGATCATGGCGAGCACTCCGAGGCCAAGCAGGCCATAACGCAACGCCGACGTGTCTCCGGCAACCGTAGTCCGGCCTGCGTAACCAAGCCAAGTATAGGCGATCGCCCCCGGAGCATGCAGATGGCAGACGCCAGGATATATGCCGGCAGCCCTATGCCCGTCAGGCCGAGCGCGTAGTTGAGCAAGTTGGATGGAACGAGCGGCACCAGACGCATGAGGGCGACGAAGCGCCAGCCTTCGGCGGCTACCCCGTCAATAATCCGTCGCAGGCGGTCGCCCAGGCGTTGACGGATCCAGCCGGCCAATCATGCGCGCGATTATGAAAGCGAGCTTGGCGCCCAGCGTGGCGCCCAGCAGGTTCCATACTGTCCCCCACACCGGCCCAAACAGGGCGCCGCCCCCAAGGCTGAGCAGCGCGCCGGAGAAGAACAGGACCGTGCCTGCCGCGTAGAGCACGACGAAGCCAACCGGTGCCCACACGCCAAGACGATGCACGGCTGACGCGAGGGTGTCCGCCCCGAAAAGCTGTCGGTGCGTCAGTGCCCAGGCGATCCCGGCCGCCAGTGCCAGAGCCGCGCCGACACGCAGCGGCGTGCGAATGTCCTTCATGACCCATCCGCCTGCAGCGCCGCCGCCGGCCGGCCGCTGCGCAGCGGTTGCAAAAGCATCCGGTCCAGCCATAGCTCGCGGGGTTCACGGAAGAGTGCGATACCCAGTGTCATGCGTGCATGGCCGGCCGCGGGCTGCGCGCGGTAGGTCCCGAACAGGCGATCCCACGACGGCAGGTTGAACCCGAAATTGCTGTCGGTTTCCTGCCGAACGATTGAATGGTGGACTCGGTGCATGTCCGGTGTGACGACGATCCGCCGGAGAAAGCGGTCGAGACGGAGCGGCAGCGAGACGTTGCCGTGGTAAAACATGGACGTCGCGTTGAGCAGAACTTCGAAGACCAGGACGGCAACCGGCGGCGCGCCCAGCGTTATGATAACGGCGAGCTTTATCAGGATGGAGATAAGGATCTCGACCGGATGGAACCGCAATCCGGTCGTCACATCGAATTCAAGGTCGGCATGATGCATCCGGTGCAGCCGCCATAAGGCAGGAACAACGTGAAAAGCGACATGCTGGCCGTAGATGGCGAGATCGAGGACAATTACCGCAACCGGAATGGTGAGCCATGCCGGCAGCGACACGGCGTTGAAGAGACCCCATCCCCTGGTCTGCGCGAAGAACGCTATACCGACGCCGGCGAGCGGGAACACAAGGCGTATCGCAGCCGTGTTCAGGACGACCAAGGCCAGATTATTCGGCCAGCGAATGGCACGCCCGATGACCTGAGGGCGACGCGGCGCCAGCAACTCCCAGATTGCCATGAGCAGGAGGATACCCGCGAAGCAACCCAGACGGATGAGCGGCTCAGAGGTCGCAACGGACTGAGGCACACGCTTCTCCACGACGGCGGCTTGACCAGCGACGCCATTCATTCAATATATCAATTGAAGGATAGTTCATATGATGCGGGATGGGGAGTCAAGCGGTACGGCTGCGGGTGTGGTGCGGGCGGCGTTGGCCGAGGTGGCCAAGGCCGTCGGCCATGAGCATCGCATCGAGCTGGTCGAACAGCTCGCCCAGGGACGTCGCAGCGTCGAGGCGTTGGCGCTTCGGGTGGGCCTGAGCGTGGCGAATGCTTCGCAGCATTTGCAACAGTTGCGCCGCGCTGGCTTGGTGACGACCGAGCGCAACGGTAAGCGTGTCGTCTATCGGCTGGCAGACAACGCCGAAGCTGACATTGTGGGTCTGCTTGGCGGCTTGCGGCGCGTGGCGGAGCAAACCTTGACATCAATGGATCGTGTCGTCGGCAGCTATTTCCGTGCGCGCGACCAGTTGGAACCGGTCAGCGCCGCGGAACTCGTGACACGGCTGCGGGAGGGCAGCGTGATGCTGATTGATGTCCGGCCTGAAGATGAATACGGGCTCGGTCACCTTCCGGGTGCGCTGAATATCCCGCTGCGGCAATTGGAGCGACGCCTGCCGGAACTCAGCCGCGACGTTGAAATTGTCGCGTACTGCCGCGGACCTTATTGCGTTCTGTCTTTCGAAGCCGTGGCGGCGTTGCGCTCGCTCGGTTTCAACGTCCGCCGACTGGAGGAAGGTTATCCCGAGTGGAAGGCTTCCGGCCTGCCCATAGAGACTGCCGCGTGACCGACCGCCCGCCAAACCGGGTGGCTGGCGTCGACTTGCCACTGCTCAGAGCCAAGCGCCATGCCGAACCGTCGGTGCTACGGCCGGAGCATCTGCTGCGCGAGGCGCGACGGCAAAGGGCGTTGCCGGACCGCGCCGTGCCCGCGATCTGTGTGCTGGATCCTGACGGTGACCTCGCTCGCCATGGAACTCGCAGCGGGCTCGCGCAGCCAAGCGAAGGCTGGGCTTGCTACCACACGGAGCTTTCGGAGTTCGCACTGAGCGACGGCACCATTGTCGGTGTTGTGGGTAATGCGGTCGGCGCGCCGTTCGCGGTTTTGGTTGCCGAACAGCTTTTCGCGTCCGGATGCCGGCTGCTGGTCAGCATTACCTCGGCAGGCCGCATCGCCGACCTTGGCGCGCCGCCCTATGTTGTCCTGATCGACCGGGCCCTGCGCGACGAGGGCACCAGCTACCATTACATTCCGCCCGAGGCC
This sequence comes from uncultured Pseudomonadota bacterium, assembly GCA_963819005.1. Lineage (GTDB taxonomy): Bacteria > Pseudomonadota > Alphaproteobacteria > Acetobacterales > Acetobacteraceae > Rhodopila. Next base: position 38,128 of record CAWFUL010000012.1, read on the forward strand.
GGGGACTTCGTTGCCGCACCGCATTCCGGGCTGCTGGCGCGAGTGGAATCCGAGGTTCGATCGGCGCTGCCGCCGGGGGGCGGCACATCCGTCTATCGCGGCGCCACCTGGACCACAGATGCCCCTTATCGCGAAACCGAGGCTGCCATTGCCGATGCACGGGACCGCGGCGTTCTTGCCGTGGAAATGGAGGCGTCCGCGCTCTATGCCTTCGCCACGGCGCGACATGTCCCGGTCATCTGCTTTGCCCATGTGACGAACACCATGGGACAGCATGAAGGCGATGACTTCGAGAAGGGCGAGGCCGACGGCACGGTGACCGCGATGCGTCTGATCGGAGCGGCCGCCAAAGCTTTCCACGCAGAAGAAGCGCGTTCCAAGGCGGATGGCGAGCAGTCATGAAAACCGACCCCTTCACCGACACCTGGCTGTTCCTGATCGGCGCCGCGGGGGATTATCAGGAGCTCGGCGCCTGGCGCTACCTTATCGTATGCATCTTCATCGCGCTGCTCGTTGCGAGCGTGGCGGTTGCCCTGGCAAACTGGCGAACTGATCCGGCGCAGCGGACCGCGAGGCATTTCTGGACCTGGCTGTTCCGCGTTCTGATAGGCAGCATGTGGTTCCAGGGCTCGCTGTGGAAACTGCCGCTTCCGAGTGCGCCCGGTCTTCAATACTGGACCGAACAGATGGCCGAGCACGCGGCCTTCCCGGTTTATGCAACGTTCGTCCGCGACGTGATGCTGCCGCACATGGTGATCGTCGACCCGCTGGTGTTCATTGCCGAGATGGGTCTTGCCGTCAGCTTCATCCTGGGGATCGCCGTTACGCCGGTCGCCACCTTGGGCGCCTTGTACACGCTTGGCCTTTGGATCGGCCTGTACCGGCATCCTAGCGAATGGCCGTGGGAATACATGTTCCTTGCGATCGTCCAGGGCCTGCTGGCCGTCCAAGCGGCAGGCAGGAGTCTGGGCGTGGACGCCCTGATTTTCCGGCGACTTAATCGGCCGCAGCGCTGACGGAAGGTTGTGCGATCCGCTACCCGAACATTCGGCCAGGGAGCCGACCGCATCGGCTTGCTCAAAGCCACCCCACCGTGATGCGATCCGCCGGACACCTGAACCAGTCGATGGACTGAAATGGCGGCTCGGCTTTCACCGGCGGGGTGAGCAGGACGAAGACCACGCCCTCGCGTCAAGAGGTTTGTCCGGCCACGGCTCTACAATAGCGCCAGGGTGCAACACGTCTCCGATTGGCGCCGGTTGGCGGTGAGTCATTCCTATGGCGATCACTCTGCTCCGGGTATCTGGCGACCTGTGCCCGGCGCACACCGCCGGACAATATGATGATCCGAGGACCATTGCTGGCGGCTCGGATTCTTACATCGGCTCGCCTCTGGCCATCATCAGGTGATGCTGCTGATGGTACGAGCCGCTTGCCAGTACGCCAATGAAACCCAGGCCCCGGATGATGGCGGTCTGTTTAGGATCAGTCGACGTCGCGATCAGGGTCACACCGTCCGGCAGATCGGTCGTGCGAACCGTCCAGCCATTCTGGCCGTCGAGATGGCGGGCATCGGCCGGAACCATCCGGCGGATGGCGTCGAGCGTGCGGCCTTGGCCGGTCACCGCAACCTGGATGCCGCCGTCGATTCGCTGAACCGCCGCATCGGCGCGCAGCGTGACCTCATCCATGTCGATCAGGTGCTGGCGCAGGCTATCGAGGTTCACCTTCGACCAATCGGTCTTCGGATCCGCCTCCAGGATGCGGACTATTTCCTGGACGGCACCGAACGCGCTCTGGCCGGGCTCGATCGGCACCGAGCCAGCCTCTGCCATCATCCGGCGCATGGGCATTGCGATCTTCGGCATGTGGGAGGCGCCCGGCGGCCCAGGTTGGGCCGCCATGGCCCCGGCTTTCATCCCTTCCATCGGGTGTCCCGGCATTGCACTGTTGGGCGCGGGCTGGGCCGACACCGTGGCGGCGAGCATTGTCAGCAATGCTGTTGTGCATGCGAGACGTTTCATCGCGCTTCTCCTTTGAGCCACGGCAATCATAGGCCGCGGGGCCCGGCATGCGATATGATCCGAATCATACGGAGCAGCCACGCCGTGCCAGGTATGATAACCGGGCTACCGCCTGAGGCGTGGCTGGACATCGTTCGGGCCAAGCGTGAAGTCAGGCTTCTCGATGGTCAATCTCAGCGACGTGCTGATGGAACTGGCGGCGGCCTATCAGGTCGCCGTGAATGCCATTGCCGGTTTGCACCACGCCGCCTTGGCGTTGGAGGATAATCGACCCGCCCTGTGATGCACCGTAGCGTTTAAGCGAGATCCTGGGACCGGCAGGCTTGTTGACATGGTAAGCAGCCAATCCGAGGCTGCGGCTGGGTGCTTAGTCCCGGCGTGTGATAGCGCAAACTTATCCGTGACCCGTCAGGAGGAAGATGCACTATGGCAAGCGTTGTTCACGGCAGCGCCCGCACGACACCACGAATTCGAGCCGAGCTCAAAGCGGCGCAAGCGCCGGCCCGTCGCCTCGCCAGCCAATACAGGCTCAATGTTAAAACCGTCCTGAAATGGCGCAACCGCGTCGAGACGGCCGACGCGCTGATGGGGCCGAAGTCGAAAAGCACGGTCCTGACGCCGGCTGAAGAAGCCGCCATCGTCGAATTCCGCCGCCGGACCCTGCTGCCGCTGGATGACGTCCTCGGCTGTCTGAGGGATAGCGGCCAGCGCGGATCAGTTCATCGCGCAACGGGACCAAATTCCGGGCGAAAATCTGTGCGTCACCGGAGACAATTTCGGCGATGTGCACATCACGGATGATCCGTCGCGCGACGGCTTCCCGAACGGACAGGAAGAACGCGTGCTCCATGTCGACATGGAACATTTTGAGGTCGTTGCGGAATGGCGTGGCGGCGAACAGGATTGTCGGCGCATTGAACGCGCGCACGACGTCGGCCCATTGCACGGCGTCCATTTCTTGGACCTGCCTGACATTCGGCAGAGCACAAGGAAAGGCAACCTCGTAATTGCGATACAGGTTGGTGAGCCGGAGCCTCAAGCTGATCGGCGATCCAGGAGGCATTACAGCCGACGGCAAACGACGCCGGATCGCGCGCTGAGGCGGGATGTCAGGGTCCTGCGACGAGTCCGTGTTCATTGCGGTACAATAACTTCCTTGCCCGTGCTGGCAAAACGCTCAGTTCCGACACCGCCGCCCGCACGGCCGACCCCGAACACCCTGCCGCACGAGAGCCGCCGGCTGCGTTTGATGGCCAGTAGCGGCACTGCGCATCGGTTCCCTTCCTCACGTGATCGTGCTGCATGTGTCACATGCGTGTCAAACATGTTACTAGCGTTCTTATTCCATGTTTAATCAATGTGTCGCACTCCCATGCAGAGGCGTGCGAACATGATGGATACTCTGCTCGACCCCCACGAGATCGCGCGCCTGCTGGCCGAACAGGGCGATTGGCGTGACGTTCATGTGCCGTTTAAGGTCACCGGCCCCCTTAAGGCCAGCGGGTCGTTTTCCCGCATCTTTCGGGGCGACGGTGGAATGTTCCCCTGTCCGGTCGCGATCAAGCAGTTCTTGGATGATCCGTCTAGCGCGTCCCCTGCCGAATCCGCGCGGACCTATTTCCACGGCCTTCGCCGAATGGCCGAGGTCACCGCTCGTCGCGACCTGAGCGCCGCTGAACCGTATGCGATCCTGGAGGCCCATGGCATCGTGGTCACGTCGTGGATTGAGGGGCCGACGCTGGCGCAATCGCTGATTGCTGGATCGCCAGACCTCGCGGGTGCGTTGAGCCGTGAGGCCGGGCGCTGGCTAGCCGGACTGCACTACGAAAGCAGCAGCGTAGTATATCGGCCACCGGATGTCTCGGATATGCTCGCGGTCCTTACTCAAAAGGGCGTCGAGGCAGATGCATTGACCCGCCGCGCGTTTTACCTGCTCCGCTCTTACGCGCCTCTACTGACCATGCAGCCTGTACCCTGGTCGCGGCACTATGGTGACTTCAAGCCGGCCAACCTGATTGTGCGCGGCGGTCGGCTGATCGGGATCGACATCGAACTGTTGTTCACCACACCAACCGTCTGGGACGCGGCGCATTTCCTAAATCACATGCAACTTGCCTTCTATTCGCCGCGCGTCCTGCCGCAATGGCGTCAGGCGCCGAAGCTGGCCGAATTGTTCTGTCGCGGATATTCGGACGCCTTTGGTGAGCCGTTGCCACAGCGACTGCTGCAATGGCAACGCTTGTATAACGCGCTTTGGCACATGACCAACCATCGCGAATGGTGCCGCTCACTGATAGCTTGGCCGTCGCGGTTGGCACAGCGGCATCTGGTCACGACGCTCTGCAACACCCTGGCTGATACTGGCAGGCGTTAGCAGGATGCTGGGCAGTTGTACCGTGGTTTGCAACGACGCTAGTTCCGGCTTCGCTGACGATGGCTGGCTTGGGCGGTTTCCGCATCGTCGTACTTTGGCCCCTGGCCTATCGAGTCAGGAACATAGGCTACGGGAAGTGCGAATACCGCGCCCTGTTGTCGGGCGAACGGATAGAAGCCAAGTATTAACCGACGGTCCGGACGGACGCTCAGGAACCGCACGTGCCAGGATAGCGAAAAAGAAGGTCTGCCCGAAACGGATTGCGGGCATGTTGGGTTGTGTACGACATGGAAATTAGTTCGCGCATCGTGGTCGGCTGGTGGTTGTCTGCCTTCGTTTGGGCCAACACCATCAGCACCAATACCTTGGCCCGTCGTGGTGATCGCCGGGCTTATATTCTGGTTAGGCAGATCGCCGCCTCGCACCATGGTCGTTAACGTATCAGAACACTCTAGAGGCAGCACGCGTGTATTGGCAGATCATCGGTTATATTCCGGCAAATATTGTTCCGGCCATCATCTCCATGCTGATGATATACACCTATACGCGCTTATTATCGCCGACTGAATTCGGTGAATACAGTCTCATCTTCGCCGCTGCTCTGGTGCTGCAAACCTCACTTTTCCGCGCAGTGCCGATCGCTGTCATGCGCTTTTACCCCGGAGCCGTCAGGGACGGTCGCCGGGACGGGCTGCTGAAAGAGGCCTATCTGGTCTTTTATGGACTCTCGCTAGTTGCGACCCTGATATGTGTTGGCGGCGGGCTACTGCTGACGTTACCGGATGCCTATCGCGTTTCGGCTTGGCTTGCGCTCCCCATGCTGCTGGCTCGTGCGCTGGTTCAATTGAACCAGGCGGTCAATCGTTCTGCCAACGCGATGGCCCGCTACAACACCATCGAGTGCTTGCACGTCACGTTAGGTTTGGTCTTCGGCGTGGCTGCACTTTACATCCTCGGTTCTGGCGCGGAGGCGATCATCACCGGCTTGTTCCTCGCCGCGCTTTTGTGCGCGCTGTTTGATATCAAGCTGTTGCTGGCACCGATTCGTCGCCCGGCTGGCGCGCTTGACCGCACACAACTGATGCGGCTCGTTGAATACGCGTGGCCTATGGTCGCCGTGGCCGCTGCGGCTATGATGTTGCAGAACAACGACCGGTTCCTACTAGGTTCGCTCAGTAGCGCCGAAATCCTGGGGATTTTCGTCGTCGCCTATAATCTCGTGGATCGACCAACATCGATTATCTGCTCGTCAGTGTCTACGGCGACGTTCCCGTGGGTCGTGCAGGTGTTGGAAAATAAGGGCAAGGAGGCAGCGCGCATCCAGGCGGGTCGGAATGGGATCGCCTTGCTGGCTGTGACCCTGCCAGCCTGTGCTGGCCTCGCCATGACAGCCGATTATGTCGCCGCCACGTTGGTCGGCCCGGCGTTTCGAGAGGGCGTCGCGATGCTGATCCCGATCATGGCGTTCACCGCTCTCGCTCGGGGCCTGCGATCGCATTTCATCGACCACGCGTTCCATTTATCCGGCAAGCCGCTGCTGATGCTGTGGACCTATGGGCCAGCCACTGTGCTGAACGTGGCGCTCAACCTGTTTGTGATCCCGCGCTTTGGCATGATCGGAGCAGCCTGGACGGCGTTCGCGTGCCAGTGGGCGGCAGTGATCGCGGGCTGGTTCATTGGCACGGCGTTGTTTCCGGTGTGGCTGCCGTTCTGGCAGGTTGTGCGCACTCTGGCCGCTGTTGTCCCGATGGCTGCCGTAATTGGCTTGATCCGATTTCCGCTGGACTGGGGCGGCTTGTTGTCCACGGTAATGGTTGGCGGCGTGGTCTACGCCGTCAGTGCCCTTATGCTGGACGTGGGCGAGTTCCGCTCACAGGCCATTGCCGCGCTGCGGCGCGCGGGCGGACGCCGGGGTCGCCTCGCCCTGGACAACTAATGGGACCCGCGATGGCGTTCATTAGTCTCAATCCCAGCCCGTTCCCCGGCATTGTCCGGCTGGCCTCAGCCGGTAGAGGCGTTGCAGCGCCTTGCTCGGAATTCCGCCGGAATACCCGGTCCACAATCCTTGGCGTTGGAGGATAATCGACCCGGCCTGTGCTGCATCGTCGCGTTTAAGCGAGATCCTGGGACCGGCAGGCTTGTTGACATGGTAAGCAGCCAATCCGAGGCCGCGGCTAGCCAAACCCGGTGCATAGAATCACAGGCCGAACCGGCGCGTCCGCTCTTGAAACGAACGCATGGCCCGCAGAAAGTCGATGCGCCGAAACGCGGGCCACAGGACGTCTGAAAAGTAGAATTCGCTGGCCGCACTCTGCCAGAGCAAGAAGCCTGACAGGCGTATTTCCCCACTGGTGCGTATGATAAGATCCGGCTCCGGAGCGCCTGCCAGATACAGATGCCTGGCGATAGACTCAGGCGAAACGGCGTCAATCGCTTCTGCGAGCGTCTTGCCTTCGCCCTGGGCGGAAACAAGCATGCTCCGGACAGCGTCCGCGATTTCTTCGCGTCCTCCATAGGCCACTGCTATCGACAGCAACATACCATCGTAATGGGCGGTCGCTTCTTCCGCGAGCCGGATCGCCTGCCTGGTCGCATCCGGAAGCGTCTCGAGGCGGCCGATCGCCCGCACTCTGACCCGATGCCTGTGAATATACGGATGCTCGGCGAGCATGTGTATCTTGCCCTGCACTGCAGCCAAAATCCCGTCTACCTGGTCCGAGGACCGCCCGAAATTCTCGGATGAGAATACCCACAGCGTTATTGCCGGAACGGCGAACTCCACACACCACCGAAGCACGTCATCGAGCTTTTGCGCACCGAGCCTGTAGGCATCGTGCGCGGGCGTTATACCTTCGCGCTGCGCATACCGCCGGTTGCCGTCCAGGATGATGCCGATGTGACGCGGGGGTGGTCGCAGCGAGACCTGGTTCGCGAGCCGCCTCTCATAGACCGTGTAAAGCGGCTGCATTGCCCAGTCTATTGCGATACGGAGTTGGCGCCGCAGACGGCGCAAGATCATGAGTTTGGACCGTCCTGCTTGCACTTCGACTGTTGTGCCGTTACTTGAATGCATCCTGGCCCTGTTGGCATTGATTGATGCAGACAGGCTGACGTCGCAGGTTTTCGGCGTCAAGTTACGGGTTTCCAACCTTAGCCCAATAATCCGCGGGGATATCCTTTCGCAGCGGCTACTGCCGCTCCGCCTGTCATGACCGCTGCTAGTGCCGGAAGCCGCTTTCGGTCGCCGCAGGCGCGCAGGCCCGGAATATGGTGCCGGTTTTTTTGTCATACCCGTGCGCAGGCAACAGGACCTCGAGGACAGCTTCTGCTCCCGAAGCAAATCGAACCGTGCCCCCGTGCGCTCGGGCGACCTCGCGCACGATCGCCAGCCCAAGGCCGCTGCCGCTTGATGCCGCATCCGCCTTGCGGAAGCGGTCGAACATGGCCTCCCGGTCGGCGGGATACAGGGCGGTCCCCTGGTCCGCCACATTGACCAGAACCTGGACCGGCTCGCCGCCGCAGAGCCTCCCCACCACCCGGATCGTGCCCGCCCCATGGACAAGTGCATTTTCGAGCAGGTTGCGCAGCATGTCCCGCAGATCGCCCGCCCGGCCCAGAACCGGCAGGTGGTCTGGCACATCAATCTCCAGGTCCCGGCCCGCTGCATCAGCAAGCGGTAGGATGAGGGCGGCAGCCTCGCGGATCACGCGGCCCATGTTGACCTCATCGATGGACCTTTGGTCCTCCAGAACGCCCGCCTCCTTGCGGGCCAGGTCCAGAAGCTGGCTGACGACACGGCTTACCTGCGCCAGATCCTGGTCAACCTGCGCCCAGTCCGGTTCACCGCTGGCGCGCGCCTGTTGCAACCGCAGGCTCAGCACTGTCAGCGGGGTTCGCAATTCATGGGCCGCGTCGGCAACAAATCGCCGTTCCGCGTCATAGGCCCTGGTCATGCGATCCAGCGCGGCATTAACGGCCGACGCCAGGGGGCGGATTTCCCGCGGCAGCCTGTCCGTGGCGATCCGTACCTCGGGATGACGAGGGTCGACACAGGCTGCCTGCTGCGAAGCCTCCCGCAATGAGCGCAGGCTCCAGCCGCTCACCAGCAGGGTGATGCCGATCGTCGCGACGCTGAACATCAGCAGCACGATGATGTCCTGATAAGGTTCCTGGATCAGATCAACATCGAGCCGACTGAGCAGTCCGCCGGAGCCCTCGAACGGGCGCGCCACGATGGCCCCGCCCAGTCCCAATGCGAAGAGCAGCATCATGGACGCGACCAGTCGCCGCCGGATGCTGTCCAGAAGCATCATGTTGTGATCTCCGCGCGCAGGCGATACCCGATACCGCGAACAGACTCGATCCACACGCCAGAACCTGCCGCTTCCAACCGGCGCCGCAGGCGTGAAATGACGGCTTCCAGTGCATTTGCACTGGCGCGTTCATCAAAGCCGTAAAGGCGGTCTTCCAACACATCCTTGACCACAACTCGTCCGCTCCCCTGAACCAGCACCTCCAACGCCATGGCCTCCCGCCGCGTCAGGTTCAGGATGCGTGTATCAACAGATGCCGACCGCGCGGCGGAATCGAAGCTCAGATCGCCATAATGATGCACCGGATCAGGGCGCTGGCCCGGACGCCGAAGCACGGCCCGCAGCCGCGCCTCGATCTCGGTCAGCTCGAACGGCTTGACGATGTAGTCGTCGGCTCCGGCATTCAGGCCGCCAACGCGATCCTGCACCCCGTCCCGGGCCGATACGATGATGGCCGGGATGCCGGCCGAGCGCCCCCGCCTGAGAGCATCGAGAACGGACAATCCGTCCGCGTCCGGCAAACCCAGATCGAGGACCACGGCGTCATACCGCGCGACCGCACTGGCCGCGAGGGCCTCATCGGCGCGTCGCACCACGTCAACGGTAAATCCGCGTTGCCGAAGGTGGTCCGCAACGATCTGGCTCACCGCGAGATGATCCTCCACCAGCAAAATCTTCACCTGGTCCGATCCCTTGTCAGCCTCGCGTCAGCAACGGGGATAATACGCATAGCTATGACGTTCACCGAACGGGGCATAGGGGCATGCCAAGCCGCTTTGATTGGCACTGCCGCGATGCTGAGCGGTTGCGCCCGCTATGATTCACGCCCGCTTGACCCGGTGGCTTCGGCGCAGGCCGTGCAGGCACGCAGCCTCGCCAATCCAGACCTGGTCCGCTTCGTCGGCCGGTATCTTGAGGAACCAGGGAGCCCTGTTCGCTGGAATCTCAACTCCCTCACGGCCGCGGCAATATACGAACGACCGGAAATGAAAGTCGCTGCGGGGCAAGTACGAGCGGCGCAAGCCGGGGAACGCAGCGCAGCCGAATGGCCAAATCCGGTCCTGTCTATTGCGCCGACCTATGACAGTACGCTGGTCGCACCGTCACCATGGAAGATCGGGCCGGTCATCACCGAACTGGTTCGCACGGCAGGAAAGCGTTCGGCGGGCATTGCCGAGGCGCGGGAACGTACGCAGGCCGCGCGCCAGCGGCTTGCCATCGCGGCCTGGCAGCTTCGGGACCAGGTCAGAACAGCGTTGATCGATCTGTGGGCTGCCCGCAGGCGGCTGGCGCTATCGCGCGGGTATGACGCTGCCGCCCAACAGGTCACAGCGCTGGTGTTGGAGCGGCACGAGGCCGGTGCGGTGTCCGCCGCGGCCCTGACAAGCCAGCAATTGACAGGCATGCAAGCGGCGGTAGGTCTCGCGACCGCGGAACGGCAGGCGCGTCTCGCCACCGCTGCCCTGGCGACCGCTGTGGGTGTGCCGGAGCAGGCGGTCGAGGCCGTGCCGATCGATCTCTCCGAGTTGGAGCAGATCCAAGGCATTGACGACAAGGGTCTGGGACGGGAACGAGCCCTGACGCAGAGGCCCGAGATCCTGGCTGCCCTGGCCCGCTATGATGCGGCACAGGCCGCATTACGGCTTGAGGTGGCGCGGCAGTATCCGGATCTGAACATAGGGCCGGGCTACGAATACGACCAAGGCGAGAACAAGTTCATCTTTGGCATTTCTTTGCCGCTGCCGGTGCTCAACCAGAACCAGGGACCGATTGCCGCGGCACGCGCCGCCCGGCAAGTCGCGGCAGCCGAGTTCGACCAGGTGCAAACAGCCGTTTTGGGACAAATCGACACTGCTGAAGCCGACTGGCGAGCCAGCCAGGCGGAAGCCGGGCAAACGCAGCGGCTGCTGCACCTGGCAGCCCGGGTGGTGGACACGGACCGCACCGCGTTCAAGGCTGGCCAGATCGGGAGGCTTCAGCTTGCAGGCGCGGAACTGGCGCAAGCACAAGCCGAACTCGGGGCCCTGACGGCGAGCATTGATGAACGTGTGGCCCTTGGCCGATTGGAGGATGCGTTTCACGAACCTCTCATTGGTATTTCAGGGAAACGATGATGCGAAACCGGCTGCTGCCAGTGCCCGTTGGCCTGTTGCTGTTCAGCCTGCTGGCTCCCGCATGGGGCCAGGATGTGCTGAAACCATTGACCGTCTCACCCCAGGCAGTCGCGGCAGGCAATATCAGCGTTGAAACCCTGCAAGCGGCCCGGCAGGCCCCGGCGATCACCGGCTTCGGCCAGGTGCTCGATCCAACCCGCCTGACCGCGTTGGCGGCCGGGATCGCAGAGGCGAAGGCCGAGGTGGCGGCGATGGACGCCCGGCTGAAGCTGGCGGAAACCGAAGCTAACCGAGCGGCCGGTCTGTTCCATGCACAGGGTAATGTTTCCCTGGCCGAATACCAGTCCGCCCAATCAGCCGGACAGGTCGCGGCCGCCAACCTCGCGGTTGCGCAGGCGAAGTTGCGCTCCCTGGCTGCTGGCGGCCGCGCCACCTGGGGAACAAAGCTAGAAGCCGCGGCTGCAATGGACAGCGGACTGCTGGCCGGCATCGAAGCCGGACAGACATGCCTCGTGGAAGTGACTCTGCCGCTTGGTGTAAGCGTGGCGCCAGCGCCAGCGGAAGCGACGGCGAACCTGGCGAGCGGGTCCATCGTAGCGCTTCGGTTTGTAGACGACTCGCCGCAGTCACCTGCCGGGAACGGTCCCAGCTTCTACTACCTTGGTGAGAGGCCAAACTGTCCGCCGGTAGGCGCCCCGCTCCGAGCCGAGTTGTCGAGCGGTCCAGAGGATGTGGGGGTTGTCGTACCAAAATCCGCAGTCGTATGGCGTGCGGCGACGCCGATCGTGTTCCGGCGTAGCGCGGATGCAGATTTCACGCCGACCGTTATACCGACCAATCGTCCCACCCCGAACGGCTACTTCGTCAGAAGCGATGGGAAGACCATGGTCAAACCTGGCGAGACCATCGTGGTGGCAGGCGCGGCTCTGCTGCTGTCCCAGGCGGAGACGGGCGAAACCGGCGCCGCTGTCAGTTCAGCCCAAACCTCAGATGATGACGACTGATCCTACCGATGCGCGCCATCATTGCCTTCTGCCTGCGGTTTCCGTGGCTCATTCTTATCGCGGCCCTGGCGGTGATGATCCTCGGCGCGTTTGCCGCGAATGAGGCGCGGTATGACGTGTTCCCGCAATTCGGGCAGCCGACTGTTACGATTGAAACCTCGGTCGTCAGCCTGGCTCCTGAGCAGCTCGAAGCGCTGGTGACGACACCGGTTGAGGATGCGATTAACGGAATTCCTGGACTTGCCACGCTTCGGTCCCGTTCCTCTACCGGCCTGTCCGTCGTGTCGGCAGTGTTCGCCGGCGGCAGCGACATATACCGTGACCGCCAGCTTGTGGCAGAGCGGCTGGCACCGCTGGCAGGCTCCTTGCCGGACGGGGCAACGCCCGTCATCGCGCCGCTGCAATCCTCAACGGGAGACGTTCTCAGCATCGGGTTGTCGTCGCCAACGCTGTCGCTGATGCAACTGACGGAAATCGCGCGCTGGACGATGCGGCCCGCGCTGCTGGCCGTGCCCGGCGTGGCGGACGTGGTGATATTCGGCGCACGGCCGGCGCAGCTGCAGGTGCAGTTCGATCCAACGCTGATGGCGGAGGCGGGCATCAGCCTGGATCAGCTCACGACGGCGGTCAGCCAGGCAAGTTCTGCCGCAGGGTCCGGCGTTATCGAAACGCCGAACCAGCAGGTGGTTATCCAGGCACACGGCCAGACCATATCGCCGCGTGACCTCGCTGGGAGCCTGCTTGTTCAGCGTGACGGCCGAAGCCTCGCCATTGGCAATGTCGCCCATGTCGCAGAGGCGTCACCACCGCCTGTCGGTGCTGCGCTTGTGGGCTCGGAATCCGGACTGCTTCTGGTCATCAGCGCCCAGTATGGCGCCAATCTGCTGCGCGTCACCGATGCGCTCGACCGTGAACTGGCCGTGCTCGCCCCTGCGCTGAAGCGGCAGGGCGTTGTCATGCTGCCCAACGCGCTGCGCCCCGCTTCGTTCGTGCTGGCCTCGCTGCATCACCTGCGCGACTCCCTGGTTGTGGGCGCCATCCTGATCCTTGTGGTGCTGTTCCTGGCGTTGCGCAACTGGCGCACCGCGGCCGTTTCGTTTGTCGCCATTCCTGCCTCCCTGCTCATCGCGACCCTCGTTCTGGACCGCTTCGGGTTCAGCCTGAACACCATGTCGCTTGGCGGCCTGGCGATTGCGATCGGAGAGGTGGTGGATGATGCCGTCGTCGATGTCGAGAACATCCATCGACGCTTGCGGATGAACCGGAATCGTCCGCAGCCGCGCAGTCCGGTCCGGGTCGTTCTGGAGGCGTCGCTTGAGGTACGCAGCGCGATCATTTTCGCCACATTGGCGGTGGCGATCGTGTTTCTGCCGGTGCTGGGTCTGTCCGGGGTGGCTGGCCGATTGTTCACCCCTCTGGCTGTCGCCTACATCGCGGCGATCCTTGCCTCGCTGGTCGTGGCGCTGACCGTGACGCCCGCTCTGGCCTGGCTGTTGCTGGGCCGGGTGCCTCTCCCGCCCGCCGATCCACCCCTGGTCGCGCGCGCGAAACGCGGATACGGCCACTTGCTGCCCCTGGTCGAGCGCCATGCCGGCTTGATCCTGGGCGCCACCGCCGGGCTGGTCCTTGCAGCACTCGGCAGCGTGCCGTTCCTGCGCACACAATTCCTTCCCCAGTTTCACGAGCGCCAATTTATCATTCACTTCGAAACAGCGCCTGGAACGTCGCTTGACGCGATGCTGGCCATCGGGAAACGCGCGGCGCGCATCCTCCAAAAAATGCCGGAAGTCGAAACTGTTGCCCTTCACGCCGGGCATGCGACGCTGTCGAACGAGCACGCGGGCACCAACAAAGCCGAAATGGATGTCACTCTGACGCCCGAGGGAGGTGATCAGGGCGCGCCCTTGCAGGCCCGCATCCTTGCCGCCCTTAGGGGCGCGCCCGGGGTACGCTGGACGGCGGATACGTTCCTGACCGAGCGGATCCATGAGACCCTGTCCGGGCATACCGCGCCGGTTGTGATCACGGTTCATGGCCCATCGCTGGACGCGCTAGACCGGGATGCCGACCGCATCGCCGCGGCATTGCGGACGCTTCCGGGTGCCAATGGCGTCAGCGTCGCGGCACCGTCCGGCACGCCGGAAATATCGGTTGTGCCTGACCGCGCCGCCCTGCTGCAATACGGACTGACCGCCAATCAGGTCGCGACCGCCATCCGGACCAGCTATGCCGGAGATGCAGCCGGCCGGGTCTATACCGGCAGCCGGTCCATCCCGATCGTTGTCATTTTGCCGCCCGCGCTTCGGGCTGATCCGGCTGCCTTGGGTGACATTCCGCTGCGGACCGCCCAGGGGGGTCTCGTTCGGCTCAACGTTGTCGCCCATGTGCAGGCGGAGGCTGGCCGAGAGCTCATCCTGCACGAGGGCGCGCGGCGGGTTCAGGTTGTCACCGCCAATGTTTCCGGCAATGAGGCTGCGTTCGTCGCGCGAGCGCGGAAGGCCCTGTCTGATGTCCAGCTATCGCCAGGCAATTACGTCGGTATAGGCGGCACGGCCACCGCGAGTGGCGTGGCCCAGCTCGAGCTCTTGTTGCACACCGGGTTGGCTCTTGTTGCCATCTGCGGGCTTCTGGTCATCGCCTTGCGTGACTCGAGGCAGGTCATACTGCTGCTCGTCAATGTTCCGCTTGCCCTTGTCGGCGGGATTGCGGCGATCTGGATCACCGGGCTGACCGTCTCGCTGGGCGCGGCCGTGGGGTTCGTGACCGTGTTCGGCATCACCTTACGAAATGCTCTGATGCTGCTGTCCCATTACCGTACGCTGGTCCTGGACGAGGGACTGCCATGGTCCCGTGAGACGGCGCGCATCGGGGCCATGGACCGGCTAGCACCCATCCTCATGACAGCCGTCGTGACCGCCCTCGGCCTGCTGCCCATCGCGGTCGGCAACCGGCTATCCGGACAGGAGATCCAGGGGCCCATGGCCATCGTCATCCTCGGCGGCCTGTGCAGTTCAACGGTGCTGACGCTGCTTATTATCCCCATGCTCGCGGCCCGGTTTGCGGGGATCAATGGGACGCGGCCTGAAAATCCTGATGAGCGCAAGGATCCAGCTGCCGCCTACAATTTGTCAGACGCGCTCTGAACGAGACCGATAAGGAGTCAGTCGAGCCATGGAAGCCGAGGACCGGACGCACGAGGCCAACCGCCTGACACCGATGCAGTTTATCCTGGCTTTCGGCGTAGTCAGCATGCTAGCGAACGTCGTCTACGAGGGCGCCAGGGCGATCACCGGGCCTTATCTCGCCACGTTTGGGGCCTCGGCCACCCTGGTCGGCTTCGTGACCGGCTTCGGCGAGGCGGGCGCCCTGGTGTTCCGGCTCGCCACTGGGCGGCTCTCGGACCGGACGCATCGCTATTGGGCGCTGTCCGATTACCGGGTACGCGATTACCGTTGTCTCAGTGCCATTGCTGGCCGCCTCGCAGACGTTGTGGCAGGCGGCTGGGCTGGTCGTTGAGCGGTTCGGGAAAGCGGTTCGCACTCCGGCGCGCGACACCATGCTCGCCCGGGCCAGCACGAACCTGGGCCGCGGCACCGCATTCGCAATCCACGAAGCCCTCGACCAAACAGGCGCCCTGCTCGGCCCGCTGCTGATGGCTGGAATGATCACGCTTTCGGGTATCTGGATGAGCTTCCTGGTCTTGGTCGTCCCTGGTGCGCTGGCGTTGCTGACCCTGGCCTGGCTGCGCCGCTCCGCGCCGCATCCCGCAGCTTATGAGGCCGCGCATCCCGCGGCCGACACGCGGACGGCGACCATGGCCTCGGTTCCTCCTCCGGGACAATTCTGGCTGTACACGGCCTTCACCGCGGTCTCCATGGCCGGGTTCGCCACCTTTGGTGTGCTGTCCTACCATCTTGAGGTCCGACACGTCCTGCCCACTGAACTGATCCCGGTTTCCTATGCCGTTGCCATGGCGCCGCCGCCCTGGCCGCCCTGGGGTCCGGCTGGCTATATGACCGCATCGGTCTGCGCGGATTGGTGATCGCCCTACCGCTCTCGGCAGCCGTCCCGGTGCTGTTTTTTACGACGAACTCCGATCTCGTCTGGGCCGGTGCGGTTGTCTGGGGCGCCGCTGTCGGCATTCACGAGTCGACCATGCGGGCAGCGGTCGCCGATTTGGTGCCCGCCGCCCAGCGCGGGACCGGGTATGGCATCTTCACGGCAGCCTATGGGCTTGCATGGCTTGCGACGTCGTGGCCTATGCCGCTGACCCCGTAGCCAAGGTTGACATGATCCGTGGGGCAGGGATCCATGTCGTCATGGGAAACTGCGAGGAGTTTTTCGGGCAGAACGCCAATGATTGTGCGTGCGGGTTTGCAAGCGGGTCAACCTGTGACCGGCTTTCCGTCGCCGGGTACGTCCATGCGGACCGGCGGCTCAATCATGATGCCCGTGCCTGGATCCTTGGTCGGCCCCGACGCATTGACTTCATCGCGGGTTCACATCGCCTCGCCGTCATTCACGGGAGCGCTGCGAGCATCAACCAGTTCGTCTTCGCCTCGGCGCCGGACGCGACGTTCCGCACCCTGCTCAAGAATTCCGGCTGCGATGCCGTTATCGGCGGCCATTGCGGCATCCCGTTCACCCGGCAGGTGGACGGGATGCCGTGGCATAACCCTGGAGCGGTCGGCGTTCCGGCGAATGGTGGCACACCCCGGGCCTGGCTCAGCGTCCTGCGCCCGCACAACGACTGCATTGAACTCACGCATCACCCATTGGACCACGACCACAACGGTGCCGCCGCTTCCATGCGTCAGGCCGGGCTGCCTGATGGCGATACGAGTGCCATGCTGACCGGACTTTGGCCCGGCACCGACATGCTTCCGCCTGCCGAACCGGCCCGTACCGGCGTCCCGCTCGAACCCGGCTTGGCGGCGTGGCCTGCCAACACGGTTGGTTCGAGCCGCGGGTGAAACAACGCTCAGCCTGGACCGGGCGTGTCATCCTGTTGCTGGTCATCGGCGGGCTGGTTGCGGCGTTCTTTGCGCTCGGTTTCCAGCACGCCTTGTCGCTGGATTCCTTGAAGACGCATGAACGCGACCTTCTGGCAATCCGGGACCGTCACCCTGTTTTGACAGGCCTCGCCTACCTGGCGATCTATATCGCCATGGCAGCCCTTTCCGTCCCGGGCGCGCTCGTCGTGACTCTGGCGGGCGGCGCGATTTTCGGGCTGGTCGAGGGGACCATCCTCGCCTCCTTCGGCTCGACGGTTGGTGCCACGCTGGCGTTTCTGGCCAGCCGGCTTTTGTTCCGCGATCTTGTAGTCCGGCGCTTCCACTCACACCTGGAGCAGGTCAACCGCGGGCTCGACCGCGACGGATGGCTCTACCTGCTCAGCCTCAGGCTTGTGCCCGCAATCCCGTTCGTCCTCATCAATCTCGTCTTCGGCGTCACCTCCTTCTCAATAGGCCTGTTCTATGTCGTCAGCCAGATCGGGATGCTTCCGGCGACCATCGTCTACGTCAACGCCGGGACGCGGATCGGCAGCCTCCAAAGCCTGGCGGGCATTCTCTCGCCGCTGGTCATCGGCTCGTTGATCCTCCTTGCGGTGTTGCCGGTTGCTGCACGTTTCCTCACCCGTCATTTCATGAGCCGCAAATGAGCCCGCTCTGGACGAAGCCACGCACATTCGACCGGAACCTGGTGGTGATCGGCGCCGGCAGTGCCGGGCTGGTCAGTGCTCTGGTCGCCGCCAAGGTCGGCGCCAAGGTGACCCTGATCGAAGCCAACAAGATGGGTGGGGATTGCCTGAACACGGGCTGTGTGCCCTCCAAGGCCATCATCCATGCCGCCCGGGTGGTCGCGCAGGCGCGGGCGGCCGCGCGGATGGGCCTGCTCGATCTGCCGGGCGGCGTCGATGGCGCTGCAGCGATGCGATATGTACGGTCCGCCATCGCGGCTGTGGCGCCGCATGATTCGGCCGAGCGCTACCGCGGCCTTGGCGTCGACGTCAGGCATGGGCACGCGACGATCACCTCGCCGTGGACGGTCGAGGTTGACGGCGAAATCCTCAGCACGCGTGCCATCATTATCGCCGCGGGGGCGGAGCCCGTGGTGCCGCCCGTCCCTGGCATCCAGAGCACCGGTTTCGTCACATCGGAAAACATTTGGAGTCTGGAGACGGTCCCGAAACGGCTGCTCATTCTTGGCGGCGGTCCGATCGGCTGTGAACTGTCCCAGGCATTCGCGCGTCTAGGGTCGGAGGTGACACTCGCGCAACAGGCGGACCGCCTGCTGGAGCGGGAGGACGATGAAGTGTCCGATCTTGCCCGAGCCGTCCTCACCAGGGACGGCGTGCGCGTGCTGACCGGCCACAGGGCCATCGCGGCGGAATGCCGTGGCGGCGAGCGCACCCTCGCGCTGGAACAGCGGGGCAATCGGATCGATGTGACGTTCGATATCCTGCTGGTTGCCGTTGGACGGCAACCCCGGACGACGGGCTATGGGCTCGAGGCGCTCGGTATCAAGCTGTCGCCGAAAGGCACGATTGAAACCAACCATTACCTTCAAACCCTGCATCCCAAAATCCTGGCCTGCGGCGACGTGGCTGGACCGTTCCAATTCACTCACGCGGCCGGTCACCAGGCCTGGCATGCAAGCGTGAATGCACTGTTCGGCAACCTGCACCGAATCCGTCCGGACCGGGCCGCCATGCCCGCGGTGACTTATCTCGAACCCGAAATTGCCCGGGTGGGGCTGAACGAGCGGGAGGCGCAGGCGCAAAAGGTGCCATACGAAGTGACCCGCTATGATCTTGGCGAGTCGGACCGAGCCATTGTCGACGATGCCCGCGAAGGATTCATCAAGGTGCTGACTCCGCCAGGGAAGGACCGCCTCCTCGGCGCCACCGTTGTCGCCCCGCGTGCTGGCGAGATGCTGGCCGAACTGACGTTGGCGATGCATCACGGGCTTGGGCTCAAGAAGGTATTCGGCACCATCCACCCTTACCCGACATACACGGAGGCCAACCGCGACGTCGCGGGCGCCTGGCGCAACAAGCATGCGCCGCCTTGGGTGTTCCGCTGGCTGGCCCGGTATCATGGCTGGATGCGGGGCGCGGCGTGAGCGGAAAATCGTCATCGATGGCCGTCGCTACATCTGTAAAGACCCTGGGCCTAAGGACGTGAAATCGCGGGTGGCCCGGGGTATCGGAATACCGTCGGCCACCGAACTCCAGCGTCAGGCGGCCGTCGCCGTTGCCGCGGTCGCACGCTCGGCCATGCCAGTCCTCACGCCGTGCTGGGCCGTTGCCGAACAAGCGGGCCGCAACGGTTCCGCTTTGGCAGGCACTCCCGGCGCTGTGGCAAGGCTACGGCGACCTCGCGGCCAAACTCAACCTGATTTTAGGAAGCCTGATCAAGCGGCATTGGCGCGTGCTTCCGATCGGTGCCGACGCACCTCAAGTCACGGCGGCGTTGCTGCTGCGGGTTTCTTCCTGCCTCGACAGCGCGGAACGAAAGTATGTGCTCGGTGCGCGCGGGATTGACTGCCATCGAGATCTCTGGTGGTCCGATCCCGGCAAAGCATCCGGGGGTCGGGTGAACCGGCCCACCTCATCAAAAACTGGCGGATGAAATCCGACTGCCCTATCCTTGCATCCACGAAGGGTACTCAATGACACTATACGACCTCACCGCGCAACGAAACGCCGGCGAACCCCAGCCGCTCAGCGACTTCCGCGGACAGGTGCTGCTGATCGTCAATACCGCCTCACGCTGCGGGTTCACGCCGCAGTACAAGGGCTTGCAGGGCCTGCAGGATCGTTTCGGGCCACGCGGCTTTTCAGTCCTGGCTTTCCCCTGCAACCAGTTCGGCCATCAGGAGCCCGGCAACGACGCCGACATCCGCGGCTTCTGCGAGACGTCCTACCAGACCACATTCCCGCTGTTCGCCAAGGTTGACGTCAACGGCTCCCACGCCCACCCGCTGTTCACCTACCTGAAGTCGCAAAAGGGCGGTGGCATTCTGGGCAGCGCCATCAAGTGGAACTTCACCAAGTTCCTGGTCGGCAAGGACGGCACCGTGCTTGACCGCTTCGCCCCGACCACGACGCCCGAGGCGATCGCACCGAAGATCGAAACCGCGCTGGCGTCGTGATAGCCGGACGCCCGGGGCAGTGCCGGCAGTCAGACATCCAAGGTCGTATCCCGCTCCCACTGCGTCAGATGCGCCATATAACTGTCCCATTGCCGGCGCTGCAGCTTTGAATAGGACGCAACGAACGCCTCGCCGAATGCGGAACGGGGCAGGGGGCTCGCCTCGAACGCCCTGATCGCATCGAGCAGGTTGTTCGGCAGCGGACGTGCCACCGCGTCATCATCGCCTGTCAGATACATGTTGATGTCCATCGCTGGGCCGGGGTCGCTTCTGCGCTCCATTCCGTCCAACCCGGCCGCCAACAGGGCGGCCTGTAGCAGGTATGGATTGGCCGCCCCATCCGACAGCCGATATTCAAACCGGCCGCGACCAGGCACCCGGATCATGTGCGTGCGGTTATTTCCGCTCCAGCTGACCCGGTTCGGGGACCATGTGGCGCCGGAGATTGTCATTGGCGCGTTCAGCCGCTTGTAGCTGTTCACCGTGGGGTTGGTCAGCGCGCAAAGCGCCTCGGCATGCGCCATGATACCACCGAGAAAGTGCAGTCCGTCACCCGACAGCCCAAGCTCGGCATCACCCTCGAAAGCATTCGTTTCATCCCGCCACATCGAGACGTGGGCATGGCAGCCCGACCCGGTCAGCGCCGCGAACGGCTTCGGCATGAAGGTCGCCCGCATGCCATGCTTCTCGGCGATGGCGCGGACCATGTATTTGAAAAAGACGTGCCGGTCCGCTGTCACCAGAGCCGGGGCAAACGCCCAGTTCATCTCGTATTGGCCATTCGCGTCCTCGTGGTCGCACTGATACGGCTCCCATCCCAACTGTTCCATGGCGTCACCGATTTCGGTGATCACGTCGTAACGGCGCATCAAGGTCAGCTGATCGTAGCAAGGCTTCGGCTGATGGTCCGCCGCATCGGCGATCGCCAGCCCGTCCGGCTGGATCAGAAAGAACTCCGCCTCCACCCCGGAGCGCATGTCCAGACCTTGGGCCGCCGCGCGTTCGATCTGCCGCCGCAACACTGTCCGGGGCGCTTGCTCCAGCATCGCGCCCCTGAACCACAGGTCGGCGGACAGCCAGGCGACTTCGGGCTTCCAGGGGATTTCGATCAAACTGTCCACGTCTGGAATGGCCAGCATGTCCGGATCGGCCGGGGTCATGTCGAACCATGTCGCAAACCCGGCGAATCCCGCGCCGTCCCGCAGCATGTCATCGATCGCGCGCGCCGGCACCAGCTTGGCGCGTAACACTCCGAACAGATCCGTAAAGCCGATCAGGAACTGCTGGATGCCGCGCTCGTCGGCGATCTCGGACAACTGGGTCATGCGCGATGCTGCGAGCCATCCCGCACCCGCGTCAAGACGGCTGTCGATACCGGAGGTTGGCGGGGTGAGGAAGGCGGGGGCGCTGCCCCTCGACCCCGCCAAGGGACTTGGTCCCTTGGAACCCGCTTAATGGGGGGAAGGGATGAGGGGGCGACACGGTGGTGGAAACGACACCGTCGCCCCCTCATCCCTTCCCCCCAATGAATAGGTTTTAAGGGGCCTCGCCCCTTAACGGGTCCAGGGCAGAGCCCTGGCCAACCTTACAACGCCAACTTCAGATAAGCGCCGATCTCACCGATGATGCCGCGGCGGAACGCCAGCACGCAGACCATGAAGATCACCCCCTGCGTCACTGTCACCCACGCGCCGAACTGCGCCAGGTAGTTTTCCATCGATGTCACCACCACCGCGCCCACCGCCGGTCCGAACACCGTTCCCAGCCCACCCAGCAGCGTCGTCAGCACCACCTCGCCCGAGGTCGAATAATGCACGTCCGTCAGCGTCGCGATACCGAACACCAGCGCCTTCGTGCCGCCGGCCAGGCCGGCGATCATGCAGGACAGAACGAATGCGATCAGCTTGTAGTCGTCGGTGCGGTAGCCGAGTGAGGTCGTCCGCGGCTCATTTTCGCGGATGCCTTTCAGCACCTGCCCGAACGGAGAATGAATGATCCGGTGCACCAGCAGGAACCCGGCGACAAACACCGCCGCGGTCACCCAGTACATCGTCATATCACTGGAAAGATCGAGGAACCCAAACATGAAGCCCCTCGGCACCTGCTGAATACCGTCCTCGCCACCCGTGAACGGTGCTTCCAGACAGAAGAAGTAGACCATTTGCGCAAGTGCGAGGGTAATCATCGCGAAGTAGATGCCCGACCGGCGGATCGCCAGATACCCCAGCACCGCGCCCAGCGCGGCCCCGGTCAGCCCGCCAAAAATGATCGCGATGGACGCGTCCAGATGCCAGTTCTTCATCGTCCAGGCCGCCACGTAGCTGCCCATTCCGAAGAACGCCGCCTGCCCGAACGACAGCAGCCCGACGTAGCCGATCATCAGGTTGAAGCTGCAGGCAAACAGCGCCGCGCACAGCACCCGCATCAGGAACACTGGATACAGCACGAAGGGGCACACCACGATCAGCACGATCATCACCACGAAGGCGACCGCCTGAGCGCGTGAATATCCGAACATATCAGGCAGCCCTTCCGAATAGGCCGCGCGGCCGCGCCAGCAGAACAATCACCATCACCAGGAAGACCACCGTTGCCGAGGCCTGGGGGTAGAACACCTTGGTCAGCCCCTCGATCACGCCCAATCCGAAGCCGGTGACGATCGAACCCATGATCGACCCCATGCCACCGATAACGACGACAGCGAACACAGTATTGATGAAGTTCGATCCCATGTTGGGATTGACCGAGTAGATCGGCGCCGCCAGCACCCCGGCAAACGCCGCCAGCGCAACACCGCCGGCATACGTCAGCGTAATCAACCGAGGCACATCAACGCCAAACGCCTGCACCATCGGCGCATTCTCGGTCGCCGCGCGCAGCGTCGCGCCCAGTGATGTCTTCTCGATGATCGCCCAGGTCGACAGGCACACGACCAGCGCGGCGAGCACGACCCAGCCGCGATAGTTCGGCATGTACATGAAGCCCAGGTTGGTCGCGCCCTGCAGCACGTCTGGGATCCGGTATGGCATGCCGGAGCTGCCGTAGGCATTGCGAAACAGCCCCTCGATCACCAGCGACAGACCGAACGTCAGCAGCAGCCCATACAAATGATCGAGCTTGTACAACCGGCTGATGATCGTCTTTTCCAGGATCAGCCCGAAAATGCCGACGATCAGCGGTGACAGTATCAGTGCTGGAAAATACCCGATGCCCAGATAGTTCAGCAGCATCCACGACACGAACGCGCCCATCATGAACAGCGCGCCATGCGCGAAGTTGATGATGTTCAGCATGCCGAAGATGACCGCCAGCCCCAGCGACAGCATCGCGTAGAAGGCGCCGTTGATCAGCCCCAGCAAAAGCTGTCCGAAGAGCAGCGGGCCGGGAATCCCGAAAATCATGATCATGGTATTGTCCCGGCCACGCCGTCCCCCTTGTTGTTATCAGGCCTTGATGAACGGGCAATGACCCTCGTCCAGCGGGCGGAATGCCTCGTCACCCGGAGTCGTTGCCACCAGCTTGTAATAATCCCACGGACCCTTGCTCTCGTTCGGCTTCTTCACCTCGAACAGGTACGACGAAACCAGGTTGCGCCCATCCTCGCGGATCCTGGACTTGCCGAAGCAGTCGTCTTCCACCGGCATCGCCTTCATCCGGTTGATCGTGGCGACACCGTCCTTCTTCGCCTCGGCAATTCCCATGTCGGCAACGGTCTTCAGGTAATGCAGCGTCGCCGAGTAGTTCCCGGCATAATTCATGTTCGGATAGTTCGTCGGCGTCTTCGACAGCACCCGCTTGGTAAACGCCCGAGTTCCTTCATTCAGATCCCAGTAGAAGCTCTCCGTCAGGTTCAACCCGCCGGCGGTGTCCAGTCCCAGCGCATGCACGTCATTGATGAACATCAGCAGCGCCGCGATCTTCATCGACTTGTTGACGCCGAACTCCGCCGCCTGCTTGATCGAGTTGACCGTGTCGCCGCCAGCATTCGCCAGCCCAAGAACCTTCGCCCCGCTCGACTGCGCCTGCACCAGGAAAGATGAAAAATCAGTTGTCCCAGGAAACGGATACTGCGCTGCGCCAAGCACCTTGCCGCCTGACTTTTGCACCAGTGCCGAGGTATCCGACTGCAACTGCTTGCCGAACGCATAGTCGGCGGTGATGAAATACCACAAATCACCGCCGGCCTTCACCATTGCCCCGCCGGTCGACTTCGCCAGCATGTAGGTGTCGTAGTTCCAAGAAATGAAATTGGGCGAGCATTGCGCCCCGGTCAGCGCCGAACTCGCGGCCCCCGTGTTCAGGTAGACCTTGTTCTTCTCCCGCACCACGGACTGTAACGATAACGCAACAGAGGAGGTCGGCACATCCAGCAGCATGTCCACGTTGTCGCGGTCGAACCACTGACGGGCGATCGAAACTGCTAGGTCCGGCTTGTTTTGATGATCGGCGGAGATCACCTCGACCTTCATCCCCTTCGCGGCAACGCCGAAATCCTCCAGCGCCTGCTTGGCACAAATCACGCCGGTGATGCCGCCGGTGTTCGTATAAGGACCCGACTGGTCGTTCAGCACCCCGATCTTGATGCCTGGTGCCTGGGCACGGGCCGGACGGATCAGCGGCATTGCGGCCGCGGCCGTCGCCGAACCCAAAATAGCGCGTCTGGTAAAACTCATGCTTGAACTTTCACGTGATGCTCGGTTTTTGAAACGATCCGGCACGCGAAATCTCGTGTGCCGGACCTGGACTCCCGTTTCCCCACATGACGTTCCTGGCCAGAGCCTTCCGTATCGGCCCAGGGATCAACGTGCCCTGTGCCGCGGCCAGGCTTGATAGTATCTGTATCATCAATGGCTCACGCCACGACGCATCGGCGCCATGGGCCCGCCGTACGGTCCGCTCAGCCGCCGGACCGGATCGAAGGTTGCCGTGGTCCGCAAACCCACCGGTCAAACCCCCAGATATTCGTGCAGCTTGTCCATGCTGGCCTCAAGCTCGCCATTGGGGATCATGTCGACGATCTTGCCGTGTTCCATCACGTAGTGCCGATCGGCCACCGTCGCCGCGAATCGGAAATTCTGTTCCACCAGCAGTACGGTAAAGCCGCGGTTCTTGATCTCCCGGATCGTCCGGCCGATCTGCTGCACGATCACCGGCGCCAGACCTTCAGTGGGCTCGTCCAGCAGCAGCATCTTCGCACCCGTCCGCAGGATGCGGGCGATCGCCAGCATCTGCTGCTCGCCGCCCGACAGCCGCGTGCCGTGCGCCGTCTTCGCGCGTTCCTTCAGGTTCGGAAACAGCGTGTAGATCGTCGGGATGTCCAGCCCGCCGGGTGCCACGATCGGCGGCAGCATCAGGTTCTCGGTCACCGACAACGACCCGAAAATCCCTCGTTCTTCCGGGCAGATCGCGATGCCCGCCCGAGCGATCTGGTTCGGCGCGAGTCCCACCATCTCGGCGCCACGGAACTTTACGTGCCCCTCGCGGCGTGGCACCAGGCCCATGATCGACTTCATGGTCGTCGTCTTGCCGGCGCCGTTTCGCCCCAGCAAGGTTACGACCTCACCCTCGCGCACCTCGAAATCGACACCGTGCAGGATGTGGCTTTCGCCGTACCAGGCGTTCAGATCCTTGATCTCAAGCATCGGCGGTTCCCAGGTACGCGGCGATCACTTCTGGATTTTTCGACACCGTCTCGTAAGGGCCTTCGGCCAGGATCTTGCCGCGCGTCAGCACGGTGATCTTGTCGCACAGGCCTTCCACCACCGAGAGGTTGTGCTCCACCATCAGGATCGTCCGACCCTCCCGGATCGTCCGGATCAGGTCGACAATGCGGTCGACGTCACCGTGCGCCATCCCGGCCGTCGGTTCGTCCAGCAGCATCATCTCGGGCTCCAGCGCCAGAGTCGTGGCGATCTCCAGCGCCCGCTTCTGCCCATACGCCATATCGGTGACGATGGTCTCGGCGAACCCCGTCAGACCCACATCGTACAGCAACTGCCGAGCGCGGTCGTCATAGACCTCCAGCGCCTTTTCCGACCGCCAGAAGTCGAAGCTGGCGCCGCGCGCCTTCTGCAACGCCAGCCGGACATTCTCCAGGGCAGTCAAATGCGGGAAAACCGCCGAGATCTGGAAGCTTCGCACCAAGCCGAGCCGAGCCACCATGGCCGGCTTCATGCCCGTGATCTCATGGCCCTTGAAGATGATTTTGCCGCTTGTTGGCGGCAGGAACGATGTGAGCAAATTGAAACAGGTAGTCTTTCCGGCGCCGTTCGGTCCGATCAGCGCATGGATGGTTCCCCTCTCCACGCGCAGATCCACGCCGTCCACGGCGCGGAATCCGCCGAATTCGCGGGTTAGCCCCACTGTCTCCAGGATGGTGTCTGTCACCCCCGGACGTCTCCTCGATGCAATTCGTTAAAAGCGTGCGGCGTTTTGCATAGAGTTTCGTCATGCGCAAGGCCGTGACCCCACAGAAATCTTCGATTTGCGCGGTCGAGGGCGGCAAATCTGGTATGTTACCGTAATGGCACAGACAGTCGGTTGTTGTACCTAGCTTTCCACAACCTCCCACCCGCCGGCGACCGAAAAAGTCAGCCGGCACAACGGCCGAGGCATTCATCGTTGACTCCGTCACGCCGCGCGGTCATGGCCCGGCATTCCCATGCGCTCCGCGGCACGATGTGCGAATGGCAGGCGGGCCGCTTCCACCGAAGCGGGCCGTCCGGACACCTGCGGGCCGGTGCTCGGACAACCGAGGTTCGGAAACACAAGGATGCACTGCTTGCTGCCTCACCGTTCGCGCCGCCTGACAATCGCCGCGCTTGTCCTTTTGTCCGGCTGCGACCTTGGCCCTGACTACAAGCGCCCGAGCCTGGACATTCCCGCGGCCTACCGTGCAACGCCACAGAGTGCCGAGGCCGCGTGGCCATCCGCCGATTGGTGGCAAGGATTTCACTCCGCCGAACTGAACGACCTTATCGCCCAGGCCCGCAACCAGAACTTCGACATTGCCGCGGCCATTGCGCGTGTCCGCCAGGCCGACGCCCAGGTCCGCATCGCCGGTGCGCCGCTGTTGCCGACGCTGTCCGGGACCGGCAACGCCGAGTGGCAGCACGAGGGCCTGGGCACCGGCAGCAGCTATCGCATCGGTAGCAACACCTTCGGCAGAGGTTCCAACGCCAGCGTCGACTACCACACTTACAATGGAAGTCTGGGCACCAGCTACGAGCTGGATTTCTGGGGCCGCAACCTGGCCTCGCGCAAGGCCGCGGTTGCGTCCGCCGTGTTCAGCCGGTTCGACCAGCAGACCGTCGCGTTGACCGTGGTCACCGACACCGCCAACACCTGGTTCACGGCCCTCGCCTTCTCGGACCGGCTCGCGGTAGCCCGGCAGAACCTGCACGCCGCCGAACAGGTTCTGGCCGTATACAAAGGCCGCCTCGACGCCGGCACCGCCAGCGCGCTCGATGTCGCCCAGCAGGAGGCCCTGGTCGCCGGTCAGCGCACCAACATCCCGAATCTGACCAACCAGATGGAGGCGCAGGTCATCGCCCTTGGCATCCTGACGGGCCAGCCACCGGAGCGCGTGACCGTCCAGCCCGGCACCCTGACAAGCCTGTCGCTTCCGCCGGTCAAGGCCGGGTTGCCGTCCGACCTGCTGATCCGCCGCCCTGACATCGCCTCCGCCGAGGCGCAGCTTGTCTCGCAGAATTTCAACATCGCTGTCGCGCGGGCGGCGTTTTTTCCGACGATCACGCTGACCGGCAACGCCGGGTACCAGGCGGACGCGCTGAACCACTTGCTGACACCCGGCGGCGCGCTGGCCTTGGTCGCCGCCGGCCTGACGTTACCGATTTTCGACGCCGGCACCCTGCGCGGCCAACTGGAGCAGGCGAAGGGCCGCTACGACGAGCTGCTGGCGGACTACCGCAAGGCAGTCGTCCAGGCGTTCACTGATGTCGACACCGCCCTGACCGCCTGGCGCTACAATACCGAACAGGAGGCGCTGCAGGTCCTTGCGGTGCAGGCGGCCCAGCGCGCCGCCGACATTGCCCGCGCGCAAATGGACGCCGGGACGGTCGACATCACCACCGTTCTGAACGCCGAGACCACGCTGTTCACCGACCGGGACCTGTTGGTCCAGGTCCGCCTGGCCCGTGTCCAGTCCCTGCTGAACCTTTACAAAGCCCTGGGCGGCGGCTGGACCGAACCGGAAGGCCCGATTAACGAACAGTTCCCTGGCCTGGCGCCCAACATGCTAAAGGGTGGCGTCGCCCTTCCGGTCGGCGGTAACACTGACTAGGCATGGCGGAACGGCCGATCATCCCAACATCCCGCGTCACCTACTGAAAGTCCGCCCACATGGACGCGCTGACCCGAGACACCGTCCAGACGCCGACCCGGTCCCGCCGCTTCCGCTGGATCGGCGCCGCCGCCGGCTCCCTGATCACCGCCGCGGTCTGCGGCACCATCTGGTTCCTGCCGGCGGGAAGCAGCAGCCAAACGAGCGACAAGACCGACGCCGACCTGCCGTTGCCGGTGCTGACCGCGGCCGCCAAAAGCCAGGACATGCCCATCTACCTCGACGGTCTGGGTTCGGTGCAGGCCTTCTACACCGTGACAATGAAACCCATGGTCGACGGCCCGCTGCTGTCGGTGAACGTCCGAGAGGGCCAGGACGTCCACAAAGGCGACATCATCGCCCAGATTGATCCGCGCATTTATCAGGCGGCAGTGGACAGTGCCGTTGCCAAGAAAGCCCAGGATGAGGCGCAACTTGCAAACGCCCGCCTCGACCTCGCGCGCCAGCAGAAACTTGTGTCGAACAACTACACGTCGGCGCAGCAGGCCGACACCGCCAAGGCCCTGGTGGCCCAGGACGCGGCGGTCGTGCAGCAGGACCAGGCACAGATCGACACCGCGAAAACCCAGTTGAGTTATACCACCATCACCGCGCCGATCGACGGCCGCGCCGGTATCCGCCAGTTGGACCCCGGCAACATTGTCCACGCCACGGACGCCACCGGCCTGGTGGTGCTGACGCAGCTTCAGCCGATCTCCGTGCTGTTTACCCTGCCGCAACAGGCGCTGCCGGCGGTCGCCGCCGCCATGGCCGCAGGCACGCCCAAGGTGATCGCGCTGTCGCAGGAGGACGCCAAGCCGCTGGATACCGGTATCCTCACGGTGCTCGACAATCAGGTCGATCCCACCACCGGCACCATCAAGCTTAAGGCGCGGTTTCCCAATACCGGCCTGAGGCTCTGGCCTGGCGGTTTCGTGAGGATCCGGCTGCAAACCGAAACGCAGCACAACGCCGTCACCGTTCCGCCGTCGGCGATCCAGCGTGGGCCACGGGGCCCCTACGTCTTCGTCATCACCGGCAACGTCGCCCACCGGCAAACCGTCACCACCGGCTTCCAGGACGAACAAACCGCCATCGTCACCTCGGGCCTGAAACCCGGCGACAAAGTCGCCATCGACGGCACCTCGCGGCTGTCGGACGGCAGCAAAGTGAGCGAGAGCGGGTCTTGAGGTTGGAGAGGTTAGGGAAGGCGGGGGCTTTGCCCCTCGACCCCACGAAGGGCCATTGGCCCTTAGAACCCGCTAATGGGGGGAATGGGGTGAGGGGGCAACTCGGTGGTGATCGGCCTCCGTCGCCCCCTCACCCCATTCCCCCCAATTCAATGGGATCCAAAGGGGCCACTGCCCCTTTGCGGGTCCAGGGCAGAGCCCTGGCCTTCCTTAGAACCCTCCCAACCGCATGAACCTCTCCGCTCCCTTCATTGCGCGTCCGATAGCGACGTGGCTGTTGGCGGTGGCGATTTTGCTGACGGGGGTGCTGGGCTACCGGTCGTTGCCCGTCAGTGCGTTGCCGGAGGTGGATTTTCCCACCATTCAGGTTGTCACGCAGCTTCCCGGTGCTAGCCCGGACACGACCGCCCTGCTGCTGACGGCGTCGCTGGAGCGTCAGTTCGGCCAGATCCCCGGTCTGGTGATGATGACGTCCGAGAGTGCCGAGGGCACCAGCCAGATCACGTTACGCTTCGGCCTGTCCCGGTCGATGGACTCCGCGGCGCAGGACGTTCAGGCGGCAATCAACGCCGCGGCCGGGACCTTGCCGCCGAACCTGCCATATCCGCCGACTTACTCGAAGGTGAACCCAGCCGACGCGCCGATTCTGACGTTGGCCCTGACGTCCGATGGCCTGCCGATCGATGCCATCAGCGATGCCGCCGACACGCTGTTGCAGCCGAAGCTGTCCGAGATCGACGGGGTAGGGCGGGTTATCGTCCAGGGCGGCATGCGCCCGGCGGTTCGGGTGCGCATCGATCCCGCCAGGCTCGCCGGCTACGGCCTCGGCATGGAGGACATCCGCACGGCTGTGGCCGCCGCCAACACCAACGGCGCCAAAGGCGGCTTCGACGGCCCCAGGCTCGCCTCCTCGGTCGGCGCCAACGACCAGCTTGTCGATGCGGCCGCGTATCGGGACCTGGTGGTCGCGTGGCGGAATGGCGCACCGGTGCGGCTTTCGGCCGTCGGCAGCGTCATCGCCGGGGTCGAGAACGACCGTGTGTCGGCAATCTACAACGGCACACCAGCGGTGGTTCTGGACATCCAGCGCCAGCCCGGCGCGAACATCGTGAACACGGTGGAGGCGGTGAAGCAGGCGCTCCCTCGGCTGACCAAAGCCATGCCGTCCGGTGTCCGTTTGTCTGTCGTAACAGACAGGACGGAAACGATCAGGGCCTCGGTCCGGGACGTTCAATACACCCTGACGATGTCCGTGGTGCTGGTCGTCCTGGTCATCTTCGTCTTTCTTCGCAGCGCCCGGGCGACGTTCATTCCGGCGGTTGCGCTGCCGCTGTCGCTGATCGGCACGTTCGGCATCATGTCACTGCTGGGTTTCAGCCTGGATAATCTGTCGCTGATGGCCTTGACCGTGGCGACCGGCTTCATCGTCGACGATGCGATCGTGATGATCGAGAACGTCGTGCGCTTTATCGAACAGGGCGTCCGCCCGCTCGATGCCGCCTTTCGCGGCGCCAGGCAGATCGGTTTCACCATCGTGTCGCTGACGGTCTCCCTGATCGCCGTGTTCATTCCGCTGCTGTTCATGACGGGGGTGATCGGACGCCTGTTCAAGGAGTTCTCGGTCACGCTCGCGGTCTCCGTTGTGGTGTCTGCAATCGTGTCGCTGACGCTGACGCCGATGATGTGCGGCCGCATGCTCCGTCCGGCGAGCGAAGCCCACCCCGGCGCTTTGTCGCGCCTGACGGAGAGAGGCTTCGACAAGCTGCTGTCCGCCTACCGCCGCTCCCTGGACTGGACCTTTCGTCATCAGCCCCTTGTGCTGACTGCCGGAGCCCTGACCTTGGCTGGCACGATCGGTCTTTACATCGTCGTTCCGAAAGGCTTCCTGCCGCGTCAGGACACCGGCGTGCTGGTCGCAATCACCGAGGCTTCGCAAAGTGTCTCGATCCCGAAACTGGTGGCGATGCAAAGCCGCATGGCCGATATCATTCGCCAGGATCCCGCCGTCACCGGGGTCGTCTCGTTTGTCGGTGCCGGAACGATCAACACCACGCCCAACACCGGCCGGCTGACGATCGCCCTGAAGCCGATACGCCAGCGCGACCCGGTTGACGTCGTCATCGCTCGGCTGCGAACCGCGACCGCCGGGATCATCGGGCTGATGGCCTATTTCCAGCCGGTGCAGGACATCCAGATCGGCTCGCGCATCAGCCGCACGCCCTATCAATATACGCTGGTCGACACCGACGCAGCGGAGCTTGCGGAATGGACGCCGCGGCTGCGCGACAAACTCGCCACGCTGCCGGCGCTGCGCGATGTGGCGTCGGACCAGCAGAACCAGGGGTTCAGGACATTCATCACCGTCGACCGCGACGCAGCGATGCGTTTGGGCGTGTCCATGCAAGCGATCGAGGACACCCTGTATGACCTGTTCGGGCAACGGCAGATCTCCACCATCTTCGGCCAGGCCAACCAGTACCGCGTAGTGCTGGAGGCCGATCCGGTCTGGCAGGCGGACCCCGCCACCTTGCCGCTGATCCACGTGCCGGGCCTGAATGACGCACAGGTGCCGCTGTCTGCCATTGCCCGTTTCACCCGCACGACCGCGCCACTCGTCATCACCCATCAGCAACAATTTCCGGCCGCCACGATCAGCTTCGACCTTGCCCCCGGATACGCCCTCAGCCAGGCTGTCACCGCCGTCGCGAGGGCCGAACAGCACATCGGCCTGCCGGCAACGATCACCGGCAGCTATGCCGGCGACGCGGCGGAGTTCCAGTCAGCCCTTGTCGCCGAACCGTGGCTGATCCTGGCTTCCGTCGTCGTGATCTACATTGTTCTTGGCGTGCTCTACGAAAGCTGGATCCACCCGCTGACGATCCTGTCCACGCTGCCCTCCGCCGGCATCGGCGCGCTGCTCGCCTTGATGCTGTGCGGGCTCGATCTGTCGCTGGTCGCGCTCGTCGGCATCGTCCTGCTGATGGGCATCGTCAAGAAGAACGCCATCATGATGGTCGACTTCGCCATCGAGGCGGAGCGCGCCCGCGGGTTGCCGCCCAGGGAAGCCATCCGCGAGGCGTGCCTGCTTCGCTTCCGCCCGATCATGATGACCACCATGGCCGCGTTGCTCGGAGCGCTGCCTTTGATTCTGGAACGCGGCGCCGGCTCCGAGCTGAGATATCCGCTTGGCGTAACGATCGTGGGCGGCCTGCTGCTGTCGCAGTTTCTGACGCTTTATACCACGCCCGCTGTCTACCTTGCGTTCGAGCGGCTGAAGCGGCGGCTGGCCGGTTCGACGGCCGCGGAACCGACGCCAGCAGAATGAACGTCTCCGCTGCTTTCATTCTGCGGCCCGTCGCAACGATCCTGCTGTCCATCGCCATCATGCTCAGTGGCGTCGTGGCCTATCGCTTTCTTCCGGTTGCCGCGATGCCCAGCGTCGATATCCCGACGATCGTTGTCTTCGCCTCGCGCCCGGGTGCTGACCCCGACACAATCGCCAACTCCGTCGCCGCCCCGCTGGAACGCCGCATGGGCGAAATCCCCGGTGTGACGGAGATCACATCGACCTCGGCCGTCGGCACCACCGCCGTCATCGTGCAGTTCGATATCGACCGGGACATCGAAGGCGCGGCCCATGACGTGCAGGCCGCTATCAACGCCGCCTTGGCCGATCTGCCAGGGGATCTGCCGACGCGGCCGTACTACCGGAAATTCAACCCGGCCGACACGCCGGTCCTGCGCATTGCCCTGTCGTCATCGACGCTGCCCACGGCGAAAATCTTCGACGCCGCCGACACCGTCCTTGCTCAACGTCTCTCGCAGGTCGAAGGCGTTTCCCAGGTCACCGTCAACGGGTCCGAGAAGTCCGCCGTCCGCATCCGCCTCGACCCGGTCCGTCTCGCCGCCGCCGGCCTGTCCGCCCAGGATATCGCCAACACCGTCGTGAACGCCAACGTCCTTGAACCCGTTGGCGCGATGCAGGGGCCTGCGCAGACCGAGGCGATCGGCATCAATGGCCAACTCAGGAGCGCCAGCGACTATGCGCCGCTGATCATCAAGTCCGGCAACGGCGCGATCCTGCGCCTGACCGACGTCGCGAGCGTTGTTGACGCGACTACCAACGCCCGCCTCGCCGCCTGGAACGGGGATAAGCCCGCCATCCTGCTGTCGATTGCCAAGCAGGCCGGCGCGAACGCCATCGACACCGCGGACCGCATCCGAGTGCTGCTGCCGCAACTGACGCGATGGTTGCCGCCGGGGATCGACGTCACCATCATCGCCGACCGCACCACGACGATCCGCGCCAGCATCGATGATATTCGCATCACGCTGGGGATCACCATCGTGTTGGTCCTGCTGGTCGTGCTGCTGTTCATGCGCCGCCTGATCCCGACCCTGGCCGCCGCGGTGACGGTGCCGCTGTCCATTGCAGGCACGCTCGCCAGCATGTGGTTCCAGGGCTTCTCGCTGGACAATTTTTCCTTAATGGCACTGACGATTTCCGTCGGCTTCGTGGTCGACGACGCGATCGTCATGATCGAGAACATCGTCCGTCATATCGAGGATGGGCAGCCGCCGCTGCAGGCCGCCATCCTTGGATCACGGCAGATCGGCTTCACCGTCCTGTCGATCAGCCTGTCACTCGTCGCGGTCTTCATCCCGCTGATCTTCATGGGCGGGATCATTGGCCGGGTCCTGCACGAGTTCGCCATGACGCTGACGCTGGCCATCGCGGTGTCGGCCATCGTCTCGCTGACCCTGACGCCGATGATCTGCGGCCGCTACATGACGGCAACGACCTTCCAGCCGCCCGGCAATCCATTCTGGCGCCGCGTTGACGCCGCGATTGGCCGGGTCTTCGCCGCCATCGAGCGCTTCTACGCCGTCACCCTGGACTGGGCCCTCGCGCACCGCATGCTGATGCTTATCATTACCTGTGCAACCATCGTGCTGACGGTGCGGATGTACGGCCTTGTGCCAAAGGGATTTCATGCCGCTGCAGGACATCGGCATCATCAACGGCGCCACGGTCGCCGATATCGACGTCTCGTTCCAGACCATGGAGGCGCGGCAGCGTCAGGTCGTCGACGTCCTGCTCACCGATCCCGCCGTGGATAGCGTCACTTCTACCGTTGGCATCTCGGTAGGCTGGGATTCCATGAACCGGGGCCAGATCGCTATTGGTCTCAAGCCCCTCAGCCAGCGCGGCGTCTCGTCCGAGGAGGTGATCAATCGCCTGCGCGACAAACTCGCCCAGGTAAGGGGTATCCAGACTTATCTCTACTCCGCCCAGGAACTGCGTGCCGGCGGACGTGATGGAGGCGCGCAGTTCCAGTTCGTCCTGCTGAGCGCCGATGTCGGCGAGATGCGGTTCTGGTCGGACAAGCTGGTGGAAAAACTGAAGCAAACGCCAGGGCTGGCCGACGTCTCGTCCGATCAGGACCAGGCGGCGCCGCAGACCAACGTGGTAATCGATCGCGATGCCGCGGCCCGCCTGGGTGTCACCGCCAAGGCGATCGACGATGCCCTGAGCAACGCCTATTCCCAGCGCCAGATCTCGACAGTCTATAGCCGGCGCAACCAGTACAAGGTGGTGCTGGAAGTTGATCCGCGCCTGCAGACCGATGCGTCGATGCTGAACCGCCTTTACGTCGGAGGCGCGGGCGGCAAGCAGGTTCCGTTGTCGGCCGTTGCGAGGTTCGACATCGGGTCGGCTCCCGTCCGCGTCCGCCATCAAAGCCAGTTCCCAGCCGCGACGATCAGCTTCAACCTGCCGCCCGGCATGTCGCTCGAGCATGCCGAGGACATCGTCCAGGCCGCTGTCGTGGCACTTCGCATGCCTGGCAGCGTGCACACCGAATTCGCCGGCAACGCCGCGTTCCTGCAGAAATCGTTGTCGACTCAGCCGCTGCTGATCGGGGCGGCTTTCATCGCTATGTATATCGTCCTCGGCGTGCTCT
Source organism: uncultured Pseudomonadota bacterium (assembly GCA_963819005.1). Classification (GTDB taxonomy): domain Bacteria; phylum Pseudomonadota; class Alphaproteobacteria; order Acetobacterales; family Acetobacteraceae; genus Rhodopila. The sequence continues at coordinate 73,608 of CAWFUL010000012.1, forward strand.
ACGAAAGCCTGCTGCATCCGCTGACGATCATCTCGACCCTGCCGTCAGCCGGCCTTGGCGCGCTGCTGGCACTTTGGGTAACCGGCACCGAACTATCGGTGATGGGGATTGTCGGGATCATCCTGCTGATGGGGATCGTGAAAAAGAACGCCATCATGATGGTCGACTTTGCGCTGGAGGCTCAGCGACGAAACGGCCTGCTTCCGTTCGCCGCGATTCACGCTGCCTGCATTGCGCGGTTCCGGCCAATCATGATGACCACGCTTGCCGCCATTTTCGGCGCTCTGCCGCTCGCTCTTTCATGGGGTACCGGATCGGAACTCAGACGTCCGCTGGGAATATCGATTGTTGGCGGCTTGGTCGTGTCACAGATGCTTACGCTCTATACGACCCCGGTTGTCTTCCTGGCGCTGGAACGCCTCGCCGGCCGGCGCGAAGCGATCATCCGGCCGTCGCCATCAATCGCTGAGTAGGGTCTATTCCGCCTCAAGCTCATGCGCAGGCCGAGTGGCCCGGCCGGTCACGGCCTTCAATGTCCTACCGCAAAGCCAGAAACAACCAGACCGCAGCTATCCAGACCGGCGCCGATAACGCCGCCGCTGTGGCAATGCCACGCGTGAACGATGACCGGGTCGCACCGGCGGCCACCGAAACGCTGCGCCCGCGGGCACTCGATTGAGCTGTCATCACTCTGCCTTTCCTGGTCCGTGTGAACCGTCAGCGACCCGCCACCTGACTACACGACAAGGTGAAACACATAACCGTGAGGATCGCAAGGGCGGGGCTGGCAGAGTCCATCACAAAATCGTATCGATAAGGCGGATTCAGTATGAAATCATAACTAGTCCCTATTAGCATCAAAACGGCCGAAGACTTTCGCTATTTCAGTGCACTAGGTAAGCCATGCGTAGCATACTCAGAACTCAGCGAGGAAGTTTCATTGCGGCACTGTTTATATCGAAACATTCTTCTTGCTGCGGCGACTCAGGATCGGGCAGATAATCACATATCCGTGATTTACCGCACCGCACGTGAGTGCTGAGGAGATCAAATGCTGCTACCCCGCTTGCCGCTGCAAATCCCCAAGGGACTTTCGTTCGACATCCCGGACCTGCTGCTGGTCCAGGCCTGGGCGGAGTTCCATGACCTCCGCATGAAAGTCGAACTCGACATCTTCACCGAGAGCGAAGAATACGAGGAAATGGTTGGCCTCTTCTCCCCATCCACGGGATCACAGCGATGGATGCTGTGGCGGTCAAGCAATGGCGTCGTAGCCCAGCCGGTGGTTGGCCGCACGCGCATATTCGATTCAGTAGCGGAAGCGCTCGATGACCTGATACCCGTTCAGGACTAAGATCATGACCCCACACTGGTGACCCTTTCGTCATCACCGCGGATGGTGTGGCGGACCGGGGGCAGGGTGGGCGCGGGCATCACCAGGAGCACATAAACCAGCGTTGACCCGCCGATCGTCAAAATCCCCCGGTACGGCGACACGTTCATAAATCTGCCGCCTCAAGCCGCTTTTCCGATACCGCCGCCAGTAATGCGTTCCAGGTCCAGGGAGAACGACGCCGTCACGCTGGGTATATCGAACGAGACGCCGACGCTGCCGTCGGCATGGATGGATCGCACAACGAACCCAGCCTTGCGGTCTGACACGCCGGATCCCAGCGCCAGCGTTCCCGAGTCACCAATTGCCATTGGCTTGGCCGTCCGCAGCCGCGCGCCAACGCGTGAGACGTCGACAATCTTTGCCTCATGCGAAGCCCCACCGATCATCACCGTGCAGGGTTCGTCGGTCACCACGCGTGCCGCCAACCGTCGATCCGCATCGGTTGTTGCCGTGCGGATCGTGTGCACGATGCTTCCACGTAACTGCGCGATGCTTTCCGCCACATTCGCGGACCCGACGCGAATCCCCTCGGCGCGATTTCGGCTTTCCGCCGCATCGCGTGACACATCGACAATCCTGTCTGTCACCACCTGCACCGCTGCCCCGCTTTCGGTCACGTTGCGAGCGATCTCCTGAGTCGCCGCTGCCTGCTCCTCGATCGCCGCGGCGATGCTCGTCGACACCGAGGCGATCTCCTCGATCGCCTCACCGACCTCTGCCACCACCAGCACCGCGCCATTGGTCGCTTCCTGAATTGCCGCGATCTGGCTGGAAATTTCCTCGGTCGACCGTGCCGTCTGGCCGGCCAGGTTCTTCACCTCGCTGGCCACGACGGCAAAGCCTTTTCCGGCATCACCCGCCCGCGCCGCCTCGATCGTTGCATTCAATGCAAGCAGGTTTGTCTGTGCCGCGATGCTTCGGATCAGCGCGACAACGTCGCCGATCCGCACCGCCGCATCCGACAGCGATCTGATTCGCGCCCGCGCCCGCGTTCCACTCTCCACCGCCCGCCGCGCCACCTCGGTTGACCGAGCGATCTGGCTGGCGATTTCCTGGATGGATGCTGATAGCTCCTCGCTCGATGCCCCCACAGCCTGGGCATTGGCCAGAGCCTGGTTCGCTGCCTCGGTCACGCCATCAGCATTGGCGCTGACCCGCTCTGTCAGGCTGGCCATGGCATCCGACTGTTCGGCCATGGAACTGGTTTCGCCCGCCACGCGCTCCATCGCCATACCGGCTTCCCGTTCGACGGTCGTCGCCATCGCCTGCACAGCCGCCCGGCGATCGAGTCCGGCCTTACGCTCACGTTCCGCGTCCTCGTAATGACCGTAGATCAGCTTGGCGCGCATCGCCCGCAACAGACTGACGATCTGCCAGAACTCTCGCACCGGCGGCGTTTCGATCCTCTGCGTCAGGTCATTGCGGGCGATCGCATCGAAACTTGCACCGAGGGCCCGCAGCGGCCGGCTGATCGACCGCAGCAGCAGCACGACCAGCCCCGCCAGCGCAATGCAACATCCGAGGATTGTGCCAACGGCGATCCAGATGCGCCGGTGGAATGCCTCCTGGGACATGTCGAACGCCGACCGCGCGGACCGGACCTGCAACTCGACCAACCTGGTGTTCGTCTCGTCGGCCAGGGCGTAGAGCGAGACCACTTTATCGTGCAGCAGTTCATCCAGCGCGGCCGTCTGCGCTTGTTTCGCAAGCTCAATGGCGGGAAGCAACCCGTCATGCACGAAAGCCGTCCGTTGCTCGACAAACTGGCGCGCCAGCGCCGTCTGCTCCTCCGACAGACTGCCGGCCGTGTAGCCGCTCATCAGCCCATCGATACGTTTCGCGTTCGCCTGTATGGCCGCGATCCGCTCGGCCGGCTGCGCCCACTTGCCGGTCCCGGCCTCGAGCGTCAGCAACATGACCAGCCGCAGGTTGTCCCTCATGCGGTCGCGCACTTCAGTAATCCGAGCGGTGTCGACCGCGCTGCCTTGGTAAACTTGCCACAACGCATCGTTCGACAGGCTCATGCCCTGCAGGCCCAGTCCGCCGGCCATGATCATCGTTGCGACGGCAACGATCAGGCACATTGCCAGGCGCCCGGTCACACTGGACGAAAATGCCGCAAGACGCCCACGCAGGTCCCGCCGCGCAAGCTCGCCGTCGCGCAGGCCGATGCCCTTGGCCGTGCCCGCGCGGATGTGTGCATAGGTCGCGGCAGCCCGCTTGACTTCGTCCCGGGAGGGCTTTGACCGGATCGAAATGAATCCGATCACCTTCCCGCCTTCTACCACCGGCGTCACGTTCGCGCGCACCCAGTAGAAATCCCCGGCTTTGGTGCGGTTCTTAACTAGGCCCTCCCACGGCCGTCCTGCCTTGATCGTCGCCCAAAGATCGGCAAACGCCTCTTTCGGCATGTCAGGATGCCGGACGATATTGTGGGGAGCGCCAACCAGTTCCTCGGCCGAAAAGCCGCTGATCTCGATGAAAACCTGGTTGGCGAAGATGATGCGCCCATCGGCGTCTGTCCGGGACACCAACGGTGCGTCACCCGGAATGTCGATCTCGCGGTTGGTGATAGGTGCGTTCACGCGCATGGCCGGCTCCCGCGGCAAACCCTCCGCCGCGGACCACCGGTTACGCGTTATTGCCTAACGAGGCGTTAAATCACCTATGGCGTCCCGGTCAGTATTGGTCGGGAACATCGCCCTCAGGCGTGGACCGGTCCCGCCGCTGATCCGCCGGAGCATCGCGGCTGTCCAGGTTCAACGCCGTGCTGATCAGCGCCAGATGTGAAAACGCCTGCGGAAAATTGCCGAGTTGCCGCCGACGCGTGGGATCGTATTCTTCCGAAAGCAGACCGACATCGTTGCACAGATCAAGCAGCCGCTGGAACATCGCCCGCGCCTCCCCCATACGGCCCTGCAACGCCAGATTATCGACATACCAGAAGCTGCAGGCCAGAAACACGCCCTCGTTGCCGGTCAGCCCGTCGGCGGTTTCCTCGGTCCGGTAGCGGCGCACCAGCCCGTCCACCATCAAATCACGGCCAATCGCCTCCACCGTCCCTTTGATCCGAGGATCCTCCGGCGGCAGAAATCCCACCAGAGGCAACAGCAGCAGGCTTGCGTCCAGCGTGTCGCCGCCGAACGCCTGCACGAAACTGTTGAGCTCGGCGTTAAAGCCTTCGCGGCACACCGTCTCATGCACCTGGTCACGCAGGGCCCGCCAACGTTCCAGCGGCGCCGGCAGCTGGAACGTCTCGGCACCGCGAATTGCCCGGTCAAATGCCACCCAGACCATGACCTTCGAGAAGGTGAAGTGCTTGGCCCCGCCACGCACCTCCCAGATGCTTTCGTCCGGCTGTTCCCAGATCGCCTCCAGATGTGTCACCAGCGCGCGCGACAGGTCCCACCCAGCCCCTGGGCGGGTTAGGCCGAGCGAGGCTTCCTGGTACATCGCGTCGATCAGTTCGCCGTACACATCAAGCTGCAACTGGCTGCTGGCGGCGTTGCCGATGCGCACGGGTTTGGCGCCCTGGTAGCCCGCCAGCCATGGCACCTCCCACTCCTGGATCCAGCGCTCCCCGCCGAGGCCATACAACGTCTGCAACTGCGACGGCGAACCCGCCACGCTGCGCCGCAGCCAGGCGCCCCAGGCCTGCGCCTCCTCCCGGTAGCCGGCGTGCATCAGCGACAGAAGGGTGAACGTAGCATCCCGCAACCAGCAATAGCGGTAATCCCAGTTGCGTGCCCCGCCCGGCTGTTCCGGCAGGGAGGTTGTCGGCGCCGCCACGATCCCGCCGGTGGGGTAATAGCTAAGTGCCTTCAAGGTCAGCAGCGACCGGTTCACCTCCGCCCGATACGAGCCCTTATAGGTGCAGCGCCCCGACCATCCCGTCCAAGCCGTGTCCGCATCGTCAAGCGCCTTGTCGGCATCCGGCGTGACCGGAGGGTCCAGATGCGAGGCCGCATGCGTCAAAACGAACCGGACGCGCTTCCCCGCCTGAGCCGTGAATTGGGCGACGGTGGTCATCGCCTTGCCGCGCAGCTTCACATCGCTTCGCAGCACGACCTGATCGGGTCCCGCCACCGCCCGGATTCCGCTGCCGTGATTGAGGCGCGTGACCCATGGCACCGCCGACCCATATTCGAAGCGCAGCGACAGGTCGAACATCATTTCGACCGACCCGCTGCGCCCTTCCACGATGCGCACCACCGACCCGCCCTCGACCGCCATGAAGTCGATCAGGACGGCAGACCCGGAGTCGGTTTCGAACAGCGTCTCCAGGATGAGCGTGCCGGGCCGGTAGCGGCGCGTTATCGTCACGGTCGGACTGACCGGCGCAATCCGCCAGCGTCCGTTGCCGGGGGATCCCAGCAGCGCGGCAAAGCACGCGGGACTGTCGAACCTGGGCCAGCACAGCCAGTCGATCGAGCCGCCCTTGCTGACCAGCGCAGCGGTCCGGCAGTCACCGATCAGCGCATAATCTTCGATCGGCGGCGCGACATAGGCCGGGTCGTGCGCAGGCCGTTTCGGATTGGGATCGTCAGGCGAGGATGCGGTTGGCTGCGAACGAGCGGATTGTTCGCGCCCGGCCGCCATCAGTTGGCGCGGCCCACAACCCGCTGCCCGCCATTGCCCAGGCAATAGCATGACGACCCGGCGGCGACCGGACGATCCATCGGGCACACATAAGCCCCGGCATAGCAACTTTGGCCGCCTGAACTCTGCTCAGCCATCGGGGCCGGCGCATAGCTCTGCTGGACCGGCGGCGTGTAATAGACGGGCGGCGGCGGGTAGTAGGCCGGCGGCGGGTAATAGATCGGTGGTGGGATATAGGCGGGGCCATAATACGGCAGACCGAAGCCTAACCCGACAAACACTGCCGCATCCGCCGGTGCGGCCATCGCCATGACTGCCGCGATCGTCGCCGCTCCAGCGGAAATGGACCGGAACTTCATCCACCGAAACCGAATCATGCGACCTACCTGCTCACGTCGACTGCCAGCACCATGTCAGATTTCCCGACGTTCCGCTATGCTCATACGCTTCGGCGCGGGGGCGGGTTCACGTGCTCCCGGCGTCGTGCGCGCGGCCCGCAAACCCAGGAAGATCTTTGCTACTGGAGGCGCATTTCTTCGACGCCGTTGACACACACAGGCCAGATCACGCCGGCCGGTCCAACACGTACAGCCCGACATCGATGTTCCCGGCGCGAAACCCGCCCTCGCAGTAGCCGAGGTAGTAGTCCCACATGCGGCGGAACCGCTCGTCGAAGCCCTGACGCTGGATCTCCGGCCACGCGGCATGAAAACGCGTGCGCCATTCGGCCAGAGTCCGAGCATAGCTGAGGCCGAATGTTTCGACCGACCGTAGCGCGAGGCCGGCTTTTTCCGTCTGGCGGCGGATCTCGGAGATTGTCGGCAGCATGCCGCCAGGGAAGATATAATGCTGGATGAAATCGGTGCTGCGCTTATACCCCTCGAACAGACTTTCCGATATCGTAATGGCCTGGATAACCGCCGCCCCACCCGGCTTCAGCCTGTCCCGCAGCGTCTGGAAATAGCTTGGCCAGTACGCCTCGCCTACCGCTTCCATCATCTCGATCGAAACGATCCGGTCGAACGCGCCGCCGACATCGCGGTAATCCTGCAGCCGCAGGTCCGTAGCGGGCTTCACCTCCGGCGCCGCCAGCCGCTCCGACGCATAGGACAACTGCGCCGGCGACAGCGTCACGCCGGTGACATGACAGCCGGCATCGCGAATCAGCTTTTCGGCCAGCCCACCCCAGCCGCAGCCGATTTCCAGCACCCTCTCGCCGCCGCCCAAACCCAGCAGCGCGATCGCCCGGTCCTGCTTGGCGGTCTGTGCGGCCTCCAGCGTCATGTCGGGGCTGGTATACAGCGCCGAGGAATAGCTCATGCCGGGATCGAGCCACAGCCGGTAGAAGTCGTTACCAAGGTCGTAGTGGTGCGTGATGTTCCGCCGGCTGCCGCGCCTGGTATTGGCGTTGCGCCGGTGCGCCAGCCGGTTGCGCAGCCGCTTCAGCCATGTGCCGTCGATCGCGTCGGTCAGGGTCGGCATATTGCGCCCGGCAAGCTCGATCAGCGCCGGCAGGTCGGGACTGGTCCAGTCGCCGTCCATATAGGCCTCAGCAAAGCTGATGTCGCCCTGGAACAACAGCCGTCGCAGCGTGCGCCAGCGGTGCAGGATCATCACGCCGTCAGGCCCGTTGCCACCGCCATGCGACAGGCGCATGCCGGACGGAGTGACGATCGTCAGCGTGCCGATCTTGATCCGGGACAATAACATCCGTGACAGATGCCGAGCCAGCCAGCCCGCCTTCACCAGCTGGATATCTTTCGGGACCGAGACGTCGATCGACAGATCACTCATTAGGTTCAGCCTTGCTGAATAGAAACGATAGTGACGGGATGCTCAGGCGGCGCCGGCCTGGGCTGCAGGCGCATGCCCTTCACCAAAAGCTTCACCGCCTCCCAGTGAATCGCGCCGATGACCTTTACGGACAACAACCCGTGGCGGATCAGCATCCCAAGCAGCGCCCGATCGGTTATCTCTTGCCGCCGCCCGGCGAATGAGGCCGCGATGACTGGCCCTTCCGCGTCATTCCCGTTGACCACGACAGCGGTGCTCTCGCCAGGCGGCACGACGCGAAAGTCGTAGGTGATCGCCATCCGCATGAACGGCGAGACATAGAACGCCTTCTCGCATGACTGGCGAATGGACTTTCCCGAACCCGGCTCAACCGGGATCAGGTAGGAATGGCGTTCGCCGAACGTATTGTTCACTTCGTACAGAATCGCCGTCAGGGTCTCGTCCCGCCGGTGACAGAAGAACACGCTGATCGGGTTGAAGACATGCCCGAACACCCGCGGCATGCAAAGCAGCCGGATCGGGCCGCCGTCCGGCACAAGCCCCGCTTCCGTCATTGCCGCCTCGATCTGCGGGCGCAGGCCGGTGGCCGCCGCCAGATGGTCGCGGTCGTAAAAACTTACCAGGTTGAAACGATTATGTGAAAACAACCGAACCCGCGGCATGTCATCCAGGTCGAACAACATCCAGAACAACTTGTAGCGCAGCCGGTGCCGCGTCGGCTTGAACCGTTGATGAAACACCGTTCCGGCGTACAGCGCGGAGCTCATGCCGCCGCCTCCTGCAAATCGACCGGCGTGACATGGATGCGGCCGCTTTCCTCGGCCACTGTCCAGGGCCGGCGCAGACCGCCGAGTTGCTCAGCCACCGCCAACCCAGCCTGCAACCCGTCCTCGTGGAAGCCGGCGCCGAACCATGCGCCGCAAAACCAGGTCCGCCGCCGCCCCTGCAACGACCACAAGCCTGTCTGCGCCCGCATCGCTTCGCCATCGAACTGAGGATGCTGGTAGATCTCCTCCCGCAGCATCGTTCCCGGCGCCGGCTCGACCGCCGGATTCAATGTCACGAACAAGGGCGGCGCCTCGGTAAGTCCCTGCAGCCGGTTCATCCAGTAGGTGACGTGCAGCTGATCAGCATCCGTCCGCCGCCCTAGATAGTTCCAGCTCGCCCACACCGCCTTACGCTTCGGCATCAACCTGGCATCCCCATGCAGCACCGCTCGGTTGGTCGTATAGCCGAAGGCGCCCAGCAGCGCGCTCTCCGCCGGCGAGGGATCGCCCAACAGGCCCAGCGCCTGGTCCGCATGACAGGCCAGCACGACATGGTCATGACTCCGCACTGACCCGAAGCTGTCCCGGACCGCGACAGACCCATGTCCGCGCTGGATCGCCGCCGCGCCATGGCCGATATGCCCCGTGTCGATCCCCTGCATCAGCCGCTTCACATACTCCCGGCTGCCGCCATCCACGGTCCGCCAGATCGGACGGTCAGTGAACTTCAGCAGCCCATGGTTTTCGCAGAACCGGATGAAATGCGCGGCGGGGTATTGTTCCAGCGCCAGTGCCGAGGCCGACCAGATGGCCGCGGCCATCGGCAGCAGATGGTCCTGGCGGAAGGCCTCGCCATAGCCGAACCGGTCGAGGAATTCGCCCAGGCTGACACCCAACGGCAGATCCTGGGCAAGGGCAGGGGCCTCGCGATAGAAGCGGCGCAGATCGCGCAGCATCGACCAGAACCGGGGCCTGAAAAGATTGGCGCGCTGGGCGAACAATCCCGACAGGTCGGTGCCGGCATATTCGGTCTGGCCATCATCCAGCGAGACCGCGAAGCTCATGTCCGAAGCCTTGGTCGGCACGCCCAGATGCGCGAACAGGGCCGTCAGGTTGGGGTAAGTCGCCTCGTTGTAAACGATAAATCCGGTGTCGACGGCGACGGGACCAAGCGGTGTTGGAACCTCGACAGTGTTGCTGTGGCCCCCGGGACGGTCCGCGGCTTCATACAGCGTTACCCGATGCCGCTTGTTCAGCAGCCAGGCGGCTGAAAGCCCGGCAATGCCGCTGCCGATAACGGCAATATCCAAACCTGAGCCTGCCATGCGGTTTCCCGTCACCCATAAGTTCCGCTCTCGGTGCTGTTACGACCAGGGCACGGCAACAGATCACCCGGATCCAGGGTGATCCATTCTCCGCCGCCTTCCGTAGGAGAGTTCGTGAGTGCAACATATGCCCGTGCCCAGACCTGTCCAGAGCCTTCCGAACCACTGCGTTCCTTGGGCAGCCTCCGCATGCCGACGCTGGGTCCCGTCCAGCAGGGCAGGGGGCTGGTGCTCACCTTTCGCCGTCGCATATCCCCATCAGGTATGACCCGGCCCACCACCTTGTCCGATGACCTCAACCATCCGGCGCTGATCCGCGCGATCGCCCAGCGGCAGGACCGCGCGGCGTTCGCCGCGCTGTTCCGGCATTTCGCGCCGCGGATCAAGGCCTGGATGCTGCGCGCAGGCGCCAGCCAGGGCGCGGCCGAAGAGATCGCGCAGGAGACCATGCTGGCGGTCTGGCGGAAGGCTGCGCTGTTCGATCCCGTCCGCGCCAGCGCCACCACCTGGATTTTTACGATCGCCAGAAACCTGCGGATCGACACGATGCGGCGGGAGCGTCACGCCAGCACGCTGCTGCCGGACCAACTGGACGAACAGGACGAAGCCGAACCGGCGGACCATGCGTTGGATATCCATGAACGCGACACCCGGATCCGCATCGCCATGACGCAGCTTCCTCCCGACCAGGCGATGGTGATCCAGAAGGCGTTCTTCGAGGACAAGGCCCACGCCGACATCGAAAAGGAACTCGGGATCCCGCTAGGAACCGTCAAATCGCGCCTGCGGCTTGCGATGAACCGCCTCCGTTTGGCGCTGGGCGATCCGATATGATCCGCCATCATCCAACCGAGACAACGCTGCTGTCCTATGCCTCGGGCTCGCTGCCGGAGGCGCTGGGGCTGGTGCTCGCCACCCACCTGACACGTTGCAAAGCCTGTCGGGACACACTGGCGACGCTGGAGGCGATCGGCGGCGCTCTGCTGGAGGACCTCCCGCCCGCGCCCTTGTCACTGGATGCGTATGTCATTGACCGCCTGCTGGATCGCGCCGAGGGCGAACCTGTGCCCGCTCCGCCGCCGGTACTGAATTCCGACCTCGACCCACCCCTCAATCGTGTGCAAATGGGCCGCTGGTGGCCGATCGGCCGCGGCGTGCGGTGGCGGTCTCTACGGGTGACCGGGCAAGCCTGGGGCGGTCTGATCCATGCCCAGCCGGGCCGGACGCTACCCAGCCACGCGCACGAAGGACTGGAATTGACCTGCCTGCTGTCGGGGGCGTTCCGTGACGGCGGCCTGGACTATCACGAAGGCGATCTGTCGGAGCCCGACAGTGACCACGATCATCCTCCGGTCGTGATCGGCTCCGGCCCCTGCCTGTGCGTTATCGCCTCGGAGGGCATGCGCTTGAAGGGATTTCTGGGACTGGCACAGCGGCTGGTGGGACTATGACAGCGCATCGTGTCGCCTGGCTGGTTTCGGCGAGGGCAGCCACGCCGCCGCGGCACCGGCCGCCGGACCACGCATCAATCGAAAGAACCCTGTGCCGCCCGACACCTTGTTCCGATGCCTCCTGCACCCGGTTGCCGCGCTGATGCTGCTGTCCGCCTGCTCCCCCGTTGCGATGCTGAACAATATGGCCCCGAAAGCTGGGGTAACCGAGACGCGCGACATCCCCTACGCCCCAGGCGACCGCCATGCGCTGGACGTCTATGCGCCTGCCGAACCGGACGCGCCCGTCGTGGTGTTCATCTACGGCGGCGGCTGGAAGGACGGCGACAAGGCGATGTATCGCTTCGTCGGCGCCAACCTGGCCGCGCGGGGCTACCTGACGGTCATCCCCGACTATCGCGTCTTCCCGCAAGTCCGGTTTCCGGCCTTCATCCAGGATGCCGCCGCCGCGGTGGCCTGGACCCACGCCAACGTCGCACGCCATGGCGGTGACCCCAACCGGCTGTTCCTGATGGGCCACTCGGCCGGTGCCCATATCGCCGCCATGCTCACCCTGGACAAACAGTGGCTGCGGGCCGACGGACTTGACCCGGACACGGTCATCAAAGGCATGGTAGGCTTGGCCGGGCCATACGATTTTCTTCCGCTGCACGATCCGGAACTTGAGGATATCTTCGCCCCGGCCGGAGATCTGCGCCTGACCCAACCCATCACCTTTGCCCGGGGCAATGCGCCGCCGATGTTTCTCGCCGCCGGCTCCGCAGACAAGACGGTCTATCCACGTAACACCGAACATCTCGCCGCTGCGATTCGCCGGGACGGGGGGACGGTGGAGGAAAAGATTTACCGCGGCATCGACCATCGCATGATCATCGGCGCGGTCGCCTGGCCGCTGCGCTGGCTCGCGCCGGTGCTGCGCGACGTAACCGCCTTCCTGGCGCTACATGGCAGCCGCGCCGTCGCGACATCCCAACGCAGCGGACCGTCGCAACCAGCCCCTGCCTCCGTCTGGACGTCAGCGGAGGCAGCCCGATGATCCTGACGTTCGTGGCCGCCGCCGTGCTGCTGTCGCTGATCATGGCCGGCGCCTGGGGCCTGGCGACAAAGACCGGCAACTCCGGCTGGGTCGACGTCGTTTGGTCGTTCGGTCTCGGTGTCGCCGGCCTCGTGCTGGCGCTGACACCCGGCATCACCCATCCCGCCCCCCGCCAGATCACCGTCGCCGTGCTGATCGCCGCCTGGTCGCTCCGCCTGGGGCTTCATATCGCCCAGCGGTCCATGCACGGTCCCGAGGACGCCCGCTACGCCGCGCTCCGCCAGGAATGGGGGCCGAAGTTTCCCAGCCGGCTGTTCTGGTTCCTGCAGATCCAGGCGGCCGCGGCGGCGTTTCTTGGCCTGTCGATGATGCTCGCCGCCCATAACCCCGCGCCATTTCCGCGGCTGCTGGACTTCGCCGGCATCGCCGTTCTGGTCATCGCGGTGGTGGGCGAGGGTATCGCCGACGATCAACTCCGCCGCTTCAAGAAGAACCCCGCCAACAAGGGCCGCGTGTGCGACGCCGGCCTGTGGGGCTGGTCGCGCCATCCCAACTACTTCTTCGAGTGGTTCGGCTGGATCGCCTATTTCCTGATGGCCATCGACCTGTCCGGCGGCTGGTACTGGGGCTGGCTCGCGATCACTGGTCCGGCGTTCATGTACTGGCTGCTGGTGTACGTGTCCGGCATTCCTTTGACCGAACAGCAGATGCTCAAATCCCGCGGCGATATCTTCGCCCGCTACCAGAACCGGGTCAGCCCGTTCTTTCCTCTTCCGCCCAAGGATACCGCGCCGTGAGCCTTGTGACCGCCGCGACCACTGTCATCGAGCGTGTGCCGTTCCCCGACAGCGTGACCGCCGCCGGGATTTCGTTCCTGGTCGAGCGCACCCGCCGCAAGCTGGCCCTCGTGGGCGGCGGCAAGGAGCCGGACTTTGCCCGCCTGATGGCACGCCAGCCGATCGCCGTCCGCCCGGATGCCGCCAATGCGCAGCACTATGAAGTTCCCGCCGCGTTCTTCGCCCTGGTGCTGGGTCCGCGCCGCAAATACTCCTGCTGCCTCTATGACCAGGGCGCTGGAACACTGGCTGCCGCCGAGGACCGCGCCCTGTCCGAAACCGCCGCCCATGCCGATCTGGCCGACGGCCAGGAGATCCTGGAACTCGGCTGCGGCTGGGGTTCGCTGAGCCTGTGGATGGCCGAACGTTACCCTGGGTCGCGGATCACCGCGGTTTCGAATTCGGCATCGCAACGGGCGCATATCGAGGCCGAGGCGGCGCACCGCGGCTTTGCCAACCTGCGCGTCATCACCGCCGACATGAACGATTTTAGCATCGCCGAAACGTTCGACCGGATCGTCTCGGTCGAGATGTTCGAGCACATGACCAACTGGCAGTCATTGCTTTGCCGTATCCACGGCTGGCTGCGCCCGAACGGACGGCTGTTCCTGCATGTGTTCAGCCATCATTCCGCGCCATACCTGTTCGACACCGAGGACAAGGAGGACTGGATCGCCCAGCACTTCTTCACCGGCGGCATCATGCCCAGCCACGGCCTGCTTCGTCATGTCGCCGGGTCGTTCGAGATCGAAGCAGACTGGCGCTGGAGCGGCACCCACTACGCGCGCACCGCGCATCACTGGCTGGCCAACTTCGACCGTAACGAGTTGGCCGTTATGGATGTCCTGCGTGGCGTTTATGGGACACAGGCCCCGTTATGGAAGCGCCGCTGGCGGTTGTTCTTCCTGGCCACGGCCGGCCTGTTCGGCCACGCTGGCGGTTCCGAATGGGGCGTCAGCCATTACCGGCTTCGGCCGCTGGCGGGTGGGTGATACTTTCCTGCCGGGCACGCTCGTCCAGACATCTGACTCAAGACAACTCTGTTCCACTTACTCCGTCCTTTGCGAACCAGCCACGGTTTCGAACAGCGCATCCTGAACCGCCCTGGCGAGTTCCTCGCGCCGATACGGCTTTCGCAGCAGTTTCATCTCCGGGCCCATCGCGTGGTGAGCGTTGACCAGATCATCGGAAAACCCCGTTGTCAGCAGCACGCGTAGCCCGGGCCGCGCCTGCCTGGCTTGCCGCGCGAGTTCGACACCGTCCGGCCGTCCTGGCATGACGATGTCGGTGAACAGTAGGTCCAGACGCCGGCCGGGCTGGTCCAGGATCGCCAGTGCTTCCGCGCCATTCGTGGCCTCGACGACCACATACCCAAGGGTCCTTAGCTGCATTGCGACGATCTTGCCCATGGCGGCATTGTCCTCCACCATCAGGATCGTCGCCGAACCGGTCGGCAGCATCGAAGCGGAGACGCACGACGCCGTCGTCCCGTCCGCTGCCTCGGCCGGCGGCAGGTAAATCCTCACTCTCGTGCCCCGGCCGGTTTCGCTGTCTATCTTGATGTAGCCGCCCGATTGTTTCACGAACCCATGCACCATGCTCAGGCCCAGACCGGTCCCGGCCCCCGGTCCCTTGGTGGTGAAGAACGGCTCGAAGGCGCGCGCGGCCGTTTCCGGCGTCATGCCCGCGCCATTGTCGGTGACCTCGATCATCACAAAATCCCCTGCCTGGGACCCGGGATTCATCCGCACGAAGTCATCCCCGATCCGGACATTCCCGGTCGAGATCACCACGCAGCCGCCGCTCGGCATCGCATCCCGGGCATTGTTCGCGAGATTGACGATGCAGCTGTCCAGTTGCGCGCCGTCGATGCGCACCGGCCGCAAATCCGCCGCAAAACAGCACTTTATCGTAACATCCTCGCCCAGCGTCCGGCGCAGCAGGTTGGCGACGACCTCGATCCGCTTGTTCAGATCGATCCGTTGCGGGTTCAGCGGCTGCCGCCGCGCGAAGGCCAGCAGGCTGCGGGTCAGATCGGCCCCCCGCAAGGCCGCTGCCAGCGCATCATCGATCAACGGCGCGGCCTCGGCGTCGTCGGGCGTCATCTCCCGCAGCAGATCAAGGTTTCCGATGATCACGCCGAGATAGTTGTTGGAATCGTGCGCAAGGCCGCCGGTCAGCTTGCCCAGCGCCTCAAGCCGCTGCCCAAGCCGAAGCTGGTTCTCGATTTCCGCCAGCGCGGTGGTTTCGATTACCACCGACCCGACAGCGGTCACGGTCCGGTCTTTGTCAAGCAACGGGAAATGCGAAACCAGCCAGCGCCGCGTTACGCCCGGGTCTGCCAATAGTGTACCAGTTACCTCGAGGTTGACGTTGGACTGTCCACTGGCCGCCACCTTTCGAATACTGGCCTCGACCACCGATGCGAGGTCGGGTGACAGCACATCGCTGGGAAGCCGCCCGATATGCGGGTCATTCGTCCGCCACGCCAGCACCGGATTAAGATGGGTCCACCGGCCGGCGGGATCGAAAATCGCCATGCCCGCGGGGGATCCATTGAAAAAACTGGAGAATCTCTGCTCACTCTCCCTCAGCGCCTCGGTCGTGGCGAGCTGTTCGGTTACATCCCTGAACGAGCCGATCATGCAGATCGGAACGCCGGCCTCGTCGTAAACGATATTGGCGGACACCTGAGAAACGATGACAGAGCCGTCCTGCCGCACGCAGCGAAGGTCGCCGCTGAACTGGCCCTCGCGCTTCAGCACTTCGATATTCGGCGCCACGAGACCGGGGTTCAGCACGAAATCCAGGAATGGCCGGCCCAGGACGTCTTGTTCGCGGTCGTAGCCAAGCAGCGCGATGAAACCGCGATTCACATAGCTGACCACCCCGTCCAGATTTGCCATGGCCAGTGGAACGACCGAGGAGGCGAAAGCGGTGTCGCGAATCCGGATCGCCTGGTCGGCGCGTTTGCGCTCGCTGATGTCGCGTGCGATCGCCAGGCACCCGCCGTCATCCAGCCGGCTGATGCTGATTTCGACGGGAACCTGGCCGCCGTCCAAGCGCGCGACAACTGATTCGAAAACCGCGGGTTCAGCGGATCGCCCGCTGCGGCAGTCCTCAAGGTAGGCATCAGCGGGCCCAGCGAGAAAGTCAGCCAGCCGAGCGCCGCGCAGCGCGTTCAGGCGACTGCCCGTCAGGATTTCAAACTGCGGATTCGCGGTCACGATGAGACCGCTTCGATCCAGTTGCAGAATGGCATCCGCGGCCTGTTCGGTCAGCCGGCGGTAAAGCCGTTCGGACGCCACCCGGTCGCGATACGGCTGCTGTATCCCGCGCACGAAAACCGCCTGGAAGATCAGCCAGAACCCGATGAACTTGTAAACGTGACCAATAAGAATGTAGTTGTCGTTGACCGACTGGTAGCGCGTGACCGCCACCCCGCAGGCACCAAGAAACAGAATGGCCGCGATAAGCCGGGGAATCGCGATATCCTTGCGCCCCGGCCTCCGCGCCAGCAACACCCAGCCCGCCAGCAGTTGCAAGGCGATAACACCGTATTCCGCGTCGACCTTGACCTGGGTCAGGCCGACCGTGGGCAGAAACGTCCGCGGCAGGACGTCAGGAACCACCAGCACGGTCCAGTAGGCGACTGCGGTATAGACCAGGGATATGCCCAGAACCGCGATCCGGCCAGGACGGCCGATCCGCCAGGTCCATGGCAGCGCGGCGAAGCCGAACAAGCCCAACGCCTGAGCGAACCTCGCCGCCAGCCAGAAATCGATGGCCTTCTGGGTGCTCGCGGGGGTGACGAGGTCCGGCATCCCTGGGTAGGACAGCAAATGCGCGAGGTCGAGCAATGCCACCGCCAGGAAAGCCACGGCGAGCACAGCCATGTGGCCGGAAGCTTCGACCTTGGCGGCATGCCATCCGATACCAAACACCAGGGCGGATACCACGCAGGCGAAAATCTCGATGTATGAGTGGACCGAAAGGTAGTTTGCCGGCTCCGCCAACATCGGAATTGCCGGCAGGTAGGCGACGAGCGGCAACACCATAAAGGCGGGCAGGCTTAGGCAGCCCGCGATAAGGCTTCCGCGTCTTGATGGCTGATCGGCGGCGAACGCTTCGCGCGGGGCTGTTGTTCGGTTTTGCAAACCTTGGCCCACCTCGGTGGACAGTCAGGCGCCTGCACGCATTGGTTGTCAACGTAATTGCACCGATTGCGAGATTACGCGGAGGTGCCAGCCGGCGCGGCCGGATATGGACGTCCGGGCCGCGCGTTGATCCAGCCGGACACCGGGCGCGTAGCACGGGTTTGCCGGGACACGTAGGATGCCCCTGCCGCGAGACCGACCGGAGTCATGTTCGAATGCGCCGCCCCCCGATAATCGCATGCTGAGGTGGCTTAAGACCTACGTCGCCAGCGACGATCCGTACGTCTCCGCCAGCAACACGATCGCCATGGTGCTGGCATGGAACCAGCCATACTATCCTTTCTACCTGTGGTGGATCGTCGGGCGGGATGCCTGGGTGGGCATCCCCGATGCGTTCTCTGGCTTGTTGTTTTTCGCTGTCCCGGCCATTGCGCGCCGGTCGCCTGTCCTGGGCAAATCGGCGCTGGTGGTGTTCTCCGTAGCCAATGTCGCTTTCTGCTCGATGATGCTTGGCGAGGCGGCGGGCATTCAACTCCTGTATCTGCCCTGTGGAATGCTGGCCGCGATCCTGTTTCCGTGGCGCCAGCGCGCGGTCATGCTGGCGATGACCGGCTTGCCCCTGGTTGCCTGGGTGCTGACCCGGGGGCGGCTGGACATCCCGCCGGTCCGCTTCGCGCCCGAGGCCTATGCCAGACTGGTCACCCTGAACGCCGTCAGCGCCGGTCTGCTGATGATGTTCTTCGGCTGGCTTCTTGCAGGCATAGGCCGCGAGGTGGAACACACCCGCCGCTGAAGATTTCGTCCGCAGCCAGTATCCGCCTGTCGCATCCTGTGCGATAAACACTCAACGTTGCAGCGCTCGAGCCAGCCGCCGGTGTCCGGTGTCCCGCTTGTTCCTGGCGGAAACCTGCTCGAAAGACGTCTTGTGTCAGCGAATTCCACTGTTCTGCCGCGGCCGGCGTCCGTGAACCGGCGGCATATCGTTTGGCCTTATGCCATCACCGTCGGCTTCTATCACGCGGTAGCACTTCTGGCCGTGCTGCCCTGGCTTTTCAGCTGGACCGGCGTCGCACTGGCGATCGCTGGCACCTATATTTTCGGCGGCCTTGGCATCAACCTGGGCTTTCACCGGCTTCTGACGCATCGCGGATTTTGCTGCCCGAAATGGCTGGAATACGTGTTCGTCGTTATCGGCGTTTGCTGCATGCAGGACACGCCGGGCCGCTGGATTGCCGTGCACCGCCGCCATCATGAGCAATCCGACCGGCAGGAAGATCCGCACAGTCCGCTCGCCGGATTCATGTGGGGTCACGTCAGCTGGATGCTGCTGGAAAACCGCGATCTCACCCGGCTGGGCATCTACGATCGGTATGCCAAGGACATTCTCCGCGATCCGTTCTACCGGAGGCTGGAGAGAACGCTGCTGTATCCGGCCATCATCGTGGCGTCATGGGCGATTTTCTTCCTCGGCGGGTTCGTGGCCGGGCTGGTGGCCGGCGACTCCCCCCTCCTGGCTGCCCAGTTCGGCGCGAGTGTTCTGGTCTGGGGCGTGTTCGTCCGCACGGTGATGGTCTGGCATATCACGTGGTCGGTGAACTCAGCGGCGCACCTGTGGGGGTACCGCACCTATGAGACGGGAGAGCAGAGCCGGAACAACTGGGTCGTGGCAATCCTTTCAAACGGGGAGGGATGGCACAACAACCACCATGCCAGTCCGCGGTCCGCACGCCACGGTCATCGCGCCTGGGAACTGGATCTGATCTTCGGATTTGTGCAGGTGTTGGAAGCCGTCGGGTTGGCGTGGGATGTCGTGCGGCCAGACCTAAGCGCGATGCCGCTGCGTTCGCCGCCAGCAAAGGCCGAGTAACGAGGCGAACGGTCCGCAACAAAGCATGTCTCCGATCGGCTGCTCCAGGGACCTGACACGCGCATTGAAACGGTCATCGCACTGACATATTGCACCGCAGCAATTTCGTTGACCGCCGGCAAGGGGCGTGCCAGTTTGGTGTCCAGACTGTGGTGCCTCATCCAGCTGGCTACCTTTGATCTGACGCAATGACGACGGCTGACTCTCGGCGCTAAAATCCAGTCGAATTGATGCCTTGATGCGGGGACGGCGGCGCCACGGTTAAGGTTGGCAGGCGTCCGCGATCGGCGCCGGTGCAACTGTCAATACAGCTCAAAGGCATGCCCGGACGTTGGCGCCATTGAACCGGTTACGCACCACCACGCCGGTTCGGGCCGGTCACGAGGTGTCACGCGCGAGCAGCGATCCAACCCAATGAAATTAGTGGAAAACAGGACAACGCAGATGAGCCATCAAACCTCTTCGTCCGGCATTGCGCCGCTCAACTGGGGCATCTCGAATCCGGTCCAGGACTATTGGGTCGATGCCTGGCAGCGCTCGATCCTGTTCCTGGATGTCCTCCGTCAACGAGGCAACATCGCGAAAGCACACAACGCTCGTGTCGCGCCGAACGTCCTGACGTTTACGCCGGAACTCGTTCTCGACGGCCGCACCCTGGCGCGCCCGGTCAACTACGCCCTGGTCCGCATCGTGCCGCCTGAAGGCACCCGGATCGACCCACAGAAGCGCCCGTTCATCGTCGTCGATCCCCGCGCCGGCCACGGACCCGGCATCGGCGGCATGAAGCACGACAGCGAAATCGGCGTGGCGATGGCAGCCGGCCACCCCTGCTACTTCGTCGGCTTCCTGCCGAACCCCGTCTCCGGCCAGACCATCGAGGATGTCTGCAATGCCGAGGCAATCTTCATCAAGACCGTCGCCGGCCGTCATCCGGACGCCGAGGGCAAGCCGGTGGTGATCGGCAACTGCCAGGCCGGCTGGCAACTGATGATGATGGCGGCGCTCAACCCCGAGCTGGCCGGCCCGATCATGCTGGCCGGCTCGCCCTTGTCGTACTGGGCAGGCGTTCGCGGCAAGAACCCGCTGCGCTACCTCGGCGGCGTGCTGGGGGGCACCTGGCTGACGGCGATGGCCGGCGACCTCGGGCACGGAATTTTCGACGGCGCGGATCTGGTGAAGAACTTCGAGTTCGATGAATCCGGCCAATACACTTTGGCAAAAACTCTACAACGTCTATTCCAAGGTCGATACCGAGGCGGAGC
Organism: uncultured Pseudomonadota bacterium; assembly: GCA_963819005.1. Classification (GTDB taxonomy): domain Bacteria; phylum Pseudomonadota; class Alphaproteobacteria; order Acetobacterales; family Acetobacteraceae; genus Rhodopila. The sequence continues at coordinate 94,098 of CAWFUL010000012.1, forward strand.
GGTTCCTGGAGTTCGAGACCTGGTGGGGCAGCCCGGTCCTGCTGAACGCCGGGGAAATGCAGTGGATCGCCGACAACCTGTTCGTCGGCAACAAGCTGACGGCAGGCGAGTTGCACGCATCCGACGGGACCCGAATCGATCTGCGGAACATCCGCTCCCCCATCATCGTGTTCTGCTCGTGGGGCGACGACATCACCCCGCCGCAGCAGGCCCTCGGCTGGATCACCGATCTGTATGACAGCGACGAGGAGCTGATCGCGAACGGCCAGACCATCGTCTACACCATGCATCAGAGCATCGGGCATCTCGGCATCTTCGTCTCCGGCAAGGTTGCGACCCGGGAGCACGAGGAGTTCGCCACCGCGATGGACATGATCGACCTCGCACCGCCCGGCCTCTACGAGGCGGTGATCACCGACCTCGGCGAGGGCGTGGCCAATCCGGAACTTGTTAGCGGCCGCTACCTGTTCCGGCTGGAACTGCGCACCCTCGATGACATCAGGGCCCTCGGGAACAACGACCCTGAAGACGACCTGCGCTTCGCCGCTGCCGCGCGCCTGTCCGACGTGAACCTTGGGCTGTACCGCAACACCCTGGGGCCAGTGATCCGCGCGACGGCCACCGAACAGTCCGCCGAGACGATGCGCAAGATGCATCCCGCCCGCGTCAAGTTCAGCATCTTCTCGGACGACAACCCGCTGATGCAGCCGGTCAAGGCGCTGGCTGCAACCGCGCGCGCCGAGCGCAAGCCGGTGTCGCCGGCCAACCCGCTTCTGGCGATGGAGCAGGCAGCGTCAGCCTGGATCACCACGTGCCTGCAGTCCTATGGCGCCGCGCGCGATGCCATGCAGGAGCACATGTTCCTGACGATGTATGGTTCGCCGGTGCTGCAGGCGATGGTTGGTCTCGGACCCGACACCAACCGTTCGCTCCATAAGGCGGACCGTGATCTGCTGCGCGAGGCAAACGAGTCGCGCCTGCGGACAGAACTGGAATCCCGGTTCGAGACAGGCGGACCGCCCGAGGCGATGATCCGGGCGCTGATCTACATCGCCATGCCGGCGCGGCGGATCGACGAACGCGGCTTTGCCGTTGCGAAAGCCATCCGCGAGGCGCGCCATCCCGGTCAGCGGCTCAGCCAGCCGCGGCTGAAGGAACTGTTCACCGAACAGTTCCTTCTCCTGACGATGGATTCCCCTCGGGCGATCGAGGCCCTGCCGGAACTGCTGCCGACCGATATGAATGCGCGGCGGGAAACGCTCGCTGAACTGAAGCGGGTGGTGACGGCGAGCGGGTCGCTGTCGGACGAAAGCGCCCGGCGGCTTGCCGAGGTCGAAGTGTTGTTCGGCTTGTCGCCCGAAACGATCCGGCCGGTTGCTCGAGTCAATCCCGCCGGCGTCTGCCCATGCGGCACCGGTTCCCGAAGCGGCGCCCCCGGCGAAGCTGGAACCGGCGTCCGCAGCGAAGCCCGAAGCGGCATCCGCGGTGACGCTGCAGGCCTCGTCCTCGGTCAAGACGATGCCGCCGAAGGCGACGCCGCCGAAAGTAGCCGAAGCCAAGGCGCCGCCCCCGAAAGCCGCCTCCTCCAAGACGTCGCCACGGAAGGTGCACTGACCGATGCCCGACGATCGCACGATCGCCCATGACCGCGCGCACCCGCCGCGTCACGACAAATACGAGCGGCTGGTGGAGGCCGCGGGGAAGCTGCAGCCGACCCGGACCGTGATCGCCCACCCGTGCGATCAGATCTCCCTGGAAAGTGCCGTCGAAGCGGCGCACCTCGGCCTGATCGCGCCAATCCTGGTCGGGCCGGAGGCGCGGATTCGCGACATCGCGGCCAAGGGGAAGATCGACATCGGCGGCCTGCCGATCATCGGGTCCGAACACAGCCACAACTCAGCGGCCAAGGCGGTGGAGCAGGTGCGGCTGGGCCATGCCGAGGCGTTGATGAAGGGCAGCCTGCACACCGATGAACTGATGGCCGCGGTCGTCTCGAAAACCGACGGCATCCGCACCGCTCGGCGGATCAGCCACTGCTTCATCATGGACGTGCCGAACCACCCCGATCCGCTGATCATCACCGACGCGGCGGTCAACATTTCCCCGACCCTGGATGACAAGGTGGACATTATCCAGAACGCAATCGACCTCGCTCACGCCATGCAGTTCCCCGAGGTGCGGGTCGCGATCCTCAGCGCGATGGAGACGGTGACGTCGAAGGTTCCCTCGACGGTGGAGGCCGCGGCACTGTGCAAGATGGCCGAACGCGGCCAGATCACCGGCGCGCTGCTGGATGGCCCGCTGGCGCTGGACAACGCGATCAGCATGGAGGCGGCGGCGATCAAGGGCATCGTCTCGAAGGTGGCCGGACGCGCCAACGTGCTGGTGGTTCCGGACCTGGAAGCGGGGAACATGCTGGCAAAAAGCCTGTCGTTTCTGGCGGGTGCCGATGCCGCCGGGATCGTGCTGGGCGCGCGCGTGCCGATCATGCTGACCAGTCGTGCGGACTCGATGCTGACGCGGTTGGCGTCATGCGCGGTGGCCGCACTGGTTGCGCAAGCACGCCGGGCCCCGGCCGCAACCCCGATCGTCTGAGGATTCATTATGACTGAAACGATTCGCCCGGTTCTGGCCGGCCAGAAAGCCTTGGTGATCGGCGTCGCCAACCAGGATTCCATCGCCTATGGCTGCGCAAAGGCATTCGCCACCGCCGGCGCCGACCTTGCGATCACCTGGCTGAACGAACGCGCCCGCCCTCATGTGGAACCGTTGGCGCAGGAACTGGGCGCCTCGATCACCGCCGCCCTGGATGTCTACATCCCCGGCCAGCTGGAGGCGACGTTCGAGCAGATCCGCAAGCAATGGGGGCGGCTGGATATTCTGGTCCACTCGATCGCCTTCGCGCCGAAGGACGACCTGCAGGGCGGGTTACTGAACTGCTCAGCGGAGGGCTTCGCGATGGCGATGGACATCTCCTGCCATTCCTTCGTTCGCATGGCGAAACTCGCCGCGCCGCTGATGACGCACGGCGGAACGATGTTCGCGATGAGCTATTACGGCGCCAACCGGGTCGTGCCGAACTACAACGTGATGGGGCCGGTCAAGGCGGCCCTGGAAGCCTGCTGCCGATATCTGGCCTATGAACTCGGACCGCAAGGCATCCGCGTGCACGCGATCTCGCCCGGCCCGCTGAAGACGCGCGCGGCGTCGGGGTTGAAGGACTTCGAGCTTCTGCTGAACGAGGCCGAGGCCAAGTCCCCGGTCGGCGAACTGGTCGACATCATGGACGTTGGCTACACATGCGCCTATCTCGCCACGCCCTTCGCGCGCCGGGTGACCGGGGGAACGGTCTACGTCGACGGTGGGTCGAACATCGTCGCCTGAGGTGCCCATGAGCGACTCCATCGCGGTCATCAACGCTGGCTCGTCCAGCATCAAGTTCGCCATCCACGGGCTGCAGGAAGGACCGTCGCGGTGGCGCGGCCAGATCGAGAAGATCGGTATCGCGCCGGCCCTGAAGGTCCGCGACGTGGACGGCAAGACGGTGATGGAGCGAACCTGGCCGGCGGCGGGCTTCGATCATGACGCCGCGACGCGGGAGATCCTGAAGGCCGGCCGCGACCTGCTAGGCGAGCAGAAGGTGGTGGCGTTCGGCCATCGCGTGGTGCACGGCGGGATGCACTTCGCCGCGCCGGTTCAGGTGACCGAGGATATCCTGGCACAACTGGAGAAGCTGGTGCCGCTTGCGCCGCTGCATCAGCCGCATAACCTCGCCCCGATCCGTACGATTGCCGCTCATGCGCCGCATCTGCCTCAGGTGGCCTGTTTCGATACGGCGTTCCATCGCGGCCAGTCGAAGGTGGTGCAATCGTTCGGGCTGCCCCGGCGCTATTATGACGAGGGCGTGCGCCGCTACGGATTTCACGGCCTGTCGTACGAGTTCATTGCCTCCCGTCTTCCGGAAGTCGCGCCCGGCATCGCCCATGGCCGCGTCATCGTCGGGCATCTGGGAAACGGCGCGAGCCTGTGTGCAATCCACAACGGCCGGAGCATCGCCAGCACGATGGGGTTCACCGCCGTCGATGGGCTGATGATGGGCACCCGGACCGGATCGCTCGATCCGGGCGTGCTGGTCTATCTGATGGACTCCGAGGGCATGGACGCGCGCGCCATCGAGGACCTTATCTACCGGAAGTCCGGGCTGCTGGGCGTGTCCGGGATCTCTTCGGACATGCGGACGCTGCGGTCCTCCACGGCGCCGGAGGCGGGGGAGGCGATCGCGCTGTTCATCCACAGGATCGTGCGGGAGGTCGGCTCCATGGCCGCCGCGATGGGCGGGATCGACGGGATCGTGTTCACCGCCGGGATCGGCGAGAACGACCCCGATACCCGCGCCGAGGTGGCGCAAGGGTGTGCGTGGCTGGGCGTCGCCCTGGACGAGGCACTGAACAAGGCCGGGACGGGCCGCATCAGCCCCGACGGATCCCCCGTCTCAGCCTGGGTCATTCCGACGGACGAGGAACGGATGATCGCTAGGCATACGACGACGGTGTTGGGGCTGCGTTAGATCAAGACCAGCTGATTACGACCATCTTACCCCTGCGCGAACTCGCCCGACTTGCCGCCCGCCTTGTGCGTCACGCGCAGACCGTCAATCCGCATCCCGCGATCCACCGCCTTGCACATGTCGTAAACCGTCAGCGCGGCAACGCTGGCAGCTGTCAACGCCTCCATCTCGACCCCGGTCTGGCCGGTCGTGCGAACCGTAGCCGCGATCGTCACCGCGTTCCCCACGGGATCCGGCTCCAGATCGACAGTCACCGAGGTGATCGGCAGCGGGTGGCACAGCGGGATCAGATCGGCGGTCTTTTTCGCCGCCATGATGCCCGCCAACCGCGCCACGCCAAGCACATCGCCCTTCTTGGCGGTGCCGCCCTGGATCATCGCCAGCGTCTCCGCCGCCATAAGCACGGACACCCGCGCCGTCGCCGTCCGAGCGGTGACCGGCTTGTCGGACACGTCCACCATCGCGGCGTTGCCGGACTTATCGAAGTGCGTGAATTGTCCGCCGCTCATGGCGCCGGACAAGCATCGCCCAGCAGCGCGCGGGTCGCGGCGGCAACGTCCTGCTGCCGCATCAGGCTCTCACCAACCAGGTAGCAGCTAGGCCCAACCGCGGACAGGCGCCGCAGATCCTCAGGGTGGCGTATCCCGCTTTCGGAAATCAGGAAACGGTCCGGCGGAACATGCGGCGCCAGCTCCTCCGTCACCGCAAGATCCGTCACCAAGGTTTTGAGATTGCGGTTATTTATTCCGATCAGCGATGTTTCCAGCAGCAGCGCGCGATCCAGTTCATCCCGATTGTGAACCTCGACCAGCACATCCAGGTCCAGGCTCATCGCCACCTGTTCCAGTTCCCGCGCCTGGGCATCGGACAGCGCCGCCATGATCAGCAGGATGCAGTCCGCGCCCATCAGGCGGCTCTCGTAGACCTGCCAAGGGTCGATCATGAAGTCCTTGCGCAGGATCGGCAGCGACACGGCCGCCCGAGCAGCCTTGAGGTGCGCGGGTTCGCCCCGGAAGTGCTGGCGATCGGTCAGGACGGACAGACAGGTCGCACCGCCCGCCTCGTACGCCTTCGCCAACGCGGCGGGATCGAAGTCAGGGCGGATCAGCCCGCCGGACGGCGATGCCTTCTTGATCTCCGCGATCAGCCCATAGCGCCCGCTACTCGCCGCGGCCTTCAGCGCAAAGCCAAACCCCCGCGGGGCGTTGACCTTGCGGTTGATGTCATGCCGAAGCGCTTCGATTCCGCGGGCTGCCTTGGCAACCGCGACCTCGGCCCGCTTTTCGGCACAGATCTGGGTGAGGATATCCGGCATTGAGTTCGGAATCGTTTGGCATATGCCTTTCCCTGGGTTTACGCCGCGCTTACGCGCCGTAGAGTTTCCAACGCCGCGAGTGCCGCCCCGGATGCAAGAGCGCGATCAGCGAGCGTAACACCTTCGCGCAAGTCGCTTGTGATCTCTGCCACGATCAGCGCGGCGGCGGCATTCAGCAGCACCGTGTCGCGGTAGGCCTGATGGCCATGCCGGCCTTCCAGCAACGCGGTCAGCACGGCGGCGTTGAACGCGGCCTCGCCGCCCTTGATCGCCTCGACCGGCGCGGGCGTCAGTCCCGCCTGCTCCGCGTCCACCGTGAAGCTGGAGATCGTGCCGTCGCGCAGGGCGGTCACGTGGTTGGGGCCGGCGACCGTCAGTTCGTCCAGTCCCATGCCGTGCACCAGCCAGGCGGACTGATGGCCCAGCGCGGCGAGGGTCTCGGCCATCGGACGGGTCCAGTCCGGTGAGAACACGCCGGTCAGTTGCCGCCGGACCCTGGCGGGATTCGCCAGCGGTCCCAGCAGGTTGAAGATCGTTCTTGTCGCCAGCTCCACGCGCGGCCCGGCGGCGTGGCGCATCGACGGATGATGGCGCGGCGCGAACAGGAAGACGCAGCCGGCCTCCTCCAGAATCGACGATAGCCGCTCCACCGGCACGTCCAGATTTACGCCCAGCTCCGCCAGCACATCCGCCCCGCCCGTCCGCGACGACAGCGCCCGGTTTCCATGCTTGGCGACCTTCACGCCGCAGCCCGCCACGACAAAGGTGACGGCCGTCGAGACATTCAATGTGCCGGCGCCATCGCCGCCGGTGCCGCAGACATCGATGGCGCCATCCGGGGCGGCAACCGGGGTCATCTTGTTGCGCATCGCCCGGACCGCGCCGGTGATCTCCGCCACCGTCTCGCCCCGCAGGCGCATCGCCATCAGCAGGGCGCCGATCTGCGCGGGCGTGGCCTGGCCGGACATGATGATGTCAAAGGCTGCCTCGGCCTGCGTGTCGGTCAGCGTTTCGCCCGCGGCCAGGCGAGCGATCACGGGTTTAAGGTCAGAGGACACGATCAGCCGGCGTATGCGATGTGATGGGCTTGGCGGCTCTGAGTCACGCTGCCGAGGGTGCGGGACAAGTGGTTGAACGTGAAGCTATTGCCGGGCCGGTCGATCATGGGCCGCATCCTTGCCCCGCGCCGCCTCGCCGGTCAACGGCGACATGAAGGTCGCGTCAGCCGTAACGGCCGCGGATCGGACCGGCCGCAATAGCTTTGGCTTGTCCCTACGCCGCCCGTGCCGGCGAATTGGTGCCCCGCGCGAGCGCAAGGACATTGGCCAGGATGGTGTGACCGTGTTCGCTGGCGATGCTTTCCGGATGGAACTGGACGCCCCAGATCGGCAACGTGCGGTGACGCATCGCCATGATCAGGCCGTCGTCCGTCCAGGCCGTCGGCACCAGCACATCCGGCAGCGAGTCCCGCTCGACGATCAAACTGTGGTAGCGCGTGGCGCGAAACGGCGAGGGCAGGGTGGCCAGGATATCGGTCCCGGTGTGGCTGATGGTGCTGACCTTGCCATGCATCGGCACCGGCGCCCGCGCGACGACACCGCCGAACGCCTGACCGATCGCCTGATGCCCCAGGCAGACCCCGAAGACCGGAATCCTGCCGGCCGCCGCGGTGATCAGATCGAGGCAAATTCCGGCCTCGTTCGGCGTGCAGGGGCCGGGCGACAGGACGATCGCCTCCGGCTGCATCGCCATCGCCTGCTCGACCGTGAGCTTGTCGTTGCGCCAGACCTCGCACTGAAACGCCCCCAGGCTGGCCGCGGCCTCCCCCAGGTAATGATAGAGGTTGAAGGTGAAGCTGTCGTAGTTGTCGATAAGCAGGATCATGCCTGCATTTTTGGTCCGGCAGCGTCCCCCGGTCAATCCGCGACTGACCCAAATCCCGCCCATACCAAGCCGGATCGGTTAACACTTCATCAACCTTTCTACGCGATGCTCCCCAGGTGCCGACCCTGGAGATCACCACCCGCCTCGGGTGCGCGCTGGCCTGCCGGTTCTGTCCTCAGGATCGCCTGGTGAAATCGTATCCGAAGAACCAGCCGCGCGACCTTCTCCTCGCCGACTTCATTCGCGTGGTCGAAAAGCTCCCGCCCCACGTACGGATCGATTTCTCCGGCATGTCGGAGCCCTGGCTCAATCCGCAGGCCACCAACATGGCCGTGCATGCGTTCAACCGGGGCCGGAAGGTGGCGATCTATACCACGCTGCAGGGCATGCGGCCGGATGACGCCGCGCAGCTGATCGACCGCTTCGGCGACCGTATCTCACCCGAAACGCCCTGGGTGATCCACCTGCCGGATCGCGATGGGCAGATGACCGGTTGGAAGCCCTCCGCCACCTACCGGGAGACGCTGCGGCGCTTCCTGTCATTCAGCCAGTCCGCGGACCGGCCGGGCCTCGCGTTCATGACCATGAGCGCGGATGGCAGGGTCGCGGCGCCGCTACAGGGTCTCCTGCCCGAACCGTTGCCGCCCTTCGTCGGCATCTCGCGCGCCGAGAACCTGGACCGTGACTCCTTCCGCCCCGGCGCACTGATCGCCGCCGCTCGGCACGACCAGGCCGTGCTCTGCGCCTCCACGCCGTTCTTCGACCACAACACATTGCTGCCGAACGGCGACGTCCTGCTGTGCTGCATGGACTACGGACGTGCCCACGTGCTCGGCAACCTGTTTCGTGAAAGTTACGAGGCGATCCATGCCGGCCCTGCCGCAGCCGCGATCCGCCTCCAGGCAATGACGCCCTCCGCCGGCGACCTGCTCTGCCGGCGGTGCCACAACGCAGTATGCCTCAGCCAGCAAGGCGGAACGCACTGGACCCTGGCGGGTCAGGCAATGTGGACCCCGCCGCAGCCCATCCGGCCGCCCGATCCGCCATCACCGCCCCAGCCGCCGATCGGCTTTCGTCGCATCCTGGGGCGCGTGCTGCCCTTGTAACGTCGCGCGGAACCGCCAGTCTATTCGCGGGCGCAGCAACGCGAGGCGGCATGGCAGACGACGACATCCCAATCACCGGCGCAATCCGGGACAAGCTTATCAACCGCAAGCAGGACTGGGCTCGGCAAGGCCGCCTGCTGACCGGCACAACCGCGGACCCGGAACGCGACCGCCTGCCACCCGGCCAGCGGCTGGTGAAGGACTGGCCGGTGCTCGATCTCGGCGCCGAACCGAACGTCACCGAACAGAAATTCCGGCTGGATGTCGACGGCGCGGTGGAAAACCGCCTGAGCCTGCGGCTGGATGAGTTCATGGCCCTGCCGATGTCGCAGGGCGTCTCCGACATGCACTGCGTCACCCAGTGGTCCCGCTACGACAACCACTGGAAGGGCGTCGCAGCGCGGGACCTTCTGAAGATCGTCCAACCTCGGTCTGAAGTCGGCCACGTCATCTTCCACGCCTGGGACGGCTACACGACCAACATCCGCCTGGATCAATTCGATCAGCCGGATGTTTTCCTGGTGCACGAGTGGGAGGGCAAGCCGATCAGCCGCGAGCATGGCGGGCCGGTGCGCATGGTGGTGCCGAGGCTTTATCTTTGGAAATCAGCGAAATGGCTCCGGCGGATCCAGTTCACCATCAGCGACCACAAGGGCTTCTGGGAAACCCGCGGCTACCACAACAACGGCGATCCCTGGACAGAGGAGCGTTATTCGTGAACCTGACGCGACGGACGATACTGGCAACGCCCGCATGGGCGCTCCTGGGAGGAACAGCAGCGATGGCGGCGGATGCGGACAAGCGCGCCTGGGACTTCAGCTTCCCGGCGATCGAGGGTGGCACGCTCGACTTTGCCAGCCTCAAGGGCCGGGTGCTTCTGGTGACCAACACAGCCAGTTTCTGCGGCTACACCTACCAGTACCGAGGGGCTGCAGAAGCTGCACGTGGCGAAGTCGGCGTCAGGCCTGACCGTGATTGGGGTGCCGAGCCAGGACTTCAACCAGGAGTCGGCGGACAACAAGACGGTCAAGACGTTCTGCGATACGACCTTCGGCATCGATTTCCCGATGACGGCGCTGTCGCACGTGCGCGGTCCCCAGGCCGCTCCGTTCTACGCCTGGGTCAATGTGAAGCGGTCGTGGCAGCCGCAATGGAACTTCAACAAGGTGCTGATCGGGCGTGACGGCATGATCGCCGGCACGTTCGGCTCCGACGATGAGCCAGGCGGTCCTGCCCTGTCACGCGCGATCGACGCTGCGATCACCAGCAGCGTCTGACGACGCAACCACCGCCAGGTCGGCGACGCTGTGCCTGTCCAGGGAGGCAATGAACGCCTCGGTCGCCTCCGCCACCGCAACATCCCAACCCGTCCCGCCGCCTTGCGACGGCAACAATTCAACCGCCCTGATCACCGCGCCGAGGCGGACGTCGCTGGCTCGGCGGGCGAGGCGGACGCCGCCTCGCGGGCCGCGCAAGGTCTCGGCGATGCCGGTCGCGGCAAGCTGTTGCACAACCTTCATAAGGTGGTTGCGGGACATTCCCCCTGCCGTTGCGATCTCGGCTAACGGCACGAAGCGGCCAGGATGCTGGGCAAGATACACCAGAGTTCGGACAGCGATGCCGGCAAACACGGTCAGTCGCACGCGATGCCTCCGGGTTGAGGGACCATGCGCGAATCATTGCGTTGACTGAACCAGCCGGCAACGGGAAACACCGCCGCCATCCCGTCACCACCTCGTGTCGGCTCCTCAGGCCAGCCGCGCGTGTAGGGCCTCGACGACGGCCTCGAACATGGCCGGGGTCAGACGGCCGGTGTTCGTGTTGAGGCGGGAGACGTGGTAGCTGTCGGCGAGAACAAGCCCGCAGGGCAGGGTGTGGAGCGCGCCGTGCTGAAACGGGACGTGGCTGGCCCTAAGGCCCTTGGCTCGCAGCACCGCCTTATGGGCCACTCCGCCCAGCGCGAGCACGGCTCGAAGCCGCGTCATCGCTGCCATCTCAGCGGACAGGAACGGGTTGCACGCGGTGATCTCGGCCGGCGTCGGCAAGTTGGCGGGCGGAACGCAGCGGACCGCATTGGTCACGCGCGTATCGCATAGCGACAGGCCATCTGCCGGATCGGCGCCATAAACACCCTGTGCCAGACCAAATTTCAGCAGCGTTTGATAGAGCAGCACTCCCGCGAAATCGCCGGTGAACGGCCGCCCGGTGCGGTTCGCGCCTCTGACCCCCGGCGCAAGGCCAACAACCAGCAGGCGCGCATCAGCGGGACCGAAACTGGGAACCGCGCCGTTATGCCAGGACGGGTTGGCCGTCTGGTTGCTGATGCGATACGCGACCAGACGATCGCACAACGGGCAGTCCCGGTTCGGCAGGGCCGATGGCGCGGCCGTCACGCGACGTCGTGTGGATCGGCATAGGGTTCGGCCGGTGTGGTGCGCATCGGCCCGCCGCGTGTGCGAGGTTCCGTCTGACGTCGCGTGAAGTCCGGCGCGATCTCCGCCAGTTCCAGGAAGTTATCGGCCTGCCGGCGCAGTTCGTCGGCCACCATTGGCGGGCTTGTCCTTACGGATGATACAACGGACACGCGAACGCCCTTGCGCTGCACAGCCTCTACCAGCCTGCGAAAATCCGAGTCGCCGCTGAACAAGACCACGTGATCAACCTTGTCGGCGAGTTCCAGCATATCGACCGCGATCTCGATATCCATGTTGCCCTTTACGCGCCGGCGCCCGGTCGCATCGGTGAATTCCTTGGCCGGCTTGGTGACCAGGGCATAGCCGTTATAGGCCAGCCAATCAGTCAGCGGCTTCAGCGGCGAATACTCCTCCGTTTCGAGAACCGCCGAGTAGTAGTACGCACGTAGAACGCGAGTTTTCTTCTTGAAATACTCCAGTAGGTTGCGATAATCCACGTCGAACCCGAGATTGCGGGACGCGGAGTACAAATTGGCGCCGTCAATAAATAAGGCGACCCGTTCGTTCGGGAGAAAAGGCATCGTCGTAACCTTGCTATAGTCGTGAATGGGATCGAAATCTGCTCGCATGATCGGGGGTCCGGCTAAACGTATTGCCTCCGGGCTGGACTAATATAACCATGGAACAATTTTGTGAAAGCCGAAACGGTAACATTAGCATCATGGATACCATGGCATATATCGGAGTGGGGGCAAATCTGCCTGGTCTGGACGGCCGCAGTCCCATGCAGACCTGCCTTTGGGCCCTGGGGCTGTTAGATCGTCTGCCTGACCTGAAAATCTCCCGCGTCTCCTATTGGTACAAAACAGTTCCCATCCCTCCTTCCGATCAACCCGAATACGTCAACGCCGTCGTTGCGCTGCAGGTTGACCCGGGTATGTCACTGGACAGTCAGTTGTTGCTCGCACGCCTCATGTCGATCGAGACGACGTGCGGACGCACACGCAGCGAGCCGAACGCCGCCAGGGTTCTTGACCTCGATCTCATCGCCATTGGTGACACGATCCAAACGAGTCCAGACCCGGTCTTGCCGCACCCGCGCATGCATCAACGCGCGTTCGTGCTGGCGCCGCTGGCCGATATCGCCCCCGGCTGGGTTCACCCGATCCTTGGCCAGACCGCGGCGGATCTGCTGCGCGCGCTGCCGCCGCAGGGCGTGGTTCGGCTGTAGGCAAAGCCCGCCGGCAAGTCTTGTATTCCAAGCCACGCCAACGCGGGGGCTCAGGTGCTGTGCTGCCGCGCGTGATCAGGTGCCGCGTCACCGCGGCACGTCGCCACGCAACATCACGCGATACAGGTATCGGGTCTGCGCCATGTCGTAGTCGCCATTGGCTTTGTGCAACAGGCAGCGGTCGTCCCAGAGGACCAGATCGCCGCGGCGCCACTGATGGCGATACTGGAACCGTGGCTGCGTGGCGAACGCCAGCAGATCGTCCAGCAGCGGCAGCGCCTCCTTATGGTCAAGGCCAACGAGTCCTTCGATGCGGATGGGGTTGATGAAGATGGATTTCCGGCCGGTGTCCGGGTGGGTGCGGACGACGGGATGCAGGACCGCATTCGGCACGCGCTCCTTGTTCGCCTCGGACAGGCCCATGAGCTGGCGGGAGCTGTGGCTGCTCTGATAGACATGGATCGCCATCAGGTTGCCGATGCGGTCCTGCGTCTCACTCGGCAGCGCATCGTAGGCGGCCGCCATGTTCGCGAACTGCGTGTCGCCGCCCTGGTCCGGCAATGTGACGGCATGCAGGACCGTGGCCTTGGGTGGGCGCGTGTCGTTCGAGTGGTCGGTGTGCCAGCCCTCGCCGGGGATGTAGCGGCGCCCGTCGGGATAGCGATCCTGGTTGGAGATGTAATGGATCTCCGGACAGTCCGGCAGCGCGAACCGCGTGTTGTGCTGCTGGAAAACCGGACCAAAGATCTGCACGGCTTCAAGCATCTGTTGCGGCGACAAGGACTGGTCCCGGATCACCAGCACGCTGTGGCGCGTGAAGGCTTGGTTCAGCCGGTCCTTGACGTCCTGGGCCAATCGACGCGTCAGGTCGATGCCGGTCGCCTCCGCGCCAGTGTGGTCGGTTAGGGGACTGATCTCCATCGCTGCCTCCCGCCTGTTTGCCGGCAGGCTATACCCTGCGGCGGTTCACGTCACGGTTGGCGAGGTTGAAGATCGCGCGGCCCGGCCCTGATGCAGTGCCGGAGGTGCGGTCATGGCGTGGACGGACGAAGACAGGCAGTGGATGCAACGGGCGATCGAGCTGGCTCGAAAAGGCGATCTCGCGCCGGGCAAGAATCCGATCGGATGCGTCATCGTGCTTGACGGCAAGGTGATCGGGGAGGGCTGCAACGAAGTCGACTTGCGCCACGACGCCACTGCTCATGCCGAAATCGTATCGATGCGCCGTGCCGGCGAGCGGCTGGGATACCGACGAACTGCGGGACGCCGTGCTTTACACGACGCTGCAGCCCTGCGGCATGTGCACGATGGCCTCGATCTGGGCAAAGATCGGACGGATCGTTTTTGGCGCCGGGCGGGATGATGTTCACGCGGAGTATTTCGAGGACCGCCATCTCGACACGGTCGATTTCATTCGCGACGCGTTCCGGAAGGATCTCTCGCTGGAGGGTGGGTTAATGCGGGACGACTGCGCCGCGCTCTATCTCCCGCCCGACGCGGATGTTCCTCAAGAAGAACAATTCAACCGGTGATCAGCCGGCCGCGGCCCCGTCGCCGAACGTGATGTCTTCGTAGATCTCGGCCAGAGGCATTTCGATGCCGATCTCCGGCATGGAGAGAACCGCGCCGTCGGACATGATGTGGCCGACCCAGTCGTTGTCGATCCGAGCGAATACGGTTGCGTGCTGGTGGTCCTGGCTGAGCATGATGTAGCGCTGGATTGAAGGGGTGTCGCGGTATTCCTCGTTCTTGATCCCGATATCGATGGCGGCCGTGCTGGGGCTGAGGACCTCGAAGACGACGACGGGGTCGGTTACGACCAACGCCCCGCGTGGAATAGGCGAACATACCACGAAGGCATCCGGGTAGCGAATCGAGCCTCCAGCCGATATCTTCAGGTCGCTTGTATAGGCTCGGCAAGGCTTGCCCCGCAGGCGATTCCGCAACGATGCATAAAGATTGATCTGGATCGCGGAATGGTCTGACGTGCCCCCGGTCATCGCGACCGGCCCGAAACCGTCGAATTCCCATTTCAGTTCCTGCTGTTCCTCCCAGTCGAGGAACTCTTGCAGGGTCATCGGTTTGCGCAGGGCGATGCTCATGGCGCTTAGCTTAGCACATCAGCCGCCGGCGCGCAGCACCGCCAGATCGCAGCCCTCATCGGCCTGCAGCACCTGATCGGCGATCAGCCGGTCCCAGCCCCTGACCGGCTTTACCGGCGGTGACCATGCCGCTCGGCGGCGCTCCAGTTCGGCCGGGGCCACCAGCAGGTCCAGCGACTGCGATTCTTGATCGACAGTCGCACGCGGTCGCCGGTCTCGATCAGGCCCAAGGGGCCACCGGCGGCCGCCTCGGGCGTGATGTGCAGCACGATGGTGCCGAAAGCCGTGCCGGACATCCGGCAATCGCTCATGCGCACCATGTCCTTGACGCCGGCGCGGGCCAGTTTGGACGGGATCGGCAGATAGCCGGCCTCGGGCATGCCGGCGGGGGTCAGGGACCCGGCGTTCTTCAGCACCAGGATGTCGTCGGCCGTCACATCCAGGTCCGGATCGTCGATGCGGTTGGCCAGGTCCTCCAGCCCGTCGAACACCATCACCCGGGCTTCCTTCTCGAACAGCGACGGGGTCGCCGCGCTGCGCTTCAGGATCGCGCCCCGCGGCGCCAGCGAACCGAACAGCGACACGATGCCGCCGACCGGAGAAACCGGGTCGGTCCGAGGCTTGATGTAGCGGCGGTCCACGAAGGGCGGTTCGCTCAACCGCTCGCCCAGCGGCACGCCGGTGACGTCGATCGGGTCGAGGTGCAGCAGCTCGCGCAGCTCCCACAGCAAGGCGGGCATGCCGCCGGCGGCGTGGAAATCCTCCATGTAGCCTTCGCCGGTCGGCTTAAGGTCCACCAGGACGGGCGTGCTGTCGGACAGCGCGTTCAGCTTGTGCAGGTCGATCTTCACCCCGCGCCGCCCGGCGATCGCCGTCAGGTGGATCAGCGCATTGGTCGACCCGCCCAGCGCCAGCAGCACCCGCAGCGCGTTCTCGATGGACTGTTCGGTGATGATCTGCGTCGGCTTGATCGGGTCCCCGATCAGCCGGACAGCCAGCGCACCGGCTTCCTCGGCGGCCCGCAAGCGGTCGGCGTGAACCGCCGGAATGCTGCCGTGGCCCAGCGGGACCATGCCCAGCGCCTCGGCCAGACAGGCCATCGTGGAGGCAGTGCCCATCACGCCGCAGGTGCCGGCCGTGGTTGCCAGCCGGCCCTCGATCTCCGCGATGCGTTCCCCGGTCACATTGCCCGCGCGATACTGCGCCCAGTAGCGGCGGCAATCGGTGCAGGCCGACAGGCGCTCGCCCTGGAACGGCGTCGCCAGCATTGGGCCGGTGACAAGCTGCACCGCCGGAATGTCGGCAGACACCGCGCCCATCAGTTGCGCCGGGACCGTCTTGTCGCAGCCCCCGACCAGCACCGCCGCATCCATTGGCTGTGCCGTCAGCATCGCCTCGGTATCGATCGCGGCGAGATTCCGGTAGTGCATCGACGTCGGGAACAGCGACGGCTCGCACAACGAGACCGTGGGGAAGGGCAGGGGCAGCCCGCCCGCGGCAAGCACGCCGCGCTTCACCGCCTCGATCAGTTCGGGAACCGTGCGGTGGCAGTTGTTGTAGGCCGACCCGGTGTCGACAATGCCGACGACCGGGCGGTCGAGCATCGCCTGGGAGTAGCCCATGGACTTGGCGAACGACCGGCGCAGATACAGCGCGAAATCCTTATCGCCATAATTCGCGGTGTTGCGGGCGAGGCCTGTTTTGGGAGGGGTCTGGGTCATGCGGCCATCGTAGCGCCGCCCACGGCCGGACGTCGATATCTCCGCTTTCCGTGACATCGCCCCGCTGTTTCGGCTACCAAACCGCGATACACGGCGGAGTGAACAAACATTGACCTGGCTTTCCCTGGGACGTTTCCCGGCCTGCGGCCTGCTGCTGGCAATATTGAACGGATGCGGACCGAACTACTCGCCCGACACCTATGCGAGCAACGCGGTGCAGCAGGCGAATAAGGTCGAGCAGGGGGTGATCGTCGGCGTTCGAAATGTCGGCGTCAGCGCCGCCGGGACCGTGGGCACGGTGACGGGCGCGGCGGCGGGCGGGATCGCCGGCGCTCAGGCCGGCGCCGGGCCGGTCAGCGCGTTCACCTCGCTGGGCGGCGCGCTGGTGGGCGGTTTGGCCGGATCAGCGGTGGAGCACGCCTCGGCCGATACCGCGGCGTTCGAGTATATCGTACGCAAGCCGAACGGCGACCTGGTCAGCGTTACGCAGAAGGACAAAATGCCGCTGACCATCGGGACGCATGTGCTGGTCATCACCGGCAACCAGGCACGCATCGTGCAGGATTACACCGTGCCGGCCGATGTGTTGGCAAAGACGGACAAGCCGGCTGCGGCGGGCAATGCGCCGCCTGGCCCGGCGGCCGGCGGAGCGGTGAAACTCGATCAGCCGGCAGCGCCGATCACGGCGACGCCGCTGCCGCCGCCGGCCGGCACATCTGCGCCTTCCGGGACCTCTCCGCCGGCCGGCGCAGCGTCGCAAACCGCTGCCGCCCCGCCGCAACCTCCCTCGGCTGCGCCATCCCCGGCCACGCCGTCAACGCCCGCCCCATCCCCGGCCGCATCTGGCGCTGCTCAGCCGCCGGCCGCTGCCTCGCCATCCGCCGCCACAGCCCCGCCGGCCGCCCCCCTGACGCCACTGCCCGGCGCATCAGCGGTTGGCGGCGCGCTGGCCGCGGAGACCCATCCATAGGGGAACGAAGAGGCCGCCTACAGGTCGGGCGGGCCCTTCAACTCGACGACGTTGCCCTCCGGGTCCGGCACATAGATCGACGGACCCTGACCCTGGGCACCGTAGCGGGAGGCAACCGGCGCCGGATCGGCGCCATGCGCGCGCAAGTGGGCGATGATCGCGTCCGCGTCGAACGGTTCAACCGTCAGGCAGAAATGGTCCATGTTGCGGCCCTCCGTCCCCGGTGCCGCGCCGCCTTTCACGCCCAGCGGGCCATCAACCGGAACAAGATCGATCAGCGCCGAGCCCGCGCGCAGCTGATACAGGCCCAGGTCTTCCCGCTCGCGGTCCATCGTGCAGCCCAGCACGTCGATGTAGAAGCGTTTCATCGCCCGCAGGTCCGATACGCGCAGCACCACGTGGTCAAGTTGCTTGATCGTCAGCATCGCACGCCACCCCTTCCAATCCGCCGTCCCCGGCCGCATCATGACAGCATGTCCCGACGGTCGGTGGAAGTCACGGCGGACCTTGTGCTGCGCGCCTACCGCCACGGTCTGTTCCCGATGGCGGAGGGGCGGGCTGGCGACAAGCTGTTCTGGCTCGACCCCGTCAAACGCGGGGTCCTCCCGCTGGACCGCTTCCACCTGTCGCGCCGCCTGCTGCGCACCGTGCTGTCGGACGGCTACGAGGTCACGGTCGACCGCAACTTCGCCGGCACGATCGCCGGATGCGCCACGCCTCTGCCGGATCGCGCCGACACCTGGATCAACCCGCAGATCGAGCGGCTGTTTTCCGAACTCTTCCGCATGGGATACGCCCACTCGGTGGAGACGTGGCGGCAGGGCATGCTGGTCGGCGGCCTCTACGGCGTCGCCCTCGGTGGCGCTTTCTTCGGCGAAAGCATGTTCAGCTTCGCCCGCGATGCCTCGAAGGTCGCCCTGGTGCATCTTGTCGCGCGGCTGCGGCTGGGCGGGTTCCGGCTGCTGGATACCCAGTTCGTGACCGCCCACCTGTCACAGTTCGGCGCCGAGGAGATCCCCCGCGACACCTACAAAAGCCAGTTGGCCGCAGCGGTCGATTTGCCCGCGGTCTGGCTCGCCGACCCTGGCAAAGAAGCGCTGAATGCCGAATTCCGGCACCTCGCCGCGGGCCACGACTAAACCCGAGGAGGGGCCTGAGGTTGGAGCCCCGACCGGTCAAGCGGCCGATCCAACCCAATCGGCAATCCATCCGTCCAGTAACCGATCCGTCTGACCGGGATCAGCGCCCTATCACCGTCATGGCCGCCCTTGCGGCGGCCATCCACGACGCGCGGTTCCGGGCCCGACACCGGACGGTGCCATTCCCTCAGCGTGCGATGACCAGATCGGGCGGCTACACGCCAGTCGACTATCTTACCAAAATCCCATAAACGCTCGCCCCAGACAACCTACGGCGATCTGGGCTCGATCTCCATCAGGTCGACGGTCGTTGTCGCGCCATCAACCAAAAGACGGCCAACCGAGATCGGCAGCGAGAACCTGCGCGGACCAGCGCTTCCCGGATTCACGTAAAGCACACCGTCCTTCTGTCGAAATCCCGGCTTGTGCGAGTGCCCATAGACGACTGCGTGAAATCCCGCCGCGGCAGGATCGACCCCGAGATCCGCGATATTGTGGAGCACATACAGGCGCCTGCCCCCGCCCACCTCAAGCTCCGTCGTTTCCGGAATCGACCGAGCCCAGACGGCGGTGTCGATATTCCCACGGACCGCGGTCACCGGCGCCAGCCGGCCCAGTTCGGCCAGGATCTGCGGATCACCGATATCCCCGGCATGAATGATGAAATCGCATCCGGTCAGGCGGTAGAGCGCCTCAGGCCGGAGCAGCCCATGCGTATCGGATATCAGGCCAACGCTGATTGTGCGAGGCATCAGCACCCTCGACCTGCGCGGCGAGACTTTGAGCCATGCCACCCAAACTTCCAAGCCGGACGGGAGGCACCACCCGCTCTCGACGCCCGGCGGTGCCGACCCGCGTGGGCTTGCCCGACCACGAAACCGCTCAACGCCGCTCCACCGGTAAACAGCGCGCCGATAACCATGCAGGAACCCCAGCCAAGCTCACCCGCGTCGATCGTCGCGCCTATCAAGTTGAGCGATACGAGCAGTGCGACCATCTGGCCAGCCCAATCGAACTGGCTGCCGGTGCCAGCCACGGCGGAAGCCCGACGGAGGGTTGGCCAGATCCCGGTGCCGCAGGTCGGCAGGTGGGTAAAGAGGATTGCCCGCCAGCCGAACAGGCCAACCAGGAAGCCGCCGAGGGCAGGTTCGGGAGCGGGGCCAACGCTGCCGGCAGCCCGGGATTGACGATCGAGGCGTCAAGCTGAACCGGCAGGAAGCCGAAGCCGGTCCGGCGAGAAGCGCGTCGGGCATAACCGCGCTCATCGGACCGGCCGGACGTCCGGGTAGTATTGCGGCGTCTCACGCCGGTCGAACATGCCGTAGTCGCGGATGATCCGCACGCCGCGGTGACGGACGGCCGGAACGCCGGCGATAGCGCCACGGCTAATCAAGGCAGCCGCATCCGGTTCCATCCAGCCGCCGAGGACCAGAACTTTTCCGGGATTGTAAATGGAATCGTAGACCGAGACCTCGTTGAGGCTTGGCGCAGCGCGATCCAGCCCGATCATCCGGAACAGCGCTTCGTCGTGCCGAGGCAACGCGTGCTGATCTTGCGGTGTGACCTCGGCGATCGTGCAGAATTTCGATGCGCCGGTCTCCGTCGTGTCGAACCGCTCCTCGCGCAGCGGCACCGGCGGATGGCTGTCGGCGGTGATTTCGCCAACCCGCAGATGGTAGTCGGAGAAGATCCCGGACCGGGCGTTCTTCTGCGTGAGGTGATGTTTCACTTGCGTGCGCCAGCGGATCACTGATTTCTCGTCTCGCCAGGTCGAAAGCGACAGCACCCAACCGGTCCGGCCGCGGCTTTCGAAGCGCTCGTTGTCGATGAAACCGTCCATCGTCTCGATCACCGGTTTCAGCTCAGCGGCCTGGGCAAGATACGCATCCCGCTTGCCGTCGGCGGGGTGGACTTCGAAAATCACTGCGAACATGAAACCTCCTGCTGGTTCGGGTTCAGGCGGCCGGCGCGACGTCGAGGAACGCGATCAACTCCCGCCACAAGGCGGCGCGGTTCACCTCCAGGTGCAACAAATGCGTGCCGCGGCCGATTTTCACGTCACGCTTCTCGGATGCACCACCGAAAGCGTCGAACAGCCAGCGCGCGTCGCTGTCCGTCGCCAACCCGTCCCATTCGCCGCGAATCAGGCAGACCGGTGCCCGGACCAATCCGGGATCGTAAGGCAACTCCCCATGCCAGCTACGGAGAATTTCCACAAAGGGACCCGCTGGAACGTTCACCGCCGGCGGATCGCGCCTGCGGCTGTCCGGGTCCGCGTCGAGGTACCGTTCGGCCCAGTCGTCGAACGCCGCGCGTGACAATACCGGATGCTCGCCGGGCGGCACGTCCTCGACGAAGCGGGCCCGTTGCGCATCGACCGAGACGGGCCGCCAGGCCGGACCATCCGGCCGCGGCAGATAGCGCGGCGGGTCGCGCCGGCTGATCGGCCCGAACAGCACCAGACGATCCACAATCTCGGGACGCCGTCCCGCCAGAAGACCGGCCACCGCGGTGCCCCAGGAATGGGCGACCAGATTGACCCGCGCGGCGCCGGTGCGGTCGGCGATGTAGCGGACCGCCGCCTCGAGCTGCTCTGCCGCGTCTGCCGCAAACAGCAGCGGCCCCGCGTCATCCGCCGGCTCGCTCATTTCGCTATAACGGTCCGATTCACCGAAACCCTGGAAATCGAGCGCCCAGACGTCAAAGCCGGCTCTGACCAGCGCATCGCGCCAGGATCCGTTTTCGAAGCGGTGCGCGACCGAGAGCGCGGACGGGAACGTCGCTCCATGCACATACAGCACCGCCCGTCCGTGCCCCGTCAGTGGCGCCAACCGGCGGATAAACAGGCTAAGTCCCGCGTGAGGACCGGGGATCCGGTGGTGTTCCTCCCGCGGGTCGAGGCGTGTCGGTTGGTGTTCCATCTGTTCCTCCGTGGCTGGCCGGGAGATGACGCCGGGACCGGACGAAATCCAGGTGCGAAGACTTTGGTCCCGGCCGAAGTATTCCGGCGGAACTTTAAAGACGGGCAGGCGCGCCGTATGCGCCGTGCCACGCCACCCTGGGATTCCTTTCGGCCACGGCCATCATTTGCCGGCCGGCCCGGAAGGCGGCAGTTTGGTCCAGCCAGCACCGATGCCGGAAGCGAAGATGCCAGAAATCCCAACACGGACGGGACGACACCTCGTCTTCACGCGAAAGGAATGGGCCGCACTTCGTGCCAACACACAACTGCCCCTATCGGTCTCGGATCTAAATCAACTGCGTGGACTAAACGATCCGGTGTCGCTGGAAGATGTCGTCGACATCTATCTGCCTCTCTCACGGCTGCTCAATTTGCACATCACGGCGGCACGTAATCTCAGCGGTGTAGTGGAGGCCGGATTTCTCGGACGTCCGTCCGCCGCCGCCCCCTACATCATCGGCATCGCCGGAAGCGTCGCGGTTGGCAAGAGCACGTTCGCCCGCCTGCTTCAGGCCTTGCTTGCCCGCTGGCCCGATCACCCGCGGGTAGACCTCGTCGCGACGGACGGGTTCCTCCTGCCGACGCGGGTGCTGGAAGAGCGCAAGCTGATGCGGCGCAAGGGGTTTCCCGATAGTTACGACCTACGGCAGATGCTGGCGTTCCTGACATCGGTGAAAGCGGGCGTCCCGGATCTGCGCACGCCCGTCTATTCTCACGAGGCCTACGATATCGTTCCGGATAGGTTTTACACTGTCGATCGTCCGGATATCCTGATCTTCGAGGGGCTGAACGTCCTGCAGACCGTGTCACACGCTGCCGTGGTGGCATCGGACTTTTTCGATTTCTCCATCTACCTCGATGCTGATCCGGCGATGATCGAGGAATGGTTCGTGGCGCGCTTCGGCGTTCTGCAACGCGAGGTTTTCCACCGGCCGTCGTCCTACTTCCATCATTACAAGGATCTAAGCCCAGAGCAGGCCGCCGAGATGGCAAGACGGGCCTGGCGACACATCAACCTGCCAAATCTGATCGAGAACATTCAGCCGACGCGCGAGCGCGCAAATCTGGTGATCCGCATTGGAAGCCATCACGCGGTGGAAGAGCTTTGGCTACGCCGAGCGTGAGACCGTCGTCGGATGCGGGCGATACGTTCGTTTCGGTCCCGGGCAGCGATGAGTACCGGCGACCAACCGCGCTGACAACTGAAACGAGACGTGGAGGCTCGCGTCACCGCGGTGCGCTGAACCCGGCCAGCTGAGCATAGCCGCGGACAATCCCCGCAAGTTCCTCCGAAGTCGCAACATCCTCGACGCGCGCAAACCCGTCCGGCGCGCGCCCGGCAATCAGGTCGATGACCCTCTCCGGTCCGCCCACCCGGTTCGACCGCACCACCGCGGCGGTCGCCGGCAAGCGGTCCGCCTCATAGCCCGCCAGCGCATCCGGCGCCGCCTGTGTCCGCAGCAGGTCGGTCAGGCAGCGCGCATCCAGAATCGCCTGGGAGGCGCCATTCGATCCGACCGGATACATCGGATGTGCCGCATCCCCCAGCAGCGTGACGCGCCCCTGCGTCCACCATGGCAGAGGATCGCGATCGCACATCGGATACTCGAAGATTTCCGCCGTGGACCGGATCAGTTCTCCCAGGTCGAGGAACGGCAGCGTGATCCGGTCCGCCAGATGCCGGAACGCGTCATACTGCCCCAGCCGTGACCAGTTCTCCCGGACCGGCGGCGGCTCGTCCGCTTCGGCGACACGCGCATAGATCACCCAGTTCGTCAGCCTCGTACTCGGCTTCTCTCCCGGCGCGATCGGATAGAGCACCAGCTTCGCCAACCCGTCGCCGGCGATGACCATGCTGTCGCCGCCATCAAACGCCGGCCAGTCCACCGCGCCACGCCACATCTGGATCCCGTTCCAGCGGATGCCCGGATCGTCCGGATGCAGCATCGCGCGCAATGTCGAGTGAATCCCATCAGCCCCGACCAGCGCATCGCCCGTCACGGCCTCCGTCGATCCATCGGCATTCTGAAAAACCGCCTCCACCCGATCTGCCGTTTGCTCATAGCGGATCAGCCGCTGACCCGCCCGGATCGCATCCGCCCCGAGACGTTCAACCGCTGTCTGCCACAACATCGCATGCAGCCGCCCGCGATGGACCGAGAACTGCGGCACCTCGTGGCCGGCCCCCAGCCCGCGAGGCTCCGACCAGATCGTATGCCCCAGGTGATTCGCATATGTCAGTTGGCGGGTACGGATGGCGATTGCATCAAGCCGCGGCAGCAATCCCAGCCCCGTCAGTTCCCGGATGGCGTGCGGCAGGGCGTTGATACCGACGCCCAGCGGGCGGACCTCGACCGCCGCTTCATGCACCGAACAGGCAATGCCCTGCTGATACAGCATCAGCGCCAGCGTCAGGCCGCCAACGCCACCCCCGGCGATGATGATCCGCATCGGTCCTGCGCCTATGCGGGCGGCGGCAGGAAGTGGATGTTGTGTTCGGCGGCGATCCGCACCACTTCGGCCGGGTCCGCGACGCGGTCGATGCGCACGAACAGGTCGTACAACTGCCGCGACGGCGCCACCCAGAACAGCGCTCGTGTGTTCGCCGAACTCCGGTTGAAGATCCCGTGTTTCGATCCCATTGGCATGCGGATCAGGTCACCCGCCGAGGCCTTCAGATCCTCGCCGTCCAGCCAGAGGTCGAAATCGCCCTCCAGAACCCGGATGAACTCATCCTGGTCGGGATGAAAATGCGGCGGCACAAATGTGCCCGGCGGGAACAGCGTGTCGAAGGCAAACGAAGCCTCGGACAACTGCACCGGCTTATAGGTCTGCCCGAGAATATTCCAGACGACACCGTCCAGGCTGTCGTTGAAGCGGGTGATGCCAGATTCGGCCGCCATGTTGGGATTTTCCTTGCCGTTGCGATGCGATTGCGCGATCTTAGCGGTGCGGCGGGTCCGGTCCAGAGAATGTTTCCGGGCGGGCCGCGTAACCGGCGGACAGAAGGCGGCGCCAGCCGTCAGACTGGTGCTGGCCCAGCAGTCCGATATGTCAGATGCAACACCCCGTTCTCACCCCAATGCCGTGGTTGACATCACAGCAACGTCTGGCTTGGTATCATCGCGACTTGCAGGTGTTGCCGTAAAGGGAGCGACAGCCGTGAAGATAAAGCTTCTGTTCGACAACATGCCAATCGAGGTCGAGGTCGATGACAAATGCTGGAAGTTGGCAAAGCAGGTCATCACCGACACCGCCACGGCGACCGGACTCCGGGAGTGCTGCGTGGTCTCACAGCTCGCCTTGGCGACCGGTCTTCGCGATTCCACCTTCAAGTGCGGCTTTCGCCCGCCCAAGCACGCCGATCACGACGTCATTTTCGAACTTGGCAAAGACCTGACGACCGTCGACATCAAGGTGCTGTTCGCAAACACCGACCTTGTGAAAAGCGGCGCGTCACCCGAGGCACTGCTTGAGGGCATTATCAAGGAGATCGACGGCGCTGTATTGAAAGAGACAAAACAAGGCAATATCTGCTGCTTCGACTTATCATTCATCGGCGACGAATGCCGTTACGGCGCTCGGACCAAGATCCTTTCTGATTATCCCGAATGTATCATATTGGAATATGACCTCACGGGATCAGAGCTGCATCTGCTCTGGCCGGAGAAAAATCTTGAAGCGCACAAAGGAAATTGGGACAGCTGGAAACTCCTCGGCAAGATCGGAAGAGTGATCGTGAATTCCGGGCAGAATGTTGTCGATCTCGCGACCTTGCCCCCTGCCGCGAAGGATATCATCAAAGGGGTCGCGGCGATGAATCGCAAGATCAACGCTGAAAGCGTGCTGACCGAAGTCACCGGGGCAAACATCTATTATTTTGTCTGGAGCACCGTCGAGCCGCGGGATGCGCATGGCAATTCCATGCTGTATCTTTCCGTGGACGGACGAACAACCTGCACGTACATGATGCAGAGCGACCTGATCAACACAAGGATGCCAAGCAAGGCGGCCATGTTCTGGCTGGGATACGTCAGGGAAACAAAATCCAGGGTCGGTATCAAGACCATGGCCGAATGGCATGTGGCAGGAACCAACGCGACGACCCGCCTGCTGTATGATTACATGCGCGATGTATTTTTGTGGACGACAAATCACTACCGAAGTTATCTGCTGATCGTGGACAGCGGCACACTGGTTCGGGCTGCTTTCGTTACGTAACAGGTCCGAGGTTGGAAGCGGGCGTGGGCAGTGACGGCCGAACGGCAAGCGGCCGTTACTCCAGCACCCACCCCCGGTCCCGCAACAGCACCGGCGTTTGGACCTGCGCGTTCCGCTCCACCTCCGGCATCGCCAGCCACAGTTTCAGCCGCTCCAGGATACGTCGCGTCGGCAGCGCAAGGTCGAGCGCCAAGGCCTCCGTCATACTGTAGAACCGCAGTTCATCCAGTTCGCCGTCCCCACCGATCGTCCCGCTGACCCGCTCCGCCATGACCACCAGAAACCGCGCGTTGAACCGGATCGGGTTGGACGGCGGCGTCACCGCACGCGCCAGATAGTGCAGACCGTCCAGACGAGGCGGGCTGCCAAGCGAAAGCCCGGTCTCCTCCAGCAACTCACGCGCCGCCGCGTTCGCAAGACCCAGCGCCAGTCGCGGATTGGCCTTCTTGCCCAACAACCTCTCGGTGTGCGGCGAAAGTCCCGTCGCAAACGGCGCGGTCAGGTCGTCAGGATCGACCCGGCCGCCTGGAAACACCAAACGATTGGGCATGAAACGATGCCTCGCACCCCGCATGCCCATCAGCATCCACGGCTCGCTATCCTCCACCTTCAAAACAATCAGGCTTGCGGCATGTTTGGCCCGGACAGACTTCTGAACGGCAGGCGCTAGAGCATCGCCCGCAGGGCGCGTAATCGCATCATCAGGCAAGATCGAATCCTTTGGTCTTCAGATAGGCCGCAAAGCCAAACCGTTCCGGCACCGACAACTGCCGCGCGACGTTCTCGCTCCAGCCCACCCCGTCACGAGGCGGATACACGTCATTGTTCTTCAGTCCCGCGGCGGCGACAGGTTCCCGCGCGCGCCGCCGATCGTCATAGGAGGCTATCTGACCGGGCAGGGCGCTGTCGTCGTACCGCTCCCGATGCACCACGACGGCGGGAGGCAACCGCATCGAGACCGGGCGGCGGAACACCGGCCAACCCACGCTCAACCCCGCCACCGGATATACGCCCGCCGGCAGGCCCAACAGCGGCGAAACCCGCTCGATATGGCTGCGGACATAGCTGATAGGGCAGGTGCCCAGGCCGATCGCGTCCGCCGCCCCCATGAAGGCCGCCATCGCCAGCGTGCAGTCCACCGCCGTGTTCAGGAAGGTATCTAGGTTGTTGTTGGCATGCGGCATGGCGTGCATCTCGCAAAGCCGCTGCCCGCGCCGCATGTCGCCGCACCACACCAGGAACACCGGCGCGGTGGCGATCCAGTCCATCGTGCCGATCCAGTCGGCGATCTGCTTGATCCTGACGCGGTCGCGCATCACCACGACCGAGTATTGCTGCAGGTCCGACTTCGCCGGCGCCGATTGCGCCGCCGCCAGCAACGCATCCAGCAACGAATCCGGCACGTCCTGTTCGGTGTAGCGGCGGGTGACCCGGCGATCGAGCAGTCCGGTAATGGCCTCCGGCACCTCCGCGCCAGGCAGGTCGATGCCGAACCGCGCGCGCAGCAATTCCTGTTCCGCCATCCCCGGTCTCCTCCTCACGTCTGGTGCCACACTTGCCGGAACCACGATGACGCGCAAGGTTGCGCCCGGCAATCGGAGGAAACGTCATGCCCGCACCCTACGCCACCCATCGTGCCCAGTTGAAAGCCATCATGCTGGCGTGGGGCATGCCGGAAGACAACGCCGAAACCACAGCCGATGTCCTGTCCTGGGCCGATCTGCACGGGGTTGACAGCCACGGCATCTCGATGATCCCCGGCTACGACGGGCTGCGGCGGTCAGGCCGCGCGAAGATGGACGCGCAACCAAAAATCGTGCGCGAGACACCCGTATCGGCTGTCGTGGACGGCGGGGGCGGATTGGGCCACGTGCCCGCGCACTTCGCAATGAATGTCGCCATCGGCAAAGCCAAGGCCATCGGGATGGCGATCGCGACCGTTCGTAGTTCGGCGCATTTCGGTGCCGCCGGCTATTACAGCCTGATGGCCGCGAAGCAAGGACTGATCGGGATGTCCTGCACCTCGGCCTCCGGAATCCAGGTAGCACCCACCTTCGGCAAGCAGGCCCGGCTGGGCACCGACCCTTGGTCCTTCGCCGCCCCCAGCGCCGACGGCGTCCCGTTCCTGCTCGACATGGCAACCACGACGGTGGCTGCCGGCCGCATCCGCAACAAAGCCAATGAGGGCCTGCCGACACCCGACGGCTGGGTACTGGATTCCGAGGGCCGGCCAAGTAACGACCCGCTCGTCGCCAAGGAAAAAGGCGGCTTCCTGACCTCGCTGGGCGGCTCGCCCGAAAACTCCAGCTACAAGGGCTACGGTCTCGCGACAATGGTGAACATCCTGGGATCCTGCCTGTCCGGCGCGACGCTGATCACCGATCCGATGCACACCAAGAAGCCACAGGGCATGGACATCGGCCATTTCTTCATGGCAATCGATCCCACTATATTCCGTGAGTCAAACGACTTCCAGGCCGACGTCGCCCGGTTTTTGGGCGATCTGCGCGCCACCACGCCGATCGATCCGGCGCGTCCGGTCATGGTGGCCGGCGATCCACAATGGAAATACGCCGAACAGCGCATGAAGGATGGCATCCCGGTCGGTCCCGGTCTGATGCAGCAGGTGCGCCAGATCGCACAGGCAGCCGCCGCCCCCTGGTTGCTCGATTGATCGCGCGCCTCACCGGAAGCTGGGTCTACGGCGGGGCGCTGGCCGGCGTTCTGCTGCTGATACTGTATCCGCTGCTGACCGACGGCTGGGCCGACACGTTGCAACTGACTTTCCTGTTCCTGCCGCTTTACATGCTGCACCAGTACGAGGAGCACGACGCTGACCGCTTCCGCCTGTTCTTCAACGCAACGCTCGGCCACGGCCGGGAAGTCCTGACACCCGCGGCCGTGTTCATCGTGAACATGCCGGGCGTATGGGGCGTCATTGCGCTGGCGACCTATCTGTCAGCGTGGGTGGAACCGGGCCTCGGACTGATCGCGGTTTATCTGGCGGTGGTCAATGCCGTGGTGCACATCGTCCATGCCGCCTTCTTCCGGCGCTATAATCCCGGCCTCGGATCAGCGGTTGCCGTGTTTCTTCCAGTCGGTGCCTACACGATCGTCCAGTTCAATGCAGCCGGCGCCGGCGGGTGGCAGTGGCAGGCAATCGGGATCGCCACCGCCGTGGCAATCCACGCGGTGATCGTGGTTTATGCGAAGGTCCGCGAGCGGCATCTCGTCGCGTCCGGTCCGCGCCGATAGGTCCAGTCCTCGCACCACGACGCACTCATGCTATCGTGATCCAAAACAAGCCGGAGGAACCAACCATGCCAGTGATCGACGTTCAGGTGCACGTCTACGAGCGCAACCATCCGGGCCGGCCCTGGGTCGGGCGGATGCACGGGCCGGACTCCGCCAACGGCGCGGAGATGACCGCCGCCATGGACGCGGTCGGCGTCGACGCCGCCGTCATCGTCGCGTCCTACAGCATGTACCGCTTCGACCCCAGCTACGCGATGGAGGTCTACGGAACCTACCCCGACCGTTTCCGCGTGGTGAAGCCGGTCGACGTGACCAATCCGGCGCTGGACGACGATGTCGCTGCCTGGGCAAAAACCAAGGGTGCCGTCGGCATCCGCGTGATGTTGCGCGACGAACTGGCCAGCGACCCAGCCGACGCCCGCCTGAACCGCGCCTTCGCCGCCGCCGCTCGGCACGGCCTGCCGGTGAATTTCCTGTGCTGGGGACGCCTCGATGACGGGGCGGAGGTGGTGCGGCGCAACCCGGACACCGTGATCGTCATCGACCACCTCGGCCTGCTGCAGGCCAACCATCCGCCGCCGCTGGAACAACCCTGGAAGGACCTGCCGAAACTGCTGACCCTCGCCCAATACCCCAACGTGCGCGTCAAGATCAGCGGCGCCTGCACCCTGTCGCGGGAGCCTTACCCCTACAACGACATCTGGGACCCCGTGCTGCGCATCATCGATGCCTTCGGGATCGACCGCTGTATGTGGGGCACCGACTGGACCCGCACGATCGGCATGCTCAGCTACGAGCAGGCCATCGCGCCCTTCCGCGACACGACGCGTTTGTCCGATAGCGACAGGGCCAGGCTCATGGGCGGAACGCTGCAGACGGTCTACAACTGGAACAAATGGTAAGGCGCGCCCGGAACCTCACAGACCACCGGCGATCTTCCCCACGCACCTGGACCGGACCTACGGCCGTTCGTCGCCGAACGCGTGCTCCGGTCCTGGAAACCGGCGGGCCCGGACGTCGTCAGCATAGTGGCTGATCGCGTTTTCGATGGTCTGGGCAACCTCGGCATAGCGACGCACGAATTTCGGGCGAAACTCCGTAAACAGTCCGATGACGTCGTCCAAGACCAGGATCTGCCCGTCGCAGGCGACCGAGGCGCCGATCCCGATGGTCGGTATGGAAATGCGTTCGGTGACGGCGCGGGCCAGTGATTCAGTGGTTTTCTCTATCACAACGCTGAACGCGCCTGCCTGTGCCACGGCCTCGGCATCCTGCATGATCGCGGATGCCTCCGTCTTGCCCCGGCCGCGCACGCCATAACCGCCCAGTGCGTTCACGGACTGGGGGGTCAGGCCGATATGCGCCATGACAGGCACGCCGCGCGCCGTCAGGAAGCCAATCGTTTCGGCCATGACGGCACCGCCCTCCAGCTTGACCGCGGCACAGCCGGTTTCTGCCATGACACGGGCGGCGGAGCGAAGCGCCTGGGCGGGGGATTCCTCGTAGGAGCCGAACGGCAGGTCGACCACGACACAGGCGTGTGACGCAACGCGCGCCACGGCCCGGCCGTGCGCGATCATCATGTCCAGAGTGACGCCGACCGTGCTCGGCATGCCGTAGATCGTCATCGCCAACGAGTCACCGACGAGGATCAGGTCCGCATGTTGATCGATCAGGCGGGTCATCTGCGCGGTGTAGCTTGTCAGGCAAACGATGGGCTCGCCCCCCTTGCGCGCCTTGATGGTGGGTGGCGTGATGGGCTTGTTGGGTCGGGCCTTCGTCATGGCTTTCCCTTGGGTTCTTGGACTGCCGTCGGCTTGCATCAAAGCCGGGAGCCAGTCGAACCACAAGGGAGGACGCCCGCCAAGACGAACACGACGCCGGATGGTGCCGCTGACTGGCGTCTAGGCCGCCTTGGCCAGCACACACCCGCTCGCATCGAACACGCTGAACAGCGCCGCCCGTTGCGCGTCCGTCACCGGCAGATGCGGCGGGCGGATCGTCTCCCATCGCGCATCCCCTGTATTCCGCGCAACCAGCGCCTTCAGCCCGGAAATCAGCGGAACGGAGGTCACCGCCCTGCGCGTCGCCGTCAGGATTTCCTGCGCCGCCGCGCCCTCCGGCTTGTTCCACCCCGCATACACCTTGGCACCGACCGCACAGTTGACGTTGGACGCCGCCGTGATGCACCCGGCGCTGCCCTTTTCCAGCAGAGGCTTCATCAGCGAGTTCATCCCCAGCGTAGACCTCGAACCCGTCGCGCGCGAACGCCTCCAGATACGACAAGCCGTTCTCATAGCTGCCGCTGCTGTCCTTCAGGCCGCGCACCTTGCCGGGATTGGCCGACCGCAGCCGATCGATGAACGACACGCTGAAAGGCACCGCGGACTGCTGCGGGAAATTGTACAGGTAGAACGCGATGGACCCGCCAACCCGCTGGATCACCTCATTGAAATACGCCAGCAGCCCATCATCCGAGGGGTTCTTGTAGTAAAACGGCGGCAGCAACAGCGCGCCGGGACAGCCGACGGACTCCGCATGCCGCGTCAAAAGCACGGTGTCGGTGATGTTCGTGGTCCCCGTGCCCGGCATCATCCGTGCTGCAGGAATGCCCCGCTCGACCAGGCCCTCCAGCACGGTCATCCGCTCCTGAACGCCCAGGCTGTTGGCCTCCCCGGTCGTGCCGAGCACGCCGAGGCCGTTGCAGCCGTTTGCCAGCAGCCAGCGGCAGTGCGCCGCCATCCGCTCCAGGTCGATCGACAGATCGGCATTCATCGGCGTCAATACTGCCGCATTAACACCGCCGTAGAGCGCATTCTTCATTCGTCCGTCTCCTTGAATATCATCCATCGTTGGCGGGGCGCTTGGCTCGCGGCATCTTACCGGGCCAGTCCGTCAGGTGATACTCCAGCGGACCGGCGTGCTTTTCGCTCAGCGCGCGCCCACGGACCGAGATCCCGGCCGTGTGCACGGTCTCCCGATCACCCGACACGAGATAATGCCACCACAGCAGGTCCAGCCCGTCCCGCAGCCGCCGGTACGCGCAGGATGGCGGCAACCAGTCGATCTGCTTCAACTCCGCGGCGGTCAGCGTAACGCAATCAGGCACATACCGCTGGCGCTTCGAGTAGTTGCTGCACTGGCAGGAATGCAGATCGAGCAAGCGGCACGCCACATTGGTAAACGACAGCGCGTCCGTGTCCTCATCGCGCAGCTTATGCAGGCAGCACCGCCCGCATCCGTCGCATAGCGATTCCCATTCGTCCCGGGACATGTCCTCCAGGCGTTTGGTCTTCCAGAAAGGCGGTTCGGAGGGCATGGGCCGCCACCTTAACCGCACCCTCTCGACTCTCAAAGCGGGTGCCGGACGGTTCCGTGCTCAACACCGGTCGAACTGGTGCTGCGGCCGCCTGCGGGTCATCCTCCGGAGATGCCGGTGTCCAGCGCCAACCATTTTGGACCCGGCACGGTGCGCACCTTCGGCAGGATCAGCATCAGCACGTGGTCGCGTTTCCGCGCCCTGGCCGCGTCAATGCCGGCCTGGACCTCGGCCGGCGTGGCAACCGTCTTGTCCTGCACCCGCAGGATCACGTCGCCCCCCATCATCCCCCGCTGCGCTGCGTCGGAGTTGGCGGCAACGCTATTGACCATGACGCCATCCAGGCCATCCTCGAGACCGAGACTGGCGCGTTGGGTCTTGGTGACGACCGCCATAGACAGGCCAAGGTCGGGAGGAATGACCATCTTGGGGCGCCTTGCCTGCATCGGCGCATCCCGCTTTTCCCACTGGTCGCGCGGCCATTCCCCCACCACCACGGGCAACTCATGCTCCTCGCCGCCGCGCCGGATGGACACGTTGACTCTATCGCCAACGGGTGTCCTCAGGATATCCCGCAGCAACGCGCGGTCATCGCTCGGCGCGTTGCCGTTGAATCGCAGGACGACGTCGCCTACCGCCAGACCGGCTTTCTTCGCGGGACCTTCAGGCAAAACCCAGGCGACGATGGCACCCTCCGGCTGCGTCATTCCCATGGCGTCGGCGATGTCCGGCGTTACCTGCTGTACCTTCACGCCGATCCAGCCCGGGCGCACCCACCCGTAAGCCCGCAGGCGACCAAGCACGAAACGGGCGGTGCTGGACGGGACCGCAAACCCCAGCCCGGCGGAACCGGTTGTCGGGGAGATGAGCGCGGAATCCACGCCGACGACCTTGCCCTGCATATCGAACAACGGTCCGCCCGAGTTGCCGTGGTTGATCGTTGCGTCGGTTTGGATCAGGTCGTCATAGGGCGAGTTCTGGATGTCCCGGTTCAGCGCGCTGACGATGCCGGCCGAAACCGACAGGCCAAGGCCGAACGGGTTTCCGGCCGCGAAGACCTGATCGCCGACCTGCAATTTATCGCTGTCGGCCCATTGCGCCGCGATCAGCGGATGGTCTGGCTTGACCTCCACAAGGGCCAGGTCCGCCGTGCGCGATGCGCTCAGCGTCTTTCCAGGCAGCGTCGACCCGTCGGAAAACGTCACCATGATGTCGAAAGCATCCTCGACCACGTGATAGTTGGTGACGATCAGTCCGGAAGCATCGATCACGAAGCCGGACCCGACGTAATCCTTGACCGTGGGACTAGTGTTCGCGCCGATCGGCTTGCCGCTGACCATTGTGCCACCGGAGCGAGGGGGCGGCGTGGAATCCTGCTTTTTGACCGCGACGGCGACCACAGTCGGAAGCACCGCCTGAAGCACGTTGGGCGCTCCGGAACCGACGTCCTCGGCCACGGCCGGGCCAATGACAGCCAGCAGGCAGACGACAACAACCATGAACCTGGCGAGGCGCAGGCTCAGCCACAACGCATCCCATGATCCCTCGACCGCACGTGCCGGCATAGCCTGTTCCTTGAGCATCTTTTCCGGAGCTTCAACAAGCTACCCGCCCGTTGGAAGAAGTTGCAATCGTCATCTGGCCGCCGTGCGGATCGTCTGAACGAGTTCTGCTTCCTTCTACCGGCCGGCGGAGGCATGGCTCAGGCCTCGATAAGCAACTCCAGGAGCGTGAGACCCAGACTCACGCTCCTTCGCACCTGGAAAATGACGGAACGACGCTTCTGGCTACCGTGCCGGCGGCGCTAACGGCTGTTCCTGCACAGGCCCACGGCCGGAGGACGGTGGCGCGAGATTGACCGGCGCCCCCGGCGACGAACCCTGTCCCTGTGGCGGATACGCCGGGGCATAGCCGGGGGGCGGCGACTGGTTCGGCGCAGCGGCCGGAGCATAACCGGGCGGCGGCGGCGGCGTCTGCCCCTGCGGCGGATAGGCGGGAGCGTAACCGGACGGCGGTGGTGGGCTTGCGGGCGCGATTGGCCGCGGCGTGCCGAACCGGGTGAGCAGGTCGCGCAGCGGGTCGGCCCCTGGGTTCGACCCCTGCATCTGGATGACGATCTGCCGACCGGCGAACGGTTGATTATAGTAGGCCTGATTTGCGGCAGTGTCGGCCGCCATCACACTGCCCTCCAGGGCGACCCCGCCGAACAGCCCCCGAGCCGCCGAAAATGCGACAATGTCCGCGCCGATGGCGGCGGTCGTCGAGCCCTGCACGCCCGCACCAAGCGTGGCGACCGCGATGGAGGCAGTGGCGCCCAGCTTGACCTGGCTGTCGAGCACCGCGCCAAGACCCCTGTCGGTCATGATCAGCATGACCAGTTGGCTATCCTGCACGCCGAACTGGAAGCCGAAACTGCCGCTGCCGATGGTGTAGAAGGCGGGATAGGACCATGTGCCATTCCCGGCGCGGGCAAGAAGAACACAGCTTCCGCCCTCGCCGCCAAAGAAGAACCCGGCCTTGAAGATGCGCGGGCAGATCATCACGCCCTTCGCTCTGGTCAGAAGCTTGCGCGGTTCGTCCGAGACCGTCTGGGTCATCATCTCCTGCATCGCCAGCGTCGAACGATCCACCAGCGTCTGTTGCTCGGTTTGCGTGGGCGGACCGCCACAGGCCGATTGCAGCAAGGGAACCAGGGCCAGAACGGCCATCGCCAGGATTTTCTTCATTCTGCGAGTCTCCTGCCATCACGGGCATTCGTGGATAAGCGGGTTGTCCGAGTCGGGACGAATCATGGTCACTCGGTGCCTTTCTGGGCCGCAGCGGATGCGCGGCCAGGCGTGGCCCCATGCCCGGCGGCTTCTGCGGGCGGTCAAATTCGTGCCTGCCGCTATCGAATTGTCAGTGGCATCTCCGAACCGGCCGCTACGTCACTATCTTCGGGGGGACATCCGGTCTGGATAATTCGCATGTCCTCTCGCAAGAAGTTGTACGGTCCGGCCCAGAAAACGTAACGCATGTCGATTGTTTGACCTTTCGTGGCAGGCCTCGGCACCTCCCGCGCCTGGGCATGACGAATGGCGCAATTGAACTTCAAGGTCATTGCGTCCAGGGCAGGCAGATAGAAGCACGCGGGAGCGGCGGCTATTCCCGCGCGGGCGTCCCGCACAGGCTTGCCACAGTGGCAGCGGTTGCGGCTTGATGTTGAAATCTTGTGTTGGCTTGTCAACGAAGCGTTGAAAGTCGCGTCGTCGCAGGGGGCATTTCGGAGGCACCTGGACTAGCCTTTACCAATTCAGCCCTGAATACTTGTTTGCTGGCCCCCTTCCGGCTATTGGTTGTTTGGTTGTCTAATCCAACGTTTGGCGGCAAGTATTGTTGTTGCGGCAGCCGTCTCTGCAACTTAATCGGGAAATTCCACTGGCGCGTGACGGGGCAGGGGGTGTCATTCGGCCCGAACAGCGGCTCTGGCCTCATGATTGCATTTGTAGCCTTGCCGGCAAGCCGGCCGTCATTCTACCTAGCCCGACGGCGGGCGGTTTGATTGGCAAGTTCAAAGGGCATGATGATGAGCAACGAGGAAATACCCCTGGCCACGTTGGCGAATATCAATGGGCAACCGCGCAACGGCCGCCGGCGCGGGCTTTTGGCCGCCGCGGCGGCCGCCTCCCTGCCGGCGCTGGGACTGTTTGCCACGTCCGCCGCCCGCGCCGAGACCCCGCCCGAAAGCACCTTCGACCGCGTACGCCGCACCAAGGTGCTGCGCATCGCCGCCTTGCCCGGCGAACTCCCATACTTCCAGAAGGACCTCGCCACCGGTGAGTGGTCGGGTGCGGCCATCTCCATGGCCCAGGATATCGCCAAGGTATTCGACGCCAATCTGGAATATCTTGAGTCGACCTACGGCAACTCGGTCCTCGACCTGCAGTCCAACAAAGTTGACCTCGCCTTCGCACTGAACCCCACCCCGGCCAGGGCGCTGTCGATCGGCTTCACCCACCCGATGATCATCCATCCCTTCGGATGCCTGGCCAAGCACGGGCTGGCGCCGAAGACCTGGGATGACCTCAACAAGCCGGAACTGACCATCGTGTTCGACATCGGCTCGTTGCACGAAACGGCGGCGCGCCGGTACTGCCCGAAGGCCAACCTCGTCGGCTTCAAGACCCGCGATGAGTGTACACTGGCGCTGCAATCTGGCCGGGCGGACGCACATATCCAGGCAGCCTTGCTGGGACTGTCGACCATCGGCAGGAATCCCTCCCTCGGGCCATATTACTTGCTGACCGACCCGACCGTGGCGCTGCCAAGCTGTCTCGGCGTGCAGTGGGAGCCGGACACCCGCTTCAAGGAGGTCCTCAACGCCTGGCTGGACATGAACCGCGGCACCGGCCAGTTGCGCGAATGGATGCTGGAGGGTCTGGCGCAAAATCACGTCAGCCGCGATCAGGTGCCTGCCACCCTGACATTCTGATCCTGCTGGGGAAGGTCCCATATGCACTACCAGTGGGACTTCGCCTTGCTGCTTCGTTACGCCCCGCTGTTCTGGCGCGGCGTGCTCGTTACGCTGGCCTACACCGCGGCAACGATCATCCTCGGCCTGATCATCGGCCTGGTGCTCGGTCTCGGCCGGATCTCCCGCTCCAGGCTGCTCAACATCCCGCTGATCGCCTTCATCGAGGTGTTCCGCTGCACGCCGCTGCTAGTGCAGATCGTCTGGTTCTACTATGCGCTGCCTGTGCTGCTGGGAATCCAGATCCCGGCGACGGTGGCCGGGATCATGACGCTGTCCTGCTACACCGGCGTTTTCTATGCCGAAATATTCCGCGGCGGTATCATCTCGATCGAGCAGGGCCAGTGGGACGCCGCCCGAGCGCTTGGACTGAAGCGGTGGCACATGATGCGGCTGGTGATCCTGCCCCAGGCGGTGCGCCGGATGATCCCGCCTTTCGTCAACCAGTCGATCACTCAGTTGAAGAATACATCGCTGGTATCGACGATCGCCGTGCCGGATCTGTTGTATAATGGGCAGTTGATTACCGCTGATACCTATCGGCCGCTGGAGGTCTATACGGTCGTCGCGGTGATCTACTTTGTGCTGCTGTTCCCAAGCACGTTGCTGGCGCAGGAATACGAGCGGCGGTTGGCGAAGCGGCCTACATAGAGGGTACTCAATCGGTCGTGACGCTGACGCGGCCTCCAGTTGCCGCCTCGCGCAAAAAGCGCGATCCTGGCGTCACGGTTTGCTCATCAGCAGGAAACACCAATGAAAAGTCCCGCCACTGCCCCCGGCTTCCATCACGTCGCCATCCGCGCGATCGACTTCGATGAAACGA
Source organism: uncultured Pseudomonadota bacterium (assembly GCA_963819005.1). Lineage (GTDB taxonomy): Bacteria > Pseudomonadota > Alphaproteobacteria > Acetobacterales > Acetobacteraceae > Rhodopila. Next base: position 131,637 of record CAWFUL010000012.1, read on the forward strand.
TAAAGTTTTACACCGACGGACTGGGTTTCACAATCCATTACGGATTTTCAGTTCCAGACCGCATCGATCGCGCGGCTTTCCTCGACGCAGGAGACGGCCGGTTTGTCGAGGTATTTGGACCAGCCTCGATCGTTCAATCCGAAGGCCGGCGGCGGCAACTGAATGAGGACCGCACCGAAGGCGCGCTGCTGCATTTCTGCCTGCGCGTCGCCGACACCGAGTCAGCCTACGCCCGCGCCATCGCCGCTGGGGCAACCTCGCGGGTAACACCGGTCAAGCGGCAACTCGGCGAGGATCCAAGCGTCGAGGTGAAGATCGCCTTCGTCACCGGACCCAACGGCGAGGTCATCGAGTTCTTGCAAAGCGACCAGCTGTGACGTTGCGGATGTTCCCGGAAGCGAACTCGTAAGGGGTTCCAGTTATTGCTACCCAGACAGGCAGGGTTCCGGATGTCGTTCACGAGGGCGCAAATGGGCACATATTGCCGCTCGAAGCCACCGCTAACGAGCGTGCCGACCTGATCTGGAAGACAAGTCCGGACCGGGCGCGGTACGACGATCTGCGGACAACCTCGTAGATGCGGTACGACCAAGTGCTAAAAAGGGTCGAGTTGGCTGAGCGCAGTGACACTTGTGGAATCAAATACGGGACACTTCCCGCTTGGAAGTTGATCCAGACGCATAAACCACCAACTCCACAGTGCCTTGATCCGTCGTTCCTCGGGCTACGGAACGATTTAGCTAAATCATGAACTACCCCGCTACACCGGACCGCCCCGCTCAGCGGCTTTCACCCGCTGCCAGCCGGCTTCCATTTGGTCCAGAGAGAGCTCCGACAAGCTTTTCCCCTCAGCCTCAAAAAGACTTTCCATCGCCTTGAACCGGCGGGAAAACTTCTCGTTTGCGTGCCGGAGACAAACCTCCGGATCCAGCTTCAGTTTCCGGGCAAGATTCGCCAGCACAAACAGCATATCCCCGACCTCGTCGGTCAGCCGCTCTGTATCCGCGTCCGAAAGCTCTGCCCGAAGTTCCTGAATTTCCTCATCAAGCTTCGCCAGAACCTGTTCCGTATTGTCCCAGTCGAACCCAACCCGGGACGCTCGGCTTGTCAGCTTCACGGCGCGGGTCAAAGCGGGCAGGGCAGTTGGCACACCGGCAAGGGCACCCGATTGTTGCCGTGCCGCGCGTTCAACGGATTTCTGAGTTTCCCAAGCGGCCGTTTGCCCGACAGAGTCACGCTCGCCAGCGTCCCCAAAGACATGAGGATGCCGGCGTATCATCTTGTCGCTGATGCATTTCGCGACATCAGCGAAGCCGAACAGCCCGACTTCTTCAGCCATCCGGGCGTGATAGACAACCTGGAACAGCAGGTCGCCAAGTTCGTCGGGCAGGGCGGCAAAGTCACGCGAGGCGATGGCGTCGGCCACCTCGTAGGCTTCCTCGATGGTGTACGGAGCAATGGTGTCGAAGGTCTGGGTCTTGTCCCAGGGACAACCGGTCGCGGGGTCGCGCAGCGCGGCCATGATATCCAGAAGGCGGCGGAGTTCGGCTTCGGCCGAGGCAGGTTCGGGCATCCATCGCGGATACCGGCCCAGTTCGCCGGGCGCAAGACCTGCAAGACCGCCCACACCGAGGCGCCACTCCAGCCGATCGCCTCAATCGTAGAAGTACTTGCTCTGCTTCGCCCAGGACGTTGATTTATAACGATCATGTAGCAGCACCCAGGCGCGATATGACGATCGGTCGTGCCCGGTGCCAAAGCGGCTGATGCGCACCAGCCAGTACAGAGCCTCGGGCGAGCGCGGGTCCTTGGGATGTGCCTTGGCATAGGCGAAAAGTTCATCCCAAACCGATGCGGCCGTCTTCCCATCAGCCGGCAGAAAACGCCCCCGTTCCGCCGCCACCAGATTGGACGCCGAGGCGGCGAACGGCGGCAGCCGGAATGGAAACGCTCCACCCCCGCACTGGCCGAAGCAAACAATATCGGTCTCGATCGCCGGGGGCGCGACGGCGCGCGCGCCAGAAGGCGCATAGAGCCAATCGTGCCAGTGACCGTCGAAATCGGCGACCGCACCCTGCGGCCGGGTGTAGCTGCCCCCCAGATCGACATCCGCGCCGGGAAGCTTTGCCAGGATGAACCAGGCGGCAAAACGCCTGTCGTCGCCGGCTTTCGCGGCAAGGAAAGCCTTCCACTCCGGCTCCATCTGCGGCAGCAACGGACGCAGCGTGGTCACCACCCGCACCGCGGTAACCATATCCTGCAGCAGCACCGCGCGGACAAAGTTCGTCACGCCAAGGTCAAGGCGCAGCGGATCGGGCAGCGCGCCGTCCTCCATCAGCTTGACCCGTTGCGCCAACGGCAGCCGATCGATGATTGCCGTGGCCTCGTCACCGAACCGGACATCCGGACGAAGCGCGGAGAGCGGCGGAAATTCCATCTCGTATGTTCCCCCGACGCAGCCCTTATCGCTGTCATCGTCGGTCAGGCACGGCGAGGCGCGCGGTGCCAGTTTCGCCAGGTCAGCAAGCCCGTCGGCCACCAGTGTCCGCTCCGCGACCAGCAGATTGCGGGTGGTCAGCGACAGGTCGGTGCGGGCTAGCGCGGCATCCAGGTCGGCCCGGACAGAGGCGGGATCGGCGTCCTGATCCAGCCGGACCCGATGATACAGCGCTGTCAAAAAGGCCGGCTGATCAGGCGGTATCGCGCGCGCCGCCTCGATCAGGTCGGCAGCCTCCTGACCGGGGCTCGACCACGCCATCGCGGCCAGCAACCATGCCTGATCGTGCGTCTGCGTCCAGCGGCCGCGTGCATGGTCGAGTGCCGCGGCGTCCGTCTTCCAGACCTGGTCGGCGGTGTAGTGATCGAACCATTCGGCTTCGGGCTTGTCCGGCGTCCGGCCGAATACCGCTATCCAGTCCAGGTACGAGGGCTCACCCGGCGGCGACTGCCCAAGCCGGCGGGAGTCCTTGAAGTCAGCCGCGACCGTTGATGGCAATGTCGGGCCGGTTAAAAGTGCGCTCAGTTCGCGGCGGCGTGCGTCGGACCGATCACGAAAGTCGAGCGCGCCTGCCAAGGGGGCCAGATCAGCGTGGCCGTAAACATCCGGTGGCGCGAGCAAAATCAATCGCTTCCGCGCCTCTGCGAACAACGCGGGATTGCTGGTCGGAAGCGCCGCATCGACCGCCGCCCGGGCGGACAGATACGGCGCCAGCTTCTGCCACGGCGAGGACGCATCGGCTGCGATCGCGTCGAACTGCGTTTGTGCGGCCGTGAAATCGCGCTGGTACAACGCCATGGCGGCCTGCTGGTAGGCGCGATCAGCCTTCAGCCAACCGGGTGCCTGCGGGTCGAGGGCCGGCATCTCCGCCTTGTCGCTGCACGCCGCGAAGACCGCATCCTGCCCGTCGAGCCAGGCCTTGACCCAGACATCGCCGGCGCCGTGCCCGGCAACGCGGTCGCTCAGCGTGCGGATCGCCGTCGCAAACGCATCCGGGAAGCAGGTCTGGACGTACCTGGAAATCGCCCACCGACCGAAACACGCTGAAGGCGTAATCGCTGATCTTCGTCGCGTTCGGCACGACGGATCGTGCGGCGAGCCACGCTTTCATCGACGCGTCAGCCGAGTCCGGTTCGCCGCCGCAGCAGGGCAGCGCAAGGCTGGCGCCGGCCTCCTTGCCCACCGGCAATCCGTGCAGCATCCGCCACGCCGCGAACAGCCGAGCCCACGGCGCCTTGGCGAGCAGGATGCCGACGTTGCCTTGATAGAAATCGTCCTGTTCGGCGGGCGATCCGCCGTATGGGTCGATCGACCAGGGCGTGGTGAGGCCCGGTCCGGACGCAACCGCGGCATGCCCTATGAGCAACAGGCAGGCTGCCAGGACAATGCGCTTCATAGCTGCAACCTGTCGCGAACCGAGGTTAGCTCGAGGTCGGTCCAGGCCCTGGGATTGAACATCCAGATCCGGCGGCCTGATGGGACATGTTCCGGGAGCGTGTCGGTGGCGATACCGATCGAGTCCTGGCAGCGCCGGCCATGAAAATCGCCGCCGCCCGCAAGGCGCCGCTTCAATGGCTCACCTGCTGCGCCCATGCGGAAAAGCATCGGAACAATTTCATCCACCGGGGCCGCATCGATCCAGGTCTCGGTGTCGCACCAGGACGCCAGAGCCGTCATCGACAGATGCTTGCCGGCGGGAAGTCCGGCCCGCACATCCGCCAGCAGGTCGAGCAGTACGAACCGTTTTGAGGCAGGCACCTCGAAATCGATCTGCACCTCGGCGAAGCGGGGATTGTTCAGCAGCGCGAGAACGGAAGCGCTGGTGTGGGTGCGCTGGGCGTAAGTCCAGGGCAGGGGGCGCATGCGGTCGATCTCCAGATGCACGACGCCGGCGATGCGCTGTGAGTCAAGCACCTTCGCCGGCTGCAGCCGGGGTTGGACGAGGACGTCATCGCCGGACAAAGTCACCGAACCGGCAAGAACGGCAACGGTCGCGCCGGGACCGGCGAACCGCAGATCCTCCGGCCGCTCCCACGCCCAAATGACCGGAGATGGCGCGGCCGGAGGTCGCAGGCTCGCAGGAGCGCTACCGGCAACCATGGCGGCGCAACACGCCGCGAAAGATCCAACGATGCGCCGTAAGACCAAGCCGCATTCTCCGTACGGTATGCCGCGGCAACGAAGATACCGCGTCGCGGGTATCGGGAGAAGAAGAACTGTTGACCGTGGGGCCACCGACGGTGGGCGGCACTTGGTTAATTCCCAAAGTCCACGACTTCGTTGTTCAGCGGCAACAGATTGCTATGCGTGCCGTCCATAGGGCTCGGTTTAACGACCGCCGCCTTGCCGTCATCGAACACTGGCCCGAGGCTGGCATCGTCCGCGACGCCCTGTCCGGCAAAATGCGTCAGCACATACGGCAGGCCGTTTGCGTCCAGCGGCGACTTGCTGTCCATGACCTGAAAGTGCAGATGCGGCGCATCCGAGTTGCCGGTGTTGCCAAGCAGGGCGATGACCTGTCCGCGCTTCACATGGTCGCCGAGCTTCACCTTCAGGCTGTGTGGTTGAAGATGCGCGAAGAACGCGAAGTTGCCGCCGCCGATGTCGACCACCAGCATGTCGCCGCCGATATTCTCCGGCGTGATTCCTTTGGCCGGTGCGCCGGGAACCTGTTCGGCGGCATCATCATACAGATTGACCACGGTGCCGTCCGCGACGGCGTGCACCGGCACGCCGAAATACGCATAGCTTTCCAGCTTGGCCCGGTCGCCGGTGTACAGCCGATTGTCCGGCTGTAACTGCACCCAGTCGATTGCGAACCGTTCCGGCGCGCGTTGAACACCGTTGATCGCCATCACCGCGCCCCGATGCGACGTCAGCGTATCGCAACAGCCATTGGCCGCCAACCAGCGTGGCCCACGCAGCGGAGGCTCGATCGCCACCGGGCGCCGCGAGTCGACTGGTGTGAACGGCCCGACGAAGTTTATGGTGGCGGGCAATGGCTCCGTCGGCGGAAATGGCGCCGGCTTGCCGTCTGGGCCGGCGATCTGCCGCGTAATCGTCAGCCGGGGAGCGATGGCGCCGGGCAGGGTAGTCCCAGCCGCGAAACTGGTGTCCATGAAGACGATTGCCGAACCGCCGGGCGGCATCGTCGCGTCCTTGCCGCCTGGCACCCGCAGCATTGCGCCGAGGGCGTCGCCGGACAGCGTCTGCAGGACATGGTCCTGTTTGTCGACAGCCTCCACCTTGTCCAGCGTGATGAACAGCGCGCTGGTGTTGGTGGCGATCAGTTCATAGGCGAGGTGCGTGCGGTTATCAGCGCCGAGCACCGGGTCGGGCGAGGCCACCATGCTGACGCCGATCGAGCTGACGACTTCATCCGGCGTCAGAGATTGAGCCGATGCGTTCTGGGCGATGACGACGATAGCGGCGGCGAATACGGCCTCTCGAAGGCAGGTGCTGCGCATTCGGCTTTCCTCCAGACATTCGATCCGTTGCCGGCCGACTGACCACGTGGCCGCGGTCGCCAGCATGCGCGGCGTCTGTGAGGCTTAGCATGCGCCGCGGAACCGAGTCACCGCGGACTTGGCAGGGAGGCTAGCTGCCGTCGGGCCTGTGAATTGGCGTTGAAGTCATGCGGCACGGCGTTGACGGCCAAAAGCCGTATTCAGCTGCGAAGATCCACGATGCCGGTATCTTGCCAAGCTCGCTTGAGTCACAGTTTTATCGGGCACGGGTGTGACGCTTCTATCGAGGGCTTACATCCAATAAACGCATAATGAATATTATGTTAAATCATAGGTCCGCGCTTGCGGGTTTCCATCCGTCTGTGGCACCCGTCGCGCGACCGCTTGGCGACATTTCATGATCGACCGCTTTCTGATTGCCGCGACCGTCGACCGCCTCATCTACGGTGATGAGGCCACGTTCTCCGCCGCCGACGCGCGGACGCTGCTCGACGCATTGCCTCGCAAGCGAGCGCCGTGGATCCAGATCGGTGTCGCGGGAAAAATGTCCGGCGGATCGTCGCGTGGCTTTGCCGCCGGCGTGGGCGATGTTCAGGTCAAGGATGAGAAAGACCGCCAGTTCGAATACAGCAGCGCCTCCGATGCCTATACCCGGGCTGGCCAGTGGAAGTTGGCAGTGATTGCCAAGCGCGGCCGCCACTATGTTGAAATTGAACAAGTTATGTCTGACGCAACCGACGAAGGCCGCGGTGCCCTGATCGCCTACGACGTCGATGGAACGCCGCTAGGCATGGATATCCGCTTCAACCGGTCGTTCCGGCTGTTCTGGTCACCGGTGGTCATCGTGATCCCGGGCTGGAAGCCTTGGAAAAGCCCGTCTAGACCAGGCTAATCCACCATCAGCACCATGCCGTCGTAGCCGGCCTCGATACCCGGCGGCAGGTTGGTCTGCAGCCACGCCCAATCCATGTCTGTGCCCATGTGCGTCAGGATGGTGCGGCGCGGCCGGACCCGCTCTACCCAGCGCAGCACGGTCGGCAGATTGGCATGGGTCCAGTGTTCCTCGTGCCGCAGGAAGCAGCCGACCACCCAGGTTTCAATTCCTTCCAGGGCCGCGAAGGCCGCGTCGTCCAGTTTCACGACATCGGTCGAGTAGCCGAAATTGCCGATCCGCAGGCCCAGCGTATCGACGCGGCCATGGTTCTGATTGAACAGGCGAACCTGCATGCCAGCGGCATCGATGGTGTCGCCGGCCGCCACCGGGTTTCCCACAAGAACAGGACGATAAAAGCCGGGCGGATCCCAGGGCCTAAACGCGTACCCGAACCGTCGTGTGATCTCATCGAGCGTCCGTTGCGTCCCGTAGGCCGCCAACGGCCGTCCGGCTATCCGGTTCAGGACCCGGACATCGTCGATCCCGGTGATGTGGTCGGCGTGCGCATGAGTATAAAGAATGGCGTCAACGCCCGGCACCCGGCAATCCAGCAACTGGGTTCTCATGTCAGGTGAGGTATCGACAAGCAGCCGCTGATGATCCGGCGCTTCCACCACGATCGAAGACCGCCCCCGCCGGTTGCGCGGTTCGCTCGGATCGCAGGCGCCCCAGTCGCCGCTGCCATCCGCTCCGCCGATCATCGGCACACCGGCCGAGGCGCCGGTTCCCAGCAGCGTGACCTTCATGCGGCCTTCCGGAACAGCCGGCGGAAATTGCCTGTCGTCAGATCCGCAAGCGCCTCCGGCGTCAGCCCGCGCAGCTCAGCCAGAACGCGCGCCGTATGCGCGACCCAGGCTGGCTCGTTGCGCTTGCCGCGGAACGGGACGGGGGCGAGGTAAGGCGCGTCAGTCTCCACCAACAGCCGGTCCAGAGGAACATCAAGGGCAATATCCCGCAGCTCCGCCGACCGGGGAAACGTCAGGATGCCGGAGAAGCTGATGTAGCCGCCCATCTCCAGTGCTGCCTCAGCCAGAGCCCGTGAGGAGCTGAAGCAGTGCAGCAGGAAATCGAACCCCCCTTCCCTGTCCCGTTCTTCTTTCAGTATCAACGCGATATCGTCGTCTGCGTCGCGCGCGTGGATGCACAGCGGCACGCCGGCAAGACGAGCGCCGCGGATGTGGGCACGGAAATTGTCGGCCTGGATGTCGCGGGGAGAGCGGTCGTAGAAATAGTCCAGCCCGGACTCGCCAATCCCGATGATCCGAGGATGACGCGCCATGTCGGCCAGGGCTTCCGGGGTCGGGATCGGCGCCTCGGCGGCATGGTGCGGGTGAACGCCGATGGTGCACCACAGGTTCGGGTGCGGCGCGATCAACGCCGGCAGCCCTTCGGACTGCGCCATCGTCGTCCCGATCGTCACCATCTCCCCTACCCCGGCCCCTGCCGCTCGGTTCAGGACGTCGGGCAGTTCGGCCGGGGTGTAGTAGTCCAGGTGGCAATGGCTATCGACCAGCATCAGGCGGCTGGCTCCACATAGCGCGGGAACACCCCCTGCGGCGGCGGCAAGCTCACCCCCTCCCCCAACGGCAGCGCCAACCCGGCGAAATCGCGGGCATCCGGCGCGACACCCAACTGATCGAGCATGCGTGCCATGCTGCCTGGCATGAACGGCTGCAGCAGCGTGGCGACGACCCGCAGCGTATCCACCAGCACCCGCAGCACCGAACCCATGCGGACCTTGTCGGTCTTGTTCAGCGCCCACGGCGCCTGCCGGTCGATATACCCGTTCGCCGCTCTGATAACCTTCCAGATTTCCTCCAGGCCATCGTGGAAGGTCTGCTGATCCATATGGCCGCGCAGCAGATCGGGCAGCGCGGCGGCAGCGGCCAGCAGTGCGGTGTCGTCCTCGGTGGCAGGCCCGCGCGGCGGCAGCACGCCGCCGCAATTGCGCGCGATGAGCGACAGTGACCGCTGCGCCAGATTGCCCAGATCGTTAGCCAGATCGACGTTGATGCGGCTGATGATCGCCTGGTGGCTGAGCGATCCATCCGCGCCGAATGGCTTTTCCCGCAGCAGGAAGTAGCGGATCGAATCCAGCCCGAATATTTCCGCCAGCCTGCGCGGCTCGACCACGTTGCCAAGTGATTTGGACATCTTCTCGCCGTCCATCAGCCACCAGCCGTTGGAGGTGACCCGCTTCGGCAGCGGCAGACCGGCCGCCATCAGGAAGGCCGGCCAGTAGACGGCATGGAAGCGGATGATGTCCTTGCCGACGAAGTGGACGTCGGCCGGCCAATATTTCCAGCGCGGCGCGGTTTCGTCCGGGAAGCCGCAGCCGGTGACGTAGTTGTTCAGCGCGTCCAGCCAGACATACATGACGTGGCCGGGTGCGTCCGGCACAGCAATGCCCCAGTTGAAGGTCGTACGGCTGATCGACAGGTCCATCAGGCCGCCCTTGACGAAACTGGTCACCTCATTCCGGCGTGAGGACGGAGCGACAAACCCCGGATGCTCCTCGTACAGCTTCAGCAACCGGTCCTGGAAGGCGGACAGGCGGAAGAAGTAGGACGGCTCGCGCACCCATTCCACCGGCGCGCCGCTAGGCGCCACCAGGCTGCCATCCGGCCGCTTCGTCAGTTCCAATTCGTCGTAGAATGCTTCATCCCGAATGGCATACCAGCCTTCGTAGTGGCCGAGGTAGATGTCGCCGTTACGCTCGATCCGTCGCCACAGTTCAGTGGTGGACGCCTTGTGCCGTTCTTCGGTCGTACGGATGTAGTCATCGTACAGACACGTTCATGGCGTCGGCCATTGCCTTGAAATCGGCCGACACCTGGTCGGCATAAGCCCGCGTCTCCAGGCCCATGGCGGCAGCGGCTTGCTCCACCTTCTGGCCGTGCTCGTCCGTGCCCGTCAGGAAGAAGACGTCGTAGCCGTCGAGGCGCTTGAAGCGGGCCATGACGTCGGCGGCGATCGAGGTATAGGCGTGCCCGATGTGCGGCGCGCCGTTCACGTAGTAGATCGGGGTCGTGATGTAGAAGGTCTGGGTCATGGGTCTTCTTTAAACGATCCGGGCCGGCGTGCCGATGGTGTTACGGCGTTCGGTGCGGCGGGTTCCGGAGGTGCGAGACGTATCGGGATTTGGCGGAATCTGCTAGTACTCGTCTGTGTTGGGTTTGCTCCCAGGGCCGCAAGGCACCTGCTGATGCGGGCAGCGGATAACGGCGCGTTAAGGCCGGTGCGAGGGCGTGTCAGCCGATGGAGATGCTGATGGACGATCAATGGCAGTATCAGCTTCGGGTATATTTGGCGGACGACGTGGCCGAGGCGGCGCGCAGCGATCTCAACAACCCGGTGCTTCGTCCGCTGACGGATATCCTGGACAGGCATAACGCGACCTTGCTGAACCAATTCGACGCCTTCGCAAGCTACGTGGCGGTCGCGGATAAGGAAGGCCCCGATAACTTCCCGCTCTATAAATGGACGAAAGCGGTCGTCGACGATCCTGCCAAGCGGGCGAAGCATGTCGGGACGTTCGCGGTGCGGGTCTCCGGCAGGGAAGTCTATCCAAAGGCGGACGCGGATGCGCTGGAGGCCGATCTTCGAACCCTGGTTGGCGGCACGCTGGTGACGCGGATGTCCAGACACGATACCAACCCGGCGAACAATCTGCCGGTGCCGCCGGAATACCGGTCGTAGGACTGGAATGAGCCAGGCGCAGGCGACGTTGCGTACTTGTTAGCGGCAAACCCCTCGCGTGGGTCCTCCCGGGCGCCGCGCCCGCTCAGAAACCTTGTTGGTTGAGATCGTCGCGATCAGCAAAGCAACTCCCGGCATCCCAGATCGTCCACTGCTGCCATGACGCGGTGAAAGTGGTTCCACCAGATCACGGGCGGAAGTTTCAGTCCTGCCTGAAACACCGGTGTGGCAGCCTGCCAGAGGACGGACAGGCGGTAGTCTTCCCGCAAGTCGCTTCGACTGTAGCCCTCGACGCCATTCCGCTGCAGGATCGTGAGGTAGTGGTCGAGCAACGATTGCTCCAGTCGCCACCGGCGTTCCGGGTACCAATGGACGGCCATCATGTAGGCCAGATCGTTGGCCGGAACACGCAGGCGCCAGCCGTCCCAATCGAACCACCGCACGTCATCGCCTTCGTTCCGGGAAATGAAGCAGTTCCACACATGGGCGTCACCATGCGTAAGGGTGATGTTCCTGAAGCCTCGATACCGTTTGTGTAAGGTCGGCGCCGCCGCCAGCAGCGCCTCGTAGAACGCGCGCCGCTCGCCGGACAGTTCCTCGCCCAGGCGGTCCGCGAAAGTAACGAAATGGCCGGCCACCTGTTGGACGAAACGGTCTATGGCCGCATCGTCGAACAGCGTTCCCACCGTGACACCCAGCCGAGGGTCGCCCCACCACGCGGCATGGAAACGCGCGAGTGATCCAACGATCGTCCGGCACTGGGCATCCGAAGGGGGCAGCGGCCATTCGGTCGCCAGGGCATGGGTCTCGGTCAGGTCTTCCAGAATAACATGCCAGGCGCCGGTGGCGTCGGCGTGATGCGCCTCATAACAGCGCGGCACGAGGCCGGCTTGAAGCGATGGCGCGACGTCCGTGTAGAACGCGACCTCCCGGGGGCCGTTCGACCATTCGCTTCCCTGACGCTCTGGAAGGGCGGTCTTTATGATCAGGCTGGCCAGCGCGGTGTTGGCCGGACCGTCATATGTCAGCCGCACCCTGATAACGCGCGACATCAGCGTCGGGCGGTCACTGACGATGGTGACATCCCGCACACGCACGTCTCCCAACGCGCCGGCCTGTTCGAGTATGGCGTTCAGGTGAGCGGCGCTGGTCAGGCGTAGCAGCAGGTCCATTGCGCCCCGGCAAAATGGTGACCCAGCCTAGCCTGATCGAGCCGCCTCGTTCCAGTTCCGCCCGGAACGGTGGCTGGGATCGCCGAGAGAAGCCGACCGCTCAGACGGCCGGCGGCTTGATACAATAGGTCATCGGCCGACGCGGCATCCGTCACACCGTCCCGCTCAACATCCCCACCCCCGCCACGATCGCCTGACGTTTGTCCAGCGCGAACCGCTCGGTTTCATCCTGCAGCCGCGTCAGCCCCTGCCAGACGTCGCCCCAGGCATCGAGCGGGCGCAGTGCCACCAGGCGTTCCTGTTCGGAATCCGCCCTGCCCCGTACGCTGTCCCGCACCGCCGCCGCCACGCCGGCACGCACCAGGTCCATGAACGTCGAGAACCCTGTCTCGCTCCGACCCAACGCATCGGCGATCTCGTAACCCCGCGCCGGGGAGACACCAGGCAAATCGGCCAGCAGCCTGTCTACCATCGCCGCGATCGACAGCCCCTCGCCCTCCGCCAGGGTAATGGCGCGTCCCGGAGACCCCTCTGCCATGGTGATCAGCCGCCCGCGCTCCTCCGGCGACAGGTCCGGCAGATACGACTGAATCAACGCGTTCATCGGTTGATCCGCCACGGGTGACAGACGCAGGCAACGGCACCGGCTGCGGATCGTTGGCAGCAGCCGTCCGGGCGCGGCGCAGACCAGAAGCAAGATCGCGCGTGGCGGCGGCTCCTCCAGCACCTTCAGCAGGGCGTTGGCGGAGTTCTTGTTCAGATCCTCCGCGCCGTCCACGATGACAACCCGCCATCCCCCCTCGGCTGGCGTTAGCGCCATGAAGCCGGTGATGCGGCGGACGTCGTCGACCGCGATCTCGCTCTTCATCCGGCCGGTCTTTTCGTTCCGCATACGTTCGATGGTCAGCAGATCGGCGTGGGAGCCTGCAGCGACCCGGCGAAAGACTGGGTTCGCGGGTTCCAGCGCCAGGCTGTCCTCGGCTGGCGCACCAGCGAGCAACCGCCGGGCGAAACGGTAGGCCAGGGTTGCCTTGCCGATGCCCTCCGCGCCGGTGATCAACCAGGCATGGTGCATCCTCGCGGTTCGCAGGGCTTCAAGCAGGGTCGCCTCGGCTGCGTCATGGCCAAGCAGGATCGGGTTCGCGCGGGGTTCGGGGGCGGGCATGCCGGCAACCATAGCCGATCACCCCGGCGGCCGTCAGTCGCCCATGAATCCCGCCCTTTGGTGCCCCATCACCCGCCGTTTCCAGTTCGCGGGCGCGGTCCCCGCGGAGTGTATGTTGTCTCCCAGAGTGTCCTTCACGTACACTTCTCGCACCAAAACCAGCCCCAGCGCGGCCAGCGGCGTGCCGAGGATCACGCCCAGGATACCGAACAGCGCGCCCATGACGGTCATGCTCAGGATGGTCAGCGCTGGGGGCAAATGGATCAGCCGGCGCTGCACGAGCGGCGCCACGATATAGCCCTCGACCAGGTGACACGCGGTGTAAACGCCGACCGTCCAGAGCGCGGTGGTCCACCCGACAGTGATTGCCACCAGCACTGCCGGAACGCCCGCCGCCACCGCACCCAGATACGGGATGAATGTCAGCAATCCCGCCACCACTCCCAGCGCATACGGCGCCGGCACGCCAAGCAGCAACAATCCAACCGCCGCCATGGTGCCGACAACAAGCATGTCGATCAGTTGTCCGAGCACCCAAAGGCGCAGGACTTCTCGCGATCTCGTACATGATGTCCAGTGTCCGGTCGCGGCGCCGGTGTGGGATCAAATGCAAGACGCCCCTGACATACAGGAAGGGGTGGGCCGCGAGGTAGATCGTGGTCACCACAACCACCACCAGATCGGCCAGGGAATAGAGGCCGACGTCCAACGCGGTCTCGGCCGTTCCAAAGACGTACTGTCCCACCGAAGAAAGCTGGCCCGTCATATGCTGACCGATTGCCGTATGGTCGAAGTGCCGGCGGAACGCCTCGAACTGTTCGGTTAGCCGGGTCAGCAGGTCTTGCATCTGTGCCAGAAGCCGCGGACCGATCCAGTAGATCAGAGCGGCCGCCGCGATGAAGATCCCGATGCTGACGGCACCTAGCATCAGCCGAGGTGACAGACGCAGACGGCTGGCCAGCCAATCCGCCGCGCCCCGGATGACCACGGCGAGCAGTATCGCAAAGAAAATGATCAGAATGACATCGGCCAGCGCCCACACGATCAGGACAAGCGCGGCGCCGACGGCAATTCTCCATCCAATGGACGCAAGCGTGCCAGCGGGCTGAACCGCGGTTCGTTGATCGCTTTGAGCCACGCTCATTGATGTCTGTCCTGTTGCGGCGATGGGCCCGGGCAGTCGCCGGAAGCTCAGCGTCCTTGTTCCGGGAAAGGAAGGAAAATCCCGCGTCAGCCGGGCGCGGGCTTCCCTCACTGTGGAGGTCAGCGCCGGCATCCCCGGCCCGTTGCCCGGATACTTCCGGTCGCGCAACACAATCTGGTGAGCGGGCTGTGCCTATCGCCCGACATTCTGAGTAAAAAGCCAGGATTTGTGACGACCGGAGGAAAATCCAGGAGCACGACGGCGCGTTTCCGCACATGCCATGGATCAACCGAACGCAGCGCCGCAAACCCAGAACCAACCGGCGGAACTCACCGCAGGCCGAATTCCGGCCAAGCCGGTGGCCGGGTTGGATATGGGCTGTCCCGGCCGGCGCCTTGCTGATCGTTGGCTGGCTGGGTCTGCGCTATCTGCTGCAACAGGGGCACGACGTGACGGTGCGGTTCGACACCGCCGGTGGTGTCCAGGCCGGCAACACGAAAGTGAAGTATGATGGAATGGTTGTCGGCCAGGTCGAGTCAGTCGCGCTGGAAAAGGACCTTCAGCACGTTGATGTCAAACTTCAGTTCAATTCCGACATGGACGGGCATCTTGGGCCCGGTACGCGCTACTGGATCGCCGGCACGAACATCAGCCTGAGTAACTTGTCCAGCATCCGGTCGGCCATTTCCGGCCCGTATATCGCGGTCGATCCGCGTTCCGGCAACACCGTCAGCAAAACGGACGGACTGAAAAAGCCGCCGGTCATGAAGGATACGGAACCAGGCCGGGAAGTCGTGTTGGAGACCGGTGAACGCGGCAACATCTCCCGCGACACCCCGGTTTACTTCCTCGGCGAAAAGGTTGGCGAAGTGCTGTCCTACACGCTGGATCCGTTCAAGCGGCAGTTCAGAATCACCGCCTTCATCCATGCGCCTTACGACGACCTGGTTCGTCCCGACACGCGGTTCTGGAACGCGGGTCCGGTGCATTTCTCCACTTCGCCGTCCGGCCCCACCGTCGCGTTCGAGTCGCTCCCGGCGCTGCTGCAGGGGGCGATCGCTTTCGAGACGCCAACCGACGGGCCGGACGAAAAGCCGAGCCCCAAGGATGCAGTGTTCAAGCTTAATGCCGACAAGCAGACGGCGGAGGACGCGCCGCCCTCGGATGGTGTCCCGTTTACCGTGTCGTTCGACGGCCAGCAGACCGGCCTGCCGGTGGGTGCCCCCGTGCAACTGGTCGATACGCCAATCGGCAGCGTCAGCAAAAGCACGCTGGAGTATGACGCGGCCACCGGGTCGTTGCGCACGCAGGCGACAATCGTCATTACGCCGTGGAAATTGCACATCATCAACGCCAGCACCGCTGCGGCGTCGGACCCGCGCGCCGAAGTTGATGACATGATGCGACGGTTGGTCGCCCAGGGACTGCGCGCGGAGATGGCCAAGTCGACGCCAGTCGTGGGCGGCGACATCATCAAGCTTCATTTCGTTCCCGCCGCCAAGCCGGAAACGCTGGGTGACGGCGACCCGCCCTCGATCCCGACCCAGTCCGCGTCGGGCGTCAGCGCAATTCTGACCAAGGCCAATGACATCATGGACAAGGTCAACGGCATGCCGATCGATCAGATCGCCGACGAGGTCCAGCAGGCCACAAAGAAACTGGCAACCCTCAGTCAATCGCCAGAACTGACCAGGAGCCTAAGCGATCTTCACCAGTCTTTGCGGAATATCCAAAGCATCACCACGGACGCCAGGCAGCAGGTACAACCGCTGCTGATCCAGGTGCGTGAGGCCGCGGCGCAGGCAAAAGACGCGGTGCGGTCCGCTCGGTCTGTCCTCAGCAGCCAGGCCGGCGGGGTCAACAGTGCCAGCCAGACCGCGGCATTGCCTGACACACTCTACGAACTTGGCCGGGCGGCGCGGTCACTGCGGGAACTGGCAGATTACCTCGATCAACACCCCGAGGCCCTGATCGAGGGAAGGAGCCGCGGATGATGCGCCTGGTGATCCTCCTCGCCCTGGCGCTGGCCCTGGCCTCCTGCGGCTCGTCGCCCCCTACACACTACTACGCGCTGGCCGCGGTGCCACCCCGCCAGCCGATATCATCGGCCATTGCCGCTCACGTTGCGGTCGGCGATGTCCACGTGCCGCCGACATTGGACCGCCAGTCCATCGTTCTGCGGAACGGACCGGACAGTCTTGAGGTATCGGATCAGGCGCGCTGGGCAGCGCCGGTCCAAGGCATGATCCGGCGGGTGCTGGCGGATGACCTGCGGCAGCGGCTTGGCACCCAGACGGTCCTGGAGCCGGGCGACCCGCTGCCGCCGGGCACCGCTATGACGGTCGTTGCAAATTTCCAGCACTTCATTGGCAGCCGCGACGGCAACGTCGCCCTGGATTGCGACTGGTCGGTTCTGGACCGCAATCAGAAGGTTCTGATGATGCGACATTCCCACCTCAACCGCCATGTCGACGGACACGACATCACAGCGATTGTCGCCGCCCAAAGTGACATGCTCGGCGTCCTCAGCGACGACATCGCCGATCAACTCGCCAATCCGACGTCCCGCTAGCATGCCCGAACCCGCCATGATCGCCTGCCGCGACTGCGCGACGGTCCAGCGAATTGGCCAGCCCGCGCGGGGCCGTCTGCAATGTTGCTGCTGCGGGCGCGTGCTGGAGAACACCGTCGGGCGCGGGCTTGACGCAGCCCTGGCCTGTTCGACCGCCACCCTTCTGCTGCTGATCCCCGCCTACGTGATGCCGGTGATGACGGTGCATTTCGCCGGCCTCAGCATCTCGACCCGGGTCGTGTCCGGTCTGGGCACCGCGTGGCATCAGGGCTGGTTTCTCTTGAGCATCGTGCTCGCGCTGTTCGCCGTGATCCTGCCATTGCTGCGCTTTTCACTGCTGTCAGCCACGTTGCTCGCGATAAAAGCCGGCCGGCAGGGCGCATGGGTGGGACGCGCCTTCCGTTACTGCGAGACGCTGGATCCCTGGGCGATGTCGGATGTCCTGCTGATCGGCGCGGGCATCGGCTATGGCCGGATCGCAGCCCAGATCCCGGTGCGGATCGATCCTGGCGGCTGGTGCTTCGTCGCCGCGGCGCTCATGACAATGCTGACGCGCGCCAGCCTGGAACGGCGAGCGGTCTGGCGGTCGATCAGTGCTTCGGGCGATTACCAGGGCGCCGATGCCATCGGCTGCGAAAGTTGCGACCTGGTCCTGCCGCCCGGCGCGGCGGGCCACCCCTGCCCCCGCTGTGGCGCGATCGCGAACCGGCGACGCCCCGGTTCAGTCAGTCAGACATTCGCGCTGCTGCTGGCGACCGTCGCTGTCACGCCGCTGGCGTATATCCAGCCGCTCAGCGAAATGTGGGAGGCAGGCACGCCACATCCCCACGGGATCATCAACGGCATTGAACTGCTGTTCAAAAGCGGATTCTGGTATTTCGGCATTATCATCGCCTGCGTTTCGGTGGTGTTTCCGCTGACGAAGATCGTGGCGTTGAGCTGGTTCCTATCCTCGGTCTGGCGCGGCTCGAGCGCCCGCCTTCGCGTCAAGACGAGGCTGTATCGCTTCATCGACGAGATCGGGCGCTGGTCGACCCTCGACCCCTTCACAGTCATGATCTTCGCCCCGATGATACAGATCGGCCAACTCGGCCACATCGACTTCATGCCAGGATCATTGTCGTTTCTCGCCACCGTTATCCTGTCGATGCTGGCGGCACGGGTTTTCGACCCAAGGCTGATGTGGGATGCGCCGGGCGCCCGTCGCCATCGTGTCAGTGCACGATTGCCAGTACGACCTCCAGCAGGATCAAGACCAGAATGGCAATCTCCATAAGCTCCGACCGGCTTCCGGAGGCCTCATCATACAGCGCGGTATAGGTGTCGCGGATGATCGACAGCTTGCGGTCGACCGCGGCGCTGACGTTTGGCACACGAAACAGATCGAGCGCGGCTGCATAGATCCGTGCCAGATAAACGTCTTCCGTCACCTGCAGCGCGTTATCCACTTTCTCGGTCAGTTCCGTTACTTCAGCGACAAGGGTGTGCAGCTTGTGCGCCAGGTCGGCATACCGCCTTGTCCCCGGCCACGGACGGTGCCGCCGCGTCTCCGCCACAAGGTCGTACATGCGGGGCAGTTCGGCATCTAGCAACTCGTCGTAGTAACGCATTTCCAGCAGTTGCGCATTGGCGACTTCCAGCACGTCGATCACGTCGGTTTCGCCGCGGGGTTCATAGATGAACGCCCGGTCCCACGTCAGCGCAACCAGGTCGTCCGTGTAATACGAATACTGATGCTGCAGGATATCCCGCCGAGCGCCGTCGGACAGCGGCCGATGCTCGCCTGAAAGCAGCGGCACGAGGTCGATCCGCTGCTGCAATGCCTCAGCTGTCAGGGGCTCGTCGAACCCATGCGCCACGCCAATCAGATAGTCTTCCTGCAAGGTGTTCGACGGGGGGCGGATCAGCGCCCCGTCAACGCCATGCCGCACACGCTCCAGCAGCATCATCCACATGGAAACGCCGGAGCGCAGGCCGGTGACCCGGTCCATTTCGTTAACGCGGGCGGTGAAGGCCTCCCACGACAGGTTCGACACCGGGATGCGCAGCGCGATACTGATTACGCCGAAGTCGTACAGGCGCGCGGTAACCGATGCCTCGAAAGGCCCCCCAGCCAGATCCAGCGTCACGGGCTCCAGTCCCAGTGTCACGGGCGGCACGCCAAACGCCACGGCTTTCTCGGGCGTCGCTGTCAGCCGGCCGCGCGAACTGCCGGTCCGGACAGTGCGGGCCCAGACGACCTCAGCCTTGGCAAGGTCGATTTCGAAGGCGACCTCGAACAGCCTGTAGGCCTGGATGTACCCACTCGCCACCGTCAGCGCCGGTGGAGGCATCCCGTCAGCCCTGTTGGGAAAGGAACTGACGCGCCGCCGCCGGATCGATCAGCGCGTGCACGTCGAACCGCGCCGGGATGATGTCGGCCCAGGCGTTCAGGTGCGCGTGCAGCGCCTCGTTGGAGGCGACGTCGAACAGCACCACGGCCCCCCGCCCCACCTTGGCATGCACCGACCGGACTTCACCGCGATCGATCAGCGGCTGGATCCAGGTCCAGTAACGTTGGCGGGCGGCAACCACGCTCGTCGGCGGTTCCGGACGCGGCTCACTGATGACGAGAAAAAGCATGGAGGGTACCCCTACGTGCGGATGGCCGGCGGACGGCGCAGGGCCCAGAAGGCGACGCTGCCGGCGACATAGAACAGGATCGACAGCCAGAATGCGACCCGGTAGCTGCCAGTGGTATCGAAAACGAAACCCGCAAGCCAGGATCCGCTGGCCGCGCCCAGCCCGGTGCCGATGGTGATGACCCCCAGGATGGTGCCCAGATTGGGGCCGGGAAACAGATCGGCGGTTTTGGCGGTGATCGCGGGACCCCGCGCGCCCCAGGTAAGGCCGAAGAAGCAGGAGTGCAGCCACAGCAGCAGATGCTGGTCCGGGCTGTGGATCAGCAGCGCACAGATAACCCCGATGATCGAGGTGCCGTAGGTGAAGATCGCCGACAACTCGCGGCCGATATAGTCGGACAGCGTGCCGGTGATGATCACGCCCGGCAGCGACAGAAACGCCCCCAGGCCCAGGACCTCGGCCGCATACAGCTTATCGAAGCCGATATCGATCGCGAACGCCAGCTGATGCAGCGCCACCAGGAAGCTGCCCAGGCCGGTGAACATATAGACCGCGAACAGCAGCCAGAAATGCGGCGTGCGGATCGCCTGGCGCAACGTCCAGCCATGCCCGTCGGCGGCGCGCCTGGCAACCGGGCGTCCGGCGCCGCGGAACAGCGCCGCCAGCGGGATCACCGCGACCGCCATGAACACCCCCTGCCACAGGTAGGCGCCGCGCCAACCAAGACCGGAGATCATCATCGTGGTCACCGGCGCCGAAAATGCACGTGCGAAGCCGTTGGCCGACTGAACCACCGAAACCGCCATGCCGCGGTTCTTCACGAACAACCGCGACAGGAAGGGCACGAACACGACAAGTCCCAGGCAGTTGGCGCCCAGCGTCATGACCACGCCATAGACCACGATGACCTGCCACAACTGAGTCACATGGGACATGATCAACAGCCCGGTTGCCAGCACCACGCCGCCAATCAGGATCAGACGCCTCGCACCCAGCCTGTCGACCAGCAGCCCGACAAACGGGGAGCTGATCCCATTCACCATTTGCGCCACCGAATAGGCAATGGACACCTCTGCCCGCGACCACCCGAAAACGTCTATGAACGTGACCAGGAATACGGTGTAGGCATGCATGAAGCCCGCACCGATCGAGAACGTGGCAAACGCGGCGGCCAGCAACAGCCAGGCTCGGCGGTTCGTCGTGGCGGGTTCTGCGGCGGCGGCATCTGACATCGCCACGACTTCTGCCTGCTGCCGGACGGGTTGGATAGAGGCGCGAGCAGTCTCCTGCCATGTCCCGCCTGTAACAAACAGCCGCTTTCAGTAACCCCCTCGCCCTTCCACCTTGCCGCTGCCAGGAAGAATACCTTATCGCGATGTGCTAGCAGACCAACTACCTCAACCAAGGACGCTACGCCGTATGGATGAACAGCTCGAGGCACCTCAGGTCCGGGTCGATCCCGCGACCCGGACGCCCGTGGCGCCACGGCGATCCCGCGTCGCCAGACGGCTGTTCTGGCTGCTGGTGATTGCGGCAGCAGCCGGTGGCGGGTGGTACTGGTGGACTCACCGTGCACCAGCCACCCAGCCCACGGCGCAAGCCGGGGGGCCGTCCCCTGCCGGACAATCCGCGCCTCAGCCGGTCGGTGCCGCGACAATCGAAAAGGGTGACATCCGGGTCATGCTGAACGAGCTTGGCACGGTCACGCCGCTGTCGACGGTTATCGTGAAGACCCAGTTGAACGGACCGTTGGTGGACGTCGGCTTCAAGGAAGGCCAGGTCGTGCAAAAAGGCGACTTCCTCGCACAGATCGACCCCCGGCCTTATCAGGTGGCTCTCGAGCAGGCACAGGGCCAGCTTGCCCACGACCAGGGCCTGCTGCAGCAGGCGCAAACCAACCTCAAGCGCTATCAGACCCTCGGGAAGCAGGATTCGATCGCGCAGCAACAGGTCGATGATCAGAAATACCTTGTCGCCCAATACACCGGCACGGTGCAGACGGATCAGGGCGCGGTCGATTCGGCCAAACTGAATCTAACCTACGCGCACATCATCGCGCCGGTCTCCGGCCAGGTCGGACTGAGGCAGGTCGACCCGGGCAACTACGTGCAGACCAGCGACGCAAACGGCATCGTCGTGCTGACACAGCTGCAGCCGATCTCGGTTATCTTCTCGGTGCCGGAGGACAACCTACCTCCCATCATCCAGGAGCGCGCGGCAGGTCATACCCTCACCGCGGAAGCCTATGACCGCGCTAACACCCGGCTGCTTTCCACCGGTGAGCTGACGACGCTGGATAACCAGATCGACACCACCACCGGCACGCTGAAGCTGCGCGCGACTTTCGCCAATCCCGATGAGATGCTGATCCCCAACCAGTTCGTGAACATCCGGCTGCTGGTCAGCACCATGAAGGATACAGTGCGTGTGCCGGTGCCCGCGGTGCAGCGGGGCGAACCTGGAACGTTTGTCTATGTAATCAATGCAGACAACACGGTGTCGGTGCGGCCGATCAAGGTCGGCCCGGTCGATGGCGGGTTCCAGGCGGTGCTATCCGGGTTGCAGCCCGGGGACCGCGTCGTAACCGATGGCACCGACCGTCTGCGCGACGGGGCCGCGGTCATCGTGCCCGCGGCTGCGGCCGGGCCGCCGGGAAGTCCGTCCGTCGGACAACCGCGGGGATCCCGTTCGCCGAAGCCACAATAGCCGGCCCACCCCACCATGAACCCCTCCCGCCTTTTCATCATGCGCCCGGTGGCGACAACGCTGCTGATGGCCGCGATCCTGATGGTCGGCATGGTGGCCTATCGGTTCCTGCCGATCTCCGCCCTGCCCGAGGTCGATTATCCAACGATCCAGGTCCAGACCTTCTATCCCGGCGCCAGCCCGGAGGTCATGACGTCATCCGTCACCTCCCCGCTGGAGGTGCAGTTCGGGCAGATGCCCAGCCTGAACCAGATGTTTTCGACAAGCTCCGCCGGCGCGTCGATGATCACCCTGCAATTCAGCCTCGATGTCAGCCTCGACATCGCGGAGCAGGAGGTGCAGGCGGCGATCAACGCGGCGGGCAATCTGCTGCCGTCAGACCTGCCGGCCCCGCCGATCTACGCCAAGGTGAACCCGGCCGATGCGCCGATCCTGACCCTGGCGCTGACATCGAAAACCCTGCCGCTGACCCAGGTCGAGGATTATCGCCGATACCAGGCTGGCGCAGAAGATCTCCCAGCAACCCGGCGTCGGTCTGGTCAGCATCAGCGGCGGGCAGCGGCCGGCGATCCGGGTGCAGATCAATCCCCGCGCGCTGGCGGCCTATGGGCTGAACATCGACGATCTGCGGACCACGCTGGGCAACGCCAACGTCAATACGCCGAAGGGCAACTTTGACGGTCCGGCCCAGGCCAGCACCATCAACGCCAACGACCAGATCACCGACCCGTCGCAGTACCTGGACGTCGTCATCGCCTACCGAAACGGATCGCCGGTCCGGCTGCGCGATGTCGCCACCGTGGTGAACGGGGCGGAGAACGTTCATCTGGCCGCATGGGCGAACAAGACGCCGGCGGTAATCCTGAATGTGCAACGGCAGCCGGGCGCCAACGTCATTGCCGTGGTCAACAACATCAAGGCGCTGCTGCCGCAGTTGAAGACCTCCCTGCCCGCAGCCATCGATGTCGCGGTCCTGACCGACCGGACAACGACAATCCGGGCATCGGTATCTGACGTGGAGTTCGAGCTTGGCCTGTCGGTCGCACTGGTCGTGGCGGTGATCTTCCTGTTCCTGCGGAACATTCCGGCGACGATCATCCCCAGCCTGTCGGTCCCGCTGTCACTGGTCGGCACCCTGGCGGCGATGTATTTGCTGGGATTCAGCCTGGACAACCTCTCGCTGATGGCGCTGACCATCTCGACCGGCTTCGTGGTCGACGACGCCATCGTGATGATCGAGAACATCTCCCGCTACATCGAAGCCGGCGAGAAACCGCTGGCCGCCGCGCTGAAGGGCAGCGAGCAGATCGGCTTTACGATCATTTCGTTGACGGTGTCGCTGATCGCCGTCCTGATCCCGCTGCTGTTCATGGGCGATGTCGTCGGCCGGCTGTTCCACGAATTCGCCATTACCCTGTCGGTCACGATCATTATTTCGGCGGTCGTGTCATTGACCCTGGTGCCCATGATGTGCGCCAAGCTGCTGCGCCACCGGCCGGATTCAGCCCGCGGTGCCTGGGACCTGAAGGCGGAGCGCGGCTTCGACTGGGTGATCGGCCGTTACGATCGCGCCCTCAATGTCGTTCTGGAGCATCAGCCGCTGACGCTGTTCGTCGCGTTCCTCACGCTCGTCCTCACGATCTGGCTGTACATCGTTGTCCCGAAGGGTTTTTTCCCGGTTCAGGATACCGGCGTGATCCAGGGCATCTCGGTGGCCGGGCAGACCGTGTCCTATGAGGCGATGGCAGAGCATCAGCAGGCCCTGGCGGCGGCAATCCTGAAAGATCCGGACGTTGAAAGCCTGAGTTCGTTCATCGGCGTCGATGGTACCAACATGACGCTGAACAGCGGCCGTTTCCTGATCAACCTGAAACCCAAGGACGACCGCACGGCCAATGCCACGCAGATCGCGCGGCGGATTCAGCAGGAGACCGCCGGGGTGCCGGGGGTGACACTGTATCTTCAGCCTGTGCAGGACCTGACAGTGGATGCCGCCGTCAGCCGGACGCAGTACCAGTTCGTACTGGAGAACCCAAACCAGTCAGCACTGAACGAATGGGTCCCGAAACTCGTGGCCAAACTCGCGGGCTCACCGACCGTGGTCAACGTTGCCAGCGACCTGCAGCAACAGGGGCTTACAGTCGATATCGTCATCGACCGCGAAACCGCCGCGCAATTCGGCATCACGCCCGCCACCGTGGACAACGCGCTATACGACCTGTTCGGCCAGCGGATCATTTCGACAATCTTCACGCAGTCCAACCAGTATCGTGTGATCATGGAGGCCGATCCCTCGCTCGCGGTCTCTCTCGAAGCACTGAACGCCATCCGCCTGCCGTCGTCGGCCTCCACCACCGGCCAAGTGCCGCTGAGCGCGTTGGTCAAGGTGCAGCAGAAGCCCGGTGCCCTGCAAATCAGTCATTTATCGCAGTTTCCTGCAACGACCATTTCATTCGACACCGCGCCAGGAAGGTCCTTGGGCGAGGCGGTGACGGCCATCCGACAAGCGGAAACCGACATCGGCCTACCCGAAAGTTTTGTAACGGCCTTCCAGGGTGCGGCCGCGGCCCTGGAAGCATCGCTCGGGAACGAACTGCTTCTGGTGCTGGCGGCGATCGTCACCGTCTACATCGTTCTGGGCGTTCTGTACGAGAGCTTCATCCATCCGATCACCATCATCTCCACCCTGCCCTCCGCCGGTGCCGGCGCGCTGATCGCGCTGTGGATCGCCGGTGACGACATCGACGTGATCGCCATCATCGGCATCATTCTGCTGATCGGCATCGTCAAGAAAAACGCCATCATGATGATCGACTTCGCGCTGGAGGCGGAGCGTGAAGAAGGCAAGCCGCCGCGTGAAGCCATCCATCAGGCCTGCCTGCTGCGCTTCCGACCCATCATGATGACCACGATGGCCGCACTTCTAGGCGCGCTGCCGCTGATGCTGGGAAATGGCACCGGATCGGAACTGCGCCGTCCGTTGGGCGTGGCAATCGTCGGCGGTCTTGTCGTCAGCCAGGTGCTGACACTGTTCACCACACCGGTGATCTACCTGATGTTCGACCGGCTGGCCTGGCGGCTTCGTGGCAACAAGCCTGAAACGAGCCCGGCCGAGTGAACATCTCCGCCCCGTTCGTTGCCCGTCCCGTCGCCACCGCGCTGCTGACCATCGGTATTGCGCTGGCAGGTATCTTTGCGTTCTTCAAGCTGCCCGTCTCGCCGCTGCCGCAGATCGATTTCCCGACGATCACCGTCAACGCGATCCTTCCCGGCGCCAGCCCCGATACCGTGGCCACCAGCGTCGCCAGCCCGCTGGAGCGGCATCTCGGCCAGATCGCGGACGTCACCCAGATGACGTCCACCAGTTCGGTCGGATCCGCTCGGATCATCCTGCAGTTCGGCCTGGATCGCGACATCAACGGTGCGGCGCGCGACGTTCAAGCGGCAATCAACGCCGCCCGGGCCGATCTCCCAACCAGCCTTCGGTCGAACCCCACCTACCGCAAAGTGAATCCATCGGATTCCCCCGTGCTGATTCTGGCCTTGACGTCCCAGACACTGACACGAGGCCAGATCTATGACGCGGCCTCCAACGTCCTGTCGCAGCGGCTGTCGCAGATCCAGGGGGTCGGTCAGGTCATCATCGGCGGCGCGGCGCTGCCGGCGGTGCGTGTCGAACTGAACCCGACCGCGCTGTTCAAATACGGCATCGGGCTGGAGGATGTGCGCGCCGCCCTCGCCTCGGCCAACGCCAATACGCCGAAGGGTTCGATCGAGGCGAACGGCCTGCATTACCAGATCTATACCAACGATCAGGCCTCGCATGCGGCCGATTACCGCTCGCTGGTGATCGCCTATCGCAACGGTGCCGCGGTGAAACTGTCTGATGTCGCCGAGGTCGATGACTCGGTGGAGAACCTTCGCAACCTCGGACTATCGAATGGCAAGCCGGCGGTGATCCTGATCCTGTTCCGCCAGCCCGGCGCGAACATCATCGACACCGTCGACAGCGTAAAAGCCGCCATCCCGCAACTGATGGCGGCGATGCCGAGCGACGTGGACATGACGATCGCGATTGACCGGACGATCACGATCCGCGCCAGCCTGTTCGACACGGAACGGACCCTGCTGCTTTCCGTGGGTCTGGTGACGATCGTGGTGTTCCTGTTCCTGCGCAATGTCCGCGCGACACTGATCCCGGCCGTCGCGGTGCCGCTTTCGATCATCGGCACCTTCGGGGTGATGTATCTGCTGGGTTACAGCCTGGACAACCTGTCGTTGATGGCGTTGACGGTCTCGACAGGGTTCGTCGTCGATGACGCGATCGTCGTGCTGGAAAATATATCCCGCCATATCGAGGAAGGCATGCCGCGCCGGCAAGCGGCCCTGATAGGTGCCCAGGAGGTTGGGTTCACCGTGGTTTCGATCACCCTGTCGCTGATCGCAGTGTTTCTGCCGCTCCTGCTGCTGGGCGGCCTGATTGGCCGGCTTTTCCGGGAGTTCGCCGTTACCCTGTCGGTGGCGGTTCTCGTCTCGATGATGATCTCTTTGACCACAACGCCGATGCTTTGTGCATTGTTCCTGAAGCCGCAACAGCGGATCAAAGGCGAAAAGAAGAAGACGCTGCTGGATCGGGCACAGGCGTTTTACGGGCGCAGTCTTGCCGCGGCTTTGCGCCACCCGCTGCTGGTGATGCTGCTGCTGGTGGCGACGGTCGGACTTAACGTGGCGCTGTATATTGTCAGCCCCAAGGGCCTGTTCCCGGACCAGGACACCGGCTTGCTGATCGGTGGCGTGCAGGCCGACCAGAGCATTTCGTTTCAGGCAATGCAGCAAAAGCTGCGCGAACTCGCCGCCATCGTCGGTTCGGACCCGGCCGTGGCGACGGTGGTGGGGTTCACCGGACAGGGTGGCGGCGGAGGCGCGGGCCAGACCAATACGGGATCAGTTTATTCCGCCTTAAAACCACGATCGGAGCGCGACAATATAGACGTCGTCATGTCCAGGCTGCGCCGCAAACTGGCCAACGTGGCGGGCGCGAAGCTCTTTCTGCAGGGCGCGCAGGATCTGCGGCAGGGCGGCCGCCAGAGCAACGCCGCTTACCAGTACACGCTGCAAGCCGAAGATGCCGCCACGCTATATGAATGGACGCCGAAACTTACGGCAGCGCTGGAACATGATTCCAACCTGCGCGATGTCAATTCGGATCAGCAGCAAAAGGGCCTGGAGACGGACCTGCTGATCGACCGAGCCTCCGCCGGCCGGCTTGGTCTAAGTATATCGCAGATTGATAACACGCTGTACGATGCCTTCGGGCAACGACCGGTTTCGACGATCTACAGCGCGCAGAACCAGTATCACGTGGTCATGGAGGTAGCCCCGCGGTACTGGCAGGATCCCGACACGCTGAATGACATCTTCGTCAGTACCTGCCGGTGGCAGCGCCGCCGGAACACAAACCACCAATGCGGTGGTCGGGACTGTGGCCAACGCCGCGACGGCCAGCACCACGACCGCCGCCGCCATCGCATCGGACTCCGCGCGCAACGCCTCGACCAACGCGCTGGCCCAAACCGGCAAGGGAACTGCGTCGTCAGCCGCGGCAGTCAGCACCAGCAAGGAAACGATGATCCCGCTGGCCGCGGTGGCCAGCTTCGGTATCGGCAACACGCCGCTTTCGGTAAATCACCAGGGGCCGTTCATTGCGTCGACAATCTCGTTCAACCTCGCCCCCGGCAAGTCGATCAGTGACGCCATCGCGGCAGTATCGGCCGCCGAACGCCGGATCGGATTGCCGGCATCCATCCACGGAGCCTTCGCCGGCACGGCACAGGCCGCCCAGACCTCCATCAGCGCTATCCCGCTGCTGATCCTGGCAGCCCTGGTCGCGATCTACATCGTGCTTGGCATCCTCTACGAGAGCTACGTTCATCCCTTGACGATCCTGTCCACCCTGCCCTCGGCCGGCGTCGGCGCGCTGCTGGCGCTGCGGCTGTTCGGCACTGACTTCAGCCTGATCGCAGCCATCGGCGTTCTTCTGCTGATCGGGATCGTCAAGAAGAACGCCATCCTGATGATCGACTTCGCCTTGTCCGCGGAACGGACACTGAACCTCCATCCCCGCGAGGCGATCTTCCAGGCCTGCCTTATTCGTTTCCGTCCCATCATGATGACCACAAGCGCCGCCATGCTCGGCGCCCTGCCCTTGGCGCTGAGTTTCGGCGAAGGCGGCGAACTGCGGCGCCCACTGGGCCTGTCGATCGTCGGCGGCCTGATGGTGAGCCAGTTGCTGACGCTCTACACAACGCCGGTTGTCTATCTTTACCTGGATCGTTTCCGTCTGGCAGCGAAACGATGGTGGAATAGGGTGCTGCCTGACCCGACGACACCCGAGGCTGCTGAGTGATGCGTTTGCTGACGACGTTCGTAGCGGGCCTGGCACTGACCGGGTGCATGGTTGGCCCCGATTACCACCGCGCCGACGCACCAGACCCACCAGCCTTCAAGGAACTCGCCGGCTGGACGCCCAGCCATCCAGCGGACGCGATCGATAAAGGGTCGTGGTGGTCGGTGTATCATGACCCGGAGCTCGATCAGCTGGAGCGTAGGGTTGCCGTATCGAACCAGAACGTTGCAGCGTTCGAGGCGGACTACCGCAATGCCGTCGCCCTGGTGGCAGAGGCGCGCTCGGGGCTTTTCCCGACGATCGGGATCACCGGCGGAGGCACCTTGAGCGGCAGCGGCGCGGGCGGGAAAAGCAGCAGCTTCTCAGGCGGTTCCAGCAGCGCAACAGGAGTCAGTACCGTCAACCGGGGCTCAGTAAGCGGTGGTTCCAGCACCCAGACGCTCTATAACGCCAGCGGCAACCTCTCCTGGAGCCTGGACGTCTGGGGCCGCATCCGCCGTGAAGTCGAAGGCAGTGCCGCTGGCGCTCAGGTCAGCGCGGCCGACCTTGCCAACATCCTCCTGGCAGCTCAGGCGACCCTCGCCGCCGACTATTTCGACCTGCGAGCGGAGGACAGCCTGAAGAAGCTGCTGACGGAAACCGTCGCGGCGTACCAGCGATCCCTGGACATTACCGAGAACCAATACCGGGCCGGTGTTGCCTCCAGCATCGACTATGTCACGGCCCTGGCGCAGTTGCAGTCGACCGCGGCGCAACTGGCCGCCGTCGGCGTGCAGCGCCAGCAGTATGAACATGCGATTGCCGTGCTGACCGGCCAACCACCTGCCAACCTCACGATCCCCGAGGCGCCTCTCGCCACCGAGGTTCCGGTCGTGCCGGCCGGCCTGCCATCGACGCTGTTGGAACGCAGGCCTGACATCGCAGCCGCCGAACGGACCATGCAGGAGCAGAACGCGCAGATCGGCGTGCAGATTGCGGCTTATTACCCCGACATCTCCTTGTCGGCATTGACCGAATATTCCGGCTACCCACTCGCAACACTATTCAACGCCAGCAATCGGATCTGGCAGATGGCCGCCTCGGGATCGGAAACGCTGTTCGAAGGGGGATTGCGGACGGCATCCGTCGCGGCCGCCCGGGCGACCTATGACTCCGCGGTGGCAACCTATCGGCAGACGGTGCTGACGGGCTTCCAGCAGGTAGAGGACGCCCTCTCGTCGTTGAGCATTCTGCAACGGCAGGCGGATCTGGAGGCAGTCGCGGTAAGTTCGGCGCGGCGGGCTGTCGATGCCACCCTGAACGCGTATCGGGCTGGAACAGTCGCATACACCAGCGTTATCACGCAGCAGACGTTGCTGTTGTCGGACCAGGAGTCGGCTCTGTCGGTGCAGCAGAGCCGGCTGGTCGCCAGCGTGTCGCTGATCGAGGCGCTGGGTGGCGGCTGGACGGTGAGCGATCTGCCGTCCCCTGACGAGATCAAGGCGAAGTTCAGCCCGTTCAGGCCGTAGTTGGTGCTCGTTGGCCCTCTGGAGTGGGCCTGGCACGCGGCGTCGTTTGCGAACATCGGCCACGTCGGCTTAGCATCCATCAACGATGTCCGCTGATAGGGAGGGCAAGATGGACCAGCCGATGCATAACCGGCCCACTGGCGTCTGGCCGCCGGGTTTGACGCGCATTCCCTTCTGGGTCTACCGCGACCCCGATATCGCCCGTGAGGAGCAGACCCGCGTCTTCGAAGGCCCCGGCTGGCACTTCCTGTGCCTGGAAATCGATGTTCCCGAGACAGGCAGCTATCGCACCACCATGATGGGCGCGATGCCGGTCGTGGTCGCCCGAACCGAGGACAACGACGTCGTTGCTTTCGAGAACCGATGCGCTCACCGAGGCGCACTGATCTGCCTGGACGACGGTGGCAAGGTCAAGGATTTTCACTGCGTCTATCATTCATGGCGCTACGACCTGCGCGGAAACCTGGCCTCCGTCGCGTTCCGGC
Organism: uncultured Pseudomonadota bacterium; assembly: GCA_963819005.1. Lineage (GTDB taxonomy): Bacteria > Pseudomonadota > Alphaproteobacteria > Acetobacterales > Acetobacteraceae > Rhodopila. The sequence continues at coordinate 162,014 of CAWFUL010000012.1, forward strand.
GGGGGGTGAACGGCGCGGGCGGCATGCCGGACGATTTCGACATGGCCGCCCATGGCCCGCGGAAGCTGCGGGTTACCGTTGTCTGCGGCCTGGTGTTCGGCACCCTGGCCCAGAACGGACCGGACATCGAGGATTACATCGGTCCTGAGGTGATGGCGCGGCTACGTCGCGTGCTGCACAAGAAGGTCGAGGTCATCGGCCGTTTCACGCAGCAGCTGCCGTGCAACTGGAAACTTTACATGGAGAACGTGCGCGACACCTATCATGCCAGCCTGCTGCACACGTTCTTCACCACATTCCGCATCACGCGCCTGAGCCAGGGTGGCGGCGTCATGGTCAGTCAGAACGGCGTCGCCCATGCCAGCACCACGCTCGCCGCGCCGAAGACGCCCGACGACTCCTACGCCGGGATGCGCGCCGACAACCAGGGCTTCCAGCTACGGGATCCGTCGTTCATGAACGCGGTGCCCGAGTTCAACGACAACATCAACCTGCAGATCCTATCGGTCTTTCCAGGGTTCATCCTGCAGCAGATCCACAACGCCCTGGCGGTCCGCCAGATCGTTCCGCGCGGCACTGACAGCATGGATCTCAACTGGACCTACCTGGGCTTTGCCGACGACACGCCCGAACTGCGCGCCATGCGGCTGAAACAGGCGAACCTCGCGGGACCGGCCGGCTTTGTTTCAATGGAGGATGGCGCGGTCGGCGGCTTCGTGCAGCGTGGCATCGCCGCGGCGGACCAACAGGAAGCCGTCGTGGAAATGGGGGGCGCCAGCGCCGATGGCGCCGAGACACGCGCGACAGAAGCCTCGGTGCGCGGCTTCTGGAAAGCCTGGCGCGCCCAGATGGGACTTTGACCATGCTGATGGACATCGCCGCCCTGAACGGGGCCTGCGCCCGCGCGCTGGATTCCGGAGACCTCGAGGCCTGGCCAGGGTTTTTCCACGACCAATGCCTCTACAAGGTCACAACCGCCGACAACCACGAGAAAGGCTACCAGGCCGGGCTGATCTACGCCAATTCACGCGCCATGCTGATCGACCGGATCGCCGCGCTGCGGGAGGCGAACATCTACGAAAAGCAACGCTATCGCCACATCCTGGGAATGCCGCTGCTGAGTGCCGAAACGAACGGGACGGTTCTGTCAGAAACGTCGTTCATCGTGGTCCGCACTATGCGGGACGGCCAGATGATGGTTTTCGCTGCTGGAATTTACCTCGACAAGCTGCGGCGCGACCAAACCGGGGCATGGAAATACGCCGAACGGATCGTGGTCTGTGACAGCCACCGGATCGATACGCTGCTGGCAATCCCGCTGTAGGCGATCGGCTTGGAGCACGGTCGCCGGAGGCCAACCGGCGTGTATCACGCGATCAAACCTGGCGATCCATCTTCGGCAGGAACTTCGCGCCCGACCACGCGAGATGGTCCCAAAGCGCCTGCGCGGCCGGCAGCATCCGCCGTTCGGCCCGCCGAACCACAAACCACTGGCGCACCACCGGCAACCCCTCCACGTCCAGCACCGCCAGCCGTCCATCCGCCACCTCGGCGGCAATGGTGTGAGCCGACAGCAAGGCCACCCCCATGCCGGCCATCACGGCCTGCTTGATCGTTTCGTTGCTGCCGATCTCCATCCGCCGTCCGGCCGGCAGATCGGGGGCTGCAAACAGCCCCAGCATCAGCGTCCGCGTGCCTGATCCGGGCTCACGCAGCAGAAAAAGCTCCTTGGCCACCTCGCGCAGCGGGATAGACTTCTGTTGCGCCAGCCGATGTTCGGGTGAGGCAATGATGACATGTGGGTGGTCGCCGATCACCGCTCGTTCGACCGGGAAATGCTCCGGCGGGTAGCCCATCACCGCGATGTCCAGCTCAAAATTCTCCAGCGCGGCGATCATTTCGGACCGGTTGCCGACGCGCACCCGCATTTCCACCTTTGGGTTGGCGCGTTGAAACGCCGCCAATGCGAAAGGCGCGAAGTACTTCGCCGTGCTGATGATGCCGACAGCCACGCGCCCGCCCTCCATCCCACGCAGCGCCTCGATCGCCGTGACGCAATCACCCAGCGCCGCCTCGATGCGCCCCAGCGCGATCAGCACCTCCCGCCCGGCCTCGGTAGGCCTCGCACCCGTCGGGCTGCGTTCGAACAGCGGAACGCCGCCAAGGGCGTCCTCCAGCGCATTGAGTTGCTGCGTAACCGCCGGAGGGGTAACAGAAAGTTGTTGCGCGGCGGCGGCCAGGCTGCGCGTGCTGGTGAGCGCGCCGAGAGCACGCAACTGCCGCAGCGATGTCCGGCGTGGAAAGTTTACAAGATTTTCTTTCATTGACACCAACATAAAAAGATTTTCTTTCGTTTGGCAACCCCCTTAAGAACCGCCTGGCAACGCGGATGGCCCAACATCCGAAAGGAGCGAGCCGGTGACCACGCTGCAAGATCATCTCAACGACTGGTCCGGTTCTAATACCGACCGCCGCGCCGTGGCCGATGTCGTCGCAGCCATCGCAGTCGCCGCCGCACAGATGGCAACCGTAATCGCGCAAGGTCCGCTGGCCGGCGACGTCGGCCGCGTGCTGGGTCCCAGTGCCGACGGCGATGGTCAGAAGGCTTTGGATATCTATGCGAACGATGTGTTCACCGAACATCTGCGCCAGGCTGGCGTCGCTTCCATAGCGTCGGAGGAAGACAACGACGTCGTTGTCCTCGATCCTCGCGGCGTGATTGCGGTGGCGATTGATCCGCTCGACGGCTCAAACAACATCAGCACCAATGCGCCCATGGGAACTGTGTTCTCGCTTCTGCCGAGCACGGTTTCGGATAAGCCCATGGCGTCGTTTCTGGTGCCGGGCAGCCAACAACTCGCTGCCGGCTTTGTTCTCTACGGGCCGCACACCGCCCTGGTTCTGACACTTCGCGAAGGCGTTCACGTCTTTACCCTCGATCCCGCCACCGGCACCTTCGTTCGCACGCGCACCGAACTGCATGTCCCCAGGGCCCGGCGAGAATACGCCATCAATGCCTCCAACTACCGTCACTGGCCGCTTGCGGTCCGTTGTTTCGTGGAAGAATGCCTCGCCGGCAGTGACGGTCCCCGCGGCGTCGACTACAACACCCGCTGGCTCGGTGCTGTCGTCTCCGAGGCGTATCGAATCCTGCTTCACGGCGGCATCTACCTCTATCCCGGCGACTCCCGCCCCGGCTATCGCCGCGGCCGTCTGCGGTTGCTGTATGAAGGCAATCCCATCGCGCTGTTGGTCGAGCAAGCCGGCGGCATGGCCACCGATGGTTTCAGCCGCATCCTGGATGTGATCCCAACCGAAATCCATGAGCATGTGCCGCTGATTTTCGGCTCGCCTGACAAGGTGGAGCGGGTGATGGACCTATACGCCGCCAGTGTTCCGCAAGCCGGCCAACGCCCGCTGTTTGCCGTGCGCGGCCTGTTTCGCTCCTGAACAGGGAAATCTCCTTCGATGTCCGTCAAACACCCTATCATTTCGGTGACCGGTTCCTCCGGCGCCGGCACCACCACGGTGAAATCGACGTTCGAACGCATCTTCGCCCGCGAGAAAATCGCCGCCGCCTGGATCGAGGGCGACGCCTTCCACCGCTATGATCGCGTCGCGATGCGCAATGCCATGGCCGAGGCCGCCGCCAACGGCAACCATCACTTCAGCCATTTCGGACCCGAAGCAAATCTGCTGAACGAGCTGGAGGACGTCTTCGCCCATTACGGCCGCACCGGAACCGGACAAACCCGTCATTACGTCCACGATGACCGGGAGGCCGAACGATACGGCGCCTCGCCCGGCACATTCACTGAGTGGAAGCCCTTTCCTGAGGGTACCAACGTCCTGTTCTACGAAGGCCTGCACGGCGCCGTCGTCACCGAAGAGGTCAACGTCGCCCGCTATGCGGACCTGAAGATCGGCGTCGTGCCGGTCATCAACCTGGAATGGATCCAGAAGATCCATCGCGACAAGGCAACGCGCGGCTACTCGACCGAGGCGGTGACCGACACGATCCTCCGCCGCCTGCCCGATTACGTTCAGTATATTTGCCCTCAGTTCACCGAAACGGATGTGAATTTCCAGCGAGTGCCGACGGTCGATACCTCCAACCCATTCACCGCGCGCTGGATTCCGACAGCGGATGAATCGATGGTGGTGATTCGTTTCAAAAGCCCGCGCGGTATCGACTTCGCGTATCTGGTCTCTATGCTCCAGGGCAGCTTCATGTCGCGGGCCAACTCCATCGTCATACCCGGCGGCAAACTCGATCTGGCGATGCAACTGATACTGACGCCGATGATCCTGCAACTCAGCGAGCGCGCTCGGCGCGCCAGCTAACCGTTCGACGCAAAGAAAAGGAAAAAACGTGGCTTTTATAAGTCTACGACAGTTGCTCGACCATGCCGCGGAACACGATTACGGCGTGCCGGCTTTCAACATCAACAACATGGAACAGCTGCTCGCGATCATGGCGGCGGCTGACAAGACCTCGGCCCCCGTCATCCTGCAGGCCAGCCGCGGCGCGCGCTCTTACGCCGGCGACATCATGCTGCGCCACATGGTGCAGGCCGCGGTCGAGACGTGGCCCAACATCCCCGTCTGCATGCACCTCGATCACGGTGACAAGCCACCCACCTGCCTGTCCGCCATCCAGAACGGTTTCACCAGCGTGATGATGGACGGCTCGCTTGAGGAAGATGGCAAGACCCCAGCCAGCTACGACTACAATGTGGCCGTCTCCGCCAAGGTGACGGAGATGGCACACGCCGTGGGCGTATCGGTGGAGGGCGAACTCGGCTGCCTCGGCTCGCTGGAGACCGGCCACGGCGAGAAGGAAGACGGCCACGGCGCCGAGGGCAAGCTCAGCCGCGACCAGTTGTTGACCGATCCCGACCAGGCAAAGGATTTCGTCGTCCGGACCGGGGTCGACGCATTGGCGGTGGCGATTGGCACAAGCCACGGCGCCTATAAGTTCAACCGCGAGCCGACCGGCGACATACTCGCGATGGACGTCGTCAAGGCGATCCACGAACGCCTGCCAAACACCCATCTGGTGATGCACGGCTCGTCCTCTGTCCCGCAGGACCTGCAGGAGATCTTCAACAAGTTCGGCGGCGCCATGCCGCGGACGTGGGGCGTGCCAGTCAAAGAGATCCAGCTCGGTATCAAATACGGCGTGCGCAAGATCAACATCGACACCGACTGCCGCATCGCCATGGCCGGCCAGTTCCGGAAAGTCGCCACCGAGAAAAAAGCCGAGTTCGACCCTCGCGCTTTCCTTAAGCCTGCGATGGCCTCGCTGACCACCCTGTGCGCGACACGGTTCGAGGAATTTGGCACCGCCGGTCAGGCGCCTCGCCTGCGTCCCCTGCCCCTGACCGTGATGGCTTCCCGCTACGCCAAAGGCGACCTCGATCCGGTAATCGGCGGCGCCACCCCGAAAACCCGCGCCGCCTGAACGCAATTCAAGGAGAAACAGACATGAACGTTGTCGCCCCGAAGCGGACTGGCCGTTACGATGCCGGCGTGATGAAGTATAAGGAGATGGGCTACTTCGACCTCGATTACGAGCCGAAGGACACCGACATCCTGGCCTGCTTCCGCATCACCCCGCAGGACGGCGTTGATGCTGACGAAGCTGCCGCCGCCGTCGCCGGTGAAAGCTCTACCGCAACCTGGACCGTGGTCTGGACCGACCGTCTGACCGCCTGCGACAAGTATCGCGCCAAGTGTTACCGGGTCGATCCGGTCCCCGGCAATCCCGGCCAGTACTTCGCCTTCATTGCCTATGACATCGAACTGTTCGAACCCGATTCGATCGTCAACCTCTCGGCGTCGATCATCGGCAACGTGTTCGGCTTCAAGCCGCTGAAGGCGCTCCGCCTGGAAGACATGCGGCTGCCGATCGCCTACGTGAAGACGTATCATGGTCCGGCCACCGGTATCGTTGTTGAACGCGAACGTCTGGACAAGTTCGGCCGTCCCCTCCTGGGCGCCACCGTCAAGCCGAAGCTCGGCCTGTCCGGCCGCAACTACGGCCGCGTCGTCTACGAGGCCCTGAAGGGCGGCCTCGACTTCACCAAGGACGACGAGAATATCAACAGCCAGAACTTCATGCACTGGCGCGATCGCTTCCTGTATTGCATGGAGGCCGTCAATCGCGCCCAGGCGATGACCGGTGAGGTCAAGGGCACCTACCTGAACGTCTCTGCCGGCGACATGGAGCAGATCTACGAGCGCGCCGAATTCGCCAAGCAGCTTGGCTCGACCATCATCATGATCGATCTGGTCATCGGCTACAGCGCGATCCAGTCGATCGCGAAATGGGCCCGCCGCAACGACATGATCCTGCACCTGCACCGCGCCGGCCATTCCACCTACACGCGCCAGAAGTCGCACGGCGTCAGCTTCCGCGTCATCGCCAAGTGGATGCGCCTCGCGGGCGTCGATCACATCCATGCCGGCACGGTGGTTGGCAAGCTGGAAGGCGATCCCGCTACCACCCGCGGCTATTACGACATCTGCCGCGAGCAGTACAACCCGCAGGCCCTGGAACATGGCCTGTTCTTCGACCAGGACTGGGGCGGCATGCGCAAGCTGATGCCGGTGGCCTCGGGCGGCATTCACGCCGGCCAGATGCACCAGTTGCTGCATCACCTGGGCGAGGACGTCGTCCTGCAGTTTGGCGGCGGCACCATCGGCCACCCGATGGGCATCCAGGCCGGCGCCACCGCCAACCGCGTCGCACTGGAAGCAATGATCATGGCGCGTAACGAAGGCCGCGATTACCTGGCCGAGGGACCGGAAATCCTCGCAGCCGCCGCGAAGTCCTGCACGCCGCTGGCCCAGGCGCTCAACGTGTGGAAGGACGTTACCTTCGACTATGCGTCCACCGACACGCCCGACTTCGTTCCCACCCTGACGCCCGCTTGAACCAGGAGGCATCACCATGCGCGTTACTCAAGGCACATTCAGCTTCCTGCCCGACCTGACGGACGAGCAGATCACCAAGCAGATCGCCTACTGCATCCGCAACGGCTGGGCGGTGAACATCGAGTTCACCGACGACCCGCATCCCCGCAACACGTACTGGGAGATGTGGGGCAATCCGATGTTCGATCTGAAGGATGCCGCTGCGATCATGTACGAACTCGGCGAGTGCCGGAAGGTCCACCAAGGCAGAGCATATATACGCCTGTCAGCGTTCGATGCGACGGCGGGATGGGAGAGCCTGCGCCTGTCCTTCATCACCGACCGCCCGGCCGAGGAATCCGGCTTCATGCTCGAGCGCCAGGAATCCGACGGCCGCTCCATCCGCTACACCACCCGCGCCTACGCAACCGACAAGCCAATGGGCACGCGGTACTAAGGCCAAGGCAGTCGTGGCCGGATCGATCCCGAACCCGTCATGGCCGGGCTTGGCCCGGCCATCCACGACTTTCCGAATTCAACGCGCCGGCGCCCTCCGGTCGCAGAAAGTCGCGAAAACACCGCTGGACGAAAGCCCCATACGAACCATGGACATGACTCCACCAGCTACCATCGACATTCGTGCCGCGTTCGAGTTGTCGGGTGTCGGTCCGGTCCTGGAACAACTGGATCGCGACCTCGTCGGATTAGCGCCCGTCAAGCGCCGGATCCGCGAGATCGCTGCCCTGCTTCTCGTCGACAAATTGCGCAGCGACAACGGGCTGACGTCCCAGCCGCCGACCCTTCACATGTCCTTCACCGGCAACCCGGGCACCGGCAAGACGACGGTTGCCGCGCGGATGGCCGACATCCTGCACAAGCTGGGCTACATCCGCTCCAACCATCTCGTCTCCGTCACCCGTGACGACCTGGTTGGTCAGGTACATCGGCCACACCGCCCCGAAGACGAAGGAAATCCTGAAGAAGGCGATGGGCGGCGTGCTGTTCATCGACGAGGCCTACTATCTGTATCGGCCAGAGAACGAACGCGACTACGGCCAGGAAGCGATCGAGATCCTGTTGCAGGTCATGGAAAGCCGCCGCAACGACCTGGTGGTGATCATGGCCGGATATGCCGACCGGATGGACAAGTTCTTCACCTCGAACCCTGGTTTCCGCTCCCGCATCGCCCATCACATCGACTTCCCGGACTATCAGCCCGCCGAACTGATGGATATCGCTGAACTGATGCTGAAGGAGCAGAACTATCGTTTCAGCCCCGCCGCGCGTGAGGCCTTCGCCCGCTACCTTGACGCCCGCATGCGCCAGCCGCATTTCTCCAACGCCCGGTCCGTCCGCAATGCCTTGGACCGTGCTCGGCTGCGCCAGGCGGTGCGGCTGTTCGAAACCCGTGACCACGCCTTGACGGTCGAGGACCTGATGACCCTGCAGCCGGAGGAAATCCTGGCCAGCCGCGTTCTCGCCGCATCGGGGCCCACCGCATCGGAGCCTGCCGCATGAGCAACCTCATCATTGCGCCCTCGATCCTGTCGTCGGATTTTTCGAAACTCGGTGAGGAAGTGCGCGCCATCGACGCTGCCGGCGCTGACTGGATTCACCTGGACGTAATGGACGGTCATTACGTCCCCAACATTACCTTCGGTCCCGAGATCATCAAGGCCATCCGCGGTGCGACCACGAAGTGCTTCGACACCCACCTGATGATCAGCCCGGTGGACAGCTACCTGGAGGCCTTCGCCGCCGCCGGCTGCGACCGCCTGACCGTCCACGCCGAGGCGACCACGCATCTCGATCGGACCCTTCAGCACATCGCGACACTCGGCAAGAAGGCTGGCGTGGCACTGAACCCCGCCACGCCCGAAAGCGTCATCGAATACGTGCTCGACCGTATCGACCTGGTGCTGGTGATGTCGGTCAACCCCGGCTTCGGCGGCCAGAAGTTCATCCCCGCCGCGGTCGACAAGATCCGCCGGATCAAGGCCATGATCGGCAACCGCCCCATCACCATCGAGGTCGACGGCGGCGTAACCCCCGAGACCGCCCCCCTGGTAATCGAGGCTGGCGCGTCCGCCCTCGTCGCCGGTTCGGCGGTGTTCGGCCGCCCGCCTTACGCAAAGGCCATCGCTGCCCTGCGCGGAATGCCCCTCGCCGCCTGAGTTGCACAGCGGCGCGCGCGGGACCATAAGCCGCCGACCATGTCCGTTTTCGATGACGTTCGCGAATTCCCTGGCGCCCCCCCATCCGGCGGGCCGCCCGTTCATCATGGGCGGCTTGCTCGCCCTGGTCCTCGGTCTTGCCGTCGGCGCCTGGCTGATCTGGCTTGGCCTGATCTTCACCCTGTTCTGCCTGTACCTCTTCCGTGACCCTGATCGCGTCCCGCCCGCGCGGCCGGGCGTTCTGGTGGCCCCTGCTGATGGACGTATCGTCGCCGTCGGCCTGACGCCCCCGCCGCAGGAACTCGGACTTGGAACCCAGCCCCGCTGGAAGGTGTCGATCTTCCTCTCCGTCCTGAACGTCCACGTCAACCGCGTGCCAATCAGCGGCGTCGTCACCCGCATCGCCTACCACCGCGGCGCCTTCGTCAGTGCCAGCCTGGACAAGGCCAGCACCGACAACGAACGCAACGCACTGGCCATCCGCCTGTCGGACGGACAGGAAATCGCGGTGGTGCAGATCGCCGGCCTGATCGCCCGGCGCATCCTGTGCGACGTGCGGGAGGGCGATGCGGTCACGACCGGCGCCCGCTTCGGCATCATCCGTTTCGGCAGCCGCACTGACCTATATCTTCCCGATGGCGTCCGCCCGCTGGTCGAGATCGGTCAGACCATGATCGGCGGCGAAACCGTCATCGCGGAAATGCTGCAATGATCGCAAGCGAGAAACTGTCATGAGCGGCCAGGTTTCCCCGATCCGCCGCCTGCGCCGCTACCGCCCGCGCAAGCGCGCACGCCCCCGCTACAAGGGCCCCTCGTTCAACCGCATCGTTCCCAACCTGATGACGATGCTGGGCCTGTGCGCCGGCCTGACCGCCATGCGCTTCGGGCTGGAGAGCCGGTTCGGCGCCGCCGCCGTCGCCATTACCGTCGCCGGCGCAATCGATGGCCTGGACGGCCGCCTCGCCCGGCTGCTGAAAGCCACCTCCCGCTTCGGCGCCGAGTTCGACAGCCTGTCGGATTTCCTCTGCTTCGGCGTCGCCCCGCCGTTCGTGCTCTATCTGTGGTCGCTGCACCGGGCCGGCGCGTACGGCTACGCGGCCTGCGTCATGTTCTCGGTCTGCATGGCGCTGCGGCTGGCGCGTTTCAACGCGTCCCTGGATGGCGCCCCCAAGCCGGCCTACGCCTACAGCTTCTTCACCGGGGTCCCTGCCCCCGCCGGTGCCGGCCTCGTGTTGTTTCCGCTGTTCCTGGGCCTCGAGGCGACGCAACAGGACTGGCCGTGGTTGCTGGCTATCACTCAATTTCCCTTGGTCAACGCCGTCGTTCTGATCGGCACGGCGCTCCTGTTGGTGTCTCCCCTGCCGATCTGGAGTTTCAAAAACTTCAAGGTCCCCTCAGAATACGTTCTGCCGCTGCTGCTCGGCACCAGCGCCTACGCCGCGGTGCTGCTGGCCGATCCCTGGCTGGCGCTGGCAGGCGCGGGCCTGCTCTATCTGGCCATGCTGCCGCTGAGCATCCGCAGCTTCCGACGGCTGCGGCGGGAGGCTGAAAGCCTTCGCGATGAACCTGACGGGGACCGGCGGGAGAGCGCCTGACCCGCTACGCCGGCAACCGCAGCAGCCCATCGGCGTTGCCGTGCGCGATTTTCATCCGATCCGCCGGTGACAGCGGCAGCGCATCCAGGAACGCCCGCGCCCGAGCGTTCGAGGCGAAGGGATAATCGACCGAGAACAGGATGCGGTCGACGCCGAACGTCATCAGCGCGGCCATGAACGGTGCCATGGTGAAGAACCCGCTGGTGGTGATCCATACCTGATCCAGGATCGTCTGCCGCACCGACCGTGACAGCCGCGCCTTGGCCTCAAGCGCCGTGGTCTCGTCGATCCGGTCGAGCATGAATGGCAACGCCTCGCCCATATGCCCGATGACGATCTTCAGGCGCGGATGTCGGTCCAGCGCGCCTGACAGCACCAGACGCAGCGTGTGGATCGCCGTCTCCGCGTGCCAGCCCCAGGCGGACAGCGCCATGGTGAAGCTGAAATTGCCCGGCAGGTTGTCGTAGTAGGCATTGCGGACCGGTTCGGACGGAATCCCGGGGTGGATGTAGATCGGCAGGTCCAGCGCCTCGGCCTGCGCCAGGATCGGCTCGAACATCGGATCGTCGAGAAACCGCCCGTCGGTGGGGCCATTCACCAGCACGCCATGGAAGCCCAGGTCCTTGACCGTGCGTTCCAGTTCTCGCGCGGCGGCGTCGGGCGCCAGCATCGGCAGATGCGCGAAGCCCCGATAGCGGGCGGGATGGCGGGCGTCGCTTCGGCAAGGCGCGTCGTTGTACGCGCGGGCGAGGTCGATGCCCTGTTGCCCCGGCAGCAGGTCGGCCCCTGGCCCGGCGACCGAGAGCACCTGAACAGTGATCCCGCTGGCATCCATGTCGGCAAGGCGCGCGTCCCCCAGGTCCGCCAGTTCGTCGCGCTTGATGGTCTGCGCCCAGCGGAAGTTGGGGTCCGTGGGGAAGCCGCGGCGGGCGACGCAGTCGGTCGGGATGCCGGCGACGATGCTGGGGACGGTGTAGTGCTCTTCCAGGGCGACGATGCGCATGCGTAGAACTCCTTTCGTTGTGTTCAGGCCATGATAGCGTCCTTCCCGGCAGTTCGGGTTCCCGAGGGAGCCGGACCGCTGGTTGGGCACGACATCCATCCTCGCGCGATCCGGACGATCCTGGGCGCAGATGTGCAGACACTCGACAACCAGGATCTCAACAACCGGCTGGAGCAAGATCATCGCGCCGTCAAAGGCCGCTACTGTCCGATCCGCGGGTTCAGGTGCCCCGATCGCGGGAGAATTCTGTACGGTTTTGGGTGTGTTGCAACCAGCCGGAGATCATCTCGGCAGCGATCCCGTCAACTATACTTGGTTAATCTCTGTCAGAGGCTGCGTGATCGCCCGGGATTCTGGATGCTTTAAATCACTAACGGCGCGACCGTGAACAACCAAATCGTTCGGCGGGGAGCGCGACCCTCTCTTGGCAGGGAGCACGGCCCTCTCATTGTCATCTCCGTCCTTGGGGCGGCCATCCACGACTTTCCTTGCCCCGCCCAACCACGTGGTATCTCAAGTGCCTACGCCTCCCACGCCCGGGTTAGGCGACCGAGGTCCAACCGGAGCGGTTATTTCAAATCGGCCCCTAAGCAACCTTCACAGATTTGCATGCTGCCCGCGCCAAATGATTACTGCCTCTATCTGAAAGAGTCCTCCGGGCCGCTGGAACCTTCGTGGTCCCGTCCTTGCCTTCCTGACTTTCCCGTGCCTTCTTGAACGCCTCAAAGGCTGCGTGATTGGCGCGGTCGAATGCGTTACGCGTTTCGCTGAGAGCGGCAGTCAACAAGGACCAGGATGCGCCTCCCGTTCGGTTCACGTTACTCAGCTTCTCGCCAGCGATTTCGGCATCAGACTTGATACGGGCTACCAACGCTGCGGCCTCTGACTTCCGATCCGCGGCAAACCCGGTTGTGGAACGGCGAAGTCCATCAAGTGCCTCAAGCCAGGCCTTGCGCTGGGCCTCGGCTCGCTCCCGGAATGCCGCGACTTGTGGGGCGGCATCGGCCTGTACGCTCTCGAAGTAGGCCGAAACTGCTGCCTCAAACGCCGCCCAGTCACCCTCCAACTTGCTCTTCATACCTATCCAGGTCGCCTCTGTTCCCTCGCGCAGGGGCGTCGTCTGAGCGATAAAGTCGTCGCGGTATCTATGCAGATCTGAAGAATCTTCTCCGCTTTCAACCGCGCGTCACCCTCCATTTTGGCAATCTCAGGTTCGACCGCGGTCAGCGTCGCATCCATCTCACCGAGTCTCTGTTTCGCCCATGCAAAGAAAGCATGTGTATTGGACTGCGTTTCCATTGGGGACTCTCCATCTGTCTGCAGATTGCGGGTGGCTCTTGCGGTGCATGGGCACGCAACACCCCACACTTCGATGCGGCCTCGTGCGTCGCGGCGGGCGTAACTTGCTCACTGTCCCCATCCACGCTCGGCTGCCACCTTGGTCCTGTCACCGCATCAGGTCGCTTCACGATCGACGCTTCTTGGATCGAGCTGATCCCGGGTGCGGCGTTACGTCTCAGACGTGCTACGCGGCCGCTCGTCGAGCGTAGCGCCGCTGGGTGAACCACAACACCGCCACCACGATAACCACCACCGTCGCGATCATGCCGATGAACACCGCCGACTGGTTGACCCACGCGACCGCGGGAACCGCGAGACCGAGAACAATCCCGACGACACTAAGGCGCCAGGAGTGCGCATGGACACCAGCCAGGAAAACAGCCAGCGCCAGAATGCTGAGCTGCAGCAGCCCGACCGCATTGTCGTCGAGTGTGCTCCGGACCGTGCCGACGGTGACCAGGTACATCGCCACCAGGAACGCGCCCCAATGCAAGACCTGTGTCCAAACAAGGTCCACACCCTCCTGCTTGTTTCGTGTATGGCGGAACCCGGCGATCAAGCATAACACGGCAAAGACGGGCGTCAGAAAAAACCAGTATGCCATGATTGGGTGGCCGACGAAGGCGCGATAGCCAATTCCCAGCAAGCCCATCGCCAGCATGATGATGTACGGTGAGTCGGCGATCAGGAACCGGATCAGTTCGTGCTGGGCCCGGGTCTGCGGCTGCGGCTGCGGCTGCGGCTGCGGCATCGGGGAACCGCTCCGTTCGTCTAGTGTTGACATACTCATGACAGCCACCTCATTTCTGTTAGGCACCGTACGGGGTCTGTTTCACCGCAGGAAAGCGGCACTGCGCTCGCTATGAAAGCCTGAGCAACACCAGCTTCGGACAAACCCGACGTCCGGCGCCTGATATGGTCGCGGCCGCCGCATTTGGCCGGAGACACCCGCGGCCCAGCAGCGATCACGGACGGCTGTGACGTCGCAGGACTTAGCGCCTGAACAAAACAATCAGAAGGATGATCAGCAGCAAAAGTCCAAGTCCGCCACCATAGTAATGGTACGGCGGGCCGATATAGAAACCACCACCCCCAAACAAAAGAATGAGGATGATCAGTATGACGATTAACCCCATTCTTGCCGTCTCCTACAAACGAAACCGATATGGCCATTGGCAAAAAATCGGCCGATCAATTGCGCAACCTTTACATTGTGCCTTGAGACGCCACGGCTCATTGATCAGCATCAACCCATCGCGGCAATTTGAACGGCATAAACACGCGGCTGCGACCACCGTTGGACGGCAACGTGCTGGCGCATCGGTCGAAGCTGTCCGCCGACGGCAAGGGGTGGCGGAAGAGCGGTTCTGTGAAATATCGCTGCGGTGGCCTCGTCACCAGTTGCGGGCTACGGCCGGCGGAAGGCAGCCACGAGCGCTGGCAGAGCCCATGCAATGACCAGACGTCACCGATGACGGATCCAGATGCTTGACGAACCCTACCCCGCCACCCGCGGCAAAACCTCATCCGTCAGCATCCGGAACGACCGCCCGCTCATCGGCGCCACCATCAGATAGTTCATTCCGATCCGATCACGGAACGACAGGATCTGATCGACCACCCGGTCCGCCGTCCCGTGGATCATCACGTCATCCAGGTAATGATCCACCGGGTCTTTCCCGCCGAACGACCGTTCCTCCTGCCGAACGGCCTTGTGCTTCGGCCCGACATAAGACGCCAGCGTCCACTCCGCCACGCGTTTTGCTACCGCGCGAGCCTTCTCGTCCGTCTCATCGACGGCGACCAGCCGAGCCATCGGAATATCCCGGCCCGCATCGCTGTAACCCGCGTCGACCAGCCGCGCCGCATAATGCCGCCGCTTCTCGATCAGACTGTCAAACGAGGAATGCGGATCCATCAAAATCGAAAACCCCTGCCCAGCCGCCCATTCGATCGCCGGCATCGACGACGCGGCCATCCACACCGGCGGATGCGGCGCCTGCACCGGCTTCGGCAGCACCTCCACGCCGTCATACTGGAAAAACCGACCCTCATACGACAGCCGCTGGTTGGTCCAGGCCTTCAGCACGATATCAACAGCCTCGTGGAACCGAGGCCCGCTCTCCTCGCCCGGAATCCCGAACGCCGCGAACTCACTGCGCTCGAACCCGCGCCCCGCACCCCAGTTCACCCGCCCGCCCGACAGCACGTCCAGCAGCGCCACCTCCTCCGCCAGCCGCAGCGGGTTGTAGAACGGCGCCAGCGACACCGCCGTCCCGATCCGCAGCCGCTTCGTCCGCGCCGCCGCCATCGCCCCCATCATGTGAACCGACGGACAGACGGAGAAGCTGGAAAAATGATGCTCCGCCAGCCAGACCGCGTCGTACCCCGTCTGGTCCATCACCGAAAACCGCTCCAGTGCCGATTTGTAGACCGAGTTCAGCGGCACCGACCGGTCGCGCCAGCCAAAGAACTGCAGAATACCGACTTTCATGGATGCCTCCGGAGCGTTTCCGCAATGGTGCGATCCCCCGCGCCGAAAGTCCAACCGCCACCGCTTGCCTGCCGCCACCCAGGGCCACACACTCCGCGGCGAACGCAAAGGGGAGACACCAAATGGACCTTAAAGGCACCGTCGCACTGGTCACAGGCGGCAACGGCGGGCTCGGCCAACGCATTTGCCACGCGCTGGCGAAGGAAGGTGCCAACATCGCGGTGATGTATGCCCAAAGCCGCGACCAGGCCGAGGGTGTGGCCCGCGACCTGACCTCCCGCTACCAGATCAACGCGGCCGCCTTCGGGTGCGACATCACTGACAGCTTCGCCATCGACACGCTGATCAGCGATGTCACCAAGCGCTTCGGCCGCCTGGACATTCTCATCAACGACGCCGCGTTCAACAAATCCGTCCCGTTCCAGGACCTCGATAACCTGACGCTCGACCTCTGGGACAAGATCATCAACGTCAACCTGACCGGCCCGATGCGCCTGACCAAGGCCGTTGCCCCAATCATGAAGGCGCAAGGCCGGGGCCGCATCGTCAATATCGCGTCGGTGGCCGGCCTGACGCCCACCGGGTCGTCCATCGCCTACGCCGTCTCCAAGGCCGGCCTGATCCACCTGACCCGCTGCATGGCCGTCGCCCTGGCGCCCGAGACCCTGGTGAACTGCGTCGCCCCCGGCCTGCTGGAAGGCACCCGCGCCACCGCCAACCTCCGCCCGGAGATGATCGCAACCAACGCGTCGGCATCACTCCTGAAGAAGCCCGCCGACAAGGACGACTGCGCCGACATGGTCGTGACCATGTGCCGGACCGAGACAATGACCGGGCAAACCATCGTCATCGATTCCGGCCGGGTCTTCCACTAACGGCGCCGCTAAAATACGCCGCCCTCTGGGAGCGCATGGAGAGCACTGTCACGCTTGCCGAAACCAGACAGCCCAGAAGTGGCAGCTCTCACACCTCACCGCCCCATGTCCGCACGATGACGGGTTGGAGGAACGGTCATCGGACGCTAAGCTGGATCGCTGCCGCAATTTGAACGGCGCGCGAACGGAAATTGACGAAAGGGCGAAACGATGGGGATCAATCTTGGCTGGGGAACAATCAGCAATCCCCTCTTCGGGGTAACGGGCAAGAAGATCAATTCCGTCGAGTGGACGTTCGGCCTCTACTGCAAGGCAGAATCAAATCACGGCCTCACCGGATGGATCAAGACGTTGTTCGACATCGACCTCACCCCGATGAACGATCCATGGGTGGCCTGGGCCTGTCACATGTCGTTCCTCGAAAGCTCGGCGAAAGCCAATCATGCCTTCCATGTTGTCATCGAGGTTTACAGCAAGGAAAAGGTCGCAAACGCCATGCGTCCTAAAGTATGGAGCCGTGAGCGGCCCGACACGTCCCAGGACGCGTATTTCCGTCTTGTCTACCAGTACAACTCAAAGGGCAAGTTCATCCGCCAGGGTTACTTGACATACGCCGGGCCGGATCGGCCCCCCGGCTTCGACACACCACAAGGCTTCGAGAAATATCGCGACGCTGCGGATAAGATCGCCGCCGCGGCGGTGCAGTGATCAGCGTCCCGGGGTGAATGCCGTAGGCCAACACCCCGCCGGTGCCGTCGGCGACTGTCACCCACCCGCGCCATACCGCGACATGGTCAAGCCCACAGGATTGGACAACCGGGTCCGGCCCTGCACCGATAAGTCGATGGTTTGCCGTCGAGCCCGGGTCCCGCGATAGTGTCCTCCGCGACGCCAAACTGGGGGAAACGGCATGAACAAGGTCATCATAGAGCAGAACGGTCCGGTCAAAACCATCTGGATGAACCGGCCCGAAAAGCGCAACGCCCTCGACCGCGACATGCGCACGCAGATCGCCGCCGCCCTCGCCGCCCCGCCCGCCCCCACCGACCGGGTCATCGTCATCCGCGGCAAAGGTCCCGCATTCTGTTCCGGCCTCGACCTGGCGGAGCGCCGCGATACCGCCGCCAACGGCCAACCCAGCGGCATCGAAACAATGCTGCGCGCCGTCGAGCTTTGTCCGCTTCCCGTCGTCGCAGTCGTCCAGGGCGAGGCGATCGCCGGCGGCAACGAACTCGCACTTCATTGCGACCTCGTGATAGCCAGCGAGGCCGCCCGCTTCGGCATGTCGCTCGCCCGGATCGGCCTTGCGCCAAACTGGTTTCTGTCAAAGAAGCTGATGGAAATTCTCGGCCCCGTAACCACCCGAGAGATGCTTCTGCTCGGCGATTCGCTCCCTGCCGCGCGCCTGCACGCAATCGGCGCCATCGCGCGTTGCGTCCCCGCGGACCAACTTGAATCAGAAACCGCAACGATCGTCAATCGCCTCGCCGCCAACGCGCCCCTGTCGCTGAAGGCCATGAAGGCGACCACCGTGCGCCTGCTGGAGTTCCGCGACACCATCCCGCATGACGACGTCGACGCGCTGGTCCAAGCCGCGCTGACTAGCCTGGACGCTCGCGAAGGCGTCCAGGCCCGCCTGGAACGCCGCCACCCGGTCTTTCAGGGCCATTAGCCACACGGCGCCGGATTTCCTAATCTGGTCCAAGACTGATCAAGGACAACTCCCGATGACCGAACCAACCGGACCGCTGAAAGGCTTCCGTATCCTGGACCTGACCAACATCCTGTTCGGCCCGTTCGGCACCCAGACCCTGGGCGACTGGGGTGCGGAAATCATCAAGATCGAGTCGCTGACAGGCGACGGCTGGCGCACCTCCGGCCAGTTCCGCAACCGCGGCATGAGCGGCCAGTTCATGGCCGCGAACCGCAACAAACGCAGCATTGCACTGAACCTGAAACATCCGGACGGAAAGGAAGTCCTGCGCCGCCTGATCCCCACCGCCGACGCCCTGATCAGCAATATCCGCCCCGCCGGCCTCGCCCGCCTCGGCTTCAGCTACGACAGTTGCAAGGCGTTGAACCCCAGGCTCGTGTACGCCTCCGCCACGGGCTTCGGCCAGGACGGGCCCTGGCGCGCCCGCCCCGCCTTCGACGAGATCATACAGGCCGCGTCCGGCTTCGCCTCCGCCATGGGCACCGATGACGAACCCGCGTTCGTCCCCAGCCTGATCGGCGACAAGCTGTGCGGCATGGCCCTGACCTCCGCCGTCACCGCCGCCCTGCTGCACCGTGAGCGCACCGGTCAGGGCCAGATGGTCGAGGTCCCGATGCTGGAAACCCTCGCCGCCTTCAACAGCATCGAAATGTTCGGCGGCCTCGCCTTCGTCCCGCCCATCGGTCCGTCCGGCTACAAGCGCATGAAGGCCCGCAAGCCGGTGCGCACCAAGGACGGCTGGCTGACCATGCTGCCCTATTCTGGCGACAACTGGTGCGCCTTCTTCGAGGCTGTCGGCCGCCCCGACTGCATTGAGGAGTTTGCCGTCCGCGATCCCGTCCTCCGCGCCCAGAACATCGACCAGATCTACGACCGGATGCGCGAGATCGCCCCAACCCGCACCACCGCCGAGTGGGAAGAATTACTGTTGAAGATCGACGTCCCCCACGCTGCCTTCGCCAGGTTGGACGAGATCGCCGAACAACCCCACCTGAAAGCGGTCGGGATGTTCCAGGACATCGACCATCCGACGGAAGGGAAAATCCGCCAGGCCCGCCCGCCCGCCCGCTTCTCCGAAAGCCCCGCCGGCATCCACCGCCTGCCCCCACGCCTCGGCGAACACACCAAGGAAATCCTGCGCGAGGCCGGCTACAACGACACGGAAGTCGAGGCGCTGCTGCAGATGAAAGCCGTCGGCACGGGATAGTCGCCAGCGGTGTACCGACAATGTTGACACATGCGGCCGGTATGCTAGGCTAGCAGCGCATCCCAGACGGGCAGGAGGATGCGGTGCGGGTTACGGTAAAGAAATGGTGCAACAGCGCGTCAGCACGCATTCCGGCCGCCGTTATGGCTGCTGCTGCCCTCTCATTAGACCAGGCCGTCGACGTCCGAGAGGAAGCTGGCCGGATCATTATCGAACCGATCCAGGACCAGCTTTTCGACATCAACGAACTCGTGGGCGGTATCACCGATGAAAACCGGCATGATGCCGTGGAGACCGGTGCACCGCGCGGTCGCGAGTTCTGGTGAGACGAGCCGGCTTCGTACCAGACGCCGGAGATGTTGTCTGGCTTGAATTCGACCCCCAGGCACGCGACGAACAGTCGGGTCAGTCGGGTAATCGTCCGGGTCTGGTGCTTAGCCTCGCGAGTTACAACGCCAGGACGGGTCTGATTCTATGTTGCCGTTGACGACGCGGATTAAAGGCTACCCCTTTGAAGTCCTTCTCGCAAGCCAGAACGGCAGCGCCGCCCTCTCAGATCAGGTCATAAACCTCGACTGGCGCGCACGAAGCGCGGCCCGAAAAGGCAATGTGACGGATCTTGAATTACACCAGGTGAGGGCAAAGCTTCGCGCGCTGATCGGCTAGCCACTGCTCCCAACCCAACCCAACCCGTCACCGCCCCAAGCCCCCAGTCACAAACGGCCGAACCGCCTCCAGCAACCGCTCCGTCCGCGCCAGCCTAGGCCCCGCCCCGTCATCCTCCGGCGGCACAATCGCCACACCCCACGTCGGAAGTACCCGCAGCGACGCCTGTGCCATCGGATGATCCAGCAACGGCTGGTTCAGCGACGGCCCGACGATCACCGGCGTCCCCCGCCCGATCGCCTCCGCCGCCACCGACAACGCCAGGCTGTCGGCAATCCCATGCGCCAACTTGTTCAGCGAGTTGAAACTGCAAGGCGCGAACAGCACCACCCCGCGCGGAGGGCGCGGCCGGATCGCCGCATCGAAATACGACTTAACCACCCGCACATCCGCAACATCCGCAAGATTCCACGCCGCAACGACCCGCGAGGCATTCGGCGTCGGAATCGCAATCACCGAACCGAAACCAAGCCCCACCAGCCCCCGTAAAATATCGGGCGAGCGTACTGCCGTCGTCGTGCCACTGATGATCAGGTACGCAACGTCAAACGTTTCGGTTTGCATTACCTGCCTCAACCCGCCGGCCACTGCCGCCGCACCGGATCGCTCCCGTCCCAGCCCCGCGCCGCCGCTCGGATCGCATCGAAAATCCGCATCCGGGTCGGCGTCGCATGCGCCATCTCGATCACCGTGCCGGGATGGCCTTCATTTCGGAAATAAACAAACCGTCCGCGCTCGCTGTCACCCTCCTGACCTACAGTATAACCGCTCGCCAGCGCGCGGTCATAAACCGCATCGTAATTCTCCGGCCAGCTCGACCAATGCTGCATCCCCTCATGCCCAGCCGCCAGAAAGTCTCGATACATACTCGGTGTTTCGCATCGTTGCTGGATCAGCTCAAGCTGCACATCGCCGGAGTTTGCCAAAGCGATCGAGATATGCACTTCGTCATACCGCTTGCCGCCATAAGTAAAACCCGTCACCGGCAAACGGTCGACATAGAACCAAGGCCCGACGCCGCAAACCTCAACCCAGTGACGCATCGCAGCCTCGATGTCGCGCACCACAATGCCCACCTGACGCATATCACCGAACAGTCGACTCATGGCAATCCTCCCTGTGTTCTCATCCGCCCCCGAATCGCTTTACCTTGCCCGTCTGGTCGGGTGCGTCAATCGCTTGGCAGGGCGTGGTCGGTCGCATGGCAAGAAAGAGTTTAACGCAGATCAGACCGGATGCACGCTGAAGCACGCAGATGGTCCGTATCTGAATGATCCATCGCGACTGGTCACCGGCACCCATTTCAGATGCTGACGACCCTCGGCGCATGGTCTCATGGAAGATCTTTGAAAATACGCTGGCGCTCGATACAATTCTGCCCAGGCAATAAGTGTCTAAACGTCCAGATAAAACCCAGCGGCCCCGCCGCGTCGATCACCTGAAACCGCCGTCCTGCATGCGTGCCATCAGCTTAACTTCGCCGGACTTAAACTGCCATCCGCCGCATTATCCACGGTCCATAAAACCCCGCGGATCATCTGCGTGCATCCGCGTGCATCCCTTCTGATCTGCGTTAAACCCCCTGTCTTACTGGCGCAGAATCAAGCCCGCCGAAGTCCCCCCGCGCCCAAGGCAACGCAACCCGAGCGGTCGAACCCAGGAAACACGCTCAATAAGGCTCCCCAACAAAAATAAACGTCGTCCCCGTCACGATCGGCGCACTCGCCCCCACGAACGAAACGTTCGCCCCCTTCACCTGCCGAGACCCCGCGCGCCCCGACGCCTGCAGCGCCCCCTCAATAATGTGCCACAACCCGTGTATCCGCCCCGTCCCCAGACTCCCGCCGAACGTGTTCAGTGGCAGCTCCCCGTCCAGTTCGATCCGCCCATCCTGAATGAAATCCAGCGCCTCGCCTTCCTTACAAAACCCGTACGATTCCAGCCCATAAATCACCGAAGCCGAAAACCCGTCATAAATCTGCGCCACATCCACGTCCTTGGGTGAGAACCCCGACCGCTCCCAGGTCAGCTTCGCCGAACTGCTGCCACCCTCCATGTAACTGGAAAGACTGCCGATCCGCCCCGCCACCTCGAAGTGCAGCCGCTGCCCATACCCCGCGACATAAGCCGGCTTCGGCTTCAAATCCCGAGCACGATCCGCCGTCGTCAGCACGATCGCCACCGCCCCCTGCACCGGAATATCGCAGTCGAACAGACAGAACGGATAAGCCACCATCCGCGAGGCAAAGTAATCCTCCCGCGTCAGCTCCGTCCCGTAGAAATACGCGTGCGGATTATGCTGCGTATGCTTGCGCTGAGTCACCGCCAGCGTCGCCATCTTCTCCCGGCTCTGCCCATTCTTCTCGAGCCATCGCGTATAGGCGACCGCCATCCCCTGCCCCGGCCCACCAAACCCGTACGGAGCCGTAAACTGCGCCGCCCCATGCGCATGCGCCCCCGGCAGATTCTGGTAAGTCCCCCTCGGGTTATGCATCGCCCGCCAGACCACCGCATACTTGCACACCCCGGCCAGCAGCGCGTTCACCGCCTGCTGCACCGCGCCGCCGATATTCGTCGTCCCCACCTGGATGTGCCACGTCAGCGCCGGCAGCTTCAGCATCGCCATCATGCAGTTGACCGAGACGACCGAAATGCCATCCACCTCCGCATGCCCGGTCGCCGGCAACTCCGGATACGTCGCCAGCCCGTCGATATCCTCCATCCGCAGCCCGGAATCCGCGACCGCGCCCTTCACCGCCTCCAGCGCATGCGCCGCCAGCGGAATGTCCGCCGACCGCGTCACCTTCGAATAGCCCACGCCGCTGACGGCGATCTTGCACCGGTTGTCCCACATGTCGGCTCTCCCTAAACAGCCAGCCGGAACTGCGGCAGCGTGATGTCGTCGTTCAGCTTTTCGAAAATCACCTCGACCCGCCGCCCGACCTTCGCCTCGGTGTAGTCCGCCCCAAGCAGGTTGCCCGCCATCAGCGCCCCCGGCGCCGCATCAAGCTCCACCACAATGCTGGCATACGGCACCACCGAGGCGAACCGCTTATCCCCGGTATGATACATGATGGTGTAAGCATAGATCGTCCCGCCGCCCGTCACCGGCTCGAACTTCAGGTCCACGCTGACACATTGAACGCAGGTGGCATAAGGCGGGTGCTGGAAATGGCCGCAACTCTGGCAGCGCTGCAGTGCCAGAACCTCCCGCTTCGCCGCATCCCAGAATGGCCGTGTCCATTCATCCGGAACCGGGATGGGCCGGGTGACCTTGCTCCAGTCGCTCATCGTCGTCGCCTCGTGACTGCTTTCCGACCGGCAGTCTATGACCTCCACGCGGCAACGAACAGACGCGCGCCCCGCGGCGCCGGCAATCGGCCCTTACAAATGCTCCGCCGCCTCCGCCGCCAGCATCGCGCCCGCTCGTGCCTCCTCGGTCGAGGTCCGGTTGAAATAGGCGTTCAACACCACCGCCGCGATCGAGGTCATGATGATCGCATCACCAAAAATCGGCTTCATATCGGCCGGCATGATGCGGAAAAAGTTTGGCGAAACGATCGGAATGACCCCAAACCCGATGGAGATCGCCACCACCAGCGTATTGTTCCGCTGAGTTTGGTAATCCACCGTCGAAAGGATCTTGATCCCCGTCGCCGCCACCATCCCGAACATGATGAACCCCGCCCCGCCCAGCACGCATTGGGGCACCGACGCGACAATGAACGCCATCTTCGGCACGAGCCCCAGCGCCAGCATGATCACCCCTCCCGTTGCGCAAACCCATCGGCTATACACGCCGGTGACCCCGACCAGCCCGATGTTCTGGGAGTAAGACACATACGGAAACGTATTGAAGATGCCGCCGATCAGGGTGCCAAGCGAATCAGCCCGCAGCCCGCGGATGACGTCAGTTGGGCCAACCGGACGACCCGTCATCGCACCGAGCGCCAGGAACATGCCCGTCGCCTCGATGAAGACTATCGTCACCACCAGGCACATGATCAGGCTGGGAACCAACGAGAACGTCGGCAGTCCGAACTGCAGCGGCAGCACGACGCGAAGCCAAGGCTCCTGTTGAAGGCCGCTGAAGTCGGTCCAGCCGAGGGCGATCGTCGTCAGGTAGCCAACCACGATGCCCAGCAACACCGCCATGTTCGCCAGAAACCCCTTCGCGAACTTGATGATCAGCAGGATCACCGCCAGCACCAGGAACGCCACTGCCAGATAACCTCCGGCGCCGAAGTCAGACGCGGCGGCGCCACCCCCGGCCCACGCGATGCCGACCCGCATCAACGAGATACCGATCATCGTGATGATCGTCCCGGTCACCACGGATGGGAAAAACCGCAGCGCATACTGCATCACGGGCGCCACCAGCAGCCCGAACAAACCGCCCACGATCACCGCGCCATAGATACCCGTCAGCCCCAGCCCGGGCATCGCCGCCATCGCAAGCATCGGCGAGATCGATACCGCGGTCACACCCATGATGACTGGCAGCCGGATACCAAAAGGCCCAAACCCGATCGTCTGCACCAGCGTCGCTATGCCACAGGCAAACAGGTCAGCATTGATCAGCAGCGCCAACTGATCTTTCGGCAGATGCAGCGCACCACCCAAAATGAGTGGAACCGCGACCGCATTGGCATACATGACAAGCACATGCTGCAGGCCAAGTGCGATCATACGGGGCGCGGGAAGCACCTCATCGACGGGATGGATGGAGCCGGACATCGCACAAACCCTTGCTTGCTGCCTGAAAGGCCCAGATTGTGATCAGAGAGACAGCATTGTATGCAACAAGATTCGGATATGCCGAACGAATAGGCGATCAGGTGCCATTATATTATGTCTAAGCGTTAAATTCGTGCACACGATGGAAGCGATGCGTCTTCGACATTTCGCCTCACAACCAGCATGCAAAATAGCGTAAGGTCGCAGCCGTGAGCACGACGACAGACAATCAAACCCGAGCCGAACGGCTGGCAGGGCAAATCTCCAACGCCATCCTTACCGGAGAGTTCGGCCCGGGAGCCCGGCTGGACGAGCAGCAACTCGCGCAACGCTTTGGCGTGTCCCGAACCCCGGTGCGAGAGGCGTTGCGACAACTTGCCACGTCTGGCCTGATCGACCTTCGCCCGCGCCGGGGCGCTTTGGTCGCCTCCGTGACCGCCGATGAACTCAAGACCATGTTCGCCGCCATGGCGGAAATGGAGGCTGCCTGCGCTCGGCTTTCCGCCGCCCACATGACCCCCATCGAACGCCGCCGCCTGCAGACGCTGCACGAGACGATGGCCGGACTTGTCCGGTCAGGCGACCCCGATGCCTACGCCGACGCCAACCAGGCGTTCCACCTGTCGATCTATGACGGCACCCACAACCAGGTGATTTCGGAGTTCACGGCCGGCCTGCGCCGCCGCCTCGCGCCGTTCAGGCGCGCGCAGTTCCAGACCCTCGGCCGCCTGCCGAAGTCATGGAGCGAACATGACGCTGTCGTGAAAGCAATACTGGCCGGCGACGCCCCTGGCGCACACGCCGCGATGCTTCTCCACGTGGACCTCGTCGAGGATGCATTCGGCGAATTCAGCAGCGTCGCCCGGTCAGGCGGTTCGGGCGGCTAGCCCTAAGCCACTCCGGCCCTCACCTATCGCAGCCGGCGGAACTTTCGCAGCGATCTCAGGTTGTCCGGCCGCGGCTCGTTCGGGAAGGTCTGCGGCCAGTTGGTCCAGGAGACTTCGCCGACGTAAATGTCGCCATGGCGGTCAACACAAAGCCCATGCGGGGACATGAACTGATCAGCCCCAAGCCCCGGTCCCAGACCGCCAAGCCGCGAAAGCCGCTTGCCCGTATGGTCGACGATCGACACTCGCGGGCCAAGGTTCGGAACGTGCCGATTAACCGGCTGCACGGGGCCGAGTTCGCCGATGTAGCAGACCGGGCATTTCCCGGGCGGCATGAACAAGCCACACGGGCGATGAAGATTGTTCCACTGCGTCTCGTACTTGCCGTTGCCGTCGAATACCTGCACGCGGTGATTTTCCCGGTCCGCCACGTAAACCCAGCCGTCGGCATCGCAGGTGATGTTGTGCACGATGTTGAACTCGCCGGGGTCGGTGCCAGGCCCGCCCCAGGACAGCAGCAGGCGGCCGTCCGGCGCGTATCTGTGCACGCGGGCATTGCCGTAACCGTCGCTGACGTAGATGTCGCCGTTCGGCGCCATGGCGGTATGGGTGCAGCGATGGAACGGTTCGCCGCTCATGTAAGGCGCCGGCTTGCCGGACGTGCCGATGGTCAGCAGGACCTTCCCCTCTAGAGTGCACTGGCGGACCGTATGGTCACCGTCATCCGTCAGCCACAAGGTCTCGTCCGGCGCGACATGCACGCCATGCGCGCGGGGAAAAATGCCCTCGCCCCAGGAGCGCAGAAAATTGCCGTCGCGGTCGAAGACGATCATCGGGTGCTCGCCGCGATTGAAGACGTACACGTTGTCCTTGCTGTCGACGCCGATGCCGCCGATTTCCTTGAACGACCAGCCAGGCGGAAGCTTTCCCCAGCCCTCGACGGGTTCGTATTGATAGTCGCCACTGCCCAGGGTGACCATTTGCGTTTTCTCCCCTTATCGATGGCGGGAGGTTGCCATGGTTGGACCCTGGCCGCCAGCGCGGCCGCTACCTCCGGGCTGAAATCAGCAGAAACATCGGGCGGTCGCGTTCCGCTGCGAGTTCCGGCTGTTCGGCAATCTGTTCCGGTGAAGGACAGAACTCCTCGACGTGAGTAATCGTAAACCCCGTTCGGATCAGCAACATCAGGACCGTGCCGATCCTGCGATGGTATTTGACCACACCCTTGGCGAGCCAGTCCGTCGTGCGTGGCCCTTCCACAAGATACCGGTCAAGCGGCCACACCCGATTGCCTCCCGGACCAATCATCCAACCCGGATCGCTGGGTGCGGTATAGATAGGATGTTCTGTTGAAAAAACAAAATGCCCTCCAGCCCGTAAAGCGCGATGGATGGTGGCAAGCAAGCCGGTGATGTTGTCGATGTAGTGCAAGGCAAGCGAACTGTAGGCCAGATCGAAAGCCGCCTCAGGCAGCGCCAGATGTTCCAGGTCGGACTGGCGGTAGGTGATATTTGCCGTGTCGAACGACCTGGCCTGAGCCAGCATATTCTCTGATATGTCCACACCAAGCACGGAAGCCGCGCCCTGGTCCCGCGCCCAGCGGCAGAACCAGCCGAAACCGCACCCAAGGTCGACGATCTCCATGCCCTTCAAGTCCGGCAGCATGGTCCGCATGGCAGGCCATTCTGCAGCGCCGTCCAGGCCTTGGACCGAGCGGCGGAGTTGGCTGTAGCCTTGGAAGAAATCAGGCTGATCGTAGATGTTCTGGGTCATGAACAGGCCTCGCTTGCCGCCCGCGAAGGGTCGCAGGTGCCATTTTTCACTGGCGATCGCTAGGGCAGCGCCAACCCCCCTCCTTCGATCGGCAGGGCATGCCCTGTTATCCCGCGCGATGCCGGCCGCAGCAGCCAGACCGCCGCGTCAGCAATCTCCCCCGGCGTCGCGATTCGCCCCGTCGGAACGCCAGCAGCAGCCTGTTCCGGCGTAATCCCGAGTTCCGCATACCGTTGCTCAGCCATCTCGGTCGCGACCCAGCCCGGGCATAGCGCGTTGACCGTGATCCCACGGGCCGCGACCGCCAGCGCCAGCGCTCGGGTAAACCCCACCACCCCATGCTTGGCAGCGCAATAAGCGGTCTGATCCGGAACACCCCGTAGCCCCAGCACCGAGGCGACATTGACGATCCGCCCGGTCCCGTCCGGCAACTTCGGAAGCGCCGCCTTGCAGGTGTGATACGTGCCATGAAGGTTCGAATCGATGATCGCGTGCCACAGCGCATCATCGTCATCCAGGCGGTTCGCCCCTGCGACCCCCGCACAGTTGATCAGCGCATCGATCCGCGGAAGCGGGCCAAACACAGCCGCTACAGCACCAGCATCAGCGACATCACACGCGGCAAACCGGTGCGGGTTCGCGGGAACAGCAGACCGAGCGATGGTCAGCACGCTCCATCCCTCCGCCGCCAACCGGTCAGCGACAGCGCGTCCAATCCCGCGCGTACCCCCCGTGACGATCACAAGCCTCATTGCGCCGTGCCGCCACCGTCCACCGGCAGCACCACGCCCGTGATGAACGATGCCGCATCGGACGCCAGGAAGGCGACAGCGGAGGCAATCTCGGACGGCGCGGCGAACCGCCCCAGCGGCACCCCCGCCTTGTAGGCATCGTCCGACGACACCGCGAACCGGTCCGGGTATTTCGCCGCCAGATCGCCGATCACCGTCGCCAGCATCGCCGTGTCCGTGCTGCCCGGCGCGATACAGTTGACCCGGATGCCGTGGCGCGCCCAGTCCAGCGCCGCCGACCGCGACAGCTGCGCGATCGCCGCCTTGGATGCCCCATACGCCGCACTCACCTGCTTGCCGATCAGCGCCTGGTCGGAGGCGATATTGACGATCGATCCCCGCCCCTTGGCGACCATGCCCGGGATGACCGCCTTCATCAGCGCATAGCCGGCGAGGAAGTTGACGCGAAACACCCGCTCCACCTCCGCCAGCGAAGTCTCCAGCACGGTCCCCAATACGGTGACACCAGCGTTGTTGACCAGGATATCAACCGGCCCGCGCTCAGCGATCAAGGCAGCCAGCCGTCCCTCCAGCGTGCCTGTGTCGGATAGGTCGAAATCCGGCAGGTCCAGCCCAATCACCTCGGCGCCGTCCTGTGTCAGCACGTCGAAGATGGCCCCGCCGATGCCGCCCCTGTGGCCGGTCACGATGGCCCGCCTGCCCGCCAGGCCAAAACTCAAAGCCGAACCCATCTTGCCTCCTGCCGCTTTGCTGCCATTGTCGAGGAAACCGATAACAGGGGAATCCGCCATGCGTGGCCTCGCCGCGTTGCTTTGCCTGCTGCTGTTTCCCGTCGCCGGACGGGCAAACGACAAGATCACCTTCGGCCTGGATTGGAAAGCCGAGGCGGAATATGGCGGCTATTACCAAGCCCTGGCGACCGGCCTGTACCGGAAGGCCGGGCTCGACGTGGAGATCCAGCAGGGCGGCCCGCAGGTGAACCACACGCAGTTGCTGCTGGCCGGCCGGCTGGATTTCAACATCACCGGCAACTCGTTCCTGGCGCTGAATTTCGTCAAGGAAAACATCCCGTTCCGGACCGTCGCTGCGATGTTCCAGAAGGACCCGGCGGTGCTGATCGCCCATCCCGGCCAGGGGAACGACAGTTTCCCGGCCTTGAAGGGCAAGCCGATCATGATCAGCGCCGACACGCGGGTCGGTTGGTGGAATTTCCTCAAGGCGAAATTCGGCTACACCGACAGCCAGATCCGGCCTTACACCTTCAATCTTGCACCATTCCTGTCCGACCAAAGGCGATCCAGCAGGGCTACCTCGGATCGGAGCCCTTCTCCATCAAGCAGGCGACCGGGGTGGAGCCAGTGGTGCTGCTGGTCGCCGATGCCGGATTCCAGGGCTACTCCAGCCTGATCGCCGCATCCGACAAGATGATCGCCGACAAGCCGGATCTGGTGCAGCGCTTCGTCAATGCCTCGATCCAGGGCTGCTACGACTACCTGAATGGCGACCCGGCGCCCGCCAATGCTCTGATCAAGAAGGAAAACCCGGAAATGACGCGACGCCCTGCTCGCATTACGGGCGGGCCTCGATGAAGTCCCACGGCATCGTGGAGTCCGGGGACGCAGCCAAGCTGGGGATTGGCGCGATGACGGCCGAACGGTGGGCAGACATTCTACGACACCGCCGCGGAGTGGGGCGTCTACCCGAAGGGATTGGACGTCACCAAGGCCTACACCTTGAAGTTCGTCAACCAGAAGGTCGGGCATGGTTTCAAGCCTTGATCCCTCGTTGCTGACGGTCAGCCACGTCGGCCGCCGGTTCCCCGGCGGGATCGAAGCGCTGCGCGACGCGAACCTGCGTCTGCAACGAAGTCCGATTTCGTGGCACTTCTGGTCCCTCAGGCTGCGGCAAATCCACCTTGCTGCGGCTGATCGCCGGGCTGGATCAACCGGATGACGGCCGGCTCGACCTGGGACGGCGGACCCCCGGTCGCCGGCGACATCGGCTTCGTCTTCCAGGACGCCACCCTGCTGCCCTGGGCAACCGCGGAGGACAACGTGTTCCTCCCATTGCGCCTGCGCGGGCAATCCCGAGACGCCGCGATGCCCGCCGTCCACGCGGTCCTCCACCGCGTCGGACTGCACCGGCTTCGAGAACCGCCCGGCCGCGCCAGTTATCCGGCGGCATGCGCATGCGGGTGTCGATCGCCCGAGCATTGGTGACGCGGCCACGGCTGCTGCTGATGGATGAGCCGTTCGCCGCATTGGACGAGTTCACCCGCCACAAGCTTCAGGCCGACTTGCTCGCGGTTTGGCAGTCGGTCGGATGCACAATCGTCTTCGTCACCCATTCGATCTACGAGGCGGCGTTCCTCGCGCGGCGCATCGTGCTGATGACCCCACGCCCGGGCCGCATCGACCAGGAGATTCCTCCAGTCTGACCCCCGGACCGGAAACGCGGCTGGACTCCGGCCTACGCCGCATTGGTAGCTGAGATCTCGCGCGGAATGGGGGAAGCCTTGCTGGGCACTGATGGATAGGTCTGGGTCAAACAGATGAAATACGCCCCTGCCCTGTTCGGCT
Source organism: uncultured Pseudomonadota bacterium (assembly GCA_963819005.1). Taxonomy (GTDB): domain Bacteria; phylum Pseudomonadota; class Alphaproteobacteria; order Acetobacterales; family Acetobacteraceae; genus Rhodopila. The sequence goes on from CAWFUL010000012.1 coordinate 192,729, forward strand.
TGCTGGCGCTCGTCCATGTGGGAGGGCGCGGTCCGCCTCGCTCGACGTGCCGGTGCTACATCCTGCCGGGACCCGTGGCGATCGTCGGGCGTTCGTGGCCGACCCCATTGGCCTGCTGCAGGCGTTGGCATCGACCCTGTTCGTCACCTTCACCGCGCTCGCGGTCGCAGCCATCCTCGGCGGGGCCATGGCGGTCGCGATGTCCGCAAGTCGGTTGGCCCAGGCAGCCATCCAACCCTGGGCAGTCGCGTTGCAGGTAACGCCGCTGCCGGCCATCGCGCCGCTGATCATCATCTGGGTCGGGCAACCGTTCGCAGCGCTGGTTGTCTGCGCGACGATCATCGCGTTCTTCCCACTGTTCGCCAACACCGCCACCGGCCTGGCCTCACCGCCGCCGGAGTTGAACGATCTGTTCCGCCTCTACGGCGCCGGCCGCTGGAGGACCATGACCCTGCTTCGGCTGCCGGCCGCCCTGCCCTATTTCCTGTCCGGCCTGCGGATTTCCGGCGGCTTGGCCCTCGTCGGCGCCGTCGTGGCGGAATTGGTCGCGGGCTCGGGAGGGTTCGCCTCCGGGCTGGCATACCGCATCCTGGAAGCGAGCTTCCGCCTTGAAATCGCAAGAATGTTCGCCGCCTTGGTGCTGCTGGCCCTGGCCGGCATCGTGATGAACTTCGGCCTCGGCGCTGTCGGCCAGGCGATCCTGCGGCGGCGAGGCGTGGCATGAACCGACTGCTGATTTTCGGCCTTGGCTACAGCGGCGGCGCCATCGCCGAAGCCGCCCGAGGCGGCGGGCTTCCAGGTCACGGCCACATCCCGAACCGACCCTCGGAAAGCAGCATTCCGTTCGACAAGCCGCGCAGGCAATCGGCGCGGCCACCCATCTGCTGACGACCGCCGGCCCCGACAACGGCCGCGATCCCGTGCTGGCGCGATACACCGGCGCCATCGCAGCCGCCCCGGACCTGAAGTGGATCGGCTACCTGTCCACCACCGCGGTTTACGGCAACCGCGACGGCGGCTGGGTCGACGAGGAAACGCCAGCAGCGCCGACTTCGTCTCGGGGCCAGATGCGGGTCGACATCGAGAACGCCTGGTCGGCCTGGCTGACCACCTCGCGGTCGATATTTTCCGTCTGGCCGGCATCTACGGCCCTGGCCGCTCCATGCTCGACGACGTTCGTGCCGGACGCGCGCGCCAACTGATCAAGCCCGGACACCAGTTCGGCCGCATCCATCGGGACGATATCGCCCAGGCCGTGCTCGTGGCGATGCGACAGGATCGCGCCAGCCGGCCGGCGGGTCTTCAACCTGTCCGATGACGTCCCGGCCGAAAGCGCCGAAGTCGTCACGGAAGCCGCAAATCTGCTGGGACTGCCGCCGCCGCCCTCCGTCGCGTTCGACGATGCCGTCGCCACCATGAGCCCGATGGCCCGCAGCTTCTGGGCGGAGAACCGCAAGGTCGCCAGCGCAAAAACCAAGGCCGCCCTGCGGGATTCCTGGCTCTACCCGTCGTTATCGCGAAGGCCTACGCGCCATCCTGCGCGAGGAGGCCGGCTAGCGTTTGCGATAACAGCGCAAGGTCCGCCGGTCGCGACAGACGATGGTCGCCGTCCTTTACCAGGACAACCCGCACATCGTGGACGCTTCCACCTGTTCGGCGATCTGCAGGGACAATTCCCACGGCACATCCAGATCGGCCTGCCCATGTAGCAGCCGCACCGGACAGCGGATCGGAATGTGGCCGGTAAGAACCGTGTGGTGCGCCCGTCCTCGATCAGCGTCCGCGTAATCGGCGTCGGATCGCCATACTGGCTGGGCACATACAACACCTCCTCGCGTTCCAGCGTCGCCCGTTCCGGCGGCATCATCGAGTCCCACATCAGGCGCTGGGTAAAATCGGGTGCCGCGGCAATACCGATCCAGCCGGCAACCCGCTGGGCGGGCCGCGCAACCGCCGTCAGCAGTGCGATCCAGCCGCCCATCGACGATCCGACCAGCATCACTTGCCCCTCGTCAGAGCATCGATCGCCGCCATCGCGTCCGCCGCCCACGCGCCGATGGTGCCATCCAGGAAATCGCCCCCGCTGGCGCCATGTCCGCAGTAGTCGAAGCGCAGCATCGCCTGCGCCCTGTTCGGCGCAGAATCCAGCCAGCGCCGTCGCCTTGTCGCCCGTCATGTCGCTGCGAAACCCAGGCAGGAACACCACCGTCGGCCCATTGCCCTCCAGCTTGATCCACGCGAGTTCGATGCCATTGCCGCGATCAAGGCGGCCTGTCGTCTCAGTCATCTGGATTGTCCTTCGGTGGGCGCGACGTTGCCTCTGGTCTTCAACGCCGGCAAGCGCAATACCGTGGCGCGGATGGCTGCCACTGACAATTCGCCCAGTCGGTCGTGCTTCAGGTGCTGCCCTCCCTGGTAACCGGCGGGGTGGAGCGGGGAACAGTGGAGATCACCCAGGCCATCACTCAGGCCGAGGGAACCGCGCTGGTCGCCAGCGCCGGAGGACCCATGGTCCCGATGATCGAACGAGCCGGCGGCCATCACATCCAGATGCCGCTGATCAGCAAGAACCCGCTCATCTATGGCGTAACGCCGGGCGGCTGGAGCGCCTGATCCGCGACCGCAACGTCTCCCTGGTACATGCCCGCTCCCGCGCGCCGGCCTGGTCAGCATGGCTGGCTAGTCAGCGTACAGGCGTGCCATTCGTTACGACCTATCACGGGACATACACCGAGAACCTGCCGTTCAAACGGTCCTACAACAGCGTGATGGCGCGCGGCCGGATCGTGATCGCCGCCAGCCATTACATCGCCGGTTTGATCGCCGAAAGGCATGGCGTGCCCTCCGACCGTATCCGGATCATTCCACGCGGCGTCGATCCCGCGGTGTTCGACCCGGACATCGTCAACGGCGGCCGGATCGCCCGGCTTGCAGACACCTGGCGGCTGCCGGACGGCGCCCAAGTAGTGATGCTGCCCGGCCGCCTGACCTCCTGGAAAGGCCATTCGGTCCTGCTCGATGCCGTTTCTCAGCTCGATCGATCCGATGTGGTCTGCGTCCTGGTGGGCGCGCATCAGGGACGGCATCATTACGCTGAAGTCCTGGCACGTCAGGCGGAACGGCTGGGCATCGCCGATCGCGTGCGCATGGTCGGGCAGTGCGACGATATGCCGGCGGCAATGCGGCTGGCCGATGTCGTGGTGCACGCCTCGACGCAGCCCGAAGCGTTCGGCCGTGTCGTAATCGAGGCGCAGGCGATGGCGCGCCCCGTGATCGCCTCCGACCTCGGCGGCCCGGTCGAGACAGTGCGCCACGGCGAAACCGGTTGGCGGGTGAAGCCCAACGATCCGCGGGCGCTGGCAGCCGCGATCGCCCAGGCACTTGATATGGACCCCGAAGAGCGCGAGGCGCTCGGGCGGCGTGCGCGCGCCTCCGTGCCAACGGTTCGTGCAATGCAGGAGGCGACTCTGGATGTCTACGAAGCCGTGCTGCGGGACGCTGACCGGGCCGGCTAACGGGGGATTGGTTTCTGGCCGGCCGAAACCAATGTATCCCGTCACCGGTTTGTCTGGTATAAACCGCTTGGCAAGGAAATCAGCAGCATGGTCGCATCCCGTTCGGCAACCGTCACTCCAAAAGCTCCGGGCAAGCCCGCGGCAAAGGAAACCGGTGCGCGAAAGACGGCGTCTGCACAACGGGCCCCGGCCGACAACCGCGTTGTCGCCGATCTGCTGCGGGATCTTCAGATCGACGGAAAAGCGTTATCCGCCCAGATCGAACGGCTGCGCCACCGCTTCCCGTAACCAATGGCTCGGACGCCGACCAGCGAGATCCTGCTGACCATCCAGGCGGTCAAGCAGATGCAGGCCGACCTCGCCACCCTGACACAGATCGTCGAAACGATCGGCGAACGCCTGGTCAGGCTGGAGGCGCGTCTGGACAAGCCGCCAAAGTCATAACATGACCGAACACCCGCATGTCGGATGGCCAGCCGATGTAACCCCCATCGGCGTGGAGGACCTGGACCGCCTGGGTCTCGACGGCCGCAATCAACTGTTCTGGGACGGCAAGCGGGTCGAGGTTCGCAACCGGCTGGACCTGACCTGGCTGCAGAAACTGCTTGCCGTTGTCGTTTCGTTCTTTGCAGTCCTCGGGGCATTGGGCGGATTCGTCACCGGCTTCAACAATGCCTCGGTCTTCCTGTGCGCACGCGACATCCATTGGTTGAGCTGTCCCGCGCCTGCGCCCGTCGCAAAGGGCCCATGACGAGCCAGGACGATCTTACAATCGGCTTGTCCACTAGGCCCGGCTGCGAAACCTGATCGATCTGCTGGCCACGGGACTGCACCGCTTGGCGTAGCGCGTTTTGTGGTGGCACACTAATCCTCAACCCGACAGGTGAGGCCCGATGTCCCACGAGACCAACGCGCTTGCGCAGATCCACCGTCAGATCATGTGGAACCGCCTGATCGCGGTGGTGGAGGAGCAGGCACAAATCATGATCCGCACCGCCTTCTCCACCACGGTCCGGGAGGCAGGCGATCTATCAGCCGGGATTTTCGACCTGCATGGCCGGATGATGGCGCAGGCGGTGACGGGCACACCAGGCCATGTAAACTCCATGGCGGAATCCGTCGGCCATTTTCTGAAGAAATTCCCGGCGTCGACGATGAAGCCCGGCGATCACTACATCACCAACGACCCCTGGCTAGGCACCGGCCACCTCCATGACCTGACCGTCGTGACACCGGCCTTCCACCGTGGCGCGATCGTCGGGCTGTTCGCCAACACGGCACACGTGATCGACATCGGCGGCCTCGGCATGGGACCCGAAGGACGGTCGGTGTTCGAGGAGGGCATGTACATCCCGATCGTGAAATGCTTCGACCAGGGTGCGCCGAACGAGACCTTCTTCGATTTCATGCGCGCCGGCTCACGCCTTCCCGTAGAACTGGAGGGCGACATCTACTCGCTGTGCGCCTGCAACGACGCCGGAGCGCGCCGGCTCGTCGAAATGATGACCGAATTCGAAATGATCAGCCTGGACCCGCTGGCGGCCTTCATTTTCGACAGTTCCCGCCGCGCCACACTGGCCGAAATCGCCCGGCTCGGACGTGGCGTCTATCGCAACGAAATCTTCTCCGACGGCTATGAGGAACCGGTGCGGCTGGCAGCCACGATGACCATCCTGGATGACGCGATCGAGGTAGACTTCAAGGGCACGTCAGGACTTTCCTCTCGCGGCATCAACGTCCCGGCGGCTTACTGCCGAGCCTATTCCTGCTTCGGGATCAAATGCGTCGTGGCGCCGGAGATACCGAATAACTGGGCGTCGCTCGCACCGTTTCGGATGACGATCCCCGAGGGATGCATCCTCAACGCCCCCCGCCCCTACCCCGTCGCGGTGCGTCACGTCATCGGGCACCTGCTGCCGGACCTGATGATGGGCTGCCTGCATCAGACCGTGCCGGAGCGGGTCACAGCCGAGGGCGCCTCCGCGCTCTGGAACCCGCCTCTGCGCGGCGGCGGCGCGATCTCCGGACAGTCCCGGGGCAACAAGCCGGTTATCGCGGATTTCGAGATCATCACCTTCAACTCCGGCGGCACCGGCGCGCGGCCAACGCAGGACGGACTGAACGCCACCGCTTTCCCCTCGGGGGTGCGGACTATGCCGGTCGAGGCAACCGAAAACGTCGCACCCGTCATCATCTGGCGCAAGGAACTGAAGCCCGATTCCGGCGGCGCCGGCCGCACCAGGGGCGGCGTCGGTCAGGTCATGGAGATCGCGACAAAGGGCGACCTCGAATTTGCCGTCAATGCCAGCTTCGACCGCATCGCCAACGCGCCGCGCGGACGCGAGGGCGGCCTGAACGGCGCCCCCGGCGTCATCGGCCAGAAATCAGGAAAAAAGCTCCGCACGAAAGGGTTGCAGGTGATCCCGGATGGCGACCGGCTGATCCTGGAACTGCCAGGCGGCGCCGGTATGGGCGATCCCAAGGAGCGCGACCCGGCACTCGTCGCGCGCGATGTCCGGGATGGACTGGTCTCCACCGCAAATGCCGCCGCTCTCTACGGCGTCGCCATCTCCCCCGGTGGCGAACTGGATACGGCAGAGACTGATCGCTTGAGGCGCTGAGACGTCCACCCCCTTATCATCGTCATGGCTAAGCCACGCCTTCGGGCTCGTCCCGAAGATCCCGTGCGCCACCCTGTCATCCGTCATAACCAGGCCCACGCCTTCGCGCGCGTCCTGACGGTCTGAGGGTTCCCGGCACCACCCTGTCATCGTCATGGCCGTCCCTGTGGCGGCCATCCACGACTCGCGGTATCCGGCTCAACACAGGCCAGCGCCAGCCGTCTCGGCCAACAATGACGGGAGCCGTGGGGCAACATGACCAGACCGGCTAACCAGAGACCGAGCACCTATCCAACCAGATGCCGTGATGCAGGATCATCGGCCAGCGTCCAAAGCGCCCCCCAGCACCAACTCCGAAGCGCGGTCCCTCCAGCGACCGGCCGCCATCGCATGCTGCTTCCTGGTGCTGTTCATCCTCTACGGTTCGCTCTTCCCGTTCGCATTTCATCACAGCACCGATTCTGACGGCCCGGTCCGCTTCCTCCTCGGCACCTGGCGCGACTGGGACAGGCCCGCCGATCTTCTCTCCAATGTCCTGCTGTACACCCCCCTCGGCTTCACCGTTTTCATGGCCCTCCCAGCACGCCGGCCCCGCATCTCGCCGTGGATCGTGGCCGTGCTGGCGGGATCCGCACTGTCGGTTTGCGTCGAGCTGACGCAGTATTACGATGTCGGACGCGTGACCTCGATGGGTGACGTTTATGCCAACACAATCGGGTCCGCCATCGGCGCGACCGCGGCCTGGGTGGCTGGGGCAAGCGCTGGGCTTCCGCTCGCGCGTGAACTGGGCGAACACCGGCCCGAGGCGCTCATCCTGGTCCTGTTCCTGGCGTACCAACTCTATCCGTACGTTCCGGATCCGACCCGGCAGCATGTGGGGCGGGCGCTGCGAGGCCTGTGGGAACATCCTGTCCCAGGACCCGGCGACCTGGTTCGCTTCGGCATCATCTGGCTACTTATAGCAGCCCTCATAGACCGGATTTACGGCCCCTGGCGCTGGACATTGCTGTTTCCCGCGCTCGCCCTCGCGGAGTTCGCGGGCCGCGTGACGGTGGTCGGGTCATCCCCGGAAGTCGCCGATATCGCGGGCGCTGTGCTCGCCTTTGTCGTCTGGAGCGGCGGCTTGCGACGGGCCCCCAGGCGCAACCTCATCCTGACCGCGATGTTTGCCGCGTTGATCGCGGCCCTGCGGCTACAACCATTCGATTTCAGTGCGACATCCGACTCTGCATTCGGCTGGATCCCGTTCCTTAGCCTCATGAACGGTTCCGTTTCCGTCGCGATCCAGGCCATGTTCGAGAAGTCGTATCAATATGGCGGCTTGATCTGGCTGCTCACCCGGATCGGCCTCGCGCTGCCCGCCAGCACGACACTCAGCGCGGCCCTGTTGTTCTGCACCAGCGTGGCAGAGGTCTACTTACCCGGACGCAGCGCCGAGATCACCGATGCGGTCATCGCGCTCGTGATGGGCGGGGTATTCGCCCTGACCCAGGACACCTCCGCTCGCACGGCCCATCCGCACGGTTGACCGGCAACTTTACATCGCGGCGATGTTGCCCTTCATGTCACGCCGGAAATCAGGCTCGGGAACGTGCCGGCGAGAATCCAAGGGAAGGAAGAAACGTGGTGGATGCAGCCTTGGAACGATCAGCCATCCGGAAAATCTACTGGCGCCTGCTGCCGTTGGCGATCCTGACGTATCTGCTGGCATATATCGACCGCATCAATGTCGGATTCGCCGCCCTGACCATGCGGAACAACTTGAACTGAGCGCCACCGCGTTCGGCTTCGCATCCGGCATATTCTTATGGGCCTACTTCATCTTCGAAGTCCCGAGCAACATCATCATGGAGAAAGTCGGCGCGCGGCTGTGGATCGCCAGGATCATGGTCACCCGGGGCCTGCGGGCAGTGGCCACCGCGTTTGTAACCGGAACCACCAGTTTCGCCGTCCTGCGGTTCCTCCTCGGGGTGGCGGAGGCGGGATTCCTCCCCGGCCTGATCCTGTTCTTCACGTATTGGCTGTCCAGCTACCATCACGCGCGGGTCGTGTCAGGCTTCCTGGTAGGCTTGCCGATCGCCGTCGCGCTCGGCTCGCCGGTGTCCACGGCCCTGCTGTCGCTGGACGGGTGGCTGGGCCTGCGCGGCTGGCAGCACATGTTCATCTTCGAGGGCCTGCCGACCGTGGTGATCGGCATCCTCGTGCTGTTCATCCTGACCGACAAGCCGGAACAGGCAAGCTTCCTGACCCGCCCGGAGAAAGACTGTCTCAGCGCGCTTCTGGCGCGGGAGCGGACGGCAAAGGAATCACACGGACGGCTGAACCTGTGGCAGGCGATGATAGACCGGCGGGTGCTGCTGCTGTCGCTGAACTATTTCGGCGTCATCACCGCCAGCCTGGGGATGCTTATCTTCATCCCGCAGATCATCAAATCCCTTGGTGTCACCAGCAACATGACAGTCGGCTGGCTGACGATGATCCCCTATGGCGTAGCCGCGGTTGTCGAGGTGATCTGGGGGTCTGTGTCCGACCGCATGAACGAGCGCGGGTGGAACCTGTTCGCGGCCTGCCTGCTGTCGGCGGTCGGCCTCGTCATCGCCGGACTGACCATGGGAACCTGGTGGGCGCTGGTCGGGATGACGATAGCCGCACGCGGCTTCTACGGCTCGAAGGGACCCTTCTGGGGAATGCCGGAGATGTTCCTGACCGGTCCGGCCGCCGCGGCCGGAATCGCCTGGATCAACGCGATCGGCAACCTCGGCGGCTTCTTCGGCCCACGGTACGTCGGCCGGATGAAGGACCTGACAGGAAGCTTCACCGGCGGACTATACGGACTGGCTCTGGTCGGCCTGGCAGCGGCGATGGTCACCGCGTTCTGGCTGGATATTCCAAACCATGCTGTGGAACGGGCGCGGCAACCGGCGGAAGAGCCGAACCGGCGCGGTCACCCTCTCGCGCCGGCGCCCCAGTTCTGCTCGAGGTTCTGCACCAGGGCCGGACTGAAGTGGCAGACCGCCTGCTCGCGGGCATAAACAGCGCAGTAACGCCGGAACAGGTCCAGCGGCTCCAGGGCGACCCGGAAGGCACGGCGGTTGCCGGTCGCACCGACCGCCCCGGCACTCGTCAGCATCGACACGGTGCGATCGATCGCGGCATCCATGTCGTCGGCTGGAACGATCTCATCGCAGATCAGCCTGCCCTCGGCGCTGTCGCACAACAGTTTGCGCTCGGCCTGAATCAGTTGCCGGGCAAGGCGGTCGCCGGTGAATCGCGGCAGGCGCATGTTGGCGAGGCCCGGAATGATTCCCTCCTTCCGGGCCGGCAACGTCATGAAGGCGTCCTGCGCGGCCAGGACATAGTCCATTGTCAGCAGGATCTGGCAGTGGCCACCGATCGCATGACCCTCGACAGCCGCGATCCAGGGCTTTTCGATGCCGCAACCATTGACATCGTCCGGCAGGCTGTCCGACACGGCAACACCCCGGAAGAACTTATGCACAAACCCGAGGTCCCGTTGCAGATACCAGATGAACGGGATGCTGCCCTGATACAGGTGCGTCAGGTTGATGCCGCTGCCGAAGATGCGGCGGCCGGCGTATTTCTGGTGCGACACGGGCTGGCCCCGCAGCACGGCGATCTCGCTCGACCGGTCCAGGATGGCAACATCCGTGGCGATCTCCACCGCGTCGATGGTGCGTTGGTCCTCGGCGTTCAGGTAGCCGGGGTTGCCACACAGCACATGGACGGCCGCCCCGTGCCGCTCCACCCGCGCCGGTCCCAGATCGACAAAGCCCTGGCTCTCCAGTGTCTTCAGTGCCGAGGTGGTCTCCGGCCGCGGCAGCAGCATCGCATGACACAAGTGCGTGCCGCAGCGCGGGCTGGCCAGGATGTGTGACAGCAGCAGCGCCTGGTCGATTTCCACCCCAAGCTTCTGCTTCAGTGGAAGCGCCGCTTCCAGGGCCAGTTGCCCCTGGGTCGGAACCAGGCCGGGGTAAGCGTCGGCGGCAAGCAGAACCAGTTCCTCGATCCGCACCAACCGGGTGAAGTTCCCGGTCAGGGCCGCGTAAATCGACTCGATGTTATCGCGTAGAAACGCGACGCGGGCGGTTCTGTCCGGGAAGGTTGGAGTCATGACGGTTTTCTTACGGATACCTTGCTCGATGCTCGCAGCTTTCAGCGACAACAGGCCAGGCGTCAAACTGTTCCGGCCAACCGGACCCGCGATCTCCGTTTTACGCGCCCGGCGGCAATTGCGGCACATCAAGGACTTGGCGGCCTGTAGCTGCGCGGAATGGCCGGCCAACTGATCGAGAACCACGTGGGCGCCATTCCAAACCTGGTCATGTCCCAGGCACGACCTTTTCCGCGCACGGCCCGACCCGGCACGGACAGGATCGTTGCCCGCCGTCATGCGCCCGATACTGGCCAATGACCCGGCCAGGCCTTCTAGCGCTGATCCTGCTGCTGGCCGCGGCCGCGGCAGCCGGGGCGTGGTTCTATGTCCACCGCCAGCCCTCGCGAACCCGTTGGCTGGGCTATGCGGACGCGGACTTCGTCAAGGTCGCCCCGACCCAGTCTGGCCGGCTGGTCACGCTGGACGTCAAGCGCGGCGACCAGGTCGCCGCCGCCGCGACACTGTTCACCCAGGATGACATCGACGACCGCGCCGGCCGGGATCAGGCGAAGGCCGCGCTGGACGAGGCGGAACAGAAACTCTCCGACCTGAAGGCGCCCGGGCGGGAGGCCGAAATCACGCAGGCACAGGCCGATGTGACGGATGCACAAGCCACCTACGACCGGGTAGCGCGTGACCTGACCCGTAACGAGGTAACGGTGAAAGCAGGCGCCACCACCCGCCAGGCCCTCGATCAGCTCCGCGCGGACAGCCTGTCGACGCAGGCTCGGCTGCGGTCCGCACAAGCGAAACTCGCGCTGATGCTGGACCCCTCGGGTCGGGCGCACGCAATCCAGGCACAGACGGCAGCCGTCACCGCCGCGCGGGCCACGCTCGCCTCCGCGCAATGGCGTCTGGATCAGCGGCACGTCGTGGCCCCGGCGGCCGGCCGGATCGCCGACACTTATGCGCGTCCAGGCGAGACCATCGCGGCCGGCGCGCCGGTGGTGTCGCTACTGCCGCCGGAAAACATCCTCGTGCGCTTCTTCGTGCCCGAGCGAGCGCTGGCGGCCATCCATCCCGGAATGGATGTCGGTATCGCCTGCGACAGTTGCCCGCCCGGGATGACGGCGCGGATCTCGTTCGTCGCCACCGCCCCCGAATACACGCCGCCGGTCATCTACAGCGAAGGCTCGCGCGGCAGTCTGGTCTACCTGATCGAGGCGCGGCCCGATCCCGCCATGCGCCCCCTGCTTAAACCCGGTCAGCCCCTCGACGTAACGCCGCCGGCCGGAGCGCCACCGCAGTGAACGCGCCGGCGATCGATGTTCGCGGCCTCCGCAAGAGCTTCGGCGCCCGCAAGGTCGTCAACGGCTTGAGCATGACCGTGCAGACCGGCGAAATCTGCGGCTTTCTCGGCGGCAACGGCAGCGGCAAGACCACCACGATCCGCATGCTGTGCGGGTTGCTCACGCCCGACGCCGGCGAAGGCACCTGCCTGGGCCTCGACATCATGCGCCAGGCCGATCAGGTGCGCCGGCAGGTCGGCTACATGACCCAGCGCTTCAGTTTCTACGGCGACCTGACCGTGGCCGAGAACCTGGACTTCGTGGGGCGCCTCTATCAGATGCCGGCACGGCGGCAAGCGGTCCGCGACGTCATGGAACGCATGGAGTTGGCGGACCGCGCCTCTCAGCTCGCGCACGAGTTATCGGGCGGATGGAAGCAGCGGCTGGCCCTGGCGGCCTGCGTCCTGCACCAGCCCAGGCTCTTGCTATTGGATGAGCCGACGGCAGGCGTGGATGCCAAGGCGCGCCGGGCGTTCTGGGATCTGATCGCCGACATGGCCTCGAACGGCATGACCGTGCTGGTGTCCACGCACTACATGGACGAGGCCGAACGCTGCCATCGTGTTGTCTACCTCTCGGGCGGGCGGCTGATCGTCGAAGGTCCCGCCGAGGATGTCGTCCGTCGCGCGAACTTGGTCATCTTTGAGGCAACCGGCGGCGATCTCGGTCCGCTGGTGCGCCGGGCGCGGCAGACCGCGGGCATCGAGAGCGCAACAGTCATCGGCCGCGCGGTGCGCGCGGTCGGGACCGACCGTGCAACGATGGCGGCGGCGATCGCCCGATTGCAGGCGCCGGACGTTGAATGGCAGGAAGTCCCGGCCCGCCTCGATGATGTCTTCATTCATCTGCTGGGTAGCGAAGGCGTATGAACGGGTTCGTCTTTTCCCGGTTCTACGCGATGCTGCGCAAGGAATTACTGCAGATGCGCCGCGATCGCGCCACGATCGGGATCACCGTGGCGCTTCCGTTGGTGCAGATCTTTCTGTTCGGCTTTGCCATCAACACCAATCCCCGGCACTTGCCCACGGCGTTTCTTTCCGCTGATCATTCGATTTACGAGCGGGATATCGCGGCAGCCCTGGTCAATACGGACTACTTCGACGTCCGCCTCTATGACTCCGAGGCTGCCGTCGACCGCGATCTGGCCCGTGGCGATATCCTGTTCGCGATGCGAATTCCACCCAGCTTCGCGCGGAGTGTAGACCGCGGGGAACAGCCTGATGTGCTAATGGAGGCGGATGCCACGGATTCCACGGCAATCGGCAGCGCGGCCGCCGCGCTGCAGGGGATCGTTCCGGGGGCGATCAGCCGCGATCTGCCGCCGGCCCTGCGTGCCAACGTCGCCGCGCCGGCGTTCCGGGTGACGATCCACAACAAATACAACCCGGAGCAGATCACCGCTTTCAACATCGTGCCAGGCCTGATCGGCGTCGTGCTGTCGTTTTCCACGCTGATCGCCACAACGCTGGCCATCACCCGCGAGCGCGAGATGGGCACAATGGAAAATCTCCTGGCGATGCCCATTCGGCCGCTGGAGGTCATGCTGGGGAAGATCGTTCCATACATCGGGCTTGGCTACGTGCAGGCCTCTCTGATTCTGATCGTTGCCGTCACGGTCTTCGGGGTGCCCGTCTACGGATCTGTTCTGTTGCTGCTGGCCTCGCTAGGTCTGTTCATCGCCTGCAATCTGTCGATCGGTTTCACCCTGTCCAGCCTGGCAACGACACAGATGCAGGCCCAGCAGATGGCGGTGTTCACGCTACTGCCGTCCTTGCTGCTCTCCGGCTTCCTCTTCCCGTTTGACGGCATGCCGCCATGGGCCCGGGCCATCGGCGACGCGCTGCCGCTGACCCATGCGGTGCGGATTTGCCGGGGCGTGCTGCTGAAGGGGAACGGGCTGAACGAGATCCTCCCGGACCTTTGGCCGATGGCACTGTTCGCGCTGATCGTCGGGACGATCGCGGTCCGGTCTTACCGGCGGACTTTGGACTGACCTCCCCGCCCGGCCGCCCCGGCCGGTGAAGCGCCTCCGCCCGCAGCACCTAAATTTCATTTGCGATTTGCGTTTCGGCCAGGATACCAAGCAATGCCGCTGGAAAGGTCAGACGGCAATAACAACAAGTATAATGGGAGGGCTGTAATGCTGTTTAGCTTCACAGGCCAATACACGGCACAAGCGTTGAACGCGATGGCTGAAAACCCAAACACGGATCGCCACACAGCCGTGGCTCACTTGATCGAGGCTGCAGGCGGCAAGCTCGTCGCAATGTATGGCACGTCAGTCAACGGGCCCGGCGTGCTGGTGATTTTTGACGTGCCTGATCCCGATATGTCGGTGGCTATCAGTGGAGTGGCGGTGTCGTCGGGCGCTGTCCATCACGCCCACCTTGTCCGGCTGTTCACCATGGACGAGGTCAAGTCCATCCGCCAGAAGCGCGGGAAACTCAGCGGCGCTTATAAAGCGCCCGGGCAGGCCTAGCCACAGTCACGAGGCGGTGCGTCAGCGCCGCCTCTATCGGCGTGATCAGGCTGCAACCCGGCGCCTCAAAGCGCAGCCCACAGCGGCATAAAAAAGATCGCGAGATTGCAGGCAAAGCCGATCGACCAGATCGTGGACCGAGCCCTGGGGCGGTTGGTCAGATACAGTGCGACGTAGGCGACCCGGATCAACACGAACGCGACCGCCAGAATGTTCAGCGTGCCCTGAGGCACATGGCGCATCTCCGCCAGGATGACCGAGGCGGCAAAGAAGGGAAACACCTCGAACCCGTTCTGGTGAGCGCCCAACGCCCTGGCGCGAAGGCCGGACGCGTAGAATTTCGGGTCGCGGGGATTGGCATTGTCGTACTCGCTGCCGCCATCGAACTTCGCCAGGCCTATGGTGATGATTGTGAGTAATACAGCCGCCAGCAGCGTCAGGTCGGCAATCGTCATGGCGGCTCCAGCGGATCGGGTTTACCTTCCGGGCCTCTGTTCCACGAACCTATCGACAGGACAAGCTTATGGCGCTGCGCTGCGACCTCATTATCCGGAACGCGACGATCTTCGACGGCCTCGGCAGCCCGCGGTTCGAAGCCGATGTCGGCGTGACCGGCGACCGGATCACCGCCGTCGGCGATCTTGGCGCGATGGAGGCGGACCGCGACATCGACGCGGACGAACTTGCGCTGGCGCCGGGCTTCATCGACGCCCACACGCACGACGATCGGGCCGTGCTGTGCGGACCGGAGTGCATGCTGTGCAAGATGTCGCAGGGCGTCACCACGGTTGTCGTCGGCAACTGCGGCATTTCGCTCTCGCCGGTCCGCATGAAGACCCGCCCCGTGCTGCCGCTCGACCTGCTGGGCGGCGAGGACGCGTTCATCTACGACAGCTTCGCCGCATACGCCGATCATCTGGCCCGCGAACCCTCGCCGGTGAACACCTACGCGCTGATCGGCCACATGTCGCTGCGGATCGAGGCAATGCAAGGCGACACCCAGCGCGCCGCGACTGACAAGGAGGCAGCGCACATGCAGGCGCGCCTCCGCGACGCGCTGGTGCAGGGCGCCTCGGGGTTCTCCACCGGCCTTTATTACCCGCCGAACATGATGGCCCCGACCGACGAGGTGATCGCCGTGGCCGAGGCCCTGCGCCAGACCGGCGGCCTCTATGTCACGCACATGCGCGACGAGGCGAACGACGTGCTGCTGTCGATCGAGGAAACCCTGAAGATTGGCCGCGCGGTGGATGTCCCGGTGGTCATCAGCCACCACAAGTGCTCGATGCCGGAAAATTTCGGCCGCAGCGTCGAGACATTACCCGCGATCGACCGGGGCGCGCTGAGCCAGAAGGTCGATTTCGATGTCTATCCCTACGCCGCGGGCTCGACCGTGCTGATGCCCAACCGCCTGCGCAAGGACGTGCCGGTGCAGATCACATGGTCGGTGCCGCATCCGGAATACGCTGGGCGCATGCTGGCCGACATCGCGATGGAATGGCAGCTCGACCTCAAGGAGGCCGCGCAGCGTCTGACCCCTGCCGGCGCCATCTACTTCCAGATGGACGAGCCCGACGTCCAGCGCATCATGGCGCATCGCCTGGCGATGATCGGCAGCGACGGGCTGCCGCACGACTCCTACCCCCATCCCAGGCTATGGGGCACGTTTCCCCGTGTTCTCGGCCACTACGCCCGAGACCTGAAGCTTTTCAGCCTGGAAGAAGCCGTTCGGAAAATGACCGGCCATACCGCGGCCGTGTTCGGCATGGTGGACCGCGGCGTCATCCGCGAGGGCGCCTATGCCGACCTCGTGCTGTTCGACCCCGCGACGGTCAGGGACGTCGCCACCTACGACGCGCCAACGCGAGTGGCCGAGGGCATCAAGGAAACCTGGGTCAACGGCCAGTCCGCATACGTCTACGGCACCGGCGCGTCCGCCGCCCGCGCGGGCCGTTTGGTGACGAGGGGACAGGGATAGGCAGCAAGACCAGGGCTCTGCCCTGGACCCGCAAAGGGGCAGTGGCCCGTTTGGATCCCAATAATTTGGGATGAATGAGATGAGGGGGCGACGGTGGCGGTTGCGACCGACTGTGTCGCCCCCTCACCTCATTCATCCCATTAACGGATTCTAAGGGCCCTCGGCCCTTAGTGGGGTCGAGGGGCAAAGCCCCCCGCCTTGCCTTCCACCCCGCTCCCTCTGTCATCGAAACGACACGCAGACCGGTGGTGACACGCAGGGTGCCAGCGGGCTAACAGGCTTGCGACCGAACCATTTTTTGCAGAGCCATGTCAGCCACGATCTTTCCCTCGATGGCCGCTGCAAGGCGGTTGCCCAACGCCTGGGACCTCGTTGCGATCCTGTGCGTCTTTGGCGCGCTGATCGGTGTCGGCCACGTGGCCGAGGGGACGCTGGTCCCGATAAACGCGCCCGGCGCGACGGAGATCAGTCTCGATCCCTGGAACCTGCCGGAATACGCCGTCCGGACAACACTGCGGATGTTCGCCGCGCTCGCCTGTTCGCTGATTTTTACGTTCACCTACGGCACGGCGGCCGCAAAAAGCCGCCGCGCCGCGCTGGTGCTCGTGCCGGTCCTGGACGTGCTGCAATCGGTGCCCATCCTCGGCTTCCTCACCTTCACCGTCGTCTTCTTCATGGGACTGTTCCCCGGCCAGGTGCTTGGCCTGGAACTGGCAGCCATCTTCGCGATCTTCACCAGCCAGGCCTGGAACATGGCCTTCAGCATGTACCAGTCGCTGCGCACCGTCCCGGCGGACCTGACCGAAGCATCGAACAGCTTCCATCTGAGCTCCTGGCAACGTTTCTGGAAGCTGGAGGTTCCGTTCGCGGTCCCCGGACTGGTCTGGAACACCATGATGTCCATGTCCGGCGGCTGGTTCTTCGTCGTCGCCTCCGAAGCCGTCTCGGTCGGGGACAACACCTGGAAGCTGCCGGGCATCGGCTCCTATGTCGCCATGGCACTGGAGCAAAAAGACATCGCCGCTGTGTTCTGGGCGATCCTGGCCATGCTGCTGGTCATCCTCGCCTACGACCAGTTGCTGTTCCGCCCCCTCGTCGCCTGGTCCGCCAAGTTCCGCTTCGAGACGACGGCCGGCGCCACCGCGTCCGATCCGTGGATGTTGCGGCTGATGCGCCGCACGCGCCTGCTGAAGATGGTCGGCGAAGCCGTTGGCGAGGCAACCGCCTTTTTCGGCGGTCTTCGCATGTCCTTCAGCACCCGCCGCCAGGGCACGCTCACCCAGCCCTCGCGGATCGTCGATGGGATCTGGATTGGCATACTGGTGATCCTGGTCGGCCTCGCCCTCTGGCGTGTCGAGATCTTCGCCTCCTCCGCGCTGAAGTGGGCCGACGCTCAGGAAGCCGTGCTGCTGGGACTGATCACCCTGCTGCGGGTGGTTATCCTGATGATCCTCGCCACGCTGTTCTGGGTCCCGATCGGAGTCTGGCTGGGCCTGCGTCCCGTCTGGGCTCGGCGGGCTCAGCCGGTCGCGCAGTTCCTCGCCGCCTTCCCGGCTAATCTGCTGTTCCCGCCCGTTGTGCTGTTCATCGTCCATTTCCAGTTGAACGCGGATATCTGGCTGACGCCGCTGATGATCCTTGGCACACAGTGGTACATCCTCTTCAACGTGATCGCCGGCGCGGCGGCGTTTCCGGGAGACCTGAAGGAGGCCTCGGCCAACTTCGGCATCGGCGGGTTCCTGTGGTGGCGCAAGGTCATCATCCCCGGCATCTTCACCTACTACGTCACCGGCGCGATCACCGCCTCCGGCGGCTGCTGGAACGCCGCGATCGTGTCGGAGGTGGCTTCCTGGGGCGATACGCATCTGCAAGCGCATGGTCTTGGCGCCTATATCGCCGATGCCACAGACAAGGGTGACATGGCCAGGGTTATACTGGGCGTGGTGGTCATGTCGGCGTTCGTCGTGCTGTTCAACCGCTTGCTGTGGCGACCGATGTATGCCTATGCGCAGCGGCGCCTGACTCTGACCTGAGGAACATGGACATGGATGCAGCGGTCGGCCTTCGTCCAAGCCTGATCGAGGTCAGAAACTGCCGGCAGGCCTATCACAAGGACTCCAACGTCGACCTTGTGGTGCTGGAGGATGTCAACCTCACCCTGCGGGAAGGCGAGATCGTCGCCCTGCTTGGCCGCTCCGGGTCCGGCAAGTCAACACTTCTGCGTATCGTTTCGGGTCTGCTGCGGCCGACCGCCGGTGATGTCACGTGGCGCGGCGTGCCGGTTACCGGCCCCACCGAAGGCGTGGCGATGGTGTTCCAGAGCTTCGCCCTGTTCCCATGGCTGACCGTCGAAGAGAACGTTGAAATCGGCCTTGAAGCGCGCGGCGTATCGCGGGCGGAGCGGGAGAAACGCGCCGAAGCGGCAATCGACCTGATTGGCCTCGGCGGCTTCGAAAACGCATATCCGAAGGAACTGTCCGGCGGCATGCGCCAGCGGGTCGGCCTCGCGCGCGCACTGGTCGTGCATCCCGACCTGCTGCTGATGGATGAGCCGTTCAGCGCGCTGGACGTGCTGACCGCCGAAACGCTGCGCACCGACCTGATCGACCTCTGGACCGAGGGCAAACTGCCGGTGAAGTCGGTGCTGATGGTCACCCACAACATCGAGGAAGCGGTGCTGATGTCAGACCGCATACTGGTGTTTTCCTCCAATCCCGGACGGGTGGCCAGTGAGTTGAAGGTCCCCTTCCCTCACCCGCGCAACCGGCTGGACGCCGACTTCCGCCAGATGGTCGACGACATCTATGCGCTGATGACCCGCCGCGCACCGGCGGGGCCGAAGGCGGCCCAGGCCGCGCCGGTGTCGCCGCTGGCCACGCCGCTGCAACGCGTCGGCACGAACATCATGTCCGGTTTGATGGAAACCCTCGCGACCGAACCCTACGACGGGCGGGCCGACCTGCCGGCGCTGGCGGCCTCATTGCAATACGAGGTCGACGACATCCTGCCCCTCGGTGAAACACTGCAACTCCTCGGATTCGCCGTGCTGGAGGAAGGCGACATCACCCTGACCGATCAGGGACGGACATTCGTCAACGCTGATGTCGATGAGCGCAAGCGGATCTTCGCCGAGGCACTGAAGGCGCACGTTCCCCTCGTCAGGATGATCCGCCAGGTGCTGGATGAGCGGTGGAATCACCGCGCCTCGGCGGTGCGATTCCGTGACGAACTGGAAGACCACATGTCGCCCGATTATGCCGAGGACACGCTGCGAACCGTGATCGCCTGGGGCCGCTATGCCGAAATCTTCTCGTACGA
This sequence comes from uncultured Pseudomonadota bacterium, assembly GCA_963819005.1. GTDB lineage: Bacteria > Pseudomonadota > Alphaproteobacteria > Acetobacterales > Acetobacteraceae > Rhodopila. The sequence goes on from CAWFUL010000012.1 coordinate 212,103, forward strand.
CGAGGAGGCTGAGCAATTCGGCCTGGAGGATATTGAGTAAGTCGCAGAACCCGGGGGGATCGCCATGGCCGGCCCACCCACCCCAGGCAGAGTATTTCAATCAGCCCGCTGATTTGCCGACAGGACGTTTTCTTCCGTTTTATACGCAAATGCTTGAGCTGTGAAATAGTTCACAGTTTCGCCGGCGCCATCCGTGGCAGCGTGATACCGAGCCAATGATTCAGGCATGGGCTGACCCGTTGTTCAGCGCGCTGCGCTGTCACGCCGCCAGCCCAACCCTTGCGGCTCGGCTCCAAGCCGCAAGTCATCGTCGCTGCAGACGCTGCAACTTGGCGGCCACTCAAAACGAGGATGGCAAACATGGACCCGTTTAAAGAGTTTACCCATGGCGGCACGCTCAAAGTCGCCGAGATCCTGTTCCACACAAGCTTCGATTACATGTTCCCGCTTCTGGCGGCCGATCCGGCAAGCACCCTTGCACCCGGAGCAACCACGCAAGGCGCCTTGCTTTCGCTTGGAACGGCAATGGCCACCAATTCAGGCACAACCGTCGAAGACTCGACGATTCCGGCGGTCTTTACCTATTTCGGCCAGTTTATTGACCACAACATCACCGCGCAGACAGACCGGGAAATCGGTGTCAGTCGGATCGCTACTCCCGACGGGATGGTCATGGACCTGACGCCGCTTCCATCCAAAGAGGTCGTAAAAAAGCTGATCAACGGGCGTCGCCCGAAACTTGACCTCAGCCAGGTCTACGGGGATGGTCCAAGAATTGGTCGAAATGCGACAGAAACAGAAGCGGACATATTGTTCGACTCCGAAACGCTGGCATTCAAGGTCGTTTCGTCTGCCCCGGGCTACGACGTGCCCCGCCAGAATGACGGCACGGCGATCATTGCGGACATGCGCAATAACGAGAACCTGAACATCAGTCAGTTGCATTCCTCGTTCCTGGTTTTCCATAACAAGGTGCTGGCGGGCTTGCCGTCAGGCCCGAAGGAGCTTCAGTTCATCCGGGCGCGCCAGCTTGTGCGCTGGGCTTACCAATACGTTGTCATGCGCGACTATCTGCCAAATGTATGCGATCCGACGATCGTCGAGGATATACTTGCCAATGGCGCGCGCTACTACGCACCGGACAACGACCTTCTTTTCTTGCCGCTGGAATTCTCGGTGGCGGCTTTCAGGTTCGGTCACTCGATGATCCGGCCATCGTACCAGATCAACACGGCCACGAATTTTTCTCTCAAGAATGTTCTCGCGTTCAAGCAATACGTCACGGGTGGTCCGCCGCCGGTGCTTCAAGGCGCGAAAATCATCGCGTGGCATAACTTTGCAGACTTCAACGGCGAACCCGCGCCGCAAAAGGCACGCCGGATCGACCCGTTTATCGCCCAGGCCCTTGGCGAAATGCCGAACTTCTTTCTACCGGGATCAATGCTTCCAGTCGGACCACTGCTTCAGCATCTGGCACGGCGGAACCTGCTTCGCGGCTTCCTGCTGTCGCTCCCGACCGGGCAGGCAGTGGCAAATGCCATGCAAATGCAGGCTTTGACGCCCGAGGAACTGCGAGGCAAGCCGGGAACAGCCACCTTTAACGCGGCGATTCATGACGCTGTCGTTGCCGGAGATTTCGATACCGCGACGCCCCTGTGGTATTACATCCTTCGCGAAGCGCAAATCCAGCAAGGCGGCAACAGGCTCGGCACCGTCGGCAGCCGCATCGTTGCAGAGACGCTGGAAGCAATGGTGTCCCGCGACAAGGCCAGTTACATGAACAACCGGCACGATCCAGCAGTGAAAGCGAATGGTATCGATGTCGGTGGAACGGTCATCGCGACGCTCGCTGATATCCTGAAGTTTGCTGGCGTGCCGATATAGCGGCTCGGTCTTCGGTCACGGCCGGTTTTGCGCCCGCGCGAACCGGCCACCAGCCGGGGTTACCGTCGACGCCGGAAACGCATTCTTCGGCGGGCCGGACGGTGGCAGCGGACGACACGACGTCGCCAGCTTGGCCGCCCGGCCCAGGCCGCCTAAGCTGACCCGACGACAGGGAGGACGCCGGGATGCCACTGAAACGCATGGTGCTGGAAATCGGCATGGGCACCGATATCCGCGGCGCCGACCCCACCAAGGCAGCGGTCCGCGCCCTACGCGATGCCTTGTGGCACAACTCCCTGAGCATCGCCGCCGCGCTCGGCCTGGACACCAATTCGATGCAGGTGGAGGTCACGATCGGCGTGCCGCATCCGGAAAAGGTGGATAAGTCCGAAGTCCTGGCAGTGCTGCCCCATGGCACCGGAACCGTTACGGTTGTCGACGGTGGCCTGGAAATCCCCAACGATGAAGGAACCAGTTCGACCTTGATCGCGAGCGCCGCGGCCGTCGTCTGGCTCGACGTGGCCTGAAGCAGGAGAACCCACCATGGCCCGCAAGCGCGTGATTCTGGAACTCGGTACCGGCAACGACCTGCACGGGGGAGACTACACGAAAGCAGCAATCCGAGCGGTTTCGGATTGTCTGCATCACTCGTCGCTGTCGATGCTCCGCTCGCTCGGGATCGATTCCAAGACCCAGATGTTCGTCGAGGTCACGGTCGGCGTGCAGCAGCCGGACAAAGTCAATACCGAGGCTGTGGCTGCAACCCTACCGCACGGCGTGGTGACGGTGAAGGCGGTGAAGGGCGGACTGGACGTGATCGACCGGGAACGCGGCGACAATGCCGTGATCGCAACCGCCGCGGTCGCCGTCCGGCTGGAGCTACCTTGAGCGTGATCGCCGGAGGCCGGAGTCCGGCCTGATCACAGCCCGAACGGCAGCCGGCCCTCCTGGTAGCCGTTCTCGTCGAAATGCTGTTGCCCCGACGTCAGCAGCCCCCGGCGGACGTAGTCCGCAACGCCGGAATTATGCGTGAGGTAGTAGCGCTCATCGACTTTGATCTCGAACGGTTGCCGGCCCTCGAAATATCCGTCGTTGACGAAATGAGCTTGCGGCGAAGGCACCAGGCCTTGTCCAATCGCTTCGGCAATGTCGGGGTAGCGTGCCAGATACCATTGCTCATCCACGACAACGCCCTCCAACAAACGTCTCAGCATCTGTACGAAATTCTCGTAGCTGCACGTCACCGCCAGTTCGCCATCGACGGTTTCCATCGTCACGTACGATCTTATAATTTCGAACGGCGGCAAATATTTCATAACGCTACCCGACTTCGCTGCGGTGCGGCATCATCGCCCCGTTCAGCGGTTGTGTGCAACCATATTCATTTCTATTGCCATTGCCGACCGACATCTCACCGAAAATTCCGTCAGCGGCCGCGCCACACCGGCTTCCGCTTTTCGACATAGGCCCGCACGCCCTCGACCCTGTCCTCACTGGTGTAAGGACTGATTCCCTCGTTCAGGCGCAACGCCGCCGGCACCGGCAAACCGTTGGCCCGTACCGCGGTTTCCTTCATCCGCCGCAATGTGACAGGTGCGTTTTCGCACAGCGCCTCGGCCATCCGCAAAGCTTCGTTCAGGGCTTCGCCACGCGGCACGACACGGTTCACCAGCCCCCAGCGGTGCGCCTCCTGAGCATTGATATACTCGCCGAGATAGAGCATTTCGAACGCGATACCGGACGGAATCATCCGCGGCAGCATGACATTGGCGAAATGTGCCCCCTTGCCGCGCTTGGCTTCCGGTAACCCAAGTGTAACATGTTCGGCCGCCACACGCATGTCGCAGGCAAGTGCCAGTTCCATGCCACCGGCCACAGCCGGACCATTCAGCGCCGCGATGGTCGGCTTGATCGTTTCAAATACAACTTCGAACGCATAGCGCTGGACCCGTGACAACAGCGGCTGAAAAGGCTTCCCGTCGGCATCCTCCTGCGCCCGAGCCTTCAGGTCCGCCCCGGCACAGAACGCCCGGTCGCCAACGGCGGTCAACACGATCGCGCGGATGTCCGGGTCGGCACCGGCCTCGACAAATGCAACAATCAGTTCGTCGGACAGTTCCGGCGACATGGAGTTCATCCGTTCAGGACGGTTGATGGTCAGCAGCCGGATGTGGCCCCGGGTTTCCGAAAGCAGGATTGCGCTGGTGTCGGTCATGGTCAGGTTTCCTCCCCATTCCGCCACAGTCTAGCAAGGGACCCGCGACATGGACACGCCCGGACCGGACCGGCAAAATGCGCCCTTGCGTCCAAAGGAACGACACCCTGATGCCACCCCGCCCCGCCACACAGGAGGCGTTGCACGCGCTCTTCCACCCGCGCGCGGTGGCGGTGATCGGCGCCTCCGACGACACCACGAAGCATGGCTACATCGTGCTGACCAACATCCGCAACACCGGCTTCCAGGGCGGCATCTACGGCATCAGCCGCCGGCTGTCAGACGTCGAGGGCATCCCCTGCTTCCCCGACCTGCGGTCCGTGCCGCAGCAGGTCGACACCGCCTTCCTCGCAATCCCAGCCGAGGCGGCAACACAGGCCGTGCGGGACTGCGCCGCGGCCGGCCTGAAGACAGTCATCGTCGGGTCCGCCGGCTATGCCGAGAGCCTGGACGCCGGCGGAGCCGAACGCCAACGGGAACTACAACGCATCGCGCGCGAGGAAGGCATCCGCATCGTCGGGCCAAACTGCAACGGCGTCTATAACGCGCACTTCCCGCTTTCCATCGGCTTCAACACCTCCCACGCCAAGCGGCAAACCCCAGGCGGAGTCTCGATCTTCTCGCATTCCGGCGCGCTGTTCGATGCGATGGCGGGACGCCTCGGAATGCTGGGCGCCGGCCTGTCGCTGTTCGCCTCGGCCGGCAATGAGGCCGACATGTCCGTCCTGGACTACATGGAATACGCGCTGACCCATGCACCGACGCGGGTCATCGCGCTGCTGATAGACAGTCTCGACGACGGACCCAGGTTCCGCCGCCTCGCATTGGCCGCCCACGCCGCGGGCAAACCCGTGGTCGCCCTGAAGATCGGCGGCTCCAAAGCTGGGGCCGCCGCCGCCGTGGCCCACTCGTCCCGCCTCGCTGGCGACGACGCAGCCTACCGCTCCCTGTTCCGCGCCAGCGGTGTCGCAACGGTGCGGACGCTAGAGGGCCTGATGACGGCGGCGGCCTTGCTGGACCGCTACGGCCCCCGCCCCGGTGCGTTGGGCTCCCTGTCCACCTCCGGCGCGGGCGCATCGCTGATCGCCGACCGGTGCGAGGCGCTGGGCGTCGCACTGGCCGACCTGTCCCCCGGCACATTCGCGGCCATTGACGCCCACAAGATGTTCTCCCGCATCGGCAATCCGCTGGACATGGGAATCTTCGGCGGCATGCGCCGGTCAGCCGAGGTCCCGATGCTGCTGATGACCGACCCCGGCGTCTCGGTCGGACTTGCGCTGGTCCACTCGATGAACCCCTGGCAGGGCGACCCCTATCGCGCCGCGATGGGCAAGGCCCGCGAGGCGTCAGGCAAGCCGATCCTTCTGGTCACGCCAGGCGGCATGCCAGCCTCCGAACGCAACACCTACCAGGCGCTCGGCATCGATGTCTTCACCGAGACGGATATCCTGCTGGAGGGGATCGGCGCGCTGCTGACCGCCCCACCCCAGCCCGTCCCCGAGGCGCCTACCCTCACTCCACCCACCCTGCCCGCTCGGCCTCTGACCGAACCGGAGAGTCTGCGGCTGCTGGCCACCTATGGGGTCAGGACGGTGCCGACAGTGGAATGTGACTCCCACGCCGATGCGGTCGCGGCGGCAACCCGCCTTGGCTACCCCGTCGTCTTGAAGGGCGTCGCGGACGGCGTTGCGCACAAAAGCGATCTGGGCCTGGTGCATGTCGGGCTGCGCGATCCACAGGCCGTTCTACAAGCCTATACCGATGTCGCCTGCAACAAGGTGGTCGTGCAGGCGATGATCGCCGGCGCTGTAGAGGCGATCGCGGGCGTGTCCCGGACCGACGGCGTCGGGCTCGTGCTGATTGCCGGCCTGGGCGGAGTTTTCGCCGAGGCACTGCGCGATACCGTAACCGTTCCGATCCCATCCAGCCGGACGGCAATCGAAACAGCCGTGGCGAACAGCAGCCTGGGCCGGGTGCTGGCAAGTCCCCGCTGGAAGCACGCAACGGCCGGGACCGAATTCATCGACCTGCTGATCGGCCTGCAGGAAGCAGCCACCGCACTGGCGGACCGGCTTCAGGCGATCGACATCAATCCGGTCATTCTGGGCGCATCCGGCGCCGTCGCCGTCGATGCCTTGGTCGTGCCGGCCGCATGAGGTTCACCGTCACCTACCACGTCCGTTCCGACGCCACCTCCATCGAGGCGCGGGCCAAAGGAATCGCCGTCGAGCAGAGCGTCGAAATGCCGCTGGAGGCGATCGACGACGTCACGGTCCTGGCGGACATCGTCGGCCAGGTCGAAGGGATCGACGATCTCGGCGACGGCCGGTTCGCGGTACGCATAGCGATGGCCAGCAGCACGATTGGTCACGATGCCGGCCAGTTCCTCAACATGCTGTTCGGCAATACCTCGCTGCACGAGGATGTCTGGCTGGCCGATGTGACCATCCCGGACACAATCATCGCAACCTTCGGCGGCCCCCGGCACGGCATCGGGGCCCTGCGGCAACGCCTGCACCTGCACGAGCGGGCATTCACCGGGTCGGCCCTGAAGCCGCAGGGTCTGGCCCCCGATCAGTTGGCGCTGCTGGCGGAACGCTTCGCCCGGGGCGGCCTGGACTTCATCAAGGACGATCACGGGCTGGCCGATCAGCGCTACAGCCCCTTCGCCGAGCCGGGTCCGCGCCTGTGCGGCCGGCGTGGCCCAGGGCGTGCGCGCGACGGGGCATCCGACGCGCTACATCCCCAGCCTGACCGGAAATCTCGACGAGATGCGGCAACAGGCGCGGATCGTGCTGGACGAAGGGCTGGACTGCGTCATGGTCGCGCCGATGATCGCCGGCTTCCCCACGGTTCAGGCCCTGGTCCGTGAATTTCCCGCGCTGGCGTTCTTCGCGCATCCCAGCCTCGGCGGCCTGCGCGTGGCGCCGGATCTGCTGATCGGCAAATTGTTCCGCCTGATCGGCGCGGACGCGGTGATCTTCCCCAGTTTCGGCGGCCGCTTCGGCTACAGCCCGGCCATGTGCGCATCCCTCGCATCCCATGCCCGCCATCCCCGGCACGGCCTCCACCCGGCCCTGCCCGTCCCGGCCGGCGGCATGACCCTTGCCCGGACGGCGGAAATCCTTGATTTCTACGGCCGGGACACGATGTTGCTGATCGGCGGCAACCTGCTGCTGGCGCGCGAAAACATCGTCCGGGAGGCTGAAGCCTTCGTCCGCGCCGTCGCCGACCACCACTACGCACAAGGCTAACCCCATGGACATCGAAACCCCGCCACTGTTCCGCCCCGCTCAGGACGGGTTCCGCTGGGAAGGCGTGGCGCACCAGCCCTACAAGCAGGACGGCACCGCGCCGTTCAAGGACATCTCCCGCCAGGTGCTGTTCCATGACGACGCGCTGGCCTGCGAGTTGCGCTATTTTGAAATGGACGCGTCAGGCTACTCGACGCTGGAGCGGCATGAACACGCGCACGCCGTCATGATCCTGCGCGGTCACGGTGAATGCCTGCTGGGCGAGGAAGTCCGCGCCGTAAAACAGTTTGACCTCGTCACGATCCCAGGTTGGACCTGGCATCAGTTCCGCGCTAGCCCCGACGAGCCACTAGGCTTCCTGTGCATGGTCAACGTGCAACGCGACCGCCCGCAGTTGCCGACGGAAGAAGAACTTTCGGCGATGCGGCAAAACCCGGCCGTGGCGCGATTTCTGTGCTGATCGCCCTGTAGCGAGCGTCGTGTTACCTGTCATCGAGCCCGCCAACCGTACCTGCCAGGTTCCGCCCGGCACCGCCTGGATCATCGTTAAGTCAGAAAGTATTTCAGCACGGAGGAAGACGGAGGGCCACGGAGAACACGGAGAAAGCAAGAAATGCGCTTCGCGCGAAGCGCCTTGTTCCTGTGGTGCCATCCGTTGCCGCCGCCGGCGCTCACTACACTGCCTGGCAATATTTCCATTACGCCTTACTGTTGGACAAACTAGGGCCTGTTCGCATTTGAATACCATTCAGCGCGAAGATTTAAACCAGTCGAGCGTTGCTGCGATGGCGATCCCTGCCGCATAGGAAGTCGCGGTCTTGTCGTAACGAGTGGCAATCGCCCGCCACTCTTTCAGGCGCGACCAGCACCGCTCGATCAGGTTGCGGTGACGATAGATAAAGCCCGGGCACGGCTTCTTCTGCTTGGCGTTCTTGCGCGACGGCACGACCGGGGTCGCGCCCATCGCCTCGGCGGCCGAGCGGAACTCCGCCGCGTCGCAGGCCATGTCGGCCAGGGCCCAGGCGGGCGCCCTGGGCAGGCGCTTCAGCAGTTGCAGCGAGGCGCCAGTTCGTGCGCCTGGCCGGGCACCAGGACGAAGTCGACGAGGCGGCCATAGGCATCGCAAACGCCGACGATCTTGCTGCTGAGACCGCCGCGGGACCGGCCGATCGCCTGCTCGTTGCTGCCTTCCTTGCGATTGAATCGCAGACTCAGCGTGTCAGTTTGCTCGGCCGCGCGCCGGCCGCCTTCTGGTGCGCCCGCGCCACGGTGCCGTCGATGCAGGCGAATGCCAGCTTCGGCTCGCCTTCGGCCACGACATGCGCCATGATCTTGTCCCAGACGCCGTTCACGGCCCAGCGGCGGAAACGCAGGTAGGCGTGGTGCCAGTCACCCAGTTCGGCCGGGATCGACCGCCATTTGGCGCCGTTGTCGAGCCGCCAGATGATCGCTTCGATCGTGCGTCGGTCTTCCTTGCGCGGGCGCGCCTTGCGCAGATTGACCGCGGCGATGGCGGCTTCGAACTTGGCCCACTGGGCGTCGGTGAGTACTTGCATGGTCTGTCCCCGGTTGAACCCCCAGGACACCTGGTTTTCCGTCGATTCGCCAAGTGTTTAAATGCGAACAGGCCCTAGACTTGCCCAAGTGTCAGGCTGCCCGCGGCTCCGAGCACAAAAATCTCCGTGTTGTCCGTGGCCCTCAATCTTCCTCCGTGCGAAAAAATCTTCTTCCGATCCCAGCACGAACCGGGCGGGTTCCCCGAAAGTGCCTGATCCTCTCGATAGCCTGTAAAACCCAACTGCAGAATAATTTCAAGCTGTCCGGTCTAAGAATTCTCGGCTGAACAAAGCAATTGGCGCTCCGCTCTCCACGATTTCTCCCGGTCGATGAATGCACCACTGCATTGGCAACGGGTGGGCCGTCACCAAACGGGTATGAAGCAACCGGAAACCGCCGGGGACCTGTCACAGTGGCTTCGGCCGTTGAATTTGCTGCGTGCAACGTTAAGGACAATCGTTCAGGACCATAACCGAGGCCTGCGCCCCTTCGCCTGCCTCGCTTCATCCGGTCACAATCACTGTGACGCGGGACTACGCCGCGGCGGCGTAAGCCCGGTCGCTTCGCACCACCAGATGGATGAAGTGCAACTTCCGCAGCACAACGCGCGACATCACAAACGGATAGAAATCCGGCTGCCCCATGCTCTGGGCCAGTTCATTGAGAACCGCCGTCAGTAACAGCCAGGAATTCACCTTCGACAACCACTGCTCCGCCTCCGGATGATTGGGCACGTACAGGTCGGCGCGCTTGAACGGCTCGATCAGCACCTCGACATGCGCGCCGGTAAAACCAAAGCTGCGCGCGGTGTCCAGACTGTCGAACAGATGCAGGTAGTGCGCCCAGGTCTCCGCCCAGTCTTCCCAGGGATGGCAAGACGCGTAAGCACTGATAAACCGGCTTGCCCAGTCCTTTGGCGGCCCATTTTCATAATTTGACTTCAACGCCTCGCCATAATCCGCCCGCTCATCACCAAACAGCGCTCGGAATGGCTCATGCCAAACCGTTCCCGATACCAGACGATCCCAGTAGTAATGACCGATCTCGTGCCGGAAATGCCCGATCAGCGTGCGATACGGTTCGTGCAGATCCTGACGGATCTTTTCCCGAATCGCGTCGTCCGCTTCCTCGATGTTCAGGGTGATCAGGCCGCTCGCATGGCCCGTCAGAACGCGAGGCCCGTCCGGCGGGCAGCGCAGAAGATCGAATGCCACGCCGTTTTCAGGATCCTCGCAGACCTTCGATTTCACCGGCAATCCGATCTTCAGCAACTGCGACACCATGCGCCGCTTCGCCGTCTCAATGGCACCCCAGTAGCGCCGGTTGTCCGTGTCCTCCAGGTCAGGGATCTCCCGGTTCAGCCGGCAGGACATGCAGTGCGGCACGGTCTCCTCAACCCGCAACAGCCAGTTGCACGCCGCCGGAGACCCGAAATTCGCACAACGCCGAAACACCTGTGGCGCGGCGCCCGAGGCAGCGGTTTGCCACGTCTCCTCGGCCGGCCCAGGCGCGAGGGAATGCATGTCCGCAACCAGCGGATCATACCCAAGAGGCGTGGCGCAAGCAGGACACTGGCTGTCGCGAAAGAAAACGGAGCGCCCGCACTGGCAATTGAACGCGCGTCCCCCACGCGGACGATCCCGCGCCCACCACGCGTCCGACAACCGCTTCAGAATGCCTTCAACGGATATATCCAAAACCGCGCTCCATCCGTCTGACAGTGACGGACCCACAGGCTGTCACGTTTCGGCACTGCTCGCCAATGGTCCGGCGCGCCTACCCGAAACCCATGATGTGCAGCGAAAGAAACAACGTCAGCACGACTGCATTTACAATATCGATGAAGAAGGCCCCGACGATGGGAACGATCAGGAACGCCTGAGGCGCCGGTCCGTGACGGCGGGCCAGCGCCTGCATGTTGGCGATCGCCGTCGCGGTCGCTCCCATGGCAAAGCCGCAAAATGCCGCCGCCATGATCGCACTTTCATAGTCGCGCCCGACGACCCGGAATGTGACGAACGACGCCCAGACCGCGACCAGCGCCACCTGCGCCGCCAGAATGACCAGCAGGGGCGCCGCCGATTGAACAACCGCCCCAAGGTCCAGGGCCATCATGGTCCACGCCAGAAAGAGCGACAGGCATACGGACCCGATCAGGTCGATCGCGGCATCATGCAGCCTGAGGCCAACAAGGCTGCCCATATTGCGAATGATCAGACCCAGGATCAGGCACAGCAGGAAGTCGGGCACGGTCACCGGCGCGTCAGCCAGCAATGCTCCCAACCAGCGGCCCACCAGCACGGCAACCAACGCCAACGTCAGCGAAGCGATCAAAGATTCCGTTGTTACAGGATTTTTCCCCGGACCCATGATCACATCGCTGCCGGCGACATCAACCTGATCGCCCCGAGGTCCGGGATCGGCAGTCGGTGCCGAACCGTCCTCGCGGCGGCCCGTCAGCCTGAACCGCCCGATCAGTCGTTCCGCAACCGGACCGCCGACCACCCCGCCCAGCACCAGGCCGAGCGTCGCCGAGGTCATGGCCAGCCCCATCAGGCCCGGAATGGCAGTCGCTTCGCCGAATTTGTCGACATAGGCAGCCCCTGTCCCGTGGCCCCCGACCAGTGTGATGGACCCGGCTACCAGACCGAGAAACGGATGCAGCCCAAGCAGGTGCGCAACAAGCACGCCCAGGGCATCCTGTATGAGAAGAAACGGGACCAGGGCGATCAGAAACCGGATCAGACGCGGGCCGCCATGAACCAGCAGCCGAAGGTCCGACGTCAGCCCAAGGCAAGCAAAGAACAGCAGCAGAAGGACCGACTTGGCATTACTCGCCAGCACTATGGAGTGGCCCGTCGCGCGCGCCAGGGCAGCGGCCCCAACGGCAAATAATATCCCCCCAACAATCGGGCTCGGAATGCTGTAACGCGCTAAAAATGAAACATGCTTGGCGAGGCCAGATCCAAGCAGCAGCACAACACATGCCGCCAAGAGCGACGGCACTGCGTCAACGCTAATCAGTCCACCGGTAATTGTCATGATATCGGACTTAGCCGACAGATAACAAACCGTCGACCGGGAATCGCCGGAAGGTCTGAAACCGAGGCGAATCCGGTTAGTGAGCAGCCACCTCAGCGGAACCCGACCGCCGGTTAGGCAGCATAACCGTCTCGGCTATCGCGGGCGATTGGTGCCCGCGATAGCGTAAATGGGCGGTTAGCGGTCTACCGCGTCCCGCACGGCATCCTTGGCCCCGCCGGCGGTGTTCTGAACCTTGCCGGCAGCCTTTTCGGTTGTGCCCTCGGCCTGGGTCTTCTTGTCCCCAGTCACCTTGCCAGCAGCTTCCTTAACGGCGCCCTTGGCCTGGTGCATGGAACCTTCCACGCGATCTTTGTCCATCGACGTATCTCCTTGTCGTTCGCGACATCAGGTCGCACGATGATAACGGCTGGGCGTCGCAAGAGTTGCGTTGGCGGTTCACCGGCCACGCAGCCATCGAGGCACGACACAGACACCCCATACGAACCGGAGGGAAAGACGATGACCGACGACGTAGCACAGCACTACGGCAAGGGCGGCCTGCTGGACCGCATTCTCGCCGCCCTCACCCAGGCCGGAAAAGACATCGATCATCTGACCATCGATGATCTTGCCCCGGTCGATGAGTTCCATTCCCGCCGCCGCCTGGCGACCGAGGAACTGGCCGCGATGCTGGCGCCGTCTCCCACCGATCACGTGATCGATATCGGTTCAGGCCTGGGTGGTCCCTCGCGCTACCTGGCCAGGACCACGGGCTGCCGCGTCAGCGGCGTGGATCTGACACCGGAGTTCGTAGCCACCGCCACCGCCCTGACCCAACGCGTCGGCCTGTCGGACCGGGTTGATTTTCGCGTCGGATCGGCGCTGGACCTGCCGTTCCCGGATGCCAGTTTCGACGCCGCGTGGTCCCAGAACGTCGCGATGAACATCGCCGACCGGCCGAGGTGGTACCAGGAAGTGCGTCGCGTCCTACGTCCCGGCAGCCGTTTCGCCATTCAGGACGTGGCCGTTGGGAACGGGGAACCGCTGTATTTTCCGGTGATGTGGGCCGACCGCCCGGAAATCAGCTTCCTGCGCACGCCGGAGGACACGCGCGCCATGCTCGAGGCAGCCGGATTCAAGGTTTTGCAGTGGATCGACAATACTGAAACATCCCTGGCCGAGACCGCCGCGGAGCGGGAGCGTATGGCCACGTCAGGAGCCTCGGCACCGCCGATCCTGGGGATCCACGTCGTGGTGGGACCAAGCTTCCGGGAGAAGATGCGCAACGCGCAGCGGGCAATGACCGAGGGCCGCACGCGGCTGATAAACGCGGTCCTCCTCCGCCCGTAGTTTGCCGGGCCGGCCCGCGGCGTGCCAGACTTCCCGAAACCAAACACCGGAGGAAACCATGCAGGTCGCCGTCATCACAGGCAGCAACGGGCTGATCGGTCAGGCCACATGCCGGAAACTGGCGCAGTCCGGCTTCCTGGCCGTCGGCATCGACATCGGCGCCGAAAGCAAGGGCAACTGGCCCTATTACCAATGCGATCTGACCGATTTGACGCAAATGGACAAGACGCTCGCCGCAATCGAGAAAGATCACGGACTGATCCGGGTTCTGTACAACAACGCCGGCGTGTTTCATCCCGAGTCCGACTGGCTGGACACGCCACCGGAACAATACGACGACACGATGTCAGCCAATGTCAGGGTGCCGTTCTTCGCCTCGCAGTGGGTGGCAAAGCGGCTGATCGCGGCCGGTCAGGGCGGCTCGATCGTCACGACGGCCTCGATGGCCGGCGTAAGCGGCAGCACGGTGGTCGAATACGGCGCATCGAAAGCCGCCGTCATCAACATGACCAAAAGCCTCGGACGCCGGCTGGGCAAACACGGCATCCGCGTCAACGCGATTGCGCCAGGTCTAATCAAAACCGCGATGGGTGCCCGCGTCCCCGACATATCAAAACAACGCGCCATCGCCGGAGCGCTCGGACGCGCCGGAGAACCGGAAGAAATCGCGTCAGTCGTGGACTTCCTGGTCAGCGACGCGGCAAGTTTCGTTACTTGCACAACGATCGAGGTAAACGGCGGCGCCTGATGACAGCAGGCCAGCGTTCCCTCGACGTGTTAAACCTTAGGTCCGATTTGAATGACCCATCCGATTTGCCAACCGAGGGTTGCCCAGGAGGCGCCCCCGACCCGAGCCGCCTCAACATCGTTATACGAGTAGTGTCCCCAACTCCAGATCCTGTTTTTCCGGCGATACATGTAGTGCACCAAACGATTGTAGAGCGTATTGATCTGGTTTGGAGGGGCTAAAGGATTTGGTGTGCCCGCAGGGACCACCACTCCGATGATTGCATCGCCGCCTGGATCGGCGCCGGGTGGAACCTCGATAACCGTGGAACCATACCCCCATACGCGGCGCAGATAATCGGCTACCCAGATGGGCGGCATGCCAATTCCGAACATGCCATTTGCCTTGATCGTATCCTCGTCATCCGTGACGGCATCACTGACGCGGTCGCAATAATCATTGACTGTCCACGCAGCGAACGCACCGCCGAACGATTGGCAGAACTCGGTTATTTCCCGGATCGCAGTCGTGTTTCCCTCGGCCTGGAGCATTCTCAGATAAGTCTTTATCTCGGCAAGCACGGTGAATGGCTTGGGCGCATTGATCAAACGGGGGCGGGTTGTGGCATCGAGGTCCCACATCGCGTACAAGCTGCTCGTGAAGCCACAAACCCCCCAGGATGCGTTGGTCTCACCCATGTTCTTCAATACTGTTTGTGACATGGCTTTTTCGCTTCCGCTGCTCGTTCCCTTTTCATAATAGAGCCGGAAGGCCCATCCGCGTCAAACTGCTCCGTAGCGCGCATTCGCGCGCAAGGGGGATTCTGGCCTGCGCTGTGCGCTGTGACTATCCGATCAGGCGAGCTGCGGTTGCTCGCGCCGCCGATGCGGTGCCACCGGACTCCTCCAGCCGGAGCAGCCGACGGTGGCGCCGTGTATCATGAACTTCCTCACGTGAACCGCCGAACCATGTCTCACCCCTTGCAGGAACTCCGAACCAGCTTGCCCGGCCGCGCCCCGGTTTCCTCGCCACGCTCGAAGATTGCCTGACCCGCGACAATGGTCGCGGTGTACCCGTCCACCCGTTGCACCAGCCGCTTGCCCCCCGCCGGCAGGTCGTGCCGAAGTTCCGGATGGTGCAGTCGCAGCGTCCCCATATCCACCACGTTGACATCGGCCTTCTTTCCCACAGCCAGACGCCCCCGGTCATGGAATCCAAAGAAGTCCGCCGTCTCGCTCGTCAGCCGCTTGACGATGAACTCCAACGGGAATCTGGGTCCGCGGTGCCGGTCGCGCACCCAGTGCGTCAGCATATAGGACGGCAGGCTGCTGTCGCAGATCAGCCCGCAATGCGCCCCGCCGTCACCCAGCCCCAGGATCGTGTCCGGGTCCTTGATCATGTCGTGCACCACGCCGTGGTCGCCATGCACATAGTTGGTCACCGGATAGAACAGCATCCGGTCGCCATTTTCCCCGGTCAGGTAGTCGTAGCAGAACTCGTCCGGAGTCAGATTGGTCTTCGCCGCCATCGCCTCGATGCTGCGGCTCTGATCCGGCTCGTAATCCGGCGGATCACCCAGCACATACTGCCGGTCCCACCGCGTCGCGATCGGCCGCTGCAGCGGCGGCAGGATCGCCAGCAGTTCCTCCGACGCCTGCTGCGACAGGATCTCCCGCCGCACCGCCGGATCGCGCAGCCGAGCCAGACGGTCCGCCACCGACAGCCCGTTCAAGGCAGCAAACGCCGGCCGCGCCGCGAACGGGTTCAGCGACGTCGTCAGCCCCAGGATAATCCCCACCGGCCGCCCCGCCACCTGCGCCGTCACCGGCGCGCCGCCAGCCCGAGCCTTCCGCACCCCATCCATCAGCCGGCGATACCGGTCGGGATCATAAGACCGGTCCGTCAACAAAAACCAAAGCGGCCGCCCGGTCGACTTCGCCAGCGTGCTCATCCAGTCGAACTCAGCCGCCTCGTCATCGAAATCGCTCAGCATCCCGAACGCGCCCGACCCGGTTCGCCCCAACGCCGCGCCGATCCCGAAAAGCTCCTGGTTCTCCGCGAACCGCCCCGGCACCAGATCACCCTTCGTCGTCTTGTGCTGCTCGGTCCTGGACGTCGTAAAACCGAACGCCCCCGCCCGCAGCGCCTCCTCGGTCAACCGCGACATCGCCTCGATATCCGTGGCCGAGGCAATCTCCCGCCGCACCGCCCGGTCACCCATCACATAAACCCGCAGCGGATGATGCGGCACCTGAGCCGCCACATCGATCGTCCGCGGAAACCGGTCCAAAGCATTCAGGTAATCCGGAAAACTCTCCCAGTCCCAGCTAAGCCCCTCCGCCAGCGCGATCCCCGGAATATCCTCCACGCCTTCCATCAAATCGATCAGGCAGTCATGGTCGGCCTTTCGCACCGGCGCGAACCCCACGCCGCAGTTGCCCATCAGGATGGTCGTCGCGCCATGCCACGAGGACGGCGCCAAAATCGGATCCCACGTCGCCTGCCCGTCATAATGCGTATGGATATCGACCCACCCCGGCGTCACCAGTTGCCCGTTTGCATCGATCTCCCGCCGTCCCGGCCCCGCCTTCCCGCCAACCTGAGCAATCCGGTCGCCATCGATGGCGACATCGCCGGTAAAGCTTTTAGCGCCCGAACCATCGACGATGGTACCGCCCCGAATGACAATGTCATGCATGCTGTATGGACCCTTTGCTCTGCCGCGACGCAGCATCGCCCACATACCGGCCGGTATCAAGCACTGGCCCAATCAGTCCGCTGCGTGCGCCTTCGTCCAAACTCGGCGCCAATCCGTGACTGCTTGATTGCGCACCGATTGCCAACACCACAACCTTGAAGCGCCCCACCTCCAGGCAACGCCGGCCACCAAGGTTCGCCAATCCCATCGACCCCCAGCCCCAATCCGCGCTAACACCCGCCCATGAACCCAACCGACCAGTCCCCGGACGACCTCTACGCCCGCATCCGCACGTCCGTCCTCGCCGCGCTGACCCAGATCGTCCCCGACCTGCCAGCGGAGATCGCCGCCCGTGTCGAGGTCACCCCCACCCGCGACCCCGCGCACGGCGACATGGCCACCAACGCCGCCATGGTCTCCGCCAAGGCCGCCCGCCAGCCGCCCGCCAGGATCGCCGCCGCCCTTGTGGACCGCCTGAAGCAAGCCCCCGCCATCGCCAGCGCCGAGGCCGCCGGTCCCGGCTTCGTCAACCTCCGCCTGCACCCAGCCGCCTTCCGCTCGCTGCTGCCCATCATCCTGCAAGCCGGCGAAGCCTACGGCGACGCAACCACCGGTGCCGGCACCCGCATCAACATCGAATACGTCTCCGCCAACCCCACCGGACCGATGCATATCGGCCATTGCCGAGGCGCCGTGGTCGGCGACGCCCTGGCCAACCTCCTCGCCAAGGCCGGCTACAAAGTCACCCGCGAGTATTACATCAACGACGCCGGCGCCCAGGTCGCCACCCTCGCCTGGGCTGCCTACTGGCGCTACCTGGAAGTCATCGGCACGCCGCTGACCGAGGCCGAATTCAGCAACGAAGTCCCCGGCGGCCTGCAATATCGCGGCGAATACCTGATCCCGGTCGGCCAGGCGCTGGCGGACAAATACGGCTCCGCCCTCGCCACCAACGACAAGGGCATCGCCGCGCCCGAACTGTGGATCGACATCGTGCGCGACCTGACCATCGACATGATGATGACCGAAGTCCGCGAGGACCTTCGCCTTCTGGGCGTCCAGCAGGACGTCTTCAGCTCCGAACGCGCCCTGGTCGCCTCAGGCGCCGCCGACGCGATGATCGCCCGCCTGACCAAGGACGGCCTGATCTACGAGGGCATCCTGGAACCGCCCAAGGGCAAGACCCCGGACGACTGGGAACCCCGCCCGCAAACGCTGTTCCGTTCCACGCAATTCGGCGACGACGTCGACCGCCCGCTGCGCAAATCAGACGGCAGCAACACCTATTTCGCCAACGACATCGCCTACCACGCCGACAAGATCGACCGCGGCTTCGACGCCCTGATCGACGTCCTCGGCGCCGACCACGGCGGCTACGTCCCCCGCATGCGTGCCGCGGTCCGCGCAATCTCCGGCGACCGGGCGAAGTTCGATGCCGTGCTGTGCCAGATCGTTCACATCGTCAAAGGCGGCCAGCCGGTCAAAATGTCCAAGCGCGCCGGCAGCTACGTCACCCTGCGCGACCTGCTCGAAGACGTCGGCAAGGACGCCGTCCGTTTCACGATGCTGACCCGCAAGGCCGACGCGCAGATGGAGTTCGACCTCGACCAGGTCCTCGCTACCACCCGCGAGAACCCGGTCTTCTACGTCCAGTACGCCCACGCCCGCTGCCGCTCCGTCCTGCGCGCCGCCGCCGAAATGTTCCCGCCCGAAGCCATCACCCACGAAGCTCTCGCCGCCACGGATCTGGACGCCCTCACCGGGGACGCCGAACTGTCCCTGATCCGCCGCCTCGCCACTTGGCCCCGCACCGTCGAGGCTGCTTCACAGGCCCGTGAACCACACCGAATCGCATTTTTTCTCTATGACTTGGCGGGCGACTTTCATATGCTATGGAACCGAGGCCGAGAGGATACGACGCTTCGATTCCTGCAGTCGGATCAACCTGCGGAGACGCTTGCGCGTCTCGCACTGGTCGCTGCGACCGCCGTCGTCATCCGCTCCGGCCTGGCCGTGATGGGGGTCGAACCCGTCGAAGAAATGCGCTGACCTTCGTCCGCCCACCAGGCCGCGCGAAGGCGGCCAGCGGAGCGAAAAAATCGTGTCGGACGACGTCAGCATCCCAAATCCCGGCTACCACGGTAAACGCTCAGCGCGCTACGGCAGAGCGCACGGCGGGATGGACCCCGATACCAAGCGGTTGGTGTTGTTTGCCGGCGGTCTGGGCGGTGTGCTGACCTGCCTGATCGTCGGGTCCAGCCTGATCGGCCATCGCAGCACGGTAGTGCCGGTGGTCGCCGCCGACACCTCGCCGATCAGGGTCCGCCCGGAAAACCCAGGCGGCATGCAGATCGACGCCGCCGAGAACGACGTATTCTCCGGCGGCGGCAACGTCACCGCCGCCAAGCTCGCGCCGCCCGCCGAAACACCGAACCCGAACGGCCTTCACGATAAGCCGAAACCCGTCGCGAAAGCCACCGCCGCATCCGCGGGCGCCGCATCACTGACCGCGTCAGGGCCGGCGGAAGCGAAACCCGCCGCTGTGGCAACTCAGCCCGCGGAATTCCAGCCCTCCGCCCAGACGAAGCCGGCCATCGTTCCCTCCGCCGCAAGGCCCGCCGCCCCCCCGGCAACAGCCGCGAAGCCCGCTGACGCCGAGGCAACGGCCGAGAGGCCCACCATCCCCGCGGCGACGGCTGCGAAGCCGTCCACCATCCCTGGCCCCGCCCGCGATAAGGTGGCTACCGCCGCATCCGCCCACCCCGCCGCCGTCCAACTCGCGGCCCTGTCCAGCGAGCAGGCCGCTCGGGAAGAATGGCAGCAAATGACCAAGCGGATGCCTGAGCTTCTGAACGGCCACCAGCCGGTGTTCACCCACGTTGAACACGACGGTCATGGTTTCTGGCGCGTCAGAACCACCGGCTTCTCGGATGCCGCCCAAGCCCGCACCTTCTGCGAGCACGTAAAGGCTAAAGGCGGAAACTGCTCGGTAGCGGACTTCTAGACAGATCGCCGCCCAGACCAAACCCAGCCGCGCCCACGAAGCCCCGCCGCGCGCCCTCCATTGTCATGTTGTCATGACCGGCGTTGCGCCGGTCATCCATGTCCAAATATCCCACTGGCTCGATCCAACGCGCTGGCGTTCGCAGCCAGCCCGGCCGCCGCCGACCCCTTCAGGCTGGCGGAGAACGATGGCCTCCCCAACATAATCCAGCGCACGGCTTTGGTCGCTCCTGGCCAACAACGGGCACCGCCTCAAGGTCGAGAATCGTCAAGGCCGAGCCCGTTCCGCGGAAGAGCAGGGGGATTGGTCCCGCTCCCACCGGGCCAGCCGATAAGTCGCGTGTCTGATCGGCGCGCATCGGTGCCACCGTGGACGCATATCGAAGACACCCTGCGATGACTCCGATGCGCCGCGCTATGACGTAGCACCGTCTTCGTCACCCCAAGACGGGCCGCCCCCAACGCACTACAACCCACTAACTGCCACCGCCAACAGGACCCCCGTCCCTGACCCATTTCGCACCCATCCGCGCCGCGATCGTCGGCATCTCCGGCCCAGTTCTCCTCCCCCAGGAGACCACGATGCTGCGCGCCACCCCACCCGCCGGCATCATCCTGTTCGGCCGCAACGTCCAGGACCCCGCACAGCTCGCGACCCTGGTCGCCACCCTTCGCGACGCCCTCCCCCCCGAAGCCGACATCATGGTTGATCAGGAGGGCGGCCGTGTCGCCCGCCTGCGTCCCCCGCATTGGCGCGCCCATCCACCCGGCGCCGCCCTGGGCATCCTGTTCGCCAAGGACGAGGAAAAAGGCCTCCGCGCCGCCTGGCTCACCGGCGCCCTGATCGGCACCCAATGCGCCACGGCCGGCTTCACCATTGTCGCCGCCCCGGTGCTCGACCTCTCGATCCCCGGCACCCATGACGTCATCGGGGACCGTGCGCTCGCCCGGACACCGGCCGCCGTCGCCACCCTCGGCCAGGCCGTCGCCAACGGTCTCCTCGCCGCCGGAATAACGCCAGTCGCCAAGCACGCCCCCGGCCACGGCCGCGCCCAGGTCGACAGCCACCTCACGCTGCCCCGCGTCACCGATCCCAATCTCGACGACGACATTGAACCATTTGCCGCCAACGCCGGCCTGCCCTGGATGATGACCGCGCACATCGTCTATGATGCCTTCGATTCCCATCTCCCGGCAACTCTTTCGCCCGCGGTGATCGGGACAATCATCCGCGGCCGTATCGGCTTCAAAGGAGTCCTGGTGACCGACGACCTCGCGATGAACGCCCTGTCCGGCGCGCCGACCGACCGGGCACAACAGGCCCTGGCCGCCGGCTGCGACATCGCGCTGTATTGCAGCGGCGACCTCGCGCTGACCCAGGCCTTGCTGCGCGACTGCCCTGCCCTCACCCCCGCCGCCGAGGCCCGCCTGCAAGCCGGCCGCGCCACGCTTGCCCGATCTCGCATGCGCCTCGACGAGAACACCCTCGCCACCGAGCGCGCCGGCCTGCTGGCATGAGCATTAACCTGCTGTTCGACCTCGCCTTGGCGGTCATCCCGGTGATCCTGGCGATCACCCTGCATGAGGCCGCCCACGGCTACGCCGCCCTGGCCCTCGGCGACACCACCGCCAGGGACGCCGGACGCCTGTCGCTGAATCCGATCCGCCACATCGACCGCGTCGGCACCATCCTGCTGCCTGGCTTCCTGCTGATCACCCAGCTTCTGCTGCCGCCGCACCGCATCCTGTTCATGTTCGGCTGGGCCAAGCCGGTTCCGGTTTCGGCCTTCCGCTTCCGCGACCCGCGCCGAGGCATGGCGCTGGTTGCCACCGCCGGGCCGCTGATGAACTTCTTCCTCGCCTGGGTCGCCGCCCTGGTATTCCCGCTGGCCCCGATCCCCGGCTCACCCGGCGCCATCTTCGCCCAGTTCCTGATCTACTTCATGCTCTCCAACCTCGTGCTGGGCCTGTTCAACCTGCTGCCAATCCCGCCCCTGGACGGCGGTCGCATCGCCGTCGGCATCCTGCCGCTCGCCCTCGCTCGGGTCTGGGCCAGGTTGGAGCGCGCCGGAATCGTCATCGGTCCTGCTGGCGATCTTCGTCCTGCCACGCCTGATCGGCGTCGACCCGGTCGGTGAGGCGCTGCGCACGGTTCTGCCCTGGGCGTTCCGCACCATTTTCTGGCTGGCCGGCAAACCCGTCGATGGGCTGGATGACACCACCATCTGACACCACCACCCCAACGGCCGCCCCGCCCGGCGGCTCCGAGGCCGTCGACCCCATTGGCATTCCCACTGGCATTCCCACTGGCATTCCCACTGGCGTTCCCACTGGCGTTCCCACTGGCGTTCCCACTGGCGTTCCCACTGGCGTTCCCACTGGCGTTCCCACTGGCGTTCCCACTGGCGTTCCCACTGGCGTTCCCACTGGCGTTCCCACGGGAAACATTGAAGCCGGCGAAAACCTGCTGCTGCGCCTGGAGGGGTTCGAGGGTCCGATGGACCTGCTGCTCGACCTCGCCCGAGCCCAGAAGGTCGACCTTGCGAAAATCTCCATCCTTTCCCTCGTCGACCAGTACCTCGCTGTGATCGAGGGCG
The DNA here is from genome assembly GCA_963819005.1 of uncultured Pseudomonadota bacterium. Classification (GTDB taxonomy): domain Bacteria; phylum Pseudomonadota; class Alphaproteobacteria; order Acetobacterales; family Acetobacteraceae; genus Rhodopila. The sequence continues at coordinate 234,412 of CAWFUL010000012.1, forward strand.
CCAAGCGTATCCGCCTGGAACTCGCCGCCGACTGGCTGGTCATGGCCGCCTGGCTGACCTGGCTGAAATCCCGCCTGCTGGTGCCGGCCGCCGCCAACGACGACCTCGAATCCGGCGAGATGGCGGCCGAGGCCCTGGCCGAACGCCTGCGCGAGATGAACGTCATCCGCACCCTGGCCGCCTGGCTGAGTGCCCGCCCCGTCCTGGGCCAGGACGTCTTTCCCCGCGGCGCGCCGGAAAGCCACATCGATCTCGACCGGTCCCGCATCGTCCTGGAAGCCGGCCCATTCGTCCGCGCCTATCTCGAAGCCATTCGCCGAGGCACCCGGACCGCCACCTACAAGCCGCGCGCGTTGACGCTGTGGACGGTCAAGGACGCGCTGAGCCGGCTCGCCGACCTTGTCGGCAGCCTGCCCGACTGGGCCGACCTGGAGGCGTTCCTGCCCGACAACCTCGGCAGCCCGGCGGAACGCCGCGCCGCCCTGTCCAGCACCCTGCTCGCCAGCCTGGAAATGGCCCGCGGCGGCGCAATTAAGCTGCGGCAGGAGGAAGCCTTCGGCCCGATCCTGGTGCGACGCGGCGATGCCGCGCTAGACCACGGCACATGACTGACGACACCGACCGCCAGACGCCCATGACGACGCCACCGGACAGCCCGTCGCCTGGCACACCATCCGCAGGCACGTCGCCCCCTCGTTGGCCATTCCCTGGCACGTCATCCCCTGGCACGTCATCCCCTGGAACCCCGCGGTCACACGAGCCGAACGCACCGCCCAAAGCCTGCGCCGGGTCCCCAGTGGCGACCAGCGCCGGAGCCCCGCCAACCACGGCTGACAGTGGGACCCTGTCGACCACGGCCGACCCTGAGGCCCCAGCGACGGCCAACGCCGAGACTTCCGCAACGACGGCTGACGCCGAACAACCAGCGGTTCGGTCCTCTGCCGAAGATGTTGTCTCTGAGGACTCCGCAACCGGACCGGGCGCCGCCGCCGACGCCATCGACCCGTCACCCGCTGAGGCAGCCGCCCCGCCGCCAGCCGTCGCTGACCCTCCCTGCGAACCTCAGACTGCCGGTAACGAAACCGGCTCATCCCCAACGGCCCAGGCGCCCACTTCGCATCACGAGGCGCCGGACGAGGGCCAAGCCACCCCTGCGCCGGAAAACGATTCTCAATCTATGAGTACCGTCGAGGGAGACGCCGCCGCCGGCGCCCCTGCCCCAGCCGAGGCCGCGTCAGAAAACGATGCCCAGGCGGTCGATGCCAACGCTGCCGGTGCACTGATCGAAGACGCCGCCGCCGGCGACCCCGTTCCAGCCACGCCGAACGAACCCGCTCCCACCGAAACCCAGCCAGCCGACGCCGCACCAACGCCCGCGCCATCCCCTCCGCGCGAACCCGACGAGGAAGCCCTCCGCCTCGCCGAGGCCTTGGTCTTCTCCAGCGCGGAACCCACGACCCCGCGAAGCATCGCCCGCCTCCTGCCCGACGACATGGAAGCCGAGGCAGTCATCGCCGCCCTGCGCGCCCGCTACGCCGGCAAAGGTGTCGAGCTTGTCGACGCCGGCCCGGGCGTAATGTTCCGCACCGCCGCGGACCTCGCGCCGAAACTCCGCAAGGTTATCGAATCGCCCCGCCGCCTGCCCAGGGTGGCGATGGAGACGCTCGCCATCATCGCCTACCACCAGCCGATGACGCGCCCCGAGATCGAGCACATACGCGGCTCAGCCCTGTCCCAGCAGACCCTCGACTCCCTGCTGGAACTAAGCCTGATCGCGCCCAAAGGCCGCCGGGAATCCCCTGGCCGGCCGACCCTCTGGGGCACCACCCCCGAATTCCTCGCCCATTTCGGCCTCAAGGACCTCCGGGAACTCCCCCGGCGCGAGGACCTGCTCCTCGAACCGGCGCCACCGCGCCCGGAGACCGTCACCCCCGATCTGCAATCGCCGCCAGAACCCGGCGAACCCCCCGGATAATATCGAGGCTGTGTTCCCGAGGCGTCCCGAACCGGGCTCACCGCCACGCTCATGCCGCCCGCACCCCGGCTATGAAGGCATTCACCTCGCCGGTCAGACTCTCCGCCTGCTGCGACAGCCCCCCTGCCGCGCTCAAAACTTGGTTCGCTGCCGCCCCGGTGGTATTCGCCGCCTCCGTCACGCCGTGAATGCTGGATGAAACCGCCTGCGTGCTCATCGCCGTCTGCTGCGTCGTCTTGGCGATCTCGGCCGTCGCCGCACCCTGCTCCTCCACCGCGGCCGCGATCGCCGTGGCAATCGACCCCACTTCGCCAATGATCCGGGCAATGCCGCCGATCGCATCCACCGCCTCCTTGGTGGACGCCTGCAACTGCGCCACCTGAGCGCTGATCTCCTCCGTCGCCTTGGCCGTCTGGTTCGCCAGGTTCTTCACCTCCGACGCCACCACCGCGAACCCCTTCCCGGCATCGCCGGCCCGAGCGGCCTCGATCGTCGCATTCAACGCCAGCAGGTTGGTCTGGCCGGCAATCGAGCTGATCAGCTCCACCACCCGCCCGATCTTGTCCGCGCCCTCCGCCAGCGCGCGCACAATGGTATCTGTCTGCTGCGCATCGCTGACCGCCTGTTCCGTCATCCGCGCCGACTGAGCCACCTGCCGGGTAATCTCGGCGATCGACGCCGTCAGCTCCTCCGCCGAAGCCGCCACCGTCTGCACCCCGGCGCTCGCCTCCTCGGCCGCCGCGGCCACGCTCGACGCCTGGGTGTTGGTCTGCATCGCCGAGGCCGACATCGACTGCGCCGTCGCCTGCAACTGGCTCGCCGCCGAGGCCAGAACGCCCGCCAGGCCGGCGATCTTCGCTTCGAACGAATGCACGAGGTCCGCCATCCGCGTGACCCGCCGCTCCTTCTGCGCCCGGTCGGCAGACTGCGCCGAGGCCAACGTGTCCGCCTCCAGCATGTTGTCCCGGAATACACGGATGGTCTCGGCCATCGCGCCGATCTCGTCCTTCCGCCCGAGGCCGAAGATCGTCACATCAGTGTCTTTGCGTGCCAGCCGGCGCATCACGCCGGTAATCACCGTGACAGGGCGGCAGACATCGGTCCAGATCCCGACACCGGCCAGAAGGCAAATGATGATCGACAGAACCAGCGTGCCGATCGTCCAGACCCTGGCCGACTCATAACGCTGCGCGCTCGCCACCCCGGCGGCGTCCGCACTCTGCGTGTTGAAATAAATGTTCGTGTTCAGCGCGTCGCGGAACGCCATCATCTGCTTCTGGAAGTCACCCAGCAGCAGCGCGGTCGCGCCCGCTCGCTCGCCCGCCCGCGCCATCTGCAGGATCTTGTCCGTCGTGGCCAGGACCTGATCCCATTTCAACATCGTTACCTTCGCCAGGGTCGCCTCCGCCCCCGCGCCGACCAGCGGCTCATAGGCCGCCAGCGCCTTCTGCGCCTCGGTGCGTGACACAGCCAGCAGCGTCTCTGCCTGCCCGCGCGACTGATCGTCCAGGCTGAAAACCACCATGCCCACATTACCCCGCAGCCGCTCGGTTTGCTGCGCCGCATGCCCAAGGACCCGGACCTTCGGCATCCACGTTGTCCGGACGTCCAGGTTCGTCTCATTCAGCCCGGCCATGCGATAGATTGTAAAAATGCCCAACGTGCCGGTCGTCAAACAGATCACGATGAACGCGACCACAACCTTGGTCCGGATCGAAATATCGTTCGTCGAGAAATTCCCAAAGGATAGTGCCATGTCTTTGGTCCTGAAGATGACAAAATGGCCCCGGACAAAGTAAAGGCGCAGGCACAACCGCAAGCAGATCTTTGCCCAAGCCTCAGTCGAGGCCGCCGGACTGCTCGGTGAACGCGATGGTTATCCCTGCCGCGGGACCCACGGTGCGACGTCCGAACAATTGCCACCAAAATGTTGAGGAAACGTTAAGGCGGTCTCAGGCAACAATGCCGCCGCGGGTGCGTCCTCAAGAACAGGCGCCGGAGCAGTGCTTCGACCCAACCCGGACCGCACACCTGCCGGCCCCTCGTCTCGACAGCACCACCGAACCCTTTACCCTGCGGCCCATTGTAACCGCCGCAGGGGAACGCCAATGTCCGACAATCCACGCTGGAAACGCCGTCCCACAGGCTCCACCTGGGGCGATTTCGGGCCGGACGACCAACTCGGGCGCCTGAACCTGGTCACGCCGGAAAAGGTCCTGCAAGGAATTGCCGAGGTCAAAACGGGCAAGACCTTCTGCCTGTCCCTGCCCCTCGACTTCCCCGGCGGCAATATCCTCAGCCCGCGCCGCTTCCCGCCGGTGCTCAAGCCGAACCTGCGCGAGGGCAGCGCCATCATGAACCTGCCCCTGCGCTGCTACGACCCCACGGCGCTGGATGTGGTCTGCGACGATGTCGTCGTCCTGACCCTGCAATACTCCACCCAATGGGACAGCCTTGCCCACGTCGGCCAGATGTTCGACGCCGACGGCGACGGCGTGCCCGAGGACGTCTTCTACAACGGCTACCGCGCCGGCACCGACATCATCGGCCCGATGCTCTATGACGTGAAAGGCAACGCCACCCCCACCGACCAGACCCCCGGCGCCCGCAAGCTCGGCGTCGAGAACATGGCCGTCACCTGCGTCCAGGGCCGGGCGGTGATGATCGACCTGGAGGCCCATTTCGGCCGCTCCGGCAAAATCGTCGGCTACGAAGACCTGATGATGATTCTGGAAAAAGACAAAGTGACCGTCGAACAAGGCGACTTCGTCTGCATCCGCACCGGCTTCGCCCAACTGCTGCTCGAGATGAACAAGCAACCCGACACGAAAGTCCTCTTCTCCACGACCTCTGCCCTCGACGGACGCGACGACCGCCTGCAGCAATGGGTCACCGACAGTGGCGCCGTCGCCCTGCTCGCCGACAACTACGCGGTCGAGGCAACACCCGCCCGCCCCTGCGCCGACGACCACTGCGCCACCCTGCCCCTGCACGCGCACTGCCTGTTCAAACTCGGCTGCTACCTCGGTGAGATGTGGTACCTCACCGAACTCGCCGACTGGCTGCGGACCAACGGGCGCAGCCGCTTCCTGCTGACCGCTCCGCCGCTACGGCTGCCGGGCGCTGTCGGATCCCCCGCGACCCCGGTCGCGACGGTCTGAAGGGGCACTTGCGCCCTTTGGATCCCGATTACTGGGTTCTAAGGGCCAATGGCCCTTAGCGGGGTCGAGGGGCAGAGCCCCTCGCCTTCCCCTAACTAGACCCCTCTGACAAGTCCGCCGACTTGGTCCGCAAGCTTTCCGCCAGCGCCGTGGCGCCCCCGCGGCTCAGCAACCGGCGAAAGTCAGACCGTTGCACCGCCACGCGGCTGACAGCCCCGTCCGCCAGCACATCCACCGCCCGCCAGCCGCCGGCGGTGTCCCGCATGACGTAATCGAGTTCATGCTTCTCGCCCGTCTTCGGGATGATCTGGGTTTGCACGACCCGTTCGCCATTGGCGACCTGCCGCGGCTCAGGTTGCACCACGAATTGCTGGCCCTTGTAGGAGTCGAAACTGTTCACGTACAGACGAGACCGTGTACCGCCGGAATGCGTCCTCCAGCATCGTCTGCTGATCAGGCGGCAATGAGGCCCATGTCGCGCCCACCGAATCGCGCAGGATGGTACTGAGATCGAACGTCGAATCGACGATCGGCGCCAGCATCGCGTATCGCTGGTTGAATGGTGTCTCCTTGCCCGCCTTCATCACGGACAGAAGTCCGTCGACCAGTTTCTGGATAGGGGCCGAAACCGGATCGGACTCTGCGGCAAACGCCGGCATCCCGCCAAAAACTGCCGCGCCAGCGGCAACGGCAAGCAAATCTCTGCGCCTAACAAGCAATGGATTCATAAAGCGATTTCCTCAGGACTGACGGTATGAGAATGCTCCGGATCATGCCAGCCACCTCTATATCCTCGGCTATCCGCACACTTTGTAACAGTGTCTCACCGTGCGCAGAATAGTCTCGCTCATGTGAACAACGACCCGGAACGCCTAAATCTGTCCCGTTGCCAGGACAGGTTGGCACTGCCTCGAACATGGGACCCCGCCGCGACATTGGCAAACCACGCGATCGCATGTGCGAGGCAAAGCGAATGAGCAGTTGATCGACATCAATCAGATACATGGGCGCCTTGTTGTCAGATCCACGCATGGCTCGACGGTCACTATCACTTGGTTGTTATATCGCCCACTCCCGGCACGACTATCGCCGGCCCATGCCATCTGTAGTTTCTCTCGCCGCCAATTGGAGACCGCGTCTTGACGATCACCACCAGGGCTCTCCGTCTCGCGGACCAGATAGCCGGCGGGATCGGCTTGCTCGACAAGCCAATCGATCCCGATCAACTGATGCAGACCGCCCGGCGGCAGACCGGCCTCACCGATTTCGGCGATACCTCGTTTACCGGCCCGATGGTCCGCCTGCTCGAGTCGCTTACAGCCGAGTCGAGCCTGAGCCTGGTCGGACGGAGCGCCACGCGCTGGGACATCGTACGCTTTCTGTCCAACCTGTTGTACGTGCAGGATGGCTTCTCCCGCTTGCCGCAGATGCAGCAGGAACCGATCGACAAGCCGATCTTCATCACCGGCCTGCCGCGCAGCGGCACCACCTTCCTCCATCGCCTGATGATGACGGACCCGCGAAATCGCGCCCCGCTGGTCTGGGAAACGATCTACCCCTCTCCCGCCGCGGGCACCGCCGAGAAGCGGATCGCCAAGGTCGCAAGGCAGCTCAGGACGTTCGAGTGGCTGGCCCCCGAATTTCGCGGCCTGCATCCGCTGGATGCTACCTCACCCCAGGAATGCAGCGAAATCACGGCCCATGTGTTCCGCAGCCTGAGATTCGACACGACCTACAATATCCCGTCCTATCGCAACTGGATGGACGCCGACGTTGTCCGCCATCTGCCTGCCTATCGCTTCCACCGGCGGTTCCTGCAGTACCTCCAGCATCATGACCGCATTCCTCATCGCTGGGTGCTGAAATGCCCGGAACATGTTTTCGCGCTCAAGGCGATCCGCACCGTCTATCCCGACGCGCGAATGATTTTCGTCCACCGCGACCCGATCAAGGTGCTGCTGTCACAGTCGCGCTTGACCCAGGTTCTGCGTGAGCCATTTACCCGCAAGCTCGATCCGCGGAGTCTCGGCGCGTACGAAAGTCACCGCTGGTTGGAAGGCACCCGCAGGATGGTGGCCGGTGCGGATGAGGAACCGCTTACCGAACCGATTTGCCACGTCCACCACATCGACCTGATCAGCGATCCCGTTGCCACGGTCGATGCGGTCTATAACCATTTCGGTATGACACTAACAGAGCCGATCGCCCACGCCATCGAGCGCTATGTCGCCGCCATGCCAAAAGGCGGATACGGGGAACACCATTACGGTTTCGCCGACCACGGGCTGGACGAGACGCAGCAACGGGAAAAATTCCGCTCCTATATGATCCGCTTCGGTGTCGCCCGCGAGGCCACGGCCAGCCGCGAAAAAACGGCGCCAAAGTCTGACCTGGCAGCAACGCGCGATCCTAAGATCACCTCGCCGTAATCGACGCACAGTCTCGGTCAGAGCCCGCCACGACACCAACGTGTGAACACCGGCGCCTTGGCGAGCGCGGCGGTTCCAGGCCATTCGACGGTACCCACAACGGGAGCACCGTCATGCGCACGCAGATCGGAACGCTGATCATCGCGACCAGCGGCGTCCAGCTTGCCAATGGCTTCTTCGGCACGTTCTTCTCGCTGCGCGTTGCCGCCAGTGATTTCTCGCCCATGCTGGCCGGCTTGGTCCTCAGCAGCTTCTTCGCCGGCTTCACCCTGGCAGCCGTGTTCTGCGGGCGCATCATCGGGCAGGTCGGACATATCCGGGCCTATGCGGCGTTTGCCGGCCTCGTCGTCGCCGCAACCGTCGCAATGCCCGTGCTGCCGGGTCCCTTGCCGTGGCTGCTGATGCGCGCCTGCATCGGCTTCGGCTGCGCCGGCCTGTTCGTCACGACCGAAAGCTGGTTGAACGCCAAGGCGCGCCCGGAGGAGCGCGGGCGCGTCTTCTCCATCTACATGGTCGGCACATTCCTGGCCCTCGCCGCCGGACAGATCCTGATCGGCTGGGCCGACATCGGCACGTTCGCGCCCTTCAATGCGATCGCCCTGCTGTTCGCGCTGGCCCTGGTCATGGTCTGCATGACCAGGGCGGAGCCGCCGATCGTGCAGGCAGCCACGTCACTGCCGTACGGCCACCTGACAAAGGCCGCGCCCATCGCCGTCCTGGGCTGCGTCATCAGCGGCATGATCACCAGCACATTCTACGCGCTCATTCCCGCATGGATGCAGAATGAGGATATCGCGCAGCAGACCATCGCGCTGTTCATGCTCGTCGCCGTCCTCGGCGGCCTGGCGTTTCAAATTCCGGTCGGGCGGCTGTCAGACCGCTTCGATCGCCGGGTCGTTCTCGCGGGCGTCAGTGTCGGCGTCGCATGCGCCGCGGCCGCGCTGGCCCTGTTGCCGCGCACGCTGCCCGCCGTCCTGCCTGCCGCCGCCGTGCTGGGCGGATGCATGTCCACGCTCTATCCGGTCTGCGTCGCCAATGCGCACGACCTCATGCCCGCCGATCGTGTCGTCGCGGTCAGCGGCCGTCTGATCCTGGTCAGCGGTGTGGGGTCAGTAATCGGACCAATCGTCGGCACGGCCGTGATGGCCGGTCTTGGCCTCAACGGACTGCTGTTCCTGATCGCGCTACTCGCATGCATCCTGGCCGCCAGCGCGCTCGGGGCAACCCAGCTCCGCGCCGAACCGCATCGTCTCGTCAGGCCGTTTACCGTCCTGACACCGCAGGCCGCCCCCCTCGCACATGACCCATCGGACCTTGCGACCGAGAGTCTGGAACCTTCACCAGCCTGAACAGCAAGGCGGGAGCCACGGCACCAATTCCCCGGCCGTGCCGGCGCCCTATCCGCCCCAGGACACCTGGTTCGGAACCGCACTCACCGTGATCTCCTTCACCCGCGCCCGCTCGACGCGCTGAACCAGCGTGGCCCATAGACTGTCCGGCGCGCGGACCGGACCGGTATCCCACGGCAGCCGAGCCGCCTCGGACAATGCGGTCGCGCGATCCATCCCGATGTCGGCAAGCAGATAGTCCGGCAACTCCGGCAGCGCGCGCCGCGAGGCACGGGCGCGCATTGCCAGCTTGACCGCGGCAACCAGATGATCCCAGCCGCCACGGCCACCCGCGTCATGCGCGGCAAGGGAGCGATTGTTGATCAAGAAAGACATCGGTGTATTCCCGTCATAACGTCGAACAAGTAGCGGATATGTGTCATCCAGGCGATCAATCAAACGAATTGATTTGATGACTGACATCAACTATTCTGATGCCTATGGCCGCTTCCGCCCTCCTCGACCCTGAGCTCCTGCAAGCCTTCGTGCTGATCGCCGACGGCCACACCTTTACGCAGGCAGCGGAACGGATGGGCCGCACCCAGTCCGCCATCTCCATGCAGATCAAGCGGCTGGAAGACCTCCTCGGCCAGACCGTCCTACGCCGCGTCAAGGGCGGAGGTGTCGAACTCACCGAACACGGCCGCTTCCTGCTCACCCGCTCCCGAACCATCCTCGCCCTAAATCAGGAGGTTCTGACGATGTGCCGCGCGCCGGCGATCTCCGGCACCGTTCGTCTCGGCACGCCGGACGACTACGCGCTGTCATACCTGCCGCCCATCCTCAAGCGCTTCGCCGAGACCCATCCCGCCGTCCAGGTCGACGTGCTGTGCGCCTCGTCCACTCATCTGGCCGGGAAACTGAAAGATGGCGAACTCGACCTGACCCTGTGCTCCGACGGCAATCAGCCCCGCAACTGGCCCTGCGTCCCGCTCTGGCGCGGGCCGCTAAGCTGGATCACCTCCACCCGTCACACGCCCCACCGGCAAAACCCCCTGCCCCTCGCCCTCGCCCACGATGAATGCGGCTGGCGAGCCTCCGCCCAGGCCGCGCTCGAGAAAGCCGGCATTCGCTATCGCATCGCCTACCTTTCCGGCACCCAGATCGGCACCCACGCCGCCGTTCTGGCCGGCCTCGCCGTCACCGTCTGCGCGCTGACCGTCCTGCCCGAGGGCCTGCGCCCGATGCGCCCGGACGAGGGCCTGCCGTCCCTGCCGGATTTCGGCATCGTGATGCTGAAAGCTCGCGCCCCAACTCAACCCGTCACCGACGCCCTTGCCGATCACATCCAGGAACGTTTCCGCCTCGACATCGCGCGGCCCGCCGCGGCCTGAAGTAACGAACCCGCGACAGCAACCGCCCCCGATCGCACCACGCTCTGGCTCGACCCATCATCCCGACGGAGATCGACCAGGCAAACGCCCGCCTCACCGCGTCCTGCTCGCGCGTGGCCCGCGCATCCACGACTGCGATCGAACACAGTAACCGGCAAGTCAGGTAGCGCCGCAATCAGACGGCCGGCGACCCGGCATAAACGCGAGCCCCATTAAGCGCCGGTCGACGGAAGTAATACCACCCAGCCACCGTAACGACCCTTCCATCGGCTCCACTGGCTGGCAATGGTGCGCGAAACCCGCGATCGCGCCGGCGCGTCCATCAGCCAACATCAGAGCCGGTCAGCATCCTGCTGCGATCTGATCGAGTCGTCATCGGCTTGTGATACGTCCACCCGTTAACCAGCCGTACCGGCCATCCCATCTGCGCGTTCTGCTATCGCCACCGCAAGTCATGTCGATCAAGCGACTGTGAATATTTCGCTCTCTTCATACCAGGAGTAACCCATGACCCATCGATACTTGGCCCGCTTCGGCATCCCATCATTGTCCGCCCTGGCCGCCTGCGGTCTCGCCGCATCGGCCTTCGCGCAGAATTCCACGATTGTTATCGCTCCCTCCGCCCCGCCGCCGCCCCGGGTGGAAAGTGCGCCGCCGCCGCCTCCCGGCTCGCAGGTCATGACCTGGGAACCCGGCCACTGGGCCTGGAGCGGCTCCAACTGGAACTGGATCGAGGGCCAGTACATGGCGCGCCCGCAACCCACCGCGCAGTGGGAGCCCGGACACTGGCAGCAGCAACCGACCGGCGGCTACGTCTGGGTTGATGGCCGCTGGCGTAGCTGATACCGGAGCGTGACAATGCATCCCAGCCGCGCCCTCGTTCTTGTTCTCCCCGCCGCGCTTGGTCTTGCCGCCTGCAACCCGGGCCCGGCGCAGCCAGCCCAGGAAACCCACATTATCCTGCAGCAGCCGCAAACGCCCGTTGCCCCCACTGCCCCGCCGCCGCCTCAGGCGGAACTCGTCCCACCACCACCGGTCAGCCCGGTTCCAACGGTTTGGCAACCAGGGCACTGGCGCTACACCGGACTGTCCGGCCAGCCATGGAGTTGGCAGCCCGGTCGCTATATCCAGATGCCACCCAGCGCCCATACCTGGGTCCCCGGAGAATGGGTGGCCCAGAACGGCGAGTTCATGTGGCAGGAAGGCCATTGGGGCTGATCGTTCATTCGGTTCGATGACAGCCGGCCGGCTGTCATCGAAGCCTTGACCACCCACCATCACGGCATCAGCCAAACCGGCTCCTTGATACGCGCAAGAAATGCTGCATGCGCGGCCAGTTCTTCCTCGCTCACGACAACCGGCCGCGGAGTCCGCGGGCCGGTATGCGTATAGACGACGGCCCGCCCGCGCTGATCGACCGCGGACAATGACAGCCCCCGCTGACGCCCGCCGGTCAACTCCACATAAACCTCGGCCAGCAGCCTGCAGTCCAGCAACGCGTTGTGCGTCGTCCGCGCCGACAAATCGATTTCAAAACGGCGGCACAACGCATCCAGGCTGTTCGGCATCCCGGGAAAACGCACCTTCGCCAACGCCAGCGTATCGACCATCCGGTTCGGCGCCAGCCTAGGTAACCCCACCCGCCCGAATTCCATGTCCAGAAAGCCGAAGTCGAACGCCGCGTTATGCGCGATCAACGGACCATCGCCCAGGAACGCCAGCAGATCCTCTGCTATGTCCCCAAACAGCGGCTTCCCCGCCACATCAGCCGAGGTCATCCCATGGATCCGGCTCGCCTCCGTCGGAATGTCCCGCTGCGGATCGATCACCGCATGAAAATGCCGCCCGGTCGGCAACTCATTCATCAGTTCCAGCGCGGCCACCTCGATAACCCGGTCGCCGTTCAACGGGTCCAATCCCGTCGTCTCGGTATCGAACAAGACGGAGCGCATTCCCGCACGGGCAAGCGATAGCTCCGCTGCGAACGTGTCGGACAACTCACTCATGGCAACTCGGTTCCGTTAAGCGTGACAGCTCAATGAATGCCAGCAATATCCGGCGACCGCCACACCTAACCGCCTTATCGGACAACCGCGATCAGGCCGGCTCCAACGCCCGCTCGACCCACGCCATCCCCTCCCGCCCATGCAGGAACCCATTCTGCCATGGGACCAGCGAGGTCAGCGCGCCAAGACCCTCCTCCGCCTCACCCGGCGTCAGGCACCCATCCAGCACCGCCCGGTACGTCCGGGCCACCGTCACCATATCGACATTCTGCGGCGACAGGCGGAAATGCGTCACACCCATCATCTTCAACGCCGCCAGTTCCCGCAGCAGCACAAGATATCCATGCGACAACGTCTGTGTTCCGTTGATCGTCAGCAACCCGGCGCCGTCGATCGTATTCGCCGCCAGTCCGTCGGGATCGCGGCCGCAAACGAACTGACACGCGTCCTTCGACAAGTCATTCGACCGGGCATGATAGCAGCGCGTGGCAACCGACAGCGGCTGCCGCCCGAACACCAGCATTTCCCTCCCGACGGACCGCGCCGCCAGGATCCGCACCGCCGGGGCCGTGATCTCCACGGGCAGCACGAACCGGATTGCGCCGCCGCGCACCAGGGCATCGTGAGTGCCCTCATTGAACACGTTGATATACGGCCCGATCACATGCGCCCGCTCGCCGATTTCCTGCAAACAGGCGACATCGTTCGCCTCGACCAGCGCGCCGCTCTCCGCCAGCGCCCGCGCCGCCGCCACTTCCCGGTCCAGCGTCATCAGCGCCAGTGTCGAGCGGACAACTTCCTTGCCCGCCGCCGTCAGCCGCGCCAGCACCTCATCCAGATACGGCGCAAAGAACGGCTCGCGCTTGGAACAAACCACCCCCCAACATAGACGCAGTCAACGTCCGCCTCGTCGGCAATAAGGAAGTAAAAATCCCGGGCCTTTTCGGCAGGCCAATGGAACAGCAGCGGACCGAGAGTCGGCCGCGCATCAGAACCTGAGGACATCGTCTGCATCAGTGAGCCTGCCGACCGTTCCGCACCGCGACATTGATCTGGATCAACCCCGTTTTGTTCACCAGACCGCCGCCAAACCGCGCGACCCGCGCGACCCGCGCCAGAACGCCGCCTCAGGCGCGCCGTCCCTTAACCCGCGTCCCCTTCCCACGCAGCCCGGCAGCACGCAGCCCGGCAATGAAGCGCCGTAGCGCCCGCAGCGTATGCGCCCGGGACAGCCCCGTTCTGATCACCACATCCGCGCGCCGCCGCTTTTCCGCATCCGGCATCTGCCGCGCGATGATCGCCAGCACGTCCTCTTTGCTCATCCGCCGCCGCAAGCCCACCCGATGCACCTGGATCGCCAGCGGCGCCGAAACAACCACCACCGTATCGACCCGCTGATCCCCCTTCACCTCGAACATCAACGGGATATCCAGCACGACTGCATGCTTGCCGTGCCGCCGGGCGCGCTTGACGAACGCCCGCTCCTCGTCCTCGACCATCGGATGGAGGATATGTTCCAGCCGGGTCAGCGCCGTCCGGTCATTCAGCACCACCTGCCGCAGAGCCGCCCGGTCGATCACCCCATCCCGGACGGTGCCTGGAAACGCCGCATCGATCACTTTCACCGCCTTGCCGCCCTTCGCCTGCAAGGCATGGACCGCGGCATCCGCGTCAAACACCGGGATCTTCGCCCGCCGGAACGCGGCGGCAGCGGTCGACTTGCCCATGCCGATACCGCCGGTCAGGCCGATGACTCTCATGCCGGCAACAAATCCGCGGCGACAAACCGGAACAGCTCGTCATCCACCACCGGACGCACGCCAAACCACGCCTGGAACCCCGGAATCGCCTGATACAGCAGCATCCCCAGCCCGCCCGCCGTCACCAGCCCACGCGCCCGCGCCGCCGCCAGCAACGGAGTCTCCAGCGGCACATACACGATATCCGCCACCGCCGGCCGACCCCGGTCGAGGTCGATCTCCAGCGCCGGATGCCCCGCCATCCCCAGCGAGGTCGTGTTCACCAGCAGCGCCTGATCCGCCACCGCGTCATGCCGCCGCTCCCAGTCAATCACCCGCAAACCCGGCAGATCCCGCGCCAGCGTCTCCGCATGCGCCCGGGTCCGGTTCGCCAGCGTCACCCGCACGCCCAACCCCAGCAGAACCGCCCCAACCGCCCGAGCCGATCCGCCCGCTCCCAGGATCAGCGCCGGCCCAGCCGCCGGATCAATGCCATGCGCGCGTAGATTCTCCAGAAACCCCCACCCGTCGGTGTTGCTGCCGGTAATCGTCCCCTCGGCAAACACCAACGTATTGACCGCCCCCGCCAGCCGAGCCAACTCATCAACCCTGTCGCAAATCTCGAACGCCGCGACCTTGTGCGGGATCGTCACGTTCGCCCCGGCAAACCCCGCCTTCGCCAGCCCGCGTATCGCCGCCGGGAAATCCTCCGGCCGGATCGGCAGCGGCAGATACGCCCCGTCGATCCCATGCCGCCGCAGCCACAGCCCGTGTAGCCGAGGCGACCGCGAGTGGCTCACCGGCCACCCGGCAATGCCGGCCAGCCGCGCGTGTCCAGTCAAAATCGTCATGAATCCGCCTTACCCCACCCCGAGTCGCGTCATCACCCCAGGAACTTCTCGGTCCACGTCTTGTAGTCGCCCTCCCGCGTCACCCGCGCCATCATCTCCGAAGACGCAATCCCGGTCAGCGCGGACGGCTTCGTCCCCTCCCGCAGCGCCTTCAGCGTGTCATACGTCGCCTTCACCGCCGCCGAGAACGGCTGATGCCCCTGCAGCGCTATCCGCACCCCCCGGCTTGCCAGATACGCCTTGTCCTGCAAATCCGCCGGCACCCCGCCCAGCATCAGCGGCACCTTCACCTCCCCGGCGATCGCATCCAGGTCCGAGCAAGTCAGCCCGCCGGCAATGAACAGCGCGTCCACCCCCTCCGCCTCATACGCCTTCAGCCGCTTGATCCCGTCAGCCAGTCCGTTGATCGATGGCGAACTCGTCCGCCCGATCACCACCATCGATTTGTCTTCCCGCGCCGCCAGCGCCGCCCGCATCTTCCCGACGCCTTCCTCCAGCGAAATGACGGAAGGTTTCTTCGCCCCGAACGCCGCGGGCAGCAACGTATCCTCGATCATCAACCCCGCGACACCCGCCGTCTCCAGCTCCTGCACGGTGCGCATGACGTTCAGCGCATTCCCATACCCATGATCCGCATCAACCATCAGCGGCAACTTCCCCGCTCGGTTGATCCGGTAAGCCTGAGCGGCGAATTCCGTCAGCGTCAGCACGATCAGGTCCGGCGCGCCCAGCACCGTGAACGAGGCGATCGACCCCGCGAACATCCCAACCTCGAAACCGATCTCCTCGGCGATCCGCGCCGAGATCGCATCATAAACCGAACCGGGATGGATGCATTCGCTCCCCGCAATGACACCGCGATAACGTTCCCGCCGATCGGTCCAGTGCATGCTCGATTTCCCCCATGATGACGGCGCGTGCCGTTGTCACGCCATGCTAGGGGCGAAGACGGCGTTGGGAAAGGGAGGCAACCGTCCGCCGGCCCGCACATGCTGAAAGGATATTGTCTCAGGGCGAACGTCAGGTCACAACCCACTGCGGTCATCTGCTTCAGCATCCCAATCCTCAGGACTGCCCGGCAGGGGCCGGTGTGCTTTCCCGCGAGCAACGGCAACAAGCAGAACCTCGTTTCATGGAGATTGCTGACGCCAGCACTTCACCCTGATACCCCAAGCTTACGTACTCGTGGCGCCCCCACCGATATCGCTCAACTCCCCATTGCGCCGATCGGCTGGTAGACGGAGGCGCAATAGATGGCCAGTAAGCGGAGTTAGAAATCGTTTATGGCGTTTTGGTCTTACCCATGTGGAAAGCACAACCTGCTCATACTCCCGACTTGATGATTCCTAGCGCCAGTCTTGCATTCCTCTAACTCCCCGCGTTGGACCGCGGATAACTGAAGTGCGTTACTGGGGACCCTTCTGGTTCGGCGTCCGATTGCGGACGCCGAACCATCGGACTTCATACTGCTGGCAAAGTGGGTTTTCGTTCCTCTTGCGGAACACTGACCTTTGGCAAAGTGCTGAGAATTTCCTCCTCAGCCTCGCACCAGTTGACGAGGTCATGTCCCTCAGGACGTCCTTCGTTTTCCCAAATTTCGTAGGCCCGCACCGCTACAAGCTGGTAAAGTGCGTTATCCTGTCGAAGACTGATACTCTCGCTCATTGGCCCGTCTCCTTTTTTCCGCTATTGGCCGAAGCTCGGAACATCTTCATCGCCGTTCGGAACACCCGGCTCGCCTGTTTGTTGTTCACGGCGCCTCGACTGAAACACTATTCAGCATTTGTAATTCAATTCACATGATCTGGATCAACCGCAGGGAGATAACTTCCAAACACTGCAATCCACAAGACAATTTGGGGCAAACGCCAATGGAAGTGCTCGAATGGCTGGATGAGGCAAGTCGCACGGTCGTCCCAAGACGTCACGCAACAGATGTGTCCTGTATCAAAATAAAACTGACAAAATGGCCCCTTTTCCTATCATCGCGCACCCGGCGACTGGCGACGACGTTCTGAAAGTTGCCACGGCCGTCCAAGGGCTTCGTCCTTCTGTCGGCGTCTTGTTGATCAATGCCGATGGCGAGGTGCGCTATGATGCCGTGTCAACTGCTCATGGAATCCACGGGATTTAATGATGAGACCAACCGTTCCGTGCGATCCTCGAGCGACACCCGCCACGTCCGAAGATACCGCTCTTTCCTTCGATCTCCCAATCCTGAGTGGGCAAGAAGGTCGTGCTGCCTTTGGTGGCGGCCGCATCACGTCGGACGGCGGCGTAATACGTCGGGTCGAGGCCGAGCACGAACCGGACATCGCCAGGGCCTTGGCGTCGCTGTCCCCGCGAACCCAGACCCGCTGGCGGCGACCCGCCCGGACCGAGACGCCCAGGCGGTGAACGCGCCAGCCACGACGCGCCACACCATCACTCGGATCAGCATCTTGTCATCGGCACGCTCTCCGGCAGCACCAACCATCGAATGACGATATTCCAGCCGAAGCGAAATATTCTCCTTCTCCGTGCCCTCCGTGGTCCTCTTTGCTTGCTCCGTGCTAAACCCTTTTCTTGCCAGCCCGAACAGCTACCCGCCAACAGGACTCCCTCATGAACCACGCCCAAGCCGACCTAGGCGACGTCCGCCTCCACTACGTCACCGCCGGCACCGGCTTCCCCGTCGTCCTCCTCCACGGCTGGCCGCAAAGCTGGTACGAGTGGCGCCACATCATTCCTGCCCTGGCCAAAACCCACCAGGTCATCGCCCCCGACCTCAGGGGCCTCGGCAACTCCTCCCGCCCCGCCACCGGCTACGACAAGAAAACCATCGCCAACGACATCTGGCGCCTGCTCCACCAAACGCTGAACCTGAAAGAGTTCCACGTGGTCGGCCACGACTGGGGCGGCCCCACCGCCTACGCCCTCGCCGCCGCCCATCCCGAATCGGTCAAGAAACTAGCCATCCTCGACGTAACGATCCCCGGCGACGGCAGCCCCAACATCAGCCAGGGCGGCCGCCGCTGGCACCACGCCTTCCACCAGACCCTCGACCTGCCCGAGGCCCTGATCACCGGCCGCGAGGACATCTATTTCGGCTGGTTCTACCGCAACTACGGCGCCACGCCGCTGTCCGACGCCGACATCGCCGAATACCTCAGAACCTACCGCCAGCCCGGAGCCCTCAGGGCCGGCTTCGCCTACTACCGAGCGATCCCACAGGACATCGCCGACAACGCCGCCATCGTCGCGACCGGGTTCCGCCTGCCGATGCCCGTCCTGGCCCTGGGGGGCAACAGCGCCTGGGGCCGCGGCCCCGAGGTCCTCAATTCCCTGACCCGCCTCGCCACCCACGTCCAAGGCGGCGTCATCGAAAACTGCGGCCACTGGATGCCCGAAGAACAACCCGAGGAACTGCTGCGGCACCTTGTGCAATTTTTTAGCTAGAGGCGGACAGGATCCTCCCGCAGCCAAGGCGCCGCGCTGCCGCGTCCGGTCGCCGGGCCGTTTAAGCAGCCCTTAACTTGTCAGGCCTAGGATCGCAGCCGATAAACCGCCTCCCCCTTCGCAACCACCGGCGCCGAACCCGGCACGCCGGGTCATCAACACGCCACCGCCTGAAGGACCGCCCCATGCCCCGCCTCGCAGCCGCCCTTGCCCTGCTCGCCCTCGCCTCTACCCCGGCCCTCGCCGACCCCGCCGCCGGCGCCGCATGTGCCGCGAACCTCGGCCCCGCCGCATCCACCATCTACCAGGCCGCCGCCCCCGACCTGCGCACCGACACGAAGCTCCCCGATCTTTTGCGGGCTAAAGTCCGCCCCATGGTCCTCGCCGGCAAGATCGATCAGTCCGCCGCGCGCCCCGCCGCCCAATCCGCCGCCGCCTGCCTCATGGCGCTGCGAAGTTAGATTCGGACCAGCCCACTGCTCATCACCTTCTCCGGCCTCCCCGGCACCGGCAAATCCACCATCGCCCGCCGTCTCGCCGCCGATCTCGGCGCCACCTACATCCGCATCGACACCATCGAGCAAGCGCTGCGCGACCAGGGCGCCACCGCCACGACCGAAGGCTACGCCATCGCCTACCGCCTCGCCGCCGACAACCTCTGCCTCGGCCGCGCCGTCATCGCCAATTCCGTCAATCCGCTGGCGATCACCCGAGATGCCTGGCGCGCCGTTGCCACCGAAACCAACACGAGGATCATTGAAATCGAAACCATCTGTTCCGACCAGGCCGAACACCGAAGCCGCGTCGAAACCCGAACCACCGATATTCCCAACCTCATCCTCCCCACATGGGACAAGGTGCAAGCCCGGGACTACGAACCTTGGAGCCGCCCCCACCTGGTCATCGATACCGCCACGACATCCGCCGCCCAGGCCGTCGCGGTCATCCTGCGATCTCTCCAGGAAGCGTGACGCCAACACGAACCTGAGATAATCAACCCCGCAAACAAGGTTCGCCCCCGGTGCCATCGTCTCCAAACCCGCCATCCGTCCTGGTTCGCCGCGCCATCGCCGGCCTGCTCGCGTTGGCACTGACGATACCCATCGCCCGCGCCGGCGATCCCCAGCCGCCCCCACCTCCAACCCAGGCGGAGATGGAAGCCGCTTTCCTCGGCAGTCTGCGCCGCCTCAGCGAACTCCTGGCAAAAACACCCGACCTGGTCGTCGCCGAAATCGGCGACCAGAGCATCACCCGCGCCGACGTCGCCGAGGCCCTCGCCAACCTTCCGCCGACCAATGGCAAACGCACCCTTCAAAGTGCCTACCGTGACGCGATCAGGGGCCTCATCGTCCAGCGCGCCCTGGTCATCCGCGCCCGGGAGGCCGGGATCGACAAGGACCCCGCCATCCAGCGGCGCATCGCGGCCGCCACCGACACGATCCTGTCCACCGAATATCTTCGCCGGTCCGCCAGCGCCGTCGTCACCGATGCCATGCTTCACAACGCCTACGATCGGGATATCGCCAACCAACCGGGCCTTGAGGCGGTGAGGGCCCGCATCATCATGGTCCAGACCCCGCAGGAGGCGGCCGACGTGCAGGCCGCCCTGGCCGGGGGAATGGACTTCAGCCAGGCCGCGATGAAATTCAGCCAGGATGCAACCGCGCAGGTCGGCGGTGACCTTGGATACGTCCGCATAGGCTCGGTGCTGCCGGAGATCGGCGCGGTCATCTTTTCATTGGCGCCGGGTCAGACGACCGCCTACCCGGTCCAGGCCGGTGGCGCGCTTTATCTCGTTAAGGTTGAATCCCGGCGCCAGCAGGGACCCCCTTCTTTCGAAGCCGTGCGAGGCCAATTGGCGCAGCAGCTCGCTCGCGATGCCGTGCCGCAAGTGGTCGACAAGGCGCTCGCCGGTTTAGTCGTGAACGACTATGGAATCATGGGGAAAAATGCAGCGGCCAGCACGCCGGCGGCGACGTCGTCACGCAGGGGAAGTCCGGGATCGCGCTAACCATGCGCATGCTGCGCTGCCACCGGGCCGGGAGGCCCTGCACCCGGATTATTATCACCAAATGTGCAGTATCTGATTTTCTATACAATGGTAGGCCGGTATTAGCTTCCCTTACGGTGGAACGTCTGTTATGAGACGAAAACGTAACCGACAGCGAAAGCTTTCTGGAAGTTAGAATCGTGCGCCCATTCACAAAGCACCTCAGCATCGCCGCCTTCGGCCTCGCCGTTGCAATTGGCGCCGGATCCGCACCGGCCGTCGCGGATAACGTCGCGATCACCTATTCGGCGGCTGCCGTCATGCAACCGGATTTTTCGACCAGCCCGACCGATCTGAGCTCGATCTGCCACAACGCTGCCACTTGTGATTACGGCATCGAGAATTTTCAGAATTGGACGGGCTCCAGCACCTATAGCGCCGCCTTCACGGACGGCGGTTATCAGCCGACGGGATCAGCGGTATTTTCCGGGACCTACGCCGTCGGAACAGGCACGACCACCGGCACCAATGGTGAGTGGGTTAGCGAGCCGCAGAACCAGTTCGGCGGCGTGAACAGTAACTTCGGCTACCCAGAACTTTTCAACCCGGCCGCGGCTTCAAATCACGGCACTGCCGCCACGGCAACCTATACTCTGAGCGTGAATCACACCGCCGCCGTTCCAGGCGCAAATTACTTTGGCATCTGGATCAGTGCGCTGGATGCGAATAATGGATTGACGAT
Organism: uncultured Pseudomonadota bacterium; assembly: GCA_963819005.1. GTDB lineage: Bacteria > Pseudomonadota > Alphaproteobacteria > Acetobacterales > Acetobacteraceae > Rhodopila. Next base: position 255,465 of record CAWFUL010000012.1, read on the forward strand.
CTACGATGGCAGCACCGTCGTGGCGCAATTCAATTCGCAGGGCTTGCTGAAACAGCTTGGATCCTGTTCCAACCCCTCCAGCAATGCATATTGCGGCAATCCTGGTTCCGGCACATATCACGGTCAGGACAACAATGAGTTGTTTGTCTACGTTAACGTATTTGACCTTTCCGGTTATATCACCAGCGTCACGCTTTCGAACGGCGGCACATCCGGGACCGGATTTGAATCAGACAATCATACCCTCGCGTACATAAACCCGATCACCGTCACCGGCACCCCCATACCGGAACCGGCAACGCTCGGTATTTTCGCCGCCGGTTTGACCGGCATATTTTGGGTTCGCCGCAAGGCAACCGTACCGATCTCCGTCCGTCGCCGCCGCTAAAGAGCACCCGACCCGATCCTTACCCCTTGACCGGCACCCAGATCTCGAACCCGCCCATGCCGGTGCGCCCGTCGAACCGCTCGTCATACCGCTCAAACACCGGCGCATCCGCCGCCTGATACCCCGACGCCGGCAGCCACTCGTTGAAAATCGCCATGAGCGTCGATTTGACCGACGAAACGTGCTCGCTATGCGTAAACACCGCATAGCGGTGCTCTGCCACCCGGACCCGAGCGTACTCTGCCGGCAAGGAGGCGAACGACTGAACCTCCACCCCCGCGATATAATCAAACCCAACGTCATCGGTATTGTAACACACCCCATAGCAGACACCGCCGATCTGCCCCGGCACCAACCCGATATGGTCGCGGAACCGCTGCCAAAGCCCAGGCAGCCCGCCCAAGTTCTCAAACCTGAACCACTCCCTCAGCCCAGCGATCAACAGCGCTCGCCCCTGCTCCATCCGCGGCGCCGCCAGCGCCCCGCCTTGCGTCTGCTCCATGGTTATTGCCTCCATCAATGAAAGAGTTGCCGCCGTCCCGCCGGCCCGCACCGCCTCCGGCGTCAAACCAAACTGCTCCCGGAACGCCCGCGTAAACGCCTCATGCGAGCCGTATCCCGCGTCCAGCGCCACGCCCATTATATCCGGCGCCCCGGCCGCCAGCGCCTTTGCCGCCTCCGTCAACCGGCGCACGCGGACATATCGCATCACTGAACACCCCGTCGCCGTGCCGAACACCCGGACCAGGTGAAATCGCGACACCCCCGCGCTTTCCGCCACATCCGCCAGACAGATCTCCCCGCCAAAATGGCCCTCGATGAACCAAACCGCCTTCGCCACCGGGTTCATCCGCCCCTCCCCGCCCGCCATCACCGGCTTTATAGGACTCACCAAACCCGCCCGCTTGATCCCGATTGCCGCCACGGAGACCATCGCCGGATGATCTACCCCAGCCAACCGCAGTCCACCGCCGCGGTCGCCGCCCACTACGACGAACTCGACCTCTTTTACCGGGACGTCTGGGGCCACCACGTCCACCACGGCTACTGGGGAACCGGCCGAGAAACTCCCGCCGAGGCCACCGAAGCCCTGGTCAGCCTCGTCGCCGCCCAACTCCGCCTTTCGCCCGGCCAGCACATCTGCGACATCGGCTGCGGCTACGGCGCCACCGCCCGCCTGCTCGCCGGCCGCGAGCACGTCACCGTCACCGGCGTAACAATCTCCCCAACCCAGGCCGCGCAGGCCCAACCAGCGGCCAACACAAGAATCCTCGTGCAGGACTGGCTAAGCAACGACTTCCTCGACCAAACTTTCGACGCCGCCTACGCAATCGAAAGCAGCGAGCACATGCCCGACAAGCAACGCTTCTTCACGCAGGCCGCCCGAACGCTGAAACCCAATGGCCGCCTCGTGATCTGCGCCTGGCTAAGCTGCAACAACCCCAGGACATGGGAGATCAACTACCTGCTGGAACCCATCTGCCGCGAGGGCCGCCTGCCCCACATGGGCAACGAAACCGACTACCAAACGCTCGGAAAAACCGCCGGCCTCAATCTGATAACAGTCCAGGACATCACCAGGAACGTCCGCCGGACATGGTCAATCTGCATCCGCAGAATGCTCGCGGCCTGCTGACGGACTCGCGCTACCTGCGCTACCTGCTGAACCCAGCGCGAAAAACCGTATCTTCGCCATCACAATGATCCGCATTCTGATCGCCTACTATACCGGAAGCATGCGCTACTGCGTCATGACCTACCAGAAAATCTGACAAAGACCGGCCAGCTATAACCCAGCGGTCAAAGCGCCAAGACCGTTTCCGTAACGTCATGGCAGGGCTTGCCCCGGCCACTCACGACTTCGCTGCGCCCGCCGGCGGCCACCCACGACTGTACCACCCCCGCCAGCCGCCACTGAAACCGCAACAGCCACCACCTACCCGCCCGCCAAAGCCCCCGCCACCGCCCCGCTCATGCACGTCGCAATCGTCCCCGACAGGATCGTCCGCATCCCCAACTCGACAATCTCCGCCCGCCGGGACGGCACCATCGCCCCCAACCCGCCGATCACAATCCCCAAACTGCCGAAATTGGCAAACCCACACAGCGAATACGTCAAAATCATCCGGGTCCGGGCCGAGAACGCGTCCACCGGCATCGAGGAAAAGTTCAGATACGCCACGAACTCATTCAACACCGTCTTCGTCGCCATCAACGCCGCCGCGGCCGAGGTCTCCGCCCAGGGCACCCCGATCAGCCACATCACCGGCCGGAACGGCAGCGCAAAGATCCGCTGTAAAGTCACCACCCCGCCCGCTACCTCCGGAAACAACCCCAGCGCCATATTCACCAGCGTCACCACTGCGATCGTCACGATCAGCACCGCAATGATCGACGCCAGGATCGGAATGCCATCCATCGTGCCCTTCACCAGCGCATCGATGGCACTCACCGGAGGATCCTCGATCACCAGCCGCCCCTCCCCCCGCTCAGCCGGCACAAACGGCACCATCAGCGCCGCCACAGCCAACCCAGCCGGCGTGCTGATGATCGACGCCACCAGAATATGCCCCAACGCATTCGGCACCAGCGGAGCCAGGAACGAGGCGTAAATAATCATCACCGTCCCGGCCACGCCCGCCATCCCGCACGTCATCAGCCCGAACAATTCCCCGCGCTGCATCCGCAACAGATACGGCCGCACCAGCAGCGGAGCCTCCACCATCCCCACGAACACATGCACCGCCGCGCCCAGCGCCAACGGCCCGCTGATCCCCATCAGCCGGCTCAGCAGCCACGCAAACCCCGCGGTGACCCGCTGCAGCACCCCCCAGTGAAACAGCAACGACGCCAAAGCACTGATCGTCAGCACCAGAGGCAAAGCCTGAAACGCCAGAATGAACGAGGCTCCCGGATGGGTCTCCGCAAACGCCGGCGTCCCCCCGCCCAGATAGCCAAACACGAACTGAGTCCCCACCAGCGTCGCGTCATGCAGCGCATTCGCCGCATCGTTCAGCCAGATCATCGCTCGGTCCGCCCCCGGAATCCCGATCAGCAGCAGCGCAAACCCGATCTGCAAGCCCACACCGCAAAACACCGTCCGCCAAGGGATCCGGCGCCGGTCCTCGCTGCACAGGAACGCCAGCAGCAGCAGGGACACCAGCCCGAGGCCCGCATGCAGCATCAGCCAGCCGGACGCGAAGCAAGCTGATTGAACGGATAATAAGCCGGAAATTCCCCGACCGCGTTCATGTCCACTTCCACCATCGTCAGCCCCTTGATCGCGATCGCCTTGGCAACCGTATCACCAAACGCATCGGCACGCGCCACCCGGAAATACGGAATGTCAGACAGAGCCGCCAGCTTGCTGATGTCAGGGCCTTGCAGATCGGCATAGTAACGACGCCCCCCGGCTGTCGCATCCTGAATCCGCTTGATCACCCCATACCCTCGGTCGTTCATCACGATGACGACCATATCCAAAGACTCCTGCACCGCCGTCCACAATTCGCCGACATTCAGGAAAAACCCGCCATCCCCCGTCATCACCACCGTCTTGCGATCCCCCGCCGCCGCCGCCGCGCCGATCCCCAGGCACAGCCCCTGCCCGATCCCCGCCCCCACCGGATACACGTTCAAATTCGGCGCATTCAGCGGAAACACCCGGTTGCCCCACGTCGTGTTGTTCTGCGTGACATCCCGCGCCCAGATCGCATCGGCCGGCATCACCGCCCGCAACTGCTTGGCAAACGTTCCATAAGCCCCCAGCGTCTCGATAAACACCGCCTGAGCATCCCGTTTCAGCGCCGCAAACTCCTCGACATACCCAGGCGCAACCGACAACCGCCCCTCGATCCGGCTGACCAACGCCTCCAGCGTCGCCTTGGCATCCCCACAGACAAAATACCGGTTGGGATAAGTCCGCCCATTGGCGATCGGATCAGCATCCACCTGCACGATATTATCCGGCAGCTTCACCGCGAAATCATTCGTTTCATGCCCGCGCAGACGGCACCCGGCCACCAGGCACAGATCCACCGTCTTATAGAAGTCCGTAATGATCGGCATGCCGCTACCCGTCAGCCCGCCCAGGTTCCTCGGATGCTCCTCCGGCACCGTCCCCCGCCCATTGAAACTGCTGACCATCCCAAAGCCCATGTCCAGCAGCTTCGCCGCCGCCGAACCCGCCTGCTTCGCCCCGTTCCCCAGCCACAGCAACGGCCGCTTTGCCGACATCACCCGCTCAGTCAACTCATCCAGTTCAACCTCCGTCGGCACCCGCCCCGCCGGCACCGGAAGCACGAACCGGTCCAGCATCGCCGGCCGCTCGATCTTCACCCGCTGCAGGTCGATCGGGATTTCCACGCTCACCGGCCCCATCGGCGCCGTCAGAGCCTCCGTCGCCGCCCGGGTCAGGACCCCCAACGCCCCCTGAGCCGACCGCACCCGATACGCCGCCTTGCAGACGCTCGCCATCATCCCAAGCTGATCCACCGGGTCATGCACCGGCCCCATCCCCCGATCGGCATACTTCGTCGCAGTCTGCCCGGTGATATGCAGCACCGGCGAACCGGCAAACCGCGCCTCGATCAACCCGCCAATGGTGTTCGCCGCCCCCGGCCCGGTGGACGAAAAGATCACCCCCAACCCCTGAGACACCCGCGCATACCCATCCGCCATATGCGCCCCGCCCAGCTCCCCCCGCGCCATGACAAACCGGATCGTGTTCCGCCGCCCGATCCCATCCAGCATCGGAATGTTGTGCACCGAGGCGATGCCAAACACCGTGCTGACATCGCATGCGGACAGAAACTCGGCGACCAGATCGCCCACGGTATAATCGCTGGACATTGTTCCACATTCCCCTTGACCAGCCGAAAGGCTGAAACAGACACTCATCCGCGTCAACGGAAGGCGCCCCCAGGCCAGGCGGCACCACCGCGACGCCGTTCTCTCACGCTCTGTTGACCTCCAAGTGTAACACCCTCGGTTCCGAACAAACGGCCCGTACATCTTTGAAAGTTTTGCTGGTTCCGATCAACCAACGGTCTGCATACAATAGCACGACGGAGGTATGTCACAGTTCGTGACAGATCGAGATACAGCCGGTGGTTACCAAGCGATGTCCATTCAACCATCTGGACGATGGACTGCTTCAGGAGAATGTCTTTATGACAACGATACACCGCTCGATCTTGATTGCCGCGCTTACCGTCGTGCCGGCAACCGTCACATGGGCGGAGAGCCCCAACCTCAATCCGGTTAATTCCGGCGGCGGACATGAAGCCATTGGCTACCCGCAGGAGGGTCAGGCTGATCCGTCTTCCAATCCGGCCCTGACGACCGGCAGTCGCTATTCCGTCACCCCGAACACCCCGGTTGCCGAAAATCCGACCGTTCCCGGCGCCACCGGCCGGGGAATCGTTCGCGGCGACAAAAGCACCATCAGCAGTACCCGCCGCGCAACGATCCGCCAGAAGACCGGGGGTGATTCGGCGGCCGACGCTCCAGGCTGACGCAACGCCAGTCTGATCCGACAAAGGTGCCGCCTGCAACAGGCGGCACCGGCTACCTTCAGAACGAAATCTTGACGCCGCCAAACGCTCCCACCGGCGCCGCCGGGCTATACGCGCGCGGGTTCGTCGCATTCGGCGCCTGGGACAGAAACACCGACGATGTCGGCGAAAAGGTGCCATAGGTAACATATTTCGCGTCAGTTACGTTCTGTACCATCGCAAACAGCGCCAAATGCGGCGTAACCTGATAATTTCCACTCACATTAAGCGTTGCAAACCCCGGCAGCCGAGGCGTTACGTTCGCTCCATCCCCGAACAGATACTGCCCGCTCTGAGCAATCAGCACCGCGCTGATCGTCCACTGATCGGTGACATGATACGTCAGCCCCAGCTTGCCCTGATGCACCGGCACCCCCGGCAACCGATTGCCCGGATAGATCGTCAGGTTGCCGTTGAAATCAGCCGCCGGATTATTCCCCGCCGCCTCGATAAACCCGCTCTGATATGTCGCATCGGTGAAGGTGTAGGCCACATAGGCCGACCAGCGCTGCGCCTTGTATTGGATGCTGACGTCGACGCCCTGCCTCAGCGTCGCACCCACATTGGAAAAATAAGCCCGGCCCAGCGTCACGCTGTTCACAAAGACAATATCATCATCGAGACGGCTGTGGTAAAATCCCAGACTGTAATTCAACTTCCCATCGTCGCCGACACGCGTCTCCCCGCGCACACCTGCTTCGATCGTATGCGCAACGACCTGTTTCAGGTTGGGATCCCCGACAAAGAAATTCGCCAGACTGCACGAATCACCCGGTCCCGCGCACGAAAGTTCCGCCGGCGTCGGCGCTCGGTTTGCCTCCGCATACCCGGCATAGGCCGTCAGCCAAGGAACGACTTTATAAGTAACGCCAGCCGCCGGATTGAACCGAGCATAGGAGTGCGAGCCGGTCAGATCGATACCGTTCCGATCCGCCAGATCGATCTGAGCGTCGTTGAAACGACCTGACACGGTCAGCGCAAGTCCCTCCGCGGGCTCGAAGGTATCGGCGAAAAACGCGCCATAATATCCGTCACTGACGGCGGCCCGCACCGGTTGGTTGACGCCCGGCTCGTCGATTACCACCCCAGGCCCGAGGAACACGCGAGAAACACCAGAGATTCCGCCAATCAACGACGCCGCCGTGAACATCGTCTGCGCCCCATCGAAGCTGACCCCGCCCACCAGATGGTTCTTGAAGCCAAGCACCGTCTGCGTATCGGTTGCCTGCATCGACGCGCCATACCCGTTCGTATTCGTCGTCTGGTTATCCAGTTCGGAATAAGCCAGCGCATTTGGTCCCAGGAACGCCGGAATCGTTCCGCCCCCATAAGTGGAGCTGTATCCGGAGTTGTTACACAGCAGCCCCGAACCATCCGGACACGGCGTGTCGTTCGGCGCATTCCCGTTCGTCACGCGCTGAAGGAAATTGTTGTAATAGACCGCGCCTTGCAGGGAAACCGTGTCGCTGATCTCAAAATCCCCTGACATGCTGACCTGTCCCAGGCGGCTGCTCACCTGGTTCGGTGCGGTGAAAATCGCCGCGCGATCTGCCGCCAGTAGTTGCACCGGCGAAGTCCCCGGACCATTCAGCACCGAGTTCGCCAGAAGCACATTCAGGTGGACCTCGCCGCGATCGCCACGCCATCCGGCGTCGCCGTAGAAATTCTCGATGCCGGAAGACTGCAGATCCCGCCAGCCGTTCTGATGCACCCCGCTCGCCGCGACATAAACCGCGGTATCGCCGCTCTTCTTGCCATACTCGAAATCACCGCCGAACGTGCCGAATGACCCGCCATACAGCGACCCCTCGCCGCCCTGCCAGGTAAACCCGTTCTTCAACTGTATCGACAGCGCCCCGCCCAGCGCATTCAGGCCAAACACCGGGTTCGAGCCTTCCAGGTTCATCTGGCTGATCGCCACATCCGGCAGCAGATCGAAATTCACGGTGTCGCCGAACGCCGCATTGAACCGGACCCCGTTCACATAGACCGCCAGCCCCTGCGGCGTCCCCTGCAGCCCCGAGGCCTGAAACCCATGGTAGAACAGCGTCGGCTGATACGGATTTCCCGAGGCCGATCCCAGGCTTACCCCGCCGACCCGCTCGTTCAGCGCCTGCACTGCATCCGGAACGGTCGTGGCCCCGCGCGTCAGGTCATTGCCCGACAGCACGTTGGTTTGCGCCGGCACCGTGTTGCGATCCACGCCCGAACCCAGCAGCGGCGACACCCCGATGACATCGACCGGTGGCAGGCTGATGGACAGCCCGTCGTCCGGCGCCGCCTGCTGTGCCATCGCAACGTGGCAGATCAGCACGATCCACAGACCGGCCAGACTGCCGCCTGCTCCGGACCATACTCTCAAAATGCCTTGATTTCCCTGGAATGTTCCCTTATTGTTCTCTTCAGTCATTTCAGCCCCCGCCGCAGGACCTTATTCAGGACCCATGATGTCCACCCTCCCGACGCCCATCCTGGACACCGTCCTTCTTGTCCTCGTCCCCTTCTTTCTCTCGGTCACCGGAGGCGACATCGGCATCGCCCGCCGGGCCGCGACTGACGTGCTAGGCGAATATAACCCAGCCACCCAGGAAGAACTCCGCCTCGCGGGCGAAATCGTCACCTACAGCCTCAATGCGCTCCAGGCCCTTGCCGAGTCCGCCGGACCGGACATCCCGGCCAGCCGCATCATCCGCCTGCGCGGCAATGCTGTCAGCCTGCGCCGCGTCGCCGGCCAGGCCCAGCGAAAACTCGACCAGTTGCAGCGCGCGCGCCGCGCCGCCACGCCAACGGCGGAAGCTACCCCAACCGCCGACCCGCCAACGGCGGAAGCAGCCACAATCGCCGCCGGTCCAGACCCGGCCGAACCCGCCCGAACCCTGGCCGAACCCGCTGAGGCCCAGGCCGAAACGCCAGCCCCAACCCCGATCGGCCGCGCGGCGACACAGCCCGAACCCGCCCGCAACATCTTCAACCCGTTCCAGGCCCGCCACTGGAGCCAGGCAGCCAGGAAACGCGCCATGGCGCAGCAGATGGCCGAGACATCCCGCCGCAAGAAAGCTGAATACGAACAGCAACAAGCCGCCGCCCAGAAGTCCGAACCGCTGGCCCCGCAACAATCCGGCCGCGACGCCGCACCGCAACCTGAAGCGCGAAGCCCGCAACACCCCGGCCGCGAAACCGCACAACACCCCGGCTACGCCGCTGCCGCCGCCGCTGCCGCCGCCGCGGCCTCACCCGCGATCCAGACCGAGCTTTAAGCCGCCTCTCCCGCGCACCACCCGCTCGCCCAGGCCCATTGGAAATTGTAGCCGCCCAGCCAGCCCGTCACATCCACCGCCTCGCCGATCACGAACAGTCCCGGCACATTGTTCGCCGCCATCGTCCGCGATGACAGATCGCGCGTATCGACACCCCCGCAGGTAACCTCCGCCTTGGGATAACCCTCGGTCCCCGACGGCGTCACCTCCCACCGGGACAGCCGCGCCGCCATCGCCGCCAGCACCCGATCCGGCATATCCGCCAGACGCCCCGCCCCTGTCCCCGCACCGGACTCGGCAACAGCACCCGCAACGGCACCAGCACCGGCACCAGCACCAGCACCAGCAGCCAAAACCGAGGCCAGCCGAACCGGCAAGACCTCCCCCAGCACACTCGCCAGCCCAGCCTTCGGCCTACTCCGCTTACGGTCCAGCAGAAAAGCGCCCGCATCCACCCCCGGCAGCAGATCGATGCAAACCGGACCCTCCCGCCAGTACCGAGGAAGCCTGCAGCACCGCCGGCCCCGACAACCCGCGATGCGTGAACAACAACGCCTCCCGAAAAGTCCGCCGCCCAACGGAGACAACGCTGTCCACCGAGACCCCGCTCAACCCCCGCATCATCGCCAGCAGATCGTCCGCGAACGTCAGCGGCACCAGCCCAGGCCTGATCTCCGTCAGTCGCAACCCGAACGAGCCGGCTACCTGATAGGCCAACCCCGTCGCCCCCATCTTCGGAATCGACAATCCGCCGGTTGCCAACACCACGCTCCCCGCCGTGAACGACCCGTGATCCGTCTCCACCCGGAACCCATCCGGCCGGCCGACATCCAGAATCCGGTGCCCCACCCGCACATCCGCGCCTACCGCCGCGCACTCCGCCAGCAGCATCGCCACGATCTGCCGCGCCGACCCGTCGCAGAACAACTGCCCCAGCGTCTTCTCGTGGAACGCGATCCCGTGCTTGCGCACCAGCCCAACGAAATCCTCCGGCCGGTACCGGCTCAACGCCGACCGGCAGAAATGCGGATTGTCCGACAGAAATCGCTCCGCCACGGCGCCGGTATTGGTGAAATTGCACCGCCCCCCACCGGAGATCAGGATCTTCGCCCCCGCCTCCGCCCCATGCTCCAGCACCAGCACCCGCCGTCCGCGCTGCCCCGCTCGGATTGCACACATCAGTCCCGCCGCCCCGGCCCCCAGCACGATCACATCGAACGACGTCATAACCCAGGGCATGCGGCGTCAGTCCCGCCGGGTCAACAGCGGACCGAAGTCCAAGTCTCGCCAAGCGTCGGCGATCCGAAGGCCACTCCCGGACTGTGGCAAACCCAAACTGCAAACCGAATGGAGCGCCCGAGGCCGGCAAGCAAAAAAATATCTGCGTGCATCGGCGTGCATCCCTGCTGATCTGCGTTAACCAAAATCGCCAACCCCGGCACGGACACAGCCAGCAGCCCCCACCCACCGGCTGCAACCCCATGCGGCCCAACGCTTGGCATCACCAAACCGAACAGCTACACGATCCAATCTTTCGACCCGCGGGAGAGGCGACGAGAATGATCAACAAGATCGTCCAGTCCATGGCCGACGCCATGGCAGGCATCAAGGACGGTTCGGTTGTCCTGCTGGCCGGCTTCGGCGCGGTCGGCCAACCCAACGCCCTGATCGAGGGCCTCATCGAGCAAGGCGCGAAAGACCTGACAGTCGCCTGCAACAACGCCGGAGTCGGCCACACCGGTCTCGCCGCGCTGATGGAACTCGGCCGCGTCCGCAAGATCGTCTGCTCCTTCCCCAGAAGCTCCGACCCCGTGGTGTTCGAAACCCTCTACCGCGCCGGCAAGATCGAGCTGGAAATCGTCCCCCAGGGCACCCTCGCCGAACGCATGCGCGCCGCCGGCGCCGGCGTCCCCGCCTTCTTCACCGCCACCGGCGTCGGCACCAAGATGGCCGTCGGCAAGGAACATCGGGAAATCGACGGCCGCACCTACATCCTGGAACAGGCGCTGAAAGGCGACGTCGGCCTGGTCGAGGCATGGGAAGCCGACCGCTGGGGCAACCTGACCTACAAGCAGGCCGGCCGGAACTTCAACCCGATCTGCGCCATGGCCTCCGACCTGACCATCGTCCAGTCCCAACACCTTCGCGAACTAGGGGAAATCAACCCCGACCACGTCGTCACGCCAGGGATCTTCGTGGACCGGGTGCTGCACGTGCCTTACGGTGACCCCTCCGGCTTCTGATCAGGCGTGTGATCCCGCGCGGCGTGCCCTCGCCCAAAGCGCATAATCCACACGCCGCCAACATGGAGACGCAAACATGTCCGAAACCGCTGTCGCCAGCTTCAAGCCCCTGACCCGTCAGCAGATGGCGCAACGCGCCGCCGCCGACATCCCGGAGGGCTGGTACGTCAACCTCGGCATCGGCATCCCAACCATGATTTCCGACTACGTGCCGGTAGACCGGGAGGTCATCTTCCACTCCGAGAACGGCGTCCTCGGCATGGGTCCCGCGCCGGAGAAGGACAAGATCGAGCCCTGGCTGATCAACGCCGGCAAGCAGTACGTCACCCTGCGCGCCGGCGGCAGCTACTGCCACCACGCCGACAGCTTCTCGATGATCCGCGGCGGACATCTCGACCTGTGCGTCCTCGGCGCCTTCCAGGTCGCCGACAACGGCGACATCGCCAACTGGGCCACCAGCGAGAACGACACCGCCCCGGCCGTCGGCGGCGCGATGGATCTGGCCGCCGGGGCCAAGCGCCTGTGGGTGCTGATGGAGCACACCACCAAGGACGGCTCCCCCAAGCTGGTCACCAAATGCTCCTACCCGCTGACCGCCCCCGGTGCGGTCAAGCGGATCTACACCAACCTCGCCACCATCGACGTGACCGGCAAAGGCTTCGTCGTCCGCGACATCGCCCCCGGACTGAGCTTCGAGAACCTGCAGGCCAAGACCGAGGCGAAGCTGCACACCGCGTAAGGCCGGGCCGGCGGCATTGCGCTGGCCTTGCTCATGGTAGTTGACCTTCCCAAAGGCTTTGAACGGTCGAAAATCTTTTCTTTCTGGTTGCAAAATCGACCGATGACGGTTAGTCTTCTGGCTTCCACGGTGGAGTCAGACGACCCGCTGACCGTCCCAGTCGTCATCGATCCAGGAACTCTCGCCAAGGCGTTTCTCCAGCGCGCGCCGGATTTCGTCAGGGTCCGTGGGATCTACATCGCCAATCCCGTCGAGTATGGAACGAATGACCCGGCCTTTTCGGCCGTCCGACGATGCCCGGAAGGCGACGTCTTCAAAGAATGAGTCCTCGAACGCTTTGGCCGACCGCTCGTCGGACCAAATATCCGGCATTTCCTGAAGTACCATGATCCTGGCCTGCCTAACCCGCCGGTCTCCGTCTTTCAGCAGCTTCGCCCGCGACGCAAGGAACCTCGAGAAGCGGTCCTCGTGTCCCTCGTCCGGCTGCTTCTTGACGCTTCGATCGTGCAGCAGCTTTTCCAGTCCTGGAGGTACGCGTCAAGGCGGCCTGGGCGGCGCTCATGCCATTGTCGCTGCACAACCTCGCCGCAAAATTCTTGAGCCGACGCTCACGCACAGCCTCTTCCTGCCTATAGTCCCGGCGGAGCTCGCCTGCGTAAGGGCCAGGCATCCAGAAGCCATAGACCGTGTCCACGCTAGACCCGATGTGCTTAACCTTCTTGGCTTTGGTGCCGTCGCCGTCTTGGAGCGTCGTCTCCCCAAGCGCCGAAGCGAGGCTGAAGCCATAACCCTCAGTGGTGGGATTGGCGTGCCGCAGGCCGAGGCGGACGCCTGCACCGTCGTCTAACTTCCGTCGTTCGTCTGGGGTGAAGCGGAACGCATCAAAGGTGAAAAGGTTTGAGTTTGGCGGCTTGTGGGCGAGGAAGCCTGACCTGAAGAGAGCGGGCAGCGAGTTTGCCGCTTCGGATGGGGCCTTCTCCGAGACATCAATCGCCTTGGCTAGCGCACCTTCGGAATACGCGGCGATGGCTTCGTGCCGTCGTCCGACCCTGACCATCATCTCGTGGCGATTGGTGCCGGACGGGTTTGCCGAGCCGATATACCAAGATGGCTGGGTGGTCCTGACAAAACCGAAAAGTTTCGTGTGGAAGTGGACTCCCCCATGGAGGATCGCTTTGACCTCTGCTGAACGGAAGCCGTCCTTTTGCAGGTCCGCCTTGAGCTTGCGGAGCTCTTCCCACTGCTGCGCGAGCGAACGGGACGGGTCGAGCCCAATGGCGATTCGCAGCGGGAAACCGCTACGCCCCCCATTGCCCCGCCGTGGAACCCTGGAACAGAGGGCTAGCACGTAGCCTGGCGACATGTATCCGCCGAGGATTGTGATCGACGTTGCTCCAGCGGCCTCCCGAAGGAGCGCATCGTGAAGTTCGTTGTACGCCACCTTGTCCGGTATGAGCCCGAGCACACCCGGCAAGGCAACGTAGATCGTATCGTCTATAGTCGGCACTCGCGCCTCTCTGCAGTGGGGATGACCGGAGAAGAGAAAATATAACCGGGCACGGAACGGATCGCAAGTGAATCCGACGTCCGGACACTTCGGGCAGCGCATTCGTCTGAAGCCGATCTAGGTTGCGAGGCCAGAAAGCCGAAGCAGGGCCAGGACAAGAGACCTTCGCGCGGGCTCGTCGAGAACGCAGAACCTGCGCTGGGACTGCGCATCGACCCTATATAGTGACGTTATGTAAAAATGTCGGGTTGCCCGCACTGACCGACGGACCGCTTGACTCGAACTGACCGGCAAGGCTTCTTCCCGCCCCTGCCCGGCCGCCCTCATGACAGCCGGGGCCCTTGTTCTCGGCAGGATAAACCGCACGATGCACGCCTACCGCACCCACACCTGCGGCGCCCTACGCGCCACGGACGCCGGCATCCAGGCCCGCCTGTCCGGCTGGGTTCATGCCAAGCGCGACCATGGCGGCCTGCTGTTCATCGACCTGCGCGATCACTACGGCATGACGCAGTGCGTCTTCGCCGCCGGCTCCCCCTCGTTCGAGGCCGCCGACAAGGTCCGCCCCGAAAGCGTGATCACCGTCACCGGCCAGGTCGTCACCCGCGATGCAGCCACCATCAACCCCCGCCTTCCTACCGGCGAGGTCGAACTGCGGGTCGCCGATCTGGTCCTGCAGTCCGCCGCCGAGGTCCTGCCCATGCAGGTCGCGGGCGACGAGAAATTCCCCGAGGACATCCGCCTGCGCTACCGCTTCCTCGACCTCCGGCGCGAGAAACTCCACCGCAACATGGTCCTGCGCAGCCAGGTCATCACCTCGGTCCGCCGCCGCATGATCGAGGCCGGCTTCCTGGAATACCAGACACCGATCCTGACCGCGTCCTCACCCGAGGGCGCCCGCGACTTCCTCGTTCCCGCCCGCATGCATCCCGGCAAATTTTACGCCCTGCCCCAGGCCCCGCAGCAGTTCAAGCAACTGCTCATGGTCGCCGGCTTCGACCGCTACTTCCAGATTGCCCCATGCTTCCGCGACGAAGCCTCCCGCGCCGACCGATCCCCCGGCGAGTTCTACCAGCTCGACTTCGAAATGAGCTACGTCACGCAGGAAGACGTGTTCAACACCATCGAACCCGTCATCGCCGGCGTGTTCGAGGAGTTCAGCGACGGCCGGACGGTGACGAAGCCGCCGTTCCCGCGCATTCCCTACGACCAGGCGATGCTGGAATTCGGCTCCGACAAGCCCGACCTGCGCAACCCGATCCGCATTGCCGACGTCACTCAGCAGTATGCCGGCTCCGGCTTCGGGCTGTTCGCGCGCATCGCTGCCTCCGGCGGGATCGTCCGCGCCATCCCCGCCCCCGGCGCCGGCAGCCAGCCGCGCAGCTTCTTCGACAAGCTGAACGACTGGGCGAAGGCCGAGGGCCAGGGCGGCCTTGGCTACATCACCTATGACGCGGAAGGCCCGAAAGGTCCGATCGCGCGCAACCTGGAAGCCGACCGCGCCGAGGCGATCCGCGTTGCCTGCGGGCTCAACCCCGGCGACGCTGTCTTCTTCGTCGGCGGCAAGAAGGACACCGCCCCCAAGTTCGCCGGGACCGTCCGGACCCGCCTTTGCGACGAACTCGGCCTGCTGGAGAAAGGCGCCTTCCGCTTCTGCTGGGTCACCGATTTCCCGATGTACGAACTGAATGAGGAAACCGGCCTGATCGACTTCAGCCACAACCCCTTCAGCATGCCCCAGGGCGAACTGGAAGCGCTGAACACCCAGGACCCGCTTACCATCAAGGCGTTCCAGTACGACATCGTCTGCAACGGGATCGAGCTGTCCTCGGGCGCGATCCGCAACCACCGTCCCGACATCATGATCCGAGCGTTTGAAATTGCGGGATATTCGGCGGCGGATGTGGAGGCGCGATTTGGCGGCATGCTGAACGCCTTCCGCTTCGGCGCGCCGCCGCATGGCGGGTCGGCGCCCGGAATCGACCGCATGGTGATGCTGCTGGCAGACGAGCCGAACATCCGGGAGGTGATCGTCTTCCCGCTGAACCAGCAAGGCGAGGACCTCCTGATGGGTGCTCCCTCTGAAACCACGCCCGCTCGGCTCAAGGAACTGTCGCTCAAAATCGACATTCCTCCGAAAGCGAAGGTCACGGGTGGCTGATCGCTACGCCGGCTGCTTACGAAGCGGTAGCGCGTTCCGAAACACAACCCTATCTTGATCCACCGTGTCTATCTCGACCCACCGTGTCTATCTCGACCCACCGTGCCTATCTTGACCCATTGGGCCTATCTTGACCCACCGGGCTATCTTCCGGTCTCAGCGGAGTAATACATGCGTCCTCCCGCCGCGCTTCTGGCGCTGCTTTTGACCGGAGCCGTTTCAGCCGCAGGGGTGGTCCCGTGGGCTATGCAGTCGGCACAGGCCGCGAGCTCGCCGGCGCCCGTCCCTGCGCAAACCGGAACCGGCCTGGCAGCCCACCGCGCCCTCTACAACCTGACCCTCGCCAGCGCGAAAGGCGGCGACGTCGTCGCGGCCCACGGGACAATGGGCTACGAGGTGACCGACGCTTGCGACGGGTGGACGGTCCGGCAGCGGCTGAAGATGACTATCACGAATGCGGACGGCCAGGACATCGAGATGGCCTCCGACTACGTCACCTGGGAAGCCAAGAACGGGCTGAAGTTCCATTTCCACGTAAGGCAGATGACCGATGAGGCGGTGACCAGCCAGACCGATGGCGAGGCCTCGCTGGAAAAGATCGGCGGGGCGGGAGAGGCGCGCTACACGTCGCCGCACGTGACCACGATCCCACTGCCGGCGGGCACGTTGTTCCCGATGATGCACACCGCGGCCATCATCGCCGCGGCCAAGGCCAAGCAACGCTTCCTCGCGCTACCGTTGTTTGACGGGACGGACGAGAACGGGGCGGAGGACAGCTTCATCGTGATCCTCGACTGGAACCCGCCTGCCGCCAGCAAGTGGCCGGTGCTGGCTGCCCTTCCCAGCACCCGGGTTCACCTGTCGTTTTTCGACCGCCAGCCCAGTGCCATGACCCCGACCTATGAGGTGGGCATGAAGTACTGGGAAAACGGCGTGGCGGACTCCATGAAGATGGATTTTGGCGATTTCGTCATGGACGCGAAGATGAGTGAGTTTGCGCCCCAGCCTCATCATTGCTGAGATCCTTGGCGGCATCGACGCCCTTCTCCTCGTGCTCCCACTGATGCGCTGTCTCGGTGGCGTGCCGGTCGGACGTGGGAAGCCCGGTCGGGATCGCGTCGACCCCGCGTTCATGCGAGGGCGTTTCAGGGCCGGTAATCCCGGAGTTGGCCGGCGGATCACTGGCCGGGAAGCTATCCTCAATCGCGCGGTCCCGCGCCTGATCCTGTTTCGTCTGGTTCGCCATCCTGGGCTCCTGTGCGGCGGAATGCCGTTGTTCTGGTCAACGCCTGACCGCGCGTCGGGTTTGGCCCCGGGGCGTGAAGGCGCGGCATGACTATCCGGCTTGGCATGCTGACCCCGTCGTCCAACACCGTACTGGAGCCGATGACGGCGGCGATACTGGCGGACCTGCCGGAGGTTTCCGCGCACTTTGCCCGTTTCAAGGTGACCGAAATCGCCTTGACGGACGACTCGCTGGGACAGTTCGACGATAGCGCCATCCTGGCCGCGGCGGCGTTGCTGTCGCATGCCAAGGTCGCGACGATCGCCTGGAACGGCACCTCGGCCGGGTGGCTGGGCTTCGAGTCGGATGCCGCCCTGTGCCGGCGGATCGAGGCGGCGACGGGTGTCCGAGCGGGGACGTCGATGCTGGGGTTGAACGAGGTGCTGGCAAAGACAGGGGTCAGACGGTTCGGGATCGTTACGCCCTATATCGCGCCGGTGCAGCAGCGGATCGTTGCAAATTACGCCGGGCTGGGGATCACCTGCGTTGCCGGTCCGGGCCTGGGCATCGAGGACAATTTCGCTTTCGCCGAGGTGCCGGAGGAGACGCTCGCGGGGATGATCCGGTCGGTGGCGTTGCAGAAGCCGGAGGCGATCGGGGTGTTGTGCACGAACCTGCGCGCCGCCGGAATGGTCGACTCGCTGGAGCGGGAACTGGGTATCCCGATCTATGACACCATTGCGACCGCGGTCTGGACGAGCCTGCGGCTGGCGGGGGTTGATCCGAGACGGGTCACCGCTTGGGGGCGGCTGTTCCGGATGGCGGCGTAGGGGCTTGCGTGTCGGCCGGGCGGCGGAAAGGATTGCCGGGTGTGACGAAGGGCACTTCGGGCTGGGCGTGACGCTCCTACACCTGTCGGCATGCCGATCGAGGAGTGACGCCATGCTGTTCCTTGCCAATTTCATCACGGCCATGACCGGGTTTGCTGCGCCGGGTCCGGACGAGAATGCCGCCGCGACGTGCGCGGACCGTCGCGCGCGGGTGGTTGATCTGGCGGATGTGCCGAGGGACGAGCACTACGTGGATATCGCAACGTTCCGGGATTATCGCGCCTTGATCGCGAGGTTTGATCCTGATCTTGTGATGCAACGGACAGATGCGGCCATGCCGGACGGGGACTGGGTGGATTACTTTGACGTTTCGCAGGCGAGGACGCCGTTCGATCTGGCTGTCGAGGTCTTTTTTCAGCGTCTTTCCGGCTGCGACGGATTTCGGTTTGTGGCCATAACGGACTCGGCCGGCGTGGTTTTGAAGCGGATCGAGATTGCGGCCGGAACAAAATCCCTGCCTGCCGTGCTGTGGCAGAACGATACGGCCACAGAAGAGCTTAGCGACGACTTCGAGTGGCGGGAGGCTGCGTGACGCAGGCGGGCGGGTGGTGCCTAGCGCCTCGCCTCCGCCCGCACGGCCATGGTCATTGCCGCCTGTCCCAGCAACGCCGATCCGAGAAGGATCGCCGCGACGGGGTAGACGGCGCCGGGATGCCAGGTTTCCGCAACGATCGTGCAGATCATTCCGTAGCCCATCTGGAAGAACCCGTACATTCCTGACGCCGCGCCGATGGCCTGCGGGTTGACGCTGACCGATCCGGCGAGTGCGAAGGGGCTCGCCATGCCGGCGCCGATCATGAAGACCGTTACGGTCGAGACGACGCTGACGGGGCTGAGCATGCCGGTCACATCGACGAGCACGAACAGGCTGGCGCCGAGGACGCAGATTCCGTTGGCGATCCGCAGGGCGCGTGAGACCGGCACCCGACCTGCCAGGCGGTTTGCCCCGAAGCTGCCGAGCGCGACGCCGCCCATCAGGACCAGGTAATACAGACCCATGTTCTGGGGGGATTGATGCAACTGCCGCTCGAATATGAACGGCGAGGCCGACATGAAGCCGTAGAATGCGGTGGTCGAGCAGGCGCCGCCTATGGCGTATCCGAGGAAGCGGCGGGAGCGTAACAACCTGACATAGCCCCTGACGAGCGACCGGCTGCCGCCCGCGTCAGGCGCTCGGGTTTCCGGCAGGCGGATCAGGCAGGCCAGCAGGGTCAGCCCGCCGATCAGGGCCAACAGGACGTAGCTGGCGCGCCAGCCGTACCAGCCGGTGATGAAGCCGCCGATTGCCGGGGCGATGGCGGGTACCATCGACATGACGAGTGTCAGCAGTGCGAGTTGGCCGGCGGCCTGGTCCGGCGCGGCGCCATCGCGGACTGCCGCGCGGCCCAGGACGAGGCCGGCGCAGCCGCCGATGGATTGAAGAATCCGAGCGCCGATCAGGATCGTTGCGTTGGGGGCGATGGCGGTGGTGATGCTGGCGGCGGTGAAGAGGGTCAGTCCCGCGAGGACGACGGGGCGGCGGCCGAACCTGTCAGACACCGGTCCATACAGGAGCTGGCCGGCGGCGAGTCCGATCAAATAGAGGGTGATGGTGAGCTGCGCGGTGGCGACGGACATGTCCAGGGCGGATGCCATCGCGGGGAGGGCCGGGATGATGACGTGCATGCCCAGCGTTCCGCAGGCTGTCATCGCGACAAGGAGGATGAAGGGCGCTCGTGCGTTGCGCCGCATCAGCGGGGTGGTCAGAAGTGACATTGTTTGTCCCGGTGGCGTGGGGGGAGTGTGCCTGTGTCGGTGGGGGGGTCGCAATACCGGGTGGTGGGGTGGAGGGTGGCGCGCCTGGGTGGGCGCAAATGTGGGGACCGGAGCGTGAGCTTGTCGTCCCTATATCGGAACGTACTGGAGAATGATCAAGGACCTGATATTGAGCAGCTGGACCATCGCATTCTGGCAGCGAGAGCAAATTCCACCGCGGATAAGCTAAACAGAATTCACGAAATCGAATTAGGGAAGATATTTCTTCCTGATCTTGAAGAACAGTATCGAGTAGGATTGAAGGCGGGCGTCGCGCGCCGGCAGCGGCGTATTTCTCATACGGCATTCGATCTAAAACGAGTTTTCGCGCAGTCTGTAAGAGTTATGCACGACGCCGTGTTGCCTGCGTTCGGCTGTGGGCAAGGCGAGCGAATTTGCCTACTGGAAGTCTTGGGCCGCTACCACCGTTGCCAATGAACTCCAAACGTGCGGCAGTCAGCCCGTGCTGACTGAACGAAGAGGTTGAGCGAATGTCTAAGGTTTTGGATGAACTTGCCGCTAGCCCAGACGGTCTGGAGAGAGACCTAGCACGGGCGCTACGGGCTTTCCAAACACCAAAGCGGGTAGGGGAGACCCCCGCCGGATCGGTTATGAGCCGCGTGATATCCGGCAATCGGGTGCTGCGGCCGTCATCGAGAGCCGGGTGCGGAAGCAATCCAGCGGATTTGATGATGTGCCTGCAGAACTGAGTTATGAAGCCATCGTCCTCGCCCATCCGGATCGCTTTGCTGATGACGTTGTCGCTATTGCTCGCGAACGTATGGACCGGGTGGCCGAAGTGTTTGGGCCCACAGCCGATCCTGTCGAGCTCGAGCGGCGGGTGCGTGAACTGTTGAACCAACCAACCATGTCGTTTCCGATAGGCGTTCGTCAGCCTCAGCGCGTGGCGGTTACCACCGTGGTCTGTCTGCGCGATCCGCGCGTCAAAGCATACGTTCTGCGCCGCGCAAAGGGCAAATGCGAAGCTTGTAGGAATCCCGCGCCGTTCAGAACCGCGCTGGGGCTCGATTTCTTGGAAGTTCACCACATGAAGCCTCTGGCGGAAGGCGGCAGCGACCGTGTCCAAAACGCAGTTGCACTCTGTCCAAACTGTCATCGAGCGATGCATAATGCGGCGGATGCGAAGGAGCGGACCGAGCGGCTCTATTCGCAGGTGGGCGACTCGCTAATCCCAGAGTAATTCTGTTTTAAGTCGCTTTATTGCTTCGATGGTGCACAAGTCAAGAATTTTGCAGCAACAATAGGATGCTGAAAATATTGGGCTTTTCGGCGGCGTAATTCCGCCGCATAATCGCGGCATGATTTACGAGTATGCACGAGTCTCGACAGACTGCGAGAGCGCACGGAAAGGTGGCCGCATTGAAGGTCGCCAGAGCCGGTCAGGTGTTCCGCCAGTGGCGTCGGGTGCCAAGACCGACCGGGCGCAGCTTCGCAAGGCACTCGCTGCGCTCGATGCTGGCGATGTGCTGATGGTGACGCGGCTCGACCGGCTGGCGCGATCTACCCGCGACCTGTTGGACACCCTTGCCGCGATCAGCGACAAGAAGGCTGGATTCCGGTCGCTAGGCGAAACGTGGGCCGACATGACCACGTTACACGGGCAGCTGATGCTAACTGTGCTGGGCGGGTTGGCGGAGTTTGAGAGGCAAGAGGCCCTTTGCCGAAAGGAAAACGCGAGGCCTTGAGGGAGATTGCCCGGAGCTACAAAATCGACAACAACACCATTTCAATGTTGATCGTATGAGTGCGTCCAAGTCCAAGACCCCTCGGATAGTAGGATGTGGCCAATGCGGTAAGCCGGCCATCTACCAACAATCTGGTGTGCCTCTCTGTGTTGATTGCTACTACCGTTTCGCCGTTGCGCAGACGTTGCAGTTCAGGATGCAGGCGGCCATGGCCAATCACGCAATGGATCAGATGGACGACGTCAGCGGATTACAGAGCGGAGGACGAATTGTGTTGCCACCTATTCCCCAACCCCCTTTTACTTTGAACAACATCAAACTGGCTAACAGTGTCGTGGGAGTGATCAACACCGGGACGGTAAAAACAATCGATGTAAATCTCACGCACCTGCATAATGCCGGAAATGACCGCGCGAGAGATGCCCTCGCGGAATTGACTGAGATGATCATGTCATCTGATACACTCGACCCAAAGCACAAAGATGAGATGGCCGAGCAGGTTGCCTTCTTGAGTGAGCAGGCTGTTGCGGCGGCTCAAAACCGCAAGCCGGGAGTAATAACAGCGACGCTAGATGCTCTGAGCCGGAGTGCAGGAGCGGTCAACACCATAGCTGGGGCGTGGAACACGGCAGAGCCAATTCTGCGTCAGATATTCGGCTTGTCATAACACTGCGTACAGCAGACATGGTGGAAATCTTTTACACGGGACTTTAACGTAAAGTACGTTAGCCGGTCGACGGGAGCAGCCGCTTCGTTCGGGTGCTCCGCATACCATTCCTACTAATGCAGCGTTAGCGGCATCCCTTCCGACAGGGCTTCACGCGTCCGCACGCAGGCGCGGATTGCGGCCGTGACGTCGCTGAGGGTCGAATAGCTGCCAAGCTCGTTCATCTGGTCCCAGTGTATGCGGTCGAGGCGGTAACCGAAGGTGTCCCGGCTGATCACGAAGCTGGCGCCGGTGCCGTCGTCGCCGTTTTCCGGAACGACCACCAAGGTGGCCTCATCAACGCAGATCCCGACGAGTTCGGCCGTCCAATCCGGCGCGAACGCCCCGATCGCATCGCGGACGAACCGCAGTTCGGCGAGGCCGAAAGGCTGCGTCTGCACGGGGACAACAGGTTCCCGGCTGACCCCATGGGTTGCTCGTTTGTCGCGCATCGTAATGTCTCCAGCCTGGGCAGCGCAGCGCAGCCACAGCACATGAGGTGTTGTTGCACACAGGGCCGTGAAAGGGAAGTATCTTTTTACTTATCTGGTCTATATCATGAGATCAGGTTGTATCACGACGTCCGCCGGTTCATTGCGGCGGAGCGGCGCGCGATGGTCAGCACGGCGTTGCGGCACAGCGTGTCGTCGGGCCAACCGGTGCGTTTGCAGCCTCGTTCCGCCTCGGACATGGCCGCCAAGGCGCCGGACAACGCGGCTGCGGGCCAAAGGTTGAGTGCCCGGTTGAACGCACTCACCTTCTGGTAGAACACCGGCGGGCGCAGTGCCTTCGCGGCGTCGGCGGCAGACACGCCGAAGTGGTCCATCGCGAGGCGCGCGCGATGCAACCGTTGCAGGTGACCCATGGCCGCGCGGAGCACCTGCACCGGATTGGCGCCCTCGGCCATTGCCAGTTCCAGCGCGCGGTCGGTGGTCGCGACGTCGCCGACGGTCGCGGCGAACAGGGAGTCGTCCAGCGACAGGCCGGCGAGGTCGCCGACGCAGGTTCGCGCCGAGTCGATATCGACCCGATTGCCCCGGCCCACGAACAGCGCCAGTTTCTCCAGTTCGGCCCTGGTCGAGGCGCGGTCCGCGCCGAGCTGGCCCGAGAGCCAGGCGAGGGCGTCGGGATCGATGGCGACGCCGGCGGCTTGCAGCGTGCCGCGAATGGTTTCTTCAAGCGCGCGTCCGTCCTCCGGGTAGCAGGCGATCGCGACGCCGCCGGGATCGGCTTCCAGCAATGTGCGCAGCCTGGAACGGCTTTGCAGGCTGGCGCCTTCCAGCACTACCAGGGCGGGTGCGGAACTTTTCAGCACCGCCTTGACCGCGTCGGCGGCGGCGTCGGTGGCTTCGCGGATGCGAACGACCCGGCGGCCGCCCATCAGCGACATCGAGGCTGCCTCGTTCGGCAGATCGCGGATCTGGTCGCGGGCCAGTTCAGCGACGAGGAACGGGTCGTCCAACGAGCCGGCGACAGAGCGGACCAGCGCCTCCGCGCGGTCACGGATCATGCCGGCGTCATCACCGAACAGCAGCACGACGCGCACGTCGCCGGGATCGCGCAGAAAGGCGGGAATACGAGCGGGGGGGAGTTTCATGGGCGGTCAGCCCGGCGGGGTGGCGGGTCCGCCGTGGGCGGTTGGCTGGGTGGAACCGTTGGCGGCCCCTTGCGCGGCCTGTTGGGCAGCCTCCTGGTCGGCACGCTGGCGGAACCAGATGGCGAGTTGGGTGGTGATCTGGTCGGCCAGATTTTCGGCTATGCGCTTCTGCACGGCCTCGGTTTCCAGGTCGGCGGCAAAATACTGGCTGTCGAAGACGTTGAGGCCATCGAGGGATCGCGCACGGCCGCTGGTCAGGGCGGTCTGCTGCGCGTCGCGCTTGCGCAAGGTCCAGTTGGCGTTGCCGGTCAGCCTGACGCGTGTGGTGATGTCCTGGGGCGAGATGGCGATACCCTCGCCGCTGATGGTGAAGACCACGCGCAGATCGTAGCCGGATGGGGTGCCGGAGTCGTTGTGGAACCGCTCCTGCAGCGCCTGGCGCAGAAGCTGGCCGGGCCGCTCGGGAATGACCGGGACATTGACGGCCGCGAGTTCGCTCGCCGCCGGGCCGGGGCCGCCCGAGGCAGTCGGCATGTAGACGGGATGGAAGCCGCAGCCTGCCAGTGGCAGCGCGAAAGCGACGCCGAGGCGGAGGAAATGGCGGCGGCTGTCGCGGCCGAGGCTCATCCGGCGACCACGAAGTTGACGATGCGGTTGGGCACGTGGACACGCTTGACGATGCGCTTGCCTTCCAGCGCCTTGGCGACGTTGGGGTCCGCTTCTGCCGCGGCGATGACGGTGCCGGCGGGGGCGTCGGGCGCGGCCTCGATGGTGCCGCGCAGCTTGCCGCCGACCTGGACGGCGATGGTCACGCTTTCCGCGATCAGCAGGGCGGGGTCGGCTTCGGGCCAGGACAGTTCGGCGACCAGACGGGCGGCGCCGGGGTGAAGGCGGGCGTGAACCTCCTCGGCCAGATGCGGCATCATCGGGCTGATGAGGCGGGCGAGGGTTTCGACGGATTCGCGGCGGGCCCAGCCGAGACCGGGTTCGGTGTCGGCCCGCTCTGCGTCGGTAATGGCATTGGCGAGTTCGTAGATGCGTGCCACGGCGACGTTGAAGGCGAAGCTTTCCAGGGCATCGGTGACGGCGGCGATGCAGCGGTGGGTGGCGCGGCGCAGGGTGCGGCCGGCGGTGCCGAAGGATGCTGGCATCGGTTCGGCCGGCGCGGTGTCCAGGGCCTCGGCGAGGCGGAAGACGCGCTGGGTGAAGCGGAAGGCGCCGGCCGCGCCGGATTCTGTCCACTCCATGTCGCGGTCGGGCGGGTTGTCGGACAGGATGAACCAGCGGGCGGTGTCCGCGCCGTAGCGGGCGATGATGGCGCCGGGGTCGATGGTGTTGCGCCTGGACTTGGACATCGCCTCGACCCTGCCGACGATGACCGGCTGGCCGGTGGTGCGGTGGATGGCGGTGCCGTCGGGGCGCTTTTCGATTTCCTCGGGGTATAGCCACTGGCCGTTGGGCGCCAGGCGGTAGGATTCGTGGTTGACCATGCCCTGGGTGAAGAGGCCGGCGAAGGGTTCATCCAAGCTGATGTAGCCGGTGTCGCGCATGGCTCGGGTGAAGAAGCGGGAGTAGAGCAGGTGAAGGATCGCGTGCTCGATGCCGCCGATGTACTGGTCGACGGGCATCCAGTGGTCGACGGCGCCGCGGACCATGGGGATGTCGGCGGTGGGGGAGCAGTAGCGGGCGAAATACCAGGCGCTGTCGACGAAGGTGTCGAAGGTGTCGGTCTCGCGCCGGGCGGGTTTGCCGCAGGCGGGACAGGCGACGTGCTTCCAGGTCGGGTGGTGGTCGAGCGGGTTGCCGGGGCGGTCGAAGGTGACGTCATCCGGCAGTTTGACAGGCAGGTCGCTGTCGGGGACGGGGACGACGCCGCAGGCCTCGCAGTGGATGATCGGGATCGGGCAGCCCCAGTAGCGCTGGCGGGAGACGCCCCAGTCGCGCAGGCGCCAGTTGGTGATGCCTTTGCCGACGCCTTGTGCCTCCAGCTTTTCGATGGCGGCGCGCTTGGCGGTGTCGACGTCCAGGCCGTTCAGGAAGTCCGAGTTATAGGCGGTTCCTGGGCCGGTGTAGGCTTCGTTGGCCAGGGTGAAGGTGGCGGGGTCGGCGCCGGGCGGGAGGACGACGGGGATGACGTCCAGGCCGTATTTGCGGGCGAAGTCCATGTCGCGCTGGTCATGGCCGGGGCAGCCGAAGATGGCGCCGGTGCCGTATTCCATCAGCACGAAGTTGGCGATCCAGACCGGGTAGGTGGCGTTCGGCAGGAACGGGTGTTTGACGCGCAGGCTGGTATCGAAGCCGAGTTTTTCTCCGGTCTCGATGGTGGCTTCGGAGGTGCCTCGGCTGCGGCAGTCGGCGACGAAGGCGGCTGCCTGTGGATTCGTGGCGGCCACTTGCGCGGCGAGCGGGTGTTCCGGGGCGATGGCCAGGAAGGACATGCCATACAGGGTGTCGGGGCGGGTGGTGTAAACCTCGATCGTGTCGCTGCTGTTGGCCAGGGTGAAGGCGAGGCGCGCGCCCTCGGACTTGCCGATCCAGTTGGCTTGCATCAGGCGGACGCGTTCGGGCCAGCGGTCCATGGTGTCCAGGCGGTCGAGCAGGTCCTGGGCGTATTTGGTGATCGTCAGGAACCACTGGCTGAGCTGTTTCTTCTCGACGGGCGCGCCGGAGCGCCAGCCTTTGCCGTCGATGACCTGCTCGTTTGCCAGGACGGTGCCGTCGACGGGGTCCCAGTTGACCCAGCTTTCCTTGCGCTCGACTAGGCCGGCTTTCAGGAAATCGAGGAACAGTTTCTGCTGGTGGCGGTAGTAGGTGGGGTCGCAGGTGGCGAATTCGCGTTCCCATTCGAGGGACAGGCCCATGCGCTTGAGTTCGGCGCGCATGTTGGCGATGTTTTCCCAGGTCCATTTGGCGGGATGGACGCCACGCTCGCGGGCGGCGTTCTCGGCGGGCAGGCCGAAGGCGTCCCAGCCCATCGGGTGCATGACGGCGTGGCCGCGGGCGCGCTTGTAGCGGGCGACGACGTCACCGAGCGTATAGTTGCGGACGTGGCCCATGTGGATTTTCCCCGACGGGTAGGGGAACATCTCCAGGACGTAGTATTTGGGCTTGCCGTCGGTGGGGACGTCCTCGACGCGGAAGCAGGCGCGGTCGGCCCAGGCCTGCTGCCAGCGCGGTTCGGCTGCGGCGAAGTCGTATCGCGGGGCGGATTCCGGGGTTGGGACCGTGTCGTTCATGGCCGAATGTATCGGGCGGCGGACGGCTGGTTGCAAGTGCGGATGCAAAGCCACCGCCGGGGCGGCGGCGCTACGACGCAGGGCCAGGGCAAGGTCTGCCCGTGCATGAGCGCCAGCAACTGAAACCGGTTCCCGGCCGGCGACTGCTTCTGCGTGGACGGATTGACAGCCGGCTATATTCCCCGCGGTGCGATGTTGGCTTGATCGGCTGCTGGGGTGGGTTTTGCGTGAAACAGGGCCTAACGCCGATAAGGCAGGCGATGGCGCTGAGGCACGGAGATGGGGCGGGTCGAGGGCATACTATGCCGTTTCACTTCGTGCCTTTAGTGGACCGAAGTTTAGCCGGAGAGTGAGGCGCCGGCCCGACTCCCGGCGACATGCCGTTCGGATCGGCTTATTTGCGTGCATCGGCGGCATCGGCTTGCTGATCTGCGTTAGACACTTCGTTTGGGATGCCGAGAAGGGCGAACAGCATGAAGTGGGCGCTGGAACCAGGCCGGACCGGCCGCTTCAGGCAGCGGTAATTCGTTGCGGCCGCGACGGGTCAGCTATCACTCGACCCATATGGCAAGGGCCTGCTACGCTTCGGAAGGGAGGCCGCGCCGTTGTACTACATGGGATTTTCATTCCGCTCGGTAACCGACTACTGGCGCGGCCTGCGCGGCCTGCGCGAGATTGTCCGCGCGGGACGGGAACGAGAGGACCGGCAGGCAACGGGGTCTGGTACCGTCGCATCCACGGAAATGATCAAGTTGCGCTTCGACAGCCCGAGCGAGGTCAGCCTGCTGATTCGGGTCAGCGACGTTTATGTTATCGGTGTGGAGAACGCCGAGGCCACCTTCTATTTTAGCGATTCCGGCCCCGGCCGGCTTATCGACAATCAAGTGCTTCTCGGATTTGGCGGGCATTACAAGTATCTCGGTGAGTTCGTGTCACTCGGGTCGCTGGAAAAGCCGAAATTCGAGGCTGCGGTCCAGGCGGCGTCGCGCTGGACGCGGGCCAACCCACCCTCCAGCCTCATCAAGGACCGAGGCGGCCAGAAACAGTCGGCTGACGCACGACATTTGCTGACGCTGATACTGGGTACCTCCGAGGCGGCGCGTTTCCCGGACATCGGTGTGACGGTCGCAAATGCCTTGTTTGGGCGGCGCGACCGTCCGCTGACGCTGGCGCAGATCGACCGGCTGGTAAATCGCTGGGGAGAACTGTCGGGACAAAGCTTTCCGGCGGAAGTCGCAGTTCCTGTTAAACCCTGAGCAGGTCTACGGTCGTCCTGATGCTACGGGCAGGCCAGGATGTGGCGCTGGTAGAGACCCTCCGGGTTGGCAGGCGTATTGGCCGGCAGCGGGAGACTTCAGCAATCGCGGTGGGTTCGGCCTGGCACCTGGGACAGGGGCGGACCTCGCGCAGGCATCTCCGCCAGGAGCGTCGGGCGTCCAACCGGCTGCATCGGCGTGACAGGGATGTGAGTTGCGTGGGCAGCGGCAGCCTGTCCGGAGGGTGGAAGACGGCTGAGCAGGACGTCCAACTTGTCGTTGAGAAGATCGTCCAGCGTGAACGGATTGTCGGTCGGGAAAGTCGTGTTTGGAGCCCCTGCTCTTAGCACCTTCGGCGCGTCCGCATGCAGGCCGGCCAGGCGGCCCCAGGGCCGCCGCGCCGCTGCCGACGGAACCGCCATGCGACGAGAAAGGCCCGATTGCCCGCGCATCCCCGCCTGTGCTTGTGGAGAGAAGTTGTTTAGCACGGAGAAAGCGAAGAGGTCCACGGAGAGCACGGAGGCCTTGCGTTTCGCCGCCGGCAATCATCGCGCCGCCCGGCGCAGCCCGTCCAACAAGCGTGTTTTAGCGCAGTCCACCAGTGGTCCGATACTAAGTCGCACCAAATCCAACCGCTCCGATCCGCTCAAACCGCCCCAGGCCAGCAAACCAGATTTACTCCGTGGCCTCCGTGCCCTCTTCGCGTCCTCCGGGTTAAAATTCCGTAGCTCCCACGGTCAAAAGCGTTGCGGGATCGCAGCAACAGCGCCCGATGCCCGCACCGCGGTTCGGACAGACCCCAAGCCAGCAAACCCAATTCGCTCCGTGGCCTCCGTGGCCCTCTTCGCGTCCTCCGTGCTAAAATTCCGAAGTTCCAACGGTCAAAAGCGTTGCGGGATCGCAGCAATAATGCCCGTCGTCGGCAGCCTATCCGGAGTGTGGAAGACTGCCGAGCAGCACGTCCAACTCGTCGTTGAGAAGATCGTCCAACGTGAACGGATTGTCGGTCGGGAAAGCCGTGTTT
The DNA here is from genome assembly GCA_963819005.1 of uncultured Pseudomonadota bacterium. Lineage (GTDB taxonomy): Bacteria > Pseudomonadota > Alphaproteobacteria > Acetobacterales > Acetobacteraceae > Rhodopila. The sequence continues at coordinate 284,749 of CAWFUL010000012.1, forward strand.
GGAGCCCCTGCCCTTAGTACCTGCCAGGTGCATCTGGCTTCCGCCTGGCTGCATCGGCGTGACAGGGTGCGGCGCCGGCAGAAGCCGAAGTTGGGAGACTATACGGGGGGCGGGAAACAGGCGAGCAGAAGGTCCAGGTCGCCGCTCCGAAGTTCATCCAGTGTGAACGGGTTTTGCCGCGGAAGGTTGATAAATGGGTCGCCGGCTCGCAGCTGATCGACCGCATCGATGTATAGGTCGGCGAGGTTGATCCGCTGCTGCATCGACGGTGAGAACCGCCGCTTGAGATCTCTCTGAAATCCAACGATCTCGCTGCGCCAGTGGCTGGTCGCCTGATCGTCCGGCGAGGCATGCAGTTTCAGCAGATGCTCGATGATCAGGTTCAAGAAGTTCTCGGCCGCGTGCAGTTCGGAAAGGCCAACATCCTCGATCCCTCGGCGACATTGGCCCAGTCCACGTCGTTAACCTGCTCCTCCCGACTCAGGCGGCGTAGCAAGTCGGCCTGATGTTCCGGCCAGGCCAGGACGTCACGCTCATAGAGGCTGTCCGACATGGGTTCGATCATCCTCCGGAACCGGGTTCGTTGCCAGCGCCATGCCGCACCGCCATCGCCATAGGTCGGAGCAGCGGCATCGTGTCTTCAGGTCGTTGCTCTGGGTCGGTTCCCCTGGGTCGGTTCCCCTGGGTCAGTTCCCCTGGGTCGGGTCCCCTGGGTCGGTTCCCCTGGGTCGGGTTCCCCTGGGTCGGTTCCCCTGGGTCGGGTCCCCTGGGTCAGTTCCCCTGGGTCGGTTCCCCTGGGTCGGGTCCCCGCCTTGCGCCGTGCCCTCCTGCGCTCGGCTGCTAATGCAGCGCCTCCCACACCCGCAGCGGGGTCAGCGGCATCTGCAGGGTCGCCGCCCTCTCGGGCTTGCCGGCGCGGATCAGGACGTCGCCGATGGCGTTCACGACGGCTGGGGTGGCGCCGATGGTGCCGAGTTCTCCGACGCCCTTTACGCCGAGGGGGTTGGTCTGGCAGGGGATGGACTGGTCAAGCTCGTGGACGAAGGTGCCGATGACGTTCGCCCGCGGCATGTAGTAGTCCATCATGCTGGCGGTGACGACCTGGCCGGACTCGTCGGTACTGCATGTGCTCGCCGAGGGCCTGGCCGATGCCCTGGACGGCGCCGCCGTCGAGCTGGCCGCGCACGATCATCGGGTTGACCACGCGGCCGACGTCGTTGACGGATTTGTAGCTTACGATCTCGACGTCGCCGGTGTCCGGATCGACCTCGACTTCGCATACATGGCAGCCGTTGGGCCAGCTTGGGCCGTTCACCGTGCTGGTTGAGTCGACGTAGATGCGCTGGTCGGGCTGCTTGGCGGCGAGTTCGAACAGGCCGATGCCACGGTCGGTGCCGGCGATCTGGAATCGTCCCTCGGCATACTCGATGTCGGTGGCCGCGGCTTCCAGGGCCTCGGCGGCGAGGTCCTTGCCGTTGGCGACGGTCTTCTCGGCGGCGATGTTCAGGGCGGAGCCGGCGGTGAACAGGCTGCGCGAGCCGGCGCTGCCGAAACCCTGGCCGCGGTCGGTATCGCCCATGACGATGCGGATGCGTTCGAGTTCGACGCCGAAGACGTCGACGACCAGTTGCGCGTAGGACGTCTGGATCCCCTGCCCCATCGGCATCGTGGCGGCGTAGACCTCGATGGTGCCGTCGCCGTTGACCGCGACGGTAACGCGTTCCTCGAAGACGTTGGCGCCGGTCCATTCGAGGAAGGAGGCCATGCCGCGGCCGCGCAGCATGCCTCGGGCCTTGGATTCGGCCTCGCGTTTGGCGAAGCCGTCCCAGTCGGCGAGTTTCAGACCCTGTTCGAGGATCGAGCCGAATTTGCCGGAGTCGTAGGTCTGGCCCATGGCGTTGGTGTAGGGCATCAGGCCGGGGTCGATGACGTTGCGGCGGCGAATTTCGGCGGGATCGAGGCCGAGTTTCTGGGCGGCGACGTCGAACAGGCGTTCGATCAGGTAGATCGCCTCCGGCCGGCCCGCGCCGCGATAGGCGGAGACCGGGGCGGTGTGGGTCAGGACAGCCTGCATGTCGAAGTCAATGGTGCGGATGTCGTAGATGCTGGTGGACACCCACGGGCCAATCATCAGCTGGATGATAATGCCGACGGTGCTGCCGTAGGCACCGACATTGGCCAGCGTGCGGATGCGGTAGCCCAGCACCTTGCCGTTCGCGTCAAGGGCGAGTTCGGCGTGGCTTTCGATGTCGCGGCCATGGGTGGCGGAGAGGAACTCGTCCAGACGTGTCGGTGTCCATTTGACCGAGCGTTTCAGGGTGCGGGCGGCGTGAACGACCACGATGTCCTCGGGGTAGAAGCCGCCTTTCATGCCGAAGCCGCCGCCGACATCACCGACGATGACGCGGACAGATTCGTGGTCAAGGCCGAGGGCATCGGTGATGCCGTCGCGGGCGGCGGAGGGCATCTGGGACGACAGGCGCAGGGTTACCCGGCCGGTTTCGGCGTCGAAGCTGGCGAGCGCGGCGCGGGGCTCCATCGTCACGGGGATCAGGCGCTGGTTTTCGAGATCGAGCGAGACGATGTGGGCCGCCTTGGCGAAGGCAGCATCGCAGGCTGCGGCATCGCCGTGCTTCATCTGGGCGGCGATGTTGCCTGTGGCGGCGGGCCAGACCAGCGGGGCGTTGGGGCTGGTGGCCTGGGCCAGGGCGGTCACGACGGGCAAGTCCTCGTAGTCGACCAGGATGGCTTCGGCAGCGTCCCTGGCTTGTTCGGCTGTTTCGGCAACGACGGCGGCAACCTGTTCACCGACGAAGCGGACGACCTTGTCGGCCAGGGCGTGTCGCAAGGGCGTGGCGCCGGGGGACCCGTCGGGTCGCTGGAACATCGGCGCCAGGGGCAGCGGCTGGATGCCGGCGGCGACGAGGTCAGCGCCGGTGTAGATGGCGACGACGCCGGGCATCGCGGCGGCCGCGGTGGTGTCGATCGCGGTGATGTTGGCGTGCGCGACAGGGGATCGAAGAAAGCTGATCCAGGTCTGGTTCGGCAGCGTGAAATCGTCGGTGAAGTGGCCGTGGCCGGAGAGCAGGCTGGCATCCTCGATCCGCCTGACGTCGCGGCCGCTGCCGAAGCGCGTGGCTGACGATCCGCTGGCTATCGCTCCGTCGGGCATGAACTGGTCCCCTGATTGGCTGTGCTATGCCCAATGTAGCGCCGTCGCATGACGTGTGTAGGGCGAAGTGTCGGGGATGACGCAGTTATTTCGCCGGCGGCCCGTCAGGGTTCGGCGTCAATGCGGCCGTATAGGTAGGGCAGCCCAGCGTTTCGGCGCCTGGTATCGCGCATCATGTCAGCGCGATGCGCCGCATGCTTGTGTGACGTAGCCGATTCACGCGGATGCGCGTTCACCCCGTGACGCGCGCTGGCCGCGATCGGGCGCTAGACGCGCTGGCCGCCGTCGATGTGGACCTCCGACCCCGAAAGATACAGCGCCTGGTCGGAGCAGAGGAAAAACAGAAGGTCGGCAACTTCGCCCGGTTTGCCAAGGCGGCGCATGGGAATTTCCCGCTGCACGATCTCCTCGGTGCCCGGCGACAGGATCGCGGTGTCGATTTCGCCGGGGGATACGGCGTTGACCCGCACGCCGTAGCGGCCGAGGTCGTTGGCCATTTCGCGGGTCAGGGCGGCGAGGGCGGCTTTGGATGTGGCGTAGGCGGCGCTGGCGAAGGGGTGGACGCGCGAGCCGACGATCGAGGTCATGTTGACGATGCTGCCCTTGGATTCAATCAGCAGGTCGCTGAGGCCCTGGGCGAGCAAAATCGCGGAAAAGAAGTTCACATTGAAGATATGCAGCCAGTCCTTGTAGTTCATCTCCAGGCTGGTGATCTTCCCGCCATCCGGGTGCTTGGGCGAGACCGCCGCGTTGTTGATCAGCGCATCCAGGCGGCCGCCGGTGATTTCCTTGATCCGCGGTAACGCGTCCCGCACGATGTCGACGTCCGCCAGATCGAGCTGAATGTGGTTGCGTTCCCCGCCCGGCCACGGGCATCTTGGATCGAACGCCTGCCGGGAGATTGTCAGTACCCGCCATCCGGCGCTTCCGAACCGTTTCACCGTAGCGTGTCCGATGCCGCGGCTGGCGCCGGTCAGGAGCAGGACTGGTTGAGTTTCCGACATGACCTGGTTCCTCGTGTTTTGCGTGAAATCCCCCGCGACCAGCCGCGACGCGCCTTGCAACGGCGCCGGACTTGCCTGGCTAGTCAATCAGGGTGAAGCATGGACCTGCGCAGCTATCATACACAAGCTCTGCCATACGAAAGCTCTGGATCATCCCGCATGACGCATGTTTTTCCTGTTCCGACGCTGGACCATGTCGTGGTGAACGTTCGCGACCGGATCGACGAGGCCGCCGAGACGTATCGACGGCTGGGATTCACCCTGACCCCGCGCGGCTATCACACGCTGGGATCGATGAACCACCTGGCGATGTTCGGGACGGATTACCTGGAGTTGATCGCGGTGTCGCCGGACAGCAATGGCCGGCCGGAGCTGAAGGCGGCTCCGCTGGGGCTGAACGGGCTGGTGTTTGGCAGCGAGGACGCGGAGGCGACGTATCAGGCGGTGCATGCCGCGGGGGTGGAGATCGGGCCGCCGCGGGAGTTTTCCCGGCCGGTGGAGATCGCGGGCGGGGCGCGGGACGCGGTGTTCCGCACAACGGCGCTGCCGGCGGCGAGCGTGCCGGCGGGCCGGGTGTATTTCTGCCAGCATCTGACACGGAACCTGGTCTGGCGCGACGAATGGCGGCATCACGCGAACGGGGCCGTCGGGGTGGCCCGAGCGGTGATCGCCGCGCAGGAGCCGGGGGTCCTGGGTGGTTTGTTCGCGCGGATGTTCGGGCCGGGTGCGGTCCGGACGACCGATGAAGGGTGCGCGCTGATCCTGGGGCTGTCGCGGTTCGATGTCGTTACGCCGGGCGCATTGTGGGAGATGTTCGGTGACGCAGCGCCGGACAGTCGCGGGCGCCGGGATTACATGGCGGCCCTGACATTCCGCACGCTGTCGCTGGATGCCGCGGAGACCGCGCTGGAAGCTGGCGGAATCCGCGGCGTTGACCGGATCGGGACTTCGGTTCTGGTCCCGGCCGGCGAGGCGTTCGGGGTGACGCTGGAGTTCAGCGTCTAGCGTTGCCGTTCGGTCCCGTGGAGGAGGACCGGCAGGCCCAGAAGCCTGGACAACGGCGCCGGCTCGTCGATCAGGCCACGGCTGTTGGTGCTGCCGGTGGCGGCTTCTTTATGGACAGTCTCCATTTGGGCCGGGCTGTGCTGGTCCATGATGGCGGTGGCCTGAGCGCCCCGTCCGTAAGGGGCATTGACGCTCAGCAGCGTGGCGCCCTGCCGCAGGCGGTCCGCGTAGCCGGCTGCCTCGGCGCGGGCGACCCCGGCATCAGTGAGCGTGGTCATGAGGTGGTCGTGGCTGCCGGACTGCGCATCGGCGTGGTTGGCCTGAACGAGCTTGATCTGGTCGTCGGTGAAGCCTTTCTCTGTCAGCTCCCGCTTAACAGCCATCGCCTTGTCGTGACTGTCGTAGAGCCGGGTAACGGATGCCATGAGTTGCTTCCTTTTGTTGTCTGAGTGCGGGTGCAACGCGGCATCGGGCGGGGAGTTTCCCTTGTCAGGCGTTGGTGATACCGCCGTCGACGGTGATCGTCTGGCCGGTGATGTAGGTCGAGTTGGGCGAGCAGAGGAAGCGGATGACCGAGGCGATTTCCCGCGGCTTGCCGAAGCGTTGCAGCGGGATCTGCTGGCGGTAGGCGTCGCCGCGTTCGGCGATGACCGGTTCGGCCATTTTTGTTTCGATGACGCCCGGAGCAATCGCATTCACCAGCACATCCGGCGCCAGTTTGCGTGACAGCGCCCGGGTCAGCCCGACGATGCCACCCTTGGCCGCGGCATAGGGGGCGTAATCGGCGCTGCCACGCCGATACGCGACAGAACTGATCAGGACGATCCGAGCGGGGCTGCGTTTGTCGAATCGGGTGCTGAAGGCGACGGCCATGTCGTAGGCGTTGGTCAGATTGGCGGCGATGGCGCGGTTCCAGACGCCGTGGTCTTCGGGGTTCAGTTCGTCGCGTTCGAAGAGGCCGGCGAGATGGATCAGCGCGAAGACCGGCGCGCCGGCGGATTCGATGACGCGGGCGCACTCGGCCGGGGTGTCGAGGGCGGAGACGATCGTTGCGGTGCCAATGCGGCCGACGGTTTGCTGGGCCTGTTCGAGAGCGGATTCATCGATGTCTGCCATGACGACGTGCGCGCCGTGGTCGAGCAGGGCGCGGACTGTTGCGACGCCGATTCCGCCGGCGGCGCCGGTGACGACGATGCGTTTACCGGTGAAGGCTGGGTTGGCCATTGGTCAGGCCACCAGTGCGGGATAATCGAGGGTCGCCATGACCTGGGCGCGGCGCATGTATCTGGGCTCCTGCGCGGTGTAGTCGGCGACGGCGTTGTGGACGGTGCCGATGTTGTCCCACATCAGGACGTCGCCGACGGACCAATGGTGGGCGTAGAGGAAGTCGGCGCGTTCCTGATGGCGGAAGAGGAAGTCGAGGATCGTTCCGCTTTCCAGCGGGTCCATGCCGTCGATCGACATGGTGTAGCCGGGGTTGGCGTAGAGCACCTTGCGCCCGGTCAGCGGGTGGATGCGGACGAGGGGCTGGGAGACAGGTGGTTTCTTTTGTTTCTGTTCCGGCGTCAGGGGACCTCGGCGCGAACCGGGGCGCTGGCGCATGACTTCCCAGAATTTCTCGAAGTCGTGGGTGGCGGTGCGGCCCTCGATCCGGTGTTTGATGTCGTCGGGTAGTTCGTCGTAGGCGGCGTGCATGTTGCGGAACTGCGTCTCGCCGACGGATTTGCCGTTGCGGACGGGGACAGCCTGGGCGTGGAGGATGTTCGCCAGCGCGATGTCCTTGCTGTAGGACATGTCGGTGTGCCACCCCTGCCCCGCGTCGTTCAGGCCGACCGGCTTGCCGTTGGGGCCGATCTGGTTGGACAGGATCATGATCTCCGGGAAGTCCGGTTCGTGGAACAGGTTGGCGACGTTGACCTCGAGGTCGCCGAAGCGTTTGGCGAAGGCGGCGAAGGCGGCGGTTTCAAGGGTCTGGTTGGGGAAGCACAGGAACTCCGTACTGGCCGAGGGCGCGCAGGATGGTGCGGTAGTCGGCGTCTGACACGGGGGTGGCGAGATCGATGCTCTCGATGCGCGCGCCGAGGGTTTGTCCGCTGGGGATGATGTTCATGGTGTCAGGTCCTTTACGGCGGCGACAACATCCGCCGGATTTTCGCGCGACAGGAAGTGTCCGGCGCGGGGGATCAGCTGGCGGCGGATGAGGTTGGTGAACAGATGATCGCGGGGGATCGACGTGGCGGGTGGGCCAACGCCATCGTCTTCGCCGTGCAGGATGATGGTGGGCACGGTGATTTTTGGTTGCGCCGTCAGTTGGGTTTCGATGGCGTCGTAGGCGGGGTCGCCTGGGGCGTTGCCGTAGCGGTGGCGGTAGGACTGGATGGTGACGTCGACGAAGTCGGGATTGTCGAAGCTGGCTGTCGTGGCCAGTAAGGTTGCCTCGTCGAACTGCCAGTTCGGGGACCAGAGGCGCCACAGGAGGCGGGTGATTTCGACGCGGTTATTGGTCAGGCCAGCGACGCCCCGGCCGGTGTGGAAATACCATTGATACCAGTAACGATGTTCCTGGTCGGCCGAGGCGGGGTGGCCTGCTGCCGGAATGTTCTGGATGCCGTAGCCGGTGATGGACACCAGACCCGACACACGCTCGGGCCACAGGGCCGCGACGACGCAGGCCGCTCGGCCGCCCCAGTCGTAGCCGACCAGGGTGGCGCGGGGGATAGCTAGGGCGTCCATGAAGTCTCGGACGTCGGCGCCGAGGGCTGCCTGCTGGCCGCTGCGCGGGGTGTTGGCGTCGAGGAAGCGGGTTTGGCCGTAGCCTCGCAGCCAGGGGACCAGAACGCGATGGCCGGATGCGGCCAAGGGCGGGGCTACTCCGTCCCAGTCGTGGACGTCGGAGGGCCAGCCGTGCAGCAGGATGACGACGGGGCCGTCCGCCGGGCCGGATTCCAGGTAGGCGATATCCAGGACAGGGGTGCGGACGGTTTTCATGTGTCAGTAGGCCAGGAAGCCGCCGTCTACCGGCAAGGTCACGCCGGTGATGTAGCGGGCCATGTCGGAGGCGAGGAAGACGGCGGGGCCGGCAATGTCGGCTGGCTCGCCGAGGCGTCCCAGCGGGATGCGCTGGGCGAAGTTGGCCATATAGTCGGGGTTCTGACGGGCGTCGGCGTTCAGGGGCGTGGCGATCATGCCGGGGCCGATGGCGTTGACGCGCACGCCTTGCGGGGACAGTTCGATCGCCAGGGCTTTCGTCAGCGCGCGGACGCCGCCCTTGGAGGTGGTGTAGGCGGCGGAGTTCGGCAGTGCCACGAAGGATTGGATCGATCCTATATTGATCACCGATCCCTTGGTTTGTTTCAGTTGTTCCAGAAAGGCGGTCACCATGTTGTAGGGGCCGTCCAGGTTGACCGCCATTGTGAAGTCCCAGTCGGCGCGGGCGGTGTTGGATTCCAGTTTGCCGCGGCGGATGATGCCGGCGTTGTTTACAAGTATCGAGATCGGGCCGAAAAGCCGAGCCATTGAGTCGCAGGCGGAACGGTCTGAGACGTCGAGGGTGTAGGCGGTGGCGTCGCCTCCGATGGCTATGGCGACGCGTTCGGCGTTTGCACCGTTGACGTCGGCTACGATGACCTGGGCGCCTTCGGCGGCCATGGCGCGGGCGATGCCCTCACCGATGCCGGAACCGGCGCCGGTTATGAGGGCGAGCTTGCCTTTCAGCAGCATGTTATTTCACCAGGTTGCTGGTGACGGCGCCGCCGGTGGCGGTGCGGCCGCCATCGACGACGTAGTGGCCGCCGGTGATGTTGCCGGCCAGGTCGGAGCATAGGAAGACCACGAGGTTGGCGACTTCCTCGGCGGTGCCGTAGCGGCCGATCGGGATGTTGGCCTGGTAGCGGTTGCCGACGCTGGCGGGGTCGTTGGGGTTCAGCATCGCCTCCAGCGAATGGATCATTCTGGTATCGATCGGACCGGGGCAGACGGCGTTGACCCGGATGCCGGCGCGTCCGACCTCACCGGCCGCGGTCTTGGTCAGACCGATGACGGCGTGCTTGGAGGCGACGTAGGCGGACATTCCGGGTGAGGCGACAAGGCCGGCGACGGAGGCGGTGTTCACGATGGCTCCCCTGCCCTGCTTGATCATCACCGGTATGATGTGGCGCATGCCGAGGAAGACGCCTTTGACGTTCACCGCCATGACGCGGTCGAACATGTCCTCGTCGTATTCGTGGGTCAGGGCGACGTTGCCCTCGATGCCGGCGTTGTTGTGGAAGCAGTCGATGGCGCCGTATTTGTCGAGTGCGAGCTTGACGTAGTTCCGGACGTCGGCGGACTGGGTGACATCGGCCGGGACGAAGTGGGCCTCGCCGCCCTGCTGGCGGAGGATGCCGGCGGTGGCCTCGCCGGCGGCGTGGTCACGGTCGACGACGACGACCTTGGCGCCGCGGGTGGAGAAGCCGAGGGCGACGGCGCGGCCGATGCCGTTGCCGCCGCCGGTGATGAGCGCGACCTTGCCGTGGAAATCGCCGAGAACGTCCATTGTTTCCTCATTGGGTTATTGGTGTTGGCGCGGAAAGATTAGAGCAACGGCGTGCGGTCGGGAACCTGTCGGGCGCGGCATGTGATTTGCTTGCGGTTTTTGGGGAACGCAGGAGGGTTGTTGATGACCCCGGAAGCTGTTGCCGCGCCTAAGCCGCCGTCGCGTTGGTATGCGTCACTGTTTTTGCAGGTGGTGGCCGGGTTGGTCCTGGGCATTGTGTTGGGGATGGCCGTGCCGGGCTTCGCGGTCGGGCTGAAGATCCTGAGCGATGCGTTCCTGAAGCTGATTTCGATGATCGTGGCGCCGATTGTTTTCTGTGTGGTGGTGCATGGGATTGCAGGCGCGGGGGATCTGAAGAAGGTCGGGCGGGTTGGCGGCAAAGCGCTGCTGTATTTCGAGGTTATGACTACGGTCGCGCTGGTTGTCGGGCTGGTGCTGGCGTTTGTGGTGCGTCCGGGCGACGGGATGAACATCAATACGGCGAACCTGGATGCTCATGCGCTGACCACTTATGCCGATAATGCGCACAAACTGAAGGGCGGCGGGATCGGGAGTTTTTTGCTGAACATCATTCCGACGACGTCGTTTGACGCTCTGGCGCGGAATGACGTGCTGCAGGTGCTGTTCTTCGCGATCCTGTTTGGGGTCAGCCTGGCGCTGGTGGGCGAGCGGGGGAAGCCGGTTGCGGAAATGGTCGAAGCGGTCTCCACGGTGCTGTTTCGAGCGATGGGGTTGATCGTGCGGGTGGCGCCGTTGGGGGTGCTGGGGGCGGTGGCTTATACTGTCGGGCAGTATGGGATCGGGTCGCTGGAGTCTCTTGCGTCCCTGGTCGTGCTGTTCTGGTTTGCCGTCGCGTTTTTTGTGCTGGTGGTGCTGGGCGGGATCATGAGGGTCACGACCGGCCTGAGTATTTTCCGGTTCCTGAATTACTTGCGGGAGGAATTGACGATCGTGCTGGCGACGGCGTCATCGGACGCGGTGCTGCCGCAGATCATGCGCAAGCTGGAACGGATGGGGGTGAAGCCGTCTGTCGTCGGGCTGGTTGTGCCGACGGGGTATTCGTTCAATCTCGATGCGTTTTCGATCTATTTGACCCTTGCGACGGTGTTTATTGCGCAGGCAACGAATACGCCGTTGTCGTTTGGGGATCTGTTGCTGGTGCTGGGGATTTCGCTGGTCACGTCGAAGGGGGCGCATGGGGTGCCGGGGTCGGCGATCGTGATTTTGGCGGCGACGCTGAACGCGGTGCCGGCAATTCCGGCGATCGGGCTGGTGCTGGTGCTGTCGATCGACTGGTTCATCGGCATGGCTCGGGCTTTGGGGAATCTGATCGGGAATTGCGTGGCGACGGTGGTGATCGGGGCTTGGGAGAAGGATTTGGATGTGGCGCTGGCGCGGCGGGTGCTGGCGGGGGATGTGGCGGTGGATATTGTTACGGATGCGGCTGAGGTGGTGGTGGCGGCTGAGTAGTTGGGGGGTGTGGTGCGGGTCGGTGGGTTGGCGCTCCAGGCTGTTGACCCCGCACCGCGAGTCGGTTTTGAATGATGGTCTCGACGCTGTTGGCCAGAGTGGGTCGGCTGGGGGAGCGTAGAGAGTTTGTTCCGTTGAGGTCTGCTTCACGCTCGTAGCTGTCATTCAGTCCGAGCCTTGTTGCGGCCGAAAAGCAGAGATTTCGGCAAAATCGATATCACCGAAAGTCAAGTCTTTCGGTGACGCCACGTGCCCCATGCTCTCAGCGAGCTGTAGCCTCCGTGAGGTATGACCGAAAATCGTCCGCTCCGGCTGTTGATGCCATCCAGCAAAGTGTGGGTTACGAGACGGAGCGAGGATGGAAGTAGAGGCTTTACACACCCGTTTGTCCATAAAGGGCCATCTGCTCACACTCTTGCGGCAGGCTTTCATCGCTGAGCGTTAAAGGTAAATTCAGTGCCTTCTCCGCGTGGTGTCGTTTTATTCGTTGGGCCGGCGCCAGTTTACGTTCGGGGTCTTCCAGCATAAGCGTGGAAAGGGACATCATTGCCTTGCCCCCTTCCTTGAGGTTGATACGTCGCATTTGAAACCACCAGTTCACCCACGGATATGCCGCAAGCTGGGAGGCAAGCAGCCCCGCGCCGGTTTTCCGATACGCGGCTGACGCTGCGGTGCGCTCCTTCCGCGACGCGGCGTCACCCACGTTGCCAAAGGATAACAGCTCTTCCTGCGCCTGACGCCTTTGGTCATAGATGCGCTTCACCGGCTCCGCCACGAAATGGGTTATCCACCAACCCACGCCTCCCAGAAACAGCGTCAACAGCGTCGCGCCCATCAACTCAATTCCTTGCCCACTCAAATCCGCATTTTTTTCGTCTACGATCGAGGAGAAACACCATGCGCCGCACTCTCGCCATGCTCGCTACGCTATTACCGCTTTCGGCGATGGCTCAGGAAGTCGGGCGATATATGGTCACGCCTCTACCGATCACCCAAGGTGGGGGACACGAAGCCCTGATACTGGACACCAAGACCGGGGATCTCTGGAGATGGTCGAATTTGCCGACCCCACAAGGTTACTTCGCGTCCGCTCTCCATTTTGAGGGCAAGATGAACTGCAAGACATGCCAGACCGGAGAACTTGTCGGCCTCCAGCCGACGCCGCGTTGATGCGCTGTGACCCTTTTGGCTGTTCAACCAGACGACGCCGCCCAGAGGGAAGGCCTGATGCAAGACAGTGTTCGAGGACGGAGGGACCGGCGCGCAGGTCAACCGCCAGTCATCAGAATATTTGCAGCGAGGAGGCTTCAATGCGCGCCCGCAGCACCTTGTGGATGCTGTCGCGCGTCATGATGTCGGTCTTGCGGCCAAGGATGCGGGCGGACTGTTCCTTCACTTCCATCAGATCGAACAGGCTCAGCTTGCCGCGCTCATGGTCGAAGAACAGGTCAACGTCGGAATCGTCACGCGCCTCGCCCCGCGCGGTTGATCCGAACAGATAAAGGTGCTGAACGCCGAGCCGCTTCAATTCGGCTTCGTGCGCTTTGAGCGTGGCAATGACGACGTCGCGGTGCATAGCGGCACTATACCACACGCACCCGGCCGTGTGCAGGATCGTCTCGACATCGGTCACCTGATATGGCGTGTGACCCGGGGGCGCGGCGCCGATCCAGGTAGCGCCAGATCGTCAACCGTTCTCGAGACACTCAAGCCGCAGGCCCACAACACCCGCCACAAAGGGTGGGCGGCCTGCCCGGCGCTTCTGAGATCCACGGGAAGTCATCCGGCGTGATGGTCCCAGATTGGGGTGCCCCGCAACGTGTTCAGGGGCACCAGGCGAGCGCTCTCCCCGCCATCATCACCGGGCTGGTCCCGGTGATCTGAACCAGCACCGTGCCGCGATAGATCACCGGGTCAAGCCCGGTGATGACACGGATAGGTGCGCCGACTTTCAATTCTTTTATTGTTGTGCGTTGCCTCAGTCCGCGATCATGATCGCCCCGAGCAACGCGCCAGCGTGTCGCCGCCAAGATCATAGGCCGGTGTCTGGACTGCTGCTTCCGGACCGGAGCTGGTTGGGCTGTATTTGGCGCAAGACTTAACAGTGTGAAAGGGGAAGTGGACCATGAAAGCTGGCGTGGTTTATCCGCAGATCGAACTTGGCGGTGATACAGGGGCGGTGAAGGCTTTTGCCCAGGCGGCGGAAGACCTGGGTTACGATCATATCGTGATCTACGATCATGTCCTCGGCGCCGTTCATGCCGGCAGAGAACCGAAGTTGACCGGCCCTTACAAGGACACCGATCCGTTCCACGAGCCATTGGTCACGTATGCTTACCTCGCCGGCGTCACCAAGACGCTGGGATTGGCAACCGGCGTGATCATCCTGCCGCAGCGACAGACTGTCCTGTTCGCCAAACAGGCCGCGGACGTTGACCTGTTCTCCGACGGGCGGCTGCGCCTGGGCGTCGGGATCGGCTGGAACTGGGTGGAATATGATGGTCTCGAAATGTCCGGACATTTTCGCCGCCGGGGCAAGCGGGAGGAGCTTCAGATCGCCCTGATCCGCAAGCTTTGGGAACAGCCTGTGGTCGACCATGAGGATTCGGACCACCGGATTGACAGGGCCGGGATATTGCCGCGCCCGAAACGGAGCATCCCGATCTGGCTGGGTGGTTCCAGTGAGGCGGCCTTCGACCGCGCTGCCCGGATCGGGGACGGTTTCATGTTCTCAGGCCGGACGCAGACCGAAGCGGTCCAGATCAAGGCGAAGATCACGGCCAGGCTGCGCGAGCTTGGACGGGACGCGGATGCATTCGGCTTCGAGGCGATCCAGCAATACAGCCGCGGGGACAACCAATGGCCTGGCGATATCGCGGCGTGGCGCGAAGCTGGGGGAAGCCACATATCCGTCGTGACGATGGGGAACAACCTCACTACGGTGGACGGGCACATCGACGCCATCAGACGTTGGCGCGAGGTCTACAACACCGTCTGACAGAGCGCGACGAGACCCTCTCTCGGCGACATCTTCGCCGAGAAAGGGGCGGCGCCTGCTGTCGTGCCAGCGATGGTGCGAGCGGCCCAGAGGTTTCGCGAGAGCCAGTGCTGACAATGGACCGGTCTATCCGTGCAGGAAGCGTCGCAGCGCCTCGCGCGTGTCGTGCTCGGCCTGTCTTGTCACCCGGGCATTCGTTGCGCGATAGAAGCCGTGAGGCGCTCGCGGATACAGGTGAAATTCGACCGGCACGCCCGCGCGGCTCAATCGATGCGCGTAAGTAAGATTTTCTTCGAGGAAGAGGTCGAGGCCGCCGACTGAGATGTAGGTTGGCGGCAGGCCCGACACATCTGCCGCACGCGCGGCGGCCGCATAGGGCGAGACACCGGCCGAACCCGGCTCCGCGCCGAGCAGCGAACGCCAGCCGAAATGGTTGTTGGCCTGGGTCCAGACGAATTCGCCAACGTAAGGATGCAGGTCCTTGTGCACGGCCGATCGGTCGTCGATCATCGGATAGATCAGGTGCTGAAAGGCGTATTTCGGTCCGGGCCGGTCGCGGGCGTAAAGCGCGGCGCCTGCCGCGAAACCGCCGCCGCCGCTTTCACCCTTGATACCGATGCGGGCGGGATCGAGCCCAAGCCGGGCGGCATTCGCGTGCAGCCACTGGAATACCGAGTCAATATCCTGAACGGGCGCCGGGTGCGGCGCTTCCGGCGCGAGGCGATGGTCCACGGAATAGATCGCGCATTTCAGCTCCGACGCGAGATGCCGGTTCTCGACATCCTTCATTTCCGGCGCGCCCATGACGAAGCCGCCGCCATGGATATGTATGATGACGGGGAGCGGGCCGTCGGACCTGACCGGACGATAGGTCAGGACGCGGATCGGTTTCGCGCCAAACGCACTCTCAACGGTGATCTCGTCCGTCATGATGTCGGGCAGATCCGGTTTTGGAACGGCGTTCGGTAATGCGAGCAAATCCGCTCGGCGCTGGGTCAAGGTCTCGGCGGTCAGCGGCACTTGTGGCAACTGTGCGAGCGCCTCGCGCAATTCGGGGTCGACAAGTTCGATCGTGCTCATGGTTGGCGGCCGGGTCCGTTCGGGGTGAAGCAAAACGGTATGGCAGCGGCAGCCCGACGACAAGTCAGCGCGGGATCCAGCATCGCTCGCAAACCGCACCGGACTTCCCGCTGACCCGCTATGATGTGCTGCTAACTGGCATTGCCCGCTACGTTGCCATTGCGGGCGTCGCCTCGGAATCCGACAGACCGGTTCCGGCCAGCATGCCCATTTGGTCGCATGGCCTGAAAACATACGAAAGGTCGAAAGCGGCCTACCTGCGGCCGGGATTCATCCTGATTGCCGGAGCCGAATTGCGGGGCCCCCGACCCGTCAAAACCACGTTGCAGAAGTGCTACCGCCCCGCCGCCCACGCGAGGAACAGCACGACTCCGGTTCCGGCCACGCCGACATGCGCCCATAGCGCGGTGGCGCCGTTGGAGCGGGAGCGGCCCATCAACAGGGGTGAGGCGAACCCCAGCATCATGGCGACGACGAACAGAAATCCGGCAGTTTTCAGCAGGCCCTCGGCTGGCCAGGACTCGCCGTTGGGGGCACCACGGAACAGCATCGCCATCTGTTCCAGCGCGGCGGCGCCCAGGATCAGGTGTACGCCGATCCACAGCGGTTCGCCGCGCTCGCCACGGAGGTATTTCAGAAACAGCAGGATGCCGAGGGTGGTGGAACCGAGAAGGATGATGGTGAGCGGGGCTGCGGTCATGGGCGGGGCGCCTATGGTTGGTGGTTCCGGCCGGACATGCGCGTTCGTCCTGCTCAGGCGCCTATCGAACGTCGCCGGGTGGAGTCCGTCAACCTTGGTTGTCACATCGGCTGGCGCTGACCGTTGGGAACGTCAATGTTGGCGGGTGTGAGGCTCGATGTCCTGCACGGCCTGGTGCAGGCAGGCACGGACGTAGGGGAGGTAGGAGCGAGCGACCTCCAACCGGAAGGTTTCGTGGCCGAGGCGCCAGAGGATGATCTCGGCCTTGCCCAGAAGCGTGCGGGTGCACATGCCGATCGGGAAGACGTGGGGGTCGAGGTCGAGGGCGCAGAAGCTGTTGAGGCACCAGGTCATGTCGGGACCTGTGACCTCCAGCGCCTCGGTCCTGTGGGAGACATCGACGACGCTGGCGGGGTGGCCGCGCGCCGCCTTGGTTGCGGTTTCGGCCAGGGAGGTTGCGGTTTCCGGTGCCAGAACGAGCCACTCGTCAGGGCCAAGCCAGAGGGCGGCGCGATCGCGGGCGGTGACAGCGCGGCAGGGGACGGTAGGCAGCAGGACGCCGAGCGCGAGGCCGATGCCGGAGACGGCGGCGGTTCCCGCGCGGATGGACAGGCGGGTGGTTGGGGCGAGCATGGAGACTCGGAAGGTGGGGGTGTCGATCGTGTCGAAGGGCGGGGGGTGACGTGGCGGCAGGAGCGGTTCGGGGGCGGATGGTGGCGTGGGCTGGGGGCGGAGGCGGTCGCCGGCTTCGTCGTGGAAAATCGGTTTGGTTACGGTGACATCGATGATGCGGGAGCCGAGGGCGACCTTAAGGACCGCGCCGATGCGGGCGCGGCCGTCGGAAACCATTGCGAGCGCGAAGCCGCGGTTCATTGTGGGACTATGATAGGACGATGTGACGTGGCCTATCGCCGGTGCGCGGCCGTGTTCGGTGACCTGCGCGCCCTCGGGCAGCGTTGTGGATGGATCAGCGGGGAGGAGTCCGACGAGTTGCTTGCGTCCGGGGCGGGCGAGGTCGGTCAGGGTCAGCGAGCGCTTGCCGACGAAATCGGTTTTTGCGCGGCTGATGGTCCAGTTCAGGCCGAGGTCGTCGGGGGTGACCGTGCCGTCGGTTTCCTGGCCGATGACGATGTAGGCTTTCTCGGCGCGCAGGATGTGCATGGCGTCGGTGCCGTAGGGGGTCGCGCCTTTTTGCAGCAGCGTGTCCCAGACCCGCTGCGCATGGTCCGGTGGGAGGTTCAGCTCGAAGCCCGTTTCGCCGGTGAAACTGACGCGAAACAGTCGGATGGGGATGTCGCCGATATGGCCTTGGCGGACGCTCATGTGGGGCATGCTGGACAGGTCTATGTCCGGAATGAATGGCGACAGCAGATCGGCGGATTGTGGGCCTTGGACGGCGATGACTGCCCATTGTTCCGTTGTCGAGGTCAGCCAGACTCGCAGATCGGGCCATTCGGTCTGAAGGTAGTCCTCCATGTGGTGCAGCACGAAGGCGGCGCCGCCGGTGGTGGTGGTGACGTGGAAACGATCGGGGGCGAGGCGGGCGATGATGCCGTCGTCGCGGATGAAACCATCCTCGGCGAGCAGGACGGTGTAGCGGCAGCGTCCGGGTTTCAGTGTGGCGAGGTCGGTGGGATAGATGCGGTTGAGGAACGTCTCGGCGTCGGGGCCGGCGACTTCGATTTTTCCAAGGGTGCTGGCGTCGAAGATGCCGGCGGCGGTGCGGACGGCATTGCATTCCCGGGCTACGGCGGCGTCGATCGTTTCGTTCGGCTGCGGGAAGCCGCGGGCGCGCTTCCAGGTGCCTACGTCTTCCAGTATCGCGTTTGGGGTGGCGATGGGTGGGCGGCGGATGGGGGCGAACAGGTCGCCTCGGTAGGGGCCGGCGAGGGTGCCGAAGGTGACGGGTGTGTAGGGCGGGCGGAAGGTCGTCAGGCCGACAGATTCGACTGGTTGGCCGGTCAGGGCGGCGACGGTTGTCAGGGCATTCAGGTTGGAGGTTTTGCCCTGATCGGTCGCCATGCCGGTGGTGGTGTAGCGCTTGACGTGCTCGATCGACTGGAAGCCCTCGGTCGTGGCGATGGCGAGGTCCTTGGTGGTCACGTCGTTCTGGAAGTCGACGAAGGCCTTGGGGTGCGGGGCGGCGGGGGTGGGTGGCTGCGGGGCGGATATGGCGGGGATGCCGGTGACCGCGAAGGTGCGGGGCGTGCTGCCGCCGGCTTCGGTGCCGTCGCGCAGGATGGTGGCAAGGTCGAAAACGCCGGCGCAGGCGCCTAGGGAATCGTGCGGGTCGTTTGGCAGGAACGTGCCAGCGGCGGGATCGAAGCGCAGAGGGCGGCGGGACTGGGAATGCAGGTGGACCGAGGGCGTCCAACCGCCGGACATCAGGATCGTGTCGCATGGGATGACGTCGGAGCCGTCGGTCAGGCGGGCGGAGTGCACGCGCAGGCGGCCCCGCGTCGCGGCGATGGTCGTTCCGGTCCGGACCGGGATGCCGAGGTCGCGGACTGACTGGACGGCCTCGCTGTCCGGATTGGGGCGCTGATCGACGACGGCGGCGATGGGGATGCCGGCGGCGTTGAGGTCATCGGCGGTCCGGTAGGCGGTGTCGTCCGATGTTGCGATGAGGACGCGCTCGCCGGGAGTGACGCCGTACCGGTGAAGATATGTTCTGGCTGCTCCGGCCAGCATGATTCCCGGGCGATCGTTGCCGGGGAAGACCAGTGGCCGCTCGATCGCGCCGGTGGCCAGGATCACCCGCCCTGCCCTGACCTGCCACAGCCGCTCGCGAGGGTTTGTTCCGAGGCCGTGGTCGGTCAGTCGTTGCGCGAGGCCAATCAGGTTGTCGGGATACCAGCCGAACGCAGTGGTGCGCGGCAGTAACGTCACCGTTTTGGCGAGGGTGGCCAGGGCCTCTTTCGTCCAATCGGTGGCGGGCCAGCCGTCGATGGTGACGTGGGGTTCGGACAGCAGTGAGCCTCCGAACGCGGGGTGTTCATCGCACAGGATAACGCGGTGGCCGGTTACCGAGGCGCCGAGGGCGGCGGCAAGGCCGGCGGGGCCGCCGCCGATGATCAGGATGTCGCAATGGGCGTATTGGTGGGCGTAGCGGTCGGGGTCGGGGGCGTGGGGCGCGGCTCCGAGGCCGGCGGCCTTGCGGATCGCGGGTTCATAGATCCGCCGCCAGAACGACCGCGGCCACATGAAGGTTTTGTAGTAGAAACCAGCCGACAGGATGGGTGCGGCAAGCCCGGATACGGCGCCGAGGTCGAAGCGTAGCGATGGGTAGCGGTTCTGGCTGTGGGCTGTCAGGCCTTCGAACAGTTCTACCTGTGTCGCCCGCAGATTTGGTGTCGTGCGGCCGGCACTTTGGTCGATGGTGACGAGGGCGTTGGGTTCCTCGGAGCCGGCCGAAAGGATGCCGCGCGGGCGGTGGTATTTGAAGGAGCGGCCGACGAGATGGACGCCGTTGGCCAGCAGGGCGGAGGCGAGCGTGTCGCCGGCGTAACCTTCGTATGGGCGATTGTCGAAGGTGAAACGGAAGGGGCGGGTGCGGTCGATCTGGCCTCCTGTCGGCAGGCGGAAGGGCTGACGCGTCATGGCGCTTCGCCGGGCCGGTAAGTCGCGGTGATCCGGTCTGTGACCGTGTCGCGGAGGCAGTTGAAGAACCGGCCGCAGCCATGGACGTGACGCCAGCGTTCGCGGTGCGCGCCTTTCGGGTTGTCCCGGAGGTAGAGATACGCGGTCCAGGCTTCGTCATCGACCGATGCCGGGTCGGCGGGTCGTTGCAAATGGGCCTGGCCGGCGTGGCGGAACTCGTTCTCTGGCCTGGGGCCGCACCAGGGGCATGGGATCAGCAGCATTTGGGACTTGTGGTCAAAATAGCGCTCCATCTGGCGTGTGCTTGCCAATGGGTCATGGTTGGGAACGCGGTCGACGATATTCGCTGCCGAGACCAGCACGGCAAGTCGTGGGTGGCCGGGCCAAGCCTAGCCATGACGAGGGGTGCGCGGTGACCCAGGCCAGAGGGAGTGGTGTCTGTTCGCATGATTAGTGCGCCACGGCCGCGGCGGCGGCCTCGTCGATCAGGCGGCCGGTGATGAAACGATCCAGGCTGAAGGGGGCGGCGATCGGGTGGGGCTCGCCGGTGGCGATGGTGGCGGCGAAGATGTGGCCGGAACCGGGTGTGGCCTTGAATCCGCCGGTGCCCCAGCCGCAGTTTACGAACAGGCCCGGCACCGGGGTCAGGCCGATGACCGGCGAGCGGTCGGGCGTGGTGTCGACGATGCCGCCCCAGTTGCGCAGCATCCTCAGGCGGCGGAACTGGGGGAACATTTCGCAGACGGCCTGTATCGTTTCGCTGGTGACGTGCAGGCCGCCGGCCTGGCTGTACGACGGGTAGGCATCCGTTCCGGCGCCGATCACGAGTTCGCCCTTGTCGGACTGGGAGATGTAGGCGTGGACGGTGTTGGACATCACCACGCAGGGCATGATGGGCTTGACCGGTTCGCTGACCAGGGCTTGCAGGGGGAACGATTCCAGCGGCATCCGCACGCCGGCCATCGCCATGAGAACGCTGGTGTGGCCGGCCGCGACGACGCCGATGCGGGGGGCGGCGATCGCGCCGCGGGTTGTTTCGACGCCGGTTACCACTCCTGATGGATCGCGGGTGATGCCGGTTACGGCGCAGTTCTGGATGATGTCCACGCCCAGTGCGCTGGCGGATCGGGCGTAGGCCCAGGCGACGGCGTCGTGGCGGGCGATGCCGCCTCGGCGTTGGAGGGCGGCGCCCAGGATGGGGTAGCGGGCGGTGGGGGAAATATCGAGGGGTGGGCAGAAGACCTTGGCCTGGGCTGTGGTCAGCCACTCGTTGTCGATGCCCTGCAGGCGGTTGGCGTGGACGTGGCGCTGGAAGACCTGCACGTCGTGGTGGGTGTGGGCCAGCATCAGCACGCCGCGGGCTGAGTACATCACGTTGTAGTTCAGGTCGGCCGACAGGCCCTCCCACAGCTTCAGCGCGTGCTCGTAGAGTGCGGCGCTCTCGTCGCGCAGGTAGTTGGAGCGGATGATCGTGGTATTGCGGCCGGTGTTGCCGCCACCGATCCACCCCTTTTCGAGGACGGCGACGTTGCGGATGCCGTGCTGTTTGGCGAGGTAGTAGGCGGTGGCGAGCCCGTGGCCTCCGGCGCCGACGATGATGACATCGTAGGCCGCCTTGGGCTGCGCATCGCGCCATTGCCGGTCCCACGCCTTTCCGGCGCCGTGCCGCAGCAGCGAGAGAAACGAGAATGCTGATCCGTCCGCCATTTGGCGGCATCGTTGCCACACCTGTGCGGGCTCGGAAAGCGCCCAAGGAAAGCAGGCGGCGCGTCTTCCGGTCCGGCCGAGCCGCCGCTATAGGTTTCGTGACAAATGAGGGACGACCAGATGGCTGATTTCGACTACATCATCGTGGGCGCCGGTTCCGCCGGCTGCGTGCTGGCCAACCGGCTGACCGAGGACCGCCGCAACAGGGTCCTGCTGCTGGAGGCCGGGCCGAAAGACAGCTCGATGTGGATCAACATCCCAGCCGGCTTCACGAAGCTGCTGAACAACCCCCGGTATAACTGGAATTTCGAGAGCGAGCCGGAGCCGAACGCGGGGAACCGGCGGATTCCGATCCCGCGCGGACGCACGCTGGGTGGGTCAAGCTCGATCAATGGCATGCTTTACGTGCGGGGCAATCCGCTGGACTACAACACGTGGTCGCAGTTCGGGAACCGCGGCTGGTCGTATGACGGGGTGCTGCCGTATTTCCGCAAGGCGGAACATTTCGGGCCGGGCGGCGATGACAGCCGCGGCAAGGGTGGGCCGCTGCATGTCGATCATATGCGCGAACGGGCGGAACTGCTGGACGCGTTCATCGACGCCGCCGTGGACGAGGGATTTCCGCGCAACAAGGACTACAACAACGGGCATCAGGAAGGGTTTGGCTACTTCCAGGTCACGCAGAAGAATGGGCAACGGTGGTCGACGGCACGCGGGTTCCTCGATCCGGCGCGTGGGCGAGGCAACCTGACGATCGAAACCGGGGCGCTGGCGTCACATGTCATCCTGGACGGCAAGCGGGCGGTCGGCGTCGCTTATACGCAAGGCGGCGGCTACCTGAAGGAAGTCCGTTGCAACCGCGAGGTGATCCTGGCGGCGGGGGCGGTGAAATCGCCGCATTTGCTGGAACTGTCCGGTATCGGCAATCCGGAGGTCCTGCAGGCGGCGGGCATCCCGGTGCAGCACGAACTGCGCGGCGTGGGGGAGAACTACCGCGACCACTATGCGCCGCGGATGAACTGGCGGGTCAAGCTACCCGTGACCCTGAACGAACAGACCCGCGGGCTGACGATGGCGAAGGAAGTCGTGAAGTACTTCACGCAGCGGCGGGGCATCCTGACGTTCACCGCCGGCATCGCCTATGGGTTCATCAAGACCCGGCCGGAACTGGAAGAACCCGACGTGCAGTTTCATTTTGCGCATGCCAGCTACGGGAATGCGCAAACCCGTGTGCTGGATACCAAACCAGGCATGACGCTGACGGTGTATCAGTGCCGGCCGGAGTTGAAGGGCTCGATCCACGCGAAATCGGCGGATCCGAATGCCTCGCCGGCGATCCGGCCGAACTACCTGGCAGATCCGATGGATCAGCGCGTGCTGGTGGACGGGATGAAAATCGGGCGGCGGATCATCAACAACCACGTGCTGGACAAGTACCGAGCCTATGAGATGAACCCGGGCGATTCGGTCCAGACCGACGAGGAATGGCTGCAGTGGGCGCGGGAGACGGGCCAGACAACCTACCACGTGATCGGCACCTGCAGGATGGGGCCGGACCCGATGGCCGTGGTGGATGACCATCTGCGCGTCCACGGAATCCAGGGGCTGCGGGTCATCGACGCGTCGATCATGCCGACCGTCCCATCGGGCAACACCAATGCCGCGGTGATCATGATCGCCGAGAAAGGCGCGGACCTGATCAAGTCGCCGGCGACGGCCGATCTGCTTTCGGCGGCCTAGGGTCTAGGGGGTGTAAGTAAGGCGAGGGGCGCTGCCCCTCGACCCCGCTAAGGGCCGAAGGCCCTTAGAACCCGCTAACTGGTTGGAATGAGGTGAGGGGGCGACACAATCGGTTGCAACCGACACCGTCGCCCCCTCACCTCATTCCAACCAAATAAATGGGATCCAAAGGGGCCCCTGCCCCTTTGCGGGTCCAGGGCAGAGCCCTGGCCTTCCTTCTTCCCTCAGGACTCCAGAAGCCGCCGCAGCAGTTCGACGTCTTCGGCGAATGTACCGTCGCGTTGCATCAGCTCGCTGACGCGGGAGACGGCGTGCATGACGGTGGTGTGGTCGCGGTTGCCGAATTTCCGGCCGATTTCCGGCAGGCTTCGGCTGGTCAGCTGCTTTGCCAGGAACATCGCCACCTGCCTCGGCCGAGCCACCGCCCGGGCGCGTCTTGCCGAGGACATATCGGTTAGTCTTATGCTATAATGTTCTGCAACTTTCTTCTGAATTTCTTCAATCGTTACACGCCGGTCGTGTGCCTTCAGGATATCGTGGAGAACCTCGTGCGTTGTTTCGAGTGTGACAGGTCTTGCGAACAAGTTTGCATGGGCAACGAGGCGGTTCAGGGCACCTTCCAGTTCGCGTACATTGGATGTGATTTTGTGTGCCAGGAACTCCAGGACCTTGACCGGCACCGCGACGCCGGCGCGCGCGGCTTTCGCGTCCAGGATGGAGATGCGCAATTCATAGGTAGTGGTGTGGAGATCGGCAACCATCCCGCAGCCCAGGCGGGTGCGCAAACGGTGCTCCAGCCCGCTGAGATCGGAGGGCGATTTATCCGCTGAGACAACGATTTGCTTGCCGGCCTCGACCAGGTAGTTGAAGGTATGAAAGAATTCTTCCTGCGTGTTATCTTTTCCAATCAGGAACTGCAGGTCGTCGATCATCAGCACGTCGACGTTGCGCAGGTGTTCCTTAAATTCCATCGTGGATTGGCTACGGATAGCAGCAATGAAGCGATACATGAACTTTTCCGCGGACATGTATGCAACAGATACCGGACTGGTTGCCCGCTCGGTCAGTTCCCATGCAATGGCGTGCATCAGATGGGTTTTGCCTAACCCGACGCCGCCATACAGAAAGAGTGGGTTGAACCCTGGGCTGGACGGGCGTTCGGCTACGCGCCTGGCGCAGGCGTAGGCGAATTCGTTCGGCTTGCCGACGACGAAGCCCTCAAACGTGAAGCGGGGATCGAGTGCGGCGGCCATTTCCGGTCGCGGATCGATGCGGTCCTCCTGAGAGGCAACGGCGGCGGAAGCCCGGGGGGCGCCCGCGGCGACGGACAGCGGCGGAGAGCATACGCCATCCGCCATCGCCATGACCCGTTCCGGCGGCTGTGGCGCGGGGCGACCCACGGTCAGGCTTTCCGCGAGGGCTGCAACGGACGCGGCTGTAGCGCTGACCCGGATATCCACGCGGCGTATCGTGGGATTTTCGCTCTGCCAAAGCGCGTTGATCCGGTCGCCGTAACGACCTGCCACCCAATCGCGTAGGAACCGGGTCGGCAATGTAATGGTGACCTCATCGCCGTCGATGCCCGCGAGGGCCAACTGGCGCAACCATGTACGATATTCCGCATCGCCAAACTCGGTCTGCAGGCGGGCCCTGATGCGGGCCCACTGGAGCGCGATGTCAGGCAGTTCCACGATCCCCGGCTCAGACGTGGTCATCCCAGCACCCCCCGCATGTAAGTCGGCCCATCCAAGTCGCATCCCGCCGTCCCGACGGTGTGATCCGCCGGTTTTCCCAGGCTTGGTCAGCGCGAACGCAGATCACCCCGCCCCCGGAGGGACTGTTTTCAGGACTGATTGATAAATTCGGCTGACAGAAGCAGAGTATGTCAGGAATTTAAAAAGAGGCAATGGAGAAATTGCGGAATGCAGAAGCGGATCCACACAAACGCAATAACATTACCAATGTGCCACGAGAAATGACCGCGAGGGAGCGCATCCCTCACGGAACGATACAGGTACCTGATATTTGGGAAGTACAAATATAGTGCGAACCAGCAAGTAAATTGCAGGAACTGAACTACGTACGCAATGACGCGAGCATGCACCAGCGTCGTGATCCGGTCAACCTGCCGGCCGACCGGATTATGACATTCAGGTGGCCGGCAACGCCTTGATCCGGGCGGTCAGGCGGGACAGCTTCCGAGAGACGGTGTTGGCGTGGATGACGCCCTTGCCAGATGCGCGCTGCATTTCCGGTTGCGCCAGACGAAACGCCTCCTGCGCGGCAGCACGGTCGCCCCCGGCGATTGCGGTTTCGACCTTTTTCACGAACGTTCGCATGCGGGATTTGCGGGCCTGGTTGCGAGCAGTGCGGGTTGTGGTCTGACGGATGCGCTTGCGCGCGGAGGTGGTATTGGCCATGAGTCCTTCGGTCGATGTAATATTCTGAAACCGCCGGACCGATCGCGGAAATCCTGGCCCGAGCGGCGGAAGACGGGCGTTCTAAGCAGTGTGGGTATGAGTGTCAAGAAGCGGATACACAACCCAGGCGAGAAACAATTTGCCGGTATTCGGCGGTCGATTGATATTTGCCGGGCGGAAAGCGGGACGAGGTGGGGCTGGGCGAAACGGGACAGCGACGATACCACTCACAGGATACCAGTCATCAGGATGCCAGTCATCAGGGTAGCGGGCATCATGATACCGGGCATCAGGATAGCGGGCATCACGGCCGGCCTGACGCGGCGGGCCATCACATTACCCTCACGCCGTCGTGCTTGGCCTTCTCCTCCGGCTCGACGTGGATGGTCACCATCAGGTGTCCCATGTCGGCCTTAAGGACATCCTCGATACGATCGCAGATCCGATGCGCCGCCGCGACCGTCATCTCTCCTGGCACGACGAGGTGGAACTCCAGGAACATCAGGCGTCCGGCATGGCGACTGCGGAAGTCGTGGGCCTCGATCGCGCCGGATGCGCTGTGGGATACCAAGGCCTTGATCCGTTCGACAACCTCGGCTTCGGGCGCGGCATCCATCAGTCCGGCGACGGATGTCGATATCATCGCCATGCCGGACCACAGGACGTAGACCCCGGTTGCGGCGGCGAGGCAGGGGTCGAGGACAAGCATTCCGGTGAGTACGGTCAGTCCGACGCCAATCGCGATGCCGACCGAGGTGACCACGTCGGCCAGCAGATGGCGTCCATCGGCAACCAGGGCCGGCGACCGCAGCCGGCGGCCGACGCGGATCAGCACAACCGACCAACCCGCGTTGATCAGCGTTGCCAAGGCATTCAAGGCGATGCCGAATGCCGGCAGCGCGAGAATGGTGGGGTTCCACCAGGCCCGCCACGCCTCGGCGAAGATCAGCATGGCGGCGACGACGATCAGCGCGCCCTCGATCACGGCGGAGAAGAATTCAGCCTTGTCGTGACCATAGGGATGGTTTGCATCGGCCGGGCGGGCGGCGAAGCGCAGCGCAGCCCAGGCGATCAGGCTGGCCGCGACGTTCACCGTTGACTCCAGCGCGTCGGAATAGAGCGCGGCGCTGCCGGTGATCCACCAGGCGGAACCCTTCAATCCAAGCACCAGGCAGCCGGCCACGGTGCTGCCCAGGGCAAAACGCTCGCCGGTTGTCATCCCGGCGCCTTAGCATGGTCCGTCCGCGTCGTCAGCGCGGTGGGACGCATCTGGATGAGGTGGTACGGTCACGCAAGCGCGAGAAGCCCGCCGACAAACCTCCGCCGCCGCTACCTCCCCCTGCCCCGCCGGCGCTATCGCGCAGCTCCAGTCAGGTCGATGGGTGTGACGGGTCATGTCAACGGATCCATCGCGGAAGCACGTTTGCCGCCCGATGTCCTGTACGGGCAGCCAACGGCCGTCATGCACCGGCAGGATAACCAGCATGAAATGCCTGTAGCGGCGCGGCGAAACCCGCGCTATCCAGCCGGCAGCGTTCATCTGGAGGAGAGAATCGTATGCGTCGTCTGCTGGGAGTCGTCTCGGCCATTTCCCTGCTGTCCGCACAGCCTGTGCTGGCAGTACAGCAATGCTCGTCAACAGCCGACCAAACCGCCTTCGAGATACAGGCGCTGCGCAGCGAACTCATGGTCCTGGCCACGGGCTGCAACGATGATGTGCAGTACAATGCGTTCATCCGGCGCTATCAGCCCGATCTTCAGGCCAATGAGCGGGCGATCAGCGCTTACTTCAGCCGTCACTACGGTCGTTCGGCGCAGACCGAGCACGACCACTTCGTGACCGAACTGGCGAACGCGATGTCCCGGCAGGGCAGCGACATGGGCGGCGACTTCTGCTCCCGCAACGGGTTGATCTTCAATGAGGTGCTGGCGCTGCCCGCTCCGTCGGATCTGCCTGAGTTCGCGGCTGGCAAGGAACTGGTGCCTGCTTCGGTTGAGATCTGCACGCCGATGGCGGCGGAGGGCCACAGCACGAAGGTAGCCAGCAGCAAGAAGAAGCATAAGTAGCGGGCTGCCTGCGCGGGCGGGCCGGATTGCAGCAGGCCTGAGGGGCGCCGCGGCGGAGCGCTGCGGCGCCAGAGTCCAGGCTAGGCCTTGGGTGCCGACCCCGGTGCGGCGACCGAGACGGTCACGTGGATGGAAGCGCCGCCTGGTATCAGCTTGACGACAAAGCTGTCGTTGCCTGCAAAGCCACGGTCCGGCGTGTAGTCGATCCGGGTAAAGTCGCCGACCTCATGAATCAGGACATTGCCATGTGCGGGGCGGGTTGGAAGCAGCCCGGCCGCGTATGGCTTGTTCCCGGCCATCTGAACGGTTATCCCGCACCAGCCGCCATCGTTGCCCAGGCCGATCGCAGCCTCGGTTGTCTGGCCGTCCGCAGGCGTAAGCTTGGGCGCCTGGCACAGTTTCGCCTGGCCGGAGACATCGATCGCGAAGATCCGGCGCGTGGATCTAAGTGCCTGTGGAGCCTCGGCGCAGGACTGCAAGAACCCCGCTGTCATGAGGATGGCGAGCCACGCCAGATGACGTGGTGCGACGGCCCTTGGCCTGTGCCGCGGGGCGGGACGGTGTTCAGTCATAGATCTACGCCTCTGGTTCCAATTGCATTAGCCGAATTGGCCGGCGACCGAGTCGCGGACCAATCGTTGGCGCAGAGACATACTGACTATGGCGGTTATTGGAAGCCGGGATTACCGATCTGGGCTGGGGTTTGCGGTACGCGGCGGAACAGAGTTGTGTCGTACCCCTGGTCCTTGAAGCGGTTCAGCAGGGATTGGTACACTGATTCATCGATTTCCGGCTTGCGAGCCAGCACCCAGCCATAGCCGCGGCCGGGATAGCCGACCAAGGCGTATTGGTAGTCCGGATCGACGTAGAGAATCAGGTAGGACAGATAGAGCGGCCAGAACGGGCTTTCCCGCCAACGGGCGTTGTTGGTGTCCGGCACGATGTAGCCGCTCATTGTGTAGGATTTCGGCGGGGCGTCGAAGGTATGGCTGCGGCCGGTGTAGACGTCGGTCAGCTTTCCGCCGGGCTGGAAGCTGACGTCGAAATAGCTGCCGACGTTCCCCTTTTCGGCGAAGTACGGGATGTTGGCGATGATGTACCAGCGGCCGGCATAGCGATCGGGATCGACCCGCGGTGCGAGCGTCAGCGGCTCTCCGCTGGAGGCACAGGCCGTCAGCATGGAGAGACCGGCGATCAGCAGGCCGGAGGAGACGAATGTGCGGGTGGAGATTTTCATAGACCGCGATATGGCGGCAAATCTGGAACAGATCACCCGCGTGGCGAAAAATTCGCGGTGATCCGATACCGCCGAACCGGCGATTGGGGGCGTTGACGGGTCGCTCCGGCGATCGCTTGTCGAAGGGGGGTGGCGGTGCTTAATGACGTCACTTTCCGACTGGCTGATATCAGGATGCCGATGACCGAGACCGCGCGGAGTTTCCAGGAGCTGATCCTTCGGCTGCACCAATTCTGGGCGCGGCAAGGATGCGTGATTCTGCAGCCGTATGATGTGGAGATGGGCGCCGGCACCTTTCATCCGGCGACGACGCTGCGCGCTTTGGGTTCGAAGCCGTGGCGGGCGGCGTACGTGCAGCCCTGCCGGCGGCCGACAGATGGCCGGTATGGAGAGAACCCGAACCGGCTGCAGCATTACTATCAGTACCAGGTGATCATGAAGCCCAGCCCGGAGGACGCGCAGGACCTGCTGCTGGCCTCCTACCGGGAGATCGGGTTGGATCCGCTGCGTCACGATTTCCGCTTCGTCGAGGACGACTGGGAAAGCCCCACGCTGGGCGCGTGGGGGCTGGGTTGGGAGGTGTGGTGCGACGGCATGGAGGTGGGCCAGTTCACCTATTTCCAGCAGGTCGGCGGCATCCCGGTCACGTTCCCCAGCTTCGAGATGACCTATGGGCTGGAGCGCCTGGCGATGTATGTTCAGGACAAGGAGAACATTTTCGAAATCGATTTCAACGGCGCCGGCGTCAGCTATGGTGATGTGTTCCTGCGCGCGGAACGGGAATACAGCGCTTACAATTTCGAGTATGCGGACACCGAGGTGCTGTCGCGGCATTTTGCCGACGCCGAAGCCGAGTGCGGGGCGTTGCTGACGCGTCAACTGGCGCTGCCCGCCTATGACCAGTGCATCAAGGCCAGCCATTTGTTCAATCTGCTGGACGCGCGCGGGGTGATCAGCGTGACGGAACGGGCGAGCTATATCGGACGGGTTCGGACGCTGGCGAAGGGGTGCTGCGAGGCGTGGGTGGCCGGGGAAGTGG
Organism: uncultured Pseudomonadota bacterium; assembly: GCA_963819005.1. Classification (GTDB taxonomy): domain Bacteria; phylum Pseudomonadota; class Alphaproteobacteria; order Acetobacterales; family Acetobacteraceae; genus Rhodopila. The sequence continues at coordinate 314,522 of CAWFUL010000012.1, forward strand.
CGTGACCGCTCGGTGACGGCATAAGATGCCTGATGACAACCACGATCGGGATACCCATTTCTACCGTAGTGCAGCTTTATTCTACCAGGATGCGGTGATGGGTGCCCAACTGAACATCAAGAGTGGAGACGCCTATCGCCTCGCCTCGCAACTCGCGGAACTCACAGGTGAAAGCCTGACGACGGCCGTTACGGAAGCGTTGCGCGAACGGCTGGAGCGCCAACGGCAGGCTCGCAACCGGGATGACCGTCTGCGCCGTCTTCGCGCGATCACCGCTGACATTCGCGCCGCCATGGGGGACGACATTCCAGGCTCCGATCACAGCTGGCTGTATGACGACGAAACGGGCCTGCCGCGATGATCGTGGATAGTTCAGCCCTTCTCGCCGTGATCTTCAACGAACCGGAGGAACCGGCGTTTGCCGAGGCCCTGGTCGATGCACCAGTTTTGCGGATGTCCACCGCGAACTGGGTCGAAGCGGCTCTGGTCGTGGATTCCCGCAAAAACCCCCGCGCCAAGGCGCGGTTTGAGGACCTGGTTCAGGAACTGGGCATTGAACTGATGCCCGTCACGGTCGAGGCCGCTTATCGCTGCCGCGGGGCTCATGGCGATTACGGTCGCGGCAACCACCCGGCAAAATTGAACTATGGCGACTGCTTCGCGTATGCGCTGGCAAAGCTGACGGGTGAGCCGCTGCTGTTCAAGGGGAACGATTTCCCCCAAACCGACATCGAGCCAGCGCTGAAAGACTGACACCTGAATGGCCGAACTCTTTATCGAACTGTTCAGCGAGGAGATCCCCGCCCGCATGCAGCGCGGGGCGGCGGCAGAGCTTGAGCGCGGCGTGACGGGCACGCTGGCGGCCATCGGGCCGGCGAATGTCGAGACGTGGTATGGACCTCGGCGGATTGCCTTGCGCGCGGACGTGGCTGGCGAGGTGGCGGCTGCCAGCAGTTTGGAACGGGGGCCTCGGGCGAATGCGCCGGAGCAGGCGCTGACCGGATTCCTGCGCAAGCACAATGCCGGCCGCGAGCAGTTGCGGCAGGAGGGTGACTACTGGGTGCTGGAGAAGCGCGCGGAGGCGGTGTCCGCCGCAAGGTTGATCGCCGGAGCGATGCCCGGGCTGCTGCGCCGATTTCCGTGGCCGAAGTCCATGCGCTGGGGAGGCAGCAGCGCGTTTGTCTGGGTGCGGCCGTTGCGCCGGATCACCTGCCTGCTGGATGGGTCGGTGGTGCCGTTCGATCTGCGTGACGGCGCCGATGATGGGCACGGGTTGGCATCGGGCGATTTGACCGAAGGGCACCGGTTTCATGCTCCGGGCCCGTTTCCTGTCTCCGGGGCGGCGGACTGGCGGGACAAATTGCTGGCGCACCGGGTGGTGGTCAGTGTGGATCAGCGCAAGCGGATCATTTCGGAGCGGATTGCCGGCCTTGCGGCGGAGAGGTCGCTGACGGTCGTGGATGATCCGGGACTGCTGGACGAAGTCGCCGGGCTGGTGGAATGGCCGGTGCCGCATCTGGGGCGCATTGCCGACGAGCATATGGATTTGCCGGCGGAGGTCATGCAGGTCTCGATGCGGGTGAACCAGCGTTATTTCGCGCTGCGTTCGGCGGATGGCGCGGCGGCCCCGTGGTTTGCCTTCGTTGCCAATATCCAGGCGGAGGATGACGGCGCGGCGATCATCGCCGGCAACGAACGGGTCCTGCGGGCGCGGTTCGCGGATGCCCGGCACTTCTGGGACCTGGATCGCAAGGTCCGTCTGGAAAGCCGGCTGCCGGCGCTGGACAAGGTGACGTTCCAGGCGAAGCTTGGCACGCAGGGTGAGCGGGTGCGGCGGCTGGTCCGGCTGGCTGGTCATATCGCGCCGCTGGTGGGCGGCGATGCCGCGCAGGCGGAGCGGGCGGCGGCGCTGGCGAAGGCCGACCTCGTTAGCGGGATGGTGGGAGAATTTCCGGAACTTCAAGGGGTTATGGGACGATATTACGCACTGCACGATGGCGAGGCTGCGGCGGTGGCCGATGCTGTCCGCGATCACTATGCGCCGCGTGGCCCTGGGGAGGCGGCGCCGTCCGCGCCGGTGTCGATAGCTGTCGCGCTGGCGGACAAGCTGGATCAGTTGTGCGGGTTCTTCGCGATTGGCGAAAAACCCAGCGGGTCCGGGGACCCGTACGCGCTGCGGCGGGCTGGGCTTGGGGTGATCCGGATCATCCGGGAGAATGGGTTGCGGCTTCGGCTGCGTCCGTTGCTTGAGGCGGCGGGCGATGCTGAGACGGCCCAGACGGTGTTTGCCTTTGTGATTGAGCGGCTGACGGTGCAGCTTCGGGCGGACGGCGCTCGCTATGATGTGCTGAATGCGGTTTTCGCCGCCAAGGCGCTCGATCCGGACGATGACATCGTTGCCCTGCTGGCGCGCACTGACGCGGTGACCTCGCTGCTGACGACGGCGGACGGCGCGAACCTGCTGACGGCCTATCGCCGTGCTGCCAATATCCTGCGCATCGAAGACCGCAAGGATGGGCCGCATGACGGGCCGCCTGATCCGGCCTTGCTGGCGGAACCCGCCGAGGCGGCGCTGGCCGAGGCGCTGCTGCCGATGCGGGACGTCCCGGGTTTGCTGCGGTGCGAAAATTATCGCGAAGCGATGTCGTTGACCGCTCGCCTTCGCGCGCCGCTTGACGCATTCTTCGAAAAAGTGACGGTTAACGACGCGGACTCTGGGCTGCGTCGCAATCGTTTGCGCCTTCTCAACCAGGTTCGGTCTATCATGGACCAGATCGCAGACTTCTCTCGTATCGAAGGCTAGATGAGGACCGCATGACCAAGTGGGTTTACAGGTTCGGCGCCGGTCATAACGAAGGCCGCGCGGACATGCGTGATTTGCTCGGCGGCAAGGGCGCCAACCTTGCGGAGATGGCCTCGATCGGCCTGCCGGTTCCGCCTGGCTTCACGATCACGGCGGATGTGTGTACGGCCTTCTACGACAACGACAAGAATTACCCGCCGGAGTTGAAGGAGCAGGTCGACGACGCGCTGAAGGCCGTTGAAAAGGCGGTTGGTTTGAATTTCGGCGATAAGACGCATCCGTTGCTGGTGTCGGTCCGCTCGGGCGCGCGCGTGTCGATGCCGGGCATGATGGACACGGTGCTGAACCTGGGGCTGAACGACGAGACGGTTGAGGGGCTGTCGGCGGCGGCGAACGATCCCCGGTTTGCCTGGGATTCATACCGGCGGTTTATCCAGATGTATGGGTCGGTGGTGCTGGGTGTCGATCATCACCGGTTCGAGGAGATCATCGAGCACGCCAAGCTGAACGCCGGGGTCATCGAGGATACGGCGCTGACGGCGGACCACTGGCGGCAGGTGGTCGATGAATACAAGGCGCTGGTGCATGAGGAGACGGACAAGCCGTTCCCGTTGGACCCGCATGAGCAGCTATGGGGTGCGATCAATGCGGTGTTCGGGTCGTGGATGAACCCTCGCGCGATCACCTATCGGCGGCTGCACGACATCCCGGCCGCATGGGGCACCGCCGTCAATGTGCAGGCGATGGTCTTTGGCAACATGGGCAACGACTGCGCCACCGGCGTGTGCTTCACCCGTGACCCGTCCACCGGCGAGAACATGTTTTACGGCGAGTACCTGGTGAACGCGCAGGGTGAGGACGTTGTCGCGGGCATCCGCACGCCGCAGCCGCTGTCCGCCTCGGTGGCCAAGCCGGGTGAGGTGCCGCTGGAGACGGCCATGCCGAAGGCTTATGCCGAGTTGATGGCGGTGCGGGAGACGCTCGAGAAGCACTACAAGGATATGCAGGACATCGAGTTCACGGTGCAGCAGCACAAGCTGTACATGCTGCAGACCCGGAACGGAAAGCGGACGGCGGCGGCGTCCCTGCGCATGGCGGTGGACATGGCGCGCGAGGGGCTGATCGACCAGTCCGAGGCGGTGATGCGGGTCAATCCGTCCTCGCTGGATCAGTTGTTGCATCCGATGCTGGACCCGAAGGCGCCTCGCACGCTGCTGGGCAAGGGGTTGCCGGCGAGCCCGGGGGCGGCGTCCGGCATTGTCGTGTTCAGCGCGGATGAGGCGGAAAGCCGAGCGCTGAAGGGTGAGGCGGTGATCCTGGTGCGGATCGAGACGAGCCCGGAAGACATTCACGGCATGCATGCGGCCAGGGGGATTCTGACGACTCGCGGTGGGATGACCAGTCACGCGGCGGTGGTGGCGCGCGGGATGGGGCGGCCTTGCGTGTCCGGCGCGGGCGGCATCAGCGTTGACTACAACAATCAGGTGCTGGGCGCCGGCGGACGGGAAATCCGAGCGGGAGAGACGATTACGCTGGATGGGGGCACCGGCGAGGTGTTCATCGGGTCGGTGGCGATGATCGAGCCGGCGATGTCCGGCGACTTCGGCACGCTGATGGAATGGGCGGACTCCTGCCGCCGCATGGGCGTTCGCGCCAACGCGGAGACTCCGCTGGATGCGGAGACGGCTCGGAAATTCGGCGCGGAAGGCATCGGCCTGTGCCGGACGGAGCACATGTTCTTCGATCCGGAGCGCATCCTGGCGGTGCGGCAGATGATTATCTCGAACACCGAAACCGCCCGGCGCACGGCCCTGAACCGGCTGCTGCCGTTCCAGCGCGAGGACTTCCGGAAATTATTTACCATCATGGCGGGGCTGCCGGTGACGATCCGCCTGCTGGACCCCCCGCTTCATGAGTTCCTGCCGCACGCGGACTCCGAGATGCAGGAAGTCGCCGACAGCCTGGGCACGGATATCGAGACGATCCGCAAGCGGGCTGCCGAACTGGCGGAGGCGAACCCGATGCTGGGACATCGCGGATGCCGCCTGGGCATATCGTTCCCGGAAATCTACGAGATGCAGGCGCGGGCGATCTTTGAGGGTGCGATCGCCGTGGCCAAGGAGACCGGCAAGGCGCCGCACCCAGAGATCATGATTCCTCTGGTAGGCATGAAGAAGGAGTTGGAGATCACGCGGGCGCAGGTGGACAAGGTGGCCGCACAGGTGTTCGCCGAGAGCGGCACTACCATCGATTACAGCGTCGGCACGATGATCGAGCTGCCCCGGGCGGCGATTCTGGCGGACAAGATCGCGGAATCCGCGGATTTCTTCAGCTTCGGCACCAACGACCTGACTCAGACGGTGTTTGGCCTGTCGCGCGATGACGCCGGCAAGTTCCTGCCGCTGTATGTGGACACTGGGATTTTGCCGAAGGACCCGTTCGTCTCCATCGACCTGGAGGGTGTTGGGGAGATGGTTCGCATCGCCGCCGGCAAGGGACGAGCCACGAAGAACGCGCTGAAGCTGGGGATTTGCGGCGAGCATGGCGGCGACCCGGCCTCGATCAACTTCTGCGAGCAGGTTGGGCTGGACTATGTCTCGTGCAGCCCGTTCCGGGTGCCGGTCGCGCGGTTGGCGGCGGCGCAGGCTGCCTTGGGGGCGAAGGGCGACCGCACGGCGTAGCTGTTAGCCTGGGGCCAGCCCTCGCCGCGATTAGAAGGAACGATGCCCTGACGCACAGGGCACGCGCGCTGGGAGGTGGCTATGGCAGGCTTCGTGGGTGCCCGGCATGAGTTTCATGATGCGGCGTTCGTTAAGGGATGGGCCGACAGATTCGTTCCAACGCCGCCCCGGCTGGCTCTTTTCGATTTGATACTGAAAACCATTTCGGCACCGGGTTTACCCAACCACCATGTCGTTGAACTTGGACTTGGTCCAGGATACATGGCTCGGCATATCCTGGAGCGAAACGATACGGTAACCTATGAAGGCCTGGATTTTTCCGAGGTATTTTTCGACGTTGCGAGAACGACACTTGGTGACTATCTGCCGCGGGTGACGCTGACCAAGGCGGATCTGGCCAATCCGCGATGGCCACTCGCATTATCGAAAGCAGCCCGCCGCGATCATTTCGACCTGGGCGCTGCACGATCTTGGTAGCCAGCAGGCGGTCGCGGATGTCTATGCAAGGTGCCACGACATCCTGCCACGCGGCGGTGTTCTTTTGAACGGCGATTTCATCAAGCCGTCCGGGACTGCATGGGACTATGAGCCTGGCCGTTTCGAAGCCGACACACATCTGAAGTTTCTGCGTAATGCCGGCTTCGCGACTGAGTCGTTGCTGGCGGAGTACGAACGTAATGTCGAAAGTCCGACCTCAGCGCAAAACTACGCGTGCCTGATGGCGATAAAGTAGTCCGTCCTGGTTGATTGTAGAGGCCGTTAATCGGTCTTTAACACCAGGCTCGGCACTGTCCTGCGTTGCAACGCACGAGACGCCGGGCACGGATGATGGAGACTGGCAGCACCACCGGCAATCGGATCGACGAAGCCGAGCTTCTGCGCGTGTTCGAGCGGCACAAGGCGTTTTACCAGCGCATGCGTGGCGGCCGTCGCGCCAGCTTGAAGTATGCCGACCTGTCGTCCATGACGCTGATCGGCCGCTGTCTGGCGGAGGCTGATCTCACGGGCGCGAAGTTGCGGTTCTGCGACCTGCGGAATGCTGATCTGCGGGGTGCCATCCTGTTTGGCGCGGACCTGACTGGGGCGGATCTGTCCCAGGCGCGTCTGGACCACGCTGATCTGCGCGGGACGACATTGCGCGACGCCAAATTGATCGGCGCCAACATGACCCGTATCGATCTGCGGGAGGGCAGGTTGATGGCCGCCGACCGCGGTGACCTCTACCACAGCCATGAAGACAGGGGCACGATGATGGAGGGCGCCTCGGCCAGGGGCGCGATCATCCGCCATGCGAAAATGGCGCGCACGCTTCTGATGCAGGCCGACCTGCGGGATTCCGACCTTAGCCACACCAGCCTGACGAATGCCAATCTGGCGAAAGCCGACCTGACCGGGTGCAATCTGCATGGCGCGGACCTAACGGGCGCCAACCTGACCGGGGCGATCATGGACGCCACCATCCTGGCCAAGGCGGAGACGTCCTTCGCGGTGATGAACGGCGTGAGCCTGCTGGGGGTCGCCCTCGATGACGTGGACCTGAGCCGAGCGGACATGCGCAACGCGTTGATGCCGCGGCCTCCGCCGATGGACATCGCGAAAATCATCCAGCGCCATGGGGAATGGGTCGCCACCGAAGGGCAGCGTGGCGCGCGGGCGGACCTGACCGGGGTCGATCTGACCGGCATCGACCTGCGTGGCGTCGATCTGGGTGTTGCGGTGCTGCGCGGCGCGATCCTTCGCAGGGCCAACCTGTCTGGCGCGCTGCTGGCGATGGCGGATCTGTCGTTGGTGGACGCGCGGGCGGTGGTGTTGTCGCGTGCCGACCTTCGCGGGGCACGGATGGAGCGGGCCAATCTGACGAGCGCTGACCTGACGGATGCGCAGGCCGAACCGATGCCGATCCGCGGACACAACGTGTTTCCCACGAATCTGGCGTATGCCCGCCTGAACGGCGCGTTTCTGGCTGGGGCGAATCTGTCGCAGGCGCAACTGCTTCGCGCGAACCTGTCAGGGGCTCATGTGGCAGGCGCCAATCTGTCCCTTGCGTCGCTGCGGGAGGCGGTGCTCGGCGACATGGACCTGTCCCGGGTTCGGATCGATGGCGCCGACCTGTCAGGCTGTGTTGGCATGGCGAAGATGCCTTATGTGGGAAAGAAGGCCGTGTGACGCCAAGGATATCGCCAGCTGTTTTAACCATCCGTTAAGGTCGTAACCGGCACAGTTCGGCACTCCAGCGAACCGGATGTCGGACACACATGCCAGGAACAGCCAGCGTCGGCGAAATTCGACCCCCGGGGGCCGATCTTGTGCGTGTGCTCGATCTCCATAGGTCCTTCTACCAGCGAAGTCCGGGGGGCCGGCGCGCCAGTCTGAAATATGCCGATCTGTCTGGCCTGTCGCTCGCCGGCTGTTGCCTGGCGGAAGCCGATCTGACTGGCGCGAAGCTGCGGTTTGCCGACCTTCGCCAAGCCGACCTGCGGGGCGCCACTCTTTTCGGTGCAGACCTGACCGGCGCGGATCTGACCCGCGCGAGGCTGGATTCCGCGGATCTGCGCGGCACCACGCTTCGGGACGCCAAGCTGATGGGTGCGCGCATGACTCGCATCGACCTGCGGGAGGGCCTGCTGATGGCGACCACCGGCGGGGATCTGCAGCACAGTCACGAAGACAAGGGCACGGGGATGGAGGGCGCTTCGGCCCGAGGTGCGAATATGCGCGGCGGCAAGATGTCGGGCGCCGTGCTGAAGCAGGCCGACCTGCGCGATGCCGACCTCAGTCACAGCAGCCTGACGAACGCCAATCTGGCGAAAGCCGATCTGACCGGCTGCAATCTGCATGGCGCGGACCTGACCGGCGCGAACATGACGGGTGCGATCCTGGATGGCACGGTGCTGGACAACGCTGAGATGGCCTCAGCCGTGATGAACGGTGTCAGTCTGCTGGGGGTCGCGCTCGATGACGTCGACCTCAGCCGTGCCGATATGCGCAATGTCGCTGTCGCCCGCCCGCTGGATCAGGATATTTCGGTGATCATTCAGCTTCATAGCCGAATGGGTGGCTAGCGGGGGTCAGAAAGGCACGCGGGCGGACCTGTCCGGCGTGGATCTGGCGCACACCAACCTGAAGGGCGTTGACCTTGGCGCGGCCGCGCTGCGCGGTGCCGTGCTCCGCGGGGCGAAATTGTCGGGGGCGCTGCTGGCGATGGCGGATCTGTCACTGGTGGATGCGCGGCTGGCGGACCTGTCCGGCGCGGACCTTCGCGGCGCGAAGCTGGAGCGGGCGATTCTGAGCGGCGCGAACATGACCGATGTGCTTGCCTGCGCCATGCCGATCCGCAGCCACAACGTTTTTCCGACCAACCTGTCGCATGCCAAGCTGGTCGGGACGTGCCTGCGCCGCGCCAACCTGTCGCAGGCGCAGTTGAACCGGGCGCGGCTTACGCAGGCTGACCTGACCGGCGCCGATCTGTCGCAGGCGTCGCTGCGGGACGCGGTGCTTGGCGATATGGACCTGTCGGAGGTGCGGTTGGATGGCGCCGACCTGACGGGCTGCACCGGTACATTCGTGGCGCCCGAGGCGGCGAAGGCGGAGGAGTAAAACCTGGCTGGGCAACCCGAAGCTGGATGCGCGCCCACGATATTCTGATCTGTCGCGGCGGGTGCGACGCCCTACATCCCGGCAAGAAGGGAGTCGCAAATGTCCAGTCATCTTCTTGAGTCTTTGACCACGCTGCACACCCACGCGATCGACGCGCGGAATGGATATGAGGAGGCGCTGAACGATGCCGAGGGCAACGGGCTGACCACCCTGTTTCGCGACATGATCGCGATTCATACGAAAAATGCTGATGAACTGGCGGCCGAGATCGCGAAGGGTGGTGAAGCCACCTCTGACAGCGGGTCCTTCATGACGACCATTCACCGCACGATCATGAGCATACGGTCTTTGTTCAATGGACTGGGCGAAAGCGTTCTGCCGGGGCTGATCGATGGTGAACAAAGAAACGTCTCAGCTTATCACGAAGCCTTGAAACGGCCGGATGCGGCGGGTGATGTCAGGGTTCTGTTACAGCGGCAACGCGACCGGCTTGAGTTTGCCATTGAAACGATGCGGCAGATGGAGACGCAACGCCGGTCGGCCGCCCAAGCCTGAACGCGCCGAGGGATCGCGCCGGGTCATCTGTCAGGCCAGCGCGTATTCCACCTCGGCGGTGTAGACGGACGCCTCCTTGCCCAACTGGGAACTGAAGAGTGTGAAGTGTTCGACCGGGACGGGGTCGGCGCGGAACAAGTTGTGCGCCTGGACGTAGGAGACGAGCTTGAACTCGGCGACGTTGTCGAGCCGAGCGAGGGTAATGTGGGGCTGGAAGCGGCGGCGTTCCGGTTCGAGGCCGATCCGTTGCAGCGCAGTCTCGATCTTGTTTTGAAGATGGTCCAATTGAGGGTTACGCTCGACGCCGACCCAAAGTGCCGTGCTGCGGCCGCCTTTGGCGAAGGTGCCAAGGCCGGACAGGGTCAGGGAGAAGCCCCTGGCCCGCAGGGCTGACAGCGCGATGTCGATTTCCTCGGCGCGGTGGCCCGGGGTCTCGCCGATGAAGCGCAGGGTCAGATGGTAGTTCTCCGGCGGGACCCAACGCGCGCCGGGTATGCCGCCACCTGCCGCGAGGGCCGCCACCGACTGCCGCAGATCCCACGGCAGGTCGAGCGCGACGAACAGTCTCATGTTCGGGACCTCATGCCGGTTTCGCCTCAGAAAGCAGCTTTTCCACCAACGGCAGCAGTCTTGCAACGATGTGTTTCACGCCGGTGGGGTTCGGGTGCATCCCGTCCGCCTGATTGAGGTCGGGGATCGTTGCGACGCCGTCCAGGAAGAACGGATCGTACAGCACCCCCGGCCGCTGACCCAGTTTGTCGAACACCGCGCGAAAAGCTTTCTGGTAATCCGGGCCGAGGTTCGGCGGCGCGTACATCCCGGTCAGCAATACCGGAATGTGCTTCGCGGCCAGGGTGTCGAGGATGGCGGTCAGGTTCGCCTCCATGTCCTTGGGGTCCACGCCGCGCAGGCCATCATTCGCCCCCAGTTCCACGATGGCGGCATCGGCGCCGTCGCCCAGTGTCCAGTCCAGCCTGGCGCGGCCGCCGGCGCTGGTATCGCCGGAGACGGCGCCGTCGATGATCGTGACGTCGTACCCGTGCGCCTTCAGCGCCGCCTTAAGCTGCGACTCGAACCCGTCGGCGTGGGCGACGCCATAGCCTGCCGACAGCGAGTTGCCCAACACCAGCAACCGCAGCGGCGCGGCGGACGCCGTCCGGACCATCACGACGCAGCAGATTAACAAAGACATAACGAGCTTCACTGCCCGAGAAGCCTTTCGGACGCGGGCCATACCCCAATATATGTTGGCAATGGATTCCATCCCGCTCTCTCCGCCTTCGGGTCCGACAGCACCTGGGGCGCTGCCGCCGCTGGTGCGGATCAGAAGCCTCATGTTGACCGTGCCGTCCGCCGCCGGACCGGTCAATATATTGCGTGGTATCGATCTCGACATCGGCAAGAGCGAGGCTGTCGGGCTGGTCGGGCCGTCCGGATCGGGCAAGACGAGCCTGCTGATGGTGCTGGCGGGGCTGGAGCGGGCGACGTCGGGCAGCGTCGAACTGGACGGGCGCGAGATCACCGGCCTGAACGAGGATAGCCTGGCGAAACTGCGGCGCGAGCAGGTCGGCATTGTCTTCCAGGCGTTTCACCTGATTCCCACAATGACCGCGCTGGAGAATGTCGCCATTCCGCTGGAGCTGGCGGGGGTGCGGGATGCTCATGCGCGGGCGCGCGCCGCGCTCGGGGCGGTCGGGCTGAGCCACCGGCTGACCCACCTGCCGGGCCAGTTGTCGGGCGGCGAGCAACAGCGGGTTGCGCTTGCGCGAGCTTTCGCTCCGGAGCCGGCGTTGCTGCTGGCCGACGAGCCAACCGGCAACCTGGATCATGCGACCGGCGAGGTGGTGATCGACCTGCTGTTCGCGCTGCGCCAGCGGACCGGAGCGACGCTGCTGCTGATCACCCATGACCGGGATCTGGCGGCGCGATGCGACCGGCAGGTTCATCTGTCCGACGGTCAGGTGGACCTCGTGGCCTGATGCTTGCGCTTACCCTGGCACGGCGGGAACTGCGCGGGGGCGTTCGCGGCCTGTGGATCGTGCTGCTGTGCCTGGCGCTGGGTGTCGGGGTCATCGCCGCGGTGGGCAGCCTGCGGGCGGCGGTTGATGCCGGACTGTCCGCGGATGGACGGGCATTGCTGGGCGGCGATCTGGAGATCGACAGCGGGAACCAGCCGCTGCCGGATGCTTTGCGCAACTGGCTTCGGGCGCGCGGGGCTGTCACCTCCGAGGTGACGCAGATGCGTTCGATGCTGGTGGCGCCGAACGGTGAGCGGCAACTGGTCGAATTGAAGGCGGTTGATCCGGCGTACCCGCTGGTCGGGTCGGTGGCGTTTTCGGGCGAGCCGGCTGGGAGTCTGGATGCCGCGTTGTCGAAGCGGGACGGCAGTTACGGGCTGCTGGCTGAACAGGTCGTGCTCGATCGTCTTGGCGTGCATGTGGGAGACATGGTCCGGCTGGGGACGGCGTCGTTCCGTGTGGCGGGCGCACTGACGCATGAGCCGGATCAGACCGGGACCGCGGCAATCCTGGGGCCCCGGGTGCTGATTGCCGCGGCCGCCCTGCCGGAGACTGGCCTGATGGCGCCGGGGGCGATGGTCCGTTATGCGCTGCGGCTGACGATGCGCGATGCGGCCGTCCTGCCCGATGCCATCCAGGTGGCGTTCCCGAACCAGGGGTGGCGGATCCGGGACCCGTCGGATGCAGCACCTGGGGTGTCGCGATTCATCGACCAGATCGCGCTGTTTCTGACGCTGGTTGGGCTGACCTCGTTGCTGGTTGGCGGGATCGGCGTGGCGAACGGGGTCCGGGCGTGGCTGGACGCGCGGGCGCGGACCATCGCAACCATCCGCTGCCTCGGCGCCTCGTCCGGGCTGGTGTTCGCGGTATGCCTGATTCAGGTGATGGGGCTTGCCGTCGCCGGGATTGTCATCGGCCTTGCGGTCGGCGCGACGCTGCCGTTGCTGGCTGGCTCCTTCCTGGCCGGGATCCTGCCGGTTCCTCCGGTGCAGGGCGTGTATCCCGGCCCGCTGCTGCTGGCGGCGGCGTTCGGACTGCTGATTGCGCTGTGCTTCGCGCTTTGGCCGCTCGGGCGCGCGGCGCGGATCCCTGGTGGCGCGCTGTTCCGCGATGCGCTGATGCCCGAGAGGACGCGGCCGGCGCCGACTCTGATCGCGATCAACGTGGCGGTGGCTGTCGCCCTGGTTGCGCTGACGGTTGCCACGGCGACGGACCGGAAGTTCGCGCTGTATTTTTGCGTGGCCGCCGGCCTGACGCTGGCGCTGTTTCAGGGCGGCGGGATCGCGGTCATGCGGCTGGCTCGTCTGGCCCCTGCCCTGCCCTGGCCGTCGGTCCGGCTGGGCATCGGCAACCTGCACCGGCCGGGCGCGCCGACACCGCTGCTTCTGCTGTCCGCCGGGCTTGGCCTGTCGACGCTGGCGGCGGTTGCGCTGATCCAGGGCAACATGCAGCATCAGATCCGGGAGCAGTTGCCGACCAACGCGCCGAGCTTCTTTTTCATCGATATTCAGAACGATCAGTTGGGGAAGTTTGAGATCTCTGGTGCGCTCGCAGCCGGGCGTGCATGACCTGCAGCAGGTGCCGTCGCTGCGGGCGCGGATTGTCGCGGTGAAGGGCGTGCCGGTGCAGGACGTGGTGACCACGCCGGACACGGCCTGGGCGCTGCGTGGCGACCGCGGGCTGACCTATGCGGCGACGCCGCCGAAGGGAACGCATATCGTCGCCGGCCAGTGGTGGCCCGCGGACTATGACGGGCCGCCCGAGGTTTCGTTCGATGCCGCGATGGCGAAGGGATGGCATGTCGGGATCGGTGACGTCATCCGGGTGAATGTGCTGGGCCGTGACATCGACCTGAAGATCGCCAACTTGCGCGACATCGCGTGGCAGACGCTGTCGATCAACTTCTTCATGGTGGCGAGTCCGGGGCTGCTGTCGCATGCGCCGCATACGCATATCGCCACCGTGCGGGTTGACGACGACGATCAGGGTGCGCTGCTGCGTGTCGTCACCGACGCCCTGCCCAACGTGACCGGCATCCGCGTGGAGGACGTGCTGGCGACGTTGTCGGGATTGCTGAACCAGATCGCCGCGGCGCTGACGGCGACCGGTGCTTTGACGCTGCTGGCGGGGACGTTCGTGCTGGTGGGAGCGGTTGCCGCCGGGCAGCGCCGGCGGGTGCGAGAGGCGGTGATCCTGAAGACTCTCGGCGCCACACGGCGGCAGATCCGAGCCGCGTGGCTGAGCGAGTTCGGGTTTCTCGGCCTTGTTGCGGGGTCGATCGCGGCGGTTGTCGGTTCCGCGGCGAGCTTTGCCGTGACGTATTACATTTTGCACACGGACTGGATTTTTCTGCCGTTCACGCTTATTTCCGTGCTTGCGGGAGCCCTGGTTATCATGCTGTTGTTCGGCTATGCTGGGACAGCGGCTGCGCTGCGGGCCAGGCCGGCGCCACTCCTGAGAAATGAGTAGCGCGACCATCTTGTTTCCGTCCGGCCCCGCTGACGGAGTTGTTGGAACGCTGGGTTCGTGTCCCTGGCAGATGCCTCGCCACAAGGGGTCTTCTTGCAGGGTCAAAAGCCAGCTATAGTGAACACGGGCTTCTGCTCGAAAGGAACAGGGAACAATGGCTATTAGTCCGGATTTCCGGGCCTATCCTAGGGCATCCGCCGCCACGACGGCCGCCGGTACTCGACGCCGGTCTTCGGGCTTATATGCTGCGGGTCTACAACTGGATGGCGTCCGGCCTGCTGCTGACTGGCCTGGTGGCGTTTACGATCGCCAACACCAGTCTGATCAACGCGTTCTATCCGTTGGTGCAAACGCCGTTCGGCTACACGCATCAGCCGACCGCGCTGGCGATGATCACCATGTTCGCGCCGCTGGCCTTTGTGCTGGTTTTGTCACTTGGTGTGAACAAGCTGTCCACGTCGGCTGCTCAGGCGTTGTTCTGGGTGTTCTGTGCCGCGATGGGTGCGAGCCTGACGAACATCTTCCTGGTCTACACCAGTGAATCAATCGTCCGGGTGTTTTTCATCACGGCCGGCACGTTCGCCGCGACCAGCATCTATGGTTACACGACGAAGTCCGACCTGACGAAGATGGGCAGCTTCCTGATGATGGGCCTGTTCGGCATCATCATCGCGAGTCTGGTGAACATCTTCCTGCAGAGCAGCGCCCTGCAGTTCGCCGTCAGCATCATCGGCGTGGTCGTGTTCACGGGCCTCACCGCCTATGACACGCAACGCATCAAAAGCAGCTACGTCCAGTTCGCTTATGCGGAAGGGCCTGATGGAGCGGGCAAGCGCAGCGTCTATGACGCGTTAAGCTTGTATCTAAACTTCATCAACCTGTTTATGATGCTCCTGCAGCTTCTGGGTAACCGCAACAACAACTAGCGGGCTCGGCTGCCCAATCTTTCAAGGGCGGGGTTTTCCCCGCCCTTTTTCATGGGCGGGTGCTGGCGGTTCACCGCATCATGGGTCCGCCGATCGCCGAGGCTGAATTGGCTTGCTCATGTGTACGGCGGTCCTGGTTCCCAGGATCTCCTCGCGGTCGATCCGGTAGCCGAACCGGCTGTAAAGGCGGATGTTTTCGCTAAACAGCTTGTTGGTGAAGAGCCGGATCACGCTATAGCCGAGGGCTGCCGCGACTTCCTCGGCGTGGGTCAGCAGAAGCCGGCCGAAACCGTTTCCCTGGGATGCGGGCGCCACGGCGACATTTTCGATCAGCAGATGGTCCGGCGAGGGGATCATCTCGATCAGGCCTACCAGGATACCGCCGGCATGCAGCAGATCGATGCGATGCGTCCGTAGGGCTTCGGTATAATCCGCCGTCATCGGCTTCGGCTCTCGGCCGGCGACGGCGACCCATTTGGCGTAGGCTTCCCTCGTCAGGGTCCGGATCGCCGGGGCGTCCGCCGTCCCTGCCCGACGAAGGGTGACTGCGAGGGTCATTGCGAGGCACGCTCCGGCTGGTCAACCCATGTAGCTGCCGCCGTTGATGTGGTGGATCTGGCCGGTGATGTAGCTGGCGTCGTCGGAACCGAGGAAAACGCCCAGCTTCGCGATGTCCTCCGGGGTCGCCATGCGGCCGAGCGGTATGGCCGCGGCCATGTGGCGGATTTCGTCCTCGGTGCTGCCGTAGCGCGGTTGGGCGGTGTCGGTCAGGCCTGGGGCGATCGCGTTCACCCTGATGCCGTAGGGCGCGAGCGACAATGCCATCGACCGCGTCAGGCCGACCACGCCGGCTTTGGTGGCGGAATAGTGCACGCCGAGGGGCGCGCCGCTGAGGGAGCGGGACGACAGGTTGATGATCGCGCCGGCGGTCTTGCGCGCGACCATCGCCTTGGCGGCCGCCTGTGCGCAGAACGCGGTGCCCTTCAGGTTTACGCCGATGACGAAATCCCATTCGGCCTCGGTCATCTCCAGGAACGGCACCCGGGGGAATACGCCGGCGTTGTTGACCAGCACGTCGAGACGGTCGTGCCACTCGACCGTTTCATTGATCATGGTCCGGATGTCGTTGATTTTGCCGATGTCCGCCTGGACCAGGAGAGCATCGCGGCCTGCCGCGCGGACGTCCGCGGCGACGGCCTCGGCAGCCGTCCGGTCATCCAGCCAGTTGATGGCGACATCGGCGCCGGCCTCGGCAAATTTGACCGCCATTGCCCGGCCGATGCCCTGTTGGGCTCCTGTGACGAGAACCACTCTTCCGCCGCCTGCCATGCCTGTCGTCGCCCCTTCCCGGATGGACCGAAGGTATGCGGGTGGCGACCGGGCCGCAAGAACCTCGGCTCCGCCGGGGGTGCGGCGCCCCGCGACGGGGCGGGTTATCAGACGCCTCGGCTGTGGCGTCCGGCCAAGCTATCGAGGTAGCGGTCGAAGACCGCGCACATCGAACGGATGAACGGGCGGCCTGCCTCGGTGACCGCAAGCACGCCGCCGTCGCGGGTCAGCAGGCCGTCGGCGACGAACGGCGCGAGCCGGGTCAGTTCCGTCTCGAACCGATCGCCCTGAAGGCCGGGGCGATTTACGAAATCGTCCAGGTTCACGCGGAAGCTGCACATCAGCCGCTCGATGATGGCGCCGCGGAGGCGATCGTCTTCCGACAGAGCGATGCCGCGCGCGACCGGCAGCCTGTCCAGGCCGAGTTCGGTCCGCCATGCCACGACGCTGGTCAGGTTCTGCACGTAGCCGCCGTGCAGCCGGCCGATGGCGGAGGCGCCGAAGCCCAGCAGCGTCTCGGCGCCGTCGGTCGTGTAGCCCTGGAAATTGCGATGAACCTCACCGGACGCGACGGCGCGGGCGAGCGAATCGTCGCCGCGGGCGAAGTGGTCGAGACCAATCCGGACATAGCCGGCCTGTTGCAGGAGGTTGGCGGCGGCCGTTTGCTGCGCGTGACGCTCCGGCGAATCCGGCAGTGCGTCCCGCGGCAACAGTTTCTGCGCCGGCTTCATCCAGGGGACGTGGGCGTAGCCGAACAAGGCAATACGGTCCGGCTGGACGGCCAGGATCTGTTCCATGGTGTGCGTGACGGTTTGCACCGTCTGGTACGGCAAGCCGTACAGCAGGTCGAGATTGACGGACGGCACTTCGGCCTGGCGCAGCATGGACACGGCCGCGGCGGTTACCGCCCAGGGCTGCTGGCGATTGATCGCCTCCTGCACCGCCGGATCGACGTCCTGAACGCCGACACTGGCGCGGTTCAGTCCATTGCGCTTCGCGGCTTCGACCCAGGCCGGGGTCAGTTCGCGCGGATCGATCTCCGCCGCGATCTCGGCGTTCGGCGTAAATGCGAAGAACTGGCGCAGCGTCTCGAAGATCCGGTCGAGGTCGGCGGGGGCGAGAATGTTGGGTGTTCCGCCGCCGAAATGGATGGCCTCGACGTTCAGGCGATGGCCGATTGCGCCTGCCACCAGCGCGATCTCGGTCAGCAGGGCGTCGACGTAATTGCCCACCGGCTTCTGCGAATTCACGACCCGGGTGTTGCAGCCGCAGTACCAGCACAGCTGACTGCAGAAGGGGATGTGCAGATAGAGCGAGATCGGGTGGGCCGGGTCGATCGCGGCGAGCCAGGTTCGGTACTGCGAGTCGCCAATGCCCGCGTGAAAATGCGGTGCGGTGGGATAGCTGGTGTAGCGCGGGACCTGCGCGTCGTATTTCGCGGCCAGCGCCGGGGCGGGTTGCGATCCGGCGTCCGGCGGGTCGAGCGTGATTTGTTCCGGCCTGTCCATTTCCCCATCCTTTCGCGTTACGAACGCGCTGTTTCCTGAGACATCGCCTCGATCAGGAATTGAGGTGCCGCAGCCCCCGCAGGTCGGTCAGGCTCACCCGCCTTGCGCTGGTAAGCGCAATCAGGCCATCGCGCTCGAACTGCGAGAGCGTGCGGGACACGGTCTCGATCGTCAGGCCGAGGTAGTCGGCGATGTCCTGGCGGGTCATCGCCAGTTCGATCACGGTCAGCCCTGGGCGGCGATCCGCCATCTCCAGCAGGAAGGCCGCCATTTTTTGCGCTGCGCTGCGACGGCCCAGAAGCAGGGAGTGATCCTGCGACCGCTCCAGGCACTTCATGACGTAGGAGAACAACTGGCCGACGACTCGATCGTCCCGGCCGGCCATGGAGTCGAACCCGCGCCGGCGATACGGAACCACGATACAGTCCGATACCGCTTCGGCGGACAGGCGATGCTCCGCACCGGATTCGAACCCGAAGACTTCGCCCACCGCGTAGAATGCGTCGATCTGCCTGCGGCCATCGCTGAGGAACTTGCAGGTCCGTATCACGCCGCTGACGACTTTGTAGAAGGTGGTGGCTTCGTCGCCCTCGGCGTAGATTTCCTGATCCGCGGCGAAGTGCAGGGCCTGCGCGCCGGCGCCAATTTCCGGAAAGGACGGAGGTGCGCGATGGTGCAGGGAGGCCTGTGTCGCGGCAACACCGTGATCGGCAGGGAACGCCAGGGACATGGACATCGAGGACTCCTGTCAGCGGAAAGTCGATGGATGTCCTGTAATCTCGGGCCCCACAGCCGAATATTGGGTTTTATCCTACGGGATTCTACTTAGTGGACACTCGGCGATACGCCTGTTCCGGCCCATGTCGTCTTCGCCGGGATCGACCCTATAGGCTAACTTATGGGTGCTAACCTAAGGCGGAACGGAGCGGCCGCTCGTTCCCGCAACGTCATGGCCGGGCTCGGCCCGCCATCCACGACTCGCAAAGTTTCAACGCGTTAAAGTCGTGGATGGCCGCCACAAGGGCGACCATGACAGATGGCCACAACCCGCCGCTACTGCAAATGGCCAACAACCTGCCGCTCCTAACGTTCGCGCCCATGAGGACAAGCCTGATGCTGACATGAACCGGTGCTGACATGAAGAGGCTGGCGCCATTGCAACGACCCGAACGACCAGCGTTCAATACTTACGCATCAGCGCGACCATGCGGCCCTGCACTTTCACGCGGTCGCCTGGGAAAATGCGCGTCTCGTGCCGCACATTGCAGGGTTCCAGCGCGATCGAATTGCCGCGCCGGCGCAGGCGTTTCAGGGTGACTTCCGCATCGTCGACCAGAGCCACGACGATCTGCCCGTTCTCCGCCGAGTCGCCCTTCTGGATGATGACCTGATCGCCGTCGAGAATACCGGCCTCGATCATCGAATCGCCGGCGACTTCCAGACCGTAGTGCTCGCCGTTGCCGAGCATCGCCATCGGCACCTCGATGAAGCTTTCGGTGTCGCGCAAGGCCTCGATCGGCAGGCCGGCGGCGATGCGTCCATAAAGTGGCAACTGGATCGCGCCCGCGTCACTGGCCGCCCGCACGCCCGCGAGGCGCTGGGTGAAGTCGCCGCGGATGACGTTCGGGGCAAAGCCTTGTGCAGATGCTGTGGCTGTTTCCGCGGTATCCGCGGCCTCCCGCGCCGCGACCATGTTGTCGGGCAACCGCAGGACATCGAGCGCGCGGGCACGATGGTGGCGGCGGGCGAGGTAGCCGCGTTCTTCCAGGGCCGAGACCAGACGATGAATTCCCGACTTCGACTTCAGATCCAGGGCTTCCTTCATCTCCTCGAAGCTGGGGGAGAAGCCGGTCTGTTTCAAATGGCGATCAATGAACACCAGCAGTTCGTATTGCTTGCGAGTCAACATCGGGCAGCCCTTATCAAAATCGAATGATCGACCGGAACAAACCGGCAACCGCATACTGTTCTATGTAGGTTCCCGTCCGGTCGTCAAGCGAAACTGTGGATAAAGGGTAATTCCGCAGTCAATAAGACGATATTCTTATATCGGCCCCGTCACAAACCCAGCGAATTGAGCCGGATCACTTCGACAGTTGCGCCCTGGGGGAGCGCCGGGGCGTGTGGCGCGCGCAGAATCAGCGCATCAGCCTGCGCCAGGCGCCGCAGCATCGCCGAGTCCTGGGTCGTGAACGGGGTCACCACCAACTCGCCGGACGATCACAGTGGACACGGTGGCACGCAGGTGGTCGGCGCGACGATCGTTGGCCTTTACCGCGGCGCCGAGAACGGCCCGCGTGACCGGCGGCGGGGCTGCCGGCAATCCGGACAACCGAGCAAGAGATGGCAGCAGGAAGAGGATGGCACAGACCAAGGCGGATACGGGGTTGCCCGGCAGCCCCAGCACGGGCGTCGCGCCAAGCTGACCGAACAGCAGCGGCTTGCCGGGCCGCATCGCGATCTGCCAGAAATCCAGCGCCATACCGCGTGCCTGCAACGAGGCGATCACCAGATCATGGTCGCCGACCGAGGCGCCGCCGGTGGTGACCAGCATGTCCATCCCCTGCAGCTGGTCGGCCGCGGCGGAGATCGTCTCCGGGTCATCCGCGGCCACCGGCAGCACGATCGGCTCGCCCCCTGCCGCTCGGACCAGGGCCGCGAGGGCGTGGGAGTTGGAGCTGACGATACCGCCGCGCGGGATCGGTTCGCCCGGCAGCGCGATCTCGTCGCCGGTGGCAAGGATGGCGACGCGCGGTGGGCGATGGACGACCAGCCACGGGTGGTTGGCGGCGGCGGCTAGGCCGATGTCGCGGGCGGTGAGGCGGCGGCTGGCGGGAATCACCATGTCACCGGCGCTGAAATCCTGGCCGGCGCGGCGGATGTGGCGGCCGGCGACCACGGCCTCGTTCACGCGCACGGTGTCGCCGTCGCGGGTTGCATCCTCCTGCAGGAGGATCGCGTCGGCGCCATCCGGCACGACGCTGCCGGTGAACAGGCGCACGGCCTCGTTCGGCCCGACATGGCGGTCGAACGGATGGCCGGCGGGGGCGGCGCCGATCACAGTCAGGCTGGCGTGCAGACCGCCGTCCACGGCGCGCAGGGCGTAGCCGTCCATGGCCGAAACATCGGATGGAGGCTGTGTCAGGCGGGCGACGACGGGCGCGGCGGTCACGCGGTTCCAGGCCGTGGACAGCCCGACGACCTCGGGCGCTGTCGGCCGGAGGGCGGACAGGATGCGTTCGCGGGCGTCCTCGACACTGATCATCAACGGCTCCGAGGCGGGTGGGTGGTGAACCGCCTTTGGGGGTTCCGGCGCCGAAGGTGAAGCCGCTGGTTTGGCCGGTCAAGGCACCCGGGTCAGGCCCGCTTCACGCCGGTGAACAGGATCAGCCCCTTCGTCATGTCCTTCAGGTCGTTGCGGTAGGCGACGGGCTGGTAATACAGGCCCAACGGCATGCAGGGGGCGTCGACATACGCCTGCCGCTGCATGTCGGCTGCGAGCGACTTCTGCACTGAGTCGTCCGTGGCATGCAGCCAGGCATCGCGGATCGACTCCATTTTCGGGTTGTTCGGCCAGCCGAACCAGGCGTTGGCGCCGTTGCCGCGCAGGGCCGCGTCCCCGGCGGGATTATCCCAGTCCATCCCGCCCCACATCGAGCCGAAGATGCTCCATCCGCCATCGGCGATCGGGGCCTTGCTGAAGATCCGCTGCACGACCGTGCCCCAATCCAGCGAGACGTAATCGACGTTCAGGCCGATCTTGGTCAGTACGTCGGCGCCGACCTCGCAGATGGCGGTGATACGGGGGACGTCGGCGGCCCCGAGGAACACCACCTTTTCACCGTTATATCCGGCGGCCATGACCTCTTTCTTCAGGGCGGCAAGGTCGGGATTGGGACTGACATTCTCCATTCCGGCGGTCGAGGCGTAGCGCGAGCTGGGTGCGAAGAAGCCGACATGGTCGTTAATGACGTCCGGCCCGGCCTCACCGGCGACGGCGGTCATGAACTCCTTCTGGCTGACGGCGCGCAGTGCCGCGCGGCGGATCGCGGGATTGTCGAACGGCGGATACAGATGGTTGAAGCGCAGCACGCCGATCAGGCCAGTGGTTTCGACCACTTCGACCTTCAGGTTCGGGTCGTTGCGCAGGGATGGCACGAGGTCCATCACCGGCTGCTCGACCCAGTCGACCTCTCCGGCGCGCAGGGCCGCGGCCTGGGTGGACGGATCGGGGGTGGTAATCCATTCGACCCGGTCGAAATTCACGATCCTGCGGGCCGGCGCAGAAGCTGGCCACGCCCTGGCGCGGGACGTATTTCTCGAACTTCGCGTAGGCGTTGAGGGCGCCGGAGACACGCTCGTTGGCCAGGAAGCGGAAGGGTCCGCTGCCGACCATTTCGGTTATGCGCTTGCCGGACGGGGTGTTCGCCAGTCGCTCCGGCATGATCACCGCCATCAGGTTGGTTGGCTTGGCCAGAGCCTGCGGCAGCAGCGGGAACGGGCGGTTGAGGCGGAACACCACGGTCTTGTCAGTGGGCGCGGACAGGTCGTCGGTGGCGGCCATGACGGCCTGACCGAATGCGTCCGCGGCGCCCCAGCGCTTCAGGCTGGCCACGACGTCGCGCCCCAGCACCGGCGTGCCGTCGTGGAACAGCAGCCCGTCGCGCAGGGTCAGGGTCCAGATCTTCTGGTCGGGGGAGACGGTATGGCCGGCCAGCATCTGGTATTGGGCGTTGCCCGCGGCATCCAGCGCGAACAGCGTGTCGAACACCATCATCACGTGGTTGCGGGTGACGAAGGCGCTGACCAGCGGGTCGAGCAGCGCCAGATCAGCGTACGGGATGAATTTCAGCGTGGTGGCGGAGGCAGATCGCACAATAGATGGGCGGCCGATGCCGCCGGCCACGGCAAGCCCGGCGGCGGAGCGCAGAAGTTGGCGACGATTCAAGCGGTTTTCTCCTAACGCAAGCGGGCGCGGTGCCCGGTGGCGTTGCAGTCAGCAATAACCGCGCCAGACCTCCGGGATTATTGCGCCGTGTTGTTCCCGTCCGGCATCGCCATCCGGGTGGGATCCTCCTCCTCGCGGCCATGCAGCAGCAGCGCGACGAGGCCTGTCCATCCGGTCTGATGCGAGGCGCCCAGCCCGAGGCCACTGTCGCCGTGGAAATACTCATAGAACAGCACGTGATCGCGAAAGTGCGGATCGTCCTGCTGCTTTGGCGAGTTGCCGTAGACGGGACGGCGGCCATCGGGTCCGCGCAGGAACAGGCGGGTGAGCCGAGAGGAGAGGGCGTCGGCGATCTCGCGGAGGCTGAGCGTGGTGCCGGAGCCGGTTGGATACTCCACCCTGAAATCGTCGCCATAGTACCGATGGAAACCGTAAAGGGCTTCGATGAACATGAAGTTCACCGGCATCCAGACGGGGCCCCGCCAGTTGGAGTTGCCGCCGAACTCCCGGCTGGCGCTGTCGCCGGGGACGTAGCCGACGCTGAAATGCTGGCCGTCCAGGTCGAGGGTGAATGGTTTGTCCTTGTGCACGCGGGAGACGCTGCGGACGCCGTAGGGCGAGAGGAATGCTGCCTCATCAAGCATCCGGCGCAGCAGGGCCTTCATGCGGCTGCCGCGCAGCAGGGACAACAGGCGCCGGGACCCCTGCCCTTCCTCGTCCCAATGGGACACCAGCGCGGCGAGGTCGGGACGGTGCGCCAGGACCCAGCGCTAGTCGAGCGGCGAATTCCGGGTTGCGGTCGACGGATTCAGGTTCCAGGACCTCGACGGCGAAGAGTGGGAACAGGCCGACGAGGGAGAACAGCCGCAGCGGGATCGCGGTGCCGTCGGGGCGCTGCAGGACGTTGAAGTAGAACTGGTCGATTTCGTCCCAAAGGCCGCGCCGTCCGCTCTGGCGGGTCATGACCTCGGCGATGGCCAGGAAGTGTTCGAAGAACTTCGTCGCGGTGGTTTCATAGACGTGGTCGCGGGTGGCGAGTTCGAGGGATATGCGCATCATGTTCAGCGCGTACATCGCCATCCACGAGGTGCCGTCGGACTGGTCGATCCGTCCGGCGACCGGCAGCTTCTGGCTGCGGTCGAACACCTCGATATTGTCCAGCCCGAGGAAGCCGCCCTGGAAGACGTTGCGGCCCTCGACGTCCTGGCGGTTGACCCAGCCGGTGAAGTTGATGAGCAGCTTGAGGAAGATCTGTTCGAGGAAGTCGTAGTCGGGCTTGCCTTTCATCGTGGCGTCCATGCGATAGACGCGCCACGCCGCCCAGGCATGGACGGGCGGGTTCACGGCGCCGAAATCCCACTCGTAAGCGGGCAGCGCGCCGGCGGGGTGCATGTACCATTCGTGCGTCAGCAGCAGCAGTTGCTGCTTGGCGAAGTCGGGATCGACCAGGGCGATCGTTACGGCATGAAAGGCAAGGTCCCAGGAGGCGTACCAGGGATACTCCCAGGTATCGGGCATCGAGATGATGTCGCGGTTGTTCAGATGGCGCCAGTCGGCGTTGCGGACGTGCTCGCGGCCCGGTGGCGGCGCGGGCTGCAGCGGATCACCTTCGAGCCAGCGGCGCACATCGAAACGATAGAACTGCTTGGACCACATCATCCCGGCGATTGCCTGGCGCTGAACCGAGCGGGCGTCGGGGTCGGGGATGTTGCGTTGAAGGACTGAGAAGTATTCATTGGCTTCGGCGAGGCGATCGGCGAATATCGTATCGTGGTCGCTGAACGGATCGCCAGTAAGTTCCGCCGGGCGCCAGCGCAGCCGAAGCACATGCTGCCCGCCGGCCGGGATCGTCAGCTTGACCTGTGCGGCGCATTTGGTGCCGCGGCGGCGGTCGATGGCCGCGACTTTTCCATCCACGATGAAATCATTGATTCCGTCCTTGAACGGTCCCGGCGAGTCGGAGTTGAACAGGCGCCGCGTGTTGGTTTCATTGCGGCAGAACAGCCAGTCAGCCTGGGTATCGATGTCAAGGCGGCGGTCGCTCATGCGGTTATGCACGGCGGCGACGCCGGTATCCGCAAGGTGAACCTCGGGCACCGGGATCCCCGGCCGCCAGTCCCAGGTGTTGCGGGCCCAGAGTGTCGGCAGGACTTGCAGGTCGGCTGCCTCCGGCCCGCGGTTGTCGATGGTGATGCGGACCAGGATGTCTTCCGGCGAGGCCTTGGCATACTCCACCGTGACGTCAAAATAACGGTCCTGGTCGAAGATGCCAGTGTCCAGCAGCTCGTATTCGGGCAGATCCTGTCCGCGTCGCGCGTTTTCCGCGATCAGTTCGTCGTAGGGGAAAGCCGCCT
Source organism: uncultured Pseudomonadota bacterium (assembly GCA_963819005.1). Lineage (GTDB taxonomy): Bacteria > Pseudomonadota > Alphaproteobacteria > Acetobacterales > Acetobacteraceae > Rhodopila. The sequence goes on from CAWFUL010000012.1 coordinate 339,710, forward strand.
GCGGGTATTTGTACAGCATCCGCATGTACGAATGGGTCGGCGTGCTGTCCTGGTAGTAGTAAAGTTCCTTGACGTCCTCGCCGTGGTTGCCCTGCTGGTTGGTCAGCCCGAACAGCCGCTCCTTCAGGATCACGTCGCGTCCGTTCCAGAGTGCGAGGGAGATGCACCAGCGCAGCCGGTCATCGGTCAGCCCGGCGATCCCGTCTTCCCCCCACCGATACGCCCGGCTGCGCGCGTGGTCGTGCGGCATGTAATTCCAGGCGTCGCCGTCAGCGGAGTAGTCCTCGCGGACGGTGCCCCATTCCCGTTCCGCAAGATACGGGCCCCAGCGCAGCCATGCGCCTCGGTTAGAAAGGCGTTTGCCTTCCGTGGTTTGCATCAGTCGGGCTGGCACGGCGTGTCCTATCCAGTCAGGCGAGTGGCTTGAAACAAGGCGGCTTTTCGCACACTGTATCGGTAAAGTGGGGAGTCAGCCATCACCGGCACCGGACGCCGCGGCGTGCCGCGGGGCGGCGTAGCAGTAGCGGCTGCCCTGGCCGCGCCGGCGATCGCCGCGAATGGGCGGGACCGCGCTCTGCGCTTCATGCCGCTAGTCTCTCAATTTGTTGGAGAACGTTCTGAGCAGCTATCTGCCAGCGCCTTAAGGGCGACCTGCACCCGAGCCGTCACTCCAGGCCAGTCGCCCGGTCTGGTCTGCCGAAATTGCCGCATCGACGGATACCAGGGCGTGTCGTCGCGTTTCATGAACCAGCGCCAGCACAGAATCGAACCGGTTCAGCATCCACACCGGCTTGCCAAGCGCTCCGGCCAGATGCGCGACGGCGGTATCGACCGCGATGACCAGATCCAGCCCGGCAATCAGGTTGGCGGTGTCCGCCCAGTCGCCGATCCGGTTGCTGAAATCATGCAGAACCGCACCCTCGGGCGGATGGCGCATCTGCCGCGCCGGCGGTCCGAGTTGCAGGGACACGAAACTGCAACCCGGGACCGTCAGCAACGGCGCGATGTCCGTCAGCCGCATCGAACGCCGCTTGTCGATGGCGACCGCGTGAGGCTGGGCGGTCCGCGACTTTCCCGCCCAGGCCAGTCCAACCTTCAGGCCCGGTAGTCCCGCCAAAGGCTTCTCCCACGCGGACGGATCCGCCTTCAGGTACGCCCCGAACGCCGGGATCGTCTCCATCGTCGTGCCGAAGGCGAATGGCAGGCTGAGCAGCGGGCAGTGATAGTCGAACGGAGGAAGCAGTCCCTCATCATCCGACAGCAATGCCGACACGCCATCCAGCGTTTTCATAAGCCGATGCAGCGGCTTCGGCACCACCAGGATCACGCGGCCACCGGCGGCCGCGACCATCGGCGCGTAGCGGCAGAACTGCAGCGTGTCGCCGAAACCCTGTTCGGCATAGAGCAGCACCGTCTCCCCGTTCAGCGGCTGGCCCGCCCAGCGCGGCGCCGGCAGTTGAGGCAAGGGCGAGGACATCGCCTCGACGTCCCACCGGGATTCGTATTCGCGCCAGCCTTCCTCCAGCCGTCCCATCATCAGCAGGGCCAGCGCCAGGTTGGCCCGAGCCTCCGCGTGGTCTGGGCGGAGTGCCAGAGCCTCCCGGCAGCATGTCTCGGCTTCCGCGGGCCGGCCCTGCTCCATCAGCGAAAGGGCGAGGTTGCTTTTCGCGCGCGCCGGATCGGCGCCCAATGCGAGCGCGCGGCGAAACAATCCCTCCGCCTCGTCCACATGGTCGCCGAGCTGGCGCACCGATCCGAGGTTCAACGTGGCGTGCGGATGTCCGGACCGCAGCCGGACAGCGGCGCGGAAGCAGTTCTCGGCTTCGGCGAGGTGACCCTGCATGTAGTGGATCATGCCGAGGTTGTTGTGGGCATCGGCCATTTCGGGGTCAAGCCGAAGGGCCTCCCGCTGACACGTCGCAGCCGTGTCGAAATCACGCTGCGTCAGGGCCACGAGGCCGAGGTTCATCCAGGCTTCCTTGAACTCCGGTTCAAGCCGCAGGGCCTGACGGTAATACGGTTCGGCCTCGGCCGGCTTTCCCTGGCAATGCAGGTTGAAACCGAAACCATGGACGGCGAGGGCTTGGTCTGAGATTGCAGGCTCAAATGTCATGCACCCGCAAGTTGTGCAGGCTTATAGTCTTGACAAGACCTCATCGCGGAATTTTTTCATATCGGTCGTTGACTTCACGGCATCACGTCCCTCGAAGTCGAAATCCAGAGCGGTGACGCCGATCGCCTTGACCGCGGCGATATCCTCGATGGTGTTCGCCACCGAACCGGTGAACAGCTTGCGATTGCCGTCTGTCGCGGCCGGGGCGGGCTGTCCGTGGCGCTTGACCCGGTACGTTACGCCGACGGCATTCGGGTCCCGGCCGGCTGCCTTCGTCATCTCGCGCAGGCGGGCAATGCCGGCCTGTAGCCGTGGCAGCGTATCCAGCAGGTGCGCGTTGTTACTGCCTATCGGATACCACGCATCGCCGATCCGAGCGGCCCGGCGCATGGACGGTCCACTTTCGCCACCCACCCAGATCGGCGGATACGGTTTCTGCACCGGCTTGGGGTCGGTCAGCAGCCCGTCGATGTTCACGTACTTGCCGTGAAAGACCGGATGTTCCTGGGTCCAGATGACCCGCATCGCGTCCATGTACTCGTCGGTGACAGCGCCGCGTTCGGCAAACGGCGTCGTCGCGACCGCGTCGATTTCCACCTTCAGCCAGCCGGCGCCGATGCCGACGACGAGGCGCCCGCCCGACAGCACATCGATCGTCGCCAGCATCTTGGATGTCACGACGGCGGGCCGGTGCGGCACGACCATCACCGCCAGTACAAGACGGATCTTGCTGGTCTTTGCCGCGACCCATGCCGTGGCTGTCAGTTGCTCCATCCGATGTCCGGGATCGGGGGAGTAGAACTCGCCGGTCGTTGAGTATGGGTAGCCCGGCGCGCTGGTGTCCGGCAGCGCCACGTGGTCGGTCATGGTCAGGTAGTCGAAGCCGAGGGCCTCGCCGAGTTCGGCGGTGCGCGCCATCACCTCGGGCGTCGGCCATCGGACCGCTGACCGGCAGGTTGAAGCCGATTTGCATGGTGTTTCTCCCCGTTGGTGAAGGCCAGAATGGCAGGCGCCGGCCGGCTACCCGTTCGGCGCCGGCGCGGCGATCAGCGCGGCGATCCGGTGCAGACCGAACAGATAACCCTGCGTGCCGCAGCCGGCGATGACGCCATCGGCCCGCAGCGACACGAACGAGCGATGGCGGAATTCCTCTCGCTTATGCACGTTCGAGATATGGACTTCGATAACTGGCGCATCGAAGGTGTTCAACGCGTCCAGCACGGCGACCGAGGTATGGGTGAAGGCGGCCGGATTGATGACGATGCCGGCGGCGACGTCGCGGGCTTCGTGGATCCAGTCGATAATTTCGTATTCGCGATTGCTCTGATGGAAACGCAGTTCCAGGCCCAGTTCCGCGGCGAGTGTCCGGCAATCGCGCTCGACATCGGCCAAGGTCTCGTGGCCGTAGATATGGGGCTGGCGTTTCCCCAGGAGGTTCAGGTTCGGACCGTTCAGCACGAATACCAGATTGGCCATGCGGCAATTCCTCCGTATCGACCAGAGGTATAGAGGCTGCGTCCCGTCAGGCAAGCAACGGCCCCGGGAGCTGGTCTGGTGATCGGCCTGGCCTAGAGCTGACACAACCTTGCGCGGTGAACGGGCCGTGGAGGACGGCCCTTGTTCACCACCTGTTCAGTGCCCCAGCGCCTGCACGATTTCCTCGGTCATCTTCTTGGCGTCCCCGAACAACATCATCGTGTTCGGGCGGAAGAACAACTCGTTGTCGACACCGGCGTAGCCTGATGCCATCGAGCGCTTGACGAACAGCACCGTCGCCGCCTTCTCCACATCCAGGATTGGCATGCCGTAGATGGCCGACGACGGATCTGTCTTCGCCGCCGGGTTGGTCACATCGTTGGCGCCGATCACGTAGACGACGTCGGCGGTCGAGAACTCATTGTTGATTTCTTCCAGTTCGAAGACCTCGTCATAGGGGACGTTGGCCTCGGCCAGCAGGACGTTCATGTGGCCGGGCATGCGGCCGGCGACGGGGTGAATGGCGTATTTCACCTCGACGCCTTCTTTCTTCAGCGTATCGGCCATCTCCCGCAGCGCGTGCTGGGCCTGAGCCACGGCCATTCCGTAGCCGGGGACAACGATCACCTTCGAGGCGTTCTTCATGATGAACGCGGCATCGTCGGCGTTGCCGGTCTTCACCGTGCGATCGCCGGCTGGTCCGCCGCCCGCTGCCACCGCACCGCTGTCGGACCCGAAGCCGCCCAGCAGCACGTTGATGATGCTGCGGTTCATGCCCTTGCACATGATGTACGAGAGGATGGCGCCCGATGCGCCGACCAGGGAGCCGGTGATGATCAGCGCCAGGTTCTGGATGGTGAAGCCGATACCCGCCGCTGCCCAGCCCGAGTAGCTGTTCAGCATCGATACGACCACCGGCATGTCCGCGCCGCCGATCGGGATGATGATCAGGAAGCCCAGGCCCAGGGACAGCAGCGCGATCGCCCAGAACAGAAGCTGATTGCCACCCGAAACGATAAAGCTCAGGAACAAAATCAGCAGCAGGATCGCCAGTCCCAGGTTCAGCCAGTGCTGGCCCGGAAAGGTGATCGGATTTCCCTTCATCAGCGCCTGCAGCTTGGCGAACGCAATCAAGCTGCCGGAGAAGGTAATTGCGCCGATGGCCAGGCCGAGGGACATCTCGACGAGGCTTTGCATGTGGACATTGCCGACGGTGCCGATGTGGAACGCTTCCGGTGCGTTCAAAGCGGCGGCGGCAACGAACACGGCCGCCAGACCCACCAGGGAGTGGAACGCGGCGACCAGTTGCGGCAACGCGGTCATCTGGATCCGCCGCGCCACCACGACGCCGACCGCGCCGCCGATGGCGATCCCCAGGAAGATCAGGATGTAGCCGCCGGCCATCCCGTGTTGCGCCAGCGTGGCCAGCACGGCGATGCCCATGCCGATCATGCCGAAGCGGTTGCCCTGCCGCGACGTGACGGGGGACGACAGGCCGCGCAGCGCCAGAACGAAAAGGACCGCGGCGACGAGGTAGGCGAGAGAGGTCAGACTGGCGGACATCGATGCGGCCTTATTGCTTTTTCTTGAACATCGACAGCATGCGCTGCGTCACCATGAACCCGCCGAAGATGTTCACCGAGGCCAGCGTGACCGCGATGAACCCGAACAGCATTGCCCAGCCTGAGGTCGCCAGGCCGGTTGCCAGCATGGCGCCGACGATGATCACCGACGAAATGGCGTTGGTCACCGCCATCAGCGGCGAGTGCAGTGCCGGCGTGACATTCCACACCACGTAGTAGCCGACGAAGCAGGCCATCAGAAAAATGGCCAGGAGGAAGATGAAGGGGTTGACCTCGGGCGCCGCGACCGTTGAGGCGGCCATCGCGATATTTCGCGCGTGATCGGCCAATTCAACGGCGCGTTCGGCGAGGCGCTGCGCCTCGTCGGCAACTTGGTTCGGGTTCATCGGTTCGGTCTCCGAAGGCTCAGGCCGGGGCTACGCCGCCTGGGAGGGCAGGAAGTTGGGGTGAACGATGGCGCCGCCACGGGTGAGCATGACGCCTTTCACGATGTCGTCTGTTTCCGGCAGCTTCGGCGCCTTGGCATCCTTGTCCCAGAACGTGGTCAGGAACGTCAGCAGGTTGCGCGAATAGAGGGCGGACGACGCGACGGTGATGCGGCCCGGCCAGTTGCGATAGCCGAGCACGGTGACGCCGTTCGGGGTGACAACGACTTTTCCAGGTTCGGTGGCCTCGCAGTTGCCGCCGGCTTCCGCCGCGAGGTCGACGATCACGCTACCGGACCGCATGCTGTCCACCATTGCCTGAGTGACGATGGTCGGCGCCTTGCGGCCCATGACCAGCGCCGTGCAGATGACGATGTCGTTCTTTGCCACCGTCGCGGCCATCAGTTCGGCCTGTTTCTGGCGGAACGCATCGCTCATTTCCCGCGCATAGGCGCCGGTCTGGGTGGCGGTTTCCTCGTCCTCGACCCCGACATAGGTCGCACCGAGGGACTTGATTTCCTCCTTGGCGGCCGGGCGGACGTCGGTGGCTGACACGATGGCGCCCAGGCGGCGGGCAGTGGCGATCGCCTGCAGTCCGGCGACACCGGCGCCGATGACGAACACGCGGGCCGGCGGGACGGTGCCGGCGGCTGTCATCATCATCGGAAAGCCGCGCTGGAAGACGTTTCCGGCCTCGATGACCGAGCGGTATCCGGCGAGGTTCGCCTGGCTCGACAGCACGTCCATGGACTGCGCGCGGGTGATGCGCGGCAGCAGTTCCATCGCCGCGGTGTCGATGCCCGCGGCCGCCAGGCTGGGTACCAGATCCGGATCGGCGAAGGCGCCGGCGATGCAAACGAGCAGCGCGCCTTTGGGGATGAGCGCCCGTTGTTCCGCTTCCGGCATTTGCACGGTGAACACGATTCCGGCGTCCGCCAGGGCGGCCTTCGCGTCGGCGGCGATCTCTGCGCCCGCGGCAGCGAAGTCGGCGTCGGAAATCGAGGCGGTGGTCCCTGCCCCGGCCTCGACCGCCACGGTCAGGCCCAGGGCGATCAGCTTTTTCACCGTTTCCGGCGTTGCGGCGACGCGGGTTTCGGCATCGCGACGTTCCTTCAGCACCGTGAGGCGCATCCGTTGTTTCCTCCGTCACTGGTCAGCAAAAGAGCCCGAAACGCCGCTCGCGCCCGGTTCTGATTGTCCGCGAACCAATGCACGTCCGCGCGGACGGGTGCAAGGGGTGCTGTGATCCCGGGTCCCCGGCGCTCAGGTCATCCGCTGCCAGGCGAGCACCAGCAGCAGAGCAGCGTTCAACGCCATCACCGCGGGGGCTGCCGCTGTCACGATGCGACCCCACCGCCGACCCGCCGCCTGTCCCGCGATCCCGACAACCATCAGGCTCGGCGCTGTTCCTGCTCCGAACGAAATCATCGCTGCCGCCCCCATCCACGGCCGTCCGGTTGCCGCCGCTGCGGCAACCGCGGCGTAGAGGAATCCGCACGGCAAAAAGCCCAAGGCGAGCCCAAACATGGCCTCGCCGACCCAGGTGCGGCGCGGTATGCGGCGTGTCGCGCGTCCCACGGTCCTGCCCCACCAGGCTGGCGCCCGACCGAACCCGCCCCTGGTCCGGCCGAGCGCGTGGGTGAGGAACAGCACGGCGGCAAGCAGCAAAAGAGTGGCGGAGGCCGGGTTGAACCATCCCGCGCTCTGAAGCGCCGAGGTTGAACCCGCCGCGACGGCGCCGAGCGCGGCATAGGTCGTGATGCGCCCGAGGTGGTACGGAAAAAGCATTCCGTTCCGTATTCGCGCGGATTCGCACATTCGCAACGAATCCAGACGGGCAATGCGATCGGATACCTGGCCCATTACAAAGACGCCGCACATCGGGGCGCAATGCACGACGCTGCCGGCAGCGCCAGCCAGGAACAGTCCCGCCAGAAGACTGCCGTGGATCGTGACACCGGCTGAACATATCGAGGCCAGCCAATGCAGGTCTGTCATCATCGGGCCCATGTAGGCGGTTGAATTCACGATGCGTTGATCTGTATCAATGCCCACGCCGTGGCGCCAGACCAGAGAGGCGCTGGAACGGGAGAGGTACGAATGGAGAGTGGGATGGGGGATTTCCTCGTGGGTGCCTGGATCGCCATCTTTGGTTTCGTTGGCTTGTTCCTCGCCGCCGGTGCTGCCGACGGCGAAATGTCCGTGTTTGGCTGGGGTCTGGTGATTTTCGCCGTCCTGTTTGATTTCAACCTGATCAAGCGTCACTTCGACAAAGTGGATGCGGCGCGTGCCAAGGAAAAGGTAGATACACATGGCTGATGCCGTCCTGGGTCGAGAGCCGATAATGTATAATGACGCGGTGGTGAAGAAATTCATCATAGCGTCGATGTTCTGGGCTATCGTTACGTTTTTGGTTGGTATCTGGCTCGCCACCGAACTGACATGGCCGGCGGCCAACCTGGGGCTATCCTGGATCAACTTCGGCCGGTTGCGCCCTGTTCATACATCGGCGGGCATATTCGCCTTTGGCGGCTCCGCGCTGCTTGGCACCTCATTCTACGTCGTGCAGCGAACCTGTCGCGCCCGGCTTTGGGGTGGCGAGGCGCTGGCGAACTTCATCTTCTGGGGCTACCAGTTCTTCATTGTCCAGGCCGCGCTGAGCTACGTGATGGGCTACAGCCAGAGCCGCGAATATGCCGAACCTGAATGGCATATCGACCTTTGGCTGACAGTCGTCTGGGTCTGCTACCTGCTGGTCTTCGTCGGCACTCTTCTGAAACGTGAGGAGCCGCATATCTACGTAGCGAACTGGTTCTATCTGGCGTTCATCGTCACGATCGCGGTTCTGCACATCGTCAACAACCTGGCGATGCCGATATCGGTTTACTCGTCGAAAAGCTACTCAGCGTTTTCGGGCGTGCAGGATGCGCTTGTACAGTGGTGGTACGGGCATAATGCGGTGGGCTTCTTCCTGACCGCGGGCTTCCTGGGAATGATGTATTATTTCATTCCGAAGGCGGCAAACCGCCCGGTCTATTCCTACCGGCTGTCCATCGTGCACTTCTGGACGCTGATTTTCCTGTATATCTGGGCCGGCCCGCACCACCTGCACTGGACCGCCCTGCCCGACTGGACGCAGACCCTGGGCATGGCATTCTCCGTCATGCTGTGGATGCCGTCATGGGGCGGCATGATCAACGGCATCATGACCCTGTCGGGCGCCTGGGATAAGCTGCGCACCGATCCGGGCCTGCGTTTCTCCGTCACCGCCGTCGGCTTCTATGGCATGTCGACGTTCGAGGGGCCGGTAATGTCGGTGCGCCAGGTCAACGCGCTGTCGCACTACACCGACTGGACCATTGGCCATGTCCACTCCGGCGTGCTGGGCTGGGTTGCGTTCATCGTATTCGGCGCGGTCTATTACCTGGTTCCCGTCCTTTGGAACCGCAAGGCGCTGTATTCCACCCGCCTGGCATCATGGCACTACTGGATCGCCACCCTTGGCATCGTTCTGTATATCGTTTCGATGTGGGTTGCCGGCATTACCGAGGGCCTGATGTGGCGCGCCTACGATCAGTACCGGCTTCCTGCAGTATTCGTTTGTTAAATCGGTGATCGCCGTCCATCCCTACTACGTCGTCCGCACGCTGGGCGGGGTATTCTTCATGATCGGAGGATTGATCATGGTCTACAACCTGATACGCACCGTCTACAGCCCGACGACTGAACTGCCGAGGGTCGCTGTCGGGTCCGGTTATGCCCCCGACGCGCTCGCCGTGGCTGGAGAGTAGGACGATGATGATCCGTCACGAGTTCTTCGAGAAGAACGCGATCCTGCTGCTGGTGGGCACTTTGCTGACCGTTGCCGTCGGCGGGATCGTGGAGATCGTGCCTTTGTTTACGATCGAAACAACCGTCGAACACGTCGAGGGCATGCGCCCATACACGCCACTCGAGCTGCGCGGTCGCGACATCTACGTGCGGGAGGGCTGCTATTTGTGCCACAGTCAGCAGATCCGCGCGCTGCGCGATGAGGTTGAACGCTACGGCCATTACTCGATCGCGGCCGAGAGTATGTATGATCATCCGTTCCAATGGGGATCCAAGCGTATCGGTCCCGATCTGGCGCGGGTCGGTGGCAAATACTCCAACGACTGGCATTACGCCCACCTGAAGAACCCGCAGGAGCTGGTGCCGGAATCGCTTATGCCGCGTTACGCCTTCCTGGCCGAGACCAAACTGGACACCGACGACATCACCGAACGGATGCGCAGCCTGCGTGAGGTTGGCGTGCCCTATACCGACGAGGAAATCGCCAACGCGCGCGCCGATCTCGTGGCGCAGGCCGATCCTTCCGCGGACAGCTCGAAACTGATGGCGCGCTACCCGAAAGCCAATCTGGTGGTGGGCAACGGCCACGAGCCAACCGAAATGGATGCGTTGGTCGCCTATCTGCAAATGCTGGGAACCTTGGTGAACTTCGCCGATACGAACACGGAAAGGCTGCAGCAATGATGTCCCTGCTGATCTTTCTGCAATGGCTGGCACATTATTCGGTCGTGATCATGACCTTGGTGTTCCTGACAGTCGTGGTCTCAACCTACTGGCCTGGTCGCAAGGCCGACTTTGAAAAGCAGGGCCGTATTCCGTTCGAGGATGACGTATAGTGCCAACGAAGATCGAAAAAGACTCCGTCACCGGCACGGAGACCACGGGTCATGTCTGGGACGGCATCAAGGAGCTGAACACGCCGCTGCCGAAGTGGTGGCTGTACGTCTTCTTCGCCTGCATCGCCTTTGCGTTCGGTCAGTTCCTTCTGTACCCGTCGATCCCCTATGGAACCGGATACTGGCACGGGCTGCTTGGCTACTCGCAGCGCGCGGCGGTGGACGCTGACGTGGCAAAGATCGTTGCACAACGCAAAACCGCGATGGATCAGATCGGCGCCCTGTCCTTTGCCGACATCAAGGCCAATCCGCACCTGCTGGAGGTCGCCCTGGTCGACGGCCACGCCGTCTTCGCCACCAACTGCCAGCCCTGCCACGGCGCGGGCGGCGGCGGGCGGCCCGGCTACCCTGCTCTCGCGGCAGGCGCCTGGATCTGGGGCGGCACGCTGGAGGCGATCCAGCAGACCGTCACGCACGGCATTCGCTCCGCCGACCCCGACGCGCGGCAGAGCGCGATGCCGCGGTTCGGCGCTGACGGGCTTCTGAAGCCAACGGAAATCGAGCAGGTCGGCGACTACGTCTGGTCCGCCTTCTATGGCCACAAGACCGAAGGCCAGGACGTATCGGCCGGCGCCAAGATCTTCGCCGATAACTGCGCCGTCTGCCATGGCGCGGACGGCCAGGGTTCGCGTGAAGTCGGCGCGCCGCGTCTCGCCAGCCAGGTGCACCTGTATGGCGGCACGCGGGAGGCGATCGTGGGCCAGGTGACCAACCCCAGGCAGGGCGTGATGCCGAACTGGGGCGTCCGCCTCGATCCCGCGACCATCAAGGCGGTGACCTTGTATGTTCACTCCCTGGGTGGCGGCGAATAGGCAGCAGCCGTGTCCCGCATCAGCAAAGCCGATCGCCAGCTTCAGCTCCAGCAGGAGGAAGCTGGCCATCACCTCTATGCCAACCGCGTCAAGGTCTATCCGAAATCCGTGCACGGCCGGGTGCGGCGGATCAAGTGGGCAATCCTGATCGCCTGCCTGACGGTATATTACGTCCTGCCGTGGCTTCGCTGGTATCGTGGTCCGAACCAGCCGACGCAGGCGGTGCTGCTGGATATGTCGGCGGAACGGTTCTATTTCTTCGACCTGGAATTATGGCCGCAGGACATCTGGCTGCTGGCGGGCCTGCTGATCATGGCCGCCGTCAGCCTGTTCCTGGTCACCAGCCTGGTTGGACGCGTCTGGTGCGGCTACACCTGCCCGCAGACGGTCTGGACCGACCTGTTCATGTGGGTCGAGCGCGCGATCGAAGGCGACCGCAACGAACGGATGCAGCGGGATGCGGCACCGCTGAATTCCGACACGATCTGGAAGAAGTTCCTCAAGCACTGGATCTGGATTGGGATCGCCTTCTGGACCGGCGGCGCGTGGATCATGTACTTCGTCGATGCTCCGACTGTAACAGTGGAGTTCTGGACGCTTCAGGCCAGCACATCGGTCTATTTCTTCACCGGACTGTTCACCCTGACGACCTATGTTCTGGCCGGCTGGGCGCGCGAGCAGGTTTGCACCTACATGTGCCCCTGGCCACGGTTCCAATCGGCGATGCTGGATGACCAGAGCTTCACGGTCACCTATCAGTCCTGGCGCGGGGAACCACGCGCCCGCGGCAAACGGCACGAGGGAGGACCGCCGGCCGGCGACTGCGTCGACTGCGGCTTGTGCGTAACCGCCTGCCCCACCGGCATCGACATCCGCGACGGCATCCAGCTGGAGTGCATCAACTGCGGCCTGTGCATGGACGCCTGCGACCACGTCATGGAGCGCACCAACCGCCCCCTAGGCCTGATCACCTGGGACACGCTGGCCAGGCAATCGGCGAAGGCCAAGGGGCTGCATGAGAAAATCCAGTTCTTCCGTCCGCGCACCATCATTTACGTCTCGGCCCTGATGATCGCGATGTCTGCCCTGACGGTTGCGCTGCTCACCCGATCGACCTTCACCCTGTCGGTGCAGCGTGACCGTGCGCCGTTATTCGTGCCGCTTCCGGACGGCAGCCTGCGCAACGGCTACACGTTGAAGATCGTTAACAAAACGCAGGTGAACCGAGCGTTCGACCTGAGCATAGAGGGTCTGCCGGGCGCGAAGATGTGGACGGTTGAGGGCGATCCAACACCGAACGCAGTGCTGCGGGTGCTGGCGTCCACCGATCAGGTGGGGACATTACGCCTGCTGGTCAATGCCAGGCCTTCGCGCTTACCTGACGGGTCGATCCCGGTCGATTTCGTGCTGCGCGATACCGCGACCGGCGCGCAAACAGTCTATCATTCAACCTTCATGGGTCCGGCCGGTTATTCCGGCGGCACGCCGTGAATCAGAGGACAGGACCATGACCTCATCCGCCTGGCGCTGGTTTCCACTAGGCTTGTTCGCTTCGATGGCGCTGGTGTTCGCCGTGAACGGCTATATGGTTTACCTCAGTCTAGCCAGTTTTCCTGGTGCGGCGGGACAGGACGGCTTCGACCTCAGCAACGGCTATGACCGCGTTCTGCAAGCGGAACGAGTCATGGCGGCACTGGGCTGGCGTGTGGAGGCTGCCGTGGACCCCGAGCGGCATCCGGTGCTGCGGCTGACCGACAAAGATGGCGCGCCGCTGACCCAGCCTCAGATCGACGCCCACGCGGAACGTCCCCTTGGTCCGTTGGACACAACCGCTCTGACCTTCCACGACGCCGGCGACGGTCGCATGATATCCGATACGACCTTGTTTTCGGGTCAGTGGGACATGATGGTGACGGTGCGCGAGGGTGACCGCATCTTCACCACGACGCGGCGGCTGGTCGTTCGGTAAACCTGCGTGGCGCGGTATTTCGCGGACGTCGTGGCGGGCGCGGGTTTGCCTGCCACTACCGTCGTTGCAGCGCCAACTTCCGCCGATACCGCTTGCGCCCACTGCGGTTTGCCCTGCCCGGCGGGACGGCACTTCTGCTGCTCCGGTTGCGCCGCCGCGAACGAGATCATCCAGGGCCTTGGCCTGGGCCGCTTCTACCGCCAGCGCGTCCTGGATGCCGCGGCCCGCGCGCCCCGCCCTGAACCAGCCGAACGGTGGGACCTGGCACGGCATGTTTCAACAAAGCCGGACGGAACCCACCAGATCACGCTGGCGGTTGATGGCCTGCAGTGCGGCGCCTGCGTCTGGCTGATCGAGGCCGTCCTGGCGAAACAGCCCAATGTCCTTACCGCTCGGGTCAACATGACCACGAGACGCCTGAGCCTGGCCTGGAGCGGTTCGGCCGCGGATGCCGACCATCTTGTCGGTCAGATCGAGGCCCTCGGCTACCGCCTGATTCCGTTCGACACGTCCGCTTTGGCGGCCGCCCAGGACAAGACCGGACGAATGCTGCTGCGCGCGCTGGGCGTTGCCGGTTTTGCCGCCGGCAATGTGATGCTGATCTCAATCGGGATCTGGGCCGGTCAGGGCGGTGCCCTGGACCGCATTGGGCCTGCAACGATGGCGCTGCTGCACTGGGTGTCCGCGCTGATCGCCATGCCGGCGATCGCGTATGCCGGCCGGCCATTTTTTGCGTCGGCGTGGTCCGCGCTGCGCCAACGGCGAACCAACATGGATGTGCCGATCAGCCTGGGTGTGCTGCTGGTCACGGGGATCAGTCTTACCGAAACAATTCAGCAGGGCGACCACACCTATTTCAATTCTGCCATCACACTGCTGTTCTTTCTGCTGATCGGCCGGGTGCTCGACCACCGCGCCCGAGGCCAGGCTCGCGCGACGGCGGAACAACTGCTGACGCTGCGCGCCACCGACGTTGCCGTTCTGGGGCCGGACGGTTCGGTGCAGCGCAAAGCCCAGGAGCAAGTTGGTGAAGGAGACCGCGTGCTGGTCGCAGCCGGCGAGCGCATCGGCGTGGACGGTGTGATCGAGCGGGGGTCGGCGATGCTCGACGCCAGCCTGGTCACCGGCGAGAGCCTGCCGGTCACCGCCGAGCGCGGCGCAATGGTTTATGCCGGCACGCTGAACCTGGGCGGCACGCTGACAGTTCGCGCCGCCGCGACCGGCGATGCGACATTGCTGGCCGAGTGCGTACGGTTGATCGAGGCGGCGGAAGCGCGCCGTGGCCGCTTCGTGGTTTTGGCCGACAGGGTTGCCCGCCGCTACGCACCGGCGGTTCATCTCTGCGCGCTGCTCACCTTCCTCGGGTGGTTTTTCGTCGTTGGCGTCCCTGCCGGACAGGCGCTGCTGACGGCGAGCGCGGTGCTGATCATCACCTGCCCCTGCGCACTGGCGCTGGCCGTGCCGGCAGTGCAGGTGATCGCCACCGGGCGGTTGTTCCGCGGGGGGATGCTGCTGAAGTCGGCCACCGCGCTGGAGCGATTGGCCATGGTCGACACCGTGGTTTTCGATAAGACCGGCACCCTGACGGAGCCGTTGCTTGCGCTGGCCGGCAGTCCCGACGCTACAGCCTTGCGGGAGGCGGCAGAACTCGCGGCATGCAGCAGGCACCCCTTGGCGCGATCCCTGGTTGCGGCGGCAGGTCGCGTGGCCCCAGCCGAGGGTGTGGTGGAACATCCGGGCCAGGGACTCAGCTGGCAGGCCGATGCCGGGGAAATTCGGCTTGGCAGCCGAACATTCTGTGCCGTCGCGCCTTCGGCGTCGTCCTCCGGTCCTGAACTCTGGCTTACGCGGCCTGGGCAGACGGACGTGCGGTTCACCTTCCAGGAGCGGCCCCGCGCCGACGCGGCCGCCACAATCAAGCGGCTCCGCGCGATGGGCTTGCGTCTGAAGCTGATCTCCGGTGACCACGCCGCGCAGGTCGGACGTATCGCCCAGGCGTTAGGCATCGACGAGTGGCAGGCCGGTTGCACGCCCGTGGAGAAAGTGGCGCTGATCGAGCGCTGCGCGGCCGCCGGAGAGAAAATTCTGATGGTCGGTGACGGGCTGAACGACAGCCCGGCGCTTGCGGCTGCCCTGGTTTCGGCCTCACCCGCATCGGCCGCGGACGTCAGTCAGACGGTTGCCGATCTGGTTTTTCAGGGCACGAAGCTGGCACCGGTGGCAATCGCGCTTCGTACGGCGAAACGTGCGAGGGCCGTCATGAAGCAGAACCTGGCGTTGTCCATCGGCTACAATGTGGTCATGGTGCCGTTGGCCGTAGCCGGATGGGTCACCCCCTGGCTGGCGGCGGCGGCCATGTCCAGTTCGTCGCTGCTGGTCATGGCGAACAGCCTGAGGCTGCACAAGGCCGCCGACCAATGACAATCATTCTTTATTTGCTGGTGATCAGTCTGGCCTTGGGCGCAGGCGGTCTCGCGTTGTTTCTCTGGGCGCTGCGCACCGGCCAGTACCGACGACATGGAAGGCGCGGCGAACCGGATCCTGTTCGATGACGACCGGGCCCCTACCCCAGTCACCGGCGTCTCCGGAAACGCCAGTTCATGGCGCGAGCGCCATTCCGGCTTCACATAGTTCACGATAAGTGAGCGCCGCACCCCGTTGATCGGACGGCGCTGCACGCCATGCCATGTGTCGGATCCCGGAATGAAAATGAAGCCGTGGTTCCGCCGGTAGGGTGTCGTGGCAACCAGCCTCATCCCGGTATCGTACAGATCGGTGCCCCACGCCTCGGAGCCCGGGTCGCCGGACAGATAGATCAGCATCGTGAACAGCTTGGCGCCAATATCAGTGTGAGGCTCCAGCCAAAAGCCATCGGTATCGAGGCAATATTCGATGCGTAGGAAGCTACCCTTCAGCGCCGTCTTGCACAGCGCCTCCAGCCGGCGGACCACGGCGTCGTCCTGAAAGCCCGACGCAACCGCGTCACACGCCGGGTAGGCCACGCGCTGGTCCTTGCCGAAGAACAGCCTGGTGCTGTTGTGGGTCTCCCGCTTGCCCAGCGTGTCGATGATCCGGGGCGGTTTGACCGGCACGGCATCGATCGCCTGGCAGACCTCATCCGGGAGGATATCGGCCAGCAGCCAATGGTGGAACGGATAAGTTCCCAGTTCGCTACGGTCCAGGCAGGCCTGGAGCGCTGTCGCGACATCCCGCGGGCTATGCATGAGCGGCGGCCGGAACGAATGCGCGCTTGGCAGCGGCTGAGACGTGGTGCCGCAGAATTTCCCGCCGCGCGGCAAAGCTGCTCGCCATCCAGTTGATCATAACGTAGCGGCGCACGCCGACAAACGGCTCATGGCCGTGAAAGGACCTGTCGGAGCGGCGAAATGCGGCCAATGTTCCGGAGTCCGGTGGCACTTCGGCGATGACGTCATTCAGATCATCTGGGCGGCGCAACATCCGCAGCCGCCCGCCTTCGGCTTCCCACCCGTCGTTGAAGTATAACAAGGCTGTTACCAGCTTCGCTTCGCTGTCGGTATGGATGCGGCCGTCACGCTCCTGGCAGCGTCCGCGCACGGTGATCATGACCGAGCGACCGACAAGGTCGATGTCGAACTTCTCTGACATGGCCCGCGCCAGGGGTTCGCCCCGAAGCGCCTCGATCAGCGCTGCGAAACGGGGTCCGAATCGTGTCGCCTCCACCGGCAGCAGGCCTGGGTAGCGAATGTCCGGAAAATCTTCACGGACGCCGTTTGCGTCGCCAGGCGCAACGAAGTCGCGCACGACGGTGAAGAAGAAGGGGTCGCAGGTAACCGGCGCTTGTCGAAGCGCGTCGAATCGGAGCAGCTCCATGGAGTCCTCGCTGGCCGTTGAAGCGGGTGCTCCCATAGCGATGCTGCAATTCGCCGCGCTTGATCGAGATCAAAGGCCGGAGGAACTTTCGTTACAGGATCTCCCAGAACCCTGTCTCGACATCATGGCGGGCGCGTTCCAACCCATTGAAATCGCCGTGCGAAACGATACCCACGATTTTGTTGTCATCGACAATCGGCAGATGACGGTAGCCACCGTCGCGCATCATCCGCAGCGCGTCGATCGCCTTGGCATCCGGCTTCAGCGTGTCGGGCTGGCCGGTCATGACGGCGCCGATCAGCGTTGTGGCGGGGTTCAAGGCTTCGGCGAGCACCCTGGTGACGGCATCGCGTCCGGTGAACACCCCGACCAATTGGCCGCCTCCGCCAGTCACCAGAATTGCGCCGACACGGCGGTCGCGCATCAACTGGCAGGCCCGCTGTACCGTCGCAGAGATCGACAGCGTCACGGGGCGCTGACGCCTGACGATCTCCCCTAGACTTCTATCTGCCATGTAATTGCCCTCGCCGTCGCCGATTGTCTGGAATGGAATCGGATGGTGGCGCTAGATCAGCATGGCCGGCGCGCGCGCCAGAGCAGCCACAAGGTCAGACCGGCTGACGACGCCGACCAACTTTCCATCGCGCAGAATCGGAAGCCGCTTGATGCCGTGTTTCATCGCCAATTCCGCGATCTGCGGGATCGTCATCTGCTCGTCGCCCGTAATGACGTTGCGAACCATGACGTCCGCGGCGGTCCGATGATCCTGGCGGATATAATCCAGAAAATCCTGCGGCAATTCCTCGCCCTCCGCGATCAATCCAAGCCACCAGTCACGTCGCGTTCGGATCGACTCCCGGAATGGCCTCAGAACATCGGCTTCGCTGACGATTCCAACCAAAACGTGACCGGCATTGCAGACCGGCACCGCGGTGATACGCTTCTCCGTCAACACACGAGCGATTTCCTGGAGGCTCGTCGCCGGTGTCACGGTTACGACCGGAGAGGTCATGATATCGGCTGCGGTCAGGGGCATGGATTTTTCCTCCGGAAACCAGAGCAGATTGCGACAAGGACCGCGCGATGTAATTGATCGGGGTCAACCCGGGTCGTCCCGGATCCAGGCTTCGCTCACCGGCAAACGATGGACTGAAGAGAAGCTGCTTAGCGGATCAAGCCAGCGGTCCGTGGCAGGAACAGCGACAATTCCGGGATACAGATAATCAGCATAAGTCCCACCAGCAGAGCGATCAGGTACGGGGCGTAGCTTTTGGCATGCTGACCAACCGAAATGTCCGCGAACCGCAGTGCCATCAGCAAGCCCACGCCCAGCGGCGGCGTGAACAGGCCAATGCCCACGGCGGCGGTCTGGACAATATCGAAGTGCACCGGATGAATGCCGATTTTCATCGCCACCGGGAACACGACCGGGATCAGCACAACAGCCGCCGGCAACCCCTCCAGCACCATGCCGAACATCAGCGTCAACAGTGCTACCCCGGTCAGGAACAGCCAGGGGCGGCTCTCCAGCGGACTCAGTGCCCAGCCCAGGAATTCCGGTGCGCCTGAGAGGCCCATCAGGTATTGGAAGATGGTGGCCACGGCGAGCAGGAACACGACGACGCCGGTCAGCACCCCGGCCTCATAGGCCAGATGCAGGACCTCCATCCAGGTGACATTGCGGTAGTAGAATTTCGCTGCCAGCAGCGAATACAACGCCACGATGGCGCCTGCCTCGGTGGCGGTAAACGCGCCCATGTAGAACCCGCCCAGGATCACGACAGGAATAACCAGCGGCACCGCCGCGCCCTTCAGCGCCTTCCCGATCCGGGAGAAACTCGTGCGGGTATCTTTCGGCCAGCCCAGCAGGTGCGCCTGGATCAGCACCAGCACGCACAGGCACCCGCCGATCACCGCAGCCGGAATGAATCCAGCCAGGAACAGCGCCACCGCCGACTGATTTGTTACGGCACTGATCACGATCATGAAGATCGCCGGCGGCACCAGCATCCCCATCGCGGTTCCGGCCGCAATCAGCGAAGCTCCATCTTCCGCGCGGTAGCCAGCCTTCTTCAAGGACGGCATCAGCGCGGACCCCAGCGCGGACACCTCCGCCATCTTCGATCCACAGATGTCGGAGAAGAAATAGGACACCACGATCACCGACATGCCCAAGCCGCCGCGCAACCAGCCGACCAGCGAGCGAGCCAGTTCCACCAGAGCGGTGGACATTCCTGCCCGCTCCATCAGCGATCCGGCAAACACGAACGACGGGATTGCCAGCAGCACCCAGCTTTGCGATGCCGAGATGATCGTCGAGCCAAGCTGCTGCAGCGGCAATCCCGCGATGAGCAAACCGACCACGCCCGCCGCCCCCAGGCAGAACACGATCGGCAGCGACAGGATCAGCAGGGCCAGAAAGGTGATCAGCGTGGCGAGAAGAACCAACCGCCCTACTCCCGCACATCGGCAAAGCTGTGTTCGGGATCGTGCGGCCGCCGCGCCGCATCCAGCGCGTACAGCACCATCAGGATGCCGCCCGCCGTCAACGCCGCATAAAGCCACCCGAGACTGATCTCCAGCGCCGGCGAGGTCAGGCCGATGTTCAGCCGGACCAGTTTCACCCCAAACCAGGCGATCAGCCCGCCAAACCCCGCGATGACGATATTATGAGCGACATGCAGCGCGGCCCGGCCCTCCGGCGAAAAGCGGTGCGTGATCAGGTTCAGTGCGAAATGCCCGCGTTCCTGCACCGCGACGGCCGCGCCGATCAGGGCCAGCCAGGCCATCGTCGTCTCCCCAACTTCCTCCACCCAGAAGAAGTTGAAAGGATCGACGTCGAGCCAGTCGGTAATCGGCAGCATCACGTAGCGCATGAACACGCCCCACAGCATGACGCCGATGGCCAGCAGCACGAGTCCGCCCAGCAGGATCTTGGGCAGGAGAACCAGGATGCGCATCACCATCAGGCCTTGGTGGCGACGATTTCTTCCCACAGCCCGCTGTAGTTCTTTTGGTACAGCGGCCAGAGCTTCTGCTTCGCCAGATCAATGAACGGCGCGACGTCCGGCTGGTTGACCGTCATTCCCCTCGGCTCAAGCTGCGCCTTGGCGCTGGCCAGCGTGTCGACGTCCTCCGTCACCTTGCGGACGACGCCCTGTGCCTCCCGTCCAGTGTCCATCAGAAGTTTTTGCTGTTCGGGGCGCAGGTCATTCCACATCTGCAAGTTCATCACCAGCAGTGTCGCCCCGTAATTGTGGCCGGTCAGCGAGTAGTATTTTGAGACCTCGTACGCTTTCAGCGGCACCATGTTCACCACCGGCAGATCGGCTCCGTCGATGACGCCTTGTTGGGCCGCCGTGATGACCTCCGCCCAGCCCAGGGGCACCGCGACGCCGCCGAGACTGTTCAGGGTGTCGGCAAATACCTTCGAGGGCTGGGTACGGATTTTCAGCCCCCGCAGGTCCTTCGGCACGGTGATCGGATGCCGCGCGTTCCAGACGTGGCGGAACCCGTAGTCGAAGTAATAAATAACCTTAACGCCGTACTTATCCTGGAAGGTCTTGTCGAGCGCGTCGCCAACCTTGCCGTTAAGGATCGTGTAGGCCTGCTGGTAGCTGCTGATCAGGTAGCCGACCAGGAACACCCCCATCTCGGGAAACATGGTTGCCGACGCCCCGCCGGGGTTGCCGAATGCGATGTTGCCCGCCTTCACCGCATTGATGATGTCGATCTCTTTCGTCAGCAGGTCGCCGCCGTGATAGGTGACCTCCAGTTCGCCCTTGGTCCGGTCTGTCAGCGCCTTGGCATACCAGTCCAGCGCGATGGCGCCCAATTCCGGCACCGGATTGACCGCGGCGATCTGCATTTTCTTTGGCTGTGCCTGCGCGAACGCCGGCGCCTTGCCGGTCGCGAGAATACCCGCCAGTCCGCCAGCGGAACGAAGTATTGTGCGGCGCGATGACACCATACGCATGACCTTGGTTTCCCCTCATTTGTTGCGGGTCTTCTACCGCAGTGGCACGCTCTGTCCAACAGCGACGAGGAGCCGCCAGCAATGAACCTGATCCACAGTCACAGCCAATGGGGACCCGCCGACCAGATCGGCGCGGGCAATCTTCTGACCGTGGAGAAGCGGCTTGCCGCCCTGGCCTCGGTGCGATCGGGCCGCATCTACGACGTCAGCCATGAGATCTATATGGGCGCGCCCTATATGGCGCCTAACCAGACGCCGTTCCTGATGTCGATCTTCGGGTCCTGGCGCGACACCATCAAACGGCGGCGCAAGATGGGCGCGACGAACGACGCCGGGACGAACCTGGAACGCATCGAGATGACCGCCCATGTCGGCACGCATATCGACGCGCTGGGACATTTCTCCAAGGGCGACATGCTCTACAACGGGAACGCGTGCGCTGACGTGGTCACGGACTGGGGACTCGACCGTCTTGGGATCGAGCACGCCCCGCCGATGATCACCCGCGGCCTGCTGTTCGATGTCGCCGGGATGGGCGGTAGCGCGCATCTGGCGCCCGGCCAGACGGTTACGCCCGACCACCTGAAGCGCGCGGCCGATATTGGCGGGTTCGCGGTCGAACCGGGCGATATTGCGCTGATCCGCACCGGCTGGGGCCGCTTCTTCGGCACCGACAATGCCAAATACCTGGAAGGCGAGCCCGGACTGGGCGTGCCGGCGGCAAAATGGCTGATCGACCAAGGCATCACCGCGATCGGCGCCGACAACATGGCGGTGGAGGTCCTGCCGAACCCCGACAAAGGCCTGATGATGCCGGTTCACCAGTACACGCTCGCCGAGTGCGGGGTCTACCTGATCGAGAACCTTGCCTTGGAGGAACTTGCCGCGGACGGAGTCCATGCCGCCTGCTTCGTCCTGCTTGCCACCAAAATCCGTGGCGCGACCGGCGCGCCGGTCCGTCCGATCGTCCTGGTGTAATATCGGTTACGCCGCGTGGCTCCTGCGCTGGGGAACCGGAGCGCCAGCAACGTCACGGCGCCCATGGCGGCGAACGCGACGATCGGCAGCATGGCCAGCGGGTAACTGTGTGTGGCGTCCAGATCGCGCCCATCATCGCATTGCAGATCAACCCGGACCCGGTTGCCATCGCGGTCAGGCCCAGCGGCACCGCGGTGTGCCACGACCGCTCGCCCGCAGATCCGAGCGGTGTCCCACCAGATCATCTCCACGGCCGAGAACACATAAGGCAGCGCGTTCACCCATCCGACCTCGGCATTGTTGTCATACGCGTTGTATGGAAGCGCGCCGGTCGATCCGACGGCCGGTCAACAGCACGTTGCCTGGAAATTCGGCAAAAGCTCTTGCATCGGGGGTTGCTGACCTGTGATGTTGGCTTTAATCCAACCGAAGCTTCGAACAAGCTGGAGACGACGCGTGTCAGTGACCACACACGACCATGATCATGACCACCACGACCATTCGCCTGGTTTCGTGGCTCGCTGGCTGTTCAGCACGAACCACAAGGATATAGGGACACTCTATCTGTTCTTTGCCGCATTCGGCGGGATCTACGGTGGTGTGCTCTCCATCATCATGCGGGCGCAGCTGGCGCATCCGCATGGCACAGTGGTTTCGACTGGGCAGGAATGGAACACGATCATCACCTCTCACGGTCTGCTGATGATCTTCTTCTCCGTCATGCCGGCGCTGATCGGCGGGTTCGGCAACTGGTTCATTCCGTTGATGATCGGGGCGCCAGATATGGCGTTTCCGCGCCTGAACAACATCAGCTTCTGGTTGCTGCCGCCCGCGCTCGTGCTGATCACGATTGGCCTTCTGATGGGCGAATCCGGTTCTGGCTGGACTTTGTATCCTCCGTTGTCGCTGTCCACCTACGAGTCCGGCATGGGGATGGACTGCACGCTGTTCGCATTGCATCTGGCCGGCATCTCTTCGCTGCTTGGCGCGATGAACTTCATCGTCACGATTTTCAACATGCGCGCCCCCGGGATGACGCTGCACAAGATGCCTCTGTTCATCTGGGCTGAACTCGTCACCGCCTTCCTGCTTCTGCTGGCGGTCCCCGTTCTCGCCGGCGCCATCACGATGCTAATCTGCGACCGCAACTTCGGCACGTCGTTCTTCGACCCCACGGGCGGCGGCGACCCGGTGCTGTTCCAGCATCTGTTCTGGTTCTTCGGACACCCGGAAGTCTACATCATGATCCTGCCGGCCTTCGGGATCGTCAGCCACATCGTCTCGACCTTCAGCCACAAGCCGATATTCGGTTATCTCGGCATGGTCTACGCGATGATCGCGATCGGCGTTGTCGGCTTCGTCGTCTGGGCCCACCACATGTATGTGTCAGGTATCGACGTCGATACCCGCGCCTACTTCATGGCCGCCACCCTGGTCATCGCGGTGCCGACCGGCGTGAAGATCTTCTCCTGGATCGCGACGATGTGGGGCGGCTCGATCGAGTTCAAGACGCCCATGCTGTGGGCGATCGGCTTCATCTTCGTGTTCACCCTGGGCGGCGTGACGGGCGTGGTGCTGGCCAACGCCGGCATCGATGAGGTTGTCCACAACACTTATTACGTCATCGCGCACTTCCACTATGTGCTGTCGCTGGGCGCCATGTTTGGCATCTTTGCCGGCTGGTACTACTGGATCGGCAAGATGTCCGGCCACCAGTATCCGGAGTTCTGGGGCAAGGTGCATTTCTGGATGTTCTTTGCCGGCGTGAACCTGACCTTCTTCCCGCAGCACTTCCTGGGTCTGTCCGGGATGCCGCGCCGCTACCCGGACTATCCGGATGCCTTCGCCGGGTGGAACCTGATCTCGTCCCTGGGCAGCTACCTCAGTGGTCTTTCGGTCCTGGTCTTCCTCTATGTCTGCTACAGGACATTCACCTCCACGGTGCCCGTTGCTGACAATTACTGGGGCGAAGGTGCTACAACGCTGGAGTGGACGCAGACTTCGCCGCCTCCTCACCACACCTATATGGAACTGCCGCGCATTCGCTGATTCCGTTTGCTCACCAGCGAGTTGGCGTGGCAGGAAATTGCCATGCCGACTCGCAGAACGTTGATCGCCTCCGCTCTTCCTGCAGCTTTGGTTGCTTCAGCCGCGCTTAGGCCGGCTTGGGCTGCCGCGACCGGGTCATTCAATGATTTTGTAAGCGGCGTCAGGGCCGAGGCGCGGCGCGCGGGCATCGCGCCTGCAACGTTGGACCAGGCCTTTGCCGGGGTGGGTCCGAACCAGAAGGTGCTGGAAAAGGATCGCCACCAGCCCGAGTTCACCATGACCTGGGCGCGCTACCGGGACCTGGTCATCTCGGACAAGCGGATCGTCGATGGCCGCCACGCCTACGCGGCAAACCGCGCTCTGTTCGATCGTGTTCAAGATCGCTTCGGCGTTGGGCCGGGCGTCGTGGCCGGCATCTGGGGCTTGGAGTTCAGCTTTGGCACAACCACGGGCGACTTTCGCGTGGTCGAGGCTCTTGCGACCCTTGCCTGGGATGGCCGCCGCACGGCGTTCTTCCGCAGCGAACTGATCTCGGCCCTGAAAATCCTGGACCATGGCGACGTCGCGCCATCGGCGATGCTTGGGTCTTACGCCGGCGCGATGGGCCAGCCGCAGTTCATGCCATCGAGCTATCTGCGCTACGCTGTCGACTTCGAGGGCCATGGCCGCCGCGACATCTGGACCAGCAGGCCTGACGTCCTTGGCTCCATCGCGAACTACCTCGCCCATTCCGGATGGCAGAGCGGTCAGACCTGGGGCCAGCCTGTCGTCGTCCCGGCAGGCTTCAGCGCAGAGGGCCGGGATGTCCGGCGCAGCCTGGCGGAATGGTCGCGGGCAGGCGTTCGTCCGTCCAGTGGCCGGTGGGTCGCCTCCGCCGATACCCCGGCCGGGATCGTCGCGCCCGATGGCGAAGGCGGGGAGACATTCGCTGTGTTCGCCAATTTCGCCGCCATCCGGCGCTACAACCCGTCCGACTTCTACGCGATCGCCGTTGGACTGATCGGCGATCAGGTGCTGGCATGACGAAGGATACGAATGGGACCAGCCGGGATTCGCCATGACACGGCGGTTCGCGACGCTGCTGCTGTCGTCCGCCGTCCTGCTGTTTGCCTGTACGAAGCAACCCGTCCTGAAGCCTGACCCGCATTACGTGCTGGGAGCCCCGTACCAGGCCGGCAACGTCTGGTTCTATCCCCGGGAATCCTACAGCCTTAATGAAACCGGCCTTGCGTCCGTCCTGACCGACGATACACCCCGGCTGACGTCGGATGGCGAACTCTTCGATCAAACGGCAATGGCCGCGGCTCATCCGACGCTTCAGTTGCCCGCCGTCGCGCGCGTGACCAACCTGGAGAACGGATTGCAGATCGTGGTCCGGGTGAACGATCGCGGCACCGGCGACCCGACCCGCCTGCTTCAACTCACGAAGCGGGCTGCCACGCGTCTTGGCATGGCTAATGGCAGTGCCACCCGCATCAGGATGGAAGTTCTGGAGACTGAAAGCCGAGCCGCTGCCGACGCGCTGCCCGGCGCCCCAAGGCTTGGCGTGGCAACCGCGCCGCAGGACGCCGTGGAAGTCGCTGACCTGCCACCCCCGCCCGGTGTGCGACAGGGCAACGGGAAGGCACTACCGGAGCCGATTGCCCCTGCCGCCGCCGAAACCACCACGGCCGCGCCGCCACTGCGCCTGCCGGATACTGTGACGCAGACCAGTCCCCAACCGGGCCAGTTGATGGTGCGGCTGGATACTTTCCAAGAGTATGCCTATGCTTCACAGCAGCAAGCAAAGATGAGTGCCTATGGTCCCCGGATCATTACTTTCCGGCAAGGTCACCTCCATCAATACAGGGTGGAGATCGGACCGGTCCAGGATGTAGCCAGGGCCGACGCCATTGTTCGCCAAGCCCTGGCCTATGGAATACCCGACGCTCGCATAGTGATTGATTAACAGGAGGTTTCGTCAAAATGCTTACCCGCCGTCTTGGCTTGCTGGCGTCCGCCCTCAGCTTGGGGCCGTTGCCGGCACTGGCTCAGAAGCATTCGGCAGGGGCTGGATCCGGCGGCAAGAAGTCCAAGGACGTCGTGCCGAGCGGCAGCCCCGCGGACACGCCGCTGGGTCCGGTTGATACGACTGCCCGCTGGGCTTATGGCATGGACTTCGACACCGGCGCCACGCTGCTGGAAAAGCAGGCGGACGACGAGATGCCGCCGTCTTCCATGACCAAGCTGATGACGATGTACCTTGTTTACGATCGCCTGAAGCAGGGTCGCCTGAAGCTCGACGATGAGCTTCCTGTCAGCGAAAAAGCCTGGCGCATGCAGGGGTCGAAAATGTTTGTCGCGCTCGGCAGTTCGGTGAAGGTCGAGGACCTGATCCGCGGCGTGATCGTTCAGTCCGGCAACGATGCGGCCATCGTGCTGGCCGAAGCGATCGGCGGGTCCGAGGAAGGCTTTGTTGAACTGATGAACAAGAAGGCGCAGGAACTTGGCCTGACCCACACGCTTTATAAGAATTGCACAGGGTGGCCCGATCCCGACCAGCACATGAGCGTGCGTGACATCGCCATCCTTGCCGCGGCCATCATCAGGGGGTTTCCGGACTACTACCACTACGACGCGGAAAAATCCTTCAAGTACAATGGTATTGATCAGGGCAACCGGAATCCGATGGTGCAGAAAGGCACCGCTGACGGCTTGAAGACCGGGCATACCGAGGCTGGGGGCTACGGCCTTGTCGCCAGTTCCAAACGCAATGGCCGTCGCGTGATACTGGTGCTGAACGGCATGACCACCATGCACGAACGCGCGGAGGAGTCCGAGCGCCTGATGGACTGGTTGTTCTTCAACTTCGAGGATGTCACTCTTTTCTCCGCCGGTGACGTTGTCGAGAATGTCCCCGTATGGCTCGGCACCGAACCCACCGTGCCCGCGGTCGGCGGTCGTGAGCTAATTGTAACAATGCCGCGTAACTGGCGACAGAAGGCATCGATCAAGGTCACCTACGACGAGCCGTTGCGGGCGCCAGTCACGAAGGGTGACACCATCGGCAAACTGACAGTCACAGGCGATGGTGTTCCGCACATGGAAGTGCCACTTCTTGCCGGTGACGATGTGCCCCGTCTCGGCCTGCCCGGACGAGCCATGGCGGTCCTTTCACACTACGTCACCGGCACCTGAGAGCGGGCCGTGCATTTGGGTCGGTTCATCACGCTGGAGGGCGGCGAAGGGGCCGGCAAGACGACGCAGACCGCATTGCTGGAACAGGCGCTCGCCGCCCAGGGCGTGCCGGTCATCCGGACCCGCGAACCTGGCGGCTCACCCGGTGCTGAACTTCTGCGCGGGGTCCTGCTGGGCGGCAGCGTGAACTGGTCGCCCCGGGCAGAAACGTTGCTGCACTTTGCCGCGCGCACGGAGCACGTCGCGAAAACCATCCAACCGGCGATTCAGTCGGGACGATGGGTGGTCTGCGACCGGTTCTATGACTCGACCATGGCTTACCAGGGCTATGGTCAGGGGGCAGACCGTGCCTTCATCGCCGAGCAGATCCGTCTGTTGGGAGTTGCACCCGACCTGACGATCATTCTGGACGTGCCGGACAGTGTGGCCGCTTCCAGGCTGCGGCAACGTGGCAGTGACGCGGACCGCTATGAGCGGCTGGATGACGCGTTTCATGTACGCGTGCGGAACGGATTCCGCGCCATCGCCACGGGCGAACCGTCGCGATGTGTGATGCTGGATGCGTCGGGCGATGTGGAAACGGTCCATACCGCCATCATGGCGGCGGTATGGACCCCTTCTCTGTTGCTCAGTAAGCCAACGCTTCCTGCTCCACCGGTACCCAACGCCCATCCTTGACGACTGTCAGGAACGACTTTGTCGACCCGTGATGCTGGTCGGGTCCGAACGAGAACTCCGACCCGAAGATATCCTTGTAGGACGAGATGCTCTCCATCCCTTTCAGGAAGCTGTCGAGCGTCAGGTCTTTCCCGGCGCGTTCCAGCCCCAACAGCACCAGATGCGCCGCGGTGTAGCCGACCTCACCATGGAAATTCGGATCGCGGCCATACCGAGCCTTGAAGTTCTTCGCGAATTCCTGAACCGCGGGCCGGGGATCATCCGGATACGCGTAGAGCGCCGGGGTCATGCAGTAGAAGCCCTCGGTCGCGCCGCCTGGCAGGGACGCCACTGCCGTATCGTAGGAGGCAAACTGTCCGACCATATCAACGTTCCAGTTCATCTTCCTTGCAGTCTGGATGATGATGTTGGTGTCGCGCACGATGGTGCCTAGCATGATGGCATCGCAGCCAGCGTCATGCAGCTTGGTGACGTTGGCGTTGAAATCGGTATCGGTTGGACGATGCGCTGTCGTCGCGACAACCTTCATCCCCAGGGCCTGAGTCTCCGCCACGACACCGGCCAGCACGTCCTTGCCGAAGTCCGAGTCCTGATACATGACGCAGAACGCTTTGCGTCCTTTCTTCTCGGCGAAATACTTCACTGCCGAGCGCATCTGATCATAGTAAGAGGCGAACTGTCCCCATTTCAGCTTGTTGTATGGCTCATACATAGATCGTGCCGCCGTCAGCGGGAACATGTTCGGCACGTCCTTGGCGAACTGCGCCGGCATGTTTGCATCGTTCATCGGCGTGCCGCCATCGTCGATCGTCATGAACACATCGTCGCTGTTCAGCAGCTTGTTCATCGCCTGCACGGCCCTGGGCACCGTGTACTGGTTATCTTCCACAATATATTTGATCTTGCGGCCGTTCACGCCGCCTTTTTCATTAGCTTCGTCGAACGCCATCCGCACCGCGTCGCTGTTGTTCACCCCCTGCACGGCCGTGACGCCGGACAGATCCGTGATTGTGCCGATGACGATTTCGGTATCGGTGACGCCGCGAACCGGATCGGCCGCGTAGGCTATCGAGGCGCTTAACAAAAGTCCGCCGGCAATCGCCGGCAGCCAGGCACTGCTGTACGCTTTACGCATGTGTTTTCCTTCCCAATGCGACGGTCTGGACGTCCGTCGGACGCCGCCACGCCAGCGACGCCGGCCTTTGCCATAAAGTCCTTGGCTCGGAAGGACAAGCACGGCACCGAACCGTCCACGGCTTGACACGGCTAGGTATCGACCCGAACCATCTGGCGACAGGAAGACACAATTCCTGGGCGCCAGCCGAGGCCAGGTGCTGTAAAACAGGTGCCGTTTTGCTGAAGGCACCGCCAAGGCGCTGATATCGAACGATTGTTCGCGAAGCGCATCTGGGACCTAACGCGCGGAGGGTAGCCCAATGAAATTCGGCTTCTGTGTCATGGCCGACATCGACGAGATCGGTTTCTTCAACCATGCCGAAGCGCTTGGTTACGATTCCGTCTGGGTCGCCGACAGCCAGATGATGTTCTCCGACGTCTACATGGTCTGTGCGCTGGCCGCGCAGCAGACGAAGCGTATCCGGATCGGTCCTGGCACCGCCATCTGCGGCACCCGTATTGCCCCGGTCCAGGTCGCCGCAATGGCGACGCTCAACCGCCTCGCCCCCGGCCGGGTCTTCCTGGGCATCGGCACGGGCAACACCGCGATGCGCACGATGGGTCAGAAACCCATGAAAATGGCGGCTTTTGGCGAGTATCTGAGGGTCCTTGACGGGCTGCTGGATGGCAAGGTCGTCGATCTTACGTTCGATGGCCGCGCTCGCCCGATCAAGATGCTTCGCCACGAAACCCGCTTCATGAATCTTCTGCCTAGAATCCCGCTCTATGTCTCCGGCTTCGGGCCCCGAGCGATGGCGCTGGCCGGAGAGTATGGCGACGGCCTGGTATTTGCTATCCCGCCTCGCGGCGTCCCGGTTCAGGATGCGCTGGGCCATGCCCGGCAAGGTGCGGCCCGCAATGGCCGGGACATCACCGGCTTCCTGAACGCAACCCTGACCAACATTGCGCTGCCGCACCCTGGCGAAGCCGTCGACTCTGACCGCGTCAAGCAGGCGATCGGCCCCAACGTCATGGCGAGCGTCTATTACTTTTACGACATGGTCCACGAACGCGGCATCGATCCGCCCGAGTTCCTGCGCCGGATCTGGAAGCCCTATTGTGCCCTGGTGGAGCAGACACCGCCCGAACACCGCCACTTCCGCACGCACGAATTCCACTACACCGACCTTCACCCGGGTGAAGCAGCGCTGATCGATGAGCAGCTGATCCGAGACACCTGCATTGTCGGCACGCCGGACGAACTGATCGAGCGCATCAGGGGTCTGGAGAAGGACGGCCTGCAGGAAATGGTCTTCGCCGTCGGCAACGCCGCGAAGTGGGAACTGGCGGAACGATTTGCGCGGGAGGTGATGGCCAGGCTGTAGCGGGCTAATACCCCCTTTCCCAATCGATCACATTCCGCATCGGCGCCCCAGTCAGAAACGCCCGCAGGTTCTCGCAGAACACCCCGATCGCGCCGTGCCGGTCCTGATCGCTCGCGCCCGAGATATGCGGCGTGATCATCACCCGCGGGTCCGACCAAAGCCGCTCATCCGGTGGCCGTTCAAACTCTCCGACATACACATCCAACACGACACCCCGCAGGCGATCGCCAGCAAGTGCTTCGGCCAACGCATCCTCATCGATAATCTCGCCGCGTGCCACGTTTGCCAGGATGCCGCCGGTTTTCATCTTCGCGAAACGATCGGCATTGAACAGTTTGTTCGTCTCCGGCGTCCACTGGCAGCAGATCGCCACCACGTCCGCCTCCGGCAGAAACCGATCCAAATCCGCTGCCCCGCCGACCTGCGAAAACCCGGCCGGCAGCTCGTCCGCCGGTGCTTGCCGCCGCGTGCCGACCACCCGGAAGCCTAGCGCCGCTAGAAGCCGCCCGACCTCTGCCCCAATGCCTCCGGCGCCAACGACGCAGGCAGTCTTTCCCTCCATCAGCCACGGCCGATAGGTCCGGGATGTGAACGTTCGCGCCTGGCGGTCGACCGTGGCCCGGTGCAGACCCTTGGCGAAGTAGGCGATGCCGGCCACGGCGTATTCCGCGATCGCCAGTCCATTGGCGAACCCGCGGGATGTCGTCACGGTCACGTCGCTGCCCCACAGGTCGCCGCGCAGCAGGTTGCTCGCGCCGGCTGGACGTTGATGGAACCATCGCAACCGCGGTGCTCGCGCCCGCAGATCCAGCGGAAATGGAAAGCTGCCAAGGATCACGTCCGCGTCAGCCAGCAACGCGTCCCTTTCTGCCCTCGTGCCTGATCCGGCGGCACCCGGCGCCAGATAGCGCTCGCTGCCGAACGATGGCCACGTGTCGCGATACTCACCATCAAACCAGCCGCCGGCGTCGGTCAGGCGAATGGCCGGATCAACAGCCTCGATCCGAGCACGATCGGCTTCGCTGATGCGTGTCAAACTCAGAATATTCAATTGCTGCATGCCGGCATTCCGGGTGATCCCTGGATAATAATCAAGCCTCTCACTTTGCCGCACGTCCATACAGCGACCATTGCCTTCCTAGCATCTCTGATCCGGTAAGCCGGGGCTCGCCTGATTTTGACCATCCAGCCGGTGGTTTGGCGTGGCCCGGGATGCCATGCTTCCGGCATGTCATCGAATGTCAGCGCAGCCGGCTCTCAGGCCGTCCACCCGCAGCAACCCAAACGGCGCGATCTTCTGTCGCTGGTCGCGATGTCCGGCGCGATTATCGGGGCGGGCGCCGTCATTTGGCCCTTCATCGATTCCATGAACCCATCCGCCGACGTGCTTGCAGCGGGGGCGCCGATCGACATCGATGTGTCAAAGGTAGCCACTGGCCAGCAGATCGTCGTGCTGTGGCGAGGGGCGCCCATCCTGATCGTCAACCGCACGCCCGACGCGCTGAAGACGCTGGAAAGTCCCGGCCTGGTGTCACGCCTGTCGGATCCGGATTCGAAGGTGCATCAGCAACCGCCCTATGCCGAGAACTGGCATCGGTCGGTGAAGCCCGAGTATGCCGTGCTGGTCGGTATCTGTACCCACCTTGGCTGCCTGCCGAACTACCGGCCGACGCCGGACCCTGCATCGCCGGCGCCGGACTGGCCTGGCGGCTACTTCTGCCCCTGTCACGGATCCAAATACGATCTGGCGGGGCGGGTGTATTCCGGCGTTCCGGCCCCGTACAATCTGCCGGTTCCTCCCAATCGCTTCGTCGACGACAAGACCTTGCGGATCGGCGAGAACCCGCCCGGCGTTAGTTTCGAACTTGCCAATGTCGTTCAGATGTAGGTTCGCCACCTCGACCTGACGCCACCTTCATGCGAGCATTGATCCTGATTGAAAGGATCAGCGCATGCCAACGAACCCCGGCCCGTTTAAAGGCCCCTTGGCCCAATTCAAGGTCATCGACCTCACCCGCGTGCGCGCAGGTCCTACCGCGGTGCGGCAGCTTGCCGACTGGGGGGCTGACGTTGTCAAAATCGAATCCCCCGAAGGTGACGCCGGGCTTGGCGGGGAACGCCACGGCCCTGATTTCCAGAACCTGCATCGCAACAAGCGCAGCCTGACGCTGAACCTGAAGTCGGCCGAGGGTCTGGCGGTCATGAAGCGTCTGGTGGCCCAGGCCGATGTGGTTGTCGAAAACTATCGCCCGGACGTGAAATTCCGCCTCGGCGTCGACTACGAAAGCCTGAAGGCGATCAATCCCCGCATCGTCTATGCCAGCATCTCCGGCTTTGGCCAGGATGGGCCCTATATCGACCGACCCGGCTTCGACCAGATCGCCCAGGGCATGGGCGGGCTCATGTCGATCACCGGCGAACCCGGCCGAGGCCCCATGCGCGTTGGCATCCCGGTCGCTGACCTGACCGCCGGCATCTTCGCCGCCATGGGCATCCTGATCGCATTGCTGGAACGAGAGCAGTCCGGCGAAGGCCAATGGGTCAAGAGCTCCCTGCTGGGGGCGCAAATTTCCATGCTGGACTTTCAAGCCGCTCGCTGGACCATTGCCAAGGAGGTGCCAGGGCAGGCTGGCAACAACCACCCGACCAGCATCCCAACGGGGGTCTTTGCCACCGCGGACGGCTACATCAATATCGCCGCCGCCGGTGACGACATCTACAAGCGCCTGTGCAAGGCCCTGGACGCGCCGCATCTGGCCGCCGATCCGCTGTTCGCCACGGGGCGGGCGCGGTCGGCGAACCGCGACGCGCTGAATGAGGCGATCGAGGCGATCACCCGGGGGAAATCCTCGGCCTACTGGATCGAGGTCATGAACAAGGCCGGGGCGCCGGCCGGCCCGATCTACAAGATGAACGAGGTGTTCGCCGATCCTCAGGTGCAACATCTTGCGATGACCCGCAAGGTGCCGCATCCCGTCCTGGGCGACGTGGAGGTCGTCGGTCAGCCCATCGAACTCAGCCGCACGCCCTGGAGCATCCGCAACGCCACGCCGGAAGCCGGCGAGCACACCGACACGATCCTGGCCGAACTTGGCTACACCGCCCAGGAAATCGCCAGCCTGCATGCCAACAAAGCCGTATAATCAAGCGGGAGGAACGAACAAATGGATTTCAACGGCAAGGTCGCCCTGATCACCGGGGGCGGTGGCGGCATCGGGCGCGCTACCGCCCTCGGCTTCGCGATGCGCGGCGCGAAAGTCATGGTTGTCGACGCGGACGCTGACTCGGGTCATGCCAGCGCAGACATCATCACCCAGCGGGGTGGCACATCGGCTTTCGTCCAGGCTGACGTTACGAAATCCGC
Organism: uncultured Pseudomonadota bacterium; assembly: GCA_963819005.1. Classification (GTDB taxonomy): domain Bacteria; phylum Pseudomonadota; class Alphaproteobacteria; order Acetobacterales; family Acetobacteraceae; genus Rhodopila. Next base: position 373,390 of record CAWFUL010000012.1, read on the forward strand.
GTCGGTGAAGGACTACGTCGAAAAGACCATCGCGGCGTATGGCCGGATCGATTGTTTCTTCAACAACGCCGGGATCGAAGGCACGGTTTGCCCAACCCAGGACTATGACGAGGATGTCTTCGATCGTGTCATCGCGGTCAATTTGAAAGGTGTCTTCCTCGGCCTGCGCTATGTACTGCCTGTGATGCTCAAGCAGGGCTCCGGCGCGATCGTGAACACGGCCTCGGTCGCCGGGTTGTTCGGCGGGCCCGGTATGCCCGCTTATGTCGCCTCCAAGCATGGGGTCCTGGGTTTGACCAAGGTCGCTTCAACCGACGTTGCCGGGCGCGGTGTCCGGGTCAATGCCGTGTGCCCTGGGCCGGTCGAAACGCGGATGATGCGGTCGCTGGAGTCGCAGCGCAATCCAAACGATCCGGAAGCGGTCCACTCCGCCTACGCAGCCGCCACGCCGACCGGGCGCTATGCCACGCCAGAGGAGATCGCGGGCGCTGTCCTTTATCTGTGCTCCGATTTGTCCACTGACACCACCGGCACGCATATCGTGATCGATGGTGGCCGTTCCGCATCCGGCGGCACCGCACCGGCCAGAAGAACCTGAAGGAGGACCGCAGCAATGCCCGATCTGTTCGAAATCATCGGTACCACCCGGTCCATGCGCCGGCTGAAGCCGGATCCGGTGCCTGATGAGCTGATCAAGCAAATCCTGATGGCCGGCACCGCCGCGGCCAACGGCGGCAACAACCAGACGTGGCGTTTCCTGGTCCTGAAGGACCCGGCGGTCAAAAAGGCTGTTCAAGTCTACTACAAGAAGGCGTTCGAAGAGGTGGTCGGCCCTCGTTACGCCACCAGTGCACCGCCGCCCGGCGTCACCCCCGACAAATACACCCGGCAGCACGGCGCGGTGGAATACCTGACGGAACACTATCACGAGGCTCCGGTCTGGATTGTTGCGTGTCTTGTCGATGGACCGAACCCCGGCCGAGGCGCGGGCGCGTCGATCTATCCGGCCGTGCAGAACATGTTGCTGGCGATCCGAGCACTTGGGCTGGGGTCAACGCTGACGACCAGACATATCCTGTACGGAAAGGAATGTGACGCAGCGATGGGGCTGCCGGAGGGCGTGCATTCCTACGCCATCCTGCCAATCGGCTATCCGATGGGGAAATTCGGACCGGTGGGGCGCGGCAAGCTGTCCGATTTTGTTTTCCTGGACAAATGGCAGCAGCCTTATCCGGCGGTCGCGGACGCGTGAAATATTCCCGCCGCAAGGTCTGCAGGACAGCGCGGCGGGCGCTACCGATACCACGGTTGAAGCATCGGTTTGCTTTAAGTAAAATGCTTTAGGGGAGACAACAGCCAGGGGACGCCAGGATGCGCTCAGACATCGCCTTCAAAGCGACTGATGGAACAACCCTGAGAGGCTGGCACTACACACCCGACGCGCCCGGCAGACATCCCGTGATCGTCATGGCCCACGGCTTCTCCGCCGTGAAGGAAATGTACCTCGATAAGTACGCCGAAGCCTTTGCGAGGGTGGGGCTTGGGTCGATCGTTTACGACAATCGCAATTTCGGGGCGAGCGACGGTGAGCCTCGTCAGGAAATCGATCCCTGGCTGCAAGTCAGGGACTATTCCGATGCCATCACGTTCGCGCAGAGCCTCCCGCAGACCGATCCGGGTCGCATCGGCGTTTGGGGATCAAGCTACAGCGGCGCTCATGTGCTGGTTGTCGCGGCCATCGACCGGCGGGTGAAATGCGCAGTGTCGCAGGTTCCCATGATCAGCGGCTATCATGGATTTCGCCGGCTTGTCCGCGCCGACATGATCGCGCCGCTTGAGGGAATGCTGCACGCCGATCGCGCTCATCGCGCGTCGGGCGGCGCACCCGCGATGCTGCCCGTTGTCGCCGCGGACCCAGCCGCGCCATCGGCGCTGCCGACCGCCGATTCCTATAAATGGTTCACGGAGACCGCCGCCGCCCGTGCGTCATCCTGGCGCAACGAAGTTACGCTGCGGACCATCGAGTATGGTTTCGGCTACGAACCGGGCGCCTATATCGGGCTTATCTCGCCGACGCCGCTGATGCTGATCGTCGGGGTAAAGGATCATCTGACCGTGGCTGATCTCGCCCTGGCAGCCTACGAAAACGCCTGTGAGCCAAAGCGGCTGGTCTTATTGCCAGGCGGCCATTTCGACGCATACGTCGAAGGGTTCGAACTGTCGTCGGGTCCGGCCTGTGAGTGGTTCCGCGCCCATCTGGGGTGACGGCTACCCACCCTCGATCTTCGGAATGAAGAACACCTCCGCCCCGGGGGGAACCGGCTGGAAATAGCCGGTTTCGTGCAGTTCTCCGTTGATGGCAACGGTGGTTTCTTCCTCGAGATGCTCGCCCAATCCGGGAAACATTTCATCCATCGCCTTCAGCACGCCCCGAAGATTCTTTGCTTCCACCTCGAACTCCCGCACGCCGCTGGTATAGCGGCGCGCGAAGCCCGAGGTAAAAACGATCCGCGCCATCAGGCCGACAGAGCCGCGAGCACCTTGGGCGGTGACATCGGCAGTTCCGTCATCCGCTTTCCGGTGGCCCTTTCAATGGCATTGGCAATCGCCGCCATCGGCGGGCAAATGCAAACCTCGCCCACGCCCTTTGCGCCATACGGATGGGTTGGGTTCGGGACCTCGACCAACACGGTATCGATCATCGGCAGATCGGACGACACCGGGCAGCGGTAATCCAAAAACCCCGGATTATCCAGCAGACCTTTGTTATTGTAGATATATTCCTCGCTCAGCGCCCAGCCGATCCCCTGCACAACGCCGCCCTGGATCTGCCCCTCCACATAGCTGGGATGGATGGCGCGCCCGACGTCCTGCGCTGCCACGAACCGGAGGATGGTGACCTTCCCCGTCTCCGGATCGACTTCAACGTCACAGAACTGGGTCGAGAATCCAGGCGCCTGGCCGCCTGCATTCACGCCATTGGACGCGGTGATTGGCCCCCCCGTCGCCGCCGCCTTGGCCGCGATTTCCTTGAAAGACAACGGCTTGAAGTCGCCGACGTTCGACGAGGCTGGCTTCGCGTAGCCGTCTTCCCAGACGACACCCTCCTCATCGACGCCCCAGATCAATGCGGCGCGCTTGATCATCTCCTTGACCACGGACTTCGAGGCATTCACCACCGCTGTGCCCGTCGCGAATGTGACGCGGGATCCGCCGGTTACATGCGTGTAGCCAACCGATCCGGTATCGGCGACGATGGCCCGGACGTTCCCGTAGTCCACGCCCAGTGTTTCCGCCGTCATCATCGCCATCGAGGCGCGCGATCCGCCAATGTCCGGGCTGCCCGTCGCCACCAGCACGGTGCCATCGGCATTCACCTGGATCGTGGCGCTGGACTCGCCGCCGCCGTTGAACCAGTAGCCCGAGGCAACGCCCCTGCCCTGGTTCGGCCCCAGCGGCGCCTTGTAAGCCGGGTGCTTCATCAGAGCCTCGACCGTCTCCAGGTAGCCCGCATGAGCGTGCTTCGGTCCGGCGATCGTCGGCGTGCCAATCCGGCAGGCATTCTTCTGGCGGATCTCCAGCGGATCCATCCCGATCGCCTGCGCGCACAGATCCAGCACGCTTTCAACCGCGAACGCGGATATCGGCGAGCCAGGCGCGCGATAGGCCGCTGCCTTCGGGCGGTTAGACACGACATCGAACCCGGTCGCCTTCTGGTTCGGAATGTCGTACGGCGCAAATGCGCACAGGCACCCGTTCATCACCGGCGAGCCAGGAAACGCCCCCGCCTGGAATTTGAAAATTCCTTCAGCCGCAACGATCGAGCCGTCCTTCTTCACGCCGATCTTCACCCACATCGACGCGCCGGAGGTCGGCCCCGAGGCGCGGAATACATCTTCGCGCGTCATTTGCAGCCGCACCGGCAAACCGGACTTCTTCGACAGAATCGCCGCCACGGGTTCCAGGTAGGTGACGGTCTTGCCGCCGAATCCACCGCCAATCTCAGCGGGCGTCACCCGGATGTCGCCCAGCCGGGCGCCGATGATCTGGGCGGTCAGGGCGCGCATCTGGAAGTGTCCCTGGCTGGAGGACCAGATTTCACACTGTCCGTCAGCCTCGTACTTCGCCACGCAGGCATGTGGTTCGATGTAGGCCTGATGCACCGCGGCGGTCTTGAATTCTTTCTCGATGACGACATCCGCCTGCCTGAAGCCGGCCTCCACATCGCCGATCGCAAAATCCAGGCGCTTGGAAATGTTGGACGGCTTGGTAGGCGCGGGTTCGATGCCGCGAGTGATCATGTCGTCGAACAAGAGTGGCGCGTCCGGGGCCATCGCCTCGTCCACGTCAATGACATGGGGAACGATTTCATATTCCACCTTGATGAGGGCGGCGGCTTCTTCGGCGATGCTGGCGCTGGTGGCGGCGACGGCGGCGATGGCGTGGCCCTCATACAGGACCTTTTCGCGGGCCAGGATGTTGCGCGTCACGTGCCAGAAGTTAACGGCCACACGCTCAGGCCCGATGTAGTCGAACTTCTGGTCCGGTAAATCGGCTGAAGTCACCACGGCCTTCACGCCGTGAACCTTTTCCGCCGCCGAGGTGTCGATCGACTTGATCCGCGCATGCGCGTGCGGGGAGCGCAGGATTTTGCCGTAGATCATTCCGGGCAGCTTGAGGTCAGCGCCGTACTGCGCACGACCCGTCACCTTCGGCACGCCATCCGGGCGGATCGGCCGCGTTCCAACCCATTTGAAACGCTTGACTGAATTCAGTGACGATCGTGGAGTCGTTCACGGCATCCTCGCTTTGGTTTCTGGTCGTCAAAATGGTGCGGCAGGGTCACCCACCGAGGATGGAAAGGCAAGGGGCGCGCTCCTTGCGAGCCCTCCGCGACAGCCCAAACAGCAGGCAATCAGTCCGGAAAAAATCTGTTCTTCGGGCGTGGCAGTCCCAGATTTTCTCTTAATGTCGTTCCCTCATACTCGGTCCGGAACAATCCGCGCCGTTGCAGTTCGGGGACAACCTGGTCCACGAAATCGTCCAGCCCACCCGGCACATAGGGGAACATGACATTGAACCCGTCGCTGGCGTCGGTAAACAGCCACTCCTGCATCTCATCGGCAATCTGCGCCGGTGTCCCGACCATCGACAACCCACCGTAACTGCCGGCGATTTGGGCAAGTTGCCGCACCGTCAGGTTCTCCCGCCGCGCCCGTTCGATCACGCGTTGGCGGCTGCTTTTGCTTGCGTTGCTCTCCGGAATCTCCGGCAGCGGCCCATCCAGATCGAAGCCTGATGCGTCCGTCCCCAGCGCAATCGACAGCGAGGCAATCCCGCTGTCGGGGTGGACCAGGCTGTCCAGCAGGTCTTTCTTCCGCTGCGCCTCCTGCTTCGTTTCGCCAACAACCACCAGCGCGCCAGGCAATATTTTCAAATGATCCGGGTCGCGCCCGAGCTTCACCATCCGTCCCTTTACGTCGGAATAGAAATCGCGGGCCAGGGCAATGGGTCCGCCGGCGGCGAACACCATCTCAGCGGTTTCCGCCGCGATCTGTTTCCCGGCCTCGGAGGCGCCGGCCTGCACAATGACCGGCCACCCCTGCACCGGACGCGCATGATTGAGCGGCCCGCGCACCTTAAAGTTCTCCCCGGCGTGGTTCAGAACGTGCAGCTTCGCTGGATCAAAGAAGATCCCGCTCTCCTGATCACGCACCCAGGCATCATCCGCCCAGCTGTCCCACAGCCCCGTTACGACCTCGTAAAACTCACGCCCACGGTCGTAGCGTTCGCCATGGTCCATGTGCTCGTCGAAGCCAAAGTTCAACGCTGCGTCGGGGTTGGAGGTGGTAACCAGGTTCCACCCTGCCCGGCCGTTGCTTATGTGATCCAGAGAGGCGAATTTGCGGGCGATATGGTAGGGATCGTTGAAGGTTGTCGACGCCGTGGCGATCAGGCCAATCCGCTCCGTCACCACTGCCAGTGCCGGCAGCAACGTCATTGGGTCGAACGAGGTATTCGTGGCGCTCCGCTTCAGCGCCGACATCGGCATGTTCAGCACCGCCAGATGATCGGCCATGAAGAACGCGTCGAACCTGCCCCGTTCCAATGTCTGAGCAAACCGGGCCAAGTGCTTGAAATTGAAGTTCGCGTCCGGCCAGGCGCCCGGATACCGCCACCACGCGGTGTGGATCCCCACCGGACGCATGAACGCGCCCAGCCGCAACATCTTCCGCTCGGACATCGGCAGCCCCTTCGTTGACCGGCCGATGCTAGCAGGACTCGGTGTCCGGGCTAAGGGCTTGGCTAGCCGATCGCCAGCAGTTCCACGTCGAACACGAGGGTCGCGTTCGGCGGGATCACGCCGCCCGCCCCGCGCGCGCCGTAGCCCAAATGCGGCGGGATGACGAGCGTGCGGGTGCTGCCGCCGAGCGTCATGCCAGCGACGCCCTGGTCCCAGCCCTGGATCACCTGGCCGGCGCCAAGGGCAAACTGGAATGGCTCGCCGCGATCACGGGAGCTGTCAAATTTGCGGCCCTTGTTGTCGGCCGCATCAGAATCGAACAACCAGCCGGTGTAGTGAACCGCCACCGTGTCGCCCGCCTTGGCTGCTGCGCCCGGCCCTGTGGTATGGTCGATGATTGTCAGGTCCTGGTCCATGCGTCAGCCTTTCGTTTCCGTACCATGGCGAGCGCCGCCAGATTTCCGGGCGGGTGATATCGCGGCGCGACGGGGGACGCAAATCCGTGGGTTAACGAACCCGTGGGATAACCTTCTCCGCGAAGCGTTGCATCTCCGCTTCAAACGGCTGGAATTGCAGCATGAACAGTTCGATGCCGGCCTGATGGAAGGTCTTAATCCGAGCAGCGACGGTGTCGTAGCTGCCGACCAGGCCGGCCGCGGTTCCGCCATTGCTGCCGACCCGCGGCGTTTTGGTCATGGTCTGCGCCATCACGGAATACGGATCTGTGTTGGCCCGTTGCACGGCCCGGACGGGGGCATCCAGCGTCGCCAATGCGAAGAGCCGATCCAGCGCCGCTTGCGCCTCGGCTTCGGTTTCCCGGGCGATAACGAAGGCCGACAGGCCGAACCGCAACGGCGGCCCGACCCGGGGCCTTGTGGCGACATCGGCGATCAGCGCTCGCACGTCCTGTAGAGGTTGGCCGTTGATGAACCAGACATCGCCCCGGTCCGAGACCAATGCGCGGGCGGGTTCCGATTCGCCACCGACATAAATCAGCGGCCGGGCGCGGTAGGGATCGGCCGGACGCAAGGAATAGTCCTGAACATTGAAATATTCGCCGCGGAACGAAACTGTTTCGCCGCGCATCAGAGGCTCAACGACGGAGATCCATTCCCGCCCGTAAGCGTATCGCTCGTCGTGCGGCGCAAACCCGATACCGGCCTTGTCCAATTCCGGCATGTTCCACGCGTTGACAAGATTGATCGCGAAACGGCCGCGGCTGATATGCTCGATCTGCAGCGCCATCTTCGCCAGGACGACGGGGTGATACAGATAGGGTTTGATCGCGGTGATGATCTCGATGCGGCTTGTCACCGCGGCCAGGGCAGCCGACGACGTCCAGGCCTCCAGTTGGTCGGCCGGCGCGTGGTGCGGGTTTATGGTGTGCTGCGCCACCAGCGTGCTGTCGTAGCCTAGCCGCTCCGCCTGTTGCACCAGCGCCTGGTTACGTTCCCACGACGCGTCATACGGCTCCTCCGGGTCCTGCAGCGCCGCTCGGCTGCCGTGCACCAGAGCCCAGATACCGAAACGAATTCCTGGCATGACGGACGCCCCGTTTGCTCCTGGAAAGCAGCATGCCCCTGAACCGCTGTGGCCGGAACCCCTCTCGCTGGAGCCCCTCTGGCCGGAACCGCCGCTGCCGCGATACGCTTGAGCGATCAGGAGGACAGGACGATGGACCAGGAACTCGCCGAACTCGCGCGCCTGATCGATGCCGCCGATCGCATCGTGCTTTTTACCGGCGCCGGCATCAGCACGGAATCCGGCATCCCGGACTTCCGCAGCCCTGGCGGCACCTGGACCAAGCAGCGCCCGATCGATTTTTCCGACTTCATGCGCTCTGACGAGGCGCGGCGCGAAACCTGGCGCCGCCGCTTCGACATGGAGCCGATCCTGCGCAAGGCCGCCCCGAACCGCGGGCACCGCGCCGTCGCCGAACTGATCCGAACCGAGAAAGCCGCCGCGGTCATCACCCAGAACATTGACGGGCTGCATCAGGATTCCGGTATCCCCGACGACAAGGTGATCGAACTGCACGGGAACACCACCTACGCCCACTGCCTGGAATGCGGCATCCGCTACGAGATCGCTGCCCTGCGCGTGGATTTCGAAAGCGACCGCATCGTCCCGTCCTGCGCGTGCGGCGGCTGGGTCAAGACCGCCACGGTTTCCTTTGGCCAGTCGATGCCGATCAACGAAATGCGCCGAGCGGAACGGGAGACCTTGCTCGCCGACCTGTTCATTTCCATCGGCTCGTCGCTGGTCGTCTACCCTGCCGCCGGCTTTCCCGAACTGGCCAAGCGCAACGGGTCACAACTGGTGATCATCAACCTGCAGCCGACGGGATTGGACGAGATCGCCGATCTGGTTCTGAACCGTCCGATCGGCGAGACGCTTGGTGCCGTGACAGGCGTTCCGTAACGCCGTCAATACGACTTCGGCAGATCCAGCACCCGCTCGGCGATATAGCAAAGCACCAGTTCCCGGCTCACCGGCGCAAGCCGTGGCAGCATGCTCTCGCGGAACAGCCGTTCGACATGGTACTCCTGCGCGTAGCCCATCCCGCCGTGTGTCATCACAGCCTGTTCGGCGGCGCGATAGCCGGCCTCGGCCGCCAGGTATTTCGCCGCGTTCGCCTCGGCGCCGCACTCCTGCCCGCTGTCGTAGAGCCACGCCGCTTTCAGCATCACGAGGTTGGCCGCTTCGAGTTCGGCCCAGTTCTTAGCCAGCGGATGCTGCACGCCCTGGTTCTGACCGATCGGTCTTCCGAACACGACCCGTTCCTTCGCGTAGCGCGTCGCCCGAGCAAGTGCGGCCCGGCCGATTCCTACGGCCTCGGCGGCGATCAGCACACGTTCCGGGTTCAAACCGTGTATCAGGGCCTTGAAGCCTTCGCCTTCCTCGCCGATCCGGTTTTCCACCGGGATGGGCATGTTCTCGAAGAACACCATGTTCGAATCGACCGCGTGACGACCCATCTTGTGGATCAGCCTGACATCGGCATGCGTCCGATCCAGATCCGTATAGAACAGCGTCATGCCGTGCGACTTGCGCTTGACCTTGTCCAACGGCGTCGTGCGAGCCAGCAGCAGGATCTTGTTCGCCACCTGGGCGGTCGAGGTCCAAATCTTTGTCCCATTTATCAGGTAGTGATCGCCATGCAGGTCCGCCCGCGTGGTGATTTCCGTGGTGTTCAGACCGGCGTTCGGTTCCGTCACGCCGAAGCAGGTCTTGTCCTTGCCCTGAATGATCGGTGGCAGCATGCGCTGCTTCTGAGCTTCGGTGCCATACACCACCACGGGATTCAGCCCGAAGATGTTCATGTGGATGGCGCTCGCGCCACTCATGGCGGCGCCGGATTCCGCCACCGCCTGGGCCATGATTGCAGCCTCGCTGATGCCCAGGCCCGCGCCGCCATAGGCTTCCGGCATGGCTATGCCCAGCCAGTTGCCGGCCGCCATCGCGTCGTAGAATTCGATGGGGAAGCTTGCCTCGTTCTCGTGCTTCAGCCAGTACTGGTCGTCGAACTTCGCACAGAGGCGCACAATCTCGTCACGGATTTGTTGTTGAACGTCACTCAGCGCGAAATCCATGGCTTGGCCCTCTTGCTTGCGACGCGCCCGGGTTCCAGGTCCCGGCTTTCGTCGCGGCATCGTCTAGCCTTAGCGCCAGAACGTCCCATAGCCAATCCTGCCACCACCACGGAGACGATCGATGGCGCTATTCTCGAAACTGTTCGGTGCGGCCTCTTCTGGCCCGGTTCAGTGGCTGGACCCGGACGACCTGACGGCAATGCTTTCCGGCACGCCTGCCCCTTTGATCATCGACGTCCGCGGACCGGATGAGTTCACCGGCCCGCTTGGCCATATCGAGACCGCCCGCAACATCCCGCTTGATCAGCTCGCCGCGCACGCACCAGACCTGCTCCAGGCGAGCCAGCCCCTCGTGATGGTCTGCCACACCGATCGCCGGTCCGCCGCCGCGGCGCAGAAACTTGCGTCACTTGGCGTGGAGAAGGTTCACGTCTTGCGCGGCGGCATGGTCGCCTGGCGGACGAGGCCCGATCAGCCTGCCTGAGCCACCGCCGCCGACCATGGCGAGGCCGCGTCGCTGATCCCCTGCCGTGACCCGTCGGCGTGCTGGACGATGACATTCGGGCAGGCGAAGTTGATCGGCATGACGCCGTGCTCGACCGGTTCGGTGGGACCATCGGCAGACAGGGCCCCGATGACCTCGGGCGGCAGGCGCAGGTCGGCGGAGACGCCATCCGGGCCGGAAACGTCGATGCGGGGGTGATGAGCGGCTTGGTCCAGTGTCATGCCGAAGTCGGCGACAAAGGTCATCACCTGCGCCACGGCCGCGAGGATCCGCCTGCCGCCCGAAGCACCCATTGCCAGCCACGGCCGGTCGCCGTCCTTCAGGATGATCGGCGACATGTTCGTCAGTGGCCGCTTGCCGCCGGCGATCGAGTTCGGCTGGTTCGGCCGTGGATCGAACCACATCACCCCGTTATTCATCAGGATGCCCGTCCGGGGCAGCACCACGCGGCTGCCCATCGACGAGAGCAGCGTGGTGGTCATCGCCACCATCGTGCCCTCCTGATCACAGACGGTCAGGTGCGTTGTGCAGGTCTCCGCCGCCAGAGGATCGGCATCGCCAAGGCCAGAGAGGCGTTCGGCGTAGGCAGTTTTCATAGCCCGGGCGAAGGCGACGTACCAGGCTGGGTCCGGAGTGGCACCGTACCAGACGCCGCGCATCTGCTCCAGCACGCGCATCATCGTCGGTGCCGCCGTCAGGCCAGAAGCCATCTGCAGCGTGCGCCCGCGCCATGCCATCTCGGTTGCCGCCACTACCCGTGCCTTGCATTGCGCAAGGTCATCGGCTGACAGCGCGCCCTCCATATCCTTGACGTCGGCAACAATGGCGGCAGCAACATCGCCTTCATACTGGTCGCGCAGACCGACGCGGGCCAGATGCTCCAGCGTGTCGGCCAGCGCCCCTTGCTGGAAGAATCCCGGCGTTCCCTGGTACGGCGCAACCGGCGGCAAGCCATCGGGCAGATAAATCCGGGCGCTTTCCGGATACTTCCGCAACACCGAGGCCGAAGACCCGATCTTCAGTGTCGTGTACCAGTCCTGGGGCAATCCGCGCCGAGCCAGTGCGATCGCCGGCGCCATGACCTCGTTCAACGGCAGCTTTCCCCATGCCGCATGCATATGGTGGTACCCGGCCGCCGAGGACGGGACCGCGAACGACAACGGTCCATGTATATTGGCGTCGCCTTCTACCTCCGGCCAGGCGAACAGGTCCTGCTTCATCCGCCCGGTCAGCTTGAACCGACCCGGATTGAGGTCGCGCGGCGCCACCGGGCCGAAATCCACGACGTCTGCTTTTGCTTGCCCTGCCCGGTGCACCAGCGCAAACCCGATGCCGCCGAGCCCGGAGTTCCAGGGCTCCGCTGTCGCTAGCGCGAGCGCCGTTGCGACAGCCGCGTCCACCGCGTTTCCCCCGGCATCCAGGATCGCCACCCCCGCCTCCGCCGCGCCTTTCACCTGCGACACAACGATCCCGCGCCGTCCGCTTGCCGAGGGTTTCGACAGGCTCCAGTTCTGCGTGACATGGGGTGATGGGACGAAATTCATCTGCGCCTCGCTGCCTGACATCCAACATTGAAAGCATAGGCTATCACGCGCAAATGCCGAAATCGCGGGCGCACTGTCCTGGCGCCGCGTGTGGTCCCTGACGTATCCTGTGATGATGTTGCAGACCCAGTCAGTCTCTCCCTTCACCCCGGTGGCCAGGGCGCTGGCACAACTCGACGACCCCGTCTTCCTGGGCGTGGTGGCCCGCAGCGTTGGCTGGTCGCTGCTGTGCTTTGCTGCGCTTCACATTGGTACAATTTGGATGGTGCATCGGCTGCTGGATCTGCACGGATGGATCGCCTGGACCGTCGATGTATTTGGATCTATCGCCGCCTCTTTGCTCGCGCTCTGGTTGTTCCTGCCGGTCGCCGCGGCGATCGGCACCCTCTACTTCGACCGAATCGCCTTTGCAGTAGAGCGCCGGTTCTACCCCTGGATGTCGCCGCCCCGCGGCGCGCCGATGACCGAACAGGTTTGGGACGGTATCGCGGTGGCCCTTCGGGTGCTGTTGCTCAGCATCGTGGCATTGGTTCTGGCGTTGATGCTGCCGGGTGTCGGCTTGCTGCTGGGCTGGCTGGTTTCATCCTACGCCATCGGGCGGGGATTGTTCGTTGCCGCCGCGATGCGCCGCATGCCCCAATTCGCCGCCGAGTCGCTGTATCGAGACCAGCGCGGGGCCGTTTTGGTGGTGGGCGCGATCCTGGCTGCGGTTTCGTATATACCGTTCGCCAATCTGCTGATCCCTGTCCTCGGCACGGCTGCCATGGTGCATGTTCTGGACGCCGCTTTATCCGCGCTGGATGCAAAAGGCCATGGCGACGGCACAACGGTATGACACCGTATCAATAGGAAATGTCGAAACCGCCTGTTGTTCGGTTGCCGCACCCTATGGTAGGCACGCCTCGTTCCAACCGGGTAGCGTCAAGTGTTCAAGCGCCGAAAACCAAATGAATCGAATCCAGACGGGTCGGACCCGTCGTTGCCGGCTGACCTCAGCATGTTGCCCGCGGAGTCCAAGATCGATTCTGTCCTGGAGTCTCTTCTGCCGCCGGAGGACGCACCGACATCCGCTCCGGATAACGGCCTCGGTGTTCCCCCTTTCCGCCCCGCTCCGATCAAGGATGCGCCAAACATGTCCAGACCGCCTTTTTCTCCCGCTACACCCGCGGCTCCTGCGCCGGTCGCCAACCCGGTTCGGCCTGGGATGACGGCGCCTCGTCCGCCGGCGCGTGATCCGGCAGAACGCCGGACGCTTGTCGTTGGCCGCGGCATCAGCGTTCAAGGGACGGTGCAGGATGCGGAGCGTCTGGTGGTGGAAGGCACTGTCGAAGCGAGCATGATCCACGCCACGGAACTTGCGATCGCGCCGGGCGGGATCTTCAAGGGCGAAATCGAAGTCGAGGACGCCGAGATTGCCGGAACGATCGACGGCACGCTTCTGGCGCGCGGGGCGCTCATCGTCCGTGCGAGCGGCCGCGTGCTTGGCACCGCCCGTTGCCGCCGCCTGCAGGTCGAGGATGGCGGCCAGATCACCGGGCGGATCGAGATGATCACGGATCAGCCCCAGTCCGACATCCCCCCACGCCAGCAGTCAGTTGTTGAGCCGGTCGTTTAGGCATCCACAAGTGACTAATCTCGCAGGCGGCCCGGCACATCCCGGCCGTCTGCGGGCGCTTTCCCTGAACGAATCATGTCAGGAATGCCTCCCCTGTTCGATGGCTTGAAGCCGATCGTGGGGACTTGAACTTCTTTCCCATTGACCAGGTGGTTTATTGCGGGTGCAACGATTGGCACCGGCGAAAACTGCACCAGGCTCGTCAGAGTTCCCATTAGGGTGGTCAGGTTGCTGGGTCTGATGCTTCACCCGCTGCCGATCGGTTCGGCTGGTTGGGTCACATGCCGCTGTCGGTATTGATTGCAATATCCGGCAGGCACGGCTTCGTCCGTGCAGCGTGCCTGCCTCCAGTCAGGAGTCAACAACGATGGCTCTGACAGTCATGATCCCGTCTCCGCCCGTGGCCGGTGCCTTGCGCCCGGGTTCCGCGAGGAGCGTGATCCATTCATCGCCATTCATCGTGACATGAACCGGTGGCTGGACGACTTCACGCGCGGCTTTGGTTTCCCCGCGATTGGCCGCACAAGCTGGAGCAGTTCCTGGCCGCATGTGGAAGTCAGCGAGATGGATACTGTAGTGAAAGTCGCCGCTGAACTTCCCGGCGCGGAAGAAAAGAACCTGGGTTTGTCCCTGCACGATGGCGTTCTGACCATCACGGGCGAGAAGACGTCCAGGACCGAGGGCGCGCTTTATTCCGAACACTGGCAAGGGCAGTTCCAGCGGTCGATACAGGTCGGCCCGAATGTCGACCCTGACAAACTCACGGCCACGTTCAAGAATGGCGTCCTGTCGGTCGCATTGGCCAAGCGGCCGGACACTGCAGCAGCGGTCAAGCGCATTCCCCTCGCCGCCGGGTAATGTCCCCTCGGTCCCGCGGCGGTCTCGAGCGATCAGCGGCGCCGGCACCTGCGCCGCTTTTGCGACGGTGCGCACCGATCGGGCCGCTAACCTGATCCTTTCGTTGATTTAACCTGCCGAGCCGTTGGTTGGTCCCCGTAGACGCTTGAAATCAGGCGACGATTTATCCAGACTAGGTGCGTTCTTGTTGATCAAGGAGAGTATGGACGATGCGATCCTCCCTGAAAGCAATTCTCGCCGGCACCGTCGCAATCATGGCTGCCGGTGCCATCGCGCCCGCTCTGGCGCGGGACGGGCAGAGCCACGTCATGAGTGTTCGTCTGCCGGACGGCACGCTCGAGCAGATCCAGTACACGGGTGATACGCCGCCGCAAGTGGTCGTCGCGCCAGCCCCGATTGCAGTGGCGCAGCCAATGTTCGGACCCGCGATCAACCTTGGCCCGGGCTTCGCAGAACTTGAACAGATTTCGGCGATACTAGACCAGCAAGCCGCCGCGATGATGCGACAAGTTACCGAGATGCCGATGATGGCGGAGAGCACGTTTGGCGGCCTGCCACCTGGCACCAGCGGATATTCGTTGATCGCCACCAATTCGGGGACCGGGGTCTGTACGCGCAGCGTCCAGATCACCTATCGCGGCGGCGATGCGAAGCCGCAGATGGTGTCTCACACATCCGGCAATTGCGGCCCTGACCAGGGGGCCCCCGCTCCTACCCAACTCAGCGCACCTGCGCCTCTCCTGACACCCGCCGCACCTCATCATACGATCGAGGTGAAGGCGGACGGCCGGCGGCCATACATTGCGATGACGCACCCGGTAGCCTGGGAGCGCTGAGACTGGCGGTTCCTCGTGGTCCGATGCCGACAATGCGTGGATGCTGTCGGATAAATCGGCCCGCGAGGTCCGGCGCCGGCGGACGAGGCCCGATTTCAGTCTCCGCCGGGTTTCGGCCGCTGGCGTCACGGGCGCGAGCCTCTTGGGGATAATCCGGCTTTTGATGCACCGGCTTCTGATGGAGGGGTGTCCTCACGGTCTTCCCGGACCGCTCCCGGTGACGCTTGCGAGGAGGTCGTCGCTACACATCAACCCGGCGATCGGCAGTCGGTAGCCAATCGATAAAGTACAACCTCCCGGCTTGTTCGATCCTCCAGTTCCAGCGTTGTTTGGATCGTGTATGTGGCAAACGGCGTCAGTCCCGCTTTCGGGCGATACGCGCGACCCGGATCGGCAATCCACACCTCCGCCGTTGCGGCCATCCTGGTCAGCCACGGCATGATATGATCGGTCATCGGCGCTTCGTAGCAAACGTCGCCACACATGATCAGGTCCCACCGGCACTGGGTTCCGACCACATCGCCGGCGGGCGTGACAGCGCATCCATTCATCGCGGCGTTCAGCCGGATCGCCGCGCGAGCCATGGGATCGATTTCGGCTGCGTCCACGCCAGTCGCGCCGGCTATCATGCAGGCGATCGCCGCAATCCCCCCACCGGCTGCAAAATCCAGCACCCGGCGCCCGGCAATCTGCCCCGGGTTGTCCAGGACGTGCCGCGCCAGCGCTTGACCGCCCGGCCAGGCAAAGGCCCAGAACGGGGGCTCGACATTCCGCTCCGCCAGCCAGGTTTCGGTAGCCTGCCAGATCGGGGTCAGTTCGCTCGCCAGATGCAGCCGGATTTCCGGGACGTGCGGTGCTGTCCCGACGATCGTATGTTGGCGGATGAACGTGTCCGCGGCGATCACCACCAGCCGGCAAAGAGCGCCAGCCCGACTGCCAGCCCAACCTCTCGATTCGCTTTGAACAGACGCAGGCACAGCGCCGGATCATGAATGTCCAGGCGAACCACCTGCCTTGCCAGCAACACCGCCGGCAAGGCAAGCGCCGGGTAGAACCAGAATCCCAATCCAGCAAGGCGGCCTGCAACCACCAGCGCTATCAGCGCGCCCGTGTAGCAAACCGCCAGGAATGGCCGCGTCCACTCCCCGAACAGGCGGGCGGTCGATCGGACACCAACCAGTGCGTCATCCTCGCGATCCTGATGCGCATAGATCGTGTCAAACCCGACGTCCCACAGGATTGCTGCCGCGTACAGGGCCGCCCACGCGCCATCCATGCGACCTGACGCCGCGGCATACCCCATGGGCGCGCCGAACCCGAAGGTGAAACCCATGATAAGCTGCGGCCACCAGGTCACGCGCTTGGCCAGCGGATACAGCACGACCAGGATCAGGGATCCCATGCCCATCGCCTGGGCGAGCAGATTCAGGCGCAGCAGCACTGCCAACCCGGTCACCAAAAGTGCTCCAAGGAACAGCAGCGCCTGGAAAGGCCCCAACGCACCGGAGGCCAACGGGCGTCCAGCGGTGCGCACAACCCGCCGATCGATGTCGCGGTCCCACAGATCGTTGACGACACATCCGGCTGCCCGCATCACAAGGCTGCCGATCGCGAACAATGTGATTAGCCGAAGCGCCTCATAGCGATCCGGACGAGCCAGCAGGATCCCCCACAACCCCGGCAGGAACAGCAGCCACGTCCCGATTGGCCTGTCCGCTCGGGCCAAAAGAAGGTAGGGCAACCAGGACCGCGGCAGCCGAGAGACCCACCCGGTGGCACTGATATCTGTGTGGATGTCCATTAATCGTAGGTTTTGTGGGCGGTCCCATGCTGCCGTCAACCGCACAATTGCTTAACCGGGTACCCCAATGACGCCAATCCGCCTGTTTGTTGCCGCTCCGTTGTTCCCCGGCAGCGTGGTGGAGGCCACGGCCGCGCAGGCGCATTATCTGGGTTCGGTCATGCGGCGGTCATCCGGCGACTCGGTGCGGCTGTTCAATGCACACGAAGGCGAGTGGAACAGCCGGATCAGCATGACGTCGCGGGGCAAGGCCACGTTCGTGGCCGACACGCAGATCCGGCCCCAGACAGCGGAGCCGGATTTATGGCTGGTTTTTTCGCCGCTGAAACGCGACATGACCGATCTCGTGGTGCAGAAAGCGACCGAACTTGGTGTTTCGGTATTGCTTCCGGTCACAACCGAACGGACCAATACCGCGCGTTTGAACGCCGAGCGGCTACATTCCATCGCGGTCGAAGCTGCCGAACAAAGCGAGCGGCTGACTGTTCCCCGCATCGATCCGCTGCGGCCGCTGCATCAGGTGATGGAAGATTGGTCTGATCACCGGCCGCTTTTCACGGCGCTAGAGAGAGACCAATTGTCGCCTCCACCGCCTGTCGCCGGACCAAAGGCATTGTTGATCGGCCCAGAAGGCGGCTTCGGTCCGCGCGACCGTGCCCTGTTCGAAAGGCACGATTTCGTGCGGCCGATCTCGCTGGGTCCAACCATCCTGCGTGCCGAGACAGCGGCCATTGTCGGGTTGGCCTTGTTGCAAGCGCCCGGCTGGGGCTAGTACCCTGGTTTCAACAAGCGCGCCGATGGCCCCAACCATCAGCGTGCCGTGTCGCCACCCTGGCGATACCAACCGGAAATGCCTTGAGAACGATATGTCCAATCCCGGAGACGCCGATGAGACCCCGCTCACATCGGTTAGCCAAATGGCCGAGTATATCGCCGCGGGGTGCAAGCCACTGGCCGCGTTCCGTATCGGCACGGAACACGAGAAATTCGGCTTTCGCCTGCATGACCTGACGCCCCCGCCCTATGTACCCGCGGACGGCGAACCGGGCAGCATCCGCGATCTGCTTACGGATTTAACGCGCTTTGGCGGCGAACCAATTCTGGACGGTGACAACATCATCGGCCTGAAGCAGGACGGCGGCTCGATCTCGCTTGAACCCGCCGGCCAGTTGGAACTGTCCGGCGGTCCGCTGGAGTCGTTGCACGAGACGCGGGAGGAACTCGACAAGCATCTCGACGAGGTCCGGACCTCCAGCGCGCCGCTTTCCCTTGGATTTGCGCCGCTTGGTTTCCATCCGATCGCCCGCCGCGCCGACATGCCGTGGATGCCGAAGGGCCGATACGCGATCATGCGGCGCTACATGCCGCTGGTCGGCGGCCTCGGCCTCGACATGATGACCCGCACCTGCACGGTCCAGGTCAACCTGGACTATGCGTCCGAGGCTGACATGCGCCGCAAGTTGCGCGTCTCCCTCCTGCTGCAGCCACTGGCTACGGCGTTGTTCGCCAACTCTCCGTTCACCGAGGGCAAGCCTAACGGCTTCCTCTCCTACCGATCCCATATCTGGACCGACACGGACAACCGCCGGTCCGGCATCCCGCCGGTCATGTTCGAGGACGGATTCGGCTTCGAACGCTACGCCGAGTGGCTAATCAATGAAGTGCCGATGTATTTTGTCTACCGCGGTGGACGATACGTCGACGTCGCCGGCCAGTCCTTCCGTGACTTCATGAATGGCCGGATCCACAACCTGACCACCGCGACGCCAACGCTGGGCGACTTCGCCGATCACATGACCACGGTGTTCACCGATGTCAGGTTGAAACGCTTCCTGGAGATGCGCGGCGCCGACGCTGGCACGCCCGAAATGATGGTGGCCCAGTCCGCGCTATGGGTTGGACTGTTGTATGACGACGCCGCGCTGACCGCTGCCGAAGCGGTGCTGCGTGGCGCCGGCTGGCAAGACGCTGTCGCCGCGCGATCCGCGGTGCCGCGCCAGGGCCTGGACACCCCGTGGCGTGGCGGCACGCTGCGCGATATCGTCGGCGACGTGATCGCCATTGCCAGCGACGGCTTGCGTGCTCGCCGCAGGCTGAACGCCGATGGCATCGACGAAAGGATCCACCTTTCCCCGTTGGAAGCGATTGCCGCTGGGGGGCCGACCCAGGCTGAGCACTGGCTCGCGCGTTATAATGGTGAGTGGCAACGCGACGTCAGCCGCATCTTCGCCGAGGCCGCGATCTGAGAAAGCCGTGGCGGTAAGCCTGATCCAGGTGGTGGCTGGTCTGCAACGTCATGCAGGTCTCGCGCCCCATGATCGAAAGCAACGAGCCCCTGCCCGGACTTGGCCGGGACGTTCACTGTGGCGGTAACGGGTTTGTCTGCGGTCGGCCGAACGGGACGCGAAGGTGGCGAAACGGGCATTCCGCAAGATCTTATCGCAGCCGCCACTTGATCAGCCAATCGCTTCTCGGCCGCGAATAACTCGTGACCGACTGCCAAACGTTGCAACAGAACCCCCCCTCCCCACGGGCGTTCTCGATAGTCATCTGATGCGCCCCATGTTCGATTGGAATTTGATTGAAGGCCAAACTTCGAAAGTTTTCGTCGGATCTCGGTGAGACTTTCTGGGTGCTGCCCGCGGTCATGGTCATGGCGGGCATCTTCCTGGCGGTTGGCCTCATTTGCCTCGACCGAAACGGTATGGTGCCCGGCTGGCTGATCGGCAGTCCCTGGCTCTATAACGGCGGCGGAACAGGCGCCCGGACCCTGCTCGGAGCCGTGGCCTCATCGGCGATTGGCGTCGCCGGCACGGTGTTCTCGATCACCATCGCGGCGCTGTCGCTGGCTGCCGGACAGATGGGGCCGCGTCTGCTGCGCAACTTCACGCGCGACCGCGGCAACCAGTTCACATTGGGTGCCTTCCTCGGGACCTTTTCGTACGCATTGATGGTGCTCCGAAGTGTCCGGACCGAAAGCGAGGGGGCATTCGTTCCGCATCTCGCCCTCAGCGTCGCAATCATGTTGGCATTGGTTTGCGTCGCCACGCTGGTGTTTTTTGTCGGCCACATGGCTGGTCGTATCAACGTGGACACGGTTATCGAGCTTGTCAGCGAAGACATCAGATCTGCGATTCAGCGGTTGACCAGCCCGGAGCCACAGCCGGTCGCCCCGGATCCAATGGGGACGCGGGATGCCGTGCCAGTCGTCGACACCCGGCGTGGCTACCTGCAGCAACTGCATGCCGAGGGGTTGGCCGAATGGGCCGCGGAGACGGGTACAGGACCTGCGACTGCTGGTGCGACCGGGTGACTACGTTTTCCCCGGCGCCCCGATCGCGCTGATGAGCCCGGCTGTCGAAGGCGCCGAGGCCGCGATCGCGGCGGCCACGGCGCTGGGGCCGACGCGGGTGAGTTCTGCCGACCTCGAATTTGCCGTCCGCCAGCTTGTCGAGGTTGCCGTCCGAGCCCTGTCACCAGGTATCAACGACCCACACACGGCCATCGCAGTGGTGGACCGCCTCGGCGCCGCGCTATGCGACCTTGTGCCGGCCCATTTGCACTCAGGGTTCTGGTTGCGAGACAACCGTGTCACGCTCGTGGTCCCTGCCGTAGATTACGACGGACTGGCGGACGGGATGTTTCACATGATCCGACAGAACGCCGCAGCCACCCCAGCGGTGCTCATACGCCTGTTGGAGGTGCTGACCGCTGTGGCGAGTTGCGAGCATGATCAGGCTCGGATCACGACGCTCCGGCGGCATGGCCGCCTGGTGTTGGCCGATGCGGAACGCAACGTCGGCAATCCGTCCGATCTGGACGACGTGCGCAAGCGCCATGCTGGCTTGGAGGCGATGCAGCTGGCAACGGAGTCCGGTCGCTTCGTGCCCGCTCGGACGCCTCGCTAAGCCTTCACTCCATCAGGTTGGCCAGGGGCTTCAAAAAGCCGAACGCCTTCGCCTCCCAGATTCAACGGCCAGGGAAGCCGCAGAGTCTCCGATAAAACAACTCCATGTCTTGGCACAACTGTCGGGTGTCGCACGCGGCCGAGGCGTTCAGCCGCCCTCGCATGCCCTGCCGCATATGCATCAGCATCCCCGGTGTGCCGGCTGAATTCGCCAGCTCGATCGCTCGATCGATATACGAAGCCAGATCCGGCATGACCCAGTCTGTCAAACCCGCGGCCAGAAGTAACGACTTGCTCGTTCGCGATGCCCACCGGTCGCCGTCGAAGGTCAGCACCGGCACGCCCTGCCACAATGCCTCCATCGTTGTCGTTCCGCCATTGTACGGGAAGGTATCCAGGGCAATGTCAATTCGACCATACGCCTGCAAGAACCCGAAATGCGCGTCCCGTCCGCTCATTGTCACCCGTTCCGCGTCGACACCCTGGTCCAGCAACCGTTCCGCAAGATCATCGCGAACCGACCGGTCCCCCAGAGCGCCGTTTTTGACGAACAGCCTTGCCTGGGGCGCGCCGCGCAGGATAGCCGCCCATGCCGCGAGGACATCGTCGGTGAGCTTGTAGTGCGAACCGAAACAGCCGAACGTGATATGCTCGGCCAGCAGACACGGGGGCGCAACGACTTCCGGAACCGGATAGACCACGTCAAACGCCAAATAGGTCCCCGTCACACGATGGATTCTTTCGGTGTAAAAACGCTCCTCCTCGGACCGGATGACTGCCGCATCTCCCACCAGCCAATCGACGGCATCAAGACCCGTCGTGGCGAACATATTGAACCAGCCGACAATATGCGGCGCTGGACGTCGCATCAGCACCTCCAACCGTTGCTGGAAGCTGTAGCCGTTGAGGTCCACCAGAATATCGACGCCAAGCTCAGCGATGATCTCGGCCACTCGATCGTTCGTGACGGCCCGCATGTCACAAACGACGTCGAGGTCATGATCCCGGTATCCGCTCACCTCGGAAGGCGGTTCGCCATCGGACAGGAGGTAAATCTCGAAGGCCGAGCGGTCATGCCCGTTGATCAGCCCAAACACCGGCTTCATCCAGTTGGCCGAACCAAAGAATGCCGAAAGGTAACCAACCCGTAGCTTCCGTCCCGTCACCGGAACAGACCGCGGCCGGACGGCTGACGCCGCGCCAGTCCCCAATGCCCACCGCCGCCGTTGCCGCAGCACGGCTGCATGGTTGGCCTGCGGACTTCCGGGAATGATACGCGCAACGCTCGCGCGTGCCAGTTCGGAAACCTCCGGATCCAATCGTTCAGCGAGCTCAAACGAGGCCACTGCTTGCGCGACGTGCCCCAGCCCGAACAAGGCGGTCGCCAAATTGTAACGAATCGCGCCGGATGCGGGCGCCAATTCCGCGGCCCGGGCTAGATGCCGAGCGGCGGATCCGTGCGACTTCAACGCGAGGTGCGCACAGCCCGCCGCGTACCAGGCCTCAGCGGACGTCGGGTTCAACGGCAGCGCGAGCTCATAGGCGCTTACCGCCTCACGCACCGCTCCGGCATGATGCAGCGCATCGGCCAGCAGCAGCGCCAGATCGCCCCGTTGCGGATATCGCGCGGCGGCGTCCCGCAACATCGGGATTGCCTGCTGGGCATCGCCGTTCGCAACAAGCGACCGCGCTTCCGTCAACACCGCCTCCGGCATCATGCCATTCGCCTCATTCGTTCGGCGGCTTGCATACTGCCGCCAGCCCCACCACTCTTGCCGCATAACCAGAAAGGTCCAAGCCATGCCCGAATGGGAAAAGCGTCAGGTCGGCCGCACCAAACTTCAGGTGACCACCCTTGGCCTCGGCACGGCCACCATGGGCGGCAGCCGCATCTCCATCACGCAACACCAAGGCGAGGCAATCGTCGCCGCGGCCTGGGACGCCGGCGTGCGCTATGTCGATACGGCGCCGTTCTATGGCGTGGGTGCAGCCGAACACCGGGTCGGCGACGCGCTGCGGGAGAAGAGCCGCGACGAATGGGTGCTGTCGACCAAGGTCGGACGGCTGCTGAAACCCAAGACCGACAGCACGCCGTCCGCTGATGGCCGCCTGTCGCCAATGCCTTTCTCCGTGGTGTACGACTACTCCTACGACGGCATCATGCGGTCGGTTGAGGACAGCTACCAGCGCCTCGGCCTTGCCCGCATCGACATTCTGTATGTTCACGATATCGGCGCCTACCAGCACGGCGAGGAACTCAACGCCCAGTATCTGAAGGTGCTTAGGGAAAGCGGCTATAAGGCTCTGGAGGAGCTCCGCCGCACCGGCGTGGTCAGTGCTATCGGGATCGGCGTCAACGAAAAGCAGGTGCTGCTTGACGCCCTGCAATTCGGCGACTGGGACGCATTCCTGCTGGCAGGGCGCTACACCCTGCTCGAACAGGACCCGCTGGATGATTTGCTGCCGCTATGCCAATCACGCGGCACCTCTATTGTCGTCGGGGGGCCGCTGAACTCCGGCATTCTCGCCGGCCGCGACACCTGGAACTATGCCAAGGCGCCCCCGGAGATTGCCGCGCGGGTCGAGAAGATTGCCAAGGTCTGCGAATCCCACCACGTGCCGCTGGCTGCAGCAGCCCTGCAGTTCCCGCTTGCCCATCCGGTGGTCTGCGCCGTTATTCCCGGCCCCCGAAGCGCCGCGGAGTTCAACGAAAACCTGCCGCTGTTCACCGCCAAGATCCCCCCAGGCCTGTGGTCCGACCTGCGCAACGAAGGGTTGTTGCACGTCAACGCTCCGGTGCCGGCATAAATGTGGCCCGCCTGACCCGTGCCGATCCACGAATGCGATCCGTGGCGCGAGCAGTATTTCGCCAACATCGCTTGCCCGGATGATGTGATCATCCCGACCGACGACCCTGATGCCTGGCAACTCTATCCGGCGCATCGCTGGATCTACGATAAACTCACGGTCGCCCTTTCCCAGGGACTGGAGGCCGCGCCTCATGGCGTGCCGCCGCCATCGTTTCCCGTTTTCTCCAAGCCAATGATCAACCTGCGGGGCATGGGCACCGGCAGCCGCGCAATTGCGACCGAGGCCGACTACGACGCCTCGCTCACCGCCGGCCACTTCTGGTGCACCCTGCTGAGCGGCCCCCACGTCAGCAGCGATGTTGCGTTGATCGACGGGCACCCCTGCTGGTGGCGGCATACCACCGGCATCTCCGGTCCGGGGGGCACCTTCGACTACTGGCACATCCATGCCGACCCGATGCCGGATATCGAGGACTGGTGCGGCGCCTGGTCGCGGAAATATCTGTCCGGCTACACCGGCATGGCCAATTTCGAAACGATCGGCAGCCGCATCATAGAGGCGCACCTGCGCTTCGCCGATCAGTGGCCGGACCTATACGGCTCCGGTTGGATCGACGCCGTGGTCCGCCTCTACAGCACCGGCCGCTGGGACTATGCCGACACCAACCGCTCGGAGGGCTACAGTGTCGTGCTGTTTGCCCCGCACGGCCAGCCCTACCGATATCCCGGCGCCACCGAGGTCGATGCGGTGCGCGCGCTAGACGGAGTTTCCAGCGTTCAGATAACGTTCCACGCTGACAAGGACCCCGCCCACCATCCGATGCCGCCCGGCGGCTTCCGCCTCGCCGTTATCAATGCCCGCTCGCTGGCCGCCGGTCGGGATGCGCGCGAGCGTCTTCGGATCGCCTGTTCATGATGTGATCAAACCGAACCGCCCGCTAAGGTATTAAGGCTGGGCGATGTACGAGGCGGAAAGCATGCCCGATGACGGGACGACGACGGAGCGCCAGCCGGCCATGGTTGTTCCGGCTGAAACGCCCGGCCTCTCAGGACTGCTTACCCTTGCGGTCGGTGTGGTTGTTGTTGCGGGGCTTTACCTCGGCCGCACGGTCCTGATCCCGATCACCCTGGCCGTGCTGCTGTCATTTGTGCTGGCGCCGGTGGTCAATCTGCTGCGGCGCATCCACTTCGGCCGGATTTTCTCCGTCATCTTTGCCGTGCTCCTGGCAGTCGGCCTCATCGCAGCGCTAGGTGGACTGATCGGCGTCCAGATTGCCGCTCTCGCGCCGGAGGTGCCGGGCTACGTCACGACGATCCAGGCGAAGGTGGACACGATCCAGAATTCTGCCTTCGCCCCGGTCAACAACATGATCCGACGCTTCGCCCAGACCACCCCGCCGCCTCCGCCGCCCAAGAAAGGCGCTACACCCGGCGCCCCTGGCCAGCCGCCGATGCAGGTCGAGATTCACCAGCCTGAGCCGACACCCCTGGATCTTGCCGAACGCGTTATCAGCCCGATTGTCGATCCGCTGTCGACGACGGCGATCGTCCTGATTGTCGCGATCTTCGTGTTGCTCCAACGCGAAGATCTCCGCGACCGGCTTATTCGACTGTTCGGCTCATCTGACCTGCACCGCACCACGGTCGCGATGAACGATGCGGCGCGACGGCTTTCCCGCTACTTCCTGATGCAGCTCGGCATCAACACGACATTCGGCGTGATCACCGGCGCCGGGCTATACCTGATTGGGGTGCCCTCGCCATTGCTGTGGGGCTTGCTTGGCTTGTTGCTGCGCTTCGTCCCCTATATTGGCGCGCCGCTGGCTGCCGCTTTGCCCCTTGCGTTAGCTGCCGCGATCGTGCCGGGATGGTCGATGGTTGTGCAGGTCGCAGCCCTGTACCTCGTCACTGAAGGGATTCTGGGTCAGGCGGTGGAGCCCATGGTCTATGGCAAGAGCACCGGGCTTTCGCCGTTCTCTGTCGTGGTCTCAGCAACGTTCTGGACCTGGCTGTGGGGACCGATCGGCCTGATCCTGTCCACGCCGCTTACGCTGTGCCTCGTCGTTCTGGGCCGCCATGTCGAGCGGCTGGAGTTCCTGGATGTTATTCTGGGCGACCGGCCCGCGCTAACTCCGGTCGAGAGCTTCTATCAGCGCATGCTCGCGGGCGACCCGGACGAGGCTCGCGACCAAGCCGAGGTTCTCCTGCGAGACCGGCCGCTGTCATCCTATTATGACGAGGTTGCGCTGAAAGGCCTGCAGCTCGCAGCCAACGACTCGGCCCGGGGCGTTCTCACCGCCGTCCAGCTCGCTAACATTCGTCATGCGATTCAGACCTTGATCGACGAACTCGACGACCATGACGACAAAGAGCCCGCAGCGAAATCCGACGTGGAGGACGCCATGACGACGCCGTCCCGCCGCGAGCAGGATCTGCCGAGGCACCCCGCGCCCGGCCATGCCGCCCCGGCAGCGCTGCCCGCATCATGGGGCGGCAAGCCGCCCGTCCTGTGTGTCGCCGGTCGTGGTCCTCTGGACGAAGCCGCTGCAAGTATGTTGTCGCAATTGCTGCACAAGAACGGAATCCGAGCCCGGGTGCTTCGCCACGACGCGACGTCTCGCGCACGGATTGGCTCGATTGACGGCGATGGCGTGCAGATGGTTTGCCTGTGCTATTTGGAGCTGGCGGGCACGCCTTCGCACCTGCGCTACCTTCTGCTCCGGCTTCGGCAACGTCTGCCAAAGGCGCGGTTGGTGGTCGGCCTATGGCCTGCCGAACAAGCGATACTGACGGACGACCGTCTTCGGGCCGCTGTCGGCGCCGATATCTACACCAGCTCGTTGCGCGAGGCCGTTGAAGCCTGCCTGGACGCCGCTCGGGCGGACACGGAGCCGGTCGCCGCCTGACGGTGGCTTTGTGAAATCAGCGCAAATGCCGACGGGACGATTTAATCGGGTTGCTTGCGCTGCCGCCGGTTGTGGTAATCTGGTCCTATGGACAACTATTGCGCGAAATTCATACGGTTACTGGCCGTTCTGGCGATCCTGCTGCCGCTTCCTGCCTCAGCTGAGGATCTGAAGGTCGCCACCTGGAATCTGAACTGGCTGACGACGCGTCCGACGGGTGACCGCGCGTTGCCGTCCGACGTACAGTCTCGTACTGACGAAGACTTCGGCCTGCTTGCGCGATATGCGCAGGAGCTCAGCGCCGACCTTATCGCGATCGAGGAAGTCGACGGGTTTCGCGCCGCATCCAAGCTGTTCCCGCGCGAGCAGTACTCGATACACATGACCCGCGACCACGTCGTGCAGCGCGTCGGTATCGTGGTCCGACGTGGGCTTCATTACAACTCCAACCCTGACGTGACAGATTTGTCCGAGGACCATCTGCGCAGCGGCGCCGACATCACCTTGCATCTGGGCGCCTCTGATCTTCGGGTGCTGGCCGTTCACCTGAAGACCGGTTGCTGGACTCAGCCGTTGCCAAGATCACACAGGCCCGCCTGCCGCGAACTTCTCGACCAGGAGGCGCCCCTGCAAAGCTGGATCAGCGCGCGCCAGGCCGCGGGTGAGGCCTTCATCATCCTTGGCGACTTCAATCGCGTGATGGACGGCCGTGACACGTTCTTCTCCACGCTACAGCAGGCGGCGCCGCTGATCCGAGCGACCGCGGGTCACAGCACACCCTGCTGGGGCGGCGGCAGCTTCATCGATCATGTCCTGGCCGGCGGTCCGGCCGCGCAATGGATGAAGCCGGATTCGTTGAAGGTGCTCGTTTACCGGGAAACGGAAGCATCCTGGAGAGAGCGCCTTTCAGACCACTGTCCGGTGTCGGTTACGTTGGACGTACCCGGGTGAGCGTTCGTGGATCGAATGGCTCAGTCAGGGAACTCAACCAGCAACCAGTAACTGTTCAACATGCGGACCGAATCGAGAAACGCCTCGCCGGCCCGCTCCTTCAGCACATACCCAGCGACGTTCTTGTCATAGGCACTGGTGCGGTCCTCATCGGCCCTCGATGTAGTCATGACGAAAATCAGGGTGCGCCGAAGGGTGGGATCCTTCCGCACTTCCTCCAGGAACTCCAACCCGCTCATGCGCGGCATGTTCAAATCGAGCAGGATCAGGCATGGCGACGGCAGCTTTTCGTAGCCGTTTTCGCCGCGCAGACGTTCCAGGGCCTCGATGCCGTTACCGGCTTCCACCAGCGGATTTGCTATCTTCAGGTCGCGGAACGACCGCCTGATCGCCATGATGTCGACCTTGTCATCCTCAACCAGCAAGATGGTGACCGGGCGGGGTGTCACGGAGGCGCTTCCTTCCACGTGAATACAAATGTACTGCCCCGAGCGGGCGGGGCACTCTCCACCCGGATCGTTCCGCCGTTGGACAGCACCATCTTCTTGACGATCGCCAAGCCGATCCCGCTGCCCTCGACGTCATCACGGCTCGCCAGCGTCTGGAACACGACAAAGATGCGATCCTGGAACTGCGGCGGGATGCCAGCGCCATCGTCGGCCACTCGGAATTCCGCGATGCCGTCGCGCATGCGCATTGTCACCTCGATGCGGCCTGCCGTCAGATCGTGGTGTTTCACGGCGTTGCCGATCAGGTTGGTCAGCACGACCTGGATCTGCACGCGGTCGGTTCTGATCGCCGGCAGGTTGGCATCCCACACGACGGCGAAGCCGGGCGGAAGCGCCAGTTGGGTGACGATGTCTCGTACCAGCGCGCTGATGCTCACCGGTTCGATCGATGCGGCATCCACCTGCCGGCCGACGCGCGAGTAGGCGAGCAGCCCGTTCAGCAGGAATTGCAGCCGCCGGACCCGGCCTTTCAAAAGCCGCAAGTTCTCTACCGTTTCCGGCGCCGCCGTCGTCTCGACATCCTCGCCTATCCATTGCGCCAAGTGTTCGATGGCCCGCAGTGGCGCTTTCAGGTCGTGCGAAGCCGCATAGGCGAATTCCTCCAGTTCCGCCGTTCGCTGCTGGTTCGGCTGTTCAGCCTCACGTTGAACATGACGAAGTGCAGCCAGCTCCAACCTGATGCGGTTCCCGGCGTCGATGTCGATGGCATCTCGCAGTTCGCGGGCGATCGCCAGATCCATCGGTTCCCACGGTGCCGAACGGCCACGCACCGTTTCTTTCCAGACGGCGAATGAGGTTCGTGGCGACGGACGCCCGAAATCTGGGTCAACCGTTCCATGGTCAGCCGGATTGCCGGCCCAGCGAACCGTACGGGACTGCTCGGGGCGAAACCAAAGGATCGCGTCGCCCGTGCCCTGCGCGAGAGGCAGCAGCAGCGTACCGCTGCAGTCCGCCACGTAGCCTGCCAGTGCCGGAAACCGCAATCCGACATCGTCAGCCGCCATCATTGCCCCACCGGAGGCAAGTTGCAGCGTTGCCAGGATCCGTTCGGCTACGTCCAATGGCGGGGTGCGACCCACGCGACGGACAACGCCGGCGCAAGATATCAACGCACCAGCGGCATTAACCAACTCTAGCAACTCGGTTTCGTACCCAGCCAGAGTGTCAATGAGCGGCACCGTCACGGAAAACCGGTCTGCCAGTGTCCGCAGCATAATCCGGCGTTCGTGCTTTCTGGCGATCAGCTCCGACCGGCCCAGGCTTCCCAAAAGCAGAGAGACGACCTGACCGGCGATGCTAGTCACCGCGCGCAGGTCCGGCCCGACAACCCGCGCGGTCCGGTGGTGGCAAACCAACATGCCCCACAGCGCTTGATCGACAACCAGCCCTATCGTCAGGCTTGCGGCGGTTTGCATGTTCAACATGTATTGCCGGTGCAGCGGTGAGACGCTGCGCAGCGCGCTGTGCGTCAGATCCAGTGGCGCTCCATCGTCATTCCGGGGATCCGTCATCAGCGGCACGGGGCTGTAGGCCGCGTCGCCGACCATGCCCACCGGATGGGCGAGGTATTGGCGTCTGGCCTGCGCCGGCACATCGCTGGCTGGGTAGCAAATGCCCAAAAGCGGCTCGATGCCCTCGGCACAGTCCTCGGCAACTACCTCGCCGCGCCCGTCGGACCGAAAGCAATAAACGATAACCCGGTCGAACCCAGTGATGGCGCGCACCCGGCGAACGGCGAGGTCACACAGCGGGTATTGCCCGAGGGCATGCTTGAAGCTGTCCAGGACCGATTGAGCCATGGCAATCAGTTGCGACGGGCGCGGATCTTCGTCCCAAGGCTCGATATCGACAAAAAGATGCCGACCCGATCGATAAGCATCCAGATGCAGCCTGCGCCCATCCGGCGCGGGCATGATGTGTGTCCGGTGGCTCTCGATCCGATCGCCCGGTCCGGCATCCTGCAGGTCTGACGCAGCCGCCTCGCCCAACACCTCCGCGAGTTTTTTCCCAAGCGCTGTTTTGGCTGAGAGGCCCAGCAGAGATTGCAAATTCGCGCTCGCATGCGTTACGCGCAACTCGTCGAGTTGTGCTGCCAGCAGTGCGCCGTGAGGCTGGATCGATCCGGGGATGTGGATCGGCTCGCGCTCGCAGGCCGACAGGTCGAAAGCGGGCACCGGCTCTCGGGCCACACTCATCTCTTTTGGCCAGGGTTGGGTCCGCCTTGTTCAAGCCTTCCACAAGTACGCGTGGCCGAACCTGTCGTCATGTAAAGGCTCCCTTGGATCACGCGGACAACGCCGCGGCAGATTTTTCTTCCGGTTCGCCGCCGGCGGAAGTTCGGCGAAGCCAATACGCCCTGATCAGTGATATGCCGGCCTACTTTGGCCAGGCATTGAACCACAGGTTGGGAAGCAAGATGGTTCGATGGCGATGGAGCAATTTGGGTCGTTCCGCGAGGCGGAAATCCGTAAGGGTTCTGAAGGACAATTAACATGCTTTGACCGCCTGCCGACTGTTGGAAGCGCAAATGAGGCTGCTTTCGTGGCATGACGGAACTGTCGGCAGGTGAACGCAATAGTCCTAATTCGTTAACAAACGGTTAATTTGACGAGAATAAAGGCAGAACAATTAATCTCTTGTTAATAAACGTCTGTTACAAAGAAAATCTACCGTCGTCGCAGGGCCAAAAATGACCATCGGGTATCGTTTCTTGATCGTTGACGACGATGTCGTGGATCAGGCGTATCTCGTCCGGCTGCTGATCGAACTCGGGGCGCCCGCTGATGGCATCGAAATGGCTTCAAACGGGGCATCCGGCCTAAAACTGCTGCATGCCAGTCAATTCGATTGCGTATTACTGGACGTCAGTCTGCCCGATATGACCGGCCTCGACTTTCTGACCGATGTCAGGGTGGACGACGAGCGGAAATCAGCAATCGTGGTGGTGACCGGCCAGGGCAACGAAGCCGTCGCGGTCGAGGCGATGAAGCGCGGCGCACACGACTATCTTGTCAAAGGCCAACTGAACGAAACCACACTGCGCCAAAGCCTGAGCAACGCCATCAACCTTGCAGGTTTGCAGCGCCGCCTCGCCGTCTCCCTGCGCGAACTTACCACGTCAAACCTCGCGTTGAAGCAGGAGGCCGCGACCCGAGAGGCGGCCGAGACCGACCTGCGCACTGCCAAGGAAGCCGCTGAACAAGCCAATCAGGCGAAGACACGGTTCGTCGCGATGGTGACGCATGAACTCCGCACGCCGCTGAACGGAATTCTGGGGTATGCGCAGCTTCTGAGCATCGAAGGCGGACTTTCCGCCCGGCAACAGTCGCACGTCGCTGCCATGACTGATGCCGGGCGGCACCTGCTGGAGATGATCGAGCGCGTATTGGACTTCGCCAGCATTAAATCAGCGCAGATGAAGCTTAACCCAGCCAGGACATCCGTTCGTGATATAACTGACGGATGCATCGCCTTCATCACGCCGTTGGCCGCGGCCCGCAGTCTGACCCTACGAGTTCGCGTACGCAAACGATGCGCCGACAGAGATCATGGCCGATCCGGCGCGGCTGCGGCAGGTGATGCTCAATCTGCTGGGAAACGCGGTCAAATACACGGATACCGGTAGCGTGGAGCTACGTCTGAAGGCTGGACAATCGGCTGGCAGTCTCTGCGTGGAGATCGCTGATTCCGGCTGCGGGATCCCGGAAACCCGCCGTTCCGATCTGTTCCAGGAATTTGAGCGGCTGGAGGCCTCCGCGTCGGTGGAAGGAACCGGCCTTGGCCTTTCAATTGCCGCGCGGATCGTCAGGCTGATGGGCGGGGCCATCAATCACGCGCCAAATCCTGCCGGAGCGGGCAGCATCTTTTGGTTCGAGGTTCCGGCGGGCAGTTGTCCGCCCGCGGTCGCACAGGAGCCGATCAGGGCCGCGACGTCCGTGTTCGGCAAGCGCATCCTTCTGGTCGATGACATCGCCATGAATCGCGATATCATCAGCGCCTTTCTGAAAGTCGCTGGCCATCTCGCGATTTTGGCGGATTGCGGACCGGAAGCAATCCGCCTGGCCGATGAACAGCCTTTCGACCTGATCCTGATGGACGTGCGGATGCCGGACATGGACGGCCTGGAGGCGACGAGGCGCATACGAGGGACGCCTGGGCCAAACAGAACGACGCCTGTTCTGGCAATGACTGCCTACACGTTCCCCGAACACGTCGCGGAATGCCTGCAAGCGGGGATGAACGGTCATGTCCCAAAGCCGGTGGATTACGAAACCCTGACGCGTGCGATCGAGCGAGCGGTCATCGCCTGCGCGACGACGCCTGCGTCAGGATCTGAAGACCCTACCGTTCGTCAGACAGCTTTTCATGCTGCTGTGGACAAGGATTTTCGCCACCGGACGGACAACTGCCGCACCGAGGATGCTTGCCGGCAGCTTGAAGCCGTCCCGGTGCGCCTCTGATTCGTCAGGCTACTTCATCTGGTCGCGTGTCGCTCGGCCGTCCACTCTCACCTTCGAAAGGTTGAACGGAAGTCTCGCCGCGGTGCTACGACGCGTCACGTCGTTATCCATGGACCGCATGGCCATACGAGGTAATGCGACCACCCATTATGCGGCGCGGCGTGGCAGCCAGGCCATGAAGCGGTTGGCGTTATCGATCGCTTCCTGTTCCACCGCGGCAGCGTCGCGGACGTAGTGCTCAGCAAATCCATCAATTCCCCACCGCTGATACTGCATCACATGGGTCAGCTCGTGTGCCCAGACCTTCAGATCGGACTGCGCCGCACGCTCAGACTTGAACAGCACGATGTCGCCCAACGTGATGGCAACCGCATCACCATAGGTGAATGCGAGCCCCGGAAGGGTGAGCGCGAGGGCGTTACCTGAAGCGAAACGGGTCTTCCGCAGCAATGCCGCGGGGAAGTAGCCGAGAAGGGCCCGGTCAACGCCTGAAGGAATGGGCCGCACGCCGTCAGCGATGGCCTGTTGCCGAGCATCTTCGATCAGCCGGGTCAGCGCTGATGCGGCGTAGTCAACCAAAGGAGAAGGCAGTGGCTGCGCCCGCGCGGCCGATACCCAAGCAGTCAGTCCGCCGAACATGATGGACCTCCGCCCGACAAGGTTTCTAAGCATGTCATCTGCCCTATATGGCAGCGCACCGCGTCGAAACGTTGCCGGAAATATGGCGAAAACGCAGCCAAGGCGGGTGTGTCTTGCGGAATTGCAGCCCTGGATTGCCGCAACACGAATGCGGAGACTGGCTACACTCGCTCGCTGAGCGCGATGGCGGTGCGGCAGCCAGCCTTGATCACGCGCGACAACAGGCGATAACCCGGAGCCTGTTCCGCCCCGTTGGCCAGCCCAATGTCACGGTGCTCAAGTTCCTCGGTTCGGAATTTCTCGATGGTGCCGCGCAGGTCGGGTGCTGCGGTATCGACGTGATCGAGTTGCGCTGAGTAGTGCTCGTCGATGGTTTCCTCGACGGCGACCGTGCAGGCCATGGCGGCTTTCTCGCCCATTGCGGCCGTGACAGCGCCGAGAGCGAAACCGGCCAGGTGCCAAAACGGCAGCAGCGCGGTCGGACGCACGCGGCGGTCGGCGATCAGGCCGTTGAATGTCTCCAGGTGATGCTGCTCCTGCGCCTGCATGTGGCGCAACAGGTCGCCCTTGGCGCCCTTGCCCAGAACGGCAAGCTGGCCCGCATAGATCCTGGCCGCACCGTACTCGCCGGCGTGGTCGACCCGGATCATGCGTTCAGCACGCTGCCGTGGGGGAAGGTTGCCAGGAAGGTCGGCTGGGGTGTCGCTCATCATCTCCGGTGCCTCTCTTGCAGCGAGATGGCGACGTACGCGGCGAATGCCAGAGCGAAAAGGAGGTTCATCGCCGCCAAAGACACTGGCACGCCGGGGATGGGGAATGTCGGCTCGTCACATGGCTTGGACGGGCGGGCGGGCATGGATGCCAGGCGATCGGCAATCGAGCCGGTCGCCAGCTTTGGCGCCGCACATTCGGGCAGCGGGCTGGGCCACCACTGGAACTCAACCCCAACGTGGATGGCCGCGATGCCCGCGTCGGTCAGAAGAGCCAGGACGCACAGGACAAGCAGCAACCGAGCGAGCCACCGGCGGGCGAGAACTGCCAGCAGCGCAAGGACAATGACGATCCTGTAGGGCCAGCGCTCCAGCAGGCACAGCGCACATGGGACGAGGCCGAACCAGTTCTCCAGCACATAGGCGAAGCCCAG
This sequence comes from uncultured Pseudomonadota bacterium, assembly GCA_963819005.1. GTDB lineage: Bacteria > Pseudomonadota > Alphaproteobacteria > Acetobacterales > Acetobacteraceae > Rhodopila. The sequence continues at coordinate 407,712 of CAWFUL010000012.1, forward strand.
GGCTGCCAGTGCGCCGAGGGCCGTCACGATCGCAAGGTTGCGCGGCGGAGCGTATCGCATGACTTGGGGTGTGCCTTGGCTGTCCGGCGGACGCAAGTTATGGCTTGGTTTGCCTAGCGTGGGGTCTTGCCGAGCCCCGCGGATGTGGCGACGGTCCGGAAAGCAAGGTGGGGAGCCGATCATGAGCGAGCAGCGGATTATCTGGGGGCGGGCAACGTCCAGCAACGTGATGAAAGTGCTGTGGGGACTGGGCGAACTTGGACTGCCGTTCGAGCGAATCGATGTCGGCGGTGCATTCGGCAAGACCGACACGGCGGACTACCGCGGCATGAACCCGACCGGGCTTGTGCCAACGTTGCAGGAGGGTAATTTCACGCTGTGGGAGAGCAACGCGATCCTGCGGTATCTCGCGGCCGGCCACGCGGGCGGCTCTGCCTTATGGCCGGCCGATCCTCGCGCCAGGGCCAACGCCGACCGCTGGATGGACGCGCAGCAAACGGTGCTGAACCGGCCGATGAGCCAGGTGTTCTGGGGACTGGTGCGCACGCCGGCGGACAAGCGGGACCTCGCCGCGGTCGCCGTGGCGATCGAGGAGACGGCCAGGGCCTGGCGGCTGATCGAGCCGGCCCTCAGCAGACATGCCTTCATCGCCGGGCAGGATTTCAGCCTGTGCGACATCCCGTGGGGTGTGCATGCGCATCGCTGGTTCGGGATCGACTATTTCGGCTTGACCCGGCCGGAGATGCCGGCATTGCGGGCGTGGTACGACCGGCTGTGTCAGCGCCCGGCTTACCAGCAGCATGTGGTGGGGTGTCCGATCGTTTAGCTGCCCCGTTTTCGCCTCGGCGCCAGCTATCCCTTCGCCGCCGGCTTGATGTCGACCATCAGTTCGTTGCCCAGTTTCTCCAGGCCGGAGCGAATCGCCTCGACCGCGTGCGCGTCAGGCGCCCATAGCAGGGCAGTCGCGCGAAAGAGCGTGCCACCGCTGAACGAGCCGGCTTCGACGTCGGTGGTCAGTTCCTCGATGTTCACCCGGCTTTCGGCGAGGATGCGTGCGACGTCGCGTACAATTCCGGGACGGTCATTGCCGACGACCTCCAGCTCCAGACGCTCGCCGGTTGCGGTGACGGGCGGTTCGGCGGCGCCTGCCAGTTGGCCAACGATCCGCAGGCCCTGCTGTTCCAGCGCCGGCAGGTCCTGAAGCAGTGATTCCGGCGCGTCCACCAGAACGACGCCGGCGAACTGACCTGCCAGATGTGCCATCCGGCTTTCCAGCCAGCTTCCGCCGCGCGCCGCGACGGCCTGCGACAGTGCGCTGACGAGCCCGGGCCGATCTGCCCCTGTTACCGTCAGGATCAGCGATGCCATGTGCGTCCTCCCTGTCTGGCATCGACACATAACGGGTCGGCCGCGGCTCGGCCAGCGGGACGCTCCAACAGGGGAAGCGCGGTCTGACGCAGGCCTCCTATTCCCGTAAGATCATTGCAATCCACGAGTGGGCGTGCCAGCTACCGGCACGTTGGAGGAACACATCCCTATGTCCGAGTTCGTGTCTGGCCGCCACTTCCTGCAAACACCTGGGCCGACCAACCTGCCCGACCGTGTTTTGCGTGCGATGGACCGCAATGCCATCAATCATCGCGGGCCGGAGTTTGGCGCGCTGGGCCGGACGATCGTAAGCCAGCTTCGGGATGTGTTTCAGACCGAGGGGACGATCGGAGTTTTTCCGGCCTCCGGGACCGGGGCCTGGGAAGCAGCCCTGGTGAATACGCTGTCGGCTGGCGACCGGGTGCTGATCAGCCGCACCGGGCAGTTCGCCCACCTGTGGGAGCAGATGGCGCTGCGGTTCGGGCTGGACGTGGTGTCGCTGGACACTGACTGGCGGCGGGGCGCCGATCCAGCGGGGATCGCACAGGTTCTCGACCAGGACCGCGAGCACCGCATCAAGGCGGTGTTTGCCGTGCACAGCGAGACGTCGACCAGCTGCATGACCGACATTGCGGCGATACGGGCGGCAATGGGCAAGCACCCGGCCCTGCTGATGGTGGATGCGATCTCGTCGCTGGGATGCACCGAATTCCAGCATGACGGCTGGGGCGTAGACGTGACGATTGCCGGCTCGCAGAAGGGGCTGATGGTGCCGCCGGGCCTGTCATTCACCGCGATCAGCGACAAGGCGCTGGCGGCGGCGCGTGCCGGCGGCTCACGCCGTAGCTACTGGGACTGGGAGCCGCTGGTAGCCTCCAACAAGACCGGGTTCTTTCCCTATACGCCGGCAATGAACCTGTTCTTCGCCCTGCACGAGGCGCTGACGATGCTGCAGGAAGAAGGATTGCCGACTGTCTTCGGTCGGCATGCCAGGTATGCCGAGGCGACGCGCCGCGCGGCCGCGGCCTGGGGCCTGGAACTGCAATGCGCCGACCCGAAGGCGTATGCTCCGGGCGTGACGGCAATTCGCACCCCGGAAGGCCACAGCGCCGACAGGCTGCGCGGGGTGATCCTGGACCGGTTCAACATGAGCCTGGGCAACGGCCTCGGCCGTATTGAGGACCGGGTGTTCCGCATCGGCCACATGGGTGACCTCGGCGTGCTGCAGCTTACGGGCGCTCTGACTGGTGTCGAAATGGGACTGCGAGCCGCTGGAATTCCACACAAGGCCGGCGGCGCCCAGGCGGCGATGGCGTTCCTGGCCGAGGGCTGATAGCTACGCGGCTACGCCGTGGGCAGGTCGCCGAGCCGGCATGATTTCGATGGAGCATCTGTGGTGAGCGACTGCCAGCTCGGTGAACCAGGCCGGGCGTTTCCGCGGTTTTCAACAGCCTCCGTCAGGGGGGCAATTGTTGCGGCGGGCCTGTCGCTTGGGCTTGCCGCCTTAGGCGGGTGCGGGCAAGGTGACCTTTGCGAAACCAGTTATGTCGATATTTGCGTGCCGAATCCAAACCATGTTGCCACCGCGAACCCGAGACCTGTTTTCGCGCCGGCAAGTACCGCCGTGGCGCCTCCTGGTGGCGGTGTCGCTCCGATGGGCGGTGTGGCACCGGCGGCCGGTAGCGTACCGCGTGGCGCGGTGCCGATCGGGGATCCCAGCACGTTTGCCGACGTCGATGATAAGCAGTGCCGGTCATACGGGCTGACGTTTGGGACCCATGACTACGCGGACTGCCGGATCAGACTGAGCGCGCAACACCGTGGGCTGGATCCGAACGCCGGCACGACACAACCGCGCTAACGGCACGTCGCCAAAGCTGCTTCGCCACGGCTGATGTCAAGCATGGCGAAGCCGGCTATTGTGCCAGCCGTGCAGCGAGGTAAAGCACCCCCTGCAACGCTCGTGACGAGCCGCAACAGGCTGGATGGGGTCCGTATGGCCGCCAATAAACTGATAGACCGACGCGGCCTTTTAAAGCTGGGGGGTTTCAGCGTGCTGGGGGCGGCGGCCGGCGGGATTTGTCCCATTTTTGCCCAGACCGCCGCCCCGGCGACGGGCAAAGCCGACTACACCATCGGGATTGCGAACGGGCTTGCTGAACTGGGGCCGGATCAGATCGTCTCGACCGCGCTGTATAACGGACAGTTTCCGGGGCCGCTGCTACGGTTCCAGGAAGGGCGAGAAGTTTCGGTCGACATTCACAACAATACCGACCATCCCGAACTTCTGCATTGGCACGGGCAGAAGATACCGCCGGATGTCGACGGGGCGGAGGAGGAAGGATCGCCGGTTGTGGCACCGGGCGGAGTGATCCGGAATACTTTCATGCCGGGACCAAGCGGGTTTCGTTTCTATCATAGTCATGTTCGTGCGGGAGAGGATCTCACACGGGGGCAGTATTCGGGGTTGGTTGGACCCGTCTATATCGAGCCGAAAGACAATCCTGGCGCTTACGATCAGGAGATTTTTCTTGTGTTGAAGGAGTTCGGGCCGACCTTCAGCCGCGGCGGGGACATGGACATGGATTTTCTTGCCGGCAGAGAAATCAAAGGCCTGAAGGGCATGGGCGAGGCGGCGATGAAGCTTTCGCTAAAGCGCGGCATGCCGAAAGGCTACGAGGTCGGCTATCAGTTCTTCACCATCAATGGCCGGATGCTAGGCCATGGCGAACCCATCAGGGTCAAGCGGGGCCAGCGCGTTCTGTTCCACATCCTGAATGGAAGTGCTGGCGAGATTCGCAGTCTGGCGCTGCCAGGTCATCGGTTCCGTGTCGTGGCGTTGGACGGCAACCCGATCCCTCAACCGGTCGAGGTGCCGTTGCTTTGGATCGGCACAGCAGAGCGGATTTCCGCGGTTGTCGAAATGAACCGGCCGGGTGTGTTCGTAATGGGCGATCTTTCCGACGATGACCGAGGTCACGGCATGGGGATCGTGGTTGCGTATGACGACGCGCGCGGCAAACCGCAGTGGCAGAAGCCGCGTCCTTTCAAGTGGGATTATACGATGTTCGGGTCGGCCCATCCGGCTGCTGAACCGGATCAGGTCTTCGAGATGCTGTTCGCCAAGGAGAATGCCGCTGATAACGGTTTCAACCGGTGGACGATCAACGGCACCGCATACCCCAACAGCATGGAGATGGCGGAGCCGATGCTGCGCCTGGTAAAGGGAAGGCGTTACCGGCTGCGGATGCGCAATGAAAGTGACGATATTCACCCGATCCACTTACACCGGCACAGCTTCGAACTGACGCGCATCGCCGGGAAGACCACCAGTGGCGTCATCAAGGACGTCGTGATGCTCGGCGGGTATCAAGAGGCGGAGATCGATTTCGTCGCTGATAATCCGGGGTTGACGTTGTTTCACTGCCATCAGCAGTTGCACATGGACTTTGGGTTCATGGCGCTATTCGATTATGACAAGTCGGCTTAGCCGGCCAGTCGCACATAAACGGCCAGTCATCGCGCGGCTTTATCCAGTTAAGGCTTTGTTCATCTTCCATCGCTAGTTTCGCGGTCACGCGTGGTAGCAGGTGCAGCGGCGCATAATCACCGGCTGCCGCGCGCATATGGTGGATATGACCCAATGAGCGGATCGGTTAGCTATTTGACTTCGCTGTTCAGCGCCTCGTTTGGCGCGACCGATCCGCTGCTTGCAGCGATTTACGGCGACGGTCAATCGACGTCGGTACCTGTTGATCCGGTTCAGGCGCTGACCTCCGCCGAAGTGAACCAGACACAGGATATCAAGGTGGCGGCGGCTCAACCGGCGGTCCAACAAGCCATCGCCGCGTTTACCAGTGCGGTAAACAGCGCAACGAGCGTGTCACAGCTGCTCTCAAATCCTGCCGTTCAGAACGTCCTGCTGACCGCGAACGGGATGAGCGACCAGATTGGATACACCGCCCTGACGACAAAAGCGCTCACCTCGAACCTGAGCGATCCCAATGCACTGGTGAATCAACTGACCGACACCCGCTGGAAACCGCTTGCCACGACTTATAATTTTGCAGCGAATGGATTGACGTCTATCCAGAATCCCACAGCGATTGCCTCGATCACCGCCGCGTATACGAAGGCAACGTGGGTGGCGAACGAAGACAAGGTGACACCGGGGCTGTCGAATGCGCTTTCATTCCTGTCGAACGCTTCGACAATCACCTCGGTCGATCAAATTCTAGGCAATCCGACGATGCGAACGGTGGTGACCACTGCTTTAGGCATTCCGCAGCAGATAGCCTTCCAGGACCTGACCGCGCAGGAGCAGGCTATCAGCACGCGGATGGACATTTCCCAGTTCAAGGATCCGACTTTCGTCAAGAGTTTTGTTCAGCGGTATCTGATTGCCAATGCCGCTAATGCTTCGTCATCATCGGCGTCATCTCCGGATCTGACGACTCTTGCGGTGCAGGGAAATAGCATTCTGGCATGACGATGGAAGCCGCCGATCCGCGGCAGTCTCCATCTAGCCGAGGAGTATTTCTCGGGTCCGCTAGCCAGCCGGTGCATCCAGACCACCGGGCGTTGCCGATCGGATCAGCCAGTCGCGGAAGAGGGTGATCTTTGGCGTATCGGCTGTCGCCTCGGGGGTGACCACGTAGTAGCCAGCGTCCTGCGGCAGGACCATGTCGAACGGGGCCACAAGGCGGCCGGCGGCGATGTCTGCCTCGACGATATGGGTGCGGCCAAGCGCAACACCGAGCCCCTCCATCGCGGCCTGGTTGGCCATCAGCCACTGGTCGAACGTCAGCCCGCGGCGTTGGGCGATGGATAGTGGCAGGCCCGCCGCGGTCAACCAAAGCTGCCAGTCTTCGCGTGAGACCATAGTGTGTAGCAGCGTGTGGCTGGCGAGGTCGGCAGGCTCGCGCAGCGGGATCGGGCCTTGCAGAAGCGCTGGGCTGCAGACCGGGAATAAATGTTCCGCCATAAGCCAGTCCGCGCGCAAGCCTGGCCAGGCTCCAAGTCCAAAGCGGACCGCTGCGTCCACGTCGTCGCGGCGGAAGTCGACGAGGTTCGATGAGGTGGTGATGCGGACCTCGATGGCCGGATAGGCGTCCTGGAACGCGGCGACGCGGGACACCAGCCATTTAGTGGCCAGGGATGCGGTGGTGCTTACGGTCAGCAACCCCTCCCGGTCGGCACGCCGCAGCCGTTCGGTCGCGCGCCGCAGGTCGTCGAACGCGGAGCGAATGGCCGGCAGGTAGTCCTGCGCCTCCCGCGTAAGGGACAGCGTCCGGTTGCGGCGGATGAAGAGTTTCAGGCCGATCTGTTCCTCCAGCCGGCGGATCTGGTGGCTGATCGCGGTCTGGGTGACGTTCAGTTCGGCGGCCGCCAGCGTGAAACTCATGTGGCGGGCGGCGGCTTCGAAGGCGCGGAGGCCGTAAAGGGACGGGAGCATGGGCCATAGTAGCATGAATTTTTGTCATGCTGAACAGGACAAATCATCGTTTGTTTCTCGGTCATGGAAGCGGCAGATATCGCCCAACACAACAATTCAGGAGGCCAGTCATGGCTGCCACCATACCTCAGTCAATGACAATTTGTCAGGTTTCCACCGCCATCGGCCGGCGTCCGTCGCATCAACAGGATTGGGTCGGATGGTTAGGCGAACTTCTGGTGCGCTGGCACACGCGCAGTGCAGAGCGGCGCATCTTCGAAATGATGACAGACCGCGAATTGAGCGATTCGGGACTGTCACGCTCAGAGATTGGCTACGAGTTGTCCAAGCCATTCTGGCGCGATTGATAATGTGGAGGGTTGATATGAACGATTTCGCTGCTGGCGTTGCCGACCCGGTTTTGGAACGCCCCGGGCTGGTCATGAGCCACGTGGACGCCGCGCTGAACTACCTCGCGCCGATGACGGAGCGCCCTCGTACTTATACGTTCGATCCACCGATGGGTCAGCCAAAGTCCAATATCGTTACGGAGACGCACACCGTTCCGGTCTACGATTTGCGTCCGATTGCGTCGGGATTGTCGCTGGATCGGGAGGGGTTCGAGCTGCTGCATCACGTCAGCGCAGAACGCGACTTCCTTGATGATGAAGAGATCCGCAAAGTTTACTATGCGGAGTCGGAACGACTGATCGCCGAGGCGACCGGGGCAAGCCGGGTGTTCATTTTCGACCATACGGTTCGCCGGCGGGTGCTCGGGGCGGATGACCGGGCGGCTGGGCAGCCACGGCAGCCGGCGACCCGGGTGCACGTGGATCATACCGCGAAGTCTGGCGCGCAGCGGGTCCGGGATTTCTTTGGCGATGAGGCGGAGGCGTTGCTGAAGGGGCGCGTGCAGGTGATCAACCTCTGGCGTCCGATCACCGGGCCGCTTCGCGATGCACCCCTGGCGGTGTGCGACGCACGATCGGTGGCGCCACCGGACCTGGTGGCTCAGGATCTGATCTACCGGGACCGAGTGGGTGAGATTTATGGGGTTACCTACAACCCTGATCATCGGTGGTACTATGTGCCGGGGATGATGCCGGACGAGGTTTTGTTGCTGAAGTGCTATGACTCTGCGACCGACGGGCGGGCGCGGTTCATGCCGCATACGGCGTTCGAGGATCCGACGGCGCCGGCTGATGTGCTGCCGCGGGCAAGCATCGAGATCCGGTCGTTGGTGTTTCATCCCGAGGAGTAACAGACGCGGCGGCCGGTAGGGTCGTCAGCGCCAGCCTTCGGTATTGGCCATCAACCCTAGCCGGCAACCCGGACAGCGAGCTTGCCGGCATTCTCGCCCCGAAACAGCATCCCCAGACCTTCGGGCGCGCGGGACAGATCTTCGATGATGTGGATGCGCTGCGCCACGCGGCCGGCGTTGCGCTGTGCGGCGAGCCACCGGCGGGCCTCGGCATAGCGGTTGGCGTAATCGAACACGACGAAGCCCTGGAGGGTCCCGCGCTTGCCGATCAGGTTGCCGAGATTGCGAACGCCGTAGGGTTCGGCTGCAGCGGTCTGGGAGATGCGGCCGCAGATCACGACGCGGGCGTTTAGGGCGAGGTTGTCGACAGCGGCCTCCAGCGTAGGGCCGCCTACGTTGTCGTAGAACAGATCCACCCCATCGGGGCAAGTGCGGGCGATGGCGGCGGACAAGTTGGGTTCAGCCTTGTAGTCGATGGCGGCGTCGAAGCCGAGTTCCTGGGTCAGGTAGGCGCATTTGTCGCCGCCGCCGGCGATGCCGACGACACGGCAGGCTTCGATGCGGCCGATCTGGCCGGCCACCTGCCCTACCGCGCCAGCGGCGCCGGATACCAGGACGGTCTGGCCCGGACGCACGTGACCGATATCGCGCATGCCGAAATAGGCGGTGATGCCGGTGGCGCCGAGCAGTCCGATCCAGTCGAGGGGGTCGCCGAGGGCGGGGTCGATGGGATCGAGGTCGGCCGCCTGCAGTGTTGGGTGGGATTGCCAGCCAACGCGAGCCTGCACGATGTCGCCGGGCTTGAATCCGTCAGCCTCGCTCTGCAGCACGCGGGCGATGCCGCCGGCGCGCATGACTTCGCCGATTTCGATGCGGGCGACGTATCCTGGGTTCTCGCTGATCCAGACGCGCATCGCCGGGTCGATGGAGATGAACATCGTTTCAAGCAGGACCTCACCGGGTCCGGGCGGACGAACAGCGACGGAGTCCTCGGCAAAGTGTTCCGGCCCGGCGAGGCCGATGGGACGCGCCTTCAGCGTCAGGCGGCGATTGGCGTTGCGCATGGCAGTCTCCGGGTTCGTGGCCGTTTCCACGCACTTTGTACCAGACGATAGGGCGGACATAAACCGCTGGGCACGACTTGCGTCCGCCTGATCCGGCGCTAGGACTGTGCGTGGACGGCGGGATCGCCGGGGATACTGCCTGGGAGAGCCTGATGCGTGGATCGCCGCTGGAGATATTGCTGATTTTCCTGCGGCTGGGCTGCACGAGCTTCGGCGGACCAGTGGCGCATCTTGGATATTTCAGGGCTGAGTTCGTTGCGAAGCGGCAGTGGCTCAGCGAGGCAACATTCGCCGATCTCGTGGCGCTGTGTCAGTTCATGCCTGGCCCGGCTTCCTCGCAGACCGGGATGGCGATTGGCCTTATCCGCGGCGGATGGCTGGGCATGCTGGCGGCCTGGGTCGGGTTTACCCTGCCTTCAGCGCTGGCGATGACGTTGTTCGCCTACGGCATCGAATACATTGGCGACCCGTCTCAGGCTGGCTGGCTGCACGGATTGAGGCTGGTGGCGGTGGCGGTGGTGGCGCAGGCTGTCTGGGGCATGGCCCGCAGCCTGGCGCCGGAGAAGGAACGGGCGAGCGTCGCGGTTGCGGCCTGCCTGCTTTGCCTGGCAATACCGTCGTCGGTGGGACAGGTCGGCGCGATCGTGCTGGGCGGGGTCATCGGGGTTTTGGCTCTGCCGCGGGTGGCTCCCGCGCTACGTCAGAAGGATGCACTGAACGTCGGCATCCCGGTGCCTGCCGCGGTCGCGTTGCTGACCTTATTCATCGTGTTCCTGGCCGGCCTGCCGGTGCTGACTCGGTCCGTGGACATTCAATGGGTCCATTTGGTCGACGCTTTCTACATGGCCGGATCGCTGGTGTTTGGCGGCGGGCACGTGGTGCTGCCGCTGCTGCAAGGGGCAGTCGTGACGCCGGGGTGGGTTGGGCAGAACGTGTTCCTTGCGGGCTATGGCGCAACGCAGGCGATGCCTGGTCCGATCTTCACGTTCGCGGCGTTTCTGGGGGCGGTGGAGGGACCGTCGCCAAACGGCTGGGTCGGGGCGATCGTGGCGACGGTTTCGATCTTCGCGTCGTCATTCCTACTGGTTGGAGGATTGCTGCCGTTCTGGGACCGGCTGCGGCATCGGCTGGGTGTGCAGGCGACGATGCGGGGCGTGAACGCCGCGGTGGTCGGCGTGCTGCTCGCAGCACTTTATAATCCGATCTGGACGGGCAGCGTGCACGGCCCGATCGACTTCTCGATCGTGCTCGTGGCGTTCCTGCTGCTGACCGCATGGGCGCAAGCGCCCTGGCTGGTGGTGTTCATCGGCGCTGTGGCCGGCGTCTGGTTTCTGTAGCGGCTTAGCTTGTGTCGGCGGGTGGATCGTCGCGCAACACGTTTGACGCAGTAACGAGATGCCGGAGCAAAGCAGTCAGGCGGCAGGGCTGTTGTCGGCCGCGTGGGTTACGACCGGCTTGTGGGTGGGATTGGCGAGGCTGCTCAGCCCGATGTCTTCTTCGTATTCCAGGCCCGGAACCTCGGGGGCGCCCCCAAGTTGCTCACCCTGGCTGTGTGTCACCTTGCGCCACAGCATGGTCAGCAATCCCCCTGCCCCAGCCGGCATCAGGAACATGACCGCGATCAGCAGCGCGCCATAAACGGCGCTGGGGGCAGCCTTGGAGACCTTGTCGGCAAGATTCGGGATGAACTCGATGAACGCCGCGCCGATTAGCGTGCCGCCGATGGACGATGCGCCGCCGACGATCAGCCCGACGAACAGGAAGATCGAGACGAACACGCCAAAGCTGTCCGGGGCGACAAACTGCACAGCGATCGCGCCCAGGGAGCCGGCGAGACCGGTGTACATCGCGCTGACAGCGAAGGTGCGGGTCTTGAGCATGGCAAGGTTGACGCCCATCGCCTCGGCCGCCAAGGCATGATCCCGAATTGCCATCATCGCCCGGCCAACACGGCCGCGCGTAAGGTTCCAGGCGATGACGTACATGATCACCGCCACGACCAGCGTGAACAGATACAGCCATTGGTCGGGCGACAGCGCCAGGCCAAACGGGGCCTCGGGCTTGTCAATCACCAGCCCCTGCACGCCGCCTGTCCAGTCCTCGACGAGCTTGTATTTCAGCAATTGCGGCACCGCGACGGCCAGCGCAAAGGTCGTCAGCGCCAGATAGAGTCCACCGAGACGCAGGGCCGGCAGCCCCAGCAAAAATCCAACACATGCGCAGACGAGCGCGGAGACTGGCAGGGTCGCCCAATAGGGAACGTTCCAGGTCGACATCATGATCGCCGTGGTATAGGCGCCGATGGCGTAAAAAGCGCCGTGGCCCAGGGAGATCTGACCGTTGAAACCGATCAGCAGCGCCAGCCCCAGGATTGCGATCCCGTAGACGATCACCATCGTCAGCTGGAACAGGTGATAGTCGCTGGCGATCGAAACCGGAACGGCCGCGGCCAGGACCACAAGGATAGCGACAAGCCAAATCGATCTCATGGCACTACACCCGGCTATAGACTTTTCGGCCCATCAGGCCGGTTGGTTTCACGGTCAGGACCGCTACGATGATCACCAGCGCAAGGGTCAGTTTCAGTTCGGTTCCGACCACATAGGCGCCGCCCAGATTTTCTATCACTCCGACCATGAAGCCGCCGAGGACGGCGCCCAGCGGACTGTCGATGCCACCGAGCAAGGCGCCGGCGAACGCGTAAAGCAAGATGCCTGACATCATGTTCGGATCGAGGAACACCACGGGTGCGACCATGCAGCCGGCGACTGCGCCGATCGCCGCGGCAAGGCCCCAGCCCAGCGCCAGCATCCAGCCCACGCGGACGCCCACCAGCCGCGACGACGTCGGATTGAACGCGGCGGCGCGCATGGCCAGGCCGAGCCGTGTGTAGCGGAAGAACAGCCAGACGCAGATAAGGACGATAAGCGTCACGGCTGTGGACCCCAGTTCATGACCCGACAGGTAGCCGCCCAGCATCGGGCGGTCTGGGAACGGTGTCGGAAACTGCTTGATCGTATAGTCGAAGAACCAGCCGCTAAAACTGTTAACGATCAGCAACAGTCCAACAAACACGCCGACCGAGGCCAGCACCGGGGCGTTTGCCATCGGGCGCATCAGGACACGCTCGATCGCGACGCCGATGATGAAGGATATGACCACCGCGCAGATGAAGGCGATCCAGTAAGGAAAGCCCAGGTTGATGAATGTCAGGGCGATGTAGGTGGAGAATGTCGCCATCTCGCCCTGCGCGAAGTTTACGTGATGGGTGGCCTGGTAGATCATGACCAACGCCAGGGCCACGCTGGCATAGATGCCACCCGTGGCTATCCCCGACATGATCTGATGAATGACGCCTTCCACGGTTCTGCTCCCTAGTAACCGAGGTACGAGCGGCGAACGCCCTCGTCCTTGGCGATTTCCGCCGACGGGCCAGCCATGACGATGCGGCCGGTTTCCAGCAGGTAGGCATCCTCGGCAAAGTCCAGAGCGAGGCTGGCGTTCTGCTCGACCAGCAGAATCCCGACGCCGGCGTCGTCACGGATACGGGCGAGGATGCGGAAGATCTCCTGCACGATCAGCGGCGCCAGTCCGAACGACGGTTCGTCCAGGAGAAGAAGGCGGGGACGCAGGACCAGAGCGCGCGCGATTGCCAGCATCTGCTGCTCGCCACCGGACAATGTGCCGGCTTGTTGCTTGAAGCGCTCCCTCAGGCGCGGGAAATAGTCGAACATATGTTCGAAGTCGTCTGTCGCATTGCGAGCGGGACGCGTGTAGGCGCCGAGCTTGAGGTTTTCTTCGACGGAGAGCTCCATGAAGGTGCCGCGGCCGTCGGGCACGTGGGCAACGCCAAGGCGAACGATATCCTCGGTCGCAAGCCCGCCGATGGGCGTTCCGTCCAGCGTAATGTCGCCGCTTGTTCGGCACAGGCCGCATATCGCGCGAAGCGTGGTGGTCTTGCCGGCGCCGTTCGCGCCGAGAAGGGCTGTCACGCCACCCTGACGGACCGCGAAATCGATACCGTGCAGAACTTTGGTTTCGCCATAAGCGGCGTGGAGGCCCTTGGCCTCAAGCAGAACGGTCACGCGTGCGTCCCGCGCGCCGTGCCAAGTCCGTCACTAAAGCCAGAACGCCGCATTGGGTTCAGATTCCTCCGTTTTTGGTATTTCCCAGACAGCATGAAACTGACGAAGCGGCGAACCGGAGTTAATCGGGCGCGTGACGCCGTTTGTCACGTGCTGCGATCGGATACCTCGCGGATCGCCTGCCGGAGGGCCTCGCCCTCCAGGTTCGTATCGCGATTTAGCGATATCCGTTGCGCGATCCACGAGCGCTCCCGCTCTGCGCGCGCCGCGTCGGCCAGGGCACCAGCCAGATCCGGGGCCAGCAGCAGCGAGTCCGAACCGTCCGGCATGCGGCGTTCGATCATGACGCAGATGGGGATGGAGCAGGTCACGGCGCGTCTGAAGGCAGCAGAGGTTCAACCGGGACCCATCCGGCAATGACCCTTGCCGAGCCGGCCAGGCATCCGGCTGTGAAACCTGTTGGCGTCACCATCCATTCGCCGGTGACACAGATCGCCGGGTTGCAGAGGTGAAAACGACACATGCTGCTGGTCATGCAGCCAGCCTGCACCAGCCGTTCCCGAAGGTCCAGACGTGATCAGACCTTTGCCGCCACGTGCAGTTCCAACCTCGACACGACGGCGAGACTGCCATCCGATTCATCATGCGCGATTGTTGCGACCTGCGGGCAGCGCAGGCAGGCGGACGGACCCTCCTGCCCGAACCAGAGACACTTGGGCCGGATCGCGCAGCGCGGCATGCCGGAGACAGCTTGCGGCATCATGGTAGCGACCCGTGTCGCCAGCGTGCAGCCTTGTCCGTTCCAGTGCGGGCAGCGGTCAGCGATACAGTGTGCCGCGACGCGAAGGACCTGGTGGCCGGCAGGACCCACCCGTTCAAGAACCTCGTCCGTCACCGGTTGCGTTGCCGGAAGATAGGCCAGTGTTCGCCGGCCGTCGGCACTGGTCACCTGGACGCCGAACAAGCGCGCGCCTTGCGCGGTGGCGTGGGCACTGGGGCACAAGGCGGGACCAGCTTCCTTGCGAGATTGCATTTGACAATTTCCGTCAGTTTCTTGCGCTGCTCGGTGCGGGGACGGACGCAGCAGGCCTACGGATCGCCCCGCACCGAAAGCCCGATCTATGGAAGCGACACTGTTTGAAGACCGGTCAGCGCGACCACCGGCGGCTGGCCAAACCACAGCCAGTGGGGCATCACGCTGGTCATACCAGCAAGGGCAAATCCTCCTCCGACCTCAGTAGCCTGCTCGAGGGTCAGCGAAAGTGGGGCGGGAAGATCGGCGGTATTGGTTGTTTTGGACATCTGAATTACTCCGAGTGAAGGAACCTCCGCCAGGTCCTGGCGGCCGCAGCTTGCGTCTCGCAACGCCAACATACTGCGGATGGCACACTGAACGGGTCGGGTACGACACGCTGTGAGCCAGTTCACATCAGAGCAAAACGATCGAAATATTCTCTGAGAGATGGGGCGCCGTGCCAGCGCCCCATCCGTCTGGTCAAGGGTGCAACGCGTGCGGCTGGGTCCTGCCGCAACAGCACCGGACCCAGGCGACTACCGCCGGCCAGTGGCGACCTGGTTGAACGGCTTGTTCTTGTCGACCCGAATATCCGCCGGCAGGCCCAGAACGCGCTCAGCGATAATGTTTCGCAGGATCTCGTCGGAACCGCCGGCAATGCGCGAACTCGGCGAGGACAGCAGCGCCGCCTGGAACATCCCGTAGGCCTCTGCCAGATCCTCGTCCATCAGCAGACCGGCATCGCCCATCAGATCGATGCCGTAATTGGCGATATCCTGCAGTTTCGAGGCATTCACCAGCTTGTGGATGGAGTTCTCCGGCCCCGGCGTCTCGCCCTTCGACAGAGCGGTCATCGTGCGGAACCGGGTGAATTTCAGGCCCTGCGAGCGCGCATGCCAGTACGCGATACGTTCACGGACGGCCGCACTCTGGATGGCAGGTTTGCCATCGATGCGCATCTTTCTGCTGAGTTCTAGCAGATCCTCGACATCCGGGCGCTGCACGTCGCCGACGGCCAGACGCTCGTTCATCAGGGTGGTGATCGACACCCGCCACCCCTGCCCTACCGCGCCCAGACGCTGGCTGTCGGGGACGCGCACGTCGGTGAAGAAGACCTCGTTGAAGTGCCGCGCGCCAGACATCTGGTGGATCGGGCGGATGTCGATGCCAGGCGACTTCATGTCGAGGAAGAAGAATGTCAGGCCTTCGTGCTTCGGAACATTCGGATCGGTGCGGACCACAATGATGCCGAAATCGGACAGATGCGCGCCGGAGGTCCAGATCTTCTGGCCGTTGATGACCCAGTCGTCGCCGTCACGTTCGGCGCGCGTGCGCAGGGCGGCGAGGTCGGACCCACCGGCGGGCTCGCTAAAAAGCTGGCACCAGACTTCCTCGCCACGCACGGCTTTAGGGACGTAACGTTCGAGTTGGTCCGGTTTCGCATAGGCCATCATGGTGGGGATGCACATGCCGAGGCCGATCTCGTACAGGCCGCGTGGGCACGACGAAGGCATCTTCCTCCTGATTGTAGATCACCTGGAAGATGGGCGAGAGTTCACGGCCGCCAAATCGTTTCGGCCAGGTGAGGGCGGCAAATCCCGCGTCGGCCTTTCTCGCCTGCCATGCCTTGCAGCGCATGACCGCGGCCGGCGTCAACGCCGCTCTGGCGCAGCACCGGGCGGCTTCCAGCTTTGGGTTCGGCGTTGGCGTCAGGAAAGTGCGCGGACCCTCGGCGCGGAAGGCGGCTTCTTCTTGGTATCGTTGAAGTCCATGGTGACAGATAACTCCTTCAGGCCGCGTTGCGGGTTTCCAGCAGATCGACCAGCCGTTCTTTCCAGAACGGCGGCGATCCGATTGCCAGACCCAGCTGTTTCGACCGGCGATAGAACAGATGGCAGTCGACCGCCCAGGTGAAGCCAATGCCCCCATGGGTCTGGATGTTTTCCTTCGACGCCAGATGGAACGCTTCGGTGGCGGATACCCGCGCCGTAGCGGCGGCCAGCGCCAAGTCGGTGGCGTCGGCCCCCAGCGCCCAGGCGCCGTAATAGGCGTTGGAACGGGCGAGTTCGAGCGCCACGTACATGTCGGCGAGCTTGTGCTTGATCGCCTGGAACGACCCGATCGGTCGGCCGAACGCGAAACGTTCCAGCGCATAGTCGCGGGCCATCTGCAGGCACGCATCGGCGCCGCCGACCTGTTCGAATGCGAACAGGATGGCAGCCCGGTCCAGCACGCGTTGGACGGCGCCCCATCCGGACGATCCAAGACGCTGCACGGGGGTGCGAGTCGAATTCCAGCCGCGCGTGGTTTCGCGTGGGGTCGAGCGTGTTCAGGTCGCGACGGTGGACGCCGGTCGAGGTCGGCGAGGAACAGGCCGGGCTGCCGATGCTCGTCGACCGCGGCGACGACGGCGATGTCGGCGATGCCGCCATCGGCGACCGGCCATTTTGCGCCGGTCAGCCGACCGCCAACAACCCGGGCATGGATCGCGGCAGGTTCGGGATTGCCGCTGCCTTCGGACAATGCAAAGCAGCCGATCAGCGATCCGTCCGCCAATTTTGGCAGAAAGTCGTGGCGCTGCGCGTCGGATCCGGCGGTCAAGATCGCTTCCGCCGCCAAATAGGCGGTGGATCCGAACGGGACAGGCGCCACCGCTCGGCCCATTTCTTCGGCCAGGACACAGAGGCCTTCGTAGCCGAGGCCGGCGCCGCCAAATTCCTCGGGGAGGCGGCGCCGATCCAGCCCATTTCGGCGATATCCTTCCACAGGCCGGCGGCATAACGCTCCTGCCCATCAAGCGCTGCGGCGGACGACGGCCGGGGTGCAGCGTTCCGACAGGAAGCGGCGTGCCTGGTCGCGCAGCTGCTTGAGGTCGTCAGAAAAGTCGAAATTCATGCTGTTCCCTTCCCCGAAGGCGTCGCGCCGGATTTTCCGCAACGTGCCAGCGTCGCGGTTCGCTGTGAAGCGTCAGCTTGTTGTGGCCCGGCAGTCCGCGGGGAAAGAGGTTGGCGGCGAGGAGCCCGCCATCGACATCCAGCGTAGTGCCGGTGATGTAGCGCGCCATATCGGAGGCCAGGAAAAGTGCAGCCTTGCCGATGTCGTCCGGCGTGCCGCGCTGACGAGCAGGCAGCAGGCTGGCGGCGTAGAGTTCCGCGCGCTGTGGCGTGTCGAACAGCCTCGGCGTGACGATATGGCCTGGCGCGATGGCATTCACCCGTATCTGATGCGGAGCCCACTCAACGGCCATGGTTTGCACGAGGCTGATCAGGCCGGCCTTCGCCGCGCCATAGATGCCCCGCATCGGCGCCGCGCGCTGCCCGTCGACCGAGGCGATGCCGACGATGGCGCCCGGATGCCCGCGGCGAATGAACGTCCGGGCTGTTGCCTGGGCAACAAGAAAGAAATAGCGGAGATTGAGCTGCATCTGCTGGTCGAACACCTGGGCAGTGGTGTCCAGCAGGGACCCCCAGGCGGCAGCGCCGACAATCGAAACCATGATGTCCAGGCCGCCCAGCCCGGCCTCGGCATCCGCGATGATGCGCGGGATCTGAGCGTCATCCAGAACGTCGCCAACAATGGTGTATGACTTGCGGCCGATCGCGGCGATGAACTCGCCAACACGGTTGGCTCGATCAGCAACCAGATCGACTAGGGCGACGTCGCAGCCGGCGCTCGCGAGCAACACGGCGCTGCTTTCACCCATGCCCTGGCCACCTCCGATGACAAGGGCCTTTTTGCCGTAAGTCCCGAACAACGAAACTTCCTGAGACATTTTATTCCCCCGATAAATGTTTCCCGTTTTAGTGGAGCATTGGGGGGCGGCGAATGCAAAAAGTCCCTCGGGTTGGTCAGACGGCCATTGTTATCGCTCCGACGGGCGAACCAAGCGGTTCACTTGACGGCGATGTCGTCGTACAAGGTGCTTGGCCAGGGCAGCGGCGGAAGTGCCTCGGCTCTGCTGACGCCCTGCAGTTGAACATCGAAGAATGACCTGGCGGCGCAGACGCGATCAAAGGGCGAAGAGGCGGCCTGCCGTTGACCGGGAGGATGAGCATGACAGTTATCGTTCATGATGCGGTCTCCTTTTCCGGACCTTGTTAGGGTCAAAGCCGGGAAAAGGATGTGACCTAATTCACATAAGATGGAGTGGCTCTGAAATATTTCACAGGTTGCAGCCGGCCGGTTGTTTCTGGCGGAATGCTAACCTGGCGCGGTGTCGCCCCTCCCCGGTCGGGAGGGGAGGGGCGCGATCGTCAGGCGCCCGACTTATGAACGCCTTTCTCACGATTTTCCTTTTAAGCGTCCATCGTGGTCCGGGTCGCGGACGGCGCCCTGGGTATGACCTTGGTCGTCGCGGTTGGAACCGGATGCATGGCTGCTTCCCTTTGACGTTCCGCTGTCCCGGTTTTCCTTCAGGCGCCCGTCGTGTTCGGGATCCTTCACCGCGCCGCGGGTATGCGTATTGTCCTGCTGAGCCATTTGATCTCCTTGGCATCACGGCTGACGAAGATGCGCCAACCGATACGAATCCAACGAAACGGCCATGCGAAAGATTGCGCGGTATCGGTGCGTTCAAGCGAAGCAGTGGGCTCGTCGGGGATGGATCGGCCAGCGCAACCTGTGCGCCGACGAATGCCTACTTCTGCGCAATGGCGCAGCTGTGGTCTTCAAGTTCCTCACCCGAGCCGCGATCACCGCTGGCGAGGTTGACCTGGTCATCGAGTAAAACGAAGCCCGGAGCGCCGTCAGCGAACATCTCGCCCACAAGCACCAGGGTGTGGCTGCCCATGTCCGCGGCCGCCTTGCTGTCGCCGTCGGCCAGCACGCGGAACGGGTTCACGCCGTCGAGTGTCTCCTGGTTGATCCGAATCGCCTGATACGTGTGGCCGGCGAGCGGCACCGGAAACGGCGCCCACGACCTGCCGACGCTATCCAGATGCTCGCGCAGCGCGGCCCGGACGTCGGGGCGGATGCAGTCGATATGGATGTGAAGCTCGTCCTGCGTCCGGCCGGAAGGCGAATTGATTGCCAGCGCAAACCCGTCACGCGGGAGGTTGGCCTGCAGGCGGCTTTCGACATAGTAACGAGCCTGCCACGCCGCATCCCAGTAGTTGGTTGCATTCGGCGTTAGAATGACCCCATCTTCGATGCCGCCAATCCGAGCGGTGGGGATCAAAAGAAATTGAGCAACGCCGTTTATGTCCTTAAGGACGACGAAGCCCTTCTCGACCCCCTGCGACACATCTACCGCCGTACAGGGCGAAGGATCGCGGGATGCCTGTTCGTGGGGGACGCATTTTTCGCTGACGATCTTCCACAGGGCGGTTGGGTCGGCGGCGTGGCCGGCGGTCGGCAGCAGGCAGGCGAGCACCGCGCCGACGGTTGCAAATCGGAGAGTCATCAGCCGCCGCTGAGTTCGGATCCGGCCAGCATTTCACACAGCCTGGCCATCTCGGTATGATCGGCATTCGATCCGAATTTAGCTTCGGCCGAAATGATAAGTTCCTTGACCAACGCCGAAAGCGGTGCGGCGGTCCCGGTTTCACGTCCGATCTGCAGCGCAATCGATAAATCTTTTGCCAGCAGGCCCATCGTAAATCCGGCGTCGAACTTTCGCGAGAGCACGAACTGCTTGAACTTCTTCTGCGTGGAATTGTTCATTCCGGTTGCAGCATTCAGCACATCGGTCATGACCGAGGGGTCAAGGCCGAATCGCTGCCCCATCAGCAGCGCTTCAATGCCAATCAGGAAACCTCCCGTGCTGACAAGATTGTTCAACGCCTTGACCGCCTGACCGGAGCCGACGGACCCGGCGCGCAGGACCGACGTGCCCATGGCGGACAGCACCGGCATGGCCTTTTCAATCGTCGCTTCGTCCCCGCCGACCATGATCGCCAGTTGTCCGGTCCTGGCGCGAGGCACCCCGCCAGAGACCGGCGCGTCGATCAGGATCGCGCCGAGTTCGGCGACTTTTTCCGCAAGGCGCTGGGTCATCGACGGCACGCCGGAGCTCATTTCGATGATGATCGTTCCAGGCTTCATGCCGGCAAAGACATTGTCATCTCCGGCTGTCAGCACGTGCTCGACGATGGCGCTGGTCGGCAGCATGGTGACGATCACGTCGGAGACGGCCGCGAGGTCTCGCAAGGTGTCGGGCGCGAAGCCACCGACCTGTTGGACGAAGTTGTTTGCCACCTCCCGGCGTGAATCGTTAACGTTGACCGTGAAGCCAGCTTTCACCAAGCACGCGGCCATTGGCCAGCCCATGTTGCCAGCGCCGATGAAGCCGACCGTCTGCTTATCCGACATGCCGGGTCATCCTTTCGCCGAATCAACTTCCTTAAAGACCTCGGTGGCGATCTTGAACGCTTCCAACGCCGCCGGAATGCCGCAGTAGGCGCCGACCTGCACAAGCACTTCCTTGATCTCGTCGCGCGTAACGCCGTTTGTCAGGGCTGCTTTCAGGTGCAGTCGAAGCTCAGAGCCGCGGTTCAGCGCGGACAGCATGCCCAGATTGATGATGCTGCGGGTTTTTCGGTCCAGGCCAGGGCGGGTCCAGGCCATGCCCCACGCGATTTCGGTCGTCATCTGCTGGAAGACAGCGTTGAAATCGTCAGCGCGCGCCAGCGAGGCATCGACGTATTCGGGTCCCAGCACGTCCCGGCGCACGGCCAGACCCTTTTTGAAAAGGTCGCTCTGATATTCGGGACGACTCGGGACATCGACCATGGTGAGGCTCTCCTGGGTGCGTGAACGCGCGGACCCTAGGCGCGGCAGACCGGTCGGACAAGCCGCAATCGCGCTCAAGCGCCGTTGTGCCCGAGATGGATTGAACCATGAGAGCGCAGGTCTCGATCTAGAATGTGGCTTGGCGGGGCCTCCGGTCGACCGGCGCTGGGGTCCTACAAAAACCGGCTACGGGTTTTTTGGTGACGAAGCAACTCGATTTGGTCTTCGACGAGAACCTTCAGACCATCCTGCGTCACTTTCCACCTTTACGCGAAAGCGCGCCAGCCGGCTCCTAATGATGGCGCATAAGCGTAGCAGCCATGTGAGTTCCGCGATGGACAGGGTTATACGATGAAGCCTTGGAGTCAGGTACTAACGTCAGTCGTAACAAAGGTTGTAAGAAGCGTGAGTGCGCTGGTCTCTTAAGGTGTCGTCTCTAGAGGATGCAGCATTGGCCATGCTGATACAGCCGTTATCGCGTATTGTCCCAGCGCAAACAGCGTCATCACGGCGACTATTCGCCGCCGGACGATCTTCATTCCACTGTAACCTACGGTTTACTCGGGACAACCCCGGTCGTCGGATCTATCATTTCCAACGAAGACACTTCATGCGAAGTTGTATCTCTATTGCTCCCTTGTCGTCGCCTGAATTTGTAACAGGTTCAAAAAGAAGGCTCCATAGATCAGGTGCAACCCAACCATGATCGACATGCCTGAGGGGATTACCAGGCGCATTGTCCTCGCTGCATCCAATTCACCGAAATCAGCATTGCTCCAACTTCTCGTCGCTCCGACCCCTAGGGCGAGGCCGGCGAAAATCAGAATACCGCCCAAAATGATGCACCGTTCGAGCGTTGCATGACCGACGATCCGGAGAAACTTCGGGTCAGGCGCGACAATTCCTTCGCGCATACCATATACCTTGCCAAAGACCCAGAACAGGATGGAATGGACACCAATCACCACTGCCAATGCGGCATAGAACAACGTGTGAATGTCGAGCGTTACACCAGCGAACATTCGGCGCTGGGGCAAAAGCCAAATCGTGAATATTGCTCCCAGCACCGTGAGAGCGGCACCCGGATACAGAAACAGCCATTTTGGCGAGAATAACAACAGGAAGCGTAGGTGGCGCCATCCGTCACGCCAACTGCGTAAGTGCGGCGCGCGTGTTCTCCCGTCTGGCGAAAGTGTTGTTGGGACTTCGGTTATGTGCAGCTTATGGATGGTCGATTTCACGACCATTTCACTAGCGAATTCCATTCCTGAACTTTGAAGATCGAGACTAAGAATCGCACTCCGTTCAAAGCCACGCAGCCCGCAATGAAAGTCGCCGCATTCGCTACGGAAGAACAGCCGCCCAATTCCCGTCAATACCGGATTTCCGAGATAGCGATGGAGGGGAGGCATAGCGCCCGGCATGATGCCCCCTTTGAATCTGTTGCCCATGACAAGCTGGCGCCCATCACGAAGCTCTTTCACAAAGTCGTCGAGCCGACTAAAATCATAGCTGTCGTCGCAGTCTCCCATAATGATGTATCGACCCAGTGCCGCTCGGATTCCGGTGCGCAACGCGCTGCCATAGCCTCGGGCGGGAACCGTCACGACGCGGGCACCATGCGACTTCGCGATTGCTTGGGAACCGTCTGTGCTCCCATTATCCGCGATGAGGATCTCACCCCGTATGCCAGTCCGAGCTAAAAAACTGCGAGCCTTGTTGATGCAAGTTGCCAGCGTCTCCGCCTCGTTCAGACACGGCATCAGAATGGTGAGTTCGCAGTCTTCAGGTTCTACCGCCCTGTCCAATACGGAAAAGGTATCGTCCATAACAGCCTTCCGGTTTTCTCGCTGTTGCAAGTCCCTCGCGGCGCAGATCGACATGCCGGAGAAGGTATCGTCAAATGAATTACTGGCGATCGATCCGTCTTCGAACCGGTACGCAGCGCATCTCCCTGTCGATGTCTGAACCGATGTCATGATTAGTGCTAGTCTGATATGGAGAGACCGCAGAAAGGCTGTTCGGATGATTGGCAGTGCATCCTATCTAGAATTCTCGCATTCGCAGGCAGCTATGTCCTATGTTCGGGAGAGTATGATGCCGCCGCGATCATCAGCAAAATCACATGTCCATTAGCGCACGAACGCTTGAAAACGTGGACACCTGGGGATGTGGGCGCCAGCCGACGGCGAAATAGTAAGCACTTCGGATTTGATCACAAAACCGTACTAAATTTCTTTCGCACGTCGTCGTTTCAGTCTGCACGTAGAAGTTATGCGACCAGCAGATGTTATGTGCTACCCAGGGCTGCCCCTAGCCTATCGGGGACAGTTTCCCGACCGTGGCCAGGGCAGGCATTGTCTCCGCCAAACATGGCATATCGGGTGCGCGTATCGTCTTTCCAACGGCCGTCGCCTCGGCCCGGTCGGCGACGTACCCCGGCGCTGTCAGGCCGTGTAGCCGACACAGGCCACGTCGCCGAGGCAAAAGGAGAACAGAGTGTCCGAGATGGTTCTCACCCAGGTGCGGAAAGCTGATCCTGGTTATTTGATTCGCGTGCTTCAATTCGCCATTAACGCCGCCTGTTTATGCCTCCCTGCCCTCATCAATCGCGCACCTCTGGTCTTTCCCGATACGCGCGCCTACTTCATGGGCGGCCACGCGGCGATCGAAAAGATCGTCAGCCTGTTCGCCCATCATTCAGGCGATGGCGCCAAAGGCGCGTTCGTTGAAAGCATACAACAGGCCCGCGGCGTCCGGTCGGCATTTTACTCGCTGTTCACTTATATCCCAACGGTCTCCGTTTCGATCTGGCTGGTTATCGTGCTGCAGGCCATGATCGTCGTCGGCGTTCTACGACTGGCATTTGGCCTGGCCAGAGTCGACAGAGACGGTTGGCGCACCACTGGCTCCATCGTCGCGCTGGCGGCCTTGACAACCGTGTCGTGGGCGACCTCAAACGTGATGCCTGACATCTTTACGGCGGTCATGGCGCTGTCGATCATCATGACACTGGTATATTGGCAGCATCTGACACCTGTCACGGCGCTTGCGCTGTTTGTGACGGTCACCGCGAGCATGGTGATGCACATCACAAACCTGCCGATTGGACTTGGTCTGCTTACGATTGCGATTTTGGTACTGGGACGACAGGCGTGGCGCGACCGCCTTGCGTTCATCTCCACAGCAGGCGCACTGGGGCTAGGGGCACTCGCCATGTTGGCGGTAGGCGTGGTTGGCTTCAAGCAATGGAGCCTGGCGCCCCAATCGCCACCATTCCTGACCGCAAAGTCCATAGAGGACGGCCCCGGCCGGCTCTATCTGCAGGAACACTGCCCGGCGGCCGGCCTTTTGATGTGCAAGCACCTCGATAAGCTATCGCAACCCACCGAGAAATTCATCTGGGATTCCGACGGGGTTTATTCCGCGATTTCACCGGAGGAGCGGGCCCAGATGAGAGCCGAGGACAAGCGGTTATACCTTGCAGCTTTCCGGGACCATCCCTGGATGCAGCTAGAGGCGATGGGCCGAAGCGCGCTCGAGCAGTTGATTACGTTCGGCTCGACGGAATACATGATCCCGTCGTGGGCCGATAATACGGACGACCAGATGACGCTGCACATGCCGGAGCAGGGTTCCTGGCATATGGTGGCCACCATCATCGATTATGCTGTGGTGCTTGCTTCGATCGGCTTGATAGCAGCGATGTGGGGCGGCCTATCGCGATCCCAAAAACAGTTCACGTTGTTGATCGCCGGGACGGTACTCCTAGAGGCCGCCGCAGGAGTCGTTTCGGAACCTGTTCCTCGCTATGAAGCTCGGGTTATCTGGCTGCTGCCGCTGACGGTACTGTTGTTTTGGGACAAGGAGTCCTTCAGTTAGCCCACCTTGGTGCCGAAGCATGTCTGACGATCGTGGTACATTGTTATCATTCGCCTCTTGCGTTAGACATATCCAAATTTTTGTGGCGAACGCGATAATTTGGTTAGCCGATGTCGATCTGCTGCTTTGGCCCGGTGGCCTTGGCCAGTTCCAACACCTGCCGCCCCATCGCAAGACGACCGTTGGGGCATTGGCTCCATTCGCCGGTCTCCATCCACAGATCCCGCGTTACCAGCGTAGCGGTCGTCTAAATCCGGGTTCGCTCGCGGTCCGCTTTTGGCGTTTTGCGGCCCGGGGTGAAGGTCCGCTTTCGGGACCTGGGCTATCGGACGAAGAGTAGAAAGCCGACGGCACCACAACGGCGAAGCCGGACGACGCCCGTACAAATGGAAATCCATGCTATACAGACCGATATCGACATGGTCTCGTAGTCCGACGCAACTGGCCTACGATTGGCCATGGGTCGCGGGATTTCTTCCCTGGTGAGTCGAACCGCACGAAGTTGATGGCTAGAAACAGTGATTGCAGCACCTAGGGTGTCGCGTCCGTCATATGTTTGGGCCAACTTCAATGCCATGAGCAATGTAGTCATTCCCCTTTGGATCGATAATTTTGCCGTTGGAGACGTAAAATTGGCCTGTCGCGGATGAATTGCTCATGCGCGAAGCTCCATAATTCGTGAACAGCGAAGAGGGGCTTCTCACGCGGTCGTGATGAACAACACCGGCAAAGACAAACTAGTGCTATGTCGCAACCGTTCTCTGCCAAATCATTACGTTATCATTAATGCGATCAAATTAGTCAAGTAGGCCGCTCTGCGCGCTGTAAACAGCCCATGAGGTTGCTAAAACAGACCGCTCTACAAAAACTACCCATATGTCTGGTTCGGCACGATGAACGAGCCAAACTCGGGCACATACGGCGCGTCGGAGGCAGCGATCACCACACAGGAGGTCGCGACCTACGACGCGATCCGGGCCACCGGCAATAACATGATGATTATGATGGAGCTGGATGGGGGCGGGAATCCGGGGACCGTCGGCGCCAGCTTTGGCATGACGGCGTCGGCCTACAGCACCATGACCAACATTGCGTGGGATTTGCACTACTACGGCTGGTCGTCGAACTACAGCACGGACCAGGCAACGGTGACAGCCAACCTACTGGGTTCCGCGGCCGGCGGCTACGGCATCGCGGCGGCGCAGACAATCACCAGCGCAGTCGACCGTATTTGTTGCCCTGTCACACATATCAGCCATTGCGCTTGATGACGAAGAGCAAGCTGGGACGTCGACGGTGGTATACCGATCGTCTATTGGTGTCCGCCCCAACATTTGGCGAGCGGTACCACGGAATCCGGGTTGTGCTAAATGCGGGTCCGGTGCGCTGGGTCGGCCGGCTGAGCGAATCGCTCTCTGTAGGCCATGAGCGCGCTGCCTACTTCCTGCCAAACGACAAGCTCTCGAGTTGGCAGCAGGCGGTGATCAACCTGTCCGTGGGTTTTGCCGTCGCGTCCGTTTCCTACTAATCGTAGCAATGCCGTTCGCGGCGCTTTGTCGGCAGCTTCGCACGGGGAGGTCCTCGATGGCGCTGCAGCTTGTATGCCGCAGCCGACTCTCATCATAACCGCCACACACTCAACGGCCGAGCGCGCATCACCCATCGCTAAATTGATGAAGGTGGATGGGATGTAGATTGCCCGTCGGCCCAACCCGTGTTGTAGAAACAATAATTATCCACGTGCGCAACACCATCTCAGGATCCAAGCCGTGACCCGGAACCTCCGCGTGCTATCGCCCAGCTTTGCCTCGATCAGCAAGGATCGAAACCGCGGACACCTCACAACAACGTTATTTCGCTGGGGGGTCTTCGCGATCGTTCTGCAGTTCTTCCTGACCCCGAATGTACTCGCGGTCATTGGCATTCATGTAAATATGCGAGTGCATCCAGCGTCTATTATCGTGTTGCTGTGCGCCATCTACGGGATGATGCAGGGGCGGCGTTCATTTCGCAACACTTTGGCGACACTCTCCGGGTCTGATGGGTTTCGTCATCGGCATTCCCCTGCTTGCGCTCTACGTCGCCCATTTCAATGGCTTAAGCGGCACGGCGTTCTACTTCGATAGTTTCTGGTCGCCGGCGCTGCTTGCGCTGCTGCTCGAACCGGCAAGCGACGAGCAGAAGCGGACCCTGAGCAAGATCCTCCTTGGCGTCGTAATCCTCAACGTGATCATTGGCCTGATCGAAAGCATAACACATTATAACTGGTTTCCCTTCATTCCACCCGTTCCCGAGTTGGCCAGCAAGCTCGCACCAGTAGATGACGACTTCCGCGCGAACGCGTTCTACACGCACCCGTTGGGCGCGTCGCTGGTGACATCGCTGGGGATATTCCTTTTGTACAACATGCGACTGAAACTCGTCATCGCCGGCCCAATTTTCGCTCTCCTTATGCTAGGATTACTGGAATTTGGCGGTCGCACCGCGCTCGCAGTGACACTGCTCGTTTCAGCGATGGCGGCCATCTACACTCTCGTCAGCGGGTTGATTAGACGCGATCTGAAGCTGGATTTCGTGATGACTGTCGTGGTGGCGGTCGTGCTTCTGCCAATCCTTGCCACCTTCATCATTACCCAGACTTCGATTGCCGACCGAATCATCAATACTTTGTACTTCGACGGTAGTGCACGGGTCCGGACCATGCAGTGGACGGTACTCAACTACCTGAACCTGAAGGAGTGGCTGTTCGGCATCACCTTGAAGGATGTGGAGGCGTTGAAGTATCAGATCGGTCTTGACGCAGTGGAAGACATCGAGAATTTCTGGCTGTTGCTATTTCTCAACCTGGGCGCGATCGGGTTTGTGGTCTTCCTGATATTGTTCGGGGGGTTCCTGGTACACGTTGCGCGTGCCGGGAAGGGGCTGAACGCCTGGCTGCTGTCACTGGCCGCGATTGCAATCGATTCCGGAGCAAATTCCCTCGGTGAGAAAAGTAACGACCTGTTTATGCAGGTTGCCTTTGTGATCGCGATGTCCGGATACGCCGGTTACGTCCGGTCACCCGCCAAGATCGTC
This sequence comes from uncultured Pseudomonadota bacterium, assembly GCA_963819005.1. GTDB lineage: Bacteria > Pseudomonadota > Alphaproteobacteria > Acetobacterales > Acetobacteraceae > Rhodopila. The sequence goes on from CAWFUL010000012.1 coordinate 435,625, forward strand.
GCTCGCCTTCGGGTTGGCCGTACTCAGGACGGCCCACTCAGGCCGCAGGTCATGCAGCAAGACCGCGGTTTGCGGCAACTGGGTCCTGTGGTTAACAGGCCCCGGCCGACGTGACTGCCCTTAGGGGGTCAGGCCAGCGGAACCGGCCAGCAGGAGCGAGGCTTACGCCCCGTGGCTGGGACGCGGGGGAGTTCGTGTTACCGCGCACCGGCTCGATTGCTGGAGCGGCATAAATGAGACCATCCTGGAGATCCTGGCGGATCTTCTGTATGGTCGCTGCCACGTCCGGGTGGCCTGAACGTTGAACTATGCAAACACGCCGGGGTCAGCAAGTGTCCGGCCGAATTGAAGGGCGAATGGGTTCAGTACCGAGCTTTTGTCGACACCGCCGCGGAAGAAGACGTGCCAGCAGATAGAGGTGTTGGGCAGCGGCTGGGTGAAGGTGTAACACTGCGGAACGCGGCCGCATTGCATGCGGCGGGGCTGATTGGAGCGGAGGCAGTGAACGGGGTGGCGGCGACCGAGGCGCGGTACGCCGTTGCCATCTCGCCGGCGATGCAGGCGCTGATCCGGACGCCTGACGATCCGATTGGGCGTCAATTCATTCCCGATCCGGCGGAGTTGGTCATGGCGCCGTTCGAGCGGCCGGATCCGATCGGCGACGATGCGCTGTCCCCTGTCAAGGGCATCGTGCATAGGTATCCGGACCGGGCGCTGCTGAAGCCGCTGCTGATCTGTCCCGTGTATTGTCGGTTCTGCTTTCGGCGGGAACATGTCGGACCGGACGGCGGCCTGCTGACGCGGGCGGAGCTTTCGGCCGCCTATGACTGGTTCGCGGCCCATCCCCTTGTGACCGAGGTTATTCTAACCGGGGGCGACCCGCTGATGCTATCGCCGCGACGGCTGCGCTCGATCATCGAGGCGCTCTCGGCAATGGCGCATATCCAGACAATCCGCATCCATACCCGCGTGCCGATGGCGGAGCCGGAGCGGCTGACGGATGAACTCGTGGGCGCGCTCGAAACCGACCGCTCGCTGTGGGTCGCCGTTCATTCCAACCACGCTCGGGAGTTCACCCCGGTGGCTGCAGCGGCTTTGCAGAAGCTGCTGGCGCGGGGGATACCGTTACTGGGACAAAGCGTCCTGTTACGAGGTGTTAATGATACAGCCGAGGCGTTGGAGGCCCTGTTCCGAGCGATGATCGGCGTCCGTATGAAGCCGTATTACCTGCATCAACTGGATGCCGCGCCTGGAACGTCGCGGTTCCATGTGCCGATCGAGGAAGGCCGGCGGTTACTCGAGTCGTTACGCGGGCGGGTGACGGGACTGGCTTGGCCGACCTATGTGCTGGATATTCCAGGCGGCTTCGGCAAGGTGCCGGTGGGGCCCGATTACCGGCTGCCGGACGGGTCGGTGCGCGACATTCAAGGCGCGGTCCACGCCGCACCTCCCAGCATCGGACAGCTCAGCGGTCGTCGCGGTTAAGCGCGTGGCAGATTCCGGTGGTCCGTCACGGTTCGCGTCCGCGGATCAATCCAACGCATCGCCCGCGCCCAGCGAGAAGAGACCACCTCCGCCACCTCTGCAGCAATCAGCCGTTGCCCCTCGAGCGAGAGCTCCATGGCCTTGGCGCAGTCGGTCCAGAAATCGGGTTCGTGCATAACAGGGATCCTTTCGATCAAGATCGAACAGGACGCTTCCACCCGTGGTGCAGTGCAGCATGGGGCTGCGCCGCCGACGGTTCAAGAGCAAAACCCGTGAGTAGCAATTTATCCTGGCGGGGGCATTTTCGGGAAGCTTTTCATCTCGCCCCCAAGGCTGACCCACGGCATGGCGCTGTCGCAGTAGATTTGCATCGGCGGCTTCACCCAGCTTGGATCGTCAAGTGTGCCAACTGGAATCATGGTCACGCCGGCCATGAGATCGGCGGACTGGGCTACGGTGGAACCACATACGGGGCAGAAATCGCGATGTGTCGCGCTGCCACTGTCGCCCTTTCCGTCAAATCGAGACGTGGTTCCGGTCACCGTCAACGCCGAGGTCGGAATGGCCAGCACCGTCCCGAAAGCCGAACCGGTCGCTTTCTGGCAGTTCGTGCAGTGGCAGATGCCCACGAAAATTGGCTCGACATTGGCGGAATAAGTGACTTTCCCACAGAGGCAGCCACCTTTTATGTCTGGCATTGCCGGTCTCCCTGGTTATTGGCGGTCCAGAAGCATCGTATTTTAGTCCGCGGCGATCAAGTGGCCATTGCCCCCTGATGTCACACGAGCCAGTCGCGACGGAGTCGAGGGCAGCGCCTTACCAAGGACCGGCCGGTCGGCGGACCGGGTTCATTTGCAGTCTCATGGCTGATCGACGGCAGCGCCTTGATCGTGCGCCGTCGTCGATCCGCAGGTTCGCCAAAACGTCTTAACTCTGGCACCTGAGTTTTCGCCAAGCCGTAATCGCGTCATGCGCCGTTCAGGCCTTGTCTCCGTCGTCTCTCAAAAAATGCGCGCCTCTTTCCGCCAACCGTGTGGTCTCACGCCGCAGATGCGCGAGACCATCAGCAATATCTCCGCCAATCTTACGGTGTCCCTGCATCATCAGTTCGACACTTTCGGCATAGTCGTCCCAGAAATTCCGCTTCCCGGAAAGTCCGGGCCGATAATCATCCCAGCGGAACGGGCCACCGGGGGCGTCTCGGCCTTGCATGACTCTATCTCCTCTCGCCTACGCATCTATTAGCCTACTCCGGCTACGCGACGACGACGTCGGGTACAAGCTCCACGCCCTTCGTCTCGGGACCAAGTGCCACCGCAATCGCAAAGCTGATTGCCGCGCCAATCGTTCCCACCAGCATCGGAATTGCATACCCAAGGTCATAGGCGGTCGCGAAATAGGCTAGTACCGGTGCGACCGCGCCGCCCCAGATCGCCCCCTGGTGATAACAGAACCCCGCTGCCGTCGCCCGCACCTCCGTCGGGAACCGTTCGTTCAAGTAGCTGGGCGCCTGGCTGGCAAACCCACCGCTGCCGAAGGCGCCCTGAAGCACGAAGGCCCACCAGACCAGGGTGAAATTGCTGCTCAGCAGATAGAGCGGTGCGACCGGAATCGCGAGCACGGCCGGCAGGATCTGGGCCGCCCTGCGGCCGAACCTGTCAGCGACCCAGCCCCAGCCAATGCTGGACAGAAAGACCACAAGATTGGCCGCCACGCCGATCTCACCGATCGCACCAGGCGACAGTTTCAGGTCAACCTGCAGATGGGTGGCGAACAGCACATTGATCGAGTAGTACAACGTGAAACCGCTTGCGAGCACCCAACACGCGTTCAGCGTATTGAGCAGCATGCCACGCCTGAAAATGGTAACGAGCGGCGCCCTCACCTCACGGTTCTGCGCATGCTGCAGGCGCTGGTTCTCCACCCAGATCTCGGGCTCCTTAACGAAGTGGCGGACATAGAGAACCGCGAGGGCGGGCAGAACACCCAACCACAACATGCCTCGCCACCCGATCGAATTGTAGAGCAGGCCATAGACCGCAAAGGAGATCAAAAAGCCGAGTCCCCACGAGCCCTGGAGCACACCGGCCATCAAACCACGCGACCGCTGCGGCCACATTTCCATTGCCAGCGCCGACCCGGCGGGCCACTCCGCGCCCATGAGCAATCCCAGTATTGCCCGCGCCGCGAAAAGAAACAGGAAGGTCGGCGAGAAACCCGCCACGAAGTTACAAATGGAATAGCCAAGGATCGCAATCATCAGTGGTTTTTTGCGCCCCATCCGATCGCCGAGCCAACCTGCCGCAGTGGCGCCGATAAGTCGCATCCACAGCGTAATGGTAAAGACAAATGTTACCGCGGTCATCGAGACGCTGAATTCTTGAGCAATCGGATGCATGATAAGCAAGAAAACCGTGAAGTCGAAAGCATCCAGGGTCCAGCCCAACCAGGCAGCGACGAAGGCATACCATTGATCTTTCGTCGGCTCCTTCCACCACGGGATAGTATCGGCTGTACTGACAGGTTTGGCCATGATATCTTCTCCCTTTTCATTGTGATTTCGTAATGTGTGGCGGTACGATCTATCCTTAACGGCGGCCTGCGTGGCCACCGTTCCCGTCGTTGCGGCGCAGTGATGAGCATCGGCTGCAGCCGCTGGCCTAATGGCCGATTACGCCGGGCTATGACAGCTTGTGGAATGGTTCGCCGTTCCGGACGCCTGCGCGGCCGGAACGTGGCGAGACCAAGATCTTCCACGGTGTCAAGCTAGGCCCGGCCATCTATCGACAATTCGACCAAGCTTTAGCCAATGGCACCTATGCGCCGCGTGCATAGTGGCTGTTTTTGAAACGACGGCAAATGCCGAAACCGAGATTGCGGGTTAATTCGCGTTAATGAGTGGCGAAAGAAAATCAGACTACCTTCGCCTCGAACGGCGGCAGCAGGTCGGGCGCCTCGAACTCGATCACCCACAGGTCCGGATCGAATTTCACTTGCCGTGCAATATAAGCATCGGCGGCTTCCTGATCGACCGGGCCAGGGCCGGTAGCGCGCATCCAGGACAGTTCACCCTCGCCGGAGCGCATCTGGGACAGCACCGATACGCCGTCCCCATGCCGCAGAACACACAGCACGCCGCCGGCGTCAGGGTCGCCCTTGCGCAGGACCGCACCGTACCGGCCGCTAGCATTTCCCATGCGCAGCGCCATGCTGACCCATAGCCCCGCTTTAACGCGGGGGGGCGGCGTCATTTGCCGATGATCCGCCTCGCAATGGCCATGCGGTGCACTTCCGACGGCCCCTCGTAGACCCGCATGGTCCGGACCTTCTGCGCCATCAGTTGCAGTGGCAGTTCCTTCGCTACGCCCATGGCGCCGAACGCTTGCATGGCGTGGTCCACAACCTCGGTGGCCATTTCAGTGCCGTATAGTTTCACCATCGAGGCCTCGGTGCGGACATCCTTGCCGGCGTCGGCCTTGGTGGCAGCGTCGTATACCATCAGCCGGCAGGCGTGGATCTTCATCGCTGCGTCGGCGATCCACCACTGAATTGCCTGCCGGTCGGCCAGACGCTGGCCGAACGTCACCCGCTGCTTAGTATGTTCCACCATCATATCGAGTGCGCGGCGGCAAATGCCGACGCACCATGCGCCCATCTGCAGACGCCGCACAGTCAGGCGAAGCTGCATCGGCGCGTAGCCCTTGCCCTCGATGCCGAGCAGTTGGCTGGCGGGAATTCGGCAGTCCTCGAAGACGAGTTCATAGGTGCGTTGACCGCCGAGCATGGGAATTTCGCGTTCGATGATGAAGCCCTTCGTGCCGCGCTCGACGATGAAGGCGGTGACACCTTCGGCCCGCTTACCCTCGCCGGTGCGGGCCATGACGATCACGAAATCAGCTTGCGGGACGCGGCTGACCCAGATCTTGCGCCCATTGATCACCCAGTCACCGCCGTCCTTCACAGCGCGTGTCATCATACCGGCAGGGTCCCCCCCTGCCCCGGGTTCGGATATCGCGATGGCCGAATGCGCCTCACCGCGAGCGTATGGCTCGAGGTACTTTTTCCTCTGCTCGTCGTTGGCGACCTTGATCAGCATGTGCAGATTCGGACTGTCCGGTGGGAACGTAAACGGCACACACGTGCGGCCCTGCTCCTCATAGACACCAACCAGCGCAGAATACGGAAGGTTTGCGCCCCCGTATTCCTCCGGCACGTCCAGGCCCCACAGCCCCAGGTCCTTGCACTTCGCCAGAAGCTGCTCTTCTTCCTCATGCGCAAGGCCCGATCCCTTGCCCGACATTTCCCGCGCGAGCACGCCCTTCTCCAGCGGGATGACATCGCGGTCTATGAACTTCGCGACTAGCTCCTGGAGCATCCGGTGTTCTTCGGGGAGTTCAAACATGACGAGGTTTCCTGGTGTCCTGTGGTGTCGAGGTGGTATCTGCGGCGTCTTCGCCAAGGGAGCGAATATGCCTGAACGCCAGCCCGATCACTTCGCTAACACGCGGGCGAGTTCAACAAGTTCCGTATGCACTGGCTTGGTCCGTCCAACGATATCGGCCAGTGGGGTGCGCGTGACCTCATTCTTCTGCCAGCCGATCAGTACACCCGTATCGCCATCGCTGAGCGACTTGACGGCGTTGACGCCGAACCGCGTCGCAAGGATCCGGTCGAACGCGCTGGGCGGCGCGCCACGGACGACATGACCAAGAGTGGTGGCGCGGAGTTCGAAACCTGTTCGTTGCTTGTCTGCATCGAAATAGGCGAGGATCTTTGCCGCGTTTTCCTTAACACCCTCGGCGATCACCACGATCGCGTGGGTCTTGCCGCGCTCGTACGCGGCGTGCAGCCGTTGCGCAATCTCGGCGGCGGAGACTTCGTGCTCCGGTGTCGAGATGACCTCCGCGCCCCCGGCAAGGCCCGCCATCGTCGCCAGATAGCCGCAGTCGCGTCCCATGGTTTCTACCAGAAAGGCGCGATTGTGCGATGAGCCGGTGGTGCGCAGATGGTCGATCGCCTCCAGCGTCACGTTGATCGCGGTGTCGCTGCCGATGGAGATGTCCGTGCCGAGCAGGTCGTTGTCGATCGTCGAGGCGATCCCGACGACGTGCATGCCAAGCTGGCTGAGATGGTGGGAGCCTGTCTGCGAACCGTTGCCTCCGATCACCACAACGCCGTCAATACCGCGCTGAGCAAGGTTTCGCATGGCTTTGGAGCGGCCCGCTTCCTCGCGGAACGCGGCGGACCGAGCACTGCCGAGGAACGTGCCGCCAACCTGGATGATGCCGCCTACGTCGCGGGCGCTGAGCTGGCGGAACTGACCCTCGACAAGGCCTTGCCAGCCCTGCAGCACGCCGGAGACAGTCATTCCCAGATCGAGGGCGCTGCGGGTGACGGCGCGGATAGCAGCATTCATACCAGGGGCGTCCCCGCCGCTGGTTAGCACAGCGATGTGTTTCATACAGGAAGGTTATTGCGATGTGGGCGGATCGTCCACCCAGCTCACCGATTTCCTTGGGAGGCGGAAGCTGGGTCCTGGATGGTCAATTCAAGCGCAGCCGGCACCGATGGGTCATAGCCACGACCTCAATCTCCGGGTCGAAGATCCCGCGGGCAAATGCCGCGACGCTGGATCGCTCCAGCAGCACCATCGGTTCGGTGCCCTCGAGCGTAACGACGGCAACCATCGCCTGAAAACTTGCCGTACACTCGGCATTCCGCGTCGGTAGTACACCTTGCATGGTGCTGTGCCTTCTGCCTGGCACAGGCAGAAGGCATTCACAGTGGTGATCCGCACCACCCCCAGCGGCCGGCAGCTCTGAAGGCCTCGGTACTTGTAAAAATCCAGATTGTGAGACTATCAATATTTACAACTGGTGATTGTAATGGCGGGAGCCACGATAACATCGTGCCCCTGCAACCAGATCAAATCGCCCCGTCCGAAAACGCCTGTTCGGCAACCCGGACGGTGGCGAGGTTCGCTTGCTGCACATACGGAAGATCGTTCAACGTCTGCAGCGTCTCGGCCGGCGAGCCCGTGAAGACCGGTGATGCCAGCGCCTGCAGCACAGCCTCCTGACGACCGGTCTGGAGCGCGTCCGAGACTGCCAGCATGGCATTGATTGCAAACTGCGGCGGCACGTCGGGGCGAATTCCAACGATCCGGCGGACAGCGTCGCGCGCCAGCCGCACGCGGTTCTTCACCAGCGAGTCGACGCCCACCCACCTCGGATTGTTCACCAGTTCGACCGAAAGATACTCCAGGCCAATAACCGCACGAGCCGTGTCGATCGGGTTGCCGCGGATGTTGGCCGGCGAGGCGAACGCCCAGGAAGAAAAGTCGATCGCGCCGACATCGTTGTCCAGATACGTCCCGTAGACGCCAGGCGGCAGGGACACCGTGTTCGCCGGTGACGGCGGCGTCGTGCACCCGGCCAGCATGAATGTCATGATCAAGGTCGCCAACGCGCGCATCCGGTCTCTCCCTGGCCCAAACCGGTAAATGGGGTGCCTCAGCCGGGCCCGGACCAGCGACGGCAGTTTTTTTTCGGTGTCCGATAGGCCACGCCCGGCGCCTGTGGCTAGCCGCCCCCGGCCTCGGCGCCCGGCGGCAGAACCGTTGAGGCCGCGGCAGCCAGAAACCGCTCCGCCAGCACCGGATCGTCGGTCATGCGCGCCAGCGTCACCGCCCCCACCATTGTCGCAAGCGCGGCCGCCGCCTGATCAGGGTCCGGTAGGCACGCCCGCAGCGCGTCCAGCATGTCGCGCAGTGGCGCATCCATCGCATGCCGCATGGCGGGGTGCCGCGCCGCCTCGTTCGACAGCGTTGTCAGGGGGCAACCGGTGGTCGAGCGGGCATGGTCGGCCGACAAATAGGGCTCGACGATCCGCCGCAACGACTGCTCCGGGTCGAGCGTCTCGGTGTAGCCGGACCATCGCTCGGCACTGCGCCGCAGCAGGGCGCCGGAGACCTCGGCGACCAGAGCCTCCTTCGAGGCGAAGTGGGCGTAGAAGCCGCCGTGGGTAAGTCCGGCGGCGCGCATGACCGCGTCCACGCCCACGGCGTCGGTGCCGTCTGCCCGAAACAGCTGCCCCGCGGCATCGATGATGCGCTGGCGGGTTTCGGTGCGGCGGTCAGCTCTGGCGGTCATGGTGTCCATCATTATTCGCGGTTGACATTGATATGACGATCGTCATCTTGAAAGCAACCGGATATGGAGTGATCGTCATGGGGTCTGGCTTGATCGCGCGGCTAGTGGGCCGCCGAGTGCACTACGCGTGGATTGTCGTGGCTGTGGTATTTGTCGTGACGCTGGCCGGCGTGGGTGTTCGGGCGACGCCGGGCGTGCTGATCGTGCCGCTGGAGCAAGCGTTCGGCTGGAGCGATGCGGCTATCTCGGGTGCAATCGCGCTGAATTTCGTGTTGTTCGGCCTGACGGGTCCATTCGCGGCGGCGATGGTGCAAACGCTTGGGCTGAAGCGGACCATGACGATGTCAATGCTGTTGCTGGCGCTGGGTTCGGGGCTGAGCAGCCTGGTGACCGAGATGTGGCAACTTTACTTCACCTGGGGCGTGCTGGTGGGCGTGGGCACCGGCGGCGTGTCAATGGGCGTGGCGACGGCGGTGGCCAACCGCTGGTTCATGCACCGGCGCGGCCTGGTGTTGGGGTTGCTGACCGCGAGCAACGCCACCGGGCAGTTGATCTTTTTGCCGGCGCTGGCATGGCTGGCAAATCATGTCGGCTGGCACGCGGCGCCGTTGGCGGCCGCGGTCGTGCTTACGGCGATGATTCCCTTTGTATTGCTTCTGCTGCCGGAAAGTCCCGGGGCGCTGGGCATGGCTCCGTATGGCTCATCCGAGGTGGTGACCATTCCGCGGCCGTCAGGCAATCCGTTTCTGATTGCGCTGTCCGGATTGGGACGCGGAAGCCGGTCGATGGACTTCTGGCTGCTGTTCGTCACGTTCAGCATCTGCGGCTTCTCGACTTTCGGATTGGTGGCAACGCATTTGATCCCATTTTGCATCGATCACGGTATCCCGGCGGTGACGGCGGCGAGCCTGCTGGCGGCCATGGGTGTATTCGACCTCATTGGCACCACGGTGTCGGGCTGGCTGACAGACCGTTATAACCCGCGCGTCCTGCTGTTCTGGTATTACGGGCTTCGCGGGCTATCTCTGGCGATCCTGCCGTTCACTTCGTTCGACATCGTCAGCCTGGGGATCTTCGCGATGTTCTACGGGCTGGATTGGGTGGCGACGGTGCCGCCAACGATTACGCTGACGAACGATGTATTCGGGCGGAAGGACGCCCCGGTGCTGGTGTCGTGGATCGTGGCCGGGCATCAAATCGGCAGCGCGCTTGCCGCTTTCGGAGCGGGCGAAACCCGGTTCCTGACAGGCAGCTACGTGCCAGCGTTCCTCGCGAGCGGGGTTACCTGCCTGCTGGCCGCATTACTGGTACTGCGGATCGCGCGACGGCCAGTTGTGCTTGCGGTAGCAGAGTAGCGGGGCGGACCGGGGTCAGTTTCAAGGGAGCATCCGGGCGAGCACGCTGTCATGCCATAGATAGCGATGGGCCAGAGCAGCGGCGGCGTGCAATCCGGCGACGACCAGGATAATCCAACCGATGGTTCCGTGGATGTCGCCGATCTGTTCCGCCAACGCTCTGTCACCGGGGGTAGGACTGGGGATGCTGAACAGGTTGAACAAACTGTCGCCTCGGACAAAGGCGAGAGTGATGCCGACCAGCACCATAATGATGAGCAGCGCGTAGAGGCCCCAGTGCGTGGCTTTTGCGCCGGCATGCAACGGTCCCTGGTCGGCGGGCGGCAGACGGCGCCCGCGTGTCGCTCGCCAGATCAAGCGGACAACGAGGATCGCGGTCAGCAGCAGCCCGCCAACGATGTGCACCGATCTCGCGTCGATTCGCATTGGTCCGCGCGGGAACCAATCAATGACCTGGGCATCCAACCACTGGGTTACGACAATGATGGCCGTGAGCCAGTGTAGAAGAATGGTCGTGGCATCGTAGCGCGTGGGTTGGGGGCTGACGGGGCGCATGAGTGGTCCTGATTCAGGTCATTGCAAGATGATGGCTTACCGAACATCGCGGCCGTCGCGCGCAACAGAGACAATCTGGTGAAATCGCCAGCTGAGCAGCTCACGGGTTGGATGGTGGCGACGCGGGTCTGGCTATGTGGAAACAATCTGCGGCGTTACGTCTGTTCAGTGCGTCACCGTATGAAACGTCTTGGAGATGATCCGCCATCCATCGGAGAGTTTCACCAGCGTCAGATAATCCGTGAAGTACCGCGGTGGGATCTGACACTGCACTTTGGCGAAGGCAGTGTTAGGCCCGGAACGGTCGATCTGGACCACCCAATCGTGTCGCGCCAGGTCACGGCTGGCGGCCGAAGGCCGGCTTTTCACCAGGTCGAACCAAGCTTTCCTCGATAGATCGTCCAACTCGCCGTCGGTCACGCTGAACAGATGTGCTTCCAGATGGAAAGCAGTCGCCAATTTTGCCGTATCGCCCTCGTAGAGCCCATCAAAATAGGTTTGCAGCACCTGTTCGATGTCATGCAGATCCGTTGCCATCGTTGGACTCCTGTTATGGTTCGCCATAGGATTCGGACAAGCCCCGAATGGAGTCAATCAACCCCTGATTCCGTTCTTGGAACGCAGCCGCGTTGGCGCCGACACCAGGACTACACCTGTTCGCTCCCCCACGAACAGGCCCAAACCAGTTCCGGCCGGGCGCAGCGGTGAAGCTTGCCAGCCCGCCATCGGATCAATAAAGGCGTGCCATGCTGATCGCGACTTACATAATCGTTCAACTCGGGCTCATCGTCCGCATTCTGTTGCGTCAGCATCGCGATCCCGCCGCTAGGGTTGCCTGGATCGTGGTGGTTCTCGCACTGCCGTTCGTCGGCATAGGCGGATATCTTCTCCTGGGCGAGACAAACATCGGCGCAAGGCGGGCCGAGCGGCTGCGGCGAGTTATTGCGTCGTTGCCCGGACCCGCGGAGGCGCGCGGCTGGGACGCGCTGACACAGCATTTGGACGTTCCCGAATTCTACCGGCCGCTCTTCAACGTCGGTCGCTCGATCAGCGGGTTTGAGCCTATCGGAGCTAACCAGGCTCGGCTGATGGCTGATTCTGACGCCACGATCGGGACGATGGTGGCTGATATCGACGCCGCCTGCGAGCATGTCCATGTCTTGTTTTATATCTGGTTGCCGGACAACAACGGCACGAGGATCGCCGAAGCCCTGAAGCGTGCGGCAAGCCGTGGAGTGACCTGTCGCGCGATGGTCGATGGCCTAGGATCGCGGTCGCTCGTCCGGTCTCGTCTTTGGGCCAGCATGAAAGACAGTGGCATCAAGCTGGCACGAGCACTGCCGATCGACTACCTGATTTTTCGGGTCTTCTTTGGACGGATCGACCTGCGCAATCACCGCAAGATCGTGGTGATCGACAACAGGATTACTTATTGCGGCAGTCAGAACTGCGCCGATCCGGCGTTTCTGCCGAAGGCAAAATATGCGCCGTGGGTGGACGCGGTGATGCGGTTCGAGGGCCCGGTCGCGCGGCAGAACCAGTTTGTGTTTGCCGCGGACTGGATGACCTACTTCGACGAGGACATTCGCGATCTGCTGCGTCAACCGGTCGAACCGCCGGCGTCTGGCTTCACAGCGCAGGTGATAGCCAGCGGCCCGACGGTCCGCCATTCCGCGATGCCCGAGATGTTCGAAAGCCTGATCTTTAGCGCGCGAAAGGAGCTGGTGATCACCACTCCGTATTACGTCCCGACCGAGTCGCTGCAGAGCGCATTATGCGCAGCAGGAAACCGTGGGGTTGCGGTAACGATCGTATTCCCGTCTCGTAACGACGACTTCGCCGTCGCGGCCACTAGCCGTAGCTGCTATGGGGATCTGCTCGCCGCGGGCGTGACGATCTACGAATATGTCGGTGGCCTACTGCACACGAAGTCGCTGACGCTGGATGGCCAGATCACACTGATCGGGTCAGCCAATATGGATCGGCGCAGTTTCGATCTGAATTACGAGAACAACATCCTGGTATGCGATTTTGCGCTTACCACCGAAATGAGGCGGCGCCAGGATGCCTATATCGCCAGCTCGAAGTTGGTCACCGTCGCGGACGTCAACGCCTGGAAATGGTGGTATAGATTGCGCAACAATGCGCTCGCCATGCTGGGACCGGTGTTGTGAAGGTTCTGTTATCGAAGCCGTTGTCGTGATCTGCGCATGCGCGGTTGTGCCAAGCATGTTGCACCGGTGACACCGAAAGCGCAGTGGCCGGAATGACAGAAGCACACACCCGCGCCAAAGCGCAGCTTGTTCTGGCGGCTCGTATTGCGCGACAGCGCGGAAACCGTGGGGCGCAGCGCGAAGGCCTGTTCGCAAGGCTCGGTCCAGGGCTGATTACCGGCGCGTCCGACGACGATCCCAGCGGGATCGCAACCTATTCGCAGACCGGCGCACAGTTCGGCTACGCGATGTGCTGGGTGATGCTGTTCTGCTTCCCGCTGATGGCGGCGATCCAGGAAATCAGCGCGCGCATGGGCCGAGTGACCGGCCAGGGAATTGCCGGCAACATCCGAGCGCATTACCCGCCGTGGCTGTTGTACGGCATTGTCGGGCTACTTCTGGTGGCAAACACCATCAACCTGGGCGCCGATCTTGGCGCGATGGCCGCCGCACTGAATCTGATGATCGGCGGGCCAATAGGTCTTTACGTCATCGGATTTGCGGTCGGCTGCACTTTGCTGGAGGTTTACTCGCGCTACGAACGTTACGTCTCGATCCTGAAATGGACCAGTTTCGTGCTGGTCAGCTATGTGGCGGTGGCACTGGTGGTCGACGTGCCATGGCGGCTCGTGCTGTATCGCACCATCGTGCCGAACTTCTCACTCAGCACGGACTACGTCGTCACCGTCGTCGCGGTTCTGGGCACGACGATCACGCCCTACTGCTTCTTTTGGCAATCCTCGCAGGAGGCGCAGGACGAGCGGGTGGACCCATTGGCCCACACACTGCTGGAGGCGCCGGCCGAGGCGCCTGTGCAGATCAACCGGATGCGCTTCGATACATATGTTGGGATGGCATATTCGAACATCATCAGCCTGTTCATCATTGTTAGCACCGCGGCGACTTTGAACGCGCACGGTATCACAGACATCCAAACGTCCGCCGAGGCCGCCGAGGCGCTGCGGCCGATCGCCGGCGTCTTTACCTTCGCCCTGTTCGCCTGCGGCATCATCGGCATCGGCCTGCTCGCCGTGCCAGTTTTGGCGGGTTCCGGCGCCTATGCGCTCGGTGAAGCGCTGGGCTGGACCACGGGATTGGACCGCAGGCCGCTGGACGCCAAGGCTTTCTACGGCACGATCGCAATGTCGACGCTGATTGGGATCGGCATCAACTTCGTCGGTCTTGACCCTATCAAGGCGCTGTTCTGGTCCGCGGTGATTAACGGCGTAGTGGCAGTGCCACTGATGGTGATCATCATGCTGATGGCGATGCGCGCCGATATCATGGGTCGCTTCGTGCTGCCGCGGCCGCTTTGGGCGATGGGGTGGGTCTGTACGGTCACGATGGCGGTGGCTGTGATCATCATGTTCGCGACCTGGTGAAAAGAATTCGCTTCGGTTTCATCCAGTGCTTGAAGAAACCCGGTCGATGTCGGATGTAGGTTGGCAATAACGGGGGAGTGGCAATGCAGTTCTATCTCAACGGATTCACACCAGGCGACCCGCAGCTCGCTGAATTTCGTGGGTCAGCACGAGCCGGGGATGGTCTGCCGGCGGATGTCGATATCCTAATCGTCGGCTGCGGGCCAGCCGGACTGACACTGGCGGCGCAACTGGCGTGTTTTCCAGACATCAAGACGCGGATCGTGGACCAGAAGCCCGAGCGGCTGCAGCTCGGTCAGGCTGACGGGATCGCGTGCCGGACCATGGAGATGTTCGAGGCCTTCGGCTTCAGCGAGCGGGTGCTCAGGGAGGCATACTGGGTCAACGACATCTCGTTTTGGAATCCGGACGAAACGCAGCGTGCCAACATCGTCCGCACCGGCAGGATCCAGGATACCGAGGATGGATTATCCGAGTTTCCCCATGTTATCATGAACCAGGCGCGGGTGCATGATTTCTATCTCGACGTGATGCGCAAGTCTGCAACGCGGCTCCAGCCGGACTATGCCCGCCGCTTTCTGGATCTTTCGATTGGCGCCCCGGGCACGTCCCATCCGGTGACGGCCACGCTGGAGCGGCTCGATGTCGAACACCAGGGGCAGATGGAGACCGTAAAGGCACGTTTCGTCGTCGGCTGCGACGGCGCCCACAGCGCTGTTCGCAAGGCCTTGGGGCTGACGATGCACGGGAACTCGGCCAACCAGGCCTGGGGCGTGATGGATGTCCTCGCGGTCACCGATTTCCCCGATTTCCGCATAAAGTCCGCGATCCACTCGGCGGCCGAGGGCAGCGTCCTTATCATCCCGCGCGAAGGCGGCTATCTTGTTCGGCTGTACATCGAACTCGACAAGCTGAACGAAAATGAGCGTCTGTCGCGCGAGAGCGTAACGACCGACCGTCTAGTGGCGGCGGCGCAACGGATCATACATCCCTACACGCTGGACGTGAAGGCGATTTCGTGGTGGTCGGTGTACGAGATCGGGCAACGGCTTTGCGACAGCTTCAACGACCTGCCGCAACGGGACGCGCCGGACCATGTGCCGTGCGTGTTCATTGCCGGGGACGCCTGCCACACCCACAGCCCAAAGGCCGGCCAGGGAATGAACGTTTCGATGCAGGACACATTCAATCTCGGTTGGAAGCTTGCCGCTGTCATACGTGGACAAAGTTCGCCGCGCATCCTGAACACTTATTCAGCCGAACGCCGCGACATCGCCGCGGAACTGATCGACTTCGACCGGAAGTTCGCGAAGATGTTCAGTTTACCGCCGAAGGATCCCGCCGATCCAAATAGTCAGGGAGTTGATCCCGCAGAGTTCCAGAAATACTTTACCAAGCAGGCTCGGTTTACCGCCGGAACGGAAACCCGCTACCAATCGTCGATGATCTGCGGCCAGCCGGTGCACCAGGATCTCGCCGCCGGCTTGCAGATCGGTACGCGCTTTCATTCCGCACCCGTCATTCGTCTGGCGGATGCGCGTCCGATCCAGTTGGGTCACACTGTGAAAGCGGATGGCCGTTGGCGTGTGTTCGCGTTCGCCGCCGCCGAGGACCCAACGGCATCCGCATCCCGGTTGCGCGCGCTGTGCGAGTTTCTTGCCGAGTCTCCGCAGTCGCCGGTGAGGCGCTACACGCCAACAGGGGCGGATATTGATTCGGTGATCGATGTGCGGGCCATCTTTCAGCAGAACCATCGCGCGCTTGCCATCGAGACCATGCCCGCCTTTCTGTTGCCCGCGAAGGGCCGTTACGGGCTTCGCGATTACGAGAAAATGTTCTGCGCTGATCTGAAGGGGGCCCAGGATATCTTCGACCTCCGGGGGATCGACCGCGCTGGCGGGTGCTTGGTCGTGGTGCGGCCGGACCAGTACGTCGCACATGTCCTGCCACTGGACGCGCATGCCGGGCTGGCGTCCTTTTTCGACGGGTTCATGGCCTCGAAAAGCGTCGGGCAGAAATCAGGCTTGTAAATACGCACGAACAAACGCGCCGACCGACGAAAGCGCTTCCCGCGCCTTTGCCAGTTGTTGGTAGAAAAGCGTAAAGGCGTGGATCATCTCCGGCCAGATCTGCAGGGTCACGTTGACCTCGGCCGAACCGGCGACCTGTGCCAGGCGAACAGCGTCGTCCAGCAGCGTCTCGGATGAACCAACCTGAATCAGCATGGGCGGCAACCCCCTCAGGTCGGCATGGATCGGCGACACCAGCGGCCCGGCCGGATCGGTTCCGTTCAGATACGCCGCTGCCAGTTCGTCCAGATAGCCGCGTTGCAGCAGCGGATCGACCGCCGCCTTGGCCTCGATGCTCGTGCCCTTCATTGCAAGATCGACCCAGGGCGAACTGCACCAGACGCAGGCCGGTAGTGGCAGGCCGGTGTCGCGCAGGGTCACGAGGGTTGCGATCGCCAGTCCTCCGCCCGCACTTTCGCCTGCCAGGGCGATCCGGCCCGGGCTGATACCCAATCCGAGCAGAAACCTATAGGCAGCGACGGCATCTTCCAGTGCGGCCGGGAAAGGATGTTCCGGGGCAAGCCGGTAATCCAGCGCGAGCGTCCGGCATCCCGACTGCCGCCCAACCTCAGCCACCATGTGACGATGGCTGTTGATCGATCCCGACATGTAGCCCCCGCCGTGCAGGAACATCAGCACGCGGTTATCGTACGAACCAGGCGCGATGGTCCACTCAGCGGAGACGCCGTTGGCATTCACGATCTCGGAATGAATATCGGGCGCCATGGGATAGCGGCCGCCCAGATCGTCCAGCCGCTGCCGCCGCGCCGCCAGCCCGACCGGCCGCGGGCCGGATCGCAGGAGCTCACGAATCGCCTCAATCTCAGGATTACTCATTCCCGCCTCTCTGGCACGTCCCTTGCGGTCATGCGGGGTTTGGTCGCGGTTGTCGAGCCTGACGCCGGTATCATCGGTTAAGGGCGCTGGACGGGCGTGTTCGGTGCGTGACTTGCCGCGGGTGCGACGCTGGCGATGCCTCGGATTGCCCGAGCGGCGGATCAAACGATCCGGCTCGGCGTGCTGACGGATATGGCGGGGACCTATGCATTCCTGACCGGCGAGGGATCGGTGCTGGGGACTCAGTTCGCCATTGATGATTTCCGGAAGCAGCATCCGGAGATCAAGGTCGAGTTGCTGTCTGCCGACATGCAGTTGAAGCCGGACGTCGCGCTGGCGATTGCCGGCGACTGGTATGATAACAAGGGCGTTGACATGGTGATGGACCTGCCGTTGTCCTCGGCCGCAATCGCAGTGGGGGAAATGGCGAAGGTGAAGGATAAGCTGGCGATCTTCACGGGTGCCGCATCCTCGATCCTGACCGGCGAGCGGTGGGGGCCGAACCATCTGCACTGGTCGTATGACACGTGGGGCGTGCCGCACGCGATCGTGGCGGCGTCGGTAAAGGATGGTGGGGATAGCTGGTATTTTGTGACGGCGGACTATGCGCATGGGCAGCAACCGGCCCGGGATTCGTCATCGTTCGTGAGCGCGGCGGGTGGCAAGGTGCTGGGCGAGGCTCGGTATCCGTTTCCGAGCACGACGGACTTTTCGGCGTTTTTGCTGCAGGCGAAAGCGAGCGGGGCCAAGGTGATCGGGCTGGCGAATGGCGGCACGGACTCGAACAACTGCATCAAACAGGCGGCCGAGTTCGGCTTAATGGCGAGCGGCACGAAGGTGGTGGGCGTTGGGCTGCTAGTGAACAACATCCCGGCCATTGGCCTGCAGGCGGCGCAGGGGGTCCGACCGGCGGAGCCCTATTACTGGGACATGAACGACGGCACGCGCGCGTTTGGCCGACGGTTCCAGGCGGGATGAAGACCGGCGCGATGCCGAACTCCGCGCAGGCAGGGCAGTACTCGGCGACAATGCACTACCTGAAGGCGGTGGTGGCGATGGGGCCGGAAAAGGCGACGGCCAGTGGGCGGGCGGCGATCGCGCAGATGAAGGCAATCCCGATCCAGGACGCGATCTTTGGCACCAGCGTGATCCAGGAAGATGGGCGGGTGATCCATAACATGTACCTGTTCGAGGCGAAACGGCCGCCGCGTCCAAGGCGGAATGGGACGTTCTGACGTTGAAGAGCACGATTCCGATGGACCAGGCGTTTCGGCCCCTAGCCGAGGACGATTGCCCAATGGTGCGTGCCTGACCGTTACGGGCGTTCGACGCGGCTGGCGGCGGTGATGACGCGACCTTCGGTTCAGGTGGCCGCCGCGGCCCACAACCCACATTCGTGAGCTCCAAGGGCTGATCCTCCTGCTGGTTCCGGATGTCATTCCGGAGAAACCTCCTCCTGGTGGTCGAGTGTAGACATAGCTACGATCTGTTCGCATCGGACGCTTTGCGGTCGCGTTTGCCGCGGAGTTCCCCGGTTAGGTGTCCCTCGGCTTGATTATACGGCGGCGATAGGAAAAAAGGCTTGACCAAATACCCCAAAATGACGTATAAAGTTCCCTAGCATGAAGTTGACGGTTCGTGTTTCCGACGCGCTTTTCAGCCGTCATTGTCAATATCAATTGGATTTAGCTTTGCTTGATCGGCGGGCGGTGCCCCGACCTTGGACAACGTTTGATTTACAAGAACGATCTTTATGCAAGAGGCAGGCTCCGGAGTAGCCTCTTGGCCTGGGCTAACGAAGTTGTTAGCGCAGCGGACCAAAAACCCGCACTTCATCATCGGTTTTTAATCACCCAACTAGAACGATTGTCGGCTGAGCCATCAAGCCGCCTCATGGTGCTAATGCCACCAGGGTCTGCGAAATCTACCTATGCATCTGTTATTTTTCCGACTTGGTGGTTCACGCAACATCCGCAGTCATCAATATTGATTGCATCACACTCCGCCAGTCTAGCAAGGTATTTCAGTCGCCGTGTCCGTGCTCTAATCATAGCCAAACAGGCACAGCTTGGGTTCACAATAACGACCGGCAACAGTTCCGCGGAGGCCTGGTCGACAACCTCGGGCGGTGAATTCCTGGCCATCGGCGTGCGAGGTGCAATTTCAGGCCGCCGCGCCGATCTGATCGTCATAGACGATCCGGTCAGGTCACAAGCTGATGCCGAAAGCGAAACACAACGCGACTATGTCTGGGAATGGTTCAAAGCCGATCTGATGACCAGGCTACGGCCAGGCGGTCGGATGGTTTTAATCATGACCCGATGGCATCGAGACGACCTTGGAGGTCAACTACTTGCCCGTGCACGTCCTGACTGGCGGGTCATCCGCTTACCGGCTCTTGCCGAAAGAGATGACCCACTGGGGCGACCCGAGGGTGCACCGCTCTGGCCTGATTGGGAAGATCAATCGATGCTGATGCAGAAACGCGACCTGATTGGAGAACGAGCCTGGGCGGCACTTTTCCAGCAAGATCCCAGGCCTAACGCCGGACGAATGTTTGCGGTCGATCGGCTAGCAATTGTAGACACACTTTCGCGGCGTAGCCTGGGCGCTATCGTCAGGGCGTGGGACCTCGCCGCCACGGGTGCGACCGGCAAAAACGATCCCGACTGGACTGTCGGTCTCAAACTAGGGACGCAGACTGATGGGCGTTACATTATCCTCGACGTCCGGCGGATACGCGGAAGTCCCAGAGAGGTTGAAGACCTTGTCGTAGAGACTGCGAGGTCGGATGGTACAGAGGTGATCGTCGCCATCCCGGAGGACCCTGGTCAAGCGGGGAAAAGCCAGATGGCCTATCTAACCCGGCAATTGGCGGGCTTCTCTGTTATTGCCGCCAGAGAGACTGGTTCAAAGGCTACTCGTGCCATGCCCATCGCCTCCCAGTTAGAAGCGGGCAATATCATCGCTGCTCGTGGTGACTGGAATCAAAGTCTCATCGAGGAATTGCGTGATTTCCCATACGGCCGAAAGGATGACCAGGTAGATGCCCTTGTTCGTGCATTTACTACCCTGACCAATCTTCGGCGTCCATCCAGGGCACTAAATCTGCCGGTCTTCACTCGCTGACAGTAACAAAAGTTTCAACCAAGGCAATTGATGTTTGACACGCTGTGTGACCTGATACCTCGGGATACCGACTATCCTGACCGTGTCAGGCGGCTAGATATCCTCAACCGCGTGCTAAACGGCACAATTTATGATATTCTTCCATATCATTTCCATGAAGAACGGAGCGATTCGGGAGAGTATATTCCGCTACGTCAACGACGTCCCAGTGTCAGGTATCCCTTATCCAGAATTGTTGTCGAAGACAGTGTGTCGTTGCTTTTCAGCGAGGGCCACTTTCCGACTTTTGACAGTCCGGACGCGCGGGTGAGACAAATCTATGCGAATATCGTCAAAGAGACTCACCTGAACATGACGATGACTGACGCCGCTATGCGCGGCGCGGTCGGGTCCATTGCCTTGTTGATGCGAATACTGCGCAGGCGGATTTTTATCGATACGCTGGATACAACATATCTGACCCCGACCTGGGATCCGTACGCCCCCGACACGCTGCTGAAGGTCGACGAACTATACAAAACCACGGGGGACAACCTGAAGCTGAACGGCTATCAAGTTGATGATCCAACTCAACAGTATTGGTTCGCAAGGCGCTGGGACGGTGAATATGAGACATGGTTTCAACCGTCGCCCGTAGGAGTTCCAAACCCCTTCGTCGTTGACCAAATGCGGACGGTAGCACACCACCTAGGTGTAGTACCCATTGTCTGGATAAGGAACCTGCCGGGCAATTCAGCGACGGGGGTTTCTTGCGACGGCGCCTGCACGTTCGCGGCAGCCATGCACTCCCAAGTTGAGATTGACTACCAGCTCAGCCAAGTCGGCCGCGGACTAAAGTACAGCAGCGACCCTACGCTGCTATTAAAGGATCCGGCCTTGCCAGATGGCGAAATTATCAAGGGCGCTGGAAACGCTTTGATCGTATCGGAGAAGGGCGATGCACGCCTACTGGAAATAGGCGGGACTGCAAGTGCAGCCGTAATCGAGTACGTCAGAAACCTACGTGAATTAGCATTAGAAAGCGTGCATGGAAACCGCGCAAGCCCCGAGCGTCTTAGCACCGCGCAGTCCGGACGAGCCCTCGAGTTACTTAATCAAGGATTGATCTGGCTGGCTGACAATCTTCGGATTTCTTACGGCGAGGTTGCCTTAATCCGCCTTGGCCGTCTCATCGCCGTCGCGTCGATGAAGTACGACCTTGTTGTTTTCGGCGAGCAGATCGATCCCATTGATCCGGGGGTTCCGCTTAGCTTGAAGTGGCCTCGCTGGTACCCTTCCACTGCAGATGACAGAGAAAAGGATGCTCAGTCTTTGGTGTCTCTTGTAAAGGCGGGCTGCATCAGCCGAGAGGCGGTCCTGAAGGCCATCGCAAGTTCCTATGATCTAGAGTATTTGGAACAGGAGGCGGATTCAATCGAAATTGACAGCATGACGGGAGACGGCATTGAGTGATTCATCGCCGTCCGATAGCGGCATTCAAGAGCAGTTTCAATATATTGCAAAGACTGCAGAAGACTATGATAATGAAATCCAGCAGCTACGATCCGAATACGACGCTCGTCTCGTCACGGCTCATCTCCGGACAGAGGCTGTTCGGGCCGGAATGATTGATCTTGACGGCCTAAAGCTGATTGATGCCTCAGCCATACGCCTAGACTCCGACGATCGGTTGGTAGGCAGCCGCGAGCTTATGGACGGTCTACGACGCAGCAAGCCTTGGCTTTTTGGCTCCTCATCGTCGTCAAGCGCAGCTGCTGCTCCCAACTCCAAACCCGTCCAACAGAAGACGGCGCTCGATATGACGGACGAGGAGTATCTCGCCGCGCGAGCGTCACTCACGAGGCGTCGCTAAACAAACTCTTATTCATCTTGAAGACCGTCACGTCATAGGACTATAAATGGGCATTCAAAACTTCCCCGTCTCGCTTCAACCTATCATTCAGCAAGGTTTCCTGGAACGAGAATTCCAGCAAGCACTGAGGTCCAGGCTTGGCTACCGCGCCTGCGCCGACCGTGTCGACATTGCTGCGGGTATCGGCGAAACGCTAACGAAGACACGGGCCGGCCTCAAACCATCCGTGACGATACCGTTGGCGCCGTCAACGAACACTAATTTCGACAACGGGCTCACCGCCACGACCTGGGGGGTAGAGCAGTACACGATAACGATGGACCTTTACGCTGCCACTACCGACCTCAACATGGTCACGGACCGCGTCGGCATTGCATCGCAGTTCCTGCAGAACGCCTATGTAAATGGGGAGCAAGCCGCACGTAGCCTTGACGAATTAGGCCGAAATGCCTTGTTCGGCGCGTATCTTGGAGGCAATACGCGGGTGCGCTCGACGCTTGTGAGTTCGGGTCCAACCGTGTCCGTTGACGATGTGCGGGGCTTCCAAAGCGTATTCGTAAACGGCGTACAACACGCAGTTAGTACCACTAACCCAATGACAGTGACCGTTGGAGCAGATGTTTACACGTTGGTCGCCGCCGCATTGGACGCCACTAACATGTCGACCGCGCCCAATGGCCAATCAGGGACGCTGACCTTTTCGGCAGACGTAACCGTTAGCGACGGTACCGTAGGGAATACTGTCGCCGCCGCAAGTGGATCGACGATCGTTCGTCCGTCGGAGCGATCAAACACCGCCCAACTCATTGCATCCGATACGTTGACCATGTCCTGTCTTTTAGACGCTGTCGCCAAGTTGAGGCTGAACGCTGTTCCCGAAATCGATGGCGCCTACAACTGCTACCTCGACCCGGTATCGTCCCGCCAGTTATTTGCGGACCCTGACTTTAAGCAGTTGTTTCAGGGTGCCACTTCCGCCAACCAGGTCTTTAAGAACGGCATGACAAACGACTTCCTGGGTCTGAGGTTCGTTCCGACGACAGAAGCCTTTGTTCAATCACATCCGATGTTGTCGGGACTGATGATTCGCAGGCCGGTGGTTTGCGGTCGGGGCGCGTTGATCGAAGGTGATTTCGCTGGCATGGCAGCGCAGGACGTCGCACCCGACGATTCGATCGTGTCAATGGTTGACGGGGTTGCCATGGTCACACGCGAAGCAATCGACAGATTGCAGCAGATCATAGCGCAATCATGGTACCTGGATCGGCGGATTCTGCGCACCGTCTGACACGACCACAAATCCGACAACAGTCCCGACGGCAACGAATGCAGCTTACAAGAGAGCGGTCGTGGTCGAGCACATCGGCTGACGGGTAGAAAAGGAAGACAATCAATGCCTGTTGGCTCGGTTAGTCCGTTTCGTCCGATCGGAACGAAGGCAATTGCCGCCAGTGCAGCCTCCTCCAATGCGGCTCTCGCACCTGGGGGTGATACTGTTGTCGTCACGAATACATCGAGCTCATTAGCGTTCGTCAGATTTGGCGCCGATGCCACGGTAGTCGCCTCCACGTCAGACATGCCCGTTCTTTCGAATGACAAGGTGATTCTTTCTGTCAACAGCCTCATTTCCTATGCAGCGGCGATTATCCCGTCTGGTGCGGGAACTATTTTGTTTAGCCGCGGCGATGGATCAGTTGTGTGAATCCTCTGTCAGATGCCGAGAAAGTTGATACACGCAGGTTCTGTGGCTACCCGGCCTACGGGGCGGCGCCAAGTGGCATGCAATCCTGGCGGTTCTTCACCGCCTACGGCCTGCTAGAGTTTCGACTGAACAATTTCTCTGCACCGGAGCTAATTATCGTCCGAAGGTACCTTGGAATATTGACGAGCCTCGAAGTGGCAATACCGACGGCCGCTAATAATCTCGACACCGACCAGGCCTCAGTTTGGACAAGAAACAGGAGTGAGGTTCTGGATCGGTCCCGGTTATTAGATGACTGGCGGAAACGTCTCTGTGGGTTTATTGGAGTGGCAGCCGGCCCCTCGTTGGGCGGGTCCGCCGGAACTTTGGTGGTCTGATCATGGGATCATTGCGGATCCAGGATCGGGCATACTATGGTCTGGGAATTGCCGCTCGCCACGTGGGCGAAACTACTGACGCCTACAGGCCCAGCTGCGCGTCTTATCCACTATCCAAAAAAAACAGATTTTTGCGTCTTCCCGCCGCATTCCTCCCGAAGAGCGGCGACACCAAGCAGACGAACTCTTACGGCATCGCCGAATGGTATGGGATCTTTGATGCATCATACACGAAACCTGGAGATTACCTCGTCGTCGGCAACCGTACCTTCTTCGTAGCCGCACAGGACCCATTGCTTCCAGTGCTCTGCGTGCTCACGAACTGCACAATCTCCATTACGCGCCCCGACATGCAGATTTCTACTGCCCTCAATCCGTACGGTGGATACCAGAGCACCGCGGCATCATCGGTGATGGAAGGGTGGCCTGCCAGCGTTCTCGGGATCACCGGCAGGGGCGAGCCGGCGGCGCGCCTGCCAACGGACCAAACAGTTCCCCATCTGGCTATTCTTCTGCCCGCATGGCCATCAACTCTGATTTCACCAGGTGACTTAATTTCCGATGACTTGGGCCGTAGCGCCACGGTCACAAGTTCGGAGTTGACCGAACTTGGCTGGCGGCTTTGTGCCAAAATGGCTACGACCTGATGGCGGATCTGTCAGACGTCGAACAGACGATCGCGGACACGGCCTCTAATATTCTATACCCTCAGGGACCATCTCAAAGCAGTATTTCAGGTGTAACATGTCGAGTTTACCGCGGATGGCCGAATCCGGCGACGCTTAATTCTGACCTAAATGCCGGCATCGTTAATGTTACTGTGTCCTCAGATAATGACACGGGCAGGACTACAACAAGATACCTGGAAGCCTGGCAGTATCAACCTGGCAAGACTGCGTTGGCGGCCACGACAAGCGGCCGAACCATCACGATAAGTGGGACTGCTGCGGTTGGCGACGTCGTCGGTGCGCTGATAGATGGCGTGCCTTTCCTCTACCGAGTGGCGCAAGGGGATGCTCCAGCATTGGTCGCCGCGAACCTGTGTGGGGCGATCTCTCCAACCCGGGCCGCATCCGTCAGCTTCAACGTCATTACCATCCCTGGATCACATTCTATTATCGCACGCGCCGTCTCAGACGGAAATGCGTCGTGCGAAGCGCGCCGGCAAGAAAAAGACATCAGAACTATCTTTTGGTGTCCATCACCAGCGATCCGCGATTCGATCGTGGGTGCGGTGGATGCTGGGTTTGCGCAAAAGTCCTTCGTCATTCTTCCAGACAATACGAGCGGGCGCCTGACATACCAAAGTAGCTCTACATACGATCAGTCACAGAACGCCCTGCTTTACAGGCGAGATCTAGTCTATCGCATCGAATATCCAACAATCATCTCCGTCGACCTGCCATCGATGCTCTTTGGCGCGTCGTCGCTCAACGATAACGTTACATCCGGTTAGTTGACGCAAATGCCTATGTATATGGTTGCGGCGCGCCAGACTGGCTAGATCTTAATATAGACAACTCCGTATCATAGCTGCAACTGCGGTCCAGACGATGCGCGAGTTGACTACCCATATTGCGCCCCAGGCCAAACCTCCTGCGGCTGTCCGGAGACAATTAGAATGCCGATAATCCAGCAGGGAAGCATCAATACTACATCACTCATCGTTCCCGATCTCTACGTACAGATAGTACCGCCGCAAAACCTTGTTCTTAACGGCGTCCCAACCAATGTGCTCGGGGTTATCGGTACCGCTGCCTGGGGGCCCATCAATCAGCCCACTGTGATTGCGACTATGTCTGACTACGCCCAGATGTTTGGGCCGATCAGCCCGCGCAAGTATGACATGGGTACCCAGGTCGCAACAGCGGTACAGCAGGGCGCCCAGAACTTCCGGTGTGTCCGGATCACGGACGGCACGGATACCGCGGCTTCGGCATCGGTAGCCGGAACGAACGCTAGTTTTACTGCACTTTATTCAGGCTCCTTGGGGAACAGCATAACGGTCAGGCTTGGGACAGGAAGTAAGCCCAACACCTGGCATGTTTCGGTGGCCGCGCCGGGGATGCTAGCTGAGGTTTATGATGGATTGACGGGAGACGGCGCTGCATTCTGGAATAGCCTTGCGTCCGCCATCAATACCGGTCTGGGTCCTCAACGAGGGCCGTCGCAGCTGGTTTTGGCTAACGCAGGCGGGACAACGGCATCTCCAGCCGCATTCTTTCTCACACTAGGTTCGGGCGCCGCCGGCAGCGACGGCGCAGGGGTCAGCAGCGCCGCACAAATCGTGGGAACCGATGGAACCACACGTACTGGTATGTATGCGTTACGTGGGCAGGGATGCGGAATAGCGCTGCTTGCTGATTGTGATGACTTCACAACGTGGACCAATCAGGCGGGGTTTGGCCTCGAAGAGGGTATTTACATGATCCTCACGACGCCCGCTGGTGATACAATCACCAACGCGGTTTCGGTTATGGGCGAAGCCGGCCTTGCGAGTTACTCGGCAAAGCTGATGTTCGGTGACTGGCTTTGGTGGTCTGACCAGGTAAATGGTACAATGCGACTTGTTTCCCCGCAGGGTTTTGCCGCAGGTAGACTCGCAAATCTTTCCCCCGAGCAGTCAAGTTTGAATAAGAAAATCTACGGCATCGTCGGAAGCCAGTCATCCGGCGCTCCGGGATCCGGCTGGAACACAGCTTACTCGGCTGCTGACCTGGGTGTACTACTCGGGGCTGGTATCGACGTAATCTGCAACCCACAGCCGGCAGGCGCCTTTTGGGGTGTTCGTGGAGGGATAAACACATCTTCAGATGCTGCAACCAATGGCGATAACTACACCCGCCTTACGAACTATATCGCTGCAACCCTGGCTGCGGGGATGGGTCAGTACGTTGGCCGAGTCATCAATCAGGCACTTTTTCAGCAGATCAGATCCACGCAGCTTTCGTTCCTGAGTAACATGCTGGGACAGGGCTTATTGGGAAGCCTCGACGGAACGGTTCCCTATAGCGTGATCTGCGACACTTCAAATAATCCACTCTCCCGCACGAGCCTTGGATACGTGCAGTCCGACGCCCAGGTGCAATACCAGTCAATAAATGAGCGCTTCATCGTCAATGTAGAGGGTGGTCAGACCGTCCAGGTTTCCGTGCAGACTTTGCCCACCGGCCAAATTAGCTAGGAGCATCCCTAATGGCGTTGACTACGTTTTCGATCGGACGTGACACTCAGCTCGTAGTAATGGGGCCAAGTGGACGAATTGACATCGATCATGTGACCGGTTTTGAAAGTCGCCAGATTACTGCACCGGTCCGTGTTTCACGTATCGATGGAACCCAATTAGCTACCGAGCTTCCAAAGGGATGGGAAGGAACGTTTGAGGTCGAGCGCGGCACCTCGGTACTTGATGACTTCATATCAGGTCTCGAAAATGGGTATTATTCTGGTACGCCGCTGCAGATCAGCACAATGTATCAATATATTACGGAGTCTGACGGTTCGGTGTCCACCTACGAATTCATTGGTGTCGTATTCAAGCTGGCGAGTGCAGGCGTTTGGAAGGGTGACTCCAGTGTCAAGCAAAAACTAGAGTTCTTCGCGACACAAAAGAAGCGGATCTGATAGAAATGTCTCAGAGTGCCGCTGACCGCATCTTCAGTACTATAGATAAATCCGGCCGGAAGCTCGTTGTTCATCGACCGTCCGCGCTTGACACGCTTCGGCTTTTCAAAGCTGCTGGGCCTAGTCTGGCACAAAATGAGGCGTGGCTTGCTATGGCTGGGCTTGCGTGCGCAATTCGGGAGATCGATGGCGTGCCGAGCCCGGTGCCAACAAATGAAGCGCAGATCGAAGCATTGGTGTCGAAGTTAGGAGACGTCGGTCTTGCGGCTATTGCGGCGCTGCTTGACGCTGACGAACTGGCTGAGCCTGTCGAGATCCAAGCGGGAAACTCGCACGGCACCCCATCTTGATCGACTGCCTGTATCTGGTCCAGCATGGGGTGCCGTACGACATCGCATTCACCTTGCCAACCGTTGACCGCATTGCTTATGTCATAGCATTAGGAATACTTGACGGTCATAAGTTTAACTGGTCCTCATTTGAGTGGGATCGTCCGAGATTTACCTGAATAAAACAATAAGCCTTGGCATTTCATCTGGAGACACGGACATATCTTCAACCGCTCTTGCAATCCAATCGATCGCTCAAAGGCGTCGGATTGACTGGTTCGTGCAACTGCAGCGGAAGTCCTACATTACAACACGTGCAGTTGCACCAATGCCCCGAATGCAAAGAGTACGCGGGAGTCTTGCGGCGCCATTACAAGCAGCGCGATCTGTCAATCGTGTTGCGCTGGGTCATGCTAATCCGTCCCACAAGCCGCCGACCAGCCAGATTGGAGCGCAGATTGCGGCGCGGCAACGTACTGACATCGTTGACAGCGCGAAGGTCCAACGGATCCCGAAACTGTCGCTGCGGACTGTCGCGCCGTATCGTGGACCCGTGCAATTTGGTGTGAGCCAATTGAGTTCCGCGAGGACCAGCAGCCAGCAACACACGCGATCGCGTCGCCGCGGTCAAGTTTCGGCAAACCACACTGCCTCGCCGACACTCAGTCGGGCCAATCGCGTCGCGGCGACGGCAGCGACATCCCCGAAGCATCCGAGGGGTCCGATGGCACCGACAGCCTCCGATCGTTGGCATGACACGAGGATTCCGACAACGAGCGAAGCTAATCGAAGCGTCCATCGCACGTTCCCTGGGACTAGCCAGATCGGGACGCGGTCTTCGCCGCTGCAATCGGTTGCGGGTCCGACCGTAGCGGGACCAGGTCAGCTACAGCCAGAAACGCCTGCGGCGGCATTGCCAACCGAAAATGGGCAAGATCAAGCGGGTGGCCAATCCCAGGGCGGAACATTGTATCTGGACAGCAGCGCGCTTGGGAGGTGGGCCAGTCAACATCTTGAGCATGTCCTTTCGCGAGTGCCCACCGGGATGACCGGGATCGACCCGCGTGCCTCCAATCCAAGAGGACTGGTCTCACCGTTTTGATAGAGCGCTCGGCCTATTTTTGACAGTGGAGCTTTCGCTGAACAACTATCCTTTGACAATCGGATCCATCAACCTTCAGGACTTCGAGGTACCGACCTGCATTCGTTATGGCGGTCACCAAAGACTGGCAATTCACCGTCTATTGGACGGTGGAAGGGTCGTCGAGCCGCTAGGCCCCGACGAAAGTGAGATCCAATTCGATGGCGTGTTTACAGGGCAGCATGCGATAGCCCGCGCAAGGACCCTTGACCAGCTAAGGTCATCCGGCGCTGTAGTTAAGCTGACATGGCACTCCTATCAATACCCGATAATCCTAAGGAAATTCCGTGCAGATTATTCGAATGCCTGGTGGATATCATATAGCCTATCCTGCGTTGTCCTGATGCATGCGAGCGGACTTCTCATCTTCCGCCACAACGATCGAGGCGGCGATTGCAAGTGACATTTCGACAGCCGCATCCGCTCTAGCCAGTATGGGGATCGAACTCGGTGCGATGTCAACAGCAACAACGGCTGCCGGTGCGCTGGTCCTTGGGACAACGGCAAATGTGCAGGCCGCGGCAGCTGCGGCGGGCACCCTCGCTGCAGTCAATCTAGCTATAGCGGCGGCGTCACAGGCCATCGCATCAAATAGCCAAGGCCAGTCGGACGCAAGTTTTTTCGCGACCTCCGTTTCGACCCAGTTGGCTAATGTTGGGACCCTAGCAACGGCAACAACTGCACAGTCTTACGTCGGGCGCATAGCAATGAATATTAATAATGGAGACATCTGAGATGAATGTCATTACGGTCACCGGGGGCAATCTCTTCCAGGTGGCGGCGGTGCAACTTGGCGATGCGCTTCAGTGGATAAACATCGCTCGGGCAAATGCAATTAGCGATCCAATGCTGTCTGGAATGGCCCAGTTGGTCATCCCTGCGTCCCAGGCGAGTTTCGCGGACGGAATCGGGCCGCAATAGAACAGAGTTAGCCAAAGTCATGGCCGTATTAGTTGCCATCGATGGTCAACCAATCCCGGGATTAATAAAGGCAGAGGTGATATCGACCAACTACTTCTGCGCCAACTCGTTTTCATTAGTTTTTGCCGCCGGCCCGCCTCCCCTTCTGGACATAAACTCGTGGTCTCGCCTGGCAAACGGGACATTTCAGATAAGCGGATCAACGCGCCCGAACCCCACGCCTTCCTGGATCATGACGGGGCAGGCCGACACGTTTGTTGTTGACGCCGGGGTTCAAACTATTCTTATCGAGGGTCGTGATCTATCCGCTTGCCTGGTGGACTCTTACGTCCAGCAGGATTTTGTTAACCAAACAGCGTCTGAGGTTGTGACTACTATCGGAGGCCAGTATAACCTAGATTGCAAGGTTACTCCGACACAAGGCAACGTCGGCCGGTATTTTGGTGACGGATATACCCGCATTTCCTTGGGAAACTTTTCGAGAATTCGTTCTAACTGGGATCTGATTGTTGAACTTGCTCGTGAAGAAAATTTCGATGTATTTGTAAGCGGATCGACCTTGTTTTATCAGCCAGTCGTCGGCGATTTGGATTGCGCCCAGGATTTGACCATGGCGGATGTTTCCGTTCTACGACTTGTGCGAAAGATTCTTTCTAGCTCCAGTAACGAGGTGAGGGTACAATCGTGGAACGCGCAACACCAATCGGCTTACAGCTCCACAAGTCCGCCCGACGGAATAAGTTCTAGTGCAGCTGGCTCTACTTCGCAGAGCTATCTTTTTTTATCTTCCAATCTCACATCGTCACAGGCCGACGCGTATGCACAGCGATATGCTCGTGAGGTTGGCCGGCTTCAGACGATCCTGCATATCGATATGCCCTCCGCGCCAACATTGTACCCCAGGACGCTAATCCGCCCTGTGGGTTTCAGCGCAACTATTGATGGTCTTTATCACGTGGATTCAGTCGAGCGACGTTACAGCGCGACTTCCGGCACAAGCCAGACCATCCGAGCAGTTTCCTGGCCCGTCTCCTGAGTTTTGTGGATCAACTTATGAACCCGAATCTATGACCGACAGACTAACAAATGCAATTAAATCTCAGGCTGCTTCGTTAGATCGCTCATCCGGTCAGGCGAAATTCGCGATCGTCAGTTCGGTAAACTACCAGACTGGATATGCGCGCGTCATAGTCCAGCCTGACGGAATATTGACCGGGTGGCTGCCAGTTTTGTCGTCGTGGGTCGGTAGTGGATGGGGACTGGTATCCCCGCCGCAGCCAGGCGACCAGGTACTGGTAATTCCCCAGGAAGGCGACATGGAGCAGGGTGTCATAGTCGGGCGGGCATATTCGAGCAAAGCGATGCCGCCACCTGCTCCGGGTGGGGAACTATGGATGGTTCACAAAAGTGGCAGTTTCCTGAAGCTCTGCAACGACGGCACCGTTCGCGTATCGGGGGACCTTCACGTGCAGGGCGATGTTTATGACAGTCATGGCCCCTTGTCTGGCCTCAGAGCAAACTACAACCAACACACACATAACGTAGTAGCGGGGGCCACAACGACAGCCCCTCTTCAGGTGAATTAGACGCATGTATGACTTATATCTTGATTGGGGACAGGACCTGACTGTGTCAAGTACGGGAGATGTGGCACTCGTATCGGGGTCAGCGTGGACAACCCAGCGCGTAATACGGCGCCTCCTGACGAATACCGGTGACTATTTGTGGAATTTGAAGTATGGTGGTGGATTAGCAAGCTTTGTTGGATCGACCGCTCTCCCAAATGCGATAGAGGCGGTCATCAGGACACAGTTGGCGCTCGAGCCAGCTGTCCCGTCATCACCCACGCCCACTGTCTCAGTATTGCCTATGGGCGCCGGCAGTGGAAGTATCGCTGCTCAAATCCTTTATGCTGGTTCAGGTTCCACTACTTTGGTTAACCTCAGTCTTCCGGCGGCCTGACCCGACATGCAGTTGAATCTCAAAACATTCAATCAGCTTATCCAGGATATGGGCGCGACGCTACAGGCATCGGCAACAAGTCTTGTCGATATATCGGTCGGTTCAGTGCTGCGGGCAGTGTTTGAAGCGAATGCCGGTGTCGTGTTGTGGCTGCAATGGCTGGTCCTGCAGGTGTTAAGCATGACCCGGGCCGCCACATCGACCGGCGTGGACCTCGATTCCTGGATGGCAGATTTCGGGCTCACGCGATTACCTGCGACACCGTCAAGCGGAGTCGTCACGTTCTCTCGCTTCGCGACAAATCTGCCAGCGCCTATTCCAGCTGGAAGCATTGTCAAAACAGCCGACGGGTTGCTGACGTTTTCCGTGTCGGAGGATCCGACCCTCTCGATATGGCAGCAGACGTCATCGGCTTACGTGATACCGGCCGGGACCAGTTCCGCCGATCTGCCGACAATTTGCCAATCGACTGGATCTGGAGGAAACGTCCTAGCGGGCACGATTACGGTCATAGCATCGTCACTGCCTGGAGTCGACCAGGTCAACAATAGTGGACCATTTGTCCATGGCGTCGACGTGGAAAGCGACCAGGCATTCCGTGTTCGTTTCCAAGGTTTTCTAGGGAGCTTGACCCGCGCCACGCTGGCTGCGGTTCAAGCGGCCGTCGCTGGGATTCAACAGGGGCTAAATTACCTCGTTAAAGAGAATGTGCTTCCGGATGGGACGCAACACATTGGGTCTTTTGTCGTTATCATTGACGACGGTTCGGGTTATCCATCGGCGGCACTAATATCACAAGTGGCCTCCGCGGTTGATCTCGTTCGACCGATCGGTACAAGCTTCTCCATTATACCGCCGATTGTTCAATTCGCCGCCGTTTCCTTGGGTGTTACCACGTCGGGTGCTCAGACGACCGATTACACATCATTGATACAGGCTCGAATAACATCCTACGTAAATAGTCTGGGGATCGAAAGTAGTGCATCCATAACCCGCATTGCGAACGCAGCATACGCTGCGTCGAGCAGCATTGACAACGTGATAAACGTAACGATAAACGGACTTACCACGGATCTTGCACCAGCCGCCGGAACTGTGGTGAAGGCCGGACCGATTGAGGTGTCTCTCAATGGTGGGTGATGTCCCGGATATTCAGAGCCGGTTGCGAGTGTTGTTACCTACCCGCTGGTTTGCAACAGACAGTCCTAACCTTAATGCGATTCTTACCTGTCTCGCCACACCATGGTCGTGGCTTTATGGCCAGATACAGTTCGTCATAGCTCAATCCCGACTTACGACAGCGAATGGACCATGGCTGGATCTCATGGCGCTTGATTTTTTCGGTGCATCTCTCCAGAGGGGAGTTAGTGAGTCTGACGCGGCATTCCGCAGCCGTATCAGTTGGGCGCTATTCCAGCGCGCGGCAACCCGGTCTGCCATTATTGCAGTCGTTGAGCATTTAACCGGCTTTGCCCCGACGATTTTCGAGCCGGAGAACTCCGCCGATACGGGCTCATACGGCCAAAGCGGTACGGGCGAGATCCCATCCTTCCAGGGCATGGCCTACGGGTCGGCTGGGGGTTGGGGAAATCTAGATATGCCGCTGCAGTTTTTTATTACGGTGAAGCGTCCTGTCATCCAGGGTGTCTCACTGCTTGCGGGCTACGGAACCGACGCCGGGGGTTTTGGTGAAGGTGGGCTGGGATATGTTGATCTTGCGGGCATACCTGGAGCCGTTACGGATCAGAAGATAGCAAATGCACTCTCCCTCGCGCTTCCGATCAACACAACAGCCTGGTTTCGACTAATATGACTGATTTTATTTGATAATAAACTACGAGGACAATAATGGACCGGAACATCGTTTATCCTGGCGCTATACCGCTCGACACGGATATTCTTGCAATTAACCGCAATGCCATGATAGGCATTGGTTTCCTGGCCCAGGCGACACTTGGGAAAAGCACAATTGTCGATGGGCTAGCGTGCGCGCCAACCAGTCCGCCATCGCTGACCATTTCTATCGGTCCCGGCAGCATCACGCAGTTCTGTGCGGTTGATACGACAGCATATGGATCAATTGCGGCCGACACGAGCGACGCGATCGTAAAGATGGGCATCAATGTTGGGTCAACATTGTTTGCGCTGACTGCTCCAATCAGTGTGGGCCAGTCCGTCAATTATATTATCGAAGCCGCATTTCTCGAGTCGGACACGGACCCGGTTGTTTTGCCTTATTATAACGCAGTTAATCCGGCGCAGACCTTCAGTGGCCCAACCAACTCCGGCGCAGCGCAGAATACCGTCCGCACGCAGACCGTACAGCTTCAGGTCAAGGCAGGGGTGCCTGCTAATACGGGAAGCCAGGTAAATCCAGCCGCGGATGCTGGTTGGTTC
Organism: uncultured Pseudomonadota bacterium; assembly: GCA_963819005.1. GTDB lineage: Bacteria > Pseudomonadota > Alphaproteobacteria > Acetobacterales > Acetobacteraceae > Rhodopila. Next base: position 470,106 of record CAWFUL010000012.1, read on the forward strand.
GGCTTGTACCAGATCGTTCTACAATATGGGCAAACCGAAATAGGCCCGACTAACATTTCGGTTCTTCCCTCGGCGCCTTTCATCGGTTGGAAGCTACCATCACTTGCTCCAGGCTTCGGATCCGGGGTGCAGAGCTTTCTCAACGGCGGAGTCTTCAACGTTCCGTCTGGTGTCACGCAGGTTGAGGTTGAGGTGTGGGGCGGCGGAGCCGGTACCTACGCTTCAGTCGCGGGCTTGCCGAGCGGAGGCGGCTCGGGCGGGGGTTACGCGAGACGGCGTGTTACGGGCCTAGCACCGGGGCAGGCAGTAGCTGTCACGGTAGGCCGGGGTGGTGCAGCCGGGACAACCTCCGGCGCTGCAGCAGGCGCAGGTGGCGCATCGAGCTTTGGGTCATTTGTAAGTGCAAGCGGCGGTAACCTCAATTATCTTGCCTCGGTCACACAGCCGCAGAATGGCGCGACTCCATCTGGGGTCGGGATTGGCGGCGACGTGAACTTCAACGGTTCGGCCGGTCAGGCAGGTATCCTTAACCAAGGAGGAATGGGCGGAGCGGCCCCATTTGGTGGAAGTCAGAACAGCGGCACTCTTGGAAACTCAGGAATGTTTCCCGGTGGCGGTGCGTCCGGCGCGGGCACAGGAGCTAACGGAACTGCTCCCTTTGATGGTGCCGCCGGTGCGAGCGGACTGGTGGTGGTCCGGTGGTAGGCTGGAACATTATTCTTAGCAGCGACGCAACCATCGTACGCGTATCAGACGAAAGTTAGCATCGTCTATCTTGTGATGGAACCATAATGCCAACCCCAGCTACACATGTTTGGAAGCCTAGCCACGCGCGGCTTGTCATACTCAATTCATTTATTCCCGTACCCCGTGGTTCATCTGCTGTGGCGCCTCCGCCGCTGAACTGGCCAACCAAGGACCCGGGTGATGTTCTGGATTATATCCTGGACATCGCGCCGGCTATAGCAGGAAATGACGGGGACGGAATTGCGACGCTGGACGTCTCGATTGCGCCGTCCGCGCCTGGCGATCTCGCCCTGCAGACCATGACCACGGACGGAAGCCGGGTAATCCTTTGGCTAACGCAAGGTCAGGCCGGAACGGTCTATACTGTGACATTTTCGATTAATACGATAAACGGGCGATCATTGCAGCGAACCGTGCTACTGCCGGTACTGATGCTTTCTGTTCCGCCCGTTCCCCCTAATGCCATACTTACGTCATCTGGCGTGGTTCTATCAGACCAAAACGGCAATCCTATCGTGTCGGGATCATAGGATGTGCTTGATGGCACATCTGTTGACGCAATTAGTTGTGTTTGACGTTACGATTTTTTGCTTCTTGTATTCCGAGCGGCCAAAGGTAGTAGAATATGCCCACAATTGATGAATTGGCTCCGGCAGTCTCTGCATCCGACGAAGATGAATTTATGGTGAGCCAGGCGGGCATTGCCAGGAAAGTGTCCCGAGCGCAAATATTGACCGGGGTACAGGATCAGATTTCACTGCCATCGGCCTCATTGCTTGGTCGTTCCGACACCGGTATCGGCAGGCCGGAGGCTATTTCTATTGGGCAGAATCTGGTGTTCAACGGAACGACCTTATCCGCCCTAGCGACGCCATTCACGATCAATGGCCTGCCGACTGGTAACGTCCCCGCGCCAGGAGATCTGGTTTCCGTATCCCAGGGCGGAACGAACGTTGCGGTGGCCTATAGTCAGTTTCTTATGGGCCTTCCCGAGGTCACAAACATTGACTTGTCCCAGGGCTTGGTGAAGCCTGCTGGATCCGGGTCCAGCACGACGTTGGCTATCCTTACCTCTAATATGATGTCCACGTCGGGTGGCAGTCTCTCCGGCCCACTTTTATTGGCCGGAGATCCGGTCTTGTCATCCCAGGCTGTAACCAAATCGTATGTGGATGGCACCGCATCAAAAAGTCTGACATTCAGCGGAGGCTCGCTGATCGGAGAACTTTTTCTTTCAGGGGCTCCTTTGCAGCCCCTTCAGGCGACAACAAAGTCGTACGTCAACTCGATGGGCTCTTCACTTCTGTCGATTAGTGGGGGTTCACTCACAGGTTCGCTGCTCCTGAACGGTGACCCAAGCGCCTCGCTTGGGGCATCGACCAAGCACTATGCTGACCTTAAAGTCTCCCGGAGCGGAGATACGTTGCTGGGCCCGCTTGTCTTGGCATCAGCCCCTGCGACGCCGCTTCAAGCGGCGACAAAAAGCTATGTCGATACGTTGGCTACAGGCTTGCTTTCAAAAGCTGGTGGCACACTTACAGGCGCACTCGCGCTTGCAGGCGATCCTACTTTAAGTGCCCAGGCTGCAACCAAGCAATATGTCGATCAGCGAATACTACGAACGGGCGATACACTTACCGGTGTACTTGTATTGGCAGCAGATCCCCAAGCTGCGAGCCAAGCGGCAACAAAAAGCTATGTTGATACCCAATGGTCCGCTTCCGTGCTTCGCGCCGGATCCTCGCTTACTGGTGCGCTGCTTCTCGGCGGTGATCCCGCCGTGCCCCTGCAGGCCAGCACAAAGCAATATGTTGACCTCCGGGTGGCTCGGTCCGGCAACTCGCTGACCGGCGCGCTATACTTGGCTTCGGATCCGTCTTCACCCCTGCAGGCAGTAACGAAGCAGTATGTAGATGCGAGCACCGGTTCAACGATTTCAGCCGCGGGCGCCACATTTAGCGGTGCTGTTGTCCTGGCCGCGGACCCAACTACCCCTCTCCAGGCCACAACAAAGCAGTATACTGATGACCGGCTTTTGCGAAGTGGCGATACGTTAACGGGCACTTTAGTCCTTGCGTCGGACCCTACGCAGGCAGCTCAGGCAGCAACTAAAAACTACGTGGATAATCGACTGGCGACGACGTTAGCCACGTCAGGGGGCACAGTTGTCGGAGCTCTTCTCCTTGCGACGGACCCAACGCTGCCAAATCAGGCAGCTACGAAACACTACGTTGACGTTCAATCGGCGGCAGTTCTGCCCTTGACCGGCGGAACCGTCACCGGATCACTATCACTTCTCACCGCGCCCAGTTCGCCGCTTCAAGTGGCGACGAAGCAATATGTTGACAATGCCGTCGGATTAGCTCTTCCACTTCATGGCGGCTCATTGAGCGGCGTGTTGGCGCTGTCAAATGCGCCAACTTTGCCGATGCACGCTGCTACGAAGCAATACGTTGACGCCAACCCAGCTCCGACTGGTGTCGTCAACGTCACAATGGCTCCTTACGGTGCAGCTTTGAATGGTGTGACTGATGACACCCCTGCCTTCAAAGCAGCCTACCAAGCGGCTCCCGCGGGCGGAGCCATTTACGTCCCGAATGGCAAAACCGTTCTCCATCCGCCAGGCAGTTGGGGAATTGCGCTTACGAAGAAAGTCAAATGGCTTATCGATGGTACAACACTGGCGGACGGCACACCACTTGCGTCAGCTGTGCCAGCCGGTGGAGGACCAAGCGAGCTTAGCCTGCCCGGCTTTGTCGTTGGCAATGCGCCTGGCGGATTCAGCGTTTCTCAAGGTAACTCTGCTCCAACAGATTTCGCGGTCCAACAGTCATCTTATCTGGTGGGGCACAATGGCGGATCCTCGAGCGTAATCTCCAACGCGCGTGTCGATACAATCATTTTCAATAGTCCGGCGAACTATATCTGGGGTGGCATCGATCGGCTGATTTGGGCCGGGGTCGGAACTCCGTCCGGGTTCGCAACAGCACAACATGTTGGACGTTATGTTCAGACCATTCGTCAAGGAATCAGCTATGGCAGCAATGGTCTGCCACTGCCTCAGCCGCAACTGTGGGCAGCTTGCCTTGAGTATCGAGATGCTTCCGGGCAGCCTTCAAGTGCAAGCGCTGCCTCGCTTACGATTGAGATGGATTGGTTTGGGAACGGACTGGATGACGCAAATAATAGGTCAATTCAGAGCCTTGTCATTGGACAGGTGAACAAGTCAGGCACACCTGTCGAAGTCTCCACTATCATTGGAGTTGCTCTCGGAGCAGGTTCATCCGGCAGCGCCAAGACTGTTTTTGAAGTTGCTGTTCCGTATTCGAACGCTGTTCTCGACACCAGTAACGCAAGACAGATAAACTCTGCACCAATCATTAAGATGGCTGCTGGCCAAGCGATTGCCTTCGAGGCGACTGATACGTATCGGCTGTACTATGATAGCCCAAGCGGGTCGCTGCGGTGGACGACTGGTAGTTCTTCGTTCGTATTGGGGAAGGGTATAACCGTTGGTTGGCAAAGCGTCTACGCATCGTCCTCTACACTGCCCAACACCGCGATTGGGAACATAGTCTTCCTCATTGGCTCCGCGCCAATGACAATGATCTTGCCTGCGGCCAACACCGTGGCCGCAGGCACTGGATTTACGTTTTCTGCGCTAGGGTCGGGACCTGTCGCAATCGTTCCAAATGGCGGTGATGGGATCGATACGGGAACAGTTATTCTGCAGCAGAATGACCGGTACCATATTGTCTCAGATGGGAACACCTTCTGGCGAGAGATATTCCGATCCAATGGCGTCGGGCCGAGGTGGTCGGCCCCTCCCGTTCTGCCGAGTTTTGCCGTGGTGAATTTGCCATCTAATGTCAGTCCAGGTTCATTGGCTTTCGCCTCCAATGGTCGGAAGCCGGCGGAAGGCCCAGGCGCGGGCAGCGGTGTACAAGTATTTTTTGATGGATTGCATTGGGTCTCAACTGGCAGCGGAACAACTGTCAGTTCTTAACGCAAAATGCGATCAAATATAAGTCTGATAAGGGGTGCTTGATGCCCACTATTTCTCAACTCCCGGCTGCCAAAGGCGTTTCGGCTGACGACGAGATACCAATTAGTCAACAAGGCAATGTTAAAGCGATCGCGGTCGGAGAATTGCTGTCGTCGACACAACCGGCTATCATAATAAACCAATCGTCTTTGTTGGGACGCGTAAGCTTAGGACCCGGCAGCCCTGAAGAAATAGGGGTCGGCACGGGTGTGGGCCTTTCGAGTGGGACGCTGGTGGCTAATGGCGGGGATCACGCAGAATATCCAGCAGCCTCCACTCTTCTGCTAACTTCTGACCTTGTGATTTCCAATCAGGGCAGCGCCATGCTCATGCCGACGCAGGCGCTGCGCAGCCTGTATTCGGCGGGCGCGAATATCACAATCGACGCAGAGGGCGTGATATCATCGGTCGGGAGCCAGGTGCCAGGTGCCAATGCCCTATCTGGAGGTGCTATAGGGGCTCTTCGGGCGGTTGCTTCCGCCGGTCCACAGGACATCCTGCCGATCTGTCAAGGTGGGACTGATTGCGGAATAAGCTATGCAAATCTTCTGGATGGTTTGACGATCGATCAGGCCTCCGCAGCAGGCCCAGCCACCAGTTCAGATGTGTTTTGGGTCGGGCAAGGATCCGACGCTCTGTCGCGCCAAACCTTCGCAGCAATGTGGACCTGGATTTCTGGCCAGCTAGATGCCTACCGGGCCCCTCTTCTGGAAATCACGACGAATACTAATTTAGTTGGTCCCTTCCACAACCGGCGCATCCTCGTGTGCAGCGAACCTGTTATGCTTAGTGCAACACCATCCGCGGTGGGAAATGGATTTCGATGCCAAGTGATCAACGTGAGTAGCGGCAACGTTACCCTTAGCTCAACCTTCCTGACATCCAGCGGCAATCAGACTGTAACTCCTCAACAGACGGCGGAGGTAGTGTGTCTGACATACTCCGCGGGAACAATTTTGTATGCCACTATCTCGGCCTCGTTGGGCGATGTCAGCATTCCTGGGCAGGTCATCCAACTGACCGCAGCGTCAATCGCGACGACGACCATCAGCCTAACCTGGCAGCCCTCCTCGAGCGGCGGACTGCCATCATCCTACGTCGTGCAATTTCGTCAATCTGGGTCCACGCAATGGACTGCCACTGTCCCTTCAGCCTCCACAACATACGTGGTATCGGGTCTATCGCCGGCTACGTACTATGACTTCGTGGTTCAAGGCACTAACTCAGCTGGTTCCGGTCCCCCGTCGGCACAACTGACGGTTTCGACGCTGACGTTGAATGCCGGACCAACGGCTCCCATTGAAATAACCGGGGTTACCGCGACTGCTATATCGGCATCAGCGGTTGAGGTTACATGGTCCGGCCAGTCAGGCTCAAATGCAGCCACAGGATACGCGGTTCAATACCGACAGTCTGGAGCAAGCGCCTGGACTGTTGCGGCATCAGGATTAACAACCACGAGCTTCACTGTAAGCAATCTAAATCCGGTCACGAGCTATAACTTCTCGGTTGTCGGCACAAATGGTGGCGGGACTGGCCCCGTATCGACCGTCGTATCGGTCGTAACACCTGCACTTGGCAGCGCCGTCTCGTCGATTGTATGGAATGTCGTCCCAAGCGGAACGTATACCCGCTCTGCCGGTTCAATAGGCGCCAATGCCAATGTCACCCCGGCCACAGCTGCCGTGCAATTTGGGTTCTCCCAATCCAGCGCGATAGCTCCGAGTTCATGGGTTGGTGGCGCCCTGGTCAATTCAAATCTGTGGGGTGCCTACCTGGCGACCCCAGCGAGTGCCGGAAACTGGTATGCCTGGGTTGAAGGCACCGATGGCAGTTGCCCCACCGTGTATCCAACTCCATTTATTGTGCAATGATAATCGATATCCGTAGACAAACCTCCGACCAAGGTTTCGACTGCATTCGGATCTCGGGCACCATCCCATCAACCCTTAGTCCGTTCAGAATGAACGACCTGGTTCAGGTCGGCTGCTTTGTCAGGTCTATAAGGAAGCCTTCGATGGTCACGCACCGCGGGAGATTTTCGAGCAGGGCTTAAGCACTGGTCGAATGACACGCTGGGCTTCCGCCCGATCGATTTAGGCGCCTATACTGAGACCAGTAAGTTCGACTGACGCGGCTCAATTGGAGGAGCTATCGGAGGTCGGGCATTGACAAGGACGCTTTATGGAAAACGGCAACGCCGTCGATTGGTTCGTTGACCGTCATCAACGTGACGGTGCCGGGGAAAGGCTGGCCTTTCAAGATCCATGGCGCTCGCTTACATACACTGAGCTCCTGGTAGCTAGCAAACGCTTCGCTGGAGCGTTGCGCGAGGCTGGAGTCGGGCGCGAGCGTCGACTGCTGCTTCTCATGCAGGATACGATAGACTTCCCTGTCGCCTTCTGGGGTGCGCTACGGGCCGGTGTCGTTCCGGTTCCCATCAACACCTTGCTTACCGCCGAAACCGTGTCGTTCATTTTGGCGGATAGTCGTGCCGAGGCGGTGGTCGCTTCACGCGAGCTAGCGGACGCGCTTGGTCCAACCCTCCTTGAGGCCGCCGCGCTACGGCTTGTTATAGTATCGGAGCCTGATGGATCACGGGTCGAACATGCAGCCGGGCTCGTTGATTTCCAGGCGTTCCTGGGCGGCGGCGATCCTGATACCAAGACCACCACGTCTTCCCCTGATGAAGTTGCCTTTTGGTTATATTCCTCGGGCTCCACGGGCGCTCCCAAAGGTGTCCGGCATGTCCATGGCAGCCTTCAATTCACAGCTGAGACGTATGGCGCGAAAGTCTTGGACATTCGGCCCGACGATCTGATGTTTTCGGCCGCAAAGGCTTTTCACGCCTACGGCCTAGGCAACAGCCTGACTTTTCCGATGTCAGTCGCCGCTGCGGCGGTGTTTCTTCCGGGTAGGCCCACGCCTGATGCTGTGCTGAATATCATGCGGACATGCAACCCGAGCCTGTTCGGCGGCGTGCCAACACTCTACGGAAGTTTGCTTGCAAATCCGTACATTACGCCGAAGGCTGGGTCGGCCCGTCTGCGCCGCTGCATCTCAGCCGGGGAGGCACTCCCTGCGGACATCGGGCATCGCTGGCGTTCACTGGTAGGGATCGATATCCTCGACGGTATTGGATCCACCGAGATGCTGCACATCTTTATTAGCAACCGTCCGGACGATATCCGCTATGGGACAAGCGGAAAGCCGGTCCCGGGGTATGAAGCCCGCGTTATAGATGAGCATGACCGCCCGACCCGTCATGGCGAACCGGGCGAGTTGGTCGTCAAAGGGGACAGCGCGGCGGATGGGTATTGGAACCAGCGAGCAAAGTCACGTCGCACGTTTCAAGGCGAGTGGACCTACACGGGCGATACCTACATTCGTGATGAGGACGGATACTACCGATTTTGCGGCAGACGGGATGAGATGCTGAAGGTCAGTGGCGTCTGGGTGTCTCCGTTCGAAGTTGAAGAGGCCTTGATCTCCCATCCGGCCGTATTGGAAGCCGCCGTGATCGGTCGGGAAGATCGCGACGGCCTGATCAAACCAAAAGCCTTCGTGATTTTGCGGGAAGGTGCCTGGAACAACGAGAGAGACACCCTGACGCTCGAATTACAGGCGCACGTAAAGGCGCAAATCGGCGTTTGGAAATACCCTCGGTGGGTGGAGTATGTAGACACCTTGCCTAAAACCGCGACCGGCAAGATCCAGCGCTTTCGGCTACGCGAACAATGATGCTGCCTGGCACCATAACTTTGCCTGAAGGTACTCTGGAAACAGCTTGGTGGGGGCCAGGCGTTCGAGAAGCACCGACACTCGTTTTGCTGCACGAAGGGCTTGGCAGCATCGATCTGTGGCGCGACGTTCCAGAGCGCCTGGAGATGGCGACCGGTTGCGGCGTGTTTGCCTATTCGCGGTTCGGCTACGGGCGCTCAGATACCACGCCCCTGCCCCGCCCCATGGACTATATGGAGCAAGAAGCAAGGACGATCCTCCCAACCGTGCTGCGCGAGGCCAGAATTGAGCGGGCTATTTTGGTTGGCCATTCGGACGGTGGGTCAATTGCCGCAGCCTACGCCGCCAATGCGCCCATGCTTCCCAAACTTCTAGGCCTCGTGACCATTGCCGCCCATTTTTTTGTTGAAGACCTGAACATTCGGTCGATTGAGCAGATTGCACGCGATTATCAAGCCACAGACCTTCGAGCCCGCCTCGCTCGTTACCATCGCGATGTCGATACCGCTTTCCATGGGTGGAGCGGCACTTGGCTCGATCCGCGTTTCCGAGCATTTGACCTGACCGGCTTATTGCGGGAGATCCGAGTGCCGGTCCTGGGTCTACAAGGGACGGACGATCCGTACGGCACCGACACACAGTTGCAGGTGCTTAGGACGCATGCGCCGGTAGTTGCCGAGACAATGCTCATCCCGGGCGCTCGTCACTCCCCCCATCTTGAGGCCAAAGACCGGACCTTGGAGGCGATCACCAACTTCGTCGCTCGTCTTTGTGGTACGGCCTGAACGTGACTTCGTCCGGGTGCACGCCGTATGATCCCTTCAAAGGCGTCTGAAAGGATTACCCTCGTGCCGGACGGAACCCAAATTGACTACAATGGTCTGATCCCGAACAACGTCGGGCTGAATGAGGATCTGCGCGTCCGGAAGGCTCTGGAGACATGGCATCCCGGTTATATCGACTGGTGGAAGTCCATGGGTCCTGATGGCTTCCAGAACAGCCCGGTGTATCTCCGTACCGCGGTTGGCGTCGGCAGCGAGGGTTGGGCCAAGTTCGATTTCGTGCGGATGCCGGAGTACCGCTGGGGCATCCTCCTGGCCCCGCAAATCGAAGGTCGCACCATCCCGTTCGGCCTTCACAAAGGTGAACCAGCTTGGCAGGAGGTGCCAGGCGAATATCGTGCGATGCTGCGCCGCCTGCTGGTCATCCAGGGCGACACCGAACCTGCCAGCGTCGAACAACAGCGTCACCTCGGAACGACTGCCCCCTCCCTGTACGATCTTCGTAATCTGTTCCAGGTAAACGTCGAGGAAGGCCGCCATCTTTGGGCAATGGTCTACCTTTTGCAGAAGTACTTCGGTCGTGACGGACGCGAAGAAGCCGAAGAATTACTGCGGCGCCGATCGGGCGACCGTGATTCCCCTCGCATGCTGGGCGCCTTTAATGAACGAACGCCCGACTGGCTGTCGTTCTTCATGTTCACGTTCTTCACCGATCGCGACGGCAAGATGCAGCTTGCTGCCCTAGCGCAGTCCGGCTTCGATCCCTTATCACGCACGTGCCGCTTCATGCTCACGGAAGAAGCGCACCACATGTTCGTCGGCGAGACAGGCGTGCAGCGTGTGATTCAACGAACCTGCGAAGCAATGAAGGGCGCCGGCATTTCCGATCCTTACGACATCGAGAAAATCCGCGCCCTTGGCGTGATCGATCTCCCGACGATCCAAAAGAAGGCCAACCTCCACTTTTCCCTGACGTTAGACCTGTTCGGCAATGAAATCAGCACAAACGCCGCGAATGCCTTCAACGCGGGCCTCAAGGGACGATACAGGGAAGACAAGCTGACCGACGATCATCAGCTGAAATCGTCAGTCTATCCAGTGCTTCGCCCCCGCGATGGGACCATTGTCGCCGAAGATGTTCCGGCACTCTCGGCATTGAACATGCGTCTGCGGGACGATTATGTCGAGGATACCGCCGCTGGGATTGCCCGCTGGAACCGCGTGCTGGAACGCGCGAACATAACGTTCCGTATGATCTTGCCGCACGTGGCGTTCAATCGACGCATCGGTGAGTTCAACATCCTCCACACCGATACCGAAGGCCGCATCATGACTGCCGCCGAATGGGACGCGCGGAAGGAAACCATGTTGCCCTCGGCTGAGGATAATGAGTTCATCACCAGCTTGATGAAGGCATCGCGGGAACCTGGCGTCTTTGCTGGCTGGATAGCGCCGCCTCGTCATGGCATCGACAACAAGCCCGGCGACTTCGAATACGTTCACATTGAGCGCTGAATAAAATCGTCCGTTTCTTCGGCTAGCGGCAGACTGGCTTGGCTGCCTGCACGCGTACAGCACAAAGCAGCGGCAGCAGCAGCACGCCAAACCGCTTGGCGCAGGGTTTCACCGAGATCCAGCCGATGCGCCAGGACTCCGGCAAAGCAATCCCCCGCCGCGGTCGTGTCGACCACGTCGACCGGCCATGCCGGCTGGTGCCAAGAGTTGTCACTTGACGCGATCTCAGCCCCCTCCTCTCCCCGCGTCAAAATTACGGAAACGCCACCAAGCGCCTGATGCAATGGGCGCGAATTTGCAGCACATCCCAGCCTGGCGGAAAGCCAAGCAGCCTCGGTTTCATTCACGAGCAAAACATCAACCTGCCGGATTGCCTTTTCGGGCAACTCCCCCGCCGGCGCGAGATTGAGCATAATTCTCGCACCCGCTGCCTTTGCCCGGTCGATAAGCTCAGTTGTCTCCGAACGCGGCACCTCCATCTGCAACAGCAGCGTCGTCGACGGACCTATAACTGCGTCCTCTACCTGATCGGCGCAGACAAACAAGTTCGCCCCCGATCCCACTGCGATTGCGTTTTCTCCCGATGGGTCAACGGCAATCGCGGCGCAGCCCGTGCATGCGTCAACGTGCCGGACGCGCGTCAGGTCGACGGCAGCGTCTACCATCAGCCGCATGGCGGCTTCAGCCAGCTGATCATTACCAACTGCGCCAGCCATCAGGACCGCTCCGCCGTCCCTCGCCGCGGCCACCGCTTGGTTCGCGCCTTTCCCCCCCGGCTGGATCAGTGTCGTATTTCCCAGGTACCTGTTTCGCCAGGCTGAGGAATCGCCGAAACCGCGAAAATCAGGTCCAGGTTGATCGAACCAAAGACGACGATCATCGAAATGTCCTCATCACCGGCTCTTCAATAGCGAGCCATCGGATCATGGCTGAGCCAAAAACGCCCGAACCTCTTGCAGGAAATAATCAAGCTGATCGTGATGCACCCAATGACCCGCCTTATCGACCGGTAGCACGCGAGCGTTTCGAAAATATGCCAGCCTGCCATCCTCCGCCGGATCCCGAGCCCAGCTTTCCCGGCCCCAGACCAGCAGCGTCTTGCACGTAATCCGTCCCCAAAGTTCGGCGATCTGATCCCGCATCATGTCATATGGTGGCCAGACGCGCACATAGTGGTCGAACTTCCAGCTATATGTCCCGTCCTCGTTTTGGTTGACCCCGTGCTGGGTCAGATGCCGCGCCTGTTCGGCCGTCAGGTGGGCATTTGCCGCCTGCATCCGCGCGTAAGCATCCTCGACTGTCGCGTACCGCCGAGGCTGCCGGCCCGACAGCGCCCGCTGCTCCTCGATCCACCCCCGCATCCGTTCCGCGATCGGCTTGCTGTCCGCCTGTACGGCAGAGCGCGGGCCAGGCCCAAGCCCCTCGATCGCCACCAGCCGCCGAACCGCTTCCGGATAGATTCCGGTGTACCGAAGCGAGATATTCCCCCCGAGCGAATGAGCAATGATCGTAACCGGCGCCAGGCACTGCTGATGGATCAGTTGCGCCAGATCGTAGATATAATTCGCCATGCTGTACTGCCCGGAGGCAGACCATGCCGAATCACCATGACCCCGCAGATCGGGTGCGATCACATGGTAATCCCGGCGCAGGCCGCGCGCGACCCAATCCCAGTTGCGGCAATGATCTCGTCCGCCATGCAACAGGATCAGCGGCGGCGCTTCCGCATTCCCCCAGTCCACATAGTGCAGCCGTAGCCGCTGCGAGAAGAACACCCGTGACGTCGGGCTCGAATTTGCCGCGGTCATGTGATCACCCGATCGGCGGTTTCTTGTTATGCCACTGGGTCGCCCTTTCGTATGCCGAGGCAACCCGCAGTACCGTCGCATCATCGAAATAGCGTCCAACGAACTGTACCGAAACCGGCAGCCCGTTGCGCGCCAGTCCTGACATCATCGCCAGCGCCGGGTGACCCGTCACATTGAACGGCGTGCGCGCCTGACGCGGATATGTCCGCGCTGTTTCATCGGCGTCATGGATCCGACTGGCCGGATCCATGGAACTTGCGCAAAGCAGCACATCCACATCCCGGAACTGATCTTCCACCGCTGCGATCACTTCGGCTCGACGCCGTTGAGCGCCCACATAGTCCCCCGCCGTCATGAACGCCCCCGGCAGCAATCGTCGCCGCGCGAGTTTACTGTAATCGCCCGGACGCTCCCGCAGCCAGGGCGCATGGATCGACCACGCTTCCCCACACAAAATCACCCGATTGATCGCTGCAAATTCGGTCAAGGTTGGCAGTGTAACGGGGCGAATCTGTGCGCCCTCGGCTTGCAGGACCCGCGCGACATCTTCCAACGCCGCGGCGACCTCAGGATGGGCTGGGAGATCACGTTCGTGGAAGTGGCGAACGAAACCTATCCGCAGGTCCCGCACGCCGCGATCCAGCATTCGGCCAAAATAATGTGACTGGGTGGCTGCGCTGCCGGGATCCGCTGGATCATGCCCCGCGATCGCATCCAGCAGGAGGCCATTGTCCGCGACGGTGCGGGTCAGCGGCCCCACATGATCCAACGTGAAGGACAGCGGGAACACACCCCGCCTCGAGACCAGACCATAGGTTGGCTTAAGCCCGACAATTCCGCACGCACTGGCCGGGTTACGGACCGATCCGCCTGTATCGGTGCCAAGCGCGAGCGGGAAGAATCCCGCCGCCACGCCAGCACCGGAACCCGAGGACGATCCCCCTGGATGGTGCTCCCTGTTCCACGGATTCCGAGCAGGGGGAAATGGCAGATCAAAGCTCGGTCCCCCGATCGCGAACTCATGCGTGGACAACTTGCCCATGATGATCGCACCCGCCTGTCGCAACTTCTGCACCACCACCGAGTCGGCCGCCGCAACATTGTCCACCAATATCTTCGAGTGGCACGTCGTCGGCAGCCCGGCGACATCAATGATGTCCTTGATGCCAACCGGAACCCCATGCAGCGGTCCGCGGATGCGTCCAGTCGAGATTTCCGCCTCGGCCTGACGCGCCGCAGCCATCGCCGCCTCCGCATCCAGCCGAATGAAGGCATTCAGCTTCGGGTCAAGGGTTCCGATCCGCTCCAGCAGCGCGGTTAGAAGCTCCACCGGCGACAGTGTCTTCGCCGCAAAAGCGCGCGCCGCGGCGGACGCCGACAGCCACGGCAACGCGGCGGTCACAGCCCCACCCCTGCCCGCATCGGCGGCCACGGTTCAGCGGTAGGATCCGTGGGCACCTTCACCCCGCTCGCATTATTCAAAGCCTGTTCGGCCGCCGCCTTCACATCGTCGGGGAACGCCGCCAGCGCCTTGTCCAGTCCCGCAGCCCGCGCCAGGGCAACAATCATTGCGTCCATCTAACGCTGCCTCCGCAATCAATTTGCCAATCATGCTGCTGACCCGGGATTGATGGAAGAGGAGAGCACCCGGCTATCGACAGAGCGCCAGCTTCGGGCAAAAAAAGGGCGGTACGACCGGGGGGATGGTCGTACCGCCAAAGTTGTCGCGAGCTGTGTCGCGACTACGGGGAGGAAACAGGACACCGCCTTAGCGGCTCCGACACGCTATGTAGCCCTAAGTTGCTAATGCAAAGTTAACGAACCCGTGCCCGAAGCATTTTTTTTACGTGACAAACGAAAATTCTTCTACCTCAGGTAGCGTCATATGACCACATCACCACTCACAGGCCTCAAGGTCCTAGAAATTGGCCACTACATAGCGGCGCCCTTTTGCACCCAAATCCTTGCCGATCTCGGTGCCGAGGTCATCAAGCTCGAACCGCCCGGTGGTGACCCTTTCCGTGGCTGGGGCGCAGCGAAAGATGGGCATTCCGTCTGGTTCAGCATTCACGGCCGCAACAAGCTGTCGGTCGAGTTGGATCTGAAAAAGGACCGGGATGTCCTGCTCAAACTCGTCGCCAGAGCCGACGTCCTGGTCGAAAATCTCCGGGCCGGCCAATTGGAACGGTTGAAGATCGGGCCGAATGTCCTCTTGAAAGCAAATCCGCGCTTGGTCATCGCCCGAATCTCCGGCTACGGCCAGGATGGACCATACCGTGATAAACCGGCGTTCGGCGCCATCGGCGAGGCCATGGGCGGGCTTCGTCACGTGACCGGACATCCCAGCGGCAGCACCAGCCTGCCCCCGCCCCGATGCGGCATCTCCATCAGCGATGACCTTGCCGGCCTTTATGCCGCGATCGGCCTACTGTCGGCGGTATGGCAGCGAGACGCCATGGGCACCAATCGCGGCCGCGTCATTGACGTCAATCTCGTCGACAGCGTCTTCAGCCTGATGGAGGGAATGCTGCCCGAATACGCGATGGACGGACGCATCCGCCAACCCACCGGAGCCGCCCTCGAAACCGCCGCGCCCACCAACACCTATCCCTGCGCCGACGGCCGCTGGCTCTGCGTGGCCGGAAACTCCGACCTCATCTTCCGCCGAACTCATGATGGTCATCGGCCGCGCCGACATCGCCGACGACCCAAGCTACGCCACCAATG
This sequence comes from uncultured Pseudomonadota bacterium, assembly GCA_963819005.1. Taxonomy (GTDB): domain Bacteria; phylum Pseudomonadota; class Alphaproteobacteria; order Acetobacterales; family Acetobacteraceae; genus Rhodopila. Next base: position 485,471 of record CAWFUL010000012.1, read on the forward strand.
GCCTGCGATGCGCAAACCGCGCCGCGCTCGACGAGGCGATTGCCGCCTGGACCCGCACCCTGGCGGCAAAAGACGCCGAAGCGCTGCTCGAAGGCGCCGAGGTTCCCTGCTCCCGCCTGTTCGACATCACCGATTGTGCCGCCGACCCTCACTTCCTCACGCGCAAGGCTGTGCAGCAGATCGACGATCCCTTGATCGGCCCAACCTTGCACCCCGGCCCCGCGATCCGTCTGGATGGCGAAAAGCCCGAGGAAGTCGTCCGCTGGACCGGACCGGCCGTCGGCGCACACACCGCCTACGTCCTGCACACCCTGTTGGGCCTGCCGGAGAAATCTGCCTGAAGCCTGCAACAATCGGAGGTTGCATTTGTTCGGATTCGCATCTGATAAGCACGAAGTCCCGATTCCCAGGGGTTGCCCCACATGGCCCGCGTCGCGCTCCGCCTGCTTCCCTTGCTCTGCTTCGCACTTCTGGGCTGTGGCGCCAACCACCGCGATCCCAACGCCGTCGGCTATGTCGGTGGAAACGTGCGTGCCGAGTGCGCGCCCTTCGCACGGGCTCTTACTGGCGTGCACCTGACAGGCGCGGCAGCCGACTGGTGGGCGCAATCGACCGGCCGCTACGAACGGACGAACAGCCCCGGCGTCGGCAGTATTCTGGTGTTCCGCCGCTCCAGCCGCCTGCCCGACGGCCACGTCGCCGTGGTGTCGAACTTGCTGTCCGAGCGGCAGATAACGGTCACCCAGGCCAACTGGGTCCATCACCGCGTCACCGAGGACCAGCCGGTCATCGATACATCCATCGCCAATGACTGGAGCGAGGTGAGGGTCTGGTGGCCGCCGTCTGGCCAGATGGGCACAAGCCACTACCCGACCTTCGGTTTCATCCGGCCGGATCACGCAATCGACCACAGCAATATTGTCCAGCGCACCCCCGCGGCAATCAGGATCGCCGAAGCCGGCTGGTAATCACCCTGGCGTCCGGCCTTTGAACCCCATCGCAACCACATAAAGCTCGCTGGATTCCTTACGGCTCGCCGGCGGCTTGGCATGCCGGACCTGGCTGAAATGACGCTTCATCGTATCCAGCACCGTCCGCTCTGACCCGCCCTGAAATACCTTGGCGACGAAACTCCCGCCCGGCGACAGGATTTCGACGGCAAAATCCAGCGCCATCTCCGCCAGGGCAATGATCCGGATGTGATCCGTTGCCGAATGGCCCGTTGTGTTCGGTGCCATGTCCGACAATACCAGGTCGGCCTCTCCCCCCAGTTCCGCTATCAGCCGCTCCGGCATCGCTGGATCTGTGAAATCCCCCTGGAAGATCGACGCGCCTTGGATCGGATCGATCGCCAGCAGGTCAATCGCCAACACCATCGCGGCCTTCCGCTTTACCGCGACCTGCGTCCATCCGCCCGGCGCCGCACCCAGATCCAGCACCCGCATGCCCGGTCGGATCAAGTGGAATTTGTCATCTAGTTCCAGCAACTTGAAAGCCGCCCGCGACCGCCACCCCTGCTTTTTCGCCGCCGCGACATAGGGATCATTGAGCTGCCGCGCCAGCCAGCGCTGTGAGGCTGCTGTCCGGTTCCTGGATTTCTTGACGGACACCGACAGCCCGCGCGACGGCGGGATCACCGAACGCACCATTAACGGCAGAAATCCCGGCGGCGTCCCTCGTGCCGGCCGTGCCGAACCCGGTCGGCTCGCATCAGCCGCAGCAGCACGCCTTCCCGCAGTCCACGATCGGCAACGATCACATGCGGCGCCGGCCAAAGCCGGGTGATCGCCGCGAAAACCGCGCATCCCGGCAGCACGAACTCCACCCGGTCCGGGCCAACGCAAGGATGTTGGAGCAGTCCATCTCTTCCCAGCGCCCGCAAAGAGGCCAGGGCATCCCAGGCATCCTGGTTGGTCAGTTCCACCCCATCCACCGCAGGCCGCCGATACCGCTCCAGATTCAGCGCAACGCCAGCCAACGTTGTGACCGTCCCGCTGGTGCCAAGGAGACGGACCCCTCCGTAGGCAATTTCCCGGCCGATACAGTGCACCCGCTCGAACGGGCGAAGTCTCTCGACAACGTCGGCAACCATCGCCTCGAATCCATCGGGTGAGAAGCCGGCATCCCCCCAACGCTCCGCGAGGTTCACCACGCCAACCGGCAGGGAATCAAAGCCGATCAGTTCAGGATGGCCACCTGTCAAGCGGACCCACGCCAGTTCCGTCGACCCGCCGCCAATATCGAACAGCAGCGCTCGGCGCCCATCATTGGGCAGCAACGGCGCACAGGACTTAAGGGCAAGCTCCGCCTCTTCCCGCCCCGAAATGACGCCAAAATCCAGCCCGGTCTCCTGCTTCACCCGCTGCAGGAATTCGCCACCGTTCGCCGCCTTCCGACAGGCCTCGGTCGCAATCGCGCGCATCTGCCGGATCGGACGCCGCGAGAGCCGGAAAGCACAGGTCTCCAACGCTCCAAGCGCGCGCTCCATTGCTTCAGGGCACAACCGGCCCGTAGTATGCAGGCCCTCCCCCAGCCGAACGATCTTGGAAAAACTGTCCAGCACCCGAAACCCGTCCCCGGACGGCGTCGCTATCAGCATACGGCAGTTGTTCGTGCCCAGGTCCAACGCGGCAAATGCAGGGCCAAACGTACGGCGTGAGGCAGCCGGCCGCGCTTGCTCAAACTGCGCGGCGGTATCAAGCACGGCGGGAGCCTGATCCGGCGTCATCCATGAATTGTCATCCGACTGGCGGCACGGGGCAAGCGCCGAATGCCACAAAACCCCGGACTGTCCATGTTTTCATGTCGAAGTCGTAGATCCACGCTCCATCGGCGTCGGATGAGACACACGCCAACTGCCACCTCCCTGGTTCTTCACCTCGCTCACCGCGACGTGCGCCCGTCTTAAAAGCACGCGGATATCCTCGCCGCTGCCGACATCGCGGCAAACAATCCCGATCGAGAACCGTGCTGTTGCGCCGTTCGGCAGGTCTTGAAACAATCGCATCGTACAAAGCGCATCCGCCCGTTCGGCTGCCGTAAGATGATCCATGCCGTTCTGCCAGACGGCGAACTGATCCTCATTGATTCGCGCGACCAGATCGGACGGCCGGATCATGCCGCGAAGTTGGCTGGCAAGCCGGACCAGAACCGCATCACCACCCTCCCGTCCGTAGATGGAATTCATCTGCCGCGCATCGTCGATGTCGATCAGCGACAGCGTCCCCACGCGGCTGTCCAAGTCCAGCCTGTCGATGTGACGATCCGCCTCATCAATGAACCACCGCCGGTTCGGCAAGCCAGTCAGCCGATCTATGCCGATCTGGCCAACGCCGCCCGAAATAAGCGCCTTTACCATGACCGCGAGCGCGGAGCCGAAGTTGCATTCCGAATCTGTCCATGCGGCGGCATGTGGGCCACGCCAAAGGATGAGTCCGCCTGCGCGAGACGGCTTCAGCAGCCACGGGCACACCATGATGGGACGCCGGTCGGAGGCGACCATATGCGCCGGTCCGTTCGGATGCGTGGCAAGCAGTCCGTGACCGTCAAGAATCGTCCCACGGCCACCGACACCCGCGCTGCAGCATACCAGCGGTTCGCTGCCCCCCCCAGAGAATTCCAGCACTGCCAGCCCTTCCAGTCCGGCAGCGTCACGCGCCTCCTCCAGCGCCAATACAACCGAACTGTCGAACTCGCGCCCATCACGCACGTCGTTTCCTCGTTGTCACTATTTCCGTAACCCATCCTACCCTCATCCGTCTGGACATGGCAGTAAAACTCGATCTTATGGCCAGTGCCCGTAGCGAAATTCAACCAACGGTCGCGGTTGGCGATAGGGCTGCTATGCGCGATGGCATGGGCACCAAAGACAAGGAGGCGTCACATGAGGGCGGTATGGTATGACCGGCAAGGTCCGGCCGAGGTGGTCATCACGACAGGCACGCTGCCAACACCGGAGCCCGCGCTGGGACAGGTGCGCGTGCGGCTGGAGGCGTCCGGCGTCAACCCCTCCGACACCTACCGTCGCCGGGGCGCGGTGCCGGCCGAATACAGCCGTGTCATCCCCAATAGTGATGGCGCCGGAACCATCGATGCGGTCAGTGAGGGCGTCGATCCGAAATGGATCGGCAAGCGCGTGTGGCTCTATAACGGCCAGCGCAACGGCCGCTGGATGGGCACAGCAGCCGAATACATCGCGCTTGATGCCGGGCTGGTGACCGAACTTCCCGATCATGTCTCGTTCGCCGAGGGCGCCACCCTCGGCATCCCTGGCATGACCGCACACGGCTGCGTCTTCGCTGCCGGCCAGGTCCAAGGCCGGACCATCCTGATCACCGGGGGTGCCGGTGCAGTGGGCCACTATGCAGTGCAACTCGCAGCCTGGGCCGGCGCCCGCGTGATCGCCACTGTCAGCAGCGCTGACAAAGCCGAACGTGCGCGGGCCGGCGGCGCGGAATTCGTCATCAACTACCGCGCCGAGAACGTCGCCGCCCGCGTGGCTGATATCACAAGCGGCGCCGGCGTCGATCACGTCGTGGACGTTGACCTCGGCGGCAACTTCGCCGCAGTCCTCGCCTCGGTACGGGAAAGCGGAAGCATCGCCTATTACGCCACCAACGGCGCGCTCGAACCCAAGGTCAACCTGCGGGCCCTGATGGCGAAAAATATTACGCTGCGCGGCTTCGTGCTGCCAACCAGCAGGCTCGCCGACCGGCAGCGCGCCCAGAGTGACATTGCGAGCTTCATTCGAACCCCAGGCCGGATACTATCGGTAGCCGGCCGCTTTCCGCTTTACGAAACCGCTGCCGCCCACCAATCCGTGGAGGCCGGTGGCAAAGTCGGTACGGTCGTGGTGGAATGCGCTCGCTGAATCAGAGGAACGTCCATGACTGATAAAATCGCGTTTGTTGCCGGTGCCAACCGAGGCATCGGCCTCTGCGTTGTTAAGCAATTCCTCAATCACGGCTGGAGCGTCATCGCCACCGCGCGCCGTCCCGATCAGGCGACCGCCCTGAAGGACCTCGCGGCCAGCCATCCTAACCGCGTAACTATCGCGCAACTGGAAATGAATAATCCGGCGGACATGGACGCGCTGATCGCATCCTTCAAATCCGGCAGGTTCGTCGCGGAGACCATCGATATCGCCTTGATAAACGCCGGCGTCTCCGGACCCGACCACCGTAGCGCCAATCAGGCAACCGAAGCCGAAATCGGCGCCCTTATGATGACCAACGCCATCGCCCCAATCCGCCTCGCCCGCGGCCTCGCGCCACACATCCGCAGCGGCTCAGGCGTCCTCGGATTCACTTCCTCGGTCATGGGCAGTGTCGCGCAGAACGCCGGGGGCCATGAACTCTATCGCGCCAGCAAGGCGGCACTGAACTCGCTGACCCGGGGGCTCGCAGCCGAATTGCGTGACTCGGAATGTGACGGTTCTGTCGCTGCACCCGGGCTGGGTCCGAACCGACATGGGCGGTCAAGCCGCTCCAGTGTCAGTGGAAGAAAGCGCTGAGGGCCTCGTGAACGTAATGTTGCAAGCCCAGGGCAAGCAGGGCCATCGCTTCGTCGACTACAAAGGCGAGTCACTGGCCTGGTAGGGTCGCAGAGTTAGTAGAAAACCGCTGCTCAGATAACTGAAAACCGCGGCCGGAGTTGCCCCGCCGCGGTTTCGCCTCAGACCTCGACTTCCTGCTCCCGGTCCGCCCCGCCGTCGTCATCACCCTCCGGCTTGGGCAGCGCCGGCAACGACGCCTCGGTAATCTCGAAGTCCAGCTTGTTGTCCTTCAGTGTCACCTTGACCGCGCCGCCCTTAACCAGTTTGCCGAACAGCAACTCCTCGGCCAGTGCCTTTTTGATGTGCTCCTGAATCACCCGCGACAGCGGCCTTGCACCATACAGGCGGTCGTAGCCGCGCTCCGCCAGCCATTCCTTGGCAGCCGACGACAGCTCGATCGTCACATTCCGATCCGCAAGCTGAGCCTCCAGCTGCATTACGAACTTCTCGACCACGCGCCCAACGATCTCCGGCGTCAGCCCTGCGAAGGTGATCGTCGCATCAAGCCGGTTCCGGAACTCCGGCGTGAACAGCCGCTTGATCGCATCGTCGTCCTCGCCGGTCCGCGCTTCACGCCCGAACCCGATGGCTTCCTTCGCCATGTCGGACGCGCCAGCATTGGTCGTCATGATCAGGATCACGTTGCGGAAGTCGACCGTCTTGCCGTTGTGGTCGGTGAGTTTTCCGTGGTCCATCACCTGCAGCAGGATGTTGAACAGGTCCGGGTGAGCCTTCTCGATTTCGTCGAGCAGCAACACGCAGTGCGGGTGCTGGTCGATAGCATCCGTCAGCATGCCGCCCTGATCGAAACCGACATAGCCCGGCGGCGCACCGATCAACCGGGACACGCTGTGCCGCTCCATGTACTCCGACATGTCGAAGCGGATCAGCTCGATCCCCATCGTCGACGCCAGCTGCCGCGCGACTTCCGTCTTGCCTACGCCAGTCGGGCCACTGAACAGGTAGTTGCCGATTGGCTTTTCGGGCTCGCGCAGCCCAGCCCGAGCGAGCTTGATCGCCGCGGACAGAGCCTCGATCGCCTTGTCCTGACCGAAGACCATTGACTTCAGGTCGCGCTCAAGGTTCCGCAGCGTCTCCTTGTCATCCGCGGAAACGCTCTTGGGAGGAATTCGCGCGATCTTGGCCACGATCTCCTCGACATCCTTCAGCGTCACCGTTTTCCGCCGCTTGTGCTCCGGCAGCAGCATTCGGGAGGCGCCGACCTCGTCGATCACGTCGATTGCCTTGTCCGGCAGCTTCCGGTCATGAATATATTTTGCTGACAGCTCCACCGCGGCCCGGATCGCCTCGTCCGTATACCGGACCTTGTGGTGTTTCTCGTAGTTCAGCTTCAACCCACGCAGGATCTTGACCGAGTTTTCCAGCGACGGCTCGTTCACGTCAATCTTCTGGAAGCGCCGCACCAGCGCGCGGTCCTTCTCGAAGTAGTTGCGGAATTCCTTATAGGTCGTACTGCCGATGCAGCGCAGAGTGCCTGACGCCAAAGCCGGCTTCAGCAGGTTCGAGGCATCCATCGCACCGCCGCTGGTGGCACCCGCGCCGATCACAGTGTGGATTTCGTCGATAAACAGGATGGCGCCCGGCTGATTCTCCAGCTCGTTCACAACAGCTTTCAACCGCTCCTCGAAGTCGCCGCGATACCGCGTGCCCGCCAGCAGCGACCCCATATCCAGCGCATAAATCGTCGATTTGATGAGCACCTCCGGCACATCCCCCTCGACGATACGCTTGGCCAGCCCCTCGGCGATCGCCGTCTTGCCCACGCCAGGATCGCCGACATACAGCGGATTGTTCTTTGTCCGCCGGCACAGGATCTGGATGGTCCGCTCGATTTCGAGGTCGCGCCCAATCAGCGGGTCGATTTTCCCGGCCATCGCCTTCTTGTTCAGGTTTACGCAATAGTTCGAAAGGGCGTCCTGGTTCCGCCGGTTCGGCTTCTCCTCACGCTCCTGCTCCGGTGGCGATTCCGGCTGCGCGTTCGTGCCCGTCACCGGCCGTTGAGCCGATCGTCCCGGCGCTTTCGCAATCCCGTGGCTGATGAAATTGACCGCGTCCAGCCGGGTCATGTCCTGCAATTGCAGGAAGTAGACCGCGTGGCTCTCCCGCTCGCTGAACAACGCCACCAGCACATTGGCGCCGCTGACCTCGTCCCGCCCGGACGACTGCACGTGGATGGCCGCCCGCTGCACCACCCGTTGGAACCCGGCCGTCGGCTTCGGATCGCCCGGCCGTTCCGTCGCCAGACCCGCGAGGTCCTTGTCCAGGAACTCCGTCAAGTCGCTGCGGAGTTTATCCAGGTCAACACCACAGGCCTTTAGCACCGTGGCGGCATCCGTATCGTCGGCCAGGCCAAGCAGCAGATGTTCCAGGGTGGCATATTCATGCCTCCGTTCACTAGCAAGTCCCAAGGCGCGGTGAAGCGTCTGTTCGAGGTTCCGTGACAGCATATCCAACGCTCCTACGCGCTAAGGTCCGAAACCGGACCCGGTCACTCACCAGACGGAATCACCGCCTGGCCAATTGCTGAGTTAGGATTTTGGTCGGTGTTGCCCGGAATCCGTCATCATTCCTTCTCGATCGTGCATTGTAGAGGATGCTGGTTCTGCCGCGCCAAGTCCATGACCTGAGTCACTTTTGTTTCAGCAACCTCATACGTGTAGACTCCGCAAACGCCGACGCCCCGCCGATGCACGTGCAGCATGATACGAGTTGCCTCCTCGCGGGACTTCTGGAAAAATCTCTCCAGTACGTGAACGACGAACTCCATTGGGGTGTAATCGTCGTTCAGCATCAGAACCTTATACATCGCCGGCTTGCGAGTCTTCGGACGCGTTTTGACCACGACCCCGGTGTTGGGCCCTTCTGTCGTGCCGCCGCCACGTTTGTCGTTGTCACTCATCGTCTTCGTATCCATTCACCGTCCCGCGCCCGTTCCGGCACGCGGTTCTTCGCGACTCATTCCGCCCCGAGCCAGTTTCTGGGAACCGCCGCTTGCTGTTCGCTACGTCCAAAGGTTGCCGCCGCTCCACATTGAAGGCCAAGCATATCGGATGCCAGTGCCTGGATGAAAGAGCCTTGCATCGCCGCGAGATGACGATTGCGCCGACTGAGGTGCGCTGCAAGAGGGTCTTGCGGCGTGGCGACAGGATTTTTCGGTTCGAGGCTGCCAAGCGCGCCGCGCACAAGTCAGCAGATGGGTGGCGGTGGCCAAACAACAAAGGCCCGGACAAATGTCCGGGCCTTGTTTTCAGTGCTGTTAATCCGAGGCCGGCCACGTTTCAGCCCGAGGGGCATCCGCCGCCGATCGGACTGTAATCACGCAGCCTTGGCGAACTTCTCAACCGCCAGCGTGACGCGTGCCGTGATCGGGGCCAGAGCCTGTTCGGTCAGCTTGAACGAGGCATCCGTCAGCTTGCCGGACTCGGCCATCGTCTTCTCCATCGCAGACCGTGCGAAGGAAGCCTGGAGTTCGAAGGCGTCCTTCAGGGACTTCACCGACGTTAGCGCCTTGAAGGTCGAAAACGTATCATCAAACGTCGCCTGCGCAGTTGCGGCGACATGCTTGGACAGGTCCTGCACCCCGGCGGCCCAGATCTGACCGGACTTCACAACGGCTTCCATGTTGCCTTGGCTGAACGCAACGAGTTCTTCAGCGGTCTTCATAGCTTTCTCCACATTTTCCTTGACTTTAGCCTGGGTTGTCTCAAAGCCGGCCGTGGCCTTCGCCATGCCTTCCTTCAGGCTCGACACCGTTGCGTCCATCGCCTTCGACGCTGGCTCTTCCACGGTCGGGGTGATTTCGGTCGCTTTCGCTTTCATGTTCCATCCTCGTCTTGAAGGGCAGGAGGCGCCATGAACCGGAGACGCACCCAGCCGGAAATTCAGTCTTCAATGCAACCGTTTTGCTGCATTGCAACACCACCGATATAGAAGCGCCTGATCGTCCGATCAAGCAGTTTTTGTGCACTGCACAAAAATTGCTTGATCGCTAATTCATACGCCGCCGAGTTGGTCAAGAGCGGACCGTTACGGGACGTGAGAGTCGGCTCGTAACCTCTTCACACCTTTTGCTTTTCTGACCCTTTTTGGCTGGACATTTTGACGCCGAGGCAACATAAAGTCCCACCAACGCGCGGAAAGGGACACTTATGGCTGGCTTTGGATGCCATCAGCGCAAACAATTGCAACGGTGGCAGGGTCCGGGCCGGCGGTTGTGGCGGCTGCTGTTACCAGCATCCTTGGTCTTCGCGGTCCTGGCCACTAAGCCTGGGCACGCCCAGATCGGATCGGCTCGCTATAGTTCGATCGTTGTTGATGCCACCTCCGGCAATGTGCTGGAGGACGTGAATGCCGACGAGCCGCGGCATCCCGCAAGCCTCACCAAATTAATGACCCTGTATTTGACGTTTGAGGCTCTGCGCGACCGTCGCCTGGAGTTGGACCAGGACGTCCCGGTATCCGCCCACGCCGCGTCAATGGAACCCACCAAGCTGGGTCTCTTGCCTGGCGCGCGCCTGACTGTGGAACAGGCAATCCTCGGGCTGGTCACAAAGTCAGCCAACGACGCCGCGTCCGCGCTTGGCGAACTGCTCGGTGGCAGTGAGGATCGGTTCGCCCAGATGATGACCTTGCGCGCCAGGGCGCTCGGCATGTCCCACTCAACCTTCGAAAACGCCTCGGGCCTGCCCGATCCGGACCAGTGGTCCACAGCGCGCGACCTCGCCATCCTCGCCCGCCACTTGATCGACGACTTCCCGGTCTACTATCGCTATTTCTCGACACCCAGCTTCGCCTGGCACCGGCAGATTATCTTCAACCATGACAACATGCTTCGTTCTTATCCCGGTGCCGACGGGCTTAAGACCGGCTATACCGAGGCTTCCGGGCATAACCTTGTAACCAGTGCCGTTCGCGGCGGCGTGCGCCTTGTCGGTGTCGTGCTTGGCGCCCAGACAAATGGCGAGCGGGACATTCACATGGCGTCCCTGCTGGATCATGGCTTCGAGCAAATGGACGTCCCGATTGAACACCGGCCGATCCCGGCGCCAGGTCGCATGGTGCTGATCGCATCGGCCCGCGCGGCCGAGATGCCACGCCCGGCGCCACTGCCCCGGGCACGCGTGACAACGCGTGGCCGCCTCCGGCCGGTCCATTCAGGTCGGTAGCTATGCGTCAGAAAGCGCGGCACGCGCTGCCGCCGCCACGGCCCGCAAAGCAGCCGACAGCGGCGAGATCCGGATCGAACCGGCTACAGTCGCCCATAAAACGGTCTGGCGCGCGCAGGTTATTGGGCTTCACCCGACAGACGTTCACGAAGCCTGCGCCAGCATGGCACATCACGGGGAACCGTGCATGGTGCTCCACGCCGACACACGGGCTGTCGCAAGTCGCTGACGACACGGCGTAAATGCTGAACCGTACGCTCCGACAACAGTGTCAATTGAACTGCACTATGCGGTCCATGCAAACCTGCGCTACCTTCGCCTCGACGTCCCGCAGGTCGTCAACCTGCGCATCATAGCCGGTGGCCATCGCCTAACGGAAGCCTCGGGTCTCAGGCTGACGATTTGGCGCAGCGCCTGGAACTAGGTTGGGCCGGCCGCTGGCCCCGCCCTCGGTATCGGCCGCTGCAACCAAGGGTGATCGCCCTCGCGATGGCCCCAATAGGCACTAACTAATTCCCCCTTGCCAACCGCGCCGATTCGACCGATGTAGCGTCCATCTGACCGGACCGCTGCGGTCCGGATTGTCCACTCCAGACCCGAACAGGCGCGCCAACATGTTCATCGAAACCGAGGGCACCCCTAATCCCGCGACACTTAAGTTCCTTCCAGGGCGCGAGGTACTTGGTTTCTCCACCGCGGACTTTGCCACCTCCGCCTCGGCCGAACGAAGCCCGCTGGCATCCAGCCTCTTCGCGCTGCCCGGCGTTGCACGCGTATTCCTCGGCGGAGACTTCATCAGCGTCACGAAGACCGACGAAATCTCCTGGCAAGCCCTGAAGCCTCAGGTCCTCGGCTCCATCATGGACCACTTCGTGGCCGGGCGACCGGTAATAGAGGGCGTCGGAGACGACCTTGATGAGGACGTTGATCCCGCCGACCAGGAGATCGTCGACCAGATCAAGGAACTGCTCGACACCCGCGTCCGCCCGGCTGTTGCGGGTGATGGCGGCGACATCGTTTTCCGCGGTTACCGCGAAGGCGTGGTTCGGCTGCACATGCAGGGCTCCTGCTCCGGCTGCCCGTCCTCCAGTGCCACGCTGAAGCATGGAATTGAAAACATGCTGCGTCACTATGTGCCGGAAGTCGTCGCCGTCGAGCAGGTCGAATTCTAAGCCTGTCCGAAGCCTTGACGGAAGCAGGCGCGGCTGTACGCTGCGCCGCAGCATACTAGGAGTTTCCCATGACGATCGAGCCGGCAGGCCTCGACCTGCTTTTCCGTCAGGCACGCACGCATAACAAGTGGCGCGATGAAAATGTCTCCGACGAGACCCTGCACCATCTCTACGACATTCTGAAGTTCGGCCCGACCTCGGCCAACAGTTCGCCAGCTCGGTTCGTCTTTATCCGCACGCAGGAGGGCAAGGAAAAGCTAGCGCCCGCCCTGTCGTCAGGCAACACGGAAAAGACCATGACGGCACCGGTGACGGTCATCGTCGCCTACGATCCGAAATTCTTCCACAAGCTGCCGCAGCTTTTCCCGCATAACCCGGACGCGATTTCCTGGTTCACCAGCAACGACTCGCTGGCCGCGACCACAGCCTTCCGCAACGGCACCCTGCAGGGCGCATACTTGATGATCGCCGCCCGCTCCCTCGGCCTGGACACAGGCGCGATGTCCGGGTTCGACAACGCCAAAGTGGACGAAGCGTTCTTTTCTAGCAACGGCTGGCGGTCAAACTTCCTGGTCAACATCGGTTACGGCGACCCGGCGGGCCTCTTCAATCGGTCTCCGCGTCTCACATTCGACGAGGCCTGCCTGCTCGCCTGACGTTCGGCTTTCCGGGTCCTGCCCGACCAGCTAGCGTCGCGTCCAATGCGTATCCTCGCCCTCGATTCCGCCACCGCCCGGTGTTCGGCTACGGTCGTCGCCGATGCGACAGTTGTGGCCGGACGGCAGGCAGACCTTGCCCACGGACAGCCATCCGCGCTGAACGCTATGACGCGTGGCGTGCTGGCCGAGGCCGGGATCGGTCCCTCAGCCCTCGATCTCATCGCGGTCACCGTGGGACCCGGCAGCTTTACAGGAATCCGGGCAGGACTGGCGTTCGGATTGGGGATCGGCATGGCAACGGGCGTGCCGGTGGTGGGTGTAACCGTCGGTGAATCCCTGGCCGATTCCCTGCCCTTCCTCGCCGCGCGCACGCTGTGGATAGCCGTGCCCAGCCGCCGCGGCCGGATCTTCCTGGAAATTGGCGAGTCGCTGCTATCGTGCGACGTGACCGCCCTTCCTCGCCCAGACGGCCCGGTCGCTGTCGCAGGCGCCGCCTCGCTGGAGATCGCCGCCCGCCTTGCCGCAGTCGGCGCCAATGTTATGCTGACGGACGCAAGATTCCCTCAAGGCCGACACATCGCCCATGTCGGCGAACAACGCTGGCGTGGCGACATTCGCCCGCTGCCCCCGGAACCCATATACGTTGACGCCCCCGAGGCAAAACTGTCCCCGCCCCGCATCCCGCTACAAGCCTGACCCATGGAATCGACCCTCCTCCTGGCCACCGAAGCAGACGCCGAACGCTTGGCAGCGATCCATGCCGTCGCCTTCCCGCCAAATGATGCCTGGAGTTCGCGACGTCTTCAGTCTCCAACTGGGCCTGCCGAATGTGATCGGACTATGGTGGGAAGACGCCCTGATCCTGCTGCGGGTCGCCGACCGCGAGGCGGAGGTCCTGACCCTCGCCGTAACGCCGGAGGCTCGCGGCTGCGGAGTTGCCACAGCATTGCTGCAGCAAGCGGTCACACGACTCGCCGCGGCCGGCGCGGTTGTCGTTTTTCTTGAGGTTTCAGTCAAAAATACTGCTGCGCTGGCACTTTATACCCGCGCCGGCTTCGCTGAGGTCGGACGGCGGCCGAGCTATTATTCGGATGGGTCCGATGCGCTCGTCATGCGACTTGAGCTCATCCAGGCCGGTTGAGCGCTCGGTCTGTCCAAATTACTTTCCACGCCGGATCAATAAGTGGCTGATGCCAAGCGAATCGGTCTCGAGACTCAGTATAACGTGCCCTTGTTCAACTGCGGTCCTGGGGACATTCTTGACAGGCTCGTCACCCTTCAGCCGCACCAGAAGAGTTTCGCCCGGTGCCATCCGATCCAAGGCTAGTCGGGTCCGCACAAATGTCATTGGGCAGACCTCGGATGTAATATCAAGTTCGCGGGTCACATCTTGCATTGCCGTCATGATTCCCATCTACTGACAAAAGCTCGTAGCCATTGCCGGAATGGCCAGCCGCCGATTTCTATAAATGCAGCACAATAACCGGAAAGGGACAAACCAATGCCTGACAAGATCCAGGACGGCGAATTGCTCGGACTAACCGCGCAGATCGTTTCCGCCCATATCGCAAACAATGCGGTCGACGCAGAGCGGCTGCCCGTCTTCATTCGCGATGTCTACAAGACGTTGTCGCACATCGGCGCCGAACCGGCTGAACCCGCCGAAAAGGCCCAGCCGGCCGTGCCGATCCGAAAATCCGTGTTTCCCGACTACATCATCTGTCTGGAAGACGGGAAGCGCCTCAAGATGCTGAAGCGGCATCTGGCCACGTCTTTCAACCTGACGCCGGACCAGTATCGCCAGAAGTGGGGCTTGGACGCCAGCTACCCGATGGTCGCGCCGAACTACGCTGAGAAGCGATCTTCCCTGGCCAAGCAGATCGGTCTGGGCACACGACGCGCCGGCGGCAATTAGCTGGCGCGACGCCGCTCACCCCCTGCGCGGCGCACGTCGGATTACCGTTCGGGGCCACGCCCGCTAACGCCCCGATTGTACATGCAATCAGGCAGCAGGCGCCCGCTCAGGGGGGCGGGCTTCCCTGCCAATGCCCAGGCATTGTATTCCATGCCATCGAACGGCTGGTTGCTGTCGGCGCCCGCCTGACTGTCACCAAGGAACCGAATGGAATCGCGCATCGAGCGCCTCTGCATCGAACGGGGCCTGAAGATGACCGGCCAGCGTCGGGTTGTCGCGCGCGTCCTGTCTGATGCCAGCGACCACCCCGACGTGGAGGAAGTCTACCGCCGCGCCTCTGCGCTCGATCAGCATATCTCCATCGCCACGGTCTACCGCACCGTCCGGCTTTTCGAGGAGCAGGGCATCCTGGAACGCCGTGACTTCGGCGGCGGGCGGGCACGCTATGAACCAACCGAAGACGGCCACCACTATCACCTGATTGACGTCGAAACCGGCAAGGTGATCGAGTTTCAGGACGCCGAGCACGAAAGCCTCATGCAGGTAATCGCCGCGCGGCTGGGTTTTGATCTCGTCTCACTCCGGCTCGAGCTGTTTGGTCGGCGGCGGCGTCCCCCACGCCCACGCGAACTTGACGCGCCTGACAGCTCGTAGCGTGGGAGAACCAACCATGACGGACGCTGTCCTGACCTCGGGCTTCCAAGAGCTTCGCGCCGGTAATCTCGGTGTCAGGCTTGCATCAAGTTCCGCCGACATTGATGCCGTCCAGGCCCTTCGCTACCGCATCTTCTACCTTGAAATGGGCGCCCGGCCGGATCCCGAGACCGAGACTCACTCAGCGGGACCGCGACGTCTATGACACCATCGCTGATCATCTTCTGGTGATCGACCATGCACTGGGCGAAGGGCCGGAAAACGTGGTCGGCACCTATCGACTGATCCAGCGCGAAGGCGCAAATCGGATCGGCCACTTCTACTCCGCGGATGAATACGACATCAGTTGCATCGAGGCCTTCCCCGGCCGGATCCTGGAGCTCGGCCGGTCCTGCGTCGATATTGGGTATCGCAATCGCGCGGTCATGCAATTGCTCTGGAGCGGGATCGCCTCCTACGTGTTCCTACACCAGATCGACTTGCTTTTCGGCTGCGCCAGCCTGCCGGGCACTGACCCGGATCGCCTCGCACTGGAACTCAGCTATCTCCACTATCATCATCTCGCGCCGCTACAGATCAGGCCGCGGGCGCTCCCACACCGCTACGTCGATATGGCACGCCTCGCCCGCCCCGAGATCGTCTCGTCGGCCGCGCTGTACCGGTTGCCGCCCCTCATCAAGGGCTACCTCCGCCTCGGCGGGTTCGTCGGCGACGGCGCCGTGATCGACTCGCAATTCAACACGACCGACGTTGCGGTGGTCGTCAAGACCGATCTCGTGACCGAAAAATACTATCGGCATTACGAGCGTCAGTCACGCGAAGCCGAGGTCTGAACAAGCGTTGACATCGGTGTCCCGCTCCAGGGGTCTGATCGCCCGGCTCATCGGGCTGCGCGGCGCACGCGCCGACCTTGTCGGGCTGGCGGCCGGCGCGCTGGGGGCACTCGCGTTCCCGCCGTTCAACGCCATTCCGGTCCTGTTCTTGTCGGTGCCCGTCCTGCTATGCCTGATTCAGGGATCATCCGGCCCTGCTGTCGCAGCCCGCCGCGGCTGGTGGTTCGGTCTTGGGCTGAACATCGTCGGGCTTTACTGGATCACCGAGGCGATTCTGATTGAGGCCGACCGCTTCTGGTGGCTGGTGCCATTCGCCGTGCCCGGACTCGCCGCTGTGCTGGCGCTGTTCATCGCTGCCGCAACCTCGGTTGCCCAACTCGCTTCACCGCCCTGGCCGCCGCGCGGTGTTCCAGTCGGGCCGCCACGCTGGCCTATGGTGTTGACACTCGCCGGCGCGTGGGTCCTGGCCGACCTGGCAAGGCAGTTCGTCGCCACCGGCTTCCCCTGGAACCCGCTGGGCAGCGTATGGGAAGTGCCCGGCAGCGTGGGAGACATTCTGATCCAACCCGCCTCGCTGATCGGCGTTCACGGCATGACTTTCCTGACGATCCTGCTTGCCGCGACGCCCTTGTTAGGATGGCGGCTACGAGTTGCCGGCGCCGGTCTGTTCGCCGCCTGGTGCGCCTTCGGCATTGTTCGACTGGCCGAACCAGTCCCACCTGGACCGGAGATCACCGTGCTGCTGGTCCAGGGCAATGTCGCGCAAGGTGAGAAATGGGATCGGTCGGTCATGGTTTCGATCTTCCGCCGCTACCTCGACATGACGCGCGAGGCGGTCGCGAACGTGCATGGCCCCGCGGTCGTCGTCTGGCCGGAAACCGCGAGCCCGGCCCTGCTGCAGACGGATGATCGGGCCCGCGTCCTGATCGCCCAGGCCGCGGGCGGTAACCAGGCGTTGATCGGTGGTGTTAGGTTCGATCACGCTGAGCGTCCCCGCAACAGCCTGTTCGCCCTTGGCCCCGACGGAAACATTGAGGCCATATACGATAAATGGCATCTCGTTCCCTTCGGCGAATATCAGCCGGACTGGCTCCCGCTAGGCATCCAGGTCGTCCCCGGCGGAGGCTTTGCCCGCGGACCAGGACCGCGAACGCTCACGCTGCCGGGGCTCCCGCCGGTCGGGCCGTTTATCTGCTACGAGGCAATATTTTCCAGCCAGATCATCGACCGCCGAGACCGGCCGGATTGGATGGTGAATGTCACCAACGACGCGTGGTTCGGCAATTCAACCGGCCCTCGCCAGCACCTTGCCGCGGCGCGCCTCCGGGCGGTGGAGGAGGGACTTCCCTTGTTTCGCGCTGCGAATACAGGCATATCCGCAGCCTTCAATTCGCGCGGTCACGAACTGGTAAGACTGGGCATGCGACAGACAGGGGTCATATCAGCTCGCATACCAGGCTACCTTCCGCCAACACTTTATAGTCAGATGGGTTTAGCCTGTCCGATCGCAATCGCGACTATTTCAGGTACTCTTTGGATTATCTGCCGCTAAACTTAGCCCCAAAATCAGGAATCAATCTAAATCTTCACCTGATTTGCGCCATATGGAACTACGGTCCGGAATTTTTCTCTAAATTAACAATTTTTGGTTGCAACCCGTTTGTAAAGCACCTAAAACCCCATCCCACAGACGGTTTGGCCAACACATCGGGTGGGATTTGGCATAATGGCATCGGTAGGTGAGCAGATGTCGGCAGAGGGAATGCACGGAATGGCGGGGGCCGAACAGGTCATGAGCACTGAGAAAGAGAGCCGCCCCAGTCCAATCGATGTGCACGTGGGTACCCGCATACGCCTGCGCCGCACTTTGCTCGGTATGTCACAGGAGCGACTCGGCGATTCCCTGGGTCTGACCTTCCAGCAAGTTCAAAAATATGAACGTGGCGTGAACCGGGTCGGCGCATCCCGTTTGTTCGATCTCTCGCGCGTCCTCGACGTGCCGATCAGCTTCTTCTTTGACGACATGCCGGATAGCCTCGCCGCAAATTTCGGCGGCGCGCCGAACCGCCGGTCATCCGGCCTCCAGGACCCGGGCGATCCGTTCAGCGACGATACGCTCAGCCGCCGGGAAACCTTGGAACTCGTTCGCGCATACTACCGCATCACCGATCCATCGGTCCGCAAGCGCGTGTTCGACCTAATTAAGTCAATGGGCCCCCCGGAACCGTAGAGGCAGAGGAAGCCGCATCGACCGTGTGCGGCTCACCTGTCGGACGTTTGCTCGTTTTCGAACCGCGGATGCCGCAGCCGATGCAGCGCATCTTGCAAAGCCTCGAACAGCGAGAGCCGGTCTGGATCATGCAAAAACGACCCAACCTCGCGCCCGCTCCCATGCGTCCGGAGCACTAACCGACTGCCGCTGCCACTAGCGCCCTCCAGTCGAACCTGCAGCCAGGCTGACGGCAAGGAAAAACTCCGGCACTTGCCTCCGGGCTCTGTCTGAACAACCATAATTTCCGAGGCATTCAATCGAATAACCTCGCGCATCTGCGCACGACGGCGGTGAACCGCCAGCAGCAGCACTGCCAGCATGACCTCGATACAGCTGAACGCCATGACCGGCCACGCTCCCAAGATCAGGAACCGCAACGAGATCCCGGCGCTTAACACGCCCAGGCCCGCCATCAGGATAAAGCTGCCGCGACGACCCAGGCTTTGGTGCGGCGCCAAGATAGCCTCGAAAATCGGTTGGGACAGGGACGGCCTGGCCCCGTTGGAAATCTCCGGCCCCAGCCCTTCTGAATGCATTTGATGCAGCAACATCCCCAGACGCTAACAGAGACACGGGCAAGCGCAACAGCGCACAGGGATGTCCTCGCGAACGAGGCTCCACCGCATAATTTCCTCTAACGGACGATACCCTTGTCGCCGATCCCAAACCCACCGGCTGCGTTCGCCAGGCGTTGCAGGTCAGTGCGGGAGACCGTCAGTTCGGCACCGGTACCGCAGTTAGAACTACCTTTCGAAGTCCGGTCCCCAGCCCAGTGCACCCGATAGGACAATGGCGCATCTTGTCGTCCCTCGACGACCAAGCTGCCGCCTTCCGTCGCCATGACGTTCGGGTCCAACGTGCACACGCCGTCCGAGGACCCAAACCCCGCCGCTCCGCCTTCAGCCACCCGGATGGCCGGAATCGCCATCTGCCACACGTCCGCATCCTGCGTTCCCGGCTTGAACACCACGATATCGCCGACCCGCGGGCGGAACTCGTCCAGTTGAAGCACCAGGAAGGTGCTCAGGCAGCCCGTCAGCATAATGATCATGGCTGCCAACACCGGAAGCCAGGCCGCCAAGGGTGCGGTCTGACGGTTATTCTCACGGTGATCCGGTCGTCTCATGTCGCCTGATCGTCCTTCATTAACGTTCGACGACAATATTGTGCAGCGCAACATAAAAGCAAGGGTATCGTGCAACATCGGCGGAAATCATTGCGCTTGATCCTGCCGCGAAGCGAAGCGCCACCTTTACATCGGTCTCGAGCCGTGGCGTCCTGCCAACACAAAGCCAGTCCGGAATTAGTCGGGCGATACCGAGGAACGATGACCAAGAACCTCCTGCTCAGACGGCGCGCCGTGGTGGCAGCGGCCGCGTCCCTTCCATTGATCGGCCGCGCCAGCGCCCAGACCCCAAAACCGGTCACGTTCGCGATGATCAGCCCGTTGTCTGGCCCTTGGGCGCGCGAGGGAGAGCTTCAGCGCATGGGCGCGGAGATGGCCATCGACGACGTCAACAAGGCCGGCGGCATTAAGGCCCTCGGCGGCGCCCCGGTGCGCCTTGTGCAGTACGACGCCGGCGACAGCGCCGAAAAAGCCAAGGACGCCGCCCAGCGCATGGTCAGCCAGGAATCCGGCGTCTCCGGCGGTTTCGGCGCCTGGCTCTCAACCTTCACTCTCGCCGTCACCGAGGTCACCGAACGTGCCGGGATCCCCTGGTTCACCCAGTCCTACTCCGACCTGATCACTGGCCGCGGCTTCAAATTCATCTTCCAGTCGTCACCCACAGCCGTCGAGCAGGCCGAGAAAGCGCTGCCCACCATCCTGGACCTCGCTGAACGCAGCACCGGCAAACGACCAAAGAAAGTCGCCATCATCGCCGACAACACCGCCTCGACCGTCAGCTTCCTCAAGCCCATCCGTGCGCATGTCCTTGCCGACCTCGGCCTGACTGCCGTCGTGGATGAGGTCTTTACCCCGCCGCTGACCGACGCCACCACGCTGATGCAGCGCGTCCGCTCCGCCCGCCCCGACTTCCTGCTAGCACTCCCGTCCAATGTGCCGGACGACAAGATGATCCTGGACAAGCTCGCTGAGTATGGCCTCGGCGGCGGCAAGCTGCCGGTTGTCGGCAACGGCGGCCACTGGGCAACGCCGGAACTCGTGGCCAACGCCGGCGCGGATGTCGTCCAGGGGCTGATGATCATTACCGCCGGCGGCGCAGGCAAGGGCCTCGAGGACATCGAGCGCCGCTACATGCAGCGCACCAAGGAGCCGTGGCTGCTGCAGGAACCGATTATGGCATACGGTCACATCATGCTGCTCGCCACCGCCGTCGAGCGCGCCGGCAGCCCCGATCCGGACAAGGTTGCCGACCAGATCCGAGCGTTCGACCTCCGCGATGGCCCGGCGCTGCTTTTTCCCGGCCGCCATGTGAAATACGATGCTAACGGGAGGCGCGTCGACGCCGAACTGATGATCGTGCAATGGCAGAATGGCCGGATCGTCACGACCTCTCCCCCCGAAATGGCCGTCGCTCCCGCCATCTGGCCCAAAACCTGACCGGCAGGCGTGAACACGGTCATTAGACGGCGCCGCAACACACTGCTCGCACTCGTCCCGTCGCCGTTTCGCCAGCAGCTCGATGCCGCACTGGCCGCCCGCGACTGATCCAGGGCGATGGCCAGGAAAGCCGATCTCGGCGCCTCCCACGGGCAACTGGCGCTGCTGATCCTGGAGCAGGCCCGCTTCCCGGCCACCAACAGCGTATGGCTTGCCGAATTAAACGCCCGCGACCTTGCCGCTATCTGCGCACCGGGCGCCAACGACGGATCAGCTACCGAGTGGCTCTATTGTGCTTTCGTCACTCTCACCGACAGTCGTTACTGCGCTGATCCGGCCACCACGGATGCCCGCCTGATCGCGCTGCGAGGCCCTGCTTTCGCGATGGTCGCCAAAATTATCCGAGACCTCCCGCCCGATCGACTGGCCGCCGCCCAGGCGATCGGCACCCAGCTGGCAGCCCTGCAGGCTGCGGAACGCACCGACAACGCCATGTGCCGTGCCGACTAGCGCCCCCCGGCATACTGCCCCGAAGCCGAGTGGCGCCCCGCGCCCGCCCGCACCCGCGACATGCTTCGCCAAGACCTGACAGCCCTGATGCGGTGCGGGACCTCGGCAAGGCCGCCCGGAGCACGGTCCCCCAAATGATAAAGCCGCCGTTCACGCCCCTCAGCTCCCTATATGATCCGCAAGTTCGGCGGCCGAGTAAGACTCCCCGAAACTGCTCGGATCCTCCGGCAGCATCGTCGCCTCCCATTCCTCCCACGCCGCAACCATCCCGGCGAACGCCGCAGCCCGGCGCTGCTTCAGATTGCCGCGTTCCAGCGGGTCTCGGACCACATCGAACAGGAAGGTGTTCTCGCGGATTTTCAGATACTTCAGATCGCCGTCCCGCATCGCCCGCTGCGCATTGTGCCGATAGCGCCAGAACAGCCGCCGCGGCACCGATGCCGCCTGCCCAGTTATCGTCTCCAGCACGCTCATCCCGTCCGGTGGATAGTCCGGATGCGCCGCCACCCCCGCGGCCTCCAGCAGCGTCGGAAGCCAGTCCATGGTAATCGTCACCTGATCGCTGACCTGCCCGGCCGGGATGCGATCAGGCCAACAGATCAACGCCGGAATGCGCAGGCCGCCCTCCAGCAACTCCGTCTTGATCCCGGTGAACGGCCAAGTGTACGAAAACCGCTCCCCGCCGTTGTCCGATGTAAAGATCACGATCGTATTGTCCGCGACCCCGTTCGCCTCCAGCGTCTGCATCACCCGCCCGATCTGCAGGTCCAACGCGCCCACCATCCGCGCATAGGTCGCGAGGTCCCCCCCGTCGTAATGACGCAGATTGGATCCCGCCAGCCGTTCGGACTCGGCGCGGTCCCCGGGCGCTACCCAAGGCCAGTGTGGCGCATTGAAATGCAGGCTCAGAAGAAATGGCCGGCCCTCCCCGGCCCGTTCACTCACCGACAGAACGGCGCGGTCGCCCAGCATATCCGTCAGGTAGCCGGTCGCCTCCACACTGGTATCACCGTCCCACAGGTCGTGCTCACCCCGCGCATTCAGGTGCGTATAGTAATCGATCGCACCACTGCGGATGCCCCAGAACCGCTCGTATCCGCTCAGCAACGGCCCGAACTTCGGCAACACTCCCAGGTGCCATTTGCCGATCAGCGTCGTCGCATACCCCGCACCACGCAACAGAGACGGCAGCGTCGGATGCTCTGGCGGCAGCCCGACATCGCGCTTCCCCGCCAGCGGCTCCTCCAGCCCCAGCGGCAAACGATACTGGTAACGCCCGGTGATCAGCGCCAGCCGGGTCGCGGAACAAACCGCGGAGTTCGCGTAGGCCTGCGTGAAACGCGCACCCCGAGCGGCGATACGGTCGATATTCGGTGTCGAGTACTCCTGCCGCCCGTAACAGGATAGGTCCGCATAGCCGAGGTCATCAGCCATGATGAAAACGATATTCGGCGGCTTCCCGCCCGTTGCCCCTGCCGCCATCGCCGTTTCCCCGTCTTTGCTTGATCAACGCCCTTATTCAGAGCTGGCCGCACTTTGTCGCGGACATCCCACGTCATACAACCCGCAAGCCGACGCCTATATCCCACCCGAGGCAGCCTCGCCGCTAATCCATAATCTCAGCTTGCGGAATCCGCCCCACGCCCCTATGTGGACGCGCCAAGGTAGCGGAAAGGCTCACCCGCCCATGGCGCTCGACAATCCCCTCCATACGATGCCTGTTTCCTCCGTCGGCCGCCTTCACGCAGAACGGGTCGAGGATGCGCTGGCATTCGACGATGTCCTTATCGTCCCGGCCTATTCCCAGGTCCTGCCATCGTCGACCAGCACGGTCACCCGCCTGACCCGGTCGATTACACTGAACATCCCGATCATCTCCGCCGCAATGGACACCGTCACCGAATCCGAGATGGCCATTGCGATGGCTCAACTCGGCGGCATGGGCGTGATCCACAAGAACATGACACCGGAGGAACAGGCCGCCCAGGTCCGCCGCGTCAAGAAATTCGAATCCGGCATGGTGGTCAATCCGCTGACCATCCACCCCGACCAGACCCTGGCCGACGTCAAGGCGCTAATGACCACCCACCGCATCAGTGGCATCCCGGTCGTTGAGCGTGGAACCAACCGTCTTGTCGGCATCGTGACCAACCGCGACGTCCGCTTCGCCACCGAACCAAGCCTGAAAGTCTACGAGCTGATGACCCGGGAAAACCTGGTCACCGTCACCGCCGATGTCGGCCCCGATCAGGCCCGGCGCCTGCTGCACAAGCATCGCATCGAGAAACTGCTCGTCGTCGACGACGCCTACCGCTGCATCGGCCTGATCACAGTCAAGGACATGGACAAGGCGGAATCCCACCCCCTCGCAAACAAAGATGAGCTTGGCCGCCTGCGCGTCGCCGCCGCCACCGGCGTCGGTTCTGACGGCGAGGCCCGAGCGCGCGCCCTGATCAGCGCCGAGGCGGACATTATTGTCGTCGACACCGCCCACGGCCACTCGCAAGGCGTGCTCCGCGCGGTCGAGGCAATCAAGCGCGCCTCCAACACCACCCAGGTCATCGCCGGCAACGTTGCAACACCCGAGGGCGCGTTGGCGCTGATTGCCGCCGGCGTGGACGCGGTGAAGATCGGCATAGGCCCTGGCAGCATCTGCACGACCCGGGTTGTCGCCGGCGTCGGCGTGCCGCAATTCACCGCCGTGATGGAAACGGCCGCCGCCTGCAGGGACCACGACATCCCCGCAATCGCCGACGGCGGCATGCGGACCAGTGGCGATATCGTCAAAGCGATCGCCGCCGGTGCCGACGCCGTCATGATCGGCAGCCTGCTCGCCGGCACCGATGAAGCGCCAGGCGAGGTCTTCCTTTACCAGGGCCGCTCCTACAAATCCTACCGCGGCATGGGCAGCCTCGGCGCCATGGCTCGCGGCTCCGCTGACCGCTACTTCCAGCAGGACATCAAGGACCAATTGAAGATGGTCCCGGAAGGGATAGAAGGCCGGGTCGGCTACAAGGGTCCGGTTGGCGCCGTCGTTCATCAACTAGTCGGTGGCCTGAAAGCCGGCATGGGCTACACCGGCAGCGCGGACATCCCCAACCTGCAGACCACTACCCGTTTCCGCCGCATTACCGGTGCTGGCCTGCGCGAAAGCCACGTCCACGACGTCGCGATCGACCGCGAGGCGCCGAACTACCGGCAGGA
The DNA here is from genome assembly GCA_963819005.1 of uncultured Pseudomonadota bacterium. Taxonomy (GTDB): domain Bacteria; phylum Pseudomonadota; class Alphaproteobacteria; order Acetobacterales; family Acetobacteraceae; genus Rhodopila. The sequence goes on from CAWFUL010000012.1 coordinate 509,993, forward strand.
TTGATGGCGCAGTCCAGCGTGCGTCCTCCCCGAAAACCACCCCGCGCATGACCCCAGCCGCCAGGATCGCTGCGGCGATCGACCTGGTGGACGCGATCGAGACAACTCCGAACCGCCCCGCCGACGCCGTCGCCAACGATTTCTTCCGCTCGCGCCGCTACATTGGCTCCGGCGACCGCCGTGCCGTGTCCGACCGGGTCTGGGCGGTGCTCCGCGCACGTCGCCGCCTGGGCTGGTGGATCGGCGAGTCGGTTCCAACCCCTCGTCTGCTCGTTGCCGCGTCGCTTCTGCTCGAAGGCTGGACGCTGCATGGCGTCCGCGCCGCCTATTCCGGCGGTCAGTTCGCCGCCGCCGGCCTTGAACGTCCGGAAAACAACGTCCTCGAACGCATCGCCGGCCACACGCTCGATCACCCGTCGATGCCCGACGCCGTCAGGCTGGAAATTCCCGACTGGCTCCTGCCCCGCCTCTCCGCCCGCTTCGGCCCGACCCTGCAGACCGAGATGGCCGCCCTCGCCAGACCCGCGCCCCTCGATCTTCGTGTCAATGTGCTCAAGGGCGACCGCGCCCAGGCCCAGGCCGCCCTTGCGACCGAGGGCTGGGACGCCCGGCCCACAGCGCTGTCACCCTGGGGCCTGCGCATCGACGGAAGGCGACCGGTCACCACAGGTCCCGCCTTCATGTCCGGCCTCGTGGAAATCCAGGACGAAGGCAGCCAACTCGTCGCCGCGATGGTCGGCGCCGCCCCCGGCATGCGCGTGGCCGACTGGTGCGCCGGCGCCGGCGGCAAGACCCTCGCTTTGGCCAGCATGATGGAAAATCGCGGCCAGATTGTCGCCTGCGATGTCTCCGCGCCACGCCTGGAGGGTGCCGTCCGCCGCCTACGCCGAGCCGGCGTGCACAATGTCGAGCGGCATCACATCGAAACAGGAGACAAATGGATCAAGCGCCGCGCCGGCACGTTTGATCGTGTGCTGGTCGACGCCCCCTGCACCGGCACTGGCACCTGGCGCCGCAACCCCGATGCCCGCCTTCGCCTGCAGGAATCCGATCTGACCGAGCTGGTCGTTAAACAGGCGGTGATTCTCAACACCGCGCAAAGTCTGGTTCGCAAGGGCGGACGTTTGGTTTACGCTACCTGCTCCCTTCTGGAAGAGGAAAACGAGGCTCAGGTGTCTGCCTTTCTAAGCCACCATCCGGATTTCTCGGTCGTCCCGCTGTGGCGGGCCTGGACCTTGGACACCCCCGTGCCCAACGGCGGCGATTTTCTCTCCCTCACCCCCGCTCGGCATGGCACCGACGGTTTCTTTACCGCGGTGCTGGAGCGTGCAGCGTGATTTCATTGCGCAAGGCCAGGGTCGCCGATGCGATTGCCATCGGGGCGGTCCACGTCGCCGCCTGGCGCAGCACCTACCCCGGAATCCTCCCGGATACTTATTTGTCGAAACTGTCCGTCTCCCGCCAGGCCGCCCATTACGACGCGGCGATCCGCGGCGGCACCGGCGTGATGGTTGCAACAGCCTCTGGCACAGACGTCCCCAACGGCAGCGGACCCCGGATCATCGGCTTCACCACCGCCGGACGTGCCCGCCACGCCGAGGTCGGCGGCAAGCGCCTGGCCGAGGGTGAGGTCGAAACATTATACGTCCTTGACGACTGGCGCGAACGCGGCGTCGGCCGCCGCTTGATGCGCGCCTCCGCCGCGCATCTGAGCGATATCGGCTGCAAGTCCGCGTTCTGCTGGGTGCTGCGCGACAACCCCAGTCGCTGGTTTTACCAGCGCCTCGGCGGCCGCCCGGTGGCCGAGGCAGTGATCAGGATCGGCGGCGAAAAGATCCAGCAGACCGCCTTCGTCTGGGATCCGATCGAGCAACTGCTCGCCGCCTCACCCCAGGCGTCCTGAGGCGCCGCGGCTGGCCCCCCCGGCCACCCGGATCTTCCCGCGGACCAGAGCTTCAAAGCACCCGCCGTCGCATGACCCCGACACCGAGAAGTCCAATACTCAGCAGCGCGACCGTCCCTGGTTCGGGGACCGCCCCCGTCGCGTTCTCGACACTGAAAATTCCAGGCTGATCGCTTTCGGCATTACGTATGATAGCCGCATCACAAAAAAGGGCTCCTGGTTTGGCCGACGCGATAAACGGCGTCTCCTGCGTCTGCTCGGAGGCATGCTGATGCCCGAAGCCAATGAACGTGAAGTCGAACGTCTCGTTTGCCTGGGCAACGCTGCCTGCGCCCAGAAGCGCAACAAGCCCGGTGCATATAAGTAACGATCTCATGTCAGTTTCCTCGCTGCGTCTGGGTTTGGCGGGACGCGGTTTCTTCCCATCTCGCGAAGTGTCCCTGTAATTTGGGATCACCCCGCCGGAGCACCACTAACCCAGGACCCAGCGACGGAATGTGCCTGGTGTCACACCATGACGGCTTTCGTAGACCAATACCGCACGCCCAGGACGTGCTAGAACCCGAACAGCACTTTCGCGTTGCCGCCGGCAATCGCCGCGCGATCAGTCCCGCTCAGCGACCCCGCCGAGTTGATGTGCCCGATCGGATCATACTCGCCCATGTCATACGGATAGTCTGTTCCCAGCAGGATCTTCTCCACCCCGAACAGCGCGACCAACCCTTCCAGCTGATGCGGTGTAAAAACAATCGTATCGAGGTAGATTTTCTTCAGATAGAAACTCGGTGGCCGAGGCAGCTCGCCGTGCGCATCCGACCGCGCCCCCCACCCATGATCGATCCGTCCGGAATAGGCCGGCAAAAACCCACCCCCATGCGCGGCCAGGATCTTCAGACCGGGATAGCGTTCCAACACGCCATCGAAGATCAGATGATGCAAAGCCATTGTCGTATCCAGCGGATTTCCAATAACGTTACTAAAATAATGCCGTCCAAACCGCCGCGTCTCAGTAAATCCACTGGGATGGATAAACACGACTGCCCCTAGCTTTTCGGAACGCTCCCAGAACGGCTCGAATGACTTGTCGGACAGCTCAAGCTCGCCGACATGGGTCAGCACCTCCACGCCCTTCAGCCCAAGCACCGTCATGGCGTGTTCAAGTTCTGCCGCCGCGACCTCGCCGCCGGCTTGCAACGGCACCGAACCAAGCGCGGCGGGAATTCGGTCCGGCAGCTTCGCCGCGATCGCCGCCACGCCCTCGTTAACGGCCCGCGCCGCATCGATGCCGACCTCCGGTGGAACGTCGTAGTAGCACTGCGGGGGCGCCGGGCTGATGACCTGCGCATCGAGGCCCATCGCGTCGAAATCACGCATCCGCAGATCCAGGTTGACCAGGTTCGGCATCCGGTCCTCGTTCTGGCGCCGTGTCAGGATGCGGGTCTCCTCGGTATAGAACTCCGCCCTCGGATCATGAGCTAGGTGCGGCCGGACAATCTCGGCTGCCGCCGGAATCATCACATGCGCGTGACAATCCACCGTCGGGCCGGACGGCCGCATCTCCTTCCCCGGACGCCCGTGCGTGCGGGCCGCCGTCAGCCCGTACCGGTTGCTTGCTTCGGCCATGTCCTTTTCATCCCCGCAAACCCTGACGGTGCCCAGTGTTGGCGCGGCGCGGCCCTGCTGACAACATGCAACCTGGCAACACCCGCGCCGCTCCCCCGCGGCCATTCGTTGACAATAGCCCGGCGCCGACTAACCCTTCCGCTACTTCGACAAACGTCCGCCCGAACATAAAGAACAGAGAAGTCAGGGGGAGCAAATGACCACACGCTCAACAACAACCGCACGGCGCCTCGCAATGGCGCTGCTGGCAGCCGCCACCGTCGCCCTGTCCCCTACAGCCCAGGCCCAGGCCGCCCCACCCCCGGCCAAGCCGAACTGTGCGCCCGCCAACGGCGCCAGCTTCATCTGCGGCGTCAACAACGTAGAGGATTTTGCCCCCGTCCCACACACCCGCTGGGTCATCGGCAGCAACCTGGCCGACGCCAGCGCGCCACAAGGGACCCTGTTCCTGTTCGACAGCGGCAACCGCACGGTCCGCGCGGTCCCGTCGTCCGACATCACCGTCGCCGCCGACACCAAGACGTATCCTGACTGCCCCGGCACGCCCGACTGGACCGTCTTCGGTCCCCACGGCCTGGACCTGACGCGGGAGGTCGGCGCCCACCCCACCCTGTACGCCGTCAACCATGGCGGGCGGGAGGCCGTGGAGGTCTTCACCGTCGACCTGACCAAGGAAACGCCCCACTTCACCTGGATTGGCTGTGTTCCCGCGCCGCCCAAGTTCTGGCCCGACGCCGTCGCCTCCCTGCCGGACGGCGGCATCGTGGTGACCAGCCTATGGGACCCGACGGACGCCGACCGCGTCAGCAAACTCAGCGCCGGCCAGGTGGTGGGCGGCCTGGATGAATGGCATCCCGGCAAGGGCTGGACCCAGGTCCCGGGCTCCGAGAATCTGTCCGGCCCGAACGGCGTGATCGTCTCGCCCGACGGCAAGGAAATCTATGTCGCCGTCTGGTCCGGCAAGCAACTCGCCAAAATCCCCCGCGGCCCCGCCAAACCCAAGGTTGAGACCGTGCCCACCGAAATACTGACCGACAACGTACGCTGGTCGCCCGACGGCCAGACCATCTACGCCGGCGGCCAGGACGCCACCGTCAAAGAGGTCCTGGACTGCTTCGAATCCACCGCCGTGAACTGCAACGTCCCATTCAAGATCTATGGCGTTAACCCGAGGACCCTGAAGCTGACCAGTCTCGTCAAAAGCGGCGTCTACGGCGAGTTTGGAGCCGGCACCGGCGCGATCCGCGCGGGCAACGAGCTGTGGGTGAGTTCGTTCCGCTCCGACCGCATCGCCATCTTCCCGGTGAAATAGATCAGTGCAGCATCAGAAGCGGCAGGTCTGCCGCTGCCAGCATGGTCCGGGTGACGCCGCCGAATAGCCGCTCCCGCCAGGGTTGGTGGGAAAACGCGCCCATCACCAGCAGGTCGGCGCCAAGCTGGTGCGCCGCCCGCAGGATGCGATCACCCGTCGTCCCATCGCCACCCGTCACCAGGTGCGGCGTCGCGGCGATTTCATGTTCGGCCAGAACCGGCGGTAACACCGGACCCTCCCCGGCAGACAGCACATGCACCGCCTGCGCCCGGCGCAGGATCGGCAGCGCGGCGCGAACAGCCTTGGCGGCCCGTTCGTCATCCTTCCACGCAATGGCGACGACACGTCCAAGCGGGCCACGGAATCCCGGAGGCACGACCAGAACCGGGCACCCCGTGTCGAAGAGTGCCGCGTGCATGCAGTCATGTGCACGCTGGCTCTCATGCTCGGCCGGGCGAGCCACGACAATCGCATCGGCGCGCCGCCCGTGCTCGATCACGACGTCCGCGGCATCGCCCTCCACATCGATCAGTTCGGCCCGAACCCCTTGCCGTTCGGCGTCAGGTTTCCACGCCTCCACGATCGTCCGCAGGCCCGCCGCCCAGTTCGCCTGTTCCTTGCGGATCTTCGCCGCCCGTTCAGCCGTCAGCACTTCCTCGCTAGGCATGATGCTTGCCTCCGGGGGCATCCGGATCGCCAGAGCCTTCAATCCGCCGCCCCCCGTGATCGCCAGGAAACGCGTCGCGGCAACCAGCAGCGTCTCTGCCTGGTTTGGCTGATTCAGAACGGCCACGGCAATGTCGCTCATGTTTCCGCCTCCGGTCACGTTCGCACTCGCCTGTCCCCGCGGAACCGCGGCCTCGACTGTCCCTGCGCGAGGGCAGCCGCCGTATAATGACCCGCGGTGACCGAAAGCAGACACAGCACCACCGACAGCCCGACATTGCCGAGCGCCTGCGCCGCCCGTCCGTCACGCGCCAGCTCGAACGTCTGCAAGCTGAATGAGGAGAACGTCGTGAACCCGCCGCAGATGCCGACCATGACGAAGGCCCTGACGTCCGCCGGCACCGCGAAGCGGCTGTCCTGCGCCGTCAGCGTCCCGAAGAAACCGATGACGAACGAGCCGACGACATTGATGAGGATCGTGCCCCAAGGAAACTGAGGCCCGGTGATGCGGGCGACCGCTACCGCAAGCCACGCGCGCGAGACACTGCCAAGCGCGCCGCCGAGTCCGATCCACAAATAGCTAATGATGCCCATGTCCGATCCCGCCCATCACGACCCAATCAGCGTGGCAAGGGCCGGCGGGCGGAGGACGTGCTGCTCCCACCGCTGGCCTCAGCCACGCGCGGTAGGAGTCATCAGCCCGTACAGGCGGTTTCGGGGGACCCCATCCCCATCACGGCAAGAGGCTAACGGGCCGCTGGCTCAGAGGCAAACGGAACTACAATCAGACAGACACTGCCGTCGATGATCGCTTTTCTACCGCCACGCCCGCAACCGCTCAGCCGCCCCGATCATATCCGCCTCAGGCCCGCAGTAACTGAACCGCACGAACCGGCTGCCACGAACATGGTCGAAATCCACCCCCGGACTAACCGCCACGCCAACCTCAGCCAGAATCCGCGCACAGAACCCCGCACTGTCGTTCGTTCGGTCCCCGACATCAGCCCACAGATAAAACGCCCCCTCCGCCGGCGACAGCCGCGTAAATCCCGCCGCCGGCAGCGCCGTCAGCAGATGATCCCGCGACCGCCGATAGCGGGAAACATTCGCCTGCAACTCATCCTGGCAGTCGAACGCCGCCTCCGCCGCCACCTGAGAAATATAAGGCGCGCTGATGAACATATTCTGCGCCAGGCACTCCACCGGCCTGATCAGATCAGATGGCAGCACCAGCCACCCAACCCGCCACCCCGTCATCGAAAAATACTTGGAAAAACTGTTCACCACGATCGCGCTGTCACTGAACGACGCGGCCGAGGCGATCGGCTGGTCGTACGTCAGACCATGATAAATCTCGTCGCTGATCAGCCGCACCCCATGCGAGTCGCACCACCGAGCAATCGCCGCCAGTTCGTCGGCATGCAGCATCGTTCCCGCCGGATTGCATGGACTTGCTACGATCAGCCCGTCCGGCGGCGGGTCCAATGCCTCCAGCATCGCCACATCAGGTTGATACCGCGTCTCCGGTCCGGCTTCCAGCACAACCGGAACCATCCCCAGCGCGGTCAGAATGTTTACGTATGGCGGATAGAACGGCGAGGCCATCGCGATCCGGTCGCCCCGGTCGAACGCCGCCAGGAACGCCAGCGGGAACGCCCCCGACGCGCCAACTGTCACCGCGATCCGCCCGGTCCCCACCGCCAGACCGTACCACGACCGGACATGCGCACTGATCCGCTCCCGCAGCGACCGGATGCCAAACGCCTCGGTATAGCCAAGCGGGTGTCCGGACCGCAGCGCCGCCTGCGCCGCCGCCACCGCCCCGGCCGGAGCGCCCGTTCCAGGCTGCCCGACCTCCATCCGGATCACATGCGGCGCCCCCGTCGGCAGCGTCGCCTGGCGCGCATTGGCGGCGGCAATCACGTCCATCACCATGAACGGTGGTGCATGCGCGCCCTTGCCCACCTTCAGCGGCATCGTCAGTTCGCCCCAAGTGCCAGACCGGAATCCCTCGAATCCGTCGCCCAGCCACATGACCCCGGATCACCCGGCAGATAGTCCCCACAGGCGATCACATTCGCCCGCCCTGGATCTGGCACCGGCGTTGGCATCGGCTGCTTCGTTCGCAACGTATTGATCATTCCGAAAGCTGCCGCCATGGGCGCCCCAGCCTGGCCCGACCCGCCCACTTCTGCTCGGAACGCCCCGATATGAGCGTTCCAGGACAGCGCCGCGGCCAGCAGTGGCGGCGGCACAGCAGCCGGGGACGCGGCCGCAAGAAATCCCAGTGTCGGAATGATCCGGCCGGTCCCGAACAGATTGTCCATCGTCAGGGCACACGCCACCGCGTCGCCGGCCCGGTCCAACGTCACGAACGTCGTCGAGGCCGGCAACGCCGGCAGCCCGACCGCCGGCAGATCAGTCGCCGCCAGCGCTTGGTCCGCCGTGACCCCACCCGCCCGATATCGCGCCGCAACCGAAAGCGCCCTGGCATTCGCGGCCGCGAAATTGTCCGGAAACTGCGCCAGCACCGCAAAAGCCGCCTCCGCGGCAAGGCCGCCATCTGCCGGCGGCGGCAGGAACGCCACCTCATCATTGCGGTATTGAGTGATCAGCGGCGGCGCCAGCTTCGGCAACGCCGTCCGCAGGTCGGCGAACGCGATCGGGCCGCCAATCAGCGGCGACTGTTGAACGATGCGCTGCGCCAGCATGCCCTGGTACAGATCGCCGACCCCGGCGAATCGCATCTGCGACAGCGTTGCGGCAAGCGCGGGCTGCGTGAGGGTCTGACCCTCGCTCAACGGAACGCCATCGTTGCTAAATATCGCACGCGCGCCGGGATCAGCCATCAGCGGACCCGACACCAGCGCCAGGTCCCGCACCAGCGCCCGCGACGCCGGCACGCCAAACCGAGCCAGTTGTTCGGCCGAGGCCAGCAGCGATTCGAACTGCTGAGACCCATACCGCGCATGCAGTAGGAATAGCCCTCGCGCCAGCATCGGCACCGCCGCCGGACGATCCGCCCGCCCGGCGATCTGGCTGGGCGCAAGCGGCGTGAACATTACTGCTTCCGGCACTCCGCCGTTGATCGATTGGGCGCCCGGCGCATAGGCAATACACGCGCCGCCGCCGCCGAGTCCGGCCCGCGATGGAAGCGTGACCGCCAGCGTGAGACCCACCGCCACGGCGGCATCGGCGGCTGTTCCGCCGGCCGACAGGACCTCGCGCCCAGCCAGCACTGCCCGGGGTTCGTCCGCCGCCACGCCACCCAAGAAGCCGGACACGTAACCTGGCTGCCCCGGCTGGGGCCCGCCCGTCCCCAGCAGGCTGTCCGTTACGTTGCTCACCGTTGAGCAACCCGGCAGAAAAACCAGCAGCGCCATCATCGCCCGCGCGCGCATCAGCCGTCGGCGCAATGGCCGCCGCCGGGTTGCCGGTTGGGGAAGCTGCCCCGGGGCAACCTGAGTGGGTCGTTTGATCAAGGCGCGGCGCATTCCGTTGTCCCGTTCCATTCGCAAGTCCAAGGGACCGCGTCTCGTCAATCGAGCAGCGTGCCATAAACGGCTTCGCTACCACCGGCAACCGGCAGATGGCACCCCGCCCATTACCCGCATATCCTTTCGTGGCACGATGATTCAGGCTAATGCTGGCGCGCTTCAAGAAGGATCCGCGATGACTCGCCCGCGACGCTTCATGCTGCTTTCCGTCCTGACTTGCGGGACAGCGGCCGGAGGAATGCTGCCCGCTGCCACGGGCGCCCACGCCCAGGGCTTCACACCGGACCAGCGGGCGGAGATCGTCGCCATTGTGCGAGACGCGCTGAAGACCGACCCGTCGATCCTGCGCGACGCCGTGACCGCGCTGCAAGCCGACGAGGCGTCCAAGACCCAGGTTGCCAACCAGGCAGCCATCATCCGCCTGAAGGACTCCCTCGTCACCGCCGCCGATCCGGTCGCCGGCAATCCCCACGGCGACGTCACGATTGTCGAGTTCTTCGACACGCGCTGCCCCTACTGCCGGCGCATCGAACCGGTCATGGCCGAATTTCTGTCCCAGGACGGCAACGTGAAACTGGTCTACAAGGACCTGCCCATACTGGGCCCGGCAAGCGTTTTGGGCAGCAAGGCGTTGATGGCCGCGCAGAAGCAGGATGGTTACGAGAAGCTGCGCGCCGCCGTCATGAAGATGCCCCCCGACACCACGCTGCCGCAGATCGAGGCTGCAGCGAAGTCGCTCGGCCTGAATTGGTCAAAACTATCCCACGACATGGAAGACCCCTCGATCCAGACGCGTATCGACCAGAATGTGAAACTGGCGCGCGCCCTGGAGATACAGGGGACCCCCGCGCTGGTGATCGGCAACGACCTGGTACCCGGCGCGGTCGACCTCGACGAACTCAAGCAGGCCGTCGCCGCCGCGCGAAAGGGCTGACCCAGCAGATGCATCGGCCGCCCGCCGGCACCAATATGACGGGCGCTTGACAGGACCAGTGCCGCGTCCGCTCAGCCGCAGCCTGTGGATGTGTCAATCGGCAAGGGGCCACGCGAAAGCCCAAGGCTCACCCTCTGCCTCCTGCTCCCAACCGCGGCCGCCGGCAAACCGCCGCTCACCTTCGGATCAGAATGTAGTGCATCGTGAAGTTGAACACGATCGGCTCCGTTCGCCCTGGTATTCCAGGAATGTGCTGATCCCGGAACAGCGCCTGCAGCGCCAGGTCGAGCCACATCGACCCTGACCGCCCGATCAGCTCCACCGACGTCACCTTGCCATCCGCCGTAGCCTCCACATGCACCTTCGCATCGCCCTCCTCGCCGTTCGCCCGAGCCTGGCTCGGGTAATAGGCGTGTTGCTGCACCCAGCGGGTCAGGGCATTGCGCCAATCCGGCCCGGCGTTCGCATCATCCAGTTCCGAGAACGGCGAGAGATTCTCCGTCCCCTTCCGCACCGGTCCATACGAGAAATCCGTCCTGGCGGACGATTTCGACTGCGGCGTCAACCGCGGTGACCCAAAACTGAAATTCATCGGCGCCGGGAAGTCCGACCGGTGCGCCGGCGGATGCGCAGGCGTCGCCGGCCGAGCCAATGATGGCTTTGGCGGCGGCGGCTTGGGCGGCGGCGGTAGTGGACGTGGCGGCGCCGGCGGCGGTATGGGCACCGGCTCCGCCTGCTCGGGCGGTGGCGTCGGTGGCCCCGGCTGCTGCGGCGCAGGTTCGGATGGCACAGGTTGCGGCGCCGCCGGCTCAGGCGGCGCCGGCTGCGGCGGTGTCGCAGGCTGCGGCTCCGGCGGCGGCGGAGGCGGCTCCGGTGGCACCGGCAGCTGCTCCTGCGCGGGCACCACGCTCTTAGGCGGCGCGAACTGCGGCGTTATCTCGGGCGTCGGCTCCGGCGCCGAGGGCCCATTCCGGTTACCTTTCTCAAACACCATCGTCACCGGCGACGCCGGCGGCGCGAACTCCTCCCGCTCATGAACCGGTATCGTCACCAACAGCAAGACGAGCGCCAGCAAGTGCAGCAGCAATGAGATCGCCGTCGCAACTCGCAGGCGCCTCGCAAGCCGCCGGCGAGGCGGGCGTCGGCGGAGCCGGGCGGGATAGGCCCGCAACGGGCGCCGTCCGGTTAAGGATCTCTCGATAGGCTCCCTCAACGGCATCGAAAAGCGCCTATCGGCGACGCAACAGGAACACGCCCTGCTCCCCGAACAAATTCGCCATCCACGACGCCCGCCGCCAGGGCCCGCGCCGGCCTGCGTCATCCGCCGCGAGCCAGGCTTCCACCACGTATCCTTCCTGCTCGCTGAGAAAGAAGAAGTCCCGGATCGTGCAGGGATGGATGTTCGGCGTCTCGTACCACGGCCGGTCCCAGGTCGCGGTCATCGGCATCCGCCCCGTGGACAGCAACTGCCAGCGCACCAGCCAGTGGCCGAAGTTAGGAAAACTCACGACCGCGCGCGTGCCAATCCGCAACATCTGCGCCAGCACTTCACGTGGCTTCTCCACCGCCTGCAACGCCCGCGACAGCACCACGTAGTCGAACGCGCCATCCGGGTAATGCGCCAGGTCAACGTCGGCATCGCCATGCATGACCGGCAGACCGTGCGCCACCGCGCGCGTCACCTCCGCCATGTCGATCTCGATGCCGCGGGCATCGCAGCCCTTGGTCTGGAACAGGTGGTCGATCAGCATGCCGTCGCCGCAACCAATATCCAGCACGCGCGACCCTGGCGCGATCATCCCCGCGATCAGAGCCAGATCGACCCGCATGTTCTTGGCGACGAAGCGGACTGGGTCCAGCGTGCTCATGCGTCAGTCGCGCCCGATCAGACCGCGATGAACCGCGCATCCGCGCAGGAACCCCGCCAGCGTCCGGTGGAAATCCGGCTCGTCCAGCAGGAACGCATCGTGCCCCTTGTCCGTCGGGAACTCCACAAACGAAACGTTTGCCCCCGCTCGGTTCAGCGCCCGAGCGATGGAACGGCTCTGGGTCGTCGGGAACAGCCAGTCGGAGGTGAACGACGCCAGCAGAAATCGTGTCCGCGTCCCTTTGAATGCCATCGCAAGGTCACCGCCGCAATCCGTCGCGAGATCAAAATAATCCATCGCCCGCGTTATCGTCAGGTAGCTGTTGGCATCGAACCGCTGCACAAACGTACTGCCCTGGTGACGCAGATAACTTTCCACCTCGAACATCTCACCGAACAGGCTGATCGCCTCAGTCGGGTCCTTCGGCGCATTCTGCAGCCGCCGCCCGAACTTCCGCGTCAGCGCCTCTTCCGACAGATAGGTGATGTGCGCGCACATCCTGGCGACCGCCAGCCCCCGCGCGGGGATGCGCCCGGCCTCCCAGTAACGGCCGTTCAGCCAGTCCGGATCGGCAAAGATCGCCTGCCGCCCGACTTCATGGAACGCGATGTTCTGTGCCGAGTGGTAGGACGCGCTGGCGATCGGCAACGCCGCGAACACGGCGTCCGGGTATAGCGCCGCCCATTGCAGCGCCTGCATCCCGCCCATCGAGCCGCCGATCACCGCGAACAACTGAGTGATTCCCAAATTATCGATCAGGCGCTTCTGCGCGTGCACCATGTCGCGGATGGTGATGGGGGGAAAATCGGTTCCCCACGGGTCGCCCAGTCCACCATCGGCCACCCCGCGTGGGCTCATGGGACCAGTGCTGCCCATGCAGCCGCCCAGCACATTCGGACAGATCACGAAGAACCGGTCCGTATCAACCGGCCGTCCCGGCCCTACGACGGCATCCCACCATCCCGGCTTGCCAGTAAGCGGATGGATTTCTGCCGCGTATTGATCGCCCGTCAGTGCATGGCAGACCAGAATCGCGTTGGTGCGGCCATCGTTCAGTATCCCATAAGTGCGGAATGCAACAGTGTGGCCGTGCAGCGTCGTGCCACACTCAAGCGGCAACGCCTCATCGAAGGTGACATGAGAGTGGACGAACTCCACAGAAGTGACTGGCTGGTCCATCGCGCCGACTGCATAGGACCTGCCGCCGCGAGCCGCAACAGTCCGCATGGCATGGCGGCCTGACCAACATCCCCACAAGCGGCAGCCGAAGCGCCCGTCGTGGCCCCGCGCTTCCAGGCCAGCCGTCGAATGGGTTTGCACTTGCGGATACATCCGCTAAGTCTGCGTCCCCTCCACGGAACGCCAATGCCCAACTCCGGTTCGTCAGTTGAAGCCTTTCCCGCGGCGGCCGGTTCAGATGAGCCGTCGCCGCAGGATGGCTGGCGCAGCGATGGCGCCCCCGCCAACGACCTCAACGCGCTGCGCGCCCAACTCGATCGCATCGACAACGCCGTCCACGATCTGCTGATCGAGCGTGCAGGCGTCGTCGAGAAGGTCGCCCGCTCCGGCAAGCCCGCCGCCTTCCGCCCCGGCCGCGAGGCATCTATCGTTCGCCGCATCATCGGCCGCCACGCCGGGTCGCTTCCGCCCGCGACCCTGTTCCGTATGTGGCGCGAGCTTCTGGCCGGCACCACCAGCATGCAGGGCGGCTTCTCCCTGGCTGTTAGCGATGCCGATCCCGGCGCTGCGCTCACCCAGTTGGCGCGCGAGCATTTCGGCGCATTGACCCCCCTGCGCCTCTACGCCAGCCCGGGCCAGGCGCTGGCCGATGTCAGTCACGGCGCCGCCTCGGTCGCGGTGCTTCCGTTCCCATCCGACACCAACACCTGGTGGATTTCCCTGCTGCACCACGAACCGCGCCTGCACGTGATCAGCCGCCTGCCGTTCTGGCAACGCAGCCGGCCCGACGGAGCCCCAGCCGCCCAAGCGCTGGTGGTTGCCGCTGCGCCCCCCGACGCCAGCGGGCACGACCGATCCTTCATCGGCCTGGAATGCGACAGCGACGTCAGCCGCACCCGCCTGTCGGCCGAACTCACCAGCGCCGGCCTCGCGCCGGACGCCATGGTCCTGGTGCGCGACCAGAGTTCGAATGCCGCCCATGTCCTGATCGAGGTCGACGGCTACCTGTCGGACAACGATCCCCGCCTGACCCATCTTGGCGCGGTGCTGCGCCGGCCGATCGTGATCGGCAGCTATGCAGTCCCCTTCACAGAAAGCGTATGATGACGTCGCCTTCGCCACGGCCTGAAATCCTCGGCATTCACCCCTATGTCGGAGGTGAATCCGACATCCCCGGCATCAATCGGATCCTGAAGCTTTCCTCCAATGAAGGCGCGTTCGGCGTCCCACCCTCCGCAAAAGCCGCGATCGCCGCCGCCGCCGAGGAATCCTACCGCTACCCCGATGGCGGCGCGGTCAGGCTGCGTGAAGCGATCGGCAAGCGCTGGGGCCTCGATCCCGCACGCATCGTCTGCGGCTCCGGATCGGATGATCTGCTGTATCAGTTCGCCCTGTCCTACGGTGGCCCCGGCCGGGACATCATCATGTCCGCGCACGGCTTCTCGATCTACGAAATCGCCGGCAACTACGCCGGCAGCCGCGTCATCAAGGTGCCGGAGCGCAACCTGACGACCGATCTCGAGGCCATGCTCGCCGCTGTCTCCCCCTCCACGCGGCTGGTCTTCCTGGCCAACCCAAACAACCCCACCGGTTCCACTGTGCCGGCCGAGGATGTGGCCCGCTTCCGCGCCAGGCTGCCGCCCGAGGTGCTGCTGGTGCTCGATGCCGCCTACGCCGAATATGTCACGCGACCGGACTACGACGCTGGCGTGAAACTGGTCGACGCCACCGATAACACGGTGATGACCCGGACATTTTCGAAAATCTTCGGCCTCGGCGGCTTGCGCATCGGCTGGTGCTATGCACCACCCGCGGTGGTCGATGTCCTGAACCGGGTCCGCGGCCCGTTTAACGTCTCGGTTCCCGCGCAGGCTGCCGCCATCGCCGCGCTGGGCGAACCCGGCTGGGTGGAGGCGGGCCGCGACCACAACGCCAGGTACCGCCTGATCCTTGCCGCGGGCATCGAGGCAACCGGCGTCAAGGTCTGGCCCAGCGACGGCAACTTCGTCCTCGCCGATTTCGGCACGACCGAAGAAGCCAACGCCGCAGACGCTTTCCTGCGCCCGCGCGGTATCATCGTCCGCAAGGTCGGCGGCTACGGTCTGCCTCACTGCCTGCGCGTCACCGTGGGCACCGCCGAGGAGGTCGCCCTGGTCATCGAAGCCTTCGCCGACCTCGCCCGCAACACCCATGTCTGATCCACTCTTCCGGCGTCTCACCCTTTTGGGTGTAGGCCTGATCGGCTCGTCTGTCGCGCGCGTCGCCCGCCAGCGCGGCGACATCGCCGCCGAGATCGTCGTGAACGCCCGCACCCAGGCCTCGTTGGATCGTTCCCTGGAACTTGGTTTCGCCGACCGGGTGGAACTCGACCCCGCCAAGGCCGTCGTGGGTGCTGACTGCGTCATGCTCTGCGCCCCCGTCGGCGCCTTCGCTGGCCTCGCCGCCCGCATCGCCCCCCATCTGGCCCCTGGCGCAATCGTCACCGACGTCGGCTCTACAAAGCAGTCGGTAATCCGCGACGTCGGCCCCCTGCTGCCCGCCGGGGTTCACTTCGTCCCGGCCCACCCCATTGCCGGCACCGAACATTCCGGACCCGACAGCGGATTCGTGGAACTCTTCGATGGCCGCTGGACACTGCTAACCCCGCCGCCCGGCACCGACGAGGCGTCCATCGAGAAGGTCGAAACCCTGTGGCGTCGCTGCGGCTCGCTGGTCGAGCGGATGGAACCCGGCCACCATGACCGCGTACTAGCAATCGTCTCCCACCTGCCCCACCTGATCGCCTTCACCATCTGCGGCACCGCCGACGACCTTGCCGACGAAAGCCGGCAGGAGGTCGTGAATTTCGCGGCCTCGGGCTTCCGCGACTTCACCCGCATCGCTGCCTCAGACCCCGTGATGTGGCGGGACATTTTCCTCAACAACCGCGAGGCGCTGCTGGAAATGCTGCAACGCTTTATGGAGGATGCTCAGGCGATGGCCCGAGCGGTGCGGTGGGGCGATTCGGCATATATCGAGGATAAGGTCGAACGCGGCCGCAAAATCCGCCGCAGCCTGATCGAACGCAAACAAGCGTAACCGCCGGCACTGCAGGCGCGGCGAGACGAGGATGAGCTGAATCCAGATCAATCGCCCAATGCCACTCGAAGCATACCGATGGCACGCGATCTTTCCCCATTCGCCGACCGGCCGTATCCAAGCCCGATGACCCTCCGCCCGACCGGCCCGCACGACAATGCGCCACCCGCCGAACCATCGAGAGCCGCCGCTGGACGCCAAAGTCCAGCCCGCGAGGCTCGGACCGGTGCCGGCGAGATCGCCCCCCTGGCCCTCGGGGTCGCGATCTACGGCCTCGCCTACGGTCTGCTTGCGTCACAGGCCGGCTTTAGCCCGGCCCAGGTCAGCATCATGGGCGCCGCCGTTTTCGCCGGAGGCTCCCAGATCATCGCCGCCCAGCAGTTGGTCGCGGGCGCCGGCGCCACGGCGGCCATCGTCGCCGGCCTGGCGCTGAATCTGAGGCTCCTGCTGATCACCGCTTCGATCCGAGACATCTACGCCGGCCGCCCCTGGTGGCAGCTCGGTTTAGGTGCCCATGCCGCCACCGACGAGAACTGGGCGCTGATGCTGTCAAGGCGGGCGAGCGGCAAGCAGGTCGGCTACTGGTATCTGGTGGGCGGTGGACTTTGTCTGATCCTCGTCTGGTGCCTGTCCACCACCACCGGCATCATCTTCGCCCGAACCATTCCCGACCCGAAAGCCCTCGGGATGGACTTTGCCTTCACTGCTGCCTTCATCGCCATCGCACGGTCTCTGTGGAGAGGCCGCGGTGACCTTCTGCCGTGGCTGACGGCGCTCGCAGTGGTTGCTGGAACGATCCGGCTGGCCGGCCTGCCGCCGTCGTGGGGCCTCATCCTCGGCGGAATCGCCGGCGCCGGCATGGCAGGCGTCATTGGCCATGAGTGAGACCTGGACGGTCATCTTGGCCCTGTCGGCCGGAACCTTTGCCATCCGCCTGTCCGGCGTCCTGATTGGCCAGCGAATCCCCAGCCACGGCGCCTGGGCCCGCGGCCTTCGCGCCCTGCCCGGCTGCCTGATCGTTTCCCTCGTCGCGCTCTCGCTGCTCTCCGGAGGCCCAACGGAATGGACCGCCGGCCTGGTTGCGGTCATCGTTGCGGTGGTAACGACAAATTTGCCGCTCACGATGGCAGCCGGTATTGCCGCCGCATATTTGTTGCGCCACCTGGGCTGAACCACCCTGGAGAGGCGGGTCCATGAAAGAACTGAACCGGGACAAAGTGCGGGCAGGCAATGCAATGGAACTGGCCAGGCTGGTGTGCCCTTCCTGCCCTTCAGAGGTCCGGATTACCGGCGTCAGGCGCAAATCGCCTCATGGTGGAACGCATCCTGGCGATCCTCGCGCTCGGCCTCTTGGCCTTTGCTCTCGCCAACTGCGTCATCCGACGCGCCTAAAAGACACCGCCTAAGTTGCCTAGCCTTGGACTTGCCGCACCCGGCAGCCACCCAGGTCATGGGGGCGCTTCCACGGTAAAGCGCAACCAGCCGCGCCCGAAATAACGCCCTATGCCCATTCCCTGGGCACAACGCACCCATCCGCCCCTAAACACCTGTCCATGCCACCTTGCCCGCCGCCCGCGGATTGTCCTACGCTGCAATGCGGCAGGTTTATTGCCTTTCCACTGCCCAGTGGGCACAAAGGGACTCTTGCGCGCCGAAACGCGCATCCCAGACGGACAAAGATACCGGCTACCGGGTACCGCCAACGAAAGTCGCGCCTATGCATGAGGTTAAGAGTCAGGGCCTTTACGATCCCCGGAATGAGCACGATGCGTGCGGCGTCGGCTTTGTCGTGAACATCAAGGGCCGAAAATCCCACGATATCATCACTCAGGGCCTGAAAATCCTGGAAAATCTGGACCACCGCGGCGCGGTGGGTGCGGACCCGCTGGTTGGCGACGGCGCCGGGATCCTGATCCAGATGCCCGACGCCCTCCTCAACGACTGGGCGCGAGTCAACGGAAAGTCGCTGCCCGCGGCCGGCCGCTACGCCGTGGCCATGTGCTTCCTGCCGCGCGATCCCAAGGCTCGGAAACTGGCCGAGGAACATTTCGAGCAGGTGGTCGTCAAGGAAGGTCAGTCCATGGTCGGCTGGCGCGATGTGCCCACCGAACTGACCGGCCTCGGCAAGACCGTCATCGAGACGATGCCGGTGATCCGCCAGGCGATCATCGCGTCGAACATGTCTATACGCGACCAGCAGGCGTTCGAGCGCAAGATCCTGGCGATCCGCAAGCAAATCCTGAACAACCTGCGAACCACCGCGGAAAAGCTCGACGTGCCGGCGATGACGGAACTCTACATGCCGTCATTCTCCACCCGCACGATCGTCTACAAAGGCCTCCTGCTCGCGACCCAGGTCGGCAGCTTCTACCACGACCTGCGCAACCCGCTGACCACCTCGGCACTCGCTTTGGTGCACCAGCGCTTCTCCACCAACACCTTCCCGTCCTGGAAGCTGGCGCACCCCTACCGATTCCTCGCCCATAACGGTGAGATCAACACCGTCCGCGGCAACGTCAACTGGATGTACGCCCGCCGCCGGTCGATGGAATCCGACCTGATTGGCCCCGACCTGAACAAGATGTGGCCGATCATCCCGCATGGCCAGTCCGATACCGCCTGCATCGACAACGCCCTGGAACTGCTGGTCGCCGGCGGCTACTCGCTGGCCCATGGCATGATGATGCTGATCCCGGAAGCCTGGGCCCAGGACCCGCTGATGGACCCGGAGCGGCGCGCCTTCTACGAATACTACGCCGCCCTCATGGAGCCGTGGGACGGCCCCGCCGCCATCGCCTTCACCGATGGACGCCAGATCGGCGCGACGCTCGACCGCAACGGCCTGCGCCCAGCCCGCTACGTTATCACCGATGACGATTTCGTCATCATGGCCTCGGAATCAGGCGTGCTGCCGGTCCCCGAGGAAAAGATCGTCCGCAAGTGGCGCCTGCAGCCGGGCAAGATGCTGCTGATCGACCTGGAAGAAGGCCGCATCATCGACGACGCGGAGATCAAGCAGAAACTCGCTCAGGAACACCCCTACGCGGAATGGCTGAAGCAGAACTCAGTTCAAGCTGGAAGATCTCGCTGAATCCGGGGAGCGCCGCAGCCTGCCCCGCCCCAACGACACCGAGGCGCTGCTGCGCCACCAGCAGGCCTTCGGCTACACCCAGGAAGACATCCAGTTCTTCCTGGAGCCGATGGCGCGCAACGGTGACGACCCGATCGGCTCGATGGGCACCGACACGCCGCTGGCGGTCCTGTCAGACAAGCCCAAGCTGCTGTTCAATTATTTCAAGCAGAATTTCGCCCAGGTCACCAACCCGCCGATCGACCCGATCCGCGAGGAACTGGTGATGTCGCTGGTCTCCATCATCGGACCCCGGCCCAACCTTCTTGGCCACCACGCCGGCAACTATTACCGGCTGGAGGTCTCCCAGCCGATCCTGACAAATACCGACCTGGACAAGATCCGCGATATCGACAACCTGGCCGGCGGCGCCTTCCGCACCCAGACCATCGACACCACCTGGCCCGCGTCAGAGGGTTCGTCCGGCATGGAAAGGGCCATAGCCCGTATCTGCAACGAAGCCACCGAGGCGGTCCTCGCCGACTTTACCATCCTGATCCTGTCGGACCGCGAGGTCGGCGAGGACCGCATCCCCGTCCCCTCGCTGCTCGCCACGTCAGCCGTGCACAAGCACCTGGTCCGCCAGGGTCTGCGCATGAGCACCGGCATTGTCGTCGAAACCGGCGAAGCCCGCGAAGTGCATCATTTCTGCGTCCTCGCCGGCTACGGCGCCGAGGCGATCAACCCCTACCTCGCGTTCGAAACGCTGGAGCAGATCCGCGTCCAGACCAAGATGCCGAAATCGGCCTACGAGGTGCAGAAGAACTATCTGAAGGCGACCAGCAAGGGCATCATGAAGGTGATGTCCAAGATGGGCATCTCCACCTACCAGTCCTATTGCGGCGCGCAGATCTTCGACGCTGTCGGCCTGTCGTCCGCGTTCGTCGAGAGGTGCTTTACCGGCACCGCGACCTCGATCGAGGGCGTCGGTTTCAAGGAGATCGCCGAGGAAGCCGTCGCGCGCCACCGCAACGCCTATGGCAACAACCCGATCTACCAGGGCATGCTCGACGTCGGCGGCGACTACGCCTTCCGCCTGCGCGGCGAGGCGCATGCCTGGACTCCGGACTCCATCTCCAAGCTGCAGCACGCCGTCCGCGGCAACCTGCCCGCCGAGTTCCACGCCTTTACCCAGACCATCAACGACCAGAGCGAGCGGCTGCTGACCATCCGCGGCCTGATGCAGTTCAAATTCGCTCCCACGCCCGTCCCGCTGGAGGAAGTCGAACCGGCCAAGCGAGATCGTCAAGCGCTTCGCCACGGGTGCCATGAGCTTCGGCTCGATCTCCCGCGAGGCCCATACCACGCTGGCCATCGCGATGAACCGCATCGGCGGCAAGTCGAACACCGGTGAGGGCGGCGAGGAGTCCGACCGCTACAAGCCGCTGGCAAATGGCGATTCCGAGCGGTCGGCGATCAAGCAGGTGGCGTCGGGGCGCTTCGGGGTGACGACCGAGTATCTGGTCAACGCCGACGATATCCAGATCAAGATGGCTCAGGGTGCCAAGCCCGGTGAGGGCGGCCAGCTTCCCGGCGACAAGGTCGACAAGCACATCGCCAAGGTCCGCCACTCAACGCCGGGCGTGGGGCTGATTTCGCCGCCGCCGCACCACGATATCTACTCGATCGAGGACCTTGCCCAGCTTATCCACGATCTCAAGAACGCCAACCCGCGGGCGCGTATCTCGGTCAAGCTGGTATCCGAGGTCGGCGTCGGCACCGTCGCCGCCGGCGTCTCCAAGGCCCGCGCCGATCATGTCACCATCGCAGGTTACGAAGGCGGCACCGGCGCCAGCCCGCTGACCTCGCTCACCCACGCCGGCAGTCCCTGGGAAATCGGCCTCGCCGAAACCCAGCAGACCCTGGTGCTGAACGGCCTGCGCTCGCGCATCGTCGTGCAGGTCGACGGCGGCCTGCGCACCGGCCGCGATGTCGTCGTCGGCGCCCTTCTTGGCGCCGATGAGTTCGGCTTCGCCACCGCGCCGCTGATCGCCGCCGGCTGCATCATGATGCGCAAATGCCATCTCAACACCTGCCCGGTCGGTGTCGCCACCCAGGACCCGGTCCTGCGCAAGCGCTTCACCGGGACGCCTGAACACGTCATCAACTTCTTCTTCTTCATCGCCGAAGAAGTCCGCGAGCTGATGGCCAAGCTCGGCTTTCGCACATTCAACGAAATGGTCGGCCAGGTCGGCAAGCTCGACATGCGCAAGGCCATGGAGCACTGGAAGGCACACGGCGTCGATCTGTCCAAGGTACTCCATCAGCCGGAACTAACTCCGGGCATCGAGATCTACCACACGGAAATCCAGGACCATCACCTGGATAAGGCGCTGGACCAGATCCTGATTCGGGAGGCCGCGTCAGCCCTGGAATCCCAGACCCCGGTGCGGATCGAACACCCCGTCCACAACATCAACCGCACCGTCGGCGCGATGCTGTCGGGCGAAGTCGCCCGCAAATACGGCCACGCAGGCCTGCCCGAGGACACTATCGCCGTCCACCTGACCGGTACCGCCGGCCAGAGCTTCGGCGCCTTCCTCGCCCGAGGCGTGTCGCTCTATTTGACCGGTGACGGCAACGATTATGTCGGCAAAGGCCTGTCGGGCGGGCGTGTCGTCGTCCGCCAACCCGCCAAGGCCGCACGCGACCCTCTGGAAAACATTATCGTCGGCAACACCGTCCTGTATGGCGCTATCGCTGGGGAGGCTTACTTCCAAGGTGTCGCTGGTGAGCGCTTCGCGGTGCGCAACTCCGGTGCTGTGACTGTCGTGGAAGGCTGCGGCGACCATGGCTGCGAGTACATGACCGGCGGAGTTGTCGTCGTGCTCGGCGCCACCGGCCGTAATTTCGCTGCCGGCATGTCGGGCGGCATCGCCTATGTCTACGACGAGCACAACACGTTCGGAAAACTCTGCAACATGGCCGGCGTGGACCTGGAATTGGTCGGCATCGCCGAGCTCGGCCGCGCCGACGCGCCCGGCCGGCCACGGCAACGCTCCGTAAGCATCGACGACAACGGCATGGGCGATCCGCTGCGCTTCGACGTCGAACGCCTGCGCATCCTGGTCGAGCGGCATTTGCTGTTCACCGGCAGCGAACGCGCCAGAGCCTTGCTGGAGGACTGGGACAGCGCG
Source organism: uncultured Pseudomonadota bacterium (assembly GCA_963819005.1). Lineage (GTDB taxonomy): Bacteria > Pseudomonadota > Alphaproteobacteria > Acetobacterales > Acetobacteraceae > Rhodopila. The sequence continues at coordinate 532,320 of CAWFUL010000012.1, forward strand.
CTGTCTAAGTTCGTGAAGGTCCTGCCCCGGGAATACAAACGCGCCCTGCTGGAACTCCACGCCCAGGACCAGGCCAGCAAAGTCGCCGCCGCCGAATAAGTCTGGCGGTCATTGCTTCCGTGTCATGGCCGGGGCCGTCCCGGCCATCCACCACTCGCGGCGCCCCTGCCCGTAGCGGCGCGGATAACCGCCCCACACCAACCACCGTCGCGCCCCACGGCGTGACTCGCGGAGACAAAGATGGGTAAGGTAACCGGCTTCCTGGAAATCGAGCGCCACGACCGCCCGTACGAAAAGCCCGAAATCCGTGTGAAAACCTTCACGGAATTCGTCAAGCCGCTTCCGCCGGAGGAGCTCAACGCCCAGGCCGCCCGTTGCATGGACTGCGGCATCCCGTTCTGTCACAATGGCTGCCCGGTCAACAACCAGATCCCCGACTGGAATAGCCTGGTTTACCGTGAGCAATGGGAGCAGGCCGTCATCAACCTGCACTCCACCAACAATTTTCCCGAATTCACCGGCCGCATCTGCCCCGCCCCGTGCGAGGCCTCCTGCACGCTGAACATCGACGACAACCCCGTCACCATCAAGACGATCGAGTGCGCCATTGTTGATCGCGGCTGGGAAGAAGGCTGGATCGTCCCGCAACCGCCGATCACGAAGACCGGCAAGACCGTCGCCGTGGTCGGTTCAGGTCCCGCCGGCATGGCCTGCGCCCAGCAGCTCGCCCGCGTCGGCCATGCCGTGACGCTGATCGAGAAACAGGACCGCATCGGCGGCCTGCTGCGCTACGGAATTCCCGACTTCAAGATGGAGAAGCACCTGATCGACCGCCGCGTCGACCAGATGGCGGCCGAGGGCGTCAACTACCGCACCAGCACCGAAGTCGGCAAAGACGTGTCGGTCGACGAACTTCTCGGCCAATACGACGCCGTCGTCCTGACGGGCGGAGCCGAGTGGCCCCGCAATCTGGACGTCACCGGCCGTGAGCTTGATGGCATACACTTCGCGATGGATTTCCTGACGCAGCAGAACAGGCGCGACGCCGGCGACGACGAATCCATCGCCGCCCCGTTCGGCACGATCTCCGCCAAGGGCAAGCACGTCGTCGTCATTGGCGGCGGCGACACCGGTTCTGACTGTATCGGCACATCTGCCCGCCAAGGGGCTGCCTCCATCACCCAGATCGAGATCCTGCCCAAACCCCCGGTCAAGGAGAACAAGGCAATGGTCTGGCCCGATTGGCCGACCAAGCTGCGCTCCTCCCACGCCCACGATGAAGGCTGCGAACGTGACTGGGCCGTGCTGACCAAAAATGCGATCGGGGAGAGCGGCAAGGTCACCGCGCTGGAGTGCGTGCGCGTCGAGTGGGAACGCACCCCCGACGGTCGCATGACCATGAAGGAAATTCCCGGCAGCGAGTTCCAGATGAAGGCCGACCTGGTCCTGCTGGCGATGGGCTTCCTGGGCCCCAAGCGCGGCGACCTTCTGGAACAGGCCAAGATCGAACTGGATCCCCGCGGCAACGTGCTCGCCAACACGGTCGAGTACCGCACCAGCCGCGAGGGCCTGTTCGCCGCCGGCGACATGCGCCGCGGTCAGTCGCTGGTCGTCTGGGCCATCCGCGAAGGCCGCCAGTGCGCGAGGGCCGTCGACAAATTCCTGATGGGGGCAAGCACGCTGCCGCGGTAACGGGCCAGCACCGCCTTCGCGGATGGTGTTACAGGAAATGAAGCACCACCGGAATCGGGACGAAGAAGAAAGCCGCAGCGACCAGGTTCGGCCAATCTACGCGCTCGTCAGGTCGATATACCGGATCGATGGCGGGTTATCGGCGCGCCGAAACCGCCTTCACACCGCTTAGACGATGGAGGTGAAGCTGCCGGGGATCATGAGACCTCCGGCACCCAAAGTGCGGCTTGCACGATTGCGAACCAGTGTCAGGCAGCCCGCAATTCGCCATCAGTGAGAAACCCCCGGAACCGCACCCCGGCCCCCGGGACACCCGGAGTTCTGCCCCATCCCAACCGAGGAAGCAGCAATCGGGGTAAAATCCTTCGAATACAGGATACGGATTTCTTCCACGACGCTCGCGCCGCCGCCTCGGGGCATCGCGCAATCAACAACTATTGCCGGGGCAAGCGCCGGCTCCTTTGCGGCAACAGCGGCCAACAGATCCTGCACGTTCAGGCTATGTCCAAGCACACCCTCATCCCGCATGATCCCGCCAATCACCTCATTCGCATGCTTTGCGAGCGCAACAGCCTTGCCGAAATACGCCTCCGGCGACAGGCCGGAACAGGTCCCGTGCTTCCGCCATTCATGGCTTTGAAGGCCAGGTCCGCCAGGCATGTACCGCGTCAGATCGGCCTTTAGTCCATCTGACAGTGTCCCGATCGATGCATCGGTACACTCGAACGGCTGCCGGTTCACGCTGACATTCGCCGTGTTCGGCCACAGGCCATGAATTGTGAGCGGAGTTTGCTCGAACGCCGCCTCGGTCAGATCCCGGCATTCATCCTTCACCAAATTCCGCGGTGACAATGAGCAGAAACTCGGCGCCAGACTTAGGCTCACCAGGTAATAATCAAACTCACCGCCGTGGGTTGATGAAGAATGATGGTGGCGCGCCTCCGCCGCCCCACTCGTTCCAACCACAACAGACAGCGCCAACAGCATTCGCGAAAAACTCGTGCAGCCCATCCCATCGACTCCCGAACCAGTCTTCACCGCCCCTGGATTGGCGGGACATCAAACCCGGCGTAGCGTCCCTTACTAACCGACGCCGATGAGAGAGGAACCCCATTATGCCCGAGACCTACCCCCTGCCAGAATCCAACCCCGCCGCCCTCGGTTTCGCGCAAAAACCCCTCGACCACCTCGATACCCTTATTCGCGCCCACATACATGAGGGCCACTACCCCGGCGCCCAGATTGCGCTGGCCCGCAATGGCAAGCTTGCTTTGTTCCGCACGTACGGCAACGCCCGCACAGAAACCGCAAACGTCCCCGCCACCAACGACTCCCTGTTCCTGCTGTTCAGCCAGACCAAAGTTCTGACCTCCTCCGCAGTGTGGACCCTGGTCGAGGAAGGCAAGCTCTCATTCATGGACCGGGTTGCCGACCACCTGCCGGATTTCGCCGCCCGCGGCAAAGGCGAAATCACCCTCGAACAGGTCATGACCCATCAGGGCGGCTTCCCGAACGGCGACGTCACCCAGGCCACTTGGACCGACCACGCGAAAATGCGCGCCGAGGTCTGCGACTTCTCCCTCGAATGGACTCCCGGCACGCGCCTGCAATACCACGGCCGAGCCGCCCATCTGGTACAGGCCATGGTGATAGAAGCTGTAACCGGCAAAGATTACCGCGACGTCATCCGCGAACGGGTGATCGAACCACTCGGCCTAGGCAGCGATATCTTCGTGGGCGTGCCGGAATCCGAACAATCCCGTTGCGCCGACACCTACGCGCCGGAACCACGCGACAACTCCGCCGCCTTCCGCGCTGCCGGCCTGCCAAGCGGGGGCGGGTTCGCCACCGCCCGAGGCATGGCGGCCTTCTACCAGATGCTGGGGCACGGCGGCCGCCTCGGCAATGTCAGGCTGTTCTCGCCCAGGCTGATCGCCTACGTCTCCCGCAACCACACCGGTGAATCCCCCGATCTGCAAATGGGCGGCATACCGATGCACCGCGGCCTGGGGCCACACGTCCGTGGCGACAGCGATCGCATCCGCGGTCTCGGCACCATCGGCGCGCCGGTCACCTTCGGCCATGGCGGCGTCGGCTCATCCTACTCCTGGACCGACCCCAGCAGCGGCGTCTCCTTCACCTACCTGACGAACTATGTCAGCCCCGACCCGTGGCACTCCGCCCGACTCGACCGCGTCGCCAACCTCGTCCACGCGGCGATCGACTGACACAGCAGCCGGGCGCGCCCCGCTCGCCCGGCCATTTGCTTAGTCCGGCAACACGTCCCCCCTGGTTTCCTGCGCAAGCGGTATCATCAACAGCCCGATCCCAAACGCCACCGCGGTGAACGCCACCGGTTTGCCCAGTGTCCCCGTCGCCGAGACCGCGGCAGCCAACCCGAAATTCACCGCTGCCCCAATGAAGCGGCCGACAGAGGTACAGAACGCGAACGCCGTTCCCCGAACCTCCGTGCCGAACAACTCCGGCAACCAGAGACTGAAGATCGCGAAATTACCCCCGAACAACCCCAGAAAGAACAACACCGTTATAAACGCCGCCAAGGCCGACCCGGCCGGCAGATAAAACGCCCAGCCGAACGACAGCACGATCGTCACCATCATCCCGACGAAATACCCCGCCAGCGTCGTGCGCCGGCCAAACCGCTCCGCCAGCCAGGGTGCGGCGATACATCCCAGAATCGTTCCGATCGACAGCAGTCCGGTCCCGAACGAAACCGTTTTCGCCACGTCCGGACCCGTTATCCCCGCTTGCCGGGACAGAAACACAATCGCTGTCGGCTCATAAACCGCGCCAGCCCACAGCCCGATGATGGCGATCGTCAGCAACGCCGACATCACCACCGTCCGCCGCACGTAAAGCGGGCTGAAAATCAACGCCAGCGGACTGCGGCGCTCCACCGCGGGCGCCTCGTGCCTACGCTCCCACCGTTCCGGTTCCTTAACATTCATCAGGGTGGCGAGCGAAACGACCACCGGCACCAGGCCACAGAGGAACATCGCGCGCCAGCCGAAATGCGCGCCGACCGTGAAGTTCAACGCCGCTGCGACAAAGAACCCGAAGTAATAACCAGTCTGCAGATACCCCGCACCCATCTTCCGCCGGTCCTCCGGCCAGGCCTCAGCCACATAGGTCCCTGCCATCGCCCACTCGCCGCCCACTCCGATCCCGGCCAGGAACCGGAACAACGCCAGCAGCCAGACATTCGGCGCAAACGCCGCCGCACCGGTGAACACGGCATAGACCATGATCGTCGCCGCCAGGGCGCGCGTGCGCCCGAACCGGTCGGAGATTGGTCCCCAGATGAACGACAGCCCCCAGCCGACCAGGAACAGCGCGAACATCAGCGAGCCGGCATAGCCGACATTGCCCTGCGTTGGCTCAATCCCTGACCGCGGCAGCAATTCGGTCAGCGCCGGCCCCAGCACCAGCGCGTAAATCACCAAATCCATTCCATCCAGCATCCAGCCAAACCAGGCCGCCCAAAAGCCGACGACCTGTTGCCTATTCAGCGGAGTCCGCCGTGCCGCCGCAACAGAAGCGACCTTGCCTGTTGAGCCAAGAGCCATCGCGTTATCCTCCCATTCCTGTTTGGGGCGCCCATGCCCCAGTGCTCTAACGAGCGAAAGGCGATGCTGGCGCGCCGCGCCAGCGGTCCGTCGGAGGTGGTATCGAGCGTCTGGCCGCGGTCACGCTTTTGAACTCCTGGCGGTTGTGCGTATCGCCGCCGCAACACAGACCTGCAATCCAATCTGAAACCGATAGATTCCAATGCACTCGGCGACGCACCTGTGATAACGCCTGACGACGTCAGTGCGGAACCGAGAGCATGCGTCGCGTAGCAACTGCGAAGGGCAAGTCGGCCCGCCCGGCCGGACGGCGGTTCCGCGCCGCTGGTTGTGTAGCGCTTCTTTGCGCGCTGGCGGCATGCGGCACGAGTACGCCCCGGCGCCACTCGGCCAGTTACCATCCGTCCCACTACTACCCGCCCCCCGGCCCGCCCAGCGATCCCTGGGGCCCCTACATCCACGAGGCCTCAGCCCGCTTCGGTGTACCCGAACAATGGATTCGCGGCGTGATGCGCCAGGAATCCGGTGGGCAGGAGGACGTGATTTCCTGGGCCGGCGCCATGGGCCTCATGCAGGTCATGCCCGAAACCTACAACGATCTGCGAGCCCGGTACAACCTCGGCGACGACCCCTTCGATCCACATAACAACCTGCTCGCCGGCACCGCGTACCTGCGGGAGATGTACGATCGCTACGGCGCCCCTGGTTTCCTCGCCGCCTATAATGCCGGCCCCAACCGGCTCGATCGCTACTTGAACAACGGCACACCGCTGCCCGAGGAAACCATCAACTACGTCGCTTCAATTGGCCCGCGACTGGGACCCGGCACGACCATGTCGGGACCGCTCGCGGCCTATGCCGGCGGCGGCAGCTACACGCATTTTGTGTCAGCCAGAACTCTCGGCGGATGCGACCCCGACGCCGCGTATAATCCCGACGGCCCCTGCACCCCGGTCCGCACGATTTCTGTTGCCGCTGTTACGCCGACGCCGGCCTACGCCGCGGCGCCAGCACCCGTTTTCGCGGCAACAAGCGATTGCGATCCCGATGCGGCCTATGACCCAACCCATCCATGCCGCCCGGTTCACACGATACCCCTCCAGGTGGCCGCCGCGGCACCCCCTGCCATCCCCTCACCGACGCCATCGAACTGCGACCTCGATGCCGCCTACGATCCGACCCACCAATGCGCGCCCGCGCCGGCCATGGCTCCGACGACAGCCGTCGTCGCCGAAGCTTTGCCGCCGCCAGCTTTGCCGCCTGCGCCGGCCGCCGTGCCATACGCCCCGCCGCAGCGCTATGCCGGATCCCCGCTGGGTCCGCGCCGGCCGCTGCAGGAGCGCGTCACCCAACAAGCAATCTACATCCCCCCACCGCCGCCTGGAACGCTCCAAGGGATGCCCCAGGGCGGAGCCTGGGGCATCCAGGTCGGCGCTTTCGCAAATCTAAGCAGCGCACAGGCCGCAGCCGAGAACGCCCGCATGGCCGCCCCCGATCTGCTACGGACCACCAAGATCGAGCTCCCCGCCACCACCCCCTTCGGCAATCAGGTCGCCTTCCGCGCCCGCCTGGTCGGCCTGCGATCCAGCGCCGAGGCTTCAAACGCCTGCGCACGGCTGTCAGGTCGCGGCGCAGCCTGCATCACCGTCCCGCCGAACCGGACGTCGTTCTGAGCCGCCCGGCTTGGAGCCATATTAACCCTGCATGAACGCATTCACCGCCGGCGTTGCCAGCGTCTTATCCAGATACCCAAATGTCCCATGCTCAGCGACTTCCCTCGCCGCGTCCACCAGCCCGGTCACGGCCGCGCGATACAATGATGTGGCCAGGCTGACGCGACGGACCCCCGCCTCGGACAGCGCCGCGACCGTGAACGACTTCCCGTTGATCCCAGCCATGAAATTGACCGGCCTGGTCAGTGCCGCGCACACGGTGCGAACTGCCTCCAGGTCCGGCAGACCGGGCGCCATCAGCACATCTGCCCCAGCCGCCTCGAACGATTTGAGTTGCACGATCGTGTCACCCAGATCCGGATTGCCTCGCAGGAAATTCTCAGCCCGAGCGGTAAGCGTAAACGGAAATGCTTGAGCCCGGGCAGCTGCCACCGCCGCTTCGATCCGCTCTCGCGCGAATGCCAGATCGAACAACGGTTCCGCCGGATCGCCAGTGGCATCCTCGATCGATGCCCCGACCAGCCCGATCTTTGCCCCGAGCCTGATGGTCTCCGTGACATCGCCAGGCGCGTCCCCGAAACCCTTCTCCAGGTCGGCCGAGACCGGCAAGTCCGTTGCATCGACAATGGATTTGCAATGCGCCAGCGCCTCCTCCCGCGTCACCATCCCGTCGCGCCGCCCTAGCACCCCTGCACATGCGCCGCTGGACGTGGCAAGAGCCTTGAACCCCAGCGCCGTCAAAATCCGCGCCGACCCGGCATCCCAGGCGTTGGCAATCACAAACGTGTCCCGCGCCTGGTGCAGCGCCTGGAATCGTTGCCCCTTTTCCACCATCGTCGGCATTATTCAGCGGCCTTTCTTTCGTTCAGCACGTCCGCGGTATGCTCGCCCAACCTCGGTGCCGCTCGGCGCACCGACCCCGGCGTATCGGACAGCTTTACCGTTACGCCCATTGTCCGGAACTTGCCCGTTACCGGATGATCGGTCTCCACCACCATGTCACGGGCCAATATCTGAGGATCGGTGTAGACCTCATCGTAATGCAGCACCGGACCAGCCGGGATGCCTGCTTTCTCGAGCCCCGCCAGCCAATGCGCCGAGGGCTGCTCCCGCACTTTCTCCGCCAGCATCGCCACCAGCACATCGTTGTGCCTGACCCGGTCCGCGTTGCTGGCGAACCGGGGATCGGACACCAGTTCCGGCATCCCCACCAGCGCGCACAGATCGACAAAGAACTTCTGCTGCGAGGCGCCAAACGTGATGTAGCCGTCCGCCGTTTGGAAGCACTGATACGGCGAGCTTCCCCGGTGCGCCTGGCCGATCCGTTCGGGGCGCGTGCCAGTTGCGAAATAATGCGCCGACTCATATACCGCCAAGGAGGTCGCGGCCTCCAGCAGCGACGTCTCCACCCGCTGCCCCTGCCCGGTACGATGCCGCGCCTCGATTGCCGCCAGCACGCCGAACGCCAGGAACATGCCAGCGGTGACGTCGGAAATCGCGATCGGCAACCGGTGCGGTGGCCCGTCGGCTGGCCCGTTCGTGCTCATCAGCCCGGACATCGCCTGCGTGATCAGATCGAACCCACCACGCGAGGCATACGGACCGGTCTGCCCGAACCCGGAGATCGACGCCAGGATCAGCCGGGGGTTACGGGCATGCAGCACGTCCCACCCCAGGCCCAGACGATCCAGCACACCCGGCCGGTAATTCTCCACCAGCACATCGGCCTGTTCAACCAGGGCCAGCAGCGCGTGTTTGTCGGCGGGCTTCTTCAGGTCCATCACCACCGACCGCTTGTTGCGGTTCCATGTCATGAATGGAGCGCTCTCGCCGTTGACGAACGGTGGCATCCGGCGCGCCGAATCCCCATCCGGCGGCTCCACCTTAATGACCTCTGCCCCATGGTCCGCCAGCATCATGGCGCAGTAAGGGCCTGACAGATGGCTGGTCAGGTCAAGGACCAAAAGATGATCGAGCGCACCGGGCATGACAGAGCCTCCGTTCTTCCAGAATACGATGATGCCACATCGCCGAGGCGAGGGAACCCGGGCGAACCTGCCACCAGCCTAGCTGCGGTCTGCGACCCGCACGAACGCCTCGCGGAGCGCTTTGCCCTGCAAGTAGCGCTGGTGCATGATAAGGCCCGCGGATGAGCAAACCGCGCATCCGTCAGGCCGTGCGAGCGGACCTTCCGCGTATCCGAGTGGTGCGGCAAGGAACGGTGGAGAATCGTCTGACGAACCCGGCACGCGTCGCCGACGCCGAGGTTCACTGGTACATGGACGCCGCGATTTTCCTTGTGTCCGTGGACGATACGGGCGTCCAGGGCTTCACCTGCGTGAACCATCAGACGGGCTATGTCTGGGCCCTGTTCGTCATCGACGAGGCACAAGGATGCGGCCACGGCACAGCCCTGCTGGAGGGCGCAATGCTCCGGCTGCGCGAAGCCGGTCACCGCCAGGCATTTCTTACGACCGGCCCTGGCACAAAGTCTGAAGGCTTCTATCGATCCAAAGGATGGCAGCGGATGGGCATCGACCTTGAGGGCGAAGTAGTTTATCGCCTCTGGCTGTGAACTTGAGCGCCAGCCGACGCAATGCTGCAGTTAACTAAGGATCCCGATACGGCCGTCACCCGTCGAATGCTCCGCACACGCGCGAAGTTTCAACTGATCACCAGTCACGGTCATCTCGGCGCGCCGGCCACCGGTCTCGATTGGCGATGCATTGGCGTTGCCATTAGACACGTTGGGCATGACCTTGGCAACCGCCAGGGCGCGGGCTCCCAGGGCTATTGCATATGATATTTGCTAAATTGCTGGAGAAGCCTGGTGAGGAAGGCGTCGTTCCACCCGGCACTCTTGAGTTTGCCTTTCATCGATCCTTTTGATCCCTCCAGCTTGGCCAGATTGAGTGCCAGCCGTCGGAGCAGGGCGATATTCTCCGGGCCATTGTCCTTACGGTGGCGTGCCTTGTCCTCATTCATCGTCACGTCCAGCACCCAGTGCAGCCCGTTCTCGACGCCCCAGTGGGCGCGGGCCACTTCGGTGAACCGTTCGGCGGAAAGCGGCGTGCTCAACAGATAATACGTGGTTTCCGTCGTCGTTTTGCCGCGCGTCTCGCGGCGGCGGATCATCTTGCCGATCGCCCCCAGGCCCGGCCAGGCATGGCGGTCCCGCAGCCAGTCGATGTGCTGGCAGACTTCGCCGGTTCGAGTTTCAAGGCGGCCGTGGTCATTGTCCACCGTGGTATGACGCGGTTCGATCGGGCGGTCCGGGTCTTCCAGAAACAGCGCCACGTCCTCATGCAGCGTGCCTTGATTGCCCTTCAGGGCGATCACGTAATCACCGCCCTGCCCGACGATCTGCGCGCAGATCGCGCGTTGGCAGCTCATTGCGTCCGCGGTCACAATGCAGCCTTTCAACGACAACATCGCCAGCAGCTTGGGCACTGCCGTGATCTCGTTGGATTTCTCGTCCGTGGCGATCTGCCCCAGCAACAGTCTTTGATCGACCGCCCAGGCGTGCACCATGTGCAGCGGCGACTTGCCCGCCGCGCGGTCGAGCGAGCCGCGCATGGTCTTGCCATCCACCGCGATCACGCCCGGCAGCCCTTCGGCGAAGCGTTGCATGAAGCGGGTGAAGCAGGCCTGGAACGGCTGCGGATCGAGCAGGCGGAACACCCGGCTGAAGGTATCGTGGCTGGGCGCGCCGTGCTTCATGCGCAGAAACTGGCGCAGATAGGGCTCCTTGGCCCGGCCAAACGCCTCCATGTCCGAGCAATCCTCGCCGCCGCACAACATCGTACAGAGCGCGATGATCAGCACTTCGAACAGATCGTGCCTGGTGTTGTCCTGCCGCGGGTCCGTGACGTCCGAGAAACACGCGATGAAATCTTCCATGTCGCGACCCCTGAGTTGATTCCAGGCTTGGAATCCATTCCAGGGCCGCGCCGCAAGCCCGAATCAGGCGGAAAAGGTCATATGCGATTCCCCTGCGCGGGCTCCTGACTTCCATCCCCGGTTGCACCGGATCGACAATGGTTCGTATCCCCGCTCAGAGCGGTGCGCCATCCCAACGGTTCTTAGCCGCCGGCGTGTTCTCCCGCAGAAATGACCGGACATGCCGCAGCGCCAGCGGAATTCGCGCCGGAATATCCTTCCACGGATACAGCGTAACCTGAGAGTTGGGCGCCAGCATCGCGCTTTCCATCGCCACCGCGTACGGATGCGCCGGCACATCGTCCGGCAGCACCAGGACGGGTGTTGTGCAGGCGCGTACGAAGTCCCGAGTCACGGTAAACACAAAGTCGTTACTGCCGTACATTTTCCGCAAGAACCGCTCGACCTGATCCATGTTGATGTCCGGCCGGCGCTCACACAACGGCGGCCCCCATCCCGTCATGTTGTTGTTGTAGAACAAATCCGGCATCTCGGGCCGCGCCCCGCTTGGCTGCGCCAGCACGGCCGCGACCACCCGGGTCGGCGCCCGCCGCAACAGATTCCAGATGAACGGCCCACCAATACAGAACCCCATCACCAGGAAAGTCTTGCACCCCAGATGATCCATCAGCCCAAGCTGGTCATCCGTGTAGGCATCCCAGGGCCTATCAATCTCCAGCGGCCCCGAGGACTCGCCGCCATTGGCATTGCGTAAGTCCATCGTGATGCATCGGTATTCGTCCTTGAACGCCTCCAGCGCGTTGAATGGCCCCTTCTCCGTGACGAAGGGGATGGTCGAATTCAACCCGCCACCGGGAATGATCAACATTGGGAAGCCCGATCCAGCCTCCTCGTAGTGAATGCGGACGTCGCCCTTTTCGTAGAATGGCATGGCAGTTCCTCCCTGCCCCGAGTTGTGTCACGCAGCCGGCCTGGAGTCCAGCGTCCCGGCGTTGACCTGGACATTGGCCCTCGGATCGAGATGATACCGACCCTATGTCGTCAACCGCCACGCGACGGAGACGTTTCGTCCCGCCAATGTTAAATTTCTACCGTGACTGGATTGGCACAGTTCCACAGCGGACCACCCCAGGCCCACCAACCATCACGCGCCAGGACCGAAGCGGCCGCCTTTGCGACGTCCGCCGTTTCGTACAATCCAAAGCACGTTGCACCCGACCCGCTCATCCGCGCCAACAGGCAGGCCGGATCGGCAGCCAGCGACCGCAAGACATCACCGATAGCCGGCGCCAGCTCCAGCGCGGGCACCTCCAGATCGTTCCGCAAGTCGCGTAGCGCAGCGATCAGCCCCCGACCATCCGGCAACACTGCCGGCGCGGAAAATCCGCCAGTCCGAGCGCGGAACACCGCCGGAGTTGAGACCGCTACGCCAGGATTTATCAAAACAATCCCGAAATCCGGCAAGACCGGCGCCGGCGAGAGCACCTCCCCAATTCCGCTCATCCTCATCGGTTTGGACGCAAGGCAAACCGGCACATCCGCCCCAAGTGCCCCGGCAACCTCGGCCAGGCTTATCCGTCTCGGATCCAGCTTCCAAAGCCGGCAAAGCAGCCGCAACGCCGCCGCCGCATCCGCCGACCCACCTCCAATCCCCGACGCAACCGGAACGTTCTTCTCCAGCAAAATCCGCCCACTCGGCGTTACGCCGGCCTCCGTGGCAAGCGTCCTGGCCGCCCGGAGCACGAGATTATCAGCTTCGGCATCCAGTCCCGCCGCGAACGGCCCGGTAACCGTCAGTGACAGCCCGGCGTCAGGTTCGGCGCTCAGCCGGTCACCGATGCCAGCGAAAATCGCGATGCTGTCGAGCAGATGGTACCCGTCAGCCCGGCGGCCGACGACATGCAGATACAGATTGATCTTGGCCGGCGCGAACGCCGTCAGCGTCACAGCCGGACACCCAGCTTACTGAGTGCTCAGGTACTGGCCCCACGTGACCGGTGTTCAACTTCGCCTCCAGCTTCGCCGCGTCATCTGGCGTAGGATTCAACGTCAGCGCCCGACGCCATTGATACGCTGCCTCCACCTTGCGACCGGCCGCCCAGTACGCATCGCCCAGATGCGCGTTGATCGTCGAATCCTCGGGCTCCATCTCCACCGCCCGCTCCAAAGTCTTGACCGCTTCCTTCACGTTGCCGTCGCGGAACTGCACCCAACCCAGGCTGTCGGTGATCGCGCCGTCATTCGGCCGCTCCTCGGCCGCGCGTTGGATCATCTTCTTGGCCTGATCGAGGTGGTGCCCCATATCAGCCCACGAGTAACCCAGGTAGTTCAGCACGAACGGCTGATCAGGCGACAGTTCCAGCGCATGATTGAAGTCCGCCTCGGCCTTCTGCCACTCATGCGACTGCTCTTCGGCAACACCACGGTCGTAGAACAGCAGCCAGTCGGAGGGCGAGGGCGTCTCGATACGTCCGATCGCTTTGTCGTAGGCGGTAACTGCCTCCGGGAAGCGCATTTTCATCCGCAGGATGTCGCCCCGTTGCGCATCCGGCAAAGGGCTGGACGGATAGTCACGCGACAGGCGGTCCAGGTCGTGCATCGCGTCGTCCGACTTGCCCAGCCGATCGACGATCGTCGCGCGGCGCAATTGCACAACTGCATAAATCGGATCGCTCGGTGGCACTTCGTTCAGCATCCGCAGCGCCACCTGCGGATGCTGCTCGTTCACCAGGATATCGGCCGCGAGCAATCGTGCCGCCGCTAAGTCCGGCCGTAGTTCAAGCGCCAGCCGTAACATGATCAGCGAAAAATCGTTGGCATCCTGCGCGCGCAGCAATCCCGCGAACGTGAAATACGCCTCCGCGACACCATCGATCGGATGCGGGACCACGCGCTTGGTGACATTTGCCAGCAGTGCCGGCAGGGCAATCCCAAGATCGGGCGCAACCCCAGGCAGGCTCGCGAGTATCTTCGCGGCATCGGCCGGTTGGCCATTGCGCGCCTGCCAGCTTGCGACGATCTGCGCCAGCCGCAGGTTCGGCTCCCCCATCTCCGTTTCCAGAATATGATAAAGCCGCCCGGCCTCATCCGGACGGTTACCGAGATCGGCGATCATCGCCGCATTGAGCGCGAAAATACCGCGGAAGCGCGGATTATCCACATAAGGCCGCAGCGTTGACAGCGCCGAGTTGACCCGCCCGTCGCCCAGCTGCGCCCAGGCGACCAGCAGAGGCTGGAGAAATTGCGTCACGCCCTGACGCGGCATCTGACGGAACCGCTGCTCCGCCGCCGACCAGCGGCCGGCCTTGATATCGACATCCGCCAGCACAAGTTGCGCGACCTGACTATCGGGCAATTGCTTCGCCAGCTTGATGGCTTCGGGCCGGCCCGCCGAAAGGGTGGCGATGAACGCTTCCTCGGTCAGTTCCGGGTCATTGGGCCGTTGCGCCTCAGCCTTCAGCAGGTCTGTCGCGGCGGTCGCCGTATCGCCTTCTGACAGTGCAAACCGGCCAGCCAGGTAATTCCCAAAAACCCCGCTCTGGACGTTGTCCTCCGACCCACCCGATGAGGGGTCCGATGCCGCACAGGCTGACAACAGGGATAGACAAAGAAAAAACGCTCGGCCGGCGCCGCGGATATGTTGCATCTGCTCACACTATCAGTGTCGCTATGGTCTGTCATTCACCTTGCGGCAAATCCGCATGACAAAACGGGAAGATTAACCGTCTCTTACAGTGCGTTACGTCATCGTGCCCCGCCGGGGTTTACATTCCGCCCGGATAGTTGGGGCCGCCGCCCCCCTCCGGTACGACCCAGTTGATGTTCTGGTCCGGATCCTTGATATCGCAGGTTTTGCAGTGCACGCAGTTCTGTGCGCTGATTTGCAGCTTCGGCGCCCCTTCGTCCGCTCCGATGATCTCGTAGACGCCGGCTGGACAATACCTGACCTCCGGGCTGCGATACTTGTTCCAGTTGACGGTGATCGCCTTCGCCGGATCGAGCAACGTCAGGTGCGCCGGCTGATTTTCTTCATGGTTCGTGTTACTGATGAACACCGAGGACAGCCGGTCGAACGTCAGTATACCGTCAGGCTTCGGATAAGCGATCTGCGTTGCCCGTCCAGCCTCGACCAAGGTCTCGTTGTCCGGATGCGGATGATGCAGCGTCCACGGCGCCTTGCCGCGGAACAGGTAGGTATCGATGCCGCTGTAGGCCAGTCCGCCCCAGCGTCCCCACTTCGCGAACGCCGGCCGAACATTTCGCACGCTTTGTAGTTCTTCCCAGACCCAGCTGTTCTTCACCCGGTCGGTGAACCCTGTCAGCTCCGCCGGTCCGTCGCCGGCCAATGCCTCGGCCACCGTCTCGGCTGCCAGCATGCCGGATTTCATCGCCGTGTGCGTCCCCTTGATCTTCGGCACATTCAGGAACCCCGCCGCATCGCCGATCAGCAGCCCACCCGGGAACGTCAGCTTCGGCAGCGATTGGATACCCCCCTCGATCAGCGCCCTGGCACCGTAGGAGATCCGGCGTCCGCCTTCAAAATGCTTGCGGACATCGGGGTAAGTCTTGAAGCGCTGCATCTCATCGAACGGCGACAGCCAGGGATTGCTGTAATCCAGCCCAATGACAAACCCGTACGCGACCAGGTTCTCACCGAAATGATAAAGGAATGAACCACCATAGGTCGCTGTATCCAGCGGCCATCCCAGCGCATGCTCGACCAAGCCCGGCTTGTGGTTCGCCGCCGGGATTTCCCATAGTTCTTTGATGCCAATCGCATAAGTCTGTGGGTCGCGGCCGTCGCGCAGCTTGTACCGGCTCATCAACTGCTTGGACAACGACCCCCGGCACCCCTCGGCAAACAGCGTATATTTAGCCCGTAACTCCATCCCACGCTGGAAATTGCCGGTCGGCTCGCCATCCTTGCCGACACCCATGTCGCCGGTCGCGATGCCGATGATGCGGCCGTCTTCCTCCAGCAGTTCCGAGGCCGCGAACCCGGGGTAGATCTCGACACCCAGCGCCTCGGCCTGCTGACCCAGCCAGCGCACGACATTGCCGAGCGAGACAATGTAGTTGCCGTGATTGTGCATCTGCGGAGGCGTCGGTAGCTTGTACGACTTGGTCTCCGTCAGGAACAGGAACCGGTCCTCGCCCGCCGGCGTGTCCAGCGGCGCCCCCTTCTCCTTCCAGTCAGGAATCAATTCGTTCAGCGCCCGAGGTTCCAGGTACCTGCGCCCGACAGCGTATGGGCACCGATCTCGCCACCCTTCTCCACTAGGCAAACCGCCATGTCCGGCGAGAGCTGTTTCAGGCGAATCGCAGCTGACAGGCCGGCCGGTCCGCCCCCCACGATCACCACGTCGAACTCCATTGCCTCCCGCGGCGGCAGGTCTTCAGCCATATCCAACTCCTTGTCGCTTCCTGATGCCCAGGCTTTACGAGCGTATCTGCGCCAGATTGGCGCTCGGGGCAAACCTGCCAGGGCAGGTGTCAACAATACAGCCGTGCCGACCCTGACCAGGCGCCATTGCATCATGCGTCCCGATCCAACATCGTGTTGCCCACGGCGGTGCCGACGACCTTGTAATGCCCCTCGACAACACAGACGACGCGACCACGCCGGTATTGCAACCTAAAATGCGCACCATGGATGCCATCCTCCTCGTCGCCCACGGTTCAGTCCGATACCCCGATGCCGGACGCATCCCCGCGGCCCACCTCACCCGGATAGCCACGGCCCACCCCAAACGCCCTCTCGCGTTTGGCGCGCTCAACGGCATCCCCTCCGTGGCGGAGGCACTCGCCTCCCTTACCGCCTCGCACATCCGGGTCGTGCCGTTCTTCATGGAAGACGGCTACTTCTGCCGTGTCGCCATCCCGAGAGCCTTGAGCCGCACCGAGGGCATCGTTCTCTGTCCGCCGATCGGCCTGCACGACGGGATTGCCGGACTGATCGCCGGCTGCGCGTCACAAGGCTGCGCAGCCACCGGCCTTGACCCGAACCGGACCGCCCTTCTTGTCGTCGGCCATGGGTCAGCGCGCTCGCCCGGACGGGCCCTGGCGCTTCACCGCCACACCGCCACCGTCGCCGCTTCCAGCAACTTTGCCGCGGTCCAGGCCGCCTGCCTGGAGGAACCTCCGTTCCTCGCCGACGCCCTGCGCGGCTTGCGTACCCATCCGACCGCCATTGTCGGCTTTTTCGCCGGCGAGGGAGGCCATGTCTGTGACGACGTCCCCGCCGCCATCGCCTCCGAACAACGCGCGCGCGGCGCCGCCGGACAGCCTGTTCTCAATTTCGGCCCCGTGACAGACAGCCCCGCGCTGGCGCAATTCATATTGGATCAGGCCGACGCGGCCTGACATCAAAGTCTGACGGAAAACGGGGGGAAATATGTTCGCCTATGTCGGTGGCTACACCACGCCGGACCGCGACGGACGCGGCCACGGCATCAGCGTCTACAACATCCATCGCAATGGTGGCTGGGTTCGCATCCAGCTAGTCGAAGGGCTGGAAAACCCCGCGCTGTTTACGCTGAACCGAGCGAAGTCGCGGCTGTATTGCGTGCATGGCGGGCGGAATCTGGTCAGCGCGTTCGCCATCGACCGGGTGTCGGGCAAGCTGACGTTGATCAACCAGGTTGACTGCCAGGGCAACAACCCGGTCAATTCGGCGCTGGATCGTGCCGAACGCTATCTTGTGGTGGCCAATTACGGCAGCGGCGCCGTCGCGGTGATGCCCATCGGAACCGATGGCGGATTGCAGCCGCCCAGCCAGATCATAACGCTGGAGGGCACGCCGGGGCCGGACCCGAAGCAGCAATCGTCCTCGCATCCCCACGCCGTCATCTTCGACCCCAGCGGCCAGTTCGTCATCGTGCCCGACAAGGGTTTCGACCGGACCTTCATCTTCCGCTTTCAGGACGGCGTCCTGACGCCCAACGAACAGGGCTCGGTCACCTCCGCCCCCGGCGCCGCCCCCCGCCACACCACATTCCATCCGACCCTGCCGGTCCTCTACGTCAACAATGAACTCAATTCGACCGTGTCGGTGTTCGACTGGACTCCATCAACCGGTCGGGCGACGCAGAAGCAGGTGGTCTCGACCATTCCGAACGGCTTCGACGGTCACAACACTACGGCCGAGATCGTCGCCTCGCCCTGTGGCCGGTGGCTTTATGTGTCAAACCGAGGCCAGGACAGCGTCGCCCAGTTCAGCATCGACTATGCCACGGGCCTGCTGACCTATACCGGCTATGTCCCCGCCGGAGGCGCCCGGCCGCGCTTCTTCGCGCTCGGTCCTGACAAGCGCACCGCCTATGTCGCGGCCCAGGACAGCGATGTGATCAACATCTTCCGGATCGCCGAAGCCGGTGGCCGGATGACGCCGACCGGCCTTCGGGTCAGCGTCGGCAGCCCTTCGGCGATCAGCTTTGCCGGAGCGGTCTGACGCGCCGGCAACGCCACCCCGAAAACTGCGTTCATCATCCGCATCAGGAGAGGATACGGGCGGATGTCGAAGATCGCCGTCATCACCGGGGCGGGCGCCGGCGTGGGCCGCGCGACCGTGCGGGAGTTTGCCCGCAACGGATGGGATGTCGCCTTGCTGTCACGCGACCCGGACCGACTGGACAGTGCGGCGGCCGAGGCCCGCGGCCATGGCGTCCGCGCGCTGCCGATCCCCACGGACGTGGCCGACGCCGAAGCCGTTGAGGCGGCGGCAACCCGCACCGAGACCGAGCTCGGTCCGATCGATGTCTGGGTCAACGTCGCGATGGCCACGGTATTCGCGCCTGTCGCGGACCTGACCGCCGCGGAGGTGCAACGCGCCACCGCGGTCACCTACCTCGGCCAGGTACACGGCATGATGGCGGCCCTGCGGCGGATGCGGCCGCGCAATCGCGGCGGGATCATCAATGTCGGATCGGCGCTCGCCTACCGGTCGGTGCCGCTGCAGTCTGTCTACTGCGGGGCAAAGTTCGCGATCCGCGGTTTCACCAATTCATTGCGGTCCGAGCTGCTGCACGACAAGCTGGACATCACCGTCAGCATGGTAGATCTGCCGGCGGTCAATACGCCGCAGTTCAATTGGGCGCTGAACAAGACAGGACATGCCGCCCAACCGGTCCCGCCGGTGTTTCAGCCGGAAATCCCGGCGCGGGCGATCTATCAGGCGGCGATCCATCCTCGGCGGCAAACCTGGATCGGCTTTCCAACGGTCAAGGCCATCCTGGCCAATCGGATTGCTCCCGGCCTGATCGATCGCTACCTCGCCAGCGCAGGCTACAGCGGCCAGCTTGGTTCGCAACTCGTGCCCCTTGAGGCATCCAACAACCTGTTCCAGCCAGTGCCGGGCGACTACCGTGCGCATGGCCGTTTCGATCAGCAGGCCCGCGATCATAGCTGGGAAGTATTCACCAGCCGGCACCGCAATGCCATGTGGGCAACGATCGCCGTGGCAGCGGTGTTCGGGCTCCATCGCCTCGCCAAACAACTCCAGATCTAGGGCGAATCGCCAGCCCAGGCGTCGCAGCATCATCGCAGGTTTCGCGTGCAAGCACTTGAAAGGCGCGGGCGGTCGCGCCGATACTGCATCATTCGCGAACGTGAGGATGACGTTATGGCCAAAGCCAGCACCCTGCCAGCCAAGAAGAAAAAGGCAGCCGCACCGCCAAGCGCCCCACCGAAAAAGAAGGCCGCTGCTGGAAAATCACCCGCTCTGAAGGCCGCGGCGAAGAAGGCCGCCGCGAAAAAGGCAGCGGCAGCCAAGGCGCCGACAAAGAAGGCCGCCCCCAAAAAGACCGCGCCACCAAAGGCTGCGCAAAAAACATCGTCCATGCAAAAGGCCCCGGCGATGAAAGCGCCGTCCAAGAAAGCCCCGGCAAAAATGGCGCCGGCACGCAAGACGCCAGCCAAGGCCACAGCAAAGAAATCGGCGCCCGTCCTGAAGTCATCCGCGAAGAAACCACCCGCCCGAACCGTCTCGGTCAAACAGGCCGCTGCTCGTCGCGGCGCCACCAAAGCCGCCCTGCCGCCGATCCGGCGAACCCGTGTTGTCGTCTCGGTTAAACGACCGCGCGCCGTCCCCGTCGCAAAGCCCGCCGCGCCAGCCGCCACCGCTCGCCCGCCGCAGACCTTCACCGCCAGCCATCTGCATGAGGCCGACTTTAAGACCGACGGCCTGCGCCCCTATGCCCGCTATCGCGACCTCGGCATCGCCGCCGCCACCGCCGGGCTCTGCCAGGCGCACGTCATCCGCTTCATCCCGCCCACCACCGACGAGGTCCGCAAGCGCCACACCCACAGCGTCGACCTGCAATTGGTCTATGTGCTGAAAGGCTGGATCAAGAATGAGTTCGAAGGCTACGGCTCGCAGATGATGTCCACCGGCAGCTGCTGGCTGCAGCCCAGCGGCCTCGCCCATACCGTGCTGGAATACTCCCCCGACTGCGAGGTTCTGGAGATCATCGTCCCAGCCGACTTCAAGACCCAGGACCTCACGGAGGACGCCAATTCTGATATACCTTCGGACGCCTTTGCGGAGGCCCCATAGTCTCCCACGAGCGTCTCGACTGTCTGAAATGCCCGGCGCTGTGTTGTCGCATGGCCGGATATGTGCGGGTCAGCCGCGATGACATCCGCCGCCTTGCCAGGCACCTGAAGATCAGCGTGCCTGACTTCGAGAAGCGTCACATCGTCGAGGTCACCAAGGCCGGCGAGAAACGCATCAAGGAGGGCTACAAGACCTGCCAGTTTCTCACCGAAAACCACATGTGCGGCGTCTATGAGGCGCGCCCCCACGACTGCCGGGGCTACGTCTGCTGGAACCAGGAAGACGAAACTGTTTACGGCTACGCCGTGTTCCTGCAAACGCCGGTAGGCCGCCTGCGCGACATCGAACAGTAGCGGCAGACCTACCCCGTCACCTCCCGCAGGAACTTCTGAGACCGCGCCGCAAATTCATCCGCCAACCGGTTGGGAAACAAGGTAAACCCGTGCGCACCGCCAGGGTAGACGGCCAGCTCCGCCGGGTTCCCCGCCGCGATCCACCGCGCGTACATGAACAGCGTGTCGTCCAGCAGCGCATCGCACGTGCCGACACTGAAAAGCGCGGGACATAACCCTTTTAGGTCGGCGTAAAGCGGCGAAATATCGGCAGTCCGCCGGTCAGTGACGGTCGGCAGGAACGCGTTGTAGAACTGCTGCATATCGATCGTGCGCAGGACCAGCCGACGGTTCCCAAACGCCTTCTGGCTCGGCGTCATCCCAAGATCAAACACACCATAAACTAGGTTGGCGCCGCGGAAGCCCGTGTAGCTGTAGCGGTCGCGCATCCGTAAGATGGTCACGGCGGACAAATGGCCGCCCGCCAACTCGCCGCCGATCGTGAGCACGTCGGACCCGAACTCCGCCTTGGCGTTCTTGACCAGCCACGCCGCTGCGGACTCGCAGTCATCCGGACCGGCTGGATAGGGGTTTTCCGGCGCCAGCCGGTATTCAACGCTGACCGCCGCTAGGCCCGTCGTATCGGCAATCTGCTCCAGTTTCTGGTCCTGCAACTCCGACGAACCCAGCACCCAGCCGCCGCCATGGATATGCAGATACACCCCCTTCGGCTGATCCGGCGCGATGATTCGCAACGGGATTTCATTGCCGTCCCGCCCGATGATGGTCTTGACCCGGGCCCTGGCCGAGCGGACCGCCGGCGGGAACGGCCCGCGCCCCTGCAATGCCGCATCCCGCGCGACCTGAGCGCCGACATTCCACCAGTTCGGTAGCGGCGTCATCAGTTCAACGAGTAATTCGTTCAGCTTTGCGATGTCCGGCGCAATCGCATCAGCGCCGAACAGTTCGGGCCGCAAGGGGATGTCAGTCATCGTTTCCTCATTGGATCAGGCAGGGAACTTACCAGTGGGAAGTACTCCGGACCCCCATCACGCGCAACAACCGCACACCTCAGTTCGCCACCAGCCCACCGTGGATCACCAGCTCCGTCCCGGTCACCCAGGACAACTCGTCGGATGCCAGATATAGACACCCCAACGCGATATCGATCGGCTTGCCGAAGCGACCCAGCGGCGTTGCATCCATCCGCGCCTTGCCGCTTTCGTTGCCCAGCAGCCCGGGCCGAGCCATGGGCGTGTCGACGAAACCGGGGTGGACAGAATTCACCCGGATCTGGTCCTTCGCGTACTGGATCGCCGCCGATTTGGAGAAGATCCGCACCGCCCCCTTCGACGCGTGATACGCCGCGTTGGCGAACGATCCGACAATGCCGCAAATCGAGGAGATATTGACGATCCATCCACCGCCGGCTCGTTGCATCGCCGGGATCACACTCTTGGTGCCGAGGAAGACGCCGGTCGCGTTCACTTCCATGATCCGGTTCCAGACCTCCAGCGTCTGGTCCTTCAGTTCGACGCCGGTTCTGACGCCGGGCGAGACCGAAACGCCGGCGGGGCGCCCCGAAATGCCGGCGATGCTCCCCAGGATGTTGACCTTGCCGTGACGTCGTTCGGTGTCCGCAACCAGCGCGATCCCCTGATCCTCACTGCAGACATCCAGCGTCCGGTATTCGGCGACGCCGCCCGCGTCAGTGATCTCCCTGCGCCACCCCACGCCCAAGCTCATCCTGCACATCGCACAGCACCACCGACGCGCCGTGCAGCGCGAATTGCCGAGCGGTCTCGGCGCCGATACCGGATGCGCCCCCGGTGACGATCGCCACTTTATCCAACAGACGTTTACCAGGTTGCATGATCTGTTTCCTCCCGCCGCCCAGCTTACCGGCGCGATGGCATTTGGCCAGCAGCGCCCCTCTATCGACACCACCCCACCCATGGCCGTAGAATACTCGCCAGTAGGAAACGGCGGAGACAAGCCATGAAATTCGGACTCTTTTATGAGTTGCAGTCCCCTCGGCCATGGGAAGCAGACACTGACCACAAGCTTTACCAAAACGCCCTCACACAGGTCGAACTCGCCGACAAGCTCGGCTATCATTACGCCTGGGAAGTCGAGCACCACTTCCTGGAGGAATACTCTCATTCGCCGCAGCCCGAAGTCTTCCTCGCCGCCGCGAGCCAGCGGACGAAGAACATTCGCCTCGGCCACGGCATTATCCAGCTGACCACCAACCACCCTGCCCGCGTCGCCGAGAAAGTCGCCTGTCTGGACCTCGTCAGCAACGGCCGCGTCGAGTTCGGCATGGGCGAAGGCGCCAGCATCACCGAACTCGCCCCGTTCGGGCGGGAAATGGAGAACAAGCAGGCGGTGTGGGAAGACGGCGTGCGCTGCGTGCTGCCGATGTTCAAGGACGGTGGGTGGGAATATGACGGCCCTTACTTCAAGCAGCCGTTGCGCAACGTGCTGCCGAAGCCGATCCAGAAGCCGCACCCGCCGCTGTGGGTCGCCTGTTCGCAGCTTGAAACGATCGAAATGGCTGGTCGTTGCGGTATCGGAGCGCTCGGCTTCCAGTTCCTTTCAGCAGAAATGGCCAATGCCTGGGTTCACGCTTATTACAATTCGTTCGTACTGCGGCAAAAAAAACTGACCGATTACCAGTCCAACTGCAACATCGCGATGGTCAGCTACTTCATGTGCGCCGAAACCGACGAGGAAGCCCGCCGGCGCGCCGACGGCGTCACCTTCTTCCAGTTCTCCCTCGCCTACTACAGCAGCGCCCGCAACCGGGAGCGTGCTGCCCCCGGAACGGTCAGCCTGTGGGACGAGTACAATGCCTGGAAGAAAGCCAACCCGGAACTGGCGGACAAGGCGCTCAGAGGCGGCCTGATTGGCTCCCCCGAAACAATACGCCGCAAACTTCGCCGGTTCGAAACGTCGCACGTCGATCAGATCATCCTGCTCAATCAGGCCGGCAAGAACACCCACGAACATATCTGCGAAAGCCTGGAACTGTTCGCCAGGGACGTGATGCCGGAATTCGTCGGCAAGGAGCCCGAACACCAGGAATGGAAGCGCAAGGTCCTGGCGCGCGAGATCGAACTCGAAGACATCGACACCACCCCATACAAGGAGCGGGCGGGCGTCGGCAAGGGTGTCGCCATCTCCAAACTCGCCACCGCGGCCGAGTAATCTAGCCGCAGACATCCAGGCGTCCACCCGCGCCTGGATGCCCCGCCGGACGGCCATTCGTATCGACGTGGATCGTGGCCGCCGGAGTTCATCGCACGCTTTGCATCCAGCCCCCCGTGGCGGGCTGTGAAGAAAATTGACCCTTGCCTGACGTTGGCAAACTGGTTACGCGACAATGCAGAACGGTGACCGAAACTCTGTGCGGCCACGTCACAAGCGGACCTGCTATCACAGGTTGTTATGTCGCTTGTCCCCACAACTTTACAGGAGCGCCTAAATGGGCCTGTTCGATCAAATTGTCGGCGCCGTTACGGGCGGCAGCGGCACAGCGACCGCTCCTGTCGCGATTCTGGAAATCCTGGCCGGCCAGGGCGGCTTGAACGGGCTGCTCGACAAATTCAACGCTGCCGGTATGGGCGACGCCGTGAGGTCATGGGTCGGGCCCGGCCAGAACCTGCCGATCTCAGCCGAAACCGTCCATCAGGTGCTTGGCTCCGACACCATGCAGCAACTCGCTGCTCGCACCGGTCTGCCGCTGGATCAGATCGCCAATTTGGTGGCGGAGCATCTGCCGCACGTGGTCGACGGGCTGACCCCGAACAGCGAAGTTCCCACGCAGAGCACCGACCTGTTCACCGCCGGAGCCGCCTTGCTCAAGAGCCGCTTTGGCATCGGCTAGTCAGGATCGCATAAACGTTTTCTACACAGATTGAGTTATCGACGATAGGAAATGGACTCCCATGAAGCCAATGTTACTTGCCGCGATACTGTGCCTGGCCGCGGTCAACGCCTGGGCAGCCGGAACGACCTGCACGTCACAGGCATCCGATAAAAAATTGGCCGGCGCAGCAAAAACCAGCTTTATGAAGAAGTGCCAGTCCGACGCCGCCGCGACATGCACCGGCACCGCGCAAGATAGGAAGCTTGCTGGCGCAGCAAAGACCAGTTTCGTGAAGAAGTGCACGGTCGACGCGGTCGGCTCCTGACCCGTCATAAAAGGATAACGGTGATGCTGAAGAAAACCCTTACTGCCGCCCTATTGGCGTTGGCTCTGGCGGGCGGAGGCGCGTTCGCCCAATCCACCGCGACCACGCCACCCGCGCCCACCACACCGTCAGCCGCAACGTCATCCACCACGCCGCCGGCCACCGCTACAACGACAGCGGCACCCAAGAAAAAGACGCCCAAACACCCGAAGGCTACCGCCGTGGACACCGGACCTGCGACAACCACAGCGGCAACGCCCGCCACAACCGCGCCGTCCACCACCGCGACATCTGCGCCGGCCAAATCTGCGCCACCAAAATCCGCCCCAAAGACCACCGCCACCACATTGCCGCCCGGCACCAAGGTCAACATCAACACCGCGACCGAGGCGCAACTTGACGCCCTTCCGCAGGTCGGCAAGCCGCGCGCCAAGGTCATCATGACCGAACGCGCGAAGGCGCCCTTCAAGGACTGGGCCGACTTCGACGCGCGGACCGCCCACACCTCCATCAATGCCGGCGTGAAAGCGAAGATCAAGGACTACGTAACGTTCTGATCCCGCCACAAGCCTAGCGCCGCGATTGCGACAGCAGCATCGCGGCGCTAGCCTCTCCTGGTAACGGGAGAGAAAACATAATGTTCGCGCGCCTGGCCGCCGTAATTGCGTTGCTTCTGCTGCTGTCGCCGCTTCCCGCGCATGCCGAGTCCGACACCGTCCGCATCGCGCAGCCCTACGGCCTCGTCTATTTGCCCAGCTACGTCGTCGTCGACCGCCACCTGATCCAGGACAACGCCGCGGCCGCCGGACTTGGTGAGGTCAAGGTGACGCTCACCCGCCTTGCCAGTGGACCCGCTGGCAGCGACATGCTGCTGGCCGGCGACGCGGATCTGGCGATGGGTGGCTTCGGACCAGCCGTGACCCTTTGGGATAAAACCAAAGGCGCCCAGAAGGTCCGCAGCGTCACGCCGCTGTGCAGTTCACCGATGATGCTCGTCAGCACCGACCCCGCCATCCATTCCATCCGCGACTTCACCGACAAAGACAGGATCGCCGTCAGCGCCATCAAGGTCACCGACCAGGCAATCACCCTGCAAATGGCCGCGGCGCAAGCGTGGGGGTGGGACCAGCGCTTCCGGCTCGACCCGCTGACGGTGTCGATGTCAAACCCGGACGGCATGGCCGCTCTCCTCGGTGGCCTCAGTGAGGTTCGCAACCACTCAACGATCATCCCGTTCTCGGTGGCGGAACTCGAGTCCGGCAAGGCCCATCTCGTCATGACATCCGACGACGTCCTGGGGGCCGGGTCCACCGCCGTCGTTGTCTACGCCTCGGCCCGGTTTCACGATCCGAACCCAAAATTATATGCCGCGACCGCCCTGGCGTTTGAGACGGCGATGGACTGGATCAACGCTAATCCGCAAGAAGCCGCCCAGATCTACCTAGCGCGGGAGCCGCAAAAGAACGGCGTGGACTGGATCGAGCGGATGATCCGCAACCCCGCGCTGATCCGCTACAGTTCCACTCCGCGCGGGCTGCAGACGCACGCCGACTTCATGCATGACGTCGGAACGTTGAAGAACAAAGCTGCAAGCTGGAAGGATTCGTTCTGGGAGAATAACTGGACAAAAGACGGCAGCTGACATCCATTCGACGGTCTTTGTTCCATTTTTTCTCGCGCGGCCCAGGCGGGAAGAACCGATCGCGTCGCCAACGACCAGCATAAACCCACGCAACCGCAACGCCGCGCACGTTCCTGCTGCCGACACAGACACCCATTCATCCCGTCGAGGACAACGGCGGACGGGGACCTAGATCGCGGCGTCCCCGCGCTCCCCGGTTCGAATGCGGATGACCTCCTCGATCGAGGACACAAAGATCTTCCCGTCGCCGATGCTACCCGTCCGAGCTGTGTTGATGATCGCTTCCACCGCCCGCTCCAGGACAGCGTCCTCGCAGATGATCTCCAGCTTTATCTTCGGCACGAAGTCCACGACATATTCCGCGCCGCGATAGACCTCCGTGTGTCCCTTCTGCCGGCCGAACCCGCGGGCCTCGAGCACGGTGAGACCTTGTAGCCCCACCTCGTGTAGCGCGGCTTTCACCTCATCGAGTTTGAACGGTTTGATGACAGCCTCGATCTTCTTCATTTCCATCAAGCTCGGTTTCGACGAGCCCCTCCCTCCCTGTGGCAGCCTAACGCACCGGTTGCGGCAACTACTGCCGCCCAGCGCGATATGGACACGCGCCAACGGCCGCACAACGCCATCACAACCATGATCTCGATCCAGGACGCGATTGATCAACTTCCTCCGCGGCACATTTGCGCCGCGTATATTTTTGGCTCATTCTTCTCGAAATTTCTCATCATCTGGAGTGCCCCATATGCGGATAGCGGTGATTGGTGCCGGCGGCGTCGGCGGTGCATTCGGCGCGGCTCTGGCAACGACCGGTGCCGACGTCACCTTCGTCGCCCGCGGCGCGCACCTTTCCGCCATGCGCCAGAACGGCCTGCGGATCGAGGGCGACCGCGGCGAAACCCTGATAAGCCCGGTCCAGGCAACAGAAACACCAGCCGACATCGGCCCCGTGGACTACGTCATGTTCTGTGTCAAGCTCTGGGACGTCGAGTCAGCCGGTGAGGCAATCCGTCCCCTGATCGGCCCCACCACCGCGGTCATTACGTTCCAGAACGGCATCGACGCGCCAGAGCGACTGGTCGGTGTCCTCGGCAAGCAGGGCGTGATGGGCGGCGTTGCGCAGATCAGCGCGACCATCGCCGAACCCGGCGTGATCCGCCAGACCGGCAGCTTCATGCGGCTGATCTTCGGCGAGCTCGACGGCGGCCTTAGCGCCCGCGGTGACGCCTTCCTGGCGCTGTGCCAGAAGGCCGGCTTCGACGCCACGCATAGCCCGAATATCCAGACGGAGCTGTGGCTGAAGTTCATCCTGCTTGCCACCAACAGTGCGATCACGGCCGCGACGCGAACCCCCCTGGGCAAGCTGCGCGAGGATCCCGATATCATGCCGCTGATCCATCAGGCGTCGAACGAGGTCGCCGCGGTGGGGCGCGCCTACGGCATCAGCCTGCCGGACGACGCGGCAGATCGCACCATCCGGATGGTTGAGACCGCGCCGCCGGCGATGATGGCGTCCATGGCCCACGACCTGATCAAGGGCAACCGCATCGAACTGCCCTGGCTGTCCGGCAAGGTCGTCGCCCTCGGCAAGCAGCTGGGCGTGCAGACTCCGGTCCACACCGTGCTGAATGCGATACTCAAGCCCCACGTGGATGGCCGCCCGGGCTGAAGCTGCCGTCCGGCCTGGCGCTTACCGCGCGAGCGTCCTGCTGATCGCATGCCAGCGGACCATCCGCAGGCGGTTCTCCTTCATCAGCTTCACCCGCAACAGCCAGATCTCGGCCTCCGCCACCAGCTGAGCGGCGATCAGCGGCGGCGGCTTGTCCTCGCCCAGTTCGCGCACCGCCACCCTCCAGCCGATCATCGCATTCTGGATGTGCCGATCCGACACGTCCTCCACGATGCGGACATCGAAGCCGACACGGCTCAGCATGCGCGTGATTGCATTGCCTGTTTGCATTGTTGACAGATCGCGGTGCTCAAGCTTCGCCCATCGCGCCGCGGACGGCATATCGGCGGTCAGTGGCTTGACGGCCACCAGTTCGGTCATAACCAGTTGGCCGCCGAGTTTCAGCGCCTTCGACAACCCGTCCAAAATCGGCGCTGGATGTCCGCCACAGCGCAACGGCTCGATCGCCAGGCAGTGGTGATGCTGGCGCGGCGCGAACTGCGGGTCCGCCGGGTCCCAGGTTTCGATTTTCGCCTTGGTGGCAAGCTGGCCCGCCTTCATCAGCGCCTGCGCCTGATGCACCAGGGCCGGTTCTGCCTCCAGGCCGGTAACCCAGGCGCCGAAGTTGCGCACGATGCTGCCCGCTAGACCGCCGCCACCCACGCCCAAAAGCAGCAGGCTCGACGCCGATGACAGGCCAAGCGGCTTCGTCAGGCGCAGGGTCTCGATCTCGCCGCCTGGCATTGTGTAGCCGGTGCCCCAGAGGTGGTTGGTAACGGTCAGCCGCTCTTTCGGCCAGGGATTCGCGGGCGGCGGGGGCCCGAGCGAGACCGCCGGGGGGGCAAGCGGCCGCGCCTGAAGGATATCCACCGCAGCCTTGGCAACCGGCGAGGTCCGTCGAAACCAGCTCTGCATCGCCACCGACAGCATTCGATCCGAAAACCTCCTTCCCGCGATGCTGATGGGCAAAGGTTACCAAACCGTTGATCAGGCGATCGTTTTAGTCGAACTCGGTGAGGACGTACTTGACCGTCTCCTCACCCAGGACCGAGGGTTTGTGCCGGTGGTCCGGCCCAGCCGGAATATGGAGCATATCGCCCGGCCCGGCTTCGACGCTGTGGCTGTCGAAACGATAGCGCAACCGGCCGGAAAGGATGAAGATCGAATGCCCGGTCTCGCACCAGTTCGACTCCGGGCCACCCGGCGCCCGTTCCTGGTAACGCAGCGCGATGCCAAACTTGGATACCGCCTCCCGCACTTTGAGCCGGTCATTCGCGGCAAGAAGCGGATGTTCGGACGCAGGAAAAAGATAGGGACTCGTCATCCCCCCATTCTCCGCCATTCCGGATAAGGTTTCCAGCACAGGCGAGCGCCTCAAGACTGCCTTCGCTGCGCGTCCAGCTCACCCAGCACAGCCTCCGGCGCGATATGCTTTTTCACCTCGTCGATATCGATCGCGGCATGACTGCCCTCCAGATGGTCGGCGATCGCCGTGACCACCTAGGTCAGCCGGGTCAGCTCATGCTCCGCCAGCAGGCTATGTGCAGGTCGAGATCGGCCCGCGCGTCGGTCAGTGATGCATTGTTGTTCTGACTGATCAGCACGAAGGTCGACAGGTAGATGGCTTCCACCGACGCGGTCATCGACAGGATATTGAACGACCCGTCGAATGCCGCGACGCCCGGCCCCAGCCCCAGGCTTGCGACGATCCAGAACCCCTAGCCCAGCAGATGCAGGTAGACGAACCACATGCTGCCGATGAATTCGGTGATGCGGCTCGCAACCCGCTCGTGGGCACTCGCGCGGGCAACATGCTGGCGCCGGTGCTCCGCCAGAATGCCGATATTGCGCTTAAGCGACCCACTCAGGGCCTCCGGTTCGGTAGTCTCGTCAGCTGTTGCCATAAAGCGATAACGCCACGGCGCGTGATGGTGGCGGGTTCGACAAGCCGCTTGGTTTCCGCCCCCCGATCGGCGACTATGCCGCCCACAACGAAGCGGGAAACGTCCGATGCTGAAACGCCTGCTGCTCGCCGCGGGCCCGATACTGTGCGCCGCTCCGTGCGCCGCTTCCGCAGGCTCAGTCTGATGTACACGCCGTTCCGATGAGACGGCCCCGGCGCAACAGCCGGCCAACGATCCTTGCCCCTTTCGAAATCCGCAGCTTCCGGTTCCAGTGGCCGGCCGATCTACTGACCAGCTGGGCCAGCGAGATGGAGATCCTGATCCTTGGCTGGTACATCCTGACGCAGACCGGATCGGTCCTGCTGCTGACGCTCTACGGCGCGCTGCAGTACGCCGGCACGCTGATCGCGCCGATGTTCGGCCTCGCCGGCGACCGTTTTGGCCACCGCAACGTGCTGGCCACGATGCGCGCCACCTACGCGATGATGGCGGCCCTGACGACTACACTTGCGGCCTTGCACGTGCTCGATCCTCTCGCCGTGTTCCTGGTCGCATCCGTATCCGGCATGGTGCGCCCGTCCGACCTCGCGATGCGTAATGCCCTGGTCGCCGAGACTATGCCCGGAGACCGCCTTATGGCCGCGATGGGGGTCGCCCGCACAACCTCTGACTCCGCCCGCATCGTCGGCGCTTTGGCCGGCGCCGGACTCTTCGCCTGGTTCGGCATGGCGCCCGCCTATACCGTAATCAGCCTGTTCTATTGCGGTGGCTTCCTGCTCACCCTGGGCGTCGGCGCACCGCGCACCGCCGCATCCATGCGGCGGATGTCATTCTGGCGCGATCTGCAGGAGGGGCTTGCCTACATCTGGGACTCACCCCAGTCGCTTGCCGCCATGTGGCTCGCCTTTCTCGTCAACATGACCGCCTTCCCCCTGACCCTCGGCCTGCTGCCCTACGTCGCCCGCAATATCTATCACGTCGGTCAGACTGGCCTCGGCTCGCTGACTGCCAGCTTTGCCGGCGGCGCGCTGATTGGCTCCATCGCCATCAGCTTTGCCGGCCGAACCATCCGTCCTGCGCGGATGATGATGATCTACGCCGTGGTCTGGTATCTTCTGTTGCTGTGCTTCGTCCTCGCTCCCGGCATCAACACCGGCCGCTTGACGCTGCTGTTCGCCGGTTGCGCCCAAAGCCTCAGCATGACACCGATGGCAGTGATGCTGCTGCATGGCGCCAGCGTACAGTTCCGAGGCCGCATAATGGGCGTGCGCATGCTCGCGGTCTACGGCCTGCCGATCGGCCTGCTGGCGGCCGGCTGGCTGATCGAGACGTTCGGCTATGCCACAACCGCTACCGCCTATTGCCTGACCGGCCTCCTGCTGACTGCGGCTATCGGGCTCCATTGGCGTAAGGACCTCTGGCCTGCCGGCGCGCCGGCGAACGCACGGTGACAATCAAATAGCGGACCAAGCGATCGATCACTCCCATACGCAAACCACCACACAACGATCTTCGTGTTGCCGCATTCCCGCCATCGCCCACTTCCAGTTTGGCATGCGATGGTTCAAGGAGTTCATGCCATGCGGCACTTCAGGTCCCTTATGACTGTGGCCCCGGTCGCGGTCGGATTGTTGTTCGCCCCAACGGCCTACGCGCGTGATTGGCATGGGGGAGGTTGGCACGGTGACGGCGGCCACGGTGGGGGTGGCTGGCACAGTGAGGGCCGGCACGGGGATGACTGGCACGGTGGCGGCCAGCACGGGCCAGGGTGGGGCCTCCCGCTTCTCGGGTTAGGTGCAGCAGCCGTCATCGGCGGTATAATTGCATCACAGGCCTACGTGCCGCCGCCGGTATATTACGCGCCACCGCCGGTATATTACGCACCGCCACCCGGCTATTATCCGCAGCCCCCCGTCTATTACGCGCAACCCCCTGGCTAAGCGCCGCACCGACAGGCGCACGGACACCCGAACGGAACGGCAGGCGTATATAGCCTGCCGCCCATCGCGCCAGGACCTATCGCCGGCGCGCCGCCGAGACGTCCCTTACAGCGCCCCGCGCCGCGCTCGTCGCCATCGCAGCATAAGCCTTCAGCGCCGTCGTCACCTGCCGCTTACGCGGGTGGGCCGGCTGCCATGCCGCTTCGCCTTTCGCCTCCATCGTCGCCCGGCGGTTCGCCAGCACGTCGTCCGCAACCGCCAGGTTGATCCGCCTGTTCGGGATGTCGATCTCGATGATGTCACCTTCCTCGACCAGCCCAATTGTCCCACCCTCGGCTGCTTCAGGCGAGCAGTGCCCGATTGACAGTCCCGACGATCCACCTGAGAAACGGCCGTCCGTTACCAGGGCGCACTGCTTCCCCAGACCGACCGACTTCAGGTAGCTCGTCGGATACAACATCTCTTGCATCCCCGGCCCGCCCCGTGGCCCTTCATACCGCACCAGCACAATGTCACCCGGCTTCACGGTCTTGCCCAGAATGCCCTCCACCGCCGCATCCTGGCTCTCGAATACCCGCGCGGGACCGGAGAACGTCAGGATGGAGGCATCAACGCCCGCCGTCTTCACGATGCAGCCTTCCTCGGCAATGTTCCCGTAAAGCACCGCCAGCCCGCCGTCGCGCGAGAACGCGTGATCCAGGTCCCGGATCACCCCCTTCTCACGGTCCGTGTCCAGAGCATCCCACCGCTGCGCCTGGCTGAACGCCTCCGTCGTGGGAATCCCGCCCGGCGCCGCTCGGTAGAACGTCTTCACCGCATCATCGGCCGTGCGCTGGATGTCCCAACGCTGCAACGCCTCCAGCAACGTGTCGGAGTGCACCGTGGACACCGACGTATCGATCAGCCCTGCCCGGTCCAGTTCGCCCAGGATTGCCATGATCCCGCCCGCGGCATGAACGTCCTCCACGTGCACATCAGGAACCGAGGGCGCGACCTTGCACAGCACTGGCACCCGCCGAGACAGCCGGTCGATGTCAAGCATGGTGAACGGCACCTCGCCCTCCTGCGCCGCCGCCAGCAGGTGCAGCACCGTATTCGTCGACCCGCCCATCGCGATGTCCAGCGTCATCGCGTTCTCGAACGCCGTGAACGTCGCGATGTTGCGCGGCAGCACTGACTCATCGTCGGTCTCATAATGCCGCCGGGTGATCTCGACGATCTTGCGGCCCGCCTCCAGGAACAGCTCCCGCCGGTCCGCATGAGTCGCCACCACAGTGCCGTTGCCCGGTAGGCCAAGTCCCAGCGCCTCCACCAGGCAATTCATCGAGTTCGCCGTGAACATCCCCGAACACGACCCGCAGGTCGGGCAGGCGGACCGCTCGATCACCGCCACTTCCTCATCGGTATTTGAGCTGTCGGCGGCGAAAATCATCGCATCGATCAGGTCGACGGCGCGCGTCTTGCCCTTGTGGACCACCTTGCCCGCCTCCATCGGGCCGCCGGAGACGAACACCACCGGGATGTTCAGCCGCATCGAGGCCATCAGCATCCCCGGCGTGATCTTGTCGCAGTTGGAGATACACACCATCGCATCGGCACAATGCGCGTTGACCATGTACTCGACGCTGTCGGCGATCAGCTCCCGCGAGGGCAGGCTGTACAGCATCCCGTCATGCCCCATCGCGATACCGTCATCGACCGCGATCGTGTTGAACTCCTTGGCGACGCCGCCCGCTCTCTCGATCTCCCGCGCGACCAACTGCCCCAGGTCCTTCAGATGCACATGGCCGGGCACGAACTGAGTGAAACTGTTGGCGACTGCGATGATCGGCTTGCCGAAGTCGCCGTCCTTCATCCCGGTCGCACGCCACAAGCCACGGGCGCCGGCCATGTTGCGGCCATGAGTGGTGGTGCGGGAGCGATAAGCGGGCATGATAAGGGTCCTTGGCGTTTCTAAGGCCGCAGGGTGTAGCGCTATTGCCGCCGCTAGGCCAGATCGACAGAATCCCCCTGGTCAGAACAAGGTTTTGGCCGTCCTGGCTCGTCGGCTTCGCGGTCGTTCCCAGGTCTGATAAACAACCCGACGATCCTACCACGATCGTCGGGCAAGCAGGCTGCGACCAAAAGCAGGAGCCCTCGCGCGCCGTCCCAGATCACTGTGACCTGATGGGCGGCATAAATCGCCACGACCCTGGCAGGATCCAACCCGCCCTCCGGAAGGTGCCGCTAGGTCCAGAAGGCGGAACACTCCGTCCAACCCCACGACTGGCGTCGTCACGACGACCATCCGAGCCGGTTCGGCCGCCGAATTGTGGAACCGTGCGCCACGCCGCGCGGCAGGTGAACGAGCGAGCCAGGCCCGGCGATCGTGGTGTCCTCGACGTCGTCGCCCGGCGCATCCGCGAAGCTGGCCTTGATGACCCCCGACGCACCGCCTGATAGCACCGTCAACCAGGTCCTGGATCAGCCGGCGCCGGGGACCAAGGCACTTGAGGCTGGCACCGGCGCATCCGGGCGCCTGGGTTCAGTCTCAGCATAACCGCGTCCATAACGCTGCTCCAGGCGCACCTGCACGAGGTTCCACAGCGTCGTCAGCAGCAGGTAGTAAACACCCGCCACACAGTACAGCTCCAATACCTGAAAATTTTCCTGCATCAACACTTGCGCGCGCCGCATCAACTCCTCCAGCGATATCACCGATGCCAGGGACGTCGCTTTCAGCAACGCGTTGAGCGAATTCCCAAGCGGCGGGATGATCAGCCGCGTGACCTGCGGTAGTTGAACCAGGCGCAGCGTATTCCAGCGCGACATGCCAAGCGCCAGCGCCGCCTCGGTCTGTCCGCGCGGCACGCCCAGGAAGCCGGCGCGCACCGTCTCGGACAGGTAAGCTGCTTCATTCAGGCTCAGCGCCAGCAAGGCAGAGACAACAACGCCGAACTTGATGCCGATCTGAGGCAGACCGGTATAGATGATCACCAACTGCACCAGCAGAGGCGTCCCGCGGAAGATCCAGACGTAGAATCCGGCGGGAACCGACAGCAGCCTTTTGCCCGACATGCGCGCCAGCGCCACCAGCGTGCCGAGCACAAGGCCGATCACCATCGTCACCACTGTTAGCCAGACCGTGACCAGCACTCCGTATAACAGGTAGCGGTTACCCAGGAATTCGAAGAAGGCGTGAACGTCAAACATGAGGTGTCACATCGTTCATTGCGGGCCGGGCCCACGGATCGTGAAAACAGCTGCGGTCAGCCGCGTCATGCCGAACTTGTCGAACAGTCTGTCGTAGGTGCCATCGGCCTTCAGCGTGGAGAGTGCGTCCGCCGCCGTCTGCGCCAGGACTCCGTCACGAAAGGCAAAAGTGATATCGGTGCCGAACAACCCATGCACCCAGACCTTGGCGATGCCCTTCCCCGCCAGATCGGCCGCCGTCTCATCGATGTTGACCGCGGCGTCGAGTTGTCCGGCACGCAGCGCGGCCACCGTTTCGCTGGCGGTCGAGAAGGTACGAAAATCCACAGGCTTCAGACCGCGCGCAACCATCGCGGCATTCACCTCCCGCGACTTGCGCTCCTGATACGTCGCGCTCTCGACACCGACGATCCGGCCTGCCAGGTCGTCGAAGCCGGCGATCGCTATCTTACTGTCAGGCAGCGTGTAGATACTGATCGCCTGCTGAGCATAAGGCACGAGAAACATCATATGCGAACGTTCCTCGGTCCAGAACAGGCCGGTGTCGATCGTATCGAACCGTCCACCGAGCAGTCCTGGAATCATCGGCGGGAAATCCATGCGCAGGAATTGCGGATCGAGACACATCGCTGCTGCCATCGCCCGCGCAAGCTCGACGTTCAGCCCTTGCAGGTCGCCATTCTTGTCGACGTACTGCTGCGGCGGCAGCGTGGGATTGATCGCCAACTGCCACGCCCCGGCCGTAAGCAGGTGGACACCGGGGACTTTCGGTGAGCATTGCTGCGCCAACGCCGAACTGACTACGAGCATGGCGCCCGCGACGCCCAGCAGAAAACCGCGAATTCGCATCTAGCCGCTCCAAGGATGAAAGCTGGCGCTGCTCACGCAAGAACCGTGCCCCCCAAGGACCTGACGAAACGCTGTTGACATCGTCCCGCAAGGTCGCTCCGAATGGGTTCGTGAGACCCTTCCGCGGCACCTATACCGTAATGATCACGCCGTTCGACGACGCCGGCGTGCTGGATCTACCCGCGCTGCGGCGCTTCGTGGACTGGCAGATCACCGAGGGCATCCACGGTCTGGTCGCCCTCGGCTCGACCGGCGAGTTCCTCTCGCTGTCGGATGACGAACACGAGGCGGTGGCGGCGGCGACCATTGCCGCTGCCGGCGGACGGGTTCCCGTGCTGATCGGCACCGGGGCCGAAGACACCCGTGAAGCCGTGCGCCTGAGCCGCCGGGCCGAACGGTTCGGCGCCGACGGCGTA
Source organism: uncultured Pseudomonadota bacterium (assembly GCA_963819005.1). Lineage (GTDB taxonomy): Bacteria > Pseudomonadota > Alphaproteobacteria > Acetobacterales > Acetobacteraceae > Rhodopila. The sequence goes on from CAWFUL010000012.1 coordinate 568,862, forward strand.
ATGATCATCCCGCCTTTCTACTGCACACCCACCGAGGACGAGCTATTCCATCATTACCGCACGATCGGCGAGGCGATCGGGCTTCCGATCATGATCTATAACAATCCGGCGACCGCCAACGTGGACCTGACCCCTGCCGTGATCGCCCGTCTGTCGGAGATCGACAATTGCCGCTATGTGAAGGAATCAACGCTGGAGGTGACGCGGGTACGCGACATCATCCGGCTCTGTGGCGACAGAATGGGCGTGTTCGGCGGCATTCTCGGCTTCGAGTCCTTTGTCGAAGGCGCCTGCGGCTGGGTGGCGGTGGCGTCCAACGTCGCGCCCAAGGCCCTCGCCCGGCTGTTCAGTCTGGTCGCGGATGATGAAAACCTGGCCGAGGCACGGCGGGTTTATCACCATCATGTCCGGCTGATCGAGTTCGTTGGCGGGCAGCGCTACGTAGCCGGCACGAAGGCGTTGCTGGCGCATGCGGGCCACAAAGTCGGTGGACCGCGCCCGCCGCGGCTGCCGTTGCCGGCCGCTGACGACGCTACCGCCCGGGCGATCGCGCGCGAGCTTGGGTTATCCGGCTAGGCTTCTACCCCGGACCGGGGCCGCGGATCGCAAAGGGCTGATCGGCTGGCTGCGGCGTCAGCCCAAACTTCTCGAACAGCTTCGCGTAGAAGCCGTCTGCGCGCATCGATGTCAGCACCGTGACGACCGCCTCGGCCACTGCCTTGCTGCGAAATGCCATCGCCGTCGGAGCGCCGCCCAGCCGGAACAACTCGGTCTCCACCACGCCGCGCTTGGTCAGATCGGCCGCCATGTAGTCCAGCAGCGCCGCCGCGTCCCCCTGACCAGCGCGCAGCGCCGCCATCGCGTCGGTCGCGGTGGTGAATCCGTGGATGACGATGGCCCCTTTGCCGTGCGCGACCATGTCGTCGCTTTGGCCCTTCAGCCAGTGCTCCTGATAGGTGTTCACCTCGATCACCACGGTCTTGCCCGCAAGGTCGTCAAGGCTCGTCAGCTTCAGCTCGCTCTTCGCGGGCACGACGACACTGATCGACTGCTGCGCATACGGCACCATGTAGAACGGTTTCGAGCGTGCCTCGGTCCAGAAAAAGCCCGTATTGATGCCGTCGAAGCGTGCTGCCTGTAGCGCAGGGATCATCGGTGGGAAATCCATCCGCACATGCGCCATTTGCAGGAAAGGAGACTGTGCGTCAAGTTCCGCCGCGGCGGTCCGTTTTCACGGCACGGGTCGGACCGGAGCCGCCTACCGGCTGCGGATGACGGCAAAATAGGCCTCCCACTTCGTATGCAGTTAGCCGCCAACGGCTCGTTTTTGCGTGATGCCAGTGTGTAGACGGCTATCGTGATGGATACTAGTACATCAGGTATACCCCTGACGTACAGGGAGGCGGACGTTCCTGGGATCGACCCCCGCCCAGCCACGACAGAACGGGAGCTTTGAAACCTGGTTCAGCCTCGGCGGCGCCCAACGACGCGCGCGGACCATCGGCAACTGTCAATCATGCGGCGGCGGCGTTACGTGCCCGATTCGATCCATCACCGCCAACAGCAGCCCCGACACCACGAATGTCACATGGATCACCACCAGCCACATCGCGTCCAGCTTGTTCACCGCCTCGATATGCATGAACGTCTCCAGCAACTGGATCGCGGAAATCGCAACAATCGAGGTGATAAGCTTCATCTTCAGATCAGCGAAATCGACGTGCCCCATCCAGGCCGGACGTTCCTTCTGCACCACGTTCTTCATCGGCGAAATGAAGTTCTCATAGCCCGCCAGGATCACCATCAGCACCAGGTTGCCAGTCAGCGCGATATCCACCAGTTTCAGGCTGACCACGATCGTTTCCTCCAGGTCCAGCCCGACGAACTGGGGGAAGAGCGACACCAGATTCTGCAGGAATTTGAACGCCAGCATCGCCAGCGCGATCACCAGACCGACGTAAAACGGCAGCAGCAGCCAGCGGCTGGCGAACATCAGCCGCTCCAGCACATACTCCAACCTCAGCATGGCGAATTCCGTCCTTCGCAGCGTCGCTACAGCGGAGCCGCGTGTGGACCCCGCGCCGTTACAGCCCGCCGTCGTGTCCGGCGCAAGAGAGTACCGATTGGCAAGGTTTCATCGGAACAACCGCTATGAGACCGGCGCCGATACGCCCAACCCCGGCCTACCGGCGCAGCGTCCAGGGAGCCGCTGCCCATCCTCATGAAACCGCGTCAGCGCGACGTGGCCGGCGAATGGCTCTCACCGTTCCACTCCGGCCGCCGCCGCAGAAGAACCGCTCAGCCCCGTCCGACTCAAGTCCGGAAACACCCACGCCGGCCGGCATGTCCAGGCACTCGAGCACCTCGCCTGTCGCGGGTTCGATGCGTCGCACATCGCTCGTCTCGTCTTGCCAGGTGCCATGCCAGAGTTCGCCATCCACCCAGGTGACACCTGTAACGAAGCGATCGGACACGATGGTTCGCAGCACCGCCCCGGTGTCCGGATCAACCTGGTGGATCTTGCGATCACGATGTTGGCCGACCCAGAGGCTCCCTTCCGCCCAGGCGAGCCCCGAATTGCCACCCCTGCCGGGTGCGGGGATCGTGCCAACCACGTTGCCCGTCCTGGGATCGATCTTCTGGATCACCGCCTCGGCGATCTGGAACAGGTAAGTTCCGTCAAACGCGGTCCCGGCATCCGCGCCGACCTCAATCGCGCCAACCACATCGCCATTTTCCGGATCGAGCGCGTTGAGTTTGTTGCCGGAAGCGAACCAAACTCGTTGCCCGTCGAAACTGACCCCGGCCACCTGAGCAACGTCTGGAAACGGGCCATATTCGCGAAGGATTTCAGCGCGTGCGTGCTTCATGGCGTCACTCTATCCACTCGTCAGCATAGCCGGGAGTAACAAGTGTGTCGGGAATCCCGGCACGGTTCGCATCATCCACCGGCAAGCGCGGCCGCGACCGAAGCATTCGACCGTGCCTTCCTCCGCCAGCGCTTCAAGGGCGCGTTGAACAGTGCGCGGGCTGACGTCGAGCGCCATCGCCAGCGCGGAACTCGACCACGCCTCTCCATCCGCAAGCAGCGCCAGCACGTCGGCATGGTCGCCCTCAACAGGTGGCGCGAGTACACCCACCCTGGCCGACCGGTGCGGTGTCAGCACGAAGCCCCGCGTCGTTGCGCTCAGTCCAGCCACAGGTGCAAGCGTCTTGCGAAGCCGCCCGATCTCCACACGCAACCGGGCGCGATGCGAATCATCTGCATCACGGGCGCGGAAGGCACCCGCGAGCAGCATCTCGCGTGACACGTCATCTGGCCAAGCCTCGGCAAGCGCGCGAGCGAGCGAAAACAGCACCGGACGGCCGGAAAGCGAGACAACCGTCGCCCCGGCCCGTACAACACTTCGGAACGCATCGACGACGAGTGCGTCGGAGCCAATCAGCATCTCGACGTCAGCCAGCCCGAGCAGCCGTGCCCCATCGTGCGTGATCAGCCGCGCGGCAGCGGCGTCGAGCGCAAGCCACGCCCGATCGACCTCGGCCACCAGCGCGGGGATTCTGGTCTCGCGCGCTGCCTGTCCGGCCCGGTCAAGCGCGGCACGCGCCGCGCCCGCCTGAATGCGTCGCATCGCAATGCCCGCCGCGACCAGCCAGTATCCTGTTCCGGACGTAAGCGGCAGCGCGTCGACATCCAATGCGGCCAACACCTGTTCGGCATTGTGCAGACGCCCGATCAGCAGAAGCCGTCGCGCCTCCAGATAGCCGGCATGAGCAGCGTTCGCCCGATCGCCGTGGGCAGCAAGCGCCGCCCGCGCCGAACCAAGTGTCTGCGGCGATCCACCTAGATCGCGCAGCACGAGGGCGATCTCGGCCTCGGCGACAACGCATCGTGCCCGCGCCGTCGCCTCCCCTGGGCCGAAGCCACGAGCAGCACGCCGCAACAAATCCTTCGCACGCATAAGCTCGCCAAGCTGCGCCATCGCGATGCCACGCAGCGCGAGCGCCGGCGGATCGTCGCGCAGCGCGACCCGCTTCAGCGCCGCCAACGGATCGCCGGCCGCAAGCGCTCGGGCCGCCGCGCCGATCAGCGAGTCCAATGAAATCCCGCCACACTTGTCACTCCCACGGGGCTCCCTCGCCGCCCTAGCTTTCCACTCATCCTGTAACGGCCAGAAACGGCCACAATCGATCGGGAGCCGGAAAATGACAACGTCCTCGCCTGCAAGCATCGGAACACCCAGAGCACGCGATGCGGCCGGCTGGCTCGCTCTTGCAGCCTCGCCGACTTACGCCCTGATGGCCTGGATCGCCGCCACCGATGCCTCCCCGATCGCGTTCTGCGCGTCGGGCAGCAGCATCCACCGAATGACCGCAATGTACATCCTGATGAGCGTCTTTCACCTGTCACCCTGGCTGAAGCTTGCCTCCGCCCGCCTCTGGGCACCCGCCTAACCAACATCCAAAGGAGACCAACCATGAACCATCCAATCGTTTCGCGCGAGGACTGGCTTGCCGCCCGCAAGGCACTGCTGGCGAAGGAACGTGCGATGACCCACGAACTTGACGCGACTTCGGACCGAACGCCGCCAACTACCCTGGGTCAGAATCGACAAGCCGTATGTCTTCGAGACACCCGAAGGCAATTCACCCTCGCCGACTTGTTCCGTGGCCGCAGCCAGCTTGCCATCTACAATTTCATGCTGACGCCAGGTTCGGACAGCCGTGTGCCGCGGCTGCTCGTTCATCTCCGATCACGTCGATGCGGCGCGGCAGCACTTCGAGCATGCCGACCTGTCGTTCGTCGCGGTCTCGCGCGTGCCGCTGCAGCGGATCGAGGAGGTCAGGAACCGGATGGGCTGGACAATTCGCCTGGGTCTCGTCGCCGGCAGCGACTTCAACTTCGATTTCGGCGTGTCGTTCACGCCCGAGGACATCGCCGCCGGCCGCGCGATCTACAATTACGGCGAAGTGATCCGTCGAGAGCCAGGACATGTTCGGCATAAACATCTTCGTGAAGGACGATGATGGCGCCATCTTCCACACCTATTCGGCCTATCGTCGCGGTGCCGAACTGCTGATGGGCGCGCTCAACTGGCTTGATCTGGTCCCCAAGGGCCGCAACGAGAGCGCCGGCGCCATGAACTGGGTGCGGCTGCACGACCAATACTAACTCGGACAGCAACCGACGAGCGCTTGCTTATCCGCGCGTAGAATCTGTTGATCACCACATGAGCGCCAGAAGCGTGATCCGCTGCTTATGTTGTTACTTATAAGCAGCGGCCGCGCTTTTGGTCTCGAATGCCGCGGCGGCTAGGGCAGCGACACGCCTCTCGCCCCAACCACCGACCCAAACGCTCACCCCGCCAACCGCCCGCTCCCCTCCGCCGTAACGAACGCCACCCGTCCGCCCACCACAGTCGCCACCGTCCGCATCGAGTCCGGATCGACCACCACCATATCCGCCCGCCGCCCGGTCTCGATTACCCCGCGATCCCCAAGCCCAGCCGCCCGCGCCGGATTCTCCGAAATCAGCGCCCACGCCCGCGCCAGGGTCAGATCCCCCCGGTCCGCCAGCACGAACGCGGCCCGCATCATCGCCGGATAGTAATAATCCGAGGTCAAAACCGAACAGATCCCCGCCTCCGCCATCACCGCCGCCGAGGCCCAGCCCAGATGCGAGCCACCCCGCACCACGTTCGGGCACCCCATCGCGACGGCATCGCCGGCCGCGACCGCCGTCCGGCCGACTTCCTCCTCCATCGGGAACTCGCAGATCCGCGCACCCATCGCACGATACCGGTCCCGCACGGCGATGCTGTCGTCGTCGTGGCTGGCCATCGGCAACCCCGCCGCCCGCGCCGCCGCGGCGATCCGCTCCAGCCCCGCCGGCACCTCTGGCGCCCGAGCGGCCACGCCGTCCACGAATCTGCGGAATGCGTCCATCCTGACGCCGGCGCGCCCGGCATACTTCGCCCCCTCCACGGGGTCGTTCAGCTTGCGCAGTATCGCTGGCGTATGGTCATTGAATGCCAACAGATGCACCCGCCCCGCCGCGATATCCGCCACGGCGGTGTCCAGCGCATCCAGGTTGAACGCCTCCCACCGCAGATGCACCCGCATGTCGCAGGTCCAGGAACCGGCATCCAGCGCATCCAGCATCGCCCGCCACGCCGTCAGGCTGCGCAACCCCGGCTCCCACGACAGCGTCACGCCATGAAAGGCCGTCGTGATCCCATTCGCCAACAGCTGAGCCTCGGTGTCCTGCAACGCCAGGTCCATCGGAAAATTCACCCCCGGCCTAGGCTGCACCTGCCGCTCGAACGCATCGCCGTGCAGATCGACGATCCCCGGCAGCACCAGCAGCCCGCTGGCATCGAACCGCATTCCGCCCGACTCGGACCCGACCCGGTCCACCAGCCCATCCTTCAGCACCAGGTCGGTCTGTTGCAGCCCGTCGCCGCCCAGCAGCACCGACCCGCCGGTCAGCCGCAGATCACCCATGTCAGGCCCTCTCAGGGTTCAAAAACAATTTGCACGCGTGGCGTGGGATAGCATCCGACGGAGAATTCCACGATCACCCCCGCCCGATCCACGTTGATGTTTTCCGTCGACAAAACCGGCCGGTTCCGGGACATGTGCAGCAGATCCGCCTCCGTCGGGGTCGGCAACCGGGCCGTTACCCTGGTTTGCTGGCGCAGATAGTCCTCTACCCCAACCGCCAGAAGTGCATCCGTGATCCGAGGATGCGCCCGCAGCGCGTCCAGGATGCCTTTCAGCCGCCCCACCGGAAAGTAATGCCGAGTGATGCCCACGGGCCGCTCGTCCGCATAGCCGATCCGCTCCAGCAGCGCCACGCGCGCGCCGGCCCGGATCCCAAGACCGGAGGCCACCCGCTGATCCGCACCGGTTTCCTGCAAGCGAAGCACTTTCCCGGAGGGCTCCTTGTTGTGTTTCATGATCCATTCGGAGAACCGGGTCCGTGCCTCCACGGCATAGTCGAGCACGTCCTCGGCAATGAAAGTGCCGCGTCCCTGCTCCACCCGGACCAGGCCATCGCGCGAAAGCTCCTCCAGCGCCCGCCGGACGGTATGGCGATTGACTCCGAAACGCGCCGACAGCTCCGCCTCGGTCGGAAGCTGCGCGCCCGGCCGGCTGGACCCCGAGGAAATCTCCACGCGCAATTTGTTGGCGATCTGCCGCCATAGAGTCATCCCATCCTGGCGGAGCAGCAGATGAGTCCCGGCGTCATCCGTGTCGTTCATCGATGTTTCATCCAAAGCCGTCTGCGGTGTGCCAAAATCGGATTGACGATAACCCGTCGCGGTTCTACCTGTCTAGACATCTAAACAAGCCAGAGCCGACATGCCCGACGTTCCAGACCACCCGAACCCGGCCCGCCGCCGATGGATGTCTGTCCTCGCCCGAACCGACGCGGACGGTATTGACGGGCTGCTTGCCGGCTGCGGCGAACTGCCGCCCAGAACGATCCTTCGCGGCCCCGAAGCCGGTCTCGTCATGGTGCGCGGACGCGCCGGCGGCGGCGGCGCGCCATTTAATCTCGGCGAAATGACCGTCACCCGCTGCACCGTGCGCACCGATACCGGCTATGTCGGTCACGCCTATATCGCCGGACGCGACCAGCGCCTGGCCGAGCGGGCCGCTCTGGTCGATGCGCTGATGCAGGATCCGGACTGGGCCGACCGCCTCGACTTCCGCGTTATCACCCCCCTGGCCAATCATCAGGCGGCCGATCGCGAACAGCGCGCCGCCAAGGCTGCCTCAACACGGGTCGATTTCTTCGCCATGCAGACCACACGCGCATGACAGACACGCTTTCCGCCGGGTTCGCCGATCCCGTCACCGACGCCCAAACCACCTTCCGCGCCCTGCTCGACGCCATGGCTCGGCCGGGCCATGTTCATACCGCTGCTGGTGCCGACGCGCCGCCTCCGCTGACCAATGCGACAGCGGCCACATTGCTGGCCTTGCTGGATCACGAGACATCCCTGTGGCTCGACCCGGCCGCCGCATCGGCTGGACGCTGGATCACCTTCCACACCGGCGCGCCCCTCGCAGCGTCACCCGCGACCGCCAACTTTGTGCTCGCTCTGTCGCTGCCCGATTTGCCTGCTCTCGCGCAGGGCACCGACGAAACACCGGAATCGTCAGCGACCGTGATCCTGCAACTGCGCTCTGTGTCGACCGGCAAACGCTTTACCTTGACCGGTCCCGGCCTGCGCGAGCCGCACACGCTGGCCGCCGACGGCCTGCCCCCCGATTTCGCCGCCATCTGGGCGGCCAACCACGCGCTGTTCCCGCGCGGGATCGACCTGATTCTTTGCGCCGGCAGCCACATCGCCGCCCTGCCCCGCAGCGTTACCATAAGGGACGCCTGACATGGCCTATGTCGCAGTCAAGGGCGGCGAGAAAGCCATCGACGCCGCCCACGCATGGCTCGCCGAAAACCGCCGCGGCACCCCCACCGTTCCGGATTTATCAGTCAGGCAAATCGAATCGCAGATGGGCCGGGCGGTGGACCGGGTGATGGCGGAAGGCTCGCTGTATGATCGTGAACTGGCCGCCCTCGCCATCAAGCAGGCCCAGGGCGACTTGATCGAGGCCGCGTTCTTGCTGCGAGCCTATCGCACCACCCTGCCCCGCTTTGCCTACACCGCGCCGGTCGAGACCGGAACGATGCGCATCGCCCGCCGTATCTCCGCAATCTACAAGGATCTGCCCGGCGGCCAAATTCTGGGGCCCACCTATGACTACACCCATCGCCTGCTGGATTTTTCGCTGCTGGAGGAAGCGCCATCGTCACCTGAACCGACCGTAACGAAGTCCTCCCCAGTAGCGGACATGCCACGCGTGCCGGACATCCTTGGCTACGAGGGCCTGCTCGAGCCGGACGACGCCACCGGCAGCCGACCGGACAACGAACCCGGTGACCTGACCCGCGAACCGCTGGCCTTTCCCGCCTCCCGCGACATACGCCTCCAGGCCCTCGCCCGCGGTGACGAAGGTTTCCTCCTGGGCCTCGGCTATTCCACCCAGCGCGGCTACGGCGGCAGCCACCCCTTTGCCGGCGAAATCCGCATGGGTGAGGTCTGCATCGAAATCACCCCTCCGGAACTCGGCTTTGCCATCGACATCGGCGATATGCAGCTGACCGAATGCCAGATGGTCAACCAGTTCAAGGGCTCCAAAACCGTCCCGCCGCAGTTCACCCGCGGCTACGGCCTCGTCTTCGGCTTTGGCGAGCGCAAGGCCATGGCCATGGCCCTCGTCGACCGCGCCCTGCGTGCGCACGAACTCGGCGAGGACGTAACGGCCCCAGCACAGAATTTCGAATTCGTCTTGTATCACTCCGACAACATCGAGGCGACCGGCTTCGTCGAGCACCTGAAATTGCCGCACTACGTCGACTTCCAGAGCGAACTGCAGAATGTTCGCCGCATGCGGTCGGCCGGGGAGGCCGCGGGATCGTTGACCGGCGAATCAGCGGAGGCGGAGGCTGCGGAATGAAAGGCTACAACTTCGCCTATCTGGACGAACAGACCAAGCGGATGATCCGCCGCTGCCTGCTGAAAGCCGTGGCGATCCCCGGTCATCAGGTCCCCTTCGGCTCGCGCGAAATGCCGCTGCCCTACGGATGGGGCACCGGCGGCATCCAGGTGACCGCCTCGATCCTGGGTCAGAACGATGTCCTGAAGGTGATCGATCAGGGGGCGGACGACACCACCAACGCCGTCTCGATCCGTCGTTTCTTTGCCAAAACTGCCGGCGTCCAAACCACGACAGTAACAGCCGAGGCAACCGTCATCCAGACCCGCCACCGCATCCCGGAACAGCGGCTCCGTGAAGACCAGATCATCGTCTACCAGGTGCCGCAGCCCGAACCGCTGTTCAAACTCGAATCCAGCCGGCAAGAAACCAAACGCATGCACGGCCTGGCGGATTACGGCCTGATGCACGTCAAGCTATACGAGGACATTGCCCGTTTCGGCCAGGTATCCATCAGCTACGACTATCCGGTCATGGTGAACCAGCGCTACCTGATGTCGCCCAGCCCCATCCCGGCCTTCGACAACCCGAAACTGCACATGATGCCGGCGCTGCAACTCTTCGGCGCCGGGCGCGAGAAGCGTATCTACGCAATCCCGCCGTGGACCCCGGTAAAATCGCTGGATTTCGACGACCACCCCTTCCGCGCCATCAACGCCCCGCACCCATGCGGCTTATGCGGCGCCACGGACTCCTATCTGGACGAAATCGTGACCGACGACCGCGGCGGGCGCATGTTTGTGTGCTCCGATACCGACTACTGCACCGAACGCCGCGCCGCCGGCCATGCCGGAACCGACGGCCTACCGAAAGCGGCGGAGTGATGACCGAAGCAACCCTGCTCTCCGGCCGTAATCTGAGCCTCTCGTTCGGCGCCATCCCAGCGCTCGCCGACGTCGATGTCGACCTCTGGCCCGGCGAGATGCTGGCAATCGTCGGTGAATCCGGCTCCGGCAAAACCACCCTGCTGAACGTCCTGTCCGGCCGCCTTGCCCCCGACAGCGGCACCGTCTGGTACCGCGACCCCACCGGCCACCTCCACGACGTCCATGCCATGCCAGCCCCCGATTTACGGACGCTGCACCGCTCCGATTGGGGCTTCGTCCACCAGGATCCCCGCCAGAACCTCCGCATGAACGTCAGTGCCGGTGGCAACGTCGGCGAACGCCTGATGGCCCAGGGCGCGAGACATTATGGCAACATCCGCGACGCAGCACTCGACTGGCTCGCCCAGGTCGAGATCGACGCCGACCGCATCGACCACCTGCCGCGCACCTTCTCCGGCGGAATGCTCCAGCGCCTGCAGATCGCCCGCACCCTGGTCACTCACCCCAGGTTGGTATTCATGGACGAGCCGACCGGAGGCCTCGATGTCTCCGTCCAGGCGCGGCTCCTCGACCTGATCCGGTCTCTGGTATCCCGCCTGAACATCGCCGTCGTCCTGGTCACCCACGACATCGCCGTCGCCCGCCTGCTGGCCCACCGCATCGCCGTCATGCAGCGGGGCCGCATCGTCGAAACCGGCCTCACCGACCAGGTCCTCGATGACCCGCGTCACCCCTACACCCAACTGCTCGTCAGTTCGGTCCTGAACGCATAAACATGCCGAAAAATCAAAATATTAAGCTCGACCTGTATAAGCAGCGTTGCCCTGGCAATAGGGCAACACGCTCGGTTTTCCCCAGGGCAAGCCGCGACCACACGGGACGGCATCAGCCCGTGGGGGTTTCGTCCGTCAGAACGCATCAGGCGGCAATGGAAATACATTCGCGTTCAAGACCGGCTCGTAACCGCCGGACTGAAGGGCAAAACAATGAACCCCGGCTTAGCAGAGGGCCTCGGCCATGACCGTCATGCTCCGCACCCGCGCCCTGACCAAAACCTTCACCCTCCACCTCCGCGGCGGCATCCAAATGCCCGTCCTAACCGGCGTCGACCTGCAGGTCCGCGCCGGCGAATGCGTCGTTCTCTCCGGCCCCTCCGGCGCCGGTAAAACCACCCTGATCCGCAGCCTCTACGGCAACTACCGCGCCGAAACCGGGGCCATCGAGGTCCGCCACAACGGCCAGATGGTCGACATCGCCGCTGCTGACCCCCGCACCATCCTCGCCGTCCGAAACCAGACCCTGGGCTACGTCAGCCAGTTCCTGCGCGTCGTCCCCCGCGTGCCCGCCCTCGACATCGTGGCCGAAGTCCTGCTTGCCCGCGGGATCGCACAATCCGACGCCCGAACAGCCGCTCGGGACCTGCTGCTGCGCCTGAACATCCCGCCCCGCCTGCACGCCATCCCCCCAGCGACGTTCTCCGGCGGCGAACAGCAGCGCGTGAACCTCGCCCGCGGCTTCATCGCCAACCTCTTCGCCGGCCACCATCCGATCCTGCTGATCGACGAACCCACCGCCTCGCTCGACACGGAAAACAGCGCGGTCGTCATCGAGATGATCAAACAGGCAAAAGCAAACGGGACAGCGATCGTCGCAATCTGCCATGATGCGGACGTCCGGGAGGCGATCGCCGACCGGCTGTTCGCCATGACCCCCTGCCAGGACGCCGCATGAACCCGGAGACCATCCTGACCAACGCCATCCTGGTCCTGCCCGGCCAGACGCTTCATGGCACGATCATCCTCCAGGGACGCATCATCGCCGACATCCAGCCTGGCCGCTCCCACACCCCCGGCGCGATCGACTTCTGCGGTGACACCGTCATTCCCGGCGTCGTCGACCTCCACACCGACAACCTCGAACGCCAGGTCCAGCCGCGCAGCCTCGCCCGCTGGCCCTCCCGCTCCGCCATGGTCGCCCACGACGCCCAGTGCGCCGCCGCCGGTGTGACCACAATCTTCGACGCCCTCTGCCTCGGTGACCTCGGCTTCGACAAGGAGCGTATCCAGACCTTCCGCGACGGCGTCGTCGATCTGGACGCGCTGTCCGAGGCCGGCCTGCTGAAATCCGACCACTATCTGCATCTGCGCTGCGAGGTCCCGGCGCACGACGTGCTGGACCTGTTCGACCCCGTCGCCGATCACCCGCTGGTCCGCATGATCAGCCTGATGGATCACAGCCCGGGCGTCGGCCAGTACGCCAACATCGAGTTCTACCGCGACCTGCGCCGCCGCGGCGGCCTGGACGAGGACGCCATCGACAGCCGTATCAAGCAGATGCAGGACCAGCGCGCCAGAATGCGAGCACCCAACCGCGCCGGCCTGCTTGACCGGGTGCGCGGCCGAGGCATCGCGCTAGCCAGCCACGACGACCGCACTGTCGACGAAATCGCCGAGAACGCCGCCGACGGCATCCGCATCAGCGAATTCCCCGTCACCATGGAAGCCGCGCGGGCCGCCAAGGAAGCCGGCATGCAGGTCATCGCCGGCGCCCCCAATATTGTCCGCGGCGGCTCCCACTCCGGCAACGTCGCCGCAGCCGACCTCGTCAGCGCCAGAGCGGTCGACGCCTTCGCCTCCGATTACGTTCCCCCCAGCCTGATCGAGGCCGCGTTCCAGTGCGCCCGCGAGGCCAACATCAGCCTGCCCATGGCGATTGCCATGATCTCCGACAACCCCGCCCAGATGGTCGGCCTATCCGACCGAGGCCGCCTCGAACCCGGCCTGCGGGCCGACATCGTCCGCCTCCGCCTTCTCGGCACCCTGCCGATCGTCCGCCAGGTCTGGCACGCCGGGGAGCGGGTGATCTGATGCCGCCTGAGGAGTCAGCAAACGCCCGGGTCGCGATCTACTACGCTCCACTTCCCGACGACCCCCTCACCCCGCTGTCCACCGCCTGGCTCGGACGCAGCCCCCTCGCCGGCGCCCCCGCCACCCAGCCGGACGTGCCAAATATCCACGAGGTCACAGCCGACCCCCGCCGCTACGGCTTCCACGCCACGCTGAAGCCACCCATGCGCCTCGCGGACGGACAAACCTGGAGCGACCTGATGACCGCCATTCGCGCGGTTGCTGCCCGGGTCGCGCCGTTCGACCTCCCGCTTCTGTCGGTGCAGGACCTCCACGGCTTCCTGGCACTTCGCGAAACAGAACACTGCCCGCCCCTGCAAGCCTTGGCCGATGCTTGCGTTGAGCAACTCGATTCGTTCCGAGCGCGGCCGACTGAAGCGGAACTGCAACGCCGCCGCTCGGCCCGGCTGACCCCCGAACAGGATGCGATGCTGCAACGCTGGGGCTATCCGTACGTTCTCGGCACGTGGTTCTTCCACATGACGCTTACCCGGCGCCTGTCTGACCCCGAAAAGGAAATCTTCCGTCCCGCCGCCGAGGCCTGGTTCGCCCCCGCCCTGACTGTCCCGCGCCGCGTCACCGACCTCTGCGTCTTCACCCAATCAGGCCCCGACGCCGCCTTTGTGATCGCTGAGCGCGTTCGGCTGCGGGGCTGACAACTGTCAGGCACAGGCTTGCATCACCCGCACTGGCATGCCCTTCAACCGCCATGACCACACCAGTCCACGTCATCGGCGCCTCCGGCCGCTCCGGCCTCGCCCTCTGCCAATCCCTCCTCGCCGCCGGGATCGAAATCGTCCCGGTCGTGCGAAGCCTCCCCAAATGGGCTGACGCCGAACTCGGGCCGGCCGCACGGCAGGCCGATCTCAGGCAACCAGAGACCCTGAAAGCAGCACTGCAAGACGCCACCCGAATCGTCTCGTGCGCCCATGCCCGCCACACCGCAGCCATCCTTGCCGCCGCCCCGCCGGCCGCCCGCCTCATCCTCCTCGGCAGCACCCGCAAATTCACCCGCTGGCCCGACATCCACGGCAACGGCGTCCTCGCCGGCGAGGCCGCGCTTCTGAAATCCGGCCGCCCCAGCGTCATGCTCCACCCGACCATGATCTACGGCGCCCAGGGCGAGGACAACGTCCAGCGCCTCGCCGCCCTGCTGCGCCGCCTGCCCGTCATGCCCTTGCCTGGCGGCGGCCGCTTCCTTGTCCAGCCCATCCACCAGTCAGACGTGACCCGCAGCATCCGCGCCGCACTCGACTTCGCCTGGACCGCCCCAACCAGCCTCGTCATCGCCGGCCCCGCCCCCCTCCGCTACAGCGACTTCGTTTGCGCCATCGCCACCGCGGCCGGCCTCCGCCGCCCGTTCATCATCCCCTTCCCCGCCGCCCCACTGATCGCCGCTGCCCGCCTGACCCGCCACGTCGCCGCACTTCCCACCATTCAACCCGAGGAAATCCGCCGCCTGGTCGAAGACAAGGCCTTCCCCATCACCGAAATGCGTGAAATCCTCGGCATCGACCCAATTCCGCTAACCCAGGGCCTCGCCCTAACCTTCACACGCTGACCGTCCCAGAAAGTCAAACATGCCCATCATCAACCGCATTGCGGCTTTTCATGACGAAATGGCCGCTTGGCGTCACGACCTGCACGCCCACCCTGAACTCTCGATGCAGGAATCCCGCACCGCAGGCGTCGTCCAAGCAAAGCTGAGGGAATTCGGCGTCGACGAGATCATCACCGGCATGGCTGAACACGGCGTGGTCGGCGTCATCCGTGCCGGCACCAGTAACCGAGCGATCGGCCTGCGCGCCGACATGGACGCCCTGCCGATGCAGGAGGAAACCGGCCTCCCACACGCCAGCCAGAACTCCGGCGTCATGCATGCCTGCGGCCACGACGGCCACACCGCCATGCTCCTCGGCGCCGCCAAATACCTTGCCGAAACCCGCGCCTTCGACGGCACCGTCTACCTGGTCTTCCAGCCTGCCGAGGAGTTCGAGGCCGGCGCCGACAAGATGGTCAAGGACGGCCTGTTCGACCGCTGCCCGATGGACCGGATCTTCGGCCTGCACAACTGGCCGCAGTCTCCCACCGGAACGTTTCTTTGGCGCACCGGCCCGATCATGGCCGCGGTCGGCTTTTTCGACATAATTGTCACCGGCAAAGGCAGTCACGGCGCCTTCCCGCACCAGGGCGTCGACCCGATCATGGTCTCCGCGCAGATCATCGGTGCGCTGCAAACAATCGTTTCTCGGACAATCGAACCGATCGAGGGCGGCGTCGTGTCTATCGGCGCCATCAAGGGCGGCGACGCCTACAACATCCTGCCCGAACGGGTCACGATGAAGGGCACCGCGCGCTGGTTCAAGCCGCAGGTCGGCGACCAGATCGAGGCCGGCCTGAACCGGATCGTCTCCGGCATCGCCGCCAGCCTCGGCGCCAAGGCCGAGGTCACATTCTACCGCCACGGCCCTGCCACCATCAACGATCCCGAGGCCACACAGCTTGCAGTGGACGCCGCGACGATCATCTCCGGTTCGGATGCGGTCAAAGAAATGCCCGCCCCAACGATGGGGGGCGAGGACTTCGCCTACATGCTGAATGCGAAACAAGGCGCCTACCTCATGCTAGGCAGCGGACGCGGGCCGGACGATCCGCAACTGCACCATCCGCAATACGATTTCAACGACGAAGTCCTTCCCGTCGGCGCTTCCTGGTGGGCAACCCTGGCGGAGCGCCAACTGGCAAAGACCAGCTAAGCAATGCCAGCCCCGTCGCCTGAATTGTCATGGACCTCCTTGGGGCGGCCATCCACGACTTGGGGAGCCTGCCTGCCAAAATCTGCCTCACAACAGTCCGCACCGGCCAACCCCATCGCGCCCGCATGCCGCCACCCCTGACCCTCACCGACGCCCAGCGCCGCTTCCTCGACAGCAGCCGGGTCGCGCACCTCGCAACGGTCAGCGCAAAAGGCGACCCGCATCTCGTTCCAGTCTGCTTTGCGCTTCACGAAACCTCCGCCTACATCACCGTCGATGAAAAACCGAAACGCACCGACATCCCCCTGAAGCGCCTGCGCAACATCGCCCATAATCCCTCGGTGGCGATCACCGTCGATCGCTGGGATGAGGACTGGACCCGCCTCGCCTGGGTGATGCTGCATGGAACCGCGTCAATCCTGACTGGCGGAGACGAGCACGACGCCGCGCAATCCCGCCTACGTGACCGCTATCCTCAGTACTTGTCGATGGACCTCGCGCCGCTGCCGGTTATTGCGGTGCGGCTGACCAGGGTGCGATCCTGGGGCAATCTGGAGCCCGAGGAATGACTACGGCCAACCGTTTCATCCGCGCCATTTGCTCTGCCCTCGTGGTTGCCTCAATACTACTGACCAGAACCGCAAACGCCCAGGATGTCGCCCAATGCACCCCCGGCGTAACCGATGACACGCTCCGTCCGCTGCCGTCGTCCTTGACGGAGCGGGCGATCCGGTTGTTTGACCTGCACAACATGGCGGCAGATCAGGTGCAGCGCAGCACAGTCGTGCGCTGCTTCGATGGCGGCATGCTGGCCTGCTTCGCCGGCGCCAACCTACCCTGCGGCAAGGCCACCACCAGCCGCACCCTCCCGCGAGCCGCTCCCTGGTGCCAGCAGAACCCTGACTCCGACCTACATCCCCGCCTATATCTCAGGCCACGACAGCATCTACCACTGGCGCTGCCTGCACGGCGCACCGGTCGCCACCGGTCAGCCCGAAATCACCGACGCCAGCGGCTTCATCATGTCCTACTGGCAGCCGATCCAGTAACGGTTGAGCTTGCCGCGGTAATCCGCTCACGCAACCATCATCATTCCGCCGCTATCCCTTGATAGCCCCAATTGCTCGGCTGAACGCGCCATGCAGGACCTCACTGTCGCTGGAATAAGCCAGCAGCAGCGCACCTGCCTCCTTCCACTGTTCGCCTGCTCCTGGCTGGAGCAGAGCATCGCGCATGTCTTGCCGTGCTTTTTGGCCGCGGCAAGGATCAGATCACGTTTCTCGTCCAGCACACGCGCCTGATCAGGCGATCCAAAGACGCCGAGATCCTGCGCAAGGTCCGCCGGTCCGATCGTCAGCGCATCGATCCCATCCATCGCGGCGATCTCATCGAGGTCGTCAAAAGCCGCTGCCGTTTCAAACATGACCGTTACGAAGACCTGCTTGTTCGCAAACGCACGCCGTTCTGCCGCCGTCCCCGTTGTGTCGTAGTCGGTCGCCGGGCTGTGCCCCGCGTTACCGCGCAAGCCGCGCGGCGCATAACGCGAGGCCGCGACGATCTCCGCGGCGTGACGCGCATTCTCTACCTGCGGGCAGTGAAGGTTCCAGACACCTACGTCCAGCAGCCGCGTGATCCACTCCCGGTTCGCCTTCGGCGGCCGCACGGCGATCGGAAAATCCAAGGACCGTGCCAGCAGTGCCATGTTGGCGATAGTCTCCATCGAACGCGACGAATGTTCCGTGTCGACACGAGCAAAATCGAGGTCCGCGGCCTTCAGCAAGGTCAGTATCGCCGGATTGTGGACGAGGTTGACCCAGGTCCCGATCTGCAGTTCGCCGCGCTCGAGTCCGGCACGCAATGGATTCGGTTGCATGTGTTTCACCCCCTTTACAGATCAGGGAGTCTCTGCCGCCCGCAACCGACGGTCATTTCGGGCGGAGGCGCTGGCCGCCGCCGCGCCTCACCGCCCGATATAATCCATCCGCCCGCCATCCACCGCCAGCACCTGCCCCGTCACCCAGCCGGAATCAGGCGAGGCAAAAAACGCCACGGCGTTGGCAACGTCGTCCGGTTCGCCGACGCGGCCCACCATCGACAGCGCTCCTACCGCCTGAATTCGCTCCTTCCAGACGGCATCATCCGCGCCGCCCCTGCTCGTTTCCGTCTGCACGAAGCCCGGCGCCACCGCGTTGACCGTAATCCCGGCCGGCCCAAGCTCCAGCGCAAACCGCCGCGACAGCATCTGCGCCTCGGCCTTCGTGGCGGCGTACATCGTATGGCCGCTCATCGCTGTCCCCAGCGCGGCAACCGACGTGACATTCACGATCCGCCCGAACTTCCGCCGCCGCATGTCGGTGACCACAGCGCGGATTGTATGGATGATGCCATTGACATTTACCTGACGCATTCGGTCCAGCGTGTCCGGATCATAGCTGTCAAGCGTCGCATGGTGCGACAGACCGGCATTGTTCACCAGGATAGTCACCGACCCGAACGCGGCGCTGACCTGGTCGACCATCCCCTCCACCGCGGCGTCGTCGGACACGTCGGCGGGAACCGCGATGGCCCGTCCACCGTTTGCCCTTATATCCGCCACCAATGATTCCGCGGCATCGGCGCGACTGAGGTAATTGACGCACACCGACGCGCCCTCCCTCGCGAGGCGCCGGCAAATCGACCGCCCGATGCCTCGCCCGCCGCCCGTCACCAGCGCCACCTGATCGCGCCACGTCGTCATGCAAATCCTCCGGTATCC
Organism: uncultured Pseudomonadota bacterium; assembly: GCA_963819005.1. Classification (GTDB taxonomy): domain Bacteria; phylum Pseudomonadota; class Alphaproteobacteria; order Acetobacterales; family Acetobacteraceae; genus Rhodopila. The sequence continues at coordinate 587,673 of CAWFUL010000012.1, forward strand.
CCGCACCCGCCGGGGCATTCTATCCGAGGACTTATCACGTCTTCGGTCACAACCGGGGGACGGGACGGGTTTGACTCACACGAAGTGCGGCGCATTGATTTTAAACGATAACGGTAACGAGGGGTTTACCCGTCACCAGTGATCTGCCCAGGAATTTGCCCCGTTTTGCCTATTCGGGCAGCATGGCGGGCACGAAGACGTCACGAAAAGCAGAAGCAATGGCCGAGGCGCCCGCAGTTCCGGCGATAACCGATGCGGCTCCGCATCGCGGCATGATCACCGTCTTCGCCATAGGCGCAACGCTGCTGCAATCGCTCGATCAAACCATCGCGAACGTCGCGTTGCCTTACATGCAGGGCAGTTTCTCCGCCAGCTATGACGAGATCACCTGGGTCCTGACCTCCTACATCACCGCCGCCGCCATCATGACCGCCCCGGTCGGCTGGCTTGCTGTGCGCTTCGGCCGCAAGCCGCTTTATATCGGCTGCATCGTCGGCTTCACCGTTGCCTCCATGCTCTGCGGCGCTGCCCAGACGCTCGGCCAGATCGTCGCGTTCCGATTGCTGCAAGGCATGTTTAGCGCCGCCCTGGTACCGCTGTCTCAGGCCACCCTGCTGGACATCTATCCGCCGGAGCGGCGCGGCTTCGCGATGGCTGTCTGGGGGATGGGCGTGATGATCGGGCCGATCATGGGCCCGACCCTCGGCGGCTTTCTCACCGAACACTACAACTGGCGCTGGGTCTTCTACATCAACTTGCCGTTCGGCGCCCTCGCGACCGCCGGCCTTTTCGTCTTCCTTCCGGCAACCCAAGCCATCAACCGCCTGCGCTTCGACTGGCTGGGCTTTACCGTCCTGTCCCTGGGCATCGGCTCGCTGCAATTGATGCTGGACCGAGGCCAGGACCAGGACTGGTTCTATTCGAGGGAAATCTTGGTCGAGGCGATCATTGCCGGCCTCGGCCTTTACCTCTTCCTGATCCACATGATCTCCGCTCGCCAGCCCCTGATCAGCCCGTCATTGTTCCGCGACGTGAATTTCGCGACCGGATTGATGCTGATGTTCGCGGTCGGCACTCTGCTCGTCTCCAGCCTCGCGCTGATGACACCCTGGCTCCAGGTCCTGAGCAACTATCCGGTAGAGACCGCCGGAATGGTCATGGCTCCCCGCGGCCTGGGTAACCTCGCCGCCATCATGCTGGCCGGGCGCCTGTCGAACCGCATGGACCCGCGCCTTCTGGTGGGCGGCGGACTGCTGCTCGTCTGCCTCTCGTTTTACTGGATGACCGGCTGGACGCCGGACGTGTCCAGCCAGAATATCATTACGGCGATCATGGTGCAGGGCGCCGGCATGGGCCTGATCTTCACGCCGCTTCAGGTGTTGGCCTTCGCCACCCTGCCGTCGTCAAACCGGACCGAGGGCGCCTCGCTGTTCAGCCTGTTGCGCAATATCGGGGCGGCGATCGGCGTCTCCATCACCTCCACCGTCCTGGCCCGCAACACCCAGGCGCTGCACGAGGTAATCGGAGCCAACGTGAACCCGTTCAATCGCAACCTTGCCGCCGTCGGCGCCTTTAACCCAACGACCCGCCACGGCATGGCGCTGCTGGATCAGGTGGTGAACCACCAGGCGCAGATCATCGCTTATGCCAATGACTACGTCATGCTGATCTGCACCACGCTGCCGGCGATCCTGCTTCTGTTCATCATGCGCCGCCCGCAACACGCGCTGCCTGTCAGCACCGAACCGGTCGAATAGCACATCATCAACGCCATACCGGACTAAAGGAAGTCGGCGACGCCCGCTGTGCCACCGGATCGTGGTCTGTACTAAAATTTCATCGTCGTGCGGATCAATACGGATGAAGACAACAATTTGTTGCCTCGGCCTGAGCCGCGTCCTCCTCAGCCGTCCAGTTGACGCCCGCACGCTCCGCGAGGCGCTGTATCGCACCCACGGCCAGGCGCGGGCCCTGCGGCAAACCGTATGGACAGCGAAGCCGCGTTTGCCATATGCCAATACGGACAGAAGCGCGGCAGAGTGGAGCTTAGTTTGACTTCGGCACCAATTGACGGACGACCTGACACCGACGGTCGATCGCCGGCCGCCCGGCCAGCCCAGCCCTCGTTACGCCGCCGCGCCCGCTGGACCATCACGCGCCGCCTGATCACTGCGTGGCTGCACGACCGCCGCCAATTCTCCGGGGAGAAACTACCCCGCCTATGTCCGATCTGCGGCCACTACGGTGTCATGATCGCTGTCGGGCGCCCGGCGCGGTGGGACGCCCGCTGTGCCAGTTGCGGCAGCCGCGAACGCCACCGTCTGCTTTGGCTCTGGGCCACGCAGGACGGCGGAAATCGACTCGCCGGCCAGCGCATCCTCCACTTCGCGCCTGAGAAGGCGCTGCGCCGCGCGCTGCGCGACAATCCGCGCTACGAGACAGCCGACCTTGTCCAGAAAGGCGTCGCTCACCAGGTGGACATCACCCGCCTGCCAATGCCGGACAGCCGCTACGATTTCGTCATTGCTAATCATGTACTGGAACATATCGACGACGACCGGCAAGCCATCCGCGAGGTGTTCCGCGTCCTGCGCCCCGGTGGCACCGCTTTGCTGACCGTCCCGCTGAATCCCACGCGAACCGAAACCTATGAGAATCCCACGGTCACTGACGCAGCAGGCCGCCAAGCCCATTTCAACGCGCCCGATCATCGCCGGTTCTACGGACTTGACTTCGCCGGCCGACTGGCCGAAGCGGGATTCGCGGTTGAGACGTTCCGCGTGCCGCCCGCGACCGAGGTAACCTTTGGCCTGCTGCCCATGGAATGGCTTTACGTCGCCGTCCGTCCCAGTGAGTCGCCGCACAACGCCTGACCGTTTCTGACGGGTAGTCGCGGTGCCGTGGCCCCCCTTGCGCATCCCGGTGCTGGTCGCTCAACCCTTGCCCGGAATCGGCGACATGGTCTGGCACCTGCCTCATATCCGTGCCATCGCCGAGCATGCCGGCGCACCGGTCAGCGTGCTTGCCAAGCCACGCTCGCTGGCGGATCAGATGCTTGCTAATGAAGCCGCGGTAAGTGACGTCCTGTGGATCGATCGCAACCCCAGCCATGGCCGAGGTCTTCACGACGGACCGTTGGGCCTGCTGCAGCTGAGCCAGGACATCCGCATCCGCCGCTTCGGTTCGGTGGTCATCCTGCACCACAGCGAGACATTGGCCGCCGCCGCGCTTCTCGCGGGGATTCCGGACCGCCGGGGATACGGGCGAGGGGCGCAGCGCTGGTTCCTGAATTGTGGCCCTTGGCTCTCAAAACAGGACGCAAAGGAGCGCCCTTATCGCCGGGCAACCGCCTACGTGCGGGCGGCCGGGCTGCCGCTGCCATCGGACGAACCGTCTTTGACGATCCCGTCCGCGGCTCGGCTTGCCGCCCGCTCGAGCCTCGGTGCGGCGACCGAACCGTTCGTCGCGATCGGCATCGGCAGCAGCGAGGACCTGCGACGGTGGCCAACCGAGCGATTCGCGGCCCTCACATCAGCATTGCTCGACGCCGGTTGGCCGTACGTCGCCATTCTCGGTGGCCCCCAGGACCTCGCCGCCGCCACCGCCATCCAATCCGCCAGCAGCGGACGCGCCAACCGCGTGCGCCCGGCTCTGGGTTGGCACCTGTCCGAGGTGGCGGGGCTGTTGGCCGAGGCAGCCTTCTACGCTGGAAACGATACCGGTGTGATGAACATGGCGGCCGCGGCGGGAACCCGCGCCTACAGCATCTTTGGGCGGACGCCGCCGGTCGACCACGCCTCGCGGATCGTCGCGATCACCACGCCCGACATCGGCTTTTACGACGGCGTCGCACGCGTCACGCCGCAGCAGGTGATCGCAACAATAATCGCGGACCGATCCTGTCTCGGACCGTCAGGCGATAACTTGGCTACTCAGTAACCGAGATCGTCGGCCAAACAGCCGCAACCAAGCCTTCGCCCGTCAGGCCCCATCGCCGCTACGAAACCGTGTCCGCAGCGCATCCCATTCCCGCGCGCCGACCCTGTTGAACGCATCGCGCACCGTCATCGCCCCCCGAGGCTCCGGGTGCACCTGAGTCGCCTTCAACGCCGCCAGAGCCTCATCGCACGCCCCGATCGTTGCCTTCAACAGCAGGCCCGGTACGATCGCCAGCTTGAAGCCCATCGCCTCGGCCTCCCGCAGGCCAATGTTGGGCGTCTTCCCGCCCCACACCACATTCAACAGGCACGCCCCGTTCACCAACTTCGGCACCGCGGCTATTTCCTCAACCGTCTGAGGCGCCTCGACAAAGGCCATGTCCGCCCCATTGGCCAGCGCCTCGTTCGCCCGCCCCACCGCCTCCTCGAACCCTACCACCGCCCTGCTGTCCGTCCGTGCGATGATCAGGAAATCAGCGTCGCGCCGAGCGGCCGCGGCGGCCCTGATTTTGGCGATCCAGTCTGCGCGAGGAACGATCTCCTTGTCGTCGAGATGCCCGCACCGCTTCGGCGACACCTGATCCTCGATATGAATCCCCGCGACCCCGGCATGCTCATAATCCCGCACCGTGCGGAACACATTCAACTCATTGCCGTACCCGGTATCCGCATCGGCAATCACAGGCACATCGACCGCGCGCGCCATCCGAGCCGCGTTGGCGACCATCTCCGTCGCGGTCAGCAGTCCGAAATCCGGGTAACCCGCCGCCACCGAGGTCCCTGCGCCCGTCATGTAAACCGCGGGAAATCCCGCCTGCGCCACCAGCATCGCTGTCAGCCCATCATACGCACCCGGCGCGATTACCATACCAGGCTGCCGCAGTGCGGCTCGGAGAGTGGCTGTCTGGGTCATCCTGCAATCCTCCTGGCGTGATGCGGGAAAACCTACGGGATGTCATCGGAAACACAACCATGATAACCGGTAGGCCGTCTCGTGAGGCAGCTTGGATCGGTAACCTGGTCACCAACGTCGAGATGCGCACGGCATCCCCGCAGAAGCGGGGCTGATTGAGGCATTATCTAGGTATTCAAATCCCCGCGCGCGTCAGAAAGATGTGGAACAACCAACAAGCAGACCACCTAAAAACTCGGGAACGTTTTGTTTACCGACGTTACCAGGGCAGAACGTCGTCTTTTCCTGGCAAAAATCGCGCCGAAGCGTCACGCTTGCTTCCGATCCTAAGAAGGGAAAACGTCATGACGAGTTCACCCGATAACACAATTATTACGATGTCAAATCAGGTGATCACCGATGCGGACGGCAACCAGTGGGCGATCGACGCGGCACGCCAGATTGTCGTCAACGGCGTCGTCGACACAACAACGTCCAATGTTCAGATCCTCGCGTACGAAAACGGTGAGGTCTGGCAGATGAACACCGCCGATCTGTGGTGGTCGAAGTCCAAACCCACAAGCCCTTGGGAGCCACCTTACGGAACGACAACGAGTCCGCTCAAAAACGTGGCATCATCGGATGATACCGTCGTGGTTGGTGCCTATTCCGTTATAACGGACGCGGACGACAATACTTGGACCATCACTGCCACCGGGCAAATCGCGGTCAACGGCGTGCCCGACCCGACGACGGCGAATGTTGAAGAAATCGCCTACTACAACGGACAGGTCTGGCAAAAAAATGCCTCCAATAACTGGTATTCCAAAAGTTCCGCGGCCTCACCCTGGGTGCAATGGACCCACGCAGCGCCGCCGGTGCCGATACCCGACACGTCCCTTAATGACGCAAGAGTCTTTGCCAACGTGCCAGGCGTTCTGATCGACGCCAACGGAAACCGGTGGTCGATCATAGGCGGACAGGTGAATGTTGACGGAAACACCGACCCCACCACAGCCAACGTCATCGAAATGGCGATTGTGAGGGGTGCGATCTGGCAAGAAAACGCCGCTGGCCTGTGGTACAAAAAAATCAACTCCGGCCAGCAGCTGGAGTGCTGGCACCCTAAACAGCCCGATCGTCGCTATAAAAGGTCTGCCGTCATCACTAATTTGGACCGGCAGCGCGAACAACCTCGCGTCGAACCCCGCCTCATGGTCGCCAGCCACCGCGCCGGCGCGAGGTGACACCCTGACCATGAGTTCGGGAACCATGAACGTCGTCGGGAACGCCCTTGCCGGAGATACCCTGACCATCGCTCCGGGCCCTGGAAGCGGCTACGCACTCACTGACACCATCAACACCAGTGGCGCAGCGAGCCTCAATCTCTACTCCGCGGGCGGCGGCTTTGAGTTCAGTCTTGCGGTCAACCTGAGCGTTGCCACAGGCACCACTCTTCATTTCAATGCCGACCTCTATACCGCCAACCTTACGGTCGCCGGCGGCGGAACGGTCGCGTTTACGGGCAACAACACCTTGGCCGGCAGCATCATCTTCGATGACAACCTCAAGGGTTCCGCCACGATCGATTTGCCCAGCGGCAACCATGTCCCGGCGTCAGTCATCGTCAACGGATCGGTCGGCAGCGGCCTTACGTTCCTGATGAAGAGTTTGAACGCGACGTCTGACCTTACGCTGAACGCACCGACCAGATTTAACGGCGCCATCGAATTAGGACTGGCGCCGGTTTCGCTTGGGCATGTGACCTTCTCGGGAATCCAGGCGACCAGCGCCGAACTGCTGAACGGCGTCCTCGACATGTTCAACGGCGCAAAACTCGTCGATGCAACCCGCTTCAGCAATCCCGAGGGCCTGAGCGTCACGCTTCACCAGGAGAACAACGGCGTGATTCTGACCGCGGGCAGCTTCTCGGACATTACCCCGACTGGCCCCATTATTCCCTTGAAAACCTAGCAGGCAGTCATTGGTGATCGCGGGATGTGAACCCGAACCTTGGCACCGGGCCGACCCGCAAACCAAGCTGACAGCCGAAACAGCGCGAAGCCGTCCCGTTACGGGCCAGCGGCAGCCCGGCAATCGGCAACCTTGTACGACGCCGCGAAACCCGCATCCACCTGCAACGCCAGCCGCCCGTCCCTAATCGCCGGAGCGGCGTCGGCGTTGGTGACCAGCACCGCATCGAACCCGCACAGATCGGCCTTGGCCAACGCGAACTGATCCGGAAGCTCGGCCACCCGCACTGCCATCGCCGCGTACCGCGGCAATGTCCGCATCGGCTGCTGCGAGGCATTGTCAAATTCGAACGGCCACCACGCCCGGTGCTCGATCAGCGCCAGCGCACCCAGATGGGAATCCGTCTGCACCCCATTGGACAGCCTGCGCGACCACGGCATCCGCGCCCAGTAGGCGTCCGGGTCGGTAGGGCGGATCGATACGACATACAGAGCCTGCCCCGGCCGCACCGGCTCCAGCGCCAGCCGCAGCGCCGAAAGGTCCGCCCGATGCTCCCCAAAGGCCGTCGTCAGCACCGCCATCCGCGCGAGGAACAGCACCACCACAATGCCCGCCACGGTCCGGCTGAACCATGTCGGCCAGCGCTCCGGCACAAACCCCGCGAACGCCATCAACCCGAGCATGATGGCGAAGCGGGTATCAAGCTGGAACGTCCCCTTCCAGGCATATGGCGAGGCAACATACGCGACCAGCAGCACGGCACCCGCAACCCCCGCCGGCCCCGGCATCCGGCCTCGTCGTGCCAGCAGGCACAGCCCGGGAACGCCCACCACCGCCACCGCCGTAACGATATCCAGGGCCAGCCAGTAACCGGTGAACACCACCAGAACATTTGCCAGCTTATCGCCCATCCCAACGAACACCGCGTCCCCGCCCAGTTGCTGCAGCGCAGAGGCCGCATACAGCGCCAGAGGCGCCGCGACGATGACCGCCAGCGCCGTCCCACGCGCCACCAACTGCCGCCCCAACGCGGCCGGATCACTAAGGTGAGGCAGCACGCGGACCAGTTCCGCCGCCCCCAGCAGCACACCCAGAAACAGCAGCCCCATCAGATGGCAGGCGAACAGCCCGATAGCCCCCGCCGCGGCTAGCGCCGTCGTCGCCACCGGATGCCGCTCCCGCCACCGCGTCCAGGCCGCCGCCAGCAGCAGCGCCAACCCCGCGGCGACGTTGAAATTCAGAAAGCCCGCCAGCAACGTGCCGTTATAGGCGATCAGCCCAACCGCCAGGCACCACCATCGCTGGCCCAGCGCAGTCGCGTAGGCAACAACCCCAAGCACCGGCAGCAGCACCGCCACGGCGATCACCAGCCGCCCCGCGTCATGCACCGGCATCACGCTCAGCAGCGGCGGCATGATCAGGTCCAGGGCGAGATTGGGAATGATCGCCCAGTGCGCCGCATAGAATGTGGCAATGACCGGATCATGCGGCAGCGAGGCCAGCACGAACGCCCTCGCCAGATGGTTCGGATAATCAACCAGCGGCGGCACATCGACCAGAAGCAGCGGCGCCACCAGCACAACACACAGCACTGCCAGGGCGACCCACCAGCCAGCCCGAACCAGCACAGCCTCCGGCAGCCGGGCGATAGGGGAGGCACCTAACCGCGCCAAATCCTGGCCCGGCGCCAGCCCCGCTCCAGCCGGCTCCATCGCCGAACCATCTTGGTTCATGCCCACAACATCGTATGCACTTTGGCTCCATCGGTCGGAGCGCCGCCGCGGCTTGATGCGCGGGCGAGGCGCCGTCATAGCGGTTTCGGTAAGCAACGATAGCGGCTTATACAAGGCAAACCCGCATCAGGCGCGCCACCGACCAGGCTCCGGATGGCGCCACCGCTGAAGGCCACGACGCTATGACCCTTCCCGCCGAGTTCGGCCTGATCGCCCGCCATTTCCGCCCCCTCGCCGGACCAGGAGCGCTAGACCTAAAGGACGACGCGGCATTTCTGTCTCCGCCACCCGGACGCCAACTCGTCCTGACTGCCGACGCCATGGTCGCCGGCGTGCATTTCCTCCCCGACGACCCACCCGACCTGATCGGACGCAAGCTGCTGCGCGTCAACCTGTCCGACCTCGCCGCCAAAGGAGCCGTCCCGCTTGCCTATCTGATGACCGTCTCCGCCCCGAAGGACACGCCAGAAGACTGGTTCGCCGGCTTTGCGTCCGGCCTCGCACACGACCAGCACCGCTACCACGTCACCCTTCTTGGCGGCGACACGACCTCAACCCCCGGCCCGATCTCGTTGTCACTCACCATCATCGGCCACATCGCCCCAGGCTCAGCGGTCCACCGCTCCGGCGCGAAATCCGGCGACCAGATCTGGGTCACCGGCACCATCGGCGACGGCGCCCTCGGCCTGGCGGTCGCACAAGGGCGCCTGTCCGATCCGACCGGCTTCCTGCTGGACCGCTATCGCCTGCCCCAGCCTCGGATCGGCCTCGCTCTCGCCGGCATTGCCTCCGCTGCGATGGATGTCTCCGATGGACTCGTCCAGGACGTCGGCCACATCTGCACGGCCAGCAGCCTCGCCGCCGAGGTCATTGCCTCCGCCGTCCCCCTCTCGCCCGCCGCCCAGGCAGCGGGCCCTGCCTGGCTGGAAACCTGCCTGACCGGCGGCGACGACTACGAGGTGCTGATGGCGGTCCCACCGGACCGACAGAACACCCTTCGACAGTCCGCCACCGTGGCCGGGGTCGCCGTCACCCGCATCGGCACCTTCCGCGCCGGATCGCCCGAGGTCAGCGTCACCGACCGTGATGGCAAGCCCATGTCCTTGAGCCGCACGGGCTGGAGCCACTTTTAGGCCCGTGCAGTGACCATGTTTCAACGGCAACCAGCCGTTGAACAGTCCAGTTTTGTTACGTGTCGAACGCCCACCCTTCGTCTTCAGATTAGCCTCCTCGCAACCGCCCGAATTGCTCGCGCGGCACCCGGCATTGGCGTCGCCTTCCCTTCCGGCCCAACTCGAGCAATAAGTGCGAGGAGAAAGCCCTGCTCCGAAAAATGGGGCGCCCATAAGCAGATGTTCCGGAAGAAGCGCCCAGAGACATGAACAAGAACGTGTGGCTGCTGTTCGCATGTCAGGCGCTGATGAACGCCGTCATGTCAGGCCAGACTGTCATGGCCTCACTCGTCGGCTACAAACTCTCCGGCAGCGCGCTCAACACCCTGCCAATGGCCATCCAGATGATCGCCGTCATGAGCGCCTCGGTGATCGCCGGCTACGTCTTTCCCCGCCTTGGCCGCCGCGGCGGCTTCTGGCTCGGTTGCGCCATCATGATGTGCGGCAGCATCACCTTCGCCACCGGAGTCTACACCGGCAACTTCGTTATCTACTGCCTCGGCGCCATCCCCGCCGGCATCGGCTTCGGCATCTCCCAACACCTGAGGTTCGCTGCAGCCGAGGTCGCCGCCCCCGACGCCAAGGCCCGCGCGATCTCCCTCGTTCTCGCCGGCGGCCTGATCGCAGCGGTCATCGGGCCGGAGATGGTCAAGCGCACCCACAACCTGATCCCCGACCACATGTTTCTGGCCACCTACATGTACCTGCCGCTGCTACCGATTGTCGCGACGATCCTGCTATGCTTCGTGCAGGTCCCGCCGGCCGAGAAGAAGGTCAGCGTCCCGATCCCCTTCCGAACAATCATCGCACGTCCCTACTTCGTCACCGCCGTCGTAAGCTCTCTGGTCGGCTACGGCACGATGAACCTGGTGATGGCCTCCACCCCGCTGGAGATGATGATCTGCGGCTTCGGCGTGGGCGCCAGCGCCGACGTGATCCGCGCACACTCCATCGCCATGTTCGCGCCCGGGTTCGTTACCGGACGGCTGATCCAGCGCTTCGGCGTGCACAGGATCATCCTGGTCGGGGCATCGCTCACCCTCGGCTGCGTCTTCGTCAACCTCTATTACCTCCCGCTTTTCGGCACGTTTCTGCTTGCCCTGGCCCTGCTCGGCGTTGGCTGGAACTTCATGTTCGTCGGCGGCACTACCCTTCTGACCTCCGCCTACTCAGCCGAGGAACGGGTCCGCGTCCAGGCCACCCACGACTTCATCGTCTTCGGCGGCGTGGCGATGACCGCTGTCACCTCCGGCGCGATCCAGGCTACCAACGGCTGGGCCGCGCTGAACCTGACGGTGATCCCCCCCATCCTGATCGCCGTCGCCGTCGTCACCTGGCACTGGGTCGCGAGGTCTCGCCTCGCGGTCGCCCGGGCGTGAGGGGCGCTGCTGCCGCCCCCTAAGCCGCCCTGATCCGCGTCATGAACAGTTCCACCTGCTCGCGCAGCCGCCCCGCCTCCGATCCCAGCGACGTCGCCGCTGTCCTGACCGCCTCCGCGGTCCCAGTCGTCGCGTGCGTCTCCGCCGTCATCGACGTCACGCTGGCCGAAGCATCCCTGGTCCGCTCCGCGGCAAGCTGCGTGTTCCGCGCGATCTCCCGCATCGCTGAATCCTGCTGTTCCACACTGATCGCAATCGAACTCGCCACGTTGTTAACCTCATCCACAGTGCTGCTGATCTGCTTGATCGCCTTCACCGCATCCTGAGTCACGCCACGCACCGCAGCGATCTGCTTGCTGATCTCCTCGGTCGCCCGAGCGGTCTGGTTCGCCAGCGATTTGACCTCCGACGCCACCACGGCAAAGCCCTTGCCCGACTCGCCCGCCCGCGCCGCTTCGATCGTTGCGTTCAGCGCCAGCAGGTTTGTCTGCGCCGCGATGTCGCTGATCAGGCTGACAACCTCGCCGATCTTGCCCGCGCTCTCCGCCAGCCCCCGCACGGTTTCATCGGTTTTCTGCGTCTCCGTCACAGCGCGCCGGCTGACCTGCGAGGCCTGAGTCACCTGACGTCCAACCTCACTGATCGACGTACTCAGTTCCTCCGTCGCGGCCGCAATCCCGGAAACATTCTCCGAAGCCTCACCCGTGGCACGTTCCGCATTGCGCACACCTTCCGCGCCACGTTCAGCAATATGGATCATCTCTTCAGCGGCATGATCCATTTGACCTGAGGCCGTATCCAGGCCCGTCAGCGCCGAACCGACCTGAGCCTCGAAACTGGCGATATGGCTTTCGACCGCCACCCGCCGCTTCTCCGCCCGTTCATTTGCCGCACGCTGCTCATCCTCGATCCGCCTCTTCTCGATCGCCTGCTGACGGAACGTGCCCAACGCAGCGGCCATGCCACCGATCTCGTCTCGCCGGTCACCGAAATCCGCGTTCACGGACAGGTCACCCTCTGCCAGTCGCTCCGTTATGTCGCGCAGGCTACGCAATGGCCCGGTGATCCGGCGGCTGACGAGCACAAACCCGCCGGCGGCTGCAGCCACGACAAGCAACAGCAAAGCCGCCTGCACCATCAGCCCGCGGGCAGCGGCCGCACGATTCTCCTCCGCCCGAGCCGCGGCCTGCGCCAGCGCGACGTTGGCTACATCCAGCATCACCCCCAGCTTCGGCACCGTGTAAGGCGACCACTCGTCCGCGGTCATCACCGGCTTCTGATGCGTTATGAGCGCCTCCAGCAGCTGCTTCTGCCGCGCGGTGTAATCCGGCGCGAAGAGGACGGACTTTGCTTCCGCCAGCGTTGTCTGGAACGACGGCGGCACCGCAAGCCCGGTCACCGCATCATCGATTGCCGCCCACATCGCCCCGGCGCCACCCATGAACCCGGCATGTCGAACCGCCGCGTCCGGCGCCACATCGCCCTTCGCGAGACCAGTCGATATCAGCAACGATGCCTCGCCCGCCGTCTGGCGCACCAGCCAGGCAAGCTGCTTGATGGTCATCATGTGATTGATGAACGGATCGTTGGCCTTGATGCTGGCGAACAGATCCGCAGAGATCTGCTCCAGCGTGGCCTGCATCGCCAGTCCGTCCGCGGTGTATTCGTTGCCAAGCCCGGGCCGCCGCGATGCCTTCGGGCCGCTGACACCCGCCCAGAACTCGGTCTGCAAGGTTTTCAGCCTGTCGACCGACTGTTGCAGCGCCGGCAGAAGCGCCTGCTTGCCATCGAACGGAATGTCCTGAAGCAGTGTCAGGCTCGCAGCCAGCGCCGGCATTTCGGCGTCACGCAACTGCGTCAGATACTGTCGGTTGGAGGCCGGCAGAGGCTCGTCCGCAGCCCAGAAGCGCTGCGTGCTGGCGCGGTCCGTGCGCTGGTTGATCAGCGCCGTGAAGATCTGCCCGGACGCTGCAACGACCCGCTTCGCCCGGTCGCTCTCCGCCAACGTCTGCCAGGACGATCGGACGTTCACCGCCACCAGCGCAATCGTCGAACAGGCGAAAACCGCCAATACCAATTTCAGCAATCGATCAATGGAGAGCGTCTTGAACATGAGCGTCCTGGCACCGAAAGCGCCAACTATCCTCGCAAAGCATTAACGAAGTGTGGACAGCAGCCAGGCTTCTGCCGAAAAAAAGTGCGACGTGCCGCCCGCGAGATTGACGTCCAACCCCGCCTGAGCTTATGTTATCGGTAACACAACGTACCAGAAAACGTCGTCAGGTGGACGCGCGCTCAATAATCGCGAACGGAACCTGCATCTGGTCGGGCTGGCGTCCAGCCTCTCCCGCCAGCCGGCGCAGCAGTGCCGCCGCCGCGTCGCGCCCCGTCTGCACGCCCTCGACATTCACCGTTGTAATCGACGGCTCGTTCAAGGCGCTGAGTTCGAAATTCCCGAACCCACACACCGCCAGCCGCCCCGGCACATCGATCCCTTGCATCCGCGCCTCGGTCACCGCGCCGAACGCGATCAGATCGGAACTGCAGAACAACGCGCACGGCTGGTCCAGCATCGGCAACAACGCCCGCAGCCCCTCCCGCCCCGAGGCAATCGTGCTCGGTGCCGCAATCACCTGTTCCGAGACCACCACGCCGCCCGCCTTCGTCGCCGCCTCGGTAAATCCCCTGCCCCGCGCCACCGCACGCGAGTCACTGGCGATCAGCGTGGCGAATCGCTCGTGACCCTTGGCGCGGAAATAATGGGCGACATCCTCGCCGACCCGCCCGTGATCGAAACCGATCACCATGTCGATCGGCCGGCTGGACACGTCCCAGATTTCCACCACCGGAATGCGCGCCTCGATCAGCATCTGCAGCGCGCCGGGGCTGTAGGCCGAACCGGTGATCAGCAGCGCATCAGGCCGCCGCCCCAGCAATGCGCGAAACAACGTCTCATCGTCGGTGTCTTCGTAGCCGCTGATCGACAGCATCACCTGATAGCCAGCCTTGCGCATCGCCTCGGTGAACGCCTGCACCGCGCCGGCAAACATCGGATGGGCGATCGTCGGCACGATCGCCGCCACCATCCGCGACTTGCGCGACGACAACCCGCCGGCAATCAGGTTCGGCACATATCCCAGCCGCTCGATCGCCGCCTGCACCCGCGCTGTCGTCTCCGGAGACACACGGTCCGGCGTGTTGATGACGCGCGACACCGTCATCGGGGCGACGCCGGCCGCGGCGGCGACATCGGTAATCTTAACCGGCGCCACAGGTTTGGCGACCGCAGGCACCGGTTCAGTCACTTGGGGAAACCTCGGTTGTCATAGCCAAGCCCCAAGCCTAGCGTGCCGCCGCACGTCCGGCCAGGGCACATGACACGTCGTCCAGGTTTGTTAGGGAGAGAACACAAATGAACCACATCACCGCCACGCGGCGCGCCATTCTTGGCGCCATGGCCGGACTAGCCGCCGCCACAAAAGCACGAGCGGCCAGCGCCCCGGCCCTGCCGTCCGAACCGGTCTCGCTGAATGTCGTCGACGTCGCCGGCCAGTTGCAACTTACCCAGCGCGCCATGGAGGACTTCGCCAAAGCCAACCCGAAGCTGGTGTCGAACATAGCCTTCAGTCAGGCCCCCGCCCCCGAACTGCCCGGCAAGCTGAAGGCGCAGCAGTCCGCCGACCGCGTGGACATCGACCTCGTGCTGACCGGCACGGACGCGCTATCCGCCGGGATCGATCAGAAACTATGGGTGCCGCTGGCAACCGACTACAAGGCCGCGCTGCCGGACCTGACGACGATCTACCAGCCCGGCGCCCTGAAGATGCAGGCCCTCGCCCAAGGCCAGGCCGTCTGCGTGGTCTACTGCCCCTCCGGCCCGCTGCTTGAATACATGCCGGACGCGGTGAAGACCCCGCCGAAGACCGCGCAGGAATTGCTGGATTGGACGCGCGCCCACAAGAACCGCTTCTTCTATGCCCGCCCGGCCAACTCCGGCCCCGGCCGAACCTGGCTGCAAGGCCTGCCCTACCTCCTGGGCGACACCAACCCCAAGGACCCCAAGGACGGCTGGGCAAAAACCTGGGGCTACCTCGCCGAGCTCGGCAAGAACATCGAATATTACCCTACCGGCACCGGTGCGACGATGAAGGAACTCGGTGAGGGCTCCCGTGACATGATCGTCACCACCACCGGCTGGGACATCAATCCCCGCGTCCTCGGCGTCGTCCCCAAGGAAGCCGAGGTAGCCGTGCTGCAGGGCTTTCACTGGGTCACCGACGCCCAATACATGGCCGTGCCGCACGGTGTTTCCGACGCCAAGCTGGCGGTCCTGCTGAAACTGATCAGCGACATCCTGTCCAAGCCCGCCCAGGCCACCACCTGGGACAAGGGCTACTTCTACCCCGGCCCCGCCGTGAAGGACGTCCCGCTGTCCATGGCCCCCAAGGGCAGCCAGGACGCGATCAACGAGTACAACCGCCCGTTCTACGACAAGCTGATTCAGGACGTCCCGTCGGAAACCCCACTGGATGCCGACAAGCTGGTCTACGCCTTCCAGCGCTGGGATCAGCAGGTCGGCGCCAAGGCCGGCAAGTAGCCGCATGGTACTGGCCTCACACGCCTTCCGCTCGCTCCGGCTCGACGGCATCAGCCGCGAGTTCGGGGCGATGCGCGCCCTCCATGACGTCTCCCTAACGGTCCAGCGCGGCGAGTTCATCGCCCTCCTCGGCCCCTCCGGCTGCGGTAAATCCACCGCATTGAACTGCCTCGCCGGCCTGCTGCCGCTGACCGCCGGCTCCATCTGGCTGGACGACCGTCGTATCGACAGCCTGGACCCCGAGGACCGAGGCTTCGGCATGGTGTTTCAGAACTATGCCCTGTTCCCGCACATGTCAGTGCGCAAGAACATCGGCTTCGGCCTGGTGTCCCAGCGCCGTCCCAGGGACGAGATCGCCCGTCGCGTGGATGAGGCTCTGGGCCTCGTCCGCCTGCGCGACCACGCCGACAAACTGCCCGGCCAGCTTTCCGGCGGCCAGCAGCAGCGCGTCGCCATCGCCCGAGCGATCGTCGTCGAGCCGCCATTGGTGTTGATGGACGAGCCGCTGTCGAACCTCGACGCCAAGCTACGCCTGGAAATGCGCGCCGAGATCCGCCGCATCCACCAGCTTCTGGGTTGCTCCACCATCTACGTCACCCACGACCAGGATGAGGCGCTGTCGCTCGCCGACCGCATCGTCGTGCTGCGCGACGGCGAGGTCCGCCAGATCGGCACCCCCGAGGACCTTTACGGCCGCCCCGCCCACGCCGACGTCGCCGAGTTCATGGGCTATCGCAACCTGATCCCCACCACCGCCGTCCCGAATGGGAATACCATCACCGTCACCGTCGGCGGCGCCACCCTCCCCGCCACCGCCGTGGCGCCAATCGACGGATCGACTCTTGACGGCGCCACTGCGACCTGCACCGCCACCGCTGGCACCGCAGGGACTGGCGCCGCCCTCAAAAGTCATGCCGTCACCCGCCCCGTCTCTGACAGCCCCGCGATCGCTGCCATCCGTCCCGAGGACCTGAGCGCCACCCCGGACGGCCCCATAACCGCCACCGTCGAGGCAGCCGAATACCGAGGCCGCGACTTCTACGGCTTCGCCAGGACCAGCGACGGCACCGAACTGTTTTTCCGCTCCGACAGCCGTGTCGGCGCTGGCGACACCATCCGCCTGGCCGCCGCTCCAGAACGAGTGCTGGTCTACGCGGTACCGGCGTGACAGCAGCCATAACATGACCATGCCGACCTTTGGCCGCCTGTCGCGCAGTCCGTCATGGCCGTCCCTGGGACGGCCTTCCACGACTTCTCATGCCCGGGGCGATCACGTGCGAGGCTCAAAACTCCCGAACACTCCGTCCCAATGACCCCCCACCAACCCTCGCTCCGCCTTCGCTTCCGCCAGAAAGGCCTCGATGGCGTTACCCTCCTCGTCCTCCCGTGCGTGCTCTTCGTCGTCGCCCTGTTCGTCTACCCGTTTCTCTACGGCCTGTTCCTGTCGTTCCACCCAAAGCAGGGGGGCACGCTCGCCAACTACATCGCCTTCTTCTCCGATCCGTTTCTCTACAACACCATCGGCACCACGCTGCTCATTGCCATCCCTGCCACCCTGCTAAACGTCATCCTGTCGATTCCAGTGGCGATGAGGGTGCGCCTGATGCGCCGTCAGAAACTGTTGACCACCATCCTGGTCATTCCGATCACCCTCGGCACCGTCCTGATCGCCGAGGGCCTGCTCACCTATCTCGGCCCCCGAGGCTGGGTGAACCGCGTCCTGATGGAATTCGGCATCACCGATAGTCCCATCCGTCTGATCCACAACTACTGGGGCGTGATGCTGTCGCTGGTCATCAGCGGCTTCCCGTTCACCTTCCTGCTGACCCTGTCCTACGTCACCGGCATCGATCCGGCACTGGAACAAGCCGGCCGCATGCTGGGCGCGAGGGCCCGCGCCCGCTTCTGGCGCATCGTTCTGCCCCTGCTTGCGCCCGGCCTCGCCATCACCCTGGCCCTGTCCTTCGTGCAGGCCTTCTCGGTCTTTCCATCCGCCGTCCTCCTCGGCGCCCCCGCCGGCCCGACCCGCGTGATCTCGATCGCCGCCTACCAGGCCGCGTTCGAGTTGTTTGACTACTCCATGGCCTCCGCCATCGCCATGATCATGGCCGCCGTTCAGGTGGTCATCGTCGTCGCCCTTCTCGCCGCCCGAGGCCTGGTTTTCCGCGGCCCCGCCAGTTCCGGAAAAGGCTGATGGCAACCAGGCCGATCGGCGAGCGCCTCTGGGCCACCTCGGTCTGGGCCATCGTCGCCTTCTTCATCCTGAACCTGATCGGCATGATCGCCAGCGTCGTGGTCAACTCATTCGGCACGAGATGGTTCGCCACGTGGTTGCCAGCCGGCTACACTACCAGATGGTACTTACTTGCATGGAACGAGTTCCAGCTTCCGGATATCCTGATTGTCACCGTCGAGGCCGTCGGTGCCGTCGTCATCCTGTCCGGCGTGATCGGCGTTCCCGCCGCCTATGCCATGGCGAGGCGCAACTTCCCCGGCAAAGCCGCTGTCATGGGCCTGTTCCTGCTGCCGCTGCTCGTTCCCCCCATCACCTACGGCATCCCGTTGGCAACGGTCCTGTATCAAGCCCATCTCGCCGGCTCTATCTGGGGCGTCATCCTGGCGAACCTGGTTCCGACAGTGCCCTTCGTCGTTCTAATCATGATACCGTTTGTTGAGCAGATCGATCCCCGGGTCGAGGCCGCCGCCAGGGTCTTCGGCGCCGGCATTGGCCGCATGTTCATCCAGATTTTGCTGCCGCTGCTGACCCCCGGGATCCTAGCCGCACTGCTGCTGGTCCTGGTCCGCACGGTCGCGATGTTCGAGCTGACCTTCTTGACCGCTGGCCCCACCAGCCAGACCCTGGTCGTGGCTCTATACTACGCTGTCTTCGCCGCCGGCGTCCGCCCCGGACAGTCCATCGACGCCATGGCCGTGGTCTACATGGTCACCACCCTGGTCTGGCTGCTGATCGCCTTGCGCTTCGTGAATCCCACCCAAATCGTCACGCGTGCGAAGCGTTAGGCCGTCGGCGAGTCCGTGCCGCCAAACTAACATAATTTTGCTTATACTTCTTGAATACTCAGCGAAAAAAACGCAAAGAACCGCAGAGATCACCGAGATTATGCGTGCCCGGGCGCCGGCAACTAACCCGTCGCAAAATCTTCAAAGCAGCGTATCGACGGAATAGCACGCTCACCGACCGACGCGCAGCCCCCCACCCCCGGCGCGAAATCCCTGCGAGCCCATCCAACCAACCTCCCCCAATCAGAGTCCATCCGCATACCCCTCACTGTCTGCCCATCCCAAATCTCCCAATCTCTGCGGTCCTTAGAGTTCTCCAAGCCAAAATCGTCATGTCGCCGCGCCGCCCCAAGCCCTGGAGCAATCCCACCAAACCATGCATGATCACCTCAACCACACACCAGGAGGGTCCAACTCATGCTGAAATCCGGCATCTCGATGTTCTTCACCGACTACTCCATGACCCCCGGCGAGCTCGCCGAGGCCCTGGAATCCCGCGGCTTCGAGTTAGTCTGGGCCCCGGAACACTCCCACATCCCGCTTTCCCGCAAATCCCCCTTCCCCGGTGGTGGTGACCTGCCCAAGAAATACTACGACGCCATGGACCCCTTCGTGACCCTCACTGCCGCCGCGGCCGCCACCAAGACCTTGAAAGTCGGCACCGGCGTCTGCCTCGTCGCCCAGCGCGACCCGATCCAGACCGCCAAGCTGGTTGCCTCCATCGACCAGGTCTCCGGCGGCCGCTTCCTGTTCGGTATCGGCAACAGCTGGAACCAGGACGAGCTTGAGGACCACGGCATCAAGTTCGCCGACCGCCACAAGGCCGCCCGCGAACGGGTGGAGGCGATGAAAGAAATCTGGACCAAATCGAAGCCGGAATATCATGGCGAGTTCGTCAATTTCGACCCCATGATGACCTGGCCCAAGCCCGTCCAGAAACCACACCCCCCGGTGATCGTCGGCGGCGCCTTCCCGTACTCCGCCCGCCGCGCCATCCGTTACGGCGACGGCTGGATTCCGCAGGCCGCCCGCGCCTCCTACGAGGAGATCGGCAATCTCATCCCCGAATTCCGCAAGATGGCCACCGAAGCCGGACGCAACCCCGACGAGATCGCCATCACCGTCTGGGGCCCAAAACGTGACGTCAACCTGATGAAGCGCTACGCCGAACTCGGCGTCGAACGAGTGGTCTTCACCGCCGAGTTTGACAAAGCCGACAAGGTGCTCCCCTTCCTCAACGAAATCGCCGACTTCATGCGCAAAGCCAACACATGAAAACCCGGTAGCCAACACTCGTCCGGCCAGCTATCACCCGAGCGACGCTGGCCGGACGAAACGGCCGGCCGGGAGAAACGTGCATGATCAATCGCCTCACGACCGCTGTCGCCATCCTGCTGCTGGCCCTTACCCCCGCCATGGCTCAGGACAAGACGGTCACCCTAAAGATGTCCACGTGGGTGCCCCCCGCGCACCCGATCAACCCCGCGCTGATCGCCTGGGCCGCGGACATCGAAAAGGCCAGCGGCGGCACCATCAAAGCCAACCTCTTCCCTAGCGAACAGCTCGGCAAGGCCTTCGATCATTACGACATGGTGCGCGACGGCATCGCCGACTTCGCCTACGCCAACCCCGGCTACCAGCCCGGCCGCTTCCCGATCGTCTCGGCACTCGAACTGCCATTCCTGGTCAGCAACGCCAAGGGCGGCACGCTCGCGGCCGATGAGTGGTATCGGCCGATTGCGGCAAAGGAAATGCCGGACGTGCATTACTGCTTCACCTTCATGCTCGACCCGAGCACCTTTCACACCAAGAAGAAGATCGTGCTGCCCGAAGACATCCGCGGCATGAAAATCCGCCCCTCCGACGCCACCGTCGGTGCCCTGATCACCCTTCTCGGCGGCACGAACGTCCAGGCCTCCGCTCCCGAAGCGCGGGAGGTCCTGGAGCGCGGCGTCGCCGACGGCATCGTCTTCCCCTGGGGCTCCATCATCCTGTTCGGCATGGACAAGGTGGTAAAATACCACATCGACAACCCGATCGCGGCGTCGATGGGAAGCTGGCTGATGAACAAAGCCACATACGACAGCCTTTCGCCCGCGCAGAAAAAGGTCATCGACGATCATTGCACCGCCGAATGGGCCGAAAAAGTCATCAGCCCCTGGGCGGACTTCGAGCACGGGGGCCGCGACAAGATCGCCGCCATGCCCGGCCAGGTACTCACCAAGCTGACCCCGGAACAACTAGCCGCCTGGCATACTGCCGCCGCGCCGATCACCGCGAAATGGGAATCGAAAGTGGAAAACGGCGACAAGGTGCTCGCTGACCTGAAAGCCGCCTTGAAGCGCCACGACGCCCTCGCCGAGCAATGACGAAAAGTGCCGCGGTCCACGCAATGGACCGCTTCATCGACACCATCGAGTGGCTGGCCGCCGCCTTCGTCGGCATCGTCGCGCTGGACATCTTCGTCAGCGTCATGCTGCGCTATTTCTTCGCCATGTCGATCCCAGATAGCTACGACTTCGGAAAAATGCTGCTGGGCATTCTGATCTTCTGGGGCATCGCCGCGACCAGCTACCGCGGCAGCCACATCACCGTCGACCTCGTGTGGTCCTCGGCCGGCCCCCGCGGCAAACGTCTGATCGACATCTTCGCCACCCTGGTCCTGCTGTTCGTCGTCACCGTCCAAACGATCATGCTGTTCGACAAGGTCCGCCTGACCTACCAGGAAAACGTCCAGACCTATGACCTCAACATCCCCACATGGCCCTTCTCCCTCGTCGCCTGGCTCGGTGACGTCTCCGCCGTGCTGCTGATTGCCATCCGCACCTACCGGCTGATCTTCCACCCCGAGGAAGTCCACAACTCCAACACCCCGAAAGCCGTCGAATAATCATGGAAGTTTCGCCTGACGCGGTCGCCGTCATCGGGTTCATGGTGCTGTTCGCGCTCATGCTGCTGCGCGTACCCGTCGGCATGGCCATGGGCCTCGTCGGCGTCACCGGCTTCGGCTACATCGTCGGCGCCGAACCTGCACTGAAAATGGTTGGCCAGACCAGCATGCGCATCGTCACCGACTACACCTTCGGCGTCATCCCCATGTTCCTGCTGATGGGCGCCATCGCCTCGCGCTCGGGCATGAGCCGCGAACTTTTCCAGGCCGCCAACCGCTTCGTCGGCCACTGGCGAGGCGGCCTCGGCATCGCAACGATCGCCGCCTGCGCCGGCTTCGCCGCCATCAGCGGCTCATCCGTCGCCACCGCCGCCACCTTCTCGACCGTTGCGTATCCAGAGATGCGCCGCTTCGACTACCCAAAATCCTTCGCCACCGGAGTCATCGCCGCCGGCGGCACCCTCGGCGCCATGTTCCCACCCTCCATCGTGCTCGCTGTCTACGGCCTGATTACCCAGCAGGATATCGGCAAACTCTTCGTCGCCGGCATCCTGCCCGGCCTGCTTGCGGTCAGCCTGTATATGGCAACGATCGCCATCATCGGCATCGTCCGCCCCAAGTGGTTGCCCACCGCCCGCAAGGCCACGTGGTCGCAACGTTTCCAGGCGGTGAAGGAAGTCTGGGCACCCACCCTGCTGTTCGTCTTCGTCATCGGCGGCCTCTATGGCGGCCTGTTCACCCCTACCGAGGCCGGCGGCATGGGTGCGGGCGGCGCCTTCATCATCAGCGTCGCCCGCCGCCGCCTGTCCCGAGCGGACATGCTCGCCTCCCTTCTGCAAGCGACACGAACCGCCGCGGCCGTCTTCACCGTCCTGATCGGCGCCATCCTGTTCGGTTACTTCCTGACCGTCACCCAAACTCCCCAGAAAGTAACCGAATTCATCACCGGCCTCGGCCTAAGCCCGCTCGGCTCGCTGCTCATCATCATGGCGATGTACCTGGTCCTCGGCTGCCTGATGGACGCCATGGCGATGGTGATTCTCACAGTCCCCATCATCTTCCCCGCCGTCACCGCCCTGGGCTTCGACCCAATCTGGTTCGGCGTCATCATCGTCATGACCGTGGAACTCGGCCTGATCCACCCGCCCGTTGGCATGAACGTGTTCGTTATCAAAACGGTCGTGCAAGATGTTTCATTCAGCACGATCTTCTACGGCGTCATCCCCTTCGTGGCGACCGACATCGTCCGCCTCGCCATCCTGATAGCTTTCCCGGCCATCGCCACCTGGCTGCCAAGTCGCATGTAGCGGATCAGCCCCGCCAGTGCGACCATGCAGCCAGGAGGGACCCAAACCATGGATTACAGCGACATCCTGTTAGATCGCGAGGACGGCGTCGGCATTATCACCCTGAGCCGGCCCGAAGTCCTGAACGCCATGAACCGCCGGCTGATGAGCGAACTCGCCGGCGCGGTGAAAGCCCTCGACGACGATGACGACGTCGGCTGCATCGTCATCACCGGGTCCGGCGAAAAAGCCTTCTCCGCCGGCGGCGACATCCACGAACAGCGCGACGACGACCGCAAATACACGCCCGAACAACTCGACGCCATGAGCAACCCAAGGCGCAGCTACGAGATCAGCGCCGCCCGCAAGCCAATCATCGGCATGATGAACGGCTTGGCCTACGGCGGCGCGGCCGTACTGTCGTCGTCCCTCGACATGCGCATCGGCTGGGAGGCCACCAAATTCCGCTTCCTCGCTGCCGCGTACGGGCGGATCAACAGCACCTGGACGCTTCCCAACCAGGTCGGCTGGCCGATGGCAAAGGAACTGCTGTTCTCCGCCCGTGTGGTCGAAGCCGAGGAAGCCTACCGCATCGGCCTGCTGAACCACCTTGTCCCCCGTGCCGAACTACGCGCAAAAACCATGTGGTTGGCCATAATGATCGCCAGCAACCACCCGGGCGCCGTAACCGGCATCAAAACGTTACTGCTCCACCAGCTCGGCGAAAGCCTTGAGGCACAATGGGCTGCCGAAAAAGACTATCAGCCGGCCCCACCGCAACAACAGCCGAACCATGGCCAGCCCCCCGAACCAATGACCATGACCATCGCATCGCCTTACACGGCCCCCCGGTGCCGGAACGCCAACGCCTCCGCTACATGAGCCCGCCCGACCACATCCGCCCCCGCCAAGTCAGCGATCGTCCGCCCCACCCGTATCGTCCGCGTGTATCCCCGCGGTGACAGCCGCAGCTTCTCCATAGCCTGCGCCAGCAGCGCCCCCGCTTCAGGCGCCATCCGGATCAGCCCGCGCTCCGCCTCGCTATTGCAAACCGGCCCGCCTGCCCCGTAGCGTTTAACCTGAGCTACCCGCGCCGCCGCAACCCGTTCCGCGATCGCCGCACTCGGCTCCCCGTCAGGCGCATGCGCCAGCTCCGCCGCCGTGACAGGCTGCACCACCACCGACAAATCAATCCGGTCGAACACCGGCCCACTGATCTTGCCCTGATAATCCTCCCCGCAACGCGGCGCCCGCCCGCACTCGCGCCCACCCTCACCCAGATACCCGCACCGGCAAGGATTCATCGCCGCCACCAACTGGAACCGGGACGGATACGTGACATGCGCCGATGCCCGCGACACCGTCGTCTGCCCGCTCTCCATCACCGCCCGCAGCGAATTGATCGCTTGCCGGGGAAACTCGGGCAACTCGTCCAGAAACAGCACACCCCGATGCGCCAGACTCACCTCACCCGGCCGAGCGCGCTGGCCACCCCCGGTCAGCGCCGCCTGCGTCGCGGAATGGTGTGGTTCCCGATACGGCGGCCGCATCACCAGCCGCCCGCCATCCAGCATCCCCGCCACGCTGTGGATCATGCTGACCTCCAGCGCCGACCGGGGATCAAGATCCGGCAACAGCCCCGGCAACCGCGCCGCCAGCATCGACTTCCCCGCACCAGGAGGACCGATCAGCAACAGATTGTGCCCACCCGCCGCGGCAATCTCCAGCGCGCGCTTGGCACTCTCCATGCCTTTCACGTCCCGCATGTCCGGCCCCGGTCCGCCATCCGCCCGCCCAGACGGCACGGGCGGGCTCAGCACCTGTGTCCCCCGGAAATGATTGATCAGCGTCAGCAGGTCCGGCGGCGCCAGCACGTCGATCTGTCCCGCCCAGGCTGCCTCCCCACCCTGCCCCGCCGGACAGATCAGCCCCAGCCCACGCGCCGAGGCCCCGATCGCCGCCGGCAGAATCCCGGCCACCGGATTCAACGATCCATCCAGCGACAGCTCCCCCAGCGCCGCATACTCGGCGATCTCATCCCGAGGCAGAACCTCCATCGCCGCCAGAACTCCCAGCGCCAGCGGCAGGTCGTAGTGACTGCCCTCCTTCAACAGATCCGCTGGCTTCAGGTTGATCAGCACCCGCTTCGGCGGCAGCGACAGCCCCATGCTGGAGAATGCCGCCCGCACCCGCTCCCGAGCCTCAGCCACCGCCTTGTCCGGCAGCCCGACCAGCATCAACGCCGGCGCCCCCGGCGTGATCTGCACCTGCACCTCAACGGGCACCGCGTCGATCCCGGCAAACGCGAAGGTATTGGCGCAGGACATGGTGGAGGATTGCAGCCGCGTGCTCATGGCGGCATTCTGCGCGGGCTAGGTAAACAAAGTCGTAAAGCCTGGAAGGAATCCCATGCCATTCGACGAAGGCGGCCAGCGCCGCGGCCGCCGCCCTTCCCGCAACGTCCTCGGTGGCCCAATCGGCCTCTGCTCCAACGATCCGATGACCGGCTTCTTCCGCAATGGCTGCTGTGAGACCAGCCCCGAGGACATCGGCAGCCACACCGTCTGCGCCGTCATGACAGCCGAGTTCCTCGCGTTCAGCAAAGCCCGCGGCAACGACCTGTCCACCTCGCGGCCGGAGTTCGGCTTCGTCGGCCTGAAGCCGGGCGACCGCTGGTGCCTGTGTGCCCCCCGCTGGCAGGAAGCGCTGGAGGCCGGGGCCGCCCCCAAGGTCGTGCTGCGATCCACCGAGGAAGGCGCGCTGCGTCACTGCGCCCTCGCCGACCTGACCCGGTTCGCGGTCGATCTGACCTAATCAGGCCGCGAACCTCCGGCCATCAACCGTCACTCGCCGACCGCAAAAAGCGCGACGTTAGAACCGGGCAAGCAACGGCGTCGCCGGCACGGAACACTAGATTTACAGCCCCAGTCCCGCCCGGTTAGCTTCCACCAGCAATTCCGCAACGAACATGGCGATCGCCAGGCGACGCCGCTTCCCGAATCCCTCGCTCCTACGACGCGCGGTTGCGCAGGAAGCGCACCGGCAATTTCTCATCCGCGACAAACAGAAACCAGGGCGTCGCGCAGGGTGGTATGGTCTTGCTTGCCGCTCGCGTGGAAATGGCGAGGTCGGAAAATGCGATGGCCAGGGACTAACCGAACATTTCGATCTCTAAAAGTTGTACCGATTTGCGCGATAATTTCTTTTGCATCAATCGAATGGCTATTAGGGAAAACCGATGATGGCAATTAGGGAAAACCAATGATGAACGCCGCGCGCGACCCGATCTTTCATCACTGGGAACCAAAGCAAGCTATGCTCTGGGGCAACCAACCACTGTGTCTCAAACATCGGCTGCATGAAAGCCCCTTGTTCAGTCGGGCCAACCTGGGGCGGTTGATCGAAACGTATCCGCAAGAAATGTATACCCTCGTTCATATGGGTGCTCAGGGCGAGTCCAAATTGTGGCGTCAGGGCATTATCGGCGACGCATCGGGCGAACAGGTTCTGAACGCAATAACGGTTGGCCGGCTTTGGATCAATCTTCTGCACGTCAATGAATTTGATCGTCGCTACAATGACCTCCTTAACGAAATATTTCAGGAAGTTGAGGAACACGTACCGGGCTATACGACTTTCAGCCGAATCAACGGTATTCTGATTTCGTCGCCTCGGGCGCAGGTTTATTATCATTTCGATCCCGCAGGCCAGTCGCTGTGGCAAATCGAGGGGGCAAAACGGGTTTACCTTTATCCCCCCGTCCCCCCGTTTCTAACGCTGCGAAGCCTTGAACACGTGGCTTTATATCGTGACGAAGTCGGCATCAACTATGAGCCGTGGTTCGACGAATACGCCGACGTCTTCGAATTGATGCCGGGCATGATGATGCATTGGCCGCTTAACTCACCTCATCGTGTCGAGAATCTTGACCACCTGAGCATCTCGATGACCACAGAATATTTCACACCGGAGATCCGCCGTAAGCTAATGGCGGTCAGCGGCAACGGGCTGTTGAGGAAATATCTTGGGATCGATCCGACCTTGACGACAACCGGCGCGGGATTCTGGTCAAAGGCGCTCCTGCAGGCGGCGGCCCGCCGCTGCGGTCTTTTGGACGCTGAGCAAAGGAAGCGGCGTGAGGTTACCTTCAAGCTGCATCCCGAGCGCGCAGGCGAGATTATCGATCTCTGAAGGCTGGCTGCGACCTGTCTGAACGGGCCGCTTTATCATTGCGGGGACGATAAGGTATGCTGCGGCAGATCATGGGTTACCTGCCGTCGGTGGCGGTACCAGCAATTATCTCATTTTGCATGGTATACGCTTATACGAGATTGCTGCCACCTTCCTCATTCGGCCTGTTCAATTTGGCCTTTTTAGCCGCCCAGCTCATTCAGACGACGTTCTTTTTTGCAGTTCCGATGGCCCTTTCGCGGTTCTACCCCGAGGCCGTAAGTATGAACCGCCAGGGCCAGTTCCTGAAGGCATGCTACGTGCTTTTCTATGCCATGGGCGCCATCGTGATCGTTCTGGTGACGGCCGCCAACTTTCTTCCGCTCCCTCTGTCGCCCACGCTCCGGGGCCTCGTCATCGCTCTGATGCTCGGCCGATCGGCGGTCGTGCTAAATCAGTCCGTCAACAGAATATCGTTCAGAATCGGACGCTACAGCTTCATCGAGTGCCTTCATGCTTTGCTCGGGCTGGGCTTCGGCCTCGCTTTCATTACGCTGTGGGGTCCTGCCCCGTGGGCGCCACTCCTCGGGCTCACCGTCGCCGCAACGGTCTGCGTTTTGGCTGACGGCTCGCACCTTCTGCTGCCGTTCCGCCGTGACGTCGGAAAAGTTGAAATGCACATGCTTAAACGGCTGCTCGCCTTTGCCGCGCCACAAATTGCCGTCGACGTCACCGTCTGCTTGTTACAGTTGTCCGATCGCTTTCTACTCGACGGCCTGGCCGGCGCTGCGGCGCTTGGAGTGTATGCGGTAGCCTATGCTCTGGTCGAGCGCCCGATCACACTAATCTGCGTTGCCGTTACAACGGCAACCTATCCGACGGCGGTTCAGGTGACACATGATAGCGGAAGCGCTGCAGGCGGGCGGCAGCTCGGAGACAACGGCGCCATTCTCTTCGCGCTCGTTCTCCCTGGTTGTGTCGGCATAGCCCTGCTCGCCCCTTATATGTCGGCTGTCTTGATTGGACCAGAGTATCGCTCTGCCGCGGTCATCTTGATCCCGATCCTGTGCGTCTCGGCCCTGTTTCGTGGCCTTTCGACGCATTTCATTGACCATATATTTCATCTGAGCACGCGACTAGGCTTGGCTGTTTGGCTGTACGGACCGGCGGCCGCCGTGAACATCATTCTCAATCTCTTCCTGGTCCCCCGCTATGGCGCCGTGGGCGCTGCCTGGGCGGGCGTTGTGGCCCAAAGCGCCGCGTTCGCAGCTGGATTGCTTGTCGGACGCCGGGTGTATCCGGTGCGCTTTCCAATAACGGAGGTCATCAGGGTCATGTGCGCCACCCTGATCATGGCGGTGGCGCTTGCATACGTAACGTTTCCCTTGACCTGGGTGGGGATGCTTATGGCGGTCGCGTTAGGCGCCGCTGTCTTTGGCGCGGCCGCTTTCGCACTCGATTTAGGACATATGCGGACAATGGCACCTCATCGGATGCGCCGACTTGCGACGGCCAGGACAGCCGAAAAGTTCGGGGTCTCGCGATTATAGCAATCGGCGATGATGCAGGCTGGTTGAGATCGGCACCAAAACAATAAGAAACAGGAACATCAGATGCTGCCGCAACTGCAAGGGCGTGACCACGCTCGTCATGGCCAGCCGCTGCTGCTGCGACACCCAGCGCCGCACGGAGATCACGAAGCTGAGCACACCGGTCCCGAGTTCCCCGTCCATGCGGGAGAACAGATCGATAGCAGACCTTTTATACGCCTGGATGGGCGGCGGGAGCGTCGTCACAACCAAGGTCATCGCCACGCCAAACATCGTGTCGTTCAGGCTCGCCAGCCGATCAGCGGATAGATAACCCGAAGCGGCGGCTTTGTCGGCTTTGCTGTCCATTCAATCCAAGGCCGTTGTCGATCCAAGGCCTTTGTTCACCCGAACGCCGCCGCGAAGCCCGGCGCGCAAGCGGCGAAGGATCGCGTCGCGACACCCGTCGCACCCTGCACCCCGAAGCCACGCCCGCCGCCTTGCCGCGGGCGTGATGGGTATAGTCCTCGATCAGCCCGTCCACCTGCTACGCCGGCACGGGCGTATGCGAGAGCGCCTCCCGCATCGCCTCCGACGGCACGTTCACGAACGTGACGGTGCGCCCTAGACCGTCGGACGGCGTAGCTGCCATCTCGGCATACGACAACGCTTCCGACCCGGGCAGCGTGTAGGTCTTCCGGCATGGCGCTCGCCGGGCAGCGCAGCGGCGGCCACGGTCGCATTATCGCGCGCATCCATGATGCTGACGTTGACGTCGCCCAGAGCCGCGTAAAACCGCCCCTTGGCTTTGATCATGGGCGCGGACGCCAGAAGCCCCTGTTGGTAGGGATTTGGCCGCAGGAACATACAGCCCAACCCCGTCGCCAACATCGCCCGCTCCGCCGCCGCGTGGTAGCGCAGGAAGCGCACCGGCGAGGCCTCATCCGCGGCGAACTGATACAGCTTGACGAAGTGCCGCACGCCGCTCCGCCGTGCCGCCGCAACGAAACCCATCTGTTGCGCCTCTGCCCGTTCGGTCTAATTGTTTGCAGAAAGGCCCGCTCAATCCCGCGCAGCACGCGATCCAGCAACATTTCATCATCGAAATCACCCGCCACAGCCTCGATCCCCCGGCGGCTAAGCGATCGCGTTCCGCTTGTCGACGTACCGGACCATGGCGCGCGCCGACACACCACCGGCCGACAGGAATCGCAGGAGTGCTGTCCCGTTGCTGCCGTTCACGCCGTTAACAAGGATCATGGCATTTTCTCGCGGATTGGTAACACCCAGGAGTTAACGCCAGCGCCGTCCAAAGTTTTCACGCAGCCACCTAGAACCGAGACCGGCGGACGCCCTACTGCATCACCATCGCCGGCAGGAGCGCCGCGGCGTAAGCCGCAGGGTCAGCGATCAGCCGCCGCGCCACCACAAGGTCGCCCGGATGCCCCACTGCAGCCGGACACGGCGCCCGCAAAGCCAGCACCCTCTGAGGCGAAACTGGCGCCCGCGCCGCCCGTTCCGCCCGAATCGCCGCCGCCATCGGCTGAACCCCACTGGAAAGCTCGTCCAACTGCCGGTTCAGAGCCTCCTGCCCAAGGCTGGTGCAGACCTGCGGAAGCACCCCCAGCCCCTGGATCGGCCAGCCCAGAGGGGCCAGAATGCTGCTCCAGGTCACGAACAACTCGCCGCCATCGGGCAGCGGATCGATCGTCTGCACCAACCCCTTCCCCACCGTCGCGCTGCCAACCACCACCGCGCGCCCGCGATCCGCCAGCGCGGCAGCCAATACCTCGGAAGCACTGGCGGTGCGCCCATCCACAAGGATGACTAATGGAACGTTCTCAGCCAGTTCGCCCTCGGTGGACTGCCACACATGAACGGCGTCCGGGTCGCGCCCGGTCGTCGTGGCAATGACCCCCTCCGGCAGAAACGTGTCCGCCGCCGTCACCGCCTGGCGCAGCAAGCCGCCGCGGTTGTCGCGCAGGTCGAGCACAATGCCGGCAACCGGATGAGTCTCGGACAGCGCATCCTGCACCGACAAGGCAATGTGCGACGCCGTGCTCTGGCTGAAACTTGTAATCCGCAGCACCAGCACATCGGCATAACGCGTCGCGAACACCGTCTCGGGCGGCACCATCACCCGGATCATCGGCGTGTCCCGCAACCGCCCATCATGGCCACGCCACGTCAGCGTCACCGCCGAACCTTCCCCGCCGGACAGCAACGCGGAAATCGTCTCCGGGTCCTGGTCGATCGTCCGCTGCCCATCAATCGCCCACAGCACATCGCCCGGCTTGATCCCGGCGATCGAGGCCGGGCTGTCGCGGACCACCGCGCCGACAACGATGATCCGTCCCCGCTTCACGACCGTCAGACCTAACCCAGCCCGTCCGCCGCGCGAGGCGCGATCCTCTCCCGCCTCAGCCGGCGGAACATACCTTGAGTAAGGACCGAGGTGACTGAACATCTCATCGAAAAAACTCTGGATGACGCCCTGCGGGCCGCCCCGGCGCAATGGAAACGATACAGGGTATAGCGCGACTGTCGCCTGAACGGCCATCTTCGCCCAGGCCGCGGGCTGCTCGTCCCGCGGCAGCGGCAGTTCCGGCAGTGCCAGACCGTGGCGCATGATCACCAGGTTTCCGTCATGTGGCGTCAGCGTGATTTCGGGATCAAGCGCGCTCAGGCCCTGCAGCCCCCAAACCGTCAGTTGCGAGACCGGCACAGGTTCCAGAATGCGCGGCGCGATGAACGCAAGGGCCTCGGTGTAGACCGCCGTCATCATGTCAGTGTCGAAAGGTGAGCCCGGCGCCGGACCGCCCACGCCCTGAGCCTGCGCGCTTCCCACAAACAGCAGCAACAGAATGACGGACAGCCGAATCACCGGCGCTGGGGCCGCTTCCCCGCGTTGCGTCGGCCCCTGCTGGGTCCCGCGCCCTGCAAGACATGGAAAACCATTCCGCCCGTCACCGGATTTGCCTCACTCAGCAGAACCTCGACCTCCTGCGCCAGACGAAAGACGACTAGCGTGCGGCGTCCGGTCAGTGTCTGCTCCCGTTCATCGTATTGCCAGAAATCGTCCGGCAATGTCCCCATTGGGACAATACCGCTCGCACCCGAGTCAGTGACAGTGACGAAAAGGCCGAAACGAGTCACCCCAGATATGCGTGCCGCGAAACGCGCGCCCACCTGCCCACTCATGAACGCCGCCAGATAACGGTCGATCGCATCCCGCTCCGCCGCCTGCGCCCGGCGTTCGGTTTCGGTGATCGCATCGCCAGTTTCCACAAACGTGGCCGCCTCGGCATCGGTCAAGCCATCAGAGCCCAACTTCAGGCCTTTGATCAGCCCACGATGAACCAACAAATCGGCATAGCGGCGGATCGGACTGGTGAAGTGAGCGTAACGCGGCAGCGCAAGGCCGAAATGACCAATATTGTCCGGACTGTAGGCGGCCTGTGACTGGCTGCGCAACATCACCTCGTTCACCAGTGTTGCCTCGGGCGTGTCCGCCACCTGCCGCAGCACCCGGTCAAGATCCCGCGGGTGAAGCTGATTGCCGGCCGGCAACGACACGCCCAAGGTCATCAGGAACCGCCGCAGCGTGTCCACCTTTTCATTAGATGGCGGCGCATGCACACGATACATGCAAGGCACATGAAGCCGCTCCAGTTCCTCTGCCGCCGCAACATTCGCCAGGACCATGAACTCCTCAATCAGCCGGTGACTGTCCAGCCGTGGCCGCGGCGCGACGCTCGTCACATGGCCGTCGTCGTCCAGCGCTACGTTGCGTTCCGGCAAATCAAGGTCCAGCGTACCCCTCGCCACACGCGCCTCCAGCAGCGCTCGGTATGCCGCATAAAGCGACGGCAGCGGCAGCCCCAGATCGTTCCCCGCATCATACGAAGCCTGCACCTCCTCATACGTCAGCCGCGCCGCGCTGCGCATCAATCCGCGTCCGAAGCGATGCGACGTTTTACGCCCGGACCGATCGATCCGCATCTCCACGAACAGGCAGCCGCGATCCTCGTTCGGCCGCAGGCTGCACAAACCATTGGACAACGCCTCCGGCAGCATCGGCACCACGCGATCCGGGAAATACACGCTGTTGCCCCGCGTCCGCCCGGCTTTGTCCAGTGCCGACCCCGGCCTGACGTAATGCGCAACATCGGCGATTGCCACCACCAACCTGAATCCGTCACGATCCGGTTCCGCATAGACGGCGTCGTCGAAATCCCGCGCATCGGCACCGTCGATGGTGATCAGGCGCATCTCCCGCAGGTCGGACCGCCCGCCAAGCCGCACATCCCGCGCCGCGGCAGCCTCTTCCAGCGCCTCCGGATCGAACTCCTGCGGAATGTCATGCGTATGGATCGCGATCAGGCTGATCGACCGGGCATCGCCCATCTTCCCCAGGCGCTCGATCACCCGCGCCGGCTTCAGGCCGAGCCGGTCCTGCCGCGCCAGCGGTTCCGCCAGGACGATTTCGTTGTCCTCCGCACCGCCCTCCTCGCCCGGCGGAACGATCCATTCCGCCTTGGATCGGCGGTCCGTTGGCACGATGCGATGACCCAGGCGGCCAGGCTTGAAAACTCCCAGTACCCGGCCAGGCGTCTCGCTCAGGCGCTTGAGCGTTCGCCCCTCATAACGGCCCGCTCCGATCGGCCGCAACCGCGCCAGCACTTTCTCGCCAGGCGCCAGCGCGGGGCGGCCAGAGGGTTCGGGCGCCATCAGGATCGCCGGCGGCGGGCCTGCTGTCCGGTCCCATGCCACCGGCCGGGCGACGGCATCGCCATCCACGTCCGAGCCGGTTACCTGAACAACTGCCGTTTCCGGCAATCGCGCCGCTGCCGCCCGAACCGGCTGCACCGCGAGGTCAGCGGATGTGTCCCCGGACCGCGGCAAACCGTTATGCCGCTTGCCCGCTTGGCCGCCTTTCGGGGACCGGTTCTTCAAATGTTTTCCCAATGGTTTCGCGATCGCGAATCTCCTTTTCCGCACAGTGCCACAGGTGACTGCCATGCGGGAAGGAAGACCACCCCACTTGGATCTTCTTCAGGAAAGCAATGTGTCGGCACTGGCCGTCGCACTCCAGCCCAATAGCACGTCGCGTATCCCGCTAAACTGGCCCGTCCCGGCGGAACGGTTTGTCCAGGATACGCACATTAGGCAGTTGGTAGACAACGGAATGTTCAGCATAGCCCGTGATGACCAGCGCAGGAAGTCCAGGCAGCATGTTCCGGGGTTTCAGGATCAGCTCCGCCCCGCTCAGTTCCGGCATCGCTTAGTCCGAATGGTTCGATCACCCGCTTCACCAACCCGATCCCCTCATCGGTCACCGCAACGACGACCTAGCGTCCTGCGGCCAGCGTCGCGGTGGGCGCATCGATGGTCACCGGACAAGCCTCAAGGGAGACGGGCCCACCGTACGGCATCGCGTCTTGCGCATTGAAAGCTAGAGTCAAACGTCGCAACAACGATTTCACTCACGGGATTGCTGCTGGTCGCCTGCTGGATGCTATTCGACGGCCGTAGGGACGTCCCGGAAAACGCCGAATAGGCTAGTACAACCGTCGCGCGGGCGTCGCGACCAAGGCCGCCCCAAAGTGCTAGGCTCGTGCCGACAAAAGCTCACGCTATAACGGTTGATCGTTAGCACGGAAATGCGTCCGTAGGTAATGGACAAAGCCTAAATCGGTTCCGAGACGGCATTATCGCATCGTCTCCAGCCACCGGCGCGCCCCAATCAATGCCTGGTTGATCACCTGATCCATGTCCAGATACTGGTATGTGCCGCAGCGCCCAATGAACGTCATGTGCGGCAGGCGCTCCGCCATCTCGCGGTAAGCACGATACAGGCTTTGGTGGCGCCCGTCCGCGGTCTTGACCGGATAATAGCGTTCGTTGCCATTCTCCCGGTAATCGCACGGTTCCTCATAAGTCATCGTGCGTCGGCCAGTGTCGCGCACGAGATGGCGAGGCAGATTGTGCCACCACGTCTCCCGGGTAAAACGACCATCGTCGGTATAATTGCGAATTGGGCACGCCTCCGCATCGCACGCCGCTACCGTCGTGTGGAAGAACCGCAGCGACCGGTACGGCAGTTCGCCCACGCACAGGTTGAAATACTCGTCGATCGCCATGCTGTTGAAGCAATGCGTGTAATCCAGCTCCATGCCTTGAAGATACGGGCAGGATGTTTCGACGGAGATCGCCGGATGTGCCAGGATCGACTGGAACAAAGTATCGTAGCCGTCACGCGGCATCGCTTGATGGCGGTCGTCCGGAAAATACAGGTCGCATCGGTCGAACCGAAGTGGCAACCGCTTCACCACGCTGGCATCCATCGCCTCCAGTTCCAGACCCCACATCTTGCGGGTGTAAGGCCGGAAGAACAGGTCGGTCAGAACATCGCCTATCCGGGCACGCAGGTGCTCTCCCGCATTGGCGGGATGCTCGATCGGCACCGCCACGCGCCGCAGCAGCGCTGCGGCTTCCTCTTGATTGGCCAGATGTTCGCCGAACACAGCATTAATCGTATCGAGGTTGATCGGCAGCGGCGCAGAGCGCCCGTCCGGAAGGATGGCGCGCACCTTGTGGTAGTACGGCACCCACGCGCCGAACCGTTGTAGCCATTCGAATACCGGCGTGGCGTTGGTGTGAAACAGATGCGGGCCGTAACGATGGACTCGCACACCGTTGCCATCGACCATATCCGCGGCATTTCCGCCGATGTGGTCGCGCTGATCGATGACACGGACCCGCACGCCCGCCTCCGCGAGGGTCCGGGCGTAAACCGCGCCTGCAAATCCAGCCCCAACAACCAGGATCGATGGCCGCGTCACCAGCAGTTCCGCGAAGCGTCAGGCACGATGGCAATGCTGCATCCCGTGATGCCACGACCATAAGGCCTC
Source organism: uncultured Pseudomonadota bacterium (assembly GCA_963819005.1). Lineage (GTDB taxonomy): Bacteria > Pseudomonadota > Alphaproteobacteria > Acetobacterales > Acetobacteraceae > Rhodopila. The sequence goes on from CAWFUL010000012.1 coordinate 623,168, forward strand.
AACCTCACGAATTCAACCTATAATTGTGTCACTGGGCAGCAGGACACGCGAGATCCGTCTCCCAGCGCCACCAAGGGTGCTCCGCGCCTCCTGCACCACATCGCCAAGGCTGAGCCTTGGATATCATCCATTTTGGTGGATGTGGGAGGGAGACCTCCGAGCAGGCTTACTCCAACACCCACCAAACGAACGGGTTCCTGGGGGCCGAGGCCCTTAGCGGGGTCGTGGGGCAGAGCCCTTCGAAAGCAGCCGCTCCGCCGCAAGCAGCGCCTCTTTCCTCGGGACCCCCCACCGATACCCCGTTAACCCGCCATCGCTGCCAACCACCCGATGGCAAGGCACCGCCAACGATACCGGATTGGTCGCACACGATCGTGCCACCGCTCTGATCGCCTTCGGATTTCCCGCCATCTCCGCCAGTTGTGCGTAAGTCCGTGTCTCCCCAGCCGGAATGGAACACAGCGTCCGCCAAACTCTCTGCTGAAACGCCGTACCCCGCAGATCCAGCGGCAAGTCCAGCGCCTGTTTAGGCTCCCGCAGAAAATCCACTACGGCCCGCACGGTATCCGCCAAAGCTGGATCATCCACCGTCACCCCAGCCTGAGGAAATCGCCGGCGCAGATCGCCCATCAGCGCCTCATCCGGCTCCGCGAACCCGATGAAGCACACCCCCTTGTTCGTCGCCCCCACCAGCAACCGCCCGAACGGGCAATCGGCAAACGCGGTGCGGATCAACTCCCCCTTCCCGCCCCGCCGCGCCGCCCCGGGAGTCATCCCCAACAGCGCACCGGTCTTCTCATACACCCGGCTCTCGGACCCGAACCCCGCTCCGGCAACCGCATCCGCCACGCGCTCGCCCTCCGCCAGCGCGGTATGCAGACGGCGCGCCCGAACCCCCTCGGCATAGCTTCGAGGCGTTAGCCCCGTGTGATCCCGGAACATCCGGAGGAAATGGAACCGGGAATATCCGGACCGGGCGGCCAGAGCCTCCAGTGATGGCATCTCCTCCGCCGCCTCGATGAAGGCGCAGGCATCCCGCACCACCGCCTGGGAAATCCGCGCCCGCTCCCCGTTCGGATCGCACCGCTTGCAGGCGCGGAATCCCGCATCCTCGGCTTCCTCAACCGACCGGAAGAACCGCACGTTCCGGCGCAACGGGCGCGGCGAGGGACAGGCCGGCCGACAATAAATCCCCATCGTCGTAACCGCGTAGAGGAATTCAGTACCGGTCCGGCGGGCGAGGACCTGATCCCAGAGAACATCATCCGGCGCCAGGTCAATGGATTGCATGTTGTCCATGCCCCCAATCTGGCGATTGGATCAATCGGTGGCCATCCGCTGATTGCTGTCACTCAAACGCCTATCGTTAACCTACATCCGGCGACGCACGCCGTTGTCAATGAACCAGCGGCAGAAGAAGGGCTTCTTAAGTATGCAGGACGGCGACCAAGCTCGCTGGCGCCCCCCAAGACCCCTTATTGCCACTCATCAATCGTCAGGATTTGACATGACCGACCAACCCAGACAAACCCGCGGTCCGTTGCACGCCAGCGTGCAGGAGGTCTCGTCCGGGCTTTACAGCGCAAGGTACAGCGGCGAGATCAACCCGGACAGCGCAGGCGCTGAGGCTATCCCCGACGCCCACGTTAGCAGCAGTCCCGAGGGCGTCAGAACCTGGGTCGAGCAGATGGCCCACGGCATGGGCTACGACGGCGTCATCTGGGAAGACCCCGTCTAATCATAGCCAGAACCTGTGCACCGGCACACTGCGGTCTGCCACAAGACGAACCGACCCACCCCCGCCGATACACCGTGTCGGCGGGGGAACGCGTCCACCGTCAGTGCATGATGATTTCCACCCGCCGGTTCTGCGGCTCACGCACGCCAGGCCCGGTGGACACCAGCAGATGCGTATCCCCGAAGCCCTGGATGCTGATGATATCCTTCGCCACCCCGTCACGCACCAGTTCCGCCGCCACCGCCTGAGCGCGCCGCACCGACAGCCCCTGGTTGTACTGCGGCGTGCCGGAGGTGTCGGTATAGCCGTTAACCTCGATCCGGGTGACCTGCACGCGGGATGAATTGTCCGCCGCCTCCCTCACGATCTGCCGCGCGCGCTCCGTCAGCGTCGCCTTGTCCCAGTCAAAGAACACCAGGTACGACCGCGCCGGAGCCGGAGCCGGCGCTGCCACCGGAATCGGCGCGGGTGGCGGCGGCGCGGGCGTATTGAACGCATACCTCACACCAACAACCAGATCATTGTTGAACTGGTTATGCAGTTTGAACTCGCTGGCAACCGGCCTGCCGCCCGCCACCGAGACGCCCTCGCCGTAGAATTTCTGCCCGCCCAGGATGTCCATCCAGCGATAGTCCACCGTCAACGACAGACCCGGCACCCTGGGGATCGGGAACGAAGCGCCGATAATCGCCTGGCCGGCAAACGCGCCACTCTGACCGGTCAACGAGTAGGTAAACGGTCCGCCCGCCTGCACCGCGTTCAATCCATTCAGCGACGTCCACTGGTATCCCGCGCCAACGCCAAGGTACGGATACATCCACGGCAGCCCGACATCCAGGTCATACAGCGCATTCGCCATTACACCCCAGTTGCGAACAGTCCCGGCGTTGGACGCCGTCGGAAACGGCGTGCCGGTAATGCTACGCACATTGCTGCGGGCGAAATTACCTTCGATCTCGAACCGGAAGCCGTCTCCGATCCCGTAACCGACGGCGAGGTTGGAATTGAAGCCGTAGCCCTCGTTCAATTTCAGCTGGCTGGAGCCCCAACCGCTGTCATACGGTGTGACCTTGGGGTTGATCGGCGCGTGCAGCCCGGCGCCGGCCCCGATATACAGGCCGGTAATCGGCTGGGCCATCGCCCGATCGGGCGAAAGAGCAAACATTGCCACCGGCACGCCGGTCATCGCAGTTGTCAGCATCGCAGTGCGAAAGCGCATGCGTCGTCACTCCTGGTTGAATCTCAGTGGGTCGAACAACAACTAACCGCGCGGGACGGACCCAACCGTCTGGCTCCGGCGGTTTTGGATATTCGGCATCCGCGGTGATGCCACAAGTCACCACGACTTGAACATCGTCACGAAGCCAGGAATTCTTCTAAGAGATTGGTAATCCAGCGAACATGAGTCAAACCACCATCTCGCTTAACCGGCTGAGAAACTGAGTTATTGTCATGAACTTCATTCACCTTCCAGACTCGGCATGCTACCAATCCTCCACCTCGTCGCCGCTTTGCCCATCCGACGGAGCCGATGTTCAAACCGCAACACCAGCAGCGTTTGCGTGCCACGCTGGAACCGGTTCGACATCGAGTTCTAGATGGTTTGGTGCGCAATGCGCCAGCCTCATCACACGACGGAGATTGACATCAGCTACCTTGGTTCATTGATCGACGCCTTCGTCACCCTCGTTGACGCCTATCCAGGCGCGGCCCTCGGCATCGTGTTCGCCGCCGCAATCATCGAAGCCGTTGCGGTTCTGGGCATCTTGATCCCAGGCACGCCGATCCTCATGGCGGTCGCCGGCGCGGCCGCGATGGCTGGCCAATCAATGCTCCCGTTCCTGCTGTTGTCGATCGTTGGCGCGGTGCTCGGCGACTTCCTGTCGTTCTGGTTCGGACAGCGGTTCAGCTTCCGGCTGCAACGCGCCTGGCCGTTCCGCTCCCGCCCTGACCTGATCCACGGTGCTAGACGGTTTTTCGAACGATACGGCACCTATAGCGTCGCACTCTGCCGTTTCCTCCCGGTATTACGCTCAACCGTGCCGCTGGTAGCCGGGATGGCGGGAATGCGCCAGCGTCGGTTCGTGCCGGCCAATGTTGCCTCGGCTTTGGTGTGGGCCCCCCTGCATATCTACCCGGCGCAAATGGCGGGATTGTCGATCGACCGGCTGAAACAGGGCGACTGGCGGTCGGCCGTGTTCTGGGGCGTCGTGCTGGCGCTGTGCTGTGCTGCCGCCTGGGCAATGCACCGTGCGGTGATGGCGCGGATGCGCTAGCGCGTAATCGCCGGGTCAATCGCCGGGGGCATCCGCCTCTGCAGCGAAATCTGATGATGATACTGGTGCGGGAAAGTTCGTGCCTGCAACGACCGGCGCGACAGGGAGGTTACCATGCCGGAACCAGGGCGAAGCTACCTCCACTCCACGTCACGGGTATCGCTGCTGCCCCGGACATCACCTTCATCTACCTCGATGATGCATTCGGTCCGCTGGCCTCGCTGAAACAATTCAGGCGGAGCGTTCCACCCATTTCGGCGTATCCACGATGCTGATCGCCATCTTGAGTCACCCGGCCTGCGGCCTTCATGACGTCAGCAGTCTCCGAGGTAGATACGGCATGACGGAACTGTCCGGCTGCAGCGCGCAAAACACCGCGGAGGACGCATTCAAACAATGCGCCGTAACAATCGGCCGACCGAGGAAGAAGTTCGCGCCCCTTGCCGCGACACGATCGCCAGTTTCAAGATCCCACGCCACATCCGCTTAGCCGAAGGATTTCCTGGGATCGTTATCGGAAAGGTCAGTGATTCATCATGCATGACATGATGACGAAGAAACCGGCCCGAACCGCATGATCGCCGCCACTACGCCCAAAGGTGAGTCCCGCACACCACCGCGATGCCGCGACTGCCATTTTTACCCGCAAGGCCGGCGATTGGCAAAGAAATGGCCGGCCAAGATGATCGATGTCCCGCGCCGAGAAAACTGGGGACAGTCCTGCCGTGAACGATCTATAAGCAACTCACTGCCGCCACCGTACGGAGTGCACAGTGACCCTCGAACCACGCGTTACCAAGCCAGCAAGGCTGGAGTGGATCGAGGCGTGCCGAGGCATCGCCGCCATCATGGTGCTGGCCTACCACATTATCCGCCATTTCGATGCAAATTATGGCTTGCCATTAGCCGCCCAGGCCATCCATTTCGGTCACGCAGGCGTTGATCTGTTTTTTGTCATCAGCGGCTTCGTCATCCTGATGGTCCATTACCCCGACATCGGCAAGCGGCCGATGCTGGGCCGATACCTGCAACGCCGGGCGACCAGGTTGCTGCCGGTCTATTGGGTCGCCCTTGGAGTGCAGTTAGTACTGACCTATATTGCCGGTCACTCCGAAAGCACGGCACACATAATAATCAACCTGCTGCCCCTGCCGACAACCAGCGGCCCAATTGTCGAAGTCAGTTGGACCCTGCAATTTGAGCTGCTTTTTTACATTGTATTCGCGGTTCTGATTATCAGTCGTATGGCTGGTGCTATCGTTGCCGCACTTTGGTTCGCCGGCGCACTTGTCGCCGCACTCTTCCAATGGACACCTCCCCTGCCGGGCGCCTTCTACCACTCATTCATCCTGGAGTTCCTGGTCGGGATGGCGGTCGCATGGTATTTCCGCCGTACGGAAATCTTCGCATACCGAACAATCGCAACAATCGGTGTGCTGACTTTCGCTGCAACTGCGATCGCCGATGACATGAACTGGATCTATGGCTACGGGCAGCTTGCCCGGCTGTGCTATGGCCTATCGTCAGGCGCTATCATTTTGGGTGGAGCAGGAGCAAGCCGGTCCGCCGTGGTGCAACTCCCAGCGTTGCTGCAGACACTGGGATCAGCATCCTATTCGCTGTATTTATTCCATTTCATCTTCGTGGGACTGTTCTGGAAAACACTGATTGCCACAGGATGGAATATGAAATTGTCGCCGCTGATATCGTGCCCGATCTGTATCGTATTCACGATCGTCGGCGGTGTCCTGGTGTCACGGCTTGTAGAATATCCGCTTATAAACATGGCACGAGCAGCGTTGCGCCGCAATGGTTTCGCCGGCCCTGCGGTTGCCTCAACCCGGTAGCGGGAGAGTGTCAGGTCCTTTGTGGAAGTAGGTTTCCGTGGGCTCTTTAACCCTTGAGGGCGCCCTTCGATGCGAGAGATACGGCCTACCTAGACAAGGAAATGCTGCGCCGGGAATATCGTCTTGTCCTGGTGGAACGTTGTTCCGTTGATCAACTGACCCACGCAGATCAGACTGTGGTCGCCCAGGATCGCGTGATCCAGCGAGACCAGCAGATCTCGGTGCGCCATGTTATCGGAGAAGGCGCTGCGACGGGTGCGAACCGGCGCGGCAAGGTCGGGCCGTGGATGCGCGGCAAGATCGATGCGCCGCTGTCACCGAGGACGGCGGATGGTCGTGCCGAGCCGAACAGGCCACGCAGCCCTTTGTCCAAGAAGATTACGAATGGTCGGGGTCGAACGCTTCTTCGCCTGGATCAACCGCAATCGACATGCACCGACCTTGCCACCTGGTACTGCGCCGGCACCTGCATTCTGCCCCCGTCCGGCGACGGTGCACCAGGGTTCGGTCCAGAGGCCGGTGAAGCATATCCGCTTTCAGATCGATCCCGATGCGTCGCGGGCCGTATCAGGCTGCAGTGTTCGTTGCGATCCCCTCAACGAAGTAGTGACGGGGCCTGATGATCTTTGCGTTCGGGTGGCTGGCGGCTTGTTTCGGACACGCTTCCTGCCGGTGCGTTGGCGGCGGTTCGGACCAGCGCGCCCTGGCGGGACAGGCTGTCCTGAAGCTGCCTAATCGAAACCGAGCGGGGCGGAATGCGGGCAGCGGCGGCAAGAGCGGCGGCGGCGCCCGCGGCCTGGCCGGTCATCCAGCATTGTGGGACCTCGCGCAGGAAGGAATGGCTCGTTGCGTCGCAGGATATTGCGCGGCCGGCGACCAGCAGGCCGTCCAGCGACGCGGGCACCAGCGCGCCATAGGGTACGGATATCAGGGGGTATTTTGGTGACAAGGAGGGCGAGACGCCGATTTCGTCATGCCGCGGCGTGCCGGATGGCCAGTCCTCGCGGGTCACGCGGGCCGTTCCGACCAGGCGGCGGGCGTGGCGCACGCCGGTCTGCGGGGCGGAGAGCATCATGAACGCGCCTTCAAACCCCGGGGCGTGATCGCGGTAGACGGCCAGGTGCGCGGCCATCAGACGGTGGGAGCGGATGTCGACCTCGGTCAGGTCTTCGACGTTTACCGCCGAATAACCTGCCAGCCGCGGCCCCATGAAGAGGGCGACGTCGTTGCGCCATGAGACGAATGGGCGTTCGAACAGGCCGTCGCAGGCGGCTCGGCCGCGGTCCGTGAAAGCGGCGAAGTCATCGGGGCGCTTTGTCTTGAAGTCCAGCCAGCGTTGCATGTCAACGCCGGCGAACATGAAGGCGGTGTTGATGCAATGGTGAATGTCGCGCGTGTCGATGTCGGAATAACTGGCTGCGCCGGCGCGGTGAAGATGTCGCCGTCGCCGGTGCAGTCGATGGTGACGGATGCTCGGATGGCCTTGCGGCCCTCCTTGCTTTCGAAGATCACACCGGCGACGGCGCCGTCCTGCATCAGCGGCATCGCGCCCCAGGCGTGGAAGATCAACTGGACGTCGTGGGCCAGGACGAGTTCCTGGGATGCCAGCTTCAGGTGTTCGGGATCGACCGTTGGCGACCAGGTGACGATGCCGTGGAAGGCGGCGGTGCGTTCCTTCCAGTAGGCGGCGGTTGCCTCATCAGCGTTACCCCAGGCGCCAGGCAGCGGACCTGCAACGGCGTCCTTTGGCAGCCGGTCGAGCAGATCGTTGGCGATGCCCCGGATCACCTGTTGGCCGGTCCAATCGGTCATGCGGTCGATCCAGATGACCAGTCCGCCGGTGGACAGGCCACCGAGATGGTTGTGCCGCTCCAGCAGGATGACGTCGGCACCGGTGCGGGCGGCGGCGATGGCCGCGGCAGTGCCGGACGGGCCGCCGCCCACGACGAGCACATCGCAGTCGCGGAAGATGGGAATGGACCGCGCGGGTTCCTCGATCGTGCCAAGGTCCGGGCGTGGACGCCGAGCGAGGCGGGCGCCGGTGAAGATGCCGGATTTGTAGATGAGGGGGCCGCCGTCGGGTTCTGTCGTGTCGCTCATGTAAGGGCTGTTCCTGTGATGCGTGGAACGTAGGCGTCGGGCGTGACGGTCGGCAAGGATGGGACGGCGGTTGCGGGAGGAGCGCGATGCCGCAGATGCATTTGTGCACCGCTGCCATACCCAGCCGCGGTTCGGCTTCAGGCACACCCGCATCCAAACCTGGTTCCCGCTGGACGGATGCTGAGGGTCCGCATCTGCCACCCCGAACTTGAGGCATGGTACGCGGCCATACCGATAAACGACAGCTGATCTCCTGGCATTACGAAAATAATAGGTGGAGTGTGGAGAACGAACTCGGGGCCGGGCGGCTTTATGGTACGCGATTAGCCAGTGTGCTGATCTCGGAATCATAACGAGAGGGACGGCCGCCGTGACAGCAGCGATACGATCCGTGGGCGGGAATGACAACAGCTCGCGCGTGGTGGACCCAGTGGCGGCGGACCCGGCCGGGAGCGCGGCGGCTCGGCTTGACCGGCTGCCGCTGACGTGGGTGCAGTGGCGGCTGGCGTTGATTACGCAGATCTTTTGGGGCGTGATCATCGCGGCTGATGGCATTCCGGCGAAGCTGTATCCGTTTGTCTGGGGGCCACGGCACAGTTTTGGCGAGGGTGCGTTCTCGGTGATGCTGGCGATGCAGTTCGGCGTCGGCATTTTGATCGGCGAATATCTGATCGGCATCGTGGCGGACCGGTGGGGGCGGCGGACAGCGCTGCTGCTGTCGTCCCTGGCGGTGGCGCTGCCGTTGTGGCCAACCGCGCTGACGGATAATTTCTGGTGGCTGCTGCTGTTCTTCGGACTGTCCGCCGTGGGCATGGGCGGGGTGCTGTCGACCAACGTCGTCTACATGGGCGAGATCGTGCCGCCGGCGCAACGGGGACGCGTTATGCTGGCGTCTCAGGTTTTGGCGGTGGCGGTGTTCGGGCTGCTGGGCAATGTGCCGGGCATCCTGTGGGTGCCGCGACATTATGACTGGTTCATCTACCTGTTCACGGTGGTTCCGCTCGTGGTGCTGGTGCCGCTCGCGATGTGGGCGATGCCGGAGTCACCCCGGTGGCTGGAGGCGCACGGACGGCACGCGGAGGCCGAACGGATCATCGAGCGGCTGGAAGCGGAGTGCCTGCGCCGCAGCGGGCTGGCGAGCCTGCCGGAGCCGGATTATGCGCGTTACTCGGTGCCGGTGAACAAACATGTTCCGGTACGGGAACTGCTGAGCGGCGAATACGGCGAGCGGACGTTGGTTCTGCTGATGGCGTGGATCATTGGCTATGCAGGTCTGGTGTATGGGTTCACGGGGTATTTGCCGGTGCTGCTGCGGAGTTTCGGGTTCTCGGCTGAGAACACGTTCGGCGCGCTGCTGGTGGCCGCAACGGTGGGTGGCAGCCTGGGTCTGGCGGTATGTGCACTGATCGGGGAGGCGGTGGAGCGGCGGACCACGATCGTTGCCTCGGCGGTGATGTTCTGCGGCGCGATGCTGGTGCTTTACTTCAACCACGGGCTGGTGGCGGCTTATGTTCTTTCGGCCATTGCCTGGGGGACGATGACGGTCTGGCTGTTCAACATGTACAACTACACGGCGGCTTCGTATCCGACGCGGCTGCGGGCGACGGGTGTGGGGCTGACGGACGGGCTGGGGCACCTGGGCTCGATCTTCGGGCCGATCGTTGCGGGGGCGCTGTTTACCGCGACGGCGGCCGCGGGGAGCGTGGGGTGGTACGTCTATGTTACGATACCGGGCGCGCTGTTGCCGGCGGCGATTATCTGGTGGCGCGGGATCAACCAGCGGCGCGCGATTCTGGAGCATATTTCGACGTAGCGGGAGCCCGCTTTCGGCTAGGCGAAAGTCTGAAAAGGGTAGGAGGTCTTATCACGCCCATCCAGCGTTTTACCGATTGCTTCCTGTGACCTGGAACTCTGAAAACCTTGCAACGGCCGCCGTCGATATTCCGATAGCGGTCCCGATGCTCGGACTGGGCGCGGCGGCGACGGCGAGGGTCAGTGCCGTCATAATCAGGGTGGTTTCAAAGGGTCGCATTTCCACCTCCTGACGTATCTCGCGTCTATTCATTGGCACGTCCGTGGCCCTTCGGCCGCCTCCATTGCCATTGTTTGTGGCCGCAGCGGCTGTTTACCACTCGATGTCTGCCGACGATTCTGCGGACGGCGTATCATAGGGGACTGAAATACTTCGTCGGGCCTAAAGCCACCCTTCTTCATCTTCGTTAGCGGCTGTTGTTGCCCGGCGTCAGAGTATTAGTTTGCTTGGACAGCAGCAGGCCAAGGGTCTCGCATCGGTTTCCTGATCTGGCATACTGGTCACCTGGCCTCAGCGGCGCGAAACAGGGGGAATACCGTGACACAGGCGCATGCACTGTTGGAGGCGGCGACAGACCTTGAACCGGATATTCTGGCAGTACGCGATGCGATCGACCGCGAGTGCGCCCTGCCGCCGGATCTTGTGGAGACGCTACGGTCCAGGGGGATGTCGCACCTCTGGTTGCCCAAGGCGATCGGAGGGCCGGAGTTGCATCCGGCGGATTTTCTAGCGGTTATCGAGGCTCTGGCGCGCGCGGACGGTTCGGTTGGTTGGTGCGCCGCGAACTCCGCCGTCCTGTCCCTGCTGGCTGGAAGCCTGCCGGAGCCGACGGCCCAAGCGATTTTCGGGCAGCGGGCGGTTGCGGCGGGCGCGGCGGGACCGACCGGCAAGGCGGTGATTGTTGAGGGCGGCTATCGCGTCACCGGCCGCTGGGGCTATGGCAGCGGCATCATGCACAGCGACTGGCTCGGCGCCAACAGCATCGTCCATGACGGGAACAGTCCTCGGCTGACGGCGGCTGGGGCGCCCGAGATGCGGTTCATGTTCCTCCCAAAAAACGCGGCGGAGGTCATCGAGAATTGGAACGTGAGCGGTTTGCGGGGCACCGGCAGCCACGACTACATGGTCGCCGATCTTTTCGTCCCGGCGGCCTATACCGCCCCTGCGCTGGTGGTAGCGCCGGTTCAGCCAGGACTTTTATATCGGGTGCCTCCGCTGAGCCTGTTCTCGCTGGCGTTGACCTGCGTCACGCTGGGAATTGCCCGCGCGGCCATCGATGCGCTGGTGGAGTTGTCTTTGGTGAAGACGCCGGCTGGTTCGCGGACTTTGCTGCGGGATTCGGCTTCGGTTCAGTCCAGTGTTGCGCGCGCGGAGGCTTTGGTGCGTGCGAGCCGGGCAGTTGTACTGGACGCTGTGGGTTCGCTTTGGGCCGCGACGGAAGCTGGAGCGGATACCGGCACAGCGGTTTCAATGCGGGAGCGGGCCGGCATCAGGCTGGCTTGCACCTACTGCGCGGAGGGTTGCGCTCAGGCTGTTAACCTGGTGCATGCTGCGGCGGGCGCGAGCGCGATCCAGGAAAATGGGCGCATTGCGCGCTGCTTCCGCGACATCCATGCCGCCACACAGCATGTCGGGTTGAATTTGGCTAATTACGAGACGAGTGGGCGGGTGCTGCTTGGGCTGGAGCCGGGGACGCCGCGGTTTTGACGGCTGCTTGCCGGTAGTAGTCGGGATGGGCGGACGGACATGGAGGATGGAGGGACGACACGGCGGGCGTGACGGTTGGGCGCAAAGTCGTGGGTGGCCGGGCCAAGCCCGGCCATGACCTGAAGAGATGACAGTGTGTCCGACCCTGCCATTGCCGTGAGCCCCGGTTACGACGTGGGGGCTGGGCAAGCCCGCGCCCCGGTCCCTGCGGAGCCTGCAGAGCCCCTACCCTACCCTCGGAACCGAACCTGCCGGAGCAGGCGGCGCCGGGGTGGGTCTGATGTCGGCGCGAACCATCTGCAACGCCGTGCCGACGACTGAGCCGACGTCGCCTAGGTTGGCAGGAACGACCAACGTCGTGCTGGCTTTGGCCAAGCTGCCCCACTGGGCGATGAAGTCCTTGGCGAGTTGCATTTGCAGCGCGGCCATGCCGCCCTCGGTGGCGGCGGCTTCGCCGATCGTGCGGATCGCTTGCGCGGTGGCGGTTGCGACGAGTTCGATCGCTCGGGCCTCGCCCTCGGCGCGCAGGACTTCGGCCTGCTTGCGGCCGGTGGCGATGTTGATATCCTGCTGCTGCGTGCCCTCGGAGGTGTTGATCTGCTGCTGCCGCTGGCCTTCAGACCGAGCGATGGTGGCGCGCTTTTCGCGTTCGGCGGTTATTTGGAGTTCCATGGCGCGGAGGATCTCGGCCGGAGGATTGATGTCCTTGATCTCGTAGCGCAGCACCTTGATGCCCCAGTTCGTGGCGGCCTCATCCACCGAGGTGGCGACGGCAGTGTTCAGAAGCTGGCGGGATGACAGGGCCTGATCGAGGTGGAGCTTGCCGATTTCCGACCGCATGGTGGTCTGGGCGAGCTGCATGGCGGCCTGCATCGGGCTGCTGGAGCCATAGGCGGCCTTCACCGGGTCGGTGATCTGCAAATACAGGAAGCCGTCGACGGTCAGGGTCGTGTTGTCGAGCGAGATGCAGGTCTGTGGCGGGACCGCGGTTGGCGTCTCGCGGGTGTCGAAGCGGAAGGCGACACGTTCGACGAACGGGGTGACGTAGTTGAGACCGGGGTTGAGGACACGGCTGAACCTGCCCAGGCGCTCCACGACCCAGGCCTGTTGCTGCGGGACGATGCGCAGGGCGGCGCGCAGGATTGACAGCGCGACCGCGATCAGGAGGGCGAGGACGACGACCGAGAGGAGGAATTCGGGCATTAGGATGCTTCCTGAACGGAGCGATGGGGGACGACGTGCAGGATGCTGCCGGTTTTGTGGGTGATCCGGACGCGGGCGCCGACGGCAGGGGCTGGGCCGTGGTCGAGCACGGCATCCCAGCGGGTGCCGCGGTAGGAAACGGTCAGGCGGTTTTCGCCTGGGTTAACGGCCTCGACCGTGACGTCGTGGCCGGCATCGAAGTCGGGAAACGCGGGCTTGCGGCTGGCGTTGCGGTGGTAGAGCCAGACCAGCGCGCAGGCTGCGACGCAGCCGACCGCGAAGGTGATGATCAGGTGCTCTTCGTCGATCCAGGTGCCGAGGACGGCGGTGATAAGGGCCACTGCGGCGACGGCGGCGAGATAGAACGTGCCGGTATGAAGTTCGGCCAGGGCGGCCGAAAGCGCCAAAACGAGGAAGAGCCATTGCATCGGCGTGATCAATCTTTTCGGCCGGCGGCGGTTCCGGCCGGTTCGGGGTGTCTGGGACGGGCCGCCCCAGCCTGATTAATATAGTGCGTTTCGACGGCAAATAGGAATGCGAGGCCGAGATGGATGATGTGCGGCTGGAATTTGACCCTCTGCCCGGGGAGGCGCTGACGCATTTCGTCAGTGAGAACATTTTCAATGTCGATGTTGCCCGGACGGGAGTCAGCGCCTGGCACCCCGTCGGCTTTTTCCTGAAGAGCGCTCGGGGCGAGGTGCTCGGCGGCCTGACCGGGTTCATCTGGGGCGGCTGGCTGCACGTGAACTTGCTGTGGGTGACGGAGGTGGTGAGAGGCAAGGGTCTGGGGACCCGGCTGATGGATGCGGCGGAGAGCCTGGCGCTGGAGCACGGGGCGACAGGCGCCAACCTGGAGACGTTCAGTTTCCAGGCGGCGGATTTCTACCGCAGGCGGGGGTACGAGGTGTTCGGGCAGATCGATGACTGGCCGCCCGGACATTCGAAGTTTTATTTGCGCAAGACGTTGGAGGCGGCATTATCCTGATTGCAACGGGAATAATAAGAATGACGGGAGGGAGGCTTGGCGATGCGGCAATAAGGGAGAGCCTTACACTTGGCGATGTCTTGCGTCGTCAGGCTGATCGGCGGCAGGACGCGCTGCACTGATCTTCGGCGAACGGGTCACAGGGTATGCGGTGCTGGCGCGGCGTGCGCGGCAGGTGGCCTCAGGACTGACCGGTCTTAGGGTTCGGCAATATGACCGGATTGGTTATCTGCGGAAGAACTCCGATCTTTACTTCGAGCTGCTGTTTGGCGCGGCGATGGCGGGCGCGGTGCTGGTGCCGCTGAACTGGCGGCTAGCGCCGCCGGAAATCGGCACGATCCTGGCCGATGCGGGAATTATCCTGCTGTTCGTCGGGCCGGGATTTGCGGCGGTGCCGGCGGCGTTGGGGCTGGGGAACGCGCTGAGGTGCGTCTCGATGGCCGGTGCATGCACGGAATGGCTGGATTTTTCGGCCTGGCGGGACGCTCAGGCGGCGGATGCGGCGGTGGTTTGCGTTGGGACGGAGGATACCGCGCTGCAGATCTACACCTCGGGCACCACTGGTGTGGCGAAGCGCGTGGAGCTTAGTCACCGCGCGGTTCTGGCGATGCTGTGGTCCGCCGATGATGGCGGATGGGCGGCGCTGGGTTCCGAGGATGTGGTGTTGATGTGCATGCCAGTGTCGCATGTGGCTGGGACGATGATGGGACTGTCCGGTCTGGCGCACGGATCTGCGGTAGTGGTGATGGCGGAGTTCGATCCGGCCGCGTTAGTTGAAACGATTCCGCGTCATGGCGTGACGGCGTTGGTGCCGGTGCCCGCCGCGATCCTGCTGTTGTTGCAACATCCGGCGAGCGCTGACGCGGATTTCCGGTCAGTCCGGCGCCTGATGTACGGGGCCTCGCCGATCGCGGAGGTGCTGGTGGAACAGGCTCGTATCGCATTCCCCAACGCCGGGCTGTGGCACCTGTACGGGCTGACCGAGGCGAGCGGTGGCGGAACGATCCTGCCGCCGGAGGCGCATGACCCCGCACTTGGGAAGCTGCGGTCCTGCGGCAAGCCCTATCCTGGGTTTGACTTGCGGATTGTGGACGCGGATGGCGTGCCGGTGCCGGCTGGAGTGGTGGGGGAGATCGCTATCCGCTCGCCGACGTTGATGACCGGTTACTGGAACAATCCGGTGGCGACACGGGCGGCGTTCTTCCGGGGATGGTTCGTTGCGCACCGGTGACGCCGCGTACATAGACGATCAGGGGTTCGTCTACGTACATGACCGCGTCAAGAACATGATCGTCAGCGGCGCGGAGAATGTCTATCCGGCGGAGGTGGAGAACGCGCTGTTCAGCCACCCGGCCATTGCGGATGTGGCGGTGATCGGGGTGCCGGATGCGACCTTGGGCGAAGCGGTGAAGGCCATTGTGGTGCTGCGCGGCGGCCAAAGTGCGACGGCGGACGAGATCATCGGCCATGCGCGGCAACGGATTGCCGGGTTCAAGGTGCTCAAGTCCGTGGATTTCGTCGATGCGTTGCCGCGCAATGCCACCGGCAAGGTGCTGCACCGCCAGCTTCGCGCCCCGTATTGGGAGGGGCACGACCGTCAGGTGAGTTAGGGCGGCAAGGTGGCCTGGACGATCAGCGGGGGGTGTGACGGGACGTGTGACCCAGGGGTGGGATCTAGCTCTCCAAATCGTAGATGGCCGCCACAAGGGCGGCAATAACACCGGAGGGTGGTGGTATGACTTCAGGGCTTCTGCCGACGCGGGGGATGCCGGCGTGGGGCCGAAGTGGGGAGTGCCGACGTGGGGCGTCGACACGGTGTGCGATGGCCGGCTGAACGTTTGGCTTGGGCCGAAAGGATCAGCGCAGGCTGATCGGTTTGGTTGCTTGCGCAGGCCCTAAAATGCCAGCGGCGTGGCTTGGACGACGAGCGGCAGGGTACGGACCATCTCCAGCACCGAATCGGGGACGGGTTCGTCGACCGATACAAGGCAGATGGCGTCGCCGCCCTGCGCGGAGCGGCCAAGATGGAACGTGGCGATGTTGATCCCTGCCCCGGCCAGGGTTGCGCCGAAGCGGCCGATGAAACCGGGTTTGTCCTGGTTGGTGACGTAGAGCATGTGTGGTGCGAAGTCAGCCTCGACCTTGATGCCCTTGATCTCGACGATGCGGGGGCGGGAGCCGGCGAACAACGTGCCGGAGACGGAGCGGGCAAGGCCACCGTCGGTTTCCACCGTAACGCGGATCAACGTCAGGTATTCGGTGGGCCGGTCGTGTGCGGTTTCCGCAACGTCGATGCCGTGGTCGCGGGCGGCGACCGAGGCGTTGACCATGTTCACGCCCACCATCATCGGCGACATCAGGCCGGCGAGCGTGGCGGCGGTCAGCGGCTTGTGGTTGAGGTCAGCAGCATGGCCTTCATATTCGATCGTTACTTTGCGCAGCATGCCTTCCCGCGCGAGAGTGAGCTGGCCGGCGAAGGCGCCTAGGAGGCGGCACAGCTCGAGGTAGGGTTTCAGGCGTGGGGCATCCTCGGCGGAGACGGAGGCCATGTTGATGGCATTGGTGACAGCGCCGGTGAGCAGGAAGTCACTCATCTGTTCGGCAACCTGGAGGGCGACGTTTTCCTGCGCCTCGGCCGTGGCGGCGCCGAGATGCGGGGTGCAGACGACGTTTTCGAGGCCGAACAGCGGAGAGTCGGTGGCGGGTTCGGTTTCGAACACGTCGAGTGCCGCGCCGGCGACGTGGCCGGATTTGATGGCGTCGGCCAAGGCGGCTTCGTCGAGCAGGCCGCCGCGGGCGCAGTTGATGATGCGCACGCCTTTCTTGGTTTTCGCGAGCGCCTCGCGGGACAGGATGTTCTTGGTGGCGTCGGTCAAGGGGGTGTGGAGGGTGATGAAGTCGGCTCTTGCGAGCAACGTGTCGAGGTCAGTCTTTTCGACCCCGAGTTCGAGGGCGCGCTTTTCGGAAAGGTAGGGGTCATAGGCCAGGACACGCATTTTCAGGCCGACGGCGCGGTCGGCGACGATGGAGCCGATGTTGCCGCAGCCGATCAGGCCGAGTGTCTTGGCGGTCAACTCGACGCCCATGAAGCGGTTTTTCTCCCATTTGCCGGCTTTGGTGGAGGTTGAGGCCTCCGGCAGTTGGCGAGCGAGGGCGAACATCATGGCGATGGCGTGTTCGGCGGTCGTGATTGTGTTGCCGAGGGGGGTGTTCATGACGACGACGCCACGGGCGGTGGCGGATTTGATGTCCACGTTGTCAACGCCGATCCCCGCTCGGCCAACAACTTTCAGGTTGGTGGCGGCGTCGAGGAGTTCTTTCGTTACTTTGGTGGCGGAGCGGATGGCGAGGCCGTCGTAGTCGCCGATGATGGCGCGCAGGTCGGCGGGAGAGAGGCCGGGCTTCAGGTCAACCTGAATCCCGCGGTTGCGGAAAATGTCGACGGAGGCGGGGGAGAGTTTGTCGCTGATGAGGACTTTGGGCATGGGATTTTGTCCTATGGCATTCTGGCGCTGGGTGGTGGCGGTGGCGCCTGGATGGAGTTGGCAAAGGCGTGGATGGCCGGGCCAAGCCCAGCCATCACGAACAGGCGGCAAGCGCGCGGCGGGATGGAGGTCTCGCGGCGCGACGAGGAAATTACTGTGCCGGTACGAATGCGGCGGCGACGTGGGCGGCGGCCCAGTCAAGCCAAGGCAGCAGCGCCTTGATGTCGCTGGGTTCGACCGTGGCGCCTGCCCAGATGCGCAAGCCTGGCGGGGCGTCGCGGTAGGCGCCGATGTCGTAGGCGACACCTTGCTTTTCCAGTAACGACGCCAGTTGTTTCGCGGCTTTTGCCTGACCGTCCGGTGGCAGGGCGGTGAACCAGGGAGCTGTTATTTTCAGGCAGATTGAGGTGCAGGAGCGGCTTGCGGCATCTTCGGCCAGAAACCCGGCCCAGTCGCTTTGCGCGACCCATTCGGCAATTGCAGTCAGGCTGGCCTCAGACCTGGCGATCAGAGCAGGCAGTCCGCCGATGCTTTGGGCCCAGCGCAGGCCGTCGAGGGCGTCTTCCACGCAGAGCATCGACGGCGTGTTGATCGTTTCGCCCTTGAAGACGCCTTCCGAGAGCGTTCCTTTCGAGGTCAGACGGAAGATTTTTGGCAGCGGCCACGGCGGCGTATAGGTTTCCAGGCGTTCGACCGCCCGAGGTGATAAAGCGAGCATGCCGTGGGCGGCTTCTCCGCCGAGGACTTTCTGCCACGACCAGGTGACGACATCCAGCTTCGCCCACGGCAGTTCCATCGCGAAAGCGGCTGACGTGGCGTCGCAGATGGACAGGCCCTGGCGGTCGCCGGGAATCCAGTCGGCGTTGGGCATCCGGACGCCGGATGTTGTGCCGTTCCAGGTGAAGACGATGTCGTTCGCAGCGTTGACCGCTGCCAGGTCGGGTAGCTTGCCGTAGCCGGCGGAAATGACGCGGGCGTCCCTTAGTTTCAGGTGCTTGACGATGTCGGTTGCCCAACCCTCACCGAAGCTTTCGAAGGTCAGGATGTCGACGCCGCGGGCGCCGAGCATGGACCAGAGGGCCATTTCGACCGCGCCGGTGTCGGAAGCCGGGACGATGCCGAGGCGCCAGTCTTCCGGCATGCCGAGGATGGATCGGGAGAGGGTGATGACTTCATTCAGCCGCGCCTTGGGTTCGGTGGCGCGATGGCTGCGTCCGAGCGTGGCGGCGGTGAGGGCTTCGAGGCAAAATCCGGGGCGCTTGGCGCAGGGTCCGGATGAGAAACACGGATTCGCTGGACGGATATCCGGTGTGGCGGCGTTTACCATCAGCTCTCCCTTTCAGAAGAGAAGCGTCCCGGTGGGGGGACGTGGCCCGGTGTTGGAGATATTCTTGCGCCCAGCATACGTCAATACATTTTTCGGACGCGGGCGGAGCGGGATTGGAGGGATCGAGGTGGGGATTCAGGTCGTCGCATTGGCGACGGGTGTCCGTGGCTAGCCTTTGTCGACAATCCCCCGGATCAGTCGCTGCGACTCTAGCATGGCGGCCTTCAGGGCTTCGGTGTGCGCTTGCATCCGGGCCGCGGTCGCTTTGACGCGGCGTATATTTTCGCTGGTTTCGGCTATAACCCGTTTTGATTCCGATAGCAACAGGCTCATGGAGAATGGCTTCTCCAAGCACGGGTAGCCAAACGTCCGAAGGTTTTGGAGCAGCCCGGGATGTCCCGAGAGTACAAGCACGGGGGTATTTTCGTTTGCCGCTATCTCCGCCAGCGCCATACCTGACAGCTCCAGCAGCTTCCCACCAATGATCGCAAGGTCATAATGAGTTTCGCGGAGTTTTTGAGCGCCGAGGCTTTCGTTCAGTGCACAGTCTACGCCGGTATCAGAATACTCCTGGAAGCAGATCGTTACGATGTCACAAATAAGCGGTTCGACATCAATAACGAGAACCTTTTCCACGGCGCACCTTCTATCTCGCTCCCGGCACGTCAACATGCCCCGAGTTCCGGACATCGCAACTCATTGTTGAGCTAAAACGCTATCGTACACGCATTTGTGAGGTTCCCCCGCTGTAGCTTGGCCTCGAGTCTAGCGCTCTCAGCGCTTGATGCCATTGTTTTGAGATCGGGTCTAAGGCCGCCATGGTTCCGGTTGAGTCCAAACCTTCGTGACAGACGTGGCTTCGCCCCGTCTCACCGGTGGGGATTATTGAATGATACCAATGGATCGTCGCGAATGTCTGAGATCCAGGAACTCTCGGCCTGGTTGAGGGCTATGGAACCATGGTGGGGTGGTTAGTGACCCATCTTACGTTGCTGGCTGATGACCCGACGCGATGGGTCGCAGTGCGGAAGGCTCTTGGCTTTCAGCTGTCTGTAGCAGGGCCTGGGGCCGGATCAGCAGCGGTGTATCCGAGCGGCGGTGGCAGTTTTTTCGGTCAGGCGGAAGCCATGGCGGACGAGTATCAGGATCCCGCGCGGCGCGGAACGTCAGTGCCGTGTGCACGTTAAGCCAAGTATGAAATGCGCGATTGTTTTCGGTTGCCTGCTACTGGCCGCGCCGCTGGCGTGGGCACAGAACCCTCAGGCTGCAGCGCCGCAGGCGTCTCCCGCGCCGCTGGCACCGCAGACCGCGCCGGCCGCACCGCCGGAGAGGCTGGTGCCACCGTCCGGGAATTTGAGCGACACGCTGTCGCGCCAGCGTGGGACAGTTGCGCCACCCAATGTTGATCCTGGGA
Source organism: uncultured Pseudomonadota bacterium (assembly GCA_963819005.1). Classification (GTDB taxonomy): domain Bacteria; phylum Pseudomonadota; class Alphaproteobacteria; order Acetobacterales; family Acetobacteraceae; genus Rhodopila. Next base: position 643,063 of record CAWFUL010000012.1, read on the forward strand.
TAACGGTCAATCCGGGGACTCATGGCGGGACAATGCCGGTGATCCCGCCGCCGGGATCGCCAGGTGGGAACCCGTCGGTGGTGCCGAAGTAGCTATAATTTAGTCAGCGCTGCGCAGATGCCGTTGACCTGCTCGTCCGTTAGTTCGGGATAGAGTGGCAGGCTGAAGACTTCGCGGCCGGCTGCTTCCGTGTGGGGGCACCCGCCTTGGCCCAGCGCAAGGCGGCCGGCGTAGGCTGGCTGAAGGTGGACGGGCAACGGGTAGTGGATGCCGGTGGCAATGTCCTGTTCACGCAGGATCGCCTGGAGCGAGTCGCGGCGGTTCGACCGCAATACGTAGAGATGGAAGACGTGGGTGGCGCCGTCGCGCTGGCGGGGTCCGGCCAGGGTCGGTGGCAGGGAGACGTTGTAGCGGGCGGCGATTGCGGCGCGGCGGGCGTTCTGGGCATCCAGGTGCGGAAGTTTGGCGCGCAGGATGGCGGCCTGGAGTTCGTCGAGGCGGCTGTTGATGCCGACGATGTCGGAGATGTAGTGCTTGTACCAACCGTATTGACGCAGTGCCGCGATTCGGGTGGCCAGGTCGGGATCGCGGACGGCGACAGCGCCGCCGTCGCCGAGCGCACCGAGGTTTTTGGTGGGGTAGAAGCTGAAGGTGGCGGCGTCGCCGAAGGTGCCGACTCTCTGGCCGTGCAGGCGGGCGCCGTGGGCCTGGGCGCAATCCTCGATCAGCGCGACGTTGTGGGCGCGGCACAGGGGGACGATATGGTCGAGGTCGGCCGCCTGGCCATACAAGTGAACGGCGACGACCGCTCGGATCGGTGGCAGGCCGGGGGGTGGGTTTTTCAGAACCTGGGCGAGTGCGGTGGCGTCCATCGTGTAGGTGGCGGGGTCGATGTCGATCAGCAGCGGGGTGGCGCCGGTCATCTCGATAGCGGCGACCGTGGCGACGGCGGTGTGGGAGACCGTGACGACGGTCGCATCCGGGCCAATGTTCAGGCCGCGTAGGGCGAGCGCGATGGCGTCGGTGCCGTTGCCGCAGCCGACAACCGCCTGGATGTTGAGCCAGGCGGCGAATTCGGCCTCGAAGGCTCGGAGTTCGGTGCCCAGGATGTACCAGCCGGAGGCCAGGACGCGGGCGACGGCGGCGTCGATCTCGGGCTGCAGGGCACGGTAGCCGGCGCCGGGATTGGCCTGGGGGATCATAGGTAGTCCTTTAGGCGTGGTTGATACCATTCCAGAGTTTTCGCGATGCCTTCTGCCAGGCTGGTCTTCGGTTTCCAGCCGGAGGCAGCACGGAAGGCGGAGTCGTCGGCGTGGTAGCTGCCGATGTCGATGCGAGCGCGGTCGGCCGGGAACTCCCGGGTGGTATAGCGGGCGCGGTTGCCGGACAGGCGGACGACCAGTTCCGCGAGTTCATGCAGCGAGGCGGGTGGGGAGCCGCCGATGTTGTAGATGCCGCCATGGCAGGCGGGTTGAGCTGCGGCGGCGAGGAAGGCGTCTGTGACATCGTCGACGTAAGTCATGTCGCGAAGCTGACCGCCGCCCCAGACCTCGAACGGTTTGTCCTCCAGCACGCAGCGGATCCAGATGCCTAGGAAGGTCTGTCGGGCATCGCGGATGCGCAAGCGCGGGCCGTAGCAGTTGGTCAGACGAAGGGAGACGACGGGGCGGTTGCGGACGCGGTGTTCCAGCATCCAGTACTGCTCGCCGGCGAATTTGGAGACGCCGTTGGCGTCGGGCGGGGCGACGGGCTGGGATTCGTCGACGGGTAGTTTTTCGACGCGGCCGTAGAACTGGCGGGTCGAAGCGTGGACGACGATGGCGTCTGGTGCAGCCTCGCGGGCGGCCTGGATCAGGCGGAGCCTGGGCGACAGCGTTGACGGCAATGTCGGCGAGCGGGTCGGCCTGGCCGCCCATGTGACTGGTCTGGGCGGCCAGGTTGAAGATCACCGCGGCGCCCTCGCACAGGGGGCGGAGGTCGATGTCGCGGATGTCGCCGCGGACGAGTTCCACATCGGCACCGTCGAGATTGCGAGGGTTGGCGCCGCCGCCGAACAGGAAGCCGTCGAGAGCCATGACCTTGGCGCCGCGGGCGGCGAGCGCGTGGCAAAGGTTGGCGCCGAGGAACCCGGCCCCGCCGGTGACAAAGACGCGTTGACCTGCCCAGTCCATGACCGCTCCGTTGTTGGTAGCCGCTTACTAGCGCGACGGCGGCTAGTGATGTCACAAAATGGCAGGATTTGGGGCGACCTGTGTTGAAGTTGGCCAGGTTGCCCGGGCCGCTTGCGGTCAGGCCGCGGAGGCCGTCTGAAGCCATAGGCTGACCTTCGAGATCGCCGGCCGCCAGGCCACTTCCTGATCAAGGCGTCCGGGCAATGGTTACCTTTGTGTAGGCGTCGCTTGGCCGGCGATTTTTCCAAGCTCGATGGCGTCGAGCGGCTTGTCAGGAAAGCGCGCCCGAAATCGATCAATCGAGTAGCTGACGCATGTCCGGCAGCAGGCGATCTCTGAAACCAAAGTGATGGCTGCGATCGCATCGAGCGACGGCAGCATGCACGCCGCCGCGATGGCTTGCCGCCTTTGGCTACCCACGACCGCGCGGAAGAACGCTCCGGCGTCAGTGCGCGCGGGCTTCGCGGGTGGCGCCGTCGAAAATGGCTGCTCGCGGACAACTGGGAGGGCGGTGAGAGAATTGAGCAGCTTCGGCTATGTGTGCAACTGCGCCATGCCGCCGCAGCCATGGCGCTGTTCAGCCGGCAGGAGTTTGTAGGTATCGGGAACAAGGCTCAATGAAGCCTGATCGATTCTGCTATCGCCGAGTCATCTGAATAAGCCGCCAACAAAGACGTCCCTCCGGTCGTCAACGTGACGATGTCGAGACAAATATTATGGCCCTCCACGTCGTAGCCGTTCTGTAATTGAGCGCCCGGTTCAGTTCCTCGCGGAGGAAGGCGATCGCCATCTCCGCATCCTGCCGCTTCGCATCCGTGGGGGCCTGCCGGGACATTGCCGTAATGGGGTTTCGTTGCGCGGAAGGTATCAGAGTACAGGTCCTGGAGGACTGCTGAAACGAAACACCCCGCTCAGGCTACGGTTCAACAGCGTCCTGTGCCGCTCCGCCCTGCCGGGTTTGTTACGATCTGGACGTCTCCTGTCGCCACAGGCTGGCTTTTGGGCCGGCGCACATGCTTATCACCCAAAGCGCACCGGCTGTCAGGACGATGGCGGGGCCGGCGGGGATGTCCCAATTGAAGGACAGGACAAGGCCGCCATAGCTGGCGGCGATGGCCAGCGCGACGGCGACCTTGACCTGGCCGCCGAGAGAACTGGACCAATGGCGGGCGGCGATTGCCGGAAGCATCATCAGACCGACTGACATCAGAGTGCCAAGGGCGACGAAGCCGGAGACGACGCACAGCACCACCAGCATCAGGAAGATCAAGTGCCAGCGGGCGCCGTCGCCTCGGGTAGCGGCCATGAAGCCAGGGTCGAAGCTTTCCAGCACCAGCGGACGCCAGATCATAGCCAAAGCCGGCAGGGTGACGGTGGCGACGGCGGCCATGGCGATCAGGGTCGTGGTGTCCACCGCCAGGACGTTGCCGAACAGCAGGTGGGTCAGGTCGATGCTGTGCTGGGCGGAGATCAGGGCGACGCCGGCGGCCAGGGCCAGCAGGTACATGCCGGCGAGTTGGCTATCCTCCCGCGCGCCGGTGCGCCGGGTGAGCCAGCCGGCGATCAGGGCGACGGCGAGACCGGCGGCGATTCCGCCCAAGCCCATCGCCCAAAGCGACAGGCCGGCCAACATCGCGCCGACAGCGATGCCCGGAAGGACGCCGTGCTGGAGCACGTCGCTCATGAGGCTCATGCGACGGAGGACGAGGAAGACACCGAGCGGTGGGGCGGCGACGGAAAGGGCGAGGCATCCGGCGAGGGCGCGGCGCATGAAGCCCAGCGCGAAGGGTTCAGCCAGGATATTGAGCATCAGGCTGCCTGGCGCGGCCGGACCGGGGCGACGGTTGCGGTGGTGTCCCAGACATGACCGCCGTCGCCGATGAGCAGCAGCGTGCGCGGGAAGTGCCGGCGGACGAGATCCATGTCGTGCAGGACGACGATCAGGGTGCGGCCCTGCGCGTGCCAGTCCTGCAGCACGTCCAGCAGCAGCTTGGCGGTATCCTGGTCAACGGCGGTGAAGGGCTCATCCATGAGGATGACGGGGGCGTCCTGAACAATGGTGCGTGCGAACAGAAGGCGCTGGAACTGGCCGGCGGACATGGCCTGGACAGGGCGATTGTCGAAGCCGGCGAGGCCAACGCGGATCAAGGCGGCCTGGGCGGCGGCGTGCTGGGATCCGGTGAGCTGGCGGAACCAGCCGAGTTGGGATGTGCCGAGGGCGACGACGTCGAGGCAGGTGATCGGGAAGGACCGGTCGAGTTGGCTGCCCTGCGGGAGCAGCGCAAGCTTGGCCTGGGCGGTGTCGATGTGACCGGATGCTGGTGGATGCAGGCCGGCCAGTGCGCGCAGAAGTGTCGTTTTGCCGGCGCCGTTGGGTCCGATGACCGCCGTCAGGCTGCCGGGATGGAAGATGCCCGACAGGGGCGCGACGACGAGACGCTGCCCGTGCCGCAGCTCGACGTTGTCGAGGATGATTGGTGGCGGCTGGGTCACAGCGCCCAGGCCACGGCGAGCCACACCAATCCCACCAACACAGCCGCGAGGATCAGGCGGGCGGGAGCGCCGGCAATGGGGCTGAGCGGGTCAAGCATCGATATAGTATAACATTTCAACTTGGGGTGTGGAAGCCGGAATGGTGTCTCGCCGCGTTCTTCCGGACGTCACCTTCCTTATTTCCATTCAGGGACTAAAGAGACCCGCGATGACCGATCCCGATACCTCCGCCCGCCTGACGCTTCAGCGTTATCGCGGTTATGCCACAGGGCTGCTGTGCCTGATGGGGGCGCTGACGGTGGTCAGCTACTCGCTTCCGCCGGATTGGTGGAGCGGTCTGCTGCAGGCCGCCGCTCGGGCTGGTTTCATCGGCGGGATCGCGGATTGGTTCGCGGTGACGGCGCTGTTCCGGCATCCTTTGGGCATTCCAATTCCGCACACCGCAATCATCCCGAACCAGCGTGCGAGGCTGGGGCGGGCGCTGGGGCGGTTCGTCGCCAACCACGTGGTCACCGGCGGCGAGGTGGCGAGCGTGCTGCGGCAGTTGGATCTGCCGGCGATGATGAACCGGTTTCTGGCCGATCCAGCCTCGGCGCATCCGGCGGCGGTGGGGCTGTCATCGGTGCTGCCACGGCTGCTGGCGACGGTGGAGGATGGGCGGGCGCGCCGGGTGGTGGCGCGCGTCGTGCCGCGGATCATGGGCGGTTCGGCGGGCGGCGCGGTGGTGGCGCGGGCGCTGCACGGGCTGGTCGACGGCGGACGGCATCAGGAGGTGTTCGGTTTCATCCTGGCGCAGTTGAAAGCGGTGATGGCCAGCAAGGAGCAGGTGTTGCGGGCGGCGATTGAGGAGCGGGTGCGTGAGCAAGGCGGCCGGCTGGTCGGTTGGGCCGTCGGTGCGTCGGTGGCGCGCCGGGTGTTGGCGCTGATCAACGGCGAGTTGGACAAGATGAGCCCGGACGGCTCGGATTTGCGCGCGGCATTCGACGAGTGGGTGCGGCGGGAGATCACGCAGCTTGAGACCGATCCAAAGCGGGCTGCGGAGATGGGGACGGCGATCCGGCGAGTGGTCGCGCACGAGACCGTGCAGGCGTGGCTGTGGGACATCTGGGCGCGGCTGCGAGTGGCGCTGGAGGCCGATCTGGCGAAACCGAGCAGCCATACGGTGGCGTATGTTGAGGGGGCGCTGGGGAATTTGGGAGCGATCCTGGAAGCCGATCCCCTGGCGCGGGAGCGCTTAGAGGTGGCGGCGGAGGGGATCGTGCGGTCGGTGCTGCCGAGTGCTCAGGTGCAGATCGCCGACTTCATCGCAGGGGTGGTGGCGAACTGGGACACCGCGACGATCGTCGACAAGCTGGAGCTACGGGTGGGGCGGGACTTGCAATATATCCGTATGAACGGGACGATCGTGGGGTTCCTGATCGGTGGCCTGCTGTATGCGGTGCTGGACACGATGTTTGGGCGGACCACTTTCTAGGCTTGGGAGATTGCGGGATGGTTCGGCTTTCGGTTCTGGATCAGTCCACCGTGGTGACAGGGCGGTCGCCCGATACGTCGATCCGCGAGAGCATCCGGCTGGCGCAGCACTGTGAGGCGCTGGGATATGAGCGGTATTGGTGCGCGGAGCATCATAACTCGGACAGCCAGGCGGGGACCGCGCCGGAGATCCTGATCGCCGCGATCGCGGCGACGACCTCGCGGATCAGGGTTGGGTCGGCGGGGGTCATGCTGCCGCATTATTCCGCGCTTAAGGTCGCGGAGCAGTTCCGGGTGCTGGATGCGATCGCGCCGGGGCGGATCGATCTGGGTCTGGGCCGGGCTCCGGGGTCGGATGGACGGACGGCTTATGCGCTGAATCCCAGGGCGGATACCGCTGCGGACCAGTTTCCGGCGGATGTGCGGGATCTGCTGGCGTGGCTGTCGGGCGAGAAGCTGATGGAGGGGCATCCGTTCCGGGAGATCCGTGCCATGCCGACGGGGCCTACGGTGCCGGAGGTGTGGATCCTGGGCAGTTCGGATTATGGGGCGCAGGTCGCGGCATTTTTCGGGCTACCGTTCTGCTTTGCGCATTTCATCACCGACGGAGCGGGCGTCGATCAGGCTTTGGGGATGTACCGGGAGGGATACCGACCGAGTGCGGCGCATCCGGAGCCCCATGCGGCGATTTGCGTGTGGGCGATGGCGGCGGCGACTCAAGAAGAGGCGGCGTGGCATTTCCGGTCGCGAGAGGCGTGGCGGCTGAACCGGGATCGGGGGGTATTTTCGGCCCTGCTGTCGCCGGAGGAAGCGTCGGCGCGGCCGTATTTGGAGGCGGAGATGGCGCGGATCGAGCGGCTACGCGGCCGAGCGCTTTATGGGACGCCGGATGTTGTGGGGGCGAGGCTTCGGGGGCTGGCGGAGGCGCATGGCGTGCAGGAGATCGCGATGCTGACGACCCTGCACGACCCGGAGGCTCGGCGGCAGTCCTATTCGCTGCTGGCGGCCGAGTTCGGGTTAGCGGCCCGGCGGGGGCTGCCAGGGGGGCTGCCAGAGGTTCCGTTGGCCGCCGCCTAATTGGCCCGCGCGCCACAGCTTGTAGCGCATCATTCCCCAGCCAATGACAGCGGCGCCGACGGCGATTGGCAGGATCAGCATAGCCACCCATAGCGCCAGGGCCGCGATCACCATGGCGCCGGTGATAACGGCGATGACAATGGCCCAGAACATGATGCGTGTGGACACCGGTGGCGTCGGCGGCGAGACGAACTCGCCTTCCAACGTCATGTCCAGTTCCGGCGGCTGGTTCGGTTTCATGCCGGTAAAATGGCCGTTCCGGGAGTGTTGTTCAAGGTGAGGCCGGGGTAGCCAATTGGTTCGTGGAGGATTCGTCATGAAAGTTGGTTTGTTCATCAATACGCAGTTTCCGGAGGGTGTTGACGTCGGGGCGGTCGTTCCGGATTTGGTGGAGCAGGTTCGGGTGTCTCGGGATGCGGGGTTCAAGTCGTTGTGGTTCCCGCACCACTGGCTGACCGAACCGATGCAGATGCTGCAGATCATGCCGGCGATGGCGTTCCTTGCGGCCGAGGCGAAAGGTATGGCGATCGGGCCGAATATCCTGATCCTACCGCTGCTGAACCCGATGCACGTGGCGGAGGAGGCGGCGACTCTAGATGTGCTGACGGACGGTAACTACATCCTGGGCGCGGGGCTGGGATATCGGGAGCCGGAGTTTACGGCATTCGGGATCCCTCTGGCGGAGCGGGCGGGTCGTTTCGCTGAAAGTGTTGCGTTGATGCGGAAGCTTTGGGGTGGCGGCCGGATTACGCATGAGGGACGGTTTTTTAGGGTGCAGGACGCGGGGATCAGCCTGCGGCCGGTGCGGGCGGGTGGGCCGCCGATTTATGTTGCCGGGTTGGTGGATTCGGCGGTGCGGCGGGCGGCTCGGATCGGGGATGCGTGGCTGATCAGCAATGCGTCGTCGATCCAGGAGATCATGCCGCAGATGGCGACTTACCGGGCGGCCATTGCCGAGTATGGGCGGACGCCTTTGGAGTTCCCGCTTGCGCGCGAATGTTACGTGGGCAGTAGCAACAAGACGGCGTTCGAGGAGTGCAAGGCGGCTCTGGTTTACAAGTATGCGGCTTATGCGGCGTGGGGGATGACGAGCCCGCTGGACGGTGTTTCGATCGAGGATTTCGCCCGGGACCGATTTATTATCGGGGATAAGGAGGCGGTCAAGGACGAGGTGGTTCGGTATCGGGAGGTTCTGGGCGTGGATCATTTCATAATGCGGTGCCAGTGGCCTGGGTTGGATCAGGAGAAGACATTGGGGTCGATCCGGCGGTTGGGTGAGGTGTTTGGGGGGATTTGAGGGTTTGGGGAGGGAGTTTGGTTCGGCAAAGTCGTGATGGCCGCCACAAGGGCGGCCATGACGCGGGTGGGTGCGGTGACACGGGGTGGCCGTGACGCTGGACGGGCGGGGCGACGCTGCGGGACCGTGCGCCCCGCCGGTGGTTAAAGCAGATCGGCGACGACTTGTTTGTAGTGCGTAATGGCGGCGATGTGGTCGGCGGCGGTGCGGCCGGCGATGCGTTTGTGGTGGCCGGCGGCGTAAGTGGTATGGGCGGTGATGTGAGTGACGCCCGCGGCTTTCCAGAACTGGAAATCCCTGCGCCAGGCGGCCTCATCGGCGTTGCCCAGGGATTGCCAGACTTCCAGGCCCACCCTTGCGGGATCTCGGCCTTCGGCCTTAATCAGGCCCTTTAATGTTTCGAAGGCTCTCAGCGCTGTTTCGTCGGCGGGATAGGCCAGCGGCATCCAGCCGTCACCGTATCGGGCGACGCGGCGCAGGGTGGCCTCGGCGTGGCCACCGAACCAGATGGGGATGTGGCCGGAGGCAGGCCTCGGGTTGATGCCGGCGTCGTCGAGGGTGTGGTAGCGGCCTTTGAACGTTACGTATTGGTTGGCCCAGAGTTTCTGCATGACCTCGACCTGTTCTTCGGACCGGCGGCCGCGATTGGAGAAGACTTCGTTCAGGCCGGTGAATTCGACGACGTTCCAGCCGACGCCGACGCCGAGACGCAGGCGGCCGTTCGACAGGACGTCGAGGCAGGCGGCTTGTTTTGCGACCAGAGCGGCCTGGCGTTGGGCGAGGATGAGTACGCCGGGGGCGAAGCCGAGGGTCTTGGTGCACGCGGCGATGAAGCCGAACAGGACGAAGGGGTCGTGATAGGGGCTCTCGCCGGTCCCTACCCTGCCCTTGCCGGTGACAGTTGCGGGGTTGGCGCCGAGCACGTGGTCGGGGGCCTGGAGGTAGGCGAAGCCGAGACCTTCGACGGTTTGGACGTAGTCGCGGATTTGGGACGGGCCGGTGCCGATGTCGGCGACCGGGATTGTTGCGCCTAGTTGCATGGGGTGGGGCTCCGGGTGTTGGGGGATTCAGAAGGGAAGTCGTGGATGGCCGGCACAAGGCCGGCCATGACACAAGGGGTGGTCGTGGCCCGCGCGTTTGGTCCATGCCCGTAGGGGTCGGCTTTGCTCGCGGGCGCGGCCGTGACATGGGTGGTCGTTGCGGACTATCCGCTTTTACAGGACGTCGGCGACGGCGGTGTGGTAACGGTTCAACGCGGCGAGGTGGTCTGCCAGGGTGTGGCCCTTGATGCGGTGATGGTGGCGCCGGTGGAACGTTGTTGTCAGGCAAATGTGGGTGGCTCCGGCTTTCTTCCAGAAGGCGACTTCGTTGCGCCAGTCGGCTTCCGAGGTGTTGCCGCAGGACGTCCAGACTTCGATGCCGACGGCGGCGGGGTCGCGGCCGGCTTCCTCGGTGAGCCGGCGTAATGTCGCAAATATATCCAGGGCGGATTGATCAGGCGGGTAGGCGTTGGGCATCCAGCCGTCGCCCCATTTTGCAATGCGCGGCAGGGTGTGCTCGTGGTGGCCGCCGTACCAGACGGGCACCCGCCCGGAGGCTGGGCGTGGGTTGATGCCGGCGTTGTCGATAGTGTGGTAGCGGCCCTTGAAGTCTACGTACTGGTCTTTCCATAGCGCCTGCATGACCTGGACCTGTTCTTCGGACCGGCGGCCACGGTTGTGGAAGTTCTCGTTCAGGCCGGTGAACTCGACCGGGTTCCAGCCGACGCCGATGCCCAGGCGAAAGCGCCCGCCGCACAGGACATCCAGGCAGGCCGCTTGTTTCGCGACCAAAGCGGTCTGGCGCTGCGGCAGGATGAGCACGCCGGTGGAGAATTCCAGTCTCTTGGTGATGCCCGCGAGGTAGCCGAGGAGGACGAAGGGATCGTGGAACAGCGCGTCTGCCGCGGTGGTGTCGGGTTCGGGCTTGCCGCCGAGGACGTGGTCGGGCGCTTCCAGGAAGTCGTAGCCCATATCTTCGAGGGCAAGGGCATAGTCGCTTACCACGGAGGCGTCGCCGCCGGTGTCGCCAAAGGGGATGAGTGCGCCTAACTGCATGGTGGGCTCCTTATTTTGAATCGGATTCGAGAACGGCTTTGATCTTGTCCGGCGCGACGGCGATCGGCGGGATGCCGGCGCGCTCCTGTTGCAGCAGCGCACCGACGCGGGAGTCGCGCTGGCCCCAGCCGCGGTTAAGGGCCTCGGTCAGTTCCATCAGAGTCATGTTGACCAGGCGCATCGGCACCTGAACGTCGCGGGCGAGTTGGCAAGCCAGGGCGACATCCTTGTGGATCAGGCGCAAGGCGAAGTCGGCAGGGTCGTAGCTGCCGGTGAGGAAATGATCGGCCAGGCGATCGAAGGTGCGGCTGCGGCCGGTCGCACCCTGGCGGACCGCCTGGAACAACGTCAGCGGCTCAACGCCGGCTTTGATGCCCATTGTGAAGACCTCCGACAACACGACGCCCATGGCGGCGGAGGTGGCGTTGTGGACGAGTTTTGCGATGGAGCCTGCGCCGATGGGGCCGATATAGGCGGCCTGGTCGCCCATGGCCGACAGCGCGGCGTGGTGCTTGTCATAGGCGGCCTTGTTGCCGCCGACCCAGATGGCGAGGCGTCCGCTGTTGGCACCCTTGGGGCCGCCGCTGACCGGGGCATCGAGGAAATCGATGTTCTTCGCGGCGAATGTTTCGTGCAGCGAGCGGACGACATCGACGGCGTTCGTTGACAGGTCGAACCATGCTGAACCGGGCCGGAAGCCCTCGATCAGGCCGTCCGGGCCGGTGCCGACTTTCTGCACGTCCGCCGGAGTTGGCAGGGAGGTGAAGACGATGTCGCAGGCGGCGGCGACCGCTTTGGGACTGTCGGCCCAGGTGGCGCCGGCGTTGAGATGTTTCGAGGCCGCCTGACGGGTCAGGTCGTGGACGACGAGGTCGTGGCCGGCTTTCTGCAGGTTGGATGCCATGCCGGCCCCCATCATGCCGAGACCGACGAAGCCGATTTTCATGTGTGTTCCCTCCGTTTCTGATCGCCCGTTGCTGATCCGCAGTGTGCTGCGGCGCGGTGATGGGCTCAATCAGGGGCAGCCCGTGCTCCTCGACGACAAAGGTGGCGGCGGGGGCGTGGATCGCGGCGGCGGCGGCTTCGAGGTCGATCAGGCTGGCGAACCAGGCTTGCGCGATGCTGCTGACGGTCACCGGGAGATGCGGCACGGTGCTGTTCGGGGCGGGGGCTTGCTCGCGTACGTGGTAGTGGATCAAGCCACGCAGTCCCGGCAGATCGTGCAGGCTGGCGAGGTCGGTGTCGTTGCCGGAGGGGAACAGGACGATCAGGCTGAGCGGGCTTCGGATTTCCGGCAGGGGCCGGATGTGTTCCGGTTCGGTGATGACACGCGAGACGGCGCCGATGAATTGGCGGGAGTCGACGTTGCAGGCGGCCATTTCCGGTGAACCGAGCGCCTTGAAGCGGTCGGCGTCGTTGTCGAAGAACAGGATGGGGAAGCCGTCGATGCGCATGGACCGAGCGGCGCCGTTCATTGCGGGATTGTCGATGACGTGGCACTGGACGTAGCGGCGCAGGCCTGCGAAAGCGCAGACGAGCGGGCCGTGGATGTCCAGCCAGTGGCGGCGGAATTTGGCCAATGGCACATCGTCTCGCCGGCGCATCAGGCTGATGGCTGCGATCATCGCTAGACCACCGGCGTGGCGGGTGGGCCGCCCTGTTCCCAGACGTTGAAGGTGGCGTCCCAGAGGGCGATGCGGTTGTCGCGAACGATCCAGATCTCGGTGCCGCGGCCCTGCATCGGCTTGCCGGTTTGCGCGTCCGTCCAGGTGGCGTTCCAGGTGTTTGCCAGACGGTCGTCCATCACGACGTGCAAGGTTTTCGTCAGCCGATAGCCCGTGGTGCGGGCGAAACGGGCCGTCAGGAACCGCATGATGGCGTCACGGCCCTGCATTTCGGGAAAGTCGGCGAAGCGTGCAACGGCATCTTCGGTGAAGCCCTGCGCGATCGTTGCCAGATCGGCGGCAGCGAAGGCGTCCTCGACCGATTGCACGAGGCGGCTGGCGTCATCCCAGTTCATCGTTACGCGCCGTTCCATTGTAGGATATATAGGCCGGCGTCGTAGTCGGTGACGTACATCAATCCGTCGGATGCGACGAAGATGTCGGCCGTATGGCGGATTTTGGCGCGACCGCGCAGCGGCTCCATCCATTTCGTTGGCTGCGGCGGGACGAAATAGCCGGCTTCCTCAGGGCGGAAGGGGTTGGTGATGTCGAACGCTCGGACGCCGGCGCTTTGCCAGGTGGCGAAGATGGTGGTCGAGCTTTGCCAGGACCCGGGGCGGTTCTCGTGCAGGTTATGCGGGCCGAACTGGCCGCCCATCTTGGCGTAATCCTGGTCGGCGGGCTGCGGCATGGTGGCGATGCTGACCGGATTGGTCTTGTCGCGGATGTCGAAGACCCAGGTCTGTTTCACCTGCTGCTGGTCGATGTTCAGCGTCGCCTCGTCAGCCACAACCAGCAGGTTGCGGTCGTGCAGCGGCACCGCGTTGTGGGTGCCGCCGCCGAAGGGTGGGCACCAGTTGCGGTGGGCCAGCAATTTGGGTGCGGAGGCGTCGTGAACGTCGAGGATGGTCAGCCCGCCGTCGCGCCAGGAGCCGTAGGCGAAGCCGTCGAAAACGATGGCGTGGTGGAGCGCGTAGCGTTCCTTCCAGGTGGGCGTCTCGCCAGCGGCGGCGTTCATGCCGGGGATCCACCAGCGCCCAACCTCACGCGGCTTGGTCGGATCGGCCATGTCGATGACGATCAGGATGTGATCGATGAAGCCGTCGAGCAGCGCCGATGCGTAGGCGTAGCGGCCGCCAACCCACCAGATGCGGTGGATGCCCAGGCCCTCGACCTCCAGGAAGCCGATCCTGCGCGGGTTGGCGGGGTCGTCCTTGACGTCGTAGACGGTCATGCCGGCCATGTAATTCTCGCCGCGCTTGCCGTAGCGGCGGCTGTCGACCTGGGCGGAGCCGCCGTAATACTCCTCGGCGGTCAGGATTGCCTTCTGGTCGGCTTCCTGGATGGCTAGCAGCAGGCCCTCGGCAAGCTGCAGGTGCATTGATAGCGAGTTGGGGTGGGTCGCGACGAAGTTGGCAGGCTTGGGGGCGCGCGGGTCGCGGACGTCGGTGACCATGATGCCGCGGGACACGCGGGTGCCGACATAGGCGTAGCCGCGATCGACCATCACCTGGATGCCGTCGCCGCGGCCGCCCTGGTCGGTATGGCCGACGAAGCTGATGTTGAGCGCGCCTTCGGGCTGGATCATCGGCTGTTTCCCCTTGCTGGGCGCTGATCCTACGACGCGTGCGGGCGGTTTGCCAAAAGCGCGGCGTGGCCTATCCTGAAGGCAACCAGCAAACGGGGAATGCGCCATGAACGACACCAGTTTCGACTACGGTAAGCTTTACAGCGCGGAACTGCCCGATCCGGCCCCAAGGTGGGCGCCCTTTCCGAAATACTACTTCATCGGCGGCAACAATGATCCGGAGCAGATCCCGGTCGAGGGCCTGATCGACGCGGCGGCCTCGGTGCTGCGGCGGGAGGGTCATAAGCTGGCGATCTACAACCTGGGGCTGGGGCCGATGGGCTATCCGGGGCTGCGGCAATTCGTGGCGGACAAGTCGCTGCGCCATCGCGGGATCAAGGCGCCGATCGAGGATATCCTGATCACCACAGGGTCGGGCCAGGGGCTGGACATGATCAGCAAGCTGCTGATCAACCCGGGCGATATCGTTCTTGCCGAGGAATATTGTTACCAGGGCGCGCTCAACCGCTTCCGCAAGCTGGGTGCGAAGCTGGTCGGGATCAAACTGGATGGCGATGGGATCGTGATCGATGCGCTGGCGGCGCAACTTGCAGAGCTGAAGGCGAAGGGGGTGACGCCGAAGTTTATCTATACCATTCCGACGATACAGAACCCCACGGCATCCATCCTGCCGTTGGACCGACGGCATGCGCTGATTGCGCTGGCTCGGCAATACAACGTCGCTATCTTTGAGGACGAATGCTACGCCGATCTGCTTTGGGAGGGGGTGGACGCGCCCCCGGCGCTATATGCACTGGCGCCTGACTGCGTATTGCATATCGGTTCGTTCTCGAAGTGTCTGGCCCCTGCCCTGCGGCTGGGTTACCTGATGGCGCCGTGGGAGCAGATGCGGCGGCTCTTGCCGCTGAAGGGAGACAGCGGGACCGGTGCGCTGGATCAGATGGTGGTCGCCGAGTATTTCTCGAAGTCATTCGATGGGCATCTGACGCACCTTAACGGGGTGCTGCGCGAGAAGCTGCGGGTCATGACGGAGGCGGTGGAGAAGGAGTTCGGTTCGTCGGCGGAGTGCTGGACGCCGAAGGGCGGGATCTTCCTGTGGATCAAGCTGCCGGAGGGCGTGGATGTCCGCACGCTGGTAAAGCCGGCAGCGGCAGCCGGGATCGTGTTCAATCCCGGGCCGGAATGGGCGGTCAGCGCAGATAATTCCAGCAACAGTCTGCGACTTTGCTTTGCCATGCCGGATCATCAGACAATCCGCGATGGGGTCGCGGAACTGGCGCGCGTCTGCTACGAGCAGACGGGCATACCGGTTCGCAGTGGGAATGTGACGCGCAGGTAACCGCAGCTACTGCATCGTAAGTGAGTCATGGACCGGCGGAACGAGTCCGCGTGAGGCGGCGGCAGGATCATAACCCGCCGTCGCGTCAGAGGGCGGGCGGTTACATTTTACCGGGGCCGTGATTGGCACTGGAGCCCGACATGGATGACGAATTGTTTGGCATGCCCGTCGACCCAGTGCTGGGTGAGGCCGTGTCACTGCTTGCACCGTTGAAGGCCTGGCCCTGCTGAGCCGCCTGGTAGCTTTGATCGTTCAGCTGGTCGACAGTGGCATCCTGCGAACTATCGGCTCTGCCGGAGCGCATGGCCTGGCGCGACGAATGGTACATCGGATGCGGCGGCGACATAGAACCATGCTCGACCGGTGCATTGACGGTGTTGGGGGCGCCCGTATCAGCGGGCTTCGTCTGGGTCTGCGCGAAGGCGGGTGCAGCAGCAAGGAATGCGATCCCGCCCAACAGCGGCAGCAAACGTGTTGTTATCATCATCATCTCCTTAATCTGGCGCCGGCCGGACCGGCATGAATCAGAGGTGGGGGCCACACGCAAGTCTTACTGTTCACTTCCAGGTGCGATGGTCTTATGCGGCACGTGGGACAAACGTTGCAGCCGGCGCGAGGTTCCGCGTTACTGTATGTCGACATGACATTGGAGAACCCATGACAGAGCATGCCCAAGCGCAGGTGCGCCATGTAATCGACAGCCCGGCGTTTCGGGTTGCGGCTGAAACTTTGGCGGCGGAGCATGACCAGACGGTGGCCGACATCGTTACCCTGACCGAGACAGAGGCGCCCCCGTTCAAGGAGAAAAACCGAGCGGAGCGGTGGTCGGCAATGGCGCGGCAGCATGGACTGGAGGGGGTGGAGATCGATGCCGAGGGCAACGTTACCGGCCTGCGGCGGGGCATCGGCAACGGGCGGCTGATCTGTGTCGCGGCTCATTTGGACACGGTTTTTCCGGAGGGCACGAATGTGACGGTCCGACGGGAGGGGACGAAATTGTTTGCTCCGGGGATCGGCGACGACACCCGCAGCCTGGCGGTTCTGCTGGCCTGGCTGCGGGCGATGGACGCGGCGGCGATCGAAACGCGGGCGGATATTCTGTTCGTGGCGGATGTCGGGGAGGAAGGCTTGGGCGACCTGCGAGGTATGCGGCATCTGTTCACGCAGGGGCGCTACAAGGACCGTATCAGCGCGTTCATTACGGTCGATAGCCCGGACATGGACCGGATCGTGATCGGCGGTGTCGGGTCGAAGCGGTATCGGGTGACGTTCCAGGGGCCGGGCGGGCACAGTTACGGCGCGTTTGGCGTGGTGAATCCAATGTTCGCGATGGCCGATGCCGTGGTGCGGCTGGGGCGCCTGGCATTGCCGTCGTCGCCGAAGACGACGTGCTGCGCGAGCGTGACCGGGGGTGGGACTTCAATCAATGCCATTCCGAACGCGGTGTGGATGGAGTTTGATCTGCGGTCGGAGTCGGCCGCGCGCCTGGCGATGCTGGAACAGGATTTTTTCACGCTGCTGGGTGAGGCGGTGGCGGCGGAGAATACGGTTCGGTCGGTTCGCAACGGGCACATCACGTATCGTCTGGAGCCGATTGGGGACCGTCCGGCTGGGCAGACCGATGAGTCGGAGGAGTTGGTTCAGTTGGCTCGTGCGGCGATCGAGGCACATGGGATCGGGACGGCCTTCGAGTATTCCTCGACGGATGCGAATATTCCGATGAGCCTGGGGGTTCCGGCGATCCGGATCGGGTCGGGCGGGACCGGGGGACGCGCGCATTCGCTGGAGGAGTGGATCGATGTGGAGCCCGGGGAGAGCGTGCGGGGGATGACGGCGGGGCTGGCCGCGGTGCTGGCGGCAGCGGAAATGGTTTGATTGGGGTGGTTGGCGGCGCGGGCGGCTGGTTTTGACGTGGATGACGTGGGTGTTTCGTCCGAGGCCGCGTTTGTGGTCCTCTTGCATTCCGGGCCGGTGGAGATTATTCATTCGGCATGGCCGCAATCCCGCCCGCCTCACGATTTTGGTACCGCTGGTATTTACCGGCGGCCTAGGATTGTGCATTTTCTGCCAGGATCCCGAAGCCGCCCATCCCGGCGGCTTTCGTGTTTTGACCTCAAGTTTTAAACACCGCCGAAGATGGACAGGCCGAGAGGGTCCCGGTGCAAACCGGAGGTTACCATGTCGCGTACCTGTTTCGATTTCGATGTGATCACCGGGCCTGTTGAGCCGCGCCCTGTCCCGGCCCCCTCGCCGGCGTCCAAGCCCGCGCCGGTTGCCGGCCAGACGCAGAAGCAGCCGACGGCCAAGTGAGAGCTTGTTTGCGGCGGCGCGGCTGTTCCGTTAGATTCAGCCGAATACATAGACAGGGACGGTCGCCATGAAGCTGATGTGGTTCCATCTGATGCCGTACACGGAACTGCCGGAGGACTTCAAAGAGAAGCATCCGTCGGTGTGGGTCGACATTCACTCCAGCCTGTTCGATCCGAAGCGCGCGCACCTGATGTACAACGA
Source organism: uncultured Pseudomonadota bacterium (assembly GCA_963819005.1). Lineage (GTDB taxonomy): Bacteria > Pseudomonadota > Alphaproteobacteria > Acetobacterales > Acetobacteraceae > Rhodopila. Next base: position 660,772 of record CAWFUL010000012.1, read on the forward strand.
CTTCATGGACGAGTTGGAGTATGCGGCGCAGTGCGGCTACGACGCGATCTGCGTGAACGAGCATCATTCCAACGGGTATGGGTTGATGCCGTCACCGAACCTGATCGCGTCGTCGCTGGCGCGGCGGACTGTCGATACGACCATCTGCGTCATGGGAAATTCGCTGGCGCTTTATAATCCGCCGACGCGGGTGGCGGAAGAATTCGCGATGATCGACGTGATCTCCGGCGGGCGGCTGATCGCCGGGTTCCCGGTGGGCACGCCGATGGACGATTGTTTTGCCTATGGACAGAATCCGAGCCTGCTGCGGGAGAGGTATCTGGAGGCGCATGATCTGGTGATGAAGGCGTGGCAGACGAAGGATACGTTTGCCTTCAACGGCCGCTACAATCAGCAGCGTTATGTGAATATCTGGCCTCGTCCGGTGCAGCAGCCGCATCCTCCGGTCTGGATTCCGGGCGGCGGGTCGATCGAGACATGGCAGTGGTGCGCGCAAATGGACTATGTGTATTGCTATCTGTCGGTACTATGGCCACAAGGTCGGCAAGGCCACGATGGATGGGTTCTGGGCCGAAATGGACCGGCTCGGCAAGGACCGCAATCCGTATCGCGCCGGTTTTGCGCAGACCGTGTGTGTCGCGGAAAGCCGCGATCAGGCCTTGGAGATTTATCAGGACGCGGCGGAATACTTCTTCGGGCGGTGCCTGCATATCGATCCGCGGTTCGCCGCCCCTCCGGGCTATACCACGGAAGCAACGATGCGGTTCGGCCTTACCAGCCAGGTCAGCGCGGCGGCTGCCCGGTCGCAGGCGCGTCCGACCGAGATGAAGGATCTGGTGGACGCGGGTTATATCGTTATTGGAACGCCTCAGGATGTGGCCGATCAGATCGTGGAGCTGGCGGAAAATCTGAACGTCGGCAACCTGATGCTGCTGTTGCAGTTTGGGAACATGAACAAGGAACTGACGCGGTACAACACCAAGCTGTTCGCGGAGAAGGTGCGGCCGAAGCTGGCGCCGCTGTTCAAGGAGTGGGAGCATCGGTGGTGGCCGAAGCCAATGGCGGCGCACGAACGGGCGGGACATTCCGGCGCGCATGGCTGCTGAATAATCGGGCCGAAGGCACATATCGTGGATATGGATGTCCAGACACTGTTGCGTCCTCCGACGCCGCCTCGACCTGATGCGCCCCTGTCGGTGCCGGCGTTTTTGCGAGCGATCCGCACCAATGCGCTGACCATGTGGCCTCAGGAGGCCTACGAGAAGCAAACGCTGGTGCGGAACTTCCTTGGGCGGAAGAACATTTTGCTGAATGGGCCGGATGCCATCCATCATGTTCTGGTGGGAAATCCTGGCAACTACCGGCGCACCCCGGCCTCGATCCGGATTCTACGGCCGATCACCGGTGAGGGGTTGCTGCTGAGCGAGGGGGACACCTGGAAGCTGCAGCGGCGGACGGTGGCACCGTCGCTGGCGCCGCGAGTGATGCCGATGCTGGCGGACCATATCGTGCGGACGACCGAGGCGACGCTGGATCAAATGGCGACGGGCACGCCGATCGAGTTACTGGCGACGATGCAGACGCTGACGTTGGATATTGCCGGGCGGACGATGTTCTCCCTGGACATGCATCAGCACCGCGACACGCTGCGGGCGCTGATGACGGAGTTCGCGGAACGGCTGGCTCAGCCGCATCTGCTGGATCTGCTGCTGCCGCCGGGCATCCCCAATTTCCGCGACATGGCGCGTGCTCGGTTTTCGAGACGTTGGATGGGATTTATCGAAAAGATCATAGCCGCGCGGCTGCGGAGTCCGGCGCCGGACGTGGCGCGGGATCTGTTCGATTTGCTGCGGGCAGCGCGTGATCCGGAGACCGGGGTGGGCTTCACCCCGGTGCAGTTGCGGGATCAGGTGGCGACACTGCTTCTGGCCGGACATGAAACGACGGCGGTGACGCTGTTCTGGGCGCTGATCATGCTCGCTCAGTTGCCGGAGGAGCAGGAGCGGATCGCGGCGGAGGCCAATGCGGTGGGGATCGAGGCGGAAACGGCGCATTCGGCGATGGCTGGGCTGGCGCGGACCAAGGCTGTCGTCAACGAGACCCTGCGGCTATTTCCGGCGGCGTTCACGATGGCTCGGCAGTCCATTGCGGCCGACCGAGCGGGGGATGTGGAGTTACCGGCAGGGGCGTTGTTGCTGATTGCGCCCTGGGTTTTGCATCGGCATCACGCGCTGTGGCGCGATCCTGACGCGTTCGATGCGGATCGGTTCATGCCTGACGCCCCTGCCCCGCCTCGGTTCGCGTTCATGCCGTTTGGCGCGGGGCCTCGGATCTGCGTGGGGGCGCAGTTCGCGCTGACCGAGGCGGTGCTGGTGCTGGCGGAGGTGCTGCGGCGTTTCCGGGTGGAGCGTGTTGGGACACGGCCGGTGATGCCGGTGGGCATTGTGACGACGCAGCCGGATCATCCGGCGTTGGTGCGGTTGACGGCGCGGTAGGGGGGCTGGACAGGCCAAGTCGTGGATGGCCGGGACAAGCCCGGCCATGACGTTGGAGGAACGAGCGGCTGGTCCCCGCGGGACCCGCCCCCGGTTGGATCAGGCGCTTTTTTTCATGATCTCGTCGGCCACATTGCGGGGGACGGGATCGTAGTGGTGGAACTGCATGGTGAAGGACGCACGGCCCTTAGTCATGCTGCGGAGGTGGGAGATGTAGCCGAACATCTCCTTCAGCGGCACGTGGGCGCGAACGATCACGGTTGATCCCGAACTCTCCTGGTTCTGGATCTGACCGCGGCGGCGGTTTAGGTCGCCGACGACGTCACCGACGTGATCCTGCGGCGTGGTGATCTCCACGTCCATGATCGGTTCCAGGATGATCGGGGCGGCGTTCTTCATGCCGTCGCGGAAGCAGGCCTTGGCGGCGATTTCGAACGCGAGTGCCGACGAGTCGACGTCGTGGTACTTGCCGTCGATCAATGTGTACTTGAAGTCGACTGTCGGGAAGCCGGCCAGCACGCCGGTATCGGCCTGGACGCGGATGCCCTTTTCGACCGCCGGGATGTATTCCTTCGGGACGGAGCCGCCGACGACCTTGTTCTCGAACACGATGCCGGTGTTGCGCTCCAGCGGCTCGAAGATGATCTTGACCTCGGCGTACTGGCCCGACCCGCCGGACTGCTTCTTGTGCGTGTAGGTCTCGGTGTGCGCCTTGGAGATCGTTTCCCGATACGCGACCTGGGGCGCGCCGATGTTGCAGTCCACGCCGTATTCGCGGCGCAGGCGGTCGATGATGATTTCCAGATGCAGTTCGCCCATACCGGACAGGATGGTCTGGCCGGTTTCCTGATCGGTGCGCAGCCGCAGCGAGGGGTCCTCACCGGCGAGCTTCTGCAGCCCGAGGGTCATCTTCTCGACGGCTTCCTTGGTGCGCGGCTCGACGGAGATGTCGATGACCGGAACCGGGAAGGCCATACGCTCCAGGATCACCGGATCGTCGTTGGATGCCAGGGTGTCGCCGGTGCCGGTGTCCTTCAGGCCGACGAAGGCGGCGATATCGCCGGCGATGACTTCATCGATCAACTCACGCTTGTCGGCGTGCATCTGGAACATCCGGCCGATGCGCTCGCGGTGGCCCTTCGTGGTGTTCTGCACCGTGTCGCCGGACTTCAGCGTGCCGGAGTAGACGCGGACGAAGGTCAGCGTCCCGAACTTGTCGTTGATGATCTTGAACGCCAAGCCGGCGAACGGCGCCTTCGGATCGGCCTTGATGCGGCGGCGCTTGGCATGGACCTCGGCGATCTGCTCGCTGGTCAGCCCGTCTTCCTCACCCTCCTCAGCGGCGACGGCGATGCCAGGCACGTCGATCGGCGACGGCAGATAGTCGATCACCGCGTCCAGCAGCGGCTGCACGCCCTTGTTCTTGAACGCCGTGCCGCACAGCACCGGGCGGAACGTGCCGTCGATGGTGCCGCGCTTGATGCACTTCTTCAGCGTCTCGATCTCGACGTCACCCTTTTCGAAATACTCTTCCATCGCCTCGGTATCGACCGACAACGCGGTGTCCAGCAGCTCCTGGCGGTACTTGGCGGCTTTGTCGGCGAGGTCGGCGGGGATGTCCTCGTAGTGGTACTTGGCGCCGAGCTCGCCGCCTTCCCAGATGATGGCTTTCATTTCGACGAGGTCAACGACGCCGAGGAAGCTGTCTTCCTCCCCGATCGGCAGCTGCAGCGGCAGGGCGACGATATCCAGCTTCTCCAGCAGCGTGTCGAACGCGCGGTAGAAGTCAGCCCCGGTGCGATCCAGCTTGTTGATGAAGATGATGCGCGGGACGTTGTAGCGGTCGGCCAGGCGCCAGTTGGTCTCAGATTGTGGCTGCACGCCGGCCACGCCTTCGATGATGAAGATCGCGCCGTCCAGAACGCGCAGGGACCGGTTCACCTCTATGTTGAAATCGATGTGGCCGGGCGTGTCGATGATGTTGATGCGGTTGTCTTTCCACTCACACGTCACCGCGGCGGAGGTGATGGTGATGCCCCGCTCCCGCTCCTGGTCCATGTAGTCGGTGGTGGTGTTGCCGTCATGCACCTCCCCGATCTTATGTGAAACACCCGTGTAATACAGGATCCGCTCGGTCGTGGTGGTCTTGCCGGCATCGATATGCGCGGTGATTCCGATGTTCCTGATTCTGTCGAGCGGCACTATAGACACGGCAATTCTCCCAATTCATCGAGCGGGCGGGCATATCAGAAAGGGCGCGTCATCCATCACTGGATTGGGGGTTATACCCCCGCGCGCCCACCCGCAGCATCGGGCCGAACCCTCGGCCCGCTATGTATGCCAGGAAATGCGACACAGCGCGCGGTTTTGCAAGTGCGAAAACGGCATGGGTGACGGCTTGAATGGGTGAGCGTGGCGGATTTTTGCCCTGGTTTGGTCCGATTTCGGCAAAACCTCCCGATGCTTCTTAACACTGCGACACATACGCACGGTCTAGATTGCTGAAATGGACACGCGCACCGCTCAGGCTTTGATACGGTTTGGAATGGGCCCCAAGGCGGGGGAGCCGGTACCGCCGGATCCGGCAGGGTGGCTGAGGGCGCAGGTCGCCCAGCCGGATCCGGCGCGGTTTGACGATCCGCCGACATCTGCGCTGGGCCTGGCGGCGTTGCGGCAGGACCGGGAGATGAAGCCGCTGCCGGGCAAGTCGGCGGCTGGGAAGCTGTTTCAGGCGCAGGCGGCGGCGCAGTTGGCAAACGCGGTGACCACCTCTGCCCCGTTCCGGGAGCGGTTGGTGTGGTTCTGGACCAACCATTTCTGTGTGTCGCGGCGGCGGGGGGAGTGCACGGCGGTGGCGGCGGCGTTTGTCGAGGAAGCCATCCGGCCGCACGTAACCGGCAGCTTCACCGACATGCTTTTGGCGGTGATGCGCCATCCGGCGATGCTGCTGTATCTGGACAATGCCGGGTCGGTGGGGCCGAACAGCCGCGTTGGGTTGAAGTCCCATCGCGGGCTGAACGAGAACCTGGCGCGGGAGTGCATGGAGTTGCACACGGTCAGCCCGCTGGCTGGCTACTCGCAGGCTGATGTGACCAGTTTCGCGAAGATCCTGACGGGGTGGTCGATCGAGGCGAAGCAGGACCCGCTGGGGTTCAAGTATCGCCCTTTCACGCATGAGCCGGGCGCGCAGACCATGATGGGTCATCGCTTTCCGGACGGTGAGGAAGGTGGTGTCGCGGCGCTGCGGTTCCTGGGCAGTCATCCGGCGACGTATCGGTTTCTGGCGACCAAGCTGGCGTGCCATTTCGTCGCGGATGTGCCGCCTTCGGACGCGGTTCGGGTGATTGAGGGGCGGCTGCGCGACACCGACGGCAATCTGGGGGCGGCGGCACTGGCGCTGGTCGATTTGCCGGGGGCCTGGCAGGCCGGAGCGAAACTGCGCTCGCCGATGGATTTTCTGGTGGCAAGTGTGCGGACGCTGGAGATTCCAGCGGATCAGCAGCCGAATTTGGTGGGTATTCTGGGCGGGCTGGGGCAGCCGTTATGGACGGCGCCGGCGCCGAATGGGTGGCCGGACAAGGCGTCCGACTGGGCGGCGCCGGAGGCGATGCTGCGGCGGATCGACTGGGCGAGCGGGTTTGCCGGGCGGGTTGGCGGTCGCGATGTCTTGGAGATTGCCGACCTATCGCTGGGACCTTTGCTACGGCCGGCGACGGCGGATGCGATCCGGCATGCGGGGTCTCGGCGGGATGCAATGATTTTGCTGCTCACAAGCCCCGAATTTCAGAGGCGTTAGTCATGGTGTTATCTCGTCGCGCGGCTTTGCTGGGGTTGAGTGGGGCGTTGGGAGTGGGCGGGGTGAGAGTGGCCTGGGCCTCCGCGCCGACCGACAAGCGGTTTGTTGTGGTGATCCTGCGCGGGGCCTTGGACGGCATGTCGGCGGTGGTGCCTTACGGTGATCCCGCGTTGGTCGGGCTGCGGGGGGAGATCGTGCCGCCAGGGCCGGGGCAGCCGGATGGTTTGTTGGACCTGGGCGGGTTTTATGGGCTGCATCCGGCGCTGCCCGGGGTGCATGCGATGTATCAGGCGCATGAGGTGCTGATCGTGCATGCGGTGGCCGGGCCGTACCGGGTGCGGAGTGATTTCGAGGCTCAGGATTATCTGGAGTCCGGGGCAGATCAGCGAATGACGAGCGGGTGGCTGAACCGGGTGGTAGGGGCGATGCCTTTTGAGGGCTCCCGGCCGGAGGGAGAGGCACTCGCGGTCGGGGTGGCGGTGCCGCTTTTGCTGCGGGGGCCGGCGCGGGTGGCGAACTGGGCGCCTCATGGTTTTGGTCAGCCGGCGCCGGACCTTTATGCGGCGATCGCGGCGCTGAACCGGGATGATCCGGTGACGGGGCCGGCCATCGCCGAGGGGCTGCGGGCGCGGGGATTCAGTTCGGCCGTGCTGGATGGCGAGCCGGCGATGAAGGACCGGAATGCATTTCCGGCGCTGGCCGCGGCGGCGGGGGAGATGCTGCGGGCGGCGGATGGACCGCGGATCGCGGCGCTGGAGATTGGGGGGTGGGATACGCATACGGCTCAGGCGGGTCGGCTTAAGGGGCCGTTGGCTCAGCTGGATGCGGGGCTGGTGGGCCTGAAGACGGGGCTGGGGCCGGAATGGGCGCGAACCGTGGTGCTGGTGATGACTGAGTTCGGGCGGACAGCGCGGGTGAACGGGACGAAGGGGACCGACCATGGGACCGGGACGGTGGCGTTCGTTGTGGGTGGAGCGGTTTCGGGTGGGTCGGTGAAGGGGACCTGGCCGGGGTTGGGAGCGGGCCGGTTGTTCGAGGATCGGGACCTGGCGCCGACCACGGATCTGCGGGCGGTGGCGCGGGGAATTCTGGGGCCGCATTTGGGATTGGGTGAGGCGGCGCTGGCTTCGGTGTTTCCCGGGAGTAGCGGGGTTGGCGGCATGCGGGGGTTGGTGGGATGAGTTGGGACACGGCACGGCGGTATTTACTATATCATTAACGATATATATAGGCGGTTTTCACTTTGTAATAATGGCGCCGAATGACTTGAGGAAGCGCCAAAGGTTTGCCAACTCTTTCGCCGGTTCCTGGTTTCGTTCCCTGTTACAGCAATTCCGGCCGCCTGCGCGACCCGAGTGCAGCCGGAATTGGAGAGTTTCAGGCTTGCTGCCAGATACGGATAATGGCGCGTAGTCGATATGAGAGACATATCGGCTGCCGGCGCGCGGGCGCCCGGCGCGGGAGGCCATTCCGTCCCACGCCGACATATTGTTTCGATATACAAACAGTTATGGGTCGATTCCAGAGTGTCATCAGACAACTGTATTGGGTGTTGTTCTTGGTAGTCTGATTGGCCTCTTGGTCCGAAGCGAGACGGCGTGCGCGTCTTCCGATCAACCTATGTCAGGCTATCGCCGCGAGCGGACACCGCAATTCCACTTCGCAGAAGCCGCGATACTTTCGACCTTTAGGCGCAGCCTTGGCGCAGCAAGAAGCTTGTTGACGCAGGGACGGTCTGCAAATGGATTGCAAACGCCCTGACGCATCGCGCGTGGACCAGGAGATAACAATATAACCAACATCAGCTTGGGACTTATTGCATCAGGCTTGAGCTCACTGATAGGTTCGCTTCGGAATGGGCAAACATAAGCCCATCCGACAGGCAGGCTACAAAGCAGGGAGTTCAAATCGATGTCTGGATACGCCAGAGACGTGGCAAGCCTTCCGTGGTGGAAAGAGCCCACGAAGGACCAATGGTACGCGTATTGCGCCGCCTGGATGGGGTGGACGCTCGACGCCTTCGACTTCACCGTCTTCCTTTTGATCATGGCGCCGATTGCGCAGTACTTCCAGGTGCCGCTGATCGACGTGACCGCGATCTTCTCGATCACGCTGATCATGCGCCTGGGGGGCGCGACGGCGTCCGGCTGGCTGGCTGATCGACTGGGGCGCCGAGCGCCGCTGATGATCTCAATCCTTTGGTATTCGATCTGCAATTTGCTCGCGGGCTTCTCCCCCAACTTTACCTTTCTGTTCGTGATCCGGGCGCTGCTGGGCATCGGCATGGGGGCGGAATGGCCGGCCGGCGCGGCGCTGGCGATGGAGTCCTGGCCGGCGCGGTCCCGGGGCCTTATGTCCGGGGTCTTGCAGGGGTCCTGGGGGTTAGGCTTCGCGCTGTCCGGCCTAGCCTACGGCTTGCTGTATGGACCGTTGGAGGCATGGCATAAGGGTTACGGGTGGCGCGGGATGCTGGTCCTGGGCGTGCTGCCGGCCTTGGCCTGTGTCTGGATCCGCGCGTATGTGAAAGAGCCCGAGGTTTGGGCGGACAACAAGGCGATCCAAAACGCGACGCACCATCAGGTCACGCTGCCGTTGTTCGCTATTTTCAAGCGCAAATATTTGTGGAACACGTTCACGGCTTGCCTGTGGATGGCCGCGAACTTCTGTGTCTACTATGCGGTCTGGGCCATGCTGGGTACCTATTTAACCAAAGGAACTGGGCTGGACCCCGGCGCAGGTTGCGGTCCCGGTGTTCTGGGGCAACATCCTGACGTTCCTGGCGTGCAGCTTCTGGGGCGCGGTGTCGGAACGTGTCGGCCGGCGTTGGGCGCTGATGATTCCCACCATCATCGCGCTGTTTCTTGTCCCGGTGTTTCTCACGCAGGTCGATCCCACCTTGTTCCTGGGATTCTTCCTGCTGTTTATTTGCTTCTTTGGCGGGAAAGATGCCTTGAACCCCGGCTGGCTGTCGGAACGCTTCCCGACCGAGGTTCGCGCCACCGCGGCAGGTTTCTGCTACCACCAGGGCGCAGTGTGGGGCGCGGCCGTGGCGCCGATCCTGACATATTTCGCGGTGAACCAAGGCATGGGCTTTGCCAAGCCCATGATGTACGGCACGATCGGTTCGCTGGTCGTGTATATCGTCGCGGTTTATCTGGGGCCCGAAACCAAGGGGATGATCATGACCGCCGATCTGGAGGTGATCGAGGCCGAGGTCACGCTGGGATAGCCGGCAAGGGCATGGCCGGGGCGAGAGTTTCGGCCGTTTCTTTGTCGCAATATTATGGCTAATTCTGTGGCGTGGCCCTGTTGTTTCTGCGGGCGGTTGGGCTGACAGAGAGGTTGGAATTCCAGCGGCTGCGGATGTCAAAGGGCGTTGTTCAAGACATCCGCAGCAGACGTAAACAACAATTACGTAATTGCACTTTCGCAAAAGTATCAGCGCGCTCGGGTCTGTGGGGTGCTTTCAACCCGAACGGTGTCGCCAGGGTTTCCCAGCACGTGGACACCGGGCCAGTGGCCGATGCGAGAAGGCCAGACAGTTCTACTCCTCCCGCACCATTCTGGTAAACCAAGCTCCAATGGCCGGCTGACAGCATTGCCAAACCCACCGCCCGCTCGCGATACTCGCCCGCAACGGCTCCCGCAGCCTGAGGGAAAAAACGTCATGGCCACGCTGGCAAAACAGATCGCCGATCGCATCCACGCTCTTCGCTATGAGGACATCACACAGGCTGCGCTTGACTGGACGGCCAGCGCGTTCGTCGACACCGTAGGCGTTACACTTGCGGGAATCGTTGAAGACGGGCCACAGATCATGATGCGGGTGCCTGGCGTGGCCCAAGCGGATGGACCGGCGCTGATCTTTGGGACGAACCGGCGCACCAGTGTGCTGGATGCGGCGCTGGTGAACGGTGTGGCCTCGCATGCGCTGGACTATGACGACGTCGCCGGCTCGATGGGCGGCCATCCGTCCGTGATGCTGGTGCCGGCGCTGATCCCTCTGGGCGAGATGCTGGGGTCCAGCGGGCGCGACCTGATTCTGGCGTATGCCGTGGGTTTCGAGACGGAGTGCCGGATCGCGCGCGGGGTGCATCACCATCATTACGACAAGGGATGGCACCCGACGGCGACCCTGGGGGTATTCGGCGCGACGGCGGGGGCGGCTCGGCTGCTGGGGCTGACGGCCGAACAGACGGCGGTGGCGCTGGGGATGGCGGCCTCGTTCGCCTCGGGGTTGAAGGCGAATTTCGGGACGATGACGAAGCCGCTGCATGTCGGGCACTCGGTGCGCAACGGCGTATTCGCGGCGCTGATGGCGCGCGAGAGGTTTTCCGCCAACCCAGGGGCGTTTGAGCACAAGCAGGGGTTCCTGGAGGTGTTCAACGGCCCCGGTACGTATGAGACCGCTCGAATGCTGGACGACTGGTACGAGCCGTTCGAGTGCGGCGGGGCCGGCGATCCCGGCCTGAAACCGTATCCCTGTTGCGGCAGCACGCATCCGTCCATCGGGCGGATGATCGAGCTGGCACGGCACCATGACCTGACCCCGGAACGGGTCGCGCGGATCACGGTCCTGCCGCATCACCGGCGGCTGCCGCACACCGATAATCCGAATCCGGCTACTCCGTTGGCGGCCAAGTTCAGTATCCAGTATTGCGTGGCCCGAGCGCTGGTAGACCGCTCGGTGCGGCTGGCGCATTTTGAGGGCAATGCGCCGTTCGATCCGGTCGTGCGCGCCCTGATGGCGAAGATCGACGCGCGGCCGCATCCGGACATGCCGGAGGACTGGGGCACCGAGGTCATCGTCGAAACGACCGACGGGCTGCGGTTCGCGTCGCGCCTGGACGATCATCCCAGCCGCGGGCCCGCGGGTGACCCGATGACGCATGCCGAACTGTGGACGAAGTTCGCCGATTGCGCCGAACGCAGCCTGCCCCGGGACAGGCTGTCGGTGCTGTTCGATACGCTGCTGGGCGTTGCGTCGTTATACGCGGTGAGCGACCTGACGGCGATGCTGCAGGTGCCTGCAGGGGCGCGTCAGGCGGCGTAACAAGCAAAGCCGTTGCATTTTGTCCACCGGAAGCTTGGCGTATGCCTCGGTCATCGAGCGGGCGTTCGCACAATGGGGGGTTGGCGCGGTTGTCCGAACTCAATACGTGATGGCTGTTGGTGCGCCTGGCCGAGCCGGGAGCGGCTCGATAGCCCGACGAGCGCGGAACTGGCTGAGGTCTTTCGGGCGAGGAGCGCCGGATCAGGGGGATCGGCGATGATGTCGTCTGACGCCCTTCACCCGTTATCCGGCCGGTGTTGAAAACTATGACTACCACTGAGAGGCACGATGATGACCCGCGTCACCAATCACCGCGGCAAATCCTCCGCGGGGAATTCATGATCCTGCTCAGCCGCGGCGCGAACGGTGCAGCCACGAGCGAACGATTAGCTTGCCTTCTCAAACCATTGGATTGCCGATCGGGCGATTGAGCCTCGTATCCATGCAGGTTGTTTGCCGATCCGCCCATTAGGACCGCTGGTACGCCAGAAGGTCCAGTGATGTCGGTTCCTTGATCCCCAGGATCGTCAGCGCGGCGTGGGCTTGACCGCGGTGGTGGGTCTCGTGGTTGAACAGGTGGGTCAGGGCCGGGCCGAGACGTTGCTGGAAGGTGCGGCCTGTGGAGTTCTGGTATTCGATCGTCCGGTCGTAATCGGGCGGCTGCAGGCCAGTCACGAAGGCAAAGATGCGATTGTCTTCGGCCTGGCGGGCGGCCCACAGCTCTTCGAAGTCGTCGTACAGGATCTGGTTCAGGCGTTCGGGTTGCGGCCCGTCGCCGGTCATGCGGCGCAACCAGATGTAATCTGTCACCAACAAGTGGTTCAGCGTGCCGTGCAGGCTGCTGAAAAAGAGGCCAAGCGGACGCTTGCGCTCGGTGTCGGGCAGGCCGGCGGCGTCGGCGTATAAGCGCTGGTTGGCGAAACGATTATAGGCCGCCATTTCGTCGAATCGTTCTTTCAACATGGTCCACCTCCGGCCAGCAGTCTGGCGCAACCGGGCCGGCACGGGTAGTGAGAAGGTCATCCGAGATCATGAGGAAATCTCATGCCTGCGCCATCCCTGCGCGTCCTGAAGGCGTTTGCCGAAACTGCCCGGACCGGCACCCTGGCCGGCGCGGCGCGATCGCTGAACGTCACACCGTCGGCGGTGTCGCATCTGCTGCGCAACCTGGAGCAGACGCTGTCCGTGACGCTGTTCACCCGCAACGGGCTGACCGAAGCGGGGCAAGTGCTTGGCAGGCGGTTGATTGCCGGCTTCGACGCCATCGACCTAGGCGTGGCCGAGGTGCAACGCCACCAGACGGGCGATATCCGGGTCTCGGCACTATCGAGTTTTCTCACGCTGTGGCTGGTGCCGCGGTTGTCCGGATTCCAGGCGCAGCATCCCGACACACGACTGCTGCTGACGACGGGTCTGCGACCGGTGGACCTGGCCAGCGAGCCGTTCGAGTGTGCGATCCGCTGGGGTTCCGGCGCGTGGCAGGGCCTGGAGGCGACGCTGCTGTTCCGGGATCAGCCGGTGATGGTGGCGAATCCTCGGTTTATCGGCAGGGCTGATCTGCCTCGGCTGGCGGCGCGGACGCGGGACGATGACTGGAAGCTGGTGGCGGCGGCGCTGGGGATGCCCGATATGCCCCCTGCCCTGACGTTTGAAACCCGAGCGCTGGCGGTGCAGGCGGCGATTGCGGGGATGGGGGCGGCGGTGGTGGACCGGAACCTGGTCACCGGTCTGCTGAGCGACGGGATGCTGGCGGAACGGGCTCCTGATCCGCCGGTGGCGACGGCTGAGGGCCACTGGTTCGTGGCGTTACCCGAGAGGCTGCGCTTGCGTCCGGTGCGACAGTTTCGAGATTGGCTGGTATCGGAGGCGAATCAGGTCTTGGCAACACCCTGACGCTTCGCGTTATCTGGCGGACCAATGTTCGGATTCATCACCTCGCGCGTGCTACAGGCTATCCCCGTCCTGCTGATCGTGGGCTTCATCGCCTTTGCGCTGTTTGCCTATGTCGGCGATCCGGTGAGTATCATGCTGCCGCAAGACCATACCGAGGCAGACCGGCTGGCGTTGATCAAGTCGCTGGGCATGGACCAGCCCTTCTTCGTGCAGTATTGGCATTTTCTGTTGAACGCGCTGCACGGCAACTTCGGCAACAGCTACCGGCTGGCGCAACCGGTCAGCAGCCTGATCGCCGAACGGCTGCCTGCAACGTTGGAACTGGCGATCACCGCCTCCGTGCTGGCGTTTGTCATCGGGGTGCCAATGGGGGTTTATACCGGTATCCATCGCAACAACCTTGTGTCGCGGCTATTTATGGTCGTTTCCTTGGTCGGGGTGTCGCTGCCGACGTTTCTTCTGGGGATCCTGCTAATCCTGGTGTTCGCGGTTTATCTTGGGTGGCTACCCAGTTTTGGGCGTGGGCCGGTGGTGCATCTGGGGCCGTATTGGACGACGGGGTTCACCTCGTGGGCGGGAATCCGGTCGCTGATCCTGCCGTCGGTCACGCTGGGGCTGTTCCAGATGACGCTGATCATGCGGCTGGTGCGGTCGGAGATGCTGGAAGTGCTGCGCACCGACTACATCAAGTTCGCTCGGGCGCGAGGGCTGACGAACCGGTCGATCAATTTCGGGCATGCGCTGAAGAATACGCTGGTGCCGGTAATCACCATCATCGGGCTGCAGTTCGGCGGGATCGTTGCGTTTTCCCTGGTGACCGAGACAGTGTTCCAGTGGCCGGGTATGGGGTTGCTGCTGGTGCAGTCCGTTACCGCGGCGGATATCCCGGTGATGTCAGCGTATCTGGTGCTGATCGCGCTGATCTTCGTGATAATCAATCTGGTTGTGGACCTGCTGTATTATGCGGTCGATCCAAGATTGCGGGTGCGTCGCTGATGCTGAAAGGCATCTGGGACAACGATCTGGCGTATGGGTTTCGTACCTCGTTCGTCGCCGTGCTGTCGGCCACGATCCTGCTGGTTCTGCTGGTTGGTTCGGTGTTCGCGCCGTGGCTGGCGCCGCATGACCCGATGGATGTTGCCTCCTTGTCGCTGTTGGACAGCTTCAAGCCGCCGCTGGGGATGGCGGATGCGGACTGGTCCAACCCGCTGGGGACCGACAACCAAGGGCGCGATGTCCTGTCGGCGATCATGTACGGCATGCGGATCAGCCTGCTGGTAGGCATCAGTTCGGTGGTGTTCGCAATGATCGTCGGCATCGCGATCGGACTGGCGGCAGGGTATGTCGGCGGCGCGGTAGACGGAGTGCTGATGCGTGTTGCCGATGTGCAACTGACGTTTCCCTCGATCCTGACCGCACTTCTGGTGGACGGCGTGATCACCGCCGCCCTGCCTCGGACAATGCGGGAGGCGCTGCAACTTGACGTCATCGTTTTCGCCATCGGGATCAGCCTGTGGCCGGGCTTCGCACGCACGATCAGGGGCTCGACGTTGGTGGAGCGGGGCAAGGACTACGTGCTGGCCGCACAGGTGATCGGCGTGCCATCGTGGAAGATCATGCTTAGTCATGTCCTGCCGAACGTGATCGGACCGGTGATGGTGATCGGCACGCTTGGGTTGGGGAACGCCGCGATCTCGGAAGCGACGCTGTCGTTCCTGGGCGTCGGGCTGCCGCCGACGCAGCCGTCGCTGGGCACGCTGATCCGGTTCGGAAATGACTTCCTGTTCAGCGGGCAATGGTGGGTGGCAGTGTTCCCCGGGCTGGCGCTGATCCTGCTGGTGCTGGCGATCAACCTGCTGGGCGACTGGCTGCGCGATGCGCTGAACCCAAGGCTGCGCTGATGGCTCTGCTGGACGTGCAGGATCTGAGCGTCGAGTTTCCCACGCGCCGCGGCGTGCTGCGGGCGCTGGACCGGGTGTCTTTCAGCATCGACGCCGGCGAGGTGCTTGGCGTCGTCGGCGAGTCCGGCGCGGGAAAGTCGCTGACGGGAGCTGCCATCGTCGGGCTGCTGGCGCCGCCGGGCCGCATCGCCGGAGGAGAAATCAAGCTGGACGGCAGCCGCATCGACAACCTGGCGCCGGAGTTGCTGCGGCGCATCCGTGGCCGGCGCATCGGCACCATCTTCCAGGACCCGCTGACGACGCTGAACCCGCTGTACACCATCGGACGGCAACTGGTCGAAACGATGCAGACCCACCTGCCGCTGTCCGACCGGGGGGCCCGCGCGAAGGCGATCGGTTGGCTGGAACGGGTTGGCATTCCGGCGGCGGCGCAGCGGGTCGAATTCTTACCCGCACGAGTTCTCCGGCGGACAGCGCCAGCGCGTGGTGATCGCCTTGGCGCTGTGCGCCGATCCCGCACTGATCATCGCCGATGAGCCGACAACCGCGCTGGATGTTTCGGTGCAGGCGCAGATCATCACGCTGCTGAAGGACCTGACCCGGGACCATAACACGGCGGTGATGCTGGTCACTCACGACATGGGCGTGATCGCCGAAACCGCCGACCGGGTGGCGGTGATGTATGCCGGGCGCATCGCTGAAATCGGACCGGTGCGAGAGGTCATCCAACACCCTGCTCATCCCTACACGGAAGGCCTGATGGCGAGCATCCCCTCCCTGGAACACCGCGTCGAACGCCTGCGCCAGATCGACGGGGCGATGCCTAGGCTGGACGCCATGCCGCACGGCTGCCGCTTTCACCCGCGCTGCCCACGCGCCTTCGACCGCTGCACGTCCGAGGCGCCGGAGTTGTTGGAGGCGGGAGCCACCCGGGCGGCTTGTTGGGTTCATGCGGGTGGTTAAGAACAGCGGGGGCTCTGCTCCTCGACCCGGCCAAGGGGCCTGGTCCCTTGGAACCCGTTCGATTGGGGGGAAGGGGGTGAGGAGGCGGTCGTGCGAGTTGAGGCACCTGTGTCGCCCCCTCACCCCCTTCCCCCCATTAATAGGTTTTAAGGGGCCTCGCCCCTTAACGGGTCCAGGGCAGAGCCCTGGCCGTCCTTACTCGCTCGCATGACGCCCGACAGGACCGTTCTGGAGGCTATCGGCGTCTCCCACATCTTCGACGTCTCGCGGCCATGGCTGCAGCGGATCGCGGCCAGCGAGGGGCGGCGGTTGCTGCGGGCGGTGGATGATGTGTCGTTTGTGGTGACGGTCGGCAGCACGTTCGCGCTGGTGGGGGAGTCCGGGTGTGGGAAGTCCACCATCGCCCGGTTGGCGGTGGGGCTTTATGAACCGAGTGGCGGGGAGATGCGGTTCGAGGGTGTGTCGCTGTCGACCGCTCGGGCGCAGCCAGATTTGCGGCGGCGGATGAACATGATTTTCCAGGACCCGTACGCGTCGCTGAACCCACGGTGGCGGGTGCGGGACATTGTTGCGGAGCCGATTCGGGCGTTCGGACTGGCGACGCGGCCGAATGAGGTGCAGGGACGGGTCGGATCGTTACTGGCGCAGGTTGGTTTGACGGTACGTGACGGCGACCGTTACCCTCATGAGTTTTCCGGTGGTCAGCGTCAACGGGTCTCAATCGCTCGGGCTTTGGCAAGCGAGCCGGAGTTTCTGGTGTGCGATGAGCCGACGAGCGCACTGGATGTTTCCGTGCAGGCGCAGATCCTGAATTTGATGCGGGATCTGCAGCGGCGTCTGGGGCTGACCTATTTGTTCATCAGCCACAACCTTGCGGTGGTGCGGCACATGGCCGACCGGTTGGGGGTGATGTATCTGGGCCGGATTGTCGAGCAGGGACCGGCGGAAACGATTTTTCAGATGCCGCTTCATCCCTATACGCGGTTGTTGCTGGAGGCGGTACCGGACCTGGAGTTGATTGGCCGGCGGCGGACTCCGGTGGGGGGTGAGGTGCCGAGTCCGATTGCGCCACCGAGTGGATGTGCGTTTCACCCGCGGTGCCCGCTGGCAAATGAGCGGTGCAAGGTGGAAAAGCCAGCCCACACGAAGGTTGGGAAGGTGCTGGTGGCATGCCATGCAGTGGAGGAAGGTCGCTGATGGCGGCCGACAATGATGGGTCGGGCGGTCCGTGGCGGGCACTGGTGGGATTGGCATTGATCGTGGCGCTGGGCGTGGGCGCGCTGCTGATCATGCAGCAGTTACGGCATGCGGCGGCCATACAGGATTGCGTGGCCTCGGGGCGGCGGAACTGCGCGCCGATCGATTTATCAGGCCATGTAGGCGGTTAGAGCGGCAGCTCCGGCTGGTTTGACTGCGGCGGGGCCGTCAGCGTCAGTGCTTCTTTGGCGCATTCATCGAGGTGGCGGGCAATCTGTTGAGCCTGGGCTGGGGTGAACTCCGCGTGCATGCCGCGCGTCACGGTGCCGTCCGGTGTGATGCGCAGCAGCCGCGTGAAGACCCGGCCGGGTGCGGCGCTGACGTAGGAGTGGGTGGCCTCGAAGTCCTGGTCCATGGGCGGTTCTTTCGCGTTGGGCTGTTGTCAGGTCGCCTCGAACGGGCTGAACACCCGGATGCGCATTTCGCCTTGGGCTGACCGAGCGGCGGCGGCCTGAAGCGTATGGAGTTGTTCGCCATCGACAATGATGTCGGCACTGTCGCCGCAGTTTGTTGCATCCCGAGCGGTTGGGCCGCCGGCCCAGTGCAGCTGGTACTGTCCGTCCGCGCCGGCCGCTTGTTCCAGGATGAAGCTGCCGCCGGACCGGAGCAGTATGTCTATGTCCAGCGTGCACCGAAGCTTGTCCGTGGTCAGGACGAAGAGCTTCTGGCCGATATGTTGTTGCTTACTCGGTACGGTATGGATTGTCATGACGTCACCGATCCTGGGGGTCGGATCGCGCCACTCGGCCACGGCGGTCATGGCCGACAGGGTGGCGAACATGCAGACGGCACCGGCGAAAACCGGCCAGAACAGGCGCGCAAGAACTTGTTTCGGAACCCGCATCACTAATCCGTGACCATGCCTGTAAGCCGTATAGGCGAGTCCGGGGCAGCGTCGCCAGTTCTTTTTCATCACTGACGAAATTGGCGGGCTTGCGCAACATGTTGGTTTGTAAACGGCGTTGGCGGGCTGCGCGGCATCCGTTCCCCTGCATGGGTCCGTCTTGCTTGACCGTTTGGTCACCGAACGCCAAAATTACCCAAAATTCATCGAAAGTTTGCTTCTATGGCGCTCAGCCGCACCACGCGCGTGAACTTCCTGATTGGCAACGGTCACTTCCTGTCGCACTTCTATGTACTGTGCCTGCCGCCGATGTTCATTGCCTGGCAGCGCGCGTTCGAGGTCAGTTTTGCGCAGCTTGGGATGACGATCATGCTGATGTCGGGGACGACAGCGCTGCTGCAGACGCCTGTTGGGTTCCTTGTGGACCGGCATGGCGCGCGGCGGTTCCTCGTCGGCGGCACGCTGTTGATGTCGTTGTCGATCGCGGCGATGGGCCTCGCCACATCATTCTGGCAGATCCTGGTGTTGGCGACTTTGTCCGGGATCGGCAACTCGGTGATCCATCCATCCGACTATGCCATTCTGTCGGGATCGGTGGACAAGGATCGCATGGGGCGGTCGTTCGCGTTGCATACCTTCAGTGGAAACCTTGGGTTTTCCGCGGGCCCGCCGGTGGCGGCGTTGCTGATGGCGGCGATCGGGTGGCGTGGAGCCTTGCTGACGGTTGGTCTGATGGGCGTCCCGGTAGTGTTGTCGATCCTGCTGCAGAGCCGGATCCTGGTGGATCAAGTGCGGGAAACGGCGCATGGCGCGGTGACGATGTCGGGGCGGGATCTGCTGACCTCACGCACCATGATTCTATTCTTCATGTTCTTCATGCTGGGCGCGATGGCGGGCGGCGGCGTGCAGTCCTGGCTGGTGACCGTGCTGCACACGATCAAGGGCATCGACGTGAAGATGGCGGCAACCGCATTGACGGCCTATATGCTGGGGTCAACAACGGGCGTGCTGGTCGGCGGCTGGTTTGCCGACACGTTCAAGAAGCACATCCTGCCGTTCGTCACGGGGCTGACGATTCTGTCGGCGGTGTTGATCCTGGGGGTAAACTGGCTGTCGGTTCCGATCCTGGCGATCATCGCCATGACGTTCGTTTCGGGGTTGGCGCTGGGTGCGAGCCGGACTCCTCGGGACGTGATGGTGAAGGATGCGGCGCCGCCGGGGCAGATCGGCAAGGTGTTCGGGTTTGTCAGCGCCGGGTTGCCGCTGGGCAGTGCGATAACGCCGGTGCCGTTCGGGATGCTGATCGACCGCGGGCACCCGGAGCTTGTGTTGGTTCTGGTTGCGGTGATCCTGCTGCTAAGCCTGTTCTGTGCCGGGTCCGCGCGGGTGTCGGCGCGGGCGGACGAACCGGTTGTGGTCCCGGCGGAGTAGACCGGGGCCTCTCGGCTGGCAGGCTGACCCCTGGCGGTTTGCGATCTGCCCAGCGGAGAGGCACTGTCACGACACGTGCCCGTCACTTGTGCATACACGTTTACTGAATGATAGCCATTTTGTTAGGCAGGTGGACATTTTACTAGCATATATGCCTACATAATAATCAATTTTATCGAACGATTGCTGATATTGCCAAAATTTAGGCCATAAATTACTTGCCTCGCCCAGCGGCTCGTGCACGATCGCCGTGCAAATGCAGGAGCCAGGGTCATGCACGACGAGGCCGCCATCGAGGAACAAATTCGCCGCCGCTATCACCAGCCGAAGGGAGTCGAGCAATTCGGCGTCGAACCGATCCCGCAGGAGAAGAAGACCGTTCGCGGGTTGGATATTTTCTCCATAATCCTGGGACTTTGTCTCAGTCCTGGATCGATCATGGTTGGCGGGCTTGCCGTGGTGTCGGGGCTCTCGTTCCTCGGGGCTGTGACGGCGATTACGCTGGGGATGCTGATCGCCGTGGTGCCGTATACGATCATGGCGACGGTCGGGGTCGATTACGGGCTGCCGGGCCAGGTGGGAACCCGGATGGCGTATGGGCTGCGAGGCTCGAAGTGGATCCCGTCCTTGATCCGCACGTTCGCGTCGATCTACTGGTTCGCGTTTCAGACCGTGGCCGGATCGATCGCGTTGGTGGCGGTGATGGAACGCTGGACGGGCGAGCATTTCTCCCTCGTCAGCGTCAGCTTGGTGTTTGCTATTCTGCAGGCGTTTGTCGCCATCGTCGGCTACAACAGCCTGAGGCATCTGTCTCGCGTCGCGCTGCCGCTGAAGCTGGGCATCTTGGGTTATGCGCTTTACGTGATGGCGAGCAATCCCGATCCTCACTTCGCCCCCGCCGCGGTCCTGGCCTATGCTGGCGGGCCGAAGGCGAGCTGGTTCCTGTTCGTGACGTGGACCAACGTTTTGGCGGCCAATTCGCTGACGATGGTGACGGATTCAGCGGATTTCTGCCGCTATACGCGCAGCCGCTGGGACATGTGGTGGGGCACCACCGCAGGCAAGCTGGGCGGGGCGGCGTTCTCGGCCATTCTGGGGGCTTATGCCGCCTCGGCGACTTTGGGCCAGACGGCGAACATGTTCCAGGTGGTCGCGGGGTTGTCCACATGGTGGCTGCCGCTGCTGGCGTTTGTCGTGGTCATTGCGCTGGACAACTGGACGATCAATGTTCTGAACCTGTACACGGGCGGGTTGTCGCTGCTGAACATTTTTGAGCGGCTGGGCCGTTTCTGGAGCACACTGATTATCAGCGTGCTTGGGATTGCGCTGTCCGTGGTGCCGGATGTGGTTAACAGCTACACCAGCTATGTCGGGATGCTGGGGAACTTCTTCTCGCCGATCGCCGGGGTGCTGGTGGCGGATTACCTGCTGGTCAAGCGGATGCAGATCGACATGGTCGCGCTGTTCGAGCGTGACGGTCCCTACTGGTACTGGCGGGGTGTCAATCCCATCGCGGTGCTTTGGACAGTGGCGGGATTCCTGATCTACATGTTCGTGATTCCTCAGGCCTGGGTGCAGACGCTGTGCACCCTGGTGATTACGGGTGGGGGATACTGGGCGACGACGAAGCTGGTGGCGCTGCGATCTGTGGTGATGGCGCGGGCGTCCCGGCCGGGGGATCAGCGGGAGAGCGTGGACGATCTGGCGTGGGAGCTGGCGGTTCGGTAACGGGTCAGCACTGGGCGGGTTTTTCGTTTCGAGCCGTGCCATGGCAGGGACAAGCCCTGCCATGGCACGAATGCAGACGGCGGTGGGACGGCAGGCGCGGCTCAATGGCATGGCGGGGGCTGGAGGCGCGGCTGAGTGGAACGCGCCGCTAGCTGGGCGGTCGGCCAAATACTGGGGATTACTTCCGCAGCGTCTTGCGCAGGAAGCCGGTGCGGGACTGGGCGCCCGCCAACATGAAGGCGGCGTCCTGGCCGGACAGGATAAACCTGCGCACCCATGTCGATATAGCGCGGCATGATCGTTTCGTTGTAGATGCCGGCCATGCCGGGGAACTTGTTCGATTTCTCGCAGGCGGCAATCATCGTGCGGTAGGCCTCGGTGAGGCGGTCGCTGCCGAAGTCGCCAGGGATGCCCATCTCGGCGCACAGGTCGTTGGACCCGATCAGCAGCACATCGACGCCGGGCACCGCGGCGATCTCTGCGGCGTTGGCGATGGCGGTCGGGGTTTCCAGCATCACCACCGTCAGGTTGGCCGCGTTCAGCGCCTTGACGGCGTCGCCGGTGCTGAGTTTGCCCAGTTGGTAATGCGGTCCCCAGCCGCCGACGGACCGATGGCCGACCGGCGGGTATTTCAGCTTCTCGACGACCTCGCGCGCCTCGGCGGCGGTGTCGACGTGCGGCATCACGATCCCCAACGCGCCGTTGTCCAGCGCTCGGGTGGCGATCGAATACTGGCCGTTCGGCACGCGGGCGATTGGGGCGATCCCGGCGTCGAGGGCGGCGGCGGCGATCTGGGCGCAGGCGTCGAGCGACATGGTGCCGTGTTCCATATCCAGGAACAGCCAGTCGAAGCCGGCGGTGGCCATCATCTTGGCGACCTCGACACTGCGGGTCGTCCGGATGCCGACGCCCAGGGACAGGTGGCCCTGTTCGAGTTTCTCACGCGCGACGTTGCGGACGATGGTCATGGCGGCTTCCCGTTTTTTAAGCGTAACAGTCGATCGCGGTCGCCACCAGCCGGTTCAGCGCGGCGGGTGAGATCGGATGGTCGGTCTCGTTGGTGACGACGACAGTCAGGCGCTGGCGGCGCAGGATGAAGATGCGTTGGTCGGAGGCGCCGGAGGCCCAGGCCGTGTCCTGTGGCAGGTCAGGGAAAGCACGATCGTTGTTGGTGCGGAAGCAGGCGGCGTAGCTGGTGCCGGTGTGCGTGGCGGTCAAGGCGTAATCGGCCCAGCCGTGGGGCAGCAGGCGTTCCCCGTTCCAGATGCCGTCGTTCAAATAAAGGACACCGAGCTTGGCGTAGTCGCGTTGGGTGGCGTAGCCGGCGCCGGAGGCGATCAGGTTGCCGGCGATGTCGGCGGAATGCTGATAGCTGGACATGCCGAGCCGGTCGATCAATATGGCATATGCGGTCTGGTGGTAGGGGAGTCCGCGACGCTCGATCTGGTCGCGGATGATGGCGCCGAGCACGTTCATGCCGCTGTTGACGTAGCGGTAGACCGATCCCGGCAGGGTGGCGACGAGGGAGCGCTGCGCCGCCTCGTAGGCGTTGGCGCCGTCCTGGTAGACCGCGCTGTTCTCGAAGCCGAGGGAGAAGTGGCCGTCCTCGTGGCGCACCGGGTAGCCGAGACCGGAGCGCATCCGGACAAGGTGGTCCAGGGTGATCAGGCGATGTATGGCGCGTGGGTCAGTCCAAAGGGGCGCCGGCGCGGGATCGTGCATGGAGCGCAGCCAGCCGTCTTGAATCAGACGGCCGATGACGGTGCTGGTGATGGCTTTGGTCATCGACCAGCTTGGAGTTGGCCGGTCCCAGCGGCCGAATTCGCTGTAGCGTTCGGCAAGGACTCGCTCGGGGTTGGCGATCAGCACGCCATAGGTCCCTGGTGAGCTGGTGAAATACGCGTCCAAAGCCTGCGTCAGCGCGGCCGGCGGTGGGGCGGGCGTTTCGACGGCATCGCCGAGAGGCCAGGATTTGCCGGCGTTCGGATAGAACCGGGGGATCGGGGCTGGATTGAACGACGGCGTGGTGTTGGGGCCGAGGAGGATGCTGCCGTAGCCGGGGCGGCTGACGGCGTGTCCGGTGATGGGCGTGCTGAATGATGGATCGGTCCAGCGGACGGTGGTTCGGTGGTCGGTGCTGTCGGTCTGGATGGTGATGCGGCCCTCGGTGAAGGCGGTCTGGGCTTGTTGTCCCAGGTCGTCGGCGGGGGCGTGGGCATGCAGGCCGCTGGGCACGGTTGCCGCGCGCAGGCGGAAGTGCCGGTCGGCGGTTGCCCGGTCCAGGCCGGTGACGAACATCATGTCCGCGTAGCGCTTGGCGGCGAAGTTCACCGTGCGCTGGCGGCGGACGGCCAGCGAGGCGTCGTGGACGATGGGATCTACAGGCCCATGTCCGACCGCGTGCGGTGAGTGGTCGAAGATGCCGTCGACCCAGGGTTTCTGGGTCATTCGGCGGGGACCGCCTCACGAGCCACGGCAGGCTGGTCGAAGAAGCGGGCCTTCATGCCCTTCTGGTTCTCGTAGAGCGAGCCCTGCCTGGTCGCGGGCGGCAGCGGCAGGCGCACCGGGGCCGGCGACAGCCGGGGCTGACGGGGCTGGCCGGCGACCATCAGCTTGTCGAACGCCTCGATGCCGGCCGGGAAACCCAGGATCGGCCAGGCGTCGGCGGCTCGGAACTGGAACAGCAGCAGCCGGCGGTCACGGTCGGACACGTTGGGCGCGGAGCCGTGGACGGTTCGGACATGGTGGACGGTGATGGAGCCGGCCCTGCCGGTCAGCGGGATGGCCTTGCTATAGTCGACATCGTGGTTGGCGGGGTCCATGGCGCCGCAGAAAATGCCGTCGGCGTGGTGGTCGAAGGTCGGTCCCTTGTGGCTGCCTGGGACGATCATCAGCGGGCCGTTTTTCATCGCCATGTCGTCGAACATCACGCCGACGGCGGCGAGGTCGTCGTTGGTGTGGGGGTAAAAGGCCCAGTCCTGGTGCCACTCCACCGGGGCGCCGAAACCGGCGCATTTCATGTTCAGCTTTGCCGTGTCGAAGCGGATGTCGGGACCCCACAGATCTTGCAGCACGGCGATGATCCTGGGGTGGCGGGACAGCGCGGCGTAGGCGGGATCGTGCAGGTGAGCGGCCTTGATACGGCGGACGCGGGGGTTCTCGGCGGTGTGGCTGTCCTCGAGGTCGTAGATGTCGGTGTGGGCTGTCAGGCCGCGGGCGCGCTGGACGAAGCCGTCGGTGACGTCGCCGAGGCGGCGGACTTCGTCGGGGGTCAGGATGTCCGGGACGACAATGGCGCCGACTTCGTTGTATTCCTCGATCTGGGCTTTGGTGAGCATGGTTTCCTCCGCGCTTTGGCGGGAGGCTACAACGGGCGGCGGCTGCGGTCGAGGTATGCAGGATTCGGATCACGTGGGGGGATGCGAATGACTGCTGACGGGCTGTTGTCAGATGTCGATCTGGTGCAGCGCTTCGAAAGCCTGGGCGACAATTGTGAGCTGGGGTTGGTGCAGCGCCGGGTCGGGGCGGTGCCGCTGGGTCTGCTGCGCTTTGCCGGCGCGCCATTGCCTCACCTGGTGGAAGCGTTGCGGGCGCGGCTCGAAGGCATTGCCGTTGCTGAGGCGATCCGGATCGATCCGGTCAACGACGAATACATGGTTGAACTTACGAAATATGGCTTGAACTATCATGCCGACGTCAGGATCGGACAGGTGGATCCGGTCGCGCTGCACGCGCAACAGATCAAAACGGTTGCGTTTCTTGCCGACAAGCTGATCCGAGATCTGGAAAATCCCGGCAAGATCCTGGTGTTCCGGCAAAACGAGCCGTTGTCCGCGAACGACCTGATCGATCTTCGTCTGGCCGTCGCCGCCTATGGACCGTCGGTCCTGTTGTGGGTCCAGGAGGCTCGGTATGGCCATCCCGCGGGCAGCGTCGTTGTCGCCGATGAGACGCTGATGGTGGGGTATGTCAGCCGGCTCGCGCCGCGCCAGCATGTGCCGGACCTCGACCTTGCATCGTGGGTGGCGATGCTGGGGCGCGCCTATGCGGTGCGGCCTTTGCCGCGTTCGATGGGGCAGGCGATGCGGCCAGCCGAGCCGGCACTTCCGAGCCGGATCGATGTGGTGTTTGGGGTTCGCGGAAATGCGTTTGGGCAGATGGGGCGTGGGTGGTCTCAGGAGGACGGGTTTTGCTGGTCGGTGGACGACAGCAGCACGCTTGATTTGACGGCGATACGTGCTGCTGACTCGTATCGGTTGGAGATGGATGTTGTTCCGTTTGTCGAGCCTCCGGTCCGGTTTTCGCAACGGCTGGAAGTTGTGGTCAATGGTTCAACCGCATCCTGCCGTGGCGCGGTCCGGTGCCGCAGGCTTCGGCCTGGTACCGGTCGCAGCCCGAGGATCTGGTTCGTGCCGGAGGGACTGTTTTCTCTCGGAATGAAACAGGGCCGATCGCTCAGGGCTGTCGGGGCGGGAAGGTTTTGCCTCGACCCGTATCACCAGGCGCCTGCGTATGGTCGCGGGCTGGCCAACCCACCACGGCGAATACCCCACACTCATTGGTTTGCGGCGCGCGTAATGAACGAGGCAATTTGTTGATGTGCCGAAGTTCCGGTTCAACGATTGGAACGGCAACCTGTGGTCTATTGACCGACGCTCCCTGCGGCAGTGGAATCCCGCTCAGGGCTTGGCGGAATGCCGCGATGATGTCGCGTACCCGGTCATCTGCGAGGCTGTAAAATACCGACTTTGCCCTGCGTCGCGTCAACACGAGTTTGGCGTCCCGGAGATGCCCGAGTTGCTGCGACAGGTTCGGCTGGCGCAGCCCCAGTTCGGCTTCCAGCCCGGTCACCGACACCTCGCTGTCCAGCAGGCGGTAAAGAATCCGCAGGCGCATCGGATGGGCCAGTGCCCGCAACAGGTCAGCGGCCGTCTGCGTGTCGTGGGTGCCATCGGGCATCGTCAACCCGCGGCTCATTCGGTCACCGGATGAGGCTGATAATACCAGGCAGCCGCGCCGACCCGGGTACGATCGTTGGCTTCAGCGACGGTGGCCGGCGGCCGAAGCAAGCCGTAATCACCCGGTCGCCAATCGCCGGGCATGGACAGGCCCGAGGAATCCGCTTGGCGGAGAGCGCCAAGCGCGCGCAGCATCTCGTCTCCGTTCCGGCCGATTGACGTTGGATAGTAGGTGAACAGCCGCAGAATGCCGTCCGGGTCAATCAGGAACGAGGCCCGCACCGTCGAGGTGTTTGTGTCCAGCGGGTGGATCATCCCGTAAGCGGCTGCAACCGCCATCGACTGGTCCTCCGCGATCGGGAAAGGAATCTCGACGCCGAACGTCTCGCGGATGCTGCGCACCCAGGCGATATGAGCGAACACACTGTCGACGGACAGACCCAGCAGGTCGCAGCCCAACGCCTGGAAACGGTCATGCAGATTTGCCAGGGCGACGAATTCCGAAGTGCAAACGGGGGTGAAATCCGCCGGATGAGAAAACAACAGCAGCCACCGCCCCCGATAATCCTCGAGCCCTCGCTCACCGTGCGTTGTTCGAACCCGAAACGGCACAGCCCGTTCGCCGAGCCGGGGCTGCCCAGCAATGGACGGCCCCACTCCATCATTCACGTCACTCATCAGGTATCCTCCATATTCCGGTTGACAATATATATTATACGATTAAATATTTTTGCAAATGTTCGAGGACGGGCGCTTGGTCAGACCGGATCGGTCACTGCAACAAGCACAGCCCAGCGAGGATCCCAATGCCAGCCGATGTCACAGCCGACCACCTCTTCAAAAGAAGCATCAGCGACGTTCCGCGGCGCGATCTCCTGGGCCTCGTCGCGATAGCGGGCGCATCCATCGGTGTCGGAGCGATCGCTTGGCCGCTCATCGACAGCATGAATCCGTCGAAGGACACGTTGTCCAGCGGGGATCCGATTGACGTCGATACCAGCACGATCCAGCCCGGTCAGCAGATCGTCGTCCTGTGGCGTGGCAATCCGATCTACATCATGCGCCGAAGCCCGGAAGCGCTTGCAGCGCTTCAGGATCCAGCCAATATAGCTCGGTTAAGGGATCCCGCCTCAACGGTGATGCAACAGCCAAGCTACGCAACGAATTGGCACCGCAGCACGAACGCTGAGTACGCGGTGCTGGTCGGCATCTGCACCCACCTTGGTTGTCTGCCGACCCTGTACTCGAAGCCGAGTGATAGCACGCCCGTGTCTAACTGGCCCGGCGGATATTTCTGCCATTGCCATGGATCGAAATATGACTTGGCCGGGCGCGTCTTTACTGGAGTTCCAGCACCCTACAACCTACCCGTACCGCCGTACACATTCGCCGGCAGTTCGTTGCGTATCGGTGAGAATCCGCCGGGGGTCGACTTTAGTATTACCGGCGTCGTCCAGATATAGGGTCCAGGCCCCGCTTGACCGGTTAGCCACGTCCGCGCACATCGGCATTAAGCCGCCTTGCAACGCCGGTGGCCCTTCATCTTTGCCCTCAGCCCCTACTCCGCCGGCCGCCCAAACCCATCCAGCATCGTCTTGATCGTCTCCGCGTCGCCCTGCTCCATCACGCGGCGGGCGAAGCGGATGCAGGCGTCGATCGCCACCCCGCGCACCACCTGCTTCACCCGCGGCACAGCCGACGCGTTCATGCTGAGCGAGCGAACCCCTAACCCCAGCAGAAGCGGCGTCATCCTGGGGTTGGCACCCAGTTCGCCGCACACGGAGACGGGCATCCGCATGCGCAGGGCTGCTTCGATGGTGAACTGGACAAGCCGCAGCACGGCCGGGTGCATCGGATCGTACAGTTCGGCGACGTCGACTTCGGAGCGGTCCACCGCCAGTGTATAGGCGGTCAGGTCGTTCGTGCCGATGGCAAAGAAGTCCGCCTCCAGCGCCAGGGCATCGGCGGAGAGGGCGGCGCCGGGGGTCTCGATCATGATGCCAAGCGGCGGCAGCTTTTCCGGAATACGTTCGCCGCGGCGGCGCAGGCGGCGGGCGACGCGCTCGTAGATCTCGCGCGCCTGGCGGACCTCCTGCACCGTTGTCACCATCGGCAGGATCACGCGGACGGGCCCGATGGCGGAGGCACGCAGGATGGCGGCGAACTGGGTTTCCAGCAGTTCGGGCCGTCGCAGCAGCAGGCGGATGCCGCGCAGTCCCAGTGCGGGGTTGGGGTCGGCAACCTCGGGCACCACGCCGGCGGCGGATAGCGCCTCGATCTCTTTCTCGCCGCCCCAGTCCAGCACGCGGATGCTGACAGGGTCGCCGTGCATGGCCTCGATGATCGCACGGTAGGATTCGGTCTGGGTTGCTTCGTCGGGGATCGTCTCGCGGTTCATGAACATGAACTCGGTTCGCAGCAGCCCGATGCCGACCGCGCCGGACTGGACGATCAGCGGCAACTCGATCGGCAGTTCCAGGTTCGCCTGAAGCTCGATGGTCTCGCCGTCCTGTGTCTCCGCCGGTAGGCGGCGCAGGCGGGCGTATTTCTGGCGCTCGCGGGCGAAGGCGGTCACGCCGCGGCGGGCGGCGGCGGTGGTGGTGGGTTCAGGGTTCAGCGTGACGATGCCGGAAATGCCGTCCACTACCGCGATATCGCCTGGCTTCATCGCGTGCGCCAGGCCCGCCGCGCCCAAGACTGCCGGCACGCCGAGGGCGCGCAGCATCACGGCGGTGTGTCCGTCCGCGCCACCTTCCTCGGTCGCGACTCCGGCCAGGCGGGAGGGATCGAGCAGCGCGGCATCGGCGGGCCGCAGCGACTCGGAGATCAGGATGGCGCCCGCGGGCAGGCCGGCAAAGCTGCGGAACGGCGCGCGCGTCAGGTTGCGGACCAAACGCCGGGCAATCTCGCGGATTTCGTCCGCACGGCGATGCAGGCCCACCATATCGTCGGCGGTCGCATCCGGTTCGGCCTGAGCCAGGATGATCTCGGCGAGCCCATCCGCCTCGGTCATCACGGCGGTTTCGGCCGACAGCAGCGTCTCCTCGATCCGGCGCTTGACGCCGCGCAGCAGGCGGGAGGGGCCAAGCATATGGATATAAGCGTCGATCAGCGGGGCGATTTCGGCCTGGCTTTCCTCCGGCAGGATCGCCAGACGGGCGCGGAGCTTGGCGAGTTGCTTGCGGGACTGGGTGATGGCGGCTTCCAGCCGAGCGCCCTCGGCGGCGATGTCGCGGGCGGCGATCTTCTGGTGGGTGATGGTCGCTTCCGGTTCGGCGACCCCGAAGACCGGTCCGATGGCGATCCCGGCGGAGACGGGGATGCCCGGAAAACGCCGTTCGGCGCGCGGTTCTCCGGCAGCGAGGGCGGGTTTGGCCAGTCGCTTGTGCTGGGGCGGCGGTGGGTCAGTCCTGTTCATCGAAGCCGGCTTCGACCAGGGCCGCCAGCGCATCGAGCGCTTCCTTGGCGTCCCAGCCCTCGGCTCGGAGTTCGATTTCGGAACCGCGGCCGGCGCCCAGCATCATCAGGCCCATGATCGACCTGGCGGAGACGATCTGCCCGTCGCGCAGGACATCGACCGAAGCGCCGAAGGTTTCTGCCATGGTGACGAAGCGGGCGGCAGCCCGGGCGTGCAGGCCACGCTTGTTGCAGATCTCCACGACCCGCGTGAGAACCGGCGCTCCTGACGGTGGCGGTTCGACCGGGTCCGCTTGGTCCATCAGCAGGACCCGCCGGACCCGTTGACCTTGCAGCCGTGCAGGACGTGGGAGGCGGCGGCGATGTATTTCCGGCCGGCTTCCTCGGCGAAGTTGACCGCGTCGGCAAGTGGCTGGCTGGAGCGAACCTTCGCGAGCTTGACCAGCATCGGCAGGTTCACGCCAGCGATCACCTCCACGCCTTTGCGTTCCATCATCGAGATGGCGAGGTTGCAGGGTGTGCCACCGAACATGTCGGTTAGCAGGACGACACCGTCTCCGGTGTCGCAGCGGCCGATACTGGCCTCGATATCTGCACGGCGGTTTTCAACGTCGTCGTCGGGCCCGATGCAGACGGTGTCGACATTTCGTTGTGCGCCAACAACATGTTCCATCGCCGATCGCAGTTCTTCCGCGAGCCGCCCGTGGGTAACAAGGACCATACCGATCATCGGTCGACCGAGTTGTCCCGGAGCGTGACCGGACAGTGATTCCCCTGGCTTTGGGGATGTCCGTGACCTTGGCGTCTCACCATTGTAATGCCTTCAGGCCTCCTGCGATTGAACCGTCAAGGTTCGCGCATTCTTGTCTAAGTCCGAATCCGCCTGGTGTGCAACTGCACGCTCTGCCAGGTAGCCAGCCTGCAAGCCTTCCCGGGCAAGCTCCCGGTGCGTCACATGCACCCGCCATCGCAACGTGCCGTCCATACCACCGGGTATGTTCGCGATCGTCCCGGTAAGGTGTTGCGCCAGTTTTTCGACCAAATGAACGGACCGATGCCGGCCACCCGTACACCCGATCGTGATAGTAGCGTATTTTTTACCTTCTTGCACAAATCGCGGCAAGATGAGGTCAATGAGTGCAGAAATTCCCGCAAAATATTTTGCGAAGTCCGGATCCTGTTCGATGTAAGCCGCAACGTCAGGGTCCAGACCGGTCGCTGGGCGCAATATGGGGTCGTAGTGGGGGTTCCGCAAAAAGCGTCCGTCGAATACCAGATCCGCTTCCGGCGGCAGGCCGCGGGGGTAGGCAAACGATATCAGCGACACGACCATCCGACCTTGTTCAGTGTCCGCGCTGGCGCCGAAATGCTCCTCGATCAGACGGCGCAGCCCCGCCAGCGGCAGGTTCGAGGTGTCCACCACGAGATCGGCATGGTCCCGCAACGGGGCGGTGAGGGTCTGTTCCGAGGCGATACCGTCGGACACGCGGCCTTGCGGCACAAGGGGATGGCGGCGGCGGGTCTCGGTAAAGCGGCCAAGCAATGTCGCCTCGTCAGCCCAGGTGTAGATCAGTTCGACCCGCAGGCCTGGATTGGCCCGAAGGCGGCCGATCGCCTGCAGCACCTCGGCGGCGTCAAACCCGCGTGTGCGGGCGTCGATGCCCACTGCAAGCCGAGCGTCACCGCGGGGAACCATGTCCTCCAGCATTTGCAGCGGTGGGTTGTCCACCGCTTCGAAACCGACGTCCTCCAGCGCGCGAAGGACGGAGGCCTTGCCGCCGCCTGACAGGCCGGTGACGACCACCAGGGTTTGCGGCGCGTTTGGCACGGGTCCTGGCGGGGGTGGTTTGGTCATTGCATGAAGGCGCCGGCGACCTGCCGGACGAGTCCCAGGGCGCAATCGAGCGCTAGGCTGACGCGTTCGGGGGCAGAGGCAGCGGCGCCGTCGATGCGCACGACCGGACAGCCCAGTTGCTCGTGCCTGGCTGGTTCGGGCAGGCGGTCAATGAGCGAGCCGAGCTCCACAGCCAATGCCAGGTGCGCTTCAGCTGCGTGTGGCAGCCGGACGATGCCGAGGCCGCGAACCTCCAGCAAACCGGCCAGGGCATCTGGACAGGATACGGTGTGTCCGTGGATGTCCACCTGGTCATCGGCAATAAGTTCGAAGCCGCGGGCCAGCAGACGCAGGCCCAAGTCGGATTTGCCTGAACCGGGGGGACCAAGAATCACGACGGCATTGCCATTTCTGGAGACACAGGTCCCGTGGATACGCCCTTGGCTCATGGGCCGCACATTGACCTTCCGTCGCATGAAAAGGAAGTGGCTTGTCGGTCGGTTTTGCCCATGCGAGCGTGGTTTGATGATGATTAACCGAAACGCCATCGTGACGGCTGCTAATCGCATATCGGGGTATGTTCGCCACACGCCAGTGCTCCGAATCACCGGACAGGACTTGGGTTTGACCGATCGGCCGGACCTGCCGGTGACCCTGAAGCTCGAACTGCTCCAGCATGCCGGCAGCTTCAAGCCGCGAGGTGCGTTCAATCGTCTGTTATCGGCCACGCCGCCGGCGGCCGGGGTCATTGCCGCATCGGGCGGTAATCATGGCGCGGCGGTCGCTTATGCGGCGCGGGCGCTGGGGTTGGCGGCGGAGATTTTCATTCCGGGACCGACGCCGGCGGCGAAGGTTGCCCGAATCGCCGGCTATGGCGCGCGCGTAATGCAAGGTGGGGATACTTATGCGGAGGCGCTGGCGGCGTCGCGCGAGCGGCAGGAGGCAACGGGTGCGCTGGAAGTTCACGCCTATGATCATGCTGACGTACTGGCTGGGCAAGGAACGGCCGGGCGGGAGTTCGAGCAGGAAGCGCCTGACCTGACACATATTCTGGTTGCCACCGGCGGCGGTGGTCTGATCGGCGGCGTCGCGGCCTGGTATGCCGGGAGTGCATCCATTGTGAGCGTCGAGCCGGAGGGATGCCCGACGCTGTACGCAGCCTTGCGCGCCGGCGTGCCGGTCCCTGCCCCGGTCGGCGGCCTAGCGGCTGACAGCCTGGGCGCACGGCAGGTCGGGGCGATCATGTTCCCGGTCGCCCGGCATTTCGTCACCGAGGCGGTGCTGGTGAGCGATGGCGCGATCCGAGAGGCGCAGAAACTGCTGTGGGAGCTGTTCAGACTGGTGACCGAACCGGGCGGGGCGACGGCGACGGCAGCTCTGCTATCTGGCCGGTTCCAGCCGCCTCCAGGCGCTCGGGTGGGCATCATCGTATGCGGCGGAAACACCGATCCGGCGAAGATCGCGGACCCGACCTGAGTAATGACAGGATATGGCTGCGCAGCTTGACGACATGACGTAACGCGCGTGGCGACGACGGCCGGGACTTAATAGTTCGTCAACTATTAGGGGCCAATCTGCGTGCATGGACCTGACCGTCTGCATCTGCTCCCGCGACCGCCCACGCTATCTGCGCG
Source organism: uncultured Pseudomonadota bacterium (assembly GCA_963819005.1). Taxonomy (GTDB): domain Bacteria; phylum Pseudomonadota; class Alphaproteobacteria; order Acetobacterales; family Acetobacteraceae; genus Rhodopila. The sequence continues at coordinate 693,976 of CAWFUL010000012.1, forward strand.
ACTGCCTGGACGGGCTGCGCAAGCAGACGGCGTCCCGGGACCGATTCGCGCTACTGATCGTCGACAGCGCCTCCACCTTCGCAGCGGCAGCGGAACTGAAGGGGCTGGCGGCGAAGCATGACGCAAGGCTGATCCGGCTGGATCAGCCCGGCATCAGCCTTGCACGGAACGCCGGCGCCTGGGCGGCGCGGACCCAGTTCATTGCGTATATCGACGACGACGCCATTCCGGCGATGGACTGGGTCGAATCAATCCTGGCTTCGATCGCCCGGCCTGGACGCCCCCCTGCGCTAATCGGCGGGCGCATCCTGCCGAAGTGGGAGTCCCCGTTGCCGGCCTGGTGGCCGGTGTCGCTTCGCGGTGTCCTGTCGATCGTCGAGTATGAGGGTGAGGGCGAGTACCGCACCAACGCGGTGCCGCATACGCTGGAGCCCTATGCGGCGAACATGGTTGTTCATGTGCTATCACTGCTCGCGGCCGGCGGTTTTGGCGGGACAATCGGGCGATACGGACAAAGTCTGCTGTCGGATGAGGAAGTCCAGGTTGCCTGGACGCTGCAGGACGCCGGCTTTTCCGTACGCTACGATTCGCGACTGGTCGTGAACCATCAGATCCAGGCGCGCCGGCTGGATCCGGCGTGGCTGTTGTCGCGACTTTACTGGCAGGGCGCCTCCACCGTGCTGACGCGCCGACTACTGCACCAACCGCAATCGGTGTGGCGGGAGTTTCCGCGCCGGCTGGCGGTGGCCGCCCTGTTCGCGCCGCTGGCGCTGATCCCGCGCCAGTCGACCGTTCTTCTGGCCGCGCGCTGGCGCCGGAGCTACGCGATGGGCTTCATCCGCACGGCCCTGGGCTGGCGGGCGACGGAGGCCGCTGTCCGCCGGGCCTCGGTGGCGGTGGCGGCGTGATTCTCTATTACTGGCGGGGCTCTAAGCCGAACTTCGGCGACGAACTTAACACGGTTCTCTGGCCGCGGCTGCTGCCGGGCTTCTTCGATGAAAACCCGGATACGCGCTTTCTGGGGATCGGGTCGGTACTGGACGGACGGCATCCCGACTGGCCGCTGAAGCTGGTGGCGGGGTCCGGCTATGGCGGTTATGAGCGCAAGGCGTCGATCGACCAGAACTGGGTGATCCACTGGGTGCGCGGGCCGCGGACTGCTGCCGCGATGGGGCTTCCGGCCAAGCTCGGCCTGGGCGACCCGGCGATCCTTCTGCCTCTGGCACTCGATCAGGGCGCGAACCAGCCGAACGAAATCGGGTTCATGCCGCATTTTGAGACGATCGCGCGCGGCGGGTGGCACCAGGCGGCGCAGATCGCCGGCATGACGCTGATCGACCCACGCGATCCGCCGCTGACTGTTCTGGCGGCGATCCAACGCTGCAAATTGCTTTTGAGCGAGGCGCTGCACGGGGTGATCGTCGCGGACGCTATGCGGGTGCCGTGGATCGCGATGCGTCCATTGGCAGCGATCCATCGCGCCAAGTGGCGGGACTGGGCGGAGACGATGACGCTGTCGGTACGGCCGCAGGCGCTGCCGGCGTCATCCGTCGCGGAATGGGTTGGCGTTCGGCGTATCCTCGCGCGGAAGCCGATCCGCTGCTGGCTGGACGCGAATGGGGCGTTCCTGACTCGCGTTGGTTCGAACCAGCTGGCGGAGCGAGCGGCGGCGGCGCTGCGGCGGGCGGCGCAGGCTGATCCGCAATTGTCAAAGGCAGCCGGTACTGGATCGCTGCCAGGGACGGATGATGGACGCGCTGACGGTGCTACGGCGGCAGCCAATGGCCGGCGCACCGTTTCGCGGCAGAATGGCAACGATGCAATCAGGCTTGCGCCGGTGCGAGGATTCCGCTTACGCACTCAAGACGATCGGCTGACCGCGCAGGCTCCGACGCCCCCCACGTGCGGAAATCCGACAGCCGATGCAGACCACTTCTTCGCCCGACTCGGACCTGCTGCACCGGATACCGTTGTCGGCGCGCACGATAGTGGATATCGGCTGCGGCGATGGGACGCTGGCGGCGGCTTATCGGAAGATGAACCCAAGATGCCGGCTGTTGGGGATCGAGACCGATCCGGCCGCGGCGGAGTTGGCGCGGGAGCATTTGGATCAGGTCGCCACGCTGGATGTGGAAGCCGGTGCTTTGCCGTTCGATCTGATGGGTGGCGTCGACTGCATTATCTATAGCGGGGTTCTGGAGCGGCTGCGGGAACCTTGGACGCTGGTCCGTCGCCATGTGGATCTGCTGGGTCCGGACGGCATGATGCTGATCCGCGTCGCAAACCCCGAACACTGGCGTGTCGCGAAGCATCTGTTGCGCGGGCAGTGGGACGGTGACGCACCGCCACCGATCGCGTCCGCGCCGTATCTGTTCAACCTCGATCGCGCGCGGGCTGCCCTGCTGGAAGCAGGCCTAAGCTTATGTGACGTGACGCTATGCGATGATGTCGGTGACAAGCAGGCCGCCCGGCGTTTTGTCGAGGCTATCGCGCCGGGGCTGTTGGCGTTGGGCGCCGACCCGGACGGCTACGCTCATCGGTCGCTGCCGACACACTTTATCTGGCGGGCGCGAAAGGTCCCGGCGGAGCGGATGGTCCTGTCGGGCAGCATGCTGGACCCGATTGGCGGCGTTTCGCACGTCCGGGTCGTTCATCCACTGGCGGCGATGCGGACCGATCCGCTGCTGACGGTCGCGGTGACTCATCGGCTGGAGGCGGAGAAGCCATCGGATGACGTACCGCGGATCTTCGTGCTGCACCGGCCGGCGCTGACGACCCAGGGTGGGCCGGAGATGCTGCGCGCGCTGGACGCCGCCGGATACATGGTAGTGACCGAGTTCGACGATCATCCCGACTTCTTCCGGATGATGCAGATGGGCGGGGAGCTCTCGTTTCGCGGCGTGCATGCGGTGCAGACCAGTACGCCGGCATTGGCCGAGGTCTTGCGTAAGTATAATCCCGAGATCGCGGTTTTCCCGAATGCGATCCCGACGTTGCCAGATGTGCGGAATTTCCAGGAGCCGCGGGAGATAACGGTGTTCTTCGGCGCTCTGAACCGCGTTTCGTGCTGGCAGCCGCTGATGCCCGTGCTGAACGCAGTAGCTGCGAAAGCCGGTAAGCGGCTTCGGTTCGAAGTGGTGCACGACCGGATGTTCTTCGACGCGCTGGAGACGGAGCACAAGTCGTTCACGCCGACGTGCGGCTATGAGACTTACCTGGAGTTACTTGGTGCCTCCGAGATCTGCTTCATGCCGTTGTCGGATACGGCGTTCAACCGAGCGAAGTCGGATTTGAAGTTTATTGAGGCAGGGTCGTGCCGGGTGGCGGCGCTGGCAAGTAGTGTCGTGTATAGCGACAGTATCGAGGACGGGCACACCGGATTCCTGTTTCGCGATCCCTCGGAACTTTATTCACGCCTCATGCGTCTGGTGGCGATGCCGGAGCTTGCGCGTCAACTGGGGGATGCGGCGCGGCATTACGTCGCGCAGGAGCGGATGCTGGCGTATCAGGTGGCGCCGCGGATTGCGTGGTACCGGTCGCTGTGGCGGCGACGGCGGGTGCTCCACGCCGCACTGCAGGAACGGATGGCCCGGGAGTGGCGGACGGCGGACTGAGGGGGAGTAACTCCGCAGTCGTTCTGACTCTGCAGCGAAGGCGCGATACCAAACCAATCACTGTCTATCGGTTATATCTGGCGCAGCGGAAACTCCGCGGTCAAGCGGTCCCATCTATTTCCGACCGGCGCAGCCTGCTGGAGAGCAGTTCGCCCTTCCCCTCTAGGACCGGATAAGCGGCCGCGGCGACGAGATGCGCATTGACCCTTGAGAGGTCACGCAGGATATCGAGATGCAATGCGCTCATCTCCGCGGTTTCGGTACGGCCGGCGCGCAGGCGCTCGAAATACACCGTCGTGGCCCGTGCTTCGATGTCGCGGAACGCCTCCTTCTCGGCGGCCAGCAGTCGGGCGGCGCGCACGTCCTCGGTCATGAAAACCGTCGCCGCGGTGTGCAGGTTCGCCATCAGCCGATCGAGCATACCGAGAAGCTCTGCCTGTTCCTCCTTTGAATAGGGCAGGCCACGCTTGATCTTCTTGGCGGACAACGCAAGCAAATTGTTGTCCACGACGTCGCCCGCATGTTCCATATGCGTCACGAACGCTAGGATTTCCGAGATGCGCCGGTGATCGGTGTCGCTCATCGCGTCCGGATCGAGCGTGGTCAGATACGCCTTGATGGCGGCGTCCAGCTTGTCCAGAACGTTGTCGAGTCGCCTGGTCTCGCTGACGCGGCGGCGGTCATCGTGCTCGAACACGTCGCGCAGACCGGTCAGCATGGCCTCAAGTACGTCGGACAGGCGCAGGGCCTCGCGGATGGCGCCGCCGATGGCCACGACCGGAGCCTCGCGGGCGGCGGCGTTGAGGTAGAGCGGCAGGGACGGATCGGACGGATCCACCCGTGCCGGCAGGATGCGCCGCAGCAAGGCGGCACAGGCCGGCAGCAGCGGGAACGACACGACGGCCAGAAGCACATTGAACAGCGTGTGGAAGTCCGCGACGACCCGGGAGGTATCAGGCTGGATCGTCACCATCAACCGGCCAATCGGGTCGAGCAGGACGAGGGCCAGGATCACACCGACCACCCGGTTCAGCAGGTTGCCGATCGGCAGACGCCTTGCGGCCGGATCGTCGCCGGTCGCGCCCTCCAGGCATGGATTGATGGCGGTGCCGAGATTGGCGCCCAGCACCAGCGCGAAGGCGGCGTCGGGCGGCACAACTCCCTTCGCCGCGAGCGAAACGACCAGCAATACGACGGCGACAGAGGAATGGGCAGCCCAGGTAAGGCCGGCGGCGAGAATGACGTCCAGCACAGGCTGTGTCGCCACCGCGCCCAACAGCAGGCGCAGGCTTGGCACATCCTCGTAAGGGGTGACGAGGTCCAGCAGATCGTGCAACGCCATCAGCATCAGGCCGAGACCGATGAAGGCCCGCCCGAGGTCGCGCGTGCTGGTCGTGCCACGGCGGAACATCAGCACGCCGATCAGGATCAGCACCGGGGCTATTTCGCTGACGTTGAACGACAGAGCCTGAACGATCAGCGTGGTGCCGACATTGGCGCCGAGCATGACCGCGAGGGCCGGGACGAGGTCGACCAGGCCGCCGGCGGCGAACCCTGTCACCATCAGGCCGGTTGCCGTGCTGCTTTGCAGGATCGCCGTGACGCCAAGGCCGGCGACGAACGCGGTGAACCGATTGCGGAAAGCGGTTCCAAGGATGGCTCTTAAGCGGCCGCCAAAGGTCCTCTGCACGCCGGTCTGGACCATGTGGACGCCCCACAGCAGCAGAGCCACCGAACCGGCAAGCTGCGAGAGAGTCAGGGGAAAGAGCATATCGGCCCTCCTGGCGACGAGGCGGTCAGCGGAGCAGACACTTCAGGCGCGAGAAACCCGACAATACCGGCCGACGGACGATTTCTGCCACGGCTTTTCACGAAACTCGCGTTTGGCCGAGACCGCAGTCGCTTACTAGTCCTTTTGCAATTGTTCCGAATGCTGTCGTGCAAGGTTTCCGTGATCCGGCTGCATCATGGCCTTCATATTGGGTCATGACGGCCCGGCTCGCGACGGGTGTGCCTGGCAGGCAGCCCGCCAAACGGAACCATATTTGCATGGTGGCTGAAGGAATGGTCCTTGGTGGTCCGGGCAGCCGAAGCAGGTCGCTGTATCCTCTAGCTCCCGCGATAGGTCGTGTAGGTCCAGGTGCCGAGAAGCATGGGGATGTGGTAGCGGCCCTCCGGTTCGGCGATACCGAAACGAACGGGAATGATGTCGTACCATGGCGGGTCGCTGCTGTGCGGCATCCCGGCGAAGTAACTGCCGACGTGGAAGCGCAGTTCGTAACGGCCGATGCGAAGAGGCTCGTGGTGCAGCAGCGGTTCGTCGGTGCGGCCGTCGTGGTTTGTGATGCCTTCCTTGATCAGCACGCCTTCGCGGAACAGTTCGATTTTGATTCCCTCGGCCGCCCTGCCCCGCACGGTGTCCAGCACGTGCGAGGACAAATGGCCGGTGGTCGCGGGAATGCCGGGGCCGGTGACACGCCCAACGAGGCGCAGGCGCGTGATGTGGTCGATCTCCGCCAAGGCGGCGGCGCGTTCCTGGGCTGGGTCGTTGGTCAGGCGCTGCTCCAGCCCGCGCAGCACGAAGGGCGGGGTCTGGCGGCGGACGCAAACGATGAACGGGAAGCCGAAACGGGCTTCATAGGCGGCCGAGGCGGCTTCAAACCGCGCAAGCTGGTCGCCGAGGCTAGCCATGCCGAGGCCGGTTTGTTCGGAGCGGGACGAGGCGGTCAGGGCCGGGTCGGCGAGCGCTGTGGGAGACAGCGGCGGGTGGCCGCGCAGGAAGTCGGTCACCACCTGGTCAGGCGCGCCCGCGGCGGCTGCGGTCAGGGCCTGATGCAGGGCTGTCACAGTCGGGAACGGCCGCTGACCTGCGGCGGCGGCGGCAACCCAGGGCGCATGCTCAAACACGCCGTCCAGCGTGGTGACGAAGTCGTCCAGGGACATGGCGTTGAGTTGGTCGAGCGTGGGCATTAGGGGGATCCTCCTGCGGGTGGCTGCTGCGAATGCCGGGACAGGCTGACCAGACGTCCTGGATTATCGTGTGCTGATGTCCTGGTTGGCGGGACGATTGTTATGGTGGGAATGAAAGCAGGTTTCGTGCCAGGGGTTACAAGGCGCGGGTGGCCGCCCGGCGGCGAGTTCAAGGAGTTTAATCTCGCTGGTGTTGGATATTGCGCGAACGCAGACGGCTTCCGAGAGGCCTGGGAGACGGCTGGGAGTCGCTCGCGCCGGGTGTTGGGGTGCGGCCGCCGGGCAGCAACTACGCGGGTCCGGTTGGGTCTACGCGGTTGCCGGGATCCGGGGCTTGCGCTCACTCGTCAAGGCCAAGGTTTGTGGTGGCGGGTCCCGCACCGCACGTCGTGAAGGGGCGCCACAAGGGCGGCCATGACGATGACAGCCCGGTGTTCCACGGCAGACGGATCGATCGCTCGAACACTCAAACCACCGGTTGTTCGAGCAGATGCTCCACGGGTTGTTTGAGCTGATGCTCTATCGATGGTGACCTATTCTGGTTTGGTGACGGTGCCAGAATCCGTGAGGTCCCGTGCGACCTCGGGCCGGTGCATGAGCTTTTCGATCTTCATCGCGTAATCGAGCGCGGTGTCGGGCTGGAACGTCAGGTCGGGCACGGCGCGCAGGCGCAGCGCCTTTGCGACCTGGCCGCGCAGGTAATGTGTTGCCCGTGTCAGCGACGGCACCAGCGCATCGGCGTCGGGCCTGCCCAGGCGGGCGAAAAACACGATGGCATGCTTCAGGTCGGGGGTAATGCGGACCTCGGTTACCGTCACATGCGCGGCGGCGAGGTCAGGGTCGCGGAATTCGTTTCTGGCGAAGACGCCAGCGAGCACGTGGCGGATTTCCTCCGCCACGCGCAGTTGCCGCTGAGACGGTGCCTTTGACGGCTGCTTCTTCAACCCGGGACCATCTCCGTCTCGAAGCACTCGACAACGTCGCCTTCGATCAGGTCGTGGAAGTTGGCGAAGGACAGGCCGCATTCGTAGCCACGGGCCACTTCGCGGACGTCGTCCTTGAAGCGCTTCAGCTGTGACAGCTCGCCCTGGTGGATGACAACGTTGTCGCGCAGAACCCGCACGCCGGACCCGCGTTTGACCAAGCCCTCGGTGATGTAGCAACCCGCGACCTTGCCGGTCTTGGTGATGTTGAACACCTTGCGGACCTCGGCGTAGCCCAGGAACTTCTCGCGCGCCTTCGGGGCGACCTTGCCTCGCACCAGCTTTTCGACGTCGTCGGCCACTTCGTAGATGATCGAGAAGTAGCGGATATCCACGCCGTCGCGCTGCGCCAGTTCCCGAGCCTGGGAGGTGGCGCGGACATTGAAGGCGATGATGACTGCGCTGGAGGCCTTGGCCAGTTGGACGTCGGATTCGGTGATCTGCCCGACGCCAGCCAGCAGCACGCGGACCTTCACTTCCTCGTGCGCCAGTTTCAGCACGGTGGCGGTGATGGCCTCGGCGCTGCCCTGGACGTCGGCCTTGATCAGAACAGCGACCTCTTTCTGCTCGCCGGCCTGGATGCGGGCCAGCATCTGATCCAGCGTGCCACGCGCCCCGGCCGCCGCGCCGGCCGCCTTGTCGCGCTGACGGCGTTCGCGGAATTCGGTGATTTCGCGGGCGCGGCTTTCGTTCTCGACAACGACGAACTGCTCACCGGCGGACGGCGCGCCGCTGAGACCTAGAAGTTCGACGGGGGTGGAGGGACCGGCCTCGCCCATCTGGCGGCCTTTGTCGTCCAGCATTGCACGCACCCTGCCCCACTCTGAGCCAGCCACGACGATGTCGCCGGGGCGCAGCGTGCCGCGCTGCACCAGCACGGTGCCGACCGGACCACGGCCGCGATCGAGACGGCTTTCGATCACCGATCCCTCGGCCGAACGTTCGGGGTTGGCGCGCAGGTCGAGGATTTCTGCCTGAAGCATGATCGCTTCCTCGAGCTTGTCGAGGCCGGTCTTCTTCGTCGCGGAGACTTCCACGTCCTGGGTTTCGCCGCCCATTTCCTCGACGACAATGTCGTAGCTGAGCAGTTCCTGGCGCACCCGGTTCGGATTGGCGTCCGGCTTGTCCATCTTGTTGATCGCAACAATGATCGGGGCATTGGCCGCCTTGGCATGCCGGATCGCCTCGATCGTCTGCGGCATGACGCCGTCATCGGCGGCGACAACAAGCACGACGATGTCGGTCACCGAGGCGCCGCGCGAGCGCATGGCGGTGAACGCTTCGTGGCCCGGCGTGTCGATGAACGTGATCTGCATACCGTCGGCAAGAGTCACCATGTAGGCGCCGATGTGCTGGGTGATGCCGCCGGCCTCCCCGGCCGCAACATCCGTCGCGCGCAGGGCATCGAGCAACGAGGTCTTGCCGTGGTCGACATGGCCCATGATGGTCACGACCGGCGGCCGCAGGATCAGATCGGTATCCTCGTCTACCGCGCCCTCCAGGCCGATTTCGACATCGGATTCCGACACGCGGCGGGCGCGGTGGCCGAACTCCTGCACCACCAGTTCGGCGGTGTCGGCGTCCAGCGACTGGGTGATGGTCGCCATGACGCCCATCTTCATCAGCGCCTTGATGACCTCCGGCGCGCGAGCCGCCATGCGGTTGGCTAGTTCCTGAACAGTAATCTGCTCCGGCAGGATCACGTCGCGGACGACCTTGACCTGATCCGCGCGCAGACGATCGAGTTCGGCCTGACGCCGTTCGCGGTCGCGCTGGCGGCGAACCGAGGCCAGCGAACGGACTTTCTCGTCCTCGCCCTCGATTGCGGCCTGAACGTCGATGCGACCGGAGCGGCGGCGATCGTTGGTGCCGCCCTTGGGTGCCACGACCGGCGGCTTGCGAGCCGGAAGGCCGCCGGCGCCCGGACGGCGAACAACCCGTGCCTCGTCTTCGTCCTCGGCGCGGCCGGCTCCGGTGCGAAGGCGCAGCGTCTCGGTGGCGGCCGCAGGCGTGACCGGCGTCGCTCCGGGTTGGGCTGGGGCCGGCTGGCCGGGGCGGGCGCCGGGTGCTCGGGCCACGGGTTGCGGCGTTTGCGCGACGTGCGGTGCATCGGCCGGCGGCGTGACGGCTGCCGATGTGGCGGCCTCCGCCGTGGCTTCGGTTACCTCGGGCTGCGGCGCGGCAATGACCGGTTCCGGCGGCTGGTAGGTCTGACCACGCGCCGCGGCATCGGCCTCGGCTTCCCTGCGGGCCTGCTTGTCGGCTTTCTCCTGCTGGGCCTTTAGGCGCGCTTCCTCTTCGGCGGCCTTGCGGGCTTCCTCTTCGCGGCGGGCGGCTTCCTCGGCGGCGGAGCGGATGGAGATCAACTCCTGCTCGCGCCGTTCGGCTTCGCGTTTGGCGGCGTCGCGCTTCTGCTCGTCCAACGCGCGCTGGCGGGCGGCGAGTTCAGTCTGAGTCAGCGCCCGGCCGGCGCCTGGCGCGGGCTTGGCGCCCGGCAGCGGGGCGCGTGGCGCGGGTGCGCCGCCGACCGGTGGCGCTGGTGGGGCGCCGGCCGCGGCCGACGGGTTGCGTGCGACCGGCGCGCGCGTCTTGCGCACTTCCACTTGCACGACTTTTGACCGGCCGTGGCTGAAGCTCTGCCGGACAGACCCGGCATCGACCGTCCGTCCCAACTCCAGCCGTCCTGCCGGACGCAGAGAGAGCCGACCCTTGCCGCCGTCCTGATCGTTGCTTTCGCTCATGTTTATCCGTTGGCATCCAAAACTGTGTTCACCGGGCCGGTTTCCCGTCCCGTGGTCCGTTCGGACCCGATGGCCCTTTCGGACCTTGTCTTCAACCCGGCCAGCCTGCCCGCTTCCACGACGAGTGACTCCGCCAATTTGCCCGGCGCAACCGCGACGTGCACCACATAGTCACGACCAAAGACCCGTCCCAGGGCTTCCCCTGGCAAAGGATCGAAAACCTTCAGGTCCGGCAACGCGCCACTGAGAAACCGGGCGCGCTCCGCGACACTGCCGTCCGACGCCTGCAGGACCAGCCGCGAGGGCGTGGTCCGTAAGAACTCGCGTGCCTTTTCAAACCCTGCCACGGTCTGTCCGGCACGTCGGGCCAGACCGAGAAGCTCTGTCACGCGGCGAACAAGGGAAGCCTGGAGCAAGGCGTTCAAATCCGGGGGCACCGACACCGGCCCACGCGCTGCCCTGGAAAATGCGCGGGTCAGGCGGCGGTCCGCAAGTCGCTCTCCTCGCGGTCCGCTTGATGGGCCGCCTAGTCTAGGTTCGTCAATGTCGGGGGGTTCTAACACATCCCCCGATGCGCTCAACCACATTCCCCGTCCGGGCAGCCTTGCAGAAAGGTCCGGGACAATCTGCCGGTCCGGACCCACAACGAAACGGATCATCCGCTCCTTCGGCAGCCGCTCGCGGGTGACGATGCAGCGCCGCAGCGGACCTGTTTCGGGTTCGTCCTGAATCAGGTCTTCAAGCGTGGCCGGTGGTAAGGCGTCGATTTCAGTCGTGACCAGCCTCCTCCGCGACGGCGGGCTGTTCCCCACCCTCGAACCAGTGCGCGCGGGCTGCCATGATCACGTCGTTGGCGGTCGCCTCGTCCATCGCCTCGGCGCCAACGATCTCGATGAGTTCGTCGGACGCGAGGTCAGCGAGATCATCGAGGGTTTTCACGCCCTTTTCTCCGAGCGCGACGAGCATGGCCGGCGTCAGCACCTCGATCGCGGCCACATCGTCGGTCACCCCAAGCTCGATGCGCTTGTCGTTCAATTCGTTGTCACGCTGCGTCAGGAAGCTTTCGGCGCGGCGGACCAGTTCCTCGGCCACGCTTTCGTCGAAGCCCTCGATCGCCGCGACTTCATCGACCGGCGTGTAGGCGAGTTCCTCGACGGTGGTGAAGCCTTCCGTGACCAGCAGGCCGGCGATCATGTCGTCGACGTCCAGCGCTTCCACGAACAGGCCGGAGCGGCGGCGGAATTCTTCCTGACGGCGTTCGGATTCCTCAGCCTCCGTCAGGATGTCGATGTCCCAACGGGTCAACTGGCTGGCGAGGCGGACGTTCTGACCGCGGCGGCCGATGGCCAGGGAAAGCTGCTCGTCCGGGACGACCACTTCAACGCGGCCGGCTTCCTCGTCCAGCACGACCTTGGTGACTTCGGCGGGGGCAAGTGCATTGACGACGAAGGTGGCGGCTTGGCTGGACCAGGGAATGATGTCGATCTTCTCGCCCTGGAGTTCCTGTACGACAGCCTGCACGCGTGACCCGCGCATGCCGACGCAGGCGCCGACAGGGTCGATCGAGGAGTCGCGGCTGATCACAGCCATTTTCGCGCGACTGCCGGGATCGCGGGACACCGCCTTGATCTCGATGATGCCATCGTAGATCTCCGGCACTTCCTGGGCGAACAGCTTCGCCAGGAAGCCTGGATGGGTGCGGGAGAGGAAGATCTGCGGGCCGCGCGGTTCCTCCCGCACGTCGTAGATGTAGGCGCGGACGCGGTCGCCGTTGCGAAAGGATTCGCGGGCGATCAGTTCGTCGCGGCGCAGCAACGCCTCGGCGCGGCCAAGTTCGACCATCAGGTTGCCGTACTCGGTGCGCTTGACGACGCCGTTGATGATCTCGCCGACGCGATCCTTGAATTCGTCGTACTGCTTCTTGCGTTCGGCTTCCCGCACCCGCTGCACGATCACCTGTTTGGCGGTCTGGGCGGAGATGCGGCCGAAATCGATTGGCGGCAACGGATCGACGACGTAGTCACCCACAGACTTGTCGGGGAACAGCTTGGCCGCGTCGGCCTTGGACATCTGGGTTTCTTCGTTCTCCACAGCCTCGACGATCTCGGTCCAGCGGGAGAGGCGCACGTCGCCGGATTTGCGGTCGATGGTGGCGCGGATGTCCTTTTCGTGCCCGTACTTGGCGCGGCCGGCCTTCTGGATGGCCTGCTCCATGGCTTCGAGCACTTCCTCACGCTCGATGTTCTTTTCGCGCGCGACGGTCTCGGCGATCAGCAGAAGTTCGGGGCGGGCGATTGCGGTATCCATGGGGACCTCTTGCGTGCGTCCGGTTCTTCGGAATCGGGTTCAGTTGGCGCGCGGCTGCGATGCCGTGGCTTCGATCAGGGCGTCCGTCAAGACAAGTTTGGCGCGGCGAATATCGGCGTGGCGAAGGGCCACTTCCGATCCATCGTCCATGCGAAGGCGACCGGCGGTTTCGTCAGCGCCTAGGACAACGCCCGCAAAACGCTTGCGGCCGTCCTGCGGGAAGAAGGTTTCGACCCGCGCCAGATGCCCGGCGAAACGGTTCCAGTCCTTCGCGCGCGTCAGCGGGCGGTCGATCCCGGCGGAACTGACCTCCAGCGTCCAGGCGCCGGGGATCGGATCGTCGACGTCGATGGCCGCGCTGACGTCATGGCTGATCTGCTCACAATCCTCGACCGTTATAAGGGTGCCATCGGCCCGATCGGCCATGACCTGCACCGTGGGGCGTTCGCGACCGAGCACGGCAACGCGCACAAGCTCGAAGCCCATCGCTTCGAGGCGTGGGCCGATGATGGCTGCCAGCCGCGCTTCCAGCGTGGTGTGGGTGGGTTCGTTTCCGTCCAAAACAGCGCCGTCCGAGTTATGCCGCTGCCTGAAAACAAAAAGAGGCGGCCCGCGAAGGGGACCCCCGCGAAAGCCACCCCCCGTAGAACAGCGGAGAATGATTTACCGTGAAATAGCGCGTGAATGTCCCGTTTGCAAGACTTCGCATCTTGTTAACCCTCGCGCGCGCAAACTGCGAAGCGTGAAGCGCCTGGAATGCCTTGATGGTCTTCGCGGCTTTCTTGCCGTGTATGTGATGCTTGGTCACATGGCGCCGTTCGCGCTGCTGCCGGGCTGGCTGCAGATTGCCGTGTCGCACGGCGGTGCGGCGGTGGACGTGTTTTTCATCCTGAGTGGCTTGGTGATCAGCGAGTCGCTGAATCGCACCAGGGGGCGCCCAGGTGCGTTCCTGACGGCGCGCGCGCTGCGGATATTCCCGGTCTTCCTGTTGGTTTTCGCGCTGGCGGTGGCGGTTCAGCCGATGTCGTGCGGGTATGACCGGATGCCGTGGATCCTGCCGGACAGCACGGCGCGGACCATCTGCATCAGCGCCTGGCCGCCGTGGTGGCGCAGCGAGATCGTCGCGCACCTGACGATGACCCATGGCATGTTCCCCGCCGCCGTGCTGCCCGATGTCTGGGTCAGCTTCCTGGGTTCGGCCTGGAGCCTTTCCACTGAGTGGCAGTTCTACGCTCTCGCGCTGGTGCTTTACGCCATGGGCGCCGGCCGGCTGAGAACCGTACTGCTTCTTCTGGCCGTCATTGGGATCGCCTGGCACGCTCTGGGGCCCGACAGCTGGCAATTCAGCCGGGCATGGCTGTTGAACAAAGCGCATTTTTTCGCGCTCGGGGTGGCAAGCGCCGCGGTGGTTCGCGGCGAGCATGGCGGCCTGCTCCGCTACGGTCTCACGCTGGCCGCCTGCCTGGCGCTTTGCGCCTATGGGGGTTCGGGCGGGAAACTGCTGCCGCCGCTGGTCTGGACGCTTTGTCTGACCACCCAGTTGCGGCCGGAAACGGCCGGTCTGCGGGTGCTTGGCGAGATGCTGCGCAGCCGCACGGGTCGGTGGCTTGGAGCGATCTCCTATTGCTTGTATCTGGTTAATGAACCGATCCACAAGATGTTGGCGAACTGGCTGAGCATGGCGGCCGGCGGCAATGCGGCAGTGTTCACGCTGGTTTGGCTCCCGGGTGCGATCGTGGTGCCCATCCTGGCCGCGGCTTGGCTGCACAATCACATCGAACTGCCGGCGATGCGCTGGGGCCGGGTGGCACGGATGCGGTCGGGTGGGACGCTCCAGGTCGCCGGGCGGTAGTGCATGCCGCGGCCGGAGCGGACGCGGGGACTGGATGCGTGGCTGGGCAGGAGCAGATGCGGGGTCTATAGGACTGGCCGATGAAACCTCCTCATGGCAATCGGCCAAGCGGCCCTTCGGGTGGTCCGTCGCGTCCCCCGTCCTCTGATCGTGGGCCCTATCGCGGGCCGGGCGGTGCGCCGGGATCCGGAGGCGGGCGGACTGACGCGCGGGGTGGGTTTGCCGGCCCGTCCGGTGAGCAGCAAAGGGCTCGGACGCAGGGCAATGGGCCGGCTGGGTTCCAGGCGCGGCCGAACCGCGATGCAGGCAAGCCCGGTGGCGGTAAGCCGGGTGGCGGTAAGCCCGGTGCGGGGAAGCCGGACGGCGGACGGCCGGGCGGGGCGAGACCGGACTGGGCTAAGCACGAGGGAGGCCAGAGGCAGGGGCAGCGCGAGGGGTTTCAGCCGCGGCATGGCGGTGGCCCCAACCGTCCGCGCGAGCATGATGCACCACGGCACTCGCCGGATGCGCCGAAGGGCACTGTTTGGTTGTACGGCCATCATGCCGTGGCGGCCGCGCTGGCCAATCCGGCGCGGCGGCTGCGACGGCTGATGCTGACGGAGGAAGCGGAAGCGGCGATTAGCCAACACCTGGCACCGCCGTGGGCACTGTCGGTTGAGCGGGCGGATCGCGCGCGGCTGGATCATCTGCTTGGGCGGGATGTCGTGCACCAGGGCGCGGCGCTGCTGGCCGATCCGCTGGCGCCGCCGAGCCTGCAATCGGTGCTGGAGAAGCCGGGGGTGATCGTGGTGCTGGATCAGGTCACCGACCCACGCAATGTGGGCGCGATCATGCGATCGGCCGCCGCGTTCGGCGCGGCGGCGGTAATCACCCAGGATCGCAATGCTCCGGAGGAGACCGGCGGGCTGGCAAAAGCGGCATCCGGCGCGCTGGAGACGATGCCATTGTTGCGGGCGGTGAACATCACTCGGACGCTGATCGCATTGAAGGCGGCGAATGTCTGGTGTGTCGGGCTGGATGCGGCGGGTGCTCCGCTGTCGGGGCCGGCGTTCGCGGGGCGCCGTGTGGCGCTTGTCCTGGGCGCCGAGGGCGAGGGATTGCGGCGGCTGACGAAGGAGACGTGCGACGAGATCGCGGGACTGACGATCAAGGGCGCGGTCGAGAGCCTGAACGTGTCCGCCGCTGCCTCGATCGCGCTCTACGAACTGGCGAGACGGTGATGGCGTTCGATCCGGCCAAAGCAGCGGCGGCGTTGCACCGGGACCGGGTGAACCGGACCGTGGTCTCGCCGCTGCCGTCGAGCATCGCGCCGACGACCGAGGCGGAGGGTGCGGCAGTGCAGCACGCTCTGGCGCGGCTGGTGAATGCCGATCCGCCGTTTGGCTTCAAGATCGGCGCGACGGGCAGCCGGATGCAGGCCTATCTTGGGGTGGACGCTCCGATCGCTGGGTTCATGCAGGGGGCGGCGGTGTATCTGTCGCATGCCGACCTGCGCTTCGCCGATTACACCAAGCCGGGCGTCGAGTGCGAGGTGGCGGTGCGGCTGGCCGCAGATCTGCCGCCGGGACCGTGCTCGTTGGAGCAGGCGCTCGCGGCGGTAGGAGATTTCGTCGCCGGGATCGAGATTGTCGAGAACCGGTATGGCGACGTGAAGGAGCTGGGGGCGCCGATGTTGCTGGCGGACCAGATGTATCACGCCGCGGCGGTGATCGGCGAACAGGGCGGCGTGGTGTGGCGCGGGCTCGATGTTGCGGTGCTGCGAGGGCGGATTCAGCTTGACGATGGATCGGGAGATGAGGGCGTCACATCCGATCTGCTGGGGCATCCGCTGCGGGGGCTGGCGATACTGGCCGGGTCGGAACTGGCGAAAGCGTTCGGCGGGTTGAAGGCGGGCCAGGTGATCATGCTGGGGAGCGTCACGCCGCCGATCTGGCTAGCCGGACCGGCGCATGTGACCGTGACGTTTCCGCCTCTGCCGCCGGTGACCGTCCGGCTGGCCTGATTATTTTCGGGTGTCGCGCAGGCCGCGCAGGGCCAGGTAGTAGCCGAACACGCCGAAGCCGGTGACCATGCCCAGGCAGACCGAGGCGGTGTCGGAGATCGGGCCACGTCGCACCGGGTTGGAGATGTGGACCTCGATGACCGGGAACGTTACCTGGCTGATGGCGGCGGTCAGCGCGGGGTAGCCCCTGGAATAGCCGGCGGGGTTGACAAGCGCTCCGGCGAAATTCTGATCATTCGCGGCGTACAGGCGGTTGATTACCTCGCCTTCGATGTTGGAGTGAAAGATCTCCACGTCCAGTTCAAGTTCGGCGGCATACCGCACGATGTGCTGGTCGTATTCGGCCATGGTCATGGTGCCGAAGATCTCGGTCTGGACCTTGCCGCGCATGTTCATGCCGGCACCTTGGACAACCAGGATTTTCATGATGGTACGATGCTCCCCTCTCGTCGGTGATTGAAAGGCTATGCGCCGAAACCATTGGTGACAACAGCCAGGGGTCGTTGCAAAACGCGGTGCGGCAGGCTATCCTCACGAAGTGTCTGGCCCGCTGTCGGACCAGGCTGCCTTCTACTTTCGGATGATCGTGATCTTGATTATCAGGCCAATTTTCACGATTGTCTTTGGCCGAAGGCAGTGATGGGTAAGCATCACATCCTCCTCGAGTGAGCCGGTTGGTCCTATTCCTGACCGGCTCTTTGGTCTTGGGGCGGGCGGTTGAAGAGCTGGTTTATAAATCAGCCTGCCACCCCCGCAGCGAACCGGGCAGGGATTGCCCTGCCGGCCAACCCTGCTTAGTGGGGCGCGCTGAACAAACCTCGGAATAAACTTCATGACGACGATCCGCGCGCTGCAGCTTCTGGCCGACCGGCAGGTTGAACTGCTGGAGCGGGATGCGCCGCCACCGCCGGCAACCGACGAGGTTCAGCTTCGTGTGCGGGCGGTTGGGCTGAACCACATCGATGTCTGGGGCTTTCGCGGCATGGCGTTCGCCAAGCGGCTGTATCCGCTGACCGTTGGCGCGGAAGCCTCGGCCGAGGTGATCGCGGTGGGGGACAGTGTGACAAATGTCCGCCCCGGCGACCGTGTCGTTCCCTACTCCGCCCTGACCTGCGGGGTTTGTCCGGCGTGCCGCAAGGGCCGCGACAATCTGTGCGAAAATGTCGGCGGGGTGCGCGGCTTTCATATCGACGGGTTCGCGCAGGACGTCACCAACCACCCTGCCCGGCTGCTGGTGAAGATTCCCGATGGCGTCGAGATGCGGGACGCGGCGTGTGTCGCCGTCGCCTACGGAACGGTCGAGCACATGCTGTTCGACAACGCTCAGCTTGAGCCTGGGGAGACCATCCTGATCCATGCCGGCGGGTCGGGGATCGGCAGCATCGCCATCCGGATCGCCAAGTCGATCGGCTGCACCGTGATCACCACCGTTGGTTCCGCGGACAAGGCCGCCAAGGCTGCCGCCCTGGGCGCCGATCACGTCATCAACTACCGGGAGGACCGGTTCGAGGGCCTGGTGCGGAAGCTGACCCGCAAGAAGGGCGTCGATGTGGTGTTCGAGCATACCGGCGCGGACACCTGGGGCGGCTCGCTGCTGTCGTTGAAGCGCGGCGGGCGGCTGGTGACGTGCGGTGCGACCTCGGGGCCCGTTGCGAGCCTGAACCTGATGCAGTTGTTTCAGCAGCAATACCGGATCATCGGCTCGTTTGGGGCGCCTTTGTCGGCGCTGGCGCGTGGGCTCGGGCGGATCGCGTCGGGCGTGCGGCCGGTGATCGACACGGTCTATCCGCTGACGGATTTCCGAGCGGGCGTGGACCGGCTGGAAAGCCGGGATGTGTTTGGGAAGATCGTGGTCGAACTCTGAACCGGTGCGAAGAACTCTGACGTTATATGGCGACCGGCTGCTCGGCCGGATCGTCAAAGGCCTGATCCGGCTGCTCAGGCGGACCAATCCGGATCGCGCATCCGACCTGTGCGGCACGGTCGCTCGGCGTTTCGGACCGTGGCTGCCAGCGCATCGGGTCGGTCAAGTAAACCTGCGGGCGGCATTTCCGGACAAGGACCCCGCCTGGATCGAAGCGACCTTGCGCGACGCTTGGGAGAATCTGGGGCGCGTGGCCGGCGAATATGTCCACATGGCACGCATCTGGGACTTCGATCCGGAGCATCCCAACGCCGGACGCATCCTGACCGACAACGTGCCGCTGTTCGAGCAACTGCTGCACGACGGCAAACCCGCGCTGTGCTTTGCCGCGCATTTGGGCAACTGGGAATTGCCGGCGATCGCGGCGTCGGCGCATGGGCTGCCCTCGGCCGTCGTTTACCGGATGCCGAACAACAAGGCGGTCGCGCGGGAGATCATCCGCATCAGGGCACCACTGATGGGGCGGATGATCCGAACGCGGGCGCAGGCGGCGCTGGAGATGGCGGGCTCATTGCAGGCCGGGGAGCATCTGGGGATGCTGGTGGATCAGCATTTCTCGCGCGGGGTCGATGTCACGTTCTTCGGCCGGCAGTGCAAGGCGAACCCGTCGGTCGCGCGCCTCGCCCGGCAGTTCGATTGTCCGGTGGTTGGCGTGCGGGTGATCCGGCTGCCGGATCGCCGGTTCCGCATCCTGGGCGAGGGTCCGTACGAGATGCCGCGCGGTTCGGACGGGCAAATCGACGTGACCGCGGCGACGCAGATGATCACGTCCGTGGTGGAAGGCTGGATACGGGAGAATCCGGGGCAGTGGCTGTGGTTCCATCGGCGGTGGCGGTCGCGGTGATCAACCTATCGTTCCTTGATCGGTGTGTAATTGTGGCGCGCCGCGCCCGTAACCATGTGACCGGTCGGTCTTCGTTGGAGGTTGGTTCCCATGCGTCCGCTTATCCTGGTCCTGCCGCTGGTTCTGGCTTTGCCGGCTGCGGCGCAGACGACGGTCTATAGCGGCGGTCCTAGCAGTGATGCTCCAGTCACCGGCTCCGAACCGCACAGCAACGTGGCCAGCAATCTGACGCCGAGTGACACACGGTCGGATGTAGCGCCGAACCTGCCGGCGCCCGCGTTGTCGCCTGACTCAAAACCGTCGGATTTCCTGCGCGCCGCGCAGGGGGCGTTGGCGACAGGCCGCACAGGCGAGGTACAACAGTCGCTGGAAATGGCGCAGAGCCGGATGCTCGACCGGTCGGTGCCCCTGGGTCAGACAGGTATTCCGAGCGACAATCCCACGGTTGGCCAGATTTCACAGGCGTTGCATGCGCTTGCGAGCCATGACCGGCCGGCTTGCATGCAGGCAATCGAGACAGCGCTTAATTCGGCGACGGCGCAGGGGTTATAGGTCGGGGAAGTCGTCCTCGCGGAACTCACCGGGTGCGCGTTCGCCGGCTTTTGCCTGGGCGACCTCGGACTGGCGGAGTTCCACGCGGCGGATCTTTCCGGAGATGGTCTTGGGCAGTTCGCCGAACGAGATGCGACGGACACGCTTGTAGGGGGCGAGCGTAGCCCGCAGGTGGCGGAAGATCGACTGTGCGGTCTCACGCGTCGGTTCGAAGTCAGCCGCCAGGGTGATGTAGGCCTTTGGGATGTTCATGCGGACGGCGTCGGGCGCGGGTACGACGGCGGCCTCGGCGACGGCGGGATGCTCGATCAGGGCGCTTTCCAGTTCGAAGGGGCTGATCCGGTAGTCGGAGGCTTTGAACACGTCGTCGGCCCTTCCGACATAGGTGTAGTACCCGTCGGGGTCACGGGTGGCGACGTCGCCGGTGCGGTAGGCGAAGTGGTTGCCGGCCTTGACCCCCAGAGAGGCGAAGGACCCGTCGTCGTTCTGGTAGCCGCGCATCAGGCCGACCGGCGCGGGGTCGAGTTCGATGCACACCTCGGCTTCCTCGGCGTCCTGGCCTTCGGCATCCAGCAGGCGGATGCGGTAGCCGGGGGATTCGACGCCCATCGAGCCGGGCTTCACCAACTGCCCGGGGAAGACGCCGATCTGCAGCGTGGTTTCAGTCTGGCCGTAGCCCTCGCGGGGGGTTTTGTTCCAGACTTTCTGGACGTGCTCGATGACCTCGGGATTCAGCGGTTCGCCGGCGGAGCAGACCTCACGTAAGCTGGTCTGCCACTTCGTCATGTCCTCCTGCACGAACATGCGCCAGACCGTGGGTGGGGCGCAGATGGTGGTGACGTTGTTTTCGACGATGGCGTCGAGCATGCCGGGGGCGTTGAAGCGGGGCTGGTTGGCGATGAAGACGGTGGCGGCAGCGTTCCAGGGGGCGAAGAAGCAGCTATAGGCGTGCTTGGCCCAGCCGGGGGACGAGATATTCAGGTGCATGTCGCCGGGGCGCAGGCCGATCCAGTACATCGTGATCAGGTGGCCGGCCGGGTAGCTTTGGTGGCTGTGCTCGACCAGCTTGGGGCGGGAGGTGGTGCCGGAGGTGAAATATAGCAGCAGCGGGTCGGTGGCGTTGGTCGGGGCGTCGGGCTGGAATGCCGCGGGGGCCTGGAGCAGGGCGTCGTAGCTGTGCCAGCCCGCGGGTGCGTCGCCCACGGCGATGCGGGTGACGGTGGGGTCGAGACCGTCGAACTTCGGGGCATCGTCGGCAGTGGTAACCAGGTGGCGGGTGCGGCCCCTGTCGAAGCGGTCCTTTAGGTCGGAAGCGGCGAGCAGCGTGGTGGCCGGGATCACGACGGCGCCCAGCTTCATGGCGGCGAGCATGGTTTCCCAAAGCGGGACAACGTTGCCGAGCATCAGCAGAATACGGTCGCCACGCTTGACGCCGAGGGCGCGCAGGCCGTTGGCGACGCGGTTCGAGGCTTCGGACAGTTCGGCGAAGGTGCGGGTGGCGGCTCCGGCGCCGACGATCTTCAGGGCGAGGCCGTTCGGGTGGTTTTTGGCCAGTTCGGCGTCGAACCAGTCCAGCGCGTAGTTGAAGTGCGTGAGTTCGGGCCAGCGGAAGTCTTTATGGGCGGTGGGGTAGTCGGTGGCGTGCGCGAACAGAAAGTCGCGCGCCGCCTTGAAGGCCTGGGTGCTCATCGTTCGTTCCTGCGTTTCCCGGTCCGGGCATTCTGGTCGATGCGTTACGTTTTATAGCGGGTTCAGTGGGGTGGGGGAACGGGCGAGCCGTATGGCTTCACGGTGTTCTGCGACCCGCCGGGCGTGCAGGCCACCGTTGAGCACGGAACCCATCCATCAGGTCGTGCGCAAGATCCTGCATGAGCGCCACTACCAGAGACAGCCGTTGAGACCATCGGCGAGACGGCCGGAGCCCGGCCGCTGATCCCCCGGTGGACTTGACCTTCGTCGCGTCAAGACGCTGTCCTGCTCGGAGCGATGGAATAAGGGAAACGACCTATGGACGATGTGTTGTTGACGGAAAACCATGGCGCGGTGCGTCTACTCAAGATGAATCGACCGGCAAAACTGAATGCGCTGAACAGCGACCTGGTTCATGCGCTGACCGATGCGCTGCACGCCGCTCAGGATGACGACGCGGTGTCGGTCATCATCCTGGCTGGCGCCGGGCGGGCATTCTGTGCGGGCGCGGATACATCCGTGCCGCGGCCACTGACGGCCGAGACCCGGCGGAACCTGGTTCAGCACGGCGACCGGAACATTGCTTTGACGAAGCTTCTGACCCGCGTGGATAAGCCGATCATTGCTGCCGTCCACGGATACGCCCTTGGCGCCGGCTGTGGACTTGCTTTCGGCAGCGATCTGGTGGTGGCTGCCGAAAGCGCACGCTTTGGCTACCCGGAACTAAAGGCGGGCCTGACAGCCTCGACCGTCACGGCGCAGGCCGTGCATTTGATGAGCCGGAAAATCGCGTTCGAATTGCTGACACTTTGCGAGAACATGATGCCACAGCGGGCTTACGAACTCGGTCTGGTCAATCGCGTTGTGCCGGATGACAAATTGATCGGCGAGGCGATGGCGCTTGCTGAGAAACTGGCCGGGTGGAACCCGGAATACCTGGGGCAGACCAAGCGCACTTTCCACCGAGCCGCTTCGCTGACCCTTGACCAGGCTTTGGAGATGGCGCGCGACATCGCTGTGATGATGGGACGCTTGCCGAAATAGGTGTCGCGGGTCGTTTGCCACGGCGCCGGCATTAGCTGTCAAATCATCTCGCCCGCGCAACCGGGATTGCGGATCACCCCGCGAGCGCCGGAGCGCAGCGACTGTTACCGCCTCTGCGCTGCCAGCCAGCGGAACACCACGGAGAAATCTTTCGTCCCATCCCCGGCGTCCACCACTGCCTGGTAGAACGACAGCGCCTGGGCGCCGAGCGGGGTTGGGGAGCCTGTGGCCTCGGCGGCCGCCTGGGACAGCTTCACATCCTTGACCATCAGCTGCGCCATGAAGCCGGGCGCATAATCCTTTGACGACGGGGCGGTGGGGACGACGCCGGGCGCGGGGCAGTAGTTTGCCAGCGCCCAGGAGTTCGATGTTGCAGTGGAACAGATCGCGTGAAGTTTTTGCCAGTCCAGGCCAAGCTTTTCGGCGAGGATGAAGCCCTCGGCGACGCCAACCATGTTGATGGCCAGCATCATGTTGTTGCAGATCTTCACCGCCTGCCCTGCCCCGGCCGCACCGGCGTGGAAGATGTTCTTACCCATCGCCTCCAGGATCGGCTTGCCGCGGGCGAAGGCCTCATCGGCGCCCCCGACCATGAATGTCAGCGTGCCGTTCTGGGCGCCGGCGGTGCCGCCGGACACCGGCGCGTCGAGCATCGCAAGGCCGGCTTTGGATGCTTCCGCGTCCACCGTCCGGGCGCTGTCGACGTCGATCGTGGAACAATCGATCAGCAGCGGCTTCTGACCCTTCGTGACGTCTATCAAGCCGCCCTGGTTGAGGTAGACGTGGCGGACATGTTCGCCGGCGGGCAGCATGGTGATAACGACATCCGCGCCCTTCACTGCGTCCGCGGCGCTAGCAGCGACGCCACCGCCTGCCTGGGTCAGTGCCATCATGGCGGGCGGGCTGAGGTCGTAGCCGGTGACGGTATGGCCGGCCTTCACCAGATTGGCGGCCATCGGGCCACCCATGTTGCCCAGGCCGATGAAACCGATTTTTGCCATGGTCAGAGTACCTCGAAAATGTCGTAGACGGGTCCTTCCGGCGGGCGGCTGCCGGTGCCGATTCCGAAGACCTTGTTGAGCCAGGCGTATTTCGGCGCCGCGGTTTCGAAGTTCACCACGGTGCGGAAGTAATACAGCGCGGGATCGACGAATTCCCCGCCGTTGACCTTGGCCATGACGTCGGGGGGGCCATGGCGCAGGCCTCGGTAGGTGAGACCGATGGCGGCCTTGTCGTCGGTTTCGAGCACGAGGCGCACGTCCAAGGTGGTGACGCCATCGGGCCGCCCGATGATCCAGTCGGCGCCGCCGGGCAGGACGGTGCCGCGCAGTTTCGGGCCTTCGAACGTGCCGCCGGCGACGAGGCCGATGCGGCGGTTGCCCGCGGGCGTCTCGCCGACGGGCTGCATGCCGTTGACCGTGAGTTTCAGGGTCAGCAGGTGAGCGGTTCGTATCTCGGCCATGTCGTCTCCTCCCGCGGCGTTGGGCGGTTTAGAGCCGATCCGGTGTGGGTAGACAAGACCGGCGGTCTTAGGATGGGGCTGGCGCGCCGACCGCGGCCATGGCTGTGCGCGCGGCGTCCTGGCCGCTGATCCACGCGCCGGCGACGGTTCCGGCGAAGCCGACGTGGCAGGCCTCCCCGGCGAACATCAGGTGCCCGTCCGAGACAGGTTCGGCCAGCGTATCCCGAGCCAGGGCGGCGCCCGGGACGGCGTAGCAGTAAGCGCCACGGACCCAGGGGTCGGCGTCCCAATGCGTTACCAACGACGGGCCGCCGCCAAGCACGCGATCGATCCGGCCGCCAAACATGTCCCGCAGGTAGGCCATCGCATAATCCACCGCCGCGGCCTCACCGGCTCGGGCCAGATCCCAGGCGGCGGACCCGCCGATCCAGCCCTGGACGTAGTCGCGACCGAACGGCCAGCACTGGAATGGCATCAGCACTCCGCCGGATGATGGAATCATTCGGTCGACCGAACAATGCAGCGGCAAATCCAACCGATCCGGGCCGGTAGCGCGCAGGGCGATCTTCACGGCCAGGCCCATCGGCAGGGCTTGGACGGCGTCGGTCACCTTGGTCGGCAGAGGCGGATCGAAGTGCATGGCGCCCGAGGCCAGCACGCCGGTGGACACCGTCACGATGCAGGCGCCGGCGGAGATCGATCCGAGGTCAGTCTGCACGGTTACCTTTCCACCGGGGCCGCCCCAGCGGACAACCCGCACCGGGGTGTCCAGCCGGATATCCAGACCATTGACCAGACGGCGCTGCACGAAGGCGCCGATGCCGCCGTCCGGCACAAGGTTGCTGCCGTCCAGCGCGTTGCGCCGCCAGTCCAGCGTGCTGAACACGTCCGCATCCGCGGCGCAGATGACCGGACCTTCCCAGGCCTCGACCGTCTTTGCCCAGGGATCGTCGGGCAGTCGTCTTGTGACCTCGGACAGCGGCACATCCGCTCCGGTCGCGACGATCTCTTCGGCCAGCGCTTCGTAGCGGGGCCAGGCGTTGGCGTAATCCGTCAGTTCAGACCGGTTTGCGAGGCGGCCGTTGACGAAGGTCCGTTCCTGGCGGATCTCGTCCGAGCGCAGCAGGCGGTCGCCGGCGGCGTCCGCGATCGGCACCAGGGGGTTGTGTTCGGCGTCGTGGAACCAGACAGCGCCCATGTCGAACCACACGCCGCCAAGCTGCTCTGGATGCGCCGTCCACGCCCGGCCGCCGACCCGGCCCGAGGCCTCCAGCACCACCGCCCGCCGGCCCGCATCCCGCACGGCGGCCCCGGCGCCCAGGCCCGCCACACCGGCGCCGATGATCACGATGTCGGTGTCGGTCAAGCGGTTACTCCTGCTTTGCGGTCACGCGAACTCTCGCGCTTCGTCACGCGACGATACGCGCGACGTCCTCTGGTGGTTGAAGCACAAGATGGTCGTAGTCCTTCATCAACGTCTCGGTAATGCGGCCGGGGGTGAAGCGGTGGGAGCCGATCTCGCGCACCGCCGTGACCTCGGCCGCGGTGCCAGCCAGAAATACTTCGGTCGCGTTGGCTAGTTCGGCTGGTTCGATCTGGCGTTCGACCACCTTCATCTGGTTGCGCCGCGCCAGGCTGATCACGGTGCGGCGAGTGATCCCATCTAGGAACCCGTCAGGAATTGGAGTGTGAAGGTCACCGTCCATGACGAAGAAGATGTTCGCTCCGGTTGTTTCCGCCACCAGCCCGCGCCAGTCCAGCATCATCGCGTCCGCGTAACCCGCCTGCTCCGCCTTCACCTTCTCCATCGAGCCGATCATGTAAAGGCCGGAGGCTTTTGCCTCGGTTGGCGCGGTTTGCGGCGACGGGCGGCGCCATGCGGTTGCCTCGGCGACCCGGATACCGGCCATTCGCTCGCCCTCGAAGTAGCTGGGCCAGGGCCAGGCGGCGATCGACAGATGGACCGACGTGCCGGACGCGGAGACCGCAAGCTGTTCGGAGCCGCGCCAGGCAACCGGGCGGACGTAGCCGTCGGTCAGGCCGTTGGCCGTCAGAACCTGCTGGCACGCGGCGTCGATCTGCTCCTCGGTGTAGGGAATGTCGAACATCAGCAGCCGCCCGGAGTTGATCAGGCGGCGGGTATGATCCCGCAGGCGGAATATATTGCCGGCGTAGGCACGCTCCCCTTCGAACACCGCACTGGCGTAGTGCAGCCCATGGGATAAAACATGCAGCCGAGCCTCGCGCCACGGCACAAGCGAGCCGTCGAGCCAAATCCAGCCGTCGCGATCGTCGAAAGGAATTAACGCCATGGTCGATACCTCCGAAATTTTATTGCGTACAGACAGGGGCAGTTAAAACGCGACCGATATTTATGTCAACTATGCTGACCTATTTCGTTCATAGCCGGATGGTATGCCAGCCATGCTGAAAGCCAAGCCCGTTGCCGGCCGTGCCGATCGGTTCGTTCCACCGCCCAAGCTGCCGCCGCCGACTCCGGTGCTCGACCTGGGGGAAGCAGAGATGCGGCAGGCGCAGGACATGCTGTTCTTTGCGTATCGCGACTTCACCAATGTTGCCGACCGTGTGCTGGAGGAACTGGGGCTGGGCCGGGCGCATCATCGCGCACTGCATTTCATCGGGCGGAACCCGGGTCTAACGGTGTCCGCACTGCTGGCGATCCTGCGGATCACAAAGCAGTCGCTGGCGCGGGTGCTGAACATGCTGCTGGAAGAAGGGTATGTCTCGCAGGCACCCGGTTTCGAGGATCGGCGCATGCGGTTGCTGACGTTGACGGAAAAAGGTCAGGCGCTGGAGCGGCAGTTGTTCGAAAGCCAGCGCGCGTTGCTGACGGAAGCCTATCGGCAGGCCGGTCCGCAGGCAGTCGAGGGATTCCGCCGGGTTACCCGCGCGCTGATGGACAAGGGCGCGCGGGCCTACCTGGACGGCACCGGACCGGCCGAGGACGCCTGATGGACACGCGGACGGAGGACTCGCACATCCTGATCGTCGAGGACGATGCGCGCCTGCGCGACCGTCTCGCCCGCTACCTGATCAGCGAGGGGTTCCGCGTGACGGCCGCCGCCGACGCTGCTGAAGCCCGGTCGCGGCTTCATGCGATCGCCCCCGACCTGATGGTGCTGGACGTCATGATGCCGGGCGAAAGCGGGCTCGATCTGCTGCAGTCCCTGCGTCAGGAGCAATCAGCTGATCTGCCGGTGCTGATGCTGACCGCGCGCGGCGCGCCGGAGGATCGGATCGCGGGGTTCGAGGCAGGGGCTGACGACTATTTGGGTAAGCCGTTCGAGCCACGGGAACTGGTGCTTCGGATTCGGGCCCTGCTGCGGCGGGCGGTTCCCTCGGCCGCGCCTGAACCCCTGACCGGTCCGATGCGCATCGGTTCAGCGGAGTTCGATGTGGAACGGGGCGAACTGCGCGATGCCTCCGGTCCGATCCGGCTGACCGGTGGGGAGGCCGCACTGCTGACCGCGCTGGCGCGCAAGGCGAACGAGGTGTTGTCGCGCGAGGAAATCGCCGAGGCGCTGGAAATGGACGACTCCGGCGAACGGGCGATCGACGTACAGGTGGTGCGGTTGCGGCGAAAGATCGAGGCCGACCCGCGCGAGCCAAGGTTCCTGCACACGGTGCGCGGGCGCGGATACATCCTGAAGCCAGGTGTCTGACGTGCGCACCCGCATTCGGCTGCCGTTCGGCGACAGCATCAAGCGGTTCATGCCGCACTCGCTGCTGGGGCGGACGCTGCTGATCATGCTGGTGCCGCTGGTCGTCGTGCAGGCCGTGGCCTTGCAGATTTTCTACGGCAGCCACCTCGACGTCGTCTCCCGCCGCCTGTCGGGTGCGATCGCGGGGGAGATCGCCTACACGGTGGATCTGATGCAGCACATGCGGACGCCGGAGGAGCAGGCGTGGGCGCTGCGGATGGCGGAGGACCAGTTCCTGCTGGACATGAGACAAGAGCCTGGCGGCGTGCTGGAACCGCGCAAGCGGGTCAACGTCCTGGGACCGATGGATGATGACCTGGAGGCGGCGCTGGCGGAGAAACTGCATGTGCCGTTCACCATGGACTGGACCTACGATCCTCAGTCCGTGCTGATCCGGCTGCAGCTCCCGGACGAGGTGCTGCGTGTGGAGGCACCGCGCAAGCGCCTTGCGACCGGCACGCTGTTCCTGTTCGTCGGTTGGCTGGTCGGCTCCGCGCTCCTGCTGTTCCTGATCGCCGCGTTGTTCATGCGCAACCAGGTCCGCGCGATCCGCCGCCTGGCCCGGTCCGCCGAGGCGTTCGGGATGGGGCGCGATGTGCCGCCGATCCGGCCCGAGGGCGCCTCGGAGGTGCGGCAGGCAGCGGCGGCGTTCAACCGGATGCAGGAGCGGATCCGCCGCTTCCTGGCGCAGCGGACCGAGATGCTGGCCGGGGTATCGCACGATCTGCGCACGCCGCTGACCCGGCTGCGGCTGGCGCTGGCGATGCTGCCCTGCACCGATGAGTTGCAGGAGGACGTCGCGGATATGACTGCTGACGTCGAGGAAATGGACCGGATGATCGCCGGCTATTTGGCGTTCGCGCGCGGCGAGGGCGCGGAACAGGCGCAACCGGTCAATCTGTCGGCGATCCTGGATGACGTGGCCGCGGGCGCTCGGCGGGCCGGCGCGGTACTGGCGCTGGATGTGCCGGCCGATCTGACGCTGAAGCTGCGGTCCGACGCGGTGCGGCGGGCGATCACCAACCTGGTTGACAATGCGCGACGCCATGCCCGCCATGTCAGTCTGGCGGCGGTGGCGCAGGACCGATCGGTTCTGGTCACGGTTGACGATGATGGGCCGGGCATTCCGGCGGGCCGGCGGGAGAGCGTGTTCCGGCCGTTCGAAAGTGATTCGGCGGGCGGCACCGGCTTAGGGCTGACGATCGCCCGGGACATTGTCCGTGCGCATGGCGGCGAGATCGTGCTGGAAGACAGCCCGTTGGGGGGACTGCGGGCGCGGATCAGGTTGCCGGTGTAGCGCTGCTGTTTCGGCCCCGATTCGTCACGACGCCCCACGTCACCCCCACGTCACCGTCCGGCTGGCGAATCCGTGTGAATTCGCTGTATTGGTATCAAGATGGTTCCGATGTTGGTGACCTTCCCGCCGCCCGAGTCCGCCTGATCGATTACACCTGGAGTTCGACATGAAAATTCGTTACCTGACCGCTGCTGCCCTGGCCATGGGCGTGCTCGCCGTGCAACCCGTGCTTGCCCAGTCGGAGGTGCACGAAGCCAATCCGAACGCGGTCCACACCACCACGCACAAGAAACATACGCATCACAAGAAGACGAAGAAGCCGGCCGCCGCGGTGACACCGGCCGATAACGCGAAGACGCAGTAAGGGCATGCCCAATGCGGACCGGAGCATATCCGGCCCGCGCTGCATCTCTGCGCAGCCCCTGCCTAAGTCAGGTTGGCTGCGTAAATCCAGGAAGACCCGATACCCCGCCTGAACCGCCATACGGACGTCGCATAGCCACCGGTCGGCCCTTTCGCGATGCAGCGACCACCTATCCCTGTTCGGGTGCCGGCAGTAGCGGACGACGGCCGCCACCGGGCTGAAAGCGGCTAAGGTACGTCGGCACTATAAGCTCCACCGGGGTCGGAACGATCCCTAGGTCCGTCAGTCCCAGGGCGCCCGGGGTTACAACGTTGTCCCTGGACAGCATCAGCAACTGATCAGGCGTCAGCGGCTGACCAGGCAAGTGTCGCATCACCGCCGCCTGCAGCCTTGCGACCGACATCGGGATTTCGATCAGCGGCCGGTGGCGATTCGTCATTTTCAGGATCAGCGCCAGGATTTCCCGGAACGTCCAGACTTCAGGGCCTCCGAGTTCATACAGCTTGCCTGCTGTATTGGTGTCGAGCAGGCCGGCGATGACCGCGTCGGCAACGTCACCGACATAGACCGGCTGCATCTTCGTGTTGCCGGCGATCACCGGCATGATCGGAGATAGCCGAGCCATGGCGCCGAAACGGTTGAAGAACGCGTCCTCTGGGCCAAACACGAGGGATGGGCGAAGAATCGTTGCGGTTGGGAACGCTGCTCGGAGGGCCTGCTCGGCGTTGCCCTTGGACGAGCCGTAGCGGCTGGGGCTGTCGGGGTCGGCGCCGATGGCCGACACATGGACCAGCCGTTGTACGCCACACGCTGCCGACTGAGTTGCGATCAGTTTCGCGCCTTCGGCATGGATTGCCTCGAACGTGGCGGTTCCGGACTCTGCCAGGATGCCGACAAGGTTGACAACGAGTTCGGCCCCTTCGACGGCGCGATGCACGGTTGCCTCCCGGGTGACCGAGGCGAACAGGGGCACAATCTGGCCGACGGCGCCCATCTGCTTGAGGAACAGCGCCGCTTCCGGGTCGCGTACGGCGACGCGGACGACGTAACCCCGCTGGGCCAGCCGCTTGACCACGTAACGGCCGATGAACCCCGATCCGCCGAACACCGTCGCTACCCTGCGCGTGGCCATGACGTGGAAACTCCCTCAAGACAGGCGCCTGATAGGCCGCATGACGCTTTGCCTCAAGCGGGGATTGGCGCGACCGCCCGGGAGCTGCGCTTCTCATCCGGCCGCGATCCGATAGCATGGCCGCACATGAACGACAGCAGCGACAGCGCGGCCGGGCCCGGCGGCGAAACCTCTATTCGGGTCCGAAGCGAGGACAGCGGATGGAAACGCACATTATGGGCGATGGTCGCCATCCAGTTTGTCATGACAGCCGCCATCAGTTTCCTCAGCCCAATTATCCCCCTGATGCTGCCCGAACTGGGCGTTCACACCGCCCGCGGCATCGACATCTGGTCCGGCATCATCAGCGGCGCCACCTCATTCGTCGCCGCCTTCGCCTCGCCCGTCTGGGGCCGTGTCGCCGACCAATACGGGCGCAAGCTGGCGCTGCTGCGATCCAGCTTCGCCATCGCCCTGTTCACCGCGCTGATGGGCCTCTCGGCAAATGTCTGGCAGTTTTTCGGCGCCCGCTTCCTGATGGGCTTCTTTGCCGGCTTCTCATCGGCCGCCATCGCGCTCGTCGCGAGTCAGGTGCCTGAACGCCGCCTCGGCTACGCCCTGGGCTGGCTGGCATCCGGACAACTGGTCGGGTCCCTGATCGGGCCAGTGATCGGCGGCGTCCTCGCCGACCTCACCCACAGCTACCGCGCTCCGTTCTTCTGGTGCGGCGGCATCACCACTGCCGGCCTCATCCTGGTCTGGGTCGTGGTGAACGAGAACTTCACGCCGGTAAAATCCGCCGGCAAACGCGCGTCCATGTGGTCCGGGCTCAGGCTTCTGACCGGCTCCTCCGCCCTCAGCGCGCTGTTTGTGGTGCTGCTGATGGCACAATTCAGCACACGCACCGTGCAACCCGTCGTCACCATCTTTGTGCAGCAGCTGATCGGCAACGTGCCGCAGATCGCAACCTTGGCCGGTGCCGCGTTCTCGATCACCGGTCTTGCCGACCTGATATCGTCGCCATTCCTTGGCAAGCGCAGCGACATCATAGGCTATCGCAAGGTTCTGCTGATCTGCCTGCTGGGCGCGACGCTGACCAGCGCGCCGCAGATGTTCGCCAACAGCTACTGGACGTTCCTGGCGGAGCGGTTCGCGGTGGGGCTGTTCATCGGCGGCATCCTACCCACCGCCAATGCCCTGATCGGCCGCAGCGTGTCCCGCGAACTCCGCGGCACCATCTACGGCATGACCGCCTCGGCCACATTTTTAGGCAACTCGCTTGGCCCGCTGACCGGAGGCGCGATCGCGGCGGGGCTGGGGATCCGCTGGGTGTTCGCTGTAACGACCATCCTGCTGGGCGCCAATCTGGTTTGGGTGTGGTTCACTGTCCCCGAACTGCAGGACATCACGCCGTCAGACCGCGAGAAGGCCTAGCACGTCATCCTCCAGCACCGCGCATGTCAGCTTGCCGCCCATTCCTGCGCCGGTATCCAGTCCGATTCGGTTCGGGGCGATGGCGGCCGCGGGTGTTGACGAGTGTCCATGCACCACAACCACCCCGAAATCCTGTTCGGTAGACAGGAACGGCTGGCGGATCGTCAGCATGTCCTCACGCGCCTGGTCCCGGACCGGGACGCCTGGCCGGATGCCGGCGTGAACGAACAGGTAGTCACCCTCCCGGTGGCTGAGCGTAAGATTCCGGAGCCAGGCGATATGCGCGGGGGGAAGTGCCGCGGACCATTCGTCGCGAGGCAGGTCAGGGTCAACGCCCCAGCTTGCCAGGGCTGCCCTGCCCCCAGCCCATAACCAGTCGGTCGCAGCCGCCCGGTCGCCATCGAGGGCGTCCAGCAGCATCCGCTCGTGGTCGCCAAGAAGATTGACTATTGCCGCGCCGGGGAGAGGATTGCCGGATAGCATTTCAATCACGCCGGCGCTGTGGGGGCCCTGGTCGATGTAGTCGCCGAGGTGGATGGCGACAGCGGCTGGAAAGGGACGCTTGGCCAGGTCTTCCCGGATGAGGGTGTGGAGTGCCTCCAGGCTGTCGCGGCTGCCGTGGATGTCGCCGATGACATAGGCGCGGCGGCCCTTTGGCATCCATCCGGGCGCCTGGATAAAGCGGATCGTGCTGGCGGTCGCGGCGGCGGTCCTGGGGGCATCGAAGGTGGGGATAGCTGCTGCGTCCAGCGCCGCGCGGACCTTGGCGCGCCGTAACGGACGCCTCATGTGGCTGCCCGCCTGTTTCTTCTTTCGCTCAGCCTGCTAACCTGTGGCGGTCCGAACAAACGGAGGAAAACCTTGGCCAAAATCACGTTCCCTGTCGAAGCGACGCACATCATGATGTTCGCCCGAGCGATCGGCGACACCAATCCGGTGTATCACGATGCCGCCGCGGCGAAAGATTCAGAAGTTGGCGGCATCATCGCGCCGCCCAGCTTCGCTCAGGCCGTCGCGCAGTTCGACCCCGAGTATCACCTGCGGCCGAAGCCCGGCCAGAAGTGGTTTGGTTCGGGCAAGACACCGAGCGGCATCGAGGGCAAGCCGACCAGCAGCGGCGGGCTGCATGCGGAGCAGCATTACGAATATATCCGGCCGCTGCGCCCCGGCGATGTGCTGACGGTGGAAACCAAGCCGGGCAAGACCTGGGAAAAGGAAAGCAAGCGCGCCGGCAAGCTGACGTTCCGCGAGCGCGTGACCGAATACCGCGACCAGAAGGGCGAACTGGTGATGATCGCCCGGGGCGTCGGCGTCACCACGGAACGTCCCGTGGATCAGGGTTGAGGGGAGGCACGACAATGGCACTCAAAGCATCCGCCCTGAAGGTCGGCGACACCCACACCGAGCAGGTCTGTGAGAACCTGTCCCGCACCCAGATCGTCATGTACGCGGGGGTCTCCGGCGACTACAATCCGCTGCATACCGATGACGTCTACACACGGGAAGTTGCCGGCTATCCCAGCGTGTTCGCGCACGGGATGCTGACGATGGGGCTGACTGGAAAGGCGCTGACCAACTATGTCGGAGACGGCCGGCTGTCGAAGTTCGGCGTTCGTTTCACCAATCAGGTGTGGCCGGGCGACACGCTGCAGACCACGATAACGGTGGCGGGGCTGCGCGAGGAAGGCGGCAAGCACTACGCGGACCTGACGCTGTCTACGAAGAACCAGGACGGCAAGGAAGTTGTGGCCGGATCGGCGACGGCTCGCGTCGATGCCTGACTGACGGACGGGGTATCCGGGAACGGATGCTCCGCCAGCGCCTCGCGATGATCGCGCGGAACGATGCGGTTCGGCGAAACTCAGGCCGCTCCGCATCGTTTATGCGAGATGTCGATATACCGAGAATGTCTTGTTGCCATGGCGGTGCTGGCAATCACGCTGACCAGCGGTCGCGCGATTGCTGAACGGGCGGACGGCAGTCCGCAGGTGAACATCCCACCTAGCCAGGCAAAGGCCGAACAGGACCAGGCCCGATGGTCGGATCTGGAGGCGCAGCGGCGGGAGACAGACGGAGATTACGAAGGCGCTGTCCAGGCGGAACAGCAGGCGGACCGGGACCTTCAGGAAGCGGAGCGGCTACGGGCGGCCGAACACGGGACCCCCTGAGTTGCGTCGCGTCAGGTAACGGTGCGCTTGCGCGCGCCATTCTTGCGCAGCAGAAACTCACGGCCGATCTTGACCATTGGTACGCCGTCGTATTCGACAATATCGGCGGTGGCGTAGGTTTCGTGCCAGGCGTCGGGGATGAAGCTACCGGTGCCGACGACATCGATCGGCGCCTTTGCGTCGGCCATCACGCGACATTTTTCGACCCCGAATCCGGAGGACGCGACGAGCCGGACCTGGTTGTATCCGGCAGTGTCCAGGGCTTCCCGCATCCGCCAGATGGCGGCAGCAGACACGCCGGTGCCGACCAGGGACCGTAGTTCGGAGTCGCTGCGGTAGCGGCGGATGGCGCCGGGGGCGTGGCGTTCCAGGACGGCGTAGCTCTCAGCGGGTCCCATTCCCTCCATGAAGCGCCCGCCGTGGGTGTCGAGGCGGAACGACAGGCCGCCTGAGCCGGCGAGGTCGGGGAAGCGATCGCACACCGCAAGCGCGTCTGAGATTTCGCGGCCGAAGTAGTCGACCAGAACCGTCATCGGCTCGTCTGGGAAGGTGGCGCGGAACATCTCGGCGGCGCGGACGGTGGATCCGGCGTAGCCAATCAGCGAGTGGGGCATGGTGCCGAAGCCGCGGGCCGCGCCGAACCAGTGGGCGGTGCCATCGTTCGCGCCGCCGATGAAGCCTTTAGCCCCTTCCCTCTTCGCCGCGTCGCTGCCGACCGAGGCGGCGTAGGACATCATCTCCTGCATCTCGGCGCCGGCGCAGTGGCGGGCCTCCATGGCCAGGAAAGCGACGTTGGGGAGCGACAGCGCCATCTGGTAGGCGTTGTGGGCGGCGACGGAGGCCGGCCCGATCTTCTGCAGCAGGATGGTTTCCAGGTCGGATAGGTGCACCATGCTGCCGGTCAGGTAGACGATGGGCTCACCTGCGCCCACCCAGTCGCCTTCCTGATAGATCAGATCGACGTCGACGGTGGTCTGGCGCATGTCGGCGGCGGTTTTCAGCCAGTCCAGCATCAACGAGGGCGCACAGATAACAGGACGTCGCAAGAAAATCGCATAAGTTACTATTTTATCGCCATACGCGGCGACGATGCGTTTGGTGCGGTTAAAGTAGCTGTCGGTGCGGGCAGCGATGTCCGCAGCCAGACGTCGCTCCGGACCGCCCATGATCCGGGTTACTGCGCCGCGAGCGCGGGGGCGGGCTGAGGCAAGCGGCGCGCCTTCAGTTCCTCCGCGACCAGGAAGGCCAGTTCCAGCGACTGCTCCGCGTTCAGGCGGGGATCGCAGAAGGTTTCGTAGCGCTCCTTCAGGTCGAGTTCGGACAGGCGGTGGGCGCCCCCGATGCACTCGGTGACGTCCTGGCCGGTCATCTCGACATGGACACCGCCGGCCCAGGTGCCCTGGGCGGCGTGGATGTCGAAGAAGCCGCGGACCTCGGCCAGAATCGAATCGAAGCTGCGGGTTTTCATCATCAGGCCGGTGGTCACGGTGTTGCCGTGCATCGGATCGCAGACCCAGAGGACCTTGTGGCCGGACTGCTGGACCGCGCGCACCAGCGGCGGCAGCTTTTCCATCACCTTGTCGGCGCCCATGCGGCTGATCAGGGTGATGCGCCCGGCCTCATTGCGCGGGTTCAGGATGTCCAGCAGCTTGAGCAGGTCGTCGACGTTCTGGGTCGGCCCGACCTTGATGCCGATTGGATTTTGCAGGCCGCGGAGGAATTCCACATGGCCGCCTTCGACCTGGCGCGTGCGGTCGCCGATCCAAAGGAAGTGGGCGGAACAGCCGTACCAGTCGCCGGTGGTAGAATCGACCCGGGACAGAGCCTGTTCATAGGGCAGCAGCAGGGCCTCATGGCCGATGTAGAAGTCGGTTTCCCGCAGGTCGCGCGTGGTGGCGCTGGTCATGCCGCAGGCGGTCATGAAGCGCAGGGTCTCATCAATGCGCGCCGTCAGGTCCTGGTAGCGTTCGGCCAGCGGCGAATGCTCCGCGAAGTGAAGGTTCCAGCGGTGCACCTCGTGCAGGTCGGCGTAACCGCCGGAGGAGAAGGCGCGCAGCAGGTTCAGCGTGCTGGCGGACTGGAAGTAGCCGAACTCCATACGCGAGGGGTCGGGCGTGCGGGCCTCGGCGGTGAACTCCGGTCCGTTGACGATGTCGCCGCGGTAGCTGGGCAGGGTGACGCCGTTGATGGTTTCGGAATCGGAGGAGCGGGGCTTGGCGAACTGGCCAGCCATGCGGCCCATTTTCACTACCGGAAGCGAGGCTCCGAAGGTCAGCACCACCGCCATCTGGAGCAGCACGCGGAAGGTGTCGCGGATGATGTTGGCGGTGAAGTCGGAGAAGCTTTCGGCGCAATCTCCGCCTTGCAGGACGAACGCCTTGCCTTCCGATGCCAGCGCGAGCTGGGCCTTCAGGCGGCGGGCTTCCCCGGCGAAGACCAACGGCGGGTAGCGGCGCAGGCGGCGTTCCATGTCCTCCAGCTTCGCCTGGTCCGGATAGGACGGCACCTGCCGGATCGGGCAGTCGCGCCACGAATCTGGGTTCCACGGGCGGGCGGCAGCGGTCTGGGCGGTGATGGGCGTCGGCATTTGCGGTCTCCTCAGCCTGCGTTATGTCGCGATTTTGTTAAAATGGCTACTGCCGCTCGGCAACTTTGCCTCTCGCCGCATGCGCGGCGGCAGTGGATGTCCTGGTGCTGATCGTCGGCCCCTTCCCTGCCGGCGATGCAGCCCGTGCTCGGCGAAATCCATGGCGGCAGTACCGGGTTCCGCGACGTCGATGCGTCGGACACAGCAGCGTGGCCTGCCATCATCGATAGGGTTGGCCGAGGAGCAGAGGGTTTCGCGCCAACGGGTCGGGTGCGCTATCGTGCGAACCGGTTCACCGCAAAGAAGAGCGTCCAAGCCATGAAAATCACTGCTGTATGCCTGCGCAAGGTGCGCGGGACGATGCCGACCCAGGGGCCGTTCTGGGAGGAGCGGCTGGTGCGGCCGATCGATGTCTATCCGGACTATCGGGTTCGGGACGACTTCGAGGGGGGCGAGCAGCGGGAGGGTGCTTTTGCGCTGGAGCAATACTTTGTGGAGATCCAGGCGGATGAGGGGGTGATCGGGATCGCCGGGCCTCTGCCGGAGACCGTGGCATTTTTTGTCGGGCGGCGGTTGCGGCCGATGCTGCTGGGTCGCGATCCGATCGCGCATGAAATGCTGTGGGACCAGATGCACCGGCTGATGGTGCATGGGCGGCAAGGCGATGCGATGCTGGCGATCAGCGCGATCGACTGCGCATTGTGGGATTTGAAGGGGCGGTGGCTGGGGCAGCCTGTTTACAAGCTCCTCGGTGGGCCGACGCGAGACTCGGTGCCGGCTTACGCGAGTATGCTTGGATTTGCGGTAATGGATCCTGGGCGGGTTCGGGAACGGGCGCTGGCGTTCAAGGAGCGGGGGTATACGGCGCAGAAATGGTTCTTCCGGCATGGGCCGATGAGCGGGCCGGAGGGCATGAAGAAAAACGTCGAACTCGTGCGGACGCTGCGGGAGGCGCTGGGCGAGGACGACGACATCATGCTGGATTGCTGGCAGTCGATGGAGCCTGGGTACGTGATCGAGCTGGCGTCGCGGATTGCCGAGTACCGGCCCCGGTGGCTGGAGGAATGTTGCATGCCAGATCGGATCGATAGTTATCGGGCGATCAAGGACAAGATCAATATTCCTCTGTCAGGCGCCGAGCACGAGTATACGCGGTGGGGCTTCAAGAGATTTATTGACGCGAAGGCGCTGGATATTCTGCAGCCGGATATTTACTGGTGCGGCGGCCTGTCGGAGACCTTGAAGATCGCGGCTTATGCGACAGTGCATGACCTGATTACGATCCCGCATGGGCATTCTACACCCGTGGGGATTCATTTCTCGGTCGCGCAGTCGCCGATCCATACGCCATACCAGGAGTACTTGGTGAAGTGGAACGAGATTAACCAGTGGTTCCTGGTCCATCCGGTGGTGCCGGTTCGGGGGTCTATCGATGTGCCC
Organism: uncultured Pseudomonadota bacterium; assembly: GCA_963819005.1. Lineage (GTDB taxonomy): Bacteria > Pseudomonadota > Alphaproteobacteria > Acetobacterales > Acetobacteraceae > Rhodopila. The sequence goes on from CAWFUL010000012.1 coordinate 732,083, forward strand.
TCAACTGTGGGGCTGGGGATGGATCTGGATGCGGGAAAGATCGAGGCGGAGGAGGAGGTTTTTGGGGCGTAGCGGGTTGGGCTATTTCCCTTGGGTACGGCCTGCAAGTCGTAGTTGGCCGCCACGAGGGCGGCTATGACATGCGGGGAGGCCGCTCTGACGAAGCGGCGGGGGACCATGATGCGCTTACCCGTGACATTTGGATGCGGGGCCATGGAATGTGGCGCATGGCCGACACGGGGGCCGTCGACGGAGCGCAGGGCAGGACGCTGCGGAGTGGGTGGTGCGGGGCGGGATGTCGCGAAGGGGTCAGTTTCGCTACAGCAGATCCAGTGGCTTTTTTCGTGCGGGCGGGCGGTGGGTAGCGTCAATCTCGGACAGGTCGGCGTCGGTTAGCGTGATGTCAGCGGCCTTGGCGTTTTCGCGCACGTGAGCCTGGTCGGATGCTTTTGGGATCGAGATGACATTGCCGTGGCGCATGCCCCATGCCAGGGCGATCTGGGCGGGCGTGGCGTTGTGGCGGGCGGCGACGGCTTGCAGGGCGGGCGAACCCAACAGGCGGCGGACGTTATGGCCGAGCGGCGAGTAGGCCATGATGGGGACGCCGTGCTGGGCGCACCACGGCAGCAGGTCGAACTCAATGCCTCGGCTGTCGGGGTGATACAGGACCTGGTTGGCGGCGCAGTTCGCACCGCCGGGCGCGCCAATCAGCTCGCGCATGTCTGATGTGTCCAGGTTTGATACGCCCCAGTAGCGGATTTTTCCTTGTTGCTTCAGCAAGCTGAAGGCGGCGACGGTTTCGGCCAGGGGAACGCCGCCGCGCCAGTGCAGCAAGTACAGATCGATCCGGTCGGTTTTCAGGCGCTTCAGGCTGCGCTCACACGCCGCGGGCACGCCGGAGCGGGACGCGTTGTTGGGCAGCACCTTGCTGACGATGAACAGCTTGTCGCGCTGGCTGGCGGCGGCGTCGGCCACGACCTCCTCAGCGCCGCCGGAGGCGTACATTTCCGCTGTGTCGATCAGAGTCATGCCGAGATCGATGCCGAGGCGAAGGGCGTCGGCTTCGGTTTTACGGTCGGTGCGCTTTTCGCCCATGTACCAGGTGCCCTGGCCAAGGGCGGGGACGGTTTCGCCACCGGGGAAGGTGACGGTGCGCATCAGGCGGCGATCTTTTCGGCGGCCCGCATCGCGCGGAGGAAGTTGCCGCCCCAAAGTTTCTCCAGCGCGCCGCGGTCGTAGCCCCGCTTCACGAGTTCAACGGTAATGTTGGGGCACTGGCTGGCATCGGCCCAGTCGCTGAAGCCGCCACCGCCGTCGAAGTCCGACGAAATGCCGACGTGGTCGATGCCGATGCGCTTGACCGCATAGTCGATGTGGTCGGCGAAGTCGGCGACCGTGACTTCCTCGGGTTTGGCGTTGGGCTTCAGGAAGGCGGCCACCGCGGTGATCTGGATCACCCCCTTTACGTCCTTGATCACGTCTAACTGCCAATCCGTCATGTTGCGCGAATGGTCGCATAACGCGCTGACACAGGAATGGGTTGACACGATGGGCGATCGGGAAAGTTCGGCGGCCTGGACCATCGTGTCGCGGGAGGTGTGGGCGACGTCGACCAGCATGCCGGCCTTGTTCAGCGCGCCGATCGCGGCTTTTCCGAGGGTGGAAAGCCCACCGTGCTCGACGACCCGGTCGCCGAGGTCGCGGCGGGGGTTGCAGCTATCGGCCAGGGCGTTGTGGCCGTTGTGGGTCAGCGTCAGATAGACCGCGCCAAGCTGGCGGAAGGCGGCGATGCGGGAAAGGTCGGCACCGACGGCGAAGCCGTTTTCGACGCAAGGAACGATGGCGAGAACGCCATCGTGCTTTGCGGTTTCAATCGCATCGGCCGTCGTCGTGGTGCGGACCCGGATGGGCGAGAGCGTGTCCTGCATGCCGGAGATCTGCTTCAACATGGCGATGGCGCGCTCGTAAGCGGCGTCCTCGGCAGCGACAGTGCGGGTAGTTTGTGGGAGATAGGCGACGAAGCAGCCTGCGGAGAGGCCGCCGCGGAGCATCTTCGGCAGATCGACCCGGCGGCTTCCGTCCTCGAACGGGTCGGGGCCGGAGGGCCAGGGTATGTCGATGTGTGTGTCGAGGGTGACGATAGCCTGGTGGATCGCGAGGGCGCTGGCGGCCTGGTCAAGGGCCGGTGGCTGAATGGCGTCGTTCATTGAGACAGGCTCGCAGATTCCGGCGTGACACGGAAGAGGCTGGTTCGTAGAAGCCGCTAATGTGAGCGGCGGGAAGCTGGGTCGATGCGGCTGGGCTATATGGTTTTGGCTGGGCTGATCTGGGTGCTTACCGCGTCGGCTCTGGCCGGAGAGCCAGCGGTTGGGTCGTGGGAGGTGGTGTGCCACGACACCTGCACGATGCGACATAAGGACGCCTCGGTTCGCATGGGTGGTCTCGCGGCAGATCTGGAGGTGCAGCCGGTCGATGGGGCGTTGGTGCCGGTGGTGGTGGCGCGGGGGCTGCCGGCGCAGGCGGCGGTCGTGGCAGCCGGCCTTTCGGTTGCACTTCGCCTGGACAAGGGGCCTTGGGTCGAGATGCCCTGTGCGACGCTGTTGGTTTGCGCGCCCTCGGCGGCGGACGCAACCGAGTTAGGCCGCTTGTTTCCGGCGGCTCGGTTGCTGTCGTTGCGGGTGGCGGTGACGGTGCCTGGGACGCCTCCCCTGCCCCCAATTGAGCATGCGTTCGGGGCGAAGGGCACACGGGAGGCGCTGGCACGATTGAAGGCGGGCGGCGTAGTGACGACATCGGCGCCTTCCGCACCGGGGCTGGATTGGATGGGTATGGTGCGAACGCTGATGAAGGGCGGCTGGTCTGGGGGTTAGATCACCCCTTCCTCCGCCAGGCGCTCGACGTCCGATGGCGTCATGCCGAGAAGTTCGGTCAGCAGCCATGTGTTGTCCTCACCGTAGCCGGGGGCGCCGCGGTTGATCGGGCCGCCGATATAGGCGGGAGTCCGGGACAGCTTCATCGGCAGTTCGTAAACGGGCCAGGTTCCGATCTTGGTGCCGGTGACCTCGGTGAGCCACTTCAGGTGGCGCAGTTGCGGATCGTGTTCGCAACGGTCCTCGGCGTTCTGGCAGACGCCGGCGGGGATTCCGGCGTTCTGCAGGGTGGTCATGACGTCCTCGGCGGTGCGGGTGGCGGTCCAGGCGCCGACGGCGGCGTCGAGGGCGTCCTGATGGGCGAGGCGGTCATTCAGGGTGGCGAAGCGGCGGTCGTCCGGCAGGCCGGCGATGCGGGCGAATGATTGCCACTCCGGTTCGGTGAAGCAGGCGATGGCGACCCAGCGGTCGTTGCCTTTGCAACGGTAGGCGCCGTGTGGGGCGGCCGGCTTGTAGGGCGAGCGGTTGCCGTAACGGATCCAGGCGCGTTCGTTTGCTGACCAGTCGAGGATTGAAGTGCCGGTCAGGAAAATTCCCGATTCACACTGGGAGGCATCGATCCACTGGCCTTCGCCGGTGCGGTCGCGGTGATAGAGCGCGCCCAGCAGGGCGAGGGCGTAGCCGTAGGCGCCCATCCAGTCGAGGTAGGAATAGCCCCAGCCGACCGGCATGGCGGGTTCCGGCAACCCGGACATGTCGGCCTGGCCGCCGAAGGCCGCGGCGACGGGGCCGACGGTGCGCATCCGGCCGTACGTGCCGTGCGCGCCCATGCCGGCTTGCTGGATGTAGATGATGTCGGGGCGGATTTTCTTCATCACGTCGTAGCCGAGGCCGAGGCGTTGCAGCACGCCGGGCGAGAAGCCCTCGGCCACGATGTCGCAGATGCGGACGAGGTCTTTGGCGATCGCCAGACCCTTCGGGTGGCGGATGTTGAGCGAAATACCGCGCTTGCCGGCGTTCTTGTTGTTGAACTGGCCGCCCATGTCGGGGTCCTTGACGCCCGGCAAAGGGCCGGTGGCCTTGTCGCGTGCCGCTCGCCCGCCGACCGGGGCCATGGCGGCGAGGCGGGTGTCCGGGTTGTCTTTCCATTCGACCTTGTAACTTTCGGCCCCCATGGCGGCGAGGAAGCGGGTGCCGCCGGCGGAGGCAAGAAACCAGGCGAAATCGAGGATTTTTACGCCCTGCAACGGGAAGGGCTTGTCATGCAGGGCGGATTTGATGGCAGAGGTGTCGGGTTTCGCGTGGGCTGGGCCGGACGGCTGGCGGGGTGGTTCGGACAGGATCGTTTCGGTGTCCTCACCCAGCAGCGGGGCGCGGCGGCCGACCTGCCAGCTTGTTTTGCTGGTGAGCCATTTGCTGGTCGGGTAGCAGAACGACCGGTTGTGTTCGGGGTGGTAGACTTCGGCGAAAGACTTTCGTTGCAACCAGTGTTCGTCGAGGGCGTTTTCATGCGGTTTGCGCAATCGGCGCCCAAAGCAGGCCGGCTTCCTGGGCTTCCAGCCAGGGCATGTCCTGATACGTCCAGGAGCGGACGAAACGCTGTACGACGTCAATCATATGCGCCCGCGTTTCGTCGCTGGCGGTGCTGCCGGGCACCGCCCGGGCTTTCAGGTCGGCGTCGGGCGGCGGCGGTTGCAGATCGGCCTGCATGCCGTATTTCTCCAGCAGCGGCACAAGGCTTTTCAAGTCGCGGGCGCCCATGCCGTGGGAGATGTACCAGCGGCCGTCCTTGGTGTGCATGATACTGGGGGAAGCGTTCGGGGTTTCCAGGGCGTGCCGGCACGTCAGGCGCCACAGGGGCACGCGGCGCATGACCCAGTGCATGATGTCCAGTTCGGGGTTTTTCGCGACGGCCTCGTGGATTGCGACAGAAACATCCTGGCCCTGGCCGGTGCGGTGGCGGGCGATCAGGGCGGCGATGATGCCGGTGGCGAGCTGCTCGCCGGCGATGTGATAGGCGTGCCAGACCTGTGGGGCGATCGGCGGCGTGTCGTATTCGCGGTTCGGGTTGGGATCGTAGCCGCAGTTCATCATGACGCCGCCAAGTGCCAGATGAATCAGGTCGGAGCCTTTGAAGCCGGCCCAGGGTCCGTCGTCGCCGAACGGCGTCATCCGGGCGGTGATCAGCTTCGGGTATTTCGCGTTCAAGGCGGCTTTGTCGAGGCCGAGCGCGGTGTTAAGGGCGCCGCAGGAGGAGTCGAGGAGGATGTCGGCGCCTTGCAGCAGCCGGTGCAGTTGTTCCGGGCTGGACTGGATGTCCAGGACGACGGATTTTTTGTTTCGGTTATAGTTCCAGAAGAACAGGGAGCGTTCCTGTCCCGGCTCGTCATTCAGAAAGGGGCCGATGCGGCGGGTGGCGTTGCCCTCGGGCGGTTCGATTTTCACAACGTCGCAGCCGAGGCCGGAGAGCAGCAGGCCGGTGTATTCGGCGCGTTCGTCGGCGACCTCGATCACGCGCAGGCCGGCGAGCATGCCGGGGCCGGCGTTCCCCATCATCTCGCCGGGGCCGGTGGTCAGTTCGGTCATGGATCGTTTTCCTTGTTATGGCCGCGTGGGGTTATGGCCGCGTGCGGGCGAGCATTTCCAGCAGATATGTGTTGACAATATCGGGGCATTCATACGCCACCCAGTGGCCGCCGCCGGGGATCAGGCGCACATCCGCCCCGGGCTTAAGCTCCTTCAGGACCGTTGAGCGCTCGATACCGCGGGGATTGGCTGGTGCGTCGAGTTCGCCCCAGATGGCATTGATCGGCGCTGTCACTTTCTCCAGGGCGCGGCGGACGACGCCGCTGCGCGAGATCGGAGGGGTGTGCAGGCGGGAGCGGATCGTGTTCCAGTCCTGCATCACCAGCGCGAGGTCATCGATCCTTGCCGGGTCGGCGATCATCAGTTGATTGAGGTTGAAACGGTGGGTTTCCACCCGCTCCTGCCCTTCCAGGTGGCGGACCTTTTTCAGCGTGACCGCCGAACCGCCGGTGGTGACGCCGGAACAGCCGATGACGGTCACCGACCGCAGGTGCGCGCCGCGCAGGGCGCCCACGCAAACCGCCATCGTCGAGCCGAACGAAAAGCCGACCAGGTCATAGCGCGTGCCGGCGCCGATGATGCTGTCGATGCCGTCGGCAACGATCACCGCGATTTCCTCGGGGTCCTCGCTGGGCGGGTAGTCCGACTCGCCCAGACCGGGCAGATCAGGGACAAGCACGCGGTAGCTCGAGACCAATGCGGGAATGTTATGGATCCAGTGCCGCCACGAGCCGGCGCCGCCGTGGAAGAGAACGACGACCGGGGCGGTGCCGCCGGACTGGTCCCACAGGTGCCAGATCATGCGGCCCTGACCGCAGGGGGTTTCGTAGCGGGTGGCCTGGGCCTGGATGGTGTCGAGGATGGTCTGGGGGTCCTGGGTCAGCTGGTCGTTCATCCTGCCTTCGGTCCTGTGTTCGGGTCGGGGGCCAGCTTACAGACGGGGTGGGATGTCGCCAAATCCGCTATCGGCGTGATATACCGGGCTCATGAGCAGTTCTGTGCAGCAGCCGATGTCGATCCGGGGCGAAGCGACATCCGTTTCGGAACCGGTTGTGGTGTTTGAAATCATCAGTCCGAGCACCTCGGGGACTGATCGGATCACGAAGAAACAGGAGTATCGGAACACGCCGTCGATCCAGCGGCATGTGATCCTGGAGCAGGACCGTCAGGCGGCGACGGTGTTCAGCCGCGACCACGGCGACTGGGCTGGTCATGTGCTGGCGGGCGAGGTTGAACTGGCGATGCCGGAGGCGGGGATTTCCGTGCCGCTGGCGGAACTGTATGAGGGCGTGGAACTGGTCGTCGAGCCGCCGGCTATTGACTAGAGATACCGGCCGGAAACACGGATCATGACGATCGTCTTTATCGGCGACATTCACCAGCAGTGGGACAAGGTGGAGCGGGGGCTGGCGCGGCTGCCGGAACCGCCGAAGGCCGCGGTCATCCTGGGAGATGTCCAGTGCGACAAGCCGTTGGATGTGCTGGCGGCGCCGCTGCTGGACCGGGGTGTCGCGGTCCACTGGATCTTCGGCAACCACGACAATGACGGCGGTCCGGGGATGTGGGCCTACCTGACCGCGGAGGAGCATAATCCCGTCACGGTTACGGGGTCGTTGCACGCGCGTGTTGAAACGATCCATGGGGTGCGGATCGCCGGACTGGGCGGAACGTTCCGGCCCAGGATATGGGATCCCCCTGCCCCGCCCCGGCTGTACAGCCGTAGCGAGTTGCCGGAGGATGTGCGGAAGATGGGCCAGGGATGGCGGGCGGAGCATATCGAGGCGCTGATCCACTCGCTTGGGACCACCGCGATCTGGCCGGAGGACCGCGATTATCTGGCGACACAGCAGGCGGATATTCTGGTGACTCATGAAGCGCCGTCGAGCCATCCGGCCGGCAGTGCCGCGCTGGATGCGCTCGCCCGAAAAATGGGCGCGCGGCTGATCGTACACGGGCACCACCATGTGAATTACCTGGCGACGGCGGAGGATGGCTTGCAGGTGCTGGGGGTGGCCGCGGCCTGGGGCGCGACGGAGACCGGGGAGGTGTTGTGGGACGGGGAGGCTCCGCGGCACCTGACGGCCTCGCCGGAGGGGTGGCGGCGCGGTTGACGGCGGCGGCCTGGGCGTGGGTTCGCAGGTGGCTGTTGTTGGCGTTGCGTCCGCGGGCCGCGGATGGCAGGGCTTGGCCATGACGATGATGAAACGTGCGGAGGCTGGTCCTAGGCCTTACGGGAGGTGTCTATGCAGGCCGCAGCGGGGGCATGATATCGGCCGGGTCGAGGCCGAGTTCGTGGATGCCCATGTTCCACAGGCAGAAGTCGGTTGGCGGGGGCTGAATTTCCGCCAGGGCGCCGTCGCGGAAGAGTTGTTCCAGCCGGGAGCCTTTGAAGATGCCGTGCGCGCCGCCGAGAGTCAGGGCGGTGCGGGTGATGAAGCTGACAGCCTCCCCGACGACGTATTTCGCGCGATACAGGGCTGTAGTCGTTTCGGCGGTGGGACCCTGCGTGTCGCTGAGCCAGGCGGAATGATAGGTAACCAGCCGGGCGGATTCCAGCCGCGCACTCATTTCCGCAACGTGACGGCGGACGTCAGGGTGCCAGGCCAGGGGCTGCGCGTAGCCGGCGGGTTGGCGGGCGGCAACGACGGCGCGGATTTCATCGTAGGCGGCGGCGCCGACGCCGAGATAGACGGATGTATAGGAGCCCCAGAACCAGTTCAGGTTGTCCAGCCGAAAGCGCCGCATGTCGTCGGAGCGAAACATCATGGCGCTGTCGGGAACGAAACAATCATCCAGCACGAGGGAGTCGCTGCGGGTCGCGCGCATGCCCAGGGTGTCCCAGTTGGCGATGACGCTGCGGCCAGGCGCATCGGGCGGGATCAGCAGCAGGACACCGGCGTGGGGGCTGGTGGAGCCCTCGGGGTAAGCCATCACCAGGACGCGATCCGCGGCTTCCAGCATGGAGGCGAACATTTTGCGGCCGGTGATGCGCCAGCCGCCCGGCACCGGGGTGGCGCGAACCGATAGCGGGCGCTCCCCCATCAGGCTGGTTGTTCCGGGTTCGGAGAAGTTGCCGCCGATCATCAGTTCCTGCCCCGCCACCAGATCCGCAAGACGGCGCTTGGCATCCGGCGTGACCTGGTCGCTGTCCATCAGCGGCATCACGACGGAGGCGTGCATGTTGAACGCCAGAGCGGTGGCGGGGCAGCCTTGGGCCAGCGTCTCGTAGGCCAGTGTGTGAGTCAGCAGCCGGCAACCCTGGCCGCCGTATTCGCGAGGCATGTTCAGCGTCAGGAAGCCTTCCTGACGCAGGCGGTGGTAATTCGCAACGGGGTGGGAGGCGTCCCGGTCGTGCGCGGCGGTGCGGGTGGCGAACTCGTCCGCCAGGGTCCGGCAGAGTTGGCGAAGGGCCTTTTGATCATCGGTCCAGCCGAACTCCATGCGCGGTCTATCCCAGGCCGATGACGCCGGCCAGTGCTTCCAGTTGGTCCGCGTGGCGGGCAACCGGGTTTAGCAGCAGGTGGTTGGCGCCCATGGCGATGAACTCGGCCAGGCGTTCGCGGACCTGATCGGGCGTGCCGTGGATGCCGGAGGAGTCGGTTCCGGGCGGGTTGTGATAGACGTCGGTGTACCAGCGAAGAAGTTCGGCGCGGGCCGCGGCCGGGTTCTCGTCGACGCTGATGAAGATTCGTTTGGAGATCGGGAAGGCTGCCGGGTCGCGTCCGGCTTTTTCGAGTGCTTCCTTCAGGATGGGGACGGCGCGGCGGAAATCGTCGGTGCTGGAGCCTCCCGCGCCCATCCAGCCGTCCGACAGGGCGGCGGAGCGGCGGATGGCGTCGGGATGGCCAACGCCCATCCAGATGGGCAACGGTTGCTGCACGGGGCGGATTCCGAGGCGGGCGTTATCCACCGCGTAGAAACGGCCGTGGTGGGTGACGTGCTCCTGGTTCCAAAGCGCGCGGATCAGGTCGAGCTGTTCGCGGAAGCGGGCGACGCGGCCGTCCGGCGGGACCTGAAATTCGGTATAGTGCTGCGGGCGGCCGATACCCACGCCCATGACCGCGCGGCCCTGGCTGAGGGCGTCGAGCGAGGCCCATTGGTGCGCGACCATGCGAGGATCGTGCACCGGCAGGACAAGGACGGAGGCGCCGAGACGGATCCGGCTGGTGACGGCAGCGGCGTAGGTCAGCACCACGATCGGATCAAAAGACGTGACGTGGTCGAGCGAATTTTCCGTGACCCAGAGGTCGCGGAAGCCCAGGGCCTCCGCCCGCTGCGCCACCGATCGAACCGTCTCCATGCTGATGGGGTCGGGCGAGCGGTGCGGCAAGGACATGCCGAACGGAATCTGCTGTGACAGGGTCATGCTTTTTCGATGATCTCCATCTGCGCGCCGTCGGGCGCCGCGACGAAGGCCACGCGATTGCCGCTGCCGCCTTTCAGTTCCTCCAGCACCTCCACGCCGTTGCCTCGCAGTTTGGCCAGGGTGGCGGGATAGTCGTCGGTCACCACCGCCATGTGTTCGATGCCGTAATGCTGCTCGTGATTCTGTTCGGCGATGATGCCGGTGATGTTGAGTTGCAGGCCGAGCAGGTCGAGCTGCCAGCCGCGGCCGGGCATTTCGGCTTTCTTGGTGGCGCCGTAGTTGTCCATGTAATACTGAACGGTCTTTTGCACGTCCTTGGTTTTAAGGTGCACATGCTGCACGGTCAGAGCCATCGTCGTTCCCCCTTCTTGGCTTCGGGGTGATGGTGGCCGGTTTCGGGGCCGGCTGGCAAGCCGGGTGAGCGACTGCTTGAGCCTCGGGCCGGGCCGTGCGGTAATCGGCCGCAGTGAAAAGCCGGACGGGGGAAACGCCGATGACCGCCGATACACGCAAAACCGAATTCGGACGCATCTTCCCGCCGCGCGAGGATTGGCTGGCGAAAGCACCACCGGAACCGATCATCGATCCGGCGCTGCCGATCATCGATACGCACCATCATCTGTGGCAGCGCACCGGCGGGGCACGTGGCGAATCCTGGGAGGTCCCGTCATTCCGCTATCTGCTGCACGAGTTCCTGGCCGACTGCGCAACGGGTCACAACATCGTCGGTAGCGTGTTCCTTCAGTGCCACTCGATGTACCGAGCCAGCGGACCGGCGCAGTTGCGGCCGGTGGGGGAGACGGAGTTCGTGGCCGGCATTGCGGCGATGAGCGATTCCGGGGGTTACGGCAAGACTAAAGTGGCCGCCGGGATCGTGGGTTATGCGGACCTGACGGCGGGCGACTGGGTGATGCCGGTGCTGGAGGCGCATATCCGCGCCGGCGGCGGGCGGTTCCGCGGGGTACGGCACTCGGCGGGGTATGACGCTGATCCGGTGATTGGCAACAGCGCGCCGGACATTCAGCCGGGCCTCTATCTGCGGCCGGATTTCCGGGCGGGGATGGCGCGGCTGTCGGCGCTGGGGCTGTCGCTGGATGCGTGGGGATTCCATCCTCAGATGCCGGACATCACGGATCTCGCGCGGGCGTTTCCCGGGTCAAACATCATCGTGGGGCACTGCGGCGGCCCGCTGGGGTATGGGCGGTACACCGGCAAGAATGACGAGGTGTTTGCTGACTGGAAGCGGTCTGTGACGGATCTGGCGAAGTGCCCGAACGTGACGATGAAGCTGGGCGGGATGATGATGCGTCTGGCAGCGTATGACTACATGGGAATCGACGCGCCGCCGTCGTCCGAACAGCTCGCGGCGCACTGGCGGCCGTATGTGGAGACCTGCATCGATCTGTTCGGCGCCAACCGTTGCATCGCCGAGAGCAATTTCCCTGTGGAAAAGATGGGGATCGGGTTTGCGGCATTGTTCAACGCGTTAAAGCGAGTTAGCCTCGGCAATGTTCCGATGACGAAAAGGCTGCGATTTTCGCCGGCACCGCTCGGCGCGTGTACCGGCTGGACTGCTGACGCTGCGCGGCTTTTCGGCAAGGTGGCGTTAAAGCGCCGTCGATCCGATACAGCGCCCGATACGACCGACGATCCAGCCACCACGCCACTGTTGCTGCGCCGATCACGAAAATGATCCCGGCGACGACAATAAACGGCGAATGGCCCATCCAGCTAATGGCCAGAACAGCGATGAACAGTAAGACAGGCAACCCCACAAAACCGCCAGACCCGTGCCTGTGCGCCGGCGGTAAACGTGCCAAGCGCAAGCAGCGTCATGATGCCAAGGGACTGCTCCCGAGCTTCCATCATCGTGCGGATCTCGGTCGCATAGAAGAGCCAGTATGGCGAGGACCAGGCACCGAACCAGGAGATAGCGCCAGCGTTGACCAATCACCTGTCCGTAACCTTCTGTGGCGCGAAAACGCCGCCATCCCGCGATGACGGACACCACGGCAAAAATCGGCGTGAGAATCATCCAGTAGAGGACGGACATCTGAAACATTACGCCGACCAAAGCCAGGACCAGCATGGCAATATATGGCGAATCTCGAAGCGCCCAACCTGCCAACGACCAACTTCTACCCGTTGAGTGAACGGAGGTGTCGGCTCACGTATGCGTCGTTGTTTCGACATGTGTCGTTTCGACTGTGGTTCCCATCGCCCTAATCCTCCGTCGACCTCATTTTGAGCGGCTTAGCAAGCCACTGGGTGAATGACATAGGGAGGCGAAACGGGAATTGTTAAACAGCAGTCAGTGAGCACCCTTGATTTCATGGTGATGCTGTCAGTCGATTCCGCTGGCCGTCCGACATCTCGCGCGCATATTGGCGGCTGAATGCAGGCCAGGGCACTACGACAATTCGGCGATCTGCCTTGTCCGTTGCGGAATCCTGCAGCTGGCGCAGCGCTTCGGCGGCGAGCTTGTTGCGGATTCGGCGGCTTTCGCATACCTGACCATGGCCTGCTCGTTTGACGCGGGGACGGCGCGGCCGCGTTCATGCATGCGTCCAAAGGCCCACTGCGCCGCGGCATGGCCGGCATCCGCGGCGACGCGATAGAGCCGCATTGCCTCGGCGTCGGATTGCGCGGCGATGCGCCCGTCCTCATAGAATTGCGGCCAGGGCGACGTGGGCGGAATTTGTGCCCTGGGCGGACGCCTTGCGATACCACAGCAGCGCGGCGGCGTTCGATTGCGGCAGGCCCAGGGCGGTGCCGATGAACAGCCGAAGGTTGTGCGCACTGGCATTGCCGGCATTGGTGAAGAGGCAGAACCAGCGGGCGGCTTCATCGGACCGAATGACTCCCCAGCCTTACGCGAACAGCTAGCCATAGTCGTTATGGGCGTCGGCGTGGCCCTGATCAGTTGCGAGGCGAAACAGCGCTGCGGCTTGTTCGGCGTCAATCGGGACCACGGCGCCGAGCGCATATATAGCCGCGCGAGGCGATACTGGGACCAGGTGTGTCCGTGATCGGCGGCAAGCCGATACCATTTCGCTGCCTCCTGGTCTGACGCCTTCACGCAGCCGCGGCCGGTTTCATGGAACAGGCCGGCTCCGTGACTTGCATGAGGGTTGCCGAAATGGGCTGTCTCGGCGCCTCATTCGCACGCCTAGCGTGGGGCATCCGCCCGGTGTCAACGACGGAACGGGCCGGCTTCGTCCGGGTCTCATGCTGCGTCAGGCGGCCTTGCTCAGGCGGTCGAAGGCAGCGAGTTGTGTCACCAACGCCTCCATCTGCCGCAGCGGGATCATGTTCGGGCCGTCGCTGGGCGCGTGGTCCGGGTTGGGGTGGGTCTCGATGAAGACGGCGGCACAGCCGACGGCGAGGGCGGCGCGGGCGAGCACGGGCGCGAACTCGCGCTGGCCGCCGGATGATGTCCCCTGCCCGCCGGGCTGCTGGACGGAGTGGGTGGCATCGAACACGACCGGGTAGCCGGTGCGGGCCATGATCGGCAGGCTGCGCATGTCGCTGACCAGGGTGTTGTAGCCGAAGCTGGCGCCGCGCTCACACAGCAGGATGTTGTGGTTGCCGGTGCTGGCGATTTTGGCGGCAACGTTCACCATGTCCCAAGGGGCGAGGAACTGGCCTTTCTTGACGTTGATGGCGCGTCCGGTCTCACCGGCGGCGAGCAGCAGGTCAGTCTGGCGGCAAAGGAAGGCTGGTATCTGCAGAACGTCCACCGCCTGGGCCGCCGGGGCGCACTGCTCGGCGGCGTGGACGTCTGTCAGCACCGGCAGGCCGGTGGTTTCCCGCACCTCGGCCAGGATGGACAGGCCGGCGTCCATGCCGATGCCACGCGCGGCGGAAGCACTGGTGCGGTTGGCCTTGTCGAAGCTGGACTTATAGATGATTGGCACGCCGGTGCGGTCCGAGATGGCGCGCAGTTCGCCGGAAACCTCCTGCGCATGGGCGCGCGACTTGATCTGGCATGGGCCGGCGATCAGGACAAACGGCAGGTGATTAGCAATCCTGATCTGACCCACTTGCACGCTTCGCGCTGGTTCCAGGGGCATGAAGCGGTCCTTTTGTTTGTGTCGCCGTGATCCAAGGGTTGTCCCGAACATGGCGTTTCGGTCAAGCGGCGGCGCGATCAGCCGGACATTGAAACGAATCGCTAGCGGGCTCGTGAGAGACTGTGGCGATTTTGACATATCAATTTCTTTTTGATTATCAATTTTGGACGAATAGGATAACAGGCCTAATTTATAGACTTATCCACAGGGGATAATCGACGAAAACAATTGAAACGCGAGAAAACGACGGCCCCGAGGGTTGTCACGCTTGCAACCCTGCTGCTACCGCCGAGGGTGTCTAGAACCCAGCGGAGGCGAGTCTTATGCGAGGATGGCGATCAGAAACAAAGGCTTGTCTGCTGGGATCGGCCCTTCTTCTGTGCGCCCCTGCGATCGATACGCCTGCTGAGGCGGCCTCTGTCCACCATCACACCGGGCCTCGTGGCGTTCATGCAATCAGCGTGCGAAGCGGCGGGGCGCGCTACGCCGGCCGGCACGCATTCTACGCGATGGGGCATGGGCGTCACGGCTATGTCCACTATGCACATTACTACGGCCACTCTCAGGGCGGAATCTCCTGTGTGCCGTATGCCCGCGAAGTGTCTGGTATCGACGTGCCTGGCAACGCTTGGCAGTGGTGGTACAATGCCGAGGGCGTCTATGCTCGCGGCGACCGTCCGGAAGCTGGCAGCGTGCTGGCCTTTCGCGCCAATGGCCGCATGCGGCTGGGCCATGTCGCCGTGGTTAGCCAGGTGATCAACTCCCGGGAGGTCATGATAGACCATGCCAACTGGCCCGGTGGCGGCTGGGGCGGCGTATCGCACGGGGTCGCGGTTGTCGACGTGTCGGAGGCAAACGACTGGAGCGCGGTGCGCGTGCAACTGCCCAATCGCGAGGAGTTCGGATCGGTCTACCCGACCTATGGGTTTATCTATAACCGGCCTGACACCGGCAAGGTGCAGGCGAGTGTGACGCGCCCGGCACCGATTCCGGATGTGAACCCGGCGCCGTCCGATCTGCGTCCGGTGGCCGAACAGCCTTGGCACTCGGTCGAGGAAGTGGCGCAGTCGCCACTGACGCAGCACCAGCGGATCGACCTACGGGTCAGCCCTGCCGCCACCACACAGTAAGTCGGCGTGGCTGCGGTTATACGGACGTTTCGCGTTGCCTCGCGCCGCTGGCGACCGTGATCCTATCGCTCGGCTAGCTGACTTCGAATACTTTGATCTCGACGCGGTCCGGGTGACGGGCGCCGGTCGCTAGAAACAGCGGGCGCGTCAGCCACTGCCACGCGGGGGCGGCGGTCTCAAATCTTGGCGTGGCGCGGAAGTAGACCTGGGCAGGGTCGACGATCTCGCCGCGGGTGATGCGGGCCATGACCTCCGGCGGACCGAAGCGGACGCCGTTGTTGACGACGTAAACCAGCGTGCCGTCGTCCAAACGCGCGACGTACCGAGCCTCAAGCGTCGTGTAGCCGTCAGGACGGATTACCTGGAAGTCGGCGCCGCCTGGCATAATGGTCCCGCTGAGGCGCGGACCGCTGATCGTGCCGCCCAGGATCGGGACGACGCGACGCAGCCCCTCATGCGTCTGGCCGATGGCAATTGGCGGGCCGACCTGGACGGAAAAATCCGCAATATGGGTTAGACGGGGTGTCGTCATGCACTGTGTTTAAACCTTGCGTGGTTAAAGTTGAACCAGCATCGCGCACTTTGATCGATTGCCGTCTGATAGGTGGAGGCTGGACGAACGGCGCGAAAGCAGCCTGGATGAACCCAAGGTCGAGGGACGTCCGGCCGGCATCTGTTTCGATCTTGCGGTGCCGCAGCTCATGGTTCAGCAACCTTGCTGACATACCCGTGAAGAATGGCGTTACGAATGTCTCCGGCGACCTCGGCCTGTTGTTCGCCTATGGCAGTACCGCGGAGCCTCGGCCGGCAGCGGCGCTGATGGGCACGCTTGTGAAGGGCCTCGGCGCGGATCATGTAATCTGGGGAACGGACGCCGTCTGGACCGGCACGCCGCAGTGGCAGATCGAAGAATCGCGGCGGCTGGAAATCCTCGAGGACATGCCGGAAGAGTATGGCTTCGCGCCGCTGGGCGATGCCGATGGCGCCGTCAAGCGTGGCATCTTTGCGGAAAACCGGTTCCGGACCCCCTGCTACGAGCACCACGCCGAACTTCCGGTGCCGGATCGTTTCGCAGCCTTCAAGGAGCAGTATTTGCGCGAAGGCGCCAATCCAAGCAATCTGCGCTACGGTTATGTCAGGAGGGCTTGATGGGTATTCGCGTCCATAACCTATATTGTGATGCCCGGGGGGAGTCGCACTGGCGGGACATCGAGATCGACTGGGCGCAGGAGGGGCCGGAGGGGAAGACCTCGGTCCGGCTGCCGGCGACCGGGATCATCTTCCGGCAAACCCAGGCGGAGCATGACCGTCCGTGGCATCCGGCGCCCCGGCGGCAGTATATTATCAACCTCGATGCAGGTGTCGAGCTGACGGCCAGCGACGGGGAGTCCCGGCTAATCGGCGCCGGTGAGGTGGTGCTGGTGGAGGACACGACTGGGCGGGGACATCTGTCGAAGTCGGTGAACAATAAAATGCGGCACTCGATCTTTGTGCCGGTCGAGTGATGGGGACCGTTGAGGGAAACGCGGGACGTGGAGGGCCGGCACCTTCGGGACAAGCCCGAGGGCATGCAGATCCGGCCATGACTGTCAGGAAACGTTGGAGAAAATAATGCGTATTCATAATATCTATGTCGATGATGCGGGCGAGACTCATTGGCGGGACATCGAGGTGCAATGGGTCGAGGAGCGGAATGGGTCGAAGCTGTCGGCTCGGTTGCCGGCGACCGGAATCATTTTCCGCGAGACTGCGGGCAGTTATGACCTCGACTGGCATCCGGCGCCGCGGCGGCAATACATCATCAACCTCGATGCCGGGGTAAAGATCACAGCAAGCGACGGCGAGGCGCGCGAGATCGGCGCCGGCGAGGTCATCCTGGTGGAGGATGTGCGGGGCAAGGGGCATTTGTCGCAGTCGATCGGCGGGAAGTTGCGGCATTCCATTTTCGTGCCGATCGAGTAAGGCCTGGCCACGGGACGTCGGGCTAGACAAGCCAGTTCGATTCATTTTCACCCCATTCGCGGCCGTCGCGCAGGCGGGTTTCCAGCTGGCGGAACTGTTCCACCAGGAAATCGATGACCACCCGCGTGCGCGGCGCCAGATGACGCCGGGATGGATAGACGATGTAGGCCGGACGCTGCCGGGCGGGGAAGTCGGGGAGGAGACGGTACAGGCGGGAGGAACGGACATCGTTGACCGTCAAGGGATCGCCAAGCAACGCGATGCCATAGCCGGCCAGCGCGATCTGGCGTACGACCAGACTGTTATTTGACCGGAATGCACTGCTGATTTCGACGCTGACCACCCCGTCCGGTCCGTTGAATGTCCAGTCTGTGCTCTCGGGGCCGGACTGTTGTACGATGCAAGTGTGGTCGACCAGCTCTGACGGATGCGCCGGGGCGCCATGGCGCTCCAGGTAAGCAGGTGCGGCGACCAACGACGACCCAAGCGTTGCAATGGATCGCGATACCAGCGAGGTGTCCTGCGAGTGGCCAAAGCGGAGAGCAAGGTCGAGGCGTTCGGCAACAAGATCCTCCTGCTGCTCGCTGACGACGAGTTCGATCGTCAAGCCGGGATAACGCGCCAGCATCCGGCTGAAGTCCGGCACCAGCAGGATCGCCGCGCCGACCGGAACCCCGATCCGCACCAGGCCAGAGGGTGAGCCGCGCTGGCGGCCGAACGTCTCCTGCAGGTCTTCGGCCTCTTCCAGCAGGTGACGCGCGCGCGTGAGCAGGTCTTGGCCGTCATCGGTCAGGCTGAGCTTGCGGGTGGTGCGGTGCAGCAGGCGGACGCCAAAGTGTTCCTCCAGTTGCGCCACCTGGCGGGTTACGGCGGACTGGCTGCTGTTGGATTCCCGCGCGACGGCGGAGAACGAGCCGGTTTCGACGACCCGGATGAAAGTGTGCAATCCGCTGATCAAATCCATGTGGCCGCCGGCACCTCATAATATCGCAGGTTGTGTGTACCACAGCCCAGGAAGCGGGGATCAACCCTCGGCTTTTTCGCTGCTGCCATGACGCGCTGTCCGGCCTGTGGACAGTTGCGCTCCCTTGGCCGGCCACCATGGTGGCACCATTTAGGGCGTGCCGGGGGACAGCACCGGTCGCGGTCCTCCGGATGGAGGAAAAAGCAGTGAAACGCATGATCCTGGCTGCCATCGCGGTGTTGGCATTGAGCGTCAGCAGCGCGGCCATGGCACAGTCCTACTCGCACGAAGCGCCGCCAAGCGACTCTCACTCAGTCAACGACTGATCGCCGAAGGCACTGATCAGCCAACGGGCCGGCCCGGATCGTCAGGCCGGCCCCGTTTTTTGCCTGCTTGAGGGATCGGCGGCTTGTGCGCACACTCAGACATGGATTCAGCTCCCGCCTATCTCGATCCCCGTTCCGGCGCGACATTTCCGCTGGACCCGCCGCGATGGTGCGGGCCGGGCCAGGCGCCGCTGCTGCTGACTCAGCTGGCGGGTTTGACGCGCGGGCAGATCGATGGCGCGACGGACAGCCTGTGGCGCTACCGGGCGGCGTTTCCGTTCCAGACCGATGATCCGATCACGTTGGGAGAGGGCCGCACGCCGCTTATTCACCGGCGGATTGCCGGCGCGGATGTACGGCTGAAGTGCGAGTGGTTCAATCCGACGTGCAGCTTCAAGGATCGCGGCGCCAGTGTGATGCTGTCGCTGCTACGCGCCCAGGGCGTCACCGAGGTGCTGGAGGATAGTTCCGGCAACGGCGGCGCGGCGGTTTCCGCCTATGCCGCGGCGGGCGGGATGCGGGCGACGATTCTCGCGCCGGCCTCGACCAGTCCGGCGAAGACCGTGCAGATGCGGGCCCATGGCGCGGCGGTGGAGTTGATCCCCGGCACGCGCCAGGACACCGCGGATGCCGCGATCGCGCGGTCGGCGAACATCTTCTACGCAAGCCATAACTGGCACCCGTTCTTCCTGCAGGGGACCAAGACCTTGGCCTACGAGCTGTGGGAGGATTTGGGATTCCGAGCACCGGACAATGTGATCACGCCGTGTGGCGCGGGATCCAACGTGCTGGGATGCGAGATCGGATTTTCCGAGTTGTTCCGGGCCGGCGAGATCGAGGCGATGCCGCGCATCTTTGCCGCTCAGCCGGCGAATTGCGGACCGATCGCGGCGGCATTCCTGGCGGGTTCGGATGAGGCGGTGCCGACGGAGGTCCTGCCGACGATGGCGGAGGGCACCGCGATTTCGCAGCCTATCCGGCTGCGGGAGGTTCTGGGCACACTACGTGAGTGCCGCGGCGGCGCGGTTTCCCTGACCGAGGCGGAAATCGGCGCCGCCACCCTCGCGCTTGCTCGGATCGGGGTTTATGTCGAGCCGACATGCGCGCAGGCAGCCGCGGCGTTCGAGAAGTTGCTGGCGACAGGGACGATCACGGCGGATCAGACAACGGTATTGGTGATGACGGGAACAGGGTTGAAGGCGACACCGCGGATCGCAGAGTTGTTGGGGATTGCGTTGTGACCGGGCCGGATAATCCTCGTATCGCGCTGCTTGGTTTCTCAATCGAGTGCAACCGGTTTGCCCCGGTGGCGACGGAGGCGGATTTTCAAAGCCGCACACTGATCGGCGGAGACGAACTGCTGACCGAGGCACGCTCCCCTGCGCCGCGCATGCTGGGAGAACTGCCCGGGTTCATCGCCGCGATGGATGCGGGCGGCGCCTGGACACCGGTGCCGTCCTGGCTGGCGATGGCGGAACCGAACGGGCCGGTCGACGCGGGCTTTTTCGACGAATTAATGCGGCGGTGGAAGAGTGACCTGTCGGCGGCCGGGACGCTGGACGGGGTCTACCTTGTGCTGCATGGCGCCGGGCTGACCACAGGTGATCATGACCCCGAAGGCACGTTGCTGGCCGCCGTTCGTCGTATCGCCGGGCCGGATGTTCCTATCGTGGCGACGTTCGACCTGCATGCCAACGTCTCGGCAGCCGATGTTGACCTGGTCAACGGCTTTATTGGTTATCGGACCAATCCGCATCTGGACATGCGCGACCGCGGGGCGGAGGCAGCCACCCTGCTCCGCCGTCTGATCGGCGGAACGCGGACGTATCTTGCGCGTGTCCGGCTGCCGATCGTGCCGCCGACGGTGACTCAGCTGACCGGGAAGGACGCGCCGAACCGGCCGTATGGCGAGTTGATCGACCTGGGGCAGCAGCGGATGAACGAGGCGCCTTACGCCGGGCGGGTGCTGAATGTTTCGGTCATGGGCGGTTTTGCCTATGCGGATACGCCGTTCAACGGGTTGACCGTGGTGGTGACGGCAACGGACCAGGCGGCGGCTGATGTACTGGCGCACGAGATCGCCACTGCGGGGTGGGACCGGCGCGACCGGTTCCGTCCGGTATTGACCAGCCTGGAGGAAGCAGTTCGCAAGGCCAAGGGAACCGAAGACCGGCGCAAGCCGGCGCTGGCGTTTGCCGACGTTGCCGATAATCCCGGCGGCGGTGGGCGCGGGAATACCATGGCGATTCTTCAGGCATTCCATGAAGCTGGCGTGCGCGACGGCCTGATCGGCATCATCCATGATCCGGCCCTTGCGGCCGAGGCGCACCGGCTTGGCACCGGCGCCGTGTTCGACGCGAGGTTTAATCGCGATGGCGGGGATGAGTTCTCCAAGCCGTTCACCGTGCCTGCTGTTGTGGGCAGGTTAATGGAAGGAACGATCCGCGGACGGCGAGGGATCTATGCCAACAACACGCTGGATCTGGGCAAGGCGGCAGCGCTGCAGCTGGACGGACTGACCGTCGTCGTGGTGACGCAGCGCTATCAATGCGCCGATCCGATGTTTTTCGAGGCATTCGGGCTCGACATCGCGGCAGCGCGGGTGGTGGTCGTCAAGTCGCGCGGGCATTTTCGTGGCGGATTCGACGAGTTCTTCTCCCATGACCAGATCGTCGAGGTCGATGCGCCTGGGCTGACAAGCCCGATCCTGTCTCGCTTCCCGTGGCGGCACATGCCCAGGCCGGTGCTGCCGATTGACGATGACGCCGAATGGACTCCCGCCGGCATGATTCTGGATGACCTGCCGACCCCGTGCCTGGTGCTGGATCGGACGATCCTGAAACGCAACCTGCTGGTGATGGCCAATACGCTGCGCCGGCTGAACGTGCCGCTGCGGCCGCATATGAAAACGGCGAAGTCGATCGAGGTCGCGCGCATGGCGATAGAGGGTCAACCAGGCGGCATCACGGTCTCGACGCTGGCCGAGGCGGAATATTTCGCCAGCCACGGCATCGTGGACATTCTGTACGCAGTGGGGATCACGCCGCAGAAGCTGGATCAGGTGGCCAAGCTGAATGCCTCCGGCGCGCAGGTCATCGTCATCACCGACGATTCGGACACCGCGTCGGCGATCGCGGCGTCCCCGTCGCCACCCCGCACGTTGATCGAGGTCGACAGTGGCGAGGAGCGTGGCGGCGTGGCGCCTTCCAGCGATCTATTGCTGGAACTTGCGAGGCGTCTGGGGCCGGCGTTGGCCGGGGTGATGACGCATGCCGGCCATTCGTACGCGGGACGCAGCGTAAGCGACATGGTGCGGATCGCGGAGATGGAGCGAAATGCGGTGACGGAGGCGGCGTGGCGGCTGCGCGATGCCGGGTATCCGGTGGGGATCGTTTCCGCCGGCAGCTCGCCGACTGCCCGGCATGCGGAGAACTTTGCGGGAGTCACCGAAATTCGTGCGGGCGTCTACATGTTCGGAGATTTGTTCCAGGCAGAGATCGAAACGCACGGCGCCGATGCGATGGCGGTCACGGTGCTGACGAGCGTGATCGGCCGGCGGCCTGGGCGGGTGCTGGTGGATGCCGGAGGGCTGGCGTTGTCGAAGGACCGCAGCACGCAGGATTCGCCACGCGATTGCGGTTTCGGGCTGGCGTTGGATCTGGCCGGGCGGCCGGATTACGGAAACGCGTTCGTTCGTAAAGCGTATCAGGAGCATGGAGTCATCGAGATTGATCCGGCTCACCCGATCGACCTGCCGGTCGGGGGAAGCTGCGGATTGCGCCCAATCATGTTTGCATGACTGCGGCGGCGCATGACCGGTATTTCGTGACGGACGGCGAACAGGAGGTGACGGCGATCTGGCACCGCGTAAACGGGTGGTAGACCGACGGCCGCGCCAGATGTCCCACGAAGGGGCGTCGCGAAAACGGCGGCGACTAATCCGCGATTGTCCGGGCTAATCTACCCTGCCGCGAAAAATCGTGCATCAAAGCGCTTTCGAAGTGCGCTTGGAGTGACTAGCTTAACATCCTGTTCACCTTCCAGCGTGAAAGGGCGGTGTCTTCCAGCAATCAGGTCCCAACGACTGGGGTTCGTATCCTGGCTCCTCGATGCCGGTTTCGTCTGTGCTGGCGCTGGTGGGATTCGTCGGGTTGTGCCTGCTGGTCGGGGCCGTTGGCGGCTCGTTGACGGCGCCGGCGCTGCGGCTTTGGTATCCCAGCCTTGTCGCGCCGCCGGGGACACCGCCGAACTGGCTGTTCGCGCCGGTGTGGGCCGCGCTTTACGTCATGATCGGGACGGCCGCCTGGCTGGTCTGGCGTCGCTGCGGCGCCTCCCGCCAAGTCAGGCTGTGGGGATGGCAACTGGCCGCCAACGCGTTGTGGGTGCCGGCATTTTTCGGGCTGCACAGTCCGCGTTTGGGGATGGCCGTAATGGCGGCGGTGCTGGTCCTTACGGCGCTGACCATCCGCGCCTTTCTGCCGGTGCGGCGCGTGGCGGCATGGCTCATGCTGCCCTATGCCGCCTGGAGCGTATACGCGGCGTATCTGAACGCGGGGTTCTGGTTTCTCAATCACAGTTGATCCGCTTCAGCGATGCTTGTCACATCGGCAGGCGCGTCAGGGCCCAGGATTCGGGTTAAGGCCTGAGATCGCCCGCACGGAGACACCAGCATGACCGAGACTGATTCACCCGCGCTAAGCCATGACATGGTCCAGCGGATGAATGCGTGGTGGCGGGCAGCGAATTATCTGTCGGTCGGCCAGATCTACCTGTTGGACAATCCGCTGCTGCGCGAACCGCTGCGGATCGAGCATGTCAAACCCCGCCTCCTGGGCCATTGGGGCACCACGCCGGGGCTGAATTTTCTTTACGTTCATCTCAACCGGATCATCGCCGAGCGCGACCTGGATGTTGTGTTCATTGCCGGGCCAGGGCATGGCGCGCCGGGCGTCGTCGCAAATACTTGGCTGGAGGGCACTTACTCGGAGATCTACACCGAGGTGTCGCGCGACGGGGTCGGGATGCATCGCTTGTTCCGTCAGTTCTCGTTTCCGGGCGGGATCCCAAGCCATGCCGCGCCGGATACGCCTGGTTCGATCCATGAGGGCGGGGAGCTTGGCTACTCGCTGTCGCATGCGTATGGCGCGGTTCTCGACAATCCTGACCTGATCGCGGCCTGCGTGGTCGGGGACGGCGAAGCGGAGACGGGGCCGCTGGCGACGTCCTGGCACAGCAACAAGTTCCTCAATCCGGCCGCCGATGGCGCGGTGCTGCCGATCCTGCACCTGAATGGCTACAAGATCGCCAACCCTACCGTCCTCGCCCGGATTCCGCAGGTGGAACTGCACGCGCTGATGCGCGGGTATGGGTATGAGCCGATCGAGGTGGCGGGATCGGATCCGGACGTTATGCATCAGGCGATGGCGGCGGCGATGGACCACGCATTCGACAGGATCCGGGCGATCCAGAAGGCGGCCCGGGCCGGCGGGGAGCGGGCGCGGCCAACCTGGCCGATGATCATCCTGCGCAGCCCCAAGGGCTGGAGCGGGCCGAAAACCGTCGACGGCCAGCGCGCCGAGGGCTACTGGCGGGCGCATCAGGTGCCGTTCACGATGGACAAGCCGGAGCATCTGGGACTGCTGGACGACTGGCTGCGCAGCTACCGTCCGGAGGAGCTGTTCGACGGCGACGGCCGGCCGATGAAGGCCATTACCAGCCTGGCTCCGGCCGGTGACAAGCGCATGAGCGCGAATCCGCACACCAATGGCGGAATCCTGCGGCGGCCCCTTCTGATGCCTGATTATGCGACCCACGCCGTCACGGTGCCCCGGCCCGGCGCGGTGGACGGCGAATCGACCAGGATCATGGGCGACTTCCTTCGCGATGTGATGACGTGCAACGCGGCAGCGAAGAATTTTCGGGTGTTTTCGCCGGACGAGAACAACTCCAACCGGCTGACCGCGCTGCTGGAGGTGACGAACCGGGCGTGGAATGCCGAAACGGTGTCGTATGACGATCACCTGGCGCTGGATGGGCGGGTGATGGAGATCCTGAGCGAGCATACCTGCCAGGGTTGGCTGGAGGGGTATCTGCTGACTGGCCGGCACGGGCTGATGTCGTGCTACGAGGCGTTCATCCACATTGTCGATTCAATGGTGAACCAGCATGCCAAGTGGCTGAAGAGTTCGCGTGCGATTGCGTGGCGGCGGCCGATCGCTTCATTGAACTACCTGCTCACGTCGCATGTCTGGCGGCAGGACCATAACGGCTTCAGCCATCAGGATCCTGGATTCATCGACCATGTGGTGAACAAGAAGGCCGATATCGCGCGGGTTTATCTGCCGCCGGACGCCAACACCCTGCTGTGGGTGACCGATCACTGCCTGCGCAGTTACGACCGGATCAACGTGATCGTGGCGGGCAAGCAGCCGGAGCCGCAGTGGCTGGACATGGAAGCGGCGATCAAGCACTGCACGCAGGGCATCGGCATCTGGAGCTTTGCCAGCAACGATCAGGACGCCAGGCCGGATGTGGTGATGGCCTGTTGCGGCGATGTGCCGACGTTGGAGGTGATGGCGGCGGTTGACATGCTGCGCCAGTTGCTACCGGACCTGCGCGTGCGGGTCGTGAATGTGGTGGATCTAATGACCTTGCAGCCGAAGTCGCAGCATCCTCATGGGCTGACGGAGGATGACTTCGACGCGCTGTTCACCACCGATACGCCGGTGATTTTCGCGTTTCATGGCTATCCGAGCCTGATTCACCGGCTGGTTTACAAGCGGAATGGGCACATGAATTTCCATGTGCGGGGGTTCATGGAGGAAGGCACCACGACGACGCCGTTCGACATGGTGGTGCGCAACCGGCTGGACCGCTTCCATCTGGTGGCGGATGTGGCCGATCGGGTGGCGGGACTGGGCTCGAAGACGGTCTACGTGAAGCAGGCGATGCGGGACCGGCTGATCGAGCACGAGCAATACATTGTCCGACATGGGAAGGACATGCCGGCGATCTCGGATTGGCGGTGGCCGGGCTGAAAAAACCCTGGTGAAGGGGCAGTGGTCGGAAGGCGCGGCGGAGATAGCTCGCCTGGCTTCGGTCTATCGACCAAACCGGCATTTTACTGCTAATTTGGCGCATGGTGATTCGACAACGACAGGTAACCCACATGACCTTCCTGGCTGAGACGGCGTTCCGCACGCTCCGGTTCGGTTTGGCGGTGGGCACTTTGTGCCTCGTTACCGGGACCGTGTGGGCGCAATCGATCCCGAACTCGCCGATCGGCGCCAACAACGACCTGATTCAGAAAAATAACCGCGCGCACATCGGGCCTGATTCCCAGGCGCAACCCGCAGCACCCGATGCGGTGCCGGGTGCCAAGGCGCGTGCCCCGGTGGTTCCGGCATCTAAGGGGGTGGCTGACATGAATCCGAACGACGCCCTTTTCGACGCGATCAATCGCGGCGACATAGGCTCCGCCCGTGATGCGCTGAGTTCGCGGCGCGGATCTGCATGCAACGAACATCCTCGGCATGACGCCGATGGAACTGTCGGTCGACCTCGGCCGCAACGATATCTCATTCCTGCTGCTGTCCATGCGTGGGGCCGACGATGGTGGCGGGAGCGCTCCAGCCAAGGCGCTACCGAACGCAACGCAGCTTGCGCTGGAGAAGGCGGCGACGAGACCCCGGCCCCGCCGAGCAAGGCCGGTCAAGCCGATCCCGGTGGCGAACAAGCCGATCGCGACGCCGAAGCTGTTTGCCAATGACGGCGGGACGCCGCAGCCAAATGCCGGCTTCCTGGGGTTTGACCCGCGGTCGTCCACGAACTGAGGCCCATTGGCTGGGGCGGGAGGGGCCTGACGCCCACTTTCGCCACAGCCTATTGAATCTGCCCACAAAATCGCCATCCTAAGCTGATGCCGCCGTGGGATGTGTAGCACTGGTCTGCTACACAGTCAGGCGGTGCGCGTCAATCCTCGGTTGCCCCGAATTGATGACAGATGCGAACTTGGATGTTCTCTCCAGGTTTCTGTCACCAGGGGCTGTTGCCGTTGAATGGGTGAGGGTTTTCAAGTCACGGGCTGGGGCATCGCTTTGCTGGTCGGCATTGGCGGCGCGCTGATGTTTGCGCCGACATATTGGGGGCGCTTGGCCGCATGCCTTCTATTCGCAGTCGCGGGCGTTTGGGGATGCGCGGCGATCTATATATGGAACCGACGCATGGCGAGGTGGACCGTTAGGCAGCGACTAACGCTCGTTGGCTCCATTTTTGCTGATGTCATTCTGACCGCCGGACTTATCTGGTTCGCCTTCCCGAACGCGGAAGCGCAACCTCCGGCCGCTCCTCAGGTCGCCATAACTGGCGGCGACAACGTCGTGTCGGTCGGGCAGATCGGCGGCATCACAGCGCGCGTGGTCACGATCAATCCACCATTGCAGCCAGAATTCAGGATTCTCAACAAAACGGAACGAGTGAATCCTGATGGCAGGCACGAGATCACCATCACGGGCAGCGTCGCGTCGCCGATCACGCCTGGCCTCCTCACTCTTCAGATTCAAGCGCCCGGAATACGGGACGTTAATGTTGTGTCTACGCCGGTAGGCGGCATTTCCATGACCAACCTGCGGAATGTTCGGAGGGCGCCTGGTTTCTATTCGGTCGAGATACCCAGTCCCCAGGGGCAGTACATTATCACCGTTGTAACCGTCGGCACTTCCGATATCGAGCTGAACGCTTCCTTCTAGGCACCTCTTGTTTGGCCGCCCTGCGCGGTCTATCGAGGCTTGTTGACAGAATAATCACTGGCGTGACGCAATAAATCTTTCCTGAGATACTAAGCGTGTCCCCGAAACCAAGTGTAATCGGTCATCAAACCTGAATACAGGATTGACCAGCGCGCCGATGCCTTGGTCATCGACTTGGGCCATAAAGGCATCCACATTATCGTCTGTCAAAAGCGGCGTCAGTTCCAGGGCGGGCAGCGTAAGGCCTACTTCGGTCCAGTTCTCAAGATACCTAGCAAACAACAGCGGATCGCTGAGGATTACTGCGGCGTCCCCTATAATAAAAATCTCGTCGCTCTCCCTAAGTGACACAAAAGTAAGGGGGGCATAATAGGGTGGCGGGGCGGGGTATCGGGCCCCGATTGCTTTTGTATAGGGCGTTACACGATGCTTGCGAACCACTCGAATATCAGCCGCTAGCCCATACATCGACAAAAGCGCCGAGCGGTCGCCGCAGTGTCCCGTCCCTGGAATTACACAGAAGGGGTCGGCCATCTCGTGAGGCGATTGGTGATTTAATGTCCGTGCTAGCGAATTTGCTGCCGCCCGTGTGTAGCGTTGGAGTGTCCCGCGCTCAATCACAAATCTTCGCCGCCCCCCTCAAGCTCGAGCGCTATTACATAGGCGCCATTGCTTCGGGAAGATTTGAACGTCCGCCCTGACCAAATCCAGAACGCATCGAGCCGTCCTATCCGCGCAACTCCCGCTAGACCCGTTTGTCCGCCTTGGGCTTGCAGACTCAATCCAAGCGTAAATATCAAAACCTTCGAGTTCAGGATGTTCTTCGTAGAAGGGAAGCCGGGCCTCGCCTAATATGCGATCGAGCGCAAACCGACAGCGATCATGGACAAGACCGACCTCGCAGGCATGTTCGTTTGTTGGCCAGAGTTCCACCATGTCGGCTCGGGCATGGGTGACGGGCAGTCCGCATCTCATACAGTTCCGAGGGCTGGGATTCTCGATAAGCAATCTCTGCAACCGCTCTTCCTGGCGCAGAGCACACAGTGACTCATCTGGATCCTCTAAAAGATTAGCTGGAAATTCCTTAATCTCTTCATCTGCGAAAACGTCATGGTGGCGGTCGAGTATACGCAACATGCCAGTATAAGAGGACGTGCGGGCGAATATTGAGAAAAGCATATCGCCGAAAAACCGAGCCTTACCGTCTGGAAGATAGACCGTCCGCTCAGCGCATGCCTTGTCATAGCGGCGTAGCTGAGTTATTGCCCGATTGGGAAACTCGTCGAACCGGCCGAGCAGCCAGTCCACACCGCACATGAGTCGTTCCTGCCCAGCTAGGAACGCAATACCGGAATGTATCTTTCCATCCGGCGATAATCCTGGATCGGGACTCACATTGTCGCCGAGTGACTGGCGGATATCCGAGACCCGCAGGGTGAGGCGTCGTCGGCCAGCGTCCAAACACACGGCCACGAGCTTAGGCCAAATCAGCGCGTCGGGGAAATAGCCCACAGTAGCTAGACCCATGCGGAGTGCCTGTTGGATCGGCTCACCGTTGTCGAGATCGAGACGCGCAACGCGCATACACCTCAGCAACTCATCTATCTGATCAGACGGAAGGGTCGGCGCAAATTCTGAAATCGCTGTTCGAAGATCGCGAATTAGGGAAGTCAGCGACACGGGTTGATCTCGGAAGAAACTCTCTGGTGGCCCGCTGCGGAAGGCTAACAACGTAGCCGACAACTCGGCTGTAATTCGACGGGATGAGGCGGAGGTCGTCGCCAGGGCGTATCGACCAATACGTCCGCTAGCGTGCTGTCGCGCGAACTGCGCGATGGTGGATCCGAAATCAGCAGTCGGACTCAATGACCAAGTGAGTTGACGCTTAGCCTGCACGTAAATGTCGATACCGCGGGTGGTATGAATGAGTAGATCGTCGACATGCTCACGAACCTCGTGCCCGACTGCGGCTGCGCGCAAGTCGTCGAACGCTACCATGTCAATCCCAACGAGAGCGCTTGCGATTGCATAAGCAGCAACACGTGCCTGATAATCAGCGCCTGATGACACCGATGCACCGGCTCCTGATCGCCCGCTCATGCTTCTGTTTTGCGCCTCAACCCGCTAAGATGATGACGATACCTCAACCTGCGCATTGCCTCAACATTGAGCCCCCCATTGACGATCTCGTGCAGTCCTAAAATTGGGACGAGGTCGGCGGGAACTCGTGCCCGCCAGAAGTAGCGCCCGCCGCGCCGTTGCACATGTTCCACGAGGCACCCAAACTGCTACACAGAGGTGCTACACAGAGCCACGCGCGGCGCCCGTAAATTGTTGAATTTTCAGGGCAAATTCAGGTGGCTGGGGCGGGAGGGATCGAACCTCCGAATGACGGAATCAAAATCCGTTGCCTTACCGCTTGGCGACGCCCCAACGTGGGCGGTGTGATAGGTCGGTCCGCGGTTCAGGTAAAGCAGGATCCACTTGCCAGCATGCCAGTCAGCTGAATGGTCCGCCGAAGCGGTTAGGCCTTCTGCTCCGTATAGCCGGCGGTGCGGTGGCTGGACTGTTGCTCGATTGCTTCGGCGCGGCGGATGACCTCGGCGACCATCCCGCGGAAAATGAATACATGCGCCGGCATCATGGCGAACCAGTACCGACAGGCCCCAGACGCCGTGCGGGTGCCAGTACGCCGTGATCGAAAGCCGCACACGTCCGTTTTGGCCGGGTTCGATGGCGAACTCAAGCACGCCCGCCCCGGGTGCGCGCATGCCGAAGTTGAGCGTGAGGCGGCGATCCGGTTCCAGCGCCAGCACTGTCCAGGAGTTGATGTGGTCGCCGACCCGGAGTTCGGTTGGATGGGCGCGTCCGTGGCCGAGTCCCGGACCGCCGACGAGTTTGTCCATTGCGGCGCGCAGGTCCCAGAGGATACCGCCGTAGTAATAGCCTGTGTTGCCACCGACCGCCGAGATCACCTGCCACAGCGCACGCGGGGGGGCGGTGGTGACTGCGCTGGCCCCTGCCTTCTTGGCGTAGAAAGCATAGTCCTGGCGGTTGTCGCGATACATCATGGCTCCTTGGGTCCAGCGGGCGGCGGGGATAATACGCCGTTCGGCCTCCAGCGCGGCAACGACAGCCTGGCGGAAGGTCAAGAGCGGTTGTGGGACGAGACGCCGGAGTTCATTATCGTCGGCCGGGATGTCATGGCCGAGGCCGCCGATCAAGGCGCGGGCGACCGGCGTGGGAACCGAGGTGATCAGGCCCAACCAGTAGGATGAGAACGTCGGCGTCAGGACAGGAACCGGCAGGATGCGCGGGCGCTTGCCGACAACGGCCCCAAAGATGCGCATCATGTCCTCGTAGCTGAGGTAGTCCGGGCCGGCGGCATCGAGGACAGCACCGGCTGTCTCGGCGATGTCGGGAACGCGCAGCAGGTAGTGCAGCAGGTTATCCAGGGCGATGGGCGAGGATCGCGACCGCACCCATTTGGGGGTGATCATCCACGGCAACGCGTTGACGAGATCGCGGATCACCTCGAACGCCGCCGATCCCGGTCCGACGACAATGCCGGCGCGCAATTCGGTGACCGGGACCGGGCCGGCGCGCAGGCGCGCGCCTGTGTCGCGGCGCGACAGCAGGTGTTCGGAGCTTGCGTCATGGGGGATCAGGCCGCCGAGGTAGACGATACGGCGGACTCCGGCAGCAGCGGCGGCATCAGCGAAGTTTCCTGCGGCCGTGACGTCGAGTTGTCCAAAATCCCGGCCAGCGGCCATGGAGTGGACGAGGTAATAAGCGACCTCGATGCCGGCGAGGACTGGCGGCAGCGTCCATGGCTGGAGGGCATCGGCGGCAATCCGTTCGATGTTGCTCCAGGGTTGCGGTTGCATTGCGTCGAGGTTGCGGGCAGCCGCGCGGACGGGGACTCCGGCCGCGACGAGACTTGGGACGAGATGAGAGCCGATGTAGCCGCTGGCGCCGAACACAAGCGCCGGCGGGCGGGGGAGGCGGTCGGTGGTGGAGGACATTGAGAGATTATGGTGCGGCGAACAGGGATGCCCAATCCGGGCGACCGCTACCCGCCCTCATCACGTTTCGACCGATGTTTCGCCACTATTGCGCCGAGAAGCCCGCCGCCGCTGTTCATGGCAAGGTTGCCGCCGTCCATCGGGATGATCGCGCCGGTGATCCAGTCGGCCGCATCGGATGCCAGCAGAACGGACAGGCCCCTGATGTCATCGGGCGTGCCGAGACGCCCGGCCGGAATGCCGTGCAGGAAGGTGTCTCGCAGCCATGGATCGGCCTCCATTCTTGGGCCGAGGCCGTTCGCGCCGAGGACCTGAGCCGGGAGGATGCAGTTCACGCGCACGCCGCGTCCGGCCCACTCGGTGCTGAGTTCGCGGGTCATCTGGATCACCGCCGCCATCGCCATACCGTAGACCGATTGGGCGCGGCCGAGCGAGGAGACACCGGCAATGGAGCCGATGCTGATGATGCTGCCCTTGCCGCGTGCCAGCATGCGGCGGCCAGCCTGCTGACAGGTGTAGTAACGGCTGATGACAAGGTTGTGGAAGGTGACGCGAATGTCGTCCAGCGTCACGGATTCGGCCGATCCGGTCCTGGCCTCCCCCGCCACGTTGCCCAGGATGTCGACCCTTCCGAATTCGCGGTCAACGGCGTCGAACACCCGGTCGATGTGGCCGGTGTCGGTCACGTCGCCTGCGATCGCCAGCGCTCGGCGGCCCAGACCCTGGATCTTGTGGGCCGTTGCCTCGAGTCCGGTCCGGTTGCGGTCCAGCAGGACGAGATCGGCGCCGGCTTCGGCAAGCGCGGTCGCCATGGCACGCCCCATCCCCTGGGCGCTGCCAGTCACCAAGGCGATGCGGCCGGTCAGATCGAACAGGTTGGTCAAGGGAACCTCGGGCACGGTTGAGTGGCCTCGTCATTCTGCCGGTGGCGGCGGATTTCAGAAAGGTCGACATTGAACGTCTCAAGGGCAAAACGTGTTCATTTTTAACTTGGAGCTGGGACCACGACCCGTTGCGGGGGAGTCTGCTGACGTTAGGCTCTTTGCGGATAAGACGGAATTGATGTTGCGGCAGGAGGAATTGCGGAGCCTCTCGAACCGGAAAGACCACGGCCGGGGCTGGAACAGCGCTCTCAACAAATTCAGCCGCGACCTCATGCACTGACTTCCAGCCTGGAGAAACAAGATGGCTCGGATGATCGTTGTCTATAGGGCGCCGAAGGACCCGGAGGCGTTCCGCCGAAACTATTTTGAAAAACATTTGCCTCTTGCGAAGACGCCTCCAGGGCTTCGAAAATACGAAGTGAGCGAGGGACCGTTTGGGTCGCCGTTCGGCCTGTCGGACGCCTATATGATCGCCATACTGCATTTCGATGACATGGCGGCCATTCGTAGCGCTTTGCCAGTGAAGCCGGACAGCGCTGGGCGGCTGATCGCGCGGAATTCGCGCCGGATACATCAAGCTTTCAGACCTATCTGTTCGACGACCGGGAGGTCTGACACCGCACCGTTGGGCGCCCCTAGGCGATGCAGGGGCTAGAGCACCAGATCCCAACGGAAAAGCTCATTGCGGGAATTTAAATCGGGCGTGACGGCCTGTCCTGTGGCCGCGTCATAGACAGCACAGGTCGCGAAGACTCCAACCTTCTCACGGTGCACGACCTTCGTGCCGGTGGCGTTACAGACAAGATTGTAGCGCGTGCCGATCGCGTTCGCCGGGTCGAACCCGACCGTGTTGGCGGTGATGATGTGAACGTCGACGGCAGCGTAGCCGGCATTCGCCGCGAATCCGGCGGCGTGCTCGCCGCAGACCTCCACCGCGAATCGGTAGTTGCTTGCGCCGAATTGGACCCGGAAGTCGCCATCGTGGGTGCCGTTGCGAAACGTGCCGATTCCGCCGGCGCCGGCTTCCCCGGCTTCGACGTGCTTCTCGTAATTCAGCAATTGGCCGCCATAGAAGACCGGAACGCGATTGGCGTAACGGGTGCCTTTTCCTGGCAGCTTGCTGCCGGAATATGTCACCATCGATCCAGGCACGAGGATCAGGTTTTGCGCCGAGAACAATCCGCCGCATAACGTCTTCAACGTCTTATAGTCTGATTTTGGCAAGGCGACGTTACCGAAGAAGAATTCGGGTGCAATAAAGCAGTAAAGATCGGCCGTGTTGGTCATGTAGCCGAAGACATTCAGGATGCATTGCTTGAGCACCTGGAACCGATCGGTCACTGAGGTTGTGGCGAAGTCGTCGCCTGCGGTGGAGCCGTTGTGCGCGCACATCCCCACGTGGAACGCTACCATCTTTCTTTTCCTGCCAAACGCCTTGCATGCATTGTTCGCGATACGCTGTGGCATTGCAACGATGAAGCGGCGGCCCGACCACCGGCAGCGTAGCAACGATGGCCGAAAGTTTGGTATGGCAAGAACCATATTGCCGAACAAGGACGATAACGACCCGTGTCCATTGCTATTGTCCGTTTATTCCCGGAACGTGGGCTGACCGTCATCGGCATCGACAACAATATGCGAGAGCATTTTTTTGGGCCCGAAGCTAGCACGCGCTGGCAGGTCGAACTGCTGGCAGAACAGCCCAACGACCGGCATCACGTGGTCGACATTCGGGATGCGGATGCGATTCAGGCGATCTTTCGCGACTATGGGCGCGACATCGCGGCGATCGTCCATTGCGCTGCGCAACCGTCCCATGACTGGGCGGTGCGCGATCCGGTCACCGACTTCACGGTCAACGCCAACGGCACCCTGACCCTGCTGGAGGCAACCCGCGGCCACGCACCGGATGCCGTGTTCATTTTCGTCAGCACCAACAAAGTTTATGGGGACCGGCCCAACCACCTGCCTCTGGTCGAACGGGAGACGCTCTGGGAACTCTCTCCCGACCACGAATGGGCGGAGCATGGCTTTCCGGAGGATTTGGCGATCGATCGGACGCTGCACAGCCTGTTCGGCGCCTCCAAGACGGCGGCGGACGTGCTCGTTGAGGGATATGGCCCCTATTTCGGCACGCGCACCGCGTGCTTCCGGGAAGGCTGCCTGACCGGCCCGGGTCACTCGGAGGCGCCGCTGCATGGATTTCTGACGTATCTGATGCGCTGCGCGGTGACCGATCCATCCTATACGGTGTTCGGCTACAAGGGCAAGCAGGTGCGCGACGATATTCATGTCCGTGATGTAGTGGAGGCGTTCTTGCGCCGACCCACCGCCGGTGCGGTGTTCAACCTGGGGGGCGGCCGGCATTCGAACTGTTCGGTGCTGGAAGCCAACAGCATGGCTGAAGAACCGACCGGCCAGCCGATGACCTATGTCTATGGCGAGGAAAAACGGATCGGTGACCACATGTGGTGGATAAGCGATGTCAGCAAATTCCAGGCGGCGTATCCGGAATGGCGGTATCGCTACGACATCAAGACCTTGATGGCTGACATTCATGCCGGGGTCACCGACCGTTTCGGCGCCGAATGACGCGGGTCCTGGTCACCGGCGGGGCGGGGTTCATCGGGTCCACGCTCGCGCAGGTCCGCGACATCCTCCATGCGGACGATCTGTCCGACCTGATCCAGATGCAGGTCGCCGACTTCTCCCGCCATAACGGCACGGTCCGGAACGCCGGCGGCGGCCTCGATGGCAGTGTTTCGCTGCGGGAAATGACGGACCACTGCGTGGAGTTGACCGGGCGGATGCTGGACATCGGCCCCGATCCGGAAACACGGCCGGCCGACATTCCATGGTACGTCAGCGACTGCCATCAGGTGACGCAGGCCTGCGGCTGGCGCCCGAAGCGGGGTATCGGAACGATCCTGGGTGACATCCACCGCTGGCTGCTGGCGCAGCGTTCCCAGCTTGAACCGATCCTGGGTGCATGAAACGCATTCCACATCGCGGGCGCGAGACGGATCGGGCCTCATGCGGGTGATCTACGCCGACCCCGGATTGCGCGACAATCTGGGTCATCACGCCAATTCCTGCCGGACGATCCGCGCGGAGATACAAAACCGCGGTCTGGACGTCGTGGTGTTGTCGCATGACACGATCATCCCGGACCTGAAGGCGGAACCCGGCGCGCCGCCGCTGTTCCGAGCCTATATGTACTGGCAGAGCGATGGCGATCCGGTGGCGGGGTGGCTGAATTGCTTCGACAGTTCGATGCGGGCCACGGTGGACGATCTGAAACGTCTGTCGGGGGTGAGCGCTGACGACGTCGTCTATCTGAACTCAACGCGGCCGCCGCAGTTTCTGGCGCTGATTACCTGGGTCAGGTTGATCCCACGGGCGGGAGGCTGACAGCGATGCAGGGGTTCCTGCGGACCTACGCCGACGGCGATCTGCAGCAGCCGATGGACGCGGCCGTCGTCATCC
Organism: uncultured Pseudomonadota bacterium; assembly: GCA_963819005.1. Taxonomy (GTDB): domain Bacteria; phylum Pseudomonadota; class Alphaproteobacteria; order Acetobacterales; family Acetobacteraceae; genus Rhodopila. The sequence continues at coordinate 767,502 of CAWFUL010000012.1, forward strand.
CGACCATCCTCCGCCCATATCTCCGGCAGGCGCTGGAGAGCATCTTTGCGCAACGGTTTGCAGGGCGCATTCATGTGCTCGTCGGGATCGACGTTCCCCGCGGGGATCTGGCAGTCATCGATGCTGCGTGTGCGCAACGGCCGTCACACTGTGCGGTGCAGGTATTCTGGCCGGGCTATTCGACCTCGGTCCGGAACGGCGGGTTGATGGCGCCCGGTGACGGCGGAGCATTGCGGGCGATGCTGACCTACCTCGCGAATTCGCCGTATGTCGCCTATCTGGATGACGACAACTGGTGGGATCCGAACCATCTGACGCAACTCCGCGGCGCGATCGATGCTGCGGACTGGGCGTTCTCGTTGCGATGGTTCGTGCACCCTGAAACGCGGCGGCCGGTTTGTGTCGACGTGTGGGAATCGGTCGGACCCGGCCAAGGCCTGTTCAAGGAACGCTTCGGGGGTTTCGTCGATCCGAGTTGCCTGATGATCAACAAAGTCGCGTGCCCGCTGGCGCCGCATCACTGGAACTTCCCCCTGCCGGTGGATCCTATGTCGGCGGACCGGAGCGTTTTTGCATTTCTGGCCGGTAGTCACACGGTTCGGGGTACCGGGCGCCCAACAGTATTCTACACTTTGCAGCCGAAGGACGGGATGCACCCGATACGACTGAAGCTGATGGGCCCCGCCTATGGGGAGGCCGGGAAAATTGCCTAGACAACGGTCCCATCCGCGCCGGCGAGGCCTCGGATAATCACGTCCCGGATGCGCAACGCGTCCGCTGCGCCATCGCCCGCGCCCTTTTCGAAGTCGTCGCCGGCTTGTCCCATGGTGTTGGTCAGGTGCGCCAGACACAGCACCGCCGAGGCCTGGGCGCGGGCGAAGGTGTAAAACGCGGCGGCCTCCATCTCCACGGCCAGGATATTGCGGTCGCGGGACGCCTGGATGGCATCGGCGGTTTCCCGGAACGGCGCGTCGGTTGTCAAGCTTGCGCCGACGTAGGCCAGGATTCCGTCCGCGGCGAGCGCTTGCGACGCCGCCGCAACACATGCCGGATCGACCTCGTCAAAGGATGCGGGGGCGGAATAATGAGCTGGCGCCTTCGTCTCGCAGGGCACGATCAGTCATGACGAATAGAGCGGCGGTCCGGCGGCGACGATCTGGCCGGCAGACGACAGGCTGATCGGCAGGCGGCAGCCCGCGGCAAGCAGTTGTTCCGCAATCAGCACTGCGAACGGGGCGCCGACGGCGCAGCCGACAATGCCCACCGTCTGGCCCGCCAGCGGGAAGGTATCGGGTTCGGTGTGACAGCAGGGCCAGGCTTGGAACGGTCGCGCCCGCCCGTCGCGCCGCAGAGTCCGAACCAGGTCACCATCCGGATCGAGCACGCGAACCGGGGGCATCTCGACCGGCGGTAGCGATTTCTGCCTGCGCGCCTCCCGCAGCAGGGTGGCTGCGGTGAACACGGACGGCGCGTCGGGGTTCTTGCCGGCAACGATCGGTAGCGTGGACACGCGTCCTCCTGGACTGGATGCCAGGCGCCTAGCCCGCAACGTCGTTGCAGGGCAGGTTCGGTGGCGCGATCAGGGAATGACGAGTGCGTTTCGCCGCGGTTGACACTGGCGGAAGGGTCGTTCGCGCGCCAAACGGTTCAGGCGAACAGCAGCGCCGGCGGCTGGCCCTTCGGATGGCGATGATCGAAGACAACCCAAGCATGGTGATGTTGCGCCGTATTGGTGCGCTCACCCATGTCGAACCACTGAATCCGTTTCGTCAGGACCACCATAGCCGAGAACGGCCCCGCCGACATCATGTCCGCGGCCCGTTTGCCGGCGACCCACTGCAGCCGCACCAGCAACGCCAACTGCCCCTGCACGGATTCGGTCAATGTCAGGGCGTGGCGGAGGAATTTCAGCATCGCGGCGGGTGATTTCGACTGCGCCCCGTGCGATCCGGAGTCGCCATAGGGCGGATTGGTGACGATCGTCCGGCAGTTTCCCGGGACCGTGCGGCATTCCATGAAATCGACACCGGCGATGCCGAAGCCGCGTTCGGCGATGTCAGTCGCGACCACCATGATGCCATGCGATGCCATTACCGTGGCCATCGCGCCGTCGCCGCAACACGGTTCCCAGATCGGGCCTCGCAGCCGAACATGGCGCAACAGCGCCTCGGTGACCCAGGACGGTGTTGCATAGAAGTCCTGACCCCTGCGGTCATAGCCGGAGACATGGATGGCGCGGCGCTCAGGCTCCGGCGGGTCAGTGCGACGTAACGATACCGGTGCGTCGGTCAGGAGATCGGGCTGCGACAGGCTCATGCGGACTCCGCGGATCACGTTGCATCGGCGTTCGCCCCGACCGGCGCGGTCGTGGACGTCAGGAGCAACTCGGGCGTATGCGACACTGTATCCGGTAACGGGTCATCGCGCGCTGGCCACTGGTTGCAGCCTGGATGCCGTTCTGCTCATTCCGGTCTAGGGTCACGAAAACTCATGGCGTCCGCCGTGATGCGCTGCCGGAGCAACGTCTGCCATGTCGCGCCTTGTCGTCGTTTCGAACCGCGTCGCCCCGATCCAGGAAGGTGAGGCCACCGCTGGCGGGCTTGCCGCCGGGGTGCTGGACGCGCTGCGGCAAAAGGGGGGCCTCTGGTTCGGCTGGAGTGGCGAGGTGGTGGAAACCAGCGAGCCCAAGCCGGAGCGGACCGTCGGACCGATCACGTTGTTCACCATCGATCTGTCGCGACGTGACTACGACGAGTTTTACCGCGGCTTCGCCAACGGCACTCTCTGGCCAGCGTTGCACTACCAGATCGGCCTTGGACGCTTCGAGTGGGAGGAGTTTGCCGGCTATCGGCGCGTCAACGAGCTGTTCGCGCGGTCGCTGGCGCCGCTGATCCGGCCCGACGACCTGATCTGGGCGCACGATTATCATCTGCTGTGCCTGGCGGATTCGTTGCGGGTGCTGGGCGTGGGCAACCGCATCGGGCTTTTCCTCCATACTCCCTTCCCTGCCCCCGGTGTGTTCATGACGGTGCCGTCGCATGCGGAGCTGATCCGTTCGATGTGCGCGTATGACCTGATCGGTTTCCAGACCGAGATCGATCGCGCTGGATTCGTCGACTATGTGCTGCGGCAGACCGATGGCACCGCCATGGATGGCGCGTTGCGCGTGTTCGGGCGAACGGTGCGGACCGGGGTGTATCCGATCGGCGTGCATGTGGAGGAGGTGCGGGCGCAGGCAGAAACCCCGATCAATCGCCGCCAAGCCACCCGGATGCGTGCCAACCTGCTGGAGCGGCTGATCCTGAGCGTCGACCGCCTGGACTACTCCAAGGGGCTGCGTCAGCGGTTTGCCGCTTTCGAAAGGTTTCTCGCGGATTTTCCGGCGCAGCATGGAATGGTGACGTTCATGCAGATCGCGCCACCGTCACGGTCGGATATCGAGACGTATCAGCGGATCCGGCGCGAGCTGGAGGGTGAGGCGGGGCGGATCAATGGGCGGTTTGCCGAGGTGGACTGGGTGCCGCTGCGGTATCTGAACCGCAGCTTTCCCCGGAATGTTCTGATGCCGCTGTATGCCGAGGCTCAGGCGTGCCTGGTGACTCCGCTACGGGACGGAATGAACCTGGTGGCCAAGGAATACGTGGCAGCGCAGGACCCGGAGGAGCCCGGCGTGCTGATCCTGTCGGAGTTTGCCGGCGCGGCCCGCGAACTGGATGCCGCCCTGCTGGTCAATCCTTACGATGAGGCTGGCATGGCCGCGGCGATGGACCGAGCACTGTCGATGCCGGTGGAGGAGCGGCAGGAACGGCATCAGGCGATGCTGACAGTCATGCGTGCAAACAGCCTGGAACGGTGGCGCGATCGTTTCGAGGCGGATTTGCAGACGTCGTAGCCCAAGCCGCGGCCGACGCGTTCAGCTGCCGTCCAGATCATGAATTTCGGGCCAGAACAGGTCTTTCCAGGTCTCAGGACGGTGATGAATACGCCCGATCTTCTGCATGAAGATTGACCACATCTGTGTATTCTTTGGCGTAAGGTCATATCTGAACCGCCGGTCGGCCAGCAGCTTCACCATCAGATCGATGCTGACAGACGTTTTCGAGTCCTCCGCGAAGTAGGCCGCTGCCTGTTCCGGGTGCTGCACCACGAAGTCGGTTGCCTCACGCAGCGCGTCAAGGATCGCCAGATAGATCAGCGGGTTTTTGTCATGGAACTGCTTGGTCGTGAAGGCCACGCTGCTCGTTGCGTTGCCAACCACATCCGCCGAACTCAGAACAGTGTGTATCGCTGGATCAGCCAGTTGGATGAACTCATAGGGCGGTACCGTGAAAGCAGCGTCGAAATCCGGCCGATGCCCCAGAAGTCCGGCGGTCGCTTGGGGAGGAGAAAGTGAAAACGTCAGGACATCGAGACGGTCGAACGATGCCTCCCCCCATTCCTTTGCCGCCGCCATTTCCAGCAAGACAGCCTGAGCCGATATCATTCGCGAGGGCACGGCGATGCGGTCGGCATCGGTGAAGTCCCGAAGAGTGTAAATCGCCGGATTGCGGGTATTCAGAAGTAATGGTTCCCGGGCCATTGCCGCCACGCCGCGGATCTCACGCGGCGTCCCCTGTGTCCGGTCCCAGGCCGTCAGCAGGCCCGGCATCCCGCCGGCGGCGACATCGACTGTTCCCGCCACCAACGCGTCAACGGATAGGTCCGCGCCGCTGATTGTCACCCAGGTGACCTTGAGGTGCAGAATTCCGCGCGCGGCGGCAGAGGCTTCCAGCAGTTGGCCGTGCTTCATCACATTGAACTGGAGGTAGCCCATACTGTACTGCTGGCCGAAGCGCACTTCCGTGACTTCAGCCATTGCGGTGGTGCCGCAAAATAAGGCGGCAAAGGCAACGAGCCAACGCATCGCGCCATCCTCCCTTTTTATTTGACACTGCGCCCCCTTGGCGGGGATTGGCAACCTTTTGTGGTTCGCTGGTATACTGGCCAGTAGCAGTATGGGAGACGACGTCGTGGACATCACCCCCCTGACCCGGAACGCGAGCGGAGACTTCGGCGGCGAGGTTAGCGGCATCGACCTGACGCGTGCGCTGACGGATTCGCAGGTGGCGGCGATCGAAGCCGGGATGGACCGGTTCGCCGTGCTGGTCTTTCACGATCAGCACTTTGATGACCAAAGCCAGCTTGCGTTCAGCCGGCGTTTTGGCGAACTGGAAATCTCTTCGGGCGGCGAAATGGCTAAGCCGGAGGAGAGGCGGCTGACGATCGAACTGGCCGATATTTCAAACCTGGATCGTCAAAACCGCCTGCGGGACGCCGAGGACCGGGTACGGCTAGGCTCCCTGGGCAATCGGCTGTGGCACTCCGACGCCTCGTTCCGCGCGGTGCCGGCAAAGTATTCCCTGTTGTCGGCGCGGGTGGTGCCGAACAGCGGCGGCAACACCGAGTTTGCCGATATGCGGGCGGCTTATGATGGGCTGGACGCGGCGACCAAGCTGGAGGTCGAGGACCTGGTAACCGAACACTCCAATGCCTATTCGCGTGAGTTGATCGGCTTCCCGAAGGAGGCTTACGGACCGGAGAACCAGGATAAGCTGCGCCCGGTGCGGCACCGTTTGGTGCGAACGCATCCGGTGACGGGGCGGAAATCTCTTTATCTGTCGGCGCATATTGGGGCGATCGTCGGCTGGCCGATGCCGGAGGCGCGGGCGTTCATCCGCGACCTGACGGAGCATGCAACGCAGCGAGCGTTCGTCCACGCTCATGTCTGGCGGCCGTGGGATCTGGTCATCTGGGACAATCGGACGACGTTGCACCGTGCGCGGCGATACGACGACCTGCGCGAAATACGCGACATGCGGCGTTCGACGATCCGTGGCGATGGCATGACCGCGCCACAGCTTCAGGCGGCGTAGATTGGACGGGCGCCTGCGTTGGCGGCGGAACAGGGAGAGGAACTATGAGCATCAGCGTCACCGGGCTCACGCCGGGTTTCATCGGAGAAGTATCCGGGATCGACATCACGCAAACGCTGACCCAGGCGCAGGTGGCAGCGGTGGAAGCCGGAATGGATCGTTACGCGGTATTGATTTACCACGATCAGCGCTTCACCGATGAGCAGCAAAAGGCGTTCAGCCTCAACTTCGGGCCGCTCGAGCCAACGAACGGCGGCAACCTCACGAAGCCGGGTCAGCAGCGGCTGGCGACGGACATGGCGGATGTCTCCAACCTGGGCGTCGACCACAAACCGCTGGCGCGGGATGACCGGCGGCGGTTGTTCAATCTTGGGAACCAATTGTGGCACTCGGATAGCTCGTTCCGGGCGGTGCCGGCGAAGTATTCGTTGCTGTCGGCGCGGACGGTGGTAAGCCGTGGCGGGAACACGGAATTTGCCGACATGCGCGCGGCGTATGATGGGTTGGATTCGAAGACAAAAGCTGAGATTGAGGACCTGGTCTGCGAGCACTCGCTGCTCTATTCCCGTGGGACGTTGGGATTCACCGAACTGTCGGACGATGAAAAGAAAATGTTCACACCGGTGCGGCAGCGCCTGGTGCGGACGCACCCGGTGACGGGACGCAAGTCGATCTACTTGTCGTCGCATATCGGAACGATTGTCGGGTGGCCGATGCCGGAGGCTCGGGCGTTCATTCGTGATCTGACGGAATTCGCAACGCAGCCCCACTTCACGTATGCGCACAGATGGCGTCCGTTCGACCTGGTAATGTGGGACAACCGGACGACGATGCACCGAGTCCGGCGGTTCGATAAGTCGCAGGTCCGCGACATGCGCCGGACGACGATTGCCGGAGATCGGATGACAGTGGAGCAACTTGCGGCATAGGAAGATGCCTGACGCGTAATCCCGGCCACCTCGACATTGCCCTTGTCACGCCGGCTGGAGCGGACGGTAGCGCCGCCATAACGACGCATTTTCGCAGGATCGTCGCGGCGTTGGGTTACGGCCGCTCAACGTCCCATCCCGGCTTTCTTGGACGTGGGGCAGGATCAGCGTTGACGAACAGACCGTGCCGACCGAACACACCATCAGCTGACAGCCGGCGGTCCTTGCATTCCCGAAAAAGGCGTCACCACCTCGAGGTGACTGTCGCTTTGATTGCGGAGAGCATAACGCGAAATCCAGCGGCAAAAACCCCTACACGCCGTCGAGCGGTTTTCATTTCGACATGGATACATGTAAATCATAACAGAATATGCAGCAATTCAATATGTTGCGATCTAGCATGTAACTTGCGGAAGCAGCTCTTGTGTTCGCATCAGACCACCGCCCGGCGAGCTGCAAGCCGCGCGCACGTGGTGGCTGCCGATCGGTTCGATTGGCGGCCTGGAAGCGATGTTCTGCCGTCGGCGGCGTAGCCGGGGACGTCCGCGTCTACATCCTGCCAAGGTGCGACGCTGCGGTTTGGCCGGGGCCTGCCCTCAGACTTTGGAGCCCCGCGCATGCGCCGTGGCCCGACCGGCGGCGATGCGTATCTGCCGACCCGCCCATTCGCGCGGTATGGTTTCACGGCCCTTGATGGCCAGGCAGTCGGGTACCACCTGTTTCTTCAGGCAGCACCGTTTTGCTTTGGTCCGCGCATTGGAACGCGGCCGAACGTCAGGCGGGGCTCGCGCTCGTGATCCTCCGATATGCGCCAGATCATCGTCTATGTCGCGCTGACACCGGAGTTCCAAGGTCAGGTTGGCGGCAGGCACGAGTATGTCTCGGCATCGCTTTCGTTGCGTCTTGATCAGGCGCCGGGACTGATCCTTCGGCGGCCGCCGAACCGTTCGTTGCCGCGGACTGCGCGCCTCATCGTATACTGCGCCCCATGACCTCAATCAGCCATATCGCTGCCCTTCTGGGTGACCCCGCCCGAGCGAACATTCTGGCCGCGCTGATGGATGGGCGGGCGCTGACGGCAAAGGAGCTTGCTTTCGCGGCCCACGTGTCGCCGCAGACCACCAGCGGGCATCTGGCCAAGCTGACCGACGCCAACCTGCTGTCAATGGAGCGGCAGGGGCGGCATCGTTACTTCCGGCTGGCGAACCCGCTGGTCGGCCAGATGCTGGAGAGCGTGATGGCGGTGGCCGGCGCCGACCCATCGCCATCGCGCCCCTGGCGTGGCGGCGTGGCGCTTCGAACCGCCCGTACCTGCTATGATCATCTGGCGGGACGGCTGGGTGTTGCGCTGGCCGATGCGCTGACGGGATCGGGCCATTTGGTGCTTTCGGCGGACGGCGGCGAACTGACCCGATCCGGCCACGCCCTGTTAGCCGAGTTCGGAGCGGATCCGGCACCTGGCAAGCGGGTCTTCTGCCGCCCGTGCCTCGACTGGAGTGAGCGCCGGCCGCACATCGCCGGGCGCCTGGGCGCGGCGATCGCCGAGAGGTGCTTGACGCTGGGCTGGGTCGTGCGTCAGCGCGATACCAGGGCGGTCGCGATTACCACGGCGGGTGAGCTTGGTTTCACCCGCGTTTTCGGCGTCTCGCTGCCAGGATGACCCGTGGAAAAAGGATCGGCGCCGCGGCGTCGGGCAGCTACTCAGGGGGGAAGCTGCCCGACAGGCGCGGCGCCTTTACCGGCGGTGGGACATCCGCCGATAAGTTTGTGGAAGTGGTTGCACCCAGGACCCGGACGCGAACCTCGGTTAAGATCCTGGCGCGAACCGGTGTCCCGCGTCCTTAAGGCACCCTTAACTTATTCTTATGATTCTCTTAGGGTGCCGCCCATCGGGGGTGCAGCGGCTGTGGCGGTCAGGGCGGGCATACTGGAATTCGACGGGTTCCTGGTTGACCCGATCAATGCGGAACTGCGACGGGGTGACCAATCGATCCCGCTGCCGCCCAAGCCATTTGCCGTGCTGTGCTACTTGATCGAGAGGCCCGGGGCGCTGGTCACCAAGGACGCTCTGCTGGAGGCAGTCTGGCCCAATCTGCATGTGAGCGAGTCGAGCCTGACCTTTGCGATCAACGCCGTGCGGGCGGCACTGGGCGATGACGCGCGCACGCCTCGCTATATCCAGACAGTGCCTCGACGCGGCTACAGGTTCGTTGCGAAGGTCGCCGCGCCGTCCGAACCGGAACCGGCCAACACCGCCGGCCATCAGGCGCAATCGTTTGCGGCCGCGACTCAGCTGCATTGGTGGGTGGGACGTGCCGCGCCGCTGGGTGCTCTGCGGGACGCGCTTCAGACGGCTGCTACAGGCGACCGGCAGATGGTCTTCATCACCGGCGAAGGCGGCATCGGCAAATCCACGCTGATCGACATGGCGCTCACTGGCCTCGCTGATCGCGGCATCGGCATTCTACGCGGCGGCTGTATCGAACGGTTCGGCAGCGATGAGGCCTTCTTGCCGCTGATCGAGGCGCTGCAGGACCGTTGCGCCGGCGCCGACGGCCCATCCCTTCTGACGGCGCTTCGAGACCATGCCCCGACCTGGCTCGCGCAGATGCCCGGCTTCGTCGACGCAACCGGCAATTCCGGCCTCCAGACCACGGTGTTCGGGGCAACACGGGAACGTATGCTGCGCGAATTCTGCGAGTTCCTGGAGGTGATCAGCACGGACCGCACCTGGGTATTGGTCATTGAAAACCTGCACTGGAGCGACCTTGCGACGATCGACATCCTGTCACGTTTTGCGCGGCGGGAACGGCGGGCCCGCGTGCTGATCCTGGCTACCTATCGGCCGGTGGACGTCGTGGTCGACAGGCACCCGATCCGCAGCGTCCATCAGGATCTGCAGATCCACCGCTTGTGTTCCGAACTGGCACTGGACCGGCTCTCGCAGAGCGACGTCCTGGCATATCTGCGGCTGCGCTTCGGTGATGCCGCGATGTGTGCCCAACTGGCCGGACACGTGTTTCGGCGCACCCAGGGCCAGCCGCTGTTTGTCGTCTCGCTGGTCGACTATTTCGTCTCGCAAGGCATCGTAACCGAGATCGACGGCGCGTGGCGCCTGGCCTCCGAGGAGGCGATATCCGAGGCAGGCCTGCCGCATGACCTGCGCGAGATGATCACCCGCCAGATCGACCGGCTGACCGCCGGGGAGCAGCGCATCCTGGAGGTCGCCAGCGCAGCGGGTCCCGACTTCGCCGCGGCCCTGGTGGCCGGCGCGATGAACCATCCGGTGCTGGATGTCGAACAGGTCTGCGAAACACTGTCCCGCAACGGCCAGATCCTTGCGGCATCCGGCGTGGCGGAATGGCCGGACGGCACGGTGTCGGGCCGCTATACGTTTCAACACGATCTGTTCCAGGAAGTGCTGTATCGCAGGCTCGCGCCCGGCCAGCGAGTGCAAACTCATCGCCGCCTCGGCGAAACCCTGGAGGCAGGATACGAGGGAACAACGATCGAGGCTGCGTCCTTCCTGGCCGCCTCTTTCGAAGCCGGGCGCGCGCATGACAAGGCGGTGCGTTATCTGGCCCAGGCGGCGGAGAGTTCGGCGAGGCGGTTCGGCAATCTGGAAGCGGCCAACTACCTGACCAGGGCACTGGGGTTGCTGGAGCACTTGCGGGCCGATGATCGCGAGTTCGACCCGGATGGAATTGCTGCGCCAGCGCGGCTGGGTACGCCGGGCGGCCGGCGACTTCAGCGGCGCGATCACGGATTTGCTGGCGATGATCGACAGCGCCGCGCAGGCGGGCTATTTGCTGCAGGAAGTCAGCGGCCTGCTGGACCTTAGCCGGTTCTGCCTGCACACCGACCGGCAGCTTAGCCTTCGCGCGGCGGAGCAGGCATCGGCGAAATGCCAGGCGTTGAACGACACTGCGTTTCGCGCGCTGGTGCAGGGCAGCAGCGCCAGCCTGAGACTGTATCTACAGGGCTGGCGTGACGAAGAGGCCGCTTTGTGCCGGGCGGCAGTCGAGATGGCTGAAATCTGCCGTGGAGCCGGACATCCTGGTGCGCCGGTTTGGCATCAAAGGCCTGCTGACCTGCATGACAGCGGATTATCGCGAGTGTCTTGCGGCGGCTCGCCAGGTGAAGGCGTTGGCGCTGGCATCCGGCGATGTTTACCTGATCATGATCTTCAACAATCTGGAATCCGTCGCCCTTCTGCATCTCGGCGAATGGCGCCAGTTGCGGGCCAATATGGATGCCGCCCTGGCGATGACGGAGAAGAATGCCAACCGGCCGGGCAGCGCGATGGGCCGCCTCATGAGCGCGTGGCTGCATGCGGAGGCGCAGGATTTCCCGGGTGCGCTTGACCTGTGCGGCCAGGCCGGGGACACGGCATTGGACGCCATACCGCTGATATTCTTTGTGCGCCGGATCGTTCTGGGCAAGGCCTATGTCGGGCTTGGCGACCTTGGGGCCGCCGCGCGGCAATACGAGGAAATGCTGGCACGAATAGCGGTCAATGCGACGGGCACCGACTACAGCGTCGATACGCAGATCCTCGCCGGCCACTGTGCTTATCTGATTGCGGCAGGCGATCTTGGCCAAGCCAGACAGCAGGCCAACCGCCTGTTCGACCTCGCCCGGCCAGCACCTGACCGGAACAACCTGGCGCTTGCCTATTGGTATCTGGCGCGGATCGCGGAGGCGGAGGGCAACCTGGCCGAAGCGGGTTCGCACCTTTACGAGGCAGTCACTCTGCTGGACGGGGCCGAACTGCCGCATACGGCATGGCGTGTTTACCAGGCAGCCGCGCGGTTTCACGCGCGGGCGGGCGACGCCGGCAACGCCGCGGACTTTTCCTCCCGGCGCGATCGGGCGATCGCTGTTCTGGCGAGCAACTTTGATGCGGCAGATCCCATGCGATTGGCACTGGAGGCCGCGGGTTCGGGGCAATAACGCCGCCCTCCGCCGCTCTGCCGGTTAAAGCCCACCATCGCGTTACCGGGATTTCATCGCGCCCTTAACAACCCTAAAGGTTGCCCCTACGCTGCACCAGGAATGGCGGTTCGGGGGATTGTGGCGTTGAAGGCGGCCGTTCTGGAATTCGATGGGTTTCGGGTCGACCCGCGCAATGCCGTATTGCGCCGTGGCGACGAGCCTATCCCGCTCGCTCCCAAGCCTTTCGCGGTGCTTTGCCACTTGCTCGACCATCCTGGCGATCTGGTGACGAAGGAAGCGCTGCTTGACGCCGTCTGGCCCAATCTGCACGTTAGCGAATCAAGTTTAACCTTCGCGATCAACGCTGTACGGGCGGCGCTTGGCGATGACGCCAGGGCCTCCCGCTATATCCAGACAGTGCCGCGCCGGGGTTATCGTTTCGTAGCCAGGTTGGCAACGAAAGCACGGTCCGATGACGAACGCCAAGGTCAGGTGGATGATCTGCCGCGGCCGCTTGTTCCGGATATGCAGCGACCCTGGTGGGTGGGCCGGAACGATTCGTTACGAATGATCGAAATGTTATTGCGGAAGACCTTGGAAGGGGAGCGGCAGTGCGTCTTCATCACCGGTGAGGGCGGCATCGGGAAGACGACCCTGATCGACATGGCGGTCACTCACATGTCGCACCAGGGCATCAACGTGCTGCGTGGCCGATGTAGCGAACTGTTCGGCACCGATGAAGCATTCCTGCCGTTGATCGAGGCGCTGCAGCAACGCTGTGCCGGCACTGACGGCCCAGCCCTGCTGCGGAGCTTGCGCGACTATGCACCGACATGGCTGGCGCAGATGCCCGGCTTCCTGCACGCCGACGAACGTGTTGCCATCCAGGCCGCCATCGTCGGTGCGACGCGCGAACGGATGCTGCGTGAGTTTTGTGAGCTTATGGAGGCTCTCAGTGCCGAACGTCCCTGGGTCCTGATCGTTGAGGATCTGCACTGGAGCGATCCCGCCACGGTCGATGTGTTGTCGCGGTTTGCCCGGCGTGACCGGCGGGCGTCGGTGCTGGTTCTGGCGACGTACCGGCCGGTCGATGGTGCGATCGACGCCCACCCGATCCGGGACGTGCATCAGGATCTGCAGATCCACCGTCTTTGTTCGGAGCTTCCGCTCGATCCGCTGTCACCGCGCGAGGTGGAGTCCTACCTGCGGCTGAGATTCGACGACGCGGACCTGTGCGGGGTGCTGGCCGAACGCGTTTTCCGCCGCACGCGCGGGCAGCCGTTGTTCGTGAATTCCCTGGTCGATTATTTCGTTGCGCGAGGCTTCATTGTTCGGCGTGACGGACAGTGGCAACTTCCGGACGACGCCGCGGTTTCACAGCCAGGCCTGCCGCAGGACCTGCGGGAGATGATTTCCCGCCAGATCAATCGGCTCGGTATCCTTGAACAGCGCGTGCTGGAGGTCGCCAGCGCGGCCGGCAGTGATTTCGCCGCGGCTTTGGTCGCCGGCGCCTTGACCATGCCGGCGCTGGAGGTAGAGCAGGTTTGCGAGGCCTTGGCTCGCAAAGGTCAGATTCTGGGGTCGTGCGGCGTGGCGGAATGGCCCGACGGAACGGTGTCCGGACGATACAAGTTCCAGCACGACCTGCATCAGGAAGTTCTGTATCATCGCCTCGCACCGGGTCAGCGCGTGCAAACCCATCGCCGGCTTGGCGAAACCCTGGAAGCGGGTTACGCAAACGACACGACAGCGATTGCCTCCCTGCTGGCCGCGCATTTCGAGGAGGGGCGGGCGCTGGTCAAAGCAGTCCGCTACCTCAGCGCCGCCGCCGAAAGTTCGGCACGTCGCTATGGCAGCCTGGAAGCGGCAAGCTATCTGACCCGAGCGCTCGATCTGCTGGGAAGTCTGCCGGCGCAGGAGCGCAACGTCGCCCAGATGAACCTGCTGCGTCAGCGCGGCTGGCTGCGACGGGCCGCCGGCGATTTTAGGGGCGCGATCCAGGATCTGGTCGCGATGAGCGAAAGTGCCAGACGCGCGGGCGAACTGCGCCACGAAATCAACGGCCTACTTGACCTCAGCCGCTTCTGTTTGCACGCGGACAGAGCCCTGGCGCTCCGTGCGGGGGAGGAGGCCGCGGCCAGAAGCCAGACGCTGAACGACCCGGTGTTCCGAACTCTGGCGCTGGGTGCGACCGCCAGCGCGCGGCTGTATCTGCAGGGGTGGCAGGATGACGATGCCGCGCTGTGCCGGGCGGCGGTCGAAGCGGCGGGATCGGCGGACGAGGCGGATGTTCTGGTGCGCGGGCATGGCATCACGGCGGTGTTGGCGTGCCTGAGCGCGGACTTTCGCGCGTGTCTGCAGGCTTCGATCGAGGCGGAGGCCAAGGCGCTTGAGGCCGGCGATGGGTACCTGGTCATCATGTACAAAAACCTGGGGCTGATCGCGCTGTTACAGCTTGGACAATGGCGGAGGATGCGGCAGGAGACGGAAGCCGCGCTGGCGACGGCGGAGACAAACGCTAACCGGCTCGCATCGACAATGTACCTTTTGATGATCGCCTGGCTGCATGTCGAAGTTCACGATTTCCAGGGCGCCGTCGCGGCCTGCGGGCAGGCCAGCGATCCGGCGATGAATGAAATTCCACCGTTTTTCTTTCTGCGGCGGATCATTCTGTCCAAGGCCCATGTCGGATTGGGCGAGCACGACATTGCCGGAACATTTGTGCAGGAGGTCCTTGCGCGGCTGACGGCTAACCCCACTGGCACGACTTACACGACGACGACGCTCTTCATCATCAGCCACTGTGAATACCTGCTGGCGACGGGCGACCTAGTGGCGGCGCGGCGCGAGGCTGAACGGCTTTACGGCTTGGCAGCCCCTGCGCCAGACCGGAACAACCTTGCGCTGGCGCACTGGTACCTGGCCAGGGTGGCGATTGCGGCACACGACGTGGCGGAGGCAGAGGCGCAACTGTCCAGGGCGCTTGGAATTCTGGAGCAGTCGGAACTGCCTCATGCCGCATGGCGGATCTCCCACACAGCGGCGACATTTTACGAAAGTATCGGCAATACCAAAAAGGCGAAAGTTTTTCGCAAACGGCACAATCAGCTGATTGCCACCCTGACGGCCAACTTCGACGAGAGTGACCCGTTACGGCGTGGGCTGGGCCAGGCCTGACTGGTTAATAAGTGGGGGGCTTCTGTTGCCCGGTGCCCCCCGAACCGCGCTTATCGCTTATGCAGCGACAGCGAGCGCCTCATTGTCATTGGCACTTGTAAAGTAGCCCGATAACGGCGGTACAATGCCGGGCAAAAGGTGTGTCTTTACCACGCGTGTCGAGCCTGTTTCGCCCCCATGAAGCCCATCCGGTTCAACCGACCGTCCGGGATAATTGGTGGAGGCGCCGGGCACTGCCCCCGGGTCCACAACGATTATTCCACGCACCGTTTATCACCATAGTCTGCAAGCAGACGAATGTGACTTAGGCGCTCCGCCATGACCGATCAAGCCCTGTTCTGCCGGCAAGCACGCGCCGCCGTCATCAACGTGCATGAGCAGGATCACGCTCGACTGGCCTGTCATCGACGATCGGAGTACGCAAAACCGGCGCTCCGGGCTGTTTGGCGATACGAAGCAATTTTCGAGAAGTGGCTGCGTCTGGATTTTGCAACATGTTGCAAGGAACAGTGCGGCGGAGTTATCTATTAAGCATGGCATCGATGCTATCTCACTCGACCAGTGGTGTCGTGATGGAAGACGACCGTATCGGTCCAGCAAATCCCAGGGTTGCCGAGCTTCGCCCGGTGATCACCGCCGTTGTCGAGCATTTGTCGCAGGGCCATGGGTTTGTCGTTGTGACCGGAGAGATCGGCGATACGTCGCCGGCTACACTCATTCAACAGGCGCTTGCCGCCCGATCGATCCATGCGATAACGATCCGGCGCGGGGATGACGGCACCCTGGGGCTGAAGGTCATGGCAGCCCAAATCCTTCAGAAGCCGGAGGCGAAATTCGATCCGCAGGACATCGAGACCCTGTTCGATATTCTGACGGTTCAAGAGAACTCGAGCCAGCGGGTCACACTGGTCATAGACGATGCGGAATGCCTCCAGCCGGACGCTGTCTCGTACTTGTGCCTGCTGTCGACGCTTGCGAAGGCTGCCGCCCCGCAGGTTGTCTTCGTCGGGCGGCCAGACTTCTGGGACACAGTGGAGCGAGGCACGGTGCCGCAGCTTGGCGGTCTGATTACCGCTCGCTTGGCATTGGGACCGGGGAGAAACCGCGATCTCATCAGGCAAACCGGCCTGGCTGCAAGCAGTGACGAAATGCCGATATCGTCCAGCGGCGCAGAGGAAACCAGTTCCGTCTTCGACCGGGCAACGCGCGGACCTGCTGACGCACAGCCATTCCTGGCTGAAGACACCCAAGCCAAAAAGAAGTCTCGCATCGCTCGCCATCTGGCAGGCGTTACGCTGCTTGCGGTGGCTGCCTATGGCGCCGGAGAGGCTGTTATGCGTTATACCGGTTCGGATGCGCGGCGGACCGACGTTCCTCCGGCGACGCCGGGGCCTGATGCAACGGCGAACAAGGCCGTTGCCGCGTTTTCCGGTAACGGCCTGGGTGCGCGCGGCGAGCGTGCAACACCCGTCATCCCCGCATTGGGTGAAAACCCGCCGCTAGCTCCGCTAGCCGGCTCGACCAAAGCTGATGCGACGACCAGACCGTCCGCCGCAGTCGCTAGCCCCGACGCAGTGGCCAAGACGCCATCTGCACCGGCTGTCAATCAGCCTGCCACGGCAGACTCCAAGTTGCCGCAACGCCCCCGCCCGGCCGAACCGTCCCCTGCGGGCGCCTCGGCGGTGCCCAGTGCGCCCGCGCAGCCCGGCGTGGCACCCGCGAGCGTCGCGCCTACGGCCAACGTGGTCCAGCGACCAGCGGCCGGCCCCGCGGCGAGCAATGCAACGACCGAGGGGCCTGTTCCTGGCAGGCCGACGCCGCCGGCCGGGCCAGCCTTGGCAGCGCCACCCGCCCCCGAAACATCCATTTCAGCGCCAGTCAAGCCATCCGCTCCCTCGGCTGCCGTGATCGCGGACCTGCAAGCGTTGCTCAGCCGCGGCGATGCAACCCTCGCCCTAGGCGATTTGACGGGGGCGCGGCTTCTGTTCGAAAAGGCAGTTTCCCTGGGCGACGCTCATGCAGCGACACTGGTTGGCAAGACCTACGATCCGCTTATCCTGCCTATCAACCTTGCCAGAGGCATGGACCCGGCCCTTGCGGCGTCCTGGTACCGGCGCGCCGCGGCATTGGGCGACACGGAGGCTACCGACCGCCTGGCGAAGCTGACAGCCGCCGGGGAAGCAAAATGACGGTGATGAAATGATGGTCGGCCGGGAGTGGTTTTGCCAGTTCGCTTGGCTCAGCGTCCGGCACCGGCCGTTGGCTGATCGTGCCGGTCACGTCACGCAATGTCGTCCACGGGGGGCTAGCCAATGAAATGCATCGGTCGGGTCCTGGCGGCTATCGTCTGTATCCTGGGAAGCGCTGTGTCGCTGCATGCGGCCCAGATGTCACAAAATCAGCATACGGCTCAGGTGCCGCAGAATCAGGCGGGTCAGCCTGCGTCAACCGGTGTCGCGGCAGCGGCGGACGTGATCGAGCGCGAGAAGCTGAATGCCGGGGTTGTCGGCCTGGCTGGCGGACAACTTGAAAGCGCGCCGATCCTCCTGGCGACGGAAATCGCCCGCGTCGCCGACGATGGCGACAACCTGCATGTGCTGCCGATCGTAACCCGTGGCCAGGCCGAAAATGTTGAGGCTCTATTAAATCTGCTCGCGGTTGACGTCGCCATTATCAACACCGACGCATTGGAGCAGTTCAAGCCTGTCGTCCCGAGCATTCAGCAAAAAATAAGCTATATAATCAATCTCCAACCGTCTAAACTTCAGGTGTTTGCGCGGCCTGGGATCAAGTCTCTTGATGATCTGAAGGGGAAGAAGGTCAACTTCAATACGCCGGGCACCGCTGCCGCGTATACGGGGCCGCTGATCTTCGAAAAACTTCACCTGGACGTGCAGAAGGCTTTCATTCCCCACCAGGTCGCGCTCGAGCAAATGAGAACCGGCCAAAATGACATAGCGGCTCTGGTGTTCGTTACATCAAAGCCGATCGATGCTTTCGTGCATGGCCACTGGGAGCCCGGTTTCGGGTTTCTACCGGTGAAGCTCAGTGACAACGGGTTTTATTTGCCGTCGAAACTGACTTCTGAGGATTATCCGCAACTGATCCAGCCGGGACAGGACGTAGAGACCCTCGCGGTTCCGACGGTGCTTGCCACGTACAACTGGCCGTCATCCAGTGACCGCTACAAGCGTATAGCCCTCCTGACGAACACTTTGTTCGACCGGCTGGACAAGCTGCGTGAGCCAGGATTCAGTCCCTTGTGGAAGGATGTCAACGTTGCGTCAGAGGTGCCAGGTTTGCGACGTTTCCAGGCCGCGCAGGAATGGATCGACAAGACGCATATTGCAAAGGCGCTAGTCACCGCCGATCAGGGCGAGGATGAACGGAGTTTGTTTCAAGAGTTCGTGGAATGGAAGAAGTTCCTGGAATGGAAAAAGACCAAGCAGCAATGACGATCTACCGCCGGGGTCATCACGACGCATAGCAAACTCTCAGACGGGGTATTCTACCACCGACACCCGAAAGCGTGGCTGACATGCATGACTGACGCATGAACTGGCGACGCGCCGCCGAGAAGGGTTGCAAAGCTCGTCACGCCCGCTCCTGACCGGCGTAGCCGGCCTACCGGAACGGCATCCGCGTGGACATGTGACAGACCGGTTGGTAGAAGCCGCGCGTTCCCGGCGCTTCGACCGGTTCGAGTCCATCTGTCCAACGGCCCTCCCATGAAGATCGTTGCCTGCAACAGCAATCGCCCCTTGGCCGAGGATGTCGCGAAAATCCTGGACCTGCCGTTGACGAAGGCGTCCATCCGGCGGTTCGCCGACATGGAAGTGTTCGTCGAAATCCAGGAGAATGTTCGCGGGGAGGACGTTTTCGTTGTCCAATCCACATCATTCCCGGCGAACGACAACCTGATGGAATTGCTGATAACGCTGGATGCGTTGCGGCGCTCCTCCGCGCGGCGCATCACTGCGGTCATTCCCTATTTTGGGTATGCGCGTCAGGACCGAAAGACCGCCTCCCGCTCCCCGATCAGCGCCAAGCTGGTCGCCAACCTGATCACCGAGGCAGGTGCCAACCGCGTCCTGACGATGGACCTGCACGCCGCGCAGATCCAGGGCTTCTTCGATATTCCGGTTGACAACCTTTACGCCGCCCCGCTGTTCAGCCGCGATATTCAGGAACGGTATCTTGGCCGCGACTTGATGATCGTCTCGCCGGACGTCGGCGGCGTGGTGCGGGCGCGGCAGATCGCGACCCGGCTGAATGTCGACCTCGCCATCATCGACAAGCGGCGGGAGCGCGCAGGCCATTCCGAGGTCATGAATGTCATCGGCGATGTCGGTGGGCGCGACTGCATCCTGGTCGACGATCTTGTGGACTCGGGCGGCACCCACTGCAATGCGGCCGAGGCGCTGATAAAGCGCGGCGCGCGATCCGCCAGTGCCTATGTCACCCATGGCGTCCTGTCGGGCGGAGCGGTGGCACGCATCACGTCCTCGCCGATCGAGATGATGACCATCACTGATTCCATTCTGGCAACGGAAGCCGTCAAGCAGGCAGGAAATATCCGCGAACTGACGATCGCTCCGCTTCTGGCGGAGGCGATGCGGCGGATCAACGATGAGACGTCCGTGAGTTCGCTGTTTGATTGATGATACGGCAACCCGGCCTCGCCCGAAACCCTGCTTACTCTGGACGACGGCGGGGTTCGGCGGCATCTTCTGACGGCGGCAGACAGTGGGTTGTTTGTTCGCCAACAGGCAACATGTAGACGGTTAAGCTTAAGCCGTCGTGTCACGACGACCAGGAACCACGCAATGGACCACATTATCGGCCAGTCCCCTTCCGCGACCGGCGCCCTGCCTGCCGACACGATTGTCGACGGCGATCAGAAGACTTTCATGCAGGACGTGATCGAGGCGTCCCGCGCCGTTCCGGTCCTGGTGGACTTCTGGGCGACATGGTGCGGGCCGTGCAAGACACTGACTCCGACGCTTGAAAAGGTCGTGCGCGCGGCCGCCGGCCGGTTGAAGCTGGTCAAGATCGACATCGACAAGAACCAGGGCCTGGTGCGGCAACTGGCGCAGCTTGGTCTGCCGATGCAGTCGGTGCCGACGGTGGCGGCCTTCTGGCAAGGCCAGATTGCCGATCTGTTCCAGGGCGCGCAGCCGGAATCGGAGGTGAAGCGTTTTGTCGAGGCGCTGCTGAAGGCGACCGGCGGCAGCATGCCGGCCGCTGATCTGCTGGCTGAAGCAAAAGCGTCGCTGGAACAGGGCGATGCGCAAGCAGCCGGAGAATTGTTCAGTGCCTTGTTGCAGGAGGAACCGGAGAACCCCGACGCCTGGGGAGGGCTGATCCGATCCCTGCTGGCGCTGGGGCAGGAGGACGACGCGGCCCACGCCTTGACGCAAGTTCCCGAAAAATTCGCCGATCACGCGGAGGTGGCGGGCGCACGCAGCGCGTTGATGCTGGCTCAGGAAGGCCGGGAGGCGAAATCTCAGCTCACGTCACTGCAAGCCAGGCTCGCCGCTGACCCGGCGGATCATCAGGCGCGATATGATTTGGCGACCGCCTTGAACGCATCGGGACAGCGTGAGGAGGCAGCGGACGCTCTGCTGGAGATTCTACGCCGGAACCGAAGCTGGAACGAGGATGCCGCACGCTTGCAACTGTTGAAGTTCTTCGAGGCCTGGGGATCGGACGAGCCTGCGACCGGGGCCGCGCGCCGGCGCCTGTCGGCAATCCTGTTTAGCTGAATGGCATCGTTTCATCCCAGGCTGCAGGATCTTCCGTCCGAATTCGCGGTCTTTCCGTTGACGGGCGCGCTGCTCCTGCCGGGCGGAAAGTTGCCACTGAACATCTTCGAGGAACGTTATCTTGCCATGACGTTCAACTCTCTGGCTCATGGCCGGATGTTCGCGATGATCCAGCCTGACCCGAACATCCCACATGTCGAGAACGGGCCCGCGCTGTATCGGGTTGGCTGCCTGGGCCGGCTTTCGTCTTTTAGCGAGACGGACGATGGCCGGCTGCTGATTACCTTGTCGGGACTTGTTCGCTTCGCTGTCGATAGCGAACTGGACATGTGCCGAGGCTATCGGCGGGTGCGTGGTGACTACTCTCGTTACTTAGCCGATCTGGATGACGAACCGGCGCCGCTGGACCTGGAGCGCGACAAGCTGCTGGAGGCGTTGCGCGGCTATTTCGTGCGCCGGGGGGTCGAGGCCAACTGGGAGGCGATACGCCGGATGCCGGACGATGTCCTGGTGGTGACTTTGGCGATGGCATGCCCGTTCGAGGCCGTGGAGAAACAGGCCTTGCTTGAAGCGCCGACCCCAGCGGAGCGGGCGGCGACCCTGCTCGCGCTGTTGCAGATGGGCGCGGCTGGGCCTGACATGCCGCCCGGTTACGTGGTGAGTTGAACGCGATGACATCTGACGCTGAACCTGCCGCATCCTCCCCGGTCGATCCCAGGCTGCTGGAAATTTTGGTGTGTCCGGTGACCAAGGGTCCCCTGGAGTACGACCGGACAGCCAACGAACTGATCAGCCGGAAGGCTGGCCTCGCTTATCCGGTCCGAGACGGCATCCCGATCATGCTGCCCGACGAGGCCCGGGCGCTGCAGGATTGAGAGACGTCGCGCCCAGGATGCGACTGGCGGTGACCGGGCGTTCGCCTGACTGCCTCCAATAACCTTGGGGAGCAATTATCAATGCCGAGCCCCACTGAAATCCGTCTGGACCGAGCGGCCAAGGTGCTGCATGTCTCGTTCGATGATGGGACAGAGTATGCACTACCGAGCGAGTTGCTGCGTGTGGAAAGCCCTAGCGCCGAGGTGCAGGGTCACAACCCCGGCCAGAAGCAGGTGGTCGCCGGCCGCCGCCACGTCAACATTATCGGCATCGAGCCCGTGGGGCACTACGCCGTCCGGCTGTTGTTTGACGACCTGCACGACAGCGGCATCTACACCTGGGACTATCTGGCGGATCTTGGGCGCAACCAGGACCGGCTCTGGGCCGGGTATCTCGATGCGCTGGCATCCCGCGGACTTTCCCGCGATCCTTAACCGCAGACGATGCCGCCCCGCGCGCGCGGTCTGAGCGAGGCCGACCGCGCGACCTGGGCAACCTATGCCCGGATGATCGCGCCCCTGCCCGGCCGCGTGCCGGGCTCGATCCCCGATCCCTCTTTGCCGGCGGTTGAACCGCCTGCAGTGCGCGCGCCTCGGCCGAAGCCCGCGGCAACCGCGGGGGCGCCGCGGCCGATCGCGGACCCGTTGGCGGTGGGCGGCCAGCCCGGCGGTCTGGACAAGGCGACGTGGCAGCGCCTGCGCTCCGGCAAGCTGGCGACCGAACGCACCCTGGATCTGCACGGACAGACCGTGCAGCGGGCCCATCACGCGCTGGTCAGTTTCCTGCGCGGCGCCCATGCGGACCGGGTGCGCTGCGTGGAGATTATCACCGGGCGGGGCAACGGCGAGACAGGCGGCGTCATCCGCCGGGAATTGCCACACTGGCTGAACCAACCCGACATCCGGCCGCTCGTGCTGGGTGCCGCGCATCCGCACGCGCTAAATCCCGGTTCAGTCCGGCTGCTGCTGCGGCGGATCCGGTGACTCCGTTCGGTGCGCGGTTGCGCGCGCTTCGAGCCGACCGCGATGTGACGCTGAAGCGGCTGGCGGAGGCGTTGCAGGTGTCGGCGGCTTACCTGTCGGCGCTGGAGCATGGGAAGCGGGGCGCTCCGAGCGCAGGGCTGGTGCATCAGGTGAACGAGTTCTTTGGCCTGATCTGGGATGAGGCTGACGAACTTTCCCGCCTCGCGCGGCTGTCCAACCCGCGGGTGACGGTCAACACCGCCGGGCTGACGCCGGAGCAGACGGCACTGGCGAACCGGCTGGCGCAGGTGATCCGGCGGTTGTCGCCGGAGAGCGTGGCGGCGCTGCATGCGGTGCTGGACACGACGGCTGAGCAGCCGAAGCCGCGGCTGCGGCGGATGGCGCCATCCCAGGCGAGGCGGGGTGACGACCGGGCTGGACGGTAGCGGTGGCCTGGTGACGCAGCGGCTCCGAGCCAAAGCGGCAGGCGCGGCTGCTAGCCTGGGTCAGCGGGAACATAGGGGATCATGCCCTTCTCGTGGGCGATCACCTGAACCTCGCGCGGCATATGACGCAGATCAACGAGGAGGCCATTAACCTCGGCCATCCAGATCAGCGGATTGCGGTCGACGAAATCACGCAACATCCAGGTCGGATCCATGCGGTGCGTCTTCAGCGCCGCCTTGATCGCTTTTGCTTTGGCGGTCGCGGTACTCTCGCCCACGCCAAAACCGATGGCGACCTCCGCCATTGTCATATAGGGCTGCGTCGACTTGTCCGATAGGAAGTTCAATTGGCCGAGCAGGTGGACGATGCCGCAGGCCCAGGTCTTCGGCTGCCCGGAAGCCAGCGGGCTCGGCCGCTTGCGGCACAGCGCCGCGGTCATGTCACGGGCGAGGTCGCGATACTCGCCGTTCAGGTGGTCGCGGCAGAAGGCATCGGTCAGGGCGACCACGGCGGCGTAGTGCGCCTGCATGGCGTTCGGAAAGGCGGGCGTGCGAGCGGTTTTCACGTTGTGGGACTCCCGGTGCAACTCGGCAACGCCGTCAATCATGCCGGCGGGCGAGACCAGCGGCAAACTGACCCTACCCCGCCACCAGCTTCAGGATCAGCGTCTGAGCCTCCGGCACCGACCAGTCCGCCGCGCCTTCCAGCCTGGCGACCACCCGTCCGGACTTGTCGATGATCACCGTCGTCGGGATGCCGCGCACGTTGAACGCATGGCCCATGACGCCCTTGGGATCGAGCAGCACCGGCAACCCGGTGATGCCATGCGCGGAGAACCAGGCCTGGACGACGCTTGCCCCGCCTCGGTCGGACGACAGCGGCAGCACGGCGACGTCATGTGGGGCGAGCGCCTTCGACAGCGCCTCCAGCGCCGGCATCTCGGCCACGCAGGGCGCGCACCAGGTCGCCCAGAGGTTGACCACCATGCCGCGGCCCTTGAACTCGGCCAACGTGTGGGTGGCGCCGTCGGCGGTCATGAACACGCCATCGGGGACAGGCGCCGGAGGCGACACCGGCTCCAGCCCCTCGGTCAGGGACGGCAGCCCGGCGGCGCGTGGTTTGCGCGGCCATGCGGTCGCGGCTAGGGTGCCGGCCGCTGCCGCCAACGCCACCCGTCGGCGCATCCTCATTCTGGAACCCGCCGCGTGACCGACCCGACCGACCGACCGAACGAGCCCGCCAACATGCAGTGGGGCGGCCGCTTCGCCGGCGGACCTTCGGTGATCATGCAGGACATCAACGCCTCCATCGGGTTTGACCGCAAGCTGTGGCGGCAGGACATTCGCGGGTCACGCGCGCATGCCGCCATGCTGGCGAAGATCGGTCTTATCAGCACCGCAGATGAGGGCGCCATCGCCCAGGGTCTAGAGGCAATCGGCGCGGAAATCGAGGCGGGGACTTTCGCCTTCGACATCGCGCTGGAAGACATCCACATGAACATCGAGGCCCGGCTGACCGACCGCATCGGTGAGGCGGGAAAGCGGCTGCACACCGCGCGCAGCCGCAACGACCAGGTGGCAACCGATTTCCGGCTATGGGTGCGCGATGCGATCGACGGCTTGTCGGCGCAGGTGTCGGACGTGATGACCGCGCTGGCAAAGCGGGCGGCGGAGCATGCGGGCGATCCGATGCCGGGTTTCACGCACTTGCAGACAGCGCAGCCGGTGACGTTCGGGCATCATCTGCTGGCGTATGTGGAAATGCTGGACCGGGATCGTGGCCGTCTGGCGGACTGCCGCAAGCGGCTGAATGCCTGTCCGCTGGGGTCGGCGGCGCTGGCCGGGACCTCGTTCCCGGTCGACCGGCAGATGACGGCGGCGGCGCTGGGCTTCGACCGGCCGACCGCCAACAGCCTGGACGCGGTGTCGGACCGGGATTTCGCGCTGGAGTTTTTGTCCGCGGCGGCGATCAGCGCCATGCATCTGTCACGGCTGGCTGAGGAGATCGTGATCTGGTGCAGCGCACCGTACCGCTTCGTCCG
Source organism: uncultured Pseudomonadota bacterium (assembly GCA_963819005.1). Taxonomy (GTDB): domain Bacteria; phylum Pseudomonadota; class Alphaproteobacteria; order Acetobacterales; family Acetobacteraceae; genus Rhodopila. The sequence continues at coordinate 792,546 of CAWFUL010000012.1, forward strand.
CCTGTCCGACGCCTTCACCACCGGGTCGTCCATCATGCCGCAGAAGCGCAATCCGGATGCGGCGGAACTGGTGCGGGCAAAGACCGGGCGGGTGACCGGCGCCCTGGTAGCGCTGCTGACTGTCATGAAAGGCCTGCCTTTGGCTTACGCGAAGGACATGCAGGAGGATAAGGAACCGGTGTTCGATGCCGCAGAGGCCTGGGCGCTGTCATTGGCCGCCATCGCCGGGATGGTCCGGGACATGGTGCCGGATGTGGCGCGGATGCGGGCGTTCGCGGGGTCTGGGTTCGCCACCGCCACCGACCTCGCGGACTGGCTGGTGAGGGTGCTGCGCCTGCCGTTCCGCAGCGCACATCACGTCACGGGGCGGCTTGTTGCGCTGGCGGAGTCCCGAGACGTCGATCTGGCGGATTTATCGCTGGCCGTCATGCAGTCGGTGGAGCCAGGAATCACGCAGGACGTGTTCTCGGTGCTGTCGGTGGAGGCCTCGGTCGCGTCCCGGACGAGTTACGGCGGGACGGCGCCGGCGAACGTCGCGGATCAGGCGGCCCGGTGGCTGGCGGCTCTGGCATGAGGGTGATTTTGGCGTTGGCGGTCGCTCTTGGGCTGCTGGCGGCGTGCGGCAAGAAGGGACCACCGGACCCGCCGGGACCGCCGGACCGGATCATCTGGCCGAAGAGTTACCCGACGCGGTAGGGGTTTGTTGCCTGGCGGATTGAGCGACGGCATTGTCCCTGGTTACCAAAAGGGGGAACACCGCAATGACCGCGTCACGCTGGGACTCGACCGCGCCGATCCGCTATCCCGACCCGGACGTGGTCGTGCTGGACCCGCGTTTCCAGAAGATCGTGCTGGGCAACGCCGCCATTCATCGCATCGCCACGGGCTTCGACTTCACCGAGGGGCCGGTGTGGTTCGGGGATGGACGGTATCTGCTGTTCTCCGACATTCCGAACGACCGGATCATGCGCTGGGACGAAATCACCGGCGCGGTCAGTGTATTTCGCGAACCATCCCACTACGCCAACGGCAATACGCGGGACCGGCAGGGTCGGCTTCTGACGTGTGAGCATGACACGCAGCGTCTGACACGCACCGAATACGACGGCACTGTCGTTGTGCTGGCGGATCAGTGGGAGGGGCGCAAGCTGACCGGGCCGAACGATGTGGTCGTGAAGTCGGACGGAACGATCTGGTTCAGCGACAATGGCGCGGGTACGCGGGGCAATTATCTCGGGCACAAGGCGCCGCAGGAGCATCCGTTCCGGGTCTACCGGCTTGATCCCCAAACCGGGTCAATGTCCATCGCCGTGGGCGACATGGCGCGGCCGAACGGTCTGTGTTTCTCGCCGGACGAAACGAAGCTGTACGTGGTCGATACACCTGGCGACCGGCCGAAAACCACCTGGGTTTATGATGTCGTGGACAAGGGAACACGGGCGGTGGATGGGCGGGTGTTCTTCGGCGGGGACGGGTACGCCGATGGCATCCGTTGCGATACCGAAGGAAATGTCTGGTGCGGATTCTCCGGCGGCGAGGGGCAGGACGGCGTGGCGGTGTTCGCGCCGGATGGCGTACTGATCGGACGCATTCTGCTGCCCGAACGCTGCGCCAATGTCTGTTTCGGCGGGAAGAAGCGGAACCGGCTGTTCATGGCGGCGAGCCAGTCGGTTTACGCGCTTTACGTTGAAGCGCAGGGAGCGGTCGGGGGCTAGGCGGGCGGACCGCGCTTTCGCGACGGGCTGATTACCGCGATCGATCTGGAAGACCGGACCTAGTATATCGCGTTTCCGGTGGCCGGCTATCTGCTGGCGATCGCGGCCGGTTGCGGGTTGGCGCTGCGGCTGACGATCGGTTGCGAGGTCCTGGCGGTCGCGATGGTGGCGCTGCTGATCACCGGCATTCATAATGCGTGGGACATCACGCTGTGGGCCATCGCGCGGCGGAACAGTTAAGCGACCCGGGGCATCGCGCCCCGGGCCGCCGTTTTGTTCTTGGGCGTTAACTGGTTGTCAGGCGAACTGGTTCATCGTGTTGTGAACGCCGCCCGCCTTCAGGGCCGCCTCACCGGCGAAGTATTCCTTGTGGTCGTCGCCGATGTCCGAACCCGCCATGTTCTGGTGCCGCACGCAGGCGATACCCTGGCGAATTTCCTGACGCTGCACGCCGGCCACGTAGCCCAGCATGCCCTGGTCGCCGAAGTAGGACCTGGACAGGTTGTCGGCTGCCAAAGCCTCGGTGTGATACGTCGGCAGCGTGATCAGGTGGTGGAAGATGCCAGCCCGCTTCGCCGCATCCGCCTGGAAGGTGCGGATACGCTCGTCGGCTTCCTTGGCCAGCGGCGTGGCGTCGTATTCCACGCTCATGAGCTTCGCGCGGTCATACTCAGCAACCGAGTTCTTGCCTTCCTTCTGCCACCCGTCGAAGACCTGCTGGCGGAAGTTCAGCGTCCAGTTGAAGGAGGGTGAGTTGTTGTAGGCCAGCTTGGCATTCGGGAAGACCTCGCGGATGCGGTCCATCATGCCGGCGATCTGCGACACATGGGGCTTCTCGGTTTCGATCCACAGCAGGTCGGCGCCGTTCTGCAACGAGGTGATGCCGTCCAGGACGCAACGATCCTCGCCGGTGCCAGCGCGGAACTGGAACAGGTTGCTCGGCAGGCGCTTCGGACGCAGCAGCTTGCCGTCACGGTTCAGGATCACGTCGCCGTTGCGGGCGGTCTTGGGGTCGATTTCCTCGCAATCGAGGAAACTGTTGTACTTGTCGCCGATATCGCCCGGGGTGTGGCTGACGGCGATCTGCTTGGTCAGGCCAGCGCCGAGGGAGTCGGTGCGCGTGACGATGACGCCGTCTTCCACGCCGAGTTCCAGGAACGCGTAACGAATGGCACGGATCTTCGCGATGAAGTCCTCATGTGGAACCGTTACTTTACCGTCCTGGTGGCCGCACTGCTTCTCGTCGGAGACTTGATTCTCGATCTGCAACGCGCAGGCGCCCGCCTCGATCATCTTCTTGGCCAGTAGATAGGTCGCCTCCGCGTTGCCGAAGCCGGCGTCGATGTCGGCGATGATCGGCACGACGTGGCTCTCGTAGTTCTCCACGCGGTTCATCAGCTCGGTTTCACGGGCACTGTCACCGGCCTTGCGCGCGGCGTCGATGTCGCGGAACAGGTTACCAAGCTCGCGGGCGTCGGCCTGCTTGAGGAAGGTGTAGATCTCCCGGATCAGGTCGGGTACCGAGGTCTTCTCGTGCATCGACTGGTCTGGCAGAGGCCCGAATTGCGAGCGCAGGGCGGCGACCATCCAGCCTGACAGATAGATGTAGCGGCGCTTGATGCTGCCGAAATGCTTCTTGACGGCGATCATGTGTTGCTGGGCGATGAAACCGTGCCACGCGCCCAACGACTGCGTGTAGTTGGCGGGATCGGTGTCATAGGCGGCCATGTCACGGCGCATCGTCGCGGCTGTGTAGCGCGCGATGTCCAGACCGGTCAGGAAGCGGTTCTGCAGGCGCATGCGGGCAACCGCCTCAGGGCTGATGGCATCCCACGTGCCGTTCTTGGTGGCAACGAGCTCGCTGATCTGTGCGATATGATCCTGGTAGGAGGAGCGGCGGCCGAAAGGACCGGGAATGCCGCCGGACAGACCGTCGGGAGAGTAGTTGGGATTGTTCATCGAGGCTTTCTTTCGCAGTGATCCGCCACCAAGAGCGTGGGGCGCATCTACGGCGCGGCAGTGTCGGTGTCACTGGATAAAGCTGTGTACGGAATCGAAAACGGTGCGTGGATTTACAGACGAAACACGCCGTTTGTTAAGGCTGTAAAGTCAGACGCGGCGCCAGACACCCGGGCCTGCGGAGGCGATGGCATGCACGCCGAACCCCAGGAACAGCAGGCCGGACACGCGCGTCACCCACAGTGCATGCCGGCGATAGAAGCGGCGTACGACGCCGGCCCCGATGACCGACACCAGCACGACATCCGCCGCTACAAACCCAAAACAGGCGGCCGCCAGTAACGGCGCGAAGGCGTCCCAGTCCAGTACACTGGCATAACGGGCAAGCAAGGCAGTGAACATCGCCACGGCGACAGGGTAGGCTTTCGGGTTGGACAGTCCGAACGCGAGGCCTCGCAGCAACGGACGGCGTGGTTCGCTGGTGATCGTCCCATCGGCGCCACGGCGCGCGGTTGCGGCGCGCAGGCCGAGCCAGCAGAGGTAGAGGCCGCAGACCAGGCCGAGGATGTCGAAGACCAGCGTGCCGATGCTTCTGGCGCCGATCACCGCCGTCAGGGACAGCGACGCCCACAGGATGTCTCCGACGAAATGGCCGCAGAGGAACAGGGCCCCTGCCCTGCGGCCCCGGCTGGCGCCGATGCCCAGAAGCGCCAGGAACGCGGGACCGGGGGCAAGCGTGTAGGCGGCCCCGGCCAGGGCCGAGGCTGCCAGCAGGCCGGGTGTCAACCGCCGAAGGCCTGGTCCCAGGGCTCCGGCAGCATCAGGTAGTTGTCGCCCTGCTTCACCAAATGCGCGAAGCCGGGGAAGTGGACGTGCATGCCGGCGATCAACTGCCGGTCCGCGGTGACCATGTCGAAGGTGCGCTTGCGGGTGGCGGCGGCCTGATGCGGGTCGGTGTCGAAGGCCATTGTCACTTCCGGACGCGGCACCTGGACCTCTGGCACGTGGATGATATCGCCCCAGATCAGCAACGACTGGTTGCCGGAGGCGATCATGTAGCCGGAATGACCGGGGGTGTGACCGTGCAACGGCATGGAGGTGACGCCGGGGAAGACCTCGACCGCGCCGGCGAAAGGCCGCATCTGGTTGTGGTATGGGGCTATCTGTTCGCGAGCGCACTCGAAATACATCTTGCGGGCGCGTTCGTCGGCGCGGGACATGGCGCCGTCGTCGCGCCAGTGCTTGGGTTCGTTCTCGTGGACGATCAGTTCGGCGTTGGGGAAGAACTTTTCGCCGGTTTTCGGGTTCGTCAGGCCGGCGGAATGATCCGGGTGCATGTGGGTCAGGATCACTGCCTCGATATCCGCGGGGTTGACGCCGGCGGCCTTCAGGTTCTGTTGCAGCTTTCCGGCGGTCGGCAGCAGGTAGTCGCCCGACCCGGTCTCCAGCAGCGCCAGGCGGCCGGCGGAATAGATCAGGTAGCAGTTGACCGATGTGCGGCGGCCGGGACGGAAGTTGTCCGTCAACATCTGGGTCGCGTCGTTGGGCGAAATGTTTTGCATCACCTCCACCGTTCCGTCCAGGTAACCATCGGACAGGGCGGTGACGACGATGTCGCCGATCTTGCGATGATAGACGCCGGGGATCTGTGTGCTGGGAACCGCAACCATTCGCGAAATCTCCTTTACTGAGCGATATAGCCGCCGTCGATCACCAGTTCGGTGCCGGTGACGAAGGATGCCTCGTCGGAGGCAAGGAACAGGACGCCGTAAGCAACCTCGATCGGTTCCCCAAGCCGGCGCAGTGGCGTCGCTTCGATCTTCGACGCCCGGCCCGCCGCGTTGGTGGCGTTCAGCATCGGCGGCATGTAGCCGGGATGGACGGAGTTCACGCGGATGCCGTGCGGGCCGTACTTGGCCGCCGCGGCCTTGGTGTAGAGCCGGACCGCGCCCTTGGAGGCCGCATAGCCGGGATGGCTGTCGGCGCTGCCGACGAAGCCCATGATGGAAGAAATATTGACGATGGAGCCGCGGCCGTTCGGGATCATCGCGGCGGCGGCCAGCTTGGTGCCGAGGAAGACGCTGGCGGCGTTGACGGACATCAGGCGCTGCCACCCCTCGAACCCGTCGGCGTCGCCGACGGAACTGCCGCTGATGCCGGCGTTGTTCACCAGGATGTCGAGGCGGCCGTAGGCGGCGATGGTGTGGGAGATCAGGTTCTGCCAGTCGATCTCCGACGTGACATCGGTGCGGATGAAGCGGGCGCGGCCTTGCGTGGCGCTGATGTCGGCGGCGACGGCCTCACCTTCCTTCGACAGGACGTCGGCGATGACCACGGCGGCGCCTTCCTTGGCGAACAGGCGAGCCTCGGCCTCGCCCATGCCGTGTCCGCTACCGGTGACGATTGCGACTTTGTCTTTCAGACGCATGTTGGTTCCTCCTGTTTTACAGTTCGTTGCTTTTATGGTCGATCCGGTCTCGTCATGGCCGTCCCTGGGGGGCCATCCACGACTTTGGCTGGGTCGGCAACGCAAGTCGTGGATGGCAGGGACGGGCCCTGCCATGACGGCGGATACGGCCGGGGATGGTTACGCGGCGCACGAGGCCATCAGGTCGCGCACGTTGGGCAGCGTTTCCAGCCGGCCGATCTCGACGATCAGGCGGGCGGCTCTGTCCGTGCCGATCACCGGGTCGGCCAGCGCGGCGAATTTGGCCTCCAGGCGCATGCCCTGGGCGGCGGCATCGGTGGCGGGCAGGCCGGCGTCGTGCTGGGCGGTCCGGGTGGAGCCGTCGCGCAGCCGCAACGTGACCTCGGAGAACGTGCTGGGGATGCCGGTGCGGAAGTCGAACGAGACGCGATCGCGCAGACCTACCAGGACGGGGTCGGCGGCCACTTCCTCGGAATACGTTGACAGGCGGGAGGTGTCGACGCCGGCGAGCCCCATCGCGGTGGTCAGGCGCAGCGAGAACTTGGCTTCCAGGCCCGTGCGGGGTTCAGGAATGTTGCAGATCCGGTCGCAGGCTTCCTCGACGCGGACGTCGATCCGCTCAACCTGATCCGGCGTGATGCCATGCTGTTCGCGCAGCTTGCGGGCGGCCTCGATCGGGGCGTGGGTCATGTAGCAGGAGGCGTGATACTTGAAGAGGTTGTTGGCGATGTACCAACCGTTCGGCGGCGTATCGAAGGCGCGATCGGGGTTGAAGTCGGGACTGTGGGTGCGGGCGAAGCCTTGGCCGCATTCCAGGACGTCGGGACGGCTGGTGAAGCCGCGGGCCGCGAGTTTCGCCGCCAAATACCCATGATAGGACGCTTTGCCGGCGTGCAGCGGCTTGCACATGGTGCCGAACATCGATTTCAGGCCGGCGGCCTGGGTGCCGGCGATGCCCAGCGCGGTCGCGAACTGGTCCGCGTCCAGCCCAAGCAGATGGGCGCAGGCGGCGGCCGATCCGAAGCTGCCGATCGTTGCGGTGGCGTGGAAGCCGAGACCGTCGTAGTGGCCGGGCGCAACGGTCTTGCCGATGCGGCATTGCAACTCGTAGCCGGCGACGAACGCGGTCAGCACCTCGGCGCCGGTTGAGCCACGTTCCTCGGCCAGGGCCAGCAGCGCGGGCAGGATGGCGACGGACGGATGGCCGGGCATCGCGAGGTTCACGTCGTCGAAATCCAGCGCGTGGGCGGCGGCGCCGTTGACGATGGCGGCAGAGGCGACCGGCAGCCGGCCCTTATGACCGATGACCGTTGCGCTCTCGACACCGCCCTGTTCCTGCATCTCCGCCAGCAGGATCGTGACCAATTCGTCGGACGCGCCGGCAAGGGTGCAGCCGATCGTGTCGAGGACGCATTGGCGCGCCCAGGCCCTGGCATCTTCGGGAATGTCCTGCAGCCGCAGCGAGCGGGCCTGTTCCGCCAGAGCGCGGGTCAGGCCCTTGCCAGCCTGGATGTCAGCGATCGCGTTCATCGTTTTCTCTCCCGTATCAGCGTCCGTGATAGACTGGTTTGCGCTTTTCGTTGAAGGCACGGATGCCCTCGCGGCGGTCGTCGGTAGGGACCATCCGGTTATAGGCCTCGATCTCGAACATCATGCCGGTCTGCAGGTCGGTGTTCAGGCCCATGTTGACCGACTGCTTGATCTGGCGCGTGGAAATCGGTGCGTTGGCGGCGATGATTGCGGCGGTTTCCAGCGCCTCAGTCAACAGCGCGTCCGGTGCGCAGACGCGGTTGACCATGCCCCATTCATACGCCTGCTGCACGGTGAACGGGCGGCCGGTCAGCAGGATTTCCTTGGCCCGCCGAGCGCCGACGGCTCGGGGGAGGTTTTGGGTGCCGCCGGCGCCGGGCATGATGCCCAGGGTGACCTCGGTCAGGGCGAAGCGGGCGGTTTCGGCGGCGTAGATGAAGTCACAACAAAGAGATATTTCCATGCCGCCGGCGTAGGCCGCGCCATTCACCGCCGCAATGATCGGCACCGGGCATCCGATCATCGCCCGGATCATCCGCTCGAAGATCAGGTGCTGGTCCTGCCATTGCTCGTCGGTCATGCCGTTGCGCTGCTTCAGGTCGCCGCCGGCGCAGAACGCCTTCGCGCCCGGCGCCGGTAACAACGATGCAGCGCTGCTTGTTCGGCGCAGCGCAGAAACCGTCGAACACCGCCAGCAGGTCCAAGCCCATCTGGGTGTTCATCGCGTTGGCGACCTCCGGGCGGTTCAGGGTCACCAGCACGGTGTGGTCCTGCGGATCGCGTCACCGTTACGGTCTCATAGGTTGTCATTCGTCCACTGCCTGCATGATCAAACGGATGAAGGTGTCCATGGCGGTCGGATCGGTCCAGCGCAACACCGCGACGATGTCGTGGGACGGCGCGATCCAGGTCAGGTTGCCGCCGGCGCCGGAAGCGAAATAACTATCCTCCGGCGCGCTTTTGTAACGGCCGCCGCCGGTGTTCAGCCACCACAGAAGACCGTAGTTCGGGTTCAGCGCGCAGGGGCGCAACGACTCTGCGATCCATGATTCCGGCAGGATGCGCCTGCCGTTCCATTCGCCGTCGCGCAGCATCAACAGGCCGATCCGGGCCTGGTCCTCGGCGTGGATCAGCATGCCGCCGCCCCAGTGGGTGCCGCCCGGACACGCTTTCGATCATCCGCCCGTCGATCTCGACGGAGGAGGTACGGTAGCCATGCCAGGACCAGTCGGATGATGCACCGATCGGCTGCATGATCCGTTCGGCGAACACCTCCGGCAGCGGACGGCGGAAACGGCGCAGCAGCGCCAGGCTGAGACGATTGACGCGGACGTCGTTGTATTCCCAGTGCTGGCCGGGTCGGGCCAGCACCCGCGCTTCGCCTTTCCGGCCCTTGCCCTCCAGACCCAAGCTGGCGATTCCAGTCGATCCGGTCGGATTTGCCGAACAGTTCGCCCTGCCATTCCGAGGTGTTCTGCAGCAGATGCCGCCACGTGATCGCTCGGTTCGGCTCGCTGTCGAAGCCGCCGTCATCGACGGTGCGGGCGAGGGGTTCGTCCAGGTCAGCGATCAGCCCGTCCATCACCGCGATGCCGGCCAGCATCGGCTGAGATAGCTTTTTGCGGCGGAGAAGGTGAAGTCGACCTGATCCGTTTCGCCCCACGAGGCGATCTTGTAGCCGCGCCGCGGTACCAGACCGTTCGCCGGCCCGCGCGGGACGGATCGGACCGAGGATCTCGTTGAACGGCGGCGGCTCGAAGAAGCCGCTTTCCAGGTGCAGGCGCAGATCGTACGGCCAGGGCGTCTCGTTTTCGCTGGCAAAGCGGGCGGCTTCCTCCAGCCACATCCAGTTCATGCCGGCGAGGTCGGCCGGAGCCTCCGGCCAGGCGGCGCCATGGGACGGCGGCACGATCGACGGCAGATTCATTCGGACGGAACCCCTGGCTACGGACCGACTATGCCGCCGGGTCGTCCGGCTGAACAGTGCGCCAGCCAGGATCGGTAGTCCGCTGCCGTATCGACATCGGACAGACGCCGGATGAACCCGACACGATGCCGGTGGAACTGGCGCAGCGTGTCCGCCAACGCATGTTCGGTCGACCACCGCGCTTTGCCGAACAGATCCGCCGGCCTTTGAGGCCCCAGTGCGATCAGCCAGTAGCCGCCATCCTCGGCCGGACCAAACACCGCATCGGCCGTCCCCAATGCCTGGAATGCCGCGACGACATCCGCCGCGCACGCCGCCGGAATATCGCACCCCAACAGCACCACGCGCCGGTACCGTCCCAGCGTTCGCGCCATGCGGGCGCCGAGGTCGCCTCGGCCCTGGTCGATGCGACGGACCCGGATCGGCAGGCGGACGAACGCCCGGTCGGGCGTGACGGCCAGCACGACGTCGAAGCGGCGGCTGGCGGTCAGGTCGCGCAGCAGCCTGGTCAGGGTCGCGAAATGGAAGCGCAGCGCAGCCCGATCCCCGATATCGCGCGCCAGGCGGCGTTTCACCGTGCCGAGCCGAGGCGCCCGGGCGAACACCACGACCGTGTCTCTCATCCGTAGAGCCGCGCGATCAGGCGCGGTGGAACGCCAGCAAACCACAGCGACAGGCACGTCAGATTGCGGGCGGAGCGGCGGAAGTAGCCGTCGCGTTCCCACCGGGCCGCTGATGTGATGGCGTCGGCGTCCAGCGCGCCCAGGCGGCGGCGTCCAATGCGGCGGATCAGGTCGACATCCTCCATCAAAGGCAGCGGACGCAGGCCGCCGGCCGATCGCAACAGGTCGCGGTGGATCAGCAGGCCCTGGTCGCCGTAGGGCAGGCCGAGGACGCGGCTGCGCCAGGCAACCATGCGCTCTAGCCGCCGAGCCCTTGCGTCGGGACTGTCGAGGCGGAAACGGAAGTAGCCGGCCATGTGCGGATGGTTCGCCATATGCGCCTTGGCAATCCCCTGCCAGCCAGATTCCAGGCGGGTGTCGGCGTGCAGCAGCAGAAGCCACGGTTGCGTCGCGGCGGCGATGCCGGCGGCGATCTGCGTGCCTCGGCCGCGCGGGGCGGTCAACGCGTGGGCGCCGGCCGCGGCTTGCATCGTCCAGTCGGTGCTGCCGCCGTCGACCACGATGATTTCCGGACCGCTGCCGAGTGACGCCAGGGTCGCCGGCAGAAACGTGGCGGCGTTCAGGGCTGGGATGATGACGGACAGTTCCATCCGGATCAGCCGGCGACCGTCAGCGGACGAGCGGGAACAGGCCGGTCATGGTCAGCCCACGCGGATCGAGTTGCCAGGCACGAGTGGACCGCAGCGTACCAGGACATCCGTTTCGTAAACCCTGGTCTCGTCGATCGCCACGGCCATGCCGTCCCGGTAGACGCGGCAGGGAACAGCGGCGGTTTCCGCGGCCTCGGTCTTACGCTGCCTGGCGTGAGCCTTCGCCCACGCGGGCTCGCTATTCTCCGGGGCGATCCCGATGACCTCACCGGTGACGAGTTCGTGGTGCCGGCCTTCCGGCTGTTCCATCGCCCAGGCGATAAACTCGCCGGCGGTCATACGGGCGTGGTCAGCGTCGGACATTGGCAATCCTGCTGCGGCGTCGCGCGGATACTTGCGCGTGGGCGGGTGGCATCGCAAGCCGCGCAAACACTTGGGCCACGACCCGCTGCGGTCAGGGTGACGCGACCTCTGCCGCCGGATACAACGACGACAACGAGCGACGCTGGCGGACGACTTTCTTCAACAGGGGCACCAATGACGGCAACCGAACCCCCTTCAGGCGCGACGGGCGTGCCCAACACCCCCAGGGGCGATCTGCAGCTCCCCCTCGGCCCCCTGCCCGGCTCGCGCTATCCCGATCCGCACATCGAATTGCTCGACAAACGCTTCAAGGGCAGCCCAGGGACCGGCGCGGTTGAACGCGTCGCCACCGGCTTCCGATGGGCCGAGGGACCAGCCTATCTGCGCGCCGGCCGGTATCTGGTGTTCAGCGACATCCCCAACAATCGCCAGATGCGGCTGCTGGAAGACGACAATCACCTCAGCGTCTTCCGCCAGCCATCCTACAATTCCAACGGCAGCACGGTCGACCGTCACGGCCGGCTGATTTCCTGCGAGCATAGCGGACGGCGCGTCGTCCGTTTCGAGCTCGACGGCACCATCACCATCATCGCCGACCGCTTCAACGGCAAGCGACTGAACGCGCCGAACGATGTGGTCGTCGCCTCCGACGGATCGGTCTGGTTCTCCGACCCGACGTACGGCATCGGCGGCAACTACGAGGGGCTGAAGGCCGACCCGGAACAGCCCACCAGGAATGTCTATCGCGTTGATCCGCGCACAGGCGTGGTCACGGCGGTAATCGACGATTTCGTTCAGCCGAACGGCCTTTGCTTTTCGCCCGACGAAAAGCACCTCTACATCGTCGACAGTGGCGCCACGCACGGCGGCCCCGCGCATATCCGGGTTTTCGACGTCGATATCGGCGCTGGCAAGCTGACCAACGGGAAGGTCTTCGCGGAGGACTTCCTGCCCGGCTTCACCGATGGAATCCGAGCGGACATCGAGGGAAACATCTGGTGCAGCATGGGGTGGGCGGACCCGAAGGAAGATGGCGTCCGTTGCTACAGCCCGGCCGGTGAGCTCCTCGGCAAGATCCATCTGCCGGAGTCCTGCGCGAACCTGACGTTCGGCGGCCTGCTGCGGAACCGGCTGTACATGTGCGCCAGCACGTCGGTCTACGCGTGCTACGTCGACACCCAAGGCGCCCTGATCCCGTAAGCCGGTCAGTTCGGCAAGGCGATCCGGCGGCCGGCCCCCTTCGGCAGCGTCGCCGGCGCAAAGTCTGCAACGGCCTTCTGCAGTGCCGCATAGGGTTCGGGCGGAAACGGCGCCACCTTGCGGATGCCCATGTCGATGTGCAGCGCCATCAGTTCCTGCACGGCCGAGCGCTCGCTGCTGTCGGCATGGAACATCTCGTGGAAGTAATGCACGCGCTTGGTGTCGGCGCCCAATAGCCAGCTTCGTGTACTCTCAGCTTGTCGCCCAGATGCACTTCCCGCTCGTACAGCGTATGCGTTTCCGCGGTGAAGCAGGAGAAGCCTGTCGCTTCCCGGTATGCATCGCCGATGTTTAGCCTGGCATAAAGGGCGTCGGTCGCGAGGTCGAAGACCACGACGTAGTACGCCAGGTTCATGTGCCCGTTGGAGTCGATCCACTCCGGCCGGACGACCGATTCCGTCTCGATGACATATCTGCTCATGATGGCGCCTAGCTTGTTGGGGATGCCGGCCTCGGTCAAGTTGGCGGAATGACCACGAGTGTCGCGATCTTGGCCCGAGGAGGTGGACGGCCCGCCTCCGCGCGGCAGGCGGACAGCGTTGCTGACAATTGCCATTGCGATCACCAGTCACGAGGCGTCGGGGAGTGATCTCGACCGCCCGGCTGATTGGTCAGACAACCGGCGGTGTCATGGCAGCGGTGATCTTCGGCTGTGTAGCGGACGACATCGCAGCGGGTTGAGCCGGCCCTGATCAACGGCGCAGCGTTCTCGGGGTTTGCCAGCGCGATCAGCTTCCTGCGACTGGCTCAGTCCAGGTCGCTGTAGCGGTGACGGCGGTTTGTGTGGATTGATGGTGTACCATATATTGGGCCGCCATTTAATGGATCGCCAATGAGCCCGTCCCAGCAGCACCTCCGTGACGGTTTCGCCAGCCTGATCGCCCGCGCCGCTCGGCAATGGCGGCGGGCGGTCGATCGCCGTTTGCAGCCGTTTGGCCTGACCGAGGCGACGTGGCTGCCGCTCATCCATCTTGCCCGAGCGCCGGCACCGGTGCGGCAGAAGGATCTGGCGGCCTCGCTTGTGCTGGATGGCTCTTCCGTCGTGCGCTTGCTGGACGCGCTGGAATCAGCCGGATTGATCGAACGCCGGGAGGAAAGCGGCGATCGCCGGGCCAAGACGATTACCGTGACGGGGCACGGACTATCGATCATCGACCAGGTCGAGGCCGTATCACGCGACGTACGGAACGCCACGCTGGTGGGCCTGCCGATCGAGGATATCGAAGTTGCCACGCGCGTCCTGGAACTCGTGCTGCAGAACCTCGCGAAACAGCAGGACAACGAGGGGTGACGGCGCTCGCTGCTGACACTGCTGTCAAACAGACCGCGACGGCGCCTGGCTCGATGAGTCCTGGACTCCGTCTGGTGATTACAGTTTGCACCATCATGGCCACGCTGATGCAGTCGCTGGACAGCACCATCGCGAACGTGGCGCTGCCGTACATGCAGGGGACGATGTCGGCCAGCCAGGACGAGATCAACTGGGTGCTGACCAGCTATATCGTCGCCGCGGCAATCATGACGACACCGACCGGTTTCCTGGCGTCCCGGTTTGGCCGCACGCGACTGTTCGTCACGGCTGTGACTGGATTTACGGTGGCCTCGGTGGCGTGCGGGCTAGCGCAGTCTCTGCCGCAGATTGTGCTTTTCCGCATCCTGCAAGGCATGTGCGGCGCCGCGCTTGTGCCTTTGTCGCAGTCCGTGATGTTCGACATTTATCCGGTGGACCAGCGCGGCAAGGCCATGGCGTTGTGGACGATGGGGGTCATGGTCGGCCCGATTTTCGGTCCCATCCTGGGCGGCTGGCTCACACAGAATTACAGCTGGCGCTGGGTGTTCTACATCAACGTGCCGTTTGGCATCGTCACGGCGCTCGGACTGCTGACGTTCCTGAAGGAGACATTGTACGGAAACTCGGTCCGGTTGGACTGGATCGGCTTCGGCGCGCTGAGCCTGGCGATCGGATCATTTCAAATGATGCTCGATCGCGGCGAGACGCTGGACTGGTTCAGTTCGCGCGAGATTATCGTGGAGGCGTGCCTCGCGGCATTCGGATTTTACATCTTCCTTGTGCAGTTTTCGCTGGCGCCAAGGCCGTTCGTTTCGCCGAAGCTTTTCAAGGATCGGAATTTTGTCGTTGGGATCACCCTGTATTTCACCATGGGTTTGATCATGTACGCGACACTGGCGCTGTTGGCGCCTTATCTGCAGACATTGATGGACTATCCGGTCGTGACCGCGGGGATCGTGCTGGCGCCGCGTGGAGCGGGATTGATGGTCGCCGCGCCGCTGGTCGGGCGGCTGGTCGGAAAGATCAGTCCCAGGCTGCTGGTCGGCATCGGCTTCGCCACCGGCGCCTATGCGCTGTATCAGATGATGTCCTGGACCCCCGATGTTGCCGAGGGGACGATGATCAGCGTCGGCTTTATTCAGGGTTTCAGCATCGGTTTCATGACGATTCCTATCAACATCATCACGTTCGCAACGATGCCCCCGACCATGCGGACCGAGGCGGCCGGCATTTATAGCCTGATGCGAAACCTGGGCAGCGCCATTGGCATTTCAGTGACCGGATCGCTTCTTGCGTCTAACACCCAGGTCAATCACGCGATCATCGCGGCCGTGGTGACGCCATTCAACCGAGCGCTGCAGTCCGGCATGGCTTTGCGGCTGTGGAACCCTGACTTCATCCACGGGGCCACGATGCTCAATCAGGAGATCACCCGGCAGTCACAAATCATCGCCTATGTCGATGACTTTAAGCTGATGTTCGTGTTGGCCATCGTCGTGCTGCCGCTGCTGCTGCTTACCAAACCGCAGCGGGCGGCCGTGAAGCCGGCGGGAGTCCAGTCAGCCGACTGATGCCAGGGTCTTTTCCCGCTTGCCGCTGGTCCACGCCAGTTCGGGCACGCGCTTGACCTCGTAGCCGATCTGGCGATGCTCATGCGAGACGTGCCGTTTCGGCAGCTTCACTGGTTTCAGCGGCAAATCCTCATACTGAACACGGCTGAGAAAGTGGCGGATGATATTCAACCGGGCGCGCTTCTTGTCGTCGGAGTTGGCAACGAACCACGGCGCCCAGGCGGTGTCGGTTGCCATGAACATTTTATCCCGGGCGCGAGAATAGTCATCCCACTTCGCGAATGATTCGACGTCCATCGGCGACAATTTCCAGGTCTTCCTTGGGTCGTCGATACGGGCGCGCATGCGACGAGCCTGTTCTTCGTCCCCGACCTCCAACCAGTACTTGATCAGAATGATACCGCTGTCGATGATGGCTTTCTCCACGCCGGGTGTCAGTTCAAGGAAGTGTTCGACCTGTTCTTCCGTGGCAAAGCCCATCACTCGTTCGACGCCGGCACGATTGTACCAGCTTCGGTCGAAAATAACGACCTCGCCGGCAGCCGGCAAATGCGGCACGTAGCGCTGCACATACATCTGCGATTTTTCGCGCTCTGTCGGCGCGGGCAGCGCGATCGTGCGGAAAACGCGAGGACTGACTCGCTCAGTGATCGCCTTTATCGTACCTCCCTTGCCGGCGCCGTCGCGTCCTTCGAAGATGATGCAGACCTTCAACCCGTTGTGCACCACCCAGCGCTGCAGTTTCACAAGTTCGCCGTGCAGGATCGCGAGTTCCCGTTCGTAGTCGACGCGTTTCAACTTGGTCGGCGGCGGCGCGGCCGGATCGTCGGTCACGGCCAGGACTTCGGATCGTTTCGACTTCTTTGATTTTTTCACGTATTGGGGTTCCTAGGCGGCCTCGGCCAACTGGCGGGGGCGATAGATCGCGATGTGGGTTGCCTGGATGATCGGGGCCGTCTCGTTCGCAACGACCAGGCAATCGAGTTCCACCCACTTGTGGCCCTTATGCTCGTAGTTCTTGGTGACCCGAGCGCGAATGTTCAGCGTGTCGCCGACACGGGCAAGGCCGAGGTTGCGGACAGTGCTGCCCATGTGAATCCAGGCCGGCAGAATGACATTGTGGGTCAGCGCCCAATTGCACAAACGCAGGATCATCCCGGGGTGGACGATCTGCTCCTGCGCAAAGATCGGATCGGTCTCGCGGATATCTATCAGATCCTGGGCGTGAGCTTCGGCTGTCATCAGCATCGGTGTCATGCCAAGCCACTCTCCCACCGGCAATGTCGTTTCATTCGCGACAAGACGCTCGGCGCGCCGGGCGACAGGCTTGTAATCGCCCAATGAGGGGGCAGGCGGCAGGTCGGACGGAAGCGCGGCCCGCCCGGTCGCGCAAAGCACGCCCTCGCTGTGAACGGCCAACGCCATGCCCTCGGCGTCCTGCACGGCCGTTACTTCAGCGATTGCTCCATCGTAGACCGGCTTGGCGAACTTCGCCTCTCCGGTGCCGCGTTCCAGCCATTCCCGGCCCCAGACCTGCAATGGCTGGTGCGACATATAGCCGTAAACGTTGACGCCGCCGACGAAGCCGCCCTTGAAGCCGAAGCGCTGCGCGGTGGCGTCATCGTGGATCTTGTTCTCCGACGCGGTGGCGGTGTTGAAGGCGGAGACGTGATACGGAGCGACGGACATGGCGGGATTCCGGATCTGAGGTGGACAGTCGCGAATGGTGGGCCGTTCGCCCACCATGACGATAGGGGCCTAGTTCAGCGCCCACAGCCCCACCTCGTAGCCCGGAACGAAGTTGCGGTTGTTCATGTCCGGATTGCGGTTGATGAAGGTGCGGTTGAACATTGGATGGCGCATGCTGCGGGTTTCATGCTCGACGCGGAACAGCGGCTTGTTGCTGTCCACATCGACGATGTCGAGGAAGCGATACTGGTGCTGGTCGCTTTCCTCGCTGATCAGGCCACGTTCCAGCAGCTTCTTGTGCGGGCCGGAGAAGTCGGCAAGCGTGATCTGGATGTGGTGCCCATCGTACTCCGGCAGCGGCGCGGAGGTTTCCCGATAGGTGACCTTGCTGTCGGCCGAGCAGCTTGCCCAGGCATAGGGGCCGCGCTCATCGGATGGCCACGCCGGCGATGCCGCCAAGGATTTCGTTGTAGAACTTGCGCGATGGCGGACAGGTCCGTGCCGGCCGGAACGTCGAACTCGACGTACGGCATGCCGATCCGCATCGGGCCGAAACGGGCCGGATCTGGCGCGTGAACGCGGATGCGGTTGCCCCAGGGGCAGACCGTTTCGACCGTGTCACCGGCTTCCCGGAAGCTGAACTTGGTCCCCTCCAGATATTTCTGTGCCCCATCGAGCCGGCGCAGCAGCGCCTCCAGATCCGGCATGACCAACGCCGTGGTGCCGCGCACGACGTCCATCCCACGCGTCGGCAGATGGAACTGGCCCCGTCCGACATTCACCCACATGTTGTCCAGACCCGCCATCAGATACGGGTCGCGCGTCAGTCCCAGGCCCATGAGGTAGAAGGCGACCGCCTTGCTTTGATCCGGGACCCGGACGTTCACGTGGCCGAGTTCGACGATATTGCCGAAATCCTCGGCGGTGCGGTCAAAGACAGGGGTGGCGACTGCGGTATCATCCATCTCGTTGGTCTCCCGGTAGCTTAGTGACAGGGCTGGGGGCGCTCAAGGCTGGCGCGCATTCTAATCCTGGCGTCCGGACTGGTCCATCCCGGCGTCCCGTGCTTGAATCACCCGCAACGAAAATGGGAAACGTCATGCGATCGCCTATCGGGACGGTGGAGGCCGCAGCCTCGCCGTGACTGTCGTCGCCGTCTTCCCGCGGGCTGCGGGCCCTGCTGACTACGCCGGGGTTTCTGCGGCTGTGGTCGATCGGCGGCTGCGTCAACACGATGCGCTGGTTCGAGGTGCTGTCGGCGGCGTTGTTCACGCTGGACGTGACAGGGTCCGGCTTTGCCGTCGCCGTCGTGTCCGCGGCCCGGACCATGCCGATGTTCCTGCTGGGGGCCTTTTCCGGCGTGGTGACCGAGGCGCTGAACCGCAAGCAGGTGCTGGTGGCCGGGCAGGTTTTGACCTGCCTTGCCTCCGCCTCCGTCGCATTGCTCGCGCTCGCGGGCATCGCTCGGCCGTGGCACATTGCCGCCGCGGCCACGGTTGCCGGCATCGTCTGGTCGACCGAGATGGCGACGCGCCGGCGCATGGTGGGCGAATGCGTGGCGCCCGCGCTGGTGTCCCGCGCGCTGGCCTTGGATACGATGTCGAATTCATTTACCCGCCTGCTGGGACCGCTGCTCGCCGGGGTGATCTACCAGCGGATGGGGTTGGCCGGCGCATTTGGTCTGTCCTCGTTGGTTTACGCGCTCGCGGCGGTTCTGGGGGCGGGATTGAATTATCGGCAGGCCACCCGGCGCCTTGTGCTGGCAAATGTGCCGCGCGAACTGGCCGAGGGCCTGCGTTATGTCCGTGGCGACCTGGTGATCGGCGGCGTCCTGGCCGTGACCGTGGCAATGAACCTGCTGGGATTTCCATACAGCGCGCTGCTGGCGCCGATCGGGCGGCAGGTGTTTGTGGTCTCCGCGACATTGGTTGGCGTGCTGGCCGCGGCGGAATCGTTCGGCGCCTTCCTGGGCGGCGCCCTGTTGACCACGCGGGAACCGCGCATCAACGGGCGCGTGCTGATGGTCGGCGGGTCGCTGCTGTTCCTGGCCTGCGTTTTCGCCATGCCTATGGCGCCGGGGTTCTGGGTTGCGTGCCTGCTGCTGACGATCGGTGGGTTCGGGTCGGCGGCATTCGCCAACATGCAGACCTCGTTGATCGTGCTGCATGCTCCGGTGGCGATTCGCTCGCGGCTGATGGGGTTGCTGACAGTGTGCATCGGCATGGGTCCGCTGGGGATCCTGTTGATGGGTGGGATGGCCAGCCTGGTCGGACCACTGTTGGCGATCGAGATGGTGGCGGCGACCGGGTTCGTTTTGGTGTTGGTGATTGGGATCGAATGGCGTCGGCGGGAGCGAACGAACGACCGCGTGGCTTGAGAGATGTCTGCCGGCCGCGATGTCGCAGATGAGGCGGGACACGTAACGCGGAACCAGGCGACGCAAACGGACTACGCCTCCGATCGAAGATCGTGGCGGACAAGCCGGTCTCCGTTCGCAGAGAGCGCCTCGGCACCAGCATCGGTCACCTCAACGCTGAAGAGTTGACGAGGCTTAACGTCGCCCTGGCCTTCGTGATGGGTCTGGCTGACTGAACGTACGCGGGAGCCGGCCCCCTACGGCAGCGTCGCCCCGTTCTGATACCGCCGCCAAGCACTCATTTGCAGTGCCGACGTCATGCAATGCACCACGACCGGCTTCGTCTTGACCGCAAACGCCCGAGCGATGCCGTCCGCAACCTCCGACTTATCCCTGATGGTGATTCCCTCGGCGCCAAACGACCGGCCCCAGGCGGCGAAATCCGGATTGGTCAGACGGGTAGCGTCCATGAACTTCCGATCCGGGTACCGCACATAGCTATGCATCCCAATCGTGCCGTACATGGAATTATCCGAGATGATGACGATCGGATTGCCGCCATACTGGCAGGCCGTCGCGATTTCGTTGCCCATCATCAGCGCCCCGCCGTCGCCCATGAAGGCTATGACCTGCCGGCCGGGACGGCGCAGGCACCCCGCGACCGCCATCGGCATGCCGGAGCCCATGGCGCCGACCACCGACGACAGGAACTCCTGACCGGGCTTGAAGCCGATGTACCGGTGCAGATACGAGCCGAAATTGCCGGCGTCGGAGGTGATGACCGCGTCGTCGGCCAGATGCTTGTCGATTTCGCAGACCACGGCGGCGAAGTTCAGTCCATCCGTCGTCGGCTCCCAGGTCTTTTCCAGCAGCGACAGGTGGATTTTGTGCAGGCCATCGACCCAGCCGCGGCGCTTCCCGGCATCGGCAGGCGTTGGCAGCGCGAGCAAACCCTTCAGCACCTCGTGCGCATCGCACGGCATTCCCAGATCGGCGCGCCAGACCCGGCCGACCTCGTTCGGATCGGGCCAGATATGAACCAGCGGCAGTTGCGGCTGCGGCGCCGAGGGAAACGAATAGGACTGGCTGACCGTGTCGGTCAGGCGCTCGCCAAGCGCAACGATCAGGTCGGCCTTCTTCATCTCGTTGATCAGGGCGGGCGGGACGCGGATGCCCATGTAGCCGCCGTAGTTGGGATGGCGGGCATCGAACAGTTGCGGGCGGCGATGGGTTGGGTTGATCGGCAGCACCCAGCTTTCCGACAGCTTCCGAAGGTCGGCGTAGACGGCGTGGTCGTGCAGGCTATCGGCCAGCAGGGCGCCGCCAACCAGGATCAGCGGCCGCTCCGCTTTCGCCAGCATCTCCCCCAGCCGAACCAGATCCTGCGTGCGCGGCCCGGCGACAACCCGCGGCCGCGGCGGGTTCAGCACGGCGTCGGTCGTCTCGTCGAAGATATCCTCCGGCAGGATCACCGCGACCGGCCCGGGTGTGCCACTTTCGGCGATGTGGAAGGCCCGCGCGATCGCCTCGGAGGCTTGTTCGGGCTCGTTTACCTCGATCACGCTCTTGGTAATGTCGCCAAGTAGCTTGGAATAGTTCTGCTCCTGCAACGCCAACCGGCCGAAGTCTTTCCGCTCTACCTGGCCCACCATCATCACCATTGGCGTCGCGTCGTGGAAGGCCGAATGGAGCGACACCATCGCGTTGGCCAATCCGGGCCCGCGCGAGACGATGCAAACCCCGGCTCGGTTGCGCAGCCGCCCATCGGCGACCGCCATGAACCCTGCCCCACCCTCGTGCCGGCAGACGATCATGCGGATGGAGTTTCGTTCGGTCAGCACGCTGGTCAGACCGACGTAGCTCTCGCCCGGGACGCAGAAGATCTGGTCGACGTCGTGGGCTTCCAGACTGTCCGCCAGCAGGCGGGCGACGGTGGTGGTCATCTTGGCGTTTGCTCCCGATCCGATTGTCGGAAGCATAAGCGCGGCGGATTGAGGTGACCAGACCGGCACGCCCTGCTACAGGGCCGCCATGTTGAGCAGATTTTACGCGCGCGTCATGGCGCTCGCCGCGTCGCCGTTCGCCGCTTGGTGGCTGGCGCTGATCGCCTTCGCCGAGGCGAGCTGCTTTCCGATTCCACCTGATGCGCTGCTGATACCGATGGCGCTGGCGAAACCACGGCTGGCGTGGCGTTACGCGGCGGTCTGCACGGTGGCGAGTGTGGCGGGTGGCGCGCTGGGCTACCTGATCGGGTTTGCCGTCTTCGACCAGTTGGCGAAGCCGATTCTGGCGCTGTATGGATACGGTTCCGCCTACGCGGCCTTTCAGGCGAAGTTCCAGGAATACGGGCTATGGATCGTGCTGATCAAAGGCCTGACGCCGATCCCGTACAAGATAGTCACCATCGCCGCCGGCGCGGCGAGGTTCGACTTCCCGTTGTTCATGCTGGCCAGCGCTCTGACCCGCGGCGCCCGCTTCTTCCTGGTGGCAACACTGTTGCACTTCTACGGCGACGCCGTCAGGGACTTTATCGAGCGGCGACTGACGTTGGTGACAAGCGCGTTGGCGGTCGGGGTCGTCGGGGGGTTCCTGGCGCTGAAGTTGCTCTAACTTCGCCGGTGCCCCCCGGCCGGTTCCTGTCGTCGGCTACGCCCGCGAGCGGGTGACCGACTTGATCTCCACGCGCGGCCGGCCGGACGCGAGCGCGATCTCCTCGTCCTGTGCCTCGATCACCGGCTGAGCGGCAGCGTCGCCGTCAAAGCCCTTCAGAACCGAGGCCAGCACCTTGCGGTTCGACCGCTTGGTGCCGTCGACATAGGTCACGTCAAAAAAAACAAATGTGCTGAGCGAACGGCTTTTCATGTCTGACATCCTGTCCAGGGCGCCAGCCGATCAGGACTCAGCCGGCTCCTGTTGGTCCGGCAGCGCGTCGGGCGCGCCGTCCTGCTCAAGCTTGCGGCGGTTGGCGATTTCTTCACGTTCTTTCAGCTTCGCGTCCTTCTTCGCCTGCTTCAGGCGATTCCGTTCAGCGCGCTGCTGGTTGTAGTTGGGCTTGAAAACCATCGTGTCCTCCGGCGCGAGTTAGGGATGAGGCACAGGGCCAGTCACCCTTTTTACACAGCCTCGATCCGCAGGGATACCGGCCGCACGTCAAGCTTGCGCGCGGCCGGCCCCGTTCTGGCAGCAACCGATTCTGGCGAGGCCAGAACCGGTAGAGCGGCGTCAGACGACCTTGAGGTTGACCGCCGAGGTCTTGCCCTGCTTGCCGCTTTCAAGCTCGTACGTCAGCTTCTGGCCTTCGTTGAGGCCGCCGAAACCAGCCCGCTCCACCGCTGAGATGTGTACAAACACATCCTTGGAGCCATCATCCGGCTGAATGAAGCCGAAACCTTTTTGAGAATTGAACCATTTAACCGTGCCTTGCGACATGTCTTAACTCCGTAACATCCGGCGGCCCACACGGTGTGGACCAGTAAACTCTTCAAATTTAGAAGCACCGGATGCGAGGGTCTCTCACGTAGCAGGTACAACGAACCGAAAACTGAAAAGCGCCGTGCTGGTTAGATAGGGACGCAGCCAAGGTTGCGCCAGGAAAATTTTTGCCTCAGGCTTCAGCGGATGCAGCAACCGGCTCCTCGCGAGCCGCCTCGGTGGCTCGCCCAGCCATCAGCGTCTGGTTCAGTTTGTCGATGGCTGCCTGCTTGTCGGTGCCTGCCACGCCGGCAAACTCACCGGCCAGGCGATCCAGCGCCAGTTCAAACAGATTGCGCTGGCTGAAGCTGGGTCCGGCCCCACCGGCACTTGTGTGCAGATCGCGGACAACCTCGGCCAACTGCTTCAGGTCGCCAGAATTGATCTTCGCCATGAACTCCTGCGCGCGCTTGGCCCACATCATCCGGCTGGCGCGAGGCCGGCCGCTGATAATCCGCAGGACGTCAGTCATTGCTTCGGGGCTGCCAAGCTTGCGCAGTCCGGAGGGACGGGCCTGGGACACGGGAACCCGCAGGGTCATGCGGTTTTCCTCGAAGGATATGTAGATGAAATCGAGCGTATGACCGGCTATCTCTTCGGATCCGACACGATCAACCTTGCCGACGCCATGGGTCGGGTAGACGACATACTCGCCTTGCTGAAACGGGTCCTCGTCGCGCGGATTCGCTTGCGCTGCCGTTGCACTATAAGCCGCATCGACCATCGCCAAAGTAATCGGAATAACTGCCACTGAACGTCCCGCCCTGATCACATCAGCCATGTATATGGGGACCGCGCCGAGGGATGCATCGGCGCCGGCCACTGATTAGCGGATCATTCTACCGTTTTGCGGTTAGAGGATCGCGCGCCGCCGCCGCGGCCGCGCCGGGAATCGCGCCCGCCGCCTCGTGCTGGTCCATGGACACGCCCGACTTGCGCGGCACCAGCGGCGTCCAGGGAGCGGCATCACGTTTCATGCGCTTCGCCTGCACGATCCAGGCTGTCGCCTCGTGCTCTGAACCGAACCCTGTCGCGGTTTTAACCTGTCCATTTGGTCTGGCCATCTGGACATCGAATTCGCCCGCGGCACCGGGTACCACGCGATACGTCGTATCTACCATGCCGTAGTATGGCACGTATCCGGCCAGCGACCAGCATAATATTAATCCTGGCCGACCGACGCGGCCTGACACGGTTCGGTATTCTTCCCTGCCCCCTGGCACTCCCTGTGCAGGAGTGCTATGTAGTATGCATTGGCGAACAATTCTTGCCTCGACCGGCACCCATACGCCATTGGCCGGTCATTCACACGATGCCGCATAATTTGCCTTTGATCCCGGCACCGCCTTCGTGGTGGCCGGCAAAGATTATGTTTCCAAGAAGGATACGCATATGCCCGCGAAAGACGTTCGTTTCGGTAACGATGCCCGACACCGCATGCTGCGCGGCGTGGACGTTCTGGCCGAGGCTGTGAAGGTGACACTTGGCCCCAAGGGCCGCAGCGTGATCCTGGACAAGAGCTACGGCGCCCCGCGCATCACCAAGGACGGCGTCACCGTCGCCAAGGAAATCGAGCTGTCCGACAAGTTCGAGAACATGGGTGCGCAGATGGTGCGCGAAGTCGCGTCGAAGACCAACGACATCGCTGGCGACGGCACCACAACCGCGATCGTCCTGGCACAGGCTATCGTCCGCGAAGGCCTCCGTTCGGTGTCTGCCGGCATGAACCCGATGGATCTGAAGCGCGGCGTCGACAAGGCGGTCACCGCTCTGGTCGCGGAACTGGCCAAGCGCAGCAAGAAGATCACGACCCAGGCGGAAACCGCGCAGGTCGGCACCCTATCAGCAAACGGCGACGCCGAAATCGGCCGCATGATCGCCGAGGCGATGCAGAAAGTCGGCAACGAAGGCGTGATCACCGTCGAAGAAGCCAAGGGGATCGCCACCGAACTCGACATTGTCGAAGGGATGCAGTTCGACCGTGGATACATGTCGCCTTACTTCATCACCAATGCCGAGAAGATGACGGTCGAGCTTGACGACCCCTACATCCTGCTGCACGAAAAAAAGCTGTCCGGTCTGCAAGCGCTGCTGCCGGTGCTGGAGGCCGTCGCGAAATCCGGGCGACCGCTGCTCATCATTGCCGAGGATGTTGAGGGGGAGGCGCTGGCAACTCTGGTCGTGAACAAGCTGCGTGGCGGCCTGAAAGTGGCCTCGGTCAAGGCGCCCGGCTTCGGCGACCGGCGCAAGGCCATGCTGGAAGATATCGCGGTGCTGACGAAGGGCACGCTGATCAGCGAAGATATTGGGATCAAGCTGGAAAACGTTACGCTGGAGATGCTTGGCCAGACCAAGAAGGTCCTGATCGACAAGGACAACACGACGATTATCGAGGGCGTCGGCAAGAAGGCCGATATCGCCGCGCGCTGCACACAGTTGCGCGCTCAGATTGAAGAGACGACGTCGGACTACGACAAGGAGAAGCTGCAGGAGCGATTGGCGAAGCTGGCTGGCGGTGTGGCGATCATTCGAGTCGGCGGCTCGACCGAAGTGGAGGTG
The DNA here is from genome assembly GCA_963819005.1 of uncultured Pseudomonadota bacterium. GTDB lineage: Bacteria > Pseudomonadota > Alphaproteobacteria > Acetobacterales > Acetobacteraceae > Rhodopila. The sequence continues at coordinate 817,938 of CAWFUL010000012.1, forward strand.
AAGGAGCGCAAGGACCGTGTCGACGATGGCCTTCACGCCACCCGCGCGGCCGTCGAGGAAGGCATCGTTCCAGGCGGTGGCGTGGCCCTCGCTCGGGCGTCGCTGATCCTGGCCAAACTGAAGGTTGATAACGACGATCAACGTGTCGGCGTCGATATCATCCGCAAGGCGGTCCTGGCACCTCTGCGCCAGATCGTCGCGAACGCTGGTGAGGATGGCGCCGTGATCTCCGGTAAGGTGCTGGAAAACGACGAGTACAACTACGGCTTCGACGCCCAGGCCGGTGAGTTCATGGACATGGTCAAGGCTGGCATCATCGATCCGACCAAGGTTGTCCGTTCGGCGTTGCAACATGCTGCCTCAGTCGCGGCGCTGATGATCACCACCGAGGCGATGGTCGGCGAACATACCGACAAGCAATCCGCCGGTGAGGCCTCGGGCGACGACGGGTACTGAGACTTCCGGGACCTTCCAAAGTCCATCCGGTGCGGCGTCCTGTTGCATCGGCCACGGAATGAGCGCTTGCTGGCTGATCGAAAGTTAACAATCCCGCCATGGCGTTGACACAATGCCATGGTCTTTTTGTTCGGGAGATTGAGATAGTGGATCAGACTCCAGCCGAAAAAGAGTTCGATGCGATGGCGGCAAGATTGCTGCACCGTGAAGCCTTGCGGCGTGCGGCCGCCGACCTGAACACGACGTCGCCGCTGGGTCTGGAGAATGCTCTGGCCCGCATTTCGGCCGAGGTCACCGAAGATGCAGCTGGACGGGCCGCAGATGCGCACAGCGGTGCTGGCGCCATGCCCGTAGTTCCGGGAAGAACATCAGAAGGATGATACGCATGAGCGATGACGCGAACCAGTCTGATCTTGAGGCGGAAGCACAGTCGGCAGCGATGAAAGACCAACTGAGAAGTGACGTTGCAAATTGGAAAGCAGGTCGGTCGGAGGAAAACGCATTCCGGACGGAACAGAGCGTGCCTGTCGCCAAAGCCCCCGCGACGAAACCCGCCGCACGGCCGAGGGCGCCAAAAGCCGCTGCCGTTGTTGACGGCGGAAAAAAGAAGCCGTTTGGGATGTCATATGATGGCATGAGCCAGGCGGACTACATCACCTATCGAATCTCACGCGGCGCTCGCTGATCGTCGTTCGGGTGATGTCACGTAATGGTCATGACCATGCGCGTCCGCGCCATATCATCTGGTGTTCATGAGGCCCACAATGTACCGGATTCTGCCCAACCCGGACGGCACCTTTGCTGTTGAGGTAATCCGTGAGGGCGCTCTGCCGCAGATGGCGGCTGGGTTTGCAACCGAGGCTGCGGTCAAGAGCTGGATCGAACAGGACAAGCGCTTGTCCAACACCAGTTCCCCGTTTGCGACGCCGGCCGCACGGAAATGGCGTGAGGGTTGATCGGGCCGGAGCGTACCCTGCAGCACGCCGGTGAATAGCGCCGAACATTATTCACCCGCTTATCGCAATCACTAGGCATCGTTTGCCGAGCTGATCGGTAACGAAAATGAGAGCGCTGAGCGGCTACGGGCATTTGCTTTCGGAAACACCGTGCACATCCCGGCGAAGAGGCCCTTTCTGGCCGGTGCTGGCAATATCGGGACGGTCTAAAGGCGCACACTCGTCTTGTGCCCATTGTGCTGGCATGACGATTGCTCATTCACTTTCGGTATTTGCAGTTCGGTAGAGAGATCCGGGATGTTACCGATGATAGACAGCATTTCCGGTTCGATCGGCGCCCACAGCGCAACGCTGTCTGCCGATCATATGCAGCCTTCGGGATCCTCCGGGGCCGGCGGCCCCGTTTGGACGCGGAGGCGGACCGCGTCGCCTGTGTTGCAAACCAACCACTGTCCGACCGCACGCTGGCGCCATTCATTCAGCAACATTTCGCATTGTACGGCTCCGACGGCAGGATCTGACCCGCACTCATCATCGCTGGATGCCCAGTTTGCGATGTGATCTGTCGGTTCCGCTGCCGTTCATGAACCCGCGCGTCGCCCCCGCCTCCCAGGTCCCAGATTCCCCCGCAGGTTTGTTTCAGAAAAGACACGGTCACTTATACGTGTATTCGTAGTGTTGGGTAACACGATATGACATGATCGGTCCATGGGGGTGGACGGGTTGGTTCGGGACAACGGCGTGTGACGAGCGGCCTCATCCGGGTTGGAATCTCGGGATGGACCTACGCGCCGTGGCGCGGCGTTTTCTACCCGAAAGAGCTCAAGCGTCAGCACGAGCTGGCCTATGCCGCCAGTCAGTTCCGCGCGATCGAGGTCAACGGTAACTTTCTACGCGCTGCAGCGTCCCGAAACCTTTGCCAGTTGGGCCGAACAGGTGCCGGCGCATACCGTCTTCTCGGTCAAGGCGCCGCGTTTCATCACGCATATTCGCCGCTTGCGGGATGTGGAGGCCCCGATCGCTAACTTCATCGCGTCGGGATTGCTGCGTCTGGGAATCCATCTGGGACCCATCCTGTGGCAGCTTCCACCCAACTTCCGGTTCGATCCTCCTCGGCTGGAGGCGTTTTTACGTTTGCTCCCTCATGACACGAGATCAGCGGCACGCCTGGGACAACACCACAACTCGGCACTCAGGGCTCCGGCCTGGCTGGAAACCGACACCAACAGGCCAGTGCGCCATGCGCTGGAGGTCCGAAACGAAACCTTTCGCGACCGCGCATTCCTGGAACTGCTGCGCCAGCACAACGTCGCCCTTGTGTGCAGCGACTCGACGACATGGCCACGGTTCAAGGACGTAACGTCAGATTTCGTCTATTGCCGGCTGCACGGGTCAAAGGAACTTTACGCCAGCGGTTACGACGCCAAGGCGCTGGCCGCGTGGTCCGAACAGATCAAGGCCTGGGCAAGCGGTGAGGATGCGCCGGAAGAGGAACGGATTGGCATTCGATCCCGGCGGCGCAAGCGCGACGTATACGTGTTCTTCGACAACGACCTGAAAGTCGCCGCCCCGGCAAACGCCATGGAACTGATCCGCCGCCTGAAGGCGTGACCCTGCCCGAACCCTGGGCTATCCTGTCCATCAGTCATGACAGGAAAAAACATGGGTTTGGAAGCAATCGCTCGGCCGGCCGCCACGATCCTTCTGTTGCGGGACGGCCCAGCCGGACTTGAGGTGTTCATGGTGGTGCGTCACCATGCCATCGACTTCGCTTCAGGCGCCCTCGTCTTCCCCGGTGGACGCGTCGAGGAGTCGGATCATCAACTAGCTGAACACATTGCCGTCGGGGTTGCCACGTCCGGCAGCAGCGATGAAGCGATGGCGTTTCGAATCGCGGCAATTCGCGAAACGTTCGAAGAGTGTGGCGTCCTGCTCGCCCGGCCACGCGGCACTTCCGGTCTGATCGATGCCAAAACGCTGAAACGGGTGGAGGATGACCATCGCGCAGCCCTGAATGGCGGAACCATCGGCTTCGATGAAGTTCTTGCGTCTGAACTGTTGATGCCGGCAACCGACCTGCTGGTGCATTTCGCTCACTGGATCACGCCATCCCATCAGCCGAAGCGCTACGACACCCATTTCTTCCTGGCCGAGGCGCCGCCGGAACAACTCGCTGTTCATGACGGAACCGAGGCAGTGGACTCGATCTGGATCACGCCGGCCCAAGCCCTGGCTGATACGGAAGCCGGACGCTTCAAGCTTGTCTTTGCCACCGCAAAGAACCTGGAAAAGCTTGCCCGGTCGCGATCGGTGAACGAGGCGATCACCGCGGCTCGGACCTCGCCAGTTGTTACGGTCCAGCCGCGAGCGACGAAGCTTGAAGGCGCGCGCCGCCTGCTGCACATCCCCGTCGAGGCGGACTATGGCGGTTCGGAATTCGTCGTCGAGATGCCGCCGGCATCGGCATAGCACGTCACATCACGAAAGCCGGGCTGTTCGTCATCGTGGAGACCGAGGCGACGCAGCACTGTCAGTCCCGTCCCGCGTACCTCGAGAAGACTTCTTGCGACCCCGGGTTCGATCCACTTTGGGTGCCACAGCATTCCCCGGCCGGACCTGCGATGCGCCAGTTCGCCGGCGCGCCCGTCCTTGTTCGCCCTGCTGCTGGGAATGGCTATTGGGACCGCGGTCCTACTTTTGCCTATGTTGAACCCGGTGCTTCTTGCCTAGGAAGCCGCTACGCTGGACCACCTGATCGACGGCGGCCGCGTCCCTGGTGTCGCGCTTGGATATCGCGACCATGAGTTTGCGGGCACGGGCGTGGACCGCCAGAGCCGCGTTTCACGTTTTCGCGAGTATTCGAAGCTGACGCCCAAGCCCCGGGCCGGCGATCACGTGGCGCACCATGGGCGCTCGTCCATCAGGCAGGCACCAGCCTGAGCCTGCGCCCGAGCAACTTAACCTGCATTCACCTGCGGATTGGCGGCACCACCTAGGCATCAGTCAGGTGGGCAGCCGAACTAGCCATTCCTCACAAGACGCGGGGGCGATATCGGTCGCCGGCCTGCACCGTTGGTGGAATCTGTTCCACGAAACCCGCGTTCGGCTTCAGGATGGGTTGGCCAGGGCTTCCGCAACAGGAAATCCTGGCCTCTATCGTGCGGGCCGGAAGGATTGCCGCAGCGCTCCAGGCGCTTCGATTAAAGTCAGGCGACCAGCCTGACCGGCGCTCTTGCTTCGAAAGCCTCAGCAAAGCGGGTGCAGACTTCCTCGGCGTCGATCTGATCGACTTCGTCAACCCGGAGAAACAGCTGATCCGTCAGGCGCTCGTAAAGTCCCTCACCGTTACGCGTAAAGAACCGGGTGCCTGGCACTGGTGCCCAGACGTTTTTCATTGTCATCCCTCCTGTTCCGGCGCCGTCGCCTCTGTTCATAGTCTAGTGGACTTACCGAGGCGTTCAGCGCCGAAAAGGCATTTCCTCCAAACCCCGATCATTGTCAACTCGCTGCAACCCTGGGATGAGGCAAGTCTGCCATGCGCCAAAAGCTGCGGAAGCTTCCGCATTGCCCCTTGCAGACGCGTATTTGCCGAGCGGGTGGGAGGCTGACAGACTGCCTGGGCCAAGGAAAAAGAACCTGGAGGAACCGCAATGCCCCGCCTTGCCACGCTGCTGCTTGCCGCAGCCTTCGCAGCGCCCGTTACCGCGTTGGCCGATGTCGCCGTATCCTCGAACGATGCGCATACGGTCATGAACTCGCAGCCGCGCTGGTTGCGCCGGACAAGGCCGAACCGGACACCATCACGGTGATCGATGTCAAATCGTATCCGCCAGTTATCAAGCGCAACGTCCGAAGCGCCGGGCAGTGTTGTCGGGCCGCCTGGCGCCATTTGGATCAGTCTGGACGAGACCTGGGGGATCGTTACCTCGGCGACCAAGGTTGACCCGTCGGCCGCGAAAACCGGCGGCATCAGTCCGGATGACCGGGTGGCAGTCTTTGATCTGACCGCCAATCCGCCCGCTGTTGTCCAATCCTTGACCGCCGGGTCGGGTGCGACGCAGGTGCGGGTGTCACCGAATGGCGCGCTGGCGCTGGTTGCCAACAGGACCGAGGGCACCGTGTCGGTGTTCAGCGTCACGGACAAGCGGCTCACGCCAGCCGGAAAGGTCGATACCGGTAATCTGAAGTCTCTCGCAAGTGCAGTCATATTCGTTGATGACAAGACCGCCCTGCTGACGAGAGGCGGCGACAACATGGTCAGCGTTCTGCACATCTACGGCACGCATGTGACGCTCGACCCACGCCCGATCACCACCGGCTTGGCGCCGTATTCGATGGACATCAACGCGGGGCGCACAATGGCAGTCGTTTCGAATATGGGGCGGGGCGACGGCGACGAGGATTCTGTCAGCCTGATCGATCTGACCTCGCACCCGTATCGCACAGTCGGAACGTTTGGCGTACCAAGCGGGCCGGAACCGCTGAAGTTCTCGCCGGACGGGAAATATGTAGCGATCGGGGCGGAAAACGGCAGCACCAAGCCGGCGGCGCATCCGTTCCACGCCGATAACGCTTTGCTGGCGCTATATGCAATGGATGGCCACAGTTTGCGCAAGGTGGCCGAGGCGCCCGTGAGCGGCTGGTCAGAGGGGATCGCGTTCTCCCGCGATGGCGGCGCGGTGCTGGTGCAGGGCATGCGTGACCGGATGGTTGAGGTATTCCGCTGGGACGGGGAAACGTTGACCCGTGGTCAGCCGCTGGCAATCGCAGGCGCCGGACCAGCGTCGTTCGCAACGCCCTGGCCGTAGCGGCGACATGGCTCTCCGCTAGATGCCGGTGCGGAATAAAGCCATCGCCCCGCACGCCAGCAGCACAAGCGCCGATCCTTGCACCCACGGCTGGCGTGACTGGCGCTCCGCCAGCGCAACACCCTGAATGCAGACCGCCATGATCGGATCGTGACCAGCGATCATTGCCGCCAGCATCATCGCCCAACAGCTAGCGATACAACCTAGGCCGTTACTGACCCCGAAGAAGAAACAATGCCGGTCCGCCCGCCAGCCCGACGGCGCCAGCGGAACAGTCCTGTGGCACCGCAGCAAGGCCCATCGTTTTGCAGGCGCCAGCTGCCACAGCGCGGCCACGGCGAGCGCCGCCGCGGCTGCCCAGCGCGGCAGCGCCAGCCAGGTCAGACCCATGACCGTGGTCACGCCGGCCAGCAGCCAGACGCCAAGAGATCCGCTGAGGAACAAGGCCACTGCCCTGGCCCTCCGGCCGGGAAACGTTCGGACCGACACGTGGCGGACCACAGGCACGGCAAGGACCGGGACCATTGCCACGACCATCAGCGTGCACCCCAACAGCATCGCGCCAAGCATCCCGCTGCGCCACGCCGAGGAAATGGCGCCAGCATGGTTCGGCCCGACGAGGCACAACGTGTCCGTGCCCGCTGCAGCGCCGTGAACCAGCAGCGCCAGCCAGGCACCGCTGCTTAACGCGAGGCTCCACCACTCCGGGTGGTCGCCGGCCCACTCCCGCCAGTCTTGCGCCCCGCTCGCAGGGTAGGAAGACGCCAGCCGAAACATGGCCGGGAGATTAGCTGTAATAGACGCTGACGCGACCGATCTTCAGGTCCGACGGCGTCTCGTCCGGCTTTTGCGACCCGACGATTTTGGGCACCAGCGTGACGTCCAGATGCTGGCCATCCCAGCCGTGCTCGTTATGGAGGGCCTGAATTTGGCTGGTGACATCCAGTACGGTGGTGATACCGCTGCCCGCATGGGCGCCATCAGGCCTGGAGGCCGCCTTGACCCCAAACGTGCTCAGGTGCCCGGCCAAGATCGGCTTATGGTCGGGCGGCGCCGCGCCCGTCTGCGGGACGTCGACATAGACCTCGTAACTGCCGTGCAAGCCGGACCCTGTTACGTTCTCTATGTTCAGATAGGCATTGACCGGGCGGGACGTCCCGACACGCGCCAGCACGGCTTGTCGGGCAGGCTGGTGAAAGGTGACGCGGGTCCTCGTGTGGTGGTGCCGATGCACCGCGACGGAAAGTTCGCTGGCGCCGACAAGGTCCGGACGAGGTGATTTTGCCATCGGATTGACCCCTTAGCTGACTGCCGGCGCCGAAGCGGGTTGGGCGAACGGATCGGAGATGTCGTCATACTTGTAGCCTTGCCGGACCTTGGTCGTTTCCAGCATCATACTTGGCGTAAAAGTGTAGACCTCGCCGGTTACATCGTGGAGCACGAACGATACCTGCGTCAGCCACGCCGGATCGGTCGGGTCCGTGAAGGTCGGGTCGCGATGCCGCCAGACCTCCCACAGCCGGTCGATATTGGAGTGATGCAACCAGAAGATCGGATCGAGGGCGGCAGTATTGGGGTCGCTCATGAGGCCGCCTACGTCGTCGTGGATCACATTGTGCGGCAGGTTTTCCAGTTGGCCCGCGACCCCGCCGACGTGGTTGAACGGCGTGTCAGGGCCACCGAATCCAGGGTCGCCGCCGTTCGCGGAGCCTTCAAATGCCCCGTCCAACAACGCCGTCAGGCTGACGTCGCCAGCAGGGAGTTGGTCGGTCGGCTGGACCAGGTTGCGGCCTTGCAGAAACAACGGATTGGGGCCGCCGTCCGAGTTAGTCTGGTTAAGAAACGCCGATGGCAGAGCCGCCGCGTTTGGATTTTTCGGATCGCTGTAGTTCCAGTACCGGCAGCGCCCACCCGGCTGGACCGCCAAGCTTGACGACGGCGTCGGCGACGATCTCCTCGAAACAGGCGAGGTAGCCGCGATGCCACGGGAGAAAGAGCGACGTACTATGCTGGCACTGGTTCCAGAACCGCCGTTGATCCGCGCCCGATGGCAATGCTTCCCCCGCGACAGCGAACGGATCCTGCTGTGGGCCAGGATAGCCATGCACTGCCGCCATGTAGCGCCAGCCTGTCGGGTTGGTCAGCGGCTGGGATTGCAGCGCCGCAACGGCTTTCGCATACCAATCCAGGTCGTCGCCCGGCAGGCCCAGGGTCGCAACGTTTTTTCGCGTTCTGACAACGGGCGTCGTGCCGCTCATCGCTCGCCTCCCTTGCTTATTTTAGAGACGCTATAGCAGGTTTCACCGCAAGGCTGTGAGGCATTTCACACCGGAGTTGGCGGGACGGTTCTGAACCATTGCGCGCCTCGCTTGCCGCGCCACCATGCCGGTGTAGCCTGCCTGGGCTGACCCTGCCGGCAGCCAACACAGGAGGAACCCACCATGCAATTCGGAATCGCCATTCCCGCCGCGGCCGAACTCGTGGCGTCTGGTTCGGCGGGCGGAGGAGCTTGGCTTCAGCCATGCCTGGTTCTTCGACACGCAGATGCTCAGCGCCGATCCGTTCGTGGCGATGACCGCGGCGGCGATGCAGACGACGCGGATCAAGCTCGGTACCGGCGTGCTGATCCCGTCCAACCGCATCGCGCCGGTAGCCGCGACGGCCTTCGCGTCGGTGAACAAGCTGGCGCCGGGGCGGGTGGTGTTCGGCGTCAGCACCGGCTTCACGGGACGACGCACCATGGGACTGGGCGCCGTGAAACTGGCCGACATGGAAGCATATATCCACGTCATCCAGGCGCTTTGGCGCGGCGAGACGGTGGAGACGACGATCGAGGGCCAGCGACGCAAGATCCGCCTGCTGAACCCCGAACTTGGCCTGATCAACATCGAGGACCCGATGCCGACCTATATCGCCGCCTCCGGTCCCAAGGCACGGGCACTGACGGCGAAGCTGGGCGCGGCATGGATCGACAACGTTGCAGACGTGGAACGCGGCGCGGAGGTGCTGGGGCAAATGCGGCAGGCGTGGCACGCCGCCGGGCAGACCGGCTCGCTAACCTCCGTTGCCTGGATCGGCGGGGCGGTGCTGGAGGAGGGCGAGCCGGTGGATGGCCCGCGCGGCATGGCCTTGGCCGCACCGCGCGCCGCGATGCTGCTGCACCGGGCGGCGGATACCGCTTTGGCCGGATATCCTTCGCCGTTGGCGATGTGGCCTGAGTTCGCTGACGCCGTCGCCGCGTATGTCGAGTATGCCCGCTCGTTCGAACCCAAGGACGCCTACTATCTATCGAACCATCGCGGCCATCTGATGGTGGTCAGGCCGGATGAACGACCCTTTATTACAGCCGAAATGATCAGACGCACGAGTTTCATCGGGCCCCTGCCCGACCTGATCCATCGCATTGGCGGATTGCGCGACGCCGGCTTCGATCAAGTGGTGTTTTCAATCCCGCCGGGACAGGAGCACGCGATCGAGGATTGGGGCCGGGTGAGGCGGGCGTTCGGGTAAGGTCACCTTTCGCCGGCCGCGCGATCCTGACATGGTGTGCTGATATTGCTCGGTCGCGGCTGCATAACCTTTACCCGGAAGATCCACCATGTTCCCGGCCCTTTTCCTCAGCCACGGCGCGCCAACCTTGCCGTTGGTCGATGCGCCGGCCTCTACCTTCCTCAGGAACCTCGGCCAGCAGATCGGCCGCCCCAGCGCGATCATTGTAGCGTCGGCACACTGGGAAACAGCGGTGCCGACTGTCAGCACCATCACCAGCAACACGACAATCCACGACTTCTATGGTTTCCCCCGGGCGTTGTACGAGATTCACTATCAACCGCCCGGTGCGCCTGCACTTGCTGGACAGGCGGCGGACTTGCTGGCGGCGGCTGGATTGGCGAGCAAAATCGATCCGTCGAGAGGTCTGGACCACGGCGCGTGGGTGCCGCTCTCGATGATGTACCCCGGCGCCGACATCCCGGTCTTCCAGATCAGCATCCAGCCGCATCATGGCCCGGCGCATCACTTTCAGGTCGGCCGAGCGCTCGCGGCGCTGCGGGAGCAGGATGTGCTGATCATCGGATCAGGATCGTTCACGCACGACCTGTCGCGCTTCCGCGGGTCAGACATGGATGCGCCGGCCACACCGGATGTGGTTGCCTTCGCCGACTGGTTCGAAAAGGCGCTGACCGAACAGCGGACCGGCGACCTGCTGGCGTATCGTCAACTCGCACCCTATGCCGTCGAGCAGCATCCCACGGACGAGCATCTGCTGCCGCTCTATGTCGCCATGGGAGCAGGCGGCGCGTCGCCGTTGGCGGAGCGGCTGCATGCCTCGACGATGTATTCTTTCCTCCGAATGGACGCCTACGCATTCCAATAAGACATCCGGCCTCCTGACATCGGCGGCCACTTCGGCCAAACTACCGCGGTCGCCGGGCAGCCCGGACAAACGCAGGGGAACGAAGATGAAAGTCGGCTTTATCGGCGTGGGCAACATGGGCGGCCCCATGTGCCGGAACATCATCCGCAACACCAATCATGAGGTCATCGTGTTCGACCTCAACCCCGATGCGATCAAGGCCTGCACCGATATCGGCGCGTCTTCCGGAGCCTCGGTGGCCGACGTCGCGTCCCGCTGCGACGTGGTGATCACCTCGCTGCCGATCCCGAAGGTCGTCGAGGACGTCACCCTCGGCCCCGCCGGAATCGGCGCGAACGCCAGGCCTGGAACCGTGTTCATCGATCTGTCGACGAACTCCCCGGCAACGGCGAAACGGGTGAACGAAGGCATGAAGGCCAAGGGCATCCCAATGCTGGAGGCGCCGGTGTCCGGCGGCGTGGTGCGCGCCACGGACGGCACCATCGTCATAATGGTCGGCGGCGACGCGGCGGTGTTCGAGCAGCAGCTTCCTTTGCTGAAATCCTTCAGCGGTGAGGTGATTCACCTCGGCGAAATCGGCTTCGGCTCTACCGCCAAGCTGATCAATAACATGCTGGCGTTCTGCAACTCCGCCGCCGCGGCCGAGGCTTTGATGATCGGCAAGCGCTCCGGCATCGACCTGACCAAGCTGGACGAGGTCATACGCAACGCCAGCGGCATGTCATCCGGTTACGTCAACATGGCGCGCAAGGCGCTGGCCGGCGACTACTCCCCGACATTCGCGCTCGATCTCGCGCACAAGGATATGCGGCTCGCGCTGGAAATGGCCGACGAACTCGGTGTGCCCGGCATGATCGCGCCTCAGGTCATGAGCCTGATGCGCATGGCGCGAGGCATGGGACTGGGCTCGTCCGATTCGACGTCGATCATGAAGGTCTACGAGACTGCGTTGGGCGAGGACGTGCGAGCGTAACCGAACGCCGGACCTCTGCTCCACCAATGCCCTGGGAGGGAAAAAAAGCGGAGGGCGGTAAACTACGGTTGTAGTGCCGTTCCGAACACCATTCTTATGGCCATATATGCAACGGCTATGCGCCGGGCGAGCTAGCCGGGCACGGGTCCGGGAGACCGCATATCGACTCGCTGGCGCAGGGCGTCCAGGGCTGGCCATATACCCTGACCCTGCGCCATGAAGACGGGAGTATACCGGGGCGATGCAAATGGAACGAAGTCACATCCTGGTCGTAGAAGACGATCCGCTGGTGTCCGAGATCATCGCGGCAGCCTTGGATGACGTCTATCGCACAACGGTGGTGGAGACGGCGTCCGAGGCGATGGAACACCTTCGCGCCGGCGGCATTCGGCTGATGCTGCTGGATTGCACGCTGCCGGGCGGCCTCGACGCGGACCTGATCCCCGAGGCGGATCGCCGCGGCGCGCCGGTCATTCTGATGTCGGGCGATCGGGCGCGGATCGACCGGCTCGAGGACCACCCTCGCCCGTTCGTGCTTAAGCCGTTCACGTTGGTAAGCCTGATCGAGAAGGTCGAGCAGGCTCTGGGCGGCGGCCGCACCCTGCCGGTGTAGCTATCCCTACTTCGCGGCGGCAGTCTCGGGCTGCGCAGTTTGGGGCCGCGCGGCCTGCGGCTGAACTGCCGATGCGATCCCGGGCCGATCAGCGGACGAGACCCGAGGCGGGTTCGCCGGAGCGGTTTCCTCGTTCGGAGAGTGCCCGGACTGACGCTTGATAACATCATCGACGCCCGCCGCGGCCTCGGTCGCCACCACAACGGCGACGTCCCCCCAGTAATGGTCGAGAGTCCCAGCTGGGATTTCATTCAGCTGGATGACCTTGCCTCGCTCGCTGCCCGCCCCGGTCGATACCGTCCACTGGATTTCCGCACGCTCCTTATGACCCTCGATCGGCACGACCTTCACATCACCCTGCACCACGAAGTCCGCCCCGCTCGGAGTTGTCAGAACCACCGGCCCGAGCGCGGCAAGCCGGGAGCGCATCTGACGCGTCAGCGCGTCGTTGCCGTCGCCCGGTGCACCGGTCACTTGCGGTACCAGAACCCTCGCGGCCCGGTTGTAGAGGCTATTGGGGTCGGCCTTGTCATGTGCCACTCGGATGCTCGTCAGCACGGCGCCAATGCGAGGCCCAGCCTCCGCCGCCACCTGCTGCAGCAGCGCCGAGTCCGCCGTTGCCCAGGCCCGCAGCGGGATCGGCTCGCCCACGGCGTTGCCCTCCTCCTTGCCCTCCGGGTCCTGCACGCTGAACGTCGGCGTCACCGAGGCGCCATTTTCCTGCACCTGCGTTATGACCCGCCAATCTCCCTTCTGCGGTTGGCGCACCATTGCCGGCACCTCGGTCGCCTGAAGCGCCAACGCAACTTGCTTGGCGAGTTCCTGATTGGCCGCGTCAGGCAGCAGGGTGTCGGTACCCGGCGGAACCGCCAGCAGGGCTGTCAGCGGCTGCGCCAGCCGCCGGGCGGTGGCGCCGGGATTGCCGAGGAAAGGCTCTGGTAAGTCGCCACACCCCGATAAGGTGAGGCAGAAACACAAGGAAATCCAGGTGAACAGGCGAAAGCGTCGATTGGTCATCAGGCGCTTTCAAGCAGAAGGGTGACGCCGCCGATAGGGGGCTGGCGTGGCTCGCACGGCAGCGTGTTCACGCGGGGCGGATCACGGAGATCTGGTGGCCGATGGGGCCGCCGTTCATCAGCGTCCGGCGCCGGTGACTGAAGAAGGTGTCTTCCCGCGCCAGTGTGTCATGGCCGGTGACGGTCACGCGACCGACGCCGGCCGCCCGCAGACGTGCCGCGCAATAGCCGGCCAGATCGAACTGCCAGCGGTCCGCCCTGACGCCGGGCGCAAAGAAAGTGGCATCGCCGGCCGATCGCATGAGCACCGAGTCGCGCAGGTCCGGCCCGACTTCATAGGACACCTGCGCGATGCATGGACCTATGGCGGCGGCAATGGTGGGTGGTGACGCTCCTAACGCCCCCATGGCGGCCACCGTCGCTTCCAGGACACCGGCGACGGCGCCCCGCCAGCCGGCATGGGCGGCACCGACGATGTTGCGCGCTTCGTCCACGAACAGCACGGGCGCGCAGTCGGCGGTAACGATGCCCAGCGCGACGTCCCGCCGGTCGGTGACCATGGCGTCGGCCTTACCCCCCTGCCCGGGCTGCCACGGCTGCGTCACCGTTACCACCTCGGCGCCATGCACCTGCGTCAGCCCGACCAGGCGCGCCGGTTCCGTCCCGAGGGAACGAGCGACTCGCGCGCGGTTTTCCAATACCGCGACCCGATCGTCCGGGCTGGACAGGCTACAGTTCAGGCTGGCGAAGGCGCCAGTCGAAACGCCGCCGCGGCGCGTGAAAAATCCGTGGGGCACGGGTAAGGTTTCCGCGGTCAGTGCTTCCGCCATCGTGTGAATCGACTCCGGGCATGGGTTGCGCGTCGGATGTGCGCGGACAGCGCATGTTGGTCAACCATCACCTCACGCTTGCGCTATCGGTGCGGCGACGCATCTCGGCTATGTTAATAAGCGTCAGGGAGGATAACCGGATGATTGGCGTCGATTGGGGTACGACCAGTTTCCGAGCGTTCCGCGTCGCCAGGGATGGCGCGATCCGCGACCGGCGGGCGGGTCCAAGGGGCATCCTGAATGTGCCGGATGGGCGGTTCGGGGACACGCTTCGCGACGAGATCGGCCCGTGGCTGGCCGCGGGAGAAGCGCACGTCCTGCTGTCCGGCATGATCGGCAGCCGGCAGGGCTGGAAGGAAGCGCCCTATCTGCCGTGCCCCGCTGGGCCAGCCGACCTCGCCGGCGCCCTGGTGGACATCGGCTTCGACTGGGCCCGCGTGAAAATCGTCCCCGGCCTGTCAGGCGTCGACGTATCTGGCGTGGCCGAGGTGATGCGTGGCGAGGAGACCCAGGTGATGGGGGTGCCTTCCCTGCTGCGGGACGGCGGCATTGCCTGTCTGCCGGGCACCCATTCGAAGTGGGTTCGCGTCGAGGGCGGCCGGATCACAAGCTTCACCACCCACATGACCGGCGAGGCTTTCGCGGCCCTGCGCGGCCACACGATCCTGGGTCGCATGATGCGTGACGGACCAACCGGTGGTGCGCCATTCGACGCCGGAGTAGCAAGGTCCGCCGAACCCGGCGGGTTGCTTCACCATGTATTTGGCGTGCGCGCGCTGTCGCTCGCGAACCGGCTGCCCGAATCCGACGCGCCAGCCTATCTGTCCGGCATCCTGATCGGCCATGAGGTCCGGTCGGCGCTCGGCGCGGCGGCCGGGGCCGTTGTCCCGGTGATCGGAGCGCCCGATCTTACGGCGCTGTACGCCCGCGCCATTACCGCCTGCGGCGGCTATGCGGAGCGCCATGACGGAGAGGCCGCCGCGCGTGGCCTTGCTCTGATCGCGGAGCACGCCAGGTGGACCTAGCCGCGGCTGCTGGGTCCATGGTCCGTAAGCCAGCCGTGCCGCAGCTATCTGGTCGAGACCGGGCGTTGGCTCAGGTCCCGGCGCATCGGCTTCAGATTTTGAAACAATCGCCGCGAAGGCTGACGCGCTCCGAGAGTTCTTCCGGCGATGTTATCAGGCCTCGTGTGGCGCAGGATCATGACATCCTGTATGACAATTCAGCGAAATTGTTTCTGAATCGTCTCTTTTTTGCGTAAATGAATGTGTCTGAAGGTTATCCAGGCATGACATAATGTTACCTAGCAACATTGCCACTGAAACGGGAAGTCTATCAGAACTCTGCAACTTACCGGGGTATCCTAAAGCGTCATACACCCGCAATATTTCATAGGTCTTGTTAAGACATATTTAGACACCGAAAAGTTTGAGAAGTCCAGGCGAAGAGATCCAAAAAGATCCAAACTGTGTCGAATATTTCGCCCCACCCTTGTTTGGGCTGACACATAACGGGGGTGGTTTGTAACAATTACCCATGAAACCCTCTCGATCCGTGCAGGGGCGCACGCTGAATCGGGAGATTTAATATGGTTTCATCAGTCACAGTGAATGGCAGCGATAATACGAGCCTGACCCTTAAGTTCAACTCTTCAGCGAATTTCAGCCTGGTGCAGCAGATTGCAGCACGTATCAACGCAAGCGTCGCCGGCGGCGGGCTCGTTACCGCATTCGACACCAATGGCCCGCCCCCGACGGTCCAGCCGGGCCATAAAGGCGGCTATTATCAGGTCGCGACAGACTTCGTCATCATGCCGCCCGGCTATACGGTTGATCTGGTCAAGACGGCCGGCCCCGCCGTGGTGATTGGGTCTGGCGCGAAAAATGAAATGATCATGTCGGATATCAAGACCGACCTGACATTCATCGCCACTGGGGGATCTGGGTCTGTTGTTGCCGGCGGCGGCAACTCACTGCTGGTCGTCCCGGGATCGGACAACGGGAACTGGGCCCTGTTCACCGGCAACGGCAACGACGCCATCGTTGCGTTGGGTCATGGCAACGACTCGATCGGCGCCGGGGGAGGCCACAACTCGATCGTCTTGGGGTCGGGACACGACTTCATCACCTCGTCTGGCGCAGACACGATCTACGGCGGATCAGGATCGGAGACGATCAATGCGCTGAAGGCCAAGTCGGACCTGGTTCAGGGCAACGACAGCAAGCTGCTTTTCATCGGCGGACAAGGCGGCGCGACAGTCCTGGGCGGTCAGGGCAGCGACACTTACTTTGGATCGTTCAACGGCCACGTCGGTAACCAACTGATCAAGGGCGGCAGTAAAGGTGACAACTATCTCTTCGCCGGCGATGGCGCCGCGACCTTGGTCGGCGGAGGCAAGGGCGATCAGTTGTTCGCGGTCGGGACGTACGGTCAGACTTTGATTGCCGGAGCGGGCAACGAGACCCTGTCTGCCGCGTTGTCATCCGGCAATGATTCAATCGCAGCGGGGTCTGGGCGGGACCTTCTGATCGGCGGAACCGGCGCTGACACCTTCGTCGGTGGTTCGGGACACAGCACGGTGCAAGCCGGATTTACTTCAAACACGTTCGAATTCATCAACCACGAAGCCGGCGGCACGATGCTTGTGAGCAATATCTTCGACCCCGCTTCCATTCGTATCGATCTGGATGGCTATGGACCCGGTGCGGTCCGGAAAGCGCTGCGAAGCCAGACCGAGCATCATGGTTCGGTGACCATTTCTCTGACAGACGGCACCAAAGTGACCTTCGAAGACGTCAGCTCATTGAGCAGGAATAACTTCGTATAAGACTGATCCGCCGACATTCTGATTATCGGGTCAGGCTGGGGGCGCATCGTCTATCCGCTTGCGCGCCGCCGACGCGACACGATCGATGAACGCTCCGCTGCAGCCTAAGTAGTTGCCCGGATCGATCATCGTTTCAATTGCCGCTCGGTCTAGCCGGGAGCTGACGGCTGGATCGCGCGCCAACGCATCGGCCAGCGGAATGGAATCCGTCAGCGCAACGTCACACGCATGCTTAACGACGTGATGCGCTTCGCCGCGCCCGAGGATCGGCGCCAGGCCCATCATCACTGCCTCTGAAACGATCAGCCCGTGGGTGATCGACAGGTTGCCCCGCATCCGGGCGGCATCGACGATCATTCCTTCCGCAATCGCGCGGGCATGCAGCAGCGCACCGTGCGTCAGGACAAATGCCTGCGGCAGCACCAGCGCCTCGGTCTGCCACGGACCGGTCGCACGCTCGTGGTCTTGCGCCATCGCGCCCAGCATCACCGGCACCAGACCCTGCACGGCCCGCGACGCCGCGAGGATGTATTCAGAAGCGATCGGATTGCGCTTCTGCGGCATGGTGGACGAGGCGCCACGCCCGGCGACATAGGGTTCGGCCACCTCTCCCACTTCGGTCTGCGCCAGCAGGATGATGTCGGTGGCGAACTTCGACAGGGTGCCACAGACCAGTCCGAGGAAGCAGACCGCCTCGGCCACCCCATCCCGGCAGACGTGCCACGGCGCAAGCGGCGCCGACAGGTTCAATTCCGCCGCTAGCGCCTCCATGACAGCGACACCGTCCGTGCCCAGGGAGGCAAGCGTACCGGCGGCGCCTCCGAACTCAACTGTCTGCACCCGCGGACGAAGCTGCGTCAGCCGATCGAGGTGAGCAATGAACGGCATTGCCCAGACAGAGCATTTCAGGCCGAACGTAACAGGCAGCGCCTGTTGCAGATGGGTGCGCCCGGCCATCACCGTAGCCCGATGCCGTTCGGCCTGGGCCGACAATGCCGTCAGGATGGCGCGCATTTCGGCCTCGATCAGATCCAACGCCTCGCGCACCTGCAACACGGTCGCGGTGTCCATGATGTCCTGCGTCGTGGCACCCCAGTGGGTCCAGCCACCTGCCGCCCCAGCGGCCTTAGACAGGCCACCGACCAGGCCCACAACCGGATAGCCCACATTCCGTGCGCTTGCGGCAAGGTCCTCGGTTCGCAGGTTCTCGACCTTGGCGGCTGCCACGATCGCCTCCGCGGCGTCGGCCGGAATCAGTCCCATCCGCCCCTGCACCCGCGCCAGGGCGGCCTCGACGTCCAGCATCCGCTGGAAATAGGCAGTCTCGTCGAATAGCGCGCGCATCGCGTCGCTGCCGTAGAGCGTACCGAGGATCGGACTGTCGGCGGGATTGACGGGCATCTCAGGGCACTCCGTGTGACACCCTCGCGTTAAGCCAGACGACCGCAGTCCTGGCAACGCTCGGTCGTAGCCTCTTAACCAGTATCTAATGTTTCTCCTTTAGTCCTCACTGAACCGGTTAACCTCTTCTTCAGCTTCAGTCGCCACACTGTGGTGATCGGCTTCGAAATCGAGGTGCCCCATGGCTGCTGCTCTCACCCCCGCGGACGTCACCCGACTGCTGTCCGAACAATCGCAGGACATGCGCGCCGAACTGGCCGACAAAATTGCCGAGACCATGGGCGGCACCAACCTTGCGCCCGGAGAGGTTGCCCTGGCGCAGGACATTGTCCGGATCCTCGCCCGCGACGTGGAAGCAACAGTACGGGCCACGCTGTCCCGTGGCCTTCGCCACTCCCGCGAACTGCCGCACGATGTCGCGATGAAACTTGCCGATGACATCGATTCGGTCGCCTTGCCGATTTTGGCGGAGTCACTGGTCCTTACCGACGACGACCTGGTCGAAATCGTGCATCATGGCTCGCCGGGCAAGCAGGAAGCGATTGCCGGCCGGCCCAACCTGACCGAGACGGTGTCCGACGCGCTGATCACCCACGCGGAGGCGCCGGCCGTAGCGGTGCTGATGGCCAACAAAACCGCGCGTATCGCCGAGGACAGCCTGAATTACGCCGTCAGCCGCTTCGCCGAGAACGATACCGTGAAAGAGGCGATGGTACTAAGGCACACGCTGCCAATCACCGTCTCGGAGAGATTGGTCACGCTGGTGTCGCGGGAGTTCCAGGAACATCTGGTCAAGCGCCATGCGCTGTCGCCGGCGGCGGCGGCCGACATCGTGCTGGCATCGCGCGAACACGCGGTGATCCACCTGAGCATGGGTTCGACGGACGAGGACCTGAGGCGGATGGTGACCCAGATGCACCACAACGGGAGATTGACGCCGGGCCTCATCCTTCGCGCGCTCTGCACCGGCGACATTGCGTTCTTTGAGGCGGCGATCGCTACCCGTGGCGACGTGCCGGTCAGCAACGCTCAGATCCTGATCCACGAGCCCAGCCGGCGGGGGCTGGCGGCGCTCTACAAGAAAGCCGGGATGCCCGATGCGCTATACGGCGCCGTCCGCGCCGCCGTTGATGTGGTGGATGAAACCGGCTTCGACGGCCAGGACCGCGACCTGGAACGGTTTCGCGCGCGGGTGATCACGCGGGTACTGACGATGGTCGAGGGGATGGATCAGGCCGATGCAGACTATCTGATCGAGAAACTGGGCGACGTGCTTGTGCACGCACCGGAGCCGGCTGCGGCAACGTGACGACTGGTGCTGCTGGACAGGATTGAACTGTCGACCTCTCCCTTACCAAGGGAGTGCTCTACCACTGAGCTACAGCAGCAAACCGGGCGCTCTCGTATGGTTTCCCGCCCCCCCGGTCAACCCTAATCGCAGCGTCAGCGACGCGTCGAAGAACAAACACTGGCCGGCCCGTCCGTCGCCTCCCGGCTGCCTCAGAGGAATGAGATCGGATCTACGTCCACGTCAACCCGCCCACCGCGCGGCACAGGCACGGATGCCAGCCAGGCCCGCAGGATCGGCTGCACCGCCACATCCCGCCGCACCTTCAGCAGTAGCCGCCGCCGGTGCCGTCCACGCAGCAGCGCCATCGGCGCCGGCGCCGGTCCAAGCACCGTCACTCCCTCCGCATACGGCGCAGCACGACCCAGGTCGCGGGCGAGTGCGTCCGCCACGGGCGCCGTATCGGCACTGACGATCAGCGCAGCCAGACGGCCGTAAGGAGGCCACTCGCCCTCCCGCCGGCTCTCCGCCTCGCTGGCCATGAACGCATCGAGATCTCCGCCCAGTAGCGCCTGCATGACCGGATGCTCCGGCACGAACGTCTGCAGCATCACCCGCCCCGGCGCCTCCGCCCGCCCTGCCCGGCCGGAAACCTGATGCAGCAGTTGGACCGTCCGCTCCGAGGCGCGCAGTTCACCGCCCGCCAGCCCCAGATCGGCGTCGACCACGCCCACGAATGTAAGGTGCGGAAAATGCCACCCCTTGGCGACCAGCTGCGTGCCGATGATAAGGTCGACCTGGCGGTCCTCGATCGCGTGGGCCGCGGCAGCGGCGGCCTGAGGCCCTGCAATCGTGTCGCTCGCCATGATCAGCCGCCGCGCCTCGGGGAACACCAGCGCGGCTTCTTCGGTAATGCGTTCGATACCGGGTCCGACCGGCGTCAGGCTGTCCTTCACGCCGCACGCCGGACACTCCGGCGGGATCGGAATGGTGTGGCCGCAGTGGTGGCAGAGTAGCTGATGGCGCACGCGATGCTCCACCAGCCACGCCGAACAATTCGGGCACTGCATCCGGTGCCCGCACGCTCGGCACAACGTCAGCGGCGCGTAGCCCCGGCGATTGAGGAACAGCATCGCCTGCTCCCCTCGCGCCAACGTATCCCGCACCGCGCCGATCAACGGAGGCGCCAGGAACCGGCCGCGTTCGGCCGGGGTCTCCCGCAGGTCCACGAGATCCACCTTCGGCAGGCTCGCGCCACCATGCCGGGCAGAGAGACGCACATGGGCATATCGCCCGGCCTCCACGTTGGCGACGGTCTCAAGACTGGGCGTGGCGGACACCAGCACCGCCGGACAGGACGAAAGCCGGGCGCGGACGATGGCCATGTCGCGGGCGTTGTAGATGACGCCGTCCTGCTGCTTGAACGCGGCCTCGTGCTCCTCGTCCACCACCACAAGGCCTAGGTCAGGGAACGGCAGGAACAGGGCGGATCGCGCGCCGACGACGACCTGCGCATCACCCTCGGCAACGGCCCTGCGGGTGATTTTGCGGATGCGCGGACCCAGATCGGAGTGCCAGACCGCCGGCTCCACGCCGAAGCGCCGCTGGAACCGCTCGATCCATTGAGACGACAAGGCGATTTCCGGCAGCATGACCAGCGCCTGACGCCCCAGGCGAAGGCACGCCGCGACGGCCTCCAGATAGACCTCGGTCTTGCCCGATCCGGTGACACCGTCCAGCAGCGTGACGGAAAACGCCTGATCGGCGGCGGCCTTGCGCAGCTTGGCGGCGACCCGTGTCTGCTCATCTGACAATGCCGGTCCGGGATGGTCCGGGTCGGGCGTGCGGAACGGGGAGCGGGCTTTCGCCGTCTCCATGACCAGAAGCCCGGCCGAGGCCATGCCGCGCAGCAGACCCGAACTGACGCCTGCCTCCCGCATCAGGTCGGCGGCCGGGATCGCCCTTGTCTCCTTCAGCATCGCCAGCACGCGTTGGCGAGGTTCGGTCAGCCTGACCGAGGGCGCCGGCTCAGCCCGCCGATACGCGAATACCGGCTGATCGTCGCGCGGCACCACCCGCAGCGCCATCGCCAGCACATCCCCCGGCGGCGTCAGCGTGTAACTCGCGATCCAGTCAATGAACCGCCGCAGCGGCGGGAGCATCGGTGGCGTATCGATGATCCCGACAATCGGCTTCAGCTTGTGGGCTGGCACCGGATCGCCGGCCGGCTCGTCCCACACGACACCGATTTCTTCGCGCCGATTGAGCGGCACCAGCACCACGTCGCCCGGCTGAGGATCCAGGTCCGGCGGGACCGCATAGTCGAACGGCCCCGCGAAGGGATACGGCAGCAGCACCGGAACACGCCGGCCGGCCGCCGGCTCGACCAGCAGCCCGCGCAGGGGCGGGGTGGAGGACATGCCGTGCAGCCGTGTCACCCGCGATCGT
The DNA here is from genome assembly GCA_963819005.1 of uncultured Pseudomonadota bacterium. GTDB lineage: Bacteria > Pseudomonadota > Alphaproteobacteria > Acetobacterales > Acetobacteraceae > Rhodopila. Next base: position 839,929 of record CAWFUL010000012.1, read on the forward strand.
TCGCTGTCTGCGCTAACATCCGCCGCCAATATCACCGACGCATTCGCTCGTCATGGCATGCCCGCATGGGCCTTACCGAGGGCGGACGGGAATGCGGTCCGTGTCGATCTCCTGAAAATTCCAAAAACTGTCCAGGGCGATGCGCAACCGGTTCGGTTTCGGCGTCAGCCTCATGCCGTCGGGATGGCTGACCGGAGCATGGGGCGCGAGCACGACGCGCCAGAAATCCGGCGTCAGCACGTGATCGCCGATCGAGACGTGGCGTCCGGCCTCCGGCTTATCGCCCCGCCATGCCAGCCGGATCGGCAGCGGTCCCAGGGTGTGCAGCTGCTGACCGAAGTAGGGCACCTCATGCGCCGCGCTGGAATTCACCGTCAGCACGGCGGTGACCTGTGGAAGCGACAACAGCCGATACAGGTTGTCGTTGGTCACACCAATGATGTTGCGGGCCGTGCCCGATGCAACGGCCAACAGGCTGTGCTCACGCTCCTGCGGATGCGGCTTCAGCAGAACGGCCGCGTGCCCGGCGCAAACTGCGGCGATGCGATCCGAGTGGTCCATCGCATCGAAGAATCGACCTTCAATGATCTGAGTGGAGTCCATCGGACGCTGACCCAGAACCACCAGCGTATCGTCCGGCAAGCGCGCATTGGTGATCAACTGGCACATCGCCTCACGCAGACCCGCGGTCGCGATCACCTCCAACTCCGCGATTGCCATCTCCAGCAATGCGCCACGCGTCTGGGCCTCGGACGACCGGACGGCGAACAGAAGATCGTCCAGGAAGCGGACAGGATGGATACGCAGGTCCAGATAAGCGATGCCCTCCTGATCCAGGATCGATACAAGATATGGTGGCAACTCGTAGCCGATGCAGAAATGCTCGCGCAGACGGGGCAGAACGTGCGCCGCGAAGGCCGTCACAAATCCCCCGCCATCACCCTGCCGCCGATCGGAATCACACGCTGCCGGATCGAGGCTTTGATAATACCGAGCCCAGGACAGCGCGGATTCCTCTGCTGGACGGTCGCGGCGCAGCGCATGCGCCAGATCCGGAAGCTGACGCGTGCTGAGAACTGATATCGGCAGTTCACACGCCAGCGCCACCTGGCGTTTGACGGCATTGAACAGCCAGACTACCGGGGCATCGACACCGCCAGGATTGCCTCTGCCGTCCGGCCGCAAGAGGTCGCCGATGACTGTGATCCCGCGAATCATGGTAACCGCCGGCGCAGGCGCCTGTTTGCGTCAGAGCCTGCCCGGCGTCGAGGAAACCGACGTCTGCCCGGCAGTCTTGGCATAGGCCTGAATCGCGGCGAAGAACGTCGATGCCAGATTGGCGGACCCTGCCGGGGTGGTTGCCGCCGAGGCATTTGCCAACCCGGACACACTGCTCAACCCATCGGACGCGTCCGCTGGCGATTGTTCGGCGGCGCCGGTTTCCTGTGTGGCGGATGAACGACGGCGCGTGTAACCCAGGCTTTGTGACGATCCCGAGGCCGCGTCATCGTCGCCCTCACTGTCCAAGGTCGTTGGCGAATCGGCATGCTTCGCACCGGCAACGGTCGCTGTCTGGCCGGCGGTCCCGCCATAGGCATTGTTACTTTGCAGCTGCAGGAAAAATGACTGCAGTCCACTGCTCAACTGCTGGAACAGGCTGGTCGTTCCGACAGTTTGACTCTGGGTCGATACGGCCGGCGCCGCCGGCGGCGGAGCGGGATTAGACGTCTTCGGCTGGCTGGCCGCCATGAGCTGCGTGACGATCAGGCTTGCCGGCGGGATGTTTGAAACAGACACGTGATTTTCTCCGCGTTCTGCCCAACAAGGGCGCTGTGACAGCCACCGATCGATAAACGGAAATCGTTAACCGAAGATGAACGCCAAAGCGTGCGAAGCTGCATTTTGTATGTCACGAAGGCGCGCCGGCGGCCTGCCCAGATCGAAAGGTGCTGTCCGCGGGTCGCGCGGGACGGCTCTGGGGCGGCTTTATCCGTGCGTATTGTGGTGCCGCCCTCCTTTCGGAACAGATATCACCGCGCCAATCCGGCCGGTGCCCCCGAATTAAGCGGCATTACGCGTTGACCGGTACGCAGCGCCCAAGGCACACACCGTCGGCAAGACCGATCCCCTGCGGACGCGGCGTACGCCAACCGCCGGTCCGTCGCCTTCGTCAAACGATCTCTTGCAGAATCGAGGTGTCGGACTGCGCATTGCTGGCTGCATAAGCCTGAACCGCCGTACTGGAAGCCGTACCGGAAGCGCTGACACCCGAGGAAGACCCGCCTGAGGATGCGGCGCCACTCGATCCCACCAGATTGTTCAGGCCATTCAACAGGGCCGTTGCATCTGTCACCAGTTGGTTGGCCCCGCTGGCTTCTTGGGTGCCAGCGTGGTGATGATGGTGATGGTGGCCCTCCACCCCCCCTGAATCCTGCGATGAGCCGGTCGAACTGTCGCCATCGCCGTCAATGGTGCCGGTTGAAGTAGCGCTGACATTGGTTGGGGTTGTCATTGATGAGGCCGGAGACGCCGGCGAGGTTGACGACGTTGACGAGCCGTTGCTCTGCAATTGCAGCAGAAACGCCTGCAGACTGGACGTCAGTTGCTGAAAAAGGTTTGTTGTCCCGGTGGATGAGGAACTGGACGATCCCGCCGAAGCCACCGCGAACGGGTCTGCCTGATTGGATGGTTGCCGCTTGGCCGCGGCCGCTTGTTGAGCGGCTGTCAGGCTGGGCTGGGTAATATTTGCGATCGACATTTAAAATTCTCCGGCTTCAGGCATCGGTGGCATCTGGAATCTCAATATCCGCCTGATAACGCCGACTTCTTAATGGATTATGAACATGGACAAACTCGCGAATGCACCTGCGCGTGTTCCGCACGTCGTGCGGCCGCGTGGTTGCTACAGATCGTGGCCCGAGTACCGAGCAGTTGAAGCTTTTGTTGCACAGCGGAAAATCGGCGACGATATTGCCCTCGATCACTGCCTCCAGCAGTGGCCACTGGAACCAGGAGGCATCGCGAAGGTGGCAACGATCGATCACACCGCCCGCCACCCGCAGCCAGACCAGCACATCGCCACGAAACGCCTCAGCGACCGCCACTCCCTCGACCGGGGCAGAGACCACAGACACCGGCGTGCGAATCTCTCCATCCGGCAGCGTCGCCAGAAGCTGATCGAGCAACAGCAGGCTCTGATCGATCTCCTTCAGCCGGATCCAGATGCGGGCGTTGACGTCGCCCTCGCTTAGGACCGGAACGGCAAACGTCAGTATGTCGTATGGGGCATAAGATAAATCACGCCGCGCATCGAAGTCCCGTCCCGATGCCCGCCCGACAAACCCGCCGGGAGCGAACCGCCGCGCCAGATCAGGCTGTAGCGTGCCGGTGGTCACAGTCCGGTCCTGCAACGACGCCGTTCCGTCATATAGCACCGTGAGCGCCGCGATCGTTGCGCGAACATCACCCAACAGGCCGCGCAAGGCCCGCAGCCCGGCCGGGTCCAGGTCCATCGCGACGCCACCCGGCACGATCCGGTCCATCATCAGCCGGTGCCCGAAGCAGTCCGCGCAGGCGCGCAGCACCCTCTCCCGCAGCACGGCGCAGTGCGCCAGCATGATGCTGAACGAGGCATCGTTGCAGATCGCGCCGAAGTCGCCGACGTGATTGGCGATCCGCTCCAGCTCCGCCATCATCGCCCGCAGCCACACCGCTCGACGTGGCACCGGCGCACACAAAGCCGCCTCGACCGCCTGAGCGAACGCGAGCGCATAAGCCACCGTGCTGTCGCCAGATACCCGCCCCGCCAGCGCCGCCGCTCGGTCCAGCGTCGCGCCGGCCATCAGCTTATCGATGCCCTTGTGGACATAGCCCAACCGTTCCTCCAGCCGCACCACCGTCTCACCGTCGCAGGTGAAACGAAAATGCCCAGGCTCGATGATGCCCGCATGGACCGGTCCGACGGGAATTTGATGCAGCGCCGGTCCATTCGCGGCAAGGAATGGATAGTCGGTGGCCCGCCCGGGCACATCGCCCCAGCGTCCATGGTCCAGCCAGGGCCGCACATCGTGCAGGCCCTGCGGCTCCAGCCCGAACAGGTCGCGCATGGTGCGTTCCAGCCGTATCGCCGGAGCATGCCTCGCACCGACCGAAGGATACCGCCCATCGGGACAGTAAAGACTGACGACACCGGCCTCCCCGGCGGCGCCGTCATAAAGCGCCATGCTGGCCACGCCAGGCTCACCCCAGAGGCTCAGTAATATCAGCCGGCCGTCCTCCAACAAGCCGATCGCGGCCTGCCAGCCGGACTGTTCAACCCAGGCGCGCGGCCACGGCCGGTGTTCCGTGACGCCCGCGCCGGTCACCAGCAGATCCGACAGCACGCTCATCCCAGCAGCGCCGCGATGTGCTGAAACCATGCGACCAACGGTGGCGGCAACCATATCCCCGCCACCAGAACCAGCCCAAGATGCGCGAAGATCGGGAGATACGACGCCTGCACCCGTCCGATCCGGCCCCGCACAGGGCCAAACGCCAGACCGGTCAACTGCAGCAACAGCGCGCCGAACGCGAGCATCAGCCCGAACACCAGCAGCAGCGTCAGAAACGGCTCGCGATGGAAGCTGGTCGAGACGATCAAGAACTCACTGGCAAAGACGCCGAACGGCGGCAGTCCGATAATGGCCGCCACGCCCGCAACCAGGGTCCACCCCAGGACCGGGTTGCTCGTAGTCAGGCCGCCGATGTCCACTATCCGCTGCGTATTCTTCACCTGTGCCACATGGCCCACGGTAAAGAAGATGGCCGATTTGGTCAGGCTGTGCATCGTCATCTGCAGCAAGCCGGCAAAGTTACCCAACGGCCCCGCCATACCGAATGCAAATACAATGATGCCCATATGTTCGATCGACGAGTAGGCGAACAGCCGCTTGATGTCGCGCCGGCGATACAGCATGAACCCGGCGAAGACGACCGACAGCAGACCAAGCGCGATCATCAGCGGGTTTGGCGCGATCGCACTCGGATTCGCCGCCAGCAGCATCTTGAACCGTAGCAGCGCATATAGCGCGACGTTAAGCAGCAGCCCCGACAACACGGCCGAGATCGGCGTGGGACCCTCCGCATGGGCATCCGGCAGCCAGGCATGCAGCGGCGCCAGCCCGACCTTGGTGCCGTATCCCAACAGCAGAAATATAAAAGCGATGTTGAGCAACGACGGATCGAAGCCGGGCGCGAGACGAAGCAGGTTCGTCCAGACCATCGCATCCATGCCCTCACCTGCAATCGGACGCGCGGCCAGATACACCAGAATTGTGCCGAACAGCGCCAGCGCGATGCCGACGCTTCCCAGGATAAAGTATTTCCAGGCTGCCTCCAGGGCCTCGGCAGTGCGATACAATCCGACCATCAGCACGGTGCTGAGCGTCGCCAGTTCGACCGCCACCCACATCAGGCCGATGTTGTTCGCCAGCAGCGCCAGGTTCATGCCGAACATCATCACCTGGAACATTGCGTGATAAAACCGAAGCAGCGGTGGCGCCAGCTTCCCTGTGTCCAGTTCGTGGCCGATGTAGGAAGCGCTGAAAACGCTGGTGGTAAAGCCGACGAAGCAGTTCAAAAGCACGAAAACGATGTTCAGGTCATCGACCATCAGATAGATACCGACCGCTGGGCGCTGCCACAGCAACGATCCCGCGAACCCCAGCGCGACAAAGCAGGCCAGCACGTTCAGCGCGGCGCCAAGCCGATACGATGGCAACACGGCGAGGATCGCAGCCGCGAATAACGGTATCAACAGGATTGCGGCAACCGGATCGACCATCACGACTGGCCACCTCTCGCGCGGTCCAGTGCCTCGACATCGATCGTATCGAACTGCTCACGGATCCGGAACAGAAAGACGCCGATCACGATCAGCGCGATCAGGATGGAGAACGCGATGCTGATCTCGACGACCAGCGGCATGCCGCGGGCGCCGGTGGCCGCCAGGATGATGCCGTTCTCCAGCGACATGAATCCGACCACCTGGCTGACGGCGTTGCCGCGGGTGACCATCATCAGCAAGCCAATCAGAACGACCGACAGAGCCAGCGCGATGTCCTCGCGCGCCACGGGGTCGGCATGGGCGGTGACCGGCAGCATCACCTCCAGCGACAGGGCGACGAGCGCCATGCCGGCGAGCATGATCATTCCGGTGCCGCCGACGGTCTCGATCTCGCGGTGCACGCCCATCTGGATGACCATGCGGCGCAGCGCCCATGGGATCAGCATCGCCTTGAAGCCAAGCGCCAGCGCGGCGGTGATGTAAAGGTGGGGCGCGTCCTGGATGTCAGCCTGCCAGGCGACAGATAGCGCCAGCACCACGGCGTGCAGCGACAGGGCATGGAGCAGCGACAGCAGGCGCACCTGATACAGCATCATGAAGCTGACCAGCACCAGCAGGCCAGCCAGCATGTGGGCGATGTCAAAGGACAGGCTATGGATCATGCCGCTACATGCCCTGCGACACGAACAGCAGCAGCACGCCCAGCAGCCCCAGCATCAGGGCAGCGCCAAGAAAATTGGGCACACGAAACACACGCATCTTCGCAACAGACGTCTCCGCGATGCCCAGGGCCACGCCGAGGATCGACATCTTGATCAGCCACGACCCGACGCCCAATGCGTTCCCCACGATGCTCGTCGTATCGCTGGCCAGACCGAACGGCAGAAAAACGCAGGCGATCATCGCGACATACAACATCAGCTTCAGCGCCGCCGCCCATTCGATCATCGCCAGATGGCGCCCGGAATATTCCAGCACCATCGCCTCATGCACCATCGTCAGTTCCAGATGCGTCGCCGGATTGTCCACTGGCACGCGGCCATTCTCCGCCACCGCAACGATCACCAGGGCCACCAAGGCCATCGCCAGTGATACGCGAATCCCGGCCTGACCGGTCAGCATATATTCGGCGATCGTCGATAACTGTGTCGATCCGGCAATCAACGCCACCGAGAACACGATCATCAGCATTGCCGGTTCCGCCAGCGACGCGATCATCACCTCCCGCGAGGCGCCGATGCCGCCAAAGCTGGTGCCGATGTCCATGCCGGCGAGCGCCAGGGCGAAGCGGGCGCTGCCGAGCAAGGCGGTGATGGCGATCAGGTCTCCGGACCAGCTGAACATCAGGTTTGCCGCGAAGGTCGGGATCAGGGCCGCCGCCACCCATGTGGACGCGAAAACGAAATAAGGCGCCACCCGGAACAGCCAGGATGCGTTCTCGGCGAGGACCGCTTCCTTTCCCAGCAGCCGCCGCAAGTCGCGATACGGCTGTATCAGGTCCGGGCCGCGCCGCCGCTGCAGCCTGGCCTTCACCTTGCGGACCAACCCCGTCAGCAACGGCGCCAGCAGCAGAATCAGGGTCATCTGCACGCCCTGTGCAAGCAAGGCCTGGATCATCTCCACGCGGCGGGGCTCCACCCTGGACCCCAGCAGGGGGCCGCGAGCGCCCTGCACGCTGCGCCAGGGCCGACGCCTGGACGTCGTCTGTTTTGGTTTTGTGGATGAGGGTGCCTAATCAGCGGTTGTAACCGCGATGTTGGCCCCCTCATCCACAAAACCAAATTAAATGGGTTCCAAGGGACCAGTCCCGTGGTGGGGTCCAGGTGCAACGCCCCTGGTGGGATTCCCGGGTGAAACCCCGCCCCTCGCCACCCCCCGGTCATTGCCACAATGCCAAGCTCAGCAGCAACGCCACGAGGGCGCCGAAGACGAAGCCCAGGTAGCGCCGTATGGTCAGGAACTGCAGCACGTTCATTTGTTCTGCCGCCCACCCGACGAACTGGCCGAGCGGGGTGTACACTGTGTCCCAAACCGGATCACGGATGGCGTGGGTGATGGAGGCCGGACGATTGTCCCCGGGCGCCGGCATGTCCACAGTGTCCTTAACGCCGAACACGATGCCGAATACGCGGCGGATCGGTTGGGCGAAGCTGGCGGCGGAATATTGCGTATCCGGCGCGGCTGAAGGAAAGCCGCAGTCCCATGCAGCGCCTCGGCGGACCCCACGAGACACACGATGAACAACGGCCGTCGTGATCAGTATCGACGCGGTGATGAATCCAAACACCAGCAGCCCGTTGTAGGAACTGCGGCTCGCGGCGATCGGCGCGATGGTCAGCCAGTCGTTATGCAACTGTACCGGCATCCGCGATCCGGTCAACGCATTGGCCACCGGAGCGATGGCGTCGATCACGACACCGGGCAGGATGCCAGTCAAAAGGCACAGCATCGCAATCCCAAGCATGGCGCCTGTCGACCAATGATCGGCCTCCAGCGCCTGCGCCGCCGCCGCCGACCGGGGACGTCCCAGAAAGCTGATCCCGAATGCTCGGACAAAGCACGCGGCGGCCAGCGCGGCCGCCAAGGCCAGCAGCGCGCCATCGACTGGAAACATCAACTTCAGGCCCCATTGGGGCAACTCGGGCCGCAGCAGAACCGCCTGGAACGTCAGCCACTCCGACGCGAAGCCGTTCATCGGCGGTAGGGCGGAGACGGCGACGCATCCGGCCAAAAAGGCGAACGCGGTCAGCGGCATGCGATGGATCAGGCCACCCATCGTTTCCATGTCGCGCTCACCGGTGGCGTTAAGCACAGCGCCGGCGCCGAAGAACAGCAGGCTTTTGAACAGCGTGTGGTTCAGCGCATGGAACAACGCGGCGGTGATGGCAAGGGCGGCGCCGGCAGCGAACCCGTTGGTACGGAATGCCAGCGCAAGGCCGATGCCGACGAACAGGATGCCGATATTCTCCACGGTAGAGTAAGCCAGAAGACGTTTCAGGTCCCGCTCCAGCATTGCCTGCAGCACGCCCAGCACGGCGGTGACGCCCCCCACGGCCAGAACGATCGCCGCGGTCCACCATGGCTGCGGCCCCAGCAGGTCGAACGTCACCCGCAGGAAGCCGTAGACCGCGACCTTTGTCATGACCCCGCTCATCAGTGCCGATACGTGGCTGGGCGCGGCAGGGTGGGCAAGCGGCAGCCAGACGTGCAGCGGCACGAGACCGGCTTTGGACCCCGCGCCGATCAGCGCCAGCAGGAACGCGCCGGCGGCGATCATCGGCCCGGGGTGCGTCGCGCGCATGCTGTCAAAGGCGAAGCCGCCGGCGCCGCCGGCCAACAGGCTGAACGCCAGCAGCAGCGTCAGGCCGCTGAACGTGGCCATCAGCAAATAGACGAAGCCGGCCCGTTCTGTGGGATGCGATGAGCCTGCGGCGTCCTGATGCGCCATGACCAGCGCCCAGGAACTTAGCGACATCAGCTCCCACGCAAATAAGAAGGTGAAGGCGTCGTCGGCAAGGACGACCAGCACCATGCCCGCAAGGAAGGCCGGATAGAAGGGCAAGACCCGTTCCGGATGCGGTTCGTGCCGCGCGTAGCCGAGGGCGAAGATGCTGGCGCCGGCGCCGCCGAGGCCGATCAGCGCCAGGAAGAAGCCAGTCAACGCATCCAGGCGCAGGTGGCAGCCGACCATAGGCAGCCCGATCGGCAGAGACATGCGCTCTACGTCACCGGTCAGCGCCGCCAGGCCGGCGACGAAAAGGGACACGCAAAGTATAATGCATCCACCGTAGACGAGCAGTCTGGCGGCGGTGGACCTGACAAATGCGACACTGATTGCGCCAAGTGCCAGCAGCGCCGGGACAGCCAATGCGACGGTGCCGATCAACGAGCCAGCTATCACGGGCCGGCCGCCGGTGATGCCGTAAGGCGTACCCCTCGGCCGCCGCCGGTGCTGACCGTGCCGTCAGCGATCAACTCGATCCCGGCGGCGTTCAGCGCTCTGACCACCTTCATGAGCGAATCGACATTGCCGCGGATCAACCCGTCGCTGGCCTCCATCCGCTGAATGGTCGGCAGCGACAGGCCCGACAGCTCCGCCAGGGCACGCTGATCGAGGCCCAGCAACGCGCGCGCAGCACGCATCTGGCCGGCAGTTATCATGTTTAGAACATCAGTTATACAATTCTCGATTGGAAAATGACGTATTCTACATCATTGTCAAGGCTTTCGGGCAGGCGTTGCTGGCGGGCCGGAGCGGCGGACGATGTTCAGCATCTGGCTGTTTCGCGATAGTTCTGATCCGGCGCCATGGGGCCACCGGAGCGATGGCGGCGGACCCCAAACCATGTTCTGGGCATCCGCCATGCCCGGCCGTTTTTGCCGGAAAGTCCGAAGCACGCTCTCGTCCGGAACGTGCGGCATCACCTTGTCCAGCAGTTCGTTGAACGAATATGGCTTCCCGACCACCGCGGTTACGCTGGCCTTCGCCGCGGCAGCCAGGATCTTTGGATTGATGGCTCCGACCGTCAGCACGATCGGAGTGGTCTGGTACCCGTCCAGCCGGCGGATGCGTGCGCAGGCATCATAGGCGCTCACCCCGGGCAATCGGGCATCCACGACGACCAGGTGCGCCTTTGTCCTGGATGCGAAATCCTCCGCCTCCGTCCCGCTGCCGGCCATAAGCGCCACGAAGTCGGCGCTGGAGAACTCAATTCGAAGGGTATTGCTGAACAGCGGGTCCGGCTCAGCAATGATGATGGTGGGGGGCACTGACATGCGGGTGCATGGTGGAGAGGAAAGGTTGACACAGGGTTAACATGGCGGCGCATGCGCTTGCCGATTGGTGTCTGGCGTGCTTGGAATGAAGCAGCGGCGTGGTAGCGCAAACATCACGCTCAACGGGTGCGCCCCGGGAGGATACAATGAAGATCACCAAGATCGAGACAATGCAGGCCGACGCCGGCTGGCGCATGTTCTCCTTCCTGAAGGTCACCACGGACGACGGCATCATCGGCTGGTCGGAGTTCAATGAGAGCTTCGGCAGCACCGGACTGTCCGACGTCATTCGCGGGCTCTCCCCCGTGCTGATCGGACGCGACCCCAGGCGGTTCGAGCAGGTTACCCAGCACCTGCATGTCCTCACCCGCCAGTCACGCGGCGGATTGAACCAACAGGCCATCGCGGCGATCGAAAACGCACTGCTGGACGTCGCTGGGAAAGCCTACGGCGTACCGGTCTGCGCCTTGTTCGGCGGTCCGATCCGCGAGCGCATACCCGTCTATTGGTCGCATTTCGGCACCTATCGCGTGCGTAGCGCGGCCCTGATGGGGGTGCCGGAACTGCGGTCCTATGACGACATCGCCCGCCACGCGCAGGAAGTCCGCGACCTTGGGTTCCGCGCCCTGAAAACCAATATCGCGCCGTTCCGGGACGGCAAGCTGCTGTCTTACGTCCCTGGGTTCGGCCGCACCGACGGCTGGCCCGAGCTGAACTGGGACAACCGCCTGATTCGCGGACTGACCGACCAGCTTGGCGCCATCCGCGACGCCGTTGGTCCTGACATGGGCATTCACCTTGACGTGAACTTCAACTTCAAGACCGAGGGCTTCAAGCGGATCGCCGATGCCGTTGCCCCGTTTAACCTCACGTGGCTGGAGATCGACACGCACGACGCCCCTGCCCTGGCGGAAATCAAACGCGGCGCCCCCTGCCCCGTCGCCTCGTGCGAAACGTTGCATGGCCGGCGGGAGTTCAAACCGTTCTTCGACCATTACGCGACGGATGTAGCGATCATCGACGTGATCTGGAATGGCCTGGTCGAGTCCGCGAAGATCGCCGCGATGGCCGACGTCTACGAAGTCAACGTCGCACCCCACAATTTCTACGGCCACCTGTGCAGCGCCATCAGCGCCCACTTCAGCGCCATCGTGCCGAACTTCCGCGTCATGGAACTGGACATCGACAGTGCCCCCTGGCGCGACGAATTCTACACGACAGTGCCGGTGATCGAGAACGGCGACTTCATCCTGCCCTCCGGTCCCGGCTGGGGCATCGACATCAACGAGAAAGCCGTTCGCGCTCGGCCGCCCCGCGGCTAACACACTAAAGGAGAGAAACGTTGGCGAAATACAAGATTGCGACCCCCGCCGGGGCCAGCTTCACGACTGCCGGAGGTGGTTACAACTACGAGATGGAACCGCTTGAAGGCATCGACGCGGAGATCGTCGAGGGGCCGGCCACCGAGGACGGATTCATTGCCTTCGCGCAGGATGCAGATGCGGTCTACGCGAAAGGCATGCGCTTTACCAGGAAGGTGGTCGACGGGTTGCCGCAAAAATGCCGGGCGATCGTGCTGGGCAGCGTCGGGGTGGACAGCGTCGACATCGCGGCGGCTACCGCACGCGGCATGCCCGTTACCAACTGCCCCGACACCTTCATCGAGGAAGTCGCCGATCACGCAATGATGCTGCTGTTGGCGTCGCACCGCCGCACGTTGGAACAGGACCGGATGGTGCGCGAGGGCCGATGGAGCGAAGGCCGCCCTGCCCTGCTGCAGATCCCTCGTCTCATGGGTCTGACGCTGGGCCTGATCGCGTTCGGACATGTCGCCCGCGCCGTCGCCAAACGTGCCAAGCCATTCGGGCTGCGGGTGATTGCCTATGATCCGTTCATCGAGGAACTGATCATGATCGAGCACGGCGTGCTGCCCAGCACCCTGGAGGAAGTGCTTTCCCAATCGGATTTCGTTTCGATGCATGCGCCCGCCACGCCCGAGGCCGAGGGCATGCTCATGGAAAAGCACTTCCGGCTGATGAAGAAGACCGCCGTGTTCATCAACACGGGACGCGGGCCGACCGTGCAGGAGGCCGGGCTGATCAAGGCGCTGTCCGAAGGCTGGATCGCTCATGCGGGTCTGGACGTGCTGGAGATCGAGCCTCCAGGAAACAACAATCCTATCCTGGGCATGCCAAACGTCACCCTGTCCGCCCACACCGCATCAGCATCCTCGCGGTTCGATCCGGCCAGGAAACGTCATGTCGGACGCGAACTCGCGCTTGTCCTGAACGGCAAGTGGCCAATGAGCTGTGTCAACCCGGCCGTGCTGATGAACAGCACGCTGCGTCGGTGGCAGCCGGTGTCGATGGAACGCGGTCCGAATAGCTAGCAAGAAGGCTTGGCAGCGACTGGCCGGGCGCATTACCGTGCGTCCGGCCAACGCGCACCGTTCGCCTGGCGGCCGGTCAGATAAGCCTATCTTATTGCAGTTCCCGACTTTGCTTCTGCCGCAACCCAGACATCCAGGCACCCGCCCTTTCCGCGGCGATACACCCGCAGGCCATCAAACTGCGCGATTTGATGATAGCGTGACCAGGCACGAATAAACGCCGGCTCGGCGGCGCTCAGCACTTTCAGATAGTCCGTGCTCTCCCGTGTATCCACTACCGCGATATCGGGACAGCCATTGATGAAGTCGTGCGCCACCCACCTGGCAACCGGCCATTCCCTATTTGTTGCAGGATCAAACCGAGCACGCCAGACTTCGCCTTTGAGGGCCCACATCGAATCGAATCTCAGACGCCCAGGCTACGCCGGTCTCGTTGACCACCGGGAACCCCAGTGCGATCCATTCCGAGAACGCCACATAAGTGCGCGCATGTTCCGCGTGGATGATTTGCTCCAGCCGGTCGACCACGGTCGCGCGAGGTTCCACAGCGGCAATGAATTCGGGCTTCAGCCGCTGCAGCGAGACAAAGCACATCAGCGACACCGCGGCCCCGCCAACTAGCACAGACAGGCGAAAAGGGCTGCGGCTGCCCCGATACTCCGTCGCGACCCACAGCAGCAGGGCCAGCAGGGTGACAATCGTCGCCGGTAACCTGTGGTAGTACCAGTCCTTTCCATCGACGAAACAAACAACCGTACTTGTGGCGGCGAAAACCACCAGGGTCAACATCAAGGTATTATCCCGCACTGTCCGCCGGCGTAGCCACAACAGACAGAGTGTAATCACCTGTCCGGCGATCAGCAGGGCGCTGTCGGTCAACAATGCCAGGATGGGGACGTCTGTCGCGCCGTATAGCGCCAAAGCCATCGGCACGGCTCGGTTCAGATAGGCTGGGCAGAGCAGCACCACCGATCCCGCGTAAGCCAGCGACGCGACAGCGGCGGCAACAGGCATAGCCCGCCAGGGACGCAGCCCGCGCGTCAGCGCCAGACACTCCAGCACAACGAACACTGCGTCATACCGCGGCTTCAACGCGCAACCCAGCCCTGCGATCATTCCTGCGGCCAAACATGTCCAGACGTTCGATCGCCTGCCATCCATCCGTTGCGCGAACAGCACCAGGTAGGGCAGAAAGGCAGCCGCTAGTAGATGTTCCCGCTGACCCAGGTCGCTACCGGGAACGATCAGGAATACCGAACCGATTACCGCGAACACCGGCGCGCGACGGGCGAATATACCCCCGTAGGCTTGGAGCAGATTCACGCTCCACCACACACAGGCCAGCACCATCGACACAAAGAACGGCATCGCGACGAACTGCGGATCGACGGCCAGCCATCGAGCAAGCTTTATGGGGATTGCCGAAATCCAAACGATCAGCGGCGGATTTACCTCGACAACGTCGACGTAAAGTTCCCGCCCGGCCATCCAGCGGCGCGCCACGTATAAGAGCCAGGCGATGTCGTCCTTCATGGGCAAGCGGAGCGATATAAATAATACCGCGGCTGTCACTGCCGCCAACAGCAGTATGCTAATCGTAGAGATTAATGACGGGGCGGCCGACGGCGAGCGGCGGTCGAGCTGGAACGGGAAGTAGTTCATACGGAAGAGGTCTGATGGCCGCTGTTTGATGTGACAAGGTGCCGGAAGTGCACCGCTTTATTGCTATGTCGTTAAACCGCTGCCAAGTGGCTGAAACAAGGCAAAATTTCTGCAAACCATGAAAGTGGATGAAACGTAAGACGCATAGGCTGCGCGGCCGCCGGTGATCCCGGCCGCTTAAAAAATAGGCACAGGTTAAACTGTTCAGGCAGGGTGGCTGAACGAGGTCTTTACCCTATGATAACAAGGTCGATACCGCCCTAGTGGCGCAAAAGGTCCTCAATCCGCCGAGCAACATGTGCCTGCGAATAGGGCTTTTCGATCAACCGGACACCGCGCGACAAATCCGGTCCCACGCTACGCGTGCTGTTGTAGCCGGAGGTCAGCAGGACAGGAATCTCCGGATGGTTCACCTGCAGCCATTTGGCCAGCCCGAACCCATCAATCGTTCCTGGCATACGAACGTCACTGAACACGAGGCTTACGGAGCCGGCCGTGTTTACTGTCTCGATCGCCTCATGCGCGTCACTTGCCTCCAACACATGATAGCCGCAGTCCCGCAAGTATTCGGCGATCGGCATGCGAACCATATTATCGTCCTCAACGATCAGGACGGTGTGGGAAGAGGTCTGCTCCGAGGCGATGGATGCGAGTTGAGGCATGATCATGTTCATACGCCTTGATGTAAGCAGGACAGCAGATTAAAAGCAGGCTTACTCAGGCAACTTCCCGTGATCTGGCCTACGTCTTTGACCGAAGGCGATGCTGCTCGCGCGCAATGTCGTCCAGCGCATGGCGTTCCCTGGCCTCGGCCGCCGAAAGTTCCGCGGCAAGGCGGTCCGCCGCCAACCGCTCGACGACACGAACTGACGCCCGCGCCGCCGCAAGCACAGCGCGGGCCTGACCGGTGCGGTCCTCGGCCAGCGCCAGCGCGGCGACCTCCGCCTCCCGCCTCGATCGCACGCGGGCCGACCATGTCGCGAACATTTCCATGGCTCGCTCAACATCGGGCAACTGACCAACGGCGGCCCGTTCGCGCTGGACTGCCGTGTCCATTGCCCGGACCGCGTCGACAGCGGCGGTTTCGGAGGCGATACAGACGGTCAGCGCCTGGCGAGCCTGATCGACGGTTTGCTCCCGCAAGGTCAACAGCACTTGCAACTTATCCCGGGCCATTTCAGCCCTCCAAGGCCGCGCGCAATCTGGCAAAGCCTTCGTCGAAGCTGGCCGTCTCGTGACGGTCCTGCCGCAACATCGCCTCAATGGCCGGCGTCAGGCGGAGTGCCTCGTCAACGGCCGCGTCGGACCCGGCGCGGTAGGCGCCAAGGCGGACCATGTCGGCCATCTCTGCCTGCAAAGCCAGGATCGCACGGGCACGGCTGACCAGCGCTGTCTGGTCGGCATCGAGGCAGGTGGCCGCCAACCGCGACAACGACCGGGAGATATCGATCGCGGGGTAGCGGCCCCCCTCGGCGATCCGGCGCTCCATCACGATATGACCGTCGAGAATGCCCCGCACCGCATCCGCCACCGGCTCGTTGTGGTCATCGCCTTCGATCAGCACCGAGAACAGCCCAGTGATATAACCGGCGCAACCATCCGGACGCTGTGGCCCGGGACCCGCCCGCTCCAGCAATCGGGGCAGTTCCGCAAAGACGCTTGGGGGATAGCCGCGTGTGGCGGGCGGTTCTCCCGATGACAGACCGATTTCCCGCAGCGCGAGGCAGAAGCGGGTCACGCTGTCCAGCAACAGCAGCACCGACTTGCCCTGATCGCGGAAATACTCGGCGATCGTCATGGCGGTGTACGCACATTGCCGCCGCATAAGCGGGGGCGCGTCCGACGTGGCGACAACGATCGTGGCTCTGGCCAGACCTTCCGGCCCCAGGTCATCCTCCAGAAACTCCCGGACCTCCCGCCCACGCTCACCAACCAGCGCAAGCACGGCCACGTCGCACGCAGTTCCGCGGATCAGCATGGAAAGCAACGTGGACTTGCCAACTCCCGAACCGGCGAACAGTCCCAGCCGCTGCCCCTGCCGGCAGGTGGCGAAACAGTTCAATGCCCGCACCCCCAGGTCGATCCGCGGACCTATCCGCGCGCGCAACGTGGCATCAGGTGGCGCGACCCGCGTCGGGTGTGGAACCAAACCGCCCAGCAGCGGGCCTTGGCCGTCGAGCGGGCTGCCGAGGGGATCGATCACCCGTCCGAGCCAGGAATCCGAAACATCCAGCATGCCATGATAGTGGGTCAGCAGCGTAGCGCAGGCGCCAGGCCCAAGTCCGTCAAGCGGCGCAAACGCCATGACCTGTGCCAAACGGTTGCGAAATCCGACGACCTCGGCGGGAATGGTTCGCCCATCCCGAGCCTGCAGATCTAGTCGGTCTCCGACGGCGATCAGTCCACCGAGTCCGTCCACCTCGACCAGCAGCCCTTGCAGGGAGGCGATCGTGCCTGTGATGTTTGCCAACGGGATGCGGCAGAGATGCGCCGCCGCGCCATCCAGTCTATCCGAGAGATTCATGTTTCTCATTAAGATGGTAATGTCCAAATATTATTGTATTCTGATTTTGTTCTCATACTAACGCCATGACATAGCAGCGTATGATAAAAAAATACACTACCTGGTAGATATTTCGGTAGCTTAAAACACGCTATGGTGGTAGTTGTTAATTCGTTAATTGTTAGGGAGGGCCGGATGCGCGTCCTGCTGGTGGAAGACGATCTTATTGCAGCAAGGGGTATTACCCTCATGCTAAAAGCCGCCGGCGTTATTGCCGACCAAACCGATAGCGGGGAGGAGGCACTAGAGCTTCTACGTCACTATGAGTACGATATCGTTCTGTTGGACCTCGCCCTTCCCGATATAGAAGGATTCGAGGTTGTTCGGCGGATGCGCATTGCCCGTAACGACACACCGGTCATTGTGCTATCAGGCCTGACTATTCCGCAGGCACGTGTCAAGGCGCTCAGCCTTGGCGCCGACGACTTCATCACCAAACCCTTCGACAAGGCGGAACTGTTGGCTCGGATGCAAGCCATCGTCCGCCGCAGCAAAGGATTTAGCCAACCATCTGTCCGACTCGGCCTATTGGAACTGAATCTCGATAGCCGGGAAGTCAGCGTCGGCGGCAAGGACGTTCGCCTGACCGGGAAGGAATATTCCATCCTGGAACTGCTTGTTCTGCGAAAGGGCATGGTGCTGACCAAGGAGGCTTTTCTGAACCACCTCTACGGCGGCATGGATGAACCCGAGGTTAAAATTATTGATGTTTTCGTCTGTAAGCTGCGGAAAAAACTCGCGCAGGCGGGCGCGGACAACATGATCGGCACGATCTGGGGCCGCGGCTACATGATCCGTGAACCCGCCAACTCGACCGGTGAAAGCTTCCCTCCGGCCTACTCGCCAATCCGCGTACCCCGCCTCGCCTCAGCGATCTGATCTGACCATCCCGCCTGATCAGCGCGCCAAAATGGCGCCTGTAGGCAGGAACGCCCCCAAACATCGCCTCGCAGACATGGCGTAACCATTCGGCCTTCTCTATATCCCGGGGGATGGCCACCCCATTCGTCAAGATGCACGGCTGCGGCAACGACTTCGTCATTATCGACGGGCGATCGAGCGATCTCGGCATCACCCCCGCCCGCGCCGCCGCCATTGCCGACCGGCATACCGGAATCGGCTGTGACCAGCTTGTCGTGCTCGAGCCATCCACGGACGGCGCCGAAACCTTCATGCGCATCCGCAACCCTGACGGTTCCGAAGCCGGCGCCTGCGGCAATGCCACGCGGTGCGTCGCCCAGATCGTGGCGCGTCAGACCGGACGAACCAGCGTCATCATTCGAACCATCTCCGGCGATCTGCCATGCCGCGTCCTGCCGAACGGCCTGATCGAGGTCGACATGGGCCCGGTTGGCCTGGACTGGCAGGACATCCCCCTCCGCCGTCCCATGGACACGCTGTCAATACCGTTGTCGGCCGAGTGCGTCGCCGAACCGGCCGCCGCCAGCATGGGCAACCCGCACGCGACATTCTTTGTCGATGACCTCGCCGCTGTGCCGATCACCCGCGTTGGTCCCGTGCTGGAGCACGATCCAATCTTCCCCCAGCGCGCCAATATCGGTTTCGTCCAGGTGCTGGATTCCGAGACGATCCGCCTGCGGGTCTGGGAACGCGGCGCCGGGCTTACGCTTGCCTGTGGCTCCGGCGCCTGCGCCGCCCTGGTCAACGCCCACCGCCGCGGCCTGGTGGACCGCCGCGCCCAGGTCATCGTCGACGGCGGCGTGCTTGAAATCCAATGGCGCGACGACAACCACGTCCTGATGACCGGTCCGGCCGCCACAGCCTTCACCGGCCAGATCGACCTGGACACGCTGCCGGCATGAGTGTTGAGCTTCTCACCTTCGGCTGCCGCCTGAACACCTACGAAAGCGAGGTGATGCGCGGCCTCGCCGCCGATCAGACCGGCACGGTGATCGTCAACACCTGCGCGGTGACGGCCGAGGCCGAACGCCAGGCCCGACAGGCCATCCGCCGCGTCGCCCGCGAGCAACCCGGCGCCCGCATCGTCGTCACTGGCTGCGCCGCACAGATCGATCCGGCGGCCTGGGCGGCCCTTCCGGGCGTGCACCGCGTGCTGGGCAACGACGACAAGCTGCGGCCCGAAAGCTGGGTTCCAGACGCCGGCTCAGCCGTCTCCGACATCATGGCCGCCCGCGAAACCGCCGCCCACCTCGTCACCGAGTTCGCCGGCCGGACACGAGCCTTCGTCCAGGTGCAACAGGGCTGCGATCACCGGTGCACCTTTTGCGTGATCCCGTTCGGCCGCGGCCCCAACCGATCCGTGCCGATCGGCGCGGTCGTCGCGCAGATCCGGACATTACTTGACTCTGGCTATCAGGAGATCGTGCTGACCGGCGTCGACATCGCCTCCTACGGCGCTGACCTGCCCGGCACCCCGCGGCTCGGACAAATGATCCGTCGCGTGCTCGCGCTGGTGCCGGATCTGCCCCGGCTGCGCCTGTCCTCCATCGACCCCGCCGCGATCGACGACGATCTGTGGCGGCTGCTGGCGGAAGAACACCGCTTGATGCCGCACCTTCATCTGTCGGTCCAGGCCGGCAGCGACCTGATCCTGAAGCGCATGCGCCGCCGCCACTCCCGGTCCCAGGCCTTCGAGGTCATTCAGCGGGCCCGTACGTTGCGCCCCGGCATCGCCATTGGCGCAGACCTGATTGCCGGCTTCCCCACGGAAACCGACGCGCTGTTCACCGAGACATTGGACTTCGTCCGCGACGCGGCCCTCCCCTACGTTCACGTCTTTCCCTACAGCGAACGGCGCGGCACACCCGCCGCCAGGATGCCCACTGTGCCAAAAGCCGACCGCAAGACCCGCGCCGCACTGCTGCGCCTGGCCGGCGCCGCGAATGCAGAAGCATTTCTTGCCGCAAAGATCGGACAGCGGATCAGTGTATTGGCCGAAGCCGAACAGTCCGGCCACAGCGAACATTTCTCGCCCGTGCGCCTTGCCCATGTCACCGAACCCGGCCGTCTGCTGACCGCGCGCGTCACCGGAACGGCCAGTGGCACCTTGCTGGCGGAGGCTGCCTGATGGCTCTCGGCGCATTCTCTCGTCTGACCGACGGGCTGTCGCGCAGCACGCAGAAATTGTCGGGGGGCCTTGCCTCGGTCTTCACCAAGCGCCGCCTGGACGATGAGGCACTGGAGGAGCTCGAGGACCTTCTCGTTTCCGCCGACCTCGGAACCGCCGTCGCGAACCGGGTGATCGGTGCCTTCCGCCGCAGCCGCTTCGGCCGCGAGGTGACCGACACCGAGGTGCGCGACGCCCTGGCCGAGGAAATGGCCGCCATCCTCAAACCGGTCGCCGTTCCGCTGACACTGAACCCGGACCTGAAGCCGCACGTGGTGCTGGTCGTCGGCGTCAACGGAACCGGCAAGACCACCACCATCGGCAAGCTGGCGCAAAACTTCGCCGACCAGGGCAAGCGCGTCGTCATGGCCGCCGGCGACACCTTTCGCGCCGCGGCGGTGGAGCAGTTGCAGATCTGGGGCGAGCGGACCGGAGCCCTTGTCGTCGCCGGCGGCGCGAGCGCTGACTCGGCCGGCCTCGCGTTCGACGCCCTGTCGCGCGCCAAGGCCAACGCCGCAGACGTCTTGCTGATCGACACGGCGGGACGCTTGCACAACAAGGCGGCCCTGATGGACGAGCTGCGCAAGATCGTCCGCGTTCTGCGCAAGCAGGACGAAACCGCACCCCATTCAGTCCTGCTGGTATTGGACGCAACCACCGGCCAGAACGCCATTCAGCAGGTCAAGGTGTTCAAGGAAATGGTCGACGTCACCGGCCTGGTCGTTACCAAACTGGACGGCAGCGCGCGTGGCGGCATCGTGGTGGCATTGGCGGAACAATTCGGTTTGCCGGTCCACGCTGTCGGTGTCGGCGAGAAAGCTGCCGACCTGCGGCCGTTCGACGCCGGGGAGTTCGCGCGTGGATTGGTCGGAGCCGATACTAGGACATAACGTGCGTTGGGAGGCCAATGTTCAAGGCGTAGCCAGTCCGTCTCGCCATCTCAGCCCGTTCGCCACGGCATCGCAAGCGACCACCGCGGCGAACCGAACCAAGCCTATACTACCGCGTGTAGCCTTCGATCTCGTCCTTCGCCCACGCAATGACCTGGTCGATCGTCTGCCCGTCCCTGAGGCGGGCGAACATCTGGTTGTGGACCCCGCGATTGTAGATCTGCACGGCGATTTCCGGCGCGGCTTCCGAGGCGGTCAGTGACGGCTTCTGTCCGCTGGCGGCACGAATCGGGTAGTTGAAGACCGTGCCGACCGGTGGCCCGACCTGCTCCCATATCTTGAAGTTGTTCAGATTGGCATACGGCGGAAGATCGTAGCCATCACTAACGACATCCCGCGCTTCGACATTGTCGCGCTGCATCAGGAACTCAATCAGGTCCTTGCCGGCGCTTTTATTTGGGCTAAAGCTATATGTACCCCAAAAATAACTTTGCGTCGGCACGAACCGTCCCTTCGGACCCACGGGCGCTGGGAACGTCCAGCAATCCGCCGCGACGGCCGGGGCATCTCGCTTGGCGACCGCCCACGCCGACGGCGGGTTGAAAATCAGCGCAGACTTGCCGGAAATCAACGCCCGGTTATTCGATGCGTCGTCATAACTGACAGCGTCAGCCGGATAGAACTTCACCAGCCGCTGCGCGTACTCCAGAGCCTGGCGGGTCCCGTCCGACTGCAGCTGCGACTTGCCCTCGGCATCAATCAACGTCCCACCGAATGCGGCAAATATAGCGCCATGCGTGTCAGTCGCGTCCGTGTTCAGGCCACCGCCCATACCCATCGCGAACGTCATGTTGTCCTTCGCCGCAAGCTCGGCAAACTTGAGGAAATTCTCCCAAGTCCAGGAATCCTGCAGAGCGTTCTTTTCGTCCTTCGCCGGATACATCGCCTGTATATCCAGCCCGTTCTTCTTGAACCAGCTAATGCGTGCGCACGGCGGCTTCGTCTGCGTTCCACTGCTCGACGGTACCGCCGCCCAATGACCTTTATACTTGGCAAGATAGGTCACAACGCTGTTGGTATCGCCATGCGCCGCGATCAGCCGCTTCATGACATCGTCCACGGGATCCAGGCTGTCAGCGTAGTTTTGTACGTCCCACGTAATGAACGTCATAACGTCGTGACCCGCTTTGGCCTGGGTCTCGGCCGCCGGGGTCAACTGCAACTTGCCACCGGTGGTGGTGATGAAGTCAGCCGTGACTTCCACCTTATTCTTGGCCGCCCATTCGTTAACCTGTTTTTGCATGACGTCGTTCGCGCCAGGCACCCAGTGATCCCAGAAGCCGACATTCAGCTTACCGGCCGCGCCCGCGGTGCGGATATGCACCAAAGGAAGGGTGGCGGCGGCAGCCGCTAGCCCGACGGCGCGACGGCGTGACATTTTGAAAGGCTTCGGCATCAAGATCTCCCTGTTTGGCGGCACGCCACCAAGTTTCGTATGGTTACTGGCATGTTACCGCAGACATGTTAGCGTAAAACAAATCCGCCATCAATGGGACTCATTAGTAGCTGCGTTGCAACGGCCGCCGCGAGCAACGTCGTTCAAGCGGCAAGAACCGCCAGTTCGGCGGCGTCCGCTAGATCGGCAAGCTGCCAGCACCGCTCCACGAGCTTTCGCGTTCGCGCTTCACCGATGACCGGCGTGGCCAAGCCGGCAAATTTGTCTTCAAGCTGTGAATTTGTCATCGGTCGAGTGGCGCTGCCAATTCCATGCTCGACGCGGCATACGTGGCGGGTGCCGTCGCGTAAAGTTATAGTCACGACCGTCGCGTCCGACGCCAGTGAGGGGTCCAGCGTTGCCTCTACCTTGCCCTGGAACGCCATCAGCGCCGGGTCCTTGACTGCCGTTTCGGTATCCATGTCCTGGATGCGTGCAGTGCCGCGGATAAAGCAGACCGCAGTCCAGTGGTGCAGGCTCACGTGCGCCTGCATCTCGTCCTTCGGGTCGCGGTTGTTGCACAAAATCATCGCCCCCGGCGAAGCCTGGATCGCGACCGCGGCGATTTCATCGGGGTCGGGCGAATACAGGCGCCGTAATTCCAGGCAAGCGTCGATGATCGGGTGGATGACGATGCCGCAGGGATACGGCTTATAGGTATTGCGCAGTATTTCGAACCGGTCACCGAGGCCCCCTGTCAAAGCATCGAGATCAGGCGTCTCGCAGAAGACAGTCAAGAATCCGTACCGTCCTTCCAGCGAAGCGGCGGAACTCGTGAATCCGGATTGCGCCAGGAAAGCCGCGCGCAAGCCCATCTGCGCCGCGTGGGCCGGCATCAGCGCTGTCGACATCGTTCCATGCATCGCCCGGAATCCAGCCGCCTGCGACAGCGCGATCCCGATGGCGACGCGGGTGTCGGCCACGTCGAGGCCAAGCAATCGCGAAGCCGCGATGGCAGCGCCGAATCCCCCAGTAATACCGGTACCTGACCATGCCATCGACCCTTTCGCTGGCGGTACGGTCAGCGCCTTGCAGAGGCGGCATTCAAATTCCACGCCCAAGGCAAAAGCAGACAATAGATCGGTTCCCGAGACCGGCCGCAGCTCCGCCAGCGCAAGCGCCGCCGCGGCGACCGGCCCACTGGGATGGACCACGGCCTGTTCATGTGTATCGTCAAAACTGTATATGCTTGACGCAAGACAATTCATCAGTGTCGCATGAAGCGCATCGGTCTTGCGCCCTTGGCCCAGTAACGTCGCCTGCGCCGCTCCTGCGAATGGCGCCAACGCGGCGCCGGCCAGCGCGACGGCGTGATGCCGCGCGCCACCCAGTGTGCAGCCTATGATATTGAAGAAGGAGCGAAGTGCCTCCCGCTGGACATTGTCCGGCAGATCGCCTGGACCAACGGAAGCGACATAGGATGCGATGGATGACGTGACTGTCAGGTTCACCGGCTGCATGAATAATCCTCCCGTCTTATGCCGATCGTTATCAGAGAGACCGCGTCGCTCCACCGTCGATATCGATGATCGACCCCTGGATGAAATCCGCTTTCGAAGACGCGAGATAGGCGACAAGGCTGCCGATTTCCTCAGGACGACCGACACGCGTTGTCCCATGCGACGATAACAGGAATGTCGTCGCCTCATCACGTCCAAGTGCGCGCTCCCGCATCACCCGTTCAATGTTGCGGACGAAACGGTCTGTTGCGATCAACCCAGGATTGACGGCGTTGACGCGGACACCTTGTTGGATTCCGATATCCGCCATTGCCTTTGTGAAGTTGAGCAAAGCGACATTGACCGAACCTCCGATCGTGAATTCCGCTGATCCGGCGCGGGACCCTATGCCGACAATATTGATGATGCTGCCAGCGGACTGGCGAAGATGTGGCCACGCGGCTCTCGTCATACGGACATATCCGTGGAACTTCAGGGCAAAGCCGTCCTGCCAGTCGTCTTCTGACAATGCGAAGAAATCGGCGCGTTTGGTGGCGCCTGCATTGTTGACCAGCAAGTCCAATCGACCAAACCGAGCAAGCGTGGCGGCCACGACAGCCGGGGCAGAAGCGGGCTCCCGCAGGTCTGCCGCGCATGACATCGCCTGAACACTGTTCTTGCTCGTCAGGCTGTCGGCAACTGACGCTAACGCGACCGAGTTCGCGTGCGACAAGGCAAACATGCATCCCTTCGCGCGCAAGTTCCGCTGCAATGGCGGCACCGATTCCCCGACTTGCACCTGTTACAAGTGCGACCTTCTGTTCAAGCCCGAGTTCCATCTCCGGATTTCCCACCTTAATGCGATGGTCATCATGTGAGGCGGCGGGGAAATTCGCAAATTCGTGAAAAAGCACTCGAAAACCACAGCAAAATGTGTAAACCACTATGGTGTTCTTGCCGGGTGGGATTATATAGAACCGGTTGAGTTGCAGGAAAGAAATATATGAGTGAAGATGTGTTGGGGCTCACGGCCCAAATCGTGAGTGCGCATGTGACCAAAAACCCGGTGCCGGTCGAGGAGTTACCGGCCCTGATCCGGGAGGTTTACAAGACGCTTTCGACTGTCGGCGAAGCGGCGCCGCCCGTCGGTGCGTTGAAGCCGTCCGTTCCGGTTACCAAGTCAGTGTTTCCCGACTACATCGTCTGCCTCGAAGACGGCAAGCAGATGACGATGCTGAAACGACACTTGATGACAGAACATAACATGACGGTAGACCAGTACCGCACGAAGTGGAGCCTTCCATCGAATTATCCGATGGTCGCCCCGAACTATGCGGAAACACGGTCGACTCTCGCGAAGAAGATGGGCCTCGGACGTAGCCGGACGGTCGCTCCGCCACCGCCGCCACCGAAAAAGGCTGGTCGCAAGCCGGGGCCAAAAAAGGGTCGCGGTTGAACTAGCCTGCCGCCAATCGACTTAAGCCGGCGTGCCACCTATCTGGACCGCCGGCGCTTACATTGTTGTGATGCTCATCGTCCCTTGAACGGCCGTGGCTTGCGCTTTTCTTTGAAAGCCACTGCCGCTTCGTGGAAATCCTCCGTCAGATAAAGTCGCATGGGCGCCTGTATGAACGCCGCTTCCTTTGCATAACGGTCCAGGAACCAGCGGCGCGCCCTGACCGTTGCTCGGACCGACAACGGCGGATTAGCGGCGACTTCCCGTGCCAAACCCGTCGCTATGTCAAGAACGGCACCTATTGGCGCCACACGATTGATCAGGTTTGCGGCCATTGCTTCCTCAGCAGTAAAATAGCGGCCGGTCAGCGACACCTCGTCCCCGAATGCGCCGGCTCCCCGAAAGTGGAATTGCGCCCAGTGCTTTGCGGCTCCTAACCCGCGTGACGTCTCCGTCAGCTGAAACCGCGTTCCCGCCTCTGCGACGATCAGATCGCAGTCCAGCACCATGCCGAGGCCGAGCCCAAGCACGTAACCATGGACCGCGGCGATCACCGGCTTGAAGTTAACCGACTGAAACAATAGGTCACCGGCATTGGCGCCATGCCCCTGAGGACCCCCAAGACGCTCGAACTCCTCACGCGACCGTAACTGCCGTTGATGCACATCCGCGCCGCTGCAGAAAGCCCTGCCCCGGCCACACAGGATTGCAACCCTGGCGTCCGGATCAAGATCGAAGCGGCGGAACGCGGCCATCAACTGGCGCACCACTTCGTCGCTGACTGCATTCAACTTCTCGGGCCGGTTCATTGCGATGGTTGCGATGTGGTCCTGACAATCGTACTCCACGAACTGACGCGCCGAGTCATCCTTCATTGCCGCTTCCATTACCTTCCCCCCTTGGGCTTCTGTTGGTGTCGGAATGAGCGTAGCGTTCAACCACAGGCGCGCAAACCCTACGGAGGAACGGACGCATGAAACACGGCAGAATTCTGCTGGAACCGATCGGCGATGTGCTGGTCATGACCTTGAACGATCCCAGCGTGCTGAACGCATTCGGGCAGAAGCTGCGCGAGGACATGAGCGAGGCGCTTGACCAGGTCGAGGCCAGCACAGCCCGCTGTCTGGTTATCACCGGCGCCGGCCGGGCGTTCTGTTCCGGCGCCAATCTGAACGATCCGGACCGCCCGCCCCGTGATCGCGCGGCTGAAGCCCGAGGTGAAGCAAAAGGCGACCTTGATACCTGGTATAATCCGACGTTCATGCGCCTGCGCGCCCTGCCGGTCCCTGTCGTCACGGCAATCAACGGCATCGCGGCCGGTGCGGGCATGAGCCTGGCGCTCTCCGGCGACATTCGCCTCGCGGCCAGGTCTGCATCGTTTCTGCAGGCCTTCGCGCGCATCGGCCTGGTTCCTGACTGCGGCTCCTCCTGGATCCTCCCCCGTCTGATCGGCTTCGCTCGGGCCGTCGAGCTGTCCATGCTTGCGGAACGTCTGCCTGCCGAAACGGCCTATCAGTGGGGCATGATCAACCGGCTGGAAGATGACGCTGACTTGATGCCAAAGGCGCTGGATTTGGCCAAGGGCCTGGCGGCCGGCCCGAAGTCGTTGGGCTTGATCAAGCAGATGTACTGGGCAGGCCTGGAAAACACCTACAGTGACCAACTCGATCTGGAAGCAAGATTACAAACCCAGGCGGCAATGTCGCGAGACTACGAGGAAGGTGTCGCGGCGTTTCGTGAAAAGCGTCAAACACGGTTCACCGGCCAATAGGAAGGTCGGGTTCATATGCGCATCGGCATCGTTACAATTCCCGTCCCGGCCATTGGCGGTCCGCCGGTTGTGGAAAGGATCTGCACGCTGGCCCGGGATGTCGAACGCCTCGGCTTCCATGGCCTGTGGGTGACCGACGCATTTGCCCGCGGCAAGCCGACGCTTGACCCCTTGATTCTGCTTGGCGCGATCGCGAGCCACACCTCGCGCATTGAGCTGGGCACCTGCGTCGTGCAGGTACCGCTGCGTCATCCGGTCGAGCATGCGCACCGCGTGGAGACAGTGAACGTGCTGTCACAGGGGCGCCTGCGGTTCGGTGTCGGCAGCGGATCGACCAAGCATGACTTTGACGCGGTGCAGGTCAACTACGATGCCCGCTTCAAACTGCTGACGTCATACCTGGAGGTCATGCGAAGAGTCTGGGCCGGCGAACCTGTCTACGGTCCGGCCCTGACCGTGTGGCCGGGGACGGAGGGCGGTCCCCCCGTGCTGCTGGGCGCTTGGCGAAGCGAGCGGTGGATCAACCTGTCCGCCAAGGTCCTGCAAGGCTGGATCGCGTCCGGTATTCACACGTCGTGGGAGGATCTGGCCATCGGCCTGAAGATGTTCCGCGATGCCGGCGGCAAGCGCGCCGTCCTTGCCAACATCTTCACCGACTTCCGCGATAGCCCGACGAATCCGCCGTTCGCCCATGTTCCCAAAATCTCGCTGTTCTGCTCTCCGGCGGAGGCGAAAGACCGCCTGCGACGGCTGGAGGACATGGGAATCGACGACGTGCTGTTGGTCTGTCCGCCGGACGATCCGGGGCAACTACACCGCATTGCGGAACTGCGAAGCTGACGGGCGCCTACGCAGCGGCAACCACCTCCAACCCGCCCATATACGGCCGCAGCACCTCCGGCACGGTGATCGATCCATCCGCCTGCTGGTATGTCTCCATTACCGCGATCAACGCCCGCCCAACCGCTACGCCGGATCCGTTGAGCGTATGAACGAACCCGATCGTCTTGCCATCCGCCCCACCGCGAAAACGCGCGTTCATGCGGCGGGCCTGAAAGTCCCGGCAGTTGGAGCACGAGGAAATTTCGCGCCACATCCGCTGGCCGGGCAGCCAGACCTCCAGGTCGTGTGTCCGCGTCGAAGCGAACCCGGTATCGCCCGAACACAGCAGCATCCGCCGGTACGACAGCCCAAGCCGTTCAAGTACAGTCTCAGCGGAGCGCGTCATCCGTTCATGCTCTTCGGCGCTCTGATCCGGATGCGTGATGGACACCAGTTCGACCTTCTTGAACTGATGCTGCCGCAGCATCCCCCGTGTGTCGCGTCCGGAGGCGCCGGCCTCGCTGCGGTAGCAATCGCTCAGGGCGGTCATGCGGATCGGAAGTTGCTTCTCCGGCACGATATCGCCCGCCACGGTGTTTGTCAGCGGCACCTCCGCGGTCGGGATCAAATAGCGGCCGTCGGTGGTTTTGAACAGGTCCTCCTCGAACTTCGGAAGGCTGCCGGTGCCATAGACCGCAGCCGCATTCACCAGATAAGGCACCGACATCTCGGTGTAACCATGCTGCTGAGTGTGCAGATCGAGCATGAACTGACCCAGCGCCCGCTCCATCCGCGACAACTGACCGCGCAGGACCGTAAAGCGCGCCCCTGCCAGTTTGCTGGCGGTGGCAAAGTCCATCATGCCCAGCGCTTCGCCCAGATCGAAGTGCTGCTTCGGTTCGAAGTTCAGCACCCGCGGCTCGCCGAACTGCTTCAGCACAACATTGCCTGTTTCATCCGAACCGTCCGGAACCGTGGGGTCCAGGATGTTCGGCAGCACTTCCACAGCCTGACGGATGGCAAGATCCAGCGCTGTCACGCGGCTTTCCAGCCCTTCCATCTCGTTACGCAGCGCGGTGGCCTCGGCCTCCAGCGTGGCCGTATCGGCTCCGGTCCGTTTTCCCTGCCCGATCTCCTTCGACAGCACATTCCGCCTAGCCTGCTTGTCCTGCAAAGCCGTCTGAGCCGCTCGGCGATCAACATCCAAGGTCAGGATTGACCCCGCGACCGGCGCCAGTCCCCGCCGCGCCATGGCTGCATCAAATCCGTCCGGATCATTCCGGATCGTCCGGATATCGTGCATCGATCAGGCCTCCACCGGCTTTTTCTCAACCCACTTGGCCGAGAAGATGGAGATCTCGTAAAGCAGGATCAGAGGCAAAGCCAAGCCGGTCTGGGTGATGACGTCCGGCGGTGCGAGGATCGCCGCGATGATGAACATCCCCACATAGGCATAGCGCCGGAACTTCTTCAGTTGCGCTGAACTGACAATACCGACCTTGGCCAGCAACGTCAGCGCGACCGGCAACTGGAAGGTGATGCCGAAGGCAAAGATCAGCTTCATCACCAGGTCCAGATACTCACTGACCTTAGGCAGCAACTCGATCGGCACGCCGCCGCCGCCTGAGTTGCTTTGGAAACTGGCGAAGAACCGCCAGGCAAAAGGAAACACGAAGTAATAGGCGAGCGCCGCCCCCAGGATGAACAGGATCGGCGTCGCCACCAGAAACGGCAGCAGTGCCCGCTTCTCGCTGCGGTAAAGCCCGGGCGCCACGAAAAGCCAGATCTGCGCCGCCACCACCGGGAAAGCGACGAACGCGCCGCCGAAGAATGCCACCTTGATCTTCGTGAAGAACGCCTCGTAAAGCTGCGTGTAAATCAGATGCGGATCGGGGTTGCCTTGCTCGCGCAGCACCCGCGCCAGTGGCTCCGCCAGGAAGTAATAGATCGCGCTGGAGAAATAGTAGGCGATACCGAAGCAGATCAGGAACGCCGCGGACGACCAGATCAGCCGGCGGCGCAGCTCGATCAGATGATCGAGTAGCGGCATCGGCTTGTCGTCGATCGTATCTTCTACTGGCTTGGCCAAGGGCGCGTTTCCGTTAGTGCCGAATTGCGTTCGGCGGAATGAAGGCCGGCGGTTCGGCTGGCGCGACGGCCGCTTCAACCGCCGGGGCCGGCACGAAATTCGGCGGGATGAACGCCGGCGCCTCGGGCTTCGCGGGCTTCGGCGGCGGCAACGTCACCTCCGCCTGCGGCACCGGCTCGATCACTGCCTG
The DNA here is from genome assembly GCA_963819005.1 of uncultured Pseudomonadota bacterium. GTDB lineage: Bacteria > Pseudomonadota > Alphaproteobacteria > Acetobacterales > Acetobacteraceae > Rhodopila. The sequence continues at coordinate 870,383 of CAWFUL010000012.1, forward strand.
TTCGGCGACCGCCACCTCATCCAACGTCGAGACCTCGGATGGTGTCGGATAAACCGGAGCCAATGGGTTGCTGTCGAACGTGTTGCGAATGCTGCGGTCCGGATCGACCGCCTTCTCCATCGCACCCTTGATGTCGAAGTTGCGGATGTCGGAGATGGTCTTCTTCACATCCCCCAGATCCGCCTCGCGCACCATCTCATCGACATGAGTTTGGAACTCGGCGGCCATGCGGCGCGCCTTCTTTATCATGCGGCTGATGGTGCGGATCGCGGCGGGCATATCCTTGGGTCCGATCGCTATCAGGGCGACGGCGCCAATCAGCAAGATTTCCGACCAGGCAAAATCGAACATGGGTTCAGCTATAGCTCCAGGGCGCGCTTGCTAGCAGGAAGCGCGCTCCGGGGGAACAGCCGCGGGGGGATGGTTCAGCGATGGGCGATCGAGACCGGTGCGTCCACCGGATCGGCCGTCAGGAATCCAAGAGTATCAGCCTCCAGCACCACGCAGGTCATCTTCCCGCCGAACACCGCCCCGGTGTCGATCGCGATGCGATTGGGGCGCACGACAGGCGCCTTCACCGGCGTATGCCCATGCACGATCACCGCGCCGAAGTCTGCCTCGGAATACAAAAACGGCTGACGCGACCGCAGCAAATCGTCGCGCGCCTGGCTTTCCAACGGCACATGAGGCCGCACGCCGGCATGCACGAACGCGTAGCCACCCTCCCGGTGCATCAGGATCAGCGCGCGCAGGAATGCCTGATGGTCGGCCGGAATGCGGTCTTTCCAAACCTCCCGTGGCCCCTCCGGATCGATGCCGTAGCTCTCCAGCGCTGCCTTGCCCCCCGCGAACAGCCAGTCCGTACCCGCCGCCCGCTCGCCCGCAATGGCATCCAGCATGGTGCTTTCGTGGTTGCCCATCAGGTTGACCATCTCCATGCCCGGGATCGGGCATCCGTTGACCAGCCGAGCGATGACGCCGGCGGTGTCCGCGCCGCGATCCACGTAGTCGCCGATATGCAGCAGCAGCGGCGAGTTGACCGGCCGCTCCGCAAGGTCCGCGGCGATCACCTCATGCAGGTTCATCAACTGGCGGGCGCATCCGTGGATGTCGCCGATGGCATAGATACGCCGGCCGGACGGCAGCCTGGCGGGCGCGGGAGAAAGCTCGATCATCGGTATCCCGGTTACAGGGCGGACGCGATCAAATCAACTCGCCCGGTCGCCCGACAGGCCACCTCCGGCTAAGCTGCCGCCGATCTGGAGGGTAAGCAATGCGGCGATGCGCGATCTTGATTATGATGGCATTCCTGGCTCCAGCCGTGGCCCGTGCCGGCTGCGCCCCCATCGCGCTCGGCAAACCGCTGATCTGGCCCGTCTGCGATCACCGGCGACACGGTCGAAATCACCTTTCTCGGCCATGCCAGTTTCGAGATCGTCTCCCCCGCCGGTGTCCGAGCCGTCACGGACTACAACGGACGCAACATCCCCGACGAACCGCCCGACATCGCCACGATGAACCATGCCCACTCGACGCACTACACGCCGAATCCGGACCCGCGGATTCCACACGTCCTGCACGGCTGGAAGGAGGCCGAAACGCCGCCCGCCTTCGACCTGACCGTGCGCGACATGCATGTGACCAATCTGCCCACCAACATCCGCGACCGGAACGGCGGGACGGAACTGTACGGCAATTCCATCTTCGTCTTCGAAACCGGAGGCTTGTGCATCGCGCACCTCAGCCACCTGCACCACCTGCTGGAACCGAAGGACCTGGACAGGCTGGGTCGCATCGACATCGTGATGGTCGCGGTGGACGGCGAATACACCATGAGCCAGCAGGACGCGGCCGCGGTGGTTGACCAGATTCAGCCCCGCGTTGTCCTGCCGATGCACTATTTCACCCGCGATGTGCTGAACAGTTTCCTAAATATCGAGCGGCCGAAATACGCGATCGATATTCGGGAAAATCCCGTCCTCGACATGTCCCGCGAAACCCTGCCTGCCGTGCCGACCGTTATCGCCCTGCCCGGCGGCTACTGAGGCTAGGCGATCAGCGCCGCCAGTTCCGTCATGTCTCGCACGATCAGGTCCGGCTGATACGGCCAGCGCGCGAACGGACGCCGCCTTCGGTCGATGAACGCCGTGCGCATGCCGGCTGACTTGGCTCCCACACAATCGAACTCGTGGTTGGCGACGAACAGGATCTGATCCATCGGCAGCCCGACTTTGCGCGCCGCCATCTCATACGTGGCCCGATGCGGCTTGAACGCATTCGCCTCCGCCACCGAGATCACCGCATCGAACGGAATCCCGTGATACGGCTTCGCCGCCTCCAGCATGTCCGGATCGCCGTTGGACAGCACAACCAGCTTGTATTTCGCGTGCAGCCGAGACAACGCCGCAGGCACCTCCGGAAAGCAGGTCAGACGCTCGATAGCGGCGACCAGCGACCGCACGTCGTCTTCCGTATGCGAAATGCCGGCCCGGTCCATGACCTGGCGGACCGAGAGATGCCCGATCTCCCGATACGGCATGTGCTCGCGCTGCAGCAGCGCGTCGATCATAGAGTTCTCGAAGTGCGTCCGCCGCCACCACGTCACGAACGAATTCGGGTCGATGGCCGACCCCTTCGCGCGGAGGAACGGCTCCGCGACCGCCCGAAGCCCGCCTTGCATGTCCACGACCGTCCCGTACTGGTCGAACATGCAAAGTTTGATGGACGAAAGGGTGGCGATGTCAGTCATAATCGGAACTCCCGCGCGCTGCCCCATATAAGCCGACGTCCGCGTGTAGCACCATGCAGGCGGTTTGCCCTGCCGCCCGCCTTGCATCGCAGGCATCCTGAACCGATTTCGGTAGCGTCAGGATCAGGAGGTCCCTCATGCGCATCGGCGTTCCCAAGGAAATCAAGACCCACGAATACCGGGTTGGACTGACCCCCGCCGGTGTCCGCGAACTGGTCCAGCATGGCCACGAGGTTGTCGTAGAACACAACGCCGGTATCGGCAGCGGCTGGGCCGACGCGCTCTATCAGACAGCCGGCGCGTCCGTCCTGGACACTGCCGACGCGGTGTTCGCCAGTACCGACATGATCGTGAAGGTCAAGGAGCCTCAGACCGGCCGAAATCGCCCGCCTGCGCTCCGGCCAGATCCTGTTCACCTACCTGCATCTCGCGGCTGACGAGGCGCAGACCCGGGGCCTGATGCGATCCGGCGCCACCTGCATCGCCTACGAGACGGTCACCGATCGCGCCGGCGCCCTGCCGCTGCTCGCCCCCATGAGCGAGGTCGCCGGCCGCATGTCCATCCAGGTCGGTGCCCATTGCCTGGAACACGAGCAAGGCGGCGCCGGCATCCTGCTGGGCGGTGTCCCTGGCGTACCCCCCGCCAAGGTCGTCGTCCTCGGCGGGGGGGTCGCCGGCACCAACGCCGCGCGGATGGCCGTGGGGCTGGAGGCCAGTGTGACGATCATCGACAAGTCGCTGCCCCGTCTGAAGGAACTGGACCTGCAGTTCGGCGCCCGCGCGACGACCCTGTTCGCCACGACCGAAGCGATCGAGCACGCTGTCCTGGGCGCGGATCTCGTCATCGGCGCAGTGCTGGTACCGGGCGCAGCCGCTCCCAAGCTGGTGACCCGCGCCATGGTGAGCAGGATGCGCCCGGGATCGGTGCTGGTGGACATCGCCATCGACCAGGGCGGCTGCTTCGAAACCAGCCGGCCGACCACCCACTCCGCCCCCACTTTCGTCGTTGATGGCGTCGTCCATTACTGTGTGACCAACATGCCGGGCGCGGTGGCCCGGACCTCCACCTTGGCGTTGACGAACGCGACGCTGCCGTTCGTGATGGCCCTGGCCGGAAAAGGCTGGCGGCGGGCGATGCAGGACAATTCGCATCTGGCGGCGGGGCTGAATGTCTGGGATGGGAAGGTGACCTGCGCGGCGGTGGCCCAGGCGCTGGGGATGGAGAGCGTAGAGTTGGAAAATCTGCTTTCGAGCGCATGAGCCAGCGTCGCGCCCGTCCATGAGCTACATCCCCAATCTCATAGCCGCGCTGGCAGCCGTGGCGCTGCTGTTCGTCGGCGTTTTTCTGTCGATAACCGACCGGGCGACCTCGGCTGCACCGATTCTGGGTTTTTCGTTTCTGTTCGTCGTGCTGCTGCTTCTGGCCAAGTTCAAGCGGGTCAAGGGGTTCGGCTTCGAGGCCGAGATGTGGGAGGAAAAGCAGGAGGAAGCAGCCGCGCTTGTCTCAAGACTGACGCAGCTATCGACCGTCCTGTCGAAGCAAATGGTCATCGTAGCATCTAAAATTGGCTTTATGAATTCACACCTGACGTTCAACAAGTCGGTGGATCTCCTGAAACAGACTCAGAGTGTATTGCAGGCAGCAAAAATCTCCGAGGAGGAGATGAACCAGATCCTCAACCCGTTGTATTTACGGATAGAGCTTAATTTTTGGATGGCGGCAGGTAAAGTGCTGAACCGCGCCTTTGACGCGGAAATCAAGGAGATCAACAGACTGTCGGGCAGTAACGATGGTGACGACGGCGCCGTGGCCGCACAGCGACTGGAAGCATTGAAGCTTGATCAGAAGGGTCTCGCGAACATCTCGGTTAAATCCTTCCTGACCGAAAAATCATTACATCCGCTAATCGTCTTCGCCCGAGGCGCCCACTGCATTGCGCCGGACACGTTGCGTATACTTAACGATATAAATCTGGATTTCGAACACTTCAAAGCCTTTCGTTCATTCCGGAAGACGGCCGACATGCCAAAGCTTTTGGGGGAAGCCGGCTAACCATGGCCGCCCAGTGGAACGCTGCGTCATTCGGTTGTCGGTCTTACAAAGTTGCCGACACTGGCCAGCTCGCCCAAAGATCCCACCACCACATCCGGCGCACCCCCCACCGCCTCTTTCCGCATCCGCAACGCCCGGAACATCCCGGCCGGCCCGATTGCAGCGCCACCTCCCAGTTCCACTCGTATCGCCGCCGCTGAGACCCGTTCGATACGTGCGACGCGGAACCCGAAGCTCGCCGCACCGGCTGTGTCGAACCCATTGCCGGTCACGAACATGACTTCCTCCGGCGCCACGCCCAACCGCTCACGCACCAGCGCATAGACCCGCGGATCAGGCTTATAGGCACGCGCCGCATCCGCGCTGATCACTGCCTCCAGATACTGGTCAAACCCGCTGTGAAGCACCAGCGCATCCAGCATCGCCGGGCTGCCGTTTGACAGAATCGCCAGCCGATACGATGCCAACGACCGCAACGCGTCTTCCGCATCCGGATACGGCGTCAGCTCATTATAAGCCCGAACTATCGTTTCGAATACTGCCGGATCAGCGGCCAGACCCAGCACATCCAGCGTGTAACGCAACAACTCCCGCGTGACGACCCCGAAATCCTCGTAACGCCCCATCATCGAGCGCAGCCACGAATACTCCAGTTGCTTCAGCCGCCAGATCTGCGTGATGGCATCCCCGCGCCCGGGAAACGCCGCCTCCGTGGCCGCGGCAACCGATTGCACGTCATACAAAGTGCCATACGCATCGAACACGAAAGCCTTGATCGCCATGCTATCCTCCGGCGCACGCATCGCGGCAGGCCATTCGCCACCTGCGCAAGGAAAACCTCCCGAACGAAAGCCTCTACCCGCCCTTCGCCGCCTTGGCTCGGGCGACGCGGGCGAGAACCTTATCGCGCACCGTTTCAGGCAATCCGTTCGGGTCCATCGGCATCCCGTAAACCAGTTCGTTATGCGCGTGCAGCAGATGATGCAGGCTGAACACGTGCATCTGAGCGTTCCGCCGCCCTTGCACATCCTGCACGTGGTTTACCGCCTGCTTCGTCGCCTTCAGCGCAAACATCGGCTTCGAAGCAATCTTCTCCGCCAGCGCTAAAGTAACGGACGCCAGTTCGTCGCGCGGGACAACCCGGTTCACCATCCCATGCGCCAGTGCATCGGCCGCGCTGACTTCATCAGCCGTGAACAGCATCTCCTTCGCCTTGCGGATGCCCAGCTCCCACGGATGATTGAAGAACTCCACCCCGCAGATGCCGAAATCAATCACTGGGTCCTTGAAGCTGGCATCATCGCTCGCAACGATCAGATCGCACACCCAGGCCAGCATCAGCCCGCCGGCGATACATTTTCCCTGCACCGCGGCGATCGTCGGCTTCGACAGGTTCCGCCAACGCTCACACATTTCCAGGTAGATTTCCATCTCCCGCCCGTAACGAGCCTCCGCGCCCGTCGCGTCAAACCCAGCCCAGCTGCCGACAATGGGAAAATCCCGCCAGGTCTTGCTGCCATCCCCGCTGAGGTCATGCCCGGCCGAGAAGTTCCGCCCGTCACCCGCCAGAATGATGACCTTGACGTCGTCATCATGCGCCGCGCGATCGAACGCCGCGTTCAGCTCATACGTCATCTGCAGGCCCTGGGCGTTGTGCGCCTCCGGCCGAGCCATCACGATCCGCGCCACGTGTGGGGCGGGGGTTTCGTAGCGCACCTGCGCCATGGACGGATCGGCCATCTCAGTGCGCCAATCGATTGGCCAGGGACCGGGTGAAGTCCGAGAACATCATGAACCCCGGATCCTTGCGGCATGCGTCCTCGGTTTCCCGGAGTATCTCCTCGTCCGACTTAGACAGATCCAGCGGCGTCCCATGCGGCTGAGGTACATGGAAGGGTGTGTCGAGGAACGCTTCCACCACATTGCCCTCCGGGTCCTTGAAGTAGCAGGACCACGCGTTGCCGTGGCTGATCACCCGCATCTCACTCGCGCCATTATCCAGCGCCCGGCGGTGCACTTCCCGCAGGTCCGACAGACTGTCGACCATGAAGGAAATCTGCTGGATCGGGTTGAATCCGGCGATGTCCGGCCGGCCGTCGACCAGAACCAACTGGTGATGGTTGTTCGAATTGCCGCTCATGAACGTCAGTTCCATCCCGCTGCGGGCCGTGCCGCTGTCCGTAACCACCAGCCCCAGCACGGCGGTGTAGAATTTCTCCAGCTTGGGCTTGTCATGCGCGTAGATGCCAACATGCGCGAGGCGTGCGTGAATGGCCATTGGCGTATCTCCCGTGGTCTTTGGCCCTATTCAAGTCCCACGGAGACCAACGCGCAAGCGTCGGCTGGCCGGCGTAAGAAAAGCCAGGGCTCTGCCCTGGACCCGCAAAGGGTCAGTGGCCCCTTTAGACCCCATGAATTTGGAGGGAATGAGACGAGGGGGCGACACGGCCGGTCGCAACCGACTCCGTCGCCCCCTCATCTCATTCCCCCCATTATCGGGTTCTAAGGGCCAATGGCCCTTAGCGGGGTCGAGGGGCGGAGCCCCCGCCTTGTCCTAAGCCGCCTTAGCCAACGCCATCGCCCGCCAAACTCGTTCCGGAGTCGCCGGCATATCGATATGGGTCACGCCATCGCCGCTCAGCGCATCGATAATCGCATTGATCACCGCGGGCGGACTGCCGACCGCGCCCGCCTCGCCCGCGCCCTTCACGCCCAAGGGATTCGAGGCACAGGGAATTTCAAGCAACTCCACCTCGATATCCGGGAACTCGTTGGCGCGCGGCAGCGCGTAGTCCATGAAGCTGCCGGACAGAAGCTGACCCGAACTCCGGATCGTAGACCGTGTGTTCCAGCACCGCCTGTCCGAACCCCTGCGCGACCCCGCCCGCGACCTGACCGCGGACAATCAACGGGTTGATGGTCTTGCCGAAATCATCGCAGACCAGATAGCGGACAAGCTCGACGACACCAGTCTCCGGATCGACCTCAACTTCCGCCACGTGGCAGCCGTTCGGGAACGTATGCGCTGCGATCGGCGCCACCTCCGCGGTATCCAGGATGGTCGCCTTATGGCCAGCGGCAGCCTTCTTTCGCTGCGTCGCCGCCAGTGTAACGATATCGATGGCGCGGTCGGTGCCGACAATAGAAAAATTACCGTCCGCGAAGGCGATGTCGGCGACGGCCGCTTCCAGTTCGTCAGCCGCGGCCTGCTTGCCCTTGTCGATCACCGAGGACGCCGTCTTCAGGATTGCCTGCCCCTCGGAGTAAAGGCTGCGCGCGCCGCCGGTGCCGCCGCCGACGGGGATCGTATCGGTGTCGCCCTGACGAATACGGATCTTGTCGCCGTCGATGCCAAGCTGCGCCGCGGTCAACTGGACATAAGCCGTCTCATGCCCCTGCCCCGTCGATTGCGTGCCCACATAGACATCGACGTAACCATCATCGGCAAACCGGATTTCCGCTCGTTCCGAATCGTCGCCGCCGGTGGCCTCCAAATAGTAGGCGAGGCCCAGCCCCAGCCGCTTGCCGCGCGCGGCGGCAGCGGCCTTGCGAGCAGCGAACCCAGCGTAGCCGATCTTGTCGGCGGCGGTGTCCAGAACGACGCGGAAGTCGCCACTATCGTAATTCTTCCCCACCGGCGTCGCATGCGGCATCGCGCTCGGCGGCACCATGTTCCGGCGACGCAGTTCCACCCGGTCGATTTTCAGTTCACGCGCGGCGGCATCCACCAGACGCTCGACCAGGTAGTTGCTTTCCGGACGGCCAGCACCCCGATAAGCATCCACCGGAACGGTATTCGTGAAGACGCCCAGGACGTTGGCATAAATCGCCTTGAAGCCGTAGACGCTGGACAGCACGCCGGTGCCCGCGAAGGTCGGGATGAACGGCGCGAATGTGGACAGATAGGCGCCCATCCCGGCGATGTTGCGGGTCCGCAACGCGATGAACTTGCCGTCGGCGTCGATCGCCAGTTCACCGGTCGTGATGTTGTCGCGGCCCTGGGTGTCGCAGACAAATGCCTCGCCGCGGTCGGCCGCCCACTTCACCGGCTGGCCCAGCTTGCGGGCCGCATAACAAGTCAGCACATGTTCGGCGTAGAGGAACAGCTTCATTCCGAAGCCGCCGCCGACATCAGGCGTGATGATTCGGAATTTATCGGGTTCGGTCCCGAACAGCGGGCCGATCAGGTTCTTCACCAGCCAGCCACCCTGGGTGTTGGCATACAGCGTCCAGCGGCCCTTGTCCGGATCGAAATCCGCGATGGCCGCCCGCGCCTCCATCGAGTTAACGACGATGCGGTTGTTAACGATCGTCAGCTTCGTGACATGGGCCGCCTTGGCGAATTCCGCCTCGGTCGCGGCCTTGTCGCCAATCTCCCAGTCGAACACGAGGTTGTTCTTAATTTCTGGCCACACAAGCGGCGCACTGGAGTCCATCGCCGTGTGAAGATCGGTGATGGAGGGCAGCAGGTCGTAATCAACCTCGATCCGCTCCGCCGCGTCACGCGCCTGCTTCGTGGTTTCGGCAACAATGAAGGCAACGGGATCGCCGACATGGCGGACCGCGCCATCGGCAAGCACCGGATGCGGCGGGGCAACCTGCGGCGTGCCGTCGCGGTTCGTGACCTGAGCGGCGCAAGGCATCGTCTGCAGCCCATCAGCCTTCAGATCGGCCGCTGTGTAGATCGCCTTGATCCCAGGAAGTCTGGCGGCCGCCGCAGTATCCAGACGGGTGATCTTCGCGGCGGCGTGGGGGCTGCGAAGCACAACGCCCATCAGCATGCCGGGCAGCACGATATCGTCGGTGTAGCGGCCGGCGCCCTTCAGTAGACGAGGGTCCTCCACACGGCGGACGGGTTGGGCAACACCAAACTTGGTTGTCGTCATGGTTGTGGCTCCGTTGGACGCTGTTGCTTCAGCATGTACGGTCTTGGGTGGAAAGGCCAAGAGGGGTCCTGTCCGCCGCCAGGACGCTGATCGGGCGGTCGGCCTTTAAGTCCACGCCCGTCAGCTTGCGGTGCCGAGCCTCCGTCATCAGCCAAACCAGCATATCGGCGGCGGACTGATAGGACATGCCGTCCGGATGGATGTTGGAGATGCAGTTGCGCTCCGAATCAAGGCGGCCAGGCCTGGGCTCGTAGGTCAGATACACACCCAGGCTGTCGGCAACGCTGAGGCCGGGACGCTCCCCGATCAGCACGGGGCAAAGCTGGGCGTTGAGCCGCGCGCCGATCTCGTCGCCGAGGGCCACGCGTGCCTGGGTGGCGATCAGGATCGGGCCAATGGACCACCCTTCCAGGCGCGCAAGGCAGGCGTGCAGCAACGGCGGCGCATGACGCTGCACCGCGATCGGAGACAGTCCATCCGCAATGACGAAGACAACGTCCCAAGGGCCGGCCGGCAGTTTCGCATCAGGATCGAGTGCACGCCCAAGGTCTGGACGGCGCAGATACGTGACCCGGTCGGGCGCCTGGCTGCGGACGACGACGCTGCGGTTCGGCCGGATCGCTTGCGCGATGGCAGCCGTGTCAAGCGGGGTATGAACCGCGTCTCGCGCCCTGGCATGGGCAAGTTGGAACGCGAGCATGTGATCCAGCGACGGCGCGTCGCCCGTCCGGCCAAGGCCAATGCGGGCGCGGGTGGTGGCTCTCAGCGAGGCCCAGGGATCAGGCGGCAATGAACGGGTCCGGGTCCGGCAGGCTGAGCATCCGCATCGGCTGGACCGTCCGGATACGGCCCGCGCGGTCCTTCATGTCCATCTTGTCCAGCCACGCTTCGAACTCCGGCGCGGCCTTCAGGTTGAACTGCGAACGTAGATACAGAATATCATGGAACGAAGCGCTTTGATAGTTCAGCATGACGTCGTCGGCGCCCGGCACGGCGATCAGGAACGTCACGCCGGCCACAGTCAACACGGTCATTAGTGTGTCCATGTCGTCCTGGTCTGCCTCGGCGTGGTTGGTGTAGCAGACGTCCACCCCCATCGGCAGGCCCAGCAGTTTGCCGCAGAAATGATCCTCCAGTCCCGCTCGGATGATCTGTTTGCCGTCGTAAAGGTATTCCGGGCCGATGAAGCCGACCACCGTGTTGATCAGCAGCGGCTTGAACGCCCGGGCAACGGCATAGGCGCGAGCCTCGACAGTCTGCTGATCTAGGCCGTGATGGGCGTTGGCGGACAGCGCTGCTCCCTGCCCCGTCTCGAAATACATGACGTTGTTGCCGGCAGTGCCACGGTTCAGTGACAGGGCCGCATCCTGGGCCTCCCTCAGGATCGACAGATTGACGCCGAAGCCTTTGTTCGCCGCCTCGGTGCCAGCGATCGATTGGAAGACGAGGTCGACCGGGGCGCCGTGGCGGATGATCTCCAGCACGTTGGTGACATGGGTTAGCACGCAGGTCTGGGTCGGAATATCGTGGCGGAGGCGCAATGTCTCCAGCATGTCCAGCAGGGCGATGCCGTTGGCGACGCTGTCGGTAGCTGGATTGACACCGATCACCGCGTCGCCACAGCCCAGCAGCAGGCCGTCGATCGTCGCGGCGCCAATGCCGCGCAGGTCGTCGGTCGGATGATTGGGCTGCAGGCGAGATCCCAGGCGGCCTGGAAGCCCCTGCGTGTTGCGGAAGGCGCTGGTGACCCGGCAGCGTGAGGCAACGCTGATCAGGTCCTGGTTGCGCATCAGTTTTGTAACCGCGGCAGCCATCTCGGGGGTAATGCCGGGCGCGATTTCGGACAGTTTCTCCGTCGTGGCGTCGTAGGACAGCAGCCAGTCGCGGAAGCCACCGACGGTCAGGTGGGCCACGGGGGCGAAGGCGATGGCGTCGTGGGTATCGAAGATCAGGCGCGTGACCTCGTCGGTCTCGTAAGGCACAAGCGCTTCGGTCAGAAACGTAGCCAGCGGCAGGTCGGCGAGAACGGATCTGGCGGCGACCCTTTGGGCATCTGACTCCGCGGCCAGGCCCGCGAGTTCGTCGCCGGACCGGCGGTGGGTCGCCTTGGCGAGGACGTCGCGCAGCCCGGTGAAGACGTGACGCTCGCCGTGGAAGTTGCTGGCGTACGTTGGCATCGGCCAACCTAACCCAGATCAACCACCTCGAACGGCTGCGCCAATTCGATCGCCCGCGCCGCCCGCAGCACCAGATCATCACGAAACTGTGCCGCCGCGATCTGAACGGAATTCGGCAGCCCATCCGTCCGTGGGCCCATCGGAACCGAGATCGCGGGTTGACGTGTCAGGTTGAAGGTGAACGTCCACGGCGCCCACTCCGTCCAAAGGGCGCGAACCGGATCAGTGACGGGGGCCTCGGCCAGCGGCGGTCCTGCCGGCACCGTCGGACAGATCACCAGATCGTAGCGCTGGTGCAGCCGGGCCATGGCGTGGGCGGCGGTGGCGCGGGTCGCTTCGGCGTCCATGAACTCGATCGCGGACATGCCGCCCAGTGTTTCCGCCACCTGGCGGATGCCGGGATCCAGCAGGCCCGCCAACTGCGAGGGCATCCCGGCGACCAATCGTGCCAGCGCCGCACCCCACACGCGGCCAAACACGCTGCTGGTATTGGGCAGTTGCGCGTCGGCATGCTCGACATAAGCGCCGGCATCGGCCAGCAGTTGAGCGGCGCGTTCGACAGCGGCAATCCCATCGGGGTCGATCGGCGAATCGAAGCCGGGGCTGTTCAGGATGCCGACGGTCAGGCCCGACACGCCATCTTCGATCCCGTCCAGCCAGTCCCTGGGATCGTCCGGCAGGCAGAACGGATCACGCAGATCCCAGCGCGCCATCGCGGAGAACATCAGCGCCGCATCGCGGACATTTCGGGTCATCGGCCCGGCGCACGAAACGCTGGCGAAGGCGCTGGCGGGCCATTGCGGAATACGGCCGTATGTCGGTTTCAGCCCGACCAGCCCGCACCAGGCGGCAGGAATGCGGACCGACCCACCCGCGTCGGTGCCGATATGCAGCGGCCCGAAGCCGGCCGCACCAGCCGCTCCGGCGCCAGAGGACGACCCGCCGGGGGTATGCGCCGGGTTCCAGGGATTGCGGGTGATGCCGTGCAGCGGGCAGTCGCCGGGCGACTTCCAGCCGTATTCCGTGGTAGTCGTTTTGCCGAGGATCACCGCGCCGGCCGCTTTCAGGCCCATCACCATCGGCGCGTCGTCAGGCACCGGGTCGGTGCTGGTGGTGCGGCTGCCGCGGCGGGTGGGAAAGCCAGCCAAATCCACCAGGTCCTTCACCGTGGCGGGCACCCCGTCCAGGATTCCCAGCGGCCGGCCCGATCGCCAGCGGGATTCACTCTCGCCGGCCGCGCGCAGGGCATCGGGGTTCATTACGGCAAAGGCGTTCAGGTTCGGATTCAGCCGCGCCACGCGTTCGGTGACAGCTTGCAAAACCTCGACCGGACTAAGCTGGCCTCGGGCAAAGTAAGCCAGCATATCCTCGGCGCTGAGCAGGGCTGGATCGGTGTCGGGCATGGATGACTCTTTTCCAAGTGGCGAACCAGGTGCACCATGGCGGCGGCAACGCACGAAGGGAACCCCGCATGACCAAGGACGGACTGGAACCCTGGCAGTGGCCCGAGGAAACCTGGCGCACCATGGTCAACCGCGCCCGGGCCGGCCGCAGCCTGAAACCGGCGGCATGGCCGAATGGCGCGCGCTGCGCGGTGGCGATCAGCTTCGATGCGGATCACGAGACGATCCCGCTGCGCGACAACGACCCAAGCCCGATGCGGATCAGCCAGGGCCAGTACGGCAACCGCCAGGCCATGCCGCGCATCCTGAAGCTGCTGGCGCGTGAGTCGATCCCGACCTCGTTCTTCTATCCCGCCGTCGCCGCCCTGATTCACCCCGAGGAGGTCCGCGCCGTCGCCTCCGACGGGCACGAAATCGGGATCCACTCGTGGATTCACGAGGTGAACACCAGCCTGCCTCGTGAGGCGGAACGGGACCTGACGTTCCGCGCCCGCGACACGCTGGCAAAGATCAGCGGCGCGGAGCCGGTGGGCATCCGAACAGCAAGTTGGGATTTCTCCGTCAACACGCTGGACATCATCCGGGAGATGAAGCTGCTGTACGACAGCAGCCTGATGGCGGATGACGATCCGTACGAACTGGAGGATCAGGGCGTTCCAACGGGAATCGTCGAACTGCCACCGGAATGGATCCGCGACGACGCGGTCTACTTCAACATGCTCCGCTTCTCCGGGCTGCGCCCGTACACCCCGCCCTCGGCCGTGGAGGAAATCTTCACCGCCGAGTTCGACGGTGCCTGGGACGAAGGTGGGCTTTTCCTGCTGACCATGCATCCGCACATCACCGGCCACCGCTCCCGCCTGCCGCTGCTGGAAAGGCTGATCCGTCACATGAAGGCAAAAGGCGGGTGCTGGTTCGCCACCCACAAGCAGGTGGCGGAGTGGTGCCGGGGATGAACCGCCCGGCTGGCCCAAGGGCCGACGGGATCAGTGCGTGGCGGTGATCATCAGGAACACGGCGAAGATGACAAGGTGGACGCCGCCCTGAAGCACCGTGGTGCGCCCGGTGCTGAGGGTCTGGGAACTGACGAACAGGCTCAGCATCAGCAGGATCATATGCTCCGGCTCAAGCCCTAGGCGCAGATCCCGCCCGCTCAGCAGGGATGCCACGGCGACGGTCGGGATGGTCAGGCCGATGCTGGCGATGGCCGAACCCAGCGCAAGATTCAGGCTGTTCTGCAACCGGTTCGCGTGCGCCGCTCGGATGGAGGCCAGGCCCTCCGGTAGCATGACGATCAGCGCGATGACCACGCCCAGCACCGCGTGCGGCAGACCGGCGGAGGAGATGGCATCCTCCAGCGGGTGGGACAGCAGCTTGGCCAGAAAGATGACTGAACACAGCGCGACAGGCAGCAGGACCGCGCTTGCGGCGATCACCGAGCCAGGCGGGACAGAACTCATGAGACCCCGGCGCGCTGTCAGCATCCGTTACGACGTCGAGGAAATAGTCTCGGTGCCTCACGGTCTGGATGAAAACGAACATCACGTACAGGGCGAGAGACATTACGCCTACGTAAAGTAGCTGGAAATGCGAATAGAACGGACCGCCAATGGCCGGCGTGAAATTGGGCAGAATCATGGCCAGGACTGCCAGCGGCGCGAGCACGTTCAGCGCGGCGGAGGCGCCTTGCAGCTGGAAGCTCTGCTCGTGGTGGCGGCTGGCGCCCAGGACGAGGCACAGCCCGACGATGCCGTTCAGCACGATCATGACGGCAGCGTAGACGGTGTCCCGTGCCACGGCGTCGGTACCGGGCGCGCCGGACAGCAGGACGGCGATGATCAGGCCGACCTCGATCACCGTGACCGCGACGGCAAGAAGGATGGAACCGAACGGCTCGCCAAGGCGCAGCGCGAGGACCTCGGCGTGGTGGACGGCGGCGAACACGGATCCGCCGATCAGAATTGTGGCCAGAAGTTGGATGGGAATGGCGTGCTCGGAGGCGATGCCGCCGAGTTTCAGGCCCAAAAGAATGGCCGCGAAGATGGGAATCAGCCACGACCATGCCGGCGTGGTATCGTGAGAAGAAGAGGCCATTCGCGAATCCGGACTGATGCGTTTCCAGCCTACATGCAATCGGATGGCGTTGCCTGTCTTAGATTAAGCGCGGTCAGGCCGGGAAGATTATAGCCCCAGGTAGGACCGCAGCACCGTGTCCCAGGTGCCGCTTTGCTGCGCGATATGAAGCCATTGGTCGATGAACGCCTTCAGGACGACGTCGCGCGGCATAAGGTAGGCGAGTTCGCCGAAGTTGAACGGCTGCTCCGGATGGATGGCGCACAGCTCCGGGTGGAGTCTCTGCTGCAGACGCGTCTCGACGCTGTCGGTCAGCATAAGGTCGGCGTGCCCGGCGACCAATTCGTCGAAGATGTCGGTGTTGTCGGGGAAGACGACGATCTCAGCCTGATGGAGGTTGGCGCGATCGTAGGATTCATTGGTGCCGCCTGGATTGACGATCACCTTCACGCCAGGGCGGTCGATGTCGGACAGAGTGGTGAAGCGATCCCTGTCGGCGCAGCGGGCGATGGCGGCCTTGCCGACGCGCATGACGGGCTGGGAGAAGAACGCCACTTTCTGCCGCTGCAGGGTGATGGAAATACCGCCCATGCCGACGTCGAACGAATTCTCGGTCAGGTCCGGCAGCAATTTTGCCCAGGTGGTGGGAACGACATCCAGTTTGACGCCGATGGCGTCGGCGAGGTTGTGCGCTATGTCGACGTCGACGCCGGACCAGGAGCCATCGGCTGCGTGGAGGGAAAAGGGGCGGTAGTCGCCGGTCATGCCAACCCTCAGCGTGCCCCGGGCAATGATGTCGTCGAGGCGCGATTGGGCAGCGGCGGGGCTCAGAAGTCCCCAAAGAACAACCGTGATGACTACGATAAGGGGTATAATTCTATTCCAGAAGGCGCTGCCCAAAACAGCCCGGGTGCGATCAGGCCTTCTGGCCGGCTTCAGGTCACGCTCAGGCGGGCGCTTCCGGTCTGTGGTGCGGGCGGCCTCAGACCGTCTCGATCTGCACGATCCCTGGACGTGGCGACGCGGCATGTTCCTTCAGCACCGAGTCGTTGGCCGGGTCGATCTCCTTCATCAACACGTCATAGCCCCAGAGGTCCGCGAGGTGCTGCAGAACCTGGCGTGTGTCCTTCTCATCCAGCAAAACGCGGTTGAGGGCACGATGATGCAGGATCAGGCGACGGTCCCCAGCCAGATTGACGTCCACCACCTGGATGTCAGGCGCAGTCCAGGACACGTCGTAATGCTTGGCCAGCGCCTGCTTGATCTTGCGGTAGCCGCGTTCGTCGTGGATCGCCTCGACCCGTAGGTTCGGCTCGCTGGCATCATCCATCACGTGGAACAGGCCGAATTTCCGCACCAGATGCGGGCTGAGGAACTGCAGGATGAAGCTCTCATCGCGGTAATTCGCCCAGACGTCGCGCAGCACCGCCATGTGGTCGTTGGAACCGGCGATATGCGGGAACCACTGGCGGTCCTCATCGGTCGGCTCTTTGCAGATGCGCTCGATGTCCTGCATCATGGCAAAGCCCAGCGCATAAGGGTTCATGCCGGAGTAGCGCGGATCGTCGAACTCCGGCTGGAACACCACGTTGGTGTGGGACTTCAGGAACTCGACCATCGCGCCGTCGGTCAGCAGGCCCTTTTCGTGCAGCCGGTTCATGATGGTGTAATGGACGTAGGTCGCGCAGCCCTCGTTCATCACCTTGGTCTGGATCTGCGGATAAAAGTACTGCGAGATGATCCGCACGATGCGCAGGATTTCGCGCTGCCACGGCGCCAGCCGCGGCGCGGTTTTCTCCATGAAATACAGGATATTTTCCTGCGGCAGTTGCAGCAGGGCCTTGCGGCGCTCCTCGGCCGTGGGGTCCGCGCGGACGTTTTCCTTGCCGGGAACGGTGCGCCAAAGGTCATTGAAGACCAGTTCGTCGTGTTCGCGCCGCTCGCGCTCCCGCTTCTCCTCGGACCGCAGATCATTGGTGCGCTTGCGAGGATACTTGTGAACGCCGTGGCTCATGAGCGCGTGCGCCGCGTCGAGCAGGCGTTCGACGTTCGCCTCGCCGTAGCGTTCCTCGCACGACATGATGTAGTCGCGGGCAAATTCGAGGTAGTCGAGGATGCCGTTCGCGTCAGTCCACTGCTGGAACAAATAGTTGTTCTTGAAGAAGTGGTTATGCCCGAACGCCGCATGCGCGATCACCAGCGTCTGCATCGTGGCGGTGTTTTCCTCCATGATGTAGCTGATGCATGGATTCGAGTTGATGACGATCTCGTATGCCAACCCCTGCATGCCGGCCTGGTACATTGCCTCGTTGCGGGCAAAATGCTTGCCGAACGACCAATGCTTGTAGAAAAGCGGCATCCCGATCGAGGAATACGCATCGAGCATCTGCTCGGTGCCGATCACCTCGATCTGGTTCGGGTAGACATCCAGGCCCATTTCACCGATCGCGATCTTGGCGATCTCGTCATGGCACCGTTGGATGGTCTCGAAGCCCCAGTCGGCACTTTCGAACAAAGGACGTTCGGCGCGGATGCCGGTTGGAATGTCGTATGACGGGCTCATTCTGCTGCGGCCTCCGCCCCGGTTTTCTTGGCGAACAGTTCCCGGAACACCGGGTAGATGTCGCGGCGATGGCCCACCTTGCGCATGGCCATCGGCGCGCCGTTGCGAATAATGGACGAATAAGTCTGCCACAAATCGCTATCGCGGCGAATGAATCCAGGCGGGAAGTGCTCGGAATCGCGCCCGACTTCCAGATAGGCATAGTACCTGGCACGCCGGCAGGATCACCTTGGTCAGCAGCGCCGCGGTCTTGTCGTTGTCGCTGGCGGTGTTGTCGCCGTCCGACGCCTGCGCGGCATAGATGTTCCAGTTGTCCGGGCTGTACCGCTCGTCGATGACCTTCTGCATCTCCTCCAGAGCGGTGGACACAACGGTGCCGCCGGTTTCGGGACTGTTGAAGAAGGTTTCCTCATCAACTTCGGACGCCTGATGGGTGTGGCGGATGAAGACCACTTCCACGTTCTTGTACCGGCGCTTCAGGAAGATGTAGAGCAGCACGTAGAACCGCTTCGCCAGGTCCTTCATGTGCTCCGTCATCGAGCCTGACACATCCATCAGGCAGAACATGACCGCCTGGGCAACCGGCTTCGGCATCGGGTCGAACCGCTTGTAACGCACGTCAAGCGGATCGATGAACGGGATCAACCCGGTGCGGCGCTGCTTGCGAGCGAGTTCTTCCTCAAGGGCAAGGCGTCGAGGCTCGTCGCTGCCATCGGCAAGCGCCTCGATCTCGTCCTTCAGCGCCTGAATTTCCTCGGGCTTCGGGCGGCGCAGCGCGATGCGGCGCGAAAGCGAGTTCCGCACCGTCCGGTTCAAGGCCAGATTGGCGGGAGAGCCACTGACCGAGTAGCCGGCGCGGTGATAAACCAGCGCCTCGGCGTTCACGACCCGGCGCTTAGCCAGGTCCGGCAGTTCCAGGTCCTCCAGGAACAGGTCGACGAACTCGTCCCGCGACAGGGCAAAGCGGAAGTCATCCTCCCCTTCCCCGTCCGGGCTGCCTTCGTTGCCGCTGCCGCCACCACCCGACGGTGGGCGTTGAATGGTGTCGCCGGCGATATACTCCTTGTTCCCCGGAAGCAGATGGTCGCGGATACCGCCGGACGAACCCCGCCGGAAAGACGGCTCATGCACGCCCTGCGCGGGCAGAACGACCTCACCCCCTTCGTCGGCGTCCTTGATGCTGCGGCTGCCCGCACTTTCGTGCACCGCTTTACGAATCTGAGCCTTGGCCCGGCGCATGAACCGCTGGCGGTTAGCGAGGTTCTTGCCACTCGGATTCAGGCGACGGTCAACGATATGCATTGGGTGCCTGTAAGACCTTCTTTAGTTGGGCAGGGTCTATCACCCTGCCTGCTTGACCCGCATATACCATTCTACGAGCCGGCGAACCTGCCGTTCCGTGTAGCCACGGGCGGTCATCCGCTCAACGAAGTCGGTGTGTTTCTTTTCGGTGTCACTGTCCTTCTTCGACCCGAAGCTGATCACTGGCAGCAGTTCCTCAACCTGGCTGAACATACGGCGTTCGATAACATCACGGATTTTCTCATAGCTTGTCCATGAGGGATTTTTGCCGTTGTTGTTCGCCCGCGCGCGGAGGCAGAATTTCACGACCTCGTTGCGGAAGTCCTTGGGATTGGCAATCCCGGCGGGCTTTTCCACCTTCGTCAACTCTTGATTGAGAAGCTCGCGGTTCAGCAATTGTCCGGTGTCGGCATCCTTGAAGTCGATGTCCTCGATCCACGCGTCGGCATAGGAAACATATCGGTCGAACAGGTTCTGACCGTAGTCGTGGTAAGATTCGAGGTAGGCTTTCTGGATCTCGTTGCCGATAAACTCGGCATATCGCGGCGCGAGTTCGCCTTTGATGAACTCCAGATAACGCTTCTCCTGCTCCTGCGGCATCTGCTCGCGGCGGATCGACTGTTCGAGCACATACATCAGGTGCACCGGATCAGCGGCCACTTCGGTCGTGTCGTGGTTGAATGTCGCGGCGAGCACCTTGAACGCGAACCGCGTGGAGGCTCCGTCCATCCCTTCCTCGACGCCCGCGGTGTCCTTGTATTCCTGCAGGGACCGGGCACGCGGATCGGTTTCCTTCAAACTTTCACCGTCATAAACTCGCATCTTCGCGAACAGCGTCGAGTTCTCGTGACGCTTGAGACGGGTCAGCACCGAGAAGCGGGCGAGCATCTCCAGCGTCGCCGGTGCGCACGGCGCAGTACCAAGCTCTGACCGAGAGACCAACTTTTCGTAGATCTTCTGCTCTTCGGTTACACGCAGACAGTACGGCACCTTGATGACGTAGATACGATCAATGAAGGCTTCGTTGTTCTTGTTGTTCTTAAAGCTCTGCCACTCCAATTCGTTGGAGTGGGCCATGATGATGCCCTGGAACGGGATCGCGCCGATGTTTTCGGTGCCGATGTAGTTGCCTTCCTGCGTTGCGGTCAGCAACGGATGCAGCATCTTGATCGGCGCCTTGAACATTTCCACGAACTCGAGCATGCCCTGGTTCGCGCGGTTCAGGCCGCCGGAGTAGCTGTAGGCATCCGGGTCGTTCTGCGAGTGCAGCTCCAGCTTGCGGATATCGACCTTACCCACCAGTGACGAAATGTCCTGGTTGTTCTCGTCGCCCGGTTCAGTCTTCGCGATGGCGATCTGGCGCAACCGGGACGGTGTGATCTTCTGAACACGGAAGCGGGAAATGTCGCCGCGGAACTCGTCCAGCCGCTTGATGCACCACGGGCTCATAAGCCCGGTAAGCCGCCGCCGCGGAATACCGTAACGATCTTCCAACAGCGGGCCCATGCGCTCCGGATCGAACAGGCCAAGCGGGTTCTCGAACACCGGGCTGAGGTCGTCGCCTGCCTTCAGGACGTAGATGGGCGCATTCTCCATCAGCGCCTTCAACCGTTCCGCGAGAGATGACTTGCCGCCACCGACTGGGCCGAGCAAGTACATGATCTGCTTACGTTCTTCCAGGCCCTGCGCGGCGTGCCGGAGGAAGCCGACGATCCGTTCGATCGTCTCCTCCATGCCATAGAACTCGCTGAACGCCGGGTAGACCCGGATCGTGCGGTTCATGAAGATCCGGCCGAGCCGAGCGTCCTTCGACGTGTCGACCATTTCCGGCTCACCGATTGCCGCCAGTAACCGCTCCTGCGCGGTTGCGTAGATCAGCGGGTCGTCGCGGCAGGCGTCCAGGTACTCGGAAAGGGAAAGTTCAGCCTCCCGAAACGCCTCAAATCCGCGGGTGTAGGCTGAAAAGATATCATCGACCGGCTGCATCGGCCGCTCCATTGTTAAGGGTGGTGCCATGGTCCGTCGACGTCACCTGCAGTTCACAATGCAAGATGGGTGCAACGGCGGCAAAAGGGGGACATGTCGCGCGAATGTTTTCGGCTGCTGCGTTCATTTGGTCATACTGAGTTACGGTTTCCAGTTGCATCTAGTTCGCTTCGCCGTCCTAGTTGAGCATGGTGTTCCGTCAGACCTTTCAAGAGCGAACCAGCGGTTCGCTGTTCTAACGATCCGAATTGGGATGAGACGCGTCGCGAAGCTGAGGCACGCGAAATCGTCATCGCTGCCGGGTATCCGCCACGGTTATCGTTCCCGCGACGCGGAGCCCAGGCATTCAGCCGCTCGTCGGAAGTTACCGGCCCGAACCAACATCCGCGAGTTTGGCTTGAACTCCGCGCCAGTCGCAGAAGTGTGAAAGCCAGTGCCTTCCGATTCAAGAAAATTCGCGTCTCGGTTACGAAATTGTATGTGGATAGCTGTGGATAGCGGGAACGAGCCATTTCTCCGCGTCTGCGGAACGCCACCTGTCCTCACGGCTTCGGTGCCACAAACGGCCAAGGCTTTTCGGTGCATCAATGCCCCTCCTTCAGCCGGAGACCGTGGCTCGATGTGAACCGCACGGGAGAATGTGAATACCCGCATATGTTTAAAGAAAAGTTAATCCGAGCCGATTCGCGGCTGTGGTTTTGCCTCATCTGAAGAAGGCTACACCAGCGCGGCGCATCGGTGATGAAAATCTTCTCCTGATCCACCGATAGGCAGACGTTGCCGAATCGGAAGGCACGTGCTTTCCCAACGCTCTGCGCCTGCCGCACTAGCCGGGCGGCCGCGGCGTGTTAAGATGTTGAAGCACCGCATCTTCTTCGGACTTTGTAAGTGTCGGAGCAGGCACGGTTCGCAATAAGGCGACGGTTCTGCGCATCTGATCGAAGTAGTGGGTGCAGGCCTCACACACAAACAGGTGCAGCCGAGCCGCCAGGCGTCGATGCCAGGGAAGATCGCCCTCCAGATAATCAGTGACCAGTTCGGCCATCTCTCGACAGGTTGGAATAGTTGTCTCCTCCGGCGCCGGTCCCCGGGGTGCCTGCACGGTGCCCCGGCGGTACCACCCACGATACCAAGTGACTCATCAGGCGTGGCGCCATTACAGTGGATCAGCCATTCTGGGCTGAAATGAGGCGGGGATGCGGCCGACTGAATTCGACGATCCGGCGTTCCTGGAACGGCTTCGCCAGGGGGACCAGGCGGCCTACCGCAGCCTGATCCAACGCTTCCACCGCTCGCTGACCAATGTCGCGATTTCCATCATCGGCAGCCAGGCACAGGCGGAGGAGGTCGTGCAGGACGCCTGGCTTGCGGTGTTCAGCGGCATCGGCCGGTTCGAGGGTCGATCGAGCCTGGCGACGTGGCTGTTCACCATCGTGCTGAACCGCGCCCGCTCCCGCGCCACGCGGGAACGCCGGTTGGTCGCGCTGCCAGCCGGTTTGGATGGCGCGGAGCCTGGCGAGCGGGGCGTCCCCCTATCCGCGTTCAAGCCGGATGGCCATTGGGTGGAAGCGCCGCGGCTCTGGGATGATATCGACCCGGAACGCATCATCGGCGGACGGCAGTTGTGGGACCATGTGCAGATGGAGATCGAGCGGTTGCCCAGCGGTCAGCGGGCTGTGCTCGTCTTGCGGGACATGGAGGGTCAGAGTGCCGAAGAAACATGCGTAATGCTTAGTATCTCGGCAGAGAATCAGCGTGTTCTGCTGCATCGCGCGCGCTGCCGCATCCGCCAGGCCATCGATATGCTGACGAATGAGCCGGTGAGCGTGGCCCGAACCGTGCGCACGAACAATCGGAAGATCCGGCGCGCGGGCGCGGAGCGTGTTTGGGCGAGCATGGGGCGACTGTTTGGTTGGTTACCGGCGCTGGAGGCGGCGTGCTTGCGGTAAGGCGCGTATGGGCCGGGTTCGACCTGACCATGCCGCGCGTAATGGGCATCCTGAATGTCACGCCGGACAGCTTCAGTGACGGCGGCCGCCATTACAGTCGGGACGGCGCCATCAAGGCCGGCCTGGCAATGTTCGCCAATGGCGCCGACATCATCGACGTCGGTGGCGAAAGCACGCGGCCCGGAAGCGCGCCCGTCGGTCCGGAGCGGGAGCAGGCACGCATCATCCCGGTGATTCGCGCATTGGCCGATAAATCGGTGTGTGTTTCCGTCGATACGGTTCACGCCTCGACGATGGTGGCAGCGCTCGCCGCGGGCGCTCGGATCATCAACGATGTGTCAGGTCTGTCCCACGACCCGCGGGCGGCGGCGATCGTGGCGGAACACGATTGTCCCGTCGTGCTCATGCACATGCGCGGAACACCGGCGACAATGAATTCGCGGGCGCACTACGGCGACGTTGTCGCGGAGGTCCGGGCTGAACTGCTGGTCCGCATCAACGCGGCGATCGGCGCCGGGATCAGACCCGATCGTATCGCGATCGACCCCGGCATTGGCTTTGCCAAGATGACCGAACATTCGGTGGCGATGCTGCGCAGCCTCGACGATCTTCGGTCGCTGGGCTTTCCGATCCTTGCCGGGGTGTCGCGCAAACGCTTTGTCGGAACGCTTTCAGGCGAGCCGCAAGCCGACAAGCGTCTCGGCGGGTCACTTGCGGCCGGACTGTTCGCGGTAGCGCGCGGGGCGTCAATACTTCGCGCGCACGACGTCCGGGAGACCGCTCAAGCTGTTCGTGTATGGCACTCATTGCGCGGGTGAGGCATGGATTTGCTTCCCCCGCATGGCGCATTCGACTAAACGCCATCGTTCCAAACACGACACCGAACCTGTGGGACGGACATGAGGAAGGCGAGACGGCTTTTCGGCACTGACGGCATTCGCGGCAAGGCGAATACCGATCCAATGACCGCCGGGATTGCACTGCGGCTGGGACAGGCCGCGGGCCTGCTGTTCACCCGCGGGGCGCATCGGCATCGCGTGGTGATCGGAAAGGACACGCGGTTGTCCGGTTACATGATCGAGCCAGCCCTCACCGCCGGTTTTGTCGGAGCCGGCATGGATGTTATTCTGCTGGGCCCCCTGCCCACCCCGGCCGTAGCGATGCTGACACGATCGCTCCGGGCTGACCTCGGCGTGATGATCTCGGCTTCGCATAATCCGTACGAGGACAACGGCATCAAGCTGTTCGGCCCTGACGGCACAAAGTTGTCCGACGAGATGGAACTGGAAATCGAGACGCTGATGGACGACGGCTTTGCCGGCCGTCTTGCCGACTCAGCCGACCTCGGCCGGGCGGCTCGCCTGGACGACGCCGCTGGCCGGTACATCGAGGCCGCCAAGGCGAGTTTTCCACGAGGCCTGCGGCTCGACGGGCTGCGGATCGTGGTCGATTGCGCCAATGGGGCCGCCTATAAGGTGGCGCCGACCGTCCTGTGGGAACTGGGTGCGACCGTTATCCCGGTTGGCGTTGGGCCTGATGGCTTCAACATCAACAAGGGCTGCGGATCGACGGTGCCTGCGTTCATCTGCAGCCAGGTGATCGAGCACAATGCCCACCTGGGCATCGCGCTGGATGGGGACGCGGATCGGGTGCTGATTGCGGACGAGGCGGGCGAGTTGGTCGATGGCGATCAGATCCTGGCGTTGATCGCGCAGTCGTGGCATCAGGCCGGGCAGTTGCAGGGCGACGGCATCGTTGCGACGGTGATGTCCAATCTGGGCCTGGAACGCCATCTCGCCGGGCTGGGCCTAGCGCTGCACCGGACACCGGTGGGTGACCGCTACGTTGCGGAACACATGCGCGCTTCTGGGATCAACGTTGGGGGCGAACAGTCCGGACATCTGATCCTGTCCGACTTTGCCACAACCGGGGATGGACTGCTGGCCGCCCTGCAGGTGCTCGCTGTTCTTGTTCAGCAGGATCGTTCAGCGTCCGAGGCATGCCAGATGTTTCAGCCGCTGCCGCAGCGGTTGAAGAACGTGCGGTTCAGCGGCGTGTCTCCGTTGCGGGACGAGGCGGTGCAGGCGGCGATCCAGGCGGCCGAAGCCAGGCTGAGGGGGACAGGACGGGTGTTGATCCGGGAAAGTGGCACCGAACCCTTGGTCCGGGTCATGGCTGAGGGCGAGGACAGCGCAACGGTCGGCGAAGTGGTTGATTCACTGTGCGAAATCATCGCCGAGGTTGCCCGCGTCAACGAAGACGCCGTCCCTGACCCAAAGCCCGCGGTGGCGCTCAGCTGATGCAGGAGCGCGTGCCGATGGGCCGCGTCCTGATCATCGCCGGTTCGGATTCAGGCGGCGGCGCGGGCATTCAGGCGGATATCAAGACGATCACCGCACTCGGCGGCTTCGCTGCAACGGCGATTACGGCGTTGACGGCGCAGAATACCCAGGGCGTGCATGGCATCCTTCCCGTCCCGCCGGATTTTATTCGCCAGCAGATCGCCGTGGTGATGGAAGACATCGGGGCAGACGTCATCAAGATCGGTATGCTGGGCGATATCGCGACAATCGAAACCGTCTGTGATGCTCTGGAGGCTTATGCGGCGGGTGTGCCGGTCGTGCTCGACCCGGTGATGGTGGCCAAGGGCGGGCACCATCTACTGGCCCCGGATGCCGTCGCAATTCTCCGCCAGCGGCTGCTCCCGATGGCCGCGGTGATCACGCCCAATCTACCGGAGGCAGAGGCGCTGACCGGCATAACCCTGACGAACGAAGCACAGATGCGGACAGGCGCGGCGGCATTACTCGCCCTCGGGGCACCGGCGGTTCTGCTGAAGGGTGGACATCTGGAGTCCGATACCGTCGTCGATCTGCTGGCCTCTGCTGATGGCGTCGAAGTATTCGCGGCGCCGCGGATCGCCACGCGCCATACGCATGGGACAGGGTGCACGACAGCCTCGGCGGTGGCCGCCGGGTTGGCGCAGGGACTGACCATTCGCGACGCGGTGCTGCGGGCTCGGTCTTTCGTCCGGATGGCGATCGCCGCGGCACCGGGGTTTGGCAGGGGGCATGGGCCGCTGGACCACACGGTCACGGTCGATCGGGCACGGTTGGGCTAGACCAGCGGCGGCCATTGCGATTGGACAACAACCGGCTATCCGGGGGTGCCGTTCCTTGGCCCGCCTTCCGAGAGCACCGCGGCAAGCACATCTGCCATCTGGCCAAGTGCGACGCTCATTGCATAGACAAGAGACGCGACCGAAGAATCCGCGGGCTTTGCGGTAAAGAGCACATTGCGCGTTTGGGTCGTGCGCGCCGATACCACAACCTGGGCCTGTAGCAGCACGGAGCCAGCCAGAGTCATGTCGAAGTGCTCGATCGAAATCTCGACAGTGGCGCCGGGCTGGGCGGTAACAGCGCCGGTGTCGGCATAGACGACGCTCCCCGGCAGCCGTTGGGTCAGGTTCTGGACCGTGACCTGACCGATCATGATCCACAGCGCGCTGGCCCACCAGTCCCACCGCAGGACGTCGGGCTGGCTGCCCTCGCCCGACCGGACGATTTCCGTCCGCATCAGGGTACTGTGGCAGGTGGACCGGCAACACTGCGATCGTCCGCGGCGCCGCGGTCATCACCGGTCCGATAATTGGACTCAGGGCGTGATCGGTCCAGTATGCCAGCCCACAAGCGGCCGGTAGCGTCGCCAGCAACAGCATCCCTGACCGTCGAGACAGGCGCCAAGGCGCAAGCACAGTCATCGTAGTCCCGTGTCGGTTCGGCCCCGGATCAGAGCCTCCGGATGGCGTTCCAGCAGATCGGCCAGGACACGGACGGAGCGGGCGGCTTCCGAAAGTTGCGCGAGCGCCTCGCTGACGTCGTGGTTGAACCGGGAGTCTACCCCGTATCCGGAGTCAACGGAGGCGAGAACTCTGTCGGTCCGCTTGACCGCCGACTCCAGGCTGGCGGAGATTGCCGGCAGGCGCTGGATCAGCGGCCCCGCGCCTTGATCCAGTTCGCTCACCAGGGCTTGCGTGCTCGCCAGCGTTGCGCGCAGCGAGGTGATTGAGGCAGCGAGATCCTTGTTGTTCACCAGCGCGTTGGTGCCGGCCAGGGTCTGGTTCAGATTCTGCCCGATAGTTTCGAACGGGATGCTGTTCAGCCGGTTCACCAGGTTGCCAGCAGCCGTGGCGAGATCGTCGATCCCACCGTTCAGGACCGGGATGACGTAGGCATCACCCTGTTTTTCGAAGTTTGCCGGTGGGGCGTTCGGGAACACGTCCATCACCAACTGCTTCTGCCCGGTCAGGAAGTTGGACGTTTCCAGCTTCACGCGCAGTCCGCGGTGCACAAGCTCGCTCATCCTGTTGTCGAGGCTGGCATCGGACGGCAGCTCCATCATCGCGATCCGGCCCGGCTCCAATGTGAAGTGCACCGGTGCGATGACATTGTCGCTCGTCTTGTCGTACATCAATGAGACGCTGTCGACCTCCCCGATCTTTATGCCGTGCAGGGTCACCGGCGAGCCGGCGGACAGCCCGGAGACCGAAGAGGTCATGTTGGCGATGAACGGCACGCTTAGTTTGTATTTGGAAGAACCCGCGGCCTCCTTGCTTTGATATAATGTGAATGTGCGGTCGGCTTGGCTTTCGATGGTGGCATCGGGGTCGTCCGGCGTATCGAACGCGATGCCTCCCAGCACGATTGCCTTAAGCGATTCGACCTGGAACTCCAGGCCGTTGGGGCCGAGGCGGACGCTGGCCCCGGAGGCGTTCCAGAACAGCGAGTTGTCGTGCACGTATTTGTCGAACGGCGCGCGCACGAAGATATGGATGGTGACGTTTCGCGCCATCTTGCCGACGTCCCACCCCAGGACTTCACCAACGTCCAGGTCACGAAACATCACCGGCGAACCGAGGTTGAGCGAGCCGATCCGGCTGGCCTGCAACAGGAAGGTGCGGCCTGGCACGTCCGACGACAGGACGGGCGGGTCCTCCAGTCCGACGAATTCAGTTTCCCGCGGCGCGTCTGGCGGACCTGGAAGCATATCTATGTAGGACCCTGAAATGAGTGTCTCCAGACCGCTGAGCGATCCCGCGAAGAACCGTGGCCGAACAACCCAGAATTGTGTGCCCTTTGTCAACAGATGTTGCGCTTCGCGGGTCATTCGCACGGTCATCCGCACGCGCTTGCCGTCGGGCGTCAGCACGATTCGATTTACCGTGCCCATGTCCACGTCCTTGTGGCGGACATGCGACTGGTTCGCCGACAGACCCTCGGCGGATTGGAAGGTGATGGTGATCAGCGGCCCGCGGTTGGTGATGGTCTGCCAGGCCAGCCAAAGCCCGATCGCAAGAGTGACCAGGGGGATCGCCCAGATCAGCGAGATCCGCCGGCGGTGGTCAAGCTGAGACCGCAGCACCGCGGAGGGCGTAGGTGCCGGCGGTTGTGGTGGCGGTTCGTCGCTCATCCCGGACCGGGCGAGGCATTGTCCCACATGATCCGCGGATCGAAGCTGCGCGCGGCCAGCATGGTCAGGATCACGACGGCGGCGAAAGCGATGGCGCCCGGGCCCGGATAGACGCTGGCGATGGTGCCGAATTGGACCAGCGCGACGAGGATGGACTCCATGAAGATGTCGATCATCGACCACCGCCCGATCGCGTCGACAACGCGATACAGCACCGTGCGGTCATGCAACAACGCCGGACTGCGCCGCTGCGTCATGACCAGCAACGTCGTCAATCCGACCAGCTTCAACACCGGCACCGCGATGCTGGCGAAGAACACCAGGGCCGCGAGAGGCCACATGCCATAGTCCAGCAACTCCCGCACGCCACCCAGGATGGTGTTCGGCTGACCGCTGCCTAACTGCACGACAGTTAACACCGGATAAATATTGGCGGGGACATACAGCGTCATCGCGGCCACCAGATACGCCCAGGTTCGCTGGATGGCGTGTCCCTTCCGATCACGAAGCCGAAATCCGCAGCGGGGACAGCGCGCGCCAAGCGAGGTTCGGCTGACCAGGCCGCACGTGTCGCAACCGATACGCCAGCGATGCGCAGAATTTGGCGCAATCGCAACAGCAGGACGTTTGTCACGATGCCAGCGACGCCGATTGGCAGGCTCCAGTGCCTCCCATAACGCCTGCTCATCCAAGGTGTAGTCGGCCAGAATCATGACAACCATCAGGCCGCCCAACGCAAAGACAGCGGGGCCAAGGTCGACCTGCGCCATGCCGCTGAGGCGGACATAGGCGACGAACAGCCCCAGAAGGTAGATTTCTATCATCGACCAGGGCTTCAAATGACGAACCCAGGCAAAAACCGTCCGGGCAAATGCTGGCGGCCGATCGAGGCGCAGGCTGGCGAAGACGGTCAGCATGGACAGCACCCTTGCCAGCGGCGCACCCAGGGTGGTGACCAGGACAACGATCGACAGTTCCCATAAACCGTAGTGGTTCAGTTCGGCGGGGCCGGTCACGAGGTCCGCCGCGCGTCGCTGGCCTCCGGTGGTCACCGACATGATCGTCAGCGTCGAGCCGACCACGAACAGAACCAGTGCCGACAGGTTCAGCATCGCGGGCAGCAGCAGCGGATGGTGGCGGGTATGGCGCAGTATCGCATCGCAGCGCAGGCAGACGGCGCGAGTTGCCGGCGGCATGGCCGGCACCACCTGCATCTGGCCGCAATCCGCGCATTCCCGTAGATGCGGATTGGTGAGCGGCAGCGATAGCGTCAGCGGCGCGGCCGTAACGCTCATGGTTCGGCGCAAGCAGGACGCATGGCACGACGCATGTCAGGCAAATGGCGCCGCATCGCTCCGAAAAAAGAGCCTCACGCGATGACTTCCGCTTTCGTGACGTTTGGTGCAAGAGAGCGTCGCAAACGGGAGTTTAGGAATGACAGGTTGGACGCTAAAGGGTTCGGGTGCGGCGCGGACTGCTGCGAGTGCATTGATGTTGGCGGGGTTGCTGTGCGCGGTACGACCGGCGCAGGCGGACGATCTGCCGGGCGTCACGGCAACCGAATTGAAGATCGGCAATACAAATGCCTATAGTGGGCCGGCCTCGGCCTACGGTGTGATCGCCAAGGCAGAGTCTGCCTTCTTCAAGATGGTGAACGACCAGGGCGGCGTGGCCGGGCACAAGATCGATTTCATCTCTTACGACGACGCGTACAGCCCGCCGAAGACAGTGGAGATGGTCCGCAAGCTGATTGAGGAAGATCAGGTTGCCTTCCTGTTCAACACGCTCGGAACTCCGACAAACACGGCCATCCAACGCTATGTGAACATGAAGAAAGTGCCGCAACTGTTCATCTCGACAGGGGCGGACAAATGGGGCGATTACAAGCACTTCCCGTGGACGATGGGCTACCAGCCCAGCTACCGGACCGAGGCCCAGATCTACACGAAATACCTGCTCGCGCAGAAGCCCGGTGCGAAACTGGGCATCCTCTACCAGAACGACGACTTCGGTAAGGACTACCCCGCCGGCGTGAAGGACGTGCTGGGCGACAAGTACGCGGCCACCGTGACGAAGGAGGTCAGCTACGAGACGAGTGACGCGACCATCGACAGCCAGATCTCCAGCCTGCAGGCCGCCGGTGTCGATGCGATCCTGGTTGCCGCCACGCCGAAGTTCGCCGCCCAGGCAATCAAGAAAGTGCATGACCTGGACTGGCACCCGATGTTCTTCCTGACCAACGTGTCGATCTCGGTCGGGTCCGTCATGAACCCGGCTGGCCCGGAAAACGGCGTCGGAATCGTCACCACCGGCTATATGAAGGACCCGACGGATCCGTCGTTCAAGGACGACAAAGGGATGAACGAATGGCGGGCGTTCATGGCGAAGTACA
Organism: uncultured Pseudomonadota bacterium; assembly: GCA_963819005.1. Lineage (GTDB taxonomy): Bacteria > Pseudomonadota > Alphaproteobacteria > Acetobacterales > Acetobacteraceae > Rhodopila. The sequence goes on from CAWFUL010000012.1 coordinate 901,385, forward strand.
TGCCGGGCGCAGATCTGACGGACGCCAACTACTCGTTCGCCTATGGCGTCAGCATGGTGATGTTGCAGGTGCTGAAGCAATGCGACGGGGATTTCTCGCGCGCCAACATCATGAAGCAGGCGGCGAACCTGCATGACGCGTACGACCCGGTCCTGCTGCCGGGGATCAAGGTCAACACCAGCCCGACCAACTTCCACCCGATCCGCGCGATGCAGCTGCAGAAGTGGGACGGCAAGACGTGGGTCCGCTTCGGGGACGTGATCGAAGGGTCAGCCTCCTAGGGCTTCGCCCAGACGCCCGGCCGCTACGTAGTTGCGGCCGGGTCGGATTTCATAGACGCGGCGATACGCCGCATACCGGCGTCATCTATCCCCAGCGACTTCAGGTGCGACAGCGTGTTGCTGAAATACGCCGCGCATGTGCCAAGGGACCCGCTTGCCGTCGCGATGTGAGCCGCCGCGCCCTGGTCGGTCAATTTGCCGGCGTATCGCGTATGATCACGGTTCACCACGAAGGTAATCGCCCGTACCGTGGTCTCGGCAGTGCGAATCTTGACCCACCGGGCGAGATAGGCTGTCCCGAACATCTCGCGCCGCCAGATCAGAAGCAGTTCCGGCCGGGCGTGGCGTGCCGGTATGCGGAATGCGACGCCCCGGCAGCTTCCGCCTCGGTCCAGCGCCAGCATCAGACCCCGGTTTGTCGGGCTGCCACGGCCGATCTCAAGCCACAGGCAAAACCGCCGGTGCCATGCGCTCAACAGTCCGATGCGCTGTTCAGCGAAGGCGAAGGCCGGATTCCACATCAGCGACCCATAGCCGAACACCCAGACGTCCTGCGCGGGGTCGTGCGAGGCGAGCGTCCGGTCAAGGTTGTCGGCAATCTCCTGGTCCGAACGGACAACCATGCCAGGCGGCAGGCTTGACCTGATCCGCTCAAGAAGCGATCCGTCGGCAAGGCCTTCGCGCGTGATGACGACCGGGATGGCCGGGGCATCGGACTCGTCAGTCATGCGGGGACAATTGCATATCTCCCTGCCCCCCCGCGATCCGGCCTTGTCAGTTGAGGCGCAGGTCGGTCAGGTGCTTCGGATTTGGCTGCAACTCCCCCTTCTCGACCCGCTTGACGATATCCGTCAGCGCGGCGTTCGCCGGGGTCGGCAAACCGATCTCGTCGCCCTTGCGGACGATGAAGCCGTTCAGGAACTCGATCTCCGTCCGGCGCCCCTTGACCATGTCCTGGCCCATCGACGGCCGGTGCTCCCCGCCCCCGGCCTTGTTCACTTCCTCCAGGCGGTGCGCGTCGTATTCGCGCGTTGCCCCAGGGTCGCCCTCGCCTGCCTTGGCGATGATCTCGGGGTCAATGTGATGGATCTCTTCCAGTTCGTAGCCAAGCGCCTGGCCGACCCGGATCGCCTCGGACCCAAGGCGCGTGCCGAAGCGGCGCAGCGTGTCGTTGCGCAGGATGTCCTTGCTGATCAGCCCGGTGGAGGCGGACATGCCGTTCGCCATCGCATTGGTCACCAGCTTCGACCACCGCTCGCCCCACAGATTGGACGTCACAAGCGCGGAGTCGGCCAGCGCCACAAGACGCTGGATCTCCTGCACCCGTTCGGTGATTCGCCCGTGAACTTCCCCCGTGCGGAACACCGTATGACGCTCCCCGCTCTTGCCCGCCGCTCGGCGGACATGGCCGGGTTCGCACAGGTCCACGGTGATCGAACTGGCGATGCAGCCGACCACCTTGCCCCAGCCGACCACACCGGCAATGGTTTCCTCGTTCATGCAGTTCTGTAACGACACCACGAAACCGGCGGGCGCCAGGTATTGCGAGATCATCACCGTGGCCCACTCGGTATCGTAAGATTTCATGCAGACGAAGGCGATGTCGAAGGGCTTTTCCTTTGCCGCCTGCTGCAACTCCGTCAGGTGCAATGCGCGGACCGGCGTGGACCATTCGGGCACGTCGCGGATGTGGGAGACTTTCAGGCCTTTGGCCTTCATCGTCTCCACATTGGCCGGCCAGGGGTCGATGAAGGTCACGTCCTCGCCGGCCCGAGCCATGTGGGCGCCGGCGTAGGCGCCGACCGCGCCGGTGCCCATGATTGCGATCTTGTAACCCATTGTTCCCGTCTCCCCTCGTAGGCTGTCTGATGACAGTCTGCCGCGCGCCACGGGAAACGCAACCGCCAGGGCTGATCCGGCAACGCCACCCGCCACCGATATCATGTTGCGGTGCGTAAAGTAATTACGCTTCGTTACTCACTTCACGTTTGAGGTAGTGGCGCCGTGGCCGCTTAGAAGCCAGTCGCGCCGCGCCATATCCCGCAGGCGCCCACGGATGACCTGCGCGCTATCGTAACGGTTGGCAGCGGAGTGCCGAGCTGGCATGACATGGCGGGTAAGCTTGGTTGCAGGTGGCATCATCGGACTTGCCGCGTTGTTGGGCGGGTTCTTGCTGGCCCGTCCCAGCCCCGGACATGCCGCGGACCCTGGTGAGCCACAGTCCGTTCCGGTGACCACCGCCACGGCGCAAATCCAGGACGTGCCGGTCATGTTGAGCGGACTCGGCACGGTCCAGCCGCTGAATGTCGTCGAGGTCAAGGCGCAAGTGAACGGCGCATTGATCGCGCTGCCGGTCAGGCAGGGCCAGGAAGTCCACAAGGATCAGATCATCGCGGAAATCGATCCACGGCCTTACAAGGCCGTGCTGGATCAGGCGCTGGCGCAGCGCGATGAGGATACGGCGCTTTTGCAAAGCGCAGATGTTGATCTCAAAAGGTATCAGAGCCTCGCAAAGAGCAACTTCGCACCGGTGCAGCAGGTCGATGACCAGCAGGCGACGGTGAACAAGGACATCGCCGCGGTTGCCCTGGACAACGCGTCGATCGAGACGGCGCGGATCAACCTGGGATACTGCGTGATCCGTGCGCCGTTTGACGGCCGTATCGGGTTCTTCCAGGTCACTGCGGGCAACGTGATACAGGTCGCAAGCCAGACCGGCATCGTCTCGCTGACCCAGACCCGGCCAATATCGGTGGTGTTCACATTGCCCGAGGCGGATCTGCCGCAGATCGAGGACGCGCTGCACGCCGGGACGGTCCCGGTTACCGCTTTCGATGGGGGTGGTAAGCGGATTCTCGCCCAAGGGCAGTTGATGACGCCCGACAACACCATCGATACCTCGACCGGCACGATTTCACTGAAAGCCACATTCGAGAACGGCGACAGCCACCTCTGGCCCGGTCAGTTCGTGAACGCGCGCGTCCAGGTCGGTATTCTCCAACATGCCGTCACGGTCCCTGTTCTGGCGGTCAATCATGGGCCGGATGGCACCTTTGTTTATGTCGTCAAGCCGAACGCCACGGCAGCCGAGGTGAACGTGCGGGTTGCCGACGTATGGAACGGCCGCCAGGTGGTCGCCCAGGGCCTGTCCGGCAACGAAACAGTGGTGGTGGACGGGCAATCCCGGTTGGCGCCAGGGTCTCCCGTAAAAGCAACGGCACAGGCTGGCGGCGGCGCATCTGCGACTTAGGAATTTCTGACCGATGAGCATTTCGACGCCCTTCATCCGGCGGCCGATCGCCACGTCGCTGCTGACCGCGGCGATCTTTCTGGCCGGTTTGGTCGCCTATCCTCTGCTGCCGGTGGCGCCGCTGCCGAATGTCCAGTTTCCGACCCTGACGGTGATGGCGCAGTACCCAGGCGCCAGCCCGGAAACCATGGCCTCCACCGTCGCCACGCCGCTGGAGACGGAGTTCGGGCAGATGCTGCCGGGACTTACGCAGATGACGTCGGTCAGTGTTCTCGGAGCCACGCAGATCACCCTGCAGTTCGGTCTTGGCAGCGATATCGGCAATGAAGAGACATTGTTGCTTGAAGCGATCAATGCCGCACAGGGTTCGCTGCCGAAGAACATGCCCAGCCCCCCGACGTTCCGCGCGATCAATCCCGCGGACAGCCCGATCATGATCCTGGCGATGCAGTCCGACACCGCGCCGATCACCGATGTGGACAATTATGCCGAAAACCTGGTGGAACAGCAGCTGTCGCAGTTGCCGGGCGTCGGCCAGGTGCTGGTCGGCGGCCAGCAGACGCCGTCCATCCGCGTGCAGGTCGATCCGGCCCGGCTGGCGAACATGGGCTTGACGCTGGAGGACGTGCGCAATGTCCTGACCAACGTCACGGTCGACGATCCCAAGGGCAGCATCGACGGTCCAAAACGATCCTACACCATCTATGCCAACGACCAGCTTACCAAGGCCGCGGCGTATGACAATGTGATCATCGGCTACCGAAACGGCGCGCCGATCCGGATCGGCCAGATCGGACGCGCGATATCCGGTCCGCAGAACCGGGAACTGAGCGCCTGGACCAACGGCAAGCGGTCTGTTCTGTTGCTGGTGTTCAAGCAGGCCAACGCCAACGTCATTTCGACAGCCAACGGTGTCAAGGCGAAGCTGCCGGCGCTGCGCGCGGATATTCCCCCCGACATCCACCTGAACGTCGTGTCCGACCGCACGCTGACCATCCGGGCGTCGGTTTCAGACGTGGAATTCACGCTGATGCTGGCGGTCGGGCTGGTCGTGATGGTGATATTCCTGTTCCTGCGCAATGTGTGGGCGACGATCATTCCCAGCGTGACGATACCAGTCGCGTTGGTAGGCACGCTGGGCGCTATGTACTTGTGCGGGTTCAGCCTGGACAACCTGTCACTGATGGGGCTGACGATCGCGGTCGGCTTCGTCGTCGACGACGCGATCGTAATGCTGGAAAACATCTTCCGCCATATCGAGGATGGCATGGACCCGCTGCAGGCGGCGATCCAGGGGGCCGGAGAGATCGGATTCACTATCGTTTCGATCAGCTTCTCTCTGATCGCGGTATTCATTCCGCTATTGCTGATGGGTGGAATCGTCGGCCGGCTGTTCCGGGAGTTCGCCATCTGCGTGTCCATCACCATCGTTGTCTCCGCGCTGGTTTCCCTGACGCTGACCCCGATGATGTGCTCGCGGTTCCTGTCACCGGAAGCCCACGGCCACGGAAGGCTGTACACGCTGATCGAGCGGATGTTCGACGGTATCCTGCGCTTTTACGAAAGGACCTTGGACATCGCGCTGCGGTTTCGTTTCATCACCCTGATGATATTCATCGCTACCGTGGCGCTGACCGGCGTGCTCTACACCTTCATTCCCAAGGGGTTCTTTCCCACCCAGGATACCGGCATCATCATTGGGATCACCGACGCGGCCCAGGACGTGTCGTTCGGCCAGATGGCAGTCCTTCAGGAGGAGGCCAACAAGGTCGTCCTGAACAACCCGAATGTGGCAACGGTGGTCTCGGCCATCGGCGCCGGCACCGCGGGCCAGACGGCCAACAACGGGCGCATGTACATTACGCTGAAGCCATGGGATGAGCGTTCGGTTACTGCAACGCAGGTCATCGGTCAGATTACCCGCAAGATGCAGGCCGTCAGCGGGATCCGGCTCTTCATGCAGCCCGCCCAGGATGTCAGTGTCGGCGCGCGCCTGGGACGGACGCTGTATCAATATACCTTGCAGGACGCCAACCAAACGGAACTGAACGAATGGGCGCCGAAGATCCTCGGGAAAATGCGCCAGATTCCGCTGCTGACGGATGTTACATCAGATCAGGAAAACTCCGGCACCACCGAAACCCTCACCTACGACCGGGACCAGGCTGCTCGGTTTGGCGTACAGCCGGCGGCAATCGATGCCATCCTGTACGATGCGTTTGGCCAACGGGAGGTCGCGCAGTATTTCACCGGCAACAAAGCCTATTACGTGATACTGGAGGCTCTGCCGGACGAGTATGGCAATCCGGCAACGTTGCAAAAGCTGTACGTGCGTTCAAGCAGCGGCGCGACGGTGCCGCTTTCCACACTGCTGCACGAAACGACGATCCCGGTGCAGCCCCTGGCGATCAACCATCAAAGCCAGTTCCCGTCCGTTACCATCTCGTTCAACCTTGCAGGCGACGCGTCGCTGGGCGAGGCTGTGACGCAGGTCGAAAAGATGCAGGCGTCCATGGGTGTCCCGCCCACCGTGCAGGGCAACTTCCAGGGCACCGCGCAGGCGTTCCAGTCCTCACTGAGCACTGAGCCCTATCTTGTCGCCGCGGCGCTGGTCACGGTCTACATCATCCTGGGCATTCTCTACGAAAGCTACATCCTGCCACTGACGATCCTCTCGACACTGCCATCCGCCGGCGTCGGCGCGCTGCTGATGCTGATGCTGTTCCACTACCAGCTGACCGTCATCGCGCTGATCGGCATCATTCTGCTGATCGGCATCGTCAAGAAAAACGGAATCATGATGGTGGACTTCGCCATTACGGCCGAGCGGCACGACGGGATGACCCCATTCCAGTCCATTCGCCAAGCGTGCCTGTTGCGCTTCCGTCCGATCCTGATGACCACGATGGCAGCCATGCTCAGCGGCCTGCCGCTGATGCTGGAAAGCGGGGCAGGATCTGAGCTGCGCAAGCCGCTGGGCTTTGCCATGGTTGGTGGATTGCTGCTGAGCCAGGTGCTGACGCTGTATACGACGCCGGTCATTTACCTCTATCTCGACCGCCTTCAGCATTGGCTGGTTCCCACGCGCCGGACCGCTCTGCCGCAACTCGCGGAGAAGATGGGCGCCGCGACCGGCGATTAAGCTGCCGCCGGCTCAAGCGGCTGCTTCGGCCTGGGCAGGTGCCAGCCGCAGCCAACATTTCTTGCGTTATAGCATCAGAGTTTGTCGCGATCACGGTCCAGTTAGCCGACCCGCGCTATTATTGTTCTGGTACCGTTTTGGACAAAAGCGGGCTCCCAGGTTGTGCTTCCTTAGTAACTGACACCAAACAATCTCGATCCCGGCATCACGAAAATGTTGACGGGCTGATCACGGACACGTTATCCGGCTAATGCAAGCTCACCGCCGGAGAGTCCGATGACGCACCCAGACAGTCTTGCGTGTCCGTATCGATGGCGCCCCGCGGCGTCATAGACGCACGGCCATCGGGCCGCTGATCGCCGCCGCATAATTGCTCGGCTGCCGTCGCCGCCACGTTCTGTTTCTTGACGATAAGGAGTCCACGCGATGAACGTCGATCGCGAGGCGCGGCAGTTTCGTCTGCTCACTGCCCATTGCGTTTTATGGTCGCTTGCCGTGTCTCTCGCCGCCGGGTTCGTCGGCGCATATCTGTTGAGCCTCGGGTTCAGCATCCCCGTCACGGTCAGCCTTTATGCGGCTATGCTGGCTGTGCGATTTGCCATGCGGGCGATCATGCTGCCGGTCGTCCGCCGGCTAGGCATGCAAAGGGCCATGCTGGTCGGAAGCATTGTTTCCGGAATGCAGTTTCTGCCGCTGATCCACGCGGATCGGGCACTTGGTATCATCGCGTGGATCCTGGTGGTTTCCGCGGGCGAGTGCATCTACTGGCCGATCTGCCACGCCGCAAACGCGGTCAGCGGCGGCAATGGGCGCCGCGGGCGGCAGCTTGCCGGACGGCAGATGCTCACCTCGGTGACCTCGTTGGTTGCGCCACTCGCCGGTGGAATGCTGCTGACGCATCTTGGACCGGCAATGGAATTCGGCACCGCGACAGTCCTGTGCCTGGCGTCGACCGCTCCGCTGTTTTGGATGGGTTCGATCGAGTTGGGGCACGTGCCGACGATGCGCCAGTCATTGCGGATGGCGGATCGTGTGGGCCTGCGCGCCTTCGCGGCCGACGGATGGATGTGCGCCGGCACCTGCATCGCCTGGCCGATCATTCTGTTCTCTTCGATGGGATCATCGTACGGCGCTCTTGGCTGGGCCGGCAGTGCGGCCTCCATGGCGGGAAGCCTTGCCGGCCTGGGATGTGGCGTGGCCATCGACCGCGGGCACCGGACGTTACTGTCTCGATACGTCACGATCGCATTACTGGCCGGCATCATGCTGCGCGCTGTGTCCACCTGGGCGCCGTGGGCCGCATTCGCCGCCAACGCCATGGGCGCCGCGGTCGGCGGCCTGTACTGCCCGATGCTGCTCAGCGTCATCTACGACCGGGCAAAACTGTCGGGGTCGGCCTACCAGTTTCACTTGGCGGCGGAGGCAGGGTGGGACGCGGGCGCGATTCTGGGTTGCCTGACGACGGCAGCCGTCGCCTGGAGTGGCGTGCCGCCAACCCTGGCGATCTTGCCATCAGCGGCTGGACTACTGGTGATAAATCGTTGCATCCGCGCAGGTTCCACAATGGCGGCAAACCGGCGGATCGTCGCACCCCTGGAACACGAGGGGCTGGCGCAGGCGGCCTAGCCGTCAGGCGTGCCCGCCCTCCAGATAAGCGGCTCTGATCTCCGGCCGCGCGAGCAGTTCCGCACCCGTTCCGGCCATGGTGATGGCGCCGTTGACAAGCACGTAACCACGATGGGCCAGCCGCAGCGCCTGATAGGCGTTTTGTTCCACCAGCAGTACGGTCAGGCCCGCGGTCCGGTTGAGGTCGCGGATCGCGCTGAAGATCTGCCGCACCACCAGCGGAGCCAATCCCAGCGACGGCTCGTCCAGAAGCAGCAGTTTCGGCTTCGACATCAGCGCACGGCCGATCGCCAGCATCTGCTGCTCCCCACCCGACAGCGTGCCACCCCGTTGACTGATCCGCTCCTTCAGCCGCGGGAACAGCGTGAACACCTGCTCCAGGGTCGCCGCGAAGTTGGTCTGGCCGGAAACCTCCGCGCCCATCTGCAGGTTTTCGTAAACGGTCATGCGAGGGAAGATCCGCCGCCCCTCCGGCGCCTGGGCAATACCGCGGCGCATAATTTCATGCGTCGGCATTTTCGAGATGTCCTGGCCTTCGTGGACAATCACGCCGGACCGGGCGCGCGGATTGCCGCAGATCGTCATCATCAGGGTGGATTTCCCTGCCCCGTTCGCGCCGATCAGCGTGACGATCTCACCCTGTTCCACGGTCAGGTCGATCCCGCGCAGGGCCTGGATCGCCCCATAGAACGCGGTAACCCCGGATAGCGACAGCAGTGCGGTCACGCCGTGACGTCCTCGGCCGGCACTTCGTCTTCCTCGCCCTCGCCAAGGTAAGCGGCGATCACCGCCGGGTCGGCGCGCACCTCTTGCGGCGTGCCGTCGCTGATTTTCTTGCCGTGATCCAGCACGACGATGTGGTCGGAGATGCGCATGACCACGCCCATGTCGTGCTCGATCAGCAGCAGCGAGCAGCCCTCCGACCGGATGCGCAGAAGCAACTGATTCAATTCTTCGGATTCCCGCGGATTCAACCCCGCCGCCGGTTCGTCCAGGCACAGCAGCACCGGGTCGATGCACATCGCCCGCGCGATTTCCAGCCGCCGTTGGGCGCCATAAGGCAAGGCTCCGGCCGGATCGTCGGCCCGCGCGGTCAGGCCGATGGCGTCAAGCCAGTGACGGGCCTTTTCCAGCCCGCGTGCCTCGGCTGCGCGATAGCGGCCAAGGCCAAAGACTGCCAGCACACCGAACCCGGTCGCTGCCATCAGCGTGTTGTGCTGCGCAACCAGCAGGTTCTCCAGCACCGTCATTCCTGAGAACAAACGAATATTCTGGAAAGTGCGTGCAACCTTCGCCGCGGAGGCAATGCGGTGGCCAGCCATGGTTTGCAACTGAAACGTCCGGCCGTCGGGGCCGCTCAGTTCGATGGCGCCGCTCGTCGGACGGTAAAAGCCGGTGATGCAGTTGAACACGGTGGTCTTCCCGGCCCCGTTCGGGCCGATGACGGCAGTGATGTCGCGCGCCCTCGCCTCGAATGACAGGTTGTCGACGGCTCGCAGCCCGCCAAACCGCATGGTCAGGCCGGACACGGTCAGCATGTCTCAGCCACGCCCCTGCGCCACAAGTTCGGCGGCGATTTCCTTGGGCGCGCCCAGTGCGACGGACGGGGTGCGGCCGGAGACAAGGCCACGCGGGCGCAGCACCATCATGACAACGAGGGCCACGCCAAAGATCAGCATCCGGTACAAAGGCAACTCACCCGCGATACCGGCAAAGAACGGGCTGTTCATCTGGTCGCCAAGCGTGCTCAGCAGATCGCGCAGCACTTCCAACCCGCCGATCATGACGATGGCAGCCAAAGCGACGCCTAGCTGGCTGCCAAGTCCCCCCAGGACGACGATCGCCAGGACGGTGGCGGACTCGATGAAGGTGAAACTCTCCGGGCTGATAAACGCTTGGCGGGTGGCGAAAAACGCGCCGGCGAAGCCGCCGAACATCGCGCCGATGGCGAAGGCGGTCAGCTTGGTGTTGGTGACGTTGATGCCCAGCGACCGGCAGGCGACCTCATCTTCGCGCAAGGCCTCCCATGCGCGGCCCAACGGCAGGCGGCGCAGCCGGATCGCGACCCAGTTCGTCAGCAAAGCGAGCCCGAGGATGACGTAATACAGGAAAATGATTCGCTGAATCGTTGCAGGTTCAATGTTGAAGAAACCCGCGACCGTGCCATCGCCGCCGTCCATGCTGAATGTCAGTCCGAACAGCGTGGGACGAGGAATACCGCTTATACCGTTCGGGCCGTTGGTCAGGGCCGTCCAGTTGTTGATGACGATCCGGATGATCTCGCCGAATGCCAACGTAACAATCGCCAGGTAATCGCCCCGCAGGCGCAGCACGGGGAACCCCAGCATCACACCCCACAGCGCCGCCAGCAGCCCCGCCATCGGCAGGCACGTCCAGAACCCCAGCCCGAACGTCTGCGCCAACAATGCATAGGAATAGGCGCCGACCGCATAGAACGCGACATATCCAAGATCCAGCAAGCCGGCCAGCCCCACGACGATGTTCAGCCCCCAGCCCAGCATGACATATGTCAACACCAGGGTGCCCAGATCGACGTAATAACGAGACCCGGTGAACGGCAGTGCCACCGCCAGCACCAGCAGCACCGGCGTGATGTACTTCCCAGCGCGCGTCACCGCTTCGGCGACTTCTCGGTTCGTCTGGACGATTTGCCGCCGGGAATGCCGCGCGCGCCACGTCAACCAGCCGAGGCGGCCGAAAAAAACCAGGCCGACGAGCACCGCGACGGCAATGGGGCGGATGTCGAGGCTCATGCCGTGCTCACCGCTGGTGGTCACCAGACCAACCAGTGGAGCAAATAACCCGAGGGCGACAAGCGCGGACAACAAGGCGTCGCGCAAGGGGTGGTTCATACTTTCTCGACCTCGGCCCGGCCCAGAATACCTGTCGGCAAGAATATCAGCGCAACGATCAAAATCGAAAAGGCCGCGACATCCTTGTACTCGACGCTGAAATAAGCCGACCAGAACACCTCGATCAGGCCGATCAGCAATCCGCCAAGGACAGCGCCCGGCAGGCTGCCGATGCCGCCCAGCACCGCCGCGGTGAAGGCCTTCACGCCCGCAATGAACCCGATGTAGAAATCGATCACACCATAGTAAAGCAAGAACATGAAGCCGGCCACCGCCGCCAGAGCAGCGCCGATGACGAAGGTAAGGCTGATCGTGCGATCGGTATCGATGCCCAGAAGGCTGGCCATCTTCAGATCCTGCTCACACGCCCGCATGGTGCGGCCGAGCGGGGTCTTGGTGACCAGCCAGGTGAACATCGCCAGCACAACCAGCGTGACGATGACGATGGCGATCTGCATCCACGACAGTTGTACCGCGAACCCGCCCTGATCCATGATCTGCAGGCCGCCGGGAATCAGTGCCTGGATCGGCTTGACCCGCGCGCCTTGGCTGACCTGAACGAAGTTCTGCAACGTAATCGACATGCCGATCGCGCTGATCAGCGGCGCCAGACGAAACGATCCTCGCAGCGGGCGATAAGCGACCCGCTCCACCGTCCAGCCATAAAGCGCAGCCAGCGCGGCGGCGAACACAAGCGTAATCGCCAACGCCAGCGGCACGGCGGTGATGCCCAACGATGCCAGCCCCAGCAGGCTGATCAGCGACAGGAACGCTCCCACCATGAAAATGTCGCCGTGGGCGAAGTTGATCATCCCGATGATGCCGTAGACCATCGTATAGCCGACCGCGATCAGGCCGTAGATCATGCCGAGAGTGACCCCGTTGATCAGTTGCTGAAGCGCGTAAGCCAATCCTGCCCGACTCCGTGTTTAACGCAATGCAACCATGCAAACCAGGTATGAGCAAGGGAGTGACAGCGAGAAAAAGCCGATGTGACGGCGAGAAATGCACCGGCCCCCAGTGCATTTAATCCTTCCTTAACTGCTGGCATGCGACGCAGCGCCCATGCCTTCCGGTGTCAGCGGCTTCATCCACCCGATCCAGATCACACACGAAGTCGTCTCGGAACCGATGGCGATCGAACCACGCCGCCAGTCGCCTGGGCGCGAGACGGTTCGGACCGTGCAGATCGCTCCGGTGATAGTGGTAACGGCCTCCGACCGTCTTCCCAGAACGGTTGCCGCCGAGTCGGGACAATGCGACGGCCTCCCGCAGCCGATCGCGATCAGCGGCCTGCGGGATTTCATCGGCCGAACCGGCGCTGAGCGTTCGCCGCCGCGACCGGCCCTGCATTGATGAAAGCCCCGCGCAACCTGCTGGTGATCGACGACCAGCGTCTGGATCGCGCGATCGCGTCGCATGCCGGAACGCGAGCGGGGTTCCTCTCGCTGGGTGCCGCGACAATTCAGGAGGCGCGGGACCTGTTCGAACAGGGATGGCGGTTCGAGTTCATCGTGCTCGATTTGTCCCTCGGGCGGGAAGACGGGCTTGAAGCGCTGCCGCTCATCGCGCAGTTCAACAAGGCGGCGGTCATCGTATTCGCCTCCGGCTTCGATGCACGGGTGCTGGCCGCAAGCCGGCGCCTGGCCTCGGTGCTGGGATTGCTGGTCGGCGGCGTGTTGCGCAAACCGATCATGCCGGCGGTGCTGATCGACATGCTGCGGCCAAAAGCCGGCGTCTCCAGCCAGGGCCAGGATGCAAACGCTGCAACCCTGGGTCCGGATGAGCTGCGGCTCGCGATCGCGATGGGTCACGTCAGACCGTGGTTCCAGCCGAAGCAATCCCTCTCGACGGGTGCCATCGTGGGAACCGAAGCGCTCGCCCGCTGGGTCACGGCGGGCGGGGACCTGATTTCCCCCGCGCAGTTCATCCCAATCGCAGAGCGATCAGGACTGTTGTCGGCGCTAACCGATACGATGTTGGACCAGTCATTGCGCGCCTGCGCGCAATGGCGCCGCTATCGCCCGGATTGCTGGGTGGCGGTGAATGTCTCTCCCCTGCTGTTGGATGATCCCGGCATAACCGACCGGATTGAGGCTCGGCTGCAAGCGCACAGTGTCCCACCCGGCGCGCTGGTGCTGGAAATAACGGAAACGAACGGAATCCCCGACACGCCGACCGCGACCGAGATTCTGACACGACTGCGGATCAGGGGCATCAACCTGTCCGTGGATGATTTCGGCACCGGCCATTCCAGCCTGCTGTCACTGGTCCGGATGCCGTTCAACGAAATGAAAATCGACCAGGCATTTGTGCGGGAGGCGATCGACAACAGCGACTCCCGCAAGGTGGTGCGGGCCAGTGCCTCCCTCGGGCGGGAACTGGGCCTGAACGTTGTCGCCGAGGGGGTGGAAACGAAAATGATGGCGGAACTGGTGGAGGATGCCGGCTGCCACATCGGCCAGGGCTGGCTCTATGGAAAAGCCGTCCCGCTCGAGGATTTTGAACGCGCCCTCGGACAAGAGCCGCTCGCCGATGGGTCGTTGCGTCTCGACCCAGTGCCAAGCGCGTAGCGTCTGAGCGGCCCGATGGGCGTCCGCACCGCACTGGCAACAGTCCCTGCCATCATCGCGCTGTGGCTGGGGATTGGCGCATATCTCCATCAAAACTATCGCACGGACATGGAAGAGACCGCGCGTGACACGCGCAACTTCAGCCATGCGTTCGAGGAGAATATCCGTCGCACCGTCGAGGCAATCGACACCACCATTCGCGCGGTGCGGGTGGCGCGCGCGAATGATCCGGCGCATTTCGATATCCAGGCGTGGGAGCAGGACAGCGGGCTGACCCGCGAACTGACCCTGCAAGTCTCGTTCGCCGACCGCCTTGGGAATATCGTCACCAGCAACCTCGGCCCTACCGCCAAGCCTGTCAGCATTGCGGACCGCGAGCACTTCCGCGTCCCGCGCGACACCCCTGGCGATCAGTTGTTCATCAGCCGGCCGGTGCTGGGCCGCGTGTCCAATCGCTGGTCGGTGCAGTTCGTCCGCAAGGTCTATGATGCGAATGGACGGTTCGACGGCGTGATCGTCGCCTCGCTCGACCCGGCGTTCCTGTCGCGGTTCTCCGCCTCGCTGCACATTGGGCGGGGCGCGCTGCTGTTGACCGCCAACGATGGGATCGTGCGGTCCGTGGCGCCCGTCGGCGTGTCCGACCTCAGCGCCGATCTGTCGCAGACGCGTTTGATGGCGGGCGTCCAGGCAGAGTCCCAGGGCACGCTGGAAACAAATGACCTGAAGGATGGCCTCAGCCGGATTTTCAGCTGGCGGCGGGTCGACCCGTACGGTTTGGTGGTCGTGGTCGGCCTTTCCACCGCCGACGCGCTCGCCCCGTATCAGCGTGACCTGCGGGTTTATGTCACCACGGGGATCCTGCTGACGCTGATCACGCTGCTGGTGGGGATGGCTTTGGCCCGCAACCGGCGTGACCTGGTGCGATCCCGGGAAATACTGCGGGCAGCGGTCGACAACATCAGCCAGGGCCTGTTCGTGGTCGACAGCCAGCGGCTGGTGCCGGTGATGAACAAGCGCGCCGCCGAACTTCTGGACCTGCCGCCGCATCTGGCAAAGCCTGGAATCCGGTTCGACGACCTGCTGAACTGGCAGGTCGAATCCGGCGAGTTCAACGGGCCCGACGCCGAACGGGTGCGGGCCTTGGTGCGCGCCGGCGGTATCGAACTAGGCAACAGCATCTATCAGCGAACCAGGCAAAACGGTGCCGTGCTGGAGTTCCGCACCCAGGCGTTGGAGTCCGGCCTGGCCGTCCGCACCATCACGGACATCACCGAACAGCAGCATACCGCACAGGTCCTCGCGGAGGCGCGCGACGCGGCCGAGGCAGCCGCCCGCGCTCGGTCCGACTTTCTCGCGGTGATGAGCCACGAAATACGGACGCCCTTGAACGGCGTCATCGGCGTGGCAGGCCTTCTGGAAGATATGGAGTTGGGTTCCGCCCAGCGCGACTATGTCCGCCTGATCCGGGAATCCGGTGACCATCTACTGGAACTGATCAACGACATCCTGGACTTCTCACGCCTGGACGCGGCGCGCGTTCAACTGGAGGAGATCGATTTCGATCCGGCGGCATTGCTGCAAGGCGTCGCCGACTTGTTCCAGGCGCAGGCCGGCATCAAGGATTTGCGCCTGACCGCGACGACCGGAAACATGCCGAGGATGGTCGTCGGAGATCCTGGGCGGTTACGCCAGGTCCTGCTGAACCTGGTGGGGAACGCGATCAAGTTTACTGACAAAGGCTGGGTCAAGATGACCTTGGCCGCAGAACCGGTGGCAGAACACCAGGTACGGCTGGCGTTCAGCATTGCCGACAGTGGTATTGGGATCGCGCCGGAGGCGATCGAGCGGATGTTTCAGGAGTTCACCCAGGTCGACGGGTCCATCTCCCGGCGGTTCGGCGGCAGCGGTCTCGGCCTGGCAATTTGCCGGCGGCTTGTGGAATTGATGGGCGGAACGATCACGGTTGCATCCGAACCTGGCGCCGGAAGCAATTTCCGTTTCAACGTGACGCTACGGACAGCACCCAGCGCCACGGAAATCGTGGCCACACCCGGACAGGCTGTCGAGCGACAAATACAACGCCCGCTTCGCGTTTTGCTGGCGGAGGACAATGCCACCAACCAGGTCGTTGCGCTTCGTCTGCTTGAACGCCTTGGCCATCAGGGTCACGCCGTCGGCAATGGCGCGGCTGCTGTGGCGGCGCTGGAGCGGTCGGCTTACGACCTGGTGCTGATGGACGTGATGATGCCCGAGATGGATGGGCTGACCGCCACGCGGAAGATCCGGCTCTCGGAGCCACCCGGCGCCCACATCACGATCGTCGGCCTGACAGCGGGCTCTCGCGCCGAGAATCTTTCTGACTGCCTGGAAGCCGGCATGGATGCCGCCACCACAAAGCCGGTGACGATCGCGCGCTTGCGGGCGGCAATAGCCGAGGCGCGGGCGCGGTCGACTCCTCCGCCCCCCGTTCCGCCCGTTGCTCCATCGTCCAGGCTACGCGAACTTGCCGACGAGCTGGGCGAAGAACTGGTCGCCGAGATCGTTCGCACATTCGCGGAGGATACGCGGCTCCAGCTGACCGCAATGCACGAAGCAGCCTCGCGCGGCGACGGCGACGCGTTGTATCGCATGGCCCACAGCCTCGCCGGCGCGGCGCGCAACGTCGGCGCGGACGCACTGGCCGTTCGGGCTTCGGCCTTGGAGCAAGGGGTCGGCTCCCTCGGGCGCGATCAGATGGTGGCGGAAATAAACGCGATGCAGATCGATCTGGACGCCGCCCTGCTGGACCTCGGCGTCGGTCAACCCCAGCAGGCTTAAGATCTGCCTCAGCCGAACGATAATCCCGAAACGTCCGGAAGGTTTTCGTCCGGCGCAGGTGCCACAAGCACGTCGATCATCGTCTCAGGAACAACGGTCATGTTGGCGGGCAACCGCTCCAGCGTGCCGATCCGGTGCTGCTGCGCGATGACCATGCCGCCGCAGGCCCGCGCGGCCCTGGCCACTATCTCTCCCTCCCGCGTGGCCGCGACCGTGTCCGCACCAGCTATAAAGGCGACGGGAATCAACGCGACGTCGATTGGGAATGTGCGAAACAGAAGCGCCTCGCCTCCGGCCAGCCGCACCAGACGCACAAGGCTTTCCTGGCTGCTCCGGTTCAGGCGGCCGCCGCCGTGCCGTGGATCAGCGGACGTGCCCAACCCGCTGCGCGTCACATGGCCGGGCCGGTCATCGGCAATATCACGGAACAGGCGCTGGATCACGCCGACCGGCAGGCTGTACGCCTCGATCTGCTCCAGCCGCGCCAGCGCCTGAAGCCCTGGAACAGGCTGCCACTGGCCGCCGATCACGCGCCGAACCAGACCCGGAAGCGCGAGTCGGTTCAGGCCGCGGCTGCGGCCGCCGTTGCGAATCGCCGAATAGACGATCGTCAGGTCCGCGGGCTCCGATCGCCGCTGGTACGCCGCCGCCATGGCGACGGCAAGATGATCGCCGATCCATGCCACTGCCACGGTCGCGCCGGAGGCAATCAGATACGTCGCCTCCCCGGCCGAAACGTCTTTCCAGGGGCGCGGAGGACTAACAGACCGAACGGGCGATAACAGCATGAACCGGCGCTCCACGGTCCGTGTCTATGCCGACCGATCCCGCAGCGCGATGGTAACGCGGCCAAAGCAGCTTGCATTTGACAACAATGAGATCGTTCCCGGAACGCGGCAATCGGTGCAACCGAACGGAACTGGGGACCGATAGTTTCATCGCCTCTGATTGAAGCAAAACAATGCGCTGCGAGGATTGGTTGCGGTCTAGTCGCGAAAGTGCGGCATAACCTCGGCGCACATCAGTCGCAGGGAGTTGACGACCTGCTCGCGCGGGATACGCATGCCGCAGTTGAGTTCTGCAAGAATACCCGAAAGTCCCAGCGTTTCCTTCAGGACGGCAAGACGGTCGACCACCATGGCCGGCGTGCCGACGATGATCTTGCTGCGCAACGCCTCGTCATAGTCGATGCTCATGAGCCGGGCGCCACGTTCGGCGCGGTTTTCGATGGCGCGGGCACCCTCCTGGACGGCGGAGGCTTCGATACGTGCGCCAAGATAACGGTAGAAGTACATGATGCTTTCGCGTGGCTCCTCGCGCGCCTGTTTTTCGGTCGCGGCAAGAAAGACCGGAACGCGCAGGTAGACCCTCCCTTGTCCGGGATGGCCCGCGGCAGCCCAGGCTTCGCGATAGACTTTCAGGTTGGGGACAAGTTCGTTCAGGTCGCCGAGGCGGGTGGCGACGAAAATGGGCATGCCCTGCTCGCCGCTCTGCTGGAAGGTGTCGGGGCTGTTCACCGCGATCCGCAGTTCCGGATACGGCGCCTGATAAGGCTTCGGCACCAGGCAGATGTTTTCGAAGTTATAGAACCGGCCATGGAACGAGAACGTTTCCTGCGTCCAGGCGCGCTTGAGGATCTCCGTGACTTCGGCGAAGCGTTCGCGGCTTTCGGCATAGGAGATACCGTAGGCCTGGTAGGTACGCGGAAACCCGCTGCGGCCGATGCCGAAGATCAGGCGCCCGTGGCTGATGTGGTCGACGGTCGCTGCTTCCTCGGCAATCCGCAGCGGGTGACACAGCGGCAGAACCTGCACGGCGATGCCGATTTTCATGCGGCGGGTGCGGGTCGCGATGGCGCTGGCGATCGACAACGGCGCCGCAAGAACGGACCGTTCCGGCGCGTTGTGCAGTTCCGCCAGCCACATGACGTCGAGACCCGCGGCCTCCGCCGTGTCCACCTGGTCGAAGGATTCAGCGAAAGCCTCGGCTTCTGTCTGGCCTTCCCGGCGCTGAAACTCGTGGAACATCCCGAATTCCATGGTTCTCTCCCTGTGCTTGGAACAGGGTCGGACGGTTTCGGGGTTCCTGCAAGGCCCGCGTGGAAAACCGAAGTGAAGCCGACCCGACTGGCGCGCGCTGAGGTCGGACGGCACAAGCAGCAGGATGGGTCATCTCACGGTAGAATAAAAAAACGGCCCCGACGAATTGCCGGGGCCGCTTCCACGCCACGCCTTGCGGCAGTGCTACTTCAGCCACCCCGCCAGAACCGCCAGCATCAGCAGCGCCACGATGTTGGTGATCTTGATCATCGGGTTCACCGCCGGGCCGGCGGTGTCCTTGTACGGGTCGCCAACGGTGTCACCGGTCACCGCCGCCTTGTGCGCGTCGGAGCCCTTGCCGCCATAGTTGCCTTCCTCGATGTACTTCTTCGCATTGTCCCAGGCGCCGCCGCCAGAAGTCATGCTGATCGCGACGAACAGACCCGTGACGATCGTCCCCAGCAGCATCGCGCCCAGCGAGGCGAACGCCGCCGCCCGGCCCGCGATGATGTCGATGACGATCCACATCAGGATCGGCGCGCCGATCGGCAGCAGTGACGGCAGGATCATTTCGCGGATCGCCGCCTTGGTCAGCAGGTCGACGGCCTTGCCGTATTCCGGCTTGGCGGTGCCCTCCATGATGCCGGGGATTTCCCGGAACTGCCTCCGGACCTCCACGACGACCGAACCGGCGGCGCGGCCGACGGCGGTCATGCCCATCGCGCCGAACAGGTACGGCAGCATGCCGCCGATGAACAGCCCGACCACGACGAACGGGTTCTGCAAAGCGAAGTCGACGTGCAGCGTCGGAAAGTAGTGCGTCAGGTCCTGCGTGTAGGCCGCGAACAGCACCAGCGAGGCCAACCCCGCGGACCCGATCGCATACCCCTTGGTCACCGCCTTCGTGGTGTTGCCGACGGCGTCCAGCGCGTCCGTCGTGACACGGACGTCCTTCGGCAGGTCCGCCATCTCGGCGATACCGCCGGCGTTGTCGGTCACCGGACCATAGGCGTCCAGCGCCACGATCATGCCGGCCAGCGACAGCATCGTGGTCGCCGCCACGGCGATGCCGAACAGACCCGCCACCATGTAGGTGATGATGATGCCGACGGAGATGACGATCACCGGCAGCGCGGTGGCCTCCATCGACACCGCCAGACCCTGGATCACGTTGGTGCCGTGGCCGGTTGTCGAACTTTGGGCGATCGAGCGAACCGGACGGTATTCCGTTGCGGTGTAATACTCGGTGATCACCACGATCAGCCCGGTTACGCCCAGGCCGGCGAGCGCGCAGACGAACAGCTCGAAGCCGTTGACCGAACCGCCGCCGACCATCTCCAGCGGGGTGGTCAGGCCAGCGGCCAGCAGGATCACGATGGCGACACCGACGATGGACGCGACGCCGGTGACGATCAGCCCGCGATACAGCGCCTTCATGATCCCGTTGTCGGGGCCAAGCTTCACGAAATAGGTGCCGGCGATCGAGGTCAGGATGCAGATCGCGCAAATGCCCAGCGGCAGCATCAGCATGGCGTCGCGCACGGCGCCGGTGAAGAAGATGCCCGCCAGCAGCATGGTCGCGACGATAGTCACGGCATAGGTCTCGAACAGGTCGGCCGCCATGCCGGCGCAGTCACCGACGTTGTCGCCCACGTTATCGGCGATCACGGCCGGGTTGCGGGGGTCGTCCTCGGGGATGCCCGCCTCGACCTTGCCCACCAGGTCGGCGCCGACGTCAGCGCCCTTGGTGAAGATGCCGCCGCCCAGCCGCGCGAAGATGGAGATCAGCGATCCGCCGAAGCCAAGCGCGACCATCGCCTCCAGGACCGGACGCAGATCGGCGCCGGGCGCCATGGTCGAGCGCAGATAGAAATAGTAGCCGGCGACGCCCAGCAACCCGAGGCCGACCACCAGCATGCCGGTGATGGCGCCGGACTTGAACGCGACGTCCAGGCCGGCGGCGAGTCCCTGGCGCGACGCCTGCGCCGTGCGGACATTGGCGCGAACCGAGACGTTCATGCCGACATAGCCGGCCGCGCCAGACAGCACGGCGCCGATAAGAAAGCCGATGGCGGAATGCGGGCCGAGGACGAACCACAAAATCACCAGGATCACGATGCCCACGATCCCGATCGTCAGGTACTGGCGGTTCAGGTAAGCGCGCGCACCCTCCTGCACGGCGGCGGCGATTTCCTGCATGCGGGACGTCCCAGCGTCCGCGGCAAGAACCTGCCTTGTTGCGATCACACCATACACCAGGGCCGCGAGGCCACAGGCTATGATGAGGATTTCGGCGGCCACGGTCATCCGGGTTGTTTCCCTCCGTATCGTTCGTCCACGCATCCAGCGATTGAAGCCACGCCGGCTGATGCGTCGTTCGGCCCCTTGGCCGTGCGCGGGTGGGCGTATGCCAGATGCGTGAGCATCCGGCAAACCCTGGGATTAACTTAAATTAAGCCGCTATCGAGAACCGTCGTCACGCGACAGGGACTGCGTAGCCGGCGATCCGGGCTATCAGGCGGTCACGGCGCTTGCAACGTCCGCCTCGGTCGGGAAGCGCCCGGTTGCCTTCTTTGAAAAGACGAGCCGGCCGTCGACCGTAATCTCGAAAACGCCACCGCCGCTTTTGCGCAGGCTGACTGCCGCGGCCGGATGGGCCTTCGTGATGATATCCCGTGCCGCACGGGCACGCGGTTCGTAGCCTCACATTCCGCAGTATTCGATTTCGATCCGCATCTGTTGACGTGCCTTCCGATCACAGAGATAGCGAAGAAGCTTGGCAGGCGGCGGCCTGATGCGCAACAAGGGCCGCGGATCTGGAAGCATTGAATGACCGACGAACGCATCATTCCCGTCATCCTGTCTGGCGGCTCCGGCACGCGGCTATGGCCGGTGTCACGCGAAAGCTTTCCCAAGCAGCTCTGGCCGATGTTGTCCGACCGGACCTTGATCCAGGAAACCGCGCTGCGGGCGGCGGGACCCGAGTTCACCCCCCCGATCGTCGTATGCAATCAGGAACATCGGTTCCTGATCGCCGAACAGCTCCGCGCCGCCGGTATTCCGGGAGCGCGGATCCTGTTGGAGCCGGTGGGGCGGAACAGCGCCCCGGCAATTGCCGCCGCGGCCCTGCTGGCCGCCGAAACCAACCCCGATGCGGTGCTGTGGATCATGGCGGCGGACGCCTCCATCGCCGATACCGCGGCACTGATGATCGCGGTGCAAGCCGCAGCCACCGCCGCTCGGTCCGGCCATGTGGTGACGTTCGGCATGAAACCGACCGCACCGGAGACCGGCTACGGCTACATCAACCTCGGCGCCCCGCTGCCCAAGTGCGCCCGGCGTGTTCGCGGTCGCCCGCTTCCTGGAAAAGCCCGACACTGAAACAGCGGAATTCCTCGTCAAGGGCGGCCGGCACCTTTGGAACTCCGGCATGTTCGTGTTCACCGCCCGCACCGTCCTGGAGGAGCTGGAGGCGCACGCACCGAATGTCCTGCCGCCGGTGCGCCAGGCGGTGGCGGAGCGCCAGTCCGATCTTGACTTCATCCGCCTCGATGTCGCGGCGTTCAGCGCCTGCCCGTCGATCAGCATCGACTACGCGGTTGCCGAACGGTCAAGCCGAGCCGCGGTTGTGCCGGCGGATCTGGGCTGGTCGGACGTCGGGAGCTGGAGCGCGCTGTGGGAACTCGGCGCGAAGGACGCCAGCGGGAACGTCGCGCTCGGCGACGTGGTGCTGGAAGGAGCACAGGACTGCTACGTCCGCAGCGACGGGATGCTGGCCGCGGTCGTCGGGCTGAAGGACGCCGTCGTGGTCGTCACCGAGGACGCGGTTCTGGCCATGCATCGGGGCCACGCCCAGGACGTCAAGAAAATCGTCGAGCGCCTGAAAGCAGCCGGCCGGTCGGAGGCAGTGGCGCATAACCTGACCTATCGCCCCTGGGGCTACTACGAGAGCCTGATCCACGGCGACCGGTTCCAGGTCAAGCGAATCGTCGTCCAGCCCGGGCGGCAGTTGTCCCTGCAAAGCCACTTCCATCGGGCCGAACATTGGGTGGTGGTGAACGGCACGGCACGCGTGACACGCGATCAGGAAACACTGATTCTGCGAGAGAACGAAAGCGTGTATCTCCCCCTCGGCTGCGTTCACCGTCTGGAAAACCCCGGGAAAATCCCCCTGACACTCATCGAGGTCCAGGTCGGTTCCTACCTGGGCGAGGATGACATAGTGCGGCTGGAAGACACCTACGGCCGGAGCTGATAGCAAACCAGCACTGATGATGACCCTCACATCATCTGTGCCGGTTGCTATCGCGCGCGCGCTTGGTGGGGCGGCCCTGCGCGAAACCTGACCTCAGACCAACCCGCGGCGCGCCAGCGGCTCGATGAACTGCGGCTCGGTGTCCCAGGGAAACAGTATCCAAGTGTCCTGGGAGACCTCGGTGACGAAGCTGTCGATGGTATCGCGTCCCGCCGGCTTGGCGTAGATACAAGCGAAGTGCGCCTTCGGAAGCAGGCCGCGCACCACGCGCGCGGTGGTTCCGGAATCAACCAGATCGTCAATGATCAGGAACCCGGCGCCATCGCCCGCGGCAACCGGCGCTTTCGTGACGACCGGTTCGCCGCGCTGCTCGTCCTGATACGTAACGACACAGACGCTTTCGACCAGACGCAGATCCAGTTCCCGGGCAATGATGGCGGCCGGGATCAGGCCGCCCCGGCTAATCGCCACAATGCCGGCGAAAGGACCATCACTCATCAACCGCCAAGCCAGGGCGCGCGCGTCACGGTGAAGCTGATCCCAGGTGACGGTGTAATAGTGCGTTGCCATAAGCACTTTTGGGCGAAAACCCACGATCGATGCAAGAGGCTTCCGACCGTGTTGCAGTGGCGGCATCCGGCCGATACGCTGGGTTCCGCAGGGAGACAGAGCATGACCGAAGTGATCATCGAGCAGGCCGGCGCGGGTACTGGAAATGACCTTCAACCGCCCAGAGAAGAAAAATGCCCTGACCCGCGCGATGTATGACGCGGTCGAGGCCGGCTTCAAACGCGCCGACGAGGACCCTTCCATTCGCGTCGTGCTGCTGACCGGCGCCGGGGACACGTTCACCTCCGGCAACGACATCAAGGATTTCCAGGCGCGGGCGGCAACCACCGAAGCAGTCCACGCATCGCCGTTCCTGACAGCGTTGTCCTCACTGACGAAACCGCTCGTGGCCGCGGTGAACGGCGCGGCGATTGGCGTGGGCACCACGATGCTGGCCCATTGCGACCTGGTGATCGCCGCCAGGTCAGCCCGTTTCGTGATGCCGTTCACCAGCCTCGGCCTGGTGCCGGAGGCAGCAAGTTCGCTGCTGTTCCCCAGGCTGGTCGGCCACCAGCGCGCCAGCGCCCTGCTGCTGTTGGGTGAACCGATGGATGCCCAGACCGCCCACGACTGGGGCTTCGTCAATCAGGTGGTCGCGGACTCGGAACTGCTGGCGGCGGCCCGCGGCATGGCCCAACGGCTGGCTGCGCTACCGCCGGAAGCCATCCGCCAGACCAAGGCCCTGATCAAGAATGGCCGGCGCGATGTGCCAGGCCGTATCGAGGAAGAACTGGTACTGTTTCGCCAGCGCCTGCGGTCGGCTGAAGCGGCGGAAGCCTTCCAGGCCTTCGTGGAAAAGCGCAAGCCGGACTTCTCACGCTTTACCTGATCGCGGCGGCGTCGGCCGGCATGCGAACTTGCCAGGAACAAACCCGATTGCGCATTAACGTCCTGTTAACCGTCACTGCGTCATACTGACGCCCCGGGAGGTTTCAGGCATGCTGTCGCGTTATCGCGAACCCTCTGCTGTCGCACGGTTCGCCCGATTTGTTAGTTTTTCTATCATTCTGTTGTTGCTGATCGTGGCGACGAGCGCGGCGCCTCAACCGGATGCACCGACGCCGCGGACAGACGGTCGCTCCGCCACGGAACGGATCGCCCTGACACCCGGAATGAACACCGCAGGATGGTACAACAGACTAACAAACCCGGACGCCGCCACCGACTGGAAGGATGATCACCTGGACCAGGTTGCCATCGGCGGCGCTGCGCTGATTGCCCTGTTGCTGACGATCACCGCGCTCCAGCGGCAGCGCGGCGCGCGATTGGACCGTCTACGTGATGACCAGATGGTCTGCCGCCTGATCGCCGAAAACACCAGCGACATGATTCTGCGCTTCTGGCCGGACGGAAGCCTGGCGGACAGACCGCGTCCCTCCGCGCGGGCAATGGCCTGGTTTCCTGAAGCGTCTCGGCAACAGTCGCCCTTGGATGTGGTGCTTCCCGCCGACGAACCCGCCGTCGCCAAAGCCATTGCGCGGGCGCAGAAGGGCGAATGCGACATTGCCGTGGACTTCAGGATCAATCGCCTCGATCCAACAGATACCTGGGTCGAGGCGGTGATGCGCAGCGTCCGCAATCCGATCACCAACGCACCTGATGGCTACGTCGCGGTCTTCCGCAACATCACGGACCGCCATCTTCTTGAAGCCGAACGAAACGGCCGGGAAAAGGAACTGCAGGCGGCCAACGACAAGCTGGAGCGGCTGGCCCAGCATCTTGTTCGCGCTCGTGACAAGGCGGAACGGGCAAGCCGGGCGAAGTCGAAATTCCTCTCCGGCATGAGCCACGAACTTCGCACGCCGCTGAACGGCATCCTGGGCTACGCGCGTTTGCTGCAGATGGAGGGCGGCCTCACCGCTTCACAAACATCCCGCCTGTCCGCCCTATTGAAGGCCGGCGACGACCTGCTGCAGATGATTACGTGCGTACTGGACCTGTCCGAGATCGAATCCAACCAGCTGGCTCTGCAGACAAAGAAAACCGATATCCAGACGATTGCCATCGGCTGTCTCGACCTGATCCGCCCCGCCGCTCAGACAAGGGGCCTGGCGCTGACGATGGCGGTCGCGCCCGGCACGCCGAAATCGGTCATCACCGATGCGGCACGCCTCCGGCAGGTGCTGCTGAACCTGCTGGACAACGCGGTAAAATTCACTGCTGCCGGTTCGGTCGAATTGCGGCTGCGCCCGATGGCTGGGGCCACCGCCATGCGGATCGAAGTCACAGACACCGGTCCCGGCGTCGACATCGGCCACCGAGCGAGGTTGTTTCAGGATTTTGAACGCCTGGGTGCCGAAATTATGCCCTCGATCGCCGGCGTCGGCCTTGGGCTGGCGCTGTCCGCTCGGCTGGCCGTCCTGTTGGGGGGGCAACTCGGTCACGAGAACAATCCGGGCGGTGGCAGCACGTTCTGGCTCGATCTGCCGGTCGGCAATTTCGCCCCGCACGCCGGCGACCGCGGCGAGGATCAAGCGTCCGCGACCCCGGCAACCGCCTTTCTGCGCGTGCTGGTCGTCGACGATGTCGCGATGAACCGAGACATTGCCGGATCGTTTCTGCGATCCGCCGGTCACACGGTCATCTGCGTCGATGGCGGCGCACTGGCGGTGACAGAGGTCGAGCAGACAGATTACGACGTTGTCCTGATGGACGTGCGCATGCCTGAGATCGACGGATTGGAAGCCGCCCGGCGTATTCGCGCACTGCCCGGGCCGCGTTCCCAGGTGCCGATTGTTGCGTTGACCGCCATGGCCTTCAGTGAACAGGTCGCCGAATGCCGCAAGGCCGGCATGGACGACCATCTCGCAAAGCCGTTCGAGCCCGATGCACTGGTCATGGCCGTGACGGCGGCAGCACGGCTCAGGCACGCAAAGTCCACTCAGGCCGCCCAAGTAATGGACGGGTCAAGCCGCGGAGCCTTAGCCGATCCCGTTCGCGAAGTGGAACCGCCCGTCCTTGATCCCAGCGCATTCGAGCGGACCGCTGCCTTCCTGACACCTGACCTCGTGACGAACTATCTGCACACGATCGCCGAACGGACAGAGAGCTTGCTGACCCGGCTGCGCGGACGGGACACGCAGCAGGATGCGGCGGAAAAACTGGCCGAAGCTGCCCATAGCCTGGCCGGGAGCGCCGGTATGTTCGGGTTCGAGCGCGCCGCCGCCGTCAGCCGGCGCTTCGAGCGCGCCATTCAATCCCGGGCGCCGGATGTATCCCTCCTCGCCGACGACCTCGCCGCGGCCCTGGAAGTGACCCTTCAAGAGATCAAGGCTCACCCGGCCCACGCGCCGGAAGCCTGAGCGGCGACACCTGCCGGTCCTTTGACGAAACGCCGGAGGCCGGCCCGCGAGCGGGGCGCGCGAACGCGGATTGCCCGAAAATTCAGCTTGGACCTTGGGGGAGAACCGCTCGTTTGCGCGCCGCTTCGCCGAGGCTCTTCCCAGGCACCTGAAAACAAACACCGAATCGGGTGGCGTTGTTCTTGCTAGCCTGTCGCCGCGCATGACCGTGCGGGCACAAGGAGCAAGGCTGACGTGAAAATCGGCGTTTTCATTCCCATCGGCAACAATGGCTGGCTGATCTCCGCGACCTCACCGCAGTACAAGCCCACATTCGCGCTGAACAGACAGGTCACCCAGACGGCCGAGAAGTACGGCCTCGATTTCGTGCTGTCGATGATCAAGCTGCGCGGCTTCGGCGGCAAGACGGAGTTCTGGGATCACAATCTGGAATCATTCACGCTGATGGCCGGCCTCGCCGCCGTGACCAAACGCATCAAACTGTTCGCCACCTGTGCCACTCTGGTCATTCCGCCCGCAATCGCCGCACGCATGGCATCCACCATCAATTCTATCTCGGACGGGCGCTTCGGCCTGAACCTGATCACCGGCTGGCAGAAGCCGGAATACTCGCAGATGGGGCTATGGCCCGGCGACGAATACTTCGCCAGCCGGTATGAGTACGTCTCCGAATACGTCGAGATCCTTCGCGAACTCTGGGAAACCGGACAGTCCGACTTCAAGGGGAAGTTCTTCCAGATGACCGACTGCCGGCTATCACCCCGGCCGCAAGCCGACATGAAGATCATCTGCGCCGGCCAGAGCGACGCCGGAATGGCATTCTCGGCCAAGTACGCCGACTACAACTTCTGCTTTGGCAAGGGCGTCAACACGCCCACCGCCTTCGCGCCGACCGCCGCGAAGCTGATCAAGGCCAACGCGCAAACCGGCCGCCACGTCACCAGCTATGTGCTCTTCATGATAATCGCCGACGAAACGGACGAGGCCGCCCGCGCCAAATGGGAACTATACAAGGCCGGCACCGATAAGGACGCCGTGAAATGGCTCGAAGAACAGTCCGCCGCTGACAAAAGCTCCGGTGCCGACACAAATGTGCGCCAGATGGTCGATCCGGTTTCGGTGGTTAACATCAACATGGGCACGCTGGTCGGATCATATGAAACCGTCGCGCGCCTGCTCGATGAGGTCGCCACCGTGCCCGGCGCGGAGGGCGTGCTGCTGACATTTGACGACTTCATCAAGGGCACCGAGGATTTCGGCGCCCGCATCCAGCCGCTGATGAAATCCCGCCAGGACGCGACGATGGAGATCGCCTGATGACCGCCGCCGGCTACGTTGCACCCGAAGGTCCCACCTTCACCCTCCCCGCCCGGCCCGAACCCCTGCGCCTGAAAGCCAGCGAGACCGCGATCATCGTCGTCGACATGCAGAATGCCTATGCCAGCAAAGGTGGCTACATCGACATCGCCGGCTTCGACGTGTCCGGCGCGCCCGAGGCAATCAATGGCACGCGCAAGGTTCTGGACGCCGCGCGCGCCGCCGGGGTGACAGTGATCTTCTTCCAGAACGGCTGGGACAAGGACTATGTCGAGGCCGGCACCCAGGGCTCTCCCAACTGGCACAAGTCGAACGCCCTGAAAACGATGCGCGCCCGTCCCGAACTGGCCGGCACGCTGCTGGCGAAAGGCACCTGGGATTACGCGATCGTCGACGAACTGAAACCCCAACCTGGGGATATCGTCATCCCGAAGACCCGCTACAGCGGCTTCTTCAACACCAACATCGACAGCACGCTGCGCGCCCGCGGCATCCGCAACCTGGTCTTCACCGGCGTTGCAACAAACGTCTGCGTCGAATCATCGTTACGCGACGCCTTCCATCTGGAATATTTCGCCGTCGTCCTGGAAGACGCGGTCCACCACGCCGGACCGGACTTCGTTCGCCAGGCCGCGTTCTACAACATCGAAAAATTCTTCGGCTGGGTCTCCACCGTCGCTGACTTCTGTGGCGCGCTCTCCCAGACCGCCCCTTCCCCCAACCCATAAGGTCCGATCATGCCCAAGACCATCGTCGTGCCGCCCGGCACCACCACCCCAATCGCGCCGTTTTCGCCCGGCACTCTGGCTGACGGCGTCGTCTATGTCTCCGGCACGTTGCCGTTCGACAAGGACAACAACGTCGTCCACGTCGGTGACGCCGCCGCCCAGACAGCCCATGTGCTCGACACCATCAAATCGGTCATCGAAACAGCCGGGGGCACGATGAATGACGTGACCTTCAACTCCATCTTCATCACTGACTGGGCCAATTACGCCACCATCAACAAAGTCTACGCAACGTATTTCCCCGGCGACAAGCCGGCCCGCTTCTGCATCCAGTGCGGGCTGGTCAAGCCGGACGCGCTGGTGGAAATCGCAACGATCGCGCATATCGGGAAGAAGTAGCCGGCCGGTGTACTACGAAATTCATGGCCGAACCGACCCAGGCGCGCCGGTCATATTTTTATCGTCCGGCCTTGGCGGTTCAGCGCACTATTGGGCGCCGCAGCTCCAGGCCCTGGCCACGTACTACAAGATCATCGCTTACGACCAACGCGGCACCGGTCGAAGCCCTGACACCCTGCCGGAGGGATACTCGGTCGCCGACATGGCGGCTGAGGCCGGCGCCCTGCTGGACAGCCTGGGCATCACGAAATGCGACATCATCGGCCATGCGCTGGGCGGATTGATCGCTTTGCGGCTGGCCCTGGACCGCCCGGCGCTGGTCCGGCGCATGGTGTTGGTGAACGCTTGGGCGAAGACGCACCCGCACACGATCCGCTGCTTCGCGGCCCGCAAAAGCCTGCTGCTGAACGACGGAATTGCCGCCTATGTCGCCGCGCAGCCCCTCTTCCTGTACCCGGCGTGGTGGCTGGCCACCCGACAGGCATGGCTTGAGGAACAGGACGCCCTTGGCATCGCTCATTTTCCGCCAGTTGGCGTTGTACTGCGCAGGATCGAAGCTATCCTTGCTTTCGATCTGGAGGCCGAAATACCCCTGATAACCATGCCAACCCTGGTCATCGGTGTTCGGGATGACATGCTGGTTCCAAGCACGTGTTCGGAACAACTAGGCAATCTGTTCCCGAAGGGTCTCCTCCCGAACGGTCTACCGTGGATAATGGAGACCGGCGGGCACGCGTGTAATGTAACCCTCCCCATCCCTTTCAACGCACAGGTGGTTTCCTTCCTTCGCCAGATTCCCGGGCTCGTTCTTGGCAGACCGTAAACGGATGCAGAGTCTGTGAGACCCGATGCAATGCATGATTTTTAACAGCTCCGCCTAGAGTTTTGGCGAGTGCATGGAAATTCATCACGCGCTTGGAAATCGCGCGGTCCCGAGACGCTGCAACGTTGCGTGATCCGGTTACTCGCCTCCGAATCGACTACTGAACGCGCAAAAACGAGAATGGCCGGCGAAAACCGGCCATTCAGCGCTCAGTCGTTCGGTGGTTGCTTTGAAGTCAGTCAGCTTCCTGCGCAGCACCATGCAGGTCCATGGGTAACGGATGGAATGCGGCGTATCGGGAAAGGTAGAAGAGAATTCCCGCTACCGCCAGGTATGACAACGCGACCGTCGGCGAACTGTCGATGCCAATCCCTTCAGCTCCGTGGATGAAGCCAAAGAACGTCAGGATGGCGCCGGCCGCCGCGAAGGCCGCCGCTTTCTCGAACGTGCGGTCGATGATGTAGACGGTGATGGCGCCCAGGATGATGCCCGCCAGCGTCGCGCCGCCCCCCAGTACAGCAAGCCCGTCATACAGCACACCGACCTGCGCCAGCTTGCCGGTGCCGACCGTCGCCGCATTCGTGCCGGCAGCGCCCAGCGCGTTGTCGATCTGCGTCTTCCCCCACGCTGCCAGCTGCGGCAGCAGCGCCAGCACGATCGCCGGAGCATGCCGATGCGGCAATTCCTGGAAAGCCTGCGACCCGATCAGCATCCCAATGTACAGTAGGATCGGCAGGATCGCCACGACCGGGATCAGCGCGCTGATCACCGCGATGATTCCGAACCAGGTCAGCACCAGCACGATGATGCCGGTCATGGCCGAGTAACCGATCCGCCCGCCCATCGCCTTCCAGCCGGGATGGCCGATATACACCGCGTTGATGAACGGATTGCCCATCAGACAGCCGATCAGGCTGATCACGCCATCCGCTGTCAGCACCCGGATCGTCGGGAAACTGTCACCGGCGGCGGCAGCGCTCTCGACGTTATCCAGCGCTTCGATCAGGTCATAAATGCCGAACGGAATCGCGGTCACCAGGATCACGCCCAGGAACTTGAAACCGTCGAATGTGTAATTGAACGCCGGCATGGGGATCGAAAACCCGAAATTGGCAACCGATGCCCCCAGCTTTTCCACGCTCAGGTCGCCGTAGTGCAGACCCAGCGCCGTCGAGATCCAGGCAATCACCGTACCCACCGCAATCGCCACCAAACCGCCGGGAACGCCGCCGAAGTAGCGCACGCCACCGAACCAGTTGGCCAGAATCACCGCGAAGCACACAACACCGATGATCGGCGTGGTGAACACCTGCGCCGCCGGGCTCATGGAAATGAAGGTGATCGAGATGCCGGCCAGCGAACCCAAAAGGGCAGCGCGCGGCGTGATCTTGCGGATATAGGGCCCGACGAATCCGCCCGCCATCAGCACGAAGCTTTGCACGAACACCCAGGTCAGGCCGGCTTCCCACGCCTGAATCGGATCGTTCGTTGCCAGCTTGATCGGCAGCATCACCACGAATGTCACCACAAACATATGTGGCACGCTGATGCCCGACGGCAGCGCGCAGACATCGGTGCGGCCGGTCTTGCGCGCCAGGTTCCAGGCCAGGAACGCATAATATCCTGTGCTGAGGAACAGCATCAGGCCCAGCGCCGGTAGGATCCGCCCAAACACCAGCGCATCGGGCATTTTGATGACAAACCGCAGCAACCCGGTCAGCACCAGCACATTGACCAGAATATTGGTGCCAAACCCGAACAACGCGTTCCAGTCACCCGGAACCCAGAACTTTGGCCGGAAGCCGCTTGTCATGCTTGCACTCATGCTGTCACCCCTTTCAGCGCGTGAACGATCGCGCCGGACGGCGCGACCCAGCCAAAGATGCCGCCCTGGGCCTTGATCATGCGCAGGCCCATCTCATGGAATTCCGGGAAGTAGGAGCCGCAGCAGTCCGAAACGACCAGGCAGTCATACCCGCGGTCGTTCGCCTCGCGCACGGTGGTGTTGACGCAGACCTCTGTCGTGACACCTGTCACCACAAGATTGGTGATCCCGCGGTTCTGCAGGATCGCGTGCAGGTCGGTGGCGAAAAACGCGCCCTTGCCCGGCTTGTCGATCACCGGCTCGCCAGGGGCCGGATACAGTTCGGCGATGATGTCGTGGCCTTGCTCGCCGCGCACCAGGATGCGTCCCATCGGACCGGCATCGCCGATGCAGGTGGCGCTGCGTCCGCGGATCTTCTTGGCGGGCGGCAAATCGGCGAGGTCGGGCCGGTGGCCTTCGCGCGTATGCATCACCAGCCCCCCGGCCTGACGCCACGCCGCCAGCAACGCTTTATTCGGTTCGATGGTGCGGCGGAGTTGCCCGACGTCGTTGCCCAGCATCTCGCCGAACCCGCCAGGTTCAAGGAAGTCGCGCTGCATGTCGATGATCAGCAACGCCGACTTGGCCAGGTCAAACGTGTATTCGTAAGGTTCCGCCTCTATCCGCATGGTTGCCCCGCATGAGATGCCTCGCCACAGCTTTTGTATGCAATCCGGATGCCACCCCCGGCAGCACCGCCGCGATGATGGACCGCCGCACACGCACGGCACAGCAGCCATCGACGGCGGCGGCCTGCTAAGGCACCATCCGGCCCATGCATTTCGACCTGACGCTTTGGCGTCTGACCGCCGGTCTTCGGCCCCGGATCGCGCTCTCCGCCATCCTCGGTATTCTGGCGCTGGCTGTCGGCATCGCCCGTTTCGCCTTTTTGGGGCGCTTCCTCGGCGGCGTGTTTCACGGCGACGACGCGGCGCGCCTGATCCTGTTCCTGCTCGCCACCGCCGTCTCCATCCTGTTGCGTGCCTGGCTCGACCAGGCCCGCGCGATGATCGCGCACCGTACCGCCGCGCAAGTGCAGGAACGCCTGCGCGGCACGCTGTTCGACAAGATCATCGAACTGGGACCGGCTTGGTTCGGAGCCGAACGGACCGGTGGCGTCATGCTGTCAATGGTCGACGGAGTCGAGCAGCTACAGGCGTTCTTCGGCCAGTATCTGCCCCAGGTCACCATCGCCGTCTGCGCGCCGTTCGCGATCTTCGCCTTCATCGCCTGGTGGGACGTGCCGGTCGCCGCTGTCATGCTGGCGGCGGCCTTGTTCACCCTCGTCCTACCCGCCGTGGTGCATCGCAAAACCGCAACCGCCTCCCGCGCGCGGCAGAGTCGCCTTCAAGTCGTTCGGCGAGGAGTTTCTCGACGCGATGCAGGGCCTGCCGACGCTGAAAGCCTTCGGACAAAGTGCCGCTTACGGCAACATGCTCGCCGCCAAGGCTCGTGCCGCTCTCCGACAGCACGTTCTGGGTCCTTGCGTTGAACGTAGCCACCCGCGGATTCACCGACCTCGGCACTGCAATGGGATCAGCCGTCGCCCTGGCGCTGGGAACCTGGCGCGTCCAGCACGGTGACATGAGCCTGGAAGCCCTGCTGATCGTCCTGATGGCCGGGACGGAAATTTTCCGGCCGTTACGCGACCTGAGAGGCGTGCTGCACCAAGGCCTCAACGGCCAGGCAGCCGCGGTCGGCATCAACGCGCTGCTGGCGACAAAGGCCGGCACATCGGATGCCCCGGCAGTCAGGCGGCCTGCCCTGTCCCTCAGCCCCACGATCGACTTCCAGGACGTCGGGTTCGCCTACCCCGGCGGACGCCGCCCCGCCCATGCCGGCCTGACATTCGCCGTCGGCGCCGGTGAGCGCGTGGGCATCGTCGGACCCAGCGGTTCGGGGAAATCGACGATCGTGCGGCTGCTGCTGCGCCTGCACGACGCCACCGCGGGCGCCGTCCGCATCGGCGGCCGGGACCTCAGGGACCTCGACCCCGAGCAGGTCCGCGGCATGATCGCCGTTGTCGCCCAGGACACTTACCTGTTCCACGGATCGGTCGAGGACAACCTCCGCCTCGGCTGCCCGGACGCCAGCCATGACGACCTCGTCGCGGCTTCGGTCAGCGCCAACGCCCACGACTTCATCACCGCCCTGCCCCAAGGCTACCAGACGATCATCGGCGAGCGTGGCACGCAACTGTCCGGCGGTCAGCGTCAACGCATCGCGATCGCCCGAGCGCTGCTGCGCGACGCGCCGATTCTGGTGCTGGATGAGGCGCTGTCGTCGGTCGATGCCGAGAACGAGTTGATCATCCAGCAGGCGCTCGACCGGCTGATGACCGGGCGGACCACGCTGATCCTGGCGCACCGCCTGTCCAGCGTCATCGGTGCCGACCGCATCGTGGTTCTGAACGACGGCAAGGTGGTGCAGTCCGGCCATCATCGCGATCTGATTTGCCAGGACGGACCCTATCGCGCGCTGATGGCCCCGCAGGTGACTGAACACGACGGCGTTATCCTGGATCTGCCGGCGTCGGCCGGAACCGCGACTGACGCCGCGCCCGCCGGCGGCCCGGCGGTGTCCAGCCTGTCCGACGACGCCGCGCAAGTCGGCTGGCCGGAGACGATCCGCACCCTGCTTCGCGTGGTCCGGCCGTATCCCTGGCAACTCGCCATCACCGTGCTGTGCGGCATCCTCCGCGTCGTCGCTTTCATCGGCGTCAGCGTGCTGGGCGCGCTGGTCCTGGGCGCGGTTCGCCAGCACGCCCCAACCGACCTTCTGGTCGCTGCGTTGCTGCTCGTCGCCCCCCTGGCCGGGCTGCTGCACTGGCTGGAATCATGGATCGCGCACGCGATGGCCTATGCGCTGCTGGCCGAGATGCGGATCGACCTGTTCCGCAAACTGGACGCCTTGGCGCCGGCCTATCTGCTGCGGCGTCGTTCCGGCGATCTGGTGGCGCTGGCCACCCAGGACGTCGAAACGGTCGAGTATTTCTTCGCCCACACAATCGCGCCAGCCATCGTCGCGGCCCTGGTCCCCGCCGCGGTCCTGCTGACGCTGGGTTGGATCGCCTGGCCGCTGGCGGTCGGTCTCGCGCCATTCCTGATCTACGCCGGCGCTTCGCCAATCCTGGGGCGCCAACGAATCGACCAGCTTGCCTCGGCCGCCCGCGGCGCCCTGGGCGCGATCAGCGCCTACACCACGGAAACGATCCAGGGCCTGTCGGAGGTCGTCGTGTTCGGCGCGGCGGGACGGCGGCGGGACGGGTTCATGGCAGCGGTGCGAGCCTACCAGGGTCTGCGGCTGTCGCTGCTGCACGACCTGTCGTTCCAGGCGAGCGCCCTGGACGCTGCCACCGGTCTGGGCAGCCTGACCGTCGCGGCCCTTGGCGCGGTGCTGGTCACCCACGGCATGCTGCCGGCGAACGCCCTGCCGCTGGTAACCCTGATCTCCGTCGCCGCTTTCCTTCCAGTCTCCGAGATCGCGCAGGTCGGGCGGCAACTGGCCGACACGATTGCCTCGACCCGGCGGCTGGCCGTGGTGCATGCCGAACCAGTGGTGATCACCGACGGGACACTGACGCCGCCGGTGCGGACCGGCGGATCGGAGGTCACCTTGGACCGCGTCGACTTCACCTATCCGGGCCGAAACGTCAAAGCGGTTGCCGGGCTGTCGTTCGTGATGCCGGCGGGCGCGACGGTCGCCCTGGTCGGGCCGTCCGGCGCCGGCAAGACAACCGTGGCCAACCTGCTGCTGCGGTTCTGGGATCCGGACAGCGGATCGATCCGCCTGGACGATCTCGATCTGCGCGACCTGACACTGGACGGACTGCGCGGACGCATCGCACTGGTGGCGCAGGACACCTACCTGTTCAACGACACGCTCGAAGCAAATGTCCGCCTCGCGCGACCCGATGCAACCACGGAACAAGTGGCGCTGGCGTTGTCCCGCGCCGCCCTGTCCGACTTTGTCGCCGAACTGCCCGAGGGCCTGGCGACCCGCGTCGGGGAGCGTGGCGTCCAGCTATCCGGCGGCCAGCGCCAGCGCATCGCCATTGCTCGGGCCTTCCTGAAAGACGCGCCACTGCTGATCCTGGATGAGGCGACGTCGCACCTTGACACGATCAGCGAGCAGGCAGTGCGGGCGGCGCTGGACACTTTGATGGCGAATCGGACGACCGTTGTTGTCGCGCACCGGTTGTCGACCATTCGCGCGGCGGACCTGATCATCGTTCTAGGGAACGGCAAGCGTGTCGAGTTGGGGACGCATGAGTCACTGCTTGGTCCGCGGCGGAACCTATGCGCGATTGATTGAGAGGCAGATGGCCGGGGTGGTCGGCTGACCTTCTCGACGACCGCGCCAGCATGTTCAGCTTTTGCTTCCACTCAAAAATTGAATCTGGTAACGTCCGATAAAGCTTGATGCAGGGAGGTTAGCCATGGGCATAGTTTCCGCGTCGCCTCAGTTTGTTCCAGTCGGCCGCATCCCCATTCGTTCAGCGGCGACAAGTGCCGGTGCAGCCTATGCCACCTTCGATAGAACCGACAGCAACGGGATGGTCATCGCTGAAAGCCAGATTCCATTCTACTATATTTCAGCGCCTTTCCTTTGGCAGGTCATTCATGACACCGCCCAATCGGTCGGATTGCGGTCGGCCAGTATCGCCCCGGTATCGCACTACCTTTACCACTTTTTCAATGAGACCGACACACAGTTCGCAGGGCTACGGAACACGTTCAACGGAATCGGCGTTCTGCCGGTCGCGCGGTTGTATCTGCGGCAGGACGACCCCGCGCCGACTGAAACGGCAGGTGCGACAAACGCCATGGTTTTCGCGGTTCGCGGTTCGGTTGGCGAGATCACGGGATGGCTGTTCAGCAATGAACTGACGCGGAAGACAACCGAAACTCCGCGCCCGAAGTTCAAGTGCAAGACCTGCAAGAAGGACAACGGCGACCCGGACAGCAACGTGTGTATCCATTGCAAAGGCCCGATCTACTGAGGTAGAGGCGCCACATTATGGGTGCTTTTTTGGAACGTATCGGCGGCCTGTTCGATAAGGGTCTGGTGCTGGCCGCAGTGTTCCCGTTGTTGATCTTTCTTCTGCTTCTCGGCGCCATTGCGACAGGCATTCTTGGCGTGGTTCCGATGCTCGACTGGTTCGAGACGCTTTCAGCGCAACAGACCCTGGCGCTGGGCACGATCCTGACCGGCGGTGTTTTGTCCGCGGCGTTCATTCTGCGCAGTATGCGCCGGCCATTGCTGGACGCCTGGTCCGGTGGGGCGGCGGCGCCGTGGCTCATCGCCTTCGAGCGAAAGCGACGCGATACGCTGGATCCGGATCGCGCCGCAACCGGTACATGGACCAATGCCGAGGACGCTGTCGTTACAATATCGGACGAGCCCGCCAGGAGAGGCTTCGCTTTCATTCTCTCACTGGTTCGTACAGAGCGGCGACCGACGCCAGTGCCGCCGGCGGAACGAGCGGCGTTGCGGGCGGCTGTAGATAGATTAGCGGCTGATGCCGCAACGCAAAGCCCGGCCGACACGAAACGCGAATTCGATCGAATATGCAGTGATCTCCGGTCTGCCTTTGAAAGGACGAAGGACACCAGCCTGGAGGACCTGGCGGTGGACCTGGCCGTCTTTGCGCGCAATGCGGAACGGGGTGAGAATCTGGAATTGCAGACGCTTGCCGCCGACTACGCATTTAAATTTGCGTCGCCGCCAATTCTCAGAGCTACTCGTCTGGGAAACTGTCTGGCGGCACTGGATCATTACGCCTACAAGCGCTACCGAATGGAGGGGTGGGTCTTCTGGCCGCATCTGGAGCATGTGATGAAGAGCGATCTCCAGGAGGATATACAAAACCAGCGCAACATTCTTGATTTTCTGTTGGCTCTTGCGAGCCTGTTAATGTTGTTGGCTATGCTGGCCGTCTTCATCGGACCTTGGCTTTTCAAAGACTGGAGTTGGCTCTTGCCGGTGGGCTTCATCGTCGCCGCGGCGGGCGGTATGGCGCTTGCGCTATATCGCCTGTCCATCACAGCCGCGAACGCGCTTGGCAGTGCGCTGCGCGCAGGTTGCGACCTGTACAGACACGAGCTGCTCGCAGCTCTGGGCTTGAAGAAGCCCGCCACCTTGGCGGAGGAGTGGGACCTGTGGCGACAGGCAAGCCAGGCGATCGTCTATGGAGCGCCAGACAACATGATCATGAACTTTCGCTGGCAGGACAAACCGGTCGAAGACGCCCAATAGTCCGTCATGTCGCGAACATTGTGGTACGCTGGCGCGACGATTATCCTTCTCCTTGCCGGTGCCAACGTATGGTTAGCCCAACGGAATAAGAATGCGGCGCCGATCCGGCTGGTTGTAGTCACGACACATCCCTTGCCCGGATATCACAAGATCACCGTCGACGATCTACGGATCGCGGTCCGTCGCGTCGAGGACGCCAGCGGGTTTCTGGCGCGACCGTCGGAGGCCACGGGTGCCTGCACGCTGGTTCCGATTGCCGAGAATCAGATCGTCGACTGGCGTAAACTTGTTCCAGCCGGGCAAGGTGATGGAATCTGCGCGAGTTCCGCGCTGGCGCTTGATATCGTTAGACGAGCGACACAGAATCATCCTCCGCCGACCGCAAGCCCAGCTACACCAGGAAGCCCGTCAGTTGCGCCGCTATCACAGTGGCTGGACGTCAGCGGCGGTCTGCCGCCGGAGCTGAGCCCTGAGGCAGCATCCGCGTTGGGGGAATTCAGGGCGGAATTCATGAAGGAGTTCGCCAAGCATATCGCCGATAACGCCGCTGATCATATCTTCGGCCGTGACCGAAAGGACGTTAACGAGAAGGAGCCTGCAAAACAGCCGGCACCGCAAATCGTCCTACCGCCCCCTTCAGCGTCCGGAATCGAGTTGCAGACTGCCGTCTACTTTGACTCCGGCCAGTCTGCGCTGGACCGTCGACAGCGTGACGCCTTGACCAGGTTCGCTGCCAGCGTGGAGCGACATAGCGAGTGCAAGACCACGGTCGTCCCATTCACAGACCGGCCCGGAAGCGCGCACTCAATGAGCGGTTAGCCGCACAACGCGCCGATGCCGTCGCGAGTGCGCTGATCTCTAGTGGATTCGACCGCGGCACGGTTACGACCGCAACGATCGAAAACCGCGATCAGCTGGGTCCAGAATCCGATTTTGCTAGCCGCCGTGTCGAGGTTGACGTGCGCTGCGGGGCTCGTTGATGGCCGAACTCGGTTGGAGGAGCGTGAAGTCAATGATCGAAGTGCAGCCGAACAACAGGATTACCCTCCCGGATCCCGCTCGTCATGCGCGAGGCATAGCGACGCAGCAGATACGCGGCCAGCCTCTGAACGCCGTCGTCATGGTCAGCGATCTCGTCAGGCGTGGGCCTCGCTTCAACCATCGGCAGAACATCGCCGGCATAGCGAAGCTCCAGGTCCAGATTGAATTCGTCGAAGCTTGCGGACAGGCTCATCGGGCCGCGGGGATTGCAGTAGTGCACGATCGCGCCAACCAGTTCCTGCACCGCCCATTCAGCCTTGGACACGACGTCCCGTCTCGCACCCCAGCCCGCGCCGCAGGTCTCCACGAATTGCACCAGCCCCGGCAGGTCTGGCGACAGCGGGTCCACCGAGATCGTGGTGCGTTGCCGCCGGCCGATGCGAAAACACAGATTGAGGATGAAACCCACCGCGGTACCGAATACCAGCGCCGACACGGTCACCGGGTGGATCCATTTCGGCATTTCCGTGAACGCCGCCGGGAACGCCTCCACCGCTATGCCGGCCATGATCGACAGCCCGACCACCAGCGTCTTGCGTGAGTTGTACAGACGCGCGGCGATCACCTCCATGCCGCTCTTCAGGATGGTGCAGCTTGAAAACAGCAAGGTCGCGCCAACCACGGGATCGGGTGCGAGCACCAGAAAACGGGTGAACATCGGCAGGAACGCCATAGCCACGAAGATCGCGCTGGTGGCATAGGCGACACGCCGGCTGGCCACACCGGTCGCCGCCGTCAACCCGACGGAGGACGCGCTGACATTAACGGCAAACACCGAACAAACACCGGCCGCCACGACGGTCAGCCCGTCGGCAAGCACGCCGCGGCTGATCGGCTTCATGTCCGGCCGCTTCCAGTCGTCGTCCAGCATGCGCTGACTGGCTGTCAGCAACGCCGCGCCCTTAAGGCCGTTGGCCAGGGAGGCGATCATGAACGGCAGGATCAGCGCCGGGCTGAAGGACCACCCGATCTGCGCCGTACCGGGCGCGGATAGCAGCGGCAGCCGGGTCATCTCGACCAGGCTCGCCCAGGGCAGAACGCCAAGCGGGATAGCGACAAGATAGCCGACCACCGTTCCGATCAGGCCGCACGACAGGCCGATAACGCCCTTGCTCCAGACATTCGTCCCGGCCATCACGCCCAATGTGACCGCCGCTACGATCCAGTGCGTCGGCCCGGGAATCATCCCGGATGTCGGCACCAGCAGATAACGCAGTCCGATAACGCCGTTCGAAATGCCAACCAGAAAAACCACGACGCCGGCCAGTTCAGGCGGCAGCAGTGCCCGCATCCGGTTCAGGCACTGCGACAGCGCCACTTGCACCAGACCGCCGAAGATTGTCATCCCCGACAGCA
The DNA here is from genome assembly GCA_963819005.1 of uncultured Pseudomonadota bacterium. Lineage (GTDB taxonomy): Bacteria > Pseudomonadota > Alphaproteobacteria > Acetobacterales > Acetobacteraceae > Rhodopila. Next base: position 941,938 of record CAWFUL010000012.1, read on the forward strand.
GCGCCAGACCGCCCACCCGCACGGCCTCCAGCGATGGGCCAAGGAAGATTGCCGTCATCACGCTTGGCGCCAGATAGCCACTGCCGATCGGCCCTTTCGGCAACGCCTGCAGCGTGGTGCCCAGGGCCAGCACCAGCATCGCCCACGCCTGCATGTTGTCAGCCTCGGCAGCCGTCAGATGGCCCGCCCGAGCCATGATCAGCGGGTAGATGAGGAAGCTGGAGACAACCGCGATGTACTGGAACGCATTGCCGACCACCACCCAGAATGGCGGCACGTCGCCCGGCATGTACTGCACCGCAAGCGGTTTGCGTATCGTTTCGCTCATAGGTCGCGCGTCAATGCAAATCATCCATCGGCATGGTCGCGCGCTTTCTCTCGCAAATCGAATTTCTGAATTTTCCCGGTGGAGGTCTTCGGCAGTATTCCAAACGAAACGTAACGTGGGCATTTGTAGTGCGCCAGATGCTGCCGGCACCAGGCTATCACCGCCTCAGGCGTCAGCGGTTCCACGCCCGGTTTCAAGGTGACAAACGCCTGCGGCGTCTCGCCCCATTTTTCGTCCGGTCTGGCAACGACAGCGGCTTCCATGATCGACGGATGCTTGTACAGGACTTCTTCGACCTCCAGCGACGAAATATTCTCCCCGCCACTGATAATAATATCCTTCGCTCGGTCCTTGATCTCCACATAACCATCGGGGTGCATCACCGCGAGGTCGCCGGTATGGAACCAGCCGCCGGCGAACGCCTCCTGAGTCGCCGCGGCGTTCTTCAGATATCCCTTCATCACGGTGTTCCCGCGCAACATCAGTTCGCCCATCGTCGCGCCATCCGCCGGCATCGCCGCAAGGGTGGACGGATTAAGCACCGCGGCTTCTTCCAGCATCGGGGTGTTGACGCCCTGCCGCGCCATGAAGGCTGATTTCTCCTCGATCGGCATGTCGTCCAGGCCAGGCTGCCACAGACAAACAGTAGACGGCCCATAGCTCTCGGTCAGCCCATACAAATGAGTAACGGCAAACCCCATCGCCTCCATCTGGGTGATGACGGTGGACGGCGGCGCCGCGCCGCCGGTCGCGATCTTCACCGGCTGCGCCGAACGCCGCTGCACCGCCGCCGGCGCGTGGATCAGCATCGACAGCACCACCGGCGCGCCGCACATATGGGTTACGCCATGTTCGGCAATCGCCACAAAAATCAACGCCGGCTCGACCCGCCGTAGGCAGACATGCGTCCCACCGGCCAGCGTCACCGCCCAGGTGTAGGTCCAGCCGTTGCAGTGGAACATCGGCAGCGTCCACAGATAGACGCTCTGCGGAGACAGCCCGAACGTCAGAGCATTCGCGCAGGCATTCAGATAGGCGCCACGGTGATGCGCGACGACGCCCTTCGGATTGCCGGTAGTGCCCGAGGTATAGTTCAGCGCGATTGCCTGCCATTCATCGTCGGGCAGCAGCACCGGATGCGCGGGATCGCCAGCCGCAATGAAATCCTCATACTCCACCGAACCGATGCGCCTGCCACCGGCATCGTCGATGTCCACCACAAACAGCCTCCCGTCCTTCACCGCCGGCGCCATGACCGCGGCGAACTCGGTATCTGTCAGCACCACCTTGGATTCCGAATGGCGCAAGATGAAGCCGATCGCCGCCGCGTCCAGCCGGATGTTGATGCTGCACAGCACCGCGCCCAGCATCGGCACGGCATAATGCGCCTCCAGCATCTGCGGCGTGTTCGGCGCCATGATCGCCACCGTATCGCCCTTCCCCACCCCGGCCCGCGCCAGGGCCGAGGCCAGCCGCCGGCTCCGCTCCAGGAACTGCGCATAGGTGAACCGCCTCTCGCCATGGATGACCGCGGTGCGATTCGGATAGATCCGCGCCGCACGCGTCAGGAACGAGACCGGTGACAGCGGCACGTAGTTCGCTGGCGTGCGGTCCAGGTTCTGGTCATAGATCGACATGGCAATTCCTCCCGGCTGGTTCGCTGGACCGTGTCACGCACCTATGGCACAGGCGCCGCCAAAGTGGGAGAAACCGGCATTGCGGGCATGCTGTGGATCACCGTTGAGGAATTCGTCGCCACGGTTGTCATGAACCCACCTCCGGTGAACACTCAGAACACCGCGTTCCGCGAGGAGGTCATTGCCGCCTTCGACAGCTTCACCGATCAAGACGACGTCCGCGCGGCGATCCTGACCGGCTTTGGCGCAATGTTCTCCACCAGTGCATTGCCAGACACGATATGTCCCGTGTCACTGAACGAACTCTGGGCGGATAACCCGGGCTCATTCATTGCTGTCGATCGCTTGATGGATGTGCTCGCAAAGCGTGGATCTGACGCCTGACGTCCGAACGATCAAAGTCCTGGCAGCAGTAATATCGGTGCTGGTATCCAGGCAGATCGCGCCCCTCAAATTTCCACCCGAAACCCCACTTCCGACAACCGATCCGGCGGAATCTGGAAAAAGTCCGGCGCCCGGCTGGCAATCTTCGACAGAAACGCGAACACCGCGAACGCCACAGGCCCTATTCCCGACCCCTCGGTCCGGCGGATCACCGTTTCGTGCCCGATAAAGTAATGCACGTCCTCCAGATCCGCATCGAACCCCAGTAACGAGCAATTCTCCAGCGTCAGGGGAATATTGGGACGCTGCATGAACCCCAACCGAACAGTGATATGGTAAAATCCATGCCCCATTCGCCGCAGCTTATGCCGCTGGTCGAACGGCACCCGGGGCCGCCGGTCCGACGTATACGTCATCAACACCACCGTCCGGTGCAGGACCGCCTGATGGCGCACCTGATGCAGCAACATCGGCGAAATCCCGTTCTGCAATTTCGTCAGCCACACCGCCACCCCAGGCGCCCGTCCGATAACCGTCGCATCGGCGTAATCCAGAAACTCCTCAACCGGCATCGACATCGCCTGCAGCCGCCGCTGCACCGCATGCGCCCCGCGCCGCCAGCACAGGATCACACCCGCGATCGCCACGCCAATCGTCAGCGGCAGCCAGCCTCCGTCGAAAATCTTCAGCGAATTGGCCGCCAGGAACGCCAGATCGATCACCGCGAACATCGCGATCAACGGCACCGCCGAACGCAGCTTCCAGTGCCAGCGCCGCCTGATCAGGTAGAACAGCAGCACCGTCGTGGCCAGCATCGTCCCCGACACCGCCACGCCGTACGCCGCCCCCAGCGCATCCGACGTCTTGAACATCAACACGATCAGCAGCGTGCCGACCATCAGCATCCAGTTCGCGACAGGCACATAGATCTGCCCGATCTCCTCGCTGGACGTCGGCACGATATCGACCCGCGGACAGAACCCCAGTTGCATCGCCTGCCGCGTCAACGAAAACACGCCCGAGATTAGCGCCTGCGAGGCGATCACTGTCGCCGCCGCGGCCAGGAAAATCAGCGGAACCAGGCCCCAGCCCGGCGACAGGTGATAGAACGGGCTGTCCGCCGCCGAGGGATCCACCAGCAGCACCGCGCCCTGCCCCAGGTAGTTCAGCACCAGCGCCGGCAGCACCAGCGCGTACCAGGCCAGCCGGATCGCCGGAGCCCCCACATGACCCATATCGGCATACAATGCCTCGCCGCCGGTCAGCGCCAGGAAGATCGACCCGAACACCGCCGCCGCCACGGCCGGGCTTTCCGTCAGCACCGGCATCGCCGCCAACGGGTTCAACGCCGTCACGATCCCGGGCGCGGCGGCGATATTGACGACACCCAGCACGCCGATCGCGAGGAACCAGACGACCATCACCGGCCCGAACAGCCGGCCGATGCTGTGAGTCCCATGGCGCTGTATCGAGAACAGCACGACCAGGATCGCCAGCGTCACCGGAATGATGAACAACTGGAACCCAGGTGCCGCGAGCTTCAGCCCCTCCATCGCCGACAGCACCGAAATCGCCGGCGTGATCACCCCGTCGCCATACAGCAGCGAGGCACCCATGATACCCAGGATGACCGGCACCGTCAGCCGCAGCCCGCTCGCCAGACGGCTGCCCTCGACCAGCGACAGCAGCGCCAGGATGCCGCCCTCCCCGTCGTTATCGGCGCGCAACACCAGTTGGACATATTTCAGCGACACCATCAGCATCAGCGCCCAGAAAATGAGCGAAATGACGCCCCTGACATCAGCCGGCGCCGGCACAGGATGGCCGGTGGCGTTCAGCGCGATCGACAGCGCGTATAAAGGGCTCGTGCCGATGTCGCCGAACACAACGCCGAGGGCGGTGAGCGCCAGAAAGCCGAGGCCGCCCCCATGGTGAAGCTCCGTCGCCGCCCGCTGATCGTTGATCTCCGCTTGCGTATCGATGGCCGGCACTCCCGTCGATATACTTGTATTGCATACAAGAATCGGGCCATTCGCCTGGACCACCCGAAGGTCATCGGCCCGATGCCGGTATGATTGCACTCGGACCGCTTGGACATCGTGGCGGTTGGGTCCAAACTAACGCTCACGGACGGAAACGGAGGCGAACGATGCGGCAGATGGTCATGGTGGGTTTCCTGCAGGCGCAGAACTGCACCACGCTCGCCAGCGCCTGGCGTCACCCGGATGCCCGCAGCGACTTCACCACCGCCGCCTACTACCAAAAGATCGGCCAGGTGCTCGAAGAAGGAAAATTCCACCTCGCCTTCTTCGACGACCGCCTCGCGATGCCCGACATCTACGGCGGCAACCCGGCCGAGGTCGTGGCCAACGGCGTCCGCGTCGTGAAGATCGACCCCGTCGCCACCATGATGGCCATGGGCTTCGGCACGAAATACCTCGGCGTCGGGTCCACCGCCTCCACCACGTACTACGAGCCGTTCGATGTCGCGCGCCGCTTCCAGACCGTGGATCACATGCTGGGCGGCCGCGCGGCGTGGAATGTCGTGACATCCGTCAATGACGGTGAAGCCCATAATATGGGCCGCGAGGTCCACATGGCGCACGACGAACGCTACGACCGCGCCGACGAGTTCATGGAAATCGTCCTCAGTTGCTGGGACGGCTGGGAAGACGGCGCATTGATCGTCGACAAGAAGACCGGCTTGTTCGCCGATCCCAATAAAGTCCACCGGCTGGAATACCGCGGAAAGTTCCTGAACTCTGCCGGCACCTTCACCGTGCCACGCTCGCCGCAAGGCCATCCCGTGGTGATCCAGGCCGGTGCCAGCAACCGCGGCAAGGTGTTCTCCGCGCGCTGGGCAGAGACGGTGTTCGTCGCCTACCCGGACCTTGAAGACGGCAAGCGCCAGTACGCCGACTTCAAGGCCGAGATCGCCAGGCTCGGCCGCGACCCCGACACGGTCACGGTCAACACCATCGCCTACCCGGTGGTCGCCGAGACCCGGTCGGAGGCCGAAGACAAGATGGCGCTGATCAACTCGCTGTATCGCGAGGTCGACGGCCTGTCCCTGCTGTCCGAGGCGTTGAACTTCGACTTCAAAACCAAGGCCCTGGACGAGGCATTCACCCCCGCCGAACTTGAAGGCATGTCCGGGATGCAGGCCATGCGCGACCGCGTGATGAAGGTCACCGGCCGCAATCCGACGGTCCGCGACTTCCTGGAAGTCACCCGCCGCGGTCGCCCGCGAGAGGCCGTCGTCGGCAGTGCCAGGGAAGTGGCCGACCACCTGGAAAAATGGTTCGAGGAACGCGCCTGCGACGGCTTCGTCGTTGCCGGCACCCACATGCCCGGCACGTTCGAGGACTTTGTCAGGTTCGTCGTGCCCGAACTGCAGCGCCGCGGTCTGTACCGCACCGGATACACCGGCGCGACGCTGCGCGAGAACCTCGGCCTGCCCATCCCGGAACGCAACGCCTGGAAACTCGCCGGCTAGCGTCCGGTTAATCCACCGCACGGCACGAAACCCAGACGGCAGCGCGTCGTTCAGCCTTCCTGAACGAGGGTGACCCGACATGAGTACTTCCTCCCGTCTTGATCAGCTGAAACGCGATGTTGCGGTCATAACGCCTGCGCGCTCCGGCGATCCGTCAACAGCGCCCGGCGACGAAGATCGCGGCCGGTCCGCCAGCAGCCCGCATCAGATCCCGATGCGGGGGTGGAAGGATATCCTGGTTCGAACCTGGGGCGAGATATCCGACAACAGCATCTTCCTCGTTGCCGGCGGGGTGACCTATGCGGTGCTGCTGGCGCTGTTCCCGGCGATGGCCGCCCTGGTGTCGATCTATGGCCTGTTGTTCAACCCGTCCCAGGTCGAACAGCAGGTGGCCACGCTTTCGACGGTCCTGCCATCCGAAAGTGCCAAGATGATCGCCGACGAGTTGCACAGCCTGGTAACCGCCTCCAGCGGCTCGCTCAGCATCAGCGCCGGCATCGCGCTGGTTTTCGCGCTCTGGACCGCCTCGCGCGGCATGAGCGGCCTGATCAACGCCTTCGATATCGCGTATGATCAGAAGGAGACCCGCGGATTCTTCAAGCTCAACGCCATTGCTATCGGCCTGACGATTGCAGGACTGATCGGCGGGACGATGATCATCGCTCTGGTTGGGGTGCTTCCCGCAGCGATCCAGTTCGTCGGACTAGGGATGGTCGCGAAATGGCTCATCCTGCTGCTGGAATGGCCGCTGCTGATTACTGTCGTGTTGACGGCGCTGGCGGTGCTTTATCGCTTTGCCCCTGATCGGCATCCGCCACAGTGGCGATGGGTGTCACCGGGCGCCATCACCGCGACCGTGCTGTGGCTCCTGGGTTCAGTCGGCTTCTCCGTCTACGTATCCCATTTCAACAGCTACGATAAAACTTACGGCTCCCTCGGCGGCGTCGTCGTTTTGCTGACGTGGCTCTATCTGTCGTCTTTCGTTGCGCTGCTGGGTGCGGTGATCAATGCACAATCGGAACTGCAGACCAAAGCGGATTCCACTGTCGGCCAGCCGAAGCCCATGGGCGACCGGAAGGCCTATGCCGCTGACAAGGTCGCATAGCCAGCCACCGGGACAAATCGTAATGTCGCACTCCGAGGGGGGAACAGCGACATGCCTGGGAAGACAGTTTTGGTGGCCGGCGCGACGGGTCTGGTTGGCTTTGCCGTGCACAAGCATTTCGTTGACGTCGCCGATGCCGACCTCATCGCGGTGTCACGCCGCCCACCGCCCGGCTTCACCGGACGTCACCTCGCGCTCGACCTGACGAACGCGACGGCCTGCCGCGATGCCGCCAGCCACCTGCGCGACGTCACCCACCTGGTCTACGCCGCCCTTTTCGAACTACCGGGATTGGTCGAAGGCTGGCGCAACGACGAGCAGATCGCCACCAACGACCGGATGCTGCGCAACCTGCTGGATCCGCTGATGCGGGCCGCACCCGGGCTGCGCCATGTGACCCTGCTGCAGGGCACCAAGGCCTACGGCGTGCATGTCCGCCCGATGCGCGTTCCCGCGCGCGAGGGCCGCTCCGAGATGCGCGAACAACCGAATTTCTACTGGGCGCAGGAAGATTATCTCCGCGCTGCCCAGGCCGGCCGCGACTGGCATTTCACCATCCTGCGCCCGGTCCTTATCGTCGGCGAGGCAATCGGCGGCGCCATGAACCTGATCCCTGCGCTGGGCGTCCATGCCGCGCTGATGCGTGAGCGCGGCAACACCCTGCCCTACCCCGGAGGCGCCGAACGCGTCAGCCAGGCCGTCGATGCCGACGTACTGGCGCGCGCCATCGCCTGGGCCGGCGATGCCGACGCCGCCCGCAACGAAACCTTCAATGTCACCAACGGCGACGTCTTCACCTGGCCCAACATCTGGCCCGCCATCGCAATGGCTGTCGGCATGCGCCCCGGCCCCGCCGAACCGTTCCGCCTGCAGTCGATCACCGCCGCCGACTGGGATCGCGCTCGGCGGCGGTTCGGACTGACCGCCCCCGCCCTCGCGGATTTCGTCGGCCTGTCGCTGGAGTATGCCGACTACCAGATGCGATACGGACAGACCGAATCGGGACCGCCGTCGATCGTCTCGACGATCAAGATCATGCAGGCCGGGTTTACCGAAACGATGGACACGGAACTGATGTTTCAGAAGTGGTTCGCGATCATGCAGCGGAAGACTCTGCTGCCACCTCCATGAACCGAGGGGTCACACGCCCTCGCGCACCACCGGATTGCTGAGCGTCCCAATCCCGCTGATCTCGACCTCGATCCGGTCGCCGTGCTTCATGTTCAGCGTGGCCCCCTCGGTGCCCATCCACACCACGTCGCCGGGATACAGCGTCAGGCAGGTGGTCATGTTCACCAGGTAATCGACCACGCCGAAGATCATGTGATTTGTCGGAAACGCAATGATCTTCTCGCCGTTCAGCCGGATCGTCGTGACCAGGTCTTCCAGTTTCACATCCGTCTCGATCCACGGTCCCATCGGCTTGAACGTATCGGTGTTCTTCGACCGCCACATCGTGCGGTCGGCCTTCTGCCAGGTCCGCTCGCTGACGTCGTTGCCGATGGTGTAGCCCAGCACCGCCGACAGGGCATTTTCCCGCGTCAGGTTCTTGCATTTGCGGCCGATCACCACGACCAGTTCGCCCTGGTACTGCACCTGATCGGTCGCATCCGCCGGGATCACGATCGTTTCGCCTTGCGCGATCAGCGCGTTGTTCGCCCGATACCCGATATCGGCCTGAGTCGGCAGGGCCGGCTTCTGGCCGACCTTCTCCGCGACCTCCCGCACATGCTCCGCGTAATTCATCCCCGCCGCATAGAACGTCTGTGGAATGACCGGCACCAGCAGCTTCACATCCGCCAGTTTCAGGCGCTGGCTGGTCCGTTCCCACGCCTCGAACGGCGATCCCCGCACCGGAATGACGGTATCGCCCTCGATCACCGCGTAACAAGGTGACCCATTCTGATCAAATCGAGCCCAGCGCATGTTCGTTTCCCCCGGTTCAGCATCATAAGTCGAGGCGCCGCAGGTGCGGAGACGGCAAGATGATGCGGCTCAAGCCAGTTCCTCGGCCATCTTCGCACGCATCAGGAACTTTTGCATCTTGCCGGTGACCGTCATCGGGAACTCATCGACGAAGCGAACGTAGCGAGGGATCTTGTAGTGCGCGATGTTGCCCTTGCAGTACGCTTTCACGTCCTCCTCGGTCAGCACTTCGCCGGGCCGCAACTTCACCCAGGCACACAGTTCCTCACCGAACCGCTGGTCCGGAACGCCGAATACCTGCACATCGACTATGGCCGGATGCGTGTAAAGAAATTCCTCGACCTCGCGAGGATAGATGTTCTCCCCGCCGCGAATGACCATGTCCTTGATCCGCCCGACGATGGCGCAATAACCATCCTCATCCATCGTCGCGAGGTCGCCGGTGTGCATCCAGCCGGCTTTGTCGATCGCCTCGGCGGTCTTCTCCGGATCGTCCCAGTAACCCAGCATCACGGAATAGCCTCGCGTGCAGAACTCCCCGGTCACGCCGCGCGGCACGATCCGCCCCTCCGCATCCACGATCTTGATCTCCACATGCGGATGCGCCCGGCCCACCGTGGAAACCTGTTTGTCCAGCGCATCCCCGATCCGGGTCTGCGTGCTGACCGGGCTGGTCTCTGTCATGCCATAACCAATCGTAATCTCGCTCAGGTGCATGTCGCGGATGCAGCGGCGCATCACCTCCACCGGACAAGGGGCCCCTGCCATCATGCCGGTCCGCAGGCTGGACAGATCGAACGTTGCAAATTCCGGGTGATCCAGCTCCGCAATGAACATGGTCGGCACACCGTACAGCGAGGTGCACCGTTCCTCCGCCACCGTCTGCAACGTCGCCAGCGGATCGAACCCCTCGCCGGGGAAGACGATCGCCGACCCATGCGTCAGGCACGCCAGCACGCCGATCACCATGCCGAAGCAGTGATACATCGGCACCGGAATGCAGACCGCATCCTGTTCCGTGTAACGCATCAACTCGGCAATGAAGTAGCCGTTGTTGAGAATATTGTGGTGCGTCAGCGTCGCACCCTTCGGCTGGCCTGTCGTGCCGGAGGTGAACTGAATGTTGATCGGCTCATCGAACTGCAGCAGCGGCGCAAGCTCCTTCAGCCGCTGTCGATGTTCCTCCCGCCCCAGATGCGCGATCTTTTCGAACGCAAAGGTTCCGGAGTCGTCGCCGCCGATCTGGATCACCGACTTCAGCGACGGCAATTTCGGGCAGTGAAGCTCGCCCGGCCGGCTGACCGCCAGTTCCGGCGCCAGCGTGTTGATCATGCCGATATAGTCGCTGGTCTTGAACCGTGTGGCCGTTACCAGCGCCTTGCAGCCGACCTTGTTGAGCGCGTACTCAAGTTCGGACAGCCGGTAAGCCGGGTTGATATTGACCAGGATCAGCCCGGCCTTGGCGGTTGCGAACTGCGTGACCACCCATTCGGCGTTGTTGGGCGACCAGATGCCGATCCGGTCACCCGGCTGCAGCCCCAGCGCAATCAGGCCGGCAGCGAAGGCATCCACCTTCTCGGCCAGTTGCGCCCAGGTCCATCGGAGACCCTGCTGACGGACGATCAGCCCCGGCCGGTCACCCCACCGCGCGACCGTACGGTCGAACCGTTGCCCGATCGTCTCGCCGATCATCGGCAGGTCAGAGGCACCATGCGCATAGCTCGGCGCGGGTCCGGTCATTGAACGCTCCCTGAGACGTCTTTCTCAGGCCAATATTGCTTCGCGAACGCTCCCGTTACAACGTACCGCGCGCGTTACCGTGGAACACACCACAAACCAGGCGCCGGACGGTTCACTCCGCGTTCCGCCGCCCCAACCCCGCGATGTGATCCAGGCACGTCCGCAGATCGACCACATCCGCATAGCGCCGCCCGACATCCTGCAAATTCGAAAAATGCGGCCCCTCCGCCACGTCGCCCACGCAATCCTCCGGCACGATCACCCGGAAGCCGAAGCTGAACGCATCGATCACGCTCGCCCGCACGCAGCCTGACGTCGTGCAGCCCGTCACGATGACCGTATCCACCTTGTTGCGCACAAAGATCGGTGCCGCCGCGGTCTGAAAGAAGATCGACGGCGCCGTCTTGCACAGGACAAATCATACGCCCTGTCCTCGATCCGCGGGTCCAGCCGGACCTGCTCCGACCCGATGCGCAGCCCCTCCAGCACCGGCGGCACCTTCCAGTGCGGCGCGTCCCCGCCCGCATACGCCGTATAGCAACTCACCACCGGCAACCGCGCCGCTCGGGCCGCCGCCAGCAGCGTCGCGGTGTTGCCGACGGCCCGGTCGGTCAAAGCCGCACCGCCCAGCGGAAAACGCGCATCCGTGAACCCAAGCTGGAAGTCGACCACCGCGATCCCGATCCGCTCCCCGAAACCCACCGAGGACCCGCCGTACCCGCGTGCCGCATACTCATCCATGACCGGTTACCCTTCCCGCAGAAGCCGCGAACCCCTAGACTTCGATCATCGCAACGCAATCGCTTGCTGTCAGCATAGCGGTCCCGACAGGCACGATGCGGTCATCGGCGGTCACCAGATCGACTTTGACCTGAACAGGCATGCCCTTGGCAGCCCCCAGCAAGACACGGCCTTCGAAGCCTGAACAAAGCGCATGCAGCGCAGGGTAGCCACCGGCAGCATTGATCCCCAGGTGAACATCCGGCCGCGGCAGCCAGATTGGAATACGCGTCCGCCCCCCGCCGGCATTGATCTGAACGGACTTCACCCGATCCACCGCGACGCACCAACCGTCCGCGAGCAGACCGGCCGCCTCGTTCGCCGGATCGCGCGCAAGCCGCAGCCATAACCGGAATGGCTGGCTCCCACCGGCTACTTCCGCGCCCACGGCATCGGTGACCACCCGCCGCACCGCACGCCTCCGAGCGACCTTCTCCAGCCAGAACAGGTAGCTCGGCGCACGATCTTGCGGTTTCAGGTCAGCGAAACAGGCCGCCTGCGCCGCCGGCCACACTTTCTTCAGCCGATCCATCGCATAGTCGCTGACCCCGCACTGAGCGAGATAGATACCGATGGTATGGACGCCGGTCGGATCGGGGCCGCACGGCAGGGCATGAGCCAGCTGGAACCCCGCCGCCTCGGCCATTGCTTCGAACGCGCCGCCGACGAACAGATGCTTGTCCTCCCGCTCCGACAGCACCTCGGTATCGCCGCTGTTGACGATGTTGCAATGAACCTCACCCATCCAGTTCAGCATCCGGCTGATATCCGGCTCCGGAACGGTTTCGTTGCGGACCCAGTCGTCGAGGATGCTCGCCAGGGTCAATGTCAGCGCCCGGTGAAACGGAAGATTGGGCTCCATGAAAAACGCCCGGCCATGCGGCTTCAAAAGCCGTTGGACATCGCCCAGGATGCGAGGCACGTCGGTCACGTGATGCAGCACCGCCGTACCGTAGCAGGTATCGAACGCGCCGGGTGCGAAACAGGATTCGGTTCCGCTGTAGGTGACGAAGGTCATGTCCTCCGCCCGCAGGCCGCCGGTCCGCGCGAGACGCTCCCGGCACAGCCGCACCATTTTGAGTGAAATATCGGTCAGCACAACCCGATCGGCCGGACATTCGCGCAGCACCGCCATGGTAAATCCACCGGTGCCGCACCCGATCTCCAACGCGTCGCCCAGATGAGGTGGCCACAACGGACCGGCCGAAGCCCTGATCACGCCGTACAGATTGAGCGCCGCTTCCGGACTGATGCGATAAAACGCGTCGTAATCGATGTTATCCAGCTCGGTACCCGACGCACCGGCGACGAAATCAACGATACCGTCGCTCGTCGCAACGGCGGTATCGCAGGCCTCACAGGCGATCCCGCCTTCAGGAAGACGCAGCAGGCGGGCGCCGCACTGCGGGCAGCGCAGCAGCGCAAGACCGTCACTGTCTGTTGCGGTCATTGTCGCCGGGTTCAGGTCGTCCGGCCACGTATGCTCGCCGATCTCAGTCATCCGGCACCAGTTGTTCCTCCGTCCGCCCGCCAATCTAGCGAGTGATCCCCCCCAAGGGTTAGTGCCAAATGCACTTCCACCCGCGCCCTCGCCCTGGCCGCAATGTGCACCCTCAGGGCCTGCTTTCGTCGTCCTCGGCGGCAGGCGTCCTTCGTTTCCGCCGGCGCCACCCCAAATCCCACTCCGCCGTGCCACGAACCCTCGCTCAATGATTGACGCCCCGAAACCGCGCCCTTATAAGCCGCCGCTCCCGACGGGTCGCTTTCCAGGCGCACCCGCGACACAGCATGACATGGCCCGGCCGCCAGCAACCGGGCCGCAAAGGTATTCGGAGAGTAGCCGTGAAGCGCACGTATCAACCGTCCAAACTGGTCCGCAAGCGTCGGCACGGCTTCCGCGCCCGGATGGAGACCGTGGGCGGCCGCAAGGTTCTGGCAAACCGCCGCGCCAAGGGCCGCAAGCGCCTGTCCGCCTGATCGCGGACGCGCGAGCGCTGGTGTGCGCATCATGCCAGCCCTGACCCCTTTCCCTGCCCAGCCCCTCGCTTCGGACCGGTTCGACGGCAAGCCGGACCGCCTGAAACAGCGGGCAGAGTTCCTGCGCGCCGCGGCATCCGGCAAGAAGGCCGCGGTCGGCGGGGTTGTGCTGCAGGCTCTGCCGCGCCGGGACGATGCGCCGGTCCGGCTTGGGTTCACCGTAACCAAGAAAGTCGGTAACGCGGTTGTGCGAAACCGCACCCGGCGCCGGCTGAAGGAAGCCATGCGGTTGCTGCTGAAGGAACAGCCGATCCGTGGCGTGGACCTTGTGCTGATCGGACGCGACAGCACGCGCAAACGCGATTTTCGGGCACTCCAGGCCGATATCCGGCGTGCCATGGACCGGGTTGGGGTGGTATGACAACTCCGGCTGCCTCGGTCGGAATTGGCGCGGTCCGGGTCTATCAATGGACCTTGCGGCCCTTCATCGGCGCGAATTGCCGGTTTTGGCCAAGCTGCAGCGAATACGCCATAGACGCCTTGCGCATCCACGGTGCGCTCAAGGGATCGGCAATGGCGACAAAGCGTATCCTGCGCTGCAATCCATGGCACGAGGGCGGGGTCGATCCCGTGCCAGGAGCAAATGGCTCGGCTGGCGACAGCCCGCCGGATGGCGACAGCCTGACAGAAGACCGCCCGGCACACGGGCAAACGGGGCACTGATGGATCAAAAGCGGCTGTTTACGGCGATCGCGGTTTCCCTGGCGATCCTTCTGGGCTTCCAGTACTTCGTGGCGCCGCATTTGCCGAAGCCGCCACCGCGCCCGGTTGCGGAACTCACCAAACACGACACCGGCACGCCAACGCCAGCTGAGGGAAGCGCCGGCAATGCGGCCGCGCCCGCCGGCGGCGCCTCGACGGCCGTCCCAGCCAACGTGCCCCGCGTCAAAATCGCCGCCCCCCGCGTCGCCGGCTCCATCAGCCTTCTCGGCGCCCGGATCGACGACCTGACGCTCACCCAGTACCGCGAGACGATCGAGCCCAACTCGCCTGATGTCCGGTTGCTCGAGCCAAGATCGCAGGCACAGCCCTATTACATACAGTACGGCTGGACAGTGGCAGGCGACGACACGATCAAGCTGCCTGACAACGACACGGTCTGGACCGCCTCGGCCGACACCCTCAGCCCCGGCAAGCCGGTCACCCTGTCCTGGGACAACGGCGCCGGCCTGACATTCCAGATCGCGCTGGAGATCGACGACGACTACATGTTCACCGTCAACCAGACGGTGAAGAACGCCACCGGCCACCCCGTCTCGCTGTTCCCGTGGTCGCGCATCCGCCGCGACTACAAGCCTGAGGTCTCCGGCTACTACGTGTTGTTCGAGGGATTGCTTGGCGTCACCAACGGCACCTTGCAGGAAACCACCTACGCGAAGGCGAAGACGGAAGGCGACAAGAAGGACGGCCTCGCGTTCGACGCGACCTCCACCGGGGGCTGGGGCGGCATTACCGACAAATATTGGCTGACCGCGCTCATCCCTGACGAAACCCAGCCGACAAAGCTGAACTTCCGCCATATCGAGGATCAGGGCGACCATTATCAGGTCGACTACGTCACGACCGATCCAAAGGTGGTACCGGCCGGCGGGGAGGCGACCTACACCACCCACGCCTTCGCCGGCGCCAAGGTCGTCAACCTGCTGGACCGCTACCAGAGCGAATACAACATCCCCAGCTTCGACAAGGCGGTGGACTTCGGCTGGTTCTACTTCCTGACCAAGCCGATCTTCTTCGCGCTCGACTACCTCAACAGCCTGCTTGGCAATTTCGGCCTGGCGATCATGGTGTTCACCGTCTTCGTCAAGGTGCTGTTCTTCCCGCTGGCCAACTACTCCTACCGCTCCATGAGCAAGATGAAGCTGCTGGCGCCGAAAATGACGGCGCTGCGGGAGCGGTACAAGGACGAGCCGCAGCGGATGCAGCAGGAAATGATGATGCTGTACAAGACGGAGAAAGTGAACCCGGCTTCCGGCTGCCTGCCGATGATCGTGCAGATCCCGGTGTTCTTCTCGCTCTACAAGGTCATCTTCGTGACCATCGAGATGCGGCAGGCGCCGTTCTTCGGCTGGATCCACGATCTGTCGCAGGTCGATCCGACCAACGTGTTCAACCTGTTCGGGCTGATCCCCTTCAACCCGGCGCTCTATGTGCCCCTGCTTCACCTCGGCGCCTGGCCGCTGATCATGGGCATCACGATGTTCCTGCAGCAGAAAATGAACCCGCCGCCGCCAGACCCGATGCAGGCCAGGCTGTTCCAGTTCATGCCGATCATCTTCACCTTCATGATGGCGAAGTTCCCGGCCGGCCTGATCATCTACTGGAGCTGGAACAACACGCTATCGGTCGCGCAGCAGTGGCTGATCCAGCGCAAGACACGGCTGGCCAAGCCCTCCCTGGCGCGAACCTGACCGCCGTGGCGCCAGCGCCTCCGGTCCTGGCCGATCCGGACGCGCCGACCGAAGCCGCGCTGGAAGCCGGCCGCCTGCTGTTCGCCGCGGAGTGCCAGTTCTTTCACGGCGCCCAGAAGCTCGACCAGTTGCCACCGCTCAGCGGGCCGGAGATCGCCTTCGCGGGCCGGTCCAATGTCGGCAAATCCTCCCTGCTGAATGCGCTGACCGGCCGCAAGGCGCTGGCGCGGACCTCGTCGGAGCCAGGCCGCACACGGCAGTTGAATTTCTTCAATCTCGGCGGGATCGTCAGCCTGGTCGACATGCCCGGCTACGGCTACGCCCGGGCATCGAAGGAAATCAAGGCCGACTGGCAGGGCATGATGTTCGACTATTTGCGCGGCCGGCCGTCGCTTCGCCGTGTCATGCTTCTCCTCGATGCCCGTATCGAGTTGAAGCAGGCCGACCGCGATGTCATGGACCTGCTGGATCGCGCGGCGGTGACGTTTCAGCTGGTGTTGACCAAGTCCGACGGGTTGAAGGGCCCAGCCCTGACGCGCAAACTGCATGAGGCCGATGAGCTGACACGGAGTCATGCCGCTGCATTTCCCCGTGTGCTGCACACCAGCAGCGAAACCGGCGACGGCATCCCCGCCTTGCGGGCGGAACTGGCGACACTTCTCGGTCTGGGGGTCAATGATGGCGAGGAAACCGCGGGAGACGACACAGCAGCTGGCCAAGCCGGATGACGTCGACCAACTGCTGATCGAACTCGCGACTGCCATCCTGGCAGACTATTTTTTCGATCCGGACAACGAAGCAGAATACAAGGAACGCTACCCCGCCCGCCGGTCCCCGCCCAGCAACGACCCCGGCCCTCCACGCGGCGATCCGCCTCTGGCCGAAGATACGGTCGAAGGTGATGACGGCGACCTGGACTGGCAGCTGGACGTCCTGGCCAACCGGAACGGTTTCCGGCTCACCCTTCGGCATCCCGTTTTCTCGGCGGCGATCGAGGGCATCTGGCAGTTCCAGCGGGAAAACCTCCGCAATGCGCGGGTCGTCCAGCGCGACGGCACCCGCAACGCCATCACCACGGCCGTCGAAGACCTGCTGGACGACATGGAAGGCGATGGCCCGTCAGACGAAGAACTGCAGGACATGATGGCAATCCTGTCGGAGATCAGCGAGTCGCCGCTGACCGGCGATAACCCCGCCGAACCGCCGGAGGTCACCTGGGATGAACGTCAGCGGCTGCGCGCGCTGCTGACCGAACGCACCCGCCGGCGCAAGCAGGACATGCGCCCGGAAGACCGCGCCTGGATGGAGATGACGCCGCAGCTGCTGCCAGCAATGACCGACCTGGCGATTGAGGCGATGCGGGCCCAGGTCCGCAGCGAAAACCGCATCGCGGCGTCTCTGGAAATGTTGTCATCGCAGCTGGAGTTTGTCCGCTATCGCCAGGATCGCGGCTGGGACTGGGCAACACGGATGCTGTCCGACTACCAGCAGCGGCTGATCAGCCTCGGCCAGGCCGGCACGCTGGACCAGCGCGACTGGTTCGCGCTTGCCGCCGTGCTGACCGAGGCGCGGGTTCCCGTCTCCGACGACGTGCAGACCGCGTTGGCCGAAGCTGGGATGACCATCGCCGACCCCGGACCGCCGGAGGAAATGCTGACGGCGCTGCGCGGCCTGTCCGACGAAATGGCCGGCATGGTAGGCACGCCCTTCGACGTGATCGAGGCGCTGGGCAGTGCCGGTGCGGTCATGCCGGCCTCGTTGCGCAGCTTCATGGCGACCGAGTTGGCGCTGTCACCGCACGCCGTGCTGCGGGAAGCGGTTCCGCTGATGCTGCTGGACAAGGACGCCGGGGTTCGCCGGTCGGCTGGCGCCGCCATGGAGCAGATGGCAGGCGCCGACACCGTCTCGCCCGCCTGGGTGCGGCGCGCGATTACTCTGCGGAACTGGATTCCGCAGGCGGACCGGGGTGAGCTTGACCGCGCCATCCGCAAGGCCCGGACGGCCGGCGTGGAAATCGGCGCATGGCCGGCGCTTCCGGCTGGGGGTCAGCCGTCGGCGATCGCGTTCCATGCCTCGATGCTCGACGGATCGGGCGCTCAAAGCGTCCTCGCGGTGACCCGGTCGGGCAAAAAGGGCCTGGTCGCGGGGATGCTGCTGAAGCACGGTACTGGCGTGACGGACGCGTGGTTCGACCAGGATGTGCCACGCGCCACCCTGACCGCGATGGTACGCGATTTGAAAATGGCCGTTCCGGCGGACGAGGTCGATCGATCCTACGTCGATACCATCGTCCAGCACGCCGTCGCCACCGGCATCGCGCAGGGGACGATACCCAGTGAAAAACTGCTGCAAATCGCCGAGGGTATCGGCGGGTCGGAATGGAAGGACCGCGGCGTTAACGTGACCGCTCAGGCGGCCGAGTTGTTCGAGGCGCTCGATCCGGCGCTTCGCACCCCCGAAGCAATTCAGGCCGCCCTCACCCGGATGGCTGAGTGGATGGCGCGTGTGTCCGTCGCGGCGTCGTGGTTCGAGGATCATCAGGATGTTCATCGCGTCATCGCAAGGGTCCCGCGTAAGGACAGCGCGGCAGCCCGCGGACTGGTGCTCAGCGAAATCCTGCCCAGCCGCCGCATGGCCTGGGCGGAACAATTCCTGTTGACCGCGCTATGGTGTCAGGCCGCTGCATCGGCCACACATCGGGGATGGACCGCGGATTTCATCGTTTTGACCCACGCGGTCGCAGGGGTTATGCCGCTGGAGGAGAACCCCGTGATGGTGGCGATTGCGGATCAGACGGTCACGGCAGTACAAATCGGCGGATGGTGATCTGGCCCCGGGCCGCCTGATGACGGCCGGATCGACCGGGTTTACGTCCCGGACGCCCGATCCGGCTTCAAATCGATCAGCGGCGTGCCGTCCAGGCAATCCAGCCCGCGGACCCGAAGCGTGGCACCCTCGACACCCACCAGCGCCACCACCGAGGACGCAATCGGGTTAGGCCGTACCGGCGACCGCAGGGCAAATGTGCCGGTCGTCCGCATCGTGCGGTACGGGGTTTGGACCACCAGGTCCCGGCGCGCATGATGCATCCAGTAAAGCACCTGAATCCGCGGATGGTCCACGATGCCGGTCAACCCCTGCCGCCAGCGCTCCTCCAGGACGATCGAGCAGATCGGGCCGTCCAGGTCGCCGCGCTTCGGACAATCCTCCCGGACCTTCCAGGGGGTGTGGATTATGCCGATAAAATACACGCCAGCCGAATACTCGGCCGGCAGTTGCACGGAAACTTCGCCCGGCCGCAGGTCACTATCGCTCGATGTCATGTCCCGACCGTGCCACCGCAGATCGCGGCAAGTCCAGAGACTATCACCGGCGAGGCGTCAGATACCGACCATCACATCGGACGCCTTGATCACCGCGAACGCCTTCATCCCGGGCTTCAGCCCAAGCTCGGCGACCGCTTCGTTGGTGATCGACGCGGTGATCGTGACCGTCGCCGACACCTCGATCGTCACATGACTTGTCGTTGCCCCGGGGTGAACGGCCGTAATGGTGCCTTCGATCTGGTTGCGGGCGGAAATCTTCACGATGAATGCTCCTGTCGCGGTTAGCGCTGCTTCCCGGCACAGGCCCGGTTCAGCGCCAGCAGGTGTTTACGCGCTGCCAGCGCTGTGTCCATCTCTATAGCACGATAACTCTTCACCACGGCCTGTCCGACAGGTGTCAGGACAGCGCCGCCGCCGCCGCTGCCACCCGCGGCTGTCTGCACCACCGCTGCACCCAACGTCCGGTTGAGATCCTCGACCAGTTCCCACGTCCGCCGATACGACATCTTCAGCGCCCGGCCGGCGCCGGAAATGGAACCCGATCGGGCGATTTCCTCCAGCACGGCCACCTTGCCCGGCCCGATCCTCGCACCCGATGCGAGGTCCAGGCGGATGCTCAGCTGATCGTTCGACGGTGGTGATTTTGGCGGCATGGCTCGGCAAATCTCCGTGACACAAAGCAAACCACGACAAAAGCCGAATGATCAATCGTGTTCAGCGTGCCGAACCGCCCCGGCTTTCCTCGCTATAGCTAACAGGCTATACCGGTCCGGCCCAAAGGGGGACGACATGCGCGGTTGGATGCTGCTTGCGTTAAGCCTGATCTGGTCCGCGCCCGCGCCGGCTGTTCAGGTGACCGACGCGACTGGCCGCTCGGTGGATATCCCCGGCCATATCGCGCGGATCGCACCGGCCGGCCCGCCGGCAGCCGTCCTTCTGGCCATCGTCGCGCCGGACCTGATGATCGGCTGGCCCGGCCCGGTCTCGGACCCGGCCCGAACGCTGCTGCCGCCGGACGCCGCGAAACTGAAACAGATTCCCCGCCTGACCGGGCGTGACGACGTATCCGACAGGATCGCCGCGCTGAAACCGGACGTTATCATCGACTATGGCGATATCACCCCCCGCTATGCCGATCTGGCGATATCGACCCAACAACGTACCGGCATCCCGACGCTGCTGCTGGATGGCGCGCTCGACAAAATCCCTGCATCCGTTCGCCTGCTGGGACAGATCCTGCATCGCCCCGGCCGGGCCGATGACGTGGCGCGGTTCGCCGAGGCGCTGCTGAGCCTCCCCCGGCCCGCCGGCCATCCGACCGTGCTGTACGCGCGCGGACCGGGCGGGCTGACCGTCGCAGCGCCCGGCGGCGACGTCACGGCGGTGTTCGACCTGCTGGGCTGGAAGGTCCTCGCGCCCGAGGGACAGGGGACATTCCGCAAAGCCACCGTCGATGCGATCCGAGCGCTGGATCCCGACCGGCTGGTGTTCGCCGATCCCGCGATGCTGGAAACGCTCGCGCACGATCCGGCATGGCAAGCGGTCCGCGCGGTTCGGCAAGGACATGCGGTCGTCGCGCCGCACCTGCCGTTCGGCTGGGTCGAGGAACCGCCCTCGGTCAACCAGTTGATAGGGCTCGCGTGGCTCAGCGGCGCCGATCCGGTGATGCTGGCCGCCGTCTCCAGCGCCGTGTTGTACGGCCACACCCTGACCCTGGCGGAACGCGAAGATGTCCTGCAAGGCGTCGTAACAATAAAACCATGAGAGGCCTCTTGATGCGTTTCCTGCTAATCGCCTGCATGCTGATGGCGCCGTTAACCGCGCGCGCGCAGCAACTGACGGTCTTCGCGGCCGCCAGCCTGACCGACGCCCTAAAGGACGTCGCGACGGCATGGGTTGCCGCCGGCCATTCCGCGCCGCGCCTTTCCTTCGGCGCCAGTTCCACGCTCGCGCTGCAGATCGAGCAGGGCGCACCGGTCAATCTGTTCGCCTCCGCCGATGAGAAATGGATGAACTACCTGACGGACAAACATCTTATCGCAGACGGTACGAGAAAGGATCTTCTGGGCAACGATCTCGTTCTGGTGGTTCCGGCGAACAAACCGTTGCATGTCACGATCGGGCCGGATTTCGACCTGATGGCCTTGCTGGGATCGAACGGCCGTCTTGCAACCGGCGACCCGGCCCATGTCCCGGTGGGCATCTATGCCGAACAGGCGCTGCGCAAACTCGGCCTGTGGGACAAGGTTGAGCCCCGTCTTGCCCGGACCGACGACGTGCGCGCGGCGCTGCTGCTGGTCGAACGGGGAGAGGTGCCGGCTGCGATCGTCTATGGCACGGATGCCGCGGTGTCGACCGCCGTCAGTATCGCCGGCGTCTTTCCGTCAAACAGCCATGACCCCATCACCTATCCCTTCGCGGTGGTCAAGTCCGGCGACACAATGCAAGCCCGTGAGCTGATGACCTTCCTCGCCGGCCCTCAAGCCAGGGCAATATTCGTCAGGCGCGGTTTCAAGGTCGAATAGCAGGATCGCAACCGCCGTCTGGCGCGACCGGCAGCAGCAGCGTCGCACAGGTCCCCTGCCCGGCGATGCTGTCAAGGCGCAGATCGCCGCCCGACTGCCGGGCGAAGCCGTAAACCTGGGACAGGCCGAGACCGGTGCCCTTGCCAGCCGTCTTGGTGGTGAAGAACGGTTCGACGACCCGGCCCAGAATCTCGGGAGTCATGCCACAACCGGTGTCGCGAATTGAAACGCTGACGAACCGTCCTGGCCTGGCGTCCGGGTTGCCACGCAGGCCGGCTTCATCGATCATTACGATCCGGCTGGAAATTGTCAGCTCACCGCCGTCCGGCATCGCATCGCGCGAATTGATGACCAGGTTCAGGATCGCCGACTGAAAATGCGACGGGTCAACGAAACACGGCTCACTCGGCAATTCGAGATCGATCCGAAACTGGATCGGGGGTGGGGCCGCCCGTCTTAGCAAGGGCTCGAATTCGCGCAGGAGCGTATGCACGTCGATCTGACGCGCCTGCAGGTTTTGCCGACGCGCAAAGGACAGCAGACTGCCGGTCAGATCCGACCCCCGCATCGCCGCCTTTTCGGCTTCGGACGCATAACGAGCAACCCGCGGGTTATCGCCCGCCACTCGGTTGATCAGGTGCAGGTTGCCGACGATCACATGCAGCAGGTTGGCGAAATCATGAGCGATCCCGCCCGTCAGGTGGCCGATCGCATCCATTTTCTGCGCCTGGTGCAGCGTCGCCTCGACGGACTGCCGCTGCGCGACCTCGTCCTGCAGGCGTTCATTGGTTTCGCTCAGCTTGCGCTGCTCCCGCCGCAACGCCAGCTGAAGCCGCACGTTCGAGCCAAATGTCGCGTGCGCGCCGCGGCTGACCAGCAGCAGCGCGCCAATGAAGATCGTCAGCATCAAGCCGGACATAAGGCCCAGCCTGCCTTCCGTGGCGAACCGCGCCGCCAGCGGCAGACCAGCAGGCACAATGAATGCCGCAACCGTCGGAAAGTGTGCCGAGTTGACAGTGACCGCCCCCGCGCACATGCCACCGACGACGAATGCGAGGAAAAGCTGGTAGGTGTCGGCGGCGGGGAACAGAACTACCGCGCCGAAGCCCCACAACAGACCCGTAAGCAGCGATCCGCCTATGCTCATCATCGACCAGGTCCGCCAATCGATGCCGCATCGCAAGCGGCGCAGCAACGCCCGGGTGATTGTCCAGCGTGCGACAGACACGATGCTGACCGCGGCCGCCCATGCCGCCGGCGACTGACCTGCCTCGACGCCGGACAACACCACCGCGGTTAGCGCCGCGTTCAACGCCGATACCCCCAGCGTGACCGGCGCATGCTGAAACACGGACCGCAACCGTTCCGTTTCGATCAGCGTTACATCCTCATCCAGCGGCATCTGCATTCCAGTCCGCGCATCTGATGGATGGCGCCTGATGGCGCCTTCGCCGGCAATTCCAAACGCCGCCGATCGGGAGTCAATCACCGACGCGTGATAGCATGATTGGGTTGACAGTCCATGAAAAGGCACACGGCCTTTGACCCCAATACGCTGGGTTGCATTTTGATTGGGTAATTTCCCAACAGGTTGTGTTTGGATCGGCTTATGTTCCACGGGTTGCGCTACGACGGGCCGATATCCCAATGATACGGAGGCAACACCTACTTTTGGTTGCGTCTTCCTATGCATTGCAGCTGCCTTTGATGTCCGATACCATCGTGCAGCAGCCGAGCAGATATGGGTGTGACCCACATCACAATCTCGCGATATCTGGCAGTGCGCCGCAGCGGCGTCCGTCTGCTCCGGTGGCCGCTATGCGCGTCTGGCCTGACGCGCCGCCAACGCCTGCGCCCGCCTCACAACGGACCGCGCGCGCTCAACCACCGGGACATCGATCATCGCCCCTTCGAACTGGACTGCGCCCAAACCGGCCGCATAAGCCGCATCGTAGGCCGTGATCATCTTTTCCGCCCGTTCCACCTCGGCCGGGTCGGGCGAGAATTCTTCGTTCAGGACCGTCACCTGCAACGGATGCACCGCGCTGGCGCACATGAACCCAAGGCGGCGGGAGCGGCGGACGATCGCGCGAAACGCCTCCTGATCCCGGAAATCCGCGATCGAACCGATGAACCCCATCGGCATCACCCCCGCCGCGCGCGCCGCGAAGATCGCCTGCTGCTTGGGGTAGAACAGTCCCTCGGGCTCCGACTGCATGCCGACATCCGCGGCGAAGTCCTCCGATCCCAGGCTGAGGCCGACAATCCGAGGGTGGGACCTGGCAATCTGCTCGATGCGGAAGAAGCCGTTGGCGTTTTCCACCAGCGCAATGAATTTCAGCCCACCAGCCGGCAGCCCGCGTTCGGCTTCCAGCTCAGCAACGATCTCCGCCACCGCATGCACGTGCTCGGGGCTGTCGACCTTGGTCAGCATCAGCGCCGCCACACCCGGAATGACCGCCGCCTCCAGGTCGCGGACCAGCAGGCGCCAGGGGCGATTGACGCGCACCACCACATCGGCGCCGTTGCGGTTGACCTGTGGGATCGCCCCCGCGATCAGCGTGCGCGCGTGTTCCTTCTGCGAAGGGGCGACGGCATCCTCAAGGTCCAGGATGATGGCATCAGCGCCGCGGTCCGCGCCGGTGCGAACGAACTTCTCGGCCGTCACCGGAACGAACATCAGGGACCGCCAGACCGGCAGATCGTCGCGCATTGTTATTTCTCCAGAATGACGCCGTCCGCGGCAAGGGCTGCGAGCCTTGCGGCATCGTAGCCTATGGACTCCAGGATGGCGCGTGTGTGCTGACCCAGGTTCGGCGCCGGGGAGCGAAGCCTGCCGGGCGTTTCGGACAGACGCGGGATGATGTTGTGCATCAGCACCGACCCGGCTTCCTCGTCCGGCACCTCGACCAGGACGCCACGCGCCTGCACATGCGGATCGTCAAGCAACTGATCGATCTCATAGATCGGCGTCGCGGTGACTTCAGCCGCCTCGAACACCGCCATGTTCTCCGCCAGCGTGCGTTCGGCGATCCATGCCGCAACGATGCCGTCGCATTCGTCGATGTTGCGCACCCGGTCCGTGTTGGTTCGGAACCGCGGATCCTCGATCATGTCGGCACGTCCGATGGCGCGGAACAGCCGCTCCGCCATCGCCTGGATTGAGGCCGAGATCGCAATGAACCGGCCGTCGCTGGTGCCATAGACATTGCGCGGAGAGGTGGTCAGCGAGCGGCTGCCGGTGCGCACCGGCTTCTCCCCCGACACCCGGTAGCTTGCAGCATCGGGCCCCAGCACCGAGATCATGGGTTCCAGCAACGGCAGGTCGATTATCTGACCCTTGCCACCACGCTCTACCACGCGCAGCGCCACCATGATGGCATAGGCGCCGTAAAGGCCGGAAATCATGTCCGCCAGCGCCAACGGCGGCAGCACCGGCGGCCGGTCGCCATAGCCGTTCTTGGCGGCAAACCCCGACATCGCCTCGACCAGCGTGCCGAATCCGGGCCGGTCGCGGTAAGGGCCGTCCTGGCCGAACCCGGTGATGCGCACGATGATCAGGCCGGGATTGCGGGCATGAAGCACGTCCGGCCCCAGCCCCATCTGCTCCAGCGTTCCCGGCCGGTAGTTCTCGATCAGGACGTGGCTGGTCGCCAGCAGGTCCAGCAGCGCATCGCGGCCAGCCTGCGGCCGCAGGTTGATCGCCAGGCTCTTTTTGTTGCGCGAATAGACCTTCCAGTGCAGCGACAGGCCCTTCACGCGCCAGGCGCGCAGCGGGTCGCCGACTTTCGGATCCTCGATCTTGATCACCTCCGCGCCCTGGTCGGCAAGCTGCAGGCTGACCATGTTGCCGGCCACCAGGCGCGACAGGTCGACGACACGAATGCCGTCCAGCGGCGCGGGCGCGCCAGGGTCGAACTGGATGCGAGGGATCATCGGCTTCTCTCTTGGACCCGCGCATTGTCTGGCCAGATCGCGGGAGGGCAGGGCGCAAGACGAGGCTGGAGGTCCGGGCCGGAATCGAACCGGCATCCGCGGATTTGCAGTCCGATGCATCACCACTCTGCCACCGGACCCCCGATCGCAGGACGCCGTATATGTTCGCCACCGCGAGAGGGGTCAAGTGCCGATCAACCAAAGTGCCAGCCAGGCACGGTCCCGGCGACCCCTCGCCACCGGCACATGCCGGCCCTGCGGGTCACGTCGCCCCGGCTTAACCATTCCTTGACCATTACCAGCGAGACTGCAGGCACCATCGATTGGAATTCTGCATGGGCCACATTCTCTCCCGGGTACGGCGCGCGGCGCACGGCATAGGCATCGTTCCGCGCCTGCTGATCACGTCGGTCGTCGCAGTCATAGTCGCGGTGGTCGTGGTGCAGTCGGTCACGCTACACGTCGTCCAGCAAGCCGGAGACCGGTCGGCTCAGGCCGACCTGGATATGAACCTTCGCTCGCTGAAAGCCGAACTGGCCCACCGCGGCACAAGTTGGTCGCTGGACAAGGACGGTCAGTTGCTGCTGGACGGCAAGCCCGCCGGAAACCTGAACCAGGTTGTCACCACGGTCAGCCAAATCACCCATGGGGTGGCGACCATCTTCGCCGGCGACAAGCGCATTGCCACCACGGTTCTTCAACCAGATGGAACACCCGCGGTGGGAACGATCCTCGCGCCCGGGCCAGCCCGCGATGCCGTTATCGGCCGTGGCGAGGCGTATCGGGGTGTGAACCTGATCCTCGGCACGTCCCATTTCACCGTCTACGAGCCGCTGCGGGATGGCGCCGGCAAGCAGATCGGCATCCTGTTCGTCGGAGTGCCGACCGAGAAAAGCAAGGCGGTCATCCAAGCAATCATTTTCACCAGCTCGGTCGTCGCCCTGTTGGTCGTGCTGATCGTCGCTGCGGTACGGTGGCTGATGCTGCACGCCACGCTCCGTCCGTTGCGGCAGCTTGCCACGACGGTGAACGCCATCGCCGACGGCAACCTCGATCTGACAGTGCCCTGCGCCGAGCGTTCCGACCAGCTTGGGGACATCGGACGGGCCGTTCAGACGCTGCGGGACAAAGCCGGGCAGGCAAAGGCGCTCGAAGCTCAGGCGTTCATTGAACGCACCGCCCGGGCCCGCCGGCAGGACGCCATGGACCAGCTTACCCAGGATTTTGGCAAGTCGGTCTCGGGCGTGTTGTCAGGGCTGGTCAATTCATCCGATCTGATGCGCGCCGCCGCGGACGAAATGACCGAGGCAGCGGCGATGACCAGCAAGGACATGGCTGACAGCCTCGCCGATGCCGAAAGTTCGACCCGGTCGCTCGGTCATATCGCCGCCGCGGCGGAACAGCTGACGGCAAGCGTGTCGGAAGTGTCCCGCCAGGTCGATCACGCCGCTGTCGCCGCCCGCGAGGCGGTGGATCAGGCCGAGGCGACGGACGCCACCGTTCGCGGGCTGAGCAAGGCCGCAAGCCAGATTGGCGAAGTCGTCGCCTTGATCAACTCCATCGCCTCTCAGACC
Organism: uncultured Pseudomonadota bacterium; assembly: GCA_963819005.1. Classification (GTDB taxonomy): domain Bacteria; phylum Pseudomonadota; class Alphaproteobacteria; order Acetobacterales; family Acetobacteraceae; genus Rhodopila. The sequence continues at coordinate 969,143 of CAWFUL010000012.1, forward strand.
AATCTTCTGGCGCTGAACGCCACGATCGAGGCTGCCAGAGCGGGTGATGCCGGCAAGGGATTCGCCGTGGTGGCCAGCGAGGTGAAGCAGCTCGCGACCCAGACGGCGCTCGCGACAAGCCGGATCGAACAGCAGATTGCGTCCATCCAGAACGCCACCACGGACGCGGCCAAGGCTGTCCGGGGCGTCACGGAGGCAATCGGGCAAGTCAGTCAGGTCGCATCACGGATCGCCGGCGCTGTTGAGCAACAAGGCGCCGCGACACAGGAAATCGCCTCCCAGATCACCGCGGTCGCCGCGGCGACGCAGACCGCCACAACCGCGATGCTTGGCGCCTCCGCCTCGGCCGAGAAGTCCGGTACGACAAGCCGGTCGGTTCTCACCAACGCGAAGGAAGTCACCCGCATCTCCGACACGCTTCGAACCGACGTGGACCATTTCGTGGTGGCGATGCAAACCAGCGATAAATCCGGCGAGCGGCGGAAATACGAACGGATCAAAGGCGACGCCAGCGCGCAATTGCGCCATGTGGCGCTCGGCACGACGTCAGCCCGGGTCATCAACATGTCCCTGGGAGGGGCTGCCTTGCGATGTGACTGGCTGTGCGATGCAGGCAGCGAGATCATCGTCGGACTGCCGGATGCAGGCGCCGACGTACCGGGGCGCGTGGTGGACCACAAGGAAGGCGTGCTGCGTGTGGCTTTCCGCCAGGATCCGAAAACGCTCGACACGGTCGAGCGGGCGTTCGAGGCGATCCTGGCCCGTGCCAGCGCAGCCGAACTCGACGCGGCGGCATAGCGGGCCGCCAACCGGCCCCGATGTCGCCCCGGTTTCGGCCCCGGTGGATCCCAATTCGACCACCCTTGGAATCCCCGGAGGATGTTAGCCCTCTAGCCGGATCAACGCAGGCCAGTATTATTCTTGGTTTGTGGCACGCCGCCCCCCGGCGCGCGACGCCACATGGCCTTGACGATGATAAACTCATCATCAATGCCCTTGGGTCCTAATCCTCGCCCTTCCGAAACGGCAAATCCTCGGCCAGCGCGGCCATCTCCCGCTCGATCCCGGCCCGCTCTTCCACAAGGAAATTACCCACCGCACGGCGCAGGCCGGTATGATGGATCCAGTGCGCCGAGTAGGTGTGTTTTGGCAGATACCCGCGCTGGATCTTATGCCGTCCCTGCGCCCCCGCCTCCACCCGCTTCAGCCCATGCTCGATCGCCCAATCGATCGCACGATAATAGCAAAGCTCGAAATGCAGGAACGGCCAGTCGCCACGGCAACCCCAGTTGCGGCCATACAGCGCCTCGTCACCCGCGAGGTTCAGCGCGCCCGCAACCGGCTTGCCGGCGTTTTCCGCGTACATCAGCACCACCCGATGCCCCAGCCGCTCCCCCAGCAGGGAGAAAAAGGAACGGGTCAGGTAAGCCGACCCCCATTTGCGGTCCACCGTGGACTGATAAAACCGGTAGAACGCGTCCCAGTGCGCCTCGGTGATGTCGGACCCCGACAGAGCATGAAACGTCAGCCCCGCGGCATTGGCGTCCCGCCGCTCCCGCCGCAGCACCTTGCGCTTGCGCGATGACAGCGCGCCCAGGAAGCCCTCGAAATCGGCATAGCCTTCGTTCTCCCAGTGGAACTGCATGCCGGTCCGCTGCAGCCAGCCCGCTTCGCCCAGACCTTCCCATTCATCCCGCGTGCAGAAGGTGACATGCACGGACGACAGACCGAGCGACTCACATGCTTGCTGAAGCGCATTCGCCAGCGTGGCGATGGGTATGCCAGCACCCGGCCGGCGCAACAGCCGAGGACCCGGCACCGGGCTGAACGGCGCGGCCACCTGCAATTTCGGATAGTAGTCCTGGCCGGTCCGCTCCAGCGCGTTGGCCCAGCCGTGATCGAACACGTATTCGCCGTAGCTGTGCGACTTCGCATACATTGGCGCAATCGCCACGACCGTGCCGGCCTCGTTGCGCAGCACCGCATGCTGTGGCAGCCACCCGGTCCGGCTGTTGGCCGACCCGCTGTCCTCCATCGCGCTCAGGAAGGCGTGGCTGACGAACGGGTTCCCTTCCCCCGCGCACGCGTCCCAGTCGGCGGCATCGACGTCCGCGATCTTCGCATGCAGCGTCAGGGTCAGCGTAGCCGAACCATCTGGCATTCCTGGCACCCTACTCGATTTCGAACAGTCCTTCCACCTCAACCGCCGCATCCGCTGGAAGAGACGGGACGCCGATTGTGGTACGAGCATGACGGCCCGCCTCCCCGAATACCGCGACAGCCAGATCCGAGGCGCCGTTCATAACCGCCGCCTGCTGCGTGAACTCAGACGGCGAGGCGATGAAGCCGCCCAGCCGCACCACCCGTTTCACCCGGTCCAGATCACCGCCGCACGCCGCCTTCAGATGCACCAGCACATTGATGAAACACAGTCGCGCCGCCTCCTTGCCCTGATCGAGCGAGACGCTCCAGCTGACCTTGCCGGTAATCGCGATCTTGCCGTCAATCGCCGGCACCTGTCCGGACACGACCACGAGGTTGCCGGTCACGACATAGGGGACGTAGTTGGCGATCGGCTGCATCGGCAGCGGCAGCGTGATGCCAAGCTCCGCCAGCTTCGCCTCGATCCGTCCGGCCATGGCCGCGCTCCTGGTTGTGTGCGGTGCAGTGTAAGGACGCGGACGGGAAAAGAAAGACCAGAGCGACGCCCGTAAGACGCGCTTATGACTTCCCGACCACCCGCAGCCCGCGCCGCCGCGCCCGTGGCGATGCTTCCGCCGGCAGATCCAGCGGCAGCAGCGGCGATTCATCCCTCGCGCCATGACCGACGGTGTCGGCGTCCTCGATCTCTGCCTCGGGCAGATCCCTGCGTCCGAGGTAGTTCGCCGCCAGATGCCGGAAGGCATAGTCCAGCAGCGACGTCGCTGCCTTCACCGCCGGATCGCCCTCCACCACGCCCGCTGGCCCGAACCGGGTAAACGTGAAGGCTTCGACGAAGCGTTCCAGCGGGACGCCGTGCTGCAGGCCCAGGCTCACCGCCAGGGCGAAATTGTCCATCAGGCCGCGGAACGCCGGACCTTCCTTGTGCAGTGCGATGACCACCTCGCCCAGCGACCCGTCGTCGTATTCGCCGGTGCGCACGAACAGCTTGTGGCCGCCGACCGAGGCCTTCTGGGTGTAGCCGGACCGCCTGCTTGGCAGATCGCGGCGACGAGCTGTGCCGGCGGGGGCCAGCATCGCCATCGGCCGCGGCGGCATCGCGTGCATATAGGGCGCAACCGCGTCATGCATCGCTACATGCGCCGCGGTTCCGTGCAAGGGGATCGGATTACCTCCGGCAAGCACCGTGGCCAGGGCTTCCTCGGCCGTGATCCCACTGACCGCCAGCCACCCGCGCGCCGCATGAGTCAGCCCGCCCGACGCCGCCACCGCCGAGAAAGCCGGCGCGATGCCACCCGTTTCGACGCCCAGCAACGCCTCGGGCAGACCAGGCCGGTCGATGGCGGTCGTGGCGCGATGGCGCGGGCCGTTGGCCAGGGCCGTCGCCTCCCGATGCGCGGCTTGCGCGGCTTCGCGAACACCACGGACCGGCACTTTCTCGGGCGGCGAGGGGCAGTCCAGGACCACCGTCCGCGCCCCGCCCAGCAGTCCGGCAACCGAGGCGGATGCAACAACGGTTTGGCAGCGCAGGATACAGGCAAGCGCCCGCCCGGCATCGCGCGCGGCGTCCGAGGCATAGTCAATGCCAAGCCGCGCAAGCAGCCCCGCGAGGTCGGCCATCCCGACATCAATATCGCGCACTGAGGGTGCGGCGAAGCTCAGCGCCAGCACGGCGGTTTCGATGGCCTCCCTGAAGCCCGGCAGGTCGAGATTTCCGTCGCCGTCCAGGAAGGCAGGCAGGTTCAGCACGAACCCCGGCCCATCGGCGGCATCCAGCTGCCAGACAGCAGCCGTCGGGGCCGCCCGGCGCAGCAGCAGCAGACGATGCAGGCGGTCGGCGAGCGGACTGTCCAGCCCGGCGTCGGAGGCCGCCTTGGCGATCGGGTCGATCCAGGCCTGCGCCACCACGGCCAGCGAAACCGGTGCGGTTCCGGGTGCGAGCGCGGCCAGCGCGGCGGCGGCCGACTCATCCCACGAAGCAGGCAACGTCACCAGCCGCGGCTGCGCATCGGGATCAGCCGCGGCCTCCGTCCGGCGCATCCGAACGCCATGCCAGGTCCGGTGAAGCTGTGTCCGCTGCGTTTTCATGCCTGGAGGCTAGGCGATGAACGACCACCATGACAGCACATTTTGTGGTTCGGCATCCAGAAGAACGCAAAATGTTGGGGATAACTTAATCCACCCCAACGATCCGGCCCGCCGTTTTGCAATATGGCGACATGGGTGGACCAAAGCCGGACGCGTGCGTATATCTCCGGCCATGAACATCGGCACATGGCTCTTTACGAGACTGAACGGTCGCTCCCTCGGCACCGACTCCCTCGGCAACATCTACTATGAGGAAAAGCGCCAACGCCCCGGCTCGCTCCGCGCCCGCCGCTGGGTGATCTACGCCGGAGAGCCGGAGGCCAGCACCGTGCCGCCGGAGTGGCACGCCTGGCTGCACTACACGACCGACGCCCCGATCGCCGAGACACAGCGGCGCCCATGGCAGAAGCCGCATCTGCCGAACGCCACCGGGACGCCGCTGAGTTACCGCCCGCCCGGCCACGACTACCAGGGCGGCAACAGATCGCGCGCCACCGGCGACTACGAACCCTGGACACCAGGCTAGCCTGTCATGTCGCGTCACGGCGTCGCGGAAGTCGCGACCGGAGCCTGCGTACTGCTGGTGGCCGGCGGGTTCCTTGCCTATGCGGTTGCTCATTCCGGGCGGACCATGGGGTCAGGCTACGTGCTGCACGCACAGTTCGACCATATCGACGGCCTGTCGACCGGTGCCGACGTGCGGATGGCCGGCGTGAAGGTGGGCGAGGTCGTCGAGGAACACATCGATCCGAAGACCTTTCTGGCGGAGGTATCCCTGACCGTGCAGGACAGCCTGCGTCTGCCCAAGGACACCGGCGCGTCGATCGTCAGCGAGAGCCTCCTCGGCGGGAAATACATCTCCTTGTCACCCGGCGGTGATGAGACCGATCTGCAGCCGGGACAGACCATCACCATCACGCAGTCGTCGGTCAGTCTGGAAGAACTGCTGGGCAAGTTTATCTTCAGCGTCACCAACCTCAATTCTGCCAAATCGGGCCAGTCCACCGGGCAGCCCGGCGCCGCCCAGCCCGAGGGTGGCCAAAGCGGAGCACCGAAATGACCAGCGGAGCGCCGACATGATCCCGCCGCCGCCCACCAGTTGGCCCGGGCTGGATGGCAACGCTGTCGGCTGCCGGGAGAAACTCAAGATGCTCGCCGAAAACCATGCCGAGGTCGTGCAGGTGCTCCGCGACGCGTTTGAGGACGCAATTCTGATGGGCGTCGAGGAACAGGCGATCCGCCAGGTGTTGGCCGACATCGTCGCCGGCCTGGAATCACCGAAGCGCGTCCGCTAGCCGCGATGCGACCCTATCCGGCCATACTGGCGATCGCGATGGCACCCTGGGCCGGGGCCCTCGCCGCGAACCCGCCGTTACAGGAAATGCAGGCGCCGCCGCCCGGCTACGCACCCCCAGCCGGCTATGCGCCCAGCCCCGGCTACACACCCCCGCCCGGCTACGTGCCCACGCCCGGCTACGCGGCTCCACCGGCCTACGCCGCGCCGCAATCCTACTCGACACCCCGCGGCTACGCGCCGTCGCAAACCTACGCGCCGTCGCAAACCTACGCGCCGCCGGCAACCTACGCGCCTCCGCCGGCCTATACGCCGTCGTCCGCGGACGCGCCGCCGCCGGACGACACCGCGCCGGCTGAAACGCCGCCTGCCCAGACGCAGACCAATACGGCACCCGATTCAGGACGGGATCAGTCACCGGCCCCGGCGCCGCCGCTCGACATGACCCCCCAGGTGCAGTGGCCCGACAAATGGGTCGCCGCGGCTGCGGTACGGCTACAGGCGCTGGACAAGATCAACGCCCAGGCGACCCAGATGACGATCAAGGTGGGCCAGCCGGCAACGTTCGGCTCGCTGACCATCACCGTAAAGGCCTGCATGGTCCGCCCGCCCGACCAGCCGTCGGACGCCGCGGCCTATTTGGCGGTCACCGACAGCCACCCCGACTCGCCCGGATTCGACGGCTGGATGCTCGCGAACGAACCGTCCGTGTCGATGATGCAGAACCCGATCTACGACATCCGCATCACCGGCTGCGCCTGACCGCCATGGACGCGCTGCCGCCGTTCGGCCGAACCGCGCTGCTGCTGGACATGGACGGCACGCTGATCGACCTCGCGCCAACGCCGGACGCCGTCGTGGTTGAACCCGGACTGGTCGACTCGCTGACGACATTGCGCCAGTCGCTCTCCGGCGCCTTGGCCGTCGTCACCGGCAGGCCGATCGAAACCGTGGACCGCCTCCTCGGCCCCGCACCCGGCGCCGTCGCCGGTGAGCACGGCGGGGCCGTCCGCCATACCCCGGATGGTCCGGTGGAGCGGCCCGACCTCCCTGCCCCGCCTCCGGTCTGGCTGGAGGCAGGGCAGGCGCTCGCGGATGCCTTCCCCGGCGCGTTGCTGGAGACCAAGGCCCGCGGCTTCGCCCTGCATTATCGTCAGGCGCCCGCCGCCGGCGCTGTCTTCCATGCCGTATTGAAGGCGCTCGTCGCCGGAACACCGGGGTTTCAGCTGCTGCCCGCCCACAGCCTGTGGGAGGTCCGGCCGCTTGGCTCGGACAAGGGAACCGCGGTTGCGCTGCTGATGGAACGTGAGCCATTCCTGGGCCGCCTGCCGGTGTTCATCGGCGACGACGTCACCGATGAGGACGGCATGCAGGTCGCGCGCAAGCTGGGCGGCGCCGGCTTTCGGGTCGATGCCGCGTTCGGCGATCCGTCCGGTGTTCGAACCTGGCTTGCGCAATCCGCCGCGGCCGGCGACTGGGCCCCCCTGCCCCGGTTGTCCGGATGAAACTATCCGACTTCCGCGTCCTGACCTTCGACTGCTACGGCACATTGATCGACTGGGAGAGCGGGTTGCTGACCGCGCTTGCCCCGCTGCGTGCGAAGTCTGGCGCCGGCCTGTCCGATGACGCCGTGCTGGAGGCTTTCGCCCAGCGCGAGAGCCGCCAGCAGGCGCTGACCCCTGCCATGCCATACGCCGATCTGCTTTCGGTGGTGCACGCCCAACTCGCCACCGCCTGGAACGTCACCCCCGATCCATCCGCAGACGCTCGGTTTGGTGCATCCGTCGGCGACTGGCCCGCCTTTGCGGACACCCCGGACGCCCTGCGCTATCTGAAGCAGCACTACAGGCTGGTCATCCTTTCGAACGTTGACCGCACCAGCTTTGCCGCGTCCGCCCGCCGGCTGGGCGTCAGCTTCGACGCGATATACACGGCGCAGGACATCGGCTCGTACAAGCCGGACCCCAGGAACTTCGCCTACCTGCTGAACCGGCTCGCGGAAAGCGGCGTGGCGAAGGAACACGTGCTGCACGTCGCCCAAAGCCTGTTTCACGATCACGTGCCGGCCAACGCGGCCGGGCTGGCGTCGGCCTGGATCGACCGGCGGCACGAGTCCGGCGGTTCGGGTGCAACCGCTCCCGTATCAGCCCAGGTCCAATACGATTTCCGGTTCACCAGCCTGAACGCAATGATTGAGGCACATCGTTCCGGCTACTGAGGCGGTCTCGCTACCGGCCGCTGCAAGTTCTTAACGAAGATGAACCATTTTATACTGGCCGAATACAAGTCATAACGATATTGTCTCGTTATGTTCTCTTCCGGTGTCCTGCAGCACGCTCGCGGCATCGTAAGTTGATTAATGACCGTAGGCATGTTCGAAACATCGTCGCGTGGGTGAAGCCAAAGCCATGACCGTCAGCGTGACCAGGAATGCCTTCGTTGACCAGACATCCACGACGATCGATATGTCATCGGTCTTCGCCGACACGGCGGTGGCGGGCAATCCTTCCTACCTCGTCCTGACTGCGCTTGATCGTAACGAATATACCGCCGGGGCGTCAGGCGCGACGGGAAGTTTCGCCGGCAACGGCCATACTCTGGACTTCGGCGGCATCGGCAGCGACGGACGCGGCGCGGGGATCGTGTTCGCCTACCAGGCAACAACCGGCCGTTACTATAATAATACGTACGGTTACCTGGATCAACTGACCTACACATCGTCTTCCAGCCTGGATGATGTCACGAACCTGTCCCTGTTCGGCACCAACAGCCTCACCCTGGCGAACTCTTACGCCGACAACGCCTACGATATGATGCAGGTGGACGCCACCGGCTATATTGGCAGCGCGACGATCGTGACCGAACCGAGCTTCACCGGGACGGTGCTGTCGCAGGCGACACCGGACTCCGTGGCCGCGGTGGCGGACAGCTTCGTCGGCAAGGCGTGGAACATGGACGGCTGCTGGGTGCTGGCAAGCACGATCGCCGCAGAGGCCGGCGCGTCGCTGCCGGTCCAAAGCACGGCAATCGGCGTTCCGGGCCAGTCCACCGGCGAGTGGATCGTGGCCTTCAACGGCCCGGCGGGCCAGTCCGGCAACTGGGAGTCGATGGTGACGGCCGGTGAGGTCATTGTCATCGGCACCGCCGGCGGTGGCGGCCACATCACGACATGCGTGTCCGGATCAGGCAGCAGCGCGCAACTGGTAGACAACATCACCTATGTGAATGGCAGCGGACAGGTACAGAACGGCGCCAATGACGGCTCCAGCAACGATGTGATCGTCGCCTCCCCGCATGCCGCCTCGCAAGAATGGTCGGGGGTCCGGGCCTCATCCGTGGTCATCTACGAGCTTGACACGCCGGTCGTCAGCAACCGTGTGGCGTCCGACAGCCTTGCCTGCACAGCGTCGCAGTCGCTGGCCTCGCTGTTCACGGCGGTAGATCCGGCAAGCAAGGCAATCGTGGGGTGGCAGCTCTACGATTCCGCGGGCACCAACTCATTCGTCTCCGGCGGCACCGCAAGTGCGGACCATTCGGCGGCGGCGGCCCTGACCGTGTCGTCGCTGTCCGTTGTCTCCCTGCTGGCCGGATCGGTCGCGACCTCGGACGTTCTGGAGGCTCGGGCGTTCAACGGTGCCTACTGGGGTGACTGGCAGTCGCTGAATGTGACCGTCACCGCCAACGCGGTAGCCACACCCGCACCATTGCCTGCGCCCGCACCAACGCCGGCGCCTGCGCCATTACCTCCGCCGGCGCCAGCTGCCTCGCCACCCGTCGTTGCCGCGCAGATTGCCACCGTGACCTGGCTCGCCGGCCATTCGATTACCCTTGCACTGCCAGCGGGCACGTTCCACGACCCGCGGACCCAGACGTTGTCATACGCCGCGACCCTTTCGACCGGGCAGCCGCTGCCGACCTGGCTGACCTTCAACAAGGCAATGGACACCTTCACCGGCATCGCGCCGGCAACGGCTCAAACCCTGAAGATCGCCGTCAAGGCGACCGACACCAGCGGCCTGTCGGTCTCCGACACATTCTCCGCCACCGTCATCGGGGCGCCGGTCGTTTCTATGCCGACAGCGAACCAGACCTGGACGGAACGCCAGGCGTTCTCGCTGACACTGCCGTTACAAACGTTCTCCGACCCGCAGAAACAGACCTTGGCCTACACCGCGACCCAGGCCGGCGGCCAGGCGCTGCCGTCATGGCTGACGTTTCACGCCGCCACCGGCAGCTTCACCGGAACTGCCCCATCGGCCCCGCAAACTCTGACCATCAAGGTGACAGCGACCGACAGCAGCGGGCTTGCGACCTCGGAGACATTCAACGCAACCGTGAAGGCGCCGCCCGCCCCACGCCCGGCGATCACGGTCACCACCCAGACCCCGGCCCAGGTGTGGAACGATCAACAGACGCGGGATGTCGTGCTCCCGTCCAGTACCTTCACCGATTCCCTCGGACTGCCAATGCGGTTCGCGGCCTATCAGACCTCGGGTCCCAACGTAACGTCCTGGCTGCGCTTCAATTCCTCGACAGACATCTTCAGCGGGTTGGTTCCGGCGACGCAAACCGGAACCGTGGGGCTCGAGGTCATCGCGACGGATGCCGCCCACCTGTCGGCCAGGGACATGTTTACGGTCACGTTTGCCGCAGGCGCCAGTCATGTCCGGTCCGCCACCCATGGGGTTTCGGCCATTATCCGGGACCCAGTCCTGACCCCCATTTCCACCCCGATCGCGCTGCATTCCTGATACGACCGGCTCACCTACTATTTGTTGAACGCTGCGGCGCCGTCGCGATTGATTTCAATCAATCAGGGCAGTCACTCGACGTGCCAGCATGAAATCAGCAAATCATTCGACACGGGGATGGGGGCACTGCCATGGCAAGGTTCAAGTTGTCTGAGATATTCTCCACGTTCGTTAACAAGCACGTCGTCGCGGCAGTTCCGGACGAGATGTCGCTCTGCCTGGCGTGTCATGTCACCCAGTGCTCATCGGAAGAATTCGCAAACTGCCCAAACCGGCGGGCTAACGCCGCCGCACTGAAGGCGCTCCGAACGGCGAACGAGCCTGACGCAGAATGTGCTAACCCGACCTAAAGCAAACCACGCCGCGCCAGGTTCCGCATCAGCGCCGATGCCCCGAACGTCCATGCGTCGCAACGGTCCGTCGGCATCATCCGGTTCACCAGCCGCCCCAGCCGCGGCGCCGATATCGAGACGATATCCCCGGTCTTGTGCGTGAACCCCTGCCCCGGCGTGTCACGATCCTGGATCGGCGCGAACATCGTGCCAAGGAACAGCACCGCGCCATCAGGATAGCAATGATGCGGGTTCACCATCTGCGTCACCAGATCGGCCGGATCGCGGCTTATCCGGGAAATCGACGAAGACCCCTCCAGGACGTAGCCGTCCGGCCCGTCCACCCGCAGGCTGACCGTCGTCGACCGGATATCGTCCAGCCCGAACCGGTCATCGAAGAACCGCAGGAACGGCCCGACCGCGCACGAGGCGTTGTTGTCCTTCGCCTTGCCCAGCAGCAGCGCCGACCGCCCCTCCACATCCCGCAAATTTACATCGTTGCCCAAGGTCGCGCCGACGATCCGCCCGGTCGACGCAACCGCCAGCACCACCTCCGGCTCCGGATTGTTCCACGATGACCCAGGATGCACGCCGGCATCCGTCGCCGTGCCGACCGCGGCCATCGGCTGCGCCTTGGTGAAGATCTCCGCATCCGGTCCGATGCCGACTTCAAGGTACTGGCTCCACGCCCCCTGCCGCAGCAGCACCTCTTTCAACCGCGCCGCCTCCGCCGAACCCGGCTTCAGTTTCGACAGGTCATCGCCCACCAGCCGCGTCACCTCCTGACGGATCGTCGCGGCAGCCGCGCTGTCGCCGCGGGCGCGTTCCTCGATCACCCGTTCCAGCATAGAGATCGCGAACGTCACCCCCGCCGCCTTGATCGCCTGCAGATCGATCGGCGCCAGCAGCCACGGCGAACCCGGATCGCGCAGATCGGCCGGCGTGTTCGCAAGCACGGCCTCCAGCGCCCCGATGGGCTCGCCCGAGGCCGTGCCGCAGGCACGCCGCCGGATCAGCCGCCTCGCACAGATCGCGTATCGTCGGAAATGCCGCCGAAATGTCGATCAGAACCCCATCGCGCACCGCCGCGACCGAAGGCCCATCCACATCCGGCCGCCAGACCCGGACGGCGAGCGCGGCAGCATCGGCGTCATCCGGCAGCGCATCGCGCGCCACGGCAAGCAACTGGTTCATGGACGTCTCCCGGCGCAGGTTTTTCCGCGCCGCCAGTCTATCCGACCGGGGGCACCGCATCGATAGGCCTTGTCAAACCCGCGCGCCCGCCCCTACGCCACGGTCATGGATTGTGATCTCAGCCAAGGATGCCGCTGGCAGGTGCTCGCCACCGACGGGCCGGCCCGGACCGGCGTCCTGAACACCGCCCACGGCCCGATGGACACCCCCGCCTTCATGGCCGTCGGCACCGCCGGCACCGTCAAGGCCATGACCGCCGACGCGGTCCGCGCCACCGGCACCCAGTGCGTCCTCGGCAATACCTACCACCTCATGCTCCGCCCTGGCGCCGACCGGATCGAGGCCCTGGGCGGCTTGCATAAATTCATGGACTGGCCAGGCCCTATCCTGACCGATTCCGGCGGATTCCAGGTGATGTCCCTCGCCGGCCTGCGCAAGCTCGATGCGCACGGCGTCGACTTTCGCTCCCACATCGACGGCAGCGCCCATCGCCTGACGCCCGCCATTTCCATCGGCCTGCAGCATCAGTTCGACGCCACCATCACCATGGCGCTTGACGAGTGTACCCCCTTCCCCGCCGGCCACGACACGGCCAAGGCATCGATGGAACTGTCGATGCGCTGGGCCGCCGCGTCCAAGGATGCTTTTCGTCCCCGCCCCGGCTACGGCCTGTTCGGCATCGTCCAGGGCAGCATTTACCCCGACCTGCGCACCCGCTCCGCCCAAGCCCTGAAAGATATCGGCTTCAACGGCTACGCCATCGGTGGCCTAGCGGTCGGCGAGGGACAGGACGCCATGCTGGCAACCCTGGACGTCACCATCCCGCTGCTGCCGGAGGACCACCCCCGCTACCTGATGGGCGTCGGCACGCCGGACGACATCATCAAGGCCGTGCAGCGCGGCGTCGATATGTTCGACTGCGTCATCCCCACCCGAGCCGGGCGCACCGCCAGGGCGTATACCGCTTCTGGAATCCGAAACCTGCGCAATGCCCGCTACGCCGATGACGCCCGCCCACTCGATCCCGGCTGCCCCTGCCCCGCTTGCCGGCGCCACTCGCGGGCTTATCTCCACCATCTGTTCCGCGCCGATGAAATGCTGGGGCCAATGCTGCTGACCTGGCACAACCTGACCTATTACCAGGGTCTGATGCAGGGCCTTCGGCAGGCGATCCGGCGGGGCGGCCTCGCCCGCCACGCCGAAACGATCCGCGCCGGCTGGACGATGACCGAGGACGCCGCATGACCGAACCGCGCTACCCCCACCTCACCCAGCTTGGCCACCACGTGATGCAACCGGCCACCCCGGCCGATGCAAAGCTTGAAAGCGTGCCCAATCCGTCACCCGGCCGCCATTACGTGATTCGCTTCACCTGCCCCGAATTCACCTCGCTTTGCCCGCTGACCGGCCAGCCGGACTTCGCCCACATCGTCATCGACTACATCCCCGATCAGGCCATCGTCGAAAGCAAATCCCTGAAGCTGTTTCTGACCGCCTACCGCAACCACGGCGCCTTCCACGAAGCCTGCACAATGGAAATCGCCAACCGCCTGGTCGATCTTCTGTCCCCTGTGTGGCTCCGCATCGGCGCCTACTGGTATCCCCGCGGCGGCATCCCGATCGACGTCTTCTGGCAAACCAGCGCCGCCCCGCCCGAGGTCTGGATCCCCGCCCAGGACGTGCCGCAGTACCCGCGGCCGGGGCTGACCCAGCGTGGCGGGCACCCACCGCCTCAACCCGACATCCGCGATCCGCGACCACGCCCTGTCCCTGGGCTTCGACGCCGTCGGCTTCTGCGCCGCCGAACTGGCGCCGGAGGCCCGTCAGCGGCTCAAAGCCTTCCTCCACGCCGGCTACCACGGCGAGATGACCTGGCTCGCCGCCAGAACCGATGAAAGAAGCCACCCACAGTCCCTGTGGCCCGAGGCGCGAACCGTCATCGCCGTTGGCTTCTCCTACGCCCCCGACAACGACCCTCTCGCGATCCTGGAACAACGCAGCCACGGCGCGATCTCCGTCTACGCCCGCAACCGCGACTACCACGACGTCATCAAGGGCAAGCTGAAACACCTCGCGCAGTTCGTCGCCTCCCGTTTCGGCGCACAGGTCAAGGTCTTCGTCGACACCGCCCCGGTCATGGAAAAACCCCTCGCGCAACGCGCCGGGCTCGGCTGGCAGGGCAAGCACACCAACCTCGTCTCCCGGACCCACGGCTCGTGGCTGTTCCTCGGCGAGGTCTACACGACGCTTGAGCTAGACCCGGACACGGCGCACGCTGACCACTGCGGCTCCTGCTCCAGATGCCTGGACGTTTGCCCCACCAAGGCCTTCCCCTCGCCGTATCAGCTCGACGCCACCCGATGCATCTCCTACCTGACCATCGAGCACGATGGCCCCATACCCATCGAACTGCGCCCACTGATGGGCAACCGCATCTACGGCTGCGATGACTGCCTCGCCGTCTGCCCCTGGAACCGTTTCGCCACAGCCACGCAGCATTCACAGGTCGTGGCTCGAGACGACCTGACCGCCCCCCGTCTGGCATGGCTCGCCACCCTGGACGACGCGGCGTTTCGCGCCACCTTCGCCGGCTCGCCCATCAAGCGGATCGGCCGCAACCGGTTCGTGCGCAACGTGCTGATTGCCATCGGCAATTCCGCCGACACGACGCTGCGGCCGTATGCCCGAACACTACAAGATGACCCAGACCCAATCGTCGCCGAGGCCGCACGATGGGCCTGCGCCCAACTCGATCCGCTGATCGCCTGATCAGCCCCGAAGCGGTCTCACGGCCTGCCCAACAGCTCGGCAACCCTCCGGCGCGTCTGTGTCACCGAGAACTTGGACCGCACATGCTCCAGGCCGTTCACCGCAAGGGCCGTCCAAAGATCGTCGTCCCGCAAAAGCCGGACCACATGCGCGGCAAGCCGTTCGGGCTCGTCCGCAACCAGCACATGCACGCCGTCGACAAGGCCCATGCCCTCGGCGCCGATCGATGTGCAGACCGCCGGCACGCCATGCGCCAGACTTTGGCCGACCTTGCCCTTCGCGCCGGCGCCAAACCGCAGCGGCGCAATGCTGACGCGGGCGCGCCGGTAGACCGGCGTCAGATCTGCCACCTGCCCAAGCACCTCAACGCCTGGAAGGTCCCCAAGGGCGACAATATCATCCGGCATACCGCTGCCGACGATCCGCCAGCGGCAGGCCGGCATCATCTCAAGTATTAACGGCCAGACCTCCGACGCGAACCAGTGCACCGCATCGCCGTTCGGCACGTGTCCGAACCCGCCAATAAACAGAACGCCCTCGCGCCCCGACGAGTCCGGCGAAACATCATCGTCCGTCTTGAACACGTTCGGCAGGACTTCGACCACCGCCCCCGGCGCCAACGCCAGCATCGCCAGCTTTTCGTCCTCGCTGATGGCGATCGTCACATCGGCCCCACGCGCCGCCGCGACCTCGATGCCCCGAAAGACGGCGGCCTCCGCGCGAAGAGCCTCATCACCGGTCAGATCCGCCAGCCGGGTCAGACGAACCGCATGGAAATCCACCATGTCATAGAATACCCGAGCGTGCGGGCAGCGCCGCCGGATCAGCGGCATCAGGTCGCGGGTGACCAGAGGAAATGTCAGGAACGCGTGGCGAATGCCGCCGCCAATCTCCGCCAGCATGGCGTCCAGAGCCTCCCGTCCGTAGACGATATGGCGAATGCCCGCGGCCCGCACCGCCGCCTCATACCGCTGCCGTTCGGCCGGTTGCGCCAGCAAACCCGGCAACTCCGAGACCGGCACATGGGCGGCGAACACCATCGGCCAGCCCAATTGACCGATAATCTCGATCAGCGTCAAAAGCCGCAGCGCGCCACTATGCTGGTCATAAAGCGGCGGGTAATCGGCACCGATCAACACCATCTCATCCGCTCGGATCGCCGCCCAGTCCGGACCCGGCGTGACGGCGTCGCGCGGGCTCAGCGGCGCGTTTCCGCGACGGGAAAACCGCCGGATGATACCGGCGATCGACAATGAATCGGCAAGACGCATCGGACAGGGCACTCACGTTCGGCGGAAGCCGTCATGGCGAACTCGCAACCAGGACGCAATCGCCCACAGGGTTGCCTCCCCAATGCCGGCGCACTATGCCACCGGCCATGACAGCAGGCTGGACGCGCCGATTAAGACCGCTGTGGCCTGGCTCGCCCATTCGATCGCAAGTCGATTTCGAACAGGTCGACACCAGTCAGAAGGGCAACGACGCCCCCGCTGCCGAATCGCCCGCGGACCCCGCGCCGCCGCAACCCCGTCCGCGGGACGAGACGGACGCTCGCCTGATCCGTCTCGTTTCACAGTCCGCATCTGTCCGCGCCTCCCTGGCGTGGGAACGCTCCAGGCGCGCGGCCCTGGAGCAAGCACTGCTCGACGTACAAACACGCGAATCCGAGCAGCGGACCCGAGAGCACGATCAGTGCCGCCAGATCGAGGCGCTTCGCCGGGACATCGAGGATCTCCGGCGCAGCACCTCCTGGCGGCTGTCAGCGCCCGTCCGGCGGATCGGTGAACTATCTCAGGTTTCCGCCCAAGGGCTCCGCCGCTCGGTCCGGGTTGCGAAATGGGTTCTGACCGGACAGCTCCGCGCAAGTCTTCGGTTGCGACGGCTGGCGCTTCAACAACAGCCGTCTCCGGTTAACCCAGCAGCCGAACCGCCCGACCTGTGTGCCGTTTTCGTCTCGTTGTTCGGCGATCTGCCAATCCATTTCCCGGCCGTCGATGACCCCACCGTCTCGGTCATCATCCCCTGCTTCAAGGGGCTGACAGATGTCGAAACCTGTCTCCGCTCGCTCGTCCGGAGCCTGCCCTCCGAACCATCGTTCGAGGTGATCCTGGTCGACGACTGCCCGGACGAGCCGGTCATCCAGGCCATCAGCGCCAGCCCCGGCCTGACCAAAATCGCCAATCCGGAAAACCTCGGCTTTCTGCTGACCAGCAACCGGGGCGCCGCCAATGCCCGCGGCCGTTTCCTCTGTTTCCTCAACAGCGACACCATCGTCCAACCCGGCTGGCTCACGGCGCTGGTCGAAGCGGTGGAGGCCGCGCCAAAACCGGCCATCGCCGGCGGCATGCTGCTGAACCGCGACGGCACCATCCAGGATGCCGGTTGGCGCATCCTCGGAAGCGGTTGGGGCCTGCCGATCGGGCGGGACGCCGACCCGGACGACGGCGCTTACACCTACCGCCGCAGCGTGGACTGCGTGACCGGCGCCTGCATGCTGCTGCCGGCCGCCCTGTTTCGCGCCTTGGACGGTCTCGATCCGTTCTTCGCGCCTGCGTTCTACGAGGAGTTCGACCTCGATTTCCGAGCGATGCGCAAGGGTGGCACGGTGATTTATGAGCCGCGCAGCAAGGTGATCCACATCGGCAGCGCATCCTACGGGGTAGCGCGACGCGACGAACTCAGCATCATCAATCATCGCAAGTTCATCGCGCGCTTCGCCGACGAGATCAGCCGGCGTCCGTGGACCGGCGGCGGCCCGTTTGAACAGCGCGCCCAGCCGGGCGACGGCCCCGTCGTGCTGGTGCTGGAGGACCACCTGCCTCGCCCGGACCGAAGCGCCGGCGACCTGACGATCGCCTCCTACCTCAACCTGATGGCGCAGGCGGGGTTCCGGGTGGTGTTTGGATCGCTGAGTTTCGACGCGACGGGAGACGCAGCACTCGCCCTGGAACGCCAGGGGATCGAGCTGATCCGCCCGCCGCGCACCGTCAAAGCCTGGCTTCAGGACCACGGCCGCCACGTCGACTTGATTCTCATGGCCAGGCCGCATGTCGCGGAGAACCTGCTGGAGGCGATCCGAGCGCACACCAGCGCCAAGGTCGCCTATTACACGCACGATCTGCACCACCTGCGGCTTCAACGGCAGGCGGAGACCTCCGGCAGCAGCACGCTGCAGGCCGGCGCCGAGTCGGTCAAGGTTCGCGAACTAGCAGTGTTCCGCGCCGTGGACGTGGTCCTGTCACCCAGCACCTCTGAAAAGGAGATCATCGAAACGCTCGTCCCCGCCAAGCCGGTCTTGGTCATGCCGCCGTTTTTCTACCAGTCGGAGAACATCTGCTGCCGCGATGAGGCACATTTCGCGACTTGCCACGATATCCTGTTCGTCGGCGGCTTCGAGCATGAGCCGAACATCGACGCCGCGGAGTTCATCGCCCGCGAGGTGATGCCCCTGGTCTGGCAACAGGAGCCCGATGCCCGCCTGTTGCTCGTTGGCTACGACCCGCCGTCACGCGTGCTCTCGCTGGCCAACCGGAAAGTCACCGTAACCGGCCACGTGCCGTCGATCGAGCCGTACATGGGATCCGCCCGCGTGTTCCTGGCGGCCCTTCGCTATGGCGCGGGCGTCAAAGGCAAGACGGTTCAGGCGCTGCAGCGTGGCGTCCCGGTCGTGGCGACACCGATCGGCGCGGAGGGCATCGGGATCGAGCCCGACCGCGACGCACTGATTGCCAATGATGCCCAGGGCCTCGCCGAGGCGGTTCTGTCGCTGCTTTCCGACCCCGCGAAATGCGCCGCGCTGTCGCGATCCGGCGCCGACCTTGTCCGCGGCCGCTTCTCCCGCCGATCCTCTCGGCTCGCCATAGAGTCCCTGGTCGATCGTCCCCGCTGTCCCGTGTGCGGCTCCGCTCGCCTCCTTCCGGCCGCCGAGGATCACGCACCGGTCTGCGGCGACTGCCTTGCGACGGCAGCGAACACCGCTGTGGCGCGGGCCGTTCTCCGGCACATGGCCCTGGACGCCGAACAATCCCTGGCCGAACTGGTCCGGGGCCGCCGCGACCTCCGGCTGTTCGAATTTGCCGCAACCGGCCCGATTGCCGCGACCCTTCGCGGATGGCCCGGTTTTTCCACGGTGGATACCGCCCCCGCGCACCTGCCCTACCCCCAACTCGACGTTCGACCTCGTGCTCTCCCAAGGCATGCTGGACGCCCTGCCGCATCCCGGCCCAGTCCTTGCGGAGGTCCTCCGGGTGCTTCGTCCGGACGGCGCCCTGATCGCCGCGGACGAAACCGATGGACTCGCCACGATACTGGCAGACCTGGGACTGTCGATCGCCAAGCACGAACTGGACCGCCCCGGCGAGGCGAAAGGCCAGACCGTGCGCGTGCTACAGGCAACCAAACCGGCTGGCTAAGCCTGACGACCCGGTTTAGGAGCACTTACCACCGCTTCTCCTGGGATAGATGAACGTGAACCTGTCGCCGAGACGCATCGCAACCTCGATTGGCCGCTACTTCGCCGGTTCGGTGGCCGCCGATGACGTCGTCGGATCCGCCTATGCCGCATTGATGTCGGACGGCTACTGCGTGATCCGCGCCTGTGTGCCGCCGGACGTGTGCGAAGCCGCGGCCTCCGCCGTCGACGCATTCAAGACGCGTCACCACGAGGTGTGCGCGCCCAACATGGACGGCTTCGGCCACTTGTACCGGGTGGTGAATCTACACCTCGCGATCGACGAACTGGCCAACGCCTTTACCAGCGAAACCCGAGGGCTGGCCGTTTGCGACCAGTTCTTCGGCGCCCGCACCGCACTCTACACCAGCCTGTATTACGAGCGGGGCTCCGAACAGGATCTGCACCGCGACACGCCGTATTTCTGCACCCGCCCGGGCGGCCGTTATCTGGGGATGTGGCTGGCGCTGGACGATGTCGACGACGGCAACGGGCCGTTGAAGGTCGTCCCCGGCAGCCACGCGCTCCCGCCGCTGGATGTCGCGGCGATGGCGCGCTCCCTGTTTCCCGATCCACGCGCGGTGCCGTCATCCTCGCCGGAAGGCTGGGCCTGCTACCAGGATGCCGTGCAGCGCCAGTGCCGGGACGCCGGACTATCCGAACAAACCATCCATGTCAGCGCCGGAGACGTCGTGATCTGGCATCCGGAGATGCTGCATGGCGGCTCGCCGCACCGGGATCAGCAGCGCTCGCGCCGCAGCCTGGTCACCCATGTCACGCCAGCCGGCACGCCGGTGTTCCACATGGACGTCTTTTTCGACCCGGAAAAGCAGGTGCCGGCCACGCCGTCCTGGGGCTACCGCACGCTGCGAGGCCGTCAGATCGCCATCTTCGACAGCGTGGATTTCGGACATGAATACGCCCGCAGCGTCGCCTCCCTTCGGTAAACCCGCCACCCGCCCGGGGAAAAGGTGCTTGGACCGCTCCGAGGCATGTGCTTAACCAAAACCATGAATCACCGCATGGATGCGCCGTGACGATGCCCAGGCCCCGCCTCGGCATGTTGACCAGTCCTTTCCGGCCCGACCGTCAGCCCGATCCCGGCACCACTACCGAAACCCCCATCCCGCACCCCCTCGGTTCGCCGACCGAACACCTGCGCTACGACGCCCTGCGTTCGGCCGCGCAGGACCGGATCAAGGCACTGCGGTCCGAACTCGATGGGGCCCGCCGCCGCTCCGAGGAACTGGTGGCGGAGGTGGACGACCTGCATCGCCGCCTGAACAACCGTTGGGCGTCGCTGTCCCGTGCGCTTCGCCTTGATCACGCAAGCGCCGCCGTGCGGTCATGGTTCCGTTCCCCGCAGCTTGGGCGCGGCCTGCACCGGCTCCCGCCCGGTCTTCGTCGCCAGATCCGACGGGCGGCAAGCGTCGGCTGGTGGACCGTGTCGGGACAACTGCCACACCGCTTCCGGTTGTGGCGCGCGTACCGGCGGGAGCGTCTGGGACTGGCCGGCCCGGCGGTCCCCGCGCCATCCGCCATCCCGCTCATCCCGTCCGAACGCTTCCGCCAGATCGATCCGGACTGGATCGACCCCCAGCAGCGCCCCGAATTCATCCGCCTGCGCCAGATCGAGCCGCAAGCCCGCATCGCGGTCGTCCTGCACCTTTTCTATCCGGACCTCTGGCCCGAGATGCACGACTCGCTCGCCAGCATCACCGAACCCTTTGACCTGTTCGTCTCCCTCGTGGCCGGCGCCTCCGACACCGCGGCCGCCGCCGTCACTGCCGATTTCCCGAATGCCCACGTGCTTGTGATCGACAACCACGGCCGCGACATCCTGCCCTTCCTGCAATTGCTGCGGTCCGGCGTGCTGTTCCGCTACGACCTGATCTGCAAGCTGCACGGCAAGCGCACCGCGTGGCGAAGCGGCGGCGACGAGTGGCGCAGGAAGCTGATCGGCGGCATCGTCGGTTCCCCCGGCACGGTCGCCACCATCCTGCATGCCTTCGATACCGACCCCGACCTGGGCCTCGTCGTGGCCGACGGCCAGATGTTCACCGGCCGCGAGTTCTGGGTCGCCAACGAACCCGGCCTGCGCCAGCAGTTCTCCCGCATCGGCCTCAACCCCGGTGGCTTCGAGAAAAGCTTCGCCGGCGGCTCGATCTTCTGGATCAGGCCCTTCCTGCTGCGCCCGATCGACGCGCTCGGCCTCGGCTTCGACGACTTCGAGGCTGAACCGATCCCGGTGGACGGCGCCACGGTCCACGTCGTCGAACGCCTGATCAGCCTGCTCTGCGAAGACGCAGGGATGCGGATCGCCCAAACTGCGGCAGCTTGCCGCGGATCTTCCCCTGCCCGCCGCCACGCAGCCACGCGTGCGGTTGATTGCGAACTACCTGCCGCAGTTCCACCCGGTGCCGGAAAACGACGCATGGTGGGGCCGCGGCTTCACCGAGTGGACGAACGTGACCCGAGCGACGCCGCGGTATCCCGGCCATCGCCAGCCCCGGCTGCCCGCTGACCTCGGCTTCTACGACCTGCGGCTGCCCGAAGCCCGCAATGCTCAGGCCGCCCTCGCGCGTGACTACGGCATCGACGGTTTCTCCTACTACTTCTACTGGTTCAACGGGCGTCGCATCCTGGAGCGCCCGCTGGACGACATGCTGGCCTCCGGCACGCCGGACTTCCCGTTCATGATCTGCTGGGCCAACGAACCCTGGACCCGCAACTGGGACGGGATGGCCAACGAGGTCCTGCTGCCGCAGACCTTCGAACCCGGCTGGGAGGACCGTTTCGCCGCCGACATAGCGCCGATCCTGGCCGACAACCGCTACATCCGCCTGAACGGCCGCCCGGTGCTGGCGATCTACCGCATGATGCAGATCCCCAAGCCGAAACAGGCTGTGGACCGTCTGCGCATCGCCCTGCGCCAGCATGGCTTCCCCGACATGCACATCATCGGCGGCTGGCTGCATTTCGGTGGCGACGCCGAACCGCCGGACCAACCGGGGGCACTGGGACTGGACGCCTACTTCGAGTTCCCCCCACACCGGATGCCCCGCTGCCGCCTGACGCCGCAGCCAGGCGTGCATGGATCCGACTCCGAACTGGAACTCAACGACTACAACGCCTCGGTCGAGGCAGCGATCGACCAGTTGGTCCTGCCGGCCGACGGCTTCCGCTACCGGGGCGTGATGGCCGGCTGGGACAATACCCCCCGGCGCGGCAGGCGAACGATGGTCATGCACGGCGCCACGCCGACCGCCTTCCGCCGCTGGCTTCGCGCCGCCGTCCTGCAAGCCCGCATCGAGGCCCAAGGCCCCGAAACCGCCGTTTTCATCAACGCCTGGAACGAATGGGCCGAGGGCTCCAACCTGGAACCCGACCGCGACTTCGGCCGCGGCTGGCTGGAAGCCGTCGCCTCGGTCGCCCCGCACGCCGGCCACGTTTCCCCCGGAAACGACCAGCCGTGACCCAGCGAGCCTACAACATCCTGCGCCTGAAGACCGCGCTGCGGCAGTTCCAGGAAATGCATGAGCGGACCGGCAGCGTCTGGCAGGCCACCCGCTTCTTCGTCCGCTTCGTCGCCGCCAAGACGCCGCTGCTGCTGCGCCAGGCGGTTCAGACAACACGGCGCGGTTCTGTGCTGTCGGATATCGACGCCGCACGCGCCGCCGCCGGCACGGATACGCCGTTCCTGGGCCTTCGCGTCTCCGGCGGCCTCGGCGACTACCTGACGATCGCCCGTTTCGTCCGCGATCTGTCCCGTTTCGGTGGCGGTTTCACCTTCGACATCTACTGCACCGATCCCGCTCGCGCTAAATGGGTGTTCAGCGGCGTGCCGGGCCTGCGATCCTGTTACGACGACATACTGTTCGACGCGGCGATGCCGAAATACGATCTCGCCGCCTGGATCGGACAGTTCATCATCTTCTTCGAGGATGTTGCGAAATGGGACCGGCTGCGCGCCCGGCCCGATCTGGCGCAGGCTGCCAGAAATGCCATCCGCTACCGCCCGAAGATCGAGCTGTTCATCAAGAACCATCCGCAACTCGACGGCTTCCTGGCGCAAAAGGCGATCTATTCCAACGCATCGCGAGCAAATTACCTGCACCACATCGCTGGCATACCCTACGGAGGAGACCGTTTCGATATCGACCTGGACGACGACGCCCCGGCACGCCATTCGCTCCGTCCGGGATCATACATCACAGGTACACAACGGCTTCGACACCGGCTTCGTCGTCACCGCCGAACGGGCCACCAAGTGCTACCCGCACTTCGGCGAAGTCATCCGGCTGCTAAAGCAGCAGCATCCCGGCCTGCCCGTCGTGCAGCTCGGCGCCGCAACCAGCGACCGGATCGACGCGGCCGATTTCGATCTCCTCGGCAAGACCTCCTTGCGTGAGGCCGCCGGCCTGGTGAAGAATGCCCGGCTGCACATCGATAACGAGGGCGGCCTCGTGCACCTCGCAAGCTGCGTCGGCGTCACCAGTTGCGTCGTCTTCGGGCCGACGCCGTCAACGTATTTCGGTTACGCCAGCAACATAAACATCGACCCCACCTTCTGCGGCGGCTGCTGGTGGATCAACCAGAGCTGGATGAACCAGTGCCCGCGCGACTTCCCGACCGCGCGCTGCATGACCGAACAGGACCCCGCGAACGTCGCCGGCGCCATCCTTCGCCATCTGGCCCTGACCGGGGCAGCGGCCGAGCAGATGGCGGTCTGATTTATTGTTTCGTGGCAGTACAGAAGATCGGCAGCATGTTCAGCTCCGGATACTGGCAGCCGTTGGACAGCAGTCCGCGGAACGGATCGTAGATCATGCGCACATCCGGCGCCGTAAATCCGGCGGCTCGGAAATGATCCAGCACATCCCAGCCGAAATTGTAATAGGCGAGCACGCCCTCCGGCTGCATCGGGTCGCCATGCATCTCCGGCGGCAGGCGATGCTCGATCCGTCCGTCATCCAGCAGCTCCGCTCGGACAACCGTGGTGTCGCAGGCCTGGAAGAACGGCATGGTAAAGATCGTCCGGCCGCCGGACGACAGGACCCGGTGGCTGTCAACCGCCGCCTGTTCCGCCCGCGGAACATGCTCCAACACGTCGCAATGGATCAGCACATCGACCGATTCGCCGGCGAACGTCATCGCGCGCAGGTCTTCGTTGAACACCGTTCCGCCCGGGGTTTGAATTGCCGAACCCAAGGCGGCGCGATCCCCAAGATATTCGCAGAACCGCGTCGCCGGAAACACGCGTCGCACCCAGTCCGCCAACGGCCCCTGCGAGCCGAACATGACCACGCGATCGCCAGGCCGGATGCGCGCCCGCAGCGCGATCAGCATCAGACGGTCGCGGTTCTTCGACCCGCAGACGCAGACCATGCCCTCCCGCAGGTTGGGATAGCCGTCGCCGAAGTTCGGACCGGCATCGACCTGCATGTGCTGCACCGTGTCGCAGTAGTCGCAGTAGCAGGGCAGCGTGTTCCGGGCGCGTATAAAGGACTCGGCCGCATCAATGAATGAAACACTGTCCCTCACGTCGTCGCGATATTCCCGGCTGCTCTCCCAGCGAAACTCACGTGTCAGCATGAAGCGGGCTCCCGAACCTTGGTCTTCCGGCTCTAGCACGCTTTCGCCCGCTACCACCGGCTGATAGACGCAGCGAACCATCCAACATGGGGACAGGTTTGACGATAAAGGTGGATAACGCTGCCGATGCGAGGTTTGCCGTCCCGTCCAGCGTGCGGAACGCGCTGACGACCGCTGGGCTGATGGTATTCGTGGTCGCTGGCGGCTGGGTCAGTTACCACTACTCCCGGTGGCAGTGGCACATCGACTTCGATGTTTCGGCGCCTTACTATCTTTGGACGCAGATCCTCAAAGACGGCAGCACGGCGCTGCACCACTGGCGCTGGTCCCAGGATAACTGGCTTTTCTCGCTGTTCGTGCCGGATTTTCTGATGTTTGCGCTGGTTGGCGCATCGCCGCCGCTGGTGATGGCGCAGGGATGGGTCTTCTTCGCTCTGACGATCTTGGTTTTGTTCGTGCTGATCGCATCGCTCGCCGGGCGGCGCGTCGCCGCGGTTGCCGCGGGGACGCTGTTGTTCGCCGGACCGGCAGCCAACGGCGGCATGGCGTATCTGACCTACCCGGTGACCCATAACGTCACGATGCTATGGGGGTTGGCCGGTCTGGCCACCCTGTTGCGATGGATCCGCAACGGCCACCCCGGTTGGCTCATCCTGGGCGGGGCGGCGCTGTTCATCGGTCAGGTCTCCGATCCATGGCTGACCGCGGCCATGGTGGCGCCGACGGGCCTCGCCGCCCTGCTCGTGGCACTGCTGCGGCGCGAGCAGCGCTGGCGCTCCGCCGCTGTCGTTGCCGTCGTGGCGGTGGCCTGGGTGTTGAGCCGCACACGGGTCTTTGGCTTGGTTTGGTTCCTGCCCGGCTCCGACTTCGAACTTGGCAGCCCATCCGATATGTGGCTCCACCTTGGCTGGGTCGCCGTCCACCTGGGCGAGATGTTCAATATCCTGCCGATTCGCCAGCCCGACAACGAATGGATGCCCCCTGTCGGTCTGCTGATCGTCAATTGCCTGATCATCATGGTGGCGGGGGGTTGGGCCGCCTGGCGGGTTCTCCGGCGGTGGCGGGAGATGCCGGCGGATCGGCTGTTTCTCGCGCTGTCCTGTGCCGCCGGTTGCGCCGCGACCGCCCTTGCCTTCATCATTTCGAACATCCCGGGGTCGTTGTACATCGGCCGTCTGTTGGAAAACTGGTTCTTTCTGCTGCCGGTGCTGGTGGTATGCGCGCTGTATGGCGCTGACAGGCGAGGCCCTCGCCCGGCCCGTTGGATTGCCGCGGCCTGGTGCATATGCTTCGTCGTCGCCGGTGTCGCCGCCAGCCCCCGCCAACTGACCGTTCTGCCGGACGACATCGCCCTGAAGGACACGAGGGACCTGATCGCGTTCCTCCGAACCCACGATCTCAATTACGGCTACGGCCCCTTCAAGACACACGAGGTCATGCCCGCGCAGTGGCTGACCGGGGGTGAAATCATCATCCGCCCGGTCGCATCGTCCTCGACCGGGCGCATCGTCCCCCGCATCGCCCAGACGTTTCCCTCATGGTACGAGGCCGGTGACGTGCCACCGAACCAGAAGACGTTCTTTCTGATCCTCGCCCCGGACGTGGACCTGTGCCCGCCGCCGGCCGATTGCCGCGCACAGGCGATCCGCACCTTCGGACCGCCGGACACTACCCTGATGTTCAAAAACATCCCGGTCATGGTGTGGAACCGCCCGCTGCTAACCGGACTTCCGGATGATGCCTTGATTGCCGCCGCTCCCGAACTGACACCGGGAAAAAACTTCGCGTTCAGCCGGGGCGGCGCCGGAGTGCCGTTGATGTGGCGCGGCTGGGGCGACCCCGAGGACACCATGGCCTGGACCAACGCCCATGAATCCGTCCTGCTGATCCATCTCCCCGACGACTGGACCGGCGACGCCGTCCTGGACTTCGAGGCTTCCTCGCTCCCCGTCCGGATCGGCCGCGGCCCGCAACCGGTCTCGGTCGAGGCCGGCGGCAAGACCCTGGCCGCGTGGAACGTGCTCCCATGGGACCCTCACCGCTATCAGGTGACGATCCCGGCGGAGATAGCGGCGCGCAAGCGGTTCCCGTTGGTGTTCCACATCCCGCACGCCAGCCGTCCGAGCGATTTTGAATATATCTATGATATCCGCCTGCTGGGGATGGCGGTGTCGGGCGTAACGCTGCGGCACGGCTAGCCTGTCCACCTCTTCTGAAAGGTCTGTTTTGAGGAAACAAAGACTTTTCGGCGTTGCGCTCTGGTTCTGGCGGCGTATCCCGCCGTCCACGCGTCGGCGCTGGCTCCATCATATCGTCCAGGCAACCGCGGTCCGTCCCGACCAAACCCCTCCGCCCGCCAGGGCCGGGTTCGCTGTCGTCGGTGAATTGGTCGGCTTTTCCGGGCTTGGCGAGTCGGCGCGCTCCATGGTGATCGCGCTGAAGTCGGTCGGCCTCCCCGTCTTTCCGATCGACACCGGCCTCGGCGGTTATCTGACTGGCGGCGAGCGCCAGCCGCCGCCGCCGGACGGCGCTCCGCTGGTGATCCACGCCAATCCGCACCGGATGGGGACGGCGCTACTGGCGCTGCCACGCGGGTCCGTCCGGGGTCGGCGCATCATCGGCTACTTTACCTGGGAACTCGCGGTCGTGCCGGAGGAATGGCGTCGGCATATCCGCCTGGTGCACGAGATCTGGGTGCCCTCCCGCTTCGTCGCCGATGCCATCGCCACCATCCTGCCGACCGATCGGCACGTCCCGGTGCGTATCACGCCCAACGCCCTGGCCGTCGCGCCGGTGCCTCGGATACGGCGCGACCGGCGCTCCTTCGGCCTGCCGGATGACGCCGTGATCGTGCTGATGTCGTTCAACTTCGCCTCCAACGTCGCCCGCAAGAACCCGCTCGGCGCGCTCGACGCGTTCCAACGAGCATTCGGCGATCGCCGCGACCGGCTGCTCGTCTTCAAGGTCGTCAACAGCGACGCCGCCCCCGACGATCACGCCCGCCTGCAACGCGCGATCGGCGAGATGCCAAATGTTCTGATCCAGGACCTCAAACTCTCCCGCGAAGACAACTATGCCTTCACCGCCGCCGCGGACATCGTCCTGTCGCTCCACCGCAGCGAGGGGTTCGGAATGGTCATGGCCGAGGCCATGTGGCTCGGCCGTCCCGTCGTCGCCACCGCGTGGTCCGGCAACATGGACTTCATGGATGAGTACACCGCCGCCCTGGTGCCCGCGACACTGATCCCGCCGGAGGACCCTTCCGGCGAGTTCACCCTGCCCGGCGCATTGTGGGCCGATCCAAACCTCGATGTGGCCGCCGCCCACTTGCGCCGCCTTGCCGATGATCCGGCGGCCCGAACGGCTCTGGGCCTCGCCGGGCAGGCAATGATCCGCCAGCGTCTCACCGCCGACAGCCTGTTGCAGGCGGCACGCGATCTGGGCCTTCCCCCCCCGTCCCCCATCGCGGTGCGCGACCCGGGTCTTCCCAGCGCGGTGCCCGACCCGGGCGTTCCCGTCACGCCGCCCCCGGGACCAGTTGCCGCGCATGGCTGACCGCCAGTCCGAACCTGTCATGGACGACGCCGTGCTGGGTGTTGCGCGCCTCCTCGCGCGGTGGCGTCAGCGCATCGCGCCGTCCGGGTCGCGCCGCGCGCGTGTGGCGCGACGGTTGATCGACATGGCGCGGCGGAACAGCCAGTCCGACCGGCTGCGCCAGCGGTTTCTGTCCTGGCCCGAACCACGCGCCACCGTCACAATCTGGGATGGCGCCGCCCCCAATGGGCATGTGCTGCCTGACAGGCCTGCCATCCTGATCCTGAAACTGGATCATATCGGTGACTTCGTGGTTGCCCTGCCGGCGCTGCGCCACCTGCGGGACGCATTCCCGGACGCCATACTGACGCTGGTTTGCGGCCCTTGGAACGCTCAACTCGCCTCCAGCCTGGGCTGGTTCGACCATGTCGTCGCCTTTAACGCTTATGACGACGCCCGGCGGATCGATCCGGCTGACCAGGCCGGCCGCCTGGCCCGCTTCGCCGCCCTGGGTCTTGGCGGATTCGACCTCGCGATCGACATGCGCCACGAGCCCGACACCCGCCCATTGCTGGTCGCGGTCGACGCCGCCGCCAGGGCCGGCTTCCAGGCGCCCCGATCCGCCGGCGGCGACCGTCTCGACCTTGTCGTGCCGGACAGCCAGGATGCCCTGACGGCCATCGGCGTGCCGCCTCTGCACGCCGCCGTCCGGATGGAAACGCTTGCCGCCACCGTCGCCGCGCAATTTGCCAGACGTACGTCCGCCGAGGCCCGCAAGCTGCTGCGCAAAATCCCCCCGATATCGCCTACCCGTTATGTCGTCCTTGCGCCCGGCGCCGGCGCGCCAATCAAGCGCTGGCCCATAGAGCGCCTGACCGACCTCGCCCGCGCCCTCGTGGACCGCTTCGGGGTCGATATCATCATCGTCGGCGGGGCCAACGATCAGGACTACGCAGCCGCCATCGCCGCCGCCCTGCCATCCGGCCGGACCTCCAACAGGACCGTCAACGCGCCGCTCCAGACCCTGCCCGACCTTTTGATGGGGGCCAGCCTGTTCATCGGCTATGACACCGGCCCATCGCACCTCGCAGCGAGCCTGGGCGTGCCGACGGTTTGCATCTTCGCCGGCGTCAGCGACCCCGCTGTGTGGCACCCGCTTGGCGAGGCCGTCACGATCCTGGCCGGCCGCGCCGGATGCTCACCCTGCCGCCTGACCCACGCAGATGAATGCCCGAACGGCCTGGCCTGTCTGACGGTGATCCAGGTCGAGACAGTGCTGAAAGCCTGCGAGCCGCATTTGGCCGGCACATTGGTCTCCAGCCATTCGGTGCCTGCGGCATGAGCCGGACCGCCAAGACGCTGACGCCCGCGGACCGCCTTCTGTGCATACAGGTCGTAGGATTATATCGCCTCGTTCTGCGCCGGCTGGTCGACCCGGGCGGATTGGCCGACTCCCTGAACCGGCTGCGTGAGGGCGAGCCCTTCCCGGCAATGATCGCGCGCGCAATGCAATCCGACGAGTTCCGGCAGCTTCATCCGGACCCGGTGGATTCCCCCGAGAAAATCGACGAGCTCTTTATTGCCGCATTCGGCTACCAGCCTCCGCGCTTGAGGAACCTAGATCGCGACGGGTCCGTAGCGGCCTACGCGGCGGACCTGCTCGCTGCCGAACATCAGCGCACGCCGATGCAGGTCTGTCCCGCGCTTTATCCGGACGGCGTCGATCCGAATGATGACGTCGCCTATCAACTTTGGCTGGCCGACTACCAGGCCCCGAACGCTCCCGCGGCTGCTGCGATGATGACGACGGCGGCCGGCTGGCCCGCCTGCATCACGGTATCGTTGATACTGCTCGCCGGAGCGTCGCGGTGGACGGGCATTGCAGAGGCGATCGCTTCGGTAAAGGCCCAGTTGGTCGCCGGCTTCGAACTGATCGTCGTGGCGAGCAGAGACATTTGCGAGCAGGCGAGCCGGGCCGAGCCCGCGATCAAGGCGATAACGGTCAACACCCACGATTTCGTTGACAACTACAATGCGGCGCTACCGTGCTGTTCGGGCGAATTCGTGTTTGTCCTGCCGCCGGACCTTCGCCTTGCGCCGGATGCCGCTTTCCATTTCGGCGCCGTCGTCCACGCCGACCCCGGCCAGCGGACCGTCGCGATAACATGTGATTCCGACTCGATCGACACCGACGGCCGCCGGTTCGCCTCCCGGTTCCGATCGGGCTGGGATCCCGAACTCGCCCTCAGCCGCTTGGACTGGGCCGAAAGCATGATGCTTCGCACCTCGGCCGTGCGGGCGGTAGGCGGTGCTCGCCACGACTATGCCGGATGCGCCCCGCAGGATCTCGCGCTACGAGTGATCGAGACCGCGGGACATGACCGCGTCCGGCACATCCCCCGGATGCTGCTCAGCCAGCAGATCCGCAGATCGTGGACGTCACGATTCCGGCCCGCAGTCACTGGACGCGTGCGGTCTCGTACATGGTCGCGGATGCTGAGTGACCGCCACGGCAACGGACCGGCGCCCGGCCTGGTGGCCACCTCGAACGCCACCCTGTTCCGGGTGGTCTATCCGCTCCCGGCGCAAAAACCACTGGTGTCAGTCATCATTCCGACGCGCGACAAGCTGTCGCTGCTGCGGCCATGCATCGAAGGCCTGCTGCAGCGGACCGAGTACCGGCCCATCGAGATCGTCGTCGTGAACAACCGCAGCGAGGAGCCCGAGACCCTGCGCTATCTCTCGGACCTTGCCGCACGTCCGGAGGCACGGGTCCTCGATTTTGACGCAGACTTCAACTGGGGCGCGATCAACAATGCCGGGGTCAAGGCCTCGCGCGGCGAAATCGCGCTGCTGCTGAACAATGACACCGATGTCACGCACGCCGATTGGCTGACGGAACTGTCCGCGCAGGCGATGCGGCCCGAGGTTGGCGTCGTCGGCGCCAAGCTGCTCTACCAGAACCAGACAGTACAGCACGCCGGCCTGGTGCTTGGCCCGGATGGCCACGCCTTCCACCGCTTCCGCCACGTTTCCGGCAATGAACCGGGCTATGATGACGCGCTTGCCACAGTGCGCACTGTCACCGCCGTCACCGGCGCCTGCCTCGCCATCCGGCGTGCCGTCTTCGACGAAATCGGCGGCATCGAGGAGCGAAACCTCGCCGTCACCTGGAGCGACGTCGACCTGTGCCTGCGCGCCCGCTCGCGGGGATATCGCGTGATCGTTACGCCGTTTGCCCGCTTGTTGCACCTGGAACTGGCCACGCGTGGCGCCGATGACACGCCGGAGCGCGTGGCCCGTGCTGACCGCGAGCGCGACTATATGTTAAAGAAATGGCCTGTGCTTCTCGAGGAAGACAGGTTCTTCAACGCCAATTTCATGCTGGCCGAGGGCGAAACGCGGCTGGACACGCCGCCACGGATATCGCACCGGCTGACCGCAAAGGACACATAGTTTGGCTTCCGAGGCGTCCACCCCCGACCCGGTCCTGATCGGCAACATTGTCCTGGGGATCAAATCGCGCCTTGCCCCGAAAGGGTCGATCCGGGAACTGGCATTGCGGCTGTTCACCCGTCCCCTTGTCCGGATGGTCGTCCGGCGGCAGCGCGCGCGTGTCGTCGAAAACGTTGCCGCCTACCCCGAAGCAACCGTCGTGCGCTGGCGTGGTCTGGCGGAAAAAGCCACCTCGTTTCCGGAACAACCAAGCATCCTGATACTGAAACTTGATCATATCGGCGACTTCATCGTCGGAATGCCGGCGATCGGGCACATCCGCGACAGTTTTCCCAAGGCCGACCTGACGCTGGTCTGCGCCTCCTGGAACCGGCCATGGGCCGAGCGCACGGGCTGGTTCCAGCGCGTGGTCGAGTTCGACTTCTTCACCACGCGCAACGCCGACTGGGACGGAACGACGCCGGAACATTTCGTCGCATTCGCCGCGCTGGATCTGCAGGACTTCGACCTCGCGATAGACCTGCGCCATGACGCGGACACTCGCCCGCTGCTCAGCCTGATCGGCGCCCGGTTTCGCGCCGGGTTTTGCGCGCCATACGACAAAGGCGGCGCGGAGCTCGATATTTCGCTGCCGGACGCCGAACACGTGACACCGGAAGCCGGAACCGGACTGCCGCTGCACGCCGAAACACGCCTGATGCTCCTGGCGACGACCGTTACCAAAACGTTTCTGACTTCCGCCCGCCACCCCGCCGTCAGGCTGCTGGGCGCGACAAGCCATCAGGCAGCCGGCCGCCGTTACGCCATCGTGGCCCCCGGCGCAGGCAGCCCGATCCGCTGCTGGCCCGTCGATCGGCTGATCGAGGTCGCCCGCAGGCTGGTCGATCGATACGGTATCGACATCGTCCTGACCGGAGGACCCAGCGAGGCGGCAGCCGCGGCCGAGATTGCCGCGGCACTCCCGCCGGACCGGGTCCGCAACCTTTGCGCGGTACTTCCCCTGAAGGATCTCCCGGATCTGATCGAACCCTGTGCGCTCTATCTTGGCTACGACACCGGAACCACCCACCTTGCCGCCGCGCTCGGCGTCCCCACCGTGGCGATCCTCACAGGCGTGCCCCGCATCGAGGTCTGGTATCCCCTCGGCGCGAACGTCAATGTGGTCGCCGGCCGCATCGCCTGCTCGCCATGCTACCTGGTGCGTCCGGAGCAATGCCCATACGGCGTGCCGTGCCTGACGGCCATCACGACCGGCCATGTATGGCAGGCTTGTGAGGAAGCGTTGACCCCCCAACCCGTCTTGTCCGGCTGACGACGGCCGTCAGCATAGCGACGCAATCGTCCCGCAGGATGCGCGGCCGCAACCCGAAGGTGGCAGAAATGTTCCGTCCCTCTCCATACATCGCCACGCTCTTGTTTCTTGTCGCCGCCGCCGGCCCCGCCGCGTCCCAGGCGCCGACCGACGCCCAGAAGAACGCTGTTCGTGCCGCGTGCCGCTCCGACTTTCAGGCGCATTGCGCCAACGTCGCGCCGGGTGGCCAGGCGTCGTTCGCGTGCCTGCAGCAGAACTATTCCAGCCTGTCCGCACCCTGCCAGGGCGCGGTCGGCGCCATCGCCGGCGGCCATTCCACCGCCGCGCCGGCGCCTTCGCAACCGGCGGCGCCGAACGCTCAGCAACCTTATGCCGCCACGCCAGCGCCCGCTCCGCACCCGGCCAACCCACGGGCGGAAGGCTCGATCGTGGCGCAGGCGTGCCGCTACGATTACCGCGAGTTCTGCCGGGGCATGCGGCCGGGCGGTGGTGCTGTGCTCGAATGTCTCAAGGCGAACGGACCGTCCTTGTCGCCGCCATGCCGCGGCGCTCTGATGTCACTGCGCGCCCATTGAAAGCAGGTCCGGCATTAACGACAGCCACGGAGGTTCGCCGATGCGCAGATCCCGTCTCATCACCCTGGCGATGGTCGCCGCGGTTTCCGTGGTCGCGGTCCCGGCCAGGCTGATCGCGGCCGCGCCAACCGCAGGTACGCTGGCGTCGGCGCAGGACTGGCCGCACACCATCCAGGGACAGAACGGCAGTGTCACGGTCTACACGCCGCAGGTGATCGACTGGCCGGGCCGCACCGAACTGGATGCGCGCGTCGTCGTCTCTCTGCTGCCCAAAGGGACGACGACGCCGATCCTGGGCACTCTGGAAATTACCGGCACGACCGAAACCGACCAGGCCAGCAGGATCGTCACGGTGTCCGGCTTCAAGCTCAAATCGTCACACTTCCCCTCCCTGGACACCAGCCGGGCCGCTGGGCTGGACCAGAAAATCCAGGCAGCCCTGGCATCGATGCCGCCGAAACCGGTTCCGTTGGATCTGGTCCTGCTGAGCCTTCGGCAGGCCGCCCCCGACATAAGGCCCGTCGCGGTAAGCAACACGCCGCCGGCGATCTACTACAGCGCCGGTCCCGCAAGCCTTGTCGTGTTCGACAGCGATCCGGTGCTGGCGCCGATCACCGGCAGCAAGCTGGCCCGCGCTGTCAACACCAACTGGGACGTATTTTTCGACGGCGCCGGCAAGCAATGGTATCTATTGAATAATGGTTCGTGGTTTTCCGCGCCGGATTTCAAGGGACCGTGGGCACCCCATCCGGCCCTGCCCGCCGCGTTCTCGGCACTGGCAAAGAATCCGGATTTCCCCGACCTTCACGGCAAGGTGCCCGGGAAACCCGCAAATCCTGTCCCGAAGATCATCGTCTCCACCGAACCGGCCGAGATCATTGTCACGGACGGACCCGCCGCATGGTCGCCGGTGCCGCAAACCAGCCTGCAGGTCGTGACCAACACCGCCAGCGCTGTGTTCCGCGACACCGGCGGGAAAATCTACTATCTGGTGTCGGGCCGCTGGTTCTCCGCCCCCGGCTTCGACGGCCCGTGGACCTTCGCCAGCGACAGCCTGCCCGCTGACTTCGCCAACATCCCGCCCAGCGCCCCGGTCGCCTCCGTCCTGGCTTCGGTGCCGGGCACGGAACAGGCCCAGGACGCCATCATCCAGGCGCAGGTCCCGGTTCAGGCAACCCTGAGCCGCCAGACCGCCACGCTGAAGCCCAGCTACGCCGGGCCGCCGAACTTCGCGCCCATTCCGTCGACGAAGGTCGCCTACGCAACCAATACCAGCTATCCGGTGTTCCAGGTCGGCAGCGTCTACTACGCCTGCTGGCAAGGCGCCTGGTTCACCGCGCCCACGCCGAACGGTCCGTTCGTGCTCGCCGCCGCCGTGCCGCCGGAGATCTACGAAATCCCGCCGGCGAGCCCCTATTATCCGGTGACCTATGTCCGGGTGTACGGCGCGACGCCCACGGCGGTAACCTACGGCTATACCGCCGGTTACGCCCTTGGCTTCATCACCGCTGCCACCCTGGTCTACGGCACCGGCTACTACTACCCGCCGGTCATCATCCCGGGACCGGTCCCAGCGTATTTCGCCTACCCTTACTCGTACGCCGGAGCCGTCTACTACAATCCGTACAATGGCGCCTGGGCGCGTGGCGGCGCCGTCTATGGCCCCTATTATGGCGCCAGGGGCGGCACCTACTACAACCCCGGCACCGGCGGATGGGCGCGCGGCGGGGCTGTCTACGGCCCGTACGGCGGCGCCGGAGCATGGTCCGCGTACAACCCCGCCACAGGCCGCTATTCGCACGGCAGTGCCTCGTGGGGACCATACGGCGGCGCCGCGAACGCCAGCTTCTATAACCCCGCGACCGGCGTTTCCGGCTCGACCAGCCAGCACGGCAATGGCTACAGCCGCTGGGGTTCCAGCGTCGTCTCCGGACCGAACAAGACCGTGAACACCGCCAGCGCCCGCAATCCCAACGGCGCGGCCGGAGCCTTCAGCTCCAGCACCGGAGCGAAGGGCGCCGCCGTGCATGGATCAAACGGCAACAATGCCGCGGCCGTGAAGGGCAGGAACGGCAACGTCTACGCCGGCGCCGATGGCAACGTGTACCGCAAGGATTCCAGCGGCTGGTCCAAATACGACAACGGCTCGTGGTCCTCCGTGCAAAGACCCAGTGGCTCCGCGCAGAACGATCCGGGCGGGAGCCAGCACACCTTCAGTCAACTTGACAACGACAACCGGGCGCGGACCCAGGGCTACGCGCGTCAGCAGCAGTATAATCAGGCCCGCTTCGGAGGTGGCCGGTTCGGCGGCGGCTATGAGGGGGGCGCTGGCGTCCACGGCTTCCGCCGCTGACGCGTTGTTCCCGAAGGCCGCAATGCGGATGATCCGGATCCGGCAGACGTCCGAACCGGGCCGCGATACCTATTGCAGCCGCTCGAGCAGATCGCGCAGCCAACCTTCCGGCATATCCCGCAGGAACACCGACCGTAACTCCGCACGCCGCTCAGCCGACATGCCGACCTGTGAGGGCGTGAAGAACCGAGGGTCCATCGTGAACACCAGGTATGCCTGAGTCTCGTTTTCCATGATCTCCGGATTGCCGCGATCGTAACCTTGCCGTTCCAAAAAACCGCGGAAGTCTTCCCGTTCCTTCTCCGTCAGAGCCACAGTCCAGAACTGCCGGACATACCGCGCGTACGTTGGGTTACTGAAATATTCTCCATGCGACAGCTCGTGGCTCAGGATGGTATCCCGAGCGCCGGGGGTGACATTGCTGTCGGCTCCGACCCGCGGTATCGAAATCAGCGCTCCCTGGCTGTCCGCCTCCAGCAGACCGAGTTGTTCGGCCAGATGCCGCAGCCTGTCCTCCTCCGGCGTCAGCGCAACGTCCGTATGGACCGATACCGCGAAGAAACGAGCTAGCTCGGCCGCGCTATAGTCATGGCCGTAATAGAACCAGGGATCCTTCCCGCCCTCGCTTTGAATGGCGCGGCTCAGTTCGTCGGCGTCGACGATGCGGTCCCGCGGCAAGCCGCTTTTTTCCGTCAGCGCGGCAATCCGGTCCAACATGCGCCCCTGTTCTACGAGCGAGGCGAAATCGAGCACCACGATGCGCGGATTCTCTGCAACCCGGAACACCGAAAGGCCGGACGGATCGTCCCGCCTGATCTCTTCGACAGTCGCGGTGGTGACCTGAACCGCCGCGTCGGTCGCCCGGACGGGCGCGACAGAGCCGGACGATGACAATTGAACTGCCGAATGGGTGGGCGGCAGCGGCGCCGGCACGCGCCCAGACCAGTTCAGCGTGGCAAGGAATGCGCCACCGGCAACCGCGGCCAGCACAAGCCCAAGCGCGACACCCACGCCCAGAACGACGCCCGAACCAAGCTGCCGGGGCCTTGAACCAGGCGTGAGCTTTATCGTTGCGTCACCGTCGTCCGGCCGCCTGCTCACGAGATCAGCAATCGCGCCGGCAGGCGGATATCAGGCCCCGAGATTGATGACTTCAACCCGGCGGTTGCGTTCTTCCGGAACTTGCTGTCCGGTCTTTACCAGCAGATCGTTCTCGCCCATGCCCACCGGCTGCATCCGGGATACATCGATGTTGAACTTGGCTGAAATGTAATTCACCACCGCCTGCGCCCGGCGCTGTGACAGCACTTTGTTCGCTTCAGGCGAACCAACCGTATCGGTATGCCCTTCGACCCTGAACTTGTAATGCGACAGCGCATCGCTGCTGAGCGCGGTGCCGAGGGCATCCAGCGTCTTCATTGCTTCCGCGGTCAGATCGGCCGATCCGGTCGGGAAATTGACGGTAAGATTGACCGCCGGCGCGGCCTCTGTTTGCGTCGCGCCAGCCATCGGTTTGCTCGACGCCATCCTGGGACGGCTGGACGCCTTGGCCGCGCCGCCGCCGGTCCCATTGCCGCTGCCGCCAGGCAGGGGTGCATAGGCGGAAGCGTCCGATCCGTTCGGCTGTGACAGGCGAATGCCGCGTGTGCCGGTCTTGCTGACATCACCAGTCGGGGTCAGCGACTTGATGATCTGGTCCGCGGAGGGATTGGCGCCCTGAGCGAACGCCTGTGTCGCGAAAATCGCAAAAACCCCGGCCAGCAGGGGAGCCATACGGCTGTTCATGGTCCAGTCTCCTCAGTCCCATCTTAACGGTCAAATATCATGTCAGAAGAATGAAGGGAAAGACTTTTCCGAATGTGTCAGCGTCTTGCCGCCCGGTCGGTTGCAGAACGCGCAACGCCCTTGCCCCGCGTCAGCCCAGCCCCACCGAAAGGACGCGCCGGCTTAAACCACGCCCGCCGCACGCAGGATCGGCAGCCGCCGGTTCAGGCTGCGGTCCAGCGCCTCGCGCACCGAGGCTTCCTTCTCGGCTGGAACGTTAAGCATCCGCACCAGGTTGTTCAACCCGGTATCCCCCTCCTGCACGGCCTCGATCACCAGCAGATCGAGCACGGACGCCATGATGCCGCCGCCAAGTTGATGGCTGGCCAGCCCAAGCACCCTGCCAAGTTGTTCCGATCGCGAAAGCCGCTGCGAGGCGTAACGGTTGAACCGCATGGCCGCGGCGCACGGTTCGGCATCCGGCCGGGTCACCACGTTCGCCAGGGCCTGACCGACCATGATACCGATCAGTTCAGCCGGATTATCGCGCCGGCCTTCCACCTCCGGCAACCGCAGAAGATCGCCCACCCGCGCCGGCGTCACGCTCGCCGCCATGGCGATCGGCTTGTAGAATTGCGGGTTCAGCGCAGCCTTGCCAGCCGGCATGTCCGCTTCCAGCGGCAGGTCGTCCGGATGGATCGACAGGCTGATCATCACGTCCATCAACGCGGCATTGCGCGTGGCATTATCGATGCGGCGCGCGCCGCGCACGAACACGTCGTGCCGCAGCGACCGCGCCAGGCACATGTCCTTGACCATTTCCCGCATCATCGGGTCGTCGAATCTCTTCGCGACAGCG
This sequence comes from uncultured Pseudomonadota bacterium, assembly GCA_963819005.1. Classification (GTDB taxonomy): domain Bacteria; phylum Pseudomonadota; class Alphaproteobacteria; order Acetobacterales; family Acetobacteraceae; genus Rhodopila. The sequence goes on from CAWFUL010000012.1 coordinate 1,007,629, forward strand.
CGCTGCGGTTCAGTCAGCATCAGTTCCGGGAAATTCTCGGTAAGCTCGGCCGAGGCGACCCATTCCAGCTTGGCATCTGACAGCGCCGCGGCAACATCGGCCAGGAAGCAAGGCGCCCAGCTTTCGTTCATGTATTCGTGCGCCAGATAAGCCACCGGCGACATGCCCAGGCGCTCCAGCATGTTGCGCACGAACGGCGACCGATGCAGGTGCGTCGCTTCCGCCTCGGCCAGTGCACGCACGATGCCCAGCCCCTCCTCCGCCTGCCGGTCGCTGCGCCAGGCAAGGCGTTTGCCTGCTTCATGCAACATCCGTTGCATCCCGATCGCCTCACCCCAGGCCGGCATCGAATTGTAGCTGACATGCACCGCGCCGCCGGGCTTCACCTTGTCGCGCAGCAACCGCACGATCCCGGACTGCACCGACCGCGGGACCCAGCTCCAGACACCATGCATCGTGACGAAGTCGGCTTCCGGAACCATCCGGCTGGCAGGATCCTCCGCCAGAGTCGAAAGGTCGGCCTCGATGAAAGTAACGTTGGTCAGTTGCGTTGCCGCCGCCCATTCCCGCGCGCTGGCGATGTGGGCGGGATTGAAGTCGATCGCGGTGACCTGCCAGTTCGGGTTGCTGGCGGCCGTGACCATGGCGCCATAGCCTTGCCCGCAGCCGAGCTCCAGCACGCTGATCCGGTCGTCCGGCGCCGGGATGGGAGTCCAGACGTTTCCCAGCAAGCAAGCCAACGCCATCATGTTCGGCGACTGGTTCGGATACCAGCCCGGCATATAGGCCACGTCCGTCACATACCCGTCGTTCCAGCTGGTCATGCCTTCCTCCTGGCCAACGCCTCAATCATGTCCGCATCGAATACCGCGTCGCCAGCGTCCGCCTGACGCGAGGCACCCCTTGGTGCCCCGACCCAGGTATTCCAGCCCAGGCGCGTCGCCGGAACGGCGGTGCAATCCAGCCGCAGCGGCGGAACCTCGGTCCGGTCAAGGATCAAATTGACCGCGAACCCAAGCTCCATGCCGACAAACGCCCGCACCAGCGCGACCAGCCGATGCAGCGCCGGGCCATCCGGCAGCAGCCGGTGGAACGCGTCACGGCTCAGCGGCCCCACCCGCAGCAGGATCCGCGCCTCCGCATCCCAGGCTCGCATCCCCGCGGCCGCGTCGATGCCCAGCTGGCTGAACGCCCCGTTCGCGCCGATCCGTGTTCGCTGATCCGGCGGCAGGCTCAGCCACGCGCCAGCGAACTCCACCACCTCCACCGTCATGCCCAGAAAATCACTCAGAATCGCCGCAAGCCGATCCGCTGACCGCGGCCGCTGCGCGAACAATCCGGCGTAATGCAGCATCGGTTCGGTGCCGCAGGCCAGCCGAGGCGCCAGATGCGGCGTGCCATAACCGGTCAGTGCCAGCAGCGCCTGGGTGATCGGGTCGGGCCGGGTAGGGTCGAGCCTCGCGGGATCCGCCGCCGCCGTCTCCGCCGCCCGCGCCGGCCGGTACCTGATCCCTGCCCGCGCAAAGAACGCCACGAAGCGGCTACCCAGCATGTCGACAAATACATGCAGCGCATCCGACCCGCCGCGCAGCGTCGATGACACCATCTCGGAGTAATATCGGGGCATCACGCCCGACGGACCGGTCAGGCCCATCAGCCCAACGGTCATGTCCAGCGTCTTACCCTTTGGCCTGACCTCCAGCACATCGGACGGCGGGAACGTCAGGCCCGGCGGCGTGCGAAACCGCACAGCCTCGGACGGATCAGTCGCCTTCGCGGCGCGCAGCAGGATGCGGATCGCCGCGTCGAACCGGAACCGCCGCGGATCGCGCATCAGCCGCTCCAGCGGCGTCAGCCGCCGGCGGTCCCGGCCCCGTTGTTCCCCCTTCGGCCGGATCATCCCAGCGCTCGGGTCCCGCTGCGCGCGGTCCAGGACGCGGCGAGGCCCGGCCGCCCGCGCAGGACCACCTTCGTCCGGGTAAAGCTGTTGATCGACGCGTTCAACGCGAAGAACCGCTCCAGCACCGAGGCCAGCAGGTACAGCCCGCCGACCTGCCAGGCGCGGGGATCCATCTCCAGGGTGATATCGAGGCCGCGGCAGAACGACGGGGGAATGCGCCGCCGCGCCGGCCGCCCGCCTGGAAGCGCCTCGGGTTGCGGCGCCCGAGCGACGCCGGCCTCCGACGTGATGTCCGTCACGGCGTCGATCGCGGCGCGGGATTCGGCGGTTTCGCGGAAATCGTATAGCCGCAGGATCTCCTTCAACGCCGCCGCACCGTCTGCCCCGCCGGTCAGCGAGAGGTGCCCCAGCGACAGATGCGAGATCAGCCGCCAGAACCCTTTCTCGCGCAGCGGCGGCCGCAATGTCGTGGTCGGCGGCGTCACCGGCGTAATGCTGGCAACAGCGGCGATCCCTTCGACCAGGCGGAGCCCAGGCCGTCCACCGCCGAACGGCAAATCCGTCGGCAGGTCACGGTTCAGGCATAGCGCATCGACCGACAGCACCGCGTCCACCGCCTTGTCCGGATCGAACCCCAGGTCGTGCGCCGCCAGGAATACCTCCGTCCCGGCAACACCCGTCGCCGCCTGACGCCGGGCCAGATGATAATAACCGCCAGGGGCGGCCGCGTCGGTCGCTGACTCCGTCAGGCGATGGAACGGATACCACGGCCGCTGCGACCCGTCCGCCAGGGTCTCGCGCACCCGCTCCACGCCCCACACTTCCGCCGCCCTTGGCCGCCTGGCATCCGGAACGATACGATATTCCGTTTCAGTATTGCTCAGCCCGATCGGCTCGCATCGTTGCGTGAACAAATTCACCAGGGGCGTGCAGCCCAGCGCGAGGGACGATGCCCCGGTCATCCGCTCCAGCTCCGGCGGCGCGGCGCGATCGAGATAGACGAAAATCTCCAGCCGGTTGCCGCCGGATACCAAAGTCTTGCGATCAATCCCGGAGAACTCCACGAACAGGAACTTGTCCGGGAAGGCGAAATATTCCGTCAGCAGTCGAAATCCGGAGAACCCACGAGCGGACCAGGGAAGCAGGGCCTCGTCAGATCCGAAACCCGCCGGCTCGATGACCGTGGGCGGCACGATCACCGGCGCCGGATCTACCGCCGTGTCAGCGTACGCAACAGAAATCGCATGGCCCGCCAGCAGTTCGTACAATGGCAAGGTCTGGTTGGCCGGTCCGCGCAGAAAGAACCGCAACCGGTCCACCCCAAGCTGGGTGAACGTGACTTCTGGAACCGCGCAGGTCAGGGTGATCCGGAGCACGCCGCTCGCCCCCGACGCGGCCGGGTTGGCTGGTGCCGCCAGCGGCAGGCCGGACAGGCGGACCGCCTCCACCGTGACCGGCCACAACGTCACCGGCGCGGTGGTGCGATACCGCAGCGTCTCCCCGCGCACCGCCTCGGTGTCGACAACCAGGCCAGCCGGCAGGTGCGACGGCGTCAGCAGGTCGGGCTGGCAGCCAAGTTGTGCCACCATGCAGGACGGCACCGGCGCAAGGTAATGCGGATACAGCAACCCCAGCAGGGCGTCGGTGAGTTCGGGAAATTCATCGTCCAGCCGGTGGTGAACGCGTGCGGCGAGGAACGCCAGCCCCTCGATCAGCCGCTGCACATGCGGATCGTCAACGCCGTCGGCGGACATCCGCAGCCGCCCGGCGATCTTCGGATAAGCCTCGGCGAAGTCACCGGCCAATCGTTTGATCGCATTCAGCTCACGATCGTAATAAGGCAGCAACGCATCAGACAAAGCGCTGGCCTTTTGCCGGGCAAGCCCAGATCCGGAACCTACGCCGCATCGTTGGCCAGGACGATGATCTGATCGTGGGATGCATCCACCACCGTCTCGTAGCTCACCGGCTCCGGCGCCGGTTCGGCGTGCATCACCGCATTGACCCGCAGCCGCAATGTCGGATCCAGCGTCACATCCGACGGCACAAGCGCCACCGAGACCGACAGGAACCGCGGCTCGAACTGGCGGATCGTCTCCTCGATCTCCAGCCGCAGCGCCTCACGCTGACGCAGGTCGTTGAACGCGCCGCCGTTGAAGTCCGGCATCCCATAGCCGATCGGCGAGACCGCGAGTTCCTTCAGCGATTCCGGCCACGACCGCCAGCGCCGCCGCGCGTTCAGCAGCGCTTCCAGATCGCGACGCACCGCGTTTCGCACGGCGACCACCGTGTCATGGGCCGACATCGGAGGATCGCGAAGCTGATCGGGGTTGCTGTCGATCAGCCGGTCGAGCAACGGCAACTGTACGCGGACCGTTCCGCCACGCTGACCGGGTCCGGATCGTCCGCTCATGCGCCGAACCGCAATGTCCCAAGGGTCATGATGTCCAGCCCTTCGTCGCCCGCCAGGAACACCCGCTGGCCGACGCCGCGCACCAGGCCGCCCTCCAGCTCCCGCCAGTCCGTCTCCCGCCCCAGGCGTTGCTTGTCGGTCAGCGGCTCATCCGCGACGTAGATCGCGGGCACATAGACGTCACCGTCCGGCCCGTCCGCGACCGACATCGACGCCCGCCGCCACATCAGGTCGCGCGGACGCTTCGGCGGATGGAATTCCGCGCTGACGATGCGCTCGATCGGGATCCAGTAGTATTTCCCGGTGGTCGTCAGCACCTCCATCGTGCCGGCGATCAGGTCGTCGGCATCCCGCAGGTCATCGAACGCAATGTCGTTGTGCGACCCGGCCACGCGAGGCCGGATCGCCTCGGCCGCCGCCGCCTGCTTCGTCGCCTCCGTCAGGTCGCCGGCCCGAAGTGACACCAGCGTGGCAAGCTGCAGCCGCTGCGCCTCGGTCGGCTCGCCCAGGAACTCCGGCACCCGCCCGTCCCGGAAGAACTGCCGCCGTGCGATGTCCGCGCGGATCAGCTGCCGGTACTCCGCCGCCACCAGCGACGTGGTGGGATCGAGCGCGGTGGCCGCGTCCAGCAGCACATCCGCCCGCTCCAGGTTGCCGGAAAAGATCAGCAGCTCCGCCAGCAGCACCCGCGCATCGATGTCGGTCGGCGCCTTGCGCACCGCGGCCTGCGCCGCGGTGACCGCATCCGCCAGATGTCCCGCGCGCAGCAACGCCGCGGCACCTTGATCGCTCGCACTTTGACCACTCATGGGGAAATTCCTGACAGGGTCATCCAGCACCAAGATCGGTGACGAGTTGAAATGAGGCGGATACGTCGTCCAGCTGATAGTGCGGCTGCAGGTGCATCACGCAGCCGAAACTACCCGGTTTGCCCGGCTTCTCGTGCACCTTCACGCTGCCGGCGACAAGAGGATACCGGGCCCTGCTGTCACCGCTCGCCGCGGAGCTGCTGTTGACGTAGCGCACCAGCCATCCCTGCAGCTTCCGCTCGATCTCGTCCTCGGTCTGGAACGACCCCACCATGTGCCGCCCGATCATCTTCAGGTTGTGGGCGAAGCGCGAGACGCACAGGATGGAATTGATCTGCGACGACAGCCTTGCATTGGCGTTGGCCACCTCGGCGGTCTGGCCGATGAAACGTTGCGGAGTTTGCAGGCTGCGCACCGCGCCGAACAGCAGTTCCTCGCAATTGGGAATGGCCGTCAATGGCATCAGCCCGGCGTTCAGCAGTTCGCGTTCCTGGCGGTCGTTCCAGACGATCTCCAGCGGCACCCGCGGCCAGACCCGGTCGCTTTCGGTGTCGAACGGTTCGGCCGGCGCGTCCTGCACAAGCCCGCCGCCGACGCGGTCGCTCTCCACCCCGCGCACGTCCGCCGGCCAGCCGAAATCCGCGAACGCCCGCGCCACGACGGCGCCGAACGCATAGGCCGCGCACATCCAGACCCGCTGTTCCGGGCCCGGCGCGTATTCCGCATAGCGGAACCCGTCCACCCGCGTGCCGTCGTCGTGCCAGGGCTGCCGCGCGAGCACCCGCGGCAAGGTGACTCCCACGAAGCGCGTGTCCGCCCGGGTCGCCAGGCCGCGCCACCGCGTGTGGTCGGCATTCCGCAGCGGTCCGGCCGTATCCACCACATGCCGCAGATCGGCAAAACTATCGACTTCCAGCAGCGCCGGCGACGCCCCCAGGATGACCGGAGCAAACGCCGCGGCCGCAACCGAGGCCAGCGCGCCGACCGCGCTGACATCGTCAGTCCGCGCGCCGCCGCCCGGCCGGTGCCTGACCTCATGGTCCACGATCAGCAAACCGTACGGCTCGCCGCCCGGTGTGCCGAACTCCTCCTCGTAGATCTTGCGAAACAGCCGGCTCTGATCGAACTCGCTGGCGAGTTCCAGGTCGCGGCAGATTTCGGCCCAGGTGATGGTGAGCAACTTGATCTTCAGCCGCGGGCCAAGCTCCGCGCCGCCGACCAGCCAGCCCAGCCCGCGCCAGGACCCCTCCAGCCGCAGCAGCCTCGGATGGTGCAAAATCGCGTCAAGCTGTTCCGACAGCATCGCATCGATCGCCGCGATGTCCCGGTCCAGCGCGCCACGCAGCGCGACCGGATCGAACAGCGGCGCCGACGGGCCGAACCACGCGGCGATTGCTGCCGCGCCCGCCCCGGTCAGAAAACCGGTGAACGCCTCGGCCAGAGCCGGATCGTCACGCCCAAGAAACCGCCCGGCCAGCACCGCCTCACGCAGCGGCGCCTGCGCCTCCGGTTCTGCGGTTTCGTCCACGAACGGACTGGATGCGGCATCGCTCATGCGGCTGCATCCAGTATCGTGGCCAAGCCGTTACGAAGAGGCGGTCGGAATGCGAGCCACCATGCGCAGGCTGGTCGTCAGTTCCTCCATCTGCAGCCACGGCCGCAGATAGGCGATAGCATTATAGGAACCGGGACGGCCGGGGATCTCACGCACTTCCACGCGCGCTTCGCGAAGCGGGTAGCGGGCCTTCATCTCCTGGCCGGCGTTTTCGTTGGTGTTGACGTAGTTGGTGATCCAGCGGTTCAGCATCCGCTCCACATCGCCGGCTTCCTGGAAGCTGCCGATTTTGTCCCGGGCCATGACCTTGAGGTAGTGCGCGAAACGGCCGCTGGCCATGATATAGGGCAGGCGCGAGGAGATGGCGGCGTTCGCCGTGGCTTCGGGGCGATCGTATTTCTTCGGCTTCTGCGTCGTGTTCGCCCCGAAGAAGACTGAGTAGTCAGTGTTCTTGTAGTGGCACAACGGCAGGAACCCGGCATTCGATAATTCGAACTCGCGCCGGTCGGTGATGGCGATCTCGGTCGGGCACTTGGCATCCATGTCGCCGTCGTCGGACGTGAACACGTGCACCGGCAGATTTTCCACCTTGCCGCCACCCTCCGCGCCGCGGATCGCCGTGCAGAAGCCGGTCTTGGCGAAGGCGTCCGTCATCTTGGCGCCCATCGCGTAGGCGGCGTTCATCCAGCAGTAGTCGTTGTGACCCATCGGGCGGGCAACCCCGGTGACATCGATCGGCGCCTCTTCGTACTTGAACTCGTCGATCGGCTTGGTCGCCTCTCCATAGGGCACGCGAGCCAGCGTGCGCGGCAGCACCAGCGTGACGAAGCGGGAGTCCTCGCTCTCACGGAAGCTGCGCCATTTGGTGTAGTCCGCGGTCTCGAAGATCTTCGCCAGATCACGGGGCTTGGACAGTTCCGTCCAGGAACTCGAAACCGAACATCCCGGGACCGGCCGCCGAAATGAACGGCGCGAACGCACCGGCCGCGACGTTGGAGATCAGCCGCAGCGTCTCGATATCGTCCGGGTTCTGCGTCCATTCGTAGTCGCCGATCAGCGCGCCGTAAGGCTCGCCGCCTGGCGTACCAAACTCGTTCTCGTAAATTTTCTTGAACAACTGGCTTTGGTCGAACTCGACAGCCCGCTGCAGGTCGCGCGTCAGGTCGCGCTTTGTCGCGTTCAGCACCCGGATCTTCAGGCCTGTCCCGGTCTCGCTGTTCTGCACCAGGTAATGCAACCCCCGCCAGCTTCCCTCCAGCTTGGTGAATTTCGGGTGGTGCATGATCGCGTTCAGCTGAGTCGAAAGCTTCTGATCGATCGCGGCAATCGCCCGGTCGAAGGTGCGTGTCATGTTCTTGTCGAACGTGACCGTCCCCGCCATCGCCTGTTCCATCAGGTTCTTGACGAGGTCCTGAGCCTGATCGGGTTCGGTCGCTTTCGTTGCGGCAACGACCTGATCGAGGAACGAGACGCCTTCGGTGGTTTCAGTGGCGGCGGGCGAGGATGAAGTCTGGGCGCCGGACATCTCTTAGTCCCCCTGCTTGTTCAAGCCCAACTGGCTGGACAACGACTTCATATCGGACTCACTCTTCAGCACCTGCTCCAGCAAAGTTTCCAGCTCCTCCGAGCGGTCCACCTTCGACATCAGGTCGCGCAGCTTGGCTCGGGTTTCCAGCAACGCCTTCAAGGCAGGGACCTGTTCGGCGACCTTGGCGGGCTCGAAGTCATCGATCGACTTGAACTTCAGATCGACAGCCATCTCGCCGCCTTCTTCCGACAGCGTGTTGTCGACGCGAAGTTTCAGGCCGGGGTTCATCGTGGCCATGACGTCGTTGAAGTTGTCCCTGTCGATCTGGACAAACTTGCGATCGTTTAACGGACGCAACGGCGCGGTCGGATCGCCAGAGAAATCTCCCATCACGCCCATGACAAACGGGAGTTCCCGCTGAACCTCCGCCCCTTCGGTCTCGACGTCATAGGTGATGTGGACCCGTGGCTTGCGTACCCGATTCAGCTTGTCGTGGATGCTTGCGCTCATGACCGTTCCCCGTCATATCCCTGATGTCCGCGGGACGCCCGCGTGCCAGTCTCCCAAACTATATCCGTCGGGGACGATCAGGGTCAACCGAATTGCATACGCGCGGTTAGCCGCCAAACCCCCAGTCTCAGCCTTATTCCGGCGGCGGCGGCGGCCGGATACCCAGCGACGTCAGGATCGCATTGCGGGTATCGGTGTCGCTGACCACTTCCTCCAGCAGTTCCGGCCAAGGCATCCGCGCCCGGCGCACCGCCTCATCCAACGTGTATGACAACGGCGACGTCGGCTCGGTCTGGCGAAAAAACGACGCCAGCGTCGTCAGCATTTTCAGCGCATCCTCGCGTGAGGCGATCTGCCGCCCCACCCCGATCCGCTCGCCCGGCACGGTTCCCCCCGCGGCCGCTTCGCCGCCCTCCTCCACCGCCGCCGCGACAGCTTCGGCCGGAGTTTCTTCTTCCGGCGCGTAACGCCGCGCAATTGTCGCAATCGACTGCAACAAATCGCGTACATCGCCGGTTCCCGGCAATTCGTCCGCCGCCTTTTCGTCGATGATGGCGCTCATCGCTTCCCACGCCGCCAATGCGCCCTTGGCGTCATCCCGCAGCTTGGTCAGCGCCCGCAGACCCACGGTCCGCGCGTCACGCTCCATCTCGTCGAACGGCACCACGCCGGCGTCGATCCGCTGCTGGCGCCGTGTCGCGTCCAGCGACACCAGAGCCGCCGATGCCTGATACTGATAATATTCGACATCCGACCCGTCGGACCGGCGGAACAGCACCATCCTGGACAGCGGTCCGATCAACGAACTGCGGCCGTTCAGACCGGCGATCGGCGCCACGCGCGTTTCCATGCCGTACTCGTCGGGCAACGGATACAGCCCGTCCCAGTATTCCTGCACCAGCCCGGTGATCAACTGGCATCCCGCGGCTAGCCCCGCCAGGCCGTGGCTTCGCAGATACCCCTCGGTAACCCAGGCTGCGATTTCCAGATCCTTTGTCGTTTCGGTCAGAAGCTGCCGCCCAAGATCGCGCAGCGTCCGCCACATCGGGCCGGGATCGACCGGCGCCGGCGCTTCCGGATCAGGTGTCTCGGCCTGCTTCTCCGCATCCCGAGCCTCCGACCGCGCATCCTTCAGCCGGCGATAAGGTGACTGAGAGGAATCATCCTCTCGCGGATCGGCGCCCTGCGGAAGGTCGCCCGCAATAGGCGCCAGCATGGCCTCAAGGTCAAAATTCTCAGGCAGATCCACGCTCGGCCACTTCCCCCGACTGCAGTCGCAACGTCTCCGGCCAGATGCAGGCGATAACCGCGGATGCCACGGCTCGCAGGACGCTGGACAATGGTTCCGGGTAACACATAAAGTAGCGCAACGAGAAGGGCGCATGTGCCGCGGCCGGGACGCCCTTCATCAGACAATGCACAGGGACAGGGACATATGGCCGGGATTGATCTGAAAAGCCTTGTCTCCCGCCTGAACGAGGTTTGCCGCAAGTCCCTTGAAGCAGCGGCTGGCCTCACCGTGTCCCGTACCCATTACAATGTCGAGCTCGAGCACTGGCTCAGCGCGCTGTCCGACCGGAGCGACAGCGATTTTGCCATGATCCTGCAACATTACGAGGTCGACAGGGGCCGCCTGGCTGCGGATCTGAATCGGTCGCTCGAAAGGATGAAAACCGGTAACGGCCGCGCACCGTCCCTGGCGCCGGAAGTCGTCGAGCTCGTCAAGCAGGCCTGGCTGTTCGGCTCGCTGGAGCAGGGCCAGACCGCCATCCGGTCCGGCCACCTGCTATGGGCCCTCCTCGCGGATGATGCCCTCGCCCGCCAAGCCCGCGAAGCGTCCAGCCAGCTCCTCAAGATCCCGCACGAACAGTTGAAACGCGACATGGCGGCCATCACCGCCAACAGCGTGGAAGCAGCGGCGGAGTCAGCGGCGCGCGGCGAAACCGGTGGCGCGCCGGTCGATGGCGGCGGCGTCCCGCGCGCTGGATCAGGCGCGCTCGATCAATACACCAGCGATCTGACCGCGCAGGCCAAGGCCGGCAAGATCGATCCGATCCTGGGACGGGATTCCGAAATCAGGCAGGTCATCGATATCCTGACCCGCCGCCGGCAGAACAATCCGATCCTGACCGGTGAGGCAGGCGTCGGCAAGACCGCCGTCGTCGAAGGCTTCGCGCTGCGCCTGGCATCAGGCGACGTGCCGCCCGCGCTGAAAGGCGTCACCCTGCGCAGCCTCGATATGGGCCTGCTGCAAGCCGGCGCCGGCATGAAGGGCGAGTTCGAGAACCGCCTGCGCAGCGTGATTGATGAGGTCAAGGGAAGTCCGAAGCCGATCATCCTGTTCATCGACGAAGCCCATACGCTCATCGGGGCGGGGGGCGCCGCCGGCCAGAACGACGCCGCCAACCTGCTGAAACCCGCTCTCGCCCGCGGCGAACTCCGCACCATCGCCGCCACCACCTGGGCAGAGTATAAGAAGTACGTCGAAAAAGATGCGGCGCTGACCAGGCGATTCCAGGTCGTCAAGGTCGAGGAACCCGCCGAACCGATCGCCATCGCCATGATCCGCGGCCTGGTCGGAACGCTGGAGAAACACCACAACGTCCGCATCCTCGACGCCGCGGTCAGCGAAGCCGTCCGGCTGTCGGCCCGCTACATCCCGTCCCGCCAACTGCCGGACAAAGCGGTCAGCCTGATCGACACCGCCTGCGCCCGCGTCGCCATGAGCCAGGCGGCCATCCCCGCCCCGATCGAGGACCGGGAACGCCGCATCAGCCTGATCGACACCGAAATGGCCATCCTCGATCGCGAAATTGCCAGCGGCGAAGATCATAAGGAACGCCGCGACCTGCTGGTGCAGGAACGCGCCGGCCTCGCCGATCAGCTTTCCGGCCTGCATGACCGCTGGAAGCAGGAACAGATACTGGCAGCCGAGATCACCGCCACCCGCCAGAAGATCGAGGCTTCGGACAATCCATCCGCCGAGGAGACACTGCGCGAGGCTCTGGCTCGGGCCACCAGCACCCTTCGCACACTCCAGGGCGAGGAACCGCTGATTTATCCCGTCGTGGACGGACAGGCAGTGGCCGAAGTCGTCGCCGGTTGGACCGGCATCCCCACCGGACGGATGCAATCCAACGAGATCCGCACGGTTCTTCGCCTGAAAGAAACGATGGAACGACGGATCGTCGGCCAGTCTCACGCGCTGGAAGCGATCGCCGAGTCAATCCGCACCAGCCGCGCCGGTCTGACCGACCCACGCAAGCCGATCGGCGTCTTCCTGATGGTGGGCACGTCCGGCACCGGTAAGACCGAAACGGCAATGACACTCGCGGATCTGCTTTACGGCGGCGAACAGAATTTGACCGTCATCAATATGACCGAGTTCAAGGAAGAACATAAGGTCAGCCTGCTGATGGGCAGCCCGCCGGGCTATGTCGGCTACGGTGAGGGCGGCATCCTGACCGAGGCCGTGCGCCGCCGCCCCTACTCCGTAATTCTGCTGGACGAGATGGAAAAGGCCCATCCCGGCGTGCAGGACGTGTTCTTTCAGGTCTTCGACAAGGGAAACATGAAAGACGGCGAAGGCCGCGACATCGACTTCAAAAACACCGTCATCATCATGACATCGAACGCCGGCACCGACCTGATCACCCGGCTGTTCGCCGACCCGGAAACCGCGCCGGATGCGGCGGGACTTGCGGATGCGCTGATGCCGGAACTGATGAAATATTTCAAACCGGCGTTCCTCGGACGCGTCACGCTCGTGCCATACTTCCCCTTGTCGCCCGATATCATCCGCAAGATCGTCGAGCTGCAGATGGAACGCGTGCGCCGGCGCGTGCGTGAATCCTATCGCTCGAAGTTCGACTGGACCGATACACTGATCGACACTATCGCGGCCCGCTGCACCGAAACATCCTCGGGCGCTCGGAACGTCGAGAAAATTCTCTCGCGGACCTTGCTGCCGGAACTGTCGGCGGAGGTTTTATCCCGCCTGGCGGACGGCGAATCGATCGACCGGGTCACCGTTGATGTAGACAGTTCGGGCAGCTTCATCTACGATATCGCCTAGGCAATGTTCTGATACGTTTGGCTCGGGGAGAGAAAGTTGGCCATTTACCTCAAATACGGTTCAATCAAGGGCGCGGTCACGACCGATGGCTACAAGGATTGGATCGAATGTAATTCGTTCCAATGGGGCGTTGGCCGCGGGATCGGAAGCGCGGCCCGTGGCGCGACAAACCGCGAAGCTTCGGAGCCCAGCCTCAGCGAGGTCGTTCTGACCGCCTCCATGAGCGTGGCGTCGCCTAAACTGTTCCTCGATGCCGTCGCCGGTACGATGGATAACAAGGTGACGATAAAGTTCACGACGACCACGAAGAATAAGGTGGAAGACTTCCTGGTCTATGAACTGACCGACACCGGGCTGAGCGGCTATTCGCTGTCCAGCGGCGGCGACATGCCCAGCGAGTCCTACTCCCTGAACTTCACCAAGGTGTCGTTCACCTTCAAAGGCACGGACCCGGCAACAAAAGCGAACCCGGAGACTGTTGGCTACGACCTCACCCAAATGAAGACAACCTGATCGTTTTCGACGGATGCACTATCATCCGGTGACGTCCGGCCTCGGCTCCTGACGGTTACAACCGCCCTTCCGCAGCATCGCGGCAGGGCGGTTTTCCTTTTCGATCGCGCACCCCGATCGATACGCCGCATCGGGGTCGGTCGCGATGCTGTGCAACGCGCCGCTTGCAACAACTGATCCCCGGAACAGGCGCGACATCCCTCCCGTAGTGAGACAAGTCCCAGATACCGCAGACCACTCCGGCGCAGGGTCAATAACTTGACAGAACATTACGTTCATATGTATCTGTGCCGTCAATTGAGCGGGGGCTAGGCGGATCGGTTGTCTCTCGTTGATCATTGCAAATTCCGTACTAATACGGTTGAGTGGCTGGTCTGCGGCATAAGTTTCGTTTTCGGACTTGCCGCCACCGCCCATAGCCAGGAAGTTCCGCGCGTCCCCTTCGCGCCGCCATCGCTGCAAGGCTCGCCGCTCCCGGGCGTTGTACAACCGCAACAACCCAGACTAGCGCCCGGCCTTGCATTGCCGCCAAGACCGTCCGCACCGGCAGCCGTAACGGAAGGCGCCACACACAACATTACTTCGGTCGTTGTCGCTGGCGTCACTGCGTTTCCGAAATCGGCGGTGGATGCCCTGACCGGCAATCTGACAGGACCCGCCGTGCCGGAGGGTCAGATCGAGGCCTCACGCGCTGCCCTTGTCGATCTCTACCGCAGCCACGGCTACGTTTACACGACGGTCCAGGCTATCGTGCAGGGCACCGGCGTCCGTTTTCAGGTCGTCGAAGGATATGTCACCGACGTCAAGCTGGAAGGCGACGTTGGACCGGCCGGCACCCTGGTTCTGCATTTTCTCCAGCATCTGGTTGGCGAGATCCCGCTCAAGGCCTCCAGCCTGGAGCGGTGGCTGCTTCTCGCTCAGGACATCCCCGGCCTGACGGTTCGTTCGGTGCTCAATCCCTCGGTCGGCGATCCGGGTGCCCTGACGCTGGTGGCGCAGGTAGCGCGCAAGGCGTTCAGCGGCTATGTGTCGGCCGATAACCGAGCCTTCGATCTGGTCGGACCAGCCGAGGGCCTCGGCGTCTTCAACCTCGACAGCTTCACCCAGTTCGGCGAGCGGACCCAGCTTGCGCTGTTCGGAGCGCTGGACGGCACCAACGTGTTCGGCCAGTTGTCCGAGGAACTTTTCGTCGGCGCATCGGGCCTGAAACTTCGCATTTACGCCGGCCTTGGCGAGTCGACACCGTCCGGCGCGCTGAAGACGATCGGCTACCATGGCACCACAGACGTCTTTGGCTTCCAGTTCGCCTACCCGCTGGTCAGGTCCCGCGCGCAGAGCCTGAACGTGGCGGCGGCATTCGATGCCCTGGAAAACAACGTCGACAACAGCCTGGGCCAGAATGGTTCGGTGCAACGCAGCAGCTACGACAGCCTGCGCGTGCTGCGTTTCGGTGAGACCTACGCGCTGCTCGATACGATCCTTGGCGCTGATCATACCGGTATTAACACGTTCAACGCCAAGCTCAGCCAGGGCCTCTCCGGGCTTGGCGCCTCGGCCAACAACGATACCTTCACGCCGCCCCCCCGCATCGGAGAAGTCATAACTTTCACCAAATTCAGCGGCGACATGTCGCGCACGCAAACCTTGTTCAAGCCGTTCGCCGACGCCACGGTGGCACTTGTTGGCCGGGTGGGCTGGCAATACAGCGATGTGGTGCTGCCGCCGGCCGAACAATACTACCTCGGCGGCCCGCAGTTCAATCGTGGCTATTACTACGGCCAGGTCGTCGGCGACAAAGCGGTGCAGGCAACCGCCGAACTGCAGTTGAACACACCGATCCCGATGCCGAAACCGATCCCGTTCCAGGTGAACTCACAGTTTTATACCTTCTACGATTGGGGTGAGGTGTGGCAAAATACCACGCTGGAGGCCGGTGCCGTGCTGCGGTCCTTCGGCGGCGGCGTAAGGTTGTTCGCCACCACGGCAACCGAAGTCGATTTTGAGGGCGTCTACCGCGTCAACCGCTATCCAAACGGCCAGTCTCCCGAAATCGCACCGCTTAACTCCGCCGCCTTCTACTGGCAGATACTGCAACGATTCTGACCTTACGGATCGCCTGACACTCGAAGCGCACGCTGCTCAAGGACGACGGTAATGGCACAGGCTGGACGAGCATCGAAATGGAACGGCGCCGCGGGCGGCTTCGTCATCCTGCGCGGATGCAGCCGCCGTGGCTTGATGTCGTCGACGGCGTTGCAGGCGGCCGTAACCGTTGCCGTGCTTGCAATCCACCCGGCGGCCGCACAACTCGCGCCGAACACGCGTCCGGTGGGCGGCAGCGTTGTGGCGGGCCAGGCAAGCATCACGCAAACCCCGGCAAAGACGACAGTCAACCAAAGCTCGCAGAATGCCGTGGTCAACTGGCAAGGCTACAATGTCGGCAGCGCCCACACCGTCCAGTACGTCGATCCGTCGTCGGCTTCGATCACCCTGAACCGCGTCACCGGGCCGAACCCGTCGGAAATCGCGGGCCGCATCCAGTCGAATGGCAACGTGATCATCGTCAACCAGGCCGGCGTCCTGTTCGACAAAGGCGCGCAGATCAACACCGCTGGCCTGATCGTTTCCTCGGCCGGGATCAGCAACGCCAACCTGATGGCCGGAAAGCTGATCTTCGATCAGCCAGGTAAACCCGACGCGAAGATCCAGAACAACGGCACCATCACCATCGCCAGGGAGGGCCTTGCCGCCCTGGTGGCGCCACAGGTCGCCAACGCGGGCGTCATCCGGGCGAACATGGGCAAGGTGATCCTGGCCGGCGCGCAGGCCGATGTCCTCGACCTTTACGGCGACGGTATGGTGTCGATCAACGTCACCAAGCAGGTCCAGACCGCACCGTCAGGCAATACCGCCCTGGTCACCAACACCGGCGTGATCGAGGCCAAGGGCGGGTCGATCGTGCTGACCGCACAGGCAGTCGACGGTGTCGTCCAGAACCTGGTCGACGCCGGCGGCAGGATCTCGGCAAGCTCGGCCGGCGGCCATACCGGGAAGATCGTCATCGCCGGACGCGGCGGCGACCTGATCGTCTCGGGTGACGTGTCGGCGAACGGCTATGCGCCAGGAACCACGGGCGGCGCTGTCGTGGTCAACTCCACCGGCGCGGTCAAGCTGACGCCAACCGCGAAGATCAGCGCCTCAGGCCCGGCCGGCGGCGGCGTCATCGCGCTCGGCACCACGCTGAAACGCGCCACCGGCGGACCGTCGGTCACCGGCCAGAGGACCGCCAGAACCGTGGTTGTGCCGCACGGTGCAACGATCGCCGCCAATGCCACGGCGAGCGGCAACGGTGGCAAGGTCACCCTGCTGGCGGCCCAGCAGACGACGATGGCTGGCCAGATCACCGCCAAGGGCGGCCCGAAAGGCGGCAATGGCGGCTTCATCGAGGTATCCGGCAGCGTCGTGGCATCGACGGGAAAAATCGACACGTCGGCGCCGCTGGGCAATGTCGGCACGGTCTCATTCGATCCGACCGACCTTTACATCTCCGACCTCTCGCCCGGCCAGACCATACTCGCGGGTGGAACGTCGTGGGTCAGCCCGGCCTATCTGGAATCCCTGAACTCCGACATTTTGATCCACGCCGATCAGAACATGTATTTCGCGTCTTCGTCGCAGCGGTACACAGAAGGAGGAGGAACGGGCAATCAGCTTCTGCTGAACACCCATTCGCTGAACGCCAGCGCGGCCAACAGCCTGACGGTCGATCAGGGCTTCAGCATCAACGCCGCAGGCATCGCGCTGTCCGCGGCGAACATAACCCTGGGCGGATCATCCGGCGTCGCGGCGAACATTATCACCCTGAACGAGCTTCAATCGCTCACCGCCGCCAGCATTCAAAGCACCAACGGTCCAGTGAACTTCACCGGCAACGTCGTGCAGCCCATACCCAGCATCGTCCAGTCGAACCAGGACATCACCGTCTCCGGCACGCTGATCGAGAATGGCGGCAATCTGATCGCGGTCCACGACGTCAGCCTCGGTGGCTTGATCGAAACCGCCGGAACGATCGCCGCAGGGCACGATCTGTCCGTGGGCAACTTCTACCGCGCCGGCGTGGCCGGCTGGGCTGGCTCCGTCGCCTATAGCGGCACCTACAACCAGACCGGAGGCATCGCCGTTGCCAACGGTTCGGTCAACATTTTCAGCAGCACCGGCTTCGCCCAAGGCGGTGGCCTGCTGGCAGCCGGCGGCACGCTTGGCGTGACCACTCCGGCCAACATCAGCATCGGCGGCACGGTGTCGGCCTATGGCGGACCAAGCGGTTTCATGCTGCTCAGCACCAACGGCAACGCAACGGTGCTGCCTGGCGGACTGCTGGCCGGTTCGACCGCCGTCGCCGTCAATGGCGATATCATCTCGGGCAACGCCTTGCAGGCGCCGGGCGGAGCCGTGCGGATCGCCGCCGGCACATCGCCCACCTTCGCCCAGGCTCAACCCGTCAACGCCACCACCACGCCTGCCACGGATGCGGCGCCCACGCTCGCACTGCCCGATCCAACCCCACCCATCGCATCGACCCCGTCAGTCCCGAACGCCGCGACCGGCACCCTGTCCGCACCCGGCAACCTGATCTCCGCCGTGCTGATCGGCGGCACGATCGATATCGAGGGCGCCGTCCTCGCCTCCACCCTGGGCCTCTATTCCCGGTCGCTGATCACCGAGGGCCCGGCCGCCAGTATCAACGCCCAGATCCTGACCGGGTCGGCCGGCGTGTTGCGCAACAACGTCCTCGTTCCAGGCCTGACCGCGCTGAACTGGACGGACGCCACGACCATCGGCTGGACGTTCAACCCCGTCGACACGCTGGGCGAGGTCGCGCTGAACCCAGCCGGCGGAGGCAACGCCATCGCCACCCTCGCTGACTTCACCGCGACGCGGGACTTTGCCCTGTCCGACACGCCGTTCGGTCCGTCGAAGGTGCTGACGCAGACCGGCACACTGCAGGCCGGTTCGGCGCTGCTCGACGCATCCTATGTCGGACGCCCCCTGCCGACCTGGGTCACCATCGCGGTAGCGGGCTCGCTGGCGGTCGGCGGTGTCATCGCCAACGGCATCGACGACGGCCAGGTGCGGCCCGGCGGCAACATCCAGCTCTCGGCCACGAATATCGCCTCCAACGGAACCGTCGCGGCGGTCGTCTCGGCCGGCAACGGCGGGTTCCTGATCCTGAACTCCGCGGATACATTCACCCAGTCCGGCGGCGTGCTGAACGGCGGCGTGGTATCCGTTACAGCCCCCGGCGGAGCGAACCTGACCGGCGGTCAGATCATCGCCACGGTCTCAACGATCGGCATCTTCGCCCCGGTGACCAACCTCGACAGCAACGAGACCGTCGCGGCCGTCAACAAGGGCACCGACATCACGTTCGGCGGCAACGTCAACCAGGCGGCCAACACCTACCTTGGCGCGAACCGCAACCTGAAAATCCCCGGCACGCTGACCGAGGACGGCGGCACCGCCATTGCCGGCGGCAACGTCACGATCGGAGGGCTGACCCTCAACAGCGGCGAAATTGCCGGTGGCGGCGCCCTCTCCATCGGCGCCGGAACCGGCGTTGCCGGTTGGGCCGGTTCCAGCCCGAAATCGGGTTCCTTCGTGCAAAACGGCGGCACCATCGTGTCGGGGGGCGCGGCCAACATCTTTACCACCGGAACCTTCACCCAGGCTAACGCCGTCTTCGCCACAGGCGGCACGCTCGGCGTCACCGCTGGCAACGGGATCGCGATCGCCGGCACGGTTTCGGCCGCGGGGCTGCCGACCGGGTTCATGCTGCTGGCAAATCAGGGCGACGCCACGCTCGCCACCAGCGGGCTGCTGGCGGGCGCGCCGGTCAGCGTCACCGGCGACATTGTCAACGGCAACGCGGTTCAGGCGCCCCAGGGCACCGTGCTGATTGCGGGTTCGGCCGGCAGCCAGGGCTTCAGTGCGGCCCCCGCGATCGGCGGAATCGCGCCGGCGACGGGCTATGCCATGGCGCCGCCCGCCAACCCGCCCACCGTTCCGCTGCTCACCGCCCCGGCGTTCGGAACCCCCGGCGGCACCGTCCCCGTCGTCCTGATCGGCAGCACCGTCGACATCGAGCGCTTCATCGAAGCCACCACGATCGGGCTCTATGCGAAGTCCCAGGTCATCGAGGGTTCCAACGGCGCGATCAGTGCAACCACCCTGACCGGCAGCGCCGGGGTCCCGCGGAACGGCGTCCTGCCACTGGGCCTCAACGCGCTGGGCTGGGGCAATGCCGCCACAATCGGCTGGACATCGGGCGGCGCCGACACCCTGGGCAACGTCTCGCTGACGCCAACGAGCATCTCCAACAGCATCGGCACCCTGGCGGATTTCACCGCGACCCAGAGCTTCGCGCTGTCCGACGCCGCCGCTTCTCTGACGCAGATCGGAACGCTGCAAGGCGACACCGCCCAAACCGCCGCCTATGGCGGCACGCCGGGCGCCGTTTCGGTGTCGGTGACGAACGCCGGATCACTGGCGGTCACCGGCCTCGTCGCCGCCGGGATCGACGACGGCAACGCCCGGCCCGGCGGCAACCTGACCCTGACGACAACCGGCCCGTCCGGCAACGCCATTACGCTCAGCGGCAGCATCACCGCCGTCCCGGCCGCCGCGAACCCTGCCCAGGGCGGCATAGTCACCCTCGCCTCGGCCGGCCCAATCACCGAGACGGGCGCGATCACCACCCGCGGCACCCTGACCGGCAGCGCCGGTGGCGACGTCAACCTCAACTCCAACGTCAATGTCGCGACGCTGGGCGCCTTCAACGCCAGCGGCAACGCCTTCAGCCTGATCGACAATTCCAACCTGATGCTGGCCGGAGTGATCAACGCCAACAGTGTCGTTATCAAC
Source organism: uncultured Pseudomonadota bacterium (assembly GCA_963819005.1). Lineage (GTDB taxonomy): Bacteria > Pseudomonadota > Alphaproteobacteria > Acetobacterales > Acetobacteraceae > Rhodopila. The sequence continues at coordinate 1,027,853 of CAWFUL010000012.1, forward strand.
GACACGGCGTCGTCGCTGACCCTGGGGCCAGGAAACGGCTTCGCCGGCATCGGCCCCGGCAGCCAGTCTCCGCTGAACAACGAACCGTTCCCGGTTCCTGGCTCGCCGGGCGTTTACCTGCAGGCGAACACCTTCAACGTCCAGGCCAACCCCGCCGTCTCCACCTCCAGCGTCATCAACTGGACCTTCGCGCTGAACGGCAAGGGCACGGTCGCCCTCGGCAATTTCCAGCAACCGGACGCCAAACTGTTCCTGAACCTGAACAGCGGGATCGCCACCGGCCAGATCAACATCGCCGGCCTGCAGGTCAGCTACAACCCGCCCCCCGTCTCGGTGACCATCAACCTGCTGGGAGTCGTGCACGGGCAAACCGGCAACAACGCGGCCGCCTCCAGCCAGATCACGCCGCAGCAACAGGCCAATTACCAGGTGAACGGGTGCCCGATCGCCTCATTCAATTGCACCAAGATCGTCGTCAATAACATCACCATTCCAGTCATCAACGGACTGCAAGACCTGGATTTTGGCGGGATGCCGTTCGACTTCGACGACGAATCGCTTTTGCCTGACGTGGCCGAGAAGGATTATTGACCGTGATCCATCGTTCGCGCGCGCTGATCCGTATCCTTGCCGCCGGCATCCGTCTGTCGGCCCGCATCGACCTCTCGGCCTGCATCGCTCTGGCCGCCTGCATCCTTCTGACAGCCTGCAACGCGCCGCCGCCGGACTCCTATGTCGGCGGCGCGCCCGGTACCGGCGCGCTCGACCTGGGCAAGAACACCGTCCAGGAGGCTTGCTCACTGCAGCGCAACGGGTCCGACGCCCAGGTCTACTGCGGCAGCTACCTCGAGCCCGCCGGCCGCGTCATCGCGCCAACGAAGCCGGCCGACCCGGTCGCCTATCTGACAGATAGTCCGTGGCGCACGGCGTTCGACAGCCAGTTCCTGTGCAGCCAACCGGTGCAGACGACCGTGCTGGATAATCCGGGGGCCACGATGTCCTGCACCCGGCGCCAGGGCGGCTGGCAACACGTGGTGGTGGCGACCCGCATCGACGGCACGCTCTACGTCGCTGACGGCGCCAAGCCGACCGAAGCAGTCCTGCCCCGCGCGATCGGCGTGTTCGCCGGCAAGCTGCCATCCGTTCCGGCCCCCGCGACCGATACCGGCCTGACCACCGAACGAGAGGCCGCCCAGGCCCTCAACGTCCAGGGCACCGGCGCGATCATCGAGGTGAACCGCCAGATGGCGCGCGGCGCCATCGAAAACCGCAAGGGCAACTACGCCGCCGCCGAGATCGCCTATCGCACGGCGATCTCGATCCAGGAACGCGCGGTCGGGCCGAACAATCCCGCTTTGGCCGTTCCGCTGGCCCGCGAAGCGCTGCAACTCTCCAACCAGGGACGCTATGCCGAGGCTGATCAGCTTTTCACCCGCGCCCAGCGCCTGCAAACCCTGCCTGGTCAGATCGACCCGGTGGCCAAGCCGATGGTCACGGAAATGCGGGCACTCGATCTGCTCAACCGCGACAAGCCGCAACAGGCGTTGGACCTGCTGAACCAGGCGGAGCCGGAGTTCGCCGCCCTCGTCCCACCCGAGGATCTCACCGCCCAGGTCGCGCCGGATACCGGCGTGCACAGCTCCGTGCAACGCATGGCACAGGCCGCCGAGGTCATCGCGCTCATGGCCGACCAGTCCGCCAGCGACGCCCTGAACGGACTGATCGAAACCAAGCGCTACCGCGCCATCGCCCTGAACGAACTCGGCCGCAGGCAGGAGGCCGAACAATCGCTTCAGGCCGCCGAAACGCTGTTCGCGGGCCGGGTACCCCGGCTGGCTGCGCGCTACTATCGCACCGTCGGGATGACGCTGCCCGGCCGCGCCAACTCGTCGCAGGCGCTCAACAGCCTTGGTATCGCGGTTGACAAATTCGCCCTCGGCCAGCCGGGCACGGTCCCGATGGCCCAGACCCAGTTGCTCCGCGCCACCGACTTTGCCGCGCGCGGCGATTACAGCGACGCGCTCGATGATTGCCGAGCGGCCGCCCAAACGCTGGAGACATTGCAGCGTGGCGTGGAGCCGGACCTGCTGATGCCGTGCCTGCACGCCCTGTCGACCCAGATCGCCAAGGGCGGGCAGCCTGTCCTTCAGGAAATGTTCGCGCTGGCGCAGATGGCGCAGGGCAGCGTCACCAGTCAGCAGATCGCCCTGGCAGCGGCCCGTCTGGCGGCCGGATCGCGCGACCCGAAGGTGGCCGAAGCGATCAACGCCTACGACACCGCCACCGCGCGCGTCGAATTACTGTATCGCAAGCGCCTCGATGCGGCGGCTGAAAAGAACAACGACGCCGCCGTCGCCGCCATCGACGCGGACATCAAAAAGGCGCTCGACGCCCAGCGGGAGGCGGGTCAGGTCCGCCAGGAAGCCTCCCCCGGCTTCGCGGCGCTGGTCCAGCAATCGGTCTCCGCTCAGGACGTCCAGTCATTGCTGCGGCCGTCCGAGGCCGTCGCGGTGACGGTGCTCGGCCAGAAGGAAGGCTGGACCCTGCTGATCCGCAAGGATGGCATCACCGCCGGCCGCGTCGACGGCGGGGCGTCAAAGATCGACCCGCTGGTCAAGAAATTCCGCGCCAGCATGGATCTCGGCAACGACAACCGGCCGCCGCCTTTCAACACCGCGGCCGCCGAAGGCATCTACGACGCCGTTCTCGGCCCGGTTCAGGGCGCCATGAAAGGTGTCGACGCGCTGACCGTCGCGCCGTCCGGGACGCTTCTCGCCGTTCCGTTTGGCGCGCTGCTGACCGGGCCGGCGTCCGCCGACGATCTCTCCAAGGCGCCCTTCCTGATCCGCGAGACGACTGTTTCCCACGTTCCCTCCGCCGCCAGCTTCGTGAACCTTCGCAAATCCGCCAAAACCGTGCAGGCGACCCAGCCTTGGTTCGGCATGGGTGACTTCCGGCCGCCGACGATGAAGCAGGCGCTCGCCACGTACCCGGTCGCCACCTGCGGGGAAAGCGCAAGGGAACTCGCCTCGCTGCCGCCCCTGCCCGGCGCGCAGCGGGAACTGGAGGTTGCCCGCAGGCTGCTGAACGCCCCGGCGTCCGATCAGCTGCTGGGCAACGCATTCACCACGCGCGATGTCCTCACCGCGCCGCTGAAGAACTTCCGCATCCTGCATTTCGCGACCCACGGCGTGCTGCCCGGTGAGCTGAAATGCCAGGTCGAGCCGGCGATCCTGACCTCGACCCCGCCCAATGCCCCGAACGCCTCCGAGGCAACGCTGACCGCCTCGCAGATCCAGCAGATGGACCTCGACGCCGAACTGGTCATCCTCGCCGCCTGCAACACCGGCGGCGAGAACGGCAGCGGCGCGGGCGAAAGCCTGTCCGGACTGGCCCGCAGCTTCTTCTTCGCCGGAGCGCGCTCGCTGCTGGTCACCCACTGGGACGCCAACGACGCGACCACGACCTATCTGACCGCGCTGTTCCTTCAGGCGCTGCAAGCGAATCCTTCGGCGGGACCGGCCGCCGCCCTTGCCGCATCGCAACGGCGCATGCTGGACGAGTCGACCGGCGCGCGCGCCGTTCAGGCTCACCCCTACTACTGGGCCGTGGAGGCGTTGATCGGCGGCCGCGGCGCCGCCCCATCCGCCACCGTCGCCGCGGTGGCCAACAAACCCTCGGGCGGATAATTGCTCCGCGCCGTATCCGTTGTATACCTTCCGCAACGGCAGATAGGACGTTCGAAGTGAAACGGTTCGCGGCGGTTCTCGCCCTGGTTGCGCCTGGGAATGCCTGTGCTGATACGGCTGAACCCGCCGGCCACGAAGCCCATCCGCCAGCAGTCTGACCCTCCCATGGATGCCATCGTTACGCTCGGCAAATACGAGATCAGGCAGGTCCTCGGTCGTGGCGCAATGGGCGTCGTCTACGAGGGTTGGGATCCCTCGATCCAGCGACGTGTCGCGATCAAGACGGTGCCGGTTTCGGACGCCACCGACGCGGAAACACTGGAACAGATCGCCCGCTTTCGCCGGGAGGCGCAGGCCGCGGGCCGCCTGACCCATCCCAATATCGTTTCTGTCTACGATTACGGCGAAACGCCCGAACTGGCGTACATCGTCATGGAGTTCGTCGACGGACCAACCCTGAAGGACATGCTGGAAAAGCAGGAACGCTTCGCCCTGCCCGATATCCTCAAGATCATGCGCGACCTTCTCGCCGGCCTTGAGTTCAGCCACGAACGCGGCGTCGTGCATCGCGACATCAAGCCGGCCAATCTGATGCTGACCAGTGCGGACCGCACCAAAAGCCGCACCAAGATCTCGGACTTCGGGATCGCGCGGATCGAAAGCAGCAACATGACCCAGGCGGGCACCATGATGGGCACGCCGAACTACATGTCGCCTGAGCAGTTCATGGGCCAGACGGTCGACCCCAGAACCGATATCTATTCGTCAGGCGTCCTGCTGTACCAGTTGCTGACCGGTGAACGTCCGTTCGAGGGCGGGTTGTCCGCCCTGATGCACAAGGTCCTGCATACCGAACCGCCGGCGCCCTCGCAGATCTCGGTGACGGTGTCGCCGGCAATGGACGCCGTGGTCAAGAAAGCCATGGCCAAGCGCCCCGATGACCGCTTTCCATCGGCCGCGGCTTTCCTCGACGCTCTGAATGCCGCCGCCGCCGCTCCCGCGCCGCGGCAGCGGAATGAGGACGCGACATTGGTCGCGTCTGGTCCGGCTTCGCCAACCCGGGTTCCCGCCGGCGCGGCGCCGCTGATGGCCGCGATGCCGGCGGGCGCGTCCACGCCGGCAAAGCGCAGTGCGGTGCCTATGATTGCCGCCGCGGCCGTTGTGGCGCTTCTCGCAGCCGGCGGTGGCGGTTTTTTCCTGATGCGTTCGCCAGGAAACCCATCGGTGCCGGTATCTGGCGCGGCGCCATCGCCCGCCGCACCCACGACGGCGCCTGCATTACCGACATCGCCAACACCCGCGCCGGCCCCGCCCGCACCACAGCAACAGGCAGCCATCGTGGCGCCGTCCTTGCCGCCCGCCCCAACACTGACCGCGGCTGAAATTCGTGAGCGCATGGCGCGGATCGTCGCGACCCAGCCTTGCGCCTTCCTCAACGGAACCGTCACCGACAGCGGCGTGATCGCGCTGCGTGGCATCGCGGGAACGGGCGCGCAGGAGAACCTGCGCCAGGACGTCGCCAGCAAAAGCGTGCCAGGACAGATCGACTGGCGCGCGGCATCCTCCGACCGGGTCTTTTGCCCGGTGCTGGATATCCTGCAATCGATTGCCCCGCCCTTCGGCGTCAGCGAACCGCATCTGGCGCTGACCCTGGCGAACGATCTGACCGCTCTTCACGATGGTCAGCGCATCCGTCCCCGCATCGTCATGCCGGACTTCCCAGCCTTCGTGCGTGTCGACTACATCACCCACGACGGCAACGTTCAGCATCTTTATCCCCAGATCGCCGATCGCAGTGGCGTCGTCGCCGACAAACCTCGCCTCCTGGCCGCGGGGGAGCGACTGAACCTTGGAGATCCCCCGCCCGGTCAACCGGCGTGGGAGGTCAGCGAACCCTACGGCACCGATTTGATTATGGCCGTCGCATCCTCGCAGCCGTTGTTTGACAAGCCACGTCCCAGCAATGTCGAGAAGTCCGACGTTTATCTGCGCGATCTGACCGAGGCCGTGGCCTCGGCCCGCGCCGCTGGCGCGCGTCAGGCAGGCAACGGCCTGCTGGTAGATACGTTACCGAAATAACCGGGCACACGCGCCTGATGCATGCGGAAAGCAACTGATTTGGTGGACGGAATGATAACCGAGACGCCCGCCGTTCGCAGTTTGGAGTTCCTCGCAGGTGGCATGCGGGCAATCGTGTGGTATATCAGCCCAACGGGCACTCGATGGGACCGCTTATGATCCGCCAATCGGAACCGCCGCCGAAACAGGCAGTCGCCCAAATTCCTGAGGGCTGGTGATCGTGCCGGCATGGTCGCGCGCAACGGCGATGCTGACGATGACGTCCCCGCTTGGGGGCGACGTCCTGATTCCGATCTCGCTGTCCGCCAACGAAGGCATCAGCGAGACATTTCAATTCGACGTCCAGGCGGTCAGCCAGAACGGGACCATCGATCCCAATCAACTGATCGACAAAACCGTCTGCGTGACCCTGCAGTCGAACGGCTCGCCGCTCCGCTATTTCAACGGCATCGTCCAAAGCGTCTCCAGCCAGGGTGCCGTCCGCGGTCAATCCGCCGCTGATACCTTTTACGCCTATGATCTGGTGCTGGTGCCCAAGCTCTGGTTCCTCCGCCAGACCGTCGACTGCCGCGTCTACCAGCAGAAAACCACCGTCGACATCCTGACTTCGCTGTTCTCGGACGCCGGATTTACCGACTCGACCTTGCCTTCCGCCGGCGCGACACGTGACTACACTGTCCAGTTCAATGAAACCGACCTCGCCTTCGCCACCCGGCTGATGGAGGAGGAAGGCTATTTCTATTTCTTCGAGCATACCGCGGGCGGCCATAAGCTGATCGTTGCGAACCAATCAACCGCCTTCAAGGACATTGCCGGCGCCACCCTGCAGTTGCGCGGCGCCGCCGATCAGACGCTGATCACCGGCTGGGCCCGTGTGGTCCCGACCGTCCGCGGCAAGATGACGCTGAAGGATTACGATCCCACAACGCCCGATACCAAGTTGCAGGCGGAACAACCGACCAAGCTCGGCGCCAGCGGGGCGTCCAAGCGCGACGACTTCCGCTGGCCGGCGAACACGTTCCAAAGCGGCACCGTTACCGACCGCGCGAAATGGGACATGGAAGCCGCCGAAGCCCGCGCCGCCCTGCACGAGGGAAGCAGCCAGTACCGGCAAGCTGGTCGCCGGCAGCAAGTTCAAGCTCACCAGCCGCCCCGCCACGCCGTTCGACGACACCTACGTCCTGCGCACGGTAAGCCACAACGCCAATGACGACACGTGGCTGACGCAGGGGGGCACAACCTCCTACAGCAACAAGTTCACCTGCTTCCCGTCATCCGTCCCCTGGCGGGACTACATCGCCACGCCGCGCCCGCGCATGGAGGGCATCCACACCGCCCTGGTCCTAGGCCCGCAGCACGGCTCCAAGGCCCAGATCAAAAGCCAGAGCGGCGAGGAAATCCACACCGACAAGCTCGGCCGCATCAAGGTCCGCTTCTACTGGGACTGGCGGGAAGACGCGTCCGGCGGCCAGGCCGTCTGGGCGCGCGTCGTGCAGCCCTGGGCCGGCAACGGCTGGGGCGCCCAGTTCATCCCGCGCGTCGGCACCGAAGTCGCGGTCGCCTTCGTCGACGGCGACCCGGACCGCCCCATCGTCATCGGCGGACTCTACAACGGCCGCGACGCGCCGATCTTCGCCCCCGCCGACAAGAACAAGTCCGGCTTCCGCTCACGCTCCGTCATGAAGGGCGGCAGCGCCAACTTCAGCGAGTTCACCTTCGACGACACCAAGGGATCCGAACTCGTCTTCCTGCATGCCGAAAAGGACCTGACGACCGAGGTCGAAAACGACCAGACGCTGAAGGTCGACAACTGCCGCATCGTCAAGATCAAGCAGGACGAAACCGTCGAGATCGGCAACAACCGCAGCGTAACGATCAAGTCCGGCAACGACACTCTCGATGTCAAGACCGGCAACCGTTCGGTCAGCGTCGACCAGGGAAACCACGCGCTGGACGTGAAGATGGGGAACCGGTCGGTGTCCGTGGGACAAGGCAACGACACGCTGGACGTCAAGATGGGCAACATCTCGATCAAGGCCGGCACGGGCAAGATCGAGATGCAGGCCATGCAGTCGATAACCCTGACGGTCGGCAGCAACTCGGTGAAGATCGACCAGATGGGCGTCACGATCAACGGCATGATGATCAAGATTGCCGGTTCGGCCATGACCGACATCAAGGGGCCGATGACCAAGGTGACAGGCGATGGCATGCTGACGCTCAAAGGCGGCATCATGATGCTGAACTGACATGACAGACCCCCTCGTCAAGTTCAACGCAACCGACCTCGCGGCGCTGCGCCCGCGGCTGGAACTGCCACCGGCGGCGGCAGCGGCGACGCAGGAGTGTGCCAGCGTGCCGGATGCTCTCGCCGCATTGGAAGCCGGCGGCTTTCTTCTCGAAGCCGTACGCCTGACCGCCTATGCGCTGCCGAAACGTGAGGCGGTCTGGTGGGCCTGCATGTGCGGCCTTCACACCGCTCCGCCGGAGCTTCCCCCGCAGGATCGTTCAGCGCGCGAGGCCGCCGAACTCTGGGTCCGCCTGCAGACCGAACAGTCGTGCCGCGCGGCGATGGAACAGGCCCAGGCAACCGAATTCGGAACGCCGGAAGCCTGGGCCGCCGTCGCTGCCTTCTGGAGCGGCAACTCGCTCGCCCCCGAAGGTCAGGCGGCCGTCCCGCCCGCGCCGCATCTGACCGGAACCGCGGTCTCCGGCGCCGTCGCCCTGGCGGCGGTCCGTGGTGATGTCTCTCGCCGCAACGCAAGATTGCGGCGTTTTCTCGAAAGTGCGCGTAATATCGCCGCGGGCGGTCCAGGACGCCTGAACCCGGAGGAACCATGAGGCCGACCGGCACGCACGTCAGCCCGGCTGGAGACTGAGTCGATGCCGTTGACCCTGACGATCCTGCGTTGTCCCGCATCGGTCACCCCGGAGACCCGTACGGTGAACGGCGGCGAATACAGCGTTGGCCGCGGTCCAGGTGTCGACTGGGTCCTGCCCGATCCGGACCACACCATCTCCCGCCGCCATTTCATCGTCGCCTACCGCTCCGGCGCCTGGCAGATCAGCGACGAAAGCTCCAACGGCACCTTCATCAACCGCGATGACTCGCCGGTCGGCAAAGGCAACGCCCGCAACCTGCGCGACAATGACCGCCTGCGCATCGGCCCCTACGAGATCGAGGTGGTCCTGCAGGACAATTCGCTCCGCGCCCCCGCGGCCCAATCCTACGCAAGCCCGAACGCCGATGACCCGTTCGCCTTCGACGATCCGTTCGGCGATCCCCTTCGTCCCGTGACTGACCCGCCACCCGGCTACGGAGCATCCGAACCGCCCCCGGCCTACCGCGCGCCAGACATTCGTCCACCCACCCCTCACGCGCCCAACCTGCACACGCCAAACCCGCCGCCGGTGTATCGCGCGCCACGCCAGGCGCCGTTCCAGGAACGCACGCAGGAAGACCATTCCTCGGTGATGAACGATGCCATGCTGCCGCCGGCGCAGATCGGCCAGATGCCGCTGCACGCCGGCGGACAGCTGTCGGCGGAAGGCCTGCTGCCGGACGACTGGGAGAAAGACCTGCTGGAAGGGATCGGCGATCCCCCCGGCGGTGGCGCGCGCCCCAATTCTCTGGCCCGCCCACCGGCGCCCGATCCTTTTGCGCCGCCCGCCCCGCCGCTGGCCCGAGCGCCCAGCCTGCCGTCAGTCCAGCCTCAACCGACGCCGTATGACGCGCTGCAACCGCAATCGCCGCAACCCCAGTCACTGCAACCGCAGTCACTGCAACCGCAGCCTGGACCACCGCTTGACCCGTTTGAGCCCGTGGCCCCAGCCGCTACACCCGTCCCGCTTGTCGAACCCATGCCGCCTGGCGCGCCCGTCCCACCTGCCGGGGCACACGCCGCCGCGACGTCCCCTCCGCCTGCCCCGATCGCCTCACCCCCGCCACCTGCACCTGCCGAACCGCCGTTGCTCGACGCCTTCCTTGCCGGCATCGGTCTGCCGGACGCCCGCCCGGTGGACGCCGCGGCAACGCTACATCGCATGGGTGAGGCATTCCGGGCGATGGTATCCGGACTGCGGGCGGTGCTGATGGCGCGCGCCGCGATCAAAAGCGAGTTCCGCATCGAGCAGACCATGTTCCAGGCCCGCGGCAACAACCCGCTCAAATTCTCCGCCGACGACGACGACGCCATCACCGCCCTGCTTGGCGTCGGCCGCCGCACCGGCATCTCGCCCGCCACCGCGGTCGGTGACGCCTTGCGCGACATCCGCCTGCACGAACTGGCATCGATCGCGGCGATGCAGACGGCGATCCGCGCCTTGCTCGCCGGTCTCGACCCGGAAAAGATCCGCGCCTCAGTCGAACAGGCGGGCGGTCTCGCCGTGCTGCCGGCGCAGAAGAAAGCCCGTGCGTGGGACGCTTACGACGTGTTGCATCAGCGCACCATTCAGGCGCTCAGCGACGACTTCGACAGCGTCTTCGGCAAGGCCTTCGCCCGAGCCTATGAGGAAGCCCTGCAAGACCTGAACAGCCGGGAGCGATCATGAGGCGCTGGCCCTTTGTCGCTCTTATCTTGCTTGGCGTGGCCCTGACCCAGTGTTCCCCCGCGCCAAAGCCGCCGCCCGTCGTGACCATCGTCCTCACCGGCAGCGCCGGGCAGAACGCCGACGCCACCGGGACCGCCTCGCCGGTCGCCGTGCGCGTGTTCCAGCTGACCAATACCGCGAAATTCGAACGGGCCGACGTCTTCGCCCTGACCGACCGCGAGCAGCAGACCCTCGGCACCGACAGCGCCGGCTCCCAGGAAGTCATTCTGTCGCCCTCGGAGACCCAGACGATGACCATCGAAGCGAAACCAGGCGTCACCGCGATCGGCGTTGTGGCCCTCTACCGCGAGGTCGATCGCGCCCAGTGGCGGGCTGACGCGCCAATCAAAGCCAACGGACCGACGAAGCTGAAAGCCGATGTCGGGCCGCTCGCCATCTCCCTGAAACCGGCCTGATCCCGCCATGAAACCAGACCGGACCATCTCCGCCAGACCAGCGCCAGCAACAGCTTGCCGTTACCGCCGTGACGCCGCTTCGGGAGACTGCGAGCAATGAGCTGGACCAACCGCGTGGTCTGGCAGGAAGGCATGTTCCTGCGCACCCAGCACTTCCAGCAGCAGGACCGCTGGGTGGAGCAAATCGTGCGCGGCTGGGTCCAGGCCCTGCGCCCGCATCCCTGGGGCCTCGTCGAATACGGCATCAACCGCGACCTTCTGGCCTCCGGCCGCTTTGCCCTGGCCAAGGCCGTCGGCGTGTTCGAGGACGGAACCCCCTTCGTCCTGCCCGGGGAGGCCGACCATCCGCCGCCGCTGGAGCTGCCCGACAACGCCCGCAACGTGCTGGTCTACCTCGCTTTGCCCATCCGGCAGGACGGCGCGATGGAAGTCGGCGACGACGCCACCGCCGGCCGCTACCACGCCCGTTTGTTCGAGGCCTACGACACCCAGTCCGCCTCTCCCCAGCCCGCCGAACTGCAGGTCGGCCGCCTGAACATGCGCTATCTGCTGGATACCGACGAGCGCGCCGGCTACCGCTGCATCGCCCTCGCCCGCGTCACCGAGGTGACCGCCGAACACCGCGTGATGCTGGACGAGCGCTGGATTCCGCCCGCGCTGGTCTGCTCGGCCGCCATGCCGCTCGCCGGCCTGATAACCGAAATGACCGGCATGCTGAACCAGCGCGGCGACGCGCTCGCCGCCCGCATGGCCGACCCTGGCCAGGCCGGCGTCGCGCAGGTCTCGGACTTCCTGCTGTTGCAATCGATCAACGGCTGGCAAAATGTCCTCGCCCACTGGGCAGACGCCGGCAATGTCCATCCGGAATCGCTCTACACCACGATGGTCCAGATGGCCGGCGAGTTCTCGACCTTCCTCGAAACCCGCCGCCCCCCCACCTATCCGGCCTACCGCCACGACGACCTGCAGCGCAGCTTCGGCCCGGTCGTCGCCGACCTGCGCCGGGCGCTGTCCGCCGTGCTGGAACAGACCGCCATTCCGATCCCGTTGCGCGA
>CAWFUL010000013.1:0-16229 GCA_963819005.1 uncultured Pseudomonadota bacterium
CCAGTTGAACCTGGGACCGAGCGTATTTGGTTCCACCAGCACCGTTGGCGGTGCTGGCATCCTTGCGCAGAGCATCGGCGGTTCCGGCGGCAACGCTGGCAGCGCGACCTCCAACGGGGTCGGGTTGATCGCCGTGTCGATCGGCGGCGACGCGCAGGGCGGTGGCAGCGGCGGCCCGGTCACCATCTCCAGTCAATCGCTGGTGACCACCTATGGTGATCACGCGGCCGGACTCGAGGCGCAATCCATTGGCGGCGGTGGCGGCAAGGGCGGTTCGGCATTTTCATTCATCGGCGGCGTCGTCCCGCTCGCCTCGGTCGCCGTCGGCGGCGCTGGCGGCGGCGGCGGGCCAGCCGGCAACGTGTCGGTCACCAACCAAGGGCAGGTCACGACCTATGGCGCCGATGCATACGGGGTCATCGTTCAAAGCGTTGGCGGCGGTGGAGGGACCGGCGGCGCGGCTGCGGCGCGGGCGATCGATCTTTCGCCGAGCAAGTATGTGCCGGCGGTGTCGGTGTCCATCGCGCTTGGCGGGAAGGGCGGCGGCGGCAATACCGCCGGCACCGTCGGACTGGACAATGCGGGTCTGATCACCACGGCGGGCGACGGTGCGATCGGCGTGATGGCGCAGTCCGTCGGCGGGGGCGGAGGCACCGCCGGCGACAGCACCGCCGTCTCTTTCTCCGGGGCCGGCAAGGTAGGCGTCGCAATATCCGTGGCGGTCGGCATCGGCGGATCGGGCGGCAGCGGCGCGACCGGCAACGCGGTGAATGTCACCAATGAAGGTCTGATCGCAACCCTCGGTCAGGATGCCTTCGGCGTGTTCGCTCAGAGCATCGGCGGCGGCGGCGGCGTGGGCGGTGCGGGTGATGGGACCGGGACAGCCACTAACGTGGGAGCTATCGGCGCGGAGCCAGACATGCCGAGCATGCCGTCGTTCAGCGCCGGAATCGCGATTGGGGTTGGCGGGACCGGCGGTTCGGGCGGGGATGCGGGCACCGTCAGCCTGACCAACAGCGGCGCCATTACAACGATGGGCGACGGCGCCGATGCGGTGTTCGCCCAGAGTGTCGGCGGCGGCGGCGGCGCAGGCGGCGGCGGCGTCGCGACGGCTTCTGGCGGTGCCCTTTCGATTGCCGTGGGCGTTGGTGGCAGCGGCGGCGCGGGGGGCGATGGCAACACGGCGACGGTTCAGAACAGCGGCAGCATCGTCACGCGCGGGACCGCGTCCATCGGATTGTCGGTGCAGAGCGTCGGAGGCGGCGGCGGTAAGGGCGGCAAGGGGGGCGCCACGGCGGGCGGCACCACACCGCTGTCCAATGCGCAGGCGCTGTTCGATCTGCTCGCGGGCGGGCTGAACCTGAATCAGGATGTTACCGCTCGGGGCAACGCCATTCTTCAAATCGGCCAGCTCGGCGAGGATGTCCAGGCGACCTATGAGGAACTGAAGGGTATCTTCAAGCAGCCGCAGGCGGGCGAGGCTGAGCAAGGGACCAGCATTCAGATCAATGTGTCGGTCGCGGTCGGCGGCAGTGGGGGCGCCGCTGGCAAGGGCGGCATCGTGTCCGCGACAAACACCGGCTCGATCGGGACGTTCGGTGCGTTGTCGGACGGCATCTTTGCCCAAAGCGTCGGCGGTGGCGGCGGCAACGGGGGCGCGGCCACGTCGGCTGGTTCGGCCAGCGATGAGTTGCAGATCCAGTCGGCGATTGCGGTTGGGGGCAGGGGCGGCGGCGGCGGCGCGGGCGGCCCCGTCACGGTTGTCAACGGTACCGGTGGCAATATCCTGACGCAGGGCGTGGGTGCGTTCGGCATCATGGCGCAGAGCGTGGGCGGCGGTGGCGGCACAGGTGAGATGGCCGGCGCGGTCAGCGGCTCTCTGAAAAGCCTGTCAGTGGGGATTGGCGGAAACGGCGGTGTTGGCGGTTCGGGCGGGGCCGTGTCCGTCACAACCGGCGACGGGACCGCGGACAGCACCATCGCGACAACCGGTAAGAACAGCGTTGGCATCTTCGCGCAAAGCGTGGGCGGTGGTGGCGGCCTGGTGCGCACGATCACCAGTGATCAGACGTTCGATCCGACAAAAATCATCGTCAACCCGCAGGGGCGGCTCGCGGATGTGCAGGGTCTGTCGCTTTCCATCGGTGGTCAGGGCGGCGTCGGCGGCGATGGCGGACCGGTTACTGTTACGACGTCCGGCGCCATCAGCACGTCCGGCCTGGGCGCTCATGGCATCATTGCGCAATCGATCGGCGGCGGCGGCGGCAGCGTTGTGGGCGGGCATCTCGTCTTTCCGCCTGGGAACCTGCCGGGTGGGATGACCAGCGCGAGCGGCAACGGCGGCTCCGTCAATCTTTTGCTCGGGGCCGGCACGACAATCACGACCAGCGGTGACGGCGCGTATGGCATCATCGCGCAGAGCATTGGCGGCGGCGGCGGCCTGGCCGGCGATGTATCGTCGGTGAACCAATACCAGCCGCCGACGGCGTCGCAAATCGTCTTTGCCGGAACCGGAAACGGCGGAACCGTCGAACCGTATTTAACCGGAACGACGATACATACCACGGGCGCGAACGCCCCAGGGATCTTCGCCCAGAGCGTCGGCGGCGGCGGCGGCCTGATATCGTACAGCAATGCCATCGTCGCGGGAACGAACGTCTTGTTTCGGGGCAGCGCCGGGGGCAACGGGACCGGCGGTGATGTCATCGTGGTACTCCAACGAAACAGCCACGTCTACGCGGATGGCGCCGGGTCGTCGGGCATCTTTGCCCAGACCGACGGCAACGTGGCCACCGGCCATATTGCGGTGGCCGTCGACTCAACGTCGTCGGTGCGCGGCGGCCTGCCCAACCCGACCGTTGTTTTTGGTCCGTCCTCAATAAACGGTGCGACCGCTGCTGTCGTGATGCTTGGAAGCGCGGGAAATCAAGTGGATAACAGCGGCAGCATCACGGCGAACGGCGCCGGCGGGATCGCGATCCTGACCGACAGCCCAGCCGGCAACACGCACATCCAGAACTCCGGCGTCATTACCGGGAATATTGTCTTCAACAGCGGGATCGGAAACGTCATCCAGAATGGATTGGGGGGTGTCATCGATGCGCCGTCCATGCTGGACCTGAACGGCGGTCAGGTCCGCAATGATGGGACGCTTTACGTCGGCGGGCGCTCCGCGATCGGCACGACCACGTTGAACGGCGACCTGCTGCAGTCGCCGACCGGTGTCGTGCGGATCGATGTCGATGCGGTTCACAAACAGTCGGATAGTCTTCACATCTCCGGGGTCGCCAAACTGAGCGGAACGATCGCGGAGAACCTTGTCAGCGTGCGGAAGGTGACGACCGGTCCGGTGATCCTTGCCGACGGCGGCCTTTCCGGCGATCCGGCTATTACAGGCCCACCCAACCCGGTCTTCAAGCAGACACCGGTTGTAACTGGCAATACACTGGCCATTGCGAACGACGCCGATTTCAGGTCGCCGGTCGTTGCTGGCTCGAAGACTCAACAGGCGGTCGCCAATTATCTTCAGACGCTTTGGGATACCGGGTCACCGGGCTTCGATCAGGGGCTGTCGGGGCTGTCCAGCCTTCCCAGCTTTGACGCATACAGACAGACGCTGGATGTTCTTTCGGGGCAGCAGGGCGCGGCCATTGCCACGGTCCGGTACGAAGCCAGCCAGACGTTCGCCCGCGACGCGTTTGCCTGTTCCGCTAACCCAGGCCCAAACACGATCCAGGTTGGCGACAACTGCGCCTGGATGCGGGCGTCCGGCGCGGCGGCCTCCCACGGGGCGGTCGGCGGTTTCGCGGCCTATACCTGGCGGGCCGAGACGTTTGAGATCGGCGGCCAGACAGAGGTTCGCCCTGGGCTGACACTTTCCGGGGCTCTGGCTTACGAGGATGGGCGCATGGCGGACAGTGACCATCCCTCGCAATCGAACACGCAGACGGGCATGGGGCTCGTTGGGTTGCGGTACCGGAACGGACCTTGGACGTTTGAAGGCGTTCTGGATGGCGCAGCGGGGAGTGACAGCGCCGAGCGCTCGATTTCCTTGCCGAGTCCTGCCACGATGAGCGCGAACACGACGGCCTTCAATGTGGGTGGCCATCTGCGGGGTGCTTACACCTTGCCGTTTGATGCGTTTTACATCGAACCGGAGGTGATGCTGGAAGCGATTCATGTCGGCCTGAGCGGCTACACCGAGACCGGCACATCGCCGTTCAACCTGCGGGTCAGCGCCATCGGCAGCACGATTTTCGTTGCCACGCCTGGGGTGCGTGTGGGTAGCCGCTTCCAGCTTGGTCCGGCTGCTTCCGCTGAGGTCTATGCTGGTGCCGGATTAAGCTTGTTCACCGGCAATGCAATCGATGTGAGTGCCCGCTTTGCCTCCGTTCCAGGGTCTGCCGGCGGGTTTCATTATACACTTTACAATGACACCATCGCCGCTCGGTTCATTGCCGGAACAACATTTCACACGGCGAAGGGAATTGACCTGGATGTCGCCTTCCAGGGCGTCGCGTCCGGAAACGAAACAATCCTCGGCGGCGAGGCCAGGTTTATCTATCATTTCTAGGGGCGGATGACGGCGCGGTAGGCGTGCCAGGTGGCGTGGCCGAGAAGTGGGAGGGTGACGGCGAGGCCGATATAGCCGGCGGCGAGGCCCGCGGCGGTGAACAGTACGACCAGGGCGGCCCAGACGGCCATTGTGGGGGCGTTTAGGATGACGGCGACGACGCTGGTCACCAAAGCCTCCAGCACGCCGATCTTGCGGTCAAGTAACATCGGCAGGGAGAAGGCGCCGGCGGCGAAGGCGATGGTGGCCATGACTCCGCCGACGATTGTGCCGACGAGCAGGAAGATGAGGCCGTCCTGGGTGAAGAGGGCCGCGTCCAGCAGGGCCTGGACGGTCAGCATGGTGTTCGGAAAGCAGATGGCGAAGATCAGGGCGGCGAAGCGCATCCACAGCACCAGGAAACAGACCAGCGCAAGGCCGAACGCGAGGATGGGGCCAGGGTTGGCGCGCCAGGCCATGATGGCGGTGGCGAAGGTTGGGCGGCGGCCGGCCTGGAGGTCCGCGCTGATGGCGTAGTAGCCGACGGTCAGGGCGGGGCCGACGAGCAGGAAGCCGACGATCAGCGGGAGGACGAGGTAGAGGAGGCCGGCGCCGGCGAGGAGGAGGCTGAGGACGAAGCCTGCGATCACGAGGATCATGCCGTAGGCGAGGCTGGCGGCTGGGGCGGCGCGGAAGTCTCTCCAGCCCGCAGCGAGCCAGCGGAAGGGCTGGTCGGTTGTTACGAGGCGGATGCGCTCGGCGAAGGGGAGGGCGGATTGGTTTGGGGGGAATTGGTTTTGGGTCATGTGTTTCCTCCCGGGGTTTGGTTTTCGGGGGATCGGAGCATGGGGAGGGTGTGGGCGGTATCGGCGGTCCTGTCGTTCGTATCCAGAACCATCCGTTTCATGCACAGGGGGAGGTATAAAGCTGCGACTGAAGCTCCACATTTTGTGGTGACAACAGGCGCCGCTCAGATTAGCGCCTCAGGAAAGGGCCGACCGCGATCAGCGAAAACCAAGCTCCCCCCAATCCAACCTCACCCCGGCGGCTTCCGATCCGCATAGCTAACCCCCATCCCCGCCCGGACATCCTGCTGAATCCCATACTGAGGGAACGGATACCGCAACCCGTTCTTCGACAGCGCCTCCATCCCGGCAATCGCCTTGGACAATTCCCCCGGCGGCAGCGCCATCAGCATCTCGTCGTCCAGCACCCCGCCGTAGCGGCGTTCGGCAAAGCACGGAATCGACAGGCTGGGCATGCGAGTCTTCAGCGCCCGGCCCCAGGAGTTGGCGCAGGCGGACTCGCCCACCACGCTCCAGTCGAAGCGCTTATACCCAGCCCATTGCAGGCCATTAATGAAATACATCATCGCGCCCGGCGTGGCGTAGAACAGCGCGATATCCGGCGGGTCCAGCCGGCCGGCGGCCAGCGGGGAGACGACAATCGCCTCGTATTTCCCGTCGTCGACGCAGTTCATCGCGGCCTGATGCGCGCCGGAGTCCTCGGGCGTGGAGTACCAGACGCCGACCATGCGCTGGCCGGACTGCCACTCGGCGTCCTTGGCGTTGCCCAGGCCGATGACGGCGCGGCACTGGGCGCCGACCAGATCCTCGGCCGTGACGCCGACCGTCCAGCCCAGGCGCGCGGCCTGCGCCACGACCTGATCGAAGGCGTGCACGGCCTTGGGGCGGCGGATGCGAGGAATCGCCTCCATATCCGCGGCGCGTTCGAACAGCTTCATGCCGAAGGGCGGGTTGCGCAGCTTCAGCAGGCGTTCCAGGTCGGCGACCAGCTTGGCCCAGTTTTCCATGGCGTTAATTTCCTCCGGTTACTCGCGACCCCAATCATCACCGGTTGGGCCGGATGCGCCAAGGGGCATCCCGCGTCATGGCCGCGGCAGCAGAAGACCCAGCGTGGCGCGGCGGGTCCAGCGAAGGATCATCAGCGAGGCGACAACGACAAGGCCGGTCGAAAGGCCGATCCAGATGCCGATGCCGTTTAGCCCCAGCGGAAACGCCAGCAGTACGCCCAGCGGCAGGCCGACGCCCCAGTAGCCGGTCAGCGCGAACAGCATGGGGGTGCGGGCGTCGTGCAGGCCTCGCAACATGCCGGAGCCGACGGCCTGTGCGCCGTCCGCGACTTGGAACAACGCGGCGAACACCAGGAACGAGGTGGCGAGGCGGATGACCGCGGCGTTGGCGGGATCGGCGGTGTCCAGGAAGGCGGAGATCAGCAGCCGGGGGGCAAGAATCATCGTCAGGGACATCGCGGCCATGAACGCCACGGCGAGGCCCAGCGCGGTCCATCCGGCTCGGCTGACCGCCGCGTGGTCCTGCGCCCCGTAGGCTCGGCCGACCCGGACGGTAACGGCTTGGCCGAGACCGAGCGGGACCATGAAGGTGAGGGAGGCCAGCTGGATGGCGATGGCGTGGGCGGCGAGGGAGGCGGCGCCGATCAGTCCCATCAGGAAGACGGCGGCGTTGAACATCGTGACCTCGAAGCTGAGGGTGGCGGCCATCGGCAGGCCGAGGCGCCAGACCGCGCGCAGCACGCGTCCATCGGGGCGGAGGCTGGCGAAGGCGTGGTAGGGGCGGAAGGGCCGGGTGGTGGCCACGATGATCGCAAGGGCGGCGAACATCAGCAGGCTGGAGAGCAGCGTGGCGAGGCCGGAGCCGGCAATGCCCAGCGAGTGGAAGCCCCAGTGGCCGAGCATCAGGCACCAGTTGGCGGCGGCGTTGATGGCGATGGCGGCGAGACCGACGATGAGCGCCCAAACTGGCCGCTCCAGCGCCGACACGAAGGAGCGCAGGACGAGGTAGCACCAGGACGGGAGGAGCGCCCATTGCAGCGTGTGCATGTAGGCTGCGGCGGCGGCGGCGAGGGCCGGCTGTTGGCCGATGGCGACCAGCAGCGGTTCGGTCCACCACAGCACCAGCCAGGATGGGACGGCCAGGATGGCGGCGGAGATGAAGCCCTGGCGGACGATGATGCCGACGTGGTGGGGCGCGGTGGCGCGGCCGAGGTCGCGGGCGATCATCGGGGCGACGGCGTTCAGCAGGCCGATGCCGAAGACCAGGGCCATGAAGTAGAGGTTCACGCCGAGGGCGCCGGCGGCCAGCGTGTCGGAGCCGAGTGTGCCCATCATCATGACGTCGGTGGTGCCCATGGCGATCTGGGCAAGGTTGGTCAGCGCCAGCGGCCAGCTGAGCGCGATCAGTGACCGGAGTTCCGGCAGCCAGAGTCCTGGGCTGGGCGACTGGGATTGGGTCATTTGAAGGGGGCGGACGTTTAGCCTGTGCGGTGCGGCGTTGCCAGCGGGGCGGCTCGCATGGCTGTGTCGCCGCGGCTTCCGGTAGCGGGTTGCGCAAGGCGGGCGCGTCAGATTAGCTTTCCGTCAACGATAACGGGAGGCAAACAGGTGGATCACCGAACAGGGTCCGGCGTGGCGCTGGCTGGCGCAGAGCATGGTTTTGTAACGTCCAGGAAACAATGAAATGAAGCAATTTTCTGTTTGTGCCGTCGCCGCCGTTCTGGCTGTGTCGCTGTCCCTGACGCCGGCTCGGGCGCAGGAGAAGAAAGAACTTGCGCTGGTCACCAACGCGGCCGCCGATTTCTGGACCATCGCCAAGCGCGGGGTGGAGAAGGCACAGAAGGAGCATCCGGAGTACAGCATGGAAGTGCTGATCACCGGGCAGGCGACGGCGGCGGAACAGCGGCGTGAGCTGGACGATCTGCTGGCGCGGGGTGTGGCGGGCGTGTCGATCTCGGCGATCGATCCGAAGAACTCGACGGAGGAGTTCAACAAGGTCGCGGCGAAGGCGGTGCTGTTCACGACCGACAGTGACGCGCCGCAGTCGAACCGGGTGGTTTATATCGGGACGGATAACGTGGCGGCGGGGCGGCAGGCGGGGGAGGAGATAAAGAAGGCGCTGCCGAAGGGCGGCAAGGTGATGATGTTCGTCGGGACCATGGACGCGGATAACGCCAGGGAGCGGGTGCAGGGGATCAAGGACGTTCTGAAGGGGACGGATATTCAGATCCTGGACATTCGGACCGATGGCGTCGATTTCGCGAAGGCGAAGAGCAACGTGCAGGATGCCCTGGCGAAGGGCGGGGTGGACTGTCTGGTCGGGCTTTACTCTTACAATACGCCGCAGATTTACTCGGCGGTGAAAGAGGCGGGCAAGGCCGGGTCGGTGAAGATCGTGGGATTTGACGAGGACCCGCAGACGTTGCGGGGAATTGCCGATGGGACGATCCAGTCGACGGTGGTGCAGCAGCCGTTCGAGTTCGGGTATCAGTCGATGGTCGACATGATCAAGTATCTGCACGGCGACAAGTCGTTCATTCCGGCGAACAAGCTGATCATCATTCCGACGCGGGTCATTGAAAAGTCGAATGTGGCGGCGTTCCAGGATTCGATGAAGGAGCTGCTGAAGAAGTAGGCCGATGTCCGGCGCGCTGCTGGAACTTGCCGGTATCAGCAAGGTCTATCCGGGTGTCGTCGCCCTGGATGACATCAGCCTGTCGGTGCGCCAGGCCGAGGTCCTCGGCCTGATTGGGGAGAACGGGGCGGGGAAGTCGACGCTGATGAAGATCGTGGGCGGCGTGGTGCCGCCGACCCGCGGTGTGATTCGCATCGATGGGCAGGAGCACGCGGCGCTGAGCGTGACGGAGTCGATGCGTGCCCGGATCGCGTTCGTTCATCAGGAACTCAATCTGTTCGAGAACCTGG
The DNA here is from genome assembly GCA_963819005.1 of uncultured Pseudomonadota bacterium. GTDB lineage: Bacteria > Pseudomonadota > Alphaproteobacteria > Acetobacterales > Acetobacteraceae > Rhodopila. The sequence continues at coordinate 9,291 of CAWFUL010000013.1, forward strand.
ATGTTGCCGCCAATGTCGGGATGGGGCGGGAGCCGCGGCGGTTCGGGCTGATCGACCGGCGGCGGCTGCGGGAGATGGTGGCGCCGCTGCTGGTTCGGCTGGGGGCGGATTTCGGGCCGGATACGTTGGTCGAACGGTTGTCCATTGCGCAACGGCAACTGGTGGAAATTGCCAAGGCGCTTTCGATCGACGCGCGCATCATCATCATGGATGAGCCGACATCGAGCCTGACGCTGCAGGAAACCGAACGGCTGCTGCAGGTGATTGGGGAGCTGAAGGCGAACGGGGTGTCGGTGATTTACATATCGCACCGGCTTGGGGAGGTGAAGGCCTGCGCCGACCGGGTGGTTTGCCTTCGGGATGGACGGGTCGCGGGGGCACTGGACCGGTCGGAGATCGATCCGGCAACGATGATACGGTTGATGATCGGCCGCGACCTGAAGTCGTTGTATATCCCGCCGGCGAGCGCGCCGGACGTCGGCGGCTGCGAGGTTGTTGGCGTGGTGACGAAGGATTTTCCCGGACAGCGGGTGGATTTATCGGTTCGGCGCGGGGAGATTCTGGGATTGGCCGGGTTGGTCGGGTCAGGCCGCACGTCCCTGGCGCGAGCTCTCTTCGGGGTCGATCCGATCATCGCGGGTGAGATCCGTCTGGATGGTGCGCCGATCACGGTGGGCTCTCCCCGGCAGGCGATCCGGCAGGGTATTTATCTGGCGCCGGAGGACCGCAAGCGTGCCGGGCTGATCCTGGACATGCCGGTGGTGGAAAACATTACTCTGGCCAGCCTGCTGTCCTATGCGCGGATGCTGCTGGTCAACCGGTCGTCGGAGGCGACGGCCTCGGCGGAGCAGCGGCGCCGGCTGTCGATCAGGGCGCCGGGCGACCAGACTCAGGTTGTTACGCTGTCCGGAGGCAATCAGCAGAAAGTGGTGCTGGCGAAATGGTTGTCGATGCAGCCGCGGGTGATCATATTCGATGAACCAACCCGTGGCATCGATGTCGGCGCGAAGAACGAGATTTATACGCTGATGCGGGAACTGGCGGATCGGGGCGTGGCGATCCTGATGATTTCCTCGGACATGGAGGAAGTGATCGGCGTGTCCGACCGCATCGCGGTGATGCACGAGGGCACCATCAGCGGCGTGCTGGAACGACCGATGTTCAGCGAATACAACGTGCTTCGGCTGGCGATCGGCCAGGCTGTGGAGGCCGCCTGATGTTGCCGAAGAAAGAACTGGGACTGCTGGTGCTGCTGGTGGTGATCAGCGCAATCACGGGATTTCTGAATCCGCAGTTTCTGTCGCCGGTCAATCTGCTGGACATGGCGAATTTGATCGGGTTGTTCGGGATTTTCTCGATCGGCGAGGGGCTGACCATCATTACCGGTGGCATCGATCTGTCGGTGGGGTCGATGTTCTCCTTGCTGGGGGTGATCTTCATCGACCTGGTCGCGAATTATGAGGTTGGCTGGCCGGTGGCGCTACTGGCCGTGCTGGCGGGCGGGCTGGTGCTGGGCGCGATACAGGGGTTCCTGATCACCCGGTTGCGGATGCAGCCGTTCATTGTCACGCTGTGCGGGTTGCTGATCTATCGCGGCGCGGCTCGTTACTACACTGATGATTCGACGATGGGCTTCGGCTATGGCGACTCCGCGGATACGTTGAGCTGGCTTGCGGCCGGGCGCAGTTTTGGCGTGCCGCACAGTTTCATCTTCCTGATCGTGGTGGCTTTGGTGCTGGGGGTGGTGCTGCACCGGTCGGTGTTCGGGCGGTATCTGTTCGCGGTCGGCAAGAACGAGGAGGCGGCGCGGTATTCCGGGATCAGTACCGGCGCGGTGATTGCCGGCGCTTATGTGCTGAGCGGCTTGCTCGCGGGGATTTCGACGATCTTCCTGGTGTTCTACACCAATTCGGTTTCGCCCTCCACATTCGGTAATTTCTACGAGTTATACGCGATCGCCGCGGCGGTGCTGGGTGGGTGCAGCCTGCGCGGCGGTGAGGGGTCGATCCTGGGCATCGTGCTGGGGACGGCTCTGCTGCAGGTGTTGCAGAACCTGGTGAACATCCTGGGGATACCAAGCTCACTGAACTTCGCGGTGATGGGGACGGTGATCCTGCTGGGGGTGCTGGCGGATCAGCAGTTGCAGAAGCGGCGGGAGGCAGCGGTCGCGGTGGCCGCACAGCGCGGGCGGGCGGGGGGCACAGCGCGGACCCCGGCTTGACGGCTGGCGTGGCGAAGCGGTCGATATCATCACGAATTCAGGGATGACTCTGGCGCGGCGTATCACCAAATAGCGTCAAGGCGCGTTTGGTGGTTTGATCGGAACCACATGGTTGCGCCGGAACCGCCGATCATGGCGCCCCGCCGGACCGGGGCGAAAGGGCAGGACAATGATGGACGTGCAGTCGCCGCCACCGCTGGAAGCGCTTCCCGTTCCGGCCCTGCTCGATCGTTCCGTTGCGCGGTTCGGCGACCATCCGGCCCTGTTGTTCGAGGGCCGGCGGTGGACCTACAGCCAACTCGCTGACTCGGTGGAGCGGACGACCGCGGGGTTGCAGGCGATGGGGCTGCAACCCGGTGACCGGTTGGGGCTGTGCCTGCCGAACACGCCGTACTTCGTTATTTTCTACTATGCCGCGCTGAAGGCAGGGCTTGTGGTGGTAAACTACAATCCGCTGTACGTGGCGCGCGAACTGCGGCATCAGATCGAGGATTTCAGGAACGCGCACGATGGTGGTGCCGGATCTTGCGACGATCTACGACAAGGTTGCGGAGATCGAGACGCTCGACCGGATCATCGTTTGTCCGTTCAGCGAAATCCTGCCGGCGGTCAGTGTCGCGAATGTTTTAGAGCGTTACGAGGAATCGCTACATGCGCGGGACACGCGCGATTCACGCTGCATGTGACAAAGTTCTTTACCGGGGGGCCAGTTAAGGAAGACACCAAAATCCTCGAACGTCGAAACGCATTGCGTCCGTGATGGCGAGCGCTGGAAAATCGACAAGCGCCAATGGGAGCTTACGCGGCTCAACGGCAAGTTGCAGGAGTTGCGCGTGCGGCACCAGGATGTTGGGACGGAGCGCGGAGAGATCCAGGTATGGGACCACCCGACCGATAAGGGGGAAGCTCCGAACATAGACGTTAGTGTGCGCCTTGAAGGCGGAGCGCGCACCCGCCAACTCCGCTGAAGAGGTTTCGGCACATCGCGGCGACTCAGGTAAGTTCGCAGGGATTCCGTGGCCAGTCGACCTCGGACACGGCGGATTCATCTTTGGTTACGTGCACTTTGACGGCACCTCGCGTCTGTCGAAGGTTCTTGCGGATTCGGAGGTGCGCGTCGTGGATACTAGTGCTAGCGACGGGGCGGGGCACCGCGCAGTGCTTGTCGAGTCGCGTGGGAAGTTCGGGCGGCATCGTGTGTGGTTCGATCCAGGTGCAGGTTACTTGCCGCGCCGGGTCGAAGTGGAAAAGACGGGTTCGGATGTTTTCGGGACGAATACAGTCGCCAAGCTTGGGCCTCACGGCTTTCCGGATTCGTTCTGGCCTGACCTCTCGGTCGACCGCGTTCTTATCGCAATCACGGACGTTGATATACGGCGAATCGAGAACGCGTTTGCCATCGTTGGGTTCACCTATACGCTAACTAGACGCCACGCAGGCGGTGTATCCGCGTCAGAGCGAACGATTATCCGCGTCGACGACCTTGACCTCAATCCGCCGTACGATCCATCGGACTTTCAGGTAACTGTGCCAATTCCAAACGGGACTAACGTTTACATGCATGGCGTGCCTCAAATCGTGTACGAATGGCGCGACGGCGAGGTGGTCAAGTCTGCCGACCAGAGCGCGGTGCACACCCTGATGGGTCATAAGTTCGCGGGCAGTGCTAGCCCTGGATGGGGTACTGCTTTGTTTGCTGCTGCCACGATAGTCGGGGCCGTGCTCCTCACGTCGCGATTCGGCGCGGCCGTTCGGCGATGACGATTGCCGGGCTGATAGTACTGCCTCTCGCGGACGCGACTACTTGCCAATGCGCTGAGGGCACGGTCGGGGGAACGCACGACTCCGCCTTGTCGTTCCGAATGCAGAATGGGCCGTATTGCGGCATCTACAGCCTCACGGCCGCGGCAAACGCGCTCGGTGCCACCATATCGCTACCCGAGCTTACGTCGCGGCAGCTACGTAGGCTCTGAATTGGGCAGTTCTGGGGCACAACTCGTCGACGCTGCGCAATCATGGCCTGGGTGCGGATTTCGTCAACGGCCTTTCGGATGTGCATGCGTCGCCATGCCCGCTAGTTCTGCGGATCTCGGCGGTGGAGCGGCGAGATGTTTTTAATCACTGGGTAGCGTACCTTGGTGAGGAGTCGGGGCAAGCGCATCCTCGATTACCCGGACTCTGTAACGCTTTATCCCTTCGGCGAGTTGCTATCGAGGTGGGACGGGACGCGCCGTCGTAGTGTCACGCGACGGCTCCGCGACCTACTGGCTGGTTTTGTACTCTCGCATTCGTGCGGTGCTCGGTCTCTTGGTGGCCACGATTATTCTATTAGCGTTTCGAAAGTTGCGAGACGCACTTCACAAATGAGATTACCTGCACTAACCTCCGGTAGGCTGGTGTTACGAACCGATGTCGTGTCAATAATTGCCACAACCCTCGCGCTAGCGGTCGGCGTCGACCTGCTCCGCCCCGGAGGCCTGTCGCGAAATGCGTGTGTGGCCAGGGCCGCCGCGGTCGCCCGCGGCGAGCGGGCTTGCCGACGTTGACAGCGTCGGAACTTCGCACTGCACTCGATGCGGAGAAGGCTTCGCGGCCCATTATCGTGGATGGGCCCTCCCGAGCGATACAAGCGAGGGCATATCCCGACGGCAATCAACATTCCGGCATGGGCCACGTCGGCCTCGCGCCGTTCCGCAATATCATCCATTCCAAGGTCGGCCGCCGTGGTCGTCTACTGCCGTAATCCCCACTGTTCCTACGGCGACAACGTCGCGGCCAAGCTTATCGCCGAGGGTTTTCAACACGTCTCGCTGTTTCCTGGCGGATGGGAAGAATGGAGGAAGCCTCAGAGACAACCCGAACGGGGAGGAGCATAGACGTATGCTGTTGCAACCATCGGAGCGTCAAACCCAGGTAGCTCGTCTCTTCAGGCTAGTCGAACGCACGGCGTCGCTGATAGTTGCCTACGTCCTATTGACCGCCGGGGTTTCGCACCTGGGGAACCCCTACTACTTGCTGACTCGCGCCATTGATTACCCGTTTATTGTCCCGCACTCGGCTCTGGCCATCGCGATAATTTTGCCTTCGCTCGAGGTGGTGCTTGGGATATGTCTTGCTGCGACCACATCATGCCGTCGAGCGCAACAATCTCGTGGCCGCTTTACTTATGACAACCTTCGTTGCTGCACAGGCCGTTGCCCTGGCCCGCGGCCTTCGTATCGACTGCGGTTGTTTTGGACCAGCGGCCGCCGAGTCAATAGCGCGGACTATCGCGCGGACCGCTCTTCTTGATGCGGCCGTCATTTTGGGATGTATATGCGAGCATCTGGCTTTCCGGGTCTGCCGAACCCACCAGGCCGAGCGACGTCGTGGCAAACGCAGCTGCCGGTTAATCCACTCGATGAAGCATCAAAGCAATTGCCGACCATAGAGCGCCTGAGTCTCTCGTCTCCCCGAAATCGCACCTCACCGCGGATGAAAAGAGCGATTACAGTTGCGTTGCCAATGGCCATCGCACAGCAGAGCGAATCCACCACTCCTCGGCGACGTGGCGAACCGATGGCCAGGGAGCTGTGCCACGCCGTCGCTCGAATCTGCGGGCCGGGCTTGTTGCCTGGCCTTACTTTCGGTGGTTGGTTACGGCTTTTATGGGAAAATGGGTTTGCGGTCGATCCGCTGCTGACCGGCCGCGTGCAGCGGTGATTTCTGCGTTATGCCGGAACTCAATCATGACACTGATTGATCTCGCGGACTGATCTCATCGCCTAAATCGGCAGTGTTCTTGCCGCCGTTATTCATCCTTGGTCACTGGCGAAGCGGGACGACCTACCTACACAACTTAATTGTGCGAGACGACCAATCAGCCAGGCCCACGCTCTACCAGGTACTTTTCCCGCGGGATGTTTCGTATGACGGAGGCGATTGCGTCCCCGCTGCTGTCTGCGATGTTCGGCGGTCGGAGACAAACCGACAATGCCCCCTTTGCGTTTCATTTAACCTCCTCACGAAGACGAATTCGCCGTTTTCCGCCGTCCATGTGTTCGCCATATGGCGCCCTGGCGTCACAGGGCGGGATAGGTGGGATTACGCGGCTTCGGAATTGGCCGTGGCGACCGGCAGGAGAGAGGGGAGAGCTTGGCCTACGAGTCTGCTTCAAAGCACTGGTCAGGTAATCCAGGACATTGCGGCCTTGTTGCCGACAGGTCGCGACAGTGGTCAGCATCCGCTCCACGAACCGGCTCCCGTCCACGCTGTCGGTCCCACCGCTGATCCGACGCCAGATCACCGCGTGACGCAACGCCCGTTCCACCGCGTTGTTCGTGGGCTCGCACCCCTTGACTCGCGCGAAGGTCCACAAGCCCTCCTCCACCTTGAGGACCTCGTAGCACGTCGCCGCCGTCTTCGCGCACGGAGCACCGCGACCCGTCCTCAAGGGCCTGCTTGACCTCCTGACGCAAGCCGGTCATGTGTTCTTGGAACGGACCCCACTTCAGGGTCCCGTCGCGCACCCGATGCCAGTGGTGGAACAACTGGTTCGACAACGCCAAGCAACCGTTGGCCGGTCGTCGCGCCGGCGCCGCCCCGGTCGATCATCGCCTGGAAGTCGCGCCGCAGATGCGCCAGCAGATCTGTCGCCACCGCGCCATGATCCAACTATGGCGCTGAAGCGGTCGCTGCCGACGACCTGATCGTCTGCGCTCCCCAAGAGGGCCTTGGCT
>CAWFUL010000014.1:0-123884 GCA_963819005.1 uncultured Pseudomonadota bacterium
GACGCCGCCGCCGTTGCCACCCAGCCCCCCATTCCCGCCGATGGCGAGCCGGGCGCCAATAGCCACGTCCGTGGCATTACCGCCGGAGCCGCCGCCGCCGCCAATGCTCTGCGCCAGCACCGCGACGGCGTTCTTGCCGGTCGCAATCACCGAGGCGTTGGGCGCGAGGACCGTGACCGGACCGCCATTGCCGCCGGCAGCGCCGGCGCCGCCGCTGCCGCCGAACGTGGCCGCCCCCCCATTGCCGCCGCCACCGCCAACGCTTTGCACGAGGGCGCCATGCCCGAATTCGCCCGACGTACTGATGTCGGCGGCGGATGTCGGGTTGCCGAGGTGGAGGGTCGCCCCACCGCCCGAGCCCGCGAATCCGCCGCCGCCGCCCTCGCCCGTGAACGCTTGAATGTTCGCGCCGGCCCCCCCGCTCCCGCCATTCGACTGAACCCGGATGCCCTGGCCACTGATGCCCGCCGGATCGTCGATGCCGGTGATGGTCACCGTGCCAGCGAGGGTGGCGAGCGCGTTGCCACCGTTCCCTCCGCCCCCACCCGAACCGCCGCCCGCTCCAGCGCGGCGCCGGCCTGGCCGCCGTTTCCGCCGTTCCCGCCATTGGCCTCCACGGAAATGCCGGCGGTGCCAAGGCTGACGGTAATGGCGCCGCTGCCGACCTCGACTGTGGCGTTCCCGCCGTTGCCCCCGGCGCCCCCATTCCCGCCGGTAGTCGAAACCGACGGTGCCGCAAAGCCACCCAGCCCGCCGTTCCCGCCACTGGCCACGCCGGCGATGCCGAACTCTGAAGACTTGATCGGGCCGCTCAGCCACGTTACGGACGACGTCCCGCCGTTGCCGCCGTTGCCGCCGTTGCCGCCGGTCGTGTCGTCGAGTTGATCTACCGAGAGGGCGTCGCCGCCCCCACCGCCGCCCCCGCCGATGGCTTGTGCGAACACACCGCCATTCAGCGCCTGGATGGAGCCGCTCGCGACCAGGGCGACGGACCCGCCGGCGCCGCCGTTGCCGCCATTGCCAGCCGCTTTGTAGAAGATGCCTTGATTGCTGGGGGTCCCACCCATGCCACCGCCACTGCCCGAGGCGTTGCTCCAAATGCCGTAGCTGGCCTGATGTCCGCTGGAATCGGGCACAAATGTACCATCGAAACTGACGGTAATCTGCCCGCCCTGTCCACCGGTAGCGCCATTGCCGCCGATAACACCGGCCTGGCCGACATAGCCAGTCCCGCCGCCCGCGCCGCCTGGGCCGCCCAGGCTTTGGATGAACGCTCCGGAGGTCGCTAATGAACCAGGGGCCGGATTGCCGCCGCCGTAAATCGTTAGGTTCGTGTTTGTGCTGTTGATCGGTCCGCCCTGTTGTCCCGGCAAGCCGTTGCCGCCTGCCTGGTTGTCCCCACCGTTGGGGCCGTTGCAGCCGGGGATGCCGTTTGTCACCGAAGTATATGGCGCCAGCGGCGGCGTGTTGCCGAAGCTCTGGTTGGCATAGTTATAGGGCAGACCGCCAGCTGGCGGCGGGTTGCTACTGCCGTTGCACTGCGCTCTGGCCGCGCCGGGAAGTAGCCCCAAAGCCACCACACACAGGGCAGCCAACCGCACCAAACTGATCCGCTCGGTGAGACATTTCGGCAATGCTATCAGGCTACTGCACGGCATTCAGGCGTCCCCCGTCATTCTGGTCGTTGAAGGCAAGCATCAGGCGAGTGGGAAGGCATACGGAAATCGAACCGAAACAATACCCCTGGCGCAGCGCACCAGGTTTGGCTTGGAGCCACGCAGGCTTTTATCGAATTGAGATCGTGATTTTCGCGATGAAATCGGCGCGAACTGACAGATGTCAATGCACAACCAGAAATCACACGTCGGACTATTCGATTCCAGCGGCCTCAACGGCTGGATTTTCTGGACTTCCACGTCTCCGGTCTGGCTGGTTAGCTCTCACTGACTGTGACGTTTGCGGTCACCGCTTTGCCCCAAACAAACGCGGAAACCTCACTGAAGTGACAACCCACGCCACCGACAACCCGCCTTGACGCCCCACCCGTCCACCCCGGATAACCCCCGCCGTGCCGATCCCACCCCCGAACCCCTGATGACCCGCCCCGTCTTCCCCTTCGCCGCCATCGTCGGCCAGGAGGACATGAAGCTCGCCATGCTGATCGCCGCCGTCGATCAGGGCATCGGCGGAGTCCTCGCCTTCGGCGACCGCGGCACCGGCAAATCCACCACCGTGCGCGCGCTCGCCGCCCTGCTGCCGCCGATGAAGGCCATGCAGGGCTGCCGCTACCACTGCGACCCCGCTGCCCCCGACACCTGGTGCGCCGAATGTCGCGCCGCCGGCAAAGGCAAATCCATCACCGCCCCCGTCCCCGTCGTCGACCTTCCCCTCGGCGCCACCGAGGACCGGGTCGTCGGCGCCCTCGACCTGGAACGCGCGCTGACCGGTCAGAAAGTCTTCGAACCCGGCCTGCTCGCCCGCGCCAACCGCGGTTTTCTGTACATCGACGAGGTCAACCTGCTGGAAGACCACCTGGTGGACCTGCTGCTCGACGTCGCTGCCTCGGGCGAAAACGTCGTGGAACGAGAGGGCCTGAGCATCCGCCACCCCGCCCGCTTCGTCCTGATCGGCAGCGGCAACCCGGAGGAAGGCGAACTCCGCCCACAGCTCCTCGACCGCTTCGGCCTGTCCGTGGAGGTTCGCACCCCCACCGACCTGCCCACAAGAATCGACGTCATCCGCCGCCGCGACACGTTCGAGCGTGACCCCGCCGCATTTGTCGAAACCTGGCACAAGCCGCAGGAAAAACTCCGCAAGCGTATTGTCACCGCCCGCACCCGCCTGCCCAACGTCCTCGTCCCCGACGAGGCCCTGGAACACGCGGCCCGCCTCTGCATGGCGCTCGGCACCGACGGCCTGCGCGGCGAACTGACCCTGATCCGCGCCGCCCGGGCGGTCGCCGCCCTGGACGGCGACACCACCGTCGGCGACCAGCACCTGCGCCGCGTCGCGAGTATGGTCCTGAGCCACCGCCTGCGCCGAAACCCCCTCGACGAGGCCGTCGCCAGCACCCGCGTTACCCGCGTCGTCGAGGAACTCTTCGGCGCATGACCACCGCCGGCCGTCCAACCAATCCACGCGCGCTCCACCCGGATCAAAAACCCGTTCGCGAGCCCCGGAACCAGGCCCGACGCGCCATTCGGAACACCGGCGGCCATGCCAGCCAAGGGGATAGCCACCGACACTGCCTGAGGCGCAGCCACCTAAAGAACTCGGGGCGCAGCTCGAAGACCACCCTGCGGCATGGCCCGGCAGGCAGCCAGCGAAGTGGTCCGGCGGATAGGCACCGACACGGCGGGAAATGCAGCCAGCAAGGCATCCATCGGGCCTGCCACGAATGACCGGATCAGCCGCCTGGGCCGACGCGTTGCAAGCCCTGGCGCTGTTCGCGATCGATCCCGTTGGCCTGGGCGGCATCTCGCTGCGCGCCGGCGCCGGTCCCGTCCGCGATCACTGGCTGTCACTGCTTAAGGACGCCCTCCCCCCCGAAACGCCGCTCCGGCGCCTCCCCGTCAACACCTCCGACGACCGCCTTCTCGGCGGCCTCGACCTTGCGGCGACCCTGGAGGCCGGCCGGCCGATCGCTCAGAAGGGTCTGCTCGCCGAGGCCGACGGTGGTATCGTCATCCTGGCGATGGCCGAACGCACTGAACCCGGCACCGCCGCCCGTCTGCGCGCGGTGCTGGATGACGGCGCGGTGACCCTGCAACGCGACGGCCTGTCCCGCGTGCTGCCCACCCGCTTCGGCCTCGTCGCCCTTGACGAGGGTGCCGACCCCGAGGAACACCCCCCCGCCTCGCTGTTGGACCGCCTCGCGTTCCACCTGGACCTGACAGAAGTCTCCACCCGAGACATCGAGGATCCCACCTGGACCGCCCAAGACCTGACCGATGCCGGCCGCCTGCTCGAGCGAGAATCCGCAGCATCCGATCGCGTCAGCGGAGACCAATCATCGGCCTCTCCCGCCACAGCCACTCACCAACCGACCCCACCCGCCGCAGCCATCCACGAGCCGTCCCCGCCCGTCACGGCGGCCGACCATCAACCGTCCCCGCCGGTCATGGGGGCCGACCAACCATCATTCCACGTCATGGCCGGGCTTGGCCCGGCCACCCACGACTTGCGGAACCTGGAACAACCAAAGTCGTGGATGGCCGGCACAAGGCCGGCCATGACGCAATTATCCGGACAGCCGGCGCAACTGGACAAGCCGGACGGCGCCGAAGCCCTCACCACAGCCGACCCCCACCCAGACGCGGACTCCCACCCAGGCGCGGGCCCCCACCCAGGCGCCGACCCCCGCCCAGGCGCCGGCCCGCAACAGGGCACCGACCCCCACCCCACCGCCGACGCCGCCGAAGCTCTCACCACAGCGGCCGAGGCCCTCGGCATCGCCTCCCTTCGCGCCCCACTCCTCGCCCTGCGCGCCGCCCGTGCCGCCGCAGCCCTGACCGGCCGCACCGACCTCACCGACACCGATCTTGGCCTGGCCGCCCGCCTCGTCTTCGTCTCCCGCGCCACCCGCTTCCCGGCCCCGCCGCAAGACGCCGAACAACCTGAACCACCGCCGCCCCCACCCGAGGACGACAACCAGGACGAGGTCACCATCCCCGACCAGCCCCTCGCCGACGTCATCCTGGAAGCCGCGCTCGCCGCCCTGCCGCCCGACCTGCTGCAAAAGCTCCTGCAACAGAACACCACCCGAGGCGCCGTGCGATCCACCGGCCGCGCCGGCCAGACCAGGCTCAGCAACAAACGAGGCCGCCCGGTCGGCACCCGCCAGGGCGAACTGAAGGGTGGCGCACGCCTGCACCTGCTGGAGACGCTGAAGGCCGCCGCCCCCTGGCAAACGCTCCGGCTCAAAACCAATCCCGACGCCCCGCCCCGCTTCCACGTCCACCGCGACGACTTCCGCATTATCCGCTTCCGCCAGCGCATCGGCACCACCACAGTCTTCGCCGTCGACGCGTCCGGCTCCGCCGCGATGCAGCGCCTCGGTGAGGCCAAGGGCGCCGTCGAACTGCTGCTCGCCGACTGCTACGTCCGCCGCGACCAGGTGGCGCTGATCGCTTTCCGAGGCCACGGCGCCCAGATCCTGCTACCCCCCACCGGCTCCCTGCTGCGCGCCAAGCGCAGCCTCGCGGGACTGCCCGGCGGCGGCCCCACACCGCTCGCCGCCGGCATCGACGCCGCGCTTGCCATGGCCGATCAGGTCCGCCGCGCCGGCCGCACCCCCGTCATCACCATCCTGACCGACGGCCGGGCGAACATCGGCCGCGACGGCGCCGGCGGCCGCCCCCGCGCCGAAGCCGAGGCTCTGGAAAGCGCCCGCCTGTTGCGCGCCACCGGCTTCGCCACCCTGCTGGTCGACACCTCCCCACGCCCAAATCCCTTCGCCCGCAAACTTGCCGACGAGATGCGCGCTCACTACGTCCCGCTGCCATACGCCGACCCGGCCGCGCTCTCCCGCGCCGTCCGCAACGCCGCCGCATGACCACGCGGCTGAACTGGCAGAAGGACGGCCGGGACTGGCCGCACCGCGAACACAGCCGCTTTGTCGAGGCCGGCGGCCTGCGCTGGCACGTCCAGGTCATGGGCAGCGGCCCGCTGGTCCTGCTGATCCACGGCACCGGCGCCTCCACTCACTCCTGGCGCGACGTCATGACGCGACTGGCCGGTAAATTCACTGTCGTCGTCCCGGATCTTCCCGGCCACGGCTTCACCGCCACCCCGGCCACCGCTGCGGGCTACTCGCTGCCAGGCGTGGCAAAAGGCATCACCGCCCTACTGCACGAGCTTGGCCTGTCGCCGTCCCTCGCCGCCGGCCATTCCGCCGGCGCCGCGGTGGCGCTGCGCATGGCGCTGGACGGCGCCATTGATCCCTCTGCCGTGATCAGCGTGAACGGCGCCTTGCTTCCCTTCCCCGGCCTGACGAACGACATTTTCGGCCCCGCCGCCCGGTTTTTGGCCAGTTCCAGCCTCGCCGCCCAGGCCGTCACCTTCTTCGCCGGGTCCCGGCCCTCGGTCGACCGCCTGCTCCGCTCCACCGGATCGCGCCTCGACGCCACCGGCTCGCGACTCTACGCCCGCCTCGTCGCCAACTCCGGCCACGTCCACGGCGCCCTCGCGCTGATGGCAAACTGGGATCTCCGCCCGCTCCTCCACGACCTCCCCAACCTTCGCCCCCGCCTCATCCTCGTCACCGGCAGCAACGACGGCATGGTTCCGTCCGCCGAAGCCTACCGCATCCGCGCCCTCGTCCCGAAAGCCGAACTAATTTCATTGCGTGGGCTTGGACATCTGGCGCATGAAGAGCGGCCCGACGAAATCGCAAAATTGCTGGAGCGAACGGTAACGGATGAAACTGCCAAGTGATCATCCGCAGCGGATCGAGCTGAACAACGAGGTTCACGCCAGACCCCCCGAACCGCTGGCCCCGCCCAGCCGCCTGTCATACCTTGCACTGCTCTGCGACCCGGCCCAGCGCGACGCCGCGTGGGAGGCGATGTGCACTCTGTGCCGCCGTTACGCCATCGAGCCGCCCGGCCACGCCACCGCTCATTACGCGGTCAATCTGGGTCCGTTCCGGCTGAAGTGGGAACGGCACATGGAGTTCGTTCGTTTCATCATCATCGCCGAAGGCCTCGGGGGCGACCCGTTCGAGCGGTCGGCCATTTCCCTGCTGCCTGAGGACTGGGTCGCTACCCTCCCAGGCCAGACCATGATGGCGGCCCACGCCGTGCTGCTTCATCACGAATCCGAAGCGACCGATCCCGCCGCGATTAGCCTGCGCTGGTTCGCCGGCAACGTGCCGATCGGATCGGCCGTGTCGGGCGGGTCAATTACCGCCCTGACCGACTTCCGCATCCACGCCGACGGCTTCAGCCGCCATGTCCTGCTGGATCACGGCAGCAGCCCATGGCAGGCCGGCCGCGTCGCGCAGCAACTGCTGGAAGTCGAAACCTACCGCATCCTGGCGCTTTTGGCCTTCCCCCTCGCGCGATCGGCCCTGCCGCTGCTGACCGCCGCCGAGGCCGAACTCACCGGCCTGACCGCCGCGCTGATCAAGGCACAGGTTTCCGAGGAGCCGAAACTGCTCCACAGCCTGACGCAGCTTGAAGCGGAGATCGAGCACCTGATTTCCGAGACACGATATCGTTTCGATGCCGCCGCCGCCTACCACGATATCGTCCACCACCGGATCGATGAGCTTCACGAGACCCGCATCCCCGGCCTGCAGACGTTCCGGGAGTTTACCGATCGCCGGCTCGCCCCGGCCATGGCAACCTGCCGGTCCGTCACCCGTCGTCAGGATTCATTGTCGGAACGGCTGTCCCGCGCCGCAACGCTGATGGAAACCCGCGTTGCCGTCACCCGCGAGCGTCAGAATCAGACGCTGCTGGAATCGATAAATCGCCGAGCACGACTGCAACTTCGGATGCAGTCGACGGTCGAGGGGCTGCTGGTCGCCGCGGTCACATATTACGTCTGCGGACTGGTCGGCCGAGCGGCGGAGGCCTTGCTGATAGCTGGGGTCCATGTCCGTCCCGAACTCGCTACCGGCATCTCCATCCCCATCGTCGGCCTCGTCGCCTGGCTCGGTCTCCACCACGTCCGCCGGGTGGGCCGCGGCGGGGATGGGTAGGACGAAGGCGATAGCCACGCTCTGCGTCAGGCTGCCTCGTGGGGCAGGATCATACATCGCGTTGCACCTGAACCGGGAAATCCATTATCGACGGGAAGGCAACTCTCAGACAGGCAAACATGACCGACAATGTCGCGCCGAGGACGCCGGAGTTCCAGCGGGGTTGGGATGCTGCCCTGCTAGCGGTGCGCTCGTGGCACGAGTCGCAGGCGAAGAAAGCGTTGATCCTGGCAAACCGGAGCCGGTTTCCGAAAAATCTTGAACGGGAAGCCGACGTTCATCGTAAGTCAGCCGAGTTGATTGCCGCCCTGGATCCGGACGACGTCTGACCCATTCAGGATGGCCTGCTGATCTGCGTGTTTGCGTGGGCCGCCCGCAGCGTGTCCGGCAAGCCCAATGCCTGATGCCGGGGTGAAAGGCTCCAGCAGGAACCGGTCAGCCGGCTGGCGGGCGATACGAACCAGGGCGCGGCGCCGTTTATCCACTGGGTCGGGCACATCCTACCACCCAACAATCCCCTTGCGCCCGTCCCCCGGATCGCGACTCTAGCTCCCACTGTCCAAACTCGCGACTCGAGGCCGATGCCCACACCCTTCACTTCCCAGGATCTCAGCCGCGTTTTCGACGCCCGCGCCCTGACCCGCGGCCGCACCCTCGGCCTGTCCGGCGGCGTCGACGTGCGCCTGGAGGACGACACGATCATCGGCACCGTCCTCGACCGGGATATCCCCTACTCCATCCGCCTTATCCCCGCCCTTCTTGGCCGCCGGGTGGTGTTCGACCACCAGTGCTCCTGCCGCCAAAGGGGCTGCGCGCACCTCGCCGCCGCCGGCTTCGCCGCGCTCGACCGCTTCCCCGCCCTGCGCAAACCCGAACAGCAGACCTTCCTCGACACGCTGGCCCCCGCACCCGTCAAGGAACGCCAGCGCCTGGTTTTCGAACTCGCGCCGGCCCGGCCACCCCACGCCTGCATCGTCACCACCATCCTGATCGGCGAGCGCACCGGCATCGTCGCCCCGATCACCCCCCGGGAGATTGCCGCCGACGAAACCGCCGACGCGAAATCCCGCGACGTCGCCTACCTGCTGAACGAGGCCGACACCCCCCGCACCGACGTCTCCGCAACCGCGGTCGTCGATCTGCTCGACGCCCTGATCGAGGCCGGCAATGCCCGCTGGCACGCCGGCGCCCAGCGCCTGATCAAAGGTGAGACCCGGATTTTCGCCTCCGCCTCCAGCCCGACCCTGCCGCCCCGCTCCGGCGTTATCGTCGCCCAGTCCGGCCCCTGGTACGTCGACGCCGCGACCGGCGCGGTCGGCCGGGTTCGTATCCAGACCCCCGCTCAGCAAAAGCCCTTGCCGGCCGTATCAACCCCCGCGCCCTCTCCTGCCCCAGTAAAACGCCGTATAGAAGCACCCTCCGCCACCGATCCGATGATCGTCGAGCGCCCTGCCAGCCCCGTCATCAGGCTGACCCGCTTCCCCTGTCCCGACGAATACGGCCGCATGCAGCAACTCGACGCCCTGCTGCTGGAATTCGACTACGACGGCGCCACAGTCCCGTTCGACGACGATCGCCAGTTCACCCGCATCAACACACCCGCAGGCCCGATCTTCGCCCGCCGCGACCGCACGACCGAAGCCGCCGCGGTCGAGACCCTCCGCCAGGAAGGCCTCGTGCAGATGCGCATGGCCACCGGCAAGACCGAGAAAGGCCGCCTCGTCTTCGTCTTCCGTGGCCGTGAGGCCGCCAAATCCTGGCAGGCCTTCGTCGCCGAACGGCTGCCTGCGCTGCAGGCCCTTGGCTGGCGCGACCAGATCGACAGTGAGTTCGGCCCACCGCTGGTGCAAAACATCGGCCTTTGCGACATGCGCGTCACCGACGCCCCGCAGGGCGCCTTCTCCCTGGATTTCGGCATCGAGATCGACGGCACGCGCCTGCCGCTTCTCCCTATCCTCATGCGCCTCCACGAACGCGGCGGCATGGCCTCCGCCCGCATCCTCGGCACCGAGGTCGTCACCAGCCTCGACGACGGCCGCATCCTGAAACTGCCCGCCGACCGCGTCGCCCGCATGCTCGCGGTGATCGAGGACATGATCAACTCCGCCAGCCGCACCCAAGGCGGCGCGCAGGGTGACACGATGCTGCTCGACGCCGCTGCCGCCCACACCGTGCTGGATCTGGAGGACGTGCTAACGACCCGCTGGCAGGACGCCACGGTCATCGCCGCCAGTGTCGCGCGATTCCGCGCGGTCGGCGAAATCCCCCATGCGGCCGTCCCGCCAAGCTTCAACGCTACCCTGCGTCCCTATCAGCAACAGGGCGTCAACTGGCTGCAGCACCTGCGGGAAAACAACCTCGGTGGCCTGCTCGCCGACGACATGGGCCTCGGCAAGACCGCACAGGTCATCGCTCACCTGGTGATCGAGGCCCATGCCGGCCGCCTGGACAACCCCGCCCTCGTCGTCGTTCCCACCACGCTGGTGCCCAACTGGACCGCCGAGCTGGCCCGTTTCGCGCCGCATGTGCGTGTGGTGGTGCTGCACAGCCTGGACCGCCACGAACGCCGCCGCGACCTCACCGGCGTGCACGTCGTCATCACCACCTACACGGTCCTGACCCGCGACATCGCCGACATGGCCGCGCTGCCCTGGCAAATGGTCGTGCTGGATGAAGCACAGGCGATCAAGAGCGCCAACTCCAAGGTCACGCACGCCGTCTGCCGCCTTCAGGCGCCCCACCGGATCTGCCTGTCCGGCACTCCGATCGAGAATCACCTCGGCGAACTCTGGTCCCAGTTCGCCTTTCTGATGCCCGGCCTGCTGGGCAACCGCAAAAGCTTCACCCGCCGCTTCCGAACCCCGATCGAGAAAGACGGAGATCCCGTCCGCCGCCGCCTTCTGTCCACGCGCATCCAGCCCTTCATCATCCGCCGCACCAAGTCCGCGGTCGCCACCGAACTGCCGCCAAAACATACCATCCTGCGGCGCATCACCCTCGCCCCGGATCAACGTGACCTCTACGAAACGATCCGCGCAACGATGCACGCCAAGGTCACAGAAGGGATCGCCAACAAGGGCGTCGGCCAGAGCCAGTTCCTCGTGCTCGACGCCTTGCTGAAACTGCGCCAGGTCTGCTGCGACCCAAGGCTGCTGCGGTCGGGATCCTTCAGCGGCACATCCAGCAAGCTCGACGACATGCTTGACATGGTGTCCGAAATGATTTCCGAGGGCCGCCGCATCCTGCTGTTCTCCCAGTTCACCTCGATGCTCGACCTGATCAAGCCGAAACTGACCGGCGCCGACATCAGGTTTGTCGAACTACGCGGCGACACCGCCGATCGCGCCGAACCGGTCCGAGCGTTCGAAGCCGGAGAGGTCCCGCTGTTCCTGATCAGCCTGAAGGCCGGCGGCCGTGGCCTCAACCTCACCTCCGCCGACACGGTCATTCATTACGATCCCTGGTGGAACCCCGCGGTCGAGGACCAGGCCTCCGATCGCGCCCACCGCATCGGCCAGACCAAATCGGTGTTCGTCTACAAGCTGATCGCCGCCGATACGGTCGAAGAACGGATCGTCGAGCTGCAGGAACGCAAGGCAGCCCTTGCGACGCTTGCGCTCAGCGAGGACGGCATGGCCCTGCCCGCAATGGATGCCGGCGACATCGACTACCTGTTCGGCGTAACCCCGGACTTGCTCGCCGCCTGACCGTCCACCGCCGCCTCCCCGACGGTGGTCAGCCGGTAGACGCCGCGTTGGCTGCGCTCGAACCAGCCATAGACGTTGCGCAGCAGGATCTTCCCTGCCTCCGGCGCCACGGTCCGAAGGTCGCATACCCGCCCCGGACCAGTCGCCAGCAGTTCGGCGCAAGCGAGCGCCTGCTGCCGGTAGGCCGTCATTATCGGCTGCCGCGTCGACCCGCCCGGCGACGGATCGCCTTTACGCCGCGCATGCTCGCTGATCAACAGAGCACGACGGCGCCGGTCCGGCCGAGGCCGATAGGGCGAAGGCTCAGCCAGCACCTCCACCTGGTCGCGGGCGGCATTCACCGCCATCAACCCAAACCCGATCAGCCTGCACAGCCGATGTACCCTAGGGTCGCGGTCCCGCCCCCGCCGCGTCGCCGGCACCGCCAACCACACCTCATCCGCCGCCCGCATCCGGTCCGCCGCCTGCAGCAACAGCTCCAGACTGAACCCCAGTTTCATTTCGACAATGGAAAGCCGCAACTGCTCGCAATCCTGGATCGCCACCGCATCACAGCCGTGCACCTCGCCCTTCACGACGTAGCCCGCCGCCTCCAGGAACCGTTTGACCGCCGGATAGAGAGACGTTTCTGACATGCGAACGATAATGCAACACGTCGCCGCGTCGCTGCAACCAGGCCGCCGGCCCCAACCGTTTATCACAGCGGCCTGTAAATCGCCTCACAGCAGACCGGCCTCAGTGCCGGGCAACCTGCTTCACGGTGACGGAATCGACTGCCGCCGGAGCCACAGGCAGAGCCAATCTGATCTCGCGAAAGGAAGACGCCATGAGCAAGCAACGCGATCCGTTCGGCGACGCCGCTTCGCCGGCGCAGCCGGCTGTGTGATAGATCCGCCGCTGAGCAACGGAGACCACCCGGTCATCCAGACGGTCCTCACCAGCTTCATTCGGTACGGGGGACGGTTGCCAGTGAAGTCCACCCTTCCGGATCGGCCGAGCGAAACCGCCCCGCCCCAACCTTTGCCCACAACCGCGCGCACCTGTTACGCTCGGTCCATGAAAGTTCTGTTCCTGGAACTGGACACCGAAGGCACGTGGGCCGTTGCCTCCCTCGGCCCGGCCTTCCTCGCCGCATACCTGCGCCGCCATGGCCACGAGGCGGCCCTCATCCGGGTCGGGCAATACGACCCGGCCACGGACGTCGCCGCCCGCATCCGCAACCACGCCCCCGGCCTGATTGGCGTATCCCTCACCACCCGCCAGTGGCTGCGCGCCCGCGACCTGCTCGCCGAACTGCGCCAGATCCTCGACATCCCCGTCATCGTAGGCGGCCTGCACCCGACCTTCTCGCCGGAGGAAACCCTGCGCCACCCGGGCATCGACTATGTCTGCCTCGGCGAAGGCGAACAACCCCTTCTCGACCTCGTCAACGCCCTGGAAGCAAACACCACCCACCCCATCCCCAACATCTGGGTCAAATCCGGACCACGCCCGAAATTACGAAATCCCGTCGAACCGATCGACGCCATCCCCTTCATGGCCCGCGATATGCTCGACGAACGCTGGGGAGTCGTCCACGTCACCACCCAGCGCGGCTGCCCGTTCCCCTGCACCTACTGCGCCGCCAAGATGTACGACAAGCTCTACGCCGCCGAGGAAACCACCGCCTATGGCCGCCGCCGCAGCCACGCCAACGTCCTGGCCGAACTGACCGAAATCCGCGACCAAGGCCCGCTGAACTACGTCATCTTCCTCGACGACACCTTCACCATCAACCACCCTTGGGTCCGCAAATTCTGCGACATATACCAGCGCGAGTTCGCCGTCCCGTTCTCCCTCCACGCCCGCGTCGAAACAGTGAACGAAACGATGCTGCAGGAGCTCGCCGCCGCCGGCTGCCGCCACATCACCTACGGCGTCGAAAGCGGCAGCGAGCGCGTCCGCCGCGAGATCATGAAACGCTGGGCCACTAACCAGCGCTTTCGCGACGTCTTCCGCTGGACGCGGGAGGCCGGGATCATGCCCACCGCCAACTACATCATCGGCACCCCCGGCGAGACCCTGGCCGAAATGCAGCAAACGATCGACCTGCACTTCGAAATCCAGCCGCTGGACTTCGGGTTCTTCGTCTTCTACCCCTACCCCGGCACCGAACTGTTTCAAACCTGCAAGCAGCAGGGCTACCTGCCCGACGACTACCTGACCCGTTCCGCCAATCACCGCCAGTCCATCCTGAACCTGCCCGGCGTGACGCAGGCCGACATCGCCAGGGTCTACGACCAGTGGACGGAAATCAGGGCCTCCGCCGCCATCCAGCGCGCGCCCGGAAACAACCCCGCCCAGGTCGCCGACGACATCCGCGCCGCCGCCTCTCTCGGCTGATCCACAACAGGAGCACAACAATGGCCACCCTGAAGGAACTCGGCCACGCCATCGCCAGTCACCCAAGGAAAGTCGCACAGGTCTTCCTCGGCTTCGACCTCTGGCTCGACGTGCAGACCAGCGGCAAGGTCAGCATGAAAAACTTCAAGAAAGGCGGCATCCCAGCCACCGAGGACGAACCGCAAGGCGCCCTGCGGATCCCGCTGCAAATCGTCGGAAAGGACATCGTCATCGCCGTCGACATCACACTGCCGCCGGACGGCTTCCGCATTGCCCCCTGACCGCGCACAATAGACGGTGCAACCGTCACAAGAGTGGGCTAAAGTCGTCGAACATAAGGGGTCGAAAGCGTAACATGGGTCTGCCAGCAGCACGCATGACCGATCAGGTTCTCCAGACGGTGCCGCACTGCCACGCCCCGATCCATCCCCCCGCGCCCACGCCCACGCCCGTCCCCCATCCAGGCCTGCCGCTGATGATCATCAAGGGCGAGCCAACCGTCCTGATCAGCAACCTTCCCGCCGCGCGCGTCACGGACACCACGATGCCCTGCCTGTTACCCGGGTGCGTTCCAGGCGGCCCCGGCATGATCATCCCGCCCGGCGGAGTCACCGTCCTCATCGGCGGCCTGCCCGCCGCCCGGGTCACCGACCAGACATTGCATGCCTCCTGCGTCGCGCCCATCCCATCGCCCACCGGCATGATCCTGCCCCCGGGCGCGCCGACCGTCCTGATCGGCTGACGGCGCAACCGAACCAGCCCTTGCGCCAACGCCATTTCCACGAACTGTCGCCGATCTGCCCGCGCTGCAGGACCGCCGGCCGCGGCGACATCCCGATCATCATCGGCGCCATCACACGCGAAACCGCCGCCAACATCCAGGAAGGCGTGCTGCACTGCCCAGACGACGCCTGCCGCATGGAATACCCCATCATCGACGGTATCCCGATCATCGTGCCCGAGGTCGCTAAGTACCTCTCAGACAATCTCTGGCATATCACGCTGCGGAACGATCTGTCGCCGCTTCTCGAAACGATCCTCGGGGACGCCGCCGGCCCGGGCAGCAGCTTCGACGCCACCCGCTATCATCTCAGCAGCTACGCCCACGATCACTGGGCCGAGTATGACCTCGAAGAAACGATCACCGCCGACGCAGCCCCGGCCGCCGCTCGGGGCGCCGTCGCCCGCTGCCTGACCGCCGGCCTCGATCTCCTCGGACCGGCACCGCCGTCCGGCCCCAACCTCGACATCGGCTGCGCCGTCGGCCGTTCCAGCGTCGTTCTCGCCGACCGCACACAAGCCCTGACGCTGGGCGTGGACCTGAACTTTTCGATGCTGCGTCTCGCCTGCCAGATCGTTAGGACCGGCGAAGTCACCTATCCCCGCCGCCGGATCGGCGTCGTCTACGACCGCCGCAGCTTCCACGTCCCCATCCCGACACCAGACCTGATCGACTTCTGGGCCTGCGATGCACTCGCCCTGCCGTTTGCCGCTTCCCGCTTCGCCGTGGTGACCGCGCTCAACGTCCTGGACTGCGTGTCTTCACCGCAAACCCTGCTCGCCTCCATCGCCGACCTCGTCTCCCCAGGCGGCGGCGCCATCCTTGCCACCCCGTACGACTGGTCCGCCAACGTCACCCAACCGCAGGGCTGGATCGGTGGCCATTCCCAGCGCGGAACGGCAAACGGAGCCGCGGAACCACAACTTCGCGCCCTGCTGACGCCCGGCGGCCATCCGCTGTCATCGCAACGGCTTCGAATCGCCGGCGAGGTCACCAACTTCCCCTGGCACGTCCGCCTGCACGACCGCAGCACCGTGTCCTATTCCACGCACCTGATCACCGCTCGCGCGGGGTGAGCGCGATGGGTCATAACCGCCGCGTCACGACCGGCCTTGTGCCGGCCATCCAGGGCTTCACTCAACGACCCCGAACACTGGCGTCAAGATGACACCCTCACCACCACCTCCCGCTGTCAGGCGCGGCGGGCAGGCCGCGGCCCTTCCCCAACCCACCAAACTTTCCCCTTGCCTAGGACCGCAATCCTGTCATATAGAACAAATCAAGAATTTAAGCCACACACATCCCAGCCCCTCCGAGAAACCCAATGGAAACCAACCCCACCGAAACCGCCTGCCCACCCGGCACCAACTACGCCCCCTGGGCCGAGGCCAAGAACAGGGACTTCAGCAACGGCATCCACCACCGCGTCATCACCGACCTCGCACCGCACTTCGACAAGGACCCCGTCAACCTCCCGCTTGCCATGGGCATGGCCATGCGGGCTGTGATGTCTCTGCTGCCGGAGGAGGAAGCCGACTGGTTCAACGCCGGCGACATCGTCTCCCTCTCGCTCACCTCGCTCGATCTGCTGAAGGACGCCGCCACCCTGGATATGCCGCCTGCCCTGAAGCTGCGCTTCGTCGGCCGCGCCATCCAGGCCAGCAAGGAGGCCCGCGAGGTCGAAGCCACCCTGCAGAAGCGCCGCAAGGAGCGTGAGGCGATGCACCCCGACCGGATCAGGCGCATCCGCGACCCGCTGGGCTACAACAACACCCAGCCGCAACCGCAACCCGCCGCCCCGTCCGTTCACGCCGCCTTTGCCGGCATGGCCGCCGACATCGAGCGCATGATGCGCGAGGCCGAACACGCCGCGGCCGAGGCCGACGCACCGGAACTGGCAGCCACGGACGCGCAGGCCGCCGCCGGGGCCGGCTACGCGTTCCACGCGGCCGACGAAACTGCCATCGAAGTTGCAGCCAACCCATCGGCGGACACGCCCCCGGCGGTCCCTTCACACCCGCCGCAGGGCTATCCGCTCGGCGCCCAGCCGACGGCCAACGGGCGACAGCCGACGTCGCCCCGCCCGCCTCTGTCGCCGCTGACCGACCCCATCGCCGACGAACCGGTGCCGATCGAGACGCTCGCCGCCATCGCGCCCTGGCTTACCGCGAACGGCGCGGATGGGCGACCAGTCGACCCCGGCGACTACCTCGCCGCCGAGTTCCGCCGGCAGGTTCGGATCGCCGAGTCCTTGAAGCCGAGCAAACAGTCCTATCCCAACGGCAAGCGCCGAACCGGATAGCCGGCCGCCTGACGCAGTCACTCTTGCCCAACTCGCAAAACCCGTAACATATCAGGAGACCAAAACCAGCCAGACCAGAAGGCCACCACGAATGAGCGCCGCCCAGGACCTGAACCGGATCACCTCCACCCCCGTCTTCACCCTCCCGGACGATCCGCTCGCCCAAGCCCGCGACATCGCCCCCATCCTCCAGTCCGAAGCCCCCCGTATCGAGGCTCTCGGCCAACTTACCCCCACCGTCGTTGAGGCCCTGCACGCCCGCGGTCTCTACCGCACGCTGCTGCCGAAGCAACTGAACGGCTACGGCGTCGGCCTCGAAACTTTCGTCAAGATCATGGAAACCATCGCCGCCGCCGACGCATCCACGGCATGGTGCGTCGGCCAGGCCAGCGGCTGCTCGATGGCCGCCGCCTATGTCGATGCAAAAGTCGCAAGCACCATCTGGGGCGATGACCCGAAAGGCGTCCTCGCCTGGGGTTTTCAGTTGGAAGGCCGAGCGAAAGTCGTTCCGGGTGGCTATCGTGTTACTGGCAAGTGGGGATTCGGCAGCGGCGGCCACCACGCCACCTGGATGGGCGCCCATTGCCATGTCGAACTACCCGACGGCGCGTTACTGAAAGATACCAACGGCAACCTGATCGAGCGCACCATGCTGCTGCGCCAGGACCAGCTGACCTGGACCAGCACCTGGGACGTCGTCGGCCTGCGCGGCACCGGCAGCGACACCTACACCGTCACCGATATCTTCGTCCCGGACGCCTTCACCGCCCGCCGCGACATCGACGCAGAACGGCGCATCGATGATCCGTTCTTCCAGTTCACCACCACCAGTGCTTATTCCTGCGGGTTCGCCGGCGTTTCCATGGGCATCGCCCGCGGCATGCTCGACGCGCTGTGCGCCCTCGCCCAGACCAAGAAGCCGTCCCACACCAGCCGCACCCTGCGCGACAGCCCGGTGATGCATCATCTGATCGCCGAGAACGAAGCCAAGCTCCGCTCCGCGCGCGCCTTCGTGCTGGAAACGATCCGCGACGGCGAGGACTGCATCCGCCGCACCGGATCATTGGACATGGACAACAAGGTCCTGATGCGCCTCGCGACCACCACTGCCATCCAACAAGCCAAGAAGGTCGCCGAATTCGCCTACCACGAGGCCGGCGCTACCGCGATCTTCAGCAGCAACGCGTTCGAGCGGAAAATGCGCGACATCCACGCCTCTGCCCAGCAGGTGCAAGGCCGCACCGGCCACATCGAGATCTGCGGCCAGCACTTCCTCGGCCTGAACCCCACTGCCCGCTTCATCTGACGCTCGTCGTCCCGTTCGCCTCCTAATCTGGCGCTCATCGTTCTGCTCGCCCCTCGTCATGGCAGGTCTTGGCCCGCCATCAACGACCTCCGGCCCCGCCCGTTACCCCTCCGGCTTCTCCATCAAAGCGATCCCCTCCATCGCGAGCCCATAACCCAGCATCTCCTGCAACGGCTTGCGTAATTGCTCCGCGAACATCAGCCGCGTATACCGCAACAAAAGCGTCGGCCGCTTCGTCAGATCCTCCGCCAACTCCCACGCCCGCGCCAGCACCTTGTCCTTCGGCAATACCTCGGCCACCAGCCCCAGGTCCTTCGCCTCCCGCGCCGACAGCGTCTGACCGGTAAGCAGGAAATAGCGCGCACGATTGAACCCGATGAGCAACGGATAAATCACGTGCATGCCGTCCCCCGGCACCATGTTCGACTTGAAATGCGCCGAGTCCTGGAAGGCCGCCGTCTCCGACGCCAGAACAATATCCGACAGTAACGGGATCTCGGAGTGCCGCCACGCCGGCCCGTTGATTGCCGCGATCACCGGCACCTCGATCGCCAGCAAGTTCATCAGCAACGCCCGCCCCTCCCACTGGATCCGGTCGATCGTCTCCAGGCTCGGCCGCGTCGGCATCGAGGTCGTTTCGGGTGTGGCACGCACCCCGGAGAACTCGTCCCCTGTCCCGGTCATGATCACCACCCGGTTTTCTCGATCCCGAGCGATGTCGGCGAAGGCGTCGGCGAACTCGCCGTGCGGGACCATGCCCCAGCGCAACGATCCGCCGTCAGTATGAAAGGTAAGCTGCAAAATCCCATTCCGCCGCTCCATGCGGATAGTCGAATACTTGTCCGCATACGTCTCGAACGCTGCCATATCGGTTCCTCCGGCTTCTGTTCTCCAGCAACCGGGACCGTCGCACCGGTTCGCCCGCCGGGCAAGCGCTTGACCATACCCGGCCCCAGCCGCACAGTCCGACCCAACCACCGCAAAGAAGGGGCAGGAAATGACGGGCGATTCCAAAAGCCAATACACCGGCATTGTTTACCGCAACGACGCCGACCTGAAGGCCTGGCTGGCCAAGCGCCCGCGTGAGGCCGCGCTTGAACCCGACCTGCCCATCATCGACCCGCATCACCACCTTTGGGACACCCCCCACCGAGGCCACTACTTCCTGCCTGAACTGCTCGACGACATCGGCGGCGGCCACAATATCGTTGCGACCGTGTTCCTGGAATGCCAGGCTATGTTCCGCGCCGGCGGGCCGCCGGAGATGGCGCCGGTCGG
Source organism: uncultured Pseudomonadota bacterium (assembly GCA_963819005.1). Lineage (GTDB taxonomy): Bacteria > Pseudomonadota > Alphaproteobacteria > Acetobacterales > Acetobacteraceae > Rhodopila. The sequence goes on from CAWFUL010000014.1 coordinate 19,462, forward strand.
TGAGGTTGAATTCGTCGTGGGCCAGGCCGCCCAAAGCGCCTCCGGCCAATATGGCAAATGCCGCGTGGCCGAGGGCATCGTCGGACACGCCGACCTGACGCTAGGTGCCCGCGTGCGCGATGTTCTTGAAGCCCAGATCACCTCCGCCGGCGGACGCTATCGCGGCATTCGTTACGGTATCGCCTGGGACGGCCACGAGTCCATTGGAAGATACGCCTCCCGTATCGTTCCGCCCGGTACCAGCACCGATAAGGCCTGGCGTGAGGGCTTCGCGCAACTCGCCAGGCTGAACCTGTCCTTCGAATCCTGGCAGTATCACCCGCAACTGCCGGAGGCGATCGCACTCGCAAAAGCCTTCCCCGACACCACCATGATCCTGAACCATGTCGGTGGCGTATTGGGCGTCGGCCCCTATCGCGGCCGGCGCCAGGAAATCCTGCCGGAATGGCGCAAGAACATCGTCGAACTCGCCAAACACCCCAACGTAAACTGCAAGCTCGGCGGCGTCGGCATGGTCTCCTTCGGTTTCGACTTCCATGAGCGCGACCTGCCGCCCTCATCCGAGGAACTCTCCGACGCGTGGCGGATGTATATAGAACCCTGCATCGAGGCATTCGGCGTCAGTCGCTGCATGTTCGAAAGCAACTTTCCACCGGACAAGCAGTCGGGTGGCTACACCGAACTGTGGAACGCGTTCAAGCGGATCACCGCCGGCGCCTCGGTGGACGAAAAGCGAGCCCTCTACAGCGGCACCGCCGCCCGCGTCTACCGCCTGCAGGCGCCCTGACGGGGCACCTTGCAGGTCAGCGTCATCGTTCCGGCATCATGACGGTCAACCAGGCCAGCGGCGCTATCCCGGCGCCGCCCCCTGCGTCTGCACCTGCAGCATGAACAACGACTGGCTGGCACACATGAACAGCATGTTCCGTTTCGGCCCGCCAAACGCGAGGTTCGCGCAAACCTCCGGCAGCCGGATGCGCCCAATCAGCTTGCCCTGTGGTGAGAATACCAGCACCCCGGCATAGCCTAATGGCGCGTTGGAACTGATCCACAGGTTGCCCTGCACGTCCGCCCGCATGCCGTCGGGACCGCAATGAACGCCGTCCAGCATCATGTCGGTGAACTGCCGCATGTTCGCCAGCTTGTTGCCTTGCACATCGAACGCGAACACCACGCCCTTGCCGCCGCTGCCCTGATCGCCCGGCCCCTTGCCGGTGCTGATAAGATAGAACGTCTTGTAGTCGGGCGAGAAACAAAGCCCGTTCGGGTCCTGCGCCTGATCCTCGGTCACCACGACATCCAGCTTCCCCGACGGGTCCCATCGATACACGGCGGTCGGCAGTTCCCGCTTGCGCCCGCCAATCACCCCGGCATCCGGCGCGCCAGTCCGAGGATTCAACAAGCCTGCCGCATTCGTGGGACCGCCCGAATCGTCGGGATGTCCCTCCGACAGCGAATCCCCGTACGGAGGGTCGGTGAACCAGATGCTCCCGTCCGGATGAGGCACCAGGTCGTTGGGACTGTTCAACGGCTTGCCATCGAACTGATCGGCGATGACCGTCATCGTCCCGTCATGCTCCCAACGGATGACGCGGCGATGAAAATCTTCAGTGGACAACTGTCGCCCCTGGAAGTCGAACGAGTTCCCGTTGCTGTTCCAAGACGGTTTGCGGAATGGGGTGACCCTCTGATCGTCCCACAGGAACCGGTACTGGGTGTCCCCCTGCACGTCGCTGAACACCAGGTACTGGCCCTCGCTCGACCACGCAGGTCCCTCCGCCCATTTGAATCCCGTCCACACGCGGCGGATCGCCGTAATGCCCAGCAGCGACTGCTTGAATACGGGGTCGATCACAATGATGTCCGGGTCCGGGAAGATATCCGGCGGCGCGTATCGCCCCCACTGCCGCGGCGGATTCGTGATCACGCTTGGCGGCGTTCCGAGCGCCGCTTCAGGCCGCGGCTGGCCCCATGTGCGGCGGCTAAGAAGTGCCGCGCCCGCCGCGCCAAGAACAATGCCGCGCCGCGACAGGGCCTGATAGTTGAACTCCATGCTCGTTCCTCCTGTGTTCGCCGCCTTTGGCGGTCGCTTTCGCTTGGACACGGGATCGTCGCCTTTGCTTTGCCATCCGTCGAGCCTAATTTGCGTGACTACAGGAGAGAGTGACCATGCCGATCCCGCAGACGATGTCCTATGTCCAAGCCGATGGCGCGGGGAAGCCGGAGGTCCTCAAGCTGGCCACCGGCCCAACGCCCGCGCCGAAGCCCGATGAGGTGCTGATCCGCGTCCACGCCGCGGGCGTGAACCGCCCTGACGTCGCGCAGCGCCAGGGGTCCTATCCGCCACCGCCGGGTGCGAGCCCGATCCTCGGCCTCGAAGTGGCCGGTGAAGTCGTTGCAGCCGGCGCGGAGGTCACGACATGGTCCATTGGCGACCACGTCTGCGCGCTGACGAATGGCGGCGGCTACGCCGAATATTGCGTTGCACCCGCGACTCAATGCTTGCCGTGGCCCAAGGGCTATGACGGGCTGCAGGCCGGTGCGATTCCCGAAACGACCTTCACCGTCTGGGCGAATTTGTTCCAGATGGGGCACCTGAAAAGCGGCGAGACGGCGCTGATCCATGGCGGCACCAGCGGCATCGGCGTCACGGCAATCCAGCTGGCGCATGAGTTTGGCGCGAAGGTCTTCGCAACCGCCGGGTCCGCCGAAAAATGCGCCGCCTGCCTTCGTTTTGGCGCGGACGCGGCGATCAACTACCGCGAGAAAGACTTCGCCGCCGAAGTGAAGACGCTGACCGCGGGCCGTGGTGTCGATGTGGTCCTGGACATGGTCGGGGGCCCGTACCTGGCGCGCAACATCCGCGGCCTGGGAATGGACGGGCGGTTGGTGCAGATCGCGTTCCTGATGGGATCAAAAGTTGAGGAGTTCGACTTCCTGCCGGTGATGATGCGCCGCCTGACGATAACGGGGTCGACAATGCGGCCGAGAACAGCGGCCCAGAAGGGCGCTATTGCCATGGACCTGCTGGCAAAGGTTTGGCCTGTCCTTGACGCTGGGCGCTGCCCGCCGGTGATCCATGCGACCTTCCCGCTGGCGCAGGCGGCGGAGGCGCATCGGCTGATGGAATCCAGCCACCACATCGGAAAAATCGTGTTGACGCTCTGATGGCAGGATTTGAAGCGTTTGAGGGTCAGAAGTATCTGAACCTGGAGACATTCCGGCGCGACGGCCGGGGTGTGCGAACCCCGCTCTGGTTCGCCACCGCCCCAGGACCTGTGCTTTACGCCTATTCGCTGCGGCAGTCCGGGAAGGCCAAGCGCATCCGGCGGTCCGGGGTCGCAAAGATCGCGCCATGCGATGCCAAGGGTGCGATAAAGGGCGAGTGGGTCGATGCCCGCGCGGCTATCGTATCGGGTTCAGAACATGACCTCGGGATGGGTCTGATCAACAGAAAGTACAGGCCCTGGAAGCAGATTCTCGACCTGACGGTCATGCTGTTCCACCGCCGGCAGCGGGTGGTGATCGCGATCCGGCCGGTGTGAGGTTGGATTACTCCTTCACCGCGCCGGTCATCGACGACACATAATACTCCACGAAGAAGGAATAGATGATCGCCACAGGCACCGATCCCAGAAGGGAGCCGGCCATGAGGGAACCCCATTGGTAGACGTCGCCGGTGACAAGTTCCGTCAGGATCGCTACCGGAACGGTCTTCTTCTCGGTGCTCTGGATGAAGGCCAGCGCGTAGATGAACTCATTCCATGACAGAGTGAAGGCGAAGATGCCCGCGGAAATCAGGCCCGGCACGGCCAGTGGCAGGGTGATCCGCCGGAGGATCTGCAGGCGGGAGGCACCGTCGATCAGCGCGCATTCCTCCAGTTCATACGGGATGGACTTGAAGTAGCCAATTAGCAGCCACGTGCAGAACGGGATCAGGAAAGTCGGATAGGTCAGTATCAAGGCGATAGGGCTGTCGAACAATCCGAACTGGAAGATCAACGTCGCCAGCGGAATGAACAGGATCGTCGGCGGCACGAGGTACGCGAGGTAAACCGCGAGACCGACATGCTGGGCGCCCTTGAAGCGCAGGCGCTCGATGGCATAGGCCGCCAGGACGCTCGCGCCGACGGACAGGATCGTTGCGGCGGTGGCGATGCCCATGGTGGTCATCAGCCAGCGGGGATACTCCGTCTCGAACAGCAGTTTCTTGATGTTCATCAGGGTCGGTGAGTGGACCCAGAACGGGTTGAACTTCTTGTAGTCGTACATCTCGTAGTCGGGCTTGATGGAGGTGATCGCCATCCAGTAAAACGGGAACAGCAGCACGATCACGAAGATCGCCAACGGAATGTAGACCGTAATGGTCCGGCGAGCTCGCGAATCCCAGCTCAGATACTCGGGATCATCTCGGGTGGCGGCGGCGAGACCTTCTTCCAGTTCCTCGGCAATGACGCCGGCGGTGTCAGTCATTATCGCCTCCTTGCTGCCACTTGCGACGGCCGACGCCGAAGAAACAGACCAATGTTGCCAGCAGCAGGAAGGGGATCATCGAGACCGCGATGGCCGCGCCCTCCCCCAGTTGCGATCCCGGAATGGCCCGCTGGAACGCGAGGGTCGCCATCAGATGGGTGGAGTTGAACGGTCCGCCGCGGGTGATGGCATAGACCAACTGAAAGTCGGAGAACGTGAACAGCACCGACAAGGTCAGCGCGACGGACAGGATGGGCATCAGCAACGGCACGGTGATCCGGCGGAACTTCTGCCAGCCGGTGGCGCCATCGAGCAACGCTGCCTCATAAAGCGAGGGCGAAATGGTCTGCAGCCCGGCAAGCAGCGTGATCGCAACGAACGGAATGCCGCGCCAGATGTTAGCGACGATCAGCGACCAGCGGGCGGACCAGGGCGTGCCCAGGAAGTCGAAGTAATGCTGCCGCAGATGCAGCACATCCACCACCACGTACGAAATGATCGAGAACTGCGGGTCGTAAATCCACCACCACGCAATCGACGACAGCACCGTAGGCACAATCCACGGCAGCAAAACGATCGCTCGGATGAATGCCTTGAACGGCAGATGATGATTCAGCAGCATTGCCAGCCACAGGCCAAGCAGGAACTTGCCAGCCGTTGCGACAGCAGTATAGAATATCGTGAACCATACCGCGCCCCAGAACACCGGATCGTCGAACAATGACGTGAAGTTATCCAGGCCGATGTATTCGCCGGGCTGTCCGATCGTTGTGTCCGTCAGCGACAGCCATAGACCCAGACCCAAAGGATAGGTCAGGAAGATCAACAGCAGCCCAGCAGTCGGTAGCAGGCACAGGGTGACCAGGAACGGTTTCGAATCGAACAGGTCGCCCAGCCACGAGTGCCGCCGGGTCGGAACCCATTCCAGGGTGGAGTCAGCGGCCGTGGCGTCCATCGATGCGCTCCATCTCCAGGGGTCAGCCTTTCAGATAGCGGGCCGCCTGCCGAGCGGCTTGCTTTACGGCGGATTCGGGGGTGGCGTTGCCGGTGGCGACAGAGGCGAACATGTCGACCAACGTGTAATTCGCTGCGACCGCGGAAGATGCCGCCGTGATCGGGCCTTTGTAGCTGTCGTAGTATGGCGTATCCATGCTGTCGACGTAAGGTTTCAGGCGCGGGTCGGCATTCCAGAACGCCATCTGTCCATAGGCCTTCAGCGAGTTGGACCAGTAGCCAAGGCAGCCCGCCAGCCAGGGCGCGTATTGCGGCGCCTCCATCATGAAGCGCAGGTATTCCTTGCAGGCATTTGGGTATTTCGTGTGCTTGAAGGTCATTGCGTTGACGACAAGGCTCGATTGCGGCGGCTTCTTGGACACGCCCAGTGGTGGCACTTGATGGTTAGTGTCGGCGGCGATGGCCTGCAGCTTCGGATCAGTGGAGTTCTTCGCGACGTAGTAGATCGATACGCCGTTGAACGTCAGGCTGATGTCGCCCGCCAGAAACGCCTTGTTGTTGCTTGGATCGCCCCAGGACAAGGTTCCGCCGATCATCTGCGGATACAGGTCCTTGGCATAGTTCAGCGCATCGATGGTTTCTTTTGAATCGAGCGAGACCTTGCCGGCCTCATCTGTCAGCGACGCGCCGTGCGACCACAGCAGCCATTCAGCGAATCCGTTGCCGTCGCCGACGGCATGGCCGAGCGCGAAACCGACGGGATGGCCGTTTTTGTTGAGCTTTTCGCACATGGTCAGGAAGCCGGCGTGGTCGTCCGGGATGCGGTCGTAGCCGGCGTCCTTCAGCCACGACACGCGGTAGACCGACGCACCGCCGCTGCCGCCCATCGGGATCGCCAGCCAGTCCTTGGTGCCCCAACGGCGGGAGTAGAGCAGTGCGAGTTCATGCCAGCCGCCGTATTTCGCGCCGAGGTAGTCCGCGAGGTCGTTCATCGGCACCAGTTTGTCGGCGTAGATCTGCGGGGCCGCGCCGAAGCCCACGATGATGTCGGGGCCGGCGCCGGTGTTTGCGGTCACGGCTGTCTGGGGCAGCATGTCCTCCCACCCGATAAAGTCCACGCGGACCGGAATGCCGGTCTGATCGGTGAATTTCTTGGTGTTCTGCTTGAAGAAGGTTTCGTCGGGATCGACGAATTTGGCTGGCCGCAGGACACGGATGGTCGCGCCGGGTTCGATGGCGAAGCTGGGCGGCTTCACATCCGCGGTCGGGCACGTCGAGGTCGGCGGCGCGGGCACCGATCAGGGGCAGCGCGGATGCGCCGATCAGAGCGGTGGCGCCTGTCACAAGTGTGTCGCGCCGAGTCAAGCCAGCCATTCGGTTTCCTTCCCTTTGACCCGCGGCCTGTTAGTTGCCGCCTGTCCGGCAGTATCCGTAGCGCCAGACAGGGGCGACAACAAGCCGTGGCCTCAGGTTGTCTTATAGTAGCGAGCAGCTTGCTGGGCGGCTCGCTTGATTGCGTCCTGCGGCGTGGCGTTGCCGGTGACGACGGAAGCGAACATATCGACCACGGTATAGTTAGCGGTGACAGCCGAAGAAGCTGGCGTTACCGGGCCCTTGTAGCCGTCGTAGTAGGGTGTATCCATGGCGGATGCGTAGGGCGCGAGCTTGGGATCTTCCGTCCAGAACTTCATTTTCGAGTAGGCTTTGAGCGAGTTGCACCAATAGCCGATGCAGTTGGACAGCCATGGACCGTATTGGTCCGCCTCCATCATGAAGCGAAGATATTCCTTGGCGGCATTCGGATACTTGGTGTGATTGAAAACCATCGCGTTCATCGGGGTTGCCGACATCGGGGTGCGCGTGGCCACACCCTTCGGCGGTAACTGATGTTGTGTGTCTACCGCCATGGCGTTCAACTTCGGGTCGGACGCGGTTTTGAGCACGTAGTAGATCGAGACGCCGTTGAAGGTCAGGCTGATATCGCCTGCCGCGAAGGCCTTGTTGTTGCCTGAGTCGTTCCAGGACAGCGTGCCGGACACCATGGTCTTTTGCAGTTCAGTCGCATAGTCGAGCGCCGCGAGCGTTTCCTTTGAATCCAGGGCGACCTTGCCATCCTCATCAACCAGCATGGCGTTGTGAGACCATAGCAACCAATTCGCAAAACCGTTGGCGTCGCCAAGGGCGTGGCCAAGCGAGAAGCCGCAGGGGTGACCAATCTTCTGCAAATCCTGGCAGAGCTTCAGGAAGCCGTCGAGATCGTCCGGGATGCGGTCATAGCCGGCTTGCTTGACCCATGACTGGCGGTAGACCGTTGGGCCGGCGCCCCCACCGACCGGGATCGAAATCCAGTCCTTGGTCTTCCACTTGGTGCCGTAAAGCACCGCAAGTTCTTGCCAGCCGCCGTATTTGGCGCCGAGATAGTCGGCGAGTTCGGTCAGGTTGGCGATCTTTGAAGCATAGATCTGCGGGTCGGAGCTGAAGCCCAGGACGATGTCGGGGCCGGCGCCGGTGTTGGCGACAACGGCGGTCTGGGGGCGGATGTCCTCCCAGCTGATGTAGTCGACGCGGACCTTGACACCGGTGGTTTCGATGAACTTCTTGGTGTTCAGATTCCAGTAGACCTCGTCCGGGTCGATGAATTTGGCGGGACGCAGCACGCGCAGTTCGGCGCCGGCCTCGGGCTTGTAGGTCAACGGTTTCACGTCGGCTGTAGGCACGTCCGTCTCGGCGGCCCTGGCCCCGATGATAGGAATGCTGCTGGCCGCCAGGCCTAGGGCCAGAGACTCGCGCCGGGTGATGGTCATTTCGTAAACTCCCTCAGCCGGCTGTTCGTTTTTGGCACCCCCGCTGGCCGGACGACGGGGGTTGCCTGGGGACTGGATCGTTATGCGCTCATGCGCTGGCCCGTTTTGGCATCGAACAGATGCACCAGAGCGGGGTCGGCGGTGATGTGGATTGTTTCGCCTGGCCGGGCGGAAACCCTTTCACGGAAGGCGGCGATGATCGGGGTTCCGGCGAACTGGGCCATCACCTGGGTTTCCGATCCGGTCGGCTCGACGACGTTGATCCTGGCGGGGACGCCTTCGCCGGAGAGTTGAAAATGTTCCGGACGGATGCCGTAGACGATCGGCGCGCCGTCGGGGGCGACTCTGGCACCGGGCAGCGGCAGCGATGTTCCTTCATCGGAACGGAAGGTGGCGCCGTCGACGTGACCTTTCAGGAAGTTCATGGCAGGAGAACCGATAAAGCCTGCGACAAACAGATTGGCCGGGTTATCGTAAAGCTCCAGCGGGGCGCCGATTTGTTCGACATTGCCGCCGTTCATCACGACGATCGTGTCGGCCATTGTCATGGCCTCGATCTGATCGTGCGTGACGTAGACGGTGGTGGTTGTCAGGCGCTGATGCAATTCCTTGATCTCGGCGCGCATGGCGACGCGCAGTTTGGCATCGAGGTTTGACAGCGGCTCGTCGAACAGGAACACCTGCGGATCGCGCACGATCGCTCGGCCCATCGCAACACGCTGGCGTTGTCCGCCTGACAGCTGGCGGGGGTAGCGGTTCAGGTAGGGGGAAAGACTCAGAATTTCGGCTGCCCGACTGACCTTTTGGTCGATGACGGCCTTCGGTGCGTTCGCCAGGCTGAGCGCGAAGGCCATGTTGTCGCGCACGGTCATGTGCGGGTACAGGGCGTAGTTTTGAAACACCATCGCAATGTCGCGTTCCTTGGGCGCGACATTGTTGACGACGCGTCCGCCGATCGCGATTTCTCCGCCGGTGATGTTTTCCAGGCCGGCGATCATGCGCAGCAGGGTGGATTTTCCGCAGCCGGACGGCCCGACGAGGATGACGAACTCGCCGTCCGCGATTTCGACGCTGACACCGTGCAGCACTTCGGTTGAACCATAGCGCTTGCGGACATCGCGGATGGACACTGTCGCCATGCTTTCTTGCTCTCCCGGTCGTTGGACGCGACTATTCTAGATAAGTCATCGCATAGGTTCGCCGCGCGCGCTAGTCGACTGGATTATAGCGGAAGCCGTCGCCCCATTGCGTCAGGCGCCCTTTTGACGGTGATGGGAAGTGGCCCGTGCAAAGCAGCGTTGACGTGTCGCACAGTTTGCTGAACAGCGCCTTGCGTGATTCGCCGCCTTGCGCCCTGTCGTAGTCAGCGCGCATGCAGAGGTCGGGATACCGAGCCTGGAGGGGTGAGTGGATCATGTCGCCGCCGATGACGGCGTCGGCGCCGGGCTTGCCGATGTGAACCGAGTAATGATCGATGGTATGGCCGGGGGTCGGGATCAGCTTCACGATATCGCTCAGTTCGTGATTGCTCTTCACAACTTCTTGCCGGCCGGCCTGGACGATTGGCAGGACTGAGTCCACAATCCATGGCTGTTTGCCTGGATCGTTTTTCTCCTTGTCGGTCCAGAAGGCGAGTTCCCGGTCGGCGAAGACGTATTTTGCTTTTGGGAAGCTGGGAACCCAACGGCCGTTCTCCAGCCTTGTATTCCAGCCGACGTGGTCAACGTGCATGTGGGTGCACATCACGAAGTCGATGTCGGCCATCGTCAGGCCGGTTGCCGCGAGGTTCTTCTCGTAGCGATCGGAGGTCATCTGGTTCCAGAACGGGTAGTTGGCGCGATCCTTGTGGTTGCCGACGCAGCTGTCGATCAGGATATTATGATGCGGCGTGCGAACGATATAGGATTGGATGCACAGCATCAGCTGGCCGGTGGCCGGGTCGAGATAATGGGGGTGCATCCATGACAGGTTCTCGTTGAGGCATTCGCGGGTCAGCGTCGGGAAGAAGGTGAGCGGATCGAACAGCGGACCCTCTGACTCGATGACGCGGTGGACGGTCAGATCGCCAATAGCGCAGGTCAGGCTCATGGTTGGGCGTCTCCTGATTGGTTGGCGCGGACTGTTCCACGGCAAGCGGCGCATGGCCAGCCCTGGCCGGAGGCTTGCCCGGCGGCGGGAAGCGTTTCAGTTTGCTGTCCATCAATAAGGGGCGCCAGGATCGGCCATGATACCCACCGAAGAGCAGACCGCCTTTCAGGATGTTGCGCGCCGGTTTGCCGCTGAGCGGCTGACGCCCGGCTATATGACGCGCGAGGCAGCGGCGGTGCTGGATCGCGGCTTGTTGCGGGAGATGGGCGGGTTGGGCTTGATCGGGCCTGATCTGCCGGCGGCGTTCGGGGGGATCGGCGCGAGCGGGGTCACCAGCGGGATCATCATGGAGGAGATCGCGCGGGGCGACTTCAACGTGGGGTATATACAGCTTCTGGCGTCGTTGATGGGCAATATTATCGTGCATCATGCGGCGCCGGGTGTGGCTGCGGAATGGGTGCCCCGGATGGTTGCCGGTGACGTGATTGTGGGACTGGGTCTGACGGAGCCCAGGGGTGGGTCCGATGCCGCGGCGTTGATGCTGCGGGCGGAGCGGCGCGGGGATGGGTATGTTCTGAACGGGGAGAAGAATTCCATTTCTTTCGCAGACCAGGCAGATGCCTTTGTGATTTTCGGGCGTACTGGTGGGGTGACGGACGGGGCGCGCGGGATCAGTGCTTTCTTTGTGCGGGCGGATAGTCCCGGGTTGTCCCGGACGCGACTGAACTGCATCGGATCGAAGATTGTTGGCCGGGGGTCGCTGTTTTTCGACGATGTGTTCGTGCCGGGAACGATGCTGATGGGGGCCGAGAACCGTGGGTTCGTGCAGGTCATGCAGGGATTTGATTACAGCAGGGCGCTGATCGGGTTGCAGTGTCTGGGGGCGGCGCAGGCGTCGTTGGATGAGGCCTGGGCTTATACGCAGGAGCGGAAGGCTTTTGGGGGGCCGATTGCTCAGTTCCAGGGCGTTACGTTTCCGCTGGCGGAAGCCGATACCATGGTCGCGGCCTCTCGTCAGCTTTGCTACCATACACTGGCGCTGCGCGATGCGGGACTGGCTCATACGGCGGAGGCCGCGATGTGCAAATGGCTGGCGCCGAAGACGTCCGTTGATGTCATTCATCAGTGCCTGCTGACGCATGGTCATTACGGGTGGACGCTGGATACGCCGCATCAGCAACGGTTGCGGGATGTGATGGGTCTGGAGATCGGGGATGGGACGGCGCAAATCATGAAGATGATCGTTGCGCGGGAGAGAGTCGGGCGTGTGGCGGTGCAGCATGCGCGGCCAAAGGCGGAGGCATCGGAATGAGTGGCGATGAGGTTCTGGCGGAGCAGGATGGCGCCGTGGGAATCATCCGTCTGAACCGGCCGGATAAGTTCAACTGCCTGTCGCTGGGGGTGATGAAGGCGATTGCCGAGGCGCTGGATCGGTTCGAGGCTGACCCGACGGTGCGGGCGCTGCTGATTGCAAGCGAGGGCAAGCAGTTTTGCACGGGCGCTGATCTGCAGGAGGTGCTGGGTCTGCGGGAAGATCGGGCGGCGCTTGCGCAGTTCATTGCGACAGGTCACGCAACGCTCTGCCGGCTGGAAGCGAGTCCGCTGCCGGTGGTCGTTGCGGTTCAGGGTCTTTGCCTGGCGGGCGGCCTGGAACTGATGCTGTCATGCGATGTGGCGTTCGCGGGGGTGTCGGCGAAGTTTGGCGATCAGCATGCGGCGTTCGGACTGGTGCCGGGCTGGGGCGGCAGCCAACGGCTGACGCGTACGATCGGGATGCGGCGGGCGATGGACCTGTTCCTGAGTGCGAGTTGGATCGATGCCTCGGTCGCGAAGGAGTGGGGGCTGGTCAACCGGATCAGCAAGGACGCCTCGTTACGGTCCGATGCACTGGGATACTGCAAGACACTGGCGGAACAAAGCCGGCCGGGGGTGGCATTGATGAAGCGGCTCGCTCGGGATGGCCTGAGCGGCTCGCTGGCTGACGGTTTGCAGTTGGAACAGGATCTTGTTGTGGACGCGTTGCTGTCGGCAGATGTGACAGAGGGGCTGGCGGCGTTCCAAGGCCGGCGCAAACCGAATTTTCCTTGAGGGATTGTCATGAGCGAGGCTCCGGTTTTCGGGTTTTCTGATGAAGAATTGGCGACGCGACCGACGCCGTATCGAGACGGGTTGTTCGTAGGGCAGCGTGTGCTGGTGACAGGCGGGGGGAGCGGACTGGGGAAGGCGATCGTTACGCTGTTTGCTCGCCTGGGCGCGGACGTCGCCCTGGCGGGACGGAAGCGGGAGAAACTGGAGGAAGCGGCAACATTTCTGCAGCGTTTTGGTGGCAAAGTGGTGGTGCAGCCGATGACCATCCGCGATCCGGCGGATGTGGCGGCTTGCTTCGATGCGCTGGGTTCGGCGATGGGTGGCATCGATGTTCTGGTGAACAATGCGGGTGGGCAATTCCCCCAGCCGGCACTGGATTTTTCGGTCAAAGGGTGGAACGCGGTTATCGATACGAACTTGAATGGAACCTGGCACATGATGCAAGCCGCCGCTCGGCGATGGGTCGCGGATGAGCGTCCGGGGTGCATCGTCAATATCGTTGCCGACATCTGGCGGGGGATGCCGGGCATCGCCCATACCTGCGCGGCGCGGGCTGGGGTTGTGTATCTGTCCAAGAGTGTCGCGGTAGAGTGGGCGCCGTTAGGGATACGGGTGAATTGCGTGGCGCCGGGATGCCATGAGACGAGCGGGTTCGCCGTGTATCCTCCGGAGGGGGTGGCGACCTACAAGGAGTCCAATCCGATGCGGCGGGTTGGGGATGCGCAGGATGTTGCGGATGCTTGCGTTTATCTGGCGGCGTCGTCGGGGAAGTTCATTACGGGTGAAGTGCTGACCGTGGATGGCGGGCAGCAGCTTTGGGGTGATCCTTGGCCGACGGGACGGCCAGAGTATTTCCGGCTGTAGCGTGGGCTTGCGTTGACGAAAGAGTCGTGAATGGCCGGGCCGAGCCCGGCCATGACACCGGGAGGGGGCGATAAAGTCATGCTGAAGGGAAACCTTACGGCCGAACGGATCGAAGCGATGCGGCGGTTGGGATATTGGCCGGATCTGGTGCTGACGGATTGCCTTGATCGATGGGCGGCGGAACGTCCGGACAAGGTGGCGGTGGTCGACCATAACAGTGTCACCGGGCAGCGGACGGAGCTGACGTTCAAGGGCTTGGCGGATGTCGTTGACCGTGTTGCCCGCGGGCTGATGCGGCTGGGGATCGGGCGTGGGGATGTGATCTCGTTTCAGTTGCCGAACTGGTGGCAGTTCCATGCGCTGCATCTGGCGGCCCTGCGGATCGGTGCGGTGACGAATGCGCTGATGCCGATCTTCCGGGAGCGTGAGCTGACGTTCATGCTGGGTCTGGCGGAAAGCAAGTTGCTTGTTGTGCCGGGCGTCTTTCGCGGCTTTGACCATGCGGCGATGGGGCGGCGATTGCAGGCCGACCTGCCATCATTAAGGCATGTGCTGGTCGTCGGCGGCGAGGGTGACACGGCCTTCGAGCAGTTGCTGGAGGACGGGCGCCCGGCCGGGAGATTTGTGCGGCCCGATCCGAGCGAGGTTATACAGGTGGTTTATACGTCGGGGACGACGGGTGAGCCGAAGGGGGCAATGCATATCTCCAACACGCTGTTCAGCAATGTCATTCCTTATTCGCAGCGGCTTGAGCTTGGCGGCGATGACGTGGTGCTGATGTCGTCGCCGATGGCGCATCAGACGGGGTTCATGTACGGCATGATGATGGCGCTTTACATGGGGGCGAAGAACGTCCTGCAGGATATCTGGGTGCCGGAGAAGGCGGCGGATATCATTTCGGCGGAGGGCGCGACATTTACCATGGCCTCGACGCCGTTCCTGAGCGACCTCACGGAGGTGGCTTTGCGGCGACCGGAGGCGTTTCGGACGTTCCGGGTTTTCCTGGCTGGCGGCGCGCCAATTCCGCGGGTGCTCGCGCGGCGGGCGGCGGAGGCCCTGGGAGCGTCGATCATCTCCGGGTGGGGAATGACGGAGAACGGGGCGATTACGGTCGGCAAGCTGGACGACCCGCCGGAGAAGATTTTCGATACGGATGGGTGTCCTCTGCCGGGCGTGGAGATTCGGGTTGTTGATCCGAACGGCGCGGTGCTGCCGGCGGGGGAGGAGGGAAGTTTGCAGGCGCGGGCTTGTAGCAATTTTGTCGGGTATCTGAAGCGGCCAGAATTGAATGGCGTGGACGCAGATGGGTGGTTCGAGACGGGCGACCTAGCGCGGATCGATGCGGATGGGTATGTGCGGATCACCGGACGGTCGAAGGATATCATCATCCGGGGTGGCGAGAACATTCCGGTGGTGGAGGTCGAGCAGCTTCTTTATCGCCATCCTGCCGTGCAGGAGGCGGCGATCGTTGCTATGCCGGATCCTCGGCTGGGGGAGCGGTGTTGCGCTTTCGTCGTAACGCGGGCGGGACAGGCTTTCGACAAGGCGGAGATGGTGCGGTTCCTGGAGGAGCAGCGGGTGGCGCGGAACTATATGCCGGAGCGGCTGGAGGTCGTTGCGGAGATGCCCAAGACTCCGAGTGGAAAGATCCAGAAGTTTCGGTTGCGGGATGTGGCGCGGTCGTTTGGGGGATAATGCCGCGCGGGTGTTGACTGCCGATTTTCTCACCGAGATAGAACGGGAGGACCACGGGAGGCCAAGGAATGTCCGTTCGCGCATTGATCTTGACTGCCTTGCTGGGCGCGGCATTGCTGGCGCAAGAGACGGCAAAAGAACCGGCCACCCATTGGCCTGGTTATCAGGCATCCGACTACGAATCCGACGCTATAAAAATTACCGCGGCGCGGCCGAATTGGATTTGAGCCCTTCGCGACAGCCTCATGCCGGCGAAATCAGCCTTACCTTGGGAAAATAACCCGAATATCGGCGAGCATCATGAGTCAGCAAGCTGAAGCCCGAGACGGCGGCATGAGCGCCGATATAGGAAATCTGGAACAGGCGAGGTCCGGATGCCGCTGCGCCTGCGATATTCCACAAACGCCCGTCCGGCGACAAATCCAGCCTCACAGGGAAGCGCGAGCCTTCGGAACGCATCATCGCCTAGGTGGTGGACAAGACAGGCGCCTCGTCGGCAGTACCGACCATCGTTACCAGCAATTTCCTCAGCCCATGGCATCGTCAGTCGCGTTGCGGCCGGGATACCTCAGATTTTAGAAATTCATCATGACCCAGTTCGCGGCGGCCGCCCTGATCATGATCAATGAGCTTGCTGGGATCGCCATTCCCAAATCAGCCCAGCATCCTCCGTAAGGGATCGTGGCACACCGGTCCGGACATGTTCGTCCTGGCCCTCACTGTGCATCTGCTGGCTGGTGACGGTCGCCCGTAGGATACAAGCAGTCCACTGCCCTGATTGGGGGCTTGCTTCGTCCTGGGCTACGATCGGGAGGCTGTGCCACCGGTATAATGAGGCCCGATGCGCGTCTTGCTCTTGGAAGATGACAACATGATTGGGGAAGAGCTTTGCCGGGCACTCGCGGCCGAAGGGATGTCGGTCGACTGGGTTCGCAATGGCGTCGAGGGGGAGGTAGCGCTCCACGACACCGCATACGCAATTGTCCTGCTGGACCTTGGTCTCCCGGATGCCGAAGGCGCCGATTTGCTCAAAGCCGCCCGCAGCGGAGGGATCGACACCCCAGTACCTCATTATCACCGCCCGTGACGCCCTCGACCAACGGGTATCAGGCCTTGATCTCGGAGCGGACGACTATCTGGTCAAACCCTTCGAGGTGCGCGAACTCCTCGCAAGGATGCGAGCGATCTTGCGACGGAGAGTAGGTCAAACCACTTCCCGACTGATAGCGGGTCGGACTGAACTCGACACGGCGACACACGAACTTTCGCACAACGGCTTAACACACGTTCTTTCAGCACGTGAATTCGCGCTGATGCGCACATTGATCGAGAGGCCCGGCCGCATCCTTTCTCGCGCGCAAATCGAAGAGCGCATCTACGGGTGGAATGAGGAGGTCGAGAGCAACGCTGTCGATGTTCTCATTCACTCGATCCGGCGGAAGTTCGGCAAAGCGATCATTTCCAACGTGCGCGGCGCGGGGTGGATGATACCAAAGTCATGACAAATAGCTCCCTCAGACGAACAGCTCTGGTGTGGATGACAACACTCCTCACGCTTGTAGGAGCTATCGCGATGCTGATTGCTTACCAGCTGGCTCGCAGTGAAGCTGCCGATTTTCTCGATGGCCAATTGCGCCAAGTGGCCCTCAATGCCGGCCGGGGTCTGCGTGACCTGGACGCGCCGCCCGCCGCCGATCAGGATCCGGAAGACACCTTAGCCGTGACGATCTGGAAAAATGACACCCTGGTTCATTCCGATTTTCCGACGAGCCAGATCGCCAGACCAACTCGACCAGGCTACGGCGATGTTATCATCGCTGAGAAACGCTGGCGCTCTTACACAACAAAAAACGACGAATGGATGGTGCAGGTCGCGCAGCGTGAAACGGTGCGGGAGGAAATTGCTCAAACTGCTGCGGTCGGCGCAGCGGCCCCTATTCTAATCGTGATCCCACTGTCCTGGTTCGTCGTCGGATTTGTAATGAACCGGATGCTCGGCAGATTGGATGCTGTGGCGCAGGATCTCGCTCATCGAAGTGCAGCGGCCGCCGCCGCCGTGCCCCTCGATAACGTGCCAACTGAAGTGGTGCCGCTGGTGAAAGGCATTAACAGTCTTATCGTGCGGCTTAGAGCGGCAATCGACGGCCAAAAGCGGTTTCTTTCCGATGCGGCACATGAGCTGCGCACGCCGCTGGCCGCGATGCAGATCCAGGTGGACAATTTGGCGCCGGAGCCCCCGGAGCGATTTCAACAAGGCAGAACGGCTATTGCGAAGGGTGTGGCCCGGACGAGCGCTCTCGTAAATCAATTACTTCAACTGGCTAGGCTCGATGAATCCACGGCGCCGAACCTTGAACCGATCGAGCTCGGTTCCTTGCTGCTCGATTGTGTTAGCGAACATGTCGTGTTGGCCGAAGACAAAGGCATCGATCTCGGCGCCAGCATAGACGAGCCTGTTATGTTTAATGGCGCACCTCTGGAGATGCGGAGGCTTTTTGCAAACCTGATCGATAACGCCGTGCGCTATACACCAAGTGGCGGCAAGGTGGATGTCCATCTATATCGCCGAGGTTTCAACCCAGTGGTCGACGTCGTCGATACCGGACAGGGTCTAAAGCCTGGGTCCGACGCCCACATCTTCGATCGGTTCTATCGGGCGGCCCCAGCCGAGGTGGACGGGACCGGCCTCGGCCTATCGATCGCAATGAGGATCGCTGAACGTCACGGCCTTGTGTTGACGGTCAAAAACCGCACTGACCGCCACCGAGGCGTTCTAGCCCGGGTGACGCTGCCGCTATAACAGCCAGCGGAAATTACCCCCGCTCATTCTGTCCTAATTTTCTCAAGGCATAGTGCGACTGCAGCGTGAGGCGGCAGTGCGACTGGTGTCACCGCCGTGCTCAAGAGCCTGCTTGGAGAATGGTGTACCTGATGACCTATGAGATTTCGCGACCCTTCTGTGCCTTCAGTATGGCAGTCACGCTGCTTACGCTGTCATGCCCTGCATTCGCCTATTCCGGCGAAGACCTCGCGCCCCAGGCAAAGATCACTATTACACAGGCGCGAGAAATCGCTCTCAAAGCCGATCCGGGAACTGTTACAGATGAAGAACTCGAGCACGAGGACGGGGGCAGCGGTCTCCGCTATTCGTTCGATGTCAAGAACGGCTCAGTCACTCAGGAGGTCGGTGTCGATGCGATCAGCGGCAAAGTGCTCGAAACTAAGGCGGAAGGTCCGAACCCGGACTGATAGGAAGCGCAAGCCCGCGCAACCCGCGAAACGCCGGGTCGCGGCTCTGAACGCCACGATCCGACGGTCTCCCGGCACCCCCTCCCCCCAACATCGGACAGCGCCATGAACGACAAACAGAGATTTGCCCTCAGCAAAGTCCCAGAGGTCACCTTTGCCTTCTGGATCATCAAGATTCTGGCGACGACGCTTGGGGAAACCGGGGGCGATACCGTCACGATGACTATTTTCCATGCCGACACGCATCCCCACGGCGGCGGCTATTTGATTGGTACCGCGATATTCCTCGCCATTTTTGTAGCTGCGGTTGTCGCTCAAATCATGGCGAAGAAATTCAACCCCTGGATCTATTGGCTGGCCATTGTGGCGTCAACGACAGTTGGCACGACCATGGCAGACCTTTTCGACCGTTCATTAGGGATTGGCTACGCAGGTGGATCGTCAATCCTGTTTGGTCTTGTTTTGGCTTCCCTTGCTCTCTGGTATGTTACGACAGGCTCCATAAACGTCCAAACCGTTGCAACTCCTAAGGTCGAATTATTTTACTGGGTCACGATAACGTTCTCGCAGACACTCGGCACCGCGCTCGGCGACTGGCTCGCCGATTCCGGTGGGCTCGGTTATGAAGGCGGCGCACTCGTGTTTGGAGCCGCGCTGGCAGTCGTCGCAGCACTCTATTACTGGACGAAGGTATCGCACGTGCTCTTGTTCTGGGCCGCATTCATCCTGACACGTCCGCTCGGCGCCACAGTCGGCGACTTACTTGACAAACCCATCAGCAATGGCGGGCTCAGCCTCAGCCGCCCGCTCGCATCGGCGGTCATCGCAGCCTTCATTATTGCCGCCTTGGTCCTGGTTCCACAACGGGCGGGCCGTCATCCTGAAGCGGGCATGGCGAGATCGTGACACGCTGAAGGCGGCCCCGATCGAATCGCGCTACACCGACTTGCGGGCCTACAATCGACGACTATCGACCTATATCGGTCGCCGATTGTAGGCTGGTCTATCGCTGAGTGTCAGTGAATACACCCCATGTTTTCACTTGGAAAAAACCCGGCCAGCCACCGCAAAGCTCGCGTCCAGCCACACCGGCGAGAGTCATGGCTATTGATTTTATTGGAAAATATTGACCGTCTGAAAAATTCTTCTATCGCCAGCATGCGACAAATACATGTTTGGCTAGGGGCCGCGGCGTTATGTGATCTCGAACCGGATACCGGCAATTCGACCCCCAAAATACCGTCAACTCGCGGCGATCTCTTTCGGTTTTGCCCGCGACTGGCATGCCCAGCGATCAGTCAAATTACAACCCGCCAGGGCTGAGCCTTACCAATCGTTTCGAGGAGATAGTCTACGTAGGTCCGCACACGGATCGGAGGCGCGACATGTGTCTGGTAAAGAACATGGAGCGGAACCGATGCTTGCCGCCAGTCATCGAGGATCGTGCGCAAGACGCCCCTTCGAACATCCTCATAAACGAGGAAGGTGGGCAGGACTGCAATGCCGCCGCCAGCAATCGCGGCAATCCGGACGGCTTCGGGATCATCGATGTGAATCGGCGGAGCGAAGGCGACGGTCGCTGTCCTGTCCTTGCCAGTTAGAAGCAGCCGATTGTGTTTTCCGGCCGGGCCGAGTTCGATGATCGCATGGGTGGCAAGATCCTCAGGAGCCACTGGAACCCCCCTGCAATCAAGATAGGTGGGGGACGCGATAATGCAGAAGTCGATCTCGCCCAGCTTCTGATTGCCGATTTCCGGTGACGCAATCGTTCTGAGGCGGACCGCGACATCGGCCTGTCCGGCGCCGGACCCAATTTCGTGCCGATCCTGCCCGAGCCAAAGCGCGATGCGGATATTCGGATTGCGCTCGCGAAAGGCGGGCAGATGAGGGACGATAAAATTTCTCCCGATCAAGCCCGTGGTGGCGATCGTCAATAGCCCGCTTGCGCCCTTGCCTTTGAGCCGCAACACATTTTGCGCCTCGATCCCATCGTCGAGCAGTCTTCGCGCATGCGGCAGAAAGTTACGACCATCTTCCGTCAGAACAACCACGCGGGTGGATCGGTCGAGCACAGCACACCCCACCTCCTGTTCCAGCCTTGCGATCTGCCGGGCCACTGACGATTTGGGCAGCTTCAGAGCACGCGCCGCCGCGGTGAAGCTGCCAGCACTGACGATTTCGAGAAACACCTGAACGTCCGACAGCTGGATCATTGTTCGCAATTCCGGGTCAAAGCATGCAGGTTATACCCAATTGATCCGGTTCGCGACATCCTTGTATGGTCTGTGACAACGGTTCGGTGCAGAGGAGACGATCGAGGAAATTCGTTTATTTCTAATATAGGTCTGAACAGATCAAAGGCAGCCAATGGATCGTCCATTTACATTTAGTTTTATACACAGTCGGCATGGCCGCCTTCGTCATGATCCATTGGTCCGTTCGGCGACCGCTTGTGACCATGGGACGCGATGTTCATCTCATGGCGTTGATACCGATCCATTTCGTTCGGTATGTCGGCCTGACCGTGGTTCTGCCGGGCGTGTTCAACCTCGCCCGGCGGGTTTCTCGCAGGATTACCTCTTCCAAATTCGACAAAGGGATCGTTCCGTCCCCGACGTCATCGCGACGTCCGGCCAACTGTTCGACGGCGCCGTGATTGGAAAGTTCGGTTTTGACCTTGTACGCGCCAATGCCGCGATCTCCCTCCGGGCAGGTAGAGGCAGTATCATTTGGGAAGCTGTTTCTTGCTAACCCTGATTTGCCCGCGCGCTTTCTCGTCGGAGCAGCATTCAATCCGCCCGATTTTGCGACCTTCTGCGGCTAAGGTCCGAGGGCGATACGTCGACCATCCAACACTCGCCTGACAATCGCCAGGCGCTACCGCGCAAAGGGGGCGTTCGTTGAGAGCTTTTTCTTATGACCGGTTCGGGGACGCGAATGTCCTTCACGCCGCTGAATTGCCAGAACCAGCGGCGGGCGACGCCCAAGTCGTCGTTGCAATTGAAGCGAGGTCGATCAACCTGATCGACATCCGCGTGCGCCGCGGCATGCTGGGACCGCTGGTGAGTAAGCGCTTCCCGAAGACGCCCGGTGCGGATTTCGCCGGGACGGTCATAGCGGTTGGAGCGAGCGTGAAAGACCTCCACGTCAGAGATCGCGTGTTTGGGGCCGCGGACCCCTTCAAGGGCGGCGCGTTCGCCGAGCGGATCGCCGTGCCGGCCGGCCAGGTCGCATTGTTGCCGTCAGCACTTTCGACCTCCGACGGCGCCGCGCTTCCAATCGCCGGATTGGCGGCGCTGCAATCGCTAAGAGACCTCGGCGCCGTAAAATCCGGCCAGACCGTTCTGATCCATGGCGCAACCGGTCCCGTGGGCCTTTATGCGGTACAGCTTGCCAAACTCATGGGGGGACGCGTCACCGCTGTCGGCGGCGCAGGGCTTGATGCTGCGCGGCAGTTCGGCGCCGACGTTCTCGTTGACTATCGGACAGGCCAATCCAGGCCGAAGGCTGGCGGATTCGACGTCATTCTGAATGCCTCGGGGAAGATGCCATACTCACAGGGCAAGGCATTCCTCACTGCAGCAGGCCGCCTGATCGAGCCGTCCCCGACGATCCCCGTTTTCATCGGCTCGAAACTCGGGAATCTCTTTCGCCGACGCAAACATCTGGTTCTCGCGACGCAGGTCCGTCGCGCCGATCTCGAGTATCTGGCGAACCTGGCCGGCGAGGGCGCGCTGAAGCCGGTGATCGCGGCTACGTTCTCATTCGATAACTCGCTGCCGGCCTTCGCAATGGTCGAGCGCGGCGGCGTCGTCGGCAAAGTGGTGGTGACGCAATGATTCACTTGCGGCGCTGGATACCGGGTAGAAGAAAGGGAAGCCTACCTCAAGCGGCTGGCAAGTCTCTGGCGAAAACCCCGCCAAACCTACGATATCACCGCCGACGGGGACCCGTCATTCCCACTCGATCGTGCCGGGCGGCTTGCTGGTGATGTCGTATGTGACACGGTTGATGCCGCGGACTTCGTTGACGATGCGGCCGGCGACACGGGTGAGAAACGACATCTCGAACGGATAAACGTCAGCGGTCATGCCGTCGGTGCTGGTGACGGCGCGGAGCGCGCAGGCGTTGTCGTAGGTGCGGCCATCGCCCATGACGCCGACAGTGCGGACCGGCAGCAGCACCGCGAAGGCCTGCCAGATGGCGTCATACAGGCCGGCACTGCGGATTTCCTCCAGGTAAATCGCGTCGGCCTTGCGCAGCATGTCGGCTTTTTCGCGCGTGATCGCGCCAGGGATGCGGATGGCGAGGCCTGGGCCCGGAAACGGATGACGTCCCACTATCGCTTCTGGCATCCCCAGTTCGCGCCCAAGCGCCCGGACTTCATCCTTGAAGAGTTCCCGTAACGGTTCGACGAGCTTCATGCGCATCCGTTCCGGCAGGCCACCGACATTGTGGTGCGACTTGATGGTCACTGACGGGCCGCCGGTGAAGCTGACGCTCTCGATCACGTCCGGGTAGAGCGTGCCTTGCGCCAGGTAGTCGGCGCCCCCGATCCTGGCGGCTTCTTCCTCGAACACCTCGATGAACAGGCGCCCGATGGTCTTGCGCTTCGTCTCCGGGTCGGTGACGCCTTCCAGGGCGCCCAGGAACAGCTCAGAGGCGTCGCGGTGAACGAGTTTGATGTTGAAACGGTCTCGGAAGGTTTCGACGACCTGTTCCGCCTCGTTCTGACGCAGCAGGCCGTGGTCGACGAAGATGCAGGTCAGCTGGTCGCCGATCGCCTCGTGGATCAGGACGGCGGCAACAGAGGAATCTACCCCGCCGGACAGGCCGCAGATCACTCTGCCCTGCCCGACCTGGGCGCGAATCCGAGCGATCTCTGTCGCTCGGAATCCGGCCATGGTCCAGGAGCCGGTCAGGCCGACGATGCGGTGGGTGAAGTTGCGGAGCAGTTGCGCGCCGTCGGGGGTATGAACGACCTCCAGATGGAACTGGACGCCGTAAAACTGGCGCTTGTCGTCGGCGATCGCGGCGAACGGGGCCCCCTCGCTGGTGGCGACGACCCGAAAGCCTGGGGGGAGCCTGGTGACACGGTCGCCGTGGCTCATCCAGACCTGCTCGCGGCTGCCTGGAGCCCAGACGCCGTCGAACAGGGGGCAGTCGTCGGCAATTTCGACGTAGGCGCGGCCGAATTCGCGGTGGTGGTGCTGCTCGACGGCGCCGCCAAGTTGCTGGCAAAGGAGTTGCTCGCCGTAGCAAATGCCGAGAATGGGGACTCCAAGGCCGAAAATGCCGTCGGGCGCGAGGGGGGCGGCTTCGTCATGGACGGAGGCGGGGCCGCCGGAGAGGATGACGCCGCGGGGTTCCCAGGCGGCGATGCGATCGAAGGTGGTGCTGAAGGGCCAGATCTCGCAGTAGACGCCGGATTCGCGCAGGCGGCGGGCGATAAGCTGGGTGACCTGGCTGCCGAAATCGAGGATCAGGATGCGTTCAGGGGTGTTCGCGGGATCTGGCAGAGAGTCGGTCATCGCATCGGGTCCGGGCATGATGCCGTGTCTTGGACCATGCTGCACCGCGAAAAGCAACCGATGTCAGGCGCGTATCGGGGCTGTTCAGCTGCCATTGCGGTCCTTGATGTTCGGCAGGAACAGATCGGTCCAGGCAGCAGGCTTTTCTTTCAGGGTGCCGATTGCGGACAGGAACCGCGCGTAGTTCAGGCTGCCGGACGGCACCACGCTGTATTCGTTCTCAGGGTCGGCCAGCACCTGGATGACCTCGTCGTGCGGCGTTTTAGTCCCGCTGACCCGGACGTAGGCCGCGGCCGCACCTTCATGGTCGCTGGCGATGAACGCGTTGGCTTCCTCCTGCGCGGTGAGGAAGGCCTTGATCAGTCCAGGATTGGCGTCGGCGAACTGACGTTGCGACATCGTCATCAGGATGCTCATCGGCCCGATGACGTCGCGCGTGGTCAGCACGCGGTGCACCTTCGGATTCTTCAGCTCCAGATAGGAGAACGGCGCGGAGGCGAGGTGCGAGGTGATCTCGGTCTTGCCCGACATCATCGCGGCATAGGCGTCCGGATGCGGGATGCCGACGGTATTCGGGTCGAGTTTCGCGTAGTTCTCGATGCCGAACTGCTTGGCGACGGCCATTTCCAGCACGACGGCGGCGAACGAGGTCTTGATGCCGGGCACCGCGATGCGGTCGTTCGGGGTATAATCCGCGAGTGATTTGATCCGCGGCTCGATCGTGTTCAACCACAGCGCGCCGGAGGTCAGGGCGCTGATGCCGATCACCTCCTGTTTGCGGCCGAGCGTCCGGTCGCGGAGCACGAGATAGCCGGGCACGCCGAGGCCGGCGATGTCCAGCGCGCCGGACAACATGGCGTCGTTGATGTTGTTGCCGCCGTCCAGCACCATCCAGGATATGGCGACATCGCCAAGACCGGCTTGCGCGGCGTGCTTCTCGATCAGGCGTTGGTCGCGCATGACCATCAGCGGCAGGTATCCGGTGCTGTAGCCGTAGGAGATCCGCAACTGATTTGTCTCGGCGCGGGCCACAGCCGGCACCGTCATCGCCGCCGCGGCGGAGAGCGCCTGTCGACGTGTCATTAAGGAGATCATGCGATGGCTCCGGCTGTCAGGTTGAGCAGGGCGTTCGGCAGGATGCCGCCGTGGCGCAGCCAGTCCGCTTCGACGGTGGTGTCGACGCGGCAGGTCAGCGCAACACACGTCGTTTCGCCGGCGTGGCGGCGGATGTAAAGCGTGGCGGCCTGGCCGGGGGCGATGACGCCGGACAGGCCGGTGATGTCGAACGTTTCGCTGACCGTCAAGGCTCAGGCTGTCGGCCGTTGTGCCTGGTGGCAGTTGCAGCGGCAGGACGCCCATGCCGATGAGGTTGCTGCGATGGATACGCTCGAAGCTTTCGGCGATGACCGCCTGAATGCCCAGCAGGCGCGTGCCCTTCGCGGCCCAATCGCGGGAGGAGCCGCAGCCGTAGTTGCTGCCGGCGACCACGATCATCGGGACGCCCTCGGTCCGGTAACGTTCCGACGCGGCGTGCACGGTGGTGATTTCTGATCCGTAACGGGTGAAACCGCCCTCGGTCCCCGGCGCAAGTTTGTTACGCAGGCGGATATTGGCGAAGGTGCCGCGCACCATGACCTCGTGGTTTGCCCGGCGGGCGACGTAGCTGCTGAACTGCGCCGGTTGCACGCCGTTTTCGATCAGGTAACGGCCGGCCGGCGCGTCGGAGGGAATGGCGCCGCCGGGAGAGATGTGATCGGTGGTGACGTCATTGCCCAGCACGAGCAGGGCTCGGGCGCCGATGATGTCGCCGGACGCGGCGGGCGGTGTTTCGTCCATCAGACAGGAATGGCGGGCGCTTCAGGTACAGGCTTGCGGGGTCCCAGGCGAAGGTACGGGCGAATCGGCGGCGGGCAGTTGCTGCCCACTCGGCGCCACCGTCCGCGAGGTTTTCGTACACGGACCGGAACAGATCCGGCGTTAGCGCGTGCGTCATGACGGCGGTGGTCTCGTCGTCCGACGGCCACAGGTCGTGCAGCCGCACCGGCGCGCCGGATCTGGTCGGTGCCCAGGATGCCCGTCGCGACGTCGTGCAGGACGGAGCCAGTCAGCGCATAGGCGACGACCAGGGGCGGTGATGCCAGATAGGTGCCGCGGACGGAAGGGTGCAGGCGGCCCTCGAAGTTTCTGTTGGTGGAGATCATGCCCAGCACGATCAGGTCACGATCGGCAACCTGTTGCGTGATCGCTTCCTGCAACGGGCCGGCGCCGCCGCCGCAGGTCATGCAGCCATAGCCGACGGTGTGGAAGCCGACAGCCTCCAGTGCCTGCTGCAGGCCCGCCCGCTGCAACATGGCGGTGACAACGCGCGATCCGGGTGAGAATGAGGTTTTTACCCAGGGCTTCGCGCGCAGCCCGCGGGCGGCGGCGTTGCGCGCCAGCAGGCCGGCGGCGATGATCTGGAATGGATTGCTGGTGTTGGTGCAGGATGAGATCGCGGCGATCGCGATGTCGCCGTGCTGCAACGGACGGTCCTGGGAAGTAACGTCGGGTTCGGCGGCGCTGTCGCGCCCGTAGGCTTCGCGGAAATTCGTTGCCACGCCGGTCAGCGGAACGCGTGCCTCCGGCCGGGTTGGGCCGGCCAGCGAGGGCTCGACCGCGCCCAGGTCGAATTCCAGCAGTTCCTGGAAAGCCCGGTTCCGGAACTTCGCGCCACAGGCCGTTGGCCCTTGCGTAGGCTTCGACCAGGGCGACCTGTTCAGCCGCGCGGCCGGACAGTGCCAAATAGCGGATGGTTTCGGTATCCCACGGGAAGAACCCCATCGTCGCGCCGTATTCGGCCGCCATGTTGGCGATTGTCGCGCGGTCGGGCAGTGACAACGCATCCAGTCCTGGCCCGCAAAACTCGACGATCGCGGCTAGCACACCGTGGCGGCGCAGCGCCTGCGTCAGGCTTAAAACGATGTCGGTGCAGACGACCCCCGGCCGCCGCCTACCCACCAGGCGGCAGCCGACCACGCGTGGCACCAGCAGGCTGACGGGGTCACCGAGCATGGCGGTGGCGGCCTCAATGCCGCCGACGCCCCAGCCGAAGACGCCGAGGCCGTTGATCATCGGCGTGTGGCTGTCCATGCCCACCAGCGTGTCGGGAAATGCAACGTTGTCGCGGGTGGCGACGACGCTGGCGAGGCATTCCAGGTTCAACTGGTGCAGGATGCCGTTACCCGGCGGGATGACGCGCAGATTGTCGAACTGGCCCATGGCCCAGCGCACCAGGGCGTAGCGTTCGCGGTTGCGCTGCATCTCCAGTTTCATGTTCTGCACGATGGCATCCGGCGAGCCGACCACGTCGGCGCGGACGGAATGATCGATCACCAGGTCCGTCGGGATGCGCGGGTTGACGCGGCGCGGGTCCAGGCCCTGCGCAACGACGGCGTCGCGCATGGCGGCGAGGTCGATCAGCAGCGGGATGCCGCTGGAATCCGGCATCAGGACGCGGGCGGGGTAGAAGGCGACCTCTCGGTCCAGCGCTTCGGGCGCGGGCCAGTGTGCCAGTGCGTCCACGTCGGCGGCTTTGACGGCCTTGCCGTCTTCGTTGCGCAGCAGGTTCTCCAGCAGCACGCGTAATGAAAACGGCATGCGGTCCAGCATCACGCCCAATCGCTCCGCGAGAGCCGGCAGGCTGAAATACGCGAACGTTGCGTCGCCAACGCGAACCGTCCGGCGCGTCTTGAAACTGTCCAGGCTCATCCGCGGGTCCGCACAAATCTGGTTTCAAGTTCCTTGATCTGGGGCAGGCCCATCAGCGTGTTGAGTTCGTCGAATGGGACCAGCAGGTCGGGGCGGTCGATCACCCTGCCCTCCTCGATCGACTGGTTCAGCACGCCGAGCGCATTCTTCATGCCCTGGATGGCCGCGGAAGTCAGGATGCGCGGGTAGGAGACTACCTTGACGCCCATGTCCTCGAGCTGCCGGGCGGACAGCAGAGGCGTGGTGGGGCGCTGGCGGATGCCGAAACCCATGTTGACGGCGAGCGGTTTCGAGACGTTGCGGGCCACGGTGGCGATGTCCTCGGCGGACAGCAGGGCATCGGCGAACAGCAGGTCGGCGCCGGCTTCGGCGTACAAGTTGAGGCGGCGGATGGCCTCGGTTACGCCGTGGATCGCGGTGGCATCGGTACGGGCCTTGATCATGAAGCCAGGGTCACGGCGTGCTTCCGACGCAGCCTGGATTTTTTCGACACCTTCCTCGGCCGAAATGACCTGCTTGCCCGCCATGTGGCCGCAGCGCTTCGGCCAGACCTGGTCCTCGATCATCAGGCAGGCGATGCCGGCGCGTTCGAAGCCCTGCACGGTGAAGTAGACATTCATCGCGTTGCCGTAACCGGTGTCGCCGTCCGCACTGAGCGGGATCGAGGTGCAGGCGGCCAAGGCGGCGGAGGCATGGACGTTCTCCTCGTAGCCCATGATGCCGACGTCGGCCCAACCGAGCTTGGATTCGCTGAGGCCGGCGCCGGAGATTGAGGCGGTCTTGTATCCCATCATCTCGACGAGGCGGGCGCTGAAGCCGTCGAAGATGCCGGGGCAAATACAGATGCCCGGTTCGGCGAGCAGATTCCTCAGGCGGTGGCCCGGGGATCCGGTGGTGCTGGTCATGGCCACGGTCCTGTTTCCCGACGTTATCCGGCGCGCATGATGCGGCCACGGGGCGGCGCTGTCGATTGCGTGGCGCGGCATCCGGTGCAACCCTCCGGTCAGAAAAACGGTGGAGGAACCCATGGACACCATCAGCCGCACCATCCAGGCGCACCAGGGCGTTGCCGAGGACCTGAAATCGCTTGGCATCGACACTGTCTTCGGCCTGATGAGCGACGACACCGCCGTGTTCTGCATCGCGTTGGATGGGCTTGGCATCGCGTTCCACGGCGCTCGGCATGAGAACCAGGCCGTCGCGATGGCGGAAGGATATGCGTTTGCGACGGGGCGGCTGGGCGTGGCCATCATTGGCCGCGGGCCGGCAACCGCCAATGGGCTGCACGCCGCCGTCGCCGCCAGCCGCATGGGATCGAAGCTGCTGATCATCTACGGCGAGCAGGCGCAGCCGACCGGCGCGCCCAACCCCATTGGCCCGGATTACAAGGGGTTCAACGCGGTTGGGGTGCTGCAAGCGGCCGGGCTGCGGACGTTCGTTGCGACGTCGGGTGCCGCGACGCGGTCGGCGCTGGCTGATGCTATTGCCTATGCCGAGACAGGGACTGCCGCGGCGCTGCTGCTGCCGACCAACGTGCAGCATCAGGAGGTCGAGGCGGACGAGACGCCTATCAGCGTTGCCTCGCCGCCGCGCAAGCCGGTCGTGCCTCGTCCGCAGTCGATTGCGGCGGCGGCGGAATTGCTGCGCGCGGCGAGCAAGCCGATCATCGTCGCCGGACGGGGGGCGCATCTGGCGGGTGCGAAGGACGCGATCGAGGCATTGGCGGAGCGGACGGGCGCGCTGCTGGTCACCACGGCCAAGGGCAAGGATATGTTCCGAGGCAACCCGTACAACCTGGGCATCCTGGGGTCATTCTCCCACTCCATGGCTCGGCGGATGGTGGACCAGGCGGACTGCGCCATCGTGTTCGGCGCGGGGCTGAACTTCCTGACCATGAGCTTCGGGCAGTCGCTGCCGCCGGTGCCGCTGATCCAGGTCGACTCCAGCCGGGCGAATATCGGGCGGTATACCAGTGCCGACGTTGCTATTGTGGGGGACGCGAAACTGGCGGCGGAGGGTATCCTGGCGGCGCTGCCGCCTGGTTCGAACGCGGAAAAGCCGTTTCGGTCGCCGCAGGTCACTCAGTCGCTCGCGGCGTACGACATCGGCAAAGACTTCCAGCCGGTTAGCACGCCGCGCACGATCGATATGCGCAGTGTCGGGGCCACGCTGAACGCGCTGCTGCCGGAGCAGAAGAACATCGTCTACGACGCCGGGAATTTCCTTGGCGTGCTGCCGTATCTTTCCGTTCCGGGACCGGGTCATTTCAAGATGACCAGCGAATTCGCCTCCATCGGGCTGGGGTTCGGCACCGCGCTGGGTGTTGCAAAGGGGCGGCCGGACATCCCGACGTTCCTGGTGATCGGCGATGGCGGGTTTCTGATGACGCTGGGCGAGCTGGAAACGGTGGTTCGGGAAGACATTCCGCTGGTCATTATTGTAATGAACGACTGCGCGTACGGGGCGGAATTGCACTTCCTGCGCATGCGCAGCCTGCCGGAGCAGAAGTCGGTGTTTCCGGATGTTGATTTCGCGCCGGTGGCGGCGGCGTTCGGGTTTGAAGCACGGACGATCCGCACGTTGCAGGACCTGCAGGATGCGGCACCGTTGCTGACGAAGCCGGACGGGCCGGTGCTACTGGACATCAAGCTGAACGCGGATATTGCCGCGCCGTTCATGACCGAGTTCTACGCGTTCGAGACGGGCGCGCACTGATCCATTCGGATTCAGGGATGGCATTGGGTCACGCCGGGTAGCCTGACTGTGCGCGGCGTGAAGCGCAGCACGGGGATCGTCAGTGACCCTGGTTCAAAGCCTTGACCGGCCAGCGCTCTGTCGAAATCGTTGACAGACGTGCCCGGCCACACTCCAAGCGGCGAACGCATCAAGCCTACAAAGTGACCAAACCCATCCACCACATCGATTTGTCTCCGACCTGGACATCATAGGCGCGGACGAAACCAAGGCGGCCGTCGGCGGCGATCCTGAACAGCGACAGCCGAGCGGGGATGACCTCGGTGGTGTCGCCCCGGCGGACGGGCAGGTCCATGATGTGGGCGGCGACCAGCACCTTTCCGGACGGGTCTATGTGGAAGGTGCGGCAGTGGATGCCGTGTGTCTCGGCGTGCTCGATCAGGGATGGCGCGCCCGTCGACGGATCGATGGCATAGACGGCGAAGTTGTTCTCGCCGCCGGCAAATACCTTCTGCCCATTATGCTCCGTCACGCCCGATGCTCGGTTCACGGCGTAGACGAAACGGCCGTTGGGATGGACATGCACCGTGCCGCCGAGCTGACGCGGCCTGACGTTGTCCGGATCGGCCAGGGTCGGAACGACCGAGAGGGGTTCGGGGGCGACGAGGCCGTTGCGCATCGTGAAGTGGGCCAGGGCGTTCTGCCGTTCCAGCGAGACGTAGATCCACGGCTGTGTCGGGTGGAAATCCAGATGCCGGGGGCCGAAGCCGTAGCCGCCGTTGGGCGCCACGATGACCTCCCGGCCGAGCACGCCGTCGTGATAGTCGAAGACTTCCAGCGCGCCGGGTTCCTCGGGATTGCCGGCGGCGGCGGAATGGCCTCGGGAAACCAGGATCACCTGCCGGTTGTCCAGCGTGGCCCGCACCTGATGGGGGTAGATGCCAACATCGATCGACGCTGGCCGCGGGACCTCGGCGGCGAGGGTGCCGTCATCGCTGATACGGTAGATCCGCAGCCCGGCGGGATTGCTGAAGGCCGCGAGAACATGCCGCGATGGGATGTCGGTCGCCATGTGGATCGGCCGGTCGGGCAGCCGGATGCGGGGGCCGTGTTCGGTAAGACCGCCGGTGACGGGATCGATGGCGAAGGCCACCAGATGATGGCTGGTGCCGACCGCGCCCATGCCGGTCGCGCTGTTGCTGGTGGCGACGTAGAGTGTGCGACGGTTGGCGTGTGGCCAGGCGTATTGGACGTTCTCCGGCAGGGAGACGGACTCCTGCCGTGCGAGGGTCGCGCTTTCGATGTCAAGGTCGTAGCGGGTCAGCGTTTCTCCGACGCTGGCATACAGCGCCACTTTGGGATGCATGGTGTTCCACCCTTTCCGTCATGGGTTTTTCTCGCGCGGGTCTTGGCTCGCGGCGGTGTTGCCCGGTTCGCCTTCTCGACCATCATGCCGTTCCTCGGGGTAAGCCGGAACCGGGTGCCGGTCGATCATGGGCGGCCAAATGTCCAGTCTGGCGGGGCGGTCGTGATGGCGGGGTCGTGTTACCCGCCGCCGCCGCCCATCGGGTTGGACAAGTAACCGCCGTCGTAACCGCGGGGTGCGGGCTGCACGAGGCCGGGGCTACCGGCGCAGGCGGTGACGGTAAAGGTTAGGGCCAGCATAAGGCAGGCAGCAAGCACGCGCATCATTTTGCATTCCTGTTGTTGGCGGGGACATGGCGGCAAGCGGGATGACATGCAAGCCGGACTTGCCGCGTCTGTGACGGGTGCGCAATCTCGCCGGGCCGGACGGACACAACCTGCCGACCCAAGCGCCGCGGCACGGACCGGCCTCCGCGCCGGCGGTCCCGCGGGCAGCCGACGGCATCCGCATGCATCCTGACTCTGCTGACGTCGTCCGCCCCGCCGGGGTTCAGTCAGACGGTGGCCGGCACGGATGGTTCGGCTAATGTGGGCCGGGAAAAGGTGCATCGAGCCAGAACAAGGAGCCCTTATCATGAACACGTCCGCCAAGACCGCGCTGGTTGTCAGCGCCCATTCCGCCGATTTCGTCTGGCGCGCCGGCGGCGCCATTGCTCTGCATGCAGCGGCCGGCGTGGCGGTGACCGTGCTGTGCCTGTCGTACGGGGAGCGCGGGGAGAGTGCGAAGTTGTGGCGTCAGTCCGGCATGACGCTGGACCGGGTGAAGACGGAGCGCGAGAAAGAGGCGCGCGCGGCGGCGGAAATCCTGGGTGCCGCGGATATCCAGTTTTGGGACCTGGGGGATTATCCGATCAACCTGTCGCAGGAGGCGTTGTACCGGCTGGTGGATGTTTACCGGGCGATCCATCCGGCCTTCGTGCTGACTCATTCCACGCGCGATATCTATAACCACGACCATCCGGCCGTGACAGATTTTGCCCAGCATGCCCGTATCATTGCGCAGGCGCATGGACATAACCCGGGGCAGAAGGTCCTCGGGGCGCCGCCGGTATTTCTGTTCGAGCCGCATCAGCCGGAACAATGCGACTGGAAACCGAATGTACTGCTCGATATAACGAAGGTCTGGCCGAAGAAGCGTGCCGCGATCGAGTGCATGGCGGGGCAGGAGCACCTTTGGGAATATTATACTCGGGTGGCGCAGCAGCGCGGGGCGCAGGCGGCTCGGAATTCTGACAAGTCTATTACGTATGGCGAGGGGTTTGAGGCGGTGTTCCCGCATGTCGTGGAAACGCTGGCATGAGAAGGGGTGACTGACCGATGCAGACCGAGTTGCAGGCAGCGCTTGGGGATTATCCGGCCGTGGCGGCGCTGCGGTCGGGTTCTGTCGCCTCCGACCTGCTGCGATTGCAGTTCGCGGATATCAGACCGATCAACCGAGCGTTTGCACCGATGGTGCGGGAGGGGCGGTTCGATGTGAGCGAGATGGCGATTGCAACGTTTCTTCAGGCGATCGCTTACGACTGCCCGCTGGTCCTGCTGCCTGTGGTCATGGCCGCGAGGTTTCAGGAGCAGGCGCTGATCTGTCGCGCGGATAGCGATCTGCGTGGGCCTGGGGACCTGGTGGGACGGCGCGTGGGGGTGCGGGCTTACAGCCAGACGACGGGGATGTGGCTGCGCGGGACGCTGCTGGAGCAGTTCGGGATCGAGCCGGCGCGGATCCGGTGGGTGACATTCGAGGGCGCTCATGTCCCGGCTTATGCCGATCCGGCCTGGGCGGAGCGGGCGGCGGAGGGATCCGACCTGCTGACGATGCTGCGCCGGGGGGAGATCGATGCCGCGATCGTCGGGAATGAGGTGCCGGATGATCCCGGGCTGCGGACGGTGTTTGCGGACCCGGTTGCGGCGGGTGACTTATTTCTGGCGCAATATGGATTTGTGCCGGTCAATCACCTGGTGGTGGTGCGCCGATCGCTAGCGACGGACCGGCCGGAGTTGGTTGTGGCGCTGATGCGGATGTTCCGGGAGGCTGGGGCCTCGCCGGTCGGGCGGTTTGCGTTGCAGCCGGCGTTGGAGGTGGCGGAACGGTTTTGCGGCACTCAGGGGCTGCTGCCGAGGCGGTTGGGGGTCGGGGATGCGTGGGCGGGGTTGCCGCCCGATCCCGTGTTCGACTGAGGGTATGGAATTCCTGTTGCCGGGGTTCGGTTGAGTCGACGAGGCGCATGACCCACGGGCCGGGCGAGAGAAACGCTGTAAGACGTGGATGACCCGGCCCTAGCCGGGAAAACACTTGGAAGCGACCGACCATGACACTGGGGGATCCCGGAGGGGATCCCCTACCATGACCTGAGAGCGCCAGCCGTGACGAGGGCCGGGAAGATCGGGACGGCCGGTCAGGCCTTCAGGGCTTCCTGCAGCCTTGATTCCTGTTCGGAGGTCAGGTTCGTGCGCAGGACCTTGCCGCCGAACGACGCCATCTCGGGCAGCACCTTGTCGGCGGTGACCTTGCGCACCAGCACGCACAGTGCGGCTTGCCCGGGGGTCAGCGCCTCGGCGGCCTGTTTCATGAAGTTGTCATCGATGCCGACATCGGTGAACTTGCCACTCAGAGCGCCTGCTCCGGCGCCGATTGCCGCGCCGATCAACGGATTCAGGAACAGCAGCCCGATCAAGGCGCCCCACATGCCCCCGGAAGCGGCGCCGGCGGCGACGGTGTTGACCATCTGGTTCAGCTTCACGTGGCCGTCGGGCTGGCGAACCGCCACGACGGCGTCGCCGATCTCGATCAGGTACTCCTTTTGCAGCTCGTAAAGCTTCTTTCGGGCGCTTTCGGCGGTCTCTTCGTTGTTGTAGGCGATGATGACAAGGTCGGCCATTTGGAGCTCCTGCAAAGGTTCGCAGCGCGGTCATAGGACAGGACGCTCCTGATTGGAACGCCATAGATCGAGCGTCAGAGGGAATCCGCCGTTTGCGCCGGTCAACCGTTGCTGCGAAGGCGTTCGGTCATGGAGTTGTCACGATACGGAGGTGCCGCGACGCGCGCAGGGGGCACGCTCACCCCAGGAAAACGCCGCCGTTGACGTGCAGGGTATGTCCGGTAATGTAACGTCCGTCAGGCCCGGCGAGAAACCTGACGGCGGCGGAAATCTCCTGGACCACGGCCTTACGTCCCAGCGGGATGCCTTTTTCGACCAGGGTTCCGGGCGCAGGTCCGCCGGCGGAGGCGCCTCGTGTGGTATCGACCGATCCGGGCGCGACACAGTTGCAAGTAATTTTATGGGGTGCCAGTTCGATCGCCAGGGCGCGCATCAGGCCTTCCAGTCCGGCTTTCGAGGCGGACACGTGGCAGCGGTTGGGGATGCCGAGATGGGTGGACACGCCGGACAGCGCGACGATCGCGCCGCCGCCGCGAGGGATCATGTGCGGGACGGCGGCCTTGGCGAGGATGAAGGCGCCGTCGAGGGCGACGGAGAGGATTTCCCTCCATTCAGCGAGGGCCATTTCCAGGAAGGGAGTCTGTCGGCGCAGGCCGGCGTTGCTGACCAGGATGTCGATGCCGCCGAAGGCCGCGACCGCGTCGGCGATCATTTTCCCGGTGGCGACGGGATCGGATACGTCGGCGAGGCAGCCGATCGCCTGTCCGCCGGCAGCATTGACCTCGGCGACGACCGCATCAACGGCGGCGCGGTCGGAGCGGCCGTTGACGACGACGTTCGCACCTCGGGCGGCCATGTCGAGGGCGATCCGGCGGCCGATGTTCTTTCCGGCGCCGGTGATCAGGGCGACTTTGCCGGCGAAGAGCTGGTCCATTATGCGGCCCTCAGGATCATGTCAGACGCCTTTTCGGCGATCATGATGACGGTTGCGTTGGTGTTGCCTGATACCACGGTGGGCATGATGGAGGCATCGACGACGCGCAGGCCTTGAAGGCCTTTCACTTTCAGATCGATGTCGACCACGGATTTTTGGCCGGGTCCCATCATGCAAGTGCTGGTCTGGTGGAATGTCGTTCCGGCTGTGGCTCGGACGTGGTTCAGAAGGTCCTCGTCGGTCTCGGCCTGGGGGCCGGGGTAGATTTCCTCCTTGCACAGGCGGCGCATGGCCGCCGTGGCGAAGATTTTCCGGCTGACGCGCAGGCCGGCGACGATGGTGTCGCGGTCGGCCTGGGTGGACAGATAGTTCGGCTGCATCAGCGGCTGTTTGGTCGGGTCTGGCGAGCCGATGCGCAGCCAGCCTCGGCTTTCCGGGCGGCAGGGGATGGCGACGATGGTGCAGCCGGGAAACGGATGCATCGGGTCGCCGGTCTTGGGTGCGCTGCCGGCGAGGAACTGGTACTGGACGTCGGGGCTGTCGAGTTCGGGGCGGGTTTTCACGAACAGGCCGATAGGGCCGGCACCGGTCATCAGCGGACCCTTGCCGGCAAAAATCCACTCGGCGCCGGCGTACAGCCGCCTGGCCCAGCTGTGGTAGATCTCATTCATGGTGACCGTGCCGTCGACGCAACGGTTGATGATGCGGCCGCCGATGTGGTCCTGCAGGTTTTCGCCGACGCCGGGCAGGTCGTGCTTCACCTCGATATCGAGGGATTGCAGATGTTCGCCGGGGCCGATGCCGGATAGTTGCAGGATCTGGGGTGAGTTGATGGCGCCGCCGCATAGCAAGACCTCGCGTTTGGCCTTGGCCTGGCGGATCGTGCCGTTCTGGCTGTACTCGATGCCGACGGCTTTTTTGCCCTCCAGCAGCACCTTGTGGGTCAGCGCGCGGATTTCGATGGTCAGGTTGGGGCGGGACTTGGCGGGGTTCAAGTAGCCGACCGCGGCGGAGGCGCGGCGTCGGCCTTTGACGGTCAGTTGCAGGGGGCCGACGCCTTCTTGTTCCGCGCCGTTGAAGTCGGCGTTATATGGGTAGCCGGCTTCCTGCGCGCCGGCGATGAAGGCGTCGTGCAGCGGGTGGTCGGTTTTCAGGTCGGACACGCCAAGCGGGCCGCCTTTGCCATGGTAGTCGTTGGCGCCGCGCTCCTGGTCCTCCGCCTTGCGGAAGTAAGGCAGGACGTCATCGTAGGACCAGCCCGCGTTCCCGAGTTGGCGCCACAAGTCGAAATCCTGGCGCTGGCCGCGGATATAGATCAGGCCGTTGATGGAGGAGGAGCCGCCGAGGACTTTGCCGCGCGGCCAGGAAATGCGGCGGTTGTGCAGTTCGGGCACCGGTTCGGTTTCGAAATACCAGGCGACCTTGGGGTTGTAGATGTTGCGGTAAAAGCCGGCAGGGATGTGAATCCAGGGGTCGGTGTCCTTGCCGCCGGCCTCCAGCAGCAGGACACGGATCTTTGGGTCCGCGGTCAGGCGGTTGGCCAGGACGCAGCCCGCGGAGCCGGCCCCGACGATGATGAAATCGAATTCCGCCATGATGCGTTCCCCTTGATTGGCGGCAGTCAAGCGGAACGCTGGCGCGTTGGCTAGGCGCGAGTTGGCCCGCCTATGTCACAAGGCGCAGGGCCGGGCGGCTACGGATCGCGAGGCGGCGGTAGAGGGCGAGGTAGTCCTCGGCCATGCGGCGAGCGGTGAAGCGTTGCTCGAAGCGGGCGCGGATAGCGTTCGGGGACAGGCGGTCCAGTTGTCCGATCGCGACGACTGCCGCCTTTTCGTTGGGGACAACATAGCCAGAGACACCGTGATCGATGATCTCTGGGACGGAGCCCGCGGGAAAGGCGATGGTTGGGGTGCCGCAGGCCATGGCCTCGATCATCACCAGGCCAAACGGTTCGGGCCAGTCGATCGGGAGCAGCAAGGCAGCCGCGCCGCTGAGGAATGCGGGTTTCTGCGCTTCGTTGATTTCGCCGATCATTTCGACCTGATCGCCATCGATCAGCGGGCGAATCGTTGTTTCGAAATATTCCTGATCGACGCGGTCTATTTTCGCGGCGATCTTCAGTTTCATGCCGGCGGCCCGGGCAATGCGGATGGCGCGATCAGGGCATTTTTCGGGGCAGATACGGCCGAGAAATGCCAGATAGCCCCGCTCGCCCGGCAGCGGTGTCAGGAGATTTTGCGGCAGGCCGTGGTAGACGGTGCCGATGAAGTTCGCCCGCGGCAGCGGCCGGCGTTGCGCGTCGGAAATGGAGATCAGCGGCACGTCCTCGAAAAGTGCGTAGGTCCGTTCGAGCTCTGGAAGGTCTAGCCGGCCGTGCAATGTTGTCATGAAGGGCGTTGCCTGACGGCTCAGCAGGGAGAACGGCCAGTAGTCCAGGTGACAGTGCAGCACGTCGAATTCATGCGCGTGTTGGCAAACGGTTTCCATCAGCATCATGTGCGGCGCGGCGGTGTCGCGCAGTGTGGCGTCGAAGCGAAGGGCGCGGGGCCACACGGCCTCCAGTTTCGCCGACGTTACAGAGTCGCCGCTGGCGAACAGGGTGACATCATGTCCCATCGCCATCAGTTCCTCGGTCAGGTAGGACACCACGCGCTCCGTTCCGCCGTATGTCTTTGGCGGCACGGCTTCGGTGAGCGGTGCAATCTGGGCGATGCGCATGATGTCAGGTCTCCTGTCCGATTCTAGTCCGGACCCTCAGATGATTTCCACTCCTGGCTTTTTCGGGGCAACATTCTGATATTCGCAGGTCATCACAGCGAAGTTACCGCATTGTGGCGGACCGGGACGTATCGCCGGCGTTAACCTTGGGTGACAGACTGACCATCATCAGCAGGAGGAGGCTGAAACATGGGACGCCTTGTCGTTGTTTCGAACCGCGTGCCGTTGCCGTCCGAGCGGGGCGCGAAAGCGGGGGGCCTGGCGGTTGCCATTGCTGACGCGTTACAACCTGGCTCGCTTTGGTTCGGCTGGAGTGGCCGGCGTTCAGCACGTGGCGCCGGTACAACGCATATTCAACGCGCTGATTCGATCACCTATGCCACGGTTGATTTGACCGAGGCGGACTACAACACATTTTACGTCAATTTTTCGAACGGCGCCTTGTGGCCGCTGCTGCATTTCCGGCTTGGCTTGCTGGATTTCCATGCGGAGGATTACGATGGCTATCGTTCCGTCAACCGGCAGTTCGCCGCCGCGCTGAAGCCGCTGTTGCGGGCCGACGACATGATCTGGGTGCATGATTATCACTTGCTGCCGCTCGGCGCCGAATTGCGGGCGCTGGGGGTCGGCAACCGGATCGGGTTCTTCCTGCACACGCCCTTTGTCCCGCCCTCGGTATTTCAGGCCCTGCCCCGCGCGGGCGATTTGCTGGCCGCGATGTGCTGCTATGACGTGCTTGGTTTTCATACGTTGTCGTACCGGACGGCGTTCCTGGATTGCGTCTGTGAAAGCCTGGGCGTCAGGGCCGATCGCGAGGGCCGTTTTGTCTTCCGCGGTCGTTCTGTCAGAGCAATAGTCGATCCGATTGGGATCGATGCAAAATCGTTCGCGGCGCAGGCGCTAAAGGCGTCGGGGGAGACGGATGCAAGGATGCTGCGGCAGAGTCTCGGCGATAAGGCGCTGGCGATCGGCGTGGACAGGCTGGACTATTCCAAAGGGCTGAGTAACCGCTTCGTTGCGATCGGGCGTTTTTTCGCCAATTATCCGGAACATCGCAAGCAGATCAGCTTCCTTCAGGTGGCCGCCCGATCGCGCGAAGATCAGGGCGCATATCAGCGGCTGCGGCGCGAACTCGACCGGATTGTTGGCGAAACAAACGGCAAATATTCGGAGTTCGACTGGACGCCGCTGCGATACATGACTCGCGCGGTCAAGCGGGAGACGCTGGCCGGCTTCTTCCGGATGGCACGCCTGGCCGTTGTCACGCCGTTACGGGATGGCATGAACCTGGTGGCGAAGGAGTATATCGCGGCGCAGGATCCGGATGATCCGGGGGTGCTGATCCTGTCGCGGTTCGCTGGCGCGGCGGATGAGATGCCGGAGGCACTGATCGTCAATCCTTACGATGGTGACGAGATCGCCGAGGCGATGCATCGCGGCCTGTCGATGGACCTGGCAGAACGGCAGGAGCGTTGGCGCGCGCTGCATGCCACGGTCACCCGCAACACCGCGCAGCGCTTCTGCACGGTGTTCCTGTCGCATCTCGCCCGGGAGGACAAGCACCCCGAGAGGCCGGCTTTGCGGGCGATTTCCTGACGCGTGTCAGGCGGCGAAGAGGCCGACCGGCGCGCCCTTTGCCGGCGCCTTGGCTTTGAACAATCCGCCGAGGGTCGGGAACTTCGACAGGACCTCGGCGGATTTTCCCTCCCGCAGCGATGTGACGTAGATGTCATCGCGGGCGAAGCAGGGCATGGTCGGGCCTGGGACCGGAAATTCCCACTTGCGGAGCAGCTTGCCGTCCGGGCTGAAGCAGTTGATGCAGCCAGCGGAAGGGCCGGCGGACCAGTAATTGCCATCTGTGTCGGTTGCAGCGCCATCAGGGCGGCCATCATCGCCGGTCAGGGTGGCGAGGACGCGATGGTTCGCGCGGGCGCCGGTTGCTGGGTCGAAGTCCCAGGCCTCGATGATGCCGGCGGTGGAATCGGAGTGGTACATGATCCGGCCGTCGGGCGACCACGCAAGGCCGTTGGACACCGCGATGCCGGTTTCCTGCCGGGTAATGTGGCCGTCGGCGGTGACGCGGTAGAGCGCGGCGATCTTCTGGCGGGGGGAGTTCTCATCCATGCTGCCGACCCAAAAGGCGCCGTCGGGGCCGACTTTGCCATCGTTCAGGCGGTTGGTCGCGGGTTCGGCGATCCTTGTCGTCAGGTCGTGGTGCTTGCCGGTGGCCGGATCGAACAGGATGACGTGGTGGCGCTGGGCGACGACCAGTTTGCCGGAGCGGCAGAGCCCGAAGCTGCCCACGACTTCCGGGAATTCCCAGGTCTCGCGCTTCTGGGTGTCGACCGACAGGGCGTTGATCTTCTTGCCGGAGATGTCGCAAAACAGCAGGCGGCTGTTGTGGTCGTCCCAGACCGGGGATTCGGCGACGCCGCAGCGGGAATCCCATGCCAGTTCGAAGTCGCTCATCGTATTCTCCCTATTCGTGTTGAAGCCTGTTTAGCATGGTGTCCGGGGGCGGTGTGTAGACACCCCCTGGTTTGACACGATTGCTGGCGGTCGGCATTGGAGAGTGGATGGGCGTTGATGAGTTTGGCGAACAGGCTGGGCTGGCCATGCAGCTTCTGGCGGTGCATGGGCAAGCCGGCGACGATGGCTCGCACGACCAGTCGCACCTGTTGCGCGTGTGGCGGAATGCCAAGGCGATTGCCGGCACGGAGCCTGGATGCGACCGAAGCGTGCTGGTCGCGGCAGTCATCCTGCATGACTGCGTGGCGGTGGAGAAGAACTCGCCGGACCGGTCCCGAGCGTCTCGGCTGGCGGCGGTCAGGGCTCGGGAGATTCTGGCGGGACTAGGTTGGGACCCGGCATGGACTGGCAAGGTGGCGCATGCGATCGAGGCGCATAGCTTCAGCGCCGGCATCGCGCCGGAGACGGTCGAGGCGCGCATCCTGCAAGACGCCGATCGGTTGGATGCGATCGGCGCGATCGGCGTTGCCCGGTGTTTCTATGTGGCGGGACGGATGGGCTCCTCGCTTTACGACAGCACGGATCCCGCCGGGCGCGACCGGACACTGAATGATCAGGCATTCGCGCTGGATCATTTCGGGGTCAAGCTGTTCAAGCTGGCGGGGAGTTTTCAGACAATTGAAGGCCAACGGCTGGCGCGGCAGCGAACCCGAACGATGCGGGACTTCTTCCAGGCGTTTCTGGAAGAAGCCGGATAGTGCTGGCGCGCGCGGTTTTGGCCGGTTGGCCGGGTCTTTTGTCTTGAGTACGATATTGTCCCGCGGCGGTTATCTCTAAATATTGTAGACGGCCTGACGGGATGCAATGCGACACTTCCGGCGGGAGAGCCACTCCCGCACGTGAGGGTCGAGATGCGCCTGGCATTCAGTCAGATCGGGAAGTACGAGCTCCGTACGATCGTTGCCAGCACGCATACCAGCACGGTCTATGACGGATGGGATTCCTATATTGCCCGGCGCGTGGCGATCAAGACGATGCCTTTGTCGGGTGCGCCGGGGTCCGATGCGGCCGAGGCCTACGTTCGCTTCAAGCGGGGCGCGCAGGCTGCGGGGAAACTCAACCACGCCAATATCGTTTCAGTTTACGATTATGGTGAGGCGGACGGGTTCGCCTACCTGGTGATGGAGTTCATCGATGGCCCGACGCTGAAAGAGAAGCTGGCTGACCGGCACCGGTTCAGCCTGGCTGAGACCTGCTCGATCATCGGCAGCATGCTGGACGCTTTGCAGTACAGCCATGCCCGCGGGGTGGTGCACCGGGACATCAAGCCCGACAACATCATGTTCACTCTACGGAACGAGGTGAAGATAACCGACTTTGGGATCGCCCGGCTGGAAGACAACGACGTCACGCAAAACGGTATTGCTGTCGGATCGCCACCCTATATGTCGCCTGAGCAGTTCCTAGGCGAGCGCGTCGATGCCCAGACCGACATCTATTCGACCGGCATCGTGCTGTATGAGATGCTGACGGGGGAGCGCGCGTTCGATGGCACGCTGGCAACGATCATGCACAAGGTGCTGTACGGATCGGTGCCTCGCCCTTCATTGACATCCACCACGGTCAACCCTTCGCTCGACAAAATTGTTGCTCAAGCAACCGCCCGGCATCGCCAGGATCGTTTCTTGAGCGCTGCGGAGTTCCGCGCGGCGCTGCTGGCCGCCGCGGCACCGCCTGCCGAGAGAACGGTGTCGGTGCCGCTGGAACGGCTTGGTGTGGCCGGCGGATTGAATCGATCGCCGAAAGGCGGCATTCTCGGCAGATTGACGAAGCACGACGGTGTCTTATTTGGCGCGGTCGGCGTTGCGGTGATCGTTGCCGGGGGCACGGCGTGGTATACGTATGGACGGTCGTCGTCTCATAAGTCCGGCGCACCACCTGCTGTGGCACAGGCCACGCCTGTTCAACGCATCGCGGATCAGGTGCGCCCGGCGGCATCGAGTGGAACGCAGCCCGTTACATTGACGCCGCAAATGGCCTCCGCCGGCATCGATCAGGCGCCGGCGGAAGCCCCCGCTCCCGCGGCAGCCCCGGCTGAACCAAGCGAAACACCCGCTCCGGCCGCTGAGTTGCCGCCACCGCCTCTGCCGCCCGGTCCGAATGCGCCTGCCCGGCCCGATCGTATCGCCGAACGCAGCGCGTTGCCGGCGCACAGGCAGAGTCCGCGCCTGGTCCCCTCGCTGCCACCGGCTAATGCCGCGGAGACGCAACAAAGCCTCACCGAGAGGCGCGTGACCCCGGGTGGCACGAAAGGCGGCAGGCCGGTGGAGGAGGCGACGAACCGGCCCGCGGTGCGGGAACCGGCGGGGACCGAGTTGCAGGGCCGTCAGGAGCCTCCCGCGGCCCCGGCTGATCCCGTGCCGGCCTATGCCAGGGTGTCCTCAAGCCCGGTGGGACTGTTGTGCGAGTTGATCACCGCCGATACCGCCGGCACCTACGGGCT
This sequence comes from uncultured Pseudomonadota bacterium, assembly GCA_963819005.1. Lineage (GTDB taxonomy): Bacteria > Pseudomonadota > Alphaproteobacteria > Acetobacterales > Acetobacteraceae > Rhodopila. Next base: position 62,571 of record CAWFUL010000014.1, read on the forward strand.
GGATCGTCCGGAGGGGATGGTGGTTACCGGGTTGACGCTTGGCAGCGCGGCGGCCAGAGCGGGGATCAGGCGGAACGATGTGATCCTGGCAATCAAGGGGGAGCCGGCGACCTCGCTGTCCGTGCTGACCCGTGTTGCCGCCGGAATGGGCCCCGGTCAGGCTGTTCCGGTGTCGATCATGCGCAATGGGAGCCGGCAGGTGGTGATGCTGGACGTCGGTTCGTTAAGTCATTAGCCGGCCGGTGTTCGATACCGTCCGGCGACCGGTGCTGATCGCAACGGGCCTGTCTGTCCGGCGCGCGGAAGCGGCCGCGGCGGAGCGGGCGACGGGGTTGCGAATTCGGGGATAAGCATCCAGGGTTACGGAGAGAGCCATCGGCTGCCGCCGACTGGACCAGACTGTTCGGGAGCCGCGGAACCGCCGTGCTGAAATCGTGGTCGGATAATGATTGACGCTGCCATCGTCGGGCTGGGCTGGTGGGGCCAGAACCTGGTCGACAGCGTGCGGGGAAGCCAGGCGATCCGTTTCACGACGGCGCATACGCGAAATGGCAACACCGCGGCGGCGTTCTGTGCGGACGCAGGGCTGGCCTGGGTCGCCTCGCTGGATGCGGTCCTGGCTGATCCGGCGATCAAGGCGGTGGTTTTCGCCACGCCGCACAAGGCGCATGCCGAGCAGATCCGGCGGGCGGCGGCGGCGGGCAAGCATGTGTTCGTGGAGAAGCCGTTTGCGCTGTCGGTGGCGGAAGCCGCCGGGTCGATCGCGGCGGCACAGAAGGCCGGCATCGTACTGGGGGTTGGCTTCAACCGGCGGTTCCACCCCTCGATGGCGATGCTGCGGCAGGCGGTGCACGAGGGGCGGTTCGGCATCCCGGTGACGATCAGCGCGGAGCAGACGGCGCTGCATGGGCTGACCCTGGCGGCGGAAGCGTGGCGGGCTCAGCCGGACGAGGCGCCGGCGGGGGCGATGACGGCGATCGGGGTGCATCTGGTAGACGGGATGATCGACCTGTTCGGTCCGGTCCGGCAGGTGTTCGCCCAGGTGTCCCGCCGTGCGGCGCCGCATGCGGATGACACGACGGACCTGATGCTGCGGTTCGAGAACGGGGCCTCGGGGCATATATTCTGCTCGACGGCGGCAACACCGCATTACCGGATGGCGGTTTATGGTACGGAAGCGTTCGCGGAGGTGCTGGGACATCCGATGGACACGTTCCGGCTGGTGCCGGCGAAGGGTGCTCCGGAAGTGACCGAGACACCGGGGTTCAGCATGCTGAAGGCGGAGCTGGAGGAGTTCGCGGCGGCGATCGGCGATGGACGGCCGTTCGCGACGCCGTTGAGCCAGATCCTGCACGGGGTGGCGGTGTTCGAGGCGGTGCTGCGGTCGGTGGCGAGCGGCGCGGTGGAGACCGTGGCGGCGACCTGACCCGGAGTCGGGTTCGTGTCGCATTGGCGACGGCGGTTGTGGTATGGCGCGCTGAACCTTGGGCCGTGAGTGACATGTTCAGCCGTATGCGTCGCCTGCTGTCTGTACTCTGCGTGCTTGTGGCGCCGGGCGTTGCCTTGGCGCAGACCATGCCGACGACCGACGTGTCGCCGGTGGCGCCGCCGACTTTGAAGGCGCCGGTCTTTGATACAACGAAGCCGGTCTATGATACTGCGGACCGGCTGAAGCAAAGTGCGAACAACGTTGTCGCCGAGGTGGATGGACGGGTCATCACAGTGGGCGCGGTTGCGGACGCCATCAAGGATCTGCCGGCGACGATGCAAAACCTGTCCTACGAGGATGTATTCCCGATCGTTGTTGACCAGCTGATTCGCACGCAGGCCTTGGCAATCATGGCCCAGCATAAAGGCGTCGACAGCGATGACGTTGTTCGGCGCAGGATGAAAGCGGCCTCCGACCACGTTCTGGCGAATGAAACGCTTCGAATCGAGGCCTCGAAAGTCATCACGGAACAGGCGCTGCTGGACCGCTATAATAAGGACATCGCGGGAAAGCCCGGTCCGGAAGAGGCCCATCTTCTGGTGATCATGGTGCCAACGGAGGCAGCGGCGCTGGGTATTATGGGGGAACTTCGGCAGGGCGCCGATTTCGCCGCTTTGGCGAAGCGGTCCAGCCAGGATGGAACCGCTTCCGTGGGTGGCGACCTGGGGTTTGTGGAGCGGAGTGCCCTGCACCCTGAGATCGCCGCGCTGGCGTTTGCCACTCAGCCGGGCCAACTGGCTCCGGCTCCGGTCGAGAGCGGCGGGGCTTGGTTCGTGATCAAGGTGGAGGCAGTTCGCAGGCAGCCCACGCCGCCATTTTCCGCCGAGCGTGACAAGTTGCGGCAGGCAATAATTCAGGAGGCGGTTCCGGACATTGTTCGTCAGGCGTTGTCTGGCGTGACCGTTCGGAAATATGCTATTACGGGCAAAGAGTTAGGCGATGATCCGATTGCGCGTGCATCCGCGGGATCGGACTAATTTTTCGACAAGTCTCATTATTTTGGCGGAAAAGTCATGCGCGCTTGCAATCTCTGCGCTTTACTGTCGCGGCGAAAATTGATAATACAGCGTTACCAACGGAGCGTTGTGCGCGATACGGTGGTGATGAGGATACGACGCGTGAACAACTGGCGGAATTATGTGGTCGCTGCACTGATCGGTCTCGTTGCATCCGCGACGCCTGTCCGTGCGCAGTCTACGGCGCTGCGGAACAACCATACCCTTAGCACAGACGGCATTTTGTTCACGATTACAAACTGCGTTTTTAACGGAGGCAGTTGTTTCGGCGCTTCGGGCCCAAACGACAATCTGACGTTTGTGCAATCTAATCGTGGTTCGCCCACCATCGAAGTGATCGGTGCCGGCACCGGCACGAACGGCAGTAACGCGCTGTATTCGAACAACTCGAACAGTACCGATATCCTGTCTTTTACCCTGGGCCTAACCCTAAGCGGAACGAAAACCACCGTTCCCCTTAACCTAATCAAAAGCACGCTGGCGGGTACAGTCGGCAATACCAACGGATCGGGCATCACATCGGTTGTGGATTACGTGTCAACCTGCAGCAAGGGCATCGGCGGCGGGTGCACCGTGGTTGCAAACGCCGACACCAACCTGAACAGCCCAACAGTTAACACCGCCACATTCAGTCAGGTGGCTATCGGCAGCAACCCACTCTACGTGAACGTTGAATTGTCGCTTCCTGTTTCGACCGGAACAACCCTGGCTATCTCGACCAATCAACTGCGCTTCTCTCCGGCACCCGAACCAGCCTCGATCGCGATCATTGGAACGGGCTTGGTAGGAATGGTTGTGGCCCGGCGACGCTCCAACAGAGTTTCGGACAGAGCGAAAGCCGGCGGCTAAGCCCGACCAGCCGGTTAGAGTGCTCCGCTCGCGATCATTGCCGATTGCCTAGGCTGAGAACTTCGCCCAGGCGACGCGTGAGTTTCCACGCCAGAACCGCTTGATTTTAATCGAACCGGATTTGGCTGGTGAGGACGCGCGACCGAAAGAGGGCACCGAACCCGGGTCCTTCACGGAACCCACCGCGGCTTAGATCTCCGAAAACCCCGATCCTCGGATGGTCACGCCGCGGCCGGTGGCGTGCTCGATCCAGCCGAACTCCTTCAGGATCTGCTGGCTGTAGGTGACGCGCCCGTTCACCTTCAGGGCCGGTTCGCTGGCCAGCAGCAGCACGGCGCGGGCCATCAGGATTGGGGGCTCGCCCTTCGGATCGTCCATCCCGGTGACAAGCTTGAAGTGAACCGTGCCGGGGGTCGGCACCACCTGCGAGGGTGACACGGCGGCGACGGTGATGCCCTCATACTGCGCGACTTCCTGCGCGAGGCCCTGGGTGAAGCGTTCCAGCGCAGCTTTGGTCGTGCCGTACATGACGCCGCCGCGGACTGTCTTGTCGTCGTAGGGGCCGCGGCCAGGGCCGATGCCCGCGCCGGAACTGATGTTGATGATGGCACCGGATTTGCGGGGGATCATGTCCTTCAGCACCTCCTTCGACAGGATGAAGGGTGCGTGGACGTTGATGGCGAAGCAGCGGACCCAGCGGTTGGTCGGGTAGGTCTCGGTCGGCAGGTAGTAATTCAGCGCGGCGTTGTTCACCAGGATATCGACGGGGCCGTAGGCCTTGCGGGCGGCCTCGACGAGCGCGATGCAGTCGGGTTCGTGCGAGACGTCGGCGACGACCGCGGCCGCCTCGCCGCCCGCCTGGCGGATCTTGTCGACCGTGCGGGTCAGCGAGCCTTCCAGCATGCGGTGGTCGCCCTCGTTCATGGTCCGCGCGGCGCAGATGACGCGCGCCCCTTCGGCGGCGAAGAGTTCGGCGATCTCCTGGCCGATGCCGCGGCTGGCGCCGGTGACGATGGCGGTTTTGCCGGTGAGTTTGCCCATGGTCGTTTTCCTGTTTCGTTGGGGGACGGCATCAGGCCGCCGGTTGTATCATGCCTCTGCCCGGATGAACGGGTTTCGCAGGACACCGATGCCGGTCAGTTCGACCTCCACCACATCGCCATGCACGAGGTCGGGCGAGGTGCCGTCGGTGCCCATCCAGATCACGTCGCCGGGATACAGCGTCAGGTATTTCGTCATTGCCGCGATGTAATGGGCGATGCCGAAGATCATGTCGTTGGTCTTGAAGCGCAGGTCCTCCTTGCCGTTGACGCGGACGATCGTCTCCATGGCGTCAAGGTCGACGTCGGTTTCGATCCACGGGCCCATCGGCTTGAAGGTGTCGGTGTTCTTGCCGCGCCAGAAGGTGCGGTCGCCGCGCTGCCAGGTGCGCTCGCTGACGTCGTTGCCGATGGTGTAGCCGAACACGCAGGAAAACGCATTGTCCTCGGTCAGGTGCTTGGCCTGCTTGCCGATGATGACAACGAGCTCGCCTTCGTAGTTGATTTTGGGCGGAGCGTGGGCGGGGATGACCACTGGCTGGCCGTGGGCGATCAGGGCGTTGTTGGCGCGGTAGCCGATGTCGGCTTTTTCGGGAAAGACCGGCTCGACCCCGCGCTTGTGCGCCATTTCGCGGATGTGGGCAGCGTAGTTGATGCCGGCGCAGTAGAAGGTGCGGGGGATGACCGGCACTTCCAGCGTGGCATCGCCGAGTACCAGCTTGCGGCCGGTGGGGGTGGCGTCGGCCCAGGGCTCACCGCGGATTTCGCTGATCGTGTCACCGGCCAACGAACCGTAGGCGGTGACGCCGTCCTTGCTGAAGCGAACCCATCGCATGGCCGAAATTCCCCCTTTGCACTGTTTCGTTGGGCGATTCGTGCGCCGGGTCGGGGTGGTTGGCAAGAGCCGGCAGGGTTGGCGCGACAGCGGGTCAGGACAGCGACGAAAAACGGCGGCGTGGCCTGTGTGGCCAGCCGCCGTCATGACGTTTCGGTCTGCCGTCCGGACATCGCCGCCCGGCAGAAGGCTATGACGGGGCGGGCGTGATCGTGCTCGCTTCGCCCGACTGGTGTTGCTCGTCGCCGGTGTTGCTCGTCGCCGGTGTTGCTCGTCGCCGGCGTTACTCGTCGGACGAGTGCATCCAGCGGCCGAGGAAGCCCGCGATCACGGCGCCGACGATCGGTGCTACGATGAACAGCCAGAGCTGCCCGATGTATTCGCCGCCGGCGAACAGGGCCGGGCCGATGCTGCGGGCGGGATTGACCGATGTGTTGGTGACCGGGATCGAGACGAGATGGATCAGGGTCAGCGCGAGGCCGATCGGAATGCCGGCGAAACCCACGGCGGCGCCTTTCGAGGTGGTGCCGATGATGATGTAGAGGAAAAAGAAGGTCATCACGACTTCGCATATGATGCAGGATAGCAGCGAGTACTTGCCGGGGCTCAGATCGCCGTAGCCGTTCGCCGCGAAGCCAGCCGGCACCCAGCCTGGCTTGCCGGAGGCGATCGCCCAAAGCACCGCGGCTGCCACGATGGCGCCGATCACCTGGGCGATGATGTAGGGGATGACATGCTTGGGGGCGCAGCGGCCCGCGGTAAACAGGCCTATTGTGACCGCCGGGTTGAAGTGGCCGCCGGAGATGTGGCCAACGGCGTAGGCCATGGTCAGAACGGTCAATCCGAAGGCGAGCGACACGCCGAGAAGGCCAATCCCGACGTTGGGGAAGCCGGCGGCAATAACGGCCGAGCCGCAGCCGGCGAAGGTGAGCCAGAACGTGCCGAAGAACTCGGCCGTTACACGCCTGGACATATCGGTTTCCATTAGATTCTCCGTTCCCCAATTCAAAGCCCTGCCCCGGCAGGGTCCGTGGGGGACACGCCGCCCGCCACTCCTGATTCTTCTTGCAGGGTTACGTCTCTGTAAGCAATAGCGGATTCGCCGATTGTACGATGAAAAAATCATGGCGCCGGGGGCGTTCGGACCCTTGGCAATTCAATACGATCACCCACTGAACCTCTGGTCGTCCTGTCGGATCGGAAACAACGTATCCTGGCGGTTCGCATCAGGCGGCGATGGCGGCCTGCCGAGCGGGGCGAAGGAACTGGGGGTCGAACGCTTTGGTGGCCATCACCTGGCAACGGCGCATCAGGCGGATCTCGTCGGGGCCGTAGTCGGCGATGGCGCGGTGGATGGTGCCGAGGTGGTCCCAGATCAGCAGGTCCTTCTCGGTCCAGTCGTGGGTGTAGCGGAAGCGGGATTCCAACTGGTGGCTGAAGAGATAGTCGAGCATGGCTTCGCTTTCGGCCCGCGGCAGCTCGTTGATGCGGACGGCGTAGCCGGGATTGCAATACAGGACTTTGCGGCCGGTGATGGGGTGGGTCATGAACAAGGGGTGCACGACCGGCGGCCGGCGCTTGCGCTGCTCATCGTTCATCGGCGGGCGGCCGCTGGCCTTGTTCTGGCGCATATGTTCCCAGAATTTCTCGAAGTTGTGGGTCGCGGTCATGCCGTCGAGGCGGGTCTTGATGTCGTCCGGCAGCGCGTCGTAGGCGGCGTGCATGTTGGCGAACTCGGTGCCGCCAAGGGGTTTTCCGTCGCGGCGGGGGATGCGGATTCCATACAGGACGTTCACGAAGCCCATGACGTCGCGGTAGGACATGTCGGTGTGCCAGTCCTGGCCGGCGTCGGGGCTGCCGATATATTCGCCGTTCTCCTTGATGTTCGACAGGATCCCGACTTCAGCGAAGGGTTTGGCGGCGTCCACCGCTCGGATCGGGTTGCCCTGGATTTCCCCGAACAGCTCGGAGAAGCGTTTGACGTCGCCGAGGTCGAGCTGCTGGTCCGGGAAACGGAGGACGCCGTGCTGCCCGAGGGCGAGCAGGATGCGGCCGAAGTCGGGTTCGGCGAGCGGGCGGGATAGGTCGACGCCGCGGACGGTGGCGCCGAGGATCGCACCGGTCGGTTCGATGGTCAGCATGGGGCCTCCTTCATCGTCAGAAGGGCATCCGCTACGGTCAGGCCGGAGCCGTCGGCGTGCAGGATGACCGGGTTGAGCTCGAATTCCTGGACATCGTCGCGCAGCGTGAGGGCGGCCCGCGACAGGGCGGCGATCAGTTGGGCGACGGGTTTAAGGTCGATGGGCGGAGCGCCGCGAAAGCCGGTCAGCAGGTGGGCGGAGCGAAGGGACAGCAGCATGCGGGTGGCCTCGGCTTCGTCGAGTGGCGCGGGGGCGTGGACGACGTCGCCGAAGAGTTCGACCGTGGTGCCGCCGAAGCCGAACATCATGATCGGGCCGAAGGTGGGATCGTCGACCATGCCGATGGCGAGTTCGTGGCCTTTGGGCGCCATGCGCTGGACCAGGACACCGTCGATTCTCGCGGTTGGCTTGTAGGCGGCGGCCGCGGTCAGCATCGCGGCATGGGCGGCTATCACGGCGTCCCGGTTGGGCAGGTTGAGGCGGACGCCGCCGGCCTCGGTCTTGTGCGGGATGTCTGGCGATTGGATTTTCAGGACGACGGGATAGCCGAGGCGGTCGGCGGCCGCGGCGGACTCGTCAGCAGTCCTGGTCAGCGTTTCGGTCGTGGCTGGAAGCCAGGCGGCAAGGACCTGTTTGGCCAGATATTCGGGCACGACGGGCGGCAGTCCGGGGTAGAGGCGGCCGGAGACAGGGGTGAAGGGTTCGGGCAGCGGGCGGCCTTGGGCTTCCGCATAGTCCGCCAGCTTGCCGATCGAGACGCCGACATTTCGAAGATTGGTGTTGACGAACAGGCCGCAGCCGGCCGCGGCGCGCAGGCCGTAGGCGGAGGGGATCGTGTAGGTCCAGACCGTCATCGGCTTGCCGCAGCGTTCGGCAACCGCTTTGACCCGAGCGGAGTCCAAGGACGCGCGGGTTTCGCTGGCGAGCGAGGTCACCAGGACGAGCATGTCGATCTCGGCGGAGTCAGCGAGGTGCTCCATGACGGTCATCATGGCGGGACCGGTGTTGGAGCCCTGCGCGGTGACGTCGACCGGGTTGGCAGAGGCGCCGTAGGACGGCATCAGCGGGCGCAGGCTGGCCTGGGTTTCGGCGGACAGGGTGGGGACGATCAGGCCGTGGGCGGAGAGTGTGTCGGCCATCCACGCGCCGCCGCCGCCGGATACGGTGATGATGCCGGTGCGGCGGCCTTTCGGCAGCGGGCAGGTCAGGACAAGGCCGGCGATGGCAACGGCTTCGTCGGCGTCCTCTGCTTCGATCACGCCGTAGCGGTCGAAGATCGCGCGGTAGGCAGTGCGGGAACCGGACAGCGAGGCGGTGTGGGAGGCTGCCGCTCGGGTGCCGGCGTCGGAGTTGCCGACCTTGATGGCGATGATCGGCTTGCCCAGGCGGCGGGCTTTTTCCAGGGCGGCGACGAAGCCGGGGCCGTTGCGGACGGCCTCGCAGAACAACATGACGGCAGCGGTGTGGGTATCTTCGACCATGTAGTCGAGGAAATCGGCCATCGAGAGGTCGGCCTCGTTGCCGGTGGAGATGACATAGCTGAAGGCGATGCCGGCGTGCTTGCCGCGGTTGAACAGCGCAAAACCGATGCCGCCGGACTGCGCGATGACGCCGATGCGCTTTGGCGAAACGAGGGTGCGGGTGTCATCGTCCTTGGTTTCCACCGTAGGGCTGAAGGTGGTCGCGATGCGGCCCATTGCATTGTAGTAGCCCTCACAGTTGGGGCCGCAGGCGCGGATGCCATACGTCCGGGTGATGGCGAGCAGGTCCTGCTGCATCTGGCCGGCGGCACCGCCTTCCTCGGCGAAACCGGAGCTGATGATCAGGGTGTTTTTGACGCCGGCCCTGGCACATTCCTCGACCGCGGCTGGGACGGCGGCGGCGGGGATGGCGATCAGGGCGAGGTCGATGTTGTCCCCAGCGGCGGCGATCGAGGGGTAGCAGGCGAGGCCGTCGATGTCCTGGTAGCTGGGGTTGATCGGCAGGATGCGGCCGGGGAAGCCGTTTTCACGCAGTTGGTGCAGGAGACGGCCGCGGATGCGATGGAGGTCGGGCGAGGCGCCGAGAACGGCAATGGATTCCGGCCAGAAGAAGGTTTGGAGGGGGTGGTCGGTCATGCCGGCCGGGCGCGGACGCGGGTGGTCGGGGGGCGTTGACGGCGATCAATCGTGGATGGCCGGCACAAGGCCGGCCATGACGGTGGGGGGAGTGGCGGTGCCATTTCCGGGGCCGGCCGTGACGAGCGTGGTGGGGGTGGGTTCACTTCCGGGTGCCGCTGGGGATGTCGCGCCAGGGGACGTTTTTATCGACGCGGGGGTCTTGGGGCAGGCCGAGGACTCGTTCGGCGATGATGTTCTTCATAATCTCGTCGGTGCCGCCGGCAATGCGCGACGACGGCGAGTATAGCAGCGCCTCCTGGAAGGCGCCGGCGAGCGGTGTTTCCGAACCCATCTGGGGGCCGGCCATGCCAATCAGATCCAGACCGAAGGAAAGGACCTCCTGCAGCTTGTTGGCCGCGACGTATTTGATGATGGAGGATTCCGGGCCGGGATTCTGCCCGCGTGAGATCGCGGTGATGCCACGATACTTGGTGAACTTCAGGCCCTGGGCGCGGGTGTAGATCTCGGCGATCTTTTCCTGGACAGCGGGATCGTCGATCGCCGGGCCGGATTCGGTTTCGACCTCCTGAGCAAGGCGCAGCAATTCATCGGCGTCAGGGCCGGTGGATTCGCGCACGCCGTGACGCTCGTTCATCAGCGTGGTCAGCGCCACCTTCCATCCACCGCCAACCGGGCCGAGACGGCAGGAATCGGGGATGCGGACGTCAGTGAAGAAAACTTCGTTGAAGTGGGAGGCGCCGGAGATCTGCTTGATCGGGCGGATTTCGACGCCGGGGGTTTTCATGTCGAGCAAGAAATAGGTGATGCCTTCGTGCTTGGGCACATCGGGGTTGCTGCGGGCGACGAGGATTCCGAAATCCGCGTAGTGGGCCCCGGAGTTCCAGATCTTCTGGCCATTGATCACCCACTCGTCGCCCTGCTTTTCGGCCCGCGTGCGCAACGCTGCGAGGTCCGATCCGCCGCTGGGTTCGCTGAACAACTGACACCAGACTTCCTCGGCGCGCATGCATTTGCGGACGTAGCGGTCCTTCTGTTCTTGCGTGCCCCAGGTGCAGATGGTCGGCACCGTCATGTTGCAGCCGATGTTGAAGATCGCGGAGAGGGTGTCGTACTTCGCCTCCTCCTGGTTGTAGATGATGGTGTGGATCGGCGAGAGGCCGCGGCCGCCCCAGTCGGCCGGCCAGTGCAGGCCGGTAAAGCCGGCGTCGTATTTCCGGCGCTGGAAATCCTTTGCCCGATCGAGGTAGCCGGGTTCCGGTTTGCCGATGCGATAGCCGTCGATATGGCCGGGCTTTCTCAGCGTTGCGTTGGCGGCGAGGAAGGCGCGCGCGTCGGCGCGGAAGGCGGCTTCTTCTGTTGTGTCTTCGAAGTCCATGGCTGGGGCTCCTTGATTAGGCCGCGGCGGTTTCGGTGGTGTTACGGACGCGCAGTTCGGCGATCAGTCGCCGCTTCCACTCGCGCGCGCCGCCGAGGGTCAGCGCCAGAAGCTTGGCTCGGCGGTAGTATAGCTGGCAGTCCATCTGCCAGGTGAAGCCCATCCCGCCGTGCACCTGGATGTTTTCCTTGGTGACGAACCAGCCGGCATCGCAGGCGGCGATGCGGGCGACCGAGGCGGCGATGGGCAATTCCGGCGAGCCGGCGTTGACCGCCCATGCGCCGTAGTAGGCGTTGGAGCGGGCCAGCTCGACCTGGATATACATGTCGGCGATGCGGTGCTTGATCGCCTGGAAAGAGCCGATCGGCCGGCCGAAGGCGAAACGGTCCTTGGCATAGGCATTGGCCATGTCGAGAGCAGCCTGGGCGCAGCCGACCTGCTCGAACGCCATCGGCACGGCGGCGTAGTCCAGCAGGGTGCGGATTGTTTCTGGTCCGGTGCTGCCTGGCAAAGCCTCGGCGGGGACGCCAGCGAATTCGATGCGGGCGTGGGATCGCGTGGGGTCGATGGTCGTTACGGTGGTGCGTGTTACGCCGGGGCCGGTCAGATCCACCAGATACAGCCACGGGCCGTTGCCGCCGTTCACCGCGACGATGGCGAAATCGGCAATGTCGCCGTCGGGGACAGTCAGTTTCGTTCCCGTCAGGCGGCCACCGGCGACGGTGGCGGTCAGGTGGCCCGGGTTGGCGGCGCCGGGCCGCTCCGCCATGGCGAACGTGCCGATCGTTTCGCCGGCGGCCAGTCTTGGCAGCCAGTCATCCTTTTGGGCGTCGGAGCCGAATTGCAGGATCGCCTCGGTCGCAAGGTAGACCGACGATGCGAAGGGGACAGGTGCGACGGCGCGGCCGAGTTCCTCGGCGAGGACGCAGACGGCCAGACGGCCCAGGCCGACGCCTCCGTATTCCTCGGGGATGGCGGCACCGAGCCAACCCATTTCGGCAAGGGATTGCCACAGGTCGGCCGCGTAGGGTTCGGGAGTGTCTAGGATGCGGCGCGGCACCGCGGGTGGGCAGCGGTCGGTCAGAAACCGCCGTGCCTGGTCGCGCAACTGGAGCATCTCTTCAGAGAAGTCGAAGTTCATTGTGTGTGGCCTTTCCGTCCCGAACTGGATTGTTAACCGGTGGGGGCAGCGGGGCAAGAGACACGAGGTTTTCGTCCTGGCGGGGCCGGCCGTGCCTGTGCGGCCTTTCGTTTCGCACGGAGATGCAGGGCGGGACCCGCAGGGCGCACGGAACGAGGTTCGACGACTTTGGCGAAACCTGGAGGACGGCGTGCTGCTGCCGGCGAAGCTCATCGCGAACGATTCTGAAGCCGCATCGAAGACGATCCGGTGCGATCCGGTTGATCTGTGTGCGGAAGTTGACGCACACTGATCGGGCCACTGGTCTGCGGTCAGCGCATCATCCGGCGGCATGCTATTTGCTTTGACCACCCGACGGCTCGAACGAGGAAGAGAAGCGCCGATGTCAGACGCTGTCGCAGACCCGCGATTGATCACACCCCGAGCGGCACCGAAGCGGCGGGTGCAGCTGTCATGGTCGGACCCGGTGTTCCGGGCGATCGTCTGGCAGGTGGTGATCGTCGGGATCGTCGTGCTGATCCTGTGGTATCTGATCGGCAACACCAACCGGAACCTGGCGGCGCGGCACATTGCGACCGGGTTCGCGTTCCTGAACCGTACGGCGGGGATTCCGATCGGGGAGTCTCTGATTCCCTATAACCCGGCGGTGGACACGTTCGGCACGGCGCTGATCATCGGCGTGCTGAACACGCTGAAGGTCTCGGTGATCGGCATTATCCTGGCGACCATCCTGGGCGTGCTGATCGGCATCGGGCGGCTGTCGAAGAATTTTCTGCTGGCGAAACTGACGGCGTTCTATGTCGAGACGGTGCGCGACATTCCGGTGCTGCTGCAACTGCTGTTCTGGTACACGTTGCTGCAGGGGTTGCCTCCGCCGAAGCAGGCCTGGCACGTCGGCAGCCTGCTGGTCCTGTCGAACCGCGGGATGAAGCTGGCAGTGCTGGACTGGCAGCCCGCGCACACCTGGGCGTTTCTCGGCTTCGTCGTTGGCGTCATCGGCACGTTTCTGTGGAACCGTCATGCCCGGCAGCGGCAGGAGGCGACGGGTGTGCGTCCGCCGGTGCTGCCGGTGGCGCTGGCGCTGATAGTAGGTTTGCCGTTGGTGATCTGGGTGGTGCTGGGCGCGCCGTTCGCGCTGGACCGCCCTGCCCTGCACGGCTTCAACTTCACCGGCGGAACGACGCTGAGCCCGGAGTTTTTCACGCTGCTGCTCGGCCTGGTGATCTATACGGCGTCGTATATCGCCGAGATCGTGCGGTCGGGCATTCAGTCGGTGGCGCAGGGCCAGTGGGAGGCGGCGGGCGCGCTGGGGCTGTCGCGCGGGCTGGTGCTGCGCAAGATCGTTCTGCCGCAGGCGCTGCGGGTGATCATTCCGCCGCTGACGAGCCAATATCTGAACCTGACCAAGAACAGTTCGCTGGCGGTGGCGATCGGATTCCAGGATATCGTTTCAATCGCCAACACCACGCTGAACCAGACCGGTCAGGCGATCGAGGGCATCGCCATCATCATGGCCGTCTACCTGACCATCAGCCTGTCGATCAGCCTGTTCATGAACTGGTACAACGCGCATATCGCGCTGGTGGAGCGCTGAGATCATGAGTTAGACAGCCGCGACCGCGGGACCTATGCCCACCGCCGCCCGCGAGAGGCCCCCGGCCGACCTGGTAGGTCCCTGGGCCTGGGTTCGCACCAACCTGCTGGGGTCCTGGTGGTCCACGGCAATTACGTTGCTGCTGGGCTACATCATCGTGCGGGTGGTGTTCGGGCTGGTGGAATGGGGCCTGGTCAACGCGATCTGGTCGGTGCCGTACAACACGAACGGGGTGGCCGACACCTCGGCCTGCCAGAATGCGCAGGGGGTGGGCGCGTGCTGGGCGATCATAGCGGACAAGTACCGTCTGGTACTGTTCGGGCGCTTCCCGTACGATGAGCAATGGCGGCCGGCGTTGGTGGTGCTGCTGTTCATCGGGCTGTATGTCATTTCGGGCATGCGGCGGTTCTGGAGCAAGAAGTTGCCGCTGATCTGGGCGGTGACGCTGGTGGTCGTCGGCATCCTGATGTGGGGCGGCGTGTTCGGGCTGACCGAGGTGCCGGAGGATATGTGGGGCGGGTTGCCGATCACACTGATCCTGGCGACGTTCGGCGCGGCGTTTTCTTTTCCCCTGGCGGTTCTGGTGGCGCTGGGACGGCGGTCGACGAAGCTGCCCGCTGTGAAAATGCTGTGCGTGGTGTATGTGGAGCTGATCCGCGGGGTGCCACTGATCTCCGTGCTGTTCATGGCGAGCGTGATGTTTCCGCTGTTCATGCCGGAGGGTGTGAACATCGACAAGCTGTTGCGGGCGCAGATCGCCTTTATCCTGTTCGCTGGAGCGTACCTGGCGGAGGTCGTGCGCGGCGGATTGCAGGCGCTGCCGAAGGGTCAGGCGGAGGCGGCGGACGCGCTGGGGTTGAGCTACTGGCAGAAGACCGGGTTCATCATCCTGCCTCAGGCGCTGCGGCTGGTGATACCGCCGTTGGTCAATACATTCATCGGGTTCTTCAAGGATACCAGCCTGGTGCTGATCATCGGCATCTTCGATCTGCTGACGATGGGCAAGGTCGCGCTGAGCGATCCTCCGTGGCAGAGTTTCTCGACCGAAATGTATATCGTGCTGGCGGCGATCTACATCGCGTTCTGTTTCGCCATGTCGAAGTATAGCCGAAGCCTGGAACGTGATCTTAACCGCTCCCGCGGGCGCTGAAGGGGATTTTGTAATGAGCCAAGCTGTTGCTTATGAGACTGCCGTGGAGAGCGCGCCATCTCAGCCGGCCATTGTGCTGGACAAGGTCAACAAGTGGTACGGCTCGATGCACGTGCTGCGGGATGTGTCGCTGACCATCGGGCAGTCGGAGCGGGTGGTGGTGTGCGGGCCGTCGGGGTCGGGGAAGTCGACGATGATCCGGTGCATCAACCGGCTGGAGACGCACCAGGAGGGGCGGATCATCGTTGACGGGACGGAACTGACGGACGACTTGCGGGCACTGGATACGATCCGGCGGGAGGTCGGGATGGTGTTCCAGTCGTTCAACCTGTTCCCGCATCTGACGATCCTGGAGAACTGCACGCTGGCGCCGATCTGGGTGCGGAAGATGCCGAAGGCGGAGGCTGAGGAACTGGCGATGGATTACCTGCGGCGGGTAAAGATCCCGGAGCAGGCGAAGAAGTATCCGGGGCAGCTTCCAGGCGGGCAGCAGCAGCGAGTGGCCATCGCTCGGTCCTTGTGCATGAAACCGAAGATCATGCTGTTTGATGAGCCGACCTCGGCGCTGGACCCGGAGATGATCAAGGAGGTGCTGGATACGATGATCGGGCTGGCCGAGACGGGCATGACAATGGTTTGCGTGACGCACGAGATGGGGTTCGCGCGTTCAGTGGCGGATCGGGTGGTATTCATGGACCGGGGGGAGATCGTGGAGAGCGGGGCGCCGCATTCGTTGTTCGAGAATCCTCAGACGGATCGGTTGAAACTGTTCCTGAGCCAGATTTTGCGGGGGCATTGACCGCGGGGACGTGAGGTCAGTTCGTGCTGGGGCTGGGAGTAAGATTTTTAGCACGGAGGAAGATTGAGGACCACGGAGAACACGGAGATTTTGTGCTGGTGGCCGGCTGCAGGTGGACGCTGGCGGCGCATTGAGGGATTGTTTTTGCATCGATATATTGGATTTGACGATTTGGCGATAGCCTGAGCTTTGCTGAGTGCTTCAGGCTTTCTTTCCGGATTTGTAGTGCAGTTCGTGGAGGTAGTATTGCAACCCGCATTGACGTTGGGTCTGCGCAATGTGCTGTGGCTTTGAGGGCGCTTGATCTTGTTGACGCCAAAATAATCGCGGACAAAGCGGATTGCTATTAGCGCCACGCCTTCACGGTGGCTGGCTTGTCAGGGCGAGGTCGGTGATTTTGGAACGACTAGAGGCGCTTCGCGCGGAACTATTCTTTCTTCCTCCGTGTTCACCGTGGTCTTCGTCCTTCCTCCGTGCTAAAATTACTCTCAAGTTGATTTTGATTCAAGCATAGGCGAAGGATTGGTGCGGTACCACTTGCGGCGACGCCGGGATTGGTACTGGAGTGCCAGTCCCGGGCATCGTTGCTTCCGCGAAATCTGGGTCAGGTTTCCAGGGCGGCTACACCCGGAAGGGTTTTGCCTTCCAGCCACTCCAGGAAGGCGCCGCCGGCGGTGCTGACGTAGCTGAGCTTGTCGATGACACCGGCGTGGCGCAGGGCGGAGACGGTGTCGCCGCCCCCACCGACGCTGCGGAGCGCGCCGGACTGCGTGGCAGCCGCGACGGCGTGGGCCAGGGCAACCGTGGCGGCGTCGAAGGGCGGGATCTCGAATGCGCCGAGGGGGCCGTTCCATACCAGGGTCTTTAGGGAGGGCAGCAGCGCGATCAGGGCGGCGGTCGAGGCAGGGCCGATGTCCAGGATCATCGCGTCGGCGGGGACGGCGTTCACCGAGACGGTTTCCGTGGGAGCGTTCGCCTTGAACTCACGGGCGACGACGGCGTCCGTTGGCAGGACCACCTTGCAGTTGGCTTTGGCGGCCTGCTCCAGGATCGACAGGGCGGTACCGTGCATGTCCGCCTCTTGCAACGACTTGCCCATCGCCTTGCCCTGAGCGGCCAGGAATGTGTTGGCCATGGCGCCGCCGATGATCAGCACGTCGACCTTGCCGACCAGGTTTCCGAGCAACTCGAGCTTGGTGGAGACCTTTGCGCCGCCGACGATGGCCGCAACCGGGCGTTGTGGGTTGCCCAGGGCGGCGTCGAGCGCCTCGAGTTCTGCCTGCATCAGACGGCCGGCATAGGCGGGGAGCAGGTGGGCTACGCCCTCGGTGCTGGCATGGGCGCGGTGGGCGGCGGAGAACGCGTCGTTGACGAAGATGTCGGCTAGTTTTGACAGGGCGGCGCCGAATGCGGGTTCGTTCTTTTCCTCGCCGGCGTGAAAGCGGGTATTTTCCAGGACCAGCACGCCGCCGGGCCGCAACAGTTCGACCGCCTGTTCGGCCATGACGCCGGTGCAATCCTCGACGAAGCGGACCTGCTGCCCGAGCACCTCCGCTAAGGCCGTGGCCATGGGGGCGAGGGACATTTCGGGAACGCGCTTGCCTTTGGGGCGGTCGAAATGGCTGCAAACAATGACTTTCGCCTTTTTTGCGACAAGCTCCCGGATGGTCGGGCAGAGACGTTCGATCCGGGTGAGGTCGGTGATCTTACCGTCGCGCACAGGGACGTTGAGGTCGGCGCGGAGCAGGACGCGCTTGCCGGCGACGTCCACGGTGTCGAGAGTGCGGAAGGGCATGGTCGTCGGTCCTTGTTGCCAGGGAGCATATTACCCGCGACTGCAACGGCGGGCTATCCGGCACGCGAGCGTAATCTCGCTATCATGCACCCGGTCGAGGTAGAGGCGAGGTCGCTGTCGGGCGGAGGGGTGGGGAAGCCTGAACTGGCGGCCGTTAGATCGGAGGGTGTTGACGCGGCCGCCGCGCCCGATGCACGCAGAACGAACGCCGGAGAATCGTCAGGGATGCGCGGAGCGTCTATGATCCCCTGGACGCGCGTGGCGACACCTGGCCACAGTTGGCAACCACGCAGCGCACTGGCTTTTGAGGGAGGAGCAAGACATGACAACACTGACCTCGGAAACGCGCCGTCCGATCACGCCGGAGGCGGTTGTGCCGGACCGCTTCGCTCACTTCGTGCTGCGCACCTCGAACCTGCCGGGGCTGAAGCAATGGTACCAGACGGTGCTGAGCGCTGAAATCGTGCACGACAACGGCACGATCTGCTTCCTGACCTATGACGACGAGCATCACCGGCTGGCCCTCATCAACGTCCCGGGCCTGCACGCACCGGACACAGAGACCTGGGGCCTCGCCCATGTCGCCTATAGCTACCGGACGTTGCGCGAGCTGCTGTCGACCTACGTCCGGCTGCGTAACGAGGGTATCGTGCCGGTGCGGCCGATCAACCACGGGCCAACGGTCTCGATGTATTACCGCGACCCGGATGGCAACGCGGTGGAACTGCAGGTCGATGCATTCGATACGAAGGCGGAGGCCGCGGACTTCTTCAATACGCAGGACTTCAGGGACAACCCGGTCGGCGTGCTGTTCGATCCCGAACAGCTGGTGCGGGATTACGAGGCGGGTGTGCCGGAAAAGGAGCTGATGCGGCGACCCGCGGGGCAGGCGGCGGGGTTCATGTCGGCGAAGTCATAGGCGTGGACTCAGCGGATGGACTATGACGTCATCGTCGCGGGGGCCGGCCCGGTCGGTCTGACTTTGACGATCGACCTCGGGCGCCGCGGGGTGCGGTGCCTGATTATCGAGCGCGACGCGGCTCCGGCACCCTGGCCGAAGATGGACCGCTCCAACGCTCGGACCATGGAGTTCTACCGCCGCATCGGGATCGTCGACCGGGTGCGGGCGCTGGGTTATCCGCCGGACAATCCGATGGATGTGTTCCTGACGACGCGGCTGAGCGATCCGCCGATTGCCGTGCTGAAATATCCTTCGGTGGCGGAGCGGCGGAAGCAGATCGCGGAATCGCCGAACGGGGCGTGGTTGCTGGAGCCGTATCAGCTGGTGTCGCAGAATCAGCTGGAGCCGTTGCTGAAGGAGGTGGCGGAGGCGACGCCGAACGTCACGGTTCGCTATGGTTATGAGCTGGTGGATTTCGGGCAGGATCGTGACCACGTCACGGTCCTGACCCGGACCTTCGATGGGCGGGAAGAGACGTTGCGGTGTGCGTACCTGGCCGGGTGCGACGGCGGCAGCAGCACGGTCCGGAAAAAACTGGGCATCAAGCTACAGGGGCGAGGCGGAATCCGCAATCTGGTGCAGGTGATTTTCTGGTCGCGGGATCTTTACGAAAAAATCGTTACTGGAAAAGGACGGCATTATCAGTTCGCCGACGCTGGGGGATCGAGCATCGTGGCGCAGGGAACCCGGACCGAATTCACGCTGCACTCATCGTTACCGCCGGATACCGATTTCCGGCCGGTGATCGCCAATCTGATCGGGTTTCCGTGCGAGTTCGAGATCCGGCATGTGATCCCGTGGCGGCACAATCTGCTGGTCGCCGAGCGGTATCGGGATCGGCGGGTTTTTCTGGCGGGGGATGCGGTGCATCTGGTCATCCCGACGGGCGGGCTGGGGATGAACACCGGCGTTGGGGACGCGTTCGACTTGTCGTGGAAGCTGGCGGGCACGCTCCGGGGGTGGGGCGGTCCCGGGTTGCTGGATGGGTATGAGCAGGAGCGGCGGCCGATCGGGATCCGCAACGTCGCCGCTGCGGGGTGGGCGGCCGATGGGGTTCCGATCTGGCGGGCCCTCGTAACTCCGGCGGTGTATGAAGACACGCCGGAGGGGGAGGCTAAACGGAAGGAACTGGCGGCCTCGTTCGATGTGAATCACCGGCGGATGCATGGGATGGTAGGGGTGGAATCGAACTACTCGTACGCCGGGTCGCCGCTGATTGCTTTTGAGCCGGGCAATATCGCCGAGTGGGAGACGAGCCGGTATGAGCCGCATTCCCGGCCGGGGGTTCGGATCCCGCATATGTGGCTGAAGGACGGGCGGGCGCTGCAGGACGTGCTGGGCGACGACTATACGCTGCTGGATTTGCGTGGGGACTGCGAGGCAGGGCCCATTCTGGAGGCGTTCCGAGCGCTGGGGGCGCCGATCGAGGTGCTGCGGCTGGATGAGGAACGGGTTCGCCGGGTTTACGGGGCGAGTGTCTTTCTGCTCCGACCGGATCTGCACATCGTCTGGCGGGGCGATGGCGCGCCCCCGGACCCGGCGGGCTTGGCGGCTTTGGCAACGGGGCATTCGCGGGGCTGAGGGATATCGCCCAGCAGCCGTTCCGTTGCCGCGGCGCAAAACTGCTGGCCGGTCGGCGGCGGCGTATGTGGAAGCCGCCCGTCGCGGCCCACCTCGGCCGCGCACTATGCCTGTCGCCGGATCTGCCCCATCCTGCCTCCCATAAGAACCGTCCGGGAGGAACAAAGATGCCCCTGATCCGCCGCCGTAGCCTGTTGTCCGGCGCATCTTCCGCCACACTGCTCGACTGGGCAAACGCCTGGGCCGACACCCAGCCTTTCACGCCGGAAAAGGATGCGAAGCTGCAACTGCTCCGTGGCGCGACCTTCCTGCCGGCCGAGGGCGAGACCAGCGCCGCCAACGTCGCCGCGTTTAGCGCCGCGACAGGCGTGCAGGTGTCCATCGAGAACATCACGCAAGATGACCTGCCGGCCAAGGTCGCGCTCTCGGCGCAGGTGGGGTCGGGGCCGGACATTATCTGGACCCAGAACACCACCGCCCACATGGTCGCTGACAAACTGGTGGACGTGACCGACGTCGCCGATCGGCTCAACAGCAAATACGGTCCGTGGTACCAGGTCTGCATCGACTACGGCACGCAGGACGGCCGCTGGATCTGTATCCCGGTCTTCGTCGTCGGTTCGGCGATGAACTACCGCATCTCCTGGATGCACCAGGCCGGCATGGACACATTCCCCAAGACCACTGACGGCTTGCTGAAACTCTGCCAGGGCCTGCAGAAGATCGGCCACCCGGCCGGGTTCTCCTTCGGACACGCCGTCAACGACGCCAACAACTTCACATATTGGCTGCTCTGGGCGTTCGGCGGCAAGGTCACCGACGAGCACGGCGCCCCGGCGATCGAATCACCGCAGACGCTCGCCGCGCTGAACTACGCCAATGAGCTGTATCCGACGCTGATCCCTGGCGTGATGTCCTGGATGGACATCAATAACAACCGGGCATTCCTGGCCAATGAGTGCTCACTGACCAACAATGGCATCTCGATATACACGCAGGCAAAGAAGACCGCGCCCGACATCGCCGCCGACATGGATCACGCCGCGATGCCGATAGGTCCGGTCGGCGTGCCGACGGCGCAGAACCGGGTCGATCCGATGGTGATCTTCCGCTACACGAAGTATCCCCAGGCGGCGAAGGCGCTGATCAGCTTCCTGATGGAGGCGCCGCAATATCCGAAGCTGATTACCAACTCCGCTGGGTTCACCACCCAGGCGCTCCAGGGCTTCGCCGACAACCCGGTGTGGAAGAGCGACCCGAAGTTCGCGCCCTTCGCCACCGCGGCGCAGGACACGCGGTCGGTATCCTGGCCGCAAACTCCCAACCCGCAATCCGCCGCGGTGTTCGCCAACTTCATCGTCGTCGACATGTTCGCCAACACGGCGTCCGGCACGATGGATGCCAAGGCGGCGATGCATCGCGCCCAGCAGCAGGTCGAGCGGATCTACCGGAAAGCATAGCCGCCGGGACGTTTCGTACCTGCCGCAAATCACTGTCATCGAAGCAGGCCGGGTGCGCTTCGTATCGCTGAAACCATTGGCAGGATCACGGCCACCGGGGACCCAGCTCAAATTCCGCCTTGATAGGTTAGCCCGGCCGGATCAACACGGCGTTTCGTCGCGATCCATCCGCGAGGTCAACGCCTCGTGCCGAGCCCCAGGAAGCACATTCACGAAGCACATTCACAATGACGTCGCGCGCCATCTGTCGCAAACAGGGCTGTCATCGCACTTTTCGCGCTCCGCCCCACGACCGTCGAACCCGATGGTTGTGGCCGTGTCGCATGCAGCCCTTGACTTGCCTCACGAAATCTCTATCTCCGACTGCGCGGCGATGAGTTATACGGCCGCGACGTCGTTTCAACATGGCCTGCGTCCATTGACGCGGGCAAGTCGTGTTTTCATCAACGAAACGCGCAAACCACGGCAACCTCCGGGCCGTCGGCCCGGCCATCCGTAACGGAACATAAAAGCCTCATGGCAGCATCCGCCACCGCGCGCGCCCCAGAGCCCGCGCAAGACCACTTCCGGGGCGAGGATTTCGCCTCTCTTCTCGACGAAACACTTGGCACTGATACCGGATTTGACGGCTCCGTCGTCACCGGGCGCGTGCTCCGCCTCACCGACGAATTCGCCATCGTCGATGTCGGCCTGAAGTCCGAGGGCCGCGTTGCCCTGAAGGAATTCGGCCCGCCGGGCGCCAAGCCGGAAGTCAAGCCCGGCGATTTCATCGAATTGTACGTCGAGCGCTACGAAGACCGCGACGGGGCGATCATCCTCTCGCGCGAAAAGGCTCGCCGCGAGGAAGCCTGGACCAACCTGGAAAAAGCGTTCGAGGCGCAGAAGCGCGTTGACGGCACGATCTATGGCCGGGTCAAGGGCGGCTTCACCGTCGACCTTGGCGGCGCCGTGGCGTTCCTTCCCGGCAGCCAGGTGGACATCCGCCCGGTGCGCGACGTCGCCCCACTGATGGGTACGCCGCAGCCGTTCCAGATCCTGAAAATGGACCGCGCCCGCGGCAACATCGTTGTCTCCCGCCGGGCCGTTCTGGAAGAAACCCGCGCCGAACAGCGCAGCGAGCTGATCCAGGGCCTCAAGGAAGGCATGATCCTCGACGGCGTGGTGAAGAACATCACCGACTACGGTGCCTTCGTTGACCTCGGCGGCGTCGATGGCCTGCTGCACGTCACCGATATCGCCTGGCGCCGCATCAACCACCCCTCCGAGGCCCTGGTCATCGGCCAGCAGGTCAAGGTGCAGGTGATCCGCTTCAACTCCGATACCCAGCGCATCAGCCTGGGCATGAAGCAGCTGGAAGCCGATCCCTGGGAGGGTGTCGCGGCGAAGTATCCGCCGGGCGCGAAATACTCCGGCCGCGTCACCAACATCACCGACTACGGCGCCTTCGTGGAGCTGGAGCCGGGGGTCGAGGGGCTGGTTCACGTCTCGGAAATGTCCTGGACCAAGAAGAACGTCCATCCTGGCAAGATCGTCTCCACCAGCCAGGAAGTGGACGTCATGGTGCTGGACGTCGACAGTTCGAAGCGGCGCATTTCGCTGGGCCTCAAGCAGGTGCAGCGCAACCCGTGGGAGCAGTTCGTGGACGAGCACCCGATCGGCTCCGAGGTCGAGGGCGAAATCCGCAACATCACGGAATTCGGCCTGTTCATCGGCCTGTCCGCGGACATCGACGGCATGATCCACATGTCCGACCTGTCCTGGGACGACGCCGGGGAGACCGCGATGGCCGGCTACGAAAAGGGCCAGGTCGTCAAGGCGAAGGTGCTCGACGTCGATGTCGAGAAGGAGCGTATCAGCCTCGGCATCAAGCAGATGCGCGATGATCCAGCGGCCACTATCCTGGGCAGCGTCCACAAGGGCGACGTCGTGACCTGCATCGTCAGCGCGGTTCAGGCCAACGGGATCGAGGTCCGGGTCAACGACGTGCTGACCGGCTTCATCCGCCGCGCCGAACTCGCCCGCGACAAGGGCGATCAGCGTCCCGACCGCTTCGCCGTCGGCGAAAAGGTCGATGCGAAGATCACCGCTGTCGATCGCACGTCGCGCAAGCTGACGCTGACGATCAAGGGCAAGGAAGTCGAGGAAGAGAAGCAGGCGATGGCCGAGTTCGGTTCGTCCGACTCCGGCGCCTCGCTGGGCGACATCCTGGGGGCTGCGATCCGTCGCCGCAACCAGCAGACACAGGACCCGGAGTAAGCCGTCTCCTATGTCGCTTGAGACTGATCTGCTACTGGACAGGCGGCGCCTCAAGCGCCGCCTCGTCTTTTGGCGGGTCTTCGCTGTCATCGCGTTGATCGTCGCGGCGGGGGTCGGGCTGCATGCCGCCGGCCTCACGCCCGCCGGCGCCCACATCGCTCGGGTCACTGTCAGCGGGGTCATCACCCAAGACCGCAAAATGACCGAGGCGATCGACGACCTTGCCGAGGATCGCAATGTCAAAGCGGTGATCCTGTCGATCGACAGTCCCGGCGGCAGCGTGTCGGGCGGCGAAACCATTCATGCCGCCGTCGCGAGGGTCGCAGCGAAGAAACCGGTCGTCGTGGTGATGGGCGGTCTCGCGGCGTCGGCCGGCTATATGATCGCAGTGCCTGCCACGCGCATCTTCGCTCGGGACTCCACACTGACCGGATCGATCGGCGTGCTTCTGCAGACCGGCGAAGTCTCCGGGCTGCTGGGCAAGCTGGGCATCTCCGCCGAAACCATCAAATCCGGCCCGTTGAAAGACGAGCCGAGCCTGACCGAACCGCTGTCGCCCGAAGGCCGCAAGATGCTGCAGGGGCTGGTCGGCGACATGTATGACCAGTTCGTCGCCATGGTTGCGAGCGGCCGGCACATGGACCCCGCGCGGGTACGGGAACTCGGGGACGGACGGCCTTACACCGGCCGCCAGGCCCTCAGCCTCGGTTTGGTTGACGCCATCGGCGGCGAACGCGAGGCCAGGGACTGGCTGGCCGCCGAAAGGGGCGTGCCCGAAAGCTTGCCGGTCGAGGACGTAACGCCGAATGATCTAAGCCGGTGGTCACTCAGCAGCCAGTTGGGCTGGATGGTCCAGGGTCTGTGGAAAAGTCTGATTTCACAAAGCGTTAGTCTTGACGGAGCATGGGCGATCTGGCAACGTCCCGGCAATTGATCCCGGGGAAGCGCTTTGACGAAATCGGAGCTGATCGCGGAACTGGCAACCGCCAACCCGCACTTGCGCGGCCAGGATGTCGAAACCATCGTGGCGACTATCTTCGAAGAGATAACATATGCGCTCGCCCGCGGTGAACGGGTGGAACTGCGCGGTTTCGGCGCGTTTACCGTCAAGCACCGCGACGCGCGCACTGGACGTAACCCGCGAACCGGTGCATCTGTCGCCGTGGACGAGAAGTCCGTTCCATTCTTCAAGGCCGGCAAGGAACTTCGGCTGAGAGTGAACGCCGGGAAGATACCCCGAGCGCCTCGCGCCGAACGAACGCAGGCCTGACAGGGCTCAGAGAAATGCTGTTCTTCATTATTGCGATCATCCTTCTGGTTCCATTCGCGATCTTCGAACTGTCGAATATGCAGATCGTGCATATCGGCATCTGGCCCACCGATTACGGCCTGGACGTGCCGCTGTCCCTGGCGATGCTGGTCGCGATGGCGCTGGCGTTCCTGATCGGTGCCCTGGTGGTCTGGGTCTCCGAACTGGGCCAGCGCGCCCGCGCCCGCAAGGCGGAGCGGACCGTCAGGCTGCTGGAAGCCAAGGTGCAGGAACTGCAGGCGCGTCAGACACCGGTGTCGCTGTCGCTGCCACCAGGGGCCTGATGCCGGCCCATGGGCGCCTGATCGTCGCCCTCGACACCACCGACCCACGGCAGGCCCTGACCTGGGCCCAGGCCGTGGCCCCGTCAGCGGGGCTGCTGAAGCTGGGGCTGGAGTTCTTTCTGGCAAACGGAGCCGCCGGGTATCGCAGCATCGTTGGTGCGCCAATATTCCTGGACCTGAAGCTGCACGACATCCCGAACACAGTGGCCGGCGCCGTGCGCGCCGTTCTGCCGCTGCGGCCACGCATGCTGACCATCCATGCGGCGGGCGGCGACGCGATGATCCAGGCCGCGCGCCAAGCCGCCGACACTGCCGGTGCGGAGCGGCCGGTGATCCTGGGCGTCACCGTGCTCACCAGCCTCGATGCCGTCGCTCTCCAGGCCACCGGCATCGCCGCCGCCCCCGCCGATCAGGTCTTGCGGCTCGGACGTCTGGCCACCGAGGCTGGCGCCGACGGGTTGGTGTGCAGCCCGCGGGAGGTTGCGATGCTGCGGCAGGCCCTTGGACCGGACGTAAAGCTGGTCGTGCCTGGTATCCGCCCGGCCGGCGCCGCGTCCGACGATCAGGTTCGGACAATGACCCCGGCCGAGGCTGTGGCGGCGGGCGCCGACTGGATCGTGGTCGGACGTCCGGTAACGGCCGCGGCCGATCCCGGGGCCGCGGCAGCAGCGATCGCCGCCAGCATCCAATGATCAAGGTCAAGATCTGCGGCATCAACGACGCCGTTGCGTTCGATACCGCTGTTGCGGCTGGCGCGGATTGGCTGGGCTTCAACTTTTTCCCGCCGTCCCCGCGATCCGTCTCGCCGGCCGCCGCCGCGGCGCTGTCCGCCAGGATGCAGGGCGGCCCTCTGAGGGTCGGGCTGTTCGTCGACCCCACCGACGACCTGATCGCGTCCGTGCTTGCCGTCTTCCGGCTGGATATCCTTCAGGTTTATGGCCGGGTGGACGCACTCGGCGCATTGAAGCAGCGGTTCGGACTGCCGGTATGGCGCCCGGTGGGAATCGCCACGCGCGCCGATCTACCGGCCAGCGCCGGTCAGGCGGACGCGCTGCTGATGGAGGCAAAGCCCCCGCCGGAGGCGACGCGCCCGGGCGGCAACGCCGTCAGCTTCGACTGGTCGATGTTGCGAGGATGGTCCGCGCCCGCCCCCTGGTTGCTCGCGGGGGGCCTGACGCCCGACAACATCACTGCAGCAATCGAGATGACAGGAGCGACCGCCGTCGATGTCTCGTCAGGAATCGAGCGCAGCAGGGGCGTCAAGGACCCGGCGCTGATCCAGGCGTTCATCGCCGCGGCAAAAAGCCTGCCGTAGCGCTGCTACTTCTTTTTCGCCTCGGCCAGTTCGGCCCGCAACCGTTCCACCTCTGCCTGAAGGGCCGCGATTTCGGTGCTGGCATCGGTCGGCGGGGTTGAGGACGTCGACTCCGTACCGCGGTAGAACGGGGTGAACAGGCTGAACGCCCGCTCCATCATCGCCATGTTCTGGCGGCCGACTTCCTCGATATTGCCGAACGGGAACAGGTTGCCCATCGTCTTCTGCATCGCCGATCGCATCTGCTCCTGCTGGGCGGCGAACGACGCCATCGCGTGTTCCAAATATTTCGGCACCAGCCCCTGCATGGATCCGCCGTAGAACCCGATCAACTGGCGCAGGAAGGTGGTCGGCAGCAGGTTCTGCCCACCCTTGCCTTCTTCCTCCACAATGATCTGGGTCAGCACGCTTCGGGTGATGTCGTCGCCGGTCTTGGCGTCGTAGACAACGAAATCCCGCCCCAGGCGCACCATGTCGCCCAAGTTGTCCAGCGTGATGTAGCTGGAGCTTTCGGTGTTGTACAGGCGCCGATTGGCGTATTTCTTGACCACCACCGGCGGCTTCTCGCTGGCTTTGGGGTCCGGCAGGGTCTGAACGGTATCGGCCATACATTCCTCGTGACAGCCCGTATCCATAACGTTTATCTCGCAAGTGCGAAAGCCCCATCTTATTCGCGCCATTCGGGCCGGTTTGCGTTTGACCTGCGGCCAGCCGCGCCTATGGTCCGGCG
Organism: uncultured Pseudomonadota bacterium; assembly: GCA_963819005.1. Lineage (GTDB taxonomy): Bacteria > Pseudomonadota > Alphaproteobacteria > Acetobacterales > Acetobacteraceae > Rhodopila. Next base: position 89,811 of record CAWFUL010000014.1, read on the forward strand.
CGCGAGGAGGATGGATGCGGCATGAGGGTGAACTCCGGTCACGGCCATACCGGACCCACGCGCGACGACCCCGGCGTGGAACAGGATCTTCCCGATCCACGGCGGCTGGCGCAGGACTGGATCACCTTGTGGCAGAGCGAGTTGTCGGCGATGGCCGCCGACCCCGAGATGCGGGAGGGCTGGCAGACGCTGGCCAGTCTGTGGGCGGGCGCGATGGCGGCGATGCTGCGGGCGATGCCCCGCGAGCAGCCGGCGGCCTGGCATGACGGGCGGGCAAACCGCGCAGCCCGGGGGACGACCCGACACGCCCGGTCCGCTGATGCGCCGGGGACCCCGGCCGCTCCTGCTGCACCTGACCCTCGCGATGCTGAGATCGACCGTCTCGCGAATCACGTCGCCGCACTTGAACGCCGACTGGCGGAGCTTGAGCGTGGCGGCGGTGCTGCAATCCCTGCGAAGCGCCGTCCAGGACGGAAATCTTGAGGGCGCCTTCCCCGCCGAGGTGATGGCAGAGACGCTGCGCCAGGATGCGGCGTTGATCGAGGGGATTGCGGCTTACCGGCGGCACGGCTGGCAGCGCACGTTGATGGACCCGCCGGCCATCTGGGCCGAGGGTGGTTCGCGGCTTCTGGACTACGGAACGGACACCGGCGGCGTGCCGATGCTGTTCGTTCCGAGCCTGATCAACCGCGCGTATGTGCTGGATCTGGTGGAGGGCGGCTCGATGCTGCGGTGGTTCGCCCAGCATGGCGTGCGTCCGTTGCTGCTGGACTGGGGCTGGCCAGGGGAGACCGAACGCCGCTTTACCCTGACCGACTACGTCGCCGGCCGCATGGAGCGGGCGCTGACCGCTGCCGCGGCGGCGGCTGGAGAGCCGGTGATGCTGGCAGGCTATTGCATGGGCGGCACGCTGGCGGTCGCTGCAGCGCAGCGGCGTCCCGACCTTGTGCGCGGACTGGCGCTGCTAGCGGCACCCTGGGATTTTCACGCCGGCGATCCGCAGCAGGCGCTGCAGGTGGCGGCCACGCTGCCCTTGCTGGAGCCGGCGCTGGCCTTCAGCCAGGCGCTGCCGGTCGACGTGCTGCAGTCACTGTTCGCTCTGCTCGACCCCTGGGGCGTGGCGGACAAGTACCGCGGCTTCGCCCGTCTGCGCCAGGACAGCGATCGCGCGATACTGTTCGTTGCTCTGGAAGACTGGCTGAACGACGGCATCCCCCTGGCGGCCGAGGTCGCTCGGTCCTGCCTGGGCGAGTGGTATGGCGAGAACGCGCCGGCCCGCGGGGCCTGGCGGATCGCGGGCCTGGCTGTCGATCCGCGGGCGATCCGGATGCCGGCGTTCGTTGCGGTGCCAGGCCGGGACCGCATTGTCCCGCCGGATTCCGCCAGGCCGCTGGCAGCGCTGATCCCCGGGGCGGTGCTGCACGAGCCGGCTGCGGGGCACATCGGGATGGCGGCTGGGGGACGGGCGGAGGCGGCGCTTTGGCGGCCGTTGCTGGAGTGGGTGAACGGGGTCAGATCTCCCGCGTGATCCGGTTCGCGTTGACCACACGGCTCGGACCATAAGGCGCAGCGGGGAAGTGCCGTTTGTTACCCGTGATGAGAAAGTCTGCATGCGCGACGATCGCGCACCGCAGGAACTTCGTGTCATCAGGGCTTCACGCTGATGATGACAACTGCCCGCTCACCGCGCCAGTCCACGACGAAGCGTTCGTTATTTCCGACGGCGAGATCCATGATTTCGCCGAACTGGGTCTGGCAAGGTGGGCGTCGATGCGGCAATCCATGCCGTTGAGCTTTCAATGCACTGCTTGATGCAATCGACGCGCTGCTGGCCGCATGATCGCGCCCTCCAACCCAGGGCCTAGACCGTTGATGTCACTGAACCGGCGTCGACCGCAGCATCGCAACAACCTTTGGGACATCGCCCCAGTGGCTTCGGCTTGATCCCGTATCCGTATCAGCCTCCACAAGAACCAACCACCCCACAACTTCGACTTCGTTTCACGCCCAAATGCACTAAGATCGAACACGAAATCAACCAGGGGATACCCATGACCAACGGCCTCTCGCCGGCAGGCGGGCCAGCGCCGCCCCAGCCGGACAACCAGTCCCGGATCGAGTGGGACGTCGCAACTGCAGTCTCCTACGCCGCCAACATCGCCACATCCACCGCCGGCCCCGCACCGCCCGAGCGCTGCGTGACATGCTGCCACCTGAGCGATCGTCATGATCGGCGTTTGCTCATAAATGAACTCACCCGGTGACAGTTTGATATCTGTCACCACGCCATCCATCGGGCTTTTCAGAATCTTCAAGTTTAGTTGCGCTTCAGCCCGAGCGGCCTCCTGCACAGCGATCTGCACATCGGTTTCCGCCTTGCGAATGGCGATACGGTCCTGCTCGACCTTGGTGACATATTCGTCGATGTCATTGGCTTTCGAAAACATGTTGCCGGCCAGTTGCTGCCGGCGCGCCAACTCCCGCTCGTTCCACTCCAAATCCGCCTTTTTCGGCTTCGATCTGAGTTGTATTCGTCGCTCGGAATCGATCCAGCGCCAGTTGCGTCTCTTCCACCGTGGTATCCAGTTTCGCAACGACCTGGCCTTGCCTGACCACCGCGCTCCGATCAACAAAAAACGCCGGCCAGAACGCCGAACACCGGGCTGCCCAATTGCACAAGGTGCCGCGGCCGAAGCAGGCAGGTACTGACATCCGCGGTGACGCCACCCGCGAACGCCGGCAACGGCGCGGCCAGGAAAAACGCCGCCAGCGACCATCCGCACAACGAAGTCTCACGCGGGGCGATATGTCGTTTTTCGAGAGCACCTGACAGTCGATGACGACCCATTTGGCGTGCGGCCTGTGCTTCTACCCGGTGGCGCCATAATGGCACATTTGGGGGGCGTAAGGAAAGCAACTCGTGCGCCCGCGTCCATGCTTTTCCAGTCACCGGCTCCGTTGGAGCAATTCACTCCGGCGCTGCCGTAATCACCGCGCCGCAAGCAACCGCCCATACCCCGGCCGAGGAGCTGCTCACCCCCGCCACCCGCAGCGCATTCCACATCATCGCCGAGTTCGCGGAAATCACCGGCTTGCCAAGATCGTCTTCCAGCGCCTGCAACATCCCCAGCGTGGGCATCCCCGTCCCGCTAAGGAATAACGCCTCCGCCTCCAGCCGATCCGCCTGCCGCCCAACCGCGTAAGCCCGCGCGGTCGTTTCTTCATAAATATTACCAACGCCCTCCAGCCGCGCCACGCTAACGACGTCAAATCCGTTTAGAACCAGATGCGCGCGCCCCTTTTCGGTCAGATCGGCAGCATAGGGCGTAGCGTAAGCAATCCGCCGCACGCCCAGAAACGCCAGCGCCTCCAGCACGCACCCGAACGCGGTCAAAAAACGAGCCCTCGATGCTGCCTCCTGCCGCCGCACAAGATCCGCCTCCGCATCCCGCCCCAGCGTATAACTCGTTGCCGTATGCGCCAGCACGATGACCCGCAGGTCCAGCCATCGCCAATAGCCGCGTCGCCTCATCCACACTGGCAACCTGGCTGCGGTTCCGCTCCTCCTGCCCCTCATGCGTGCCAGCCGCCCCACTCGCCGACATCCGGGTGAAGTGCACCGACACCCCCGGCGGCGCGAGTTCCATCATCTCCGGCTCCACCGTCGGATTACCCGGCGGCACCAGAAAGCCGATCCGCGCCCGCCATCCCATCATCGTCCAGAACTCCCAACCTACCGCGCCAGCGCAACGACCACACCGGCCATCGCTGCAGCCACTTGCGAAATCACATCGAAGTCCACCGCCGCCGGATAGCGATCCTGCGGCAGATGAAACAACGGATTGGTCCCGACCAAAGTCACATAGGTACCGCCCGCCCGGTGGATATCCCGCGTCTCCCCGTTCGGAACCGTTTCTTTCGGCGCCAACACAGCAGCCCCCAACCCCCCCGCCACCACATCCCGCAACCCATCATTCGGAGAAACCACCGACAAAGCGCCTCCCGCTGCCCCAATATTGGCCCCGAAATGAACCCACCGAGCGCGAAGTCTCCCACCCCGGCCGCCGAACCAGGAAATCATCCAGTCCGATATGCCCCAGTTCGTGCCCGCTGTTCGCCGTAAACACCACATCCCCAGACGGCTGCCCCATCGCCAGCACGGCCCGCAACGCCTCCAGCCAGCAAACCAGCCCGCCGCCACGCTCCGAGGTCGACTGCCACCAGGAACTGCGGGGCGTCATCACCACCAAAGGCGGCCGCCCCGCATCCCGCCCCCTCACCACGACAACGATATTACGAGTCCGCGCCGGAACACGGCCGCTCTCGGTCACCACCCGGAACGCCGCTCCCCGCGCAAACGCCGCCTCCAGCGCCGCCCCCGCTTCGCTCGGCACCTGCAATATCGCGGGACCATAAGGCGCGCGAAACGACTCGGCGTTCAGCAAAGCCAGCCCCGGTGCGCCACCCTTTGTCTCCGCGACGATTGCCCGAGCCTTGGTCGTCCGCCGCATCGCGGCAAACGCCGGGGTATAGACCGCCCAGGGTGAAAATTCCGCCAGCGCAACCAGCCCCTCCCCATCCGGCCGGCTGACCAACCCCGCGACACCACCTTTCGGCGTATCCGGCGCATCGAACATCGGCACGCCCGCTACCCGCTCGCCGTCAACTTCGACAAACGCCTGCACCGGATCGATACGATCCAGCGCAAACGTCTCCTCCGTCACCTGTCCGCCAAGCGCCGCCGCTTCCCGCGCCAGCCAGTCCGCTCCAGCCTGATCGCCTTCCGTTCCAGTGCGATGAATTCCTTGGCCGTCCCACGCCATCAGCCACTGCTTCGTCCGCATGTCAGCCTCCGCCGCCCCGGCAAGCACCAAGGCTGATGATCCAGTCAACATCATCCGCCGCCGCAAAGGGTCCATGTGCAACCTTCACCCGACCGAATACCAGCCGCAACCCGCACCCAACTCAACACCGCCGACACCCGATGCTACGCTTGAAACTGCCACCAACCGAGGGGAACGCAAGCCATGGGCAAACTGGACGGCAAGGTCGCCATCGTCACCGGCGCCGCACGAGGCCTCGGCCGCGCCTACGCCCGCCGCCTCGCCGGTCTCGGCGCGAAAATCGCCGTCGTCGACCTCAGCCTGAAATCCTACGCCGAATTCGAAACCGAGGCGCGAGACATGACCGCTGACACCACCGTCGACGAGATCATCGCCGCCAAGGGCGAGGCAATCGGCATCGAACTCGACGTCCGCGACCGCGCCGCCGTCGACCGCATGGTCCAGAAAGTCGTCGACACCTGGGGCCGCGTCGACATCCTCGTCGCCAACGCCGGCGGAGGCCGCGGCCGGCCCATCGACACCAAGGCCAGCACACTCAACTCCGAACTCCTGCATCTCGTAACGGAGATGAACTATTATGGCACGGTCTATTGCGTTAACGCTGTAGCCCCCATCATGAAAGCGCAACACTCGGGAAAAATCGTCACCGTCGCCTCCATCGCCGCCCTAGGCCCCTCCGTCGACGGTGGCTACGCCCATTACGGTGCGGCAAAAGCCGCCATCCTGCACTACACCCGCTATCTGGCCCAGGATCTCGGCCCCCACGGCGTCAACGTCAACTGCATCGCGCCCGGCACGATCACCACCGGGCGCATCGTCGCCTCCGTCATGCCCAACCAGGCAAACGCCAACCGCGACCGTACCGAACAGGTCGCCCTGCGCCGCCTCGGCAACGTCGAGGACTGCGCGAAAGTCGTCGAATTCCTTACCACCGACCTGTCCGACTACGTCAGCGGCCAGTGCATCGCGATCGATGGCGGAATGGTCCGCTCCGCATAACGCCAGAAAGGACCCGCATGGACTTCGTCATCCGCAACGCCCACCTGTCCGCCGCACCCGAATCCCCGCCCATCGACATCGGCATCGCCGCCGGCACAATCGTCGCGCTCGAACCGAACCTGCCGTCAGACCTCCCCGGCTACGACGCCGCAGGCCACCTGACCTGCGCCGGCCTGATCGAGACCCACATCCACCTCGACAAAACCCGCATCATCGACCGTTGCGAACCAGAAACCGGCCGCAACCCCGCCGCCGTCCCCCGCGTCGCCGCCGTCAAACACACATTCACCGAACAGGACGTCTACGCCCGAGCCAGCCACACGCTGGAAAACTGCATCAAGCACGGCACCAACCGCATGCGCACCCACGTCGAACTCGACGCCGGCGTCGAAATGCGCAGCTTCGACGCCCTGGAACAACTCCGCAAAGACTACGCCTGGGCCATCGACATCGAACTCTGCGTCTTCCCGCAGGAGGGCCTGACCAACAACCCAAGCGCCGAAGCCCTGCTGGTCCAGGCCCTCAAGCGAGGCGCCCCCGTCATCGGCGCCGCCCCCAACTACGACCCCGACAAGTCCGGCCAAATTCGGAAAATCTTCGAACTCGCCCGAGAATACAACGTCCACATCGACATGCACCTGGACTCCGGCGCCACAACGAACGACATGGACATCCATCTCGTCTGCGAACTGACCAAACAATACGGCCTCGGCGGCCGCGTCGCCGTCGGCCACGGCTGCAAATATGCCTCCCTTCCGCCCGCCGACCTCAGCGCGCTGGCCGCGGTCATGGCCGACGCCGGAGTCGCCGTCACGGTCCTGCCCGCCACCGACCTGTTCATGATGGGCCGCGACCAGGACCACAACATCCGCCGCGGCGTCGCCGACGCCAACACGCTGGTCGAACTCGGCGTGAACTGTTCGATCTCCTCGAACAACATTCTCAACCCCTTCACCCCGATGGGCGACGGCAACCTCATCCGCATCGCCAACCTTCAGGCCAACGTCTGCCAGATCAGCCAGCCGCACCGCCTGCGCGAGTGCTTCAACATGCTGACCGACCGTTCGGCGAAGCTGATGAACCTGACCGACTACGGCATTGCCATCGGCAACCCCGCCGACGTGGTCATCTTCGACGCCACCACCCCCGAGATGGCCGTAGCCGAACTTCGCGCACCGTTGGCCGCATTCAAACGAGGCATCAAGACCGTCACCAGAACCCCAGCCGAACTGCACAGACCATGAAATTGTCCGACCTCGCCCAGGTCATCCGCAGCAAGAACGCCGGCCCCCGCCGCCTGACGCTCGACATCATCTTCGCCACCGACGCCGACTACCAGCGCGCCGCCCAGTCCCCGTCCCTCGGCCCCGAGGCCATCGGCCGCCTCTATCACCTGCCAGCCGACCAGGTCACCGTCATCCCCTACCCTGTCGGCCGAGCGATCAAGGTCGTCATGGCCCGAACAATGATGGCCGGCGACCCAGGTGACGTAGACGTTTACGGCGCGCAACAACACGCCCCCATGTTGAGCGTAGAACTATGACCGCCTCCGCCCGGATCATCTCCGAATTCCGCCGCGACCCCCGCCCCATCCGCCTACTCGGCGCCTCCGGTCAGCTCGGTTACGGCATCCCCGCCGCCGCCTTCGCCGCCGGCATCGCCCGCAAGCCCGACCTGATCGGCGCCGACATGGGTTCGATCGACATCGGGCCGACCTACCTCGGCAAAGGCGAAATGGCCACGTCGCCCGAGGCCACGCGCCGAGACCTCCGCCGCGTCCTCCACGCTGCCCGGGACCTCGACGTCCCGCTCGTCATCGGCACCGCCGGATCAGCCGGCGCCGCCCCTCACCTTGCCGCCACAGTAACGATGCTAAAAGACATCGCCCAAACCGACAACCTTCACTTCCGCATGGCGATCATCCCAGCCGACATCCCCCGCCCGTACCTTCTGGACGCGCTCCAGGCCAACAAGGTCGTCCCCTTCGACGGCATGCCGCAGCTCACCGAAGCCGACGTAACTGACTCCGCCCACATCGTCGGCCAGATGGGCATGGGACCATTTCGCAAAGCCCTCGAATCCGGCGTCGATGTCATCGTCGCCGGCCGCGCCTGCGACACCGCCATATTCGCCTCCCTCCCCGCTCTCCTCGGCTTCCCCGTCGGCCTGTCCATGCACATGGCCAAAATCATAGAATGCGGCTCTCTCTGTTGCGTTCCCGGTGGCCGCGACCCGATCCTCGCCGAACTCGACCACGACGGCTTCGTGCTGGAAAGCATGAACCCCGACCGCGCGGCGACGCCCACCTCCGTCGCCGCCCACAGCCTGTACGAGCAAAGCGACCCCTTCACCGTCGTCGAACCCGATGGCTCGCTCGACCTCGCCGCCGCCCGTTACGAACGCCGTCGACGACCGCCGCACGCGCGTCAGCGGCGCCGTCTGGCGCGACAGCACATCCCCCACCATCAAGCTGGAAGGCGCCCTGAAGATCGGCGAACGCGCGGTGTTACTGTGCGGCTCCGCCGACCCCCGCTTCATCGCCCAGTGCAAATCGTTACTCCCCAAAGTCGCCGACGTCGTCCGCAACCTCGTCTGCGAGGACCAGCCCGAGGACTACACCTTACGCTTCCGCGTCTACGGCATCGACGGCGTCCGCATGGTCGTCCCCGAACACGAACCATCCCCCGGCGAGGTCTTCATCATGGGCGAATGCATCGCCCCCACACGCGAACGCGCCTCCGAGGTCGTACGCACCTGCAAGCAATTCCTGCTCCACTACGGCTACCCCGGCCGGCTATCCACCGCCGGCAACGTCGCCTTCCCATTCACCCCGCCAGAGGTCTCCCTCGGCCCCGCCTACCGCTTCAACGTCTACCATCTACTAAATGTAGAGGATCCAGGCGCCCTGTTTCCCGTTCAGGTGGTGACACTCTAGCTGACCACAGCCGCATATTGGAGATATGGGCGAGATACAATCATATGTTGCGGTATCCGTTTTCGACTTCGATCGTCAGTGCGCATATTGTAACAGTTAGCTTGGCATCGGACGCGATCAATCCACAAAAATTCATTCTGATTTTCTTTTAGTCTGCTTCCTGCGCTTAAAGCGTGTCGACGCTAAGCATGCGAAGTGCATACCTTGGTAGCCAATGATAAATTTCTTGAAACGTCCCGACATACGGATGCAACGACACATGCAGCCACATGCGCAATCATGTTGTTGACACCAGATGTTTCCGAGCTAAGTAATATTAGCGCCCCGTTGAACACGACTACAGATCGGATCGGTAATGGCTGCATACACATGGCTGAGTGCGGTGTCTGGCAACTGGAGCACCGCGAACCTGTGGAATCCGACGGGTATCCCCGGCACCGCCGGCGGTGACACGGCGACGATAAACGCCACCGGATCAGCGTACACGGTCACCTACAACGAGGCGACCGAAACCCTCAATTCGCTGACCATCAACAGCGCGAATGCATCGCTGACATTCGATCCAAGCGACCATTTGCAAGTGTCCGGCACGACGCTCCTGAAGGCCGGGACGATCAACGTCACCAGCGCGAGCGCGCTACTGTCCGCGGGCGGCCTGACGGCATCGTCTGGAACCATAATAAATCTCGGCGCAGGCGATGGCCTGACGTTCAGCAGCGCCTCATTAAGCGGACTCGTGGACCTGACCGGTACAACGTCCTTTGGGGCGACGAGTGCCTCGATCACCCTGGCCGGGACAATAGAAACCACCGGCGGCACCGGAACAGTCAATTTTTCAGGCATTTCCGGCAGCGGCGTGCTAGAAGCCAATGGCGCAACGTTGCTGGTAACCGGCGTACTTGCGAACGCCTCCACCACGGCTGTCATCTCAAACAGCGCGTCCTCGGTTTTTGAGACGAGCGGGGCTTTGTACCTATAGCAGCACGATTCGGATCAGCTTCCTCGGATCAACCGGCGAATTCAAGTACACCGACTCCGGCAGTGATTCCCACGTTACTTACAGCGTCTCCGGTCTCAACGCCGGATCATCCACCACCACACCCACCAATTTTCTCGATCTCCCAACTGGAAGCCTGACCGTCTCGTCCGGTGGCACCGGGACCGGCACGACCGGCACGGTCACGCTATCCAATGGCGATACCTTGAAACTCTCCGGCATCACCGGCATCGGACCGCTCGGCTGGAAGGTCGAAACCATCTCCGACGGCAGCGGCGGAACAGATGTGTTTCTCGCGTCTGTCTGCTACGCCGCCGGAACCCGCATCCTCACGCCCGCGGGGGAAAAGGCCGTGGAAACCCTTGCCAGGGACGACCTCGTGTTCACCGTCACAGGCGGGCACCTGATCCCCCGTCCAGTCAAATGGGTCGGGCGCAGGCGGATCGATCTGACAGCACATCCACGCCCCGAAACGGTTGCCCCCATCCTCATCGAACGCGACGCCTTCGCCCCGAACATCCCCGCCCGGGATCTATTCGTATCCCCCGACCACGGGATACTCGCGGACGGTAAGCTGATCTGCGCCCGGCAACTCATGAACGGCACCACCATCCGGCAGCACCATGGATGGGCGTCAGTTGAGTATTTCCATATCGAACTGGAGACCCACGCCATCCTGCTGGCCGAGGGATTGCCGGCGGAAAGCTACCTCGACACCGGCAACCGCGCTTTCTTCGCCAACGCCGCACAGGCAATCATTCTCCACCCGGACCTGACAGCAGACGCTGACACCCCGGCGCGCGAGGCCGGCTCCTGCGCTCCGTTCGTCTGGGATGCCGACGCCGTACGCCCCGTCTGGGAGAAGCTCGCCGCCCGCGCCGCGGAACTCGGCCGCCCGGTGCCAAGGCATGACACCACGAACAACCCGGACCTGACCGTCATGGCCAACGGACGGCAGCTGCGCCCCGTCCACGCCACCGGCGGCCGCTATCACTTCGTCATGCCGTTCGGGGTAACCGAAGTCCGGCTGGTCTCGCGCGCCGCCGCGCCCACCGACGCCAGCCCCTGGCTCGAGGATCGCCGCCGTCTGGGCGTCTACGTCGAGCGGGTCGTACTCCGGAACGAAAACACAATGCAGGACATCCCGCTGGACGATCCCGCGTTGGAACAAGGCTGGTGGGCGGCCGAACATGCCGGTAAGGAACTGCGCCGCTGGACCAACGGCGACGCCGTCCTGCAACTGCCGTTCGGGGGACCGGCAATGCTGGAAATCACCGCGACCAACTCCGGATTGGCTTACTGCCTGGACTCGGAACAGCCACGTAAAGCTGCCTGATCCTAACCCACCCGGCTGACAATGCTCCCAGCCGCCACCAGTTCCTCCAGCAGTGCAAACACCCCCGCGGCCGGCGTCGTGAACGGATCCAGCACCGGCCGTTCCGAATACTTCAACAACAACGCCGCATTTACCTTGGCGATATTGACCTGCCCCATGTGCCAGTGCCCGAATCGCCGCTCCGAGATCTCGGTATAGCTCAGCACCCGCACGGACGTGTGCCTGTCGTCCCGCATGATCGTCTCGAACAACGTCCCCACCGCGTCGCGCCCGCCCTCCAGCACCTGCACGAAAATATCGTCAACAAAGCACAACAACCCGGTAATGCCGCGCGGCGGATTGTTCCGGTGCGACTGCTCCAGTATCGAATCCACCCGGACCGCCCCAGCCGCTCGGCTGGCATAGAGACAACGAACCAGCATCCGCACCTCAATCCTTCAGGTTGATCAGCGACAGGAACTCCCGGCGCAGCGCGGCATCCCGCAAAAACGACCCACGCATCACGCTGTTTACCATCTTGGTAGCCGAGTTCCTTCACCCCGCGCCAATGCATGCAAAAATGATCCGCCTCCATCACGACCGCCAGCCCGTCGGGCGTCACCTTGTTCATCAGCAGTTCGGCGATCTGCGTGATCGCTTCCTCCTGAATCTGCGGCCGGCTCATGATCCATTCCGCCAGCCGCGAGGTACTTCGACAAGCCGATCAGGTTGGAGTGCTCATTCGGCATCAACCCGATCCACAACCGACCCATGATTGGGCAAAAATGATGGCTGCAAGCGCTGCGTATCGTGATCGGCCCGACGATCATCAGTTCGTTCAGGAACTCCGCATTCGGAAACTCGGTCACCGGGGGCGCCTCCATGTATCGGCCGCGGAACACCTCCTGCAGATACATCTTCGCGACCCGCTTTGCGGTATCCTGCGTGTTGTGATCGCTCTCCGTATCGATCACCAGGCTCTCCAGCACCCCCTGCATCTTGCCCGCCACCTCCTCCAGCAGCAGATCAAGCTCTCCTGGCCGCAGGAACGCCGCGATATTATCGTTCGCATTGAACCGCCGTCCCGCGCGCAAAATCCGCGTTCGGATCCGCGCCGAGACCGGCAGCGTCACGTCGTCGTCACTAGGCGGTCGATGATCAGGCATGATGTCTCGCGGTTGGCTCTTCTCATACCGAATACGGCACCGTCGAGATACGCTGTCTGTCAGCCAATGACCACCCCCAGTTGACCACCCCGTAAAACCCTGCCCACCCTTCCTGACCGGCAAACGGAAAAGACCGGCAAAAGCCTACAGGGAGACAAAGAAAATGGCCAAAATCAATGCGCTGCTCGCGGCAGCGGTCATCGCCATGACCAGTCTGACAGCAACCGCCGCCGAAGCCACCCAGGGCGTCACCGACACCGAAATCGTCATCGGCACGGACACCGACCTGTCCGGCGTCACCGCGATCCAGGGCGTCAACAACGCCAACGCCATCCGCTTGTTGTTTGACGAGGTCAACGAAAAGGGCGGCATCAACGGCCGCAAGATCCGCTACATCGTCGAGGATTCGCAGTACCAGGTCCCCCGCGCCGTCCAGGCCATGAACAAGCTCCTGAACAGCGACAAGGTTTTCATGACCCTTCAGGACGGCGGCACGCCCATGAACAACGCCACCTGGCCCATGGCGCTGGAAAAGAACGTGCCCAAGCTTCTGCCGCTGACGGCGGCGAGGTCCATGTATGAACCCTTCAACCACCTGAAATTCAGCCAGACCTCGTCCTACGTCGACCAGATGCGCGCCGGCATCAAATATTTCGTTGAACAGCGTGGCAAGAAAGTCGTTTGCATCATGTATCAGGATACCGACTTCGGCAAGGACGTCCTCGCCGGGGTCACGATGCAGCTCGACGCAGAACACCAGAAACTGGCCGCCGCCACCGCGCACAAGCCCACCGACACCGACTTCACCGCCGCCGTAACGAAACTGCGCGACGCCAACTGTGACCTTATCGCCCTCGGCACCATCGTCCGCGACACCACCATGATCCTGTCTACCGTCAAGAAAGCCGGCTGGAACGTTGATCTCGTCGGCCAGGCTGCGTCCTACGACACCGCCATCGCCACGGCACCCGGCGGCATCGGTGAGGGTTTCTACTCCATGACCCCAACCCTCTACGTCTATCCCGATGATCCGCGCCCGCAAGTCCGCGACCTGATGGCCCGCTACAAGGCGAAATATGGTTTCGATATCAACTATATCGGCCAGACCGGCGTAACCTGCGCCGAGATCGCCCTTGAGGCACTTAAGCGCGCCGGGCGCGGTCTGACCGTCGACAGCCTCGTCACCGCCATGGAAAGCCTGCACGACTTCACCGACATCTACGGCAACCACTACTCGTTCGGCCCCAACCAGCACCACGGCTCCACCAAGGCCTTCCTGACCGTCGTTCAGAACGGCCGCTGGGTGCCCGTTATCGACCAACCCCTGGCCTACTGACAGATCTGAAAGGAGACTCCGATGCTATCCCACGAAGAAAACCAGCTTATCACCCGCGTCGGTCCCGGCACGCCCATGGGCAACACCATGCGCCGCTACTGGCTCCCTGCCCTGCTCTCCCACGAAATTCCCGAACCCGACGCCCCGCCGGTCCGCGTCAAACTCCTCGGCGAGGATCTCGTTGCATTCCGTGACAGCAACAACCGCATCGGCCTCCTGGACGAATACTGCCCGCACCGCCGCGTCTCCCTCTACTTCGGCCGTAATGAGGACTGTGGCCTGCGCTGCATCTACCACGGCTGGAAATTCGACACCGACGGCAACTGCACCGAAATGATGAACGAACCGCCGGAGAACGATTTCAGCCACAAGGTCCACACTACCGCCTATCCCACCGTGGAGCTTGGCGGCATCATCTGGGCCTATCTCGGCCCCGCCGAACACACCCCGCCGCCGCCGAAATTCGCCTGGACCCAGGCCCCCGAACCAAACCGCCACGTCACCAAGGTCATCCAGGAATGCAACTGGCTCCAGGCGCTTGAAGGCGGCATCGACACCTCCCACGCCCCGATCCTGCACCGCCTGCTGACCGACAACTCCAAACGCGGCGGCATCAAGCCATCCAACCCATTCGTGCGCGGCCGCGCCCCCAACCTCGTCGTCGATATCACCGGTTACGGCTACCAGTATGCCGGCATCCGCCCCCTCGGGGACGATCAGGTCCACATCCGCGTCTACCACTTCATCCTGCCGTTCCATCAGATCCGGCCATCGAAATCCGATAGCGGCCTGCCGGTGGACGCCGGCCACATCTGGGTGCCGATGGATGACGAAAGCTGCATGGTCTACAACTGGAACTATTGCCCCGACGGCCCGCTGACGGAGGAAGACAAGCTCGAAACCAACCTCGGCAATGGCCCGCTCCACGTCGACCAGAGAACGTTCCGCTCCAAAGCCAATCGCATGAACGATTACGGCCTCGATCGCCACGTCCAAAAGACCGAGACCTTCTCCGGCATTGACGGCATCAACGCCCAGGACCGCGCGCTGCAGGAAAGCATGGGCAGGATAGTCGATCGTTCCAAGGAACATCTCGGGCCGGCGGACAAAGCCATCATCCAGGCGCGCAAGCTGCTCCGTCAGGCGATCACCACAGTCCAGGCCGGCGGCACCCCCGACGGCGCCAACACCAGCTACTACAGCCTGCGCGCAAACGAGCAGGTCCTTCCACGCGCCGCCGATTGGCGCCAGGAACTGACCCCCGAAACCATCCAGGAAGCAATCCTGCAAACCGTGTGACCCGCTCCGGCCGGCCCCGCGAAGCCGTGGCCGGCCACCCGAGATTTCCCTTGCGTCAATAACAACTCCGCGTTATAGAACAAAACAAGAACTTCAACTGCTTCGAGTTCAGCCGAGAACCAACCCCATGACGCCCCTAACCGCGGCGGAACTCGCCGTCGACCCGCGCTGCCCGATGATCCTCCATGTCTGCAGCCGCCTGACCCGCCTCCTCATCGAATCCGGGGTCGATCCGAAAGCCGCCCACACCACGGCCGTCCGATCGCTGCGATCCTTCGTCCCGGAAACCGATGCCGATGTTCTCGCGGCCGGCGATGTCGTCTCGTTCCAGATGGCCTCGCTCGATCTGCTGCACGATGCCGCGGCACCGGGCGTCACGCCGGCGATGAAATTGCGCCTCGTCGGCCAGGCCATCGCCGCCAGCCGCATTGCCTGCCGGACCGAAACGCTGCTGGAACAGCGCCGCAAGTTCCGCAGCAAGGGCGACCCCGCCGTCGTGAACGCCATGCTGGGAAACAACCCGCCGACGCCCGCGCCAGTCGAGTCCCACATGGACCGGACCATCCGTCAGGCCTACGAACAATTCGTCGCCGAAGTTGCCGCCCAGCAGGCTGAAGCAGCCACACCCCAAGCAACCACGCCCGAACCGGACACAGCCTCAGCCATTCCTGCCTCAACCGAAGCGCCAGCCCAGCCCGAGCCGCCCCTGTCACGCCCGGTGGCCGACCCCGTCATCCAAGCCAGGCACCTCGCGCCGCCAGGGGCCCAGCCCGCCCCGGCCCCGCAGAAAGCCTGGACTGCTGTCCACCATCAGATGGATCGCGCCCACCAGCGCCATCGTGATCACATCCACACGACACAAAGACAGCGCCACACCGACGATCCTGCCCGCTCAACCGCCTAGGCCGGCGGAGCCGCAGGTCGCCGGCTAAAAGCGAGACGCCCCTACTTCACCGTCACATACCTGTACGGCAGGAAATTGTCCGCCGGCTGCGCCATTTCGATATTGCTCTTCGCCGCCCAGACAATCACCTGCTGATGCAGCGGCAATGAGGCGACATCCTTCTGGATGATCTAAATCGTCTGCTTGATCATGGCATCGCGCTTCGCCTGATCCGTCTCCACCCCGATCTTCTCGGTCAACGCGTCAAGCTCCGGGTTTGAATACCCCCCGACATTGACCTCGCCCCGCTTCCCGTTTCGCGTGCCCAACAGAGTATAGAGCACATTGTGGGCGTCATAAGTCGCCGGCGTCCAACCCAGCATATAAAAGTCGGTATCATAGTTCGGCGCCAGGATCTTGGTAAAGAACTTCGTCTTGGTCTGCGCGTTAAGATCGACCTTGATCCCCACCCGAGCCAGCATCGGGACAATGGCCGTGCAGATCTGCTCATCCATCACATACCGGTCGTTCGGACAGTCCAGACCGACCTTGAACCCGTTCGGGTACCCCGCATCCGCCAGCAATTGCTTGGCCTTTGCCGGATCGGGCTTTGGCCGCACATCCAGCGCCGCGTCGTACCCGTTCACCCCCGGCCCCCACATCTCGAAGCTCGGATGCGCCAGCCCCAGCATCACCTTGTTGGCGATGATCGGCTCATCGATTGCCAGCGCCACCGCCTCGCGCACCCGCTGATCCTTGAACGGGTTCTTCCCCTTCACGTCGGAAGACGGCAGCTCGGGCCGCGTCTGGTTGAACCCCAGGAAGATCGTCCGCAGTTCCGGCGTCTGCAGGATCTTCAACCCCGCCGTCTGCTTGATCCGAGCAATATCCTGCGGCGGGACGGTGTAGATCATGTCCACCTCCCCCGACAGCAATGCGGCGACCCGCGTCGGCGCCGAGGCAATCACGTCGAACTCCACCCGATCCGCGTTGCCCTGTAACTTGTCCCACCAGCCTGGGTTCTTCTCCACCACAGTCCGCCGGTCCGGCTCGCGCGAAACCAGCTTGTACGGCCCCGTCCCCATCGCGTTGTGCAGCGCGTAGTTGTCGCCTTCGCCAATCGTCACCGGCTCCGCCGATCCATGCGCCTCGCACCATGCCTTCGACATGATCAGCAGGTTGGTCTGCTCCTGCAGGAATATCGGATCAGGCAAAACAGTCTCCAGATCAACGGTCAGGTCGTCGATCTTGCGCCCCTCCTTCACCACCGACCCCAGTGCCCGCATCGAGGAATTCTTCGACTGCAGCCGCTTCAGCGTGAACAGCACATCGTCGGCCGTGAACGGCGAGCCATCCTGCCACTTCACACCCGGCCGCAGATGAAACCGCCAGACCGTGGGGCTGGTTTGCTCCCACGACACCGCCAGCGCCGGCTCCAGGCCCAGGTCGCGGTTCCGCCGCACCAAAGGTTCGTAGATGTTGGACAGGAACGACAGTTGCACCGTCTCCTGCCGTGTCGCCGGGTCCATGGCGTTCACATCGCCATCATTGGCCCATCGAAATGTGGCAGCATTGCCATAAGACAAAGACAAGCCCAGCAGGCCCACCCCCAAAAGCGATACGCGGAAAGGAAAAGATGACAGGCGCATGGCCTCAACTCCTGATAGTCTCATAATGAGGAACACTTACCCGGACCGATCGTCGCTGAACAGGGAGAGTATGTATGCAAATCGACACAACCCGTGACATTCTTGGTCTGGTCGATGTTCAGCCGACCTTCATGCCCGCCGGCGAGCTGCCGGTTACCGGTGGCGACCAGGTGGTTCCGGCCGTCAATCGCCTGCTCACGCGGTTCCGCCACGCCTTCGCAACCCAGGACTGGCACCCCGCCAACCACACCTCGTTCGCCAGCCAGCATCCCGGGAAACAGCCCTACGACACGATTGAGCTTCCGTACGGCACCCAGGTCCTCTGGCCCGATCACGCCATTGCCGGCACTCCGAACGCCGCGCTCCATCGCGACATCGACCAATCCCGGATCGAAGTCGTCATTCGCAAAGGCTTCGATCCCAGCCTCGACAGCTATTCCACCTTCTTTGAAAACGACCGCCGCACCCCGACCGGCCTCGACGGATGGCTCCGCCAGCGGGGCTTTTCGCGGCTGTTCCTGTGCGGCCTGGCCACCGACTTCTGCGTCGCCTGGTCCGCCGAGGACGCCGTCCGTCTCGGCTACCAGGTCTTCGTCATCCAGGATGCCTGCCGCGGCATCGGCCTGCCCACCCCGGATGGACGCACCACGATGGACACGACCCATGACCGTCTGACCAGTCTCGGCGTGACGCTCATCGACAGCAAGATGCTGACCGAGGGCGACGCATCGCCGGCATGACGCGCCGCATTCTTCTGCTGCTGGCGACTTTCCTGTCCTTAATGGGGAAGGCGGCGGCCGACCGGCATGACCCACCTGTGGTCGGACTCTGGCGAACCCAGGACGGCGGCGGCGTCATCGCCGTCAACCAGTGCGGCAGCAAAATCTGCGCTCGCATCGTCGGGATCGTGCTGGATCGCCCCACCGATCCGACACCGACGGACTACGATGGCGCCTCGCAGTGCGGCCTGGAACTGATCAGCGACGCTACCGAGACCAAACCCGATCTATGGACCGGCCATATCCTCGACCCGCGCAACGGCAAGACATACGGCGTGGAGCTGTGGCTCGAGCCCAACGGTCACCTGGCGCTGCGCGGCTACCTGGGCTTCGCGCTCCTCGGCCGGACCGAGTCCTGGACCCGCTACACCGGCGACGTGCCGGCCGACTGCCGCCTTGCGCCACCCGCCAAAGCCAAATGACAAATCTCCCGCGGCCGCCTATAGCTGCCATGTCCGACCCAAACCTCTCCGGGGGCATGCCATGAGGATGAAAGCCGCCGTCCTGCGCGAACAGGGCAAGCCCCGCCCCTACGCCGCCAGCCGCCCGATGACGATCGAGACCGTCGACCTCGATCCACCCGGCCCCGGCGAGGTGCTGTACAAGATCATCGGCGCCGGCCTCTGCCACTCCGATCTCTCGACCATCGAGAACCTGCGCCCGCGCAAGTTGCCGACCATCCCCGGCCACGAGGCGGCCGGCATCGTCGAGGAAGTCGGCCCAGGCGTGACGTCCCTGAAACCGGGTGACCACGTCATCAGCGTCTTCGTCACCAGTTGCAACGACTGCCGCTATTGCAACGGCGGCCGGCCGAACCTCTGCCTAAGCTCCAACAAGTCCCGCACCGACGGCACCTTGATCTCCGGCGCGAGGCGCCTGTCGCTGAACGGCGAGCCGATCTACCACTACAGCGGCCTGTCGGTGTTCGCCCAGTATGCCGTCGTCTCGCAGAACGCCCTTATCAAGATCCCCGACGACGTTCCACTGGAGGATGCGGCGATATTCGGCTGCGCCGTGGTGACCGGCGTCGGCGCCGTGCTGAACACGGCACAGGTTCCGCCCGGCGGCCAGATGGCGGTCGTCGGCCTTGGCGGTGTCGGCATGAACGCCCTTCTCGGCGGCGTGGTAGCGGGCGCCGAACGCATCGTCGCGGTCGACCTCAACGCCGACAAGCTGAAGCTGGCCACCGAACTCGGCGCCACCGACACGTTCCTGGCCGGCAACGCCGATGTGGTTCAGCAAATCAGGGACGCCACCGGCGGCGGCCTGGATTATGTGATCGAGACCGCCGGCTCGATCCCCGCCATGAACCTCGCTTATGCCATCGCCGCCCGGGGTGGAGCGGTAGTCAGCGCCGGCCTGCCAGCTTCGAACGCCCAGTTCTCCTACCTGCATGCCGCCCTGGTCAGTGACGGGAAGAGCATCATGGGCAGTTATATGGGCAGTTGCGTTCCGAAACGTGATATTCCGCGCTTCATCGCGCTCTATCGACGTGGCAAACTTCCGGTGCAACGATTACGTTCGGGGTACATTACCTTTGATGACATTAACGAAGGCTTTGACCGTCTATCAGACGGATCGGTGCTGCGGCAGGTGCTGCGCCCCCACGCCTGACACAACCGCTCTCGCCCCTGCCAGAATCAAATGAGCGTTTGGCTCGTGACCGGCGGCGCGGGCTTCATCGGCTCGCATTTGTGCGATGCCCTGGCCGCGCGAGGCGACACGGTGCGCGTGCTCGACGACCTGTCCACCGGGGATGCGGCCAACCTGCCGCCTGGTGTGACGCTGATACGGGGTGACGTTGCCGACCCCGACGACGTCGCCGCGGCGATGGACGGCGTGGACGGCTGCTTCCACCTCGCCGCGATCGCGTCGGTCGAGAAGGCAACGACCGACTGGCTCGGCACCCATCGAACCAACCTGACCGGGACGGTCACGGTGCTCGATGCGATCCGCCGGCAGGGCAGCCGCATCCCCGTGGTCTATGCCTCCTCGGCGGCGGTCTACGGCGACGCCGCGACGGTGCCGATTGCCGAGACCGAACCATGCCGTCCGTTGTCCGCCTACGGCGCAGACAAATACGGCTGCGAGCTGCATGCCCGGACAGCCAGCCATGTGCACGGGATTCCCACCGTGGGGCTGCGGTTCTTCAATGTCTACGGCCCGCGCCAGGACCCGGACTCGCCTTATTCGGGCGTCATCTCCATCTTCGCCGAACGAATCGCCGCGGGCCGGCCGGTCAGCATCTACGGCGATGGCCAGCAGACACGGGACTTTGTGTATGTCGCCGATGTCGTCGCCGCCATGCTCGCCGCAATGGCCCTGAAGCCGGCCGATGCGCCGGTGTTCAATATCTGCACCGGCATCCCGACATCAGTGGAGGAACTGGCCCGCCTGATCGCCGGCCTCGCCCACCAGAAGCTCCGGATCGAAGCCAACCAGCCCCGAGCGGGGGAGATCCGGCACTCCCTTGGTATTCCGGCCAACGGCGATCGGGTCCTGGGCTTGCCGAAGCGCACGTGTCTGCGGGAAGGGCTGGCCGAGGTCCTCGCATGGCTCGCTGCCACCCGGCCAAACGACCTGAACGCAACAAAACCTACCTACACAGCTCCGTCCAGCACCTTTGATTCTGCTCGGGCCAGCCGCGGGAAACCAGCCCGAAAGAACAATCTGGCTGCCGCAACATGAGCCGGCCGTTCCCTCTCTGGCATGATGCTTAAGGGTCTCCTGCTGAGTTTGGCGATGCCGCCGACCGGCTTGCTGACCCTGCTTGTCTTCGGGATGCTGCTCAGCCGGCGCGGCTGGCGTCCAGGCCGGATCATCGTCTGGGCCGGCGTCGCCGGACTCTATCTGCTGGCGATGCCGGTGGTGTCGCAGAACATGCTGCTGGCGCTCGAGACCAACCTGCCGACGACCCCGCCGGCCGGCCATCCGCCCGGCGCCATCATCGTCCTTGGCGCCGAGATCATCCGAACCCACTCCGAACCCCATGGCGCCCGGCCCGGCCTGTTGACACTGGACCGGCTGCGCACCGCGGCCGAACTGGCGGGGCGGACCGGCCTCCCGGTCCTTGTGTCGGGCGGACTAATCCAGCCGGACGAGCCACCGGTCGCGCGGGTGATGGCCGACAGCCTTCGCAACGACTTCCACCTGCCGGTCCGCTGGGTCGAGGATCAGTCGCGCGACACCTGGGAAAACGCCAGGTTCAGCGCGGCCATCCTGCACGCTGCCGGCATCGATTCGGTGTATGTCGTGACCAGCTCCTGGCACATGCGGCGCGCGCTGCTGTCATTCGAAGGCACGGGACTGACTGTGACCGCTGCGCCGACGCCGTTGTTCGAGCCGCTGGCGCCACTGTTCGGCGACTTCCTGCCGCAAGCGAACGCCTGGCAAACGGCCTACTACGCGCTGCACGAATGGATCGGCTATGCGTGGTACAAGCTCCGCTGACGCGTGGATCGAGGTATCGGTCCAGACGTTCGCCACGACCGCGGCGTTGCCCGCGGACGCCGCCGCGCTGCTGGGCGAGGCCTGCTCGCTGTTCGATAGCCGGGCGTGGTGGGATGTCGTGCTGTCGGACGCCATGCCGGATGGCGCCGCAGCGGCGTTCATGGTGTGCCGATGCGATGGCAGGGCCGTGGCTCTGGCGCCGATGGCGCGCACCGGGCGGTCGCTGGAAAGCCTGACCACGCCGTATACTTGCCGCTATTCGCCGCTGTTCGCCGGCGACCTGGACCAGATGGCGCGCGTGGCGGCAATGCGGGCTTTCGCGATCGCCTGCCGCCCGCACGGCGTAACAAGACTGGATGCGCTGCCAGCCGAGTGGGACGGGCTGCCCGCCCTGGAAGCCGGCGCGCGGCAGGCCGGACTGCGCGTGCTGCGGTTCGATCATTTCGGCAACTGGCACGAGGATGTCGCCGGGCTGGACTGGGCCGGCTACCTCGACCGGCGTCCAGGGGCGTTGCGCGAGACCATCCGCCGCCGCTTGCGCCGAGCCGGGAAGCTCCCGGCCGCCAGGTTCTCTCTGTTGTCGCAGCCGGGAGACATGGATGAAGCAGCGGGGTTGTTCGAGGCGGTTTATGCGCGAAGCTGGAAGGACGCTGAACCATATCCAAGGTTCAATGTGGCGCTGATGCGGGCGATGGCCATGGCCGGATTATTGCGCTTCGGCACCTGGTCGATCGGCACCACGCCGGTCGCGGTGCAGGTCTGGGCGCAAGAGGGTGGCCACGCAACGGTGCTGAAACTGGCGCATGACGAGGCGTTCAAGGCGCACTCGCCGGGCACCGTGCTGACCGCGATGATGCTGCGGCACTTGCTGGACCGGGAGCATGTGACGGAGATCGACTTCGGGCGCGGCGACGACGACTACAAGCAGGGCTGGGCGGCGCGGCGGCGCCAGCGGATCGGGCTGCTGCTGGTCAACCCCTTGAAGCCGGCCGGCTTGACCGCGTTGCTGCGGCACGTGGGCGGACGCGGGCTTGCCAGGTTACGCCAGGCGACAGGGTGATAGGCAGCAGGCTGGCAGGCTATGGATCGGTTCGGTAGGCCAGGGCCTCGCGTCTGCGCCGGTGACGCCAGACCGCGGCAAGCCCGACCAGGCCAGACGCGGCAAGCCCGATGGAAATAATTTCCGGCACGGTCAACTTTCGCAGCGCCTCCAGCGCCATCCACAGGCGATCGACCATCGCGGTGCCGGTGTTTGGATTGGCATAGACCCGGACATTGGCATCGAGAGCCGTGTCGAGTGTTGGAAATGGCGTCACCGGCAGGACAACGACCGAGCCGGCTCCGGGATCCGAATCCGCTGCCCCGACCGCGGGAGGTGCCGGATCGGGCACCGGGGAGCCGGCCAGCGGGAAGTCCTCGACCGATGGCTGAGAGGGCGTCGAGCCGCTGGGAGCGAAGGCCTGATTACGCGCAACAAGGTCCGCCAGGAGCCAATGTCTGACAGCGTCTGGGTCGAGCCTCTTGGCGGCGGATCGGTTTGCAAACACGCTGGTTGACGCGTGCTGGATGGGAGATGGCGGCTCATGGTTCGATGCGGGACCAACCGATGCGGGACCGGCAGATTTGGGGCCAGCCGATGGGCGGCCAACCTGTGAGGGGCCAGCCGGTGAGGGGCCGATCCGTGCGGGTCCGGCCCGGCCGGAAGCAGGTGTCATCGGGCTGACTGCCGCCGGACGATCGGACTGATGACTCCAGAGGGACGCGGCTGGGGCGATGATGGCTTTGCGGCCGTCGGCTGGGCCGGAAGCCGCATCGGGCGGCGGGGGCACGACAACGGAGACGGCAGCGGCACGAGCGGGATCGCCGGGGGATGGCGGCACAGCGCTGGCGGCGTTCTGCGTGTTGTCATCATCCGCGGTCGCGACGAAGGCGGAACTGCTGGCCACGCTGCCGCCGTCCGGGTACGCCGGGACGGCGTCACCCGACATCACGTCGGCGACGGTGCCAAGGGACCTGTAACCGCGGTCATGCAGGGCCTCGATGCCGAGGAACTCCTTGCCGGAAAAGAGCACCGCGGCGGCATCCGCCTCCAGCGTGTCCGGATTGACAGTGGTAGTCACGCCGGCTGTCGCCCAGCGGAAGGTGAATCCTTCCAGGCGACCGTTGCCATTATCTTCCGGCGACAGTGTGCCCAGCGTGGGTTCGGCAAGACCGGGAACGCTGAGCTGCAGCAACGCAACGAGCGAGCCGGCGGTCACTCTCATGAAAGTCGCATTCATGAAAGTCACGGGGCGGGCTTGCCGGTCATCATGGTCGGCTTCGGGAGGGACATGGCTATATAGATGAGGTTGCGGCCGGAGCCGTTGAATAAGCCAAACAAGGAATTTTCGCTATCGGACAGTTCCGCCGGAGAACCAAGGCGGCCGGGGACGCAGATCGATATGCACGGCGGCGTTCCATCGTCACGCCGCCGATCCGGGGAAGGTCGTTCGGGTCAGGCGACTGCGTTCCCCCTTCCTGCAAGCCTGGCTTTCAGGCGGCGAACGAGCAGTCCGGGCGACCAGGCGGGGCCAGCCTCAATCCAGTATTGCGGGGTGGACCGGCTGGCAAGGCTGCGCTTGTAGCGGGCGTCGCCGGCAAGGAAATCGTAAACCGCGACAGGCTGCGCCAGGGCACGCTGAATCGCCGCATGGTGGCAGGCCAGGCCGGGTTTTCCTCGCTGTCCAGCCGCCCGATAGTCGAAACCGCTCTGATACGCTCGGATGCCAGTCCCGTCGCGCAGGTTGTAGAGGACGCCGACGGTCGTCTCGCCGGCGGCCAGGGTCAGCAGGTCGATCTCGTCGCGGGGAAAGGCGATGTCGATCAGCGCGTGGTGGAAGCGGGCGAAGAAGGGTTGGGCGAAGCTGCCGGGCTTGCCGCGGGCGGTCCAGGTCGCCTGATGCAGGACCGCCAGGGTGTCGAGCGTGGCATGGGCCTCGGCCAGGGTGGCGGGCCGGCGGATGGTCAGTGGACCGAGGCTGGCGTAGAAGCGATCCGACTGGCGGATCTGATGGCGGGTGTTGGCGCTGCGGGTCGCCAGATAGCCGCTGCCCGATTGCCGGATGGCGGTCAGATCCAGGAACGGCAAATCATCGCGTTTGGCAATCCAGATCTGGCCCGCGAGGCGGCGGATCACGCGCAGGGTGGGCTCGTCGATGCCGGACAGGACAAGGACGCTCGACTGGGCGACCGCGGCGAGGCAGTCGTGGGTCAGTTCCTCGCTACGGCCGAATTCGGCCAGGACGCCGTTATGCTCGATGTAGGGGCAGTCCAGCGCGGGATCGCCGCTTTCACCCAGATACAAATTGCCTCGGCGGCGGTTGAACAACGCGAGGGCGACGGTGCGACCGGCGTCGGTGGCCTCGACGAGGACCGGGTCGGTGAAGCGTTCGGCCGCCAGGCAGCCGGTCCAGGACCACGTCTGGAAGAAGGATGCCTGTGCGCGCTGTTCGAGGTCGCGCCAGCGGGCGCCGAGGGCCGCGAAGTCGGTGACCTTGCTGACCCGGACAGTGGTCACGTCGCGGACGTCATCGGGCGGGCGTCATGAGGTTCATGTGACGATTGTCGTGGGGGGCGGGTTGGACGCCACGCCATAGAGCGCCGTGGCTGGCGAACATGGTGGCCTGGTCGAAGTCGCGGCGGGCCTTGGCGCGGTTTGCCTGCCCGATGCTCTGGCGCAGTTGCGGCTTCGTGAGCAGGGTTTGCAGCGCCTGGGCCATGGGGGTGTCGTCCAGGGGCGTGATGAAGGGGACGTTCTCTTCAGCGACCATTGTGCGGATGTCGCCGACGTCGGTCGAGACGACCGGCAGGCCGCTGGCCATGGCCTCGATCACCGAAAGCGGCATCTGTTCGGTGTCGGACGACAGCGCGAAGATGTCGAAGCGGGCGTAGAAGTCCGGGGTGTCCTGGCGGTGGCCGGCGAATTCCACGCGGCCGGCGATGCCGAGTCTTGTTGCGATGTCAGTCAGGGCCGAGCGTTCGGGGCCATCGCCGACGATGAGGAGGCGGCAGGGGGTGATGGCGTGGACCTGCGCGAAGGCGTGCAGCAGGCGCGAGAGATTCTTCTCCTGCCGCAGGGCGGCGATGGTGCCGATGACGGGTTCCGGTCTGTCGCGAACTGCCGGTGCGGCGAAGCGGTTGAGGTCGACTCCGTTGGGGACGTAGCGGATCAGTCCCGGCGGAAGTTTCCAGACGTCCGTGGCGATGCGGACGAGGTTGCGGGACGGCAGGACGACCGGGGTTCGGCCGAGGGCGAGGCGGCGCATCCAGATGCGGCGGGGGATCTGGGTGGTGCGTTCCTCCGGCCCGAAGCCATCGACGACGTGCAGGTGGCGGGTGACGGGGATGAAGTTGGCGAGGGCGAACTCGATGGCGCCCCAGTTGCAGGTGACCAGCACATCGGGGCGCCACTGGCGGAGCAGGCCGCGGAAGCGCCAGGTGTTGTCGAGCATGGCGTTCTTGCGGGCCTCGACCCGGGGGAAGGTGGCGTCGAGGGCGGGGTCAAGGCGTTCGCGGCAGGTCAGGTTGCCGTCGAGGGCGACGACGATGTGGCGGAAGGCGGGTCCGAAATGGTTGGCAATGGCAGCGAAGCGGACCTGGGCGCCCCCGACGGCGAAGGTGGGGAAGATGTGGGCGACCGTCGGGGGGGTTGCGCCATTCCGCGGCTGTTCGGTTGTTGGCCGCACCTTGACTGATCCTATACGTTTGCGCCGAATGGCCGACGATGATCCGCGCGCGGCATAGCCCAGTCCCTTTTGTCGCCGCAATCTTTTCGCTGTTTCTGGCGGCAATTTCGCCGGCCTTGGCCAAGGTGATACTGGTCGGGCCTACGCGGGTGTTCAGGTTGCCGCATCAGGCGGCGGCGGTGGCGGTGACGGGCGACATCGTGCGGATCGATCCGGGGGTTTATGCCGATTGCGCGGTCTGGCGGACCTCGGGCCTGTTGATCGAGGCGGCGGGGCCGGGCGTGGTGCTGTCGGGCAAGACCTGCCTGGATCAGGGCATCTTCGTGGTGTTCGGCAATGCGGTGACGGTGCAGGGGATCACCTTCGCCGAGGCGACGGTGCCGGGGCGCAATGGCGCCGGGATCAAGATGCTGGGGGACAACCTGACGGTCAGGGACAGCCGGTTCCTGCACAATGAGAACGGCATCCTGTCCGGGGGGTCAGCGAAGAGCACGGTGCGGGTCCTGGACAGCGAGTTCGTGGGCAATGGGGCATGCGTCTTCGCGTGCGCGCACGGGCTGTATGTGGGGGCGGCGATCCGGTTGCTGGATGTGGAGCGGTGCGTATTCCTTGACACCAGGACGGCGCATCACATCAAGTCGCGGGCGCTATCGACGATCGTGCGGGACAGCCGGATCGAAGACGGACCGACCGGGACATCCAGCTATCTGATCGAGGCGCCGGAAGGAGGCAACCTGCTGGTAGAGCGTAATGTTCTGGAGAAGGGGCCGAACAGCGGGAATCCGAGCGTTGCGATAGCGATAGGATTTGAGGGGGTGCGAAATCCGACGGAGTCGCTGGTGGTCCGGGACAACTGGTTCCGCAATGACCTGGCGGTGCCGACGGTATTCGTGCGCAATGAGAGCAAGGTGGCGGTGCAGGTTACCAGGAATACGGTGAGCGGTCTGGTGACGATGCTGGAGGGGCCTGGGGTGGTTGTTCCGTAGCTACGCGTGCCCCCTCGTTGACGATGGCCGGGTCGTTCCGGCACAATGAAGTTCGTTGATAATCAGGATTTTTCGCATGCGCCTGCTCGCCTCTTTCGTCGTGATCGCTGGCCTTCTTGTTGCCTCACCGGGGGCGCGGGCGCAGCAGCCTGCGTTTCTGGTGTTCTTTCAGCTCTGGTCCGCGGGCATCGATGACCAGGGGCAGCAGGTGATTACGACGGCCGCCGACTGGGTGAAGACGCACCACACCAAGAGCGTAAAGGTGGTCGGCTATGCCGATCCGACCGGCAGCCAGAAGGCTAACGTTCTGTTGTCGGAATTGCGGGCTCAGGTGGTTGTCGATGGGCTGACGGCGGCGGGTGTGCCGGCTGACATCATCAGCCAGAACGGGACGGGCGCGGTGCCATTCGCCGGTTCGGCGCAGGAGTCTCGGCGGGTGGCGATCGAGGTCAGCAACTAGATTCGGGTGGTGCGAAGGGCTGCGACGACCCGGTCGACGTCGCCGGGGCTGTTGTAGCCGTGGAAGCTGATGCGGATCCGGCCCTGGCCGTTCCAGGCGTAGACGCCCTGTTCGTGCATTTCGGAGACGATCTGACTGGCCCTGAATGAGGGGATGCAGACGCTGGCACCGTGACGGGCGGGATCGGCCGGCGTGGTGACGGGGATCCGCAGGTGCCGCAGGCGTTGCAACAGGTCCGTCGTCAGGGCCTGGACGTGGTGCCGGATCGTTATTGGCTCGTAATGCGACAGATACGACAGGGCGCCGTTCAGGACGTAGATCGGGCAGTGGGCGGGGTTGCCCCGGGTGAATCGCATGGCGTCTTGTTTCAGGGACGGGATGGTGTCGTAGCCTCGGGTTCCCGGTTCGAAAGAATGCCAGCCGGCGGACCTTGGTGACCAGTCTGGTTGGCGGGTCCGGTTCCAGTAGGCGATGGCGACACCGGTGATGCCGAGCATCCATTTGTAGCAGGCGGAGAAGGCGAAGTCGGCCAGGGATGCTTCGATGGGAAGGTAGCCGGAAGCTTGGGTGAAATCGATGACGAGAAGGGCGCCGGAATGGTCGGCGAGGCGGCGGAGGGCGTGGAGGTCGGTGCGCTCTCCGGTCAGGTAGGAGACGTAGCTGGCGGCAATGATTCTCGTGCCGGGGGTGATGGCCTGGGTCAGGTCGCCACGGGCCTGGTTGAGGCGGATCGTGGGGTTGCGGCGCAGGGCGATGGGGCCGACGACGGAGGGGTATTCCATGGCGTCGATGGCGATGGAATCGCCTTCGTTCCAGTCGAGGCTTTCTGCGACGATTGAGACTCCCTCCGCCACGTTGGAGACGAACCCGATGTCGCCTGGGGTGACGTTCCACAGACGGGCAATGGACGCCCGGGCGGATTCGATCTGGGCTTCCTGGGCGTCCCGGCCGGGAAGCCCACTTGATTTGTCGGCGAGGTATTGGAGCATCGCGACGTCGTGGGCACGCAGGGCGGCTGTTTCGCCGCCCGCACAAACGTGGGCGATGCCGGGGGGAAGGTGGAAGTCGGCGGGGTCGAAGAGTGGGTGCATGGGGTGGCCTTGAGTTTTGACGTCGGGGTGGGAAGTGACTGATTTTTTGGTCATGGGAAAGATGATTACGCTGGCTGACGCAAAGGCCCACTTTTCAGTGCTGGTCAACGAAGCCGAGGAAGGTGCTGAGATCACCACCACGCGCCATGGTCAACCGGTGGCGCGGATTTTTTTTGGGGCGCCTCGCGCGGTTGTTCGGTACGGCAAGGACGGGGGTGGGGTGGCAGTTACGATAGGTCGGTGTTCGCCCCGATGACGGATGAGGGAGCGCGGGAGGAAGGCTGGCCAGTTTGAGCCTGCTGGCCGACGCCTGCGTGATCATCGTCTTTCACGGTTACGGCGGGCAGATGATGAGTGAGGCCAACATGACGGCAATGGCTTCAGGTGACGTGTTTGTTTCGTCCATCATCGTCTGGGAAATCACCCGCAAGGTTGCGTTTGGCGCGCTGGTGCGGCCTGGGTTTCAGGGCAGCCTTTCGGCATGGCTGCGAACGGTTGGTTATCGTCCGCTGCCGCTGGGTTGGGATGCCGCGGAGCGGGCAGATGATTTGCCGATGCATCACAAGGACCCGATGGACCGGATGCTGATCGCTACGGACCTGCAACGGGGTTTGACGATCGTGACCGATGCCGCGGCGTTTGACGCTTATGGAGGGACGACGCTCTGGTGAGGCGCGTGACCGGCCGGGGGCTTCGTGCCATGGTCGGGGCGGGAGGAACGCGCCATGACAAAAGAACCCCATAGCCGGTTTGCGGGTCCGATCGATCAGGACTGGTTGGATCGGGTGATCGAGCCGATCCTGGAGCCGGATTTGCCGATCATCGATCCGCATCATCATCTTTGGGTGCGGGATGGCACGCCGTATCTGCTGCCGGAACTGCTGGCGGATATTGGGTCGGGGCATTCGATCCGAGCGACGGTGTTTGAGGAGTGCCACTCGATGTACCGGGCGGAGGGGCCGGTTGAGGAGGCCTCGTTGGGTGAGACGGAGTTCGTTACGGGCATCTCGGCGATGGGAGCGAGCGGAGTGTTCGGGCCGTCCCGGGTTTGCGCGCGAATAGTGGGACGTGTGGATCTGATGCTGGGTTCGGCGGCGGGGCCGTTACTGGATCGTCATGTCGTCGCGAGCGGCGGACGGTTCGCGGGGGTGCGGTTCTCGACGGCGTGGGATGCGAGTGACCGGATTCATAAGGTGGTGCCGACGGCGGGAATTTTGGCCGATCCGCGCGTGCGGGCTGGCGTGAGCTGTCTGGAGCGGATGGGGTTGGTTTTTGATGCGTGGGTGTATCATCCTCAGTTGGGGGAAGTGGCGGATCTGGCGGGGGCGTTTCCGGGGTTGTCGATTGTGCTGAACCATGTAGGCAGTCCGATTCTGGGTGGGCCTTATGGGGCGGATCGGGCGAAGGTATTTTCCGACTGGAAGGCGGGGATGGCGGCGCTGGCTCGGTGTCCGAACGTGACGGTGAAGCTGGGGGCTCTGCCGGTGCGGCTGCCGGGGAGCACGGTGTCGAAGGAGTTGCCGCCGGGGTCGGAGGAGGTGGCCGCGGCTTGGGGGCCCTGGATGGAGACGTCGATCGAGTTGTTCGGGGCGGACCGGTGCATGTTCGAGAGTAATTTTCCGGTGCAGAAACGATGGAGCAGCTACGCGGTGACCTGGAATGCGTTCAAGCGGATTGCCTCGGGGGCGAGCGCGGCGGAGAAGGCGGCGCTGTTCGCCGGGACGGCGGCGCGGGTTTATGGCGTGGGCTAGAGGCGGCGGTCGCGGGAGTGCTGCGACTGTCGACAGGTTGAGCACCGGCCGCGGTCGATCTGGGCAGACCCGAAGGTCGGGGTGAGGATTTTCCCGCGGGTGTTGTATCCGGCC
Organism: uncultured Pseudomonadota bacterium; assembly: GCA_963819005.1. GTDB lineage: Bacteria > Pseudomonadota > Alphaproteobacteria > Acetobacterales > Acetobacteraceae > Rhodopila. Next base: position 120,589 of record CAWFUL010000014.1, read on the forward strand.
TGAGGCGCTTTGGTGGCCCGCAATCAAGACCCGGATGGCCGGGCCAAGCCCAGCCATGACGCTATTTGTCGCCCGACCGTGACAGTATTTGTGACGCCAGGTGGTCAATCCGATACCAGAACCGACCCCGTCGTTGTGCCGCCGTCGATGACGAGGGTCTGGCCGGTGACGAAGCGGCCGGCGGGGGCGGCGAGGAAGACGGCGGCGCCCGCGATCTCGTCAGGTTCGCCGATACGTTGCAGGGGGGTGTATTTGGTGCGCTCCCGATACAGGACCGGGTCTTCCCACAGGGCGCGGGCGAAGTCGGTGCGGACGAGGCCGGGGGCGATGGCGTTGGCGCGGATGTTCTTCGGGCCCCACTCGACGGCGATGTTCCGGGCGACCTGCATGTCGGCGGCCTTGGAGATTCCGTAGGCGCCGATCTGGGGCTGGCCGAGGATGCCTCCGATCGACGAAATAATGATGACCGAGCCGCCGCCTCGGGGGACCATGTGGGGGATCGCCATGTTGGCGAGCCAGACGTTGCTGCGGATGTTGGTGCCCATGACGCGGTCGAAGGCATCGTCCGGCATTCCGGCGGCGGGGCCCATGTAGGGGTTTACGGCGGCGTTCTCAACGAGGATGTCGATGCCACCGCATTGTTCGACGGTTTTATCGACAAGGTTCTGCAGTTCCTCCTTGCGGCCGACGTGGCAGGGGATGACGACCGCCTTGCCGCCTTTGGCGCGGATCGTGGCGGCGACGGATTCGCAGGCTTCGGGCTTGCGGCTGGAGATGACGACCGTGGCGCCGTGTTCGGCCATGCGGGTTGCGATGGCGAGGCCAATACCCTTGGTCGAGCCGGTGATAATCGCGACCTTACCGGTCAGATCGAACAGCGATGGCATTTCCGTCCCCTACTTTCGAACCGTGTGGCGCTTGCCGCGTCGTTACTAACGAGTATGCTGGGGGTTTCGGGAACGTCAATCAGGCAGGTCCAATGCAAAACCGTCGCACCGGAGTTTATAGCCACGAGCAACTCACTCGGCTGCTCCATCCGCCGAGCATCGCCGTGGTTGGCGCCTCGACGCGGTCCGGTTCGTTCGGCGAAGCAGGTGCTGGTGAACATGTAGCATTTCACCGGGCGGGCTTATCCGGTGAATGCCCGGTATGAAAAGATCAACGAGCAGAAATGCTATGCGAACGTGCGGGACCTTCCGGAGGTCGTGGACTGCGCGGTGATCTGCGCGGCGCGGGAGGCGGTCGAGGAGATCGTGCTGGACTGCGCCAAGGCGGGTGTCGGCGGCGCAATCATTTTCGCCTCGGGGTACAGCGAGACCGGTAAGGCGGACAGGATCGCGCAGCAGGAACGGTTGGCGGCGATCGCGCAGGAGACCGGGCTGCGGATCGTCGGGCCGAACTGCATCGGCGTAGTGAATTCGATGCTGGACAGCCGCGTGACGTTCATGGACATCACGCCGATTCCGAAACCTGGGAAACGCGCAGGCTGTTGGCGTGATCAGTCAGTCCGGTGCGCTGGGGATGGCGCTGGCGCAGGGCGTGGTCACGGGGTCTTTCGGTCAGCCATGTGCTGACGTCGGGTAATTCATGCGACGTCGATATGGCGGATTACGTGAATTATCTGGTGAGCGATCCGACGTGCGCGTCCATTGCGTGTGTGTTCGAGGGGATGGCGACGCCGGAACGGTTGCTTCTGGCGGCGGAGAACGCCTGGGCGGCCGACAAGCCGCTGGTGATCTTCAAGATGGCGACCGGGGAATATGGCGCCGAGGCGGCGATGTCGCATACCGGCTCGCTGGCGGGGTCGCATGAGTCGTATCGCGCGGTGTTCCGCAAGGCGGGCGCGGTCGTTGTGGATGATTTTGAAACGTTGATGGAGACAGCGGCGTTCTTTGCCAAGGCACCGCCGATGCCGAAGGCGGCGGGCGCGGCGGTGATTGCGGCCTCGGGCGGGGCGGCGATCATGTGCGCGGACCGAGCGGAGCAGAACGGGGTGCCGATGCCGCAGCCGGCACGCGGAGGTGAAGGCGCTTCTGGAGACCCGGATTCCGGAGTTCGGGTCGTCGCGTAATCCGTGCGACGTGACGGCGCAGGTGCTGGGCGATCCGGAGTCGTTACAGGATTGCGCGAATGCGCTGCTGGGCGATCCTCAGTACGGCGTGCTGGTGTCGCCGTTGACGTATGGCTACGCGCCGTCGGCGAAGCGACCGCTGGTTTACAATGACCTGGCGATCAAGGCGGGAAAGATGGCCTGCGTCGTCTGGCAGACGGAATGGCAGGACGGGCCGGGCGTGGTGGAGGCGAACGGCTGCGAGCGGGTGGCGCTGTTCCGGTCGATGAACGCTTGTTTCTCGGCGATCGCGGCGTGGCGGTGGCGTGGGGAGAAGCGGCAGGCAGGGGCTCAGGTGGTGGCGGCGACGCCTGCCGCGACGCTGGCTGAGGCGAAGAAGATGCTGGCGGCGGCGACCGGCGAGACGATGACCGAGCGCGAGGTCAAGGCGATGCTGGCGCTGTATAACGTGCCGGTGGTGGGCGAGCGGCTGACGCGGTCGGCGGACGAAGCGGCGGAGGCGGCGGAGGCGCTTGGGTTCCCGGTGGTGATGAAGGTGGAGTCGCCGGACATTCCTCATAAGACCGAGGCTGGGGTGATCCGGCTGAACCTGGGGTCGAAGGAGGCGGTGCGGGAGGCTTATGCGGCGGTGATGGCGAATGCGGCGAAGGTTTCTCCGCCGCCGCATATCAATGGCGTGCTGGTGCAGCCGATGATCCCTCAAGGGGTCGAGTTGGTGGTCGGGGCGCGGAATGATGCGTTGTTCGGGCCATTGATCGTGGTGGGGCTGGGTGGGGTGTTGGTGGAGGTGCTGAAGGATTCGGCGATCTCCCCTGCCCCGGTGACGGCGTTCGAGGCTGAGGGAATGCTGCGGCGGTTGAAGGGTGCGAAGCTGCTGGAGGGGTTCCGGGGCGCGGCGGCCGTGGACATCGGGCGGCTGTCGCTGGTGATCAGCGATATTTCGCGGTTCGTGGCGGATCACCGTGATGCGGTGGCGGAGCTGGATGTGAACCCGCTGATCTGTTCGGGGGAGCGGATCACGGCGGTCGACGCGCTGATCGTGCCGAAGCGAGGGTAGCTGGGATCGGCCTGGCGTCGGGGTATTGCTTGCGTGGGGCGGGGGTTCGCTGTATTCGGGCGATCCTCGCTTCGGGCTGTGGCTGGGCGATAGCGGAGAGGTGCCGGAGCGGTCGATCGGGGCGGTCTCGAAAACCGTTGTACCCTTATGGGTACCGAGGGTTCGAAT
>CAWFUL010000015.1:0-982997 GCA_963819005.1 uncultured Pseudomonadota bacterium
CACAGTTAACAACAATACAATGATACTAGTCAGTCACAGTTAACAACAATACAATGAGATACTAGTCAGTCACAGTTAACAACAATACAATGATACTAGTCAGTCACAGTTAACAACAATACAATGATACTAGTCAGTCACAGTTAACAACAATACAATGATACTAGTCAGTCACAGTTAACAACAATACAATGATACTAGTCAGTCACAGTTAACACAAACAATGATACTAGTCAGTCACAGTTAACAACAATACAATGATACTAGTCAGTCACAGTTAACAACAATACAATGATACTAGTCAGTCACAGTTAACAACAATACAATGATACTAGTCAGTCACAGTTAACAACAATACAATGATACTAGTCAGTCACAGTTAACAACAATACAATGATACTAGTCAGTCACAGTTAACAACAATACAATGATACTAGTCAGTCACAGTTAACAACAATACAATGATACTAGTCAGTCACAGTTAACAACAATACAATGATACTAGTCAGTCACAGTTAACAACAATACAATGATACTAGTCAGTCACAGTTAACAACAATACAATGATACTAGTCAGTCACAGTTAACAACAATACAATGATACTAGTCAGTCACAGTTAACAACAATACAATGATACTAGTCAGTCACAGTTAACAACAATACAATGATACTAGTCAGTCACAGTTAACAACAATACAATGATACTAGTCAGTCACAGTTAACAACAATACAATGATACTAGTCAGTCACAGTTAACAACAATACAATGATACTAGTCAGTCACAGTTAACAACAATACAATGATACTAGTCAGTCAGTTAACAACAATACAATGATACTAGTCAGTCACAGTTAACAACAATACAATGATACTAGTCAGTCACAGTTAACAACAATACAATGATACTAGTCAGTCACAGTTAACAACAATACAATGATACTAGTCAGTCACAGTTAACAACAATACAATGATACTAGTCAGTCACAGTTAACAACAATACAATGATACTAGTCAGTCACAGTTAACAACAATACAATGATACTTAGTCAGTCACAGTTAACAACAATACAATGATACTAGTCAGTCACAGTTAACAACAATACAATGATACAGTCACCAGTCACAGTTAACAACAATACAATGATACTAGTCAGTCACAGTTAACAACAATACAATGATACTAGTCAGTCACAGTTAACAACAATACAATGATACTAGTCAGTCACAGTTAACAACAATACAATGATACTAGTCAGTCACAGTTAACAACAATACAATGATACTAGTCAGTCACAGTTAACAACAATACAATGATACTAGTCAGTCACAGTTAACAACAATACAATGATACTAGTCAGTCACAGTTAACAACAATACAATGATACTAGTCAGTCACAGTTAACAACAATACAATGATACTACTCAGTCACAGTTAACAACAATACAATGATACTACTTAACCACAGTTAACAACAATACAATGATACTACTCAGTCACAGTTAACAACAATACAATGATACTACTCAGTCACAGTTAACAACAATACAATGATACTACTCAGTCACAGTTAACAACAATACAATGATACTAGTCAGTCACAGTTAACAACAATACAATGATACTAGTCAGTCACAGTTAACAACAATACAATGATACTAGTCAGTCACAGTTAACAACAATACAATGATACTAGTCAGTCACAGTTAACAACAATACAATGATACTAGTCAGTCACAGTTAACAACAATACAATGATACTAGTCAGTCACAGTTAACAACAATACAATGATACTAGTCAGTCACAGTTAACAACAATACAATGATACTAGTCAGTCACAGTTAACAACAATACAATGATACTAGTCAGTCACAGTTAACAACAATACAATGATACTAGTCAGTCACAGTTAACAACAATACAATGATACTAGTCAGTCACAGTTAACAACAATACAATGATACTAGTCAGTCACAGTTAACAACAATACAATGATACTAGTCAGTCACAGTTAACAACAATACAATGATACTAGTCAGTCACAGTTAACAACAATACAATGATACTAGTCAGTCACAGTTAACAACAATACAATGATACTAGTCAGTCACAGTTAACAACAATACAATGATACTAGTCAGTCACAGTTAACAACAATACAATGATACTAGTCAGTCACAGTTAACAACAATACAATGATACTAGTCAGTCACAGTTAACAACAATACAATGATACTAGTCAGTCACAGTTAACAACAATACAATGATACTAGTCAGTCACAGTTAACAACAATACAATGATACTAGTCAGTCACAGTTAACAACAATACAATGATACTAGTCAGTCACAGTTAACAACAATACAATGATACTAGTCAGTCACAGTTAACAACAATACAATGATACTAGTCAGTCACAGTTAACAACAATACAATGATACTAGTCAGTCACAGTTAACAACAATACAATGATACTAGTCAGTCACAGTTAACAACAATACAATGATACTAGTCAGTCACAGTTAACAACAATACAATGATACTAGTCAGTCACAGTTAACAACAATACAATGATACTAGTCAGTCAACAGTTAACAACAATACAATGATACTAGTCAGTCACAGTTAACAACAATACAATGATACTAGTCAGTCACAGTTAACAACAATACAATGATACTAGTCAGTCACAGTTAACAACAATACAATGATACTAGTCAGTCACAGTTAACAACAATACAATGATACTAGTCAGTCACAGTTAACAACAATACAATGATACTAGTCAGTCACAGTTAACAACAATACAATGATACTAGTCAGTCACAGTTAACAACAATACAATGATACTAGTCAGTCACAGTTAACAACAATACAATGATACTAGTCAGTCACAGTTAACAACAATACAATGATACTAGTCAGTCACAGTTAACAACAATACAATGATACTAGTCAGTCACAGTTAACAACAATACAATGATACTAGTCAGTCACAGTTAACAACAATACAATGATACTAGTCAGTCACAGTTAACAACAATACAATGATACTAGTCAGTCACAGTTAACAACAATACAATGATACTAGTCAGTCACAGTTAACAACAATACAATGATACTAGTCAGTCACAGTTAACAACAATACAATGATACTAGTCAGTCACAGTTAACAACAATACAATGATACTAGTCAGTCACAGTTAACAACAATACAATGATACTAGTCAGTCACAGTTAACAACAATACAATGATACTAGTCAGTCACAGTTAACAACAATACAATGATACTAGTCAGTCACAGTTAACAACAATACAATGATACTAGTCAGTCACAGTTAACAACAATACAATGATACCAGTCAATGACAGTTAACAACAATACAATGATACTAGTCAGTCACAGTTAACAACAATACAATGATACTAGTCAGTCACAGTTAACAACAATACAATGATACTAGTCAGTCACAGTTAACAACAATACAATGACTTAGTCAGTCACAGTTAACAACAATACAATGATACTAGTCAGTCACAGTTAACAACAATACAATGATACTAGTCAGTCACAGTTAACAACAATACAATGATACTAGTCAGTCACAGTTAACAACAATACAATGATACTAGTCAGTCACAGTTAACAACAATACAATGATACTAGTCAGTCACAGTTAACAACAATACAATGATACTAGTCAGTCACAGTTAACAACAATACAATGATACTAGTCAGTCACAGTTAACAACAATACAATGATACTAGTCAGTCACAGTTAACAACAATACAATGATACTAGTCAGTCACAGTTAACAACAATACAATGATACTAGTCAGTCACAGTTAACAACAATACAATGATACTAGTCAGTCACAGTTAACAACAATACAATGATACTAGTCAGTCACAGTTAACAACAATACAATGATACTAGTCAGTCACAGTTAACAACAATACAATGATACTAGTCAGTCACAGTTAACAACAATACAATGATACTAGTCAGTTAACAACAATACAATGATACTAGTCAGTCACAGTTAACAACAATACAATGATACTAGTCAGTCACAGTTAACAACAATACAATGATACTAGTCAGTCACAGTTAACAACAATACAATGATACTAGTCAGTCACAGTTAACAACAATACAATGATACTAGTCAGTCACAGTTAACAACAATACAATGATACTAGTCAGTCACAGTTAACAACAATACAATGATACTAGTCAGTCACAGTTAACAACAATACAATGATACTAGTCAGTCACAGTTAACAACAATACAATGATACTAGTCAGTCACAGTTAACAACAATACAATGATACTAGTCAGTCACAGTTAACAACAATACAATGATACTAGTCAGTCACAGTTAACAACAATACAATGATACTAGTCAGTCACAGTTAACAACAATACAATGATACTAGTCAGTCACAGTTAACAACAATACAATGATACTAGTCAGTCACAGTTAACAACAATACAATGATACTAGTCAGTCACAGTTAACAACAATACAATGATACTAGTCAGTCACAGTTAACAACAATACAATGATACTAGTCAGTCACAGTTAACAACAATACAATGATACTAGTCAGTCACAGTTAACAACAATACAATGATACTAGTCAGTCACAGTTAACAACAATACAATGATACTAGTCAGTCACAGTTAACAACAATACAATGATACTAGTCAGTCACAGTTAACAACAATACAATGATACTAGTCAGTCACAGTTAACAACAATACAATGATACTAGTCAGTCACAGTTAACAACAATACAATGATACTAGTCAGTCACAGTTAACAACAATACAATGATACTAGTCAGTCACAGTTAACAACAATACAATGATACTAGTCAATGCAGTTAACAACAATACAATGATACTAGTCAGTCACAGTTAACAACAATACAATGATACTAGTCAGTCACAGTTAACAACAATACAATGATACTAGTCAGTCACAGTTAACAACAATACAATGACTTAGTCAGTCACAGTTAACAACAATACAATGATACTAGTCAGTCACAGTTAACAACAATACAATGATACTAGTCAGTCACAGTTAACAACAATACAATGATACTAGTCAGTCACAGTTAACAACAATACAATGATACTAGTCAGTCACAGTTAACAACAATACAATGATACTGAGTTGTGCAGTTCAACTGACGTCGAACACACGTGAGCCCCAATATAATCTATGTCAAGATAGTGCAGCGTGAGAAGCGCCCCGGACAGAATGGAAGGGGCGCAAGTCGCGCGGGTTCAATCCCCGGTGTGAGAGGATAGAAATATAGTGTGGTTTATTTAGTGCCTAGACGAGTGTGCGCGAACACGGGCGGGAATATATTTACCTCTCTCTTGTCGCCCTGTCGCCGAGTGCTCTCCCCTGATAGTCAGTCACATACTAGTCAGTCGACGCATTCTGCATACCTCTTAATAATAAACTAACTAAGCTATGTTACTAATCTAACTAATCCTTTTGCTCATCCCTATTAATTCATGGAAGAATCCCACATATTACACATTTTTGGCACCCCAGGTGGGACCTCGACGGATTCGTGGGCAACGGACGAAGAGCCGTCGAGGAGGAAGCAATAGGAGTTGGGAGTTTAGCGGAACAGGTGCGTCAGTTGAGGCTCGAAAATGCCAGGTTGTGGAGCAGGCTCGGTGATGGCGGGAGATGCGGTGGTGGACCCAAAGGTATCCGATGCGTCCAGAGAAGCGGAGTCAGGGGCAGGGAGACCAGGACAAGCTGAGGGGCGCAAGGAGCATGAGGGGGCCGATAGCTTTGGAGAAGTGAACCGCCTCATCAAAAGCCTTCAAATGATACCTGGCGGGTTTGCGCCTAAGAGTGAACAAGAGTTCGATGACGTGTTGGAAAGCTGGACCCAGCAAGCGGTCAGTTTCGGTCATGAGGTTCATTGTTAAGATGGGTTGTTATACGCGTAGGCGACGAAACCGTTCGGGAGGCTGCCCAGTGTTGTTCCGCACGAGGCGAGCGCTGGGAGGAGTTTAAAGACCAGCTTGCCATCGAACTTTTCCCTTTAGTCGGCAGTTGGAGGCCGTGGAGTATGCCATGGAAGCCACCGAGCGAGTACGGGATGTTGACGAGGCAATACGAAGCTTTCGGCGGAGAATTCGACGACACCAGACGTTGTGTCAGCGGTGGGGCCGTCCAAATGGGTTTCATACAGAGAAGCTCAAAGAATGCTTCCTTAAAAAGATACCCCTCGGCGCGGTTGAAAAGATTCTGGCGACGGATTGGAGAAGTTGGAGTTTGACAGAGTTCTTCAACACGTGTCGGAGGGTCCAGGATGGAGCAAGTCGGTTTCAACAGTTAGTTGACGTGAATGAGGTGCACGCCGCCCCCGTCGAGGCGAAGCGCCGCAGACCAACAGATCACGAAGCGTCAACACCGCCTCCCTATGACCGCGAGAAGCCAAAGAAGGCGCCGTTAAAGTGCTACAACTGTGGAGAGAGCGGCCACTTCCTTAGGGAGTGCCCAAAGCCGAGGGCGCGCTGCGGGTCATGTGGGCGAGTCGGTCATAAAACGGAAACTTGTTATAGCATTGTTGCAGATCACGCGTTGGGCCAACGCAAGTACAATTCAGAAAGCAGAGGAACGGCGTCATGATCGAGTTGCGAGACCACAAGGACAAAGAGGAGTTACTCCAGCAGCTGGCCGGTTTCTTCAACAAGCAGGCGGGTCGCGAGCGAACGCTGAAGAAGAAAGCGAAGGAACGGCGGGACAAAAGTAAGGCGGAGGACGAAGACTCAGATGGACGAGGACGCGGAGAGAAAAGCCGACACAGCCATGGAGGGCCGGACACGCAACACTCAGCCGCAGTGAGCCTTGACCGCCAGGAGCGCCTTTTCGTCGCAGCCGAGCTGGAGGGGCAGAAGTCGTGGTTCTTAGTCGACTGTGGCTCGGAGATTTCCATACTGTCGGAGGCCACCTGGAACCGGCTGCCAGACCGAATCCGGGCGAGGGCGGAAGACCCGGAAAATGGCACAAAGACAGTAACTGGCGTGGGCGGGGAGGCTGGAGTGCTCGCTACAATCGAGCTGCGGATCGAAGTGGAGGGTATTGCTACTTTGGAGCGTTTCTGGGTAGTACCTGGCTATGCATCAGACCTAGTCGGACTCACGTGGTTCGCGAGTACCCAGGCGGTGTTTAGTCATCCCGAACGATGCTTATGGCTGGGCACAGAAAAGCCCGTACAAGCGCCGCTGTTCCCGGTAAGAGCTCAGCTTGGGTGTTACGCTGTGCAAACAGCGGTGGAAAGTCATGAGGAGTCCGAAGTGATCAAGCAGATAGACCCAGACCTCTCGCAGAAGGAGAAGCAGCGAATTCAGCAGATTCTCGTTCGATGGAAGGCGGCATGGGGCCAGACAGAGTTGGGAAAGTGCACGGTCATAGAGCATACCATTGACACCGAGGGAGCAGCCCCCCGCGCAGAGAAACCAAGGAAGATGTCACCCCAGAAGCAACAGGAGGCTCAAAGGCAAATACAAGAGCTTCTAGAAGCGGGTGCGATTGAAAGATCGTCAAGCGCATGGGCTGCCCCGATAGTGTTCATTCAAAAGAAGGGGGGGGAGTGGCGAATGTGCATCGATTATCGGAAGCTGAACGAGGTCACCAAGAAGGATTCATATCCCTTTCCCCTGATTGAGGATCTCGGTGGGCGGACTTAGCGGTTGCCAATATTTCTCAGTGATCGATTTGAAGAGTGGTTATTACCAAGTACGGGTGGCAGAGGCGGATCGTCACAAGACTGCTTTTATTACTTCAGGCGGTTTGTATCAATGGCGAGTTATGCCATTTGGGCTTAATGAACGCCCCCGCCACGTTCCAACGCATGATCGATTCAGTTTTTGGCGACTACCGACATCGCGGAATCGGAACGTACTTGGACGATATCGTAATTTGTGCCAGGACGCTTGAAGAACATGCGGGGCTACTCGAGGTCGTCCTGTCGAGGCTAGTACAACACGGACTCTACCTGAACCTGAAAAAGAGTCGCTTCGGATGCCAGGAGATTCACTATTTGGGAATGATTGCCAGTCAGGGAGGAGTCCGACCGGACCCGCAGAAACTCCTAGCTGTTCAGAAGTTGAAAGTCCCCGCAGATGTGGCCGCGGTGCGCCGATTCCTGGGCAGTGTTGGCTACTTCCGCCGGTTCATACCACGGTTCGCCGAAAGAGCTCTACCCTTGAATAGGCTACTGCGCAAAGGGGAGCCGTGGGCGTTTGAGAGGAGAGCACTTGAAAGCCTTTGAAGACCTGAAAAGTACGTTAATTTGCGATCCTGTGCTGCTACGACATTCCCCAAGCGGACTGGGACTGGGTCCTCGACACGGACGCAAGCGGATCAGCCTTAGGAGCCGTTCTACAGCAAGTGGAACCGGAAGGCGGACATCATGTAGTTGCCTACGCCAGCCGTATATTATCAGAAGGAGAGCAAAAGTGGTCGACCAGGGAGCTGGAGGCATTTGCGATCGTCTGGGCTATCCTCCACTTTGCCGAGTACCTGCAAACGAGGCCGTTCATAGTGCGGACCGACCATGAGTCCCTACGCTGGTTATGGAAGACGTCAAACAAGAGGGTTGCTAGGTGGGCTTTGGTCTTGCAAGAATTTGACTTTACCGTGCACTACAGGCGGGGAAAGAACAGGCGCATGTTGATATATTCACAAGAGATACCGACATCACCCCCTGGGAGGATGAGTTGACCGACCACATCTCCGTCAGGCCCCGCGTATTCACCGCATCTCCAAGTATCGCCGAAGGCGAAGGCGAGGCCAGCTCGTTCCCGTCCGCAGAGCAGTTCAAAGTAGAGCAACAGAAGCAGGACACGGGTAACATCGCACTATATGACCACAATGGCTTGAAATACACCGCAGGCGGTAAGATCTACGTGCCGGACAAGTTGAGAGCGAGGCTGCTATATTATTATCACTTTGGCCGGTCGGGTGGACATCAAGGCGTCAACAGGACGTTGGCGCGGATCGGTCGCATCTTCTGGTGGAAGACTATGAGGCAAGACGTGCAGCAGTATGCAAATTCGTGCCTGACATGTTTGCGCAGAAGAGCTCCGCCAAAGGAGCTGTCGGTGGGGTCACTAATTACAGACCGACCAGGCGCAGTTGTGGGAATTGATCTTGTCGGACCAGTGGTGCATGATGGGCAAAAGTACTATCTCCTCTCTATGGTCGATCACTTCACGAAGTACGCGGAAGTGGCAGTACTGAAGGATCACCGTGCGGGGACGGTATGGGTAGCATTCTACTGCCGCTGGATCGCCGGTTGGGGATGCCCCACGTATTTGTTATCCGATAACGGATCTCCGTTTTCAGCGAAGGAATTCCAAAGACAGTGTGCCTCTCTCGGGATTAAGAAGATCTTCAGTACGCCATACCACCCGCAGGGAAACGGGGTTGTGGAAGCCTTCCATCAATTCTTGAATCGGACTACATCAGCGTACATATCGCAGACTACATGGGCACTGCCAGAAATTATCGCATCCGTTTTGTTAGCTTATAGGTCCACGCCACATCCCGCCACAGGGGAGACCCCACATTACTTAATGACAGGGAGCGATCTAGTGCTCCCGCATTTTCAAGATTGGGTCGAGTATTCCTCCCAAGCGGATTGGCCGTTGGCAAAAAGATTCGATATACTCGCCCAGGTGCGTAAGAGTTGCTTCGATGATATGGTTCGAAAGTTGGCCGTCAGGAGAGGCAAGGATAAGAGTCCAAACAGAGTATCAAAGTAGGAGATTTGGTTATCGCCACGCTCAACAACTACGAGATGGGCAAGCTGATCTCCAGGTTGGGAAGTGCCAAGTATGCCCCACTATGGTCAGAACCCTGTAGGGTGATCCGATTCTGCAACCGCGACGAGAGTGTGGCAGTTGTGCAATCCGTATGGCATAGAGGGTTACAAAAGCAAGTACCCGTCGGACAGCTTAGGGCAATCCCGAGCACCCTTGGCCTGGACAGTCTCAACGCCGCGAAAGTCGAGCTGATCGCCGAGTATCGGCGCACACAATCCAATCTTCCAGAGTGCGGAAATCTCAAACAGCATCTAGAGCGGGTTCCGATTGAACAGCGAGGACGAGTCGCCGATCAGGCCCGGGCACTAAGTACCGAACTAGGATATGAAGATCAGGAGATCATTGTGGATGTGCCAATACCAGAAGACGGACCGTCGCAAGTAGATGACGGCCGAAAGCGCCGCCGGAAGACCGTTACTTGGGACCTGAAGGAGGACGACCTTCAAAATCTGAGGAAGCCTTTTAAGAAGGGGGGAGATGAGTTGTGCAGTTCAACTGACGTCGAACACACGTGAGCCCCAATATAATCTATGTCAAGATAGTGCAGCGTGAGAAGCGCCCCGGACAGAATGGAAGGGGCGCAAGTGCGCGAGAGTTCAATCCCGGTGTGAGAGGATAGAAGTATAGTGTCGTTTATTTAGTGCCTAGACGAGTGTGCGCGAACACGGCAGGAATATATCTACCTCTCTCGTGTCGCCCTGTCGCCGAGTGCTCTCCCCTGATAGTCAGTCAGATACTAGTCAGTCGACGCATTCTGCATACCTCTTAATAATAAACTAACTAAGCTACTGTTACTAATCTAACAAATCCTTTTGCTCATCCCTATTAATTCATGGAAGAATCCCACATTCTACACAAACGGTTTCTGCATATGTGGCTCAAACTGTGTGGAGTCTATCAGAAATCGTTGCGTCGGTGTTGTTAGCGTATAGGTCCACGCCGCATCCATCCACCGGGGAGACACCTCATTATTTGATGACTGGATCGGACCTAGTTCTGCCTCACTTCCAAGACTGGGTAGAGGAAGTAGGCGAAAGAGTGGATATTCAACGAAGATTTGAGTTGTTAGCCCAAGTGCGCAAGTCTTGTTTTGACGATATGATACGGCTATTGGCGGTAAAACGGGCTAAAGACAAGAATAGGCAAAAAACAATTAATATAGGGGACATGGTTATCGCCGCTTTGGACAGCCGCGAGATGGGAAAATAATATCTTGGCTAGGAGGTGCGAAGTATGCCCCAATGTGGTCTGAACCATGTCGGGTTGTGAGGTTTTGTAACGCAGATAAAAGCGTGGCAGTTATAGAATCGGTATGGCACCGAGGTCTTCTGAAGCAAGTTCCTGTTGATCATCTGACCAATCCAGAACCTTAGGCATTGACACTTTAAATGCCGCTAAACTGGAATTGATTGCTGATTATCGTCGGGCTGCAAGTCAGTTGGCCGGAAATGAGGTTCTCAATCAACATTTGGAACGAGTTCCGGCAGAACTGAGAGAGGAGGTGGCCATACGGGCCAGTAAACTGATATCTACCTTGGAACAAATACCGAAGTTGTGGTGGAGGTCCTCAGCGAAGGCGGAAATTCTGGAAAAGAATCCGATTGAAACGGCGACGCTCTACCACAGAGAAGCAGCGACCTGAGGTCCACGGCGCACAGTTGGAAGACAGAGAACCTTTAGAGAGGGGGGGATGTGTAATCGACGGCGCCTCCAGCTGGGCCAACACGACAAGTTCGTGGAGAAACGAGCAGAGTGCCGGCAACCAACGGTGTGCTGCGGAACAAGATGGCAAGGAAAGGAAGAGAGAAGAATGGGACGAAAAGGTAGAAGGAGAAATGGCAATGGCAGGAATCGAACACGGGTCCGCCATGGCACTCGAATGCGAGTCTAGTATCGTAATCGCGTAAGATAGTAAGTGATTGGAGGGATAAAATTTTAACTTTTCCATTGAGTAGTGGGCCTTGGGCCGGGAGGTCTCTCCCGCTTATATGTTTGGCAAGTGACTTTGACTGAGGTCTATAAGTGTTAGACTGACAGTAGAGTCTGTGTCGTATCTGAAGTCTCGCTAGCCCGAGACGTGTTCTATCGTGAACTTAGTCGAGTCGGCTAAGGTCAAGTGTACTATCTGTTGCCTGAGAGTGCTCAGGTGGGGCGAAGCTATCCAGGATTTGAATGACGGAACCCTTAGGACAACCCACCAGGGTGTTGTAAATTTTGTTCCTCCCAAATATTTTTGCTGCTCGGCGATTTCGGCTGCATGGAGTTGGCGTATCACCAGCCGACCTACCTCCAGGACTTCTTCGAACCTTCTTGGGTGGCGATCTTGTCGCTTTAGTACGCTAATGACGAGCCCATCGAAGCATTGCTCTGAGTAAGGATCCTCAGTCTGCTCTGGTAGTCGACATTCCGACCGAATTGTACGTCCCAGCCTTGTTGTTGGGGTAGTATCATATCTGTTCCTGTCGTTAGATAGTACGGTGATTCACCAGTCGACGGGTGGGGGGTGGATTGGTACGCCCAAAGTATAGTTGCTAGTATTTTTTCCAGGGGCCAGTCAGTCAATCGAACATAGAAGCTTATACTTCGGAGTAGGAACTGGTGAAAAGCCTGGATCGTCCCGATTACTCTCTGGGTGGTATGGTGTCGCGTGTACCTTCTGGATTCCGAGGGATGCACATCGTTCTTTAAACTCGGCAGCGATAAAGTAGGATCATTCTATCGGAAAGTAACGTTATCGAGCATCCCCAGATGGATAGCCATCGGGTATAGAAGAGGTGCCATACGTTCGTGAACGTAGGCTCGGTAATCAGAATGGCGTCCCCCATCTTAGTAAAGTGGTCGATGATGGTTAGTGTGTTATCT
Organism: uncultured Pseudomonadota bacterium; assembly: GCA_963819005.1. Taxonomy (GTDB): domain Bacteria; phylum Pseudomonadota; class Alphaproteobacteria; order Acetobacterales; family Acetobacteraceae; genus Rhodopila. Next base: position 12,739 of record CAWFUL010000015.1, read on the forward strand.
AAAGTCTGTTCAGTCATCGTCGCGAAACAGCTTCACAAAGTGTCAATAATCTACGGGTTAGTATACCACCTATTGGGCGACACATGCTTTTCGGAATAAATTCTAATCTACCCGCATAAATTCCGATCAACACGTCGCACAAAAGAAAAGAACCTAAATAGTAAAATGTGACATACCTCGCAATTCAAAAATAAATAAACTCATACAATGGATAATTGAATCACCAAGAAGAACAATAATATAAATCCGTAGATGGTAGGAAGGCATCGTCCGGAAGTGGGTCTCCACGTGGTAACCCACTGAGTTTCAGAACATATTGCGGCCGAGACACACTCTCCCCTCCTGAAAAAGTGAGGATTTTAATCGGATTGCGACCAACGTCCCAAGATATAAACGTGACGCAATTTTTTCTGTACTGGCTTTGGGATAGGAGGGTCGTCGATTTCGACAAAGACTCATCGTGAGTCGAAAACGTAGTAGATGCACTTAATCCCTCTAACTCGGATTCGGCGGTAGACCATGAGTCTTCCAGTCTTTTTATACTCTGCAGGGCCTTGTCTCTTTCAGTGTCGGCGATCCTTAACAGTCGCTTCTTTAACGGCTGGTCACTATTCCGACTACAAGCAGCTCGTCTTAAGTCGCCTAGCATCTCATACTTCACCGCGTTCAGCGTTTCTTCATGTAATGTTTTTGGTAGCCAGAAGATAATTGATTGTACCGGATACCTCCCGGTACAATCCGGCATGCCAGATTGATTGTACCACGGCTATTTTCTTTCTATATTTTTAAAACGCAGAATCCGGCAAGGTTCGGACCAACGTGGCATCATCTTCGTAGTGCCGAACCTCTTCAGGAGCTTGGCTACCTCATGGCTATTCAGCCAACATATTACTAAATCATTCACCTCGAATTTCGGTACGTGACCCGCAGCTTGTCGTTGGTGGCGATCTGCTGCTTGACGAATGGTCCGATCTAACACGTCTCTCGAACTTGTGCTAATAATTGAAACCTTCGATTGGTATCACTATTTACAGTAGTATATTCTGCCCAGGACTGAAAGTGGGGTAGAACCTGGTCATAACCCGTCATCAAGTAGTGTGGCGTTTCCCCCGTGGTGGGATGAGGTGTACTACGGTAGGCGAAAAGCGTAGATCCGACGATGTCGCTAAGTGCCCAAGTACTTTGGCTACAATAGGCTGACACCGTACGAATAAGAAATTGATGAAAGGCCTCAATAACACCATTTCCTTGTAGATGGTAAGGTGTTGAGTATATTTTATTGGATGCCGAGGTCGGTTCAGTGCCGTTGAAAATCGGTAGCTGTTAATTGTCGGCCATTATCGGTCAGTAAGTGATGCGGACAGCCCCACACACAAATCCATCGGGTATAAATCATAGTCCAAATCGTCACGCTCGTTGTGTCAGTCAATACATACGCGCTGCATACTTTGTAAAATGATCTATTGCGGTGGAATAGGAAATATCGTGATTGGTTATGGTCGATGGGCCAACAAGGTCCACGGCAAGAATTGCTCCCGGTCGACTGGCTAAAAGGGATCCAGAGGGGTGTCAATCGACTCTGTTTCGCCTTCTCAAACAAGTCAAACACTCCGAATGATACTTATCAACGTCCTGTTGCAATTTTGGCCACCAAAAATGTTTTCCAATTCTTTTACACGTTCGTCCAACTCCTTGATGTCCTCCATTCCTGCCGAAGTGAAAGAAGTAAAGAACTTTCATTCGCAACGTGGTGGGTACGTATATTTTATTGGCACGTGTAACCCATAAATCCTTATTACTGACTAGTGGGACACTTTTTAAATCATCTTGTTTCTGTGCTTGCTTGAAGTCCTACCGTCAGGAAATACATATCCAAGTACTGGACCTATTGGGGCAAGCCCGCGCCGAACTTTGGCGATCCGGCGGCGCGGCTATTGATCGTTGGGCTGGCCCCCGCGGCTCATGGCGCCAATCGCACCGGCCGCATGTTCACCGGCGATCGCAGCGGCGACTGGCTGTATCGAGCATGCACAAAGCCGGGTTCGCCAATCAACCCAGCTCTGTTTCGGCTGAGGATGGGCTGCGGCTGATCGACTGTGCGATTACTGCCGCCTGCCACTGCGCGCCGCCGGACAACAAACCGCTGCCCGAGGAGCTGCGAAACTGCCAAGGCTGGCTCGACGCGACATGCGAGTTGCTGCCGACGCGAGTGATCGTCGCGCTCGGTCAAGTGGGCTGGCGAGCGACCCTCGATCTGGCCCGACGACGCGATTGGCTCAGCGGCTCGCTTCCCAAGTTGCGCATGGGGCCGAAGCGCCGCTGGCGGACGGGCGGCGGCTCATGGGCAGTTATCACCCCAGCCAACAGAATACATTCACGGGCCGCCTTACGGAGCCGATGTTCGACGCGATTTTTGCTCGAGCGCGGGCGCTGCTTGACGAGAAGAGGTGATCGCCTCAAAACATTCTCGACGCTTGGGCCTCCGCGACCAACCGCTCCAGCCGCCCCAAGATGGCGTCCAATCGCGATTCCACCGCCGCTGGGCGATCGAACGCACGGCCTTCCAAGTAGATCCAGGCAAGCCACTGCAAGCCGCTGAGCAGCACGCTGCTGCGGTCGAAGGCGACAATCAGTCGCTGTTCGCCCTCCGAGAGTGGACGCACCGTGTGATAGGCCGCCAGCGCAGCTTGCCAGCCGTACGGGTCGTCGCCTGCCAAACTTCCTGCGAGCCGGGCTAGATCGGCGGCGATGTTTTCGATTCGCATCGCGCCGAAGTCCACGATGCCGGTGACCTCGTCGCCGGAGAATAGGCGCGTGCTCGCGCCAGATATCGCGGATCGCCGGCTGCCAAGGGACGATCGACTCGGCGCTCGCGGCGAGCAAGCGGCGGACGGGTTCCGCGGCGACCGCGAACAGCGTCAATACTCGCGCAGCTCTCGGGGCCAGCGAGGGCCAGTCGTCCGGACGAATTGCATTTGAAGCTGCGCGGCGCCGCCCTGACGCAATTCGTCGATCCGCGATTCGCTCGGCGATTCCCCGCGATGGGCCACGCCACGAGCCAACTCTAGGAAACGATTCGGCCGCCCGGTGGAATTGAGCCAGCGTTTTGAACGCCGCGGTCAATCGCGCCCGGTTGGCGTCGGGCTAGCATCGGCTTCGCCCGGCAGCCAAGGCGTGAGCTCCAGAATCGACCGCCATGCAGCACATAGCCGCGGCGAGCGCGGGTGTCGATCGGCGCTGGCGCCAGGCGAAAGCCTTGCTGATTCACATGCCGCAGCACTGCTTGAATGAATTCCAGTCGCTCGCGCGAAGGATGCTCGGCGGGCCACTGGCGCAAGGCAGAGCGGCCCCGCCGCGGCGTGAAGCTTCCAAAGGCCGCGCTCCGCTAAAGCCGCTATTCTCGAACGGCTCGACGCGGCTCGTATGCCAGTCGCCCGGATAGGCCGCCAGCACGTCGCCGATCGCTAAGTTTTCATCCATCGCTTGCTCATCGCGCTGTTGCATTCACGGTTTCGCCGCCGCGGCGAGAAACGTTGAAGCGACTCGGCGGCCAACGATCGAAATTCGTGCGTAAGCACCTTTTTTACCGCAGAGGGCGCAGAGGACGCGGAGAGGAAAGGGATTGGAACATCAATTTTTCGGCGTCCTCTGCGCTTCCGCGGTAAGCCTGCTTGGTCTTTTTTCAGTTGCCTCACGCGGAGCGACTTCGAACCTTTACGCAATTTTAGGCTGCTCTAAGGCGCCCTTGGATCGCCAAAATTCTGCTTCGCTACGTAGGGGTAATGTCGGCCAGTCGCTCCTCGCATTCGGAAGGGTTCGACCGATTGGGCCGTATCTCGTCGATGGAGAGCCCCGCAGCCGGCGGCAAAAGCTTGCGGGATGAATGGGTTCTGCCGATCGGTTGGCCCTGGAGCATTTCGCCGGCCCGGTAGCCTAGGCTATATTTAACGACTGAGTCTTTCTGAAGACCAACGGCCCGTATTGAATTTGCCTGAATCGAACCATGTTCTCTAGGCCGCAGGCTTTCGCGCGTTGCTCGGCCTTTCGCCCCGGCGAGGAAATCACCAACCTTCTGTTCCGAGGATTGATATGAATCGTTTTGTCGCCGCGAGGATACTAGGGTTTGCGCTCGTCGCCGCTTTGCTCGTTACTACCGCCCATGCGCGGGCCGAGGCCGTGATAGAACGGACGGCGCGAGCAGGCAGGCTGCCGCGGGTTGCGGGCGCTGGATCGAACATTGCCGCGGAGGCGACTGGCGGCGTGGCCGCCGCGGGCACGACCGGCGGTTCCTCGAACGCCAGTCATTCGAAGTACCCCGCCTACGCCGACGTGCTCAAAGAATCCAAAGAGGTCGAGGGGCTGATCAAGCTGCACCACAAGGGGAACCATCTCTACGCCGAGATGACGAGCAGCCAATTCGACCGGGACTTCATCGTACTGATTTCGATCGCCCGCGGCATCGGCAAGGGGCAATTGCTGGGTGGGATGAGTTGGAATTTCGGCGACGACTGGATCTGGCAATTTCACAAAGTCGACGACCGCATCCAGGTCGATCCGTCGAAATGTGCGGTTCACGGCTCAGAAGGGGAGTCCTGAGGAAAAGGCTGTCGAACTGGCCTACACCGACAGCGTGCTCTTCAGCCTGCCCGTCGCCACGATGAGCCCCAGCGGGGCTTATGTCTTCGACCTCTCGCCGGTATTCATGGGCGACCTGCCGCAGATTTCCAGCGTGCTGCCGGGCTTCAGTTTTTCGGAGTCGAAGTCGAGTTGGGCCGCGGTCAAAGGCTTCAAGGACAACGTCGAGCTCGAGGTGGCCGCCACGTACTCGTCCAGCGGGATGGAGGATTTTGATTCCGTGGCCGACAGCCGCGGCGCCGGGATCCATGTCCATTATTCAATCAGCCTGCTGCCGCAAACCGGCTACCAGCCGCGCCTGGCCGACGACCGGGTGGGCTATTTCCTCACCGTGGTGAAGGACTATTCGCGCAAGGACAGCGACGACCGCTTCGCCCGGTATATCAACCGCTGGGATCTGCGCAAGGCCGATCCCTCGGCCGAGCTCTCGCCGCCGACCAAGCCGATCATCTTCTGGCTGGAGAAGACGGTGCCGTTCGCCTATCGCAAGGCGATTCGCGAGGGCATTCTGGAATGGAACAAGGCCTTCGAAAAGGCCGGTTTCGCCAACGCCATCGAAGTGCGTCAGCAGCCGGATAACGCCGACTGGGATCCCGAAGACATCAACTACAACACGTTCCGCTGGATCACGGCCGACGCCGGGTTCGCCATGGGCCCTTCGCGCGTGAATCCGAGACACGGCCAAATCCTCGACGCCGACATCATCTTCGACGCCGATTTTCTGCAGTTCTGGAAGCAGGAATACGAACTGTTCACCCCGGCCAGCATCGCCGCGATCACCGGCGGTCCCCTCGATCTGAAGTCGTACCAGGAAGAAATGAAACACGCTCCCCACGCGGGAATGCTCGCGCACGGCATGGGCTGTTCGCTGAATGACGGCTTGTCGCGCGAGTTCGCCCTCGGCGCCGCGGTGATCGCCGCCCGAACCAGCAGTCCGGCCGAACGCGAAAAGCTCATCCAGCAAGGCCTCAAGGAAGTGACGATGCACGAGGTCGGGCACACGCTCGGCCTGCGGCACAATTTCAAGGCCAGCTCGCTGCTGACGATCGAAGAGATCAACGACACCGCCAAGACGCGCGAGACCGGATTGACCGCCTCGGTGATGGACTATGCTCCGGCGAACCTGATGCCCAAGGACGCCAGCCAGGGCGATTATTTCTCGACTACCATCGGCCCGTACGACACCTGGGCGATCGAATACGGCTACAAGCCGCTCTCGGGCGGAACCGAAGGCGAAACCGCCGAGCTCAAGAAGATCGCCGGCCGCTCGCGGCGACGCCGGCCTCGCCTTCTCGACCGACGAGGACACTCGCGGCATCGATCCCGATCCACTCTCGAATCGGTTCGACCTCGGCAAGGACCCCGTGGCATACGCCAAGCTGCGGGCCCAATTGATCGGCGAGCTATGGCCCAGCGTGCTCAACGACGTCATCAAGGACGGCGACGGCTACGAGCGGGCTCGCCGCGCGTTTGGCGTGCTGTTGTCGAACCATGGCCAGGCGATGTACTTTGCCTCGCGGTATCGTCGGCGGTTTGTACATGAGCCGCAGTCACAAGGGCGATCCGAACTTCAAGACCCCGTTCTCCGTGGTCGAAGTGGCCAAGCAGCGCGAGGCGTTGGCGCTGCTTGAAGACCAGATCTTCAGCGACAAGCCGTTTCAATTTCCCGCCCGAGTTGTACAACTATCTGGCGTCGAGCGCGCTGGAACCATTGGGGAACGAACCCGCCCCTCCGAGCCGATCTGCCGGTGCATGAAGTGATCTCGAAGTGGCAGGAGCGCATCCTATCGCAAATGCTCTCGCCGCTGACGCTCGAACGCTTGCACGACTCGGAACTGCGCGTGCCGGCCGATCAGGATGCCCTCACGACCGCCGAGTTGCTCGAACGGCTCACCAAGGCGGTGTTCGCCGAGACCGACAACCTGGCGCCCGGCGAATACACCAATCGCAAGCCCGCCGATCAGTAGCCTGCGGCGCAATCTGCAACGGGTCTATTTGAAGCGGCTGTCGCAACTCGCGCTCGGCGACCGGGCGCCCCGCAAGATTGCCAGACCGTCGCCTTCGCGGAGCTTTCGGCCCTCGACGGGCGCATCCACAAGCTGTTGAAGGAGATGTGAAGCTCGATGGATACAGCAGGGCGCATTTCGAGGAGACCGCGGCCCGCATCCGCAAGGTGCTCGACGCGAAGCTGTCGCTGCGCAGCCCGTGATTTTGTAAACCGCGTCGGTAGCCGAGACAGAGCATGTCACTGTTCAGTCCGGGGCGGTGCGCAGGTTGCAGCGATGTTTTGTTCCCTAAGATTGTGGCATGGACGCCGATCAATCAGGATATTCACCGATGCCCTCGGAGCCGCGCCACAGCGACGCGAGGCGCCGCTGCTCTCGTGGTGGGCGATTATTCCCGCTCGCGTTTGTGGCCGTGCAATTTCTTTGTCGCTGGCCCGGTGAGGTTAAGTTGAACCGTTCCGGAACTGTCGCTCGGCTGCTTCGTCGGCGGTATCCTGGGCGGGCTGTTGATGTCGCTGGCTATTGCCTGGATCGTTTACCGCCTTGGACATCGGTCAACATTCTTGGCGAACGTTGTGTTCACGCTGATTATCGGAGTGGCCTGTTCTTGGGATTACCTCGATCGATCCGACGCGCAGCGGTTTGTTGTTCGAACGGTTCGTCAGCGCTGAACGCAAGGAACCGCCGGACATCGATGTGGACTTCGAGCATGAGCGGCGGGAAGAGGTGATCCAGTGGGTCTACAGCACCTATGGGCGAGACCGGGCGGCGCTTTGTGCAACGATTATCCGGTATCGGGGGCGGGGGGCGGTGCGCGATGTCGGCAAGGCGATCGAGCTACGGCGGATGTGACGGGAGCGTTGGCGTCTCAGGTGTGGTCGTGGAGCGAGGACGGTGTGGCCGAGGAACATGCCGCCGCGTTGAATTTCAATCTGGCGGACCGGCGGCTACGGCTGACGCTGGATCTGTCGCGGGCGCTGATCGGCTTCCCTCGGCATATGTCGCAGCACCCCGGCGGTTTTGTCCTGACCGAGGACCGCCTGGATGACCTGGTGCCAATCGAGCCTGCCAGCATGGTCAACCGGCAGGTAATCGAGTGGGACAAGGACGATATCGATACGTTACGGTTCATGAAGGTGGATGTGCTTGGGTTGGGCATGCTGGGCTGCATGCGGCGGGCGTTCGATCTGCTCGCGGATCATAAGGGGCAGCGCATCGACCTTGCGACCATCCCGCCTGAAGATCCAGCCACCTATGCGATGATCCGGAAGGCTGACACGCTGGGCACGTTCCAGATTGAATCGTGGGCGCAGATGTCGATACTGCCTGGTTGAAGCCCCGGACGTTCTACGATATCGTTATTCAGGTGGCGATCGTCCGGCCGGGGCCAATTCAGGGGGATATGGTGCATCCGTATCTGCGGCGGCGGGAGGGGTTGGAGCGAGTGGAATATCCGACGCCGGAACTGCGGCGTGTGCTGGAAAAGACCCTGGGCGTGCCGCTGTTTCAGGAACAGGCGATGCAGGTTGCCATCGTTTGCGCCGGGTTCACGCCGTCCGAGGCCGATGCCCTGCGCCGCAGCATGGCGACGTTCAAGTTCACAGGCGGTGTCTCGCACTTCAAGCAGAAGCTGATCGACGGCATGGTGGAGCGGGGATACACGCCTGAATTCGCCGACAAGACGTTCTCGCAGATCGAGGGTTTCGGCAGCTATGGTTTTCCGGAAAGTCATGCGGCGAGTTTTGCGCTGATCGCTTATGCCTCGGCGTGGATGAAGTGCCACCATCCGGATGTTTTCTGCTGCGCGCTGCTAAACGCGCAGCCGATGGGTTTCTATGCCCCGGCGCAGATCGTTCGCGATGCTCGGTTGCATGGAGTGGAGGTGCGGGCGGTGTCGGTGAATGTTTCGATGTGGGATTGCGGGCTGGAGGCTGTGCCCGAACCATCCGCCTCGTCAGGGCCGGCGTTGGGCTGGCCACCCAAGGCCTTGTCTGGTTCAGCATTGCAAGTCGTGGATGGCCGGCACAAGGCCGGCCATGACGGTGAGAGGGTTGCGCCTGGTCATAACGATTGTGGAGCAGTTGCCAGCCGTGACGGCGGTGGGGCTGCGGCCGGTTGCGATGATAATGCAACAAAGGTTTCCCGTAAGGGCAAGGCCACCTGCGCCGCTCCTCGCCTTGCGGTCCGCGTGGGGTTGCGCATGGTCAAGGGGCTTTCCGCCATCCATGCCGACGAAATCATTGCGCGCCGGAGGGCTGGCTACCACTCGATCGAGGATTTGTGGCGCCGGGTCGCGATCCCCATTGCGGCTCTGGAACGGCTGGCGGAGGCCGATGCGTTTCAGTGCTTCGGCCTGGATCGCAGAGCGGCGTTGTGGAGCATCCGCGGACTGTCGGACAGCCGCCTGCCGCTGTTCGATACGGTGCCGGCGGAGCCTGATCCGGAGCCGGTTGTTTCGCTGCCGGCGATGACGGCCGGCCGCCAGGTGGTAGAGGATTATCGCGCAACCGGCTTGTCGCTGCGCCGCCACCCGGTCAGTTTCCTGCGCGCCGATTTGAATTCCCGCCGCATCGTCCGGTGCGCTGACCTGGCAACGATTCGTGATGGCAAGCGGCTGGAAGTGGCCGGCATCATCCTGGTGCGGCAACGGCCCGGCAGCGCGCGCGGCGTGCTGTTCGTCACCATCGAGGATGAAACGGGACATGCCAACCTGATCCTGTGGCCCTCGGTGTTCGAGGCGCAGCGCCGTCTCGTGCTGTCGGCCAGCATGCTGTCCTGCCGGGGAAAGCTGCAGAAAGAAGGCGAGGTCATTCATGTGATTGCCGAACACCTGACGGACCTGTCCCCTCTGCTGCGCGGCGTTGGCGAACGCGACGAAGAATTCCCCGTCCCCTATACCCGCGGCGACGAGGCTCGGCATGGCGGCCCGCCTGACCCGCGGGAGAAGAAGCTGCCTGCCAGCCGGGATATCTATGTGCGCGATCTGAGGCCGCCGTCACCTGCGGGAATCAAGGTGCCGACCAGGGATTTCCGGTAAGGCCGGAGGTTCGCCGCGCTCCGCGGCCGGTCCGGAATTGCATTTTCTCCCTGCCCCTGTATCCATCAGTCCACCTAAGCCCGCCGCCACGTACCCAGGAGCCACGCGCATGCCTCGCCTCAACTTTGGCGCCTTCCTCGCCCCGCACCACCCGATCGGCGAGCATCCGATGCTGCAGTTCCGCCGCGATCTCGATCTGGTCGAGCACCTCGACAAGCTCGGCTACGAGGAATTCTGGTGCGGCGAGCACCATTCCAGCGGCTGGGAGATGATCGCGTCGCCCGAAATGTTCCTCGCCGCGGCGGGCGAGCGGACCAAGCGCATCAAGCTGGCCACCGGCGTCGTGTCTTTGCCCTACCACCATCCGTTCAATGTCGCCCAGCGCATGGTGCAGCTGGACTACATGACCGGCGGGCGGGTGATCTTCGGCTCCGGCCCGGGCGCACTGGCGTCGGACGCGCATACGCTTGGGGTTGATCCGATGCTGCTGCGCGACCGGCAGGACGAGGCGATCAGGTCATCCGCCGGCTGTTCGACGGCGAGCGGGTCACCGATGAAGTCGGACTGGTTCACGCTGAACGACGCGGCGCTGCAACTGCTGCCGTTGCAGGAGGAGATGCCGTTCGCGGTCGCCTCGCAGATCAGCCCGTCGGGCATGACGCTGGCCGGCAAGCACGGGATCGGCATCATTTCGATCGGCTCGCTGTCGGAGGAGGGACTGAACGCGCTGCCGACGCAATGGGGCTTCGCCGAGGCCGCCGCCGCGAAGCACGGCAAGGTGGTCGATCGCAAGAACTGGCGCGTGCTGCTGAGCTGGCACATCGCCGAAACGCGCGAAAAAGCCCGCGAGCAGGCCCGCGACGGTCTGCTGCGCCACCACAACGAATACATCACCGCGACGTTGCAACGTCCCGGCGCACGGCCGTTCAAGGACGGCGATACGGCCGTCGATGCGACGGCATTTTCGAAGGGCGCCGCGGCGACGATCGGCACGCCGGACGACCTGGTGGAGCGGATCAAGTCGGTGCTGGACATCAGCGGCGGCTTCGGCACCGTGGTCGGCTTTGTCCACGACTGGGCCAATCCGGAAAACACCATGCGCAGCTGGGACATGGTTGCCCGTTATGTTGTACCCGAAATCAATGGCTATCTGGCGAAACTGCGAGCGTCGCGGGAGTTCGTTGCGAATAACCGGGAGTATTTCGATCGCGCCCGCGAAGCGGTGCTGTCGAAGATCAACGAAAACGAGGCTGCTGCCGCAGCCCTCGCGGTCACCAAATCCCCAATGTTGGCTGCGTCTTCAAGCAATGTCCCCGACCTCGACGCGGCCCGGGCACGGCTGAAAGCAGGCTGAGCGTCGCCGCACGGCGGGGTCCGGTTCATGCCGGACCCTGCTCCTGATCCAGCACGTCGAGACCGCCACGCCATTTGCACGATGTGGATTGTTGGAGGATGATCATCCCGGGTTCGGGACCGATGGTCCTGAACGACCGAAGGGTTGGCGTATACGCTGACAAGAACTTTCTGGGAGGGAAGTGAAATGAACCTGGCAGGACGGGCTGGCATCGTAACGGGCGCGGGGCGTGGCATAGGCCGCGCAGTGGCGTTGCTTCTGGCAAAGGAAGGCGCCAGCGTCATCGTGAATGATCCGGGTTTCGGGCGCGGCGGCGAAGCAACCGAAGAAAAGCCGGCGGACGCGGTGGTCGATGAGATCACCCGCTTTCAGGGCCGTGCAGCGGCGAATTATTCCTCGGTCGCGGATTATGCCAATGCCGGGCGCATGGTCGCACAATGCCTCGACACGTATGGAAGGATCGACTTTGTCGTCAATGTCGCGGGCATGCTGCGCGAACGCATGATCTGGAACATGACCGAGGACGATTTCGACCAGGTCATTTCGGTTCATCTGAAGGGGCACTGGAACATGTGCCATCACGCCGTCAAGGTCATGCGTGGCGCACGCTATGGACGGATCGTGAATTTCTCGTCGGATGCGTTCAAGGGTTCGGTCGGACAGTGCAACTATGCGGCTGCCAAGGCCGGCATCATCGGCCTGACCCGGACGATCGCGAACGAAGCCGGGCGTTACGGCATCACGGCAAACGCCATGTGCCCGATGGCGGCAACTCGCATGACCGTCAATGACGCGGTGATCGCCGGATGGAAGCGCCGGCTGGAGCGTGGGCTTCTGACGCAGGCTCAATATGATTTCGCGGATGGCGATGCCCGGTCCGGAGTATGTCGCGCCGATGGTGGCTTATCTGTGCTCTGAGGCTTCGCGCGATATCAATGGCCAGCTGTTCCATGCGGAACGGTCGATGATCCACACTTACAGATATGGCGAGGAGGCGCGGGCGATCTACAAATACACTGAAGACGGCATGTTCTCCGTCGATGAACTCACAGAAACGATTCCCGCTTCATTGATGTCCGGGATTCCGAACCCGGCCCCGGCCGAGGAGGCGTAACGACGGGGTTATCGCTTTTGTCCATCACAGCAGGGGAACCATGCGCTTACTTCTGGCAACAATGTCTCACGAGACCAACACGTTCTCACCGGTGCCGACGAAGCTTGACCGCTTCTGCCGCGATGGCACCACGTTGCTGTCCGGCCAGACCGCTATCGACTTCTACCGCGGGACCGGCACCTGCATGGGCGGCTACCTGGCGGTGGCGGATGAAATCGGCGCCGAGGTGGTCGTTCCGGTCTGCGCCAGCGCCCCACCCAGCGGTCCGGTGGACAGTGAAGCGTATGAGACATTCTGCCGAATGATCACCGACGCCGTTGCGCAAGGTGGCTTTGACGCGATCTGGCTGGACCTGCACGGCGCCATGGTGGCCGAACGGTTTGATGACGGCGAGGGCGAGCTGCTGCGCCGCATTCGGGCGATCGACTCCAGCACGCCGGTTTGTGTTGCATATGATATGCATGCGAATGTTTTTCCGGCGATGGTGAGCAACGCGCAGATCGTAACCGGGTATCAGACTTATCCGCACATCGATCAGCGCCAGACGGCGGAGCGGGCGGCACGCGCGCTGCTGCGGGTGATGCGTGGGGAGGCGCGCCCGACGAGCGCGTGGGCCATGGCGCCGATGTTGCCGCACGTGATGGCTCAGGGCACCCACCAGGCGCCGAACAAGGATCTGCAGGCGCTGTGCGCGGCATGGGAAGCAAGCGGGCGGGCGATGGCGGCCAGTCTGTTCGTTGGGTTCCCGCATGCGGATGTGGAGATGGCGGGGCTGTCGGCGGTGGTGGTCACGGACAACGATCCGGCCGGGGCTCAGGCCATGGTGGACGAACTGGTCAGCGCGGCTTGGAATGCCCGGCACGCGTTCTTGTTTGACGTCGAGCCACTGGAAGCTTCGGTACGGCGAGCAAAAGACCTGGGCGTGCCGGGCGAATTGCCGGTGGTGCTGCTGGATCATTACGACAACTGCGCCAGCGGCGGCACGATGGACACCACCGATACATTGCGCGAGATCATCCGCCAGGGTCTGGATGATGTGGTTTTCTTCGGCATCTACGACCCCGATGCGGTACGTCAGGCAGTCGAAGCGGGTGTTGGCGCGACCGTTACATTGCCGATCGGAGCGAAACTGCCGATGCCGCAATTGCCGGTTTCCAGCGCGCCGCTGACGGTGACAGGCGTGGTGCAGACGATCTCCTCCGGCAGCTTCAGGCTGAAGGGCGGCCTGACGCCAGGGCTTCAGGTGTATATGGGGCGCACCGTGGTGCTCGATACCGGGAAGGTGCAGATTGTGTTGCTCAGCCGCCATATCGAGCCGACGGCGCAGGAAATGCTGCAAGTCCTGGGCATCGATCCGGCGCGCAAGAAATTCGTGGCGATCAAGTCCCGCGTGCATTGGCGCGCCGACCTGGGGAAGATCGCGCGGGAGATTGTCACGTGCGCCGGTGTCGGCGTGTGCACGTCCGACTACGGTCAGTTGACGTTCCGCAAGGTGCGCAGGCCGGTGTTTCCGTTGGATCCGGAGCTGAAATGGAATCAGCCTGCATGAGCTATTTCGGCTGCCTGCAGGAGTGGATCGTCATGCCATCTGCTCGAGGGCCGACAGAACCTAACGGTGACAAGGTGGCGAGCCGTGCCGGAGCATGATCGTCGCGCCGTACGCGCAAAAGTCGCGGATGACGCCGGTGAAACGAAGTTGCATCCGGTCGAAAGCAAGTACATGGCTGTTGCCGCTGTCGTGGGGTTCCTCCTGGCGCTTCTGCTGACCGGCGGCAGCCTGTTTGCGGCATTTGGCACCCTTGCGCTGGTTGCCGGCGTTGGCTGGGTTGCCAGCCGGCTCCGGCGCCGAGGATAGGGTCGTCTAAGCGGGTGCTCGTAAGCTGGCGTTCCGCCTGACGCTTCTGCTGACGGGCGGCAGCCTGTTTGCGGCATTTGGCACCCTTGCGCTGGTTGCCGGTATTGGCTGGGTTGCCAGCCGGCTCCAGCGCCGAGGATAGGGTCGTATAGGCGGGTTGTCGTAAGCTGGCGTTCCGTCTGGCAGAGACCGAATCCGCCGCGTGTAAGGGGTTGGCGGGACCACGGCTTCGCCCCGGTTGCGGTTCCCAGAGGGTGCAAACAGGCGCTGCTGAGTGCAGAGGGGGGCGCCGCATAGCCAGTTCCACAGTGCGGACACCGAACAGCGTGCCGGCAGCCAAACATGGACCAGGGGGAGGCCGGGCTTGGGCCGGCGATGGATACAACCGTGCGTTGCAGTTCCGCCACATTGCAACGAAATCCGTTGCGCGGTCCATCCATATGATCGAATCTCAGGAGCGAAACGGTTAGCCGTCGCGGGCCAGGATACTACGAGTTTGTAATCATCCGACATCCCTGCGAGGGCGGACATGTTTTGTCACCGGATGAATGACCGTAAACCAGCTCCGAATATCAGGATACGACATTGTCCTCTCGATCCAATAACATTTTGGCCTAATTTCTCGCTTTTGGAGAAGGAAATTCTACTTATTTTTGATATGGCAACGTATGTCGACGCCGCACCGATGTCATCGATAGCTATGCAGGGCCTGAGCTCGAATGACTGCATCATCCGTCTAGCGATACCGCGGTGATGGTGTAGTTCCACTTCGATACGGAACGGTCCGGATACGACATAGAGGAATGTCATCTCGGCGTCGCACACCTTGATCCCCTTCATATAGACCGTGTCATCAAGCTGATAGGCGACAGCAGTGGCTGTGGTGGTGCTGGCGATCACTTGAATGACGACCATGTAGCTGACCAGCTGCCTGGCCTATCAGTTCATCGTTATGACGGCAGGCACCCTATGTCCGATGCGGTTCCATTTGCCAGCGTAGGATGGCAGTTGGTTGACGGTGGTCGCGATCCCAGCTTCATCGGCCAGCACCTGTCATCCCACTTCCACAACCGCACGCGGTTGACATTGCTGCCGCCACAATCGGCATTGATCAGCAGCCGCCTGGCTGTGGGATAACGGGCCGCGCGCCCAGCGTCTGCCGCCTGCGCCGTGTGCTCGGCACCGCGAACGCCGCGGTATCGTGGGTGATGCCGAGGGTGACCCATCGGTGCTTGGCGAACACGCCGTATGAACCATACGGCGCCACTTGGCCGAGTTCAGGAATGGTGAAGTCATGCACCCGGACCGGTTTGAGCTGACCCTTCGGGCGCAACTTGAGATAGCCATTCATGGTGTCGCCAACAAGCTATTGCTTCTTGGCGGTTAACCGATAGGAATGGCTCGCCGGCAGTCTGAAACGCTTTCACCTCGGCATTGATATGCCCGAACGATGCTGACCAAGGTTCCATCGGCGTAACCGTTTGGATAGCTGGACGGGAGGTTGCGGTCCGGATGGCTGACGCCTTCGCGCGTCGTGGCACCGGGCTTGCCGCTTGAAGCCAAGACCCTTTTAGCAGGCAGCCAACGAGTTTCTGGCTCGCGCGGTTAAAGCCCACTCGGCCAGTGCGGCGGACAGATGTCTCTGGCTCTTGCTCACCTACAGCAAGGCTGCCTCCGGATCGCCGCGGATCTCAGACGGCGCCGGAGTTTTCGAGACCAGGCCGCGTCTGGGCCGCCGGCCTGCCGTCGTCGTCGTCGTCGAACGCACGTGCTGACCGTTACCGCGCCTGACCGCAAGTCCGCCAAGCCGGGATCCATCGTGCTCCGCCCGGTCCTCACCCGGTTCCATTTGCTTCGATACTATTCGATACGGTTCGTAATCCAATTTCTTGTCCCGGTCCAGGTCTTCCTGGTGAGGTCCTTAGCCATGGCCAGCAATCAAAATCAGGTCATGATGCCAAGCCTCCAAGGCCGTCATGCACCGCTAGTTGTCACGGACTCTGATGTTTTAGACAGAAGATTAACAGGATATTGCTCTCGCAATCTTCAGTATTACTATACCTACTGCCTCTCGATAAGAAAGACAGGGGTTTCATTGATCCGATTCACGTGTTAACCAACGTTCGTTAGCTCCAATCTCTAGGCCCCTAGCGTTCGGCTCCACGAACCAACGGTTGCCGCAACCGGGCCCCCTAGCATCTAAGGCACAGGAACCTCGTTAATGAGCACAACATATCAAGACGGCAGCGCCAACGCGCCCGCAGGAACGCCGATTCTACCCAACCTGCTGGCTGGCTATGCAAAGCGGCCGCCGTGGGAGGTTGCCGGGGTTAATTATGCAGTCGGTGTTCCTGCCGGCCTCACATTGCTCAATCCGTCGACGATCAACATGGCGGGCGTATCGGTGAATACGTCGTCTCATGTCATCACAATCACCGGCAACAACGTGACGCTGAACGGTTACGACTTCACGGCGGGTGGCGGATGGGCGATCGATATTCCATCCGGGGCAACGAACACAGTCATCAAAAACTGCAATTTCGGCATCAACTCGGCAAATCAGGTTCCAATCAACGCATCGAATGCCGGCAATCTCACTGTCCTCGATTGTACCTTCAACGGGAATAGTCCTACCAACGGAACCGCCTGGGCAATGCTCAACTACAGCGGTTCTGGTACGGTAACCGCGGAATATAACATTTTCGAGAACACGCCGGCTGACGCGATCGACTTCGGCAACGGCAATATGACTACGATAGTAAAATACAACCTTTTTCAAAACCTAGGAAGCGCGCCAGGCGCGCACGCCGACGCGGTCCAGTATTACGGCACCAACTCGACCAATTCTGTCATTGCATTCAACACGGTAACAAGTGGTGAGGAAGGCATTCAATTAGCCGCCCAAGGTGGCTCGACGCTGACCAACACCGTTATCGCGAACAACGTGATTGTTGCGCCAGGGCCTTCTGTCACAATCTCGTATTCAATTGCTGTTCAACAGGCCTCGGGCAACACGGTCAACGGCGTCGTCGTCGATAACAACTACATTGACTACACTGGATCTTATGGTCCCTTCTATCCGCCGGCGGGGACGAATCTAACTTATTCCGGCAACGTCAACATGTCGACGGGTACGGCGATCACGAGCCCGAATGGCACGCGATCCTCTGACGTGACCAGTGTCACCGCAACGCCTGGCAGTGGTACAGCGACGGTTGGCACCACCATCACGTTCACTCTTAATATGGACCAGGCAGAGATCGTCACGGGCACTCCAACCCTGAAACTGAATGACGGCGGGACTGCAGCTTACGCGGGTGGTTCAGGCACCTCCACGCTCACCTTCAAATACACCGTTGCCAGCACCGACGCGGCCGTGTCGGCACTTGCCATAACAGGCGTGACCCTGTCATCTGGCTCGAGCATCAATGACCTCAATGGCAATGCCGCCAGCCTGGGGAGTGCCATTGCAACATTCACCGGCCTAGCGATCGCTCCAGGCACGTCAACGGTGTCGCCACCTAACGCGGTCGCCGACACCGCCGTCACGCCCGAGAACCGGGCTGTGGCGATCGCCGTGCTGGCCAACGACACCGACCCAGGTGGAACCATCAATCCCGCCTCGGTCGCCGTCAGCACCGCGGCCGCGCACGGCACCACCACGATCAATCCCACCACCGGCGCCATCACCTACACCCCAACCACCGGCTACTACGGCACTGACACGTTTCGATACACCGTAGCCGACACACATGGTGTCACGTCCGCCCCCGGAACGGTTACGGTAACGGTGGATGCGCCGCCGAATGCGGTCGCCGATACGGCCCAGACGCCCGAGAACCAGGCCGTGACCATCTCCGTCCTCGCCAACGACACCGACCCGCATGGAACGATCAATCCCGCTTCAGTCGTCGTGAGCACCGCGGCCGCGCACGGCACCACCACGGTAAATCCGACCACCGGCGCCATCACCTATACCCCAGCCACCGGCTACTACGGCACCGACACGTTCCAGTACACCGTAGCCGATGCGCTTAGGGTTGCATCTGCCCCTGCCACGGTCACTGTCGCCGTCAGCCCAACGGCTTCGGGCTCCGGGTACGTGGATGGCTCTGCCAGCGCGCCGTCAGGCACGCCTCAACTGCCAACGATCCTGACCGGCTACGCGGCGCGCCCGTCCTGGAAGGTCGCCGGGGTTGATTACGCAGTCGGTATTCCGACAGGAACGGCGCTTAAGGATCCCGCGACAATCGCGATGGCTGGGGTATCAGTCAACACGACGGCGCACACCATTACCGTCACTGGCAGCAACGTGACATTGAATGGTTACGACTTTTCATTGCACAGCGGCTATACGGTCATTGTCGAAGGAGCGAACGATACGGTCGAGAATAGCAATTTCGTCGTTGGGCCGAACCAGGGCTCGAGCGGGACCGTGCTGCAGGTAACAAGCGCTGCCAGCAACTTCAGTCTTATTGGCAACGATATAAACGGAAACAATGTTGCCGTAACGCCCGAGGTGGGGTCAACCGTTTCGATCGCAAGTTCCGGCTCGTTGACCATCCAGTACAACTACTTCCACAACTCCGGCGGCGACATGGTTGATCTGAACCGCAGCACCACGCCGGAAATCGACCTCATTCAATACAACCTCTTTCAAAACATCGGCGTCAACACTGCCCACGCTGATACCATTCAATGGTACAACACGCAGATCGGCGCTGGCAGCGACATCGGCTTTAACACGGTCTATCAGAACCTCGCCCAGCCCGGCCCGGGAAACGGCGGACTCGTTGCGCTGTCGGAGGGGCCTCAGGCCACTATGACCGGCCTGACGATCAACAATGACACCGTCATCCAAAGCGCTACCGGAACCGGCAACTTCACGATAGGATTTGAAGCCGACTCGGGTGGCACAGCTTCCAATATCGTCGTCCATGATCTCTACATTGACCCGACCGGCGCAGCGAATTACACAGGTTCACCGTGGTTTCCGACCGGCTATTACGGCATCAACCTGGCAACACCCACGGTCATGTCGAATGTCGTCAATATGGTGACCGGTGCCCAAGTACCGGTGCCGAGCGCGAGTAAACCGACTTCGCAGGGGTATTACGTCTATCCGGACGCCAACGGCCATGCGCCTGCCCTCAGCGACGTTTACAGCATAATCCCATCGGTAACGAGCGGCACTCTCAACGTCGGTAATACCGCGACATTCACCGTCAAACTTGACGAGAATTTCACTGTCACGGGTGCCCCGAGCCTTATGCTGAACGACGGCGGCACCGCAACGTATGCCGGAGGTTCCGGCACCAATACCTTGACGTTCACTTATACGGTCTCGTCGACCAACAGCACTGTGTCGACGCTCGCCGTCACGGGTGTCGCTCTGCCGAACGGCGCCACGGTGAAGGACAGCGTCGGCAACGAGGCCAATCTAGGCGGTGTTATCGCAAGCTTTACCGGACTTGCCACGGACCCGCCCGTGACAGTGAGTCAGACCTACACGCTGACGGCCGGCGCCGAACTCGGTCACGGGCGGCATTGGGCAAAACACCGTGCTGGCAACGGACAACACGCTTTCCAACGGCGACGCGATCAATGCCGGATCGAGCGGCAATAACCTGCTGGTGCTGCAAGGCGCAGGGACGTTCGACCTGCGGGCGCCATCGGCGCTGACGAACACGCAGACGGTTGACGCCGAAGGCGCTACGGCCGGCCAAACGCGGTCTATCTATCTCCGGAATGGCCTCGACCTGACGCTGAACATACTTGACAGCGGGACTGTTAACCTGTTCGGCGCCGCAAACAGCGATATCATCAACCTTGGGTCTGGCGCCGCGACGATCACCCTGGGCAGCAACACCGAGACGGTGCACGGGGGCAGTGGCAACGAGACGTTCAACGTCACTGCAGCCACTGCCGGCGCAACGATCGCCGCGGGGTCGGGCACGAACACGATGAATGTCAGTGGCGGCGGCACGGTCGTGGCGGGAGCTGACAGTGGCATCCAGTACGTCGTCCTGCTAACCGCTACGACCGCTTACGACTTCATCGCCAACGCGACACCAGGCTTGGAGATCCACGCCACCACCAACGGCAACGACACGGTAACGGTGGGCGCACCGTCGCAACGGGTGATAGGTCATAACGGCCTCCTTACCGTCCAGGCCACCGCGGCCAACGCCGGCGCCTTGGTTTCGAGCGGTAGTGGCGGGGCCCTCTTGCAGATCACCAATGCCGGTTCGGTGGCGCTGAACGCCTCTGACGGCGCCCTTGCGGTGCAGTTGGCGGCAAACGATACGATCATCCCATCACTGAACCCGTCCATCGCCATTACCGGCGGCCTTGGCCACGACACCGTCGATGTGTCCCCATACCTGCTGCGCGCCGGCCAGACTATCGCGCCAGGCGGCAGCGGCAACGCGCTGGTCGCATTCGGGTCCGGGGTGTTCGACCTGCGCGCGCCCTCAGTGCTGTCCGGCGTTCAAGCGCTCGATCTGACCGGCGCGGTGACCGGCCAGGGGCAATACGTTTATCTGCGCGACGGCCTGGATCTGGCCGTGACCGTGACGGGCACCGTCCATGTCGTCATCATCGGCGCGGCCAACAACGACGTCATCACCCTTGGTTCCGGTTTGGCCAACGTCACCCTGGGCAGCGATGGCGAGACCGTCACCGGGGGCACCGGCAACGACACTTTTACTGTCACAGGCGCCACCGCGGGTGCGACCATTCACGGCGGAACCGGCGCCAACGTGCTTCAGGTCACAGGCGGCGGTACCGTCACGCTGGGCGCCGACACCGGCATCCAGCAGGTTTTCCTCAACACCGCGACCACCGCCTATGACTTCGTTGCCGACAGCGCGGCGGCGAATATGGCGATCTACGTGAGCCTGAACGGCGCTGATACGGTGGTGGTCGGGGCCGCGTCGCAGGGGGTGTATGGCTACAACGGTCACCTCACGGTGGATGCGAGCGCGGCGAACGCAGGGGCCTTCGTTCGGACCGGCAGCGGCGGCGCTAGCCTCGATATCACCACCGGTGGCACGGCCACATTGAACGCCTCCGACACCAACCTGACGGTGCAATTGAGTGCTGCAACCCACCTAGGGTTGGGTGCGCTCGGCTTTATCACCGCGATCGGCGCGGCCGGCGCGAGCAGCACCATCACCGCTGGTGGGGCGCACCAGACGCTAGAGAGCATTGGCGGCAACGATACGTTGGTCGGTGCAGCTAGCTTCGGCGACACGTTTCTGGGCACGTCGGCCGGGCTGAACGGCGACACCATCAGCGGCTTCGGTGGTAGCGACGTCATCGACATCACCGACCTGGCCTCTGCAAGCGTTCACCCCTATGTTTTTAACGCCTCGACAAGCCGGCTTACTGTCACCGACGGTAGCCACAGCGTGACCCTCCACTTCGTCGGCAGCTACTCCGCGGCCAGCTTTGCCGCTCCCGTCAGCGACGGGCAAAGCGGGACGTTGATCAAGTTCCTGTGAAATCGACGTCGATCGTCGACAGCATTACTCGTCGATCGACGTCCACAGCCGCCCGCCGATAGCGTTCGTATGTCCATCGGCCCTGAAAATGAATTTGTAGTTGCAGCCCCTAAAAATATTACTACCAATGGCAGTCAGTGTTCGCCAGATTTCCCTTTAGGACAAATTATAACAAAGCGTTGACTTTTCGCGACAGGTCTGATCATATAATGAATAGCTACGGTGTTTATTGGTTCAGTACAACCGGCCGCAGCTAATCCGTTATTCGCGGGAGGAGAAACTCGCAAGGCCTTGTATTGTCCAGGTGGCAGGTGGTCGAACATTCTCTTGCTTACATAGGGTGTGGAAAAAGTCGAAGGTGGATAGTCTCTGTGGAAGCGCAGAGGGTCTATTATCGGATATCTGAAAATGCACGTACCCCTGGTTGCCCGCTGAATTCATGTCTAGCGTGTGAAAGCGAAGTTTCGAACGTTCCAGGTCTAAAGACATGGAGGCGGGTTATCCGTTGTCTTATCAGCATCATAGAACCACGATCCATGGAAGGTCGAGCCGCTCAATGGTGAAAGAAGTAATAGCATGACCACTACTGTAACCGCGACAGGGACTTCCGCACGACACAGCGGGCCAGACCTGCCTTTTGAACCCGCCACGCTGGACGCGACTTGCATTGACCTCAAGTCACGCTTGTCATGCGTTGCGACAACTGCAGCGGATAATGCGGTATCGGTAGACCGGGATGCAAGATTTCCGGCTGAGGCCTTTGCCGCCGCGCGGGAGCAGAGGCTGCTTGGCCTCATGGTGCCGCGAGAGCTGGGTGGGGAGGGAGCAAGCGTCTCCGACATCGTTGACATCTGTTACCGGCTGGGTCGTTCCTGTTCATCGACCGGCATGATCTTCGCCATGCATCAGGTCAAGGTTGCCTGTATTATAAGGCACAGCCGCGGCAGCGACTGGCAGAATAATGTGCTGAGACGCCTCGCCCGGGAGCAGCTTTTGATGGCCTCGTCGACCACCGAGGGACAGGCTGGCGGTAACATACGATCCAGCGCGGCACCCATTGTATACCACGATGGTCGGATCAGTCTTGAGAGACAGGCTACGGTCATTTCCTATGGCGAATACGCCGGCGGCGTCGTTACGACTGCCCGCCGGTCTGTGGATGCCCCTGCGTCTGATCAGGTACTCGCGGTTTTTCTTAAAGACGACTACACGCTTGAACCGATCCAGTCCTGGGACACGCTGGGCATGCGTGGTACCTGCAGCCAGGGGTACGTTCTCCGCGCAACCGGTCGTGAAGAACAAATTCTTCCGGTTGCTTATGAGAAGATCCATACACAGACCATGGTACCGAGCGCCCACCTTATGTGGGCGAGCGTTTGGGCTGGCATTGCGGCGGCTTCGGTCAACTCCGCGCAAAAGCTGTTGCGCACCCAGGCTCGCAAGGCCGGCGGCGACCTGCCGGGTGGGAGTGCGCACTTCGTCAAAGCGAAGTCCTCACTTCAGTACCCTGCGCAGCCTGATCGCGTCATTGCTTCGAGAGTACGAGGCGATTGCCGATGATGAAGCGGCGGTCGCGTCGCTGGAGTTCCAGACCAGGGTCGGCCTTACCAAGGTCGAGGCTTCGGAACTCGCGGTGTCGATTGTTCAGGGCGCGCTGCGTGCCTGTGGTCTGACTGGCTACCGGAACGATAGTCCGTCGAGTATCGGGCGATATTTACGCGACATCCTGTCGTCACCGCTTATGATCAACAACGATCGAATACTGTCCAATCTGGCCGCCGCCTCGCTGATGAGCCCTGTTCCCAACAGTTTGCGAGACTAGCTGGACGCCTTCCATCTTCCCAACCGCAACGTACGCCCACCAACAGCGAAGGCATATTACGATGGATGGAGTGATCCCGACACAAGCGGCAGTGCCGGTCGACAGCCTGAACGATCCGATGGGGCTGCTGGCGGCTAAACTGTTGCTGCCTACCGGTGTGGAGGGCATCTATGGCCGCAGCGGAATATACGAGGATGTGGTGACCGGCTTATCCAGGCTGATCTCACGCTATCGTGAGCCGGGTACGGAGGTTGTACGTTTCCCTCCGGTCATGAGCCGCCATGTCCTTGAGAAATCCGGCTATCTCAAAAGCTTTCCGAACCTGCTTGGTTGTGTCTGCGCGCTCCATGGAACGGAACAGGACATTCGCTCCGCGGCTGATCGTTACGAGGAGGGTGGAGACTGGACGACATCGCTGTCGCCGGCGGAGCTTATTCTGACACCTGCTGCCTGCTACCCGGTTTACCCGCTGATCGCGAAGCGTGGCCCGGTTCCGGCAGGCGGTTTGCGGGTGGATGTTGCCTGCGACTGTTTCCGGCGCGAACCTTCGCTGAAGCTGGACCGTCTCCAGTCGTTCAGGATGCGTGAATATGTCTGCATCGGGTCCGCCGAGGAAGTCAGTGACTTCCGTGAAAGCTGGCTGAAGCGAGGGCAAAACCTGGCGGACCAACTGGAACTAGAATATGCGGTTGAGTTGGCCAACGATCCGTTTTTTGGCCGGGCCGGCCGGATGGTTGGCATCAGCCAGCGACAACAGGCCCTCAAGTTCGAGTTGCAGGTTCCGCTTTACTCACCCGAGCAGCCTACTGCTTGCATGAGTTTCAACTACCACCAGGATCATTTCGGTAATGTCTGGGACATCCGGGACAGCGCGGGTGTGACAGCCCATACGGGATGCGCGGCCTTCGGCTTGGACCGACTTGCGGTCGCCTTGTTCTGGACGCACGGCTCCATCATCCAAGATTGGCCAGACTCCGTGCGGGTTGCCTTGGGGTTGCAAACTGCGTGGGCCGCCGCGCAGGAAGTGGAAATGTTCTAAAGACGTCAGCCGGCTGGCTCGACGCGCGCCGCGTGGCACTTGGTCATCATGCCGCTTGACCCACGTGTAGAACGCTTTCTCCGGATCCTGGAGGCGACTTGCCCGGCTGATTCGTCACATTTGACGGTGATTTAACGGCGTGACGGCTTTCGCGATCTAATGCAACTCACGCAGGACGCCCCGGCGGTAGGAGACGTTCAGGATCGTTTGGTGCCGGGTCCCAACGGCCAAATCCGAGTGCGGATCTATACACCAGCCGATGCGCCCGCCGGCCTGCTGCGCGGCCTGGTCTATTTTCATGGTGGCGGGCTCGTCGCCGGAGGGCTCGATACCCATGACGCGATCTGCCGCATCCTTTGTAACGAAACGGGTTCCCGTTTGATCGCCGTGGACTACCGTCTCGCACCAGAGCATCCATTCCCGGCGGCGGTTACCGACAGCTACGCCGCCACCAAGTGGGTCATTGCGAACGCCAAGATGCTGCGCATCGCACCCGGAGAAGTCGCCGTTGGCGGCGATTTCGCGGGAGCCACGCTGGCTGCCGTCGTTAGCCAGATGGTTTGCCGGTTGCTGGGCGAAAGCCTTGCCTGGCAACTGCTCCTTTGCCCGATCATGGACTACACGGCCCAGACGGTGTCACGCCTGACGTGTGCCCCCAACAATCTTATCAATCAGGCGATGATGGATCATGACTTGAGTTTTTATTTGCCGCTCGGTGTAGCGCCGGCCGATCCACGCGTGTCGCCGTTGCAAGCGGACGACCTGCATGGCCTTCCGCCGGCCTTCATCCACACCGCGGAGTTCGATCCCCTCCGGGATGAGGGTAAAATGTATGCCGACAGGTTGGCCGCAGCGGGAGTTGCTGTCCGCTACACCTGTCATGCTGGCATGGTCCACCTGTTCTATGCGCTGGGGCGCGCCGTTCCCTATGCATCCACTGCCTTGGGGCAAATCGGCCGTGACATACGTCGTCACTTCGAGCGTGCCGACGAAACACATTATCGATAACGTTTCATATCACAAATAGAGCTGAACAGCCACCAGCACTTGCTCTCAACTTCTTCGTGAGCGGACGGTGTGTTTTATGTCGACAATGGCGATAAAGCCTGATCACTGCCGGTCAATGTAAGTCGATGCGCCGAATTTGTTTATATTCGGTGCGCCGAAGTGTGGCACGACCTCACTTGCCGCCTGGCTTGGCGGTCACCCGAACGTCTTCCTTCAGGTCGTTAACAAACCGCATGTCTTTAACACAGATGATAGGCAAGTCATTACGATCCACTAGGGCACGTAAGGTTGCTCATTGGTGCGGGGCTGTCTGATCGTGCGATTGGCGAATCCTCCGTGTGGTATCTGTCATCGACCGTGGCGGTTGCCAACACTCCGAAGTATCAACCGCTGGCACGTTTTAGTCGGACTCTGGTTGAGATGACGCCGACGTTGCATGCCGGACTGCGGCTAGTGGGGGACGAAAGTGTTCGGGACTTGGACGCGGCCTGGGACACTGGCTAATGCCGCAAGGCGGCCCGTTCGTGCGAGCACAAACCGGTTCGGGCACAGGCTTCCGTGGAGCGGACCGGACACCCCAAGCTTCGGTAAAGGCGCTTGCAGTGCCTCCGCTTACCCTGGGTGCGGTGTCGCGGACGTTGCATCGGTAGCCAGCCGCAGCATTCGTACGGCTCGCCATAGCCGCAGCCGGGCCAGCACCCCGATCGCCGCAACCTTCGACGCCATGTCCGGAAGGTCCCGGGACACGGCGACCTTCAAAGCGTGCGGCAGCACCGAAGGGGGCATCGCCAGAGCCTTAAGCGCAAATTTAACACGGCCGTGCCGCTGTTCTTGTATTAGGGCGTAGTCCTCCTGCAACATACGCGCCCAGCGTCGCTGAAGCTCTGCCCAACTTTGGCGCGCGGGATGACCAACGACCGCCCGCTCTGCGTATCCCAATCGATAGCCCATAGCGCGTGCGCGGAATGACCATTCCATGTCCTCCGCGACCACTGCCCGGAAGCCGCCAACGGCGTCAAAGATCGCCCGAGGCACAAACATGTTGCCCGTCCCGGTGAAGCCTACCGTTTCGATGTAGCGGCGGAAGTTAAAGTTGAACACCGTCTCGTACGCTTCAATCGGATTAGGCCGGCCAGGACATTGCGCGAACGTGAATACACGCCCGCCCACGAAGTCGAAGCGTGCCAGCGCCGCGACGCCGGCGGCGATCCAATCCGGCTCCGGCACGCAGTCGCTGTCGATGAACGCGATTATCTCGCCAAGGCTTGCGGCGACTCCGACATTCCGAGCGGGCCCGGCGCCCTGCTCCTGGGCGGATACCACCAGCGCGGATGGAGCCATCTCCTGTACTGCCTGAAGCCCGCAGCTGGAATTGTTGTCCGCCACAATGATTTCGAAGGCATTGCGCGGCCAGGTCTGGCTGAGCAGCCGCTGGTGACAGAGACGCAGTCGCTCCAAATCATTGAAGTGGGGTATTATGACAGATACGAACGGGCGTGTTCCGCCGCTAATCTTTGACGTCATATCATCCTCACATCGAGCAATATTCGGCTCAGGCGCAAGCTTACGCGGGCGGAGCGAAGAATCCAAGCATTCTCGGAGGTGAACGGGATTTTTATCCGGCTGGACTTCAGTATTCGCTATAAACGAGTGTCAGAAACGAGAATACAACCATTTAGTATCGTGGAAGGACCATCAGTCATTCCCAGGCTCCTGCGACAGGAACGGAAGGTTGGCGACGCGTATCGTCTCGGCAGCCTCATCATGGAGAAATGGGAGGAAGGCAAACCGGCGGCCGCGGGTGACTTTGCTGACGCAGTGCAGCACCGACGATGAAAAAATCACCGCTGCCCCAATCGGCGCCTTGAATTGCCGCGGGCTGAACTCCGGGAACGAAAGCTGACCGCCGTCGAAGTCATCGTTCAGGTTGATCGAGACCGCGAATCGGCGGTGCTCCGTCGCTTTCACGGTATCATCGCGATGTGGCCCGAAATGGCCACCGTCTTCGGCGGAATAACATGCGATCAGGTGACGCTCGACACGCGAGAGGGTGAAGTGAAATGTCTTTTGCAGCATCATCCCGACCCGGCGCGCCAGTCGTGCCTTGATCGGATCGATCAAATCCGGATCGTTGAGCAGATAATCTCTACGGCGTTTCCATCCATCGTCGAATGTTTCGACCGCCTTTCCTGCGATCTCCTGCATGAAACCGCTCTCGCGCCCGCCATGAGCCTCATAGCAGCCGATGAGATGCCGGCAGAAGGCCGGCTCGAACACATTCGGCAGGATGACGACAGGTGCCGGAGCCTCAAACCCCAGGTAGCGGGAGGGCGGCGGCAGGGTTTCCAGCAACGCCAGCATCTGCGGTATGTCGCTGCCGTCGGGCCTGAACGGAATCGCTTCGACGACGCGCAGCATCGGATCCAGTATGATCCAGATCCGGGCGGCGATGCCATAGGCATTGTGCACGGTGCCATCGATGTCCCAGACAAAGCGCAACGCCGGAAATTTTTCATCCGCCGCAAGCTCCGTTTTGTCTCGGGGATCCTTGCAAACGCAGAAGAAAGCGGCGCGTCCGTCGTCGATCAAGCGACGGTTGTCCTGCAGCGCGCGTAACGCCGCGTCCCCGATTGGGTCACGGCCGCTCCCGTAGAAGCTTAGGACGATGTAGCGGCCGCCGACATCATCGAAGATGAAGCGATGACGCCCTTGATTCCACCAGGGCGCGGCGTCCCCCGGCTGGATGTGCCCCTTCAGGACGAAAGCTTGGTGCGTGGTATCGGCATCGGTCATTGGCGAGATCGACTAGTTTCAGTTGAACGTCCCTTTTACGCGTGCCGCAGCGCCAGGAACAGGCTGAAGGGCGCCCTGAGCTATGGCGCCCGCATACCGCGTCAAATGCGGGAACGCGGGCACGCCGAGAAAAACGTCGATGGCGATTGCTTCGACCGCTGCAGCTGGGGGTTCTACAGCATCCGGTGCGACAACCAATGTGCAGTAATAAAGGTACGGTTGAAATTAGGCGTTAGCCCAGCGGCTGTGTCCGGCAGCCACGCTTGGTATCCCAAGATGCGCCGACGTTCCTCTCGCAGATTGCCTCCGGGCAGGGACCTTTGTGGTGCGGCTGATCAGGGGATGGTCTCAGTCACCGAGCAACTTATGCGAGCGGGACCATATAAACACTCGCTGATTGGCTTCGGTGACCGACGAGGCCTTATCCAATATGCAGAGAAGCGGATGCCAGGGTTGGTATTTACTGGCCTCCGGGCGGCAGCGTCAATGAAGATGTATCGGCCGAGCATATGTAGCCATCAGAGCATTCAGTGATGTGGATAAATCTGCTAAATGGCGAAATAGATCTGCCTGCGCCACCGGTGATTGCTGCCATTGGATCAGTATATCCTTCTCTCAATCCGGATGGCGGCACTCGCGGCTTCTGCTTGGGGTCGACGTCTTCAGGTTGATCAAGATTTCGCGATGGACTACCTTTGGTTACTTGAGACTGTGATCCAACGCCAAGTGGCTTTCAATTGCTCCGCCTTATGCGGATCTACGTGCCATAGTATTACCTTCTGTTACACCGCCTGAGCTTGCAGTACGAGGGGCATGACGCCGGATATAACGGTGTAAAGCACGATCAGGCTCGCCTAAGGAGTGGATGCGGGCCCTGTCCGATACAAACATTAGCATTACCACTGGTTGCGCAACTATGGGTTGCTTCAAGATTCTGTTACACCTGGACTTGCGCTACAGAATAAAACCGTTGACTTCATTCTGTTTTGACGATATTTTCACAATTAACACGGCCCCGCGGGTTCCCAGCAACATACGCAGGCATCGGTATTCACAGGAAAGCAGAGGATGTTACTGCAACTCGCCCCGCCGCCGGCTCCTGTAAAGGTAACAACCGCGCAGGAAGTTCCGTCTATACAGATATATCACCGGTTACCCCTCCACAAATGGATGGTTGGGCTGGTTTCCGCTGATTTACTTGGATCTATGCTGATATGTTGGTTAACATTCGGCATGTATTCTTCCTCGCGGCAATATATGAGTGAAGAATTCTGGGCCGGCGCCGGTGGATTTATGCTGTTTTGGGGCCTGGCCGCTCATTCGCAGCAGCTTTATCGCCGCAGCATTCTTCTTGGTGGGCTGCGAAGCCAGCTCCTGCGCTGCGTCTTTTCTGTTGCGCTGGTATTCGGACTTATTCTTCTTCTGGCGTTCAGCTTAAGACTTATCGGCGGTTTTTCTCGCCTTTGGCTGACGTTGTGGTCGGCCGCCAGCCTGACGTGGATAGCCGGGCTGAGGCTCGCCTGGCATCAGCATCTGCGCGCGATGCTCAGCCGCGGGTGGTGCATCGACCGAGCCTTGATGATTGCTGAATCAGTAGAGGCGGGACGAGCGGTCGGAGCAGAGATCGAACAGGACACGCTTGGGGAGGTGCGTTTCGTTGGAACCGCCGCTTTTCCCGGCAGACCTGGGGGCGTCACGCCGGAGTGGGTCGAGGATGTCGTACGCACAGGGCTGGTGGATCGCGCGTTCATTACTTGCCACGAACCAGCACTCAGCGAAACCAACGCGCTGCTGATGCGCCTGGGGCGCCTTGCTGTTGAGGTTACGCTTATCCCCTCGTTGGAGGGGATACGGGCGCCGGCGTTGCGGGTCGATAATATCGGCCTACGGCCCGTGGTTGATGTTAGTCTCCTGCCGCTGTCCGCGGCCGACGCAGTGATCAAGCGACTCGAGGATCTTATTGTGGCAAGCGTGACGCTCGTCCTGCTTCTGCCGTTGCTTGGCGTGATCGCGCTTGCGATCAAGCTTGATTCTCCGGGACCAGTATTTTTCCGTCAGTGGCGTGCCGGGTTCCACGATCATCCGTTCCGGTTGTGGAAGTTTCGCAGCATGTATCATAACCAACGTGACGCGCTCGCCGCTCGGCAGACAACTCGTGAGGACGACCGTGTGACGCGTGTCGGCCGGTTCCTCAGGCGCACCAGTCTGGACGAGATCCCACAGCTTATAAATGTCATTGTCGGCGACATGTCGGTTGTCGGGCCGCGCCCTCACGCTTTCGGTACAAGGACGACCGGTCTGTTGCTCCACGAAGCGTTGAGTGACTATCCCTCACGGCACCGCGTGAAGCCTGGCCTCACCGGCTGGGCACAGGTTTGCGGATGCCGGGGCGAACTCGACAGCGCCAACAAGCTCCGCAGACGTGTGGCTTACGACTGTTACTATATCGAGAACTGGTCACTTGGTTTCGATTTCTGGATCATGCTCCGGACGGCCGCAGTGCTGTTGTTCGACAAGAACGCCTATTAAGTGGAATCCATAGTGACAGTGAACCAAACCTTTGCAGGCACGAGGTTTCCCGTGGGCCACGGCCCGAGGGAGCGCCAAGGTCTAGACCTCGGCAGGCTGCTGAAGAAAGCGCTTCGCCGCGTCCACTTCGTGCTGGTGCTGATGGTAGCGGGCATCTTCGCCGGTCACGAAATGATTGGCGTGGTTCAGCCGCGTTATACGAGCGTTGCGTCTATTCTGCTGGACCCGAAACAGCCCGGGTCGTTTGGAGCGGAATCGCAGTTCGCCAACATCTATGTTGACAGCGCGAAGGTGGCAGGTGTGCTTGCTATCATTCAGTCGGTGGACTTGCTGGAACGCGTGGTGGAGTCCCTGCATCTCGCCGACGACCCGGAGTTCTCCGGCGCCACGCATCCGGTGATCGCCAAATGGCTGACCTCGCTCCACATCATGTCTGCTTCCCCGCCGGAGGCGGACGGTCCGGACGCGCGCACGCAGCGCGCCGTGGCGCGGTTGGCGCGGGCTATACGCGTCAATCGTGTCGGCATGACCTATGTCATTGAACTGGAGGCGACCGCATCAACCCCGGAGAAGGCGCGGCGTCTGGCACAGGGGCTGGTCGACAGCTACCTGGACGAAGAGGCGCAATCAAAGTCGGTTGCCGCGGAACGCGACTACACCTGGCTTACTGATCGTCTCGCAAAGGTGCGCGACGATCTGTCGAAGAGCGAAGAAGCGGTCGAGGCAGTTCGGCAAAAATTCGGCCTGCCTGAGCCCAGCACGGCTGGCGGGGGCGGTACCGTCGACCAACAGACCGTGAGCGGGCTGAACGCCCAGTTGCTTCAGGCGGATGCTGATGTGGCGGCGCGCCGGACACGCTATGAACAGGCTGTGCGCATTCAGAAGTCAGGCGGCGATCTATCCGCGCTGTCCGAGGCTGTCTCGTCGAAGACGATCGAGGACCTGCGCAAGCAGCAAAACGAGACCCGCCGGCACCTGGCCGATTTGACAAGCCAGTATACCCAAGCTTATCCCGAACTGATCAAGACGCAGCGCGACCTGCGCATGATCGACGCAGCCATCGATGCCGAAACGTCACGCATCGTGACCAATCTGCTGGACGAGTTAAACGCCGCCGTTGCGCGTCGTCAGGCCCTGGCGGAGACGCTTTCCAAGCGGACGAAGGATAGCGACAGCGACGGGAAGGCGGAGGGCCGTGTGCAGCTGCGCGACGCGCAGCGTGTGGTCGAGGCAAATCGGGATCTCTACAACGCATTTCTCGGCAAGCTACAGAGCGTCGAGCAGCAACTCAGCCGTCAGGATCCTGAGGCACGCATTCTGTCTCCGGCGGGTGAACCCGACGCGCCGAGTTTTCCCAAACCAATTCTATTCCTCGGCGGCGGGGCTGGTCTTGGGTTGATTGCCGGCCTTGGACTGGTCCTGCTCGTACCGATGCGGGAGGCGGCGTTCACGAGTGTCAGCGATGCGGAAGCAAAACTTTCGCTTCCTGTCCTTGGGGCTGTACCCTTGTTGCCGCGACAGGAGCAGAATTCCAGGCGCGGCCAGACGCGTATTGTCGACTATCTGATAACGCGCTCTCTGTCGCAGTTTTCGGAGTGTCTTCGCGCATTACGCATTGCGCTTAACATCGGCTCCGCCGGGGGACCGCGGGTGATCCAAGTCACCTCCGCCCTGACAGGCGAGGGCAAATCGTCTTTGGCTGCAACGATTGCGGTCTCGGCCGCGCTGTCCGGGTTTCGTACTGCATTAGTCGATGCCGACATCCGGCGTCCCAGCATTTCCAAGCTGTTCGAACTTCAAGACTCCTTGGGATTGACGGATGTTCTGCAAGACGGCGTGCCCTATCGCGATGTCATCCAAAAGCATCGCGGCCTGCCGCTGTCGATCATTTGCGCCGGTTCGGTTCCAAGCCCGGCCCCGGACATCATTGCGTCGCCGCGATTCGCCGACCTGGTTGCCGACCTGTCACGCGACCACGACGTGGTCATTTTGGACAGCCCACCCGTGCTGGCCGTTACGGACCCGCTTATCATTGCGAAAGTCGCCGACGCCACCTTGCTGGTTATCGGATCGGGCATCACGCCGAGGCTGGCTGTGGATCATGCTTTGAAGGCCCTGCGGTCCGCTAACGCCCCGCTCGCCGGCGTCGTGCTTAACAAGGCTAACCTGTCCAGGACGCATTCGTACGCCTACGGCGTCTATGGAAATTACGGTCCCACGGTCAGGAGGCTGAGCTAATGGCGATGCGGAACCACAAGCGGATACTGACAGTCTTCGGCACTCGCCCGGAGGCAATCAAGATGGCGCCCGTGCTGCGTCGTTTGGCTTCCGCAAACGGGGTCGAGTCGAGGGTTTGCGTGACCGCGCAACACCGTCAGATGTTGGATCAGGTTCTCGAGCTCTTCTCGATCAGACCTGACTACGACCTGGACCTGATGCGTGATGGCCAGGACCTGACTTACATTACGACCTCGGTGCTTGAAGGATTGACCGCGGTCTATCGAGACGCTCGTCCGGACTGGGTTGTTGTTCAGGGCGATACGACAACCACCTTTGCCGCTGCGCTCGCGGCATTTTACGCGAAGATCCCTGTCGCTCATGTGGAAGCCGGGTTGCGTACTGGCAACCGGCATTCGCCATGGCCGGAAGAAATGAACCGATGCATGACGAGCAGGCTGGCTGATCTGCATTTCCCGCCAACGCGCGAATCCTATGATAATCTGGTGCGTGAAGGGGTCGATCCACGCCGCATCGTGGTGACCGGCAATCCCGTGATCGATGCCCTGTTCGATGCGATCGAAATCCTTGATGCTGATCCGCCGCGGGTTGCGGCGTTGCGCGCCGACTTGCCGCAAACACATCCGGGAAAGCGATTGATCCTGGCGACTGCGCATCGGCGAGAGAACTTTGACGGCGGACTTGAGCGTGTCGCACTTGCTCTTCTCCACCTTGCCCAACGCGGCGACGTCGAGATCATCTTTCCGTTGCATCCAAATCCGAATGTGCAAAAGGCGGTGCGGCCGGTCCTGGGGGATCATCCGGCAGTTCAGCTGATTGCGCCGCAGGACTACCTGCCGTTCGTGGATCTGATGCGTCGCGCGACACTCATTATTTCGGATTCCGGCGGTGTGCAGGAAGAGGCTCCTTCACTGGGCAAACCTGTACTCGTTACTCGTGACACGACTGAACGGCCGGAGGCCGTGCATGCCGGAACCGTGGAACTCGTAGGCACCGACACCGACCTTCTCATCGCGCGTGCCAGCCGGCTGCTCGACGATCCGGCTGCCTACGAGATCATGAGGTACCTGCTCACAACCCGTACGGCGACGGTCGTGCCGCCGCCCGCATATTGGAAGCCCTGACAAGTGCATAGTTTCAGTCGTATCTCGGTTATTGGACTTGGTTACATCGGCCTGCCGACGGCGGCCGTGTTCGCCGAACAGGGCATCGAGGTCATTGGCATCGATGTCAATCATCACGTTGTCGACACCATCAACCAGGGTCGGCCTCATTTCGGCGAACCCAATCTTGATGCGTTGGTTCGTCGCGTT
This sequence comes from uncultured Pseudomonadota bacterium, assembly GCA_963819005.1. Classification (GTDB taxonomy): domain Bacteria; phylum Pseudomonadota; class Alphaproteobacteria; order Acetobacterales; family Acetobacteraceae; genus Rhodopila. Next base: position 46,987 of record CAWFUL010000015.1, read on the forward strand.
GTCGAGAGTGGCAAACTGCGCGCCACGACGGCGATCGACTCGGCCGAAGCTTTCATCATCGCTGTACCGACGCCGTTGGAAGGCCACGGCGAACAGGCGCGGCCGGATATCTCCTATGTCGAGGCGGCTGCCCGGTCGATTGCCCCAGTTCTTATGGTCAATAACCTGGTGGTGCTGGAGTCGACATCTCCGGTTGGCACCACGGAACGTATCTCCAGGATCATGGCCGAGCTGCGGCCGGACCTGACGTTCCCGCACCAGAAGGGTGAACGCGCGGACGTGCAGATCGCGCATTGTCCCGAGCGCGTTTTGCCCGGGAGAATTCTGGAAGAGGTTGTCAACAACCCGCGAATTATTGGGGGCATGACCCGTCGATGCGCGCAACGGGCGCTCAGCCTCTACAAGATCATTGTGGAGGGAGAGTGCCGCGTGACGAACGCCCGCACTTCCGAGCTGGCGAAACTGACTGAGAATGCTTATCGGGACGTCAACATCGCTTTCGCCAACGAGTTGTCGTTCATTTGCGACCGGTTGAAGATCAACGCGTGGGATCTGATTGAACTGGCGAACCTGCATCCTCGGGTTAACATCCTTAGCCCAGGTCCCGGTGTGGGCGGACACTGCATCGCGGTCGACCCCTGGTTCATCGTCGCCGGCAGCCCGGACGAGGCGCGCCTGATACGAATGGCGCGGGTCATAAACAATTCGAAGCCTGAATACGTTTGTTCCAAAGTGCGTGAGCGCGCGGCCGCGTTGAAGCGCCCGGTCGTTGCTTGCCTGGGTCTGTCGTACAAGAAGGATGTCGATGATTTGCGCGAGAGTCCGGCGGTGGAGATCGTTCGCCGCCTGGCCCAGGATAATATCGGCGAATTGCTGATCGTCGAGCCGCATATCAACAAGCTTCCCCCTGAACTCGAGTTACTGGGGCTGGAACTTCACGATTTCGACCAGGCTTTGGAGCGCGCGAACCTGGTGCTGCTTCTGGTCGATCATATGGGCTTCCTGCAGGTTGACCGCGATTTGTTGAAGGACAAGTTCGTGATCGATACGCGGGGCGTATGGTGATGGTGGTGGTGCAGGCGACCGTGACGAAGGGGTGGATGGCATGAAACCTGAGACGATTGCGGTCCACGGTGGATTCACCTCCGATCCGACAACCAGGGCCGTCGCAGTACCCGATCTATCAGACGGTCGCTTATGCTTTCGACAGTGCGGAGCATGGCGCGGCGTTGTTCAACCTGGAGGTAGAAGGCCATCGCTACAGCCGGATCAGCAATCCGACCAACTCTGTATTGGAACAGCGTGTTGCCGCGCTCGAGGGCGGGGTGGAAGCACTCAGCGTCAGTTCCGGTCAGGCTGCGCTGCATTACGCGATCCTGAACCTGACCGAGGCGGGCCGAAATATTGTATCGGTCCCACAACTCTATGGCACGACGCACACTTTGTTCGCGCATTTTCTGCCCCGGCTTGGGATCACGGTGCGTTTTGCCGAGAGTGATCATCCGTCCGCGATCGAGGCGGTGATGGATGAAAACACGCGGGGCGTTTTCTGTGAGAGCGTTGGCAACCCCGCCGGAAACATCAGTGATATCGAGGAACTCGCAAAGGTCGCGCACCGGCATGGCGTGCCACTCGTGGTCGACAACACGGTGGCGACGCCGATTTTGTTCCGTCCGATCGATTATGGCGCGGATGTCGTCGTCCACTCGCTGACGAAATTCCTGGGCGGCCACGGCACGACACTCGGTGGCATCATCGTCGACGGCGGGCAGTTCGACTGGCGAAGGCATGCTGACCGTTTTCCGATGTTCAACATGCCGGACGAGTTGTACCATGGCCTTGTTTATACGGACCATTTTGGCGCGGCCGCGTATGTTGCCCGCTGCCGCAGCGTCTACCTCAGGACGACCGGTTCAGTTTTGTCTCCAATGAGCGCGTTCCAGTTACTCCAGGGTATTGAGACGGTCAGCCTTCGTGTTGACCGCCATGTCGAGAATGCCGCTCGAGTTCGCTCAGTTCTTGCGCGATGACCCCCGGGTAGAATGGATTAACTATGCCGGATTCCCGGACAGCCCTTACTACGAGTTGACGCAGAAATATTTAGGTGGTCGCGCGTGCTCATTGGTTACATTTGGCATCCGCGGTGGATTGAAGGGTGGCACGCGGTTCTACAATGCCCTCAATCTAGTCAAGCGTGTTGTCAACCTGGGTGATGCGAAGACATTGGCTTGCCACCCGGCCTCGACAACCCATCGGCAGATGTCCCCCGACGAGCAGCGGAAGGCAGGGGTTTACCCTGAGATGATCCGGATGAGCGTCGGGATCGAACATTCTGACGACATTATCGACGATCTCGATCAGGCGTTGGCTGCGTCGATGCATGCGTTGGATGACTGACACGCCGTTCTCAATAAATTCTCGTCAGTCAGCGTAAAATCGTCGCAGAAACGTCAGGCAGGTTGTGGTGCCACCGCGCACACAACTATTTCAGTGTAGTTACCGGCTTAAATCGATGCGAGTTACAAAGATTATAGATTCGATGCCCAAATTCTGTTGACAAAGCGGCTCGAAATTTAGTGTTATATGGTTAATCCAGTAGATGTATTTCGATCATCGTCTGGTTTTTTATGTCCCGGGCTTAGACACGATCCGCAAGAACCCCGCTTCATCGGAAGGGTTAGAGATTGTCAGCTATATTTGATGATGCCCGGCCTTCCGCACTCCATAGCGGGAAACGTGGTGGACGGGTGTCGCCATCGCCTTTGACGAGGGGATGTACTGATGCGATGCGAATCGGCCTTATCAATAACATGCCCGACAGCGCGGTCGTGCGGACTGAACAACAATTCGCCGAACTTCTTCGATCATCAGCCGACGGCGTACGTGTCGAGGTCGTGCTCTATTCATTGCCGGCAATAGTTCGCAGGGGCGCCGTGCGGGATCGCATCCAGGCGGGATACGAGCCGATCGACTCGCTTTGGACCAGCGCCCTTGACGCCATCGTGGTGACCGGTGCGGAGCCTCGTGAGCGTGACCTGAGACACGAGGTGTTTTGGGACGCTCTTGCCGGTCTTATCGACTGGATCGACGATCGCCGCATACCGGCAATGTTTTCATGCCTTGCCGCTCATGCCGCAGTGCTGCATGCAGACGGCGTTCCGCGCGCATCACTTGCCGACAAGTGCTTCGGCGTCTTCGAAGAAGATGTGGCTGTCGGGCACGAGCTCATGGAAGGAATGTCCCCACGGATGTGGCTTCCGCACTCTCGCTGGAATCAGGTGGGCGAGACAGAGCTGCGTAATGCCGGCTATCAGATCCTGACGCGATCCGATGAAGCTGGGGTTGGTTACTTTGCCAGGGAGCGAAACGGCCTTTGGCTACTTTGCCAGGGCCATCCCGAGTATGACGCCGCCAACCTGTTGCGCGAGTACCGGCGGGACGTGCTGAGGTTTTTGCGCCAGGAGCGATCTGCGTATCCGGACCTGCCGCGCAGCTATTTGGGCGACGACCAAACTCATCTGCTGGACCACTTCAGGCAAACAGCACTGGCGCACGGGGATCCAGCGATCATGAAGGCATTCCCATGGATTTCGGATGATCCCCCGTTCTGGGAAGCGTGGCGATCGTCTGCATCTGGCGTCTTTGGCAACTGGCTGAGGCACGCTGCCGCGGCGAAGGTATCACATGACACGGCCACGTCGGGCTATCGGTGGGGTCCATGGGATCCGGACGGGCAGGAGGATGCCGACGATCAATACTTGCCCGAGGGAACGGGTGAGCCCGCGGCCTCATCCTCGCGGGAGGCTTGGCAGCCTTCGTGACGATTTGCCAGCAGACCAAGACAATAGTCCAATCGAAGGGACTGGTTCGATGCCACTAGATGTCGATGAACTCCTACAGCCGGTTGAGTGGTCTCGGGCAGAAGTTCCGAGTTGGTATGCCGTACCTGTGTTGCCACTATCATCGTCTCAATTCCTTGGGGTACCGCTGCACGCGATCACCATGAGCGAGACGGTGCATCACGTCGCCACCGCCATGCGGGAAAACCAGCGGCTTCAGCATGTTGCATTGAATGTCGCCAAGTTCGTGAAGCTGCGACGCGACCCGGATCTGCGAGCTGACGTGCTCAACGCGGACCTGGTCGGCGTCGACGGCATGGGCATTTTGTTGGGTGCTCGCCTGTTCGGTATCAAGGTGCCCGAACGGGTCGCCGGTGTGGACCTTATGGAGCAGATCTTGTCGTTGTGTGCCGTGGAGGGCTTCCGGCCGTATCTTCTGGGAGCTCGCCCGGAGGTTCTTGCAGCCGCGGAGGAAAATCTCAGGAGGCGGTATCCGGATTTGCAATTGGCTGGTAGCCGTCATGGTTACTTCAGTCGTGCGGAGGAAGCGCAGATCGTCGAGGACATTCGTGCGGCCAAGCCGGACTGCCTGTTCGTAGGGATGCCTACGCCGCACAAGGAACGATTTATGGCGACGCACCGTGATGCCCTTGACATTCCGTTTGTCATGGGGGTGGGCGGCGGAATTGATGTGCTGGCGGGGTTCGTGCATCGCGCGCCGGGTCGGTGGCAGCGCTACGGTTGCGAGTGGCTTTACCGGGTCATCCAAGAACCGCGGCGGATGTGGTGGCGCTACCTTAGCACCAACACTGCATACGCCGGCATCTTGACCCGTGAACTGCTGAACCGAGCGCTTCGGTTCGGCTAAATTTTGAGTGAGACATCTCTTGGATCAAGGTTCGCTGCTCAATGCTTCCGCCCGACTTGTCGAAGAGGAAACCGTCCAGGTCTCTTCGTTGTGGAAGCCGGCTGTAATCGATGTGGCAAGGCCGAAGCCACAGGTGCAGGCATCAGCGCGTCCGGCCATCGGCGTTCGTTGCCGGCAGATCGGCGCGGCTGATCTGGGGGCGGTCACGGACCTGCTGACCCTAGGGTTTCCGCAGCGCACCCGAACCTATTGGATGTTGGGCCTGAGACACCTCAGGGATCGCACCTGCCCTGAAGGATATCCGAGATACGGATACATTCTGGAGCACGAACACCGCGTGGTCGGCGTTCTGCTGCTGATTTTCAGCGTCCACCCCGGCGGGGTGGCAGAAACACTGCGCTGTAACGTCTCCAGCTGGTACGTGATGCCGGAATACCGAAACCTCGCACCATTGCTCGTTTTGCAAGGGTTGCGGCACCGGCAGGCCACGTTCATCAACACGTCCCCGGCGGCACACACCTTGGCGACGATAGAAGCGCAGGGGTTTCAGCGTTTTTGTCATGGTGTTTTCGTGGCCGCGCCGGCGCTGACAACCAGAGCATGGGGCGGCAAGGTCATCCGGGTTGCGGATGCCGCGTATCCGCAGGATCTGCTGCCACCATCGGAACTGACGTTGTTACGCGACCACGATGCCTTTGGTTGCAGCAGCATGATCCTTGAGGTGCGGGGCAATTGGTATCCGATCGTCGTGCGACGCAGGCTCATCAAACATCGCTTCAAGCGGGCTTGGCTGCCATGCGCCCAGTTGATCTATGCCCGCGACGTGGAGTCGGTCGTTCGCTGTTCGGGGTTGATCGGTCGGCACTTGGCGCGGCGTGGCATGCCGCTGATGCTGATCGGCGCCAACCAGCCGATTTCCGATCTGCCTGGTCGATTTTACGATGATAAATCTCCGATGTATTTTCGGGGACCTAACAAGCCGCGTCTGGGCGACCTTGCCTATACCGAGGATGCGATTTTTGGAGTTCTGAGCTGAAAATGCCCGTTGGCAAGCCGCTGCGGCGCGCGCCCTAGCAATATCCCGCTCAACCGGATGTTCATACCTTTGTCAGAGCCCGCACCGATCCTTACTGTGACTCGCAAAATAGATTTCCATACGGCGCTCCAGATGTTAGGTGCACCGCTACAAATTCAACGATTGTGGCGCTTGAACCCTTTAGGCACTTCATTTCAGGACGCTGTCGCCGCAAGCGCGGTGGCTTGGACGGACGAACCGGCTCGCACGCTGATTCTGATCGTGGCGTATCGCAATTCCGCCGACATGGTCGCCTGTCTGACGGCGCTTCGTGATCTGCTCCCATTCCCCGCTTTCGAGATTTTTGTGTGCGAGAACGGCGGCGCAGAGGCATACCAAGATCTTGTCACGTCGCTTACCGCCGCAAACGGCCCATGCCAGGTCACCGCAGAGCAGGACGAACTGGACACACCTCTGCTCGCGCGTCGCCTGCTGTGTCGGCTCAAGGCGGGTGCGGATGCCCCAATGGTGCATTTGGGGGAGGCAAAGCAGAATCTGGGTTACGCTGGTGGCGTCAACGCCTGGTTGCGCCCCCTGATGGCGGTGCCTGGCTGGCAGGCAGCCTGGATCCTTAATCCGGACACACAACCAGCGCCGGATGCGCTATCGGAGCTTGCGGCCTATTCCGTGCGGTGGAGCAAGGGCATGGTTGGCAGCCGGCTCGTACCGACCGCGCAACCGGATCGGGTGCATTCGCGTGGCCTGCGCTGGAGCAAGGGGCGAGCTGTTGCCTGTTCCGTGGATCTGCGCGCCTCCAGCCAGATTGAACCTGATCCGCAGGACGTTGACTCCCGCCTGGACTCTCCGTCGGGCGCGTCGATGTACGTCACCCGGTCCTGTATCGAGCAGATTGGGCTGATGGACGAGAGCTACTTCCTGTTTTTCGAAGATCTGGAGTGGGGTCTTCGCGCGAAGCAGGCAGGTGGGGTGGGCTATGCCCACCGTTCAATTGTTGTGCATGCTGGCGGCTCTACTATCGGAAGCTCTACAAATCCCGCACTTCAATCTGCGCTGTCTTTGTACCTCGAGTCGAGGAACAGCATTCTATTCGTCAGAAACTACTTTCCGAAGTGGCTTCTCTGGACGATCATGTTACAATGTATTCGACATCTGGTAAAGTCTCGGGCGTACCCTCCTGGGAATCTCGCGGCAGCATTCCGCGGAATCGTTGCAGGTGTCAGGGGGCGATCTGGGCAACCGGGTGAAGACGTGAGAGCACGAGTAGTGCCGGGCGGAGGAAAGGTTGAAACGGCACATCAAGGTCGCAATTAGTATCTGCGTTTATGCGTTGTGGCAGCCAGTTGTTTTACTGGCAAATGTTCGCCGCCCCGAGGCCCGCTCAAAACTGGTCATCCTTTACTATCACGGCATACCTGATGATGCCCGTGCTGGATTTGCTCGACAAATGGACATGCTGGCCAGGCACGCAACCGTGGTTAGCGCCGATTGGCGCGGACGGAATCCGCGGCGCTTGCTTTGCGCGATCACTTTTGATGATGCGTTCCAAAGCGTGCTTAGCAACGCACTTCCCGAGTTGGCAAAGCGGCAGCTTCCCTGCACGATTTTTGTACCCGCTGGAACCATGGGTCGCAGCCCTGACTGGGTCATGGAAACGGACGATGAGGTAGCCGAAATCGTCGCTAGCGCGGAGGATATCAAGTCATTGCCCGCTTCGCTTGTGACGATTGGGGCACACACCGTCTCGCACCCGTTTTTGTCCCGTATCCCACGGGACGCGGCTCGGAGCGAAATCGAACTGTCGCGTTCGATCCTAAGCGACGTAATCGGGCAACCCGTCCGGACGTTGTCGTTCCCCTATGGCGATTACGATGATGACGTCATGATGATATGCAAGGAGGCCGGCTATGACCTGGTCTTCAGCATAAAGCCGGACCCTGTTGACCCGCTCGCCGATGAGTTCATCCGGGGCCGGGTCGTGGTTGATCCCAACGATGGACCGCTCGAATTTTTCCTGAAGATGACGGGGTCTTACCGATGGATGACGGCGGCCTCGGGCCTCAAGCGAACGCTCGCGGGGTTGCGGGCGTTGGTGCAACTGCCGATGTGGGGTGCAAGCGGGCGGCGACGGATTAAGGCTGACGTGCATCAATTGGATCCGGCTGGGGACTAGAGCGAGGCTGGCATTCACTAAAAGGCTGCTGAGAAAAAAAGGCTCTTGCTCCGACGCGGGAGTATCGGATTCAACGATAAGTTTGCAAGCCTTTACTCCGAGAGCGGCCGCCCATCGATCCCGCCCGAGCAAGTGTTGCGTGCGCTGCTTGCATGTTTGTGTTCAAGGCAGCGGCTCACAACTTGATCCGCCTGCCGCGGCGGCTCGCGACAGGATGGCTCTGTCCGCAGCGGGCCCGGAGGTGCCGTCAGCGGCTTTTGGACGTTGGGATGATTCCTCAGTTTGCCCTTGGGCACTAGAAATCGAGGCATAGGAAAAAGAATAAAAGAATTCCAGATTGTCGGAGCGTTATCAGCAGTCTGTTAGAGCGAGGCTGGCACATCCACGAATGGTCGTCGCGGCACGCGCTGGTCAGGGTGCCGGAATGATGGTCTGGTCAATCCTCGGTTCGGATGGTCCTGCCCACCCCTTGGACGATTTTGTGATGTACCGGTGGATGGCGGCGGCCTCCATACAGATCAGCGTGCCGCCGGCGAGAAACAGAAGCGCCCGCTGGCCGATCGTAAGATTGCCACCGAACCAAAGGGTTGCCGCGGCGCCAGTGATGGTTGTGGCTAGGATAAAGAAATGAGCCAGCACTGTGCGTGTCGGCAGGTGTCGGCGTAACACCGCCAACAATACGAAGACCGATAGCAGATCGCCGATTACTAGGCCGAACATGACACCTTCGATCCGCCTGGAGATCAACCCAAGCACCAGACCGCACATCAGGCCCACGCCCGCTATCAGGTTTGCGATGGTCAAAACGCCGGTCATGCCATGGTACAGAAGGATCATGTTGGGCGCATTCCGACAAAACCGCAGAAACGCGACCACCATGGCCAACGCAGCAAATGCCTCTGTCACCTGATACTGACGACCATATAGGAGCGGCACGAGAGCATCGAGTGCCAGCCCGACCGGCAGAGCATAGGCTGCCGCGAGGCACATCATCCCGAGCACCACCACAACTGCACGATGTGATGCCTGCGGGGTTCCACGCGCACCACCGAGAAACGGTAAACCGATCTTCCCGGCAACAGCCGCCATTGGTGACATGGGGGTGATGGCGAGGTTCAGCCCCAGCGCGTAGAGCGCGAGTGTCTTTAAACCGAATAGATTCGCTACGATCACTTGGTCGAGTTGCCTAAGGGCCAAAAGACCCAGGCCATTCAGCATGAGCGGCAGACCCCAAATGAACGCAGCCTTGCGTATCGCCGGATCGACCACCGAGACATGCTCCCGCTTTACTAGAACATGCGACAGGCAAACATGAACCAATGCCTCGGTCACGAGGCTAACGACCAGTACGCGTTCATCATGCAACCACGCCATTGCCGGGATGACCGCGATCAAACCTGCGATTTGTCCGCTGACGCTGGCGATGGCGTCAGGCCCGTACCTGTATTCCCTTTGGATTTGTATTGTCCGCCAGTTCCGAAATGACGCGATTAGCGGGACTAGGCCGAGCCATGCGACACCCTTCAAGTTATCGGCGGCTCCGAACACGGCCGCGAGTTGAGGGGAGAATATCGTAATGGCGCCCGCGAGAAAGATCCCGCGCCCAAGCGTAATTTGCTGAGCCACCGCGACGACCTGGGCTCGCTCAGCACGCTCGGAGACAAGCACGAAACGGTCGAGCCCGACGTCGGTAATCATCTCGCAGCCTGACAAAATCGCCATGAGTGCGATCGCCGCCCCGAGATCGCTAGGCGAAAGCAAGTGCGACAGAATTAGGGTGCGCACAAATCGAGAAAAGTATGCACAAATTGGTGCTACCGACGCCACCGAAATTCGCGCGATATGGAGTTTCAACGACATAGATTTAGTTTGATCACTTTTCCAACGAAGACTGCGAACGAACGCCACCGGTGGCCCGACGAAATGCGGCAATTGTCATTGAGCGAGTGCCGCCATTAGACGACGAATCCGGACCCCGACCGGATGAACTCGGGAAGTTCGTGATCGTGCAGAAACCCAACCCCAATGTCAGACGCAGACTGTTCACCGTCCGCCGTGACCGCGCGAAGCAACTATTAGCGGAACGGTAGCCAAGAGCATGGTCACGCCAAAGCCCGACATCTGTTGACCTTTCGCTGACGCAGAACACGCCCGTCCAGCGCTTCTTGAAATCACCGCTTCTCACTACGGAGCGCATCTATCTGATCGCGCGACGACGACGTTGCAAGCAAAATAGTCCGATGATGCGGAAGATCGTGCTCACCCCCAGGATGAGGTTGGAGGTACTATTTGTCCCTGGCACGAACAGGTGACGTGCGTGTGATGACGTTTCCTTGGTAACCTATGCGCTGAACAGGCAGGTTGATCTCAAGGATGCGCGGCAGATAATAGGTGCGCCTGCATGTAAATATTGCTACAGGTCCAGTACCAAGGTCGGAGGTTGGGATTCGCAATACCGTTCGATCGGATCATGCGATTGCGTGGATGGCTTTCGCCTTCGTGGCGGCGCTCGCATTGGCGACCATTGTACTCGCCCGGCTAGGCGCGGCGGAGCGCGGGACCGATATAGCCCTGCAGGTCACTGCGCGGTTGTCGTTCCTGCTATTCTGGCCTGCGTATTGCGGCAGCGCCATCGCAGCCCTGCTCGGTCCACGCTGGAACTATCTTAAAACGAACGCCCGCAGCTTCGGCCTCGCGTTTGCGTCCGCTCATCTTGTGCATATCGGGTTGGTGGTGTGGCTCTGCCAGATTAACGCGGCTCCGCCGCTAGGGTCGTTTGTCTTCTTTGGAATTGCTTTGGCATGGACGTACATCCTGGCCCTGCTTTCGATCGACCGGTTGCATCGGATGATCGGCCACGCGTGGTGGCGTCTTCTGGCGTTCGTTGGTCTCAATTATATTGGTTTTGCCTTTGCGGCTGATTTTCTTCGGTTCCCGTTCCGCACCGACGCGAAGTACTTGCTCGGTTATCTGCCATTCATCATCCTTACGCTCGCAGCACCCGTTTTACGCGTGGCCGCCTGGGGTCAGAGAATGCGAGGCCTTAGCCGAGACACCCATCGCCCGGCATGAGAGTGAAGAGCATCGTCTGCAACCCCGCCGTGCAATATATCTACCGAAACATCTTAGACGCGCTCAAGTCAATATGTCTGCATTTCAGGCATTGTAGCGTAGTGTCATAGAGGCGCTTTTAGCGTTGCAAAATGAGAAAGGACTGGATAACTTATGACGTATCGTTTTGGATAAAACTTCATCTCCGCAGCAGTCCAGGAGAGTAGATTGCAATATCAGAAGGGAGATCCGGTCATGGTTCCCCCGGCCATTCTACTTGCTTGGTTGTGTCGCCACCCATGAACAGGATCAGCCAGCCATATACAAAAGCAGAGACACTCTTTCCTGGAATTGAGGAAAGGATCCGCGTTGACGACAATCTGACCCGGCAACTGCTGGAGGCGCACGAGCGGGTCGTAGCTGGTCCCGTCATCCCGACGCTAGACATGGCGACATTCCGTGCCGAGCTTGCCGCGTTCGATTTCCAGGAGGCTCGGCGCCTCGATGATGTGCTCGCATGGGCTATCGCGACGATGCAGTGTGGTGTCGTTCACATAACCCATCCACGGTATCTGGGCTTGTTCAACCCGGTTCCGACATTCCCGGCGCAGTGTGCGGATCGCATCGCGGCAGTTTTCAATCCTCAGCTTGCTACCTCGACGACATCCCCGGTGGCGGTAGAACTTAAATCGCATGTCATCAGAGCCGTCGCAGAACGCGCCGGCTTTCCGGCAACATCCTCCGGCCACTTCACGACGGGTGGCGCCGAAGCAAACTATACTGCTGTTATCTGTGCTTTGACCCGCGCCTGCCCCGATTTTGCGATGGATGGGGCCAGGGCGTTCGCTGGGCGGCCGACGTTCTATGTCTCGAATGAGGCTCACCTCGCGTGGCTGAAGATTGCCCATCAGTCCGGCATTGGCCGGTCATCCGTACGTTTGGTGGCGACCGACGGGCAAGGGCAGATGGATGTCGATGCGCTTGCTGCCGCCATTGCCGCGGACCAGTCTCAGGGCAACACGCCTGTTATGATCGTCGCCACCGCGGGCACCACCAATGCCGGAATGATTGATCCGCTGGAAGCTTGCGGTGCGCTCGCGCGTCGTTTGGGCCTTTGGTATCACGTGGATGCCGCCTGGGGTGGGGCGGCACTTGCGTCCGACCGGCTCGGGCCGCTGTTGTCCGGCATCGGATCCGCTGACTCGGTGACCATCGATGCCCACAAGTGGTTCGCCACTACCATGGGTTGCGGGATGTTCATCCTCAAGGATGCCGGTTTGCTCTCGACGGCGTTCCAGGTGGCGACCACCTATATGCCGTCCAACCTACGCCACCGCGATCCGTATGTAACTTCCGTGCAATGGTCGCGCCGCTTTCTGGGCTTACGGCTATTCCTGTCGCTAGCGGCGGCTGGATGGGATGGCTACGCCGACCACGTTGAACGGTCTGTCGAAACGGCCGGATACATGCGCGATGAACTTGTTTCCCGAGGCTGGACGATCTTGAATGATTCGCGTCTGGCGGTGTTGTGCATGCAGCCACCGCCCGGTTCGTCAGATGAGCGTTCCATCGTGTCCCATGTGGTTCAGTCGGGCCGAGCTTGGATCTCGACCGCGGTGTTTGAAGGACACGATGTGATTCGAGCCTGTGTGACCCATGGCGAGACGACACGGTCCGACATCGACGAGGTCGTCGCTGCTCTGGAGACTGCCCGTCATCCCGCTTGACCGATGAGCCTTCTTCCTATCCTTCCGACGTATCAGGATCCTTTAGCATGACCAGCATCAGTCCGCTCACTCGTTACGGCCTTGCGGGATTGCGGCGCTGCTGGATGCCAGAACATGGAAGGTGGTCGCACAAATTTCACCTGGACGGCCGTTCAGTGCCCAACGAGTCGATCCCACACAGCGATCTCTACTATTCGCTCAACGTCCTGCTCGGCTTTGCGCCGATCCAACAAGCTGTCTCTCAGGAGCCGTATGACGTTCCTGTCCTATTCAAGACGCTTTGCGATGAGTTGCCGAAGTGGCCGGTCCGGAACGGCGCGTGGGGCATGGCGCTGTGGGCAGCCTCGGAACTGGAGCTGGACACGCCGGCGGTGGCGGCTGACCGCCTGCGCCCGTTTGGCACCGATTCGTCCGCCGCGGCCGCCTGGACGGCGCAGGACGTCGGTTTGTCACTATCCGGGGCAACCGCTCAGGCCAGGCGCGATCCATCATGGCGCCCGGTCGCCCGTGCACTGGCGCAGCTTCTGCTACACCACTTCCGGGGGCCAGGCGCGCTGTTCAGAGACAGCGGCCGGGGCCCTCGGCGGCACTTCGCCACTTTCGCAACGCAGGTTTATGCCGCGATGTCGCTGTATCAGTATGGCGAAGTCATGGACGATGCCGAGGCAATCGCAGCGGCGAGTGGCTGTGCGGCGAGGTTGATCGCGCTTCAGGGTTCTCGCGGCGAATGGCCTTGGTTCTATCTGCCGTCCTCGGATCGGGTCCTGGACCCTTATGAGGTCTACTCGGTTCACCAGCACGGCATGGCGCCGGCGCTGTTACACCATGCTGTCCACCATCAGGTCCCAGGCGCCAGAGACGCCATCGAAACGGGTTTCCGGTGGATTTTCGGGACCAACGAAATGGGCTGCTCCATGCTGCGGCCGGATGTCAGCCTGATCTATCGATCGCAACGACGGCCGGGATTTCAGGGCCGTCGCGAGGCGCGGCTGGTGCGCGCAGCGGTCGCCGCCGCCACCGGGGGTTCGGGCTGGATCGGGGACAAGGCAGGCCTGCAACTAACCGAAGAAATGCGGAGCTACGAATTTGGCTGGCTGCTGTGGTCGTTTGGTGGGCGAAGCGACTACGCAGAGTTCACCCAGGCGGCGGAATTCAGCGTCCCTGTTCGACAGGCGGCGTAACGCCGATCAGTCCCAGGGTGAGAGGATCGACCAGTCAATGTCCATCAGCCCAGGGCAGGACTTCGGGATCAGGATGATCACGACCTTTGTCGACGGCGTGCCCCGCCGCATGCCGAACACCTGCAGTGCGGAGGCAAATGCCCACCGACCAGCAATTCCGGCAAAATCGGGCCGGTTACCTACGAGCCCGAGGTACACGTAGCGTCGTGCGGTATCCTTCGCCGGGGGCACGTCCGGCGAGCCGGGAGCCGAACCGTCGAAACCGACCTCCATCACGGTAACGGGGTCGGCGCATTTCGAAAAGGCCACTGCGACATATCCGAGTGGAGTCGTGTCGACAAATTGAGCGCCCAGTCGCGCCAGCTTGCCGCCGATATCGTCAGAAGTGTCATCTGCTGTGGTGCAGTTCGACATCCGCGCAGCCTGCGCGGCGATCCCGAGCACCAGAAGGCTGGTAAACATCCCGCGCAATACGAGCGTCATGCCGAGGGCTCATGATCCGAGTGAGATCGCCACATCGCCATGATCGGGAACAGAACGGCGAGGCTGGTCGCGCCGAGCGAGTAAAGCACGCCGCCGTCGCCATCGTGCATCCAAAAGTAATTCGGTTCACCAAGCGCCATAAAAGAGAGGCGAAATTCAGTCAGCCCGATGCTGGCGAGTATGGCCATGGCAAACCAGCGCAGGTCCGCCCTCCTCGGCAAGCGGCCCAAGTAAAGCATGACCACGATGAATGCCATCGTAACTCCGCCCAACGGGAACGATGAGGCACAAGGTGCGAGGATCTCTACATTGTTTGCCGCCTGGGCGTTTATAAGCAGATTGCCTTTCGCCTGAACGCTCTCACCGACCAGATGCAGTATCGTGCTGCAGAGTTTTGCATCGAATAGCGCGACCGTGCTGTGCAGGGGCAGTAGATAGGTAGAGGACCAAACCATCTCGACCGCGAGTCCGATAATCAACGCTGCCACCAGTCGCGCGTGCCGGGTTCCGGGACGGACAACCAACGTGAGACCCAACGCGAAGAGGCCAACGATTGTCGCCTGGCGCGTGGGCACCGCGAATACCAAGCCCAGCGCCAGGGCGCCTGCGATCTGCCAACGTGATGCAACGGCCCGCGGTGCAATCGATCGGGTCCAGAAGGCAATCATCAGCCAGCCCGCGATGTTGAACGCCCCGTCGCCAAGTATACTCTGCAGGATCGACCCAACGGTGACCGGACCGTCGTACTGGTATGTGCGTATCACTCCGCCCCAATAGGACGCACCAGCGATCAGCATCGTCCACCCAACTACTTCGTTCAGTGGCATGGTGAGAAAGCCGAGCGTTCGTCGCGTCATGCCGGGACGTTCGGGGCGGGCTGTCCATATCATTACTTACGATAATCTACTTGACGTTATGAAATATCAAGGACATAATTTATCGCATCAGATAGGAGGGACCCAGTGGTTCGGACAGTTTTACAAGTCATGGTTGTCGCTTCGACACTCGTCTCTCTCGCAGGTGTTTCTAACGCCCATCCGGGTCCACCCCAGCCACCCCCAACTCCGCCTGTCACAGTCCCAAACCGGCATCACCCAGTGCCAGTTCCACCTATTGTGATCATTCCGAATCACAAAGCGCCGGCACCGTTACTCGCTGCGGGCATCCCCTCGTTCTTTGCCCTTGGCGGGGGACTGTTTATCAGCCGATTGGTGCGGCGGCGGAAGTCTGCCTGAAACAACGTCGCTGAATAGAGAACTCGATTCAGATGGATATTCTGTCAGTCATGGTATTCACGCGATAAGTACCCATGGTACCAAGGTCAAGCCCGACCAAGCGCCGGGCTTGAGCGCTTCCTCCGTGCGTTGTTGTATACTCCGGTCATACGGCGCCAAGGATGGCCAAAGATGGGATGTCGCCGTTGCCGTTGCAATCAGGCGCCGGATATCTTCGGCATCGAACACCAGATTATGCTGGTAGGCGTCAACAATAGCTTCCGTATCAATCGCATAGTAACCTGCTTTGGGATGAACACCAATCCAATGCTTAGGAGCACCGTTGGCGCGGTAATCCCATGCGCCCGCTGGTTCCCAGTAATTCCAAATAAGATATGTCCCGGACGGCCCAGCTCTGAGCCGTGACTTCATGACACTGAACCACCCGGATGCTCGGTCGCGGTATATTTTGTCCCCGGTCGCATCGTACATTGCCAGCAACCAGGAAGCGACCATGTTTGCTTTGTTGTCGGGATGCGAGAAGCCTTGCCCCGGTCCGTTGCGATCCGTGTATCCTGTCGTCCATGCGCCAGTCTTCCGATCTATCCCGAACGGCAGCACCACTGTGATCATCCCATTCGTTGCAGGACGCCAGGCGCCGCGCCTGTCCCACTTTTCGAAGACTGACTTCGCCAACTTAATGTATTCGTCGGCCTTGCCACCATACTGCGCGTTCAACCAGGGATTGTGGTGTATCACAGCCGACATCAATACAATCGGGCGAAAGGCCATGGCCTCACCAAGCAAGCTATCAGCGTCGAAGTCATCGAGATTGTCCACGTCCGTCCCTGCAGCGCCGACTTTGGGCCACCCGATAAAGCCATCAGGTTCCATTACGCCTCGCTTGATCCAGGAGTCCGACCAGTCAATGAGCCGATCGATCCATCGCGAGTCGTTCGTTAGCAGGTATCCGTAGTAAAATCCGTTCATGATGGGCGCCATCAGCCAGCCGATTTCTTCGCCCATCTGTGTGTCGCAATACCTCGCTTTTGCCTCACTCAGTATTTCAGTTTGCCAGCGCGCCTTCCAGTCGGCGGTTCTGCCTGGATCCGGGGCGACGAAGGTCTGCGCCAACCCAGGTATTTCCTGTGCTTTTGCGGGATGCCAAGCTGTCATCCCAAAAACGGCTGCTGCGGCAGATGATATGGCGACCGCGAGGCCAACACGCCGGATCACCCGATTTCCCTTCGATGCCGATCGGCGGGGGAAGCCGCGACGCTACGCTCCCAACCGGAGCATCATCTTTTCGATCACCACGATCGTTTCAAAATTCTCCGCCGTAAGCTCATGCTGTGGTATTGTTACGTCGAATTCAGCCTCGATCTCGAACAGCAGATTAACCATATCTATTGAAGCCAGGCCGATTTCCGCCAGGGGATCGTCGATCGAAAACGGCCGGCCGATCGATTTCTTGTCCAGCTTTCGGTTAACCATTCCAACCAGGCGATCACGCACAGAGATCTGGATTGTCTGACTCATTGCTCTGACAACTTCGTTCGAGGTTTGCTGGGAGGCGTGTTGCGGGCCGTAAGAGTTCGCGACCTGCGGTTAGTCCGATATGGCTATGATGACAAAATGTCAACAGAAAGTCTGTGACTCAAAAGAAAAAGAAAGTGGCTGGCCCTTATCGGCCAACGGTCTCCGGCGCAATGATAAAGTGTTCCGAACCGTATGTTCATCATGCTAGAATGACTTCGCTGTCCGGGTCGGGCGGAGTTGGAGAATTCGATGGAAGAGACATATTTTAGCCACGTCCGCCGTGACATCGAGGTGCTGTTGCCAAGATCAGCCCAACGGATTCTCGATATTGGCGCAGGCACCGGGGCCACATCGGCATGGCTGAAGTCTCTATACCCAAGTGCCTACACGATCGCTCTGGAGGGCAACGCGTTAATCCGCGACAGGCTTGCCGGGAACGTAGATGAGGCCCTGATCGTCGACCTCAACCAGCAAATCCCCGACGTCGGCTCGCCGGACCTTATACTTTGCCTGGATGTGCTGGAGCACTTGATACAACCAATGGAGGTATTGAGGCGTGTGGCAGATACTATGTCTGAGGACGGAACGGTTATTGTCTCGCTTCCAAATGTCGCACATGCCTCGGTCGCGGTTCCGCTCTTGGTGAAAGGACGTTTTGAGTATCAGGACGCGGGCATTCTCGACCGTACACACCTGCATTTCTTTGATCGTGTGTCAGCTGTTGAACTCCTGAACCATGCCGGGCTTGTTGTCCGGAGCGGACTTCGCAGTGGATTGTCAGGGCCACGGACGCGGCTTATCAATATAGCGACCGGCGGACTGTTGCGCGATTGCTTAACCAAACAATATATAATGGCGGCGACGCGGGCGAATGGAAGCCGGCAGGGCCCTATCGCTTGGTCTGGGGTCTGATGTCGGAGCTACGGAAATCTATCACGACTGTGCATTTATGATATTTCCTTATGAGATTGATGTGCGCGAACGTGGACAAAGACGACGAAACATGTCATTGAACTGGACAGCTATTCTACCTGCGGAAAACCGGCCGTCTGCGTCTGTTGCTTCTTCATGATCGTTTCTTTAGTTCTTAACCCTTGGAGGTCCGATGCCAACCAGTACAGATAGCCTATGCGTGCCCACCGCGCTCGTGCGGGACACGATTACGTCGACGTTTAGAAAAGTTGCAGGCGAGCAGGGTAAGACCTTGGCGCCATTGTCCGATGACCTGCCCCTGATGGACTCCGGCCTGGACTCTCTTTGCATCGCCATCATTGTCGCGCGGCTTGACGACGAGCTTGGCAAGGATCCCTTTAGCGGAGCTGAAGAGATGGTTCTGCCGATCACAGTCGGCGACTTCATCAAGATCTACGAGAATGCTTCCGTATAACCGGCGGTCGCTGTCGGACCTTACCTACGACCCGCGCTGCGCGCCCGGCCGTTTCGTAACCGATGCAAGTGCACGCGTCTCGATAGACAACGTTGTGAGCGACGCTAACCGGCATGGCTTTCTGGAAGGTCTTCGCGGCCGGGTGGTGATGATCTCCGCTGACCGGCAGCTTACCGTGGTGCTCGCGCTTCTGGCCCTCGATGGTGTCGCGCGCCGTATCCTGATCTGTCCGCCGGATTTGGCCGCGGAGCATTTTTCTCATGTCATGGCGACGGGGGAGGTTCAGGCTGTCCTGTCGGATCAGGCTCCTTCACCTGATGACCCACGGTCAACTGCCGACTACATCACGTGCCAACCGGAAGATCTTGCCCCTACGTTGGCGAGCGGCGATCGCATCGCGACTGAATGGATACTTTTCACATCCGGTACGACCGGCGTGCCAAAGATGGTTGTTCATTCGCTTGATTCGCTGGTCGGTCCGATCGATCGTGCGCGCGCGATCGGTCCCGGCGCCGTCTGGAGTACGTTTTATGACATCCGCCGCTACGGAGGTCTGCAGATGCTGCTGCGGGCATTAGTGGGTGGGGGCTCCATGGTGCTGTCGGACGCGCGACAATCGCCGGGAGACTATCTGGCTCGTGTTGCGGGGAACCATGTAACCCACATCTCTGGCACGCCATCGCATTGGCGACGTGCGCTCATGAGCCCGGCGGCAAAGGACATTCACCCACGCTATGTTCGTATGTCGGGAGAGGTTGCGGATCAGGCAATCATCGACCGGCTGCGGGCATTTTATCCGGACGCCAGGGTTGCCCATGCCTTTGCATCCAGCGAGGCAGGGGTGGCCTTCGATGTAGATGACGGTAAGGCGGGCTTTCCGGTACATCTCGTCACGTTGGACGCCCCCGTGGCGTTACGCATTCAAGATGGGTCATTACGGATTCGCTCGTCTCGGATCGCGTCACGCTACCTTGGGGATAACGCTCCCGCGTTAGTGGGAGCGGATGGCTTTGTGGACACGGGCGACATGATCGAGCAGCGTAGTGACCGCTGCTATTTCGCGGGCAGGAGGGAGGGAATTGTCAACGTCGGCGGCCTGAAAGTGCATCCTGAGGAGATTGAGGCAGTCATCAACCGGCATCCGGGAGTTGAGATGTCGTTGGTTCGGGGGCGGCCGAATCCGATTACCGGGGCCATTGTCGTCGCAGACGTCGTCCGGAAGTCGACGACGTCCGATGCATCCGGTCTGAAAGAGGAAATCCTCGCTCTATGCCGGGATACCTTTCCGCCTTACAAGGTACCGGCGAGCATTCGGATTGTAGAGTCCATAGGCATCGGAGCATCCGGCAAATTGGTCCGCGTCGGTGCGTAACATCATTGTCACCGGTGGTAGCCGAGGGCTTGGCCTTGGAATCACCAAGCAACTTGCAGCGGCTGGCTACCAGGTTATTGCAATCGCCCGCAAGGAAACCGACGAGCTCGCGGCTGCTATGGACGAGGCCCAGCATCAAGGGAGAGGATCGGTGCGATTCCGAGCATTCGATCTAGCGGAGGTCGAGGCGCTACCGGGTTTGGTAAAGGAATTGCGGTCCCAGTTCGGCGCGCTCTATGGGCTGGTGAATAATGCTGCCCTTGGCACCAGCGGAGTGCTGGCGATTATCCCCGACCGCCTGATCGAGCAGCTTTTACGCTTGAATGTGACCTCGCCTATCACCCTGACGAAATATGTGGTGCGTTCGATGATGGCGGACGGCAGTGGCAGCCGGATCGTCAACATCGCATCGATCGTTGCGAGCACCGGCTTTAGCGGACTGTCGGTGTATAGTGCGACGAAGGCGGCACTCGTCGGCTTCACGCACTCCCTGGCCCGGGAACTTGGGCCGCTCGGTATCACTGTGAATGCCGTCGCGCCGGGTTTCATCGATACCGAGATGACGCGCGATATGCGTGACGTTCAGCGCGATCAGATCATCAGGCGGAGTGCCCTGCAGCGGCTACCGGATATCGACGACATCTCCAATGCTGTGGAATACCTGTTGAGCGACAAGGCAAGGAATGTCACCGGGACTGTGTTGACGGTCGACGCCGGCAACACGATCTGATTGCCGCGGCTTTCAGAGGCGAATGCGACCGCCTGTGATTGCTGCAAACAAATCGGCATCGATTTGGACAAAGGCTTCGGCAGACCGGTCATTGAAGTAGATCGGGTCGGCAGTCTTTCCTGGATCGAATCCGTCCTGAACGAGAACCCCCTTTATCGATTTGAACGTTCCGGTCGATTCCAGCGTTTGTGCGATTCGGACAAACACTGGCCGCGCAAAGGCGGGCAGACTGTCCAGGAGATGCCGGCACAACGAATCGGGATTGAAATCGGATGAAACGGTGATCGCGGCCATACCAGCCCGTCCGTCCATCCCGGGAACGGTTACACCGTATACCACCGCCTGAAGCACGCCGGGGCAGGCGTGAAGCACCTGCGCAACCTCGGTTGTTGAGACATTCTCGCCCTTCCAGCGAAATGTGTCACCAAGCCGGTCAACGAAGTAGAAAAAGCCGGCTTTGTCTTTCCGCATCAGATCGCCGGAGCGAAACCACTTATCGCCATCAACGAATACGTTCCGCAAAATCTTGGTGTCGGAAGCACCTTGATCGGTATAGCCCTCAAACGCACTCATGTTAGGTCCGCCGGCGTCAGCGATCCTGCCGATTGCCTCGCCGGCTTCGTCTGCTTCGCAGCGAACGCAAAATCCGGATGCGTCGCGGAAGAGCTCCCCGTGGACATCACATTTGACGATCGCGACGGGAAAGCCGTTCGCGAGAAATGACGGAACCCGCCCGATCGCGCCAGGTTTGCCCTCGCAGTTGTAAAGGGAGATATTGCCTTCGGTGGAGGCATAGAATTCAAGGACTTGCGGGATCCTGAAACGATTTTGAAATGCCTCCCATATGTCGGGCTGGAGACCATTGCCGCAGCACATCCGCAAGCTGTGATCGTTTTCCCGCTGGTGGGATGGGCTGTTCAGCAGGTAGCGGCAGAGTTCCCCGATATACTGGAACATCGTGCACTCGTTGCTGGCGATATCATCCCAGAAGCGGCTGGCCGAGAAAGTCGGGCGTATGACAACCGATCCCCCATTTACCAGCAGCGCGCCGATCGCCACGACGCCGCCGGTGCTATGATACATCGGCAGGCAATCATACATTCTGTCGGCCTGCGTCGTGCCCATCATGCCGGCAAACCAATAACTCCACTCCAGCATCCGGTAATGGCTGATGTTCGCCGCTTTCGGCAAACCGGTCGTCCCGGATGTGTAAATATGGAGCGCACGGTCAGAGATTGATTGCGGCCGGTCCTCCTGTGCATTGAGCCCATCGGGGGAATAGCGGTGCAATTCTAGGTCGATTCGGCGAAACGGCCCTGGTCCGTACACCCAGCACTGAGTCCGAGCCGTCAGCTGTGGCAGGATTGTTTCTATCGCGCCGGCCAGCGTGGCGCCGACAACGACATGCTTTGCCGCCACCACAGAGATCGAATGAACAAGTGCTTGTCCGGTCAGGTTCGTATTGATTAACGCAACGACACCCCCTGCGCGGGTGATGCCCATCCAAATTGCCACGTACTCCGGACAGTTGGGCATCAACAGACAAATCACGTCGCCTTGCTGGATACCGTTCGCTAAAGCCCAGCGCGTATACTGGTTCGACCGTTCGGCCAGCCCACGATAGGTCAGGCTTGCATGCTCGGACAGAAGAGCTGGCCTGTCCCCATACTTGCTGGCTAACGTGTCAAAAAGCTTCGGCAAGGTGACAGAGGGATTCTTTGCCAACCCGGCCGTAGCGGACAGCGCCCGAACCCATGCATTTAGAGGACTGCTGCCTGCGCGACCGCGTTCTTTCAATCCCGACCTCACTCCAGATGAAAGTATCAACCAATGCTTATTCATTCGGTGCGCCAATGGCAAGCACTGTCACCATGAGAGCAAACAACCAGTTTAAGCTTTCTGTTGAATGTGCTACGGAGGCAATAGGTTTTGGCCCGTAGGCCCGTGAACTGTCGCCGGACGGAGACACACTTGAAGCGATCGAGCGCATTGCGAGCCCTGCCCCGCGATGCCAGCCCCAGCGGAACGAGGACAGCGGCCGGTGGCGCCATATGCGTCGTTTTGTTTTCGGGACTCGTGGTGAACGGAAACGCGGAGGCCCAGACAGCCAAAGCGCACGTGTTTGCTGACGGATCGGCCGAGGCTCCGCGGGGTAGCCCGCTGCTGCCGAACCTCCTCGCTGGCTACGCTGCGCGGCCACCGTGGAAAGTCGCGGGCGTCGATTACGCTGTCGGGGTTCCCGCCGGGACGATCCTACGGGACCCAGCGACGATTGTCATGCCTGGGGTGTCCATCGACGTCGCCAGGCATTTCGTTTCGATAGACAAGAGCAACGTGACTCTCAGTGGGTATGATTTCGGATTGTCCGGAGGTTGGGGAATTGTCGTCCAACCAGGGGTGACGAACACGGTCATCGAAAACAGTAGCTTCCATGTTGGCTTGACCAACCTTGTCCCGATCCATGCTTACGCAGGAGCAGGAGATCTTTCGATCCAGAATAACACATTCGACGGCGGAGGCGGCACCTCCGGCGTAGTGTGGGCGCTGATCTACTATCTCGGATCAGGCACGTTCGCCGCTAAATATAATAGTTTTCTGAACGCACCGGCTGACGCGATCGATTTCGGAGGGGGGACAATGACAACGATCGTTGATTACAACGTCTTTCATAATCTAGGGACAGCCCCAGGCGCACACGCCGATACTGTTCAATATGTCGGCACAAACTCGACCAATGCAGTCATTGCATTCAACACCGTCACGAGCGGGGAAGAGGGAATTCAACTGGCGGCGCAGAATCACTCCACGCTCATCAATTCGGCGATCGAAAACAACGTGGTCGTCGCGAAGGGGCCGCCGCTGACCATGTCCTATTCGATCGCGGTACAGCAGGCGTCGGGCAATAAGATCGACAGCGTCGTCGTCGCGGGAAACTACATCGATTGCACCGGGGCGTATGGGCCTTTTTACACTCCCACCGGCAGCAGACTGGCCTTCGTCGGCAACGTCAACATGACGACCGGCAGCCAGATCCCAAGTCCGCCGGGGACAGCGTCAAGTGACGTCGACAGTGTCACCGTGTCGCCAGCGACCGGTTCGGCAACAGCCGGAACGAACATTATGTTCAGCCTTCGGATGGTGGAGACGGAGTTTGTAACCGGTACGCCAACACTAACGCTGAACAATGGCGGCACAGCCGTCTACACCAGTGGTTCGGGCAGCAACACTCTTGTTTTCAGGTACACGGTTGGGGAAAACGACGGACCCGCTAAGAATCTGGCAATTTCGCACCTAAATATTCCGGCCGGTGCCGAGGTCCTCGATGCAGCAGGAAGCCGGGCCATACTTACCGCGCTTCCCCAAAGCGCTTCGCGCCTTACCGTAACCACACGTCCCGCCAATCGGGAACCCTAGCCCGTCTTGGCGTCGTCAGCTGGTGGCACATGACCTAGTGACCTCAAAACTTCCACTCTACTTATGGTCAGCGCCTCGAATCCGCGCACCCACGGATGCGCGCCGCTAAGCGGTGAAGGTCGCATGGCGTCGCGCAAGCCGGATCGCAACACGGGGTGGAGTCCGCTTGCATCCCGAGCGATTGGGAGCCGCATCGGTCGGAGGGGAGCCGATTTCAACCAAGTCGCCAAACCATCCAATGGAGCGAAACGAGGATCGGCGATACTACACCACGTCTCGGGGTACGGCCCTAACCCGTAGCCACTTTTAGTCTCAAACCACGACAGACCACCCCCCTTCAATCCTCAAATCCCGTGCTTTGTCCAGAGCCGACTGTTCAGCGCGTCCGGCCCAAGAGTGCTGTACCCGAACCGTCAGACTTGCGCGCTCGACTGTGGCGAGATTCGTTGGATTGTCCTAATCGGCATCGAGCTGGGCAGCGAAGTCGGTTCCGTCGGGCGAGTGCATCAGCATTGCGTCAAGTGGGAGGAGCCTCTGATATGCACTACCATGAGGCAGGCCTCCGACAAAGCACGCGCCCCCAGACAAGCCTTCGACATAGCGCATAACAAAGGGGCTAAAACCACCGGTTCTTGTGGATCTTAGACATCAGGCGGGACTACAATGGAGGCCCTTGCCGTTCAGGGCACTGGCAAGTTACGGATTTAAATCCAGAATTAATCGGGGGTTGAGCAGCTAAAATCCCATGTTGCTAATTGGTGAACGGGCCGTCGGCCGAAACAACAATTTTAATTTTCTGCGGATGTGTGCGGCCTCCGCGGTCCTGGTCTCGCACGCCTACCCGATATCGATGGGTGTTGGGGCCATCGAGGCTCTCGAGACCACCCTGCATTTCAGTCTGGGAACTCTGTCTGTTCTGTCGTTCTTCGCGATATCGGGATTCTTCATCTCACAAAGCATCGAACGTCGCAGTTCTTTTTTGGACTTCGTGGCAGCGCGGGTCCTGCGCGTGTATCCCGGTCTGATATGCGTTTTGGCGTTGACCGTACTGGTCGTCGGCCCGCTGTTCACGGCCTTGCCGTTGCATGCGTACATCGTTGTCCCAAACACGCTACTCTACGTTCCACGGAACCTTACGCTGAAATGGCTACAGTACGATCTCCCAGGCGTCTTCAGTCACAACCCTTATCCCTCGGCCATAAACGGCACCGTATGGACTCTTTTCTACGAAATCGCCTGCTATGCGATGGACGCGGCGATTGGCCTACCGGGACTGACAGGGCAGTGGTGGCGTTTCTCGGCGTTTCGCACGATCGTCGATCCGCATCCTGGACAGATTCTTGCAAACGCGAAGCTTTTGACGCTACCTTTCATTGTCGGGATGGGGCTGTACCATTTCCGTCGCTTCGTGCCCCTGAGCACGATCATTTGCCTGCTTACCCGAGCCGCAGCCGTGCTGGCCGACGGACGGTTTGGTTTTGAGGAAGTCTTCATCGTCGCATGGTCGTACCTTATCTTTTGCGTCGGATATTTCGACTGGAAGCCTCTGGCGCTCTACAATCGGCTCGGCGACTACTCTTATGGGATGTATGTATATGCGTTCCCGTGCGAGCAGATTACGGCAGCCGTTTGCAGGGGCATCTCGCCTGCGGCTATCATAGGGGTAGCATTGCCTGTAACATTCCTCCTTGCCGTGCTCTCCTGGCATTTGCTCGAGAGCCGTATGTTGCCATGTCGCAAGGTTGTGTCGGCTTGGTTTTGCCGGACAGCCCCGCCTTGTTCGCCACACGAGGCGCCTGGATTTCACCCGCCTGGTCGGATACCGAAAGCGAGTGTTCAGCGGGTCCAGCCGCAGGCACAGCGTGATAATTAGTTCGACAAGATAGGTTATTATATGGACACGCCTGTCGGCGCAGTCGGATCGGATCTTTCGGAGACAGATTCTACAGGCCCCTGGATAGCCGAAAAGCGCGCGAGATTGCCACTCTCACTACAGCTGATTGCGATTTTCTGGTGCCTTCCGGAGGGTCTTTCTTTCTTCATTGCAGGTCTCCGGTTAACCGTCATCAGAGTAATATTCCTGATTATGACGCCATTTGTTATTACCCGGTTTGTGCAAAAAATCTCAACCGGGCGCTACCGGTTCGTTGCCTCGGATCTTTTTGTGCCAGCCGCGGGCTTCTGGATGTTCCTGGGACCAACTGTGTTGTACGGCTTCGCAGACACGGTAGTCCATTCCGGGCCCATCGTTCTTGAATATCTCATCGCTTACATGAGTACACGCATGCTTATTGAAGAGAATGGCCAGGCGTTCTCGTTCGTGAGCCTGCTTTGCGTGGTGATTTCATTTGTATGTCTTGATGGAACACTAGACCCACTGACCTCCCATTACTTCACAAAAGACCTATCGGGCATGATTTCTGGAATCCAGACCGGCGCGATTTGGAGCAGCGACGCTTTTCGCTTGGGTCTGTTGCGGGCTGCAGGCCCAATCGAGCATCCAATTCTCTTTGGAATGGCTGCTGGAATCGGGCTGTTATTCGCTGTTTGGGTCAAGATATCCCTTCGCGCCTTCTGCATCGTAGCCTGCGCGCTTGGAGTAATCCTCAGCTTCTCTTCGGCCCCGGAGCAGAGTTTGTTGATGGGCTTCGGTCTCATGATCTACGGAAAACTGATGGGAGGGATGAAGAGCAAATGGCTGCTTATCTGGGCTTGCGCTGCACCACTCGTGCTGTTGCTGTTTTTGCTTTCGAACGCCCCATTCGGTTTCTTGTTTGACCACCTAACTTTGGACCCGGCAACTGCCTACTACAGATTATATATTTGGAACATGGTCGGGCCGCCGGTACTGGAGAACCCCTTTTTCGGCATATACAGCGAGAATGTGGATTATCAGGGATCGGTCAACTCGTTATGGCTGGTGCTTTCAATGACCTTCGGCATGCCATGTGCCGTCTTGGTCGGGTTATCGATGATTGGCTGCTGTTCGCTTCCGACAGACCCGTCTCGAGCGCTTTTGAGCGCGAACGAATCCCGGATAGGCACGGTGCTGGGTGTCGTCATGGTCACTATCATCTACATGGGTTTCACCGTTCATCTTTGGGGATCGGTCTGGATCCTGGTAGGTCTGCTAACTGGGCTAAGGGCAAGTTTGGGCGAGCGGGGACGTCTCAATCGAGATCATTTTCTGCAAAACAGATGAACCTCGCGGCAGGGTCGGACGCTTCGTGATTGCCGCGACCCACTGATACCACTTTTGGATAAAGCGACCCTGGCGTGGCTAAACAGAATCTGCGGATACATCATTTGCCGGAGTTTGATCGGCCAAGCGGAGGGCGAAGGACCGACATATCCCCGTCCCGCTCAAGCGCCAGCACACGCTGATTTTGGGTGCCTTGCCTGCAACGGTGCCCAAACACGTCTGGGTGGCACGAGCCGTTTTCCAAGCTCGCCGGGACTGACGCCAAGGTTCCTCCGCCCGGCACGGAGGATGCGCGTATACCGTTCTACGCGGTTCACCACGAGGCGCACCGCGAAACTTCGCATGACCCGTTGATCGAGACAACCGATCGGCGTGCACAGGAGCGATAGGATCTCTCGCCACGTCCGGTTCCATCCGCACAGGCGGCCGATTTTGCGCGGGCCCTTGACGATCAACAAGACGGCGGGCTTGGATGACGCTGCGGAAAAAAGGGAAGAAATCCCATTGAAGCCCGGACAGACGTTCCATTCGACGACGATCTTGCGGTTCGCGACCGATACTCCGCTGCCGCTACTCGCCCGCTGAAGCAACCGGCGTCGTGCGGGGCTGCACCAACCGCCGCACGTATTAAACCGCCGCATCCGCGCGCCGGGAGCCCGATCCCAGCACAAACAGAACCCCCGCTGGCAGGTCCTGACGCTGAAATGTGATCACGGCTGACCGAACGCGTCCGTTTCGGCCGCGTATTCCACCGAGACGGTGCCGGTGTGGCGCGTGATGATCCTGTCGCGAATGTTGCCGGCGCTTTCGATGTGCGGTCCGTTGTAAAGAAGGATGCAGTCCATGCCCGCAGGCAATCTGCTATATTACGCTCTCGTCGCCCTGGTCATTGCTCTGGTCGCGGCCGTGCTGGGTTTCGGCGGCATCGCCGGCACCGCGGCCGGAATCGCGCAGACGCTGTTCTATGTATTCCTGGTGATCTTCCTGGTGGTTTTGATCATGAACTTCCTGGGACGCGGCCGGGGACCGGTTCCGTAAGCAAATATCAGAGGGCATATAAGCTCTGGCACCGGAAGGCGGGCTTTGCCCGCTCTGGGGGAGCCACGGCGGCGGCAACAATGGTTATTCTAACGAGGAAGCTGAGGATGAGCGATCGAGCAGAGGGCGCTGTCGCGGATGCAGGCAAGGTGATCCAGCGACAAATTAATCAAGCCGATGACATGGCGCATCAGGTGACGGGTTTTGTTCGCGATTATCCTGTTACCGCGGTGCTGATCGCGGCAGGGGTTGGCTACCTGCTGGGCAAAATTATCTGAAGCGCGGCGCTCGAGCGAGTGGGACTGCGCGCGCAATTTCCCCGCTTAGGGCATAAATGCAATCACTCGAACGTGGATTATCTTAAGGGCTGGCTAACTCCACCTAGCAATCATCGAAGCCGGACATCCCGCCCGACTGGAGATGGAGAATTACGATGAAAAATCTTATCCTGGCAGCCTTTGCCGCCCTCAGCCTGAGTGCGGCCATCGTGCCGGCCGCGCAAGCCGCGATCTTCCATAACGGCAGTTCGGTCGCCGGCGACTCAGCGGCCACGCGGTCGCAGGAGATCGGAGGCTACAGCGGCGGCGGTAACGGCTAAACAGTTCGCACAAAAGGAAAAGGCCAGGCAAGTCCTGGCCTTTTTTCTGTCGTGGGCACATCACATCTCCGTCCGCGATCAGACGGCCCTGCTTATCCGATTGCAGCCGAGCGCTGCTTGGCGTCTGATGCGTTATTGCTCGGACAGATGCCAGGGAGGGAACACCTCACCAAAGCGCCGCGCTGATTCGCTTCAGTGTGGTTCGACCGCGCCGGTTGAACCGCCGGTGATTTGCCAAGCCAGAGTCCTCAGGTAGCCATAGAACGGCTGGATTGGATCGCGGCCGGCTGCGGCCGGATTGCCGGCGACAACGCCTTCCGCCGATGGGCACAATCACCCCGGTCTTTTTGCAACGTTCGATGCCCTGGGTCATTCTGTGGCCCGGCGTGTGCATTCCTGCCACCGTATCTTTGGAGGGACATCGATGATCAAGCGGCGCAATTTGTTGGCCGGCACCGCGGCCTCCGCGGCGGCCGGCTTGGCCCGTCCCTCGCTCGCGCAGGGCGCGAAGGTTTTGAAATACGTGCCGCAAGCCAACCTTGCGAACCCAGACCCAATCTGGACGACGGCGACTGTGGCCCGGCTGCACGGCTACATGGTCTGGGATACGCTATATGGCATCGACGACAGCCTGACCGGCAAGCCACAGATGCTGGACGGCGCGGATACGTCGTCTGATGGGCTGACCTGGACGATGAGGCTCCGCGACGGACTGCTGTGGCACGACGGCGAGAAGGTGCTTTCAAGGGACTGCGTCGCCTCCATCCAGCGGTGGGGCAAGCGCGACGGATTCGGCCAGCGGCTGATGGGCCAGACCGCCGAGATGAAGGTTGTGGACGACAAGAGCTTCACCATCCGGCTGACCAAGCCGTTTCCGCTCATGGCCTATGCACTGGGTGCCAACGACTGCTTCATCATGCCCGAACGTGTCGCCAAGACCGACGCGTTCCAACAGATCACTGAGTATGTCGGAAGTGGCCCCTACAAGTTTCTGCGCGACGAATGGGTATCGGGCTCATCGGCGGCCTACGCGAAGAACGAGCGATACGTGCCGCGCCAGGAGCCGCCAAGCTACTACGCGGGCGGCAAGGTGGTGAATTTCGACCGGGTCGAATGGAAGATCATGCCCGATCCCGCCACCGCTTCGGCGGCCCTGCAGCGGGGCGAGGTGGATTGGTGGGAAAATCCGATTTCGGACCTGTTGCCGCTGCTGAAGAAAACCCCTGGCATCAAGGTCGAGGTGCTTGATCCCCTCGGCTGGATCGGCGTCATCGCGGTCAATCACACGCAGCCGCCGTTCAACAATCCAAAATTGCTGCAAGCACTCCTGCCGGCGGTCAACCAGCAGGACTTCCTGGACGCAGCCCTGGGCGATGAACAGAGCCTCGGCGGCCCGGGCGGATTCTTCATCAGCGGTTCGCCGCTGTTCAGCAATGTTGACATGGACAAGATCACCGGCAAGCGGGACCTCGCGCTCGCGAAGAAACTGGTGACCGAAAGCGGCTACAACAACGAGCCGATCGTGCTGATGTCGCCGTCCGATCAGCCGCAGCTTGCCGCGATGGCGCAGGTGACCGACGCGCTCTACAAGTCGCTTGGTCTAAACTCGCAATATACCAGCATGGACTGGGGCACGCTTGTCACGCGGCGGGCCAGCCATGAGCCGTCAAGCCAAGGCGGATGGAACAGTTTCTGCACTGCCTGGGGCGGCCTGGCCATGTCAAATCCCGGCAGTAACTATCCGCTACGCGGCAACGGCAACGGCGGGTGGTTCGGCTGGCCAACAGACCCGGCGATGGAGGCGCTACGCGACAAGTGGTTCGATGCGCCCGACTTGGCGACACAGAAGGCCGTCTGCCGCGACATGCAGGCGCTGGCCTTCCAGAACCTGCCGTTCTTTCCCGTGGGCCAGTGGTTCATTCCCACCGCCCACCGGGACAATCTGACCGGGTTTGTGAAGGCCGGTTTCATGCTGTTCTGGGGTGTCAAGCGCATCTGAGCGCACGGATCAGCCATCTCGTGCCCGGTTTGAATGGCTCGCCGGCATTGCAGGGCGAATGTTGCCGCGCGGCCCCTGGCCTCATACCGCATCCGATCCAGCCGCGGCGTTGCCATTCCGACACGACGATCCGCACAAGACGCCGATCTCGCTGGGCAGGTGCGTCGGGATGAGGTTGAAACCGCCCCTGCTTCGGCCTCCGGCCATTCCCGTACCGTATCGGCAATCCGCGCCGGCGTCCCCATCACTGCCGGTTGAGGAGGAACCGGCTGGGTGCCGGGTGACACCCAGCCGGCTGGTCGACGGTTACGCCGGGGCGACAAGCGCCGGGATCGGGTCGCCAACCGGGCGCCGTGTCATTGTCAACGTCACGATTGCCCCGATGATCAGCAAGATGCCGGCAAGGAGAAAGGCACTGGTGAAATTGCCTGTCGCCGCAACGATGTAGCCCGTGGCAATCGGCGCGGCGAGGCCAAAGATGTTGCCGCCGAACTGAATCCAGCCCACCGCCGTGCCAATGCTGTTCCCTGCGTGGAGCAGATCGTTGGTCAACGAGTATGTGTTGACGAACACGCTCTGCACGCACGCTAAAGAGAAGGTGATTATGGCCAACAGCAGCACCTCCGAACTGGCGAAGGGCGCCAGCACCATGACGGAGGCGCCGAACGCAAGGATGACGACGGCATAGCGCCTTTTGCCCGCGCGCACTGCCTCCGGCGTCAACAAATGGTCGCACAGGCGCCCCATCCCTATCGTCAGGACCATTGCACCAAAGTAGCAGATCGCGGTCTGAACGCCCGAGTGCAGAATATTGAGTCCTCGGCTCTGAACCAGATAGGTCGGCAGCCACGTCAGGAACAGATACTGCGTGTAATTCACGCAGCCCTGCACGAGGAAAAGCCCCCACATCGTCTGGTAGCTAAGCAATTCCTTTAGCGACATCGCATGGGCTTCTGTCGTGCCGCCAGGAGCCCGGTCGCGCAGGATCATCTGACGTTCCGCTTCTCCCAGCCACCCCGCGTTCTCCGGATCTCGATAGAGCAGCAGCCATACCGCGACCCAAACGAACCCAAGAACGCCGGAAAACACAAATGCGAGACGCCATCCGGCCGCGGCAACCAGCCAGGCGACGGTGATCGCGGACACCGCGGTTCCAAATGCCGGACCCGACCCCGATATCGAAAAAGCCAACGCGCGCTCCCGCACAGGCGCCCACTCGCGGATCGACCGAGCGGCAAGGGGAAAAGTGGGCGATTCGCCGACACCGAGAAGGAGCCGGGTAATGAAGACGAACGAAAAGCTCGTTGCGGCTCCGGTCAGGGCGGTCGCAGCCGACCAGAACGCGATGCATCGTGCCGCTGTCTTACGCGTGCCCCAACGATCCAGAACCATGCCAGCCGGCAGTTGCAAGGGCGCATAGGACCAAATGAAGGCTGACAGGAGGTAGCCGACGGCGACTGGGGTGAGCGTGAATTCATGGATGAGGACAGGCATCGCGATTGAAAGCACGGTGCGGTCAAAGTAGTTGATCAAAGTCATCGTGAACAACAGTCCGTAGACGATGAACCGCTTGCGGCCTGACCGCTTCCTCTCGACCCCGGACATTTCTGCTTCTCCCGTATTTCTCTCCAGCATGAAGCTGTCCTTTGGACCGGTCAATCTGATGGGGTCGGGGCCCGGTGCACGGGCCGATCCCGCCTTTCAGGCGATGCGTTCATAATGATAGTTCAACAAGATGGCTGGCCACCCTGTCGGGCCCACTGTTGCCGCAGGCATCGCAGTGAGTGTGTGGGTTGGAACGGCCTCGCTAAATGACCGGAGTGGCAATGCTATCGAATTTTGGGTTGGCCCGCAAATTCCGTGCTGTCGTTACGCTAGGTTGCATATAAGACGCGAGCCCGGAGCAATCTGAAGCCTGCCCGGCCGTACATCGTTCGTTTCAGCATCTTGAGCCGGTTTATCTGCCCTTCTGCCGGGCTTGTGGTCCATGGAAGCTCAAGCGCCGCCTGGACGGCCCCGATATCGCTGCGTAGGTTGGCAATAAACGATCCCAGTGCGGTCTTGCCCGCGTCCTCCAAGACGTTCTCCAAGGTTTCCTTGCTTTTCTTGCATAACACTGCGGTCAGCCGCTTCGCCGCGGCGATGCACTCGGCAAGTTCAGGCACCTGTTTCAGAACGGAGGCAACAAAGCCCCGTTCAGCCATGGGCAGCGTATCGCCGGTCATCAATTGGCTTGCAATCTGCCGGGCAGACAAGGATCCGCCGGTAGCGTCATGGAGCGACAGGATACTGACAGCCTTGGGTTCGCCCTTGCGCCGCCGCCCCGCCCATTGGCGCACGGTGCCGGGCCGGCCAGAGAAGCCACGCTCGACGAGTTCACGCCAGAGTTGAGCCGCGTTATGGCAGCCTTCGGTCCAGCGGCGGTCCAGATAATCCTGGTAAGGCGCAAGACCGCCAGGCTGTGGCGGTTCGCGCCAAAGAGAAGCACCTCCGGCTCGCAGCCAACCGCGAACCGTCTTGCGCTCGACGCCAATCGATGCCGCGATGCGCTTGATCGACACGCCCGCGGCCCGCAACTCCGCAGCCTCCTCGTAGCGCGCATGCCGACGTGCATGGGCATCCTGACTGCGTCGTTCAGCGATTGTTGGCTTGGCGAGATCGGCTGGGGGCGGCGGAATGGCTGCCGCTTCAGCCGCCACTTTTCCAGCGATCTCGTTGGCAACCCGCCGAACCTTGGCGTGGTGACGGTCGACGGCAGCCTGAACGGCATCCCCCAGATTTCGTAACATATGCCAGCGATCGGCGACCTGCACGGCGTCCGGAGCGCCTTGGCGGATACCGTCGGCGTAGGCTCCAGCACGATCGCGCGCGATAATCTCGATACCAGGATGCCCGCGCAGCCACTTGGCCAACGTCGCGGCCTGCCGATCAGGAAGCAGGTCGACGACGCGATTGCGCTCCAGATCAACCAGGATGGTTCCATACCGATGGCCGCGTCGAAACGCCCAGTCGTCAACGGCCAATACCCGCGGCGTCGCAGCCGTGTCCTCGCCAGAGCCGCTTGAAGCCACCATCCGCAATAAGGTATCCGCGCTGACCGGCACGGCCACTCTCTCGGCGAGACGACTCCCGGCTTCACCGCCAAGGGCAAGGCCCAGGTGGCGTTGCAGATCGCCAAGCCGCTTGGTTCGACGTGCCGATGTCACGGCATCGCCGAGGCGCTCAGCGAAGGTCTTACGTCCGCAGGCGACGTTGACGCAACGAAACCGTCGAGCCGAGAGCTGGATCATCACCGCTCGTCCGTGCGACGGCAGGTCGCGAAGCTTACGTACGTAATTGCTGTGGAGGCGCTTGGAGCTTGATCCACAGCTTGGACATTCAGCCACCGGCAGACCTGAGCTCGCCTCAATCGTGACATGTTCGGCGGCGGACAGCACGCGTAGGACACGCAGACCGGGCGGGATCAAGGATAATGAAAGCGACGACACGACAGGCAGCACCAGGAATGTGAATCCAGCTGTCTTCCTCATTCGTGGGAAAAGTACAAGCCGGAGCAGCACGGAATTTTCGGGCCAACCCAAAATTCGATAGTATTGCCATCCCGCGTCGCGAGCCCCCGGTGACCCGCGCCGGCTCTCGAACGCGCCGCATCCGCGCACCATGCTCGCGCGCGGTTCCAGGGTTGCGCCCGCGAACCCGGGAAGTCTGGCCAAGACCACGCAGACCGCTGGCCTCCTCAATCCGGCCCAAACCCGAAACGCACGCCAGGTCCTGAAGGGCCGGATATCGCTTTTTTAGTATTTTTCAGGTTCGCCCCAAGGACTTCAGATTTGATGGCGGCTAACTCCATGACACGGGTGAAAATAACACGCCGGATGGAGGTGTCTCATGGCGATGCTGGCCACAGGGGCCGAAACAGGGTCCGCGAACCGACATGCTCAGATCATTCATCGGGAGAGCAAATGGTTCGAAATACCAGGCGGCGACGGATCGGCCCCATCTCGATCCCGTATCACGGCATCCCGATGGGCCGGACACGCGACAGACCGGTGTGAGCAGAAGGCGGAAATCGCCGCGGATCGCCATGTGATCGGTATCGCGCTCGAGCCGATGGCGGATGTTACCTTCTACGCGGGACAAAAACTGATCCAATCCGGGCACCTGCCGCGAGGCAGCGTGGGGGTGAGCCAACCAGGACAGGCGATGCGCGGAATCTTTCGCGGCGAATACGACATGCTCCACCTGCACGTTCCGAACGAGATGATCGTCGATTACGCGAGTTCGGAATTCGGCCGGATCCGGACCAGGCCGCTGATCGCCGACCGCCAGGTCGTTGATCCGGTGATCGAGCGCCTGGCACTCTCCCTCATTCATGCCGAGGAGTTGGGCGGCACGATCGGGCAGATCTATGCCGATGGAATCAGTCTCGCCATCACCGCGCAATTGCTCCGCCGCAATGCCTGCGGCGCGCCGGCGGGTTGTTCTCGAGTGTCTGGCCTATCCAAATGGCGGCTGAAGCACGCGACTGAGTATATCGCCGCTAATCTGAGCGAACCGATCAGCCTAGCCGACATGGCCGCCGCGGCCGGCCTGTCGCGAATGCATTTTGCCGCGCAGTTCAGAGTGGCGACTGGTTTGCGGCCACACGAATTCCTCGTTCGGAAACGAATAGAACATGCTCAAGGGTTGCTGCTGACAACGCCGATGCCGCTGGTGGAAATCGCATTGGACGCCGGGTTCAAAACGCAGGCGCATTTCACCACGGTGTTCGCGCGTTTGGTGGGAGAAACGCCAAATGTCTGGCGCCAGCGCGGCTGCAGGTCTTGCGAGATCCCGACGCTCAAAGCCGCGTGACGTTCGGAACTGAACCCATCGCGGTTCAAAGCCTTTCATCGTTACGAAAGCAGGTCTGACGATCGGCTGACCGAAGTGGTTAAAATGTTCGCGGCTGTGCACAGCAATCTCCATCGCTTCATCGGTGGTGGAGTCATCGGTGCCGCCGCCCCAGTGTTCACGGCGGCATCGCGATCCGGCAGGACGAAGTCAGCGGACCCTTCTGCGGTCACGCCAGGCATGAAGATGTCGTTCGCTGCGATGAAGCAGATGATTGTTCGCCGCTCCGGCCACGCAGGTAAACGGTGGATTTGAAAACCGACGGTGCGGTCTCAAAAGACACAGGCCAAGGTCCTCGCCACATTGGTTGTGGGTACGCCTTTGTCGGTTCGCTTGGTCCAATGCATGTCGAAGAATGGGCGAGCGTCGAAGTTTTCTACCGTTTTAACGAATCATTGTGGTTAAGGAAATGTCGTGGACCGCATCGATGCAATGAAGGTATTCGTCACCGCGCTCGACGAGGGCAGTCTGGCAGCCGCCGGCCGTAAGCTCGGTCGTTCCCCCGCCGCGGTTAGCCGCGCCATTGCTTTCCTTGAAACGTGCGTCGGCGCCGAACTGCTGCATCGGACGACACGGGCGCTCAAAACGAGCGGCGCGGGCGAGCATTATGCGGCCGCCTGCCGCCGTGTCCTGACGGATCTGGAAGAGGCCACGATGATGGCCGCGGGCGAGCGGTCGGCGCCGCGTGGCACACTCACGCTGACCGCGCCGGAAACTCCCGGAGAAGCGGTACTGCGACCAATCGTCGACGCCTTCATGGACGTTTTTCCGGCCGTGTGCGCACGGCTCTATCTCGCCGACGGACCGGTGAAGCTAATTGACGAGGGCATCGATATCGCACTCCGCATAGGCAACCTTCCTGACTCGGCATCTCTCGCGATCCGGGTCGGGGAAGTTCGCCGCGTGGTGGCGGCCGCACCCGGTTACCTGTCCCGGCACGCGCGCATTCAGCATCCGGCTGATCTGCTCAAGCACCAGATCATCGCGATAACGCAATTCGGCCTCGGTTCCTGGAGCTTTCCGCCTTTGCCCGGCTCCTCCGTGCCACGAACGGTTCAGTTCACACCCAGGCTGGTGGTCAATTCCGTCAGGGGCGCGGTTGCTTCGGCCGTCGAAGGGCGTGGCGTGACACGCGTGTTCTCGTGTCAGGTCGCCGAGCAGGTTGGTGAAGGAGAGCTCGAAATAGTGCTCGCCGAGGACGAGGAGCCCCCGTTCCCCGTCCACGTGCTTCTGCCAACCGGCCGCCTCTCGGTGCCGAAAGCCCGTGCATTCGTGGACTTCGCGGTGCCCAGGCTTCGGAGCCATTTCGCGCGTCTGATGACGGACCTGGCGGGGGCGACCGCTCTGCCGAAACACAAAGGAATGGCCGCCGAACAGACGGCATTCGTTGCTGTCCTGAGCGAGCTGGGTTTTCATGCAACCGCAGTGAGACAACCAGAAGCGGGAAACGGCGCCAATGCACATTGACCTCGAATTGCCGGTATATAACTATGCCGCAACGATCGTCGCGGTGGGATTGACTGCCGCGCCAGCATCGGCGACCGGGATTGGAAGCCCTCTCGGCAAATGGTCCACGGCGGATGGTTACGGCGTGATTGAGATCGCCAAGTGCGGTGAGGCGCTCTGTGGCCGGATCGTCGGCGTCAAGCGCGGACCACAGGAACCAATCCCAACCAATGCGCGCGGCCGGTCGCACGGCGGACTGACCATCATCACCGATGAAAGGCCCGAAACGGACGGCACATGGCTGGGCGAGGTCACGGATCCCCGCGACGGAGGCACCTATCAGACGAAGCTCTGGTTGGATGAGGCTGGCAATCTGAAACTGCGAAGCTTCATCGGCATCCCGCAATTGGGCGCTACCGAGACCTGGCACCGGTTCACCGGACATCTGGCCGACGGGTGCAGGCTGCTCTGAACGTTGGCCACTTTGCAAAGGAGAGCAAAAATGCTGCAAGCCAATCGCGTGACACGCCGCCGCGCTCTTCATGGTTTCCTGGCCGTAACGTCAGCCGTCACTGTTCCGTGGCTACAGGCGCGCGCGGAAACTGCTGGCGACGCAGGGCCTATCGTCCCGGTAAGGCTCCTGGACGACGCCTTGCTTGCCGCGATGAAGAGCGGGAAGACAACGCCGTTCGCGCAACGGTTCACCGCGCTTGCGCCGGTTATCGAGCAAACCATCGATCTGGACGCCGTGCTTGCCCTTTCAGTGGGTCTCGGTTGGTCTGTAATGCCGGACGACCAGAAGTTACCACTGCGCGCGGCCTTCTTGCGCTACACGGTCGCCAGCTATGCGGCCAGTTTTTCCGGCTATTCCGGGCAGACTTTCCAAATCTCGCCGACCCTTCGCGAGCTCGGGGCCGGTGAGGTTATCGTGCAGACCAGAATCGTGGCGACCGATGGTTCCGCGAATGCGCTGGATTACCGCATGCGCAACGGTCAGTCGGGCTGGAAGGCGGTGGACGTGCTGGAGGACGGCGCCATCAGCCGTGTTGCCGTGCAACGCTCGGACTTCCGTGGCCTGTTGGCAAATGGCGGCGTGCCTGCGCTGATGACAGCCTTGCAGCAGAAGGCAGCAACCCTGTCGGGCGGTCTGCTCGCATGACGTTACCTGGATCCTGGGCATCGCCGTGGATGCGAGCCCTGGTCGCGCCGGTGGGTTTTTGCCGGAAGCACGCGTTACTGGTGGTGCTAGTTTGTCTCGCGTCAGCGGTCGCATCGGGCCTGTATATCAGTGGTTATCCCAGTATCGATATCGCCACCGATCAGATGTTCGATGCGAGCATACCTCAGCGCTCCGGCATCACCACGCGAATTTCAGCATGGTCCGTCGCCCCAATATCATGCCACGCCTCGATGAAGAGTGGCCGCTGCTTCTTCCACCGCGCAACTTACTGGGATTCTGATCCGGACGAGTGAAGCACAATCGTTTCCGGGAAACTCGCCGACGACGCCACGCGCGCGAGGCCGAGAAGCGCGGGTTTTGCCCATGCGTCGGTCTCGCGCCGGTCGCACATTGTGGCTGCCGTAACAGGAAAACGCCGCGACGTCCCACCGCCGGTTCACCAAACGAGTTCGACAGGGCGGATTTGCTCGCGGCGCCGGCCATGTCAGAGTGCCATGATCAAAAATGGGTTGGCCGGCATCGCAATGGGGCCAAGGGGACCTCGTGGTAGGAAATTTTTGTGCCTTCTGAGGATATCCGGCCGGTATATGCTGCGGACGTGTGTGAGATCGACCTCGCCCGCCGCGAACTTCGGGTCCTTGGTTCTCCTGTTCCCGTTGGCGGCCGAGCTTTTGAGATCATCGAGGTTCTGGCCCAATCGGCCGGCGAGCTGGTCACCAAGGACGAGCTTATCAAGCGCATCTGGCCGGGCGCCGTTGTCACGGAAAATACGCTTCAGGTTCACGCGGTGGCGATCCGCAAGGCGCTCGGTCCGTACCGGAGCTTGCTGAAGACCGAGGCGCGCCGCGGGTATCGCCTTCTCGGCGACTGGACGGTCCAGCGTCACGACGCGGCAAGACACCCAGTCGGTCTGCAGCCTGTTCGCATTGGCGGCGAGAACCCCGTGACCAACTTTCCAGCAACCGTCACGCGGCTCATTGGCCGTTCCGCGGCGGTGGCGCGGTTGCGGGACTTCATTTCCGCGTACCGTCTCGTCACCCTGACCGGACCCGGCGGCATCGGCAAATCGACGTTAGCGTTGAAGGCCGTACGGGGTGTTGTCGGCGAGTTCGACGATGGCGGATGGCTGGTCGAGCTGGCGTCGCTGTCCGATCCAACGCTCGTGCCGACCGCGGTGGCCGGTGTGCTCAGACTGGAGCTCGGACCCAGCACCGTCACCTCCGAGATCGTCGCCCGCGCCATTGGGCACAAACGGCTGCTCCTGGTGCTCGACAATTGTGAGCACCTTGTCGAGGCGGTGGCGACCCTGGCGGAAACCCTGCTGGCGTATTGCCCGCGGACCACGATCGTGACGACGAGCCGCGAGATCCTCCGCATCCAGGGGGAGCATGTCTGGCGCGTGCCGCCGCTCGACGTGCCCACGGCCGGGCAGATCGAAATGGCCGAAATTCTGGGTCACAGCGCGGTGGAGCTTTTCCTGGCCAGGGCCGGGGAACTCGGCGCGGACGTTTCGACCAATGCTAAATACACGCCCATGATCGCGGCGATATGTCGCCATTTGGACGGCATTCCTCTCGCTATTGAATTCGCCGCCGCCCGGGCGGCAACATTGGGCATTGAGCAGGTCGCGACTGGCTTGCGGGATCTCTTTGATTTGCTGGCGAGTGGGCGCCGTACCGCGCTGCCCAGGCATCGGACGCTGCGCGCGACGCTCGACTGGAGCTATCAGCTTCTGAGCGAGGCGGAGCGCGAACTGCTGTGCCGTCTCGCGATCTTTGCCGGCCCGTTCTCGCTGGACGCCGCGCGCGCGGTGGCTGCGCAGAGCACGAGCAACGCGGATATCGCTGACGGCATCGTCGATCTGGTTGGCAAGTCATTGGTCATCAGAACCGCTGACCCGGTCGCGGCCGAGTTTCGACTGCTCGAAACCACGCGTGTCTATGCCCTGGAGCAGTTGACCGAAAGTGGTGCGCTCGCCGAGGTCGCCCGCCGTCACGCGACCTATTTCCTGGAGCTGCGTGGGGCTTTCGACGAGGAACGGAGATCAAACCAAGAACAAGTGTATCTGGCCACGTTTCGCCGTCGCGCGAATGAGATTCACGTGGCACTGGAATGGGCGTTCTCCGGCACCGGCAACGCCGCGATCGGCGTGGCGCTGACAATCGCGGCGGTTCCCTTGTGGTTCGAACTGACGCAGATGTCGGTCATCCTCGACCGCGTCGAGCAGGCATTGCCCCATGCCGAACCGGGTTCGGAACAGGAAATGTGGCTTCGCATCGCCGTGGGCCATGCGCTTTGGTATCTGGGCCCCGGAAGTCCTGTCATGGAGGCAACTTTCGATCGAGCGCAGGAGATCGCCGAACGCATCGGCGCGACCGCCGTGCGGTCCCAGGCATTGTGGGGGATGTGGGCGGTTCGCCGTGGTCGCGGCGATAATCTCGCCGCGCTCGAGATAGCGAGCCGATATGCGGACGCCGCCGAGAGCGCGGGCGACCCCGGCGCCATGCATCTGGCTGACCGCATCCTTGGACTAACTCATCACCTGTTGGGTCACCAGCCGACGGCACGAGACTTTACCGAACGCGCGCTCCGCCAACCACATCTCCTCGAACCCGCATCGAGTATCGGCTACCAGGTCGAAACGCCGGTGGCCATGCGGGCTCAGTTGGCCCGCATTCTATGGTTGACCGGCTTCCCGGATCAGGCGATGGCCGCGGCGCGGGAGGCGGTGGCGGCCGCGCAGAGCAGCGGGCGCTCGTTTCCGATTTGTTATGCCCTGACGCAGGCCGGAGTACCGGTCGCGTTGTGGACTGGTGACGCGGACGAAGCGCGGCACATGGTCAATCTAGTCAACACCCATGGCACGGGCGTCCAGCGCATGGAGCAGTGGGGTATCTGCTTCGAGCGCGCGCTAAGATTTCGGGTGGGCAACGAAGGTGAGTTGCTGATTGCTTCACTTATCGAGATGGTCGCGGACGCCGCGCTCCCTCCCCCGTTTGCCAGTATTGCGTTCGACGCAGACATTGCGGTGCCGCTGCCTGGCGGAGAGCCTGTCGACATGCTGTGGTACACGCCGGAACGATTGCGCATCGATGCAGAACTGTTGCTTTGGCACGCCGCGCCGGGTGCCATCGCAGCAGCCGAAGCAAAGCTGCTGCGCGCACTGGACATTGCGCGAGAACAGACAGCGCTGTCATGGGAACTGCGCGCCGCCACGAGCCTCGCGGCGATGTGGCAGCGCCACGGACAAATCGCCGAAGCGCGTCATCTACTGGCCGCGACATATGGAAGATTCACCGAGGGCTTCGGTACGAGTGATCTGATCCGTGCGCGCCGCCTGATTGCCGAACTCGACGTGATTCCGGAATCCGGATGAGAGCCCGCGCGGTGACGGAGGCCGTACAGGCGGTCCCAAGGCATACCCGTCGGGGCCGCTAGCCCGCAAGAGCGGGCGCCGCCAGCACGTTCATCAGTTCCACCGCGGCGGGACCCGATGACGCGGGGTTTTGGCCGGTGATCAACAACCCGTCCGTGACGACATGGACGCCCCAGTTCCTGACCTTGGAAAAGGTGGCGCCAAGGCTCATCATTTCGTCCTCGACAAGGAAGGGAACCACCTTCGTCAGTCCTACCGCGTCTTCCTCGCCATTGGTGAACCCGGTGACAGTCTTGCCATCGACGAACATTTTACCGTCCGGCGTCCGGACATGTCTCAGCGCCCCCGTTGAGTGGCAGACCACCGCAAAGGCCTTGCCGGCGGCGAGGAAGGATTCCAGCAGCGCGATCGAGTTCCGATCCTCCGCGAGGTCCCACATCGGCCCATGCCCACCCGGATAGAAGACCGTGTCGAAGTCTTGCTGGCGGACGCTGTCGAGTCGCACGGTCGATGAAAGCCGAGCATGAGCCTCCGGGTCGGCATCGAAACGGCGTGTGAGATCGGTTTGGAAATTCAGCTCGTTGCTTTTTGGATCGAGTGGAGGCTGGCCACCCTTCGGCGACGCGATCACCACCTCGGCGCCCGCGTCTTTGAACCGGTAATAGGGTGCGGCAAACTCCTCGAGCCAGAAACCGGTCTTGCGTCCGGTGTTGCCAAGCTGGTCATGCGAGGTAAGAACCATCAACACTTTCATTGTTTTCTCCATGTTTCGGATAAGCTTCCACTAATTGAAAAATTCCGCGGTAGACTGATGCTCACGCGGACCGCCTCTGGAAGGAGTCGCAACGGTTCCCGGGACCCGGGATGATGGACCTTGGATCGCTACAAATCTTTCAGGCCGGCTCCTCGGCCGTTCCTGGGCACTTTTGTTCCGTCCAACAAACGGTTTCCGCTCCAACCGTTGCCATTGGCATCCAGGTCTCGGTTATTATCTCTCCAATCGCGTGCGCCGTTCATGATCACACAATCCGCATGCCATGCGCCATGAACCGGGAAGACGATTTCAGCGATGGTCCATCCCGCCCGACGGTCATAGTAGAGGTCCGCTTCCAGCAGGTCGGCCAGCGCGGCGGCCATCCCACGACTGAAGTTCGGCGATATGTCCCGAAAGCCAATCCCGTCATCTGCCACACGCAGACACGCGGTCTGATCATCCTGGATTGTCAGGCCAACCTCGATCGCGCCGGCTCCCCGTCCATGAAACGCGTGCAGCATTGCGTTGCAGATCAGTTCGCACGCGGCAAGTACAAGCGCCCGGCGTTTGTAGCCGGCCAGGCACACGCGATCGATGTCGGCCTTAAGCGTGATATTGCCCGGACAACCGAACAATACCCCAAGGTCAGAGACAACGTTCCGCAGGACGGTGGAGCAAGGCTGCACCGCCCGTTCCACACTTGTCTCCAGTTCCCTGAACCGCACCGCCAAATCGCGGGCAGCGAAATCGCGAACACCAGAGGCGATCGGGTTCTCGTTCATCAGCGATTCGCGGCGGTTCCGCGCGGCGATCAGGCGCACGAAGCCGTGGGTCCGATGCACCGCCTCCTGGGCCCAAAGCGGGCGCAAAACATCGCATCCGTGGTTCTTCACCGGGCAGGCCGAGGCAAGCAAAACGCTGGCCAAGTCCCCACCATTTGCTGCTGGCTCGCCGGACAGCAGC
This sequence comes from uncultured Pseudomonadota bacterium, assembly GCA_963819005.1. Lineage (GTDB taxonomy): Bacteria > Pseudomonadota > Alphaproteobacteria > Acetobacterales > Acetobacteraceae > Rhodopila. The sequence goes on from CAWFUL010000015.1 coordinate 90,447, forward strand.
GCCATTTTCTCGAATTCAGACGGCGAGGGCCGAACTTGATCAACGGCCGAACCCCAAGGCTGGTACTGGCCAGGTGACGGGGCTTCGTCGCAAGGGTGGCGGAGCATAGTCATGGCGCGCCGCCCGCGAAAGCGCCTCGTTGCGCGGGGTGACGCCATCGCATAACCGGTTCGGGACCGATAACAAGCACCACCGCCGGGCCCTCGCTACGTCCGCCTTCTCGTTCCGTCCCTGATCGTTGACGGGAGCGTTCGCCTAAGTAAGTAACCTTTCCTGTCGTCATTGTTCTCTCCTCACTGGATCTGGCAACAAACGCTGATGCCGGCGAACTCTCCAACGATTAAGTCGAGCGGCTGCGCTGGTCTTTTGGGATCACACCTTTGTTTGCCGAAGAGCACGATCGGCCTGACGAAGGGATGACCACGCCGCTGAAGGTACCGCCTGACTCGTTCGTCTCAAGAATGACGACTGATTACACTAGCCGGTCACTACGTACGCGGCGACGAATACAGCACTGCTACCCGGGGGACGAGACCGATGATAGTGCTGGCTTCATTGCGCTGCCGGCTTCCCGAGTAGCCAACGGTTTCCGATGATCGGGAGTCGCTAATCGGCGAGGGTTGCCTATGACGAGCCAACAATTTCCGCGAAGATTGAAATGGGACAGTCGATCGTCGCCAAAACTTCGTATATGTCAGCGATGCGATGAAGCTGCAGTTTTTCGGCCAGACATGTGGAACGTTCCGCCTGAATGCGGTGGCTGAGAGCTAGTGCGACGAGATCGGCTGCACTGGGGGTGCATCGGGGCAGTACGGTTGGCACGAGGTACACTCTAATTGAATCAACATCCCAATTACGGGCATTGTGCGCCGGTCGCTTTGATCTGAGTCAATCGCTTGTCCCGCAGCGGATCCACGTCAATTCGCGCGGTCTTCCTGAACTCGTTTGAGCCTACGTGGGGCTGAAGCGGAACATTCTTACACAAAGTCATTCTATCCAGTGCGATCGAGCGTGGCACCCATCAACATCTACAACCGGTTGACGTTCTGCTTGGCCATTGCTCCAGGTCCTGTTGTTCGTCTTGCAAGCTGTCTCCCATGACCAGTCCAGACCCTTGAGCCAGAGGGTCACCTGGATCCCCTGGACCCGGAGGCCCAGCAAATGCCGGACCTTCCGGACAGGCACCCCGGCTACCCTTTCATTGTCAGTGGTTGCAAGCGCACAGGTGGCCTCGGTGGCGGAGCAAGTCGGGAGTTCCGTTACGATGTCGGTCGGACATATGGCGTGCCGGTGAAGTCATCGCCAGCCTCGCCCGCAGGTCTATGGCGACGGATTCGGTATTCTTCGGCAAGACAGACTAACCACGGGCCGGCCGTGCTGCGTGCATGCACCATCGCCATGGTCTTTATGATGGTCAAGCGTTTGGAGAAAATGATGCAAAAGTCTTGCGACCTCATCGGCTGCGGTATCCAAGACGAAATGCCCTCCGTCCAGGATGTGGACCTCGGCTCGAGGTACATCCCGCCGATACGCTTCCGGCTCCGAGATATCGAATGAAGTATCGTATTTGCCCCAAAGTACCGAGCAACCGCGGCTGGACCTTGCGCAGCCATTCCTGCCACCTCGGGTACGACGCGACGTTGTTGCGGTAGTCGTAAAGCAGCTCGGTCTGGATTTCTGCCTGGCCGCACTGATTGAGAAACGCAAGCTCATCAGTCCAAAGATCGGGATCGTAGCGCTCGACATTCGGGTCGGTACCGATATGACGCCGGCGTGTCGCGTCGAAAGATAGCGCGTTACGAACCAACGACTCCTCATGCGATGCTCGATCGGCCCAGAAGGCACGACGAGTCGCCCAAAGTTCACCGAGGCCGGTGCCATGTGCGACCGCATTCTGAACAATGAGTGATTCAAGACGCTCGGGGTGGGCTATCGCCATGCGAAAGCCGATGGGGCCACCGTAATCCTGCATGAACAGGTTGTAGCGGGTGAGGCCCATTATCTCGGTGAACCGAATCATTACGTCGGCCAAGTGGTCGAATGTATATGCAAAAGCCGTCGGCGCAGGGACGGCGCTGTGGCCAAACCCGGGATAGTCGGGTGCAACCAGACGATATCGATCCGATAGACGCCTCAGCAGGGGGTTGTACATCCGGGACGACGACGGCAGCCCATGAAGCAGCAGAATTACTGGCGCGTCACGGTCACCCGCTTCCCTGTAAAAAATGGGAAGACCTTCGACGCTAACGGTACGGTAGGTAATTGCTTGATGCATGTTTTTACATCCTCTTTACTCGGTGCTGCGTTGCTCGAACGCGTCCGGCGCCGGCCGCTAGAATCATGCCGGCTACGCGCGTAGCGAACGGAATGCGGAGCGGAGTTCGGCGCTGAAGATCTCGGGCTGCTCCCAGGCCGCGAAGTGTCCGCCTTTGGGGAGCCGGTTGTAGTGGATCAGGTTGGGGAAGGCCCGCTCCGTCCAGCTTCGCGGCGCCGCATAGATCTCGTCCGGGAACACGCTCACCGCGACCGGGATTGTCACGCCCTTGGGTGCAAAGAAGGCGAGCTTGTTTTCCCAATAAAGGCGTGCGGAAGAGACTGCCGTGTTCGTCAGCCAGTAATGTGTGACGTTGTCGAGGATATCGTCCCGTGTCAGGCCCTCATTCGCGCCATCGAAGACCCGGGCAATAAGCGCATAGCTACGCGCGTCATGATCAAGCATCCACCCGGCCAGGCCGATCGGCGAATCCCCGATCCCATAGAGAGTCTGCGGACGGTTCGCCATCTCCAGTGCGTAGGCGAGACCATGTTTGTAAAAGAAATCCAGCTGATCGTAGGCATTACGCTCGTCGGCCGACAGACCAACCGGCGCGAGAGCGCCGGCAGCGAGCTTCCCGGCGATGTCGTTTGGGACAGTCGCCGGCATGTTGGTGTGGATGGCGAGCAGTTCTGGCGGCTTCTGGAGCGCCATCAGCGAGACCGCGTCACCCCAGTCCCCTCCCTGGGCGACGAACTGCGTGTAGCCCAGGCGCTTCATCAGCACTATCCAGGCGCGGGCGATGCGCCGCGGATCCCAGCCTGTCGCGGCGGGCTGGGCCGAAAACCCATAACCCGGCAGAGACGGGATCACGACGTCGAAGGCGTCCGCGGCCGTTCCGCCATGCGCCGTCGGATCCGTCAGCGGCCCGACGATCTTCAACTGCTCGATCACCGAACCGGGCCAGCCATGGGTGATGATCACCGCCAGTGCGTTGGAATGCTTCGAGCGCACCTGGATGAAATGGATGTCCAGCCCGTCGATCTCGGTGATGAACTGAGGCTGGGCATTCAGCCGTGCTTCGATTCTCCGCCAGTCGTGACGCGTTTCCCAGTAGTCGGCCAACTTGCGCATCGTCGCGAGTTGGACGCCTTGCGATGCGTCGTTGACCAATTCCCGTGACGACCACTTTGTGGCTGCGACACGCCGACGGAGATCCGCGATCGTCTCGTCAGGGAAATGGACCTGGAACGGGCGGATGTCACCGCTTCCGGCGTAGGCTGCCGGTGGGATCATGGTTGCTGCACCGCCGGCGGCGGCGGCGGCGAGTACGGCACGGCGCGTATGTGATGACTGGGACTCGGGCATGACGCGTCTCCTTTTGGGCCATCCCTATGGCTAGGGGGTCTGGGTCAATCTCGTGAACCAAGCCCCCGGAACACCATGAACTGCGATGGGGAGGGGAAACGATTACTCCTGTTTCACTTCAGTTCCGTTATATTTTCGACCCGGTTCGCCTTCTGAAGATCATTGTCGAGATAGGATAGTTCGATGTGGATGCGTGCGATTTGCTGCTCCAGATTATTGGGAACGGTCGGCAGCAAGCCTTCGAGGCCCTTGGCCATGCGCTCAGACCCGGTGAAGGCAGTGCCCTTGTTCAAATGCGGATTATGAAGCAAGGCGTAGCCGCTCTCAGTATTGCTGGCCATTGTTATGATCCTGTTGAAATTGCGCCGCATCACCCGTTGCGGCAGGATCACCCGGCGGCGAAATAAGGCCTGATCATCTTCGCGGGATCGACCACGAGGTTCTCCGCGGTAACAAATGCCAGAAGCAGGATATGCCAGCCAATGACCAACGCCCAATGCAGGTGCGGAAGGAATAGCGGATCGGACATCGCGGGAGCCTCCTACAGGGTTACCGGTGGCTGTTGGCGGCTTTTGCGCCAACAGCCACCTATCTCAATCCTTCGACGTTACCTCCCTCAGTTCGCCTGTGGCCAAGTCGAAGACAAATCCGCGAATGACCACAGCCGAAGGAATCCACGGATGAGATCTCAGTTTCAGCACCTGCTTCTGTGTCGCTCGGTTCACGTCGGAATAGAAATGGAATTTATCGGGAGCCACGGCCCACATGCCGCATTGTGCGTGAAGGTGGTTCTCGAATTCTTCTTCGGAAAACATTTCCATTCCGCAGCCAGTGTGCCCAACGACCATGACCTCTCGCACGCCTAAAACATGAATTGAAAACATAAGAGACCGTACAACATCTGTTGTCGCCGCTGTTCCGACGTTCCGGATCACATCCGCATCGGCTGGTTTGATGTCCAGCCATTCGAGCAATTGGTTCAGCCGGGGATCCATGCAAGTAAGGATCGCAACCTTCGGAGCGGGCTTGTTCGCCAGAGAAGGATCATGGTGTACTGCTGTCTTTCGGCTCGCCGCAATAGCGTGTTCGATAAAGCTCATGCTGATTCCCCTATGTTACGTCGCAAATCCGGGATTGGGCTTACGACAAAACCTCATGTTATGTTGCCTATCCGAATACAACTCTCTTTAGCCCGCGCCGCCCCGCAGTCCGGACCGGTCCAGCCAACCCCTCCCGAGTTGACACAGACCCCGATCATTCGCTTACGCGGAGCACGATCTTGCCGCGCGGTCGCTGCCCGTTTCCCTCAAGCAACTCGTGGGCAATCCTCGCATCCGCGAGCGGCAAGACCGTGCCGACCGTCGTAACGAGCGCCTCCGCCTCGATCATAGTGGCAATCTGCATCAGCCGCCCGGTCGTGACGTCCACCAGGAAAAACGCTGCCCTGACGCCATGCGCGGCAGCGTCGGCCTGCTCGGGCGCCGAGACGGCTGAAATCAACGCGCCACCCTTACGAAGGACCGCAAACGAGCGGGTCTGTACCGCCCCGCCCACGAGGTCGATCACCGCATCCACCGTGGGGACGATTTCCTCGAACCGGGCGGTGTGGCCATCGAGGGCGGTGTCGGCGCCAAGGCCGCGGACATAGTCCAGGTCCCGTCCACTTGCGGTGGCGTGAACCCGCACCCCTGCCTGGTGCGCGAGCTGCACGGCAAACGCCCCGACATTACCCGCGGCCCCGTGGATCAGAACACTTTGGCCGATGCTAAGCCGCGCTTGCTCGAACAACGCCTGCCACGCGGTCACCGCAACGACCGGCACCGAGGCCGCGTCGACATGCGACAACATATTTGGCTTCTTGGCCAGCATCGCCGCGGATGCGATCGCGTAATCGGCATATCCGCCAGTAAAGCTCGGATTGGTCACGCCGAACACAGCGTCACCGGGCCCGAATCCAGTGACGCCTGGCCCAACCTTCTCCACGATACCGGAAATGTCGGACCCCAACGTCAATGGCAGTGGTTGCGGCAGGACGCTGCGTCCCGCCCGGACCCAAGCGTCCCAAGGCCCGACGCCAGCGGCCCTGACCCGGACAAGCACCTCGCCATTCCCAGGTTCGGCGGGGATCATGTCTTCGAATGTGATCGCGTCCGGTCCACCGAACCGGTGAATCCGGCTTGCTTTGCATCGCCCGGAGAAGACTTCGATGGTCATGCCATGGGCTCCGGCGGATTGATGAGATCGTTGCGACATGCGCGCCTGGTGGTGTTAGCTCAGCTCCCTACCCGCAAGCTCCGAGCGCAAGCGCTGATCGTAATAATCGCCCAAAGCGCGGAGCGCCGCTGCCCCGTCACCGGCAAATGAAGAGCCATGCATGGTGGCCATTACCTTCGGCTCAAGCGCCGCCAGCTTGCGAACCGTCCCGCCCGTGGTCGGCCCAAGGCTGGTGAAATGTAATGAACGCTCCGCCGCGATTGACGGTTTAATGATATCGGTCTCGGTCATTGCCGGGCCGTTGCCAACGTGCGTGAACAGGTCTCCGCACAACAAGGTTCTCGTTGTTTCCTCGAACATCACGCCGGCATCCCAGCCGTGCGGCACATGCGGCGTATCGATGTAGCGAAAGCGCCTGCCACCGATATCGATGGCCTCGTCGTCTGACAGCACGCGTGGCTCGCGGTCAGCCATATCGCTAATGGAAACGCGACAACCCACCATCCCGTGAACAAGCTCAGCCGCCGGCGCCGCTGCCAGCCAGTCGTTCATCGATCCACACTCATCGGCTTCGAAATGGCTGAAACCAACCCAGCGCAATCGCGCCACCGGCATGACCTGGAAAACCGCGGCTGAGACCAATGGAAACATTTTCCTTTTCCCACAGTGAAACAACAACGGTTCGTCACCGGTGAACAGGAAATGATTGAAGGTCAATCCGGCGGGTGGAGCCACGGCTGGAACGAAGATGGAGAGCCGATATATGCCGGCGCCGATCTCATCGACCCTGGATTCCATGACAACCTCTCCCAACCGTCGCCCCACGGCCAACTGACGATATTCCCGCTCCGCACGTCGACGTCTGTGCTTATCGCGATCAAACTTTCTCCGGCACGCGGTGCGCCACCCGTTCCGCCGCGCCGGCGATCTCCGCCACCGACAAACCGACATAATCCAGCACGTCCGCCGGGGTGCGGCCGCTCTTCGGTATCCGCCGCACCCCAAGGCTTTCCACCGTAACCGGCGTCGGGAGCGCGGCCGACGCCTCCGCCAGTTCGCTTCCGATCCCACCCACGTAATTGTCCTCGATCGCCAGGATCGCCGCACCAGCCCGCTGCGCCATACCCAGGATCGGTTCGGCATCCAGCGGCAGGGCATAAGCATCGACCACCGCGGCGGCGATGCCGCGCCGCTCCAGCACCTCGGCCGCTTCGATACAGGAATGAACCAGATAACCCGAAGCAGCCAGCACCACCGCGGGCGCTGCCGGCCGCCGCACCACCTTCGAACCACCCAGCGGAAATGTCTCGTCTTCGCGATACAGTATCGGCAGATCCCCACGGACCGCGCGCAGATAGGCCGGGCCGTCATGCTCCGCCATGGCCAGCACAAGCTTATAGGCGCTAACCGCGTCCGACGGCGTCAGCACCACGAGCGACCGGCCCCTGGCATCGTTGGCGTGAGCAAGTGCACGCGCGAACGCAACATCCGCCAACGCCATCTGGCTCGGCCCATCCGCTGCCAGCGTCACGCCGACATGGGTGCCGACCAGCTTGATGCGCGCCCCGCCGATGATCGCCATCTCGATCTGGTCAAACGCGCGTTCCAGAAAGCGGCCAAACGTGCTCACGAAAGCGATCTTGCCGGCCGCCGCCAATCCCGCCGCTACCGAAACCATATTCTGCTCGGCGATACGCGCCTCGAAATAACGGTCAGGATGCGCCTTGGCGAATGTTTCGGCATAGGTCGAATTCTTCACGTCAGCGTCAAGCGCCACCACCGCCCCGTTTGCGTCGCCAAGCGCCGCGAGCGCCATGCCATACGCACGGCGCGGCGAAAGCGTCTTGGCCGACGCCAACCCCGGATTATTGGCAAGCGCCGCGCCAAAACCAACGGGCACGCGTGGGCCGGAACGTCCCGCCGGCGCCACACCAGGCGGCGCGATGGTCAGCGCGGCGAGGTCCGCCGCCCCACCATTGCTGACGCCCAAATCCCGCGCCGTCGTGTCAAGCTCCGCCAGCACGCCAGCCAGCGCCTGGGCCTTCACCGGCGTCCCGTGATGGCCCGGGCCGCCCAGGCTCGGCACGCCCCATCCCTTGACGGTACGCGCGATTACCGCTAGCGGCCGCCCATCGTCCTCGATACGGAGCGCGCGTTCGATCGCCGCCGGATCGTGGCCGTCGATGATTTCGGTCCGCGCGCCGAACGCCGACGCCTTCGCCGCAAGATGCTCCCAGTCCTGCGCCGGCGAAACATAATCGCTCTGGCCCAGAGCATTGCAGTTGAAGATGGCGACCACCCCGCCCAGGCGCTGATCGGCGCAGAAATCCATTGCCTCCCAGATCTGTCCTTCACGTGACTCGCCATCGCCGATCAGACAGAAAATGCGCTTGTTCACGCCGTCGACGCGCGCCGCGCACGCCAGCCCCGCCGCCACCGACAAGCCCTGCCCCAGCGACCCGGTCGCGGCGTCGAAGAATGGAAAACCAAGCACCGGATTGGGATGGCCGTCGATCGGTGATCCGATTTCACGCAGCGTCATCAGGTCGCGCTCCGTCATGGCCCGGTGCTCGCCCTCGGGCCCGAATGCAACGCCCAGATCAGCGCACGCCGCATAGATGATCGGCACCGCGTGCCCCTCGCTCAGGACCAGCCTGTCAGCCCCCGGGTTGCCGGGATCGGACGGCGTCCATCGCATCACCCGGTACATCAACACCGTAACGAGGTGCGCCAGCGACAACGCGGTCGTCGGATGCCCGCTGCCCGCCGTTGTGGTGGCGCGGATCGCGAGCCGCCCCAGGTCGATCGCCTTAGCGTGAATAATGCGCGTTTGATCGTCCATCTGTTTTTCTCTTTCGTTCCTCGAGGAAAAGTCCAGTTCAGCAGGAGGATTCAAAGCAGCTAACAGGCGAAACGGCCTCATTCTATGCTTCGTGTTACTCCGCCGACAAGTAAGCCGGTTCCCGGCGGAAGCGAATAGACGCTCTCCGGTATATACTCTTCCACCACGCGAGCGAATGCAGGATCGAAGCCGGCTGAGAAATCCAATCGCATCCAAGGAAATCCACTTTGTTCAAGAAACTACCGTGGCAGCGCCGTTTCGTGCCACCGCCTCGTCCGGCACATGGCTATTGGCGGCGAGGATCGCGGTCAGCCCGGCAATCGGCGGGTCAGCCCGACGGCGTTGGACGCGCCGGCCCGTCTCACTCGGATCCAATCCGAGCACCTTTCTCCGCGACGGATCGTTTCATGATCAGGACGACGGCAATGAGCGCGACCATCACAACGGCCAGCGCCCAGAAGACATCGAAGTAGGCGAGCGCGGAGGCCTGTTGCTGGCGCAGGTTTGCCAGCGCCTGCAGGGCGAGTTGCCGCGCGGCGACGGGATCGCCGGTCTGCTGCAGGAACGGTGCGGACACCTGACCGAGGAAGGCATGCGCGGCCGGGTTGAAGGGATCGAGCGATTCGCCAAGCCGGAGGCTGTGGAACTGGTCACGGCGCTCCTGCATCGTCTGAGCCAGCGAGGTCCCTACGCTGCCGCCCTCGTTACGCAGGAGACTGAGCAGGCCGACGGCCGCCCCGCGCAGTGCGAGCGGCGTGTAGAGATAGGCCGCGACGTTCGCGGGGGCAAAACACATCGCAAGTCCGACAATCAGCATGACCCGCGGCCAGACGGCCTGTCCCGGACTGATGTCCAGGTTCATCTGCGACATCCAGTAATTGCCTGCCGCCATCGTCAGGAGACCGGCGGCGATGATCCACCGGGCATCGGTTCCCCGGCCGAGGGCGCGACCCACGAACGGCATGGTGATGACGGCGAACAGGCCGGCCGGCGACATGACTAGTCCTGCGCTGAGCGCATCGTAGCCGAACAGGGTCTGGAGCAAAGCGGGCAGGGTGGTGCTGGCTGCGTACAGCACCGCGTAGGCGCAAAAGATGATGATGCAGCAGGCGATGAAGTTACGCTCGCGTAGCGGCCGGAAGTTGACCACCGGGCTTGGATGGCGCAGTTCCCAGATGACCAGCCCGGTGAGGCCTACGGCGAACAGGGTCACCAAGGTCTGGACACGCCAGAACGGGTCGTTCAGCCAGTCCCATTCCTGGCCTTTGCTCAGCGTCACCTCCCAACAGACGATGACGATGACCAGCAGCGACAGGCCGACGCCGTCGAAGTTGAACGGCCGCTTGCGGAGTTCCGTGCGCTGTTCCGTCAGGTAATCGGGATCGCGGAGTGTGAGGGCACAGGCACCCAGGGCCAGCAGGCCGATGGGGACGTTGATCCAGAACACCCACCGCCAGGAGTAATCGTCGGTAATCCAGCCGCCCAGCGTCGGACCCACGACGGGCGCGATCAGCGCGGCGAAGCCGAACAGGGTCATGGCCATGCCTTGCCGCTCGACCGGAAACGCGTCGAGCAGCACGCCCTGGCTGGACGGCTGAAGACCACCGCCGGCGAGACCCTGGAGCACGCGGAACAGGATCAGCTGCCAGAGACCCGTGGCCATGCCGCACAGCCCGGAGGCGAGGGTGAAGACGGCGATCGACAGCAGGAAGTAGTTGCGGCGGCCAAGATGCGCGATCAGCCAGCCGGTGATGGGCAGGATGATGGCGTTGGCGGCAAGGTAGCTGGTGATGACCCACTCGCCGTCATCGACCGTGGCCGACAGCCCGCCCGCGATGTAGCGCAGCGCGACGACCGCGATCGTGGTGTCCAGCACTTCCATGAAGGTCGGCACGACGACGACGGCGGCGACGACCCAGGGATTTGTTGCTGCGGCGGATTGGGACTTCAGGGGCGCCGACGAAGCGACTGTTCCGCTCATTGCCCGGGGCCCGACGCGCTGGCGGTCGAGCCTGGGTTCGGCGACGGCTGCACATAGGCCTGGAGAAACTTGCCAGCATCGGGGCCGGTTGGCGGCTTGTCGATATACACATAGGGAGTCACGGACGTGCCGATGAACAGCGGTGTCCGATCGGCATCGTAACCGACGAGATCGATCCGGACCGGCAACCGCTGGACCACCTTGACGAAATTGCCCGTGGCATTCTCCGGCGGGAGCAAGGCCAGGGTCGATCCGGTTCCTTCAGTAAAGCCGGAGACCCGGCCCTTGAAGACGTGCTTGCCGCCGTACATGTCGACGTCAGGTCGACTGGCTGTCCGATGCGCAGGTCGCGCAGCTGGGTTTCCTTGAAGTTGGCGTCGATCCAGATTTCGTTCAGCGAGCGGACCGCCATCAGGTTCTGACCGACCTGGACATAGTTGCCGGGATTGACGTTGCGCCGCGTGACGATACCGTCGATCTCGGCTTTGATGTCGCAGTAATGAAGATCCAGTTCGGCCTGGGCTAGGTCGCGCCTGGCGGCTTCGAGTTTCGCCTCGGCCTGCTTCACGGCCGGGGCACTGGCCGCGTAACGGGCGAAGGTGGTGTCGACGTCGCCCAGTTTATAGAACTGGTCGAGCATCGCTTTCGGACCCTGGTCGAAGGAGTGCTCGACGCCGAGCTGCGCGGCGCTTTGGATGAGATCCGCCTGCGCCTGGAGGACGGATGAAAAGGTCTCATCGAGATCGGGCGGCACGGTGCCTAGGTTGTTGTTGTCAGGTTGCGCCGTCAGGCCCAACGAGACGCGGATCTGGAAGACTTCGGCCAGTGTCTGGGCGAGTTGCGCGCCGGCCGTTGTCAGCTCCGCCTGCCGCTGGTCGTAGACTTCGCGTGATACATCGTCCCTCGCAACGAGCTGCTTGGCCCGGTCGAATTCAAGCTGTGCCAGGTCCAGTGCGGCCTTGCTCTTGCCGACGGCGGCGACACGGGCGTGCAGCAGTGCCACCTGGTTGTCGACGTCCTCCACGGCGTGTTGCAGTTTCCAGCGTTGGCTCATGGCCTGCGCTTCGATTGCGCGCGCGGCGGCGTTGGCGGCCTGCAGGTCGGCTTTCGCGGTGTCGACCGCTGCCTGCTTTTCGGAAACCGCAATGCGGTACGGTTCCTTGTCCAGTTCGGCGAGAAGATCTCCCTTGTGGACGCGGTTGTTGTCATCGACCAGGACGCGGGAAATCTGTCCGGGCACGCGGGGTGCGACAAAGGTTACGTGGCCGTTCACATATGCGTCATCGGTGGAGACGGTGTGAAGCATTGTGTCGACCCAGGGGATGCCGACCACGAGGAGGACTGCCAGGACCGCGACACCGAGTGCTGCGAACAGAAGCGGTCGCGTGCGCGTGGCGGTTCGTGGCTTCTGCGGTACCAAGCCGGAACCTGTCGGCATCTCCGAGTCTTTCCCGTCGTGGGCAACCTGCGCGTCGTTATTGACTGTCCTTTGCTTACTGGTCGGATCTTGCTTGCTGGTTTGGACCGTCATATCGGCCCACCAGCGCAGCGGGACGAAACGGACGGTGCCGAAAGGCTGTCACTCATCTTCACCGGACATCTAGCTTTAGAGGGGGTCGCGGCGGCATCGCGGGGGAATCCCCGGCGCGAGCGGGAAATTATGGATGACCGGCAAATTGCTTTGTTGTCCATTTAGCTGCCTCAGGCGGATGTACGGAATCGTTCGCCTGGACGATTGCGCCCACCGGTGCATCAGTTCTTTTTGGTTCGCATGCCCAGTTGCCGAATCGCCGGATTGAATGCCGTCGGGCCTGCGGCCAAGCAGCGGCGCCGCGCGCCATCGCGCTTTCACGACAGGATTCGTGTGTTCAGGAAATTCCGGATTTGATCGCCGCGGTAAACATCTGCCGCCGCTCGCCCAACCTTGGTTGTGCCAGTCGGCTGTCATGAGGGAGCAACGAAAATGTGGATCAGCGCGCTGACGATGTGGCGGCAACTGCCGTGGCCGGCGCGGTTCGCGACCGGCACCGCGACCGCAATCATGGTTCTGCTCGCCGTAGTCTGGGCATTGACCGGGTTTGGGGGGCTCGGGCTTGATGCGACCGCCACGGTGGGAGCGGTGCTGGGTATACTGCTCACGATTGCGCTAGCTGTCGCATTGATGACCCTGATCTTTTACAGTAATCGCAGCGGGACGGACGATCTCATCGCGGATGCTGGAAAACCGGTTGCCGAGGGCGGAGTACATGGTTCCGTTAATGGGCAGACGGATGCTATCGTTGCGGGTACATCGCGACGCGCCTGATCAGACATTCCCCCGGCATCAGGTAAAGTCGATTTCAGTCTTGAGATTAACCGTTTTAGTCTACGAACGGACGTCCGGGTTAATCGCGCGATCCTGCAGCGCCACGGGGGCATAGAATGCCCACGCCTTCGACAGTGGCGTCGCGTCCGGACCGGCCAATCCGCGAGCGCCCGAACACGGGGTTGCGGAATTTCAACATGGGCTTCAGTCTCGCGCCGAAGTAGAAAGCTCCTGAACTGGGGGTGCGGGGGTGTCCGAACACGGACGGAACCTGGTCTATGAGTGCGGGCACTGGCAGGTCGATCTGGGACGACGCGAGTTGCAGACACGCGGCGTCGCGGTGCCAATCGGGGCGCGCGCGTTTGAAATAATCGAGACCCTGGTTCGGTCAGCCAATGAACTCGTCACTAAGAACGATCTCATGGATCGCATCTGGCCAGGCGCCACGGTCGGGGAGACCACGCTCCACGTTCACATATCGGCGATCCGCAAGGCATTCGGCCAGGATCGAGACATGCTGAAGACAGCCTCCGGTCGAGGGTATCGCCTCGTCGGAAACTGGACGCCTCGACCACCGAACGCCGCGAACGAGTCGGTTGCTTCCTCGCCCACGCGCGACCCCAGCGCTCTTGTGTTGAACAACTTCCCTCAGTTCGCCGGACGCCTTATAGGACGCGCCGCCGCCGTCCGACACGTGCAAGATCTTGTCTCCGCATATCGGGTGGTGACACTGACGGGCCCGGGCGGCATCGGTAAGACCTCGCTCGCCATCGAGGCCGCGCGCTGCCTCCTCGCCGAATTCGACGGCGGTGGATGGATTGTCGAGTTGGCGTCGTTGTTCGACCGCGACCTCGTTCCGTCCGCGCTGGCCAGCGCGCTCGAACTCAAGCTAAGCGGAGAAATATCGGCGGAGTCAGTCGCTCGCGCCATCGGCGGGAGACATCTCCTGCTTGTGCTCGACAACTGCGAGCACGTCATCGACGCGGCGGCCAATCTGACCGAGCGCCTCGTTCGCTTGTGCCCACGCATCGGGATTCTGGTAACCAGTCGTGAAGTCCTGCGCATCGACGGGGAGACGGTCTATCGCGTTCCGCCGCTTGATGTACCCGCTCTCGGCCAGGAGACGCCAGACCACATTCGCGGCCACAGCGCTGTGGATCTGTTCGTCGCCAGGACGACAGCGATGGACACGGATCGCACACCACGCGTCGATGACCTGGCATCCATTGCCGCTATCTGCCGGCATCTCGACGGTATACCGCTCGCCATCGAATTCGCGGCGTCCAGCGCGGCCATGCTGGGAATCGAGCAAGTCGCCATAGGTCTGCGCGATCGGTTTGCGCTGTTGACCCATGGCCGCCGCACGGCTGTCGCGCGGCAAAGGACACTGCGCGCAACGCTCGATTGGAGCCATGATTTGCTGCCGGAAGAAGAGCAGCGGCTGTTTCGGCGCCTGGCGGTGTTCCACGGTGGCTTTACCCTCGATGCCGCTGTCGCCGTGATGATAGATACTGGGCTCGATGCGACGAAGGTGACATATGGCATCGCCACCCTTGTCACGAAATCGTTGGTTGCACTGGACGCGACCTCGGACGCGCGTCGCTGGTATATGCTCGAAACGATCCGCGCCTACGCGCTTGAGAAGCTTGCCCGACACGGCGAAGCCGACACCGTTGCTCGCCACCATGCGGCGTATTTCCGCGATGTCATCGCACCGGTCGCGTCAGGCGCCGGATCGTCTTTATCGGATCAGGACCTGGCGCGCTTTGTTCGAAAGCTCGACAATGTTCGCGCGGCGCTCGACTGGTGTTTCTCTTCGACCGGAGACCCGGCTATTGGTGTTGACCTGACAGTCGGTTACGCGCCAGTCTGGCAACATTTGTCGCTGATGAGCGAATGCCGCGAGCGCTGCGAACGCGCGCTGCTCAGTCTTGAGCCGCATGTGACCTCGCACACGCGGTCGCGAATGCAACTTCAGATAGCGCTCGCGGGGGCGACGTTCGTCACTTTGGGGGCCGCGGAGCAGGCAAAAACCATCCTGACCGACGCCATCGATTCCGCCTACATTCTGAATGATATCGACACACAGGCGCGGGGTCTGGCGGCTCTAAGGGCGATCCACGTCTATCGCGGGGAATATGGTCCGGCACGGATCCTGGCAAGCCGAATAAAGGAAATTGCCGATCGTGGTGACAACCCGGTAAGCCTCCGGGCTGCCTGGCGGCAAATCGGCACCGCGCTCCTGACCAGCGGCCGACCTCGCGAGGCCCAGGGATATTTTGAGCGCGTTCTTCGATCTCCCATTGTGCGAGGAGATCGCGTTGGGAGCATTTATTACAATTCGAATGATCACGCGGATGCCCGGGCAATGTTGGCTCGGGCGCTCTGGATGCAGGGCTTCACGGAAAAGGCGCTCAATGAGGCTCACGTCAGCTTGGAGGATGTGCAGGGTGCGGGCCAGGAACTCTTGCTTTGCCGGGCTCTTTATTACGGCATATGCCGTATCGCGCCCATGATCGGCGACTTCACGACCGCCGATAGAGAAATCACGCGATTGATCGATGTCGCAACAAGTTTGAACGCGTATTTCTGGGACACCGCGGGCCGCTTCCTGAAGGGGAAATTGTTGATCGAGCGTGGCGAGTTCGCGCAAGGCCTGCCGGTGCTGCTCGATGCGTTCGAGACGTGCGACCGGACCGGTTGGCGCTTGTCGTATCCGGAGTTCAAGGGCGCTCTGGCGTTGGCCCGCGCGGGACTCGGGCGGCTCGATGAGGCGCTCGACACCCTGGAAGACGCAGTGGCCACCGCTGGCGAGGGCGAGGACGGTCAGGTGTGGTATGTCCCGGAACTGCTCCGCATCAAAGGCGAGGTGCTGCTCCAAAAATCCGCGCATCAGTCAACCCAGGCGGCCGAAACCTGCTTTGGACGGGCAGCTGAGATGGCCCGGGAGCACGAGGCTCTGTTCTGGGAATTGCGGATCGCGCTAAGCGTAACCCGCTTGCGGATGACCCAAGGCCGCAATGGCGAGGCGACGCAAATTCTGGCGCCGGTATACGGACGTTTCACCGACGGTTACGAAACCACCGACCTGCGCGCCGCTCGCGCCATGCTGTCCCAACTATCGGTGAACTGAACGTCGCGCCACGCCTCTGACGCCAGTCGTGGTGCCTGGGTTGTTCCGGTCAGCTTTGGGCGGCGTCGACGATTGCTTGAGCGAACGCCTGCGGGGCTTCCCGAGGCAGATTGTGCCCTACGCCACCCGTGATGGTCCGGTGTTCATATCTGCCCGAGAACTTCTTTGCATAGGCACTGGGGTCCGGCCGTCTCGCGATCAGCGATGTCACCGGACACCGTTACGACATCATCGTCGCTTGACGGCTGGATCGTGCGCGCCGTCGCGACCACCCGGTAATCGCGATCGCGGAATGCCTTGACGAGAGCCGCGCCGATACCCTGCGACGCACCGGTAATGATGGCGACTTTCCGTTCTGTGCCCATGGTAAATCCTCGTTGTGGTTTGAGGCGCGCGAGCCAATCAGACCGTGTGGCCTCGACGGGTCCGAACATATGCGTCGCCGGTACAGGAACGAATATTCGCCGTCCGGCAGACACTCTTCCGACGCGGGAGTGAATACGGCGTCTGGCGCCGGCTTTCGCGAGGGTAATCATCGAGCCAGCCGGCCACGATCTATCCCGCTGCTGATCCCGGCGTTGGCCGAAATACCAGGTGTTGATAGTAGAATTGCATAACCGTGAAGATGAAGGCCGTGCTGATACCGAACAGCAGCATACCGTTGGCGGCCTCGAGCGCCCCCATCATCTGCCAGTGCGGCTGGAGCATAAGCCCCGAAGCGCCTCGCGTGGCCATCGCATCGACAGAGTAAAGGATCGCGGCTTCAGGCGATCCAACCGCGCCAAGCAGCAGATACGCCGCCGCCCAGAACGCAGCCTCTATACCGTGGAATGCGGCAAGCAGCAGTCCCATTGCAGTGATAGCGCCGATCATGATCGCGAACACGTGTGGCAGGTGAAGGCTCCGGACTTCCAGCCGAAGCCGCAGGCCGTGCAGCACCCAGACCATGAACGTTACACCAGTCGCATGGATCGCCAGAGTCAGCGCGACAAGCGATAGACCGCAAATCCAGTTGTCCAACGGAATTGTCCCCGTAATCTTCCCAGCGATCTATCCCGCTACCGAGGAAGGCAGCGGAACCAGGTCATCCAGCATTGTCGGAATGAACTCCGCGACCGTTGGATGAATATGCATCGCACGCCTCAGCAATGTGTAAGGCGCTTTCGCGTACATGGCGTCGAGCACGCAGTGGATCGCCTCATCCCCGCTGGTCCCCAGGAACGATGCGCCCAGGATTTGCTTGGTTTCAGCATCGACCATGATCTTCATGAAGCCCTCGGTCTCGCCTTTTTCGAAGGCGCGGGATACATCTTCCATGGCAAGTTTGCCGACCAGCGCGGGACGGCCACTCTTGCGAACATCCGCCTCCGTCATGCCGGCGCGCCCCAACGGTGGATCGGTGTAGAGTGCGTAGGCGGGAATGCGGTCACTGACCCGCCTGCTGTCGCCATCGAACAGATTGGCGGCGACGATCTCATAATCATTCCATGACGTGTGGGTGAACGCGCCTTTGCCGTTGCAGTCGCCCAGCGCCCAGATGCCAGGGACCGACGTACGCAGCTCATCGTCCACGACGATATAACCGCGTTCGTCTCGCCCGACCCCCGCGCGGTCAAGACCGAGATCATCGGTGTTGGGACGCCGCCCCGTCGCGACAAGCAAATGCGAGCCCCGGAGTTCTGACGTACCGCCGCAATCGAGCGTCATAACGATGTCGTCGCCTTGTTTGTCGATGCGCAGGCATTTGGTGCTGGGGTGAACTGCGATGCCTTCCCGCGCCAGAATATCGGCGATCGCCGCCGATACGTCTTCATCCTCGCGCGAAATCAGGCGCGGCCCGTGCACGACAATACTGACCTCGCTGCCGAACCGCCGGTACATCTGACCGAATTCCAGGCCAATGTAGCTGCCGCCCAGCACCAGCAGGTGGCGGGGCAGCAAGTCCATGTCCATCATCGAGCTGTTGGTGAGGTAATCGACCTGATCCAGGCCGGGGATGTCGGGCACGGCCGCACGACCACCGACATTGATGAAAATCCGGTCGGATGTCAGGACCTCATCGCCGGCCTGCACCTCGCGCGGCGACAGAAACCGGGCGTGGGCCTCATAGACGCGGCAGTTCTCCAGACCCTTGAGAGACCGTTCGACCCCACGATTGGAAAGCCCGACGACATGATCCTTGCGCGCTTTGACGCGCCGCATATCGACTTTGACATCACCGGCGCTGAAGCCGTACTCGGCGCCGCGACGGGCCACGTGCGCGGCGTAGGCGCTTGCGACCAGGGTTTTCGTCGGTGTGCAGCCCGTGTTGATGCAAGTCCCGCCGAAACGACCGCGCTCGATGATGGCAACGCGCATGCCTGACCGCGCCATGCGTCGCGCCAGCGCTGGCCCCGCCTGACCGGTTCCAATCACGATCGCGTCGTATGCCGTCATTTTCTACTCCTTCACGGTGAACCCATAAGCCTCCCGGGACCGTTCGCCATCCTCGGACATTTCAACGCGGCGGCCACTACAAGTCGAGTTCAACGGCGGTTATCGGCGTCGCGCAACAGATCAGCGCATTGCCTTCCGCCGGCGGGTCCAGCGGCTCCTGCGTGTAGGCGAGTTCGCCTTCGAGCAGGCCACTCTCGCAATTGTGGCATACGCCCGAACGGCAGGACCAGCGCACGCGAATGGCACAAGCCTCCGCCAGTTCGAGCAAGCTGCGGAAGCGGGAATTCCACGGTACGGCGAGACCGCTTCGCAGGAACGTCACCGTTGGCCCGTTCCCCGCGGGGCCGTCGGGAGGATGAGGCAAGGTCGCGCCGACGCCGGAGATGCCGGGCGTGCGAACGGCCGTCGGCCCGAACACCTCGGCGTGGACCCTGGGCCAGGGGACGCCCCATGCCGCCAGGCCTTTCTGGAACTCCTCAAGAAAGCGGGGCGGTCCGCACAGATAGAAATCGGCGTCCCGGGGCATCCCGAGTTCGTGGAGCAAATCGACCGACAGATGACCTTGCCGATCAAAGTCCCGGCCGAGCCTGCATTCCGGCGCGGGTCGACTGTAAACCACGCAGCGATGGGATGATCGCAGCGCAACGAGCAGATCATCTGCCTCCTGGGCGAACGAATGGTGCGCCCGGTCACGGGCTGAATGCAGCCACCAAACCGGACGGCCCGCCCCGGCGTTTGCGGCAACTGCATCATGCAACATCGCCAACATCGGCGTGACGCCGACACCGGCGCTGATAAGGACCACAGGCGCCGCACCCGCGGCCAGCGTGAACGAGCCACGCGGAGCGCTGACCTCCAGGCGACCGCCTGCCCGGACGCTTTGGTGCAGGAAGCCGCTTGCGAGGCCATGCTCGTTCTTGACGCCTATCCGATAATTGGCGTTCCCGGGCGGACCGCACAGCGAATAGCTTCGCGTGACGGGCGGGGCACCAGGGTTCGGCCTCATGCGGACCATGATGTGTTGGCCGGGGAGTGCAGGCGGCAGCGGCGAACCATCTTCGGCCGCGATCTCGAACGATCGAACGTCCGCGCTTTCCTCGCGCGAAGCAACGACGACGACCGGGCGGAAGCCACGCCACGCAAGGGGCGCCGACGCACCGCCCCCCAGGCCGGCGTTGCCCGTTGTGCCTCCCGTTTCGGCAGCGGTCAGCAACGCCCGCATCGAGCCTTGCCAGTCAGGGCTGAGTGCAGGAATCCGGACCGCGCGTCGCAAGGCGTCGAGCGGGTGCTCCGCCGAATAGAGCAGTGCATCGATCTCGGCGACCGTCATCCGCTCCAGGCCGTCGGAGAGTTTCTCGACGCGATCACCAGCGCCAACCTCACCTTCTTGCAGGACGCGGAAATAGAAGCCGGGCCGGCGGTGCGCGACCAGCAGCGCGGCCATCTCCGGATGGTTCAATCTGATGCCGACACGGTAGCAGGTGTCGCGTGGCTGGCTGACCTCCACGATGGCGCCGCCGATCCTGAAGCGATCACCGATGCAGACCTGGTTATCGGCGAGCCCGTCCACGGTGAGGTTCTCGCCGAAATTCCCGGCCACCAGATCCGTCCGCCCGAGATATCTTGCCCAGTAACGATAGGAATCGAGCTGGTAGACCATCATCGCACGTTGTTCCCCGCCATGGCCGCGGAGGTCCGCCTGGCCGTCGCCATCGAGATTTAGCCGGCGGGCGAAAATCCGCCCCTTCACCGGCGCCTTCCAGACCGCCGTCCGGACCGTCCTGCCCTGCCAGTCGACGTCCCGAGGGAGTCCGACATTAACCGAAACGATCACGCCCATCATGGAACCTCCGGTGACACATCCAGTACATCTCCGCGGCGGCGAAGAACATCACGACTGCATCGGACCCAGGGCGTTTGCAACCTTCAGGCTCCGTGTTGGCCCGCCGGGTTCGGCTTGCGCAAAAACAGTAAAAGCGGGCTCGCGATCAGCATCGCCAACATCATGACCTTGAACTGGTCGATGACGCCGATCAAAGCGGCTTGGCCGGTGATCATGTCGTTGAGCATGGCAAGACCCGGTTGGGTGGTTGAACCTGTAACATGAGCGGCGGCACGGAAGGGCGTGAGGTCCTTTGCGAGCGCGAGGTGCATGGCCTGGGTGTTGTCGTAGAAGAACGTCAGGACCACCGCGATGCCGATCGTGCTGCCATACAGGCGTGACAGATTGAAAAACGCAGTTGCCTCCGGGTGGAATGCCGGATCGAGTGTGCTGAACGCCGTCTTGGTGAGGGTCGGCAGCAGGATGCCCAGGCCGGCGCCTTGGACCATGCCCGCAACGATAACCGGCCACCAGTCCATCTCGGGCGAATAGCCGAGCATCCGCCAGTTGGCACAGACGACGAGGGCCATTCCGCCGGCGAGAAGCAACCGATTGTCGATCCGCGCCGTAACGCGTGTCGTCAGGAACAGCGCTCCCACCAGCGCGAGACTGCGCGGAATCGCCAGGTAGCCGGTGGTGTCCGCCGGGTAGTTCAGCAGTTCGTCCAGCATCGGCGACGTCAGGGCTATCGTCGGCAGTAGGACGAAGCCAAACGCGAAGTACATAAGCGCCGAAAGGACAAAGTTGCGGTCCCGGAACAACGCCTTGTCGAGGAAATGAACCTTCGCCGTAAGAACGTGTACGAGAAACAGGTAGAAACCCAGCACGGAAGCAGCCGCTTCTGCCCAGATCTCGCCCGAGTTGAACCACTCCATGCGCTCGCCGCGATCGAGCACCATCTGCAACCCGATGATGCCAAACGAGAACGTCGTCAGGCCAAAGAAATCGAAGGGTGGATTCTGTTCAGCCCGCTTCTCTGGAAGCGAGAGCGCCATGGCCAGGAAGATGAACCCCGCCACCGGCAGATTGATATAAAACAGCGACCGCCAGCCGTGCCATTCACTGAGCCAGCCACCGATGCTGGGGCCGCTGAGGAGGCCAACCAGCACTGTGACGTTCGCCACAAGGCTTATGCGGGCGTGCCGCGAGGGCGGCAGTACGTCGAGCAGGATCGCCATCGACAGCGGGCCGATGATGCCGCTTGCGCCGCCTTGGACGACCCGGGCGGCGATGAATTGCATCGGGGTCGTCGCATGCGTCGCGAGCACCAGGCCAAGCGCGAAAACAACGACGGCGATCTGATAAACGGATCTGCGGCCGTAGCGGCCCGCAAGCCATCGCGCCATCGTCATGGTCACGATGCCCGCCGCGAGATACGACGTGAATATCCAACCGACCTCGTCGTCAGCCATCGACAGCGTGCCTTCGATATAGAGCAACGCCGCGTTGGGCAGCGAGATCGTGGCCGCCTGCATGTAGCTCGCCATTAGAGCCGCGACGATGATCACGCGATGGCCGTCGATTGCAGGGTTCGAAGCGGCCGTGGCGCTCATTCGGACGCCTCCGTCGCGACCGCGGACTGGAACGGGTGAAGCCAGGCACGGCGATACCCGGTATCGACCCGCACGGTGACACTGATCCCCGAGAACAGCGGCTCGTTCGGATCGATCTCGTCCAATTCCAGGCGTACCGGCAGGCGCTGAACGACCTTGACCCAGTTGCCGGTCGCGTTCTCCGGCGGCAGGACCGCGAAATCCGATCCGGTGCCCGGACTCATGCTGACGACATGCGCCTTGAAGGTGCGATCCGGATAAGCGTCCACGTCGATCGTGGCCTGTTGACCCGGCCGCATATGGGTCAGGCCGGTTTCGCGGAAATTCGCTTCGATCCAGATGCGCCGGGTCGACATCATGGAGAATACGGCGGCCCCTGGATTGACGAAGTCGCCGACCTGCAGGTCATCGACCCTCGCCACGATGCCGTCGTCCGGCGCCACCACCGTTGCGTAGGACAGATCGAGCCGGGCCTGATCGAGTTGCGCCTTGGCGGCGCGGACCGTCGGGTGGCGATCCACGTCAATATCCGGATTGCCGTCCAGCGCAGCCACGGTGTTGGCGATCTGCTGTCCGATCGACACGATGTGCTGACGAGCGACCTTGAGAGTCACGTCGGCTTGGTCGAACACCTCGCGTGGCGTCCAATTGTCAGTGACCAGCGCCTTCCGTCGCGCATACTCACGCTCGTCGAAGTCCGCCGTAGCGGCCGCCGACTGCAGTTCGGCCAGTTGCTGGCGATAAGTCGCCTTAAGCTCGTTGATCTGGAGACGTGAGCTCGCAAGCCGCGCTTCGGCCTGCTCGACCGCAATCTGGTATGGCTCCGGATCGACCTGGAACAAGATTTGGCCCTTCTGGACACGCTGATTGTCCTTGACCGCGATCTCGACCACCTGGCCGGAAACCCGGGCGTTGACCAACTCCTTCGCCGCGTAGACGAAGGCATCGTCCGTCGAAACGTATGGCTCCTCCATCAGGTAGTAAGCAGCACCGGCGGCAGCCAACAGGATCGGAAACAGGATCAACAGCGGGCGACGTAGCCGCTCTCGCAGTGTCTTGTTTGGCATTGCGGTAGGCCGCGCCGGGGCCAGGGTATGCCGGTCGATCGTCCGGCTCGACTTGGCTTCAACCTTGGCGACCTGCCGCGTCCTGGCATCGTCGGTCGCAGGACCAGACGCGCCCGAGGACGCGACCGGAGTGAAGTGGGCCTGCATCGGCGTCGTCATATCATTTGTATATCGTAACATAGCGCAGTGACCTTCCGCTTCAGCCACGATGAAAATTGCAAATTCCAACTTCATTTGGCATGCGGAGCAGCGGCATGCCCTGCTCGTCGGCGACGAATGCTCCCTGCCCTCGCTCGGCAATGGCTTGGAACTCGGCAAGGTCTGTCGCAAGAATTCGGCCAATCAACTCAGCGACGCCAGCGCCAAAGATGCCCGTTGTAACGACTGCGGCAGGTTCCTTGACCGATGGCAGGGCATTCGCGACTGCTACGGGCAGCCCAAAGATGTCAAGGAACGCAACGTCGTTCTCGCCATCGCCGACCCTGATGCAGTTGAGCGGTGACAGACCGAGTTGCGCGAGTGCGCCGCACAAACCGCTCGCCTTGGTGACGCCGACCGGCAGCACCATGACGGCGCCCTTGTTGGACGTGATTCGCAGGTCAAGGCCGAGATCATGAATCGCGCTGAGCACCTTGCCTTCATTCGGTTCCCAGGTCGCGACGATCACCCGGCCGGCCCAAAGCGGCGCCGCGCCGAGTTCGCGCAGCCGCCCGACAAAGGCCGGGGGCACTGCCTCACCAAGCACAAGTTCCACTTGGTTGGCCGGGTCGTACAGCACGGCACCATTTTCGGCGACGACGAGATCGAACAGCTTAAGCCGTGGCATGACCCGCTCCAGGTCGGTCAGCTCTCGACCGGTGACCAACATCAGGTGCCGGGTACCGACGCGCCACCGCTCCAAAGCGGCGAGCGTCGGTTCATCGACCACACCGCCATCAGCGATGGTTCCGTCGTAGTCGGTCGCTAGGGTCATATACTGCATGTCACCCTCCTCGTTCAGCGCCGTCAGGACCGGCGAACGGACTTCACCCCATCCGCTCGACCCATTGCGCGCGCGAAGGTCCAGGCTCGAACGGATCGCCAAAGTATTGAGTTTCGCGGGCGACCTTGCCCTCCAGAAACTCCATGATGCTGACCGAATAGGACGGCCTACCGTCATAGAACAGGATGAATTCCGTAACCCAGAGGTCGCCCGTGCCGACGATCCGGCGCACCGTGAAGCGCTTGGACTCCGGCTGGGCGGCACGAGAGGCCTGAATGTTGTGCCGACCCCGGATGCGCTCCCCCGATTGCGGGTACTCGAGCAACGCATCGTCTCGGTATATCGCGTGCTCAACATCGAAATCGTTTACGTCCGAGGCAGCCCAATGGCGATTAAGTGCCTCTCGAATCACAATCTCATCCATCATCCCACTCCCCTCCCATGCCAATCCCACACCTCAGCCCCCTATTCGCTCCTTCCAGATTGCAGTTCGAACCTCTGGCTTCGTTGCGAACGGGGACCAACCGTTCACTCGCAGGAGCACGCGAGCGTCTCGCTGACCGTTTCTCGGGCTATGGTCGGTACGGATGGTCCCCCCCACTCACCATATCGCACCTGAAGGCTGGGTCGACCCTGGCACACGCACTGATCGTTATGTAATAAAAACATTAGATATCCTTTGCGAGGCTAGCCCTCGTGCCCTGCCCGCGTTGGTGCGAGCGACAAATGGAAGACCGAGAATTCGCTTGGTCGTCCGTGCGACCGGCCCGGGCAGGTGGGAGAAATTGTTTGGAAGCACATATACGTTTGACAGAGCGTCACGTCTTCTTTGTTCGCATGCCTGATTGTCGAATCGCCGGATCGAATGCCGTCGATGCCCTCGCATGGAGAGCACGGCACCGCGCGGCTGTGACGACGCGCCACTGAGCCTGCCGCGATGCCAGCGCGCGGCAGCGAACGATCGTCGGTGCAGAACCTCAATCTGGGGGCCAGAACCCGACAAACATGTTGCCCACGTCCGCCCTGATCGAGCCAGCCAGACTGGTCGGTGGCGACTTCTATGATGGCTTCCAGCTGGACGAGGATCATCTCGCGCTGCTGATTGGCGACGTCGCGGGCAAGGGCATCAGTGCCGCCCTGTTCATGGTTCGCGCCTTGACTTTACTGCGTAGCCCGACGGCGCATTCGATTTCGCTTTCGCGGACTCTGGAGAGCACAAACCGCATGCTCGCCGCGGACAACGATCTGAGCATGTTCCTCACGCTGTTCATCGCTGTGCTGGACCTTACGGCCGGCCGTGTGGAGTTTGTCAACTTCGGCCATCCACCCCCCCTTGTTCGGTCGCCGGATGGGGCTGTCGCGTTCCTGCAGTGCCAGTCCGGGACGGTCTTCGGTGTGCTGCCGAACGCGGCGGGCGCCACCGGGCATCTGTTCCTGCCGCCAGGAGCGACGCTGCTATTATATACGGATGGTGTAACCGAAGCCGAAGCCTTGGATTTTGATCAGTTCGGCGGCAATAGGTTGCTGCAAGCAATTGCCGTGGCAGATACCTCCGATGTTGGTGTTATCGTCCGCTCGGTTACGGAAGCGGTCCGTGAGCATGCTGGTGACGCCGAACAATCTGACGACATTACATTACTGGCCATTACATATCATGGATAACCATGCCCGTATTTCTGCGTATAATCTCTCTCGTTGCGGAATCTTAAGCGTGCCTCGAAAAATCCCCTTTCCTTCCGGCCACGCATCCGATTCTCTGAGCTGACGCCACGGCCTCGGATTCTCGATAGCATTGTCACGTTGACTTCTATCAGTTTAATGTGAGGCCGCAAGAATACATTTTGTGTCGGACAAGAACCGTATTGGCGCACGTCTCCAACCGCAAGACCTTGAAGGCCCTGGCGCGGATCTTCCAGTACGTGCTGGCGGACATCAGGTGGCTGCGGGGATGGATGTGACCATAAATGAAACCGGGGGCAGAAAGAAATTCCTGAACCTGAGCATGTGATTTAAAACGTCGCATTTGGCGTTCCCAGCCCCGTGTCGGCCGATGCGAGTTCTCCGCACGATTGTTCAGATACCGGCTTTGCCGATGCTCAACTTTTGGTTCCGTCCAGGGCTCGTGCCATCGCGCACCGTCCGTGTGCGACTGTGCCGGGCGTGGCTATAGAGGCTTCTGAGAAGAGGGCGGATAGATGTGAAGTTGACCCGCTTTGGTGGAGCCCCCCACACTTTCGACGGAGGCTTGCCACATGGCCAAAACCCGTGCGTCACACCGGCAACAGATCCTCGAGCTTCCACTCCTCGGCCGAAGCGCCGGCTAGCGCCTGGATCCGTGCCTCGTCGGCACGCAGTTCCGCCGCCGGGCCGGAATAGACGATCTGGCCGTTCTCCAGCACGTAAGCGTCGTCGGAGATTTCCAGGCTCATACGCACGTTCTGTTCGACCAGCAGCACGGAAATGCCCTCGGCGCGCATTTGCGCGACGATCCGGAACACCTCCTTCACGATCAGCGGCGCCAGGCCCTGGCTCGGTTCGTCCAGGATCAGCAACTTCGGGTTCAGCAGCAGGGCGCGGCCGATCGACAGCATCTCCTGCTCGCCGCCCGAAAGCTGACGGCCGAGGTTGTTGCGGCGTTCCAGCAGGCGCGGGAACAGGCGATAGACGTGGTCAAGGTCGTAGGAGCCCGGGCGTTCCAGCGGCACCCGCAAATTCTCATCCACCGTCAGGTTGGCGAAGACCTTCCGCCCCTCGGGCACGAAGCCGACGCCGGCGGCGGCGATGCGGTACGGTGGCAGGCCGGTGATATCTTTGCCGAACAGGCTGACGCGGCCCGATCGCGGCGGGGTCAGCCCGACGATGCTGCGCAGCGTGGTGGACTTCCCCGCACCGTTCCGGCCAAGCAATGTGGTGATCCTGCCTTCTGCCACCGTAAGGCTGACGTCATGCAGGATGTGGCTCTTGCCGTAGTAGGTGTTCAGGCCTTCAGCGGTCAGCGCGCTCATTCTGATTTTCCCAGATAGGCTTCCTGTACCACGGGATTTGCGCCGATCTCGGCCGGTGTGCCTTCGGCAAGCAACCGGCCTTCGCCAAGCACGGTGATCTTGTCGGCCAGGTTGAACACCACGCGCATGTCATGCTCGATCAGCACGATCGTATAGGCGCTGTTGCGGTGAAGCCGGCGTATCAGGTTGGCGACGGCGTAGGTTTCGTGTTCGCCCATGCCGGCAGTGGGCTCATCCAGCAGCAGCAGGCGCGGCTTCAGCGTCAGCGCGGTGGCGATCTCGGCGGCGCGCTGGTCGCCATGCGACAGTTCACCGACCAGTCGGTCACCCTTGGCCGACAGGCCCGTCATCGTCAGCGCCTCATCGATGCCCTGATTGACCTCCGCGGCATGGCGGCGGCCAAGCCAGAAGCGCTGGCGGAAACCCCTGGCACTCTCGACGCCGATTCGGACATTCTCCCGCACGGTCAGCTCCGGGAAGATCTCGGTGATCTGGAAGGTGCGCGCCATGCCCATGCTCACGCGCTGCGTCACCTTCGTCTTGGTGATTACCGTGCCGTCGAACACGATCTCCCCGGCGGTGGGGGCGAAAAACCCCGAGATCATGTTGAAGAACGTGGTCTTGCCTGCGCCGTTGGGGCCGATGATGGCACGCAACTCGCCCGGCGCGACCTGCATCGAAACGTCGTTGACGGCAATCAGGCTGCCGAAGCGCTTGGTGACGCCGCGGACGTCCAGCATGGGCTGAGGGGCGGCCGCACTCATTGGGCCAGGGGACGTGACGCTGAGGATGGCGCTCATCGGCCGGTCCCCCGTTGAAGCATCCCAAGCAAGCCGCGCGGGAAGAACAGCACCACCAGGACGAAGATCAAGCCGACAAACGACATCCAGTTGACCGTCATCGAGGAGATATAGTCCTGAACAACGACGAATACCGCCGCGCCTACCAGTGGGCCCCAGAAGGCCCGCATGCCGCCCATCACGGCCATGATCACGATCTCACCCGACAGCGAGTAGTGCAGGCCCATCGGGTCGGCAAAGTTGTTGAGCAGCGCGTAGAGCGATCCGGCCAGCGCGGTGAAGCCGCAAGAGATCGAGAAGGACAGCCAGATATGCCGCTCGATCGGGATGCCGAGGAAGCGCGCCCGGCGTTCATTCTCCCGGATCGCCACCAGCGTGCGACCGAACGGCGAGGCCAGCAGCAGGCCCTGCAGGGCAACAGCGACGCCGAACACGACCAGCAGGAAGTAGTAAAAGGTCGTGTCACTGTTGGCGATGTCGATCGTGGTGAAGCCGAGGTTCAGCGGCGCGCGGGTGAAGCCGCGCAAACCGTCGTAGCCGCCGGTCAGGCTGTCCCAGCTATAGGCGACATAGAAGGCAATCTGGCCAAATGCGACCGTGACCATCGCGAAATAGACGCCGCGGCGGCGCACGATCAGCAGGCCGAACAGCGTGCCGGCGATGCCGCCCAGCAGGACGCCGGCAAGCATGGCCAGCGGCGTGCTGGCAGCGAGGTATTTCAACGTCAGGCCGGCACCGTAGGCGCCGAGGCCGAAATAGGCCGCGTGCCCGAAGCTCATGACGCCGGTGAAACCCAGCAGCAGGTTGAACGACATGGCAGCAAGGCCAAGCACGAGGACCCTGGCGGCAAGCGCGGTGTAGCCGCCCATCATCGGCAGCCAGAACGGCACGGTCAGCAATAGCAGCCAGATGATGCCGGTGGTGAGCCAGGGGCGAGGCTGCGCCGTCGCCGCGCTGACTTCCGGTTCTGCGGTCGCGACACTCAAATCAGCATTCCTTCCTCGCCCATCAGGCCGCGCGGCCGGACGACCAGCACGACCAGCATCAGCACGTAGATCACCGCCTCACTGGCGGCGGGCCAGAAGATCGTGGTTACCGCGCCGGCCACGCCGATCAGCAGGCCGCCCAGAAGCGTGCCGGTCAGGCTGCCGACGCCGCCGACGATGATGGCGATGAAGCTGGGCATCAGCAGGTCGTCGCCCATGTTCGGATTCAACCCGATCTGGCCAGCCGCCAGCACGCCAGCGAGGCCGGCCAGCAGCGAACCGACAGCGAAATTGAACGAGCGCAGCAGGCCGACATTCACGCCGAGAACCGACACGGTATCCAGATCGAGCGTGCCGGCGCGGATGCGGATGCCGACGCGGGTGAAGCGCAGGAAGGAGAACAGCCCGACGACAGCGGCGATGACGATCACCACCATGAAAATGCGGTACCAGGTGATGAAAAACAGGTCGGGCGACAACGGTGTGGACAGCACGTCCGGCACCGTCATCGGCAGGCCATTCGGTCCCCAGATGTAGCGGCAGGCGTCCTGAATGATGAACGCCAGGCCGAAGGTAAGGAGCAGGCTGTACACCGGGTCGCGCGCATAGACCCGCCGGATCATCACCCGCTCAATGATAAAGCCAAGCACCGCGGTCAGGAGAGGGGAGACGATCAGCGCCCCCCAGAAACCGATATACGGCGTCAAAACGAAGGCAATGTAGCCGCCCAGCGCCAGGAAGTTGCCGTGCGCGAAGTTGATCACGTTGGAAAGATTGAGGATCAGCGATAACCCCAACGCCATCAGCACATAGAACGCGCCTATGATCAGCCCGTTCGTGACGTTGAACAACACGAGTTGCAGCATCCGGCCGCTCTTTCTGTCCCTGGTGTTTCGTTGTTTTTTTCGAGCAGTCGCCGCGCCGGCGCCGCGCGTTTCCGGCGGTCCGCGGGGACCGCCGGTGTCAGGCGTGCCGCGTCAGGCCGGATGCGTCATCTTGCAGCCGGTGTCGGCAACCGGTCCGGCCGCCTGTTCGCCCGGCACGACCGACGTGACGGTGAATACGTCATCCGGGTTGCCGGATGCCGGCGGATGAACGTCGCCGACGAACAGGTTGGACATCAACTGGTGGTCGCCGGCACGGTAAATGATCTTGCCCTCTTGCAGCGCGACGTCAGGCGGCAGTTCCATCCCCTCCATCGCCATGGCGAGCTTCGGGCCCTCCAGCGACTTGGCCTTCTCGGCGGCAAGGCGGACGGAATGCACCGCGGTAAAGCCGAACCAGTGGCGGGCGCTCGGCGTCTTGCCGACCGCTTTGCGGAAGTCGGCGACGAAGGCGGCAACCTGTGGCACGTTCGGCTGGTTCCACCACCATTCCATGACCCAGGTCCCGGCCTGCGCTTCCTTCGGCACGGCCCTGATCGTTTCTAGCTCAAACAAGGCGCCGCCCAGGGCCATGTCCTTCTGCATGCCGAACTGGGTGAATTGCTTCATGCAGTTGATCTGCGCGAGGCCGCCCATATTGTTCAGCAGGACTTTCGGTTGGTACGCCTTGGCCTTGATCAGCGAGGCGGAGAAGTCCGACGTATTGATCGGCAGCACCTCGGCCTGATACTCGCCGCCCGCCGCCTTCAGATGCTTGACGAAGGCATCCTGAAGGGTATGGCCGTATGCGTAGTCGGGCGTAATGAAGAAGAACTTCTTGCCGAAGCGCTTCACTAGGTCGCCGGTGACGGCGGTGGCGTCCATCGACGTCGTGTTGCAGATGCGAAAAACGTTCCATTTGCAGTCAGTGCCGGTGATCGGATCGGTGTGGCCGCCGGGCACGATATGGAACACCTTGGCTTCGTTCGTTACCTGCGACATGGCGTAGGCGATGCCGGAGTTCACGTCACCGAAGATGACATCAACCTTGTCGCGGTCGATCAGCTTGCGGGTCTTCTGCACCCCGGTGCCAACGTCGTTGGCGGAGTCCTCGACCAGGAGTTCAACCTGGCGACCGAGGATACCGTTCTGCTTGTTAACGGCGGCAACGGCATATTTCGCGCCTTCGACCTCGCTGGCGGCAAGGGCGGACAGGATGCCGGTCAGCGGATCGACCATGCCGATGCGCACCGGGGTTTCGCCGCGGGCGCGGATGATGGGCGGAGCGGCCAGCGCGGTGAGGGCAAGGCCGGACTTCAGCAGTGTACGACGGCCCCAAATGGGGCTTTTGATCAAGGACATTTATTTCTCCCAGTGGACGGCAGCGCGTCGAGTCTTACTCTTTGGTAGCGGTATCTCTCGTTGCGGCAGGGTGATAGCGATGTTTGCTGCACGCGTCGAGGGGTGTCTGCCTGTTTCAGCGCCCTTATTTGCGTCAATCTGCCTGGAAAAATTCTAAAAAAATCGCCATGCGGACCTTTGCATGCGAAAATGGCAGGCCTTGACGGACTTTGCCGATGACGTACAGCCGGGGTCCGGAGCCAGATCGCGCAGCGCGGCCATCGCCGGAACAGGGATGAAGGGCGAGTTGTCGGGGACGTGGCAGCAGCCGTCGAGATAGGTCGGCGCCGACCGATGCCGCGAGTAGGCGCAGCGCGGCGTCTGGGCACGCAGTTTCCTGCTATGCGGGGAACCAGGCGTGCTGCACCTGCGTGATCGCACCCGCGTGGAACCTGCCCCGCATCACGAGCTGGGACCATGCGTGCATGCCTTCGCTGCGGCCTATGCGTTGCGACCCGGCGACCGACCGGATCGAGGCGCCGGGGATGCGCGCCGTTGCTGCCACATATTCGACTGCTCACTGGCGAGCCTGGTCGCCAACTACCGCATCCTGCGCTTCGACATGCGGGCCACGGCGCCTTCACGCCCGCCGAGCACTGGCCGCTCGATCTCGACCGCCTCGCCGACGACCTGTTCGTCGTGATGGACGCCGCCGGCGTCGGGCCTGCCCGCCTGCTGGGCGAATCGATCGGCGGCACCATCGTGCTGAACGCCGCATTGCGCGCGCCGACGGTCAGTGTCCGCACCCGCTCCGGTTGGCGCCGATGCCGTGGTGCATGCCGATGCCGTGGTGCATGACGATGGTTTCGGGTGCCGTAACCCATGACGGGGTAAGGTCGAGCGGCGGCCATGACAGCGTGCAGCCGGGCACCTGGACCTCCGGCATCGCGATCTCCTCCTTATGGCACGGCTGGTGAAACAGCGCGTCGCACGGCGCAGGCGGTACTTTACTATGGTCATGTTGACACGCTTTTGGCGAGAACGGCGGAACGGGGCGTAGGTGCGCGAGAAACCCACGGGCGTGTTGCCCCCGTCTCGGTTTGCGTGTCGAGGGATCCGCGAGACGCGCGGCAAGTTGTGCCGAGGACGGGATGACCTGGCCGGCGGTGACGGTGGTAGTGGCCCGCTGGGTCCATCTGTTCCAGTTCATGTCGATCCGCGCGTCGCCCCGCATCAGCAGCGTCTCGAAACGGCTCACGCGGACGACGCTTTATCTTCCGAAAGTTGACCCACACGCTCGGCGCGAGCGGGGGCGGAGACTTTTGGCGCCTTCCGTGCCGCCGTCACCTGCGAAGGCTAATCCCGCGTAGATGAGTCACATTTCCTGTTCGAGATACCAGCAAAACGAACTGGCGACGCGTTCGTTCGGCCGCGATGCGTAAATGTCAAGCGCAGGTGTGGCCGCATCCGCTTTTCAGTTGAACGGGACAGGCTTAAACTCAGCGACGGATCGAGGCGCGGTCTATCTTCTCTTCGCGCCCCGGCGGTATGCGATCAACGCCGCGGTAGTTGATTTCAAACACGAGATATCTTCAGACCGTCCGCAGGATCACCTCGGCGGGGAACTGCCGGCCCCAGAACGATTGATTCGGCCGCGCCCGGCCTAAATGCCGTGGTTTCGCTGTGGACGAGGTTGAACCAGGGCTGCCACGAAGCGGCAAGTCTGCAACTGCACCGGCCGTCGGGCTGATCCTGGCAGACGATTTCGTGACGGTCGGCCACAGCGGAATTCGGCACGGCTGCCAGACCTTTCGCGACGACTTTTCAATGGCATTGTATCCTGCCGCCCAAAGAAAAGAATTTTACCAGCCGAAATTGGAAAAATCGAGCCAGGAACTTGCACCGGTTAAAGTGACGACGTGAGCAGCAGATGAATGGTCATGTTGTCTGCCGAAGAAGATCTCTGGCCCGTATGCGGGATGATGCCAGGGACGCTGACCGCACCGGTGCTAATTCGCTCCGGCGTACCGACGTGAAACGCCGGGTATTTGCCTGCAAGTTCAGTCGCGGAACCAAAATGTCCGGGTGCACAAATCTTTCCGGTCAACGGGCCACTTCTATTCCGGATAGTTATCATAACTCGTTGCGATTATGGATTTACACCTGAAAGCCGTTTAACTTACGGGAAAATCCGCAGGATCGGTCACAAATCTGTCATATAAGACGTCACGGAACACAATGTACCTTTGATCCGATGGCACCGATCATTAAGCTACGACGACCTTAACAGTCGCGAGACTGAATGCGTTCAGTTATAGTAACAGGATGCGTGCAAACGCAGTAAATCCATCCATCGCAAATAGGCAGGTTGAAAGGGCTCAAGGGGAATATCTGCTCATACTGATCAGTATATAGGAAAATAGAGATAGGGCGTTGGAGAGGACATGAGGATGAAGGCCGAAATCGCGCTGCCAGGACTGGACGATCCGGATTTTTCGCCAGCCACTGTGGACAGGCTTGATTTAAGGCAGAAGGGTGGGGTAGTCGTCCTTGCGCAACGAGAGTTCATCCGCGAATGCGTCGCCATGTGGCTGGAGGCCTGCTGCAGCGAACAATGCGTACCGGTTTCTGATGAAACGGCTCTTCGGGCTCCAGCGGCGATCCTCATAGATGCCAGCCGCCCGGGCTGGAACGCAAAATGGATCGAAGATCAGGTTGCTGCCCAGCGCAGCCTTGGAACTATCGCGCCGGTTGTGCTCCTGATCGATCCAGAAGATGCAGAACTGGCACTGGACCTTGTCCTCCGGCTCGACCTGCGAGGATATATCCCTACGTCGGAGAGTTCGGAAGTTGCAGCGGCAGCGCTTCATCTTATCATCGCGGGGGGAATCTACATTCCGCCCAACAGCATCGTCGTAAGGGCCCCTTCAACAACCAGGTCAGCCCAGACAAGCCCTGAGCGCCCGACCGCTCTGCAGACGCTCACGATGCGTGAGCAATCGGTGCTGCGGTTGCTGGAGGTCGGGATGTCGAACAAGGCGATCGCCCGGCAGCTTGAAATGTCAGTCAGTACGGTGAAGATTCACGTTCATCATATAATCCGCAAGCTGAACGTGCAAAATCGCACCGAAGCAGTAATTACTGCTGCAAAATTCAAGTCGGGACCGCTCGAAATCGCCTCCAATCTCGACTTCAGCGAGATTATCAAGTAGTGTAAATCATTTCAGCATTCAGTAAAGCCGCCGCCCGAAGCGATCCGCCATGAGGCGGGCGCGCCCACGCTTCGACCGTGTGTGGACCAACCTTTAAGCCTTTTGGTCTAAATCGTTATTGCGCTCTTTTTTTTCTGACGGCGGTGCTACTCACAAACCCAGTTGGCGAACCGGGACCGAACTCGCTTCGTCGAGCCAAGTGACCGACATATCAAGTCGAGGACAGAAATGGCAACCCCGCCCGTCGTCAGCAGGCCGCGTCCGTTTGCCGGCATTCGGCCTGCATCGCCGCCGCCGAATCCTCCAAAGCCGAAGCCGCTTAATCTAAATCATCATCGGCCTTCGGTCTCGCCGGCTCTGCCGCCACCGCCGCCCGCCGCATCGCCGAAGCCGATAATGGCCCCGGCCGTCGATTTATTGGCGGTGTCCAACGGCCGGACCATTTCTACCTCCGTCGCAGGTCCGATCGTCCTCAGCATTTCCAATAACCCGCTTACCATTACGCGCACGGGACGTGTAACATCCACCGGAAAAGGCGCTGACGGCATCGATGCACCGTCCGGCACCACCTGGAGGATAGGAAACGCCGGAACCGTGACGTCAGCCGCGGGCTACGGCATCAGGCTTGCCGGCTCGGGCAGCGTCACCAATTCAGGTTTGATATCAGGGACCGATGGCCTGGGTCTCGATGCCGGAGGCAGCGTAACAAACGCCGTGGGCGGTTCCATCGCCGCAACCGGCAAGGTGGGCGGCGGCCTGTCGGTTGGGGCGGGCGTCTACATTACCGGAGGGTCCGGAAGTGTCACCAATCACGGCACGATCAATGCCGGCGCTTATGGCGCCGGCCTGGGCCGGGGTGGCAGCGTCACCAACACCAGTGCAATCATCGGCGGCGAGGATGGCATTATCATCCAGGGCGGCCTGGGCACGATCATCAACTCCGGCCGCGTCATCGCCTCTGTTGATGACGGTGTCGCCGAATTCGCTGGCGGAAGCGTCACCAACAGCGCCGGTGCGACTATCGCTGCCGTTGGCAGCAAGGGGGCAGGCGCCTTCATCACCGGTGCCGCCGGTACGGTCAACAACGCCGGCAGCATTACCGGAGCGAATATCGGTATCCTGCTCGCGGCCGGCGGCCTTGTGTCCAACGCCAGTTCCGGGGTCATAAAGGGCGCTTCAGCGGGCGTCTTCTTCAGCAATGTGGCCGGAACCGTCATTAATTCGGGCAGCATCAGCGCCACCACCGCTGCCGGCACCGACCTCGAAGCTGGCGGTAATGTGCAGAACAACGCCAAAGCTTCAATCTCGGCCGGCCTGTTCGGTGTCTTTATTACCGGCGGCACCGGCAGCGTGGCGAATTCAGGGATCATCTCGTGCGGCACCTATGACGCTGTCGCCCTGGGCGCCGGCGGCAGCGTGGCAAACGCCGCGGGCGCCTCGATTTTGGGCGGAAGCAGCGGCATCTATGTCGAATACAAGGGTGCTGGGACCGTCACCAACGCCGGGACCATCAGCGGCAACGGCGCCGGCATAGATTTTGGCGACGGCGGCAGCATCGCCAACAACAGCGGCGGCCTGGTCTCGGGCGGCACGGGCATCTTCGTTTCGGGTGCCGGCGGCGTGATCTCGAACGCCGGCACCGTCCGGGGAACCAGCAGTGGCGGCGTGGAGCTCGAAGACGGGGGCAGCGTAACAAACGCTTCAAGCGCGACGATTTCGGGCAGTGTGTCCGGCGTCTTTTCCGCCGGCCGGTCGTTGACCCTGA
The DNA here is from genome assembly GCA_963819005.1 of uncultured Pseudomonadota bacterium. Taxonomy (GTDB): domain Bacteria; phylum Pseudomonadota; class Alphaproteobacteria; order Acetobacterales; family Acetobacteraceae; genus Rhodopila. The sequence goes on from CAWFUL010000015.1 coordinate 126,436, forward strand.
ACAATGCTGGCCAGATCAACGGCGCGGGCGGAGCCGGCGCGGACCTCGAGGCTGGTGCGATCGTCACGAACAACGCGGGCGCCTCGATTTCCGGCAGTCAGGACGGCATCTTCATCACCGGCGGCTCCGGTGCCGTCACCAACAATGGCAGCATCTCCGGCCCGCACGCCGTGGTTCTCGAGGCCGGGGGCAGCGTGGTCAACAACGCTGGCGGGTACATCTCGGGACCGGTCACCGCGGTGACGTTCCAAGGCGGGACCGCGGCGCTTACAAATGCCGGCGGTATAAGCGCGACGGCCACCGGTGGCACCGGGGCCGACATCGAGAATGGCGGGACGGTCGAAAACCTCGCGGGGGGATCAATCACCGGTGCCACCTTCGGTATCTTTGTCGCCGGCGGCGCCGGGACGGTCAGCAACGCGGGCGCGATCGCGGGCAGTAACAACATCGGCATCGATCTGACAGGCGGCGGCAGCGTAGCGAATGCAGCGGGCGGATCGATCACCAGCGCGGGCTTCGGCGTCGCGATCTACGGAAGTTCCGGCGAGGTAACGAATGGCGGGATCATATCCGGCGGGATCAACTCCGTCATGTTCGGCAACACCGGTCACCGACAGGCTGATCGTCGACCCGGAGCCGTGTTCACCGGCGCCGTCGTCGGCGGTTCCGGCAGCAACACGCTCGAGCTTGCCAGCGGCGGCAGCGGCACCATCACCGGCATTGGCAGCAGCAGTTTCGCCAATTTCGGGACAACCGCCGTCGATTCGGGCGCGGACTGGACGCTGACAGGCAGCAACGCTGAAGCGGATGTTCTCAATGACGGGAGCCTCGTCATCACTGGTTCGCTTGATGTTAGTTCGGCGATCGATCCAAGCAGCACGGGCATATTCCAACTCGGCGATTCGGCAAGCCTGGAGGTCGCGGCCGCACTTGGAACCAATACGAAAATCAGCTTTGCTTCCGGCAGCGATCTGCTGATCGACAACGTTGGCTCCTTCGGCACGAACGTCGGAACGTCAGGCTACGCTGGGCCGCTTCTGGAAAACTTCGCCTCCTGCACGGTTGATCTAAAGGACTTTTCGTCGGCGGGAGCTAGTTTCAATTTCTACAACACAACGGGCCTGCTGCAAGTCACCAACACCACGAGCCAGGCAGCATCGTTGCTGTTCCAGACATCCAGCCTCGGTTCGGGGTCATTTCATCTCAACTCTGACGGTGCGAGCGGTGTCCTCATCACATACTCCTGATCCCGCTCGGGCGCTGGTGGCAGCCCGAACCCCGTATTGGCAAGACAAGCCGCTGATGTCGGTTGCCGTGGAGCGCTTCCACCTTGAGTAGAAACGCTCCGGCTAATGTGCACGTATCAGGTCGCAATGTATCGGGCCGCCGACGTATTGACAGTCTTTCACAAAATAAAGTGAACGGTGCTTGCTCGGCAACGAGGGGACGTTGGCCAGGTCGATCGTATGACCCGAGCCTGCACGTGGGAACACCAGCAGCGTGCCACCGTGGCCGTCGGGCGTTTCATGGAACCCGCGGTGGAGACTCCGAGAGACGTTCAGCGTATCGCCTTTCGCCGTCGAGAAGTCTTCGATCGTAAGTCGCCCCGCGCCGGACATGAAATTATAGGTGTCAGCCGCGGAGCTCGCTCCGGTCACCGTCAACGAGCCGGATCCGGCCGTAAAATGACCGGTTCCAGCATTTTGCGACACGGTTGTCGTGCCACTGCCGGCGGTCAGCGTGACATTGCCCGCGTTGGTGAACGTTATGTTGAAGGAGTCGCTTCCCAGGCTCGCCGAGGCGCTTGCCGAGGTCAGGCTGAACGTGGCGCTGCCGACGATTTGCGTGCCGATCGTGCCGACCTGCGCCGTGGCATGCGTGGTGTTATCCGTCACCGAGATGCTTGCGCCGCTGCCGCTGCCGCTGCCACTGCCACTGCCACTGCCGCTTTCCGACGCGAACATGGTAGCGAACACCTGGGCAAGCTGCGGGTCGGTGGAAAGCGCCGTATCCCCGTCCTGGACGCCCCACGAGTACGCAATGTCGAACGCCGGGCTAGGCACAACTGATCCCCAGGTTGCCAGCATCTGCTCGGCCTGCGCCGGAGTCGGCACACCCCAACTGCTGTAGGCACCGGACGAGGCGCCGAATGCCTGATAGACTGGGACAATGTCTGCCTGCGGAATACCGGCGGCTTCGGCAGCGTTCACGGCCGCGGTGATCACGCTATAGTCCGCACCACCTGAGAACTCCGGCCGCACCGGATAGGGATCCAGCCCGAAAAGGTCGATGCCGGTGTTCGCCGGCGTGAACGCAAATGATGGATTTTGGGGCGTGCTGCTGTTGTACTCAACGATAAACGTTTTGGCGCCTGGATCCACCTGATGGATATAGTCCGACTCCGCTTTCAAATTGGCGGCGGACACGCTGCTCGGATCCGGTTCGTCCGCGAGATAGAAGCCATAAACGCTTGGCTGATTGAGGAAGGGCTGTACAGCCGATTCAAATGCCGAGGTAGCCCCGCCGGTCATCCCAAGGTAGACTAGGGCTTTTACGCCAGTGGGCAGTTCCGACAGCGAACTGACGCTGCTGACGTCGGCCAGGTTGAAACCGTCCGCGCCAGGCGCATAGGTGCCACCGTTCAGATTGCCATTCGGCCCATAGTGTAGGGTGGTAGTGGGTCCGGATACACATTACTCATTTTTCAGTCTTTCCTTGAGAATCGTAACAAAAAAGCTCAGCGCCTACTGCCCGCCGTCTTAGACGCATGCATGGGATCGTTCAGGACTGCTGGAAGACTGGCGGGTCAGGCCAGGCTGCGATTAGGCAATCAATTGATTTCCGATACATAAACCCCCGCGTCCGGATGTTGGCCGGTAACAACTTGCCAGCCGGCCGCTACGTTGATTGATTGCCAGACTTGCTGCCGAACCTGCCGTCGTCATCACGACAGGTGCTGGAGAAAGTGCTCCCGCGTTCGCTGCATCAGGCAGCCAGTTCGGGAAGGGCATAAGCGGAGATCGACCCGTGATCTCCCTCAAATCACGGGTTCGTTATCATAGGCCTGATCGAAGGGAAACGGGATATTCCCGATTCTATAAAAATTTCCTCTGTCGCCAACCGTTGCTAACCGTAACGAACAACCATCGTCTCTGGAAAATGCCGAAAGAATCCCAATATATTTGCAATATGGAATGAGGCACGTGACATAACAAACGGACCAAAACCAAATGGCGACCGCTTTACTAACGAAATCGCTGAACCAACGATATGGCGACTTACCCCGCGTGGCGTGCGGACATCATCCGTTCCAGGCGATCCCCTGACTTCCGATCGATGCGGCTACGGTTGCCGCCGACTCTCCAAAGTGGAGCCGTTATAGCCGGCAAAAACGGCCTGAAGCCGATCCGACTGCCCCAGGGTGCTGTCACTGCTTTGTGAGCCCCAGCTATAGGCCATGTCCATTTCCGGGACCGGAAGGCGCTGACGCCAGCGCGCCAGAATGGCCGTCTCCTGCTTGTCGTCAGGCATGATGTAGCGACCGCCAGTGTCCGTCAGCCAGTCTCCACTGCCGAACGCCTGATAGATCGGAACGATTTGCCCCGCTGGAATTCCTGCGTCAGACGCAGCGCCGACGTAGCGGTCAATGATATCATAGTCGCAGCCGCCCCTGTCCGTCCGGCACGGGTACGCCGCCAGTCCAAAGAGGTCTACGTGCGAATTGGCGGGATTATACGTGCCCTTGAACGATGGCTGTGCAGCATTGCCCATGTTCATCAGTACAATGACGGTCTTCACGCCGGGAAAGTGAGCATGGATCCAGTCCGATTCCATTCGCAGATTGTCGGCAATACAGGCGTGGGACGGATTGCTGACCGCGGCCTGCGGTCGAGGGTCTGGATCGTCCATCAGCATGAAGCCGAACAGACGTGGAGCTCCGGAAAATTCCTGAACCAGGCGGACAAACGAGGCGTCCGCGCCATCGCACCGGCCGATCCAGACCAACGCGCTGCTGCCGGCGTTCAGGTTACGGATCTCGCCCGGGCTGGACACATCGGCAAGATTGAAACCGGCCTTCGCTGGCAGGAATGTCCCATCCTGGGCAAAATTATGGTTCGGCGTGTAATGCAACGTCCTGGGTGGGGCCGTCGGCGTCCGCCCCAGGACGAACCAAAGCCCAATCGCGGCCAGAACGGCAACGCCGCCCGACACCGGTATAAGGTATTGCGCCAGCCGGCCGCGCTTCTGCATAACCATCGTCATCGGAATGCCTCAGGCTGATGGAAGAAGGTCCGAACGCCGGCTGACGACGCACCAGAATGGCTGCGCAGGGGAGAATCTGATGTCCGTCAGACCGGCCTCCCGCAGCATCTTCTCGATTTCTTGCCGATTGAAACGATGCTCGATCGGCGTTCCAAACCGATCGAGGGCATTGGTCCGCATCGTGTAGAACGTCTTGTCGCGATACCAGTTCAGCGGCAGGTTGGACGGATTCCCGCCGAGCTTTTCTACGAGTGCCGCAAACCGTGCGAGCGGCCAGTACACCAACAGCGCGATGACGTCCGTGATCAGGCGCTTCGGCCGAAGCGGCATCCGGGCAATGATGCGGCGCGTCAGGTCCGCACCGCGCCAGACAGCACGAAACCATGCCGGACGATCGTCCAGGGCGTAATAGAGGTAAAGCAGGAACGGGGCGCCAGGCTTCAACAGCGCGACGCACGACCGAATTCCCGCCATGGTGTCCGGCACATGATGCAGGACGCCCAGCGAGTAACAAAAATCCAGAGAGCCAGGCGCGATCGGCATGGCATCCACGCTGGCATGGTGGAACGTGCAATTATCCGCCCAGGCCAGATTCCGGCGCGCCACGCCCAGCGCTTCGTCACTGGCATCCAGGCAGTGCAGCCGCCCGACCCGGGGCGCAACCAGCGCGGCCCAGCGGCCACTGCCGCAGCCGACATCCGCCCCGACCGCCGCCGCGGGCAGGCGGCTCCAGGGAAAGATGCCAAAATATTCGTTGAAGCGGGTTTCGGTTTTCTTTTCGTGCGCCAGCCGGCTCTGGTCGAAATGCGACCATTCGGCGCCGAAGGACTGTACGGTCCGCTCGTCGAAATTGCGCATGCTCATGTCTGCCTCCATTCCGATTGGGCAATTGCTGTCTTGTTTGATATCCGCACCGGATCCGCCGGGATGTGCCTTGCGGCGGCCGCGTCCTGCGAAGCCCGATCGCCCAAGACAAGGCTCAGCGAGATGGCAAACCAGACCAGCGGCTGACGGATGATCAGGCCAGTCAGGCCAAACAGGGTCAGGCCGCACAGCATGGCGACCAAGCCGGCGTACCGCGCCCGATAGACCCCGCGTAGCGCGGCCAACAGAAGCCAGAAGAAGCCGACCACCAGAATCAGGCCACCCTGGGTCAGCAGGTCCAAGGGTGTGCTATGGGCCTCGTAATTTGCTGCCGCGCCCTGCCTCGGCGCTTCCATGCTGCCACGCTCGTCCATTCCGGTGACGTGATCCGCCGCGATCTCGCTTGGCATCTGCAGGTGAGGGCCCGGTCCGAGGCCAAGCATGCCGGATTCAAAGCCGCGCCGGAGGGCCTGACGCCACAGGGCGAACCGCAGTGCGGTTTCCTCGGAGGCGTATTTTCCGCCGCCCTTTTCCAGGCTGGCGGCAAGGGTCGTCGCGGCGCCGGGCGACGACAGCATGAACGGCATCGCGCTCGCCAGGACGAACGGCAGGCTGAATACGGCAATCCAGGCGGCGGATGACCGCAAGGCACGCTTCGGTTGCTGCAGAAACATCCAAACCCGCAGCTTGACCGCAATAAAGATTATCGCGGCCGCGATCATCGCGAACGTGCAGCCGTCGCTCTGAGACAGGCGGCCGACCCAGACCGCGAGCACAAGGCAGGTCATGCCGCGCAACCACCGCCCGCCGGTCCGTGCCGTTTCGACAACATGCATTGCGATCAGCACAAGGCTCAACGTCAGCACCGCGAGTTGATTGGGATTGTCCGACCAGCCGCGGAAGCGCTCCCAGAACCAGGGATCCATGCCCGGGATCGTCACAATTCCGGCAGCCATCGCCAGCAGAAGGCATAGCAAAACGATGCCCATGTCGGTTGCCACCTCGGCGACACGCTGCAGCCGTTCGGCCGCCTGCGGGCCGATCACCATCATGCAGGCGACAACGGCCAGCAGCGGATAGGCCATCAGGTCATGAAAGAACCAATTGGGGTCATAGGCTTCGTTCGTCGCGAGCCCCGTCAGCGTGCCCAGGGCGAGGGACAGCGAGAGGCACAGCCAGAATAACCCAATGCGGCGGAACGCCGGCGACAACGCCAAATCACGTTGCACCATCAATAACGGCACCCGCAAACCCAACCATGCCACCAGACCCAGTTCGCCGGGGCCGATCGGCAACGACCCGATCCGCAGCTGCGATGCGGTGGACAGCAGCAACGCGGCGGCAAGCACGAGGTCGCCGTTCATGGCCAGGCGCCTTCGGCAGTTCGGATTGTCGAAACGGCGGCTACCACGTATCGCCCCCCGAACCCGATGCCGGCGCTCCGCGCCGCGCCGGTAAGCCTGCCGCCGGACGGCAATACGCCGGCAAATCCTGGTAGTAGCCCCAGGCGGCGCCAGACCAGCAGCGCCATGCCGGCGTTCATCCCGACCAGGGCCGCGGCGGATACCTCGGCGGCTCCCAGAAGACCGTAGTACGGCACCAGCAGGATACTCGCCGCCAGGCCTGCGGCGGCGCCGACCGCCATGATCATCGCTGCCCACATCTCATTCCCGGACATGGTCAGAAGAAACAGTTGCGATCCGACACTGCTTGCCACGACCTGCCCGGCCAGCAGCACGGACAGCACCGGAAGCCCGGCCATGCCGTCGGCGCCAAGCCAGCGCAGCAGCAGCGGCCTTGCCACGATCAACACGGCGCCGGCGATGCCGGCCGCGCCGAGCATCGTCCATAGCGTCGCCTGGTTCAGCAGCCTTTGCAGGCCGATCCGGTCGCCGCGCGCTACAAGGTCAGCGACCATCGGCGCAAACTGCGCGTTTACAGCAATCCGGGGCAGGATGACGATGGCGGTCAAACTGAACATCAGCGCGTAGATGCCGGCATCGCTCGGACGGCCCGCCCAGGCCAGCGCCAGAGTGCCTGTTCGGTTCATCGCCACTTCAGCCATGGCGATCGTCACAAGCGGAACGGCCGTGCGCCGCCACGTGGCAACCGATTGCTCCGCTGGGGCGGTGGCAACGCAGGCTGGCAAGCTCGCGCGGGCGAACGAACTTGACAATGCCAGCCCTGCCGCGGCCCCGACCAGGGCGGCCGCCATTGCGGCAGGCGCGCCGAGCTGGCCATGCGGCAAAAATACGCTTCCCATCACGGCGGCGGCGAGAAGCAGCCCGTCGCGAACGACCCGGTCCGGCAGCAGCGCGGACGCCACGCCGCCAAACGCGCGGACTTCGGCGCAACGAATCCAAAGCAGTGCATAGACCGGCACCAACCCGAACCCGATGATGAAGGTTTCAGTATGCTCAGGGAGCGATCCGTCAGGCCATTTCGCTGAAGCGATCCAGCCAACGATGGCGATGGCCAGTCCCGCCCGGACGGCACGTCGTTCGGCAAAAGAAATAACACCACGAACGAGTTCCCACGCCTGGCGCGACCTGTAGGCGGGGATAAAGCGCAGCAGCGATACGTCAAAGCCAAGTGCCGCCAGATAGGCAAGCAGGGTCATGATGCCAAGCACATAGGCATAGACCCCGTAGGATGCCGTCCCAATAAGCCGCACCAGCACCAGCTGGGACAGATAGGTCAGTCCGGCCCCAAAGGCGTGGATGGCGAATGCCGTGGCGCTACCGCGCCCGAGGCCGCCCGGGCCAGGCACAAAGCGGCTCAGGGCCTGCACCTTCATCCCACGCCCCTGATTGACGGGGCGTAAGCTGAGGATTCCACGTCACGGAAGCCACCCGCTTGCTGCAACGCCAGCCGCTCCTCGATGATGGTGGCTATCCTGGCTGTGGCATTCATATCCGTGGAGCAAAGACTGATGACCTCCCGGCAGGATTGCCGCAGCAGCAGGCAGAGATCGCCCAGCACGGAAGCAAGCCGCAGATTCTCCTCGACCGGGAATTCCAGCCGCCGCTCCAGCCAGCCTTGGCCGGCCAATCGTGCTTCCAGCCTGTGCCGCAACGTCTCATCCGATGCCTGCACGCGGATCAGGAGATCCGGAGCCGGAATTATCCGCAGCAGGTTGGCGATCCGTGACAGATCCGTGGTGCCGGACAGCACAGCCAGCGATCCCAGCAGCTGAACGAACCCCTGATCCACCAGGACCGGGTGCGAGGTTTGGCGGGCCGCCGGCCATGCGCAATTCAGGTGCAGCGCGTACCGGTAAAGCCGGATCGACCAAAGCGGACCGCGTGGCGGCATGGCCCGCAACAGCCGCCACGTCGCATCGAGTTCGGCTCCGTGCAGCGCAGCCCGCCGGACATCGTGCATCAACCGGTCGATCGGCCGGATCAGGCGCATCGCCGCGGCCGCCAACGAGGACGTGCGTCCAGTGCGACGGGCATCACCCTCGTCTGGTCGCAAACTCAGCAGCATGCCCACCTGATAGCCGCGGGCGCGAAGTCGTTCCGCGAGATTGTGGGCGAACGTGGTCTTGCCAGAGCCGGGTGCGCCGAACAACTCGATGATCATGACCGGGCCGAATCCGGGCTCATAGCAGGCGCCATATCTCGCGCTTGGCCTGCGCGATGACGTCGTCCAGAGATTGAGTTGCATCAATCGTAACAACCCGCGAGCCGGGGAAATCGAGTGCCCGCAGGTCCGCGACCCGGGCATCGATGACGGCTCGATCCATCTCGGGCTCACGTGCGGACAGCACATCCGGCGTGGCATCGAGCTTGATCACAAGATCCGGAGGAACCTGGGCCGCCCGGGCATAGGCACGCCCTTCGAAGCGGCGCAGCCAGCCGGGCAGGCCGCGCAGGCGTGGCATCAGCGGGCCGTCGTTGAATGAGGCGATGCGGTCCTGTGGATAACGGTCGGTGACGACAATAAGACCGCGCGCGGCGCCGCGCTGTGCCGCCGTTACTTTCAGGCGTTTCTCAACCGCCAGAACGGTCGCCCATACTGTCAGCAAGGCGCTGTAGAGCAGGCCCGGCGGCCGGTCGGAAATCTGGCCGTGCGAAGATCCTTGTGGCCGCGACCGCAGCAGCCGGCTGACAAGGGGAACTGCCAATTTGAGCGGTGCCAGCAGCAGGGATGGCCTGCCGCCGCCGGTACCGAAATAGATCGGCATGATATCGACTTCGTCCGCCAACCAGGTGCGGATGACGCGGGTCAGCGTCGTCTTGCCGCTGCCGTCGACGCCGATGACCGCAACGATAAGTCCGCCGGCAAAGGGCCGCCGGCTCCAGGGTCGCGGCGCATGGAAGTAGCGTATGTTGAGGCCGCCCAGAATCCAGAACATGGCGCGCAGACCGCCGCGCAGCCCGGCTTCCAGAGCGCCGTAGCGCCGATAGGCGGACAGACGCCCGCGAACCTGCCGCCGCAGCGCGTGTGATTTCCCACCCGACTCTTCGAACAGATCAGTAATGGCGTCGGCCATCCCGGGGCCAAGGAGTTCTTCAGCGCGGTGGCGGAGCAAGTCCTGGTCGACGCGCCGGCCCAGCGCCTGCTGATCCAGCACAAGCTTCACGCTGGTGCTCCGCCAGTTGCGCAAAAAAACCGGATCACTGCGCCGAAGCTCGACGCTGCGACGCAAGACAAGTAGCAGTGCCTCGGTCGCCGGATCGAGGATACGGAGGGGCAGGGTCGGATGCTTCAGCGCTGACGCAAGAATCGCATCAGTCCACGGCAGCTGGTAGTTCTTCCACAACGCGCCGCCCAGCAGCAGGCTGAAGTGCAGATGCACATGCAACAACCGGCCGGCGGCCTTGTCGAAGCCGAGGTAACTCGCGATTGCAGGATCGGCCCGGCTCGGCACCGCGGGAAATGGCTTGAAACTGTGCGCGAGCAGCGCTTGTTGCAGGCGCGCATGATCGGCTCGCGCCACCAGCAGGTCGAGGTCGGTGTCCCCGGCCAGCGCGGCCGCGACGCGACGGGTGCTTTTGAAGTAACAGAATGAGATGTCTTCATACTGCAACGATTCCAGCAGCGCGAAGAGACAGTCCGAGGCAGCGCGAGCTGCAGCGGGTTCGTCTCTCACAGCCTTTGCTCCATCTTATCGCTTTGCGAATGGGGATGCTGCCGCGAAAACTTCCGATCGTTCAGCGCACCGGAATCGAGAAGTATGTAAGCCGGTGAGTCAGCGTAACTGTAGGCTGCATGCTGCTTGGGATCGACCTGCGCCACCACCACGCTCGTCATCTTCGCGCAGTCACCCTTCAGGCCCTCACTGTTGCGCAGCAGGCTGATCGCGCTTCGCGCCACGTCCCATCGGGTGCTGCCCCACTTCACGACAAACAGAATCTTGTCGGCCATCGCGGCGAGCAAGCGTGTTTCCGTGACCGACAGCAGTGGCGCGCTATCGATCAAAATGCAGTCATAACGCTCCCGCAGTGTTTCCAGGAGTTCCTTGAGATGAGCATTTACAAACAACACTGGGTCGGTGGAGGAGTCTCGCCGCAACGGCAGATAGTCAAGGTGCAAACCGGGCAGACGTTGTATCGACTGGATGCTGGCTTGTCTGTCCTGACCCGGTGGCGCTGTGTCGATCGTCAGCCGGCTGGCGAGTTCCCGAGGAATCGCCGGATTGCGCAGGTCGAGATCGACCAGCAGCACCCGACGCCCGAGTTGTGCTGCGTAAACCGCGAAGCTGACGGCCAAAGTCGTCTTGCCCTCGCCGGCCACGCTGGAGGTAATCAAAATCGCCTTTGGCGCGCTGCGGCCGGCAGGGGCTAACTGTAACGGCGCGATAACAGACCGTATCGCCTCGGCATAGGCTGAGAACGGCTTGGAAAGAAGGTATTCGTGAATGCGGACGTTGCTCGGCAACCGAACCTGCGGCACGACACCCACGCAGGGCAGCCCAAGCAAGGCCGTAACCTGGTTGTTGGTCCGGAACGTCTCATCCAGGCGATCGCGAAGGACGGCTATAAGGCAGCCGATAATGGTGAAGCCTACAAACGCCGGCGGTCCGAATAGGATCGGGCTTGGTGAACTCGGCCGCTCGGGTGGCGCGGCAGCCGAAAGAATCGCGACGTTGGGCGTCAGGGCCTCGCGCTGCTGCTCCAACTGCTCCTTGCTCTGCAACAGATTGATGTAGAGCTGATTGTTCAGCGCGGCCCGGCGCTCCAGGGTGCGAACGTTCTTGTCGCTGCTCGATCGCTGCAGATGGTCGAGCCGATCCCGTATTGATCGCACCTGGGCGAGCGCCTCCTGTTCGCTATTGATCAGATTGGTGAATCCGCGGTCCACCTCCTTGCGGATCGCCTCCTTAACCCCTTGCAACTGGTTTTTGACGACCTGAAGCTGAGGACTTTGGGCCTGGTAGGTCGTGGTCAGCGTCACCTGCTGCTGCGACAGCTCCAGTTCCTTGTGACGGAGATCGGTCAACGCCGGCGTGTCGAACAACCCGGCGAGCGTATCGATGTCGGCGCCGCGAGCCTTCAGGCTCAGCGCGCTCTCGAACTGCATGTGCCGCATGGCGAGGCTGGCTTCGGCGGCGGCAAGCTGCCGGCTGAGGTTGGCCAGATCCTGGTCCACAACTCCCGACCGTTCGGTTTCGGCAAGGCCATTCTGCTTCTGGTAGTCTTGCAGGTCTGCATCGATACGAATGGAGTCAGCCTGCAGTGCTTTGATGCGGTCGTTCACCCACGCCAAGGCGCGATCGGTCGCCGCGCGTTTCACCTCGGTTTCACGCTCGACATAAAGCTCGATCACACGATTGGCGACCGCGGCCGCGTCTGCCGGATTTCCGGCAGTGAAGGCAACCGCAATGACATGGGATCCTGCTTCCTGATATACGTGCAGGGTACGCTCCATCTGCCGCATGGTCAGCCAGCCGTTCCTGGGCGTAGTAAACAGTGACGGCGGCAGCCAGTCCTGCAGGCGCCAGGGAGAAGTCTCGTTCCGGGCCGGCTGCGCGGCAACGATGTGACCGAAGCGGCGATCCTTGCTGAGGCTATCAAGCACCTGCTGCAACTGGTCATGCGAACTGATCGCGGTCATTTCGGTAAGGACCGTCGGCTCGTCCGTCGTTTGCATGATCATCGCTGTCTGGCCAGCTAATGGACCACTCTGCTGGCGCTCGACCACGACCTCAGCCTTGGCTGTATAGCGCGGCGGCAGGCTTATCGCCGCCGCGAGAACCGCGCCGGTGCCAAGAGTGCTGATCGTCATGATCAGCCACCGACGGCGGCGAAGAACCGATAACAGGTCTGAGAGCTGGGCGGGCGCGGCCATGATCATCGCACCATGATGAGTTGCGGTTCGGTAATGACCTCCTGGGTCGGAACCGGTGGAGCGTCATCGTACCGCCGCGGTTCCGCATGATTTGCGTCAAGCCACGATTGCACCATGAGCATTGCCCATAGTTGATAGGCATGGTCGCCTTGGCCACGAATATGCCGCTCCAGGCATCTTCGTGCGGTCGCGGGATCCAGCAGGCCGTGACGTTGCAGCCTGGTCTCGGTCAGAATGCTCTCAGCCCAGGGCCGTAGCGGCCCCCTCAGCCAGTCTCCGACCGGTACATCGAATCCATGCTTCGGCCGCTGCAAGATCTCTTCCGGAACGTGGCGGCTGAGCAGCCGGCGCAGCGGCCACTTGCCTTTGCGATGGCGAATCTTTTGCCGGGCCGGCATGCGCCATGTGAATTCGAGCAGCCGATGATCCAGCAGTGGGCAACGTGCTTCGAGACTGACAGCCATGCTGGCGCGATCGAGCTTCACCAGGATATCGCCCGGCAGATACTCACGCATATCCCGTAGCATGATCCGGTCGGCGAGGCTCGGCAGGTGAACGCCTTGCGGATATCCATTGCTCTTCCAGGACGTACCGGCATGGTGTGCGAGCAGCCTGTTATAGACTGCGTCCTCGTCATGGGCTTCCAGGACCTGTGCAAGCTTGGGCAGCCGGCTCACACCCTTCGCCAGAGCGGTCGTGGGCAGACGACCCACCAGTTTGTGCATCAGGTCCGAATTCATCATGCGCAAAGCGCCTCCGGCGAGGCCGCGGACCGTGCCAGGAAGGCCAAGCACGTGCTCAAAGCGACTTGCCATGATGTGGCGCCAGTACCCGCCGAACGCTTCATCTCCACCGTCGCCCGATAGCGCAACCGTGACGTGACGGCGCGCCATGCGCGAAACGAGTAGCGTTGGAATTTGCAATTCGTCAGCAAAGGGTTCGTCCCACACATCGGCCAGGTCCGGAATGACGCTCTGCGCCTCGGCCGGACTCATTCTGAACTCAGTATGATCGGTGCCTAGGTGTCGTGCCACCGCCGCGGCGGCTGCTGCCTCGTCGAATGCGTCAACGTCGAAACCGATAGTGAAAGTGCGGACCGGCCTGGATGCCTGAGCCTGCATGAGCGCCACGACCGTTGTGCTGTCGATGCCGCCCGATAGAAACGCGCCGAGCGGAACGTCTGCAACCATGCGCTCGCGCACCGACTGGTTGAGCAGCCGTTCAAGCTCGGTGTCCACCTCGGCGTCGGCGTCCGGCAGCGGATTCTGCAACCCCGCCTGCGCCACCTGCTCGACCGACCACCAACAAGAAATGCGGCTGCGAAGGTCGTCGATGTTGCGGCCGAGGAGATCGGTGCTGCGAACCGAGAGCATGGCACCCGGTGGCAGCTTCATCACCCCTTGCCAGACGCAGTCGCTGTCCGGCACCCAGCCTTGCCCGAGTACGGCGGCAATGGCCCGGGGATTGATTTTCGATTCAAATCCCGGAACCACCCGCAAAGCCCGCAGTTCCGACGCGAAACACAGGGCGCCATCGATGATTGTAAGGTACAGCGGCTTCTTTCCCAGCCGGTCCCGCGCCAGATAAAGCGTCCGGTTCTGGGCATCCCACAGGGCGAAAGCAAACATGCCGGCGAAACGATGCAGCGCCTGTTGCACACCAAACGCGTCGCAAGCGGCCAGGATAACCTCTGTGTCGCTGTGGCCGCGGAAACGATACCCGAGATCCACGAGCTCGCCACGAATCTCGTTCGCGTTATAAACCTCGCCGTTATACGTGATCGCGAAGCGGCCATCCGATGTCAGCATCGGCTGATGTCCGGATGCGGAAAGATCGACGATCGCGAGGCGCCTGTGACCAAAAGCGAGACCCGCCGCCGCATCACGCCAGATCCCGCCACCATCCGGTCCGCGATGCAGAAGCGTTTCCGCCATGTAATGGACTGCGTTGAGCCGGGAAGGATTGGCCGCATGAGCCCCGAGGAGGATTCCAACGATGCCGCACATGCCTCAGTTCTCCATGTCCTCGCAGGGTCCCGTCGGAACCTTGCGAGCGTGGACGGCAGGAGCACTTGCAAGTGTCGAACGACGCGCAAGAATTTTGCTGTAAAGCGCAACGTATCGCGCAACCGTCAGCGGCAACGAAAAATCGGTTCTTACAACGGCCGCGGCGTTATGCGCCATTGCCCGGGCGCAGGCACGATCCGTGAGAAGATCGACGACTTTGGCCGCAAGTACATCCGGCGAACGAGGTGGAACCAGAAATCCGCTCAGGCCATTCCGGATCACATCGCTGCAGCCTGGCATGGCCGTGGTGACGATAGGGCATTCTGCGAGGGCCGCTTCCAACAGCACGCGCGGAACGCCTTCGCGATATTCTGTCGGGAAGGCAAAGACGTCAGCAAGGCGCAACAATGCCGGAATGTCGTGACGCGACCCTGTAGCCATGACATAGGGCGCGTGCTGATCAATCTGTCGCTGCGATATCGCCTGGTGCCCTTCAGTCTCACGAGGCCCAACCAGTAAAAATCGTACGTTGGGCCGCACCCTGTGGATGCGGGCGGCCGCCCTCAACAAGGTTGGCACACCCTTCTGCCTGGTGAGCCGAGTGACGGTCAGAACGATCTCGGTGCCCTCGAGGCCAAGTTCCGTACGCAACTTGTCGGGTGAGGGTGATGTCGCCAGCTTCCGCTCGAAGCCCTCGATATCGATGCCAGACCCTCGGATGAGATGGCCGCTACCTGAACCCAACAACCCGGCCTTCTGAAAGAAGGTCTGATCGTCTTCATTTTGGAAGACCGTCGCGGTCACATGGCGCCCTGCGAGGCGATAGAGCGCCCGCTGAACCGGGCGCAGCGCCAGCGCAAGCGGCCGCCGCGACGAATACACCCATCCGAGACCGTTGATCGTCCGCACAACGTCGATGCTTCCAATATTCCGTGCCGCGAGGGGAGCCAACAGGTTCGGCTTGGTATCGAAGCTCTGCACGATATCGGGGCGCCAGGCAGCCATAATTGCGGACAACTGCCGTATGCTGTGGTGGTCGGAAATCGGACTGATGGATCGGTCGTAGACAAAGGGCATGAACGGGATCCCGGCTTTCTGGAACGGCTCCGGCTCACCTGTGCCGGCCGCTGCGATATGAAAGCCCTTCGCCTGAAGAAGGAGAAGAAACGGAATCCGCAAGTACTGATCAACACCACCAACGAAGAGAATGCGCGGTCGCGGCGACACCGCGGGCGTGTCGCCCTGGTCTGGGATGTCGTCGGACTCCTGAGCAAGGTGGGATTCCACATCTTCGTTAACCGGTGGCGAAAAATGGAGAACGGCTCTCCCATTGATCACCATGAACCGCACTCCTTTTAGCTCAGTCAAAGTCCAAGTGATGAGAGGGGCCAATATAAAGTCTCGACCGGCCCCAGGGGGTCTCCGTGCTCTGGCTCATGACAGACCTGCTTCGTGCCGGAATGCTACCTAGCCATCGGATTAATCGCCTCTATCTTTGGAACTAATTCTCCTCGCAGACCCACGTGGCAGGGCCTGCCTCCTTGGACCAGCAACTTAAAACCCGCAGGTAAATGCCGGATTCTTGAACATACGCCACCAATCGTTGCCAAGATGCGGTTCGGCCTAGATCGTCTGGATGATTTGACGATCAACGTCTAATTAGCCCATCGTCCAAATCACATCTGCACGGCAGTTGAGACAAGTCTAAACCTGTGGGCCGGTGGCGTTAAGGAGGAAAGCATGAAGGCAGTGATCCAATCTGGTGGAAAAGGCATGCGCCTTCGCCCCTACACCAATATTCTGCCGAAACCTTTGATGCCAGTGGGATCCAAGCCGGTCGTGGAATTGCTTCTCAGGTGGCTGCGGCGTAACGGAATCCAGGAAGTCTACATCACGACTGGCTATCTTGGGCACCTTATTCGGAGCTTTTGTGGCGATGGCAGACGCTGGGACATCAAGATTGAATATACCGAAGAAAGCGAACCACGCGGCACCATCGGCGCATTGAGCCTGCTTCGGGACGAGCTGGACGGTCCATTTGTTGTCATTAACGGTGATGTGCTGACCGATCTGAATCTGAATGCGTTTGCCGCCGCTCACAGGAATCATGGCGGCGCGCTCACAGTGGCGGTTTCACGTCGTACAGGTTCGTGTCGATTTCGGCGTCTTGGAGCACGTCGATAACAAGGTCGTGCTGTTCCGTGAAAAGCCCAACCTCAGTAGCCTCGTCAGCATGGGAATATACTGCATGGAGCCTGAGATGCTGAAGTATATACCGGACGGTATACCATTCGGCTTTGACGATCTGATGTTTTCCATGCTGGCCCAGGCGCGTCCGGTGCACACGTTCCTGCACGACGGCTTCTGGCTCGACGTCGGGCGTGTCGAAGACTTCCAGAAGGCACAAACTCTGGAATGGGATGAGGACGCGCCCGCATTCGATATGTCTCCGCTGAGCCTGGAAACAGCGAATCTCGTCCCGTCGCATACCGATCAATGACAGTGATTGGGCAGGAGCGCCTGATATGACAGGACAGGCAAGACTGCTTGTCGCGGAACCGGTCCTGGGGGAGGAAGAAGCCGCTGCGCTCACCCAGGTCATCCGCTCGAATTGGATCACGATGGGCGACCGGGTCCGGACATTCGAGCGCGAATTTGCCCGGCTGCATGATGTTGACGACGCTGTTGCCGTCAACTCATGTACGTCCGGGCTGCATCTTGCGCTCGATGCACTGGATATCGGTGAAGGGGATGAGGTGATCGTGCCGTCCCTCTCCTTCGTCGCAACCGCAAACAGCGTGATATACACCGGCGCACGGCCTGTCCTGGTGGACATCGAATCGCTTGAAACCCCCCTGATTTCAATCGATGCCGCGGAGGCCATGCGCTCGGATCGAACTCGAGCCGTAGTGGTAATGAACTATGCGGGCGCCGTGGCCGACGCGCAGGCGTGGCGGGCCTTCGCAAAACGAAGTGGCTTGTACCTGATCGAGGATTCGGCCCACGCCGTCGGCCGGGCTCGTGGGCCGATCTTCGGGGACATCGCGGTTTTCAGTTTCTATGGAAACAAGAACATGACGACTGCGGAAGGCGGCATGATCACCGCCTCCGACCCGAAGCTTCTTGAGAAGATTCGACGCGCGCGGGCGCATGGCATGAGCAGTACGACGTCAGAACGTCTTCATAGCCGAGCGGCGACTTACGACGTCCGCTCCCTTGGATACAATTACCGCATGTCAGAGCTGAATGCGGCCCTTGGGATCGTGCAGTTGCAGAGGCTCGATGAATGGAACGAGCGGCGGCACATGCTGGTAAGGGCTTATCAGCGCGCGTTGCTACTCCAATGCGACGATCTGACAATCCCACTTGTTGGGCATGCACCCTCGTCTCATCATATTTTTCCCATTTTGCTACCTCCAGGGGTGGATCGTGCCGAAGTGATGGGCATGCTGCATGACCGTGGTATCCAGACAACTATTCACTATCCGCCCATCCATGAACTGACCTGGTACCGTGAGAACCATCCGGGCTTTTCCCTGCCCTTCACTGAGGAATTCGCCAAGCGGGAACTGACCTTGCCGCTCCATCCGAAGCTGACGCCCCAACAAGTCGACATGGTATCGACCGTATTGCTGGAGACTTTGGCCGTGGTTTCTTGTTTGGAAAGGCAGTAGCAGTGGACGAGAAAGGCGCAGTCATCCCGGGCATTTCCTCATCGGCTGGAAGAGCCATCAGATGGTTCGACAGCGTCGCTGCCTTTCTCCTGCTGATGTTCCTGCTTCCGGTGCTTACGCTGATTGTTCTGGCAATCTTCCTGGAGGACGGTACTCCGATACTGTTCCGCCAGCCGAGGCTCGCACGGCATGGCGGTCAATTCGTTCTCTACAAGTTTCGGAAATTCCGGACCGACCTTCCAGCCAACGGCCCGGCTGTCACGCTGAAGGGTGATCAGCGTTTCACCCGGGTGGGACGGATACTGGAGCGCACCAAACTTGATGAACTGCCGCAGCTGTGGAACGTGGTGAACGGCGATATGTCGATCGTCGGCCCTCGGCCTGAATCGCTGGCCTTCGCGGACTGCTTCAACGAGCGTTATCGCGAATTGCTGCGGTATCGTCCGGGGATTTTGGGCCCGGCACAGGCGCTATTCAGAAATGAGAGCGCACTCTATCCAGAGGGGCAGGATCCGGAAAAATTCTACCGCGAGGTCTTGTTTCCCGCAAAGGCCGCCATCGACATGGCTTACTACGCTTCGCGATCCCTGCGCAGCGATTATGCGTGGGCTATGCGTTGTTGCCTTGCGGTTCTGGGTTTGTCGGGCGCATCGCAAGTGACAGGAAGTCCGAATGCGGCCCGCGCCATGATCGGACTCGATCAGATACTACAAGACAAGCGCGTCGGGTGAAGCCAATGCTGCACATGGAAGCATATAGAAATGCACGGGTGCTCGTAACGGGTGCTGATGGGTTTATTGGCTCGCATCTCGCCGAACGCCTCGCGTCGGCTGGCGCTGATGTAACGGCAATGAGCTTGTACAATTCTTACGATAGTCATGGATGGCTCGATGAACTTCCGGCCGCGGCGGTAGAGCGCATGTCGCTCGTCCGGGGCGATGTGCGAGATCCCGGATTCGTTCGAGCCGTTGCCGGCGGTCATGACATCGTATTCCATCTGGCCGCGCTGATCTCGATCCCCTACTCGTATGTTGCCGCAAGATCCTATGTAGAAACGAATATTATCGGCACGCTGAATATCCTCGAAGCCGCAAAGGAGAATTGCACGAAACGGATCGTCGTGACATCGACAAGCGAGGTATATGGGTCGGCACTGACAATGCCAATTTCAGAGAGCCATCCACTGCAGGGGCAGTCACCATACTCGGCCAGCAAAATAGGCGCCGATATGATGGTAGAGGCCTACGTTCGTTCGTTTGGCGTGCCCGCGGCCATTCTCCGGCCATTCAACACATTCGGTCCCCGTCAGAGCGAACGCGCCGTCATTCCAACGATCATCCGCCAGATACTTGATCCCGAATGCCAGGTGCTGGCGCTCGGAGACATCGGCACCGTGCGCGATTTTACGTTTGTCGACGACACAGTCTCTGCCTTCCTGGCAGTCGGTCTGGCTGACTTCGGTTGAGTACGGCCAACCGTACAACGCCGGCAGCGGCAAAGCCGTTACGGTGGCCGAGGTGATAGATCTGGTATCATCTCTTACGAATAGCCATAAACCTGTCGAACGACAGCAACATAGACTGCGTCCAGCCAAGTCTGAGGTCCGCGCCCTGCTGGCGGACAGCAGCCGGCTGCAGGCTGATGCGGGATGGCGCGCAGAGATATCTCTTCGCGAAGGGTTGTCGCGGACAGTCCATTGGTGGCGTGAGCGCTTCGGCCGCGGTTCTGTGCGGCAGTCGCACGCCTATATGACCTGACGAACCAGGTAACAACCTTCCAACCCGACAGCGGCGTCCGGCTTGGGTGGCTGGCGGAACCTGCGGGGTGGGTTTGTCGCTCGCACCCGGCAGTAGCCGGCGGAGACTTGCCGGGCGGTTCGGGTGCGGGATCAGAGCATCTTTCGAAGATCGGTCCCTTCTTGCACCGGCGCGAGCGCCTGGGCACTATCGGCTGCCAAATATCAACGCGCAGAAGCCCTTCAGATACGGCAATCATGCGGAGGTTTCCCATCATGACCTATTGCGGTCGCATTTCCATCATAGGAATGCTGCTTGCCGCTCCGCCGTTGGCTGCGGCCAATGAACCGGGGTTTGCGGAACTCCTCGCCAGGGCTCAGGCCGAGATGGCGGCAGGACATACCGTGTCACCACCAGGCGACAACGTCAGCGAAACCTTCCTTTCGATGATCAATGTCATGGAGCAGGCAACGCCGGAACAACTCGTGGTGTTTGACGCGCTGTTGCGGCAACTGAAAAGCAACGCGCCGTGGGCGCGCGATCCCCCGGCCAACGTAGCCGCAACGAGCTCTGGTGGCAGCCAGGCAAAGGACGCGCTGCCGTCAGCGCCTGACTTGACGGCGTCAACTGCGGCGATTGAGCAGGGTGATCACCGCACCGACATGGATCAGACGAAGAGCACGGCGGGCGTGCCGGCGCCCCCTGAGCTTGGCAGCTCCGGTAATATCATCTCGCCGCCGGTCGTTCTGCCTGATGCCGCCAGTACACCCGCCTTTGACGCGCTCAATTCGCTGATCGCGCAAGCTAACCAGCAACATAGCCCGGCCGCCGCCGACAGCGCGACGTCCCCCCACTTCTCAGAGCCGACGCGTCTCGCGACAGCCAAGGCGCCTTCCTCGCCAGTAGCGGCAATGGCGACCACGGCCGGGCTGCACCCGGAGCCGGCTGATCCGCCCCAGGCACAAACCTTGCCGTTGTCGGTGCAGCGCACGCTGCTTGACCGCGGAGACACGATGCTCAAGCTGAACGACGTCACCGCGTCCAGGCTGCTGTATCAGCGGGCCGCCGACGGCGGAGTTGGCATCGCGGCGTTCAAGCTCGCTCAGACCTTCGATCCCTTTTTCCTCGCCGCCCACAATTTGCGCGGCTTCAGAGCAGACCCTGCCGCGGCAGAAGCATGGTATCGAAAAGCTGAAGCGCTGGGCGACGAGGAAGCAATCGAGAGTCTCAGGAAACTTACGGACCAAAGGTCGGCGAGTACCGTGTCGCAACACTGATACCTGCCGCGGCCGGTTTCGCCAGATTCAGCGAAAGTCCTTCGCGCAGGCGTAGGCCAGAACATGGAGCGCCGCGGGAAACGCCGCGTGACGGACGGCCTGGGCATCGTGCGCCCCCGGATGCGGCGTTCCTGATCGAGCAGTGCGTGCGTTTCGCCTACCCGGAAGCGAACACGCCCGTGATGGCGTCCTTCGCCTGAAGCTGAATTTGCCGCAGGTGATCTTGTCCGCGGAAGCTCTCCGCGTAGATTTTGTAGACATCCTCTGTGCCCGACGGCCGGGCGGCAAACCAGCCGCTGGACGCAACAACCTTCAGGCCGCCAATCGGGGCGCCGTTGCCTGGCGCTGTGGTCAGCGTTGCGCTGACAGGCTCCCCGGCGAGTTCGGTAATTCCGACCTGGGAAGGTGTGAGTTTACCAAGCAGACGCCGTTGCTCCAGCGTGGCCGGGGCATCGATCCGCTCATAGAACGGCACACCCAGCGCCTGTGTGATGCTCTCGTGGTAGCGCCCAGGGTCCTGTTGGGTCTTTGCGGTGATCTCGGCGGCGAGCAGGCCCAGGATCATCCCGTCCTTGTCGGTGGACCAAACTGAGCCGTCACGCCGCAGGAACGACGCGCCCGCGCTTTCCTCTCCACCGAAGCCCAGCGACCCATCTGATAAGCCGGAGACAAACCATTTGAACCCGACGGGTACTTCGACAAGTTCGCGGGATAGCCGCGTGGCGACGCGATCGATCAAACCGCTGCTGACAATCGTTTTGCCGATGCCGCAGGTGCTGCTCCAGTTCGGCCGGTTGCGCCATAGGTAGTCGATGGCGACAGCCAGATAATGGTTGGGGTTCATCAGGCCGGCGGACCGCGTGACGATCCCGTGCCGGTCAGCGTCCGTGTCATTGGCGAAGGCCACGTCGAAGCGATCGCGCATGCCTATCAGGCCCGTCATGGCATAGGGGGACGAGCAATCCATCCTGATCTTGCCATCCCAATCGGCTGTCATGAACCGGAACGTTGGATCTATGGCATCGTTGACGACCGTCGCCGCCAGCTTGTAACGCTCGATCAGCGGGTGGCAGTACTGCGCCGCCGCGCCGCCCAGCGGGTCGATGCCGATCGTTACGCCAGATGCCCGTATTGCCTCCAGGTCCACAACGTTCGGCAGGTCCGCGATGTAGGGTGTGATGTAGTCGTGGCGATGCACATGTGCCGAGCGGACCGCGCGGTCATAGGGAACGCGCGCCACGCCGGCCAACTTCTGCTCCAGCAACTCGTTCGCGGTGCGGGCGATCCAGCTTGTGACATCGGTATCCGCCGGGCCGCCGTTCGGGCCGTTATACTTGAAGCCACCATCTTCGGGCGGGTTGTGCGATGGTGTAATGACGATGCCGTCAGCCAGGCCGCTGGTGCGGCCGCGGTTGTAGCAAAGAATGGCGTGCGAAATGACCGGGGTCGGCGTGTATCCCCCATGTTCATCAAGCATCGTTTCGATGCCGTTGGCGGCAAGGACCTCCAGCGCACTTGTCAGGGCGGGGAAGGACAAGGCGTGTGTGTCAATGCCGATGAACAGCGGTCCGGTTACCCCCTGCGCCTTGCGGTGCAGGCAGATCGCCTGTGCGATCGCAAGGATGTGATCCTCGTTGAAAGCGGTATCCAGCGCGGACCCGCGGTGGCCGGAGGTGCCGAAGCTCACTCGTTGTGACTGGATCGCCGGATCGGGTTTGCCACTGAAATACGCCGTTACCAGGCGCGGTACATCCACCAGCCTGCGCCGGTCGATCGGCTTGCCCGCGTAAGGACTGATCGTTTCACCCATGAACGCCTCCGCCAGAACCCGGGTCAACCCATGATGACCCGCAGATGTTGTGTCTTGCCGCCGTCGCCCAGCCATACACGCACCTCAGACGCAGACTGGGCAACGGTGCGACCCGTTTTGCGGCCTCCAGCGCTGCATCGGCCAGCAGAAGTGCGAACAATCCATTCTTCCCAGGCAGGCCGCCCCGGGCGGACCGCACCGCCCGATCCCTGTCATTCGGACCGGCGCAGCTCGCCCGACCGGACGGACGCGATCGCGTTGTTCAGGATGCCGATGATGGCGTCGTCGGACATGCCGCGGGACAGCAGGGCCATGGCGCCGCCCAGCAATGCCGATGCAATGGCCAGGGAGCCGATGTCCTGACCCATCATGTACTCGATGGCTTTGTCCACCACGGCGCCGGCGTGGCTGAGATGGGCGGTTGGATCCTCGGTCATTGGGCGGATGTCCTTCAGTTGGCGTCAGCCGGTTCCAGGTCCTGTTCAGTGGCTTGCAGGTCCCACATCCGGGCATATAGGCCGTTCTGGGCGAGCAGTTGAGCGTGCCGGCCCCGTTCCGCGATCTCCCCGTCGCGCAGTACAATGATCTCGTCGGCGTCGGTCACGGTGGACAGGCGGTGGGCGATGACCAGCGTCGTCCGGCGGTGGGATACCGCGCGCAGCGCGGACTGGATATCCTGTTCGGTGCGGCTGTCCAGCGCACTGGTCGCCTCATCCAGGATCAGGATGCGCGGGTCCTTCAGGATGGTGCGGGCGATCGCCACGCGCTGTTTCTCGCCGCCGGACAACTTAAGGCCGCGCTCGCCCACGCGGGTGTCGTAGCCGTCCGGCAGCTTCATGACGAACTCGTGCACCTGGGCCATGCGGGCCGCCTGCTCGATCTCCGCCTGAGTGGCGGACGGGCGCCCATAACCGATGTTGTAGCGAATCGTGTCGTTGAACAGCACGGTGTCCTGGGGCACCACGCCGATGGCCGCCCGCAGGCTGTCCTGAGTCACGTCGCGGATGTCCTGGCCGTCGATCAGGATGCGGCCGCCGGTGACATCGTAGAACCGGAACAGCAGGCGGCTGAGCGTCGACTTCCCGGCGCCTGTGTGGCCGACGACCGCCAGCTTGCGCCCCGCCGGTATGGTAAAGCTCACGCCCTTCAGGATCGTTCGTTCCGGCTGGTAGCCAAAGCGGACGTCCTCGAACCGAACCTCGCCGGCAGAACCCTCGGACAAATGCGCGACCAGGGCCGTGGCGCCTGGTTTGTCGCGGACCTCCTGCTGGACGCGCAGCAGGATGAACATCTGCTCCATGTCCACCAGACCCTGCTTGATGGTCATGTAGACGATGCCGAGGAAGTTCAGCGGCTGGTAAAGCTGAATAAGGTAGGTGTTGACCAGAACGAACTTGCCGATGGTCATCGTGCCATCGCGCATGCCGGTGGCGGCCAGCAGCATGATCAAGGTCAGGCCGATGGCGATAATCGCCGCCTGGCCCAGGTTCATGATGTTCAGCGAAACCTGCACCCGAACCGATGCCCGCTCGTAACGGGCAAGCGCATGGTCGTAACGGTCCGACTCGTGGCGCTCGTTGCCGAAGTATTTGACCGTCTCGTAATTCAGCAGACTGTCCAGCGCCTTGGTCGAGGCGTCGTTGTCGGTGTCGTTCATCGTCCGGCGGTAGCGGCTGCGGCGGCTGGCAAAGAACGTCGTGAACCCGACGTACAGGACGACCGCGAGGCAAGTAATCACCGCATAGCGCCAGTCGAACATGTGCCAGATGATGGCCGTCACCATGACCAGTTCCAGCGCGGTCGGCACGACATTGAAGACGGCCAGCCGCAGCACCGACTGCATGCCGAGAACGCCACGGTCGATGACGCGGGACATGCCCCCGGTCTGGCGGTCCATGTGGAACCGCATGCTCAGCGCGTGCAGATGCTGAAAGGTGCGCAGCGCCAGTTGCCGCACGGCGCGCTGCTGGACCGGCGCGAACAAGGCATCGCGCAACTCCCCAAACCCCGCTGCACTGACGCGAGCCGCGCCATAGGCCAGGATCAGCGCGACCGGAATCGCCAGCCCGATCGCGGTGCCGTCCTTGGGCGCCAGCGTGTCGACCAGCCGGGCGTAAACCAGCGGGACATAGACCGTGGCGACCTTGGCCAGAAGCATGAAGGCGATCGCCATAACCACGCGAACCTTCGCGCCGGCGTTTCCTGCGGGCCAAAGATAAGGAAGGAACGCGATCACGGTCTGCAGATTGGACCGCTGCACCTGCAGGGTTGGCGGCAGCGCCGCCGGCGCGGGTGTGGCGTGTCTTCGAACTCATTTCCCGCATGTGGCATCATGTTCATGAATTTGAAAGACGGACACGGGGCCACCATGACTGACGAGACTGGTTTCATGCGTCATGTGCGCGCCTGCAACAACGCCCGGCTTCCGGGCGATCGGTGCGCCCTGTCCATCGGCGGAGCTTGCATCGGATGGGCCTCGTCCCCGATCGCGGCGGCGTTGCAGAATTTCCCGGCTTTCCAGCGCGGCGCAAACGGCCTGACTCTGACCCAGCCCGAAGCGCTGCCGTCCATCGCTCGGCAACTGTCCGATCAGGGGATGTTCCGCTGGCGGTCAGAGGCATTCGACGTCCGCGCCGACCCCTCCGGCCCGGCACTGTCCCAGATCGACCGCGGCGCGCTGCCGTCGTTCGGCATCCAGGCCCAGGGCGTGCACATCAATGGCCTCGTCTCCCGGCCGGACGGCCTCCACCTATGGGTCGCTCGGCGCGCTATGAACAAGGCCTTGGACCCCGGCAAGCTCGACCACATCGTCGCCGGCGGCATCTCCGCCGGGCTGGGGCCGATGGAAACGCTGGTCAAGGAGGCCGGCGAGGAAGCCTCCATCCCGCCGGCCCTGGCCGGACAGGCCAGGGAAGTCGGCACCGTGCGCTATGCAATGGAGCGTCACGAAGGCCTGCGGCGAGACGTGCTGCACTGCTACGATCTGATGCTGCCCGCCGATTTCATCCCCGTAGCCGCCGACGGGGAGGTCGAGGCCTTCGAACTATGGCCGATGGATCGCGTGCTGGAGACAGTGCGAACCACCGACGACTTCAAGTTCAACGTGAATCTGGTCCTGATCGACCTGTTGATCCGCCTTGGCCTGATCGCCGGACCGGAAGCCATAACCTTGTCCGCCGCCCTGGCAGGCAGCGGGTAATCGTCAACCTTCCGGCGGAGCCGCCGCGATCGGAATTTCCCGAGCCTCTGGCTGATCGCCGAAACCGGGCGCGCGAGGTTCTTGGTCGTCGCCGTCCTGGTTGGATGACCCGTCCTCGTTGCCCTGAAAGCCTTCGCCCTGCTGGTAATTGCGGCGATTGCCCTGGTTGCTCTGCGGATTTCCGCCCTGGCCGTTCGGCTGGTTCTGCTGTTGAGCCTGGTTCATCGCGTTCAGGATGCGAAAGTAGTGCTCCGCATGCTGAAAGAACCCCTCGGCGGTGACGCGGTCGCCGCTGCTGGTCGCATCACGGCCTAGTTGGAGATACTTCTCGAACAACTGCTGCGCCGTGCCCCGGATACGGACTTCCGGCCCGTTGCTGTCGAACACATGGTTCCGGTTGAGCGGCGTCCCCCCGCCCGGGTGATGGCGTACGGCGCCGCCGCCACCTCCTCCGCCACCACCGCCTGGACGATGGTTGCGGCCGCGCATACGTTTCATGTTCATACTAATGCCGTCGTGCTTTCCCAAAATCGGCAGACCTGTAGAACGGTCGGGCGCATCTGCGCGTCCTTGGCGTCCGCGTGGTCAACCACGGTCCATCGGCGTTGAAGATGGCGCGCGGAGGGTTCTCTGGTTCAACCCATCACGCGTGGCAGCATCCGCATCGCGGCGCTCCCAACCATCTACGGTAACTTAATCCCCTGTCAGCGTAGCGCCAAACAAATTTTTCATCGTTTGTCGGCTGCAAGGCGGATCGCACGGGGTATTCCGGCCAGATCAGGACGAAGTGATACCTGGAAGCCATGATTCCATGCCAGCCCGCCGACCAGATCGGCCTGGCCCGCCCCGAGTTCAAGGACCGCAACCCCGCTGGGAGTCAAAAACTGACGCAATTGGGGGATCAGCGTGCGGTAGGCGTCGCAACCGTCAACACCCGCCGCCAGGGCCAGACGAGGCTCGTAGCAGCCCACCTCCGGCATCAGGGCCGCCATGTCCGGGTCGGCAACATAAGGCGGGTTGGAGACAATCAGGTCAAAGCGCCCCGACACAGGATTGGTCCAATCACAACACACCATCAGGGCGCGATCAGCCAGACCAAGCCGCGCGGCGTTGCGCTTCGCCAGGGCAACAGCCGCCGGTTCAAGGTCCACGCCAACGCCGACCGCGCCCGGAAACTCATGCAGCAACGCCAGGAGAAGGCAGCCCGTGCCGGTGCCGAGGTCCAGAACGCGTTTCGGGGGCGTCCGTCCGGCAAACGCGTCGATCGCGTCCTCGACCACCGTCTCCGTATCCGGCCGCGGGATCAGCGTGGCGGCCGACACTTCGAACGTCAGGCTCCAGAACTCCCGTGTGCCGAGGATCAGGGCAATCGGCTCATGGGCCGCCCGGCGGGCCAGCAGGGCGTGGTAGCCCGCACCGTCGATCCAACGCTCAGGATCGCGGATCAGATCGTTGCGGCCGACACCCAGCGCATGGGCGAGCAGTAGCCGCGCCTCCAGCCGCGGGTTGTCCGCGACACAGGCAAGCCGGACAGCGCCGCAGCGCAGGGCGTCCGCAACGGTCGTCGTCACTCCTCCGCGGCCAGCCGTGCGGCCTGGTCCTCGGCGGTCAGCGCGTCGACGAACTCATCCAGGTCACCCTGCATCACCCGATCGATCTTATAGAGCGTCAGGTTGATCCGGTGGTCGGACACCCGGCCCTGCGGAAAATTATACGTACGGATACGTTCGCTGCGGTCGCCGGTGCCAACCTGCGACTTGCGGTCCGCCGATCGCGCGGCATGCAGGGACGCCCGCTGCTGCTCATACATGCGCGCCCGCAATATCTTCATCGCCTTCGCGCGGTTCTTGTGCTGGCTGCGCTCCTCCTGCATCGCCACGACGATCCCCGTGGGGATATGCGTGATCCGCACCGCGCTGTCCGTCTTGTTGACGTGCTGTCCACCCGCTCCCGAGGCCCGGTAGATGTCGATCCGCAAATCCGATTCGTCGATCTGCACGTCCACCTCCTCGGCTTCCGGCAGCACCGCGACGGTGACGGTGGAGGTGTGGATGCGCCCCTGGCTCTCCGTCGCCGGCACGCGCTGCACCCGGTGGACCCCGGATTCATATTTCAGCCGAGCGAAAACATTCCGGCCGGTGATCTCGGCCGTCGCTTCCTTGATCGCGCCCAGGCCGGTGTCGCCATATTCCAGGATCTCGAACCGCCAGCCTTTGGCTTCGGAGTATTTCTGGTACATCGCGAACAGTTCGGCCGCGAACAGGCCAGCCTCATCACCGCCGGCCGCGGGCCGGATTTCCAGGATGGCGGAGCGGGCGTCCGCCTCGTCCTTCGGCAACAGAGCCAGGCGGATTTCGTGCTCCAGCGCCGGGATCTGGTCCTTCAGCGTATAGAGTTCCTGCTCCGCCAGGTCCTTCATTTCCGGGTCCGCCAGCAGGGATTCGGCTTCTTCCCGCGACCGTTCGGCGGCCCGCAGGTCGCCGATGCGGGCAACCACGGGCTCGATGTCCGACAGTTCCTTCGAGGCCTTGACATACGCCTCCCCGGAAATCCCTTCCGACAACAACGCCCGCAGCTCCTCCGCTCGGGCGGCGATCCGATCAAGTTTAAGGGCAAGGCTCATGACAAATGTTCGGCAATCTGATCCAGAGGGACGGCTGTTTGGGTGCCGGTTCCCAGGTCCTTGACCTGCGCGACACCGGCCGCGATGTCATCGGCGCCAATAATAACAGCTGCGCGGGCGCCGGTCTTGTTGGCCCGCTCCATCCGCCGTTTGAGATTTCCGCGGTATGCCATCTCGGCGCGAACACCCGCTCCCCGCAAGGCCTGCAGGATCGGAATGGCAGCGGCTTCGGCCGCCTCACCGATCGGGATCACCGCCACCGGCGCAGGCGCTGGCGGGGCCTGATCCATCAGCATCGACAGCCGCTCGATCCCGGCCGCCCAGCCAACCGCGGGTGTCGCGGGACCGCCCATCTCCTGCACCAGCCCGTCGTAGCGTCCCCCGGCCATGACCGTGCCCTGCGCGCCGAGGCTGGTCGTCACGAACTCGAACGCCGTGTGGCCGTAGTAGTCCAACCCCCGGACGATGCGAGGATTTTCCCGGAACGGCACGCCAAAGGCCGTCAGGTGGTCCTTCAGCTTGTCGTAGAAAGTTCTCGCGGACTCGGTCAGGTAGGGCGCGATGGTCGGGGCGCCGGCGACGATGCGGCGATCCGCGTCGTCCTTGCTGTCGAGGATGCGCATCGGGTTGCGGTCGAGCCGATTTAGGCTGTCCTGCGACAGCGCGCCCTGGTGATCCGTGAAATAGCCGACCAGCGCATCGCGATAAGCCTGCCGCGACTCCTTGTCGCCCAGCGTGTTCAACTCCAGGACGGTAGTGTCCGCGACTGCCAGGGCCTTCAAAATATCCCACCCGCAGGCAATGACCTCCGCATCCGCCAGCGGTTCGGCCGGCCCGATCAACTCAAGCCCGATCTGGTGAAACTGCCGGTAGCGGCCCTTCTGAGGCCGCTCGTAACGGAACATCGGACCCGCATAGAAGACTTTCTGCGGCAGCGACTGAGTCAACCCATTGGTCACCAGCGCCCTGCACACGCCGGCCGTGCCTTCCGGCCGCAGCGTGACGCTGTCCCCGCCGCGGTCGCTGAACGTGTACATCTCCTTGGTCACGACATCCGACGTCTCTCCCAACGTGCGGGAGAAGACCCGGGTGTCCTCGAAGATCGGAGTCTGCCACTCGTCGAAGCCGTACGCGGCGGCGATGCGACGGGCGGTGTCAGCGACATGATGGAAGCGGCGCTGTTCCTCTCCGATCAGGTCGTGGGTGCCGCGGGCAGGTTGCAGGTCGGTCAAACGCGGGGGTCCTTGAGGCTTAGGGCACCTATATAATGCAGAGCGGGGCGGGAGGGTATGTCTGCCGGTCATGCGGCCACACCGGTCGGCGGGCCCGTTCCACAGGCTTCGTCATCAGCGCCGCGACCCGGACGTCGCGCTGCTGGACCCGGTCTCACCCGTGTTCGCCCGACTTCCTCAGGAACCCGACTTCCTCAGGAAGAGGACCCCAACGCATGGTGCCGATTTGAACCCCGCGCGGGACACCGCGACGCACATCGTGGAGCTTGTGGCCGCACATGGGATCGTCGCGGCGGGAGAGGCTTCGACCAAGCACGGCGCCAGCAAGGTCGTGGGGTGGCTGCGCTGGAATTTGAACGAGACGGATCACCCCAACCTTGCGGCGGTCGAGAGCAATCCAGCGTCCAAGCCGGCGCAGGCCGCCCTTACATTGCGCCCGACCGAAATGATGGAGGCCCAGCCTAATCTTGTCGCGGTGCGGCGGGACTTGGTCAAAAGAGGCAACAGCCGGGGGCAGGGGAATGAACCAGGTCGTGGGCAACAACAGCCGCGCGATCCAAAACCGCGGCAGCGGGAACACCAACACGATCACCTGGGTGATTGAACCTGCTGAGCCCGAATCAGAATGTAAAGCAATTGTCGATGGCTCGACTGGCGCCACAGGCTGTTCCGCCAAGCCAGCTAGGCTGCCACCGATCGGCCGACCGTCATGTCACCCCGCCCAGCCAGTGGCCCTTCAACCGAGACATCCTCATCCAAATCTTCCCAATGAAGACCGGTCCCTGTCACTCCGATCCGATATCGCAGGCGCTCCGCCGGCAAAGCATCTAACAACCGGGGAAACCAGGCGAGCGAAACGCCAATCGTTCTGCCGTCGCTGAGGTCCACCCACATCCTCACGTCGTCAAATCGGATCGATGTCGCCGAAGTGGTCATGCCAGGCCCTTTCGATTTCGTCTTACTCCGCAGCGATCTTCTCCGCCTCCATCTCCGCCTTCAGCGCCGCCGCTTTTGCCTCGACCAGTTCCACGATGTGATCCACCATCGACGCACCCTCGATCGTGTGGTCTGTCTTCCCCGCGGCGTAAACCATGTGCCGCCCATTGCCGCCGCCGGTCACGCCGATATCCGTCATCAGCGCCTCACCCGGCCCATTCACCACGCAGCCGATGATCGACAGCGTCAGTGGCGTCTCGATATGCGCCAGCCGATCCTCCAGCGTCTGCACCGTCTGAATCACGTTGAACCCCTGCCGGGCGCAGGACGGGCAGGAGATCACTTTCACCCCGCGATGGCGGATGCCCAGCGTCTTCAGCATGTCCCAGCCGACCCGGACCTCTTCCTCCGGCTCGTCCGACAGCGACACCCGCAGCGTGTCGCCGATCCCGGCCCACAGCAAAGACCCCAGCCCGATCGAGGACTTCACCGTCCCCATCCGCCGCCCGCCGGCCTCGGTAATGCCGATATGCAGCGGATGATCACACACCTCGGCAAGCTGCTGATAGGCCGCCACCGCCAAAAACACGTCCGAGGCCTTCACGCTGATCTTGAAATCATGAAAATCGTGCTGCTGCAGGATATTGGCGTGGTACAGCGCGCTCTCGACCAGCGCTTCGGGGTTCGGCTCGCCGTATTTCTCCAGCAGGTGCCTCTCCAGCGACCCGGCATTCACCCCGATCCGCATCGAGCAGCCATGGTCCCGCGCCGCCTTGATCACCTCGCGAACCCGCTCATCGCTGCCGATATTCCCGGGATTGATCCGCAGGCAGGCCGCGCCACTGTCGGCGGCCTCAAGCGCTCGCTTATAATGGAAGTGAATATCGGCAACGATCGGCACGTCCACCTGCCGGACGATGTCCTTCAGCGCCAGCGCGCTCTCCTGGTCCGGGCAGGAAACGCGAACGATGTCCACTCCCGCCGCCTCGGCCCGCTTGATCTGCGCGACCGTGCCGGCGACGTCGGTTGTCAGCGTGTTCGTCATGGTCTGCACGGTGATCGGCGCACCGTCACCCACCGGCACTTTGCCGACATAAACCCGGCGGGATTTGCGCCGGACGATCTCCTGGTACGGGCGATAACTGCTCATGCGACTCTCCTGTTCGGGTGCGCGCAGCAGAAGCAGCGCCCCGTTTCGGTCAACCGATCAGGCGGTAGTATGGGGTCTACCGCGGCGATCCGCTACTGCCGGCCACGCACGGCCGCTAGCGCGGGAGCGGACGTCGGCACCTTGCCCGCCTTCAGTGCATCGGGATCCAATGGCAGATCGCGCCGCACCGCGCCGGCCCCGCCAAGCGAAGGGGCCGTGACCCCGTCAATGACGATCTCAGTGCCACCGGCATTACCGGTCGTCAGCACCAGATTATCCTGGGGAGGCACCGGCCAGGTTTCGCCGGCTTTCAGCACCCGGTTCAGCAGAATCGTGCCGCTGCGGTCCTTCACCTGCAGCCAGGCATCGGCGCTGGCCCGCAACAGGATACGGCTCTCATCGGCTGCCGGAGCGGCTGGCTGAGCCGGGGCCGGGTCCCGGATCAATGCCGCGGCAGCAGAGGTCGGGGAAATCGATGCGACCGGCGGGGCCGGGTCCGCCTGGACAGCCTGCGCTTCGGCTGCGGGATGCGGGACCGCCGCCATCGGCGCTTCCGCGACCGCGACCGGCTTCACCGGCGGCAACGCCTGCTGAGCCAGAGGCGCCAGCCGTTCCGGAATGGCTGTCACGGCCTCCGCCGGTAACCGCCCCTCGCCGGACAGGTGATACCAGCCGACATAAGCGCCGATCGACAGCACCAGACCCAGCAGCATCACCGCCCCGGCGGGCAAGCCGCGATCAGGCATGGGAACGGGAAACAGCAGTTCTGTCCGCCGTCCGACTTCCGCTGCCTCGTTCTTGAAACGGCGGACCATCTCTTCGGCGTCGAGGCCAAGCGCTCTGGCGTAGCTTCGCACATAGCCGACAGCATAGGCGTTGCCCGGCAACAGCGTGATGCGGCCTTCCTCCAGCGCTTCCAGATGGCACAGACGGATATGCAGACCGGCGGCAATATCTTCCAGCGACCAGCCCAGCCGCTCCCGCGCCGTGCGCAAATCCGCACCCGAACGCTGGGCCTCAGGGGCATCGGAGGGCAGGGGCGTCACAACCGACATCATTCCCCGACGTTCAGCCAGTTTGGACATGTGTTCGTGAAGCACCGCCGGCCCCGTCCGATCGCGACCACCTGTTGGAGAAACCCGCCATCCCGGACCCTACACCCATCGCGATATGGCGGGCGGTTTTTAGACCACACGGAAAGTTTTTGCCAATGGGCCATGGGTCTCGTTTCGTGGCCATCTTTGAATTGTCTTACGCCGCTCGGGCGAAATCGATTTCATTGTGGCAGAGTCGCACCAATCGCGGATGCGGTCCAGGAGCACCCGCCCTGGTTGTGTGGCGCCGCTCGCTTCTAGTCGGCATTTCGCACCCATCACGACAACAAAGCCTGCTCACGCGCCCACGCCGCGATTGACTCCCGCATGCCCGTCCCACCCCCGCGCCGTATGGTCGCCAGGACGCGCCGAAACGCTCCCAGGTCCAGGTTGGCGAACATCGCCTTCATTGGCAGGATCGCACTCGCCGGCATGGACAGGCTGGTGATCCCCAGCGCAGCCAGCACCAACGCCTCCAGGGGGTGCGAAGCAGCCTCGCCGCAGACCGAGATCGGGACCCCCGCCGCGGTCCCCGCGGCAACCACCGCCTCCAGGATGTCCATCACCGGCTGCGACAGAAAGTCATATCGCTCGTACAGGGATGGCGTGCCGCGATCCGCCGCGTACAGAAACTGCACAAGATCGTTCGTGCCGATCGACACGAAATCGGCCTCCTTCAGCAACTCCGGCATCTGCCACAGCAAACGCCGGGATCTCCAGCATCGTGCCGACGTGCAGCCGGTTCGGCGACGGGCGCACCCGCTTCGCCTCCGCCACCAGCAGCGCCTTCGCCGCCTTGAATTCCGCAACGGTCGCCACCATCGGGAACATCACCGACAGGTCCCGGCCGCCCGCCGCCAGCAGCAGGCCGCGCAACTGGCGCCGCAGGATCGCCGGACGATCCAGCCCAACCCGCAGCGACCGCCATCCCATCGCCGGATTTTCCTCGTCAACGACTGTCCCGGGCAACAGCTTGTCCGCCCCCAGATCGAGCGTGCGGAACAGCACCGGCCGGCTACCCGCCTGATCCAGAACCCGAGCATACAATGAGGCCTGTTCAGCGATGTCGGTGATCAGCCCGCGCGCCATCATGGCAATCTCGGTCCGGAACAAGCCGATCCCATCCGCGCCGGTGCGGTCAAGCTGCGGCAGTTCCAGCGCCAGGCCAATATTCAGCATCAGGTTGATCCGGACACCGTCCGCGGTCACCGCCGGACGGTCGCGCAGCACCGCCAGTCCTGCGAACTTGATCCCCCGCGCCTCACGCGCCCGGGCGTAGGCCTGCCGGACCTCCAGTTCGGGGCGGAGGATGAAGTTCCCCTCGTCGGCGTCAACCACCGCCTGATCGCCAGGTTCGGCGCTGTCCAGCATCCCCCGCAGTCCGCCAATCGCCGGCACCCCCAGCGCTCGGGCCAAGATCGCGGCGTGCCCGGCCGGGCTCGCCTCCTCGATCGCCACGCCGGCGATCCCGCGGCTATGCCAGTCCAGCAGTTCGGCCGGACCCAGGCGGCGAGCCACCAGTATGGCGTTCTCGGGCGGTGGCGGCGCTTCGGTTTCCCCGGTCAGCGCCGTCAGCAGCCGGTTCGCCAGATCCTCCATGTCCGCCAGCCGCTCACGCAGATACGCGTCGCTGATACGCCGCATCCGGTCATGCAGGTCGGTCGCGACGCGCTGAACCGCGGCCTCAGCGGTCATCCCGCCCCGAATGACCTCCGCGACCCGCCGCAGCCAGCCGGCGTCGGAGGCGACCAGACGATAAGCCTCCAGCACCTCGCGCGATGCGGTCACATCCGCGGCGCGGCCGTTGGACGGAACTTCAGCGAACAGATCGTCCAGCCCGCGCTGCATCCGGTCCACCGCCTGGTCCAGCCGAAGCTGTTCGGCACGCGGATCGTCGGCGAGCAGCTTGATCTGCTTGCGCATGGGCCGCAGCAGCACAACCGGACCGACCGCAAGCCCGTTCATCAGGACCGTGCCCGTGAAAAGGCGCGGGACGGTTCCCCCCAGACCCTCGGGCGAGCCGCCCGTCGCGCCGCTGTCCGGCAGCACGTCAACCAGCAGCATCGCCACGGTTTCCAGGTCGTCCACTTCCTCCGCCGTGAAGTGCCGGGGCGTGCGATTTTGCACGACAAGCACGCCCAGGATGTGGCCGGACCGGCGAACCGGAACCGCCAGCATGGAGGCGAACGGCTCCTCGCCGGTCTCCGGGCGGTAGGCGAAGGCAGGATGATTCTGGGCGTCGGGCAGGTTCATGACCGTGCCGGTGGCGGCGCAAAGCCCAACGATACCTTCACCGACCCGCAACCGCGTCCGCCCCACGGAATCCGCGTTCAGCCCTTCGGTTGCCGCCAGTTCCAGGATATCGCCAGGCCGCTGCACGTAGACGGAGCAGACTTCGCTGACCAGCTCGGAACTGACAAGACGGACCAGCGCCGACAACGGCGCCTCGCCGTGCGCCCGAAGATCCCGGAGCCGTGCGAGCAGGCGACGGGGGCCGGTCACAGGCGACGGGGCTCCGCCCCGGAACGCCGCCACAGGGCAGCGCGCTCCCTGGACCTTGCGCCAGGACCGAGCCCTGGACGTCGCGATGTTTTGGTTGAAGTAACGAGGGGGCTTGCGCGCGATTGGAAACACCGCCGTCAGCCCGCTCCTCACTCCAACCGAATGAACGGGTTCCAAGGGACTAGTCCCTTGGTGGGGATCCAAGGGGCGCCGCCCCTTGGTCGGGGTCCGAGGTGAAACCCCGGCGCTTTGCCAGCGCCCCGGTCGCCTGATCGACCAGCTCCTGAATAATCGCGGCCACCGGCTTCTCGGCCGTTAC
This sequence comes from uncultured Pseudomonadota bacterium, assembly GCA_963819005.1. GTDB lineage: Bacteria > Pseudomonadota > Alphaproteobacteria > Acetobacterales > Acetobacteraceae > Rhodopila. The sequence continues at coordinate 162,417 of CAWFUL010000015.1, forward strand.
CATCCCCACCGACTGCCCGGCCATGACCGACCCTGTCTCCACATCGCCCTCGATCACCGCCCGGCGCAGCGCACCCGCCCAGAACCGTTCGACGGCCAGTTGCGCCTCTTCCTTCGTCAGTTCCCCAGCGACCAGCCTGTCCCGGGTCTCCGCCTGGTGTTCGAAGAATTTCTTGGTCCCCTGGTTCACCAATCCGCGCACCGGGATCACCGGCAGCCGGGGGTCAAGCTCCACCGACGGCATTGCATCCCGTGCGCTCGCGCGGATAAAGGCCTTCTTGAACAGCGGATGGGCAATGGATTCGGTTGCCGCGGCGAACATCGTGCCAAGCTGAACGCCGGAGGCGCCCATTTCCAGATAGGACAGGATCGCCTCCCCCCGCCCCAGCCCGCCGGCGACGAATACCGGCACGTCGCGAAGATGCGGCAGGATCTCCTGCGCCAGTACCGTCAACGAAACGGGTCCGATATGCCCGCCGGCCTCCGAACCCTCAATGACAATCGCATCGGCGCCGAACCGCACCAGGCGCTTGGCCAGAGAAAGCGCCGGGGCGAAGGCGATCAGTTTCGCGCCGCCGTCCTTGACCGCGCGCACGGCGGTACCGGGCGGAATCCCGCCGGCCAGCACCACATGGCCGACTTTGGCATCCAGCGTCACCTTGATCAGCTCATCCAACTGCGGATGCATGGTGATCAGGTTCACCCCGAACGGCCTGTCGGTCAGCGCCTGAGTCCCGGCGATCTGCTCCGCCAGCATGTCAGGCGTCATCGCGCCGCAGGCGATCACCCCGAACCCGCCGGCATTTGAAATCGCCGCCACCAGGTTCTTTTCGCTCACCCAGCTCATCGCCCCGCCCAGGATGGCAACCTCGCATCCCAGGAACGCGGTGCCGCGTTGCCACAACTGGTCCAGGTACGCCCGGTCCGGATCGACCGGCGTCGCCACTTGGATATCAGACGGCATCGAGGCCGTACGCGGTATGCAGGGCGCGAACGGCCAGTTCGGTATACTCGGCGGCAATCAGCACGCTGACCTTGATCTCGCTGGTGGAAATCACCTGGATGTTGATGGCCTTGTCCGCCAGCGCGCTGAACATCGTGCTGGCGACGCCGGCGTGGCTGCGCATGCCAACCCCCACCACACTGATCTTCGCGACATCCGGATCTTCCATCAGCTCACCGTAGTTGATCACGGCGCGCAAATCGGCCAGCGCAGTCCGCGCGCGCGGCAAATCCGCCTTCCCAACCGTGAACGTCATGTCGGTGGTGCCGTCAGCCGAGATATTCTGCACGATCATGTCCACGTTGACGTTCTGGTCCGCCATCGCGCCAAAGATCGCAGCCGCGATGCCCGGCCGGTCCGGCACGCGGCGGACGGTAATCTTTGCCTCGTCACGGGAATAGGCGATCCCGGAGACAGTTTCTTTTTCCACGATCTCGTCCTCATCCACCACCAGCGTTCCGGTGTCTTCCCCGGGCTGAGCGTCCTGGAAACTGGACAACACCCGCACCCGCACGCGCTCGTTCATCGCCAGCTCGACGCTGCGGGTTTGCAGCACCTTCGCCCCCACCGAGGCGAGCTCGAGCATTTCCTCGTACGCGATCTTGGCCAGCTTCCTGGCCTTCGGTACGATACGCGGGTCGGTCGTGTAAACGCCATCCACATCCGTATAAATATCGCAGCGATCCGCCTTCAGCGCCGCGGCCAGCGCCACGGCCGAGGTGTCGGAGCCGCCGCGGCCCAGCGTGGTAATGCGGTTATCCACGGCGATCCCCTGGAACCCCGCCACCACGGCGACCTGTCCGGTTTCCATGCGGCGCACCAGCTCCGACCCGGCGATATCCTGGATCCGAGCCTTGCCGTGTGCGGTATCGGTGCGCAGCGGGATCTGCCAGCCTTGCCAGGACCGGGCATCAACGCCCAGCTCCTGCAGGCAGATCGCCAGAAGTCCGGAGGTGACCTGCTCTCCGGTCGCCACCACCGCGTCGTACTCCCGGGCATCGTGCATCGGCGACAGCTCGGTGCACCACTTGACCAGCTGGTTGGTGACGCCGGACATGGCTGATACCACGACCGCGACCTGATTGCCGTGCTCCACCTCCCGCTTCACGCGGGCGCCGACGTTGCGGATACGGTCGAGGTCGGCGACGGATGTGCCGCCGAATTTCATCACGATACGAGCCATGAATGGTTGCCAGATTGCGGTGCGGGCGCACACATACTGGCGAGCGGCGGCAGGAGCAACCATGACCAGCAACACGGTTTCAGCGGCGGAGGTTAATAAGTTCGACCGGCTGGCATCGCGCTGGTGGGACCCGCGCGGCCCGATGCGGCCGCTGCACCAGATGAACCCAACCCGCGTTGAATGGATCGACCGCATCGCCGGAGGCGCTGGTCGCGGACGTCTTCTGGATGTCGGCTGCGGCGCCGGCCTCGCCGCGGAGGCCCTGGCAAAGCTTGGCTACGACGTGCTGGGTATCGACGCGGCCGGCGAGGCGATCGAAGCCGCCAAGGCGCACGCCGAAGGCCAGAATCTGCGCCTGGCCTACCGGGAAGCCGTGGCCGAGGACCTGGTGATCGAGGGTCTGCGCTTCCCGGTCGTGACCGCGCTGGAAGTGATCGAGCATGTCCCCGATCCCGCCGCCTTCGTTCGTGTACTGGCGCGGCTGCTGGCGCCAGAAGGGGTGCTGGTCGTGTCAACCCTGAACCGGACCCGGCAGTCCTGGCTAATGGCCAAGGTCGGCGCGGAATATGTGATGCGGATGCTGCCGGTCGGCACTCACGACTGGAAGGCGTTCATCACCCCGGCCGAACTCGCTACCACCATGCGCTCGGCCGGCCTGCGCGTTGGGCAAAGCACCGGCCTGGTCATGCAACCGCTGACCGGCCAATGGCGGACCTCTCGCGATATGAGCGTCAATTACCTGATGGCCGGATTTGCCTAGCACCCGCGGTCAAACGACCGACCGTTCTGGCGACCAATCCTCTGGCAATCGATATTTCTGTTAACGAAATATTCTGGTAACCGAATCTGCTGGTAACCAATCCTTCTGGTAACCAACCCTGCTGGTAAACCAACCCTGCTGGTAACCAACCCTGCTGATAACCAACCCTGCTGGCAATCGATCCGGTTTGTTGCCGATCCGGCTCGTAGCCGGCCCGCCTGGCAACCGTACGTCTGACGCGGAGCACCGCACCATCCCGTCATGGCCGGCCTTGTGCCGGCCATCCACGAATTGCGGTGCCCGGATCGTCACAGGCTTCCGATATTCGCCTTTGTCCATGATGGCTGGACCGGCAAATCAAGAACACCCCGGTCCCAACGCACGCGACAAGTCATGCGCGGCCAGCCCCCCCGGGGACCACCGAAGCAATCCCCAGCCTGACCCCTTCTACGCCGCCCGTCGGGCAGCCAGCGCGCTCGGCAACTGAGCAATCGCCTGATCGACCAGCGAGGACGCTGCCTCCGCGCTCAACCCCTCGGCGATAACCTGCCGCGCGGCCACGGTCGCAATGTCGGCCGCCGCAAGCCGAACCTCGTCGACAGCGGCCTTTTCGGCGGCAGCAATCCGGTCCATCGCCATCTGCTCGCGCCGCCTGGCGGCAGCCTCGGCTTCGGCAGTCGTTTCAGCGGCAAGTCGCGCAGCCTCGCTGCGGGCGCCCTCGATCATCTTCTGCGCATCGCTCAGCGCATCGGCACGCTGCTTTTCGGCATCCCGCAGCATCGCCTCGGCTTCGCGGCGCAGCCGTGATGCCTCCTCCAGCTCAGCTTTGACCGCGACTGCACGGGCATCCAGAATACCCGCCAGCGCAGCCCATAGCTTGCGGCCAAACAAAACGAAAAACAGAATGAACGCCAGAACGACCCACATTTTCGGGTCGCCAAAGAAACCGGCTCCATGTTCCATGACGGCTTCTCCTGGTCAGGCAGCGCGGCGGGCTGACATCGCCGACCCAATGGCGCTGTCCAACCGAGCGGTGTCGGGCGCGGCGCCGGTCAGGCGCGTGATGACGTCCGCGGCGGTCTCGGTCGAGACCTGCCGCAGCGCGCCCATCGCAGCGGCACGCGCCTGGGCGATCTGTGCCTCGGCATCCTGAAGCCGTGCTTCCAGCCGTGCGTTGAGCGTCTCGGACTGTGCGGCAACCGCCTTCTTGGCCTCATCCAGCGACGCGCTGATCGCCGCCTGGGCTTCCGCCCGGGCCTTGGCCGTTGCTTCGGCCGCCTCGGCCAGCCCCGCGTCGGCGCGCGACTTGGCTTCCCTGGCACCCTCCAGATCACGGCCAATATGGCCGGCCCGTTCCTCCAGCACCGAGGCCACCAGCGGCAGGCCCTGCCGCGACAGCAGAAGATAAAGCACCACGAAGATGATCGCGCCCCACACCACCTGGCTGATGGTCAGCGGCGTCGAGAAGTTCAGCTGAGGCATGCCCTGAGCGCTCGCCGCCACCGGCATCAGCGGCAGGGCAGCGAGTGCCAACGGAACAATCCGGCGGAGATTCTTCATGGCGCGTGCCGGACGGGCCTGTGCCTTCGCGGACATCCGCCCGTCCGCCCTTGTCAGACGAACAGAATGATGAAGGCGATAACCAGTGCGTACAACGCGACAGCTTCCGTCAGCGCGAAGCCCAGGATCGCGAGGCCGAACACGCGGTCGCGGGCGGCGGGGTTGCGCGCCACGCTGGAGACGAGTGAACCAAAGATCGTGCCCATGCCGATGCCGACTCCGGCGAGAGCGATCATGGCAATGCCGGCACCCAGCATCTTCGCGGAAGCAACGTCCATAGTCCGGTTTCCTTTCGTTTATCCGGTCGCGCGCGTGGGCAATCCCACCCGCTTGTTCAATGGTTGAGGAATGGGATCAGTGCAGGTGAACCGCGTCGTGCAGATAGATGCAGGTCAGCACCGCAAAGACATAGGCCTGAAGGGTCGCGACAAGCAGTTCGAAACCGATCAGGAGCGTATTGACGCCAAGCGACAGCGCCGCCGGGAAATAACCCAGCAGGCCGATGCCGCCCAGCATCACGATGAAGGAGCCAAAAACCTCCAGCATCACGTGGCCGGCCATCATGTTGGCGAACAGACGAACCGACAGCGAGATGATTCGCGAGAGGTAGGAAATGACCTCGATCAGCACCATCAGCGGCGCCAGCAGTTTCGGGATACCCTCCGGCACGAAGTAGCTGAACCAGTGCAGGCCATGCGTCCGCAGGCCGACCACTGTTACCAGGACGAACACCAGCAGCGACAGCGCCAGTGTCACCATGATGTGGCTGGTGAAGGTGAAAAACAGCGGGAAGACGCCCAGCAGATTGCCGAACAGAATGAAAAAGAACAGCGTGAACACAAACGGGAAAAACTTTTTCCCCTCATGCCCGATCTGCTCCGTGCACATCGACATGATGGTTTCGTAGCCGAGTTCGGCGGCTGACTGCAGGCGGCCCGGCACCATCGCGCGGGGCTTCATGCCGTAATACAGCAGCGCCAGAACGGCGAGGCCGGCGACGATCATCATCAGGTTGGACTGGGTGAAATTCACCGAAGCGCCAAGCGGACCCAGGGTGGTATGAAGCTGGAACTGACCCAGCGCGTCGATGCTGCTGCTACCCTCGGCCGCCACGCTGCCTGCCCCCCACCCTCAACTTTTCGGCGTAAACATACGCCAAAGATTCAGTACGCCCGCCGCACCACCCAAGGGCACAAACACGGCTGTCAGGATCGGCGTCGTGCCGAACAGGCGATCCAGCCCGTAGCCGATAGCCACCGCCACGACCATGGCGGCAACCAGTTCGACCCCCACCCGCAAACCGATACCCCATGGCGAACCGCCCAGGGGACCCTGGTCATCCAGCGGTCTCTCGGGCGGGGCATCAAGGCCCTGTTTGCGCCGGGCGGCTTTCAGACGATCCTCGAATGAGGGATCCGAACCACCCGTTTCCTTAGCCATGCTTGCTCCTGGCAACACCCGTGCCGGAAGGCGGGGGCTTGCTACCCACGGGGGGGACGGGTGTCAAGGACGCCGGAGGCCGGGATACGCGATTTGCCGCCCGAAACGAACCACGGCGTGGCTGCAAGGCAACGCGGCGCGGCCGTTCATGCCGATGCCATTTGCCGCGCGCTGAACGCCGGACAAAGACCATGCTCATGCCCGAAACGCGCGCGCATGACCTCGGCCAGCGGTTGGTCCGCCGGAGCGACAGCCCCGCCGCCACGCACGCGATAGGCCTCGGGATGCGAGACTGCCCCGGGCGGCGCGCCGTTCTGCAGCGCCTGCACCGCTTGCAGGATCAGCCGGCGAAAACGGATCACGCCCATGTCCGTCGGACCTAGATGCTCCTGCGTGCGGTCGGCGATCAGCCCCTGGCTGTCCTGGATGCAGGCATCCTGCTCCGACACGCCCTCGATCCCGGTGTAGCTCTCGGTCTTCTGTTTTACCCGGTCGATCAGGTAGTCGTTCTCGCGCCGCCGGATCGGGATGTAGTCGGCATCGACCTGGGCATGGATGCCGGACCCGCCGGCAAACCGGGAACGTTCGGCCGGCGTCAGCGGCCGCTCCGGATTCCAGGTGTAATTGTGGATCCAGCACGAGGTGTCATCGATCGGCACCCAGCACTGCCCATGATAGTTCTCGCCAGGGAAGGCGTTGGGTGCCAGCCCGTGGTTGGGCATCAGGAACTGGCTGATCCGCCAGTAGGTGTCGCCGGGATCGCCGCGCCGGGCAGCGCCGAGGACAAGACCGGCGGGATGGTCGGCGATGCTGAAGCGCGGCGCCCCGTCATCGCGCATCCACCGGACCGTGTCGGTGTTGGACGAGACCTTCGTCAGCAGGCGTGCGGTGACATCCTCGGCGTCCGACAGCGCCATGTGCAGGAACGAGAAGTGCGCGGTGTCCAGTCCGCCCTCGCACGCCTGCGCCCAGTTGCACTGCTGCAGCTTCTTCGAAACGAAAACATGAGACGCCGGCAGGGTGGTGAATTCCAGCTCCGGCGGCTTCGGCATAGCCTCCCGCGGGCCAAGATACGCCCAGACGAAGCCGCCCGCTTCCCGCGTCGGATATGACAGCAGCCGGATATTCTGTTCCGCGCGATCACGGGCCGGCCCCGGGTCCATTGTCGGCAGCGCGAGGCAGCGCCCATCGACGGCGAATTTCCAGCCATGATAGGCGCAGCGGATACCGCCTTCCTCGTTTCGGCCAAAAAACAGGTCGGCACCGCGATGCGGACAGCGCGGCGACACCAGCCCGACAGTCCCATCCGTGGCCCGGAAAGCGCGCAGGTCCTCCCCCAGGACCCGCAGCCGCAGCGGCGGCCCATCCGGCTCCGGAAGTTCGGCGCTGAGCACAACCGGATGCCAGAAGCGGCGGAACAGATCGCCCATCGGCGTGTCCGGACCGGTGCGGGTCAGCAGGATGTTGTCGGCTTCTGCCAGCATGAGGTTCCCTCCTGGTTTCGTTTGTCTTGCCGGGGAAAGCCGCAGGGGTCAATTCTGGGCGAAGCCCTGGGTCGGTTTCAGATCACTTATCGGCATGTTCAAGCATCCGCGTCAGCGTCGCCAAAGGTTTGGGCCGTTCTTCGTCCACTGAAGTCCAGACCAATCGGTCATCCACATGACGCATAGCCAAGGATGAACACGTTGCGAGATGCGATGATTCGCGCGAGGTCGGAAATCTCGGCACCGAGTGGAGGAAAGGCACGATGATTCCGAACGGGAGGCCTCTTTCGGCTCGCAGGCGCGCCGGCCATGGGCGCACCTCTACGTCACTGGATCGATCCGCTTCCCCGTCCCGGCATCAAAGACATGCGCCTGACCGGCTTGCACGGACACCGTGACCGTATCCGCGGACGCGGCCACGCCAGGTACTTTGACCGTGATCGCGTCCCCATCACGGCCGGCGATCCGTCCATGCACCAACGTTTCGGACCCGAGTGGTTCGACCAGATCGACCATCAGGGTCAAGCCAGGGACGCCGAGGATCAGGTGTTCGGGACGAATACCCAGCGTGACGCGCTCCCCGGCACGCCGCCCCTTCATCGGAACAAGCGGCCCCGCGTCCAGTTGCACCGCGGTCCCGTCGTGCACCAGTCGCCCCGGCAGAAAATTCATCGTAGGCGACCCCACGAAGCCCGCGACGTAAAGATCGGCCGGACGCTCGAACACCTCCATCGGGGTCGCGAGTTGCGCCGGCCGCCCCTCATTCAGGATCAGCAACCGGTCGCCCAGCGTCATCGCCTCCACCTGATCATGCGTAACGTAAAGACTGGTCACGCCCAGGCGCCGCTGCAGACGGCGGATCTCCGCCCGCATCTGCACCCGAAGCTTGGCGTCAAGATTCGACAGCGGCTCGTCGAACAAAAACAGTTTCGGCTCCCGGACAATCGCCCGCCCCATCGCCACGCGCTGCCGCTGCCCTCCCGACAATTGCCGAGGCTTCCGAGATAGCAGTTGATCAATCCCCAACAGGCCAGCCGCCTCCTCGACCCGTCGCGAGATATCCCCGCGCGACAGTCCGCGAATTCGCAGCCCATACGCCATGTTGTCGAACACCGACATGTGCGGATACAGCGCATAATTCTGGAACACCATCGCAATGTCGCGCTCCGACGGGTCCAGCGCACCGACATCCCGCCCGCCGATGGTGATCCGTCCAGCCGTCGGCGTCTCCAGCCCGGCGACCAGCCGCAGCAGCGTGGACTTGCCGCAGCCCGAGGCACCCACGATCACCAGCATCTCGCCGTCGTTCAGCGACAGGTCGATCCGCCGCAGCACCTCGGTGGCGCCGAAACTCTTGCGCAGGCCGGCGATCTCCAGCGTCGCCATCTACTTCTCGGCCTCGATCAGCCCGGCGACGAACCAGCGTTGCATCAATACAACGACGATCACCGGCGGCAGCAGAGCAAGCACGGTCGTCGCCATCACCGCGGCCCAGTCTGTCTGGGTCTCCTCCCCGATCATCTTGACGATGCCAATGACGATGGTGTCCAGGCCAGGATCGGTCGCCACCAGTAACGGCCAAAGATACTGGTTCCACCCATAGACGAACAGGATCACGAACAGCGCCGCGATGTTGGCCGCCGAAACCGGCAGCACGATGTCGCGCAGAAACCGCAGCGGGCCGGCCCCGTCGATCCGCGCCGCCTCCACCAGTTCGTCCGGGATCGCGGTGAAGATCTGCCGGAACAGCAGCGTCGCGGTGGCCGAGGCGATCAGCGGCACCCACAGCCCCGTAAAGCTGTTGATCAAATGGAAGTCCGACATCACGGCATAGGTGGGAATGATGCGAACCTCGACCGGCAGCATCAGGGTGATGAAGATCAGCCAGAAGGCAGTCTTGCGAAACGGAAACCGGAAAAACACCACCGCATAAGCCGACAGGATGGAGATGACGATCTTGCCGGCGGCAATCGCCAGCGCCATGCCCAGGGAGACCAGCAGCATGTGCCAGACCGGTTCCGTCCCCATCGTCCCCTTTGTCAGCACCCGAGCGTAGACGGACAGGTTCGAAAGATCGGGCAGCAGCGACAGGTCGCCGCGCATGATGGCATCGGAATCCTGCGTCGACCCCGCGAACACCAGCCAGACCGGCAGCGCGAACAGCATGACGCCCAGGATCAGCACGGCATGCGCCAGATAGTCGGGACCGTTCCTCACCGTGCCGTCCTTCTGTCCAGGAAACGGAACTGCACGGCCGTAACGGCGATGACGCCCAGCATCAGCACCACCGATTGCGCGGACGACGACCCCAGATCCTGATTGATCATCCCGTCACGGAACACCTTGATCACCAGCGTTTCGGTGTCCTTGCCCGGCCCGCCCTGGGTCAGCGCGTAGATCGTCCCGAACGTGTCGAACGCGGCGTAGACGATGTTGACGACAAGCAGGAACATCATGGTGGGTCCAAGCAACGGAACAGTAATCGTGCGGAACCTGCGCCACCCGCGGGCACCGTCCATTCTCGCCGCCTCGATCACCGGCCGTGGAATCGATTGCAATCCCGCCAGGAAAAAGATGAAGTTGTAGCTGACCTGCTTCCACGCACTGGCAGACACCACCAACAGCATCGCCTGCCCGCCATTCAGCGTATAATCCCACGCGATCCCGTGATGGTTCAGCCACCGCCCAAGCAACCCGACCCGGGGATTAAGCACGAACAGGAACAGCACCGCCGACATCGCCGGCGCGATCGCGTACGGCCAGATCAGCAACGTCCGGTAAATCGTCCGCCCGGCAATCACCCGGTCCGCGAACACCGCCAGCCCCAGTGCCAGCGACATCGACGCGACACTGACCGACAGGCAGAACAGCACGGTCCGCACAATCGAATCCCGGTAGAGCGGGTCGGCGAACAGCTCCGAAAAATTCGCCAGGCCGACAAACACCGTGCCCTGTCCAAAAGCATCCTGGCTGTTCAGGCTGAACCAGATCGCCTGTCCAGCCGGCCAGTAGAAAAAGAAAGCCGTCAGCAGAAGCTGAGGCAGCAGCAGCAGCACCGGCAGCAGGCGACCGTTGAAGACCGTCCGGCGGTCCATGCTGTCAGGCTTTGACGGACCTTTCGAAGTCGCGCAGCACCTTGTTGCCCCGCGTGACCGCGACATCCAGCGCCTGTTTCGCCGTCTGGCCGCCCTGCAGCGCCTTCTCCAGTTCCTCCTCGATGATGTTGCGGATTTCCGGTAACCGGCCCAGCCGCAGCCCCCGCGTATTCGGGGTCAGGCTCCCGCGCGTGAGTTGCTCCACCGGAATGTCCGCGCCGACGTTCTTGGCATAGAACCCCTGCTGCTTCGACAGATCGTATCCGGCCAGCGTCACCGGCACATAGCCGGTGTTCTGCGCCCAGGTCGCATCGACCTCCGGCTTGCCGATATACCGCAGGAACGTCGCCACCGCCTTGTATTCCTCCGGCGTCCGGTCCGGCGCCGTCATCACCCATAGACTCGCGCCCCCGATGATCGAGTTCTCCGGCTTCGCAATGATCTCCGGATCATACGGCAGGTAAGCCTCCGCCCAGTCATACTTGGCGCTCTTGACCAGGTTCCCGCGCATGCCCGAGGAGTTGAACGAGATCGCCGCCTCCCCCGATACCGTCATCGGGTCGGCGGCGCTGTCACGCCCGCCGTACTTGAAGGTTCCTTCCTTCGACATCTGCAGCAGCCGGTCGATGTGCTTGACGTGGGCGGGACTGTTGAACAGCAACTCCGCGTCCAGCCCAAGGAACCCGTCCTCCTTGCTCGCGAACGGCAGGTTGTGCAGCGCGCTATACTGTTCCAGTTGAATCCAGGTCGGCCACGACGTGGTCATCGGCACCGCCGCGGCGCCCTTCGCCTTGATCGCATCGGCTGCCTTGCGCACCTCCTGCCAGGTCGCCGGCGCCTTGTCAGGATCCAGCCCGGCCTTACGGAACGCGTCCTTGTTGATCCACATCACCGCGGTGGACGAGTTGAACGGCATCGACGCCATCCGCCCGTCCGCCAGGCTGTAGTAGCCGCGCACGGCCGGAATATACGCCTTCGGATCGATCGGCAGCCCGGTCTCCTGCGCCAGGACCCAGATCTGCTTCGTCGCTTTCCCGGCGGCGAGCATCGTCCCCGTCCCAACCTCGAACACCTGCACCAGATGCGGCGCCTGACCCGCTCGGCTCGCCGCGATCGTCGCCGTCAGCGTGTCGGCATAGCCACCCTTGTAGATCGGCTGGATCTCGATCGAATCCTGGCTCGCATTGAACCCATCGGTGATCCGCTTGACCTCGTCCGCCAGCGTGGCCGTCATCGCGTGCCACCATACGATCTTGGTCTTCTCGGCCGACCGGGCGGACCCGGCGGCAAGCACAATAGGGGCAGCAAGAAGGGTGCGGCGGAGCATGGACTGTTTCCCGTCGTGAATTGACCCGCAGCCGTTAAAGCCGCCGCGTTACGGTACGATTACCGGTTTATGATGCTTCGGTGAAGGGATCACACGACTAAATCCGCTCCAGGATCGACAGCCCGCGGTTCCGGTCGATCAGGAAGATCAGGCCCTTGCCGTCCTCGTAGACATCGTTGCTGCAAACCCGCTTCGCCCCCGACGGCACGTCCGGCATCCACCACGCGACCTGCTTCATCGCCAGCGGATTGGCGATGTCGATCACCCGCAATCCGCTGGCGAACCACGCCGCCGGAACCTCGGTCCCCCGCACCGTCTCCACCGGTTGATGGCACGCCGTCATCAGCGGGCTCTCGACGCCCACAAGCTCCGGCAACTGGAAACTGCTGACCGGAACCGGCCGGGTCTCGTCGGTGATATCGACCATCCACAGCGCCGCCGGCAGCATCGGCGACAGCGCCGGATCCAGCGGCTGCACATGCTCGTCCGCCACCAGCATCCATTTGTGTCCCGCGATCGTCTGGTCGATCGGCACCAGGCTATGGGTTGGCCAACCAAATGGAGGCGACCAGTCCAGGCCGGAGATAAATTTCGGCCTGCTCATGTCGCTGATGTCCAGGATCACCCCGCCGCCATACCAATAACTGACGTAAAGCCGGTCGCCGCGGCGGATCGGGTGGTGGCACCGATGCCCCCGGCCTTTCCATGTCGGAGTTTCACCGCCCGCGGTCCACTGCCCCGGCATATGCCACCTGCCGACCTCCTCCGGCTTCGTCGGATCAACCAGGTCAAGGATGACAACAATCGTGCCGACATACCCGTCGAACTCAGCCGAGATATAGGCATAACGCCCGTCGAAGGTGAACCGGTGCACCCCGGTCCCGTCGCACGCCCAGTGGCAGATATCCCGCGGCGCGCGGGGATTGGACACATCGAAGATCCGCAGCCCGACGAAATCGTCCGCCGGTTTCTCCCCCCGGGCCCGCTCCCGGTTGACGACCATGATGTCGTTGGCAACGCGGACCTTGTGCGAGTGCAGCCCAGGCGGAATCTCAAACGACGCGACGATCTTCGGATGCGCCGGGTCGGCGATATCAACCACCGAGGTGCCATGCGGCGCATCCATGTGACCGATATAGGCGAAGCTTCCGTCAATAACGATCTGCCCCCCGCCGGGGCAGTCGAGCCAGGCGACCTCGCGAATTCCGGAGCCTTCGGCCATTTTGCTTCCTCCTGTTGGCGGTTACTCCCCGGCGCGCGGCGCGGCCACCGGCGTCGCCCCGGCGGCCACAGAAGCCGGTTCGGGCACGTGCCGTCCTGTCAGATCGTCCCCGGCGCTCAGCGGCATCAAAACCGCGATCGGCGCGGCGGCCAGCGACATCAGCCCGACAACAACGAACGCCGCGCTGAAATCGGACGTCTCCGGCGTGGCGTGGCCGGACATTGTCCGGGCCACCTCCAGCGCCAAAGCGCCGACCGAGACGCCAATCGTCGCGGCAAGCTGCTGCCCCGCGGTGTAAAGGCTGGTCGCCGCGCTCATCTGCGGCCGAGGCACGTCGCCATACGCCAGCGTGTTATAAGCGGTGAACTGCAGCGACCGCAGGAAGCCGCCAACCAGCAGCACCGCGTAGATGCCCGCGGCGGGCCAGGTGGGCCGGAATGCCGCGCAGGCGATCAGCATGAAGCCGGACAGCACGCCGTTCCAGATCAACGTGTTGCGAAACCCGAACATCCGCAGCGCATACTGCGCGCCCGGCTTCATCACCAGCGCCCCAGCGGAGCTTGCGAACGTAATCAATCCGCTCTGCGCGGCCGAGTTCCCGAACCCGACCTGCAGCATCATCGGCAGCAGGAACGGAATCGCGCCGATACCCGTCCGGAACAGCATCATCGCCGTGAACGACAGCCCGAAGCAGGGCAGCCGCATCAGCGTGAAGTCCAGCAGCGGAGCCGCCGTCCGCCGCGCATGAAGAAAATAGACAAACGCGGCGGCCACCCCTGCGGCAATCATCGCCTCGGTCAAGCCCCGGGACACGACGCCGCGCCCCGCCGTCTCCAGCCCGAACATGAAACACGACAGCGCCACGCCGGACAGCACCAGGCCACGCAGGTCGAAGCCGCCCCTCGGCGTTTCCCGGAAATCCTTGATGAAGATGGAAACGGCGATCAACCCGACGATCCCCACCGGGATGTTGATAAAGAACGTCCACCGCCAGCTGAAATACGTCACGATGAACCCGCCGACCGGAGGCCCGACCACCGGCCCCAGCAGCGCCGGCATCGTCAGCCATGCCATCGCCGCCACCAGCTCGGTCTTTGCCGCCGTGCGCAGCAGCAGCAGCCGCCCGACCGGCACCATCATCGCGCCCCCCAGGCCCTGAAATACTCGCGCCGCCACAAGCTCGACCAGTCCATCCGACAGCCCGCACAGGATCGACCCGATGGTGAACACGATGATCGCCGCTCTGAACACGTTCCGCGTGCCATACCGGTCGGCGACCCACCCGCTGGCCGGGATGAACACCGTCAGGCTGAGCAGGTATGACGTCAGCGCGACATTCATCCGCACCGGGTCGTAGCCGAACGACCGCGCCATCGTCGGCAGCGCCGTCGCGATCACCGTCGAATCGAGGTTCTGCATGAACAGCGCGCTGGCGACGATGACCGCCGTCAGCCTGGTCTGGGAGGATACTTTAACGGCGCGGGTGTGAGGCTGAAGCGGCATGATCCGATTGTCGCTCCGGCGGGGCCGCATGGAAAGCCCGGCGACAGCCGCGCACGCCTGTGTGCCGGCTTCACCAGTTCTTCACCAGTTGCGTGCCACACTGATCGAGAATGAACCCGAGGGGTCCAAGGCACGCGCGATGTCACGGCCGACAGACGACGTGAAGAACTGGATGAACATGTTCCGCTGGATCGTGAAACTCATCCGCGACGAGTACGAGGTCGACGAATCCATCCTGACCCGCTCAGCCGTGCTGGAGAGCGATTGCGGCCTCATGATCGAGCAGGTGGAAGCCCTTCTTGCCATCATCGCCGAGTGCTTCCAGTTGCGCTTCCCTGCCACCACCCTGGATGAGATCGTAAAGCTCGAGGAACTTTGCATGGTCGCCAGCTGGATGAAGGGCCTCTACAAACGCCCGGAATTCATCTCGGAAGGCTTTGAGGCCGCCTGCCGCGCCTCGAACGCCTCGTGCGGATAGGGCGGCCCCAACGCCGCCGTCCGATCCCAGCCAGGTCACCGCCCAGCGCGTTAACGCCACCGCCCGCCGGCAAACCGACTGACCGGTACCAGTAATGGCTACGATCGCCGTCATCGTCGGGTTCGCTCACCCCCCCCGCCCTGCGGTGCTCACCACAGCAGTAACACCAGCCTCCACCGCGCGGCCGCTGGAACGGTTGTTCCGTAAGGGCGCGAACGGGCCGGCATGACCCCAACCGCCGACGCCCCGTTGAAGCCACCCCCGCCGCGGCCCTACCATCCCCCAATGACCGCCACTCCGCGCATCCAGCGCCTCGCCTTCTTCACCCGCCTGCTCGACGCCGCCCCGGCGGCGGAGCGCTACCGTCTGGCCGCCGAACAGATCGCCCACGCCGAGGCCCAAGGCTACGACGCCGCCTGGGTCGCCCAGCACCACTTCCATGAACACGAGGGCGGCCTGCCATCCCCCTTCGTCTTCCTCGGCCACGTCGCCGCACAGACGAAACGCATCCGTCTCGGCACCGGCATCATCACCCTGCCGCTGGAACTCCCGGTCCGGGTCGCCGAGGACGCCATCGTCCTCGACCTGATCAGCAACGGCCGCCTCGAACTCGGCGTCGGCAACGGCGGCAATCCCACCGCTTTCGCCGGCTTCGAACTTGCCAACGACGACCGCACCGACCTCTTCCTCGACAACCTCGCCCGGCTCCGCGCGGCCCTGACCGGCGACCCGGTCCCCGGCGGCGACACCCTGTATCCGCAACCACCCGGGCTCGCCAACGCCTCTGGCAAGCCACATTCTCCGTCGCCGGCGGCGCCCGGGCCGGCAGCGGCAGGGGACGGACTGATGCTGTCCCGCACCCAGCCGAGGCCGCTCGAAACCCCCGACGCCACGCTGGCGGACCTGCAGGACCCGATCATCGACGCCTATCTCGCCGCTCTGCCACCCGGACGCGCCGCCCCGCATCGTCGGCTCCCGCAGCGTCTTCGTCGCCGACTCCCGAGCCGAGGCCCTGCGCCTCGCGGATATCGGCCTGCGCACCCAGGCTGCGCCGGTTCATCGAACGAGGCCACCGGATGCACGGGCGACACCCTGGCCGATATCATCAAGGCGTTCGACGTCCATGTCGGCACCCCCGCCGATGTCGTTTCTTCCCTGACCGCCGACAAGACTTCTTCGAGGGTCACGGACCTCGCCGTCCAGGTCCACTCGATCGACCCGCCGCACCCGCTGATCCTCCGCTCGATCGAACTGGTCGCGCAGGAAGTCGCCCCCGCCTTCGGCTGGCGCCCGGAAGCTGGTCATCCTCATCCTGTCACGGCAGAGCAAGCCGCCTGACCACTTTCGACCGCTCGAGCAGCGGTCGAACGCTTAGTCCCCGCAGGGCAACGACGTTCGAAAGCCCAACAAATTTGCTTTTTTGCCGACACTCTGAGCCGCCCACTTTCGCACCCTTAATCAGGAGCAACCTTTGGCAAGGCAGCCCGTTTAAGAGGGACAGGCAATGCGGCAGAAGGTGTGAGGACTTGAACAGTTTGACTGAAATCCTAGACCGTTTTAATCGCAAGGAACGCAATCTCCTCATCCGGGATGCTTTGGGACATACCCCGTTTGAACCGCTTTCGCTTAGCAACGACTTTCGGAAACGAATTGAAACTGCGCTCAATGGATTAAAAATACCTTGCGACGCATGGTGGGCAACTGATTATCATCTGAACTGGATCGCTGGCGCACTCTCACTTTGGCATCACGGCAAGCAGACAATCGGCGTTGGGCAGACAAACGACTCGTCAAATTTTCCGGTCCGTTGGCTCATAGAGCGAAATCAGGAAGACGCCGACCTATTGATCGTAGTTGATACAACGTTGATCTTAGTTGAGGTCAAGGCCTTCGGCTACTTCACCAATAAGCAAATCAGCAGCAAGGTTAGTCGCTGGCGTCTGCTGAAGAGGCACGCGGCGTCGCTCGGCTCCAAAGTAACGTTTCGCTTCATATTGATGTCACGAACCGAGCCTACCGGCCTGCTACCACCGCCGAACGATTTGATACCATGCGGGCACAATTGGCCTCACGCGGTAGTGAACATTCACTCACCACTGCAAAAATTGAAAGTGACCGGCAAGCAGCCAAGTCTCGGTGCGCCTCCGGCCGATCCAAAAACTTGGTTCATTGTGCCAGTTCAGCCGACCGCCGCCGACGATGACGATGATTAGGGGGCAGGGTCGGTTGTATCAAACTGACGGTTGCCGCGTTAGCAAACCGAGCATATCGGCAATTGCCGAGTTTGGCATAAAGCTCATTTATGTCCCGTCATATTCGCGCGTGTTCCAATCTGCTCCGCAGGGGCCTCACCCATAAATTTCTTCTTAACCGCAAATGCGAGACCGGGCTACATCGTTTCGTGTCGGTGCAGGCCGCTTATACAGACCCGACTTACATCTGCTTTTAGACCGCGGCGGTAGACATATGCCCATTCGCATTCGGCTACAAATGGTCTTCCGATTTCGCTTCCACAATAGCGTGCGCGGCGGGAGTTGCGCACCCACCACAAGAATCCGGAACGGCGACCCCCAGCCCCCTACTTCGCCACCCCAAAATCAATCAGCTGCCGCAGCACTTCGCCCCCCTTCAGCTTCTCATACCCCTCATTGATCTCCTCCAACTTGATATGGCTGGAGATCAGATGATCCAGCTTCAACTCCCCCTTCCGCCAAGCATTCAGCAGCTTCGGCATGTCGAACCGGAACCGGTTACTCCCCATCGAAGACCCCTGAATCTTCCGCTCCCGCAAGAAATCATAACCATGCAGTTCGATCTTCATCCCGAACGGCACCATGCCGATAATCGTCGCCGTCCCCCCAGCCCGCAAACACTGGAAACTCTGCTCCGCCGTCTTCTTCAATCCCACAGCCTCGAACGAATACTCCACGCCGCCGCCTGTCAGATCCTTGATCGCCTCCACCGGATCGACATTGCTCGCGTTGATCACATCCGTCGCACCCATCTGCTTGGCGACATCCAACTTCGACGACAGCGTATCGATCGCGATGATCCGGTCCGCCCCCGCCATCGCCGCCCCGTTCACCGCCGACAGCCCGATCCCGCCGCACCCGAACACCGCCACCGTCGCACCCGCCGGCACCTTCGCCGTGTTCAGCACCGCGCCCGCTCCCGTAATGACCCCGCACCCCACCAGGCACGCGATATTCAACGGAATCTCATCGGCGATCTTCACCACCGCGTTCTCATGCACCAGCAACTGCTCGGCGAACGACGACAGATTGAAGCACTGCACGATCGGCTGTCCCTTCCAGAACAGCCGCTTCGCCACACCCGGAGGCATCTTCACCGCCACATTATTGCAAAGCTGCGGCCGCCCCGAGTTGCAATACTCGCAAACCCCACAGAACACCGACGTGCAAGTAATGACCCGGTCGCCCGGCTTCACATAAGTCACCTCGCTGCCGACCGCCGCCACCACGCCCGAGGACTCGTGCCCCAGCACGCAAGGCGTCGGCATCGGATAAAGCCCCTCCATGAAGTGCAGGTCGCTGTGACACAACCCGGCATAGGCCGTGTCCAGCAGCACCTCATGCGCCGCCGGCTTGGCCACCTCCAGCGTCTCGATCGTCATCGGCTGATGCGCCTGATGGAATACCGCTGCCCGCATGGATTGACCCCCCTCTTATGAAACGCCCCACGACGCTAGGAACGCCCGCCCCCAACGTCAATCCACGCCCTGGAACCCGCCAACCCAATCCCCACCTAAGCGAACACCAACACCAGGAGGACACAATGAACAAAGCCCGCGCCATAGGCTTCAACCACATCGCCCTCGAAGTCGGCGACCTCGACCAAGCCCTCGCCTTCTACGCAAGCCTGTTCGAATTCACCCTCCGCGGCAGAAGCGAAACGATGGCCTTCATCGATCTCGGCGACCAGTTCATCGCCCTGCAGCAAGGCCGCCGCCAGCCGCCCGACGACGGCCGCCATTTCGGCCTCGTCGTCGACGACAAGGAAGCCGTCCGCCAGGCCCTCGTCGCGGCCAACGTCGAAACGATCCCCGGCCCGTTCCTCGACTTCCGCGATCCCTGGGGCAACCGGTTCGAAATCGTCGGCTACGACAACATCCAGTTCTCCAAGGCGCCCAACGTCCTGCGCGGCATGGGCCTGACCCACCTGTCCAAGAACCCCCAGGCCATCAAGGAACTCACCGGCAAAGGCATGGCTCCCACCTGACCCACCTCTTGGCGGAAGCGGCCACCCCCTCTACGACTACCACCAACACCACAGAGGAAACGCCATGACCCCGCCCGACCGCCTGCGCGCGCTGCTGAAGGAACCCGGCCTCGTCGTCATGCCCGCCGTCTGGGACGGCCTCTCCGCCAAGCTGTCCGCCGCCGCCGGCTTCCAGACCGCGTTCCTGTCGGGCTCCTGTGTCGCCGCCAGCCGCCTCGGCGGCCCCGACCTCGATCTGATTTCCTTCGCCGAGATGTTCGACTCCTTCAACATGGTCCACGGCGCCGCGCCCGAAACCCTGGTCCTCGCCGACGGCGACCACGGCTACGGCAACCCGATGAATGTGCAACGAACCGTCCACGCCTACGGCCGCGCCGGCGCCGCCGCCATCCTGATCGAGGACAAGATCACCCCCCGCGCCCTGACCGCCGCCGGCAAGCCCTGCCTGCCCCGGGCGGAAGCGCGCATGAAAATCCGCGCCGCCGTCCAGGCCGCGAAGGAATCCGGCATCCTCATCCTCGCCCGCACCGATTGCCGCCCCACCCAAGGCATCGACGAAGCCGTCGCCCGCATCGAGATGTACGTCGAAGAAGGCGCTGACATCCTCTTCCTCGACTCCCCCGCCGACGACGCGGAAATCCATCGCGCGATCAAGGCCGCCGCCGGCCGCCCGTCCTTCGCCGTCCTGTCGCCCGGAGGCGCCCGCGCAACCCCAACCCAGGCCCAGGCCACCGCACTCGGCTTCAAGATCGGCACCTTCCCCACCGGCATGCTCTCCCCCGCCGCAGCCGGAATGAAAGCCGGCCTCGCCGCCCTCGCCGCCGGCGAAAACGCCGCCGCCAGCGCCCTGCCGCAAGCCGAACTGCGCGTCACCCTCGGCTACGACGCCTACGACGCCCACGCGAAACAATTCATTGTCTGAAGCGTGATCGCCAAAGGCCGAAGGCCAGAAGGCGTGAATCACGCGATCAAAAACGAGGGCATGACCATGAACAACCATATCGTTTGGCGGGGAGCACGGCCCTCTCATTGTCATGGCCGTCCTTGGGGCGGCCATCCACGACTTTCGGTGCCCGGGCCAACACCATGCTATGTCAAGTGCCTGCGCCTCCCACGCCCGGGTTAGGCTACTGAGGGCCAACTGGAGCGGCTATTTCACGTCGGTCCCTAACCGTGATCGCCTAAGGCCGAAGGCCAGAAGCCGTAAATAACGCGTTCCAGCAAGGACCCGTTCAATGCCCACCCAAACCGACCACTGGCTCGGCCTCCAGAACCGGGTCTGCATCGTCACCGGCGCCGGCGGAGGAATCGGACGAGCCATCGCGCTCGGAATGGCCCAGTCGGGCGCGGCGGTCGGTACTTCTCGACAGGAACATCGAAAACTGCCGCGCCACCGCCGAGGCCCTGAAGCCCACCGGCGCCAAAACCCTCGCCCTGGAATGCGACATCGCCGACCCGGACAGCGTCGCCGCCGCCGAACAAGCCTCCCGGGCGATCGGCCCCGCCGACATCCTGATCAACAACGCCGGCGTCCTCCGCCCCGGCCCCCTCGCCACCGTATCGCTGGCGGACTGGAACCTGCTGCTCTCAGTCAACCTGACCGGCTACCTGCTCTGCGCCCAGGCCTTCGGCAGAGCCATGATTGAACGAGGCCACGGCGCGATCGTCCACACCGCCTCCATCGCCGGCACCAACGCCCAAGGCTTCTCCGGCGCTTACAGCGTCAGCAAAGCCGGCGTCCTGATGCTCTCCGCCCAACTCGCCGTCGAATGGGGCCCGCACGGCATCCGCAGCAACGTCATCAGCCCCGGCATGGTGCGCACCCCCATGAGCGAATCCTTCTACCAGGATCCCACCGTCACCGAACGCCGCTCCAAGGCCGTGCCGTTGGGCCGCGTCGCCACCCCCGACGACATGGCCCAGGTCGCGCTGTTCCTCGCCAGCGACCGCGCCGGCTACGTCAACGGCCAGGAAATCATCGTCGACGGCGGCTTCGAGCACATGCTCATGAGCCTCGTCCCCCGCCCCGGCTTCGAACGAGGCAACTGACGTTCAATCGAACAACGTCGCCAGCCGCTGCTTCATCTGGTCAGCGATATACAGCGCGAGCGCCTGAATCGTCGACGTCGGGTTCACCCCGCCAGACGTAACAAACAAACTGCCGTCGATGATGAACAGGTTCTTCACATCATGCGTCCGGCCCCACGAATTCACCACCGACCGTTCCGGATCATCCCCCATCCGTGCGGTACCCAGCAGGTGCCACCCGCCATAAAGAATCGGGCTGTTGACGCAGACATCTGTCGCCCCCGCCTCAGCCAGGATCTCCCGCGCCCGGGCGATGCCATGCTCCATCATGCGCGCCGTATTCTCCCCGATCGTGTAATCGACCCGCGGCGCCGGAATGCCATGGCTGTCCTTCAGCACAGGGTCGAGCGTGACTCGGTTATGCGCCTCCGGCAGGTCTTCGCAGATCGCTGACATGGCGATCCGGTGGCCATTCAGCCGACGGAACACCGCATGGTGGTCCTTGCCCCACGGCAACAGCCCTTTTCCCTCGCTCATGACCGCCTCGGCGATCGGACCGGCGCCCCGGTTGAACTGGATCGTGTAGCCCCGCAAAAACCCCCGCGACCGATCCGTCTCGTAAAACTCCTTGCTCCACAGGCACGTCGGCGGCGCTCGGTTGCTGTCCGTCGGCTCGTCCACAAACCCGTAGACCTGCGCGTACGGATGAAACATCAGGTTCTTGCCCACCAGCCCGCTGGAATTGGCCAGCCCATTCGGAAACCGCCCCGACGCCGAGTTCAACAGCAGCCGAGGCGTCCCAATCCCATTGCAGGCCAGCACCACCACCTCCGCCGGCTGGAACTGCTCGACACCATCGGCATCGTAATAAACCACGCCCGAGGCCATGCCCGCCGCGTTCGTCGTGATCTCCCGTACCCGGCAATCGAGTCCGCACCTCGACCCCCGCCCGCCGCGCCGCCGGCCAGTAGGTGATGTCGGTGCTCGCCTTGGCCCCCTGCGCGCAGGCGGGGGTGCAATGGCCAAGATTGATGCAGCGCGCCCGCCCCTCGTAATCCTCAGTCGCCACGGTGGTGTCTGACGGCCACCAGTGCCACCCCAGCCCGTTCATCGCCGTCCCCAGCCGCGTCCCTGACCGCCCAAGCGGCAACGGAGGCATCGGCGGCTCCCGAGGCGGCACCCCCGGATCGCCCGCCAACCCCGACACCCCCATCATCCGGTCATTCTCGGCAAAGAACGGCGCCAGCGTCGCATAGTCGATCGGCCAGTCATCCGCCACGCCATCCAGGCTGCGGACGCGGAAGTCCGACGGATGCAGGCGCGGAAAATGCGCCGTATACATGATCGTACCGCCGCCCACGCCGTTAAAATTCACCACCTTGATCGGCGAGTTGCTATCATTGATCGGATAATCCTCGGGCCGCCCACGAATATTCGGGCTTGGCGAGTAATCACCAAACGCCCGAGCCTCCCAGTCCCGCCCGGTGCTCGGATACGCCGCCGGGTTCATCCAGCCGCCTTGCTCCAGGCAAACGATGCGCATCTTCGTGTCCGCCAGGCTCCAGGCCATGGCCGCGCCCGACGCACCCGCGCCAATGATCAGCACATCCACCGTATCGTTCATGACGGCCGCTCCCTCCACGGCCATAGGATGCGTTCCCCATCAGCAACTGACAATGGAGGGCGGCGCCCGCTCAGGCGACACGACACTGCAATCGGCCAATCTCCGTCCGATCGTTTCAATAACAACTTCGCCAATCGCCGCGAGATCGGCCCTTCGCGCCCCCATACACTTGCCTACCATAGCCACTCGGCCGAACATCGCCGCCAACTTCGACAGGGAACCAGAACATGTACGACATCGTCATCCGGGGCGGCGACATCATGGACGGCAACGGCGGCCTGCCCTACCAGGGCGACATCGCAATCAGCGACGGCAAAATCGCCGAAATCGGCAAGATCGCCAGCCGCGGCAAGGAGGAAATCGACGCCGCCGGCCTCGCCGTCACCCCCGGCTTCATCGACATCCACACCCACTACGACGGCCAGGCGATGTGGGACTCCCAACTCGCCCCCTCCTCCTGGCACGGCGTCACCACCGTCGTCATGGGCAACTGCGGCGTCGGCTTCGCCCCGGTCCGCAAGAACACCCAGGATGCCGTCATTGCGCTCATGGAAGGGGTCGAGGACATCCCCGGCCCCTGCCTCCATGAAGGCCTCGACTGGAGCTGGGAAAGCTTCTCCGACTACCTCACGGCCCTCGAACGCCGCAACCACGACATCGACTTCTGCGCGCTCCTCCCCCACGCCCCCATGCGCGTCTACGTCATGGGCGACCGAGCGCTGAACCTGGAGGACGCCAACCAGGCCGACATCCAGCAGATGCGCGAAATCACCGCCGATGCCGTCCGCGCCGGCGCCTTCGGCTTCTCCACCTCCCGCACCATCGCTCACAAAACCCTGGCCGGAGACGCCACGCCCACCCTGCGCGCCCAGGAAGCCGAACTGATGGGCATCGCCATGGGCATGAAGGACGCCGGCAAGGGCTTCATCGAAATGACCTCCGACTGGAATACCCCGGACCCGGCCACCGAGTTCGCCATGGTCCGCCGCATCATGCAGGCCAGCGGCCGGCCCTTGGTCTTCTCGCTGACCCAGCGCCACGACCGCACCACCGCCTGGAAGGACCTTCTGGAACTCTCGTCCCAGGCTGCCGCCGACGGCCTCCCCATCCGCTGCGTCGCCCCACCCCGCCCGATCGGCGCCCTTCTCGGACTCACCGGCAGCCAGAACCCCTTCGCCGGCACCCGCACCTATCGCTCCATCGCCGGCCTGCCCCTGCCGCAGCGCCTCACCGCCATGCGCGACCCGGAAATCCGCGCCAAAATCGTCACCGAAGACCCCACCGAGTTCAACACCTGGTCGCTACTCAACCGTATCGGTTTTGAGCGTATGTTCCGCTTCACCGATCCCCTGAACTACACCCCCGCCCGCTCCGACTCCATCACCGCCATAGCCGCTCGGGAGGGGCGCACGCCGCAACAAGTCGCCTACGACATCCTGATCGAGGACGAAGGCCGCGGCTTCATCTTCGCCGCCCTGGTCAACTACGCCAACTACGACCTGGAAGGCGTAAAGGAAATGTACAGCCGCGACCACGTCATTCCCGGCCTCAGCGACGGCGGCGCCCACGTTGCCTTCATCTCCGACGGATCATTCCCCACCTTCCTGTTCAGCTACTGGGGCCGCGACCGGGGCGCCGACAAAATGCCGCTGCACGACCTCGTCCGCCGCCAGACCCGGGAGCCCGCCCGCTTCGCCGGACTGCACGACCGGGGCATCCTCGCCCCCGGCATGAAAGCCGACGTCAACGTCATCGACTTCGCCAACCTCGGGCTGGATCGTCCGAAAATGGTCACCGACCTGCCGGCCGGCGGCAGGCGCCTGTTGCAGAAGGCCCGTGGCTATGTCGCAGCGGTAAAAGCCGGCCAGATCACCTACCGTAACGGCGAGGCCACCGGCGCTCTCCCCGGCGGCCTGGTACGCAGCACGCACTAGGGACTATCATCGTCGTGGCCGGGCTTGTCCCGGCCACCCGCGGCTTGCGGTTCCAACTTCAGTCCGGAAAGACCCGGCACCCTACCTGCCCAGTTCATAGGAAAATACGCTTGCATTCTCCCGACAAACATCCTATCCACCGCGGGAGAACATTTTAGCAACAAGAGCCCCACCCCATGTCCTACCTGATGCCGCCCTCCGCCACCCTCCCAGCCGCCGCATTCGACCTCGCCCTCTCGTTCCTGCTCCCGCTCATCCTCCCCGCTCTCAACAACGACACCGTCGCCGCCCGAGCCCTCGCGCTTCACATGATCGGCGAATACGACCCCCAGTCCGCCCGGGAACTCCGCCTCGCCACCGAGGCCATCGGCTTCAGCCTCAAAAGCCTCACCGTCCTCGCCGAGTCAGCCGAACCCGCCATCACCGCCGATAAACTCGACATCACCCTGAAATGGGCCTGCAGCCTCAGCCGCTCCAGTCATCAGGCTCAACGCCGCCTGACCGAGTTCCAGCGCGCCGCCCGAACCGCCCCCGAACCGGCCCAGTCCGAATCCGCAACAAAATCCGCCGCCGCCCACCAGGAACCCCCCACCCCCGGCCCGCAACCCGAAACCCCCACAACCGACATCGCCACAACCGACATCGCCACAGCCGAGGCCAAACTGGCCTCCGCCACCAAACTGCTGACCCTGATGAAAGCGCACCACAAAGGCGCGCCCCCGCCGCACAGCAGCGCCGCCCAGCAGATCCAGGCGCAGCAGCGCCAGGTCGAAAACGCCCGCCTGAAACTGGAACAAGCCCGCAGGCACCATGCCGGCGTCCCACAACAGGAAGCTGCCTGATTCCACCGGTTTGATCGGCGTCAAACTCAAGCGGCCAAAACCCGGCGAAACTCCCTTCATTGCGCCTGCCATAAAGACAATGAAAAGGAGAACCGTCCAATGCACCTCGGACACGTCAACATCCAGGTCCGCAACGTCGAGGCCGCGCACGCCTGGTATACCAAGGTCCTCGGCCTCCACACCTACCAGTTCGTCCCCGGCAAGGCCGCCTTCCTCTCAGCCAACATCGAAAGCTCGCACGAAATCGCCATTATCGAGGTCGGCACCGACGCCCCCGGTCAGGAGCCGAAACAAATCGGCCTGAACCACATGGCCTGGATGGTCGACACGCTGGACGACCTGAAGACCGCCTATTATCGCCTGAAGGACAACAACGTCCCTATCCGGTCGATCGTCGACCACGGCCTCTCCCTCGGCATCTATTTCCGGGATCCCGACGGCAACGGCGTCGAAATCTCCTACGAGCAGCCACGCTCGGAATGGCCCCGGCAGGAGCGTCTGTTCGCCCCCGACATCACCAATCTCGGCCGCTTCCCAGGCCCGTGGGACGACGACCCAGCCTACGACCGCAAAGCCGGCGTTCTGCAACGTTTCGCCCAAACCTTGGCAAAAGCCCCAACCTGACGAACGAAGTCCGTCTGACCTCAGGCTTTGGCGATATTCGTCAGCTTCGGCTACCGCCCGCCTGACTGAGGTCGGCGATCCAGAATCCGAGCCTACCCACGCTGCGCCACCGGATGGGACGCCGCGGGATAATTCCCAGTCAGCGCCTCCGTTCGTCGCGGTCCCGGCGGCGCCGGTTCGGCCGGGGACAGCGGCACATCCGCGCCAGGCCCCGCGAACACCCGATCCACCACATCCCACAGCGGAGCCTTGTCGTAACCGATATAAAATCCCGCCGTGTTCCGGACGGGATCGCCGCTGTAGAAACGAACATAGTGACGCACCCGTTGCCCAAACGCATCGCCTGTCAGATCCCAAGCCAGCTTGAACAACCGGACTCGCTGTTCGGCATCCACACCCGGACGTCCCCGGACAAATTTGTCGATATCCGCTCGCAGGTCGGCGTTCTTGAAGTCCGCGTCAGAGGGCGCGTAGAAGAACCCGCCCCCGGCCAGGATCTGAACGATATCGACATATTGACCATGGATGGCGCCGGCCTGCAGATGCGCCGCCCCGATACCGCTCATGTATGGAACCCAGTAACCCTCGGCATCCTCCGATGCCAGCGCGTCGGACGCCAGGAACGCCGTCCGCACCAGATCAAGCTGAGCCAGCATCTGCCCAAGCTTTTCCTGAATGTGCAGGAATCCCGTGATGCCAACGGCATCAGCCAGCTTCGTTGCGACCCCGCAGAACAATTCCAGCGACGCGACCAGCCGCGCGCTTGTCTGCACCAGCACCCCCGCGCGGGGGTCAGGGCGAACACCATTGACGATCGCCGCACTGCCCGGCGAGCCATCAACCAGCACGCGATCCCACGGCACCAGGACATCATCGAAGATAGCTATGCAATCCATCTCCTCGAACCGCGTGCTCAACGGATGGTCGAAATGCGTTCTATCCCCACCGGAGAAGGTCTCGCGGCAAATGAAACGTAATCCAGGCGTCTTCGTAGGTATCGCGAAAGCAAGCGCGTAGGCATCGTCGCCAGGCGCCACGCCGCCATACGGCGCAACCAACAGTTCCTCGCAAAGTGGCGCCATCGTCGCCAGCATCTTTGCCCCTCGCACCACGATCCCGTCCGGGGTCGAGCGAACCAGGCCCAAGTGGAAGTAAGGATCTTCCTGGTTCGCGGAGGTCTTGGATCGGTCGATCTGGGGATTGACCAGAGTATGAGTCAGAAACAAATCACGATCCCTGACGTACTCATAATAGGCGAGCGCATTGCGGCCATAGACTGGATTGTACCGCCCATAGTGATCGGCGGCAAAACCCCAGGCCGTAACATAAGCGTTCATGAAGTCAGGCGCTCGGCCCATAAGCCCGAAATGATGATCGGCGCGAAGCTTGAAATGCCGCCGGCGCTTGACCAGATCCTCCCGCGACCGGGGCATCAGGAACGAGCTTGACACCATCTCTCCAGTCGCCGGCGAACGGAACAAACAGACATCCCGATTGGCCTCGGCATGTTGCAGATCGTATTGTTCCATGATCGTCCGCAACGGTCCGCGGAAAACAGGGTAAGTCGTGACGTCCGCAACCTGTTCGCCATTCAGGAAGACAGTCGGCTGGTTCTGCCGTATCGACCTCAGGTAGTCCTCGCCTGTCCGCGCACCCATGGATTCTGCTCCCCATTATTCGTGACCATCGTTGAGCCCGTCACCCGATCGAAACAATCCCCGGAAAGTGGCACGCCACGAAATGTCCCGTCTCTGCCTCTCGCAACACCGGCTCCTCCGACGCGCACCGTCCTACCGCGGCAGGACACCTTGTCCTGAACCGGCAGCCCGACGGAGGATCAATCGCGCTGGGTATCTCTCCTTGCAGTACGATCCGCCGGCCGGACTTGCCAACCTCCGGCATCGGCACCGCCGAGATCAAGGTATTGGTATAGGGATGCAACGGTCGCGCAAACAACGCCTCGGACCGGGTGGTCTCCATGACTTTGCCCAGATAAAGCACGTAGATCCGGTCGGAGATATGGCGCACAACCGCCAGATCGTGCGCGATGAACAGATAGGTCAGCCCAAGTCGCTCCTGCAGCCCGATCATCAGGTTGATGATCTGAGCTTGGATATTCACATCCAGAGCCGAAATGGGTTCGTCACCGACGATAAAATCCGCCTCGACCGCGAGCGCGCGAGCAATGGAGATTCGCTGGCGCTGGCCGCCGGAGAACTCATGAGGGTAACGTTCTGCCGCCGTTGCAGGAAGCCCGACCAGGTCGAGCAATTCGCGGACGCGTCGCCGCGCGGCCCCCGCGCTGTCGGCAATCCCGTGCAGCCGCAGCGGGCCGGCGAGAATGTCCCCTACCGACATCCGTGGATTCAATGAGGCGTACGGGTCCTGGAAGATCATCTGCATCCGCCGGCGTAACGGACGAATGGCCTTCTGCGAGGCCTGCGCGATCTCATGGCCCCCAAAACGAATCGACCCGTCGGTTGGCGTGTCCAACCGCAGGATCAGCCTGGCGAGCGTAGATTTGCCGGAACCGGATTCACCGACCAGCCCAACGGTCTCGCCGGGGAACACCCGCAGATCGACCCCATCCACGGCCCGTAGCACACGGCGTTTGTCGAACAGGCCGACTTTCGGCAATGGAAAATGCCGGGTCAGTCCGGTCACTTCCAGCAACGGTTCTGCCGCGGACGATGGCGCCCTTTCGGTGAAGGTGTGCGATACGGGGGGTGCGTGGAGTGACTCACCCTGTTGTGTCACCCAACATCGCGACAGCCGATTCTCGCCCACCGCCAGCAGCGCCGGATGTTCCCTGCACGCATCGACCGCGAAAGGGCACCGTGCCCGGAATCGGCACCCGGTGGGCCACGCGCGAGGATCCGGAGGCTGCCCCTCGATCGTCGTCAAACGGCGATCGGCGCTACCAGCCTCATCCAACCGAGGTGCCGCGTGCAGCAGCGCCCAGGTGTAGGGATGCCGCGGATCGGACAGCAGGTCCGCGGGCGACCCAGCCTCCACCACCTCGCCCGCGTACATCACCAGCACCCGCCCGCACATCTCCGCTATCACGCCAAGGTCGTGGCTGATCAGGATCACCGCCGTTCCCAGGTCAGCATTCAGCGCCCGCAGAAGGTCGAGGATCTGTGCCTGTATCGTAACATCCAGCGCGGTCGTCGGTTCGTCCGCGATAATCAACGAGGGCGTGTTGGCGAAGCCCATGGCCAGCATGACTCGCTGTCGCATCCCGCCCGAGAACTGATGCGGCCAGCCGTTGACTGTGGATTCCGCGTTCGCGATCCCCATCTGATGCAGCAGGTCGACGGCCCGCGTCCGGGCGTCCGCCGAGCTGAAGCGTTGGTGCGATGTCATCGTCTCGATCAACTGCCGGGAAATCCGCAGCACCGGATTCAGGGACGTCATCGGGTCCTGGAAAACCATTGCGATCTCGGCGCCGCGGATGTCGCGGATCTCCGCCTCTGACAGATGGACCATGTCCTTGCCACGGAAGCGGATCGATCCGCCCGCGATGCGGGCCGGTTCTTCCAGCAGCTTGATGATCGACTTGGCAGTGACGCTTTTGCCGGAGCCCGATTCGCCGACGATCCCCAGTGTTTCGCCGGGGCGCAGGTCGAAGCTGACCCCGTCCACGGCGCGCACTACCCCGGCATCGGTGTAGAACCACACCCGCAGGTCATCGACCTGAAGGATCGGCTCAGCGTCGGTGCGCATGCGGATCGAGCCAGTCACGGATCCCGTCACCCACGAAGTTGAAACCAATAACCACCGACAGGATCGCCAAACCAGGGAACGTGGCAACCCACCATTGGCTGACGAGTTCGCGGCCCTCTGCCACCATGGAGCCCCACTCCGCAGTAGGCGGCACGACGCCCAGGCCCAGGAACGACAGTCCGGCGAAGACAAGGATCGCATTGCCCAGGTCGAGCGTGACAAGAACGATCAGCGGACCAAGGGCGTTCGGCAGGATTTGCCGCAACAGGATATGGGCCGGTCCGAAGCCGATCACCCGCGCCGCCGCGACGTATTCCTGCCCTCGCTGCCCGATCACCAGGCTTCGCGCCAATCGGGCAAACTTAGGCCACCAGACAACAAGCATGGCAATCACCGTGTTGCGGGTTCCAATTCCCAGCGCGGCGGCGATCGCCATGGCCAGAATGATCGGCGGAAAGCAGAAGATCAGGTCGGTGGCGCGCATCAGCGCTTCCTCCAACCAGCCTCGCGCATAGGCCGCGACGCCGCCAAGCAAGGTGCCGAACAGCCCGGCCAACAGCACGACCGTGAACCCCACTGTCAGCGACGTTCTGGCCCCGAACAGAACACGGGTGAAGACGTCTCGGCCAAGCGCGTCGGTTCCAAGCCAGTTTGTTCCGGAGGGCGGACGGAGTCGCTTGGTGACGTCAACAAGGTTCGGATCATGGGCCGCTATATAGGGTGCAAGCAGCGCCGCCAGGCACCACGCCAGGATCACCGTCCCGCCCAGTGTCGCCAGGCCATAACGTCGCAACCACCGGCGCCGGATCTCACTGCGCTGGTTTGGCAGAACAGTCGCGCTCATTTACGCGCGACCCTGGGATCGAGCGCCGCGTACGACAGGTCGACCAGCAGGTTGATCAAGACGTAGATGGCCGCCACCACGGTCGTGATGCCCATGATCGCCGGGAAGTCCAGCGTGACCGCGCTTTGAAATGTGTAACGACCGAGCCCTGGCCAGGAGAAGATCGTTTCGGTAAGAACCGTCCCCGTGAGCAGTTGGGCGTACGCCAGGCCGCCCAGGGTGACCACCGGCAGCAGGGCGTTCGGCAGGGCATGTCCGATGGTGATTGCGCGCCTTGTCAGTCCCTTCGCGCGGGCAACCCGGATGTAGTCCTGCGACAATGCCTCCAGCATCGCCGCCCGTGTCGTTCGGGTGATCAGGCCCAGCGTTGCCGCCGCCAGCACGATCGATGGCAATACGAGATGAGCCAGTGCGTCCTGGAACGTATCCCAATCGCCGGCCAGCGGCGCATCGATCAGCATGATGCCGGTGACGACCGGCGGCGGGAAGGCGCTGGCGCTGATCTGACCCGGTCCCGGCGCCCAGTCCAGCCAGCCGTAGAACACTGCCAGCATGATGAACGCCAGCCAGAAGGTCGGCGCCGACACGCCGACCAGGGATATGGACCGAGCGAGGTGGTCAATCCAGGTGTCGCGGCGGACGGCGGCGAGGATGCCCAGGGGCAGGCCGATCAGCAGCGAGAGCAGAAATGCGATTGTCGAAAGCTCCAGCGTTGCCGGTCCGTACTGCTCGATATCCTCCAGCACCGGCCGTTGTGACGCGATCGAAATACCCAGGTCGCCGTGGAACAGGCCCGTGAGGAACAGCCAGTAACGATCCCACAGCGGCAGATCGAGGCCCCAGCGGTGACGGAACGCGGCCACCATCTCAGGGTTGTTGGCCGCGATGTCGCCAAGCTGACTCAGCACGGGGTCGCCCGGCACCATGTTGGCGATCAGGAAGATCACCAGCGTGGCCAGCAACACCATCAACGCGGCCACGGCCAGTCGGGAGGCGATATAGCTCAGCATCCCACGGTTATCGCCGAAGGTCCGGCCGACGCCAAGTTGTGCGTCCCCCGGAGGTCGGTATGATGCCCTTCAACAACCAATGGGAGGGTGCCAAATGGACAATTTCGGATGGATCGGCCGCCGTGAGGTGATGCGCTTGCTGGGGATTGGCGGCGCGGCGATGGCGGCCGGATTGCCGGAACGCGTCTATGCGGCGGCGAACAGGAACACGCTTGTTCTCGGCCTCGATATCAGCGACACGATCTCCCTCGATCCCGCTCGGGAAGCGCAATATACGCCGCCGATGACGATCGAGGCAGCCTATGAGGCGCTGGTCACCATGACCCCTGGCGAGTACCTCGACGTCAAGCCTGCCCTCGCAACGAAATGGGCTCGGACCCCCGACGGCAAGGGGTGGCGCTTCACGATTCGGGACGGCGCGAAATTCAACAGCGGCAACCCGGTCACGGTCGAGGATGTCAAATGGACCCTGGAGCGTGTGATGCACCTCAAGGACCAGCCATCGCAGTATCTGGCGGAAATCGACCGGATCGCGAGTCGTCGATCCCCACACGATCGACATTATTATGAAACATCCCGAGGCGCCGATGCTGACGGTGCTGAGCGGCCCGACCAATGGGATCATGGAACGCAAGGTCGTGGAGGCGCATGGCGGCACCGCTGAAGCAAACGCCAACACCGACGACAAGGCGACCAACTGGCTGAACCAGAACTCCGCCGGCGCCGGGCCGTACACCCTGGTCGGCTGGACCCGGAATGCGCAGATCCTGCTGACACGAAATCCGCATTACTGGCGTGGTCCGGCGCCGTTCGAACGGGTGGTTATCCGCCACATGGGCGACAGCGCCACGCAATTGCTGGCGGTGAAGCGCGGGGATATCGATGCGGCGTTCAATCTGATTCCAGAACAGGTTGCTACCCTGAAGGAAGACCCGCATGTCCGGATCGAGGGTCTTGAGAGCCTCGACTTCGTCTATATCGCACTGACCAGCGAACCGGAGTTCAACAAGGCCCTGGCTGTGAAGGAAGCGCGTCAGGCGATCGGCTGGGCGATCGATTACGACGGCATTATCAACAGTCTGCTGGGCGGAACCGCGTTGCGTTGCGCCAGCTTCATTCCGATCGGACTGTTTGGGTCGACCAAGGCGACCGCCGGGCAGATCGGTTACCATCAGGACCTGGACAAGGCAAAGGCGCTGCTGGCGAAGGCCGGCTTTCCGGATGGGTTCGAGTTCAAGCTCAGCTATGGTGACGCGGCCGTATCCGGGTTGTCCTATGCCGTGCTTGCGCAGAAGCTTCAATCGGATCTGGCGCGGGTCGGGATCAAGGTCATCCTGGACCCGATGGATCAGGTCAATCTGAGGACGCAATATACCACCGGCAAGTCGACTGCGGTCATCACCTTCTGGAACCCATCCGGGGTGGAGGTCGATGGTTGGGCCTCCGCGACCGTTCAACGGGTAGCAAAGCGGGTGCACATGACACCCTCACCGGAACTGGTAAAACTGACACAGGACGCAGCAGCGGAAACCGATCCGGTGAAGAAGGCCGCGATGTACGTGGAGTACCAGAAGGCCATCATCGACCAGGCGAACCTGCTGATCCTGTTCCAGCCTATCTACCAGATCGCCGTCCGTGATACTGTCAAGACCTTTCCGCTTACCGCGGCGGGATGGGAAGTGGAACTTTTCCAAGCGAGCCCCGCATGACCCAACAGCCCGTAGATGTTCTGATCATCGGCGCCGGTGCCTCGGGCGGCGCTGTCGCCTGGAGCCTCGCCGAAACGAAAATGCGAATCGTCTGCCTGGAGCAGGGGGATTGGCAAAAGCCTACGGACTATCCCAGCAACGGTCGTGACTGGGAAGCCAGGCAGCTTGGCGAGTTCAACTATAGCCCGAACCGGCGAGGGCTGGTAACTGACTATCCGATCAATGAGGCCGAATTCGGCGATCCGGGTTGCGAACTTCAATGGCGTCGGGGGCGGAACGATCCTATATGCGGGGCATTATCCGCGGTTCCATCCGTCTGATTTCCGGGTGAAGTCGCTGGACGGCGTGGCTGATGACTGGCCGATCAGCTATGAAACATTGGCGCCGTTCTATGCGGAGAACGATCGCATGACCGGCGTGTCCGGCCTGGCCGGCGATCCCGCGTATCCGGACAAGCTGCCGATGATGCCGCCGTTGCCGCTGGGGCGATCCGGGACGGCGCTTGGCCGGGGGCTGAATAAGCTGGGGTGGCACTGGTGGCCGTCGGACAGTGCCATAGCATCTACGGACTACGAGGGGCGGGCGAAGTGCATCAACCTGGGTCATTGCACAGGTGGATGCGCGCAGGGTGCGAAGGCTAGCAGCGATATTACCTATTGGCCGGCGGCCATCAGAGCGGGGGTGGAACTACGGACCCGGTGCCGGGTGAAGGAGATCACGACGAATGAGACTGGCATGGCGTCGGGCGTGGTTTACTTTGACGCCGATGGGGTCGAGCAGTTTCAGTCGGCGGAGGTTGTCATTGTCGCCTGCAACGGAATCGGGACGCCTCGGATTCTGCTGAATTCCCAGTCGGGACGGCATCCGAACGGGATTGCCAACTCCTCGGGGCAGGTCGGGCGCAACCTGATGTTTCATCCCTATGCCCGCATCTGGGGTTATTTCGACGAGACGATGGATGGGTATAAGGGGCCGGGCAACTGCATCTGGAGCCAGGAGTTTTACGAAACGAACCGGGATCGTGGTTTCGTTCGTGGATTCACCTATGAGTTCTCGCGCGGACAGGGGCCGGTGGCGGCGGCGGTGCAGGGGCTGACGACCGGACGGATCCCCTGGGGCGAGGGACATCACGATGCCTACCGGCGGTTGTTCTGCCATCGCACCGGGATGGTCGCGATCTGTGAGGACCTGCCGGAGGCTCATAACAGGGTGACACTCGATTCGGCGCTTAAGGATTCGAACGGCATTCCGGCGCCGAAGATCGATTATACGCTGAGCGAAAACAGCAAGCGGATGCTGGGCTTTGCGGTGGACCGAGCGTCGGAGATACTGAGGGCGGCGGGGGCGCATGATGTGGGTCATGAGTCGCCGTTGGCTGATGGCGGTTGGCACCTGATGGGCACCGCGCGCATGGGCAAGGACCCGGAACGATCCGTGGTGAATGAATGGGGCCGGAGCCACGATGTGAAGAACCTGTTCATCGTGGATGGCAGTATTTTTGTTACCTCTGCCGGGGTGAACCCGACTTGCACGATTCAGGCGCTGGCGCTGTACGTTGCCGACAGCATCAAGCAGCGCCTGGCCACTCTGTTCGATTGAGGTTGTGATGACGACTTTATCTGATGATCAGCGCCGGTCGCTTCGTTGCGTGGCAGCGATGATGATCCCTTCCAGTGCCGCACACGGTGTGCCGGGCGCCGATGACGAAACGATCTTCGCCGACATCGTTGCCAGTCTTGGGCGCGATACGGCGCTGGTGCGCGACGCCCTGGATCGGCTTGATGCGATGGCCGGCGGGCTGTTCGCTGGTTGCGATGCGTCAACCCGCCATCAGGCGGCCGAGCGGTTTCGTAACGAAGGCGGCCCGCTGGCGGCGGCGCTGAGTCGCGTGATCGCGCAATGCTATTATCGCGATGACCGGGTGATGCAGTCGCTTGGGATGGAGACCCGGCCGCCGTTTCCCAAGGGATTCGAGGTCGAGCAAGGGGACTGGTCGCTGCTGGACCCGGTTCGCGCCCGGCCGAAGTTCTACCGTCCGGCCCCGCCGTAATTGCCCAGGAGGCTGCCTTCGGGTAGCATGAGCCTTATGCAAGCCGTGACCGCCATCGACTGCGACATTCATCCGGGCGTGCCTGACATCAAGGCGCTGCTGCCGTATATGAACGACTTCTGGCGCAACTCCTTCCTGGACCGCGGCCTGGATGGGTTCGACATGATGTCCTATCCGCTCGGCGCCCCGATCACCTGCCGGCCGGACTGGCGCGTGGCGGGCCAACGGCCGGGGTCAAGCCTGGACAAGATGCGAGAGCAGGCGCTGGACCGGTTTGGTATTGGCCTGGCGATCTGCAATCCGCTGACGGGCGGGCAGGTTGCGGTCAGCGAGTCGATGGGCGCGGCGATCTGTTCGGCCGTCAATGACTGGATCATCGAGCACTGGCTGAACAAGGAGCCCAGACTGCGGGCATCCATCGTGGTGCCGGCGCAGGCGCCGCTGCTCGCGGTCGAGGAAATCGAGCGGCTGGCCCACGATCACCGCTTTGTGCAGGTGCTGATGCCGGCCGCTTGCGAAATGATGCTGGGCCGCAGCTACTACTGGCCGATCTACGAGGCGGCGTCGAAGCACGGTTTGCCGATCGGCCTTCATGCCGGCAGCATGTATCGTTACGCACCCACCGCGACCGGATGGCCCTCGCACTATCTGCAGGACTACATCACGCATAACCATACGTTCGAGGGTCAGTTACTCAGCCTGGTTTCGAACGGGATCTTCAACAAGTTCCCCGATCTGAAGTTCGTTTTCATCGAGTTCGGGCGTTAGCTGGCTGCCGCATTTCATCTGGCGTGCGATCAAGACGTGGCGCGGCGTGCGGGCGGAGGTGCCGTGGGTGAAACAGTCGCCGGCGGAGATCATCCGGTCGCATATAAGGGTGACGACGCAGCCGTTCGATGCGCCCGATCAGCAGACGGTGCAACGCATCGTGGAACAAATCGATTGCGACGAGATGTTCCTGTTTTCCTCGGACTATCCGCACTGGCAGTTCGAGGGTGATGCGGTGACGCCGCCTGGCTTGTCTGATGCGCTGGTGCGGAAGATGCGGGTGGATAATCCGCTTTCAACTTATCCTCGCCTGAAGGAGACTGTGCAATGAATGCGCCTGTCGACGTCCGGCAGAACCGGACCGATGCTGACAGCAGCTTCGGGATTATCGATTGCGATATCCATCCGTTCCCGAAGCCGGGTGCGCTGAACGCGTATTTGTCGGAACGGTGGCGGAAGCATGTCGCCGAGTATGGCCAGATGAGTCCCAGCTTCTACGCCGCTCGGGGCAACTACCCTCGGTTCCAGCCGTATCTGTCGCGGCGTGATTCTTTTCCGCCGGATGGCGGTGCGCCGGGATCGGATGCGGTGTTCATCGGGCAGCAGCTTCTCGATCCCTATAACATCGTTTATGGCGTGCTGGAGCCGTTGCTGGGCGGAAACAATTCCCGTAACCTGGACGAGGCCGCGGCTTTGTCGTCGGCGATGAATGACTGGCAGGTGGCTGAATATACTGACGTGGATCCTCGGCTGCGGGCGTCGATCCTGGTGCCGGTGGACGACCCGGACGCGGCGGTGCGGGAGATCGAGAAGCGTGCCAAGGACTGGCGTTTTTGTCAGGTTCAGCTTGGCACCAAGACGTCTGAACCACTGGGCAAGAGGCGTTACTGGCCGATCTTCGAGGCGGCTTGCAAGCATGGAATGTCCATCGGGATGCACACCGGCGGCGCGCAGTACCAGCGCACCCTCTCCGGGTGGTTTCCCGCAGTTTTATATCGAGGATCATCAGATCGGCACTCATACCGTTGCCACGCAGGCGACGAGCATGATCCTGGAGGGTGTGTTCGATACGTTCCCTGATTTGAAGATCGTGATGATCGAGGGTGGGTTCGGCTGGGTGCCTCATCTGGGATGGCGGATGGATGCGCACTGGACGAAGATGCGCAGCGAGGTGCCGCATCTGAAGCGCAAGCCGTCGGAGTATTTGAAGACCAATCTGTGGTACGCCACGCAGCCGGTCGAGGAGCCGGAACATCCAGATGATCTGCGCCAGACGTTCGAGTGGATCGGCTGGGACCGGATGGTCTATTCCAGTGATTATCCACATTGGGACTTCGACGATCCTCATCTGGCCTGGCGTTTTCAGATGACGTTGGAAGAGAAACGCGCGCTTCTGCACGACAACGCGTTGGCGGTTTACTCGTTCTAGCGGTCCTGACGGCGGGGCGAACCTTGATGTTCGTCCCGACATGCGCCCTTATCCCATCTGACGCCGGTGCGTGGCCGGCTGATTGATCGGGATGGGATGCCAATGGACGACGCGACGAACCAGACAATAGACCTTGACGCCCTGGTAATTGGGGCGGGGTTCGCTGGGCTTTATCAATTGTATTGCCTGCGCGACCGCCTGGGGCTGTCGGTTCAGGCGTTGGAAGCGGGCGGCGGCGTCGGGGGCACGTGGTACTGGAACCGCTACCCTGGCGCGCGGTGCGATTCCGAAAGCCACGCGTACTGGTTCACGTTCGACCAGGACCTGATGCGGGAGTGGGAGTGGACGGAGCGTTATCCGGAACAGCCGGAAATCCTGCGATACCTGAACTTTGTCGCGGATCGATACGACCTGAAGCGGAACATCCGGTTCAATACGCGGGTGACCGAGGCGCATTATGATGAGGCGGCAAATCGCTGGCGGGTTCGGACCGAGACCGGTGAGCGCTACAGTGCCCGGTTTTTAATTACCGCTGTGGGCTGCCTGTCGACGGCGAATGTGCCGAAGTTCGCGGGGTTGGAGAGCTTCAAGGGCCAGTGGTATCACACCGGGCAATGGCCGCATGAGGGTGTGGACTTTACCGGCAAGCGGGTCGGGATGATCGGCACCGGTTCGACCGGCATTCAGGCGGCGCCGGTCATTGCGAAGACGGCGGCGCATCTGACGGTGTTTCAGCGGACCGCGAACTATAGCGTGCCGGCGCAGAATGTGCCGCTGACGCCGGAGTTCAAGCGGTGGATCAAGGAGAACACTGCCGAGATCAGGAAGCTGACGCGCGAAACGCTGAACGGTCAGCCGTTCAAGATCGAGGACCGCAATGCGCTGGAGACCTCGCCGGAGGAGCGTGAGAAGATCTATGAGGCGGCGTGGGCCCGGGGTGGGCTGCAATTCCGAGCGGTGTTTGCCGATATGATGGCGAGCAAGGAGGCGAATGATACGGCAGCGGATTTTGTCCGCAGGAAGATCCGGCAGATCGTGAAGGACCCGGCGACGGCTGCGATTCTGTCGGATATCGATCATCCTTATGCCGGCAAGCGGCCGCCGATCGATACGGATTATTTTGAAACGTTCAACCGGCCGAATGTGTCACTGGTGGATGTGAAGGCGGCGCCGATTCAGGCGATCACACCGGATGGCATTCGGACGGCGAACGCTGAATATCCGCTGGATGTCATTGTGTTCGCCACCGGATTCGATGCGATGACGGGTCCAATGATGGCGATGGACATTCGTGGGCGGGACGGTCTGGCGTTGCGGGATGTCTGGCAGGCGGGGCCGCGCAATTACCTCGGCTTGCAGGTGGCGGGGTTCCCGAATCTGTTCACGATTACCGGGCCTGGGAGTCCGTCCGTGCTGTGCAACATGCCGGTGGCGATCGAGCAGCATGCGGAATGGATTACCGACTGCATCCGGCATTTGCGCGAGAACGGGTTGGACCGGATCGAGGCGAAACCGGAGGCCGTGGACCGCTGGGTGGAGCAGGTGAACGAAGCGGCCTCGGCAACTCTACTTTCGACGGTGAAGCATTCCTGGTACCTCGGCGGCAATGTGCCGGGCAAGCCGCGGGTGTTCATGCCCTATGCAGGCGGGATGACGCGATATCGCGAGATTTGTAACGACGTCGTTGCCCGTGGGTACGACGGCTTTGAACTGTCCGCGTGATGGCGCGCTGGGATTTGGAAGCCGACGTTGTTGTCGTCGGCTTTGGCGCCGCGGGCGTGGCTGCTGCCGTGACCGCGCATGATCTTGGCGCGGAGGTTGTCATTCTGGAGAAGGCGCCGGAGGGGCAGGAGGGCGGCAATACCCGGGTGGCGGGGCAGGGTTATCTGAACACATCCTCGGCGGACTCGGCTGTGGCGTATCTGACGGCGTTGTGCGGTCCGTATACAGTCCCCGAACCCATGGTCAGGGTTTGGGCCGAGGAGATGTGCCTGAACAATGCGTGGCTGCAACGTCTGGGGGGTGATCCGCAGGAGCATCAGCATCCGCCCGTCGGGATCGAGTTTCCGGATCTTCCAGGCTCCGACTGCGTGCATAAGTTCCATGATGGGCCGACGTACGGGTATTCCTATACGTGGAAGCGGTTTGAAAGCCTGGTCAAGCAGCGGCCGATCCGGGTGCTGTATGAGACGCCTGGGCGGGAGCTGGTTCAGGATGAACTCGACGAAGGAGATTCTGGGGGTTCGAGCGCAGCAGGGAGACGGAACGATCGCGGTGAAGGCGCGGCGGGGGGTGGTGCTGACGTGTGGTGGTTTCGAAAACAACCAGCAGATGATTCGCGATTACCTGCCGGGGGTCCCTTACTGTTTTACATCCGGAACGCCGTATAACGAGGGGGACGGCATTACGATGGCGCTGTCGGTCGGCGCCGATCTTTGGCACATGAACAACTATGCGGGGCCGTCGATGGCGCTGAAAGTGCCGGAGGTCCGGACGACGTTCTCCATGCAGGCGTTGCATTACAGCAAGGAAATTCCGGGTGGGATGATCGTTGTCGGGCCGGATGGGAAGCGGTTTGCGGACGAGAAGTATAAGACGCGGCATGGCAAGGTTCCGGTGAATGGGGTTTGGCTGCCGCTTTCAACGCCCTGCCCGATGTTCCTGATTTTCGATCATACGATGTTTTCCGCTGGACCGCTGTATGATGCCCACCCGAGCCATGGGTGGACGCAGATTATCGAGCGGTATGACTGGAGCAAGGATAACAGTGCTGAACTGGCAAAGGGCTGGATCATGAAGGCGGACAGTTTGGATGCGCTCGCGTCTGCTGTTGGACTGAACCCGGGTACGCTGGAGCAGACTGTTGCGCGATGGAACCACGATTGCGAGAGCGGGCGTGATACGGAGTTTGGGCGGAAGCTGATGCTGGCGCCGATTGGCGATGGTCCCTATTACGCTGTCGAATTGTCGCCCTCGATGCTGAATACGCAGGGTGGGCCTCGACGTAACGAACGTGCGCAGATCGTTCGGCCGAATGGGACGCCGATCCCTCGGCTGTATAGCGCGGGTGAGTTAGGGTCGATCTACAGCTATTTGTATCAGGGTACTGGGAACATTGGCGAATGCCTGGCGTTTGGACGGATTTCCGGACGCAACGCTGCTGCCGAAATGCCGTGGGGATAGTCGCGCCATGCCGGTCACCAAACTGCTGATCGCCAACCGCGGCGAAATTGCTATCCGCATCGCTCGGGCGGCGGCGGACATGGGTCTGCCGACGGTGGCGGTTCATTCTGTTGACGATGCGAAAAGCCTGCACCCGCGGGTGGCTGATGAGGTCTATGCATTGGCGGGGCAGGGCGCGGCTGCGTATCTGAACGCCGAGTCCATTATTGCGGCGGCGCAAGAGACCGGCTGCGACGCGATCCATCCGGGTTATGGATTCCTGGCCGAGCGGGCGGATTTCGCGCGGCAGTGTTCTGCGGCGGGGTTGACGTTCGTTGGGCCTAATGTCGCTCAGCTGGAGTTGTTCGGCGACAAGTCAAGCGCGAGAGTTGCCGCCGGCCATGCGGATGTGCCGGTGATCCGGGGGCTGGATCATGCGGTGACGTTGGAGGAGGCGAAGGCCTTCTTTGCGTCACTTGGTTCCGGTTCAGCGATGATCATCAAGGCGGTTGCCGGTGGCGGCGGGCGGGGCACTCGGGCGGTGATGGGTGCTGACGAGGTAGAGGCGGCGTATCAGCGCTGTCAGTCCGAGGCGGCCGCGGCTTTCGGCAAATCCGACGTTTACGTCGAAGAGTTTGTCCCTCGCGCTCGGCATGTCGAGGTGCAGATCCTGGGCGATCGGGTTGGCGCTATTGCCCATCTGGGTGAGCGCGAATGCAGTGTGCAGCGGCGGTTCCAGAAGATCGTTGAGATCGCGCCGGCGCCGAACCTGGATCCCTCGATACGTCAGGCGATCATCGATGCGGCGGTTCGTTTCGCCAAGCGGGTGGAATACAGCAACCTGGGGACGTTCGAATTCCTGGTTGATGTATCCGGGCGGCCGGGTGCGAAACCGTTCGTGTTCATCGAGGCCAATGCGCGGCTACAGGTGGAGCACACCGTCACCGAGGCGGTGACCGGGGTCGATCTGGTGCAAACTCAGATCCGGTTGGCGCAGGGCGTGACGCTGGCGGAACTGGGGCTGGATCGGCCGGTGCCGTCGCGGGGTTATGCCATTCAGTGCCGGGTCAACATGGAAACGATTGCGCCGGATGGGTCGGTGCGGCCCGGCGGTGGCACG
The DNA here is from genome assembly GCA_963819005.1 of uncultured Pseudomonadota bacterium. GTDB lineage: Bacteria > Pseudomonadota > Alphaproteobacteria > Acetobacterales > Acetobacteraceae > Rhodopila. The sequence continues at coordinate 204,580 of CAWFUL010000015.1, forward strand.
CTGAGTGTTTATGAGGCGCCCAATGGGCCGGGCGTGCGGACGGATGGGTTCGGCTATGCCGGGTACCGCACGAGCGGGGCGTTCGATTCGTTGCTGGCGAAGGTCATTGCGCACTCGCCGTCGCCGGATTTTGGCGTGGCTGTCGGACGTTGCGGGCGGGCGCTGAGCGAATTCCGTCTGGAGGGGGTGGGAACGAATATTCCATTCCTGCGGAATATTCTGGCGCATCCCGACTTTGCGGCGGGCGCTGTACACACACGGTGGGTGGATGAGCATGTGGCGACGCTTGCCGCCGATGGGGGCGCTCCGCGGCAGCGGTTTGTCGCGGCGGCTCGGCCGGCCGAAGGGTTCGCGGGTGCTCGGGTCAAGAGCCGGGATCCGTTGGCGCTGTTCGCGCATGATGCCGAGGTGAAGGCTCAGCAGGCCGCTACCGAAACGGAAGACGAGCCGGAACTGGCGGGGCCGGACGGGTCGGTGGGAGTTGCCTCGCCGATCCAGGGGACGATCGTTGCGATTAACGTTGCCGTGGGCGATCCGGTTCGGAAGGGGCAGCAGGTCGCCGTGGTTGAGGCGATGAAGATGGAGCATGTGATTTCTGCTCCGCACAGCGGCATTGTCCGTGGCGTGACGATGGCGGCCGGGGACGTGGTTCGCGAAGGCTTTCCGATCGTTTTCGTGCAGGAGGCCGAAGTCGAGGGGGGTGCGGTTGCGGCTGCCGCGGAACTGGACCTGGATTACATTCGACCGGATTTGCAGGAGGTGATCGACCGGCACGGCCTTACGCTGGATGAGAACCGGCCTGATGCGGTGGCACGCCGGCGCAAGCTTGGCTATCGGATGGCGCGGGAGAATATCGAGCAGCTTGTCGATCCCGGGTCGTTCAATGAGTACTGGCCGCTGGTCGTTGCGCGGCAGCATCAGCGCAATACCATCGAGGCGTTGCGCAAGAACACGCCCGGCGACGGGGTCGTTGCGGGCATGTGCTCGATCAATGGCGCGCTGTTTGATGAGACGCGAAGCCGAGCGGCGGTGGTGCATTATGATTATACGGTGCTGGCGGGGACGCAGGGGAACCGCAATCATTATAAGCAGGACCGGATGTTCGAGCTGTGCCAGCGGTTCCGGTTGCCGCTGGTGCTGTTCGGCGAGGGCGGCGGGGGGCGGCCGGGTGAGGACTGGATCGGGCCTCGGGTTGCGGTGGATACGCACACGTTCACGACGTTTTCTCAGCTTAGCGGGTTGGTGCCGCTGGTTGCGGTGGTCAATGGGCGGACGTTTGCGGGGAATACCGCGCTGGTGGCTTGCAGCGATGTGATCATCGCGACCGAGGGGTCAACGCTGGGGATGGGCGGACCGGCGATGATCGAGGGTGGCGGGCTGGGTATTTACACGCCTGAAGAAGTCGGGCCGATGTCTTTTCAGGTGCCGAACGGTGTCGTTGATATCCTGGTCAAGGACGAGGTTGCCGCGGTCGAGGTTGCGAAGAAATATCTGTCGTATTTTCAGGGCGCGATCGCGGCGTGGGAAGCGCCGGATCAGCGGGCGCTTCGGCATGCGATCCCGGAGAACCGGCTGCGTTTGTACAACATGCGCGACATCATCAATACGATTGCCGATAAGGGGTCGGTGCTGGAGATCCGGGAAAAGTTCGGCGTCGGCATCATTACCGCCTTCATCAGGGTGGAGGGACGGCCGATGGGTGTCGTTGCCAATAATCCGCATCATCTTGCGGGGGCGGTTGATTCGAATGGCGCTGACAAGGGGGCGCGGTTCCTGCAACTCTGCGATGCGTTCGATATTCCGGTGCTGAGCCTGATCGATTGCCCGGGGATCATGGTCGGGCCGGAGGTGGAACGAACCGCGCTGGTGCGGCACTGCACGCGGTTGTTCAATGTGGGGGCGAACCTGACGGCTCCGTTCTTCAGTGTTGTCGTGCGCAAGGCTTATGGCCTGGGGGCGCAGGCGATGTGCGGGGCGGGCACGCTGGTGGGGTTCTTCGCGGTGGCCTGGCCGACGGCCGAGTTCGCCGGGATGAACATCGAAGGGCGCGGTGAAGCTGGGCTATCGGAAAGAGCTGATGGCGATCGAGGATCCCGAGCTTCGGCTGAAGGAATTCGAGCGCCGGACGGCCGAAGCCTATGATAGCGCGAAGGCGGTCAATGCGGCGCAGGGCGGCGGGATCGACGATGTGATCGACCCGGCGGATACGCGGGGCTGGATCGCCAACAGTTTGAAGCGGCTGCCTCCGGTGCCGCCGCGCGTGGGCAAGAAGTATCCGTATATCGATACGTGGTGAGAGGGAATTTCGGTCATGACCGAACCGTTGTTTGCCGGACTGAAAGTCATCGACTGCGCCAGTTTCGTTGCCGGGCCGGCGGCCGCCACGGTGCTGGCGGATTTCGGCGCGGAGGTGATCAAGATCGAGCCGCCTGATGGCGGTGACCCGTGGCGGACTCAGTATCAGCGGCCGGGGATGCCGCCGGCAGATCATAATCATCCGTGGTTGATGGACAGCCGGAACAAGCTGGGGTTGGCACTGGACCTGAAGGCGGAAGCGGGGCGGGCGGTGCTGGAGCGGCTCGTTTCTCAGGCGGATGTGTTTGTCACGAACATGCCGTTGCCGGCGCGGGAACGGTTGCGCATGCGCTATGTGGATTTTGCCGAGAAGTATCCCCGGCTGATCTATGCGTCCTTGACCGCGTATGGTGAGGAAGGCGACGAGGCTGGCAAGACCGGGTTTGATGCGACGGCGTATTGGGCCCGGTCTGGGCTGATGGACGAGGTGCGGCCGGATCATCGCGCCATTCCGGCGCGGTCGGTGCCGGCGATGGGTGACCGGCCGACGGCGATGGCGTTGTATTCCGCCATCGTCACGGCTTTGTATCAGCGAGAGAAAACCGGGCGTGGGTGCGAGGCTCGGGCGGCGCTGATGGCGAGCGGGATGTGGGCGAACGGGTATCTGATTCAGGCCGAGCTTTGCGGGGTGAAGTTTCCGCCTCGGCCGCCGCGGGAGGAGTCGATCAGCGCACTGACCAATATTTATCGCACGCTGGACGATCGCTGGTTCATGCTGGCGGCGCTGAATGAGCGGCAGTGGCCGGCGTTGGCGCGGGCGATCGAGATGCCGTCGCTGGTGACGGATACGCGGTTCGTGGATGTGGCCTCGCGGCGGGTGAATGCGCCGATCCTGACGCAGATCCTGGATACGGTGTTCGTGCGGAAAGTGTTGTCGGACTGGCGGATGGTTCTGGATGAGGCCGGGGTGACGTTCGGTGTGGTCGGCACGGCGGCGGAGATGGCGACTGATCCGCAGGCCCACGCGGCGGGGTTTCTGCGGCCGGTTGCCGATACGGGGCTGATGACGGTGGACAGTCCGTTTACGTTGACGGGAACTGGGAAGGTGCCTGTGGCGCCGCCTCCGGGGTACGGGGAGCATAGCCGGGCGATCCTGGCTGGTGCGGGGTATTCGGAGGCTGAGATCTCGCGGTTGCTGGATGCGGGAACGGTGGTGGGGTAGGGGTTGGCGCCCGACCCGGAGACGCTTCCGCCGGCGCTGCTGATTGCCGGGCCGACTGCCAGCGGTAAAACGGCGCTGGCGCTGGCGATTGCCGAACGGGTTGGCGGGACGATCATCAATACCGATTCGATGCAGGTTTATCGCGAACTGCGGGTGCTGACCGCTCGGCCGACCGTGGACGAGGAGGGGCGGGTGCCGCATCGGCTGTATGGGGTGCGTCCGGCGGCGGAAACCGGGAGCGTTGCGTGGTGGCGGGGTGAAGCGCTGGCAGCGATGGAGGAGGCGCGGTCGGCTGGGCGGTTGCCGATCCTGACCGGTGGCAGCGGGATGTATTTTGCCGCGCTGACCGGCGGGCTGGCGGATATTCCGGATCCGGGTCCGGCGGCTCGGGCGGAGGCGCGGCAGCGGCTGGCTGAATTTGGGGCGCCGGCGCTTCATGCTGCTCTGGCGGCGGTCGATCCCGCGACTGCCGCGCGGCTGAAACCGGAGGACAGTCAGCGGCTGGGCCGAGCGTGGGAGGTTTGGCGGGGGACTGGGGTGGGGCTGGCGGCGTGGCAGTCGCGGCGGAGCGAACCGGCGCCGTGGCGATTTTCGGCCATCCGTCTGGATCCCATGCGGGATGATCTGAGGGCGGCCATCGCGATGCGGTTTGACGCGATGCTGGCGCAGGGGGCGCTGGAGGAGGTGCGGGCGCTGCTGGCGATGGGGCTGGATCCGGCGTTGCCGGCGATGCGGGCGCATGGGGTGCCGGAGCTGTCGGCGTATCTGCGCGGGGACCTGTCATTACAGGATGCACGACGGCGCGTGGAGCTGGTGACCGGGCAGTACACCAAGCGGCAGGCGACGTGGTTCCGTCATCACACTCTTGCAGGTCAGACCCGCACAGTCATAATTGAAACGCGTTTTGGGTCTATCGCGCAATTTTCGGAAAGTTTTCAGGAGAAATTGTTCACATTTATTGAAAAAGATGCTTGACCCATCGTTTCTGCCAGCCTATCCGTCCGCGCTCATTCAACAACGGGAGCCGGTCTTATGTCGGCGGACACGATACAGTCGGGAGCTGAAATCCTACTTCGCGCGCTGAAGGACCAGGGCGTCGAGGTTATTTTCGGGTATCCCGGCGGCGCGGTACTGCCGATTTATGATGCGCTGTTCCAACAGAACTCCATTCGTCACGTTCTGGTGCGCCAGGAGGGCGGGGCGGTTCATGCGGCCGAGGGGTATGCGCGGTCGACCGGCAAGGTCGGCGTTGTGCTGGTGACGTCGGGGCCTGGGGCGACGAACGCGGTGACCGGACTGGTGGATGCGCTGATGGACAGCATCCCGGTGGTGTGCCTGACGGGGCAGGTGCCGACGCACCTGATCGGCAACGATGCGTTCCAGGAAGCCGACACGACGGGGATCACGCGGCCGGCGACGAAGCACAACTATCTGGTCAAGCGGCCGGAAGATTTGGCGCGGGTGGTGCACGAGGCTTTCTACGTCGCGCGCAGTGGCCGGCCGGGTCCGGTGGTGATCGACTTGCCGAAGGATATCGTGATCAATCCGGCGCCGTATTCCGAACCGGCGGCGCTGCATCCGAGCTATCGGCCGCGGACAGAGCCTGATCTGGGGCAGATCGCGAAGGCGGTGGCGATCCTGAAGCAGGCGAAGCGGCCGATGATCTATGCCGGCGGCGGGGTGATCAACTCCGGGCCGGAGGCGTCGGCGTTGCTGACGAAGTTCGCGCGGCTGACCGGGTTTCCGATCACCAACACGCTGATGGGGCTGGGATGCTATCCGGCGAGCGATCCTCAGTTCCTGGGGATGCTGGGGATGCACGGGACGTACGAGGCGAACCTGGCGATGCATGGCTGCGACGCCTTGCTGGCGGTAGGCGCTCGGTTCGATGACCGGGTGACGGGGCGGCTGAATGCGTTCAGCCAGGGATCGCGGAAGATTTATATCGATATCGACGGGTCGTCGATCAACAAGAACGTGCCGGTCGAGGTGCCGATCGTTGCTGATGCGGGCAAGGGGTTGGCGGCGCTGCTGGCGGCCTGGGAGGCGAGCGACGAAACGGCCGATAGTCAGGCGCTGGCCGGATGGTGGCGGCAGATCGATGCGTGGCGCGAGAAGGACAGCCTGAAGTTCACTCAGGATTTGCGGCGCGGCAGCATCATCAAGCCGCAGTATGCGATCCAGCGGCTGTTCGAGATCAGCCGGCAGCGTGGTCAGGAGACGTTCATCACGACCGAGGTCGGGCAGCATCAGATGTGGGCGGCTCAGCACTTCCATTTCGAGAAGCCGAACCGCTGGATGACCTCCGGCGGGCTGGGCACGATGGGGTATGGGCTGCCGGCGGCGATGGGGGTGCAGATTGCGCATCCCGACGCGCTGGTGGTGGATATCGCCGGCGAGGCGTCGATCCTGATGAACATTCAGGAGATGGGGACGCTGGCGCAGTACCGGTTGCCGGTGAAGGTGTTCATCCTGAACAACCAGTATATGGGCATGGTGCGGCAGTGGCAGGAGTTGCTGCACGGCAGTCGTTACTCGGAGACGTATTCGGCGGCGCTGCCGGACTTCGTGATGCTGGCTGAGTCGTTCCATGCCAAGGGCATGCGGGCGCAGACGGTGGATGAGCTGGATTCGGTGATCCACGCCATGCTGGATTGTCCGACGGCGGTGATTGCCGACATCGCGGTGGATCAGGCGGAGAACTGCTTCCCGATGATTCCCAGCGGCGCGGCGCATAACGAGATGCTGCTGGGGCCGGAACATGAGGCCTCGGGCGCCGGGGTCACGGACGCGGGGCTCGCGCTGGTATAGTCGCTTCGGGGCGTCTGTTGCGCCGGGCGGCTGGAGATGCTGTCCGGTGTTCTGGTCATGGCGATGCTTCGTCGTGACGCGTTTGGCCAAACCATGAAACGATAGTTGAAACCCAATGCCCAGTCCGAGTGACACGACCCAACGCAGCGCAACGATTTCGGTCCTGGTTGACAACGAGTCTGGCGTATTGGCTCGGGTTATCGGGCTTTTTTCGGGGCGGGGTTACAATATTGACAGTTTGACCGTGGCGCCGGTGGATGCGGCGGGGCTGCGGAGCCGGATCAATATCGTAACGTCGGGCACCAGCATGGTGATCGAGCAGATCAAGGCGCAACTGGACCGGCTGGTGCCGGTGCACCGGGTGGCGGACCTGACGATGGACGGTCCTCATGTCGCGCGGGAACTGGCGCTGGTGAAGGTGATCGGGACGGGCGAGCAGCGGGTTGAGGCGATGCGGATCGCGGATACGTTTCGGGCGCGGGTGGTGGATACAACTCTGGGAAGTTTCGTGTTCGAACTGACGGGCGCCACGGACAAGATCGATGCGTTCATCGAACTGATGCGGGATTTGGGTCTGGCGGAGGTTTCGCGCAGCGGGATCGCGGCGCTGGCCCGGGGAAGCAGGGTGATCTAAGACGGCTCCGCCACGAGTTTACATAAACGACTGAGACAAAGGGAAACCACAATGCGCGTCTACTACGATCGCGATGCCGACGTGAACCTGATCAAGGCGAAGAACGTCGCCATCATCGGCTACGGCAGCCAAGGGCATGCTCATGCGCTGAACCTGAAGGATAGTGGGGTGAAGAACCTCGCGGTCGGGCTGCGGGCGGGTTCGGCTGGCATCGCCAAGGCGGAAGGCGCGGGGCTGAAGGTCATGGACCCGGCTGACTGCGCGAAATGGGCCGACGTGATCATGGTGCTGACGCCGGATGAGGGACAGGGCGATCTGTACCGCGAGAAGCTGCACGCCAATATGAAGCCGGGCGCGGCACTGGCGTTCGCGCATGGGTTGAATGTGCACTTCAACCTGTTGGACCCTCGTCCGGACATCGACGTGTTCATGATTGCGCCGAAGGGGCCTGGCCACACGGTGCGCAGCGAATATCAGCGTGGCGGCGGCGTGCCCTGCCTGGTGGCGGTGTCGCAGAACCCGTCGGGCAATGCGCTGGAGGTGGCGCTGTCCTATGCCAGCGCCATTGGCGGCGGGCGTGCCGGCATCATCGAAACGACATTCAAGGAAGAATGCGAGACCGATCTGTTCGGCGAGCAGGTGGTGCTGTGCGGCGGGCTGGTCGAGCTGATCAAGGGTGGATACGAGACGCTGGTGGAAGCCGGTTACGCGCCCGAAATGGCGTATTTCGAGTGCCTGCATGAAGTGAAGCTGATCGTCGACCTGATTTATGAAGGCGGCATCGCGAATATGAACTACTCGATCAGCAACACGGCTGAGTACGGGGAGTATGTCACGGGGCCGCGGATCATCACGGATGAGACGAAGGCGGAGATGAAGCGGGTGCTGGCGGATATTCAGTCCGGCCGTTTCGCGCGTGACTGGATGCTGGAGAACAAGGTGAACCAGTCGAGCTTCAAGGCAACGCGGCGGCGGTTGTCGGAGCACCCGATCGAGGAGGTTGGCGCGAAGCTGCGGGCGATGATGCCGTGGATCAGCAAGAACGCGCTGGTGGACAAGGCGAAGAACTAAACGACCACCCTTCCGCTACGGTCCAGCCGGGTTCGTCCTGGCTGGGATCGTTGGCGGTGTCGGCTCATCAATCATGCCCTTTGGCCCGGGGCGGCAACATCAACGCCTCGACGTCAGGAAAACGCCACGCGGACTGCGCTGGAAATCCTTTATGATGCAGGCGTCGTCGCGCATCGTCGGGATTGGCCAGGAGGCTGTGTGGCATGTTGAACGCTTTCGCCTGCTCTAAGGGTCGCCTGCATCGTTTATCGGACCCCGAGTCCGCCGAGGCGCTGCGTGATGCGGTCTGGATCGACCTGCTGCAGCCGAGCGACATCGAAACAACGCTGATTCAACAGGCGACCGGGCTGACGGTTCCCAGCGAAGCGGATGTCAGTGAGATCGAGAATTCCAGCCGGCTGGCCACGCGTGACGGCGTCTTGTATCTCAGCATGCCGTTGGTCAGCCTGGATTTGAGTGGCCCGCGTGGTGTCTCAGCCGGATTCGTACTGTCACAGCAACGGCTGGTCACGGTCCGCTTCGCTCCGAGCCGCATATTCGAGGATTTCGCGGCGAAGTTTCCGGATCTGGCGACCGGGCACGAAACCGGCGCGCATATCCTGATCGGGCTGCTGGAAGCTATTGTCGACCGACAGGCTGACGCGCTGGAGCAGGTGCGCAGCGATCTGGATGCTATTTCGCACACAATTTTCCAGATGGGTACGCAGGAGACCAAGGGGCGCAAATACGAGGACAAGAGCCTGAGGCGCATCCTGGGGGAGCTTGGCCGCATTGGTGACCTGACCTCGCACATCCGGGAAACCGAGGTCGGGGCGTCCCGTATCGTGCCATATACGCAAGGCATGACGAAAGAATGGATGCCGAAAGACCTGTCGTCGCGGCTGAACACGTTGCGGAAAGACATCGCCTCATTGAGTGAGTTCGATGCTCATCTGAACGGCAAGCTTCAATTCCTGCTCGACGCCACCTTGGGTTTCATCAACATCGCGCAGAACAACGTCATGAAGGTGATGGCGATCGCGTCGGTGGTTGGGATACCGCCGGTGCTGGTCGCAGGCATTTACGGCATGAACTTCAAGATCATGCCGGAACTGGAGTGGGCCTGGGGCTACCCGTATGGGATCGCGCTGATCGTCATCAGCGCGATCATTCCGATGGCGATATTCCGCTGGAACAGGTGGCTATGAGACGCACCTGAAGCGGCGCGCTTACCCCGGCTGTTTGTCCTTGCTGGAGGGCGCCTTGCTGAGGGACAGCGGCACGTACTGAACGCCGCCCTCGCGCTGGATCAGCATCAGAACGAATTTGCGATCCGCCCCGCGTGCCGCGTCCACCTGCTTTTCGACGTCGTCCGGCGTGGCAACCTCCCCCTGCTGGACCTCCATGATCACGTCGCCGGGTTTCAGTCCCTTTTCGGCCGCGGCGGAGTTTGGCGCCACGTCGGTAATGACCACACCCTTCTGGCCGTCCTGAAGCTGGAATTTGTCCTTCAGTTCCTGGGTGACCGGCGCCACCTTCAGACCAAGGCCGTTGATGTTGGTGGGCTTGGTGGTATCGACCGGCTTCGTTGCGTCAGCGGAGGCGAGTTGCTGATCGGCCGGGCGCTCTGCCAGTGTCGTCTGGACGGTGAGTTCCTTGCCGTCGCGCCAGACCACGACCGGGACTTCCTTGCCCACCGCCGCGTCCGCGACGATGCGCGGCAGGTTGTGCATCTCCTTCACGTCCTGGCCGTCGAATTTGAGGATGATGTCGCCGCTCTTCAGCTTCGCCTTGTCGGCGGGGCCGCCGTCGGTGACGCCGGCGACCATCGCGCCGGAGGCATCCTTCAGGCCCAGGCTTTCAGCGATATCGGGTGTCACCTGCTGGATTTTGACGCCGAGCCAGCCGCGGCGGGGATGGCCGTATTCTTTCAACTGGGCAACGATGTTTTTGGCCATGTTCGACGGGATCGAGAAGCCGATGCCGATCGAGCCGCCGGAGGGCGAGAAGATCGCGGTGTTGATGCCGATGACCTGGCCGTCCATGTTGAACAGCGGTCCGCCTGAATTGCCGCGATTGATCGCTGCGTCGGTCTGGATGAAGTCGTCGTACTGGCCCTGATGGATGTCGCGGCCGCGGGCCGAGACAATGCCGGCGGTGACGGTGCCGCCAAGGCCGAACGGGTTGCCGATCGCCAGCACCCAGTCGCCGACGCGGGACTGGCTGGAATCGCCGAAGTCCACGGTTGGCAGGGGCTTGTCGGAGTGCACCTTCAGCAGGGCGATGTCGCCGCTTTCGTCGCGGCCGACGACCGTGGCCTTCAACGTGGTGTTGTCCTGCAGGATGACGGAGATCTCGTCGGCGCCCTCGATAACGTGGTTGTTGGTCACGACCAGGCCGGAGGGATCGATGATGAAGCCGGAGCCAAGGCTTTGGGCCCGGCGTTCCGGCGCGGGCTGATCATCGCCGTGGGGTCCGCCCTGGCCAGGGCGGTTGCGGTTGAGGAAATCCTTGAAGAACTGCTCGAACGGCGATCCCGGCGGGAAGATCGGCATTTCCGGTCCGCCGGCCGGCCCATTCTTCGCGGTGATCGTTTGGCTGGACGAGACGTTGACCACTGCCGGCAACAGTTTGGCGGCCAGGTCTGCGAAGCTGTCGGGTGCCGAGCGCGCCACCGCCGTGGATACGACGTGGGTCATCGGCAAGGGCGAAATGAGCGTGAAGCAGGTGCCCAACAAGGCGGCGCGGAAGGCAGCGGAGCGGTACAAACGCATGATTAATTTTCCTGGCGACTAAGCCGCATGTGGTCCGGATGCCGAACCTAGCAAGTTTTTGTCCGAAGATCACCGGGTGATTGCCACAGGACCCCGCGGATAGGCGTCCGCAGGGTCTCGGGTGTTTCTGTCACTGCCCCGGATTGGCGGGTGGAACCTGCAGATATCGCAGGTAATCGTTATCCGGCGTCAATACCAGCCGAGCGTTGCCGCTGTCGAAGATGTCGCGGTAGCCTTGAAGTGTCCGCCAGATCGCGAAGAACTGCGGGTCCTGGCCGAACGACTTCGCGTAGATACGCGTTGCTTCGCCTTCGCCCTCACCCCGGAGATTGTCGGCTGTTGCGCGGGCTTCGGCCAGCAGGACGGTCCGGTCGCGTTCGGCGTCGGCCTTGATCCGGGCGGAGGCCTCGGCGCCTTCGGCCCGGGCCTGGGCGGCGACGCGCTGGCGTTCGGACTGCATGCGGGCGAGGATCGCCTGGGTGTTTTCCTCCGGCAGGTCGGCTCGGCGGATGCGGACGTCGACGATGGTGACGCCGAAGTTGTGCATCTCGGTGTTCACCTGGCCGCGGATCGTGGACATGATCCGCTCCCGGTCGGCCGACAGCACGTCGAGCAGGGTGTTGTTGCCCAGGACCCGGCGCAGCGAGCCGGTAACGATCGAGTTCAGCCGGCCGCGGATGTTCAGCGGGTCGGGTCCGATGGCCTGGTAGAACTTCAGCGGATCGGTAATGCGGAACACGGTGAAGGTGTCGACGATCAGCCGCCGCTGGTCGCCCAGGATGACTTCCTCGCCGGGCAGGTCGACGTTCAGCAGGCGTTTGTCGAAGGTGATGACGTTCTGGATCAGCGGCAGCTTGGCGTGCAGGCCGGGGTCTTCGATCGGGCGGACGATCTCGCCAAACTGGACCAGAAGCGCCTGTTCGGTCTGGCTGACCGTGAACAGGCTGCTGGTGGCGAGGCCCGCCAGGACAACCAGAAGCGCTATGACGATGATGCTGATGCGGCTCATCGGATCGACCCCAGTGTCGGCGTCTGGGTTGTGGGCGTCTGGGAGGTGGGGGCCGGCGCCTGGGGTGTGCCTTGCGGCGCTGATGGCGTTGCCGGCCGCTGCGACGGGACGGGGAGATTGAGGAAGGGCACGAGGCCTTTCAGCTTGTCATCCACCACCAGGGGCTGGGTATGGGCGAGCACGTCCTGCATGGTGTCGAGGTACAACCGGGTCAGGGTGACCTGCTTGGCTGACTGGTAGGCTTTCAGCACGCTTTCAAAACGTTCAGTTTGTCCGGTGGCCTGGGCGACCGAGGCTTGTTTGGCGCCTTGCGCCTCGGCGGTGATGCGGGCGGCGTCGCCGCGGGCGCGCGGCACGATATCGTTGCGGTAGGCGTCGGCCTCGTTTCGCATGCGTTCGGCGTCGGTGTTGGCGCGCTGCACATCGCGGAAGCTTTCGATCACAGCGGCCGGCGGATCGACTTTTTGCAGCTGTACCTGGGTGATTTCGACGCCTGCCTTGTAGCGGTCGAGGATTTCCTGGGTCTGTTTCAGCACGTCACTTTCGATCTGGCCACGCAACGGGCCGAGCGCGGGCTGGATCGGGGTGCGGCCGATGACTTCGCGCATCGAGCTTTCGGCCACGGCGCGGACCAGTGCCTCGGGGTCGGCGGTGTTGAACAGGAAGTCGGAGGCGTTGGCGACGCGCCAGAACACCGCGACATCGATGTCGATGATGTTCTCGTCGCCGGTCAGCATCAGGCTTTCCGCGAGGATATCGCGGCCGGCTGAATTGCGGCCGTTTTCGACTGGTCCGGAGCCGCCGGAGCGGTAGCCGATCTCGGTTCGGTTGATGCGGGTGACGGTTGGCAGCATGACGGATTCAATTGGCCAGGGCAGGTGCCAGTGCAGTCCTGGCGGGGTCCAGTAGCTGTATGCGCCGAAGCGCAGGACGACGCCCTGTTCGTCCGGCTGGACGCGGTAGAAACCGCCACCGAGCCAGATGATGACGACGAACAGGGCCAGCAGTGCGAGGCCGCGGGAGCTGGTGAAGGAGCTGAAGGAGAAACCGCCCGTGCCGCGGCCGGGTCCGCGGTTGTTGCCTCCGCCTCCGCCTCCGCCGCCCCCGCCGCTGCCAAGCAGGTTGCGGATGAAGGCCTGGGCGCGGGCGATCATTTCGTCGAGGTCGGGGCCTTTGCCGCCGCCGAACGGTCCGCCACCGCCACCGCCAGCAAGGGACCGCCGCCGCCGCCGAAGGGGCCACCGCCGAATGGGTTGTTCGGTTTGCGCGGGCCGCGGTCAGGTTCCGGCCGGTCGCCGCCGGATTGTCCACCCTGGTTGCCGCCCGCGTTTCCGCCGGGATTTCCGCCCACGTTTCCCCAGGGGCCGCCCTGCGGCCGCTTGTTGTCGTCGCCCGATCCGGACGATTTATCCCCTGGTCCGGGGCCGCCGTTGTTCCATGGCATCGGTGGAGATAGGCTCCTGTCACATTAGCGTGTGCGGAAGCCGCTGGCGAAGGCGGCGCCGCGCGCCATATCGGACTGGACAGGCGCACACGACCGGCTGCTTATCCGCTCGCCGTGTCAGGTTTGCAAGCAAGGGTTGGAACAGCATGAACGAGGCCTCGCCGGATACGCTCCGAAACGCATTGCGTGCCATCAAGGACCCCGCGTCGGGCCGCGACATCGTGGCGGCCGGATTGGTTGAAGGGATCGAGGTGCGCGGCGAGCTGGTGCAGGTGACGCTGCTGACGGACCGGGCGCATGCGGCGGCGATGGAGCCGGTGCGGCGGGAGGCGGAAGCGGTGCTGGGGCGGCAGCCGGGGGTGTCCAACGCGACGGCGATTTTGACGGCGCACAAGGCTCCGGCGCCGCAGGCTCCTCCGCCACGCGCCGCGGGTCATGCTGGCCATGCACATGGTCCGGCCGGGGCCAAGCCGGCGCTGCTGCTGCCGGATGTAAAGGCTATTGTCGCGGTGGCGTCAGGGAAGGGCGGCGTCGGCAAGTCCACCGTTGCGGTGAACATGGCGGTCAGCCTGGCGCGGCAGGGTCATCGCGTCGGGCTTCTGGATGCAGACATCTATGGGCCGAGCCTGCCGCGGATGGTCGGGCAAAGTCGCAAGCCCGAGGTGCGTGACGAGAAGATGATCCCGATCCAGGCCTGGGGCATGTCGTGCATGTCGATCGGGTTCCTGGTCGATGAGGAGACGCCGATGATCTGGCGCGGCCCGATGGTAATGGGGGCGCTGGAGCAGATGATGGGGCAGGTCGAATGGGGTCCGCTGGACATCCTGGTGGTCGACATGCCGCCGGGGACCGGCGACGCTCAGTTGACCATGGCGCAGCGGGTGGCGCTGACGGGGGCGGTGATCGTGTCCACGCCGCAGGACATCGCGCTGATCGACGCGCGGCGCGGGGTGAGGATGTTCGAAAAGACCAATGTGCCGGTGCTGGGGCTGGTGGAGAACATGAGCTTCTACTGCTGTCCGAACTGCGGGCATCGGGCGGATATTTTCGGACATGGGGGCGCGAAGGCGGAGGCGGCTCGACTGGGGACGGAGTTCCTGGGCGAGATTCCGCTGCTGCTGGATATTCGCAGTGCCGCGGATGCGGGGACTCCGATCGCGGCTTCGGCGCCGGACAGCGACGCGGCGAAGGCTTATGCGGTGTTGGCTGCGCGGGTGTGGGAGAAGGTGACGGGCGCGGTTCCGAAGGCGGGACCGCGGATCGTGATCGAGTAACGCTAACGCGGGGTGCTGGATCGACGGGCCGCCGCCGCCGGCCGAGGAAGGAGCCGCACGATGCTGAAGCTGATCAGCGCGACACCGAGCCCGTATGCCCGGAAGGTGCGTATCGCGCTGGCGGAGAAGGGCATCCCGTTCGAACTGCTGACCGAGGTTCCCTGGGACAGTACCACCGCCACGCCGCGATACAATCCGCTGGAGAAGCTTCCGGTTCTGATACTGGATGACGGATCATCGGTTTACGAATCCCGTTTCATCCTGGAGTATCTGGAAGCGAAATATCCCGTGCCGACGCTGCTGCCTGACGCGGTGGACTACAGGCTTGCGGCGCGGCAAGTGGAGGTGATTGCCGACGGTGTTTGCGACGCGTGCGTGTTGTTGTTCTGGGAACGGCATCGTCCGGCGGCGCACCAAAGTGCCGAGTGGATGGCTCGGCAGCGACGTAAGATCGATGGGGGACTGGCGGCGCTGTCGCGCGTGGCGGGCGGCCGGGACTTTGTTGTCGGCGATCGTTTCGGCCTGGCGGACATCGTGACGGGGACGGTGCTTCGCTATCTCGACGTGCGGTATGCCGAACTGCCGTGGCGCGTCCGGCATCCTGATCTTGCCGCGTTGAGCGACCGGTTGGAGCGGCGGCCATCGTTCCGCGATACGGTGCCGGTGCCGCAAACGATCAGCGACAAGGTGGTTTGACGCCTCGACTGACCTTGGTGGCGATGGGGCAGGCGGTCACCCGCGCTGCGAACAGCTGTGGCAACTCTGTTCGTTACGGGATCGCCTGAGGGCGGGGCCTATCGCTCGCCGGGCCTCTTGTCCTGGCGCTGCGGTGCCGGGGGCTGCTGCGGCGCTGGGCGCGCTGCCTGCTGCGGCGCTTCCCTGGGTGCTGGTGGGTGGTAGGCCTGTGGTGCTGGACGAGGCGCCGCCTCCGCGGTGGGATGATAGACTGGGGGCGCTTGAGGCACGTTACGAACCGGAGCAGCCGGAGGCGGATTATAAACCGGGGCAGCCTGAGGCAGGTTACGAACAGGAGCAGCCTGAGGCGGGGCATGAACCGGAGCGGCCTGCGGCAGGTTACGAACCGGCGCAGCCGGAGGCGGGTTATGAACCGGGGCAGCCTGCGGCAGGCTACGGACCGGCGCGGCCGGAGGCGGGTTATGAACCGGGGGAGCCTGAGGCAGGTTACGAACCGGTGGCGCGGGCTGGACCACTTGAGGGCGAGGTTCCGTCGCGACGGGATGAGAGGCCGCTGCGGGTGCCTGAGCCGCACGCGGCATGGCGGCCGGCACGGCGTTGGGCTGATGGATCGCGCCCTCTGTCGCCGGCGTCGCATTAAGATGCTCCGTTGCGCCTGGCATGGATGCCGGACGGGAAGCTGGCGCCAGGTTCGGCTGCGTTGCTTCGACGGACGGTCGGACCAACGATGACGGCGCGCCTGGCGGATGCGGCACAGCCACCGCCGCGGGGGTTGCGACCGGCTGGCCACCGCGCGTTTGCGGCAATGCGGGGCGGGCGGCGAGCGTGCCGGGCGTGACCGCCTGGGTGCGGCCGACGGCGGGGCCGGGCGCGGTACGGACGCTGCCGGGAACCGCCGGCGGCAGACTGAACTGCCGGGCGACCGCCGGGGTGACGCCGGCTGTGCTGGCGGCCGGACGGATCGGCTGTTCGCCAAGCACCGGACGCGCGGTTGCAAGCTGTTGCGGGGTCACCGCCCGCGCGGCGGCCTGCACCGGCCGTGAGCCAGTCATGACGCTGGCCGGGACGACGGTGGCGGCGCCCCGGTTGATGTAGTTGTTGACCGTGACGTTGTTGACCGTCGTGTTGCGGACGTTGGTATTGCGGACGTTCGAGACGTTCGAGACGTTCGTGATGCTGGAGATGTTGCTGACATGCGCAACATTCACCTGCCGGAAGTAATTGTCGGACGCGTGGTACCACGGGTGATAGACTTCGCGCGGGCCGAGGGGAATCCAGCCGATGCTGCCGCTGGCCAGCGCCGCGCCGACGGCGACGCCGACCCCGAACCCGACGAAGGCGACCAGGGCCGGCGCATAGACCGGCGAGTAGACAGCCGGGCCGCTGACCGCAACCACGCCCGGTGTCCAGGCCCAGCGATTGCCGATCTGCACCCAGCGGCCGTAATGGAACGGCGCGAAGCCCCACGGCGCGTCATCCACCCACGTCCAGCCCCACGGCGCAACGAACGCCCAGTGCCCATGCCGGTATGGCGCCCATCCCGCCTGCACCGGCGGATACCACACCTGGCCGTAATCAGGCGCCTGCGACCACTGCCCGGACGCGTAGAGGTCAGAGCCGCCCGGCATCGCCGCCACCTGTTCGGCGACCTCGGCCGGGAGCGATGCCACCGCGCGTGGCGGCGGGCGCTCCGCGTTCAATTGAGCGCCTAGGAACGCGTCATGGACGGCCGGACCGACACTGCCCTGAAACGGGTCGGTGCCGGTGATTGTCGCGGTCTCGTTCGGATTGAGGTGCAAGGCGACGCCGGGGCCGTCGATTTCCGCCGCACCCTCAAGCACCGTTACCTGAGTCGGGGCTTCGGTCGATCCGATGACGATGCCGTAGCGGCCGGCGGCTGTGATCTTGACTGAGCCACGCGGGGTTTGCAGCGTCCAGGTTTCGTTCGGGGCGAGATTGTCCAGACGTAGGTAAGCCTCGCCCTGTGCCAGCACTGCCTGCAGGCCGCTTGGATCCAGGGTGGTCACGTCGAGCTCAGTCTGCGGTGCCAGGACGATGCGGCTGTCGGAGATTTCCAGGCCGGCCTGGGCGCCATTGTCGGTCCAGAACGAGTTGCCGGAGCTGACCGGGAAGTTCGCGCTGGCGGTGCTCCATTGAGAGTCGGCCGTGGTGCGGAACGAGACGGCACCGGACAGGTTGGCGACGCGCCCGACACGGGCTGGTGGGTCGCCCTGATACTGGCCGGGCTGCGCCGCGCCGGGTGGAGGCGCCGGCTGTGCCGTGGCGACGAGCGGCAGGATGGCGTTGGAAAACAGCGCGGCCATCGCGACGGTCGCGGACAAGCGGAACAGGCGGGGGTTTTTGCGCATCGTCGTGAATCCGATCGCTACGGGAGGAATCGCTTGTTCCGATCAAAGGATGGCGAAACAAAGTCGATTGCGTGTCGATCAGGTGGGAGCAATGGAAACGATTAGCGGCGCCCGGGCGCCTGATCAACCGGAGTTGATCGCGCCGCCGGTATATCATGGCTTTGCCTCTCCGGCGCCGCCAATGCGCCGCAAACGGGCACCATCTCCACCACCGAAGGAGAAGGTCCAATGCGCGGCATGGTCCGAAAAATGTTACCGATCCTGGCGCTCGGCATGGCCGGTTTGCTAGGCGGCTGCGTCGTTTACCCCGCCTACCCCAGCTATGGTTATGGCTACCACGCGCCCTATTACGGTGGCGGCTACGTGGCCGCCGGCGGTGGCGGTTGGCACCACGAGGGCTGGCGTCACGATTGATCCGCGGGACACGGAGCGGTTTTACAAGCCGGCGGCGTCCAGCCGCATGATGGCGCGGGCGCAGGCCTGGGCGCGGGGAACGAGGCTGTCGATGCGGAGGAATTCCTCCGGGCTGTGGGCATTGCCGCCCACCGGTCCGACCGCGCAGATGGTCGGCGTGCCGACTGCCGCGGTGAAGCCCGAATCGGCGCAGCCGCCGGTGAACTCGCCGCCGGTCTTGAAGCCGGACGCCGCGGCGGCGTCGACATAAAGGTCGAACAGCCGCCTGGCTGCCGGGGTCTGGGTGAGCGGCAGGAACTCACCACGGATCGTAAGGTCGGCATGGGTTCCCGGGACGAATCGGTGATCGATGATGGCGCCGATTCGGGCGAGGATATCGTCCTTGTCGGCGGGATCGACATAGCGGAAGTCGATCTGGCCTTCTGCCGACGGCGCGACCGTGTTGACGCTCTGGCCGCCGCTGACGAGCCCGACATTCAGGGTGATGCCGCGCTCGAGGTCGGTGAGTGCATGGATCGCCTGGATTTTGTGGGCCAGTTCCTCGATGGCGCTGATTCCGGCGGTGAAGTTGCCGCCGGAGTGGGCCGCCTTGCCGGTGATGCGGAATGCCATGAAGACTCCGCCCTTGCGGCCGGTGACGACGTTTCCTGATACGCGCCCGGGTTCGCTGTTGAAGACGACCCTGGCGCGGCGGGCTTCGGCCTCGATCACCGGGCGGCCTTCGGGGGAGCCGATCTCCTCATCGCCGGTGAACAGTCCGACAAGGGGCGCGGGGGCGCCGCCGAAGCGGGCGAAGGCGGCGAGGATGAAGCAATTCATGACCAATCCGGCCTTCATGTCGGCCACGCCCGGGCCGTAGGCGATGCCATCGCGGATGGTGAACGGGCGCCGCGTGGTCTCGCCATCTGGGAAAACGGTATCGCGATGCCCCATGAGCACGATGTTGCCAGTGGTTTGGTTTCCGCCTCGCGCTTCGCTGCCGGGGGAGTTGTCTGCGCCTCGCGCTTCGCTGCCGGGGGATTTGTCTGCGCCTCGCGCTTCGCTGCCGGCGGGGGTGTCTGCGCCTCGCGCTTCGCTGCCGGGGGAGATGTCTGCGCCTCGCGCTTCGCTGCCGGCGGGACCATCCGAGGCTACCGAGGCGCGGAGGCAGTCGCCGTGCCTGTGTTGCGGCAGCGTCTCGACCGGGATGCCGTGGCTGTCGAGGAAACGGCGCACGACCGATCCGACCGCGTCGATGCCGAGCTTGCTGTAGCTGCCGCTGTCGATGTCGACCATCTCCCGCAGCATCGCCACCATTGCATCCTGCTGGGTTGCGAGCCACGCGGTGATTTCGGCTTCCGCCATTTCCATCCCCTGTTTCCGGTCGTGATCGGAGCGTCTATGACACAGGAGCGAGGGTTGGCCCAAGCCGCCCCATAACAGCAAGAACGTTCCCGATCATGCCCAATTCGACAACAATGGCCAGCGATCCGCCGATGCGGCGGAGGGTATCTGCTGGCACGCGCAACTATGCTCGACGCTATTGGCTTTTCGCTGCGCCGGCGGCGCTGATCGTTGCCGCGGTGATCGTCTTCCCCTGGGTCTTCACCTTATACATGTCGGTGCACGACTGGAAGGTAAATGGCGACACGCCGTTCGTCGGGCTGGCCAACTATGCCAAGATGCTGTCCGACGACCGGTTTCTCTGGGCGATCGTGCGCACGCTGGTATTCACCGCCGCCTCGGTCATTGCGCCGATGATTATCGGTGTCTGGGCGGCGGTGACGTTCGCGTCGAACTTCCGCGGCAAGGGCATCGCGCGGACCATATTCGTGCTGCCGATGATGGCGACACCGGTGGCCATCGCGCTGGTCTGGACGATGATGTTCCATCCGCAGCTTGGCGTGCTGAACTACTTGCTGGGTCTGGCGGGACTGCCGCCCTCGGGGTGGGTATACGACACGCGGACGGTCATTCCGACACTGGTGATGGTCGAGACGTGGCAGTGGACTCCGCTGGTGATGTTGATTGTGCTCGGTGGTATTTCCAGCCTGCCTCAGGACCCGTATGAGGCGGCGGTACTGGATGGAGCCACAACCTGGCAGCGATTCCGCCACATCACACTACCACTCGCGTGGCCCTTCATCGTGGTGGCGGCAGTGATCAGGATGATCGACGCCTTGAAGGCATTCGACACGATCTATGTGATCACCCTGGGCGGCCCGGGTACTGCAAGCGAAACATTGAATATCCTGCTCTATCAGACTGCTTTCGCCTATTACGACCTGGGATATGGCTCGGCGATGGTCGTCGTATTCTTTGTCCTGATCCTGCTGATCAGCCTGCTTTTGTTGCATGTCCGGCAGAAGGAGGTCGTGCAATGACGCGCGGCCGCGCCCGTCTGAACCGGCTGATCGGGAGGGCGGGGCTATATTTCTCGGTGGTGGTGCTGATCTCACCCGCCGTGCTGTTTTTCCTGTGGATGCTGTCGCTGGCGTTCAAGAACGAGGCGGACAACACGGCGTATCCGCCGGTGTTCATTCCGAACCCGCCGACGCTGAACAATTTCATCGATGTGTTTGCCAAGAACGATTTTCTGACTTACACGATAAATTCGGTGATCGTATCGTTCAGCGCCACCGGGCTGGCGCTGCTGCTGGGCGTGCCGGCGGGATACGGGATTGCCAAGGCGAAGGCGAGCAAGGCGGCGGTGCTGATCCTGATCGCTCGCGTAACGCCGGGGCTGTCCTATCTGATCCCGCTGTTTCTTTTGTTTCAATGGTTTGGGTTGATCGGGACATTGACGCCGCTGGTCATCACGCATCTGGTGATCACCGTTCCGATCGTGGTCTGGATCATGATCGGCTTCTTCGAGGGTCTTCCCGGGGAGCTTGAGGAAGCCGCGCTGGTTGATGGCGCGACCATCTGGCAGGCGTTCCGCTACGTCGCGATGCCGCTGGCGCGTCCCGGCATTACGGTGGCGATGATCCTGGCGTTTATTTTCAGTTGGAACAACTTCATCTTCGGCGTGGTGCTGGCCGGACGCTCGACCCGGACGCTGCCGGTGGCCGTCTATAACGTGCTGACGTTCGAGCAGATCAGCTGGGGTCCGCTCGCCGCTGCGGCGCTTGTCGTGACGGCGCCTGTGCTGCTGCTGACGCTATTGATGCAGAAGGAAATTGTTGCCGGGTTGACGGCTGGCGGGGTGAAAGGCGGCTAGCTGCCGCTGCGGCTATGCACGCGTCCGCTTCAATTTTGCGGCACGCAGCAACCGGCGGTCGTGCCGGTTGCCAGCGAGCGGCGAAGGCATCGACCAGGCGATGCCTGTCCAGTCGTAGTTAGTTCAGGCCGCGGCCTTTCTGGTCGACTTCTTTCCGCCGCCGGAGGCTTCGGTCATGATCGAGCGCAGGTCCCGAAGGAAGGCAGAGCCTTTTGTGGTGCGCTGGACAAGGACGCTACGGCGATCCATCGGGTCGACCTTGCGGCGCGCCAGATCAAGTTCACCGAGACGATCCAGCGCCCGGGTGATCGCCGGCTTCGAAACGTTCAGTTCCGCCGCCAGTCCGCGAACGGTATGACCGCCTTCGTTCAGGTAGCAGGTGAGGAACACGCCCAGTTGCCGAGCCGATAGATCGGCGCCATCGCGGCGGACGAGTGCCACGACCGTGTCGCGCAGGAGTCCGACCTGTGCATCCGACACTGGATTGGGGGGAGCTGCCACTTTATTAACCTTTCTTCATGCAAGGGAGTTACGAATGAGCGGAACCCCTTGCGCTCAATGATCGAACTCCGGATCGGAGTCAACCTTATTACGGTTAACGATTTTCCAGAATCCATCACAGGCACGTGAGACTGGCCGCTCCTTATTTAGATGGAACTGAGAATCGTTCCTTCAAGGCCGCGAACAACGCGCGGATGGTCATTGCCTCTCCGCCCTCTGGCCGGGCGGGTCGGTTGGCGTCGTTCCATGCATACAAATCGATATGCATCCAGGGCACTTCGGCGGCGACAAACCGTTGTAAATAAAGCCCCGCGACGATCGATCCGGCCATCGGCTTGCTTGCGACGTTGTTCAAATCGGCGATCGGACTTTTCAGCCACTCATCGTATCCCGACCATAACGGCAGGCGCCACAACGGGTCGTGAACCGCGTTACCAAAGCGTAACACCGCGGCAGCCCAGGCGTCATCGTTGCAGAACATCGCCGGCAGGTCGGGTCCAAGCGCGACGCGCGCCGCGCCGGTGAGCGTTGCGCAATCGATCAAGATGGCCGGTGCTTCATCGGATGCTTCGTCCAGCAAGTCGCACAGGACCAGGCGCCCTTCCGCGTCGGTGTTGCCGACCTCGACCGTCAGGCCGGACCGCGTGACGATTACATCCGACGGCCGCATTGCCGTTCCGGAAACGGAATTCTCGACGCAGCCGACGCGCACGACGAGGCGAACCGGCAGGTCGGCGTCCATGATGATGCGGGCGAGTCCGAGGACGGTGGCGGCGCCGCCCATGTCCTTTTTCATTCGCAGCATCCCGGCGGAGGGCTTGAGGTCGTAGCCGCCGGTATCGAAACAGACGCCCTTGCCGCACAGCGAGACGAGCGGCGAGTCCTCGGCCGCCGCACCGCCGCGCCAACGGAATGTTACGACACGCGGCGGGCGGGCGGATCCGGCGCCGACGGCGGCGACGGTCGGATAGGCCTGCTGCAGCGCATCGCCGGCGGAAACCTCGGCCTTTGCGCCGAAGCGGTTCGCCAGCGATACGGCGAAGTCGGCGAGCTCGACCGGTCCGAGGAGATTGGCTGGCGTATTGATCAGGTCGCGGACCATGGCGATCGCGGCGGCCTGCGAGATGGCGGCGTCCTGGCCGGGCGGACAGTAAAGCCGGGCGGGCGCGCGGCCCTCGGTACGAAAGCGGGTGTAGCGATAGGTGCCGAGTGCGTAACCGAGGGTTGCGGACATGGGGTCGTAGTCGCCTGGTTCCAGCCGCCATGTCGCGGTTGCGGGCAGTTGCGCCGGCAGTCCACCAAAGACGAAGGGGGAGGTTTCGGTTCCCAGCCCCAGGGCCGCGGCCGCCACGCCGTCAGGTCCGGGCAGCAGGCGCAGCTCGCCCGCCTTTGCCTGAAAGCCGCTGTCGCGCAGGTATCCGGCCCGCGGCGGCGGCAGTGTTTCGAGGAAGGCGCTGAGCGCGTCGGGCCGGACGGTGTGGATTGGCCTGGCGCCGTCGGCTGTCGTTACGAAACAATCCAGTGGTTGGTCGAGCATGCGGTTCGATCTCCTGTGAAGGTGGGCGCAGTTCCTTCTGGTCCGGCGCTTCATGCAACCATCTTTTGCCCAATGCCGGTCCGCGGACTAGATGGGGCACGAACGGTTCAGCGACAGGAGAGCAGCATGGACAGTGACCCGGTTGAGATGATCGCCGACCTGATCGATGGCAAGGGCGAGCGTGGCTATGGCCTGTCGCTGGTCAACCAACGGGCACACGCGTTGCAGGCTGCCTTGCTGGCGGAGCAGGCTGGTTGCTCCGACGCGCTGATCACCGCCGCGCTGCTGCATGACATCGGTCATATGGTGCACGACCTGGGAGAGGACCCAGCCGCTGAGGGAGTGGACGACCGGCACGAGGAACTCGGGCGGGATTTTCTGTGCCGCTACTTCGGGCCGGACGTGACGGAGCCGGTGCGGCTGCATGTCGCGGCGAAACGTTATCTGTGTGGGACCGAGCCGGATTATTTCGGCCGGCTGTCGTCTGACAGCGTGCGCAGCCTGGCGCTGCAGGGTGGGCCGATGCCTGCGGACGAGGCCGCGGCCTTTGCCGCGCAGCCGGGTGCGGCCGATGCGGTGCAGCTTCGGCGCTTCGATGAGGGGGCGAAGGTCAAGGGGCTTGCCACGCCGCCGGTCGCGCATTTTCTGCCGCGCGTCCGGCGGTGCCTGCGGCCGGCCTGATGCGGCCGGTATAGTTTCGTGGAAGTGACGTTCCCCGGTATCTTCCGCACCGTTCGGCTGGTTCTCCGGCCGGTCGAGCTGGCCGATGCGGGGCCGATCTTCGCTTCCTATGCGCAGGATCCTGAGGTCACGCGCTTCCTGACGTGGCGGCCGCACGGGCGTATCGAGGAAACCCTGGCGTATGTCTCGCGGTGCATGGAGGCGGTGGCGTCCCGCACTTATGTCATCACGGAACGGTCCGATGCCGCGGTCGCCGGGGCGTTCGATCTTCGCATCGAACCGCCTGGCCGCGTCAGCATCGGCTATGTTCTGGCGCGCCAATGCTGGGGACAGGGGCTGATGACCGAGGCGCTGACGGAGGTTGCGGGCTGGTGCCTCGGCCAGCCGGGCATCTGGCGTGTCGGTGGCATGTGCGACGTCGAGAACCCTGCATCCGGGCGTGTCATGGTAAAGGCCGGCCTGGTTCGAGAAGGTATCCTGCGGCGCTGGATCATTCACCCCAACGTCAGCCCGGAGCCACGCGACTGCATTAGCTACGCCCGGGTGAGATAGCGCGATGACGCCGGACGCGTTCGCGGCGGCGGTGCTGTCGAACCCGGCCAACGCGGCGCTGTTGTCCGTGTTGCCGGGGCTGGGGCTGGATCAGTGCTATCTGACAGCGGGCTGCCTGTTCCAGGCGATCTGGAACCGGGCATCGGGGCGCGCGGCCGGCTGGGGTGTCAGGGACCACGATGTTTTCTATTTCGACGACGATCCATCGTGGGACGCTGAAGACGCGGTCATCCGGCGGGTGGCGCGTGCGACGGACGCTTTGGGGATCAACGTCCAAATTCGCAACCAGGGACGGGTGCATCTTTGGTACGAGCGGCGTTTCGGCGTGGCTTCGCCAGTGCTGACGTCCGCGCGTGAGGGAATCGATCGATTTCTTATTGCCTGCACCTGTGTCGGTATCGAGGTGTCCAGCGGGCGCCTTTACGCGCCGAATGGGCTGGAGGATCTGCGGAAGGGGGTCCTGCGGATGAACAGGGCCAATCCTCAGCCGGAGGCGTTTCGCCGCAAGGCGGCCGATTACCGGTTGCGATGGCCGTGGCTTTCCGTTGCTGCGTAGTTATGGATGCAGAAGTGGCACAGACAGCAACCTGGGATGGGCGTCTGGCGGATGATATGTCGTAGGGGTCTCGGTGCTGGTGAGTGTGGTCAGGTCGTCGCTTCGTCTCGCTTGCGGTGACTCGATCCGGCCGCCGCAGTGCATGACACATCGCTGCGGGGGCCTGGCGCGGAAAGTCGTGGATGACCGGCACAAGGCCGGTCATGACGGTTGGGGGCGCCGGCCGTGACGGTGTGTTGGTGCCGGCCGTGACGGTGTGTTGGTGCCGGGCGTGACGGTGTGTTGGTGCCGGGCGTGACGGTGTGCCGGTGCCGGGCGTGACGGTGTGCTGGTGCCGGCCGTGACGGTGTGCCGGTGCCGGGCGTGACGGTGTGTTGGTGCCGGGCGTGACGGTGTGCCGGTGCCGGGCGTGACGGTGTGCCGGTGCCGGGCGTGACGGTGTGCCGGTGCCGGGCGTGACGGTGTGCCGGTGCCGGGCGTGACGGTGTGTTGGTGCCGGCCGTGACGGTGTGTTGGTGCCGGGCGTGACGGTGTGTTGGTGCCGGGCGTGACGGTGCCGGGCGTGACGGTGTGCCGGTGCCGGCCGTGACGGTGTGCCGGTGCGGCCGTGACGGTGCGCTTGTGCCGGCCGTGCCGGTGTGGGCCGTGACGGTGTGCCGGTGCGGCCGTGATGGTGTGTTGGGGCCGGCTATGATGCTGGCGGGTGCGTGTGCGGCTTGCGCCGGCGGAGCGGATTGGTCCGCTCCGCCGGGACCGGTTAGCCCAGGTTGGCGGCCAGCATCGTGGTGACCCGGCGGGCGAAGGCGCTGGTGTCGGCGGGCAGGTCGCCCTCCTGCACGTGGGCGAGGTCGAGCAGCGTTGCGGCGGCTTCCTCGATCAGCGCGGTGTTTTCGAGCTTGGCGGCCAGGGTCTCGATCAGCTTGTGGCGCGGGTTCAGCTCCAGCACCGGCTTGGCGGGCATCATGGCCCGTCCCGCTCGGCGCAGCAGCCGTTGCATCTGCAGGTCGGGCCCCTTGCCGTCGGAGGCCAGCACGACTGCGCTGTCGCTCAGGCGGCCCGTGGCCCGGACGTCGGAGACCTTGTCGCCCAGCGCGGACCTGATCGCCGCGACCAGACCGGAGATGTCCGGCAGGGCCTCGTCCTTGCCCAGTTCGTCCGCCGCCTGGGTGACGCTGCGCAGCTTCTTGTCATCGAAACTATCCAGCCGTTCCGGCCAGAAGGCGTCGATCGAGTCGGACATCAGCAGGACTTCGTAGCCCTTGGTCCGGAAGCCTTCGAGTTGCGGCGAGGTCTTCAGCGCCTCGGCATGATCGCCGGACAGATAGTAGATCGTGTCCTGGCCTTCCTTCATGCGGGAGACGTAGTCCGGGAGCGAGGTCCAGCCGTCCTGGGTGGAGGATTTGAAGCGCAGCAGCGGCGCGATTTCAGTGCGGTGTTCGGCGTCTTCCCAGATGCCTTCCTTCAGGATGGGGCCGAAATTCTCCCAGAACTTGTTGTAGTCTTCCGCCTCCTTGGCGCGGTTCTTCAGTTCGCCAAGCACCCGGCTGATCATCGCCTTGCGGATGCGGGCCAGCACGGGGGTGCTTTGCAGCATCTCACGGGAGACGTTGAGCGGCAGGTCCTCGGTATCGACCACGCCGCTGACGAAGCGCAGCCAGGGCGGCAGCAGTTCGGCCTTGTCGGTGATGAACATGCGCCGGACGTGCAGGCGCACGTGCGCCTCCCGGTCGTTGTCCACCGCGTCGAACGGTTTCATGCTGGGGATGAACAACAGACAGAAGTATTCCAGCGCGCCTTCGGCTTTCCAGTGGAGCGTGGCCCATGGTTCGTCGAAGAAATGGCCGAGGTGGCGGTAGAACTCCTTGTAGGACTGTTCGGTCACATCCGACTTGGACTTGCGCCAGAGCGCGGTGCCTTCGTTGGCCGTTTCGTCCTTGCCGTCGCGGGTGACGGTGATCGGCAGGGTGATGTGGTCCGCCCATTTGCGGATCACCGTCTCCAGCCGGTACGACTCCAGATACTCGGAGGCGTCGGACTTGATGTGCAGCAGGATGTCGGTGCCTGGCTGTTCGCGCGTGGCTGGCGCGAGGGTGAACTGGCCGGTGCCTTCGGAGGCCCAGGTCCAGGCTTCGTCGCTGCCGGCTTTGCGCGAGGTCACCTCGACCCGGTCGGCCACCATGAAGGCGGAATAGAAGCCGACGCCGAACTGTCCGATGAGGTTCGGCCGGTCCTCGGGTTTTGCGTCGGCGAGGTTCTGGGTGAAGGCACGGGTGCCGGAGCGGGCGATGGTGCCCAGGTTGTCGATCAGTTCCTGCCGGGTCATGCCGATGCCGTCGTCGGCGATGAGCAGCGTGCGAGCCTCCTTGTCGGGGACGACGCGGATTTTGGCTTCGGCGGGCGGGGCGAGGGTGGAATCGGTCAGCGCTTCGAACCGGCGGCGGTCCACCGCGTCGGCGGCGTTGGCGACCAGTTCGCGCAGGAAAATCTCCCGCTCCGAGTAGAGCGAGTGGACGACGAGGTCCAACAGGCGGCCGACTTCGGCGCCAAATGTATGTTCTTCTAAAGCTGTGTCAGTCATGCAAAATCTCCCATAGGGCCTCCTAACAGGCGCGATATGCGTTCGCACACGCGTGTGTTCAATGCGGTCGCGCATCCGAATTGGAGCGTGACGGTCAATCGTGACGGGGCGGGCGATTCGTCTTTGGGTTGCGCGGCTAGGGCGGGTAGGTTGCGCCGGCGGATGCAGGGAGCTGGTCTTGGCGGGCGCGCGGTCGTTTGAAGTTGGCCCAGGGCATGAGTGTCACCGGGCCGGAAGGTCGAGGTGGGACGGGATTTGGCGAGGCGCCTGTTTCATCCTGGTGCTGGGTTGCGGCCATGCCGTCGCCCAGCCGGTGACATCCGGGGCCGACACACTGCGTATCTTCGTGCCGCCTCCGCTGCAATGGGACAACAGGAGCTTTACCGCCAGGGCTGCCTTGCAGCAGGGACCGCACGATCTGGCGCTGATCAACGGCGGCATCGTGTTCGGCATGACTCCCGGGGACGTCGCGAAGCTGCTGCCCGGCGCGCCGGCCGACCTGACCTGGAACACGCTGCGTTCGACCACGGAATATCCGGCCGACGTACGGTATTTCTGGATGCAGCTTAGCAGCCTGCCAGCGTGGCGGGAGCACATCACTCACTGCGTTGGCGCATCCAGCTATGTCGCGTTCCAGTTCGCCAGTCGTGGCCTGTTCCGCGTTTCATTCCGGCTGCTGCCCGATGCGGCGTGCCCGTCGGTGACCGAAGCGGCGCTGGATGTGTTCGCCCGCTATGTCCGGATCGGTCCTGATGTGGCGCTTAGCGTCCACTACACGACGCTGGACGCGGCGGTTGTGGACATCACCGATCCGACCGCGAGCTTCCTGATCCCGATCCGTTGGCGCATGAGCCGGAACTGATGGCACTTCGACTTAAGATATTGCTTGCCTGCGCGGCCGTGGGACTGTTGCCCGCCGGCGGAGCGTTCGGGGGGCCGCTCGCCTTCGACCTGCCGCTGGACGTACCGCCGGTGATCAGCGACAGCCAGGCGCCCCAAGGCTGCACGGTGACCTTTCTGATCGAGGATGTCGCCAACGGTGACCTGTTCGCCCAGCGTATCCGTATTCCGGCCGCCGAGACGGATCAGCCGGTCAACAACCGCCTGCCCTGCCCCACCGCCATCCTGCCGCGCCTGGGGACCTGGGCGCGGGAGGTCTGCAACAGCCGGGCGGTGGACCGCAAGACCTGCGTGTATGCGGACATGAGCCGCGGCTTCGAGCGCGAGCCGCAGATCGCGAACACGGCGGAAAACACCTCGCGCTGCCAGTCCGACATGGCCTCCCACATCGCCGCGGCGTGCTGGTTGTCGGACAAGACGCCGATCTGCAACGTGGCCTGCGGCGGATCTCCGGCCGAAGCGATCAGCCGCGCGCATGCGCGGTGCGAGGACAAGCAGCAGCGAAGCTGTCCGATCAGCGCGTCTGTTCCTGTGTCGGATCAGGTGCCGTCGTCGCCAGGCGCACCGGTGAAGGCCGCGACGGCGCAATGACGCCGTCGACGATGCGTCGCAGCGCCTGGCCGACCGCAAGGGAATGGGTGATTTGCGCGGGCTCGTTCAGATGGTCGGGTGAGTCGAAGAACGCGGACCTGGGGTAGCGGCTGCGGCCGGGCAATTCGAGAAAGCCCGCGCCCTCGGACCGGTAGATCGTCTCGATAGTGGTAATGGCGCTGTCGCTGATGGGTGAGTTGTCGAACCCGGTCGGCAGGCCGCCGATCACCCGCACGTGGTGCCGGACGGCCCATTCCAGGAACTGGCGCACCAGGTCGGTGCCGTAGCCGCCGCTGATCTGGGCAGCGGACGGATGGTAGGGTTCCTCGGCGGCGAGGGCCGTTCTATTGGCGGCGGCCAAGGCGCGTGTGTGGCCGACGTGGTCGCCCCATTCGTTGGTCGATCCGGCTGCCTCGATTCGGGGGTCGTGAAAGCCGGTGTCCTGGAGCGTGGTTTCCAGCAGGCTCATGATCGCGGCGCGAAGGTCGGAGGAGAACAGCGCGGCCAGCTGCCGGCGGGCCGGCATCCGCCACAGGGTCGCGCGGTCGTGGCGCAGCATGATGGCGGCGTCCGGGCCGAGGTCGGATGCGGCGTGGTCGCGGGCGTACTGGACTTCCTCGAGCGGCAGGTAGACGAGGTCGCCTGGCTGCAGCAGCGGTTTCCAGCGGGTGAAGAGGTAGTCGAGGCCGACGCCCACGGCGACGCCGGCATTGATGCAGGGGCGGCCGACGAGCGGCCCGATCATCTCGCAGCGGTGGGAGTAGGGGCCGTTGGAGCCGGCGAGGATGATCAGCTTCGGGCCGGTGATGGTGGCGCCGCGGGCGAGGTTGGCGTCGATGCGGGCGCGTAGCATGCCGAGTGTGAGGGGGCGGTCGAGCAGGAGGCCGAAGGCGAGGCCGTAGATCACCAGAGAGAGCGTGCAGTGGATCAGGATGCGGCGCATCAGAACTGGAAATACAGGAACGGGGCGACGTGCGGCGCGAAGAACAGCGCCTGCATGGTCAGGGCGAAGCCGGCGGTCAGCGACCAGGACCGAGCGCGATCGGTCATGGTCTGGACGTTCGGCAGGGTCAGAACGATCATCCAGCCGATCAGCAGGCAAGCGGAGATCTCGGGGAAGCTGAGGGTACGGGCGTCGCCGAGGGAGGGCATCACCGCGACCGGCTGGGCGATTGCCGCCAAGGGCGGGAAAGCGGAGACGATCATGCGGGGCAACGCGATGCCGTTCAGGCCGCTCATGCCGCGCAGCATCGCCACCGTGTCAGCGAAGCTGGAGGCTCGGAACGGCACCCAGGCGACGATGACGAGGAACAGGGTCAGGCCTCGTCCGAGGATCGCGGGCATCGGGGGAAAAGTGCGGCGGTACTGGGCGTGAGTGACAAGGAAGGCGCCGTGGAGGCCGCCCCAGGCGACGAAGTTCCAGGCGGCGCCATGCCACAGGCCGGCGAGCAGCATGGTGATCATCAGGTTGGCCATGCCGCGGACCTGGCCGACGCGGTTGCCGCCGAGGGGAATGTAGAGGTAGTCGCGCAGAAAGGCGCCGAGGGTGATGTGCCAGCGCCGCCAGAAGTCGGCGATGTTAACCGAGGTGTAGGGGCTGTCGAAATTGAGCGGAAAACGGATGTTCAGCATCCGCGCCAGTCCCATCGCCATGTCGCAGTAGCCGGAGAAATCGAAATAGATCTGCAGGGCGTAGGAGAGGGTGGCGTACCAGGCCTCGAAGAACGTCAGGGTGATGCCGTGGGCGGCGGCGTCGAAGCCGGTGTCGGCGAAACCTCCGAACAGGTCGGCGAGGACCAGTTTCTTGCCGAGACCCAGCAGGAACATGGTCAGGCCGTCGGTGAGGTTGTCGGCTGAGGGGCGGGGGAAGGTTGCGGCGGTCAGTTGCGGGATGATCTCGGACGGGCGGACGATCGGGCCGGCGATCAGGTGCGGGAAGAAGGTGACGAAGGCGGCATAGGACAGCAGGGGCGGATTGATCGCGGCGTGGTTCAGGCGGTCCTGATGGTTCAGGCGGTCCGGGCCGATGAGCGGGTCGCGGGCGCGGGCGGTGTCGACCAGGAACATGATCTGCTGGAAAGTGAAGAAGCTGATGGCCAGGGGCAGGGTGATGTGCAGGTTCGGTGCCCGGGGGGCTGCGATATGCAGCAGGAAGTCGGCGTATTTGAACCAGCCGAGGAGCAGCAGGTTCAGCGTCACGCCGGCGGCCATCCAGCGGTTCGGGGTGGCGCCTGTGCGGATTTTTCCCGCGATCAGGTAGTTCAGCAGGACCGATCCGGCGAGCAGCGGCAGGTCGCAGGGGTTCCACCAGCCGTAGAAGAACAGGCTGGCGGCGATGATCCAGCTGAGCGCCCACGTACTGCCTCCGTAACGGCCTGCCAGGAAGAAACCTGCCAGGCAGATCGGGAGGAAGCCAAGTATGAATACAGTAGTATGGAATAACATGGCGTGATTTCGCCAATGTATGCGCAGAAAACTAATGAATGGTTAATGCGAAGTGGGTGAGAGAATGCCGGTTTTCTTTACACCGCCGCTCGTTGCGAAATAGCAAAATATTGATTTTATTCTGATTTATCCCCTGGCACGCCACTTGCTGAACATGGTTTGTTCTCCGTTCTGCAGCGTCGGTCTGCTTACGCAAGGGTCCGCCATGTTCCATCGCAGTGTTCGACGTGTTGGCGTGTTGATTTTGCTTCTCGCGCTGCCGGCGATGGCCCGCGCGGACGTGACGCTGCGGTTCTCGGCCGAGATCGGCAGCACGAACAACATCGATACCGGAAACATCTTCAACGAAGGCGCGGGCGCCAATCTGCAGGGGCAGATCATCACCGGCACCGCGACGATCGGCAGCGCCGGCCTGGTTCAGGAGTGCGGTTCGGGCGGGGGATGCTACGGCGACTTCGGCGCCGGATCGATCCGTGTCAGCTTCACGCTGAACGGTATCACCTCGACCGTCGTTTCAACCGGCAGGATGGGCTATTACGGCGATCGCTCCGGCGGATCGGTATCGATCATGGATCCGGCGCCCAGTGATGGCGGCTACAACAATTTCGAGGTGCAGGCCGACAATCCGGACGGGACACTGCAGGAGCAGATTGGCGCGATGTACAATCTGCAGTCGGCGTTTTCGGCTTACGGCGGCAGTCTGGCCGCGCCGGATCCGGCGGCGGCGATCGACAGCCTGACGAGCATCGACGAAGGCCAGCTTGTCTGGGGCGGTATCACTCTGCTGACGCCGACCGAGCATCTGGACGCCGAAGTTATCGGAATTACCGTGCCGGTACCGGAACCCGCCGGGCTTGGGCTGGCGGGTCTGGTGCTGGCGGCGGCGGTGCGGCGGTGGAGTGGCGCTGTCAGACGTTTTTGTTGACATTCCAGAACAGCGGGGCGCCATGCAGCACCCCGGCGAGCGACTTCGCGTAGGCGGTGGGCTGGAAATATTCGCCGAGGGGGAGATAGGGGACGCTTTCGAACGCCTCGGCCTGGATTTGCTCGCCGATCTTCTTTTGGGCGGCGACATCCGGCGCGGCGAACCAGGCGGCTCGCAGGTCCTCCAGCTTCGGGTCGGTCGGCCAGCCGAACCAGCCGTTCGTGCCGTTGCCGCGCAGGCCGAGATGGCCGGCAGGGGTGTATTGGTCGATGCCGTTGAAGCTGGTGAAGAAGACGTTCCAGCCGCCTTCGGCCGGCGGTTTACGGCTGGCGCGGCGCTGCACGACGGAGCCCCAGTCGGTTTCCTGGACGTCGACGTTCATGCCGGATTTCTGCAGCATGTCGACGCCGACGAGGCCCATGGCGTTCAGCACCGGCAGGTCGGTGGCGACCATGACGACGATCTTTTCGCCCTTGTAGCCCGCGGCGGCGAGGTCCTTCTTGACCTTGTCGTAGTTGCGGGGGCCTTGCAGCACCTTCATGCCGACGTCGCTTGCCAGGGGTGAGCCGGGTGGGAAGAAGCCGACATTGTCCTTCCAGCCGGACGGGTCGGTGCCGGCGATGGCCGTCATGAACTCGGACTGATCGACGGCGCCGAGGAGGGCGCGGCGGACGGCGGCGTTGTCGAACGGCGGGTAGAGCTGGTTCATCCGCAGCATCGACGGCGAGCCGGACGGATCAAGCAGGCTGACGGTGATGTCGGCGGGCTTTTTCTTGAGCAGCGGCAGCATGTCGAACGAGGGTTGCTCCCACCAATCCTGCTCACCTTGCTGCAGGGCGGACACCGCGGTGGCGGCGTCCGGGATGACGTTCCATTCGACGCGATCGAAATGGACGATTTTCGGGCCGGCCAGCCACTCCGGCGTGCCGCTGCCGCGCGGGACGTAGTCGGCGTTTCGCTCGTAAACGATCTTGGCGCCGGGGATGCGTTCATCGGCCTTGAAGCGGAACGGTCCGCTTCCGGTCATGTCGGTGACCTGGCTGAAGGCGTCGGTCTTTGCAAGCCGCTCCGGCAGGATCGGACAGATGTTGACGCCGATCTTGCCCAGGGCGTCGGGGAGCAGGGGGAATGGCTGCTTCAGCTTGAACACGATGGTCTTGTCGGTCGGGGCGGAGAGGTCGTCAGTGACCGCCATCAGCGCCTGGCCGAAGGCGTCGCGCTTGCCCCAGCGCTGGATCGAGGCGACGCAGTCGCGGCCGAGGACGGGTGTGCCGTCGTGGAACTTCAGGCCGTCGCGCAGGGTCAGCGTCCACTCCCGCCCGTCGGCGGAGGTGTTGACGCCGCCGACCATCTGCGGCTGCGGCCGGAAGGATGCGTCGATGCCGAACAGCGTGTCGTAGACCATCAGGCCGTGGTGGCGGGTGACGTAGGCCGTCGTCCAGACCGGGTCGAGCACCGCGAGGTCGGCCTGTGGGATGAATTTCAGCACATTGGTGCCCGCCGCGCGGGCGATGTGCGGTCGTGCCAGTCCCAGGGCGGGGACGGTGAGGGCGGCGGCTCCGGTTTGGAGGAGGGTTCTGCGCTTCAAGTGAGGCTCCGTCGCTTGGGGTGTTCTTTGGCAAGCGGATGATCAGCAAGAAGCATACCGGGGAGATGTGGCGGGCGAGCCTCGGGGCGAGGCGGGTAGATGCACCGAGCGCGGTTCGAGGGTTTGGAGTGCCGTGGTCAGGTCTCAGTCTGGTAGCGGGGGGTCCCAGGCCTGGCGATAAGCGGTACGGCGTGGGGCATTGGCCTGTGACTGGTCCTGCACCGCAAGTCGTGGATGGCCGGCCTTCGCCGACCATGACGATGGGGCGCAGACGATGGGGCGCTAAGGACGGGGCGCTAACGATGGGGCGCTGAGGACGGGGCGCTAAGGATGGGGAACGGGCCAGGACGGTGCATGGCGGGTCGTGACGACCGGGACCCGACCCCGCTGGTGGGTGTTGACGGGACGGTGGGCGGCCGACTGATGAAGGATAGGCAGTCGTGACGATCGACGGGGCGATCGTCACGATGACTGTCCAGAGTTTCACGCCAAACAGTGGGCAGGAGGTGATGATGTTGTAGGCAGCTGGTCCTGGCCCGCGGCCGCGGTTCAGGCCGCGGCGCGGATGGCCGCTGCCTTTACGTCATCGCTGACGGTGGTCTCGAACGTGGCGAAATTGTCCTCGAAGCGGGTGACCAGGGACTTGGCCATGCGATCATAGGCGGATTTGTCGGCCCAGGCCTGGCGAGGGTCCAGGACCTCATTGGGGATGCCGGGGACCTGGGCTGGGATCGAGAGGCCGAAGAACGGTTCGGTGCGGAATTCCATCTGTGTCAGCGAACCGTCGAGCGCGCCGCGAAGCAGTGTGCGGGTATGCTTGATGGCCATCCGGCTGCCGACGCCGAACTGGCCGCCGCTCCAGCCGGTGTTGACCAGCCAGCATGTCGCGCTGTGGCGGGCGATCAGATCGGCCAGCATGCGGCCGTAGACCTCGGGGTGACGCGGCAGGAAGGGATGCGCGAAGCAGGCGCTGAAGGCGGCTTTGGGTTCCTTGCCGAGGCCTTTCTCGGTGCCGGCGACCTGGGCGGTGTAACCGGACATGAAATGGTACATCGCCTGCGCGGGGGTCAGGCGCGAGATCGGCGGCAGCACGCCGAAGGCGTCGCAGGTCAGCATGAAGATGTTGCGCGGCTGTCCGCCGCGGCCGGTCAGTTCCACGTTCGGGATGAACTCGACCGGGTAGCAGGAGCGGGTGTTCTCGGTCAGGGTCCCGTCGGTCAGGTCCAGGTTGCCGTGGTTGTCGCCGACGACGTTTTCCAACACGGAGCCGAAGCGGTTGGTGGCGGCCCAGATCTCCGGTTCGGCTTCCTGCGACAGGTTGATGACCTTGGCATAGCAGCCGCCCTCGAAGTTGAAGGTGCCGCTCTCGCTCCAGCCATGTTCGTCGTCGCCGATCAGCTTGCGGTCCGGGTCGGAGGACAGGGTGGTCTTGCCGGTGCCGGACAGGCCGAAGAACAGCGCGACGTCGCCATCCTTGCCGATGTTCGCGCTGCAGTGCATCGGCAGCACGCCCTTGGCCGGAAGCAGCCAGTTCATCACGGTGAAGATCGATTTCTTGACCTCGCCCGCGTACTCGGTGCCGGCGATCAGGATCAGCTTCTGTTCGAACGACAGGGCGATGGTGGTGGCGGAGCGGACCCCGTCCACCGCCGGTTCGGTCTGGAACAGCGGCGCGTGCAGGATGACGTAGTCGGGTTCGAAGGCTGCCAGGTCGTCTTGCGGCGGGCGGATGAACATGTTGCGGGCGAACAGCGCGTTCCAGGCCTGGGTGGTGACGAGGCGGACCCGGATGCGGTGGGCGGGGTCGGCGCCGGCGTACAGGTCCTGGATGAAGAGTTCCTGGCCTTGCAAATAGGCTTGCACGCGGCCTTTCAGCGCGTCGAAGCGGTCGGCTGGCATCCGCTGGTTGATCTTGCCCCACCAGATGTCGGTGGTGACGGACGGTTCATCGACCACGAACTTGTCCTGGACGGAGCGGCCCGTGTGAACGCCGGTTTCCACCATGAAGGCACCGTCGGCGGACAGGCGGCCTTCGTCGCGGCGGATTGCCTCCGCGACCAGGGCGGGGGCGGTCTGGTTGGCATGGACCGGCCTGGAGGCGGTCACGCCGGTTCCGGCCAGCGGGTTTTTGGCCCCGGCTGGGTCTTGCAAGCTCGTTTTTGTCACAGTCCGTTCCTGCCCTTGGCCACGTGAGTTTTCCATTACGCCTTCAGGTCACACCATCCCGGCCGACGTTGGGCGGGATGGTGTGACCTCTGACGTGGGTCGGTTCTAGGACGCTATGCCGCCCGCGTCCATGTTTTGGGTCAATTCGGTCCATGCGCCATCGGCAGGCTGAGCGGGGTCAGATCCTGCGCGGTTCGGTGTGCCCAGTCATGGCGGGGAACATCGGCGACCATGCGGGCCTGGGCCTCGGTCAGTGCTTCCAGAGCTTTGGCGTGGTCCAGGGTGAGCACCCTGCCTTGGTCGACCACAAGGCGGCCGTCGACGTAGACCTGGCGGATGGCGCGGTCGGCGGCGGTGTAGACCAGTGAGCGCAGCGGGTCGCGGGCGGGCATCATCCACGGGTTCTTCAGGTCAACCAGCAGCAGGTCGGCCTTCGCACCGGGTGCCAGCCGGCCGATGTCGGTGCGGCCGAGGGCCTGGGCGCCGCCGATGGTGGCGGCGTGGAAAATCTCGGTGAGGCTGGTGGTTGTGATGTCTTCGGCGGCGATGCGGGCGAGGGTGGCGGCGAGGCGCATCTCCTCGATCAGGTTGTGGGGCGCGACGTCGGTGCCCATGCCGATGTTGACGCCGGCGCGGCGATAGCGGCCGAAATCCTCCAGAGTTTGGCCGTAGCGGGCGAAGGGTGAGGGGCAATGGGCGATGGAGGTGCCGGTGTCCGCCAGGATCGGCAGATCGGTGTGGGTGTGCCAGCGGATCCAGGAGTGCTCGTCGATGAAGATGGCGTGGCCGAGGACGGTCTGGGGGCCGAGGATGCCGAGGCCGCGCGCCCATTGCACCGGGGTGATGCCGTTGCGGTTGGTCATCTCGTTGAACTCGTTGACGCTTTGCGAGCAGTGGACGGTCAGGGGCAGGTTTTTGGCGACGGCGGCGGCGTGGCTGTCGCGGAGCAGGCCTGCGGTACAGGTGTCGATCTGGGCGGGTGAGACGATGCCGGACAGACGACCGCTGGGGTGGGCCTGCGCCTGTTCGATCAGTTTCAGGGCGGCGTCGAGACCGGCCTGGCCGGCGGGCTCGTCCCAGGCGTATTTCAGTTGCCAGTTGTTTTCCAGGTGCCAGCGGGCGGAAGCATAGCTAGGGGCGAGGAAGACGCGCAGGCCGCTTTGGGCGGCGAGGCCGATCCAGCCCTCGTCGATACCTGACAGATCGGCGACGGTGGTGATGCCTGTCAGCAGCATTTCGGAGTAGGCGACGGTTTTGCCTGCGACGCGGCCGGGGGCGTCGGGGCGGAAGGCGAAGCCACGCTCGTAAAGGCCTGACATGAACATGGTGGGAAGGCCGTGTTCCTCACGGATGCCGCGGAAGAAGGGTTCGGTGCTGGGATGGGAGTGGATGTCGATCAGGCCGGGCATGACCATGAGGTTCGACCCGTCGATCTCGGTGTCTGCAGGGCCGGGGTCGTGGCGGCCGATGAAGGTGATCCGGTCGGCGTCGAACGTCACGTCGGCGTTCTGGAGGTAGGCGTGGGCGGCGGTTGCTTCGTCCCAGGCGATGATCCAGGCGGCGTTGCGGATGCGGGTGGTGGGCATGGGACGACTCCGGAGAAGGAGGGCTCGGGCGAGACGTGCCGGCGTCAGACGCGGCGGACGTTGGTGAAGAGCGGAATGCCGCCTTTCAGGATGCCGGTCAGGTTCTTTCGATAGGCGGCGGCGAAGAAGAATGCGCCGAGCGGGATGTAGGGGACGTCCTGGAAGGCCTGGAGCTGGATTTCGCGGCAGATGCGCTTTTGGTCGTCGAGGTCGGTGGCGTCGATCCATTCGCTGCGCAGTTCCTCGACTTTCGGCATGGTGGGCCAGCCGAACAATGATTTTTTGCCGAGGCCGCGCAGGAAGCTGTGGGCGGCGGGGCTCATGACCGAGAAGCCGGGGGCGTAGTTGGCGTTCAGGCTCCAGCCGCCTTTGTCGATTGGTTCCTGGGACAGCAGGCGTTGCGCGGTGGTGGCCCAGTCGAGCGCGATGTAGTCCATGTTCATGCCGAGCTGGTGGAAGACGTCGGCGGCGACTTCGCTCATGGCGTTGATGGCGGGCAGGTCGGTGGGGACCAGGAAGGCGAATTTCTCGCCGTTGTAGCCGGCGGCGGCGAGATCGCGCTTGACCTTGTTGAGGTCGCGGGGGCTGTTCAGGATGTCCATTCCGGCGTCGTTGGCCAGGGGGGAGATCGGGTTGAAGATTCCGACGCCGGCTTTCCACATCGACGGGTCCTCGCCGGCGACGGCCTGCATCATGTCGGTCTGGCTGAAGGCACCCATCAGCGCGCGGCGGATGCCGGCGTTGTCGAACGGCGGATAGAGGTGGTTGAAGCGGAGCACCGCCTGATAGCCGAGTGTGTCGATGATATCGACGGTGATATCCGGATTCTTGCGTAGCAGCGGCAGCAGGTCGGTCGTTGGCTGTTCCCACCAGTCCACCTCGCCCTCCTGCAGGGCGGCGGCGGCAGTCGCGGGGTCGGGGATGGTGTGCCACTCGACGCGGTCGAAGTTGGCGATTTTCGGGCCGCAGGTGCCGACCGGGGGGCCGTCGGTGCGCGGGACGTAGTCGCCGTTGCGGACGAAGACGGCGAGCGAGCCCGGAACACGCTCGCCGAGGACGAATTTGTACGGGCCGCTGCCGATGACCTCGGTGACCTGCTGGCCGGGCGCGGTTTCGGCGAGGCGCTGGGGCATGATGGCGGAGGCGTACGGCGTGGGCTTGGCCAGCAGATCGGCGAGCAGGCGGAACGGGCGCTGGAGGCGGAACCGAAGGGTGTCGTCGGAGATCGCGGACAGGTCGTCGACCTGACTGAAGACCGAGATCGCGAACACGTCTCGCGTGGCCCAGCGCTTCAGGGAGGCAACCGCATCTCGGGCGAGCACTTTTTCGCCGTCGTGGAAGCGCAGGCCCTCGCGCAGCTTGATCGTCCAGGTCTTGCCGCCGTCCTCGATGACGTGGCCTTCCGCCATCTGGGGGTGCGGCGCGCCGGTGTCGTCCACGCCGTACAGGGTGTCGTAGACCATGTAGGCGTAGTTGCGGGTGACCAGGGCGGAGGCGAAGTGCGGGTCGAGCAGCGCGATGTCGGCCTGCGGCACGAACTTCAGCAGCTTGGGGTCGCCGGCGGCGCGGACGGCAGGAGCGGCGAGGGTCAGGGCGGCTGATCCGGCGATGAAGTGACGGCGTTTCATGCGCGGCGCTCCTTCTTCTAGGGTCACATCTGGTGGAAAGACATTCTGGTTCGGCCATCGATGCAAGGCGGGTGCCGTCCGGTGGATGCGAATGTGCTGCCAGCCTGGAAGGTGCTATCTCTTCGGGGTGTGGAAGATTTCGCGATAAATCAACCTGCGGTTGATCTTGGTGCTTTGCGCCGAGTGGTTGCTTCATTGCGTCGCGCTCTGGACATCGTCCGGGATTCCGTCTGGTTTGACGCTCAGTCTCCGGCCGTGCAGGACACCGTTATGGCCGGCGTCATCCAGAACTTCGAGTTTGTGTTTGAACTCAGCACGAAGATGCTCAGGCGGCAGATCGAGCGGGAGTCAGACACGCCTTTGCCGCCGGCTGTTTGTGACGGCCTGGTGGAGGATTTTGCCGGGTCCGACCTGCCTTGGCGCGTCGATGTGGTGGACTGGTCAACGACCAATCCAGCGTTCAGGGCGATTATCTCCCGCGACAAGGTGGTCCTGAGCGGGCCGACTATGGGAACCTGCTGAACGCCTCGGTCGTTCCCAAGGGATGAGCACCAAAGACATCAACAGCCCGCTGACGCCGCCGAGCGAATCGCCCGGTGGTGCGGCTGCGTTGCCCGAGGGCACGTTGCCGAAGCCGTTCCTGGGGCCTCAGGGCGATGAAAACCGCGATCCGCCGCCCAATGCGCCGGCACCGGTCAATCCCTCGGAGACGGTGAAGGACGTCGATCCGCCGGTGTGACGGCTTGCCTTGACCAAACCGGGCCATGGCTTAGAAGCGCACGCCGTAAGGAGTGCCCGTTTTGAACATCCAATCTGGCGTCAATAGTTTTCGCAGTGGTCCAAACGAGCGCGGACGTTTTGGCGAGTTTGGCGGGCGTTTCGTCGCGGAAACGCTGATGCCGCTGGTGCTGGAGGTTGAGCGTGCCTATGACGCGGCCAAGGCGGACCCGGCTTTTGACGCCGACCTGAAGCATCACCTGACGCATTATGTGGGGCGGCCGAGCCCGTTGTGGTTCGCGGAACGGCTGACGAAGCAGCTTGGCGGGGCGAAAGTTTATTTCAAGCGGGATGAGCTGAACCATACCGGCAGCCACAAGGCCAATAACTGCATGGGGCAGATCCTGCTGGCTCGGCGGATGGGGAAGACGCGGATCATCGCGGAGACCGGGGCGGGGCAGCATGGCGTGGCGACGGCGACGATGTGCGCGCTGTTTGGGCTGCCTTGCACCGTTTACATGGGTGCGACGGACGTGGAGCGGCAGGCGCCGAACGTGTTCCGGATGAAGCTGCTGGGGGCGGAGGTGAAGGCTGTCACCTCGGGCGCCGGGACGCTGAAGGACGCGATGAACGAGGCGATGCGGGACTGGGTCGCCAACGTCGAGGACACTTATTATCTGATCGGCACGGTTGCCGGGCCGCATCCGTATCCGATGATGGTGCGCGATTTCCAGTCGGTGATCGGCGAGGAAGCCAAGGTGCAGCTTCAGGAAGCCGAGGGGCGGCTGCCGGATGCGGCGGTGGCGTGCATCGGCGGCGGGTCAAATGCCATGGGGCTGTTTCACCCGTTCCTCGACGATGCCTCGGTGCGGCTGATCGGCGTGGAGGCTGGCGGTCATGGGATCGAGACCGGGCAGCATGCGGCGAGCCTGACGGGAGGGCGACCGGGTGTGCTGCACGGCAACCGGACGTATCTGCTGCAGGACGACGACGGGCAGATCATCGAGGCGCACAGTATTTCCGCGGGGCTGGATTATCCGGGGATCGGGCCGGAACATTCGTGGCTGCATGATATCGGCCGGGTGGAGTACGTCTCGGCGACGGATCAGGAAGCCTTGGCGGCGTTTCAGCTTTGCACGCGGACGGAGGGGATCATTCCGGCGCTGGAGCCGGCGCATGCGCTGGCTTACGTGACCAAGCTGGCGCCGACGATGGCGCCGGACCAGATCATCCTGATGAACCTGTGCGGGCGGGGTGACAAGGATATCTTCGCGGTCGCTCAGCATTTGGGCGTGAAGCTGTGAGTCGGATCGCTGCCCGGTTCGCGGCGCTGAAACGCGAGGGGCGGGGGGCGTTGATCCCGTTCCTGGAGGCTTGGGACCCGGACCGGGATACCTCGATGGCGCTGCTGCGGGGGATGCCGGGGGCGGGGGCGGACCTGATCGAGATCGGGATGCCGTTCACTGACCCGATGGCGGATGGGCCGATCATCCAGGCGGCGGGAAAGCGGGGATTGGCGGCCGGGGTGAAGGTGGCTCATGTCCTGACGATGGTGCGGGAGTTCCGGCGGGAGGATGAGGCGACTCCGGTGGTGCTGATGGGTTACCTGAACCCGATCCTGTCGTATGGGCCGGAGCGCTTCTGCGTTGATGCGGCAAAGGCTGGGGTGGACGGGCTGATCATCGTCGATCTGCCGACCGAGGAAGCCGATCTGCTGCTGCCGTTCAGCAACGCCAACGGGCTGGATTTCATCCGGCTGGTGGCGCCGACGACGGACGATGAGCGGCTGCCGCATGTGCTGAGCGGGAGTTCGGGGTTCGTTTACTACGTCAGCATCACCGGGATTACCGGCACGCGCAGCGCCTCGGCCGAGCATCTGGAGCGGGCTATTCCCCGTATCCGGCGGGCAACTGACCTACCGATCGCGATTGGCTTTGGTGTGCGGTCGCCGGAGCAGGCGGGGGTTGCCTCGCGTGTCGCCGATGCGGCGGTAGTGGCTTCGGCGCTGATCGACACGCTGTCCGCGCATCTGGACGCGGATGGCAAGGCGCTGCCGGGAGCGGTGGAGGCAGTGCTGGATCAGGTGCGGGGACTGGCGGCGGCGGTGCGCCGGTAAC
This sequence comes from uncultured Pseudomonadota bacterium, assembly GCA_963819005.1. Lineage (GTDB taxonomy): Bacteria > Pseudomonadota > Alphaproteobacteria > Acetobacterales > Acetobacteraceae > Rhodopila. The sequence goes on from CAWFUL010000015.1 coordinate 246,839, forward strand.
GGGCGGTCGATTGCCAGACGGACAGGCTGGGCGCCTGGCCGTCCTGACGATAGCGGTTGGCAGTTGCGTCCTGGGCGCGGTCGTTTCTCTGATGCCGGCGTTGGTAGTCGGGATTGTCGAGCTGTTCTACAACAGTGCCGGTGGGTTTCTGATCCTGCTTGGCGGCCTGATCAATATTGTTCCGCGTCCGGCGCTGCCGGGCGGGGGTGGGGGCGGGTCTTCGCTGCCGGTTTTCCAGGTGCTTGGGACGGAGACGGGCCTGGTGATGGTCCGGTCGGTCACCGGGACGGTCCTGTGCGTGGTTGCTGCTGCGCTGCTGATCTCGTCGGGGGCTGCCCGGAAGGAGCCGCGGTGGTGGTTGGTCGGGGGCTGTTGCTTTCTGGCGGCGATCGACGGCGGGTGGATCGTTGGTTTGACGCTGGTTCCGGCATTGGCGGTTTGCGGCGGTCGCCTGCCTGTGACAAGGCGGCGAGTTTGAAAGCATGAGGGTGGCTTTCATGCTATTGTTGAAGCCGGAGATGCGACGATGAGCACAACAACCGCATTCGACCTAGCTGAGCACGTGATCGCCACCCTGCGGGCACACGAGGCGGAACTACGTCAAGCCGGCATCCGTCGGTTGTCGCTATTCGGTTCCGTCGCTCGCGGAGATGCCGAGGCTGACAGCGACGTTGACCTTGCCGCCGAACTGGACCCCAGGGCCGGCATCGGGCTTTTCGCGCTGGGGGCGTTGGAACGGCGCCTGGCCGAACTGGTTGGTCGCAAGGTGGATCTGCTGCCCGAGCCGGTGGAGAAGGATCGCCTGCGGGCTAACATCGACCGGGACCGCCGGCGTGCCTTCTAGACACGATCCAGCTGACAGCCTGGCCGACATTGTCGAGAACGCGGATCGGATTCAACGTTATCTCATAGGCACTGACCGCGATGCGTTTGCCGGCAACGGCTTAATGCGCGACGCTGTGGAGAGGTGCATGGAACGGGTGTGCGAGGCCGCGCACCGATTGGGTGAGCGCGCAGCGGAGTTGATGCCCGAACAACCGTGGGGCGACATTCGCGGCATGGGCAACCGTCTGCGGCACGCCTACGACCGGATCAGCCTGGACGTGATCTGGAACACTGCCCGTAATGACCTCCCCGGCCTGGCCGCGGATGCGCGGCGTGCGCTCGCACAGCTGCAGGCCGCCAAGGAGGAATAAGTAAACTCAGCAAGTTACCAGCCGCCTATGATGCGGACCCGAAGTGCGCCCCACGACCAAGATCGGTTATCCAATTGACAATTTTGGGAGAACTTATTCTGGATGGGGTCCAAACGAGCCGTGTTTTCAGCAGCAGCCAAACGTATCGCCGCCCCCGTCAGGCGAGCAGCTTTGGCTCGACCTCGGCGCGAAGCTGCCGGCGTAGCGCGTTCAGATCGTCGGGCTTGGTGACATGGGCGCACAGGCGCTCGATGAAGTCGCGCCCCGTCGTTGCCTGTGCCGCTGCGTCGCGCACCAACACGCGGGCGATGGGTCCGACGAACTGCACCAATGCCGCCTGAGCCGCCGTTGCTGCCTCCGGCGAAACGCTGACCGGACCGCTGAGGGTGCGTAGCGGACGCGCCTGTGTCGCCGAGGTCGCGGCCGTTCGGTTGATCGTCTGGAAGCCGGTTCGTCCGCTGCCCAGGCTGGGCTCCACACGGCCGCCGCCGACGGCTCGCAGGAACTGGCTGCGATCGGCTGCGTCGGGAAGGCTTTGGGCAAGCGTGGCGAACAGGTCTTGCGGGTTCTGGGCGTCTTGTGCGGCGCGGTTGACAATGACCCTCGCCATGGGTCCGAGGAACCGCGCCAGCTGCTGCTCCAGCCGGTGCAGCAGGGCGGGGTCCCAGCTTTGTGCCGGCGCAGGGGCGACGGGCGGGGGCGATGGCCTGATGACGGTAGCGTTTGGATCATCGAGGGCTGCCTGCTGGCTCGCCAGGGCCGCGAACAAGGCGGTGGTGAATTCCTCGGCGGTCTGAAAGCGCTGGGCCCGATCCTTCGCCAGCGCCTGGCGCAACACGGGGACGAAAGCGTAGCCGCCGGCGGCGGACACCGGCGCCATGTCGGCGGGCTCGGGGTTGGACAGGCGGGCCAGCGTGTCCGGCAGGCTGCGTCCGGTGAATGGCGGGCGGCCTGTGAGCATCTCGTACAGGATCGCGCCGACGGCGAACAAATCCGTCCTGGCATCCACCGCGTCGCCGGTCAGTTGTTCCGGGGCCATGTAGCTGGGGGTGCCGAGCATCGCGCTGGTCTGGGTGGCGGAGGGGCCGGAGAGCCGGGCGATGCCGAAATCGGCGATTTTCACCTGCCCGGCGGAGGTCAGCAGGATATTCGCCGGTTTGATATCGCGGTGGATGATGCCCTGGGCGTGGGCGTATCCCACCGCCGCCAGCACCTGCCGCACGACACCCACAGGGTCAATCGCCGCGCGACGCGCGGGATCGCGGAGCTGGGCGTGGAGGCTGCTGCCCTCGACCAATTCCATGACGATCGCCGGATCGCCGTCCTGGTCGAGGAAGTCGAACACGCCGACGATGCCAGGATGGCTGCAGCGGCCGGCGGCCTGGACCTCCTGCCGGAAGCGGTTGATCGCGTCGGCGCGCTCCTCCGGACTGCCGGCATCGATCCTTATGACCTTGATAGCGACGTTCCGGCCGATCGCCGGGTCGTGGGCCTTGTAGACGAGGCCCATCGCCCCCGCGCCGAGAACACCGGCAACCTGATATCGTCCGATCGAGGATGGGCCTGTCGTGCCGGTGGGTTTGGGTTCCGTCATCCGCTCCGCCGGTTCATGGGTCCAGCATCCTCATGGCACTGTCCAAACTGCGCCGCATGCGGGCGAAGGCGTTGGAGAGCGTGGCGATCTCGTCCCGGCCCTTACGCTCGTAATCCTCAACCCCGGTTTCACCCAGGCTGACGGCATTGGCGATATGGGACAGTGTTACCACGGGTTTGATCACGGTGTAATGCAACAGAACATTCAATATGATAACGATCAGCACGAACACCCCCAGCAGGATCGCCATGAAGGTGATGAACGTCTGACGCGCCTGCTGCAGTGGCAGTGACATGGGCACCGAGACGACCTGCGCGCCCACGACCTCATGCAATTGCCAGCCGAACCCGTTGTTGGTGCCATAGGTCGCGATCATCGCCTTGGGCGCGACGGCCGGCGTGCTGTGGCATTCCAGGCAGTCGGGACTGTCGATCGCGATGGGGCGGACGAGGCTGAGCACATGTCCGGTCGGGGTTTCCCGCTCGCCGGTGAGTTCCTTCAGGCCGGGTTTGTTGCGAAAGAGGTTGATGTAGTCCGCTTCCCAGTCGGACGGCCGGTCGGTCAGGTTGGTCGGGTTCAGCGTCGGCTCCCGGTAGGTGAAATCCGGGAAGTGGGCCTGGACGTCCCTGAATGTCGTCTGCGCGGCGAATGACGGGACCGACGCCGGGATGAACTTCGCCCCGGTGTCGTTCAGCGGCGCGGCGAGCGGCTCGATGTAGGTGTTGGTGAAATGCCGTATGGCGTTGGCGGAGCTCATCATGATCCGCGCGTCCTGCAGCACCTGGTCGCGCGCGTTGTCGACGAACACGCGCTGCAGGAAGAAGCCGGCGCCGGCGAACCCGATCAGGAAGGCCGCCAGAACCGCCAGATTGAATTTTGCCCGTAGTCCCATGGCTATTCCTGAGCCTCCTTACCCATCATACTGTTAACTTCGGTTCTATCATCGCGAGGCTTCCCCGTATGCCTGAACCAGCGGTGCGCATGGCAACAGCGGAGGCGCCGCTTGTTGAGGAGCCGCGGCCGCGTCGTCCGGTCGTGACCGTCCGCGGTGTCAGGCTGGTGACGGGGCTGACGCTTTTTACCTATGTCGGACTGCACCTGACCAACCATTCGCTGGGCAACATCTCGATTTCGGCGATGGAAGCCGGCCTGCGGGTGCAGAAATGGATCTGGCAGGGTGTGCTGGGGACTATCGCCCTGTATCTTGCGCTGTCCACGCATTACTGCCTGGGTCTGTGGGCGTTGTACGAACGGCGGCATTATGGCTGGACGCGTGCGGAGGTCACCCAGGTGGTGTTCGGGATGTCCATCCCGTTCCTGCTGATGAACCACCTGTATGTGACGCGCATTTCGCTGGCGCAATTCGGCACCGAGAAGGGCTATGCGCAGGAGCTTTACTCGTTCTGGGTCGCGGCCCCGCATCTTGGTGTCCTGCAGGTGTCGGTGCTGATCGTGGCCTGGATTCATGGCTGCATCGGGGTTTATCAGTGGCTCAGGTTGAAGGCGTTTTTCGACCGCGCCAAACCGTTTCTGCTGTGTGGGGCCGTTCTTTTGCCGGTTCTCGCCCTGCTCGGATTTTACCGGGGCGGCGAGACCTTGCTGTCGCTGGTGCATGATCCGGCGTGGCGGCAGGCCAACCTCGCGCCCTGGCAGGTGGGAACCCCGGAGCAGAATGCCGTGCTGCGGTTCGAACGCGATGCGAGCCTGTACGCGGCGCTTTTTCTTTTCGTGTCGGTCCTGCTTGCGCGCGGCGTCCGCGCACTGCGGGAGCGGCGGGGCGGGATGGTTCGCATTACCTATCCCGATGGCCGCGTCGCCCGGATGCCTTTGGGCTTCAGTGTGCTGGAGGCCAGCCGTTCGGCGCGCATCCCGCACGCCAGCGTTTGCGGGGGGCGGGCTCGGTGCTCGACCTGCCGGGTGCGGGTGACGGTTGGGCGCGGTCGCATTCCGGCGCCGTCCGACCTTGAGCAGGCGGTGCTGAGCCGGGTCGCCGCCGGCCCCAATGTAAGGCTCGCGTGTCAGTTGCGCCCTGTCAGTGACCTTTCCGTGGTGCCGTTGCTGCCGTCCTATTGGGACGCGGCGATCTTGCGCCGGAGCCAGGTCCCGCAGGCCGGTGACGAGCGCTTCATCGTTACTCTCGTCGTTGACATGCGCGATTCGACCCGGCTCGCAGACACAAGACTGCCGTTCGACGCCGTTTTCATCGTGGACCGTTTCGTCAACGCGGTCGGGTCGGCGGTGAATGAGGCCGGCGGGCGTCCCAACCAGTTTACCGGAGACGGACTGATCGCGATGTTCGGCCTGGGCTGCGCGCCCAAGGTTGCTTGCCGGCAGGCGATGGATACGCTGGGGCTGATCGGCCGCAACGTCGCTGCACTCAACCGCGTGCTGATATCCGAGATGGCGGAGCCGATCAGGTTCGGTATCGGCGTGCATGGCAGTTCGGCGGTGGTGGGTGAAATCGGCTATGCCGAGAGCCGTGTCTTCACCACGCTGGGCGAGTCCGCGAATATCGCCACGCGCCTTGAGACGTTTTGCAAGACCTTCGGCTGCGAGGCGGTCGTTTCGCAATCGGTGTTCGAGTTGAGCGAATACGGACCGGACGTTGGCGTGGCCCGCGATGTGATGGTGCGTGGGCGCGAGTCGCCGGTTGCAGTCCGGACGATCGATTCGGTCATCGATTTGCACCATGCTGTCGCCGCCTCGCCAATGCTGTTGCGCCCATCGCGTCGAATGGATGCCGCGGTATGAGTTATGACGACGTTTGGAGCGAAGGATGTGCCCGGCGTCACATTCTGCGCGATCTGATCGCGGTCCGGGTTCGCCCGATCGCCAGGGGGTAGGATATGGATGCAGCCGCGCGCCGGCAGGCTTTGACCAACGCGCAGATCTTCCGGTCGCTGGAGCCCGATGCGATCGACACTATTCTTGCCCGTGCCGTGGTGCGCCGGGTCGCGCGTGGCGAAACGATACGCCGCCGCGGCGATCCAGGCACCGGCATGGTGATTATCGTCAACGGCCGGGTGCGCATCAGCCTGGTGTCCGAGGACGGGCGTGAGGTCACGCTGACGATGCTGGGACCGGGTGAGGTGCTGGGTGAGATGACCCTGCTGGACGGCAGCGAGTGCAGTGCCGATGCGACGGCTCAGGAAGATTGCCTGCTGCTCAGCATCGAGCGGGCGCAGTTCCTGCGGCTGCTGAGGTCCAACAGCGAACTGTGCCTGCAGTTGCTGGCGGTGCTGTTTCAGCGGCTGCGGCGGGCGAACGCCGCGCTGGAGGACATGGCGTTGCTGGACCTTTCGACCCGCCTCGGGCGGCTGCTGCTGCGTCTGGCCGGGGATTACGGGGTTGCCGGACCGAAGGGAACGCGGATCGAGTTGAAGATGTCGCAGAAAGACCTGAGCAGCCTGGCCGGCGCATCACGGGAGAAGGTGAACCGGCAGCTGCGGCAATGGGAGGAGGAGGGGATCATCGGCAAGGACAACGGCCGGATGCTGATCCTGCGCCCCGAGGCGTTGGCGCCGTTGGATTAGCTTTCCACTGTGACGATCTGTTCCGGCCTTGATTGCGCCGTCGCTTGTTGGTTCAAGGTCTTGCACAGTGCGGCGACTTCGTCGGCCGGCCGCGGGCGGCTGAAGAGATAGCCTTGCGCCTCGGTGCAATTCCCGGCGTAGAGCCGTTGCAACTGCTCCTCGGTTTCGACGCCTTCGGCCGTGGTGGTCATGCCCAACCGCTCGCAAAGTTCGGTGACCGCGCTGACGATGGCGTCGCAATCGCCGCCTTGCCCGAGATCCTCGATGAAGGAGCGGTCGATCTTCACCTTGTCGAACGGGAAGCGGCGCAGGTAGCTGAGTGACGAGTAGCCCGTCCCGAAGTCGTCCATGGCGATATCCACCCCAAGATCGCGAAGCTGATGCAGAGTTGCCAACACGGCCTCGGTGTCTTCGAGCATGACCGTTTCGGTGATTTCCAGTTCCAGCCTGCCGGGTTCCAGCCCTGAATCGCGCAGCGCGGCAGCGACGTCATTTACCAGGGTCCGGCTGCCGAACTGCACCGGCGACAGATTGACCGCAACCTTCTGGCCGCCGACCCAGGTGGCGGCATCCCGGCACGCCTGACGCAGGATCCATTCGCCCAACGGCACAATCAGGCCGATTTCCTCTGCCAGCGCCACGAAGTCGGCGGGGGGAACCAGTCCCCGTTCCGGGTGGTCCCATCGCACCAGCGCCTCGAATCCGATCACCCGGCGGGTCTTGAGGTTCATCTGCGGCTGATAGAACAGCACGAATTCACCGACTGCCAGCGCTCGGCGCAAGTCGATTTCCAGCGCACGCCGGGCCTGCATCCGGGCGTCCATCTCCGGCTCGAAGAAGCGGAAGCGACCGCGTCCCTCGGCCTTTGCGCGGTACAACGCCATGTCGGCATTTTTCAGCAACTGGTCGGTGTCATCGCCATCGCCCGGGATCATGGCGATGCCGATGCTGGTGCCGATCACCACCTGATGGCCTTCGAGTTCATAAGGGGCACTGATTGTTTCGATCAGTCGCCGAGCCAGGGAGGTTGCATCGCCCGGCTGGTCGGAGTTTGCCTGGACGATGGCAAACTCATCGCCGCCGAGACGCGCGATGGTGTCCGTTTCGCGAACTTCGGCTTGCAGGCGCTGCGTGACCGCGCGCAACAGGGCGTCGCCGATGGGATGACCAAGTGTATCGTTGACCGCCTTGAAATGGTCCAGATCCAGAAACAGCACAGCGGAGCGTTCACCGCGGCGGCTGCGCGCGACGGAGTTGGCCAGCTTTTCGTGAAACAGCACCCGGTTCGGCAAGCCGGTGAGCGAGTCATGGTGGGCCATGTGGGCTATCTGCGCCTCGGCCTGGCGCCGTTCCGTGATGTCCTCAAGGGTGATGAGCCAACCCTGATCGATCAGCGGCGCGAAGGTGGCAGCGAAGCTGCGTCCATTGGACAGCTCGAACATGTCGGCGGAGCGCACGCCCTGCTGTCGGAGCCTTTGTAGTCCGAGGCGAAGCGTTTCCCCGTCGGCACGCGACGGAGCGGCATTGCCGGTGATTTGTGCCAGGACGTCGTCCAACGTCATCCCCGTTGTGATCCCCCGCGCCGGCACATCCAGAATCTCCGGAAGACGCATGTTGGAGACGATCAGGCGGTCCGATGCGTCGAACATAGCCAGCGCCTGCGACATATTGCCGAGCGCGGCGCTGAAACGCAGATTCTGCTGGTTGATTTCCCTGTCGGCCCGTTCCCGCTCCTGCGCCAGGGCCAGGGCTGCCTCGGCGCCATGGCGCGCGGCTTCTGCTGTGGATTGCGCGGCGCGGAGTTCATGCAGGACGCGTTGGTGGCGGAATTGCCGTACCATCAGCCATGCGACCGCGGCGATCACGCCTTCTATCATGATGGCCGCGGCTAGAAGGTAGGCAGCCTGGCGCCCCCAGCTTGTCAGGACCGAGGAGACGGGGTTCGCCACTGTCACGAGCATCGGGTAGTGACCCATCGGATGCACCGCGACCAACTGGTCCCGACCGTGCGCCTGGCGCGTTACGAATCCGTTTGGATCGATCCCCTGATCCACCGCAAACGGCAGATCCTTGCGGGGGGGCTGGCCAAGCAACGACTCGTCGTGCGGGTATCGCGCGAGCAAGCTGCCATCGTTGCGGTAGATCGTTGTCGTGATATCCGGCCCCAGGGCGGAAGCCCGGTAAAGCTGCTCAAAATACGCGAGCTTCACGGCTGCAAGGATCAAGCCGAGGAACTCTCCATCAGTGCCGGTCACGCGGCGGGCCACATACAAGGTCCAGGTTCCGTTGCCGCGATTTTGGACAGGCTGGCTGATGAAGGTTGTCCGGCCGGGGTCCCGTTTCAGCGCCTTGAAGTAGTCACGGTCCGCTACGTTCACGGCGGGGATCGGCCAGTATCGGGAGAAGTTGATCAGATTGCCGTCGGCGTCGATGACGGTGATGGCGTCAAGCTGCGGAAGGCTGCGTTCGCGGCTGCGCAGGTCGTCATAGTTGGCTTGCCCGGCCATCAAATGACGCAGGTCATCGGCGGTTCGCAAACCCGAGCTTTTCAGCCGTTCCAGGAGGCCGATCTGCACAAGCTCCACGGCCTCAAAACCATGCTCCACTTCGTTGGCGAGGATCACGGAGACGCTGTGCAGCTCATGATCGGCGGCCTGGAGTGTACGATCGCGTTGATCAAGGATCATGACGGCGGCGGTGACGGCAACGACCAGGCCCAGGGCCACCAGCGCGGCGATCATCATCATCAAGGCGGGGCTCGATCGTGACGGCGGCGGCGAGGGTGGGGCTGCTACGGGGCGGCTGGAAGCACCAACGGCAGCGAAGGATTCCGGCTGGCCGTTATGATACGTATCCATGTTCGCTCGCCGCTGTCATCAGCGATCGGCAATAGGGTCTTAAAGTGAACGAGGCGTTAAGCGCTAAGCAGAATCCTGCTTACTGACTGGCGATTGAAGGTAGACTTCACAACTTGCAGTGCACCGGTATGGTGGTTCGCGTCAGGGGGAGGACTCAGCAATGCAGCCGTATGATCTGGTGATTCGTAACGGAACGGTCGTGACCGCGGTTGACAGCACGCTATGCGATGTCGGTGTTCGCGACGGCAAGATCGTTGCGCTTGGGTCCGGCTTTTCCTCCGCGGTGCGGGAGATCGATGCGACCGGCAAGCTGGTGCTGCCCGGTGGGGTCGACAGTCACTGCCATATCGAGCAGCCGCGCGCTGACGGCACCGCCAACGCCGATACGTTCGAGAGTGCGACGACCTCGGCGGCGTTCGGGGGGACGACCTGCGTGATCTGCTTCTCCCCACAGTTCAAGGGTCATGGCATCACCGAGCGCGCCGAGGATTATCATGCGCGGGCGCGGAAGGCGGTGATTGACTATAGCTTTCACATTATTGTTACGGACCCAACTCCGGAGGTGATCGACAACGAGTTGCCGCCGCTGGTCGCGGCGGGGCACCGGTCGATCAAGATGTTCCTGACGTACGAGCCGAGTTTCCTGACAGATGGCCAGGTGCTGACGGTGCTTGCGGCGGCCCGGAAGAACCAGGCGTTCGTTGTTATTCACGCGGAGAACCATGAGGCGATCAAATGGATGACCGCCCGGCTGGAGGCGGCCGGACTGACTGATGCGAAGTATCATGCTTGGGCCAAGCCGGCGTTGGTCGAGCGGGAGGCGATCCAGAGGGTCATCGCGCTGGCGGAACTTGTCGATGTGCCGATTCAGATTTTCCATGTCAGCTCCGAGGAGGGGGCCGAGGAGATCCGCCGGGCGCAAGGGCGTGGGTTGAAGGTGTTCGGCGAGACTTGCACGCAGTATCTGGCGTTCTCGGCTGCTGATCTGGATCGCCCCGGTCAGGAGGGCTCGAAGTTCCTGTGCAGTCCGGCGCCGCGGTCCGCGGCGGATCAGGCGGCGTTGTGGAAGCATATCCGGCTGGGGACGCTGGGTGTCGTGTCGTCGGATCATGCGCCGTATCAGTTCGAGGGGCCGAAGGGCAAACAGGCGATCGCCAAGGTTTCGCCGTTTTCCAGGATCCCGAATGGCGTTCCCGGGCTGGAGACGCGGATGCCCTATCTGATGTCGGAGGGGGTGAGGAAGGGCCGGATCGATCTGCAGACGTTCGTGGCGATCACGGCGACGAACCCGGCCAAGCTGTTCGGCCTGCATCCCCGGAAGGGTTCGATTGCGTGTGGGATGGATGCGGATATCGCGATCTGGGACCCGGGTCTGACGCGTACGGTGAGGAACGCGGAGCTGCATCATGCGGTCGATCATACGCCGTACGAGGGGATGGTGCTGACGGGCTGGCCGGTGACGACGCTGGTGCGGGGGCAGTTGGTCATGGATGCGGGCAAGCGGCTGGCGGAGCCGGGGTTCGGGGCGTTCCAGCCGCGGGGGACTTATCCGCTGATGATGCCGCGCGGGGTTTTCCCGACGCCGTTTGATCCGTTCGGGGATGGGCACGGCGTGTAGCTGGTTCGCGGTTTGGCCGAACCTGGCCGTTAGAGGTAACTGTCACTCCCCTCGGGAAGGAAACACCGCATGAGCCTCGATCCAGCATTCGCGCTTGCCGACCATGTTGTGCGGACGCGGTTTGAGGATCTGCCAGCCTCATCCGTTATCGCCACCAAGCGCGATATTCTTGACACGTTCGGCTGCATCCTGGGGGGCAGCGGGGCGCCGGGGATCGACGATATCTTCGCCCTGCTGGACGAATGGGGAGGCAAGGCCGAAAGCCGGGTGCTGCTGCGCGACCGTTCGCTGCCGGCGCCGCAGGCGGCGATGATGAACGCCAGCATGGGTCATGCGCTGGACTTCGACGACACGCATGATACCGCCGGTTCCATCCATCCGGGAATTTCGGTGCTGGCCGCTAGCCTGGCGATGGCGGATCGTCTGGGTGGAGTCTCCGGGCGGGATTTCGTGCTGGCGGTCACGCTGGGGCTGGATATCTCTTGCCGGATCGCGCTGGCGTCCACGCTGGACCGCGGCTGGCACCGCACGGCCGCCATCGGTATCTTCGGCGCGGCGGCTGCCGCGGGGAAACTGCTGGGGTTGACGGGTGAGCAGATGCGGCATGCGCTGGGGATCGCCTACAGCCATGCCGCGGGTAACCGGCAGTGCATCCTGGACGGGGCGCTGACCAAGCGGCTGCAGGCCGGGCAGGCGGCCAGCGGCGGTGTCTTTTCGGCTCTGCTCGCCCGGCGCGACTTCACCGGCGCGCATAATATCTTCGAGGGCCGGTTCGGGTTCCTGGAGCTGTACCAGCCTGACGGCGCCGACGCATCGCTGCTGACCAAGGAGTTGGGGTCGGCGTTCCGTGGCGAGGGGCTGAGTTTCAAACCCTATCCGTGCGGGCGGCCGTTGCATGCCGCGATCGATGCCGCGCTTGCCGCCCGAACGGCGCTTGGGACGACGTCGGCGGCGGACATCGACGCCGTCGTTATCGAAGCTGATCCGGCCAACCACGCCGATCAGTTCCAGAATGGACCTGTAAAGCGGCGCCCGACGCAGGTGGTGGAAGCGCAGTTCGCCCAGCCTTTCCTGATCGCCACGGCGCTTCACCAGGGGCGGGTCGGGATCGGCGATGTCGCAGGTCTTGGCAGTCCCGAGGTTCTGGCCCTGTCGGACAGGATCGAGGGAAAGCCGCGGGCGGACAAGCCGAAGTCGTGGCTGTCGATAACCCTGCGGCACCGGGACGGCAGGGTGGCGACGATCGAGGCGACTGACCCGATCGGCTCGCCGCAGAGGCCGCTCAGTCCCGAACAATCGGCTGCCAAGTTTCGCGACAACGCCCGCAATGCGGTTCGGGTGCTGCCGGACGGCGAGATAGAGCGCGCCTTGAAAGTCCTCGGCGATCTGGAAACCGTTGCGGATGTCCGCCAGCTTACCGAACCATTCGTCTGACCGTTGCCGATTGCGGTGTGTTGCCGCCGCAACGCTTTTCGCCGGAGCCCGATCGGTTGATCCGGATCAAAGTCGTTCCGGGCAGTTGATGATGTCTCTCCTGCATCCGCCGGGTGGCGGATGTTGGATGCCGCCGCGAGCGATGGTCGCCGATGGCGCGAGGAGAGACGATGAAAAAGGTTCTGTTCGCCACGACACTTATGAGTGCGATGGCATTCGGCGTCGCGGCCCATGCGCAAAGCCCGTTCGATCTCGGTCAGCCGCTGGTCGGGTTACAGGCCAACACGTTCATGATCCGGCTGCGGGCGATCGGGGTGATCCCACTGGATTCGAGCAGCTCGATTTCGGCGATCGGCGGAAACGTCAGCGCCACCGCGCAGGCAGCGCCGGAGGTCGATTTCTCCTACTTCCTGACAGACAACGTGGCGTTCGAGTTGATTGCGGCGACGACCCGGCATGACGTGAAGGCCAACGACACCATTCTCGGCAATGTCGACGTCGGCGGTGTGTGGGTGCTGCCGCCGACCCTGACGGTGCAATACCACTTCATGCCGCACTCGGCGTTCAGCCCGTATCTGGGCGCGGGCATCAATGCCTCGTTCTTCTACGGCGCATCGCCGGCGGGCCCGACGGTGACCCATGTCAGCTTCTCCAATAACGTTGGCGCGGCTATTCAGGCAGGTTTCGACTACAACTTCACCGGCCACTGGTTCGCGAACTTCGACGTCAAGCAGATCTTCCTGAACACCACGGCCCATGTCGACGCGCTCGGCACCACGATCGTGGCGAAGACGGCACTCAATCCGCTGGTGATCGGCGCGGGCATCGGCTACCGGTTCTGATCGCTGGGGCAGCGCAGTGAAAGGCTTTCGTTGACGAGGTAATCCCGGAAAGGCCACCCTCCGCCTTCAATCAGACTGGGTGGTCATGGGACGGGATTATCTGGCCGGACTCGCGCCTGCAGTGGAGCAGTTTTTGCCGTGCGCGCGGACGCTTTAACCAGCGGCCGGCCGGGCCGCTGATGGCAGGCGAAAAGCCGTGGCGGCGGGACAAGGCGATCCCGGTCCTGCGTGGTGAATTTCAATTGCTGAAGGTGGGTGCGTCGCGGTTCGATTTGACCGACCCGTACCACATGGCCGTCAGCCTGTCCTGGCCGGCGTTTGCCGCCGCGTTGCTGGGATTGTGGCTGGGGATCAATGTATTTTTTGCCAGTGTTTATGCGCTGAGTCCGGGCGACATTGCCAACGCTCGGCCGGGGTCGTTTTCGGATGGTTTCTTCTTCAGCATCGAGACACTGGCAACCGTCGGTTACGGCGTCATGGCGCCGGCGACTTTGTTCGGTCATATCGTCTCGTCGGCCGAGATCGTCACGGGCATGGCCTTCACCGCCATCGTGACCGGACTGCTGTTTGTCCGGTTCTCCCGCCCCAAGGCGAAGATCGTGTATGCGGACACGGCGGTCGTCACTACCTTCAATGGCCATCACACCCTGATGATCCGTTTGGCGAATGCCCGCATCACAACGATGACGGGCGCCAACGCGCGGCTGTTCGCGCTGATCGGCGAACACACGAAGGAGGGCCGGTTTTTCCGGCGTATCCACGATCTGCAACTGCTTCAGTCTCATTTGCCTCTGTTCGTGCTGCCCTGGACCTTGATGCATGTGCTTAACGAATCCAGTCCGCTGTTCGGCATCGATGAGCACTCGATTGCCAAGGAGGATGTCCGGCTGTTCCTGACGATCGAGGCTCGGGATCAGGCCCTGGCGGCACAAGTGCACGACATGCGGCTCTATACGGCCGAACAGATCCGGTTCGGCATGCGATACGCGGACTCCGTCAACGTGGACGTTACGGGTCAGGCCACCGCGGACCTGTCACGGATCAGCTTGCTGGAGTCGGGTGAGGGCGACGGACCGGAATCGGCGCAATGGGCTCGCTAGGCCGGGATCATCCGGCCGGCGGAGTGTTCAAGGTTTGAGATCGACGGCGACTTCATTCCGGCGCAGGAAGGGGATGGTAAACGGCGCGTCGTAGGTCAAGAGAAACGGCTTGCCGTCCGCTGGTTTGCCTGCCCTGGCGAGAGCATCCAATAGTATGCGGTTGTGCGCCTCGACGTTGTCGCGGTTTGGCAATCCGGTGAAGCGCAGGACCGCCAATCGCTCTGCCGGGACGGTCACGATCCGAACATTTGGGTCGAGCGGCGCCGGCGGACCCTTCGCGACGACCTCCTTGGGCAGGAAAAACCGCATGGTGCCTCCGGTCTTGCTGCTCTGAACCGGAACGGTCATGGCGATCATCTGGCCGCGCTGGGAGACCGGCGCGGTCATCTCGATCTTCTGGCCGGTGGTGTTGTTGCCCGTGATGTACCGGAACAGGCGAGGAAACGCGACCTGGCCGTTGCCGTCATCGTCTGTTTCCGCGGCGACCCGAGCGGGGTAGTCCCGCACCTCGATCCCGCCGGGGAGACGCTCGACGACGGTGTAGGGTGGCTGCTCGTAGAAGTCCGCGAAAGCCGACGACGCCCAGTCCGGCTTCAAGCAACGTCATCATGTAGTATAGCACCGTGCTCATGTCTGGTCTCTCCGATCGGCTGAAAAGTGGGATGCCGGCGGCGGGTGGGCAAGTTGGCGTTTTGGTGCGCCCTGGGGCACCTTCCCGTCACCAGCGGGAGGAACGTGCATGAAAATCACCGGCATCGAGACCTATTGGACGCAGACGCCGTTCGACATGGGCGGCAAGCCCAAGGTCATGGGTGGGCTGAACTGGCAGACGATGAATACGGTCTGGCTGCGGGTGATCACCGACGCGGGTGTGGATGGCTGGGGTGAGGCGTTCGGCCATGGCACGGCCGCCGCCACGATGACGGTGCTGGACACGCAACTTGCGCCGGCGGTCCTGGGGCAGGATGCGCGCGACATTGCCGGATTGCGGCAACGCCTGTCGAAAGCGTTCCACATTTACGGGCGCAATGGGCCGCATTTGTTTGCCCTTTCGGCGCTGGACATCGCGTTATGGGACATCGCCGGCAAGGCCGCTGGGCAACCGTTGTGGCGTCTGCTGGGCGGCTCGCCGGCCGAAAGCCTGACCTGCTACGCCAGTTTGCTGCGCTATGGCGAGGCGGAGCAGGTTGGGCGCGCTTGTGAGCGGGCGCTGTCCCGGGGCTATCGCGACGTGAAGTTGCACGAGATCACCACACCGGAAATCGCCGCCGCCCGTGATGCGCTGGGCGACGAGCCAAGACTGATGGTCGATGTGAACTGCCCCTGGACCATCTGGCAGGCGCTGGCCATGGCGCGCGATCTGGAGGACCTCGACCTGACATGGCTCGAGGAACCGGTCTGGCCGCCGGGCGACCACGAGGGTCTTGCTCGCGTGCGGATCGAGGGTGGGATCCCGATAGCAGCGGGCGAAAATGCCGCTGGACTTCACGATTTTCGCGCGGCGTTCGAGGCTGGCGCGCTTGACATCGCTCAGCCAAGCGTCATCAAGACCGGCGGACCGTCGGCGATGATCGAAATCGCGGCCTTGTCGAAGGCGTTCGGGGTCCGCCTGGTGCCGCACAATGCTTATTTCGGCGCCGGCTATCTGGCTTCGCTGCACGTGGTCGCGGCTCTTGCGCCGGATGCACCGTTCGAGCGGCTGTTTGTGGACCTGGAGGCGAGTCCGTATCACACGATGGTGGAGGCAAAGGACGGAAGGGTGCCGGTTCCGGATGGTGCGGGACTTGGGCGCGATCCGGACATGGCGGTAATTCAACGCTATCTGGTGCGGGAGCCGGGCGCCCACCGAACGTAAATCCGCCGTGGCGGAGGGCGGTTGATACTCGGCAGCAATGGCAATCTGTTCATGCCGCCGACGAGTTGGCGCCGGGCCCGTGCAGGTCCTGGTTCTATGATCTGTTAGTTTGACGAGAGGCTTATTCCGGCCCCGGTTGTGTCGCGCTGCCGGTGCCCTGTTGGCTTTGGCAACCCGCTCACGAGGCAATGATCATGGCCCCAGCTACACGTGTCACGGGGCATTGTCGCTCCTGCTACACCTGGACGGGGCATTCCAAAATGATCGAACAGTGACCACGGGATGATCGGGTTCACGAATTTGCTTGGTTGTGACGCCAATATCAGAAAATCGTGGCGAATTCGTTGCAATGGAGCCGCAAATTGGTTGACGTGTTGCCCATTCTGATAGCACAAGGACATTATCGTGAATCCGCCGCATCGATCACCATTAACGCAACACGCAGGAGCCTAAATGTCTAAAGCCTTCATAGCCAAGGTTATTCAGCAGTCCGCTGAATTGACCGGCGCGGCCGCAAATCGTGCAACCGGCGATTTGATCGAGGCCATCGTCAAGGAGCTGAAGAAGGCAGGCAAATTCACTCTGCCCGGTTTCGGCACTTTTACGGTCCGCAAGACCAAGGCTCGCAAAGGGCTAAATCCCCGCACGGGGGCTGCCATCAAGGTGAAGGCAGGACGGACGGTCCGCTTCAAGGCGTCGCCGGTTCTGAAAAAGTCGGTGTAGTTGCGGGCCGCGCCGCCACCTCCGCGGCCGGCGCGGCGCCCGCACCAACGCTATCGGCGCACGCGTTCCCGCGCCGCGGGGAAATCGGGTCGGCGAGATCTGGCTGGGTGCCGGGAGCTTTTCAACACCGCCCCGAACCAGTAAAAGTCCGGGTTGCGGTTTTGTTGGTAGCGTCGATGCGTAATGAAATACTGGCTTATAAGCGGGAGCGAATCCTCGAGGAGGCTGTGAAGCTGTTCTACGAGCGGGGATTCAGTGGGACGACGCTGGACGATATCGCCAGCGAACTGGGTGTAACGAAGCCGTTCATCTATACCCATTTCCGCAGCAAGGTTGAATTGCTTGAAGCCATTTGCCGCCCGACAATAGAATTGTCGCTCGAAGCGATCGCTCAAGCTGCAAGCGGCGAAGGCGATGCTACGTCCAAGTTAAGGACTGGGGTGGTACAGTTCACTAAGGTTGTGCTGCAGCGCCAGGCTAATATCGCGGTGTATTTTCGCGAAGAGAAGAACCTCTCAAAAGCCGCGCTCGATGACATCAATGTGCTTCGGAAGCGTTTCGACCGCGTGCTTAGCCAACTGCTGCAGGCGGGTTCGGATACCGGTGAGTTCACTGTTCCGGATGTCAGCGTCGCGGCCCTGGCGATTGGCGGGATGGTTAGCTGGGCCTACACATGGCATCGTCAGGATGGCCGGCTGACGGTTGACGAAGTTGGCGAGAAGATTGCCACGCTGGCACTGCAGATGGCTGGCGTTCGAGTTCCGGTAGCCTAGGCAGTTGGCCGCGTGGGCGGTGCAGGCCACCGGCCCCGCACCGCCGCTTCGTTTGTCAGGATCAGGCCGCGGCCAGGACCGACTTCGCCGCCCGCACAACGGCGTCTGTCGTGATGTCGAACTTCTTGTAGACGTCGCCGATTTTTCCGGATGCGCCGAAGTCGTGCATTCCGACAAAGGCGCCCCGCAGGCCGATATAACGGTCCCAGCTTATTTCGACACCGGCTTCGACGGCGACCCTGGCGCCGGTTTCAGTCCCGAGCACGGACTGCTTGTAGGCTGTATCCTGTTGCTCGAACAACAAGCGGCACGGCATCGAAACCACCGCGGTGGGAACGCCTTCCTTCTGCATGATCTCCCGAGCCTCGACCGCAAGTTGCAGTTCCGATCCCGTGCCGATCAGGGTCAGCTTACGCGGGCCGCCTTCGGCTTCGTGCAGAACATAGGCGCCGCGCGCGGATTTGTTTTCGCCGGCGGCGTCCTTGCGCAACAGCGGCATCGGTTGGCGCGACAATGCGATCAGCGCGGCCCGGCGTGGCGCGTCCAGAATGCACTCCCAGCATTCCGCCGTCTCGACCGGGTCGCCGGGGCGATAGACCGCCAGATGCGGGATCGCGCGAAGGGCTGCGAGATGCTCGATCGGCTGATGCGTCGGCCCATCCTCACCCAGGCCGATCGAGTCGTGGGTCATGACGAAGATCGTGCGGATTTCCATCATCGCCGCGAGCCGGATGGCGGGGCGGCAGTAGTCGGAGAACGTCAGGAACGTGCCGCCGTAGGGGATCAATCCGCCATGCAGCGCGATTCCGTTCATTGCCGCCGCCATCCCGTGCTCGCGCACGCCGTAATGGACGTATGAGCCGTTGTAGTCGCCCGGCCGAACCTCGACCTGGCCTTTCGCGCGGGTGTTGTTCGAGGGTGTCAGGTCGGCCGATCCGCCGAGGAGTTCCGGGACCGCCGCGAACAAATGATCCAGCACCGCACCGCTCGCGGCGCGGGTGGCAATGGGCTTGCCGCTTTCAACGAACTGCGCCCGTGCGGCTTCGATCGCCTTTTTCCAGCCTGCCGGCAATTCGCCGCGGTTGCGCCGGTCGAAGTCGCTCTTTTTCGGCTCCGGCGTCTTTGCCACACGTTCGGCCCAGGCGGCGCGAGCTTGCCGGCCCTTCGCGCCCACGGCGCGCCATTCATTCAGCAGCCCATCGGGGATCACGAATGGCGGCGCATCCCAACCCAGCAGTTTGCGCGCGCCGGCGATCTCATCCACGCCCGGGGCGTCACTGTGCGCCTTCTGAGTCCCGGCTTTGGTCGGCATGCCGAATCCGATCACCGTCTTGCAGGAGATCATCGACGGTTTGTCCGTGACGCCTCGCGCTTCAATGATCGCCGCGCGTATAGCGTCTGTATCGTGCCCGTCGCACTCAACCACGTGCCATCCCGACGCATGGAACCGCTCGGTTTCGTTGTCTGAAACGGACAGGCTGGTCGATCCATCGATCGAGATCGAATTGTTGTCGAAGAACCAGATCAGCTTGCCCAGCTTCAGGTGGCCGGCGAAAGAGATCGCCTCGTGGCTGATGCCTTCCATCAGGCAGCCGTCGCCGAGAAACACGTAGGTAAAATGATTGACCAGATCGTCGCCGAAATGGGCGTTCATGATCCGCTCCGCCAGCGCCATTCCGACGGAGTTTGCAAGGCCTTGTCCGAGCGGGCCGGTGGTCGTTTCGATACCGTCGGCGTGGCGGTATTCCGGGTGGCCGGGCGTCTTGCTGCCGACCTGCCGGAAGTGCTTCAACTGATCGATGGTCATGTCCTGATAGCCGGTCAGGTAGAGAAGGCTGTACAGCAGCATCGAGCCATGACCGTTGGAGATCAGGAAGCGGTCGCGATCCAGCCAGTGCGGGTCCGCGGCGTCGAACTTCATGAAATCCTTGAACAGAACGGTTGCGATGTCGGCCATGCCCATCGGCATACCGGGATGGCCGCTGTTGGCCTGTTGGACGGCGTCCATCGACAGGACCCTGATGCAATCGGCCATGTCGCGAAGGTTCTGGTCGCGCGGAGCGGGCAGTGGCTTGGGCGCGGGCGGCGTCGTCGTGTCTGGCATGACAGGGTTCCTCGCGGATGCAGGTCAGACCGAATAGCGCGTCGGAGGCCACGCGTCCAACCTGGGTTTGCAGCTTTGCGAGACACGACGATAAGTGAAGCCGCGCGGCCGGGTTATGACGGTTGTATGTCGCTGTTTGATCGGCGGCTCAGGTCGGGCGGGGGGCAGCGGCGCGGCGCAGCCGGTCGTTGATCGCGCGCCCAAGGCCGGTGTCCGGGATGGGCATGACCGCGATTCCGCCGAGGTTGGCGGACGAATCGAGAGCGCGCAGCCCCTCGAACAGCCTGGACGCCGCTTCAACGGTATCTCCGGCGGCACTTAGTTGAAAGACGCAGGTTGCTCCGGCCGGCGGCGGGCCAAATGCCAACAGCCCTTCGTTCGGCGCAACGGCGTGTGCTTCCAGCCGGACGGGAAGGCTGGGTGCGTAGTGCGAGGCGAGCAAGCCGGGGGAGCGGAGCGCCTGCGTTCTGTCGGCCGGCGGTGTGCCGGCAAGGACGGCGCCGAGACACTGCTCCAGCGCTTCTGACGTGACGCCGCCGGCGCGCAGCAGGACCGGGTCCGGCCCGGTCAGATCCAGAACCGTGGATTCGATGCCGACGGCGCAAGGGCCGCTGTCCAATACGGCGGCGATACGGTCCCGCAGACCATCCAGGACGTGGTCGGCGCGGGTCGGGCTAACCCCGCCGGAGGGATTGGCCGAGGGGGCCGCGACCGGACGATCGACCGCCTGCAGCAGCGCCAGCGCGACCGGATGGGCCGGAACCCGAACGGCCAGCGTGTCCAGTCCGGCGCTGGCGAGCAGCGCGACGGGACAGCCCGCCGCTCGTCGCAGCACCAAAGTCAGAGGGCCAGGCCAGAAGCGCCGTGCGAGCAAGGTTGCATGCGGCGTTGCCACAACATCGGCGAACGCGGCCTGGGCCGAGGGATAGTGGCAGATCAGCGGATTGAAGATCGGCCGGCCCTTGGCCGCGTATATCGCCGCGACAGCCCGCGCACTCGTAGCATCGCCGCCCAGCCCATAGACTGTTTCTGTCCCGAACGCGACGAGTTCGCCCTCGCGCAGCAGGAGCGCGGCGCGTGCGATGCCGACCGGATCGGCTGTCAGGCGCTCTGTCATTCTTGGCGTCCATAATCATTCCGGACGACCATGGCAAAGCCGGCAGGGCCAGACTAGACTGGCCGGCAACACGAATGACCAAGGACATTATCGCCATGCTGGATATCACCTTCGCCAAGCCGGCCCTGCCGAAATCGGGCGCGCTTGCGCTGATGGTGTTCGAGGGTGAGCAGCCTTCCGGCGTTTGGGCGCAGCTTGACGAGTCGACGGGCGGTGCGATCAGCCGAGCGTTTACGGTGGCTGAGTTCAAGGGCGGGAAAGGGAAGACCTGCGCGATACTGGCTCCGGGCGGCGAGCTGACCCGCGTGCTGGCCGTCGGTCTGGGCAAGCCGGCGGAAGTGACGCAAAAGATTCTGGAGGAGGCGGGCGGCGCGGTGGCGTCGGGTCTGGCGCGCGAAAGCGGCGTTGCCGTTGCCGCGGGGACGCTGACTGGCCCGCAGGCGGCCGAGGTGGCGATGGGCGCGGTGCTGCGCGGCTATCGTTTCGATCGCTATCGGACCAAGGAAAAGCCGGAAGACAAACCGAAGCTGTCCAAGATTACCGTGCTGACGGGGGAAGTTCCGAAGGCAAAAGCCGCGTGGGAACCGCTGTTGGCAACGGCAAAGGGCGTGTTCCTGACGCGCGACCTGGTGAGCGAGCCGCCCAACGTGCTCAATCCGGCGGAGATGGCGGATCGTTGCCGGAAATTGTCCGAGCTCGGCCTGAAAATCGAGGTCCTTGGGCCGAAGGAGATGGGCAAGCTTGGATTCGGCGCGCTGCTGGGCGTGTCACAGGGAAGCGTGAACGAACCGCGCATGGTGGTGATGCAGTGGAACGGGGTGTCCGGGAACGCGCGCAAGCCGAAGGACAAGCCTGTGGCGTTCATCGGCAAGGGGGTGACGTTCGACACCGGCGGCATCAGCATCAAGCCGGCTGGCGGCATGGAAGACATGAAGTGGGACATGGCTGGCGCCGGGACGGTCATCGGCCTGATGGCGGCGCTGGCCGGACGCAAGGCGAAGGTCGATGCGATCGGGTTGGTCGGGCTGGTGGAAAACATGCCGTCCGGCTCTGCACAGCGGCCTGGCGATGTTGTTACGAGTTACTCAGGCCAGACGATCGAGGTCATCAATACCGACGCCGAGGGCCGTCTGGTGCTCGCCGATGTCATTTGGTATGCGCAGCAGAAATACGATCCGAAATTCATCGTCGATCTGGCAACGTTGACGGGCGCGATCATTATCGGCCTTGGCCATGAATACGCTGGTCTGTTCAGTAATGATGACGCGCTGTCTCAGCGGCTGACGGCGGCCGGACAGGAGACCGGCGAGCGGGTCTGGCGGATGCCGCTGGATGAGGCTTATGACAAGCAGATCCGGTCGGATATTGCCGATATGAAGAATGTCGGCGGCCGGCCGGGCGGATCGATTACCGCGGCGCAGTTCATCCAGCGCTTCGTTAACGGCAAGCCGTGGGCACATCTGGATATTGCCGGTACGGCCTGGAGCGGAAAGGACGCGGCGGTCGTTCCGAAAGGCGCCACCGCTTTTGGCGTGCGCCTGCTGGACCGGCTGGTGGCGAGCTACTACGAAAGCTGATGGCCGAGATCGGCTTTTACCATCTGACGCGCTCGACACTGCAAGAAGCTCTGCCGCGGCTACTGCAGCGGACATTGGCGGCGGGACAGCGAGCCCTTGTGCTGGGGCCGGACGATGAATCGGTGACTGCGCTGAGTGCGGCGTTATGGGAACAGCCGGAATGGCTGCCGCACGGAACGCAAGCAGATGGCGATCCCGATCTGCAACCGATATGGTTAAGCACGGAGCCGGATGCGCTTAATGGCGCGCGTTATTTGTTCATGGTGAATGGCGCGGCGACCGACCGACTGGCCCGCTTCGACCGGGTCTTCGATTTATTTGACGGCAACAGCGAACAATCTGTTGCGGCCGCGCGGCAGCGCTGGAAGACAGCCAAAGATGGCGGCCATGGTGTCGCCTACTGGCAGCAGACGGAACGAAGCTGGCAGAAAAAGGCCTAGCGCCGTTTCACTGCCGTTTTGGCCGGGGCGAGCCACCACTTCACGGGCTCCGGTTCCGCTTCCGGCACGACAACTGCGCGCGGACCAGGGGGCCGCCCGCGTTTGCGCGGGACTACCATGATTTTCGGCTCGATGGTCGGCTGTGGAGGGGCGGGGCGTACAGGCGTTGATGCCGGCGGTGTTTCCTGGGACAGGGTGCGAACCAATTGTTCGGCGGTGTCTCGCGCGGCTTCAGCGGCCCGCAAAGATTTCTCCAGTGCCTTTCTAGCCTGACGCTCGTCGGCGAGCACATCATCGTATTCGCTCGCGGAAGCTTCGGCCGCTTCAGCGCGCGCCTGAGCGTCAGCAAGTTGTGCCCTGAGCGTTTCGATTTCTGTCCGAAGCCCGCTGATGGATTCACGTTCCGCTCGCAGCGCGGAGATCGCCTCATTTTTGGTGAGCTCGGCGTGACCAATTTTCGTTTGCAGATCGCGCAGCGTCGTTTGCAGATCAGCCAACGCGCGTTCTGCTTTCTCCCGGCCTGCCGTTTCTGCTGCCAGTGCTGCCTCGGTGCGTTGTAGCCGGCTGCTTGACGGCGCGGCCACGGGCGTTGCCGCGGTGCGGTGGACTGGCGCTTCATGGCCGGGTTCGCGGCGCAGCACGGTGACCGGGACATCGCCGTCCTGGACGAACCGCCTGCGGTGCAGCCCGCCACTGAAACGATCAGGTCCGCGCGCCGGTTGATCGCTCCGATCCGCATCTGGACGATGCCGCGGTGCTTCGCCAAGCAGGCCCAGCGCCTTGCGCATGGCTGATTCGGCTTCATCGACCTGCGACGTGTCGTCGTCTGGATGCGCCGCGGGCTTCGAAGGCATGGATTGACCACCCGCTGGTCCCTGGACGGCATGGCCGGTGGATGAGTCAAAGCGGAGCTTTACGTTTTCAGACAATGTATTCACCCGTTAGAATTGGGAGGGTCCTGAGTGCCAAAACTCGCTTCACAGTGATCCTGAGGGCGTCGTCGGCACAAAGCTACGGCAGAAATCATAGGCACGCAGAGGATCTTTCGCTTGCTCTTGCCATCGTCAGGCTTGTGAGCGATTGGTTTATGAACATGTGCGAAGCGACGCGGGTGATGTCCTACTCAGCGCGTTCAGCCAATTCGCAGCGTTTGATAATCCCTACTTAAGGTCGCTTTTCAACAATAGCAAGTGATGGGGCGGTTTACGCTTTGGTGGAAAACGCCTCGACAGCTACCATGTGGAGGAAGCGACGCGCGTTCGCATTGACCACGGACATCGGGGGACCGTTTGATTATGGAAAAGGACGCTGTCAGCACTGTTGCCGTCATCGATGATGACAATGACGTGGGTGACGTTCTGGGTGGATTGCTGGAAACCATGGGATACCAGGTTGCGACCTACCGGTCAGGAGTGGATTTTCTTGCGGATACGCAAATGGAGCGGCTGTCCTGCTTGATCGTCGATCAGAATATGCCTCAAATGACCGGTTTGGAGATGATTGCGCGCTTATCGGAGCGCGGCGTCAATATTCCCGCGCTGCTGATTACCGGCACTCATGACGTGGAGATCGAGCGCAAAGCCGCTAGCCTGGGCGTAATGACGGTGCTGGAAAAGCCGATGTCTCACCACGAGCTATTACGTTTTATTTCGATATCGGCTGGTTAACGCGGTGAGCGGTGGCGGCTGGCTCACACAGATCTGAATCGGCTGCCGGGTCAAACGGGCGGGAGCCCGCAATTAGTGTTAGCATTCCATTACGAGAATTTTAACTCTCGTGGACGTTTTGCCTAGCTGACCGCTTCTTCGAGGGCTTCCTCGGCTGCAAGCCACGCCTCTTCCGCGGCCGCGGATTCCTTTCGAATTGCGACAAGACGCGCGTTGGCCGCAGTGATTTCAGCGGCTTTTCCTGCCGCGGCATAGAGTGTCGGATCCGCCAGTTTCGCCTCGATCCGGCTACGTTCGGCAGCGAGCTTCGCCAATCGGGCCTCGGCGTCTTTTGCTTGTTTACGAAGCGGCGCCAGTGCTGCCCGCGCTTCGGCCCTTTCGCGCCGATCATCCCTGCGTGTGATGGCGTCTGCTTTCGCGACAGGGCGAGCCCTTTCGGCCAGCAGCACGCGATAGTCGTCGAGGTCCCCGTCGAACGGCCGGACGGTGCCGTCGGCCACCAGCCACAACCGGTCCGCGACCAACTCCACCAAATGCGGATCGTGGGTAATCACCAGGACCGCACCCTGGAAATCGGCGAGTGCTTTGACCAGCGCGTCCCTTGCGTCGATATCCAGGTGATTCGTCGGCTCGTCCAGGATCAACAGCTGCGGCGCGTCGCGGGTAGCCAACGCCAGGAGAAGCCGTGCCTTCTCGCCGCCTGAGAGATTGGCGATGGGCGTATCTGCTCGATCCGCATCCAGACCGAACCGGGCGAGTTGGGAGCGGACCTGTGTCTGGGTGGCACGCGGCAAGGCGCGGGCCATGTGGTCAACGGGGTTTTCTGCCGCGATCAGTTCCTCTGACTGGTGCTGGGCGAAATAGCCGACCTTCAGCCTGGGACCGCGTCGGACCTCGCCCTTCAGCGGCGGCAGGCGTTCGGCCAGCAGTTTCGCGAGTGTGGACTTGCCATTGCCGTTCGCGCCAAGCAGGGCGATCCGGTCGTCCATATCGATGTCAAGCGAGACGTTGCGCAGGATCGCTGTCTCGCCGTAACCGATATCGACGCGGTCTAGCGCCAGGATCGGGGGCGCCATCCGCGCCGGTTCGGGAAAGTTGAAGCGGGTTGGCGCGTCCTCGATCACCGAGTTCGATCTGCGGCAGCCGCTCCAGCGCCTTGATCCGAGCCTGAGCCTGCCGGGCTTTGGAGGCTTTATAGCGGAAGCGGTCGATGAATGACTGGATGTGGGCACGCTCCGCGGCGACGCGTTCGGCCGCGCGGGATTGCTGCATCGCCCGTTCGGTTCGGATGCGGACAAATTCGTCGAAGCCGCCGGGTGTCAGGGAAATCTTGCCTTTGTCGAGGTGGGCGATCGCTTCCACCGCTCGGTCCAGCAGGCCGCGGTCGTGCGACACGACGAGCGCGGCTCCGGGGAAGCGGGCCAGCCAGCCTTCGAGCCACATGGTGGCTTCGAGGTCGAGGTGGTTGGTCGGTTCGTCCAGCAGCAGCAGATCCGGATTGGCGAACAGGGCGGTTGCCAGGGCGACGCGCATCCGCCAGCCGCCGGAAAACTCCGCCACCGGTCGCGCCTGGGCGGCTTCGTCGAAACCGAGGCCGGCGAGGACGGTTGCGGCGCGGGCCGGGGCGGAGTCGGCGCCGATCGCCCGCAGTCTTTCATGCACCTCGGCCAGGCGGTGCGGGTCGGCTGTCTCCACCTCCGCGAGGAGTGCCAGCCGTTCGGGATCGCCCTGCAGCACGGTGTCGAGGAGGGAGGCCGGGCCTTCCGGTGCTTCCTGGCGGACGGTTGCCATGCGCGCACGGCTGGACAGGCGGATGTCGCCGCCGTCGATTGGGATCTCTCCGGCGATGGCGCGCAGCAGGGTGGATTTGCCCGCGCCGTTGCGGCCGACGAGCCCGATCCGGCGGCCGGGATCGATCGTCAGATCCGCGGCGTTCAGCAGAGTGCGGCCACCCATGCGGATGACGACGCCGGAGATAACCAAAAGAGACATGGACCCGGATTTAGTCCCTTGTCCGGCCGGCTGCTACTGGTTCGTGACCTCGATCATCGCGCGGACCCTTGGATAAATTTCTCGCGCCCACCTGGAGCCGCTGAACACGCCATAGTGTCCGGCGCCCGTCTGGAGGTGATGCCGCTTCTGGCTGATGCGCACGCCAGTACACATATCCAGCGCGGCCATGGTCTGTCCGATGCCGCAGATGTCGTCACGCTCACCCTCGACCGTTAGCAGCGCGGTGCGGCGGATGGCCTCCGGCCGGACTTTCTGTCCGTGCCAGGTCAACTTGCCCATCGGCAGATCGTGGTCCTGGAAAACTCGTTGGACGGTTTCGAGGTAGAATTCGGCCGGCAGATCCATTACCGCGCCGTACTCGTCGTAGAATTTCTTGTGGGCGTCGGCGGCCACGACATCGCCGCAGGCCAGGGCACGGAACTGCGCGACATGGGCGTTTATGTGGCGATCGAGGTTCATGCTCATGAAGGCCGTCAGCTGCAGGAACCCAGGGTAGACGCGGCGGAACGCGCCTGAGTAACGCCATGGCACCTTGGCGATCAGGTTCTTTTCGAACCACTCGATCGAGCGGGATTTCGCCAGTTCATTGACCCTGGTCGGGTTCGATCGCGTGTCGATCGGGCCTGCCATCAGCGTCAGGCTGCGGGGCTGCGCCTTGTTGCCGGTTTCCGCCATGACAGCGGCGGCGGCAAGGCCGGCGACGGCGGGCTGGCAGACGGCAACCATGTGGCTGCCCTCTCCCATGATCTCCATGAAACGGATGAGATGATCGACGTATTCATCGAAGCCAAAGGTGCCCGCAGACAACGGTATGTCGCGCGCGTTCTTCCAGTCGGTTATGTAGACATCGTGATCGGGCAGCATCACCGTGACGGTGCCGCGCAACAGTGTTGCGAAGTGTCCGGACATGGGAGCGACGACCAGCACCCGCGGTTGTTCGACGTCGGTGTCCTTTTTGAACCGCAGCAAGGTGCCGAACGGTGTGTCGAAGACGGCTTCCTCGGTCACCGGGACCACGGTATTGCCAATCTTGCTGGTGCGGAGCCCGTAGTCCGGCCGATGATGCGTCAGCCCGCTGTCGGCCAAGATGGAACATGCGGCGCCGAACTGCCGGAGCGGGCCCGGGGTGTATTCCCCTACGTCGATGGCTCTGGCGAAACTGGCTCCGAAGCGGGCCAACTGCCGAGCGGGGTACAGCAGGTCAGCCTGCGCCTGATAAAGTTGATAAAGCATTGCCCGCTGCGTCACGCAATTCCTGTCATTCGGTAGTCGTAAAGCTATCACAAATCCTCGCCAGCTTGGCAAAGCTGTTGTTATATTGCACAGCAGCATGCCAGCGGGATTGGGGATTGTCACTATGGCCGGAGCCACACTGCTCATAAGCAGCAAGAATTATTCATCGTGGTCCTTGCGAGGCTACCTGCTTGCCCGTCTGTCTGGACTTAGGTTCGAGGAACAGGTGGTCGACCCCGACGACCCTACTGTTCGCAAGGAATTGCTGGGTCAGTCATCATCAATCCGTATCCCGGCGCTGATGCATGACGACGTGATGATCTGGGACACCATCGCAATCGCCGAATATTTGAACGAGATGTTTCCCGGCGCCAACATGCTGCCCGCGGACCGCCTCGCCCGCGCTCGGTGCCGCTCGATCTGCGGCGAAATGCATTCCGGCTTCGTTGCCCTGCGGGAGGCACTGCCGATGAATCTTCGCCTGTTCCGGCCGGGGTTCGCGGTTTGGTCGGCTGTTCAGGCCGACATCGACCGTATCACCGAGATCTGGAGCGAATGCCTGTCCTATTGGAAAGGCCCATGGCTGTTCGGAAAAGCGCCGACGATTGCCGATGCTTTTTACGCTCCGGTCGTGACTCGGTTCCGTAGTTACGACATCAAGGTGGACAGGCTGTGCGAACGCTACTGCCAGCAGATCCTGGCGTGGCCCGATATGAAGGAATGGTTCGCGGCGGCGCAAAAGGAACCCGAACAAATCGATGAGCTCGATATCGAGTTCTGAGTGTTTGTGGTGCGGTAGCGTCGCTAATTGGATCGTTGTCGCGCGGTTCAGGCTGATCATGCGATGATGCGGGACCGGCCTTTCAAGTGGGATCGGCGCCGGAAGTCGTGGATGACCGGCACAAGGGCGGCCATGACGCCGATAGCGGCAGTAATAACAGTGAGACCGCGGTTATGACATTGACAATGGTCATGACACTAAGAATGGCGGCGAGAGTACCGGCCGCGTCGAGGGGGTTATCGGAACCGCGGCATTATCTCGTGGCACAGCAGCCTTAGCGCCTCGGTTTCGTGGGCCAGCGGGATTTTGCCGCCGCAGTTGGTTTCCAGCATCACGCCGTCCAATCCCAGATCGTCCCGCAGACGGGCGAGCTTTTCGCTGACGGAGTCCGGCGTGCCTACAAGCACGCTTCCCTGCAAGGCTTCATCGTAGGTCATCGTCAGTAGCCGTTCCGCCGCCGCAATACGCTTCTCCGCTCCATCGACTCCGGGCCGGCGCGCTGAATCCAGTGCCAGTTCGGCCTGCTGGCGATAATAGTGCATCAGGCTCGCCTCGCACTCGGCGCGGGCCTTCGCCTCTGTCGCCGCGATATAACCGGGCGCGCGAAAATACACGGCGCCGTGGCCGGGATGTCCGGCCGCCTGCCAGGCGTCCCGATACGCCTGGATCTGAGGCCGCAATCCGCGTGCGTCCTCGTGCTTGATCCCCATGAAGATCGGCTTACCCAGTTTCCCGATGCTGACAAACGTATCCGCACTGGTTGCCGCGATTCGGATCGGCGGCCCACCGGTTTGGAACGGCCTGGGCGTGACCGCTACGTCCTCGAACCGGAAATGGACACCGTCGTGGGACAGTGGCGAGGTTGTCCATGCCGCCTGGATGATGCCGAGTGCCTCTGCGAAACGGTCCCGGCTTTCCGCATACGGAATGTTATAATTTTCGTACGTCTTCGCGACGCCACTTCGGCCGACGCCAAAAATCAGCCGGCCGCGGCTCAGCTGGTCCACGGTCGCGGCTTCCTCGGCGATGCGCAGCGGACTGGCCAGCGGCAAGACCTGCACGGCAATGCCGATGCCGATGCGGGAGGTGCGCGCGGCGATCGCGCTGGCGACACAAAGTGGCGCGGACAGGACGGACCGAGCGGGATCAAAGTGCAGTTCCGCCAGCCACATCACGTCCAGACCGAATCGTTCCGCCGCATCCGTCAGCTTCAACGCCTCGTCGAAGGCGTCGGCATCAGGCCGGCCGGCAAGCGAGGGAAACTCGTGGTAGACGCCGAACTCCATGACCAGCTCCGAGAATCCGCAAGATGGCTGAAACCCCAGCCTTTCCGTAGCTTGTCCTGACCCGGTGCGCTACCCGGCACCATGAAGTCGGTCTCGGCCCAGTTCGGGTTGGCATGGAGGTTGTCGAGAAAATGTTCAGGCAAGTATCGGGCCGATCAACCGGCCGGGCTATTCGCCCGACAATTCCCGGCGGCGCTTGTCGAGTTCGTCACTATAGCGCCGAAGTGCATATTGTTCTGTCAGCAGGCCGATCACGTGCCGCCCGCCGGCGGAGTCGACCACCACCAGTGCGTCGCTTTCGGCATTCTCGAACATTGCCACCGCCTCCTTGATCGTCATCTGGGGCAGCAGGACCGTGTCGGCGTAGTGCGCCAGGTCGCGAACAGTATGTTCGTCATCGCCATCCGCGTGCGCCTCCGGCAGCAAAACGATCCCGGCGTAGCGATCGTCTTCGTCCAAGGCGATGACGCGTTGCGTCGCGCCCAGCGGAAAGTCACGCTTAAAGGCCGGCAAAGGCGTGTCGGCGCGCACGGTCCGCATCTCGCGGCGCATCATCCGCCCGACCGTCAGGTTGCGCATCCAGCCGATGTCGACGGCGCTGCGGATCGCCTCACCCCGCAGGTGGAAGCGCCAGGTCGCGAAGGAGTATCCGAAGGTGCGGCGCACGGTCAGCGAGGACACGACACAGGCCGCGAGCACCGCGACTGTCATGGGCAGGCTTCCCGTGGCCTCCAGCGCCAGGAATCCCATGGTCAGCGGCCCGCCGACGATGGCAACGGCCAGCCCGCTCATGCCCACCAGCGCGCAGACCACCGGCGAGACCGCATGCGCGGTGCTGACCAGGGCGAGCAGCCCGCCGAACGCCTTGCCCAGCAACGCGCCGAGAAACAGGGAGGCGAAGAACAAGCCGCCGCGGAAGCCGGAGCCGATGGAGATGGCCGAGGCGATAGCCTTCAGCAGCACCATCAGGCAAACCCATTGCACGGGAACGACCGATTCGAATGTCTTGCCCAAGGCCCCGTGCCCCGATGAGAGCACCGCCGGGGTGACCAGGGCCAGCAGACCGATCGCCAGTCCGCCGATCGCCGGCCGCAGCCAGACGGGCACGCCGCTGCGGCGAAACGCTTCCTCGGTCAGCGTTACGCCGCGCATGATGGATATCCCCAGCAGCGCGCACAGCATTCCCAGCGCCAGGATCGGGATATAGTCCAGCGGGTTCACGGATGACGGCACATCGGTGACGAGATCGAAAATATTGCCGCCCAGCGCGCGGACAACGGCCTGGGAAACCAGGGCGGCCACCGCGACGGGGGCGAAGGTGCCAAGCGTGTAGGTGCCGATGACCAGTTCGAAAGCGTAGAAGGCGCCGGTCAAAGGCGCGTTGAACGCGCCGGCGATGGCGGCCGCCGCGCCACAGCCCACCAGCAGGCGAAGATCGGATCGCCGCACCCGGAACGCGTGTCCGACGCGCGAGGCAATGGCGGATCCGATCTGTGTATAACCCGCCTCGAGCCCGATCGACGCGCCCACGCCGTTCGACATCACGGTTTGCAATACGACGATCAGGCTGCCGTTCATCGACATCCGGCCGCCGAACAGGGCGTTGGCCTCGATCGGGTCGACCGTGCGGCGGGGATGAATCCGAGCGAGACCGAGGGAGACGATGCCGAGGACGAGGCCGCCGACGGCGGGGACGATGACGGTACGCCACGGATCCACATAGGCCATCGCACTGAGACGCTGATCGGGGCCGATCGCGAACAGCAGTTGATGGATGAGCTGCGTCGTCGAGGTCATCAGCCAGACCATCATACCGGTCCCGCAACCAAGGAACGCAGCTAGAACGACCAGCCAGATTTCGTCGGCCCGGACCAGTGCGCGCAGGACCTGGGGGGCATGCAGCACGGCCGATCCAAACGGCCGGCGCGGGCGGCGCACGGGTTGGCCGCGAATTCTGAGGGTCGGCTGCGCCGCGGACGCGCCTTCTCCGGCAACACGGACGCTTTGAGCGTCCGCTATGGTGGTCTCGCCAGGAGATATCGACATTCGCGGCGTCCAGCGGGCGGAGAAGCAAAGGAGACTGTTTTGGGGCGATGTCCCCCCTCAAGGCAACACTTCAAGCGCCAAATCAGGCAGCACTGTGGTAAAAAACACCGACAGCGCGGATTGCTTCCCTGCCACCCGCCGGGCGGCGGTGCTACCGGCCCTGAAGAACGTCCATGAACGGCGGGAAGGTCAGCAGCAGGCCGCCGATCAGCATCAGGATCGCCACTACGTTCACCGGCAGCAGGTTCACCTCCTGGTTCGCCCAGCGGCGACCCAGTACGATCCAGGATGCAAGCCAGACAACGATCGCGCAGGATGTCACGCCGGACAGCGGGCCGGACGGAGGCCAGAAGCTCATTGCACGCGCGATCGCTGGCACCGCGTCGGCTGCGAATGCGGAGATGCCAAGTGCCAGTGAGCCGATACCAGCCGCCAGGATGGCCGCCGCGCCGGGGCCGGTGGGAATGGACCGCCCGATGCTGTTGTCGTCGCTGGATGACCGCATCGGCATGCTATTTGTCCTGCATCAGGATGATCTCCGGGCCGCCGTGGACCGGAGCGAATTTATTCAGAAAGGCACCAAAGGTCCCGGCCACCGCCGTCGCGAAGAAGGCCGCGGCTGTAAAGCCCAGGACGACGTTGCGCATCTGGCGATGCAACGCGAGCTGCGGCCCGTATTTGATGAACACGTACGCGACCATGGTCATCGCGATCGGCGTCAGCCACGCGATGTTCTCTTTCCACTCCATGCCCAGGTTGTGCCAGCCGGCGGTGAGCGGGCTGGAGAGCAGCAGACCACGGGGGTAGCCTGCCAGATCCGTCGTGCCGGCCGGCGGCACGGCGCGGTACCATGGGTAAATGATATAGGCGCCCGACAGCGTGGTCAGCCACGACAGCACCGCCATACTGATCAGGTAGAACCGGAACATGCGGTTATGCCAGCTGCTGGCCGGCCACTGCGCGCCTGTCACCGTGGTGGCATAAATCACCCCGATGGCGCCTGAGAACGCCAGCATGAAAAGCGTGCCGAAACCCATGCCATGCAGCACGGTCATCAGATCCCGGTAAGAGATTTCCACGACGTTGCTACTTCAGCGTGTCGAGATAGGAGATCAGGTCCGCCCGCTTGGCGGCATCCTTGACGCCTGCATACGTCATTTTGGTGCCCGGAATAACCTCCCGCGGCGCCGCCAGGTATTTGTCCAGCGTCGCGTCGTCCCAGGTCAGGTTCGCGCCTTTGTTCGCGGTCGAGTAGCTGTACCCCGCAACCTCTCCGGTCTTGCGGCCAACGACGCCGAACAGCGTCGGCCCGATCTTGTTCTGGCCGGGCTGCACCGAATGGCAGATGCTGCAGTTGGCCGTGAAGACGGACTTTCCGGCCGCCGGATCGCCCGCCATTGCGCTCCGGGACCGAACGACCAGGGCACCGCTTCCGACGGCGACAGCGAGGCAGGACAGCGCGAGACGCGCATTACGGTTCGACATGTTCAATTTCCTCGTAAGCGCGGGATTAATGGGCCGCCGGCAGTTTGCTGCGCAGCGTTTCGTTGATCAGCAGCAGGGTGGGTTCATAGATCTCCAGGTCTCCCAGCGAGTCGGCGGCGAGCGATTCCGCGAATGCCTTGGCCGCCATGTCGTTCTCTTGCGTAGCCGCCACGACCAACCCGTTCAGTGCCTCGGTCAGCGTTACATGCTCCTCAAAAATCTGCTCGCGCTCGGCCTTCACACGGTCCGTCATCGCCAGCGCCCACGCCATGTCCGGTGTCACCTTGCCATCAGCCAGCTCCGGCAGCAGCGTCAAGGGCGGCAGTATGAACTCTTCCTCGCGCGCAATATGCTTTTTCAGCAGCACCAGCACTTTCGCGGCCTCGATACCAACCTGGCCCTTCCGGCCGGTGAGGGCCGTCAGTTGTTCCAGCGCTTCCTTGTGTTCCAGCTGGATTGATTGCGGCAACAAATGAACCGGCGCCGCGGCTGGCTTGGTCTGTGCTGTTGCAGGCCCATTTGGGACCATCGCTGCCGCGGCCGTCAGCGCCATCAGCGCGAGTAGGGTAGGCGACCGTGATAACATGACTGTCACTCCGGAATATGAATGAAATGAATCCGCGCTGGTATCAGAAGATCATCCAGGCGAACAGCAGCAGGGTGTTGTTGCCGCTGGCGTTGCGGCCGAACCCGTCATAGTTGGTCGAACCGCCGTTGAACTGCGTGTAGGCGGTATATTGGACGCCGAGCTTCAGGTTCACGAACGGCGCCCCCCAGGAGGTATCCTTGCCGAACGGCACCCAGTCGGCCTCAATGATGAAGGCATTCGCGGTCGGCTTGCTGTTGTTGCTGCCGTACAGCTCGCCCGGTTGATAGAGGACCGGGTTCAGGGGGCCCCAGGTGTACTGCCAGCCGAAGGTCGCGCCGTAGGTGTTCTGATACCAATATGAGACGTTGGCCCGCAATTGGTTCAGCGAGTAGTTGCTGCCGTAACCCAACCCCTGATTGGCAGCGGAGGCCTCCAGGTTCTGTTGCTCGTGTGTATAGATGCCCTGCAGCGTCACGATATTTGTGCCGTCGCCAAGAAACTGGTAGCCGCCATCGAACGCCACGTCAGTGTAATGGTCGGCACCGAACGCATTGGTTGTGGCAAACGTGTCGATCGACGGATTGACGTCGGCATGCAGGAACAATGCGCCGATGTGGGCGGCATTGTTGCCCCAGTCCCATTCGTAGGCGGCGCGCGCATAGGGCGCCGGGCTGGTCGTGCTGCCGATTCCGAAGCCGTTGCCGATGCGGCCCAGCGCCCAAGAGCTGAGCGTGGTGTAGACGCCGCCTTCGACGTACAGCTTGTTGTCATACCAGGCATAGGCCGTGTACCCGAGGGCGCTCTGGCCAAATCCTGACGCCAACGCGACATTCGCGGCGGGCGTCGGCGCTATTGCCGATGTGATGTAGGGGTAGCCCCACGCGAAGGTGGTGTTGTAGGGATCCTGCACCGTCGGCGCGTTGTTGACCGTGGTTCCAACACGAAGTTCTTTTCCGCCGACATCGAACGTCGTGGTGAATGGCCGCAGATCGGTGTTGTCGAGATGAGATGTATTGTCGACGTCGGTCCAGGTAAACTGGATCAATCCGCCGGTGTACGGACCGATATGGCCGCCGATAAATCCGCTGACCTGGTCAAGCGAGAAATTGTTGTTGGTGTTATAGTGCTGCGGCACCTGGTCGCCAGGAAACGGCGTGTGGGTGTTGGTGAAAGTCCCTTGCGCCATCAGCGACAATGGCACCCAGGTCTGCCAGCCGTCACCTCCGGTCTGGGTGTAGCCGCCGATCTTGAAGGCGCGGCCTAACGGCGTGAGTTGCGGTCCGTACGCACCGATGTGGCAGGCCGTGCAGGGTTGTCCGGTTTGCTGCGCAAATGCGGGGATTGCATCCGCCGGGCGTGACGCCAGCAACATGCCAGCGAGCACCGGCAGCACATACCATGACCTGAGTCGAACCAATCTGTCCATCGAGCAGCTTCCCCTTACGGCTGCGGATGTTGCGTTGACCGATTATTCGGGTCATTGATCTGGCGCAAACAATTTTCGCCTTTTCCGTCAGCGCTGGTTACGGCGTTCAGAATTTCGGCCGAAACAACCTGACTGTTATCTCGCTTGAGACATCCACCGCGCCGGCGAGCGGCCGGACAACCCGTTCAACGCCGCTGCGACGCCCCGACCGATTTGAGATCGACGATGTGGCCGACTCCGCTTCGGGGATGATCGACGGTGGCTTCCGCAGCCGGGACTTAACCAGACCGGCCAACTCTCAGCCGCGGTGCGGCATCAAGGATCGTTGCGGATTCCTTCAGCTTGGGGGCTGCCGTTCCGCTCGCGTCGCCGCCAAATCATCTTCTACAAACGCCCTGACAACATCCAGGATCGGTTCGTGGGCGGAAAAGCCCAGCGTGCGCGCATGCAGCGCCTCGAACGCGGGCGGCCAGGTGGACACGATCGCCGCGATCGCCTTGTCCTCCTTCCGCTTCACCAACGCCGACGCGCCGGGCGCGACCTGATCCAAGGCCTGCAACAAGTGCGCGACGGTGGTGCTGATGCCGGGTGGGTCGATGCTCCGGTCCAGTCCCATCTTGCTGGTATCCATCGCCGCGGCGTGCAGCAGCCAGTCCACGGCCCGACGCGGGCTGCACACCCAGACCGCGAAATCATCGGCGACCGGCAGTTCGGTTTCCAGGCCCAGCAAAGGCTCGCGCACGATGGCCGAAAAGAACGAGCTCGCCGCCTTGTTCGGACGGCCTGGACGGACGATCACGGTCGGCAACCGCAAGGTCACGGCATCCAGGAAGCCGCGGCGCGAGGCATCCGCGAGGATCAGTTCGGCCGCCGCTTTCTGCGCGCCGTAGCTGTTGCCTGGGACCTGCCGTGTATTGTCGGGCAGGACGGTGTCCTGAGTCGCGCTGAAACTTGCCACCGAACTTGTGAAAACCACGCGCGGCCGGGTTCCCAGCGCTCGGCAGCGATCGATCACCGCGTCGGTGCCGCGCAGGTTGACCCGCCGGCCGAGGTCATAATCCGCCTCGGCGGCGGCGCTGACCACGGCGGCGAGGTGGAACACCACATCGGTTCCGGACGGGATGGCGGCATCGGGCAGGTCCACCAGGTCTCCGGCCAGGGCAGTGACCGGAAACGGCGCCTGGGGTTTCGGCGGGGCGGCGATGTCGAACAGCGTCAGGCCGGTGACGGGCTTGCCGCCCAGCGTCCCGTCCTTTGCAAGGCGCGCCGCGATCTTGCGGCCGAGGAACCCGCCGCCACCCAGGATGGACACCTGCATTGTCGTTCTCCCTTCGCTGAAAGCGGTGGCATTTGCCGTCCTTCCGCCTCGCTTGCCAACCTCCCGCCCCCGCGCCAGTGTGTTTTGTCATGTGGTTTGCGCCGCCGAAAGAAATCCCCACCCGGGTTTTGACCCGGATGCCCGACCGGCTGCGCCGGCTGGAGCGGACGGAATGGGCCGACGCCAACCGCGCCGGTGAAGCCGGTGGATTGCTTCCTGGAGGGACCCTGCTTTGATGCTCAGGGCCGCCTGCATGTGGTGGACATTCCCTACGGCCGCATTTTCCGCATCGAGGCAAACAACGACTGGACGCTGATTGCCGAATATCCCGGCTGGCCGAACGGGCTGAAGGTGCAACCCGATGGCGATCTGCTGGTGGCCGATTACCGGCATGGACTGGTGCGGATCGATGCCGCGACGGGCGCCACCACGGCGGTGTTGCAAACGGTTATGAGCGAGAGTTTCAAGGGCCTGAACGACCTGACGCTGCATGACGACAAGTCGGTGCTGTTCACCGATCAGGGGCAGACAGGGTTGCAGGATCCGACCGGGCGCGTGTGGCGGCTGCACAAGGACGGCCGGCTCGACCGATTGATCAGCACCGGCCCGAGTCCGAACGGGCTGGTGCTGAATACGGCCCAGACGCATTTGTATGTTGCAATGACCCGGTCTTGCGAGGTTTGGCGCTTTCTGCTTCGCCCTGACGCGGTCGTCGCGAAGGCGCAATGCTTCGCGCGGGTTCCGCCGGGCGTTGCCGGCCCTGATGGACTGGCGATGGATAGGGCCGATCGTTTGTATATCTCGAACCCCGGCCATGGCTGCGTCTGGGTGGTCGATGCCCATGGCGTCCCGCTGCATCGCATCCAGTCTTCGACCGGCCGCATGACGACCAACTGCGCGCTGACACCCGACCAGCGCAGCCTGGTCATCACGGAATCCGAAACCGGCACCATCCTGATCGCGGAGATCCCTGCCCCATGAGCGGCGAATTTGTTTCCATCTGTGAGGTCGGCCCCCGCGACGGGCTGCAGATCGCCAAGACCCGCATGACCACCGACGACAAGGTGGCGTGGATCGCCTCCCTGGCCGCAGCCGGTCTGAAGGAGATCGAGGTCGGCAGCTTCGTGCCGCCGCGGGTGATCCCGCAGCTGGCCGACACGCCGGAAATTGTGTCGCGCGTGCTGGCCACGGTGCCCGGGCTGACGGTGCAGGCGCTGGCGCCGAATCTGCGGGGGGTTCAGAACGCCTACCATGCCGGTGTCCACAAGATCAGCATCCCGGTCTCGGTCAGCGAGGGCCACAGCAAAGCCAACCTCAACCGCACGCCGGCGCAGTCGATCGAGATGATGCGCGAAATCATGGCGTGGCTGAAGGCGCAGCCGCGCAAGGTGCCGGTTGTGGCCGGGGCCTCGACGGCGTTCGGCTGCTCGATCGATGGCGTCGTGCCGACCGCCAAGACAGTGGCGCTGTGCCAGGGGCTGGCGGAGGCCGGTGTTGATGAGATCATGCTGGCCGACACGGTCGGCTATGCTCATCCGGCGCAGGTCAAGGAGGTTGTGCTGGCGACTCGTGAGGCGATCGGTCCCGTGCTGTATGGATTGCACCTGCACGATACATGCGGGCTGGGGATCGCCAACGCCCTGGCCGGGCTGGAGGTTGGAATTCGGGCGTTCGATTCCTGCCTGGCGGGACTGGGCGGATGTCCTTACGCCCCGGGGGCGTCCGGCAATGTCGTTACGGAGGATCTTGTCTTCATGCTGGAA
This sequence comes from uncultured Pseudomonadota bacterium, assembly GCA_963819005.1. Lineage (GTDB taxonomy): Bacteria > Pseudomonadota > Alphaproteobacteria > Acetobacterales > Acetobacteraceae > Rhodopila. The sequence continues at coordinate 285,210 of CAWFUL010000015.1, forward strand.
AGCATGGGGTTCTCCACGGGCATCGACATTCCGTTACTTCTCGAGTCGCGAAAGGTTCTGCATGCGGGCCTTCCAGCGGAGCCGATGCATGGGCAGATGCCGAAAGCCGGCCTGCCGCCGACCTTCCGGCGCGCGGCCTGATCTTGCCGGTTCAAACGCGCGGACCAAGTGGCAAGGCCGCATGTTGGAAATGTTTTTGTATGTCTAGTGCGTGCTGATTTCTGTTGTCACACACAGATAATCAAAACGCCTCGTTCCCTGGGTTTTCCGGGGCGTGGGACAGACAGGCGCGGCAACGACATATCGACGCCGGGATGACATACCGGAGCGGGAACGTCTGATCGGCGCGTCCATGTTGCGCTGCTGCGGCCAGGATATTTTGGGTCCGGCTATGAATCGTTGGGCGTTGCTATGACGGCAACGCTTAGTTCAGGAAGATCTTGCCGGGGTTCATGATCCCGCGCGGGTCCAGGGCCTGCTTTACCGATCGCATCACGGCCAGGGCCTCGGCACCGTGCTCCTGTTCAAGGAACTCGCGCTTGCCGATCCCCACGCCATGCTCGCCGCTGCACGAGCCACCCAGCGCCAGCGCCCGGGCGACGATTTTCTTGTCGAGGTCCCAGGCGCGGGCCAGGCCGTCGGGTTCTGGCGGGACCAGGATGACGGTGTGGAAGTTGCCGTCGCCGACATGGCCGACGATGGGGGCGGTCAGTCCGGAGGCGGCGATGTCCTCCTTGGCGCCCAGAATCGCCTCGTTCAGGCGGGAGATCGGGACGATGGCGTCGGTTGCGATGCCTTTGTGGCCAGGTTTCAGGGCGAGGCAGGCCCAGAGCGCGTCGTGGCGCGCCTGCCAGAGCCTGGCCCGTTCGGCGGGATCGACGGCCCAGCGGAAGCCGCTGCCGTTGTTGCCCGCGGCGATTTCCTCGGCCTGGCGCGCCTGTTCGGCGACGCTGGCCTCGGTGCCGTGAAACTCGAAGAAGATGCTGGGCAAAGGTTCCAGGCCCTCCAGTTTCGAGTAGGCGATGCAGGCGCCCATCTGGACGTCGTCCAACAGTTCCATGCGCGCGACGGGGATGCCCATCTGCAGGATGGAGATGACGGTTTCGACGGCGTCGGCCAGGGTGGTGAACTGGCAGACGGCGGAGGAAACGGCCTCGGGGATGCCGTGCAGGCGGAGCTGGATTTCGGTGATGACGCCGAGGGTGCCCTCGGAGCCGACGAACAGGCGCGTCAGGTCGTAGCCGGAGGATGATTTGCGCACGCGCCCGCCGGTGCGGATCAGGCGGCCGTCGGCGAGGGCTATGGTCAGGCCGAGAACGTTCTCCCGCATCGTGCCGTAGCGGACCGCGTTGGTGCCGGAGGCTCGGGTCGCGCTCATGCCGCCGATGGTGCAGGCGGAGGTGCCGGGGTCGACCGGGAAGAACAGGCCGGAATCGCGGAGGTGGGTGTTGAGTTGCTCCTGGGTGACGCCCGCCTGGACGCGGCAGTCCATGTCGGCCTGGCTGACATCGAGGACGGCGGTCATGCGGGAAAGGTCGAGGGTGATGCCGCCGCGGACGGGGGTGACGTGGCCTTCCAGCGAGGTGCCGGCGCCCCAGGCGACGACGGGGACGTGTTCCTGGTGGCAGAGGGCAGAGGAGGCGCGCGGCTTCCTCGGACGTTTCGATGAATGCCACGGCATCGGGCAGGACCGGGGGCTGGGTGTCCTGGCCGTGCGAGTGGTGGTCGCGCAGGGCGGCGTTGGTGGTGATGCGGTCGCCGAGGAATGCGCGGGCGGCGGCAATGACAGTTTCGACGGGTGTGCTGGGCATGGGGCTGGCCGGTTCCTGGTCGGGATTACGTGCAGGATTGGGCCGGCCGGGCCCCGGTGGCAAGCCCGATGAGACGGCTGTCGTTGTGGCCGTCCCGAAGAACGGCCACAACAATCAGAAGTCTATCTGAAGCCGAAGCCGATCGAAACGCCGGGCGGGGCATAGTAGGCAGCCGGCGGCGCGTAGTAAGTGGCCGGCGGCGCGGCGTAATAGACAGGCGGGGGGGCGTAAGCGTGCTCGCGCCACTCATGCTCGCGCCATTCGTGTTCACGCCATTGATGTTCCCGCCATTCGTGCCGGCGCCAGCCGTCGCGATAGCCGTCGTCGTCGGCCCGAGCAGGGTGGATTGCGGCGAAACCTGCCAGAACCCCAAGTGTCACCATGACTGCCGTGATCTTTTGCATGATCGTCTCCTGAGCCGGTGGATCGGAACTTTGCTTGATCCATAAGCGGCATTTCATCCGCCGATTTTGGCAAGATCGGGACAGGATCGCGTTATTGTTGTGCTGTTTTGGGCCTCATGGGCTTGGCGCGGGGGGCGCCTGCCAGCCGAACCCTTGAGCCGGTGGAGATGGGACGACATAAATCGTCGAGGGTGGCGGCGGCACCGTGGCGTCGATGTAGACGCAACCGCCCAGGGTTAGCAGCGGCAGGAGCAGGCAACAGGCATGTATTTTCATGGCGTGATCTAGCCCCTCGACCCTGGCGGCGTGAAGGTCGGAGGGCGGCGGACGCGTGGCGGTCAGGATGTTGCCTTCCGGGCGATCCCGACTTCGGCTGGATTGCCGCGAAATGCGAGGGCCGCGGTGGCGCCCGCGGCGATCAGCGCGAAGACGCAGGCGCTGAGGAAGATCTGGGTCGGTGGCAGCCCGCGGCTCAGCAGGTAGCCACCGAGAAGCGGGGCAACAACGGCGCCGAGGCGGCCGATGCCGAGGGCCCAGCCGAGACCGCTGGTGCGCATGCGGGCGGGGTAGAGTTTGCCGCATGTTCCGTTGGCTCCGGTCTGGCTGCCGGTGATCGTGGCGCCGGCGAGGAATGCCACCGCGCAGAGGATCACATAGGGGAGGGACAGCAGTGCGATCATGGCGATGAACACGGCGCCGGCGGCGTAATGCAGCGCCAGGGTGCGTTCGGGGCCGATCCGATCGATTGCGAAACCGAGATAAAGAGCAACGAAGATGGCGCCGAAGTCGCGCAGGCTGGAGGCGAAGATGGCCTGGGCGGGCGTCATGCCGATCATGTTGAAGACAGTCGGCATCCAGTATGCGAACAGGAACAGGTTCAACAGGCTGCAGAAGAAGATGATCCACAGGAGGATCGTCTGCATGGCATAGCCCTGGCTGAACAACATCCGCACCGGGTTGGCCTTGGCGACATCGACCGGCTGATCCGTATCCGGGTCGATGTCGAGACGTCGCAGCAGCGCGATGTCGCGGGCCGACAGTGCCTGCCTCGAGGCAAGGAAACGGGGCGATTCCGGCAGCCACATCGCCAGTGCCAGCACCAGAATCAGGGGGAAGCCTCCGCCCAGGAGAAAGATCACCGCCCAGCCGTAGTGCGGCAGGAGAAGCGCCACGATCTGGCCGCCGAGGAAGCCGCCCAACGGCGCGCCGGTGAAGGTCGCCATGATCATGGTCGCGCGCAGGCGGTGCGGGGCGTAATCGCCGGCCAGCGCCGCCGCGCCGGAGAAGCCGCCACCGATGCCGAGGCCGGTGAGGAAGCGGAGCAGACTGAGGCTGGCCACGGTACCTGGCGGCAGCGCTGAGCAGCGAGGCGACGCCGAACACCGTCAGGCTGACGAGCAACAATGGGCGCCGTCCGACGCGGTCTCCGATCGGGCCGGCCGACAGTGCGCCGATCATGATGCCAATGCTCGACCACATGAAAGCGACGGTGAACATCGCCGGGGGCAGGTGCCATGCCCTGGTCAGCGACGGGACCGCCCACGCGACCGAGTTCAGATCGTAACCGTCACAGATCTGGACGAGCGTGCAAAGTATCGCGACGCGTACCTGGAGCGCGCCGAGGCGCTGGTTTTCTAACGCAGCTTCGGTTGCCAATTCCGGCATGTTGGCCTCCCTGATTTTTTGGTTAGCGTGACATGCCGCGCTGACCGGGGGCAAGGTGAAGTTTTCGGTTCTCCTGCATGATTTGATTGCCATCCCATCTATCTGGGATGCGGGGGGTCGTTCGTTGCGAATGCGGTTAGTTGATGATATTATGAGTTGGCCTGACGGTTACCTGATCGTCGGCCGGCAGGGCCCGCATCGCCAGCGGGATCGGTGCGACCCCGTTTCTCGATCAAGCAGAAAGTATAGGCCAAACGATACGGAAATGTGGGGGAGCTCTTGGCTTTGCTGGTCACTCCAGCGCGCGAGGAGCGGTTGGGCGTTGTGCGTCGCGGCGGCTCACGATCATGGCGGGAAGCAGGAATACCAGCGGGATCGCAATGGCGGTGGTGGCCGAGTTGGCGATAACGAGCGTGTCGAACGGCACGTGATAGCGGTCCAGCAACAACGATCCGAACCAGTCGGTGCCGGACAGGACAAGGTTTCGGACGCTGACCATCAGGGAGAACCCCAGGCCTTCACTGCCGGCGGGTGTTGCGCGGACGGCGAGGTCCATCAGCGCAAGCTCCGCCAGGGTGTAGCCGAAGCCGTTCAGGCCGTCGATGAACTGGGCGCGGCCGTACGAGGCATAGAACAGGTAGCCGAGGTTGGCGACGGTGCCGATGACGATGCAGCCGACGAGCAGCGTGCGGAGCGTCAGGCGGCGGCAGATGACTCGCGTAGCCGATGGCGGCAACGACGCCGAAGATGCCGCCGATCAGTTGCAGGAAGCCCTGGGCATGGGTGTCCAGGTGCAAGTCGTTTTGCTGCTTGTAGAAGATCGCGGTGCCGAAGCCGGGGGCGGCGTAGAACAGCGCCATCAGCCCGGCCGCTGCCCACATCGTGCGGGCGGTGGCGATGTTGTGCAGTTGATGGCGGGCATTGGCCAGAAGCTCGGCGGAATCGATTGTCTTCCGCTGCTCCCGCAGGAAAACGAGCGTCACGGGGACAAGGAGCAACATGATCATGCCGCAGGCGCCGGCGGTCCAGCCGAAGGCGATGCCTGCGAGGTAGCCGGCGGTGGGGCCGTTTAGGATGATGCAGCCCTGCTGGACGAACTGACGGATCGCGGTTAGCCGCCCGGAAGCGGAGGCAGCCTGTGCGGCCTCCACCATTGTGCCGCCGACGACGGTGCTGGTGATGACCATGAAGACGTTGATGATGATCACCACCCACAGCATCGCGTGGTAGGTGTGGGGCGTGACGATGAGGGCGAGCCACGCCAGGCCGGCGAGGGTTGCGCTGAACAGGATGTAGTTGCGCCGGCGGCTGCCGAACAGCGGGAAAGCGTCGGTCAGGATGCCGGCAAGCGGCTTCAGGTACCAGGCGAAGCTCGCCCAGAAGAAGAATGCCGAATTGCTGCTGCGGTCGAGGCCAAGCTCGTTCTTCAGCAGGTTCTGCAGGGGCAGGCGGGCGAGGACCTGCGGCTGGGCGAGGGTTGTGGCGAGCACCCCGGCGATGATGATGATCGCGGCGCGGGTCATGCCGCCGCTACCGCCGTATTGGCGCGTGGGGCCGATTGGTACGGTTATGCGGATGCTCCGATTCAGGTGGCGAAATGTCCGAAACGCGATCAGGATCGGGTGTGTGGCAACGGATGGCAAGATGCCGGATCGGGATGTCCTCCAGCGCCGGGGCGGTTTGCGGCTGCGTGGTTAATCGGGAGAAAATTCATGACGCCGGAAGCCCAAACATTGGTGCGCGATACCTTTGCCGCCGTGGGTCCCATTGCGCATCAGGCAGCTGCGATTTTCTACGCCAGGCTGTTTGCACTCGATCCGTCGCTAAAGCCTTTGTTCAAGGGAGACATGAACGAACAGGGGCGCAAGCTGATGGCGATGATTGGGACGGGGGTCGCCAATCTGGACAAGTTGGAAACCATCTTGCCGGCCGTGCAGGAACTGGGGCGGCGGCACGCTGGGTTATGCGGTGCCGCTATCAAGCTACGACACCGTCGGTGCGGCTTTGCTGTGGACGCTGGAGCAGGGGCTGGGCGACGCATTCACGCCTGACGCGAAGGCTGCCTGGACGGAGGTCTATACGATCCTGTCAACCGTGATGAAGGACGCTGCCGACCGCATGACCGTTACCGTAAATGCCGACCGTCTTTGGACCTCCATCATGAAGATGGCGGAGATCGGACCGATCCCCGGCGACGGCAGTTGCCGGCTGGCCCTGACCGCGGAGGATGCCGCCGCTCGGCGGTTGCTGCTGGACTGGTGCCAGGCGCTGGGCCTGCGGCATGAGCAGGATGCGATCGGCAACATGTTCCTGCGGCGGGCGGGGCAGGACGCGGCTGCGAAGGCGGTGGCGTTCGGCAGTCACCTGGATACCGTGCCGACCGGTGGACGGTTCGATGGGATTGCCGGCGTGCTGGCCGGGCTTGGAGGTTTTGCGGGCATTGGATGAGTCCGGCTTGCGTACAAAGGCGCCGCTGGAACTGGTGAACTGGACCAATGAGGAGGGCAGCCGGTTCCGCCCCGCGATGATGGGCAGCCGGGTTGCGGCCGGAACGTTGCCTCTGGCCGAGGCCCTGGCGATCACTGACGATGATGGGGTATCGGTGGCGCAGGCATTGGCCGCGAGTGGGCAGGCGGGGACGCTGGAACCCTCGCCACGGGACTGGAGCGCGTGGCTGGAACTGCATATCGAGCAGGGGCCGGTGATGGAGGCGACCGGGGCGGAGATCGGAATCGTAGTCGGAACGATGCATGCCCGGTATTTTCAGTTGTCGGTTCATGGCGAGCCAAGTCATGTGGGGCCGACGGAAATGGGACGGCGGCATGACAGCCTGGCGGCGGCCGCGGAGATCATTCTTGCGGTGGAGCGGATCGCTCTGGCGGCCGAACCGGATGGGCGGGCGAGCGCGACCTGGATCGAGAACATTCCGAACGCGCGCGGGAACGTTTCGCATTTGACGCTGCTGCACTGCGATGTGCGCCACACCAGCGCGGATCGGGCAATTGCGATGGAGTCAGCATTGCGAGCAGCCCTGGCCGATATCGCATCGCGACGTGGCGTTCGGATCGATGTCGATCCCTATGCGACGTTCGGGCCGATCGTGTTCGATACGGCGCTTGGGTCGTTGCTGCGGCGAAAGGCGGGGGAACGTCAGTTGCCGACGCGGGACATGATCGCCGCGGCCGGGCATGACTCCGTGCTGATGGCGCCGCTGGTTCCAAGCGCGATGCTGTTCGTGCCGAGTGTTGGCGGAATTACGCATAATCCGAAGGAGTTTTCGACCAAGGAGCAAGTGGCGAAGGGGGCGCAGGTACTGCTCGATGCGGTGGTGGAACTGGCTGGGGTGGTCTGAGAAAGCTGAAGCCACCTGGTTACGGAATGGGCGGGCGAGGGCGGCCCGACACGGGAGCAATCAAGTCGAACAGGATGGTTGTTCAATATTCCATCCATTGAATGACTTGTGTTGTTAGCTGCTTCCAATGGCCATTAAGCGACAGATTGCGCTGGGTCACTCGGCGTTGACCATTCGCGCCGGCGCGCCTAGCGTCCCGGCGTTTTTCGCATCTGTTGAGGAAACCACCGAATGTCCAACAAGCTGAAGGCGCGTATCGCGGCAGGCAAGGCCGCCGTCAATGGCTGGCTTGCGATCCCGTCCGGCTTCTCGGCCGAGGTGATGGCGCAGTGCGGCTGGGACAGCGTGACCGTCGATATGCAGCACGGCGTGCAGGACTATCAGTCGATGGTGCAGTGCTTCCAGGCGATGCAGGCGCACCCGATCACGCCGATGGTGCGGGTGCCGTGGAATGAGCCGGGGATCATCGGCAAGGTGCTGGATGGCGGGGCGATGGGCGTGATCTGCCCGATGGTCAACAACGCGGCCGAGGCGAAGGCTCTTGCGGATGCGTGCTTTTACCCGCCGCTTGGCAAGCGCAGCAACGGTCCGATCCGCGCGGCGATGTACGGCGAGGCAAGCAGCTATCAGGCCACGGCGAACAACGAGATTTTGGTCATTCCGATGATCGAGACTCAGGCGGGCATCGACAACATCGACGAGATCCTGAGCGTTCCAGGCATCAGCGGCATCTACATCGGCCCGTCCGACATGGGGCTCTCGCTGGGTATGATTCCGATCCTGGATCGGGAAGAACCCGTGATCCTGGAAATTTACGACCGTCTTCTCGCGTCCTGCAGAAAGCACGGAAAGTTTGCCGGTTTGCACAATGGATCGGCCGCCTATGCGGCGAAGATGATCCAGAAGGGCTTTCAGCTGACGACCATCGCCAACGACAGCGGCCTGATGGCTCGGGCGGCCCGCGAAGCGGTGGCGGCCACGCGCAAGGCGGGCGGACCCGCCGCAAATTAAGTTGCTCTGCCCGGGCGGGGTTTTGCTGGCCCCGCCCGGCGCGGTTCACAGCGCCTTCCGAGCGGCGTCGACGAGGCGGCTTTCAAGGTCCGGGTCGTTTTCGGCCGCGGAGAGGACGGCGTTGTAGTCGTCGATCGACAGGCCGGCATCGTCGATGGCCTGTTCAGCTTCCATGCGGGCTTGCATTGCGAGGGCGTTGCGTGCCTCGGGTCTTGGCGCGGCTTGCGCCTGGGCGGTGTAGCTGTCCTGGATCAGCGCGACCTTACCCGCGGCGGCGCCGACCTTCGCGACGAGGTCGTCCGGCAATTCCTTATGTGCTCCGTGCCCGTTGCGTGGTGATGTCGCCATGTCTGTTACTCCGTCAGTGTCTCGGTGTGTGGTCCGGGGTGGGGATCACAGCAGTGCAACGGGGTGCGGGGGCGTGGGTTCGCCTGGGGCCGGCGTCGTTCTATGATGTGGCGGCAATCATCTGCAGGAGACAACCATGGCACCGCCGCCCGTTATCCGGCTGCATCCCGACGACAGCGTGGTGATCGCGCGCGCGACCCTGCTGCCTGGCGCGCCGATTGGGGAGAATATGGTCGCGCGCCAGCGGATTCCGGCGGGCCACAAGGTTGCGGTGCGGCCGATCGGCCCGGGTGAGCCGATCCGCCGTTATGGCCAGATCATCGGGTTTGCCGCGGCCCCCATCGGGGCTGGTGAGCATGTCCATGTGCATAATTGCGAGATGGGGGATTTCTCCAAGGACTATGCCTATGGCGTCGATGCCCGGGCGACAGAGATGTTTGACGTGCCGGCGACGTTTCAGGGGATCGTGCGGCCCGATGGGCGGGTGGCGACGCGGAATTACATCGGCATCCTGACCAGCGTGAATTGTTCGGCTCATGTGGCTGGCGTGGTGGCCGACATGTTCCGGCGCAATCCGTTCACGGGGGATGATCCGCTGGCGGACTATCCGAACGTGGATGGCGTTGTTGCGCTGACCCACAAGACCGGCTGCGGCATGACGCAGGACGAGCCGTTGCGGCTGTTGCGGCGTACGTTGGCGGGTTATGCGCGGCACCCGAATTTCTCGCATGTCATCGTGCTGGGGCTGGGGTGCGAGGTGAACCAGATTGGTGGCCTGATGGAGGAGCAGCGGCTGGCGGGGCGGCTGAAGGCGATGGACATCCAGACGATGGGCGGTTCGCGCAAGACGGTTGCCGCCGGCGTGGACTTCGTGAAGGGCGTGCTGGCGGAGGCCAATCAGGTCAAGCGGCAGACGGTGCCGGCGAGCGCGCTGACGGTGGCGTTGCAGTGCGGCGGGTCCGATGGTTACTCGGGCGTATCGGCGAACCCGGCGCTGGGGGCGGCAAGTGATTTGCTGGTTAGACATGGCGGGTCGGTGATCCTGTCGGAGACGCCGGAAACCTATGGGGCGGAACATCTGCTGACCCGCCGTGCGGTCTCGCCGGAGGTTGGCAAGAAACTGGTCGACCTGATGCACTGGTGGGAGGACTACACACGGCGCGAGGGGGCGGAGATGAATGCCAATCCCTCGCCGGGTAACAAGGCGGGCGGGCTGACGACGATCCTGGAAAAGTCGCTGGGGGCAATGGCGAAGGCGGGGTCCACCAATCTGGTGGATGTCGTGCAGTATGCGGAGGAGGTCTCGGCGCGGGGGTTCGTGTTCATGGACACGCCTGGCTATGACCCGGTGGCTGCCACCGGGCAAGTGGCGGGTGGGGCGAACCTGGTTTGCTTTACGACGGGGCGGGGCAGTGTTTTCGGCTGCAAGCCGGCGCCTTCCATCAAGCTGGCGACCAATACACCGATGTTCAAGCATATCGAGGACGATATGGATGTCAATTGCGGCACCGTTCTGGATGGCGAGGAGTCAGTGCAGGCCTGTGGCGTTCGGATCTTCGAGCTGATCCTGCGGGTGGCTTCCGGGGAGCGGACCAAGAGCGAGGCGTTCGATTTTGGGGCGGCGGAGTTCGCGCCCTGGGTTCTTGGGGCGACGATGTAATCGTTACGGATTGGTGCTGCCAATATCGAACAGGTCTCTCAGGAAGCCGGGCGTCAGGACGCTGAGGGGGTTAACGGAGATGTTGGGATTATCGAACGGCCCATCGATCCCGTAACGGGCGGCGAACAGGCCTCCGCCGACTTCGGGGCTGAAAAGCCTGCCCACGAACGGAATGCGGCCGAGAGCGGAATTGATCATATAGGCGGGCACGAGGGTGCCACTCATGGACAGCCGGTCCGATGACAGATCGATCAACCCCTTGGCCGTGGCGCCGAGGGAGGATGAAAACATGCGGCTGTCGTTGATTGTCAAACGCTGATCCTCATACCTGAACGGAGCAACGACGTGGGTCACGCCGATGCCGGGGCCGCTCATGAGATCAGCCAGGCCGTACAAGGTGACGGCCTGCAGCAATTTGCCGATCAGCGGCGCGTCCACCAACCGGCTGTCGTCGAGTTCGGCGGTTCCACTCAGCGGATGGCGCGGCGATAAGTCGTCGTAGCTGCCGCGAACCCTCAGGCTGCCGGAGCGTATCGATGTCGTCAGGCCAGAGGCGCGAAACAGCGCGCCTGCGTCGGCGGCGTCGACGGTCAGGGTTCGGGTGCCCCCGGCGGGACCGATGCGGGCGGAGAACGCTGAGCCCGATGCGAGCGATCCGGTGACATCGAGCGAACGCAGCGCCGAGTTTACCATCGATGCTTGTGCCGCTACGTGATCCGCCTTTTCGCCGTGCGCGAGCAGAACGCGGTCGAAACGGCCATTCAGGCTCCAGTCCGGTGTTTGTTTCGATTGAGACGTATCCCGGCCGGTCGAATTTTCCAGCAAGGGTGAAAGGTCGATCTGTGGTCCGGACAGCGCCACATCGATCGGTCTGTTCGCCGGGAACTGGATGGCGCCCCAGACGTCTGTTCTGCCGATTTTCGCGCGGTCCAAGGTTATCGACCGGATGATGCCGTCGGGGCAATTTACCGAACCGGCGATTGAAAGGTCATTCGAATCGACAGCGATGTTCTGAACGGAGGTCAGGCGGTCCCGGTTAAGCACGATGGTCGCGGCAGCGGTCGCCGCGACGCCCGGCTGCTTGCTCCAGCCCGCCTGTCGCAGTTGCATCGAGGACGGTCCCAGATCGGCGTTCAGTGCGATCGATTCTTCGCCGTTACGGCGGTCGACGAAGGTCGCGGTCAGGGGTACGGCCCCGGATGTCAGGACGGCCTGGACATTGATGCCCGCCGCGGCCAATTGCCCGATCGTCGGCTGGCCACTGGCGGTGATGCGTTGAAGGACCTGGTTGGGCGGGCCGGCGTTGAAGTCCATGAAGCCGCTTACCGTCAGGGGAATGGCCGCCAGGGTCCCCTGCCCCTTCATTGTCAGGCCATCCTTGTCGGCCGCCAGGTCGAGAATCCCGTCCGTCAGGTCGCGCCCGGCCACCAGTGCCGGGATCCGAACCTTCTCGAGATGCGCGCCGATCTGGAACACGATCTGCTCCGGCTGCAGCTTGTTTTCCAACGGAAACTGCAATGATATCGTGACGGACGCGTCCCCCGTCGGGTCCGGAAAGCCGACCGGGTGCTTGCTGAGGATCTTCAGCCTCGGTTCTTTCAGGAGGCTCATGGCGCTGGATATGGGGCCGTCCGTTCGAAGCGTGATCTGCGTGTCCTGATCCCGCACGGAGAGGCCGGTGATCAGCATCCTGCCATCCTGGATCATCAGATCCGCTCCGCCGCCGCTGATGCGCTGGTGCGCGGACGGTACAGTGATGATCAGCTGATCCGGATCAATCAGATGCAGATGAACCCTGGCACGGTTGATCGGGGGGACCGGATCGAGCCACGTGATGGAGACATTGTCGGCGTCCAGGTCGGCGGTTGCCTGTGTCAGCGTGACGTCGTGAAAATCCGTTCCGGCCTCGGCCACCAGTGCGGCGCTTGCATGCGACACGAACCCCGCAGTGACGTTCTGGGTGACCCAGGGCCGGGCGCCACCGCCAATGCCGGCCGGCCACAGGCTGGGGAGGTCGGCAACGTCCAGATCATCGATGGCGACGTTAACCGCGGCAGTCGTCCTGTCTGCCGCACGATCCACGCGGCCGTTGAGCGACAGGACGGTCGATGTACCCGTTCTCGCAGCCGGTAGCGTCAGACGGGCGTCATCGATGACGAGATGATCCGGTGTCCCGGACAGCGCCACGATACCATTCTGAATCGATATCTGGCTGCTACCGAAATCGAACTTGCCGGCGTCGAGATGGATGTCCGCCTGCCCGTCGACGGGAACAAGGTCGTGGGTGATCGTCATGGTCGCATCGATCGATGCCGCGGCCTGAAGGCCAGCGAGAAAGGACAGCGAGGGGACGACCTTTGCGAAGGATGCGGGCTGGACCGGGGTCAACGTGGCCTCGACTTTGCCGTCGCCGATGCGGGGAAGGTTGGCCCGCAGGGCAAGTTCGCCGGGCTGTCCGTCGAAGGTGAACGGAAGCTGGACGGACCCGGTGATGATGCCGCCTGCCTGCCTGACCAGCTCCAGTTGCCGCAGAGACGCCTGCCACGGGATGGCAGCTGCCGGCCCCCGCAGCTGAAGTTGGAAGTTGCGCAAACGGACATGATCGAGCTGGCCCAGGACATCGGACCGATGAATGAATTCGCCAAGGCTGAGTGACAGGTCGGGGTCTTTGACCGGCCTGACCGCGTGCGCCGTATCGGTGGGTGGCTGTTCTGTGGCGATAGGCAGCCCTGGCGTGCCGCCGCGCTGCATCGAGATCGTGACGATCCCGTCGGCCAGCTCGACGGTACGCGGAACGAAATGTCCCAGGAACAATGGTCCGAGCGCAAGCGAAACGAAGGCATGCCGCGCCGTGGCGACGTCCTGGCCGCCCGCGTCGGTAACGCGCACGTCGGTCAACCGAAGGTCGAGTGGAAGCCCTACCCCGTGCTGGAAGCCGTCCCAGGCCAGGGCTGCGTTCTGGAATGACAAACCGACACTGCGGTCGTTCAGCACGAAGCTGTTGTCGATCAACGCCCCCATCCAGCCCATGTTGATCGGGCCGAGCGACAGGCGAAACGCCAGGGCTACGAGCGCAAGGCTGACGCCGAACAGCAGGCTGTTGGCCATGACGATCAACAGGTGCAGGACCCGCGACGTGTGCCAGACGACGTGACCGGCCGTGCGATACATTATAATCCTCTGCGACGATGCAAACGAACCCCTTCAGGCTGCCGCGCCAATGGCCAACCCCTTATGACGGCGATGCGGCCGACCGGCTCGTTGATCGGGTCCGCGAACTGGGCGTTGCCGGTGATGCGTTGCTCGCCAACGAGGATTGCCAGGCGATGCTTCGCTCATTGGGCGGGAATAGTCCGTACCTCGCCGATCTGGCAATCCGAGAGTTTGCCGGATTGCAGCGCCTGGTGGCGGATGGCCCGGATGCAGTCGTGGCAGATGCGTTGGACCATCTGCGGGCGGTTCCACCGTCCAGTGAACGTCCGGCTGTTTCGGGCGCATTGCGCCAAGCCAAGCGGATCGTGGCACTGGCGACGGGTGTCGCCGATGTCGGCAAACTGTGGCCGCTGGAGACTGTGACCGGTGCGTTGTCTGATCTGGCGGAGGCCGCCCTTCGCCTGTCGCTCAGCTATCTGCTCCTGCGGGCGCACGAGGCGGGTAAGGTCCGGTTGCCTGATCCAAGCCGGCCGGAGGAGGACTGTGGATTCATCGTTCTCGGCATGGGCAAGCTGGGCGCGCGGGAACTGAACTACTCGTCGGACATCGACCTGATCCTGATCTACGACCGGGACTCGCCGGCCTATGCCGGCTTGATGGCGGACGGGTCGGTCGGGTCGTTCACGTCCCGCGTGGCGCGCGATCTGGTGGGATTGATGCAGGACCGGGATGTGGATGGGTATGTGTTCCGCACGGATTTGCGGCTGCGGCCCGATCCCGCCGCGACGCCGCCCGCGGTGTCGTTCGAGTCAGCGATGACCTACTACGAAAGCCTCGCGCAGAACTGGGAGCGCGCGGCGATGATCAAGGCTCGGCCCATCGCCGGTGACGTGGCCCTGGGGCAGCGGTTTCTGGAGGCGATCCGGCCGTTCGTCTGGCGCCGCGGGCTGGATTTCGCGGCGATCGCCGATATCCATGCGATGAAGCAACGGATCAATGCGAAGAAGGGTGCGGGCGGGCGGGCTTCGCGTGATCCCGTGGCGCAGATCGCGGACCGTGACGTGAAGCTGGGCGAGGGCGGGATTCGGGAGATCGAATTCCTGGTGCAGACGTTACAGCTGGTCTGGGGCGGGCGTGACCCGACGGTTCGCGCGGCACCGACGTTCGCGGCGCTGGATGCGTTGGTGCGGGCCGGGCACCTCGGCGCCAAGGTCGTAACGGACCTGAAGGCCGCCTACACGTTCCTGCGGCTGGTCGAGCATCGGCTGCAGATGATCAACGACCGGCAGGTGCATAGTTTTCCGAAGTCTCCGGCCGATCTGGCGCGGGTGGCGGCGTTTCTTGACTATGCCGACGTAGCGGCGCTGGCGACGGCTTTCCTGACCTGCGTCGAGACGGTGCGGCAGATCTACGGGAGCGTCTTTGCCTATGTGCCGGAGTTGCCAGGGGCGGAGGCGTTGCGCCCGGAGCTGGATTTCAGCCGGGATGACAAGGATCAGGCTGGCACCGTGGCCGCGCTTGAAGCCATGGGTTTCAAGAAGCCGGATCAGGTGCTGGCCACGGTGCGCGGCTGGCTGGCCGGCCATGTGCGAGCGCTGCGATCGAACCGAGCCCGGGAGCTGATGACGACGATGGTTCCGGCGGTCCTGGCGGCAGTGAGCCAGCAGGGCGATCCGGATGAGACGTTCCGGCGGTTCGACCGTTTCATCACGGCTTTGCCGTCGGGTGTTCAGCCGATGTCGCTGTTCCATCACAATCCGACGTTGCTGGATCGGATCGCGGTCGTGCTTGGCGGCGCGCCGCTGCTCGCGGAGCATCTGGCTCGTTATCCCAGCGCGCTGGAGGGGCTGATCGCCCCGGATGAGAATGTACCTCCGCTGGAGATACTGCGGACGCGGGTTGCGGCCTCGCATGATCTTCAGGACGGCATCCAGATCATCCGGCGCGCCGTGAAGGAAAGGGACTTCCTGCTGTCAGTGGCGACACTGGAGGGACGGCTGGACACCGATGCGGCCGGGCGGGAGCGGACGGCGCTGGCGGATGCGGCGCTGACCGTCCTGACGCCGCGGGTGTTGGCCGATTTTGCGACGCGGTTTGGCGAGGTGCCGGGCGGCGGCATGGCGATCGTCGCGATGGGAAAGGCCGGCGGGCAGGAGATGATGGCCGGGTCGGACCTGGATCTGATGTTCATCTATGACCATCCGGCGGACGTGAGCGAGAGCAAGGGGGCCAGGGCCTTGCCGGCCAGCCAGTGGTTCCTGCGGGCTACGCAAGCCTGCATCGGCGCGCTGACGGCGCCTGGGGCAGAGGGGCAGATGTATGCCGTGGACATGCGGCTGCGCCCGTCGGGCAACAAGGGCCCGGTTGCGGTGTCGCTGTCGAGTTTCATCCGATATCACGCTCAGGATGCCTGGACCTGGGAGCGCATGGCGTTGACGCGCGCCCGGATCGTCACCGGGCCAGAGAAATTACGAAATAGTATCATAAAGGCGATCCGGGGGGCGGTCCTGCGGGGAGATGATCCGGCGCGAATCAAGGCGGATGCCACATCGATGCGGGCTCGCATGATGCGGGATCACGCGGCGCACGGGGTGTGGGATGTCAAGCTTCGGGCCGGGGGACAGGTTGACGTCGAGTTCATCGCCCAGGTCCTGCAACTGGTTCACGGGCCGGCCCATCCGGATGTTTGCGCCCCAACCACGTCGATCGCGCTGACCCGCTTGCGGGATGCCGGGCTGCTGCCATCCGACGACGCCGCGGTCCTGATCAAGGCCGATCATGTCTGGCGGACCATTCAGGGCATGCTGCGCCTGACGGTTGGGCAAGTCCGCACCGAGACGTTGCCCGCCGTTCCCGGCAGGCTGTTGCTGGAGGCCGTGGCGGCGGCGGGGCTTCCGGCGGTTGAAATACCGGAACTACTCCTTAAACTCGATGCGATGGCGCGGCAGGTCCGGACCATCTTTGTCAGACACGTGGGAGAGTGCGGCGAATGAGTGTAGCGGAAGGCGACCCGGCCCCTGACTTCTCGATGCCTGCCTCCGGCGGGCGGACGGTCAGCCTGTCCGACATGAAAGGCAAGCCGTTCATCCTGTATTTTTACCCAAAGGCGGACACGCCCGGCTGCACCAAGGAGGCCTGCGCGTTTGAGGAGGCGGGCGTGACGTTGGGGAAGATGGGCCTGAACGTGATCGGCGTGTCGCCGGACAAGATGAAACCGATCGAGAAGTTCGCTGAGAAATACTCGCTGAAGTTCCCGTTAGCGTCAGATGAGGATCACAGCGTGGCGGAGCGTTATGGGTCGTGGGTCGAGAAGTCGATGTACGGCAAGAAGTATATGGGGATCGACCGGAGCACGTTCTTGATTGGCGCCGATGGCAAAGTTGTAAAGGCGTGGCGCAAGGTCAGTGTGACAGGCCACGTCGAGCAGGTTCTGGAGGCGGTGCGTCAACACGCCGGATGATGCGGTCGCGCCTGATGGCTAAATGGCCGTCAGGGCGTGGACACCGATTGCGCGGATTCCGACGCCAAGAACGCGATCATCCTTTGAATCCTTGACTTCGGAGGGTTTCACGGCGCGAGGCACCTTTAGTTCGACGGAAAGACCGGTCCGTCGTTCCGAACACTCATGCGGGATGGCCCAAAGATTGAGCCCGTTCTGGACCGGTTTCGGCGGCAGGGCTGTGTTGTTGACGACGACCGTGACTGGCTGACCAAGCAGCGGCGGTGCAATGTCTATTTCCAGGACGAGCGGGCCGCTGAGAATGTCGTCAAATTCCAGCGCCACGGAGGCCGTGGGACCATTGCTCCAGCACCCCCACGGCTCCAGCCGGTGCCATCGGCTTCTAGAACGTCAGGCGCATCGACATCGCGGGATATCCGAACGTTTTCGTTCAGGCGAAGGGTTGAAACCGCGACCTGGTAAAGCCCGACGGCCCGAACGCCGATGCCCAGGATGCGATCATCGATAGACCCGGCTGATTGGGCCGGGCAGAACGTGTCCTCGACGTTCAGGTCCACCGATGAGGCGGTGAAGCCTTGCGTGCAGACGCGGGGCAGGGTCCAGGCATTCCGGCCAGGCTCAGGCATGCGTGGCGGCAGACCGTGGCCGTTCACTGTCAGCGTCAGCGGAATGAGGGTCGGCGGCGGCACCAGATCGAGATCAAGCCGGAAGGTTCCGCTCAGCGGCGCCGCAAATGCGATGCAGAGTGTTGCATCAGTCCCGTTAGTCCAACATCCCCACGGTTCCGGCTTGTGCCAACCGCGGGCGAGCATGGGTGCTTCGCCGGAGTCGCGCCCGAGCGTTACCATCCCATCGGCTGGACGTCCGGTAGTTTGGCGATGTCTGGTGCCCCGAAGATCCGAGTTACGATCGCCGCGATCTCACTGGCCGGCTCATCGATCGGAAGCAAATGAGTTAAATCGGAATCCGGTTCTATTGGGTCGGGTCGGTTTTGCGGCCCCTGGCATCGGTGTAGGGTACCACAGCCCCGGTCTGGACCGGAAGGCTGAGAAACTATTTCGAGGGAACGCCCGGATGCTTGCCGAACAACCCCGCACCGGCTCGGACTGGATCGCGCCGGATTGTGCCGGAATGGATTTCTACGCGGCCGACAGGGGCCTGCATGACCTTCTGGCGATCTATCTGCCGCGGGAGACACTGGACCATCTGTCGGCGCATTATGCCGCCCTCGGCAAGCTTGCCGGCGGGCGATTGGATGAGCTGGCGCGCGTGGCAGACCGGCACCCGCCGGTGTTGCACCCGCGTGACCGGTTTGGGCGGGACGAGGACTGGATTGAGTATCATCCGGCCTATCGTGAGATGGAGCAGATCGCCTTCGGGCAATTCCAGTTCCACGCAATGTCCCATCGCGGCGGGGTGTTGGGCATGGACCGGCCGCTGCCTCCGGTGGCCAAGTATGCGTTCCAGTATCTGTTCGTGCAGGGCGAGTTCGGGCTGATGTGTCCGATCAGCGTGACCGACACCTCGATCCATCTGATCCGCAAGTTCGGCGGCAACGCGCTGCAGGATTATTTGCTGCCGAAGATGCTGTCCGCGGACCCGGCCACGATGTGGAAGGGCACGCAGTTCATCACCGAGAAGGCGGGCGGATCCGACGTCGGCGCGATCGAGACGGTCGCCAGGGAAGAGGATGGAGTGTGGCGGCTGTACGGAGACAAGTGGTTCTGCTCCCACACCGACGCAGACGTGGCGTTGATGCTGGCGCGGCCCGAGGGGGCGCCGGCAGGAACGCGGGGTTTGGCGCTGTTCGCTCTGCCTCGGCGTACCCGGGATGGCAAGCGCAATGCGTATCGGATCGCACGGCTGAAGGACAAGCTGGGGACCAAGTCGATGGCCAGCGGAGAGATCCGGCTGGAGGGGGCGGAGGCGTACCTCGTCGGCAAGGTGGATGCCGGGCTGAAGCAGATGATGGAGCAGGTGAACCTGTCACGCCTGTCACATGGCGTGCGGGCGGCTGCGATGATGCGGCGGTGTCTGAACGAGGCGTTGGCGGCCTCTCGCGGACGGACGGCCTTTGGGAAGACGGTAGCGGATTTCCCGTTGATGCGGCGGCAGTTGATGAAACTGCTGGTGCCGGCGGAACAGGCGCTGTCGATGGCGTTGTGCACGGCTGACGCAATGGGGCGGGGTGATCCGGCGCTGCGGATCCTGACCGGGCTGCTGAAGCTGCGGGCGTGCCGGGACAACATCGCAGCCGCGACCGGCGCGATGGAGGCGCGCGGCGGGAATGGCTACATCGAGGACTGGGTTAATCCGCGGCTGATTCGGGATGCTCAGGTGGGGCTGTTGTGGGAGGGAACAAGCAATATCAACGCGTTGGATGTAATCCATCGAGCTGTTGGGAAGTCGGGCGCGCACTTGGCGTTGCAGGGGTTGTTGCAGGGGCGGCTGGAGGAGGCGGCGGCGTTGCCGGCCCCGTTCCGGAATGCGCTCGGATCGGCGCTGGATCGGGCGGTCGGACTGGCTGGGCGCGTGGCGGCATCTGGCAGGGAGATCTTGGCGCGGCAGGCGGCGACGGCGCTTTACGATGCGGCGAGCGCGGTGTTGCTGGCGTGGGAGGGTTCACGACCAGGGGCTGATGCGCGGCGGACGCTGGTGGCGCGGTTCGTGCTTGCGCATCGGCTGTCGCCCACGGACCCGCTGGCGCCGGAGGAAGCCGGCTGGGAACAGCCTGCGATCGCGGCGCTGCTGGATGAGCGGGTGTTCGGACTGGATCAGGCATTGCCGCTTCTGGCCTGACGATTGAGGAGCAGGCGCGTTGCCTGGCGCGGCAACGGTTCGGTTGGTTTTCTCAGCAGTCGCGGGAATTCAATGTAGACGAACACGCGGCCTCGCTGTCGTTCGATTATTTCGTGGACTATGCCCAGTGTCCGCGGGTGTTCAAGGCCGGTGGTGACGGTCGGCTGGGACAGGCCGAGCGTGCGGGATGCGTGCGGAATTGTCGCAGCAGGCGAAGCGACAGGGGGAAGCCTTTGCGCAGCCGCGCCGGTCCATGGCTCATCGCCGCGACATAGTTAGAAACCAGCCGCGTGTCGGCGCGGATGGCCATTCGGGGGCCGCGTTCCAAGAGGGTTTAGTAAGGCGGATGATTGTGAAACGACACGGTGCAACAGTTTGACAAGAGGTGAAGGCTAATTGCGGTCCCGAGGCTGTCGCGCGAGAGTGGGTTTGGTTTTGAAGGACGCCCGCCATGCTGCAAACGCCGCCCGCCATTCCTGGCATGCGAGAGGACGAGATCGATACGCCGGCGCTGGTGATCGACCTTGATGCTTTCGAATACAATCTGGACACCATGGCGGCTCGTCTGGCGCCGACCGGCGCGCGGCTGCGGGCGCACGCGAAAACACACAAGTCGCCGGTGATTTCGCATCTTCAGATCGCCCGGGGCGCGGTTGGAAACTGCGTGCAGAAGGTGGCCGAGGCCGAGGTGCTCGCCTGGGGCGGTGTCCCCGATATCCTGGTCAGCAACGAAGTTGTTGGCGCGGCAAAACTGGCCCGGTTGTGCGGGTTGGCGCGGATCGCGAAAGTTGCGGTGTGCGCCGATGACGAAGGACAGGTCGCTGCGATCGAGGCAGCCGCGACGGACGCGGGTATCCGCATGTCGGTGCTGGTGGAGATTGATGTGGGCGCGTCGCGATGCGGGGTGGCGCCTGGGCCGGAGGCTGTCGCGCTGGCGAGCCGCATCGCCGCGTCCAAAAGTCTCATTTTCGGCGGCTTGCAGGCGTATCATGGCAGCGCGCAGCACAAGCGAACTCCGGCGGAGCGGCGGACGATGATCGGTGGCGCGATCGATGCCTCGCGGCGGACGGTGGAACAGCTTCGGCAGCGTGGGCTGGAGTGCCCGATTGTTGGGGGTGCCGGAACCGGAACGTTCGAAATCGAGTCCGCGTCAGGGGTCTACACAGAAATCCAGGCCGGCAGCTACGTCTTCATGGACGCCGATTACGCCAGGAATCTGGATGAGGGCGGCGCCCCGGTTGCAACCTTCCGCCATGCGCTGTTTGTGCTGGCCACCGTCATGAGCGCGACGCGTCCAGGATTGGCCGTGCTTGATGCGGGCCACAAGGCGGTGGCGGTTGATTCCGGGCTTCCCACGATCTGGCAGCGGCCGGATATCCGGTATGTCAGCGCCTCGGACGAGCACGGGAAGCTGGAGGTGGGCAGCGAGACCGCCACGCCGAAGGTCGGCGAGAAGTTGCGGCTGGTGCCGGGTCATTGTGACCCAACGGTCGATAAATTCGACTGGTATGTCGGGGTGCGGAATGGACGGGTCGAGTGTCTTTGGCCGGTCGCGGCGAGGGGCGGCGTGAGTTGATGATGATGGGGTGAACGGCGCTGCCGCCGTCACCCGCGATGGATGGTTGCCGTAGCAGCCGGACCTGGCAAGGCTAGGTGACGCCGAAATGCCTGCGGAGGCGGTTGAGGGCTTCGTCAAGCACCTCTGGCCGTTTGCAAAATGCGAATCGCGCGTAGTGCCGAGGGGCGTCAGGGGTGTCGTAGAAGGCAGAAACGGGAATGGCGGTTACGCCGGCTTTTTCGGTGATGTGCCGGCAGAAGGCCACGTCATCGCCATTGAAGCCCAGGGGCGCGAAATCCGTGGTGATGAAATACGTGCCCTTGGTCGGCAGCACCTTTAGGCCGACATCCGCAAGACCGGCGGCGAGCTGATCCCGTCGTGCCTGCAGGTTGGCGGACAGCGAGGCAAAGTAGGCGTCGTCCTTGGCCAGTCCGACGGCAACCGCGCGTTGCAGATTCGGCGCGGTGGTGAAAGTCAGGTTTTGATGCGCCTTTTGTACAAGCGGCGTCAGGTGCGCGCTGGCCGTGACGTAGCCGACCTTCCAGCCCGTCAGGGAGAATGTCTTGCCGGCGCTGCCTATCCGCATGGTCCGGTCTCGCATGCCGGGAAGCGTCATCAGCGGGATGTGGCGGGCGCCGTCGAATGTCAGGTGTTCATATACCTCGTCACAGATCGCGTAGGTGTCGTGGTGTTCAACCAGACCGGCGATGAAAGCCAACTCGTCCGCGGTGAAGACCTTGCCGCAGGGGTTCATCGGCGAGTTGAACAGAATGGCCTTGGTCCTGGGGCCGAAGGCGCTGGCCAGCTCGTCGTGTGGCAGGTCCCAATGGGGCGGACTCAGGCGGACGATGCGCGGGATGGCGCCCAGCATCCGCACCACCGGAACATAGGTGTCGTAAAGAGGTTCGATCAGCACGACCTCATCGCCGGGATCGAGGACCGCCATCAGGCATGCGGTAATGGCTTCGGTGGCGCCGGACGTGACGGTGACCTGCTTTGTCCAATCGATCTCGAGGCCATAGAAGCGGTGGTTTGACTTTGCGACGGCCTGACGTAACTCAGGCAGCCCAGGCATCGGCGGATACTGGTTGCGGCCGTCCCGCAGGGCGTCGGAAGCGGCCTGCACGACGTCTTCGGGACCGTCGGTGTCCGGAAATCCCTGACCAAGATTGATCGATTGGTGCTCGACAGCCAATGCCGACATCACGGTGAAGATCGTGGTACCGATTGAACCCAGGTAGCTGTTGGCGCCGCGCATCCGATCGAATCCCTTACGACTAATTAGCGATATTACGGGGGATATCGCCTGAAGGCAGCCCTGGAAAGGGCGGTGCGGGCCATTGCGAGCGTATAGTTTTACCCCAAATTATGCTTAAAAAACGGGCTGGGTGCATCTGTTTCAAGTGCGTAAATAGCAGGCAATGGGTGGAAGGGCCGCCGGGGCGTTCACCGTTGCGCCATTTCTCCTGCGCGCCTCGATGCAACGGAACTGTGCCAGCCTGCCGCGGGCGGTGCGGTCCGCGTCAACACGGCTGGTCCGCGTTCAGCGAGCGGTTCGTCGTTGCTGCTTGGCACGCGACATGCAAACCTTAAGCGCTGTTCATGCTGCTGACCCCCAGTAGCGATACGGGCAGCCTGAACATAGTGGGAGGCCCGGCCAAACCGGGCTTTATGGGCATGAAGAAGATCGAGGCTGTCATCAAGCCGTTCAAACTGGATGAAGTGAAAGAAGCGCTTCACGAGGTTGGGCTGCAGGGTATCACCGTTTTGGAAGCCAAGGGCTTTGGTCGCCAAAAGGGCCACACCGAGCTGTACCGCGGTGCGGAGTACATCGTTGACTTCCTGCCGAAGGTGAAGATTGAAGTGATCTGCGAGGACAGCGTGGTTGAACGGGCTGTCGAGGCGATCATCACCGCGGCCAGGACCGGCCGGATCGGCGACGGAAAGATATTCATTTCCACGATCGAGGAGGTGATTCGCATCCGCACCGGTGAACGGGGGGAGGACGCGGTCTAACAGAGTTTTATCCGCTATCGGCCCTCAGCGGAGCAGTCAATGAGGGTCGGCTCACCAGGTTCCGCGACATGCGGGCCTTAAATCTGCCGCGCCCAGCCGTGTTCCATGACCGGCTGGATAAACGCGGCGTTTTGATTGGCAACGGGGAATATCAGGATGGCGAAGAAGCCTGACGACAAAGGCGCGGTCAGCAAGGTGCTGAGCATGATGAAAGAAAATTCGGTGGAGTATGTGGACCTTCGGTTCACTGATCCCCGTGGCAAGTGGCAGCATACCGCGCAGCACGTATCCACCGTCACCGAGGACGTATTCACGGACGGATTCATGTTCGACGGCTCCTCAATTGCCGGTTGGAAGGCGATTAACGAGTCGGACATGATCCTGATGCCCGACACTGCAACGGCTGTGATGGATCCGTTCGCGGCTAAGCCGAGCATGATTTTGTTCTGCGACATCATGGAGCCTTCCACCGGGCAGTTTTACGCGCGTGATCCGCGGGCGACGGCGAAGCTGTGCGAGGCGTATGTCAAGTCCAGCGGGATCGGCGACACGGTGTCGATTGGCGCGGAGGCCGAGTTCTTCATCTTCGACAGCGTGAAGTTTGGCACGGGAGGCAACTACGCCACCTACCAGGTTGACAGCGTCGAAGGACCCGGCTCATCGGTCAAGGACTATCCGGAAGGCAACATGGGTCACCGTCCTTCGGTCAAGGGCGGCTACTTCCCGGTTCCGCCGGTTGACGGCGACAGCGACCTGCGCGCGGAAATGCTGTCGACGATGGGCGAGATGGGCCTGCCGATCGAAAAGCATCACCATGAAGTGGCGCAGTCTCAGCACGAACTTGGGACGCGATTTGGTTCCCTGACCACGATGGCCGACCAGATGCAGATCTATAAGTACCTGCGTCCACAACGTCGCGCACAGCTATGGCAAGACGGCGACGTTCATGCCGAAGCCGATCTATGGGGACAACGGTTCGGGTATGCACACGCATATCTCGATCTGGAAGGCCGGCAAGCCGTTGTTTGCGGGAAATGGTTACGCGGACCTGTCCGAGACCTGCCTGTATGCCATTGGCGGCATTATCAAGCACGCCAAGGCGATCAATGCATTCTCGAACCCTTCGACCAACAGCTACAAGCGGTTGATCCCTGGATTTGAGGCGCCGGTGTTGCTGGCCTATTCGGCGCGTAACCGGTCGGCGTCGTGCCGCATTCCGTACACGACCAACCCGAAGGCGAAGCGTGTGGAGGTTCGGTTCCCCGATCCGAGCTGCAACCCATATCTGTCGTATTCGGCGATTACCATGGCTGCATTGGATGGGATCAAAAACAAGATCCATCCGGGTGAGCCGATGGACAAGGATCTGTACGATCTGCCACCGGAAGAACTCAAGGACATTCCAACCGTGTGCGGAAGCCTGCGTGAAGCGCTTGGTGCGCTGGCCGCTGATCACGAGTTCCTTCTGGAGGGCGGCGTATTCAGTTCGGAGCAGATCGAGAGCTATATCGAGTTGAAGTGGAACGAAGTCTATCGGTTCGAGCACACGCCGCACCCTGTCGAATTCGAAATGTACTACTCGGTCTGATCGTATCTCGGTCGGACTTGCTTTGAGCCCGCCGTCCATTGGACGGCGGGCTTTTTCTTTACATGCGCAACATCGCCAGGGTTTCGGCTGGTCGGATCCGGCGGCCCCTAGATGCCGCGCATCCGCGGGAGCGCGGCACTTGCGTCGGCATGACATTCAAATAAAGATTTCCAGTCTCACTCAGTAACCATGACACAAATAAGTCCGGGCAACGTAGTTTTCGGTTCGGTGGATAGATTGTAGTGACGGTGGGCAAATGCTGTTTAATTCAGCACATTTGTTCAAGCACTTCGAATTTTGCGTCGGAAAACCTGCTTTGTCGGACCTGGTCAGGTTGGCACGATTGTTGATTCCCCTCCTCCACGTCCGGCCGCTTTCGACCATCGCGGCGTGGCGCGGCGGTAGGACAGGATACGAAAATGAAAGTCTTCTTAATCAATGCCGACATACTGGAGGACGGGCCGACATGAAACTCATTATGGCCATTATTAAGCCTTTCAAGCTTGACGACGTTCGCGAGGCTCTGACGCCGCTGGGTGTTCAGGGGCTTACGGTGTCCGAGGTGAAGGGCTTTGGCCGGCAGAAGGGCCAGACCGAGATCTACCGAGGTGCGGAATATCACGTCAGCTTCCTTCCGAAGATCAAGATCGAAGTTGTCGTTCCCGACGATCTGTCCGACCAGATCATCGAGGCGATCGCGAAATCCGCGCACACTGGAAAGATCGGTGACGGCAAGATCTTTGTTTTGGATATCGAACGAGCTATGCGCATCCGCACTGGCGAAGTCAACTCCGAGGCGCTGTGAGCAAGAACCAAGGGAAACAGGACTTATGATGAGACGCCGCTATGGTTGGGGGCTGGGCGCGCTGGTGCCCGCCCTGCTGCTCGCGCTTCCGGCGCTTGCCGCCGACGCACCACCAGCGCCACCCAAAATCGACACCGGCGATACCGCGTGGATGCTGGCCAGCACCGCCCTGGTGCTGTTGATGACCATACCGGGCCTGGCGCTGTTCTATGCCGGCATGGTCCGCAAGAAGAACGTTCTCGCGACGATGATGCAGTCGTTCGCGATCTGCTGCATCGTCACGATCGTCTGGACCGTCGCGGGCTACAGCATCGCGTTCACCAACGGCAACGCCTACATGGGCGACTTCTCGCGCTTCATGCTGAACGGCATCGGCGAGCATATCAGCAAAGGCGCCGACATCGCGTTCACCCTCGGCGCCGGGACCGACGCCGCCGCGGTGCAGACGGTACCCGAAACGGTCTACATGATGTTCCAGATGACCTTTGCGATCATCACCCCGGCGCTGATCGCCGGCGCTTTCGCCGATCGCATGAAGTTCTCGGCGATGTGCATCTTCATGACCCTGTGGTCGTTGCTGGTCTACTCGCCGATCGCCCACTGGGTCTGGGCGCCGACCGGCTGGGTGTCGCAGCTGGGCGTGCTGGACTTCGCCGGCGGCACGGTGGTGCATATCAACGCCGGAATCGCCGGTTTGATGTGCGCGCTGGTTCTCGGCAAGCGCGTCGGCTACGGCGCAGACAACATGGCGCCGTATAACCTGTCATACGCCGTGATCGGCGCCTCGCTGCTGTGGGTCGGCTGGTTCGGGTTCAACGCCGGGTCCGCGGTGGGCGCGAATGGACGAGCCGGGATGGCGATGACGGTGACGCAGATCGCCACGGCCGCGGCGGCGCTGGGCTGGATGTTCGCGGAGTGGATTGCGAAGGGCAAGCCGTCGGTCCTGGGCGCGATATCCGGGGCCGTGGCGGGGTTGGTTGCGATCACGCCGGCTTCGGGTTTCGTGCTGCCGGGTGCCTCGATCATCATCGGCGTGGCGGCCGGCGTGATCTGCTTCTGGACCGCGACATACATGAAACACATGCTGGGCTACGACGACAGCCTGGATTGTTTCGGGGTGCACGGGATCGGCGGGATCGTGGGCGCGCTGCTGACGGGCGTGTTCTCCTACGGCCCGCTGTCGGCGACCGATGCGACTCCGGACGGCAGCCCTGGCGGCCTGGCCCAGTTGAAACTGCAGGCGATCGGTGTGGCCTCGACGCTTGTATACAGTGGCGTCATGACACTGATCCTGCTGATGGTGACCAAGGCCCTGGTCGGACTTCGCGTCGGGCAGGAGGAAGAGCGGGAGGGTCTGGACATCGTTCTGCACGGCGAGCAGATCTTCTAAGTTCCAGCGCATACATTGTCGGTGACGACACGGGCCAGGGTAATTCCCTGGCCCGTTTTGTTTACAACGTCAGACCGCCGTCGACGGTGATTTCTGTCCTGTCACCATCGCAGCGCCGAATTCCAGGAACACGATGACCTCGGCCAGATCCTCCGGCTGGCAGCGGCGCTTCAGCAGGGCGTTCTCGATCGACTGTTGCCGCTGCCCGTTCGTCCACTCCACCATCCAGGAACTGTCCACCGCGCCAGGGGCGGCGGCGTCGACGCGAACCTCGGGCGCCAGGGCGCGAGCAAGGTTCTGCGTCAGGCTGACGACGCCGGCTTTCGTTGCGCCATAGGCGAGGCTGCTGCCGGCGCGTCCGAGCCCGGCGATGGAGGCCGTGTTGACGATCGCGACACCCGCCTGCTTCAGGGCGGGCGCCGCGGCCTTCCCAGACTTGTCATGCAAGACCTGTCAAGGGTGTCCAACCTTCCTCGCGGGATGATCCTCGACCAACTCCGCGAAGCCTCAAATCGGCGGGGCGGGTTATACGGCCGGCTTGGCACGCATCAGATCGTAGTGCAGTTGCGCCGCATGCAAGGTTCTTGCATTGGTAATGAAATCACGGCCGTGCTTAAGTCGTTGCTTCATTGTCACTCCCTTGCTGCGGCCGAGCGCGAGGCTATGCAAGGCGAATAAATGCTTCATGGCGACGTCTGAGGCGAGCAGCCATTCGTGTTCAGTGCGCGGCTTCAGGGCGGCCATAAAGCCGAGCGCTTCTGTCCACCGGCGCACCTGATCGACGAATGTCTCGTCTTTCAGGACGTAGATATGACGGCACATTGTTGCAAACAGGCGCTCCAGGAACGGGTTGTCTTTTGGCTCCGCCGGGTCCGGATACTCTTCCGGCGGCGGTGGGTGACCGAACACGGTCATATTGGTCAGTCGCTCCCGCAGTAGGGGAACAAAAATAGAACAATATCTATGGTTGTGTCAAGTTTATCTTTTCATGCGGGACCTGCGCATAGATATTTTGAGGATGGTGCGGCGGGGTTGGTGGCGTCCAAAACGGCGAGCCCTTGGCCGACGTCGCGACGGACGAGTTCGCTAAAGGATACCGCCTGCCCATGCTGCCGGACGACGATGACGGTGATTGGTCAGGACACTTCCGAACGGCTTGACGTGAGCCCGGCACAGTTTCGGGTGAACCTCACACGGCATTGGAAACTCGCCTGCCGGAGCCCACCAGGTTGGCGTGGCCTTCAATCCCGATGATATGATTCCCCTGTTGGACGCAGTCGTGCTCGCACGACCAGGACGGGCTGAGAATCAGCACAAGCAGGGCGAGGCAACAGGATGACCGGCTATGGCCCACTGAAACTATACGTGCCGGAACCAGCGGTGCGCCCAGGGGGCGCTCCGGACTTCTCGAGCGTGCGGATCCCGCGGGCGGGCTCGGTCGCCCGCCCGCCCGTGGACGCGGATCCCGAAGCCATCCGCGATCTCGCGTATTCCATCATCCGCGTTCTCAACCGCGAGGGGGAGGCGGTCGGTCCGTGGGCCGGCCTCCTGAGCGACGAGGCGTTACTGTCCGGCCTGCGCGACATGATGACGTTGCGGGCTTTCGACGCCCGCATGCTGATGGCCCAGCGGCAAGGCAAGACGTCGTTCTACATGCAGCATATGGGGGAGGAGGCGGTGAGCAGTGCCTTTCGCAAAGCGCTGTTGCCGGGCGACATGAACTTCCCGACCTATCGGCAGGCGGGGCTACTGATCGCTGGCGGCCATTCGCTGGTCGATATGATGTGCCAGATCTATTCGAACGAGCTGGATCCGCTGAAAGGGCGGCAGCTTCCGGTGTTGTACTCATCGAAGGAGGATGGCTTCTTCTCGGTCTCCGGCAACCTGGCAACGCAGTATATCCAGGCGGTTGGCTGGGCCATGGCGTCGGCGATCAAGGGCGATACGAAGATCGCTGTCGCGTGGATCGGCGACGGCTCCACCGCTGAGTCGGACTTCCACGCCGCGCTGGTCTTCGCCTCCACCTACAAGGCGCCGGTCGTACTCAACATCGTCAATAACCAGTGGGCGATCTCGACCTTTCAGGGCATCGCGCGCGGCGGCTCCGGCACGTTCGCCGCGCGCGGCCTCGGCTTCGGCATCCCCGCGCTCCGGGTGGACGGCAACGACTATCTCGCCGTTTACGCGGTGGCTTCCTGGGCGGCGGAGCGGGCGCGGCGCAACCTGGGCCCCACGCTCATCGAACACGTCACCTACCGGGTCGGTGCACATTCTACGTCCGACGATCCTGCCGCCTACCGGCCCAAAACCGAGTCCGACGCCTGGCCGCTTGGTGACCCGGTGATCCGGCTGCGCAACCACCTGACGCTGCGCGGCGTCTGGTCGGAGGAACGCCACCGACAGGCGGAAGCCGAGATCATGGACACAGTCATGGCGGCACAGCGAGAGGCGGAGAGCCACGGCACGCTGCATGCCGGTGGCCGCCCTTCGGTGCGCGACATGTTCGAAGGCGTGTATGCGAAGATGCCGCCACATCTGCGCCGGCAGCGGCAAGCGGCGGGAGTTTGAGCCATGCCTCGCAAGACGATGATCGAGGCGATCCGCGACGCCATGGACGTGATGATGGAGCGCGATGACGACGTTGTCGTGTTCGGCGAGGACGTGGGCTTCTTCGGCGGCGTGTTTCGCGCCACGCAGGGCCTGCAGGCGAAGTATGGCACGCGCCGCTGCTTCGATACGCCAATCAGCGAACTGGGCATTGTCGGTGCCGCCGTCGGCATGGCGGCGTATGGGCTTCGGCCCTGCGTCGAGGTCCAGTTTGCTGACTACATGTATCCTGCCTACGATCAGATCGTCTCCGAGGCGGCGCGACTGCGCTACCGGTCCAACGGGCAGTTTACCTGTCCGCTTGTCGTGCGCATGCCAACCGGGGGTGGCATTTTTGGCGGCCAAACGCATAGCCAAAGCCCTGAGGCGCTTTTCACCCATGTGTGCGGGCTCAAAACGGTGGTTCCCTCCAACCCGCGCGATGCCAAAGGATTGCTGATCGCGGCGATCGAAGACCCTGACCCGGTGATCTTCCTCGAACCGAAGCGGCTGTACAACGGACCGTTTGACGGCCATCACGATAAACCGGTGACACCCTGGTCGAACCACGAGCTCGGCGAAGTACCTGACGGGCATTACGTCATGCCGCTGGGATCGGCCGCCATTCGGCGCGAAGGCAGGGCACTGACGATTCTCGCCTATGGGACCATGGTCCACGTCGCCATGGCAGCGGCCGCCGAAACCGGTGTCGACGCGGAGATCATCGACCTTCGAACCCTGGTGCCGCTTGACCTGGAGGCGATACAGGCATCGGTGCGCAAGACCGGCCGCTGCGTGATCGTGCACGAGGCGACACTGACATCGGGCTTCGGCGCGGAACTTTCCGCGCTGGTGCAGGAGACCTGTTTCTATCACCTCGAGGCGCCCATCGTGCGTGTGGCCGGCTGGGACACGCCATATCCGCATGCACAGGAATGGGATTACTTCCCCGATCCCGCCCGCATCGGCCGCGCGCTGCTCGAAACTGCGGCGGCGTGACGTGGCGGAACACGTGATCAGGCTGCCCGACGTCGGTGAAGGCATTGCAGAAGCCGAACTTGTCGAGTGGCACGTCAAGGTTGGTGACCTGGTGTCCGCGGACACGACCCTTGCCGCCGTGATGACCGACAAGGCGACGGTCGAAATCCCCTCGCCGGTAGCCGGCGAAATCATCTGGCTTGGGGGCGAGATCGGCGATAAGCTCGCGGTCGGATCAGATCTGGTTCGGCTGAAGGTTCCTGTCGAAGGGGACGCTGCGAGCACAGCCCAGCCGCGATCCCGTTCCGCCGCCGCCGAAGCAACGATCGCGGCCCCTGCGGCAAAGCTCCCGGACGCTGGCAGGGATGACGGCAGCATTCTCCCAGTGGTGCCCGCGCCGGCTGTTGCGCACCCGGCACAGCCGTCCGAACCCCAGCCAGCCGTGCGGGCAGTCACGCCCGCCGGCGCGGTCAGGCCCGTCGCTTCGCCCGCGGTGCGCCTTCGGGCGCGTGAAACGGGGATCGATTTGCGCCAGGTCCCGGGGACCGGACCAGCTGGCCGCATCACGCACGACGATCTCGACGCCTTCGCCCGCGATCCGCGCGTGGCGCGATCGCAGGCGCCTCAGCCGAGAAGCGCGGTCGAGGCCGTCAAGGTCGTCGGGCTGCGGCGCCGGATCGCAGAGCGGATGGCGGTGGCACATGCACGCATTCCGCACATCACCTACGTCGAGGAGGTCGACGTTACGGAGCTGGAAGAGCTGCGGGAGACATTGAACCGGCGAAAGCGCAACGAACAGCCAAGGCTCACGGTGCTGCCGTTCCTGATGCGCGCGATGGTGTCCGCCCTTGCCGAGCAGCCGCGCCTGAACGCGCTGTTTGACGACGAGGCGGGGGTTATCCAGCAGCATGCAGGCGTTCACATTGGCGTCGCGGCGCAGACGGACGCCGGACTGGTGGTGCCGGTTGTGCGCCACGCTGAGTCGCTCGATCTTTGGAAGTGCGCAGCGGAGATCGTGCGACTTGCTGAAGCCGCCCGGACCGGCACCGCGACGCGCGAGGAGTTGTCGGGTTCGACTATTACGATCACCTCACTCGGTGCCATGGGCGGCGTGGTAACGACACCGATCATCAATCATCCCGAGGTGGCGATCGTGGGTGTCAACAAGATCATGATGCGTCCGGTCTGGGACGGTTCGGGCTTCGTACCGCGCAAAATGATGAACCTTTCGTCGAGCTTCGACCATCGCGTGATCGACGGCTGGGACGCGGCAACCTTCGTGCAGCATATCAAGACGCTGCTGGAGACGCCGGCGTTGATCTTCGTGGACGCCTGACACCATGCGGGACATATCGTGCAAGCTTCTGGTGATCGGCGCGGGACCTGGCGGCTATGTCTGCGCGATCAGGGCCGGTCAGCTTGGCATCGACACCGTTGTGGTCGAGGCAAACAAGTTGGGTGGCACCTGCCTCAACATCGGCTGCATTCCGTCCAAGGCGCTGATCCATGCCGCCGATGAATTCGCCCGGGTCGCACACTTTGCATCGGGAAAGAGCCCGCTTGGCATTTCGCTCGCAGCGCCTCGGATCGACCTGGCTCATACGATGCACTGGAAGGACGGCATCGTCGGTCGCCTGAACGGCGGCGTCGCAGCGTTGCTGAAGAAGGCCGGCGTCAAAATCGTTGAAGGGTGGGCACGGTTTCTCGACGGCAAGACGGTCGAAGTCGAAACGGAAATCGGCGCTCAGGTCATTCGCGCCGAACACGTGGTGATTGCCACCGGGTCGAAGCCCGTCGAACTCCCCGCATTGCCGTTCGGCGGTCCCGTGATCTCGTCAACCGAGGCGCTGTCACTGAACGAGGTACCGAGCCGTCTTGTCGTGGTCGGCGCCGGCTATATCGGCCTGGAGTTGGGCACCGCGTTTGCCAAGATGGGCGCCGCGGTGACCGTGATCGAGGCGCTGCCGCGCATTCTGCCGCAATACGACGCGGACCTGACGCGCCCGGTCGGGGAGCGCCTGCAGGAGCTTGGCATCGCTGTCCTGACCGGCGCCAGAGCGAAGGAGCTAACGCCGGCGAAAGACGGACTTGTCGTCGAGCGAGCGGACGGCTCGTCCACGACGATCAGCGCCGACAGGATCCTGGTTGCCGTCGGCCGCAAACCTGCAACGGAACGGTGGGGCCTGGAAGAAATCGATCTTGACCTGGACGGACCGTTTATTGCCGTCGATGGGCGCTGCCGCACCTCGATGCGCGGCGTCTACGCCATCGGCGACGTGACCGGCGAACCGATGCTGGCGCACCGGGCGTCGGCACAAGGCGAAATGGTCGCCGAAATAATTGCCGGGAAGCGGCGCGCCTGGGATCCAGTTTGCATCCCGGCGATATGCTTCACGGACCCCGAAATCGTCTTTGCCGGATTGACGCCAGATACCGCCAAAGCTGCCGCTATCGAGATCGTCGTAGAAACGTTCCCATTCCGGGCGAATGGGCGTGCGATGACGCTCGCATCCGAGAGCGGCTTCATCCGCATGGTCGCGCGGGCCGATAATCACCTTCTTCTCGGTATTCAAGGCGTCGGAGCCGGGATTTCCGAACTGGCGGCAGCATTCAGCCTTGCCATCGAGATGGGCGCACGGCTTGAGGACGTTGCCGGAACGATCTTCGCCCACCCGACGCTGGGCGAAGGCATGCTGGAAGCTGCCCTGAGGGCCTTGGGTCGGCCCATCCACATCTGAAAGGGCCAGGCGTTACGATTGCGAAGATGCTGCGATTTGGGATGAACGACGATCGCAAGCGGGCCTCCGCCATGGGATGGTGGGAGAGGCTCGTCACACAGCATACCCGTTACTGTGTTGGAACACCGGAATTACTGTGCCGGCCGGGCGAGTTTCGGCAGGCGGAAGCGGTCCTCTGGATCATCCCACCCCTTGAACTGAGGCGGGCGCTTCTCCGCGAAGGCCGCGCGCGATTCCATTAGGTCGCTTTTGGCGCCGTGGTCGTGCAGGGTGGTGGCAAGGCGTTCAAACTCCGGTGCCACAGCGGGACGCATCTGGCGCATCATATGCACTGTGTTGACGCGCGAGGCCGGCGGCAGAGTAAGCAGATGCTGCGCCATTTCAAACGCGGCCGCCATCACCTGATCCGGTTCAACCAGACGATTGAGGAAGCCGACTTCGTAAAACCGCTCGGCCGCGAAACGAAATCCGAGAGCCATTTCCATTGCGATCGGGTAAGGCAAGTTGGCTATGTGGCCATGGTTGTAACCACCGAGCAGCCAGCGCTTGGCTTCCGACACCTCAAATACCGCACCGCGCGCCGCGACGCGCAGGTCGGTGCGCTCTACCAACATGAAGCCTCCACCCATTGCGAAGCCGTTGATTGCGGCGATGACGGGCTTTTCGAGGGTGCCATCCATGAATGGGTCCTTCGCCGCAGGGCGCCGTCCGCCGGGAGCGCCATCCTTGAGCGATTCCTTCATGTCTTCCCCAGCACAGAAAGCGCGCCCCGCTCCGGTGAAAATGGCAACCTCCAGCGCATTGTCCTGGCGGAACTCGGTCCAGATTGCGGCAAGCTCGGACCGCAACTCATGGTTCAGGGCGTTGAGGCGTTCCGGACGGTTCATTCGTACGACGAAGATCGCCCCGTGGCGCTCGGTCTCGACGACAGCCATAGTTGTTAACTCCCACCTTGCGACGGTACAACCGCCCGTTTCCGCTTCAGTCGCAGTGTAGAGAGGGTACGATCGAGCACCAACCCCGGCCCCTGAATGGTGTGGTGCCGGCCGGACGATCGGATATCCGATTCCGCCCCTAAAATCGCCGATGAATGCCGCGCTCGCGCTTCCTGATTGCACACACTGGTTCAGCAATGAAGCATCTTGCGCGCAGTAAAGGAGGCTATAGTCGGACGTGTCAGAGTCGGAGGTTTTTCCTTGTCACTGGATGGATTCGGAGCGCGTCCGGAACAGAGTCTTCAGGATCCTCTCGGAAGGCGCGGGACGGAGGTCCACCGCTGGTTCGTCGGAACGAAGACATTCAAGGCCATGTTCGGCCACGGCGGTGGCTCGGAGGGCGTGGACGAGACCTTTGCCCACCGCTCAATGGACGGCTTCGGTGCCTTCATCCTTGGCCGGAACATGTTCGGCCCTGTGAGTGGGGAATGGCTGGACGATAGCTGGAAGGGCCGGTGGGAGACAATCCGCCATATCATGCTCCGACGTTCGTTCTGACGCACCTTGCGGGCGCCCTGGGCAGGCCGGTCTGGCTGATGGACCGCTTCATCCCCTGCTGGCGCTGGCTGACCGGCCGGCGCGACAGTCCGTGGTACCCGGCGATGCGGATATACCGGCAGCCCTCGCCGGCCGACTGGAACTCGGTGGTGGCGGACGTGGCGCGCGATCTGGGGGCGCTTGCCGCGGCGGGGTAACGGTGCCCCGGCGCCCGGCCAGGCCGGGCGAACAAAAAAGGCCGGCGGCATTGCTGCCGCCGGCCTGGTTTGTTTGCGGCTGGGACTACTCGGCGGCCGTTTCGCCCTGAAGACGGGCGTTTTCTTCCCACAGCGTCCGCTGGTCGCGACCGGCGGCGATGGCACGCAGGCGGTTCATCACCGCGCCCGTGCCGGCCGGGATCAGACGGCCGACGATGACGTTCTCCTTCAGCCCCATCAGGCTGTCGGTCTTCCCCGCCGTCGCGGCCTCGGTCAGCACGCGTGTCGTCTCCTGGAACGAGGCGGCGCTGATGAAGCTGTTGGTCTGCAACGAGGCTTTGGTGATGCCCTGAAGCACCGGCATCGACACGGCCGGACGTTCGTCCTTCATCAGCTTGCTGTTGACCGCATCGAACTCGGTGCGATCGACCTGCTCGCCGGTCAGGAAGGTGGTGTCGCCCGGATCCATGATCTCCACCTTCTGCAGCATCTGGCGGACGATCACTTCGATATGCTTGTCGTTGATCTTAACGCCCTGCAGCCGGTAGACGTCCTGGATTTCGTTGACCAGGTAGTCCGACAGCGCCTCTACCCCAAGCACCTTCAGGATGTCGTGCGGGACGCGCGGGCCGTCGACCAGCGGATCGCCGCGGCGGACGAAGTCGCCTTCCTGCACCGAGACGTGCTTGCCCTTCTGGATCAGGTATTCGGTTTCCTCGCCCGTCTCGTCATTCTTCACGATGATGCGGCGCTTGGCCTTGTAGTCCTTGCCGAATTCCACGCGGCCATCGCACTCGGCGATGACGGCGTGATCCTTGGGACGACGCGCTTCGAACAGTTCGGCCACGCGCGGCAGACCGCCGGTGATGTCGCGGGTCTTGCTGCCCTCACGCGGGATACGCGCGAGCACGTCGCCGGCCTGCACGATGGCGCCGTTCTCCACCGACAGGATCGAGTCCGGTGCGAGGAAGTAACGCGCGTCGGTGCCGTTTTCGAGGTGGATGACCTCGTTGCGGTCGTCCTTCAACTGCAGGCGGGGACGCAGATCGATGCTCTTGGATCCCTGCTTGTAGTCGACGACGACGCGGGAGGTCAGACCGGTGACTTCGTCCATCCGTTCCACCAGCGTGATGCTGTCGATCAGGTCGATGTATTCGACCTTGCCGGCACGCTCCGTGATGATCGGTAGGGTGAACGGGTCCCACTCAGCAAGCTTCTGGCCGCGGGTGACGACCTGGTTTTCCTCGGCCAGCAGACGCGCGCCGTAGGGAACGCGGAACCGGGCACGTTCGCGGCCCTTGTCGTCAACCAGGACGATTTCGCAGTTACGCGACATGACCACCAAGGCACCGGTGCTGTTGGCGATCACGTTGCGGTTGCGGACCGTCACCGTGCCTTCATGGCTGGCCTCGACGCTGGACGTTTCCGCCCCGCGCTGGGCGGCGCCACCGATGTGGAAGGTGCGCATGGTCAGCTGCGTGCCGGGCTCACCGATCGACTGCGCGGCGATGACGCCGACCGCCTCCCCGATGTTGACCGGCGTGCCGCGGGCGAGGTCGCGGCCGTAGCAGTGGCCGCAGACGCCGATATGAGACTCGCAGGTCAGCACGGAGCGGATCTTCACCGCCTCGACGCCGGCCTTCTCGATCATGTCGGCTTCGACTTCCTCGATCAGCGTGTTGTTCGCCAGCAGCACATTGCCGGTCGCCGGGTCGAGCACATCCTCGGCCGTGGTGCGGCCCAGGGTGCGTTCGGACAGGGACGAAACGACCTCACCGCCGTCCATCACAGCGCGGACGGTCAGGCCTCGGTCGGTGCCGCAGTCTTCCTCGACGATGATGCAGTCCTGCGCCACGTCGACGAGACGGCGGGTCAGGTAACCGGAGTTCGCGGTCTTCAGCGCCGTGTCCGCGAGGCCCTTGCGGGCGCCGTGGGTGGAGTTGAAGTATTCGAGGACGGACAGCCCTTCCTTGAAGTTGGCGATGATCGGCTGTTCGATGATTTCGCCGGACGGCTTGGCCATCAGCCCGCGCATCCCGGCCAGCTGGCGCATCTGCGCCGGCGACCCACGCGCGCCGGAATGCGACATCATCCAGACCGAGTTGGTCGGAACGCCGAGTTCCTGCTTGCTGATCTCCTTCATCATCGCGCCGGCCACCTCATCCGTGCAGCGCGACCATGCATCGACGACCTTGTTGTAACGCTCGCCGGCGGTGATCAGGCCGTCCTGATACTGCTGCTCGAACTCCTTGACCTCGGTCTGGGTCTTGATGATCAGGCCCTTCTTCTCGTCGGGGATGATCAGGTCGTCCTTGCCGAACGAGATACCGGCCTTGGCGGCCTGGGCGAAGCCGAGACCCATCAGGCGGTCGGCGAAGAGCACGCACTCCTTCTGGCCGCAGTGACGGTAGACCATGTCGATGACGTCGGAGACGCTTTTCTTGGTCAACTGCCGGTTGATCAGGTCGAACGGCACGTTCGGGTGCTTCGGCAGGATCTGCGCGATCATCATCCGGCCGGGCGTGGTGACGACGATCGGCTTGATCGGATTGCCACCGGCGTCGACCGTTTCGTAACGGGCGCGGATCTTGTCGTGCAGGCCGACGTGCTTGGCGAACAGCGCGTGCTCGATCTCACCGATCTTGCCGAACGCCGGCGCGTCGTTATCCGGCGTCTGCTTGAACAGCTCGGTTTCCAGCGAGAGGTAGTAGATGCCCAGAACGATGTCCTGGCTGGGCACGATGATCGGCTTGCCGTTGGCGGGGCTGAGGATGTTGTTGGTCGACATCATCAGCACGCGGCCTTCGAGCTGCGCTTCCAACGACAGGGGCACGTGGACCGCCATCTGGTCGCCGTCGAAGTCGGCGTTGAAGGCGGTGCAGACCAGCGGGTGAAGCTGGATGGCTTTTCCCTCGATCAGCACTGGCTCGAACGCCTGGATGCCGAGGCGGTGCAGCGTGGGCGCGCGGTTCAGCATCACCGGATGCTCGCGGATCACCTCTTCCAGGATGTCCCACACTTCGGGACGTTCCTTTTCGACCATCCGCTTGGCGGCCTTGATGGTGGTGGCGTGGCCGTACTTCTCGAGCTTGGAGTAGATGAACGGCTTGAACAGTTCGAGCGCCATCTTCTTCGGCAGGCCGCACTGCTGCAGCTTCAGTTCGGGACCGACGACGATCACCGACCGGCCGGAGTAGTCGACGCGCTTGCCCAGCAGGTTCTGGCGGAAGCGGCCCTGCTTGCCCTTCAGCATGTCCGATAGCGACTTCAGCGGACGCTTGTTCGCACCGGTGATGGCGCGACCACGGCGGCCGTTGTCGAACAGGGCGTCGACGGATTCCTGCAGCATGCGCTTTTCGTTACGCACGATGATGTCCGGCGCGCGCAGCTCGATCAGCCGCTTCAGGCGGTTGTTGCGGTTGATCACGCGGCGGTACAGGTCGTTGAGGTCCGATGTGGCGAAACGGCCGCCGTCCAGCGGCACCAGCGGGCGCAGTTCCGGCGGGATGACCGGGACGACGTCCAGGATCATCCAGTCGGGGCGGCAGCCGGATTCGCCGAACGCCTCGATCAGCTTCAGGCGCTTCACCAGTTTCTTGCGCTTGGCTTCGCAGGTGGTTTCCTTGAGTTCAGCGCGCAGCTTGACCTTTTCGGCGTCGGTGTCGATGCGGTTGAGGACCTTCTTGATGGCCTCGGCGCCGATGCCGACCTCGAACTGGTCGTCACCGAATTCATCCTGCTTGGCCATCAGCTGGTCTTCGGTAAGCAGCTGCAACATTTTCATGTCGGTGGTGCCGGGTTCCAGCACCACGTAGCTCTCGAAGTACAGAATCTTCTCAAGCTCCTTCAGCGTCAGGTCGACCATCAGGCCGATGCGGCTGGGAAGAGACTTGAGGAACCAGATATGGGCGACGGGGGAGGCGAGCTCGATGTGGCCCATCCGCTCGCGCCGGACCTTCGCCAGGGTGACTTCGACGCCGCACTTCTCGCAGATGATGCCGCGGAACTTCATGCGCTTGTACTTGCCGCACAGGCACTCGTAGTCCTTGATCGGGCCAAAGATGCGGGCGCAGAACAACCCGTCACGCTCCGGCTTGAACGTGCGGTAGTTGATGGTCTCCGGCTTCTTGATTTCGCCGTAGGACCAGGAACGGATTTGTTCCGGCGACGCGATCTGAATCTTGATCTGGTCGAATGTCATCGCCTGGCCGGTCTGGCCGAGGATTTTCATCAGTTCGTTCATGCGTCTGTTACCTCGTCGGTGTAACGCGTGGTCAGTCGTTCGATTCCCGTGTCATGGCCGGGCGTGCACGTCCTCGGGCTTGTCCCGAGGGTCCCGGCCATCCACGACTTAGCAGCGCCCGCCAACCCTAAGTCGTGGATGGCCGGCACAAGGCCGGCCATGACACTGGAGGGGCGGCCATGACGCGGGGAGGCGGTCGTGGTGTCGAGGGCAAGAGCCATTAAGCGGCACGATTGTCCAAATCCACGTTCAGGCCGAGGCTTTTCAGTTCCTTGACCAGAACGTTGAAGCTTTCGGGGATGCCGGCCTCGAAGTTGTCCTGCTCGCGCACGATCGCCTCGTAAACCTTTGTCCGTCCGGACACGTCGTCGGACTTCACCGTCAGCATCTCCTGCAGCGTGTAGGCGGCACCGTAGGCTTCCAGCGCCCAGACCTCCATCTCGCCGAAGCGCTGGCCGCCGAACTGCGCCTTGCCGCCCAGCGGTTGCTGGGTGACCAGGGAGTACGGACCGATGGACCGAGCGTGGATCTTGTCGTCGACGAGGTGGTGGAGCTTGAGCATGTAGATGTAGCCGACCGTCACCTTGCGTTCGAACGTATCACCAGTGCGCCCATCGGTCAGCACCACCTGCCCCGACGTATTCAGGCCGGCGCGGGTGAGCATGCCCTCGATGTCGGTCTGGCGAGCGCCATCGAACACCGGCGTGGCGATCGGGACGCCCTTCTTCAGGTTCTCACACAGCTCGATCAGCTGGTCCGTGTTCAGGCTGGCGATCTGGTCTGCATAGACCTCATCGCCGTAGACGCCTTTCAGCTTGTCCAGCAACGCGTCGCGCTGGGCGCCGGTGCGTCGGTATTCTTCCACCAGTTCGCCGATCTGCTTGCCGAGGTTCGCGCAGGCCCAGCCCAGATGCGTTTCCAGGATCTGGCCGACGTTCATGCGCGAGGGCACGCCCAGCGGGTTCAGCACGAGATCGACCGACGTGCCGTCTTCGAGGAACGGCATGTCCTCGACCGGGACGACGCGGGAGACGACACCCTTGTTGCCGTGGCGGCCGGCCATCTTGTCGCCGGGCTGCAGCTTGCGCTTCACCGCGATGAAGACTTTCACCATCTTCATCACGCCGGGCGGCAGTTCGTCGCCGCGCTGCAGCTTTTCGACCTTGCTGTCGAAGCGGGCCTGCAGACGGCCGATGGCGACGTCGTATTCACGCTTTAGCGTTTCGATGTCGGCCATGACCGCGTCATCCTGCACGCCGATGTGGCGCCAGGAGCCGCGCGGATGTTCGGCCAGAACCGCCTCATCAATGTCGGTGCCGGCCTTGATGCCCTTGAACCCGCCGGATGCCTTCTGGCCGACCAGCTTTTCCCGCAGGCGGTTCAGGAACGACCGCTCCTGGATCGCCTTTTCATCGTCGCGGTCCTTGGCGAGACGTTCGATCTCCGACCTCTCGATCGCCATCGCACGCTCGTCCTTGTCGACGCCGCGGCGGCTGAAGACGCGGACGTCGACGATGGTGCCGGTGACGCCGGGCGGCAGCTTCAGCGAGGTGTCGCGGACGTCGGAGGCCTTTTCACCGAAGATGGCGCGCAGCAGCTTTTCTTCGGGCGTCATCGGGCTTTCGCCCTTCGGGGTGACCTTGCCGACGAGGATGTCGCCAGGGTTCACCTCGGCCCCGATGTAGACGATGCCGGCTTCGTCCAGGTTCTTAAGGGCTTCTTCACCGACGTTCGGAATGTCGCGAGTGATTTCCTCCTGGCCCAGCTTGGTGTCACGGGCCATCACCTCGAATTCCTCGATATGGATGGAGGTGAACACGTCGTCGCGCGCGATGCGCTCGCTAATCAGGATCGAGTCCTCGAAGTTGTAGCCGTTCCACGGCATGAACGCGACGAGCACGTTGCGGCCGAGGGCCAGTTCGCCAAGGTCGGTGGACGGACCGTCGGCGATGATATCCCCGTCGGCTACGCGGTCACCAACCTTCACCAGCGGGCGCTGGTTGATGCAGGTCGACTGGTTGGAGCGCATGAACTTCCGCAGGCGATAGATGTCCACACCCTTTGTCGTGCCATCCTCGGCGGTGGCGCGGACCACGATGCGGGCGCCGTCGATCTGATCCACCACGCCGGGGCGGCGGGCGACGATCGTTGCACCCGAGTCGCGGGCCACGGCGGCTTCCATGCCGGTGCCGACCAGCGGAGCGTCCGCCCGGATCAGCGGCACCGCCTGGCGCTGCATGTTCGAGCCCATCAGCGCTCGGTTCGCGTCGTCGTTCTCCAGGAACGGGATCAGCGCGGCGGCGACGGACACCAGCTGCTTCGGCGAGACGTCGATCGCGGTGACATCTTCCGGCTTCACCAGACGGAAGTCGCCCTGCTTGCGCACGGAGACGAGGTCCTGGGTGAAGCGGCCATCACGGTCCATCGGCGCGTCGGCCTGGGCGACGACGAGGCGTTCCTCCTCCATCGCGGACAGGTAGCGCGCGTCCTTCTGCACCACGCCGTCCTTGACCAGCATGTACGGGGTCTCGATGAAGCCGTACTTGTTGACCTTGGCGTAGGTAGCCAGCGAGTTGATCAGGCCGATGTTCGGGCCTTCCGGCGTCTCGATCGGGCAGATGCGGCCGTAGTGTGTGGGGTGAACGTCACGCACCTCGAACCCGGCGCGTTCGCGGGTCAGACCGCCTGGCCCAAGCGCGGACAGGCGGCGCTTGTGGGTGACCTCGGACAGCGGGTTGGTCTGGTCCATGAACTGCGACAGCTGCGAGGAGCCGAAGAACTCCCGCACCGCGGCGGCGGCGGGCTTGGCGTTGATCAGGTCGTGCGGCATGACGGTGTCGATGTCGACGGACCCCATGCGCTCGCGGATCGCGCGCTCCATCCGCAGCAGGCCGATGCGGTACTGGTTCTCCATCAGCTCGCCGACCGACCGGACCCGGCGGTTGCCGAGGTTGTCGATGTCGTCGATCTGGCCGCGGCCGTCTTTCAGGTCGCACAGCGTCTTGACGGTCTTCAGGATGTCGTCCTTGCGCAGGACGCGCATGGTGTCCGGCGCATCGGTGATGCCCAGGCGCATGTTCATCTTCACCCGGCCAACGGCGGACAGGTCATAGCGGTCGGCGTCGAAGAACAGGCCGCGGAACAGTGCCTCGGCCGTTTCAGGCGTCGGCGGCTCACCGGGGCGCATGACGCGGTAGATGTCGATCAGCGCGTCATCGCGATTGGTGTTCTTGTCCACCGCGAGGGTGTTGCGGATCCACGGACCGTTGGACTGATCGACCGCGAGCGTCGGCAGGCTGGTGATCCCCGCGTCTTCCAGGGCGGCGAGGCGGGCCTCGGCCAGTTCTTCCCCGGCTTCGGCGTAGATTTCGCCGGTCTCCTCGTTGACCAGATCAACCGCGACGTAACGGCCCAGCAGATCGGTGCGGCCGACGAGCACTTCCTTGGTGTTCTCGGCGATGCGGCGGGACTGACGGGCGGTCAGCTTGTCCTCGGCCTTGGCGACGATCTCACCGGTGGCGGCGTCGACCAACGGCTCCAGCAGCTTCATGCCGCGGAACGCATCGGGGTCGAACGGGCGGGCCCAGCCCTTCGGGGTGCGGTCGAACACGACCTGACCGTAGAAGTGGC
The DNA here is from genome assembly GCA_963819005.1 of uncultured Pseudomonadota bacterium. Classification (GTDB taxonomy): domain Bacteria; phylum Pseudomonadota; class Alphaproteobacteria; order Acetobacterales; family Acetobacteraceae; genus Rhodopila. The sequence goes on from CAWFUL010000015.1 coordinate 328,095, forward strand.
TGAGGATCTCCTCCTGATCCATGCCGCGGATTTCGGAGATGTCCAGCGGTTCGCCCCTGGCTTCGCGGGCGGCGCGCAAAGCGACGGTGGCGGCACTTTCCAGCGCATAAAGCAAGGTCGTGACAGGCAGCTTCCGCTTCCGGTCGATGCGCACGTAGACCATGTCCTTGCTGTCGAACTCGAAATCCAGCCAGGAGCCGCGATAGGGGATGACGCGGGCGGCGAACAGATATTTGCCGGACGAGTGGGTCTTGCCCTTGTCGTGGTCGAAGAACACGCCGGGCGAGCGGTGCATCTGGCTGACGATGACGCGTTCGGTGCCGTTGATGATGAAGGTGCCGTTGTCCGTCATCAGGGGCATGTCGCCCATGTAGACAGGCTGCTCCTTGATGTCGCGGATGCTGCGGGCGCCGGTGTCCTCATCCACGTCCCAGACGATCAGGCGCAGGATGACCTTCAGCGGCGCGGCGAAAGTCATGCCGCGCTGGATGCATTCCTCAACGTCGTATTTCGGGTCTTCCAGTTCGTAATGGACGAATTCCAGCCGGCCGCGGCCCGCGAAGTCGTCGATCGGGAATACAGACTTGAACACTTCCTGCAGGCCGGACTGGGTGCGGTTGTCCGGGTGGACGACCATCTGCAAAAAGGCTTCGTAGCTGGCGCGCTGCACGTCGATCAGGTTGGGCATCGGCGCGACTTCGGGGATCCGGCCGAAGCTCTTGCGGATGCGCTTGCGCCCAGTGAATGACCGTGTCATGGCGTTCATCGATGATCCTACCTGCCGTTGTGTCGTCCGCCCGCGTCAGCCAGTTGTGGCGGCGTGAGCCTTATTCGGTCCGCCGAAAACAGGAATGCGGGCGGAAATCGACCTGATTTCCACCCGCCCCTGATCCGAAGGTCCGGCGTCTCGGCGGAGACGCCAGACCGTAGCGTGATGTGCCGAAGGGATGCGTTACTGCACCTCCACCTTCGCGCCGGCATCTTCCAGCATCTTCTTGATCTTCGCGACCTCTTCCTTGTTCACGCCTTCCTTGACCGGCTTCGGAGCGGCTTCCACCAGATCCTTGGCTTCCTTCAGGCCCAGGCCCGTGATGGTGCGGACTTCCTTGATCACGTTGATCTTCTTGTCGCCGGCATTCGCGAGAATGACGGTGAACTCGGTCTGCTCTTCGATCGGCGCTGCGGCCGCGGCGGCAACCGGAGCCGCGGCGGCGGCGGCCGGAGCGGCAGCGGACACGCCCCACTTCTCCTCAAGGAGCTTGGACAGTTCAGCGGCTTCGAGAACCGTCAGCTTGGACAGTTCCTCAACCAGGTTTGCGAGATCGGCCATGTGGTGTGTTCCTATTATCTAGACTTTGGTTGGTTCCATACAAGCCTATGCGGCTTGCGGGTTGGGTCAGGCAGCGTCGGCTGTCTCCTCATCCCGTCTGGCAAAGGCCCCGAAGACCCGAGCGAGTTGTCCGGCTGGTGCCGCGAGGATCCCGGCGATCTTCGTGCCAGGCGCCTGGATCAATCCAAGCAGCTTGCCACGCAGCGCATCCAGGCTCGGCAGTTCGGCGAGCGCCTTGATCCCATCCGCATTCAGCGTCTGGGCTCCTAGCGCGCCACCGACCAGAACGAACTTCTCGTTGGTCTTGGCGAACTCGACAGCAGCTTTCGCGACCGCGACTGGATCGGTCGACCACGCGAGCGCGACCGGACCTTTCAGCATCGGGCGAATACCGTCGAACGGGGTCCCTTCCAGAGCGAGGTTGGTCAGCCGGTTCTTCGCGATTTTGAAGGTCGACCCTGAGGCTCTCATTTTCCGGCGAAGGTCTGTCGCCTCGGCGACCGTGAGACCCTGATTGCGGGTAACAACGATCATCGATGTGACGGCCAGCGCCTGGTTGAGCTCAGCGACGAACTCCCGCTTCTCCGTACGGTCCACGTTTCGTCTCCGTTCGGCCTGTCGCCCCGGAATGGGGCAGCAGGCCAGGTTGCCGTGGAACCGCGCCGGCCCATGCCGATGCGGTTCGGTTCGCCTGTCCCAGGAACCACCAAATGTCCGAACGGCGCGGGCCGTTGAAAATCTGGCTTCCCCATCTCCCGCGCGCGGACCTTAGAGGTCCATTACTCCGGCCATCGGACAGGGTCCGTGGTCGGGACGAGCGGTCTCGGACAGGTTCGGGACTGACCCGGTTGGGCTGGAGCAGTCCCTGCCCGCCAGCTTTTTACAGCCGGCGTATTCTGTAGCATCCGTCGTCCACGGGTTCGGCAGTTGCGGCGCCGCAAGTCGTGGATGGCCGGGACAGGCCCGGCTATGACGAATGTGGTGGCTAGGCGCCGATGGTCGAGATGTCGACCTTCACACCGGGACCCATGGTGGAGCTGACTGAGACGCCTTTGACGTAGGTGCCCTTGGCGCCGGTCGGCTTGGCCTTGACGACGGCGTCGGCGAGGGCCTTGGCGTTTTCCAGCAGCTTGGTTTCGTCGAACGAGACCTTGCCGATGCCGGCGTGGATGATACCGGCCTTTTCGGCGCGGAATTCCACTTGTCCGCCCTTGGCGGCGGTGACCGCGCCCTTGACGTCCATCGTGACGGTGCCGAGGCGGGGGTTCGGCATCAGGCCGCGCGGGCCGAGAATTTTGCCCAGCCGGCCGACGATGCCCATCATGTCGGGTGTCGCGATGCAGCGATCGAAGGCGATCTCGCCGGCCTGGACCTTCTCCATCAGGTCCTCGGCGCCGACGACGTCCGCTCCGGCGGCCGTGGCCTCATCGGCCTTGGCGCCGCGGGCGAAGACGCCGACGCGCACCGTCTTGCCGGTGCCGTTGGGCAGGCTGGTCAGGCCGCGGACCATCTGGTCGGCATGGCGCGGATCGATGCCGAGATTCATCGACATCTCGATGGTTTCGTCGAACTTCGCCTTGGAGATGGACTTCACCAATTTCAGCGCGTCTTCCAACGGGTAGGCCTTGGCGTGGTCGACGGCCTTTTCAGCAGCGGCCAAACGCTTGTTCTTTGCCATCGCTCAGCCCTCCACCACGGTCAGGCCCATGGACTTGGCCGACCCTTGCAGCATCCGGACGGCGCCATCGATGTCGTTGGCGTTCATGTCCTTCATCTTGATCTCGGCGATTTCGCGCAGTTGCGTCATGGTGACGCGGCCGGAGGCGGCGCCCTTTCCGACGGTCGGGCTGCCCTTGGTGATGCCGGCGGCCTTCTTCAGGAAATAGGTGTTCGGAGGGGTCTTGGTGACGAAGGTGAAGGTGCGGTCGCCATAGGCGGTGATCACCACGGGCAGCGGGATGCCGGGTTCCATCGACGCGGTGACCGCGTTGAATTCCTTCACGAAAGCCATGATGTTCAGGCCGCGCTGGCCGAGCGCCGGGCCGACCGGCGGCGACGGATTGGCCTTGCCTGACGGAATTTGCAATTTGATGTAGCCGACGATTTTCTTCGCCATGATCCCTGGTCCTTATTCCAAGGGACCGCGGTGCATGCGACTTCGGCCGCCACGGGGCAGCCTGATGTCTCCCGCGTTCCAAAAGAGGCGCGCATATAGAGGGCGCGCGGGGTCGTGTCCAGAAGATTCTGCGCCGGGGCGAGGTGATGGGTGTGGCACGCCCCTGGGCTGTCATGGCGGCCGGGTGACCGGCATGGTGTGATGGCGCGCAACCATCCGCGATCGGTCCTCACTTAGCCTGCCGGAACCGCGGCTTCGGAGGTGTCTTATGATCGCTCACCTTTTATATAGCACGGTCAGGTCACAGCCGGGTCTGGAGCTTGACCGGTCCGAAAGCAGAGGCCGGCCGTTTCGCCTGGTGCCCGGCATCGCTGGTTGCATGGATCGGTGGTTGCATGGGATCAGCCGGCGCGGCGCAACCAAATGACCGGATGACCACGTGTCGGATTTGGTGCACTGCACGATTGACGGATGGAAACCACTGGCAAACATAGCCACTATCGCGTTTGAATGGAGCCGTCGGCCATGATCACCCCATCAAATCGCATCTTCCTTGGTTGCGTTGCCGGCGCGGTGTCGGTCCTGCTGTTCCATCAGACCAGCCTGCAGATCTTGTTCTGGCTGGGCCTCGCACCGCTGGCGGCGTTCCGTGTCGCGCATGTACCCCCGTTCAACATGCCAATGGTCGTCAGCATCACCTTCTGGGGCGCGGTGTACGGCGGCATCTTCGCCGCCCTAACGACCCGGCTGCGCAAGCCGTTGTGGTGGTTTGGCGTGCCGCTCGGACTTTGCGCGATGTTGATCGGCTGGTTCGTGTTCCTGCCGCTGAAGGGCCAGCCGATGGCATTCGGCGGCCAGACGGGGCCAATCCTGAGGACTTTGCTGGCCTACAACCTGTGGGGCATCGGCGTCACCCTGATCCTGCCGTTGCTGCATCCACGGCCCCGCGGTTCGGGCCGGTCGAGGTGGGGACGGCAGACCGTCGCGAACTAATCGGGCTTGCAGCCTGAGCCGCTGATGGGTCTATGACGCCGCGGCGCGGACTGATTCGCGCTGGACAGACAAACAAGGCGATCATGACCCTCTCCCGCCGGACATTCTCTTTTCTGGGTTGCGGATTGCTTGCGGCGACCGGGCTTGCAGCGCCCCTCCGCGCCAGGACAATCCTCGCGGCCGAACCGATTTCCCGCATGGACCTTCCATGGTGGCGGACGCGCCATCAGGCAAAATTGAAGGAACTGGCGGCGGCGAAACCGGCGCTGATCTTCCTTGGCGACTCGATCACGCAGAACTGGGAAAAGTCGGGGCCGCCGGAGTGGCAGGATTTCGCGCCGGCCTGGAAGCGGTTCTACGGCGACCGGAATGCGGTAAACCTGGGCTTCATAGGCGACACGACAGCCAGCCTGCTCTGGCGCATCCGGAATGGCGAGGTCTCGGGGATCGCGCCGAAAGTCGCGGTGGTGCTGATCGGGGCCAACAACCTGGGCCGCGTGCACTGGTCCGCGGAGGATACCGTGGCCGGGATCGGCGCGATCATCGGCGAACTGCGGAAGCGGTTGCCTGACACCAAGATCCTTTTGCTGGGCGTGCTGCCGTCGGAGCGGTCGGCCTGGGTGACGGAGACGACCAAGGACATCAACCAACGTCTGGCAGCCCAATACAAATCAGTCCCATCGGTCACCTATCTGGATGTAAGCGGGATCTTCATGCGCGGCGGCGTCCTGAACCGGTCCTTGTTCTACGATCCGCTGCTGACGCCGCCGGAGCCGCCCTTGCATCCGACCGCGCAGGGGCAGACGCTGATGGCGCAAACCATGGAGCCGGTGCTGGCGGCGATGCTGGGCGACCGCCCGCATTCTTGAGGGGAGCGAACGGCGATGGCGAAAGGCTACTGGATCGCACGGGTCGATGTGACCGATCCCGATGGCTACCAGCAGTATGTTGCGGCCAATGCGGCCGCATTCTCGAAATACGGCGCCCGCTTCATCGTCCGCGGCGGCCGGTTCGAGGCGCCGGAGGGTGTCGCTCGGTCGCGCAACGTGGTGCTGGAGTTCAGGGACTATGAGACGGCGGTGGCGTGCTATCATTCACCGGAATATGCCTCCGCCAAGGCATTGCGGCTTGGCCGGGCGGAGGCGGACCTGATGATCATCGAGGGGTATGACGGTCCGCAACCAGAATAAATTTTCTGGGCGCCGCGATATTTCACTAACCGGTTAGCCCACGTGCTATCCTCCGGGCGATCGTTCCTGGGAGAGTATCGCTCGTGTCGCTGACAAAGGACACCGCACTTCCGTCGGGTCGCAAGCCGGACGCCGACCGCACACGCAAGGACATCCTGGCTGTTGCCCGGTCCGAGTTCGTCGAGCATGGACTCAGTGGCGCGCGGGTGGATGCGATCGCCGAGGGGACCCGGACGACCAAGCGGATGATCTACTATTATTTCGGCAGCAAGGAGGGGCTTTACTCCGCGGTGCTGGAGGATGCGTACAGCGACATCCGGGCGATCGAGGCCAGTCTGGCGCTGGATGATCTTGATCCGGAGAGCGCTCTGCGGGCTCTGGTCGAGGCGATGTTCGACTATGAAGATGCTCACCCGGATTTTGTCCGCCTGATCGCGATCGAGAACATCCATCAGGCGGCGTATCTGAGCCGATTGCCAACCATTCGTCAGGTGAATGCCGGGGTTATCGCCTCACTTGCGGCGATCCTGAATCGCGGACGGGCGGCGGGCGTGTTCAAGCGGGAGGCAGATGCCGTCGACATTCACCTGATGATCAGCGCACTGTGTTTCTATCGTGTCTCCAACCGGCACACGTTCGGCGTGCTGTTCGGGCGCGACCTGGTTGCGCCAGAGGTGCGGGACAAGCACCGGACAATGATCGCGGAGACGATCGTGGCCTATCTGCGGTCAGGCTGACGCGGTCAGTCGCTGGAAGTGCGCAAGCATTCGATCCGGGTCGGGCGTCAGGCCGGTAAACAGGCGGAAGGCGTCGACTGCCTGGAAAACGGCCATGCCGCCGCCGCTGAGCACCCGGCAGCCCGCCGTTCGGGCGGCTGCCAGCAGTTCCGTCTCGAGCGGGAAATAGACGATGTCGGAGACGAAGTGATGCGGCTGAAGCAGTGCGGCGTCGAGAGGCATGCCGGGATATTTGGCCATGCCGAGGGGGGTGGCGTTGATCATCCCGTCGGCGGCCGCCATGGCCTCGGCTGCGTCAGTGCTCGCCACGGCACGGCCGGCGCCGAAGCGCTGATTCAGGCTGCCGGCGAGCGCTGCCGCGCGGGTCGGATCGACGTCGATCAGCGTCAGTTGACCAGCGCCCAGCCCTAGAATGGCATTGGCCACGGCGCACCCCGCGCCGCCGGCGCCGAACTGGACAACGCGGTCGAGGCGGACGTCCGGCAGGCCTCGGCGGAATGCGGCTGCGAAGCCTGATGCGTCGGTGTTGTGGCCGATCCGCTTGCCGTCCTTGAAAACGACGGTGTTGACCGCGCCGATCGCGCGCGCGTCCTCCGACAGATCGTCCAGAAGCGGTATCACCAGTTGCTTGCAGGGGTGGGTGATGTTCAGGCCATTGAATCCCATCCGCTGGGCCGCCGTCAGTAGATCGGGCAGTTCGGATGGAGGCAGTCTCAGCTCTGTCAGGTCGATCAGACGATACAGGTAGCGGACGCCCAAAGCGCTGCCCTCGGTTTCATGCATGGCCGGCGTCAGGGACGCCTGGATGCCAGTTCCGATGAGGCCGATCAGGTATGATGGTGTCGAAGTGGGTGCCATGATTTGCCTCCTGGCCGGGACATGTCGGATGATCTTATCGCTGAAGTTGATTTTCCGCTTGCGCGTGCTTCGTGGCCACCGTATTAACTAACCAGTTAATACATGTCAAGGACACACCGCTGTAGGTGGGAAAACGAGGAGGGAGCCATGACCATCGACACCGCGCCATTTCGGCCACTTGTTCCAGACACGCAGCCGCCGAATGATTCGCCCGCCTATGGCAGCACGAAGTCGCGGCATCCGAACCGGCCGGCCTTGCGCATTCCGCACTCGGTCACCGAAACAACGGGTCCGCGGTTCCGGCCGTCGCTGTTCAATCCGATGCCTGATCTCTCGGTGATCAACGGCAAGCAGGCGCTGGGCGAGCGGATCATCGTGCGGGGCCGGGTGGTGGACGAGGATAACCGGCCGGTGACGAATACGATGATCGAGATCTGGCAGGCCAACGCGTCCGGTCGCTACGACCATCCGGGTGATCGGCACGACGCGCCGCTGGACCCGAATTTTCATGGCGAGGGCCGGGTGTTTACCGATGCTGACGGATGGTACCAGTTCACCTCGGTCAAGCCCGGGTCGTATCCCTGGGGCAACCACCCGAACGCCTGGCGGCCGAACCATATTCACTATTCGTTGTTCGGCACCGGATTTGGAACGCGGATCATCACGCAGATGTATTTCCCGGGCGACCCGCTGCTCGATCTGGATCCGATCTTTCTGGCCACCCCAGACAAGGCGGCGCGGGAGCGGCTCATCGCGGCGTTCGACATCGGGATCACCCAGCCCGCCTGGGCGCTGGGCTATCGGTTCGACTTTGTGCTGCGTGGCCGCAACGCCACCCCGACGGAGAACCGCTGACATGGCCAGGCTCGTTGCGACAACCAGCCAAACGATCGGGCCATACTGGCACCTGATCGAGCATCCTGAGTGGGCCGACCTGTTGCGGTTCGGTGCGACCGGGGAGATCATCACCTTGACCGGGCTAGTCACGGACGGAAGCGGCGCGCTTGTCACCGACGCGGCGGTGGAGATCTGGCAGACCAGCCCACCGACAACGGATGTTTTTCCGGGGTATGGTCGAGCGAGGACGGACTCGACGGGACGGTTCGCGTTCAAGACACTGAAGCCGGGGCCGGTGCCTGGACTGGGAAATGCCCAACAGGCCCCTCATGTCGCAATGACGATTTTTGCCCGGGGCTTGCTGAACGGACTGACGACACGGTTGTATTTTCCAGACGAACCGTTGAACGAAACCGACCCGGTTTTGTCGTTGATCGAGGAACCGGCGCGGCGCAAGACTCTGATCGCTCGCGCGGTGTCGCCGGGAATGTTCGAACTCGATATCCGGCTGCAGGGCGACAACGAAACGGTGTTCATGGAGATCTGATGGCCGACCTCATCGCGCCGCTGCCAAAGTCCATTGCCACGGTCTCCCTGAGCGGGACGCTGGCCGAGAAGATGGAAGCAGCGGCCGCGATTGGCTTCGACGGTGTCGAGATTTTCGAAAATGATTTGCTAACCTATGAGGGCTCGCCGGCGGACGTCCGTTATCTGGCGGAAAGCCTGGGCCTGACGATCACCTGTTTCCAGCCGTTCCGTGATTTCGAGGCGATGCCGGAACCGCAGCGGGCGCGGAACATGGACCGGGCGGAACGCAAGTTCGACGTCATGCAGGCGCTGGGGACGGACTTGCTGCTGGTGTGCAGCAACATCAGTCCGGCGTCGTTGAACGACGATGCGCGCGCGGCGTCCGATCTGGCGGAGATGGCGGAGCGGGCGGCGCAGCGCGGCATGCGGGTAGGGTTCGAGGCACTGGCGTGGGGCCGCAACATCAACCGATGGCGGCACGCCTGGGATATGGTGAAGGCGGCGGATCATCCGGCGCTGGGGCTGATCGTCGACAGCTTTCATACCCTGGCGGTGGGGGACGATCTGTCGGGGCTTACGATCGTGCCGGCGCAGAAGATCTTTTTCGCCCAGCTGGCCGATGCGCCGGCGCTGTCCATGGATGTGCTGTCCTGGAGCCGGCATTTCCGGAATTTTCCAGGGCAGGGTCAGTTGCCGGTGGCGGATTTTGTGCGCGATCTGCTGGCGGCGGGGTATCGCGGGCCGCTGTCGCTGGAGATCTTCAACGACGAGTTCCGGTCCGCGCCGGCGCGGTTGATGGCGCGGGATGGACTGCGGTCGCTGCTGCTGGTCGAGGCGGAGGCGGGTGCGACGGAACTGCCGGCGGAGCCTCGGTTCGACGGGGTTGAGTTCCTGGAATTCGCGGTGGATGACGAATCCGGGCGGCGGCTGAGCGAGACGCTGCGGGCGCTGGGATTTCATTACGCCGGTCGGCATAGGTCGAAGTCCGTGGAACTTTTCCGGCAAGGGCGGATCAACTGCATCCTGAACAGCGAGCAGGACAGTGCGGCGGCGGAGCACTTTCAGTTCCATGGGCCTTCCGTCTGCGCGATGGCGTTTCGCGTGGATGACGCGGACCGGGCCGTGGAGCGCGCGGAAGCATTGCTGTGCCCGGAATGGCAAGAACGGGTTGGGCCGGGGGAGCGCCAAATTCCGGCGCTTCGCGCGCCCGATGGGACGCTGCTGTACCTGGTCGAGCCATCCACGGATGGGTCGACGATCTACGATGTCGATTTTCAATTGTTTGCTGATGAGGCACCTGCCCCGGCGCTGACCTCGGTCGATCACGTGGCGCAGGCGCTGCCGATGGGGCGGATGGACAATTTCGTGCTGTTCTATCGCGCGATCTTCGGGTTCCAGCCCGAGCAGTTGTGGGAAATCCCGGACGCCATGGGGCTGGTGCAAAGCCGCGCGATGGCGAGCGCGGACGGGGCGATCAGGCTGCCGTTGAATATCTCTGAAAGCCGGGAGACGACGACGGGGCGCTTCCTGACGACGTTCTCAGGCGCTGGGGTGCAGCACATTGCCATGGGCAGTTCCGACATCCTGTCGGCGGTGGAAACCCTGACAGCGCGCGGCGCTCGGTTTTTGCCAATTCCGGGTAACTACTACGACGACGTCGGGGCGCGCTGGGGCCTGGATGATGCTCAGCTGGCAATGCTTCGGGAGCATGATCTGCTCTACGATCGCGATGCGACCGGTGAGTTCCTGCATGCATACACTGATGCGTTCGACGATCGGTTCTTTTTTGAGATCGTCCAGCGGATCGGAGGGTATCAGCAGTACGGCGCTGCGAATGCGTCGGTACGGATGGCAGCGCAGGCCAAGCGGCGGTCCGCGTCAGCGGTTCGGGGCCGTTGATGATCATTCGCCGAACGGGGCCGAGCGGTGCGATTCTTTTAATGCTGACGCCCCGGCGGCGCCCGCCGCGTTGATGCATGACGAAGCTGGATCAACAAAAAAGGCCAGCGCAAGCGCTGGCCTTTTCGTCAGGTGAAGCCGGATTAGAAAGTGATCACGGCGTCGGCCGCCAAGGTGAAGTTGTTGGCGGTGCCTTTGTTGCCCGGCGCCGGCTGGTAGTTCTGGTTGAACGGGTTGTTATTGGTGAATGCATGATCCCAACGGACCTCCGGCCGAAGCAGAAGCCCGGTGACCGGGGCAGGAAGTGTCGGCTTGTAGGTCACGCCCAGGGTTATGGTGCCATATGTCGTGCCGCCGCCGCCGGGCGCAACATAGACATTCGATATCGGGCTCAGTCCCTGTTCAACTCGAACCGGGTCATTGTTACCCGAGTACTGTGCCACGAAGTAGTTGTTGTCGTCGCGCCACACTTCGATACGGCCATTCAAGGTCAGGGTATCGGTCAACGTGTAAGCGGCGTATTGCGCGGCGCCGAAACCATTGACCGGCTTGTTGGCGTAACCGTAGGCATCACGAACCCAGTTCAGTTCCGTGGTCGTTGTTAGGGCGTCATTCACTTTGTAGGTAATGAGGACGTCGTTGTAAGCGCGGAACTCTCCGTTCGCGTTGAAGCCCAGCGGGGAGAGAACGCGCGTGGCCTGTTCAGGACCGACGTGGGTAAGGGCAAGTATGGTCAGATTGCCGCCCATCAGCGTCAGGTTGAAGCCGCCGATGCCGCCAATCGCGCCATTGTTGTCGCCCAACGGACCGAATGTCGTGTTGGTGCCGGTATCGAGCCCGCCGTAGATGTCGACGACATCGGTAAGATGCGTTGTCGTCAGGAATCCAGTGTGCTTGAACGGCAAGCCAAACTGAAAGATGTAGGAGTGCGAGTAGAACGGGTTCGTCGACGGGTCAATCGTTTCAAAACCCAGCGGCGTGGAATACATGCCGACTTTCACGTCCATGCCGCCGTCGGAGATGATCGGCAGATGGAACAGGGCGTTCGCTTCGACAATATCGAACTGATATCGATCACCCGGAAGTGCATTGTTGAACACCCCCAGGAACTGGGTGTAGCGCGCGTCCGATCCATACATGCCCTGCAGCTTGAAGCCCCACTGGAAGTCGGAGTTCTTGGGGTCGAGGGGCTTGTTTGCAGTCAACAACACCTGGTTCAAAGTTGCCTGGTTCGCATGGTCCGTAAACAATTGACCAAAGTTCAGACCGGTGCTTGGCCGGAATGGGTTCAGGTTGAATCCGGCATCCAGTTGTGCGGAAAGGTGGATACCATTGATCCACAAACCAGGTGGCGGCGCGTCGGCGGCTGCGGGCGCGGGTGCGGCTGGGGCCGTGGCAGGTGCCGCCTCGGTTGCGGCTGGCGGCGCTGCGGGTGCCGCGGTCTGCGCCAGAGCGGGAACGGCAGCGACAGCGAATGTGGCCGCCGCCGCGATCCACGCCGCCCCCGGTTGTTTCAAGCTTTTCATTACCTGTTCCATCCTAAAACACGGGGCGCAATTCGTTCCGCCCCCACCTGAACTACGTAACATAATTCTCGGTTCGGTCTACATCCGTACGGCGCACGAGACTAAGAGCGCCCCACAATGAGGCGCTCCAGTCACAGTCTTAGAAGATCTGCTCGCCGTGCAGAACGATGTCCAGACCCTCCCGCTCTTCCTCCTGCCCGACGCGAAGTCCGACCAGGGCCTTGGTCACCATCAGCAGGATCAGTGTCATGACGCCACTGTATACAAGCGTCGAGGCCACACCGATCGCCTGCAGCTTCAACTGTGCCAGCCCGCCCGGGCTGCCGTCCGGAGTTCGCATCGGTCGCCGACAGCGGGCCGTAGGAGAACACACCGGTCAGCAGCGCGCCCACGATCCCGCCGATCCCGTGCACCCCGAAACAATCCAGGCTGTCGTCGTAGCCCAGCATGTGCTTCATATAAGACGCGGTCCAGAAGCAGATCACGCCGGCCGCCACGCCGATGATGATCGAGGCACCCGGCAGCACGAAACCCGAAGCCGGCGTGATCGCAACCAACCCCGCCACGGCCCCGGATATCGCGCCCAGGACCGACGGCTTGCCCTTCGCAATCCACTCCGCGAACATCCAGCCCAGCGCCGCCGCGGCCGTGGCGATCTGCGTCACCGTCATCGCCATCCCGGCTCGTCCATTCGCGCCCACCGCGGACCCGGCGTTGAACCCGAACCAGCCGACCCACAGCAGCGAGGCGCCGATCACGGCGTATGACAGATTATACGGTGCCATGTTTTCCGTGCCGTATCCGACGCGCTTGCCGAGAACCAGCGCGCACATCAAACCGGCGATTCCGGCGTTGATATGCACCACCGTGCCGCCGGCGAAGTCCAGCACGCCCAGCTGCGACACCCAGCCGGTCGGCGCCCAGACCCAGTGGGCGATCGGCGAGTAGACCAGCAACGACCACAGGGTCATGAAGATGCACATCGCCGAGAACTTCATGCGATCGGCGAAAGCGCCGGCGATCAGCGCCGGGGTGATGATCGCAAAGGTCATCTGGAACATCATGTAGACCGTTTCGGGTACCGTCTGCACCGCGGCGGCGTCGGTCCCGGCGCCGAGGGTGAACGCGATGTCGGCGCCTTTGCTGATATGCTCGCCGATGCCGTTCAGCATGAAGCGCGAGAAGTCGCCCATGTAGGCGTTGCCGTTGGTGAACGCGATGCTGTAGCCCGCGACGGTCCAGACGATCGTGACGATGCAGCAGATCGCGAACGACTGCATCATCGTCGCGAGAACGTTCTTCTTGCGGACCATGCCGGCATAGAACAGCGCCAGACCCGGTATGGTCATCAACAGCACCAGGGCGGTGCTGGCCAGCATCCAGGCGGTATCGCCGGTGTCGATTTTGGGTGGTGGTGGCGGTGCGTCAGCTGCGAATGCCGGTACGGCAAACACCAACGCGAGCAGCAGCAAGCTGCAGCCCCAACCCGATCGGGCTCTAGTCATAATCCTGTTTCCCTATCTGCCTTGTTTACAGAGCGTCCGTATCGACTTCGCCGGTGCGGATTCGTACCGCCCGCTCAACGTCCATAACGAATATCTTGCCATCACCGATCTTGCCGGTGTTGGCGGCTTTGGCGATCGCTTCGATGGTCTGGTCAACCAGACTATCCTCCACCACGACCTCGATCTTCACCTTTGGAAGAAAGCTGACCTGGTATTCCGCGCCACGATAGATCTCGGTCTGGCCCTTCTGACGGCCAAAGCCTTTTACTTCCGTCACGGTCAAGCCCTGCACGCCCAGCGGCATCAACGCCTCACGGGCCTCATCAAGCTTGAACGGCTTTATGATTGCAATAATCAGCTTCATGCGTGCGAACCCCGCGGCGTATAGATTTCCCCCAAGAATCCCAGCATACGACCTTATCCTTCTTCTGGCCGGAACGGCCCCCGAACGAAGTCGTGGCCAGCGGGTCCATACGCAATCAGCATGCCAGCAGTTGACAGTTTGGATCTTCTTCGACTTCCGCCAGATTTCCGGGAACTGATGCAGATTCGTGCCTAAAAATTGGGCAATTGTGGCGATTTAGCCCTGCTTCCAGCGCACAAATATATCCATGAGATTGGATTCAGTTTCTGAGGGGCGGTCGGCTCGAATGTCCGGCCCCGCCGCTCCGGCTAACGCCGGAGCCAGCACCACTCGGTCCGGGATCTGATTATCCCAGGCCGGTCCCTATTTCGAAATATAGCCTGAAGCGTTGACTGCCGTCCGGACAGGTGGGTTGTTCCGCCAACCTCCGCCCAGAGCCTGGAAGAGCGCCGCCATATCAGCGAGACGGTGCGCGTGCGCCTTGCTTTCCTGAACCGGCCCCACGGTCCCGCAGCCCAATCGTAGCCAGTATTTCGATCCGTCGTGTACGCTCGACCAATCTTCTGGATTGTGCCCCTGCCCCAGAGTTGGACCTGCTCCCCAACGACGTTTTCGCCCAAAGCAATGTTTGACTTCCCGTTCGTCTTGCTGATGCATTTCGAGCGGTCCGCCAGGGCAATTTCTCCTGTGCGCGGGATTGCCCGGGGAATGACCGCCCGGCCGTTGCCGCCATAAACCGCATTGCTGCGGCGGACGGGGCGCGCTAAGCCGTTCCGTAAATCAAGTGCCAGGGGAAACGGGATGAGAGACACCAAAAAGACTTTGCTTGTGCCGCGCCGCACTGTGCTGAAGGGTTCGGCGGCCCTGGCTGCCGCGCCGTTGGCCAGGCCATATGTGGCCCGAGCGGCGGATCCCATCCGGATCGGGCTGCTGCTGGCCAAGACAGGGCAGATCGCGGGACAGACTGAATATCTGGCGAACGGCTCTTTCCTGGCAATGGAAGAGCGCAATAACATGATCATGGGCCAGCCGGCGGAACTGGTCTGGCTGGACGAACCGACGCCTCAGGCCGCCACGCAGAACATGCAAAAGCTGGTGCAGGAGAACAAAGTCGTCGCCGTCCTGGGCGGGTCGTTGTCGTCGAACGCACTGGCCGAGGAAGCAACCGCGGCGCAGTTGAAGATTCCGTTCGTCTGCGACAACGCCGCGGCGACCGAGATCAGCGGCAAAAACTGCAATCGCTTTACCTTCCGGCTCAATACGCCCGTCGCGGTGCAGCAGCGGATGATCACGCCGTTCGCGCTGACCTATGGCAAGCGGTGGTATCATATTACCGCGTCCTATGCGTTCGGACAGGACATCCTGCGGTCGTCGCGCGCGCTGCTGAAGGAAGCCGGTGGGACCGAGGTCGGGTCGGACGAGGTGCCGTTGAACACGCCTGATTTCAGTTCCTTTATCCTAAAGATCCGCCAGGCGAATCCCGATGTGGTGGTGGGCGGTCTGTCGGCCGGCGACCTGACCACGTTTCTGAAGCAGTGGAACGAGCTTGGGATGAAGGGCAAGATCCCCTTCGTAGAGATCGCCATCGGCGACACCGACATCTGGGGCGTCGGACCGGAGGCCGCCACCGGGACGTTTACCAAGATGTGGTATTACAAAAATCCGGAGAACCCCCCGGAGGAGCAGGCGTTCGCCGCGGCCTATGAGAAGAAGTACGGCAAACCGGCGGCCGACAAGGCCTGGATGGGATGGATCACCGCCCGTTCTCTGTTCGAATCCATCGATGCGGCGAAATCGACCGATCCAATGGCGATCGTCGAGGGGCTGGAAGGCTGGAAGGTGCAGACCGGCAAGACAACGTATAGCTATCGCAAGTTCGACCATCAGATGCTGGTGCGTAATCTCGCGGTGTCGGTGAAGGACAAGATCACCGACAAGTGGGATTATTTCGACGTGAAGGCGACGCTGCCCGAGAATCCGGCCGACGTGGACAAGGTGTTCGGCACGCCAGAGGAAATCGGCTGCAAGATGAGCTGAGGCGGCCTCGCCTGTTGCCAGGGACGGAGTGAATCCGGCCCTGGTCAGGCAGACACGACCAGCCGCTGGGAGGGTTGGCATCAGGAATGCTGGAAATTCTGCTATCACAGATCGCCAGCGGGCTGGTCCTCGGCGGGCTTTACGTCCTGATTGCGATCGGCCTGTCGATCATTTTCGGGCTGCTGGGGATCGTCAATTTCGCGCACGGCTCGTTCTTCACGCTGGGTGCGTATTTCGCGCTGACCCTGTTCCAGTATTTCGGCTGGCCGGCGGTGATCCTGGCGCCGGTGATCGTCGGCGGGATCGGGATGGTGGCGGAACGGCTGCTGATCCAGCGGCTGTATGACAAAGAACCGCTGATCAGCCTGATCGTGACGTTCGCGCTGGCGTTGCTGATCGAGGCGACGGTGCGACTGATCTACGGCGGGATCGGGCAGCCGTTCAGCCCGCCGCCCTTGCTGGGAGGCTTCCTGATCTGGGGGCCGATCCTGATTACCAAATACCGTTTCGCGGTGTTCCTGACCACCATCGCTGTCCTGGTCGGGTTGTGGCTGTTCCTGGAACACACACCGTTCGGGCGGATCCTGCGCGCGGGGTCTCGCGACCCGGAGATGGTCGGTCTGCTGGGGATCAACCTGCCTCGGGTGCTGACATGGGTGTTTGGCCTGGGCTGCGCGATCTCCGGCATCGCCGGGGTGCTGGCCGCCCCGCTGTGGACGATCACGCCGTCGATGGCGACCAACGCGATCATGCCGGCCTTCGTCGTCGTGGCGATCGGTGGCCTGGGGTCGTTCGCCGGCGCGGTGATCGCGGGGCTGATGGTCGGCGTGGTGATCGCGCTGACGATCCAGTTCTACCCGGAGGCGTCGGGCGCGGTGATGTACCTGTTCATGGCGCTGATGCTGCTGCTGCGGCCGCGGGGGCTGCTGGGTGAGCGGTGGGAGCGCTTCGAGTGATCCGCCATCCCGTTCTGCTGGTTTTCGTCGTCCTGATGGCACTGAGCGGCCTGTGGTACCTGCTCGGCGCGCCGATCAGCCTGATCACGCAGATCGCGATCTACACGCTGTATGGTGCCGGGGTGTGCCTGCTGGTCAGCTACACCGGGCTTGTGCCGTTCGGTGCCTCCGTCTTCTTCGGCTGCGCCAGTTATGCCGCGGCGTTCGCGATGCGGCAGCGGCGCCCGCAACGAGATCGTTGCTCTGGTCTTCTGCGTGGCGTTTTCGCTGGTGCTTGCGGCGGTGATCGCGCTGATCATATTGCGCCGGCGCGGGTTGTATTTCTCCCTGCTGACTCTGGCATTTTCACAGATCGCGTTCGAGATCGCCTACAAGTGGACCGACGTGACGGGCGGCGAGAACGGATTGCAAGGCGTGCCTCGGCCGTTGTTTGCCAGTCCGACTGGTCGTTTCATGTGTTTGCCGTTGTCACAGTCTGCATCGGCATGTGGATCTGCTGTGGCGCATCGCCCACTCCCCCTTCGGCCGGTCGCTTGCAGGCGCTGCGAGACAACGAACAGCGCGTGCAGAGCCTGGGCTACGACACGTTCCGGCTGAAGTTCGTCTCCTTCGTGCTGATGGGCGGTATCGTCGGCTATGCCGGCGGGCTGCTGGCCTTCATGCTGAAGGGCGCCTACGCCGACAACCTGAGTTGGCAGCACGCCGGTGACTCGCTGTTGATGGCGGTGCTGGGCGGCGTGCATCACTTCCTTGGCCCGCTCTGGGGCGCCATCGCGTTCATCCTGCTGGAGGACCGGCTATCCGCGGTCACTGAAAGCTGGTGGCTGATCTTCGCGCCGATCGTGATCCTGTTCGCGCTCGCCTCGCCCGAGGGCATTCAGGGGCTGATGTTTCGCCTGCTGGGTCGCGACGACTGGACGCTGACGCGCAAGGCCATCCCGCCCACGCCCAGCGAAGATCGATCCGTATCGCGGCAGCTGGCGTCCAAGCTGGACCCGGACAAGGCGATCCTGACGGTGACCGGGCTGCACAAGCGGTTCGGTTCGCTGGTGGTGGCGACCGACCTGAACCTGCAGGTGTATCCCGTATCGGCTGCACAGCTTCATCGGCCCGAACGGCGCGGGGAAGACGACGTTCTTCAATATGCTGACCGGCATTCTGCGGCCCAACGCCGGCAGCATCCTGTTCGACGGGCACGACATCACGACGCTGCCGATGCACAAGCGCATTCGCCTGGGGCTGGCACGCTCGTTCCAGATCCTGTCAGCGTGTTCCGCAACCTGACAACGTTCGAGAACGTGCGGGTCGCGGTGCAGGCACAGGATTCCCGCCGCTGGGGTCTCTGGCGCGACGCCTACTCCTACGACGACATCAACGCGCGCACATGGTCGCTGCTGGCGGCGGTGGGGCTGGAGGATCGCGCCGCCGACCCATGCGCAAACCTGGGTCACGGGCAACGGCGGTTGCTGGAAATCGCGATTACCCTGGCCACGGATGCCAAGCTTCTGCTGCTGGACGAGCCTCTGGCCGGTCTGGCCGAGGCGGACCGGCAGGTCGTGGGCGCGTTGATCCGCCGTCTGGCCGACAGCCATGCGGTGCTGTTGATCGAGCACGACATCGACCGCGTTTTGGCGTTGTCGGACCGCATCACCGTGCTGCATCAGGGGCGGTTGATCGCCGACGGCAAGCCACAGGATGTGGCGGCGAACCCGGATGTCGTCACCGCCTACCTCGGCGCCGAAAGGATCATTCCGCCACCGGCGCCAACGGACGTGGAGAAGTCGCAGCATGCCGCCAACAAGCCTCTGCTGGTGGTGAACAAACTGCGCGCCGGATATGGCGGCAGCGTCGTCCTGGAGGATCTGTCGCTGATCGTCCACGAGGGCGAAGCGGTCGCGTTGCTTGGGCGCAACGGTGTCGGCAAGACCACCACGTTGCGGGCGATCACCGGCACGGTGCGGGCCAGCGCGGGGAGCATCGTGTTGAACGGCATGCCGATCACCGCGGCGAAGACTTATGAAATCAACCAGCGCGGCATTTCGCTGGTGCCCGAGGGGCGCCGGCTGTTCCCGAACCTGACGGTTATCGACAATCTACGCCTGGCGGCACGACCCGGCGGCGCATCGCTGGAAGACGTCTATACGCTGTTTCCGAAGCTGCGGATTCTGCAACGGTCCAGGGCAGAGAGCCTGTCGGGCGGCGAGCGGCAGATGCTGGCGATCGCTCGGGCGCTTGTTGTGCCAGCAAAATTGATTTTGCTGGATGAGCCGTTCGAGGGACTGGCACCGACCATCGTCAAGGAGGTGATGGATGCGCTCGCGCAACTGCGTGGTCGCGTGGCGATGGTTATTGTCGAACACCATGCAGAGACAGTGCTGCCGCTGGTCGACCGAGCCTATGTGCTGGTGAACGGACAGGTGGCGTTCGAAGGAGCGGCTCGCAGCCTGGAGGACGATCCTGCCTTGCAAGCGCGCCTGCTGGGGGTGGTACAGAAAGAGGTCGCGTAAGCCAGGTTGTTCTATTTCTGTAGCGACTGAACGATAGTTTCAAAATCAAGTATCGGGCTCATGGAAAACGCCGCCACCTCCTCCGGCGACACGATGTCGCTGGTGACGGCCGGGGCCGTCCAGGCCGCGGATTCCGTAACGGCCGGGCGGCCGTCGAGGACATCGACCTGCTCTAGGTAGTCGCGCATCGCCTCGACTCTTTTGTCTGTTCCGGGCACCCAGCAGAAGTGGACAAGGCCTTGCCGGGCCTGCGGGTCGATCGTATCGCCGGACAACCGGACATAGGGCGTGATCAGGTCGGTATCAAAGTTGGCAACACGGAACGAGACGTAATTGGCGATCGGCTGCTCCGCCACCGGCATCGCGTCCCGGCCAAGGATCGTTGCGCGATTACGCAGTATCCTGCCGATAAGTTCGATGGTGTGGGAATGCCGGCCGATGTTCGGGATGCCAAGCGTGCCGGTATTGAAGCCCATCACCGACCCAGGGTCGCACCCATCATCCAGCAGCAGGTTGCTTCCCACGAACACCGAACCGGCGAGTGACGCATGCGGCTCCTTTGGCGCTGCGATCCGATCGGATTGGGTTATGGCGTAGAGCATCGGCGTAACCGGAAGGTCGAAAATTATATCGGTATCGGCGTAAAGAATTGGTTGAAAGGTCCAGGCGTCGCGCCATCCGGAAATCACCAGGCGCGCGGCCATGCCGCCAACCCGGTCGCGCGCCTCGGACCGGAGCACGACCAACGATCCACGCATCATCGGCGGGGCAAGCGCGCGAATCTCGTCGATGGACCGGTCGGTCAGGACAGCGACATCGCCCTCATAGCCGCCGGCGGTAACCAGGGAGCGAAGGTTCAACGCAAACTGCTGGATGATCGCCGCGTCTCCAAACGCGGCGTAGTAGACCAGCGGCCGGTAGCGGTAGATCTGGTCGATGCGCCATCCGTCCCGCAACAACGTAAGACGGTGCGGAAATTCGGAGAGATCCAGAGGGAGGTTCCAGCGGAGATCGACGCTCAGCGACCCGATCTCCAGCGTGAACCCCGGCGCGTGATGGCCATGCGCCGGTTGCTTGACGTCGTCGGATTTTACCAGCCATCGCGATGAACCAAGCTCGCGCAGGGCAGACAGGTCGGCCGGGGTAAGGGGTAGAAACCGTGAAAACGGCCCGGTGTCATTCTCGACCAGATCCAGTGCGTCCCCCGGCGCGATCGCTCTCAGGCACCGGCCGCCGTGCGTGATGATCAGGCTGCGGTGGTCGGGGGAGCGGCTGAACACCCAGCCGGCCATGGGGCCGGCCGGCATTTCCAGCCGCAGATCGTCAATGTCGTTGCGCAGGAAGGCGCCGAGGTTGGCTGACAGGGTTGCCGCTACATCACCGATGGTCAGAACGTCGACGTCATCCATGGTGCCGTCCAAAGGCCGATGCACCAGCGCGCCCTGTGTCTTTTCGCGACAGAGGACTGTGCCGTGCCATGTCAGAAGATGCGTGATGGTGTGGGCTCCATGAAGGTGCGCTGCTGGCGTGGCGAGGCTGGACGCGGGGTTTGGTTGGCGGCACGATAGCTAGAGGAACAGGGGGCAACGTGACAATACGAATCGGTATCGTCGGGGTCACCGGCCGGATGGGACGCCTGCTGGTTCAGGAGGTTCCGGAAGCCGGCGCGGAACTTGCCGGCGGCGTGGCGCGGTCAGGGGAGGCTCCGGACGGCGTGCATTTGTATCCGACGGTGGGCGAACTGGCCGCGGCCTCCGACGTGGTGATCGAATTCACCAACGCCGCCGCCGTGCAATCGACAGCGAAGGCAATGGCAGATGCCGGGAAGGCCTGGGTGCTGGGCACGTCGGGCTTGTCGGCCGCCGACGAAGCAGCTGTGGCCGCGGCTGCAAAAGCCGTTCCTGTCGTCTACGCGTCCAACTTCTCGGCCGGCGTGAATCTCGTGCTGGCGCTGGCTGAGCGAATGGGCGCGGCTCTTCCGGCCGATATCTACGACGCGGAAATCGTGGAGATGCACCACCGTCAGAAAGTGGATGCGCCGTCCGGCACCGCCGTCGGGATGGGCCGAGCGGTCGCGGCGGGACGGGGCGTGCGGCTGGATGACGTCATGGAGAGCGGCCGCGATGGACATACCGGCCCGCGCAAGACTGGCGCGATCGGATTTGCTGCCCTGCGCGGCGGGCAGGTGGTGGGGGAGCACACCTTAATTTTTGCGTCCGGAACGGAACATATTGCTCTGACACACCGCGCCTTCGACCGGCGGACGTTCGCGACGGGCGCAATACGCGCTGCCATGTGGGCGGCGGAGCAGCGGGCCGGGCTTTACTCGATGATGGACGTGCTCGGGATCAACTAGATCACAAGCCGTTTACCTTGACCCTGCGGCCGGATTCCGTCACACAGCGCCCCATTGGCATCCTGTCGAACGCCGCTTTTCGGGCGGCTGTAACCCTCCGCGACGTGAGTTTTACCCCATGCGTGACACGGGCGAGTATCTCTTTACCTCGGAATCGGTTTCCGAGGGGCATCCCGACAAGGTTGCCGACCGGATCAGCGATACGGTGCTGGATGCGTTCCTGGATGCCGACCCCTATGCCCGGGTTGCCTGTGAGACGCTGGTCACGACGAACCGGGTGGTCCTGGCCGGCGAGACTCGCGGTCCGGGGACGATCACGCCGGACTTGCTGACTCATCTGACACGGATGGCGATCCTCGACATCGGCTATGAGCAGGATGGTTTTCACTGGAAGAATGCCGACGTTGCGGTTCACCTGCACTCCCAGTCCGCGGATATCGCTCAGGGCGTGGACAGCGCGGGCAACAAGGACGAGGGCGCGGGCGACCAGGGCATCATGTTCGGTTACGCCTGCACCGAGACGGACACGCTGATGCCGGCGCCGTTGTATTATGCGCATGAGATCCTGCGGCACATCCGTGACCTGCGGAAGATCGGCGACAAAGCGGTGGCCGGGTTGCTGCCCGACGCCAAAAGCCAGGTGACGCTGCGCTATGTCGACGGCAAGCCGGTGGGCGCGACCTCGGTTGTTGTTTCCACCCAGCACGAAGCCGGGCTGGATCAGGCGGAGATCAAGCGGCTGCTGTGGCCGCTGGTGGAGGGCATCCTGCCGAACGGTTGGATGTGCCCGGAGAAAGAGTTCCATGTTAACCCGACCGGTAATTTCGTCATCGGCGGCCCCGATGGGGATTGCGGCCTGACAGGACGCAAGATCATCGTGGACACGTATGGCGGCGCGGCCCCACACGGCGGTGGCGCGTTCAGCGGCAAGGACCCGACCAAGGTCGACCGGTCCGCCGCCTATGCCTGCCGGTATCTGGCGAAGAACGTGGTGGCGGCGGGCCTGGCGGATCGCTGCACGCTGCAGGTCAGTTATGCGATCGGTATCTCTCGCCCGCTGTCGGTTTATGTGGACCTGCAAGGTACCGGGAAGGACGTGGATGAGAAGCGCCTGGAAGTCGTGCTGAACGACGTGATGAACCTGTCGCCGCGCGGCATCCGGGAGCATCTGCACCTGAACCGGCCAATCTATGCGCCGACCTCGGCTTATGGGCATTTTGGCCGCGAGCCGGATGCGGACAAGGGCACCTTCACGTGGGAAAAGACGGACCTGGTGCCGGCGCTGAAGGCAGCGTTCGGGCGGTAAAGCCGCCTCCAGACCGGCTTTACGGACGCAGCCGCGGACACAAGCTGCGTCCGCGGCAGGAGGCCCTGCTGGATGTCACTCTGCCGCGGCTGGCGCTGGGCGAGCGGTTGCCCGACGGCCCGTTGTGGCTGGAGGTTGGCTTCGGCGGCGGCGAACATGCGCTGGCGCAGGTGCGGGCCAATCCGGGCGTAACGATGATCGCCTGCGAGGTTTTCGAGAACGGAATTTGTTCTCTGCTCTCGGCGTTGGTGCCGGAGGGCGGGGAAACGGACGCGCCGCTGCCGCCGAATCTCAGGGTGTGGACGGATGACGCGCGAATCCTGATGCGGGACCTGCCCGATGGCTGCCTGGATCGCATCTTTCTCCTGTTCCCCGACCCCTGGCCCAAGGCTCGGCATGCAAAGCGGCGGTTCGTGCATCCGGCGACGCTGCCGCTGCTGGCGCGGGTGCTGAAGCCCGGCGGCGAGTGGCGGATCGCCAGCGACGATCCGACCTATCAGGCCTGGGTCCGTGACGTGATGGCGGCGCAGACGCTGTTCCTGGGTGGCGAACCGGCTGAGGCGCGGCCCGACGGCTGGCCGCCGACGCGGTACGAGGCCAAGGCGCTGCGAGCGGGACGGCGTCCGTTGTACTGGGGTTTTCGGCGAACCTGAAAAACGTTTGAATTTCCGGTCCGGTTGACCTTGATCCCCGGGGACTGGGTCGCTATACCCCGCGCCTCACCTCGGTCGGGGCCGTAGCTCAGTTGGGAGAGCGCCTGAATGGCATTCAGGAGGTCAGGGGTTCGATTCCCCTCGGCTCCACCAGTGATTGAGGCGAAGGTTGATCGCCGCATTTCCTTTGAGCGAATCCTATGTGCCAGTCTGTCGCCGGCGTGAAGCAGGCAAGGGTGTAGCACCCGAAGACGGTCAGCGTCGTGCTGTGCACCTTGGGACAGCCGCGATATCGACCGGCGGCGGCGTTCGAGGCGGGATGAAGTGAACTCTCGCGCACCTGCGATTGCGTCCAACACGGAAATCGCAGGCAATGCGGCGCCTCTGCCCTGCGGGGATGGCCGGCCAGCCACCAAGCGGATATGGGATATGGTGGAAGGCCGCAACTAGGTGGTTGGTTCCAGGACAAGTTGCGTCTGGGTTACAAGCGCGACTTGCCGTCCAGTCTCGGTCGTGATGCGAGTTTGCCACACCATTGTGCGCCGGCCGCGATGAACGGGCGTCGTCTCGCCGACGACCTTTGTGCCGACTGGAGCGGGGGCAAGGAAGTTGGTTTTTAACTCAATCGTCGTCGTTCCGTAGCCCTCGTGGAGATTGAGGATGGTGGCCGCCGCCCCCAGCGTGTCGGCGAACGCCATGATCGCCCCGCCATGCAGGATGGCGGGGCGGGTGCACAGATCCTCCCGCACGGTCAGTTCGGCTGTCACGCGATCCGGCGCCGCGCTTGTGAAATTGATACCGATGAGCGCTGCGAAAGGCAGTGGGGACTGCCGCAGCCGTTCGAGTCCGTCCATGGTCATTGTCTCTTTTCTTATGTCAGGTGCGGGCACCTGAGGTTATTTCTCCATTGCAATCACAGTCGGTTTGCCGTCGCGCCAGTCCACGATGAACAAATGCGCATACGCATGATTGTGGTCATCGGACATTGGTGCCGCGAAAGCTTGGTTGTAGCTTTCAGCGCTTGTTCGATCGCGGTAGGCTGGTCAGAGCCGGCGCGGCGGATGGCGCCGATATCGGCTTTGCAGGCGTTGTCGGCGTAGAAGGCCTCCACCGCGCGTCCGAGGACGCCGCCAGCCTCGTTGATCTCGGTCAGCGCAAGTTGGGGCCCGAATTGCTCGGACTGTCCGCGGTCAGCGTATGGTCCACTGAGGATCGTGGTGATCCCGATGCGGACCGGCTCCGCCGCGTGAGCCACGACCGGAGCGAGCAAGGCGGCGATCAGGAGAAAGCAGCGTTTCACGGTGGTACCGATTCAAGTGTTGTTCAATTGGCCAAATGGACTAAGGGAGTGCTATAATGCGGTCATCGAAACTTCATCGACGACCCGGACAGTATCTGGCCGCGACAGGGAGCAGTGTGATATGCGACAGTTCGCGTTCCCTTCCCCTTCCAACCAGGACAATTCGATCTGATGGAAATGCAGACCCAGTCTCTTGCCGGCGATATCACGAAGGTTAACCTCACAGGACGCCTGGACATCGTTGGGGCGCAAAAGATCGATCTTCACTTCAATGTGGTCGTGGGCAATCACCCACGGGTCATCGTCGACCTGGAACATGTCCCGTTTCTCGCCTCCATGGGCATTCGCACATTGATCATGGGGGCGAAGACCATGAAGTCGAAGGGTGGCCGCATGGTGCTGCTGAAGCCGACGCCGGATGTCGAAACAGTGCTGACAGACAGCGGAACCGACACCATCATTCCGATCGTTCATGACCTGGACGCCGCCGTCGCGGCCGTATCCGGCTAGATACCTGACCCCGACGCTCTCCCGCTTCCGGCATGGCATGACCGAAACCCTCAGCTTCCAGGCGGATATCGACGAACTGACCCGCGTGGCGGAGTGGGTGGAAGGGGTCGCGCACCGGCTGGAACTTCCGGACCAAACCCGTTTTGCACTGGACCTGTGCCTGGAGGAAGCGCTGGCGAATGTCATTCGCTACGGATTTCCAGACGGCACGGACGCCGACCGCACCGTGCGGGTGGGCCTGGACCGAGCGGATGATGCCGTTCTGGTGACCGTCGAAGATCACGGGTTGGCGTACGATCCACTTGCCACGGCCGAACCCGTGCTGCCGTCCAGCTTGGACGAGGCGCCCGTCGGCGGGCTGGGCGTGCACCTGATGCGCCAGTTCACCCAGCAGATGGCCTATCAGCGACGGGATGATACGAACCGCCTGATCCTGCGGATCGGCACAAGCGAAGTGGCGCCTGATCCGGCGGCCTGATCGCCTCGCTGCGAATTACGGCCTGCCGTTGCCGTTGGTCTTTCAAAGTCGATCCCAGCCACATAGGTTTAAGCGGCCAAATCAAAATATCGGAGGAAACTCATGGCCGACACCAACGCTCTTGCCGCGCCGCTTCGTTCAGCTGTTGCATCGGGTGACATTCCCGGCGTGGTGGCCGCCGCCGCCACAGCGGATGGCGTGATCTTCGAGGCAGGGTTTGGCGTTCGGGATCTGGGCACTGGCGTGCCGATGACGCCGGATACCGTGGTGTGGATCGCCTCGATGACCAAGGCGGTGACCGGCGCCTGCGCGATGCAGTTGGTGGAGCAGGGCAAGCTGTCGCTGGATGGGGACATTGCCTCGGTCCTGCCGGAGCTTGGGCGGGTGCAGGTGCTGGAGGGCTTCGGGGCGGACGGTAAGCCTGTGCTGCGGAAGCCGAAGCGGGCGATCACGTTGCGGCATCTGCTGACCCATACGGCGGGGTATGCCTACGACATGTGGAACGCGGATATCGGGCGCTTCATGGAGGCGACGGGGACGCCGGGCATTATCTCGTGCCAGAATGCCGCGCTGGGGCTGCCGCTGATCGCCGATCCTGGGGATGCGTGGTCGTACGGGATCTCAATCGACTGGGCGGGCAAGGCGGTGGAGGCGGTGTCCGGGCAGACGCTTGACCGGTACATGCAGGCGAACCTGCTGGCGCCGCTGGGCATGACGGACACAGCGTTCAAGATCGGGGACATGCAGCGCAAGCGGCTGGCGAAGATCCATGCGCGGACGCCGGAGGGGCTGGTGCCGACGGATATGGAGATCCCTCAGGAGCCGGAGTTCCACATGGGCGGGGGCGGGCTGTACTCGACCGTGGGCGACTACCTACGGTTCGCTCGGATGATCCTGGGTGGGGGTGAGCTGGATGGCGTGCGGGTGCTGCAGCCGGAGACGGTGCGGGTGATGTCGCGGAACGCGATGGGCGATCTGGTGTGCACGCGGATGGTTTCGTCGGTGCCGGCGGCGACGAACACGGTGGAGTTCGTTGCGGGGATGAAGTGGGGGCTGAGCTTTATGATCAATCCGGAGCCGCTGCCGACAGGGCGGTCGGCTGGGAGTTTGGCCTGGGCGGGGCTGGCGAATTCTTATTACTGGATCGATCCGGTGAAGCAGGTGGCGGGGGTGTTCGCGACGCAACTGCTGCCGTTCAATGATGAGAAGGCGGTTGGGGCTTTTGCGGGGTTTGAGGCGGCGGTTTATGCGGGGTTGGCGGGGTGAGGTCCCCCGGACAGTCAGGGCGCGACGAGCAAACGATGACGGCGAGAGGCCTTGGTGGCGATCGTGCGGTGACTCTTGATCTCGCTGCAGGCCCACCCGAGGTATGCTATAAGTTGATTGAATGGGAAGGCGCTGATGGGCGACGCTGATACAAGGTCCGTCTTTGACACTCCGCTGGACAAGGCGCAGGAGGCGCGTCTTGATGCGGCCGCCGAAGCCGAGATCGAACTCCGGCAAGGGCGTTCCACATCAACGGGTGCGGGAATGGCTTCTCAAGCTGGGTAAAGGCGAAAAAGCTCCGCCCCCTGTCGCGTGACAACGGTTGCGGTTGTCTGGTCACCTTCCGCGCTGCGCGAGGTAGCGCAAATATTCAACTATCTGCTGGACTTTAACCCTCGCGCCGCCGCGGAGGTATCCCATGGGTTGATCTCAGCGGGTGATAGTCTGGCGGATCTCCCGAATCGCGGCAGGCCGGTTCCGAATACCGAAATGCGCGAACTGGTCACGTCGTATCCCTACATCATTCGCTATCGCGTTACCGCGGATGGAGTTCGCATACTTCGTGTGCGGCACACCTCGCGGCGCCCACAACAATGAGGACCATTCCGCGCCCGTAATATGAACGCATGTGCGCGACCAACGGCTGCCTCTGGAACAGGTCTTCCGGTACGGGTTGGGTGGGGATTGAGCGAGGGAATTGCGATGGCCGCCGCAAAAATGCGGCCGTAGGCCGGTGTCGGCAGCGCGACCAATTCGCGCTATCCTGCCCCGGCGACGAACTCACCGGTGAGGGCAGGATAGACAGGGAAACACGGTTGGACACGTTTCGGGCTGAACTTGCGCGATGTGGATCTCGCCGGAGCAACGCGTCACGATCACTATTGAATCAGACGAACCCGACGACCGGATCAGCAAGGCACGAAAAACTTCTCCTGACCCAGGTGAGCGCCAAAGATTGGCGTGATGCGGATGTTGATCGGATCATCAAGGAGGAGCGCAATGGGGTTCAATCGCTGCTTGGATGAGGCTCATTGTCGATACGACCGTCGTCATTAGTGCGGCATTCGCACACACCTAGTCAGCCGGAGTGATCGTACGGTTTGTCTCATTTTTGGGCAAAGGCCGCCTAACGCGCTTTATGTTAAGTCATCCCGCGGGAATCGAAATGCGCTATTAAGGTCAGGGTATAACTCCCAAACGGTTTTGCGAAAAGAAACGGCGATCATCAAAAGCGTATCCGGTGATGAGCAGAGAAATTCTTTTTCATGTGCATAGCGCCAATCCTCAAAAACCGAGGATTCTGCTGTTATCATTCCAAGAAAATCATCTCTGCATCCGCGTGCATAGCTACTATTCTTAATAACTAATGCACCAATGTTTGGCAACGTCTCCAGTTCTGTAAATAATTCAAGTATCTTATGGCCACGTATATTGTTGTTGGTCGACAAATTCCACAATAATTTGATATATAGTTCGATAGAAAATCCAAAATTTACTATGGGCGGTGCACCGAGTGTATTTCGTCGATTTCGTCCATATGCCGCCGCTTCTGCCGCCCATGCCGCATTTCTGAAATCTCCACAATCGACATTTAGAGCATCAAAAGGTAACGCGGTTAAAATTCCCGCGTAATAAAATGCATCTGCGGCATTATATAACCTCTGTTGAAAATCGGTATATTTTTCATTCATGGCATCAGCCTCAAAATCGTGCTGTGCAAGCCATTATACGATCTGGCGATCTCGCGCATTGATTCCCCAAGTCGCGGCGGCGCAGCGCCTCCTTCTAGCCAAACGGAACAATCTGGTCGCCTATCCGGGTCGCGTAGCCATAGCGGCATTTGTATGCTTTCTGTTGGTTCTCATCATATTCGATAACGCCAAGCGACATTCCTGCGACGGGCTGAACATTCACACCGCAAAGATACGCAAGCATGGCCTCGAAAGAGTTAGCGAGATGGTTAGCAACATGCTCCATCAGTGCCAGCAAAGGCACAGTGGATTGCGGCGTTTCCGGATGAATGACATCTATTGAAGGTGGTCTAAGCTCGCCGGTTGGCAGAAGCGAAATATCGGACACTTTGACGTTTTTAGTCTGATCAGGATGCTCAACAGCATTACGCGCGTTCCGCACGAATTTCAAAAACGGCACAGCCGCTTTAAGAAATTGGGGGAATGGATCGTCTTCACCAAATTTCTTACGGGTGAGGTCATGCAGCCCCTCGAACATGCCTTTACCAATTTCATTGCCATAGAAAATTTTAGCGATATTGAACAAGGCAATTGCGACATGATCGGCTTTTTGTAAGAAAGCCTTAGTGTCGCCACGCACGTTGCCCATTGACGGCACTGTCATCGAACGCTGTTGCACGGTAGGATTTTTTATGGCTTCCGTCGCCTTGTTGAGCCGGTCATGTAAGTCCTGACAGATATCGTGCATCGCTGCCAAATCTTGCAGCGCCTCGAAAGATAAATTGATGCCGGATTTGTAATCGAAGGAGGCTCCAAGCACACCGTTGCTGAAAAGCCGACGTGCCGTCATTAATGTTTGCCGGACATAGGGAAGCTCTGTTCCGTAGGAAAGAACCTTTTGGTGTGTGTCGGGTATATCAATGTTCGTCCGCGCTGGGTCGATCTCATCTGCCAGCTGAACACGGTAGATGGCAGAGCCTCCAATCATATGGAGTGCACCATTAATCTCGCCCATATCGGTGATGCCGCCCGAGTCCGGCGGTAATGTCATTGTTCCGGCGGATGTTCTGACTTTATCGATAGGCCTATTGGTCATGGCGTTAAACCCTTTCCGACGCACAACTGCCAAAGGTCTTTGCCCGTATTTCAAGAATAAGTTTTTGCCAGCGCAGGATGACCATCACATAGTCTCACGAGCTAATCATGCTACCAACCTCGAAATCGTGCTGTGTGAGACATTATACGATCTTGCGATGTCGCGCATCGGCTCGCCGTTGTCGCGGCGGCGTAGCACTTCCTCTGATCTGGTGCGGCGTCATTTTCGGCGGTGCGCCCCATCTTCACGCCCCGCGCCTTGGCGCATTCACGGCCTTCACCCGTGCGGGCGCGGATAAGCTCCCGCTCGAATTCGGCCAGCCCACCCAGCACCGTGAGCATCAGCCGCCCGTGCGCCGTGGTCGTATCCGCCCATGTGTCCCCAAGGGATCGGAATCCGGCCTTGCGGTCGGTGATCGTGCCGAGGGTGTTCAGCAGGTCGCGGGTCGATCGTGCCAGGCGGTCGAGCCGCGTCACCATCAGCACGTCGTCGGCGTCGAGATGGTCGCAAGCGCCTTGCAAGCTGGGCGCGGTCGGTCTTGGCTCCGCTCGCTGTTTCGCGGAACACCTTCTTGCATCCGGCCTTGGTGAGTTGGCGCACTTGCGCGTCCACGCTCTGGCCGTCCGTCGAGACCCGTGCATAGCCGTATTTCATGGGTTAATTATGCACCTAATTAATGCACCAGAAAAGCCTTTAGATTTCAATGCTCCAATTTTGGTGCATAATTCTTGATTTGCCGTTTACCAACGGCTTGCCAGCCGAGCGAAACGGGAAAATCTAGCTACAGAACTCAAAACAGGGATCCAGGCCCAGCCCACACTCCAATCGCTTTTGACTCCCCAGCTACCTCCCTTACTGACAGGCCAAACACTCCTCATAATCCGTCGTCTCCGCCCGCTCCGGCGTCATCGTTATCAGCGGCAGCCGCACCGTCCCCCCATTCGCCGGCAGGGTCGCCGCCGTCAGCGTAAATTCCGCCGGCGCAACAGCCTTCTCGCTGACGTTGTCAGCCCGAGCCAACGACAGGCTGCGGCAGTAGTACAAAGATTTGACGCCTTTCTTCCAGGCCATGAAGTGGATCTGGTGCAGATCCCGCTTGTGAACGTTCGCCGGTAGAAACACATTTACCGACTGGCTCTGGCAGATGAATGGCGCGCGATCGGCAGCGTGCTCGATGATCCAGCGCTGATCCAGTTCGAACGCGGTCTTGTAAACCGCCTTCTCCTGTTCGGTAAGGAAATCCAGATGCTGCACGCTGCCCTTCGTCAGGGTAATCGACGACCAGACCTCATCCGTGTCGTAGCCTTTCTCCGCCAGCAGCTTCTGCAGATGCCGGTTCCGCACCGAAAAGCTGCCCGACAGCGTCTTCTGCAGGAACACGTTCGCCGCGATCGGCTCAATCCCCGGCGAAGAATTCCCCGCGATGATCGAGATCGAAGCGGTCGGCGCGATCGACAGCTTGTGGCTGAACCGCTCCATCACGCCGTATTCCGCGGCGTCCGGGCACGGACCCCGTTCCTCAGCAAGAACGACAGACGCGGTGTCCGCCTGCTGCCGGATATGCCGGAAGATCTTCTTGTTCCAGACCTTCGCGACGACGCTTTCCCACGGCACGTTCAACGCCTGAAGAAACGAATGGAACCCCATCACGCCCAGGCCGACCGACCGCTCCCGCATGGCCGCGTACTTCGCCTTCTCCATCCCCGGCGGCGCGCGATCGATGAAGTCCTGCAGCACATTATCCAGGAACCGCATCACATCCTCGATGAACGTCGGATGGTTCTCCCACTCCGCCCAGTTCTCCAGGTTCAGGCTGCACAAACAGCAGACCGCGGTGCGCTGCTGCCCATGCTGATCCTCTCCTGTGGGAAGCGTGATCTCGCTGCACAGATTGGAGGTCTTGACCTCCAGCCCCGCCAGCTTGTGATGTTCCGGCCGAGCATTGTTGACGTGGTCGGAGAACACCAGGTACGGCTCCCCGGTCTCGATGCGCGCCGTCAGAATCCGCACCCACAAGGCCCGGGCGGAGATCGACCGCACGACTGATTTGTCCTTCGGCGACAGCAACGACCACTGCTCGTCCGCCTCCACCGCCCGCATGAACGCGTCCGGAATCTGGATGCCGTGGTGCAGGTTCAGCGCCTTGCGGTTCGGGTCGCCACCGGTCGGGCGGCGAATTTCGATGAACTCCTCGATCTCCGGGTGCCACACCGGCAGATACACCGCCGCCGATCCGCGCCGCAGCGATCCCTGGCTGATCGCCAGGGTCAGCGAATCCATCACCCGGATGAACGGGATCACGCCGGAGGTCTTGCCGACCGCGCCCACTTTCTCCCCGATCGAGCGCAGGTTGCCCCAGTACGACCCGATGCCGCCGCCCTTCGATGCCAGCCAGACGTTCTCATTCCACAGCCCCAGAATGCCATCCAGGCTGTCGGAGGCCTCGTTCAGGAAGCAGGAAATCGGCAGGCCGCGGTTCGTCCCGCCGTTCGACAGCACCGGCGTCGAGGGCATGAACCACAGCTTGCTCATATAGTCGTAGATGCGCTGCGCATGCGCCTGGTTGTCGCCATACTGGGAGGCGACGCGGGCGAACAGGTCCTGGAAGTCCTCGCCCGGCATCAGATACCGGTCGGTCAGGGTGGCGCGGCCGAAGTCGGTCAGAAGCGAGTCGCGGGACCGGTCGATCCGCACCATGGTGCGGCCCGGCATCTGGACGGCGTCGAACATGGCGGCTTCCATTACGTCGTCCATCGCGTCTTCCTCTGATGTCTTCAATCCCAAAGCCCAGTCTCCCTGCTGTGCTGGATTCGAGGCAAACCAGATGTGGGAGGTGCCGGGCCATCTGTCCACTATATGAAGACTTTGTTGCGCTACCGCCACACTGCGTCACGGATGCACAACCGGCGAACGAATTCGGTCCAGGTCTGTTCCCGATTTCGTTCTTCATACGTTCCCTCAATCGCTTCGCGGAGTCAAGCCGGGTTCGCGAACCAGTTGGCAGGGCGCCTTCCCTTGTTGGCCGTTTCATCCAGGCCCCGGCCGCGCCCGTCAACGATACCGGGACGTTGTGGCTGACGTCCTCACAGCGCCTCGAAACCCTCGAACCGGACAAATTCCCGGGCGGTGGCACGAGTTCGTCGTCAGCGTGTTTTCGGGTGCGTCAGGATCGGCGTAGCCAAGAGCCATGCCGCAGACGACAATCTCTTCCTCGGCAAGGCCGAGAACGGCGCGGATCGGGCGATGGTAGGTCGCCCATGCGGCCTGCGCGCAGGTGTCCAGCCCGCGGCCACGGGCGGCGACCATGATGTTTTCCAGGAACATGCCGTAGTCCAGCCAGGACCCGGTGGCCAGGCGACGGTCGATCGTGAAGATCATCCCGACAGGCGCATCGAAGAACTGGAAGTTGCGGCGGTGCTGCGCCTTCATCTTGGCGGCGTCGCCGCGTCCGATCCCCAGCAGCCCGTACAGCCCCCAGCCAACGCTTCGCCGGCGGGACAGATAGGGTTCAAAAAATTCGTTCGGATAATATTGGACCTCTTGCTTATGGCCTGGCTCTTCTGCGTCGAACACCGCCTGTACGGCAGACACCAGACGGTCCTTCGCCGCCCCGGCCAATGCATACCCTTTCCACGGCTGCATATTGGTGCCGCTCGGCGCTCGGCTGGAGACCTCCAGGATCGTCTCGACGATCTCTGCTGGAACCGGGGTGGGCAGGAACCGCCGGATGGACCGGCGGGAGGCGATGGCTTGGTCGACGGCGTTCATTCAGATTTTCGCTTCCAGTTTGTGCATGAAGTCCCGCAGCGCCGGCGCCCATTTGGCGGCATCCGCGCCCGAGGCCAGGTGGCCATGTTCGCTGTCAATCTCGAAATAGGTGGCATCGACGCCGGCCGCCCGCAGGCCGGACATCACCACGGGGGCGAGGCTGGGCGGAAACAGCGCGTCAGTGCGGGACAGGACATACAGCACAGGCACCCTGATCCGGCCATAGTCCTTGGTCACGTCGTAATCCGCCATCGCCCGGCCCAGGATGAACAGCGAATTGGCGTCGAACACATCCGCCCAGGCGGAAGCGATCCGCCGCATCTCCTGATAACGGGCGTCCGGATCGGGAAACCGAGGAGCCAGGCTATCCGACAGGCCATAGCGCGTCAGCGTGTCGATCCGCAGCGCCGTCAGCGTCTCGTGCACCCCGCCTTTGTCGTAATAGTCGCCGCCGTGCCAGTTCGGGTCCGGCTCGAACCACTTCAGCAGGCCGGCCTCCCGGTCCGAATTCGGCGGTAGCGGCGAGGTCACAACCGGCACGACGCCGTCCATGAAATGCGGGAAGGTTACCGCCCACTGGAAGGCCTGGAACCCGCCATAGGACGGACCGACCACCGCCCGCAGGTGCCGCACGCCGAGATGTTCCAGTAGACGCATTTGAGCGGTGACGATGTCAGGCACGGTAATCCGCGGGAATTTCGAGCCGTACGGCTGGCCGGTACGGGGATCGATGGAGGCGGCATTGGTCGAGCCGTAACTCGACCCCAGCATATTGGAGCAGATGACGTAATAGCGATCGGTGTCGATCGGCGCGCCTGGGCCGACCAGGGTGCTCCAGGCGCCCTCGGACGATGCAACGCCCGGCTCGATCATCCGTGGGCCGCTGGTGTAGCCGTGGGTGACCAGGATCGCGTTGCGTCCGTCAGGCGCAAGACGGCCGCGGGTGACATACGCCAGCGTGACCGAGGGCAACACTCCACCGTGCTGCAGATGGAAGTCGTGGAAGGTGAAGCGGTCTTGGGTGATGTCGGACATGGCTGATTCCTTTCGCTGTCGCAGGTTGCCACTGGACGTGTCGCCGTGCCAATCAGCCCGTATCGGATGGCAATACCGTAGTGGCCATCGACCGGGGGTTGCGATCATGGTTTATACGATAAGCTGGGCGGGAAGAGGCGCGGCCGCGCTTCTGGTCGCGGCTACGTTCGCCTTGACGACGCCACGCGCGAACGCCGCCGATCTGACCATCACGATGCAAAGGGCCACCCCGGAGGGACCCGGCCCGGTGGTCGGGACGATCACCATTTCAGCCTCGGGCTCCGGCGCATCGTTCAAGCTGAATCTGCGGGGGCTGCCGCCCGGATCGCACGGGTTCCATGTGCACCAGAATCCGAGTTGCGATCCGACAATGCTCAATGGCGTTCGCATTCCGGCCGGCGCGGCGGGTGGTCACTGGGATCCGAACAGTAGTGGCAAGCATGCCGGGCCGATGGGCGAGGGGCATTTGGGCGATCTGCCGGTCCTGGAGGTCGCAAATGACGGGACGGCGTCCCAGACACTGACCGCGCCTCGGATCAAGGACATCGCGACGCTGCAAGGCCACGCGTTGATCATCCACTTGGGTGGCGACAACTACAGCGACGATCCGGTCCCGCTGGGCGGCGGCGGAATCCGCATGGCGTGCGGCGTCATACCGGGCAAAACGGAGTAGCAACCATGCAGTTCGGGATTGCCGTGGCCACGGCCGCGGACAGTTGGAAAATCGTCAAGCAGGCTGAGGAACTCGGTTTTTCGCACGCCTGGTTTTACGACACGCAAATGCTGTGTGCCGACTGCTTTGTGGCGATGGGCGCGGCAGCGGTCCAAACCTCCCGAATCAGGCTGGGCACCGGCGTGCTGATCCCCTCGAACCGGATCGCGCCGGTAACCGCGAACGGATTTGCCTCGTTGAACCGGTTGGCGCCGGGACGAATCGACTTCGGCGTCGGCACCGGGTTCACCGGCCGGCGCACGATGGGCCTCGGCGCAATGAAGCTGGCCGACATGGAGGAATACATCCGTGTGGTGATGGGGCTGCTCGCCGGGGAGACCATGGCGTTCGAGGTCGAGGGTAAGCGGCAGAAGATCGCCTTCCTGAATCCGGATCTGGAGCTCATCAACCTGGCGGACCCTGTGCGCCTGCACATCTCCGCTTATGGCCCGAAGGCGCGGGCACTGACCGCTCGGCTTGGCGCGGGATGGATCAACTTTGTCGGTGACGTGCCGGGCGGCGTTGCCGCGATGCGGGGTATGCAGGACACTTGGCGACAGGCCGGTCAACCGACCGGCCAGCAATCCGCCGTGGCGTTCGCGCTGGGCTGCGTGCTGCAACCGGGCGAGGCGGCGGACGGCGACCGGGCGATGGCGCAGGCCGGTCCCCGGGCCGCGGTGCTGCTGCATCGGGCGGCGGACGAGGCGCTGTCGGGACTTCCGAATACCTCGCCGGTGCCCGCCGCGCTCGCCGAACCTGTCGCCCGGTATGTTGAGCTTGCGAAGGGCTTCGAGCCCTCAGACGCAAGGTATCTGATGAACCACCGCGGGCATCTGATGGCGGTGAAGGACATCGAGCGGCCGTTCGTTACGGCCGAGATGATCCGGCAAACGACGTTCACTGGCCTGGAGGCGGACATCGTCGGGCGAATCAGGGCATTGCGGGATGCCGGGTATACGCAGTTCACCATCCAGTTGGTGCCTGGTCAGGAAGCCGCGATCAAGGACTGGGCGCGGATCAAGAGCGCGGTCTAACGAACAGGACGATGTCCGGCGAGAAACGCATCGACAGCGTCAAACGCGCCCGGCGGGCCGATGTCGTTATGGCAGGACTGTGACTGTATGCGAAGGACCTTGGGCTGGTCAGCATCGGATCACGTCGACGCCCCATGTTCGGCCGGACGGTCATGCCAACGGCTGGTCGTCGGCAGGAAATTGGCGCTCTCCATCCCCGTGATCGGTTCGGTCACGTCGAAGCACGGCGGCTATTGCGAAACGGCATGAACCATGCATGTTACTGTTCAGTTCCGATAGCCGATCGCATCCGCCGGTACCGGATTCATTCCGTTCCGTTTGGGTGGACGGCGCCGGCGATCCGATCAGTCGAAACAATTTAGCTGCTGTCACGGCCAAGGTCAGGAGAATTACGGCGACAGATTGAGAAAGGTCACGACAGACGGGCGAGTCGTTTTATATGCTTTGCAACACCCCTGCGTCAAAATGTGTTACTGCGTCTACACCTAATGCAACAATCGGCCCATCTTCCGTATCCCCCGTCTTCCGTATCCGATAGGTCCGGGCAGCATTCGTACTGTGGCGCCGCGGGAACGGGAACCGATGGCCAATCCCTCCGACAGCATGAATCGTCTAGCTAAGCAGCGCTCCAGCCCCACGGCTTAACAGATTCGGTGCATTCGCCGCTTTGTTCTGATACGAAGTTCCGCCACCAGTCGGAGCTTCTATGTCCATACACGCACCTGTCGCCGCTCTTCGCGTTGCCAATGAGGCGTTCCTCGTCTCCAGCACCATCGAACGCTGCCCGAAGACCATGATGATTCGGGAACTTGTGGTGAATGCGATCGAAGCCGCCGGCCAGGCAGACCGTGACAAGCGTGTGGACATTATGTCGGTGGCTATCGAGGGCGTGCCCAAGCTGTGCATCCGCAATACCGGCCGTGGCATGTCGGCTGTGGAGCTTGACCGGATCTGTGATCTGGCCTCGTCTTTGAACAAGCTGAACAGCCTGGACGCCAACTTCGGCATGGGCGCCAAAGTGGCCTCGCTGCCCTCCAACAAGCACGGGCTCCGATATCGGTCCTGCAAGGACGGAACGGTCAGCGAAGTGATTCTGTGCCAGCGGGACGGTGTCTATGGCAGATTGCGCCGGGCGGAAGATTCACAAGGCAACCCCATCGAAGTCATCGACGCCACCGGGATCTGCCGGGCGGAAGGCGGCTACGATCTGACAACCGACTGGACGGAGGTCGTGCTGTTCGGCAACTCCGCGGGCCAGAACACCGTCACTGATCCTTACGGCGGAAACCCGCGCCAGGAGCGGGACTGGCTGGAAAAGAACCTGCTACTGCGCTTTTTCCGTATCCCAACGAATGTCCTGGTGCACTTGGCGCCGGACGTCCTGCTCGATGGCCGTGCACGGCGGCTGCAGACGCTGGCCGGCCTGGGCGCCGAGACCGCGCAGACAGAAACGGTTGTGACACCAAGCGGCATTACGATCCATTACCGGTATGATACGCCGGCAGATGGCACGCCCGGGCGGTCCTCGCAATACCCGGACGGGATGGGCTGCATCGTCTACAAGGACGAAATCTACGACCCGCGCACCGGCGTTCGGTGGGGACTCGATGCGCCGACATACGGTATCCCGTTCGGTGCAAAGTTCTGTTCCGTCTTCGTCGAACTGCCGGACGATTACCTGGTCCGTCCCGAAGCGTATCGCCAGTTCCTGCGTTTTCGCGGCGGTGACCAGCGGCAGGTTTTCCTGCATGACTTTGGCCAATTGGTGACCGCCTTCCTGCCGGCCTGGCTCAAGGCGCTGATCCGCTCGCACGGCCCTCAACAAGCCGCCTTTGTCAGCGACGTGGAAGATGAATTGCGTGATCTGGTGATGGAACTGGGCATTGACCCTGATTTCAAACCGGCACCGTTGCCCGTTGACCCGGTTGCCGCAAAACCCACGCCCAAGCCTGCCGCCGCGGCCCCACCGCCAATCAAGCGCGAGGCCGGTTCGGACGGACCGGTCGCCCAGACGGCGCCGAAGCCAGCCGCCCCACCCCCGCCACCGACCCGAAAGTACGAGCGGCCTCCGGAGATCATCGGCCTGGACAGCGACGAACTGATCGAGGAACGCGGCCTGAAAGGGCGCGCCGCCAAGTTCTATCAAAGTTCCCACCAACTCTTCGTCAATCTGAAATATCCGGCGGTAGACGCTGTCGCGGCGCAGCTTGAGGCGGAATACGACGCCGCACTCAACCCCGAAAGGATGCGCGGAATCGCCAAAAGCGTTGCCGGCTGGGCGATCACCCGCCGCGTTGCGCGAGCATTGGTCTACAGCCTGTCGAAGAAGGCGGCGGGTTGGCCGGCGGAAGACGTCAAGCGCGCGCAGTCGCCGGAAAGCTTCAGCCTTGTGGCGGACGACTGGTCGACAGTCGTGGAACCTGCGCGCACGCGCATGGAAGCCGATCTTGGCGCGGATTGGCAACCGATCAGCGATGACGCTCCAACCGAACCGGCTTCACTCGCGCGGGCAGCCTGAAGGACCGATGATGTCAGACGATCTGGACGTTCTTGCGGACCCCACAAAGCCTCAGGATGCCGTCAGGCATGCCCGTGACAGGCTCAGTCAGAGCGATCTCGATGGGGCGGAACGCATCGTGCGCTTCGCGCTGGATTTCAATCCCACTTACCCGGGCCTGCTGAGCATCCTCGCCGAAATCGCCGGGCGAAGGGGTCAATACGCCGTCGCAATCGGCTGGCTTGAGAAAGCGATCGAAACCAAGCCCGGTGACCTTCAAATTCGACATCAGTTGGTCAACCTCCATCTTGACCGGCACGATCTGCCGGCGGCAGCAGAGGCCCTGAACCAGGCGATAGGAATCGAGCCGCAGAACCCGGCTTTGCTTCGTCGCATGAGCGACATTGCCTCTCGACGCGGAGACATCGCCGAGGCGCTGGAATGGGCGAACCGAGCCGTCGAAGCGGCCCCAGACGATCCGACGAACCACGCCCATGTCAGTTGGCTGTATCTGACACAGTCCGATTTCGCCGCGGCCGAGTCCGCGCAGCGCAAGGCCCTCGAGCTGGCGCCGGCACATCCCGACCACCTTCGTCGCATGAGCGACATCGCCTCGCGACGCGGTGATTTTCCGATGGCCCTGGACTGGGCTCGGCAAGCCATCGATGCGCGACCTGAACATGCGGCTGGGCATATTCACCTTGCGTGGCTCCACGTCCTTCGAGGAGACCTGGGCGCGAGTGAGGCGGCCCTGGACGAGGCGGCCAAGCGCGACCCGAACGACATCGGCCTCGTGCGCAGGCTCAGCGACCTCGCAATGCGGCGGGGCAACCTGGACCAGGCGGTGATGCACGCCGAACGAGGGGTCGCACTGCGCCCATTCGATGTGGGCAGCTATGATCATCTCGCGTTGCTACACGTCCAACGCGGCGGCTTTGCGGCAGCCGAAGCGGCCCTGGAGCAGGCGATCGCGCTGGCGCCGGCCGATGTGGGGTTGATGCGGCGCATGAGCGATATTGCACAGCGCCGCGGCGATATGGCGGCCGCGGTGGATTGGTCGCGGCGCGCGGTGGCGGCCAAGCCGCTCGATCCGGCCGGCCATGGTCATCTCGCTGGTATGCACCTGCAGCGCGGCGAAATGTCTGCCGCCGAAGCCGAACTTTGGGAGGCCGTGGAACTAGCCCCAACCGACGTTGGGATCATGCGGCGCATGAGCGAGTTCGCGATTCGGCGCGGCGACATCAAGGAAGCCTTCGCATGGGCAAACCGCGCGATAGCCGCCCGGCCGCTGGATTCAAGCAGTTACAGCCATCTGTCGGCCCTTCATCTTCGCCACGATGACCTGGCGGCGGCCGATGCGGCATTGCAGAAAGCATTGGATCTCGCGCCAGCCGATGCTGGCCTGATGCGCCGGATGAGCGAGCTGACGGCGCGGCGAGGCGACATGGCGGCAGCGTTCCGATGGGCAGAGAAGGCAGTGGCCACGCGATCCCTGGACCCAGCGGTGCACAATCATCTGGCGACGCTCTACCTGCAGACCGGCGATCTGGGGGCAGCGGCGATTGCAGCACGCCGGGCAGCGCAGCTGGCTCCCGCGGACGAAGCGATCAAGCGGCGGCTGGACTACCTGGAAATGCGGTTGGCCGGCGGCTGAGGATCCTCCGCTACGCCATCGCTTCGGCGAACAGCGTGGTGTTGTGCCTGAGCATGTCGAGATAGGTCGATGCCGGCCCGCCAGGCGGCGACAGAGCATCCGAGTAGACCGTGCCGCCGGGCACCGCGCCGGTTTCCTGCGCCAGCATCGTCGCCATGCGCGGGCTGGTCATGTTCTCGATGAACACAGCGTGGATTTTCTCCCGCTTGATCTGCGCCACAAGGGCCGCGATCGATTTGGCGGACGGCTCGAATTCCGTGCTGATTCCCTCTGGGGCGAGGAACTCGATGTTGTACCGCGCACCGTAGTAGCCGAAGGCGTCGTGGGTGGTGATGATGCGACGCTGGTCGGGCGGCACCGGGGCTAGCCGGGCTTCGATCCAGGCATCGGTCTGCCGGATTTGCTGGGCATAGCGGTCCGCGGTCTCCTGGAAGGCGGCCCGATTTGCGGGGGCGGCGGTGACGAGGCCATCCGCGATGGCGGCGACATACAGTTCGGCGCTTCGCGGGTCCTGCCAGGCATGGGGGTCGATCGATTCGGTCCCACCCTGCTCGATCATGGTTCGCGCCTTGACGTGCTTGGCCGCGATGACCGTCGTGCCCTGGAAGCCGACGGCGCTGGTCATGCGATCGAGCCATCCCTCCAGCCCCAGGCCGTTCTCCACCAGCATCCCCGCCCGCATCAAACCTCGCAGGTCAGCCGGTCTTGGTTCATAGATGTGGACGTCGGCATCCGCCCCGACCAGAGCGGTAACCTGGACGGATGATCCGCCGATCTGCCGGGTCATGTCCGCCAGGATCGAGAAGGTGGCGATCACCGGCAGGACCGGTTCAGCTCTGGCGGCGGGCGAGCCGATCGCGGCCAGCGCGGCAAGGAGTTCACGGCGGCGCATATGGCTTCCTGTGATGTTATAATATAACATTCTACCGGAATTGCCTGGCCCTCTCAACCCTCCATTGACGAATCCGCGTTGCCTCTGCGCAATAGGCGGCATGGAGCAGGCTTTGCCGGCATCGCTGACGCTGCCGTCAGGCGTCGCGCGCATCGAGTGGCGGCGCAGCGCACGGGCGCGGCGCGTCTCGCTGCGGATCGATCCGGCCGACGGCAGCGTGATCGTGACGCTGCCGCCCCGCGCCAGCCACAAGGCCGGCATGGCGCTGTTGATGGATCACGTCGACTGGGTGGCGAACCGGCTCGCGGCGTTGCCGGACGCAGTGCAGTTCACCGGGGGCGCCTCGGTCCCGATCAGCGGCGTCCCGCATGTCATCCGCCATCTGCCGGCCGCCCGTGGCGGGGCATGGATCGCCGAAGGCGTTCTGACCGTCACGGGCGCGCCGGAATTCCTAAGCCGCCGTGTCCGCGATTTCCTCCGCCAGGAGGCCAGGCGGCGTCTGACAGCGGTGACGCTGGCAAAGGCGGCGAGGGTCGGGATCATGCCGCGGCGCGTAACGATGAAGGATACATCCAGCCGGTGGGGAAGCTGCGCGCCGGACAAGTCGATCGCGCTGAGCTGGCGGCTGGTGATGGCGCCGGATTTCGTCCAGGACTATGTCGCCTCGCACGAGGTGGCGCATCTGCGACACATGAATCACGGCCGGCATTTCTGGGCCTTGGTCGAGGAACTGACGCCATACAAGCGCACAGCAATACCGTGGCTGAAGGCCGAGGGTCCGCGCCTTCTGCGAATCGGCTGACCGCCAGTAGTTACATTTCCACCACGACGTACTGCTCCTCGACCGTGACCGGAATCGTTTCGGCCACAAAGGGACCTTCGACAACGCGGCCGCCCTCGGCGACCTCCACCTTGTAGCTGCGCAGGGTGACCTTGGACGGGTCACAGTAGCTCTGGCCAGTGCGGATATCGAACTCCCAGCCGTGCCACGGGCAGCGGATGATCTCGCCGGTGCGGGAGTAGCTGTAGCGGCCGGGTTCATCGGATTCGATCAAGCCGGTCACCAGGCCCTCGCACATCGGTCCACCCTGGTGCGGGCAGCGATTGAACAAGCCGAAGAACTCGCCGCTAAGGTTGAAGACCGCGATCTGGCGGCCGCGGACCGTGAACAGCTTGCGCTGTCCGGGCGGGATTTCGGACACGGTCGCGACGACGTGCTTGGCCATGGTGCGGGTCGTTCCCCTCGGCGTGGTTGGCCCGGATCGTAGTCACGCACCGGCATCCTCGCAACCGGCCCGCCTTGACCGGCGCGCCTTGACCGGCCCGCCTTGACCAAGTCAACAGCCCCGCATAAGCCTGCCGTCAACAAAAAGGAACGTCCGCATGTCGGTTGCTGTCCGCTTGCTGGTTCTGCTTGCCTTGGTCACCGGGGGTGGGGCGGTCGCCCGAGCGGAGGACACGATCCGGTTTGGCGCGATCCTGCCGCTGACAGGGCCGGGGGCGTTGATCGGCACGCAGCAGATGCGGGGGCTGCGGTTCGCCACTGACAAAGCCAACGCCGCGGGTGGCGTTCATGGCAAGAAGATCGAGATCCTGTTCGAAGACAATCAGGCCAAGCCCGA
This sequence comes from uncultured Pseudomonadota bacterium, assembly GCA_963819005.1. Taxonomy (GTDB): domain Bacteria; phylum Pseudomonadota; class Alphaproteobacteria; order Acetobacterales; family Acetobacteraceae; genus Rhodopila. Next base: position 371,348 of record CAWFUL010000015.1, read on the forward strand.
TCAGTCGATCCTGAGTTTCAACAAGCTGGTCGACCTGCAAAACGTGCCGCTGATATTCACCGCCTATTCGGGGCCGTCCCTGGCGATGGCCCCGCTGGCGACCCGCAAGAAGATCCTGATGATCAATGCAGGGGCGCAGGCGGATAAACTGGCCACCGCCTCGCCGTATCTCGTCAATACGCTTCCCACCATCGGCGATGAGGTCAAGGTGCTGTCGAAGTATCTGATCGCCAAGGGACAAACCCGCGCGGCAATTCTGTTCGAGAACGACGCGGCGGGTATTTCAGGCCGCGATGACTACCAGAAATACTATCCGGAAGCCGGCGGGACAATACTTGCGCAGGAGCCCTCGCAGTTCGGGCAAACAGACTACAGGCCCGCGTTGCTGAAGCTTGCGGATGCCAAACCTCAGGTCATGCTGGTGTCGATCACCGCCGGGTTGTTGCAGATGGCGCAGCAATACAAGCAGCTTGGACTCACGTTTGCTGTGGCTGGCACGACGTTCTTCTCTGATCCAGACACGATCGCAGATCCGTCGTCCGATGGTTTCGTCCATACTCAGGTGCGGATCGATGCGCCGCCCGCGCTGGCCGCCGAGTTCAAGGCCAAATATGGCGTGGATATGGAGTTCTTCGTGCGCCAGTATTACAACGCGATGCAGGTCGTGCTGGCAACGACGGACAAGGTGCTTGCCGACGGCAAGCCTTTGACGGGCGAGAACCTGCACGACACGCTGTTCGCTATCGGCCAGTTCAAAGGCCTGATCCCGCTGTCCTTCACAAGCAACACCGCAACCGTGCCACTCGATATCAACGTGATGAAGGACGGCAAGGACGTCACCGTGGAGCAAATGAGCAGCCACTGACATCGGTTCGCGTCGATGCTTGCACTGCAGTTGCTGTGCAATGGCGTGGTGACTGGCTGCGCCCTGGGCGGCGTGACGCCATTGCTGACCGCCACAATCGCGATGATTGCCGGTGGCGTCGGCAGCATCACCGGCGCCTTTGTGTTAGCAATAGTGATCGCGGAGCTGCAGAACCTGTCGTTGTTGTTCATTCCGGCCAATGGAGCATCGGGGTCACGTTCTTCATCTTTGTCATTTTCATGCTGTTCCGGCCCACCGGGCTGTTTCCGGCCGTGGCGGTAGACCGGTGGACTTCTGGTTCAGCTACGTCGCCCTGGCGTCGATTTACGTGTTGCTCGGGCTGTCCACCAATCTTCTGGTCGGAATAGCCGGGATTTTCTCCGTCTCGCAGGCGGCGGTCTTCGGCGTCGGCGCCTATATCGTTGCATATTGCCTGACGAACGACGTGATGTCGTTCCTGCCGGCGATGGTGATCGCGGCCGTCTGCTGCATCGGCCTGAATATCCTGGTCACCCTGCCGGCGCTGCGGGTCAGCGTCGCCGAAAACATCGACGTCGTCGCCGCTCGGAATGTTACGATTGGCGCTCTATTTGGCATTGCCGATGTCTACCGGCTGTTTCCGGTGCTGGAGGAACGGCGAACCAGAGCCGGAAGCATGAGCGGAGGCCAGCAGCAAATGCTGGCGCTGTCACTAGCGATTTTGGGCAAGCCCCGCTGCCTGATGCTGGATGAGCCGTCGATAGGGTTGGCGCCGAACCTGGTCGAGCGGCTGTTTGAGCAGGTGCGCCAGGTGTGCAAATCTCATGCGATGACGGCGATCGTCGTTGAGCAGAACGTTGCGGCGGCGATGAAGATCGCCGACCGCGTCGTGATCATGAACAATGGACGGATCGTCTTCGACGGCGGCCCGGACGAGGCCAGAGGGTCAAACGTCTGGCATTATTTCTAGGGAGCTCCGAACCCCTGCACAGGGTCGGCTACCTGCACACCCGCCGGCCGTTCACGAAGCCGCACCCAGGCGCGACACCCTTGGTCGCGCTGTTGCCGTAGCGGCCCTGAACGTGCGTGCCAGGCGCAACGTGATTGTAATTGGAGGGGCTGGTGGTGTGAGCCACCCCGGTGTTCTTGTTATAGCCGGCCGCGCCATTGGGGCCGACGCACCCGGCGCGGTTTGCTGTTGACCCACAGGTCGCCGCATAGGCGGACGGTGCGGCCAGAACCAGCAGGACAGTGAGAGCGATCCGGCGCATGACGTGGCTCCTGAGATGTCTTTATCAAAGACCGACAACAAGAAATGGCGGTAGGCCGCGCCGGTTACTTGCCGGCCCCGGCTACCAAGGCCGAACGATATGCACCCGGTGCGAGCCGATTAGCAAGGCAGATCGCAAGGGTCAGCAGTCCATGTCGTCGTGGATGCGCCTGACCAGGATCTCCCGCTTGCCGACGTGATTGGCGGGGGTAATGATTCCCTCCTTCTCCATCTGCTCGATCAGCTTGGCAGCCTTGTTGTAGCCGATGTTCAGGTGCCGCTGAATGAACGACGTCGATGCCTTGCCCTCGCGCGCGACGACATCCACCGCCTGATCGAACAGCGACTTGTCGCTGTCGCCGGCGGCCGAAATGCCCGACAGCAGAGATTCTGAATCGCCGCTGTCCTTGTCCACCGGTTCGGTGACGTCATCGACATACGACGGTTCGCCCTGCTCGCGCAGGAAGGCAACAACTTTCTCGACTTCCTCGTCGGAGACGAACGGTCCGTGGACGCGAGTGATCCGTCCCCCGCCCTGCATGAACAGCATGTCGCCCATTCCCAGCAGTTGTTCGGCGCCCTGCTCGCCCAGAATGGTCCGGCTGTCGAACTTGCTGATGACCTGGAAGCTGATCCGGGTCGGGAAGTTGGCCTTGATGGTGCCGGTGATCACGTCCACCGATGGCCGTTGCGTTGCCATGATGACATGGATACCGGCGGCGCGCGCCATCTGTGCCAGTCGCTGGACCGCGGCCTCGATCTCCTTGCCGGCGACCATCATCAGGTCGGCCATCTCGTCCACGACCACGACGATGAACGGCAAGGCTTCCAGCGCAAGCGGCTGTTCCTCGAACGTCGGGCGGCCGGTGTCGGGATCGAAGCCGGTCTGCACCCTGCGGGTCAGCACCTCGCCACGGGTTCGGGCTTCGGCCACGCGATCGTTGAAACCGCCGATGTTGCGGACACCAAGCTGAGACATCGCCCGGTAGCGGCGCTCCATCTCGCGCACGGTCCATTTCAGCGCGGTAACCGCCTTGGCGGGTTCCGTCACCACCGGGGCCATCAAATGCGGAATGCCCTCGTACGTCGAGAGTTCCAGCATCTTGGGATCGATCAGGATCAGGCGGCACTGGTCAGGCGACAGCCGATACAGCAGCGACAGGATCATCGCGTTGACGCCCACGGACTTGCCCGATCCGGTGGTGCCCGCGATCATCAGATGCGGCATGCGCGACAGATCGGCGACGACCGACTTCCCGCCGATATCCTTGCCCAATGCCAGGGACAAACGGCCGCCGTGCTGTTGCGCCTCGTCGCTGGCGAGGATCTCGCTCAGGAAGACGGTTTCGCGCTTGCTGTTTGGCACCTCGATCCCGATGACGTTGCGGCCGGACACGGTGGCGATGCGCACCGCGGTAACCGACAGGCTGCGCGCCACGTCGTCGGCAAGGCCGATCACCCGGGCGCTGCGTATCCCCGGGGCGGGAACGAGTTCGTACAGCGTGACGACAGGGCCGGGACGGATCTCGACGATCTCACCCTGGACGCCATAGTCGGACAGCACGGTTTCCAGCAGTCGGGCGTTCGCCTGGAGGGCTTCCTCGGTTGGTCCGGACACGACGCGGGTGGGCGGTGCGTTCAACAGGGACAGCGGCGGAAACTGCCAGCTGGCGTCTTCCAACGGCAGGGTTTGCTGCTGCGGCTTGCGCGGCGGCGCGGCGGCGGGCTTAACCGTTCGCGAAACGGGCACCGGCGGCACGGACGGCACCGGCTCCTTTTTCGGTTGTTCGGCGCGAATAACGGGGCGCGGCTTTTCCGGCTCTGGCGCTGGCGTTTCCTCGGCGAAACCGGGTTCCCGGCTGACCAGATTCGCCAGCCAGCCGGACGCGGCGGTCACGTTGCCGGCGCCACGGGTAAATGCGCCGACGGAGATCCGGCCCCCGTGAACGGAATAACGGCCGGCGATCGCGGCAGTGCGACCGGCGGCCCGCCACTCCGAACGAGACAGCCCCAGGGCAAGCAGTGTCAGGATGCCCGCGAGCGCCGCTCCAGTCATCCAGATCATCGCCGCGCCGACGACCCCAAACACGGAATGACCAACGGCCAGCCCCTCGGCGCTGATGATGGCGCCGATCGACCCGCCAAGACCGGCCACCACAGGCCAGCCCGCGTGCGGCGAAGGGACAGTCCCGAGAACGGCAGCCAGAAGCGGCATCGCGCCGAGCAGCGCCGCCAGACGAAGCGCCATGCTGCCGAGACCGCCGTGCGAGGTGAGCCGCCAGCACCACGCCAGCATGGCCAGACCGGGCAGCGCCCCGGCGAGGCCAAATCCCTGCAGCAGAATATCCGCCAGGATCGCGCCGCCCGGCCCGGCAATATTGGTGACATGGCGCGACGTCGCGGTGTTCAGCGACGGGTCCCTGGGGTCGTAACTGGCCAGCGCGACCAGGATGGCGAGGCCGAGAAGCCCAAACAGCAGGCCGCCAAGTTCAGCGGATCGGCGGGACATGAGAGTTCGCAGCGCGGGAGATGCGATCCGGCGGGAGTTTATCGTTGGTGCGCGCGTGGCCATGGGGTCTGCTCAGCCTCCCGAATCGGTTCAAGTACTAGCGCGAAGCGGCTGATAAATGAAGCACGATCGGGAGGTGCGGGACGGTCCATCCCGGATGCTGGCCAAATGGTCACGCCCGGATCACGGTTGGGTCTGGCACCTGTTGTCCATGACGCTGGGGTCGCCGCGCTTGCCCAGGCCGCGCGTTCCCCTAATCTGCGCTCCAACAGAAGGAAACGTCATGCGCATCGAGATCATCTGCACCGGCGACGAGGTGCTGACTGGCAAGATCGTCAATACCAACTACTCCTACATGGCACAGAAGCTGGAAGACGTCGGCCTCGCGGTGGAATGGGGCACGACCGTCGGTGACGACCGCGCCTCGCTGCTGGCCGCGTTCCAGCTTGCCGCCACACGCGCGGACGCGGTGATCGTTAACGGCGGGCTCGGCCCCACGGTGGACGACCTGTCGCAGGAGATCGCCGCTCAGGCCGCTGGCGTCGAGCTTGTGCTGCACGAGGACTGGCTGAAGCGGATGGAGGATTTCTTCACGCGGCGCATGCGCACCATGCCCCCGAATAACGTCAAGCAGGCGATGCTGCCGGCGACCGCGGAGATGATCGACAACCCGATCGGCACCGCCTGCGGCTTCGCGATGGACCTCGGCAAGGCGCGCTTCTTCTTCACGCCCGGCGTGCCGCGCGAGCTTCGCCGCATGCTGGAGGAGCAGGTGATCCCGCGCATCCTGGCCCGCACCGGCGCGCCTGCGTCGATCCACCTGAAGCGCTTCCACGGCTACGGCCTGGGCGAATCCCACATCGACGAGTTGCTGAAGGGAGTCGAAGCGCTGGACCCAGCCGGCGGCGTGAAACTGGGGTTCCGCGCGCACTACCCGCAGATCGAGACCAAACTGACCGTGCGCGGCACCGATATGGACGACGTGAACCGCAAGCTTGCGCCGATCATCGCCGAGGTGAAGAAGCGCCTGGGCAACTTCATCATTGCCGAGGACGACCAGACGCTGGAAGGCGTCGTCCTCAGCGAACTGGCAAGGCGTGACGCGACGCTGACGGTGGTCGAGACCTTTACGGGCGGCCAGATCGCCGCGCGCATCGCCCACCTGCCGGGCGCCGAAAAAGTGTTCCGTCACGGCACGGTCGCGCGTCACCTCGACCGGTTGTTCGACGTCTCGCTGCCGCCGGAACTTGACCAGGACACCGCCGAAGCCGTGGCGCGGGCAGCGCGGGAGAAAACCGGCGCGTCACACGCGCTTATCGTGCTGACGGTGCTGGACGAAGGCGCCGATCGGATCGACCTCGGCGGCAGCATCTTCATTGCCATCACCGACGGAACGCGCATGGAATTTCGCCGGTCCCGCATCCTGGGCGGCCGCGAATGGGTGCGCCTCGGCGCGGTCGAGCTGGGGTTGGACTGCCTGCGCCGGTACCTGCTGGGCCTGCCGGTCGTGGAGCGGATCGACTTCGAGAAGACCTGATGCGGCGCGAAATCGACTCCGGCTACGCCTGGTTCCGGCTGGGCGTGTCCGTGCTGCTGTCCGCGCTTGGTGGCGTCGGCATGTGGTCGGTCGTTGTGTCCTTGCCCGCGGTGCAGGCGGATTTTGGCGCTGACCGAGCGGCGGCGTCGCTGCCGTTCACCCTGACGATGATCGGGTTCGGCGTCGGCGGCGTCGTGATGGGCCGCTTGGCGGACCGCGTCGGCATCATCCTGCCGGTCGTGATCGGCGCCGTCTCCCTCGGCATCGGTAATCTTTTAGCGTCGATGTCGGGCAGCCTCTGGCAGTTTGCCGCCAGCTACGGCGTTTTCATCGGACTGCTTGGGACAGCGGCGACCTTCGCGCCATTGCTGGCGGACATCTCGCACTGGTTCGAGAAGCGGCGGGGGATCGCGGTGGCATTGTGCGCATCCGGCAACTACGTCGCCGGGGCCGCGTGGCCGCCGTTCATCGAGTGGATGATCCGCATGCACGGCTGGCGTACGACCCATATGGTCGTGGGCGCGATCTGCGTCTGCGCCATGCTGCCGCTGACAGTTTTCCTCCGCGCCAGATCGCCGCAACGCCGGGCCGGGGCACCGCCGGTAGTGGCTGTGAATCGCCGTATAAATCTGCCGCCAAGGGCCTTGCAGACTCTGCTGGCAGTCGCCGGACTGGCCTGCTGCGTCGCGATGTCGATGCCTCAGGTCCATATTGTCGCTTACTGTGGCGACCTTGGGTATGGCGGGCAGGCCGGGGCGCTGATGCTGTCGTTGATGACCGGCTTCGGCATCGTCAGCCGGGTCGGTTCCGGCTTCATCGCCGATCGGCTTGGCGGCCTGGTGACGTTGCTGATCGGATCCGCCGCGCAGATGACGGCCCTGTCGCTGTACCTGTTCTTCACCAGCCTTCCGTCCCTCTACATGATCGCGATCCTGTTTGGCCTGTTCCAGGGCGGGTTGGTGCCAAGCTACGCCATCATCATCCGGGAGAACTTCCCGGCCCACCAGGCAGGGGCGCGGGTCGGACTTGTGATGATGATGACCCTTCTGGGCATGGCGCTGGGCGGCTGGATGTCCGGAATGATTTTCGACGCCACCGGCAGCTACCGGGCGGCCTTTACCAACGGAGTGGTCTGGAATGGCGGAAATCTGATGATCGCGCTGTTCCTGCTGACCCGCGCGCGCATCAACGCACCCCGCTCGGCCACAGCACCACACGCAACGTCTGCATGAGAATGACGAAGTCGAACAGGATGGAGAAATTCTTCACGTAGTACAGGTCGTAGCTCAGCTTAGACCGCGCATCGTCGATCGAGGCGCCATAGGGATAGTTGATCTGCGCCCAGCCGGTCAGGCCCGCCTTCACCATGTGCCGTTCGTTATACAGCGGAATCTGGCTGGCGAGCTCGGCGACGAACATCGGGCGCTCCGGCCGCGGGCCGACGAATGACATCTCACCGCGCAGAATGTTCACCAACTGAGGCAGTTCGTCGATGCGCGTGCGCCGCAGAAACGTCCCGGCGCGAGTAATCCGATTGTCTTTCTGCATCGCCCAGACCGCGCCCTGTGCCTCGGCGTCCGTCCGCATGGTCCGCAACTTCATGATCCAGAACACCCGGCCGTCACGCGTGACCCTTTCCTGGCGATAGAAGACCGGACCTCGCCCCTCCCACCGGATCGCGGCAATGCCAGCAACGATCAGCGGCGCGGTGACCAGCAGCACAAACGAACTGACCCCAAGATCGAACACCCGCTTCAAAAAACGATCCAGGGTGCCGAAGGTGAACCCCTCGGTGTAGACCAGCCAACTGAGTTCCATCCGCTTGAGGTCGATGCGGCGGATCTCCTTCTCCACGAACGTCAGGTACTGCACGACAGGAAAGCCGGCCTTCTTACATTCCAGCAGGCGCTGAAGGTCCATCCCGCGGCGTTCATCGGGTGCGACGATAACGATGTCCGCGCCACAATCCGCGGCGATGCCGGCGACGTCAAAAGCGTCAGCCCGAACAATCTGATCGGGACGTTCCTCGATCAGGCGGGGGTCGATGGCACCGAGCGAAGGATGATGCAGAAGTGTAACGTCGTCGTGCAGGCTGCTGCCCTCGCGCCCAAGCATCAGCATCAGGTCCCAGGCGCGTTGGCCGGCGCCGACGATCAGCAGGCGGCGGCGCAACACACGCCGGCGCAGCAGCAATTGCAGAACCGCCCTGGCGACGAAAGCACACAGAGTGAATGAAACAGCGGCGAGGGCGAACAACAATGTCTGGTCGGCGCCCCCGCTTGGCACATCCTGCCGGGTAAACAGCGGCATCGCGGCGATCGTTGCCGCCGCCAAACCTGCGCCCATGCCGACGACCAATGGCACCCGGCCCAGGGAGCGCGTCGTCTCCAGGATTGCATCGCGGCGGTACAAGCCCATTGCGAAGAGCAGCAGCAGATCGAATCCCGCATAGATCCCGCCGCGGAGGCCAAGCGGCAGCGGGGCGAAATGCTGACTTGCTACCAGAAGGACGGTTGGCCACGCCAGGACGACAAGGGCCGCGTCCAGGGCCAACAGAACAGTGCCTGTCGTGGTTTTCGATAGATTAACCATTCGTCGTGGCTCCCATCCGGCCGATCGTCGCAGCGGGCCATCAACAAACCCATGGACCTGGCCGGACTTGCGTCCTCATCTCGCGTTGTCGTGAGGGGGGCATACCAGAAACCAAACAATCCCAGGTAGAAACTTCTTTTCGGGCCTAGCGCCAGGGGATCATCTGGCGTTCTGATAGTGGAAGTTGTCGGTTAGGATAACCATTGGGCGAGTAGAACCGTTATCATTTCAAATCGTAACTCCGGGTATCGCGAAATATTTATCATCGGAATGCCAATTTTCGCTCCCAAGCAACCAAATCGGTGCCTCTTCTGTACATGTCGTGATTGGACGCTGCATCACGAAATTTGTTAAGTAAAGCGGTGTCCAAGTGAGTTGTATTTTCGATCCCCAAGCAAAGGCCGTCTGCCATGCTGAAGCGTCTCGATGCAAAGCAGGTCGAACAGTTCGAAAAGGACGGCTTTCTCGCGTTCGATCCCGCGCTGGCCGAACCCGACGTCGAGAAGATTCGCAGCACCCTGATGGCACTTCACCGAAAAAATATCGGTTTCCGGGAGGGTGCGTTATTCGACGCCATGGGGCCGGACGACGGCACCGGACCGAAACGCTTCCCGCAGATCCTGCATCCTCGGTCGTTTGCCCCCGACCTTATGAAGACAGAGTTCTACCGCACCGCTCAGAGCCTCGCGGAGCAGCTGCTGGGCAAGGATGTCCGCTTCAAGGCCGATATTTCACTGATGAAGCCGGCGTGGATCGGCGAGGCGACTCCCTGGCACCAGGACGAAGCATTCCAGGACCCGAAATTCGAATATCACGAGATCAGCTTCTGGCTTGCATTGCAGCCGACGGATGAAGCGAACGGCTGCATGGCGTACATTCCAGGTTCTCATAAAGAAGAGGTGCTTCCGCACCACCCGCCGGGCGGCGACTGGCGGATTCACGCGCTGGAGTGCGCCGGCAAATTGGACACACGGGCCGCGGTATCATGCCCACTGCCAACCGGCGGATGCGTCATCCACACGCAGCGGACAGTCCACGGCGCTGGACCCAACGTGTCATCGCGTGATCGCCTGGCCTATGTGCTGATTTTCGATCTTGTGCCTACGCCGGCGCCTATCCCCCGCCATTTCCCTTGGCGCGATCAGCAGCAAACAGCTCGGGCACAACGGGAGCTCGCCTGGCGGCGGCGGGGCGGGCTGGTCATCCACCTCTGGCGACAGCGGTCGCGGCTTCGCGTTACCGACCTGCATACGTTTTTGTTTGACACCCGCCGAGCGATCAAGGCCGCGTTGCGGACCTGGATGGCTGGGGGCAGAGTTAAACCGCGCGTCCGGGTTCGCTGATCAACCCCCCTCGACGGAGGGCGTTCAGCACTCCATGTTTTGGGGCGAGGAGTGCCCCGTATGTCCGAAACGCTGATCCGCCCGCCGCCCGCGCTGTTTATGCCGCAGAAGCAGGCCCCGCGGCCGATGACACGGAGCCTGCGGGTCGTGTCGGAGTATGAGCCGGCCGGCGACCAGCCGACGGCGATCACCGAACTGGTGCGCGGCGTGCACGCGGACGAACGCGACCAGGTACTGCTGGGCGTGACCGGGTCGGGCAAGACCTTTACGATGGCCAAGGTAATCGAGGCAGTGCAGAAGCCGACCCTGATCCTTGCGCCGAACAAGACACTGGCGGCGCAACTTTATGGGGAAATGAAGAGCTTCTTTCCCGATAATGCAGTCGAATACTTCGTGAGTTACTACGACTACTATCAGCCGGAAGCGTACGTGCCGCGCACCGATACGTATATCGAGAAAGACTCGCAGATAAACGAGCAGATCGACCGCATGCGTCACGCCGCAACACAGGCCCTGCTGGAGCGGAACGACGTCGTCGTGGTCGCCTCGGTATCATGCATCTACGGTATCGGATCGGTCGAATCCTACGCCAAGATGGTGGCAAAGCTTGAGGTCGGGGGGCGCATCGACCGCGACCGCCTGGCGAAGGCGTTGGTGGACCTGCAGTATCGGCGCAACGACACCGCCTTCCAGCGCGGGTCATTCCGCCTGCGTGGGGAGATCGTCGATATCTTCCCCAGCCATTACGAAGACCGCGCCTGGCGCATTACCCTGTTCGGCGATGAGATCGAATCGGTCCACGAGTTCGACCCGCTGACCGGTGAGAAAACCGCTGACCTCAAGGAAATCACCGTCTACGCCAACAGCCACTACGTGACGCCCCGGCCGACGCTGACCCAAGCCATCCGGGACATCAAGGTCGAACTGAAAGAGCGGCTGGCGGAACTGAACGCGCAGGGGAAACTGCTGGAGGCGCAGCGGCTGGAGCAACGGACGACGTTCGACCTGGAAATGATCGAGACGACCGGCTCGTGCAAGTCGATCGAGAACTACTCCCGTTATCTGACCGGGCGCCGGCCGGGGGATCCGCCGCCGACTCTGTTCGAATATCTGCCGGAAAATGCCCTGCTGATTGTCGACGAAAGCCACGTGACGGTGCCGCAGATCGGCGGGATGTTCAAAGGCGACTTCAACCGCAAGAGCGTCCTGGCGGAGTTCGGATTCCGTTTGCCATCGTGCACCGACAACCGCCCGCTGAAGTTCGAGGAGTGGGAACGGTTCCGGCCATTATCGGTGTTCGTATCGGCCACACCTGGGCCGTGGGAGATGGAGCGGACCGCCGGCGTGTTCGCTGAGCAGGTGATCCGGCCGACCGGGCTGATCGACCCGGTGACCGAGGTTCGCCCGGTGGAACATCAGGTCGATGATCTGCTGGGCGAATGCAAGGCGGTGGCGGCCAAGGGTGGACGCGTCCTGGTAACGACCTTGACCAAGCGGATGGCAGAGGACCTGACGGATTACCTGACCGAACACGCAATCAAGGTGCGCTACCTGCACTCGGACATCGACACGCTGGAGCGTATCGAGATCATCCGCGATCTACGATTGGGGGTGTTCGACGTGCTGGTCGGGATCAACCTCTTGCGTGAGGGACTCGATATCCCCGAATGCGCGCTGGTCGCTATTCTGGATGCGGACAAAGAAGGATTCCTCCGCTCTCAGACATCGTTGATCCAGACGATCGGCCGCGCGGCGCGGAACATCGATGGGCGGGTGGTGCTTTACGCGGACACGATGACACGGTCGTTACGGTCTGCCATCGAGGAGACGGAGCGGCGGCGCAACAAGCAGCGTAGCTGGAACGAGGCGAACGGCATCACGCCCATGACGATCCGCAAGCAGATCGGCAAGGTGCTGGAGAGCGTTTTCGAACAGGATTACGTCACGATCGCGCCGGTCAGGGATACCGGTCCGACGGAGTTCGTCGGGAAGGACCTGAAAGCGTCGATCACCGATCTGGAAAAGCGGATGCGGGCGGCTGCCGCGGACCTGGAATTTGAGCAGGCGGCGCGGCTGCGCGACGAGATCAAGCGGCTGGAAGCATTGGAACTCGGCCTGCCCGAGCCGCCGATGCCAAGCGCGTCGCTGCGGCCGAAGCGGGACAACACGCCCAAGCCGATGGGACCGGGCGGTGGAGGATATGATCCATCGAAGCGGCACGGACGAAGCGGGATGCGGCGCAAGGGGCCATAGTCAGACCGGAAACCGCTCCCGGTAGACTTGCGGCGGCACGGCGAGAACCCGGATAAAGCTGCGGCGCATCGATTCTTCCGACCCAAAGCCGCAGTCGCGGGCTATGCGCTTTACCGGCCGACCGGTTTCCACGGTGTCCCCGGTTCGCTGATAGCCGCCGGCTTCATCGACACGGTGGTCGGCTGCGCCGTCGGGCTGGCTTGTGGCTGCTGCCTGCACCACCCGAACTGGCTGCACGGCTCTTGGCCGCCAACTCCGCTGCCTGACGCCCGCCGCACGAGTGCGCGCGGCATCACCACCCGCAGATGTTCGCAACACCGCCGAACCGATGAAGGAGTAACGTCCCGTAACCGTGACTTGGTCGAACCAGTCCCGCGATGAGGCACCACTCGGCTTCGGCTGAAGTTGGCCAACCGGTCCCACCGCCTCGCAGCCGAGTGGAACGTTAGCCGCCATTCCCACGGGGCACCGTCCGGCACGCGGCGCCAAACGTGATGCCAGCTACCTTTCCCTGGCAGCGGCCCGGTCCCAACCCAATAGCCATTTTTCGCGGTCCTCCGACCCGGGCGGATAGGGACAATCCTCCCGAGGCAGGCCGCTCAGGAAAGAAATCCTTCCCTCGTCTGCCACAGTCCGCGGCAGTTCCGGCTCATAAGTCATATCGGAGACTCCTCCATGGCACGGTCACGCGAGCGTTGCCGGTCACGGACCTGGGCGTTGCTCAAACGGGCATCGTAAATCGATCGCGGCTCGATGGTACGCGCAATCAGCGTCGCTGTCGTCACGGCCAGCAAAACCGGCAGCACAGCGGCTCGGGCGAACCCGGTCAGCTCCATCATCAGGACGATGGCCGAGATCGGGCCCTGCGTCGTGGCCGCAAGCATCGCGGCGGCGCCCGCCAAGGCAAACAATCCCGGCGGCACGCCGGGCCAGAGCCAAGACCAAGGCACGCCCAGAAGACCGCCGAGCATCGCACCGATCGCCAGCGATGGCGTGAAGAGCCCCCCTGGCGCGCCGCTGCCAAGACAAGACACTGTCGCCAACGGGCGCAACAGAAACAGCGACCCGAGAAGAAGCGGGCTCAGTTGCCCGGTGAACGCCAGCTGTGCCACATCCCGCCCGTTGCCCAGCAATTGCGGGAACGGAATGGATGCCGCGCCCAGCAAACCCAGCACCACGATCGGCGCCAGGACCCGGCGCCAACCGGAAGGCTTGTGAGCATCCGCCCATGCCACGGCGCGGACGTAGACGACCGAAACCAGGCCCACGCCCGGTCCCGCTATAAGCGCCCAGACGAGGCTCGAAACCGAACTTTTGTAGACCGGAATGACATAAGTCGCCATGTCCGGCAGAAACACCCACGACACGCCGGTCGCGACAAGGGCGGTAAGCAGGGATGGCAGCACGAACCGAAGCGCCAACGCTCCCCGCAAAACCTCAAGCGAAAAAAGCGCGCCCCCGAGTGGCACACCATAGGCTGCGGCCATCCCGGCGCCTGCACCGCATGCAACCAGCAGCCGTCGTTGCTCGTCCGACAGTCTGACCTGATCCGATAACACATTTGCGATCACCGCGCCGGCCTGCTTGGGTGCGCCTTCGCGCCCAAGCGCCGTCCCCATGCCGACAATGATGACGGAGAGGATCGCGCTGCCAAGCGTGCGCAACGCAGGCAGGCGTCCAGCCTGGAACCAGATCGCCGCCGTGATGTCGATCCCGTTGCCGCTCGATAGCCGGGTGAGAAGCAATTGTCCCGCCGCGGTCACCAGTCCCGCCCCGGCCAGCGCCGCGAGATGGCGCCACGGTGGAGCGTCGGTTGCCGCCTGCAGCACGTCCAGCCCGTTACCGCCCCATACCAGTTTCTGCACGGCTTCCAGCAGACCTGTCAGCGCGGCCGCCGCCAAGCCGGCGCCGGCGCCGGTCAGGACAACGGCAAGCCAAAAACCGGCGGCGCCACGACGCGCCAGAATTGGCGGCAGCATCTGGCGCTGCGGCACGAGACTCTCCTAATTTCCGGCGATCCTACCATCGATTGCGGGCGTATGTCGTCATCGACCAATTCTGATGTCCACCCGCGTGCCGGATGCTCAACTTCGCTCCATGTCAGAGTTTCGGAGATGTTGGCACCCAGAAAATGTAAGCCGGATCATGAATTGCCCGTTGGGCGAAACCGCCCTTCGGGGACGCTGGCTAGTCCGCGGCTGTCCGGGTCCGCACGAATCCGCCTTATGGCGTGTTGTCGACCTGGGTCCGCGTTCCCGGAATTGCTGCCGTCGAACCGGGCGGTGGCAAACAGCGCAAATCTGCCGGTCTACTGGGGCGACGGCTTCCGTTCCGATCTTGCGACAAACCACCATTCAAAGCCAGCCGAAATCTAAGCGACATGGCACGGCCGTTTCTCAGGAAACAGCAAGGTTGTTGCCGGAAAGGCCCAAAATATTTGCTGGTAATGACCAGATGCTTCAGTCCCCGGCCGGGTCGGCCATTGGCGCACGCCATGGGGCCGGCCACGGCACCCCACCATGACCGGCCGCACGCGCACCCCAAAACTAAGGATGCTGAACCGGCGGATGCCCGCAGTCAGCCAGGCAGCCGCCTAGCGCGACCGCCGCCAGAACAACCAGGAACAGGAAGCCGCCAGAGACCTGATCCAGCTCCTCGTGCGACAGCTCCTGGACGTCGACGCTGTTTTCATTCCGATATTGCATTATACTTTCCTCCGCATGGCACGACGGCAGGGCGGCTAGCTCAGTCTGCCCGTTGAAACCGCCGCCAACCAGACTATTCCCCACCGCGACCCCGCCGCTGTGCGCCGCTTCACACCCTGCAAACGGTGCGCAATCAACATGGCCGCCGCCGCCCCAGCCATGCTACCCTCCCACCCAGGAGGGACCTGGCCATGCCGCAAGCCCAAGCCGCCATACTACGCCAGACCAACATCCCAATGACCATCGAAACGATTGAGGTCGGCCCCCTGGCCCCCGGCGACGTCCTGGTCCGCATCCGCGCCGCCAGCCTCTGCCACACCGACCTCGAGGCGATAGAAGGCGCCCTCGCCGTCCCGCTCCCCGCCGTCCTCGGCCACGAAGCCGCCGGCGAGATCGCCGATATCGGCCCCAACGTCACGACCCTCACGCGGGGAGACCGGGTCGTCCTGTCCTGGAACCCACACTGCGGCGCCTGCTTCTACTGCGACCGCGCCCAGCCCATCCTATGCCGCCAGTTCCTGACCAACGGCCCGAAAGCCTTCCACTTCGACGGCGAACCCCGCCTGAGGTGCGATGCCGCCCCCGTCCACCAGTTGATGTATCTCGGCGGCTTCGCTGAATACTGCGTCGTCCCCGAACAAGCCGCCATCAAGCTCCCCGCCACGATGCCGTTCGACGCGGCGGCGCTGATCGGCTGCGGCGTCATGACCGGGGTAGGGGCCGCGACCCGCATTGCCGACCTCCGCTGGGGCGACACCGCCATGGTCATCGGCTGCGGCGCCGTCGGCCTGTCCGCCATCCAGGGCTGCGCGATGGCCGGAGCCGCAACGATCATCGCCGTCGACCCCAACCCAGCCCGCCGCCAGCTCGCCCAGGCGATCGGCGCCACCCACGCCTGCGACCCAGCCGAAGCCCCCGACCTGGCCCGCTCGCTAACCGACTCCCGAGGTGCGGACGTCGTCATCGAGGCCGCCGGCCGCCCCGAAACCTTCCGCCTCTCCGGCGAAGCCGTCCGCCCCGGCGGCCAAATCGTCTGGCTCGGCAAGGTCGCCGTGAATGACGAGGTCGCATTCCGCTGGGGCAGCCTGATGCAGGAGAAACGTATCACCCGCAGCAGCTACGGCGGCGCCAAACCCGCCCAGGATTTCCCGCTGCTCGCCCGCGCCTACCTCGACGGCAAACTGAAACTGGACGAAATGATCTCCGCCCGCATAAGCCTGGATCAGATCAACGAAGGCTTCACCGCCCTGAAACGCGGCGAGACGGTGCGCAGCGTGGTGATGTTCGGTTAGCAAATCGGTAACGTGACTCGACCTGGAACAATCCCACAACACTTCGCCGAGTGGAGCCGCGCGTGCGAGGTAAGCCACCACCGCCACCGACCCCTATGCCCCAGCCAATCATTCAGTTCCCACGCGCCCCCAAGCCGCGCTAACCTGACCCGATGGCATCCCCATCCGACCCGATCGACCCCGCGGACGACCCGTCCATCCTGGAACTGCTCGCCCTTCGGCCCTGGCTGAAACACGACGCCATGGACGGGTTGCTGATCGACGGCGTCCCCCTCGCCGCCATCGCCGAGGCCATCGGCACCCCCACCTGGGTCACCTCCGCCGCCACCCTGCGCGCCCGCTACGCCTCCCTGACCGCCGCTATGTCCAACGCCGGCCTCGATGTTCACCCGCACTACGCCGTCAAGGCCAACGACAACCGCGCCACGCTCGACCTGTTCGCCCGTCTTGGCGCCGGCGCCGACGTCGTCAGCGGTGGGGAACTCCGCAAAGTCCTCCACGCCGGCTTCCCGCCCAGCCGCGTCGTCTACTCCGGCGTCGGCAAATCCCCAGCCGAAATCCGCCTCGCCCTCGAACACGACATCGGCCAGATCAACGTCGAAAGTGCCGAGGAACTGGCAACCATCTCCACCATCGCCCAGAGCCTCAACCGCCAGGCCCGCGTCGCGCTCCGCGTCAACCCCGACATCGACGCCGGCACCAACGACAAGATCAGCACCGGCCGAGCCACCGACAAATTCGGCATCGCCTACGACGAAGCCGCCGCGCTCTACCGCCATGCCGCCACCCTGCCAGGTATCCGCCCCATCGGCCTCGCCACCCACATCGGCAGCCAGATCACCACCCTCGCACCCTTCCGCGCCGCCTTCGCCCGCCTCGCCGGCCTCATCACCACCCTGCGCGAGCAGGGCCTGCAAGTCGCCACCATGGACTGCGGCGGCGGCCTCGGCATCCCATACCGCAACGAACCCGTCCCCACCCCCGCGGGCCTCGCCGGCGCCATCAAGTCCGCCTTCCATAACCTCGACGTCCGCCTCGCCATCGAGCCCGGCCGCTGGCTCGTCGGCCCCGCCACCGTGCTTCTGGCCTCCATCGTCCTGGTGAAAAACACCCCAGGCATGCGCTTCGTCGTGCTGGACGCCGCGATGAACGACCTCGTCCGCCCCGCCATGTACGACGCCTGGCACGGCATCATCCCGGTCTCCGCCACCGACGCCATCGCCCCCACCACCCCCGCCACCATCGTCGGCCCGGTCTGCGAAAGCGGCGACACCTTCGCCCGCGTCCGCGATCTTCCGCCGCTGACCCCCAACGCGCGCGTGGCGATCCTCGACGCCGGCGCCTATGGTGCGGTCATGAGCTCAACCTACAACGCCCGCCCCCTCGCGGCCGAGGCCTGGGTGGATAATGGCCGGTGGTCCGTGATCCGCGACCGCCAGCCGATCGAAGCCCTGTGGGAACGGGAGCGCCTGCCAGCATGAGCGACGATCAGACGCCTTTCCGCCGGCGTCTGTCCGGCCGCCGCCTCCAGGCCCAGGCCACCATCCTGTTCGAGGCGCTGTGGCCCGCCCTCTGGCCCGCTGCCGGCCTCATCGGCGTGTTTCTCTGCGCCGCCTTCCTGGGTCTGCCGCCCTTACTGCCACCGCTTCTGCACTGGGCGCTTCTGGCCGCCGTCGCTCTCGGGATCGTCTTTCTGACCAGCCGCGGCTTGCGTCACATCCGCCTGCCGGATTCCCGAACCGCCGACCGCCGGCTGGAAACCAGCTCCGGCCTTGCCCACCGTCCCCTGTCGGTCCTGGCCGACCGCCCGGCTGGTGGCGACGAGGTCAGCCAGGCCGTCTGGCAGGCCCACGCCGCCCGGGCTCGGGCGCAGATCGGTCGGCTGAGGGTCGGGTTGCCCAGCCCCGGCCTGGCCCGCAAAGATCCGCGCGCGTTGCGCTATGGCCTGCTGCTCACCCTGCTTGCCACTCTGATCATCGCGGGCCTGGACGCGCCCGCCCGATTGCTGGCCGCCGTTTCACCCGCCATGCCGGAAACGGCAAGCGCGCAGCCAACCGAACTGCAGGCCTGGATCACTGCCCCCGCCTATACCCGGGTCGCGCCGTTGTTCCTCAAGCCGCAGGGTGGCCCCGTGTCGGTTCCTGCCGGCTCCCATCTGACCGTGAACGTCTCCGGGGGAGACAGCGTGCCCACCTTGTCGCTGGACGACCGCACCGCTCGCTTCGCCGCACTGGACAATACCAGTTTCCAGGCCGAACGCGATCTTGCCCGAGGCGGGCTGCTGACCGTGCACCGCGACGGCAAGACACTCGCCGCCTGGACCCTGACGGTTGTCGCGGACGAGCCGCCGGTTGCCGAATGGGGCGACAACCCCGGCCGCCAGCCCGCCAGCCAGCAGACCCGGCTGCCATGGCAGGTGGCCGACGACTACGGCGTGGTGAACCTGCAAGCTGAGCTGCGGCTCAAGGAGCGTCCGAACGCCCCCCCGCTGATCGTGTCGGTCCCGCTGCCGGGCGGCTCGCCGAGGTCAGCCCATGGGGTGAACCTGCAGGACCTGACGTCCCACCCCTGGGCCGGCCTGCCGGTGACCGCCCATCTGATCGCCCATGACGCCGCCAACCAGACCGGCACCAGCTCCGACGTCAGCTTCGACCTTCCGGAACGCCCGTTCCACAACCCGATCGCCCAGCTGCTGGTCGCGATGCGCAAGGCGCTCAGCCGCAACCCGGACAATCGCGCTGATCCGCTCGCCGCCCTGGACGGCCTGATGCAGCAGCCCGGCCTGTTCAACGGCGACATCGGCGCTTTCCTGAACCTGTCCTCGATCTACTACCTGCTGGTGCGCAACCAGGCCCCCTCCGCCGTGCCGCAGGCGCAGTCCGCCATGTGGGAACTCGCGTTGCACATGGAGGAAGGCCAGACCGAACAAAGCGCCCGCCAGCTGGAGGAAGCCCGTCAGGCCGCCCGCGACGCCCTGGATAAGGCCACCCAACAGCCCACTGACGCCAACCGCCAGGCCCTGGAAAAGCGACTGCAGGAACTGCGGGAGGCAATCGACCGCCACATGCAGGCCCTGGCCGAGGAAGCCCAGCGCAACAACCAACTCGCCCCGTTCGACCCCAACGCCGCGCGAATGTCCAACCGTGACCTCGACAAGCTGGCGCAGCAGGCCGAACAGGCGGCGCGCGAGGGCCGCATGCAGGACGCCCAACAGCAAATGGCCGAACTCGAAAAGCTCCTCGACCGCCTCCGCAACGCCCGGACTCAGCCAGGCGACAGCAAGCAGGCCAACGGTCAGCGCAAGCGCGGCAAGCAGCAGATGGGCGCCGTGCAGGACATGGTCGGGCGGGAGGCCGGGCTGCTCGACCACGCCCAGCACCGCAACGAAGAGAACGCCGGGCCTGGCGCACCCCAGCCGACCGACCCGGCGGCAGAACGCGAGGCCGATCGACGCGTCCAGCAGGCGCTGCGCCGCGCCCTGGGCGAACTGATGCAGCAGTTCAGCGACCTGACCGGCCAGATGCCTCCCAGCCTGGGCGACGCGGATCAGGCCATGCGCGACGCCATCAACCGCCTGGGTCAGGGCGATGACGCGCAAGCCGGGCAATCCCAGCAATCGGCCATCGCCGCGCTGCAAAAAGGCGCCCGCGAGATGGGCCAGACGATGGCTCAACAGTTCGGCCGCCAGCCCGGCCAGGGCGACGACGGCGACGAGGACGGATCGGAAGGCATGGGCATGATGATGCCCGGCGGCCAGAGCGCCGACGGCCGCGGCACCGGCCCCATCCCCGGCTCCCCAGACCGCGCCGACCCCAGCGGCCGCGACCCGCTCGGCCGCTCGGCCCAAGGCAACTCAACCGACAACGCCGATGTGGAAGTACCGGAGGAACGCGAGCGTCAGCGGACTAAGGCGATCCAGGAGGAACTACGGCGGCGTGGCGCGGAGCAGGAGCGCCCGCGCGAGGAACTCGATTATATTGATCGGCTGTTGAAACAGTTTTGAATTCGGCGCTCGATCTACCCTACCTCATCCGCCAGCTTCGCAAGATAGTAAGCCGGATCGCCCCACAGCCGCTCGATCACCATGCACCGCCGGAAGTAGTGCCCGACGGCATACTCCTCGGTCATGCCGATCCCACCGTGCATCTGCACAGCACTCTGCGAGACATACCGCCCAGCCTGACCAATCCCGACCTTCGCCATCGCGAGGTCCCGCGTCCGCGCTTCCTCATCCGTATTATCGATCGACATAGTCGCCAGCATCGCCATGCTGCGGCCCGTCTCCTGAGTCATGAACATGTCCGCCATCCGGTGCTGCACCACCTGGTATGTCCCGATCGGATTGCCGAACTGAACGCGGGTCTTGCTGTATTCCAGCGTCATCTCGTTCATCGCTTCCATCGCCCCAACCGTCTCCGCGGCAGTAGCGGCAATGCCCGCCTCGACAATCCGGCGGATGATCGGAAAACCCTTCCCGACCTCGCCCAGGACATTCCCATCCGGCACCGACACGTTCGAGAATGAAATGTCCGCCGCCCGCGAATCATCCCGGCTCTGATAACCACGCCGCGCCAGCCCAGCGGAGTCCGCATCAACAATGAACAGCGTGATACCCTCCTCATCGTAACGATCACCGCTTGTCCGAGCGCTGACGATGATCTTGTCCGCCGCCTCGCCGTGCGAAACGACCGTTTTGGATCCTTCCAGCACCCAGCCCTTGCCGTTCCGCTTCGCCGTCGTCACGACATCGTTCAGGTCATACCGAGCCTGCCGCTCGCCATGGGCGAACGCCATCTTCAACGCGCCCTCGGCGATCTGCGGCAGCAGCACGCGCTTCTGGTCCGCCGTCCCCGCGGCACTGATCGCTGTCCCGCACAGCACCACCGTCGGCAGATACGGCTCCAGCACCAGCACCCGACCGAATGCCTGCATGACCAGCATCACTTCCTGAGCGCCGCCGCCGAACCCCCCGTATTCCTCGGCGAACGGCAATCCGAGCAGCCCCAGTTCGGCGAACTGCGCCCAGATCTCCGGCGAGTAGCCCTCAGGCTGCGCCATGTATGTCTTTCGCTGAGCGAAACTGTACTTGTCGCTCAGAAGACGTGTCACACTTTCGACCAGCAGCCGCTGGTCGTCGGATGGTTCAAAGTCCATTACAGCCCCAATACCGCTTTGGTCAGGATGTTCTTCTGGATTTCGTTCGTGCCGCCATAGATCGAGGCAGCCCGCAGCATCAGGTAACCCGCGGTCCCGGCGCTGCTCGCCTCCAGCATGTCGTCGGCCTCGTTCATCGCGGCCAGCTCTTCCGCCCAGATCGGCGTCGCCATCGGCCCGGACACATCCACCGCCAGCTCGCTGGTTGCCTGCAGCAGCTCCGTCCCCTTTACCTTCAGCACCGACGACAGCGGGTCGGGCTTGCCGGCGCCCTTCGCCTTGTCATACGCCGAAACGACCCGGAACTGCGTGATCTCCAGGGCCTTCATGTCCACCTGCAACTGAGCAACCCGTTGCCGGAAAATCTGGTCGTCGATCAGCGGCCGGCCGTGCATGTTCACCTGCTTGGCCATCGTCACCGCCGCCCGCACCCGCTCCTTCGACTTGCCCAGGCGCGCAATACCCGTCCGCTCATTCCCCAGCAGATACTTGGCGACATCCCACCCCTTGTTTTCCGCATGAACGCGCATGTTCAACGGCACCTTCACGTCATCGAAGAACACCTCGTTCAGATGATGACTATTGTCGATCGAAATGATCGGCCGCACCGTGATGCCGGGCGTCTTCATGTCCACCAGCAGGAACGAAATCCCCTCCTGCCGCTTGCGCGCATTCGGATCGGTCCGCACCAGCAGGAAACACCAGTCGGCGTTATGCGCGGTCGAGGTCCAGATCTTCGACCCGTTGACCACGTAATGATCGCCGTCCAGCTTCGCCGCGGTCTTCAGCGACGCCAGGTCCGATCCCGCGCCCGGCTCCGAGAACCCCTGGCACCACCAATCATCCAGATTCGCCAGCCGAGGCAGGAACCGCTTCTTCTGCTCCTCGCTGCCGAACTGATGCAGCACCGGCCCCAGCATGGTGATGTTGAACGACAGCAACTCCGGCGCCGGAGCCATCAGGTTCTCTTCCAGGAAGATCATCCGCTGGATCGCCGTCCAACCCGGCCCGCCATGCTCCTTCGGCCAGGAATACGTCGCCCATCCTTTGGCGTTGAGGATCCGCTGCCACCGCACCGTGTCCTCTTTGCGCGGCGGATGACCCAGTTTCATCCGATCCCGCGTATCGGCGGGCAGGTTCTCTTGAATGAACGTACGAACTTCCTGACGGAAGGCTTGCTCTTCCGGGGTGAAGCGAAGATCCATTGGTTCGGTCCCTCCTACTGGCCGGTAACTCTACGCATGCCCGCCCGGCCGTGCAATCCGGCTGCCCACCCTCGTTGGCGCTCCCGCCAAACCCCGCCTTGCCCTGAAAGCCCCAACCCACTACTCAGCCCGCCACATTCACTCCACAGGAGGCCGCCATGGCGACCGAACGCACATTCTCGATCATCAAGCCCGACGCCACGCGCCGCAACCTGACCGGCAAGGTCAACGCCGTGATCGAGGCCGCCGGCCTGCGCATCGTCGCCCAGAAGCGCATCCACATGACCCAGGCCCAGGCCGAGACGTTCTACGGCGTCCACGCCGCCCGCCCGTTCTTCCGCGACCTGGTGACCTTCATGATCTCCGGCCCCGTCGTGGTGCAGGTCCTGGAAGGGGACAACGCGGTTGCCGCCTACCGTGACGTCATGGGCGCCACCAACCCCGCCAATGCCGCCGACGGCACCATCCGGAAACTGTTTGCCGAGAGCATCGAGGCCAACTCCGTGCACGGCTCCGACAGCCCGGAAAACGCCGCCACCGAGATCGCCTACTTCTTCGCCGGCACGGACATCGTCGGATGAAATCGGCCTCCATGGACTGGATCGGCCTGCTCGGCCGCCTGCTCATGAGCGTGATCTTCATCGTATCCGGGTTCGGAATCGCGACCGCGCCCGCTGCGACGATGGCCTATTTTGGCAGCAAGGGCCTGCCGGTCGTCGGGGCTGTGTACGCTCTGACCCTGCTGATAGAACTCGGGGGCGGTCTGGCATTCCTGGTCGGATTCCGAGCACGCCTGGTGGGCCTGATCCTGGCGGTCTGGTGCATCGCCACCGCCATGGTCGCCCATTACCACCCCTTCGAGCAGATTCAGTTCATGAAGAACCTCTGCATGGCCGGCGGCTTCCTGCAGGTCGTTGCCTTCGGCCCCGGCCGTATCGCCCTCGGCCGTCAATAGCCGCCGCCAGTGGTAATATTCCGATAACGGAAAGATAGCCGGTCTTCACCGGACCTTACAGCGAGCTTCCCTGCTGATCAGCCGGAACAATTCCGCCCCGCAGGGCTCTTTCCTTCAACGCCAGCGCAACGCCCGCCAACTGTCCCCTGTCCCACAGGCACATGGAAACGGATCAACGCCACCCGCGTTCTGATCCCGGATCTCCGGACTCGGTCGTCGGTCTGTGCGCCTCGCGATTGGCCAGACGACGAGGACAGCGGTGTTCAAACCCTCACGCCGCCTCGCTTAAGGCACGGTCCGACAAGGCACGTTCCGACCGAATAACAGGTTCGGGAGTGCGGGACACCGCCGTCTCGCCAAGCGCCATCTGCAATTCATCGAACAGCCAACTGGCCACGTATTCTGGATGCGTCGGCGACATCAAATGGTGCATTGGCACTGCGTGTGATTTGAAATCTTCGACCAGCCCAGGCCATACCGCCATCGGCGCACCCGGCAGATAGTCGTGATACCCGCACATCAGGTAACTGACGGATGATTCCTTGTAGTAACGAGGGCGGTAGTGGCGCAGCGCCGCCATTCCAGCATCAAAAACCGCCCTGACGGCGGGGGAGGCGTCCGTATCCGCCGGTTGGTCGATGAGGTCCCGCGGCCGCACGCTGTCTCCCCCCGTCCTGGAGACGAGCTTTCGCAGCCGGACCGTCAGCGACTTGCCGATATGCAACGCCAGCCTCCTGCCGTCGCCTCTCCTGATCCGTGACAGCGACTGGCTTGCGCGGCGGACGACGAAATAATCCCAGCGCGCGCGCAAGGGCCAGTAATCAGGGTGCGGGTAGGTGTCGAGGAAGGCCAGCAGGGCGATCCGCTCGCCGCGGGCCGACAGGCGGCGGGCGATTTCCATCGCGACCAATCCCCCGAAGCACATGCCGGCGAGGATATACGGCCCACGCGGTTGAACCGTGAGGATGGCGTCAACGTAGCAGTCCGCCATTGCCTCCACTCGGTCATGCGGTGCGTCACCGGCTTCGAAGCCCTTTGCCTGCACGCCATAGATCGGTAGATCGCCGGGGATAGCCTTGGCGATTGCATCTAAGTGCATGAGGGTGCCCCCGACCGTATGCACCAGGAAGATAGCCGGCCCGCTCGCGCCACGCCGCATAACGACAAGCGGGGAATAGCCGGCGGTCGAATTCCCGCCGCTCAGAAACGTTGCCATCTCCGCGACCGTGGGCGCATCGAAGATCCGTGTCAGAGGAAAGTTCTGACCGGTAACCCGCTCGATCTCCAGGCTTAGCCGTAACATCGACAGCGAGTTGCCGCCCAGGTCAAAGAAATTGTCATGAATGCCGACCTGGGCGAGTTGCAGGCACATGCACCAGAATCCGGCGATCTGCGCCTCCAGGGGCGTGCGCGGGACTGCAAACGTTTGTTCGTTCCCGCGCCTCATGTCGTCATCCGGAGCCGGCAACGCCTTGCGGTCGATCTTGCCGTTCGGCGTCAGCGGGAAAGCGTCGAGCGGCACAAAGCTGGCCGGGATCATGTAGCCGGCAAGTCTCTGCCGCAGAAGGTCGCGCATGCTGCCGACCGACGGATGCTGAGGCCCCTTTGCCGTCATATAGGCCACAAGCCGGCGTTCCCCGCCGTCTTCCTCGCGAGCGACAACCACCGCGTCCGCGACATCCGGATGCAGCCGCAGCACAGCCTCGATCTCGCCCAGTTCAACCCGGAACCCTCGGATCTTCACCTGATGATCCAGCCGCCCAAGAAACTCCAGACGGCCATCCGGCAGGCGGCGGACAAGGTCACCGGTCTTGTAAAGCCGCGCCCCTGGCTGGTTGCCGAAAGGATCTGCCACGAAGCGTTCCGCTGTTAGTTCTGGCCGGTTCAGGTAGCCAAGCGCGACGCCGTCGCCGCCGATCAACAACTCCCCAGGCACCCCGATCGGACAGGGTTGCCCCGCTACATCGACGACATACAACGTCGTATTGGCGATGGGCGGCCCGATCAGCACCCGCTGGCCCTGTTCGATGCGCGCAACGGCCGACCACACCGTCGTCTCCGTCGGCCCATACATGTTCCAGAGCGACGCGCAGCGCGGCAGCAGCGCGCTGGCCAGTTCAGGCGGCCACGCTTCGCCCCCGCATAAGATTTTTAGCTTCGGGCTGCCCTGCCACCCAGCCTCTAGCAACAATCGCCAGGTGACGGGCGTCGCCTGCATGATGGTCGCGCCGGACGTGTTCATCAGCGCGGCGAGTTGGCGGCTGTCAGCGATAACCGTGCTGGGCGCGATCGTAACCCGCGCACCAACAATCAGCGGAAGGAACAGTTCAAGGCCGGCAATATCGAACGACAACGACGTGATGGCTAGCAACCGGTCGTCCGGCACGATCCCCGGACAGTGCTTCATCGCCGTCAGAAAATTGACCAGGGCCCGATGCGGCACCTGCACGCCCTTGGGCCGTCCGGTCGATCCCGAGGTGTAGAGAAGGCAGGCCACATCGCGGCCCGGCTGTCCGCCTGAGAAAGGCGCTCGCCGCGAGTCTCCGGACTGGTCGGGCAGGGCATCCAGGCAGACGACGGCCGATCCTCGCGGGGACAACCGATCCAACAGACTGCTCTCGGTCAGCAGGACCCGCGGCTGGCAATCATCCAGGACAAAGCCAAGCCGCTCTGCCGGGTAGGTCGGATCAAGCGGAACATACGCGGCGCCGGCCTTCAGAATGCCGAGCAGCCCGACGAGCATCCCCAGCGACCGGTCCATGTGGATGGCCACAAGCTCATTCGGTCCGGCGCCGCGGGAAATCAAGTGAGAGGCGAGCCGTTCAGCCTCCTCGTCCAACGCCCGGTAGGTTAGCTGTTGCTGTCCACAGACCACTGCGGTCCGGTCTGGTGTGCGACGCGCCTGCTCTTCGATCAGTTCATGCACCCGACGCATCCGCGGGTAGTCTGCCGATGTCCGGTTCCAGGAGTTCAGGACCTGTTCACGTTCATCCGCCGGCAAAATATCAAGCCGCCCGACCGGCTCCGCTGGATCTTCCATGGCCGCGAGGAGCTGCAGAAACCGGCTCTGAAGCAGCGACAAGCTTGTCTTGTCGTACAATCTGGGATTGGCGCTGAACTCGACACGCCACGCGCTGGGCCCCGATGTATCCTGAACAACATCGATCGTCAGGTCGTCGATCGGACCGGTGGACAGTGTGCAAGTTGTCCCGCGGCAGCCATCGAACTCAAAGTCATAGTCGGTTGGCCTAACGCTGACATATTGCCGGATCAGCGGCCGGTCGATGCGGCGCAGATCGCGGCGGAGGTCAGCGATGGGGTATCGCTGGTGCCGCATTGCCGCGCGAAGGCCCTTGCGGACTGCGACCGCCAGATCCTCTATACGCAGGGCAGGGGACACCCGCAGGCGAAGTGGCACGACATTGCGCAACATCGCTGGGGTCTGCCGGGTGCGCGGCGACATCCGCGCGGTCATGAATTGACCAAGCACGATTTCCTCCGCACCCGTATGGCGATGCACATGGATTGCTGCGGCCAACGTGACGATTTGCGGAAACGTCAGGCCCACCCGCTGCGCAAGCCGCTCGAGCCGTGCGACTGATGCCGCTGGAAGCCAGGCCGCCTTGCGGAGGAACGGCCCCGCCGCTTGCGACGCACCGATGCTGAGCGTCGGCGGCTCCGGACAGCCCGACATCGCATCCAGCCAGAAGTCCCGATCAGCCTGGAAATGCCGTGACACGCGATACGCCGTATCGTCTTCCACGACACCGGCGAGCGAGCCGAGCGGCCTGCACTCGGCCGGTGTTCCTTTGGCGAGGGCGGAATAGACCTCGGCCAGGCGCCGGGCCACAATCCACGCACCGAACGCGTCCATAATCAGATGATGGACGCGCGTATACCACAGGAACAGTTCCGGCCCCGCCTTGAAGAGCGCGTAAGTGAAACAAGGCCCGCTGCTAAGATCAGGCTGCTGCGCCAGATCGGCCTGCATCCATTCCTCGGCTGCCGCAACCGGATCGGGCGCTGCACTGACATCCTTATAGACCATCTGCCAGACAAGCGACGCGGCAACAACCTGCCGCGGAACCCCTTCCACTTCGACGAAGCGCAGCCGTAACGCCTCCGTCTCAGCGACGACGTGATGCAGCGCCACATCGAACAGCGCAGGATCGATGACCCCGGCGATCCTGACATACTCAGCGATGTTGTATTCTGCAGACGGAGCCCCAGCCTTTAACGAATACCACACGCCGAGTTGCGCTGCCGAGAGCGGTAACTCTAACCCCGTGCTTTCGGTGACGCCCATGCTTGTCCAACACTTCCGTGTAATGTTGCCGCCGCGCAGTACAACCTACATTATAGCATCTGGCAAAGTCCAGGACTCCTTAAAGGAGCGGAACGTGAGCCCGGTTACCGTTAGGATGGCCGATCTTTACTGGTCGGTCGAAAAACCCAGTAGTGTACCGAGCAGTTAACGCGTAAGAAAACCCTGCCTGGGCGGCTCATAAGCCCTGACAAATGCAAGACCTGCCACAGTTTGACATCAAGCACCACTAGGCCGCACAGGTCCGGGCGGCGCGGCCTTTGCCATAAGCCGAAACGGGCGTTGCTCCTCAGCATTGACCCTACCCTGGAACAAGGCGCCGTCCATAGTGAGGATTCCGATGGTATTCAGCCCCAGTGCGCGTGTTCAAACCTTCTCCCGCAAAGCGATCACCCTGTTACGTGACGTAATGTATCGGGCACGCTCTAATACGGCAAACAAAATTTACCAGTTTCGCGACTTTCCGCGTAAGGCTGGCCCAAATCGCGGTCTGGAGTCAGGAACGCTGGGCGTCTCACATATCTGGATCCGGAGAGATGTCGGTGAAAACACCGCGCACAACGCTACCAGCACCTACTCCAACCACCCCGGCACCGGCAGGCCCTTCTCGCGCAGGAACGCCACATTAAACAACTTCGAAGCATACCGCGCCCCGCCATCGCACAGCACAGTAACAACGGTATGCCCCGGCCCCATCGCCTTCGCCACCCGGATTGCCGCAGCGACGTTTATCCCCGCCGAGGTCCCGACCGACAGACCCTCATGGATCAGCAGATCGTAAATCTGCTCCATCGCCTCCGCATCCGGAATGCGTTCCGCGTCATCGACCGGCGCCCCCGCCAGATTATCCGGCACCCGGGACTGTCCGATCCCTTCGGTGATCGAACTCCCGCTGATCGAAAGATCGCCGTTCTTCACCCAGCCGTACAGGGAGCTTCCCTCCGGATCAGCCAGCACGATCCGCACCGCGGGGTTCTTCTCCTTCAACGCCAGCGCCACCCCCGCCAGCGTGCCGCCCGTCCCGCAGGCACACGTGAACGCATCAACCTTACCCTCGGTCTGGTCCCAGATCTCCGGCCCGGTGGTCGTCCGGTGTCCCTCGCGATTGGCGAGATTATCGAACTGATTGGCCCAGATCACGCTCTCCCCCGCCGCCGCCATCTCCTCTGCCATCCGCCGCGACACGTGCACGTAATTGCCCGGATCGCGATACGGCTTGGCCGGGATCAACCTCAGATCAGCCCCGATCATCCGCAGGAAGTCGATCTTCTCCTTGCTCTGAGTCTCCGGCATCACGATAATGCAACGATACCCCCGGGCATTGCCCACCAGCGTCAGTCCGATCCCGGTATTGCCCGCGGTGCCCTCCACCACGGTTCCACCGGGCTTCAGCGTCCCCCGCGCCTCCGCGTCAGCAATGATCGCCAGCCCCGCGCGGTCCTTCACCGACCCGCCCGGGTTCATGAACTCCGCTTTCCCCAAAATCGTGCATCCGGTCGCCTCGGACGCGCGACGCAGCCTGATCAGCGGCGTATTGCCAATGGTGTCAGCCAGGCCGTCCGACCAGCGATGGGCAAAGGCGGATACAGTCATCGTAAACTCCGTCAAAAAGCTTCAGGCCAGCGGCAGGCCGGCCTTCTTCCAGGCGTCAATGCCGCCCTGGATATGTCGTGCCATGACAAGTCCGGCATCCTGGGACGCCTGCACCGCCATCGCCGACCGCTCTCCGAACGCGCAGTAGAACACTAGCGTCTTGTTCACTGACTTGGCGAGTTCATGCAACACGCCGCCCGCCCCGATGTTCTCCTGCAAGTCGGGATAGGGCAGGTGCAGCGCGCCGGGGATGGCGCCATGCCGCTGCCGTTCGGTCCTCTCCCGCAGGTCGATCAGCGTCACGTCCGGCCGCCCCAGCAGGGCCGACGCCTCAACCGCGCTGTAGGCCCAACCGCGCGCGGCGATCTGTTCCTGCGCCAGCCCCTGGTGCTTGTTCGCGGGCACCGCGACATCCATCATCTTCGGGTTCGACAGGTTCAGTCCGTTCATGATCGCAACGTATTCGTCCACGGACTTCACCCGAAGCCGGGGATTATGCGCCCGTTCCTCCGCGATCGTGCTGACGGTGTCGCCCTTGTAGTCATGCGCGGGAAAGACCATGGTTTCATCAGGTAGTTTCAGCAGCCGGTTGAAGATGCTGTCGTACTGCTGCCGCGCGTCACCGTTCTGGAAATCCGTCCGCCCGGTGCCGCGGATCAGCAGCGTGTCGCCGGTGAACACGCGGTCTTCCATCCGGAAACTGTAGGAATCATCTGTGTGGCCCGGCGTGTAGATCGCCTCCAGACTGATTCCTTCGATGTGCAGGCTGTCGCCGTCGGCCAGGCGCATCGACACCACGTCGACCTGGCTCTGCTCGCCCATCACCGTGATGCAGTGAGTCCGGTCGCGCAGCGCGCCCAGCCCGGTGATGTGGTCGGCATGCAGGTGCGTATCGACCGCCTTGACCAGCTTCAGGTCAAGCTCCTCCATCAACTGAAGGTAGCGGTCCACCTTCTCCAGCACCGGATCGATGATCAAGGCCTCGCCGCCCCGGCGGCTGGCCAGCAGATAGGAATAGGTCCCGGAAACCGGTTCAAACAGTTGACGGAAGAGCATCGGTGAAGACTCCGATTACTGACCCGGCAATTGTACCATGCGAGACCACTCGCTGGCCACACGGCGAGCATGGGACCACAAGAAAAAGTCAAAGCATAACGGCGCATAAGCGGTTGCCTGCCCGCAACCCGCCCCGGCCGATCGGTGGCTGGACCCCACGGCCGGGGTGTTATACCTCCACCGGCAAACTCCAGGAGAACCACCATGCGCGAGATCGGCCATTTCATCGGCGGCAAGCACACCGCCGGCACCAGCGGCAATTTCGGAAATGTTTTCAACCCCGCTTCGGGCGAGGTCAGCGGCAAGGTGGCGATGGCCGACGCCTCCGAGGTGGACAAGGTTGTCGCAATTGCCAACGCCGCCTGGCCGGCCTGGGCCAACACTCCGCCGCTGCGCCGCGCCCGCGTGATGTTCAAGCTGAAGGAACTGCTGGAGCGTGACCGCAAGGAAATGTCCGCCATCATCACCGGCGAGCATGGCAAGGTACTGTCCGACGCGGACGGTGAGGTCCAGCGCGGCCTGGAGGTCGTCGAGTTCGCCTGCGGCATCCCGCATCTGCTGAAGGGCGAATACACCGACCAGGTCGGCACCGGAATCGATGCGTGGTCGATCCGTCAGCCACTGGGCGTCGTCGCCGGCATCACGCCGTTCAACTTCCCGATCATGGTGCCGCTGTGGATGATCCCCGTCGCCCTCGCCACCGGCAACTGCTTCATCCTGAAACCGTCGGAGAAAGATCCCTCGGTCTCGCTGAAACTGGCCGAACTGCTGAAGGAAGCGGGCCTGCCGGATGGCGTCTTCAACGTCGTGCAAGGTGGCCGTGAAGCAGTCGAGACCATCATCGCGCACCCCGGCATCGCCGCGATCAGCTTCGTCGGCTCGACCGCGATTGCCGAAACGATCTACCGCGGCGGCACCTCCCACGGCAAGCGCGTCCAGGCCCTCGGAGGCGCCAAGAACCACTTGGTGGTGATGCCCGACGCCGACATCGACGACGCGGTCGATGCGCTGATGGGATCGGCCTATGGCGCGGCCGGCGAACGCTGCATGGCGGTGTCCGTTGCGGTGACGGTAGGATCGGCCGGTGATGCCCTGATGTCAAAGCTCGCCCCCCGGGTGCGCGCGCTGAAAGTCGCGCCGGGTGTGGATCCGGAGGCCGAGATGGGGCCGCTGGTCACGCGCGAACACTTGGAAAAGGTGCGCGGCTATGTCGACCTCGGCGTGAAAGAGGGCGCCAACCTTGTCGTCGACGGCCGCGGCCTGAAACTGCAAGGCTACGAGAACGGATTCTTCCTCGGCGGCTGCCTGTTCGACAACGTCACCCCCGAAATGAAGATCTACAGGGACGAGATCTTCGGCCCCGTCCTGTCCGTCGTCCGCGCGCCGGACGTTGCGACGGCGACGCGCCTGATCAATAGCCATGAATACGGCAATGGCGTTGCCCTCTTCACCAACGATGGCGGCGTGGCCCGCGACTTCACCCAGGCGATCCAGATCGGCATGGTCGGCATCAACGTGCCGATCCCTGTTCCGATGGCGTTTCATTCGTTCGGCGGCTGGAAGCACTCGCTGTTCGGCGACCATCATATCTATGGGCCGGAGGGGGTGCGCTTCTACACCCGCTACAAGGCTGTTACGCAACGCTGGACAGCGGGAACGCGGCGCGGGCCGGAGTTTACCATGCCCACCCTGGGCCGGTAACCAGGCTCGGTTGGGCTTTCGCGGGTGGGGTGGGCAGGTGATTAAGCCGTCACGAAGTCGCAAGGTATTTGAACGGTATCACGCGGACCGAGGTAACGCAGGATCGTGTCATCGATCTTCGTCCTCCCGACGACAGACGCCTCTCAATGAACGCCATTTTCAGCTCGGTGCGACCGCTTGATTGCCTGCGAGACCAGCGGCCGGGTAACGGCCGGCCGCGCGTCTCCCTAGACCGACTGCCGCCGAACCGCGATGCCCGCCAGCGTGGAAACCCCCTCCGGTCCAACGTTCTCCGCATGCATCGTTCCGGCCGGCACCTCGCAGTGATCTCCCGTCCGGTATGTCGTCGGCTTGCCGTCGATCGTCAGCGTGATCTCCCCGCCCAGGACCATGATCCGAGCGTCGAAGTCGTGGGCGTGGGGTTCTGCCGAGTGGCCGGGCCTCTGGCCGCCGAAACGGACCTCGAACCCCTCCCGCCGCAGGTCGTCCTCGAACGCGGCAGGTGTCAGCTCCCCGCCGTTGCGGCGCCGGCCTGACAGGAAAGCCACGCCCTCCGGCCCTACATGCTCCGCATGCGGGGTGTTGGCCGGGATCTCGCACCATTGCCCTGCCGTAAAGGTCTGCGGCTTGCCGTCCCGGGTGATAGTGATCTCCCCGCCCAGGACCATCACCTTGGCGTCGAAGTCATGGACATGCTCAGGCGCGACCACGTTGGGTTTCAGGCTGCTGTGAACCACCCGATACCCTTCAGTGCGTAGCTCTTTATCGAAGGCAACACGGTTCATCTTCGTCCCCTGTCTCTAAAGCTTTGACATCACCCCGTCGCGGAACCGGCGCATCGCCTCGACCGTCTCATCCGCGGTTCTCCGGAAAAGTCGCACGTCCACCGCAGCCACGCCAAGATCCTGCAGCGCGTGCATGTCGCCCACCCAGTCGGCGTCGCCACCGCTGAACATGTCCGCCTCACCCTCGATCGAGGCACGGGGGCGCGCGCCCGGGCCGGCAAGCACGCGCAACGCGATCGTAATGTCCTTCGGGTCCCGGCCAGCCTTGTCGCAGAAGCCCTTGAACCGTTCCTGCTGCTTCTTGAAGCGGCTGACGGTGTTCATCGGGAACTGCGGGTTCGTCCCGACCGGATACCAGCCGTGCGCGTAACGAGTGGTCCGCCGCAGAGCCGGCGCGCTCTCGCCGCCGACCCAGATCGGCATGGGAGTCTGTGCCGGCTTCGGGTTGAACGTCGCGTTGTCGAACTTGACGTACTTGCCGTCGAACTTCGGGAACTCCGCGGTCCAGAGTTCCTGGCAGGCCGCCATCCACTCGTCCGTTACCGCGCCACGGTCGTCGAACGGGGCGGCGCCGATCGCCTCGAACTCCTCGCGGCACCAGCCCACGCCGATGCCCAGCGTCAGGCGCCCCTTGGACAGGTGGTCGATCGTCGACAGCAGTTTCGCGGTCAGCACGGCGGGCCGGTGCGGCACCACCATCACTGACAGCACGAACCGCATCTTCTTCGTCATGGCGGCGATGAAGGCGGTGGCGCCCAGCTGATCCAGCCACGCCGCCTGCGTTCCCGCCGGAAATTCCCCTGAATCCGTATAGGGATATTTCGACTCCAGATTGCGCGGCACCATGATGTGGTCGCTGACGGTGACGTAGTCGAACCCCAGCGCCTCACCTTCCGCAATGACGCGAACGAAACTATCCGGCTCGATCAGCGGGCCGGAGGTCGGGGCATTGAAGCCGATCTGCATAGTATTCTCCCGGGACGTTTTTCATCCGGGGCAGATAGCACACCAAGACCCGGGCCGAGGCAACGGGGGCGGGCCGCGGTCAGGCCGCCCCCTGAGGTGTCACTGGCTGTTGCGGCCGTTGTTATAGCCTTGTTGATAGGCCGACGCCTCGTCCTTCTTGACCTTGTCGTAGATCAGGCCGCCGACCAAGCCGGCGCCGGCACCGGCCACCGCGCCGAGGCCGGCATTGCCGCCGATCGCACCCAGGATGGCGCCGACACCGGCGCCCCCGACGGTCCCGGTCAGGGCCCGCTGCTGCGTGTCGTTCATGCCCGTGCAGCCGCCCAGCAGGCCCAGGCCGACCACGGCAATAATGACTCTCTTCATGATCGTTCGTCCTTCCGGATCACTTGCAGGGATATTGCGCCAACAGATACTCGCCGAGCCCGTCGGTCGGGGGACTTGCAAGTGTCTTGGGCCGGCTGGAAGCCCAGGCTACGAAGGCTGCGATAGCCTGATCGCGCGTGGGCGGCGGGTCCGGCATGCAGATCGCTTTGTGCTTGGAACGGGAGGCGGCGTCTTCGATCCGAAGCATCGTGTATGTGCCGAGGGTGAAGCCGTGGCAGAAATTGATTGCCGCTGTGTAAAGCGGATCGGTTTTGTCGGCACCGCACAGCGACACGAGGTTGGCCGTGGTGTTCAGCAGGAAGTCGTCCTGCGTCACCGGCGCCGCTCTGGCACCCGACGCGGCGGTGATGGCGACTGCCACCGCCGCGAGTTTCAAAAGGCCACTCTTCATGATTTTCCTCCGAATATCAACCGATTGCCACCACAGGCTGATCGCCAGCGGCAGGTTTCGTGTCTAGACCGTGCTGTTTCGGAATGGAAGCCGCCCCCCGGACTACAGCAGCTTCTCCTGACGGAAGCTGACGTGCCGGTTGCGCCCCACGATGATGTGATCGTGCAACGTAATTCCCATCGTCGCAGCCGCCCGGGCGATGTCGCTGGTCATTACGATGTCTTCCCTCGACGGGGTCGGCTCGCCGCTGGGGTGGTTGTGGGCCAGGATCACCGCGTTGGCGTGCAGTTCGAGGGCGCGGCGAACGACTTCCCGCGGATAGGCCGGCGTGTGATTGATCGAGCCGCGGCTCTGTACCTCATCGGCGATGAGCCGGTTGCGGGTGTCCAGGAACAGCACGCGGAACTGCTCGATCCTTTCATGGACCATGCTGGCGGTCAGGTAATCGATCAGCCGGTCCCAGCTTGCGATGACCGGGGCCTCGGTCGCCTGTTGCTTCAGCAGCCGCAGCGCCGCGCCTTGCACCAGTTTCAGTGCGGCGATGCCAGCCTCGCCCAGGTCCTCGACGGTCGACAGTTCCGCCACCGGCGCGCCGATTACGTCGCCGAAGCTGCCAAACCGGGTCAGCAGTGCCCGGCCGATGGGCTTGGTGTCACGGCGGGGCAAAGCGAGGAACAGCACCATCTCCAGCATCTCGTGGTCGGCGAGGGCGTCGGGGCCGGCTTTGAGCAGCCGTTGACGCATGCGGGCGCGATGGCCGGAGGCGCCGACGGCGCTATCGTTGTCGTCGGTTGCGGGAAAAAGGTCGGGCAGGGTGGCCATGTCGGCCATGCCTCTGGGTCGTCTGGTCAAGCAGGCCCTCGCGGCGCGAATGTTTGCGCCGACACTACCCGTTGAACATTGCCAATCAGCTAACGCCGAAGGGTGGCTTGTCCAGGCCGGCGGGCGACAGGGTGAAAATCTCGCAGCCGGTGTCTGTCACACCGATCATATGCTCGAACTGCGCCGACAGGCTGCGGTCGCGGGTGACGGCGGTCCAGCCGTCGTCAAGCACTTTCACCTCGGGCCGGCCGGCGTTCACCATAGGCTCAATGGTGAAGAACATGCCGGTGCGCAGGACCGGGCCCTCACCGGGGCGGCCGAAATGCAGCACGTTCGGCGGTTCGTGGAAGCGGCGGCCGATGCCATGGCCGCAGAAGTCGCGCACCACGCTGAAGCGGTGACCCTCGACGAAGGTCTGGATCGCGTGCCCGACGTCGCCGAGGGTCGCGCCGGGCTTCACCGCCTTCAGCCCGATCATCAGCGACTGATAGGTCACGTCGATCAGATTCCGAGCGCGGGTGTTCGGCATGCCCGCGGCATACATCCGGGACGAATCGCCGTGCCAGCCGTCCAGGATCACCGTCACGTCGATATTGAGGATGTCGCCGTTGTCCAGCTTCCGCTCGCCTGGGATGCCGTGGCAGACGACGTGATTGATCGAGGTACAGATCGACTTGGGGTAGCCTCGGTAATTCAGCGGCGCCGGGGTGGCGCCGTGGTCGAGGATGAAATCGTGGCACAATTTGTCGAGGAAGCCGGTCGATACCCCTGGTTTCACGTGCGGGGTGATCATGTCCAGACACTCGGCGGCCAGAAGACCGGCGGCGCGCATTCCGACAAAGTCGTCCGGTGTGTGAATGGTGATCCGCCGTGAGTTTGTCCGCGCCGTCCATGGCTATGCCTTTTCCCCACCGTCCTCGGTGTCAATGAGGTTGCAACATGAGCAACAGCCGTGCGGGACGCAAGGCCAACGTGCTTCGGGTTGGCCAGTCTTTCGGTTGTGGTCTAGAAAAACCCAATGATCATCGACATGCATACCCATGCTGGCCGGCCGCGGCGGACCGGCGATGTGGACCGGAGCCGTACTGGCGACCATGCGCAAGGCGGGGGTCGGCGCGGCGGTGGTCTCGGCGATCGGGGACATCCCGATGATCCGGCGCGATCCGGCGAGCGGGCGGCTGGAGAAGTTCCGCGATCCGGAACCGGGCGAATGCCTGGAGGCGGTCGAGGGTTATCTGACAAGTTTTGAACAGGCTGGGATGCGAATCGCCCGCGAGCCGGATGAGATCCGGCGGGACGACCCTGCGCTGGTGCTGGCGATCGAGGGCTGCGATTTCCTGGAAGGCGAGTTGGACCGGCTGGACGCGATGGAGGCGCGCGGCGTTCGCAGCATCCAGCTGACGCATTACCTGGTCAACGAAACCGGGGACATTCAGACCGCGCCGCCGGTGCATGGCGGGCTGACGAAAATCGGCGCCGGGGCGGTGCGGCGGATGAACGACGTCGGTATCATCGTCGATGTCGCCCACTGCTCCGAGGACACGGTGCGCGGCGTCGCCCGCGTTGCGACGAAGCCGTTCATCTGTTCACACGCCAACCTGAAGGAGCCGGGCCACCCGGCCGGCGACCATCCCCGATTCCTCGGGCCCGACTATGCCAGGATGGTGGTGGAGTCAGGCGGCGTGGTCGGCGCCTGGATCGCGGTGCTGAACCAGGAAAAACTGCCCGGGCTGATCCGCCACATGTTCCGCCTGATCGATGCGCTGGGCATCGACCATGTGGGCATCGGCACCGATCTGCCGGCTGGCGCCGCGGCAACCGAGATGCCGGATTTCAGCAAGCATCCGCAGTTGGAAGCCGCGTTGCACGACCGTGGCCTGACTGCGGCGGAGGTCGAGAAGGTTTGCTCAGGGAATTGGTTGCGGGTGCTGCGGACGGTGCGTGGGTAGCTGGCGCGGGACCCGGTCAGGTCGCGTCCGGCGGCTCGGCGGGCAGAAAAGTATGGGGGCCGGCTGGCGGCGTTGTTGCGTCCCCAAGTAACTGCCGAGCAACCGAACTGAGCGCGTGGGCGCGGATTGCGTTCAGACGCCGTTCCTGCGGTGAGGCTGCAGTGTCGCCGGCGAATTCGGCCGCGACGGCGGCCATCGCGGCGCCCCAGCTGACCTTGCGCTGGTGGTCTTCGGCCGGCGTCATGGGCCGTTGTGGCAGGCGGATGGCAGCGGCGGGATCGGCTGCGACGGAGGGGGTGACCGACTTGGCCGGCGGGCGAGGTGCAGCGGGAGACACCGCGGCCGCTTTCGCGGCAGGGACTGGCACGGTGGATTTTGCCGGCGCGACCTCGGGTGGCTGCGCGTGCAGGCGAGCCTGCGCGTCGGCGGCCATTTTCTGGACTTCGGCAACGTTGGCGGCAATAGCTTCGTCGGTAAAGCCGTATTTCTCGGCATCGCGGCGTTGCTGTTGCCGAGTGGCCTCATCCTGTAACGCCTGTTCTCGTTTCGCCTGGGACTCGGCGGTCTGACGGCGTGACTGGTCGAGCACCTTCTGATGCGCCTGTTCAGAGCGGGACAGAGCGTTGGCATTTCCCCGCAGGCGCAGCAGCATCGATGTGGAGATATCGTCGAGCATGGACAAAGCGAGCGAGCCGAGGGAGGCGAGGCTGAAACTGATGATCTGCGCGACGCTGAGCAGCTCCGGGATCGACATGGCCTGGTAGCCGTCCAGCGTTGCCGAAGCGGCGAGCCGAGCGCGGGCGATATCGAGCTTGCCGGTCGGGCCGGTGAGGAAGAGGGGCATCAGCAGAGTGACGAGAAGCTGAAACAGGATGGCGATCGGGTCGTTCTCGTCGGCGTCGGCTTCGGTGAATGAGTTCGGACATGGCGGCCTGGCGTTGTCAGTTCTGTGCCGATTATCCTATATCAGGAAAATAATCAAGGAAATATGTCTATATTGGTTTCTGGTGGCTTGTGTCAGGCGACCTGGATCGTCTTGGCGAGGCCTTTCAGGATATCCCGGTCGCGATCGTTGTTGACGGCGATCGAGAACTCAATGTCCGTCACGACGCCCTGGAAGCGATCGCGCAGGCGCTGGCCGATCCGGTCGTAGGTGTCGATCACGGCATATTGTTCCAGCACGTCGTCGCTGATCTGCCGGGCCGTCATCGCCGTGACGGTGGGGCTGCGCGGGAAGGCGATGGCGACACCGGTGGTCAGATGCAGGCGGGTAGTTGCCTGGGCGGCGAGAGCCAGGACGATGAACGGGTCGTCCTTGGTTTCCTCACAGACCAGGCCGTCGTAACCGATGTCTTCCAGCAGGCGGGCCTTTTCGGCGACGGTGGCCATTGGGAACGCCCTGTTCAGCATTGGATCGCAAAGAGAGGTAGTGATGCTTCCGGTGATTCTAAGGCCCGACGTAAGCGGCTGGAATTTAAGCAGCTATCGGCGGCGGCTATCGAGGTTGGTTACCCACCCGACAAACAACTGATGCGGGTTGTTACGTTGTCCAATACTCTCAAACATAATTCCGACGCTCGGGGAAGAGAACTACTTTCGTTATGGCCGCAGATTTTCCCACGTGGGTTTCACGATCCGGCGGTAGAATCCGATTGGGCATCAGACATTAATTTATCTGATGAACATTTGTCCGAGACTCTCAACATAATATCGAGGTCAGGTCCGAAGGGTATTAGCTAGAAGAAGTAATTCAATCGGATAATGATTCGGATTATTTGACTTTTCATACTGTAAAACCCCTAGAGACTCTAGCCGTTTTGATTGCCTGGAGGCTCAGGCGGCGCCGACACCGGCCGGCGAGATACCTGATTGATGCTGTGGGCCTGGTTTAACCTGGTGGGCAGCATAGGGTAGCGGCGTTGCTGGTGGGGTGGTATCGGAACAGCCTGACGCTGGCGGTTGTGGACGGTTTACGAACGATCGCATTTTCGGCGATCAGTTGTCGGGTCTACGGGTATACAATCCTGGGTGCCGCGCGGATCGCGGTCGATACGGTGGTGGATGTGCTGTCGTGGGAACAGGCGATCGAGCGCGTGTTGTTTGCGTGTCTCGGGCGGGATACGATGCAAGCGTTTGAGGTGGCGGTGGGGTTGGTCCCGTAGCTTGCCCAGCCGCGTCAACCAATCCTTCACGTCTGGCCATCAAAATGAAAAAGCCGACGGAATTTTCCGTCGGCCTACCACCAGGAGGACTTGGGATGCACAACCATCTCATCTTCCTGCTGACTATAGTGGTGATCGTGAGCTTTAAAGTCAAGATCGTCATCAGGAAGCAGTAGGGGAGGGACCGGTTCGCGCCGTGCGGGCCGGTCTGCCCCGGGTGAATGTTGGCTGTTGAAGGTGACCTGAAAATCAGGCCGCCTTCGCCATCCCGCGCAGCACGTACTGCAGGATGCCGCCATGCTGGTAGTAGGCGACCTCGTCCACGGTATCGATGCGGCAAATTACTGGCACCGTATCGACTTTGCCATCCGGGCGGTGGATCACCAGCGAAAGCTCCATCCGCGGGGTGATGGTGTCCAGGCCGGTGATGTCGATGATTTCCTCGCCGGTGATGCCGAGCGACTTGCGGTCGGTGCCGGGCTGGAACACGAGCGGCAGGACGCCCATGCCGACGAGATTGGAACGGTGGATACGCTCGAAGCTCTCGACGATAACCGCCTTCACGCCCAGCAGCATGGTGCCTTTCGCGGCCCAGTCACGGGAGGAGCCGGTGCCGTATTCCTTGCCGCCGAAGATGACCAGCGGCACGCCTTCGGCCTTGTACTTCATGGCCGCATCGTAGATTGGCAGCATTTCGCCTGAGGGCAGGTGTTTGGTCATGCCGCCTTCAACGTTCGTCAGCATCTCGTTACGGATGCGGATGTTGGCGAAGGTGCCGCGCATCATGATCTCGTGGTTGCCGCGCCGCGCGCCGTAGCTGTTGAAATCCTTCTGCTGGACCTGGCGTTCCAGCAGGTAGTCACCGGCTGGGGATGTCTTGCGGATGGAGCCGGCGGGGCTGATGTGGTCGGTGGTGATGCTGTCGCCGAGCTCGGCCAGGATGCGGGCGCCGGTGATGTTGCCGACGGGTGCTGGCTCCATCGTGATGCCCTCGAAATAGGGCGGATTCTTCACGTAGGTGGAGCCGTCGGACCAGCGGTAGGTGGCGTTGTCGCCCTCCACCTCAATGGCCTGCCACTGCCTGGGGCCTTTGAAGACTTCGGCGTAGCGATCCAGGAACTGTTCGCGCGACAGACTGCTGGCGATGACGTCCGCGATCTCCTTGTTGGTCGGCCAGACGTCTTTCAGGTAGACCGGCTTGCCGTCGGTGCCGATGCCCAGCGGTTCGGTGGTGATGTCCTTCGTTACCTTGCCGAACAGGGCGTAGGCGACGACCAGCGGCGGCGAGGCGAGGTAGTTGGCGCGGACGTTGGCGTGGACCCGGCCCTCGAAGTTGCGGTTGCCGGAGATGACGGCGGCGCCGACCAGCTTGTTGTCCTCGATGGCGTCGACGATGGCATCATCCAGCGGGCCGGAGTTGCCGATGCAGGTGGTGCAGCCATAGCCGACCGTTTCGAAGCCCAGCGCGTCGAGGTCGGCGGTCAGGCCGGATTTGTTGAGGTATTCGGTGACCACCTGGGAGCCGGGCGCGAGTGAGGTCTTTACCCAGGGCTTCGGCTTCAACCCCTTGGCGTTGGCCTTGCGGGCGACCAGGCCGGCGGCGACCAGGACCGAGGGGTTGGAGGTGTTGGTGCACGATGTGATAGCCGCGATGACCACGTCGCCGTGGGTGAGTTCGTAGTTCTTGCCTTCGACCTTGACGGACGTCCCGGCGTCGTTGGCCGGCACGCCCAGGCTTTTGGTCAGGTCCGCGTTGAACGACGACGAAACGTCCTTCAACAGCACGCGGTCCTGCGGGCGCTTCGGGCCGGCCATGCTGGGCAGGACGGAGCCGAGGTCCAGTTCAAGCGTGTCGGTGAAGACCGGGTCCGGCTTGCCGGGTTCGTGGAACATGCCCTGGGCCTTCAAATAGGCCTCCACCAGGGCGATGCGGTGGGTGTCGCGGCCGGACAGGCGCAGGTAGTCCAGGGCGACCTTGTCGACCGGGAAGAAGCCGCAGGTGGCGCCATACTCGGGCGCCATGTTGCCGATTGTCGCTCGGTCGGGAAGGCCGAGGTCATCCAGGCCGGGGCCGAAGAATTCGACGAATTTGCCGACCACGCCCTTCTTGCGGAGCATCTGGGTGACGGTCAGCACGAGGTCGGTGGCGGTGGCGCCCTCGGGCATCTTGCCGGTCAGGCGGAAGCCGATGACGTCGGGGATCAGCATGGCGATGGGCTGTCCGAGCATGGCGGCCTCGGCTTCGATGCCACCGACGCCCCAGCCGAGGATGCCGAGGCCGTTGACCATGGTGGTGTGGCTGTCGGTGCCGTACAGCGTGTCGGGATAGGCGTAGGTGGTGCCCTTGTTGGTCGAGGTCCACACGCACTGGCCGAGATATTCCAGGTTCACCTGGTGGCAGATGCCGGTGCCGGGCGGGACGACGCGGAAGTTGTCGAACGCGTCCTGGCCCCAGCGGAGGAACTTGTAACGCTCACCGTTGCGTTCGAACTCGATGTCGACGTTTTTCTGCAGGGCGTCGGCGCGGGCGGAGACGTCGACCATGACGGAGTGGTCGATGACGAGGTCAACGGGGATCAGCGGGTTCACCTTCTGCGGGTCGCCGCCGAGGCGGGTGATGCCGTCGCGCATGGCGGCGAGGTCGACGACGCCGGGGACACCGGTGAAATCCTGCATCAGGATGCGGGCGGGCTTGAACGGCACTTCCCTGGTGGAGCCGGCTTTTTCCAGCCAGCCGACGATCGCCTTGGCGTCATCGACCTTGTAGCTGCGCCCATCCTCGAACCGCAGGACATTTTCCAGCAGGACTTTCAGGCTGACCGGCAGGCGGGAGATGTCGCCCAGGGTCTTGGCGGCCTCGGGCAGCGAGAAGTAGGTGTAATCCTTGCCCTCGACTTTCAGCGTGCGGCTGGTCTTGAGGGTGTCCTGCCCGATGGATGTCATGCGTCGCTGTCGCCCCGGATTGCGGGACGCCTTCCCGTTGGAGCGGCGTGGGGGTAGGAACGCCGCGAATGGAATGCATTGTGCGGTGCGGCTTAAACCACACCGGCCGTTGTGCGTCCACCGGGCTGTCATAAAGAGGGGCGTGATGCTGACCGCGGAGGGTTTGGCGGTTTTCCGCGGCGAACGGCTGGTGTTCCGCGATTTGTCGTTCAGTGTGCCGGCGGGCGGCGCGCTGGTGCTGGCCGGGCCGAACGGGTCGGGCAAGTCCACGCTGCTGCGGTTGCTGGCGGGGCTGGTGCGGCCGGTCGCCGGACGGCTGCTGTTGGGCGGTCAGGACGCGCTGGCGGATCTGGCGGAGCATGGCGGCCGGGTTTGCTATGTGGGGCATCTGGACGCCGTGAAGCCTGGCCTGACGGTGACGGAGAATCTTCGCTTTGCCGCTCGGGTGGCTGGGCGGTCCGTGACCGACGCGTTGGCGGCGTTGGAGCTTGGGGCGCTTGCAGAATTACCGGCGCGGATGCTGTCGGCGGGGCAGAAACGGCGGCTGGCGTTGTCTCGGCTGGCGTTGTCGGGGGCGCCGGTCTGGCTGCTGGATGAACCGACGCTTGGGTTGGATACGGCGTCGATCGGGCGGTTCGGGTCGTTACTGGCAGCGCATCGGGATACCGGCGGGATCGTCGTTGCGGCGACGCATGTGCCGCTTCCGCTGGCCGATCCGGCCCAATTGCGGCTGGGCTGATGCGGGTCTTCCTGGCTGTCCTGGCGCGTGATCTGCGGCTGTCGGTCCGGCACGGGGCG
Organism: uncultured Pseudomonadota bacterium; assembly: GCA_963819005.1. Classification (GTDB taxonomy): domain Bacteria; phylum Pseudomonadota; class Alphaproteobacteria; order Acetobacterales; family Acetobacteraceae; genus Rhodopila. The sequence continues at coordinate 414,884 of CAWFUL010000015.1, forward strand.
GATACGACCGCGGCGCTGCTGTTCTTTCTCGTAACGGCGTCATTGTTTCCTCTGGCAATCGGTCCGGGGCCGGAGACGCTGGGGCGGATCGCGCCGGGGGTCGTCTGGGTGTGCGCGCTGCTGGCGGCGTTGCTGCCGCTGGACCGGCTGTTCGGGGCGGATCAGGAGGACGGGTCGCTGGATCTGCTGCTGCTGTCAGGGCTGCCAGCGTTCGGGATCGCGGGGGCGAAGGCGGTGGCGCACTGGCTGGCAACCGGCGTGCCTCTGTTGCTGGCGGCTGGTCCGGTGGCGGTGATGCTGCGGATGCCGGAGGAGTCGATCCCGGTTCTGCTGCTGGGACTGCTGCTGGGCAGCCCGCTGTTGTCGCTGTTCGGCACGATGGGGGCGGCGATCGTGCTGGGTGCTCGGCGAGGCGGCGTGCTGCTGCCGCTGCTGATCCTGCCGCTGGTCACGCCGGTGCTGATCTTTGCGGTCGGGGCGGCGGATGCGGTGACGAATGGGTTGTCTCCCCGGCCGCATCTGCTGCTGCTCGCGGCGCTGCTGGTGGCGGCGGTGCCATTGTGTCCGGTGGCGGCGGGGGCGGCGTTGCGGGCCGCGGCAGAGTAGGGGGCGTCGCCGGTGATCCGGCGACTGAGGGTTTTGACCGCGGATTGATCAGACGCGTATCGGTTTTTGTTGGGTCTGGGCCGAGAGGCGGGCTTGTTGCTCTTGACGGCCTGCGAAACGCGTCGTCAGAGTGGGATCGTTCGGCTGTCCCACTCGATGTGGGGTGGCAACCGAGGGGCATCTGCAATGCGCAACAAAGCGTCCGGATTTTGCGCCCTGTTACTCGTGATGTGGCTTGGGGCCTGCGCCACCTACGTGCCTCCGCCGCCGGCTTCGCCTGACGCGTTTTCCCGCGACCTGAACGCATCCTATGACAGGACGTGGTCGGCGGTTACTTATGTGGCGGGGGCGAGCTTCTTTAAGATCAAGGCGTTTGAAAAGGCCAGCGGGCTGATGACACTGGATTTCGATTTGAAGGATGTCTCGCCCTATGTGGATTGCGGTTCGGCCGTGAACAGTAGTACCAAGCAAACCACTCCGGCGCTTTTTGCGATCGGTCTTACCTCGGTGTCGCTGAGCGGGACGGCGAATATCAACATCAGGTCGGAGGGCGGCAAGAGAACCGCGATTCAGTTCAATAGCCAGTATGACCTGACTGGTTACAGGGCCGATGCGTATGGCAATCTGGTGGCCGTTGCGAACTGGAAGTTCACCAGCGGGACTTCGGACACGCAGACCATTCTGGGGCTGGCGGTTACCTGTCGCCCGTCTTACAAGATCGAGCGTGACTTTTTAACGGAAGTTGCGGCCCGCCTTTGAGGTGATTGCTGATTTTCCGGCTGTTACTTTCCGATGCAGAAGGTTGAGAAAACGGTGTCGAGAATATCTTCGACACCGATATGGCCGGTGATTCGGCCGAGTTCCCGCATGGCCAGGCGCAGATCCTCGCCACGCAGTTCCGGTAGGCCGGCCTGATCCGCCGCCAGCAGATGTGCTGATGCCGCCACAAGGGCGGCACGGTGACGCGCCTGCGTCAGGGGCGGTGGGCCGCTGGATTGGGTCATCGCCTCGGCCCGTTGCGCGAGGAGCGCACGCAGGCTGTCCATGCCGAGGCCGGTTTTGGCGCTGATTCGAATTGCCCCTTCGGGGCCGGGCAGGCAGAGGTCAGCCTTGTTGGCGACGAGGATGTGGTTCGCGGGCAGCGTGCAGGGCGGCGGTGACCCAGCCTCGACAAGGTTGATGACCAGATCGGCGTCCCTGGCCCGGGCGCGGGCGCGTCGCACGCCCTCGGCTTCGATGGCGTCCGTGGTGTCGCGCAAGCCGGCGGTGTCGACCAGAGTAACCGGCACGCCGCCGAGGATGACGCGCGTTTCAATCGCGTCCCTGGTTGTGCCGGGGATGTCCGAAACGATCGCAACATCCCGTTGTGTTAAAGTATTGACCAGAGTTGATTTGCCAACGTTGGGGGCACCTGAGATGGCGAAGAACAAACCCTCGCGAAGTTTCTCGCCACGTCCCGCGTCGTTGAGATGGGTGCCGATTTCGTTGCGGACTGTGCGCAGTGTCGTGACCAGCCGGTCTTCGACTTCCGGCGGCAGGTCTTCGTCGGGAAAATCGATGAGTGCTTCCTGGAACGCAAGAACGCCACGCAACCGGTCTGACCAGTCGCGGTAGAGCGCGCCCAGTTCGCCTTCCATCTGGCGCAGGGCCTGGCGTTGCTGGGCTTCGGTTTCCGCCGCAATCAGGTCATGGACGGCCTCGGCTTCGACCAGGTCCATGCGGTTGTTCAGGAACGCGCGGCGAGTGAACTCACCGGGTTCGGCGGGGCGGAGGCCGGCCTGGGTTAGGGCATCGGCGACGCTGTTGATGACGGCGCGGCCGCCGTGCAGGTGCAGTTCGGCGCAGTCCTCGCCGGTGTAGGTATTGGGGCCGGGGAACCACAGGACCAAGGCTCGGTCGAGTGTGTTGTCCACTGAGTCGCGAAGGCGGCGCAGGCTGGCTTGGCGAGGGGCGGGGAGGGTGCCGCCGCAGAGGGCGGTTACGGCGGAACTGGAGGACGGGCCGCTGAGTCGCATGACCGCGATGGCGGCACGGGTGGAGCCGGATGCGAGGGCGAAGATGGTGTCGTCTGACGTCATGCAAACACAGGCAGTGGTATGGAGACCGGTCGATTCAGTCGTTCAGCTGTTGGCTGTCCCGCCGGGTCAACGATCTGGTCCGTAAAACGGAAAAGCTGGCGGGATGGGCCCGCCAGCTTCACCAACCGGAGGACTGGGATGCATACACATCTCATTTTCCTAGCATTACTGCTGGTGATCGTGACGATAAAAGTCAAGATCATCATCAAGAAGCGGCAGGGGAACGGGCCGGTTCCTTTGGGATCGGCCCACCCCGGTATGGGACAGGGTCAACCGGCCGGAATCTCGCGCAAGCCGTCCGCCACTGTGAGCGTGCCGCCTGTCGTTGCCCTGATTTCGTCGACCGTGAAGCCGGGCGCGATCTCGCGCAGCAGGAAGCCGGTCCCGGTGGGCTGGAACAGGCCGTAATTCGTTGCTACGAGCGTCACGACGCCGCGGGCAGTGACTGGCAAATCACAGGCGGCAACCAGCCTCGGCTCGTTCTTGCGCGTGACGTGTTCCAGGATGATGAACACACGCCTGGCGCAGGCAGCGAGGTCCATTGCGCCGCCGATACCGCCGCCTTTCTGGCCCTTCAGCTTCCAGTTGGCGAAATCGCCGTTCATCGCGACCTGATAGGCACCCATGACCGTCGCATCGATGTGGCCGCCGCGGATGACACCGAAACTATCGGCGTGATGCACCACCGCGGCACCCGGCTTCAAGGTTACGTTCTGGCCACCGGCGTTGACCAGGTTCAGATCCTCATGGCCCTCGGCGGCGACGGGTCCGTAGCCGATCACGCCGTTCTCGGAATGATAGGTGATGTCGCGGTCGCCGATGTCGGTATTGGAGCACATCGTCGGGATGCCAACACCGAGGTTGACGATCCAGCCGTCCTGGAATTCCCTGGCGACGCGGTCGGCCATCTGCTGGCGGGTGAGGCCTTTCGTTCCGCTCATCGCACGCGCTCCTTCCGTTTGGCGGGCCAGATTCCTTCCGGTTCCGGTGGCACCTGCACGAGGCGATGCACGTAGATACCGGCTGTATGGACGTCGTCGGGATCGATGCTGCCGGCGGGAACCACCGGGTCCTCGACCTCAACGATGGTGCAGGACGCCGCCGTGGCCATGACCGGATTGAAGTTGCGTTGCGACCGATGGAACCGCAGGTTGCCGGCGGTGTCGGCTGTTCTCGCGCGGATGAAGGCGTAGTCGAGCTTCAGCGCATATTCCAGCAGGTATTCGCGGCCGTTGATGACCCGGGTTTCTCGTCCGGTGGCCAGTTCGGTGCCGACCGCGGTGGGTGTGTAGAAGGCCGGGATGCCCGCTCCGGCGGCGCGCATTCGTTCCGCTAGCGTGCCCTGAGGGACCAACTCGGCGTCGACCTCGCCGGATTCGTAATATTTGGTGAAGGGCAGAACGTCGGTCGGGCGGGTGGCGGCGGTAAAGGCGCAGATGACTTTCGCAACCTGACCGTTTTCGACCAGCATGCCGATGTCGGGCATTCGTGGCTGCTGCGCGCCGCCGGTGGTGTTGGCAACCAGCGTCAGGCGCTTGGCGCCTTGCTGCATCAACGCCTTGATCAGGTTGAACGGCGTGCCGGGCATGGCAAAGCCGCCGAAGCCGATAACCGCACCGTCCGGGATGTCGGCCACAGCCTGCGCGAAACTCGCGTGCAGTTTAGACTTTTGCGTCATTCCGTCCCCGCCCTTCTGATCTTTTGATCAAGGTTCAGGCGGAGGGCGGTGTCAAGCGAAGCCGGTCACGCTGCAGGGCGATTCGGTTCTGACGTCTATCCCGGTTTTTGCGGGTTGCGGTGCGGGGTGATCGCGATTCTGATCCTCTCTGGAATTGGCCTGACGGGAGTCGCGGATGGATTTGACGGCAACGCAGACGATCAGCCTTTGGGATGCGCTGGCGTCAGTCCCGGACCATCGGCGTGCCGCAGGCAAGCGTTATCCGTTGGCCAGTCTTCTGCTGATCGCGCTTGCCGCGATGTTGGCGGGTCGGCACGATCAGCTTGGCATCGTTCGCTGGGGACGGCGGCTACAGCGTGAAACGCTCGCGGCGATCGGCATCGACCGCGACCGGGTGCCCGCCCCATCGGTGTGGTGCGAATTGTTCCAGGCGTTGGATGTCGCCGCGCTGGAACGAGCATTCAGTGGCTGGGTTTCTGGTGAGGCGCCGGTATCGGGCCATGTCGCGATCGATGGCAAGCGACTGCGCGGCAGCGCCACGGCAACCGCGTCCGGCACACATCTGCTGGCGGCGTTCAGCACCAGTCTACAAGGTGTGATCGGCCAGTTGCAGGTGGCGCCCGAGACCAATGAAATCACCGCTGCGCTGGAATTGCTGAAGACCCTGCCGCTCAAAGGGGTCACCATCACCGGCGATGCAATCTTCACGCAAAGGGCGATCTGCCAGATGATCATCGATGGCGGCGGGGACTACTTCTTCACGGTGAAGGGCAATCAGCCCGCGCTAAAAGCCGATATCGAACAGGCCTTCCGGCCCTTTTCCCCCCTCGGCGGCATGGTCAGCGCCGTCTGACCTTGGACGCGCCGAAACGATCGAGAAGAGTCACGGACGCATCGAGACCCGGCGGATCGAAACGACTGCCTCGCTCAGCGGATATCTGGGATCCGACTGGGCCGGGGTGGGGCAGGTCTGCCGCATCACACGCGAACGGGTCGTGCGTGGCAAGAAATCCATTGAGACTGTGTACACGATCACCAGTCACAGCGTGCGCCAGGCCGGTCCCGCGCAATTGCTTGCTCTGTCGCGCGCGCACTGGGGCATCGAGAACCAACTTCATTACGTGCGCGATGTCACCTGCCGAGAGGACCAGGCCCGTGCCCATGCCGGACATGCACCTCAGGTCCTCGCTGCGTTCCGCAACACCGTGCTGACCATCATCCGCCGGCTCGGCTATAAGGTGGTCGAGGGTTTCGAGTATTTCGCCGAGCACCGATTGGCAGCGGTCGACGCGGTTCGTGGACCGAGAACCGAATGACCCTGGTCACGCTGGGGCGAACATGTTCTCCTGCGCGGTGTTGCGCGCTGGCTTCAGCAGAACGGGCGGTTTGGCGAAACGCGGGTCGCGCTGCAGCACCGGCATCACCTTGTCGGCGAACAGCCGCATGTTCGTTTCCGACTCGTGATGCGGCATGCCGCCGAACGAGAACTCGGTGATCAGGTGATCCAGCCCGGTCAGCGCCTGCAACTCCTCCAGCTTCTGGATGCAGTCATCAGGCGTACCAACAAGCTGGATGCTGACGTAGAAATCCGTTGCCTTCGCGCGTTTTTCCGGGTCTTTCAGTTTGGCGTAGGTGGTGCCGACCTTGTCGTAAGCCTCATACCCTTTCACCGCATTCAGGTGGCCGTCGGAGAAATGGTAATGGTTGTCGATCGAATCCCATTTGCGGCCGAGGTATTCGATGGCGCGCTCATGCGCTTCCGACCGGCTCTCCGCGACCGAAACATTGGTCAGGACCATCGGCGGGCGCGGCTGGACGCCCAGTGTTTCCGCCAGGTCGTTAAAGCGGTGGATGTCGGCGGCGGCTTTGGGCCATTCATTCTGCATGATCACCAGCATGGAGAAGCCAAGCCTGGCCATGACGTCGATGGAATCCGGACTGACCGCGGTGCCATAGAAGCGTCGTTCGGGGTGGGAGATCGGGCGCGGGCGGATGGCGGTGCGGGGGATCTGGTAGAACTCGCCATGGAATTCAAACGATTCTTGGCTTAGCGCCATCTGGACGATCTTCGCGGCCTCGATGAACCGGGGGCGAGCCTCCGATTGGTCAATGCGGAAGCCTTCGTATTCAACGCTGGCCGCGCCCCGGCCGAAGCCGAAGACGGTGCGTCCGCCGCTGAGGATGTCCAGCAGCGCGATTTCCTCCGCCACGCGGATCGGGTCGTGCCAGGGCAGCACGATCACGGCGGTGCCCAAAGTGATCCGCTTCGTCCGGCCCGCGTAATAGGACAGCAACTGGCAGGGGGACGGCGACATTGCGTAGCCGGTGAAGTGATGCTCCAGCGCGAACAGTGAATCAAAGCCCAGCGGTTCGGCCAGATCGCCAAGCGCCATGTGTTCCGCGACAACGGCCACATCGGGCCGGCCAGCCTGGGTCAGCATGTTCAGCGCGATACCCACTTTCATGACAGTTTCCTCCGAGGCCCTACTTATCAGTAGACTTTATTACCGATCGGTAGGACGGTCAAACCGCCGCCGCTGTCAGGGGAAACGCCGCCTGAACACTGCCCGCAGCGCCCATACCGCCAACGCAACCAGGGGCAGCCAAGGCAGCGCATAGGCAATCCAGCTAATTACTTCGCCGACCGACGCGATCATCGTCTGCATGAAGCTGTCCAACGCGGCACGGATCGGTGAGACGTCGAACGGTCCCGCCTGCTGAATCAGGCCGTTGTAGCTGACATCGACCGCGACCGTATCGGTGATCGTGCGCAGGTAGTCGCGTTGCGCGGTTTCGCTTTCAATGGTGCCCTGGACCTCGGCAAGTTGTTTCTCGACCGATACCAGATCCCCGACGTTGCCGTCGGCCTGCTGCAGTAATTGTGTCAGCCGGTCGCGCAACGCTTCCTGCGCGGCAAGCCGCTTCGCGACATCCAGTACGGCTATCGTTTTGTCCTCGGCACTCTGAGCGTGGCTGATCAGCCGAGCCGGGGGCGCGGTGACGGAGTCGGCGAAGGCCTGGAATTTGTCGGGCGCGATGCGAACAGAGATCGAACCCTGAACCGCGCCATTCGGCAACCGGTCCAGCCGGGAGTTGAGAACGGAGCAGCCGGCGGCAAGGCAGTCGGCGAGGTTCTTCTGCTGCGCCGCCTGCACCGCGTCGCTGGGCAGTTCGATCGCGAAATTGTGCGTATAGGCGATCCGCTGGACGGAAGCGCCGGCTTCGGCCATCCGCATCATGGACGCGGCCATCGGCGCGTGCCCGGCCACCATCGGCGCCGGAGCCTGCGGCTTGCAGCCGGCCAGCAGCGCGACCGCGACTGTCGCGGCCAGACGGCTTCGGCCGCGAGGCCCACTCGGTATCCGCATTCGTTCCTCCATCGGCGGACACCTGTCGTCCGCGCGGGGCGCTGTCAATCCGCTGGCAGCCCAAGCGGGCCCGGTTTGCCTGGGCATTCGGCCGGGGTATATGTCGCTCCTATAACACTTATCTGGCGGCTAGCGCTGGTCTGACCGCGCGATGACGGCGTAATGTTGGATCGCGGCAGGAGTCTTCTGTATCGTCGTTTGTCTTTATGGCGTCTGACTCACCCGGACCATGGCTTTAAACCTTTCACGCTCTACTCAGGAGTTTGCGATGAAGATGTCCCACTTGACCGCCGCTTCCCTGGCTGCTGCCCTGATCGCTTCGGCAGCGGCTTTCGCGGCGGACGACGGCGCCACCAAGCAGCCGACACAAAGTTACAGCCACGAGGCCCCGCCCTCGCAGCCGGCGCAAAGCTACAGCCACGAGGCGCCCCCGGCTCAGGCGGCGCAAAGCTACGCGCACGAGGCCCCCCCCGCTCAGCCGGCGCAAAGCTACAGCCATAGTGACCCAGCGGCGGGCCTGACCAAGCAGCAATAGGCCGCTTCCGCATTGGCGGGTCGCGAACGTATCGACGACGACGCGCGCTCCCGCCCGCGTCCCCTGTGTGCTACATCAGGCCGGGGGAAGCGGGCGGGGCAATAGCTAATGGGATGGCTGCACTTTTATGGCGCGATTGCACCGTGAACCGGGCGCTGCTAATCGGCGCTGCCGGGGCGATGGCGATTGCGGAGGGATTCGCCAAAACCATTCCGCCGTTGATCGAGCTCGGTGTTGCGCTGGTGATCATCGCGCTGATCACCAAGCCGAAAACCAACTCCTGAGGATGTTGCCGTGCCCGATGAGACGAGCTTTCCTGTCCGCCCGATCGGGACGCTGCACACGCCCTGGCGAACGATTGCCGAGTGCCCTCGCAATGGCCGTCAGCCCGACCCCGCACCGCCCTGTGCCGCTCGGATTTTCCCTGAATATATCGATGGGCTGACCAGCCTTGAGGGCTTCTCCCACCTGATCCTGCTGTACTGGCTTGGGGGCGCGACTCCGGCGCGGCTGACGTTCACCCCGCCATTCGATCCGCAACCGCGGGGGATTTTCTCGACCCGCGCGCCGTTCCGGCCAAATCCGATCGGCGTGTCCGTTGTTGCGTTCGATGGGTTCGATGGGGTGGACAGCTTGAAGGTCCGCTATCTGGACTGCGTGGACGGGACGCCGTTGCTGGACATCAAGCCCTATCTTCCGACCACGGACAGTGAACCGTCGGCGACGATGGGATGGCTGGACCCTCACGCCACGCGGAATCGCAACACCGGCGGATAGCGGGATTCAAGCGAACAGCGCGGAAACCTTTGCCAGCGTCACCCAGACGCCCCACAGGATCGGTATACCCACGGCGGCCCAGGCCAGGACGGCGGTTGGTGTGAGCACAGGCGCCGCCCGGGTCGACCGGGGCGCGGTATCACGGGCGGCGCTGTTGCCGATGGCCACCTCGGCGTCGGACATCAGCCATTTATGGGCGACCGGCCTGACCAGCGTGTTGGCGATCAGGCCGATGACCAGCAAGCCGGCCAGCAGATACAGCGTGACGTCGTAGACTGACGACCGAGGCACGCCGGAGGCGATCGCGGCCTCCCGCATATAGCTGACCAGCACCGGGCCGATGATTCCGGCGGTGGACCACGCGGTCAGCAGGCGGCCATGGATAGCGCCGACGAACTGGGTGCCGAAGATATCCGCGAGATATGCCGGCACCGTGGCGAAGCCACCGCCATACATCGAGAGGATCACGCAGAAGAACGCGACGAACAGCACCTTGCTGCCGGCGTGAGCCGCCCAGGGTGCGGCGGCGTACATGGCAATGCCCAGCAGGAAGAACACGAAATACGTCGCCTTGCGGCCGATATGGTCGGACAAAGCAGCCCAGAAAAACCGCCCGCCGATGTTGAACAGGGACAGCAGTCCGGCAAACCCGGCGGCGATGGCCGCGATGGCCATTCGTTGCGGGTCCGTCAGGGCGGTGAATGATACGTTCGGCTGGCCGATGAGGGCGCCCCCGAAGATCTCCTGCAACATCGGTGACGCCATGCTCAGCACGCCGATCCCGGCGGAGACGTTCATGCACAGCACAACCCAGATGCACCAGAATGCCGGCGTCTTGTGGGCGTTGCGCAGATGCACCTGACCGTGGGTGATCATCGCCTTTAGGTTGGGGGCGGGCGGCGTCCATCCGGCTGGCCTCCAGTTGGGCGGCGGCAGGCGATAGCCGAAGGCGCCGCCCATCATGAACACGAAGTAGATCAGGCCCATGACGATGAAGGTCTGCCAGACGCCGACCTGCGTGGGGGACTGGAAATAGGACATCAGCATCTGGGCCAGCGGGGCGCCGATCATCGCACCTCCGCCAAATCCCATGATCGCCATGCCGGTCGCCATGCCGCGGCGGTCCGGGAACCACTTTATCAATGTCGATACGGGCGAAATATAACCCAGTCCCAGTCCGATGCCGCCCAGCACGCCGGTGCCGAGCCAGAGGATCCAGAGTTGGTGGGTGACGATGCCGGCGGCGCCGAGAAGGAGGCCGCCCGACCAGCAGATTGCAGCAACGACTCCGGCCTTGCGCGGGCCGGCCTGTTCCAGCCAACCGCCCCACAGCGCGGCCGCGACACCGAGGAAGAAGATGAACAGGGTGAAGACCCAGTTCAGGTCGGATACGAGCCAATCGCAGCTTGTGGTGAACAGGGCGGTGAGGATGCCGGAGCCGGCGGGGCAGGCAACCGGCTTGCCCCCGGTCAGGGCGTGTCCGAGCGGCAGCCAGAAGACGCTGAAGCCGTAGGCCATGCCGATGCACAGATGAATCGCCAGCGCGGCAGGCGGCACCAGCCAGCGGTTAAAGTTCGAATCTGCAACGATACGGCTGCGCGCAAGAAGCCCGGCAGTCTGTCGCTGCCCATTGCTGCGGGAGACGGCGTCCATGGCGTTCCTATAGAGCCGGCGATCGGCTTTTCGTTCTTTTAGGGTCAGGCTTTTTCGTGGTCGTCCAGCCGCTCGACTGCTTCACGCACCAGGGGATCGAGTTCAATCTGGCCGGCGGCAAGCTGAGCACAAATCGCATGACGCATTCGCTTGTCCCAGAACTTTAACAGATGATCCTGTATTGCCGCAACGGCGTCTTCCGGCTTCTGCGATTCGAAGAACCGGCCGATCTGGTTGGCCATGTAGGCGAGCTTGTCATCCGGCATGTCGTACTACCTGGGGATCGATACGGTCAGGATGGGTAAACACCTCGAACCCATCGGCGCGTGCGACGCCAATCAGGGTGATGCCGGCGGTGGCGGCAACGTCGATCGCCAAGGAGGTCGGCGCGGAAATCGCGGCGATCACCGGCACGCCCATCGTGGCTGCCTTCTGCACCATTTCAACCGAGACCCGGCTGGACAGCAGCAGAAGTCCGTCTGCCGCCGTCTGACGGGTCCGTGCCAGCGCGCCACCCAGCTTGTCCAGCGCGTTGTGGCGGCCAACGTCCTCGCGAAGAGCAACAAGCCCGCGTTCGGGTGTCCAAAACGCGGCCGCATGCACCGCTCGGGTTTCCGCATTCAGCACCTGGGCGGCGGGCATCTCCTGCATGGCGTCCAGCACCATGCCCGGGGTGAAACGCCGGCCGGGTGGGACCGGCGGTGCAGGGCGGACGGCGGCGGCGAGGCTGTCGAGACCGCAAAGGCCGCAGCCACTGGGGCCGGCGAGACGGCGCTGGCGTTTCGTCAGTGCGTCCAGCCGCTCGTCCCGCAGGTCCATGCGGCACTCGATCCCCAGGGGGACTTCGACGATGTCCAGCGCGAGGATATCGCCGGGGGCGCTGATGATGCCTTCGGAAAGGCTGAAGCCGATGGCGAAGTCGTGCAGGTCGGCCGGGGTCGCCAGCATCACCGCGTGGGTCGCGCGGTTGTAGGTCAGCGCGATCGGCGTTTCTCGTGGCACGGTCCTGACGCCGATCTGTGCGGTGTTGCCGCGCCAGGCGATCCGTTCGGCTGGGGCGGTGGGGTCAGGCATTCTTTTTGTGCCGGTTCGGAACGGCTGTTCTGGCTGCTGGATTTGGTTTGACGAAGAAAGGTTTCAGCACAGAGGACGCCGAGGGCCGCAGAGGAAAAAGGAGATCATAGGTGTCGGAGATCGCGCTCATCGGTTCCCAGCGCGGGCTCCTACTCGGCGGCGGTTTCGTGAGCGATTCGCCTGCTCTTGCCGGCCTGCGCCTGATACGACAACTGCCAGTCCGACGGCCCGTTGGCGGGAGAGATCTGCACCGCGGTGACTTTGTATTCCGGACAGTTCGTAGCCCAATCGGAATATTCCGTCGTTACGACGTTCGCTTGTGTCGTGGGGTGGTGGAACGTGGTGTAGACCACGCCCTCCGCGACACGTTCCGTCAGGTGGGCGCGCAATGTCGTCTCGCCGACGCGGCTTTTCAGTCTCACCCAGTCGCCGTCGCGCACGCCGCGCTGTTCGGCGTCGTGGGGGTGGATTTCCAGCACATCCTCCGGATGCCAGACGACGTTGGCGGTGCGGCGGGTCTGCGCGCCGACGTTGTACTGCGACAGGATGCGGCCTGTTGTCAGCAACAGCGGGAAGCGGGGGCCGACCTTCTCGTCGGTTGCGATGTATTCGGTAATGACGAAATTGCCCTTGCCCCTGACAAAGCCGGCCATGTGCATGATCGGCGTGCCGTCGGGGGCGGCCTCGTTGCACGGCCACTGGATCGATTCCCGGTCGAGCTTTTCGTAGGTGACGCCGGCGAAGCTTGGTGTGGTGCGGGCGATCTCGGCCATGATCTCCGACGGGTGGTCGTAGTGCATCTTGTAGCCCATGGCGTTGGAGATGGCCTGGGTCACTTCCCAGTCCGCCATGCCGGCGCGCGGGGCCATGACCTTGCGGACGCGGTTGATGCGGCGTTCGGCGTTGATGAAGGTGCCGTCTTTTTCCAGGAAGCTGGCGCCGGGCAGGAACACGTGGGCGTAGTTCGCCGTTTCGTTCAGGAAGAGGTCGTGGACGACGACGCAGTCCATCGCAGCCAGCCCCGCCGTGACATGCTTTGTGTCGGGATCGGACTGAGCGATGTCCTCACCCTGGATGTAGATGGCGCGGAAGGTGCCTTCGACCGCGGCATCCAGCATGTTGGGGATGCGCAGGCCGGGTTCGGGGTCGATCGGCACGCCCCATTCGGTTTCGTAGATGGCCCTCACATCCGCGCCGCTGACATGGCGGTAGCCGGGCAGCTCGTGCGGGAAGCTGCCCATGTCGCAACTGCCCTGGACGTTGTTCTGGCCGCGTAGCGGGTTCACGCCCACGCCACGCCGTCCGATGTTGCTGGTCGCCATCGCGAGGTTGGCGATGGCCATCACGGCGGTGCTGCCCTGGCTGTGTTCGGTGACGCCGAGGCCGTAGTAGATGGCGCCGTTGCCTCCGGTCGCGTACAGCCTTGCCGCGCCGCGAACCAGTTCGGGGGCGACGTTGGTGACGAGTTCGGTGGCTTCCGGGCTGTGGCGGGGATCGCCGACGAAATCGGCCCAGTCGTCATACGCGTCGATGTCGCATCGCGCTTCGATGAACGCGCGGTCCACCAGGCCTTCGGTGACGATGACATGGGCGATCGCCGTCAGCATGGCGACGTTGGTGCCGGGGCGCAGCGGCAGGTGATAGGCGGCTTCGACATGCGGGGTGCGGACCAGATCGATCTGGCGCGGGTCGATGACGATCAACTTCGCACCCTCGCGCAGCCGCTTCTTCATCCGCGAGGCGAAAACCGGGTGGCCGTCGGTCGGGTTCGCGCCGATCACCATGATGACGTCGGCGTCCTCGACGCTGTCAAAATCCTGGGTGCCGGCGGAGGTGCCGAACGTCTTGCCCAGGCCGTATCCCGTGGGCGAATGGCACACACGGGCGCAGGTGTCGGTGTTGTTGTTGCCGAAAGCGGTGCGGGTGAGTTTCTGCACCAGATAGGCTTCCTCATCGGTGCAGCGCGAGGACGTGATGACGCCGACGGAGTCCTTTCCGTAGGTGGCCTGGATGCGCTTGAACTCGGATGCGACGCGGCCGATCGCCTCGTCCCAGGTGACTTCGCGCCATGGGTCTGTGATTTTCTCGCGCATCATGGGCTTGAGGATGCGGTCGGGGTGGGTGGCGTAGCCCCAGGCGAAGCGGCCCTTGACGCAGGAATGGCCGTGGTTGGCCTTGCCGTCTTTCCACGGGACCATGCGCACGACCTGGTCGCCGCGCATCTCCGCCTTGAAGTTGCAGCCGACGCCGCAATAGGCGCAGGTGGTGACGACGGAATGTTCGGGTTGGCCCATCTCGACGACGGATTTCTCGATCAGCGTGGCGGTCGGGCAGGCCTGAACGCAGGCGCCGCAGGAGACGCATTCGCTGGTCAGGAAGGGCTCGTTCATGCCGGCGGAGATCTTAGAGTTGAAGCCGCGGCCCTGGACTGTCAGGGCAAAGGTGCCCTGGACATCCTCGCAGGCGCGAACGCAGCGGGAGCAGACGATGCATTTCGAGGGGTCGAAGTTGAAATAGGGGTTGGACTGATCGGCGACGGCGTCCAGGTGATTTTCGCCGTTGTAGCCGTAGCGGACGTCTCTAAGGCCGACCTCGCCGGCGGTGTCCTGCAGTTCGCAGTTGCCGTTGGCGGCACAGGTCAGGCAGTCGAGCGGATGGTCGGAAATGTAGAGTTCCATCACGCCGCGGCGCAGGCGGCGGAGGTTGTCGGAGACGGTGTGGACCTTCATGCCGGGGGCGACGGGGGTGGTGCAGGAGGCGGGCGTGCCGTTGCGGCCCTCGATTTCCACGAGACACAGGCGGCAACTGCCGAAACTGTTCAGCATGTCGGTCGCGCACAGGCGGGGGACCTTAATGCCGGCCTGGGCGGCGGCGCGCATCAGGGAGGTGCCTTCGGGCACGGTGACGGCGTGGCCGTCGATGGTCAGGGTGACGGTTGTCCCGGCGGTGACCGCTGGCGTGCCGTAGTCGATCTGCTGGTCGAGAGGCATGGACGTTGTGCTCCCGGGTTCATTTCCTCCGGATACGGAGGCCTTGATCCGCGTCTTGTGGAGCAATGTAAGGGCTTGCTGGTCCTTGTGCTAGGGCGGCGGGCCGGCCAGGGAGAGCACGAGGCTCTATACGACGTAGCGGCGCAGGCCATCCAACAGGCGCGGCGCGCTGAAGTTCAGCAACAGGCCGATGCGGATGCCGCTCATGTGGAGGTAAGTGCGTAGCTGCATCTCGTGCACGGGCTGGATGGTGGCGATGGACTTGATTTCCAGGATGATTTGTCCGGCCACGATAATATCGGCCTTGAAGCCGTCGCCGACTTGCTCGCCCTTGTAGCGTATCGGGATGGGCACCTGACGGTCGAACGGGAGGCCCGCGCGGCTTGGTTCGACGCAGAGGCATCGTTCGTAAACCGATTCGAAGAGGCCTGGGCCGGTATGGCGGTGCACCTCGATGGCCAGTCCTATGACTTGTTGGGTCAGAGACTCCGCCAGTAGCATCAGACTCCCTCCGTGATCTCCGTGGTCCTCCGCTCTTCCTCCGTGCGAATCAAAAATATTTCGTTAACAGGTGGGCTGTCGTATTGCGGAGGCCGTGGTTAGGGGCGGTTTGCTAAAGACCGTCTGATCGTGCTGGGCGTTCTGCTGTTTTGATTCGCACGGAGGAAGAGCGGAGGGCCACGGAGCGCACGGAGGTTCGTGCGGTGGCACTGGCCGTGCCACGCTGGCGGGTTGTGCTGATGCTGGTCGAGACCGTGCGTTTTGCGCAATGACCGCGATGACGGGCCGGAACAACAGAACATGAATGCTCATGTTGTTTTGATATAATCATGTAAAGCAGGTTATAATTTAGCTTTGTTGGGTTGATGTGGCCATTACAGGCAACTCGGTATAATAATTTTTATGTCGACGTAGAAACAATCCTGTTTGGGGCTTGGGCAGTTCCGCCAAAATCCTCCGGGAAATGCGTCAGCGCACTCATAACTGGATACGGAATGAACCCGCCCAGCGCGCAAAGCGAGCCGAATTTCATGGTGTGGCAGAGATCGCGCAGCAGGGTCAGGTTGGCGTCAACGTTCACGCCGGCCAGGATCTTGTCGACGGTTTCCATCCCTCGCACCGACCCGATGCGGCAGGGGGTGCATTTGCCGCAGGATTCCACGGCGCAGAACTCCATGGCGAAGCGCGCCTGGCGGGCGAGGTTGATGGTGTCGTCGAACACCACCACGCCGCCGTGGCCCATCAGGCCGTCGCGGGCGGCGAAGGCCTCGTAATCGAAGGGCGTGTCGAACAGGGCCGGGGGGAAGTAGGCGCCGAGGGGTCCGCCGACCTGCACCGCTCGGATGGGGCGGCCGGACAAGGTGCCGCCGCCGATGTCGTTGACCAACTCGCCGAGTGTGACGCCGAAGCCGGCTTCGAACAGGCCGCCGTGGCGGATGTTGCCAGCCAGTTGGATGGGCATCGTGCCGCGGGAGCGTCCCAGGCCTAGGACCTGGTACGCCTCGGGGCCGTCGCGCAGGATCACCGGCACGGTGGCAAGCGTCAGCAGGTTGTTGATGACGGTCGGGCGGCCGAACAGGCCCTTGTGCGCCGGCAGGGGCGGTTTGGCGCGGACCTGGCCGCGGCGGCCTTCCAGGCTTTCGAGCATGGAGGTCTCCTCGCCGCAGATATAGGCGCCGGCCCCGACCCGCTGTTCGATATCGAACCCGCCGCCAAGGATGCCGGCGCGCCGGGCAATGGCCAGCGCTCGGTCGAAGGTCGCGATGGCATGGGGGTATTCGGAACGAGTGTAGACGAAACCTTTCGCGGCGCCAACAGCGAGGCCGGCGATCGCCATGCCCTCGATCAGGCTGAACGGGTCGCCTTCCATCATCATGCGGTCGGCGAAGGTGCCGGAATCGCCCTCGTCGGCGTTGCAGACGATGTATTTTTGCGGTCCGGGGGCGTCGGCGACGGTCTGCCACTTGATCCCGGTGGGGAAACCCGCGCCGCCGCGGCCGCGCAAGCCGGAGGCGGTGACGGCCTGGATCGTGGCGGCGGAGCCAAGGCGCTGGGCGGCTTCCAGGCCCGCCATGCCGCCGTTGGCGGTGTAGTCGTCGAGCGACAGCGGGTCGACCACGCCGCAGCGGGCGAATGTCAGGCGGGTCTGGCGGGCGAGGAACGGGATCTCGTCGGTGGGGCCGAGGCGGAAGCGTTGCGCGGTGGCGGTCAGCAGGCCCTCGACCAGCAGGTCCGGGATGTCGGCGGCAGTGACGGGGCCATAGGCGATGCGGCCGGACGGTGTGTCGACCTCGATCATCGGTTCCAGCCAAAACAGGCCGCGGGAGCCGGTGCGCACAACGGTGGTGAAGTCGGCCAACGCCGCGGCGACCTGGTCGGCGCCGAGGGCGAGGGCGACAACGTCGCGGGGGACGAAGATGCGGCTCATGGCAGCAGGTGGTCCATCCGATCGGGCGTCAGCCGGACGAGCGGGTTGCCATCCAGCAGCGCCGCCGGGCCTGTGGCGCAGAGGCCGAGGCAGAACACAGGCTCCAGCGTGAGGGCGCCGTCCTCGGTGGTTTCGTGCCAGCCGACGCCGAGGGCGCGGTGGGCTGCTTCGGCCACCGCCACGGCGCCGACCGCCTGGCAGGCTTCGGCGCGGCACAGGCGCAGCACATGACGGCCCGGCGGCGTCCGCCGAAAGTCATGATAAAACGTCACGATTCCATGTACTTCCGCTCGGCTGAGGTTCAAGGCTTGGGCGACGAGCGGTTCGGCCTCCAAAGGCACGCAGCCGAAGGTGGCCTGGATCGCGTGGAGGATGGGCAGCGCCGCGCCATCAACGGCCGCGTGTTCAGCAATCACCTGACGGGCGTGGTCCTGGTCCCATGGCGCGTGGTCGGCCATCCGTCCCTCCCGACCTTGGTTTGGTCGTATGTTGGATGGTAGTTTAGAGGCGACAACAGTCGGTAATGCAAGACGACGGCATGAAGCGACACGGGCTGTCGTGCCGGTGGTCGCTAGGCCGCGTTGGCGCCGATGGCCCGGTCGAACTCCACCGGGGTGATGCCGATCAATTCGGCGGCGGTCCGGATATCGCGCCACGTGGTGTCGTCCACCTCGATCCCGTCGCGGGCGCGCGCGGCGGCGTAGCGGCGTTCGGGTTCGCCGGGTGTCAGCACCTCGGTGTAGCCGGGGGCCGGGCGGGCAGATTTCACGTGCGCCTTGACCGCCTGGATGTCGGAGGCGATCAGGGCGGGGTCGCCGAGCTTCGACAGGTCGATGATGGTGGCCAGCATGGAGTTGAGCACGCCGCCCTTGGCGTCGTCGAACGCACCCTGGCCGCCTGCGACGGCCGCGGCCATGATCTCGCACATCACCGCAAGGCCGGAGCCTTTGTGCGTACCGAACGAGCGCAGCGCGCCGGTTTTGTCGCGGATAAAGCCGGTGGGGTCGTTGGTGGGGATGCCGTCCGGGTCGATCAGGCAGCCGTCGGGAACCGTGGTGCCCTTGTTGTAGGCCACGCGGGCCT
The DNA here is from genome assembly GCA_963819005.1 of uncultured Pseudomonadota bacterium. Classification (GTDB taxonomy): domain Bacteria; phylum Pseudomonadota; class Alphaproteobacteria; order Acetobacterales; family Acetobacteraceae; genus Rhodopila. The sequence goes on from CAWFUL010000015.1 coordinate 433,154, forward strand.
TGCCGGCGGCGATCGTGGTCGTTGCCATGTCCAGCATCACGGCGGGGCCGTCCGGTCCCGGAACGGCGACACAGAACGGGTTGGTGCCCAGGCGCGGTTCAGCCGCCTGCCAAGTTGCCTGAACATCGTGGTGATCGGCGACGTTGACGAAGGCGGTGAAGGCGCAGCCTTCCGAGGCCGCAAGCTCCGCGTAGGTGCCGATGCGGCCGATGTGGGAGGAATTGCGGAACGCCAGCACGCAGGCACCCTGTTCCTTCGCTCGAACGATTGCCCGGCGGACGGCGTCGGCCGCCATGCGCTGGCCGTAGCCTCGGCGGGCGTCGATCACCAGAAGGGCGCCGGCATCCAGGACGGTCTCGGCGGTCTGGTTGGGGACCAGGAGCTTGTCGTGCAGCAGGCGGACGTAGGTGGGAAGCATGCCGACGCCGTGGCTGTCGTGACCGGCGAGGTTGGCGCGCACCAGATGATCGGCGACCTCTGCCGCTTCTCCTTCCTCACTGCCCATGCGGCGGGCGATCAGGTGGGTGACCGATTTCAGGGCGTGCGGTGACAGGGTTGGCATGGACGATCCTATTGGGGAGGATGGGGATGTTGCTTAAGGTCACTTGCTGCCGGACCGAGGGACAGATCTGGCCGCTGGCGCCGATCGACCTGCGTAAAGTCGTGGATGGCCGGGCCGAGCCCGGCCATGACGGCAAATGTCGGTCGGTTCGATCATGGGGAAAGACGACCGGCCCGCCCAGGACCTGAAGCATCGCTCCGGGGTGTCCGGGGCAGGACGTAAGAGCGTCGCGCCGGGGCGTGCGAACCACTTACCTCGGAGATAGGACCATCACCATCTGGCGATTTTCCATCCGCGGCATTTGCTCGACCTTCGACGTCGTATCCATTTCCGCTCGGATGCGTTCCAGCACCCGTACGCCGATGTCCTGGTGCGCCATTTCGCGGCCGCGGAAGCGCAGAGTCACCTTGACCTTGTCGCCTTCCTCGATGAACGACTTCATGGCGCGCATTTTCACCTGATAGTCGTTTTCGTCGATGTTCGGGCGGACCTTGATCTCCTTGATCTCGATCACTTTCTGCTTTTTCTTGGCTTCGTTCTTCTTCTTCTGTTGTTCGTATTTGAACTTGCCGAAGTCCAGGATCTTGCACACCGGTGGGTCGGCGTTCGGGCTGATTTCCACAAGGTCGAGCCCGACCGAAAACGCGCGCTGCATCGCGTCACGCACGGTCATGACACCTTGCATCTCGCCATCCTGGTCGATCAGACGCACCTGGGGGATGCGAATTTCGTCGTTCACGCGGGGGCCGTCGCGGGTGGGCGGAGCGGCCATTGGTCCTCTTGCTATCGTTCTCTCCTGTCTCAGTTACAAAAACGCGGACTCGATACCGCGAACGCACACTGTGCGAACAACGGGCATTGTGATCGCAAGACGGGCACAAAATCAAGTCATGCCGGTGACACTGATAGAGTGCCACGGCCGGTCGACGGCGGGGGCCGTAGCCCGCCAGCCTGTGCGGTCAAGGCCACATGCGGCGCAAAACCCCGTCTTTGCGGATGTAGGTGTGATAGGCGACGCCTGCCAGGTGCGCGCAGATCGCCAGTGCGAGGACCAGGGCCAGCGACCCGTGAATCCCGCCGAACAGGGTGGAAAGGGGCTTGTTCGACAGATAGGCAAGCCAGCCCAGGATCGGCAGGATCAGCAGCAGGCCGTAGAACCCGTAGTGGTTCAGGCGTGACAGCATCGCCACGTCATAGGGCGTGCCTTCCGGCAGTGCCGGCGCCCCAAGCTGGCGGCGCACCATCCAGCGTTTCACCATCAGGGCGAAAATGACCGTGCCGGTGATGACATGCAGCACCAGCAGTTTGGCCAGGAAGGGATCCTTGCCGAACATATAGCCGAAGAGCCCGATGGTGATCCCAACGATCAGTTGCAGCACCACAAGGGCCGCGACGATCCAGTGGAGTTGCCGCTGCAGACGCGAATATCCGCCGGCCGGCCGCCCACCCGCGGGATCATGGCCAGGCTCCTCCCGGGCAGGGTCCGCGGCCGTCTCGACCAGCCGGTCTTGCAGGGAAGGACCCGACTGCGAGACCGGCGCCTGATCCTGTTGTTCTGAAACCTCTGACACGGGCGTTCTCCACCGGCAATTGCGCGAAGCGGAGCTATTACGTCGGCGCTTTCAGTTGGCTTCACGGCTCGCGGGAGGGTGATCGCCCGCGTTGATAGCCCGCGCCGATTTACGGACGGAATGAAGCCACCCGCCGCCCGATCAGCCGGCGCGCAGATCGGGTGGCGTTGCCTCCGCGGCCAGACGCAGAACCGCTTCGTCCAGCGAGAGCACCTCCTGCGCCTGGCTGCCCAGGCGGCGGAGGGCGACGGTTCCGGTCTCGGCTTCCTTGCGCCCGACCACGGCCAGCACCGGGACGTGAGCGAGGCTGTGCTCGCGCACCTTGGCGTTGATCTTCTGGTTGGACAGGTCGGTTTCGACCGCCAGTCCGGCGCGGGCGAAGGTGGAAGCCACCTCCCGAGCGTAATCGTCGGCGTCGGAGACGATGGTGGCGACAACGGCCTGGACGGGGGCGAGCCAGAGCGGGAAGCGGCCGGCGTATTGCTCGATCAGGATGCCGAGGAAGCGTTCGAAACTGCCGAGGATCGCGCGATGCAGCATGATCGGGCGGTGGCGCGCGCCATCTTCACCGACGTATTCGGCGTCGAGGCGTTCCGGCAGGTTGGGATCGACCTGCAGCGTGCCGCATTGCCAGTCCCGGCCGATGGCGTCGCGCAGCACGAATTCCAGCTTCGGGCCGTAGAAGGCGCCCTCGCCGGGGTTCAGCTCGTATTCCACGCCGGCCATGGCGCAGGCGTCGCGCAGGGCGCCCTCAGCCCGATCCCATTCCGCGTCGCTGCCGATGCGGGCTTCGGGACGGTCGGCAAACTTGATGCGGAACTGGTCATAGCCGAAGTCGCGATAGACCGTGGACAGCAGGGTGATGAAGCGGGCCGTCTCGGACGCGATCTGGTCCTCGGTGCAGAAGATGTGGGCGTCGTCCTGGGTGAACTGGCGCACCCGCATGATGCCGTGCAGCGCACCGGACGGCTCGTAGCGATGGCACGACCCGAACTCGGCCATGCGCAGCGGGAGCTCACGGTAGGAGCGCATACCCTGGCGGAAGATCTGAATGTGGCAGGGGCAGTTCATCGGCTTCAGCGCCAGGAACTTGTCCTCGTCCTGGACCTGGGTGATGAACATGTGCTGCTTGTAATTGTCCCAGTGGCCCGACTTCTCCCACAGCGAGCGGTCGACAAGCTGCGGCGTCTTCACCTCCTGATAGCCGGCGGCGTCGAGGCGGCGGCGGAGGTAGGCTTCGACAGTGCGATACAGCTTCCAGCCCTTCGGGTGCCAGAAGATCGAGCCGACCGCTTCCTCCTGGATATGGAAGAGGTCCATCTCCTTGGCGATGCGGCGGTGGTCGCGGCGTTCGGCTTCCTCCAGCTGGTGCAGGTAGGCGTCGAGTTCCTTCTGGTCGCGCCAGGCGGTGCCATAGATGCGCGACAGCATGGCGTTGCGGTGGTCGCCCCGCCAGTAGGCGCCGGCGACCTTCATCAGCTTGAACGCCATGCCGACATCGGCCGTGGTGCGCATGTGCGGGCCGCGGCAGAGGTCGATCCAGTCGCCCTGGCTATACAGGCTGATTGTCTCCGTCGCCGGCAGGTCCTGGATGAGCTGGGCCTTGTACTTCTCGCCCTTGGCCTGGAAGAAGGCGATGGCTTCGTCGCGGTCCATTTCGCTGCGGACGAACGGGGAACCGCGGCCGACGATCTCCCGCATCTTTGCCTCGATCGCCGCGAAGTCGTCCGGCGTGAATGGCTCGTTGCGGGCGAAGTCGTAGTAGAAGCCGTTCTCGATCGACGGGCCGATCGTCACCTGCGTGCCGGGATACAGCGCCTGCACCGCCTCGGCCAGAACGTGGGCGGCGTCGTGGCGGATCATCTCCAGCGCCTCGGGATCGCGGCGAGTGATGAACACCACATTGGCGTTGTGGTCGATCATGGTGGACAGGTCGACCGTCTTGCCGTCCAGCTTCATGGCAAGGGCGGCGCGGGCGAGGCCTGGGCCAATCGCGGTCGCCACATCGGTGCCCGTGACCGGCGTATCGAACTGGCGTTCGGAACCGTCAGGCAAGGTAATGGCGGGCATCGGTCGGGCATTCCTCTGGTTGCGGGACGTTGTCTATGGCCTCGCGGATGGCCTGCCGCAACCCTAATCGACGCTGATCTGCCCTACCATGCCGTCCCAGTCGTGGTCGGCGCAGGTCAGCCCGTAGCGGCCCTTGGGCGGGGCGATCAGCAGGATGGTGGCCGATTGGCCCGGCTGGACCACGACCTCGATCCCGCCGTTGGCGAGTTGGCGCTTGTCGCGGACCTTGGCGGCCTTGAAGAAGTCCGGCGCGGTGAATTCGTGCATGTCCTTGCCGTGGTTTTCCAGGTGCAAGGCATAGGGCTTACCGGCCTTGAACACGATGGTGTCGGGCTGGAAGCTGTTGTCGACCATCACGACCGTCAGCGGAATGGCATGCGACCACTTGTCCGCGGCGTGGACCGGCAACGTCGTGGCGCACAGCAGCAGGGCGGGGAGCAGTTTCGTCATGACCCATGACATCGCGCGTGCGACCTGCTTCGCAACCCAGCCGGCATTGACCGTGATCCGCTGCTGGAACAAGACACGATGCAAATCGGGCTCGCGTGAAAGGAATGGGGGATGTCCATCATCAACGGTTACGAAGTCCTCGGCCTTGGCCTCTACTTCGAGGACCTGCCGCTGGGCCGCCGCTTCCGCACCATTGGCCGCACCCTGACCGAGGCGGATCTGGTGAACTTCATCGGGGTCACCGGCATGACCGAGGTGCTGTTCTCCAACATCGAGTTCCTGGAGCAGGAGAGCGACATCAAGCGCAGGGTCGTTCCGGGTGCGATGGTCTACAGCTTCGCCGAAGGCCTGTTGGTGCACGCGACGATGCAGCACACCGGCTTCGCGTTCCTGAACATGGAGCTGAATGTGGCCGGCCCGACCTTTGCCGGCGACACCATCCACGTCGAGTGTGAGGTCGTCGAAAGCCGCCGCAGCGCCAGCCGCCCGAACCGCGGCCTGGTGCGCACCAGCAACCGCGTGGTCAAGCAGGACGGTTCAGTCACGCTGACCTACACGCCGTTGCGGATGGTGAAGGCGCGCACCGAGGGGTGACGCTACATCTTCTCCTTGATACCCCGGCTGATCAGCCACCAGTTCACCGGGTAGGTCGTGGCGAAGCCCAGAATCATGGCAATCTGCATCATCAGCCAGTAGCTCCACATGGTCGGCACCAGATCGGGATACAGCCACGCGCGCACGCCCATCCAGGCGAACATCCCGGCCTGGTAGGCCAGCAGCGACAGCGTATCGACTTTGATCGCCGCGACCACGCCGTCGCGAAGCCCCAGACCCCGCATGGGGGCAAGCGAGAGGTACTGGAACAGAATGCCGAACAGGTAAGCCAGCACGAACGATGCCAGATACTTGCCCGCCAGTTCAGACCCCAGCAGCCGCAAGCCAGCCGCGAACGCCAGCCAGTCGCCCAGGATGTCGCCCAGTGCGCAACCCGCCCCGCAATGCGTGGAGCCCTTGAAGGTCGCCGCCACATCGGGCCGTCCATTTCATGTCATGATCGCCGCGGGATGGCATTCCGCGGCCGAACCAAGTGTAGAATAGCAGTCCGAATGGTCCCCAATAGAGCATGGTCAGTGGCCAGACCGCTTCCATGATGCCCATGTGCTGGCGGCGGCCGATCACGAAGATGTCGATCAGCACGATGATGGAGCAGAGAATAGACAGCGGCACGAAGACAGCGGCGAACGTCTGCAGCCACGCTGGGGGCATCCGGTTGGCTCCGCTGTGAGTTAAACCCAGGGGTGAGGCCGCTAATCAGCGGCTTCCAGCTGTAGCGCCAAAGGCTGTTGCCGTTCGGCATCCACCATGTAGTCGCGTGTCAACATCACCGGCGCCTGGTGGGGCCAGCTGGACCTGGAAGTTGATCAGTTGCTTGTAACGAAACCCCAGTTCGCAGCCGCTGAGGTAAAATTCGAACATCCGGCAGAATCGTTCGTCATACATCGCGGCTATTTTTCCCCGGTTGCACGCGAAACGCTGACGCCAGAGGCGCAGGGTATAGCGCGTAATGCATCCGCAAAATCTCGACATCGGTCGCGACCAGACCGGATTTCTCGATCGCCGGAAACACCTCGCTGAGCGCGGGCGAGTACCCGCCGGGGAAGATGTATTTGTTCAGCCAGGGATGCACGCCGCATGGGCGGAAGGCTACCGCCGATCGAATGAACCAGCGCCACGCCGTCAGGCGTCAGCAGCCTGCGGATCGTCTGGAAATAGGCGTCATAATGCGGGATACCAACATGCTCAAACATTCCGATCGATACGATCCGATCGAACTGCCCGGTCATCGTCCGGTAATCTGCGAGTTCGAACGACACACGGTCGCCGAGGCCGGCCGCGGCGGCGCGATCCCTGGCGACCCGAAGTTGTTCCGTTGACAGCGTGATGCCGGTCACGCGCGCGCGATGATGGCGCGCGAGGTGCAGCGCCATCCCGCCCCAGCCGCTGCCGATATCCAGGACCCGCAGCCCTGGGCTGTCCAGCCGCAGCTTGGCGGCGATGTGACGCATCTTCGCGGCCTGGGCTTCTTCCAGCGTTTCGTCGCCGCGGGCAAAATAAGCGCAGGAGTAATGCCGATCGCGGTCAAGAAACAGATCGTAGAGCTGCCCATTCAAGTCATAGTGATGGGCGACATTGCGCTGTGATCGCAATGCCGTGTTGTTCTGCATCAATCGACGCACGCCGTAGTGGAATCTATAGTTCAAACGCATTACCAGGGGTGGCGGACCGTCGGCTACGTTTGCCATCAACACTTCGAGCACATCGTAGATATCGCAGTTGATGGGCCGAAGCCGGCCTTCCATGTAAAGCTCGCCAGTCGCAAGGTCCGGGTCCGTCATGAACCGAGCCAACGCGCGGGTGTCTGTAAAGGCAAAGGCGGCGGCTATGCCGGATCGTTCGCCATAGGAACTTCGGCTTCCGTCAGGCCACGCGACGAGTAAGCTTCCATACCTGATCACGCGACGAAATATACGGTCAAGAATCGTTCGCAGCATCGGCGGTACCGCACCCCCCTGCAGGTGACAACACCCAGACGAAATAGAGTCTGTAACGCCGGTCGAACAGTCAATCAAGGGTGACGACGCACAACAACGGGTGCACTACCATCACAGACTGAAAAACGATCGGGGATCGGCACGATTGGCCGCACGGGCAATTCCAGCCGATCGTTTCCTCGTCAAACAGGTTTAAGGTCGCTCAGCCGCACTGTTCCGGACTGGCTGGTGAATGTCAGGGATTGTCCGCTGCCCTGCTGCTGCGACACGCCGCTCATGTTGTGCTCGCCGGTGTCGTAGATTGTCGTCTTGCCGTTCTGCATCACTGCCAGCCGCTGTTTGCCGGGGAAAATCGCATAGCGCATGTCGTTCTGCGCGCCGGCGGAGGAGGGATGCCCCAGGTCGGACGGCCACCAGTCATTGCCGCCTGACGACGACGACTTTGGTTCCGCATAGCCAACCGCGGCAAGATCATTGCACAGCGCCGCCACCCGGCCCTTCAGATCGTTGTTGAACATGTCGCCGATCATCACCATCCCGCCCGCCGACCACTGGCCCATGCCTCCGAGCTCGGGGTGGTTGAACTGGGCGGCCTTGCCGTGACCGTTGCGCAGGGCCTCGCTGACCGCGCGGGCGGCGTCCGGACTGAAGCCGTGCCGGCGGGCGATGTCTTCCAGATTGTCTGCCATGATCGTCTCCTGCAGCGGCCGGGTTATGCGTCCTGGGCGCGGACGGCCTGGGTGGTTGCCGGCGGCGCATCCGCTGGGCCGTCGATGCTGACTTCGGGCTTGTCGAACTCCATCTCTCCGAACTGGGTGCAGAACGCGACCTCTGCCGCGTCGCGCCCGACGCCGATCCGCACCACGCCCTGCGGGTCAGCCATGCGGGTGGGATCGAACAGATACCAGCCGGCGCCGGACGGACCCCGCAGGTAGGCCTCGAACACGGCATGAAAATCGGGCGGCTGCAGCCGCCACGCATAGGCGCTGACATACCGGGCGGGCACGCCCAGCGCCCGGGTCAGTGCAATCCCGAGATGAGCGAAATCGCGGCAGACGCCGGCGCGCTGGGTGACGGTGTCATAGGCCGAGGTCAGGGCGTCGGAGGCGCCGGCTTCATAATCGACATGGTCGCGTATCCAGTTGCAGACGGCCGCGACCCGCTGATAGCCAGGTGGCATTCCGCCGAAGTGACGCCGCGCGAACCGTTCCAGCCGGTCGGACTGGCAGTAGCGGCTTGGATACAGGTGGGTCAGAACCGCCATGGGCAGCTCTCCGGGGGGCACTTCGTGCACCAGATCGGGCGGCTCGACGCCGTGCGACAACTGTACTTTCGCCTCGTAGATGACCTTGAAGCCGCCGGGGGGCGCGATCAGCCGGAAGTAGCGGTTGGCGCTTTCAGGCATGATCCAGCTTTCGATCTTCATCTCCGGCTGGATCGTCAGAGATTCGGACGCAATGGTCTGGCCGGGGAAACGCGAGGCCTGCACGTTGAAGACGAACGGCGTCTCCGCCGCCACGCGGTAGCCCAGAGTGCTCTTGACCGAAAATTCCATCGTCGAAATGCCTGCCGTCACGCGGTGTCGATTACCCTCACTTTATAACGGGCGCCCGGGAAGCGCCGACTGAAATGCCCGTTGTTGAGGCCACGCTCGCGCCATCGTGCGACGTGAACGCGCGGGCGCACTATATTTGTGCATACGTGTGGGCATGTTGTGTTCGCATCACTGGCTCGTGACGGAAACCTCGGTCGCTGCCGTGCGTTTGTCCACACCTTGAACCGCCCCCGAAGGAGTGTCTTTCGTGCAGATCCGTGCCGGCTATGATATTACATACGAGTGCCCGCAGCCGACGCCGATGGTGCTGTCGCTGAGTGTACATCCGTCCCGCATGGACGACATCATCGGGCCGCATCAGATAACGTTCGATCCCCCGATCGGGGCGAGCGAGTATCGCGACGGGTTCGGCAATCTGTGCCACCGTATCGTCGCGCCGGCCGGCCGGCTGACCATCTCCACCAACTTCCTGATCCGCGATCCCGGCACGCCTGATACCTATGCGCCGCATGCCATCCAGCATCCGGTGCAGGAACTGCCGGACGAGGCCATCGTCTTTCTGCTGGGCAGCCGCTACTGCGAGACTGACCGTCTGACACAACTGGCATGGTCGCTGTTCAGCAACGCGCCGACCGGCTGGGGCCGCGTCCAGGCGATCTGCGACTACGTGCACAGCCGGATCGAGTTCGGCTACCACCACGCCGATCCGACCCGCGGCGCGGCATCAGGCAACATCGAACAGCGCGGCGTATGCCGTGATTTCGCCCATCTGGCCGTCACCTTGTGCCGCTGCATGAACATCCCGGCCCGCTACTGCACCGGTTACCTCGGCGACATCGGCATCCCGCCGGTCGACGCGCCGATGGATTTCAGCGCCTGGTTCGAGGTCTACCTGAGCGGCACCTGGCACACTTTCGATGCTCGGCATAACACGCCCCGCATCGGACGTATCCTGATGGCGCGCGGGCGGGATGCCACCGACGTCGCCCTGTCGACGATCTTCGGCCCAAGCATGCTCGCCGGCTTCAACGTGGTAACCGACGAGGTGAAATAGCACCCAGGCGCCAGAATGCCGGAGGGCGAGCCCGGTATAGGAAAACGCGGGGGCCCGCGCTTTGTGTGACCACCGGAGTTTGGTTCTGCCACCGTGCGGTGTGTAGCCAAATCGCATCGCCTCGTGTAACACCGCGCATCTCAGCAAACCCACCGCCAGGCTAAAGACATCGATCCCACTTCATCCCCAAAGTCGGACCAGCCTCCGGTGTGGCAGCTACGCGCGACGTCCGGCGGTTCGGTCCTTGTGCTGACGGGTGACTGGATTGCGCAATCCGGACGTATTCCGGTGTTTCCGCAGAACGGTCTCGGCACCACCGCCCCTGGGCACCAGCTCGCATTCGATATCGCCGGCGTCGGCCGCTGGGATTCGGGGCTGATCGCCTTCCTTTGGGATGTGCGACGGATCGCCGCTGCCGCACGCATGTCGATCGACACAGACTCCCTGCCACTGTCCGCCCGCACGCTGCTTGGGTTGCTTCCGGAGCAGCCGACAGCCACCCCGCCGCCTCGCCGGCGCGGGTTCAATCCCTTGGCGAGCCTCGGCGGTGCGACCACCGGCATGTTGACCGAACTCGGCGTGTTGTCGTCGCTTCTGGCCGCTGCCGCGCAGGGCAGCCTGCGAGCAATGGTGCGGCGGGCGCGGATGCGCGGCGTCGATCTCCTCGGCAACATCAGCGACGCCGGCCCGTCGGCCCTGGTGATCGTCAGCGTGGTCAACTTCCTGATCGGAGCCATCCTGGCCTTCGTAGGCGCCGTGCAACTGCGAAAGTTCGCCGCCGATATCTTCGTGGCGAACCTGGTGGGTCTGGCGGTGGTGCGGGAGATGGCCGCAGTGATGACCGCGATCATCATGGCCGGCCGCACCGGTGGCGCCTATGCTGCGCGGATCGCCACCATGCAGGGCAACGAGGAAATCGATGCCCTTACCGTCATCGGTATTCCGGTGTCCGACTATATCCTGTTGCCGGCAATCCTGGCGCTGGTATTCACGATGCCGCTACTGTATCTTTACGGCTGCCTCGTCGCGATGGTTGGCGGCTTTGTGGTGTCGATCTCCATGCTGACGATCACCGGTCCGGGCTACCTTGCGCAGACGCTGGGTGCGGTCCCGCTGGACCAGTTCGTTTTCGGATTCACCAAGACCATCGCCTTCGCCATCCTGATCGCCGTTACAAGCTGCCGGATCGGCCTGAAATCGGGGCGCAGCGCGGCCGATGTGGGCACCGCCGCGACCCGCGCGGTGGTGACCGGCATCGTCGGCGTGATCGCGCTGGATGCGTTGTTCGCGGTCCTGGCTGACGTGGTGGGAATATGACCGACCCGGCTTCGTCTGGTAACGAGGCGCCGTTGCTGGCAATGCGCGGCATCACATTGGCGTTCGGCCCCAAGGTGATCCAGCACGACCTGTCGTTCGACGTGCGCCGTGGCAGCATCTTCGCCGTCATGGGCGGCAGCGGCTGCGGCAAAAGCACCGTCCTGAAATCGATGATCGGCCTGCTCCGCCCCCGCACCGGCGCCATCCTGGTGGAACAGGAGGACTACTGGGCCGCCACGGACGCTCGCCGCACCGCCATTGGCCGCCGCTTCGGCGTGCTGTTCCAAAGCGGCGCGCTCTGGAGCGCCCTGACCGTCGGTGAGAACGTCGCCCTGCCGCTGCAGATGTTCACCGGCCTGGACGCGGCGGCGATCCAGCGGCTGGTGCGCCTGAAACTCAGCCTGGTCGGAATGGAGCACGCAATCGACCAGTTGCCCTCTGAACTCAGCGGCGGCATGAAGAAGCGCGCTGGTCTCGCGCGGGCGCTGGCGCTGGATCCGGATGTGCTGTTTTTCGATGAGCCCTCGGCGGGGTTGGACCCGATCACCTCCAGCCGGCTGGACGACCTGATCATCAATCTGCGGGACGGTCTTGGGGCCACGATCGTCATTGTCAGCCACGAACTGCCCAGTCTGTTCGCCATTGCCGACGATGGGGTGTTCCTGGACGCGCAAACGAAGACGGCGATCGCGCATGGGTCGCCGAAGGTTCTGCGGGACACATGCCCGGATCCTCAGGTGGAGGCGTTCATGCGCCGCGAACGTCCGGAAGCCTTGCCGGCTGGGGGAGCGGCGGCATGAACCGCAATACCCTGGTGGGGGCGTTCGTCCTTGGCGGCCTGATTCTCGGAGTGGCTGCCGCGGTTCTGTTCGGGAGCTTCAACATTTTCAGCCCGTCGATCCGAGCGGTGGTGGTGTTTCAGGATTCGATCGCGGGCCTGTCGATTGGCTCGCCGGTGACCTTTCGTGGGGTTCCGTTGGGCGCGGTGGACGGGATCGGGATCGAATACAATGCCAAGACCAACGTCGCGCTTATCCCCGTCACCGTCCGCCTGGAACCGAGCCGCGCATTGATGGAGCCGATGAACGGCGATCGGACCTCCAACCTGGAGGAGTTGGTCAAGCGGGGTTTGCGGGCCGAACTGAACGTGCAGAGCTTCGTCACCGGCCAGTCGCAGATCGACCTGGATTTTGATCCGAATTCCGCACCTGTCTTGCACCCCGGGGTTTCCAACCTTCCGGAGATCCCCATCCGGCAGTCAGCGCTGCAGCGCGCCCGCGAGCAACTGAGTCGAGCTGCCTATTCACGAGCTGATCGACAACGCAACGGCGACACTGAAGAGCCTCCGGGTCCTCACGGAGCAGCTGAACCAGCAACTGCCGCCGCTGGTCGAGAGTTCTGAAGACCGCGTCGGATCGCACAAGCAGCACGCTTGCCAGCGCCGATCAGACAATGAAGTCGGCAAATGACGCGATCGTTTCGCTGCAGGGCAAGCTGGACACGACGCTGAGCGCGATCACCACGGCGGCGATAAACGGCAACAATCAACTGACGCAACGGGGGTCGGATCTTCACACGCTGCTGACCACGTCCAGCCAGACAATGGCGGAGGCGCACGATGTGCTGGAGAATCTGAAATCGGTGACCTCGAGCCGGGCCGCGTCACGACAGAACATGGAGTTGGCGATCCGCGATCTGGCGGCGATGACCGCGTCCCTGCGCGGATTCGCCAGTGATATCGAACGGAATCCGCAACTGCTGCTGACCGGACGCAAGCCATGAGGCGGGGATGGTTGGGTCCGGTACTGCTGTGCTGGCTGATGGCGCTGGCCGGCTGCGCGGCGCCCGCATTGATCACCTACACGCTGGCGCCATCCGCCCCTGAGACGCCCGATACGCCGCTTGGCCGCAAGCCCACCGTCATCGCTGTGTCACGCGTCACCCTGCCGGACTCGCTGGATACGGAAGACATCACCTTCCGTGACGGCAGCATCCTGCGCCGGAGCCACTCGGCGCGCTGGGCCAGCCGACTGTCCCTGGGGATCACCGACCGCCTGACCGACAGGCTTGCGACGCGCTGGCCCCACGCCTTAGTGACGGCGCGGCCGCTGACCGAAACGCCCACCGACCGCATCCTGGTGAACATCAGCCGGCTGGATGTCAACGACACGGGCGTGGCGGTCCTGGAGGCGGACTGGATGATTGTGCCCGCGAACGCGCACTTGCCGGTGCGGCGCGACCGTGCCCGGTTCACGCTGGAGGGGCCGGTTAAGACAGATCAAGACATCGTGACATTGATGGGCGAGTTGGTGGACAGGCTCGCGCAGGCAATCGATGTCGGGCCGATGCCCTGAACCACCGGTTCGCGTAGCTGCCGCCGGTCGGCCCATTGAACCCGGAGGATCCACGATTTGAGCTGGCCCGCCATCCTGCCCCTGTTCCTCGCAGCCACCGTCGAGTGGGTGGAGGCCTTCACAATCGTCCTGGCGGTCAGCCTGACGATCGGCTGGCGGTCGTCGGTTGGCGCGGCCCTGGCCGGGCTTGCGACTCTGGCGGCGCTGACAGCGGCGACCGGCGGCGCGCTTAGCCTTGGCGCTGACGTGTGGATGCTGCAATTCGCGGTGGGGGTATTTCTTCTTCTCTTCGGCGTCCGCTGGCTTGCCAAGGCAATCGCTCGGCAGGCGGGCCTGAAGGCGCTGCATGACGAAGATCAAGAGTTCCGCGAGACACGCGCGGCGATCCGTGGCGCGGATTGGTTCGCCGCCTGGCTCGTAGCCTACAAGGGGGTTCTGCTGGAAGGCCTGGAAGTCTGGCTGATTGTTGTTGCGTTCAGCCTGCATGGCGGCGGGTGGATGGTGAACTCGCTGGCGGCGATGGCCGCCCTCGTGCTGGTCGCTGCTGCCGGCATGGCCGCCCGCCGGCCGCTGCGGCGGGTGCCGGAGAACGCGATGAAGTTCTTGGTCGGGGGCATGATCGTCTCGTTCGGGACCTACTGGACATTGGAATCGCTGGCCGGTGATGTCTGGCCGCTTGGAGACTGGAGTCTTCTGATGCTCTCGGGCTTCTATCTGCTGGGGGGCCAGGTGTTGGTGCGGTTGGTCCGGGGCCGTCGGATGCGCGGAGTGGTGGCATGAGCGCCCTGGTCAAAACGCTGTTCGGCGATGCCTATAACGTGGCCGGCGTGGCGATCGTAGTGGCGGTTGCGGTGGCACTGGCCGAAACCGGTCACGGCGGCTGGGCGGTGTATGCGATGCCGCTTGCCGCGTTGGCCGTGGTGGGCTGGCTGGCGCGGTCGTAGCGGCTGCTGCCTTCGCATGGCGGCGCGGCGCTGGGCGTTTGGGTGTGGTGTGAAATAGGTCACTGCTGCCATCGCGATCGGCGCGTAGCGTGTGCGTTCCAACCGGATCACTGATGACGTGACCGGCGCGGATAATCCGTGTGGGCAGGAACAGGCAAATGCCGGGCAAATCGGATGGGCGTCCAATAGCGGCTTTTTCGCGCGGACATGGCGCGGCGGCCATTTTCGTGTTGATGCCGCTTGGCGCCTTCCTAGCGGCAGCCGCTGCCGTCGTGCTGGTGCTCGGTACCCATTTCTCGCTGCCGCGCGCCACCGTTTCATTGTCGCAAGAGTATAATTCGCTGCGGTCTCCGACCCGGGATGCGGCGATTTGGCTCAGTGTGCAGCGGCATATTTTATCAGACGTTCGGTCGTGGCGGGACAAGCAACCATTTGATGAACCCGGCGCTCTCCGCCCGTCGCCTTCGCATCGGTGATCGCCGGATCGATGGCGCCGAACGTGCTGAAGAACGAAACGACGTCGATCCCGCCGCGTCCTGTAGCCGAGCGCCACATCGCGCGGCGCATATCTGATTCCGCGATCGGGTCGAGTTGGTGCCGTCCGCAGTCGCCCGTTTGCCGGTGATGTAAGGCGGCCGGAGACTCTCCCGCGCCGGGCGAGGGAAAGTCTCACACTTGGACTTGGCAGCCCTGATGGCCAGGCTTGCTACACGCTGGCTCCTTCGATCAGGCCGCCGAAACGAACCCAGGTCTTGCCGTCCCATCGTTGCAGTTGCATCGCCTTGATCGGACGATGGTCCGTCGGGCTGGTGCTGATGCTGATGCCGGGCAACAGCATCGGGTTCTGATCGTCGTGCAGGTTCTCCGCCTGCTTCATGATGTTGGCGCGGGAGAAGTCATTCCCGCACTGTTTCAGCACCCGCAGCATCGTCAGGCTGATGCCATAGGCGAAGGCAGTGGCGGCATCGGTGGTGTCACCCTCCGGATTGTACTTCGCCATGAAGGCGCGCCACGTTTTCATGCCAGGGTCGTCGTTCCACGCCGGATCAGTCGGGTCCTTCAGATACTGCGTGCTGATCAGGCCGATGGCCTTTTCCGGTCCGGCCGGCCGCATGACCGTGCCGACCGAGATGGCAACGTTGGTCATGTAGAACACCGGCTTCCACTGCAGATCGTAGATCCGCACGATGGACTGTGCCGCGAACTTCGGAATTCCCGCCACCAGCACCACATTGGCGCCCGAGGCTTGCAGCTCCGCTATCTGCGAATCGATCGTGGCGTCGGTGGTTTCATAGCTGATGTTCTTGACGACGATCTTGTCCCACTTGTCGCCCAGGATATCCCGCACGCCGGTCGGGTAATCCTTTCCGAAATCGTCGTTCTGGTAGAGGATCCCGATTTTCGGGTCCTTGACTGTCTGAAGGATGTGCTTCGCGTAGATCTGCGCCTCGGTCCGGTAGTTCGGTTGCCAGCCCATTGTCCAGGGGTACTTCTTGACGTTACTCCATTTACTGGCGCCTGATCCAACGAACAGTTGCGGCACCTTTCTTTCGTTCATATAGGTGGCGATCGCGGAGTTGGTGGGCGTGCCAAGGGTCTGGAAGCAGAACGCGACCTCGTCCTCCTCCACCAGCTGGCGAATGTCCTCGACCGTCTTGGGCGGGCTATACCCGTCGTCCAGCGTAATGAAGTTGATCTTGCGGCCTGCCACGCCGCCCTGGTCGTTCACCATTTTGAAGAACGCGGCCTCGGTGCGGCCAATGACGCCGTAGGATGAGGCCGGGCCGGAATAGGGCATGGTGTTGCCGATTTTGATTTCGCTGGCGCTGACACCTGGCGTGCCCGAGGCATGAGCGAGGCGAGGCGCAAACGTAGTTGCCATTCCGGCCGCGAGTGCGGTTCGGCGGGTGATCATGATTTGTTCTCCCATTTTTTAGCTTCCCTGTCGGCGTGGCTTTTCGCCAAGCCGCATAGAGCTTGATCCTGTGGTTTGGGAAGAAGCAAGGGCAAATCGTGAGCAGGAAATGATTATTGAAAGCCGATCTGACCTTTGATCCGCCACGGGCTTGGTCGTCAGGGATATTTTATGATTCCTGATTCGACACTGATTGATCCAGACTGCACGACAGACCAAGCCTATCCGCTGGGCAAGCAAGAGTGCGGGTGGTTGGCCGAAGGATACGCCATGCAGACAGCCGCCATCCTCAACACGGACACACTGCGCCTGCAACGCTTCGCAGCAGGTTTGGGATCTAAAGCCGGCTCTCCGCGCGACGTTACTTACTCCGGCCTTTTGACCGCGTTGCTTTTCGGGACGACGGTCCAAACCGCGCCAGACGGCGGCCTGGTCTTGAGCGTGGCCCCCCAAATCGACGTCTCGGCCCCAGATGCACTGTGGCGCGAGGCGGCCGCTCTTGGGTTGATTGTGCCTATGCTGCTCGAAGATATGGGTCTGGATGAAAGGAAGCTGCAGGACGCCGCTAACACCGCGCGGGGCTCGCAGTCGCATCCTGGCGCTCTCGAACTATCGCCGGCAGCCCGCCAGATCATGCATGCGGCGGCCGAGATAACGGCCGAACAGGAGCCCGGTCAGCCGGTCGGGCCGAAAGCGATTCTGCAAGCCTATGTGTGGGTCTCGCCGCAGTCGCATATGGAGCAATTGCGCCGTTGGGGGCTGAAATCCGATGCGCTGGAGCGAGTTCGTGGGCTCGTTGATCGGCCCCTCCGGACGATCGCTTTACCGTCTGATAGCGAGAGCGAACTGGACGCGCTGCCTGGGTTCGATATCGCGGCCTCGGCAATTATCAGGCTGGCCTGGGCGTTCGCGGACAAGCGGCTGCATGATCGCGGCGACCTGTCCGTAGATACCGTCGAGCTGTTGGTTGCGGCTGTGGAGCTGTCGCGCTTGTTGCCTCAGTACGCCAGGCCCGAATTGCTGGCGTTGCGGGAGGCCGTGCGGGCCAACGACCCAACTGCGCCATATCGCGCGATCCGGGAGCGCTATGCCCTGGTGCTGGATGCTGGGCGTGAGGTCGATTTCGCGAATGCGATGCAACCGATCCAGACCCGGAGCCTGAGGGCGATTCTGGCCTCGGCATCGTCGTTTGCCCAGGCGTGCGGCGCGCCGTATGCGTTGCCGCGGCATCTGCTGGCTTCGCTTATCACCGATGATGACGGCACGACCCGTTCCGCGGCCGCAAGCGTACCGATGCTGTCCGACTCGAGCATCGAGCGGATACGCAACGATTTGGCCTCGGTCGTCGCGGACCGTTATCCGAACGACAACCGGCAGGCCTGGGACGATCGATTGATCGGGCCTCGGCGCCATCTGGTGGCGACCATTCTGCCTGACACCATCCCGACCTCGGCACGTGCCGCCGACCAGCTTGACCTGCGCCGTTACGCAGACGCGCTGGGCGGGCTGATCGCGGCACAAGCGCAGACGCCGCCATTGTCGATCGCGGTGTTTGGCCCGTGGGGATCCGGAAAATCGTTCTTCATGCGGATGATCCAGGAGGCGGCCCGTGATTTCGCGGCCGATGCAGCGCGTGCCGTCGCAGGTGGTGCAACGACGCCATTTCATCAGCGCATCGTGCAGATCGAGTTCAATGCTTGGCACTATGTCGAGGCCAATCTCTGGGCGAGCCTTGTGCATGCGATCCTGGAGGGACTGCAGCAGGAGATGTCGCCTGAAAGCGACGGGGACGCCGCGTTTGATCGCCTGTTGTCCGACCTGTCGCTGTGTCAGGCGGCCGAAGCCGAGGCTCGGCGGCGCCTGAGCGACGCTGATGTTCGCCGAGCGGAGGCGGCGGCGGCGTTCCGGAATGCACAGCAGGAGGCAGAGGCGCGTCGTCAGGCGCAGCAGGATCTGGCATCCGAAGATGTGCTTCACGCATTGCGGACGGCGGCGCTTGATCAGTTGCGTCCTAAAACCGCGGATGCCGAAGGGTGGATTCGTAACGTTGGCGATGCGGTCGTGCGCGTTGCCGATTTGTTGGGACGGAATGATCTCGCGGCGAACGTGCCGGCGTTGCAGCGCGCCGCGGTGGATGCGAGCCAGGCTGAACGCGCCCTGCAAACCCGTATTGGCGACATCGAAGATCTGCTGGCAGAGGCGCGGTCCACCGGGCAGCGCGGCGTTGCAATCGTTGCCTGGCTGACAAACGCTCATCTTGCACAAGGAGACAGGGCTCGTCTGATCCGTCGGGTGGCAGGCAGCTTTATTGTTTTGGTCGTCGTGGCTGTGATTCTGCATGCGTGGGGCGGAGCGATCGCCGGTTGGATCGGCGGGGCTGTGGCGATGGCAGGGCCAGCCCTGGTTGGTCTGGCGACACTGATCGAATGGGGACGCAAGAGCCTGTTCGACGCCTCGAAGGCGTTTGGCGTACTGGAAGGTCTGCAGGACCGGGTTGAGGCAGGGCGGGTCGAGCGACTGTCGCGGCATGAGGTCGCCTTGCAGGCCGCGCATCGTGCGGCGAGCGAGGCGGAGGCCGAGGCGGCGCGGCGGCGGGCGGACCTAGAGGCTGCCGAAGTTGCGCGAAAGAAGGTGCAGGAGGAAGTGAGCGCCGCCGGTTCGGCGGAGCAGATGAAGCGCTTTATCGCGACCCGGTTGGCGGACGGCGACTACCAGCAGCATCTTGGCTTGATCCATACGATCCGTCGGGACATGCAACGTCTCGGCCAGATCCTGAGCAATGTGCGCCAGAACGATCCTGCGATCGGTCCGGTGGTCGGACAAATCGTGCTGTTCATCGATGACCTGGATCGCTGTCCGCCGGCGCGCGTGGTCGAGGTCCTGGAGTCAGTGCATCTGTTGCTGGCCTTTCCGCTGTTCGTCGTGGTGGTGGGGGTTGATATCCGCTGGGTGTCCCAGGCGTTGCGTGAGCGATATCCGCATCAGCTGGCAGGGGTGGAAGGGATCGCGTCACCGATCGATTACATGGAGAAGGTGTTCCAGATCCCATTCTGGCTGCCGCCGATGGATGAGAAAGGCGGGGAGCGCTTGCTGGCAGCGGCGATCGGCGCTGACATTGCTGTCAAAGTACAACCGATTTCTGTTGCACCGGCAATCACAAATAGTCCGCGGCAACCAGCCAACATTAAGTATCAGGATGATGAGACTAAGTCGACACCGTTGCGCTATAGCTTAGCGCCGGGGGAGCAGAAGGCGGCTCCGGAGGCTCCTCAGCAGGTGCCGGTGGAGGCTCTTTTGCTAACGGATGGGGAACGGCGGGCGCTGATTGCGGCAGCCTCGGCCGTGGGGATATCGCCGCGGCGTGCGAAACGATTTGCCAATCTTTACCGGGTCCTCAAAGCCTCATTGTCGCCGATCGAGCGCCGGACGTTTGTGTTGGAGAACGGGCGGGATGGGAGTTTCAATACCGCCATGGCCTTGCTGGCGGCGTCGACCGGTGCGCCGAACGCGACGGCCCGGTTGCTGACCCTTCTGGAGAGGATGGGCGATACGTGGCCGGCGGGCGAGCCATCGCCGGCGACGCTGGTGGACGTGCCCCCGGACGAGCAGCAGGCCTGGAAGGTGATTTTGATGGCGCTGCCGCAGATGCCATTCTCACCGTCCGATTTAACGGAGCTCCGTTTCTGGGCCCCGCGGATCAGGCGGTTCTGCTTTTCCGGCTAGGCTTGCGATAAGTCGCGTGTTGTTGGTCGCGCCGGCGCGCGGTCATCGCGCCGTGCGCGAGCCGTAGCTCTTGAATCGCTCCCGCGCCGCCTGCATTTCGTCCCGGGTCAGCAGCCGGGGCGTGCCGGCGGATTTCGCCAGCAGGTATTGCCGGCACAGGGTCTCCAGCAGAAGCGCTTGCGCCAACGCGTGGCTGGCGGAGGTGCCGGAGACGACCATGCCGTGATTGGCCAAAAGGCAGGCGGTGCGGCCGTGGATGGCGACGGCGGCAAGGTCGGCCAGGGCCTGCGTTCCGAACGTCGCGTAGCGGGCACAGCGAACATCATCACCGCCGAACCGCAGGACCATGTAGTGAAACGGCGGCAAACGCTCATTCAGGCAGGCCAGTGCCGTGCAGGCATCCGCATGGGTGTGGATGACGAACGCGGCGTTCGGGCAGGTCTGGTAGACCGCTGCGTGCATCGCCCACTCACTGGAGCGGGCGGCCTGGTTCAGTGGCACGCCTTTCATGGTGACGCGGGACAGGTCGTCCGGTCCGGTGGTCTCCGGCGTGGCGCCGGACGGCGTCATCACCATCCCGCCGGTCAGCGCGTCGCCTGTCCGAGCGCTGACGTTGCCGGAGGAGTCGGTGATGAGGCCGCGGTCCGCGGCGGCTTTGTAGAGATCCGCAACCTCCTTGGCGACCCCGTCAACGATCATATCAGGAACACACCTTTTCCGTCTGACTGTTTGTCAAACAGTTTGTAGGCCTCATCGGCCTGATCAAGCTTCCACTTATGAGTGAACAGCGCATCGACGTTCACTTTGCGCTCGACGCAGAAGGTCGCGCATTCCGCCTGGATGATGTTGGAGAATGTCCAGGACGCGACCAGGGTCATCTGCCGGCGCAGCAGCATCGGGCTGACGTCGATATTGACGTTGCCGCCTTCGCCCACGAAGCACATCGTGCCCCAGACCTTGGTGGACTTGATGGCGTTGGCGCGGGCTTCCGCGTTGGAGGACGTGTCGAGCGTCAGGTCGGCGTAGCGGCCGTGGGTCAGTTCCTTGATCGCGGCGACCGGGTCATTGCTGCCGGGGTCCACGACCTCATCGGCGCCGAACTCCTTGGCGCGTTCCAGGCGCCGCGGGTTGATGTCGAGCGCGATGACGTTCGCACCCATGGCCTTGGCGAACTGCGTCGCCGCCAAGCCGACCGGGCCTTGGCCGAAGATCGCGATGGTGTCGCGGCCGGAGATGTTCATCCGGCGAAGCGCGCCATAGGCCGTGCCTGACCCGCAGGCGATCGCCGCCCCGGCGGAGAACGACAGTTCGTCCGGCAGCGTGACGAGCGTGTCAGCCGGGATTTTCATGTATTGTGCGTGCCCGCCATGGGCGTTGTTGCCGTACACCTTGACCGGTACCTCCTGGCACAGCTGCTGCCAGCCCGCTCGGCAGTGACCGCACTGCGTGCAGCCGGTGTAGTGGTGGACCATCACTCGCTGGCCGACTTTGGCCTCGGCCGGCAGCACATCCGGCCCGATGGCAACGACGACGCCGCAAGGTTCATGGCCGGCGATCGTCGGGTTCGGGTTGAACGGCAGGCCGGTGCCCTGACGCTCCTGGTTTTTCGGGCGGCGGTACTGATGCAGGTCGGACCCGCACATGCCGGATGCCTTCATCTCCAGAACGACCTCGCCGGGACCGGGCGTCGGGTCTGGGAATGTCATCAGATCGAGGTCACGATCCCCTGTGAAAACAACACCTTGCATGGTTTCCTCCGTCGTCCGCGTTGATTGCGGTCTGCGCGGAGGTGATCATAGCGCGATCCTGGCGCGGTGGAAGCGGACGCCGGGCGGTGGATCAATCAGGAATCCGCACCTGTCATATATTCGCCTTTTCAGATGTAAAGACAGTGCGGCCAGACGCTTGCGGGGCGTAATCGCGTCGCAATCGGGTCGATCGCTAAAAATGATCGAAAAAATTCATGATCTTTGCGACTTCAATTCAGTTGGTTTGGCGTCTATACGACCGTCGTTGGGTACCGTCCCAGCCGACGGGCGTGGCGCCAGGGACTGCTCATAGTTTCAGCCCTGTTGGCCTGCCGCACCCTCGTCCTGATCGAGAAAGGAATAGTCATGGCTGCACTCAAGGGTAGCAAGACGGAAGGTAATCTGAAGGAGGCCTTTGCTGGCGAATCCCAGGCCAACCGCCGGTATTTGTATTTCGCGCAGAAGGCTGACGTCGAGGGTCATAATGACGTTGCCGCTGTGTTCCGCTCCACCGCCGAGGGCGAGACTGGCCATGCGCATGGGCATCTGGAGTATCTGGAGGAGTCCGGCGATCCGGCGACCGGCCTGCCGATCGGCCCGACCGACAAGAACCTAGCCGCGGCGGTTGCCGGTGAGACTCACGAATACACGGATATGTATCCCGGCATGGCGCGCACGGCCCGCGAGGAAGGCTTCGACGAGATCGCGGACTGGTTTGAGACGCTGGCGAAGGCTGAGCGGTCTCATGCCGGGCGCTTCCAGAAGGCGCTGAACGAACTGGCGGCCTGATCGGTCTGCCGGGGTGGGCGTCAGCCTGCCCTGGGTTACGCGGCATGGCCTTCCCTGGCGGGAGGGCCATGATCGTGCTGGTTTGTCTGGATTGACGAAAGTATTGCTATGAGAGAAGGCAGCCTTGAGGCGCCCACCCGGCATCCAATTCCCTGGCAGGATCCGGAATTTTATGATCCGGCGGCGATCGAGAAGGAACTGCACCGGGTCTTCGATATTTGCCACGGCTGCCGGCGTTGCTTCAATCTCTGCGAGTTGTTTCCGAAGCTGTTCGATCTGGTCGACTCGGCTCCGACCCAGGAACTGGACAGCGTCGATCCGAAGGATTTCAAGTCGGTCGTCGATGAATGCACGCTGTGCGACATGTGCTATATGACGAAGTGTCCCTACGTGCCGCCGCACGAGTTCAATCTGGACTTTCCGCATTTGATGCTGCGCTACCGCGCGATGGAGGCGAAGCAGGGGGCTTTGCGATTCGCTGACAAGCAGTTGGCGGAGACGGATCGCAACGGCGTCATTGCCGGGATCGTTGCGCCGGTGGCGAACTGGGCGTCGGCGCGGGACAACAAGGTTGTCGGGCCTTCGTTGCGGAAGGCGGCGGGGTTGCATCCGGATGCGGCGCTGCCGGCCTATGCGCCGCAGAAGTTTGTGAATCTTGCGGCGGAAACGCCGGCGCTGAACCGGGAGGCTCCTGCGTTTGGACGCAAGGCGGTGCTGTACGCAACGTGCTTCGTGAACTACAATTCGCCTGAGGTCGGGTTGGCGACGCGGGCGGTGCTGGCGCGTAATGGTGTTGAGACGGAGGTGGTCTACCCCGGGTGCTGCGGGATGCCACTGCTGGAGCAGGGGCGCATCGCCGACGTGGCCGAGAGCGCCAAGGCCGTCGCGGCGGAGATGGGGACGTGGATCGCCAAGGGCTACGACGTGATCGCGCTGGTGCCATCCTGCGCGTTGATGCTGAAGTTCGAGTGGCCTTTGATCCTTCCGGATGTTGCGTCCGTGGCGACCTTGTCCAAGGCGACGTTCGATATCAGCGAGTACATCGTGGATATCTCGAGGAAAGAGGGGCTGGCGCCGGGGATGGAACCGATCCCGGCGGCGATGACCGTGCACATGGCATGTCATGCGCGGGCGCAGAACATGGGGCAAAAGGCCGCAGAAATGCTGCGGCTGGTGCCATCAGCGCAGGTGAAAGTGATCGAGCGGTGCTCGGGGCATGGGGGCGCCTGGGGGTTCAAGAAGGATCACTTCGAAATAGCGATGAAAGTTGGGCGGCCGGTGGCGCGGCAGGCGGCGCAGGCCGGCGATGGGTTCGTTATGTCGGAGTGCCCGCTCGCGGGTGTACATATCGCGCAGGGGATGGAGAAGGTTGGAGGCGACGGGCCGAAACCCACGTTGGTGACGCACCCGATCCAGATCCTCGCGCGGGCTTATGGGGTTTGAGGAAGGCGGGGGCTCCGCCCCTCGACCCCGCCAAGGGACCAGTCCCTTGGAACCCACTTAATGGGGGGAATGGGCTGAGGGGCGACGCAGGCGTCTCAACCGGTACAGTCGCCCCTCATCCCATTCCCCCCAATGAACAGGTTTTAAGGGGCCTCGCCCCTTAGCGGGTCCAGGGCAGAGCCCTGGCCTTCCCGAAAACCTTTAACCACGAGGTCGACATGGCGAAGCGGGTTTTGACGGAAGCGGATATTTTGCCCACGGCGGAGTATGCGAAGCACCGGCGGGAGTGGCGACAGAAGGTGACGGCGAAGAAACGGAACCGCCGCGTCGATGTCGGACCGCATATCACGTTCTATTTCGAGTGCTACGAGACCATGTGGCTGCAGGTGCAGGAGATGGTCTACATCGAAAAGGGTGGCGCGGAGCAGGTGCCGGGCGAGATCGAGGCGTATAATCCGCTGATCCCGAACGGCTCCGAACTGACGGCCACGTTCATGATCGAGATCGATGAGCCGGTTCGGCGCAAGCGCATCCTGGACGGGCTGGGCGGGATCGAGGAGACGGCGTTCCTGCGCGTTGGCGGCGAGACGATCCGCGGCGAGGCAGAGGCTGATCAGGACCGGACCTCGGCGGCGGGCAAGGCCTCGTCCGTGCAGTTCGTGCATTTCCCGTTTACCGTGGATCAGATCGCGGCGTTTTCTTCGCCGGGGGCGGAGGTGGTGCTGGGGTTCAGTCATCCGAACTACGGGCACATGACCATCCTGCCGGAGGCGGTGCGCGCCGAATTGACGGGCGACTTCGCCTGATGGACGCTGGGGCGGTGTTCTGTGAAGGAAACCGCCCCAATGACCTTGCGCGAAGCAGGCGCTGTTACCGGCGTCGGAGAAACCAAGTATCTGCGCGGCACGGATCGGTCCGCGCTGTCGTTCCAGCTTGAAGCGTCGCTGAACGCGATCCGTGACGCGGGATTGAAGCCGTCCGATATCGACGGACTGATCCCGTATGGCCATGGCGCGGTTGCCGAGGATTTCATCACGAATTTCGGCATTCAGGATCTGCGGTTCTCGGCGACGACGCCGATGGGCGGGGCGTCGGCGGTGGCCTCGATCCAGTGCGCGCTGGCGGTGATCGAGGCGGGCATCTGCAACCATGTGCTGCTGTCGCTGGGACGCACCGGGTATTCCGGCGGGCGGATCGGGACGCGGGTGCAGCAGATGCCTCAGTTCAAGGTGATCGGCGAGTTCGAGATGCCGCTCGGGGCGATTGCGCCAGCGCAACTTTACGCCCCGATGGCGCGGCGGCACATGGAGATGTACGGAACGACGTCGCGGCAACTGGCGGAGGTGGCGGTGACGACGCGGTATCATGCGTCGCTGCAATCGAACGCAACGATGCGGAGCCCGATCACCATCGAGGATCATCAGGCCTCGCGGATGATTTCTGACCCGTTACGGCTGCTGGACTGTTCGCTGGAGAGCGACGGCGGGGCGGCGGTGGTGATCAGCGCGCCGGATCGGGCGAAGGATATGCGGCGGCCTCCGGTTTGGGTGATGGGCGTGGCGGAGGGGCATCCGGATTCGCCGTCCGCGATTACGCAGCGGCCGGACCTGACGACGCTGGGCCTGGCGAAAGCCGCACCCAAGGCGTTCGCGATGGCCGGCGTGTCGCGCGAGGATATCGACGTCGCGGAGGTGTATGATTGTTTCACCTACATCGTGATGTGCCAACTGGAGGATCTGGGGTTCTGCAAGAAGGGCGAGGGCGGCGCCTTCGTGGAAGGCGGCTCGCTGGGCCTGAAGGGGCGGCTGCCGGTGAATACGCATGGCGGCCTGCTGTCGCAGGCGCACATGGCCGGAATGAACCACATCGTCGAACTCGCTCGGCAACTACGCGGCGAGGCGGAGGCTCAGGTGCCGGATGCGGAGATCGGGCTGGTGACCGGATACGGCGACATGGGCGACGGATCGCTGGCGATCATGCGGAGGGCCTGATGAGCTACGATAAATTGGTGCCGTCGGTTTCGCCGGAGACGCAGCCGTATTGGGATGGGCTGAAGGAAGGGCGGCTGCGGCTGCAGCGGTGCGCGGATTGCGGGAAGGTGCGGCATTACCCCAGGCCGATGTGCGAAGCGTGCTGGTCGATGAATGTCGATTGGGTGGACGCGTCCGGGCGGGGAACCGTGCATAGCTGGACGGAGACGCATTACGCGTTTCATCCGGGGTTCAAGGGCGATCTGCCCTATGTGCTGGTAACGGTCGATATGGAGGAGGGCGTTCGGATGAATGCCCAGGCCAGGGGAATTGGATTGGATGGGCTGCGGGTTGGGCTGCCCGTGAAGGTGGCGTTTGAGACGGCGACGGAGGGACTGGTGCTGCCGGTGTTTGAACCGGCTTGAAAAGCGGGTGGCGATAGAATATGTAGTGAAAAGCACTACACTGAGTCATCGCCATGGACCATGCCGTTTCATCCGCCGACGCCAATCGGAACTTCTCGCACATTCTGCGGGAGGTTCGAGGTGGCGCGTCCTTTGTCGTGACGGCTCATGGCAAGCCGGTTGCGCGGATTGTTCCTTGCGATGAAGCGGAGGGCGCGCGGGCGGCGGCGCGGGCGACTTTGCTGCAACGGTTGCGGGAGCAGGTGCCCACCCAGGATATCGGGCCTTGGCGGCGTGAGGATTTGTATGAGCAGTGAGGGTCGCTCTCGATACGAATGTGCTGGTTTATGCTGAGGGTGTGAACGGAGCCGAACGGGCGGTGGCTGCGCAGGCGGCGCTGGAGCGGCATGTGGCGGATGAGCTGGTGGTGCCGGTTCAGGCTCTGGCCGAACTATTCATGGTGTTGACGCGGAAGGCGAAGTGGCCGGCGGCCCGCGCTCGGGCGGCGGTGCTGGCGTGGCACGATGCGTGTGTGGTGGCGGAGACATCGACTTCGGTGATGCTGGAGGCGATGGACCTATCGGCGCTGCACCAATATTCGCTGTGGGATTCGGTGATGCTGGCGGCGGCGGCTCAGGCGGGCTGCCGGGTGTTGTTGTCGGAGGATATGCAGGCTGGGTTTGTCTGGCGGGGGGTGGAGGTGCGGAATCCGTTTCAGTAGGGGCGTGTTGCGTTCACCCCGCCCAATCCAGACCGACATCCAGCACCGTTGCCGAATGCGTTAGCCACCCCACTGATAGCAGATCCACGCCACTCGAGGCGATGGCCGGCGCCGTTTCGGGGCGGATACGACCGGACGCTTCGGTGATCGCCCGGCCGTTCACCATCGTAACGGCCTGGCGCAGCATGTCGGGGTCCATGTTGTCCAGCAGCACGGCGTCAACGCAGAGCGCGAGGGCTTCCTCCAGTTGGGCCAACGTATCGACTTCGAGTTCGATTTTCACCAGATGGCCGACGCCAGACCGAGCGCGTTCGACGGCGGGGCGGACGCCGCCGGCGATGGCGACGTGGTTGTCCTTGATCAGCACGGCGTCATCGAGACCGAAACGGTGATTTGATCCGCCGCCGATCCGGACCGCGTATTTCTGGGCGAAGCGCAAGCCGGGCATTGTTTTTCGCGTGCAACAGACCTGCGCCTTGGTGCCCTCGATGGCGTCGGCGATGCCGCGGGTGGCGGAGGCGACGCCACTGAGGTGGCAGAGGAAGTTCAGGGCCACGCGTTCCGCCGTCAGGATGCCTCGGGCGGGGCCGGTGACGGTGGCGATCTCGGCACCGGGCTGCAGGCGGCTGCCGTCCGGCAGGGTCACGGTCAGTTCAATGCGCGGATCGATCAAGCGGAAGGCGGTGGCTGCGAAGTCGAGGCCGGCGACAACGCCAGGCTGGCGGGCAGACAGGACGCAGCGGGCGATGGTGTTGGGTGGGACAATGGCGTCGGTGGTGAGGTCGCCGGCCCGGCCGAGGTCTTCCAGCAGCGCAGCGCGAACGGCGGGTTCGATCATGATCGGCGGCAGGGGGGACGGGGTCATGGTCGGGTCCTTGGTTCGTGCCGGTGTGAGGGTGAAGCTTGGGAGTAGCGAAGTCGTGGATGGCCGGGACAAGCCCGGCCATGACACATGGGGAGAGGCCGGGGGTCCCGACTGGGTTGGGCGTCCGGCCCGCCGGATGGGCTGCGGGCCGGCACTCCCGATGGATTGTCCGGCCAGAACGCGTCGACGGTTCTACCGTACGGCCAGCATGCGTTCGACGGAAGCGCGGGCGCGTTCGGCTAGGGCGGGGTCGATCGTGACTTCCTCGGTCATTGTTTCCAGGGCGTGACGGATCTTCGGCAGGGTGATCCGTTTCATGTGCGGGCACAGGTTGCACGGACGCACGAAGTCCACGTCGGGGTGACCGACGGAGACATTGTCGGCCATGGAGCATTCCGTCAGCAGGACGACCCGTGCGGGCTTCTCGCGGCTGACGTACCCAGACATGTCGGCGGTGGAGCCGGTGTAGTCGGCTTCGGCGACGACCTCGGGCGGGCACTCAGGGTGCGCCAGGATCACGACGCCGGGGTAATCGTTTCGCAAGGCGCGGACCTCGGCGGCGGTGAAGCGTTCATGGACCTCGCAGTGACCGGCCCAGGTGATGACTTTCACCTTGGTCTGCGCGGCAATGTTTCGGGCGAGGTATTCGTCCGGCAGCATGATGACTGTATCGACACCGAGCGATTCGACGACCTTCAGCGCGTTGCCGGAGGTGCAGCAGATGTCGGACTCGGCTTTTACGGCGGCGGATGAGTTCACGTACGTGACGATCGGCACGCCGGGGTGGCGTTCGCGCATCAGCCTGACGTCGGCTGCCGTGATCGATTCAGCCAGAGAACATCCCGCTCGGCTGTCCGGGATCAGCACCGTTTTGCGCGGGTTCAGCATCTTCGCGGTCTCGGCCATGAAGTGAACGCCGGCCAGCACGATCACGTCCGCGTCGACCTTCATAGCCTCCCGGGCGAGCGCGAGGCTGTCGCCAACGATGTCAGCGACGCAGTGAAAGATCTCGGGCGTCATGTAGTTGTGCGCCAGGATCACCGCGTTGCGTTGGCGCTTTAGCGCCAGGATCGCGTCGATATCCTCGGCGAAAACCGGCCATTCAATCGACGGGATGACCGATCGGACACGGTCGTATAAGGGCGCGGTTCGCTCCAGCAGGGCGGTGGGGGGCATGGGCATCCTCCGTTTGTAATGCTCAATCTGAGCATTATTGAGGTTATGCTAGCATTGAGTATAAGGATGTCAAGCGTGTTGGTTCGCGGGTGCGAAGGATACGGGGGCGGCGGGCGTTTGCGCATACGCTGTCTCTGCCAACAATGGCAAGAGTTTCAATGCTTTCCTTGCGGGCGAGGGCTCAAATGCAACCAGCTGGATGATGCGTTTACCCCAGGGTCGGACCCTTGATCGGCTGAGCGTCTGGCGCAGCCTGAGCGGGTGCGGGCATGTTTGCCGTGGGAGATTATGTGGCGAGCCTATCCGGGCCTTGAGGCCGCCGCCTGCGGTGCATCGTTGCGCCGGGCAATTCTCCGCGGTTCCCGACAACGTGGCCGGGCGCGGTCGTACAGCCTGTGAATTGAATCTGAGAATTCGCCGGCACGTGATGGTGGTCTTTGCCTAACGCCATCGTTTCCTTCGCGGCTCAGTGGACATAGAGCCATATTGACATGTCATATAACAACATGAAGACAGCGAGGAGCATCGCGATCGCGCATCCAGTTACGGTAAAGCGCCACACAGTATCATTGGGCCGCTGTTTGTTTGAGTAGATGTATATTCCAATCGTTAAAGCTAGTAACACTAGGCATAGCCACAGGGCTAAGAAATTGTTCCATACCAGACTAGGCATCACGGGTTCCCCGCTACAACTGTCGTCGACAGGCGCGCCCCCCGGTTCAGAAATGTACGCCGAACCGTCCGAACCCGCATTCCCCGATGAAAGGATTCTCCGCCGGCCAATCGGCCAGTGTATGTCCCGATCCCCGCGTCGGGCAATGCCCAGACCGGCGTTGGCACACCCGGTCGTCCCGGCGGTTCACATGATCGAGGCGGATGCGCGTCGGTTGGCTGTACCGCCATTTGAAGGTCGAAATACCTTATGGCACATCGTACAAGCGGGCGAACGAGCAGTTTGGGATGGCCCCGCGCGGGGTCGATGGTGCGACTTCGCGCCGCGACGGGGATAGCCCGCTAAACCGCGCGGACCATCGGCAGCTTGCTGCCGGCAACCAGACGCTCGGCCAGGACCTCGCCACGGAAACGGAACAGTTTGGCTGGGCGGCCGCCGGTTTCGGTGGTGACCTCGCCGGTTTCCTCAACAAGGTCCTGCTGGTCGATCAACCGGCGGAAATTCTGCTTATGCAATAGACGACCGGCGAGCGCCTCGACAGTCCGTTGCAGTTGCAGCAAGGTGAACGCCGGCGGCATTAGCTCGAAAACCACAGGCCGGTACTTGATCTTTGCGCGCAGCCTGGCGACACCCGTGGCCAGGATGCGGCGGTGGTCGTGATGCATCGGCGTCCCCAGGGCAGCGACCAGGCGGTCGGGCAGGCGGTGCGCCGGACCAGGGGATTCCGCGACCAACCCGGCCTCCCACAGCAGCTCATATCGTTGCAACACGAGTTCCTCGTTCCACTTCTGGCCGGACAGACCGAAGTTGATGGCGATGCGGCGCATACGGCTGCGGGCCACGACAGGATCGTTGGTGCCCTCGGCCCAGCCCTGCAAGGCCGGCGCCAGCAGTGAGTCGCTCAGCGTCGCGCCGGCGCCACGGAAGTCTTCCCAGGGAAAGAACCGGTACCACGGCGCCCAGGCGGCATCCCAGCCTTGCGCGGTCGGCGCCTCCCGCGTCAGCCCAAGGTAACTGACCGAGACGGCACGGCCGCGCGCCTCCTTTTTCCGGTCCAGGTCCGCGAAGGTGTAGAGTTGCTCGACATATCCCAGGGGATGGTGCGTCTGGGTTTCGACCCAGGACCGCAAACCGGCCTGTAGCGAGCGGTGACCCGGCTCGAACGGACCCGAGGGCAATGCTGCGCCGCGATCGATGGTCAACACGCGCGGCTCACCGTCGGTCACCGCGACGATGACCGCTGTCAGCTCCGCGGCGATCGCCGCGCTGTCAAACTCGCTCCGCGTCCGATGCATGGCAGGCTTGTCGCACGGCGGTGGCCGCTTCGGCTACGGGTAAACCGGTGTTCCGGTCGTCAATTGCCTTTCAAGGCGGCCTCGCTGACGCCCCATGTGGCGCCGAGCATGGCCGCTCCGGTTGCCATTGTCATGATGGCGCTGCCAATCATCATCCCTGCCAGCAAGTTCCCAACGGGTTGCGGCTTGCGGCTACCGTCCGTGTTCTTCAACCGCTGCATCCGACTATCCTCTCCGGCGGATCATACCGCCGTCCGACTGAACATAGCAGGATAACGCGAGCAAGGGGATACGGATTGGACAGGGTCGCCCTGGCGGGCAACACTGATTGTTCAATTACGCATCACAACGCGGAAAGGAAACACCCATGGACACCCTGTTGCCGCTGGCCAACAAGATCGGTGCGCGCCTGAAGGAGAAGGGCGAGACAATCGCCATCGCCGAGTCGTCGACCGGCGGGCTGATTTCGGCGGCGCTGCTGTCGGTCGGCGGGGCGTCCGCGTACTTCCGCGGCGGTAGCGTGATCTACACGGCGCACGCCCGCAAAGGTTTCCTGGACATCCCGAATCCGCTGCCTGCGCCGATCGAACGCGCGTCCACGGAACCTTACGCGATGCTGCTGGCTGACACCGTCAAAGCGCGGCTGGACGCGACCTGGGGCCTGGGTGAGACCGGCGCCACGGGGCCGACCGGCAACCGCTACGGCGACAAATCCGGACACACCTGCATCGCCGTCACGGGCATCGGGTTCTCCAAAGCGATTACCCTGGAAACCGGCAGCGATGATCGCATCGCCAACATGCGCGCTTTCGGCATTCGCGCTCTCGAACTCCTGGCGGAGGCGCTGAAGATCTAGCGCCCGGACGTACCGGTCTGGAACCGGCCGGGGCGGTCAGTATCCGGGCGGAATATCGTTACAGATGTCGGCGGCTCCTACGCGTTGCCATGGCGGATTGATTGATCGATGCGCTGACGATTCTCCCTGTCACTTGACGCTGACGAGCGCAACGCCGGCAGGTATCGGCCGTTAAGAGCGGTGTCCAGATCGCGGCGATGATAGCGCGGTCAGGGTACATTTACAGGAGTGAAGCCAATGCGCAGGGATCTGACCATGCCCGCCACGGCGGGCGATCGCGCGGTTGCTTTACCGCTCGTCCCTTTCCCGCCTTGTGATGCAGGAAGACGAAGCGGATGCCCGACGCCTTGTTTGGTAGGTTTTTCAGGCGAAGCGATGTCCTTCGAAGCTATTGGAGATGGTTATGCTTAAGTGGGCCCTGATATTTTTTGTGATCTCCATCGTCGCCGGTATATTCGGATTTTCGGGTGTTTCCGCGGCAACGTCCGGAATTGCGAAAATCCTGTTTTTCATTGCGATTGCGATTTTCCTGGTCTTCCTGGTGCTGACGTTCGTGGTCGGGGGAGCTGTCCTGTAGGGGAAAGTTGCGAGACGCCATCTTCTCATGCAACCGCTTCACCGCAATCTTGATGGCCTGACCGGGCTGCGGGCAATCGCCGCCGGTTGGGTCATTGCGTTTCACTATCGGATTGGACCGTTTCGGCCGATCGGGGCGAACCATGTCCTGCCCATTCTTGGCTACGGCTATCTTGGGGTCGATCTGTTTTTCATCCTCAGCGGCTTTGTGATCTGGCACGCGCACAGCCGGGACTTCGCTCAGCCAACGGTTTATCGTTTCGTTCGTTTCCTGGGCCTGCGCGCGGCAAGGCTCTATCCGGTTCACCTGTTCACGCTGGCCCTGCTTGCGCTTCTGCTGTGGCTCGCGCCGCGGTTCGGTGATCCAGCACTTAATCCCGCGAACTACACCGGCCGGCAGCTTTTGCTTCAATTGTCGCTGATCCAGTCCTGGGGCTTCTCCGACCAGTTGAGCTGGAACTATCCATCGTGGTCGGTAAGCGCGGAATGGTTCTGCTATCTTATCGTACCCATAGCGGCTCTTGCTGTCAGTCGCAGCGGATTGCGCGGTACGGTTTTGGCGATCGTCATCCTGATGGCCGGCGTCAGCATGACCTATCTGACGGTGTTCGATCAGACCTTGAATCAGGCAATCGGCTGGCTGGCGCTTTTGCGCGCCCTTCCTGAATTTCTCCTTGGCTGCCTGCTGCGCCGCCTGCGCGGTCAGATTGAGCTCGAGACCTGGCCATGGACACTGATCGTCGCGGTCATGGCCCTGGTGTGGACGATGGCGTTCTGGAGCGTGTTGCCGGCTGGGCTGTTGGCGATTCCACTGTTTTGCGCGCTGATTCTCGCTGCCAGCTCGGCGGGCAGCCTGATCGCGCGGATAGCAAGCTGGAAGCCTTTTGTGGCGGTCGGGGCGGCGAGCTATTCCCTGTATCTGATGCAGGCGCCCGTGCAGAAGGGAGCGGGCGTGCTTAAGGCATACCTGTCGCCGGCGCACCCGGCTCGCAGTGCTGCCATCGTCGTAATCTATATGGGACTGCTTGCGGGGGGGACGGTGCTGGTTCATCTCGGGGTGGAGAATCCAAGCCGTCGCTGGCTACGGACAAAGATTGACTTCTGGCTGCCCCGCCGGGACACGGCATATGGAAAGAGCCAGGGGGCTGTCGTCAAGAAGGCCTGATCGTTGCGGGACGGGTGTTGGCACAAGCCCGTCGCGTCTGTTCCAGCTCAGGCGCCCATGGCCCAGGCCAGCCGGGAAGACCGGTGGTGGGCGTGGCAGATGGCCACCGCCAACGCGTCCGCGGCGTCCGTCCGGCGGATCGTGGCGCCGGGCAGCAGACGCCGGACCATCATGGCCACCTGATCTTTGTCCGCGCCTCCGGTGCCGACGACGGCCATCTTGACGGTTTTGGCCGCGTATTCGGCAACAGGGATGCCGGCCAAAGCGGGTGCCAGCAGCGCGATCCCACGGGCGTAGCCAAGCTTCAGGGTCGCGGAACCGTTACGGTTGACGTAGGTTTCCTCGACGGCGGCCTCTGCGGGGCGATGCAGGGCCAGCAGGTCGGACAGCGCGTCGTGCAGGGTCTTCAGGCGAGTGGCGACGGCATGGGTATTGTCGGTGGCGATCACGCCGTCAGCAACGTGTCGCAGGCGATTGCCATCGCTTTCAATAATGCCCCAGCCGGTGAAACGCAGTCCCGGATCGATTCCCAGCAGCCTGACCATGTGCGAATCGGCTCCCGCTCGCCCGATATGTCATGGTTATAGCGGTGCTGGCCGCGGCGCCATGCTAAGATCAGGCGTACCGGATCATGGGCCGCGAGTGATGAACGTCTGCGTTGTGACGCCTTACTTCAATACCGATCTCGCCTGGCTTCAGTTGGCGCATGACAGCGTGAAGGCGCAGTCCATTCCCGCGCACCATGTCGTCGTCTGCGACGGGTCGACGCCCGCCCAGATCGAGGCATTCCGCGGTTCGCATGTCCTGTTGCCGCGCAACTACAGGGACTATGGCAATACGCCGCGGCTGATCGGCTGCTACCACGCGATGGCGCGCGGTGCCGATGCGATCGCGTTTCTCGACGCCGACAACTGGTTCCAGCCGGACCACCTCGAGGGTCTGCTGGCGTTCGCCCGGAACAACAGCCTGGATGCCTGCTCATCGGCGCGGATGCTGGTCCGTCTTGACGGTTCGCCGCTGATGAAGTGCCCGCAGGTCAATGGGCGTCCCTATATCGACACAAGTTGCCTGCTGGTGATGCGTCCGGCGTTCGAGCACCTTATTGCCTGGGTGCTGAGCCCGCAGTCGCAGGCAGCCACAGCCGATAACCGCTTATGGCAGCACATGCGCCGGATGGGAGTGCGGCTCGGATTTCAGCGACAATCCCACGTTGGCATACAGGACCCGGCATGAGGTGCATTACACCCTGGCCGGGGAGACGCCGCCGCCGCAGGCAGTGACGCGGACGGATCTGGACGGCGAACGGTACCACTAACCAGACAGCGACTGCATCACCTCCTCCGGGATGTCGAAGTTGGCATAGACATTCTGCACGTCGTCACTGTCTTCCAGCACGTCCAGCAATTTCAGCAGGCTGGCGGCGCGGTCGCCGTCGAGCGTGACGGAGGTCGTGGGGCGCCAGTCAAGCCGAGCGGTCTCCGGCTCGCCGAAGCGGGCTTCCAGGCTGTCGCGAACCGCGAAGAAGTCGTCGATGGCACAGGTGACCTCGTGCCAGTCGGCGTCGCTCTCGACATTATCGGCGCCAGCTTCGATTGCCGCTTCCAGCATGTCATCAGCCGAGGCGACGTCTGCCGGGTAACGGATCACGCCCATCCGGTTGAACAGGAAGCTGACGGAGTTGGTCTCGCCTAGGGCACCCCCATGCTTGGAAAACGCGGAGCGGACGTCGGAGGCGGTACGGTTCCGGTTATCGGTCAGCGCCTCAACGATCACCGCAACGCCCGCCGGGCCGTAGCCTTCGTAGCGGACCTCCACGTAGTCCTCGCCGCCGGCCGCGCCGGTTGCCTTCTTGATCGCCCGGTCGATCGTGTCCTTGGTCATGTTTGCCTGACGTGCGGCGGTCATGGCGGCCCGCAGCCGAGGGTTGGATGCGGGGTCGGGCAGGCCCTGGCGGGCGGAGACGGTGATCTCCCGGATCAGCTTGGCGAACTGGCGGGCGCGCTTGGCATCCTGCGCGCCCTTGCGGTGCATGATGTTCTTGAACTGGGAATGGCCAGCCATGATTGGTGATAGCTTTCGTGTGGATGACAGGTAGCGAGATGTTACACTGCGGCAGTGTAGCCTGAAACCTGCGGTCAGGTCGGGTGCTGCCGCGCGGGCTGACGTTCACGAATGCATCCGTCATCAATCGGTGCCGCCAGTTCGGTCAGGAATTTTACTTTCGCATCGCAGACGACCTGGTCACGCTGCTCACGAACGGTCTGGTTCCACCCGGCTACGGTGCCAGGAGTGAGAATGGCGCCAAACGGGGGCGTTTCGGCGCCGTTGATGCGCTCGATCATGATGTGGCCGAGCTGCTTCTTGAAATGGGTCGGTTCCCAGAACCAGTTCGTGGCCGTGTGCCGGTCGCCGGCGCGAGGCACCAGTTCGGTGCTGAACGGGCTGTAGTCCATAAAGTCCCACAGGACCGTGCCGTTGCCCTTTGCAGCAACCAGGTCAGCCAGTTCGGTCTTCAGTTGCTCCACCCGCGGCCACAAGCCGTTGCGCCAGTACAGTTCCAGCCCGTCAGCGTGATGCGGCGTAATCACCAGAGTCAGCTTCACGTCATGTGCCTGTGCCAGTGCCATGATGGCGGCAATGAGGTCCAGATTTGGCAGGGGACCGTTCCAGTCCTTCAGTCCCGCGGCCAGCGCGGTCGCACGCTCCGCCTCAAACGCATCCTTTTGCGCGAACAGGTCGTGCATTCCGTCGGTGCGCGCGGCGTCCACGAAGTCTGACTCGGTTGACGATCCATTGGGCGCCAGGTCGCGCAGGCCCGGGTTTCTCTGTCCAGCCACTGTCGCCAGGCTATCGACCAAGGCTCCCATCGTGCCGATCGAAAGGAACATGTCGCTGGCAACCTGGCGGGTACGATAGGGGTTCGGGCGACCGTCCGGCAGCAGATGGAACCGCCGGTCATCCTCGGTCATGTTCGTTGCATGCTCTTCCGGAACAAAGAAGTTCTGGAAATCGAGAAATACGATTGCGTTCTTGACGGTGCCTTGGACGATGGCCTCCCGCAGTGTCGACAGGCTGGTCGACGTCGCGTAGCCCCCTGGAATCCCGTAGTTGAAGACTGGTTGCATCGCGCGCGGCCACGCCGGGTCGGCGGCGTCTATTCCAATGTGTGTCGAGGACGATCCCAGCAGGACCGTGACGGGATGGACCCGTGACACCTGGTATGTCTTCGCCAGCATCGAGTGGTTTTTGGCCGCGGGCTTCAGCCTATTGATTCCGGTGATGCGTGGCAGTCCAAACACCTCGTAGGGATTGACGATCAGATTGATCCCGACGACGACGCCCGTCAGACTGAGGAGGCAGACGAACCAGATCCGAATGAAACGGGCCGGATGTTTCATCAGAACTGCCAGTAGAGAAATTCGCTGAGTTCCCCCAGCGACAGGATTCCGGCCAGGGTGACGCAGGCCAGCCCAAACGCCCACGCACTGCTGGGTTTCCAGGCCAGTGCCCGCAACAACCGGGACTGCGTCCTTGCCGGCTTCACGCCGAGGGCCGGTTCAAAGGGCGCCAGGATTTCCAGCGTGTTGGGCAGTACAAGGGCGATGAACAGCAGCACGCTGATTCGTATCGTTGCTTCCATGAACAGCGCGCCACTGGTCCAGGCAGGATGGATCCCGATTGCCATCAGCCAGTCGCCGGCGGAGCCAATCCGAGAGAACACGGCTGCGGGAACCGCCATCCCGTAGCTGCCGGTCATTCCTTTCCACAACAGCCAGGCGCTGCCGGCGGTCGGTGCGCGGAACAGCACCATGGCGAAGACGACCGAAAGGAACGTCAGCAGGAATCCATAGGGGGCAGCGCGACGGTTGTAGGTTTTGGTATCAGGCCAGATCCGCGGCCGGGTCAGGCGCCACGCGTGATTGATGGTCAGGAACACGCCATGCAGAAGGCCCCACAGGATGAAGGTATAACCGGCGCCGTGCCAGATGCCGGACACCAGCATGGTCAGGATGGTCGGCATCGCGAGCAGGCTGACGAACGCCGAGAAGGTCGTGTTCCTGCCGCCGAAGATCGGTTTTCCCTTCGCCATGCGGCGCCTCGTCAGGGTCAGGGTCATGGGGTTGTAGATATAGGCTGTCAAAAACCGCGTCAGGCTGACATGCCAACGCAACCAGAAATCGACAATATTCGTGGCCTTCAGCGGTGAATTGAAGTTGACCGGAAGTTTAATTCCGAAAAACCGGGCCAACCCGAGGGCCATGTCGGTGTAGCCGGAGAAGTCGAAGTAGATTTGCAGGGTGAACCCAAGCGCGGCGATCCAGGCTTCGGTCATTGACTGCGGAACGTTGGCGGCGGCCCCGGAATACAGCGGCGCGATCATCCGGCTGAGCGGGTCCGCCAGGAGCAATTTCTTGGCCAAACCCAAAAAGAACAACGTCA
Source organism: uncultured Pseudomonadota bacterium (assembly GCA_963819005.1). Classification (GTDB taxonomy): domain Bacteria; phylum Pseudomonadota; class Alphaproteobacteria; order Acetobacterales; family Acetobacteraceae; genus Rhodopila. The sequence goes on from CAWFUL010000015.1 coordinate 471,342, forward strand.
GCCCGACAGCCATGTTCATCGCGTCGAACCGGCACGGCGCCGCTCGGAACTGCGGCATCATCTCGCGGTAATGGACAATCGGTCCGGCAATCAACTGCGGAAAGAACAGCACGAACAGGGCGTAGTCGCGGATGGTAAATGCTGCGACACGTCCGCCGTGGACATCAACCAGAAACGCGATCTTCTGGAAGGTGATAAACGAGATGCCGAGCGGTAGAATCAACTGTGTCAGGACAAAGCCGGTGCCGAACGCATCGTTGATGGCCCCGGCGAAGAAGTTGAGGTATTTAAAGTATCCGAGGAAACAAAGATTAAAGATGATGCCCGCGATCAGGATTGCCCTGGCTAGCGCGGGTCTTGCCTCATTGGTTCGTTCCAGAGCCCGCGACAGGCCGAAATTGATCAATATCGACGGCGCGATCAGCAGGATATTGACCGGCCGCCACCAGGCGTAGAAGAACAGGGACACCGCGGTGAGCCACACCAGTGCCACGTCCCGGCTGCGTGCGCCCAGGAGGTAGAAACCGGCCAGCGCGACCGGCAGAAAGCCGAAGACAAACGGGTACGAGTTAAACAGCATAGCGCGGCGGGTTCAGCGGGACCTGGCGGTGCCGATCGCTTTTACGATCGCGCCAACATCGGGGAAGGACTCGACGTCGGCGATGCGGAACTTGACGCCATACTCGGCTTCGACCGCGACAATGAAGTTGACATAGGCGAATAAATCCCAGCCGGGGACGTCTTCGCGGACGGTGGTCATTGTCAGTTCAATCGAGTCGTCACCGATCAGATCGCGCAGGATCTGCGTCAATGTCGCCAGCCGTTCCAGCTCCGTCGCCATCGGTAGTCCCCGGAGGTTGTGTAAGGCGGGTGATGCCACACGGAATCGTGAAAGGCCAGAAAATCGTGCTGGCTTTACCGCTCCTTAAGTGGTGCTGCCAGTCACCCGGCCACCTGCTGGGATCAAGCAGGCGTTCCACGGAGCGTTGTCATCCATCGGCGCGGTCACGCCGCCGGCATTACCTGTGCCAGCCGCCCGCCGACCCGCAGCGGCTCGATCCGTTGCGCCAGCCCGCTGACGTCGTCGGTCTCCACGAACACGCCGCATAGGGTTGCCGCGCCCTCCGCTGGCCCCAGTTTCTCGCCGGGCATTTTCCGCCAGAAGCGAAGCGTGGCACCTTCCTTCACCATGCCGATCACGCTGTCGTAGTCCCCGCACATCCCGGCATCGGACTGGAAAGCGGTGCCGCCGGGGAGGATCTGCGCGTCCGCGGTAGGGCAATGAGTGTGCGTGCCGACGACAAACGACAACTGGCCGTCGAAAGTGTGCGCGTAGGCCATCTTCTCGCTGCTCGCCTCGGCGTGGAAGTCGGCGATGATCGCCTGCACCGATGCGCCGAGGCGGTAGTTCGATAGCACGTCGGCGGTGCCGCGGAAGGGGCAGTCCAAGGGATCCATGAACAACCGGCCCATCGCCTGTAGCACCAGCGCCTTGCGCCCGTCCGGCAGCGTGATCAACGAATGGCCGTTGCCGGGGGTGCCGGACGGGTAGTTCAGCGGGCGGATCAGGCGCGGCGTCTCGGCGATGAACGGAATGATCTCTTTCCGGTCCCAGGCGTGGTTGCCCAGGGTGATAACGTCGGCGCCGGCACTGAACAGGGCGCGGGCCATGTCAGGGGCAAGGCCGAAGCCGTGTGAGGCGTTCTCGGCGTTCACGATTGCCAGATCGACGCGCAGGGCCTGACGCAGGTCGGGCAAGCGGGCGGCAACGGTATCCCGCCCGGTACGGCCGACGACATCGCCAAGGAATAATATTCTCATTCACACTCCAAAGCGGATGATACCTGTCTCGGTAGCGACCGCATCCAGTTTCTGGTCGTAGGGGCCAACCGGCACGGCGTCCATCTGCTGCGCGGCGAAACCGCACCCCAGGCGAAAGCGGCCGGGCAGTCCGGACAGGGTGCGATCGTAGAAGCCGCCGCCGTAGCCGAGGCGATGGCCTTTGGCATCGAAGGCCAGCAGCGGGATCAGCAGGAAATCCGGCGTCAGTTCCTCGCCGATTGGACGCATCGTACCGAAGCGTTCGGCGATCATCGCGTCGCCGGGACGCCAGCGGCGGAACGTCAGCGGGTGGCCGCGCTTGGGCGTGACAGGCAGGACAACCGGATTGCCGCGATCATGCAGGGCGTGCAGCAGGGCGCGAACATCGATCTCGTCCGGCAGCGGCCAGAAGCCTGACACGATCGCGCCGGCCGGCGGCGGACTGTCACGATTTACGTGCGACGCCAGGGCGGCACCGCAAGCTGCAGGGTCGTGGCCGCGCCGCCGTTCCATCGCGGCGGCGCGTGCGGCCCGCTTGGCCGCCTCGAGGTCCGGTGTCAACACCGGAAAAAGTGCGGAGCCGCCATGGCCGTTGGCGTTGCATCCTCCCAGAGCCTGCTTGTGCAGGTGGGCGCCGGATACCGAGACCAGGATCCCGACAGAGCCAGCTCCCTAGGGAGTTGCTTACTGGCCCAGGGGATGACTTACCTGACGCACCGGGCAGCCCCGCTTGTGCAACTTAGGGATGCTCCAACCCATCGGCAATCTCTTCCGCGCGCCTGGCCATGCGATTGAGCTTGCTTCTGAGCTTCGGGTCCGGCTTGGGAGCGCCGGCAGCCGCCGCTTCCGCGGCATTCAGCTTGGTTCGCAGTTCAAACAAATCGTCGGCCATCAGCAGCGAGGCCATTACGAGCATCCGTGACTTACCGCTGGGTCCTGCTGCTGCCCGGACACCGTCGATCCTGCGGTTCACCTCGGTGGCCATCGCTTCCAGGTGTTGTTCCTCGCCGTCCTGACAGCCGATCACATAGGCGTAGCCGTTTATGCGAAGCGTCACCTGCGCCATCGCTCGATCCTTCTCAAATGCCGTTCAATCGCTTTTTGCCTCATCATCGGGTTTGGTACCAAGGGCTGCGCGCAGCCTGGCGATGAGGGAATCCAGGCGTTCGGCGATTTCGGGAATAGACAGTTCAGCGTCCGGCCGGTCCACGGCTGGCGCAGCAGGTGTTTTCACCGCTGACAGCCGAGCGATCCGTTCCAGGGCGGCTTCCAGCCGGTCGGCCGCTGTCTCCGGATCTTCCGCCTCGTCAGCCATTCGTGCCTTCTCGAACCCTGCTTTGGTGATGCCGCTTGATCTGATCGCGGTCAACCGGTTGAACGTCAAGTATGATCCCCATTGGCATGATCATTCACCCGGCCGTGATCGTGCATGGATTGGCGGACGTCAGGGACGCTCTGGCGGTGGGGGCGCCGGTGACACTGCTGTCGGCACCGGGGGCTGCAAGCTACGCGGGATGCCTGTGGTGGCGGGAACTGGTGCGGGTGGGGCGTGCCGGATCTCCGGGGACGCCGGTGCTCGACATTCTGGACTGCGCGGATGCCTCCGGCATGGCGATGTCCGCGCTGCGGTCGGACGTGGTCCGTCTGGTTCTGTGGGCTCGGGCGCCCGGGTGGCAGGGCGTGGCCCGCATCGCGCGGGACCGGGGCGGGTTCGTGCTGCCGACCGCACCCGTGGCGCTGGATATGGCGGAGCGTGGCGCGGGACGGCGGCTGTGGGAATGGCTGAACGGGTCGGCCCGTGACAACCATACCCCGCTGGATTAGGAGCGGTGAACACCATCGGGAAGAGGCGTGATCGTCATGGCGTCGCTTGAGCAAGGGTGCCGCGTCTACCTGATCACGCCGCCGGCGCTGGACCCGGTGCCGTTCGCCGACCGGTTGGCGGCGGCGCTGGATGGCGGCGATGTGGCGGCCGTGCAGTTGCGGCTGAAGGATGTCGATGACGGTGTGTGGCACCGGGCGATCGACGCGCTGCGGCCGGTCTGTCAGTCCCGTGGCGTGGCGTTCCTGCTGAACGATCGCGCCGATCTGGTCAGGCCAGGCGGCGCCGATGGCGTCCACGTTGGTCAGGATGACATGCCCGCTCGGGACGCGCGCAAATTGATCGGGCCCGATCTGACCCTGGGGGTCACATGCAAGGGCAGCCGCGACCTGGCGATGCAGGCGGGTGAGGACGGCGCCGACTACGTCGCATTCGGCGCGTTCTACCCCTCCACGACGAAAGAGGTCACGGCACTGCTCGACCCGGAAATCCTGGCCTGGTGGTCAGAGATGATGGAGCTTCCAAGCTGTGCCATCGGCGGCATCACGCCGGAGAACTGTGGGCCGTTGGTGCGGGCCGGAACCGATTTCCTGGCGGTGGTGGGGTGTGTCTGGAACCATCCCGATGGGCCTGCGGCCGGAGTGCGGGCATTGAACGCCGCGATCCGCGAGGCCGCCGGATAAACAGCCGTTCGCCGCTGGCACCCATCCGACCGCAAAGCCGGCGTGTTGAAGCGGCGCGGCAGGGATGCGACGCTGCCGGCCTCGACAGAAGGATCGCCGCGATGGACCCCACATTCCTCTCCGCCACACAGCTTGCCGAAATGGTGCGAACGCGGAAGATCGGCGCGCTGGAACTGCTGGATCATTTTATCGGCCGGGTGGAACAGCATGATCCGCGCCTCAACGCGGTCGTCGTACGGGATTTCGACCGGGCGCGGGTTCGGGCGAAGGCCCTGGATTCCCAGGCGGACAAGGCCGCGCCGCTGTTCGGGGTGCCGACCACGGTGAAGGAAAGCTTCGACGTCGAGGGGCTGCCGACCACGCGCGGGCACCCTGCGCTGAAGGACACGCCGGCGAAAAAGTCGGCGATTTCCGTCCGGCGGCTTGAAGCGGCGGGCGTGGTGATCTTCGGCAAAACCAACGTACCCGTCGATCTGGCGGACTGGCAAAGCTACAATCCGGTCTACGGTGCGACCTCCAACCCGTGGAACGACAAGCATACGCCCGGCGGGTCCTCGGGCGGCTCCGCGGCGGCGCTGGCGGCGGGGCTGACGGGGTTCGAGATCGGCAGCGACATCGGTGGCTCGATCCGGGTGCCGGCGCATTTCTGTGGTGTGTATGGGCACAAGCCGACCTGGGGCCTGCTGCCGAACTACGGCGATCCCGCGGTGAGTTCGGCGGCGGGGACGGACATTTCGGTGATCGGGCCGATGGCGCGCTCGGCGGCGGACCTGGCGGCCGCCCTGGACGTGATGGCCGGCCCCGACCCGGATGAGACGGCAATGACAATGAACCTGCCCGCGCCCCGATTCTCGGGCTTGAAGGATCTGCGGGTTGCGGTCTGGGCGGATCAAGCCGGGCAGGCGACGGACGCGGAGACGGTGGCGGCGATCCACGCGCTGGCCGATGGGCTGGAGCGCCAGGGCGCGACCGTCAGCCGCACCGCCCGGCCGGCTTTCGATGCGAATGACGCGTACCGGCTGTATCTGCAGTTGCTGGACGCCGGCTGGAGCGGGCGCATCTCGGACGAGGTGGTGGCGAGCAAGAAGAAGCGGGCAGCGGCGCTGCCGGACAGCGACCAGTCAGCCGATGCGGTGATGGTGCGCATGGTCGAGGTCACGCATCGGGCATGGCTGCAGCTGAACGAGCGGCGGTTCAAGTGGCGGCGGGCCTGGACGGCGTTCTTCCAGGACTGGGACGTGCTGCTGTGCCCGGCATTCGGAACCGCCGCGCTGCCTCACCGGCAGGATGGCGCCACGTGGGATCGCCGCATGACAGTGGACGGGCGGGAGATCGCCTATAACGATTTGCTGTTCTGGCCCGGCTTGACCGGTGGATATCACCTGCCCGGCACCGTGGCGCCGATCGGACTTACCAAGGCCGGACTGCCGATCGGCGTGCAGATCGCCGGGCCGATCTATGGCGACCGGACGACGATAGCCGTCGCGGCGCTGCTGGAGCAGGCATGGCGCGGGTTCAAGGCGCCTCCGGGCTGGTGACACCGGACCGGGGTTTTCAACTGTCGGGGCGGGCCGGTAAGAAGGCGCGAGTCCGGTCGCGCCATGGTGCATGCCGGACCAGGCGTCGCGCCGTGGCGCGCGCCGGATTAGCCGCCGCGCCATTTTTTTGCGCGCCGGATTTTACGTCGCGCCATCTTGCGCGCCGGATTTGACAAGGCAGGACATCCCGATGCTCAAGCCCCGCGGCCGCCACTTCTTCGCCAATCCAGGCCCGACGAACATCCCTGACAGCGTCCTGCGGGCGATGGACCGGCCCAGCATCGACTTCATGGATGCGAGCTTCGTGGAGGTCTACGAGGCGGCCTTCGACGGCGTGAAGCGCGTGCTGCGGACGACGCAGAACCTGTTCATGTACAACGCCTCGGGGCATGGCGCCTGGGAAGCGAGCCTGACAAACCTGCTTTCGCCGGGCGATACGATCCTGGTGCTGGAATCCGGATACTTCTCCGAAGAATGGGCGGCGATGGCGCGCGGCCATGGATTGAACGCCCAGACCGTGCCGGCGGACTGGCGCAAGGGCGTCGACATGGAGGACCTGCTGACCGTCCTGGTCGAGGATACCGGTCACACGATCAAGGCGGTGTGCGCGGTTCATAACGAAACCTCGACCGGGCTGATGCTGCCGCTGCCGGCGATCCGCGCGGCGATTGATGAGGTGGGGCATCCGGCGCTGTTTCTGGCGGATACGATTTCCTCGCTGGGGTCGCTGGAGTTCCGTATGGACGAATGGGGGATCGATTGCGTCGTGGGCGGCAGCCAGAAGGGGCTGATGCTGCCGACCGGCATGAGCTTCACCGGCGTGTCGGACAAGGCGATGGAGGCTCACCGCGGCGCGAAGCTGCACCGATTCTATTTCGACTGGACGATGATGGAGAAGCGGGCGCATCGCAGCTTCATCGGGACCGTGCCGGTGAATATCTTCTACGGGCTGCGGGAATCCATTCGCCTGATCGAGGAAGAAGGGCTGGACAACGTGATCGCCCGGCATGCGCGGCTGGCGGAGGCGGCGCGGCGGGCAGTGCGGGTCTGGGCCGGAAACAACGGGCCGGAGTTGTTCTGCCTGTCGCCGGATCGCCTGTCGGACTCGGTAACGGCTGTGCAGATGCCGGAGGGCTTTAACGGCGATGCGCTCCGAAAGACGATACGCGAGCGGTTCAATGTCTCGCTGGGCGGCGGCCTGGGCAAGCTGGGTGGCAAGATCTTCCGGATCGGCCATCTTGGGGACCTGAACGAACCAATGCTGCTGGGCGCACTGGCGGCGATCGAGATGGGGCTGCGGATCGAGGGCGTGCCGCATGGGCGGGGTGGCGTGGATGCGGCGATGGAATTTCTCGCGGCAGCGTGACATACAAACTGCTGTTGAACCGGAGAGGCTTCGATGCAGCGGATCGTCGTGCTTGGGGCTGGCTTCGCGGGGCTTTGGGCCGCAATCGGCGCCGCACGGGCCTTGAATGAGCGCCAGATCACCGCGGATCAGGTCTCCGTCACGGTCGTGAATGCCGAACCGTTTCATGACATCCGGGTGCGGAACTATGAGGCCGATCTGACGGATGTCCGGCTGCCTCTGGCGAAGATCCTGGACCCGATCGGCGTCAAGCTCGAGGTGGCGCAGGTGACCGGACTGGACCTCGCGGCCCGGACCGTAACCTGTGGCCCGCTTTCCCTCGGCTATGACCGTCTGGTGTTCGCGCTCGGCAGCCGCCTGCGCCGGCCGCCCATCCCGGGGCTGGCGGAGCACACCTTCGATGTCGATACCTATCCCGCGGCGATCCGGCTAGGCATGCATCTGTCCAAACTCGCGGGGCTTCCGCGGTCGGAGGCGCGCGATACCGTCCTGGTGGTCGGCGCCGGGCTGACCGGGATCGAGGCAGCCGCCGAGATGCCAGGGCGATTGCGTGCCGCGCTCGCGGGCGACCCGGCTGCCCGGCCGCGCGTGATCCTGGCGGATCATGCCGCCCAGATCGGATCTGATATGGGCGATCAGGCAAGTCCGGTGATCATGGAGGCGCTGACGGCGCTCGGCGTTGAAACCCGGCCTGGCGTCTCGGTGGCGGCGATCGATGCGGGTGGCGCAACGCTGGCCACGGGCGAGCGCATCGCTGCCGCAACGGTCGTTTGGTGCGCGGGGATGCGGGCCAACCCGATGACAGCGGCGTTTCCGGTCACGTGCGACCGGTTCGGGCGGCTGCCGGTGGAACCGACGCTGAAAATCAAGGGAATGCAGGCGGAGTTTGCCGCCGGGGATGCGGCGGCCTATGCCATCGACGGCACGCACGGTTGTGTAATGTCATGTCAGTTCGGCCGCCCGATGGGCCGTGTCGCCGGGCTTAACGTGGTCTGCGATCTGCTTGGCGAGCCAATGAAACCACTGTCGATCGACTGGTATGTCACCGTGCTGGACCTGGGCCCCTGGGGCGCGGTTTACACAGAGGGCTGGGACCGGAAAGTGGTCGCGAAGGGCATGGTGGCGAAGCGGACGAAGGAGACGATCAACCGCCAGCGGATCTATCCGCCGATGACTGGCGACCGGCAGGCCATTTTTGATGCCGCCGCGCCGGAGGTGCAACGGCCGCCAGCCTACGGGGCAACCGGATAGCACTGCCGGCGAGTCGAGAGCTTGGCGGCCAGGTCTGCGGCTGCGCTACGCGCGGCAGTTACGTCGGCCGCCATCAACGCCCCTCGCGCCGCCAGGCCAGCAGCAGCAGCCCGACCATGACCGGCAGAGACACCCAACCGGGCAGCAGTTCCAGCGCGGCAACACCCGTTACGACATGATCGTGGCGTCGTTGCAGGCCGATCCAGGCGCTGCCTGACGCCGAACCGCGTTCCTCGGTCCGGCGAAGCTCCGGCACATCGGCACCGTCAAGCCAATGGACCCCACCACCGGATGACCGAGCGACGGGGCCGGCAACGGCAGCGGTGGCGCGCAGGTCAGCCAGTTCCGGCGGGTTGGCGGCGCCCGCGGCGGCGAAGGCGGACTGGTTGCCCTGCGCCACCTGCCATACGCCCGGAACCGGAGCGGCCCGCGACGCCGTCGCCCGCCCCGGTTTGTCCTCATGCAGCGGTACCGTCTCGGACTTGCCGTCGGGGTCGGTCACGACCACCGAACCAGGCGGCGCCGGATCGGTCGAGCGCCGCTCGATCAACAGCCGGCCGTCCATCACGCGCGCTGTCAGCGCGTTCTCCTCCAGGTCCGGTTCCTTCATCAGCCAGTGGGCGATGCGGCGCAGCAGTTCCGCCTGCGGGCCGCCGCCTTCATGACCGCGCGACCACAGCCAGATCTGGTCGGAAAGCAGCAGGGCGGTGCGGCCCTGGCCCACGCGGTCCAGCGCCAGAAGCGGCTGGTCGTCGGGCGTGCGCAGCAGAACCTCGCCGTTGATCTGGCTTGGCTGGATCCTGCGATACCAGGGACCCCAGGTGGGCGGCTTGCCGTCGGGTCCGGGGGTGTTGGCGCCGGGCAGGTCCTCAGTGACCGGGTGCCGCTGGCCGAGGTCGGTAACCCAGGGCTGGAAACGGCCGTCGACGACGGCGCCGGTGTGGGCCGGGCCGCCAGGCAGGACGCTGCCAAGGGGGGTGGAGGCAAGCGACGTCGACCCGGTGAACTCGGGTCCGACACTCATGAGCAGCGCGCCGCCCTGGCGCACGCGATTGGCGATGTTGGCAAGATAGGGAAGCGGCAGCAGGCCGCGGTTCTGGAAGCGGTCCAGGATGATCAGGTCGAATTCGCCGATCTTGTCGACGAACAGCTCGCGCACCGGGAAAGCGATCAGCGCCAGCTCGTTCAGCGGCGTCCGGTCATCCTTTTCCGGCGGACGCAGGATGGTGAAATGCACCAGGTCGACCGAGGGATCGGATTTCAGCAGCCGCCGCCACGTTCGCTCGCCGGGATGCGGTTCGCCGGAAATCAGCAGCACGCGCAGCCGGTCGCGGACGCCATTGATCTCCACAACGGCGCGGTTGTTCAGTTGCGAGACCTCACCTGCCAGGGGCGAGGCGGACATTTCGATCACGGTCGGACCGGCCCGGGTGATCGGCACGTCGATCCGCTGCTCGACACCGACCGGCACGCTCTCGACGCGGAACGGCTGGCCGTCGCGCCGAACGGTCAAGGTCGCGGGACCGGAATGGCCTCTGACACCCAGATCGTCGATCGCGACGCGAAGCGTCACCGATTTGCCGACGATGCCATAGCCCGGCGCCTCGATCACCCTCAGGCGGCGGTCGGTTTCCTCGCCACGGCCGGTCAGCAGCAGATTCAGCGGCGCGCCGCCAGGGGCGGTCGCCGGCACATCGTGGATCTGGCCATCGGTGATCGCGATGGTCCCCGCCAGCCGGGATCGCGGGATGTCAGCCAGCGCCCGGTCGGCCGCCGCGAACAGGCGGGTCCCGGCATTGCCCCCTTCCGGGACGGTGATCGTGCGCAGTTCCAGGTTCTTGTCGCGGGCGGCCTGCGCCTCGATCGACTGGCGGGCTTTCTCGGCCAGCGCGGCGCGGTCGCCGACCTGCATCGAGGCCGATTGGTCGACAACGAGCAATCCGATGTCGCGCAGGGACTCGCGGGTTTCCTGCACCAGCCGGGGACCGGTCAGCCACAACAGCAGCACGGTGAAGGCCGCGAAGCGCAGTGCGGTCCCGCCCGCCCGCCGCCACAGGCCCAGGGCGACGGCGGCGGCACACAGCAAGCCAAGTGCTACCAGCAGCCAGACCGGCAGCAGCGGGTCGAAACGAACGGCGGCGATAACCTGATCGGTGTGCATCTATTGTCCCAGCCGCTGCAGGATCGCCGGGATATGCACCTGATCGCCCTTGTAGTTGCCGGTCAAGGCATACATCACCAGATTGACGCCGAAACGATATGCCAGGGTCCTTTGGCGCTGACCGCCGGGAATGACGGCATACGGATTGCTGCCGTCGGGATTGACGGCCCAGGCGGCAGCCCAGTCATTCCCGCCAATGATCACCGGGGTGACACTGTCATTCGTTCGGTCCTGGTCGCGCTGCACCCAGACCGTGTCTCCGGTGAAACGACCGGGAAAATCCGACAGCAGATAAAACGATCGCGCCAGCACGTGGTCGACCGTCAACGGCGCCAGCGGCGGAATGATCAGGCCGCGGGTGATACGGCGCAAGGCGGTCTCGGTGCCCGGTGCGAAACCCTCACCTGATCCGGAGTCCCGCGTATCGATCAGGATGATTCCGCCCCGGCTCATGTAATCGTTCAACGCTGCGGCCTGCGCGCTGCCCAGCGTGTCGGCGCTGGAAACGATCGGCCAGTACAGCAACGGGTAGACGCTCAGGTCGGTCTGGCCCGGCTGCACCGGATCGGGCTCGAACAAGGTCGCGGCGGTGCGGCGGTTGACGTAGTCGGACAGACCCTCCAGCCCCGCCTTGGCGATCGCGTCGACCTGGCTGTCGCCGGAGGTGATGTAGCCCAGCCGCGTGTCGGTCGCCGGGTTGCCGCCGACGTCCAGCGCATGGGCCGGTGGGATCGCCAACAGCAGCAACATCACACCGGCGGCGACGCGCGCCCGCAGCAGGCCACGCAGGCCCAGGGAGATCAGCATGTCGATCACCAGCAACAGGATCGCCAGTGCAACCAGCGGAGGCCCTAGCGCGCGTTCCTTCGCCGATCCCTGCACGGTTTCCAAAGTCGCGCCGCTGATCGGAGGGGCTGCTTCGGGTGTGGGCAGGACGCTGCCCAGGTTGAGCGCCTGACGCCCATTTTCCGGGCCATACAGTCCCGGCGGATGCGCCGGCGAGGCCGGGGTGTGCCCAAACGCGTCGCCGCGCAACGCTGTCGCGGACGGCGGCGGCTGGCCCAGCAACCCAAACCCGTCCAGCGTCTCGGCCGGGGCAAGCATCGCCGCCTCCTCGGTCGTCGCCACCCCGGCTGACAGCGCCACCAGGCGGCGGAGCATATCCACGAACAGGCCGGACAAAGGCAGGTTGGACCAGTCGGCGTTGGCGGTGACATGAAACAGCACGACACGGCCGGCGCCCAGGGTCGTCTCGGTGACCAACGGGGTCCCGTCCGCGAGGCTGGCCCAGGTATGGGCGGCGAGGTCGGCGCTGGGTTCGGCCAGCACCTGGCGGTTGACCTTCACTTCCTCCGGCACCGCCAGTCCGGCAAACGGGCTGTCAGGCGGGAACGGCGCCAATCCCGCGGGCTGGCTCCAGGACAGCGCGCCGCCCAACTGCCGGTCGCCGCTGAGCAAGCGGACCGGCAGCAGCGTGTCGGTGTCGTTCCCGGCTTCCTCGGCGGTGCGCGGACCGGCGAAGCGGATCAACAGACCGCCCTTGCGCACCCATTCCGTCAGTGCGTCGCGTTCCGACCCGTCGGGCAACGGCCGGTCGGCCAGCACGATCGCGGAGATGTCGCGCTTCAGCAGCGTGGGCGTGTCGCCGGCGCGCAATTCGGTGAACGGTTCCAGCGCCCGGCGCAGAAAGTACAGCGGACCGGCGAAGGGCGTATCGGCGGCGGCCTGGTCACCGGACAGCAGGCCGACCGGCCGCCGCCGCCACCGCTCGTCCAGCAACACCACGGACCCGGCGCTGGGCGGTCCTTCCAGCACCAGCCGGCTGAGCCGGTTGCGCAGTTCCGGGGGCAGGGCGATCCCGCCGGACGCCGTCGCGGCACCGGCGGGAATTGTGATCACGGTGCGCGCAAGGGTGCGGTCATCGCCGCTTTGCGCAAGGATGACCGCATCCGTGGCGCTCGGCCGCGGTGTCTGAGCCAGGTGCACGACCAGCCGATCGGCTTCGCTGGTCGGCGGCAGCAGCAGCGGGGCCGGCGGGCTGTCGCAGCAGATTTCGGTCACCGCGCCGGTGTCGCGCAAGGCCCCGGCGAAGTCGCTGAAGTCGGGGCCGTCGGTCAGGCCGTCCGGAACATAAATCACCGCGGTGCCGGTTTTTGCGGCCCAGTTCCGCATCGCGGTAGCGGCGGCGGCTCGGTCGGGCGGCCAGGACTGTGGCTGCAGGCCGGCCAACCGAGCGCGCAGGTCGGCGATCGGCATCGTGGCCGACACCGTCACGGGTCCGCCATTGGCATCAGGCGCGGTCGCCAGCAATGCCGCCTTGCGTCCGGCCCGCTCAGCCCGGTCCAGAAGACTGCCCGCGGCTTCCTTCCGCCGAACCCAGTCAGTGGCGGAGGCCCAGCCGTTGTCGATCACCAGCAGCACCGGGCCAGTGCCGGATAAGGCGGTCCCAGCATCGATCACCGGACGTGCCAGGGCGATGATCACCAGCCCGGCGGCGGCCAGGCGCAGGGCCATCAGCCACCAGGGCGTTCGCGCGGGGGTCTCCTCGGTCGCGTGCAGGCCCATCAGGAAGCGTACGGCGGGGAAATTCTCCGACATCGGCGCCGGCGGAGTCACGCGAAGCAACCACCACAGCATGGGCAGGGCCAGGAGCCCCACCAGGACCCACGGTGCAACAAAGATCATCGGGCCGCCAACGCGGCGTACAGGCTGAGCAGGGCCATCTCCGGCGGCTGGTCGGTGTGGTGGATGCCGAATCCGAAGCCGACGGTGCCGCATAGAGAGGCAAGCTCGTCCTGCTGGGCCTTCAACCTCTGGGCGTAGGCGTCGCGGACGGATTCGACCCGAGGGATCAGCGTGTCGCCGTCATTCTCCAGGCCGCGGAACCGGATACGGCCCTGGTAGGGCAGGGAGGCCTCCGCCGGATCCAGGATCTGCAGCAGGTAGCCGGTGACAGGAACAGCCGAAAAACGGCCAAGCATGGCGCGGATGTCAGGAATGGGCGAGAGAAAATCGCTGAACAGCACCACTGATCCGTGCCGTGGCAGGCGCACGGCGGGGGGCAGACCGTTATCGTCGCTGGTGCGCGCGAGATCAGCCGCCAGACGGTCGAGGCCGGAGCGCGCAGCGATCGGGCTGGCTTCGCCGCGCATCATCATCACGCGCTCACCGCCGCGCAGCAGGAGCGAGGCGAGCGCCAGCAGAAGCAGATCGGCGCGCTCGCGCTTTTCCACCGGGACCTGCCGTGAACGCCAACGCATAGAGGCTAAGTCGTCGCGCCACAGGCTGACGGTCTGCGCCGCTTCCCATTCCGTTTCTCGGATGAACCAACCTTCCGGCGCGGCACGGCCGGATTTGGCGGATTGCCGCCAGTCGATCCGAGCGAGGGGGTCGCCCGAGACGAAACGGCGGAATTGCCAGAAGCTATCACCCTGCCCGACACGCCGGCGTCCATGCACGCCCTGGGCCACTGTTGCCGCAACCCGGTCGGCCGCGACCAAAAGGGGCGGCAATCGGGCGCCGAGTGCCTCGGCCTTCAAGGCGCCGGGTGGGGTCAGAGGCACGTGCTCGTCACCCAGAAGACACCAGCTTCAGGCCGGCGGCTACCCAAGCTGACCAACCAGCCGATCGATCACGTCGGTCAGCACAATACCATCCGCACGCGCGGAGAAACTCAGCGCCATCCGGTGACGCAGGACCGGGCGGGCCAAGGCAACGACGTCGTCGATGCTGGGCGCGAGGCGTCCGTCCAACAGCGCGCGGGCACGCGTGGCAAGCATAAGCGCCTGCGCCGCGCGGGGGCCGGGACCCCAGGCAACGTGACGGCGTACGACCTCGTCCTTCGCGGTCTCCGGACGGCAGCCTCGGACCAGGCCCAGAATCGCCTCGACCACCGTCTCGCTGACCGGCAAGCGGCGGACCAGCGCCTGGGCCGACATCAGCTCCTCGGCCGTCATCGCCTGAGCAGGGCGGGCCTCAGCCGAACCGGTCGTGGCAAGCAGCATGGTCCGTTCCGCATCCAGATCAGGATAGCTGACGGTGATCTCCAGCAGGAAGCGGTCGAGCTGCGCCTCAGGCAAAGGATAAGTGCCTTCCTGTTCGATCGGATTCTGCGTCGCCAGCACATGAAACGGGCGCGGCAGAGGGTGCTCCACGCCGCTGACCGCGACCCGTTGCTCCTGCATCGCCTGCAACAGCGCCGACTGGGTGCGGGGGCTGGCGCGGTTGATCTCATCGGCCATCAGAAGCTGGCAGAACACCGGGCCGGGTACGAAACGGAAGCTTCGCCGGCCCTCGGCTTCGTCGAGCACCTCGCTGCCGACGATGTCAGCCGGCATCAGGTCGGGCGTGAACTGTATCCGCTTCGTGGCGAGGCCAAGAACAACGCCGAGGGTCTCCACAAGGCGGCTTTTGCCGAGGCCGGGTACGCCCACAAGCAGCACATGCCCGCCCGACAGCAACGTGATCAAGGTTTGATCGATGACCTCATCCTGGCCGAAAATCACCTGACCGATGGCGGCGCGGACCTGGGCGACGCGCGCCCCCAATGCCTCGGTCGCTGAAAGAATGCTGTTGGGATCATCGATCCCGAACCCATGCCTGAATGCGTTACCCTGTGGCGTGGCAGCCATACCGCCTGACATACGGGTCGAGCCCTCCGAGAATGTGCCTCGACGATCATATAGGCTCTTTTGCCGCGGGGGGGATGCTTCCTATATCGTTCCTCCATGAGGAAAGTTCGGGAACCAGTGGAGACGAAGGCGTGAGTGACGCTGGTTTACCCTATTCGGTTGCCGTGACGGCGTGTCATGGACCCGCCGACGGGGGCGCCGCCCCTGAGCGCTTGATGAAGGATTTCGGCGCGCGACCGCCGCGCCCACCGCGAGTGCCGACAGAATGCGGCGATCTGCCGTTCCTGATCCGGCGTGACGGCAGTTGGCTCTATCGCGGGACGCCAATCAACCGGAAGGAACTCGTCTGTCTGTTTGCCAGCGTCCTGCGGCGTGAAGCGGATGGTACCTGGTGGCTGCAGACCCCTGCCGAACGGGGCCGAATCGAGGTCGAGGATGCGCCGTTCGTCGCCGTGGAACTGGATTGGACGGGCGATGGCCGCGATCAGGTCCTGTCCTTCCGCACGAATACCGATGAGGTCATCACCGCCGGTCCAGAGCATCCAATCCGCATCGCCCATGACATTCTGACCTGCGAGCCAACGCCATATATATTGGTCCGGCCCGGAGCTGGTCACCTGGCTATCGAGGCGCAAATCAATCGTCCCACCTACTATGAACTCGTGGCACTTGCCGTCCCGCACTGGATTGGCGCTCGGCAAGTGCTGGGTGTCTGGAGTCAGGGCCGTTTCTTTTCCCTGGGCGACCTGCCGCCCGGCGAGGCGTGACGTCTGAGGATTTGCGGGTTCGGCTGGCAGAGGTTGTCGCCGAACCGCCATCGTCCGCGGTGGAGCACGGCAATGAACTGCTGGGCTCGCTCGCCAGGCCGCTTGTGCCTGCCGCTGTGCTGGTCCCGGTGGTGTTAAGCGAAACCCCAGGTATCCTGCTGACCAAGCGGACCTCCCATCTCACCTCGCATGCCGGTCAGGTCAGTTTCCCCGGCGGACGCATCGATCCCGAGGACCATGGTCCCGAGGCGGCGGCGCTGCGCGAGGCATGGGAGGAGATCGGGCTCGACACCGGATTGGTCGAGGTGCTGGGCCGCATGGGCGATTACGTCACCGGCAGCGGCTATCGTATCACCCCTGTCCTGGCGGTTATCCCGCCAGGACTGCGCTATCAGCCCTCGGCGGATGAGGTCGAGGAAGTCTTTGAACTGCCGATGACAGTCGTGTTGGATCCCGACGCGCCGCGGCGTCAACGCCAACATGTGAATGGCAACTGGCGGGAATACTGGGTCTGGCCGCATCCGGATCATTATATCTGGGGGGCGACCGCGGCCATCCTGATCCATCTGGCGGAGCGGCTGCGGCGAGGGAGGACTGAATGAAGCGCTTGGTGTTAGCGGCGTTGCTCGGGCTTGCGGCAGGTTCGGCGCACGCCCAGGCCCGGATCGACTCATTCAACACAAACTTCCGCTGGCTCGGGCCGGACGACAAAATTGTTGTCGAGCGTTATGACGATCCGCGCGTGGACAACGTCTCCTGCTACCTGTCCCGCGCCGAGACGGGCGGCATCAAGGGCGGTCTCGGATTTGCCGAGGATCCAAGCCGGTTCTCGGTAGCATGCCGAGCGGTAGGGCCAATTACGATGCCGGACAAGATGCCGAAGTCGGAGGTGATTGCTTTTTCATCGGCATCGCTGTTCTTCAAGTCGTTTCAGATCCATCGGACGCTGGACCCGGACAAGCATGTACTTGTGTATACGGTTGTCAGCACGAAGCTGATCAACGGTTCGCCGTTCAACAGTGTCAGTGTCGTGCCCGTCAACCCCCGCTAGGCGGGATCTGTTCGCGGATCTGTCGCGCCGCCGGTTTCGTCGTTTCGCACGGCAGATGACGTTGCGCCCTGTGATACGACGAAATATTGCGGTTGCATCTTAAGGTAATGTCGTATTCGTGTCCTGGACTCATTTTTGATGATCGCGGTGGCCTGCGATGATGCCGTTAGCGGGCGCGTGACGGCGGGGCTTCCAGCCCAACGCCCCGCAAGTGGCTGAACAACGCCTTTAACTTTTCGCGGTCCGCTGCCGGCAGTGGAGGCTTCAGGATCGACGCGATGTTGGCGCGGAGGTGATCCGCGTCGCCCGTGCCGAACAGCACGACATCAACGCCAGGCTCGTGACGGGCGTATCGATACGCCGCGTCGGTCACGCTCGCCGCCCCATCCGGATGGACCAGGAAGCCCAACGGGTCATCCGTTTCCGCGAGCCAGGCGGGAACCGACCCGGAGGCGGCAAGCTCCTTCATGGTCGCGGCAAGCTGGGCGGGCCGCGCGAAAATCCCGCGGACGACGAACATCATCAGCGTGCCGATGCGGTTCGTGAGGGTGTGCGGGAAAACCTGCTTCCGCGCGACCTGATGCATCAGGTGGAACGCCACCATGACCGTGTCCCACACGTCATCCTGCGTCGCCCGGCTCAGCATGTGCTGTTCCGGATCGTTGGGCGCCGTCTCCGTGATACCGAGGAAGCGGAACTTGCCGAGGTCGCGCTCGCGCAGCAACGCGGGAACGATCGCGTCGCGCACATGATCATAAGCTGAAGGCGGCACGGCGTGGATCTGGAACACGTCCACATAGTCCAGGCGCAGGCGTTTCAGGGAAGCGTCGAGGCTGGCAATCACCTTCTCGGCGCTGAACGAGGCATCGCCGGCGGGTTTCGACGCCTTTGTGCAGACCACCACCTGATCGCGAGGAACGCCTTGAAGGGCGGCGCCGACCACGTCCTCGGTGCCATACACCGCGGCTGTGTCGATCAGCGTGACCCCGAGATCGAGCGCCTGGCGGATGATCCCGACCGCGTGGTCGGCGGACTGCCCGGTGCCCATGCCGAGCCGGCTGAAACCGCCGCAGCCCAGACCGGCGACGCTGACCTTCAGACCGGTGCGTCCAAGCGTGGTGTATTGCATGAGGCGGTTCCTCCGTTCGACAAGGGAACCGTAGCAGGGTGGACGAGAAGGCGCGACCGATGGCGGGGTCTGGTCTGGAGGTGATTGGGCACCGCGGCGCGCGCGGCCTGTTCCCCGAAAATACGCTGGAAGGGTTCTGCTCGGCCGCCGCTTTGGGGGTGATGTCGTTCGAGCTGGATGTTGGGATGACGTCCGATGGCGTGGTCGTTGTCGCGCACGATCCCGCGCTGAACCCTGACATCACGCGCGATGCGTCGGGGGCCTGGCTGCAAGGGACCGGACCGTTGATCCGCTCACTGACCGCGGCGGAACTGGCCCGCTATGACGTGGGGCGGATAAAGCCCGGATCACGAACCGATCGGCTGTTTCCGGAACAGGATCCGCGCGATGGCGCCTGCATCCCGTCGCTGGAGACGGTGCTTGGCGCATGGCCGGCAGCCTCTTTTATCATCGAGGTGAAGACCGATCCGACGCATCCGGACTGGACAGCCGATCCCGCGACGCTGGCCGATGGCGTGCTGTCGGTGGTGGACCGCCAGAACGCGGCCAGCAGGGTAGTGATTGAGTCGTTCGACTGGCGGGTGCAGCGGTATGTGCGACGGGCACGGCCGGATATTCGTCTGGCATGGCTGACCCGGGGCGCGGCATCCTCCGATCCTTGGTGGGACGGGGTGAACCCTGCCTGTCACGGGGGGTCGGTCCCGGCGTGCGTATTCGCCGCGGGTGGCGCAGGCGAAGTCTGGGCTCCCCATTACGCGGAACTGACCCAGGCTTTGGTCATGGAGGCACATGCTTTAGGGCTGAAGGTCGTGCCCTGGACCGTGAATGAGCCGGACGTGATGCGGCGGCTGATGGACTGGGGGGTCGATGGGCTGATCAGCGACCGGCCAGACGTCCTCGCAACGATAGCCGGAACTGCCCGGCGTGGGCCTTAAAGAGACGTCGGCGCCGCCCCGATATCAGCGCTGGAACACCGGTAGCGGGCGCCGAGCCCTGTTTATTACAGTGGTTGGGTCCTAACCGGCGTCCCCCGGGGCAGCGCGTGCCGGCATGGTTGGTCTCCAGAGGGTCCCCGCGCAGGCTCGGCCTTGCGCATTGTGGCCTGGGCGTTCATCCCACGCCTCATGGTGTAAAAAAATTCGCGGACACCGAGGCTCTGCCTATCAATTCTCGCAGGGCGGGGTTCTCGCCGCTCTTTTCCTCGGTCAGCGTCTCCATGGGCACAAAGAACTCGTGCGCGTGCGGCAGTTGGTGACGGGCGAAGCCTTTGTAGTGGTCCTTCTTGAGGCCGTACAGGACCCGCATTTCGCGCACCGGCATGATCGCATTCATGAATGGCTCGTGCAGAATAACCCCGGTGGTTTTCCAGCGTGGTGTGGGGTCGGTCGCGGAAATCGGCGCCAGCAGCCACGCCGTTGGGCACACGCACATCAGGGAATGCGTGCTCGGCGCGAAACGCGAGCGCTTGTCCAACAGGTTCTGGATGGTGGAGCAGGCCTCGATCGCCAGGATATCCACGAACGGTTCGGAAAACGTGCCACCGAAATTCAGCCACAGCCCGTCAGGCAGCGTGCGCAGCCGGGTGCTGCCGGGAATTTTGAGAAATGGATTGCAAATGCGCGTTTCGTCTTCGGTGGGACGCCCGCGCAACCAGGCCTCCTTACCACGGCGAGGTTTTACCCCGGGCGGCCGTTCCCCCCATTCCTTGAGACGTGTTTTTACGAGAATGTCCAAAGAAATGTGCTTTCGCATAGATCTGTTCCTGAAATTCGGCGGACGAAAATACAACCCATGCGTGTGTTACCGAATTTTAACCGTGCCTCAAATTGTCGTGATTGAGAAATGTTGTGCAAAATGAAAAGTCCAAATGATGATGCCAATCTTACTTGGGTCAACTCGCGCATGCAGGGCTAGAAAGGCGTTACGGAAAGTCGCACTACTGCCTGAAATCATTCTTTCCCGGCACATTGAGGCATGCCGCCAAGTCGTTACGGCGTAATCTTTATCCTCTGCGTTAGAAAAAAGTTATCCACCGGGTGATCCACATTACTAACAGACATAATTTCGCTCAGTGAAATTGACATACAGCCGTAATCACCTCTTGCAGGGACAAAAAAGCCGGCGACCCTTGGGCCGCCGGCTGGTCGCTGTCGTCAGGTTGTAAAAGGCTAGCCGCGCTGTGACGCCGGGATGTAGTCTCGACGGGGCGCCCCGGTGTAGACCTGCCGCGGCCGGCCGATCCGCTGCTGCGGGTCTTCCATCATCTCCTTCCACTGGCTGACCCAACCGACGGTGCGCGACACCGCGAAAAGCGCGGTGAACATGCTGGTGGGGAAGCCCATCGCCTTCAGGATGATGCCCGAATAGAAGTCGACATTCGGATAGAGCTTGCGCTCAACGAAGTAGGGATCGTTCAGCGCGATCTTCTCCAGCTCCATCGCGAGGTCGAGCAGCGGGTCGCCCTTGATTCCAAGCTCCTGCAGCACATCGTGGCAGGCTTTCTGGATGATCTTCGCCCGCGGGTCGTAGTTCTTGTAGACCCGGTGACCGAAGCCCATCAGCTTGGCGTGGTTGTTGCGATCCTTCACGTCCTCCAGGAAGTGCGGGATGTTCTTCACGTGGCCAATCTCGGCCAGCATCTTCAGCACGGCCTCATTGGCGCCACCGTGCGCCGGGCCCCACAGGCTGGCGATGCCCGCCGCGATGCAGGCGAACGGATTTGCACCGGTCGAGCCGGCCAGGCGGACGGTGCTGGTCGAGGCGTTCTGTTCGTGATCCGCATGCAGAATCATGATCAGGTCCATCGCCTTCGACAGGACCGGATTGACCTTGTATTCCTCCGCCGGAACGGCGTGGAACATGTGCAGGAAGTTTTCCGCGTAACTAAGGTCATTGCGCGGATACACGAAGGGTTGGCCAACCGAATACTTGTGCGCCCAGGCGGCGATGGTCGGCACCTTGGCAATCAGGCGGAAGGCGCTGATCCGCCGGCTCTCCGGGTCGTGGATGTCCAGGCTGTCGTGGTAGAACGCCGAGAGCGCCCCGACGACGCCGCACATGACCGCCATCGGATGCGCGTCGCGGCGGAAGCCGTTGTAGAAGGTGCGAAGCTGTTCGTGCAGCATGGTGTGCCGCATGACACCAAGCTCGAAGTCCTTGGACTCGGCCGGGGTCGGAAGTTCACCGTTCAGCAGCAGGTAACAGACTTCCAGGAAGTTGGATTGTTCGGCCAGTTGCTCGATCGGATAGCCGCGATACAGCAGCACACCGACGTCACCATCAATGTATGTGATCTTGCTGTCGCAGGACGCGGTCACGCCATAGCCGGGGTCGAAGGTGAACACCCCCAGATCGTTGTAGAGCTTACGGATGTCGAAAACATCGGGGCCGACACTGCCTGACAGCAGCGGCAAGCTGGTCGACTTGTTCGTCCCGTCCAGAGTGACCGTTACCGATCGTTTGAGGCTGCCGCTCATTGCGCGATGTCCTTGTGGTTGGAGGCGGTGAAACACCCCCAGCCCAACCGATGTTTGACGGCCTGCGCCGGCATGGGCAGGCCAGCATCCTCGCGCTGGGGCGGTGGCTACGGCAAAATTATGGCGCTACGCGCCGGGACGCAACCTTCGCACACGCAGCAATGGCCGCGGCGCTGAATTCTTTTGCCAAATCACGTGCCAGCCTCAGGCTGACAGCCAAGTGTCAGTGCATCACGAGGTGGCGACGCACCCTTGGCACCGGGGTGGTGCGGGATTGCTCTGCCTGGCAGGCCCTGATGGCCTTGCGCAGCGCGAGCATGGTGCGAGGAAGGTTCAGGTTGTCTGCCTCCTCGGCCAGCATCGTCAGGCATTGCAGCATATTGGCCGCCATGGCGTGCCGGATGGCG
Organism: uncultured Pseudomonadota bacterium; assembly: GCA_963819005.1. Taxonomy (GTDB): domain Bacteria; phylum Pseudomonadota; class Alphaproteobacteria; order Acetobacterales; family Acetobacteraceae; genus Rhodopila. Next base: position 493,445 of record CAWFUL010000015.1, read on the forward strand.
TCAGGCAACTCATCGTCAACCATGGCGAATTTTCTCTGTCGATGGCCGGTGTCACGGGATCGTGCGGCGGGCGATTTCGGTCTATGCAGAAAGCGGCCCACCGCTGGCAAGGAAAGTCTTTGATGTACGCGATATGCAATAAAAAATCCGGCAGAAATGCCACGAGTTGACGGTCCGGCAACCCATTCCGATAGATCAGGGCTGGGAATTATTGCAGGCGGAGGTCCTCTGCCCGGTCAGGTTGCGGCGGCCGGCGCCGCAGCGGGGCGGCCGGTTTTTATTGTCGGGCTCGACGGGTTCGCCGATCCGGCCGTGCTGGCGCCGTGGCCGCATGAGATCATCCGGCTCGGCGCGGCCGGACGCATCCTGGCCGCGCTACGGGCGCATGGCTGCCAGGACCTGGTGATGATCGGGCCGGTGCGGCGCCCATCGCTGCTGCATCTGCGGCCGGACGCCGAGGGCACGCGCATTCTGGCCCGCATCGGCAAGGCCGCTTTCATGGGCGATGACGGCCTGCTGGCGGCAACCATCCGGATCCTCGAAGAGGAAGGCTTCCGCGTCATCGGCGCGCACGAGGTAATGCAGAATACCGTCGCGCCTTCAGGCGTGCTGACGCGCGCCGGTCCGGACGCGCAGGCACTGAGCGACATCGCTCGCGGCATTTCTGTCGCTCGGCTGCTGGGGCAGGCGGATGTCGGCCAGGGTTGCGTTGTCCAGCACGGGCTGGTGCTGGCGCTGGAGGCAATCGAAGGCACCGACGCGATGCTGTCGCGCTGCCGCCCGCTGCATCGTGACGGCGCCGGCGGCGTGCTGGTCAAGTTGTTAAAACCGAACCAGGACAAGCGAGCCGATTTGCCGACAATCGGACCCGCCACGGTGCGCAACGCCGCAGCGGCGGGGCTGAGGGGGGTTGCGTTCGAAGCCGGCTCCACCATTCTGGCCGAACGGGACGCAACCGTGGCCGCGGCGGATGCAGCGGGCCTGTTTCTGTTCGGCCTCGATCCCGGGACCTTTGACCAGACCTGAAGCTGAAGGGGAACCTCCATGAGCCGCTTTCTGCACACCATGCTGCGCGTCGGCGATCTGCAACGCAGCATCGATTTCTACACCAAGGCGTTCGGCATGAAGGAACTGCGTCGCCGCGACGTGCCGGACGGCAAATACACCCTGGCTTTCGTCGGCTACGGCGACGAAGACAGCAATACGGCCATCGAATTGACGTACAACTACGGCGTCGAGAAGTACGAGATGGGCGGCGCGTTCGGCCATCTCGCGATCGGCGTGCCGGACGTCGCCGCTGCCTGCGAAGTCGCGGCCTCGGCCGGCGGCACGATTACCCGCCCGGCGGGACCGGTGAAGTTCGGCACCACCATCATCGCCTTCGTCGAAGGACCCTGACGGATACGCCATCGAGCTGGTGCAGCGGCCGTAGCCCTCGCGTCAATACACCGGAGCCGACGCGCCAGGCTCGCAGTTGCGCCTGGCGCGTCTCCGGGCCTTAATCCATCGAGCAAGGCAAACCGCAAGGAAACGTGCTCATGGGACCGCTGGCAGGGGTAAAGATCGTCGAGTTCGCGGGGATCGGTCCGGCGCCGTTGGCGTCGATGATGTTGGCCGACATGGGCGCGACCGTGGTGCGGATCGACCGCGTCACCGACGCTGGCCTGGGCGTGCCGGTGCCGGAGCAGTTCGACTTCACCCGCCGCAGCCGAGCGACGATCGGCCTGGATCTGAAGAAGCCGGCGTCGGTGGCGTTCGCGCTGAAGCTGATCGCCGGCAGTGACGCGCTGATTGAAGGGTTTCGGCCGGGCGTGATGGAGCGGCTCGGCCTGGGGCCGGAAATCTGCCTGGCGAAGAACCCACGGCTGGCTTATGGGCGCGTGACAGGCTGGGGGCAGGATGGGCCCTTGGCACTCGCGGCCGGGCACGATCTTAACTACATCGCGCTGACGGGTGCGCTGCACGCCATCGGGCGCGAAGGCCAGAAGCCGACACCGCCGTTCAATCTGGTCGGCGACTACGGAGGTGGCGCCTTGTATCTTGTCGCCGGCCTGCTCGCCGCGATCATCTCCGCCCGTTCTACCGGCGTGGGGCAGGTGGTGGACGCCGCGATGGTCGATGGCGCCCTGTCGCTGATGACGCCGATCTACGCAATGGCCGCCGGCGGACGCCTGGACCGGCCGCGTGGGCGGAACCAGTTGGACTCCGGCGCCTATTTCTACGAAGTCTATGAATGTTCGGATGGCCAGTTCATCTCGATCGCCTCGATCGAGGAGAAATTCCACGCTGAACTGCTGCAGCGGCTGGAGATTGACCCGAAGGGCTTGCCGGCGTCAGCGGGACAAGGACGGATGGGATACCTGGAAAGCGAAGCTTACCGATCTGTTCCGCACCCGCACGCGCGACGCCTGGTGCCGGGTGCTGGAGGGGACCGATGTGTGTTTCGCGCCGGTGCTCTCGATGCAGGAGGCGCATGAGCATCCGCACAACGTCGCCCGCAACGCATTCATCGAGGTCGACGGCGTTCGCCAGCCCGCACCGGCACCGCGGTTCGGGACAACGAAGGTCGATCACCCGCGCGCGCCCGGCGCCGTGACCCCGGCCGAGGCGCTTGCCGCGTGGGGTTGTTCCGAGGCCGAAATTGCCAGTGTGACTGGCGGCTGAAACACCTGCCGCCGCCGGGTCTCGGGCCGGCGGCGATTTCCACTTCTTTTCCGTAACGATGCCGCGTGCGTCACGCACAGGTGAATAGGCGCCCGCTACCGCCGGCCGCTGACAATGAAAATATACGGAACCGTTGCGATCGCATTGTTTCGGCAAGCGAAGAAAGGGAGCGGTATGTTAAATCGAGCGAGAATGCTGGGTGCGGTGGCGCTGCTGGCAGGGTTGGTTGCGGGTGCGCCGATGGCCGCGCGGGCGCAGACCAGCCAGCAGGTGACAGTTGATGGCGCCCGCAAGGTGCTGGCCGACCTGCGCCACGACAAGGCGTTCGGCAACGCGGCGAGCCTGATGCGTCAGGCGAAAGCTGTGCTGATCGTTCCCAAACTGGTCAAAGGAGGCTTCTTCGTCGGCGGCGAGGGCGGCAACGGTGTGCTGATGGCAAGGCGGCCGGGTGGTTGGAGCGACCCGGCGTTCTACGCCCTGGGCGCGGCCTCATTCGGTTTGCAGGCCGGGTTGGAGCAGTCAGAGGTTGTCATGCTGATCATGACCCAGAAGGGGCTCGACGGCGTATTGCGTGACGACTTCAAAATCGGCGCGCAGGCCGGCATTTCGGTCGTGACACTCGGGTCGGGTGTTGAGGGAGCCATTGGCGGCGCATCGCCACCCGATATCGTGGTCTGGTCGTCCTCTACCGGGCTTTACGGCGGCCTGACAGTGGATGGCTCCATCATCAAGGCCGAACCCAACCTCGACGCGCAGTATTACGGGCACCAGGTGACACCGCGGGACGTGCTGTTCGGCAAGGTGGTGAACCCGCGGGCGGCAGTGCTGCGGCGGGAGATCGACGCAATCGGCTAATCGGACGTTGCGGCATTCGGGTCGGCGTGGTATTGCCGCCGGCCCGATCCCGGTGGGGGATAGTTTAGCGGTAAAACTCCCGGCTCTGACCCGGGCATCCTTGGTTCGAATCCAGGTCCCCCAGCCACACCTTCGCTAGCGAAACATGCGGATCTGCACGTGGCATTCGACCGGAACGCCAACGCTCCCAATCAACAATGCTGTCGAGCCCTAGATTAGTTGCCCCAGAGGCGCATCGGCGCTTCACTCACGCAAGAAACGCCGCAAGGGTCAGCCAGACACTAAAAATGCCGGCTGCGCTCATGAAGAGCCGGAACCTCTCCGGATAATGCAGCGACCTGTAAACAGCCACCATGTTCTCCGGCGGCGTCGCGATCAATGCAACTCCCTTGATCAAAGTCACCCAGCCCAGCCCAGTGACGGCAACGGGCAGCGCCCCGCCGGACCAGACGTTGTGGCCGAGGACCATGGCGACGCCTCCGAACATCGTCGCAATCCCCGTAACGAGCATAAGTCCAGGGTTGTTCATCATTCCGTCAATGGCCACGAGGGATGATTTAGGCCTCGCGGCCAACGCCACACACAGGATCAGGCAGGCCAGCCCAAAGAAGCGTCCCAGGTAGATGGTGAGAGGCGACATGGTCTTTCATCCTCCAAGCGAGAAGCCCTGCCGGTTCGTCGTTATTTCGCCGAAACGGCGATCACAGCATCACCGTTCCGCCATCCACCGCGATCGTCTGACCGGTCACGAACCTGCTGCCGTCGCCGACCAGCCACGCGACGGTTCCGACCAGATCCTCCGGCACCAGGGTCCGCTGGATTGACTGACCGGCGCGGATCACCTCCAGCCCGCGGTCCAGTTTGTCGCCGAGGAATTCGGTCGTGCCTTCCGTCATCACCGCGCTGGGCGCGATGGCATTGACGCGGATGGAATCGCGCCCGAGTTCCCGAGCCAGGCCGCGGGTCAGGCCGATAACCGCGGCTTTGGAGGTGGTGTAGTGCAGCGCGAACGGCATCCCATAGGTGGCCGCCAGGGACGCGATATTGATGATCGAACCGCCGCCCGCGGCCCGCATGGCCGGCACGACCGCCTTGCAGCAGTTCCAGATGCCTTTCACGTTGACCGTCATGGCAGCGTCCCAATCAGCCTCCGGGATCTGATTGAACCGGCCGCCCCGCAGCGATCCATACAGCGCGGCATTGTTCACCAGACCATCGATCCGCCCGAAGCGCGCCAGCGCGGCCGCAACCATCGCCTCGCAGGACGCGATATCGGCAACGTCGAGCGTCACGCCCACAGCACCGTTGCCGGCTACCGCGACCGCCCCGGCGCAGTCGGACACGTCGCCGGCGACGATATGCGCACCGGCCTGCCCCAGGGCGCTGGCATACTCGAACCCCAGGCCGCGGGCGGCCCCGGTGATCAGAATGACTTTTCCGGCGATCGTCATGCGTACCTCTCCCGATTTGCCCATTGATGCGACGGTGGGCTAATTGCCGGCACCCTAACCGTCCCACGAAAGGCCAACAATGGCGCCGAATACCAAGCGCGTGTTCTATGTGAACAACGTGTCCGCTCCGATCTACCTGGAAATCCTGGCCAAGCGGCCGGACATCCACGTGGACAAGCTGGTCAACGAGAGTCCCGACGCCGAGGTAGAGCCGGTCCTGGCGCAGGCGCACGCCTTCCAGATCGGCAGCAGCCGGCAAGAACTGGCGATGAAGTTCCAGGGCTACGCGCCGTTGCTGGCCCGTTGCCCGAACCTGCTGGTGCTGTCGACGAATGGCGCCGGCTTCGACACGGTCAGCCTGCAGGATGCCACGGCCGCAGGCGTCGCGGTCGTCAATCAGGCAGGTGGCAACAAGGAAGGTGTGGCCGAACACGTGATGGCAATGATGCTGACGTTGTCCAAGCGCATCGTCATGGCGGACCGGGCGATGCGTAGCGGAGCATCCTACAAACGGCCGGATTTCATGGGCGATGACATACAGGGCCGAACTATCGGTATTATCGGTATCGGCCATGTCGGCGGCCGCGTCGCCGAACTGTGCCGGGGTTTGTTCCAGATGCGCGTGCTGGCGTTCGACCCGTATCTGACCGCCGATCAGATCGCGGCGAAGGGGGCGGAGAAAGTCGCCTCGCTGGAAGAACTGCTGCGGCAGGCCGATTACGTCTCGATCAACTGCCCTCATACCGCGGAGACGCGGGGCATGATGGCGGCGGCACAGTTCGCGATGATGCAGCCGCACGCCTATTTCATTACCACAGCGCGGGGCGGCATCCACGACGAACCGGCACTTGCGGCAGCACTGACCGCGAAACAAATCGCCGGGGCTGGTCTGGATGTCTGGGAAGAAGAACCGCCACCCTCCGACCACCCCTTGCTGAAATTCGACAACGTCGTCGCCAGTCCGCACAACGCCGGCATCACCCGTCAATCACGCCACAACATCGCTCGGATCGCTGCCGAACAGATGTTGGATATCCTCGACGGCAGGAAGCCGCCGCGGCTGCTGAACCCCGAGGTTTGGCCAGCTTACCGCGAGCGGTTTGGCCGTATCCTGGGATTCACCCCCGACGAGTAGTCGGAACCGCCAGCCGGCGGATAGTCCTACGCCGGCTGGTGCAGCTTCGGAAGGACGTGTTGAGCGTAGAAGTCGATGACCCGCTTCTGGTCCTTCTGGCCCGAGTGGACGTTAACCACCGTGACACCGCTGTCGAACAGCGCCTTGGCGGCGTCAATGTGGACTTGCGGATCGGTGCCGAGGGCCCAGGACTTGGTGACCTGATCGATCGGCGTGCTGGCGTCGGCCTTCTGCTGGATCTCGGCTGGACTTGTTACGTTGTACAAGGTCTTGAAGGCCTTCGGCGTGAAGCGCCACTGTTCGGCGGCGTTTTGAGTATCCGCCTGGTCGCCGACGACCACAAAGTGTTCAATCATAACCGGCATCTTTGCCGGATCCTTGCCCGCAGACCGGGCGCCGTCCTCCCATTCGGATTTGTATTGTTTCCAACTCAACGGATCGCTGATCAGGCCATCTCCGTGCTGGCCGGCCAGCCGCATTGACTTCTTTCCATTCGCGGCGGTCAGCAGCGGGATGGGCTTTGCCGGCAGATCCCATAATTTGGCATCGACGTTGTCGTACTGGCCTTTGTGAGAAACTTCCTCACCCGCCCAAAGCGCGCGGATGATCGTTATGGCCTCGATCAGACGATCCCAGCGCTCCTGCCATTTCGGCCAGTCACCGGTCGCGGCGCGTTCATTCAATGCCTCTCCCGAACCGACACCCAGGAAGACGCGGCCGGGATACAGTGTGCTCATGGTCGCGAACGCCTCGGCGACGACGGCGGGGTTGTAGCGAAATGTCGGGCAGGTGACGGCGGTGCCCATCATGCTGTTCGCCGCCCGCGCGCCCAGGGCGCCGATTGTAACCCACGCCGCACCCGCGTGGCCCTCGTTCGCCTGCCACGGCTGGAGGTGATCGCTCGTTGCCAGGGTCTGGAACCCCGACCGGGACGCCAGCGCGCCCAGCTCCACCAGTTCCGGAACAGTGAACTGTTCGTGCGCCAGCGTGAAGGCAAACGAGCCCTTCCGCAGGCCCACCGAATGTTGCGCCGGCGCGGGGATGGGTCGCTCGATCGGTCCGGACGGCTGCGCCTCGGCCTGGGATAGGCCGACGGTGGAGGCGCCGGCCATAAGCGTGCCCCATTTCAGCAGGTTGCGCCGATCAGGCGACAGACGACTTCTGCTGGGACCGCTCTCGGAAAATGTCATGGCTCGCTCCGGACATAGGATCACGGAGCAACGGGCAATGACGACCGGGGTTTCACACCCGGCGCGTCACGTCACACGTCAGGCGGCTCGCCAGGAATCGGTTGCTTGCCGAACCCTGCGATCAGTTCTGTCACCTCGGCAATCGCGGCTTCGGCCTCGGCCCCGTCCGGCCCCTTCGCAACCAGCGCCACGCCGTTGCCGCTCGCTCGGTAAAACGGATAACTGCCGATATCCAGGTCCGGATACCGCTTCTGCACAGCGCCGAGCCCTTCGGCAATGACGCCCTCCGGCAGGCCCATGACATGCACGGCGCGCATCTCGATCTTCGCACCACCCTCCAGCCGAGGGGCCAGCCACTCGAACATCGACTGCATGATCCTCGGCACGCCGGCCATGACGTAAACGTTGCCGATCTGGAAGCCGGGCGCGACGCTGATGGAGTTCTCGATCAGCGTGGCACCGCGCGGCATCGTCGCCATACGCTGGCGGGCAGCGTTGAACTCGCCGGGCTTGTAGCTGGCTTCCATGCGCGGCCACGCGATCGGGTGGTGCTCCCACGGCACGCCGAACGCGGCGGCGACACATTCGCTGGTGATATCGTCGTGGGTCGGACCGATGCCGCCCGTGGTGAAGACGTAATTGAACTTGTGTCGCACCTCGTTGACGGTGTCGATGATCGTTTCGGGCACGTCGGGGATCACCCGGACCTCCCGCAACGGAATGCCCAGGTTGCCCAGGCCGGCCGCGAGGAACTGGATGTTGGCGTCCCGGGTCCGCCCGGACAGCACCTCGTTGCCGATGACCAGCAGGCAGGCGGTTGGGTTGTTGGCAGGCATGGACGCGGTTCCTTGGCCAGGCTGGTGTTGTGACGGACGGAAGCAGACAACGATATCGGCATTCCGGCCAGCGTTCCAGTCCGCGGCCGCTAAAGGAAATCGCGCAACAGCGGGATCAGCGGCTTGTCGGCGGGCGGCATCTCATACTCGGTCAGTTTCGCCGCCCGCACCCAGGCCAGGGTCTGGTTTTCCCGCGGCGTCGGAATGCCTTTCCAGCGGCGGCAGACGAACAGCGGCATCAGCAGATGGAACCCCTCGTAAGCGTGCGAGGCGAATGCGAACGGTGCCAGGCACGCCGCCGCGACATCAATGCCGATTTCTTCCTTCAACTCACGGATCAGCGCGGCTTCCGGTGTCTCCCCCGGATTCAGCTTGCCGCCCGGAAACTCCCAAAGCCCGGCCATCTTCTTGCCCTCCGGCCGGCGGGCCAGCAGCACGCGCCCATCCAGGTCTACCAGAGCGCAGGCCGCCACCAGCAGCAACGGCTTGGTCCCCGGTTCGGCGGCCGGGACCTCCGGATGCCCGAACACGTCGTTCCGGCCGGCTTTGAACACCGTCACCTGCTGGTCGACATCCGACGCCTTCGACCGGCGCACCCGCGTGCCGGCCGGCTTGAAGCCGATCCGATTCAGCACGGCACAGGAGGCATCGTTGTTCTCCGCCACCTCCGCCACGATCTGATCCAGCGACAGGTTGGCAAAAGCCCATCGCGTCAGCCGCCCCGCTGCCTCCGTCGCTACCCCGTGCCGCCAGTACGCCCGCCCGACCCAGTAGCCAAGGCGTCCGGTGCGGTTTGGCTGATCCAAAGTCAGCCCGACCACGCCCACAAGCGTTTCCTTCTTGCCCTCGTGGCCGGTGATCGCGAGGTGATACGCGGTGCCGTTGCCGATCCGCTCGATGGTCGAGGCGATCCACTCGTCGGCCAGTTCGCGCGGATAGGGATAGGGCAGTTCGGCCAGCGTGCGGGTGACCTCCCAATCGTTGATCAAGCGATGTAGCGACGCAGCGTCACTGGGCTGCAGCGGACGCAAGGTCAGCCGTTCCGTCGTCAGCGGTATGAAGCCGGCGGCTGGTTCAGCGACAGCAGGCTTGCGCGCGCGCTTCGGCGCGGCCCGCTTCGGTTTCGTTTGTGCGGAGGTAGGAATTGGAATCGACCTGTCGGTTAGCGCCGCGCAAAGTGGCGCAGACCGCCGCGCGCTTGCAAGGCCCGTTGCGACGGCCGGTCACGTCAGTCTGGACGCGGTGCCTGGGACAAGTCACGCTGCCAGCGACAAAAAAACCGGAGGACGCATCATGCAGCTTGGCATCCATCTGCCGCATATCGGGCGCAAGGCGGGCCCGGACTCGATCCGGCGCGCGGCGATCCAGGCGGAGGAACTGGGATTCGCCGATGTATGGGTCAGCGAGCACATCATCGTCCCCAAGGATGGCGGCTACCCGCCGTCGCCAAACTTTTGGGATCCGGTGCTGACATTGACGTGGGCCGCCGCGGTGACCCGCCGGGTGAGGCTGGGAACTTCCGTTCTGGTGTTGCCGCTGCGCCACCCTCTGCCGCTGGCGAAGGAGCTTGCCACGCTGCAGAACCTGTCAGAAGGCCGGCTGATCCTGGGCGCCGGAGTCGGCTGGCTGGAGGCGGAGTTCAACGCGCTGGGCGTGCCGTTCCACGAACGCGGGCGGCGGATGGACGAGGGCATCGCGATGATGAAGGCGGTCTGGTCGCAGGACCCGGTGACGTTCGAGGCCAAGTGGATCCCCGCGGTAATCAATAGCATGCGGACGCAGCCTCAGCCGGTTGTGCCGATCCCGATCTGGATCGGCGGCCAGTCGGACGCGGCAATCAGGCGCACGCTGCGGCACGACGGGTGGCACGGTTCGCGCACGCCTCCAGAGAAAGCCGCGGACGTCGTGAAGCGTCTGCGGGCCGAGCGGCCCGACCCTGGGTTCACGATTTCTTTGCGCATCAGTTGCAACGCCAACAACGTAGCGGCAACGCGGGATGCTCTGGCGACGTATCGCGATGCAGGCGTTGATCACGTGATGGCCGCGCCGGAGGACCGGGACATAGACACCTATCTGGCCACCGTCGAAGCGTTCTGGCGGGCGGGCGAGGGGCTGTAACCGCGGTGTTGACCGCAGCGCTCGCGGACCGGTTCGCCACCTTGGCACTGGGGCATGCGACGCGGGAGTTCCCCAACGCGCCCGGTCATATCCTCAGCGGACCGGACGACCTGGGCCGGCCGCGGGATTTGCATCCTGTGTTTTACGGCAGCTTAGACTGGCATTCCTGTGTGCACGGCTACTGGATGCTGGCGCATCTGTATCGCCGGTTTCCGGACATCGCGTCCGCGCCGGCGATCCGAACCCTGTTTGACTCGCATCTGGTGCCAGACCTGGTCGCCGTGGAATGTGCCTATATGGCCCGTCCAAGTGCTCGGGGGTTCGAGCGGCCTTACGGCTGGGCGTGGCTGTTGTATTTGGCGGCCGAACTGCAGCGGCACACGACGCCGGAGGGGCGGGCTTGGTCGGACGCCATCGAGCCTCTGGCGGCGATCATCGTCGAACGGTTCATGGCGTATCTTCCAATCGCCACCTACCCCGTGCGGGCAGGGGTCCATGGCAACACGGCCTTCGCGGCGCTGCTGGCGCTGGATTATCCCCACCCGGCGTTGCGCGCGGCCCTGAATCAGGCGGCGATTCGCTGGTATTCGAACGACGCCGATTGCCAGGCATGGGAACCCAGCGGAGACGAATTCCTGTCGCCCGCGCTGATCGAAGCAGCCTGCATGCGCGCCGTGCTGCCCGACGATGCGTTTCGCGCGTGGTTCGCCCGATTCCTGCCCCGCCTGGCGATCCGCGAGCCGGCAACTCTGTTCCAGCCGGCCACCGTCAGCGATCGCTCGGACGGGAAGATCGCGCATCTGGACGGGCTGAACCTAAGCCGCGCCTGGTGCTGGGCCGCGCTCGCCGCATTCACCCCGAACCCAGAGGCGATAAAAAGCACGGCCCAGGCGCACATCGATGCCAGTCTGGCTCATGTCGGAGGCGAATACATGGGTGAACACTGGCTGGCGAGTTTCGCGGTGCTGGCGCTGGGGTAAGGTCAGCGTGGCGTCGCCGCGTAAAATGTCGCTGGGCGGCATGCCGGCGCTCGCAAGGAAGGGCCTGACGCGGATCAGGAACGCGATACCGCGAATGCACGCAGATGAAGACCGGCAGAATGCCCTATCGCGACAGCCTATCGGTTGCGCGTCTACCGTGCCGAATGGGCTCGGGACCGGACTTCGTAGAATGGTCTACGAGAACGCCCCGGCCCATAAACCGCGCAAGGCCGGCCTTGCCGTAGTGGAGCACCACCCCCTCACGGACCTGTACGACGGCGTCGTGGTCGGCGACTACATCGTGGATCTGATGGTCGAGCGGTCAATCGTCGTCGAGCTAAAGGCCGTCAGCGCAATGGATGAGATGCACCATGCCCAGTGCCTGAATTACCTCCGGACATCAGGATTGCGGCTTCGCCTGTTGCCCGACTTTGGCCTGTGGCGGCCGAAAATCAAACGCGTGGTGAATGGCCTGTAAACCCCCTCCATCTGCGTGTTTTGCGGCATCGCCTTCCTGATCTGCGTTAGGTCCTCGCGTCGCGTCGGCCGACCGGGACGGTCACCCCGACCCCCGGATCGGTAAGGCGCACCAGTCTGGACCCCCGATGTTCAGACGGGACCGCCACCAGCGTTCGCCATGGCCTTCGGGCAGCGGACGCCGGCAAAACCTCAATCGAACGGCAATCCCACATAGTTCTCCGCCAGCAGGCGCGCCGCCGAAACCGACGTACGGACCAGATCGAGATCAGCGAAATGAATCCGCTGCTCGAAATCGGTCTCCTGATCGTTCTGGTGAAGCATCGTCGTCATATACCAGGAGAATCGTTCCGCTTTCCACACGCGACGCAGGCAGACCGCGCTATACTTATCCAGGCCATCCTGGCTGTTGATTTTATACTTTGCCTCCAGTGCGCGCGACAGGATCAGCACGTCCGCAACGGCAAGGTTAAGCCCCTTCGCGCCGGTCGGCGGCACGATATGCGCGGCGTCTCCTGCAATGAAAAGGCGGCCATATTGCATCGGCTCACAAACGAAAGACCGAAGCGGAATGATCCCCTTCTGGAAGATCGGCCCCTCCGTCAGGCTCCAGCCCTCGGTATCCAGACGAGCGTGCAGCTCTCCCCAGATCCGGGCATCCGGCCAGTTGGCGATGTCGTCGTGAGGATCGCACTGCACATACATTCGTTGCACATCCGGAGACCGCGTGCTCAGCAGCGCGAACCCCTTGTCCTGATTCGAATAAATCAGCTCATGCCACGACAGCGGCGCTCGGGTCAGGATACCCAGCCAGCCAAAGGGATAGATCTTCTGGTACTCCCGCCGGACGGACGCCGGGATCGCCTGCCGGCCGGGCCCATGGAAACCGTCGGCGCCAACGACGTAGTGGCAGTGCAACGTCTCCGGTTCGCCCGTGCCGTCGCGGCGGAATGCGATCCGTGGAGCGTCGGTGTCAGCGTCGAGGATGGCTGTGCCGCCTACGCCGAAGATGATCTGACCGCCACGATCAAGCAGCCCGGCGATCAGGTCCTTCAGCACCTCGTGCTGCGGGTAGACCGTCACGTGCTTGCCGTCCGTCAGCGCCTGGATGTCAACGTGGTGCCGCTGCCGGTTCCATTGCAGCGTGATGCCGTCGTGGAAGTGACCCTCCCGCCGCATCCGCTCGCCCAGGCCGAGCTCGATCATCAGTTCAGTCACCCAGTGCTCCAGCACGCCGGCCCGCACCGTGCCTTCGACGTCCTCCCGGCTACGGGATTCCAGCACAACCGACCCGATGCCCGCTCGGTGCAGCAAAAGTGCGAGGAACAGGCCGGCTGGTCCGGCACCGATGATTCCGACCTGAGTCCGCATGGCCTGACCTTCTAGAACGCGCTTTTGATATTGCAACGGGCGGTACGAACCATACACTGGTCTTGCAGACCCAGGAACAAGGGCTGCTAACCTGGGAGGCTATAAACTATGCTCAAGAGACGTTCACTGCTGACCGCCGCCGCGGCGGCCGGCTTTATTCCCGCCGCGCCATCCATCCTGCGGGCCGCCGAAACGCCGGGCGTCAGTGCCACGGAAATCAAGCTGGGCAACACCATGCCGTACAGCGGCCCGGCCTCGGCCTATGGCACCATCGGCAAGGCAATGTCGGCGATGTTCCATATGTACAACGACGAGGGTGGCTTTGCCGGCCGCAAGGTCAACTTCATCTCATACGACGACGGCTACAGCCCGCCAAAAACGGTCGAGCAGGTCCGCCGCCTGATCGAGGAAGACAATGTCGCGGCGATGCTCTCGCCGTTGGGCACCCCGACGAATTCCGCCACCGTGCGCTATGTCAACGCCAAGAAGGTGCCGGACCTGTTCCTCGCAACCGGCGCGGACAAGTGGGGCGATTACAAGGAACATCCGTGGGTCATCGGCTGGCAGCCGAGCTATGTGACGGAATCGCAAGTCTATGCGAAGTATATCCTGGCGCAGAAGCCGGACGCGAAGATCGGGATCCTTTACCAGAACGATGACTTCGGGAAGGACTACATCCACGGCGTGCATGACGTTCTGAAGGATCGTTTCGACAAGATGGTCACCACAGCCTCGTATGAGGTGACGGATGCGACCATCGACAGCCAGCTTGTGGGTCTGCAGTCAGCCGGCGTGAACGTGTTGATGACGATCGCTTCGCCGAAGTTCGCGGCGCAGTCGATCAAGAAGGTCGCGGACATGAACTGGAAGCCGTTGCACATCCTGACCGGCGTGTCGGTGTCGGTCGGCGCGGTGATGGACCCGGCAGGGCCGGAGAATGGGGTCGGTATCGTCAGTTCGGCATATCTGAAGGACCCGACCGACCCGCGCTGGGACAACGACGCCGGCATGAAACAGTGGCGCGCGTTCATGGCGAAATACTATCCGGATGGCGACCTGAAGGACGGGGGCAACGTTTCGGCCTACGGCCTCAGCGCGACGATGGCGCAGGTGCTGAAGCAGTGCGGCAACGACCTGTCGCGGGAGAACATGATGAAGCAGGCGACGAGCCTGCATGATCTCGAGGTGCCGGTGCTGCTGCCGGGTATCAAGATCAACACCGGCCCGACGAACTACCGGCCTATCCGTCAGCTTCAGTTGATGCGGTGGACCGGCAAAACCTGGGATCTGTTCGGCGACATCATTTCGGGCGCGACGACCTGAGGCTATTGCAAGGCCGGCGTTGGGCTTCCGAACCGGCGCCGGCCGTGGCAAAAGCATCCGATATGGTGACACACCTGGAAAATCAGGCTGTGCGCGGGGGAGAACGGACCAGATGCTCAACAGACGCAGGTTGCTGACTGCTGCCTCGGCGGCCGGCTTTATACCGGCCGCGCCGGCCATCGTTCGGGCAGCAGAAACGCCAGGCGTGACCGCGACCGAAATCCGGCTGGGTAACACCATGCCTTACAGCGGCCCGGCCTCGGCTTACGGCACCATCGGCAAGGCGATTGCCGCCATGTTCAGGATGTACAACGACGAGGGTGGCTTCGCTGGCCGCAAGGTCAACTTCATCTCCTACGACGACGCTCTCAGTCCGCCGAAGACGGTCGAACAGACGCGAAGGCTGATCGAGGAAGACGGCGTGGCCGCGTTGTTCGCGCCGCTTGGCACGCCGACCAATTCGGCGACAGTCAAGTATGTGAACGCCAAGAAAGTGCCGGACCTGTTCCTGGCGACCGGTGCCGACAAATGGGGGAACTACCAGGAGCATCCCTGGGTTATCGGGTGGCAGCCAAGCTACGTGGTGGAGGCGCAGGTCTACGCGAAGTACATCCAGCAACAGAAGCCGAACACGAAGATCGGAATCCTCTACCAGAACGACGATTTCGGCAAAGATTACCTGCGCGGCGTGCGCGATATACTGAAGGACCGGTACGACGCGCTTGTCACCACAGCCTCATACGAAGTGACCGATGCAACAGTAGACAGCCAACTCAATACCCTCCGCACCGCCGCGCCGGGTGTGCTGATGTCGATCGCCTCGCCGAAGTTCGCAGCCCAGTCCATCCGGACCGTTGCGAACATGGGCTGGAAGCCGTTGCACATTCTGACCGGGGTTTCCGTTTCGGTCGGCGCGGTGATGCTGCCGGCCGGGGCCGAGAACGGCATCGGCGTCATCAGCTCCGGCTACCTGAAGGACCCGACCGATCCCGCGTGGGACAATGACGACGGCATGAAGCAGTGGCGTGCCTTCATGGCGAAATACTATCCCGAGGGTGATCTGAAGGACGGCGGAAATGTCTCCGGCTTCGGCCTGACCTATACGCTGGCGCAGGTGCTGCGGCAGTGCGGCAACGACCTGTCGCGGGAGAACCTGATGAAGCAGGCGACCAACCTGCAGAACTTCCAGAACCCGGTGCTGCTGCCGGGGATTTCCATCAATACCAGCCCGACAAACTACCGGCCAATCCGGCAGCTTCAACTGATGCGCTGGACCGGCAAGACGTGGGAGCGGTTCGGGGAGATCATCTCGGGCGTCGCCTGACGGGATCGGCGCCCAGTTTCAGCCAAGTAGCGCTCTCGCCCCATCCCAAAGGGTCCGCACCACAGCCGCGGCCGGTTCGGCGCGGGCAAGACCGGCCGACTGCCCCGCCCAAACCTGCATCCGCTGCACATCCCCCGCGGCCTGACCCGCCGCGCGCATCGGCCCCGTCAGCGCCCGCTGCACCGGGTACGGGGCAGGGGAAGGTGCGGCCGGATCGGCGGCGGCCCTGGCATAATCAGTCGCGATAGCCCGCCCCGCACGCCCGCTGAACGCTCGGGTCACAATGGTGTCCTCCGGCGCGGTGCGTCCCATGGCCTCGGCCCATGCCGGATGGATCTTCGCCTCCGGACACCGCAGGAAGCCGGAGCCGATCTGCACCGCGCTTGCGCCCAACAGAAGCGCCGCCGCAACGCCACGGGCATCGGCAATCCCGCCGGTTGCAACGACCGGAATGCCAACGGCGTCCACCACGGCCGGCAACAGCGCGAACAGACCGACCTGCCGCCGCTCCGCCTCCGCGGCCTCGAAACTGCCCCGGTGACCGCCGGCCTCCGCACCCTGGGCCACCACGACGTCCGCACCCGCTGCCTCGGCCGCCCGAGCCTCTGCGACCGTGGTGACGGTTGCGAACCAGGCGACCCCGCGCTGCTTCAGGCGCGCCACGAACTCCGCCGGGTACACGCCCATGATCGACGACACGATGGCCGGTCCGGCACCCAGGATGGCATCACACTGTGCGGCAAAGTCCAGCGGTGCGACGTCCGCTGCTTCCGGCGGAACGGCCGGCCCCCATTCGCCCAGGAACGCGCGGACCTTCGCTTCATGGTCGGGGTCACGCGCCGGGGCGGGATCTGGAATCCACAGATTCATCTGAAAGCCGCCGTTGGTGCCGGCGCGCACCGTCTCCGCCCACGAGCGGATCTCCGCCGGTTGCATCAGCAGCGCGCCGCACGCGCCCAGTCCGCCGGCCTTGGCGACCGCGATGGACAGGTCCGGCGGGCACGCGCCCGCCATCGGCGCCAGCAGGATCGGCACCTGTAAGCCGAAGCGCCGGCAAAACATGTCGGTTCGATCGGGGACCATCTTGCTCCTCCCGCCTGAGTGGCCGCGCCGCGACTTTGACACCACCCCGCGCCGGGGCTTTTCTTGCGCCGGTTCGACGACAAAGGAAATGTCCCGATGCGCCCGATGGAAGGCATGCGCGTGATCGCGCTGGAACACGCGGTCGCGGCCCCGCTCTGCACCCGCCACCTTGCCGACCTCGGCGCCGACGTCATCAAGATCGAGCGCCCAGGCGACGGCGATTTCGCCCGCAACTACGACAACTTCGTCAACGGGCTGTCCAGTCACTTCGTCTGGCTGAACCGCGGCAAGCGCAGCGTCACCCTCGACGTGAAGAATCCCGACGCCCGTGCCGCGCTCGACGCGCTGATCGGCGGCGCCGACGTGCTGATCCAGAACCTCGCCCCCGGCGCCGCCGCCCGCCTCGGGCTGAGCTACGAGGCGCTGAAGCCGGCCAATCCGAAACTCGTGGTCTGCGACATCTCCGGCTACGGCGAGAGCGGCCCGTTCGTGAACAAGAAAGCCTACGACCTGTTGATCCAGGCGGAGGCTGGCCTGATCGCCGTCACCGGCCCCGAGGACGAGCCGTCACGCGTCGGCGTCTCCGCCGCCGACATCGCCACCGGCATGTATGCGGTCACCGGCATCCTGTCGGCGCTGCTGCGCCGCGGGCGCACGGGCGAGGGCGCCAACATCAAGGTCGCCATGCTCGACGCGGTGGCCGAGTGGACGACATGGACGCAACTCCGCCACGCTTATTTCGGTTCGCCGCCGCCGCGCGCCTCCACGACACACCCCTCGATCGCCCCCTACGGCGCGCACAAGACGAAGGACGGCCAGATCATCCTGGGCTTGCAGAACGAGCGCGAGTGGGCGGTGTTCTGCGAGAAGGTCCTGGGCGACCGCGATCTGACCAACGATCCGCGCTTCCGCACCCAGGCGGACCGCCGGGAAAACCGCGCCGAACTGACTGCGATGATCGAGGCGGTGCTGGCCGACAAGACGTCGGTCGAGGCCGCCGACTTCCTGGAAAAGGCCGGTATCGCCAACGGCCGGCTCAACCAGCCGATCGATGTCTGGAACCACGTCCAGTTCGAAGCCCGCGACCGCTGGCGCAACGTCAACACCCCCGCCGGTCCGGTGCGCGCGATGCTGCCGCCGTTCACCTTCACCGATCAGGAGGCAGCGATGGGCGACGTCCCCGCGGTCGGTCAGCATACCGAGTCCGTGCTGACCGAGATTGGCTTCACCCCCGACCGGATCGCGGCAATGAAATCGGCCGGCGCGATATGACCGGCTTCGACCCTACCCAGCACCGCATGGTGCCGGACCAGCGCTGGTTCGAGGATTTCAAGCTGGGCGAACGCTTCCTCCTGCCCAGCCGTACGATGACCGAGGCCGTGTTTCTCGCCTTCCAGGGCGCCAGTGGCGATGCGCACCCGATCCATTACGACGTCGAGTTCTGCAAAGCGCGCGGGATGCCGGGCCTGCTCGCACACGGCCTGCAAACCCTGGTGCAGACCGCTCCCGGCGCCGGCCTGTTCCCTTATCTGGTGGAGGATTCGCTGGTTGGCTTCATCGAGCAGTCCAGCCGGTTCATCAAGCCGGTGTTTGCCGGCGACACCGTCTACCCCGCGCTGGAGATCGACGAACTGACACCGAACCGAACCACCGGCGTGCTGGGGTTCCGCAGCACGATCCACAATCAGCGGCGTGAACTGGTGCTGGACGGCCGTCAGCGATATCTGTTGCGCAAGAGACCAGCCGGCTAAACATCATTCCACGAACCGCCGGGCGATCGATCTCAAACCTACGCCATATCAAGGGGTTGTAGTCGGACGTTCGAAGCTCTGTCCAAGAACGCCTGGCTACCAGTTCGATACGGCATCAAGAAAATATCGCCCTACTCACAATTGGGCGAATCTTGCCATTTTGCTGCCACGAGTCCCTGCAAGTGTGCGCCGAGTGGCAGTTCCTATAGGTCTCCCCATGACACGCAAAAGTCGAAGACTTCATCCAGGACGGGTGTTGCGCGAGGAATACATGGAGCCGATGAGGCTCGACGCCGATGGTCTGGCCCAGCGATTGGGTGTGACACCGAACCGGATCGCGCCAGTGATCGCCGATCAGGAGCCGATGACGTCGGATCTTGCCCTGCGGCTCGCTCGCTGCTTCAAGACCAGCCCGCAATTCTGGCTCGGCCTGCAAACCGCATATGACCTGTCCATGGCGCAGGCACAGTTCGGCGCCGAGATCGAGGCACGGGTTCAGCCGATCGCGGCTTGAGTTAGATGTGCCGCCCGGCAACGGCGCTATCGGGCAGCTGAAACAGCCAGGTCGTCGGCTCGGGCCAAATCGATACGCAACGCGATCATGTAGATATCATACCCGGCCATGACCGAGCCCGGCAATGCGGCCATGCGTTCGACCTCGGCGGCGAAATCCGCGACAGGTGCTTCGACCTGGTCAGGCCCACCCCGGAGCTGCTGATCCAGGCGGCATACCAGCAGGCTGCGCCGTTCGCGGGCAAGCGCTGATTTGCCGCAGCAAGACGGCCACACGGCACTCCGGCGCGTGGCACACAGTCCCGTCCCGGCCCGCCCGCCGCGCATGACATAATGTGTCGATTGCGAATTTTAGCAATCTGAGGTAGAGTCCCTCCCCGGTAAAACAACCGAGATAGCACTCATGATCCAGCGCCTGCTCGAACCCGAGGTTGCCGAGGCGATCGAAACCAGAATCCTCGATACGCTCCTGCCGTATTTCCTGAACGGCGCAGGCGGCGATGAGGACACAGCACGCGCCACGATCCGCGACCAGATTGCCTCGTACCACCCGGAAACAATGCCGGAGCTTCTCAAGGTGGGGCGGATCGTAAGCCTGCGCATGTCCGCTGTGGACAACCTTCGATTGTCGATCGCCGGCTATGCCTCCCACGAGCAGGTCAAGGCCTACTGGGACGCCGCTGTGTCGTTAACCCGTGAAGCGGATCGCGACGTTCAGGCCTTGGACGAGATGCGGGCCGAACGCCGCCAAAATGCTCCGGCCCGCGATGTGGCTCAAGCCGCCACGGGGGTCGGTGCGGCGCCTGCCTCCATCCGCTGCTTCCTCAACAACTCGCGATAAGGCCCAGGCCGAGCCGCCAGTTCGGATGGTGACCCGTCATCGACGATGCGTCCTTTGTCCATGACAATGATGCGGTCGAAGCTTTGCAGCGTCGATAGCCGGTGGGCGATGGCGATGACTGTCCGTCCCGCCATCAGCCGGTCCAGCGCCTCCTGGATCACCTGCTCGGATTCCGTATCGAGCGCGCTCGTCGCCTCGTCCAGCAACAAGATCGGCGCGTCCTTCAGCAACGCCCGGGCAATCGCCAGTCGCTGGCGCTGACCCCCGGACAGTTTCACGCCGCGGTCGCCCACCATGGTGTTGAAGCCGTCGGGCAGCGCCTCGATAAACTCGCGGCAGTGCGCCATGTCCGCCGCGGCCAGCACGTCGGCTTCGGCGGCGTCAGGACGGGCGTAGCGGATGTTTTCCATGACGGTCCGGTGGAACAACGAGATGTCTTGCGGGACGATTGCCATGACGTTGCGTAGGCTTTCCTGCGTGACGTCGCGGATATCCTGCCCGTCGATCCGGATGCTGCCCTGACCAACTTCGTAAAATCGCTGCAGCAGCGCAAGCACCGTTGACTTGCCGGCGCCCGAGTAGCCGACCAGCCCGACCCGCTGACCCGGTTCGATCTCCAGATTGAAGTCTTTCAGAACAGCCGCTCGTCCCGGGTAGGCGAACGTCGCATGCTCGAACACGACGTCGCCTGGCCCTACGGCGATCGGACGGGCGCCAGGGCGATCAGGCATCGCGTGCGGGACCAGCAAGGCGCCGATCGCTTCCTCCAGCCGCGCGACGTGCTGGGTCAGGTCGACGAGGGAGACGGCAAGGTCGCGGGTGCCATGCAGGATACCGAACGCGAGGGCGGTGATCAGGACCAGATCGCCGACACTCGCCTGCCCGTGCTGCCAAAGCAGGATGCCCCATCCGATGACGCAAGCGGTCAGTATCGCTGTCAGGACGGCATGCACCAGCCGGATATGCTCAAGATAATATAGACTCCGGCGGCGCGCGGCCATCTCCGTCGTCATCGTGGCGGAGATGCGAGCCTGTTCACGGAAGGTGGCGCCGAACGCACGCACGACACCGAAATTCCCGATCACGTCGACCAACTCCCCGTCGACAGCCGCGGCTTTGGTTGCGAAGTCGCGATGAAGGTCAGTGCCGCGGCGCGCCAGTTCGTAGACAATCGCGCCCAGCAGAGCCGAGATTGTCATCAACGTCGCCGCGAGACTCAGGTTGACCGAACCGATGAAGGCGATGGAAAGCACAAGGGCGATCGTCGGGGGCAGGACGTTCCAGGCGCCGGTGTTTTCCAGCGCGAAAGCGGCGTTGGCGGTGGAACTGATGCGGCTGGCCAGGCTGCCCGGCAGCCGTTCGGCGAAATATTCGGGCGCGTGACCGGACAGATGCCGGAACAGGTCGCGGCGGATGTCGCCGGTGACGGCGACGAACGTGCGATGCGCGGCGTAGCCGCCGACCCGCCAGGACAGGTTGTCAGCCGCGACCAGTACACACAACAAAGTGAATGCACTCCAGACCCGGCTGCCGGCCGCCGCAGGCCCGGCGGAAACAATGTCGATCAGGTACTTCATGCCATACTGCGTCGAGACGCCGCATGTCACCGCAACGACGACCGACATCAGGACGGTCAGGTGTCCGCTGGGATGAGCCTTTACATAGGCAAGCAGAAACGCCAGTGGGCGGCCACGCAAGGCCGGCAGATCCTGATGCCGCGCGGCCTCGGACGGCCGCTTCGCGGCACGACGGCCTGAAACGGCCGGCTTGCGTGCAACGGCGACAGTCGGGGCAAATACCCCAGGCGAAGGTGGGGCAAAAGCCCCCTGCATGTGCCCCATGACGGTGGCAAGCTCCTATGTCGGGATAAGATCGCGGACCCGGACCGCGTAGACTGCATCGATCGGTGCGGGCTTGGTCCCGTCACGCAATGGCTTTTTCATCCGGAGCGAATTTGCCCCCGGATTGCGACCAACACGCCGACTTTTCGCCACATTCACTTTTTATAACCGATAATTGATAGACGCAACGAGTTTGTGAAGTCAAGCCAAGTTTCCGCAACCGCCTCACAGAAACGACCGCGCCTAGCGCAACTCAACCCAAAGTACAACGCGGGGTCAAGTCTTCATGCGTATTGCTCAAATATCGCCCCTCTTCGAGGCAGTTCCGCCGAAACTGTACGGCGGAACCGAGCGGGTGGTCTCTTCGCTGACCGAGGAACTGGTGGCGATGGGACATGACGTCACTCTCTTCGCCAGCGGCGACTCCGTCACCTCCGCAGCTCTGGCACCCATGCGCGAGCAGGCTCTCCGCCTCGACCCGTCCGTCAAGGATTGGGTCGCGACCTACTACCGCATGGTCGAAATGATCTACCGGCGGAAAGACGAGTTCGATGTGCTCCACTTCCACATCGACTACTTCCCGCTCGCCCTGTTCAGCCGCCAAAACGTGCCATACCTGACGACGATCCACGGACGCCTCGATCTGCCGGAGTTCGTCGAGACCTACGGCACCTTCAAGGACTCGCCCTTCGTTTCCATCTCCAACAGCCAGCGCCGGCCCATTCCGCAGCTGAACTGGGTGCGCACGGTCCACCATGGTATGCCGGCAAATATCCTGACCCCGCAGCCGCTGAAGCAGGAATACGCCGCATTCCTCGGACGCATCTCGCCGGAGAAGGGCGTCGATCGCGCGATCAGGATCGCGGCCAAGGCCGGGATGAAGCTGAAGATAGCCGCCAAGGTCGATAACGCCGACAAGGAATACTACGATACGCTGATCAAGCCGCTGATCCAGGGTAACCCGGATGTTGAGTTCATCGGCGAGATCAACGACGCGCAGAAGCCAGACTTCCTGTCCGGCGCCCATGCGTTGCTCTTCCCGATCGACTGGCCGGAGCCGTTCGGTCTCGTGATGATCGAAGCGATGGCCTGCGGCACCCCGGTGATCGCCTTCAACTGCGGCTCCGTGCCCGAGGTGATGGACGACGGCTTGACCGGCTTCATCGTCGACGACATCGACCAGGCGGTGAAGGCTCTTGGTCGCGTCCACACGCTGGATCGCGCCAAGGTGCGTGCCACATTCGACCGTCGCTTCACCGCGCGCCGGATGGCGGAGGACTACCTTGATGTTTACGAAAGCCTGGCCGTAAAGCCGATGCCGCGCCTGCGTGCCGTGACCGGCTGATCATCCTGTCCGCCTGATCCGACCCTGCATCCGGGCCATCGCATCACGGGACCTTGTCCCTGGCGGTGACCCGGACCAAAACTCGGATCATGACGGCTCTTGCCAACGCGCAGCGCCTATCGCCTGTCCTCGCCGAACCCGCCGGCCCGGGATGCGGTCCGCGCGCCTCGCTCGGCCTCAACTCCCTTAACTTATTCACCGCCGCCATTCAAACCGGGTTCGGACCGTTCGTCGCCGTCTGGCTCAGCCAGAATGGCTGGAACTTCACCGAAATCGGCCTTGCTCTGAGCCTCGGCACGGTCGCGGCCCTGGCAGGTCAACTTCCCGGCGGGGCGCTGGTCGATTACCTGCACGCAAAGCGGGAAGTTGCGGCGGGCGCGTTGGTCGCCCTTGGCATTGGTGCCGTTCTGCTGTCCCTGCCGCCCACCCATGCCATTGTCTGGATCGCGCAGATCGAGCACGCGCTGGCAAGCTGCGTCATGACCCCGGCGCTGGCCGCCCTGACGCTGTCGCTCTGCGGTCATGCCGCCTTCAGTCAGCGCCTCGGGATCAACGCCCGCTATGCCGCGTTGGGATCCGCCGGCGCGGCCGCGTTTCTTGGCGGCGTCGCATCGCTCACGTCGGAGCGCATGGTCTTTTTGTTGACCGCGGCCATGGTCGTGCCCGCGGTCGCCAGCCTGCTGCTGATCCATCCGGCTGATCGCGTGAAGCCGGACGGCGACCACATGGCGCTAACGCCTCGCAAGGAGCGCCCGCACTCGCTTTGGCAGATCTACCGTGAATCAGGCCTGCACATTTTTGCCGTCGCGGTCGTGCTATTCCAATTCGCCAATGCAGCCATGCTTCCGCTGGCCCTCACCGGGTTGACGCATCGCGGCGGAGCACCCGGGTACATCGTTTCGGCGTCCATTGTCCTGCCGCAACTGATAACTGCCGCCCTCTCCCCTTGGCTCGGTCGCCTCGCGCAACGGATCGGCCGCCGCCCGGTGCTGCTGGCAGGCTTCGCGGCCCTGCCACTTCGCGCGCTGCTGTTCGCCACTTTGCCGGCCGCCCTGCCGCTGACTGCGTTCGAGGCACTGGACGGAATCAGCGGCGCCGTGCTCGGCCTGATGCTCCCGCTGATCGCCGCCGACCTGACGCAGCGCACCGGGTATCTCAATCTGGCAATCGGTTCCTTAGGTCTGGCCAGCGGCATCGGCGCCACCGCCAGCACCACCGCCGCCGGCTGGGTCGCCGACCAACTCGGAACGCCGGCGGCTTTCATCGCGCTCGCGACGATCGGCGCCGCCGCGGTCGCGCTGCTGTGGCAGGCGATGCCGGAGACGCGGCCTGCGAAGGCGGAGAGCGCTGCTTGAGCAGGGCTGTGCGCGGAGCTTCGGTGCCTCCAAAACCCGCCAACGGAACGGGTTCCCGCGGCCATCCGCCTTTGTGGGGTCTGAAGGGGCGAAGGCCCTCGATGAGGTCCGGGGCAAAGCCCCGCTACCTCTTGCACTGGCGCCACAGCCGGGGCCAGATGCGGGCAGAAAGCCGGCAATGAGGGGAAGCCATGGACCAGGTCGAAGCCAAGCATTTGTTCGAGCCGACGGGCGACTTTCAGTGCCTGCACGAGTTCATCCCCGCCGCCAGGGCCAAGCTTTCGGACCACATCTGGGGCTATCTCGTCGGCGCGACGGAAACCGAGACCACCTTGCGGCGAAATCGCCTGGCGATCGACAGTCTGGCCCTGCGTCCCCGGGTCTGCGTGGATGTCTCGAAGGTCGATCTGACCACGACCCTGTTCGGCCGCAAGCTGCGGCTTCCTGTGATCCTCGCACCTGTCGGGTCGCTCGAATCGTTCGATCCCGGCGGCGCGGCAACCGCCGGGCGAGCGGCCTCGGCGTTCGGTGTGCCGATCATGGTCAGTTCGGTAACGCATCCAGGACTCGAGGAGGCCGCGGCAGCAGCCACCGGTCCGAAGATCTTCCAGTTATATGTACGTGGCGACGATGCCTGGGTCGACGACGTGGCGGCCCGCGCCATCGCCGCCGGCTATGATGCCTTCGCGATCACTGTCGATACAGCCGCCTATTCACGGCGCGAGCGCGATATCGCCGGCCGCTTCGTCAAGCCGTGGCGTGCCGTCGCGACCGGTCAGTCCTATCAGGCCGGCTTCACCTGGGACAATGTTAAGCACTTCAAATCCAGGCATAAGATCCCGCTGATCCTGAAAGGCATCGCCACCGCCGAGGACGCGGCACTTTGTTGCGAATACGGCGTGGACGGCATCTACGTCTCCAACCATGGCGGTCGGCAGCTCGATCACGGCCGGGGTTCGATGGACGTCCTGCCGGAGGTCATGGCCGCGGTGCGCGGCCGGGCCAAGGTGATCGTCGATGGCAGTTTTTGCCGCGGCACCGACATCGTGAAGGCCATCGCTCTCGGCGCCGACGCGGTGGCGATGGGACGCATGTACTGCTACGCCCTGGCAGCCGATGGCGATGCCGGGGTGCACAAGATGCTGGAACTGCTGGAGCATGAATTTGGCGTTGCGATGGCGCTGGCAGGCGCGCGAAGCCTGGGGGAACTCCACCCCGGCTACGTCTTCCGCAATGCGCCCACCGTTACGCCGACCCATGCCCACAGCGCCTTCCCGCTGCTGCAAACCACCCCGGAGTATCGTGGCTGAGGCGCATCGGGACCGGGCGGAATGCAACGCCGCCCGGGATCGCTCGTTAAAGGGGCGGCTTGATTTTTACGACCGAGAGGCGGAATGGCACGGAATCCCTTAGCGACCGATCCCGCATACGAACAGCGCGTCCGCGAGCGCGCCTATCACCTGTGGGAATCCGAAGGCAAGCCGTTCGGCCGCGACATCGAATACTGGGAGCGCGCGCGTGAGTTGATCGGGATGGAAGAAAGCGCCGGCAGCGGGCTGTTGCCCGCCTCGGCGTCAACGCCGGATGCGCCACGCCAGACCGGGATCGAGGAAGCCGAACTACAGCAGAACCTCGGCGAGTTTCCCGGCCAACTGACCGATCAGGGCGAAGATCAGCCCACTCCGGCGCCGGCACGCAAAAAAGCCGACCCCAAAAAGGACGCGCCCAGAAAACGAGCGAGCACGCGAGCCAAGAAAGCGTGAAAATCGTCGCCTGACGCAATTCTTCTCGGTTTTGCCCCGTTGATGCCACAAGCGGCGACTATCCCTTGTAACTGGAAGCCGGGGAGCATGTCGTTCCCCGCGGGGATAGGCAGATGCGATTCTTACGGACCTATGGACGGGTGATTGGCCTGCTCGGCCGCGACATCCGCGTGGCAGGATTTCTGGCTTTTGCGAACCTGATCGTTGCCGGCTTGCAGTTTCTCGACCCCGTCCTGTTCGGACGGGTGGTGAACCTGCTGTCCCACTCTGATTCGATGGCGCGCAGCGACTTGTGGCACCAGGCGGTAATCCTGCTTGGCATCTGGGCTGCGGTCGGCGTCGGCGGGATCGTCAGCAACATCGCGGTATCGCTGCAGACCGAGCGTCTGGCGCACCGCCACCGTATCAAGAGCATGGGCCGCTATTTCAGCCACGTGCTGTCATTGCCGCTCTCTTTTCATGGCGACACCCATTCCGGCCGCCTGATCAAGTCAATGCTGACGGGGACCGACGGCCTGTTCGGCACCTGGCTGGTCTTCTTCCGCGATCAGCTCTCCACGATCATTTCGGCGGCGGTCCTGCTGCCGCTGACCCTGTTGATGAACTGGCGCCTCGGCCTCGTGCTGATCGTGCTCGTCGCCATCTTCCTGATCATCACCGGAATCGTGGTGAAGAAGACCGAAACCGAGCAGCGGCGGGTCGAGGGGCTGAATGCCTCGCTGGCCGGCACGGCGCAGGACGCGCTGAGCAACGTCATGGTCGTGCAGTCCTTCACCCGCCTCTCCGCCGAGGGTAAATTGTTCGGCGACATCGCGCAGCAGGTGATCAAGCACCAGTTCCCTGTGCTCAACTGGTGGGCGCTGGTCAACGTCATGACCCGTGCCTCCAGCACCCTCGCGGTCATTACGATCGTGGTGGTTGGCGCATGGCTGCATGTGAACGGTCAGGCCAGCGTGGGTGAGATCGTCAGCTTCATGGGCTTTGCCATGCTGCTGATCGGCCGTCTGGAAACCGCCACGTCCTTCGTCTCCTCCTTGTTCTTCAAGCTGCCGGCGCTGGAGGATTTCTTCCGCATCCTCGACTCCCGCAGCAGCGTCCCCGAGAAAGACGATGCACGGAACCTGTGGGCGCCGCGTGGCGAGGTGAAATTCGACGACGTGTCGTTCGCCTACCCGAATGGCGGTGGTCCGGTCCTTAGCCACATGTCCTTCACCGCCAAGCCGGGAAGCTGTGTCGCATTGGTCGGTCATACCGGCGCGGGCAAGTCCACCGCCATGGCGATGCTGCAGCGCATGTGGGATCCTACCGAGGGCCGCATTACCATCGACGGACAGGATCTGAAGGACGTTACGCTCGACAGCCTGCGTGGCAACATCGGTGTGGTGTTCCAGGAGAGCCTGCTGTTCAACCGCACCATCCGCGACAATCTGCTTGTCGGTAACGATGGCGCGAGCGAGGAGGAAATCGTGCAGGCCTGTAAAATGGCCGACGCGCACGAGTTCATCATCCGTCAGCCACATGGTTACGATACCCTGATCGGCGAGCGCGGCACCTCCCTGTCGGGCGGGCAACGCCAACGTCTGGCCATCGCGCGCGCATTGCTGAAGAACCCGCCGATCCTGATCCTCGACGAAGCGACCAGCGCGCTGGACGCCGCGACCGAGGCTCGTGTCAGCAAAGCACTGAAAACACTCATGGCGGGCCGCACGACGTTCATCATCGCCCACCGCCTGTCGACCGTCCGCGACGCTGACGAAATCCTGGTGTTCGACGGCGGCCAGATCGTCGAGTCGGGCAGTTTCGACGCGCTGCTGGCACGAAACGGACGGTTTGCCGACCTGGTGCAAACCCAACTGTCGCCGGCCGTTCCGCAACTCGTGGCGGCGGAGTGATCCCTAGTCAAGGATGTGTGAGATGTGAAACGACCGGGGCTGGCCTAGAGTGATGCTGGGACTTCTACCAAGAGGAGAGCAGTATGCTTAGGCTGGCCCTATTTTTTCTGGTCATTTCTATTGTCGCCGCGGTCTTCGGGTTTGGCGGCGTTGCCGCAGCGTCTGCCAGTATCGCTCGGATACTATTCTTTATTGCAATCGTCGTGTTTGTGGTGCTCCTGGTTGCCGGCCTGATGGCAGGCAGTACGTTATGGTAGCGTTTTATGCTGCACTGCACGGCTAATAGTTGCGCGACGGGCGCTGGTTAGCGCATGCTTTCCTCTTCCACAGGATGCAGGTGTGCGACCCGGCCCATCGATGTCTTTCTGGATTGCCGGCGTTTGAAGACCCGGGTCGTTGCCATCTGAAACGGGAGGCAAGAACATGACAACTGTCGCGGCAATTCTGAAACACAAGGGCTACCAGGTCAGTACTGATATCGCCGACCGAGACTATCGCGGATGTGGTCCAGGTGCTGGCCGATCGGCGCATCGGCGCCGTACTGGTCATGGACGTATCCGAGCAACTGCTGGGTATTGTGAGTGAACGCGACGTCGTTCGCTCGCTCGCCGCGAATGGGGCCCGGACACTCGAAATGACCGCGGGTCAGTTGATGACCCGCGCGGTGCAGGTGGCTCATCCTGACACCACGGTGGCGGAGGCGATGCAGATCATGACCGCGGGCCGCTTCCGGCATCTGCCGGTTGTCGAGCGGAACACGCTGATCGGGCTCGTCAGCATCGGCGACGTGGTCAAAGCCAGGATCATGGCGCAGGATACGGTGGTCGAAAGTCTGACCGCGTATGTGGCTGGGTCGGTCTGACCGAACGGCGCTGATTGGCGCATCCGCCTGGCCCGCGCTATTGATGATGTGACCACGCGCCCGGGGGATCCGCCATGAATACCGACCTGTTCGAAATCATCCGCACGACCCGGTCGATGCGGCGGCTGAAGCCGGACCCGGTGCCCCCGGCACTCATCCGGCAGATCCTGGAAGCAGGCACCTGCGCGCCGAGCGGCGGCAACATGCAAAGCTGGCGCTTCCTCGTCATCCGCGATCCGGCGATCAAGGCGAACGTCGCACAGTGGTACAGGCGTGGCTGGCACGAGGTCGTCGCGCCGCGCTATGCCGCAAGCGCTCCGCCACCCGGTTCCTCGCGCGACCGGTTCGACCGCATGCTCGCCGCGGCGGAGCATCTGGCCGATCACCTGCACGAAGCCCCGGTCTGGATCGTGCCCTGCCTGGTCGGCGGAACACACTCCCGCACGTCCGGATCGTCGATCTATCCGGCGGTTCAGAACATGCTGCTGGCGGCGCGCGCACTGGGACTGGGCGCGACGCTGACGACGTTGTATCTGATGTTCGAGAAGGACGCCGAAGCGGCCCTGGGCATTCCGGACGATGCCCACTCGTACGCCATCCTGCCGATCGGCTACCCGCTGGGGAAATTCGGTCCGGTCAGCCGCGTGGCCCTGGACGATGTCGTGTTCGCCGATCGCTGGGGCGAACGCTGGACGGAGTAAAACCATGATCACCGCGATCGTGCTGTACGACCTGCCCGCCTCCATCGACAAGGAAGCATGCCGAGCGCACTTCCACGCAATTGCGCCAGGATTTCTGGAGGTTCCGGGGCTGATCCGCAAGCAGTTCATCCACGCCTGCGACGGCGGTTTCGCCGGCGGCAGCTACCTGTGGGAAAGCCGGGAAGCGGCCGAGGCATTCTACTCCGGACCCTGGATGGAGGGGATCGTGCAGCGCTACGGCGCCCCGCCCCGGATCACCTACTTCGAAACGTTTGCGATCGCCGACGTGCCGGCGCGGGAGGCGCGGAAGTTCTCCGACTGATTCAGTACCGGCATGCGGTTTGGAAAGGTAACAATCATGTCGTTTACAATACAGGTCAACGGCATCAAGCGAACCGTCGATGTCGATGGTGACATGCCCCTCCTTTGGGTCCTGCGCGACGAACTCGACCTGAAGGGCAGCAAGTTCGGCTGCGGCGCGGGCCTGTGCGGCGCCTGCACCGTCCATCTTGACGGCGTGGCGATCCGGTCCTGCCAGACGCCCATTTCCGCTGTCGGTGCCTCGGCGATCTCCACCATCGAGGGCATGGCCGCCGATCCGGTCGGCAAGCGGCTGCAGGCAGCGTGGCTGGCGCTGGATGTGCCGCAATGCGGCTACTGCCAGGCTGGCCAGATCATGACCGCGACCGCGCTTCTGTCGCAAATGCCCCATCCCTCGGACGAAGATATCGACGCAGCAATGACCGGCAACGTCTGTCGCTGTTGCAGCTACACGCGAATTCGCGCGGCCATCAAACAGGCCGCCACCGGCCAGCCCGCCACTGCGGAGGCGGAATGACCATGGCCAGCAAGACATCACGCCGCTTCTTCCTCGCAGGCTCCGCCGCGGTCGGTGGCGGTCTGCTGCTGCGGGTGGCGCTGCCGCGCTTCGCACATGCGCAAGCCATTTCCGGCGCGTCCGTCAACGCCTTCATCCATATCGCGCCAGACGGCATCGTTACGATCATGTCGAAAAACCCGGAGATCGGGCAAGGCATCAAGACGATGCTGCCGATGGTGATCGCCGAGGAACTCGACGTCGACTGGGGCCAGGTACGGATCGAACAGGCGCCGGTGAACGAAGCGAAATTCGGCCGTCAGTTCGCCGGCGGCAGCATGGCGACGCCGCTGAACTATGATCCCCTCCGCCGCGTCGGCGCGGCCGGACGGCAGATGCTGGTGACGGCAGCCGCGCAAACCTGGAACGTGCCGGAAACGGAATGCCGCACCGAGGCAGGCGTCGTCTACCACCAGCCATCCGGACGGTCCCTGACGTACGGCGCGCTGGCAGCCAAGGCAGCTTCGGTGCCGGTCCCTGACCTGGAGTCCGTGACCCTGAAGGACCCAAAGACCTTCAAGATCATCGGCCGGCCGATCGCGGGTGTCGACAATCCGAAGATCGTCACGGGCCAAAAGCTCTTCGGCATCGATGTCACCCTGCCCGGAATGCTGTGCGCGGTGTTCCAGAAGTGCCCCGTGTTCGGCGGCCAGATCGTCAACGCCAATGTCGACGCGATCAAGGCGCTGCCAGGCATACACGACGCCTTCATCGTCCGCGGCCGCCCGACCGGCGATTTCCAGTCGTTGCAGGACGGCGTCGCAATCGTTGCGAAAAGCTGGTGGACCGCGAACAAGGCGCGCGAAAAACTACAGATTACCTGGGATGAAGGCCCCACGGCCACCCAAAGCAGCGAAGGCTTCGCCCGCGACGCCCAGCGGTTGGCTGGAAGCACCCCGGCGTCCTGGATTCGGCAGGACGGCGACACCGCGACTGCGTTCAAACGGTCGGCGAAGGTCATCGAGGCAGCGTACGCCTATCCGTTTCTCTCACACATCAGCCTGGAGCCGCAGAACTGCACGGCGCATTTCCAGGACGGCAGGATCGAGCTCTGGGCACCGACCCAGCTTCCCGGTCCAGGGATCAAGCTGGTCGCGGCAACGCTGGACATCCCCGAAAGTCACGTGACCGTCCACATGACGCGGATCGGCGGCGGTTTCGGCCGGCGCCTGCGCAACGACTTCATGGCCGAAGCTGCGTGGATCGCGAAACAAGTCGGCGTCCCGGTGAAGCTGCTATGGACCCGTCCCGACGACATGCATCACGATTTCTACCGGCCCGCCGGATTCCATTTCTTGAAGGGCGGCCTCAGCCACGCCGGCGACCTGATCAGCCTGACCGATCACTTCGTAACATTCGGCCAGAGCGGAAAAGTCGCCGATTCAGCAACGATGGACCCGAACGAGTTCCCGGCGCTGCTGGTGCCCAATCTGGACTACGGCCAGTCGATCATGGAACTCGGTATCCCAACCGGCCCGATGCGCGCGCCACGGTCGAACGCCCTGGGCTTCGTCTTCCAGTCCTTCATCGACGAACTCGCCCACGAGGCCGGCAGGGATCCGGTCGACTTCCGCCTTGCCCTGCTGGGCGAACCGCGCGTGCTGGTCAATTCAACCGGCAGGCCGGACCCCCTCCGAGACTTCAATACCGCCCGTATGCGTGCTGTCCTGGCCAAGGTCGCCGAAATCTCCGGCTGGGCCGGCCGCGACAAACTCCCCGCCCGTACCGGCAAAGGCGTGGCATTCTACTTCAGCCACCTGGGCTACTTCGCCGAGGTCGTGCAGACCACCGTTTCGGCAGCGGGCGAGATAAAGCTCGATCATGTCTGGGTCGTCGGCGATATCGGCAGCCAGATCATCAACCCCAGCGGCGCCGCGAACCAGGTGCAAGGCGCGGCTCTCGATGGCATAGGCGCAGCGCTGGGCCAGGCGATCACCATCGACCAAGGTCGCGTCCGGCAGGCCAATTTCGATACGGTCAAGCCACTGCGCATGAACCAGGTGCCGCCGGTCGAGGTGCACTTCCTGACGACCAGCCATCCACCGACCGGTCTTGGCGAACCCGCTTTGCCGCCGGTCGTCCCAGCCCTGTGCAACGCGATCTTCGCGGCGACTGGCAAGCGCATCCGCAGCCTTCCGATCGACACCGGGTTGCTGAAAGCCTGATCGCCCAACTTGCCGGACGCTCCCGTAAGTGCCAGCGTCCGGCAGCCACAAATGCCGGCATCACTAAATGCCGGCCTCGATAAATGGAGGTCACGTCGATGCCCCACAACGCATTGCGCAGCATCCTGCCAAATGTCGGCCTTCCGGCTGATCGCGCTGGTTCGGTGGCTTTCACCGGCGGCACCGATCCGATCCTGCCCACGCCGTTCCGCATCGGCGTCGCGGGCGCGGCGACGTTGGCTGCCACCGGCCTGGCCGCGGCGGACCTCTGGGAAACCCGCACGGGCCGGACCCAGGACGTCGGCGTCGACGTGCGCCGGGCCACCGCTTCGCTGCGCAGCGGCACCTACATGAAGCTTGGCGACGGCGAGCTGTCGTCCGCCCGCAACTCGATCATGGGTGTCTACCCCGCGAAGAATGGCCGCTGGAGCTACATCCACGCCAATTTCCCCAACCACCGCGCCGCCGCGCTGAAGGTTCTGGGCGTGCCCGAGGACCGCGGCGAGGTCGCACGTGCCGTCGCCACCTGGGATGCCCGCGACCTGGAGGAAGCGATCATCGCCGCCAAGGGCGCCGGCGGCATGGTCCGCACAATGGCGGAGTGGCGCGACCATCCGCAGGCCGCCGCCATCGCCGCGCTGCCGCTGCTGGAAGTCATCCGCATCGGCGACAGTCCCGTTGAGCCGCTGCCGCAAGGCAACCGTCCGCTGTCCGGCATCCGCGTGCTCGACCTGACCCGCGTCCTCGCCGGCCCGACCTGCGCGCGCACCCTCGCGGAGCATGGCGCCGAGGTGATGAAGATCACCGCCGCGCATCTGCCGAACCTGGGCTACCAGGAGTGGGACACCGGTCACGGCAAGCTGTCAGCGCAACTCGATCTGCGCGAGCCACAGAATGTCGAGACCCTGAAGGACCTGATCCGCCACGCCGACGTCTTCTCGCAAGGTTACCGGCCGGGCACGCTGAGTGGCCGCGGCTTGTCGCCCGAGGAACTTGCCGCTCTCCGTCCCGGCATCGTCTACGTGTCGCTGTGCGCCTTCGGCCATGCCGGTCCCTGGGCCTCCCGCCGCGGGTTCGATACGGTCGTGCAGACAGTCAGCGGCATGACGACCCGGCAGGCCGAGGTGGTGCCTGGCAAGACGTCTGGCCCGCAATTCTATCCGGTGTCGGCTATCGACTACTGCACCGGCTACCTGATGGCGTTCGGCACGATGGTCGCCCTGAACCGCCGCGCGCACGAAGGCGGAAGCTGGCTGGTGCGGATTTCGCTGGCGCAGGTTGGAAAGTGGATCGTTGACCTCGGCGAAATTCCGGCCGCGAATTTGAAAGATGCCCCCGAAGAGTTCAGCCCTGAGGAACTCCACCGCTGGTCCATCGTCAGCCAAACGCCCTCCGGGCCGTTGCGGCACTTAGGCCCTGTCGTGCAGCTATCAGAGACCCCGCCCTTCTGGGCTCGTCCGTCCGTGCCGTTGGGCCATCATCCGCCGGTCTGGCCTGAATAGGGAGCATTCCCGCCAAGTCATTGAAATCTCAAGTATAATTTGCTGCAAAAACGAACGGAAACGGCTGCTTCTGTTCGTGCATTGCCGCGGAACGGTTCCCACGGCCACCGCCGTGGGAACCGTCCCACCAAAAGCCTAGGCCGTCTTCCGTCGGCGAGCCGCGCCAACGCCGAACAACGCCGCACCAAGCACCGCGATGGACGCGGGTTCCGGAACAGGCGCGAAATCGAGGTTGGTCATGTCATACGTCTCGGCGGCGCCCGTATTGGTACCGCCCGAAATCGTGAACGACGTGAACAGGTCGGTCGAAACAAAGCCAAAGAACGAGTTGTCGATCGGACCAATCTGAGCCACGGACTCTGTTCCACCGCCAACCAGATTCAACGTCAGCTGCAGACCCTGACCCTCCCCGCCCGGCGACGTGTCCCAGGTCGCGCCCGCGCCAAGCAAAGCACCGGGAATGTACGAGAACGTGGTGGACGCACCGCCCGTGACTACCCGATCGCTCCAGACAGACCCCGTCAGCAGGCCACTGGCGGAACCGATCGAACCTGCATCCGTCGTCACGCCGGTAAAGCTCTGCAGGCCGCCTGCGTTGAAAGGTTCAGTCACGTAATTGTTGGCTACTGCGGTCGCCCAGTCCGCCTCGGTCGTGTACGTGGTTACGCCGGCCCAGCTCTCCCCGCAAAATGCGGCGGTCATGACCAGCGCGGTGGCAATCAGCTTATGCATTGAACGGAACCTCTATCGTGATAGGTGTCGTAACAGAACACACTATCGCAATAGTTGTGCCACGTCGAAAGCCCATTCAGAATCAAGATGATGCGGATCCATCTCCTATCGGGAAACGCGCAAGTGTAAAATATTTTGACATCTGACCCGGCAACCCTCTCCCAACGACAGGTCCAACCCATGGCGCGCGGCTTGTAACCGGAGGTCGGCATTGCGTGGCCGGGCTACCGCCGATCAGCACGCCGGCGGCACAGGCTTCGCTCTTGTGTTGGCTTAGCGTGAAGGTCGGAACAAATCGCCTGATGGCGATCGCAATAACCCCTCGCTCACGCGGTCCGTTCCGGAAGCCGCATCCAGCCCGGAATGCGAGGCGCCAAGGTCGCCTCGCCGCACTGTAGCCGTGCCTCCAGGCTGTCCAGCCGCAGCACGGCCAGCCCGATATCATCCGCGCCGGACCGCATCGATCCAACCTCGCGCCCATCGTGCAGAACCGACGTGCCCGGCGCTGGCAGTGGTCCAATGACGGTAACGGGCACGAGGCGGCGTTTCACCAGCCCGCGGTACTTGGTTCGAGCCGTCAGTTCCTGGCCCATATAGCAGCCCTTCGCCCAGGAGACGCCGGCAAGCTCATCGAATCCGGCTTCCAAAAGGACCGTCTTGTCACTTTCCATGTCCCGCGAGCCGTCAGGCAGCCCGGCGGCAAGCCGGTGGCGGTCCCAGTCGGCCGCCGTAGCGTTGGGCGGCAGGTCTGATTCTGACAGGATGCGCGACGCGAAATCCGCCAGCCGAGGATCCGGCGCAACAACCGCGTCCAGGGTGGGCGTGCCGTCCCACGCAACATACACCTTGGTGTCCGCATCCTCGGCCAGCGCCACCTTCATGCGCAGGCGAAACCGCGACAGCCGCTGGATCAGCATCGGGATCTGCCCGCGCTCGCAATCGAGCTTCAGCGCGTCTCCATCGGCGAACACAAAGAAATCCGCCAGCCACTTTCCCTGCGGCGACAGCAGCGCGGTCCAGACAGCGTGGCCAGGTCGCGCTGCCTCGATGTCGTTCGAAACCAAGCCTTGCAGGAACGCCACGCGGTCCTGGCCGGTGACAGAGATAACGCCCCGATCGGGCAGATGGGCCAGTCGCGTCATACCGTATAATTAGCGTCCGGCCGGTTCGCCGCAAGACGCGCCGCGGCAATCGGCCTATGACAGGACCAACTTCCACGCCCCGCGCCGCGCCGCCGCCTGGCTGCCCAGGCTGGCCTGCTCCAGGAACGCCGAACGGGTCCGCCGAGCGATGGTCTGCCGCAGGGCTTGGTCACGCAGCAGCCATTCCAGCGCCTCGTACCAGGCATGCGGGTCGTTCTCCACCAGATGCCCCACCGGCCCGTCTGCCAATGAGCCGCGATAGACCGGCATATCCGAAGCCAGCACCACCATCCCCATCGCCGCGTAGTCCATCGTCTTGATCGGCGATTTGCAGCGGTTGAACGGCGTATCGAGCAGCGGCGCCAGCCCGATGTGCCAGCGTTCCGGCACCGTGTTGATCCAGTGGACGAACGCCGGATAGGACTGCGTTGCGTAAAGCGGAGGGCCCAGCCGTCGGATGCCTTTGGGCAGTTCCATCTCGTCGCTCATGCCCACAATGTCGATAACCACCCGCTCGCCATATTCCGCCTTCAATCGCACCAGTCCCGGCATGATCATCGCCAGGTCATCATGGTGAGTACCCGTCCCCATGCACAGAATCCGCAGCGGGTCCGGCTGAAACCGGGGCGGAGCAGGGCCATAAGCCCAGATCCGTTCGTCGAGTGCATTTTCAATCAGCGTCACATCCGGCCGAATGCGCGCCAGTCGCTTGGCCAGTCCGCGGGACGAAACCCAGACGGCGTCGGCGGCGTCCACCAGCAATCGCACAACTCTTGCCCTGGGACGCAGGACCGCGGCGTCGGCGTGATCTGGCGGAACGGTCAGCAGATCATCGTCGAGATCGAAGATCAGCTTTGCGCCGCTGCGGCGTGCGTGCTCCACCAGGGCCTCGGCACGCACCATGTCCGGCACCGCGTGACGCTGCGTAACGATAATGTCGGCACGGCGAGCCAGAACCGATTCCGGGCTATCCAGGTGAGTGCGGAACATGCCGCCGATATCAGGGTGATCCAGTGGCTGCAGCAGCCGGATGAACGCACACGGCGACAGGTGGCCGGACTCGAACCGCTCCGCCACCACTGCGATCGTTGGCTTGTCGCGGCGCGGCTTGCGCGGCGGGGACGCCCGCCGGGCAGGCAGATACGCGTCGGTATAAAAATCCCGAACCTGCGACCGAGGCACGGGCTGATGCTTCGCGGCACGCTTCCTCAAAGCCTTCCGCACATGCTCGAACGTCTCGATCCAAACCGAGGCCGGTGCTCGGTGATCCACCAGCCAGGTGAACGGCCGTCCCGCCGTCCGTTCTCTAAACGATCCAAAATCCGTGGCGACGATCGGCAGCCCCGCCTCGATGGCGGTGGTCAGCGTGTAGCTATAGGTCTCCGGCGCCATCGACGGCAGCCACACGACGTGCGGCCGGAGCTCCCGCAGCAGGGCAGGGAGGTCCTCATCCTTGTAAGGCCCGGTCGCGTGGATCAGCGGCCGCGCTGAGTTGGGGAACGTATCTTCCAGGTAGCCGATGCAGTGAATATCGAGCGTGCCGGGTACGGCGGTCGCCGCGACCTCCGCCACCGTCATCGCGCCCTTGTGCATCGCCAGGATACCCAGCAGAACAACCCGCAGGGGCTCGCCGGACAATTTCGGCACCATAAGCGGCCAGTTTGGCTCCGTAACGGGATCATGTGGAACGACAACCGCGCGTTCGGCCAGCCCCAGCCCGGCCAGCCGATTTCGAACATCGTCGCTGGGACAGATGATCCGGGCCGCATCCTTGAACACCCACTCCCGCTCCACCCGCCACGAGAGGATATCGCGTGCCCGAAACGCGCTCGGGCTGATGCCGATGCAGGCGTTGCAGGTCGCCGGACCGGGCAGGCCGCAATACGGATTGGCCGGTCGAGGCAACAGGTTGATCTGAGGACAGATTGCGAAATAATCATGAACCGTCAGGTCGAACGGCACACCGAGCCGTCGGATCACGCCGGCCAGATCAACCCGGATATTCAACAAATGATGGATATGCACGCGTGATATGTTAGCCGATCGCAACATGCGTTCCAGGTCATCGGTCTGATCCGCGGTTAGTGCCACCCTCGGATGATGCGGTAGCGCCGGAACCGAAATAACCGAGCTGTCGGGATTTCCTTCCAGTATAAGAACGTGTGCCCTGCCGGAGGTGCGCTTAATGATGCTGTCAATGTGCCGGCCGATCCCTCCGCCCATCGCGTGGGTCACCATCAGAATGACCGGCAGCCCCGACGCCGCGAACAGCGCCGCGGTCACCGCGAACCGGAAAGGCGCGGCAGGATCTTCGCCCACGGCCGGCGCCGGCCGCCCAGTGGCACATCGCACGAACGTGTCGCACGCAACATGATGCCGCCAGCCTTTCGCGGCGCCACGTTGGCAGAAATCCAGTAGCCAGTTTGGTCGCATGGTGTCCGGCAACCCGACGTCCCGCAGCGCATCCCGCCTGATATAGACACAGCCGTCCGTGCTGAACGGCACGCTGGCGAACCGGCCGGCATTGGCCATGCGGCAGGCCCGATCGATCGCATCCGTTGATAGACCGAACACCGGCGGCCCACCACTCGGATCAGGATAACCGCACGGCGATGCCGCGTTCGAAAACGGCGACACGGTTGCGATCCGCGGCGCGGCGTAGGCCTGAGCGACCAGCCGGTCTAGCCACCCGGCCGCTACTTCCGTGCCGGCACCCAGCACGACCACATCATGGTCGCGCTCCGCCTCGATCACCTCGGCGACCGACCCGCTGGCAGTCAGAACGATGCGCTTCTGACCAGCAAGCATGCGCAGCCATCGGGCGAGGGCCGGATCGGCCGAACCAGTCCCAGTCACGATAACGCGGCCAACGCTGTTCGCCAGCACGGACATCACGCAGTCCCTGGTCTGTTGCGGCGTGCCCGCGACCGCGATGACAATGTCGGCAACGACATGATCCGGCCGGACGAAAGCAGTGTTCTCCGACGGCAGACAGGCGCTGTTGTCCGGGACATATTCAGTTCGGTAGCCGCGTTTCCGGCCGAACCGCATATGATACAGCAACGGATTCTCCGCTGCCTCCGGATGCTCCCTTGCGTAGTAGACCGCATCAAATCTTGGATGCGGCTTACGAAGCTCCTGTGCCCCGAAGTAGATATAATGCGTCAGCGGGTCTAGCCCGGTAGGGATGAAGTCCGGGTTCTCCGCCGCGTACCACGCGCTGTCGAACCACGCGTTCGGATCACGCCTCTCCTCGATCCCGAAACGAAGAAAGTGCTTCAGCGGATCGAGCCCCGTCGCCATGGCGTCCCGGTGACGAACCCTGTACCACGCCGCGTCGACCATGTCGGCCATCAGGCCCCGCCAGAACTTCCCGCGTGCTGCCTTCAGCGGATCCTTGCGCTTGGCGATGGCCATCGACCGTCAGGCCGCGCTTTCGGTGTGCTGGACCCGCCGCAGCGCCCGCGCCAAGGCATCCCGTCGAACCGGAGCCTGATCCAGCAGCGTGCCGCCGGCCAGGAACGCGCCACGCGCTTGCGCAACCTTGGCCCGCCGCATGGCCTGATCCCGGATCAACGAGGTCAGAGCGTGGTACCAGTCCTCCGTCGTGTTCCCCACCAGTTGGCCCGCCGGCCCGTCAGCAAGCGACCCCTGGTAGACCGGCATGTCCGACGCCAAAACCGTCAGACCGAGGGCGGCGTAATCCATTGCCTTCAGCGATGACTTGCAGCGGTTGAACGGCGTGTCCAGCAACGGCGCAAGTCCGATGTGCCATGCCGGCTGTCGGGAACACAGCCAATCCACAAATGCCGGATATGACCGGCGGCCATGCGGCGATGGCCCGATCCGGTTGAATCCATCAGGCAGAGCCTGCTGCCTCGTCATCCCCAGCACATCGATCACCACCATGTCGTCGTGCTCTTGCTTCACCCGCTCCAGCGCCGGCTCGATCATGGCATAGTCATCGATGTGCGAGTTGGTGCCCATCGCCAGGATGCGGATCGGCTCGCCATAGAGCGGCCCGGTCGGTTGCGCCGGTGTCCAGATGCGTTCGTCCAGCCTGTTCTCGATGACCACCGCATCCGGCCGCACCTGCGTCAGGCTCTCGGCAAGACGCTCGGTCGAAACCCAAACGCTGTCCGCGAGTTCCAGCATACGGCGAACCATTTCGGTGCGCGGCCGCAACGCCCTGGCGTCCGGATGACTCACCGGGATGTTCAGCAGATCGTCGTCGAGGTCATACACCAGCGCCGCCCCGGTCCGCCTGCCATACGCGGCCAGTGCCTCGGCCGTTTCGACATCGGGAACCGCATAACGCTGGGTGATGATGAGATCCGCGGGATATTTCAGCGCATTCCCCGCGTCAGTAACCCGCACCTGAGCGTCGGCGACGATCGCCTTGTGGCACAGCGGCTGCAGAAGCCGGATATAGGCGCAGGGCGTTGGATGCCACGGCTCGAACAGTTCAGGAATGACGGTAATCCGCATCGCCTTCCGGTTTGACTTGGCAGTGATGGAGTGCAGGTAGCCGGACGCATAGAAATCGGCCACCGCCGTCCGCCGTGGCGCATCAGGCGATTTGGGCGCCGCGCGCAATGCAATGCGGATTTCCTCGAATAGTTCCAGCCAGCGCCGTGTCGGCGTGGCGACATCGGCCAGCCAGGTGAATGGCCGTCCTTCCAGCCGTTCCGGAAACGACCCGATCCGGGTCGCCAGGATCACGCTTCCCGCGGTGATCGCCGCGCTGAGCGTATAGCTGAACGTCTCCGGCCACGCGATCGGAAACCAGATGATGTGCGGGGCAACTTTCTCGATCAGGTTCGGCAGGTCGTCCTCGTCGTAGTGCCCGGTGACCTTCATCCGCTTCAGCGCCTGCGCCGGGAACGGTCCATCCGTGTGGCCAATCAGGTGGATCTCCGTCGTGCGCGGATCCAT
This sequence comes from uncultured Pseudomonadota bacterium, assembly GCA_963819005.1. GTDB lineage: Bacteria > Pseudomonadota > Alphaproteobacteria > Acetobacterales > Acetobacteraceae > Rhodopila. Next base: position 534,469 of record CAWFUL010000015.1, read on the forward strand.
CGCCTCAGCCACGGCGGCGACCGTCCGCGCGCCCTTGTGGTTGACCAGCGTGCCAATCACCGCGACGCGCAGCTTGCCCTTCGCCGCCGACCGCAGGCGCAACGGCCACGGGACGGGTTCGACCGGTTCGTGTGGCGCCAAGACGGCCCTTTCCCCGACCCCAAACCGCTGCAAGCGCGCCAGCGCGTCGGCACTCGGACACAGCACACGGTCCGCATCCAGGAACTGCCACGCCCGTTCCGCCCGCCAGGACACGATATCCCGCGCGCCGGAGGCATCCCGGTTGGCGATACAGGTGTTGCAGTCGCCGATATCCGGCTCGCCACAATAATGGCTATGCCGCCACGGCAGCAGGTTGATCTGCGGGCAGACCGCGTAGAAGTCATGCACGGTGACATCGAACCGCACGCCCAGTTCACGAACCAGCCGAGGAATATCGATGTCGATCCCCAGCAAATGGTGAACATGCAGCCGGCTGACATTGAACGAGCGCAGCAGCACCAGCAGATCCTCAAACCGGTGGGCCGACAGAACCAGCGCCGGATGGTCCGGCAGCAACGGAACCGTCAGCGCGTCGCCCCGGTCCGTTCCCGCCAGCAAAAGGAAATGCGCCTTGCCCTGGAACCGCTTCGCCAGGATATCCATGTGGCGACGAATTCCGCCGCCCAGATCATGGCAGACGAACAGAATGACCGGCAGACCCGATCGCTTGAACGTGGCCGCGGTGATCGCAAAGCGAAACGGCGCGACCTCATCGAGGATGACGTGCCGGGAAATCATCCTGTGATAGTCAGGAAATCGTTCAAGCAGCAGTCTGGTGGCGCGTTCGATCAACGGGTCCGTCTGCTCGCGGAAACTGACCGACCCCGTATGATAGACAAACGTGTCGCAGGCGAGACGGTGCTGCCATCCGAGCACGCTGGCGCGGAGGCAGAAATCATTCTCCTCGCCATAGCCGATCTTAAATCGTTCCGCATCGAACAGCCCGACCTCACGCAAGGCCTGCCGGCGAATATACATGCAGAATCCAACCGTAGTCGGAACGTCGACCCATCGCCCGGCGTTCACCGTCCGGCAGATCCCATCCATATCCGCAACAGTCTGGCCAAACAGCAGCGGCGCGCCCTTGTTACCGGGATAGCTGCAGATCGTTGCGTTGTTGGAAAATGGCGAGACAGTGGCGACCCGCGGATGCGCATAGGCCTGCGCCATCAGCCGTGTCAGCCACCCGTCGGCCACCTCGGTGTCGCTGTTCAGCAGCACGACATCATGGTCGCCTGCTTCCTCCATGCCGCGGTTGACCGATGCGACGAAGCCCAGGTTCCCAGGATTGCTGACCAGATAGATATGGCCATCAGCCGCGAAACTCTGAAGCCACCGGGTCAGGTCCGGTTCGGGCGAGCAATCATCGATCACGATGATGCGCCCGAATGGCCGGTTCCTGTCCGAAATGACTGATCCCAGGCAGCGCCTGGTTTCTTCCAGTCCGCGATACACGGGGATCACGACATCGACGAAGACCCGGTGTGGCAGCGGCAAAGGCGGCCGAACGGACGGCAGATAGTCCGCGATCACGATCGGCTTTTCCGTCAGAAACCCCCGCGCTCTTCCGACCTGCATATGGAAAAGCAGGGGGTTTCCGGCAGCCTCCGGATGCTGTTCGACATACCAGGCCGCATCGAACCGCTGCGACGGATTGCGCCGCTCGCCACCCCCGGCAATCAGATAATGCAGCAGGGGATTGAGGCCACTGGCCCCGACATCCGGGTAATGCGCGGTGTACCAGGCGCCGTCGAAAAACGGGTTGGGGTCGCGCTTTTCCTCCAGTCCGAACCGGATGAAGTGCAGAATCGGTTCGATTCCGGCGGAGCCAATATCCGGGTAGCGCTCCCGGTAGAAATCCACGTCGAAGAAACTCTCCAGCGTGCGCCGGACTTCGTCTTCCTGCGGAAGAATCAGCGGCTCCGGCGCACCATCGGAACGATCTGTCATCTATCGGGCACGGTTCAGCAGGCGTGCAAGCAATCCGGTACGGCTGCCGGACCCGGCGCCCCCAGGGGTCTGGCCGCCCTGGATGCTGAACCGCTCGGAACCACCCCGCATCGCGCTTTCCATTTCGGAACGAAACTGCCGCAGCTCCCGGTCGTTGCCCCACGGTGCGCGATACCCCTGCTGTCCCATAAGCTGCTGTGCCAGCTTCACGTTCCTCGCCTCATCTTCCGCGTTGAAATGGCTCTGCGACGTGCACACGCCGACCCCGCCGCGGATCATTTTGAACACGGTCTCCCGCGACCCGTCGACATCTTCCACGCTGCCGCCGTAGCCCGCGCGGTGCAGCCTTGCGCTGTGCTCGACGTGTTCATGCCCGTATCCCTTGAAACGAGGATCGAAATAGCCGGCATAGGTCAGGGCGTCGCGCGAGTAACCGCAGCACTGAGCAGACAGGAACAGCGACCGCACCGGATCGTCCACAGTGCCGCTTCCCGACAGAAACAAGTGCTGCATCCATTCACCGGCGTAGTTGACATGTCCCCATCGGCGAGCGGCCTCCATCCAGTGGGCTTCCCAGCCCGCAACGACAGGCCGCGCATCATCCTCCAGCAGGATCACCGACTCGCACCCGAGAAGATTGGACAGCGCGAACAAGGCGCGGTTCTTGTTCCAGGCGATTCCCATGTTGATGCCGGTTACGACCGGAACCTGCTTGTCGCGCAGCATTGCCAACGTTCCATCGCTGGAACCATCGTCGGCAACAACAAGCATCGCGTCGGGCTGCCGCGTCAGCGTGCGTACGGCCTCGATCGTTTCGGCAACGATCTCCATACGATTATAGGTAACTATCCCTATTCCGACCGCCGGCATTGTTACTCCACAACAATCCCCGGCTGTATAAGCGGCTGGTCACACGCCAACAAGCAGCAAAGTGCCAGCGCCCAGCGCCAGCAACACAATCGGGTTGATGCTCGTCACGCTGAACAGAACCGAACTGGCAATGGTTACGCCCCACAGCAGCCAGCCATGCTCCGTGCCGCGCATCAGCGCCAGCCCACTCCCGACGGTCAGGCCGACCGCCACCGGCGCCAGCGCCCTTTCCAGCAACGCCCGCCACGCCGATGCCGCCGCTCGGTGCCATGTCCGGGCGACGAGGTACACCGCGAAGCAGGATGGCGCGAACATCGCAACGAACGACACCGCCGCACCGGCCAATCCGGCCGCCTTCAGCCCGACCAGCACCACGATCAGCGACCCGGGGCCGGGCGCGGCGCGGGATATCGCGAACATATCCAGGAACTGCCCGGCGGTCATCCAATGGTGTTGGTCCACCGCCGCGCGCTGCATATCCGGAATGATGCCGGAGCCCCCGCCGAACGCGAGCATCGACAGCATCGCGAACAGCGCGGCCAACTGCAGCAGGACAGAAATCATGGGCGCTGGCTCAGCCACGCTGCCAGCAGGCTGCCCGGCAGCATCACCAGCAGCACATGAACCAGCGGGAATCCCATGAGCCCGATCGACACCGAGACGGCGACGGTGATCAGGATCGGCGCAATGCCGCGGATGTTTCGCCACGCCAGACGAGCGCCCACGCCGATATTCAGCCCGATCGCCACGGCGCCCATGCCGGCCAGCGCGGTGCTGATCCAGGGCGCGGTGCCGCGTGACTGCGTGTGCAGGTAGATGCCGCCAAGCGTCAGCACGATCCCAAGCGGCAGGGCGGTCAGCCCGGCAAAGCACGCCAGCGCGCCGGTAACCCCTCGCATCTGCGCCCCGATGAACACGGCCAGGTTCACATTCGTCGCGCCGGGAACAAGCTGCGACAGCGCATAACCGGACAGGAACTGCTTGTCGTCCAGCCAGCGCCGCTTCTGCACCACCTCCCGCCTCGTCCAGGCCGCCAGCCCTCCGCCGAAGCTCATCATGCCAATGCTGACAAAGCTGAGGAACAGCGAACGCAGGGTCGGCCGGGCGGTTGTTGGAGTCTCCATGCGGACATTCAACCCGCTCCGGGCTAGGCTGACCACTGGGAACGCAACGGGAGTAAGCGGAATGGAATACCGGTCGTTGGGCGCAAGCGGTCTGAAGGTCTCGCCGCTATGCCTGGGCACGATGATGTTCGGCGGCGCGGCGGATGAGCCGACCTCGGCCCGCATCGTCGCCACCGCAAAGGATCAGGGCGTGAATTTTATCGACACCGCCGACGGCTACACCGGCGGCAAGTCCGAGGAAGTCGTCGGACGCGCGATCGCCGAACACCGGTCCTGGTGGGTGCTAGCGACCAAGTGCGCCAACCCGACGGGGCAGGGGCCGAACGCCCGCGGTCTGTCCCGGCGGCACGTCCAGCACGCGGTAGAGGCCAGCCTGCGCCGCCTGAGCGTCAACGAGATCGACGTGCTGTATCTGCACAAGGAAGATCACTCGACCCCGCTGGCCGAGACCGTTCACGCCCTCGCGGACCTGATCCGCGCCGGCAAGATCCGCTACTTCGGCGTTTCCAACTACCGCGGCTGGCGCGTGGCGGAAATCTGCCGCCTGTGCGACGAGGCCGGTATCGACCGCCCCGTCGCCAGCCAGCCCCTGTACAACATGCTGAACCGGGAGGTCGAAACCGAGCACCTGCCGGCATGCGGATATTACGGGTTGGGAGTGGTGCCGTACAGCCCGCTGGCACGCGGCATTCTGACCGGGAAATACGTCCCCGATGTGCCGCCGCCGGCCGGCACGCGCGCCGGCCGTCAGGACCGGAGGATGCTGGAATCCGAATGGCGTCCCGAAAGCCTCCACATCGCCCGCCAGATCGCCGACCATGCTCGGTCCAAGGGCGTCTCGCCGGGCCAGTTCGCCTTCGCCTGGGTGCTGAACAACCGCTTCGTCACGGCGGCGATCGGCGGCCCGCGGACCGAGGAGCAGTGGCAGGATTACGTGGGCGCCCTGGAATGCCGATTAGACCGGCAGGATGAGGCGCTGATCGACCGGCTGGTCTCGCCCGGCCATCCCTCGACGCCGGGCTACAACGATCCGGCCTACCCGATCGAGGGGCGGAAGCTGCGGGAGTAGGGCTTCGTTTTCGCGCTGCGTCTGGTATAAGAGCGGTCGGCGTCTCCGTAGCTCAGCAGGATAGAGCACCAAATTCCTAATCTGGGGGCCGTGGGTTCGAATCCCGCCGGGGACATCAATTTTATCAATAGATTACCATAACAGACCATTCTAAAAGATATTTTATAACGCTGAGCAGAACGGTGCTGATGCCCGGTGAATAGACAAACTGATTGCCACCGACGCGAAGCTTTCGAGAAGCGGGATCGCGCGTTCGAACGGCTTGTCTGCGCCGGCGGTTGGCCGGAAAGCCGCTTAGAATGATGCCCCACAGTAGAGGACGAGGTTTTCGCGGCGTCCCGGTCCAGTAGGGATAAATCGCGTTGCCCAGTCAGTGCCGCTCACCTCTGGTCGGTTCGCCACGATCGATAATGGCCTGGGTTTCCAGCTGGTCGCCGTCGCCGGAGAAGCAGCTTGGCCGGCATGTCTCCGGCGTTGCGAGGACGGCGGCGGCATCGAATGGTGCTTTGGCCGGAAGCGCGGCCTCGGGCTGTGACCGACATCACGATCTGGGCCGTCACGGTTCGATCGGTGCCAGTGAATGGCTGGTGCTTCGCCCGCCAGTCGAATTACCAACTAACCGATCTCGGCATGCAGTTTGTCAACGTCTGCCTCTGACGACCTAGCCGTTTCGGCCGCCGCCGACCGGTCCGAAAACACCGCCGTCAGCCCGTCCATCGCCTGCTTCTTGCATTCACCTACCATCGTCTGGTGGATGCCGTACTGGGGATAGCACCATCGAAGGCGAACCGACCTGGGTCAGGAGACCGTGATCACGCGGGCAGCGTCTGGCAGCAAGATCGGAATGCCGTCGCTGACGGGAAAAACGAGCCCACCCCGAGCGTGCGGGTGTCCGTTCTCTTAAGGCCTCGGCAAAACCGAGGAATTATAGCAAAGTTGCCGTCGTCTCTGGCTCGGGTTTGCATGGGGGGTAATATGATCAAAGGCTTCGTTCTAGGCATTGTTGTGGCGATAGTAACCATAGCTGCTTGCGTCTACATCGTCCTGGTCACCGGGACCGTCCCGGCTGCTGCCGACGGCAAGCCGTTGCCTTTGGAGCGATGGGCGGCGAGGACTTCACTGCGTGCCACCCTCGCGAAAAGCGCGCCGACGGGCGCGAACCCGGTGCCCCTAACCGACGCCAATCTGATCGCCGGGATAGGACTTTACGAAAAGAACTGCGCGATCTGTCACGGCACGGCCGCGGGTGACGAGTCCGCCTCGGCGGTGGCCAAGGGCGAATTCCCGGCGCCCCCGCAACTGGCGTCGGATGGCGTTGAGGACGATCCCGAAGGGTGGACCGTTTGGAAAATTGAGAATGGCATTCGCTGGACCGGCATGCCCGCCTGGCACGCGACGCTGACAACCCAGCAAATATGGACGCTCGCCTTGTTCCTGAAGCACATGGACAAGCTGCCGCCCGCTGCTGCACAGGCGTGGCAGCAGGTCCGGAATTGAAGAAGGGCGTCCTGGGATGCAGGACGTAGCTCGGGCTGCATTTGGCCGTAGGTCACCGAAGCATAATCTAAGAAAATATCGCCATGAGCAGGTGGACGATCGGGCTAATCTGCCCTGGACGGTGGCCTGGACCGGCGAGCCTGGCTCCAGGCCAGGTGGCGCCTGGGCGGTTACCCGTTCGCCGCAACAGGCGCAGCGCCCGCCGAACAGGTGGATCTGGGTCACGTCGGGCCGCACCGGCGGCAGTTCGATACGCTCATAGAATTGCTGCGGGGTGTGCGAGGCTTCGGGAAATGCGGCGTTGCATTTCGGGCAGGTGGTCAGCCGCTTGCCGATCGTCCGGTCGGGGTTCGGATGGCAGCGTCCGGGCCACGCCGGGGCGGCTTTTGCGCGGCGGGCGATCCTTGGTGCGGACTGGAGGTCGGGTTTCAGGCCTTCCGAAGGTGGCTTCGATGAATTGCCCGGGGTTTCGGCTGACGGGTCAGTTCGTCCAGCCGCGCCTCCAGGGCCGCCATGCAGGCGTTTTGGGCATCCGCCAAGCCAGCCGGGCGGTCAGCGCCGCGATCAGGGCGTCCTTCTCGGCGTGGCTCAGTTGCGCGGGGGCGGGAAGCAGGGGCACCCGCTGTTTAAAATCGACTCGGCCGTCACCGCGTCAAGAAGTTTCTGGGGCTTGTTGTCAGGCTACCGGCCTGGGTCAGGTCGCCCGACCCGCCGCAATTCCACGGCCTCTGCCTGCCGTATTAACAACGTCGGAGGATCAGCGAGGAGCTTGGCCAGTCATCCCGACCCAGCAGAATACGCCGGCCCACCCACATCGGATGCGTGACCAGCTGTGGTTCCGCCGTCAGTACGCTGCTTGAAGTCGCACAAGCGCTGCCTGAAAGTTCTGCCCGACCTGGGTCGTGCCGCTGCTGTTTAGCCTGTCGATATTGGCGATCTCGTAGTCGAACATGATCTTGTAGTTGCGGTTTAAATACCAGTTCAGCCCGACCGCCCAGATTTGCTGATAACCGCCGAAGACACCACCGGTCTTGGTTTGCGACACGCCACGCGTGACATTTGAATTGAGGTTGGTCGCGCTATACCGGGCAGCCAGCTCCCACGCGCCCCAGGTGCGATCCTTGATCGAGAAGTTCTGCGCCGGCACCGGCCTGGTGAACGCGGCCGAGGCCGGGTCATACTTGCGCGTCTCGCCGGTGATGACCCAGCTGCCTTCCACATACCCGCCACTGAACGTGAGGTCAGGGATTGGGTTGGAATTTATGCCGCCTCGCTGCACGCTAACCTGCATGTATTCGCCCTGAATCAGGAAGTTCTTCCAGCGGAATGCGAGTTCCGGTCCCCATGTGAAGGCACTGTTTGCGTTGGATATGTTACCCGTATTGATCAGCTTGACCGGATCGACCCGCATTTCCGGATAGTCCGATAATGCGGTCGTCTGTCCGCCAACACCGCCGGATGGCGGGTTGCGCGTCAGCCGGAAGGCGTCAGACAGCGAAAAGCCGATATGCACGTCATAGTCGTCGTCCTTCAACGGTCTGCCGGCAAGGCGCATCGAGGCGCCGGTCTGCGAATAAATCGGGACCGTCGACTGCTGCGAGCCCCATTTCTGCCCGGTCAGATAGGTTGCGGCGAACCATTGATCGCCATAGGCGCGGCCACCGAAGCTCGCCCTTGTGTCGCCGGCGGCGACGCCACGAGCAATGTTGGCGATGCTCGGCTCTTCAAGCAAAAGGAAATCGTTGGAACTCGTTGAGTTGGCCAGCGTCAGCCATGGCTTGAAATAACCCACCGTCAGCGTTAGCGGCTTGAGGCCGGAGTAGTTGAAGCTCGCCTCATACAGGCTCACGTTGCCATCCGGTGTGCCGCCGAAGTCCGGCGTGATCGCGGCAACAAAGTCCTCATACCGAAACTGGAACGGAATCCGTCCGCGGCGCAGGGTTTGATTAAACGGCGCCAATGTCGCCGTGGCGTTGGGGTTCGGGTTGTTGCCCGTGAAGTAGCCGCCAAAGTCAAACTGCATCTGCAGCCCCATCGACACCGACCATTTGCCATCAGCCGACGTCAGGGTTGGGCGCCCATTGCGCATGTCCAGCGTCGCGCCGGGGGGCTTCTCCGCCGGAGCAGCGGCAACGGTCGTGGCGACAGCGGTCTGGGCGGCGGCGGACTGTTGCTTCGCCTCGGTCGCGCTCGACTCTGCCTGCTGGGCGTTACTCTGTGCCTGTTTGGCTTCCGCGCGCGCCTGGGCCGCCTGTGCCTGCGCGGCCCGCAACTGTTCGTCGCGCTTGGTCATGTCGCTTTTCATCTTTTTCAGTTCAGCCTGCAGCGCGTTGATCTGCGCCTGGATCGCGTCCATCTGCGCGGCGGTCTGCGCGTTGGCTGGGGTCAGCGGTGCAACGCTGCAAAAGATCGTCGTCGCGGTCAGCCACAGCTTCAACGGGGAACCCTGCATCGCCGCCTCCTGTCAAATCATTCGGCTCCACGATTTTGTGGGAAAGCAATGACGCCGCTATGACAGTCACGGGGGTTTTCAGTTACAATTCTACAAACTCGGTTCAAATGGACGGCTATCGGCGGTCCGTGGCTTCTTTGCCACGTTTCTGCTCGCGTCGTTGTTACGCGCCAGGAAACTCTCTCGCACCGCCCGCTCGGCTAGCTGGTCACCTTCGTCCGGCCCGCCCAGCGGTTCATTCGGCTGTCGTTACAGCAAGTGCCGGTAGTTCGGAGCCCTTCTTGCAAGAGCAGGTCATTCAGTTGATGCTTGTTTCAGACTGACTTCAGCCAGATCTACCCGCGATGTATTTCTGAGTTTGCCTCTGCTGTGGCACGTTGAACATCTGCACCGCCGTCCCGACCTCGATCAGTCCCCCAGATAGAAGAATGCGACCCGGTCGGCACAACGCGCGGCCTGCTGCGGATTATGGGTGATCAGACCGCTCTTCACCCCCTACCTATCATGACCCCCTACCTATCATGACCCCCTACCTATCATGAATCGTAAAATTATAAGTCTCGATCACATACTTCAGCGTCGCCCCATACATCGGATCGGTCGCGTAAACCCCCGTCAGCGCATCGGCAAACGCCTCTGGATCGTTCTTCTTCGCCATCGCGGGCGCATAAACCGGGGACGTCGCCAACAGCTTGCCATGCGCATCGAACGCATCCGCCAGCGAATCGAATTTGCGGAACTTCGCCTCCACCGTAACAAACTGCCCGTCCACCACCTCCCGCGTCGGGCTTTCGACCGCCGGCTGCTCACCCACCGCCTTGATCCCGAACGGGTTGTTGCTGCCCGGCGGCACCGCCGCCCCCCACGCGCTCTCCACCGCCCACTGCGCCATCGTCACCGAAGCCGGCACCGACCACTTCAACCGGGATGCCACGGCCGCATCCACCACATCGGCCGGCACTTCCCCGAAGTGCCCGACACCCCCCGGCTTGATCTCCTCGACCAGCGGCCGCGCGGCCAGGGCGTAGTAGGTGGCACCCTGCGGCTCGACCAGCCCGGTCGGCGGCAGCATGTGCATCACCACCGCCTGATACGCCTCGATCGCCAGATCCGTGCCGATATCGGCCTGACCGGTCACCGGCACGTCGGAGTGCGGACGCGGCAACCTCTCGTTCAGCAGCGACTGGATCACGAACACATCGCCCGGATGGTTTTCGCCACCCCGCCCCACCGACGCGAAGATCGGCGGCGCGATGCGTCCCATCTCGTCGGTGCTCAGGATCGTCGGGGAGGGAACCAGCGCCACGCGGAATGTCTCGCCTTTGTCGACAGGACCAACGATTAGCAGACGACCACCCCCGATGTCATAAAGTTGAATGCCGCACCGCCGGGTGCTACGTCTGCGTCGGGAGCACCGCATGGGCGATAACGTGTTTGCCGAACCGGGTGATGAGGACCGCACCATCATTCGGCCGGTGCCGGGCGGTTCCCGGGGACCGGCGCGTGCCGTTCCGCCTCAACAGCCCCCCGCCGCCCAGCCCTCCGGCCCCGACCTCGAAATGGTCAGCGCCGGCGACGGCCCGCTCGCCCTTGCCGCCGCGCCCCTCCTCCTGCTCCTCGGACGCCTGCGCAACACCGCCACCGCCCCGGCGGCGGGCGACATGCTGGAACGCACCAAACGGGAACTCCAGGCCTTCGACCGCCGCGGCCGGGCGCTCGGCGTCCCGAAGGAGCAGTTGCGCCAGGCCCACTACGCCCTGTGCGCCGCGCTGGACGATGCCGTCCTGAACACACCCTGGGGCAGCGAAGGCCGCTGGCGCGACGAGCCCTTGGCCAAATCCCAGCATCGCGACGACAACGCAGGCCGGGGCTTCTTCGATCAGCTTCGCGCACTGCGGGACGCGCTGCCGGCATCCCGGCCGGTGATGGAGCTGATGTTCGTCTGCGTCTCACTCGGCATGGCCGGGCCGTACCGAACCAGCCCAGACGGGCCGGCCCAACTGGAGCGGATCCGTCACCACGTCTACGACCTGATCGCCAAAAACGCCCCGCCGCTGGCCGCCTCGCTCGCCCCCAATGCCGTCGGCATCGACGCAAGGTTTGCCCCGGCTCGGGGCGGCGTTCCGGTCTGGGTCGGCGCCGCCGCCGCGCTCGCCGTGCTAGCCGCCGTCTACGTCTGGTGGCTGTCGGACCTGAACAGCGCCTCCGACGCGATCTACAATGCCGCGCTGACCGCGCCCCCCGCCACGATGCCGGCGCTCGCCCAGCCCCCGGCGCCGCCGCCACCACCCGCGCCCGTCATCCAGGGGCCAGCCGAACGCCTGCGAACAGCCATCGCGGATCTTCCCGGCATCGAGGTCATCGGCGGCCCGGCTGCCACGACACTGCGCATTCCGGCTCGCGCGCTGTTCGCCCAGGCGAATGCAACCCTCACCAACACGACGTTGCTCGATCGGCTGGCCCAGGCCCTCCGGCCGGAGGACGGGCCGATCCAGATCGACGCCTACACCGACGCGCATCCACCGCGTTCGGTCAAATTCCCGTCCGCATTCGCGCTGTCCGCCGCCCGCGCGAAAGCGGTCGCCGACGCGCTGGGCCGGACGCTGCCGGATCCCGCGCGGATCACCGCCCAGGGCCGCGCCGACGCCGACCCGATCGCCCCCAACAACACCTCTGACGGCCGCGAGCGCAACAACCGTATCGAGATCATGCTGCCAGGCCACACGTGACCCTCAAGCTGTCGCTGATGCGGTGGTGCGCCACGCTGGTGGGCGTGCAGCTGCTGTGCGGGATCGTTTGGGTCCTGGGGCCGCTGCTGGGACCGCTGGAACCCTGGCCGATCCGCCTTGTTCTTATGTTGGCACTGGTCCTGACCTGGGCCGTCACCAACTTCCTGCTGGACTGGCGTGCGACCAGCCGGGAACAGGCCCTGGCCAATGGCATCGCCGACCCCGCGGCTGAGGAAGCCGCCGCTGTCGGCGCCAAGCTCTCCACCGCGATGGCTCGGTTGCGCAAGCAGAAGGGCCGCCGCCGCTATCTGTATGAGCAGCCCTGGTACGCCTTCATCGGCCCGCCCGGCGCCGGCAAGACGACCGCCCTGTTGAACGCCGGCCTGGAATTTCCGCTGGCCGGCGAACTCGGCGCCGGGGCGGTCGCCGGGGTCGGTGGCACCCGCCTGTGCGACTGGTGGTTCACCGCCGACGCTACGCTGATCGACACCGCCGGCCGCTACACCACGCAGGACAGTGACAGCACCGTCGATCGCGCGGGGTGGGAGGCCTTCCTCGCGCTCCTCCGCCGCACCCGGCCGCACCAGCCCCTGAACGGGGTCATCGTCGCCATCGCCGTCGATGAGGTCGTCGCCGACCACGCACGGCGAACCGGCGCCCCGGCGGGGAAAATCGCGCCGCAGGACCACGCCCGCGCCATCCGCACCCGCATAGATGAGCTGGAAACCCGCCTCGGCGTCCGCATTCCCGTCTATGCCATGTTCACCAAGGTCGACCTGCTGATCGGCTTCAGCGAGTTCTTCGCCGACCTCGACCGCACGGCGCGCGAGCAGATCTGGGGCGCCACGCTCGCCCTGAAAGACTCCCGCAAAAAGGCCTCGGTCGACGTCGACGAGGCGCTCCGCCCGCTGCTCGACCGGCTCAACCGCCGCGTCTTCCAGCGCCTCGATACCGAAACCAACGCCGACCGTCGATCCCTGATCGCCGGCTTTCCGGCGCAGTTCGCCAGCATCCTCCCGGCGGTCCAGAGCTTCGTCACCGAGGCATTCGGTCCGGATGCCAAGGGCAAGGCACCCCTGTTGCGAGGCCTTTATCTGACGTCGGCGACGCAGGAGGGCACGCCGGTCGACCGCCTGATCGGCAGTCTCTCCCGCTCCTTCGGCCTCGACCAGCGCCGCGCCGCGCCGCTGCGGCCCGAGGCCGGACGCGCCTACTTCCTGAAATCACTGCTGCAGGATGTCGTGTTCCGCGAGGCCATGCTGGTCGGTCATCGCCCCGGCGCGGCGGAGCGGCGCAAGATCCTGCGCATCGGTGGCTTTGCCGCCTGCGGTGTAGCCGCCCTGGCAGGGATTGGCGTGCTGTGGTCCGGGCGCGCCGCGAGCGAGGCCGGGATCGACCACGCACAACAGACGCTGGCGGCCCAACAGCAGATGACCGTCGGTATGCCGTTCGATCCCGTCGCCGATGCAGACTTCGCCAGGCTGGTTCCGTGGCTGGACTCCCTCCGGGCCGGTTTGGTGCCGCCAACGCCCCCGCGCGACCGGCTGGGCTTCTCCCAGACCGCCAAGCTCCAGGCGGCCGGTCAGGGCGGCTACCGCCACGCGCTGGAATACGCCCTGTTTCCCCGGCTGATCTGGCGGGCCGAGACGCAGATGCGCGGCAGTCTCGGCCAGCCGGATGCCCTCTACGAAGCCACCCGCATCTACCTCATGCTCGGCGGCGCCGGCCCGCTCGACAAGCCGCTGATCCTGAACTGGTTTGGCCGTGACTGGGACACCACGCTGCCGCTGCATGAGCAGGCACCGGTCAGGACATCGCTGCGCCAGCACCTGGCCGCGCTGCTGGATGGACCGCTGCCAGCCATCGCGCTCGACGGCCCGCTGGTGTCCCAGGCCCGCGCGATCATGGGGCAGGTGCCGCTGGCCCAGCGCGCCTACTCCCGCCTCAAGCCGCTGGTCGCGGCCAACCTGCCTCCCTGGCGGCCGGATGAGGCGCTTGGACCCGCCGGCGTCCAACTCTTCCTGCGGCTGTCCGGCCGCCCGCTCAGCGATGGCGTACCGGGCCTCTACACCATAACCGGCCTGCGTGACGGAGTGCTACCGGCCTTGCCGCGCGCCGCCGGGGAAGCGGTGTCGGAAAGCTGGGTGATGGGACAGGAGATCAAGCCTGACGCCGCGGTTATGCGGACCCTTCAGGCCGATATCATCGCGCTTTACGCCGTGGAGTATGAAGCCGCCTGGGATACCATGCTGTCGGATCTGGATCTCGTGCCGCTGCGAAGCCTGACCCAGGCGGCCCAGGATCTCTTCATACTGGCCTCCCCGCACTCGCCGATAAAGACGTTGCTGACATCGGCCACCGCGCAACTCGCCCCGGGCGCCGCCGTGCAGATGTCCCCGGTCGCCGGACAAGTGTCTCCGGTCGCCGGACAAGTGTCTCCGGCCGCCACCGGGCAAGTGACTCCGGCCGCAACCACGCCGCTCACCCCAGGCGCCGCCGCGCCATCCGGACCGATCACCACCGCCCTCGGCGTCGTTGACAAGCGCTACGCCCCTCTGCGCGCGCTCTTCGTCAACACCGGCTACGGCTCGATCGACTCGGTCTTGCGCCCCCTGAGCGACCTGCAGCAGGAGCTTGCGAAACAGGCCGCCAGCGCGGTCAAGCCCCCGCCGCCGTCGCCGGCGGAGGATCCGGCCCTGGCCCTGCGCGCCGAGGCAATACGACAGCCGCAGCCGCTCGCCCGTTGGCTGACCGCGATGGCGACCAGCGGCGCGGCGCTGCGTGACGGCGGCCCTCGCGGCGTGATGATCGCGGCCTGGAACGCCAGCGGCGGCCCCGGCGCGCTGTGCCAGGCGCTGCTCGCCGACCACTATCCGTTCTTTCCGGCCGCCGCTGCCGACATCTCGCTGGAAGACTTCACGCGCCTGCTCGGACCCGGCGGCGCCATCGACGCCTTCTTCAATGCCCAGCTGAAACCCTATGTCGATACCTCCGGCCGGCAGTGGAAGCCGCAGGCGGTCGATGGCGTCAGCCCGCCGGTGACGCCGGGGGATCTGGCGCAGTTTCAGCGCGCGGAGGCGATCCGCGACATGTTCTTCCCGAACCGTGCGGCCTCCCCAGTCATCCGCTTCGACGTCACGCCGGGGGCCATCGACTCCGGTGCGGCGTCAGCCACGCTGGAGCTCACGGGCATCAAGGTCGTCGTCATGCCCAACGCCTTGCCGCGTCCGGTCGCCTTGTCCTGGCCGGCTCGTCAGGCCGACGCGCCGGCGCGCCTGACCGTCACGCCTGCCAGTGCGGGCGGGACACTGCAACTCGAAGCGACCGGCCCCTGGGCGCCTTTCCGGCTGATCAGCCGAGCGCGGGTCAGTGGGTCGGGAGACCGGGTCACGCTGACGTTCAGCGGCAACGATCGGACCGCGCGGTTCGATGTCCGCGCCAGCCCCAACCCGTTTGTCAGCACCCTGTTGCCGGAGTTTCGCTGCCCGGCCGTGCAGTAGCCTGCTCCCCCCCGGTCCGCCCCCGATCCGCTCCCAATGCGCCCCCGATCCGACTGGCAGCCGTCGCGGAATCGGCCTATCACCCACCGGCCGCAAACCACAGGGAACACGTCACGATGCCAGCCGTCACCGTCGAGGATCGCGGTCCGATCTCCATCATTCGCATCAACCGCCCCGAACGCCTGAACGCGATCGGACAGGCCGTGGCCGTGGAGATGCAGCAGGCGTTCAAGGAATTCGACGCCGACCCCGGCAAGCGCGTGGCAATCCTGAGTTCGACCGGCGACCGCGCATTTTCCTCCGGCGCCGATGTCAGTGACCTGCCTGAACTATGGCGCGCCATCCCGAATGTCGGCTTCCACACCGACAAGCCGATCATCGCCGCCACCACCGGATGGGTCGTCGGCGGCGGCATCGTCATGGTCATGATGTGCGACCTTCTGGTCTCCACCGAGGATACCCAGTTCTATTATCCGGAGGCAAAACTCGGCACCACGGCGGGCGGAATCAGCTCGCTTGCCGGCCGCATGCCCCACCATCTGGCCATGGAGATCATGCTCCTCGGCACCAAGGTCCCGGCCCAGCGCGCCTATGACGTCGGCTTCGTCAACCGCGTCGTGCCGAACGGCCGGCACGAAACCGAGGCGCTGGCGATGGCGGAACAACTGGTCGAACTCCGCGCCGCTGGTGATCGCCGCGCTGAAGCGTCTGGTGAACGAAGTCCTGCCGCCCGGGCCGATCGAGCGCATGGTCGCGACCAGCCAGATCGTTGCCCATGT
Source organism: uncultured Pseudomonadota bacterium (assembly GCA_963819005.1). GTDB lineage: Bacteria > Pseudomonadota > Alphaproteobacteria > Acetobacterales > Acetobacteraceae > Rhodopila. Next base: position 550,481 of record CAWFUL010000015.1, read on the forward strand.
GCGCCAGTCGGAGGACCTGCGGGAGGGGATCGCGGCCTACAAGGAACGCCGGAAGCCCAGCTTCAAAGGCCGCTGACAGGTCATGAAACTGCCCGACCGGCTGCACTGCCCGCGCTGCAAGGGCAAGCTGTCAGTGATCATGGCGGAGTCGCTGGACGGGACCCCCGCGAGCTCCTTGATCTGCACATCCTGCAGCGCGGTCGTTCCGGCGGTCGATGGCTTCCCCGACTTCATCGGTGAGGCAACGATCACCGACACCGACCCGCTGGGATTGACCGGCGACCCCTACCCCGGCGACGAGGCCGCCGCCGCGCTGCTGGAACGGATTTGCCTCGCCGCCGAGGACCATTGGCCGGCGAACCTGGGACACGTGATCGATCTCGCATGCGGCGGTGGGCAGCTCGCCCGCCCGCTCGCGCTCGGCCTCAATAAGACCACAAGCGGGTTGATAGTCGCCGACAGCGCCATCGCGTCCCTTCGCGCATGCCGCGACCGGGTGGTGTTCCGATCGGATGACCCGGTGGTCTTCGTCCGGCTCAGCCTGCATCAGGACGCGATCCGCGACGCGGTCGCCGACACGGTCACCGGCGTCGACCTGTTGCATCGGACCGGCGATGTCCGGGCCTTTCTGGCGATGGTGCACCGCATCCTCAGGCCGGGGGGACGCGCTTTCTTTGTCGTCCCGAACCGGCGGTATATCCTGGCGTTCTGCCATGCCATGGCCACCGCCCTGGTGCACCGTCATGCGCGGGAAGGCGGGTGGAACGCGGAGTGTGACCAGGCCCTTCGCCTGATCGCGAACCTGCGCCGGCAACTGGTCCATCAGGGCGATCTGGCATTCCTGTCCGGCCTGCGGGACAAGCATCTGTTTAGCGCGGAAGAACTGACGGACATGGCGCGGGAGGTTGGATTCGCGACCGCCGAGACGGCGCCGCTCGATCCTGATCCGTCCGGCGGCGCCACCACCATGCGGCTGTGCCGGGAAGCCGGACTAGCGGACGCATTTGCGGAACAGATCGCCCCGTTGATCGTGTCGGCCGGCGGTCCTTTTTTCAACCTGCTGTCCTGGGCGGACTCATCGGCCAAGATGTTGCTGTGCCTGACCAAGGGCATCGGCCCCTCGGCCAGGACGTTTTCCGCCCGGCCAAGACCCCAGCCCATAGCGTTCGCCAATCCCGAAGCCGCGCTGGGCGGCGCTCCCCCTCGCTGGTCGATCGAGGCGATAGCCCGCGATACGGCGGACGGCGTCCAGGTCACGCTGGACGGCTGGTGCCTGGTAAACACCGACGTCGTGTGGGTGCGCCTGTGGATGCGTGACATTGCGCGCGACGCGCCCGTCTGGCAGCCTCGCCTTGACGTGCATGGCGTAATGAACCAGCGCGGCCTTTACCAGCCGCTGAACGCCATGTGCTCCGGCGTGCGCGCCACGGTGCGGTTCGATGGCATGCATGCCGAGGACAATCACTGCGCGCTGCGGATCGAGGTCGTGCTGGCCAGCGGGCTGATCGTGCAAGGCGCTCGCCCCAATATACTGGCAATGGACGAAACGGTTACGATCGTACAATGAAAAGGCGTCCAATGAAAGGGCGTCTATTGAAGGGCCGCTCAGCAGGAGGCGTTTCGTGAGGGGCATGAATCGGGCCGCAGCGACGGGAGGCCGGGGATCACCCTGACGGGCCGCGGGACTGGCGGTGCGGTTCTGGCGGCAACGCTGCTGGGTCTGGCGTTTCTCGCTCCCCACCAGGGTTTCGCGGCAGCCAGTAAGGAGGACGAAGCCCGCCTGGCGCTGCAAGCCTCGGAACAGCGGAAGGCCGAGGAACTGCGGATGGGCAAGGCGGCCGCGGACCGCGCCGCCCGCGCCGCGGCACGGGAGGAGAAACTGGCGCAACAGCGCGTGCAGGCCGCCGCGCGCCTGCAAGCGGCCGATGCCGCGACCGAGGACGTCGCCAGCCGGATCGATACGCTGGCAGCCAGCCGGCGCGAGGCGGAGGAACGCCTGAAAAACCAGGCGGCGGCGCTGCAGCCGTTGTTGCCGCTGATCGAGCGGTTGTCGCTTTACCCGGTGGAGACCCTGCTGGCTGTCCCGGAACAGCCCGAGGACACGATCCGCGGCATGTTGGTGCTGAAGGGCCTGTCGCACCAGATCGAGGCCGAGGCGGAAGCCCTGAAAAAGGACCAGGCCGATCTGGACGCGGCAACCGCCGCGCTGCGGGCCGAGGAGCCGAAACTCGCCGAAGCCAGGGCGGAACAGGCCCGCGAAGCCGTGGCTCTCGACAGGCAGATCGCCGGGGCACGCGCGGATCGTGAAAAGGCCGGGACAGAAGCGGCCCTGGCGGCTAATCAGGCAGCTGTCGCTGCTTCCCGCGCCGATTCCCTGCGCGGAATGTTGGCAACGCTGGAGGCACAGCGCCGTGCGGAGGAGGCGGCCCGTCAGGCGGCGGCCGCCAAGGCGCGCGATGAGGCCGAACGCGCCGAGAAGCAAAAACATGTCGCCGAAGCCGAGGCGGCCCGCCAGCGCGAGGCGGCGCTGATGCAGCCGGCGGCCAGCGGTTCCATGGGTGCCGTTTCCACAGCCCCAAGGTCCGTGGCCACTGGCGGCGGCCCGGCGGGACAGTTGCAGCCGCCGGTCGTCGGTGTCGTTGTCAGGGGCTGGGGAGAGGCGACCGACGGCGGACCGTCCACCGGCGTCTCCTACAACGCGCCACCGGGCGCCCGCGTCATCTCGCCCTGCGGCGGCCGCGTCGTCTTCGCCGACAGTTTCCGCAGCTACGGTCTGCTGATGATCGTGGACTGCGGCGGCGGCTACCACGTGGTACTGGCCGGGTTCGAGCGGATGGACGTACATCCCGGCCAGCGCGTTGTCGCCGGCGAACCCGTGGGTGTCATGCCGTCGTGGGAGCCAGGTTCGACCGCCCGCCGCCCGTCGCTTTACGTCGAACTGCGGCGCGGCGGCCAACCGGTCAATCCGGCGCCCTGGCTGCGGTCGAGCAGTTAGGATCATTGGCGGGAATGTCGGTCCGCCAATGCAAACCTTACCAAAACAACACTGGACGACGACCGTGATGCGGCGCGAAAAGATGATGGCACACTTTATGCGGGCGCAGTTGGTCGCATCTGGTGTATGACGACTGATCACGTCCGGGGACAGGTCCCGCGACGGCGAGGGGATAGCACGCATGGATTTCCGCCCGCGGCATTGGCGATTGGGTCTTTTGCTTGGAACCGCTTTCATGGCTGGCGTCGCCGCCGGGCCGGGACTTGGGACATTGGACCAGGCTTTCGCTCAGGACAGTTCCCACACCGACATGTATCAGCTGCTGAAAGTGTTCGGTGACGTCGTCCAGCGCGTCCGCGCCGAATATGTCGATCCAGTCGACGACAAGGAGCTGATCGAGAATGCCATCAATGGCATGCTCACCGGCCTCGATCCGCACAGCTCGTATATGAACGCAAAGGCGTTCAAGGATATGCAGATCCAGACCAAGGGCGAATTCGGTGGTCTGGGCATCGAGGTCAATGAGGACAAGGGCCTGATCAAGGTCGTCTCGCCGATCGATGACACGCCGGCCGCGCGCGCCGGCATTAAACCGGGCGACATCATCACCGCGCTGGACGGCAAGACGCTGATCGGGCTGTCGCTGAACGACGCGGTGGACCGGATGCGCGGCCCGCCGAACTCCAAGATCGTGCTGACCATCAAGCGGGACAAGGTGGACAAGCCGATCGAGGTTTCGCTGGTCCGTGAGGTCATCCATCTGCAGGTCGTCAAGTCGCGCATGGAGCCGAACGACATCGGCTATGTCCGTCTGTCGCAGTTCACCGAACAGGCCGATGCCGGCATCCGGCAGGCGGTGAAGACGCTGAAGGCGCAGAACGGCGGCAAGCTGCGCGGGCTGGTTCTCGACCTTCGCAACAACCCGGGCGGGCTGTTGGACCAGGCGGTTGCCGTCTCGTCCGACTTCATCGATCAGGGCGAGATCGTCTCGACCAGGGCTCGGCATCCGGATGACAGCCAGCGTTGGGATGCCAAAGGCGCCGACATTCTCGACGGCGCGCCCTTGGTGGTGCTGATCAACGGCGGGTCCGCCTCGGCGTCCGAGATCGTCTCGGGGGCGCTACAGGATCACCACCGCGCGGTCCTCCTCGGGACCAAAAGCTTCGGCAAAGGGTCGGTTCAGACCGTCATCCCGCTGCCCGGCAACGGCGCCATGCGCCTGACCACCGCGCGGTATTACACGCCGTCGGGACGTTCGATCCAGGGTCTGGGCATTGTTCCTGATGTGCGGGTGCAGGAAACACGCGATGCGCCCGCCAGCTTCGGCGGCGACCGTGAGGCCGAACTGAACCACGTCCTTAGCAACGAGGGCGGGACCGGTCCGCAGGCCGTGCCGCCACGCACCGACCTGCCGCCGATCGTCAAGCAGATCCCGGATAAACCGCCCGAGGGCTATCCGAAGTTCGATCCGGCCAAGCCTGACGACACAGACTTTCAGTTGCAGGAAGCCGTGCTCATTGCAAATACGATGGCCGGGCAAAAAAGCGCCTCTGCTAACTGATCATCGCCTGCGATGGCTGGTTTGAAGGTTCGGCTGACACCGAGAACCGGCCTGCTGTCCGGCTGGGCGGGTCTTGGCCGCTTTTGGCTGGCCGTGCTTGCCGTCCTTGGCCTGACCGCCGGCGTCGTCCAAACCTTTGGCCCTCGTGAGACACCGGCGGGTCAGGCTGTTGCCGCGAAACCGGCGCCGGTGCCGTCTGAACAGCCCGCCCCCGGCAAGACCGCGATGGCTGAAGCCGGGCACAAGGCCGGCTTCAGCCCGCAGTCGCCGGGCCGAGCCGTGCCTGGGCCGATCAGCGACCCTGACCCGGCGTTGCTGGAGCCGGTGGGCGGAACGCCCCCGGCGTTCCTGCCGCGGATCTCCACGGATGGCCGAGCGCCGATGCATGAATATGCGGCAGGCTTCGACCTGACGAGCCGCCGCCCGCGGGTGGGGATCATCATCGCGGGGATCGGCATGAGTGAGGCCGACAGCCTGAGCGCAATCCGCCATTTGCCGCGCGGGGTGACGCTGGCGGTTTCTCCCTACGCCGACAACATCGACCGTCTGCTGGCCGCGGCGCGACTGGCGGAGCAGGAGTATCTTCTGGCGATTCCGATGGAGCCCCAGGAGTTTCCGGTCAACGATCCGGATGACCGGCATGCGTTGATGACTTCGCTGACGCTGCAGGAGAACCAGACGCGGCTGGATTGGGTGCTGTCGCGCATCACGGGCTATGTCGGCGTAACCAATGCCCTCGGGCCGATGCACGGTGAAAGGCTGTCTGGGCAGGACGAGCAGTTTAGTCAGGTGCTGGAGGACGTGGCGGCACGCGGCTTGCTGTTCGTCGATGCAAGGCCGGGTCAGCCGGTCCTTAAGTATGCGTGGAACCGCGGGGTCGACCTGGTGATCGACGATGACCCGGTCGATGAGGCGAGCCTGGACAGCCGTCTCGACGCGCTGACCAAACTCGCGAAGGATAAGGGATCGGCATTGGGCCTGGTGTCGATTCCGCGGCCGGTGACACTCGATCGGGTGGCGGCCTGGACCAACACGCTGAATGACAAGGGGCTGGTGTTGGCGCCGGTGAGTGCGCTGGCGGTTCCGCCCGCTAAGCAGGATGAGGAGCCGGGAAAATGAGCGATCTGCCCTATCGGCCGAATGTGGGCGCCGCGCTGTTCAATCGCGACGGCCTGGTCTTCGTTGCTCGGCGGGCCGACATGCCGAACGCGGAAGGCCCCGCTGGGGGCTGGCAGTTGCCGCAAGGTGGGATCGATGAAGGCGAGGATCCCAGGGTCGCGGTTTTTCGCGAACTGGAGGAGGAGATCGGCACCCGGAACGCCGAAATCATTGGCGAACATCCGGACTGGCTGACCTATGACCTGCCGCCGAACTTGCTGGGGATTGCCTGGCGGGGCCGGTTTCGTGGCCAGCGGCAGCGCTGGTTCGCCATGCGCTTCCTGGGGGAAGACCGCGAGATCCGCCTCGATCTGGACCCGCATCCGGAATTCGATGCCTGGCGTTGGGCGTCGCTGAGCGAGTTGCCCGCGCTGGCGGTGCCGTTCAAGCGGGCGATCTACGAGGTCCTGGCCGAGTCCTTTGCTCCATTCGTGTCATCCGCACGCGGTTGACGGAGGCGGCAATCTGCCCTTTGTGTCGGCCGCGTTAGCCACATGACTGGGGAGAGATCAGATGGGTGAAACAATACAGTTGAAGGCGGCCGATGGGTTCAGCTTTTCGGCCTATGTCGCCGGGCCGGCCAACGCCACGAAGGGCGTGGTGGTGGTGCAGGAGATTTTCGGGGTCAACCACCACATCCGCGACATGGCCGACCGCTATGCCGCGGCCGGCTATGCCGTGGTCGCGCCGGCTGTCTATGACCGGGTGGAGAAGGGCTTCGAGGTCGGCTACACGCCGGACGATATCGCCAAGGGCCGCGATGTCCGCATGAAGCTGAACGACGCGCAGTTGATGCTGGATATCGAGGCGGCGGCGGATCATCTGGCGGGCAAGAAGCTTGGCATTGTCGGCTACTGCTTCGGCGGCACGGTAGCCTGGTGGGGTGCCACCCGGTCGAAGAAGTTCGCAGCGTCATCGTGCTGGTATGGCGGTGGCATCCCCGGCACGAAGAACGAGACGCCGAATTGCCCAGTGCAAATGCACTTTGGTGAGAAGGATGCCTCGATCCCGATGACCGATGTGGACGCGGTCCGAGCGGCTCAGCCGAAGGTTGAGGTGTATGTGTATGAGGGCGCGCAGCACGGGTTCGGCTGCGACGAGCGTGGCAGCTACAGCAAGCCCGACTACGACCTGGCGCAGAAGCGGACGCTGGACTTCTTCGCCAAGCATCTGGGGTAGAGGGCGTTCGGGGGAGCATGTCGCCAGCTGCTTTGGGGGAGCAGGTCGCAAGCCGCGCTGACGTGTCCTCGCCCACACGTGTCACGGCCGCAATCGTTCGCCCGTCCTCCTAGTGTCATGGCCGGCCCTGTGCCGGCCATTCACGTCTTCCTTTTGCCCAGGCTATCGGTGCGGTCACGTCCGGCTGCTACGCCGTCCCCACCCCGACCGGCCCCTCCGGAGACCGCGGCATGGAATACTCCCGCCACTTCAAATTCCTGATTTGCGCACCGAACTTCGAGCCCGGTGACCTGGAAGGCCAGCGGCTGCGCGCCATCGCCGACGAGATCGAGCGCGACGGCTACGGCGTGATCCAGGCGCGGAAAATCGATGACGCGGAACTGGTCATCCAGACGGACGCGGCGGTGGGATGCGTGCTGCTGGACTGGGGCAAGCGCGGGCCGCAGGGGAAGATGGCTGGCCTGGTTTCGTTGATCCGCAAGCGCGGCCTGGACATGCCGATCATGATCCTGGTCCGGCGTCAGCGGCTGGAGGACATCCAGGTCGACGTACTGCGGGAGGCCGACGGCTATGTCTTCCTGGCCGAGGAAACGCCGGACTTCATCGCCAAGAACCTGATCAGCCGGCTGCGGCAGTACGCCGACACGCTGAAGACTCCGTTCTTCGGCGCACTGGTGGACTATGCCGAGGAAGGCAACCAGTTGTGGACCTGCCCCGGCCACAATGGCGGGGTCTTCTACGGTCGCAGCGCGATCGGGCGGATCTTCCTGCAGCATCTGGGTGAGGCGGTGTTCCGCGATGACCTAGATAATTCCGTGCTCGATCTGGGCGACCTTCTGACGCACGAGGGGCCGGCGCTGGCCGCACAGCAGCAGGCGGCAAAGATCTTCGGGGCGGAACGAACCTATTTCGTGCTGAACGGCACATCGTCGTCCAACAAGATCGTGCTGCAGGCGCTGGTGGCGGAAGATGATCTGGTGTTGTTTGACCGCAACAACCACAAGGCGGCGCACCATGGGGCTCTGTATCTTGGCGGCGGTATTCCGGTTTTCCTGGAGACCGATCGTAACGCGCACGGGTTGATCGGGCCGATCGACCATGAGGCGCTGGATGAAGAGCAGATCAGGGAGAAGATCCGGGTTCATCCGTTGGTGACCGATCCAGAGGCGTGGCGGCGGGAGCGGCCGTTCCGTGTCGCGGTGATCGAGGAATGCAGCTACGACGGAACGATCTACTCCGCCCAGACGATCATCGAGAAGCTTGGCAAGCTGTGCGACTACATCCTGTTCGATGAGGCCTGGGCCGGCTTCATGAAGTTCCATCCGATCTATCGTGGCCGTTTCGCCATGGGTCTGGAGGGGCTGGATGCGGCGCATCCCGGCATCATCGCCACGCAGTCGACTCACAAGCAGTTGGCGAGTTTCAGCCAGGCCAGCCAGATCCATGTGAAGGACAAGCATATCACCGGCCAGCGGCGGCGGGTGGAGCATCGTCGCTTCAACGAAATGTTCATGATGCACGCCTCCACCTCGCCGTTCTATCCGCTGTTCGCCTCTCTGGATGTCGGCGCGCAGATGATGAAGGGGCGGCAGGGCGAGGTGCTGTGGGACGATACGATCCGGCTAGGTATCGAACTGCGCAAGAAGCTGCGGGCGATCGCGCGGGAGTTCCGCGAGCGGGAGGCCGATCCTGACCGGCAATGGTTCTTTGATCCTTTCGTGCCGGACGTGGTGGATCATAATGGCATCGAGATGGCGTGGGAGGACGTGCCGACCGATGATCTGGCAGGCAATCCGGCTTACTGGCAGTTGACGCCCGGCGCGGCCTGGCATGGGTTTCATCATGTCACCTCCGGCTACGCGATGACGGATCCGAACAAGCTCACCTTGCTGACTCCGGGGTTCGATCGCGCGACCGGTTCGTACGCGGAACAGGGCGTCCCGGCGCCGGTTCTGGCGCAATACCTGCGTGAAAACCGCATCGTGGCGGAAAAGAACGATTTGAACAGCATTCTGTTCCTGATGACGCCGGGGGTGGAGTCCAGCAAGGCGGGGACATTGCTGAGCGCGCTGGCGTATTTCAAGCGGCTGCACGATGACAATGCGCCGCTGGAGGAAGTCATTCCGGAGTTCGTGCGGAACCGGCGGGATCGTTATGGCGGGATGCGGCTGCGCGATCTGTGCCAGCAGATGCACGCTTTCTATCGCGACCAGAATACCAGCCGGCTGCAGCAGTTGCAGTTCCGGCCGGCGCATTGTCCGACCATGGCAATGCGGCCTCAGGAAGCGGTGCGCCGTCTGGTGCGTAACGATGTTGAATACCTGCCGATCGAGGAGGTGTGCGGCACCATCGCAACGACCCTGTGGGTGGTTTACCCGCCGGGGATTGCCACGATCGTTCCGGGGGAGCGGCTCGATGAGCGGGCGCAACCGATGATCGAATACCTGAAGGTGTTCGAGCGGGGGTCCAACCTGTTCCCTGGATTCGAGAACGAAATCCAGGGGCTTTACCGGGAGAAGCAGGCGGATGGGTCTATCCGGATCTTTACCTATGTGACCCGGTAGGGGAAAGGGCGGCGTCTGCTTGGTGGAGAGCGTTGTGGTCCTTATCGAAAGCAACCATGCGGTCCGGAACGGCGTGGTGCTGAAACGGAGCTTCGCGAAGCTGGGTGAGGCAGCCGTCCCCAACACCGGCGGTTGATGGCAAGCTGCCTGACCGGCTGCTAAACACCGTGTCTAACGTATCAGGCGCGTCGGACAGGCTGATTCATCGGGAGCGCGCCCCAGCGGGAAGGATTGGACGCCCATGAGCCGCATCGACAGCGCGGTCAACATCGACGACCTGAAGCGGATGGCCAAGCGCCGGCTGCCGAAGATCATGTACGACTTCATCGAAGGCGGGGTGGAGGACGAGGTCGGGCTGCGGACCAACGCCAACGCCTTCCGCGACATGCGGCTGGTGCCTCGGTATTACGTCGATACCTCGAAGCGGGAGCAGCGGGCGAAGCTGTTCGACCGGACCTATGCCAGCCCGTTCGGCATTGCGCCGACCGGCATGGCGGGGGCGTTCCGTCGGGATGCCGAACTGTTCCTGGCGCAGGCGGCGGCCGATGCGGACATCCCGTATCTGATGTCGGGCGCGTCCAATGCCTCGATGGAGGCGGGGGCGAAGCTGGCCGGAAAAAATCTTTGGTTTCAGATCTATGGCGCGCGGGATCGGGCGGTGGCGGCGGATCTGGTGCAGCGGGCCATCGATCTGGGGCTGACGACGATCGCGGTGACGTGCGATGTGCCGGTATCCTCGAACCGGGAACGTAACAGGCGCAACGGCTTCGTGCGGCCCCTGCGGATGACTCTGCCGACGATCCTGGAGGCGATGCTGCATCCGTCCTGGGTGATCAACTACTACAAGGAAGGCGGTCTGCCGATGCTGGGCAACTGGCAGAAATACGCGCCGAAGGAGTCGACGCCCGATCAGGTGGCCGATGTGTTCGCGAAGCAAACGCCGGATGCCAGCCAGACGTGGCGGGACCTGGAAGCGATCCGTCGCGCGTGGCCGGGCAAGCTGCTGCTGAAGGGTGTGATGCATCCCGAGGATGCTCGCATTGCGACCGGAATGGGGGTCGATGGGCTGATCGTGTCGAATCACGGGGCTCGGCAATTGGACATGATGCCGTCACCGCTGGACATGCTGCCGATGATCCGAGCGGCGGTGGGACCGGAGGTTGCGCTGTTGCTGGACAGCGGGGTGCGGCGCGGGTCGGATATTGTTGCGGCGCTGTGCCTGGGCGCGGACTTCGTCCTGACCGGACGGGCAACGCTGTATGGCGCGACGGCCGGCGGGCTGGAGGGCGTGAAGAAGGCTGTCTCGATCCTGCAACGCGAAATCGACCTGGTGCTAGGGCAGATCGGGGCGGTCAACCTTGAGGCGCTCGGGCCGCAGTTCCTTCTGGAGACCGTGCGGGCGGAGGAGGAGCGGCGGAACACCGGCGCCATGGTGGGGCGACGGTAGATTGCTGCACCGCGTCATCGCGATGGCATGATTGTCCGGTCTTCACTACGTAATGTCCGACTCTTGAAGTGGCTATTTCCAGGCACCTTATGCGGGGCCACGCAAGGCAACTGGACATTCCCATGTCACAATCTCGCCCACCCTCGCTGACCAGGCTTGGCTTGAACGATTTTCTCTTTGCCGAGGTCGGCACTGAGAACAACGGCTCTCGGCTGACGATATTGTCCGTCCTTGCCAGGCTTGGGCACGATCCGTGGGAGGCCGCAACACAATGGGTCGGTATGCCGAGGGAAGTCGTCCTCGACCAATTGACGGGATGCATCGCGAGGATGTCGGTCCGCGCGGACTCACGGGCTGATTTGGCTCACCTTGTCAGCCTGCTGCCGTCGCGACTGCCGATTCTGCCGAACAAGGCGGATGGCGGCGAGTTGACGACGGAGCCGTTGCCAAAGTGGGTTCCCGTCGCGCTGGTTGCCGTCCTTGTTCTCGGGACCGTGTTTGGCGCGATCCAGGCGCCGGCACATCCGCCGGCGCCAGTGACCAAGACGGCAGTCGTTCAGAAGCCGCCGGCGCTCAACTGACGAAGGGTGAGCAGGGTCAGGTCCCGGTCCACACCGGGGGGCGCTTGGCGAGGAACGCATCGATGCCCTCGGCGGCGTCACGGGCGAGCATGTTCCCAGTCATAACCTCCGACGCGTAGGCGTAGGCAGAGGCTAGGTCCATTTCTGCCTGGCGGTAGAACGCTTCCTTGCCGATTTTCACGGTCAGGGGGCTTTTCGCGCCGATCTGGGATGCGAGGGACAGCACCGCCTGGTCGAGATCGGCCTCGGGGACAACCCGGTTGATCAGGCCAAGTTCGCGGGCGCGGGCGGCGGGGACCATGTCGCCCGTCAGCAGCATCTCCATCGCGGCTTTGCGGCCGACCGCCCGGGAAAGCGCCACCATTGGGGTGGAGCAGAACAGGCCGATGTCCACGCCGGGTGTGGCGAAGCGTGCGGTGTCGGCGGCGACGGCGAGGTCGGCGGAGGCGACCAACTGGCAGCCTGCCGCGGTGGCGACGCCGTGGACCCGAGCGATGACCGGTTTCGGCAGCCGGACGATGCGTTGCATCAGGCGGGAGCAGAGGGCGAAGACCTGTTCGTAAGCCTCGCGGGTCGGGGTAGCGCGGATTTCGCGCAGGTCGTGGCCGGCGCAGAACGCGGGGCCGTTGGCGGCGATGATGACAACGTGAATGCGCGGGTCGCCGGCGATGGCGGCGAGTTCCCCGTCGAGCGCCTCCATCAGGCCCATCGACAGCGCGTTGCGCGCGGCGGGCCGGTTCAGGGTAAGGGTTGTGATCGCGTCGGTGTCGCGGCGCAGCAGGATATCGGTCATGATCCGGCCTTCTACAGCGAAAGGACGTTGCCATGACAGAGGAGGGGCAGCAACCGCGCGGGGAGTTGTCGTTGCGCACCGTGGCGATGCCGGCGGACACCAATCCGAACGGGGACATTTTCGGCGGGTGGATCATGTCGCTGATGGACGTTGCCGCAGGGATTTCGGCCGGGACGCACGCGAAGGGGCGGGTGGCGACGGCCGCGGTGTCGAACTTGAGTTTCATCCAGCCGGTGAAAGTCGGCGATGTCGTGTGCGTCTATACGGATGTGGTGAGGACGGGCCGGACGTCGATCACCGTCGGCGTGGAGGCTTGGGTGCTGAGGCAGAACCAGGGGCCTCGGTTGCGGGTGACGTTCGCGGAGATCGTGATGGTGGCGGTGGATGACCATGGCAGACCGCGGCCGGTGCCGGCGGCTTGATTGGTCGGACGGCTCAGCAAGGGGGCTGGGTGTCGTGGTTCCAGGGTGTGTGACCGGGACGAGGATCAGGCCGTTGCAGCCGGCATCGCGGCTTCGGTGCTGGTCTTGGCGGCGGCGTTCGCCAGCGCCTCGGCCTGACGTTTTGCCAGCCGTTTCAGCCGTTCGTTTTCCTGCAAGCGCTTGGTGTAGGTCATCGGCTTGCCGGATTTGAGGTCGGAGCGGGCGTAGCCAATGACCTCGGCGGCTTTCTGCACGGCGGCGGCGACGTCCGCGTCGGTGTAGGTGCGGGCGGGTGTGGCGCCGGCCTTTTGGGGTGAGGAGACGTTGGGTGTGGCGCCGGCTTTGCGGCGCAGTTGCAGGGCGCGGCGGCATTGCTGGGCGGAGCGGTTCATGGCGTTGGCGTTGCCGCGCAGGCGAAGCTGGATGTTCACCGGCAGGTCTGGTTCCGCGGCGGCGCGGCGCAGGCTGTCGAGGGCGGCGAAACTGAAGGCGATGATCTGTGCCGCGAGTTGCAGTTGTTCGGTGGTCTGCGTGTCGTATCCGTCGAGCATGGCTTGCGCGGCGGCTTTCGCGTCGGCTGAATCGCCACGGGCGGCGTCGAGGAAGAACGGGGCCAGGTGGCAAACCACCTGCTCGCGGGCGATGGCGTCTGGGGAGGCGGCTGTGTGGGATTGGGTCATGGCGGGGTAATTCCCGGGCTTGTGTTCGTGAAATGTTCCTTGATTCCTTTCCTACAGAAACGCGCGTCGTTTGCCAAGCGAAAAGTGTCGCTGGGTGCACGGGGCTGTGCTTGGCGTGGCCGGTCGGGTGGGGCAGTGTGCGGCGCGGACGAACACGAGGACACGCCGATGGCCAGTATTCCTAACCGCCTGCCAGGATTGAATTTCGATCTGGGGGACGCCGCGGACATGCTGCGCGGGTCGGTTAAGTCGTTCTCGGCCGCGGAGATCGCGCCCCGGGCGGCGGCGATCGACCGGGAGAACGACTTCCCGATGGATCTGTGGCCGAAGCTGGGGGAACTGGGCGTGCTGGGGGTAACCGTGTCCGAAGAGTACGGCGGCGCGGGGATGGGCTACCTGGAACATGTGGTGGCGATGGAGGAGATTTCACGCGCGTCGGCGTCGGTCGGGTTGTCCTATGGGGCGCACTCCAATCTTTGCGTGAACCAGATATTCCGGAATGGGACCACGGAGCAGAAGCAGCGGTACCTGCCGGGGCTGATCAACGGGACGGCGGTGGGCGCGCTGGCGATGAGCGAGCCGGGGGCTGGGTCGGACGTGGTGTCGATGCGGACCCGGGCGGACAAGCGTGGCGACCGCTTTGTGCTGAACGGGTCGAAGATGTGGATCACCAACGGGCCGGACGCCGATGTGCTGGTGATCTATGCGAAGACCGATCCGGAGGCGGGGCCTCGGGGGATTACCGCGTTTCTGGTGGAAAAGGGGTTCAAGGGGTTCTCGACGGCGCAGAAGCTGGACAAGCTGGGGATGCGGGGATCGAACACCTGCGAGCTGGTGTTTCAGGACTGCGAGGTGCCGGAGGAGAACGTCCTGAGTTCCGTTGGGCGTGGCGTGAACGTGCTGATGAGCGGGCTGGATTACGAGCGGGCGGTGCTGGCGGCGGGGCCTCTGGGGATCATGCAGGCGTGCATGGATGTGGTGGTGCCATATGTGCACGAACGTCGTCAGTTTGGCCAGGCGATCGGCGAGTTCCAACTGATGCAGGGCAAGCTGGCGGACATGTACACCACGATGAACGCAGCCAAGGCTTACGTTTATGCGGTGGCGAAGGCGTGCGACCGGGGGGAGACGACGCGGAAGGATGCGGCGGGGGCCATTCTGTACGCAGCGGAGAAGGCGACCTGGATGGCATTGGAGGCGATCCAGGCGCTGGGGGGGAACGGGTATATCAATGATTATCCGACCGGGCGGTTGTTACGCGATGCCAAGCTTTATGAGATTGGGGCGGGGACGAGCGAGATCCGGCGGATGCTGATCGGGCGGGAGTTGTTTTCCGAAACCGCCTAGGCTTGTCTCCGGGCGCGGCGTCGGGATACTCACTGGTAGGTTTATCGGGAGTGAGTTGGGATGCCGGATACGCACATGGCGGCGGATGGGGTAGCTACCCAGGATGGCGCGGTATTCGATGCCGTGATCATCGGGTCGGGGATTGCCGGACTGTATCAGCTCCACCGGCTGCGGCAGTTGGGGCTGTCGGTGCGGGTGTTCGAGACGGGCAGTGGCGTGGGTGGGACCTGGTACTGGAACCGGTATCCGGGGGCTCGGTTTGATTCCGAGAGCTATACTTACGGATACTCGTTCTCGGAAGATTTGTTGCAGGAATGGAACTGGACCGAGCACTTTTCGCCTCAGGCGGAGACGTTGCGGTATTTGAATCATGTGGCGGATCGTTTCGATCTGCGGCGGGATATCCAGTTTAGCAGCCGGGTTGTAAGTGCGGTTTGGGATGAGCCGGAGCGGCGGTGGCGCGTGACGCTGGAGAGTGGCGACACGGTGCGGACGCGGTTTCTGATCACGGCGGTGGGGCCATTGTCGGCTTATCAGATGCCTCGGATTCCGGGGGTAGACAGTTTTAAGGGCGAATCGTTTCATACCTATAAGTGGCCGCATGAGCCGGTGTCGTTCGAGGGCAAGCGGGTGGCGGTGATCGGCACCGGGGCGACCGGCGTGCAGGTGATCCAGACCATTGCGCCGCTGTGCAAGCATTTGACGGTGTTCCAGCGGACGCCGAACTGGTGCACGCCGTTGCATAATCGTGCTATTACGGAGGAGGAGCAGGCGAAGATCAAGGCCGGCTATCCGGCGATGTTCGAGCTGCTGCGGCAGACGCCCGGCTGCTACATCCATAATGCCGATCCTCGGGGGACCTTCGAGGTGACTCAGGATGAGCGGGAGGCGTTCTGGGAAAAGCTTTACGCCGAACCGGGATTTGCGATCTGGATGGCGAATTTCCGGGACATGCTGACGGATCCTAAGGCGAATGCGCTGTTCAGCGAGTTTGTCGCGCGGAAGATCCGGCAGCGGGTGAAGGACCCGATCGTGGCGGAGAGGCTGATCCCGAAGTGCCATGGATTCGGGACGCGGCGGGTGCCTCAGGAAACGGGGTATTACGAGGTGTTCAACCTGCCGCATGTCACTCTGGTGGATACGCGGGAGACGCCGATCGAGCGGGTGACGGAGGCGGGGATCAGGACCACCGACGGCGATCACGACTTCGATATGATCATCTACGCGACGGGGTTTGACGCGGTGACCGGGGCGTTTGACCGGATCGAGTTCCACGGCGTCGGCGGCGTTACGTTGAAGGAACATTGGGCGGACGGGCCGAAGACCTATCTGGGGCTGATGTCGGCTGGGTTCCCGAACATGCTGACGATCGTGGGGCCACATAACGCCTCGACCCGGTGCAATATTCCCCGATGCATCGAGCAGAATGTGGAGTGGGTGTCGGGGCTGATGGGGGATGCTCAGGCGCGGGGGGTGACGCGGGTGGAGGCGACGGCGGAGGCGGAGGCCGATTGGTCGAAGCACGTGGAGGAACTGGCGGAGGGAATGCTTTATACGCTGGTGGATTCGTGGATGACTGGCGTGAACAGCAATGTCGAGGGGAAGAACGTGCGGCGCATTCTACAGTATCAGGGTGGCGCACCGCAGTATCGGGCGAAATGTGATGAGGTGGCGGCGCGCGGGTATGCGGGGATGGCGTTGAGTTAGGACGCGATGGCGTCGCAGCAGAGCACGGTCGATTACATCGTCGAGCAGATGACCGGCGCTGGCGTTGTCAGCGCGCGGAAGATGTTTGGTGAATATGCCGTGTTCTGCAGCGGCAAGCTGGTTGGATTGATTTGCGGGAATGAGCTGTTCATCAAGCCGACCGAGGCGGGGCGGTCGTATCTCGGCGATGCTGTCGAGCGGCCGCCTTACAAGAGCAGCAAGCCGTTTTTCTGGATATCGGGTGACCGGTGGGAGGATGGCGACTGGCTGGCTGGCCTGGTGCGGGTGACGGCGGATGCATTGCCGGTTCCGGTGAAGAAGGCGCGCAGGCGGAAGGCAGGATAGATCGGTTCCGCTGCTGGTCGTCACGGATGGTTGGTGCCGATCCAGTGAACCGCTTGACGGCAGCGGCAGACTGATGGCACAGTCGTCTTTCGCAACGATATCCCGACGATCCGCGGGGTACCGTGTTGGGGCAGGAGCAGGCCAATGTTCGACATCGATCGTTTCGCTGATGACTGCCGTGCCGCTCTGGCGGAAAGGGGCAGCGAGGCCATTCGGGAGGTGGTGCGTCGCGCCGTGTGTCAATCGGAGGAGCTCCTCAAAGCGCTGGGCGAGCCGACGGGCGCGTCCGCCGGCGTGCTTGTTCGCACGCCGGACTTGACGATCCTGAACGTCGTGTGGGGCACACGGCAATGGACGCTGCCGCATAACCACCACCACCGAGCGGTGATCGGCATGTATGGCGGGGGTGAGGACAATATCTTCTGGCGGCGGCTGCCGGACGACGCCAAAGGCCGGGTCGAGGCGGCGGGCGCCCAGGCGTTGCGTGAGCGCGACGTGGCGGTGCTCGGCCGCGACATTATCCACTCCGTCACCAACCCATTGGACAAGCTGTCGATGGCGCTGCACGTCTACGACGGCGACTTCATTGCGGCCGCCGACAAGAGCTGCTGGGACGCCGCGACGCTGACCGAGGCACCCTACGATGCAGCGCTTGTGTCGCCGATGTTCGGGGAGATGCTGGCGCGATCGCCGTAGGGCCGCGGCGGCAGCGGCTTGTGTCGGTCGGGCTTCCGGATTTGCCTCTTTCACCCGGCACGCTGCAACGCTAGACCATTCGCCGTATCACTGAACGGCTGATGGAAATCATGCTGCGATCGGACCTGAACCCTCGATCCCCGGACTTTGCCGCCAATGCCGCCGCGATGGAGGCGCTAGTGGCTGATCTGCGGGCCAAGGTGGCTGACGTGTCGTTGGGTGGCGGGGCGGTGGCGCGGGAGCGGCACGTGGGGCGGGGGAAGCTGCTGCCTCGGGACAGGGTAGCGGGGCTGATCGATCCGGGATCGCCGTTTCTGGAGTTTTCGCAGCTGGCGGCGTTCGGGCTGTATGGCGGGGATGTGCCGGCGGCAGGGATCGTTACCGGCGTCGGGCGCGTAGCGGGGCGGGAGTGCGTGATCGTCGCCAATGACGCGACCGTGAAGGGGGGCACGTATTTCCCCATGACGGTGAAGAAACATCTTCGCGCGCAGGAGATCGCGCTGAAGAACGGGCTGCCGTGCGTGTATCTGGTCGACTCGGGCGGGGCGTTCCTGCCGATGCAGGACGAGATTTTCCCGGACCGGGAGCATTTCGGGCGGATCTTCTTCAATCAGGCGAACATGTCGGCGGCGGGGATTCCGCAGATCGCGGTGGTGATGGGGTCATGCACGGCGGGCGGGGCGTATGTGCCGGCGATGAGCGATGAGTCCATCATCGTGCGCAAGCAGGGGACGATCTTTCTGGGTGGGCCTCCATTGGTGCAGGCGGCGACGGGGGAGATCGTTTCGGCTGAGGACCTGGGTGGGGCGGACGTTCATGCCCGGACATCCGGTGTGGTGGATCATTATGCGCGCAACGATCACCATGCGTTGGCGATCTGCCGGCGGATTGTCGGCGGGCTGAACCGGGAGAAGGCGGTTGGGTTGGCGCGGCGAGCGGCGGAGCCTCCGCGGTATGATCCGGCGGAACTGCATGGCGTGGTGCCAGTGGATTTGCGGGCGCCATACGATGTGCGGGAGGTGATTGCCCGGATTGTCGATGGCAGTGAATTCGATGAGTTCAAGAAGTTGTACGGGACGACGCTGGTTTGTGGGTTCGCGCATCTTTACGGGTATCCGGTGGGGATCGTTGCGAACAATGGGATCCTGTTTTCGGAGTCCTCGCTGAAGGGAGCGCATTTTATCGAGCTTTGCAGCCAGCGGAACATTCCGCTGGTGTTTCTGCAGAATATCACCGGATTTATGGTCGGGCGAAAGTACGAGTTCGGGGGCATTGCGAAGGATGGGGCGAAGCTGGTGACGGCGGTATCCACCACCGCGGTGCCGAAGATCACCATGATCATCGGCGGCAGCTACGGCGCCGGGAACTATGGGATGTGCGGGCGCGCCTATGATCCGCGGTTCCTGTTCATGTGGCCGAACGCGCGGATTTCCGTGATGGGTGGCGAGCAGGCGGCGGGCGTACTGGCGACGGTGCGGGCGGGGTCGGCGGACTGGACGGCCGAACAGGAGGAGGCGTTCAAGGCGCCGATACGGGCGCAGTATGATACGCAAGGGCATCCTTATTACGCCAGCGCCCGGCTGTGGGATGACGGGATCATCGATCCGGCTGATAGCAGGCGGGTGCTGGGTTTGGCGTTGTCGGCTGCATTGAACAAACCCCTGGCCGAGACGCGCTTCGGCGTGTTCCGGATGTGACCGGGATGTTTCGGTCGCTTCTGATCGCCAACAGGGGTGAGATCGCCTGCCGCATTGCGCGGACGGCCCGAGGAATGGGAATCGAAACGATCGCGGTGTTCTCGGAAGCCGATGCCGGGGCGCTGCATGTGAAGGCAGCGGATCGCGCTTACCTGATCGGGCCGGCGGCGGCGCGGGACAGTTATTTGTCGATCCCTCGTCTGTTGGAAGCCGCGAAGGCGTCGGGGGCGGAGGCGATCCATCCTGGGTACGGGTTTCTGTCGGAGAACCCGGCTTTTGCCGACGCTTGCGCGGAGGCGGGAATTGTCTTTGTGGGGCCTCCGGCGTCGGCGATGCGGGCGATGGGGTCGAAGGCGGCGGCCAAGGCGCTGATGGCCAAGACCGACGTTCCGCTGCTGCCGGGGTATCACGGGGAGCGGCAGGAGGCTGGTTTTCTGGCGGATCAAGCCGAGAGGATCGGGTTCCCGGTGGTGATCAAGGCGGTGTCGGGCGGGGGTGGGCGCGGCATGCGGGTGGTAACCGAGGCTGGGGATTTCGCCACGGCGCTGGGGTCGGCGCGACAGGAGGCAGCCTCGGCGTTCGGGGATGACCGGGTGCTGGTCGAACGCTATCTGCAACGGCCTCGGCATATCGAGGTGCAGGTTTTCGCGGATACGCATGGAAACGCGGTGCATTTGTTCGAGCGCGACTGTTCGGCGCAGCGGCGGCATCAGAAGGTTATCGAGGAAGCACCGGCGCCCGGTCTGTCAGCGGCGCAGCGGGAGCGGATGGGGGCGGCGGCCGTGGCGGCGGCGAAGGCGGTCGGGTATGTCGGGGCCGGAACGGTGGAGTTTGTCGCGGACGCGGACGGGTTCTACTTCCTGGAGATGAATACGCGGCTGCAAGTTGAGCATCCGGTCACCGAAATGATCACCGGTTTCGATTTGGTGGAGTGGCAGTTGCGGGTGGCGGCGGGGGAGCCTTTGCCGGTGCATCAGTCAGGCATTTCCATCAACGGCCATGCGGTCGAGGTCCGGGTTTATGCCGAGGATCCGGCGCGGGATTTCGCACCATCCATCGGGCGGCTGGCGCTGTTCCGGACGCCGCTACCGACCGCCGACACGCGGGTGGATACGGGGTTTGCGACCGGTGATACCGTCTCTGTTCATTACGATGCCATGTTGGCGAAACTGATCTGCCATGGGCCGACGCGGGATGTGGCGCTGCGGCGGATGCATCGCGCGCTGACGGAGACAGTGGTGGCGGGAGTGGCGGCGAACCTCGATTTGCTGGATCGGATCGTTACTCATCCGGACTTCGTGGCGGGCGGGATCGATACGGGGTTCATTGCGCGTGAGGCGGCGACCTTGCTGGCGCCGCAGGGTGAGCCCCCCGAGGCGGTGCTGGCGATGGCGGCTCTGGCGGTGCTGGATGCGGAAGACCGGGTGTCGGATGATCCATGGGATGCGCGGGACCTTTGGTGGGTGAACGGCACCGCCGTCCGGGTGCTGGATTTTCATGATGGGGATGTGCGGTATCCAGTTCGCGTGACCCGCGAGGGGGATAGATGGCGGACCGGTGAGATCGTTGGGCAGGCGGTTCGGCTGGACGATGGGCGGCTGCGGGTTTGCCTGGATGGGGCCTGGCGGACGATCGTGGCGGTGCTGGATGCGCATGTCGTGACGCTGCGGGATCGCGGTGTGACGTGGCGGTTCACGCTGCCCGACCCTCTGGCGGCGTCGGACGATGAGGAAGACGCCGGCGACCGGCTGGTGGCGCCGATCCCGGGTCTGGTGACTCAGGTGCTCGCGGTGGAGGGCGAGCGAGTGGCTCGCGGGCAGGTGCTGGTGGTGCTGGAGGCCATGAAGACGGTGTTCCGGCTGGCGGCCCCAGCGGACACGGTTGTGGCGTCTGTGTCCTGTACGGCTGGGGAAATGGTGCAGGAGGGGCAGATGCTGGTGGGGTTTGGGGAGGCGGGGCCCGGTTAGGGATGGCGGTTCCGGATGCAACGAACGCCTGGATCGCCGCTCGCGCATCCTGGCCGCTGAGCGCGCGTTATCATTGGCGCGGTTGATATAGGGGCGCGGATCGATGACCCGATTTCTAAGTTTGGCGTTTTTCGCTGCTGTTGCGCTAGCTGGCTGCACAGCCGCGCCCGATGGGCAGCCCGGTCCAACCACGCCTGGCTGGACCGGCACCACGGTGGTGCCGGGATCGTCCAGTACCATCGCGGGAGATGCGCAGGCGACCTACGATCAGCAGAAATGGCCGCTCGGGCGGCAACGCTGACGGATGCAGGCCGATCGGTTGAGGCCGGCCGGTGCGACGGCGTGAATCACGCGATCCCACGACCAGCTGGACGGTGATCTTCCGCCTGACCTTGGTATCGATTTAGACGCCCGTGGTTTAATCGCGGCGGCTGACAAGTTCCAGCAGCGGCAGCAGGACGGCGTCGCGTTCGGCGACCAGCTCCGCCATGGAGCGGCCATTGGCCTCGGCGTGGACGCCTTCGATGATCTGGCGGCAGGTGTCCTCGTTCAGGTCTGGGGTGGACATGGTTGACCACCAGGTTTCGAAGGCAGGTTTGAACTGGGTGAGCAGGTGCTCGATGCCGCCCTCGCCGCCGCCGAGGTGGAAGGTCATGTGAGGACCCATGGCCGCCCAGCGCAGGCCGGGTCCGGCGCTTATGGCGGTGTCGACGTCCTCGACGGTGGCGAGGCCGGTGATGACGGCGCTGACGGCCTCCCGCCACAACGCGGCCTGCAGGCGGTTGGCGAGGTGGCCGGCGGCTTCCTTGCGGATGTGGATCGGCTTCTTGCCGATGTGCTTGTAGAAATCGAGGCACCAGGCGACGGTTTCGGGAGCGGTGTCGCGGCCGGCGACGACCTCGACAAGCGGGATCAGGTGGGGCGGGTTGAAGGGGTGGCCGACGGCGAAGCGCGGGGCGGAACGGAAGCCGGCCTGGATGTCGGACATCAGAATGCCGGAGGTGCTGGAGGCGAGGATGGCGTCGGGGCGGAGCGCGCTGTCGATACGGGCGAGCAGGTCGCGCTTGATCGGCAGGCGTTCGGGGGCGTTCTCCTGGATGAACTCGGCGTCGGCTACGGCTTGTTCGGCGGTCGTATGGAACCGCCACGCGTCCGGATTGGCGTTGCGGGCCATGCCGAGGCGGGACATCGCGGGCCAGGCGTCGGCGATATAGCGGCGCACATAGGCTTCCGCTTCCGGGCGGGGGTCCCACACGTCGACGGTGATGCCGCGGGAGACGAACCAGGCGGCCCAGCTTGCGCCGATGGTGCCGGCGCCGAGGACAGCGGCGCGGGTGACGTTTGTGGGTTCGGTCATGGTGGTTTCTCCGCGGGTCGTGGACGGGTGTTACGGGTTTGCGGCCTGGACGGCGAGGGGATGATGCGTGATTGCGGTCGATATGCTAGGGTTCCGCGATGAGCATGGCGCTGCGCGAACCGATGACGTTGGAGGACTTCCTGGCGTGGGAAGAACGGCAGGAGGCGCGCTACGAGTTCGATGGCTGGCAGCCGGTGGCGATGACCGGTGGGACGCTGGCGCACGAGTTGATTGGTGGGGCTTTGCGGGCGTTGCTGCGGGATCGGTTGCGGGGGAAGCCTTGCCGAGCGGTTGGCCCAACCTTGAAGATCGAGGTGATGGGACGCATCCGGTATCCCGATGCCTTCGTGTATTGCGGTGAGGTGCCGCCCGGCGAAACCGTGATCCGCGAGCCGGTGGTGGTGTTTGAGGTTCTCAGCCGCGGCACAGCGCGGGTCGATCGGATCGAGAAGCTGCGGGAGTACCAGGCGACGGATTCGATCCGGCGGTATGTGATGCTGGAGCAGGACGCAGTGGCCGCGACTGTCATGGAGCGGCATGGCGGGGACTGGCATGTCCGGGTTCTGACTGATGGCGATGTGCTGGTGATGCCGGAGATCGATGTCTCGCTGGCGCTGGCGGATGTCTATGCCGACGTGACGCTGCCGCCGGCGCTGGAGGATGACGGGCGCTGAGTTGCGTGTTGCTCCGGCTGCTGTATTGAGTCGCGTCCAACAGCAGCAGGAGGAAGCGTGGCAGAGGATACCGGCCTGCGGTCCGCCGCCGAGAGTGTGCCGTTGGATTGGATCGCGGTCGGCAGATATCTGGCGGGGCAGGGGCTTCGGCTGGAGACGGACCCGCCGCCGCGGCAGTTTGCCGGCGGGCTGGCCAATCTCAATTACCTGATCCACCTGGACGGCAAGCCGGCTGTGCTGCGGCGGCCCCCGATGGGGGAGCTGCCGGCCGGCGCCTATGACATGGCCCGGGAGTTCCGGATTCTGTCGCGGCTGCCGGATGCGCTGCCGTTCATTGCGCGGGGACTGCATCTTTGTGACGATCCATCGATCATTGGGCAGCGATTCCAGATTATCGAGTACCGGCCTGGGCTGGTGATTCGCGAGCATATGCCGGCGGAACTCGCGCATCGGCCGGAGATTGGGGCGCGGCTGTCTCAGGTGTTGCTGGAGACCATTTCGGCGATCCATGCGGTCGATACGAAAGCGGTCGGGCTGGATGACCTGGGACGGCCGGAGGGGTTTCTGAGCCGAGCGGTGTCGGGGTGGCGCAAGCGGGGGCTGGCGGCGAAGGAGGACGGGACCGACGCGCTGCATCACGATGTGGGTGCGTGGTTGGAGAAGAACATTGTTCCGGATGGGCCGCCGGCCTTGCTGCACAATGATTTCAAGTTAAACAACGTCATTCTTGATCCGGAGACTTTTGCGCCTCGGGCGGTGGTGGACTGGGATCAGGGAACTCGGGGTGATCCGTTGTTCGACTTTGCAACGTTGTTGACCTACTGGATCCATGCCGATGATCCGCCGGCCATGCATGACATGGAGCAGATGCCGGCGGTGGAGGCTTGTCTGTCGTCGCGTCAGGATGCGGTGGCGGCTTATGCCCGGCTGTCCGGGCGGGATATGTCTGACTTTCTGTTTCATCGTGTGCTGGCGATGTACAAGCTGTCGGTGATCTTCCTGCAGCTTGGGCTGCGGTATCGCTCCGGCGCCACGTCGGAGCCTCGATACGCGCCGTTGACCGGGATCGGCACCGGCATTCTGGAATTCACCCTCGAAATCGCCCAAGGACGCGCATTCTGATGGATTTTTCCCTGACGCCCGAACTGCAAGAGTTGCAGGCTCGGACACGCCGTTTCATCCACGACAAGATCATTCCGCTGGAGGGCGACGGACGGCAAACTCATCACGGTCCGACGGAGGAGTTCCGGCGTGAACTGGTGACACTGGCTGCCGCCGAGGGGCTGGTGGCGCCGCATGTCGGGGTCGAGTACGGCGGACTGGGACTGTCGCATGTCGGCAAGGCGGTGGTGTTCGAGGAGGCGGGATATTCGCTGCTGGGGCCTGTGGCGATGCATATCTTCGCGCCCGACGAGGGAAATATGCACCTGCTGGAAGCGGTTGCATCAACGGAACAGAAAGAGCGGTGGCTGCGGCCGCTGGCGGCAGGCAAAACCCGGTCCTGTTTCTGCATGACGGAACCGGCGCCGGGGGCTGGATCCGATCCGGCGGCGCTGGCGACGACGGCGGTGAAGGACGGCAATCACTACGTCATCAATGGCGACAAGTGGTTCATCACCGGCGCCGACGGGGCCGCGTTCGCCATCATCATGGCAAAGGATGAGGACGGGCACGCAACGATGTTCCTGGCCGATATGGATACACCGGGTATCGAGATCGTCCGGCAGATGGACAGCCTGGATAGCGCGTTCGCCGGCGGCCATGCGGTGGTGCGGTTCAACAACTTGCGTGTTCCTGCCAGCGATATTCTTGGCGAACCCGGCAAGGGGTTTCGTTATGCTCAGGTGCGGCTGGCGCCGGCCCGGCTGACCCATTGCATGCGCTGGCTGGGTGCTGCGAAGCGGGCGCATCAGATCGCCACCGATTATGCGCTGCGCCGGGAGGTCTTTGGCCAGAAGCTGATCGGGCATGAGGGCGTGGGGTTCATGCTGGCGGACAACGAAATGGATATCCGCATGAGCCGGCTGTCGATCCTGCACACCGCCTGGACTCTGGATCAGGGGTCGCGGGGTACGACGGAGTCCTCGATGGCGAAGGTCTTCGTTTCGGAGGCGGTGTGGCGGGTGGTGGATCGTTGCGTTCAGGTTCTGGGTGGCCAGGGGGTTACCGGCGAAACCTTGGTGGCCAGGATTTTCAACGAGGTGCGTGGGTTCCGGATCTATGACGGGCCGTCGGAGGTGCATCGCTGGAGCCTGGCGCAACGCATTGCGCGGAACGGAGCGAACTGGTGAGCGACTTCGATCTGTCCGGCAAGGTCTGTGTCGTTACGGGCGCGGGACGCGGGATTGGACGCGGCATGGCCGAGGGCCTGGTTCGGCATGGCGCGACTGTCGTGTTGAGCGGGCGGACTCGTGCGACGCTGGATGAAGCGGCGGCGGCGATCGGGGATCGCGCGTTCGTTGTGACGGCGGACGTGTCCAAGGAGCCGGACGTGCTGGCGCTGCGGGATGCCGTCCTGGCGACCTGCGGCAAGATCGATGTGCTGGTGAACAACGCTGGGGTGAATGCGATCTTCAAGGGGATCGAGCGGACCTCGCTCGCGGAATGGCAGGACATCATCGACGTCAACCTGACGGGCGTCTTCCTCTGCTGCAAGCATCTCGGCGGCGTGATGACCGAGGGCGGATCGATCATCAATGTCAGTTCGGTGGCGGGTCATAATGGGCTGCCTCGGTCGGTGCCGTACTGTGCATCGAAGGGCGGCGTGGAGATGCTGACCAAGGCGCTGGCGCTGGACTGGGCGAAGCGCGGCGTGCGGGTGAACACCCTGGCGCCGGGGTGGGTGGATACGGACCTGACGCATGGGCTGCTGGAGCACGACACACACGGCAAGCGGTTGCTGGACCGAACGCCATTGGGGCGGTTTGCCACGCCGCGGGATATGGCGGGCGGGGTGGTGTTCCTGGCGAGCGACGCCTCGGCGTTCATGACCGGGGGAAGTTTGGTGATCGATGGGGGGTGGGGGGCGGAGTAGGTCCCTGGCCGGCGGGAACTCTTGCGAGGTGCCAGGCGACATGGACTCAGCAAGTCGTGGATGGCCGCCACAAGTGTGGCCATGACGAACGGAGAGGGTAGCGCGCTACCCGCTCAAGCCGCTTTTTGGGGCTTGCGGGCCGATGTGCGGGACCTGTTCGCGCTGGCCATCCGGGACCTGGTCGCTCCGGCCTTTCCGGACCTGATCGCGCCGCCGTTTCCGGACTTGGTTATGCCGCTCTTTGAGACTTGGTCAGGCGGCTTTTCGGGCCAGCAGGTTCATCGCGATCATCGTCTCGGCGATCTGCACAGCGTTCAGGGCCGCGCCTTTGCGCAGATTGTCGGACACGCACCAGAAGGACAGGCCGTGCGGGACGGTCGGGTCCTTGCGGATGCGGCTGACGAAGACGCTGTCCTCCCCGGTGGCTTCCAGTGGCGTGATGTAGCCGCCGTCCTCGCGGACATCCACGACCTCGACGCCCGGTGCGTCGCGCAGGGCGGCGCGGGCTTCGCCGGCGGTGACCGGGTTCTCGAATTCCACAGTGACTGATTCGGCGTGGCTGATGAAGACCGGGACACGGACGCAAGTGGCGAAGACCGCGATCCTGGGGTCGAGGATCTTCTTGGTCTCGACCACCATCTTCCACTCTTCCTTGGTGGAGCCGTCATCCATGAACTTGTCGATGTGCGGGATGCAGTTGAAGGCGATTTCCTTGGTGAACTGCTGCGGCGGGCTCTGTTCATGCACGAACGAGGACTTGGTGTGGTTGAACAGCTCGTCCATGCCTTCCTTGCCGGCGCCGGACACCGACTGATAGGTCGAGACGACGACGCGCTTGATCTTGAACTCGTCGTGCAGCGGCTTCAGCGCGACCACCATTTGGATTGTGGAGCAGTTCGGGTTGGCGATGATGTTCCGCTTGGCGAAGCCGCGCAGGGCGGCCGGGTTCACTTCTGGCACCACCAGCGGGACGTCCGCATCCATGCGGAACTGGCTGGTGTTGTCGATGACCACGCAGCCTTGGGCCGCGGCGCGCGGCGCGTGGATGGCCGACACGGACGCGCCGGGGCTGAACAGGCCGATGTCCCAGCCGGTGAAATCGAACGTGTCGAGGTTCTTGACCGTCAGGACCGTTTTCTCGCCGAAGGAGACTTCCGAACCGGTGGAGCGTCCGGACGCGAGCGCCGCCACCTCCGAAATCGGGAAGTTGCGCTCTGCCAGGGTTTTCAGCATCTCGCGTCCGACTGCCCCTGTGGCGCCGACAACCGCGACCCTGTAAGCCATTCAAAGTCTCCTGTGTGTGGTGCGGCGTCGTGCCGCGACGCCGGATGTCCGGTTAGCGGCTCCGGCGGCGGCAGGCAAGTTATACGCGCGAATGGCTGGGCGGCGTGCCAACCGGGGCCCGGGCAGCCCGAAGTCGGATGCCACGTGCGGCGAGGCGCGGTTCAGCCGTGGAACTGCGCCGTTTGAAAGTGGTTTTGTAGCCCGCCAGCGGAAAGCGATCGATCGCGAGGCCGTGATTCAGAAAGCTCCGAGCGAACGGATTTCGGCAGGGGATTTCGGCTAGAGTGCCGTTGGCCTGACCGGCCGCTGGCTGAGATCGCACGGCGGGCATCGCCTGACAGAACAATGTGCGGCCTGGCAGGCAAGGGACCACCCACAGGGAGAAGCACAATGTCCGAAACAACTTACAAGCTGGTTGAGATCGTTGGGACCTCGGATACCAGCATATCGAAGGCGATCGAGGGCGCGATCGCAAAGGCCTCCGGTTCGCTTCGCCATCTGGGCTGGTTCGAGGTCGCGCAGATCCGCGGGAACATCGCGGACGGCAAGGTCAATCGTTATCAGGTCACGCTCAAGGTTGGCTTTGCCCTGGAATAGGCCCGGAATGCCGCGGCGCGATGCTGGTGATCACGCCGCGGACTGTGCCGCAGCCCGTGCTATCCGGGAACCTTGATTGGGCAGGGCTACTTCTTCGATAGTAGCGGCCAGCCGAACCTCGACGACAGAGGGTGCGGGTCGTCGGAGGTCACCTTCCAGCCGAATTTGTCGGACAAAGGCGTGGCTTTGTCGCTCAGCAGGTTCCACCCGAATTTCTTCGAGAGCGGGGACGCATCGCTGGACAGCACGGGCCAGCCGAGTTTTGAAGACAGCGGCGTGGGGTCGGACGACTGCTTGCGGATGCTGTCCAGCGTGGGCGATGACGCGGGGTCCGGCTTCAAGGTTGGCTTGTTCATCCAGTCCGACAGGGGCGTCGGGCTGTTCAGCAGCACCTTCCAGCCCAACCACGAAGACAGCGGCGTGGCGCTGGTCCAGTCGATTCCGGTCTTCTGGGGAATTGATGTCGATTCAGCTTCGGGCATGTGTACCTCGATAGGTTTGTGGTGTTGAAGGGCGCTCACGGCGCTGGCGGCCAGGCCGAATGGCGGGTGAACGACGACGAGCGCCTTACCTTCGTAGACGCACTCGGCATAGGTTGCAGCGTGGGCTGGAAGGACACCGGCCTTCAGGATCGATGTCAGCACCGGGTCGGACGGTGTAACGGCTGATGGCGGCTTTCTGGTCGGCTTGGTGACCAGATGGATCGCGTCATCGGCGAAGCCGCGCGTCTGCAGATCAGCCGCGGCCGCCTTTGCGGCAGTTCGGGTCTTGAACACACTTGCTATCGGCGCGGGCATGTCGTCTCCGCTTTCTGGCTGGACCGATAGGCTGGTGACCTCCGACCAGATCTTTCTACGCGCACGATGCGCTTGCAGAAGCTTTATGACAAGAGTGGTTGACAGATTCAACGACAACGATAGTTGACAGTTGATCGCGGTGAGAGAGGCCCAGAATGGCATCGAGCAGGTCGTCCGGTGACCGGTCCGGCGGCAAGCTGCATCGCGCAGGGCTGGACGCCTGCGATCGATGTGTTCGCCCCAAAACGCCGCACCGGCGCGCTGGCACGGTGTATGCGATCGCGATGATGGCCGCCTCGCTGTCCGCGTTGGTGCTGGCGGTGCGGCGGGTCCGGATGTTGCTTGCCGCTACTCTGGCTGGCCGACGGTGCATCTGGTCTTGATGGGTAGGGCTTATGTCGAGACGGTCCGCGCATTCCTCGTGGTCAATCTGACAGCATCCTGCCCGCGGCGGTCGTGGTCATGATGCTGACCATGGTTGGCGTGCCGATGGTCGGACTGGCGACAGCGCGGTATCGCCGCCGCCTCCGGCAGGCCGTGGCGGTCGCGTAAGCCAACCGCCAATGGGGCAGCCGGCCACTTCATGGGTACTTTTCACAGTTCCGTGAGCGCTCAGTGCGGATACTGCCAAAGCTGGAGATACGACGTGCGGCGGCCGCTCGGACTGATCGGGTTTCTGCTCGTGCTGCTGGTCGCGCTACCGGCGCGGGCGCACGCGCTGGCGGTGTCTGGGTCACCTTTGCCTTACCGGCGGTGCCCCTTGCCGAAGAAGCCGATCACGGTGGCTTACCGCTCGGATGGGTCTGACACGATCTTCGAGCGGTAAGAAATCAGCCGGCCACGATACGGATGGGGCCAGGGGCGTCGCCGACCCAGAGAGGGGCGCAGCCGGCAGAGTCGCCGTCGGTTTGCGCGGGGACCGTCTCGTTCTGCAGGAAGTCGATTCGTTTTGCGCGCATCTGTCGCACCCCGGCCGCGTTGCCGAGGAGGTTCAACGGCAGGGCGGCGCCGTAATACAGCGCGGCGGCCGGACCGGACCAGTCGAACAGCACAACGGAGAATCCGGGCTCTGATGGGGTGGCGTCGGCGGCCAAGAGGAAGCGGCCGCCATACAACCGTCCTTTGCTGATAATGACACTCGCCGCCTCGGTTTCCTCGTCGTCGATTCGCATGCGGATTGACGGGAAGCGGTAGCGCGACAGTTCGCGTGCCGTTTGCATCACGTAGGCGCCTTTGCCGAAGATCTTCTTCAGCGGGAACGGCAGGTTTTGGACGACATGGGCATCGAAGCCGACGCCGATCATTTGCACGAACAACCGAGAGCCGCTGGTTCCGTTTGCCTGGCCGGGCCATAGCTGGCAGGTACGGCCGAAGGCGAGGGCAGCGGCGACCGCACGGGGTGAAAACGGCAGGCCGAGTTCATGCGCCAGGACATTCGCAGTGCCGAGGGGGATGACGCCAAGATGGGTCGGGGTGCCCATCAGCCCGTTGGCGACCTCGGCGATGGTGCCGTCTCCACCCGCGGCCACGACCATTTTTTCGCCGCGGTGCACGGCCTCGCGCGCCAGCTCCTGAGCGTGGCCTGGGCGGTGGGTTTCTGCCAGATCGAGCCGGACCCCGTTGGCAACAAGGACATCGAGGACGCGCCACAGGAGGTGAGCCCGCCGCCGCCCGGCCACCGGATTGAAGATGATTACCATCGGGGGCACATACGGGATGATTGAATTCGAATCGGATCAAAGCCTGCAGGTAAAATACGATGTGTAGCCCGCGATCGTCTCATTGGCGTGTCACTTCCGTTACCTTCGCATGACTTTTTATATTATTGATGAAGCGCCTGGTCGTCATGGAATCTTCACTTCCGCGACGCGGCGCAGAGAGTATGTGCTGCGCCGGACATGAAAGATCGGCAATGAACGCAATGTCCTCCGTCGGGTCGCACCGGCCTGCCAATCCCGACTACCGAACCATTTTCATATCGGACACGCATCTAGGAACCCGGGGCTGCCGCAGCGACTTCCTTGCGGATTTTCTCCGGCGGTCCAGTTGCCACAATTTGTTTCTTGTTGGCGATATCATTGATGGCTGGCGGCTGCGGAAGTCCTGGTACTGGGACGAAAGTCACGACGACGTGCTGCGGCAGATCGTCCGGCACGCCCGAGCGGGAACCGACGTTACTTATATCCCCGGCAATCATGATGAGATGTTTCGCAACTGGCTGCCGATCGGACTGGAGATTTGCGGCATCCGCATGCGGCGTGAATCGGAGCACACGACCGCTGACGGCAAGCGCCTGCTGATCATGCATGGCGACGAATTCGACAGCGTCGTGCGTTACGCGAAGTTCCTGGCCTTGCTTGGGGACTGGGCTTACACGGCTGCGTTGGTCATCAACCGCTATTTCAACGCAGTCCGCCGCAAGCTGGGCTATCCTTACTGGTCGTTATCGATGTGGCTGAAGCGGCAGGTGAAGGAAGCGGTCAAGGCGATCGACCGGTTCGAGACCGCACTTGCGGCGGAGGCGCGGCGGCGCGGCTTCGATGGCGTGGTGTGTGGCCATATTCATCATGCCGAGATGCGGGAGGTTCAGGGCATCCTTTATCTCAACGACGGCGACTGGGTGGAAAGCTGCACGGCCCTGGTCGAGCATCATGACGGACGTCTGGAACTGATCGACTGGGCCGCGCTGAACAGCTTGTCCTTCTTCCAGCCGAATCGGTTGCCGGTGGCGCAACCTGCCTGACGCCCTGCCCGTTTCCGACGGCGCGGTTCGCGAGGAAAGGCTGCCAACGGCAGCCCTCCGGCGCATCATGATTGTCACCGATGCCTGGAAGCCTCAGGTGAACGGGGTCGTCCGGACGATGACGACCGTGGTGGGTGAGCTTCAGGCGATGGGACATGTGGTGGAGGTCGTTGGGCCAGACCGCTTCCGGACGATCCCGTGCCCGACCTATCCCGATATCGCGCTGTCGCTGATGCCGAAGCGGCGGCTGGTCCGGATCATCGAGGACTTCAATCCGGACGCGCTGCATATCTCGACCGAGGGGCCGTTGGGGCTGGCGGCGCGAAGCTGGGCGAAGCGCAACGGCTACCGGTTTACCACGGCGTTTCACACGCGGTTCGCGGAGTATATCAACGCGCGCTTCGGCATCCCTGTCGGTCCGATCTATGCCTGGATGCGGCGTTTCCATGCGTCCGGTCGGGGCGTGATGGTGGCGACCCAGTCGCTGCGGGACGACCTGTCCGCGCGTGGTTTCCGGAATATCCGGCCGTGGACCCGGGGTGTCGATCTGGGGTTGTTCCAGCCATACGGGCGGACAGACTTTACCGATCTGCCAGGGCCTATCTTCATTTATATCGGTCGGGTGGCTGTCGAGAAGAACATCGGCGCGTTTCTGGATCTTGATCTGCCGGGATCAAAGGTCGTCGTGGGCGGCGGCCCGCAGTTGGCGCAGCTGCAACGGGACTATCCATCAGTCACCTTTACCGGCCCGCGTTATGGCGAGGAACTCGCTCGATCCTATGCCAGTGCCGATGTATTTGTCTTTCCCAGCCTGACTGACACGTTCGGGTTGGTGATCCTGGAATCGCTGGCATGCGGGACTCCGGTGGCGGCTTATCCGGTGACCGGTCCGAAGGATGTGTTGTTCAACGCGGACGGGAAGATCGGAGCAGTGTCAGAGGATTTGCGGGCGGCGGCGCTGGCGGCGTTGGCGGCAGACCGGGCCGCCTGCCGCGCGCACGCCGAACGGTATAGCTGGCGGGCGTGCGCGGAAATCTTCCTGTCGCACCTGACGCCGATGAAGTCATAGCCTGGCTTGCGAGTTGGCCGCGGATGCCGCATCCTGGGCGGTAATCAACCAGGAGGACGTACGATGGCCGCGCTATTGTCCAACCCGCCGCAGCGTTTGCACCACCACGCCTATGTCGTGAAGGACCAGGAGAAGAACCGCGTGTTCTTCGAGGACCTGTTGGGCATCCCCCTGACCGCGACATGGTGCGAGCGGCATTTCAGCCCCTGGGTGCAGCGGGAGGTCTCGTTCTGCCACACGTTCTATAGTCTGGGGGACGGCGGGGCGCTGGCGTTCTTCTCGTTCGCGGATGACGAGGTTTACCAGAAGTGCCAGCCGGCGGTCCCGGCGGAGATCCAGAACTTCGACCATGTTGCGTTCAAGGTCAGCGATGGGACCTATGCGGAACTGGTGGACCGGCTGAAGGCCGCCGGAGAGCCGGTGCGCGAGACGGACCACGGTTACTGCCGGTCGATCTACTGCACCTCGCCGGATGGTTTGATCGTGGAATTCACGGTGGATCTGCCGAACGCGGCGCAGATCGATGAACTGCGGCGGGCGGATGCACACTCCGAACTGGCGCGGTGGATGGCGGGGGATCACCGGACAAATAACGATCTGCGGGCGCACCTGGCGGCCTGAGCATCGACCCCCGAGGATTGCCGTTGAGGCGTCGTTCGTCCTAGACTCCCGGTGTCATCGCGTAGAAGCGCGGGCGTCGGGAGGGAAGAATGTCATTTCGTGGTGGCGTATCGCGCCGTGGGATTTTGCAGGCTGCCGCGGTGGCGGCTTTGCCGGCGGCGGTTCGTTCGGCTGGGGCGGCGGAGCCGATCAAGATCGGCATGCCGGTCGCATTGACCGGGTCGGCTGGAGGAATCGGGGCGCAGATGCGCCGCGCCTGCGAGTTCTGGGCCAAGCAGGTGAATGCCAAGGGCGGCTTGCTGGGTGGCCGGCAGATCCAGTTGATCGTCGAGGATACCGGCGGCAATCCGGCGACCTGCGTACGCAAGGCGCAGGAGATGGTGGAGCGCGAGGGGGTTCGCATCCTGACGTGCATCGTGGCGTCGAACGAGGCGCTGGCGACGGTGCCCAAGCTGGCGGAATGGGACACGATCTTTATTTCGGGTGACAATGGCGATGGGCGGCTGACCGCGGAATCGCTGGTGCCGAATTTCTTCCGGCCGAATGTTTCGGGCCCGATGGGAACCCGTGCGGTGGCGTTGTGGCTGCGGGATTCGCCGCTGAAGAACTTCTATGGATTGGGCATGGACTATGCCTGGGGCCACAACTCGATGGACGTGTTCCAGGACGAACTGAAAAAGTCGGGGCGGAATTTCGTCGGCGCGGTTTTCTCGCCGATCGGGACGACGGATTTTTCCACTTACATCACCAAGATTCGGCAGTCCGGGGCGGACGGGGTCTATCTGGTGCTGGCAGGGGATGACTATGCGGCGTTTCTGTCTCAGGCGAAGCAGTATCGGCTTGGCGACAAGGTGCAGCTGCTGACGGAGCAGGTGGACGAAATGTCGCTGGCTGCCGTGGGCGACGCGGCGCTTGGTCTGGTTGGTGGGACGCGGTATCCGAACACCTTGGATAATCCGGAGAACAAGGCTTTTGTCGCGGCCTGGAAGGCGGAGTACGGCAAAGTCCCTTGGATGTTCGAGGGGGATCAGTACCAGTCTTGCGCCGTGCTGCAGGCGGGCATCGAAAAGGCGGGCAGTATCGAGGCGGCGAAGCTGCGGGCGGCGCTGGAGGGACTGCATGTCACCAGCGTGAAGGGTCCGATCGTCATGCGGGCCTGTGACCATCAGGCGGAGGAACCCGGCTTTATCGCTCGTGTGGACAAGGACGGGGCTGGGAATCCTTATCCGAAGGTGATCGCGACGTACCCGGCGGACAAGGTAACTCCGGCCTGTAATCAGATGACGTATACTGACTGACGCCGGATGGATCTGGTTCCGTTTCTGGTTACTCAGTGTCTGAACGCGTTTTCCCAGGCGGCCTTGCTGTTCTTTCTGGGCGTTGGGTTGACGCTGATCTTCGGCATCATGCGGATCGTCAATTTCGCTCATGGCACGTTTTATATGCTGGGGGCGTTTATTGGTTTCACGGCTGTGCGGCTGACCGGCAGTTTCTGGGCGGCGCTGGTGATTGCTCCGGTTGTGGCGGGGGGGATCGCGGCGGCGTTCGAGATTGGGTTGTTACGTCGGTTGTACAAGCGTGATGCCAGTTCGTTCCTGATGGTGACGTTCGGGCTGACGCTGATTCTGGAGGAGCTGATACGCCTGACGTGGGGCGTGCAGGCGCTGCAGATCAAGGTGCCGGCGGTGTTTTCCGGCATTGTGTTCGTGTTTGACGAGCCGTTTCCGGTGTATCGGCTGTTCCTCGCGGCGGCGGGTGTCGTTGTCGCGCTGGCGATCTGGCAGTTCCTGGAGCGGACCCGGCTGGGGCTGCTGATCCGAGCGACGAGCCAGAATGCGGAGATGGTTCATGCACTGGGGGTGGATGTGAACCTGGTGCGCTCGGCGATCTTTGGCATTGGGTGTGGGTTGGCGGCGCTGGGGGGCGTGCTGGCGGCGCCGATGGTGACGGCTTCTTTGGGAATGGCGGCGAATGCGGTGATCGATGCGTTCGTGATCGTGATTATCGGCGGGATGGGCAGTTTTCTTGGCTCCTTGATTGCCGCTGTGCTCGTAGCCTTCGTAAAAGTATTCGGTGATTATTTCTTCCCCGATTTCGCCTTGGCGGCGATGTACATGCTGATGCTGCTGGTGCTGGTGATCCGGCCTGGCGGGTTGCTGGGCAAGGAGGCCTGATGCCCGTTCTGTTGCTGGTGGCGGCGGCCGTGCTGGCGGCTGCGCCGCTGGTCCTGCCGGTATTCGCGCTGACTCTGCTGACCGAGGCGCTGATCCTGGGGCTGCTGGCGATGAGCCTGGACCTGATGGTGGGCTACACGCGGCTGATCAGCTTCGGGCACGCGGCGGCTTATGGGCTGGGGGCTTACGGGGCGGGGTATTTTCTGCTGCACACGGCGATGCCTTTGCCGTTCGCGATCGTTGCGGCGTCGGTTCTGGCGGGCATTGTGGCGATCGGTGTGGCGTGGGTCTGCACGATGGCGACGGGTGTTTCGTTTTCCATGCTGACGCTGGCGTTTGCGCAGTTGCTGTACGCGATTGCTTTCAAGTGGACGGCAGTAACGGGAGCCTCGGACGGATTGGCGGGCATTCCTCGGACGGCGGGGCCGTTCGGCATGACGGTGCTGGAGACGAAGATCGGGTATTACGAGCTGGTGCTGATTTGTCTAGCCGGCGGCTATATGTTTTGCCGGTCGCTGGTTGGGTCGCCGTTCGGGGCGGTGCTGCGGGGCATCCGGGAGAACGAGGCGAAGATGCTGTCGCTGGGGTATAATACGCGGTTCTACAAGATCGCTATCGTGGCGATCTCGTTTGCACTCGGAGGGTTGGCGGGGGCGCTTTATTCGCCGTTCGCGGGGTTCGCCAACACCGATTTGCTGTTCTGGCTGTTCTCCGGCCAGGTGCTGATCATGGTGATCGTGGGCGGGCAGGGGACGCTGCTGGGGCCGATCCTGGGCGCGGTGTTCTTCATGCTGGTGCAGCAGTTGCTGAGCCAGTGGACGGATTCCTGGGCGCTGTTCTTTGGGGCAATCTTCATCGGCTTCGTGATGTTCGCGCCGGAGGGGATTTGGGGGCTGCTGACGCGGCGGTGGGCGCGCCGCTGATGGCTCTGCTGGAACTCGATGGGCTGACGAAGCGGTATGGCGGGCTGCTGGCGGTCAATGCCGTGACGATGCGGATCGAGGCGGGTGAGGTGCGGGCGGTCATCGGGCCGAACGGGGCGGGGAAGACGAGTTTGTTTCACCTGATCACCGGTGTGGTGAAACCGACCTCGGGAGAGGTTCGTTTCGAGGGGCGCTCGCTCGCGGGGCTGTCATCGTATCAGGTTTGCCAGAGCGGGTTGTCGCGGACGTTCCAGTTGACGTCATTGTTTCCGGAGATGACCGCGCGGGAGAATGTGCGGGTCTCGGCGCAGGCGCGGCTGGCTCGGCGGTGGCAGCCCTGGGGTGGCGGGTCGGTGTTTGCCGAGGCGGCGCGGCGCGGGGATGAGGCGCTGGAGCGGCTGGGGCTGGGTGGCGTGGCGGGGCGTCCGGCGGGGCTTCTGTCGCATGGGGATCAGCGGCTGCTGGAGGTGGCGATGGCGCTGGCGCAGCGGCCGAGGGTGCTGCTGCTGGACGAGCCGACTCAGGGGTTGTCGGTGGAGGAGACGGGGACGGCGGTGGAGACTCTGGCGGGGTTGCTGGCGGACGGGTCGCTGACCGTTCTGCTGGTGGAACACGACATGGAGGTGGTGTTCAAGCTGGCGCGGAAGATCACCGTTCTGCATCGGGGCTCGGTGATCGCGGACGACGTGCCGGATGTGGTGAAGGCTGATCCGGCTGTGCAGTCGGCTTATCTGGGCGGGTATGCCTGATGCTGCGGATCGAGGGTCTGAATACTCATTACGGTGCCAGTCATGTGCTGCAAGGTGTGGATCTGGCTGTGCCGGTGGGACGGATCGGTGCGGTGCTGGGGCGGAACGGCGTGGGCAAGACCACAACGGTGCGCAGCATCATGGGGCTGGTGCCGCCGACATCGGGGCGGGTGCTGCTGGACGGGCGGGATATCGCGGGGTGGGCACCGCATCTGGTGGCCCGTGCAGGGGTGGCGTATGTGCCGGAGGGGCGGCTGATCTTTCCCGACCTGTCGGTGCTGGAAAATATCCGGGTGGGGGAACGGAAACCGGCGAAGGTTTGGACCGTGGAACGGTTGCTGGACCTGTTTCCCTCGTTGCGGGAACGGGCTGGGAATCGTGGCTGGCAGTTGTCGGGTGGCGAGCAGCAGATGCTGGCGATCGCTCGTGCGCTGGTCAGTGATCCTCGGGTGGTGCTGCTGGATGAACCTAGTCAGGGACTGGCGCCTTTGGTGGTGCGGGAGCTGGCTGCGGTGATAAAACGGCTTTGTAATGAGGGTGTTACGATTCTGCTGATCGAGCAGAACATGAAGCTGGCGGAGGCGGTGGCGGACGAACTGCATATCATGGTGAAGGGTCGGATTGTTTATGGGGCGTCGCCGGAGGTGTTCCGGGCGGAGGAGGAGACGATTCGGGGACGGTATCTGACTTTGTGACTCTTGATCGCCGCGCGGCATGGTGCGAGGCTTTTGGCGGCTACAAGAAAAACACAGGGAGAGTGCCATGAGCCGAGCTTATAATGTTGTTGATGCTGACGGGCATATTCTGGAGCCACTGACGCTCTGGAATGATTATATCGATCCCAAATATCGTGACCGGGCGCCAAGGTTGATCCGCGACAGCGACGGTAAAGAGCGGTTGCTGCTGGAGAATCAGGTGCTTGGCAGCAAGAAGGGGATGGGTGCGCTGGGTGCGGTCGGCGCCCGGGATGGGGTCGTGGTGGATGATGCTCTGGAATATGAGCAGGGGCGCAAGGGCGGGTTCGATCCGCATGCCCGTATCCCGGACATGGACATGGATGGGATCGATGCGGCGTTTCTTTATCCCAGTGTCGGGCTGTTCTGCGGGGCGGTGAAGGACCCGCAGCTCGCGGGGGCGATTGCGCGGGCTTATAACCGGTGGCTTGCGGATTATTGTGCGCCTTACCCGGACCGGTTGTTTGGCGTGGCGATGATTCCGCTGCAGTCCGTGGACGGGGCGATCGAGGAGATGCGGTTTGCCCGGCGCGAGCTTGGGATGAAGGGGATTTTCATCCGGCCAAATCCTTACAGTGATAAAATGATCGACCAGCCGATGTACGAGCCGTTCTGGTCGGCGGTGGAAGAGCTGGACTTGGCGGTCGGGTTCCATGAGGGCGCGGGGGCGGGAATGCCTCAGGTGGGCATGGACCGGTTCGAGGGGCGCGGGGCGCGGCATATCGTCAGCCACACGATGGAAATGATGATGGCCTGCCTGGCGGTGATATGGGGCGGCGTGGTGGAGCGGCATCCGACGCTGCGGGTTGGATTCCTGGAGTCCGGCGGGGGATGGATCGCCGGCTGGCTGGATCGGATGAACCGGCATTTCGATGACGTGGGCTTCAACGATTCCGGGCTGAAGACGCGTCCGAGCGAGTTGTTTGCCCGGAATTGCTGGATTGCGTTCGAGCCGGTGGAGACGAGTTTGAAGGTGCTGGCCGAACATATCGGTCCCGAGAAGATCCTGTGGGCGACGGATTATCCGCATCCGGATGGGTTCTTCCCGGGGGCGCCGCAGATGGTGCGGAACCTGTTGGGGAATGCCAGCGCGGAGACGGTGGGGCAGATCATGGGCGGCAGCGCGAAGGCTTTCTATAAGCTGCACTGAGACGAGGGCGTCCTCCTGTGCCGGGAGGACGCCTATCCGCGCGTCAGGATCTCGCGGATGTCCGGCAGGTGTTCGCGGCCCCAGTAGATTTCGCCACCTACCACAAAGGTGGGGACGCCGAAGACTCCATCGGCTTCCGCCGTTCGGCTGATCGTTGCGACTTCGGCTTGCAGGGTTTCTGCCTGGGCTGGAAAGGCGGTGGCGTTGGCGCCTGATTCGGACAGGATCGCGCCGATCGCTTCTGTGCTTTCGATGTCCAGGGCGCGCTGCCAGAAGCGTTCGAAGACAGTGTCGTGGTAGCGGCGGAAGACGCCGGCGCCGGCGCGTTGGGCGAACAGCATGCCGGCGGCGGCGAGGGTGGAATTCCAGATTTTTTGGGTGCCGCGGATGGTCAGGCCCTGTTTTCGGGCTTGGCGGCGGCAGTCCATGTAGCTGTAGCGCACGCGGCGCCATTGGTGGGCGTTGCGCTGTTCCTCCAGGACGTTTCCGGCGGCGTCCAGGCGGGCCGACCCGAGATAGCTGGGGATGTCGAGGATGTAAGGGCGCCAGTCGAGTTCGATGTTGAACTCGCGGGCCAGTTCGTAGGCTGGGTCCTTTGCGAGGTAGGCGTAGGGGCTCTTGTAGTCGGTATAGACTGTGATCGTTCTGGACGGTGACATCGCGCGATGTTCCTTTGCGGCCCTGGATAGCATGGGCGCTCCGTGGTGCGAACGATGGCCTGGGTCGCTTGACGCTGTCCGGCGCATCGCGTCAATTCGTTCGTTCTGACGTGAGAGGGTGGGGGACCGCGATGAAGCTGACATCTGGACTGGTTGGCGCCGAAACGACTGGGGGGATCGGCTGGCTGATCTGGGACAATCCGACCAAGCTGAACGCGCTGTCGCCGGGGATGTCCGAGGATGCTCTGAGCGTGATCGAGGCTTACGAGGCGGACCCTGCGATCAAGGTGGTGATCATGCGCGGCGCGGGGCGGAAGGCGTTCATTTCCGGTGGCGACATCAAGAGTTTCGACAAGACTCGCGCGGATGCGGAGACGGCGCGGCGGGCGCGGGAGGCGCCGGAGAAGCTGCGGCTGGCGATGCTGAACCTGGAGAAGCCGCTGATCGCGATGATCTATGGGTATTGCCTGGGCGGCGGAATGGGGATGGCGCTGAACGCCGATCTGCGGTTCGCGTCTTCGGATGCCCAATTCAGTGTGCCGGCGGCGCTGCGGGGGATTGCCTATGCGCCATCGGGGCTGAAGTCGCTGGTCGATCTGGTGGGGCCGAGCGTTGCGAAGGATATCATGTTCTCGGGGCGGCGGCTGAAGACGGATGAGGCGCTGCGGGTTGGGCTGATCAACCGGGTGGTTGAGGCGGACGAACTGGAGGCGGTGACGGTCGCCTATGCGGAGACGCTGGCGGCGAATGCGCCGCTGTCGATCAAGGCGTCGAAGTATTTCATCAATCAACTGGGGCTGGAGCGGGCGCAGCGCGACGAGGCTCGGATGGACGCGATGCAGCGGGAGGCTGAGAACAGCGAGGATTTCAAGGAGGCTACGCAGTCGTTTCTGGAAAAGCGGAAGCCGGTGTTTCAGGGGCGGTGAGGCACCCTATACGTTGAAGCGGAACAGCAGGACGTCGCCGTCCTTCACGATGTAGGTCTTGCCTTCGATCCGCATCTTGCCGGCTTCCTTCGCGCCTTGCTCGCCGCGGTAGGTGACATAGTCGTCGTAGCTGATCGTTTCGCAGGCGATGAAGCCGCGCTCGAAGTCCTTGTGGATCACCGCGGCGGCCTGAGGGGCCTTGGTGCCCTTGGTTATGGTCCACGCCCGGGTTTCTTTTGGTCCGCAGGTGAAATAGGTTAGCAGTTCAAGTAATCCGTAGCCGGCGCGGATGACCTGGTCCAGGCCGCTTTCGGTCAGGCCGAGGCCTTCCAGGAATTCCCCTCGGTCGGTTTCGGGCAGTTGGGATACCTCGGCTTCGATGGCGGCGGAGACGACAATGGTCGGTGCGCCCTGTGTGGCGGCCCAGGCGCGGACGCGTTCGGAGAAGGCGTTGCCGCTGGCGGCGGAGGCTTCCTCGACGTTGCAGACGTACAGCACGGGCTTGGAGGTCAACAGTTGCAGGCGGCGGACGGCTTCTTCCTCACCAGGCGGGATGGCGGTGCGGGCGGCCCTGCCTTCCTGCAGCGCGGCGACCAGCGGTTCCATGATCGCGACAGCGGAGATGCTTTCCTTGTCGCCGCCTTTGGCGCGTTTCTGCGACTGGATCAGCCGCCGTTCCAGGCTTTCCAGGTCGGACAGCATGAGTTCGGTTTCGACGACCTCGATATCGCGCAGCGGGTCGATCGAGCCTTCGACATGGGTGATGTCGCTGTCCTCGAAACAGCGCAGGACGTGGATGATGGCGTCGACTTCGCGAATGTTGGCGAGGAACTGGTTGCCGAGGCCCTCGCCCTTGGAGGCGCCGCGGACGAGGCCGGCGATGTCGACGAATTCCAGCGAGGTTGGGACGATCTTCTGGGATTTGCCGATGTCGGACAGGACCTGCAGGCGGGGATCGGGCACGGCGACACGGCCGACGTTCGGCTCGATCGTGCAGAATGGATAGTTCGCCGCCTGCGCCGCGGCGGTGGCTGTCAGGGCGTTGAACAGGGTCGATTTGCCGACGTTGGGCAGCCCGACGATGCCGCAGTTGAAACCCATGTTACCGAACTTCCTGTGTCAGCAAGGCGACTTTGGTCATGTAGTCGGCCGGTTTGGCCAGTGCGAGCAGATCGGCGGCATCGGCGACGGCGTCCAGCAGCGGCACCACCCAGGTCCGGTCGTCCTTGTCGAAGTTGCCCAGCACGTAGCCGAGGACGCGCTCCTTCGAGCCGGGATGGCCTATGCCCAGGCGCACGCGCCAGTAGTCCTGCGAGCCCAGCATCTTGTCCATGCTGCGCAGGCCGTTGTGACCGGCGGCGCCCCCGCCCTTTTTGACGCGCATTTTGCCTGGGGCGAGGTCAAGCTCGTCGTGGAACGCGGTGATGGCTTCGGTGGGCAGCTTGTAGAAGGCGGCGGCTTCCTGCACGGACTCGCCCGATGCGTTCATGTAGGTCAGGGGCTTCAGCGCCAGGATCTTCTCCCCGGCGATGGTGCCCTCGGCCGTCAGGCCCTTGAAGCGGCGCCGCCACGGCGTGAAACCGTGGCGGGTCGCGATCACGTCGACGGCCATGAAGCCGATGTTGTGGCGGTTGGCCGCCATCCCAGGCTCCGGATTGCCTAAGCCGACCCAGAGCTGGGCCATGATGGTCAGCCTTTCTTGGCAGCAGCCTTCGCCGGGGCCTTGGAGCCGCCCTTGGCGGGAGCCGCGGCGGCGGCGGCACCAGGTTCGGCCACGACCTCGATCTTGGTCGGCGGCACGACGGTGGCGACCACGAAGTCACGATCGATGACGGGCTTGACGGTCTCGGTGCCCTTCAGGTCGTGCCAGCGGACGTTGTCGTTGAAGTCCAACGGGCCGAGGTCGGCGGTGAACTGTTCCGGGATATGGTCGGCATCGCAGTAGACCTCGACGGCGTGGCGCACGACGTTGAGCACGGCGCCGCGCTTGATGCCGGGGCTGATGCCGTCATTCTCGAAATGGACGGGGACCGACACCTTGATGCGCTCGCCGGGCACGAGGCGCTGGAAATCCACGTGTTCCGGCGCGTCCGAGACGGGGTGAAACTGCACGCCGCGGATCAGGGCGCGGATCGGTTCGGCGCCGGCGCTGATCTCGTAAAGCCGGGACTGCCAGCCGGCGCGGTGGAGTTCGCGGATCACCACGCGGGGGTCGAGGGCGATCAGGTTGGGCTCTTGCTTGCCGCCATAGATAACCGCGGGCACCTTGCCCGCACGCCGAGTTGCTCGCGCCGCCCCCTTACCGCTGCGCGCGCGTACCTCGGCCTCGATTGAAACAACGTTGGCCATGTTCGCTCCTGCATAAGAAACGCCGGCCTCCAGGGGTGCCGGCGCAGCGGGGGCGTGTAGCCCAGGCGGGGGATGGGGGCAAGGGTTTTGCCAAGGTCGGGCTCCGGCCTCGGTGTCAGCCCGCCTCGGTTACGGTTCGTGTTCGGCGTGCAGGTATGGCGGCGGCTGGGGCGGCAGGGCGGTGATCATCACCGGGCCGCGCGGCGGAAAATCGACTTCGGCCGCGGCCTTGGCGATGGTCGGGTTGTTCCGCGCCAGAGCCTCCCCATACTGCAGCAGTGCGTCGACATCGGCCCTGGGGATGGTCAGGCCGGTGGGGATACCGGACAGCCGGTTGCGCCAGGCCGGGTCTTTTATGTTCGCCAACGACAGGTGCACAAGGTCGCCGCGCACGTCTTCGCATGGACGGCCATTGATGATCTTGCCGGCGGCGCAGCGGGCCATTCGGATGCGGTCGG
This sequence comes from uncultured Pseudomonadota bacterium, assembly GCA_963819005.1. GTDB lineage: Bacteria > Pseudomonadota > Alphaproteobacteria > Acetobacterales > Acetobacteraceae > Rhodopila. The sequence goes on from CAWFUL010000015.1 coordinate 593,918, forward strand.
CAAGGTCACGCACCTGCTGACGCGCCAGCGCCAGGGTCTCGAAGTTGTAGGCATCGATTTGCGTGCCGGAGGCGGCGGACATGATCGAGAGCAGGCCTCCGACCACGCGCTGCTGGCCAAGCGAAGGTGGCGTCGCGGCCTCGCCGTCCACGCTGATGACGAGAACGCGCCTGGTGGTGAGCGCCGTGCGGCGGAACAGGTCGCCTTCGGCCTCGAAAACGATGAAGAAGTTGAGCAGCGCGCGGAGTGCGAGGTTGTCGGCGATCCCACCGTCCATCAGGTGGACGTAGTGGGTCAGGTCCGGGTTGGCATAGATGTTGTTAAGGCGGGCGAGTTCGCGCCGGCGCGCGGCGGCGGATTCGGTTTCGGGCAGCGTCGCGAATGGCGCGGCGGCCAGCGGCGGCCGACGACCCTGGCAACGCTCGTTGTAGCTGCGCAAGGTGATAGGGCTGAACAGGCCTGGAAAACCGTTGCTGGCCGCGACGGCCCGCGCGATCGGGAAACTGTCCAGATCGGAGCAGATCAGGCCGAAATTGGTGCCCAGGATTGGAAACGTCGTGCCGTTGGTGATGTCGGTGGCGTTGATTGAGACGATGGGGCGGCCGACCTTGGCCAGATCCTCGTACGTGGCGCCGTGGAACATCAGCCGGTCGTAGACGCGGGCCATGAAGTCGTTGGTGCCGACCCTCGGATCGGCGATCCAGCCCCAGTGCCACGGCAGCAGATAGATGCCCCAGATATAGGCGTTGATGTCCTGGTAAAGGAACTCCTTGGGAAAGGTATCGAAGCTGCGGTCGCGATAGAGGCCGTAGTGCGCGGCGGGGAAACTGCCGCCGGAGACGCCGGCGATGTAGTCGAGTGCGTTGAGCAGGTTGACGGTCGATCCGTCGTGCCGCCGCATCGTCACATCACGCATGCCGCGCAGGGCCCCGTGGCCGAATGCCGCGGATCGCTTGCCGCCACCCGAGAAGGTCACGAACAGTAGCATGTCGCTGCCGGCGTCGTCGGTCGCGTTCGGCAGATTGTCCGCGACATTCTGAACATAGCGGGCCAGGCCATAATTTGACGCGAAATCCGGCCGTCCATCGGCGGCCATCCGCAGCGGCTGGTTGTCGGTCACAACGGGCAGGCTGCCGGCGGCCTGGAGGACGATCAGTATCCCCATCACCAGCAGGATGATGCGTTTCATTGGTGATATGGCCAGTAGGGTGTGAACAGCTGGCCGCCGTGACCGTGCGCGAGTGCCCACCACAGGACGAAACCAGTCAGCGTTATGACGATCAATCCCTCGGCCGGTGACCCGGTGCGGCACAGGGGCAGGCCCCAGGTTTTCGGATAGGGCCAGGCGAGGCGGAGACCGCGGGGGGTCAGCATGTCGGCGGCAAGGTGGGACAGGTAGCCGATTGCCAGGGCGGTGATCAGGCTACGGCGGTATCCGGCGTGGACCAGCAGCAGCGACAGGCCGATGACCGCCAAAGCGGAGTGGGTAATGCCTCGGTGGCCGAGCGTGCCGGCCAGGATGGTGGAGAGGGGGCGTGTGCGGCGTCCGACCCAGGATTGCGGGTGATCGATGTCCGGAAGCAGCGAGCCGGCCACGGCCAGTGCGATGCTGATGGCGTCGAACGGAGGGAAGTGCAGCAGGGGCGCGGTCGCGATCCAGGTCGCGGCGCCGACAACGACATGGGACTTGGCCATCATGGCGCCGACGTAGGGCACGGGTCCGTGATCAGGCAAGGGATGTCGTTCAGGGTGCCGGCTGATCACATGATGGTCAGGACCGCGGGATCTGGTTGACATCGCAACAAAATGGGCGGAGTTGTCTACGGAGCTGCTGGTTTTGGGAAAAACCGATGCGCTATTTGATTGGCTTGCTGGTTGTGCTGATGGGTTGGCCAGCCTGGGCTGATGGCGATGTGGTGTTGCCGAACGTGGCGTTTTCGGCCACTTCGGTGCAGCAGTCGGACGCGTCGCAGTTGCGGCAGACGATCCATTATGCGAACGGACGGTTGCGTATCGACGGCGCCAACGGGTTTAGCACGACGATCCTGGATCTGCAGACCCAGACAGAAGTATTTCTGATGGCGAACCATACCTACCTCGTCCTTCCCATGGACGACGAACTCTTTCGCCGCTTCTTCGCTCGGTCGTTGTCGGAGAATGGCGCGGTGAAGCGGGCGGTCCAGCCGATAGAAGGGATGCAGACGACGAAGTATGTCTTTGATGCGGATGGCGCGTGGGATGCGGGCGGGTACTACTGGCTGGCGGCGTCCGGCATCATGGTCCGCCGTGAGTATGATGAGGGTGTCTATGGGCGGAGCGTTCATCACGTGGACTTCCTGATGGACATATCCATCCAGCAACAACCGGAGTCATTGTTCGTGATACCGGCGGGCTATAGACCAGCCAGGTAACCGGCGGATCAACCGACCAGCGCCTGCCACTCGGCTTCGGTCATCGTTTTCACCCCCAGTTCTGTCGCCTTGCGGGCCTTGGAGCCGGCGTCGGCGCCGACGACGACGATATCGGTTTTCTTTGAGACGGAATCGGTGACCTTGGCGCCGAGGGATTCGGCGCGGGCTTTTGCCTCCGGGCGGGTCATGGTTTCCAGCGTGCCGGTGAATACGACGGTCTTGCCGGCTATGGGGCTGTCGGCGGCCTTGTTCGACGACGGCGTCTTCGATGGTCAGTTCGGCGGCGAGTTCATCCAGGGTGGCGATGTTGCGGGGTTCGTCGAAGAACTCCGCGAGTTCCTCGGCGATGGACGGGCCGATGCCAAGGATGCTGCCGAGGGCGAGGCGCTCGTCGGAGCCGATGGTGGTCGCGGCGAGCATCTGCTCGCGCCAGTTGGCGAAACTGCTGTAGTGGCGGGCGAGGAGTTTCGCGTTGGTGGCGCCGATGCGGCGGATACCCAGGGCGTAGATGAAGCGGTCCAGCGGGACGGTGCGTCGCGCCTCGATGGCGCGGACAAGGTTGCGGGCGGAGAGTTTCCCCCAGCCTTCGCGCTGGGCGATTTCGGCCTCGCGGGCGGGCAGTTTGAACAGGTCGCGCGGGCCGTGCAGCCAGCCTTCGTTGTAGAATTCCTGGATTGTTTTCTCGCCGAGGCCGTCGATGTCGAAGGCGGGGCGGGAGACGAAATGGATCAGGCGTTCGACGCGCTGGGCGGGGCAGATCAGGCCGCCGGTGCAGCGCCGGACGACTTCGCCGGGGGGACGGACGGCGTGGCTGCCACAGGCGGGGCAGATGTCGGGAAAGACGTAGGGCGTGGAGCCGGCGGGTCGGCGGTCGAGTACGACAGAAACGATTTGCGGGATGACGTCGCCGGCGCGCTGCAGTACGACGGTGTCGCCGACGCGGATGTCCTTGCGGGCGATTTCGTCCTCATTGTGCAACGTCGCGCGGGCGACGAGGACGCCGCCGACGTTGACGGGTTCGAGTTCGGCGACGGGGGTCAGGGCGCCGGTGCGGCCGACCTGGATGCGGATGTCGTTCAGGACCGTGGTGGCCTGTTCGGCAGGGAATTTCCAGGCGATGGCCCAACGCGGTGCTCGGCCGACGAAGCCGAGGCGACGTTGCAGGTGCAGATCGTCGATCTTGTAGACGACGCCGTCGATGTCGTAGCCGAGGCCAGAGCGGGCGACGCTGATCCCGGCATGGAAGGCTTCGGCGTCGGTCTCGCTGCCGAGACGTTTCGATAAAGGATTGACTGCGAAACCCCAGTGTTTCAGTTGATCCAGGTAATCCCAGTGGGTTTCGGCGACGGGTTCGCTGCTTTCGCCCTGGGCATAGGCGAACAGCGACAGCGGGCGGGAAGCGGTGATACTGGCGTCCAACTGGCGCAGGCTGCCGGCGGCGGCGTTGCGGGGGTTGGCGAAGATTTTTGCTCCGGCTTCCGCCTGGGCCTGGTTCAGCGCGAGGAAATCGGCCTTGGTCATGAAGACCTCGCCGCGGATTTCGATCAGGGCCGGGGCTTTGCCATGCAGGGTGTTGGGGACGGAGCCGATGGTGCGGAGGTTGGCGGTGACGTCCTCGCCTTCTGTGCCGTCGCCGCGGGTGGCGCCCCGGACGAAGTGTCCGTTTTCGTATGTCAGGCTGATCGACAGGCCGTCGATCTTGGGTTCGGCGACGAAGACCAGCGGTTCGGTACGGCCAAGAAACCGTTTGGCGCGGGCGCAGAATTCCTCGAATTCGGCGGCGTCGAAGGCGTTGTCCAAGGACAGCATGGGGACGCGGTGGCGGACTTTCGCGAAGCCGCCTTCGGGCGCGCCACCGACGCGGTTCGACGGAGAGTCGGGACGGATCAGTGCGGGAAAGCGCGCCTCGATCGCGGCGTTACGGCGGCGCAGGGCGTCGTAGTCGGCGTCGGTGATCTCCGGCGCGTCGTGGGTGTGATAGGCGGCATCGTGGTGGGCGATCTGTTCGGCAAGACGCGCGAGTTCGGCGGCGGCTTCTTCTTCGGTCAGCGATTCGACCGGCGTGTCGGTCATACCAGTAGCGGCCTTTGTCCGCGCAACAGATCATCCGCCGCGGCGCGAGCGGATTCCGTAATGATCTCGCCGGCCAGCATGCGGGCGATTTCCTCGCGTCGGGAGGCGTGGTCGAGGATGTCGACCAATGTGGCGGTGCGGTCGCGGGCGGCGGCCTTGGCGACGCGCAGATGGGCGGCGCCGCGGGCGGCGACTTGCGGGCTGTGGGTGACGACCAGCACCTGGAGCTGTTCGGCGACGCGGGCCAGACGTTCGCCGACGGCCGCGGCAGTGGCGCCGCCAATCCCGGAGTCGACCTCGTCGAACACCAGGGTCGGGACGGCGGACCCGGCGGACAGCACGACCTTCATTGCGAGCATCAGGCGGGAGAGCTCGCCGCCCGACGCGACGCGGGCCAGAGGGCCGGGCGGCTGGCCGGGGTTGGTGGCGATCAGGAAGCGGACCTGGTCCATGCCGTTCGGACCCCAGGCGGCTTCGGGGAGCGGTTCGGACTCGACGAAGAAGCGCGCCTTGTCGAGGCGCAGCGGGGGTAGTTCGCGGGAGACGGCTTTCTGCAGCTTCGTCGCGGCCGAGGTGCGCGCGGCGGACAGGTCCGCGGCTGCCGAAAGGTATCGGGCGCGCGTGGCCTGGGCGGCCTGTTCCAGCGCGACGATCTCGGCCGCGCCGGTCTCCAATGCGGCTAGGCGGGTCGACAAGGTGTCCAGCAGGGCCGGCAGATCGGGGACGGCGACGCCATGTTTGCGGGCGGCGGCGCGCAGGGCGAACAGCCGCTCCTCGGCGTGTTCCAGCAGGCGAGGGTCGACGTCCGCTTCAGCGACGAGGCGGGTCAGCAGGGTTTCGGCTTCGGCGAGGGCCTCCTCGGCGCGTTCCAATGCGGCCATGGCGGGTTCGGCCGGGTTTGCGCCGGCGGCCGGCAGAAGCGCGGCGTGCCCGGTGGGCGCAAGGCGCTGCAATGCTCGGGACGCGGCACGCATCGCCGCGGCGGGGCCGGCGGTCCGGCGGTCTTTCGGGGTCAGTTCGGACAGGGCGGCGCCTATGGCTTCGGCACGGCGTTCCTGTTGCTGCAGGCGTTGGCGTTCCTGGGCGAGGTGGTCTTCCTCGTCGAGGCGGGGCGCGAGGGTGGCGAGTTCGTCGACGGCGTGACGCAGGTATTCCTCGTCGCGTTCGGCCGCGGCGATGGCTTCGCGGGCCATGGACAGCGCTTCGGTGGCGCGTTGCCAGTCGCGCCATGCGGTGGCGACGGATTGGCGCAGGTCGGCGGGGACACCGAAGGCGTCGAGCAGTCCGGCGTGGCTGGCGGGGTCGGCCAGGCTCATTTGTTCGTGCTGGCCCTGGACTTCGACCAGAAGGCCGCCGATGCGGCGCAGCAGTCCGACGCCGACGGGATGGTCGTTAACGAAGGCGCGGGAGCGGCCGTCCTTGGTCACCACGCGGCGCAGGACGATTTCGTCTTCGGCTTCGAGGCCGTGTTCGTCCAGGATGGCGGCGACGGAATGACCGTCCGGCGGCGTGAAACAGGCGGTGACGGAGGCCTGTTCGGCGCCATTGCGCACCAGCCCACTTTCCGCGCGGGCACCCAGCGCGAGGCCCAGACTATCGAGCAGGATGGATTTGCCGGCGCCGGTTTCGCCGGTCAGCACGGTCAGGCCGAGGTCGAACGCAAGGTCGAGACGTTCGATCAACACGACGTCGCGGATGGAAAGGGCGGTCAGCATCGCGCGTCACTATATGACGGCGCGGCGATGTTAAAACACCGAGTGCCAGGCGCGGGACAAGAAGCCGGGCGGCGCTTCGTCGGTCGGCGCGCCGGCGGCGTCTGTCACGTGATCGTGGATCAGATCTTTGTAGCTGTCTTCGTACCACGAGCTGCCCGGGTAATTGTAGCCGAGGACCGCGGCGGTCTTGCGGGCCTGGTCCTTCAGGCCGAGGGCGAGGTAGATTTCGGTCAGGCGGTGCAGCGCCTCGGGGACATGGTTGGTGGTCTGGTAGTCGTCCACAACGCGTTGGAAGCGTCCGATCGCAGCCTCATACAAATGCTGCTTCTGATAATAGCGGCCGATTTCCATTTCCTTGCCGGCGAGGTGATCGAAGCACAGGTCGACCTTCAGCTTGGCGTCGCGCGCGTAGGAGGTGTCGGGAAACCGGTTCACCACGTCCTGCAGCGCCGCCATTGCCTCTTGGGTGCCCTTCTGGTCGCGTTGAATGTCCGCGATCTGCTCGTAATAGCACAACGCCCGCAGGTAATACGCGTAGGCGATATCGCGGTGTGCCGGATGCAGCTGGATAAAGCGGTTCAGCGTGCCGATCGCGTCGGTGTACTTGTTCTGCAAATACAGCGAGTAGCCGGTCATCAGTTGGGCGCTCACGGCCCAGGATGAGTAGGGGTAGTTCTGCTGGATCAGGTTGAACTGGTCGTCGGCGGTAGAAAACCGCCGAGCGTTGAGGGCGTCGACGCCGTTGTTGTAGAGTTCCTCGACGGAGGCGACCGGTACCTCCGCAGGTTTGTCGCTGTCGCTGCTGCACGCCGATAGCAGTGGAAGTGCCAGCAGAACGGCAACGGCGAAGCAGATCGAAAGGGCGCGATTTTGGTTCATCGGCGCGCTTATATCATGTCGGCGAAATCGGAGAATACCGGTGTGCGATTGGCCGGCGGGCTCCGGCTTTCGCGCGCTATGCGGCGACCGACAGCGGTTCGGTGGACACCACCCGCCAGGCGGACGCGTCGGCGAAGAACGCACGCAGCAGGCGGTTGTTCAGGGCGTGGCCGCCGCGATGGGCGATGAACCGGCCATGCAGGATACCGCCTGCCAGTGCCAGGTCGCCGACGGCGTCAACCATCTTGTGGTTGGCGAACTCGTTAGCCATCCGCAAGCCCCCCGGGTTCAGCACGGACGCGCCGTCGACCACGATCGCGTTATCCAGGCTGCCGCCAAGGGCAAGGCCGGCGGCCTGCAACTGCTGCACATCCGGTGCGAGGGCAAAGGTGCGGGCCTGGGCGATCTGGTGGCGGAAGCTGTCCGGCGTCAGCCGCAATGAGCAGGCCTGGCGGCCAATCGCGGCCGCGGTGAAGTCAATCGACAGGTCCAGTTCGAGGACCGGCTGCGTTGCGCGTGCGATCGGGCCGAGAGGACGAAGTTCGGCGTAAGCCTCCCCGGCGGATACCCGGATTGGGCGGCGGACTTCGATGACGCGGCGCGGCGCGTCCTGAAGCGTCGAACCGGCACAGTCCAGCAGGAACAGGAACGGGCCCGCGGAGCCGTCAAGGATCGGGACTTCCGGGCCGTCGAGTTCGATCAAGGCGTTGTCGATTCCGGCGCCTGCCAGGGCGGCCATGATATGCTCGACTGTTCCGACCCGGGCGGACGGCATGGCGGGGTCGGCAAGGACGGTGCAGAGACGCGTGTCGGTGACGTTGTCGAATCGGGCGGCGATGGCGCGGCCGAGGTCGGTGCGGCGGAAAACGATTCCGTGTCCGGCATCGGCCGGGCGGATGGTCAGCTTGACCCTTCGGCCGGAATGAACGCCGACGCCGACGCAATCAATCGCGGTCTTCAATGTGCGTTGCCGCCATTCGAAGGTTTCACTATCGGCAAGCGACAATCTTGCGAATCCGTCCATTTGGGCAAGTCCCACGTCTTACGTCAGTCTAACTAGCGGGACGGCGACGTCGCGACGAATCAATGATTGTTGCCCGGTGTTACTCTCCAAGGCGTTGCTTTTGTTGGATTTGATGCACTGCGTTACATTGTGGGACCAAACGCGTTGCTGCAGCGCGTCATTTGCTGTCTGGGCCGGGCGCTGAGCGGGCCAATTGGTCGCATGCAGGGGCCTTCCAGGCCGGACCACAAGGGCATGCGGATACGGTTGGTATTGTCTTCCTCCGCGATCCACCAACCAATTGTCGTCGGTGTGGCAGGAAGGAGACATGGTGCCCCCTGAGTTGCGCCGGGCGGTGGTCCGATGGCCCGGGCGCGATGTTCCAGGCTCGTTTGGTGACCGCACGATCTTCCGCGGCATATCTATTGATGCCAATCAACGCCGGTTTCGCTTCATCTTGCTAATAGAGCGAGCCTCGTGAAATTCCATGGCGGCCGATTTGAATGCGTGACAAGACGAGGCGTTGATAACCATGAACGGGCTTAAAACAATGAACATACACAGACGCTCGCTGCTTGGCAGCCTTGCGGGTCTGACGGGCGCCGTGACGCTCACCGCTCATCCGGCGCAGGCGGCATCGGCAAGCCAGATCAGTCAGGACGCTCACATTGCGCTGCAAAGGCTGTATGCGGTTCAACCGAAGGCGCGCGAGCTTGGCCGGCACGCGAAGGCTATTCTGGTGTTCCCCAGCATAATCAAGGCCGGGTTGATCATTGGTGGTCAGGGCGGTGACGGCGCGCTGATTCAGCGCGGTAAAACGAGCGGCTACTACAATATCGCGGCCGCGTCGTTCGGGCTGCAGGCCGGTGCTCAGCGGTTCAGCTATGCGCTGTTCTTCATGTCTGATTCGGCGCTGCAATATCTGCAAAGCAGCGACGGCTGGTCGATCGGGAGCGGTCCGAGCGTGGTCGTGGTCGACCAGGGCGTGGCCGCCAGCCTGACGAGCACAACCCTGACGCAGGACGTCTATGCCTTCCCGTTCGGCCAGCAAGGGCTGATGGCGGGGATTGGGCTGGAGGGGTCGAAGATTACTCACATCCATCCGCGCGGGTGAGAGTCCGACAGGCGCCCGTGCGGTCGTGCACGGCGCGCTGTCATTTCTATGCAACACCGTCATTTTTCCGATTGCGCCCGCAATCGGAATGTTGCGGTGCACACAGGCCGGCGGCTAATTAGGGACAGGTTCGGCGGAAAGCCCTGATGGGTGGATTTCTGACTGGATTGCCTGCGGGCTGGCGCCCCTCCAGCCGCCGCCTGTCTATCTCATCGTTTGAGGCTGTTTCTGGATCAAATGCCGCTTTGCTCGAATCCTCGGGTCCGTCTTTGGGTTCGACGCTGCCTTCTGCCGCTTGCGCTGTGTGCTGTTCTGGCTGGGTGCGGATCCACAAAGAAGTCTCAGGAGATCGAGGGAACGATCACGAAGCCAATCGGTGGACAGTACATCAGCCAGGCAAGTCATGCGCCGCCGTTCGCACGGATGCAGTACGAACCCTTCACCCGGGCGGATGCGGTGGCGATTGCGACGCAGGAGTGGCGGCTTTTCGGGCAGTTGGTGGATGACGATCCGCCGGACTCCCGGCCGCCGGTGCCCGATGACGAGAAGCCGGAGCGGTTCCCTGGGTTCTGGGAGCGGGTCGGCGAATATTGGTGGCTAGGGCAGGATGCCGATGCCCGGCAGGCGGCATGGACCGGCATGCACGATGAGAACGGCCAGGAGTTTGACGGGCGGCACGACGGTTATTACGCGTGGTCGGCGGCCTTCATCAGCTACGTGATGCGGACGGCGGGGGCGGGACCTCGGTTCCCCTACGCGCCGTCTCACTACATCTATATTAATATCGCAATGGAGCAGAAGCTGGGTCAGACCTCCGGCTGGGCGATCACCGCGGAACGGCCTGACGAGTATGCGCCAATGCTGGGGGACCTAATCTGCGAGTCGCGGCTTAAGCGTCCTTTGACATACGACAGTCTGCCCGCGAAGCACTTCCCGGGGCATTGCGACATTGTCGTTGCCAAGCAGCCGGGGCAGATCAGTGTTGTAGGTGGGAATGTCGATGACGCTGTCACGATGAAGCACGTGCCCGTGACGCCAGACGGCAAACTGGCGGACGCACCGGATAGCGTGCTGGACACACGCTATCCGTGGATGGTGGTGATCCGCGTGCTGTACGATCGCTGAAGGATCCGGCGCTAGTGGATCTCGCCTGACCGCTTCAGGGCGGCACGAAGCTTGGCCGGGGTGAACGCTGGGTCGTTGCAGACGTCGAGGATGACCTTCTCGCGGCGTGACACGAGGTCGATGGCGGCGGGCAACTTGCGGACGGCTTCGGCCGGGACGACGACGGCGCCGTGGTAGTCGGCGTGGATGACGTCGTTATGGCCGACCTGCATGCCGAAGATGTTCACCGGCTTGCCGAAGTCGACCATGTGGACCCAGGCGTGGCTTGGCCCGATGCGGCCACCGACCATCTGAAATCCGCTGGCCCACATGTCCATGTCGCGGAACGAGCCGTTGGTAACGCAGCCGAGGCAGCCAAGGGCCTTGTGGATGTTCGATTGCACTTCGCCCCAGTAGGCGCCGTAGCCGATGCGGCCGTCGACGTCCTGGATGATGGCGATCGTCGGGAAGTCGGTGCGGGCGACGTAGTCGTACCAGTCGGCGCGGTCGGTCACCTTGCCACGGGGCGGCTCAGTGGAGCGGATCATGCCGACGCGGGCAAGGCCGACGATCGGCTTGGCCTTCGGGTCGATGCAGACCATCGGCTCGACCGTGTAGCCAAAGGCGCGACGCTCCGGATTGGTAATCTCCAGCCCGTTGCAGATGGTGGGGGTATCCCATTGGGTCAGGACATCGAGGTCTGACTGGTTGAAGGGGTAATCGGCCATGGACGGTTCCTTTCCGTGTCGCGCGGTGCGTATTGTCGGCGGGTTCGGGTCTGGGGGCAAGGATGGGGCGGATCGCGCAGGGCGGGAAGGCGATATACGGGGCGCCGTTGGGGATTCTGATGCTGGAGGCGCGGTTTCCTCGGATTCCCGGCGACATGGGGAATGCGGAGACGTGGCCGTTTCCTGTGCTGTATCGCGTGGTGCGGGGCGCCAGTCCGGAGAAGGTGGTGCTGCAGGGGGCGGCGGGGTTGTTGCCGGCGTTTCTGGAAGCGGCCGCGGATCTGGTGTCTCTGGGGGCAGAGGCAATCACCACGAACTGCGGATTCCTGTCGCTGTTCCAGCAGGAGCTGGCGGCCCATGCCGGCGTGCCGGTGGCAACCAGCGCGTTGATGCAGGTGCCGTGGGTTCAAGCGCTGCTGCCGCCCGGCAAGCGGGTGGGCGTGGTCACGGTGTCGGCGGGTTCGCTGACGCCCCGTCATCTGGCAGCCGCGGGAGTACCGGCGGACACGCCGTTTGTCGGGACGGAGGATGGGGTGGAATTCTTCCGCGTGCTGATCCTGGGGGAGAAGCAGGACATGGACGTCGGGCTGGCGGAGCAGGACATTCTGGAGGCTGGACGGCGTCTGATGGCGGCACATCCCGATGTCGGGGCCGTTGTGCTGGAGTGCACGAACATGCCGCCTTATGCGGCGGCGTTGCAGGCGGCGCTTGGGGTGCCGGTTTTCGATATTTATTCGCTGGTGACGTGGCTGCGGGCGGGGGTGAGACCGCGGGGCTTCGGTTGATCGCGCGAGTCCCGCGTTTCCAGGGTGCGGTTTATCGCGTCGACAATTGGCCTGCTGAAGTTCTCGGGCGTATTCTGCGCGAAGGCGCGTGCGCCATTTTCGCCCATTTGCCGGCGCAGGTCGGGGTCCTTGGCGAGGCGCGTCAGAGCATCTGCGATTGTGTCCGGATCATCGGTTGGAACGGCCAGCCCGAATTGATGGTCTTCCACCTGACGGCCGACCACGCCCTGCCGCCGAACGATCATTGGCCGGCGCGACAGGCCGGAGCGAACAACGACGCTGCTGCTGGCCACGAAATTACGCTCGTAAAACACCCAGGAGATATCCGCGGCGGATATCGGATCGATGTCTTGTCCGCTCAGAATGAAGCGGTTCACCTCGATCAGCGCGCCGCGGTCGCGCAGCGTGCGTGCGGCCTGGCTGCTGAGCGCCTGAGCCAGGTCGCGAGAATGCTGGGGGCCAGCCAGAAGCACGGTAATTTTTAGGTCAGGACTGACCAGAGCGGCGCCTTGCAGCAAAGTGTCGATGCACTTCCTGTGGTCGATGAAGCCGAAGACCACCACGACACAGGCATCATGCGGGATACCGTAGGCTGCGCGTGCGTCCTGCCTGCTGGTCAATGCCGGTATTGCGCAGGGGTCGGGACAATGCGCCACGTTCGGGAACCGGTCCGATTGCGCCAGGTATGGATCGATGGTGCCGAAGCAGGCCAGAGCAGGGTCGCGGAGGACTTTGCGGAAGAACAGGCCTTGAAGAACGTCGACAATTGAGGTTGGACCCTGGATGCCGCTGGCGCGATGATGGAACCGGACCGAAATTGCGATCGTGGCCCATGGGATGCCGCGAAAGGCGTTTCGCCGCAGACCGAGTTGCAGAAGGCCGATCGATTCCAGATGCGGCAGGATGAGAAAATCGATGTTCGCAGCGCCAATTTCGTCCAGCGCGCCCGCCAGACTTTCGGCTTGTTGCCACTGACGTTCATAGAACGCCGAGATGGCGCGAAAGAACGGGTTAACCTTTGTGGTCGCGGGCGCCATGCGAAGTGTTACAAGACCGGAGAAGTCCTGTACGAGCCTGCGGGCGTTTGGGTGGTCGGCTGCTTCGGCGGTGGTGAGCAGCGTTATGGCTACATGCGTGACGTTCTGCTGAATCCCGGTGAGCAAGTGCCGGAGGTATTCCATCTGGTGGCCTGTGGCCTCCGGTTCGTAAATCAAAATGTGCGGACGTTTCGCCATGGTTCCCTAAGCGAAAGAGATGCAGGAGCAGGTTAACCGAGAGGGCGGCGGTTGTCGTTGTTTCACCGGGTCAAAATACAGTCGAACTCCATCGCATGCTGTGCTCCGTCTGCTGTAACTAGAAACAAATCACATACAGAAAAACCGTGCTTCTCGAACATTTTTAGCGATTCACTGTAGTGTGGCATATCTTCGTAAAATGGCTTGAATGATAATTCCGTCTGTAGCGCCCGAACCGAAGCAATTGTCCGCACCCCACCCTCAAGCACCTCGAGATCGAAACCCTGCGTATCGAGCTTCAGGTACGTTTTCTGAAAGTCTCCTTTACCTTCGAACACCTCGTCCAATGGCCGAACAGGTACAGAGATCATGTTTACAACTGTATTTTTGTTGTCCAGCCGCGTATTTCCGACAGGCCGAGGGGTTAAGAACGAGCTAAACATTGTTTCTTGCATCACGTTTATGTCTGCTTTCCCCACCCTGGCGCCGAGAGCGCAAGGATGAATTGACCACTGGTTATCATCCTTCGCCTTAGTCAGGAGACCCTGTGCCAGATCCGGGAGCGGTTCAAACGATTCAATCTTGCCTTTGAAGCCGACCCGGTAGCGCAAAAAATCGCGGTATTGTCCGCGGTTGGCGCCGACGTCAATCACAGTGTTGATCTGATAAGCCGCGAACAACCGTCGCAGCTTCAGTGCAAGGGCAAGTTCCGGAACGCGCTTCTCGGGCAGGACAGCGTCTGCGACGGTGTGACCAAGGCCGAGAAAAAGAGGGTTCATCGTAAAGTTCCAGGTTGGGCAGACATTTGATCGCACGGTCTGGTCGGTCGACTGGCTCTTATCGCGTTGATGATTGGGAGCGCAAAGTTCTCCGGGGTGCTTTCCGCGAAGGCAGCGGCGCCTTTGCGCCCCATCTCGGTCCGCAAAGATGGGTCACGCGCGAGGCGGGTCAACGCTGCGGCCACTTCGTCCGGTGAACCGGATGGGATGGCTATTCCGCATTCAAGTTCCCGCACCTGATGCCCAAGTACACCCCAGTCGCGAACGATGACGGGCCGTTGATACAAGGCGGATTGGACCATTACGCTGCTGCTGGCGACGAACTTGCGCTCGTAAAACACCCAGGTGATATCTGCCGCGCTGATTGGTTCCGGGTCGCGGCCGGCGATTATATATCGATTGGCTTCCACGAGCCGCCCGTGGTTGCGCAACGTATCGGCTGCCTGGCTATTGAGCGCGGCACCGACATGCTCCGGATTTTGTGGACCTGCAAGCAGCACTGTCAAATCAAGGTCGGGAACGACACGAGCGGCGCCTTCGAGCAGGACATCGATGCACTTCCGGCGGTCGATGATTCCGAACACGACGATGACGACAGTTTCCGGCCTAAGGCCGTAAGCGGCCCGGGCGTCCGACATTGTGGTCGACTCGGGCGGCGTGCCCGGCGCTGCGCAATATTTGATCTTGGGACTTTTAATCGCCGGCTCGAGATACGGGTCAATTGTTCCGAAACACGTTAAGGAAGGATCACCGAGAACGCGACGAAAAAACAGCGCCTGAAGAAGGTCGGAAGCGTTACGATCCGCCGATATGCCCACTTTATGGTAATGGAATCTAATTGATATTGAGATGGTAGCCCAGGGCTTTCCAGCAAACAGACGCGGCCTCAGCCCAAGGTGGAGCAGACCGATGGTTTCAAGATAGGGCAGAAGGACAAAATCAACCGATTCGGGACCGATTTCGCTAAAGGCGCGCGCGAACGCCTCTACGTTCCGCCATTGATAATCATAAAATGGGTCGACCTTGCGGAACAGATAATTGCTTTCGGATACGTCCGGCGTGAGCCGCAGTGTGACGAGGCCAGCGAAATCCTTGAGAACCTGCCGGGCATTCGGGTGTTCGGCGGCCGCCGGCGTCATCAGCATCGTCACGCGCGGATTGGCAACGTTTATGACGATGCTGTCGAGAATATATCGAATGTAGACCATCTGATGGCCGCCCTTCGAGGGCTCATAGATCAGGATGTGCATAGACGGCATCCAAACTCCTTTGACCTCGGTACGATCCGCCGTCTGACGGATGAACCCAGGAGGCTCGGTCTTCATTTGGCCCGAGCGTTCGGGGAACGCGTTTTTAAGGTTCGCTCCGGATATCGCGCCAGTCTACGGAAAGTCAACGCGCCCGGGTGGTGGCGGGAGTTGTCCGCGGGCACCGGGCGAGGCTGGTTGGGTCATCACTTGTCCGTTTCGGTCATATGATACGCTGTCACGCGTCGTCTGAGCACGTCAATGCGGCGCCGTAGCCGCCAAAACGTTGTTAATACGAACTGTTCCGCTCCGTCTGGACGCCCGGACACAAACCATAATGCGCCCAGCGTGACAACGTAACAGATGCTTCCAATCGCCGACCTGACGAACGCATCAGTGGCAATTCCAGGGATGGACACGCCCCGGCTTGGTGTCCAGGCCATGTTCAGGTGCCACAGCAGCCCTGCCATCACGGCGGAGGCGACGACTGGCCTGATCACGTGGGCCAGCAGGTCCAGGACCGAGACGCTAATGCGATAAAGCGTGCTGCTGAGAAACAACGCCATGTCGAGCGCGCCGGACAGGGCAAGGGCCAATGCCGCGCCTGGCAGGCCGAGATCAGGTACCAGTACCGACCAACAAGATAATCTTGACGATCGTCGATATGGCGCTGAGATAAAAGACCGTATGCGGCCGCCCGGCGGCATTGAGCATCGCGACGCAGGGCTGCACGAACGCAGCGGTAATGCCACCCACGCCCAGGATCTGAATAACTGGTACGGCGCCAAGCCATTGTTCCCCCAGCATCAGCCGCACCATCGGATCGGCGACCATCGAAATTCCGATCCCGGTCGGCATGGCGACCAGGAGGCCGAGCCCGACTGAGCCCTTGAACATATTACCGAACCCTTCGGCCGCGTTGTGCAACGAGGCAAAGCCCGAGAACAGAGCCTTCCCCATGGGTTCGATCAGTTCCGTTGAGGCTAGCGTGCCGAGTTCGACGCCGACTGCAAACACGCCGAACGACTGGGTACCCATGGCGCGTCCGATCACCACCGAATCGGCTCGCTCCCGCACCTGGCCAAGCAACGTCTGCGCCCAGGTCCACAACGAAAAGCCGATGATGCGCCGCCACGCCCGCAGACTGAGGCGTGGCCGATAGCTGGACATCCGATAGCTCAATGGAACTTGCACGACACGCATGACCAGCAGGCCGGCGACAAGCGCCCAGTAGCTATGCCAGATTGTCGCCGTTACCACCGTCGTCAGAATGGCAACGGAGCGTGCCGTCACGTTGAAGGTGAATTCTTTATGAAACGCGATGTCACGCCGGAAATCGATGACGCCGATATTTATCGCGCCTAGCAGAACAGAACCTGCCGCCAGCGCGACCATTACGACCGCAAGCCGCTGATCGCCGAAGAAGTTTGCCACGGGCCAGGCGATCAAAGCGATCAACACGCCGGTCAAAAGGCTCCGCAATGCGTTCAGCGTAAAGCCGGTATCGTACATCTCGCGATCCAGCGCTGGCGCCCGCACAAGCGCATCGTTCACCCCGATGGCGGACAGTGAGTTGACCGAGTTGATGAGGCCGGTCGCCAAGGTCACCAGCCCGAAATCCGAAGGTTGCAGTAACCGCACCAGGATCAGCGTACTGATCAGCCCCAGGTTACGAGAGACCATCCGCCAGGCGATGATCCAACCGGCCCCAGACGCGGCCCGTCTTGATATGGAAGGCGGTTCCGTCGACGTGTCAGTCACGCGCGAACCTGCTGTCGACCAAAATGCTGATATGGCTCGGGCATTGCCGTCCTACTGGACGGTCGTCGGCTGCAATGCGCATTTTTGTCCCAATAGATACTAAAATGATATCAACCCAAGCGTAATGGCTGCCAGGCACTCCTGGTCCGGACCACGGCTTTCCCGCGGCCATCTGCTGTCTCAATCGACGGGTATGGCGTGGCAACGACTCATAATCCAGTTTGCTTTTGGTCCTGGCTCATTTAGAAAAACAGCTATTATGGAGACTTTGCCCTGATGCACCTTACTCGCAAACGTATACTGGTCACTGGCGGCGCCGGCTTCCTCGGCTCGCACCTGTGCGAACGGCTGCTGAACGAAGGCAACGACGTCCTTTGCGTCGACAATTATTTCACGGGCCGGAAGGACAACATCGCGCATCTGCTAGGCAATCCGAATTTCGAACTGATGCGTCACGACATCACCTTCCCGCTGTATATCGAGGTTGACCAGATCTACAACCTCGCCTGCCCAGCCTCGCCGATCCATTATCAGTTCGATCCGGTGCAGACCACCAAAACCAGCGTCATCGGCGCGATCAACATGTTGGGCCTGGCCAAGCGGGTTGGCGCCAAGATCATGCAGGCGTCCACCAGCGAAGTGTACGGCGACCCCACCGTTCATCCGCAAACCGAGGAATACCGCGGGAATGTCAACCCGCTGGGGCCGCGAGCCTGTTACGACGAGGGCAAGCGCTGCGCGGAGACTTTGTTTTTCGACTACCATCGGCAGCACAAAACGCAGATCAAGGTGGTGCGAATTTTCAACACGTACGGCCCCCGGATGCATCCGAACGATGGCCGCGTGGTGTCGAATTTCATTGTCCAGGCGCTGCAAGATCAGGACATCACATTGTATGGTGACGGCAGCCAGACGCGTGCTTTCTGCTACGTTGATGATTTGATCGACGGGTTTATTCGCATCATGGCCACGGGTCCCGAGGTCACTGGTCCGATCAATATCGGCAATCCCCATGAGAATTCCCGTGCGTGAGCTGGCGGAACGGGTGATCAGGCTTACGGGATCGAAGTCCCGGATCGTCCATCGTCCGCTGCCACAGGACGATCCGCTGCAGCGCTGTCCCGATATCACCTTGGCTAAAGCAACCCTCGGATGGCATCCGGTTGTCGGATTGGACGCAGGATTGGCAAAAACGACAGCTTATTTCAGAGACCTCCTGTCCGGGGCGGTTGTACGAAACGAACAGGCGGGCGGTTCAGCGATGGGGTCCCGGCCGTAGGACCTGGTCCAACCGAATGATCTCGGATAGGCGTCGAGTAAGGACATCCGGCGGCGGGATTCGTCCAGCCACGGATCCGGCTGAATAGCCCTCTCGGATTGAATTTGGTGCGATGTCGCTAAGCCTCAGACAAGGCGCCGGTTTGGCCTGGAGAATCCGGGTGCGGGTGCCGGTAGCGAGATGCGGTGATTGATCGCCACCATCGTGCTCCGTTCAAGCCGATTATCTCGATGTTGTTCATCGGCACCCGCACGGTGACGGATCGGAGCAGCCCACTGAATAATTCTTCTTCCGCCGCCCGGACGAAAGGGCTCTCCCGCGATCACAGTGACCCGGCGCTGTCCGCGGAGGAGAGGTGAGCATGCCGAGTCCTATGATGCTGTTTCGAAAGATCTCCAGCCATGCCCGGTTGTTGCGGCATGATCCTGAAAGGTTCGGTGCAAACCTCCTGCAGTTCACCAATCCGGAGCGTTTTCGCGATCGGCTGTTGGATGTGCAGACCGCGGCGCCAATGTACGTGCGCGTCGGCGAGGACGCGGCGATGCAGCCTGCGCTGAACTTCCTGCAACCGATTCTGTCGCCTGCCAGCATGACGGGCGGCCCCAACACCATCGTCAATCTGGCATACCAGCTGGCGCGGGCGGGTGTGCCAGTGCGAATCGTCACCACACGAGACGGTCAAGGTGATTCGTCGTGGTTCCGTCAGCATCTGCTTACACTTACCGGGGCAACGGATTATCCACCGTCCTTAAGCGTCGCGTTCGCCGGATCGCAGGACAATCCCCTGCAAATCAGTCCCCGCGACGTCTTCGTGGCGACTCACTGGACGACTGCGCAACAGCTCAAAGCAGTTCTGCCGCTCATGGCACAGAAATCCTTCCTCTACCTGATTCAGGACTTCGAGCCGGGTTTTCATGCATGGTCGAGTAACTATGCCCTGGCGCTGGAAACATACGATCTGAATTTCATCCCGGTCATTAATGAGCGCCTACTTTTTGATCATTTCGTCAGAGATGCAGTCGGGCGATTTGCGGAACCGGAGTTTGCGCAGCGCGCCCTGGTTTTCGAGCCGGCGATCGACGCTCGTCTTTTCCACCCTGCACCGATCCCGGATCGCAACAGCCGGCAGCATCGACGTTTGTTATTTTACGGCCGGCCGACGAATGCGAGAAATATGCTAGGCCTTGGTCTGGCGGCGCTGCGGCGCGCGATCGCTCAGGGCGCCTTTGACGATGGCAGGTGGGAGTTCCTGGCAATCGGCGGACGGGGCGGACTTCCGGACCTTGATCTGTACGGCGGGCATGTTCTGCGCCCGGCTCCGTGGGAGGACTACGCGGGATATGGCCGCCAACTTCGCGACGCTGATATCCTGTTGTGTCCGATGTTGTCTCCTCATACGAGCTATCCGGTGCTGGAGATGGCAGCGTCCGGTGGTCTTACAGTGACCAACACGTTTGCAACGAAGACGCGGCAGCGACTTGAGGATATTTCGCGGAATATCATCGCGGCGCGGCCGACGGTCGAAGGGCTTGGCGAAGCGCTTTGCGAAGCCGCCGATCGTATTCGGCACGGGCAGGTTGTTGATCAACCACCAGAATTGCCCGAAGACTGGAACGTCGCGCTGATGTCCGTGACGCAGGAAATACTGCGCCTTTTCCGGCAATGGACCGTGGACGGGTGCCGTGAAACCACAGGTTAGTGTTATCATTCCGGCGTTCAACGCCGCCGCATACCTTGGCCGGGCGGTCGAAAGCGCGCTTTCCCAGACCTGCCCGCCGCTGGAAATCCTGGTCATCGACGACGGCTCCAAAGACCTGACTGCCGAAGTCGCGTCCCGCCTGCCAGCGCCAGTGCGACTGATCCGAAAGGAAAATGGCGGGCCCGCTTCGGCACGCAATCTGGGGGCCAAAGAGGCTCGCGGCGAATGGCTCGCATTGCTGGACGCCGACGACTGGTGGTTCCCGGACAAGCTTCGTACCCAGCTAAAGTACGCCGCCGACCAACAGGTCGGAATGATCCATTGCCTGCCTGACCATCGCAACGACGCCGTTCCAGCCGTCTTGACGTTCGAGGATTTGTGGAACCGCAACTGGATCATCAACTCCTCGGTGCTGATCCGGCGAACCGCTTTCGAAGCGCTGCACGGCTTTAATGAGGCGCAGGATCTCATCAGTGTGGAGGACTACAACCTCTGGATCAGGATCGCTGCCTCGGATTGGCGGATTGCCACCTGTCCGTATGTGCTGGTTCATTACACCAGAGGGATTGGCATCTCCTCCAACTCCGAGCGGTTCCTGCGCGCGTCACTTTATAACGTTGACGACATAGGCTCCCGGCTGTCGCTGCCGACGGAGAAAATCAAAAAAAAGCGAAACGAGATCATTTCGGATTTTGGCCGCAAGGCGTTGTTCGAACGGGATCTCTCGACTGCCAGGCGCCTGCTGTTCAGTGCGCTCAAGGAACAGCGCACCTTGCCCAACCTGCTGCACCTGACCGTCGCTATGATGCCGGCGCCCGTGCTCGATGTCCGCCGAATCACGCGACGGCTGCTGGATCTACGGGAACCTCGCCAGACCGAGGTGCCGTCGTCCGCACCGCCGTACGAGCTTGACCAGCAACCCGACCCACTGCCTGCCAGGGCGTCCATCCTCGATCCGGCCTTTCATATCCCCGCGCCGGAAGACCTTCTGGATCGACCGGTGCTGATCACGACGGTCGACGCCGAGGAAGACTTCGATTGGACCCGCCCGTTTTCGCGTGCCGCGACCGACGTGACCTCGATGCGCTCGCAGCATCTCGCGCATCGGGTGTTCGAGCGTTACGGTGCGAATCCGACCTATATGGTCGATTACCCCGTTGCCTCCCAGGACGAGGGGCGCGCTCCGCTGAAGGAGCTACTGCGCGCCGGCGTGTGCGATATTGGGGCCCAGCTGCATCCCTGGGTAACCCCGCCGTTCGTGGAATATGTATCGCCGCACAACAGCTATCAGGGAAATCTGCCCGCTGCGCTGGAGTTCGCGAAGCTGCAAGCCCTGACCGCGGAACTGGAAGCGGTCTTCGGCGAGGCGCCGCGGATTTTCCGAGCCGGCCGCTACGGCGTTGGACCGAACACCGGGCGGATGTTGAGCCATTTCGGTTACCAGGCCGACAGCAGCGTCGTGCCGTGCTGGAACTTTGCCCGTCAAGGCGGCCCGGACTTCCGCCGCATGACCGCTCGGCCGTATTGGATCGACCAGGACCGAACCATTCTGGAACTGCCGGTGTCCGCGACGATGGTCGGACAAGTGGCTAATATGCCCGCCATGGTAACATCCGGTTTGTTCGGCAGGCAAAGTGAGTGGACGGGCATTCCCGCGGTCATGGCGCGCCTGGGGTTACTGGAGCGGATCAAGCTGACACCAGAAGGAATCACGATCGAGGAGGCCAAGCGTCTGGCGCGGGTCATGACCGGCATGGGGCACAAGGTCTTCGGTACTGACTTATCACAGCCCGTCACTGGAGCCCGGCAACACCCCGTATGTCCGCACACAAGACGACCTGACCCGGTTCCTCCGCTGGCTGGAAGAGTTCTACGACTATTTTACCAAGGACCTCGGCGGCGTTTGTGCCACATGGCGGGCCGTCCGGACCGCGTTGCTTCACCGCCGGCCACTGACGATGGACTTGGAGTCGTCCCGGCTCTGACGCGCCCACGATCCATAACCCGGCATCAGGCCGCGTGCGGCAGTACCTGGCCGCCCGGAACCTCGTCCAGATGACAGGCGGACATATGACCTTGGCCGACCTCGCGCAGGACCGGTTCCTCGGACCGGCAGCGGTCGAACACGAACGGGCAGCGGGTATGGAAACGGCAGCCGCTTGGCGGATTGATCGGGCTTGGCACATCGCCCGTCAGGATGATCCGCTGGCGTTTCGCGGTCGGGTCCGGAACCGGGACGGCTGACAGCAGCGCGCGGGTGTAGGGATGATGCGATTGGGCGAACAGTGAGCGGCGGTCGGCGAGTTCGACAATCTTGCCGAGGTACATCACCGCGACCCGGTGCGTCAGATGCTCGACGGTCGCGAGGTCATGGCTGATGAACAGCAGCGCAAGGCCGAGCGTATCCTGCAGTTCCGCCAGAAGGTTGATAATCTGCGCCTTGACCGAGACGTCCAGCGCCGACACGGCCTCATCGCAGATGATCAGGTCCGCGCCGGGCGCCAGGGCGCGGGCGATGCCGATGCGCTGGCGCTGGCCGCCCGAGAATTCGTGCGGAAAGCGGTCGATCGCGTCGCGGGGCAGATGCACCTTGTCCATCAGGGCCGAGACCTTGTCGATCAGGTCCTTCCGGCCATGCACCATGCCGAAATTGATCAGCGGTTCGGCCAGGATATCGCGAACCTTCATCCGCGGATTGAGGCTGCTGAAAGGGTCCTGGAAGACCACCTGCACGCGCTTGCGCATCGCGCGCAGCTTGTAGGCCCGCATGTTGTCGATGCGCTCGCCGTCCAGATAGACCTCGCCTTCCGTCAGGTTGAACAGCCGCAGGACGGCCTTGCCGACGGTTGATTTGCCGCAGCCGAACTCGCCGACCAGGGACAGGGTCTCGCCGCGAGCGATGTCGAAGGTGACGCCGTCCACTGCGTAGACCTTGGCGGTCACCTGGCCGAGGATGCCGCCGTGGATGGGGAAGTGCTTCTTCAGCCCATTCACTTCCAGCAGGGCGCGTTCCTTGATCATGCCGGCACTCTCTCCCCGGCGTAGTGGCAGGCGACGCTGTGGGTTGGCGCCTTGGTCTCGATAGCCGGCGCGATCTTGCGGCAAACGTCGGTGGCCATATAGCAGCGGCCGGCAAAGGCGCAGCCGATGATGGGCTTACGCAGGCTGGGCACCAGGCCGGTGATTTCCGCGAGCTTGCCGCGGGCGTTCTCGCCGAGGGAAGAGCCGAGCTTGGGCATCGCGCCGAGAAGGCCGCGCGTATAGGGGTGCATGGGGCGGGCGAAGATTTCGTTGACCGGAGCCTCCTCGACCTTGCGGCCAGCGTACATGACAACAACGCGCTGCGCCATTTCCGCGACCACCCCGAGGTCGTGCGTGATGAGCATGATTGCCGACCCCAGGCGGGTCTTCAGGTCGCGCATCAGGTCAAGGATTTGCGCCTGGATGGTGACGTCCAGCGCAGTGGTGGGTTCGTCGGCGATCAGCAGCCGCGGATTACAGGCCAGCGCCATGGCGATCATGACCCGCTGGCGCATGCCGCCGGAAAGCTGGTGAGGATATTCGCGGACGCGGCGGGCAGGGGCGGGGATGCCGACGAGGGTGAGCATTTCGACGGCTTTCGCCTCGGCGTCCCGGGCGTTCATGCCCTGATGCAGGCGGACGGTTTCACCGATCTGCTGGCCGACGGTCAGCACCGGATTCAGGCTGGTCATCGGCTCCTGAAAGATCATGCTGATCGCGTTGCCGCGCAGATCCCGCATCTCCTGTTCGCTGGCCTGCAGCAGGTCCCGTCCCTCGAACCGGATTGCACCCGCGATCTTGCCAGGGGGCGTCTGGATCAGCCGCAGGATGGACATGGAGGTGACGGATTTGCCGCACCCTGACTCACCGACAATGCCGACCGTCTCGCCGGCCTCGACATGAAAGGATAGACCCTCGACCGCGCGCACCACGCCGTCGAACGTTGCGAAATGGGTCTGCAGATTTTCGACTTCGAGCAGCGCCACGCCGGTTACAGCCGCTTTGCCAGGCGAGGATCGAGCGCGTCGCGCAAGCCATCCCCCAGGAGGTTAACCGCCAGCACGGTGACCGACAGGAAAATCGCCGGGAAAAAGACAATATAAGGCTTCACCTGCCATAACGCGCGGCCTTCCGCCATGATGTTCCCCCAGCTTGGGATGATCGGTGGTGTGCCGGCGCCGATGAACGACAGGATCAACTCCGTCAGCATGGCGGACGCACAAATAAACGTCGCCTGCACCATCAGCGGTGCCAGTGTGTTGGGCAGAATATGCTTCCAGATGATGACGGGGACGCGGGTCCCCGACGCTGTAGCGGCCTCGACATACGGTTGCTCCCGCAACGAGAGAACAACGCCGCGGACGAGGCGCGACACGCGCGGGAACTCGGCGATGCTGATGGCTATGATGACGTTCTGCACGGAGGCCCGGGTCAGCGCCATCAGCGCGATGGCGAGAAGGATCGGCGGGATCGACATCAGGCCGTCCATCACACGCATGATCACCGCGTCCAGGCCCCGGATGAACCCGGCGATGAGCCCGATAAATGTGCCAACAACGGAGGCGAAGAAGGCGACCGCGAACCCGACGATCAGCGACACGCGCGACCCATACAGGACGCGGGAATAGACATCGCGACCGAGCATGTCGGTGCCGAACCAGTAGAGTTCAGAAGGCTCGCGGAGGCGCTTGGCTGGGGCGAGCGCGGTTGGATCCTTGGTGCCGAGCCACGGGGCGAAGATCGCGATGAAGATCATGATGCCGACGATCAAGCCGCCGACGAAAATCGTCGGGTGCCGGTAGATGAACCCGGTGATGCGTCCGCGCTCCTTCGGAACCGGCAGGATAGCCGGCAGGTCGCGAGCCGCGGTATAATCGCGTGCGATATTGTCGGGTGTTGTAACGCTCAATAGCGGATCCTTGGGTCAAACAGGGTGTAAAGAAGGTCCACGCCCAGATTTACCAGGACGTAGACGAAGCTGAACAGCAGAACGACGCCTTGGATCACCGGGTAATCGCGCCGCAGAATGGCATCCACGGTCAACCTGCCGAGGCCAGGGATCGCGAAGACGCTCTCGGTCACCACGGCGCCGCCGATCAGCGCGGCGAAGCCTATGCCGACGATGGTGACGATCGGCACCGCGGCGTTCTTCAGGGCATGGACGAACAGGATGCCACGTTGGCCGACGCCCTTTGCCTTCGCGGTGCGGACGTAATCCTGCGACAGCACGTCCAGCATCGCCGCTCGGGTGATGCGGGCGATGAGCGCCATGTAGATCAGGCCGAGAGCGACTGACGGGAGGATCAGGTTGCGCAGGAACGGCACCAGTCCCTGGTCGATCGGGGTAAACCCCTGCACCGGCAGCCAGTCCAGCCGCAGCGCAAAAATATACGCAAGCACGTATCCGATGACGAACACCGGTGTGGAAAAGCCGAGGACGGCCGTCATCATTACCAGCCGGTCGATCCAGGTTCCGTGCTTCCAGGCCGCGATCACGCCCATCGGGATGGCGCAGCCGAGGGAGAGGATAAGCGTCAGCACCAGCAGCGAGACGGTGGGCTCGATCCGCTGGGCGATCATGTGGGTGACTGGCAGATTAGTAAAAATCGAGGTGCCAAGATCCCCGTGAAGGACGTGCCAGAACCAGTCGCCGAAGCGGACAAGGTAGGGCCGGTCCAGACCGAGCGAGGCCCTGATCCGTTCGACGTCGGCCGGGGTTGCCTGATCGCCGGCAATGATCGCGGCGGGGTCGCCAGGGGCGATGTAAAGCAGGCTGAAGACGAACAGCGCCACCAGCAGCACAACCGGGATGGTCGCCGCGATGCGACGGGCGATATAGGCTAGCATTCGACTTGGGCCTGGTCAGGCAAGGCGGGGGCCCTGCCCCTCGACCCCGCTAAGGGCCATCGGCGCTTAGAACCCGTTAATGGGATCAAAGGGGCCTCCGCCCCTTTGCGGGTCCAGGGCAGGGCCCTGGCCTTCCCTGGCAAGCGGGCAACCCTACTCACGCCTTCGTCACGTCCCAGAACACTGGGAAGGGGGCTTTGACAACGCCGGACAGGTTGTTGCGCCAAGCCTGATAACCCTTAAAAAATCCTGTGGGGATGTAGACCACATAGTCCATTGCGGCCTTGTTGAGCTCAGCGATGACCTGCTTTTCGGCCGCGAGATCCGGTGCGACATACCAGGCCGCGATTTTCTCCTGCACAAGGTCCGACTTCGGCCAGCCGAACCACGCGGTGGGGCCGCTGGCGTCGAGCGCGGTGTAGGGTGCGGGGTTCACGCAATCGGCGCCGGCATGCCAGGTGTGGAATATGTGCCAGCCGCCCTTGTCCGGCGGCTCCTTGCTGGCGCGTCGTTGCCCCACGGTGCCCCAGTCGAGAGCCTCGTATTGCACGTTCATGCCGATGCGCTTCAGCAGATCGGCAGTCACGTCGCCTTGCGCCTTGGTGATCGCGACATCCGTGGCGACCAGCAGGATTATGGGTTCGTTATTATACCCGGCCTCGGCAAGCAGCTTTTTGGCGGCGTCGTAGTCGCGCTTGCCTTTCAGGGGTTCGCCGCCGTTCTCCGTGTAAAGGGGTGTGTCCGGCGTGAAGAATCCGGGCAGTGTCTTCCACAGCGTTTCATCGTCGCCGACGACCGCGCCCATGTAATCTTCCTGGCTAAGCGCGATCTGCACCGCGCGCCGGGCGCGCACATCGCTGAACGGTGGGTACAGGTGATTGATCCGGAACGAGCCGATATTGCCCAGCGGATCGGCGATGTCGACGGCGATGTTGGCATTCTTTTTGAGCAAGGGGATCAGGTCGTTGGACGGTGTCTCCAGCCAGTCCACCTCACCGTTTTGCAGGGCGGCGGCGGCGGTTGCGCTGTCGGGGATGATCTGCCACTCGATCCGGTCGAAGCTGATGCGTTTGCCGCCGGAGAGCCAGTTGGCTTTCTCCGGGCGCGGGATATAGCCGTCGAAGCGCTCGAAGACAGCGTTGGCGCCCGGAACCCACTCGTCTTTCCTGAAGCGCATCGGGCCGGAGCCGATGTATTCGCTGATCTGCTTGAAAGGATCGGTCGCGGCGATGCGCTCGGGCATGATGAACAAGCACGGGTGTGCTGCTTTTGCCGAGGGCGAACAGCATTTTCGGGTAGGGCTGGTTCAGGCGGAAGCGGAAGGTGCGATCGTCCAGAGCCTCCAGCGCGTCGGTGCGCTTCTTGATCGGCACGCCCATCGGGGCGTCACGGACCATCCAGCGATTGATGCTGGCAACCACGTCCTTGGCCAGAACAGGCTCCCCGTCGTGGAATTTCAGGCCAGGACGCAGCTTGAAGGTCCACGTCTTCATGTCCGGGCTGGCTTCGAAGCTTTCGACCATCTGCGGCTGTGGCTGCAGCGTGGCGTTGACGCCGAACAGGGTGTCCCAGATCAGGAGCGACCCGTTGCGGACGACATATTGCGTTGTCCAGATCGGGTCGAGATTCGCCAATTCGCTTGCGGCACGAAGCGCAGCGTCTTGTTGCTGGCTGCCAACGACAGCCTTGGGGCAGCCAACGCGCCGATCGCCACGCCGGCCGTTGATTTCAGGAAATCGCGTCTATCCATGACGGCGGCGAACCATGCTGACTGGTGTCCTTGTATGTGATTGCGACGATTGAAGTCCGCGCGGGTCGGACGTTGCAGCGTGCCTCAGCACTCCGTGAAACGCCATATTTCTTTCCGTCCATGTGCTCGCCATGGCAGATGCTGTTCAAGTGGCGTGC
Organism: uncultured Pseudomonadota bacterium; assembly: GCA_963819005.1. GTDB lineage: Bacteria > Pseudomonadota > Alphaproteobacteria > Acetobacterales > Acetobacteraceae > Rhodopila. The sequence goes on from CAWFUL010000015.1 coordinate 621,506, forward strand.
CACTGAAGCCCGCGGGTGATATTTGGCGGCGAGCCAACAGGTTGATCGCATGAACCCGTCCTTGATTCCCGACCTTGCACAGTTAACCGCGCTGATCGGCAGCGTGATTGTCGCTTTGCTGTGCATTGGCGTGGGCGTCTGGACGGGTGCAAGGCGGGCCGAAACCGCCTTGATCGCGGGGTGGGGCGTCGCCGGCTTCGCGACTGTTGTGGCCGGCACGCTGACGTCGATCGGCTTGTCCGTCGTCATGATGGTCCTCGCGGTGGCCGGCGCCCTTGGTCTGGTGCGGGCGGGCATGCGGTCGCGCTCCGAGCGGGCTGACTTCCAGTTTGGGCCGTTGTTACGGGTTGCTGTCCTGGCGTTGCCATTCGCCGCGGGCATTGCCGGGGTTGAGACGGTTGGGTGGGACGACTTCACGCACTGGCTGCCGAACCTGGCGTACCTTTGCGTGCATGATCACTTCCCGTCATTGGCGCACCCCAGCGGGTCATACCATGCGGGATATCCTTATGGCATCGGATTGCCGGGCTTTGGGATCTTCCTGGTGACGGGACGGGTCCCAGAGACCGCGACCATCTTCTGGAACCTGATCGTGATGCTGTGCGCGGCCGCCTGTGTGGCAGGCATGATCGGTCAGCGATTGCCCGATGTATGGTCATCGCGGTCTCGGTCTTTGGACTGGATCAGCGCTGCCATCGGATTGCTGGTCGCGGGCATGGCCTGCCCGACCTTCGTGCCGAAGATTTTCCTCAGCAACATGGCCGATGCCGCGACGGGGTCGGTGCTTGCGGTCCTGTTGTCGATCCTGGCGGAGGAGACAGGGGCAAGGGACGGCCGGATCGGAAGGGCTCTGGCGTTTGCGTTCGGTTGCGTCGCTTTGCTGAATTTGCGCCAGGCGAATGGCGCGCTGTTCGGCCTGCTGCTGATCGGCGCGGGCCTGGCCGTGTGGCGGCATCGGCGGGAGTCGAAGCCGGCGCAGCTTTGGCCATTCGGGCTCACGCTGGTGTTGCCGGTCGGCGTGCTGATCCTCTGGGGGCATTATGCCTCGGCGCAGATCCCGGGCGGCGAGTTCATTATCATGCCGTTTTCCGAGTGGCGCTGGGGATTGCTGCCGACGACCTTGGTCAGCATCGGCAGGGTCATGCTCAGCAAAGTGGGCTTGTTCGCGCTGATCGCGTATCTGGCGATCTCGGCCGGTCTGGCCTGGCGGGGCGCCAGCACGGCGACCCGAACGGCCTCCGCGGTCGTTATAGTCGCCGCGACCGTGTCTGTCGGCATGATGGGTTTCCTGGCGTTTACCTACCTCGCGGCGAACTTCAACGACCAGGAGGCAGCGGCCGCGGCCTCATTCTGGCGCTATATGAGCGAGGTCGGGCCAGTGGCGGTCTTCGCGGCCGCCGCGATCGTCCCGCTGGGGTGGCTGCGAGTGGTTTCGCCTGCGCGCGCTGCCCTGGTTCTGGTCTGCTTTACGCTGGTCCTGCCGCTGGCGACGATCCCATTCTATCGAGCGGATTTGACGTCGGATGTGCCCCGGTTGCGGCAGACGATTGCGGCTGTGGGCGCGGCGGTGCCGGGAACGGCGCCACTGACGCTGATCGATGTGACCGGCAACGGCTTTCCGGTGGTCGCTGCGTACTACGATCTGGCATTGTCGCAACGGGCGCTGAGCCAGTCGCCCAGAGCGGTCACCTCGATCACCAATCCGAACGGCGTTCCGGTGACAGAGATTTCGGACCACCATTTCAATGACGGGTCGTATGTCTGGCTGGCACAAGGCGTCCCGGCCTTGGACGGGATGTTCAGCGCGTCGCTGGACCGCAACGAAAGTTATCTTTGGCGTCGGCAGGGGGATCACTTTGACCTTGTCGGCCAGTGGCCGATTTCCAGCCGGCCGCCGATCCGGTAGGCTGATGGCATGTGCCATTCGGGGGAAAGCTGCGTAGCGGTGCGGACAAACAATGACCGCGGCTGATGCGCAAAGCGTCTTCGGCACGGCGGTTGATGGCCGAAGGCCGCGCATCGCCGTCTTGATACCTGCTTACAACGAAGAAGTCGCGATCGCCAAAGTCGTGGGGAACTTCAGGTCCGCCCTGCCATCCGCAACCATCCTTGTCTACGACAACAACTCCCGCGACCGCACCGCCGCCGTTGCCCGGTCTGCCGGAGCCGTGGTTCGCTGGGAACAGCAGCAGGGCAAGGGCAACGTGGTCCGGCGCATGTTCGCGGACGTCGATGCGGATGTTTACGTTCTGGTCGACGGTGACGACACTTATAAATCGGCCGCCGCGCCGGCGATGGTCAGTCTGCTGGTCCAACACCATCTGGACATGGTCACCGGCGTACGTGTCAGTCGCGCCGAGGCGGCCTATCGGCGTGGCCACCGCTTCGGCAACTGGCTTCTGACCGGCATGGTCCGCGTGGTGTTCGGGCGTGGCAGTTCGGATATGCTGTCCGGCTTCCGCGTTTTCAGCCGGCGGTTCGTCAAATCATTCCCGGCTGTTGCCTCCGGCTTTGAAACCGAAACCGAGTTCACGGTCCATGCGCTGGCGATGCGCATGCCGGTCGGCGAGTTCAGGACGATCTACAAGGAACGGCCCGTCGGATCGGCCTCGAAACTTTCGACGTTCAGGGACGGACTGCGGATCCTGCGCATGATCCTGCAACTGGTGAAGGAAGAGCGGCCGTTGCAGTTCTTCAGCCTATGGGCACTCGTGTTTTTTCTGTCCGGGGTCGGTCTGGGTGTTCCGGTTGTTCTGGACTTCCTCTCGACCGGATTGGTGCCCCGGCTGCCGACGGCGGTCCTGGCGACTGGGTGCATGCTGTTGTCGTGTCTCGCGCTGAGCACCGGGCTGACGTTGGAGTCGGTGGCGCGCGGCCGGATGGAGACGAAGCGACTGGCTTATCTGGCGATCGCCCCGCCGGATTTCGACACCGGCGACCTGCACAGTCTGGCTGATGCGGAGCACGACCCTCTCGCCCCCGACTGGACGCGGGACCGCTTCAGGGTGCTGGACTCGATGATGCGGGAGCGGGTCGGGTAGGCCTGCTCATTCGACCGTCTGGATCACCTCGAATCCTTCGAACTCCGGGTGGCCGAGATACAGCGGCTTGTTGCCGCCGGCGCGACTATGGGCCTGACGGAAGGCTTCAGAGGTCGTCCAAGCCTCGAACGCGGCCTTGTCGCGCCAGATCGTGTGTGAGGAATAGAGCACATGGTCATCCCGAACCGGTCCGCGCAGCAGATGGAACGACATGAAATCCTGGAACGCCGGGCAGATGCGTGTCGCGGGAGGTCCAGACGTCCTCGAACGCTGCCTCTGAGCCGGGCAGGACCTTGAAGCAATTCATGGCGATGAACATCGGCGCGTTCCTTCTTCCGTGGTGCGTCCGATCTAGCAGATAATGCCTGAACAGGGGATACCGCGATGCGCACGACGCTGATTGGACTGATCAGGACCAGGCGCTTGTGGCCGATCACGCTGGCCCAATCCTGTGGGGCGCTGAACGATAACCTCGTCAAGAACGCGATGCTGGTCCTTGCGCTGTTCAAGCTGGATGTCGGCGGGACGGGCCTGTCGGCACTGGCGGGCGCGCTGTTCATCGCGCCGTATGTGCTGCTGTCGGCCACCGCCGGCACGCTGGCGGACCGGTTCGCCAAGCCGGATCTGGTTCGTATTTACAAACTGCTGGAGGTGGCGCTGATGATTGCCGCTGCCGCGGCGTTCGTCGCTGCCAGCGTGCCGGCATTGTTGGCCGTGCTGGTCGGGTTGGGCATCCAGGCGGCGCTGTTCGGCCCGGTGAAGTATGGCGTGCTGCCGGAATACCTGGCGGGACATGAACTGGTTTCGGGTAACGGGCTGATCGAGGCGACGACCTTCCTGTCCATCGTTCTAGGCACGGTTGCCGGAGGCGTCCTTATCCTGCCGGCGCAGGGGCCAGTGATCGTTGGAACCGCCGGGGTGGGGTTGTCGCTGGCCGGTCTTGTCGCGGCGCTGTGCATGCCGCGGCTCCCGCCGGCTGACCCAGCCTTGCGGCTTAACTATAACATCGCCGCCGAGAGCTGGCATGTGGTGCGCGCCGCCGTGGCGATCCGCCCGGTCTGGCTTTCCGTCCTTGGCCTGTCATGGTTCTGGACCATGGGCGCGACGCTGATGACCGAGTTCCCGATCGTGGCGCGCGATACCATGCACGCGGACGGGACCGTGCTGACGCTGCTGCTGACGGTCTTCGCGGTCGGCGTCGGCATCGGCTCGATGGCCTGCGCCGGCGTGACGAAGGGGGAGATGAGCGTGCGTCTCGTGCCGCTGGCGGGCCTGGGCATTTCCCTGTTCTGCTGGGACTTCGCCAATGCAGCCACCGCGGCTCAAGGCGTGACGTCGGCTGCGGCTGTGTTCACGTCATGGGCGGGGCTGCGGATGGCGGCTGATCTGCTGCTGCTGGCGATGTGCGGCGGTCTGTATTCGGTGCCGCTCTATGTGCTGATGCAGAGAGCCGCCCCGGCCGCCCGGCGGTGCCGCATGGTCGCGGCTAACAACATCATGAATGCATTGTTCATGGTGCTGGGCGCGGCGGCGGCCGCGGGATTGGCAGCTGGTGGCCTCGACGCGCCTGCGACATTGCGGATCGCGGCGTTGGCGAACCTGCTGGCGGCCGGGTGGATGCTGTCCGTGCTTCGCCGGTCGGATTCAACCGGCGAAGTGGTCGCGACCAAGCTTCACTAGCTCACCGATCGCGTCGATCTCGATGTCGGCCGGAGGATGACTGCCGATTTCCTTGGGATCGAAAGCGTAGTGGCCCTGGCGGGGAAACACCGTGGTGAGACGGTCGCCCCACTGCTGCTTCATGGCGTCCAAGATGCGGACCTTGTCGTCGATCATGACGTAGCGGCGGGCCGGATACAGCCGTTCCACGTCGTCCAGCGCCTGTTCCTTGTGCACGTAGATCAGCACATTGTCATTGAAGGCGCGCCATAGCCCTGACCGTTCCACCTTACGAGGCTGGAAGGCCGCATCGCCGTCGGACAGGATCACCACGGAGCCCCAGTCTGAAACGTGCCGGACCGCATCCATCGCGCCGGGATAGAGCCGCTCGGGGAATGGGTAGTCGGCGAGCCAGTTGGCGATCCGCAGGATCTTCGGATTGTGCAGCTCCTCCAGCCGGTAGCGCTGCAGGGCGCCGAGGTAATCGGCATAGCCGAGTTCCCCCCGCAACTGCTCGAACAGCATCCAATACCGGTCACGCGCCTCGGTCCCGAAGTTATCGGCGAGGTGGTCGTTGAGGTCGCGCTGGACACGGTCGTTGTCGAGCAGCGTGTTATCGACGTCAAACAGGAATACCAGATCGTCCATATCGGGATTAAGCCACGACAGGTGGGGCTGCGTCGATCACCTTCTGGAGAATTTCATCGATCTGCCGCTGGTTGTCCCATGCCAGCCGGACGCCGATCACTGTCACCTGCTGGCGGACCTTGGCAGGAAGGCGGACGGCATCTTTCGGGGTGGTGACCAAAAGAGCGTCGAGAGCAGCCGCCGAACGGATCAGGTCTTCCAGGTCGCGGTCCGAATAGGGGTGGTGGTCCGGAAACCGGCGTGCTTGGGCGACGATTGCTCCGGCGTCGCGCAGTGGAGCGAAGAATTTGTCCGGCAATGCGATGCCGGCGAAGGCCAGGACCCGGCGGCCGGCGAGGGTGTGGACGGCGGCGTCCTGAACCAGGCGGGCGCACAGAATGGGCAATGAGTAGGGCAACTGCCGCGATGCCCCGCTCGTCTCCGGTTCGATCAGCACCGCGGCGTGCACCCTGGCGACAGCGGCGCGCACCGGCTCGCGCAACGGGCCGGCCGGAAGCACCCGCCCGTTGCCGAACCCGGTGGCGCCATCGATTACCAGCAATGACAGGGTCTTTTGCAGCGTCGGGTTCTGCAACCCGTCGTCCATCAGCAGGATTTCCGCGCCCGCTGCGATGGCGCATCGTGCGCTGGCGGCGCGGTTGGCCCCGGTCCAGGTTGGGGCAACCTGTGCCAGAAGCAGGGCCTCGTCGCCGACCAGGGTCGACGGGTCGTTCGGCATGACGCGCCGGACGCCGTGGGAGGAGCCGCCATAGCCTCGCAGCAGGATGTGAACCCGCGTTCCGCGTTCGCGCAGCCGGTGGGCCAGATCAAGGACCAAGGTGGTCTTGCCCGCACCCCCAACCGTGACGTTGCCGCAGCAGACCACCGGGACCGGTGCCTGCCATCCGGGGCGGGCGACGCGTCGCGCGGTCATTACGGAACCGATCGCGGATAGTGGCGACAGCGCACGCGATATAAGGCCGTCTCGCATCCAGAAGGCTGGCGCGCGGGCCATGGTCAGGCGGCTTGCATCAGGGACAACAGCTTTTCGGCGGTTCGCGCCGGCAGGTCGGCGTGCCTTGCTGTGACCGCCTCGGCGGCGGCGCCCATCGCACATCGTTGAGCCGGGTCATCGAGCATGGCGGACGCAAATCGTGCGAGCGCGGCCGGATCCGTGACAGTGACAAGGCCGCCGGCCTGGCGCAGCAGCGCGACGTGATCGGTGAAATTCCCGACGTGGGGGCCGATGGCGATCGCGCACCCCAGGCGGGCTGGCTCCAGCGGGTTCTGGCCGCCGCCGGGGGGAATCAGGCTACGGCCGACGAACGCGATCGGCGCCAGCCGATACCAAAGACCCAGCTCGCCTATGGTGTCGGCGATCCACAATCCCTCCGGGGGCGGAGCGTGACCCGCGGCGCGGTGGGGGGCATCCAGTTCGGCTGCCAGCGCCGCGCCACGACCCGGGTGGCGTGGCGTGATGATCGTCAGCAGGCCAGGGTGATTTCGCACCAGCATCCGATGGGTGGCGGCGATCAGGGTTTCCTCGCCGGGATGGGTGCTTGCGGCGAGCCAGACGGGACGCCCGGCCAGGATGGTGCTCAGCCGTTGGAGTTCCGATTGGTCCACCGGCAGGGGCAGGGCAGCGAATTTCAGGTCGCCGGGGCAGTCCAGATGTTTTGCGCCGAGCCGCCGGAGCCGGTCGGCATCCTCCTCACTGCGCGCCTGGATGTGGCTAAATCCGCCGAGCAAGCGGGCGATGACGGCGGGGGCTCGCCGCCAGCGAGAGAAGCTGCGGTCTGACATCCGGGCGTTCAGCAGCATCAGCGGGATGCCGGCCGCCTGGCACGCGGCAAGCTGGTTGGGCCAGAGTTCGCTTTCGACGAAGCAGGCGGCGTCCGGTCGCCAGTGCGACAGGAACGTTGTGATCCAGGCCGGAACGTCCAGCGGCGCGAAGCGATGCAGCACGTCGCTGGTCCAGCCCCATCTCCCGCAGCCGCTGGTCCAATAGCGCCTGAGATGTGACCGTCCCGGTGGTCAACAGCACTTTGGTCCGGGCGGCCAGGGCGGTGAGCACCGGCAGGATCGACTGGGTTTCGCCGACGCTGGCGGCATGCATCCACAGCAGCGGACCGGCCGGGCGTGGCGTGGGATCAATGCCGCGGCGTTCCGGCAGCCTGCTGGCAAGTTCGCGCCCATTTGCCGCGCGCCGGTGCAGATTCAGGCGGATCACGGGCGCCGCCAGCGTAGCGGCGATACGCCATCCGGCGCCCAACGCGTCTGCCGTCAGGCTCGACAAAGCCGGTCCGCCTGCTGTGCGACGTCGAGCAAGGCGGCGTTGATGGCCGGAACCGCGTCCTGCCATGTCTCCCTTGCGACCCGCACCACCGGCCCGAACACCATCACCGCCCGGCCAAACGGCAGAGGGATCGACATGCGATCCCAGCTTTTCAGCTGGATGCGACGGCTGGTGCGGGCGGCGCACGGCAAGATGGGAACGCCGGCCAGCGCGGCCAGTTGCGCGGTCCCGGCGGCGGCCTGACGCCGGGGGCCTCGGGGGCCGTCCGGGGCGATGGCGATCATGTCGCCGCGGGCCAGCATCGCCAGCATCGTGCGCAGGCTGGACGCGCCGCCTTTGGACGTGCCGGCTTTCGATGAGGAGCCGTGGATCGAATCGACGCCGAAGCGGCGCACGGCGGCTGCGATGAACTGGCCGTCGCGATGGCGGCTGACGAGGACGTAGACACCGGTCCGCTTGTAGACCTTCTGGCGGCGGCCAAGCGCGGGAAGCTGCGGCATCAGCGGCAGATACTCATGCCAGAACGCGAAGATCGCGGGCTGTCCGGCGGCGTGCGGGATGAAATGCTGCAGGCCGTCGATCGTCCAGCGGTTGGTCCGCAGGGCAACCCACAGATACAGGCCCAGCAAGTTGGCCAACAGCGCCTGGACCGGCGCGGAACGGAGCAGCGACTTCATCGGCGCGCGGGTAGCACGCGAGGTGTTGTTTCGGAAGTAAGCCGTGCGCGGAAAACCTTGCGCCGCGACTACAACTCGCCCCTTCCAGCCAGCGCGGCGATGCGGTCGGCGGTCCGCAGGGCGATGCTGGTGATCGTCAGCGAGGGGTTTACGCCGCCGGTGGTGGGGAACACGGACCCGTCGCATACCCAGAGGTTGGGGATGTCCCAGCTGCGGCAGTCGGCGTTGACCACGCTGGTGCGCGGATCGTTGCCCATCCGCGCAGTGCCGGCGAGGTGGTTGGTGTCGTCCTCCTGCCGGAAGACCCCGGTGGCGCCCACGGCTTCCATGCTGGCGTGCATCTTGTCCAGTGCATGTTGGATCAATGCCTTGTCGTTGTCGCCCCAGCTATAGGTTATGCGTGCGACGCGCAGGCCGTACTGGTCGGTTTCCTCATCGAGGGTGACGCGGTTCTGCTCGTTTGGCAGCATCTCGCCGACCATCTTCACGCCGGCCTGGTGGTTGTACTTCTCCATTTCGCGGCGCAGGGGTTCGCCCCACAGGCCGCGCGCGCTGGTCTGCACGTTGACCCATTCGATCGGCAGCGGACCTTGCGACATCCAGCAGTAGCCGCCGAAGAAGTCCTTCCGGTCGTCGTAGTTCCAGTGCTCGGTGATCGACAGCGACGGTGGACCCTTGTTCCACCGGACCTCGTTTTCCATCGTCCCGAAGACGGCCTGGTTGGACTGAGTCATCAGGTTCTTGCCGACCAGGCCGGAGCTGTTGGCGAGACCTTCCGGGTAGCGGTCGTTGGCTGAGGCGAGCAGCAAGCGCGGGGTCTCGATCGCGTAGCCGGCGACGACGACGTTGCGCGCTGCCTGGAAGCGCCATTCGCCCTCGCGGTGGTAATGTACGCCGGTAACGCGCCCGTCGGGGCCGGTGTCGATCCGCCCGACCATGGCGAGGTCGCGGATTTCAGCTCCGGCTTTAAGTGCCCGGGGGATGAACGTGACCAACTGGCTCTGCTTGGCGTTGGTGGAACATCCGAAGCGGCAGAAGCCGCGATAGACGCAGGGCGGCGAGTGGCCGTGCGGGGCGGAGACGGTGGCCAAAGGCGTCGCTGTCCATTGGTAGCCGAGGGCCTCGGCGCCGCGCGCGAGGATTTCCGCCGCACCGTTCATGTCGTGGGATCGATAGGGATAGCGGGGGCGATGCGGTCCCCATGGGTAAGTGACGGGGCCCGAAATGCTGAGCGCCTTTTCGGCCTGGGCGTAGTAGTGCCACATCTCCCGCCAATCGAGCGGCCAGTCGGCGCCGTAGCCGAGGAGTGTGCGCGAGCGGAACCACTCCGGGCGGAAGCGCAAGGAGACCATGGCGAAGTGGACCGTGCTGCCGCCGACCGCCTTGCCGCTGTTGTTGCCGCCCATGGTAATCGGGTTGGCGCCGTCGACGATCCGCTTGTCGTTCCAATAAAGCTTGTCCTGTTCGGTTTCGTCGGAGGCGAACTCCTCCAGCGGGCGGAACCAGGGGCCGGCGTCGAATCCGACGACCGAGAAGCCTTGTTCGGCCAGACGCGCGATCAGCGGGCCGCCGCCGGCTCCGGTGCCGACGACGGCGAAATCCACCGGTTCGGTTTCCCCGTATTGCCGCATTGGCATCCAGCCGCCTTCCCGGAACACATCCGGTGCCCGGCCGCCGGTGCCGCGGGGTGCGGCGAAGGGGTCAGCCGACACGGGCGTTGATCCTGGCGGCTTTCGATTCCTCGCCGGGATAGGCTTCCGCGGCTTCCCAGGGATCGCGGCGATCGAGGCCCATGCGGACGTAGCCACGCGGGCTGGCCGGGCCGCCATAGCCGATCTCGTTCCAGGACGTCGGGTGCGCGTAGTACGAGTGGGTGATATCGGGCAGGAGCCGGTGGGCAAAGAACATCTTCGGCGGCATGCCCTGCCATGCGGGGCTGTGCAGGTCTCCTGTCTGCATCTTTTCTAACAGCCCGTCCTGGGCATCAGGCGGCAGGCTGTGGAACGGCGGGCCGAAGGCAGATCTGGCTTCTGCATCCAGAGCGGCAAGCCCGATGCGCCAGGCCTCCGCGGCTTCCGGAAGGTTGGTGTATCGGTAACCGTCGCCGGGGCCGGCCGTCAGGCGGTACTGAACGTAGGCCGCGAGCGGGACGGCCGGGCGGTCGGGTGGCTGCGGCATGATGCGATCGCAAACGGCCCGGAGCGTCTGGAACTCCGCCGGGGTGAAGAACCCTGGTTCGCGTGAGACCGCGAGGCGGCGGTTGATCACCTGTCTGGTTATTTCGTTCCAGGACATCGTGTGGCGCTTGGCCATGACGTCGTAACCGGGATAGCGGCCGCGTTCAGTCATCGGGGTGGTCCTCCAGCAGGCCCAGGGCGGCGAGGCCGGCGAGGGCGAGGCCGGTGAAGCTTGGCGGGGCGGGGATCGGCGGTCCGTTCAGGACGTTCTGGGTCCAGTTGCGCCAGCCGCCCATATTCCGGGCGACGCCGATGCAGTGGAAGCCGGCGCCGGCGAAGCCGAGGGCAGCCGTCACGCGCAGCCACCAGCGGGTGATCGGGCGCGGTTCGCGGGCCGGTCCGAGGGCGACGCCACCCAGCAGTGCGGCGGTGACCGGGGGGATGGTGACGGGGGCGTACATGAACGGGTCGTGGTAGGCACCGCGGAAGTGCAGCAGGCCGGCCTCGGCGACAGTGCCCAAGAGGCCAGCGCCGGTGGCGGCCGCGACAACCCGGCCGGCGGGCAGGCCGGCGATGATCGGGAGGTCGCCAGGGACGTTGTCACGGACCCGTTCGGCCAGAAAGCCGGTGGCGCCGGACAGGATCAGGGCGGCGGGTGCGCCGATCGGGGCTGAGTAGAACAGGTTCTGCCAACTGAAGCCGCCGGGCTTCTTGCTGATGTTGTAAATGTGGAACGCGGTGCCGAGGAGGCCGGTTAGCGCAGCGGCGGCGTAGACTGTGTCCCGGCCGCGATGCGCGCCACTCCTGCTGTCGGCCAGGCCATGGGCGCTGACCGCCAATGACAGGCCGGACGTGAGCAGCGGCAGAACCATCGCGGGGTTGTGGAAAGAACCGCGGTAATGCTCGACTGCGCTGTCGGCCAGCACGGCGGTTGCCAATACGCCGGCGGCGCGGTTGAGGCGGCGGGCGGCCTTCACCGCAGTCGCCGGCGGAGGCGCAACCGGGGGAGTAACGACGCCCCTGCGCGCTTCCGGCGCGGGTGCAGGCTTGCTGATGGCGCCGTTGCGCGTCGGCGCCAGAAGGCTGAAGCGTCGCCTGGCGACGCGGGTCAGGGTCTGGCTCATTGCGCTACTCTCCGCCGGTGGCGAATTGGGCCGCATCCTGGGGCTTGAATTCCAGGCCATTGCCCGGGCGAGACAGGTCCGGACGGATCGCGCCATCCCGGGGGACGGGAGCACCGTCGAAGAGCATGTGCTCTATGCGGACGTGGTCATGGAACCATTCAAGGTGCCGAATTCCCGGCGCGGCGCAGGCGGCATGAAGATGGGCGGCGGGGGCGCAGTGCGCGGAGAGACCGATGTGGTGCGCCGCACACACGGCCGCCGCTTTCAGGAAACCGGTGATGCCGGCGCAGCGCGTGGCATCCGCCTGCTGCACATCGACAGCGCCGGCCGCCAGCATCCGGCGGAAGTAGTCCAGGCTGTAGCCGTATTCGCCTGCCGCGACCTCGACTGCCGCGGGGGCATGATCGCGGACGAAGCGCAACCCCTCGAGATCGTCGGAGGAGACGGGTTCCTCGAGCCACCTGATATCTGCTTCGGCGACAAAGACATTGGCCAGATGCACCGCCTGCGTGCGCGAGTAGGCTCCGTTCGCGTCCACAAACAGATGGTGCTCTCCAATGGCCTGCTTCGCGGTGGCGACCCGGTGCGGATCACGGTCAGGCTGTGAGCCGACCTTCATCTTGACGAAAGCGCAACCGTCGCGCTCCACCCAGCCGCGCAGTTGCGAGGTCAACTGGCCGTCGTCGTAGCTGGTGAAGCCGCCGCTGCCATAGATCGGCACGGCGTCTCGCACCGCGCCAAGCACACTGACGAGGGGCTGGCCGAGCAGGCGAGCCTTCAGGTCCCATAAGGCGATATCCACCGCGGCGATTGCGGTGGCAACCAGACCGTCCCGGCCCAGGTTGCGGATCGCATGCTGCATCGCGGTCCATGCCCTGGGCGGATCCATTGCACTTTTACCCTGGATGGCGTGCGCCAGCAGGGTGTGTATCAGCGGAACGATGCAGGCGTGGCTATAAGTATAGCCGGTTCCGGTCTCGCCGCCGGCCTGAACCTGGACCAGCACCAGGGTTGTCTTGGTCCAGGCGAAGGTTCCGTCGGCCTCGGGCGCGTCGGTCGGCACGGTATAGGCCCGTGCCGTAACCTCGCTGACTGGCGCTTCCGTGAGCATAGCTCAGTTCTTCGTCGGCAGGACGCTGGCCAACATCTCACGGGCGCTGTTCTTCACCACGCTGCCCAGTTCCGGCTCGCTGAGTGTCATCGTGATGAAGTTCTTCGCGTCCTTCAGCGTGATGTGGGGCGGCAGCGGCGGCACGTTCGGATCGGCGTAGATGTTCAGGATCACCGGACGGTCAGCCGACAAGGCTTCGTCCCAGGCGCGGCCAAGGTCCTCCGGCTTGCGGACGGCGATGCCGTGCAGTCCGAGCAGGGCGGCATACTGGTGATAGGGCATGTCGGGGATGGACTGGGTCGATTCCGTCTTGCCGACGCCGAGCTGGATGCGCTCCTCCCATGTGACCTGGTTCAGGTCCTGGTTATTGAGCACCATCATGATGAAATGCGGGTTCGACCATCCCTTCCAGTACTTCGAGACGGTGATCATCACATTGATGCCGTTCATCTGCATGGCGCCATCGCCGATGAAGCCGATCACCGTGCGATCCGGATACGCCATCTTCGCGGCCAGCGCGTATGGCGTGGCGGCGCCCAGCGACGCGAGGCTGCCAGACAGCGACCCCTTCATCCCTCGGCGGATCTTGATGTCGCGGGCGTACCAGTTCGCCACGGACCCGCTGTCGCCGGTCATGATGCAGTTGTCCGGCAGGCGTGGTGACAGTTCCCAAAAGATGCGCTGCGGATTTATCGGCTCGGCGGGCTGCATCGCGCGATCCTCGAGCGTCTTCCACCATTCGGCCACGTTCGTCTCGATGCCCTGACGCCAGGACCCGGCGGACTTCTGGTCCAGCATCGGCAGCAGTGCACGCAAGGTCGTTGCGCTGTCGCCCAGAAGGTTGACCTCCATCGGGTAGCGCAATGACAGCCTGGTGCCGTCGCGGTCGATCTGCACGCCGCGCGCGGAACCGGGTTTCGGCAGGAATTCGCTGTATGGGAAAGACGAGCCAACCATCAGGAAGGTGTCGCAGTCCTGCATCATGTCCCAGCTTGGCTTGGTGCCGAGCAGGCCGATCGAGCCGGTGACGAAAGGAAGATCGTCGGGCAGGGCGGCTTTACCAAGCAGGGCTTTGGCCACGCCGGCCTGGAGTTTCTCGGCAATGGCGATGACTTCGTCGGTGGCATCCAACGTGCCGGCGCCGATCAGCATCGCAACTTTCTTGCCGGCATTCAGGACAGCGGCGGCTTGTTCCAGGCCATGCTGGGCGGGCAACAACGATTCGGCGGGGTAACCAACGCCGGTGTGGGTGGTGCCGTGAACCAATCGGCGGGTCCTCATACTCGAGGCCCTGCAGGTCATTCGGCATGATCACACACGTAACCGTCCGCCGCGTTTGGGCGATCCGCACCGCCCGGTCGATCAGGTGGCGCACCTGACCCGGCATTCCAGCGGTGGCGACATAGTCGGCGGCGACATCCTTGAACAGCGATTGCAGGTCGACTTCCTGCTGGTAGCTTGCGCCGATGGCGGTGCGCGCCTGCTGGCCAACGATAGCCACGACCGGTACGTGATCCATCTTCGCGTCGTACAGACCGTTCAGCAGATGGATCGCCCCTGGACCGGAGGTCGCATAGCAAAGCCCGACCTCGCCGGTGAACTTGGCATGGGCGGAGGCCATGAAGGCGGCCATTTCCTCGTGCCGCACCTGGACGTAGTGCATGAAGTCCTTGGCTCGCTCCAGCGCGACGTCGAGGCCGCCGACGCCGTCGCCGGGATAGCCGTACACACGGCTCAGCCCCCATTCATTCAGGCGGTGCCAAACGAATTCGCTGACGTTCATGCGACTTCTCCCGAGTGCGACACGCCCAGTACGCGCCAGGCGGAATGGGTGTTGCGATGAAACGGGACGTGCGGCCCGGGGTGGCGTCAAAGTTCGGTGATGGCGCAAGGCCGCGGGCAAATTCTTCGTGCCGATTTCCGCCGGCAACCGACGGGCCGGGTTGGCGTTGGTTCGTCGGTAGCCGAAGGAGAACGCGCGATGCCGGATGACGACGCAAAAAATTACGAGCAGGCCCGCAAGACCACGGAAAAAGCCCTCGATGCCTACGTCAACGACGAGAAGGACAAGGGCGACGCCTTGGTGGACGAGGCCAAGGCGCTTAACGAGACAGCTGTCAGGGATGTCAGCGCCGAACTCGAAGAAGATGCCGGGTCAGAGCATGACCCGAAAAAAATAGCTGATAGAAACGGCTGATTTCAGGTCCGATGACTTACGCCGCCTGTTGTTCGTTACGGAGAACGAGCAACAGGCGAGGCGGCTGGATGATCAGGATTTCGAGTTGATTGATTGTGCCATTTGCAAATGCTGCCGGAGCATTGGCAGATACTTCGAGGCGAATTCCTTCAGCCCAGGATCCTTGCCAGACGACGCCTCCTGCTCGAACGCGGCTATATCTTTCTGATGGTCCTTGATCATATCCTGAATATAGGCGGCGTCGAAGCTGCTACCCTTCATACTTCCTAATTGTTGCGCCTGCTTGTACGAGGTTGGATCAAGAGTATCCGGCAACTGGAGGTCCTCCTGGTGGGCGAGTGCGGAAAGGGCTTCGTTGGCCTGCGTGTGATCGGTGACCATCCGCTCGCCGAACCCGCGAACGTCGGGCGATCCGCCGTTCGTTATCGCGATATGGCCCATGGCAACCTCCGCCCTTCCGCTAGCGGCGGCGTTGACGGCAAAGCTCTGATCGGCCGCACTCATAGCGGCCATGGCAGGGCTGGCAACCACCGCCAGAGCCATCGCCGCAATCAATATTGAATTTCGCATCTTCCCGCTCACTGGTTTGAACTAACGGCTGACAAATTTGAAGAAGCGGCTCTCTTTCCCATCGGCGGTTTTGTCCTGATAAAGGAATGCCAGCTTCCGGTCGTCAAACGTCTCGAAGAATGCCTCCCAGTCGATGTCTTCGAGCTTGTCGCCATGGCGGAATTCGATCCGCAGAATGCCCTCGCCATCCTTGCCTTCGGTTCCTTTCACGACGGCGGGCCGGCCATTCCGGCTTTCCACCCATTTGCGGATGACGTCGTGGTCGGTTGTCGTGGCGGACGTCGCCATGTGAATCCTCCGTATCGCTATTCCGGGTCAGGCTTCGGCTGCGCGGACCGCGATTCCCGGCGCGGATTCCGATCGCCGCTGGTGACTGTTTGCGGTGAGGCCGGGTTTGTCCGACGCGGCGCGTTCTTGTCGGGCTGACCTGGCCGGGTGCTTCGCGTTCCGCCGGGATCGACTCCTTCGATCGGGTCGTTGCCCGTGGTTCGCGTGGCGGTGTGTGAAAATGTCGTCTGTTGCTTCGGCATAGCCGGTCAACGGGGCACCGAGAACCGGAGTTGCTGCTGGTGGCTGCAACTGATCGTGTGATCGGGGACATTCCATCCTACGGACATGGCGCCGGTTTCGGTGCCTCCCCTGCCGCTGACGGTCGAGCCGGGGTATCAACGCTCCATGATCCTTGCCGCCTCTTTTGCCGACCCCCGCCTGCCCTTGCCTTTGGCCGGTGCTGCCAGACTGACCATGTCCGGCGAGGCCGGGCTACCTGTTGGCGGGCGGGCGCCGGGCCCGCGACCCGGACACCGGCAGTGAAAAAGCCCAGCACCGACGACCGCGCGCCCCTCGGCAGCGTCGTCGCGCTGACGATTGGCGCGATGGGGATCGTCTATGGCGCCATTGGCACGTCGCCGCTCTACGCGCTCAACCAGATCTTCTTCGGTCCGGCGGAGTTGCCGATCACGCCGGATACCGTGCTGGGCGGACTCTCCTTGGTGATCTGGACGATTACTGTAGTCGTTGCTGTAAACTACGCGATCTTTGTGCTGCGGGCGCAGAATGACGGCGAGGGCGGCGTCTTCGCGCTGTATGGCCTGTTGTACCAGCACAGGAAGCGCGGTGCGCCGTTTCTTTCATGGGCCTTGATGCTTGGCGCGGGGCTGTTGTTCGGCGACGGGTTCATCACGCCATCCATCAGCGTGCTTGCGGCGGTGGAGGGCGTGGCCATTGCCACGCCGAACCTCGCCGCCGCCATCATTCCCGTCACGGTGGTGCTGCTGACAGCGCTATTTGCTGTCCAGTTCAAGGGGACAGCCGGGATCGGTCGGGTCTTCGGCCCGGTGCTGGGCGTGTGGTTTGCCGTCATTGCCTTGCTCGGCGTAGCACAGATTCAGCAGCACGCAGACATACTGGCGGCCCTCAACCCGATCCACGGCCTTCGCTTCCTGTGTCACACCGGCGGTTACAAAGTTCTGCTGATCCTGGGTGCCCTGGTGCTGGTGGTGACGGGGGCGGAGGCCATGTATGCCGACATGGGCCATTTCGGTGCAAGACCAATCAGGGCTAGCTGGTTCCTTGTGGTTTACCCGGCGCTGCTGCTGAATTACCTGGGGCAGGGGGCTTACTTGCTGGGCGGTAAGCCCCTGGCCGGCGGTAACCTGTTCTTCAGCCTGGTACCGAGCGGTCTGTTGTATCCGGTGGTGCTGCTGGCGACTGTCGCGACGGTGATAGCCTCCCAGGCGCTGATTTCGGGCGCGTTTACGCTGGCGTCGCAGGCGACGCGGCTGGGATTGTTCCCCCGGCTGGTGATCCGGCATACGCACCATGCCCATGCCGGGCAGATCTACATGCCGTTCATCAACTGGAGTCTCTATGCCGGCTGCATGATCCTGGTGGTGACGTTCAGGTCGAGTTCCGCGTTGGCGGCCGCGTATGGCCTGGCGGTGTCCGGGGTGATGGTGATCACATCCCTGGCGATGGTGCCGGTGGCACGTATCTACTGGCGGTGGGGACCGCTTCGGATCGCGGCCTTGTGGGGCACGTTGACGGCGGTGAATGGCGCGTTCCTGCTGGCGAGCACGCTGAAATTCCTGGAAGGCGGGTTCGTCCCGCTGGGCATCGGCGGGCTGGTGTTCCTGGTGATTGTTACCTGGCAGTGGGGACGCAGGGCCACCTTCGCGGCCTATCAGGCCAAACGGGCGATGACGATGGCGGAACTTGTCCGGCTGCATCGCGGCTGTTCGGTCTTCATGGAACGAAACGCCATTCTGATGGCGGCCAAGCCATTGCGAGTACCGACAGACCGCGCACCCGCGCTGCTGAGTCTGATCTGGGAGCGATACGGAATTCTGCCTCGCAACCTGATTTTCGTGGAGGTCACGCATCGAAGGACACCCTACATCCACGAGGACCGCTATCAGGTCACCGTCTTCGACCGCGAACCCGGCCGCGGCAGCATCATCGGCGTCGAGTTGCGGTTCGGCTTCATGGAAGATCCGAATGTCGAGCAGGTGCTGGAGGAACTCGCCCGCCATCGCGAGATTGATCTCCCGCTCGACCTGCACCGCTGGATCGTTCACGTCTCGCTTGAGAATCTTCTGCCGTCGCGCACGATGGGGCTGATGAAGCGATTCCGGTTCCGGCTGTTCGTGCTGCTGCGGCGGGTTTCCCAACCGGCCCACGACTACTACGGGCTTGGCAACGAGGTGCAGTTGTCCGCGGAGATCATTCCGGTACGAGTGCGATAGGCCACCTTGGCCTATCGCGCCGGGCACGTTGTCAGCCCTGGTGAAGCCGGGGTCAGTTCCGGTGGGCGTGATACCAGCTGTTGCGGAGAACACGGCCCGGCAGTGCGCCTGTGTGCTCACCGTCTTCCAGCAGCACCTGGCCATTTACGATCGTGTAGTGCACGCCCTCGGCTTCTTCCTTGATGCGCCAGCCGCCGGCGGGGAAATCGTGGACGACGGTTTCCTTGCCGGCTTTGACGGTAGCGGGATCGAAGATAACCACGTCGGCGGCAAGACCCGGACGGAGCATCCCGCGGTCATGGATGCCGAAGGTCGAGGCGGATTCGAATGTCAGCTTCCGCACCGCCTGTTCCAGCGTCAGCACTTTGCGTTCGCGGACCCACTCGCCGAGAAGACGCGTGGTGTAGCCGTAGCCGCCGTGGAACTGCACGTGCGCGCCGCCGTCGCCGAGCCCGATCAAGGCATTCGGGTAGGTCAGGATGCGGGTCATGGCTTCATCGTCGATGTTGTTCTCGGCCTGCAGGAAGCGGGTGTCGAGGTTTTCCTCGACGGCAAGATCGAGGAAAGCGTCGATCACGCGCTTGCCTTGCATCTTGGCGATCTCGCCGATGCTCTTGAACTGCAGGTGTTTGTTCTTTTCCAGCACCGGTTCGTTGACCCACATATAGTCCCACCAGGTTTTGGAGAAGCCGACGGCGTTGGTGGGGACGGAGCGTTCGACGGCCTCGGCATGGAGTTTGTCGCGGATGGCGGGATCGGCGTAGGCGCGCAGTTTTTCTTCGTCAGACCCTAGAAGAATCGGATGCCAGGTCGGCAGGCCGCGGAAGACCTGGCAGTTCTTCATGGTGAAATCCTGCGTCACCCGGTTCGGGCTGCACATCGGATAGGCGCGGATCCCTTTCGCGGCCGTTTCATCCACGCGGGCGATGTGCTGCTTCCACTTGTCGGGCCAGCGCACGGTCTGGCTCAGGCTGTTGTAGACGACGGTGCGTCCGGTGGCCTCGGCAAGGCGTGCCATCATCCCGTCCTTCAGCTCCTGATCGACGCCGCCGCCGACCTGGATGGTGCCGGTGGACAGTTCGCGCAGCACGTCGGCGAGGGCGAAGATCTCTTCGTCGCTGGCCCACAATGCCGGGATCGGCACGCCTTGGGGATCGTAATGACCTTTCTGGCGGGACAACGACAGGCCGAGGGCACCGGCGGTCATGCCGTCGCGGACAACGTCCTGCATGGCTTTGATTTCGTCAGGCGTGGCCTCGCGTTTCTGGCATTCGTCGCCCATCACATAGTAACGAAGCGGGGTGTGGCCGATCAGCGTTCCGGTGTTGACGCCGACGCGCTTGTCCAGCTTGTCCATGTATTGCGGGATGGTTTCCCAGTCGACATCAATGGTGCTGAGCACCTCCATCGGAATGGCCTCGACGTAGGATAGAAACTCCGCGGTGCGGTGTTCGCCGCCGCGGCGGACCGGGGCAAGGGCGAGGGAGCAGTTGCCGAAGATCACGGTTGTCGCGCCGTGCTGCGGCGAGAAGGTGCAGAGCGGGTCCCAGGTGACCTGCCCATCGTAGTGCGCGTGGTTGTCGATGAAGCCTGGGGCGACGGCGCGTCCCTCGGCGTTGATGGTCCGGGTGGCGGGGCCGTCGAGCCGCCCGATCTCAACGATTTTGCCGTCCTTTGCGCCGAGGTCGCCGCGGAAGGCCGGCATCCCGGAGCCGTCAACGATGAGGCCGTTTTTTATCAGCAGGTCGTAGGTCATTGGTCATTGCTCCCGATTTGCGGGGCCGCCCGTCGTGACCCCGTCGCGTTTTGCCCTGGAGTGTGGCAGTGGAGCGGCGGGAGTCAATGTTGACGAGTTGTGGGACTTGGTTCGGCGCCGGCACAGAATCCCGGGGCACGCCGCGAACACGTAGAGACGATACCGGAATGAACGGGTCGAGCCGAGAGTGCTGCGCGCTGTCCGGAAAGGCGACAGGTTCGGACGCGATACGCCCGGCGAGGCGAGGATAGGATTGAAGCAGAAGCGATCCAAATTCCGGCTCTGTCACAGCCGACGCGTTGAAACACGCAGTCGTGATCCCCGTGCGCCGGTGTCGCCACGGACTGTCGCGCCTGAGCGGCTGGCTTTGCCTGCGGGCGCACTCGTTTCCTCACCAATTCCGACTTAAACTCGTCCCTTTAACATAAGGTGGCAAATGACCCGACGCTTTCTTCCGGCTGCCGCGTTCCTTGTTGGTGTTTTGACAACTGCCGCCTGGGGGCAGGGGTTGAGCACTGCGACTCAAACCGTCGATGCGATGAACAAGCTTTGGGGCAAGCACCCTGGAATGCGCGCCAATCATGCCAAGGGCGTGGTGGTGGAGGGCACATTCACACCTTCGCCTGCAGCCGCATCGCTGAGCAAGGCTGACATCTTCGCCGGCCCGGCTGTTCCGGTCACGGCGCGCTTTTCCGACTCGACCGGCATCCCGACACTTCCTGATGGCTCGCCCGACGCCAACCCGCATGGCATGTCGATCAAGTTCCACGCCACCCCGACCGAGGATGTGGACGTGGTGACGAACTCCCTCGCCTTCTTCCCGGTTGCCACCGGTGAGGATTTCCTGGCGCTGCTTCAGGCGCTGTCGGTCAGCGGGCCGGACGCGCCGAAACCGACAAAGGCGGACCAGTTCATCGCGACGCACCCAACCGTCCCGGCAGCGTTCGGTTCGGTCCACACTCCGGCCAGCTTTGCGCAGGAGACGTATAACGGCGTCGACGCGTTCATCTTCGTCAACGCGGCCGGCGTGCGGCAGCCGTTCCGGTTCAAGATCGTGCCGGCGGCTGGCACGGTCTATCTGTCGCCGGAAGAGGCGGCCAAGAAGGCGCCGGACTTTCTTGTCGATGAACTGCCGCAGCGCGTGGCAAAGGCGCCGGTTTCATTTCACCTGATGGCGCAGCTTGCCAATGCGGGCGACCAGACCAAGGACCCCAGCAAACCCTGGCCGGACGATCGCAAGCTGGTCGACATGGGCACCATTACACTGACGAAGGCGGTCACGGATAACGACAAGGCGCAGAAGGTACTGCATTACCTGCCGAACCGGCTGACCCCCGGCATCGAGACGTCGGACGATCCGCTGATCGATGCCCGTGTGCGTGCCTACGTTATTTCGTTCGGACGCCGGGCGCAGTAATACTGTTGCCGGTGGTCAGCCAGACGCAGGCGCAGGGACCATCGGCGCAGCCTTTCGCAGAGTTCGTCCGCGCTCGAACACCGCGATGCTGTCGTAAAAGTGCATGGATTGTGTCGATCGCGTAAACTCGGTCGCGGGCAATGCGTCTCGCGACCAATCGGCATTCAGTTCATCAATAAGCGACTTGCTGAGCTCGATGAAAGAGTCGGTGCGACCCAGTCCGCCACCGTACTCCTCCCAATAGGCCGTATGGAGATCTTCGACCATGTAGATGCCGTCGTTCGCGATGCGGCTATACAGAAACCGGAACGATGCGGTGATATCGGCCATTCGGTGGCTTCCATCGTCCAGGACGATGTCGATTTCGCCAAATTCATCAAGAACCGTCTGAAGAAATTCAACATCGCTCTGGCTGCCGATCCGGACAGCAACCTGATCCTCGGCGTAGTCCGCGCACTTTGGTTCGATATCGACACCGATAATCTGGGCGTGCGGCCCGAAATATTTCTTCCACATCTGTAGTGAGCCGCCCAGCCCACAGCCGATCTCAAGGAATGTCAGGGGCCGGTTCACGTATCGCCCAAAGTGCCGCTCATAGGCAGGAAAGTAGTGCTTCCACTTGTGGATTGTCCTACCGGTGTGATCGAGAAACGTGGCGTACAGGCTCATGAACTCACCCCGTCAACGGCGCTTCGTGCAGACCGCCATGAACGAACTGTCAGATAATCGCCGCCGCCCGTTCTCCAGCCGCCCGTACCCACGCCGCTTCCATGTCCTCATCGAACAGTTCGGTCAGCTTCTTCATCATCGTGCCGCCGAGTTCCTCGGCATCCACGATGGTCACCGCGCGGCGATAGTAGCGGGTCACGTCGTGGCCGATGCCGATGGCGATCAGTTCGACCTGATCCCGGTGCTCGATGTCGCGGATGACCTCACGCAGGTGCTTTTCCAGATAATTTCCCGGATTCACCGACAGCGTTGAATCATCCACGGGCGCCCCGTCGGAGATCACCATCAGGATGCGGCGGTGTTCCGGGCGGACCAGCAGGCGCCGATAGGCCCACAGCAGCGCCTCGCCGTCGATATTCTCCTTCAGAAGCCCCTCGCGCAGCATCAGGCCGAGGTTCTTGCGCGCCCGCCGCCACGGCGAATCAGCCGCCTTGTAGATGATGTGACGCAGGTCGTTCAGGCGGCCGGGATTTCGCGGCTTGCCGTCCTGGACCCACTTCTCACGGCTTTGGCCGCCCTTCCAGGCTCGGGTGGTAAAGCCCAGGACTTCAACCTTCACCGCACAGCGTTCCAGCGTGCGGGCCAGGATGTCGCCGCACATCGCCGCAACGGTGATGGGGCGGCCGCGCATCGAACCGGAGTTGTCGATCAGCAGCGTCACGACAGTGTCGCGGAATTCAGTGTCGAGTTCGCGCTTGTACGAAAGTGCCTGCATCGGGTTGATGACGACGCGGGCGAGGCGGCCGGCATCCAGCAGCCCATCGTCCAGATCGAACTCCCAGGAACGGGTCTGCTGCGCCAGCAAGCGCCGCTGCAGCCGGTTCGCCAGCTTGGAGATCACGCCCTGCAGGTGCTGCAACTGCTGATCCAGTTGCTGGCGCAGACGGGCTAGCTCGTCCGCGTCGCACAGGTCCTCGGCGTCGACTTCCTCGTCGAAGGATCGGGTGTATGCGCGATA
Organism: uncultured Pseudomonadota bacterium; assembly: GCA_963819005.1. Lineage (GTDB taxonomy): Bacteria > Pseudomonadota > Alphaproteobacteria > Acetobacterales > Acetobacteraceae > Rhodopila. Next base: position 644,589 of record CAWFUL010000015.1, read on the forward strand.
AACCGCCTCGTGATCGGGGTTGGGCCGCTCACGGCGAGGCTGCGGTCCGCCTGGCCGGTCGTCGCCCTCGGCGACCGCGGCCTCATCTTCGGATTCCGAACCGTCGTCATCCGCCGCTTCGCCCTCCATTTCCTCGGGCTGGGCGCCGAGCATGGAGTCCTGTTCGGACTCGGACTGGCCTTCGCCGTCCTGGGAATTGTCCTGCTGGCCCGATTGCTCGCCGCCGTCCTCACCGTCCTCGGAATTGTCGTCCGGTTCCGCGTCGACTTCGGCTTCCGCAAGGTCCATCGCCGCGAGAAGTTTCCGGGTGGCGCGGGCGAATGCATTCTGGTCGTCCTGCGCGTCCAGCATTTCCGTCAGCGCGACATCCGCGTTGTCGCCGAGAGTACCGCGCCACAGATCCAGCACGCGTTTGGTGGACTCTGGCGCTGGCTCACCCGACAGGCGTTCGCGCGCCAGCAGGGCCAGGGCCTTGTCGATCGGCAACTGATCCTTGCGGGTCATGCGATCGTAGCCTTCGGCCTCGCATTCCTCGGCTAGCTTGGCGCGCAGGTTGGCGTTCACGCCGTTCATGTGGCGCGAACCAACCACCTCGACCCGGACCTGTTCCAGGGCGTCGTAGGCATCCTTCGCCTCGCGGCGCGACGGCATGCGCTGCGCGTGCAAGGCATCGTCGTGATGGCGCAGCCGAAGCGCGATCGCGTCCGACTGGCCACGAAGCTTCGCCATCTCGGCCGCCGGGAGCGCCCTCGTCGGCAGCGGAAGGCGCGCGCGCTTGCCGGACACGCCCGACGGGCCAGGCTGAAATGCCACCTGCACATCGGGCTGTTCGGCGATCGCCCGCAGCACGCCGGCGGTGGCCCGCTTGAACTCCTCGGCGCGGGCGTTGTCCTTGTTGTTGGTGCCGCTCATGTCAGTTTGATACCGATATTAGCCAAACTTCCGTGTCGTAAAGCCGCCCGTGGGGATGTCCTCGTTGAAGCAGCGCTGGTAGTACTCGCCCACCGTGCTGCGTTCCGCCTCGTCACACTTGTTCATGAAGGTGACGCGGAAGGCAAAGCCGACATCGCCGAAGATGCGGGCGTTCTCCGCCCAGGTAATCACCGTCCGCGGCGACATCACCGTCGAGATATCCCCGTTGATGAATCCCGCTCGGGTGAGATCGGCCAGGGCGACCATGCTCTCGACCCGCTTCTTTGTGGCCGGCTCCTTGGCCACGTCGATGCCCATCTTCGACAGCACGATCGCGGTTTCGGTCGCATGGGGCAGATAGTTCAGCGTGGCGACGATGTTCCAGCGGTCCATCTGGCCTTGGTTGATCTGCTGCGTTCCGTGATACAGGCCCGTCGTATCGCCCAGGCCAACGGTGTTTGCCGTCGAGAACAGGCGGAACGACGGGTGCGGCCTTATGACGCGGTTCTGGTCCAGCAATGTCAGCTTGCCCTCGACCTCCAGCACGCGCTGGATCACGAACATCACGTCGGGGCGTCCCGCATCATACTCGTCGAACACCAGCGCGCAGGCATGCTGCAGCGCCCAGGGCAGGATGCCTTCGCGGAACTCGGTGACCTGCTTGCCGTCCTTCAGGACGATGGCGTCCTTGCCGATCAGGTCGATGCGGCTGATGTGGCTGTCGAGGTTGACGCGGATGCAGGGCCAGTTCAGCCGCGACGCCACCTGCTCGATATGCGTGGACTTTCCGGTGCCGTGGTAGCCCTGGATCATCACGCGGCGATTGTAGGTAAATCCCGCCAGAATCGCCAGCGTGGTCTCCCGGTCGAATTTGTAGGATGTGTCAAGGTCCGGGACGTGTTCCGTGCGAACGGAAAAGGCCGGCACCTCCATGTCGATGTCGAGCCCGAACACGTCCCGAGCCGATACTTTGGTATCCGGCAGGCTGATGTCCGATGTCGGGCGGGGGGAGGCGATGTCGACGGCCGTGTTCATAGTCCAGCGTTTCCTGTTGCAATTCCTGGAAAGTCTAACCTTGACGGCGCGGGGCGCAAGGGTATCGACGCGAGAACTATCCAGTCGCGCCGACCCGGGTGTCGCTACCAAGCTTCGAGCGGACCGCCGCATAGGCAACATTGATGGTTTTCAGCCGTTCTTCCGCATCCCGGCTACCGCCGTTGGCGTCCGGATGGTGGCGCTTCGCCAATTCTTTATAGCGCGATTTGACCACGTCCATGGTTGTCGGCCAGGTAAGCCCCAGGGTTGCGAGCGGTTCGCGCAGTTCCGGCGGCGCCCGTTCCGGCTCACGCTGCCTGGCCTGATTGACCCGGCCGGCCGCCAGGATGTGCAGCGGATCGCGCAGCACATCGTCATCCCACGCGCTCGCGCCAAGATGGCCCAGCGGCCAGCTCGGCCGCTGCCAGGACGTATCGGCGCGAAGCTGGGCTTCAACCTCGGCGGCGGACATACCTTTGTAGTAGTCCCACGAACTATTGTAGGCGCGAACATGGTCAAGACAGAACCAATGGTAGTCGCTTAACTCCCGGCGGGATTTAGGTGCGCGGTATTCACCGGCCTCCGGACAGCCAGGCATGTCGCATGGCCGTCCCGGAGCGTTCGGGTCGGGGGCATAGGCCCGGGCGCGCTTTGGGCGTTGCATCATCACGTAAGTTATGTGCGGCGCGGCGGGGTGTTGGCAATGGCGGATAGGGTTGCGCTGGCCGGAAATCGGGCATGTGGTTGCCTTGCGCCCCGGCTGCGAAGCCGGTCATGCTTCGTCGGGTGGGTGCAGCGCAAACGCCGCGCTGATCGCCCCGAGCGCGTTCAATGCGGGAGGGAAGCCGGTCAGCGGCGCGGTCTGGATGATGGCCTCGATCACCTGAGCTTCGGTCAGTCCCATGTTCAGGGCAGACACGCCAAACTTGGCGACCTGCTCCGGTAGGCGCAGTGCGGTAAATCCGGCGATGGCCACCAAGGCCCGCTGGCGGTGGTCAAGGCCGGGCCGGAACCAGATCTCGCCGTATCCGTAACGGATGGCCGAGGGATACAGCGCGCCCGTCACCGGATTGTTCGGTGCCGCGTAGCCCTGTGTTGCCCGGCTGCCATGCAGCCTCGCCATCAGGGCTGCACCACGGCGATCGAGTTCCTCCAGAGTGGCGGTCTCGGGCGGATCGGCGGGGAACGTGATGCCGTGTTCGGCGAAAACCGCCGCCGCGAGTTCAAGGGTCTCTTCCGCCGCCGAGAACCCGGCGTAAAGCGATGCCTGAACGAGGATTTCCCGGATTGCTTCGGCTGACAGCCCGTGTTCCAGTCCGGCCGACAGGTGGCGGCGCAAGGCTTTCAGGCGCGGGCCGGTCGCCAGCGCGGCAATGGCGCAGGTCAGGCGGTCCGTCAGCGGCAGGCCGGGGCGGGACCACACGCCTCCGTAAGCGGCTTCGGTCAGCAGATTGGCAAGGCCGGGGGTCTGGCTGTCGGATCCGAAAAGGGTCCTCAAGATTGCTTCGCCGCGGTGGCGGAGGTCCTGGCGGGTCATGGGTATTCCTTCGAAGAACACCGCACTGTTTCGCCGGTCAGAGCAAAAGTCCAATCGTGAGCCGGTTGGTCAATGCAAGCTGCCGCAACCGGATCAGGCCATGTTCGCGCAATCAAATCCGGGCGCGGCGTTGGCACGCTGGCGGGAGCGGCTCAGGTCGTTCGGACGCAGCGGCCGCTCCCTGCCACGCCGGAGGCACCCTGCCCGGGCATGGGCAGGGTCTTCGAACGGGTAGTTTACGACACGGTGATCGCGGACGAAACAAGGGCGCCGATGTTCGCGCCGCCGGCGCCTTGCGCGAGCATCCACAGATAGTAGGTGCCGGCCGTCGCAGGGGCGTTCAGATACTGACCCCAGCCGTTCGTCGTGCCATCGGCACCGCCGGCAATCAGCCCCGTGCTCGGAATTGTCGAGGCGCTTGGCGACCAGCCGAACGCAGCCCCGGTCACCGCGGTCGGCGCAGCAAGCACGACGACCTGCACGCCGCCGTTTGGCGCAACGGCGGCGCCATGAGCCTGAGCCGCGGCGGCAGTCCAATTGCCGGGCGCGATCGTCGCACCCCAGGTCTTGCCGGTGGTGATGCCCGACCAGGGGCTGGGGCTCGCGGCGGTGTTAGTCGCCTCGACCTCGATGTCATACGCGGTGGCTCCGGTCAGGCCAGTCAGCGTGTATGGACTGCTTACGCCTGCGACCGTTGTCCAGCTGCCCGTGCCGGACACGCTGTAGCGCAGGTTGTAACCGGAGGCCGGGCCATGGGTACCGTCTGTCGCCGGGGTCGTCCAGACGATCGCAAGCTTCGTGACCGTGCCGTCGGACAGCGGTGCGACACTGGTGATCGCGGGGGCATTCGGTGCGAACGGCCCGGAGGGAACCGCGGTGGTCAGCGTGCTGGTTGCGGACCACGCGCTGGTGCCGGCCGCGTTCGCGGCCTGAACCTGAACGTCGATCGCTGCACCGGCCGTCAAGCCGGTAAGGTCGTATGGGCTGGTGACAGCTGTTACGACCGTCCATGTGCCTGCGCCGGAAGGGCTGGACCGCAGGTTGTAGCTGGTGGCGGGGCCATGCATGCTGTCATTGGCCGAGGCGATCCAGGTCACCAGCAGGTCGGTGCTAAGCCCCTGGACCAGGGCCAGGCCTGTCGGTGTGTTTGGCGCGACAATCGCCGGCGCGATCGTGGTGATCGTTGACCACGCACTGGTGCCCGCTGCGTTAGAACTTTCAACCTGGATGTCGTAGGCCTGTCCCGGCGTCAGGCTCGGCAGCGTGTAGGGGCTCGTGATGCCCGCCACGGTCGTCCAGGTCCCGGCGCCGGACGGGCTGTACCGCAAGTTGAACCCGCTGGCCGCGCCATGGGCGCTGTCAGCCAGTGGGACAGTCCAACTAACAATCAGGTTGCTGCCCGTTCCCTGCGCCACGGACGCGCCGGCTGGCGTGTTCGGCGCGGCAATCAGCGTCGACTGCGTGACTGTCGCTGTCCAGGGGCTCAGTCCGGCCTGGTTGACGCTCTGCATCTGAACGTCGATCGCCGCACCCGGGATTGTGCCGGACAGCGTGTAAGGGCTCGTGACACCCTGCACCAGCGTCCAGGTGTTGGCGCCGGCGGGTGAATATTGCAGGTTGTAGCTTGTGGCCCCACTGTGCGTGCCGTCGATCGCCGGGGCCGTCCAAGTGGCTGTCAGGATGCTCCCGGGGGCCTGTGCGACATTTACGGCGTCAGGCGGGTAAGCGATCTGAACATTCGCCGCCGGCGGTGGCGTGGCCGGTGCCGCTGCCGGCGCGGTTGTCTTCGGCAAAGGCACCATCACAGCTACCCCCGCGTTGTTGCGAGGCGGCGTTGGGGGATAAATCGACATAATGAATTAAGGTCCTGTAAATCTCGAGATGTGCCGGATGTCGCAGACTGGCGTCAGCCATATGTTAGTTAAACTAACTAAATTCAAGACCTCGGTATTTGCTGTCAACCAACATCGGGTCTGAAATCCGGTAGCAGATATGGCGCCCGACACCTGCGTCAGGCACCCCGTCGCCGGGCACATCGCGCGGCCGCGGATTGGGTCATTTCCTCCCGATCGGACTACGCCAGCCGGGGACCGCTCACATCGTCGCTGTTCAGCAAAACCGCCGTCAGACGCTCAGAACCCCTGCCGGGCGATATCCATCGCGAAATAGGTCAGGATCAGGTCGGCGCCGGCGCGTTTGATGGAGCCCAGTGTCTCGCGCACCACCCGGTGCTCATCGATCGCACCGGCCGCGGCGGCGAACTTGATCATCGCGTATTCGCCGCTGACCTGATAGGCCGCCAGAGGCAGCAGGCTGCGCTGCTTGATCTGCGTCAGCACGTCCAGATAGGGCAGGGCAGGCTTGACCATCAGGATGTCCGCGCCCTCGGCTTCGTCGGCGTCCAACTCCCGCAGCGCCTCGCGCCCGTTCATCGGGTTCATCTGATAGGCCTTGCGGTCGCCCTCCAACTCGCATCCGGCCGCCGCTCGGAACGGACCGTAGTAGGCCGAGGCGAATTTCGATGAGTAGGCCATGATCGGGATGTTGGTGAAGCCGGCGCCGTCCAGCGCGGAGCGGATCGCCGCGACCTGCCCGTCCATCATCGACGAAGGCGCGATCATGTCGGCTCCCGCCTCGGCGGCGATCACCGCCTGGCGCCCGAGGTTCTCGATCGTGTGGTCGTTGTGGACGTCGCCGTTGTGGATCACGCCGCAATGGCCGTGCGTGGTGTATTCGCAGAAGCAGGTGTCCGGGATCACCAGCATCCCCGGCGCGGCATCCTTGGCCCGCCGGACCATGCGCGCCACCAGGCCGTCACGGTTCCAGGCGTTGCTGCCGATGTCGTCCTTGTTGTGGCTGACGCCAAACGGCATCACCGCCTTGATCCCGGCCGCGGCGATCTCCTTGATCGTTGCCTCCAGCTTGCGCTCCGGGATCCGGTAGACACCTGGCATCGCATCCACCGGAGCGAAATCATCCAGCCCCTCCTCGACAAAGATCGGATAGATGAGGTCGTTCAACGTGAGGGTGTTTTCCTGGAACAACTCCCGCATCACGGGGCTGGAGCGGAGGCGGCGCAGGCGCATGGTGGGGAAGGTATTGGCCATTTGTGTCATCCCTAAGCCAGGGGCGACGGTCTGGGCCGCGTCCCATCAGTGAAACGGCTATAGCGGAAAGGTGTGGGGTCGACCACTGGAGGCTCTCCCGTCACCAGTTGCGCCATCAGACGGCCGGCGGCCGGTGCGATGCCGAAGCCATGTCCGGTAAAGCCGGTGGCGATGAAGAAGCCTGGCGTCTCGTCCACGGCGGAAATCACCGGAATGGCGTCAGGCGTGACATCGATCATCCCACCCCAGCTTTCTGCAACGCGCATAGAATGAAATACCGGGAAGGCCGCCGTCAAATGCCGTCTTGCCTGGCGCAGGATCGCTGGATGGGGCGGCGGGTCCAGAATCCGCACGGCCTCGAACGGCGAGGCGGCATCCAACCGCCAACGTGCCGGTTGCGCCGCCTCGGTGATGAAGCGCCGGCCCAGTCTTGGGCGGACATCGCCGCGGCGCATCCACATGGCCGGCAGAAAGTCGCGGAAATAGCGGAACGTGTCCGGCACGATGGGGGCGACGTTTCCGCTCCAGCTTGCAACCGTGTAGCCGCCGTCAAGCCGTTTGCGCAGGCCGAAGCCGTAACCGCTGGCCGAGGTCTCCGGGCCGCCGCTGAGCGGTTCGGTGCGCATCACGCTGGACAGCACCTTCCATTGCGGCAGCCGCAGGCCCATCGGCCGGCAGAACAACCGTGACCAGACGCCGCCGGCCAGGACCACGGACTGGCACGCGATCCGGCCTTTTTCCGTCACAACCTCACTGATCCGGCCGGCCCGCGTTTCCACGCCTCGCACCGCGCATCCCGTCATGATCACAGCACCCAGCCGCCGGGCCGCCAGGGCAATTATCGGGGCGGCGTGACCCGGTTCCGCTCGGCCGTCGCTGGGGGTGAACAGACCGCCTGCCCAGGACCCGGTCAGGCCTGGGACGACACGTGTGGCCTGATCCCTGGTCAGCAGGCGGCTGTCGACGCCGAAGGGGCGGCCAGCCTGCTCCAGCCAGGCCTCCCGCTTCGCAAGTTCTTTCGCGGAATGGCACAGGTAAACGATGCCGGACCGGCGAAATCCGGTTTCCCCTGAAACCAATGCGTTCATTTCCGGCCACAATCGCAGTGCTTCTATCGCCAGAGGAAGCTCGCGCGGGTCGCGGCCCATCTGACGGCACCAGCCCCAGTTGCGGCTGGACTGCTCTGCCGCGATTTCACCCTTCTCGCACAACACAACCGGCACGCCCATGCGTGACAGAAAAAAGGCAGTACAGACGCCGATGACACCTCCGCCGATAACCACGACGCTGGTCGTATCGGGAAGCGCAACATCAGACGGCACATGGTCGACTGCAGGGGCCAACGTTCGGTTCCACCTAATACGATCGATTGTCGATACACCAATCCCACACACGCGGCGCGTCATTTTAGCCAGGCCATGACACGTGGACACGATCACGCTCCTCACCAGGGCGTGATCATATCGGAAGCGTCCCGGTATGGCGGTGCGAGCAGCCTTGTGCCAAAGCTGATGTGCGATGCAACGATTGCCGGCTCACCAGAACCGAGTAAAGGCGTTGGCGGGCCGTCCAGCACTATGGGCGGGTTTCGTCGGGATCTTTGGCGCGGCAACCGCCTGGTCGATCGGATCGCTGATGATGGCCGCAACGACCGGTCTGTGCGCTTTGGCAATTTGGCGACTTGGCCAGGAATGCGCAGATGGACGCGCCCGGGCGGCACAACTGCGCCAGCAGAATGAGGCCTTGGAGGCGGCTCTTCGGGAAGCGCAGCGGCTGGAGGCTGTTGGACGGTTGACCGCCGGCATTGCGCACGACTTCAACAACCATCTGACGGTGATCAGCAGCAACGTCGAGATGGTCAAGCGCCGGCTGGGTCCGGACAACGCGCGCCTGAACCGGCACGTGGACGCGGCCATGCAGGGCGTGCAGCGCGCGGCGGTGCTGACCGGACGATTGTTGTCGTTTGCCCGTCAGCCCGTCGCCGAACCGGAAGCTGTCGATGTCGGCCGCCTTCTGGGCCGGCTGTCCGATCTGTTACGCCGTACCCTGGGTGAGGCGGTGACCCTGGACCTCCGCCTTGCCGACGATCAGTGGTTTGTGTGGGCCGACGTCAACCTGATGGAAAATGCGCTGCTGTCGCTGGCGGTGAACGCCCGTGACCGCGTGCCCCATGGCGGGGTGCTCAGGGTGGCAGTTAGCCATGTCCGGTTGGATGAGGTCTTTGCGGCGGCGCATTCCGGGGTGCTGCCGGGCGACTACGTCAGCATCTCACTGTCCGATCCTGCCTGTGGGCCAGTAACGTCCGTCACCGAGTGGCACGAGGCGGACGATCTTGCCATGGCCGGGCTGTCAATGGCGCGAGGCGTTGTGCGGCAGGCGGGCGGTTGCCTCATGCGAGGTGGGCCCATCGACGGTCCGCCAGCGTTGCGTCTGTACCTGCCGCGTTACCGGCCGCCGTTGCCGTCGGCGGCCGCCAGGCGACCGCCGACGGATGGGCGGCAGAGGATCCTGGTGGTCGAGGACGATCCCAATGTGCGCCGAGCCTGCGTCGAGACGCTGCGTGATCTGGAATACGACGTCCTGGACGCGCCCGATGCGATGGAGGCGTTCCGGCTGATCGCTGACAATGGCGGCGTGGATCTGCTGTTCACGGACATCGGTCTGCCGAACGGGGTAAGCGGGCGGGCGCTCGCGGATGCCGCCCGCAATGTCGATCCGGGGATCAGGGTGCTGTTCAGCACAGGCTATCCGGCCAATGAGGTCGAGGCCCGTGGCGAGGTCACGCTGCTGCCGAAGCCGTTCACCCAGGCTCAGCTTGCAAGCAAGGTCAGGCAGGTGATGCAGGCCCATGCGCCGGTTGGCCGGGCCGAGACCGTTCAAAGCTGAATGTGGCTCGCCCGTCGGGGGAGCCATGCGGTCAAGGGGCTTCCCGATTCGGCTGGCGTTTCGTAGAAGGCGGCCATGCAGTCAAACAAGATCGACAACTTCAACAAGCGTCAGTCCTCGTCGGCCGCCGCAAAGGCCGCGCTACTGGAAAAATTTCGCTCGCGTCCGTCACCTGACGATCCCGCCGTGCAGGAGCGTCAGGCTGCCCTGGCCGCCGTCGCTGCCGCGCGGGAGGCTCGGAATGCCGAGCGCAAGGCCGCCAAGGAAGCGGAACTCGCACGGATCGCCGCCGAGAAGAAGGCCGCCGAAATCGAGAAGGCACGGCTGGCCGCCGAGGAGCGGAAGCGCGCCGCTATTCTTGCCGCGGAGCAGAAGGCCGCTCGCGACGCCCGGTATGCGGCACGGAAGGCGAAGCGATAGAGGGCCGGCACCCGCCAGTCAGGCCGGCCCACCCAGCTTGGCCATCATCATCCGGTCCTGGTTCTCGCGCATCAGCATGGTGAACCCAGGGATCGTGTCCAGGCCGAGGCCAAGCGGCAGGCCGGTGTCTGCGTCGGGCTCGATCTTCGCATAGCTCTGGCCGGACATCTTCTCCCACTTCCCGGCGGGCTTCTTCACCTCCAGGTTCACCACGGTCGCCTTGAACACCAGCCGCACGATGGCCTCCTTCGGGGCCCGCGGCTTGGTCAGGCTGGGACAGCCGGCGATCATCTGCCAGCCGTTTTTCAGCGCCCATGCGGTGAGGTCTTCCCGGGTCATGCGGCGTCCTGTGCTGTAGCGATGGCGCTGTGGGGATGGAGCGGGTGAAGGGAATCGAACCCTCGTGTGCAGCTTGGGAAGCTGCCGTTCTACCATTGAACTACACCCGCGCGGCCGCCCTTTTATCCAGTTCACCGCGCCGACGCAAATGCCCACCGTCATGAATTTGACCCAGGGCGTTGACGAACCCCGGCGACATCGCCGTATCAGCGTGGCGCCGGTGGTATCCGGCCCTCGTGATTTGTCCGGCCGGATTGCGGCGAGGTGAAATAAACGCGCTAAAGAGGCCAGCATCAGGCCCGGTTTTAGGGCTGGCGCTGCTCCACGGTCGGGTCATTGCGTGCAAGGACCCTGACACATGACACTCGATCCCTCCAGCTTGCGTCCCGCGACCCGCCTTGTGCAGGGTGGCGTTCAGCGCACCCATCACGGCGAGACCGCCGAGGCGCTGTTCCTGACCTCCGGCTACGTCTACGACAGTGCCGAACAGGCCGAGGCCACATTCGCCGGCACCATCGAGCACTATCAGTATTCCCGTTTTGCCAACCCAACCCTGACGATGCTGGAAGATCGCCTGTGCCTGATCGAGGGCGCCGAGGCCTGCCGCACCACGGCAACCGGAATGGCCGCCGTCAACGCCGCGCTGCTGTCGCATCTCAAGGCCGGCGACCGCGTCGTCGCCTCGCGCGCGCTGTTCGGGTCGTGTCACTGGATCGTGTCCACGCTACTGCCGAAGTTTGGCATCGAGACGGTGTTCGTCGATGGCGCCGATCTTGACCAGTGGCGCGACGCGCTGTCGCGGCCAACAAACCTGGTGCTGCTGGAAACACCGTCAAACCCTATGCTGGAAATGGTTGACCTGCCGGCGGTGGCGGAGATGGCGCATGCCGCTGGCGCGATCGTCGTGGTGGACAACGTCTTCGCCACGCCGTTGCTGCAGCAGCCGCTGAAGCTTGGCGCCGACGTCGTCGTCTACTCCTGTACCAAGCACATCGACGGGCAGGGCAGGGTTCTCGGCGGCGCGGTTCTGTCGACCAACAAATGGATCACCGACACGCTGCAGCCATTCATCCGCAACACCGGTCCGGCGCTGTCGCCGTTCAACGCCTGGGTTCTGCTGAAGGGCATCGAGACCCTGGCCCTGCGCGTCGATGCCGCCGGCCGTGCCGCTGCCGCGATCGCCGACTTTCTGGCCGAACAGCCTGGCGTGTCACGGGTATGGTATCCGACACGTGCGGACCACCCGCAGCGGGCGTTGGCCGAAGCGCAGATGACCGGCGGCGGCACTGTCGTGACGTTCGAGGTGACAGGCGGCAAGGACGGCGCGTTCAAGGTCATGAATGGGTTCGAGCTGATCGCCGTGTCGAACAACCTGGGCGATTCCAAATCGCTTGCAACGCATCCCGCAACCACCACGCACATGCGGATTGGCGAAGCCGAACGCGAGCGTCTGGGCATCACCGATGGCGTGATCCGCGTATCGATCGGGCTTGAGGATGTCGACGATCTGAAGGACGATTTCCGGCGTGGCCTTGCGGCATTAACCGGGGCGCGGCGGGGATTGGCAGCGGAGTAGGGACGACCTGGCGAGTGGTGCCTTTACGGCACGACCTCGACGGTCCCGGTCATCCCGAACAGGCTGTGCAGAAAGTGTGTGCATTCCAGTGGGTATTTCCCCGCCGCGTGTGGAACGAACGCCAGTTCCGCCGTTTGGCGCGCACCGACATCGACGGAACCACCCGGCGGCATCGAAGCGCCGGCTGGAAAACTGCTGGTCGCGAACAGCGCCGGCGCGCTGAAGTCGTGTCCGCCGTCGCTGTCGTTTACAAGCCGCAATCGAACCGGTTGGTTCGCCTTCAACACAAGCCGTGCCGGGTCGAAGGCGAAATCCGACATGTGAACCACGATAGTCTCGTTGCCTGCGTGGGCGGAGGCTGGTTGAACGGCAGCAGGATTGGAAGCCGAACAGCCGGCGAGCGCAATGACCAATGCAAGTGTGGCGCACCGGGTTTCAAATCTCGCTCCGGCCAGAGATGCTGTCATCACGTCCGCATACCTTTCCTTGAAATAATGATCGTGCGCGGGTTGGGTTATGATAACCGGCACCGCCTTCGTCATGCTATGCAGGCAATGCCCGTTGCCCTCGTGCCATCCTCGCCGCCATAACCCCTTCGCACCCGACCGCCGTCCTGGACAAGTGATCCGTATTCGGTCTTCATCGTAAACCACGACAAGGCAGGAAGGTGATGTGTCATGTCGACTGAGGATCGCAAGCCCGCTCGGGGCACCCGGGTGGTTTCTCCGTCCAACGAACCGCAGCGGGGCAACCGAACGGCGGGCAACACGCGCGGCGATTATTCCAAGACCACGCGGGATGTGCGGGTCTCGGTGCGGTCGTTCTTCCTCGCGGATCAGTCGCAGCCGGAGGACAACCATTTTGTCTGGGCGTATCGCGTCAAGATCGAGAACCACGGGTCGGAGCCGGTTCAGCTTCTGCGGCGCACCTGGCAGATCACCGACGCACGCGGCCGGACTCAACACGTGCATGGCGCCGGCGTGGTCGGCGAACAGCCGCTTCTGGAACCGGGCGAGAGCTTCGAATACACCTCGGGCACGCCGCTCGACACGCCGTCCGGCTTCATGGTCGGGGCCTATCATATGGTGGTACCCTCGTCGGGCGAGAACTTCGACGTGGCGATACCGGCCTTTAGTCTGGACAGCCCGCATCAAAGCGGTAGGGTTCACTGATACGACATAAAGACGGGTTGCGGGGTTACTGACTGGCCCCATATCCGCGCGGCGGGCGAGCCCCCCGCCGTTCAACAACCCGGAGGAAACCTCGCGGTGAATATCGTTACGCCTGCCTCGTCTCGTTCAGAGACGGCGGCCACATTGGACAGGCCGACACGGGAACAGGCGGAAGACGCCATCCGAACATTGTTGTTATGGGCCGGCGACGACCCGGAACGAGAGGGTCTGCGCGATACGCCATCCCGCGTCGCCCGCGCTTACAAGGAATTCTTCGTCGGCTACGATACCGATCCGGTCGCGATGCTGGCTCGGACGTTCGAGGAAACCGACGGCTACGACGAAATCGTGCTGCTGCGCGATATCCGCCTGGAAAGCACCTGCGAACACCACATGGCCCCGATCCTCGGCCGCGTGCATGTCGCCTACCTGCCGCACCGCCGCGTCGTCGGGATCAGCAAACTGGCCCGCGTGGTGGATGCCTACGCCAAGCGCCTGCAGATCCAGGAGAAGCTGACCGCACAGATCGCCAACACGATCCAGGACGTTCTGGAGCCGCGCGGCGTCGCCGTGGTGATCGAGGCGGCCCATCAGTGCATGACAACCCGCGGCGTCCACAAGCCCGGCGTCACCATGGTCACCAGCCGCATGCTTGGCGCGTTCCGGGACAACGCCGCGACACGCCGCGAACTGCTGGCGATGATCGGCAATCCCCGCGGCGCCAGCCACGCGGAGTAAACGCCTCCGCCCTTTGCTTCAATGCCGCCCCGCGCTATCCATCCCCGGCTGAACGCCAGGAGGAAAAGACATGCGCGCATGGGCCGTGGTTGAGAACGGACAACCGCTGAAGGAAATCGAGCTGCCGACACCGGAGCCGACCGGCACCGAGGTCCTGCTCCAGGTCACCCACTGCGGTGTCTGCCACTCCGACCTCCACATCTGGGAGGGGTATTACGACGTCGGCGGCGGCCAAAAGATGTCGCTGGTCGATCGTGGCGTGACCCTGCCGCTCGCGATGGGCCACGAGATCGTCGGCCGGGTGGTCAAGCTGGGCCCCGACGCAAAGGGCGTGAAGGTCGGCGACCTGCGGATTGTCTTCCCTTGGCTGGGTTGCGGCAAATGCGAAAAATGCCTGAACGAGGAAGACAACATGTGCGTCGTCGCGGCGCGCAGCCTGGGTGTCTACCAGAATGGCGGCTACGGCACCCATGTCGTCGCGCCGCACCCGCGGCATTTGGTTGATCCCGGCAGCCTCGATCCAGCCGTGGCCGCGACCTATGCGTGTTCGGGCATTACCGTCTATTCGGCAATCAAGAAGGCGATGCCTCTCGGGCCTGATCAGCCGATCGTCCTGGTCGGCGCCGGTGGCCTGGGCCTGAACGCCATCGCCGTGCTGAAAGCGATGAAGCACCGCAACATCATCAGTGTCGATGTCAGTGAGGAAAAGCGTCAGGCGGCGTTGAAGGCCGGCGCGCTGAAGGTGGTGGACGGCAGCGGCGACGGCGCGGCGGTGACCAAGCGGATCACCGAGGCAGCCGGCGGTCCCGTACTGGCCGTCATCGACCTGGTCAACGGCACCGCCACCGCTCGATTCGCCTTCGGCGCCTTGGCCAAGGGCGGCAAGCTGATTCAGGTGGGCCTGTTCGGTGGCGAGCTGATGCTGCCACTGCCGATCATGGCAATCCGGGCGTTGACGGTGCAGGGAAGTTATGTCGGCAATCCGAAGGAACTGCGGGAACTGGTGAAGCTGGCGCAGGACGGCGAACTGCAGGCGTTGCCGGTGGCGACCATCCCGCAAAGCCAGGCGAACGACGCCCTGATGCGGTTGCGCGACGGGAAAGTAACGGGACAACTCGTCCTGAAAGCCGAGGCCGCGTGATGACCCAAGCCAACGCGATCTGCCGCTCCGTCGTCCTGAAGCGCCGGCCGAAGGGCGAACCCGAAGCCGGCGATTTCGAGATCATCGAAACCACCATCCCCGATCCGGAGCCCGGCGAGGTCGTTACCCGCACGATCTGGCTGTCGATCGACCCTTATATGCGTGGGCGCCTGCGGGAAGAGCAGACCTACGCCGTCGCGATCCAGATCGGTGAAGTCATGACCGGTGAGACGGTCGGTGAGGTCATCGCCTCGGCTGCCCCCGGGTTCGCCGTGGGCGATATCGTCGTCGGCTCACGCGGCTGGCAGACCCATTCGGTTACGCCGGCCGATCGGCTGACCAAGATCGCCAAGGGTGCCGCGCCTTTGTCCACCTATCTCGGTGTGCTGGGGATGCCGGGTGCGACGGCCTATGCCGGCGTGACCGAGATCTGCAAGCCGAAGGCGGGGGAAACGTTCGTCGTGTCCGCGGCCTCCGGTGCCGTTGGGTCCGTGGCAGGGCAACTCGCCAAGCGCGCCGGCGCCCGCGTGGTCGGCATCGCCGGCGGGTCGGAGAAATGCCTGTGGGTGCAGGACAGCCTGGGGTTCGACGACTGCGTCGATCACCGCTCCCTGGATCTGCGGCGCGAACTGCAGGCGGCCTGCCCGAACGGGATCGACGCCTACTTCGAAAATGTCGGTGGCGCGGTGCAAGCGGCGGTGTTCGAGCAGTTCAATCCGTTCGCGCGTGTCGCGATGTGCGGGATGGTTTCGCAGTACAATGAGGCCGTGATGCCGCCGGGGCCCAACCTCGGCTTCGTCGTCGGCAAGCGCGTCTTGATCCAGGGTTTCATCGTATCCGACCGCCCCGCCCGGATGACCGAATGGCGTGCGATGGCCGCACCGCTTGTCGCTGATGGCAGCCTGGCCTACCGCGAGGACGTGATCGAAGGCCTGGAAAACGCCCCCGATGCGCTGGCCGGCATCCTGGGCGGCCGGAATTTCGGCAAACTGCTGATAAGGGTATCGCACGAGGCGACTTGATCCAGCCGCGTCGTCCGCCCGTTGCGTCATGACCGGCCGCGTGCCGGTCATCCACAGCTCGCAGCGCATCAGCACGGAAAACCGGGGGATCGGCTAGCGGCGAGCACCCATGACACGACGCTCAGGCTGGTGCATCGTTCGCCAAAGCGAAGCCACCCGAACCGCGACGGTCGTCACCAAGGAGACCACCATGAAATTCGGCGCCTCCATGTTCTTTACCGACTACTCCATGACCCCCGTAGCGCTCGCGCGGGCGATGGAGGAACGCGGCTTCGACACGCTATGGGCGCCCGAACATTCACACATTCCGCTCAGCCGCAAGACGCCCTTCGTCATGGGCGGGGACCTGCCGAAGCGCTACTACGACGTGATGGACCCGTTCGTGACCCTGGCCCAGGCCGCGGCCGTCACGACGAAGCTGCGCATTGGCACCGGCGTGTGTCTGATCGCCCAGCGCGACCCGATCCAGACCGCCAAGCTCGTCGCCTCGATCGACCATGTCTCCGGCGGGCGGTTCACCTTCGGCATCGGCAACGGCTGGAACCAGGACGAGATGGAGAACCACGGCACCGTCTTCGAAACCCGCCACAAGTTGGCGCGCGAGCGGATCGAGGCGATGAAGGCCATCTGGACCCAGGACAAGGCCGAATATCATGGGGAATTCGTCAACTTCGACCCCGTCAGCACCTGGCCCAAGCCGGTGCAGAAGCCGCATCCGCCCATCCTGATCGGTGGCGCGTTCCCATACTCCGCCCGCCGCGCGGTGCGCTACGGCGACGGCTGGATGCCGCAGGCCACCGCCAGCAACGCAACACCGCTGACCGAGGTGATCCCGCGCTTCCGGCAGATGGCCGCCGAGGCCGGCCGCGATCCTGCCACGATGCGCATCGCCATCGGTGCCCAGCCGCCCGACGCGGCGCTGATCGCGCGCTACCAGGACCTGGATGTCGAAATGGTCTACCCCAGCCTGCAATCGGCGAAGGAGGATGTGATCCTGCCGATCCTGGACGAGTGGGCCGCGCTGATCCGCCGCTTCAACGGGTAACGTCGGCCCATCCACCGGTGGGGCCTTTGCAGCCGTGATGGAAGTGCTAAGAACGGCCCTGGCTTGTGACAAGAAAAGGGAGGGTTCGGCATGGCACGTGTCGCTCTGGTTACCGGGGGCACTCGGGGTATCGGTGCAGCGATCAGTCTCGCGCTGAAGGCGCAGGGCCGGCAGGTCGTCGCCAACTACGCCGGCAACGATGCCGCGGCGGAGGCCTTCAACAAGGAACACGGGATTCCTGTCATCAAGTTCGATGTTAGCGATTTCGCCGCGTGCGAGGCCGGCATCGCTAAAGTCGTTGCCGATTACGGCCCGATCGAGATCCTGGTGAACAACGCCGGCATCACCCGCGACGGCACGCTGCTGCGCATGCGGCGCGACATGTGGGATGCGGTCATCGATACCAACCTCGGTTCCTGCTACAACATGTGCAAGCTGACGTTCGAGGGCATGCGTGAGCGTAAGTTCGGTCGCGTGGTCAACGTCGGCAGTGTAAACGGGCAGGCAGGTCAGTACGGCCAGGTGAACTATGCCGCTGCCAAATCCGGCATCCACGGCTTCACCAAGGCGCTGGCTCAGGAAGGCGCGCGGTACGGCATCACCGTCAACGCGATCGCACCGGGCTATGTCGATACGGAGATGGTGCGGGCGGTTCCCGGTGAAGTATTGCGCAAGATCGTCGCGAAGATCCCGGTCGGCCGCCTGGGCCACGCCGAGGACATCGCCCGCGGCGTCGCGTTCCTGACCGCCGACGACGCTGATTACGTCACCGGATCGACTCTGTCGATCAACGGCGGCCAGCACATGTACTAGCGGCGCGGCAGGGCTGGCGTCACTTGAATTCCAAGCCCTTCCGCGAAACGTCTCGCCGATGAGCGATGACCTTCTGGCCGAGGTTTCGCCATACCTCGCTCGGCGCCCTGACATCCGTCACACCGCCGCCGAAGCGGCCGCCTTGTTCACCCGCTCCTTCAATGTGTCCTTTGACCAGGTGCGGCAGTCAGCGCCACGTGGAGACGGTCATACGGTGCTCGTCCTCCCCGCCTGGTGCCTGGGGGATTCCTACACCGCGGGCGTTCGCGGATGCCTCACCTACCTGGGCTACAACGCCCAAGGCTGGACCCTCGGCATCGACTGGGGTCCAACACGGCGGCTGCTCAATGGCGCGCTGGATCGGCTGGTGAGCCTGTCGGCTCAGCATGGCCGGGTCAGTATCGTCGGCTACAGCATGGGCGGATTGTTCGCCCGCTGGCTGGCGTTGCAGCGGCCTGACCTTGTCCGCCAGATCGTTACGGTCTGCAGCCCGATCCACGACCCCGCGCAAAGCTTCTGGATGCCGGTCAAGCCGTTCTTCCGCCTGTGGTCGGGCAGCAATGTTGCCCAGCTGGCCAAGGACATCGAGCAGCCTCTATCAGTCCCCGCAACGATCCTGTTCAGCCGCGACGATGGGCTGGTTCATTACGCGGCCTGCATCGATCGCTTCGCCGGCGCGGAGAACAACATCGAGATCAGCGGCCCGCACGTTCTGATAGCCAGCAACCCGCGGGTCATGGCCATCGTCGCGCAACGCCTGGCGCGCTGATGCCCGTTCAACTTGCCATCCGCCGGCAAACCGCGCCATCTTTTCCGCGGCAAACGGAGGACTTGGCCCATGAACGCACCACGCAATACCCAGTACCGTCACCTCGACGTCCAGAAAATCTCCGGCTCGCTCGGCGCCGATATCCGGGGCGTGGACCTGTCGCACGATGTGTCCGACGAGGTGCTGGCTGAAATCCGAGCGGCTCTGTTGGACAATCTGGTGATCGCCATCCGGGATCAGGACCTGACGCCCGCGCAGCAACTGGCGTTTGCTCGCCGCTGGGGCGACATCCACCTGCATCCGTTCATGCAGGGCATGGAGGACTACCCGGAAATCCTGGCGATCATCAAGCGCCCGACGGACAAGAAGAATTTCGGCGGTTCCTGGCACACCGACCAGATGTTCTCACCCAACCCGGCCATGGGGACGATGCTGTACGCCAAGGAGGTCCCATCGGCCGGCGGCGACACGATGTTCACCAACCAGTATCTCGCCTACGAAAGCCTGTCCGATGGCATGAAGCGCATCGCGGACCAGTTGCACACCGTCTGCGTCGGCGACAACTTCAAGCAGGCCGGCGGCAAGTCTCGCAAGGATCGTTATTCAGACCAAATGAGCGAGATGAAGGTCAAGGACCCCGGCAACGTGCAGACCACCAGCGTGCACCCGCTTGTTCGCACCCATCCCGAGACCGGCCGCAAGGCACTGTATATCGGCGGCCACGTTCAACACTTCGACGGCATGACCGATGAGGAAAGCCAGCCGCTGATCGATTTCTTCATGAAACATTCGATCCGGCCGGAGTTCACCTGCCGCGTGCGCTGGGCGAACGGAACACTCACGTTCTGGGACAATCGCTGCACCCAGCATTTCGCGGTGAACGACTATCCGGCGGAGACGCGGATCATGCATCGCATCACGATCTGCGGCGATCAGCCGTTCTGACACAGGAACGCTAATGCCATCGCCCGGCGCGTGGTCCGGGCGATGGCAGGGCTATGCCGCGTGCCCTAGATAGGCCTCGATGACCGCCGGGTTTTGCCGCACGTCGTCCGGCTTTCCGTCGGCGATCTTGCGGCCGAAATTGACCACCACGACCTTGTCGGAGACCGACATGACCAGGCTCATGTGGTGTTCCACCAGCAGCACCGTCACCCCCTGAACGTCGCGTACCCGGCGGATCTGGCCCTCCAGCGTATGAACCTCGTCGTGGTTCAGGCCCGCCGCCGGTTCGTCCAACAGCAGCAATTTCGGTTCCGCCGCCAGCGCCCGCGCGAGTTCGACCCGCTTTCGGATCGGAAACGGCAGGCCGGCGGCGACACGGTGGGTGAAAGCGGTCAGGTTCATGAAGGCGATCAACTCCATCGCCTTATCGCGGGCCGCACGCTCCTCACGCCCCACCGCGGGTGGGCGGATGGCATTCGCGATGAACCCGGAATGGGTGCGGCAATGACGCCCGACCATCACATTTTCCAGCACCGTCAAACGGTCGAACAGCGCCACGTTCTGGAACGTCCGGCCAAGGCCAAGTGCCGCGATCCTGGACCGCGGCACAGACAAAAGTGACGACCCCTCGAACAGGACATCCCCTGCGCTCGGCTCATAAAGCCGGCTGAGACAGTTGAACAACGTCGTCTTCCCAGCGCCGTTCGGTCCGATCAAGCCGGCGATCTGCCCGGTCTCGACGTCGAAGCTCACATTATCCAGCGCGACGACGCCGCCGAACCGCAGGGTTACCCCGCGAACGGACAACAGCGATTGAGTTTGATTCGACATCAGGCTGACGGATCTCCCAGAACACACCGGACGTTCGTCCGGCCTTTGATGAATAGCACACTGCGCAAGGCGCGCGCCGGACGCAAGCCCGGAGGTCACACTTCAAGCAAGCCCGCCGATCTGCTAGCGATCGCGCATGGAAACCTACACCTTCGACCACATCCACCTGCGTGCGACGGACCCGGATGCCATGGGTCGGTTCTTTGAGGCGATGTTCGGCGCCGAGGTCACGCGAGGCATCTATCCGCCCGGTACGCTGTACCCGGGACAGATGCGCGTTTCGATGAAGGTTGGGGGTCAGAAGATTTTGATTGCGCCCACCCACCCACATGATCCGATGACACCCGCTCCGGTGTTTCCCTATTACGGGGTCGAGCACATCGGCTTCACCGTTCCGGACCTCGACGCCGCGATCGCCGAACTGCACGGCAAGGGCGCCGACGTTGCGATCGGCCCGCTGACGCGGGATGCCGGCACCTACCTTGCGTTCATCCGGGGACCCGAGGGCGTGATGGTGGAACTCGTCCAGAAAAAGCGCGGGTAGCTGCGACAGGCTGATCTAGCCGGGCAGCGATGACATTCGACGGGACCACCACCCGGTGCCGGCCGCACCCAGCACCAATGCGATGTAGCCAATCTGAAGCACCTCACGCCATGTCGCCAACGCATCCGCGTACGGAACGACCGGGCCGGCTGATTGTGCAACGAACGCGGGGCTCGTCTCGATAATCAGGATCATGCGGATGAACCCGGCGGCCGATAGCAGCGGCACCGCAGCCATGATCAGAACCAGCACGGGTTTGGCCCGGGCAATGCGGGGATGACGACGCAAGCCGATCCACAATCCCAGGCAGCCATGAACCCATCCGGGCGCCAGCAGGGCAATCTGCCAACCCGTGCGGTCGCCATGAATGATCGAGGTGACAACCTTCTGGTAATCAGGGAGAAACCCATAAAAGGTTGCAGCCACCCTGGTACTGACCGCATGCGTGATGAGCAGCAGC
Organism: uncultured Pseudomonadota bacterium; assembly: GCA_963819005.1. GTDB lineage: Bacteria > Pseudomonadota > Alphaproteobacteria > Acetobacterales > Acetobacteraceae > Rhodopila. The sequence continues at coordinate 665,881 of CAWFUL010000015.1, forward strand.
GGCAGGCCGAAGCCTGACCAGAGCCGGAACCATTCGGTCGGCGGCAGTTGCCAATTCCGCCGTTGATGAATTGTTCGGAGCGCAAGCGCGATATGCACCGCGAAGGCGCCATACAGCGCCAGCGTGCCTGGGATGCTTTGCCAAAGCCGAGCCGCCCAGTCCAATGCCGCCTCGGCCCACGCAAGCGACACCAGACCCAGAGCATGATTAAGCATATGCAACGAAATGTAGGTGAACAGAATAACGCCGGACCCAAGCCGCCAGCGATGAATGACGGCATCGGAGAAGGTCCGGCTGGCCGTCCCTACAGTCCGATCCACGGCGTCCGCCCCGCGCGCATGCGCGATCTTATCGAGCCCAGGGCCAACACGCCACCGCCTTGCGTGAAGGCATCCACCCCTGGACCATCCCGCCGCAACCTGCGACTGATCCGCAAACGACATCGGCGGTCCCCATGAAGCAGCACCCGTTCGGACACCTGTTCCCTGTCTCCACCCTCACGCTCGGTGGCGGCGGCCTGGGCATGTTGTGGGGCCAGACCACGTTTGACGAGTGCGTCGCCACCGTCCACGCCGCGGTCGAGGCCGGGATCAACCTGCTCGATCTCGCGCCACGCTACGGCGACGGCAAGGCCGAACGCGTGGTCGGCGATGCATTCGGCGGCCGGTTTCCGTCTGGCCTGCGTCTGACCACCAAGTGCAATCTCGGCAACCCGGCGCCAGAGCGAGTGGCTCGTATCCTGAGGGAGTCGCTTGAAGTCAGCCTGCGCCTGCTGCGACGCGACAAGATCGACATCTTCTTCCTGCATAGCAACATCGTCGCGGACGGCCACGCCATGTGGAGCGCGGCCGACACAAGCCGCTTCACGGCCCTGTCGCTGTTCCGCTCCCACGTCCGTCCGGCGTTCGAGAAACTCCAGGCCGAGGGCCTGATAGGCGCCTGGGGCATCACCGGCATCGGCCACCCCGACGCGATCACACGGGTCCTGGGCGAGGATCCGAAACCCGCCGCCGTCCAATGCATCGCAAACCTGCTCGATTCCCCGGGCGGCCTGAAGTTCTACGACGGCCCAGCCAAGCCCCGCTCAGTCATGGCCGCCGCCCACGCCAACGGCGTCGGCGTGATGGGCATCCGGGCGGTGCAAGCCGGCGCGCTGACCGCCGCCATCGACCGGGATCTGCCGCCCGACCACCCGGAAATCCGCGACTACGCCCGTGCCGCCGGCTTCCGCGCCCTGTGCGCCGAACTCAATGAAGACCCCGCGATCATCGCCCACCGCTACGCCCTTGGCCTGCCGATCGACACCCTGGTCCTCGGCGTCAAGAACCGCGCCGAACTGGCTGGATGCGTCGCTGCCGCCGACGCGGGTCCGCTGCCCGCTGACCTGGTTGCGCGCATCGACGCCGCCATCGCCGCCACGCCCGGGTAGCTATCCAAGGATCGCGACATCCTCGCAATCCATACCCTCCCCGAGGTCGTGTTGCCGCGGCTTGGCTTTCTGCGTGCGGGATTTGACGGCGCGCGGTACGACCCAGTGGCTTCCGCCGCGTCAACGCGCTCAGGCCCCTCTGCAAGCCGCCCCATTGTTCAGGACACTGGCGAGGACGTCCGAGCGTATCTGGCTAATGATGGGCCGCCGGAACGGTAAAAGCCGGCGGCCCGGCCGGCCTACCCCATCGCCTGGGCGGAGGACGGCGTGATCTCGTACATGACCCGGACATCCTTGTCGTTGTGCCAGGGATACACGTCCTTCCCGAGATACTTCTTTGCAAGGCTGTCGATATGCGCCTTGGCTCCGTCGGTGGTTTCCTTCGTTACCGTCCCGCGGACCTGGATGTAGCGGTAGTCGTTGTCAGGATCGACAATGGCCAGCGCGACCTTCGACCCCTCCGACATATTGCGCGCCTTCACCCGCCCCTTCGCGGTGTTCACCCGGATCTTGCCGTCGGTGTAGTCGAACCAGACCGGCGTCACCTGAGGCGACCCATCGGGCTGCACCGTGGCGATATTCGCGAGCGCCTTCTTCTGCGTCAGCAGGTCGAGGAATGCAGGGGGAATTTCAGCCATAAGTGTGCTCCTTCAGGAAATTGCGCCGACCTGAAACTTGGGGCTCGACACCTAACCGGCAAGCGAACGCTTCGCGACCGAGGCAAGGTAATTGGATGCAGCCGGCAGGATCGCATCGTTGAAATCGTATCTGGCGTTATGCAGATCGCGGCCGCCATCGGACGGTCCGTTGCCGATCCAGACGAACGCGCCGGGCCGATGCTCCAGATACCAGGCGAAATCCTCCCCGGTCATTGCGGGCGACAGATCCCGCCGCAGCGGAATCCCCGCGGCAACCACCGCCTCGGCGGCAATATCACGTTCCCGTGGGGCATTCTCGGTTACCGGATTGCCGCGCGGGATCTCGACGTCGATCGCCACCCCGAAGGTCCGCGCCACGCCATCGGCCATCCGGTGGATCGCCTCCTCCACCTGATCCCGTACGCTGTTGCGCAGCGTCCGCATCGTCCCGCGCATTACCGCGCGATCCGAAATCTGGTTCGCAGCCGATCCCGCCTGCATCATGGAGATGGTGATCACCGCGCTGTCCAACGGATCCACGCTTCGGGATACAATCGACTGCAGCGACAGCAGCAGATGCGCCGAGGCAACCATCGGATCGCGCGTAAGATGCGGCAGGGCGGCATGTCCCGAGTGGCCGTTGACGGTGAAATACAACCGGTTGCCCGCCGCCATCACCGCACTGTCGTGCACCGCCACCGTCCCGGCCTCCAGGCCCGGCCAGTTATGGTAGCCGAAAATGCGCTCCATCGGGAACCGGTCGAACAGCCCGTCGGCGATCATCGCCTTGGCGCCGCCACCGCCTTCCTCGGCCGGCTGGAATACCAGTTGCACCGTGCCTGACCAGTCCCGATCCGCGTTGAGCAGCGCCGCCGCACCCAGCAGCGACGTCGTGTGCCCGTCGTGTCCACAGGCGTGCATCACCCCGGGATTGGTGGAGGCATGCGGCACGCCACTGGCTTCCAGGATCGGCAGCGCGTCCATGTCCGCGCGCAATCCGACCGAACGGTTCGACTGGCCACGGCTGATCGTCGCCACCACGCCATGACCGCCCACGCCGGCGACAAACGGCACCCCAAGTTCGGCCAGGCGTCCCTGAACAAAGGCCGAAGTGTTCTGTTCGTGAAGCGTCAGTTCCGGATGGGCATGCAGATGACGCCGCCATTGGGTCAGAGTCTCGTGCAGTGATTTTTCCATTGGCGCTGACGCTAGCGGGTCGGCCGGACCGCGGCAACGGAATATCCCTTCAGACGACCGCTCGCACGACGGCGGCATAATGGCAGGCAGCGGCCGCCAGCACGAAGCCGTGCCAGATCGCCTCCTGAAACCGTACCGGCGCAAGGTGGAACACGACCCCGATGCAGTATAACACGCCGCCGGCCGCGAGCAGCCCCGTCACCCCCGCCGGCAGCAGCCACAGCAATCCCGGATCGGACAGAACGGCCCATCCCATCAGCAGATACAGCGGCACTGACAGCGGGTCGAACCGTGCCGGCGCCAGCAATTTCAACAGCACGCCCACCAGCGCGATGGACCAGACGGTCGCCAGGAGCCGGATACCGTGGCCCTCGGCGAAGCCGCTGACGGTGAAGGGTGTGTAGGTCCCGGCGATCATCACGAAGATCGCGGCATGATCCAGGTGGCGCAACAACGTGTGCCATCGGCCGCCGCGCCCCAAGGCATAGAGCGACGAACATACGACCATGGAAAGAAGACCAAATCCGTAAACGGCCAGCGCCACGCCCTGTGCCGCGGTCGCACGTGAAGATGCCAATACGGCCAGACCGGCGCATCCGAAAAGCGCCAGGACCACGGCTGTGCCCTGCACGATCGCATCGGCCACCCGTTCCGCCGGGGGCGGAATCTCCGCTTTGGGCCCGGATCGAATCATTCCGCCGGCTGCAAGGCTGACTGGCCGGGGCGCTCAGGCCCCGGCGTTATGTCCTACCGCTCCACGGCCATCGCGACGCCCATTCCGCCACCGATGCACAGCGTCGCGAGGCCCTTCTTGGCATCGCGCTTCTGCATCTCGTGCAGCAATGTCACCAGCACGCGCGCGCCCGACGCCCCGATCGGATGCCCGATCGCGATCGCCCCGCCGTTGACGTTCACCTTGCTGGTATCCCAGCCCAGGTCCTTGTTCACCGCCAGCGCCTGAGCCGCGAACGCTTCATTTGCCTCGATCAGGTCCAGGTCGTCCGGCTTCCAGCCGACGCGGGCCAGGACCTTCCGGGTCGACGGGATCGGGCCGGTGCCCATCACCGCCGGATCGACGCCGGCAGTGGCGAAGCCGGCAATCCGGGCGAGCGGGGTCAGGCCGCGCTTGGCCGCTTCGGAGGCGGTCATCAACACCAGCGCGGCGGCGCCATCGTTGATGCCGGACGCATTGCCCGCGGTCACCGTGCCATCCTTTGAGAAGGCCGGCCGCAGCTTGGCCATCGTCTCGATGTTCGAAGTCATGGCGGATATACTCATCGTCGCTGACGATGGTGTCGCCCTTGCGGCCCTTTACCGTCACCGGCGCGATCTCGTCCTTGAAACGACCGGCCTTCTGCGCCGCGGACGCCTTGTTCTGTGAGGCGACAGCGAACTCATCCTGCTGCTCGCGGCTGATCTGGTACTTGGTGGCAACGTTCTCGGCGGTATTGCCCATGTGATAGCCGTGGAACGCGTCCCATAGCCCGTCCTTCAGCATCGTGTCGACGAATTCGACGCCGCCCATCTTGGTGCCGCTGCGCAGGTGCGCGGCATGAGCGGACAGGCTCATGCTCTCCATCCCGCCGGCCGCAACAATCGCGCTTTCCCCGCTCATGATCTGCTGGGCGGCCAGCGCGACCGCGCGTAGTCCCGACCCGCAGACCTGGTTGATGCCGAACGCCGTCGAGGAGTCCGGAATGCCGGCATTGCGCGCGGCCTGGCGCGTGGGATTCTGGCCCTCCCCGGCGGCGAGCACCTGGCCGAAGATCACCTCATCGATATCCGATGCTTCCAGCCCCACCCGGCCATAGGCGGCCTGCAGGGCGATCGCGCCGAGCTGCTGGGCATGAAACGAGCCCAGGGCGCCGTTGAAGCTGCCGACCGGCGTTCTGGCGGCCGAGACGATGACAATGTCTTCCATGTCCTGCTCTCCCTTTGCGGTTGATCCCGCTACAGGCGGCAGACATACCGCCTTTGCCGGATGTGCGTAAGCCGGGGGCCAAAAGCAACCCGGATCAGACGCCGAGCTGGGTTGCCAGGTCCTGAATGTCGGTGGCGACGATGTCCCAGTCCTGCTCAGCCTTGGTGTCGCGGACCTGATGCGGTCCATACTCGCCCGGACGAGGAAAAAACGCTGTCAGAAGCCCGCAGCGCCGCGCTGCCCCAAGGTCCCCGTTGTGCGCCGCAGCCATCATCACCTCGTCCGGCTGAAGGTCGAGCATCTTCGCCACGCCAAGATAGGTTTCCGGGTCCGGCTTGAAGTGGCCGAACAGGTCGGAGCCGAAGATCATATCCCACGGGATGCCGGCGAACTTCGCCATGTTCAGCAGCAGGGAGACGTTGCCATTTGACAACGGGCCGATGATGAAGCGCGACTTCAGCCGGGTCAGGCCGGGAACCGAGTCCGGCCAGCCCCGCAGCCGGTGCCAGCCCAGGTTGATGTGACGGCGGTCGTCCTCCGTCAGGCCATTGATGCCGAACTGGTCGATCAGCTTGTCGAGGGACGCGCGATGCAGGTCATCCAGCTTGGTCCAGGGCAGCTCACCCTTGCGGACGCGGTCCATCGAGGGGTGGTAAGCGGCGCGCCACGCGTCTACCAGCGCGGGCCAGTCGGCATGGATGTTCTTGCTCGTCCCGTACGCCGACAGGTCAGCGATGAGGCTGGACCGCCAATCCACCACGGTGCCGAAGGTGTCAAAGACAATGGCGACGGGATGTTTGACAGGCATGTCTGGAAGCTCCAACGACGATCAGCGAGAAATACTCTCCGCCTCGCCGGGGTCAAGCTGGCCGTCTCGCGCCGGACTGGGAAGCACGGGTCTCCGCAGGGTGTAATATCAGTCATCGGCGGCGGCGTGCATTGGAGACTTGTCTGTCAGACCGCCAATGTGCCGAACGTTATGTTTCGAATCATCATGTGTTTGGAAAGTCCCGAGGGACAGCTATTCTTCGCTTGACTTCGCCGCATGCGCGCGGTCGCATTGTCAGGTGGTTTGCCCGGCGAGGGGGGGAAATGTGCAGGACATGCCGCCTATGTGCCGGTCGCCGGATATCCCGGAGCGAGTGCGGCTCCGGTGGTGGGAATGCCTCTACGGGAACTTTGCGCAACCGCACAATCAGTTTCGGGATGGCGCGTTCGCGGACTGCGTCGGGGCGATTCGGTGGGCCAGGCGCCATGTGTCAGGCTGGACCGTGACGCGACTGACATGCGGACCGGGAAAGCAGTGTGTTGGCGAATTGTTGATGAGGGGGTGGCGTCAACCTTCAGTTGCGGATGACTTATAGTCTCTCAGGTCAACCCGGCGAGGCCATCATGGAAGAAGGTCCACTGGACGTCGCTTTGCGGATCGTGAATGGGAATGCCGAGAGGATCGAGCGGCAGGAACGGCTGGCGTTCCTGTTGGATGAGGTGCAAAGCCCGCTGGCGGCTGAAGCCCGGCATCTGCTGGAGATGATGCGGAACATCCAAAGGTTCGCGGTCAAGCGCTTGATCGACGCTGAGGATCAGTTCGGACGGACGTAAGCCAAAGGGCGTGCCCGCGGCGCTAGTTTCCGACCGTCGTGTCCGCCGCCTTCTTCACATAGGCCTGGACGTCCTCGTCGAGCAGAAACCGATCGCGGGCGAGCGCGTTTGCCGCGGCCATGACGGCATCCACGTAAGCGGCATGGTTCGGGTAGCGTTCCTCCAGCGACGGGCGAGGGTCACCGGCGGCAACCCGTTCTGCTCGGGTCCGCCGAAAATCGATTTGTTGCCCGAAATGGTCACACCCGTCGTCGCTACCGGCTGGCACGGCGCGGAGGTTCCAGCCAGTGAAGGTCGCGAGCGGAACCGCCACCTCCGGAAGACGGATCCCGGCCAGATCGTTGCCGTCCGCGTCGGTTCTGGGAACGAGGGCCGGATACGGCGTGCCGACGAGGCGCGGCGGCAGGATGGTCATAATCCCCTGGTTGAATTGCGGTCCAAAGTCGAAAAGGTCGCCGGTATGCATGCGGCCATTGTATTTCACGCCAGGTATTGGACGAAGCTGATCAAGAAAGCGGTCTGAACCGAGCTGGTTACGGCATCGTCAGCACCATGCGAAAGCGCGCATCGCCCGCCATCATTCGCGCATAGGCCTCGGCCGCGCGCGCAAGCGGCATCGTTTCGATCATCGGCCGTACGCCTGATAGCGCGCTGAAGGTTAGCGTGTCCTGTGAGTCGATGGCGGTGCCGGACGCATGACCCACGACGCTGCGGCTCGCGCCGATCAGTTGCAGGGGTGAAACCTGGATCGGTTCGGCATCGACGCCAACGACGATCAACCGGCCACGCACCGCCAGCCCGTCGATGACGGACGTCATCGCCTTGGCGTTGGTAACGGTCGCCAGCACAGCACGCGCGCCGCCGAGACGGTTCAGTTCCGCGGCGACGTCCTGGCTCTGGCTGTCGATGAAATGGTGCGCGCCAAGTTTGCGGGACAGTGCTTCCTTGTCGGCGCCCCGGGCGATCGCGACGGTGCGGAAACCGAGCTTGTTGGCGAACTGGACACCGAGGTGTCCGAGACCACCGATCCCGAGGATACCCACGACATCGCCGGGCATTGCCCCTGAATTGCGGAGCGCATTGAACGTTGTCACGCCGGCACACAGCAGGGGCGCGGCGTCAGTGGCGGCAAAGTCATCCGGAATTTCCGCGAGCGCGCTAGCCGGGGCAACCATCGCCTGGGCATAACCGCCGTCGTAGGAGATACCGGGTATACGCAGGTTACGGCAGTCGATCAGCCAGCCGCGCCGGCATGGCTCGCAATAACCGCAATGGCCGCCGAACCAGCCGACGCCGACGCGTTGTCCGGTGCGCCAACCGGACACGCCCGCGCCGACCGCGTCAATCACCCCGGCAATCTCGTGCCCGGGGATACGCGGGAAGGAGAGGCCCGGCCATTGGCCTTCAACCGTGAGACTGTCGCTGTGGCAGACACCGCAGGCCTCGATGCGAACGCGAACTTCGCCGTGGCCTGGTTCCGGCACCTCGCGTTCGACAAGTTCCAAAGTGCCGCCGGCCCGTGCCGCCTGCGCCGCTTGCATCTTTGCCATTTCCGCCTCCGCCGCGTTCGGGAGCAAGTTGTGCCGTCCGGCCACTCGCGTCTTCAGGTTGGTATATTTGCAGGCTCGTATGTTTGCGCTGGCAAAATCCCGGTGCGAGTCACGTGATCGCGATCTATGCTGCGGAGCGAGCGGGGCCATGCGCCGGCCCGGTTCGTGCCGACGCACCCCGGTGTTGCAGTGCACGCATGGCAAGTGCGCTGGCATCCAGAATGATAACGTGGCTTATAATGTCGTCAGGCAGTGTCTGACGCTGCTCTAGGAAGCGTCACAGGAAGTCCGTTGGGCGAGTTCAGTCGCGATCTGCTTTTTCTGCTGCACGACGTAGCCCGCCTGTTGCGTGTGGACGCCGACAAGCGCGCACGGCAGCAGGGCATGACCCGGGCACAGTGGGGCATCCTGATCTGGCTGACGCGGCAGCCAGGAATCTCCCAGAAGGAACTCTCCGAATTTCTGGAAGTGGAACCTATCACCGTTGCGCGCCTGATCGACCGGCTGGAGGCGCGCGGGATGGTGGAGCGGCGGCCGGACCCGCGCGACAGGCGCATCTGGCGGCTGCATCTGCTGCCGCAGGCCCATGAAATGCTGGACGAGATCAGTGCGCAGCGAGCCGACCTGACACGGGTGCTGACCAGTGGCATCGATCAACCCACGATAGACACAATGACCGAGGCTTTGCAGCGTATGAAAGCGACTTTGACCCAGGAAGCCCATGCTTCGCGCCGAACGGCGGACCCCGTGGTCCGGGAGGCGGTATAGATGTCCCAAGCGACGATTTCTTCGGGTTCGGCAGCGCCCAGGGTGGGCGAGCGTGTGGGCGAGCGGGTCGGCGACCGCATCAAGGCTCCGCCGGCGCGGCGGCGACTGGGCCGCGGGGCGCTGCGGCCGATCCTCATGCTTGGCGGCATTATCGCGGTGATCGTTGGGTCGGGATACTGGTGGCTGACCGGCGGGCGTTACGTGTCGATCGACGACGCCTATGTGCGGGCGGCGAAGGAAGTGATCGCGACCGACGTTTCCGGGATCGTGCTGCAGGTGCCGGTGCATGAGGGCCAGCACGTCAACAAGGGCGACGTATTGCTGCGGCTGGACCCTAAGCCGTTCAAGATCGCGCTGACCGGCGCGACGGCGAACCGCGACGGTCTGATCTCCACCCTGGACGCCGAGAGGCTGGACTATCAGCGGATGCTGCGGGAGGTCCAGGTGAAGCAGGCGCAGGTGGACTCGGACCAGGCGACGTTCGAACGGTTCGCCAACCTGGTGAAGGGTGGCGGCGTCACCCGCGCGGAATACGACGACGCCCGCTTCAAGCTGATGGCGGACAAGGATACGGTGGATGCGATGAAGACCGCCGCGGCCGTCGCGCTGACCAAGCTGGGCGGCGATCCCAACGTCGATGCTCACACCCAGACCGATTATATCCAGGCGGCCGCGAAGGTGGATGAACTGCAGCGGCAACTGGATCACTCGGTGATCTATGCGCCATTTTCCGGCACGGTGACGCAGGTGGATTCGGTGCAGCCCGGCATGTATCTGGGAGCGTCGACAGCAGCATTCGGGCTGATCTCAGACCAGCGGGTCTGGGTTGAGGCCAACCCCAAGGAAACCGAACTGACTTACGTCAAGCCGGGCGACAAGGTGGACGTAACGGTGGACACATATCCCGGGCACGTCTGGGACGGCGAGGTGGAATCGATCGCGCCCAACAGCGGTTCGGAGTTTTCGGTGCTGCCGGCGCAGAACACCTCGGGCAACTGGGTGAAGGTGGTGCAACGCATCCCGGTCCGCATCAAGGTGGACCGCAAGGACGGCGATCCGGTGCTGCGGGCGGGCATGAGCGTGATTGCCGACATCGACACGGGGCACAAGAGAACCTGGCGCGACCTGTTCTAGTCCATGGCATCTCCTGCCGCTGATCAGGTTCCTCACCGGCTGATCATTACGCTTTGCACGGTGGGTGCGACGCTGATGCAGGCGTTGGACCAGACCATCGCCAATGTGGCGTTGCCGTACATGCAGGGCAGCCTGTCGGCGACCTATGACGAGATCACCTGGGTTCTGACGTCGTATATCACCGCGGCGGCCATCATGACGGCTCCGGTCGGATGGCTGGCGGGGCGTTTCGGGCGGAAATATCTGTTCATCACGTGCCTGATCGGTTTCACCTCGGCATCCATGATGTGCGGTGCGGCGCAGTCGCTGCCGCAGATGGTCGGGTTCCGGCTGTTGCAGGGCGTGTTCGGGGCGGCGCTGGTGCCGCTGTCGCAGTCCACGATGATGGACATCTACCCGATCGAGAAACGCGGGCAGGCGATGGCGATCTGGGGCATCGGCGTCATGGTGGGGCCGATCCTGGGGCCGACGCTGGGCGGCTACCTGACGGAAATGTACAACTGGCGGTTCGTGTTCTACATCAACCTGCCGTTCGGCATCCTGGCGACGCTGGGTCTGATCTTCTTCATGCCGCGGTCGCATCCGAACTTTAGTATGCGGTTCGACTGGATCGGCTTTGGTGTGCTGTCGATGGGCATCGGCGGGCTGCAGATGATGTTGGACCGGGGACAGGACCAGGACTGGTTCACCTCACGCGAGGTCATTGTCGAGGCGGTGCTGGGCGGACTGGGGATCTATCTGTTCGTCGTGCACATGATCACCGCGAAGAAGCCGTTCATTCCGCCATCGTTGTTCAAGGACCGGAATTTCTCGACCGGGGCGCTGCTGATGTTCGCGACCGGGACCATTCTGGTGTCGAGCTCGTCGCTGATGGCACCGTGGCTGCAGAACCTGGGAAATTATCCGGTGGAGGCGGCCGGGCTGATCATGGCACCGCGCGGATTCGGCACGATGGCGGCGATGATGACGGGCGGACGGCTGGCCGCTCGGATGGACCCGCGCAAGCTGATGGCCGGTGGGGTGCTGATGCTGGCCTGGACGATGTGGGAGATGACCGGCTGGACGCCGGATGTCTCACAGGGGACGATCATCCTGACGATCATGGTGCAGGGGGCGGGATTGGGGTTCGTGTTCCTGCCGCTGCAGGTGCTGGCGTTCGCGACGTTGCCGGCGCAGTACCGGACCGACGGCGCCTCGTTGTTCAGCCTGTTCAGGAATATCGGCGCGGCGATCGGTGTTTCGGTGACATCCTCGATGCTTGCGCGGAACACACAGATTTTGCACGAGCAGATCGGGGCGGGGGTGACGCCGTTCAACCGAGCGCTGCAAGGTGGCGGGGCGGTGAGTCGGGCTTGGGATCCGGCGTCGGCGCATGGGGCGGCGGCGCTGGATCACATGGTCAATCAGCAGGCGCAGATCATTGCGTATATTGACGACTACAAGATGATGATCTTCACGACGCTGCCGTCGCTGCTGCTGCTGTTGTTGTTGCGGCGGCCGCGTGCGACCGCGGGGGCGCCGGCCGAGGCGGCGCATGCCGCGCTGGATTAAGGTTCACCGCGCCGGATTTCGTGTGTCGCGCGTGTCCAACCATTTGGACGGCTAAACGTTTGACTGGCGTCAGCATGCTAGGAGGCGTGTCATGCCAGCGAAGTCGAAGGCTCAGCAGAAGGCGGCCGGGGCGGCCCTGTCGGCGAAGCGCGGACAAACCAAGAAAAGCGGGTTGAAGGGCGCCTCCAAGTCGATGGTCGGGTCCATGGATGAGCGGGAGCTGGAGGACATGGCCTCGACCAAACGGAAGGGGAAGCCTGAGCACGCCGCGAGGCTCGTGATGGCTGCGCACGACGTCGGGTCCCTCGCCGGACTGGCGGATGGCGAACTGCATCAGGTCGAGGTGGATGGCGAGCCGGTCCTGCTGCTCAAGACCAATGAGGGGCTGCATGCGGTCGGGGGAACGTGCCCGCATGCGGGGGCGCCGCTGATGACCGGCGTGCGGCTCGGCACGCGCATCATTTGTCCATGGCATAAGGCCGTATTCTGCCTGCGTTCTGGTGCGCTGCTTGATCCGCCGGCTGTAGACGGCCTGCCGGCCTATCAGGTGCGGGTTGCGGATGGGCGGGTGCTGGTTGGGGATAAGGTTGTGGCGGAGCGTGCCCGGTCTGCCGACAAACGGCGTTTCGTGATTGTCGGTGCGGGCGCGGCCGGGGCGGTTGCGGCGCAGACGCTGAGGGAGCGTGGTTTTGGCGGCGAAATCATCATGCTCGACCGGGATAACCGGGTGCCATATGACCGCACCATCCTGAGCAAGTATGTGTTGTCGGGCGGTTCGGCCGGCGAGAAATCACCGTTGCAGAGCCAGGCCTTTTATCTGGAGCATGGCATCGAGCGGCGGACGGCGGATGTCGTTCGCATCGATACGGGCGCTCGGCGGCTTCTTTGCGCTGACGGGTCGGCGGTGCCGTTTGACGCGGTCTTGCTGGCCAGCGGGGCCGCTCCGGTGGCGCCCGGCCTGACCGGGGCCGACCTGGGAAATGTGTTCACCCTGCGCAGCGTGGGGGACGCTCAGGCGATCCTGGCGCAGGCGGAACGGAGCCGGCGGGCTGTGGTGCTGGGCGCGAGTTTCATCGGCATGGAGGTGGCGGCGAGCCTGCGCGAGCGCGGCCTGGACGTTGTGGTGGTAGGGCAGGAGACGACGCCGTTCGCCAAGCAGTTGGGGGATGCGGTCGGCAGCGCGTTCGTTGGCCTGCACAAACGTCAAGGGGTGACATTCCGGCTGGGGCATCAGGTGGCTGAACTCGTGGGCGGTCCGGCGGTTCGTGAAGTGGTGCTGGACGACGGCGAACGATTGCCGGCCGATCTTGTTGTGGTTGGCTTCGGCGTACGGCCTGCGACTGCCTTCGCGAAGGGGCTGCACCTTTCGGAGGATGGCGGGCTTGTCGTTGATCGGTTTCTGTCCGCCGCACCTGGGATTTTTGCCGCGGGCGACATTGCCAGGTTTCCACTGCGCGCCGATGGACCGCCGATCCGGGTTGAGCATTGGCGGGTGGCTGAGCAGCAAGGGCGCTTGGCTGCTCGGAACATGGCCGGCGAGCATCTGCCTTACGACGCGGTTCCGGTGTTCTGGACGATCCAGTATATGAAGCGTCTGGACTATATCGGTCATGCGAAGGACTGGGACGAAACAGTCATTCATGGTGATCTGGAGAAGCCGGAGTTCCTCGTTTACTATATCAAGGACGGTCAGGTTGTCGCCGCGGCTGGTATGGACCGGGACCGGGACACCGCGGCGTTGATCGAGTTGTTCACGCTGCGGCGGGATTGGACGGCGGCGGAACTGGGTGAGAGTCCAGCCGGGGTGCTGGCGCGTCCTACGGTCTGACGGGATGCCGGGTTCCCGGGGGCGGTGGGTCCTCTGGCGGACCCGCGAAGCATTGGGCGATCCGCATCCATTCGCGGGCGGATGCGCCGGTGACGATCAGGTCTGTGTCGGCAACGTTGCGAACCTGCGTGACGACCTGGCAAAAAGCTTCCGCGTCGCCCACCACCCGGTTCTCGGAGGACGGTTCGTTCCACTCCCAGACCGCGCGGTCGGGCGCCGTCAGCCGAATGTGAGGAGCCGGGCCGGGGGTCGGTAGCCCGCGATTGGCGAAGGTCCAGCCGTAGGTGCGAACGCCGATCTCGGCGATGTTGCGCAGGCGGTTCGTCGGCTGGCGGCTACGGCCGAGAAGATCGTAGATCGCTTGGCCGTGGGCCCAGGTTTCCATCTGGCGGGCAGTGGCGAACATCCGCACACCCATGTCAGGGCCGCCCCACTTCAGGCGGGTGTCCATCGGAAGAGCGGCCAGCGTGTCGCATAAGGCGGCCATTGTGCCGTACCATTGTTCGCGGAGCGCCTGACCAGTCAGGTCGCCGAGGCGGTGACGAGTGGCCTGAAGGCGGGTCAGGCCGGCATCGCGCAAGGTCTGGGTCTCGGCGCGCATCCGGTTGTAATCGTCCGGCCCGGCGGCGGACGCGGCGGCCAGAAGATCGGTTTCGTGCAGATGCTGGACGACGTCGTTGATGGTCCAGGATTTGAACTGGGTGGGGCGGGCCCAATCGCTGTCGCGCATCGCGGCCAGCAGCGCGTGGAGGTCGGCGGCCTCGTTCTGAAAGTCGGCGATCTGTGGCAGCATGCGGATGTTCTCCCGCATCGCGTTGTGCTTGTCCATGCCGGGTAATCGGCCGGCGAACGTTCCGCAACACCAAGGGATCGGACATGACGCAGGCAAGGTTGGCGCGGAAGGCCGTGTGGGCTGGACGGAGGGCCTGAGTGCACGCACGATGGGCAAATGCATGCGATGGTGCTGAAATCTCTTCGCTCGCCATTGGTCTGGACGGAGTTGCCCGACCGAGACCCAGGGCCGGCGGAGATCAGGGTGCGGGTCGGGGCATGCGGCGTGTGCCGGACGGATCTGCATGTAGTGGATGGTGAGCTTCCGGACCCTTCTGTGCCCATTATTCCAGGGCACGAGATCGTTGGCCGCATCGATGCGCTGGGCGCTTCGGTCACCGGTCTGGCGTTGGGCCAGCGGGTCGGCATCCCATGGCTGGGGCATACCTGCGGGGTGTGCCGTTACTGCCAAAGCGGGCGGGAGAACTTGTGCGATCATCCGTTGTTCACGGGTTACTCCCGGGATGGGGGATTTGCCACGGCGGTGATCGCGGACGCGCGGTTCGCGTTCCCGCTGGGAGACGATGGGACCGATCAGGCTCTGGCGCCGCTGTTGTGCGCTGGGTTGATCGGGTGGCGGTCGCTGGTAATGGCAGGCGAGGCAGAAGCGCTCGGACTTTACGGGTTCGGCGCGGCGGCGCATATCGTCGCTCAGGTGGCGCGGTGGCAGGGGCGGCGGGTGTTCGCCTTCACCCGGCCCGGTGACGTTGCGTCGCAGGCGTTTGCGCGTGGGCTGGGCGCGGCGTGGGCCGGGGGGTCGGACGAGGCGCCGCCGCAGCCGCTGGATGCCGCGATCATCTTCGCGCCGGTTGGCGGATTGGTGCCTCTGGCGCTGCAGGCGGTGCGGAAGGGCGGGCGAGTCGTCTGCGCCGGGATTCACATGAGCGATATACCGGGCTTTCCGTATCGGTTGCTGTGGGAGGAGCGGCAGCTTGTTTCGGTAGCGAATTTGACGCGGCAGGACGGGGTGGATTTCCTCGCGGTGGCGGGGAAGGCCGGTATCATTACGCAGACGACCGCATATCCTTTACGGGAAGCCAACAGGGCACTGGATGATCTGCGGGCAGGACGGTTCGATGGAGCGGCTGTTCTGGTGCCCTGACGGCGGTCGAGCCATCGGCATGACGCTTGGCTAACCGTTCTGTAGATGGCGGAATGGATAGAGCAACGCCATTGGCGCCCAGGTCGCCTTCGTCCCTGCGATAACCCCGGCTTTCCCGGCCATGATCGAAATGACCGCCATGTTGTCATGGGTATTCGACGGCGACCTCTATGTCGCCGCCGAACGGTGGGACAAGGGTATAAAATGCATGATGGCGGACGATTTCTCCCTCGCCGGCGATGTCCCGGATTACCACCGGATCACCGGCGCTGCAGCAATGACGTCGGCCCGCGGGGCGCTGCTGCGAAGAAGCTGTTGGCGGAACAGAAGCGACGCGCCGAGGAGGCCGCGAAAGCACGCGAGGCTCGGCGCACGGAGATCGATCGTTCCCTCGGAGGTTGGGTGACGTCCCAGGTTGGCCTATCGCATCGATTGGTGTTGGAGGAATATCGGCGCCGGCATGATCGGGCGACAGCCGCCAACAACCAAAGGTAACAGCTTCTCATGATAGGCCGACGCGTTTTCGGGTTCCTCAAATGGACGATCGCGATCATCTGCGTCGCCGCCATCGGCTTGTTCGTCGCGCGTGCTTATGACTCGCAGCGCGGCCCTGCGCTTGAGCCTTGGCACACGTACGTTCCGCATGAGCTCAGTGTCGCCGAATTGGATCATGCAAGCTGGGGTGACTACCTGAAGGCCGAAGACTCGATTTTCGAGGGCGTGCGGACCGAAGTGACCCAAAAACTGGGTGCGGACGAGCGAGTCCCGTCCAATCGCTATTTCGCGGACAGCCCGATCTACCCCGGCCATTTCAAGCAGGACTGGAACCGTTCCTATGTGATGGAGCCGGCGTCGGCCCCGGTCGGCGCGGCTGTTTTCCTGCACGGCCTAACGGACTCCCCCTACAGTCTGCGCCACCTCGCGGCGCGCTATCGTGACGCCGGTTATGTGTCGATCGCCATCAGACTGCCGGCGCATGGCACCGTTCCCGGTGCCCTGACGAACGTTGAATGGGAGGACTGGCTCGCGGCCACCCGGCTGGCGGTCAGGGAGGCCCGCCGGCGGATCGGTCCGAACCTGCCGCTGCACTTGGTCGGCTTCTCCAATGGCGGCGCGCTGGCGGTGATGTACGCGCTTCAGGCGATTGAGGACAAATCGCTTTCCCGCCCGGATCGGCTGATCCTGATCTCGCCGATGATCGGCATTACCAGATTCGCGCGATTCGCGGGACTGGCCGCTGTGCCGGCGATCTTTCCAGCCTTCGCCAAGGCTGCGTGGCTGGGCGTGATTCCAGAATTCAATCCGTTCAAGTACAATTCCTTTCCGGTCAACGGGGCACGTCAGTCGCATCTGCTGACGCAGGCGTTGCGGACCAAGGTCTCTCAGATGGCAGCCGATCATCGCCTCGATTCACTGCCGCCTATCATTACGTTCCAATCGGTGATGGATTTCACCGTCAGCACCCGAGCGATCATCTCTGATTTGTATATGCAGTTGCCGGAGAACGGTAGCGAACTCGTGCTGTTCGACATCAACCGGAACACAAAGTTGGGTCTGTTGATGCGCGTCACGGCCAGCACGGCACCGGAACGTCTGCTGCCTGATCCGCCTCGGCGCTTCAGGACGACGATCATCACCAATTCCGGCCCCGGCAGCAGCAGCGTCGTCGAGCGGGTCGTCGAGGCGGGCGCGACCTCGGAGGGCTATCGGCCGTTGGGATTGTCCTATCCGGACAACGTATTCTCGCTGTCCCACGTGGCACTTCCATTTCCGATTGATGATCCGCTGTACGGCATGGTGCCAGACCCTGCGGAACCTTATGGCATCACCCTGGGGTCGATTGCCGCGCGGGGTGAACGGGGCGGGCTGATTGTCTCCCTGGATTCATTGTCCCGTATGTCATCGAATCCATTCTTTCCGTACCTGGTGAAGCGGATCGAGGCTTTTCTTGTCCCGACCATCGCGCCCCAGGCACCTCTCATACCGCTTGCGAAGCAGGTGCCGACGGGCGGTCCCGGTGTGTGCCTGACCGATCAGTGTGCTTTGCTTGACCTGGAAGGCGGTGCCGACGATGAGGCGCCCTGACGAAACGCATCGGTTCCGTCGCGTGTTGTCTCGATGCGCCGGTCCGAAAATAAAGCCGTTGCGGTAATCCTGCGAGGGTGCAGCCTCCTGCCATATCCCTAGGAAGATCGTGTCGCAGCCACGCTCGGGAATTTCGGGCTATGGGTGCAGATCACTCTTGACATCATCGTCATCCGAGTAATGGTTTGATTGATTCCATATTCGATACGGCCGGCATTGACGGGGACAAAGCGCCAGCTGGAAATCGGAGGACGGCGCGAACAAAGCGAAGTGCGGCTGCTTGCCCCGCCCGTTGACAAAATTACTTCCGGCGTCATGCCCGGTACTAGCTGTTGCCAAGGCTGCGACGGAACAACTGCAGTGCATCGCTGCGGACCTCCTGTCGGACCAGCTGGGTGATCGAAGGGAGACGTTGCCGTAATGGCCTCGAAGAAGCCAGTAGGCAATTTCTGCCAACTCCTGGGCGGCAAGCAGCAAGAATCAGGCACGGACCGATGTCGAAGGTGAACGCCTGCGGCGGAAAGCCATGCCCATCCACCGCAGGTTCCAAGCAAAAGGTTCAGTCGTAGTGGGACATATCGTGCGTGTCCGTTGCGGCGGAGCTCTTCACATTCGCGTAATGCCCGAGATTATCGTCCTGTGTGGCTCCTCCATGCACCGCGGCAGTTTCTTCCAGCGATAGGATGGATAGCCCGGCCTCGGTTTTCGTCATGTGCTGGATCATTATTTGTCTCCATTCAGAGATTGTACGTTCTTCCGCCTGCGCGACGGAGCGCGAGCCGCGCCTGTGTCGACAGGCGCATCCCGCCAAGGAAGGTAACCACAAGCAGTTGCCCGGAGATGTGAGCCAGTTAACTCTAGCCGCGCACAACATAAACGCCCGCATTGTACGCGATTTTGCGCGGCAGGAACCGTTCGGAGCGGTAGAGAAGCAGCACCAGGAATCAATTCACGCCCCTGCCGCTTCTGCCGTGCTTACTGCAAACGCCGTGGCCGCGTCGGTCGGCGCTGGCGATGGACGGCAGGCTGCTAAAGAAGGACCTCGACCCAACCGGAGCGGCGTGTCCGTTCGGTTAAATCTAATCGGCGCATTTGAGCCGGGTTTCGTTCGAACTCGTGAAAGGCTCCTCTCGGCGCATCCAGGCCGCAGAAGCTTGAGCCTTCCACGGCTGCGGCCCCATGTCGCCGCGGTCAAGATGGTTGCTATTGTTCTCCGGAAGCAAGCCTTCCGATCACCGACCCTCTGACCTGCCAAGTCGTAAGCGAATGTTCTGAGCAGATAATGTGCTTTGGCTGCCACCGCAGCGGCCTCATTACCGCTTTGATCCAGAACCAAACCACGATGCCGCTCCAACTACCCCTTCCGGCTCAGTCAGAATGTAATGCTCGCGCGCACCCCGGCAATGACGGCGTCCTTCAGCGGCACGGCACTAAATGAACTCGGGATCGCCGCGTTTGGATTGACCACGACCTGCAAATCCGGCTGAAGCGCCAACCAGTAGTTCGCCTGGTAAAGATACGTCGCCTCGAATACTGTTTCGTTGCTGGTGTATGGGAAACCGCTCCCGGTATAGAAGATCGCCTGGTTGCCGTATTTGCGCTTCGCCGGACTGATACCGAGATAGGTGAATGCGAGGCCGAAGACATCGTTGTCGCGACCCTCGAACGGCCCAATCCAATTGATGCCGCCTTCGACGAACAGGTTGCTGGCATTATAGGTGCCGGGACCTCCCATAGCCTGTAAGAACACGCCGATCCCCTGGCCTTTGGCGCCTGGCTTCCGCCAGATCATCTGGTCGACGATGCCGTATAGCGCCCAGGTCCCCGCATGGCTCTGCGGGACGCCGTTGCTTAGCGGGCTTGCCAGCGGCTGGCCGGCGGAGTCGTAGACCTGGTTGGCGAATGGGGAGGAATCGAACCAGAATCCCAGCTTATAGGTGCCTGGCAGGCCGGCTGCGTTGTCGCCCTGGTTGATTGAGTACCACAGCTCACCAACCGACAGCGCATTGCCACTCAGCCTGAAGGCGGTGCCTCCTTTATCCCGCTGTTGCGGGTCGCCCGGCCCCGGGGGAGCCGGGTCGCTGTTGAACACGGCGCCGGCGAGCGTAATCTGGTCGGCCGGCTGATACTGAACGCGCACGAACGGTGTCGCCATCGGGTAGTTCGGACCACCGGAGGGCAGGTTTTCCGCGGGAAGGCCGGGAAACCCGAAACTGGCGTTTAGGAAAAGCGCGCCGTATTGCGTGATCATCATCTGGTCATTGGCGCCCTCCTGGCCAATCCGGATGGTCAGCTTTCCATCAAACAGCCTCTGCTCGAGCCATAGGGCATAAAGCTTCGTGTCCGGGGTCGCCTCGATGTTGCTGACAAGCTGCGCGTTTGCGATCAGGGCGCTGGACGGGCCAAAACCGTGGATTTGATAGGCGGACGAATAGAACGTAGCGCCGGTCCAGCCGAATAATTTCTCCAGATCAAGCTTCACGCTGCCGGTGGCGAGTCCATCGAAGGCGAAGCCTTGCTTCAGGCCGCCCACCATGTTTCCCCAGATCTCACCTTGCTCCAGCAAGCCCAGGGAGATGCCGGCGGCCTCAAGCTGCTTGCGCAACCCGCCCCAATCGCCGGTCAGGGTGTCCTGTGTCCAAATGCCAGCGAGCAGATTGTTTTGGGGCTCGCCGGCGGTCTGAGGGGATCCCGCATCACCAGCCTGCCGGCTCACCTGAGGAAGCTGGGTTGCCGTATCCGGCGCTGTCTGGGCCAGTGCCGTGATGGGTCCCGCAAGAATGACAAACCATGGAAGCCGGGCGCAAAGGAGTTGCATAACACCCGCCATCCTGGCAGCCGCTCTGTTAAGGGCTGCGGCCCGTCCTGCGAACGATGACGCTTGGTAGGCATCGGACATAGATTGCGGTCACTCCTGATCGGATCGGACGGCCACGGCGTAGAAAATCAGCGCACCATGAACATATCGGGCTTAACAAACCCTGCAGGCATTGTAATCACACTGCCGCCACTGTAGTAATATTGTCGCAAATGAATGTGCTGAGCGACGAGGGACGGGGTTGATCTGGTCAATGCTGTCGATGGCTATCGGACATAACGGCTTCGCGGGCGCTTTGGACCGAGGTGGTGGAGAGTTGTTTGATCCCAGCGAGCGACGCGCTACGGCGTCATCAAGGTAGGGAACGAGAGTGCTGAGATCGCCGGCGTTGGAAGCACCATCGTCTTTCGCGCACTCTCGATCGACCGAGCAGGACCATTCGTTGCGATTCGTGGTCTGCCACATCTTAAACAGACTAAAATCGGATGGTTCCGTGGCGGAGCGAAAATTCCCGCGCTCTTTTGGCTCTGCGAGGGGGGCGGAAAAGGCGCGGGATTTCTTTCGATTTTGTGGTAATTCGTTTTTTTAGTCTGTTTAGTCAGTTTTTGGTGGGGTTGTATCCGGTCGCAAAGCCCCGAGGGGGCCGCGCCCTCATCCGCCTGCCGCCCGATCCTACGCGGCCTGAGATCGTGAGACGAAACGCTCAAGTCCGTCCCAGGGGCCTCGACGTGGCTCGTGGCTGTCAGGGTGCAATAGGTCAAACTCTGCCAGGGTGTACGCGCCGCGACCGTAGTTGCAACCTGCGCAAGTTAGCACCACGTTCTCCGGGTCACTGGTACCACCATGAGCATGTGGAATTACGTGGTCATGTTGCGCCCACATGCAAACCAAGCCCGCGTGCTTGTTGACGTCGCTCAGCTCCCAGCGAACAAGGTGCGGATATTCCCGGCCTATCGCGTTCCTCACGCTGCTTCTTATCACAGGAATTTTGCAGAAGCGGCAGTAGTAGCCGTCCCTCCGGTGGACCAGGAGTTTTGTCCCCATCGTTGCGTCACGAGGCTTCGCTCGCTCTGACATTGGGATCGGCATCGGAATGCCTGGAATGACCCGTGGCTGATTATATGGACTCTTCTTTCCCCAAAGCGAATTCAGCCAATTCCAGACTGCCCTGTCGTCTGCGAGACGGAAAAGTCCCTCTGCCGTTTCGCGGTCACCCCGAAGGTGGGCAGACACTGCCTCATTCATTCGCCACGCGGCTTGTTCGATTTCCGGGATCGGCTCTCTCAGGCAGCGGCGAAGGCTCATGTCGACCCCATGGTCTCGATTAAATTGGTCTACTGGCTAAATACCCCGGTGGAGTCGTTGCGTCAACACAACGCAATCAGCGAGCGAGACCCTCTGAAACGGCGGCCCGTGTCGGCCTGGGGAGAGAACCGCGCTCGAAGGTCCGAGAGATATTCGATTTGGTAAGGGCATGGCTCACCGGTTTTGTTACACTTCAAGTGCCACAAGAACGTTGCTGACTTGTTAGCGACTCTGCGGGTCAGGATCGGAATCCGAAACAGGTTCATGTAACCACGCCTAGACGCCCATCGCATCGGGCGCAGTGCTAAAACCGTTGGGCTCCCCCTGACGTCGGTAGAACGCAGGCGAACACGGCTGTGCTGTCCGAGTACTGCCCACGGTAGACCGCTGCCTTGCCGAACTTCCCACAATGGCTGGAGGCAGCATCGATGCTCTGCCCGTCGGTGAGCGCCCAGCCCCTATCAACATAAACTTGATCCGCGTCGCCACGGATGACTTCAGCACACCCAGCGAGGCCAAGACACAAAAGCCCGATTACGGCAAAGGTTACGCTCACGCTTGCGGTCCGCGAAACTTCTGGCGATTGTGGAACAAATCGCACATCAGCGCAACGACTAAGCACTGACGGTCGCTCGCGGCGATTGTCCCTCTCAATAGGGCCTGCCCAGCGCGCGCGTCTTGGACAGGCGTCGGCGAGGCTCGCAGCCAGTTTTGCCATCCGAGACCGGCTTGAGGTGATCTGCGCCAGGGCGGGCTGCATGCGGAGGAGGTAGCAGGAACACGATGACACGTAAGCGCCATCGGCCCTCCCTTCGGAAGCCACAGATGCTACGAAAATCGCTACGAAATTGCCACGCCGGATTTCTCCAACCAATTGATAATTAATGGATTTTCGTTGGCGGATGGGGTGGGATTCGAACCCACGGAACGCTTGCACGTTCGGCGGTTTTCAAGACCGCTGCCTTCAACCGCTCGGCCACCCATCCAGCCGGGCGAACCTAGTGGCTCCCCCAGGCGATCTCAAGTGCCCTGAGCGGCGGCCCGTGCTATTCCCCGGCGAGGCGAGCAGGCATCAGCGGGGCGGCCAGCCGCATCAGGCCGGCAACGTCCGCCGTCGTGTCGAGGGCCAGGACGGCACTGGCCAAAGCCGCGGCTCGGTCGGCCCCAAGGACCGCATCTGTCAGCCCGGCGAATTTGGCGCGCAGTTCCGTTTCGGACAAGAAGTTGGACGGCTCGCCCTTCGGAACGACAACCTTCTGCTCAAAGGTCTGGCCGCGCGCCTCGATCGTTAGCTTGCCGGACATGTTAGTTGGGAACTCGGCCTCGATTTCCGGGTCAAAAGCGCATTCGACCTTCGGCAGCAGGCCGCGAATGGTGGCGTCCTTCAGCAACGAATAGCTGTCCCAGCCCATCGCGCCGGTAGCCAGGGCAGAGGCGATGACGAACGGACCGCTGAACTGCCCGTCGACAACGTTTTCAGGGTTGGCCTTTTTCTCGGCGGGCGCACCGATCAGCAACATGCCGGATTTCGGCAGGCCCAGGCGAATGGAAGTAATCTCCGACGGCTTGATGTCGTTGGCGGCGCGCAACGCCAGGGCGGCATCGATGCCGGCGTGTCCGTAGCGGCAGGACGGGTATGGCTTCACCGCCGTGTTCATCAGTTCCCAAACGATGCCCAGGTCCTGGACAGCTCGCTCTGGCCTCGGGTTTGGGGCATAGGCGCGCATGAAGCCGTGCTTGCCCTCCAGCGCCTCGGAGGCGCCCTTGAAGCCCTCCCGGACCAGCGTCGCGGCCATCAGGCCATTCAGAGCAGCCCAGCCAACCTGGAAGCGCTTGGTCCAGGCCCCGTTGGCGAGGAACTGCAAGCTGCCGGCGGTTTGCGACAGGACGGTTCCCAACGCGCCGGCGACGCCATCGGCGTCGAGCCCGAAAACCCGCGCGGCCGCCGCGGCGGCGCCGAACGCGCCGCAGGTGGCGGTGGGGTGGAACCCGCGGTCGTAGTGCTCCCCGGCCGGCAGCGCGAGGGCGACGCGGCAGGTGATCTCGTAGCCGGCGATGATGCCGGCGAGCACATCCGCGCCCGATGCTCCGGCCATTTCGCCGGCGGCCAGGGCGGCAGGGATGACGGGCGCGCCGGGGTGGAGGGAGCCGGCGGCATGGGTGTCGTCGAAGTCGAGCGAATGGGCCAGCGCGCCGTTGAGGAAGGCGGCGCCGGCCGGCGTGTAGCGCGCGGAATCACCAAACACGCCGCTGTTGCCGTTGGCCATCCCCATCGCGCGGGTCGCGGCGAGGAATGAGGCGGTGCTTTCGGCATCGTGGCGGGCGCGGACAATGTTGCCGACAAGGTCGAGAACAAGGAAGCGTGCGCGATTGACCACATCCGGCGGCAACCGGTCGAGCCGGATGGTGGCGGTGAAGTCTGACAGGGTGGCGGTGACGCCCATGGTTCGGTTCCTCCGGCTACTTGTTGGTAGTTTGCCGGATATAAGCCTGGAGGCCAAGGCCGGTTGAGGGCGGGACGGGTGGCTGAAGCCAGCCCGCGGGCTCGCTGTGCAGGTCATGACTCAGATCAAGGTGGTTCCATTTGAGTTATGTGACAAAGTGCGGTCGTTCGAAGGAGGCGGAAGCGGACAATGGCGAAGATCGCGGAACCGGTTGGCGCGGTAGGGACAGCATCGTCAGACGGGGCCGATACAAAAATCAACCTGGACGTTCCGGCTCCAACGGGTCTCAGTGATGGTGCGCCCGCCCATGTGGAGGCCGACCACGCAGCTGCCCACGCCATTTCGGCGCTGCGGCATGACCCGGCGGCAATCCGGCGATTGTTTGAATCCGGCGAATATCCTTATCGCACCTCCATGCGGACCGCGTCTTACGAGGCGCACATGCTGGAACTTCAGCGCGAGTTGCTGAAGGCGCAGCGGTGGATCGAGAAATCGGGCCATCGCGTGATCGTTCTGTTCGAGGGCCGGGATGCCGCCGGCAAGGGCGGCACGATCAAGCGTTTCACCGAACACATGAACCCGCGAACCGCCCGTGTCGTTGCATTACAGAAACCGAATGACCGGGAGCGGACGCAGTGGTATTTCCAGCGCTACATCACGCACCTTCCCGCCGCCGGGGAAGTCGTGCTGTTCGATCGGTCCTGGTACAACAGGGCCGGGGTCGAGCGGGTAATGGGATTTTGCACGCCGAATGAATATCTGGAATTCATGCGGCAATGTCCGGAGGTCGAACGGATGCTCGTCCGCTCCGGGATCATCCTGATCAAGTATTGGTTTTCCGTCAGCCGGGAAGAGCAGCGGCGCAGGTTCACCGAACGGGAGACGGATCCACTGAAACAGTGGAAATTATCCCCGATCGATCGGGCCTCGTTGGATAAATGGGACGACTATACTGAAGCGAAGGAGGCGATGTTCTTTTACACCGACACAGCCGACGCGCCCTGGACCATCGTCAAGTCCGACGACAAGAAACGCGCTCGGCTGAATGCGTTGCAGCACTTGCTGACGCACCTTCCCTATGACGGCAAGGACCACGGCATCGTGACGGGTCCGGACGCGCTGATTGTCGGGACCAGCGCGCATGTGATCGGCATGGACCTCCATATTATCAACAAGACGGTGCATCCGGGGGTCAAGCGCGGGCGGTAGTGTGAAGCGGTTCACTGCTTTTGCTGCTCGTGTTGGGCAACATCCGTTCGTCCGCGCCATGCGCTGGCATCACCCAACAGGAGGGGCATACAATGGCGAACAAATACGTGCTGACCGGACATGGGATCGAGATCGATTACACGATCGGCGCAAATCCATCATTCCCGGCGCTGACCTTCAAGGAAGGCACGTTGGTCAAGTCGTTCAAGCCGGCGGAGATTCAGACCGACCAGTCAGGGCTCGGAACGCTCGTATCGGTGGCGATCCGGTCGTCGATTGATACCGGCGGAACTCGATTTGGCTTCTTCCTGCCCGCGGTGCAGGTGACGATGGGGCACAGCGTGTCGATCACGACGATCGGGCTGTTCGAGACATTCAGCGGGCCCGACAGCATCCCCCACCGGCCGACGACGTGGCAGTGCGTCCATCTGCACGGATCGGCCGAGGAAGTGATCGTTCCGTTGGTAGAAACGGTTGCGGCCTGATCTCGAAGGCTGTCGCGGCCGGGGAGCGTTCGGTCCGGCTTTGGCCGGAACGCGTGGATCGCGCCCCGGCCGTTGCTGTTGTTACTATACCGGCATGATCCGCTTCTGATGGGCGCGGCCGATCTTCGCGGCCGCCGTGCTGTGCCCGGAGATGACGCGCACGCCTTCGTCCAGACGTTCGACGATGTTCTGCTCGTTGCAGCCTTCCAGGAACGCGATGCCATTGCGGCGGCACGCCTGGAACACCCGGTCCCGCGCGGCCTGCATCACCGGCGGATACGGATCACGCAACAGCTTCACCGACCCCAGCGACAGGCTCAGGTCGCCCGGACCCATCTCGGCAAAGCCCAGGCCCGGCACGGCACAGATAGCGTCAGCGTTGGCGATCCCCTCCGGGCTTTCCAGTTTCACCCCAAGCAGCAGCTCGCCCCGCGGATTCAGCGGCCAGGGATCGCAGCGGTCCATGTACTCCTCGGGCGACAGCCCCCAGATCGGCGCGGCGGTGTTCTCGGAGCCCCGGCCGCGCGTGCCGATTCCCAGCTTGCCGCCGGCCGCGCGGGGCCGGACCGCGCCGGACATGCGTGCCTCGGGGGACGGCAAGGATGGATCGACACCGTTCAGGTGGTGGGGGTAACGGCACGCTTCCACGAACGCGCGGACGGCGTCGACGGTCTCGGCCTGGCAAAGCAGAATGCCGTGGGCGCCGCGGCCAAGAATTTGCCGGAACTGCCACGCATTGAAGCGGACGTTGGCCTCGTCAGTGCCATTGACCGGCGCCTCCACGATCACCGCCGGCGTGTGGTGGCCCGAGCGGGTGGGACCGCCATCGACCATCCCCCGCAGATATTCAGCCAACCCGCTCATGTCGAAGCAGCCATGCTCCATGCCCACGTTCATGTAGTCGGCCCAGGTGGCAGCGTCTTCGCGGCCTTGGGCGTAGGTCAGGACATGGCCGCTGTGCGGACCGTCGTAGTAGATCGCCTGGTCCTGTTCCAGCAGTTCGATCGCGCGGTTGATCCGGCTGGCCATCGCGGTTGTTCCTCCGGTCTGTGTTGGCGTCAGTGTGCGACCGGGGCCGGCGTCCACGCAAGCGGACGCATGGCGGTTCCCGACGCGTGCTGATACATGCGGCGCCATGAAACTTCCGATAGCCTTGTCGTCACGCGCGAACCGCCGGCGCGACCGCTCGTTTGACCTGCTCGGGCGCCTGTGGCGCGAGCATCTGATCTACCACAAAGGCCGGCTGGCGCTGGTGACCGCGCTGACCCTGCTGATGGCCGGGACCACCGCCCTCTATCCGGTGGTCATCAACCATGCGTTCGACATGTTCACCGCACGGGACCAGCGGATCCTGTATCAAATCCCAGTGCTGGTGGTGGCAATCACCAGCGTGAAGGCCGCGGCGCAGTATTTCCAGAACGTCCAGGTGCAGCAGGTCGTGCTGCTGGTCATCCGCGAATTGCAGGAACGCATGTTCGCCCACCTCACCCACGCCGACCTTGCCCGCATGGAACGCGAATCACCCGCGCAGCTTGCGTCCCACTTCACCACCGACGCAGCGACCATCCGTGAGGCGCTGACCAAGGCGGTGAACGGCGTGGCCGACGTCATCACGGTCGTCGGGCTCGTCGGCAGCATGATCTACCTGAACTGGCTGCTCTCGCTGATCGCCGCCGCCCTCTACCCCCTGGCCATTCTGCCCATCGAGCGCATCGGCCGTCGTGTCCGGAAAGCCTCGGGCGGCATGCAGGAACGCGTAGGCGAGACCGCCACCCTCCTGAACGAAAGCTTCGCCCAGGCCAGGACCGTTCGCGCCTACCGGCTGGAAGCGAACGAAACAAAACGCGCCGACGCGGCCTTCACCGACCTGTACAAGTCGCTGCTGCGGATGGCCAAGAACCGATCACGGGTGGAACCGGTGCTGGAGGTCCTCGGCGGGGCCGCGGTCGCGGCGGTGATCGGGTTCGAGGGCTGGAGAGCAGCGGTCAGCGATCATGCGCTGGGCGACTTCACCGGGTTCGTGGCCGCGCTGTTGATCGCCGCAAGGCCGCTTCGGGCGCTGGGATCGCTGAATGCCGCGTTGCAGGAGGGGCTGGCTGGAATGGTCCGCGTCTTCACCATCATCGATGAGGAGCCGACGATCCGCGAGGCTCCGGGCGCAGTGCCTCTGCCGCCCGGTCTTGGGCATGTGGTCTTCGATCACGTCCGGTTCGTCTATCCGGACGGCCGGGTTGGCCTGCACGACCTGTCCTTCGAAGCCGTGCCAGGCACAACCGTGGCGCTGGTGGGACCCTCCGGCGGCGGCAAGTCAACGGCGCTGGCGCTGATCCCCCGCCTGCATGACGCGACATCAGGGGCGGTGCGGATCGACGGCGCCGACGTGCGGACCGTCACACTGGACAGCCTGCGCGACGCGATCGCCTATGTCGGGCAGGACGCGCTGCTGTTCGACGATACGGTGGCCGCGAACATCGCGATGGGACATCCGGGCGCGGGCCAGACGGCGATCGAGGCGGCGGCGGAGGCAGCCGCGGCCGCCGGGTTCATCGCCGCCCTGCCACTCGGCTACGAAACCCGCGTCGGCACCGGCGGCCAGCGCCTCTCCGGCGGCCAGCGCCAGCGAATCGCCCTCGCTCGGGCACTCCTGCGCAACCCCAGGATCCTGCTGCTGGACGAGGCAACAAGCGCGCTGGATACGGAGAGCGAGGCCGCGGTGCAGATCGCGCTGGCGCATCTGCGACAGGGACGAACGACGATCGTGATCGCTCACCGGCTGTCGACCGTGCGGGACGCGGATCTGGTTGTGGCGCTGGCCGACGGCCGCGCGCAGGAGAGCGGGACGCACGGCGATCTGATGGCGCACGACGGGCTATACGCGCGGCTGGTGCGGAGCCAAAGTCTGCTCGCCGCTTGAGCACACGGCGCGGCCTTCGATGTCAGGGCGAACCGTCTAGACGGAACCACAAGGCTCACGTTCCAGACAAGCGTCGGTGCTATTCCGCGATCGTTCGGTGAACCCAAGGTTCGTCCACAGCCGCAGTGACGCGACGTTGTCAACGGCGACTGTCGCTCGGCTGGGCAGGTGCAGCGTGTCCGCGTGGGACAAAACGGACCGCATCAGGGCGGTTGCAATGCCTCGGCGGCGCCATGACGGCAGCAGCGCGATGTAAACAATATGCAGGCACCTGTTTGAGGTATCGGTGATCAGGCGGCCGATAGGGGCGCCTTTCAGCGTTACGATGTCGCAGGACGCCGCCGGCCATGACCGGCGATAGGATTGCGTCATCGCGTGGAACTGCATCCGCAGCAATTGTGTCTTCATCTCATCGGGAAACAGGGCGAAGTCGGGGCCTTTGACGCATTCGAACAAGCTGAACAAGAAGGCCTCGTCGGCAGCCTCCTCCGGCCGGGCCGATAGGGTGCCATCGGATGTTGCAAGGGTCTGGACGGGCATGGCGCGGCTGCGTATCACGTCGGCGGGGACTGGAACGGCAAGGCCATGAGCAACGTTTTGACCGCGGATGATTTCACGCCATATATCAGTCGGGCATTCGTGCCTCGGGGGCAACATCGCACGCTGACTCTTGTTGCGGTGGACCGGCAAATCGGCGCCGGCCACCTGCCGCGCGCCCCATTTACGCTGCTATTCCGTGGGCCACCCGGGGATGTGCTGCCGGATGGGATATACGAAGTCGCTGTGGACGGCGGGCCGGACTTCACCATCTTCATCAGTCCAATCCAGACTTTCGCGCGCGAGCATCAGGATTACCAGGCTGTCTTCAACTGACCAGATCAGTTGCGTGACGGGAAGATCCCGGCCAGGGCGATGCAGTAGTTCATCACCAGGTAAGGCATCTGGTTTTCATGCGGCTGGCTGCTGCCGGCCGCGCCGAGTGGTGCGATCGGGGTGTTGATTGCGCCACTGCCGTAGGCAAGTACGCCTGGATTGCCGGACTCACTTGATGAGGCGCTCGCCAGAATGACCGATGTGCCCGGAACGTTCGTCGGAGCGGACGGAGATGTGAAAGCTCCGATTGTATGCGTGTGGATCGGGATCTCCGATGTGATAAGGGCGTGGCTCGCCTCACCGCCAGGTTGGCCTATTGCGTAGGGCTGCAGCCCATTGCCCTGACCGAAGCCAATAGCCAGCCGCCCTTGCAGGTTGGGGAGCGCGAAATTGCTCGTGCCATTGCCTCCGTAATAGGTGCCGATCAGGGCGAACAGTGCCTGGTATTGATTGATCGGCAAGACCTGGCCGTTGCAGAAAGCCCAGCCCTGGGGCGCAAATTCGAAGCTGAAGGCGCGGATCTCGCCAAGAAATGGATCAGCCATGGTTTATGGTTCCTTTGACGGAAGCGGGCCCAAGGGGCCTGGGACCTGATACGGGCGGAGGGCCGGCATCTTTGGGCGGCTTTGACTTTCAGGACCGCGGCGGAAATATCCCTTGCAGCGCGATGCACCAGTTGAGCGTAAGATAAGGCTGCAGGTTGTTGTGGGGTAATCCACCACCGGCATTCCCGACGGCAGCAGGTGTCAGCGTGGTGGATGTGCCGGATGCGGCATAGCTCCTTATGCTATAAGCGCCGCGGCCCTCCCCGTGCCCCTCGGCCGTCATCTGGCCGGACGCGGGAGTGTTCGCGGTAGCGGCTGCGGCGACGGAATTCAGCGGATGATTGTGCGACGGCATCTGCGTTTGCTGCAGCGTCACCGTTTCGACACCGTTCATTTCGCCAAGCACGACCGGTGACAAACCGGCCCCATTTCCGGAATGGATCGGCACCCGGCCCTGAAGATTCGGCAGCCCGAAAGTGCTTCGTCCGTCGCCGCCGTAGGTGGTGCCCACAAGGGAGAATACTGCGGTATACTGAGAGATCGGCAGGAGCTGTCCCTGGCAAAGCGCCCACCCGATCGGCGCGAAATTGAACGGAAACAGCCTGATTTCAGCGATGAATGGATCTGCCATGAGAAGGAGCCTTCTGCCACGCCGGAAGAATCTGCCGGCTCGTGCCTATCTGTAACCTTCCAGCTAGCTCCGCGAGGGATATATGCCGAAAAGCGAAATGATATAGTTGACCCCAAGATAGGGCTGCCGGTTGGTGTGGGGCTGGCTGCCGCCGCTGGGCCCAACGGCCTGTGACGCGAGGGCTGTGGTGCCGGTGGTGCTGTTATTATAGATCGATTCGCCGGCGGGCGTTGCCGCGAGGGTGACGGTTGGTCCGGGTGCCGCCGTTGTACCCGCCGTGTTTGTTGCCTGTAAGGCATGCTGATGCGAGGACAGTTGCGCGATACTCAACGTGACGGTTTCCGCCCCGGCTTTTTGTCCGATGACATAGTTTGACCCTTGGTGGACCAACGCGCGGCCTTGCAAATCGGGCAGGTTGAATGTGCTCTGACCGTCGCCGCCATACGTCGTGCCGATCAGGGAAAACAGCACATCATACTGAGAGATGGGGAGTGTCTGGCCATTGCAGAACTCCCAGCCAACGGGGGCAAAATTTCCAGCGAATACCCGGATCTCTCCGACATAGGGCTGTGACATGCGCGTTTCTTCTCCCGCTACCAGCGCTCGGTTGGTCGCTAATTATTTCTGTTCGGATCTACGTGTGATCAAACATCCGCTGGATGTTATCGTTCAGCAACGCCCATCTTCCTAGCCCGCGCCTGCATTGTATGCGAATTCGACACGGTATGGCAAGTCTCGTTTTTCATTGGGGCGCCTGATTAGTCCGAGCCCGTAAGGGCTTTGGGCAACGCGGGCATGGAGAAGATATCACGAAGACGTGAAGGACGGCTGGTTCCTCAAGACGCTCACCTGAATGTTGTGAGGTGGATGCTGGTTTCGGTCGCGTGAATGCCTTTGATTAAACGAATTCGATCCAAGATCTGTGACAGTTCCGACATGGAGTCGGCATGCAGTTCGGCCAGCAGGTCCCAGCGGCCGTTGGTATCGTGCAGCGCGGCAACACCGGGGTCACCCATCAGGCGCGATACAACCTTCCGGGTCTGAACGCCCTCCACCTGAATTGCCATCCAGGCTCGGACGCCCTGATTGTCGGTGTTCGGCCGAAGGACGACAGTGTAGCCGCGGATCGTTCGGGTTTCCTCCAGCCGGCGCAGGCGGTTGGTGACCGTGCCGCGGGAGACGCCGAGCGCGACGGCAAGTTCGGCAATGCTGGCTCGGGCGTTGCGGCGCAGCAGGGCGATCAGTTTGTGGTCGGTCTCATCCATTTGCCATTTTGCCAGGCAGCGCTGCCATTTCGGCAGGAAACCATGCATATCCTCACAAATCTACTGATTTTCACTGACGCGGCGGCCCGGCACAGATCGGCTATTTGAATTGGGGTTGCGGTGCCATGACTCAGAAATTGAATACCGTTCCGTTTGTCAGCGTCGACCACATGATGAAGCTGGTCCTGGCGATCGGCGTCGAACGGTTTTTGAACGAGCTGACCTTTTATCTGGAAGCGGATTTTCGCCGCTGGCCGATGTTCGACAAGACGCCGCGCATTGCGTCTCATAGCCATGAGGGTGTCATCGAGCTGATGCCCGCGAGTGACGGGCATCACTATGGCTTCAAATACGTCAACGGGCATCCGCTGAACAGCCGGACGGGACGGCAGACGGTCACCGCGTTCGGGGTGCTGGCGGAGGTCAAAACCGGGTATCCGTTACTGCTGAGCGAGATGACGCTGCTCACCGCACTCCGCACGGCGGCGACCTCGGCGATGGCGGCGCGGTATCTGGCGCCACCTGGCGCTGCGACCATGGCGATCATCGGCAATGGCGCGCAGTCGGAGTTCCAGGCGATGGCGTTCCGGGCGGCGCTGGGTGTGCGGCGGCTGCGGCTTTACGACATCGATCCGTCAGCGACACGCAAGTGCGCGGCGAACCTGACGCGGATGGGCTTCGATGTGGTCTGCTGCGGATCGACGCAGGATGCCGTGCAGGGGGCCGAGATCATCACGACGGTGACGGCGGACAAGCAATACGCGACGATCCTGACGGACAATCAGGTCGGATCTGGCGTTCACATCAACGCCGTCGGCGGCGATTGCCCTGGCAAGACCGAACTGCATCCCGATATCCTGCAGCGGTCGCGGATTTTCGTGGAATACACGCCTCAGACCAGGGTGGAGGGGGAGATTCAGCAACTTCCGGCCGACCATCCGGTGACGGAACTTTGGCAGGTGATGACGGGGGCGGCCGTGGGGCGCAAGAGCCCAGGCGAGATCACGTTGTTCGATTCAGTGGGATTCGCGATCGAGGACTTCTCGGCGCTCCGGTACGTGCATGATCAGGTGATGGCGACCGGTTTGTTCGAGGAGCTTGATCTGCTGGCTGATCCGGATGATCCGCGGGATCTGTTCGGGATGCTGCTGCGGGCGGAGGCGCTTGCGTTGCAGGATTGAGGTGATGACGTTGGCCAGCCCGTTTGCCGCCTTCCTGTCCGAGGTGCCGGAGCGGTCGCCATTACGCGCGGCAATCACCGCGGCGGCGCGCCGGCCGGAGGCGGACTGCATTGTGCCGCTGTTGGATCTGGCGGCATTGCCGCCGGCGGAGGCGGCTCAGGTCGCAGCGCTCGCTCGGCGTCTGGTCCTTGCTCTGCGAGCCAAGCCCCTGGGCAGCGGGGTGGAGGGGCTGATCCACGAATATACGCTGTCCAGCCACGAAGGCATCGCGCTGATGTGCCTGGCCGAGGCTTTGTTGCGCATCCCGGACACCGCGACGCGCGACGCGCTGATCCGCGACAAGCTGGCGCGCGCGGACTGGGCGGCGCATCTCGGCAACAGCCCGTCCTTGTTCGTCAATGCCACGACGTGGGGCCTGCTGCTGACCGGCAAGCTGACTGCAACCCGCAGCGAAAGCAGTCTGTCGACGGCACTGACAAGACTGGTCGCGCGGGGCGGCGAACCGATCATCCGCAAGGGCGTCGATCTGGCGATGCGGATCATGGGCCAGCATTTCGTGACCGGCGAAACGATCGACGAAGCGCTGGCAAACAGCCACCGGATGGAGGCGCAGGGATTTCGTTACTCCTACGACATGCTGGGTGAGGCCGCCATGACAGCGGCGGCCGCCGAACGGTATCGCACCGACTACGAGACAGCGATCCACGCCATCGGCAAGGCGGCCGCGGGACGGGGGCCGTACGACGGCCCGGGCATCTCCATCAAACTATCCGCCCTGCATCCAAGGTACAGCCGAACACAGCGGGACCGGGTGATGCGGGAACTGCTGCCCACCGTGAAAGGGCTGGCCGAACTGGCCGCGCGGTATGACATCGGGCTGAACATCGACGCCGAGGAAGCCGACCGGCTGGAGTTGTCCCTGGACCTGCTGGAATCCCTGGCGCTGGATGCGGACCTGACAGGATGGAACGGCCTGGGGTTCGTTATTCAGGCGTACGGAAAGCGCTGCCCGGCCGTCGTGGACTGGCTGGTCGATCTGGGCCGGCGGAGCAACCGGCGCCTGATGGTGCGCCTGGTCAAAGGCGCCTACTGGGACGCGGAGATCAAGCGCGCCCAGGTGGACGGCATGCCCGATTTCCCTGTCTTCACCCGCAAGGTCCACACCGACATCTCCTATCTGGCCTGCGCTCGGAAGCTGCTGGCTGCGCCGGACGCTGTGTTTCCTCAGTTCGCCACCCACAATGCGCAAACTCTGGCGGCGGTGATGACGATGGCCGGACCGTCGTTTCAGCCCGGACAGTATGAGTTCCAGTGCCTGCATGGCATGGGCGAGCCGCTGTACGAGGAGGTTGTGGGTCCCGCCAAACTAAGCCGGCCCTGCCGTATCTACGCGCCGGTGGGCACGCACGAGACGCTGCTGGCCTATCTGGTGCGGCGCCTGCTGGAGAACGGCGCGAACACCTCGTTCGTAAACCGCATCGCTGATCCGTCGGTGCCGATCGAGGACCTGATCGCCGATCCGGTGGCGGTCGTGCGGTCGATGCCGTCGCCCGGCGCACCGCATGAACGGATTGCGTTGCCGGCTGATCTGTTCGGCACATCGCGGCGAAACTCGGCGGGACTGGACCTGACGGATGAGGCCGCGCTGTCCCGCCTGGCCGCCGGGCTATCGGCCAGCCTGACGGACGAAATGGATCGCCGCGCCGGACGGGCGGGCCGCCTGGCCGATGCCGCAGGTGCTGAACCCCGCGGATCATCGCGACGTGGTGGGACGGGTGGTCGAGGCCTCGGCGGCGGATATCGAAGCAGCGCTGGAGGCTGTGACGGATGCCGATCCTGACTGGGCCTCGGTTCCGGTGGCGCGGCGGGCGGCGATGCTGCGGGACGCCGCCGACGCCGATGGAAGCCCGCATGCCGCGTGCTGATGGGGTTGATCGTGCGGGAGGCGGGGAAGTCGTTCGCCAACGCCGTGGCCGAGGTTCGCGAGGCTGTCGATTTCCTACGCTACTACGCGGCGGAGGCGGAACGCACGTTGATGGGCGGCCCGGCCCCGCTGGGGCCAATCCTCTGCATCTCGCCCTGGAATTTCCCGTTGGCGATCTTCACCGGGCAAATCGCGGCGGCACTGGCGGCCGGCAATCCGGTGCTCGCCAAGCCGGCGGAGGAGACGCCGTTGATCGCGGCGGAGGCGGTCCGGCTGCTGCACCACGCAGGCGTGCCCCGCAATGTCCTTCGCCTGTTGCCCGGCGACGGTTCGGTCGGTGCTGCGTTGGTGGCCGACCGGCGTGTCCAGGCCGTCATGTTCACCGGATCGACCACGGTAGCCAGGCTGATCCATCGGCAACTGGCGGAACGGGCCGGCCCGCGGGAGGTGCCGTTGATCGCGGAAACCGGCGGGCTGAACGCGCTGATCGCGGATTCCTCGGCGTTGGCGGAGCAGGTGGTGGCTGACGTGATCGCCTCGGCGTTCGATTCGGCGGGGCAACGCTGTTCGGCACTGCGAATCCTGTGCTTGCAGGAAGAGGTGGCGGATGACGTACTGGCGATGCTGAAAGGCGCGACGCGGGAGTTGCGGGTCGGGAACCCGGATCGGCTGGCGGTCGATATCGGACCGGTGATCAGCCCCGGCGCTCGGGACAGTATCGTTCGGCATATCGAGACCATGCGGTCGCGAGGGCATGTCGTTACGCCTATCGATCTTCCCGCGGAGGCGTCATTCGGCACATTCGTTGCCCCCACGATCATCGAGGTCGGCCGTGTCGCGGATGTGGAGCGGGAGGTGTTCGGGCCGGTGCTGCATGTGGTGCGCTACCGGCGGCAGGATCTGGACAGTTTGATCGACGACATCAACGCCGCCGGGTACGGACTGACATTCGGCCTGCACACCCGCATCGACGAAACGATCGCCCGCGTGGTGGGACGGATCAGGGCCGGGAATATCTACGTCAACCGCAATGTAATCGGCGCGGTAGTGGGGGTGCAGCCGTTCGGCGGCCTGGGGCTGTCCGGGACCGGGCCGAAGGCGGGTGGGCCGTTGTACCTTGGGCGGCTGGTGATCTCGCAGCCGGACGACGTCCCGGCGAGGGTTGGGGGGGCGGCGTCGCACTACGTCGATTGGCTGCGGACGGCGGGCCATCACGCGGTTGCCGCATGCTGTCTTGCGATGGCGGAACGATCTGCGCTGGGCACGCAGATGGACCTGCCCGGACCGGTAGGCGAGCGTAACAGCTATACGTTGCGCCCGCGGGGGAGGGTGGCCTGCATGGCAGCCTCGGAGACAGGGCTGCTGATGCAATTGGGGGCGGTGCTGGCGACCGGAAACAGGGCGGTTATCGTGGGCGAGGCGGCAATACCGAGCGGATTGCCGGTGGCGGTGACTGTGGCGGCGTCCCTGGATGCGGTCGATGCCGTGATGTTCGAAGGGGATCCCGTGGCGCGGCACGCGCTATCCGTTTCGCTGGCAAGGCGGGAGGGACCGATCATACCGCTGCTCGCGGTGTCGTCCGACCGGGTGCTGGTTGCGGACGCTTATGATCTGAACCGGCTGCTGGTGGAAAGCTCGATCTCCGTCAATACTGCCGCGGCGGGGGGCAATGCCACGCTGATGACGATCGGATGACGACCTACGGCAAAATAAGCGCATCGTTTGGCGCGGAACATCGCGCCCAGGCCGTCATGGCCATCATTGTGGCGGCCATCCACGATACGCGGCGCCCGCCTCAACACAGGCGTCAGTGCCGAGCCGTCCCGTATTATGGCTTGGTCTGGCGATAGCAACCCAGACGGAGCTACTCTTTCACCGCAGGTCCTTAAAGGTCAGCTTATGACGATACCAGATCGTGTCGACTATAATGTGACGGACCGGGTGGCGATCATCGCCATGAACCGCCCGCCGGTGAACGCGATCGACCATGCCATGATCGACGCGATCCACGCGGCATTTCGCCAGGCCGACGCGGACAAAGCCGTTCGCGCGGTTATCCTGACAAGCGCGCTGCCCGGCATGTTCTGCGGCGGGATGGACCTGAGAATGGCGGCACAGGGGACCGCGCTCGACCTGAGGGCGTTCCTCTACAAGTTCTACATCGAAACGATGAATATCCAGTACGTGATGACCAAGCCGACGATCGTCGCGATCAACGGGCCGGCGCGCGGGGCGGGCATGACCCTGGGGATCACCAGCGACATGATCATCGCCGCCGATGATATCGACCTGGGCTATCCGGAGATCGACGTCGGCGTGATCCCGGCGATTCATTACGTCCACTTGCCGCGCCAGATCAGCCGGCACAAGGCGTTCGAACTCTTGTTCGGCGGCAAGCCGATCCCGGCGCAGGAGGCCGCGTCGCTGGGCATCATCAACCGGGCGGTGCCCCGCGCGGAACTGATGGCGTCAGCGATGGAAACGGCGCGGATGTTCGCGGCGAAATCTCCCACGGTGATGGCACTGGGCCGCCAGTCATTCATGCGCGCGAACGATCTGGATTACCGGCGGAACGTGGAAAATCAGATCGAGACGCTGTGCAACATCTTCAGCACGCCGGACGGGCGAGAGGGCCTGGCAGCGTTCGTGGAGAAGCGCAAGCCGAACTGGACCGGCTAGCAGGCTCGATCAGCCCTTCCCCATGCTAACCAGCCGCAGAAGCTGATCCACCAGCGGCTTCGTCGCCTTGCTCAGATTCTCCGGCCGGCGATACAGCAGCCAGGTAATGATCATATGGGTAATGCTCCCCATCAGGATCGTTGCGGTCTGATGAGCATCCAGGTTGGCATCCCACTCACCGCGCCGGCTCCCCTCCCGCAACATCGCAACGATGATCCGGCCGAAATCATCCAGCGCACGGCGCACCCGCGCTTCCTCCACCAGAACGCTAGGCCAGATTTCCAGATACAGCAGCCGCGCCCAGTCCGGGTTGCGGCGGGCATAGTCGACAGCCATGCACAGGAACAGATGCAACCGCTCCCGCATCGTCGGCAGGGCAGGGGCCTTGTCGAGAAATTCCGTATAGAACAACGACAGCCGCCGAAGAGGGATTTCGTAGGCAAGGTCTTCCTTGCTAAGCGAGTAGTCGTAGATCGAGGAAACGGAAATCCCGGCCTCCGCCGCGATGTCGGCCATTTTGCTTTTGGCGATGCCGTCGCGGGCAAAAACCCTGGTCGCGGCTTCAAGCAGATCGAGTTGCCGCCGCCGACTCCGATGTTGTTTCGGGTCTCGGGCGGGGTCCAGGTAGCCCTGTGACGCCCGTTCCAGGATGGCCAGCCAGTCTTCCTTGATGCTCGTGCCGTCCGGCATTTCGTTTACTGGATCCTTTGATTTTCGGTCAGTGCCCGTGATCTGAATAGACCGGCCAACCCAGGTTCGCAATCAATGGTTTGCGGTGTTGACAGGCGCACACCGGCCGACTAAAAGCAAATCATATTCGGATTTAACGTCCGAACGCGGGAGGGGCAAGGTGCGGGCGATAACAGCCAAAGGGGACCAAGGCGATGCAGCCGCCCTATAGCCGTGTCCTAGGCGACCTGCTGCGGGAACAGGCCGAGCGATATGGTGACCTGCCCGCCGTGATCAGTGTGCACGGCACCCTCGGCTACGACGCGCTGGCCGACAATGCGGCGCGGGTCGCCGCGGGATTGCGCGCGAGGGGCATCGGCCACGGCGATCGCGTCGGATTGCTGGTCAACAATCGCCCTGAATGGCTGGAAGCGTTTTTCGGCATCGCGATGGCCGGCGGCGTCGTTGTGGCGCTCAGCACATGGTCCACCGCCCACGAACTTGATTGGCTGCTGCAAGATGCGCAGGTACGCATGCTGATCATGATGGATCGTTTCGGCGACAACAATTTCGTGGCGGCGCTGTCCGGTTGGCGTTCAGGACGATACCCCACGCTGACCGATGTTTTCGTCGTCGGTGACAGCGGATATTCCGAACTGTTGGCCGCCGAACCACTCCCTCCCCTCGCGCCCGGCCTCGGCGCTCGCCCGGGTGACGACGCGATCATCATCTATACCTCCGGGTCCAGCAGCCGGCCGAAATCGGTACCGCTGGCCCATGACGGCATCATCGAAAACGGCTTCAACATCGGCGAACGCCAAGGCTACACCCCGCAGGACCGCGTCCTGCTGGCTCCGCCGCTGTTCTGGTCGTATGGCAGCGCCAACGCCATGTCCGCCACGCTGACCCACGGCGCAACACTGGTGTTGCAAGCTCGGTTCGAGCCAGCCGAGGCGATATCCCTGATCGAGCAACACCGCTGCACCGCGCTCTACACCCTCCCCGCGATCACCTCCGCGATCGTTTCTCACGCGACCTTCCGCCGGAACCGGGTCGCCAGCCTGCGCACCGGCCTGACCATCGGCGCGCCGCAGGACGTGGTGACCGCCGCAACCGAACTTGGCGCCGCACAGATCTGCAACGTCTACGGCCAGACCGAAAGCTACGGCAATTGCTGCGTGACGCCCCACGACTGGCCGCTGGAACGCCGCGCCGCGTGCCAGGGACCGCCGCTGCCAGGGGTAACGGTGCGGATAGTCGATGACGCCTCCGGTTCGCATCTGCCAACCGGCGAAGAAGGCATGATCGAGGTCCGCGGCTACGTAATGCGCGGCTATATCGGCGCCAGCGCCAGCCAGACCGACGCCGTCATGACCGCGGACGGGTTTTTCCGCACGGGCGACATGGGCCGCCTGTTGCCGGACGGCACCCTGTCCTTCAGCGGCCGCGTCAGCGAAATGATCAAGAAAAGCGGCATCAACATCTCGCCGGCCGAGGTAGAGGACGTCCTGATGCGCCACCCCGCCGTCGCGATGGCCGGCGTGGTCGGCGTACCCGATCCGGTCCAAGGCGAACTGCTGGTGGCGTTCGTGGTGCCGAAGCCAGGTCAAACCCCCACGCCTGCCGATCTCGCGGCGCACTGCCGCTCGGTCGCCTCGCGTTACAAAGTGCCGGACACGATCGAGATCAGGGAGTCGCTGCCGGTAACGGTGACCGGCAAGCTCATGCGCCGGGATCTGAAACAGATCGCGGCGTCGCTGCCGCGAAAGTCCGTGGCATGACCAAGGACGCCTGGGGCCGTTGGGGCGAGGCCGACGAACGCGGCGCCCTGAACCATATCGGCGTGGAGCAGGTGCGTCAGGCAGCGGGGCTGGTGCAATCCGGCCAGGTCGTGTCGCTGGCGCAGATACTGTCTGCGCGCACGCCGGTGCCGAAACACCGCGCTGGCGTCCAGCATTTCCTCGGCCGGGACGGCGGCGACTACGCAGCCGGCGCCAGGCGCCCGGGCGGCTTTCAGTTCGCCGAAGATACGGTGGTGCTGCCCCTGCATATCGGCACCCACATCGATGCGCTCTGCCACGCCTGGTACGACGACGAACTGTACAACGGATTTCCCGGCGCAGGCACCCGCAGCACAAGCGGCGCCACCCGCTGCGGCATCGACAAAATGGGGCCGATCGCCGGCCGAGGCCTGCTGCTGGACGTCGCCGCCGTGGCCGGCGCCGGCCTGCGCGACGGCATGGCAATCGGCGTTGACGACCTGCGCCGCGCCGCCGACCGCGCCGGCGCCGAACCGCAAGCCGGAGACATCGTCCTGATCCGTACCGGCTGGGGCGAGCACCAGGCCTTGTCCAAAGACGTCTCATTCGATGCGGAACCCGGCCTCGATCTCGCGGCTGGCCTGTGGCTGGCCGAACGCAACGTCGCGGTCGTTGGCGCTGATAACTACGCGGTCGAGGTCCTGCCGTTTCCCGCCGGCACCGTCTTTCCCGTCCACCAGCGGCTGATCCGTGACTTCGGCATCC
Organism: uncultured Pseudomonadota bacterium; assembly: GCA_963819005.1. Classification (GTDB taxonomy): domain Bacteria; phylum Pseudomonadota; class Alphaproteobacteria; order Acetobacterales; family Acetobacteraceae; genus Rhodopila. The sequence continues at coordinate 706,984 of CAWFUL010000015.1, forward strand.
CGCTGCTGGAAGGGCTGGACCTGAAGGCGCTGTCGGCAACAGGGCGCGGCACGTTCCTGTTTACGGCCAGTCCTTTGCCGGTGGCCGGTGGCACGGGAAGCCCGATCAGCCCGATGGCGATTTTGTAGAAGGGAACCAGAATGGGTATGCGAATTCAGCCAGGTGTCATCGGCTGCGCGATCCGCCCGGTGATCGCCTCACGCAACCGTTCGCTGGAAGAAATCATGTACGACATCGGCCAGGCGGCGCTGGCCGACGCCGGGCTGACGATCGAGGATATCGACGGCATCGTCGTTGCCTCCAACGATCAGTTCGACGGGCGAGCGATCGCGGTGATGATGGCCTCCGGGTCCGTCGGCGGCGTGGACCGGGACATCCTGTCCACGCCGTCAGCATCCGAGCATGCGTTCATCATGGGCGCCCTGCGCGTCGCGAGCGGCCAGTTCCAGACCCAGCTAGTCGTTTCCTGGAGCCCCACCGAGGTCTCCTCCATGCCCGAAGCGCAACGCCTGGGCAACGATCCATATTTCCATCGCGCGCTGCCGTTGGACGAACTCTCGGCCCACGCGCTGCAGGCCGCGGCGATCGAGGCCAAAACCCCCGGCGCCCGGAACGCAGCCGAGGCGGTCGCCGCAAAGAATCGCGCCCATGGGCAGGTCGCCTGGCCCAACCCGCCAGTAACGCCCCCCGCCGGAAAACTGCGCTGGCCCATAACACCCGCGATGACCACCGAACCGGTGACCGGCGCCGTGGCCATGGTCCTGGCGTCTCCGGATTTCATCCGCCAGCGCGAACTGTCCGACGTCGCGTGGGTCCACGGAATGGGCTGGGCCACCGAACCGAGTTTCCTCGGTGACCGCGACCTGACGACCGCCCCCGCTTTGTTGGCCGCCGCTGAGCGTGCCTATGCCGACGCAGGCATCAACGATCCGGCGACGGCATTTGATCTCGCGGAAATCACCGACGCCACGCCCTACGCCGAACTGCTTGCCTACGATGCCCTCGCGTTGTGTCCCCGCCAGGACTGGCAGTCACGTCTGGCGGCAGGGCATTTCAACCGCGGCAGCCATTTGCCGGTAAATCTGTCCGGCGGCGTTCTGACCTGGAACCCCGTGTTCTGCACTGGGATGATTCGCATCGCCGAGGTCGCCAACCAGATCCGCGGCCGCGCCGGCGCGCACCAGGTACCCAACGCGCGAACCGGCCTCGCCCACGCCGGCAGCGGTTTCGCCATGCAATACCAATCCGCCATCGTTCTGGGCAAGGAGGCTCGGCCATGAGCAACGAGCGCGTCGGCATCATCGGCATCGGCCAGTCGGAGTTTCGCTCTCGCCGTGACGATGCCAGCTACCCCGACCTGGTCCGCGAAGGCGTCAGCCGAGCGATGGCGGATGCGGGCCTTGAGTTCGATGCAGTCCAGGCCGTGGTTTATTCGCTCTCACCCGACGCCATGCTCGGCATCGGCAACGCCGAACGTCTCGGTGTCGATGCGGTCGGCGGCCGGAACAAGCCGTTCCTGCAAATCAATACAGGCGGATCCACCGGAATCTCTTCCGTTGCCGCGGCGTACTACCACGTGGCATCAGGTATGTTCGATGTCGTGATGACCGCCGGCGCCGACAAGATCGGTGAGTGTGGCGACTCCCAGACCGTTCTGAACAAAATCTGGGACCCGGCCTACGAACGCCCGTTGCCGCTAGGCACCATCAACATGCTGGCGATGTCGGGCGTCCGGTATATGCAACAGCACGGCATGACCGAGGAAGACATGGCGCTGGTGACAGTGAAGAACCGCCAGCATGCGTCCCTAAATCCGAAAGCGCACCTCCGCAAGGTCGTTACGGTCGATGACGTAATGGCGTCCCGCTACATCTCCTGGCCCATCAAGTTGCTGGACTGCTGTCCTCAGTCGTCCGGCGGCGCGGCGATGATCCTGGCCTCCGAAAAGTTCATCCGCGACAACCACCTGGATGCCGTCTGGATCACCGGTCTGGCGCATGCGGCGGAGACTTACTGGATGGGCGACCGGATGGGCGTGAACCCGACAGCGGAACATTCCGGCGCGCACGCACTCGGCCGGTCATTCGAAAAATCATACCGTCAGGCCGGCATCACCGACCCGGCGAAACAGGTCCATGTGGCCGAACTCTATGCGCCCTTCAGCAATACCGAGTTTCATGCGATCGACGCAGCGCGCCTTGTCAGCAAGCACGGCAAGTCGATCGGGCGCCTGCGCGATGGCGAATTCTCCATCGGCGGCCGCATTCCGGTGAACCCGTCCGGCGGCACACTCTGCACCAACGCCATCGCCGTCACCGCGATGGCCCGCGTCGCGGAGACGGCGCTGCAGGTCTGGGGCAGGGCAGGGGCGCATCAGGTCAAGGGCGCAAAACTTGGGATCGCCAGCGGCAACGGCGGCGACCACCAGATCTTCGGCACCATGGTTATCGAGGCATAGGAACACACAGATGGAACTGCTGGGACGTCAGGAAACCTGGAACATCACCTATGACCACGCGCTGGGTGAAACCGCGAGCTGGTTCTACACCCGGATTCGGGATGAGGCCGCGATCTACGGCCGCAAATGCGCCAAGACCGGCCGCGTGCTGGTGCCGCCGCGCTCCTTCTCGGACGAAACGTTACTGCCAACGACCGATTGGGTGAAGGTCGGCCCAGGCGGCCGGATCGAGGCCTTCACCATGGTCTACGAAAAATTCAACAACCTGCCGGAACCGCCCTACGCGTTCGGCTATGTCCTTCTGGACGGTGCCGGCACCGCAATCGGCGGCTACTTCAAGGGCATCGACCTCAAGGACCCCGCCACAGCGGCCGAAAAACTCGCGATCGGCACCCGCGTGGAGGCGAAGTTCGCCGAAAAACGCACCGGCGACATGCTGGATTTCTGGTTTGAGGTGGTGGGGTAGGGGTGAGACCGGTCCTTCCGCCGGTTCGCGGACATGACGGTCGCCCTTCCTGCGGCACAATCCCGGTGACGAAGCGGGCGCGGTCGTGAACTGCCCTTGGCACCGAACCAGTGGCGATATATTTGCCATATATCGTGCACGTGCCATCTTCATTCTAGGACCAAAAACGATTTGTTGGCAAATGCATACGCAGCTTTTGCCTTATCCCTAAACAGCTCACCAATCAATTGTCCTCTGCATAAATGACGGGCAATTATGATGGATTGAATACGGTTGCCTAAGGTCGGTACGGTGAGGTAGGGATGGTTACGTCGCTCGCAGCCAGAGCTTCTCGCGGCGGGCGGGCCGACGCCAGGGAAATCAGATGTCAAACTACACGCCCGATTTTGGTGATGGCCAGACGCCTGTTCTGCTTTCGGCATTGCCAACTTACCGTTCGTCATCGAAGAAAGTGGACGGGACATAGATCTAGTTTTAGTTGAGTTTATGGGTCCGATAGACCGGGAATATCGGACGGCAGACGTATCAATCGACTTCGTCGATTTTTTGATAGCGAAAATATTCTGCGGCGTAGTGGAAGAGTGGTTCCGAACCCTAGAGCGAGCCCCTAGATCTCGTACTAACTCTTTTCTTGTCAAACACGTGGGCGTCATAAAAGCCGCAATGGGCGAATTTGGGCGGCTGGGTAGCGCTGGGTTCCTGGCAGGCTATGTCTGGTTTAGTGGGGGCCTGATAGGTAGCATTGGGAAGTTGGTCTACGCAGGAGCTATCGCGTTGACTATAGGGGCACTGATTTCGGTGATCCGACCATTCGGTTGGCCGCCGAAAGTGCTTCTCCCGAGCGATCTGTCGCGGTTTCGAAGGTCGCCGCGCCACCGATCAAAGTCTCTGCGTCGACCACTACCCTCCTAAACCTCCATCTCCAGCAGCACCCAGATCGCCGCCTTCCGCCAGTGCAGCCCCGCATGCAGCGACGCATAAACCCCACCCGGCAGCGCGGCGGGCGCCACGAACTTCAGCGCCAGCAACCCCGGCACCGGATACCGAACCACCGGCCCAGGCGCCACCCGAGTCAGCGCCGCCTTGACCGCTTCCTCCGTCAGCGCCCGTTCCAGCACCGCATACGCCGCCTCATCCCGCGCCACGATCGTCAGATCCAGGGCGTCCCCCTTATCCCCCGCCCGCCCCGCGGCAATCTCGAACACCTTCATGCCACGCTCCAATGCACCGTCGGCTTCACCAGCGTCCCGAGGAATAAACCCAGTCAGCGTATCGATCCGCGCCCGGCGCTCGCTGCGCACCCCCGCGCCGGCGGCGGGACCGGAGATCGTCAGCGCATAGACCTCGTCCTCGACGATCAGCGCGTTGGCCTCATCATCGCAGACCGCCGAAACATGCAGCCGAGCCTCCGCCGGCAGCGCATTGGTCGGCACCGACGCACCTCGATCGGACGCCCGAGAACGGACCCGCCGAAGTCGGCGACAGCCATCTCCGCGGTCACCCTGCTGCCGGGGCCGCCGACGTGGCGGTACGGGCCCGAGACATCACTCAGGAGGCCGATCTTCACCGGGACGGATGATGACTGTGCGCGTAACAAATCCGGGCGCGCGAGCGGGGCGGCGGCAAGCGCGCCGAAGGCCAGGCGACGTGTTGTTCTTGTCATGATTTCCCCGTGTCGCGCGGTCAGGCGCTAATTCGGTAAAAGCCTGCCGCGGTATCGTGAAATAAACCCCGGCGCTCTTCAGCCGAGGCATCGGCCGCGATGCGCTTGAACGCGTTCCACAGCACAGGGTAACTGCACATCGCCTTGTCAACCGGGAAGTTGCTTTCGAACATGCAGCGGTTCGCGCCGAATCCCTCGATGCAGGCGGTCATCCACGGGCGCCAGGCCTCTGCGAGTTCGCCCGACGACGGCGGCACATCCCGCTTGTGGAAATCGAAACCGTTGACCGCCATCGCGAGGCCGCCAAGCTTGACGTAGACGTTGGGGCAGGTGGCGAGTTGCCTCATGCTGGCATGCCAAGCCGGGAACACCTCGTCGCGCTTGCCCTGGAACGGGCCGACACCAAGCGGGCCGCCGACATGGTTGATGACGATCGGGGTTTCCGGGAAAGCGCGGGCGAGGTCCAGCAGTTCGTCCAGTTGCGTGTGGTACATGAAGGCGTCGAAGCTGAGCCCGTACTTCGCCAGCAAGGAAAACCCGCTTCGGAAGGCTTCGTCGGACAGCAGTCCCAGCGGCGGCGGCGTGGAAATACTCGCCAGAAAATCCGGATGCCGGGCGGACACCTGCCGGATTCCGCGGAACCGTCCCCCGGCGGCTTCGATATGCGCGGCAAGCACATCGTCCACCACCTCACCGCCACGGAGATCGACAAACCCAACAATCCCCGCGCAGACCTTGGCTCGCGTCTTCCGTCGCTCAGCCTCGCTCGCCACGGACGCAACAAACTCCGTCTCACCCACCGGACGCATCGCCTCCGGCCCGCTCGTCCGATAGGCCCAAAAGCATTGCAGAAACACGGTGCCGACGACGTTGTGACCGGCGTTCAGGTCTTCCAGCAACTCATCCAGGTAATACTTCGTGCCGGGCCGGTCCCACAGATGATGATGAGGATCGATGATCGGCAGCCCAGGGTCCAGAATATCCTCGGTATGCTTTGCCAGCCATTCCGGATGCGGGTGAGGATGATCGATGACCAGTGGTTGCGCGCCAGACACGGTGTGCGGCTCCTGCTCAGGCGGCGAGGACGGGTTCGGTGCCGACGATGGTGGTGCGGTGCATCACCCTGCGTTCGGTGGGGTCGTGCGGCGTGACCTGATGCATGGTGCAGCGATTGTCCCACATGACAACATCGTCCGGGGACCAGCGATGACGATAGACGAACTGCGGCTGCGCGGCGATGTCCGTCAGATCCTTGATCAGCGTCAGCAACTCCGCCTCCGACAACCCCTCGATCTCATCATTGTAGATCGGGCTGATATACAGCGACACCCGCCCCGTCACTGGATGCTTGCGCACCATCGGCTGCCAGACCGGCGGCATCGCGGCCGCCTCTTCCGCCGTCAGCGGCTTCAGCGACGCCAGCTTGTGCAGATGCCCGAAATTGTGCCGCGCGCGGCGTCCCTGAACTTGTTTCTTCAACAACTCCGGCAACGCCTCATAGACAGCGTACATATTGGTGAACTGAGTCTCGCCGCCCGTTGTGCTCGTCTCCACGCCATGCAGCAGGGCCCCCACGCAAGGGATTTCCCGATAGCTGCTGTCGGTGTGCCAGAACTGAGCCAGCGAAACCTGCTTCACCGTCGGGTGATCCGGCGGCATAAGAACGCCGTCATCATCGACGTTGGAAACCCGGAAGATCTCCTTCACGCGGCGGGAGCGGATGATGTTCTGGTGAAAGATTTCCGGCTCACCGAAGCTCTGCGTGAAAGCGACGTGTTCGTCATCGGTGATGTGCTGGGCAGGAAATACCAGCACCAGATGCGCCATCCACGCCTCGTGCACCGCCGTGAACGTATCGGAATCGAGCGGGTGGCGCATGTCCACGCCCGTGACTTCCGCCCCCAGGGCGGGGTGAAGCGGTCGCACTTGCAGCCGGTCCGAAGAAATCGCGTCCATGTCTGCCTCCCATTGTTATGCCGCGGGATGATCGCTGAATTCGAAGCCCATCGCCCGCGTGTGATAGTAGATACCGCCATCCTGGATGATCAGGAACAGCGCCTGTTCGTTGCCGCCGTTGTGATGCGAGTGCACCGAGACGGGCGGAGTGATCGTGGTCGCCCAGGGCGCCCAGTCCTTGCGCTTGCCGTCGATGATCGAAAAGCAACGATCCCCCCGTATCACAAGCGAAACTGCCACCGAGTTATGCCTGTGCGGCCGCTGCACCGCGCCGCCCGGCAACGAATTCATCGCAACCGTCAGCGTCGGCAGAATGTTACGGGTGGCTTCCTGGTCCTGCGCGGAAAAGATCAGGGCTGAGCCGGCAATCTGTTCATTCCGCCCGACCTCATACAGTAATTCGATCTGGCGGTTTATTTCGGCCCCGGTGAAATGAACGACCCGGGTCGGCGCTTGGCCGGGCGCGGGTGGACGCAGCTTCTCGAACGCCAGTTGCGGCTCGTTCGAGACGATCCACAGCACCGCGTCCGCGCCACCCGCGATGTGGGTCGCCGGAACGCCACCCGGCAGGATCAGCAGGTCGCCTGCTGACCAGGCGATCTGTTCGCCGTCGCAGTCGGTGGTGCCGGTCCCTGCGATCACATAGGCGATGAGGCCGCTCGCGGCGAGATCGGTCGTCAGCGTATCGCCTGAGCGGATCCTGGCGTAGCGAGCCAGGACGAGTGGGGTGGTGGCGGGAAACGGCGCAGCGAGTTCGTCGGCGATGTCGCAGGCGATCATCCCGGTGGAGGTCGCCGGGTCGAGCGCCCGGATGGCCTCGTCAACGAAGATGCGGTCGGGCACTTCAGGCAATCGCACGTTGAAGCCGTTGCCGGTGTTGAAAAACCGGCCCCGGGCCTGTGCCGGGCTGACCGGGTTCGAGGCCAGCTGAACCGGCATCTCGGCAATTGTGCGGGGCAACATGTCGTTGGGCACTGGCCACTTCCTCCCCGGCGCATACTGGTGGCGCCTGTGGGCCGGAGTTTTCGACGCGTGATCGGCAGGTGTCAAGCCATAAACCGAATATGATTCGGAAATCTGCGCCTGTCTTCGGCTTGGCCGCACCGTTGGAAGTCTGTCTTGGATCGAGTATCCGCGCCCCTGCTCAGGTGCGTGGTAGGCGGCCACGCTGCTGCATCATCTAAGGTGAATGAAATTCGGATTCTGGTTGTCGGCGCACGAACGGAAGCAGACATGCCAGTCCGCTCGGACAGATAGAACAAGATGCCGTCGCGGCGTATTTGCTTAACGGTTGATCCGTAGTGCTCGCAGAAACAGTCTCTGAACGGCTTCTCGGGATACGCGCAACTGTGGTACATGGACGGTGACCTGACTCCCCCACAGCGCGACCGAGTGGAAGCAATGTTCGGCGCTGGTGTGAACTCAATAAAGAAGTCGAAGCCCTGGATCCTGGAAGGCAAAATCGCGTCTCGAGTACATTCCTCGCGCCTCAACGCTTCTTAGCGCGCCAAGTCGATAGTTGCCTTTTCGGCCACCTTAGCCCAAAGCCCGCATTTACAACGGAATAGCGATGCTCCTTACTCTAACCACGACCCACCAGCCGGCGACCGACCTCGGCTTCTTATTGCACAAGCATCCCGACAGACATCAGGAGTTTTCGCTGTCTTTCGGCACGGCGCATGTCTTTTATCCGGAGGCGAACGCCTCGCGCTGCACGGCGGCCCTGGTGCTCGACGTCGATCCGGTCGCGCTGGTGCGCGGTCGGCGCGGCGCCGGGGGCGATGGCGGGCCGCTCGATCAATACGTGAACGATAGGCCTTACGCGGTCTCGTCGTTTCTCAGCGTCGCGCTTGGGCGGGTATTCGGGTCGGCGCTTGCAGGCCGTTCGGAGCATCGACCGGAACTGGCCGAACTGGCAATTCCGCTGCAGGCACGGCTAACGCCCCTGCGGTTCCGCGGCGGCATCGATTTCGCCGAATCACTGTTCGAACCACTCGGCTATGCACTTTCCTCAACGCCGGTCGGCGAGCGATCGTATTGGGACGTGACGTTGACCGGCGTGACGACCCTGAGCCGGATGCTGTCTCATCTCTACGTGCTGATCCCGGTGCTTGACGATCAGAAGCACTATTGGGTCAGCGAGGACGAGATAGAGAAGCTGCTTCGGCATGGCGAAGGCTGGCTTCAGAAGCATCCATCGCGCGAACTCATTACGAGGCGTTATCTGAAACACCAGAAGGGGCTTGCTCGGCTGGCACTGGAGCAACTCGAAGCCGTCGACGATCTGCTTGCCGATCCCGATAAAATCGTCCAGGCGTCTGCGCCCAGACAACGCCTGCATGACAAGCGGCTGGAGCGCGTTTCAGCGGAACTCAAGGCGTCCGGCGCCAAGTCGGTGCTCGATATCGGCTGCGGGTCGGGCAAGCTGCTGGGACTGCTGATGAATGACCGGCAGTTCGAGCGCATCCTCGGCGTTGACGCCTCCAGCCGTGATCTGGAGATCGCTGGAGACCGCTTGCATCTGAACGAACTCACGAGCGCGCAGCGGCAGCGGATAAATCTGATCCATGGCGCGCTGACTTATCGCGACCGGCGGCTCGCCGGATACGACGCCGCGGCCGTGGTCGAAGTGATCGAGCATATTGATCCGCCCCGCCTCGATGCCTTCTCCGACGCCGTGTTCGGCGTGGCCCGGCCGCGCACGATTGTGCTGACCACGCCCAACGCCGAATACAACGCGCGCTACGAAGCGCTCGCCGCCGGCGATCTTCGGCACGCCGATCATCGCTTCGAGTGGTCGCGCGCCGCGTTCAACGACTGGGCCGGAAAGACGGCCGGGCAATACGGATACAGCGTCAGGATTGAGGAGATCGGCGAGGCGGACCCCGAGCTTGGAACGCCGACGCAGATGGGTGTCTTCACGTGCAAGTAACGATCCCTGACTTCTCGCTGGTGGTGCTGGTTGGTGCGACCGCGTCCGGCAAGTCCACTTTCGCGGCCCGCCACTTTCTGCCGACCGAGATAATCTCCTCGGACCATTGCCGCGCCCTCGTCGCCGACGACGAGACCGACCAGAGCGCGACACCGGAAGCTTTCGAACTTGTCCACGCAATCGCCGCCAAGCGGCTGGCGCGGCGCCGGCTGACGGTGATCGATGCGACCAACGTGCGTCCGGAGGACCGGAAGAGCCTCGTCGATCTGGCCCGCCGCTACCACGCTCTGCCGACGGCCATCGTGTTCGACCTGCCGGAGGATATCTGCCTCGCCCGCAACGCAAGCCGGGACGACCGCAAGATCCCGGGTAAGGTCGTGCATGACCATGTCCGGCGGCTGAGGAAGTCGCTTCGGGGGCTGCAGCGAGAAGGTTTCCGAGGCGTGCATGTCATGCGCTCCGTGGAAAACGTTGCGGACGCGACCGTTATCCGCGAGCCTTTGTGGTGCGACCGGCGTGGCGAGCGCGGCCCTTTCGACATCATCGGCGACGTCCATGGCTGCCTGACGGAGCTGGAGGCGCTGCTCGACGAACTTGATTACGTCCAGTCCGATTGGGAGGGAGGCTCCACGCGCATGCATCCCGAGGGACGTCGGGTCATATTCGTTGGCGATCTGGTCGATCGCGGTCCGGATTCACCCGGTGTGCTTCGCCTCGTGATGAACATGGTGGCAGCCGGGAGCGCGCTTGCCGTTCCGGGCAACCACGATCTCAAACTCGTCCAGAAGCTGTTGGGCAAGGACGTCAGGATCGCGCACGGATTGGCCGAGACGCTGGAGCAACTCGACGCCATCCCGGAGGAGGAGCGCAAAACCTTCTGCGGCAAAACGAAAATCTTCCTCGACAAACTGGTCAGCCATCTCTGGCTCGATGAAGGCCGCCTTGTTGTCGCGCATGCCGGCATGAAGGAGGAGATGCAAGGGCGTGGATCCGGTGCCGTGCGCAGCTTCGCCCTTTATGGCGAGACGACGGGCGAGACCGACAATTACGGACTGCCGGTGCGGCTCAACTGGGCGGCCGACTATCGCGGCAAGGCGATGGTGGTCTATGGCCACACGCCATCGCCGGCGGCGGAGTGGATCAACAACACGATCTGCATCGACACGGGCTGCGTGTTCGGCGGCAAGCTCACCGCATTGCGCTACCCGGAGCGCGAACTGGTCGGAGTTCAAGCCGCGCAAATCTATATGGAGCCAGTGCGCCCGCTCGACGCCATGCCAGGCCACAGCGGACAGCAGGCGGCCGACGTGATGCTTGACATCGAGGACGTCCAGGGCAAGCGCACCATCATGACGCGGTTTGCCGGGCCGGTGCGCGTCGAGCCGCGGAACGCGGCGGCTGCACTCGAGGTAATGAGCCGTTTCGCGATCGATCCGCGATGGCTGGTCTACCTGCCGCCGACCATGTCGCCGCCGGAAACCTCGAATCGGCCCGGTCTGCTTGAGCACCCGGACGAAGCGTTCGCGTATTTCAGGCGCGCCGGAATCACGAGGATCGTTATTGAGGAAAAGCATATGGGCAGCCGGGCGGTCGTCGTAATTGCCCGTGGCGCGGATGCCGCACGAAACCGGTTCGGCGTCCAGGACGCTAAAGCTGGCGTCGTCTACACGCGCACAGGCCGGGCCTTCTTTCACGATGACTGGATCGAGCGCGCATTGATCGAGCGGATCGGTGAGGCTGTCGAGGCGATCGGTCTCTGGGATCGGCTGGAGACGGACTGGCTGTGCCTCGATGCCGAGGTGATGCCCTGGTCGGCCAAGGCGCAGGGACTGATCGACTCCCAATACCGTCCGGTCGGCGAGGCCGCGATGGCCGGCATCGCCGCCGCGGTTGACGTTGTCGCTCGGGCCGCCGCTCGAGGGGTCGAGATTGGCGCTCTTTTGGACCGCTTGACGACGCGATCCGGCAATGCCGTCGCCTACGATGCCTCGTGGCGGCGCTATGTCCGGCCGGTCGCCGGGATCGCCGATCTGCGGGTGGCGCGGTTCCATCTGATGGCGAGTGGAAACACCGTGCATACCGACAAACCCCATGACTGGCACATGGGTCTGATGGCCGAACTCGCGGCGGCTGATCCTGACCTGTTGCTCGCAACGCCCTATCATGTGGTCGATCTCGACGATCCAGGGCAGATCGAGGCCGCCACCGTCTGGTGGCAGGCGCTGACCGACGCCGGCGGCGAGGGCATGGTGGTAAAACCGCTCGACTTTGTGGCGCGCGGCAAGAAGGGCATCATCCAGCCGGCCATCAAATGCCGAGGGCCGGAATATCTCCGAATCATCTACGGCCCCGACTACACCATGCCGCAGCATCTGGACCGCCTGCGGGAGCGTGGTCTCGCCGCCAAGCGAGGCCTCGCCATCCGCGAATTCGCGCTTGGTATTGAGGGGCTGGACCGCTTCGTCAAGCACGAGCCCCTCCGCCGCGTCCATGAATGTGCGTTCGCTGTGCTGGCGCTGGAGAGCGAGCCCGTCGACCCGAGACTATGAGAGGGAAGTGTCGGATGCGTGGTTGCACTGCCGCCGAACACAGAGCGGCTGCGATAGCGCGCCGATGCCAGCGGCGGACGAGTTTCGCTGGCACGGGCAAGCATGAGCAGACGCTTTCATCTGAAATTTCCCCCGACGATGAATAGGCTCTCACCTTGGATAACGCGGCGTCAGCGGGGGCACGCTAAGCGTCACCTCGGAATGGTCCATATCCGCAACACCATTACCCCTGCGCGGATCGGATCGGCTGGGCGACGGCAATGGGAGCTTTGCACGCAGGCTTTGAACGGTTACCGTCACAATTGCCGCAAATCGGACCGCCCATGCTGGAAATCCATTTTCTTCGGACTCTACACGGCGATTGCACAATCGTCCGCGTGCGTGGGCGAGTGACGATGATCGACATCAATACGGAGGCGCTGCCCGGCATCGAGGAAAATGCGTTGCAATATCTGGACGCTCATTTCCCCAACCAGACGATTTATCGCTATATCCAGGCGCATCTCGAACTGGATCACATGCGCGGACTGAACGCGCTGCTGGCACGCCGGCGGATCAAATACGCCTGGATTCCATTGGAATCCGAGCAACATACGTATCATCCCGACGAAGCGGAAGTGGCGGATTGGGGCAGCTATGACCGCTTGCGCCGCGGCCAGGTAGCCGAGACACAGACTTTGTTTCCAGTGGCGGAGCGGGACACAAAGGTACTTGACCGGTACGAATTGGAGGGGTGGTCGATCATTGCGCCCGATCGCTCACTTGCCGAGATGGCGAAGTATGGAGATTTTGCGCCACCTTCCTACATCATGGCCCTCGACTATGCCGGGGCGCGGGTGATGCTGGGCGGAGAGGTTCGGCTGCCGCTGTGGCGCAGAGCGGTCCGGGACTGCGGCCGCGATCTATGCTGCACCATCCTGCGCGCCAGCCATCCGATCCGCACGCCGGAAATTGACTATGACGCCCAACCCTATGCGCCCGCGCTCGATCTCATGCGGCCCGCCCAGGTGGGACCGTCGGCGGATCCGGGTTGCCGGGACGAAGCGGAACGGGCCTACCTGCAGCGCGGGGCGGAGGTGATCTGGCTGGATCAGGCCTCCTCCGTCGTGGTGCGGGTCGAAGCCGATGGCGCGACGCGGTTCACCGTTAACCCGGTGCCCTGACAGGTGCCCGACGACGCGAGCGCCACACTGTCCTATGCATTCCGCGGTCTTCTGTTCCGGCCAGAGCGGCACTTCACGCTTATGCCTCAGGGTCTGCTGATAAATAGCCGCGGACGACATGCGCTTGTCCGCTATTGCGACATCACCAGCGTGCAACTCCATCAGGTGGACATCCGGACGATAGGGCCGGTTGACCGGTGCCGGCTGCGCGGGCGCGGTGTCACGATCCGGCTGCAATCGGCGCATGTCGCGGGCCCGGCGCAGTTGCAGGATCGCCGGGCAAGCTACGAGCCGTTCGTGTGCCAACTGATCCAGCGAATCGCTCACGCCAATCCAGAAGTGCGCCTGATGGTGGGGGCGCCCTGGCTGAACCGGCTGGGCTGGACGTTCACCCTGATCGTACTGGTGGCCGCCGTGGTGGGCGGGGTGGCGGTGTTGATCGCCGGCGAATGGACCGGGCTGTGGCTCATCGCCGCCGCATTAAGCGCTGTGCCCAGCGTGATGGTCATGCTGAAACGGGCGCCTGCGAGGCGAATGGACAATTCAAGCGCCGCGTCAGCTACGTATCGCGATCTGCTCTTGCGTTGAATGCTTGTCGCAGCGGCACGTCTTGCATCCATGACGATTGCGGCATGGGCCGAACCTGTGCGATATCATTTCTTCCTGGAAAAATGGGCTGCAGCGACGCCCGGTGCCGTCGTTACCGCGGTGCACATATTTCGTCTGAAGGGGGCTTTGAATGCGTCAAGCAGTAGCATCCGCCGCAGCGGGGCTGACCCTGGCCGCCGTACTGCTGGGCAGCGCGACTGCCCATGCGCAGACAGCGGCCCCCGACAACACAAGCCCATACCGCCATGCGTACTCAAACACCCAGTCGATTTTCGACCACTGCGGCGACGTCACCCGGGGCGACCTGTTCCGGAAGGTTCTGCGCGAGAAGGTTGACCACTGCCGGTTCTTCAGCGAAGCCGACAAAGCCAGTTTTCGGACCTGGGCGGCAGCGCGCAGCGCCGACTACGCCGAACAGAGTCGCCAGGCGGCCGCCCAGGGACCGGTCCCGTCGACGCCGGATATGATACGGCAGTGCAAAGAATTTACATTCACAAGCGAATATCAGAGAATGCGGCGTCTGATCGATCGCTATGGCGACGGCAAGGCGAGCGCCGATGACGTAATCCAGGAAGCTTGTGAAGCCGCACAACCGTAAAGGAAGCCGCAATGTATACCCTGGCGGGAGCATTGCCGCGGCCTACACCGGGAACCGCGACCCGCTTTCAAATGAAATAATTCGCCGGACCAGAATCGATATCCATAAGATTACAATTCCGGTATGAGAAGTCGGATCAAGTGTATCATCCGTCATGTGCAGCGAGAACCCGATGTCACCATTTAGAATCAGCCTGGCCGTTGCGGCCCTGGGTTTGGCGATGGTCTCAGCCGTGTGAACTCGCTTGCAATAATGACCCCCTGAGGGGCGTTTTTCGCGTCCAATCGCGACCCCTCTGACGTTTCGTCAGTGTTCCCTTCCGTTGGCCAGTGTTGGCCGGGAAGGGCTCGTGGGGATGATCACCGTGGACAAGATCGGAGAAATACGGCGGGCGTTTTTCGAGCGGCATTTGCCGATCAAGGAGATCGTGCGGACGCTGTCGGTGTCGCGCGCGACGGTGCGCAAGGTGATCCGCGGGACGGCGACGGAGTTCAGGTATGAACGCGGCGTCCAACCGGCCCCAAAACTTGGCGAGTGGGTCGAGGTTCTGACCGAGATCCTGGAGAAGGAAGCCAGGCTACCGCGTCGGGAGCGGCGATCGACGCAGCGGTTGTTCGAGGAGTTGCGTGGCCGCGGCTACGACGGTGCCCATGACAGTGTGCACCGTTTCGCGAAAGCGTGGCGGAGCGAGCGTGCACGGGTTCCGGTGCAGGCGTTCGTTCCGCTGAGCTTCGCGCCCGGTGAGGCGTACCAGTTCGACTGGAGCCACGAAGCGATTACGCTCCAGGGCATGCCGCTGACCATCAAGGCGGCGCACATGAAGCTGTCGCACAGCCGGATGCCGTTCGTGCGCGCCTACTTTCGCGAGACCCAGGAACTGGTGTTCGACGCCCACGACAAGGCGTTCCTGTTCTACGGTGGCGTCTGCCGGCGCGGCATTTACGACAACATGAAGACGGCGGTCGATGCGATCTTCGTTGGCAAGGCGCGCCAATATAATCGACGCTTTCTGCAAATGTGCTCGCACCATCTGATCGAGCCGGTCGCCTGCACACCCGCCTCGGGGTGGGAGAAGGGACAGGTTGAAAATCAGGTCGGCAATCTGCGCGATCTTTTGTTCCGCCCCAAGCCGCGAGTGAAGAGCCTGGCCGAGCTGAATGCCTGGCTGGAAGATCAATGCATCGCCTACGCCCGGCGAACCAGCCACCCGGAGTTCAAGGACCGGACGATCTGGGACGTCTTCCAGGATGAGCGGTCGAGCCTGATGCAGTTGCGCGGGCCATTCGACGGCTTCGTCGAGAAGGCGGTGCGTGCCACCACCACCTGCCTGATCATGGCCGACCACAATCGTTACAGCGTCGATGCCCGGGCCGCCGGCCGGATGGTGCTGGTGCGCTCCCACGCCGAGCGCATCGTGGTGCTGTTCAATGACGAGGTCGTGGCGGAGCATCCGCGCCAGTTCCGGCGTGACCAGATCATCTACGATCCCTGGCATTATCTGCCGGTTCTGGTGAGGAAGCCCGGCGCTTTACGCAATGGCGCGCCGTTCAAGGACTGGGACCTGCCCGCCGGCCTGGCCCAGGTCCGCGCGAAGCTGAAGTCGCACGCCGACTCCGATCGCCAGTTCGTCAAAGTCCTCGGCGCGGTTCTCGATCACGGACTGGCCGCGGTCGAAGCGGCCTGCGCCGAAGCGTTGGGCGCCGGCATCGCCAGCGGCGACGTGATTCTCGCTGTACTGGCGCGCCAGCGGCAGCCGGTGGCGCCGCCCAGCATCACCACGCCCGATGCGTTGCGTCTGAAGATTGAACCCGCGGCCAATTGCGGCCGCTACGACAGTATAAGGAAAGTCGCCTGATGGAGCGCCATGAGATCCTCGAGGCCATGACCGAACTGAAGCTTTACGGCATGCGCGCCAGCTTCGACGAGATCGCCGGCAAAGGCCTTGCCCGGCGCGAAGAGATCTTTCCGCTCCTCGCCAGCCTGATTCGCGCCGAACGTACCCACCGGCAGGCGCGTTCGATCAGCTACCGCATGAGCGGCGCCAAATTCCCGGCGCTGAAGGATATTGGCAAATTCGTCTTCACCGATACGCCGGTCGATGAAGGGCTGGTTCGCGAACTCGCCACCGGTTCGTTCCTGGACGCACGGCGCAATGTGATTTTCATCGGCGGAACCGGCACCGGCAAAACTCACTTGTGCATCGGCGTCGCCGCGGCGGTCGTTCGCGCCCGCGCGAAGGGGCGATTCTTCAATCTGGTCGATCTTGTCAACCAGCTTGAGCAAGAGAAAGCCGCCGGCCGCACCGGCCGCCTCGCCGAGAAACTGTTACGCTACGATCTCATCGCCATCGACGAGTTGGGCTACCTGCCATTCAGCCAGCCAGGGGGCCAATTGCTGTTCCACCTGATCAGCAAACTGTACGAAAACACGTCGTTGCTGATCACCACCAATTTGGCCTTCGCCGATTGGCCGCAGGTGTTTGGCGATGCCCGGATGACCACCGCCATGCTGGATCGCCTGACGCATCATTGCGACATCATCGAGACCGGCAATGACAGACTGGCGCTTCAGGAACCGCAATTGAGCCATCTTCGCCGGCTCCAACGTATCGTGACGTAACGATTCGGAGTAGGAAACATGCCACGCAAACCAATCGGTGAAACCGCCATGACCGACGCCGAACGTCAGGTCCGCTATCGCGCTGCGCGCGCGGCAGGCAAGCCGGTCATTCGCACCCGCCATCCGGCCGATCATCGCGGCCGAGCCCGGCGCTGGACCGACCACGTCACCGGCCTCGTGGAAGAACAAGTTGAGTTCATGGCCTGGCTGGATAGCCTGCCGGAGAACCTGCAGGACAGCGCGACCGCCGAAGCGTTGCGAGCGATCTGCGAATTTGATCTCAGCGAACTTCAGGCGATCGTTCCGCCGCGCGGCTTCGGCCGGGACTGACCATCGCCCCTCACGCTTACCCACGTGATGCACAGGAACCTCCCGCGCCCTTCGCTCCGCGCAACGCCTGGGGCGCTGCGCTACGGGCGCGGGTCCCTCCTATGCATGACGTGGATAAGCTCCAGCCCGTGCCCAGAGAGGGGTCAATATTGGACGCGAAAAGGGGGTCGCAATTGGAAGCGATTTGACACCACGCGATACTTTTGAGCGACTACTCGGTTTCATGCGCCCTGCCGCAGAGCTTGTTGCAGTGCGTGAGTTGATGAACACCGGCGTCCGTGTTCCGGGCGGGTTCGGCGTACCAAGGTCATTCAAAGCTGCAATACGGCCAAACGATCTCCAGGCAGCGCATGCTGCGGCCACGCGAATTTGGGGTCATCTGCCTACGGTGATGGACCCGATGGCTGGAGGCGGCGCGATACCCTTGGAAAGTGCCCGACTTGGCTTTCCGACGCTCGCAAATGAGTATAACGCTGTTGCTTGCAGTGTATTAGAAGCGACACTGGACTACCCGTTTCGACACGGTCCCGGGTTAGCGGAGAGAGCACGGCACTGGAGCCGCGAATGGGAAAGGCGGGTCGCCACACGTATCGGTCGCTTCTTTCCTAAGGAAGTTGGCTCAGGCGTACAAGCTTATATCTTCGCCCGAGCCGTGCCTTGCCCGACAACGGGGCATCTTACCCCGTTACTCCCAGACTGGCACCTGTTGAAAACCAAGGGTGGCATTCCAGTCGTTGCCGTTCCGGTTGTGGACAAAGTTGCGGGTACTTGGACAACCCAGATATGCCCTATCGGCGTCGGTCCGGGATCGGTTGCGACACCCCCACCGCGTACTTACGCGAAGGGTCAGGGGGTCAGTCTTTTCACGAACGAGGCCATTCCGGCTGCCTGGATTAAGGCGCAGGCGCAACAACGAAAGATGGTTGGTGCACTTTACGCGGTCGCGTTGAGAACCCCCCAGGGTTTGAAGTTCCGCCCTCCACAACAGTCAGACCTTGACGCGCTAGCGGCAGCGGAGGACCAGCTACAGCAGTGGCGAGGAGACTGGGAGGCACGAAATGTTATACCGACAGAAGAATACCCAGTGGTCAGCACTGATCAGCGGCCCCGTATCTACGGCATGCATCGGTGGGCGGATATGTTCAGCCCCCGGCAGTTGCTCGGCTTCGGTGTACAGATGGACGAACTACAAGGGCTGCGCAGCGAGATCATAGCTCAAGAGGGCGAAGACGTCGGCGAGGCAGTGGTGCACCTGCTTGCCTTTGCCATTGACAAACTTACGAACTACAACAGTGCGGGATCGTTTTGGCATGCGATCCGTGGGACGATGGCAAATACTTTCGACCGGCATGACTTCTCGTTTAAGTTGACATTTGCTGAGATGGCACCCGTGTCTTCGTCTGGGGGATTAGCCTGGGCCTACGGTAGCGTGATCCAGGCCTACGAACAAGTGGCCAAGCTGCCCGGAGTGGTAGGTTCGAAGGCCGCAGTCGCTACCCAGGGTTCGGCAGCGTCGTTGATTGAATTGTCTGACCGCTCAGTCGATGTGATTGTGGTCGACCCGCCTTACTCAGACAACGTTCAGTATAGCGAATTGGCGGATTTTTTCTACGTCTGGTTGAAGCGTAGCCAAGGTCATCGGCGTCCGGAATGGTTCTCGTCACTGTTGTGTGAAAATAGCGAAGAGGCCGTCAAGAATGTAGCCCGCTTCAGGGGCGACGCGAAGAAGGCTGGTGACGCTGCCAAGGTCGCCCAAGTACCACTACTCAGGCCCTTATGACAAAGGTGTTTCTGGAGGCCTATCGTGTGCTTCGTCAGGACGGTGTGCTGACCGTCATGTTTACCCATAAGAAGCAGGAAGCGTGGGAAGCACTGTTTACGTCGTTGATAGAAGCTGGGTTCACTATGACCGCGACTTGGCCGGTCAAGACAGAGAGTGAGCATAGTCTACATCAGGCCAAGAAAAATGCTGCACAGTCCACAGTTATACTTGTTGCTCGGGTACGTGTCGCGGGTGCCGGGACGGGATACTTTGACGCTGCTATGCAGAGCCGTATCCGCAGGGCAGCCGAGGCTACAGCAGAGCGTCTCTCCGCTGAGGGGCTGAACCCTGTAGACCAACTCGTCGGCAGCTTCGGCCCGGCGATGGAGGTATTCTCTGCCTATGACCAGGTACGCACAGATACGGGCGAGTTCGTACCTGTCAGTGCTGCCATCGACATAGCGGCGGATGCTGTCGCGGGCTGGCGTATCCGCCAGTTGGCGCAGGGCGGCCTGCAAGGGGTCGAAGGTGAGGCGCAGTTCGCCCTGCTCTGTTGGGCTACCCTAAGTGCAGCTGAGTTCCGCTTCAACGAAGCTAAGCTACTTGGCCACGCAGTGGGTATGGATGTTTCAGCATTGCAGCAGGCCGGGCTGATCACCGTGAAGGCCGACAAAGTGAACATCCTGTCAGCCTCAGACCGTAGGCGCGAGGCCCCGTTGACGGAGAGCGAGGCACAGCAACTGCTGTTCGGCTGGGAGCCGGGGTCTGGCAAGCGCATGAAGAAGGCGGAGGCCCTGAAGATCCACCCCCGTGACACTGTGTTTCGCACGCACCTCGACAAAGCCCAGGCTCTGGCGCTGGCCTACGCGGACGCGGGCGGCGGGAGTCCTGGGATCGGCGCCGCCCGGTCCTTCGCCACGCGCCACGGCATGAAGCTTGGAGACCCGACGGTCCGTCTGATTGAGGCGTTGTTGCGTGCTGCGCCGCTAGCAGTCCGGCGTGAGAAGAACACGATCGCGGACAAGTTCGCGGAGTTCCGTGCCTGGCACGCGATACTGTTGCCTGTCTTCGGTCTGACGCCGCCGGACTGGACAGAGAAGAAGCCAGACCAGGCTGTCCTCGATCTGCTGGCCAAACGAGCGCCGACCGCGGATGCCGAGGACGATGAGGCGGACGTGCTTGTGATGGACGAGGAGGAGGGAGACGAAGAAGAGGAGGGAGACGAGGAATGACCACCTCGCTCCGCGAGGTTGACTGGCCACGGTTTCTGCGTGCGCCGGACGGTCAGTTGGTTGCCCGATTGTACGAGCCTGCCCTCCACCGAGCGACACGTTATGACCGGTGCTGCGCCTACTTCTCGTCGTCAGTGCTTGCGGCGGCGGCAGCCGGGTTCGCGGCCTTCATAACGCGCATCCTCGATGGTGCCGTGACGAAGAAGCCTGCACTGCGGCTACTTGTGAACGAGGAGATGGCCGAGGCCGACGTGCGGGCGTTGGAGGAAGGCGGAACCGATGGTCCGCTGGTGCAGGTGCTTCTGCAGCGGCTTGGGTCGCCAGAGACAGCCTTGCAACAGGGCCGGCTGGAGATGCTGGCCTGGCTGGTGCGAGACGGTTGGTTGGAGATCAAGGTCGGCGTGATGCGCAGCGGTGGCGGCATTCTGCACGCGAAGTACGGGATGTTCATGGACGCGGCCGAGGAAGCGGTGGTCTTCGCCGGCAGCAGCAACGAGACCGCGATGGGCATCCGCGTGAACTACGAGCGACTGGAGGTCAGCGGAAGCTGGGCAGACCCTGACCGTTACGCGAACACCGTGCCGAGTTCGATCTGTTGTGGTCGGGCGATGATCCTGTGGTCCGTGTCGTCCCGCTGCCTGAGGCGGTGCGCGACAAGATTATAAAGTTGGCGCCACCTGAGGCCCCGCGCGCCGAACCGCAGGACAATGTGCGCCGTCAGCGCGCGGCGATGCTGTGGGGTTTCGCGCTTGAGGCTCCGTTCATGGCAGAGGGTGGCGCGGCGACCTGTGACGCGATGGCACCGGTGACACTCTGGCCGCACCAGCGCCACGTGGTTTCAGAAACAGCGGAGGCGTGGCCCGAGGGGCGCCTGCTGTGTGACGAAGTCGGCATGGGTAAGACGGTGGAGGCGATCCTGGCACTGCGTCGCCTCCTGGCCGGTCGCGGGGTTAAGCGGGTGCTGCTCCTGCCGCCAGCGAACCTGCTGCCGCAGTGGCAGGGCGAGCTGCGCGAGAAAGGCGGCCTGCGTGTGCCTCGGCTTGATGGGCCGCGGACGTTGATCTGGCCGGACGGGACAAAGCAGGTCGTGGCCGACATGGCTGAGGCTTTGAAGCAGGACGTGCTGTTGCTGAGCCGCGAAACTGCCCGGTCCGAGGGTAACCTGCCGGTCCTCCTTGACGCGCCTCCCTGGGATCTGGTCTTGCTCGATGAGGGGCACGCCGCCCGCCGCGCGAGCCAGGTTGAGGGTGAGTTCAACTCGCCGACACTGTTGCTGGGCTTGCTGCGGGCGATGCAGGCAAAGGAGCAGGCGCGCAGTTTCATGATCCTGTCCGCCACGCCGATGCAAACCCACCCGTGGGAGCCGTGGGACCTGCTGCAAGTGCTGGGCGAGGGCGGCGTGTGGCTGTCGGGTTTCCGGGTTGTGAGGCGGTTCTACGAGGCGATGTCAGCCTTGGAACGGGGCGCATTGTCCCGGACAGGGGCACTGGCCCTCGCCCGCATCCTGGCCGCGACGCCACGCTGCCCACCGTCCCCCGCTGGTCTGGGTCTGCCGTCCGTGAACGATCTGGAGGCATTCGCGCAGACGATCAGGTTTCTGGCGTCCAGTTCTCGGCAAGAGGCCGTGCGGTGGCTGCGGACCTGTTCGCCACTGACACAGCGGATGCACCGGAACACACGGCGAACGCTGCGCCGGTATTTCGAGATGGGATTGCTACCCAAAGCCCCGCCGCGTCGAGAGTTGAAGGACGACCCGTTTGACTTCGAGAGTGTCGAGGAGCGCGAAGTCTACGAGGCGGTGACCCGCTACATTGACCGCCGGTTCGATGAGCTTGAGCACCAGAAGCCGGGCAAGGGCTTCGTGATGACGATCTACCGTCGGCGTGCGGCCAGTTCGCCGGTGGCGCTGCGCAAGAGCCTTGAGCGCCGGGCGGTTGGCCTGAAGGCGGTGATCGCCCAGCGCGCGCCGGACGACAGCATACCGGACCTGGAAGATGCCCAGGAACTGGAAGACTTGCTGAACGTGAAGTTGACCTCCGCCCTGCCTGATACGCCAGAGGAGGCGCGCGGGGAACTCGGCGAGGTTGAGGAGCTGCTTGATCTCATCGCGAACCTTGGGGCGCTGGACACAAAGCGTGACCGTCTGGTGGCGTGGGCGAAGCGGATGACGGGTGACGGGCGGTCGGTGCTGATCTTCACCGGCTACTCCGATACGATGGCGTATCTTCGGGATGCGCTGACAGGAGCGTTCGGCGCCTCGGTCGCGTCCTACTCCGGTGACGGTGGTGCGCTCCGGGTCGGCAGTAAATGGGAAACGGTGTCGAAGGAGGCCGTGACCAAGGCGCTGCAAGCTGGCTCGATCAGGGTGCTGGTCTGCACGGACGCCGCCAGCGAGGGCTTGAACCTGCAAGCGGCAGGGGCGCTGGTGAACTTCGACCTGCCGTGGAACCCCTCCAAGGTCGAGCAGCGGATTGGGCGCATAGACCGTATCGGCCAGGAGATGGCAGTCCTGCCGATCGTCAACCTGTACCTGAAAGACAGTGTTGATGAGCGGGTCTACCGCGCGTTGTCGTTGCGGTGTGGCTTGTTCGAGACCTTCGTCGGACCCATGCAGCCTGTGCTGTCGCAGGCCCTGCGGATGTTGATCGGCCGCGTGCCCGTAGATGAGGCGGCGCTCGCCCGGATTGCAGAAGACATCAAGGCGAACCCGACGGTGATGCAGGCTTTCCCGGAGGATGACGCAGTGCCCCCGGACGAGGAACCCGGTCTAGTGTCGCAGAGCGACACGGAGACATTGCTGGCGGCTCTGGATGGTTCGGGTGTGAGGGTCGTCGCGGAGACAAACTCGCTACACCGTATTGGGAGTGGTCCGCTGCTCCTAGTGACGGATCTTTCCGCGATTGCGTCACACCCTGACGCTGCTTGTATAGACGGCCTCGACCGTCGGCAGCGTCAGCTACTCCAGCAACTTCAACAGCCAGGGGAGAGGCTGCCGCTTGTCGTGGTCTCGTCTGAGCAAGGCAGTTTTCGTGCCTCCGCTTGTGCCTGGGTCGGACCGGACGGCGCACTGCCGGTTAAGTCGATGGCCGACCTCAAGGCGCTTGTCGCCGAGTGGGATGGTCGCGAGGTGTCTAACGACGCCTGGTTGGCCGCTCGCGCCCAGGTGCAGATCCAGGTGAAGAAGCAGGTCGTGGAGATGGCGGCGCGCTACAGCGCGGCAGCAGCGGTGAAGTCGGCCGCCCAGCGTGAGGCGGCGCGGCTGCGCCTGGTTGACGAGCTTGGGCGGCTACTGATCTGCTACGAGCCGGATACGGACGACCTGAACGGCAAGTTCTACCGGCTTGCCACGGAGCAGACACCGACAGGTCATCGGCTACAAACTGTGTTCGGGCGACTGGGGGGCACTTACCCCGATTGGGAGGGTCACTACATCGCCGATCTGCGCGACTTCCGGGCCGAGCTGGGACCCAGCCAGATCAAGAGCCGGCTGACTGGCAGCCAGTTGGAGGCAGCACTGGCCGACCCGCGTTGGGCGATGGAGGGGTAGGCTGAAACCATTCGGCCTACCTTATTTCGTCGCGCTGCCCGACCTAAAACCGTCGGCGCGGACCAGTTGCGTCAGAGAAGAGGGTGCCGAAACGTGTTCGCGAGTGTTCGCGAACGTGCGTCTCTGACCGCAACGGACTTGGGGGTAGCACCAGGGGTAGCGAAACCGCCAGAAGAATAATATTGAAGGATTTCAGCAGGTTACGGAGGTGATTTGGCGGAGGGGATGAGATTCGAACTCACGGTAAGGCTTGACGCCCTACAACGGTTTAGCAAACCGCCGCCTTCAGCCACTCGGCCACCCCTCCGCCGGAGGGCACATCCCCAGATCCCTCGCGAACGAGACATCCGGACACGGCGTTTGCACAAATCCTTGTAAGGAACCCACGCCAAACCGTCAAACGCCGAATGACCCTAGCCAAGTGCCACCTCGAACCCACGCGCGGTCCCCGGACGCGCCATCATCCCCGCGTACCACCGCTGCACGTTCGGAAATTCCGCCAGATCAACCTTGTGCCGCTCATGCCGCCAGGCCCACCCCAGAATGGCGAAATCGGCGATCGACACGTCGTCAGCCACGAAATCCCGTCCCGCCAACCGCCGGTCCAGCACCCCGTACAGCCGCTTCGTCTCCTTCATGTACCGCTCCAGCCCATACCGCTGATCAACCGGCGTTCTCCACCTGCAGGAAATGATGCACCTGCCCAGGCATCGGCCCGAACCCGCCCATCTGCCACATCAGCCACTCCAGCACCGGCACCTGCCTGCGCGGATCCGCCGGATAAAACCGGCCCGTCTTCTGCCCGAGGTAGATCAGGATCGCGCCCGACTCGAACACGCTGATCGGCGCGCCGCCCGGCCCCTCCGGATCGATGATCGCCGGAATCCGGTTGTTCGGGCTGATCTTCAGGAACGACGGCTCGAACTGCTCGTTCTTGGAGATGTTGACCGGGTGGACGTTATACGGCAGGCCCATCTCCTCCAGCGCCACGCTGATCTTGCGGCCGTTCGGCGTGTTCCAGGTGTAGAGCTCGATCGCCATATGTCTTTCCTCTCCCAATCCATGCGGCGCACAGTGACCGCCCGCATCCGTATCGGCAAGGTCCGCCCGCGATGAAGATCGCCACCTGGAACGTCAACTCCATCCGCCAGCGCGAGGGCCATGTGCAGCGCTGGCTGGAGAAGAACCAGCCGGACGTGCTGTTCCTGCAGGAGATCAAGTGCGAGACGGCGGCGTTCCCGGCAGCTCCCGTTCCACGGCCTCGGCTACACGGCTGAGGCCGTCGGCCAGAAATCCTACAACGGCGTCGCCGTCCTCGCCCGCATCCCCTTCGAAATCACCCACCGGGCTCTCCCGGGTCTGCCCGAGGACGACGCCCAGGCCCGCTACATCGAGATCACAGCCAACGACATCACCCTGATCGGCATCTACCTGCCCAACGGGAATTCCCGAGGCGATGAAGGCTTCGCCTACAAACTCGCCTGGATGGACCGCCTCGCCGATCGCGCGCAGGACCTGCTCGACCAGGACCGTCCTTTGGTGATCACCGGCGACTTCAACGTCTGCCCCACGGATGACGACTTCGCGCCCGGCGCGCTCTCCGCAACCGACGCGCTCGTCAGGCCGGAGTCGCGCCAGCGCTACCGTCGCATGATCTGGATGGGCCTGACAGACGCCGTTCGAGCGGTGCATCCGCACGGTCCGGTCTATACCTTCTGGGACTATCAGGCGGGCGCCTGGCAGCGTGACATGGGTCTGCGGATCGACCATGCGCTGCTGTCGCCGACCCTGGCCGAACGCCTGATTGCCGCCGACCCCGATAAACATGAACGGGATCAGCCGCAGCCGTCCGATCACGTGCCCGTGATGATCGAGATCGGCTGAACGACTGGAAGTTGCGGGCGCCCCGCGGTCTGAGCGAAGCCGGCGCGCCGCCCCATCCTGACACCGATCGGATCAGCTTCCGCTTGTCTCCTGCTTCCCGGGATCGGGATCGGGGTCATCCCCAATGGGCAGGAACCCAGATCCATTGACCGTGACGCATAACCCAGCCGCCGGGAACATAGCGGCCGTACTGCGGCCGTCGCTCGACGTACCTGCCGCCGATCCAGATGTAGCGGTAGCCGTCCCACTGCCAGTGGCCGGGCTCCCAGATCACGGCAGGCCTCGGCGGGGCTGGAACCACCTCGACCCGTGGCGGAGGAATAGGCGCATAGCCGGGCGGAGGCGGCTGCGCCGCGGCGCTACCCAGTCCGATAAGCAAAAGGCCGGCGCCAAGCATTGGCGACTTCATCAAGACACTCCATCAAATCGATTCGCGGCTTGGACAACAGGAATCGAGATAGCACGTCCTACTGAAGGGCAGCACGGGGACCCACCACCGGATATGTTGCGTTCCAAAACGGATCGGCCGGTTGGATTTGACCATCCAACGCCGGCCCCGGTTCGAACGTCGCGATTGTCTGATGCCGGACCGGCATCCGTGGTGCCGGCCACCAGCACCTTGCGGCCATAGGGAACCGCAACGCAAAGGATGCCAAATTTACCTGCTCTTAACGAATTCTCATTACGTTCTTCCTCCGGACGGAGGCGCTAACGATGCGGACACTGTCGGTTGCATTTTTCGCGGCGGCCTTCTGGGTCTGTTGCTCGGCCCCCTCCCACGCGCTCGATCCTGCGTCAGCCGACATTCTGGATCTTCGGCTTGGCATGGACGAACAGCAGGTCGCCGCCGTACTGGCGCGCCAGGGGATCCCGCCCAACCGGATTGTCCGCAAGGCTGGCGAATGTGCCGGCGATCAACGCTGCGCCTCCATCATCACCATCACCACGGCCGACGGCACGATGACGATCAGCCTTGGCACGATCGGCCCGGGCCAACCCGCCCCGAACGATGATCCGTCCGCGGCCGTTAGCAAGATCACCTACGCTTTCCGGGGATGGGGCGCGGACGAGCCGCGCGCGATCGCCGAATCCGTGCTGGAACGCTTCGGGCAACCGAACCAGGCGGAGCCTATGACGTGGTGCCATCATCCGGGGGCCGACCATCACTGCCCGTCACAAGAACCGACCTTGCGCTTTGCACCTGACAAACTGATCCTGGTCCTCAGTTTGGGTGAGTAGCGGCCCATCCCCGCGTGATCCTTCCGGGGGCATAAAGGGTTTATTCATCTTTCGCGGCTAACGCTTCGCCGCATGATCTGGCGCCCGTTCACTCTGCTGCTGATCCTGTTCGCTGTCTCGCCATGCCGGGCGGACATACCAGCGCTGGTCGATTCAATGGCTGGGCGCATGTGCCGCCCGGCCGTTGCAGCGGCGGAGCGGAGTTTTAACATCCCGTCTCACCTGCTGCTGGCGATCGCCCGGGTGGAGAGCGGCCGTCATGACCCTGCGTCCGGCGCATTCGCCCCCTGGCCCTGGACGGTCAACGCCGACGGCCAGGGCTACTTCTACGAATCCAAGGCCGAGGCGATCACCGCGGTGCAGACCATGCGCAAGCAGGGCACGCACTCGATTGACGTCGGCTGCATGCAGATCAGCCTGCTGCATCACCCTGATGCCTTCGCCACCCTCGATCAGGCCTTCGACCCCATCGCCAATGCCAGCTTCGGCGCTCGGTTTCTGAACGAACTCCACGACAAAGCTCAGTCGTGGCCGCGCGCCGTGGAGATGTATCACTCCGCGACCCCTGAAATTGGGCAGCCCTATGGGCAGATGGTGTACGCCGCGTTGCCGGCGGAGCAGCGGCTGGCGGGCGCAAGCCCGACGGATAACCTTGCCGCGGCGTGGTCCGCCACATTGACCCGCTCGCCCTTCGGCGGGACTTTCTCGCCAAGCCCGATGCGGATCATTCCAATGGCCTCGGGCGGGGGCATGGGCAGCGCCGGCGGGGCTGTGGTGGGCCGAACGCTCGAGTCCTACCGGATGGCGCCGGTTCGCCTGGCGGCACGGAGCCCCTGAGATGCTCCTGTTGCGTAAACCGGCGACGGGCTTGGTGCCGCGAAGCCAAGCGTGACAGCGCGTTGACCCCCGGTCCGCGCGGGGCTAATCACCCGCGACGGTTCGGCGCCGCCGTCAGGATTAACAAGGGCGCCGACAGAACTGGAGCGATGCGTGGCAGACGTACGCGACGCGCTGATGATAGCGCGAGACACGGACGGCAAATTGGTGCGCCGTCCGCTATCCCCCCATGTCCAGGTCTACCGCTGGCCGCTCAGCATGGCCCTGTCGATCCTGCATCGGATCACCGGCGTGGCACTCGGCGTCGGCACGCTGTTGATGACATGGTGGCTGGTCTCCGCCACCGTCTCCGACGAGGCATTTGCAGACGCGCAATGGTTCATGGGGTCCGCGGTCGGGCTGCTGCTGCTGTTCGGCTGGTCGCTGGCGCTTTTCTTCCATCTGTTCAGCGGCATCCGGCACCTGGTCTGGGATGCGGGGTTCGGCTTTGACCCACCCCACTACAACACCTCCGGCTGGGCCGTGGTGATCGCGACCGGCGTCTCGACGCTGCTGGTTTGGGTCATCGGCCTGGCGGTCTGGTGAGGGATCGACATGGCTGATACATCAAAAACGCCTCACGTCGCCATTTTGCGCTCGCCGCTGGGTCGGGCACGCGGGCTCGGCGCCGCGCATGCCGGCTCAACCCACTGGTGGGCGCAGCGGGTGACCGCGCTGGCGCTGGTGCCGCTGACGCTGTGGTTCATCTGTGCGGTGATCCGGCTGAACGGCGAGGGGCGGGACGTGATGCTGGGCTGGATTTCGCAACCGCTGCCGCTGGTTCTGATGCTGCTGCTGATCGTTGCGACATTTCACCACCTGCGCCTCGGTTTACAGGTGGTGATCGAAGACTATGTGCATCAGGAACCGATGAAGATGGGCGCGATCCTGGCGGTCAATGCCGCGTGCGTGCTGCTGGCGCTGACCTGCATCGTTTCGGTGCTGAAGATCGGGCTCTGAAGCCCAAAGGAACAAGTTGATGAACGCGATCACGATGCCTTCGTCGCGCGCCTACAACATCGTTGACCACACCTACGACGTGGTGGTCGTCGGCGCCGGCGGCTCAGGCCTGCGCGCCACCTTCGGCATGGGCGCCTCCGGCCTGAAAACCGCCTGCATCACCAAGGTGTTTCCAACCCGCAGCCACACCGTGGCAGCCCAGGGCGGCATCGGCGCGGCACTCGGCAACATGGGCGAGGACGACTGGCGCTGGCACATGTACGACACCGTCAAAGGCTCCGACTGGCTCGGCGACCAGGACGCCATCGAATACATGTGCCGCGAGGCGATCCCGGCGGTTTACGAGCTGGAACATTACGGCGTGCCGTTCAGCCGCACGGAAGACGGCCGTATCTACCAGCGCCCGTTCGGCGGACACATGAAGGACTACGGCAAGGAACCGGCGATGCGCGCCTGCGCCGCCGCCGACCGCACCGGCCACGCCATCCTGCATACGCTGTATCAGCAAAGCCTGAAGCACGACGTCGAGTTCTTCATCGAGTATTTCGCCCTCGACCTGATCATGGACGATGAGGGCGTGTGCCGCGGCGTCATGGCCTGGAACCTCGAAGACGGCTCCATCCACCGCTTCCGCGCCCAGACAGTTGTCATGGCAACCGGTGGATACGGCCGCGCCTTCCTCTCCTGCACCTCCGCCCACACCTGCACCGGTGACGGCACCGGCATGGTGTTGCGCGCCGGCCTGCCAGTCCAGGACATGGAGTTCGTGCAGTTCCATCCCACCGGCATCTTCCCCGCCGGCTGCCTGATCACCGAGGGCGCGCGCGGTGAAGGCGGCTACCTGACCAACGCCGAGGGCGAACGCTTCATGGAGCGCTACGCCCCCACCGCAAAGGACCTCGCCAGCCGCGACGTCGTCTCGCGTTCCATGACCATGGAGATCAACGAAGGCCGCGGCTGTGGTCCGAACAAGGACCACATCATGCTGCACCTGGAGCATCTGGGCGCCGACCTGCTGCACGAGCGGCTGCCCGGCATCTCCGAAACCGCCAAGGTCTTCGCCGGCGTCGACGTCACCAAGGACCCCATCCCGGTCCTGCCCACCGTCCACTACAACATGGGCGGCATCCCGACCAATGTGCATACGGAGGTTTTGCGCCCCACCAAGGACAACCCCGACGCCACGATCCGCGGCCTGATGGCGGTGGGTGAGGCGGCCTGCGTCTCCGTCCACGGCGCCAACCGCCTTGGCACCAATTCCCTCCTCGACCTGGTGGTGTTCGGCCGCGCAGCAGCCCACCGGGCAGCCGAAACGATCAAGCCCGGGGCAGGGCAGCCGACCCTGCCGCCGAAAGCCGGTGAAGCAACCCTCGACCGCTTCGACCGCACCCGCTACGCCAAGGGGAACACCAAAGTCGCCGAAATCCGCCAGCAGATGCAGCGGTCAATGCAGGGCCACGCGGCCGTCTTCCGCAGCTCGAAAAGCCTGACCGAGGGCGTGGAGCGGATGAAAAAGGTCTGGAGCGGCCTCAGCGATATGTCCGTCGCCGACCGCAGCCTGATCTGGAACAGCGACCTGGTCGAGGCACTGGAACTCCACAACCTGATGGGCAGCGCCATGACCACCATGGCCGGCGCCGAAGCCCGCCACGAAAGCCGCGGCGCCCACGCCCACGACGACTATCCGGACCGCGACGACGAACACTGGATGAAGCACACACTCGCCTGGTGCGACGAAAAGGGCGACGTGAAGCTGGATTACCGCCCGGTGCGGATGCAGACAATGACGAACGAGGTGTCGGTGTTCCCGCCCCGCAAGCGGGTTTACTGACCCTTCACCTTTGGAGGCCGAAAATGATCATTGAGCGATCGGTCGCGGTGTCACCTGGGTCAACCCAGGGTGTTCGCGCGCCGGCCGGGATCGGTCATAACACGGGGTTTCGGCGCTCGATGTACGCGATCACATTCGACATGGACACCACGTCCCTCCAGGCGAGTTGCCACAACGCATCCTGGCAGAACGCTTACAACGACATCGGCAAGGTTCTGCATGCGCACGGCTTCGGCCGGCAGCAGGGCAGCGTCTATTTTGGTGATGACACGGTAGACGCAGTTCGCTGCGTCCTGGCCGTCCAGGCGCTTGCCCGCGCCTATGTCTGGTTTTCGCCTTGCGTGCGCGACATTCGGATGCTGCGCATCGAGGATAACAACGATCTTATGCCGGCCGTCGCCGCCGTCATCCCTTAGAAGTTCAGGAACACAATGGTCGCTTTCAACCTCCCGCTGAACAGCCGCGTCGGCAAGGGCCAGACCTTCAAGGCGCCCGCCGGAGCCAAACGCGTCCGCGCCTTCAGCATCTACCGCTGGAGCCCCGATGACGGGAAAAACCCCCGCACCGACACCTACGAGATCGACCTCGACGCCTGCGGCCCAATGGTCCTGGACGCCCTGATCAAGATCAAGAACGAGATCGACCCCACCCTGACCTTCCGCCGCTCCTGCCGCGAGGGCATCTGCGGCTCCTGCGCCATGAACATCGACGGCGGCAATACGCTGGCCTGCCTCAAGCCGATCGAGGACGTAAAGGGCGACGTCAGGATCAGCCCCCTGCCGCACATGCCCGTCGTGAAGGATCTCGTTCCCGACCTGTCGCGGATCTACGCCCAGTACCCGCTCGATCAAGCCCTGGATGCAGGCCGAAACCCCCGCCCCGCCAGACGCCGAACGCCTGCAAAGCAAGGAAGAACGCGCCAAGCTGGACGGAATGTGGGAATGCATTCTGTGTTTCTGCTGCTCGACCGCCTGTCCCAGCTACTGGTGGAACGGCGACCGCTACCTCGGCCCGGCGGTGCTGCTGGCCGCCTATCGCTGGATCGCCGACTCCCGCGACGAAGCGACCGGTTCAGAGACTCGATGAACTGGAAGATCCATTCAAGCTCTATCGCTGCCACACCATCATGAACTGCACGGACACCTGCCCGAAGGGCCTCAACCCGGCCAAGGCCATCGGCGCGATCAAGCAGTTGATGGTCGAGCGGCAGGGCTGACAAAGCCCACCAACCCGTTTTGACGTCCCCGCGCCGAAGCGCGATGGTTGCCCCAACGAGGCAGCCACAGGGGGCTAATGATGATCGAGGTCTGGACCTGGCCAACTCCGAACGGTCACAAGGTGCATATCGCGCTGGAGGAACTTGGCCTCCCCTACAAGGTGATCCCGATCAACATCGGCAAAGGTGACCAGTTCAAGCCGGAATTCCTGGCGATCACGCCGAACCACCGCATCCCCGCCATCGTCGATCCGGACGGGCCAGGCGGCCAACCGCTGAAGCTTTTCGAATTCGGGCGCGATCCTGATCTACCTGTCCGAGAAGACCGGCGGGAAGCTGATCCCGGCGGACCCGGTTGGGCGCTATGCCTGCCTGCAGTGGATGATGTTCCAGATGGGCGGTACCGGGCCGATGTTCGGACAGTACAACCATTTCGCCAACTACGCCGTCGAGAAGATCCCCTACGCGATCATGCGCTACACCAACGAAGTCGCTCGGCTCCATCGCGTGCTGGACAAACGCCTCGGCCAGTCGGAGTACCTCGCCGGACCCGACTACTCGATGGCCGACATCATCAACTTCCCCTGGATCCGCAATCCGGAGCGAAGGAACATCGACCTGGCCGATTACCCGAACGTCAAGCGCTGGCATGACGCGATTGCTGTCCGCCCAGCGGTCCAGCGCGGCGTGGATGTCTTGGCGGACAAGAAGCGCAGTTGGCAGATCACGGACGCGGAGCGTGAGGTGATGTTCGGCAAGACCCAGTTTGCCGTTCGCTAGAGGACGCGAAGCCGCGCCGGCGGCTTCGTGACGGTCGGGCGGCCCCAACTTCGGTTGCCCGAATGGGCAAATGTCGTGAGCAATTTTGAGTATTTGTTCGCAAGCAAATCGAACGATGGGAGATTGCGCAATTAATAACGATTTCTTGTGAAATGATTATCATGTTGACGACATTCGACACTCCGCCGTGGGGCAACCTCGGTTATCCTTTGAAAATGATTGGCACTTTCTCTAACGTTGTGGTGTTCCGTCGGCCTTGTGGCTGAAGGTGTTGGAATATGCCACGCGACGTATGACCGCCCGAATTCTCATCGTTGACGACGTACCGGCCAACACGCGCTTGCTCGAAGCGAAACTGTCGGCCGAATACTATCAGGTCGTGTCCGCGCGGGACGGCTTTGAAACCCTCTCCGTCGCGCGCAGTTGGCAGCCGGATCTGATCCTGCTGGATGTGATGATGCCGGGCATGGACGGGTATGAGTGCTGCCGATTGCTCAAGGACGAACCCTCGACCCAGCACATTCCGGTCGTGATGGTCACCGCCCTGGGCGAATCAGGTGAGCGGCTACGAGGGTTGCAGTCGGGCGCCGACGATTTCCTGACCAAACCTGTCGACTATGACACATTGATGGCAAGGATACGCAGCCTGGTCCGCCTCAAGCGGCTGCTCGACGAATGGCGCGCCCGAGGCGAGACAGCTCGGGCTCTTGGCCTCGGCGGGGACCG
This sequence comes from uncultured Pseudomonadota bacterium, assembly GCA_963819005.1. Classification (GTDB taxonomy): domain Bacteria; phylum Pseudomonadota; class Alphaproteobacteria; order Acetobacterales; family Acetobacteraceae; genus Rhodopila. The sequence continues at coordinate 740,380 of CAWFUL010000015.1, forward strand.
CATGTTGACACCCTCGGTTTCCGGCGCGCGGGCTCTTGTCGTCGATGATTGGGAGCAGAGCGCCAAAGGGATCCAGGACGCGCTCAGCGAGGATGGCATCATCGCTGGCTATGCCCGCGGCGGCAGTGACGCGATCGCCATGACGTCGGCGGTCGCCTTTGATCTGATCATTGTCAACCTCGGCCTCACGCCGGAGGATCCGCTGCATCTGGTGTCGGCTTTGCGGGCGTCGGACACCACTCATGACACGCCGTTGCTCCTGGTGTCGGAGACCGGGGAGAAGGAAAAGGTTCTTCGCGGGTTCGACCTCGGCGCGAGCGACTGGCTTTCGCAACCGGTCGATCCTAACGAACTGCGGGCGCGCGCGCGTAACCAGATCCGCCGGAAGTTCTACCAGGATCGGCTGCGCTCCGACCTCGGCACCGCGCTGGAGATGGCCCTCACTGATCCGCTGACAGGTTTGTACAACCAGCGATACCTGCGGCGGCACCTCGGCGGGCTGATGAGCGGGTCGCAATGCACCGAACTGGCGATCCTGATGGTGGACGTCGACCACTTCAAGACGGTCAATGACCGTCACGGCCACGCAGCCGGCGACCGCGCGCTGCGGTTGATCGCGGATACGCTCCGCACGAACATCCGCGTGTTCGACTCGCTGGCCCGTTACGGCGGGGAGGAGTTCGTCGTGCTGATGCCGGCCACGCGTGAGCCTGAGGCTCGATTGGCCGCGGAGCGTCTGCGCGAGGCGGTCGAGCAGATCTGTTTCGAAGTGTCCGACTGTAACCGCACGACGCTGACGATCAGCATAGGCGTCGCCTGTGCGCAAGCTGGTCAGGTCAACCCGGACTCTCTGTTGGAAGCGGCCGATGCCGCCCTGTACTTCGCGAAGCAGAATGGCCGGAATCGCGTGGAGACGGCTCAGATCGCCGCTACTACTTGATTTTCGCTTCCTTGAACGGAACGTGCTTGCGCACGACCGGGTCGTACTTGTTCATTTCCAGCTTCGACGTCTGGGCCCGCGCGTTCTTTTTCGTAACATAGAAAAAACCCGTATCCGCGGTGGACACAAGCTTGATCTGGACCGTGTTCGACTTCGCCATGAGCGTATTCCTGGAGGTATGATCCGCCGTTGCCGGCGGGGTGAACCGGGAAAATGGTCAACTCGCTGGCGGAGGTCAAGCGTTTTGCCCGAAGGGAATACCGCTGAAGCGGGTCAGGGCTTCCCGCCCGCATCGGCCGGACCCGGGGAACGCCCCAGGACGCCGCCACCGGCGAACCGGGCCTTGCCGCCGAGCGCCTCCTCTATCCGAAGCATTTCGTTCCACTTAGCCATCCGTTCGCCGCGGCTGAAACTGCCGACCTTCAGCTGGCCGGCGCCCCAGCCGACCGCAAGGTGTGCGATCGTGATGTCCTCGGTTTCACCCGACCGGGCCGACACGATGCGGGCGTAGCCGGTTTCCTGGGCGACGCGGCTGGCGTCGAGAGTCTCGGTCAGCGTGCCCCGCTGATTGGGCTTCAGCAGCACGCAGTTGCCTGCCCCGCGCGCGGCGGCATCGCGCAACCGGTCAGCGTCGGTGACGAACAGGTCATCACCGACGATCTGAACTTTGTCGCCGACCGCCTTGGTGAAGGCTGCCAGACCGTCGAGGTCGTCCTCGGAGACAGGGTCCTCGACCGACAGGATCGGGTATCGGGCGATCCAGTCCACCAGCAGGTCCACCAGGCCTTGGCTGGACAGTTCGACCGCATCGAGTGCCATCTTGTAGACGCCGCTTCGTCCGAATTCGGAGGCAGCGATATCCAGCGCGATGCCGACCTGCTCACCCGGCCGGAAGCCGGCACGCTCGATGGCGCGGACCAGCATGTCGAGCGCCTGTTCGTTGGTTGAGAAGGCAGGCCACCAGCCCCCTTCGTCAGCCACACCGGCCAAGTGGCCGGACTCAGCCATCAACAGGCCAGCAGTGCGGTAGACTTCGGCGGTCCAATCCAGTGCCTGGGCAAAGGTTTCCGCCGCCGGGCACATCACCATGAAGTCCTGAATATCGACACGCCGTCCGGCATGCGCGCCGCCGCCGAAGATCTGGATCTGCGGCAGCGGGATCAGCGCCGCGTCGGTTCCGCCCAGATAGTGGTAAAGCGGCTGGCCGGCGGCGGCGGCGGCGGCATGCGCGACGGCCATCGACACCGCCAGGGTCGCGTTGGCCCCAAGCTTCGTCTTGTTTCGGGTGCCGTCCAGTTCCATCAGCCGTTCGTCGAGTGCCTCCTGGTCGGCGGCGTTCATTCCGACGACGGCGTGGGCAATCACGCCATTGACGTTGCCGACCGCGCGCGTGACGTCATAGCCGCCGAACGCGGTGCCGCCATCGCGCAGGTCCAACGCCTCATGCGAGCCGGTCGAAGCCCCGGCCGGGGCAATCGCTCGGCCCACGGCGCCGCCCTCCAGCAGGACATCCGCCTCCACGGTCGGGCGGCCGCGGCTGTCCCAGACCCGGCGTGCATGGATGAAGGCGATGTTCGTGTCGGTCATTCGCTTATCTCTTGCTCCCAGGCGTGCGCGATGTCGGCAAGGCGGTCGGCTGGGTCGAGCAGCAGGCGGCGGGCGACGCGGCGGACGATGTCTCGTTGGTCGTCACTTGTGATGTATTCGACGGGCGACTTGCCATCCACCCGAGCCAGGAGCAGGGCGGGCAGCAGGTGCGCGGTGCGGGCTTCAAGGGCGCTGGAACTTTCCCATGCCACGCGAGGCAGGTAAGCCGTGATCATGGCGTCGAAGCAAGCCAGGTAATCGCGGCGTGCAGCGGGGACCCACAGGCATTTCAGCAGCAGATGGTTCAGGCAAAAAGCCAGGTCGAAAGCCGGATCGCCCCACCACGCGCACTCAGCATCCAGGAAAACCGGACCCAGCGGGCCAGCCAGGATATTCTTGGGGCTGACGTCGCCGTGTACCAGCGCCAGCTTGGTGCCGCTCGTTACCGCGACCAGGTCAGCCAGGCGTCCGGCAAGATCGGAGTGGGCACGTCCGGTCGCGACCAGATAGGGCTCCAGCCTGATGTCATAGAAGATCGTGTCGGTGGCAAAAGCCTCCGCCAACGCCGGATTGGCTGCCGTCACGGCATGGATGCGGGCGATCGTTTCCGCGACCCGCGCGGCGAAAGCCGGATCGGCGAGGCCATCATGCAGCAGCGACTTCCACAGCGGATAACGGTCGGGCGGCAGGTAGGCCATCGCCAAAAGTCCCGCGGCTGTGTCCTGTCCGAGGAGGGTTGGGACCGCACCGGGCGCCGCTTCGGCCGCGACGCGCATCCATGCCGCTTCGTAAACGTTTCGCACCACCGGAGCGCGCCAGTCCGCGCCGACACGCAACTTCGGCAGGGCGCGCTTGACGCAGATCGGGCCGCTCGCCAGGTCGATGCGCCAGATGTCGGACGATACGCCCCCCGTCAGGCGCTCACCCATGCTGGCTTCGCCTGTCGTCTGATGGCCCAGCAGCCCCATGCGGCGCAGGGCCTGCATAATCTCTATGGGAATCATGTCCGGCATCTTTGCGAGACTAGCGCCGGCGATCGCGCTTGTCGAAGTCCCCCGTGGCTGTTGCAGCATTGGGTTGTGGCATCGTCCCACGACGGGTTGTATATCCCGTCGCATTCACATGAGCGTCTTTTCGTGCCGTTCCGCAGCGGATGGCTGCGATAAAAGGCTCAATAGTGGGCCGATTCCTCTCGCCGAACCGCAGCACTTTTGGACATTGACCCGATCGACCGAGGCCCGACTCCACGCAGGGTGCGAATTGCGAGGTCGTGGCGGCTTGCGGTCCTGATTTCTGTCGCGTTTCACCTGCTGCTGGGCGGCGCGCTGCTGCATGGCGTCAGGCTTGCGCCCGCCGACCCGTCCGCGAATCCCGAAGGCACGGTGGAGTTGCTGATGGTCGAGCAGAAGGGCAGCGGCAAACCGGTTGCTCCGCCGCAACCGGCTCCGCCCCAACCGGCTCCGCCCCAACCGGCTCCGCCGCAACCCCCGGTTCCACAGACCACAACTGCTTCCAGCGATGCCAGGCCGCCGCCGGCGTCCACCGCCGACAGCAAGGCCGCGGCCGAGGACCACCCTGCCGCGCAGCCGGATGAAAAGGGCGACGTGCCGCCGCCACCACCAACCACGCCGCGGCCCGAAGCGACGAAGCCGGTCGATCCGACGCCGGTCGACGTCCATCCGCAAAAGCCGGATGAGAAAACGCGGCAGGCCGCACAGACGCCGCCCCCGGCGCCCAGGCAGCAGGAACCTCTCGAGCTCGACCTGGAGGGCACGGACAGCGAGAGCAACGCCGTTGCCCTGGGCGATCATATCCTGCCTGCGTCCCCCGATGACCGGTTCCGCAACCGGCCGCCGATCTACCCTTATGAGGCTGAACTACATCGCGAGCACGGCACTGTCGTCATCCTGATCCATGTGTCCGAGTATGGCGCCGCGTCCGGAGCCGATGTCGCCCAAACGTCCGGTGTGGCCTCGCTCGACCGGGCAGCACGCGATGCGGTTCTGACGTGGCACTTCCATCCGGCGCTGAAGGATGGCAAGGCGGTGCCCTTCGACATGCCGATGCGGTTTGTTTTCAGGGCGGATTAGGGGCATTTCAATGGTACGGATCGATCGCGTGGTGACCCGTGGCGGAGACGGCGGCCAGACCTCGCTGGGCGACGGGCAGCGCATTTCCAAGAACAGCGCTCGGATCGCGGCAATGGGTGCGGTCGACGAGGCCAACGCGGTGATCGGACTGCTCCGCACCAGAACGCGCGAGAACACGCAGCCGGACGCCATGCTCGCCCGAATCCAGAACGACTTGTTCGACCTCGGCGCCGATCTCTGTGTTCCGGGCGAAGGCGGCGACCGGTTGCGGCTGACCACGGCGCCCATCCTGCGGCTGGAGGAAGAAGTGGCGGCGATGAATTCCACGTTGCCCCCGCTCACCAGCTTCGTCCTGCCCGGCGGGACAGATGCCGCCGCGCATGCGCACCTCGCCCGGGTCGCCGTTCGTCGCGCCGAACGGGAGGTCGTGGCGGTCGAGGCGCTGAACCCGGCGATCCAGCAGTATCTCAACCGGCTGTCGGACCACCTGTTCGTGCTTGCGCGTATCCTTAACGAGAACGGAACAAGAGATGTGCTCTGGGTACCGGGCGCGAACCGCTAAGCGCCCGTCAGGGTGAAATGATCGTGCCGCACGCCGCCGCACGCGCCATGCGGCACTGTGTCATCGAAATGAAACGGTCATCCACACGTTCGCCGGATGCTCCGGGAGTTGCCACGACCGTTCCCAACCACCGTGCCAGTGTTGTTTGATAGTGACCATTTCAACACTGGAAGAAAGAAGTGAGACCAGCATACCCCCACATGCAGGTTTTGATGCCTCTTTTACGGTGATTTTATGATGGCCGGCCTGCGAGGGGCGCATTGTCACGGACGGTAACAATGCAAATCACGCGGCAGGAGACCAATTATGCGAACCACCCATGATCTCAAGGCCACGACGCGTGCCGGTGGCATGCCGCTCGGCGTACTGGCCAATCCTGTTGCGGGAGTACCCGACGTGTCAGCAGACAAATTCGAACGTCCAGCGGTAACCCGTGGCAAGCTGCTTGTGATCGATGATCAAACCAGCATCACCAAGGTTGTTGGCCTGGTCGCCTCCCGGATTGGGCTTGAGGTCAAGACGGTCAACGATCCGTTTCAGGCCCTCGACGCATTCATGGAGTTTCAACCGGATATCCTCATCCTCGACATGATCATGCCCGAGAAGGACGGCGTGGACGTGCTGAACGAGGTCCTGCTGACCGGCGTGAAGACACAGATCATCCTTACCTCGGGCTTCAGTGAAGCCTACCTGCGCCTTGCCGAAGGCGTTGCTCGTTTCCACGACAGCAATGCGATCCACGTGCTTAAGAAGCCGTTCCGGCGCGACGAGCTTATCAGCAAGCTGGAAGAAATCTTGCTCGTTTGTTGATCTCCTCGGCAGCGGCGCCGCGGGGTAACGGCCCTACTCGGGGGTAGTGGTCCTGGGCGCGGCGGGCGCTTTGGTTTTGCAGAAGGCTTCCAACGCCTCGACTTCCTTGTGGTCTCCTGCCAGATCGCCGGCGATGCGTTGGTAGAGACTGGCGGCTGCCTGATAGAAAGCGGCGCCAGCCGGGTCCTGATCAACGAAGGCGGCGATTTCCTCCATTTCCGCAACCCAGCGATAGGCTTTTGGCGGCATTTTTGGCATTTGCGACGTCAGCCAGCGCAGCAGAGCAGGTTGGCTCACGGTCATTTCGGCAATCAAGGCGTCGGCCGTGCCGGCGCGGGACGCAGCCAGCATCATCGCCGCCCCAAGGGCCGTGAATCCTTTGGTAATCCCTGCGTACGACATTTTCATCGCTGAGGCTGCGCCCACCGGCCCCGGCTGAACCGGCGTCGAAAGGCCGTATCGCTCCAGCACGGTGACCTCGGCCGCGTCCGGTCCCGACAGGTACAGGCGGGTCTTGCTGGAATCCGGTTCGGGCGGCGGCCCGATGATGCCGCCATCAACAAAGCGGGCGCCGGTTTCGCGCACCACGGATTCGATCCGCAAAACGGTCTGCGGGCTGACGGCATTGCAATCGACATAGACCGGCTTGCGTGTGGCCTGGCGCAGGGCAGGGGCCAATTGTTCGGCCAGCGCCATGGCCTGCCCGGGCGGCACGATCGACAGGACGATGTCACAGGCGGCAATTCCCGCCTCGTTCGCGCCCCGCATGCCGGCGGCCTCGGCACGCGCACGCGTTTCCGCTGAACGCCCTGTCAGCAGAGTGCGGACCTCCGCACCTGCTTCCGACAGCCTGTGGCCGACGGCACTTCCCATCATGCCCGGTGCTATCACTGCGACGATCATTGCCATATCCTTCGTTGCCTCCAGATGATTGGATGCGACAATGCAGCCTCAGGTGTGCTGCGGGAAGCCTCGCCTGATCGATTATTCACACAGCCGTCCGCAACGGGCCGCTAAGACAGCCAGACGCGAAATGCCTGAAGGGGGTGCCACATGACCTTGGATCCGCTTGTCCTGTCCCGGTTGCAGTTCGTCTGGGTCGTCGCCTGGCACATCCTGCTACCCGCGACCACCGTCGGCCTGGCCTCCTACATCGCCGTTCATGGAGGGCATCAGCTTCTTCACCGGCCGTGACATCTACCTGCGGATCTCGACATTCTGGATCAAGGTCTTTTCCGTCACCTTCGGCATGGGCGTGGTGTCGGGCATCGTGATGCCGTTCCAGTTCGGCACCAACTGGAGCCGCTTTTCCGACGATACCGCCAACATCCTCTCACCCATGCTGGCCTATGAGGGCCTGACCGCGTTCTTCCTCGAGGCCGCGTTCCTCGGCGTGCTGCTGTTCGGCCGCAAGCTGGTCCCGCCGTGGGCGCATTTTTTCTCCGCCGTGATGGTGGCAGCCGGCACGCTGTTTTCCACGTTCTGGATCCTCTCGGTGAACAGCTGGATGCAAACCCCGGCCGGCTACGAGATCGTCGACGGCCGCTTCATGCCGCACGACTGGTGGTCGGTGATTTTCAATCCCTCCTTCCCCACGCGGCTGGGTCACACCGTCATCGGCTTCTACATCACCACCGGCTTCGTCGTGATAAGCGTCGCCGCCTTCTATCTCCGCCACGACCGTTTCGTCGCCGAGGCCCGGCTGATGATGTCGGTCACGATGTGGTTTCTACTCGCCATGGTGCCGCTGCAGTTCTTCCTTGGTGATGCCTCCGGCCTGATCACGCTGCACCACCAGCCGGCCAAGCTCGCGGCGATCGAGGCACGGTGGGACACCGGCTCGCGCATTCCTCTCACCCTGTTCGCCATCCCCGATGAAAAAGAGGCGACCAACCACCTTGCGATCGAGGTGCCGGTTCTGGGCAGCCTGATCCTGACGCACGATCCCAACGGCACGGTGAAAGGCCTGAAGGACTTTCCACGGGAAGACTGGCCGACCGTGATCCTGCCGTTCTTTTCGTTCCGCATCATGGTCGGCGTCGGCATGCTGATGCTGGCGATCGTGCTGGCCGGAAACTTTCTGCGCCGCCGCGGCCAGCTTTTCGAGTCACGATGGTTCCTGACCGTCTGCCAATGGAGCGTGCCCCTCGGCTATATCGCGGTGCTGGCCGGATGGACCACGACGGAAACCGGCCGGCAGCCCTGGACCGTCTATGGTTTGTTGCGAACCGCCGAGTCGGTGTCGCCGTCGTTGACCGGATGGGACGTCCTGCTGTCACTGACGGGTTATGTCGTGGTTTACGCGGTGATTTTCCCCGGCGGCTACGCGGTGCTGTCGCGCATCATCCGCAACGGTCCCGCCGATGCGGCGCCTGATGATACGGTTCAAAGCGGCCGGCCAGCCTCTCCAGTGCGCCCAGTTCCAGCGGAGTAGCCAACATGGTCGATTTCGTTCCGATCTGGACCTTCATCCTGGGTCTCGGGATTTTCCTCTATGTCTTGCTGGACGGCTTCGACCTCGGCGTCGGCATCCTTTACCAGTTCGCCCCCGACACCGAGGAACGCAACCTCATGATCGGCTCGATCGCGCCGATCTGGGATGGCAACGAAACCTGGCTGATCCTGGGATCGGTCGGCCTGTTCGCCGCGTTTCCGCTGGCCTTCGCGATCCTGATGCCCGCGCTGTACTTCCCGATCCTGATCATGCTGCTGTCCCTGATATTCCGCGGCGTCGCCTTCGAGTTTCGCTTCCGCGACAGTCCGCACCGGGGTTTCTGGGACTACGGCTTCGCATACGGATCGCTGGTCGCGACCCTCGCGCAGGGTATCGTGCTGGGCGCTTTCATCCAGGGCTTCCAGGTCAGCGGACGGGTGTTCAGCGGCGGCAGCTTCGATTGTTTCACGCCGTTCTCACTGCTGACCGGCGTCTGCCTGGTGTTCGGCTATGCGCTGCTGGGCGCCGGCTGGCTGATCATCAAGACCGAGGGCGCCCTCCTCCTCCGAGCCCGCCACTGGGCTCGGATGGCCCTGACCGGCGTCGCGGTCGCGGTGCTGGTCGTCAGCATCTGGACGCCGATCCTCAGCGACCAGATCCGCGACCGCTGGTTCGGCTGGCCCAACACGGCGCTTCTGGCGCCGGTGCCGATCATCACGCTGCTGCTGGGCCTGTTGACGTGGCGCGCGATTGCCAATGACGACGCGCTGTATGGCCCGTTCCTGGGCGCGATCTCGTTGTTTCTGATGTCGTACCTGGGGATCGCCATCAGCCTGTTCCCGATGATCGTGCCGCAACACTTCACCCTGTGGCAGGCCGCCTCCACCCCGGCGACACAGGCCTTCCTGTTGGTCGGCACGCTGGTGCTGCTGCCGGTCATTCTGATCTACACAAGCTGGTCGTACTGGGTGTTCCGCGGCAAGGTCCGGTCGGATATCGGCTATCATTAGTCTCCGGCCATGTGCATCCGCCGGGTAGAGCCGCGTCGCCAAGGCAGCTTCTCTCCTTTTGCGGGACCTGCCTCCCTCTCCATCCCGCTTATCCGCCTTGAATGCCTGCCTGCGCGTCGGTACCGCCGCGCGGGCAGGCCGCGAGTGTCTCAAGCCGCACGTGTCAACGAACCATGCATCCCACAGCGCTGCACCGGCCTGCACCTGCTGACCACGGGAAGCGCCGGGCTGATGCAATGAGCGTTTGGCGCTACTTCACCGACGTGATGTCATTCCGGTTTTGCGCCCATGCCTCGGGCGTGGAGGCAGGGTCGATCGGGCGGGACTTGCCGTAGCTGATGGTCTCGATCCGGCTGCGATCAACGCCATGCGCAACAAGGTAGTCGCGGCCGGCATTGGCGCGCCGCTGGCCAAGCGCGAGATTGTACTCCTCCGTGCCGCGTTCATCGCAGTTGCCGGCGACCCAGACGCTGACCTGCGGATATTGCCGCAGCCAGTTCGCCTGTCGGTCCAGCGTGGCTTGCGCCTCCGGCGTCAGGCTGCTCCGGTCGGTATCAAAGAAGATACGGTCGCCGGCCGATTGGACCAGATCCTCCTCGCTGCCGGGCGCGCCATGGCCGGCCGCATTGGCTCCGGCTCCCGCCGCGCCGACGTAGCCGCCCGCGCCAGTTGCACCACCGGTGCCGGCCCCGGCGCCCGTCGTCGAGTCCTTGGACGAACAGGCGGCCAGCAGGGCGAGTTCCTGCGAGGCAGGTCAGGGTCCAGGTTTTCATCGCGTATCTCCTATCGGCGGAAGGGGCGTTCGGCTGACTGGCGTCCGAGAAGCGGCCGGCGACGCCGAACATTGGGGTGCCCCCGAGCGGCCCGAATCGGGGTCACGGGGAATCTGGGGCGTCTTGCTAGCCCCCATCCGGCGACCGATGCAACGCCGGCAGCGCGTTTTCTGGAGCATTACAAAGAGCTAATAAACGATGGACCGATGCCTCATGCTGCGGTGCAAAAAAGACCTTGCGCCCAATGGCCCTCTCGACTACATGTTGCAGCGCAGCAATGCGGTCCTTGACCGCACTGTCTGCTTCTTGGACGTTTCCTCCCTAAACTTGGCGGCGCCAAAAGCGCCGCCATTTTTTTGTCCAGGCGGCGAGTGTCGCCTCAGCTTTCATTCCAGGCCGGACGGAGCGTGGGCATTGGCCGTTGCGGTGCGACGGGATGCTCGCACCCGCCTCCCGTCGCGATCCGGTTAACTGCTCGCCTGCAGCTGCTCCCGCATGCGGCGGGCACGTTCCAGCACCTTGTTCTCGATATCGGCGGTGGTGGATGGCGAAACCGCCGCGTCGACCCATTGGCCGTTCTGGTCGACCTGGCGGAACAGGTTGACCCGCACGCCGTCGCTGCGCAGGTCGCGGCTGAGGATGTAGATGGTGGCCTTGAACCGCTCACCTTCGGTGCCCGGCGGCTGGTACCAATCGGTGATGATCACCCCGCCAAAGGGATCAGCCGACGACAATGGCATGAAGGCAATGGTGTCGAGCGCACCGCGCCACAGGAAGGCGTTGACGCCGATGCCGGTGCCCGGTCCGCCACCGCCACCACCGCCCTGGTCCCTGGCGCCTTTGCTAACGCCAAAGATGACGCCGCTGTCGTCGCCGCCCATGCGGGTCGTGGACGGGTCGCCCGGCGAGCCGCTGCCCAGACCCATGAAGTTGCCCGGTGTCGGGTTTGGCTTGGTTTGCGAGCAGCCAGCCAGCGCCAACCCGGCCGTCAATGCCGTGGCAATCGTCAACTCGCTAAGCCGGTTCCGTAGCATGGTCGATATCTTTTCCCGTGGAGTCGCGTGCGTTCCGGCACAGCCTTTAACCCCAGGCGTATCCGTCAGCAATTACCAATCTTGACGGGCTAAGAAGCTTCTTGTGAGACGTCAACGAAAAAGCGGCGGAGCATTGCCCCGCCGCTTCTGTCGCTAGGCCAGATGAGTCGTCGTTACCAGGTGAAGATTGTCGACAAAATGACACCTTGACCCTTGGCTGCCTGGGTCACGCCCAACGCGCCAGTGTTGAAGTTAAATCCGCCCTGGTAACGATAGGTGTATTGGTAAGACGCTGCCACCTGGAAGCCCGGCGCAACCTTGTAGGCCCCACCGACCTCGAACTCCTCCTGGCGGCGCTGCGTGATGCCGGTCAGGCGCGCATCACCCTGATCGTAGACAAGCCCGACTTCGATACCGGCGGTGAGCGGACCGTTGGCGTAAGTCAGACCGGTCACGACCGCGTTCATCGACGCGCCGCCCGTTGGCCGCATGTTCAACTGTTCATTGACCGCACCACCGATGTAGTCGGCCGCCGCGGTGATATTGAATGCGGTAAGGGCCACGCCAGCCTTGTAGAAGCTGAGGTTGTCGTAGGGCAGCGTGCCGGAACCCGCGGCGACGCCAGCTGCGCCGTTCCGATACAGCGCGCTGCCACCCAGCGAGCCGAGCCGTGCCGCGTTGACCGACGAATACCCAGTGGTCGTCAGGGACTCCTTGCCGGCAGCTTCGTAGAAGCCGTAGGTCTTGAAGTCGACGGCACCGAAGTTGTGCATGTAGCGCAGACCAACGGCGACCTGATTGAGCCAGCGGGTCGGATCGTTACCGGACGATGCGGCAATACATGTCGGTCCGGCCTGGGTGCAGCCCACGCCTAGCGAACCTTCAGAGTAAATATTGCCCATGTTGGGCGCATACTGCACGCCGAGGTCGAACCCATACAACTGCGGTGACAGGTAAACGATCTTGGCGTTGTCATACTCTGCGCCGGCCTGTGCCAGCCAGACGAACGGAATGCCGACCGGATTGGTCGGGCCGAACGCCTGGATGCTGCCGCCGTTGAATTGGCCTTGGCCGGCGTCGTAGCACTGCGACGTGAAGATACACGGGTCGAAGAGGCCGATAACGCCATCAGTCGTGCCGAAACGCAGCAGGCCGGCTTTATCCGTCGCGGCATAGCCGAAGGCGCGACGCACGAAGACGGTTTGCGTGCTGGAGTTTGAGCTTGGGCTCAGGGCCGAGCCACCGGTCGAGTTGGTTGCTGCATAGGGCCGGTCGGCAGCGCCGAAATTCTGCCGAAGCTCGACCGCGGCGCCGTAGCGCAGGCCATTGGAAGTGACGCCGTCAAACCCCGGATACAGGCGCACATAGGCGCCGATGCCGAGCGGGTTGAGCTTGTAGCCGTTCGGGACCGACACAGCGTTGTAGGATGGCTGTCCCGCGGGAGTGACCATGTTCCTGCCGGTATCAGCGCTGGTGAAGACCGCCCCAAAGTCTGTTTCAACACGGCCATTGAGGCGGATCACGATGGTGCCAGGGATGGGAACCGCGACAACGTTTGGCGCGACAAGGGTGCTGAGAGGACCGGCGGCCACGCTGCCCGATGGGGTGTTGGCAACGCCCCATCCATTGTTGTTGTTGGTGACGGCAGGGCCGGCGCCGTAAGGGCCGATCAACTGTCCCTGTGAGGGGTTCGGCGTGGTCTGGGCGAGCGCCAGACCGCCGGTCGCTCCCAGAATGGCCGCGCTGGCCAGAAGAAGCTTACGCATGAAAATCCTCCTTGTTTCACCGGCGCTCCGGCGCGTTCCCTGAGGCCCCGCCCGTCTATCCCGCGAACAGGCGGAGGGCAGCCAGACCTGACGCAAATTAATGAACGGAGCTTCACCTCCCCGCAACCCGCTTCGGCGCTGCGGCATGGCAATTCCGAAACAGTGTGGCGAAGGAGACACAGGACGGCGCGCGGGCGGAAGAATCCACGGAATCGCGCGGCTGCTGCGGGTGTGCGATCGCGGCTTGGTTCAGCGGCGCGGCAGGCCGCGACCCACTTTGTGCAAACCATAGCAGCAAAGGGTGGTTATCGCGTGGGCAAGTCCGGCGGCGGCTCTGGTGGAGCGGAGCGGCGGTTCGCGGGGGAATGGGCGCCGGCGGCTGGCTTAACCGGCCGCGCGGGTGCCGGTCGCCGGCTACCGGTCGATTTGCGCCATCGCGTTGCGCAACGGCTCATCCGATATTCGCATGATGCCGCGGTAGGGCTCGTTCAATTCAAGGATAAGGAATATCGCGCCCGCGACCGAGACCGCGCCGATCAGCAGCGCAACGGTAACAGTCGCGTTGGCGCGCGCGAACAGACCAAAACCGAGAAACGATACGCTGATCCAGAACATCAGCACGATCAGGAACGGCGTTGAGATCGATCCGCCAAGCTGCTCGAACATCCGCAGCCGCGACCGCGCGATAGTCTCCAACTCCTGCAGCGCCCGGCTCTGCATCATCCGTTCCAGGTTGGTGTCAGGCGAAAGGTTCTCCAACTGCCCGATATTGGCTTTCGTGGCAGTTTGCGTTTCCGCCGAATCGAGGTCCTCGGGCCGTACGCCATCCGGCGCCCAGATCTGGTCATGCACTTGCCGGACGACGTCGCGCAGCCCATCCCGCGCCGCTTTCGCACCAGGCCCGTAAAGTTCCAGCGTCCGGTCGAGCAGGATGACCTCGGCCGACAGCGCCTTCAGGTCGCCACTCTGCTGGTTATAGGAACTGCTCGCGGACGAGATGAGCAGACTGAGCACCAGCGCCGACATCGTGGCGACCAGCCCCATCACCAGCTTCACCACATCCTTGGAGTCCGAGTTCGAGATGACGGTCTGGCAGTGTCACGTGCAGAACCATCCCTGCCAGCGCGGCTCCAAACGAGCACCCGGCAACGATGGAGGCGATAGCGAACGGACTCTGCACGATACAACTCTCTTTCGGCGGTTGGCTGTCAGGCCTTTGCTACACTGCCTGCGACATTGGTAAGCGCCGAAAGCGAGCAACTGACGTATAAACACCGGAATTATTCCAGCGCCCGTCTCGCGCGATGCTCGCTTGCGGCTCGCGCGCCGTGGTCCCGCACCTCACGCGCCTGCTGGCGCCTCGGTGGCCTCGTCGTCATCGACGAGGATCAAGCTCCGGGAGCGACAGGCCCGCCGATCGTTTCTCCCTGATTCATAAGGCGCCAATCCCCCTTGCAACCTACCAACCCACCCCCAATCTCCAGCCTCATTTAGAACATAACACGAACATCTAAGCCAGACATCGGACCGCATGCCCAAACTGCCAAAACCCGATCCAACCCCAGACCCAACGGACAACCCCCAGCACCCCTACGACCGCTTCGCCATCTTCGACGCCGACGGCCCCATCCAGCCCGACTTCATGATCGAGTGCGTCCGAACCCTCTTCCGCACACTCCCGCTCGAAACCGGCGAGCCGGACCACTGGGCGAACCGGCGCATGCAGTCCGCCCTGCTCGGCCTCGCCGCCCTCCACCCACGCGACGAGATCGAGGTCATGCTCGGCGTCCAGGCGCTGTCCGCCTACCACGCCGCCGCCGCCTGCTGGCGCCTCGGCATGAACCACCACCGCCCGCGCGGCGACAGCACCCGCCACATGACCACCGCCGCCAGCGCGGCACGCACCTTCGACGCACCCGAGCAGCCAGAGATAGGCCAGCATCTAGCCCTTCGCCGGAGGCGCTCATGGCGGAGGCGCCGAAGCTGCCCACGCCAGGCTCGACAACCATTGACTTCGCGAATTCTGTACATAAATCGCGTCCACAACTAGGAGCACTATGTGTCTCTCTACCCAAACCCAGGGTCCGCGCTGCCCAGGCGCATTGGCGTCCGGGAACTACGCGACAATCTGACGGGCTTCCTGCGCCAGGTTCAGGACGGAGCGTCGTTCGTCGTCACCTCCCACGACAAAATCGTCGCCGAGCTCCGTCCGCCCCAGATCCCCCAGCCTGACCGCCGCGCGCCCGGCGCGCTGCGCGGCAAGATCCGCATCGCGCCCGACTTCGATACGCTTCCAGCCGAAATCCTTGCGGCGATGGAAGGTGAGGAGACTTGAAATGTCTCCTCGACACGCATGCGTTGCTTTGGTGGCTCGCTGACGATCCCCGCCTAGGTCGCCAGGCTCGGGCGGTAATTGCGGAACCGGCCAATACGATCCTCGTTAGTGTCGTTTCTCTGTGGGAACTCTCCGTCAAGCACCGGATCGGGAAACTGTCGGCCGACGTCGAGGAAATCGCGTCGGCCGCCGATCAGCAAGGCTTCGTTGCGCTACCAATCCATCGAGCGCATCTGAAAACCCTCGCCGGACTGCCGATGCATCACCGCGATCCATTCGACCATCTGCTGATCGCGCAAGCAATATCTGAAGGTGCAGCCTTCATCTCATCCGATCGTCACGCCATCCAATACCCGGTGAAGGTGGTGAGCGGCTAAGACTGGGATGGTAACGCAACTGGAATGCCCTTCCCAGAATCCCATCTTCCAACCGGCATCCCAGCCGTTCTCCATCGCAAGCTTGACAACGCCGATCGCAAAACACGCCGCCCGCGCCAAGGGCGACCTCGCCGCCGCCGAGCGGCTGTTCGGCGAAAGCCTGGACATCCGCCGCGCGCTGGCCACCGAACTCGACACGCCGGAAGCCCGCCGCGACGTCTCGGTGTCGCTGGACAACGTCGCCAACGCCGCCCGCGCCAAGGGCGACCTCGCCGCCGCCGAGCGGCTGTTCGGCGAAAGCCTGGACATCCGCCGCGCGCTGGCCACCGAACTCGACACGCCGGAAGCCCGCCGCGATTTGGCCATCAGTTTCATCAACCTGGCCAGCCTTGCGGAAGCGCAGGGGGATGCGGTCAGGGCGCGGACCGCATTGTTGGAAGCGCGTGCAGCGGCTGTGTCATTTGGCGAGCGCCAGCCGGTGTCTGACTCGGCGGCAATCGTCGAATTCCTGGATGGTGCTTTGAACCGGCTGTCATGACAAAAAATTGCCGGTAATTCTATCTGACCAGGAACCAGTTCGATACAAAATCAAACTAGAACGCAATCAGATCGAATATTTGGCGCTGCATGGGCGCCCGGAGATTAGACCAGCGAAATGAAGAACGATTCCGTCGCGGATTTCCCCCTCGGCGCCGGAAGCCGAACGGAACGAGCAGCGCGCCACCCGCCATTAGCGCCCTCTCACGATCAATCCCCCTTGCAACCTACCAACCCACCCCCCATCTGCACGCCCATTTAGAACATAACACGAACATCTAAGCCAGACATCGGACCGCATGCCCAAACTGCCAAAACCCGATCCAACCCCAGACCCAACGGACAGCCCCCAGCACCCCTACGACCGCTTCGCCATCTTCGACGCCAACGGCCCCATCCAACCCGACTTCATGATCGAGTGCGTCCGAACCCTCTTCCGCACACTCCCGCTCGAAACCGGCGAGCCGGACCACTGGGCGAACCGGCGTATGCAGTCCGCCCTGCTCGGCCTCGCCGCCCTCCACCCACGCGACGAGATCGAGGTCATGCTCGGCGTCCAGGCGCTGTCCGCCTACCACGCCGCCGCCGCCTGCTGGCGCCTCGGCATGAACCACCACCGCCCGCGCGGCGACAGCACCCGCCACATGACCACCGCCGCCAGCGCGGCACGCACCTTCGATACCCTGCTGAAAGCCCTGGAACGCCGCCAGGCCAGGCCGCTGTCCATCCCCATCGGACGCCCGCCGTCGCGGGAATGGGACCGCCTGGACTGCAACCTCGCCACGTCGGCGTGGGCCGCGCGCGCCGCCGCCGACCCGAACAGCCCCGGCGAACCGCATGCGCCCGTCATCTGGACCCTCGATCAGGTCGCCGCGTTCGACCACATGCGCGCCCTGGCACAAGCCGAGGAAGACAACGCCGGCCTCGACCTCGCCAACACCGAGGGCATCCTGCCCGGCGGCGGCATCATCGTGCCGGAGGAACCAACCCCCCAGCAGGAAGCCTACATCGCCCGCCGCCTGGTGCTGCGCGTGCGCCGCGAATACGAGGCAAACATGCGCCGCGGCATCAGGAAACTCCCCTCGGTTCCACGCTTCCGCACCGGTGACCTGATCGAATGACAACCACGCCCCACAACGACGACAACCTGATGATCGGCTTCATCGTCAGCATGATCGCGCCGCTGCTGATGGCCGGCGGCCTGACCGACATCAGCCTCGCCACCGCCGCCGCGCGCCAGGCGATCGACGCCTACCGCACCCGCGGTGAGCCGGAACTGCTGTCCGCCGCGCAGATCGTCGGCTTCAGCGTCACCTCGCTGGACTCGCTGCGCCTGTCGGCCGGACCAGCCGCTTCGGTGAACCAGAAGCTCCGCCTGCGCGGCAACGCCAACGGCCTCAGCCGCTCGTGCCAGCGCGCCAACGCCATGCTCGCCCAGCAGCGAGGCGACCCCGCCTACGACCCGCCGGCGAACACCGAACCGGACCCCAATGAGGCCCTCCGCCAGGCCGAACTGCTCGACGCCCTGGCCGAGACCACCGGCCTCATCGCCCGCGCCGCGGCCAACGTCGAAGCCGAAAAAGCCCAGGAGGAAGCGGCCGCCCCCGGATCCGCAACCGCCGCCGCGCCCGAAATCCCCGCAACCGCCGCCGCGCCCGGATCCGCAACCGCCGCCGCGCCGCTTCCTCCCCATGAAATCAGCGCCAAACCAGCCGCCGCCCGCGCCGGGGACCCGGAACCCCCCGCCGCACTTCAGAATCCCACGATCATGCCCGCCATCGCAGCCCGGGAAGCCGCCCAGGAAGCCGCCCAGGAAGCCGCCCAGGAAGCCACGGAGGAAACCACCCGGCCAACCCCCATGCCGCGCCCGAGGCCCCCCAACCCGGCAACCGGGAAAGATCGCCGCCTCGCCTGGGCCGCGGCCATGAACTACGTCGCGCGGGAGTTCTCCGCCGGCCTGCCCGGCCTCCCCCAATCGGAACGCCGGATCGAGACGCTGCGCATCAAGGCGCTGAATGAGGTCGCCAGGAAATTAACGCGAGACAGCAAACGCCTCCCAACAAGGTGTTGATGCCCTGGGCTGCTACGAACTCCGGATGTCGCGGCTGAGGTTCGGTTGATAGGTGCCGGATGGCGCTGGCAGCGTGGCGCCAATCAAGCGTCGATTTCTGGCTGTCGCCGGTGATTGTGGCGGTCAGGGTGCTTGAGCGGGGTTCTGCGGGGAACCCGGTCCTGCGCGTGACCCTGACGGGAGTCGCCGGGGCGAATCAGGCTACAACGCCGGTGGCGGTCTCCACCACATCTTCTATCAGCACGATGTGCAGGTTACGCGGGCCGTGCGCGCCGAGTTCCAGGGTCTGCTCGATGTCCGCCGATCGCGACGGGCCGGTAACGATCATCACGTTGCGCGGCATCGCGCCGACTTCTGCGCGCAGTCTGTCCCAGGCTTCCTCGTAAGCGCCCACCATGGCGGAGGTGCGCAATACAACGATGGCGGTGTCGGCGAGCAGGTTCAGCGTGGTGGGCCGCTCCGGCGCGCTGGGCAGCATCAGCGAACCGGTCTCGGCGATCCCTGCGAAGCCGTGCTGAACGCTGACGGCGTCGGTCGCCTCGGCGCGGCCCTGACGGATTTCCAGCAAGGGGCGGTTCGACCAGGGGATGGCCTGCAGATCCGGATGCGGCGCCATGACAAAGCGGCTGGGCTTGTTTTGCGCGGCCAGGTAGTCGGCGATGGCCGCGGGAACCGAGCCGGCGTCGTGGACCCGAACGACGGTGCCGAACTCTTTCTCGACATTGCGGACGAACAGGTCGACCTGCTGGTCGTGCGGCAGGCGGGAGCGGGCGGGGATCGGATGACGCGCGTGCCGAACGAGCCGTTCACGCAGCATGGCGGCCTGCTCAGCGGGAAGCGGGCCGCGTTTCAGGCCGCGCCGGATCGCCGTCAGGATGGCTTCCTTGCTCATTTGCCGCGTTGTTCCCGTGCATAGCGGCCGAAAAAGGTATCGCCCTCGGGCGCCGGCAGGTCACGGCCCTTGGTCCAGCCGGAGGCCAAAGGCAGCCAGCCGAACCGGCCGCGGCGCCGGCCCATCAGGCCCAGGCCGAACGCGGCGGTTCGGGTTACCAGGCGATACAGCGCCGGGCGCCGGGCGAGGAAGGCCCAGGCGGCAAGGTTTGCGCGCGCGGCCCCGGGGGTCAAATGGCGTTCAAACTCGCGCTCGCGCCAGTGGCGCATCAGCTTGGGCAGTGGAATGCGGACCGGGCAGACGGATTCGCACTTGCCGCAGAAGGTCGAGGCGTTGGGCAGGTGCCCCGCCTTGTCAACGCCAATCAGGGTTGGAGTCAGCACCGCCCCCATCGGGCCGGGATAGACCCAGCCATAGGCGTGGCCGCCGACCGCGCCATAAACCGGGCAGTGGTTCATGCAGGCCGCACAGCGGATGCAACGCAGCATCTCCTGGAACTCGGAACCGAACATCGCGGAGCGGCCGTTGTCGATAAGGACAACATGATACTCCGAAGGGCCGTCGAGATCGGCCGAACGGCGAGGGCCCGTCGAAAAGGTGGTATAGACCGAGAAGTCCTGGCCCGTGGCCGATCGCGCCAGCACCCGCAGCAGGGAGGTCGCGTCCTCCAGGGTAGGAACGCATTTCTCGATGCTGGCCAGGACGATGTGTACCTTCGGCAGGGTCTGCGTCAGGTCGCCGTTGCCCTCATTCGTCACGATGACGCTGCTGCCGGTTTCGGCGATCAGGAAGTTCGCACCCGTGATCCCCACATCCGCCGCCAGGAACTTCGCCCGCAGCTTGGTTCGCGCCTCGATCAGGATGTCGGTGCGTTCGGACAGGGAGCGATCGGCGGGCAGGTCGGTGTGGGCTTTCCGGAAGGCGGTTTCCCAGTCCTCCATGTTCAGGTGGAAGGCGGGGGCGATGATGTGGCTTGGCAGCTCGTGGCGGAGCTGGATGATGTATTCGCCGAGGTCGGTCTCGATCGGCGCGATGCCATTGGCTTCCAGGTGGTCGTTGATGGCGATTTCCTCGCCGATCATGGACTTGCCCTTGGTGACGGTCCGCGCGCCGGCGTCCTGGCAGATTTTCAGCACGGCCGCGCGGGCGTCCTCGGCGGTGGAGCACCAATGGACCTTGCCGCCGGACTTGATGACGTTGGCCTCGTAGGTCTCCAGATAGAAGTCGAGGTTGGCCAGCGCATGGTTTTTAATGTCACGCGCCTCATCGCGGAGGGTTTCGAACTCCGGCAGGGCGGCGGCGGCGGCCGCTCGGCGGGCGATGAAGCTGGGTCCGGAGCGGGCGAGGGCTTTCTGCAGTCCGGCGTCGGACAGCGCCTTGGTGGCGTTTTCCTTGAAGGCGGGGGAGGTGGCGATGTGCATGGGCAGCGTCCGGCGGCGGTTCGTGACAGAGATATAGGGCAGAGGCGCGGCTGCCTATACGGGTCGAATAAGCTCCCGCTCCGCCGCCACGTGCCGGACGGCATCGCCTGGGCGTCGGATCCAGCGCGAAGCGAACCGCTCGGACATATTCCGATCTCGATCTTGCGATCATTTCTGAAACGCCGTTGCCGTTCGACATAGGCGGGGCGATGCGGGAGGATTTTTCCGCCTCCGATCTGCCGTTCCGTGTCGACATCCTGGACTGGGCCACGACGAGCGAACAGTTCCGAAGGATCGTCGAGCGCGACAAGGTTGTCATCCAGTCGGTCGATGAACGGCGGTGATCAGGGCACGGCCCGCACTTGGCGGCCCCGTCCCGCTCGGTTATCCCTGATGCCGACTTGACGGAGGAAACCACGCCATGACCCGCACCCACAATATCGCCGTGCTGCCCGGCGACGGCATCGGCAAGGAGACCGTGCCGGAGTCGCTGAAGGTGCTGGATGCCGCGGCGAGGAAATTCGGGTTCGACCTGAACCTGACGCACTACGACTGGTCGTGCGAGACCTACAAGGACACCGGCAAGATGATGCCGGACGATGGGCTGGACCAGCTTGCGAAGTCGGATTCGATCCTGCTGGGGGCAGTGGGGTGGCCGGGGGTGCCGGATCATGTCTCCCTCTGGGGCCTGCTGATCCCGATCCGGCGTGGGTTCGACCAGTATGCCAATGTGCGGCCATGCAAGCTGATGCCGGGGGTGCGCACGCCTCTCGCAGGGCGGACCGAGGCGGACATCGACTTCTATGTCGTGCGGGAGAATACCGAGGGCGAGTATTCGTCCGTGGGCGGGCGGATGTTTGAAGGCACGGACCGCGAGTTCGTCTCGCAGCAGACGGTGCTGACGCGCAAAGGAACTGACCGGATCCTGAAATACGCGTTCGAGCTGGCGATGACACGGCCGAAGAAGCACGTGACCTCGGCGACCAAGTCGAACGGCATTACCTTTACGATGCCGTACTGGGATGAGCGGTTCGCGGCGATGGGCGCGCAGTATCCCGAGGTCAAGACCGATCAGTATCATATCGATATATTGTGCGCGCATTTCGTGCAGCACCCGGACTGGTTCGATGTCGTTGTGGGCTCGAACCTGTTCGGCGATATCCTTTCCGACCTGGGGCCGGCGATCGCGGGGTCGATCGGCATCGCGGCCGGCGGCAACATCAATCCGGAACGAGTTTATCCCTCGATGTTCGAGCCGGTGCATGGGTCGGCGCCGGACATCGCCGGCAAGCACATCTGCAATCCGATCGGGCAGATCTGGTCGGCGGCGCTGATGCTGGAACATCTGGGCGAGGTCGATGCCGGGGCGGCGATCGTGACGGCAATCGAAACGTTGCTGCGCGACACCGGACCCAAGACGCGGGACATGGGCGGTCAGGCGGGCACCGCCGATGTCGGATCGGCCATCGCCGAAATCGTCGCGGCCGGGTAGGTGTCAGCCGGCGCCTAGAACTGCTTGTAAACGATCTCCGGCGACGACATGCGAAGAACCAGCGCGGCGACCGTCATCGTCAGGATCATCGCGGAGGCGAAGGCGGTGCGGGTGTATCTGGATCGCAATACGTTTCCGATCACGTGTCCGTAACGGCCCAGCGCGTCCGGGACCGCAAGCACGATGCTGGCACTCAGCACCGAGGCCAGGATGGCGAGTATCGCGCCGAGCGGGCCGAGATTTCGTGCCATCGCGCCGATTTGCGACCATGTTGCCCAGAACCATAGCAGGGTGAAGGCAAACCAGATGAATGTCAGGCCCCGGCACAGCCCGCGGTAAAGGAAGTTGTCGCTCAGCCGAGCGTAGCCGGCAGGGGTGAGGCGGCGGGTCATTGCGACCTGGTAAAGACGGTTTCCGGCAACACCGCCGCCTTGCAGCAGGCCGAAAAAGAGAAACTCCGAGGTCTGGCCGTGCCAGGCGCCGACCAGGAAGAACGTGACGAAGAACGCAACGACCGCGGGATACTGCTTGCGCCGGGCGGACGGACGGCGGCGCATCCAGGTCATCAGCAGCGGGTTGAAGACGTAGCTGCGCAGCCATTGCGACAAGGAGATGTGCCATCGGCTCCAGAAGTCGATGAAGTTCGTCGCGGCAAAGGGTTGGTCGAAGTTCTCCGGCAGGCGCAGGCGATACAGGCGGGCGATGCCGATGACGAAGTCGGTGTAGCCGGAAAAGTTTGCATAGAGGAACAAAGCGTAGAGCACGACGATCAGGGCGCCGTTCAGCACGCGCTGCGGCAACGGCTGCTCTGGGCTGAAAGCGGCGAGAAGATCCTGCTGCCAGGCGTGCAAAGCCGCAGACAGGATCAGGACCTTGAACGCGCCAAGCACCATGCGCCAGGCGGCCTTGCCGATGTCGGTGATGTCGAGCGGAAGATTGCTGTTGGCCTCGTAGTCTTCGCGCCGTTGGATTGGGCCCGAAATGAACGCCGGAAAGTTCAGGGTGAAGTTCAGGTAGCGGAGGATGCCGATGCGTTCGTCCGCGCCCTGCCCGGCGTCGATCACCAGATGCATGACCCGGAAGAACACGTATGACAGGCCGATCGTCATGTAGCCCACGGGCAACAGTGCTTCGGGCGGAATGAAGCTGTAGCGCTTGAGCCAGATGAACAGCATCAGCACAGTGATTATCGCGGCGGGGGCCATCCAGGCGCGCTTGGTCATCGCGGCTTGCAGGCCCAGGTAACCGACCGCGAGAAAGGCAGCGAATGGCAGCAGCGGCCAGGGGCTGCGGACAAAGCTGGCAACGAAGGCCAGGTTCAGGACCAGCCAGACGGCCTCGTGCCACCGTTGTGATCGGGAAACGTTAAAGACAGCCGCCCCGGCCAGGGCGAACAGCAGGAACTGCACCGATGGCACGTTCATCCGTTCGGCTCCTTCTGTGAACAGCGGTTGAAAGCAGGTTCCGACAGCCAACGCATTTTCCACCACGCCTGCCAGCGCGGCATGACCACCGGCGGTGAGATGCCCGTCGGTCAGGTAGTATAGATCCTGGAAATCGGGCGCGGCGGCGAAGGCCGGTGTCGAATCGATGAAGGTGGCGCCATGGGCACTGACCACCTTGCGCAAGGCCGCCTGCAGCACGAACGGATCCACGCCGGGAGGTCGATCCGGCGCCCGTGCCAGTGCGGCCTGCGCGCGCCCCGGCGTATAGAACACCAGTAGCGGAACGTGCGCCGGCCGGGTCTGGGCCGTGATCCGGTCCAGCAGGTCCCCAAAGTTCGCGACGCGGGCTTGCCATGCCTCACTCAGAGGGGTCCGGACATAGTTCGCCGAATCGCCGCTCAGCAAAAAGGATCGGATCTGAAACGCCGGATCTCGATACAAATAATACTGCATCACCAGGAACAGCCGGCTTTCCCGCAGCGTGTTGACCACGCTGTGCAGGGTGAAGCGGAACGGTTGTTCTTCCTCAGCGACTTGGGGCGGGTCTTTGAGGTGGGCAATGTCGAAGTCGCCGATCGTCATGACGATGGCGGCAGGATGCAGAGCCAGGATCTCGGGAATCCTCCGGTCGATCCGGTTCACATCAGACGGTTCGGTGCCCAGGTTCTGGAAGTCGACGGTCCCGCCGCATCGTTTCGACAGCACCGCGGATGCACGGGCGGCGAACGAGTCGTTGTAGTTCACCAATGCGCCGCGCGACGTCGAGGAGCCAACGACGACCACGCGCAGCGACCCCGCAGGACGAGGCGCGCATGATTCAGCCGTCCGGTAGCCGCAGTCGTTGAAATGCTGGGTGATCCAGGGCCCTTCCCAGACCTTTGTGTGGGACGTGCAGAACGGCTTGTACCGGTAACCGGCCGCGGTGTGCATTTCGCAAGGCTCCACGGCGTCATCCTGCGGAAAGAGGATGCGCGTGGTGATTTCTCCCCCGACCAGGAGCAACAGCATCGTCCCGATGAAGATCAGCGGCAGCAGGATGGCGTCCTTGCGTCCCAACGACCCGCGGCCTTCCGCGCGAGGCCGCTTTGCCCGCGTCGTTGTTTGCTGCGCCAGGGTCATGGAATCAGCTGGAATCCCGCCGTGGAAGGTGTCGGGGAATGAACCTAGACGGATCGCTTCCGTCAGGGACGGCACATTTGCGCGATGCCGCGGGACTGTCGCGGCGTTGTTCGATCGGCTATCGTCGTGGCTCACGCGCGACAAAGGACCGTTCCTTCGATGGCCAGACCCGCCCACACAACCGCCGCCGCAACCGAATGGGACCGCGATGCGGCCCTGACAGCGGCGCGCATCCTGTTGGAGATCAAGGCGGTCAATTTCAGGCCGGAGGAGCCGTATACGTTCACCTCCGGCTGGAAGTCGCCGGTCTATATCGATTGCCGGCGGATCATCTATTTCCCCCGCGCGCGGTCAAAAATCAGTGACCTGGCGGTGGAGAAGATCGACCGGCATGTCGGATTCGAGACGATCGAGACGGTCGCCGGCGGGGAGACGGCGGGGATTCCGTTCGCGGCGTTCATCGCCGACCGGATGAACGCGCCGATGTCGTACGTGCGGAAGAAGCCGAAGGGGTTCGGGCAGAATGCTCTGATCGAAGGCGATGTGCCGGTCGGCAAGCGGACGCTGCTGGTCGAGGACCTGACGACCGATGGTCAGTCAAAGATCCGCTTCGCCAATGCCCTGCGGGACGCCGGGGCGATCGTGAACCACGCCTTCGTGGTGTTCTTCTACGGGGTGTTTCCGGGGGCGTTCGAGACTTTGTCGAAGATGGACATTACGCTGCACCATCTTTGCACCTGGTGGGACGTGCTGGAGGCTTGCAAGGACCGGCCCTATTTTGCCGAGTTGTCATTGTCGGAGGTCCGGCGGTTTCTGGAGAACCCGGTGGCGTGGTCGGCGGCGCACGGGGGGGTGGCCTCCTCGGAGGAGGCCATGGCCCGGAAGGCTGCGGCGGAGGGCTAGGATTTCGTTACGCGGGCTGGAGGTGGGTGCGAAACCAGGCGGCAAGGGCGGCCTCGGTTGTGGTCCCGGCGGCGACGGATAGGATCACTTCAACGGCCTCGACATCGGTTCCGGTGACCGCGAAGCCGTTGTCGAGGAGGAACACCAGCGCGAGGGCGTAGCCTGTTCGCTTGTTCCCGTCGGCGAATGGGTCATTGCGGATGATGCCGTAGGCGTAGGCGGCGGCAAGGTCGGCGATATCGGGTTCGGCGTAAGCTGACAGGTTGTGTGGGCGGGCCAGGGCTGATGCCAGGGCGTTGCGGTCCCTGACGCCGGCCAAGCCACCGAGATCGGCTATCAACGCGGCGTGGGCGGCCAGGGCGACGGCTTCGCCGACCCAGTTCCTGGCCGGAGCCCCATCCGTCACTTGGCGAGTTCTTTCAGGACGTTCCGGCGTTCGGCGGTGACCTTGCGCAGCAGGCCCATCTGGCGCTCGAAGTCCGGGTCATAGGGAGTGAGGCGGTAGCCGTCCTGGTCTTCGGTGAGGAAGAGCGTGTCGCCCTTGGTGATGTTGAGACGCGAGAGGACTTCCTTGGGCAGGACGACGCCGGTGGAGCTGCCGACGGTTGTGACTTTGAGCTTGACCATGGATGCGCTCGGGGTTTGTTATACTGTTTATTATAATGTGGGGGTTGCGACCTTCAAGGCCGCGGATGGAGCGGGTGGCGGCATGATGGGTTCGCATGGAAAGTGACAGCGCGCGGATCGAGCGGTTCATTGCCCGTTGGCAAGGGCGGGAGGGCGGGCAGGAACGGGCCAATTATGTCATGTTCCTCAATGAATTGTGCGATGTCCTGGGGCTCGCGCCGCCTGATCCGGCCGGTGCGACGACCGAGGTTGCATGGGGCGGGGTTTATTGTGACGCCGACGGTAGCGGCGCATCTGGGGCTGGGTCGGCGGCCGGGGTTGGACCGGCATATCCGGGCGTATCGGAACGGGCGGGACCTGATGGCTCGGCCGCGCAACGTGATGGTGATCGACCTCGATGGGCTTTCCGCCGAGGAGGTCCGCTCACAGTTTCCCGAGGTCTATCAGCACGTCCTGGAACACGTGAGGCCGGAAAGAGACACTAACAACGAAGAGTACCGGCGAGTGAATTGGTGGTTGTTTGGGCGTCGCGATACGCTGATGCGTGGCTGTACCGATGGCCTGCGGCGGTATATCGTCACGGTCGGAACGGCGAAGCATCGGGTTTTTCAGTTTCTGGATGAAACCATTCTGCCAAACAATATGCTGGTGGCGATCGGGTCTGACGACGGCTTCATCCTGGGGACGTTATCGAGCCGCTTCCATGTTGCGTGGGCGATACGCTCCGGCGGTTGGCTCGGGATGGGCAACGATCCCCGTTATTCAAAATCCCGCTGCTTCGATCCATTCCCGTTTCCGGCGGCGGACGATCTTCAGAAGCACCGGATTAGGACCGTGGCGGACTCGCTGGACCGGCATCGTAAGGATGTGCTGGCGCGGCACGCTCATCTGACGCTGACGGGTCTCTACAATGTGCTGGAAAAGCTGCGCGCGGGCGTCGGTCCGGATGTGCTGGACGGGGACGACCGGCGGATTTTCGATGACGGGTTGGTGCTGATCCTGAAGGAGTATCACGACAGCCTCGATCAGGCTGTCGCGGCTGCGTATGGCTGGCCGGCCGATCTGCCGGAGGCGGAGGTGCTGGCGCGGCTGGTGGCGCTGAACAGGGCGCGGGTGCGGGAGGAAGCGGCCGGCACGGTGCGGTGGTTGCGGCCGGATTATCAGAATTCCTCGGTACGGGACGGCGGCGGACAAGGTGCAGCTCGATCTGGCGGGTGGGGCGATGCGCGATGTTGCCGCCGCGCCGGCGGGGCCGAAGCCTGGATTTCCGAGCGGCGATCTGGGACAGACGGCGGCGGTCATGTCGATGCTGGCGGGGGCGGATGGGCCGTTGGCGGCGGGCGCGATTGCCGCGCGGTTCCGGCAGGGGCGGCGGGCGCTGCCGCAGATCGAGGCGGTGCTGGCGTCCCTGGTGTGGGGCGGTTACGTCAGCCAGTCCGATCGCGGCGGGTTCATGTTGCGGCGGGCGGCGTGACGCGCTGCGTTAGACGCAATACGTATCACGATGATCCGTCGCTTCCGCGACAAGGCGACCGCGCCGATTTCTTGGGGGCGCGGGTTCGGGCGGAGGTGACGCCTCGTTCGGTCGCCTGACCGACCGTGGACGCCGCTTCAGTTCTTTTGCCCGTGGAACGCGGTTAAACCGTCTGAGCCGATCCGCGGATTCGCTGACCCGGCGGTTTTCTTGCTGTCTACGTGTAGGTCCGCTACCGGCCGACGACCCGCAGCCAGCTCAGGACCATCGCCAGGGTTGCCGATCCTGCGGCGATGCCGATGGCGATGTGGGTTGCAAGCACGATCGAGTTGGGTCCGCCGTGGGTCAGGCCGAGGACCATCGCGACGATGGCGCTGCCGGTCGTCTGGCCGACCAGGCGTGAGGTCGACAGCATGCCGCTGCCGGCGCCGGCCCTCTCGGGCGGGGCGCTGCCGAGGAGCAGGCGGTTGTTGGGTGATTGAAACAGGCCGAAGCCGGCGCCGCACAGGATCAGGCGCCACGCGATGTCGGGCCAGGCCGCGGTGGCTGGCATCAGCATCACCGACACCAGCCCGATGGCCATGACCATCAGGCCGAGGCCGCCGAGGATGCCAGCCGAATAGCGATCCGCCAGGCGGCCAGCGATCGGCGCCAGTACCGACCACGGCGGCGGGCCAGGGTGTCATGACCGCGCCGATCTGAACCGGCGTAAGGCCGCCGGCGTATTGGAAGTAGAATGGCAGCACGACCAGGCCGATGATCGCGGCGGCGTGCGTACAGGTTGCTGTCGCCACCGACAATGCGAAGATCGGGCGCTGGATCAGCAGGTCGATCGGCAGCATCGGCGGGTGCAGGTGCAACTGGCGGCGGACGAAGACATAGCCGACCAGCACGCAGCCGATCAGCTCCACCGCGACGAGGCCGCGCTGCTCGCCATGGCCGATGCCGTCCAGGCCGATGATGAACAGGCCGAGTGTCACGGCGTTCAGCACCGCGCTTTGTACGTCGAACGGGTGGCGCGACTTTGGGGTGTGCGGCAAATAGCGCAACGACATGGTCAGCGCGACGATGCCGAACGGCACCTGGATGGCGAACAGCCATGGCCAGGAGGCCGCCGCCATGACCGCGGCCGCCACGGATGGGCCGGCGGCGGAGGATGTGCCGACGATCAGCACGTTGTAGCCGATGCCGCGTCCGAGCTGGGACCGGGGGAAGATGAAACGGATGAGGGCGCCGTTCACGCTCATGATTCCGGCGCCGCCGAAGCCCTGGATAACCCGGCCGGTTACCAGCTCGGGCAGGCTGGTGGACAGCGCACAGCCGATCGAGGCGAGCGTATAAAGCAGCACGCCCCAGCAATAGACGCGGCGATGGCCGTAGATGTCACCGAGGGAGGCGAGCGGGAGCAGGCTGATGGTGACGGCGAGCTGATACGAGTTCACCACCCAGATGGCGGAGGCGGGGGTGGCGTGCATCTGCTGGGCGATGGTCGGCAGCGCGACGTTGGCGATCGAGCCGTCCAGCACCGCCATGCTGACAGCGATGCCGACCGACAGCATGGCGAATAGCCGCCGGTCCGGCGGCAACCCATCGGATGCCTCGGATCCAGTGTCGCTGTTCATGGGGGAGAGTGGTTCCTGACGACGCAAGCGAGGAAAATGTACTGCCTGGATGGCGGCGGCAACAGGCGATGGTTGCCGGGCGCGCGTGGCCTGGGGTGGTGGCGGTTGCGTGACAATTGCCATGCGGGCGCCGCCCACATGCCCGCGACCGGGTTCCTGCGGCTTGCCTTCGGGGACGCTTGTGGCAGGTTGCGTCCCGTCGTGGGGCGAGCCAGCCCGGGCGCAGAGAGATGGAGCAGGAGCAATGCAGATCGGTGTCGTCGGCCTTGGGCGGATGGGAGCCAACATCTCCCGGCGTCTTATGCGTGGTGGACATTCATCGGTGGTTTGGGATGCCAATCCCGCCGCCGTGGAAGGGCTGGGGAAAGAGGGCGCGACCGCGGCGAGTGGATTGAAGGACCTGGTGGGCAAGTTGTCGGGATCGCCGAAGGCGGTGTGGGTGATGTTGCCGGCGGGCAAGATCACCGAGGACACGATCGTCACGCTGTCGGGCCTGCTGTCGAAGGGCGACATCATCATCGATGGTGGCAACACCTACTATAAGGACGATATCCGCCGCGGGAAGGCGCTGGCCGAGAAGGGTCTGCGGTATGTGGATGTCGGGACCTCGGGCGGCGTGTGGGGCCTGGAGCGGGGCTACTGCATGATGATCGGCGGGGAGACGGAGGCGGTGAACCATCTCGACCCGATCTTGAAGACGCTGGCGCCCGGCATCGGCGAGATCGAGCGGACGGCCGGACGGGAGGGGCGCGATCCTCGGGCGGAGGAGGGTTACATCCACGCGGGTCCGATCGGGGCGGGTCACTTCGTGAAGATGGTGCACAACGGCATCGAATACGGAATGATGCAGGCGTTTGCCGAGGGGTTCGACATTCTGCAGAACAAGAATTCCAAGGCGCTGCCGGAAGATCATCGTTACGACCTGAACATGGGCGACATTGCCGAGGTTTGGCGGCGTGGCAGCGTTGTCAGTTCCTGGTTGCTGGATCTGGCGGCGATTGCGCTGGCGCATGACGAAAAGCTGTCGGCGTTCACCGGCGAGGTCGAGGACTCGGGCGAGGGGCGCTGGACGATCGAGGCGGCGATCGAGGAAGCGGTGCCGGCGGAGGTGCTGTCGGCGTCGTTGTTCACGCGATTCAGGTCGCGTCAGTCGCACACGTTCGCCGAAAAGATCCTGTCGGCGATGCGGTTCGGCTTTGGCGGTCACGTCGAGCCGGGCAAGCACTAGCCATGACAATCGTCGTCGTGATGGGGGTCTCCGGCAGCGGCAAGACCACCATTGCGGCGGGACTGGCGGGGCGGCTGGGTTGGGTGCTGCTGGAGGGGGATGATTTTCATCCGCCGTCGAATGTCGCGAAGATGGCGGCGGGCACTCCGCTGACCGACGAGGACCGCTGGCCGTGGCTGCGGGCGATCGCTGCGCGGATGGACGAACTGCGGGCGCGGGGCGTGTCGGCGATGGTTGCCTGTTCGGCGTTGAAGCGGGCGTATCGAGCCGTGCTGATCGGCGATCGGTCGGATGTGGTGCTGTTGTATCCGAGGGGGTCGAAAGAGTTGATCTCCCGCCGGATGGTGGCGCGGCAGGGGCACTTCATGCCGCCGGCGCTGCTGGACAGTCAGTTTGCGACGCTGGAAGCGCCTGGGGCGGATGAGAACCCGATCGTGATCGACATCGACGGGACCTCCCACGATGTGATTGAAAAATCGCTTCTGGCGTTGAAGCAACGATTGGGTCTGTAGGTGGCAGGGTGCTGCAATCGCAATAAATTATACTGGGGAGAGCTTCGTGACTCAAGTATTTGCGAGTTATCCGAGCCTGAGGGATAGAGTTGTGCTGGTGACGGGGGGCGCGAGCGGGATCGGCGCGGAGGAAGTCACGCAGTTTGCCCGGCAGGGCGCGAAGGTGGCGTTTCTGGATGTGGCGGAAGAGGCGGGCGGGAGCCTGATTACCTCGTTGCACGAGATGGGGTTGCCGCCGCCGCTGTTCCTGCCTTGCGATTTGCGCGATATCACGGCTTTGCAGGCAGCCATCGCCGAAGTTGGCCGCAGGCTGGGGGCGATCACGGTGCTGGTCAACAACGCCGCGAATGATCAGCGGCATGGTTACGAGGACGTGACGGTCGAGTTTTGGGACGAGCGGATGGCGACGAACCTGCGGCATCAGTTCTTTGCCATCCAGGCGGTGGCGCCGATGATGAAGGCGGCGGGTGGCGGGTCGATCATCAATTTCGGCTCGATCTCCTGGCATACGAGCCAGGGCGGGATGCCGGCCTACACCACCGCGAAAGCCGCCGTCGAAGGTTTAACCAAGGGTATGGCTCGGGATTTAGGTTCGTTCGGTATCCGGGTCAATACGGTCATTCCGGGTTGGATCATGACGCAGCGGCAGATCGATCTGTGGCTGACGCCGGAGGCGGAAGAGAATCTGCTGAAGGCACAATGCCTGAAGACGAAGCTGGTGCCGGCGGATGTGGCGCGCATGGTGTTGTGGCTGGCGGCGGACGACAGCCGGATGTGCACGAGCCAGCTTTGGGTGGTTGACGGCGGGCGGCTCTAGCGGGTGACGACAGGCCGGGACGCGGCGGCGTCGCGGCTGGAGCAGCGTCTTGGCGCCGGCATCGTCTGTATCGCCATCCTGCACTTCTTGGCGTTTGTTTTCGTTTTCTGGTCGACGCGAATTCATGCGCCATTCATGGACATGCTGTCGTGGCTGGATACCTACCGGCAATTCACCGCGACAGGCGGGATACTTGCCTATGCGTTTTCGTTCTTCCATGAGCATCGGCTGGTCTGGATCCGGGGGCTGACTGCACTGGATGCGTCGGCGTTCCGTTCATCGGGGCTGGCATTCATGGCTGCCGGAAGTGTGGCGCTGGTCGGCGTGGCGGCTCTTCTGACGGTGGAGTTTGTGCGCGGTGTTCCGGCGACAGGTCCGCGCCGGGTGTTGGTGCTGCTGTGTCCCATGCTGATTTTGACAGCCGGGAACGCGGTCGATTGTAGTGTCCCGGTCAACTGCGTCTATCCGTTGACGGTGCTGTTTGTCGTCGGAGCGGTTGTGCTGTTCGATGGCGCCGGTGAGGCGCGGTCTTTTGGCACGGTGCGCCGGTGCTGCGCCGTGGCGATGGCGGCCGGCGCGGGCTTTGCCAATGCTGTAGGGTTGCTGGCCTGGCCGGTTCTGCTGTGGGCAGCGTGGCGGGGTCGGGCGGGATGGCGGTGGATGGCGGCGGTCTCGGCGTTAGGAGCGCTGTACTCGCTTGCGTATCTGTCCGGTGTCGCTTCGACCGGGGGCGTCGCGCCGGTTTCGACCGCCGAACATTTGGTGAAGCTGGTGGCGTATATGGCTGCCTATCTTGGGCTGCCGGTGTCCCGGGTGGCGGCTTTGCCGGGGTATGCGTTCGGAACAGTCGTGCTGGCGGCCGGAGCCTGGGCGGTGGTTCGTTGCACCGTTGCAGATTCGATCAGCAGGCTGGATCGGATTGCAGCCGGGTTGATCCTGTTTTCGCTTGGCGGTGCCGCTCTGGCGGCGGTGGGGCGGTCCCACTTCACCTCGGATGTCGAACTGCCGGTGCGCTACACGATGCTGGTGACTCCGTTGCATGTCGGTCTGCTGGCGTTGATTTTGCCGCCGGCACTGCGGGGGTTTGCCCGGCGTCCCGGGCTTCTGATGGGTGGCGGATTGGTCCTCGCGCTCGGGCTGCTGGGGCAACAGGTTCTTGGCGGACGGTCGGCCATTGCGGCGGCTGATACGATGCGCGGCACACTGGCTCGCTACTATGCCGGGGAGCATGATGCTCAGATCCAGCAGCTTGTGTTTCCTGATCTGAATGAAGCGGACACGATCGTTGCCCGTCTGCGCGCGGCTGGGACGTTCGCATATTGAGCGTTATCGCCGGTGCGGCAGGGCAAGCAGCGTCGCGGCGATGGCGGCGAAGGCGGCGCCGATCAGGTAGCTGCCGCGGTAGTCGCCCATTGCCGTGACAGCCGCGCCGAACAGCGGCGGGACGGCCGTGGCGCCGAGGAACATGATGGCGGTGCCAAGCCCGGCGGCCTCGGTGCGACGCGCGCCGCCGAGGGCTGCGTATTCCGCGTAGGCGACGCCGGTGTAGCCGCCGGTGGTGCAGCCGGCGAGCGCGGCGTTCAGCAGGATCGCGGCCACCGGCCAGGCGGGACCGTATAGTGCGGTGAGCGCGGCTGCCACGGCCATGCCGGCGCCCAGGATGGCCAGTGTTTGAGCGGGGGTCAGCAAGCGGTCCGCGATCCAGCCCCAGACGGGACGGCTGGCGGAGCCGAAGATCTGGTAGACGGCCAGGATCTGGCCCGCCGTTATCAGGTCCAGCCTGACGATGCGGGTGAGTTGGTCGGTCATGAAGGCGACCAGGCACAGTGCGAGGCCGGAATAAACGAATGCGGCGACGGACAGGCGGCGGAAGCGGGCGTCGGTCAGCAGGGTGAAGGGTTGCAGCAGGGTACGGCCAAAGACGCGGCGGTCCGGCTCGCGATCGCTGTCCCAGCGGCGCCTGGGGATCTCCATCAGCACCATCAGCAGCAGGACGGGACCGAGCTCCGTGAGGATGGCGCCGCGCCAGCCGATGGCGAGCGAGAGCGGCGGGAGGATGAGGGCCGCCAGCACCCCGCCCAGCGGGACGCCGATCTGGCGGAGGGACATGACGAGGTTGAAAACGGGGCGGGGGGTCTGCGGGACGAGCAGGTGGGTGCTGGCGGGGGCGGCGGCGCCATAGCCAAGGCCCAGCACGATGGCGGCCAGGGCGAGGCCGGTCACGCCGGACCCAAGGGCCGCCAGTGCCAGCATCCCGGCCGCCGCGAGCAGGACGGCCTGGGTGGCGCGTACGCCGCCGTATCGGCGCACCAACCCGGGGGAGATCAGGGCGGAGAGGATCCCGACGCCATAGGCGGTGGCGACAAAGCTGCCGACCAGGGTCGGGTTGACCTGCAGGTCGCGGGCGACCTCGGGCGCGACGGTGGGGAGGGAATAGAGTGCCATGGTGGCGAGCGTCTGCACGGCCAGCGTGGCGAGCAGCGGCCAGACCGGCATCGTACGAAGCAGGCCGAATGTGCCGGGTTAAGTCATACGTGCGGTCGTCCCCCGGCATCGGCCTGTGATGCGGATGGTATTGCACTGGTTGCGGCGCGCGTCGAATTTTGCGGCGGTTGCCGTTGGCGCGCGGCAAGACCATCCTGGCAGCGGAATGCGGCGGAGGCAGGGATGACGGAAGCGGCGCCGGCGATGCTGGCGGAACTGCAGGAGTCGGCGGCGACCGGCCGGATCGCGGAGATTTATGAAGAGATCCGTCGTTTCTCCGGCGTGCCGTACGTTTCGTCCTTGCAGCGGTACCTCGCGACCCTGCCGGGGGCGCTGGAATGGGCGTGGGATGCGCTGCGGCCGGCGATGGTTTCGGGGGTCATTCCGGAAACGGCGTGGCGGCTGGCCGCGACGGTCCGGTTGCCCGTTGCGGCGGCCGGGGTGGCGGTGGAAGACCCGGTGGCGGTGCGCAATATCGCGGCGAATTTTGTTCGTGTTTCGCCTGTCAATCTGCTGATGGGGGCGTGCCTGCGTCTGTTGCTGAATGGGGCTCGGCCTTCGGGTGCGGGGTTTGCGGCGGTCTGGGAGCCCCCGGCGATGCTGGCGCCGATGCCAGGGAATGTTGATCCTGGTGCGCTGCCGGAGGGGCAGCGAGCGGTGCTGATGCGGTTCGCGACCGAGATGAACGGCAAGCCCTTCGTGCCGGCGCTGTATCGGCAGATCGCGCATTGGCCGGGCGTGCTGGCGTGGCTGGCGGATACGCTGGAACCGTTATTTGCGGCACCCGAGACATTGGCGACGGGGGCTGGATTCCGCGCCGCGGCGGGGGAGGCCGCAGGGCAGATCGTTGCGGGGCTGCCGGGGTTGCCCGATGCGCCTGCGCCTGACGCGGAGACGGCACGGCAGGTGCTTGGGGCAGTTGAGCGTTATGCGCAGACGAGCCCGGAGATGACGATGTTCGGGCAACTCATTCTGGACTCCGTGCCGCTACCGCCGCACGGTTGAGGGTTGGGGCGTCTGGCCGACCTGACTGCGCGATTCGCTTTTGGGCTGTGGGGTTAACTGGGTCGCAGTGGGTGGTCAGGAACCGGGGACGTCGACTTCGTAGTATATACGGCCCTTACATGCGTTGAATGACAGGGCCAGATAGCGGCCGCTTTTTTCGCTTGATATCTTGATACTTTGGGATTTCGGATTGACAAATACGTTGACTGGGTGCGTTTCAAAGTAGATGAGTGCGATTTCCTGCAATTTGTAATATTGCAGGAGACTGCCCCTGATCTTCGCCCAATCTATTCCATAGCCGCGTACGGTGCTGCCTATGCACATGATTTGCGTTATCTGGCCTACGAGTTTTCCATCGTTACCCATTTTCTTCACGAAGTCAGAGGCGCTGCCTTGGATGTTATCGTAGTCCATGACGTAGTGGCCGATCTGAAGGCTGCCATCCGTCAACACGAAGACGATCGCCGTGCAGCTATCGAGATTGCGGAAAACGCCATAGTCGTTCAGGCTAACCGGGAATATTTGTGTCTCGTCGCAGCTTACCTCAGCCATGGGCCGTTCTTCCTTATTATCCGGCGTCAGCCTGGCATCGGGTTGACGGCAGGCTACATCGTGACGACGACGTATTGGTCCTCGACAGTGACTTCGACTGATTCCGCGACGAAGGGGCCTTCGACCAGGGTCTTGCCGGGTTCGACCGCGACATCGAACGCTCGGGCCTGGACGCTGTTGGGGTCGCAGAGGGATTTGCCGCTGGTGATCTCGAACTCCCAGCAGTGCCAGGGGCAGCGGATCATTTCGCCGGGGCGAGTGAGGCGGTAGTCGCCGGGCATGGGCGCGACAAGGCGGCTGACGATCTCACCCTGGCAGAGCGGGGCGCCCTGGTGCGGACAGCGGTTGATCAGGCCGTGGAACGTGCCGGCGACGTTGAAGATGCCGATCTCCCGGCCGCGGACGGTGACGATCTTGCGGCCGCCGGCCGGGATTTCCTCGACTTTTGCAACGACGTGACGAGCCATGGTCAGTCCAGTTGATAGAGAGCCTTGGCGTTGTCGCGGTAGATCATCCGCTTCCAGTCTTCCGGCAGGGCGACCTTGAAGGCGTAGCGGGGGTCATCCTGATCCCAGTGCGGATAGTCGGTGGAGAACATGACCCGTTCGGGACCGATCCATTCCAGTATCGAGAGCATGTCGGCTGGGCGTTCGGGTTCCTCGATCGGTTGGGTGGTGACCCAGAAATGTTCCTTGACGTATTCGGAGGGGGATTTGCGGAGGTGCGGGACCTCGGCCTTCAGGCGCTTCCAGTGCTTGTCCAGGCGCCAGGACAGCGCGGGCAGCCAGGCGAAGCCGCCTTCGACGAGGACGACCTTGAGGTTGGGGATCGTTTCGAAGACGCCTTCACAGACCAGGCTGGTGACCAGGGTCTGCATGGTCTGAACGTAGGACGGATGTTCCTCATGATAAAAAGACGGCCAGCCGCCGCCGGTGGAGGCGTGGCCGCTGGTGCCACCGAGGTGGAGCGAGATCGGGAAGCCGTTGGCGGCGGCGGCCTGCAGGATGGGCCAGTAGCGGCGGCGGCCGAGGGGTTCCAGGCCGCGCGGGGGGATGTTGACCTGGGCGAAACGGCGGTCGCCGGCGCGTTTTTCGATTTCCGCGATGGCGGCTTCGGTGTGTTCGATGTTGACCTGGATGGCGCCTTTCAGGCGAGGGTCGGGGTCGCACCAGTGGGCGATCTGCCACTCATTCGTTGCCGTCGCCATGGCGGCGCCGAACTCGACATTGCGTTCGCCGCCGGCGCCGCCGACCAGCGGTGCGAGCAGGCCGTAGGCGACGTCGAAGAGATCGAGAAGCTGTTCCTGCATCATCGGCAGGTCGGAGCCGGGGTGGCCACCGGTCTTGGGCCAGGAGTCCATGCGCATGCCGACGCCGGGGGACATCCGGGGATACATCGCGGTCTTTGCGAGCGGGGCTCGGGAGCGGTTGCCGATGGTTTTCTTGTGTTCCAGCCAGCGGGCGGACAGGAACGGATCGAAGTCGTTCGGACCCTTGGTATAGGGATGCACGTCGCAGTCGATGAAGCCGAGATAGGACTGGTTGACGCGTTCGGGTGCGCGATCAAGGACGGTCATGTTCATCGGGCGGTCTCCTTCAACCTGGGATAGGTCGCAAGCGGATTGTCGGTGCAGATTTTTTGCCTCAGGGCAGCGGGCAGGCCGGCGGGCAGCGCGTCGTCGCCGTCGAAGTGCCAGTGCGGGTAGTCGGTGGAGAACAGCAGCATGTCGTCTGAACCGAGCTGTTCGAGGATCGATGTGACCTGGGGTTCCGTGGGCGGGGCGTCGAAGGGCTGCAGGGTCAGGCGGAAATGCTGCCGGACGATTTCCGTCGGCATCTGCTCCAGCCAGGGGGTTTCCGCGCGGACGCCTCGCCAGGTTTTGTCCAGGCGCCAGAGGGCGGCGGGCAGCCAGGTGACGCCGGATTCCATCAGCACGACTTTTAGGTCCGGGAATTTGTTGAAGACGCCTTCCGCGACAAGGCTGTTCATGCTGGCGGCGAAACCTTGGGCGTGGGAGACGTAGTCTTCGAGGTAATAGGACGGCCAGCCCAGGGCGCTGGGGGGATGGCGGAAGCTGCTGCCGGCGTGGATGCCGATGGGCAGGTTGTACTCGGTGGCTGCCTGGTAGATGGGCCAGTTCTGGCGGCGGCCGAGCGGGACCTCGGCCATGGAGAGGAGGAGGATTTGGACGAAGCGGGGGTCGGGAGCGATGCGGTGGATTTCCTGGACCGCGAGTTCCGGGCTGTGAACCGGGACGACGATGGAGGCGCGCAGGCGGGGGTCTCGGTCGAGCCACTCGGCCTTCAGCCAGTTGTTGATGGCACGGCAGAGGGCGGCGGACAGGTCCTCACTGAACATGACCTGGGCGCCATGCAGGACGTTGCAGATGGCGAAGCGCGGGTTCAGGCGATCGAGGATGTGTGATTGGAGGGCGGGAAGGGTGCTGCCAGGCGGACCGGACGGCAGGTGCCAGTCGGGGCGGCCGTTGATGGGCGCGTTGACGGGGAAGCTGCTGGCTTCGAGGTTTTCGCGTTCGAGGCCGCGGCGCTGGATGTGTTCGCGCCAGTAGTCATCGAGGTAGGGGAGCAGGGCGCGCGTGGACGGGACGGCGGGGTGGATGTCGCAGTCGATGGCGCCTGGCGGCACGTGGTTCGGACGGTCCATTCGCGGTTGGTTCGCCTTTGATTTATCGTGGAATAGTAGGTGCCTTCGGGGGTTTTGTAAACTGATTGGCGGGGCGGGTTGCGTGCGTCGCCGCCAACCCGTCTTATCGGCTCGGTTATTGTGGATGATTCATGGACGAAGATGCGTTGATTTGGGCGCCGCCGTTGCGGGAGGCGGTGCCGCGGGGGCTTTGCACTGACTGTGGCGTTTCCCGGAGCGAGGACCCGAAGCGGTGTGGGGTGGCTTGCCAGTTCATCAAGCCGGACTATCCGGGGCTGGAGGCGCGGGTGCACGGGCGGGTGCGCGATCCGGAGCGGCCGGATGAGGTGTTTTTCGGGCCGTTCCGGCGGATGGTGCGGGCTTCGATGGTGGCGCCCTCGCCGGGTGCGCAATGGACGGGGATTGCGACGCGGATCGCGGAACGGTTGCTGGAGACAAAGGCGGTGGATGCGGTGCTGACGATGGCGCCGGATCCGGCGGACCGGTGGCGTCCGGTTCCGGTGATTGTGACCGAGGCTTCGGGGATGGCGCAGTGCCGGGGGATGCGGATGGGGTATGCCCCTTTGCTGGCGCTGCTGGAGCCGGCGCGGGCGCGGGGCTACAAGCGGCTGGCGATCGTTGGGATTCCGTGCCAGGTTTATGCGCTGCGGGCGTTGGAGGAGTCGCTGGGGTTCGAGCGGCTTTATGTCATCGGGACTCCATGTTCCGACAATACAACGACCGAGCGGTTTCATGAGTTTTTGGCTTTGTTGGCGGATGATCCGGATACGATCACATATTTGGAGTTTCGGGCGGATTATCATGTCGAGTTGCGGTTTACGGATGGGCGGGTGAAGGAGATTCCGTTCCTGCTGCTGCCGATTTCCAAGTTGCCGCCGGATTTCTTTCCGATGACCTGCCGGACCTGTGTCGATTATACCAATGTGCTGGCCGATATTACCGTGGGGTATATGGGCGGGCAGGGGGAACAATGGCTGCTGGTCCGTAATGAACGCGGCGAGGAGTTGTTGTCGCTGTTGGGTGATGAGGTGCGGTTGTCTGAGCCGGGGAGTGCTGGAAAGCGTAAAGGTCCGGTCACGGGATTTATGAAGAATACCGAGCGGGCGGCGGGGGGATTGCCGTTGCGGGGGATGCCTGGGTGGGTGCGGCCGTTGGTGGGTTGGCTGATGCCACGCGTCGGGCCGCGGGGGCTGGAGTTTGCGCGCGCTCGGGTGGAGATGAAGGCGATCGAAACGGTGCTGCATCTGCGACGGGCGCATCCGAAACGGATGCGGAACATGGTGCCGGATCATGTCTGGGCTTTGGTGGCGCCTTACGGGTTGAAGCGGGACTGATGCTGCCGGTGATTTTGCTTGCCGTCGCGGGGTTGATCGGCGGTGGCGGGGCCTGGTTGTACACCCCGGATAAGCCCAGGGCTGTGCTGGAGGCGGAATACGCGCCTGCGCCGTCGGAGTTTGTTTCGGTGGCGGGGATGCGGATGCACGTGCGCGATACCGGGCCGCGGGATGGGCCGGTGGTGATCATGCTGCACGGGTTGGGATCGAGTCTTCATACGTGGGAGGCCTGGGCGGAGGCGCTGTCGGTTCATGACCGGGTGATTCGTTTCGATCTGCCGGGATTCGGGCTGACCGGGCCTGACCCTTCGGGCGATTATACCGATGCGCGGAGCGTGGCGGTGGTGGGGGCGCTGATGGATGCGCTTGGGGTTCGGCGTGCGTCGCTTGTGGGGAACTCCATGGGTGGGAAGTTTGCCTGGATGTTTGCCGCGGAACATCCGGATCGGGTGGTGCGGCTGGTGCTGGTGTCGCCGGATGGGTTTGCCAGTCCGGGGTTTGCCTATGGCAAGACGCCGGATGTGCCGGTGGTGGCGCGGTTGCTGCCTTACACGTTGCCGCGGTTCATGCTGCGGGCGAATGTGGCGGCGGCTTATGCCGATCCGTCGAGGCTGACCGACGCGGTGTTGGATCGGTATCGTGACATGATGCTGGTGCCGGGGAACCGGGAGGCGTTGCTGGCGCGGACGGCTCAGGTGCGGCTGGAGCCGCCGGAACCGATGCTGCGGCGGATCGAGGCGCCGACTTTGTTGATTTGGGGGGAGAAGGACCGGCTGATCCCGTTCAGCAATGCGCGGGAATACATGGCGGCGATTCCGAATTGCCGGTTGGTTGCGTTTCCGGACCTGGGGCATGTGCCGCAGGAGGAGGCGCCGGCGGAATCTTTGCCGCCGGTGCAGGCGTTTCTGGATGGGGCGGGTTAGGCGGCGAGCATTCTTCCGGCGTTGCGTTCGGCGAGCAGGGGGCGGACCCATCGGGCGAAGCGGGTGGCTTCTTCGTCGTGCAGGTAGCCGGACAGGCAGAACGACTGGCAGCCCAGGTCGATGAACTCCTGTAATGTTTCGGCGCATTGGGTGGGGTTGCCGACGACGACGATTCCGGCGCCGGGGCGGACTCGGGTTACGCCGGTCCAGAGGTGGGGGGCGATCAGGTCGCCGTGTTCGCGGGCGAGTTGCTGGACGCGTTGGTTGGCGACGGACGCTGCGTAGTGGGTCCGGATGAAACGAGTCTGCGCCTCGGTCACGTCGCGGACGAGTTCGTGGGCGGCGTCCCAGGCTTCGGATTCGGTTTCGCGGCAGAGGATTTGCAGGCGCATGCCGAAGCCGATTTGGTCGTCGCGGTTGTGGCGGGCGGCCATCGCGCGGATGGTGGTGATGTTCTGGGCAATGCGTTGGGGGGTGTCGCCCCAGAAGAGATGGATGTCGGAATGCTTGGCGGAGAGTTCCCAGGCTTCCTGCGAGCCTCCACCGAGGTAGAAGCGGGGCATTGTCGTTGGCTGGGGGGTGATTTTGGCGTTGGTGAGGGTATGGAAGCGGCCGTGGTGGGTGACGCTTCCAGGGGTGGACCAGAGGGCTTTCATGATCGAAACGTCTTCGTCCATCAGGGCGTAACGATCTTCTTTCGGTAGCGTGATGCCCTCGGCTGTGGTTTCTGCTTCGCTTTGGCCGGCGATGAGGTTGATGGCGAGGCGGCCGCCGGAGAGTTGGTCGAAGGTGGCACCCATTTTTGCCAGTTGCACGGGGCTGACGTAGCCGGGGCGGGCGGCGACAAGGGCCTTGATGCGTTTGGTTTTGGCAACGGCGAAGGCGCTGCTGATCCAGGCCTCCCAACAGGTGGCGGCGACGGGGATCAGGAAATACTCGAAGCCGGCGGCCTCGGCGGCGAGGATTACCCGGTCGAACAGGTCGGCGGACGGTGGGATAAAGGCGGCGCGGTCGCCGTAGCAGGTGGTGTCGCCGGAGGTTGGCAGGAACCATCCGAACTCGAGCGGTGATTGCATGGGGGTGGGTCCTCCGGGATGCTGGCGGGGAGACTAAACCGGGGAGGGCGTGTTGGACCAGATTGATGAATTGCCGCTGGCGGGGATCACGGTGATCGATCTGTCGCATGTCTATAACGGGCCCTATGCGACGTTCCTGATGGCGATGGCGGGCGCGCGGGTGGTGAAGGTGGAGCCGCTGGGCGGGGAGCATCTGCGCAGCCGGGGCGACATGGGCGGGGCGGCGCTGCCGTTCGCGATGCTGAATTCGAACAAGCAGGCGGTGACGCTGAATTTGAAGGCGGAGAAGGGGCGGGCGCTGCTGCTGGAGATGGTTGCGCGGGCGGATGTCCTGGTCGAGAATTTCGCGCCGGGGGTGATGGAGCGCCTGGGGGTTGGGGCGTCGGTGTTGCTGGGGGTGAATCCTCGGCTGATTTATGGATCGAGTTCGGGGTACGGGAAGTCGGGGCCGTATCGGGATTATCCGGCGATGGACCTGGTGATGCAGGCGATGTCGGGGGTGATCAGTGTGACCGGTTATGCCGATCAGCCTCCGGTGAAGGCGGGGCCGGCGGTGTGCGATTTCAGTGCGGGGGTGCATCTTTATGGCGCTGTGATGACGGCGCTGTATCAGCGGGAGCGGACGGGGCGGGGGCGGGTTGTTGAAGTAACGATGCAGGATGCGGTGTATTCGTCTCTGGCCTCGAATTTGGGGATGTTGCATGCTCGGAATGGTGATGTGCCGCCGCGGACGGGGAACCGGCATGGGGGGCTGGGGATTTCTCCGTATAACGCCTATGCGGCGAAGGATGGGTTCGTGGTGGTGAATGCGCCTGGGGATTCGCACTTTCGGGCGATCTTGGGGGTGATCGGGCGGTTGGACCTGGTTGATGATCCCCGCGTTCGTTACGCGGGGGGCGCGCGTGGCGAATATGGCGGCGGTGGATGCTTTGCTGGAGGGGTGGACTTCGTTGCATTCGAAGCAGGAGGTTGCGGATCGGTTGCTGGCGGTGGCGGTGCCTTGCGCGCCGGTGCGGGATCTTTCTGAGGTGGTGCTGGATCGGAATATGCACGCGCGGGGGAGTTTGGTTTGGGTGGATCATCCGGATTTGGGGCGGGTGGTGTTGCCGCATTCGCCGATGGTGTTTGAGGGGGTGGAGCGGGTGGCGTTGGCGCCGAGCGGGGGGTTGGGGGCGGATAATTCGGCGGTATTATGGGGGGTGGTTGGGGTTGGGGGAGGATGAGGTGGAGGTTTGCGGGGGGAGGGGGTTATTTGAGGTGGGCGGCGGGGCGGTTTTGTCGGGTGGGTGACCTGGCCTTTATGGTCACGGGACTCGTGCCTGGCACTTGGCTTCTGGGGATGGTCCCCTTTCGCTCGGGCAGGCCGTTACGGCTGGAGTTAGCCGTAGAGAATTTGTTCGGTCGCGGTCTGTTTCGTACCCATGACGGTCGTTCAGGCTATGCGCACTGCTTCACAGGAGGGGACCTTCGGTCCGCGGGGCGCCTGGGCGCTCAGCAGACCATCCAGCGCTACCGGGCACACGTCCGGCACCCGGACGCTGGGGGACATTTAGATCTCGCCCAATGGCTTCCTGCGTCCGCCCCTGCCGGTGCATCGACCCAATCAGCCGATCTTGCTTCGCGATCATCTCGCGACGCTGCTGAGCCACCTGCGGTGCGCGAGTCGCCATCGTTATGCTATCCAGATTACCTCAACGGCCGGCTGTGCCACACGTCTGCAAAAGGTGACCCCGCATGAACAATGACATTGTCGTCCGGCTAGGCCAGAAGGCGCTCATCACCAGCCGAGAGCATTTCATTGTCACGATCGGCAACTTCGTCTGCCTGAGAATTCTTGGCCAAGGACCCAAATATGCGATCGTAACCGCGACTGCGGACGAGGACAACAAGCTCTTCCGAGCGCTGCGCAACCAGGAGCTGCTGATCGAGGCTGCTCGCAAGACGTCTGAGGCACTCGGGGGCGCGCATTTGATGTGTCGCGACAACTACGGCCGCGAATACGTGCAGATTTGCCGAATTGAGAACCAAGAGGATGCGCGTCGCGTAATCGAAGTTTTTGACGGCTTTATCCCCTGCATCGGGAACGACAACAAACAAGCTGAGAGCGAGGCGCGGAACGAATTGCGTGAGCTTTATGACGCACTCGCTCCTGATGCGTCTGGCGAGGACGTCTACCTGCAGGATGGCGTGTGGCTCGGCAGCGGGGGCAAGATAAAGGACTCGGGTAGGTGAGTTGCCGAGCCAGGTGGTCTGGCGTCGTCGCCATCAGCACGTCACCGACGCCGAGTTCGTGATGGGCTGACCGGGTCGGCCGACCGCCTAATGGCAATTATTCTACGTTGGGGTCATCCGTTCCCAACTTCATGAACAGGCATCGAATGGAACCAATCTCGCACGCTCCGGACCTGTCACTCTGCCTCCGGCCAGCAACTCTCGATCAGTCGTATGCGTGACAGCCCAAGAAGGGTCGAGAGTGGCCGACCTGCGCGTAGGTTGATAAGGGATGGCGACCAGCCACAACATTAGCTCGTTAAAGCAACGCAAGTCGTGGATGGCCGGGCCAAGCCCGGCCATGACGTCGCGGGAACGAATATGCACTCCGTTCTAGATTAAGTTAGCATCCATGGGCCTTCGCCCGCCATGACGGTGTGGCGGCGGTGGCCCGCGCCAAACGAATCGGTTGTTTGCGCGCGGGGCGCCCTACTCTGGCCGCCAGGCACGAGGCCTTACTCGGCTGCCATACTGGGGGTGAACGGTGAAACCTCGGCCCGTTCGGTGTTGTCGATCGGCTTTGGCCACCAGGGATCCTCCCATTCGCTGAACAGCGGTTGCAGTTTGGGA
The DNA here is from genome assembly GCA_963819005.1 of uncultured Pseudomonadota bacterium. Classification (GTDB taxonomy): domain Bacteria; phylum Pseudomonadota; class Alphaproteobacteria; order Acetobacterales; family Acetobacteraceae; genus Rhodopila. Next base: position 785,137 of record CAWFUL010000015.1, read on the forward strand.
AGGACTTTCTCAGCGAACAGCTTGGTGTTGTACTTCGCCAGGTCTTTTCCCATGTTTCCGAACTGCAGCAGCAGCATCAGGTGGCCGACGTTCAGTTCGGTGGCGACCTCGGTCAGTTGTTCCACAACCTCATCGGGGGAGCCGATGATGATGTAGCCCTTGTCGATGATTTCCTCCATCTCCGTCGCGCGCTGCTTGGCCCGAGCGCTGGTGGTGGAGGCGCGGCCGACCTGGGAGACGATGCCGGCGCGTTGCGTGGCCTCGGTGATATAGCCGGGGGGCGTGGCCCATTTCGGGTCGGTGTGCAGGCAGCGGCCGTAGAAGTATTCGGCGGCCGGCTTGTAGAGTTCGAAGGCCTTTTCACGGGATTCGGCGACGCCGACGAATTGCAGGAAGCCGGCGCGATTGGGGTTGCGGTCCTTACCGAGGCGAGACATCTCGTCCCAGAACCCTTTCATCGTTGCCTGACCGTCCTTGTAGCCGAAGTAAGACAAATAACAGTAAACGTAGTCCATGGCGGCGCACCATTGCCAGGTTTCGACAGAGCCTCCGCCGGGGACCCAGATGGGGGGATGCGGGCGCTGCAGGGGGCGCGGCCAGATGTTGACGTAGCGCTGCTGGTTGTAGCGGCCATTGAAGGCGAAAGTGTCTTTCTCGGTCCAGGCGCGGGTGATCAGATCGTGCGCCTCCATGTAACGTTCGCGCAGCATCGACGGGTTTTGGCCGTAGCAGTAGCAGTCGTCCATCGGCGTGCCGACCGGGAAGCCGGCGATCAGGCGGCCGCCGGAGATCACGTCGATCATGGCGAATTCCTCGGCGACGCGTGTCGGCGGGTTGTACAGGGCGATGGAGTTGCCCATGACGCAAATCGCGGTGTTGGTGGTGCGCCGAGCGAGGGAAGAGGCAATCAGGTTGGGTGAGGGCATCAGGCCGTAGCCGTTGCTGTGATGCTCATTCACGCAGATGGCATCGAAGCCGCAGTCGGCGGCGTACTCGAGCTCGTCCATGAAGTCATTGTACATCAGGTGGGCACGCTTGGGGTCGAAGAGCGAGGAATGGATGTCCACCCAGACCGACGGATTCTTCTCCCGGAAGTCGTCCGGAAGTTCCGTGTAGGGCATCAGGTGGAACCACATGAGCTTCATTCTTTGTCTCCCTATCGCGTAGGCGGTCATACTAGGCAGTAGCCTCGGCGTTTGTCCATGTTGGCGATCCGGCGCTAGGGTTGCCGCAATCACGAACAACAGGAGGAAGACATGGATCGCGTTAAAGGGAAAATCGTCCTGATCAGTGGCGGCGCGCGTGGACAGGGCGCGGCGGAGGCTCGGCTGTGCGTCGCCGAGGGCGGACGGGTGGTGATCGGTGACGTGCTGGAGAAGGAGGGACGGGCGCTGGCGGCGGAGCTGGGGTCGGCCGCGGTGTTCGTGAAGCAGGATGTCACGAAGGAAGCGGACTGGGACGCGGCGATCGAGGCGGCGCGTGGTCTAGGCGGGCTGCATGGGCTGGTTAACAATGCCGGGATTTATCAGCCGGCGACGTTGATGGAGACGGATGCGGCGTTGTTCGAGCGGCATATGCGGATCAACCAGCTTGGGTGTTTCCTGGGGATGAGGGCGGTGGTGCCGCTGATGGAACAGTCCGGGGGCGGGTCGATCGTGAATATTTCCTCGGTGGCGGGGCTGCGCGGGTCGCCTGGGGCGATTGCGTATAGTGCAACGAAGTGGGCGCTGCGGGGGATGACGAAGGCAGTGGCGGCGGATCTGGCGCATAAGAAAATCCGAGCGAATTCGGTGCATCCGGGGCCGATCGATACGGAGATGCTGAAGGTGCGAACTCCGGAACAGAATGCGGAGCGGCTGACGCGGGTGCCGATGGGGCGCATGGGATCGGCGGAGGAAGTCGCCAATCTGGTGCTGTTCCTGCTGTCGGATGAGAGCGCCTACATCACCGGTGCCGAAGTGGCGATTGACGGTGGGGCGACGGTCTAAACCGGGGGAACGACCATGAGGCTGGACGGGAAGGTCGCGATCATTACGGGGGCCGCGTCCGGGATGGGTGCGGCCACGGCGCGGATGTTCGTTCGGGAGGGGGCGAAGGTCGTCATTGCGGATCGGTTGGAGCATGAGGGGCGGCAGGTGGCGGCGGCGATTGGTCCGGCGGCGCGGTTCGAGTTGCTGGATGTGACGGATGAGGATAACTGGGCGGCGGTCGTTGCGGCCACGGTGCGGCATTTCGGGTCGTTATCGGTTCTGGTCAACAACGCGGGCATTTCCGGCAGTGCGGAGCAGGATCTTTACAGCACGGAGGCTTGGCACCGGATTATGGGGGTCAATGCGACCGGGGTGTTTTTGGGATTGAAGCACTGCATTCCGGCGATTGCGGCGAGCGGGGGCGGGTCGATTGTCAACCTTTCTTCGATTGCCGGAATTATTGGAAGTGAGGGGATTCATATGGCGTACAACGCCTCGAAGGCGGCGGTGCGGCTGATGACGAAGTCGGTGGCGGTGCAGCATGCGAAGGATGGCATTCGTGCGAACTCGGTACATCCGGGGGTGATGCCGGCGATGCGGACATCGGGGCGCACGGCGGAGCCGGAGGTGCGGGCGAAACGGATGAATGTGATTCCGATGCGCCGGCCGGGTGAGGTGGACGAGGTGGCTTATGCCATTTTGTTTCTGGCGTCGGATGAGTCGTCGTACATCACCGGGTCGGAAATTCATGTCGATGGCGGGGCGATCGCCATCTAGTCGAGGCGGTGGACGATCCGCTCCGGGTTGTTGTGGATGCCTAGCAGGCGCAGCACGCCGGGGCCGGGATTGCGGAAGGCGTGCGGCGTGTCGGCGGGCAGGGAGATCATGTCGCCGGCTTGCAGCGTGATGAGGTTTGTTTCGTCGCTGACGAGCCAGGCTTCCATCGTGCCCTCGATGATGAACAGGGTCTCGACGTAGGGGTGTTGGTGGCGGGCGGTCTGGTAGCCGGGTTGGCAGGTCTGGACGCCGGTGAATATTGGGGCGCCATTGGCGAGGGGTTGGTAGTGGGAGAGCGGGCCGAAGGGGATTTTCTCTGTCGTGTCGAGCCGAGCGATCGTGGGTTGGGTCATGTGGCGCCTCTGGGCGTTGCGGTGTTGGCTATGATTGGACAGGGTAGCAGAAGACAGAGGACACCGACCATATGACTCAGGACGAATCCGTTCCCGATCTTGTTGCCGCTGCGATGCGGCTGGCGCCGGTGGTGCGGGCGGCGCGGGATGAGGCGGAACGGATGCGGCAGACTCCGCCTTCGCTGGCGGCAGAGATCACGGCGGCGGGGATTTATCAGATGTATCTGCCTGCGGCGGTGGGTGGGCCGGAGACGCCGCCATTGACGGCGTTCCGGGTGGTCGAGGAATTGTCTCGGGTGGATGGGTCGGTGGGGTGGTGCGCGATGATTGCGACCGCGCTGTCGTTGAATGTGGGGCGGTTGCCGACGGAGGTGGGGCGGGAGTTGGCGGGGACGCCGGCGGATTATCGAGGGGCTGGGTCGGCGCGGTCCGGCGGGCGCGTGTGGGCGGTGCCGGGTGGTTATCGTGTCACCGGGCGGTGGAATTTTGCCAGCGGGATTCAGAACGCCCGTTGGCTGTACTGCACGTGCAATGTGATGGACGGGGACACGGCGACGCCGGTGCTGCGGGCGGTCTGGGTGCCTCGGGAATCCGTAACGATTGTGGATACGTGGCAAGTGATGGGGATGCGGGGGACCGGGAGCCAGGATTTCACGGTCGAGGACGTGTTTGTGCCGGCGCATCGGAGTGTTCTGTCGGATGCCGTGCCGGTTCAGACGGGGCCGCTGTATAATCGGCGGGCGTGGTATGTGCATCTTTGGACGCCGTCGGCGGGGAATGCGCTGGGGATTGCTCGGGGCGCGATCGACAGTCTGGCGGAGATCGCGGCGACGGAGGCTTCGACGATGTCTGCGAATTTGTTGCGCGACCGGTCCATGGTGCAGACGCGGCTGGCGGAGGCGGAGGCGATCGTCAATGGCGCACGGGCGTATCTGTTCGATGCGGTGGGGCGGTTGTGGGACACGCTGACCGCGGGGCGGGAGCCGACGGATCAGCAGGTGGCTCAGGGTCGGCTGGCTCTGGTGCACGCGATGCATGAGAGCGTGCGAGCGGTGGACAAGGTGTTTCATGCGGCAGGAACGAACGCGATCTATACGCGGCTGCCGCTGGAGCGGGCGTTTCGTGACGTGCATGTGGCTGTGCAGCATGCGGCGGGGCTGCCGGTTTATTTCGAGTCCGCGGGGAAGGTGCTGCTGGGGCTGCGGCCGAGCGATCCGGGGTGGTGAGGAACATTGGGTACAGAGATGAGATAATTGCGCGGGGCCGTCGTCGGTCGCCTAACTCAGGCACGGAAGAAGTGCCGGTGTCGGGTCTGGCACCGTAAGACGTGGTTGGCCGGGACAAGCCCGGCCATGACGGGGAGAGGGCGGTGCTCCTGGCCAGACGTTAGTTTGTCTGCACCGGGTTTCTTAAGTGGTTAGTCCGCCTTCCAGGAAGAGTTGGACCTGTTCGAACAGGGCGAGGCGGTGGCGTTCCATCAGGGCGGTGTGGGTGGCCTCGCCAAGTAGCACAAATCGTTTCTGTGGCGTGTTTTTCAGCAGCGAAAACAGGGTGAGGCCGAGCGCGGGTGGCGTGTCGTGGTCCCACTCGCCGACGGTGATCATTGTTGGGGCGGTGATCCCGGTTGGGTCGTAGAGGGCGCGGCCGGCGGTCCACCATGCCCGGCTATCGGCGACGACGCCGTTGGGGGCGCGCAGGACGGGTGGGGTCATTGCGGCGCCGACCGGGTCGGTGGCGAAGGTAGCGCCGGCCCAGGCGTCGAACCAGCCGGGTGGGATCAGGCCGTTGCGTTTGTCGTCGGGGACGCCGTTGAGCCAGCGGGCAAAGGCGGCTTCCCGGGTGACGGTGCGGTAGGCGCCGAGGGTGCCGCCGGGGTCGGCGGCGGAGGTTCCGGTGCGGACCCAGCCGGGGGCGAACAGGACCAGACGCTCGACCAGGTCCGGATGGGCGGCGGCGAAGCTGCCCATAGTGGCGCAGCCCCAGGACCAGCCGATCAGGCACACGCGGTCTATGTCGCGGCGTTGGCGGATGTGGGTGACGACGGCGCCGACATCGGCGCGGGCGTCGGCGGTGGTGGCGAAGGGTGGGTTGGCCTCGGGCGGGGCGTCCATTGCAGGGGGACGGGTGGAGCGGCCGTAGCCGCGGACGTCCAGCAGGAAGACGTCGAAGCCTCGGCGGGCGATGAAGTCCATCCAGCTGAAACCATCCAGGTTCAGATCGAATGCGGTTTCGGCCGGGTAGGTGGCGCCGTGGACGAACAGGACCGTGCGCCCCGCCGAGAAGTTCGTCATCCCGGCCGGGTGTTTTTCACGCACGAAGAGCGATACGCCCGCCATGGAAGACGGGACGAACGTTTCGTGCGTGATCAGTTCGGTCATTCGGCGGCGGCGCGTTCGGGTTGCTTTTGGCCCATGTACTTGATGCTGACTGGCTGGTTCGTTTCGAAGGGGCTTTTCAGGTCGAGTTCCTTCGCCATCTCGCGCACGGCGGGGAAGACCTCCGTGCCGAGAAGGCGAATGCAGGTCTTGGAATCTTCGTGGCTGACGGTGCCGTCATTGCCCCAGAAGGCCAGGATGCCGGGCCGGGTTTCCTCCAGCAGGATGCGCAGCTTGGCGATCACCTGCTTCGGGGTGCCGGCGATGATCATCAACTCGTCCATCTGCTTTTCCAGCGCCGGACGGCCGCGCGGGTTCTTCGCTCGGCCGGTGGCGAATTCGACGAAGGCGCGGCGGTTTTCCGGGCTGCCGTAGCCGGCGGGCGTGCTCCAGACCGGGTGCGCGAGGCCGGTGAATTCGCCCTGCATCCACATGAACTGGCGGGCGTTTTCGATGGCCTTTTCCTCGGTCTCGGCGACGTGGATCTGTTTCAGCAGGCCGTGGTAGTCAGGGCCGCCCTTGAACCCGACCTCGGCCGCGGCGGCGTCGTACATGTCCCAGATCTGGCGGGTGCGTTCCACCGGGGTGTTGAGCGCGATGTAGGGGTAGCCGTGCTGGGCGGCCCAGATGATCGTTTCCTTGCTGATGACGCCAGGGATCCAGATGCGCGGGTGCGGCTTCTGCAGCGGCACGGCCCAGGGGTTCACCACGCGGTTCTGGTAGTGCGTGCCTTCCCAACGGAAGGGGCCGGGGGTGGTCCAGGTTTTGACGATCAGGTCGTGCGCTTCCTCGAACCGCTCACGGTTGAAGGCGGGGTTGATGCCGCCGGCGAGCTGTTCCTGGCCGCCGCCGCGGACGAAGCCGGACACCAGACGGCCTTTCGAGAGCATGTCGATCATCGACAGTTCTTCGGAGAGCTGCACTGGATTATCCCAGGCCGGCAGGGGGTTGCCGAGCATGACGATCTTGCAGTTCTTGGTGGCGGCGGCGAGGGCGGAGGCGAAGATGTTGGCTCGGGCTTGCATGCAGAATGGCGCGTTGTGGTGCTCGTTCAGCATGATGCCGTCGATGCCTAGCTCGTCGGCCAGGATGTAGTGTTCGAGATATTCGTTATACAGGCGGCTGCCCTGGACGGGATCGAAGTGCTTGTTGGAGAACATCAGGGCGGTGGCGCCAAAGTCCAGACCGGCCTTCGCGTCGTAGGCGGACATCGGCTGTTCGGTAAAGTACATCAGGTGCATGGCGCGGTTCCTTGTTTTCTTGGGGGTGAGGCTAACCCCGGTTCATGCCTGACGGCAACGGGTGGCCCTGGCGAGCCAGGACCGCCCTATTTTTCACCGTATGGGGTCGAGCACCACGACAGGGATTTCGCGGTTGGCGGCCTTGACCTGGTACTCGGCGAAGGGCGGCCAGATCTTTATGGCTTCGGCCCAGAGGCGGGTGCGTTCCTCGCCGGTGGCGGTGCGGGCCTTGGCGTCCATTTTCGACGTCCCGACCTGGATGTGGACGTTGGGGTTGCCGAGAATGTTGCGATACCAGCCCGGATGTTCCGGCGCGCCGCCTTTGGAGGCGATGACGAAGTAGCTGTTGCCTGCTTTGCCGTAGAACAGGGGGAACATGTATTGCTGGCCCGATTTGCGGCCGGTGGTGGTGAGAAGCAGGGAGGGGACTGACAGTTCCGGCACGCCCTCACGCTTGATGGTGTACATGTGGCCTTTTGTTCCGCCACTGGACAGGTATTCGTGGGCGTGATCCTTCATCCATTGGGGAAGGTTTGGGGCGAGGGGGGCGTCGGTCATGTTGGTATCTCCTGGTTGATGGCTGATTATGGTCTCAGGCGGTCTTTTTCACCAGGGTTGCGATTTCCGCCATTCTGGGAGCGACGCGTTCGGGGCGTTGGCTGCCGAGGTTGACGATCAGGCGGTGGACGCCGACCTCGGCATATTCCTGCATCGCATCGATTGGCATGCCGATCGGCGGCGTCAGGATGATCTGAAAATCGTCGCCGCGTTTGCGGCCGGCTTTGGCGAAGGCCGCGTCGAGTTTCGCGATGAAGTCCCTGGTGCCGGCGGGGTCTCGGTTGAAGCCATACCAGCCGGCGCCGAATTTCACCGCGCGGCGGATGGCGGCGTCAACGTAGCCGCCGACGATGATGGGGATGTGGGGCTTCTGGATCGGCTTTGGGTCCATCCGCATCGTTTCAAACTTTACCCATTTGCCTTTGAAGTCCACCACCGGTTCGGTCCACAGGCGGCGCATGACTTCCAGGAATTCGTCGCAGCGGGCGCCTCGGTCTTCCCAGCGATAGCCGCAGGCCTCGACTTCTTCCTTGTTCCAGCCGACGCCGATGCCGAAGTCGATGCGCCCGTCGGTCAGCCAGTCGAGCGTGCACATTTCCTTGGCGGTGTAGATGGGGTTGCGCTGGGGGACCAGGGCTACGCCGGTGCCGAAACGAAGTTTCGTGGTGACCGCGGCGAGGAAGCCGAAGGTGGCGGTGACGTCAAGCATGCCGCCGCCGTCGGGCACGGGGATGCGGCCGTCCTTGGAGCTTGGGTAGCCGAAGGTGTTCTTGTCGAACAGGGCGACGTGCTCACCCATCCAGATGGAGTCCAGGCCGATGTCCTCTGACTGGCGGCCGAAGTCCCTGATCATTCCGGGTGTGGCGAGGGGTGACATGAAGGTGGAGAAGACGCCGATTTTCATGGTGGTGATCCTTCTGTTGGTTAGTTGGAGCGGGGAAGGCGGCGGGTCTGAGTCCAGCCGATGTAGAGGCCGGAGGCAACGACGATGGCCGCGCCCAGCCAGGTGAATGCGTCCGGCAGGTTGTCGAAAAACAGGTAGCCGATGAGCACCGAGCCTAGCATCTGGACGTACTGGAAGGGTGTGACGATGTTGGCGGGGGCGAATCCCAAGGCGAGTGCGACGAAGTAGTGGCTGATGGCGCCGAGCGCGCCCATGCTGCAGAACATTGCGAGGTCGGTAAGGTTGGCGGGGGTTTTCCAGATGAACGGCAGCACGGCCAGCATGCCGAAGGCGCCGACGACGGAACTGTAGATGGCGGAGGTCTCGGCGGCCTCGGTGTCGGAGACTTGTCGTGTGAAGATCTGGTAGAGGCCGTTCATCAGGGCGCTGAAGACGACCAGAAGCGCGGCCCAATGGAAGACTCCGGTGCCGGGTCGGATAATGACGAGGACACCGAGGAAGCCCACGAGGACAGCGCCGATGCGTTGGGGGTTGGTGCGTTCCCGCAAGATCGGCCATGCCAAGGCGGCGACCAGCAGGGGGCTGCTCATGTTGATCGAGGCGGCATCGCCCAGTGGAATGAAAGTGATGGCGAAGAAGTAGACGGCGTTCGACGTGAACAGGCACGAGGACCGGAGGATGTGCTTGCCCAGGCGGCGGGTTCGCAGCATTTTCAGGCCGAATTTCGGCACGAAGGTTGCGAGCATGAAGATCACGTGGCCGAACGATCGGGCCCAGGACACCTGCAGAGAGTTGTAGTGCTGTCCGAGCAGCTTAGCGAATCCGTTCATCAACGGTGACGTCAAGCCGGACAGGCAGATGAACATCACGCCCAGCAACAGGGCGCGGTCCCATTGGCGCCGCGCTGGTGGCAACATTATCGTTTCGCTCCCCCGGTGGCGGGAGTGTGGCGCATTGGGGGGTGTAAGGGGAAGGCTTGCCCTGGGGCGTGGACCGTGGAAGCCTTTGGGCAACTTTGAAGGGAGAGGTCCGATGGACGTTGGCATGATGATGGTGTTTGCCAGCTATGGCTGGGAGAACTGTTCCGACAAGCGGGTCTGGGACGAGGAAATCCGTCTTGCCCGGCTGGCGGCTGACCTGGGGTTCAACTGCCTCTGGTCGGCGGAGCATCATTTCGCGGATTATTCGTTCGTGCCGGATAATATCCAGTTGATGACGTATATGACAGCGATCTGCCCGAATATCGACATCGGGACGGCGGCGGTGATTTTGCCGTGGCACGATCCTCTGCGCGTGGCGGAACAGGCGGCGGTGCTGGATAATCTGTCCGGTGGCCGGTTCCGGTTCGGGATGGGTCGCGGGCTGGCGCGGCGGGAGTTCGAGGCCTTCCGGCTGAGCATGGATGAGTCGCGCGGGCGGTTTGACGAGGCCGCGCCGATGATCGTCAACGCGCTGAAGACCGGTTTCATCGAGGGTGACGGTCAGTATTACAAGCAACCTCGGGTGGAGATCCGTCCGCGTCCGCAGCATTCGTTCGACGGGCGCATCTATGCGGTGGCGTCGAGTGAGGATTCGGTGCTGTCGGCGGCGAAGCTGGGTGCCCATATGGTGATGTTCGCCGACCGGCCGTGGGAGATGCGGGTGCCGGTGATCAAGAATGGCCAGGATCTGCACCGGAAGATCCACGGCACCGAACCACCTCACATCATGCTGACCGAATTCTGCGTCTGCGGTGAGGACCTGGCGGAAACCGAGGCAGAAGCCCGGAAATACCAGGGGAAATTCGTCGAGAGCAATTTCTATCATTACGAATTCCTCGGCGAGCATTTCCGCACGGTCAAGGGCTATGACGCTTATCAGCAGAAGGCGGAGATCGCTCGGAAGGCTGGGCTTGAAGGGGCGGTGGACGGCTTCATGAAGGCCGCAAGCTGGGGGACGCCGGACAAGATTCTGCGCGGGCTGGAGGCTCGGCGGGCGTTGGTCGGCGACTATGAGCTGAACGTGGCGTTCCGGTTTGGCGGCACGCCGCTGGAAGTGTCGGAGCGTGGCCTGCGGCTTTTCGCGAAAGAGGTGCTGCCGGTGCTGCATTCCTGGGGGCCTGCCGGTTCGGTCAAAGCGGCGGCAGAGTAATGACACCGAACGAGGAATGGGGACTGGTTGGGAAGGTCGCGATCGTCACCGGCGGTGGGGCCGTTGGTGACGGGATCGGCAATGGCCGGGCGGCTTGTATTTTGCTCGCGCGGGCGGGCGCGCATGTGCTGGCGGTCGACCGGGACCTTTCGCTGGCTGAGCGGACCGTCGCGATGATCGAGGCGGAGGGCGGCAGCGCGGCGGCGGCGTCCTATGACGTTACGGAGTCGGCGCAGTGTGCGGCGATGGTCGCGGATGCGGTGTCCCGGTGGGGACGGTTGGATTGCCTGGACAACAATGTGGGCATCGGCAGTTGGGGCACCGTGGTGGAGGAAACCGAGGAGAAGTGGGCGCGTGTGATGCACGTCAATGTCGATACGATGTTCCTGACCTGCAAGCATGCTATTCCGGCCATGATCAAGACCGCGGGCGGGGGCGCGATCGTCAATATCTCGTCGATCTCGGCACTGCGTCCGCGCGGACTGACGGCCTATACCGTTTCGAAGGGAGCGGTGATCGCTCTGACCAACGCAATCGCGGTTGATCATGGTCCGGACGGCATCCGAGCGAATTGCGTGTTTCCGGGGCCGGTCTACACGCCGATGGTTTATGCCCGCGGCATGACGGAGCAGGCTCGGGAGACGCGCCGGAAGGCGTCAGTTCTTGGGCGGGAGGGAACTGGTTGGGATATTGGCGCCGCGGTGCGGTTCCTGTTGTCCGATCAGGCCCGTTACATCACCGGACAGACATTGGGTGTCGACGGCGGGGCGACGCTGGTCGGACCAAGCCGTTCTTCGTAACCGAAACGAAAGACTGAAATGAAATTCCTTGCGTTTGCGTTGACCGCCGCGCTGTCGCTTGCCGCGACGGCCCGAGCGGAGGTGCCGGAGGTTCGGATCGCTCGGCAGTTCTCGATGGGTTATTTACAGTTCAATGTGCTGGGCCATCAGAATCTGATCCAGAAGCATGCAGCGGCGCTGGGGATCCCGGAGGTGAAGGTTTCGTTGATCCGGTTCAACGGCCCGGCGGCAATGAACGATGCGTTGCTGTCGGACTCGGTGGATATCGTGGGTGGCAGCCCGAACGGGATGTTCACATTGTGGGCAAAGGCACGGAACACCCCGCAGGAAGTCCGGGCGATCACCGCGCTGGTGACATTGCCGTATAGTATCACCAGCAACGACCCGGCCATTATGACCCTGGCGGATCTGGCGAAGTGCAAGAAGATCCCGGTGCCGTCGGTGAAAGTCTCATCACCGGCGGTGACGATCCAGATGGCGGCGGCGAAGCTGTACGGGATCAAGGAATTCAACCGGTTCGATGCGAACACGGTGACGATGTCGCCGGCCGATTCAACGATCGCGCTGCTGACGGGAAGCGGAGATATCAACTGCGTGGTGGCCTTGCCACCCTATATGCAGCAGCAACTGCAGCATCCGAACATCCACGTCGTTGCAAATTCCTGGGATCTGACGGGGCGCACGACCTATACGGTCGCGTACACATCGAAGCGGTTCCATGACCGGGACCCGAGACTGGCGCAGGCAGTGTATGAGGCGCTGACGGAGGCAACCGAGTTTGTCCGCAACGACATTCGCACTGCTTCGCAATATTGGGTCGAGGACAGTGATTCGAAGCTGCCGGTGGATTTCGTTGCGGGCGCGGGGACCAAGGATACCGAATGGACGACGGTGCCGCTGGAGACGTTGAAGCAGGCGGCGTTCATGGCGGAGGTCGGGACGATCAAGGTGAAGCCCAAGTCATGGAAGGATTACTTCTTTCCGGAGGCGTACGGGTTGCCGGGAAGCTAAAACGCAGATTTTGTGACCGGCGTCACCTTTGCGGCCTGAGGCCGCGGCTACAAGCACCTGGGACGAACATACAGGAGCTTGTCGATGGTTGGTCTGTCTCGCCGGGTGCTGATGGCGTCGGGTGCCGCGGTCGTGGTGGCGCGAACGGCGGTCGCGGATACGCGTTTGAGATATCCGTTCGTGTTGCCGCCGCTGCCTTATGCAACGAACGCCAACGAACCGTTCATCGATGTCCAAACGATGGAGATCCACCACGACAGGCATCATGCGGCCTATGTCGCCAATCTGAATGCGGCGGTGAAGGACTATCCTCAGGTGGCGGCGATGCCGTTGCCGATCATGCTGGCGGAGGTTGGGCAGTTGCCTGAATTCGATCCGCTCAGCGGTGCGCAACAATGGCGGCGGCCATGCCAATCACTCGATGTTCTGGCAGTTGATGGGCGGCAAGGGCGGCGACCCGGACGGAGCGTTGGCCGGCGCGATCGCTCGCGATTTTGGCTCGTTTGCGTCGATGAAGGACAAGTTCAACAAGGCGGGCCTTGGGCAGTTCGGGTCCGGATGGGCGATGGTGCTGGTGGATCGGACCGGCAAGCTGTCGCTGACGGCGGTGGCAAACCAGGATTCGCCGCTGATGGATGGGAAGATGGTGTTGTTTGGCAACGACGTGTGGGAGCACGCGTATTATCTGAAATACCAGAACCGGCGGGCGGATTACCTGGCGGCGTGGTGGAATGTGCTGGACTGGGGGAAGATCGGGGATCGGTATATGGCGGCCATGGCAGGCACACTGGTCGTATAAAAGCCACTGGCTCCGGCGTGGGTCTACTCGCCGGTGCCGGCCGGGCCGGCCGATCGTCATGCGGTGGGCGGTTCCTTCCGACAGATCGACCGACGAGCGGCCAATGCAATTGTGAACGCCGGCAGCGTTTGAGCGGGAACCCGGAGGGGGCGGGAACGATTGAGGTCGTCTCGCCACAACCCGGAGTCGCTGTTTATGGATTGGATATTTCTCCTAGCCGTTGTCACGTTCGGATTTTTTCTCGCGTTTCTGACTTGGAATAAGGTTTCTACGAGCCGCCATCAGGGAGGCGAAACGAGTGGGATTGGCGGCCTGAACGATCCCCTCTCCGGCACGACCGAAGGGATGCGCGATCCGGAGGAGATGCGGGCAGCGCTGGATGCCATGCACGCGCGCAGATGACGCGTGGTTACCCTCGCGGGCTGCTGGCCGGCGATCCATTCAATCGCCGGTGCGGCGCCGGCCAAGCCGGCCCGCTTTGCTTCGGTGGGCGACTCGTTCCGACAACTCACCCAACTGGTGCAGCAACAGAACAAGGCAGAACGAAACCGTAACGGCCATGCGGATCAGACTGCCGGCTGTGACTGACGCTTCATGCAGCTGGTGGACCCGATCGATGATTTCCAGCACCAGGGCAGTGCCCATGATGGCATGATAGGGGCGACCAGCGGCGGTCCGAATTGCCTCATCGGCGCGGTGGGCCAGGTTGAGCATCGCGACGATCAAGGCAGCGTCTCCGTTTGATCAAGCAACGGACTATCGTGGATTTCCGCTGTTACGGCAACGCGCGGGCGGGTCTAGCGCTGCCGGTTCCACGACCCCGCGGCGATGGACGCGGCGACGGTCAGGCCGAATGCGGCCAGGGCGAGGCCGATCATGGTGAACACCAATTCCAGGCCGCCGCCGAGGCGCAGGGCGATGGCGCTGCCGGCGGTGGCGACTATCAGGCGGAAGAATTGTGCGGCCACGGGCCAAATCAGCCGGCCGGCGCCCTGGGAGGCGAAGTAGAGTACAAGGCCCAGGCCGAAGAAGCCGTAGAACGGACCGACGATGCGCAGATACAGGCTGCCGGTTTGCAGCATGGCCGGGTCGGTGTCGAAAAGCGTGAGCCAGGCGTGAGGGAACAGGGCGGCGGTGATGCCGACGGCCTCGGTCAAGGCGAAGCCGATGGCACCGCCAATCCAGGCGGCTTGCAAGGCGCGCCTTGTCTGGCCGGCGCCGATATTGGTGCCGACGATGGCGACCAGGGGGCTGCCGACGCCGAACGCAATCGGCACCATCAGGTATTCCAGGCGCGATCCGGTGCCGAACCCAGCCAGGGCGGCGGTGCCGAATGTGCCGACCATGCCTGTGGTCAGCATGATCGTCAGGTTGGTCTGGATGGAGGTTGTGGAGGCGAGTGCTCCAACCTTCAGGATCGCGGCGAAGAGTCGTTTCTGGAATCGAACGGCGAAGCCTGGGCGGATGACGGCGTGGCCGCCCCACAGGTAGGCGGCCTGCAGAATGATCCCCAGGACATAGTAGCCGATCAGCGCGACCGCGCCGCCGGCGATGCCCAGGCGCGGAAACGGCCCCAAGCCGAAGATCAGGCAAGGCGAGATCGGGATCAGCAGCAACGCTCCGCCGCAGGTGACGGCCCCCGGGACCAGCATGTTGCCGGTGCCTCGGATGACGCTTGCCAGGGCGTTCATGACCCATAGCAGGACGGCGCCGGCGAAGATGATATTCGAGTAGGTCAGCGCGGCTTGCAGGGAGGCGCCTTTGCCGCCGAGGGCGGTGTAGAGTTGTTCGCCGAAGGTCAGGACGGCGGCGGAGCAGATCAGGCCAAGCGTGCCGTTGATAACGACTGCGTGCCAGACGAGGGCGGATGCGTCGTCTCGTCGCCCACTGCCCAGCGCTCTGGCAACCGCCGACGAAATGCCGCCGCCCATCGATCCGCCTGAGATCATTTGCATCAGCATGACGCCGGGGAACACCAGGGACACGCCTGCCAGGGCGTCGGTGCCGAGTTTGCCGATGAAGTAGGTCTCGATCAGACCGGTCGAGGACTGGGCGAGCATCAGCAGGACGTTTGGTGTGGCGAGGCTGAGCAGCAGGGGGATGAGGGGGGCGTCCAGCAGGGCGCGGGTGCGGCGGTCCATTGCCGGTGCGGATGACATGACCGGTCGGTCGGAACGTGCGGCGATTGTGGCGCTCATGGGACGGACGGGTCCTTAGACCAGGATGGTGGTGAAGACGACAGCCTGGAAGCGGGCCAGCGCGGTGGTGTCGCGGTCGACCTTGGATCGGAGGACCGCGCCTTCGAACGCGTCGATCAGGAAGGCGGCGAGGGTGTCGGGGTCGGCTTGCGTGCTGATTTCACCGGCGGACTGGGCCTCGCGGATGCAGGTGGCCAGCAGGTTGGTCCAGGCGGCGAAGACGGTGCCAAGACGATCGCGGACGAGGCGGCTGTCGGTGGCGAGTTCGGCGGAGAAGTTGCCGATCATGCAGCCGGTGTAGGCGGCGTCAGGCGCGCGGGCGGCTGTCTTGGCGGCGAAGTAGGCTTTCAGGCGAGCCAGGGGCGTACGGGTTTCGTCGCTGAGGATTCTGGTCGCGGCGCCGGCCCTGCGTTCCCAGTAGCGGCCCAGAACCTCGGCGCCGAACTGCTCCTTGCTGTCGAAGTGCGTGTAGAACGTGCCTTTCGGAACGTCGGCGGCCTGGATGATGTCCTGGACGCCGCAGGCGTGGAAGCCGCGGGCATGGAGGAGTTCCAGTCCCGTGGCAAGCAGGTGGTCGCGTGTGCCGGTCTGTCGCATCGGCCTAACATGACCGGTCGGTCAGGTTTTGGCAAGGGGCTGGCCGTATGGTCAGCCAAACGAAAGCCCGGTCAGTTGTTCGGACAGCTTCCACAGGCCGGGGCCAACAGCAGGCTCCAGCGCCTGGGGGTAGATGGTTGCTGGTCCGGGAGCGCCGCGGGTCTCGCCGGGGCCGGTCGGGCCGTAGTAGGCACCTCCTTTCGCCGCGGGCGACGTTGCGGCGTACAGCGAGGGAAGGGCGCCATCCTGCGCGGACTGCGCCACGATCCCGAACACCAGGTCCGCGAGGCGGCCTTTCAAACCGGTTCCCATGCCGTTTCGCACGATGCTCGTGCTGGCCCAGCCGGGATGAGCGGCAATGCTGCTCAACGTCCAGCCGTTGGCGGTCGCGCGGCGCTGCAGTTCCAGCGAGAAGACCAGCATCGCCAGTTTCGTCAGTCCGTAGGTACGCCTGGCATCGTAGGTCCGTTCCGACTGCAGGTCGGCGAGATCCAGGGTGACGCGGCGGTGGGCGACGCTGGCGACATTGACCACGCGTCCGCCCCCGATCGCCGCGCAAAGTGGTTCTTTCAGGCGTGCGGTCAGGGCGAAGTGTCCCAGGTAGTTGACGCCCATCTGCCGCTCGAACCCATCCTCGGTCTGCTGGCGGGTGGGCAGGGCCATGATGCCGGCGTTATTGACCAGGATGTCGATCACGCCGCGCTTTGCCGCGGTCATGGCGGCGGCAAAGCGGGCAATCGAGGCCAGACTGGCGAGATCAAGAAGCTCGAAGCGGGCTTTTACGGAGGGGACTTCCTGGCGGATCCGCGCCACGGCCGCCGCGCCCTTGTCGGGGTCGCGCGCGGCCAGAACGGTATCGGCCCCGAGACGGGCGAGCCCAAGCGCGGTGTAGAAGCCGATCCCGCTGTTGGCGCCGGTAACGATGGCAACTTTGCCGTCCAGGCGGGAGGCGTCGTTCAAGGTCCATCCGTCTTTTGCCGCTGTCATGGTGTGCCGTGGCTCCTGGGACTCGCTAGCAGATAGATAGGCGCTGGCGCGGCGTTGCCAGCCGATCCGAAACATCGCATTCCCAGGATACATCAAGCGGGAGGATTCCTCATGCAGGTCTGGATCACCGGGGTCGCATCGCCGCGCGGAACGGCCAAGGTAGCGGCGGAGGTGGAAGCAGCCGGATGGGATGGGCTGTTGGTGGTGGATTCGCAGAACCTGTCGGGCGATCCGTATGTGGCGCTGGCCATGGCGGCGGCAGCGACCAGCCGGCTGGGGCTGGGCACTGGCGTCACCAACTGCGTGACCCGGCATGCCGCGGCGACGGCCTGCGCCATCGTCAGCGTCGATCGCATTGCCGGCGGTGGGCGCGCGGTGCTGGGGATCGGGCGAGGCGA
The DNA here is from genome assembly GCA_963819005.1 of uncultured Pseudomonadota bacterium. Taxonomy (GTDB): domain Bacteria; phylum Pseudomonadota; class Alphaproteobacteria; order Acetobacterales; family Acetobacteraceae; genus Rhodopila. The sequence goes on from CAWFUL010000015.1 coordinate 802,235, forward strand.
TTCCGCGCTGGCGCATCTGGGCCGGGCGCCGGCGCGCCCTGCGGTGTTCGAACGGTATTTGCGCCAGTTGCAGACCTATCTGCGCGGGGACGGCGTGCGTTTCGACGACATCGACATCCCGGGGTCGGTTGCGCCGCCGCTGTCGGGACTGGAACTGGCGGATGCGCCGCCGGACAGCCGGATCGGCTGGATCGCCGGGCGGGGCGCGAAGGTGCAGGTGGAGGCAGCGGCAAGCGGGCCCGCCGTGATCGCCATCGCGGCCCGTCATGCCGATCGCGTGATGTTCGCGCTGGGCGCCGATGAGGAGCGCATCGCCTGGGGAATCGGCGTCGCCCGCAAGGCCAGGGCGGACGCCGGGCTGGACCCGGAAGGGATCAGCTTCGGCGCCTATCTGAACGTTGGATGCAGCCCCGATATCGAGGTCGCTCGTGGGCTGGTGAAGGGCGGATTGACGACGTTCGCCCGGTTCTCCGTGATGCATGGCAAGGCGAGCGGGCCGGTCAGTGAAACGGACCGAGCCGTGCTGCATGACCTGCGGAACGCCTATGACATGAAGGCTCATACGCGCGGCGACTCGGCTCAGGCAGGCGTGCTGACACCGTCGTTCATCGACCGGTTCGCGGTAACCGGGACGCCGGAGCAGTGCATCGCGCGGATCAGGCGGCTGGCGGGGCTGGGCCTGGAACGGATCGCCATCACGGGGGCGTTGCGCGGTGTGTCGGAAGCCGAGGCAGCCAGGTCGCGGATGTTGCTGGAACGGGAGGTGCTGCCGGCGGTGAAGACGTTCGGGTGATCGACAGGTGCTGCGGAGTACAGGTCCTGGGGGACTACCGGAAGATAAAGCGGTTGGTGACCGACACCTATTGGCGCAGGGCGATCGGTTCGTCCCGTGCATCGCAGGCGACCACCACGCCGCTTCGCGCACCGCATGCAGGCTCCAGGCACTTCCGGAAGAACCGGCTTTGGTGCCATGGAGGCAAGCTTTTCAGCGCGCCGTGCACTTGTTGCCGGCCTTGCGCCCAGTATCGTAACAACACCATCATTGGTGCATCGTATGGTCTCCTTCCGCTTCATCCACTGTGCCGATCTGCACATCGACAGCCCACTGCGGGGGCTGGAGGCGGACCCGGACGCGCCGGCAGACCGAATCCGCAGCGCGACTCGCGATGCGTTCACCGCGCTGGTTGACTATGCCATCGCCACCAAGGTCGATTTTGTCGTGGCCGCCGGGGACCTGTATGACGGCGAGTGGCAGGACTGGCGCACCGGCCAGTTCCTGGTGCGAGAGGTCGCCCGTTTGTCCGACTCCAACATTCCGTTCATTGCAATTCGCGGCAACCACGACGCGCAGAGTGTCATTTCACGGGAGTTGCGATTTCGCGAACCGGCGTGCGAGCTCGCATCCCGCCGCCCCCAGACGCGGCGGGTAGACCATCTCGGGGTGGTCATCCATGGCCAGAGCTTTGCCAACGCCGCCGAACCAAACGATCTCAGCCGCGGATATCCGGCAGCCGAACCAGGAAAGTTCAACATCGGCGTGCTCCACACCAACGTCGACGGCCGGCCGGGGCATGAGAATTATGCACCGTCCGCGCTGACCGACCTGCGCGCCCACGGTTATCAGTACCTGGGCGCTCGGCCATGTCCATACCCGAACCGTTCTGTCGCCCGATCCCTGGATTATCTATCCCGGCAATCTACAGGGGCGCAGCGTTCGCGAAACCGGCCCTCGCGGCGCCTGCATCGTCTCCGTCGTGGATAACGTGATCGCAATGGAACCCGAGTTTGTTGCGTTCGACACGGTGCGGTGGAACGTGCTGGACATCGACGTATCCGGCATGGCCGACCTCGACTCTGTCCTGGCCGCGGCACGACACCGGATCGCCGATGCCGTAGCCGAGGCTGACGGACGTTTGCTCGCCGCACGGCTGCGGCTGCATGGCGCGACCGAGGCCTCGGCCGCCCTCAGCCGCAGCCCGTCGGACTTTCGGGAAAAGCTTCGCGCCGACCTCGCCGGGCTGGAGAACATCTGGATCGAAAGCGTTGTCATGGCGGTCTCGCCGCCGCGACAGGCGGACGTGTCGCTTGGACCTCTGGCCGACGAAATCCGCAGGCTGGATTTCGCCAGCCTCGGCGGCAGCGCGACGAAATACGTCAAAGATATGCTGGATCGGCTGCCGGGGCTGCGGGACGAACTGAAGTCCGTCGATGACAACCATCCCCTTCTGGCGGTCGACGAGATGGCAGCGCTGCCGGCTGACCTGATCGAGCGGGCGCGCAGCCTGCTGCTGGCTCATCTGGGGGACGCCTGAATGCGGCTGACCGGCCTGACGCTGGCCAATTACGGCAATTTCAAATCGGAACGGATTGCGTTCGATGCCCGGCCGGGCGTGGTCAACCTGCTGATGGCGCCGAACGGCGGCGGCAAGTCGGTGCTGAGGTCGGCGTTCTGCGATCTGCTGTTCGGCATCGGCGGCCAAAGTCCGATGGGGTTCCGTTACGGCTACGGCGGCATGCGCATCATGGCCGATGCAATCGCGCCGGACGGTCAGCCATTCAGCTTCGGACGCCGCAAGGGGCAGGGCAATACGCTGATCGACGCTGATGGCATCGCGCTCGACCCGGAAACGATCCGGCGGCGGCTTGGGCCGGTGAACCGGGAGCGGCTGGAGCGTCTGTTCGCACTCGATACGGACCGCTTGCGCAAGGGTCAGGAGGATCTGCTGGCTTCGGGCGGAGATTTTGCTGATGCACTTGTCTCGGGCGCCGGTGGGCCGCGCGATCTGCGCGCTGTGCGCCGGACGCTCGAGGATGCGCGCGATGCGCTTGCGCCGCTGCGCCGGTCGGCAAGCCGGCCATTCTATGTGGCGGTCGATACGTTCGTTGCGGCACGCAAGCGGAAGGAAGCCAGTTTGCTGCGGCCGGACAAATGGAAAAAAATTCAGGCGGAACTGGACGCCGCGCGGCAGCAGCAGGAGGAGCAGAACGGCATCGTCCAGGCCGATTCAGCGGCGATCGCACGGATGGAACGCGTTCGCCGCGTCCGGCCGTGCCTGGCGGCGGTGGACGCGGCGATGGCCTGGCTGGAGGCGCATCCGCACGCGCCGGTTCTGGACGGCAATCTGAAGATCCGCCTCGATAATGCTCGTTCCGAGATCGTGATCAGGCAGGCGCAACTCCGGCGTGAGCATGAAGCAGCGGGGCACCTCGCCCAGCGCATTGCCGCGATCGTCGCCGATGACGTGGTGTTGGCGGATGCCGATCGAAATCGACCGTCTGGTCGGCGACGCCGGCGCGGCCCACAAGGCTCGGTCTGACCTCGAAACGGTTCTGGCGCAAGCGGAATCCCGGCGCGCGATGGTCGCACAGCGCCTTCGTGAGCTTGGCGCCGCATTATCGGTCGAGCATGCCCTCGATGCGGTGCCGCCGCGCGCGGTCGTCAGCCGTGCGCGGCGGCTGATCAAGGATTATGCGGCGCGGCAGGAAGCGGCGCAGGCGGCGGCAACGCAGCTTGTGCGAGCGACGCGTGACAGGGATCAGGCGCTTGCGGAGCAGTCCGAGCTTGATGCGCCGGTCGATGTCTCCGCGCTGCATGGCATGGTGAAGGAGATCAGGGCCGAGGGCGAGCCGGCACGACGCCTGCGGGAGGTCGTGGGACGCGAGCAGCAGGCAACCGCGGATCTGGCGTCGTTGCTGGCGCGCGTACCAGGATGGAGCGATGCGGCGGAGCCGCTGATCCGGCTGTCCGTGTCGTCTGCTGAGACCTACCAGCGTCATGCCGAGGCCCTCGACGCAGCCCGGTCCGAGACCGAGACCCGCAGCCGCGATGTCCGGGCGGCGTCCCAGAACCGCGATGAGGCCCGGGCCCGGCTTGCGGCGCTGACCGGCGGCGGGAGCGTTCCCGATGAGGCAGCCCTGGCGGCCGCGCGGAGCCGGCGTGACGCTGGCTGGCGCCTGGTCTACCGACGCGCCTTCACGCCGGATCCGCCGCCGGAGGCCGAGGAACAGGCTTTCGCGGACCCGCTGCCTCTTTCCTCGGCTTACGAGCGCGCGGTCACGACCGCGGATGCCATTGCGGATCAGCGGATGCGGGACGCGGACGCGGTGGCGCGCGTAGATGCGGCAAAGACCGCGGTGCAAGAGGCGGAAGCGCGTTTGCAGGCTGCCGAAGCCGCGTTACGACAAGCGGCCGCCGCCCAGAGTCTGGCGGATTGTGGATGGTCCGAGGCATGCCGGTCGTTGCCGCTTGGCCGGGCGCCGACGCTGAAGGAGGTGCAGCTTTTCGTGGCCGCGCGCGACAAGGTGATCGACGCGCAGCAGGCCGCCGGTCTTGCGCGGGCCGACCGCTCGGCGCTGGAACAGGGCCATGCGCTGTGGGCAGCGCGCCTCGGGGCCATGCTCGGCGAGGTTGAAGGCCGGTCGTTATCCGATCTGCTGGCGCTGGCTGACGCGCGGTTGATGCAGGCCCAGACGGCAACAGAACGCCGGGCGACGCTGACAGGCAAGCTGCAGGCGGCGGAACGGAGCCTGGTTCAGGCGCAGGAAAAGCAGCATCAGGCTGATGCCGTCCTGGCCGACTGGCGGAGCAGCTGGGCTGTGGCGTTGACGGAACTTGGACGGCCGGCGGGCGAAGATCCCGGCGTCACGGACGATATTCTGCAAGTGCTTGAGGAACTGGCGCAGGCTTACAGGGGCTATGTCGAGTTTACCGAACGGGTCACCGGGATGCGGGGCGACATCGTCCAATTCACCGAAGCGGTGCTCGCGCTCGCGGCGCGCGTTGCGCCCGATCTGGATCGGTCGGATGCGTTCGCGATGATCTCGACGCTTCGGCTGCGGTTGCAGGCGGCCAAGGAGGCCGCGGGCCAGCGTGACATGCTGGCGGGCCAACTAGCCGACGCCGAGCAGAAGGCGGCACTGGCGCAGCAGCAACTTGACGATCGGCAGGACGAGCTGCACGCGATCCTTGGGCTGATCGGCGCAGCGGATGTCGAGGAGGCTGACGAAAGATTGCTGCTGGCGGCGGAGCGGGCAAGGCACGCCGCGAACCTGGCTGAAGCGCAGACCAAGCTGGCCGAAGCCGGCGATCTGCTGCCGGTGGATACCCTGCGCGCCGAGGCCGCTGCCGTGCCAGCCGACGAGATCGCCCGGTTGATCCAGGAAGCGGAACAGCGGCGGGATATTGCCCAGCATGCCGCACAGGCGGCGGCAGCCTCGGTCGCGGCGCTGTCCCAGCAGATGACCCGCGATCAGGAAGCGACCGAGGCGGTGGATGCGGCGGCCGACCAGCAGGCAGCGGTGGCCCGGCTAGGCCGGGTGCTGGAGGAGGCGCTGCTGTATCATTTGGCGGCCGAAATGCTCGGGGCCTCGCTGGCGGCGGTGGAAAAAGACAGCGAACCGGCGATGCTGCGGCGGATCGGGGCGCTGTTCGGGGCGCTGACCGGCGGAGCGTACATGCGGGTGTTGACCGAACCCGATGACGCTGGCGCCGCGCGGCTGAGCCTGATCCAGAGCGACTTCCCGGATGAACGCCAGGCGGCCGGCGACCTGTCGGAGGGCACGCGCGATCAACTGTATCTGGCGCTTCGCCTTGCCGCGATCGAGTTGCATGTTGCGTCCGCGCCACCATTGCCGTTCATCGGCGATGATATCCTCCAGACGTTCGACGACACACGGGCGCTGGCAGCGCTGCGGGTGCTGGCGGACGTGAGCCAGACGGTGCAGGTGATCCTGTTGACCCACCACCGCCATGTTCTGGACATCGCTGCGCAATTGCCGGCCGGTTCGGTGCACGTCTGCCGCGCCGGCGTGAGCCTGGAGATGGCCTGACCGCCGCTGCCGCACCGCGATAACGGTTTGCGGCGCGGGAGGCATCCGCGCTAGACCATGAACGAATCATTAACGGAGTCACACGCGCCGATGCCCGTCCTGTCCGACCGCTGGATCCGCCGGATGGCACAGGAGCACGGCATGATCGAGCCGTTCGTCGAGGCTCAGAAGCGTGACGGCGTGATCAGCTACGGCTTGTCGAGCTATGGCTATGACGCCCGCATCGCCGACGAGTTCAAGATATTCACGAATATCAACTCCGCGGTGGTCGACCCGAAAGCGTTTTCGCCGGCCAGCTTCGTCGACCGCAAGACCGATGTCTGCATCATTCCGCCGAACAGTTTCGCGCTGGGCCATACTGTCGAGTATTTCCGGATTCCCCGGGATGTTCTGGTGATTTGTCTTGGCAAGTCGACCTATGCGCGCTGCGGCATCATCGTGAACGTCACCCCGCTGGAGCCGGAGTGGGAAGGCCAGGTGACGATCGAGATAAGCAATACGACTCCGCTGCCTGCCAAAATCCACGCGCATGAAGGGATCTGCCAGTTTTTATTCTTACAAGGCAATGAGCCGTGTGAGACGAGCTATGCCGACAAGGCCGGAAAATACATGGGGCAGCGCGGTACCGCGCTGCCGAGGATGTAAGACGCATCATGGATCGCATCAAAATTCGAGGCGGCCGGCCTTTGTCCGGCGAGATCAAGATCGGCGGGGCGAAGAACGCCGCGCTGCCGCTGTTGGCGGCGGGGCTTTTGACGGACCAGCGGCTGGTGCTATCGAACGTGCCGCGGCTGGCGGATATTCACACCATGACCCTGCTGCTGACGCAGCACGGAATTGCCGTGGAGCCGCTGACGGAAGACCGCCGGCTGCTGTCGCTTGGCGGCGCCATCACCAATACCGAGGCGCCATACGATATCGTGCGGAAAATGCGCGCTTCATTCCTGGTGCTCGGGCCACTGCTGGCGCGCACGGGTGAGGCTCGTGTTTCGCTGCCGGGCGGGTGCGGGATCGGCACCCGGCCGATTGACCTGCACCTGAAGGGCCTGGAGCAGATGGGCGCCCGCTTCGATCTGGACGGCGGCTATGTCGACGGCAAAGTCGACGGCCGGTTGCGCGGTGCGACGATCGTGTTCCCGTTCGTCTCGGTTGGGGCGACGGAGAACCTGCTGATGGCGGCGTCTCTGGCGGAGGGGCGCACGGTGCTGTCGAACGCGGCGCGCGAGCCGGAGATCGGCGACCTCGCGGCGTGCCTGGTGGCGATGGGCGCGCGGATCGAGGGGATTGGGACCGACCGGCTGGTGATCGAGGGTGTCGAACGGCTGCACGGCGCCGAGCACGAGATCATTCCGGATCGCATCGAAACCGGAAGTTATGCCTGCGCGGCGGCGATCTCCGGCGGGTCGGTGTTCCTGCGCAGTGCCCGGCTGGAACATCTGGGCGCGACGGTGCGTATCCTGCGCGAGGCTGGGGTGGAGATCCTGGAGGAGCCGGCTGGCCTGATGGTCAAGCGGCTGAATGGGCTGCACGGGGCGGATGTGATGACGGAGCCGTATCCGGGTTTTCCGACGGATATGCAGGCGCAGTTCATGGCGCTGATGTCGGTGGCGGACGGGGCGTCCATGGTGACGGAGACGATCTTCGAGAATCGTTTCATGCACGTGCAAGAGTTGAACCGCATGGGGGCGCGGATCAATGTTCATGGCGCCTCGGCGATCGTGCGCGGGGTGGCGTCGCTGTCGGGGGCGCCGGTGATGGCGACCGATCTGCGGGCGTCGTTGTCGCTGATACTGGCCGGGTTGGCGGCGAAGGGGGAGACGGTGGTGAACCGGGTGTATCACCTGGATCGCGGATATGAGGCGGTGGAGCAGAAGCTTGCCGCGTGCGGCGCCGATATTGAACGGATTACATAAGGGAAGATCTTTCTCATGCGCATTGACGCGATTGCCATCGGCAAGAATCCGCCGGAAGACGTCAACGTGATCATCGAGGTCGCCAATGGTGGCGAACCGATCAAGTACGAGATGGATAAAGCGGCCGGCACCTTGGTCGTCGACCGGTTTCTGTACACGCCGATGCGGTACCCCGGAAACTACGGTTTCGTGCCCCACACATTGTCGGAAGACGGTGATCCTATCGACGTGCTGGTGGCGAGCACCCGGCCGATCATTCCCGGCGCGGTGATCAACGTGCGGCCGGTCGGCGTGTTGAAGATGATCGACGATGGCGGCGGTGATGAAAAGATCATCGCGGTTCCCTCACCCAAGCTGACACAGCGCTATGTCAACGTGCATAACTATACCGACCTGCCATCGATCACGCTTGAGCAGATCCAGCATTTCTTCGAGCACTACAAAGACCTGGAGCCGGGCAAGTGGGTGAAGGTTCAGGGCTGGGGTGACGCGGCTGAAGCGCGGGGGCTGATCATGGAGTTGATCGAGCGCGCGAAGGCCGCGGGGTAGCCATCGAACCGGCAGCGTGACGGTGCGGAGCGATAGTCAGCCCCGCGCCGTTTGCCGTCAGTCCTCCTTGTAGCCGGCCTCGGGGATTCCCTGTTCATTGCCGTAGTATTTGTACGGCAGGAACTTGCCCGACATCGTGAACCTGACGCGATCTCCCTTCGGGTTGGCTTCCCGGTCAATCGTCATGTCGAAGTCGATCGCGGACATGATCCCGTCGCCGAATTCCTCCTCGATCAGGGCTTTCCAGGCCGGACCGTTAACCATCACAAGCTCGTAGAAACGGTAGAGGAGCGGGTCTGTGGGCGGCATGTGCGTGCCACGGTGCGGGACCTCATTCAGCATCCGCTCCTCCGGAGCCGTAAGCCCAAAAAGCACGGCGGCTTTCTTTGCCAGCGGCTTGACCAGCTTCATCTGGCCGAGAAGGGCGCCGACGATCAGGACGTCGGACACCCCGCCGATCTGTTCGCAGATGTGCTTCCAGGACCAGTCGTTCTCGCGCTTGATGTCGAGGATTTTTTCGGTCAGGTCGGTTCGAAGTCATCGGTCCTCTCGGGGTTAGCTGACATGGACAGCGACGAGGGCTGTCCGTGCGAGCCGTGCAAATTCCGAGCCGATGGGGGACGCGAGACTATGGCGGGTTGAGCCAGGAGAACGCCCTGGTCAGTGCGGTTGCAGCGCGCCTCGATGCGCAGAAACGAGACGATCGCGGAGGCGGGGGCATCGGCCGAATGCCCGTGGCGTTGGGATCGCCATGACGCCACGGCGATCCCCGACGTGTTATGGCAGATTTTTGTGCGATCCGTCGCAGCGGGGGGCCTTGCTGCTGCCCTTGCAACCGCAGAACGAGACGACGCCCGCTTCCTCGGCTTTGAATTCCATGGGGGCGAAGCCGGTACCCTTGTGGGAACCGTCGCAGAACGGCTGCTTGCCGCTTTTGCCGCAGGCACACCACCAATACGATTTTCCGGCTTCGACCTCGATCTTATAGGAGCCCTTCTGGGCGACGATCGGCAACGATTCGGACATGACATAACCCCTTTATGTGCGCACCTGTTTCCGGTGCGGGAATTGCGCGGACCGAACCGATCTGCTGAAAGCTTATCGATCGGGACCGCTTCTCTCGCTACGTCAGGATAACGGTTCCAGCTGGTAGCCGGACGAGTGTGCGTACTGGTGGGCTGCTTAGCAAGAGACGCCAGTGCCTGGCCGAGCGCCCGTGGAGCGGGCTGTTCCGGTGTTCGATCTGGTACTGGCAACCCCGCTGATGCCGTTCTTGACCCGGCGGGCGCCGCCGCCGGACTTGACGCGTTTGCAGCTTACGAAGGGGTCGCCGACACCGCCGAAGGTGATGACAGCGGGTGTTCCCGGCTAACCGGCGACGACGGTGCGTGGTGATGGTGGCGAACAGCGCGGCCATGGCCATGTCCGCGACGCGGTGCGACACCTTTTGGTTGGCGTAGACAACGGGTGAATGCGTGGCGGGCATTTCCCCACGCAGCCAGGCGGAAGCGCCGGTTTGAGCTTATTCAGCTACGGCGGTGCGACCTGTGGGTGGACTTGCGGTTCGATAGCGAAAACGACAAGCCAGTGCAGATAATTCCCGCGGAGGCCGGGACGAGCCAAGCAGGTCGCACCAGCAAAGGCTGAATGATCGATGCCCAGACCCAGTTTCCCAGGACGCGGTTGCACCAACTCAGCAGCTTGTCCACCGCGCCGGCGTCCAGCATGTAAAGCGCCTGGCCCAGGGACATGCTCTCTGATCCGAACGTCGCCACGGCGACGGTGACGACGAACAGAGCGGCAGCGGCTACGGCAAGGGCGCGTTGAGCGATCACATGAACAGCTTCTCGTTCTTACGGGTAGAATATAAGCCCGCAACCTGCTCCGCATAGCCATTAAAAAGTGTGGTAGGCACTCTTTCGTCACTACCCAGCAAGCGTTCGGTGGCCTGGCTCCAGCGGGGATGAGGCACGGCCGGGTTCACATTCGCCCAAAATCCATACTCATCCGAGGCCAGTGCCTCCCAGAACGTCGACGGACGCTGATCGGTGAAGGTGACCTTGACGATTGATTTAGCGGATTTAAAGCCGTATTTCCAGGGTAACGCGATGCGGATGGGGCCGCCGTTCTGTGGCGGAAGAGGCTTGCCGTACATACCGGTCACGACAAAGGCCAGGTCGTTGGCGGCTTCGTCTATCGTCACGCCCTCGATGTAGGGCCACGGATAGAAGGAACCGCTGATGCCGCCCATCGACTTGTCCTCGGCGGTTTCGAAGACGACGTATTTGGCGGAGCCAAGCGGGTCGGCGAGCTTGACCAGCGAGGCCAGGGGAAAGCCGGTCCACGGAACCGTCATTGCCCAGGTTTCGACGCAGCGGTGGCGATAGATCCGCTGCTCCTGCGGGATTTGCTTCATCAGGTCGTCGATATCGATGGTGCGGGGCCGCGACACCATCCCTTGGAACGCGACGGTCCATGGCCGCTGCTTCATCGCCTGCGCTTCGCGCCAGACTGACTTGCTGTCGTTGAATTCGTAATAATTGTTGTACGTCGTGGCGTATTTCTCGTCGGTCAGCGGCCGGCCGCCGTCGTGGTAGGCCGGGTTCATGGGCGCCTCGGCCGTTGCAGCCAGGGAACGAGCCGACAACGCCGGCAGGATGGTCATGGCGCTGGCACCCGCCAACACCGCACGGCGGTTCATCACCAGGTGCTCCGGCGTGACCTGATGTTCCGGAAGTTCCCAGCCTTTCTTGTTGACGATCATCATCACCCTGCTCCTGACCCCTTCCGACGTTCTACGCGCCCATCCGGTTTCGCGATCACACTGCCAGCAGATGGGGCGGGCGAGCGGTTCGGCAATGATGGGGCGTCGGTTGTGTGACGCGGGTGGATGGAGGACATTACGCCCGGTTCCGCCTACAGCAAAAATATTTCCAGGAGGGTCGATCCATGCACCTCGCCCGTTTCCCGCGCGTTCGCCTGTTTCCCGCGCCCACGCCGCTGGAGCGGCTGGATAATCTGACGCGCGCGCTGGATGGGCCGGAGATCTGGATCAAGCGCGACGACTGCACGGTGGTGGCGACCGGCGGCAACAAGGTCCGCAAGCTGGAATGGCTGATCGGCGAGGCGAGGGCGCAAGGTGCCACGCACATCGTGACCCAGGGCGCCGTCCAGTCCAACCACGTGCGCCAGACCGCCGCCGTCGCCCGGAAATACGGCATGACCTGCACCGCGCTGCTTGAACACCGGATCGACACCAACGACCGGGATTATCTGTCCAGCGGAAACGTCCTGCTGGACAAGCTGTTCGGATGCCGCATCGAGTACCGCAAGGGCGGCCTGGATATGAACGCCGAGGCCGAGAAGAAGGGCGCGGAACTGCGGGCGGCGGGCGAGGCGGTTTATGTCATTCCGGGCGGCGGATCGAACAAGGTCGGGGCGCTGGGCTATGTGTCCTGCGCGCAGGAGCTGATGCAGCAGGCTGACGAGATGGGGTTGCGGATCGACCGGATCGTGACGGCGACCGGCAGCGCGGGGACTCATGCCGGGCTGGTGGTCGGGCTGGAGGGGATGAATGCGGGGGTTCCGGTGCTGGGGATCGGCGTGCGGCTGCCGCGCGAGCAGCAGGAGGCGAATGTGTTCCGGCTGGCTGAGGCGACCGCGGAGTATGTCGGGATGACGCGGTGGGGTGCGGCGGGAGGCCGTGGTCGCCAACTGCGATTATGTCGGCGAGGGGTATGGCATTCCGACCGAGGGGATGGGCGAGGCGGTGCGGATGCTGGCGCAGGAGGAGGGGATTTTGCTGGACCCGGTCTACTCCGGCAAGGCGATGGCGGGGATGATCGACCTGATCCGCAAGGGTGTTATCGCGGCGTCGGAGCGGGTGGTGTTCCTGCATACCGGCGGGGCGGTCGGGCTGTTTGGGTATACACCGTTTCTGGAAGGGGTTGTGTGATGCTGACGAGCCGTGACCGCATCCTGACGACGCATACCGGCAGCCTGCCGCGGTCGGCGGAACTGACGGCGCTGTATGCGCGGCGATCGGCTGGGGAGGCGATCGATGAGGCGGCGCTGGACGCGATGGGGAAGGCCGCGACGCGGCATGTGGTGCGCTGCCAGATCGACGCCGGGATCGATATCGGCAACAACGGGGAGCAGCAGCGGGAGGCGTTCTTCCTGTATGTGCGCCGGCGCATGAGCGGGTTCGGCGGTACGCTGGACCCGGCGGCCGATGGCGGACACGGTGAAGTATCCCGGGTATCTGGCCTGGCAGGCGGACCATGAGGGATCGAAGAAAGTCGTGAGCAACCGGGGCACTCTGCCGGCGGCGAACGCGGCGATCCGGTATCTGGATCCGGCGCTGGTGCAGGCGGAATGCGATGAGTTCCTGGCGGCGCTGCGGGATGTGGGCGGTTTTGCCGAACCGTTCATGACGGCGCCGTCGCCGGGGATCATCGCGACTGCCATGGTCAATCAGCATTACGACACCGAGGACGCTTATCTGGCGGCGTTGGGCGCGGCGATGCGGGTCGAGTATGAGGCGATCCATAAGGCGGGGTTCCTGTTGCAGATCGACGCGCCGGATCTGGCGATGGAGCGGCACTGCGCGTTTCAGGACAAGCCGCTGGGGGCGTTTATCGATTTTTGTGAGCGGGTGATTGATACGATCAATGCGGCGCTGGTGAATGTGCCGCGGGATCGGGTGCGGCTGCATGCGTGCTGGGGCAATTATGAGGGGCCGCATGATTGCGATGTCGATATGGCGGATATTCTGCCGCCGATTTCCCGAGCGAAGGTTGGGGGATGGGTCTTGCCGGTGGCGAATCCTCGGCATGCGCATGAATATCGGTGTTTGTCGCGGCTGCCGCTTGATGACGGGCAGGTGGTCGTTGCGGGGGTGATCGATCCGCTGACGAATTTTGTCGAACACCCGGAGGTCGTGGCGGACCGGATCGAGCGGGTGGCGCAGGTGGTGGGCGATCCGTCGCGGGTTCAGGCGGGAACGGATTGCGGGTTCGATACGTCCGCCGGGCGGGGGCGGGTGGCGGAGGATGTTGTCTGGGCGAAACTGACGGCGATGGCGCAGGGGGCGGCGATTGCGTCCAAGCGGTTGGGGATGGGCGGGTAGACTTTCCGGCCTGGCGTTTGGATCGGGGTCCGCTGGCTTAACGCAGATGGCTTCGCCACGCTGATGGACGCGGATGCACGTGGATTTCTGAGTCTGGCCAACCGAGCGGGGGCAGGGCAGACTACTGGCCGGTAGAGAGGATCCAAGATGGCAGAGCGAACATTGCGTGGGAAAACCGCGATCGCCGGGATTGGCGAGACGACCTATTACAAATATGGGCAATCACCCGATAGCGAGTTCAAGCTGGCGTTGCAGGCCGTGATCAAGGCCTGCGAGGACGCCGGCATCAGTCCGCATGAGGTGGATGGGTTTGCGTCCTATGGCAATGACCGGTCGGAGGCGGGCCGGTTGGCCTCGGCGCTGGGCATCAAGGAACTGCGGTTTTCCAACATGTTCTGGGGTGGCGGCGGCGGCGGGGTTTGCGGCGCGGTGGGCAATGCCTCGGCGGCGGTGGCGACGGGCATGGCGGATTGCGTCATTGCGTTCCGGTCGCTGGCGCAGGGGCAGTACCAGCGCTATGGGCGGTCAGCCGGGGCGGCGGTGGCGGCGGGGGATGATGCGTTCCTCGCACCGTATGGGCTGATGTCGCCGGCGCAGCGGTTCGCGATGAAGGTGACGCGGTTCATGCATGATCATGGCATCAGGCAGGAGGCGCTGCGGGGGATCTCCCTGGCTTGTTATCATCACGCTCAGAACAATCCGAACGCGGTGATGCGTGGGCGGCCGCTGGATGCGCAGAAGTATGACGACTCGCGCTGGATCATCGAGCCGTTCTTTCATCTTTATGACTGCTGCCAGGAGAATGACGGGGCGGCGGCCGTGGTGGTCGTTTCGGCTGAGAAAGCGAAGTCGCTGAAGAACAAGCCGGCTTATGTGATGGCGTGCGGGCAGGGGTGCGATCATCGCAGCGCGGCGCCGGTGCATAACATGCCGAACTATCCGAGCTCGCATTTCAGTCAGATCGCGCCGCGGATGTATGAGATGGCGAAGATGGGGCCGGGCGATATGGGCATTGTCCAGTGCTATGAGAATTTCACCGGTGGCGTGCTGATGAGCCTGGTGGAGCACGGGCTGGTGAAGGCCGAGGATGCCAATGAGGTGCTGGTGCCAGAGAACCTTTATGTCGAAACCGGGAAGATGCCGTTGAACACGAGCGGTGGCAACCTGGCCGAATGTTACATGCACGGCTTGGAGCTGGTGATCGAGGCGGTGCGTCAGATTCGCGGCACGGCGATCAATCAGGTGAAGAAAAACGATGCGGCGATTATTATCGGAGGGCCGATGGTGACTCCGGTGAGTTCGTTGATACTTGGTTCGGAGGCGACGCTGTGAGCACATATCTTCCGGCGGGGCTTCCCGCGCCGAGCACCGGGCCTGATGGGCTGGCGGAGGCCGTATTGGCAGGGGACGCGTGAGGGGAAACTGCGCATCCAGAAGTGCGGGGGATGCGGGGCGTGGCAGTGGGGTCCGGAGTGGGTTTGCCACCGGTGCCACTCGTTCGATCTGTCGTGGCAGGAGGTGCAGGGGCGGGGGCGGATCTATAGCTATCAGCGGCCTTGGCATCCTGTGCATCCGGCGCTGAATGCTCATGGGCCGTATATCATTGTGCTGGTGGAACTGCCGGATTACGGGAATGTCCGGATGGTGGGGAACCTGCTGGGTGATCCGAAGCAGGAGGTCCGGATTGGGGCTGCGGTGCAGGCGGTGTTTGAGCCGCATGATGATGCCAAGCCGCCGTTTACGTTGGTGCAGTGGCGGGTGGTTTAGGGGGTTTTTGTTCGGGTGCTGGCGGCTGGGGTGGGGGCCCTGGCCGCTGGTGGCCTGAGCTTCGTTGGGTTGGGTGGTTCGTGGACGGGCGATCCTGTGGGACGCCATGGTCGGTAGAATGGAAATGCTATGATCTTCTGGGGCGCTTTATGTTAAGTCGCGGATGATCAGCCTAGGGGCAATGTGAACCTTTTGCCTTTGTTTCCTTTACCGCGGGATTCAGCAAGACGGTTGCGTCATCTACTTTTTCGAATGCGACCGAGGAGACCCCTTGATGCATACCACCGGTGCGAACTATGAAATACCCTTTCACGATGTAACTGCCATGCAACAGGAAATAGCTTCCCTTGGGAAATAAATATTCCGTCCCGTAACCATCCTTCCCTCGGTCAGTCCAGAAAACCAGTCGTTCATAGCCGGACTGCTCTGCGTCAACAGAATGACTCGGCCAGTCTACGCTAATATCAATATGAACCACATGGTCGTAATTTCGGCAGGCCAACCCTGACAACTCGCCGACATCGCGTGGGTTTATAGTCGCTTGTAGAAATTCAATGTCGATGGACTTTGCTGCCGCCGCGCTTAACAAAAACAATTCTAACATGACACAGATAACGGCCGCGTTTATCAATTTTGACAACCTACCTTCATAGTCGGACATCGCCCTATCCTATCGGTTTCATGTGCCGGCTACCGGAATCCATCCCTCAGGAGCAGTCGCGAAATCGTCATGGGAACAGTCGCCGCTCGGGTAATGCCCGATCAGGTGCAAGGCCGGCCCTGGTTCCCGCCCCCACCTACCCCTTCCGTTCCTTCAGCCGCTGGATCGCCGCGTTGACCATCCGCGTCGGTTCCTCGGTCTGGTAGGCGCGGTACATGCTGCGGATCCCCGCTTCGATGGCGTCGCTGACCGGGAGTGCCTCCCACTCCCGGATCAGTTCTTTCTGCAAACGGATCGCCCGTGGACCGGACTCGACGATCGATCTCACCCATTCGCCCAGGGCGGCATCAAGCTGCGCTGGCGGAACGACTTTCTCGACCAGCCCCCAGTCCAGGGCGGTTCGGGCATCGATGTTCTCGCCCGTGTAGATCAGCAGTTTGGCGCGGCCCCAACCGATTAGTTGCGGCAACAAAGCGGCCTCGACCACCGATGGCAGGCCGATCTTTACTTCGGGCATGCCGAAGACGGCGGTGTCGCTGGCGATGTGCATGTCGCAGGCCGCCATCACCTCCAGCCCAGCGCCGAGGCAGAAGCCGTTGACCCGAGCGATGACGGGGACGGGAAGGTCGCGCAGGACCTTGCACATGCGGTGGATCAGCGTCAGGAAATCGCGGGCGCGCGGCGGGTTCAGCGCGCCGAGTTCCAGCAGATTCGCGCCGCCCATGAACGACCGCTCGCCCACGCCGGTGACGATCAGCACGCGCAGGGCGGGATCGTCGGCCAGAGCTTCCACGGCCGCAATGAAAGCGGTGATTTGCGCAGTGCCCAGGCAGTTCAGCCGCGCGGGGTTGTTGATGGCGATCGTTGCGACACCGCCGTCATGCTGCACCAGGACCGGCGAGTCGGTCACGACGCGCTCCTCTGGTTCCAGCCGATCGGCCCGCGAAACGGCCGCATGTCGGGATAGCCGCTGACAGCCCATGCGCCGTCGACCAGCAGGCTCGCGCCATTGACGTAGCTGGCGTCGTCGCTCGCCAAGTATAAAGCCGGTGCTGCGATTTCCTCGGGTTGCGCCGGGCGGCCCATGGGAATGCGCGCCTCGAACGCCGCCAGGGCGTCGGGGTTGTCGAAGTGCCGGCGGGTCAGCGGCGTCTGCACGAGGCCCGGCAGGATGGCGTTCACCCGGATGCCGAATTCGGCAAACTCCAGCGCGCCGTTCTTCGACAGCATCTCCACGCCCGCCTTGGCGGCGACGTAAGCCGATCCCGCGTGCATCGGCACATGCGCGTTAAGGGAGGCGATGTTGACGATTGCGCCGCCGTGCTGGCGCATCATCGCGCGCGCCTGGTGCTTCATCCCCAGGAACACGCCCTTCAGGCAGAGGTCGACGGTGAAGTCCCAGTCGCTTTCGGCCAGGTCGACGATGTAGCCGGGCCGCGACCCGCCGGCGACGTTGAATGCCGCATGGATGCCGCCGAAGTGCTGGACCGCGGTCGCGACCAGGGTCTCCGCCGCGGCCTCTGTCGTGACGTCGCCCTCAAGTCCCAGGAAGCCGGGCCCCAGTTCCGGCGGCGCCTTCAGGTCGAGTCCCACGACCAGGCCGCCTTCGGCCAACAGCCGTTGCGTGATGGCCAGCCCGATGCCGGATGCCGAGCCCGTCACCACGGCGACTTTGCCGGCAAACCGGCCCTGTAACGCGATCATCTGCATTCTCCTCCCCGCCGTTAAGAGTTTGGCAACCTGATGATGGTTCCGTGCCCGCCTCTCAACACGGACCCTGCATGGAAATCTCGGTCGGAATCAAGGTCATGGCGCGCGGGCTGCCATGGGAGGTGCTGGAAGTCCAAACGCTCGGCGCGCAGCAACGGGTGCGGGTGGCGTGCCTTGGCGGCGACCTGCAGGGGCTGGAGTGGGACCTGCTGCACCCGGCCGAGGCGGTCACGCCGTTGAACGATGATCCGGGGCCGGGGGATGCGGGAACGCCGGCGGAATGGCTTCGCTATCACACGGCATGGCTGCTGGATCAGCTGCCGGGCGCGCCGGCGATGCCTGGGCGGTTGACACTTGAGCCCTATCAGCGCGTGCCGTTGCTGCGGGCGTTGGATATGGTCCGGCCGCGGCTGTTGCTGGCCGACGGCGTCGGGTTGGGCAAGACCATTCAGGCCGGATTGATTGCCGCCGAAATGATTGTGCGGCGGCGATCGCACCGGGTGCTGGTGGTCGCCCCGCCAGGACCGCTGCTGCGTCAGTGGGAACAGGAGATGCGCATCCGGTTCGGCTTGCGCTTCACGGTTATTGCAGATGCAGCCGATCTTCGAACCGCGCGGCGCGGTCTGGAACTCGGCGCCAATCCGTTCGAGGTCACGGCCCTGTGCCTGACGTCGATGGATTTCGCCAAGCAGGATCGCGTGCTGTCGGAGCTGGAGCGCGTCGCATGGGATCTGGTGATCATCGATGAGGCTCATCATTGCGTCACCGGCACGACGGAAGACAGTCAGCGCCGTCGCCTCGCCGAGGTGCTGGCGCGGTGTGGTGACGGGCTGTTGCTGCTGACGGCCACTCCGCACGACGGCTATGATCCGCACTTTGCGTCGCTGATTGCGCTGCTGGACCCCAGCCTTGTCGATGGGACCGGAAAGCTGATCGGCAACAGTTATCGCCGTCACGTGGTGCGCCGCCTGAAGTCGCATATTCGCGATGCCGCCACCGGGGCGTCACTGTTCCGGGGCAGAATTGTCCTTCCGGTGCGCGTGGAGGCAACCGATGCCGCCGAGGTGCGGGATTTCCATCAGGCCTTGTCCGCGTTGGTGGCCCCGCGGCTGCGGCGGTCGCGTGACAAGGCGGGACTTGCGGATGCCTTGGCGTTTGTGAGCCTGTTGAAACGATCGCTGTCCAGCATCGCGGCCTGCCTTGCGACCCTGCGCGTCGTGGCGCAGCGCTACGCGGGGACAACCGGTCCGAGGTCGTCCCGGCTACGCGCCTTGCGGGCCTATCGGCGGCGGGTCGCCCAATTCGGAGTGCTGGACCCAGCAAGCGAAGCGGAACTGGCCGGACTGGAAGCCGAGGAGATTGCGGACAATCTGTCCGGCAGCGATACGCAGGCTGCTCTGGCTGATCTGATCCGCCTGGCCGGGGCGGCGTTGCCGTTCGATCCAAAATTCCTTGCGCTGCTGCGTGAAATCCGGCTGATCCGGCTGGCAGAGCCGGATGCCAATATCCTCGTCTATACGGAATATGCCGATACCCAACGCGCCGCGGTCGAAGCGCTCGCGGCCGTGGATGAAATCGTTCTGACCATCAGCGGCGCGGACAGCGAGGCTGATCGCACACTGGCCGCCGAACGTTGCGCGAATGAAGACCGTATCATCCTTGTCAGCACCGACTCGCTTGCGGAAGGTCTGAACCTGCAACAGCGGTGTCATCACCTGATCCATCTCGATTTGCCATATAATCCGAACCGGCTGGAGCAGCGCAACGGACGCATCGACCGCTACGGCCAACGAAATGACCCGCAGATCCGGTATTTGTATCTGGCGGGGACATTCGAGGAACGGCTGCTGCTCCACCTCATCGGCAAATACGAAAAGGCTCGCCAGTGTCTGTCTGTTATGCCGGACACGCTGGCGATGACCTCGGTTGCAGGGGGCTTGCACGAACCGCTGCTGACCGGCTTCGCCGAACGAGGGCAGACGCTGTTCAGTGCGAATGCGCCGCTGGTTCAAACTTTGGATCTGGCGGCGGAGGACGAAGGTAGCGCGACCTATCGTGATCTGCTGCGGGAGATAGACCGGGCATTCCAGAGTTTCGATCGGATGGCGGTGCGTCATGGCTGGCTGTCGGGCACACCAGCCCCTGACCTCGACGACAGGCCGTTACCGCAGGTCGACTTATATCGTTTTGTCGCCGCCGTTCTAACGCCACAGGGCGATGGATACCTTATTCCAACGGACTGGCGGCAGGATTTGCAGGGGCTGGCAGGCTACGATTCCGCAAGCGGGATCGTGCGGCTTGCCGCGAGTCCGGATCGGCTTCGAGACGAAGACGGGCGGGAGTTGCTGTATCCTGGCCGCTCCCACCCGCTCACGCGCCGAACCATCAGCTGGGTTCGGAGCCGCCCGACCGGGCGGGTGAGCGCCGTCCATGCGTCGCCGCCCGGCGTATTGATCACCTACGCGGCGGAGACTGGCCCGCTGTTCCGGAAAGTCTTTGCACTGCGCGTCGGTCAGGATGGATCGGTATCACAACATGACGACTGCTTGGCGCTGGCTGGTTGCCCACAAGCCGCAAGCCTGCCCGCCGCCTGGCCGGGTGATTTGATCAAAGCCGCGTCACGCGTGGCCGAAGCTGTTGCGGACCAGCTTGCTGCTGAATTTTCCCGCGATCATCTGGCACGTCTTGCGCGCGACGTCGCCACGGCCGACGCATGGATGACCGCTCGGGCGACCGAGTTGTGCGGGCCCGTCGTATTGCGAACCGGCGATCTGTTCGGGTCCGGCCCTTCCGTTCCGGACTGGCGGACATGCTCCGTCCCGTTCGAGCGCTTGTCCGGATTCGCAACGGATCCCGCGGTGCCAGCCGACAGGCGCCGTGATGCAAAAGAGATTTTGACTCGGTACCGGGCCCTTGCCGCGGAACAATCGATTGCCTTTCCTAAAGCCACGGCGCGGATGCTTGGTGTGCTGTTTCTGTGCCAGTAACGCTCGATCTTGACGACCTGGCCGTCAGCGGATCAGCGATGACGCCGGCTTTTGTCCATGAAGCATTGACGGCAGTCCTCGACAACGGCGGCCTGCTGACGGCCGGGCCTGGGTGGGACCCGCGTTGGCTAGCTGGTGGCGGCTCGCGGCGTGCAGTAACGCAATTGGCGGCAGCGCTTGGTTATCACCGGTGCGTGCGTCAGGATTCCGTTCGAACGCGGGAGGGCAATGAGGACGGCGGCTGGGTCCTTCACGCGGATAGCGGGACGTCGCTGCGGGCGTGGCACGTGCCGGGTGACGGTGACCTCGACCTGCCACCCAGGACCAGCCTCACACGGGTTGCGCAACGCGTTCTGCTCGCGGCCGGAGAACGCGCCGGTTTGCTCGCCAACGGCAATACCGTCCGGCTACTGTTGAGCGACCCGTCGCGAGCCGACAGCACGGTCGCGTTTTCGACGCAGATTTGGCGTGATCAACTGGCTGCTCCGGATGGATTCCGCCTGTTGCTTGCACTGGCCGGCGCGAAGGGCCTGCCGCATCTGCCGGCCGTGCTGCAGGCCGCGGCATCGCATCAGACGCGGGTCACCACCGAACTGCGGCGCCAGGCCAAGGAGGCCATCACCGGCTTCATCAATGCGTTTCCCGATCTGACTGGCCTCGATCCAAAAGCGCTGTGGCGGGAGTCACTGCTGCTGGTGTACCGGTTACTTTTCATTCTGAAACTGGAAAGTCCGGCGGTGGCGGGGCAGGGCTTCAGCTTCGCAGCGACGCGCCTGTGGCGGTCCGCCTTGTCGCCAAGTCATGCCCTTGGTCCGCTGGTGCGGCGTCATCTGGATCGGGGTGCCGACACGGGACAGATGCTGGAGACGGGCTTGCGCACCCTGAGTGACGTATTCCGCAACGGGCTGTCCTGCTGCGAACTGCAAATTACCGCGCTGGGTGGCGGCCTGTTCGGCGCCGGCGCGACACCATTGCTGGACCGGTTGAAGTGGGGCGACAGGGCGGTGGCGATCCTGCTGGACCGGTTGATCTGGATCACCGGGTCTGGGCAGGAAAGGATGCGGGTTCATTACGGATCGCTTGATGTTGAAGATCTGGGCAGCGTGTATGAAGCGCTGCTGGAGCAGGAACCGCATATCGCCACCGAACCGATGATA
The DNA here is from genome assembly GCA_963819005.1 of uncultured Pseudomonadota bacterium. Lineage (GTDB taxonomy): Bacteria > Pseudomonadota > Alphaproteobacteria > Acetobacterales > Acetobacteraceae > Rhodopila. The sequence continues at coordinate 823,936 of CAWFUL010000015.1, forward strand.
CGCCTGCGCCGCGGCAAGATCGAAACGGTCGTTCCGGCAGGCGGCGGGTCAGCCGACATTCAGGTCGGACGCTTCTTCCTGCGGGCGGGGATAGGCCGGAAGGCGACCGGCTCTTACTACACGCCGCACGAATTTGTCCATTTCCTGGTCCGCGAAACGCTGACGCCCCGAATCGCCGCGCTCAGCCCGCCGGACGATCCGCGCCCGGCCGCTTTGTTGCGCCTGAAGATCGTCGATCCAGCGGCCGGCAGCGGACATTTCCTGGTCGAAGCCTGCCGGCAGCTTGGCGAGGCATTGCTGACCGCCTGCGTGCAGTGCGACGAGCGCGGGCTGCACGACCGGATAGAATCGTTGCCGGATTACGACAATACACTCGCCGCCTATCTGCCAAGCCGAGGGTTCTGCGAAGCACGGGCACGGGCGATTTGCCGCAGGCTGGTCGCGGTGCATTGCCTCTATGGCTGTGATCGCAACGACCTTGCCGTGGAGCTGGCCAAGCTGTCGCTATGGCTGGAATCGCATGCGGAAGGATTGCCGCTGACGTTCCTGGACCATCGGCTGGTCGTCGGCGATGCGCTGACCGGACCTTTTTTCGCCTCGCTGGCGACGCTGCCGGTCACCGGCGGCCCGCTCGATCCGCTTCTTGCGCAGGGCGTGATCGACCGGCTGGATGCGGCCTTGCAGGCGGCGCGGCGGCTGGCGGAGGTGCTCGATGCTTCCATCGGACGTGATCTCGACGATCTGCGGTCAAAACAGGACGTGAAACAGCGCCTGGAAGCAGTGCTGCAACCAGTGACGCGTCTGGCACAAGCCTGGGCGGCGGCGGCCATGGCCGGCGAGCGGGACAGCGACGATGTGTGGATCGGATTGGCACGCCATGTCGCCGGGACGGGGCGCTGGCCGGACAAGCTCGCGCCTCGCCAGGCGGCGCTGTTGAACGCCGGACGAGACGCGGTCCCATGGGATCTTGTCTTCCCGGATGTCTTCCCCGCCGGCTTCAGCGTCGTCCTGGGCAATCCGCCCTGGGATGTCGTGCTGCCCAGCACAAAAGACTTTCTGTCGGCTTACGATCCGGCGGTACTGGAGGCTCAGACATCCGCAGAACGCCGCTTGCGTGAGGCGACACTGCTGGCGCAGCCGGAGATCGCCGCCGGGTTCACGCAATACCGCGCCGGGTTCGAACGGACGAAGCGCGCGGCCCAACGCCTGTACCGGCATCAGCGGGCCGAACACACTGCCGGCAGCCTGGACCTGTATCGTCTGTTCGCGGAACGAGCCCTGCAGCTGGCATCCGCCGATGGTGCGATCGGCCTGCTGGTGCCGTCGGCCTTCCATGCCAATGAAGGCAGCACGGGAATACGCCAAGCTTACCTGCAGGATACCGACATTCGCTGGTGCCTGTCGTTCGAGAACCGCCGGCGTGTCTTCGACATCGACAGCCGCTTCAAGTTTGATCTGATCGTTGCATCGAAGCCAGGGCCTACGGGACCATTCCGGTGTGGTTTCTACCTGGAGCGGATCACCGATGTGGACGATCAGGACAAGATCATGACCTTTGACATGGACTTCCTGAACCGGTCAGGCGGCGCCCGGCTGACTCCGCTGGAGTTGCGCGGCGGTCTCGACCTGACCATTGCCCAACGATTCTTCGACGCGCCGGACCGGCTGGGGGACTGGTGCAGGACGCGCGGCATCCGGTTTGGCTGCGACCTGCACATGACCCACGATGCAGGCTGCTTCCTATCGCCCGGTAGGGGCGAGCTGATTGTCCACGAGGGCAAGACGTTTCATCAGTATACCGATGCCTGGGATACCAAGCCGCGTTACGCGGCGTCGTCGGCAACCGTGCCTCCCACGGTCGCGGAGGCGGCGCGCTATTATCGGCTGGCGTTTCGCGACATCGCGCGGTCCAACGATGAGCGGACGATGATCGCGTTTATCGCTCCGCCAGGATGTGCCTTTGGCCATACGGCGACAGTGGAAAAATCACCGTGGGCGCGCGCCAATGCCGATGCGCTGGCCCTGTGTGCGCTTTTCAATGCCTTCTCATTCGACTGGCTGGTTCGGCAGAAGGCGGCGACGCATCTCAGCCTCTATATCTTGGATGCACTGCCGGTACCGTCATTCGATGCGATGCAGCAGCGGTTTCTGGCCCACGCCGCGCTGAGACTTTCGGGCATCCATGACGGCTATGATGCTCTGGCGCGCGAGCAGGTGGGACGGAAGGAAAAAGCCATCCGGAGCACCTCGTTGCGTGCCGCGATCGACGCGGTCGTGGCCGACGCGTACGGGCTGGACCGCGCGCAGTACCGGCATGTCCTGGGCAGCTTCAGCCACAGATCGGATGCCGACGGGCCCGGCCGGTGCCTCGATGCCTACGACCAGCTACGGTCCGCCGGCTTGAAGGCATTTTGCGTCGGTCACGACCCGTTTCCGGACGCACGCGTTGTCACCTCCCGCGCGCGGCCGGCCGGCGCGGGGGCCAGGGATTTACTCTCCGCCTGATCCGGAGTCAGGCGGCAATCGGACGCTTGATGGCCAGCGCGGTGTCCGCGAGATGCTGGTAGGCCTCGATGAGACCTGCTGTGTCCATCTGAGGGTCCTGCTCACGAAACGAAAGATGTGAGGCGACGAACGGCAGGTAGATCACGGTCTGGCGCTCCAGGAAGCGCGGCAGGCCGAGGGACAACTCGTGCTCGTCATCGGCCAGCCGCGTGTCGAAATGGCACAGATCAGCGCCAAGCCAGGAGACGAAATTGATGCTGAGCCGAGCCTCTGAGATGACGACGTCGGGCGTTGACGTTTGGAAGTGACTGGGGTCGGCGAGGAACCAGCTGTGCACCTTCTCCGCCGCTGATCCGCTTTCCCAAAGCGTTCCCCGGCTGCCGTTGGGTGGCATCTCGAGCCTGATCAGTGACTCGGGGATCATGCCGCGGCGCTGTTGCACATAGGCGCAGACGCCGTTGTTTACCACACTGGCGCTGACGAGGAAGTAATCCGGATTCTCACGCCGGAAGCGGATGAACTCATCCAGCTTGTCGAGGTCGAAATAAACAATGTCGTCGTCGCACTTCAGGAAGACTGTATCAGCGTAATCGTCTGCCCGGTCGACGTAATGGTGATAGATCGCGGCCCACGGAGCGTCGTTGGGGGGCAGCGACTGCTCGAACAACCACGCGCCGTCGTCGTCGGACGCGGCATCGGGGAAGCGCCACTCCGCTTCGGCGCCATAGCCGGTCATGGCCGCAACATGGAAACCGGTCTGTTCCGCGCCGGGCAGGTCGGCCTGCAGGATTGGCTTTTTGTCGACGCGCACGCTGATGGTCCGGCGATCGTCGCACCGACCGATGTCGATTTCGACGGAACGCCACGCGCGACGCGACATCAGGCCCGGCGTGGGATGGCTGATGTCAGTCCGGTGCGGCTGCTGCGTATGGTCGGGGATCACGCCGGGCGGCCAGACGCGCAATGCGGATGCGCTGTTGCCCCAACCACCCAGCACAAGCTCGTACGACGGACCATGACGGTCGGCGATCAGTGCAAGATGCGCATCATGGGCGGCGCGGACCTGGAACCGCAGCACATGGTGGTCGGCCGCCTGGATCCGCGCGCCCCTGACGAGCCGATAGAGACGGTCATCGGCAGTGTGCCTGAGTGGGAAATTCTCCCGCAGCCAGGCGTTGTCCTCCACTGTTCTGGTGCAGTTCCAAACATGCCATTCGTCGATGCTGCCGCGACGCATTGCCTCATCAACGTAGCGCTTCAGCACGGCCATCCTGTCGCGGCGGCCGGCGAAGGTGATCAGGACAACGGGCGGACTAGCCATGTGCGGGCTCGCATTGTGCGGTTGGCGACAGTGACTGGATCGTTTCGGCGTGGGCTGGGCCCAGCAACATCTGGCCGTCTACCACCGTCGCGCCGAGAAACACCGGAATGCAGCGCGCGACATCCTGCTCCGACCGGCAGATCAGCCATCGGGGCGGCGGGCTGGAGGCGTAAGAGAAATGACCCCTGGCGTAGCTGTGGCGCGTTTCCTGTCCGGCCCGATGGAAAATCGCCGCAATGCCGCCGGAGAACAGCGACAGCAGATGGGCGTTGCCGCCCTGGACGGTAACGTGGAAGCCGGTGTGGGCGTAGAGCCGGAGTTTCACTTCGTTCGCGGGCATCACATGAGCCAATGCTTCCGCCATCTGGTCAAAGACTTCGACCTGCGGGTGATTGGCCAGCAAAGCAAGGTCGTTAAACCGTAGATCGGGCTGATGGCGGTCGCCCGAATAGTCTGTCGGTTGTCCCATCAGGCCCGGACGCAGATACACGACGTGGAAATCCTGTGCCAACGCGCCGAAGAGCTGATCGAGCAGCGGCAGCGACAGGATATTGACCGGTGGCCGCCCCCACTCGGGTGTCACCTTGTTATGGATCACCAGCAGCGGCCGGCCGACATCGAACATGCCGTTGCGGAAGTGACCGCGATAGTCGGGAAACATTTCGAACGGGCTGCGGTGGCTGGCGTGGTCGTCACGGTTCGGCAGCCAGGGCGGCCGGTCGTTTGGAAATACATACTGGCGTGGGACGGTTTTTTCCTCGATGCACTCTGGGTCAAGAAAAAAGTAGAACGGCCTCATGCCGCGATAAGTCCGAACGCGCCGCCCTCGCATCAGCCCGGCGTGATGCAGCCAATTGATGAACGGAATGAAGGAGTTGACCTCGGCACCGAATTCGCCGGTGAACTCCAGGCGCAACGGAAGTCCGGCCGAACACCGAAACGGCAGTTCGGCTGAACCAGCCCGTTGCGCGTCGGGTTCGGTGTCCTCCAGCAGACCTGAAGCCGCAGCCATCGTCGCGTGTCATCCTGAACGTCGCGCCACGATGCTGGAGGCAAAACATTACCAAACAGTTAATGAAAAACTTTCAAGAATCGCCGGCCCTCGTTCATCTCACACCGAGAAATACTTTGCCCGCGGATTCAGCACCACGATCGCACTGGTGGATTGTTCCGGATGCAACTGGAACTCGTCCGACAGGGAGATGCCGATCCGGTCCGCCCCCAGCATGTCCAGGATCGGCGCCTGATCTTCGAGACGCGGGCAGGCCGGATAGCCGAACGAGTAGCGGCTGCCGCGGTAACCCTGGGCGAGCATCTTCTCCATGTCGCGATCGTCCTCCCCGGCGAAGCCCAGTTCGGCGCGGATGCGTTTGTGGACGTATTCGGCCATCGCCTCGGCCATTTCAACAGACAGGCCGTGGAGGTAGAGGTAATCCTGGTAGCGGTTGTCCTCGAACCAGACGCGGGCGGTGTCGGAGGCTTTCTGTCCGACGGTGACCACCTGAAGCGCGATCACGTCGCGTTCGGGGTCGTCGATGTCGCGGAAGAAATCAGCGATGCACTCGCCGTCGTCTTTCGGCTGACGAGGCAGCGAGAACCGGGTCACTTCCGTAACGCCGTCCTGTTCGAAGATGATCAGATCGTTGCCCTGTCCGGCGGCTTTCCAATAGCCGTAGGCGGCTTGCGGCTTCAGGATGTCCTGTTCGTCGCACAGCGTCAGCATGCGGCGCATGACGGGGCGTAGTTCCTGCTTGGCCCACCCCAGGAAATCATCCAGGGAGCGGCCCTGTTTCCGGAACCCCCACTGGAACTGATACAGGCTGCGCTCATTCAAGAACGGAACGATCGCCTTTGGGGCGGATTCCAGGATGCGCGCGCCCCAGAAGGGTGGTTCCACGACCGGAACATCCCCGGTCAGGCGGTTGCGGCGTTCGCGCACGGCGGCGACGTCGACCGGACGGAAGGCTTTTGCATCGGCCGCGCCGAGTGTCCGAGCGGTGTTGCGGGCCTTGCCGGCACGCTTGGATTGGACGACGGCAAGGTAGTCGTCGAAGCCGTTGCCAGTGACGCGGTCCATCAGGTGCAGCCCGTCGAACGCATCCCGGGCATACGCGACCCGCCCGCTGGCGTATGCCCGGACACAGTCATCTTCCACATAGTTGCGGGTCAGCGCCGCACCACCCAACAGCACGGGGATTTCCAGGCCCTGGCGGGACATTTCCTCCAGGTTCTCGCGCATTACGACGGTGGATTTGACCAGCAGGCCGGACATGCCGATGGCGTGGGCGTGATTGTCCTGCACGGCCTGCAGCATGTCGTGCAGCGGCACCTTGATGCCCAGGTTGACCACCCGGTAGCCATTGTTGGTCAGGATGATGTCGACGAGGTTCTTGCCGATGTCATGCACGTCGCCCTTCACCGTCGCGAGGACGATAGTGCCTTTCTCCTGGCCTACCACCCGCTCCATCATCGGTTCCAGATACGCAACGGCGGCCTTCATCGTTTCGGCGCTTTGCAGCACGAAGGGCAACTGCATCTTTCCGGCGCCGAACAGGTCGCCGACGACCTTCATGCCATCCAGCAGGACATTGTTGATGATGTCCAGCGGCGGCAGGGTCTTCAGCGCCTCATCGAGGTCGTCCGTCAGGCCTTTGCGGTCGCCGTCGACAATCCGGTCCTTCAGGCGGCCCGCGGCAGTTTCGGCACGCACTTTCTTGACCGTATCGGCCGCCTTGCGCCCGGCGAACAGTTCCAGCAGGCGTTGCAGCGGGTCATAGCCCTCGCGGCGGCGGTCGAAGATCAGGTCTTCGGCCACCTGGCGCTCTTCCTCCGCGATCAAATGCATCGGGCGGATCTTCGACACGTGAATGATTGCCCCGGTCATCCCGGCCCGGGCCGCATGGTCAAGGAACACACTGTTCAGTACGGCGCGGGCGGCCGGGTTCAGGCCGAAGCTGACGTTGGAAAGTCCCAGAATAATCTGAATGTCGGGGAATTCCTGGCTGATGGCGGCGATGCCTTCCAGGGTCCATTGCGCCAGTTTGCGGTCATCCTCGTTGCCTGTCGCGATGGTGAAGGTCAGCGGATCGATCAGCAGGTCCGACTGCGCCAGGCCGTGCTTGTTGCAGGCGAAATCGACCAGCCGGCGAGCGATCCGAAGCTTGTCCTCCGGCGTCTTGGCCATGCCGACTTCGTCGATCGTCAGTGCGATGACGGCCGCACCGAATTTCTTCGCCAGGATCAGGCGGTCTTCGGCGGCCTGTTCCCCGTCCTCGAAATTGATCGAGTTGATAATGGGCTTGCCGCCGTGCAGTTTCAGCGCGGCCTCGATGACCGGGGTTTCGGTGCTGTCGATAACGAGAGGAGAATTGACCGAGGCGGTGAAGCGGCGAACTACCTCATTCATCTCGGACTTTTCGTCGCGGCCGACGAAGGCGGTGCAGATGTCCAGCGCGTGGGAGCCTTCGCCGATCTGCTCGCGGCCCATCGCCACGCAGCCGTCCCAGTCGAACTTTTCCTGCAACTCCCGCCATTTCTTGGACCCGTTGGCGTTGCACCGCTCGCCGATCGCGAAGATCGCGTTCTCCTGCCGCAGCGGCACGGCCTGGTACAGGCTGGCGACGCCGGGGACCCAGACTGGCTTGCGGGCGACCGGGGCGGGGCGGAATTTTCTGTCCCCGCGTTTGCGCAGCATCGCGTCCAGCGCCTCGATATGGGGGATCGACGTGCCGCAGCAGCCGCCGATCAGGTTGACGCCGTCCTGCTCGATGAAGCGCTCCAGCCAGGAGGCGAGATCGGCGGCGTTCAGCGGGTAGTGGGTGTGGCCATCGACCAGTTCCGGCAGGCCGGCGTTTGGCTGGACGGAGATCAGGCCGGGCCAGTTCGCCGCCAACCAGCCGACATGTTCGGCCATTTCCTGCGGACCGGTGGCGCAGTTCAGGCCCATCAGCGGCACATCCAGCGCGGCGACGACCGCGGCGGCGGCGGCGATGTCAGGGCCGACCAGCAGGGTGCCGGTCGTTTCCACCGTAACCTGAACGAAGATCGGCGTGTCGGTCCTGGCCTCACGACGGGCGATCTTGGCGCCGTTGACGGCGGCCTTGATTTGCAACGTGTCCTGGCAGGTCTCGATCAGGATGGCATCGACGCCGCCGGCGATCAGCCCACGGCACTGTTCGGCCAGCGCGGCCTCCAGCGGGTCATACGCGATGTTGCCCAGCGAGGGCAGCTTGGTGCCGGGGCCTATGCTGCCGATCACCCAGCGGGGGCGGTCGTCGGCGAACGTCTCGGCGGCTTCGCGGGCCAGTTCGCCGGCGATCTTGTTGAGTTCGAAAGCGCGGTCCGCCAGGTCGAACTCGCCCAGGGTGACCGGGGAGCCGCCGAAGGTGTTGGTTTCCACCATGTCCGCGCCGGCGGCGAAGTAACCCCGATGGATCTCCCGAACCATGTCGGGGCGGGAGAGGACCAGGACGTCCGTGCAGTTCTCGCGGCCCCAGTAGTCTTTCTCGACGTCCAATGTCAGTGCCTGGACGCGGCTGCCCATCCCGCCGTCACACAGCAGGACCCGGTCGCGCAGGGCATCGAGCAGATGGGGGCGGGTCATGGGCAAGTGCTTTCAGATCGCGCGTTCAAGGGAAGGCTGCGCCGATGCATCGGCATGCGACGTCGCGGGCCAGATACGGACCGGCAAAGGCCCGGGGATGGTCAGGGGCGGTTCGGGCACCAACGCCAGCGCGCCGCACAGTGTCTGGATGGTATTGTCGGAGAATCCCGGCCAGCGATGCGCCAGCCGGTCGGTCAGGTCGCGGCGTTCGTGCTCAGCAAGGTCGATGAGCAGAAGCCTTCCGCCCGGGCGAAGGACACGGGCTGCCTCGGCAAGGACAAGGTCCGGGTCCTCGGCATGGTGCAGGACCATCTGCATGACCACGATGTCGAACGACCCGGTGGCCAGCGGCAGGCGATACATGTCGGCGAGGCGGACGCCGCAATGCGCAAAGTCAGGCCCAGCCAGCCGCGACCGGGCCAGGGCCAGCATGGAACGGGAGGCATCGACGCCAAGCCCCTGGCGCACCCGCGGGGCGAGAAGTTCCAGAATCCGGCCGGTGCCGGTGCCGATATCCAGCAGGGTACCGCCGAAATCCACCGGTACCAACGTCAGCAGGGCACCTTCCACGGCCTGGGCGGGCAGTTCCAGGGCGCGCATCTCATCCCAGTCCGCGCCCTTTTGCCGGAAACTTTCTGAGGCGACGCGGGCGCGTTCAGCCAGCACGCGGGCGGCCTGACGGCGATCGGCTTCCAGGACGGGATCGTCCGGCGGCAAGCGGGCGATCAGGTCCCGCACCAGCGCGCCGTCGTCACCGGGGGGCAGGGCGAACCAGACGTTGGATCCCTCACGCACCCGGTCGAGCAAGCCGCAGTCGCAAAGCAGCTTCAGATGGCGGGAGAGCCTGGGCTGCGACTGGCCGAGTATGTCGGTGAAGTCCATGACGCAGAACGCGCCTCGGCCCGCCAGCGCGAGCAGACGCAGACGTGTCGGTTCAGCGGCGGCGCGCAGGCTGGCGAGAAGGGTCTCCATCGTGCGGGCCTAATGACATAAACATATCCTTATGTCCAGATGAGTTCTTGCGATGGGCACGCTGACACGCCATCGCCACGGCGAGCCAGTCAGCCGCGTGAAGATGTTTGGCGCGGCGGGGCTGTTTACAGCCGATCCCCGGACCGCCCTTGCCGGCCGGCAGCGTCCTCAACCGCTCCAGCACCGCAGGCACGCCGTCCAGTACCTCGAACAGGTTGCGGCATCCGGGATCGGCAAAGCCTTGCTGGATCGCATGGTCGATGGTCGCGACCAACGGCCCGGCCCACCCGGCGATGTCGCATAGCAGGATCGGCTTGTCGTGCAGGCGCAGCTGACGCCAGGTGATGATCTCGAACGTCTCGTCGAACGTGCCAAGGCCGCCGGGCATCGTCAGGAAGGCGTCGGACTCCTCATACAGGTGGGTCTTGCGGACGTGCATGCTGTCGGTGACGATCATTTTCTGCACGCCCTGGTGCTCGACCTCCCACTGCTTCAGGAATTCCGGGATGACACCCAGCACCGTGCCCCCGGCCTCCAGCACGGCGTCGGCGACGACCCCCATGATGCCGATTCGGCCGCCGCCATACACCAGGCGGACGCCGGCCTGCGCCAGGCCGTGGCCCAGCTCGCGTCCGGCTTGGGCGTAAACCGGGTTTACACCGACGCGAGAGCCGCAGAACACGGCGAGTGACTTAATAGCCGACATGTTTATCCTTCTGACTGAGGTTCCAGTCTGTCGCCTCGCCACTAAACCTGCTAGCGAATCATTGTGGCGGTGCAGCATCGATTGCAGCCACGTGACAGTGCGTGACCGGGAAGGTTCTAATACATGAGATATAGGATTGCGTTGGCTGCGGCAGTCATGCTCGCCGGAGTGGGGGTGGCTCGGGCCGAGGGGCCGAACCCGATCGAATTACGGCAGACGGGCATGGACCTGAACGGCGGGTCGTTCGCCTTCATCAAGGCGATGGTCACAACAAAGGGTGACCCAAAGACAATCGAGCCCGTCGCCAGGGGCATGGCGCGCTGGGCTGCGATCTTCCCGTCACTTTTCCCTCCGGGATCCGACAAGGGTGAGACCAAGGCGCTGCCGGAAATCTGGTCCGACCCGGCCGGGTTCAAGAAAGACGCCGCGGCCTTCGGCACCGCCTCGACCAAGCTGGCGGATGATGCCAAGGCTGGGAACGCCGACGCGATGGAAGCCGATTTCAAGGCGGTGGGCCAGGCGTGCGGCGCCTGCCACAAGGCCTATCGCGCGAAATAGCGCCGATAAGCGCCGTCAGATCACCCAGCCGCCATCCACCGCGATGTCCTGGCCGGTGATCTGACGGGCGTGATCGCCCAGCAGGAACAGCACGGCCCCGGCCACATCCTGATCGGTGGAGATCCGGCGTAGCGCGTATTCCTCCGCCATTTTCTCGCGAGCCTGATCCAGGGTGATCCCCAGGCGCGCGGCCATGTCTGTACGGACGCGGTCGAACCGGTCACCTTCGACCATACCGGGGCAGACGCAGTTCACGGTCACGCCGTGCGGCCCGGCCTCCAACGCGGCCGACTTCGTCAGCCCACGCAGCGCCCATTTCGACGCGCTGTAAGCGGCGCGTCCGGCTCGGCCACGCAGGCCGAAGGTGCCCCCGATGTTGACGATACGTCCGTAGCGGCGGTCGATCATGCCGGGCATCACCGCGCGCATCGTCAGAAAGCAGCCGGTGACATTCAGCGTCATGATCTGCTCGAATTCCGCCAGGGTGTTCTCCCAGATGGGGCGGCCGAGCGGACCGGAGCCGCCGGCGATGTTGACCAGAAAATCGATGCGGCCGCCGAAGACGGTGTTGGCGACGGTCATTGCCGCGTCGATATCGGCTTCTCGGGTAACGTCGCAGGCGGCCACCGCGACGGTGCGGCCCGCGGCGCGGAGTTCGCCGGCCAGCGGTCCAACCGCGGCGGTATCCCGCGCCACCAACAGCAGGTCGGCGCCGGCGGCGGCGATCGAGCGGGTGATCGCCGCGCCCATCCCTTTCGCTGGTCCGGTGACCAGCCCGACGCGTCCTGTCAGCATGCAATGTCTCCTGTGTCGTGCGGCACTGACAGTGCAACGGCCGTGCCGTATGGCGTCTGAGTGTGGGCGGATGTGGGGGCGGACTGTCGGCGCGCGATTGACCGCTTGAACCGGGATGCTTACGGTCGAGGCATAAAGAGAACGCCCGCTCTGGGTGGATGAGGGGAAACATGACTGTCTGGATTCGCCGCTTCTGCTATTTATTTTTCGTGGCCGCGCTGAGTTTGGTTGGCCGGCCGGCTGTGGCAGACGACACCATCAAGGTTGCATACATCGATCCATTCTCAGGCCCCTTCGCGTCAGGCGGCGACGAGTTCCTGAAAGTTTTTGCCTATATTTTGGATAAGGTGAACGCCGACGGCGGCGCGCTGGGCAAGAAGTTCGAGATCGTGCCGTTCGATGACAAGCTGCAGCCCGCGGAAGCGTTGATCGCGCTGAAATCGGCAACGGATCAGAATATTCCGTTCGTGATGCAGTGCACGGGTTCCAACGTGGGCGCTGCGCTGATCGATGGCGTGGCCAAGCACAACGCGCGTAATCCTGATAACCGGGTGATCTATCTGAACTGCGGCGCGCTGGCGACGGAACTGACCAACGAACAATGCGACTTCTGGCAATTCCGCTTTACCGGGAACGTTGCGATGCGCGCGGCTGCCCGGATAAAGGCGCTGCCTAAGTCGGTCACAAAGGTTTATTTGCTGAACCAGGACTACCTGTTCGGGCAGTCAGTACAGCATGACACGCGTAAATATCTGGCGGAGGAACGTCCCGACATTCAGGTCGTCGGCGACGAGCTGATGCCCTTTGGCAAGGTGCAGGATTTTTCGTCCTATGTCGAAAAGATCAGGGCGTCCGGCGCGCAATCGGTTATCACGGGCAACTATAACCGCGACCTCAATCTGCTGATCAAGGCGGCGGTGGATGCTGGCCTGAATGTGCGGTTCGATACCTATCTGGCGCACCTGATCGGTGGGCCGACGGCCATCGGCGCCGCCGGTGAGGGACGGCTGACGACCATCACGGAGTTCGACCCCAACGTGCCGGTCGAGCTGAAGAACCCCGAAGCTGAGAAGTTCGTTGTCGGCTGGCGCAACAAACACGACACCGACTTTTCCGAAGTTCCGTTCCTGACGATGTTCCAGATGCTGGCCCGCGCGATCAACCAGGCTGGCTCGACCGATACGCTGAAAGTGGCACTCGCGCTGGAAGGAATGAAGGCGCAGGACCTTGTTGGTTCTCCAGTGGAGATGCGCAAGGAAGACCATCAACTGCTGATGCCTTATTATGCGGCTACATTCACGAAGGACGTGAAATACGACGCGGAGAAGACGGGCCTCGGCTGGAAGACAGACTTTATTGCCACGGCGAAGGATCTGACGCTTCCGACGTCCTGTAAGATGAAGCGGCCGGCGTCCTAGAGCGCGCGGGGCCGATGGCCATGATGCGTGGGCGGGCAACCGGGGCCGATCCGGTCGGTTCAGGTCCGGGTCGTGTTGACCCGGCCCTGGCCTAGCGGCCTGTCGCATGGAAGTCTTTATTGTCTCCCTGCTCAACGGCCTGGTTTACGGCATGCTGCTGTTCATGCTGGCGAGCGGGCTGACGCTGATTTTCAGCATGATGGGCGTGCTGAACTTCGCCCACGCAAGTATCTACATGGTCGGGGCCTATCTCGCGTTTCAGGTCAGCCGGGTTCTTGGGTTCTTTCCCGCACTGATCATTGCCCCGATCCTGTGCGGACTGTTGGGTGCGGCGATCGAGGTGTGGGGGTTGCGGCGAGTTCACCATAACGGCCACATCGCGGAGCTGCTGTTCACGTTCGGGCTGGTGTTCATCATCGGCCGGGCAGTACAGATGACCTGGGGCATGCTGCCGATGCCGTACCGGGTCCCGCCGCTGCTGGATTTTCCGTTGTTCACACTCTACGGCGCGAATTTCCCGGCCTATCGCGGGTTCATGCTGCTGATCTCGGCGGGAATGCTGCTGGGCACCTGGCTTTTGCTGAAGAAGACCCGCATCGGTTTGATCATCCAGGCATCCCTAACGCATCCCGGAATGGTCGGCGCGCTTGGGCATAACGTGCCGGTGGTGTTCACCACCGTGTTTGCCGGCGGCTGCCTGCTTGCGGGCCTGGCCGGTGTGATTGGCGGCAATTACCAGACAACCGAACCCGGCATGGCCGACAGCATGGGGCCGATCGTGTTTGTTGTCGTGGTCTTCGGCGGCCTGGGCTCGCTGGCGGGATGCTTCATCGCCTCCATCATCATGGGGATGATCCAGACTTTCGCGGTGGTGATCGACTATTCGATCGCCGATCTGTTGCGGCCGATCGGTCTTGCCGTCAACGGCGACACGCTGCTGACCGAGGTGCTGACCGTGCCGGTGTCGCGCATCGGCGCGCTGCTGCCGTTCCTGATGATGATAACAATTCTGTTCTTCCGGCCGCGCGGCCTGATGGGGACGCGCGATACATGAAGGCGCATTGGTGGCTGATCATCGCGCTGGTGGTCGTCGCGATGGCGGCACCCTGGTCATTCTATGACTTTGTGCATCACCGCCACTCCGGCTTCATGGTTTCGATGCTCAGCCAGATGGGCATGATGGTGATCCTGGCGCTGTCGTACAACATGCTGCTGGGGCAGGCGGGGCTGTTCTCGCTGTGCCATGCGACGTTTTTCGGCATCGGCGGCTACGCGATGGTGCATTTTCTGAATGCCGCCGGCGAAGGCGACCTGCCGATCCCGATGGAGCTGATGCCGCTGCTGGCCGGCCTTTCGGGTCTGGCGCTGGCGGCATTGTTCGGTTCGATGGCGACGCGGCAGCGCGCCACGGCGTTTGCGATGATCACGCTGGGCATCGGCGAACTGATGGCGACCTCGGCTCTGATGTTCCATCATTTCTTCGGCGGCGAGGGCGGTGTCACCACCGACCGGATGATCGGCAACAGCCTGTTCGGGGTCAGCTATTCCTCCGGAATGCAGGTCTATTACCTGATCCTGGTGTGGACCCTGATTTCCATCGCGCTGATGTATTTCCTGACGCAGACGCCGCTTGGCCGCATGGCCAACGCAACGCGCGACAATTTCGAGCGCGCGCAGTTCATGGGCTACGATCCAAGAATGGTGCGGTTCCTGCAGTTCACGCTGTCGGGTTTCTTTGCCGGCATCGGCGGGGGTTTATACGCGATCACTTACGAAATCGTGACGTTCGATGCGCTTGCCGCGCCGTTGTCGGCCAATGCGCTGCTGATGGCTTATATCGGCGGTGTATCGGCCTTCGCGGGGCCGATCCTGGGTGCGATCCTGATCACTCTGTTGCAGAGCGGTGTCAGCCTGCTGTCGAACTCCTGGCTGGTCTACGTCGGCGTGCTGTTCATCGCGATGGTGATCTTCGCGCCGACCGGGCTGGCGGGAATCATCCAGGCGCACGCCCCGATCCGCGACAGCGGCCGGCTGAACCGCCTGCTGGTCCCGTACCTGCGGCTGGTCATTCCGGGGCTGGCGCTGGTGCTGGGCTTTATCGGATTGGTGGAGCTGTTGTCGTTCCTGACCATCGGCGAGGCGCAGGGCAAGAAACTGGTGCTGTTCGGCGGCCCGATCGACGTGAGTGCGACCATGCCGTGGCTGATCTCGGCTGCTTGTCTTGTCCTGGGCGGCCTGTGGCTGCGCTTCGAGGCACGCCACTTCCACAACGTCTGGGAACGGCTCACGGCTGACCTGAAGGCACGCCGATGACCGCGCTCAGCCTGCGCGATGTGCGGAAGAATTTCGGCCCAACCGAAATCATTCGCGGCGTGACCCTCGATATCGCCGCCGGCGAGCGTCATTGCATCATTGGTCCCAACGGCGCGGGCAAGACCACGTGCTTCAATCTGGTCAGCGGACGGTTTCCGATCACCTCCGGCGAAATCCTGCTGAACGGCCAGCGGATCGATTCGCTTCCGCCGCACAAGATCAACCGGCTGGGGCTGTCGCGGAGTTTCCAGATCACCTCGATCTTCCAGAGGCTGTCGGTGTTCGAGAATTTGCGCTGCGCGCTGCTTTGGACGCGTGGTTACAAGTATTCGTTCTGGTCGCCGCTGGGCCGGCAGACGGCGCTGAACGAGGCGACGGAGACGTTGCTGGAGGATCTGAACCTGGCGAGCCGGCGGAACATCCCGGCCGGGCTGCTGTCTTATGCCGAACAGCGGGCGCTCGAGATCGGCATGACCATTGCCGGGGGCGCCAGCGTCATCCTGCTGGACGAGCCCACCGCGGGCATGAGCAACACCGAAACGGATTACGCGATGGCGCTGATCCGCCGGGTGACCGAAGGCAAGACCCTGCTGATGGTCGAGCACGATATGAAGGTGGTGTTCGATCTCGCCGATGTCATTACGGTCCTGGTCTATGGCCGGGTGATCGCCTCCGGGCCGCCGGCGGAGGTTCGGGCGTCGCGGGCGGTGCAGGAAGCGTATCTGGGAGCGCTAGACGG
Source organism: uncultured Pseudomonadota bacterium (assembly GCA_963819005.1). Classification (GTDB taxonomy): domain Bacteria; phylum Pseudomonadota; class Alphaproteobacteria; order Acetobacterales; family Acetobacteraceae; genus Rhodopila. The sequence continues at coordinate 839,866 of CAWFUL010000015.1, forward strand.
ATGATGCTGGAGGTCCGTGACCTGCACGCCTACTACGGCCAGAGCCATATCCTGCATGGCGTCGATCTGGACGTCGGCGAAGGCGAAATCGTCTCATTGCTTGGGCGTAATGGTGTCGGGCGGTCCACCACCTGCAAGGCGATCATGGGGTTGGTCGAACCGGTCGGAAAGGTCATTTACCGGGGCCGCGATCTGGCGGGGTTGCGCACCGATCTGGTGGCCCGGGCGGGGATTGGCTACGTGCCGGAGGACCGGCAGGTCTTCCCGACGCTGACCGTGCGGCAAAACCTGGAACTGGGGCTGAAGCGGGCCGGGCGCTTTGGCCGCTGGACCTTCGATGATGTGTTCCGGTTGTTTCCGAACCTGGCGGCTCGGCAGAATAACGCGGCGGGCGTGCTGTCCGGTGGCGAGCAACAGATGCTGACGATGTGCCGCACGCTGATGGGCGATCCGGACCTGATCCTGATTGACGAACCGACCGAGGGGCTGGCGCCGCTGCTGGTCGAGCAAGTCGGCGTGCTGCTGGCGGAGATCGCTTCGCGCGGGGTGTCGATCCTGCTGGTGGAACAGAAGCTGACGATCGCGCTGAAGATTTCCCGCCGGCTGTATGTGATGGGGCACGGGCAAATCGTGTTCGAGGGCACGCCGGACGATCTGGCGGCCAACAACGGCATCCGGCAGGAGTGGCTGGAGGTCTGAGTGGCTTGCAAACCCAGACCCAAATGATATATGATGCGTATATCATATATGGACCACTACAATGCGCACGCTGATCGATCTCCCTGACGCCCAAATCAAGGCTCTCGCTGAACTCTGCGAGCAGGTCCGGCAACCGCGCGCGGCGATCATTCGAGAGGCTGTGGCGGAATATCTCGAACGCCATGCCGCCAAGCCGATCGAAGCCGCGTACGGGCTTTGGGGCGCCGACGCCACTGATGGCCTGGAATACCAGAAGCAGGTTCGCGCCGAGTGGTGAAGGCGCTGCTGGACACCAACATCCTGATCGACTTTCTGCGAGGTGTTCCGGCGGCCCGCGACGAAATAGCCCGCTACGAAGACCGAGCCATCAGTATTGTGACGTGGATGGAGGTCATGGTGGGAGCGCCTGCTGTCGCTGACAGCGGGACGCGCGACTTCCTGGGCGGTTTCGAACTGGTTGAACTGGATGCGGCCGTGGCGGACCGGGCGGTCCGGTTGCGCCGGCAGCACCGGATGAAGTTGCCGGACGCGATTGTCTGGGCTTCAGCGCAGGTCGGGTCGATGCTGCTGATCACCCGTGACGAGAAGGGCTTTCCAGCGGACGATCCGGGCGTCCGGATACCGTACAGGGTATAGCGGGGTCAGGTTCGCTGGTTGCCGGGCAAAGTCGTGGGTGGCCGGGGCGAGCCCGGCCATGACGAATATGAGCACGTCGGCCCCCGTCAATCGGGAGTTAGTAACCCTTCACACCCGCCGTTTCGGTCTCGCTCGCGTCGAAGTTGCACTCCACGGCGATCCCGTCCGGGTCCAGATAGAACAACTGCGTCATGTTCAGGCGCGGCAGCACGCGTTCGTCGAACCTGATATCGCGCGACTGAAGGTTGGCCCTCATGTCCTTGAGGCCGGCACAGGCGAACGCGATGTGGTCCAACCGGCCGGTGGCGGCGGGGGCAGCGGGAGCGTCCTCGATCACCGGATCCTCGGCGCGGTAGCCGATCAGATGGACGACGGGCGTATCGCCGCAATAGAGCCAGTATCCTGGAAACGGCAGCGGCGGGCGGTCGCCGACGGTCAGGCCGACGACGTCCTGGTAGAAGTCTTTCGTCCGCTCGAGGTCACGGACCTTGATCGTGTAGTGGTTCAGCGATTGTGCTGGCATATGCGCTCTCCTGTCAGAAAAGATTTTCCGGCTTCATGCCGAACATGATCTGGCCGACCGATTCATAATGAAGCTGCCGTCCCTGAGACTGTTGCGATACCGTGTGGATGTCGCGCAGCCGCCGCTCGAACGGCTGATCCTCGAACACCGCGGCCGATCCGGCGCAGTGGAACAGCGTGTTCACCGCTTCCCGCGACTGGTTGATCGACCATGTCGAGGCCAGGCGCACCATCGCTGCCTGTTGTTCGGTCATCTCGCCATGCTGTTCGACGTAGGCGTAGACCTCGTCCAACGTGTTATGCAGGAAGGCGCGGGCGGAGTGCCAGCGCGCCTCGGACTGAGCAAGTTGCGACTGGACAACGTTATTCTCGCGCATCGGCCTGCCGGCGCCGCGGGAGACCTTGTTGGCCGGCAGATCCAGGAACGCATCGATCAGGCCGCGTGCAATCCCCAGACCGACACCGGCGAACCCGGCGGAGTAAAGCTGGCCGCTGGTGAAACGATACAGCGGCCCTCGCTCCCGCCGGTCGATCGCCTGATCGCGATGGATCGACCGCTCGTCCGGGATGAACAAATCCTTTACCGTGTATTCGTTACTGGCCGTCCCGCGCAGGCCGAGCGTGTGCCAGATGTCGGTCATCTGGGCGCTGGACTTCGGGAACAGCATGGTGCGGACTTCCTTGCTGCCCGCGATCTTCATGTGCGCGCCCAGCCAGGTGGCGTTCTGCGAACCCGAGGCGAACCGCCACGTGCCGGAGATGCAGTAGCCGCCGTCGACTTTCTGCGCCTCGAACGGCGCGCCCGGCGGCCCCCAGGCCAGGATGCCATCGACCGGTCCGAACATCTCCTTCGCCACGCGCGGATCGAGGTAAGCCGCCGACATCGAGCAGCCGTTCCCTTGGCAGGTGACCCATCCAACAGAACCATCGGCAGAGGCAAGCGCCTCGGTCACGCGCGAGAAATCCGATGGCTTCAGCTCCATCCCGCCGATCGAGCGGGGCTGCAGCATGCGGAAAAATCCACCCTCCTTCAGCGCCGAAACGATCGGGGGAGTCAGCTTGCGGATATGGTTCACTTCCGCCGCGTCCCGGGTGATCAACGCATGCAGCGCTCGGGCCTTTGCGACCTGCGGATGGATGTCGGGCATACGGGCGGCTCCGTTGAGCGGTCTTCAGACAAGACGATGACGCAAATCCGGCAAGATGGAAAGCCGATCACTCTCCGGCGCGGGCTTCCGCCTCGCGGTCCAGTTTGCGGTCGATCAAGGCGATCGACTCCTTGCCGGTCTCGAACCCGAAGAACAGGAAGCCAAAGCCGCACACCAGAAGCCAGGCGGTGAAGTAGGCGAAGGCTGGCCCGATTGCGTCGACCGTGGCTTTCGGCGTGATCAGGTCGCCGGTGCCGACGATCACCGCCAGACCCAGGGGACCGATAATCTTGCCGATGCCGCCAAAGCCGTAGGCGGCGCCCATGCCGGTGGTCCGCAGGCGGATCGGCCAGACCTCGGCCAGGTACGGCCCGATGACCGCGAAGCCGCCGTCGTAGAAGAAGTCGCCAACGATCAGGCAGATCCAGAAGACCGACACGCCGTTGATGAATTCGTTATGATAAAGGCCCGCGGCGGCAACGCAGGCCGCGCCGCCGAAGCCGACGATCATGCCGGACTTGCGCCGCCCGATGGCGTCCGACAGAAACGAAAAGACGATGCGCCCGGCGATGCCGGAAATCTGGACGAACAGAAACAAGTAAGCCGCATACGCTGGTGTGACACCGAGCAGCAGGACGAGCAGTGTGGGCGCCCAGAGGGTGATGCCATAGGAGGCGGTCTGCGCGCCCAGGCTCGCCATGAAGGCTACCGCCATGCTGCGCGGGTAGCGGAACAATTCGCTCCAGGCCGGCTGGCGTTCGCGTGCGCGGACGTCCGGCATCGGCAAGTCGGTTGGGTTGACCTTCAGCGCCCAGGCCAGCGATGCGCGGGCTTCCTCGCTGCGGCCCTGGCTTGCCAGCCAATGCGGCGATTCCGGAACCCAGGCGCGAATGACCAAAGTGAAGAAAGCCGGCACGAGGCCGACGACGAACAGCCCCCGCCAGCCGATCGTGCCGGTGGTGAAAGCGGCGAACGACGAAGCGATCATCACGCCGAGGGGGATGAAAACCGTGACGATGCCGCCGATGAAGCCGCGCATGCGGGCCGGGACGAATTCCTGCACCAGCGGCAGGTCGACGCAGTAAAGGCCGCCGACGCCGAAGCCGACGAAGAAACGGAAAACCGACAGGTAGATCCAGCCATGTTCGGGGGTGAAGGCCAGGATGCCGCTGGCGACGGAAAAGTTGATAACCGTGGCCATGAACACCTTGCGCCGGCCATACAGGTCGGCGATGCGGCCCCAGATGGCCGCGCCCAGGATCGCGCCGATGCCGGACGACAGCAGGATCACGGCGGATTGTCCGAAGGTCAGGCCCCACGGCTTGATGATGAAGGCCAGAACGAAGCCGATCAGGAAGTAGTCGAAGAATTCCAGCATGTCGCCGATGATGGCGGCGGCGATGATCTTGATCTGGTTGCCGGTCAGCGACTTCGCCTGATCGAGGCGGTTGAACATCATGCCTGGCTTCTCCCTGTCCCGGTATCGATCCGGCGCTTACCAGCCGACCGTGCCTGAATGCACCGTCACGTCAAGCCGCACGGAATGACTGACACGGCCCGCGGGATCGATTATGAAACGGTATCGGTTTGGCGGAGCAAGGCGATGCAGTACACGATTTCCGGGACGCTGATGCAGACGGTGGCGTTGGACCTGATGCCGGGGGAGGTGGTGTTCAGCCAGACGAACTGCATGTGCTGGATGAATGACTCAATCGAGATGAACACGAACACCGGCGGCGGGTTCTTTGCCGGCCTCACCCGCAGCCTGGGCGGCGGCGGCCTTTTCATTACCGATTTTACCGCGCGCGGTGCCGGCCACGTCGCCTTCGCGCCGCGGTTTCCCGGCACGATCATGCCGATCCAACTCGCACCCGGCCAGTCGCTGGTCTGCCGGAAGGAGACATTTCTGGTCGCCGAGAAGTCGGTCACCGTGGAAATCGCGTGGCAGAAACGCATCGGCGCCGGCTTCTTTGGCGGCGAGGGCTTCATTCTCCAGACGGTCACCGGTCCGGGCATGGTGTTCCTGGATCTGTCCGGAGAAGTGGTGGAACGCGACCTCGCACCCGGGGAGCGGTTGCTGGTCCATGCCGGCCATGTCGGCGTGATGGACCCGTCCATCCAGTTCGATATCCAGATGGTCAGCGGGTTCCGCAACATTTTATTCGGCGGCGAGGGTCTGTTCCTCGCAACGCTGACCGGCCCCGGCCATGTCGCGCTGCAAAGCATGCCAATCATGAACCTCGCCGAGGAAATCGGCCGCTTCCTACCGAACAAGACGGAGGCGTCGTCTTCGTCCAATGCAGGCATTGGCGGTTCGGTCGCGGCCGCGGCGGCGGGGGGAATACTCGGCAGCCTGTTCGGCGGATCGGGCAATTCCGGCAACAATACGTAGACCTGCCACGGCGATGCCGGGCACCACGCACGACGAGGATCTGATCGACAATTTGACGGCTTATCTGGCGCGGTCAGGCCGCGTTCGCGATGCTGGTCAGTGCCGCCTGGAACCGTCGCGCAACATCTGTCGCTATCCCGACCGGCGTTGCGGCGAAGCCGATCACCAACCCCCGCATGCGTGGTATCCCGGCGTAGTAAGCCCGCAGTGGGGCGACCGCCAGATCGCGCGCGCGACAGGCGCGGACGGCGGCGGCCTCGTCGATGTCCTGCCGCAGACGTGCCACCATATGCAGGCCGCCTGGGGCAGCCAGAGGGGTGGCAAGCTGCAGATGCTGCTGCATGGCCGTCAGCAAGGCCGAGCGTCGCCGGCCATACTCCGTCCGCATGCGGCGGATATGCGGGCCAAGCAGCCCGGCGCGCATGAAATCCGCCAGGATCGCCTGGGTGAAGGCATCCGTTCCGCGGTCGGTCAGGGTGCGGGCGCGGACGAAAGCCGGAACCAACGGCGCGGGTACGATGGCGAAGCCGATTCGAAGCGCCGGAGCCATGGTCTTGCTGAACGTGCCGCAGTAAATGACGTGGCCCGCCTTATCCAGGCTGGCCAGCGGCGGCAGTGGCTTGCCCTCCCAGCGAAACTCCGAGTCGCAGTCATCCTCCAGAACCCAGGCATTGGCCCGGCGCGCCCACTCGAGCAGCGCAAGACGCCGTCCGATTGGCAGGGCGCCGCCTAGCGGGGTGGCGTGGGAGGGTGCTACCAATGCCAGCCGAGCGTGCGGAGCGGCGTCGATGCCGGCGGCAACGTCGAGGCCTTCCTGGTCGCTGGGAATGGGCACCGGGACCGCGCCGCTGGCGATCAACGCCCCTCGGCCGGCGATATAGCCGGGGTCCTCGACCCAGACCTGGTCACCGGGATCCAGCAGCAGATCGGCGGCGGTGCGCAGCGCCTGCTGGGTTCCGGCGGTAACGATGATGCAGCCGGGGTCGACGACCAGACCGCGGGTTGAGGAGAGGTGTGCTGCTATCTGCTCGCGCAGCACCAGCAGGCCTTGCGGCGGCGGATAGCTGGACAGTTCGCCGGCCAGCGGCTTCAGCACCCGAGCGGCGCAACGGGCCCAGGCCTGGCTGGGGAACAGGTCCGGGGCAGGGAGACCACCCGCCAGCAGCAGGCCGAGGCTGGCATCGCGGGCGGACGCCGTCGCCGGGACTTCGGCCAGCCGGGCGCCACGAGCCGACAGGGCGATTGCGGCGACTCGCGGCGTCTCAGCGGGCGTGGGTGTCTGGTCCGGCAGGTCGGTGGCGACATAGGTTCCGCTGCCGATCTTGCCGCGGACATAGCCCTCGGCGGCGAGGCGCTCATAGGCGAGCACCACGGTCTGGCGGGCTACGCCCAGTTCCTGCGCCAGGGTCCGCGATGGCGGCAGACGTCCGCCCCCCGGTAGCGCACCGGTCAGGATGCTCGCGCGAAGATGGGCGAAGACGGCATTCTGCCGCGTTTGGTCCGGTGCGAGCATTGCGGTCCTGCCTGTCGAATTGGTCCAATCGGACCTATCGCAGGATGGCAGCAGAATGCAACCGTACACGCTGGTCGTTCTGCCTGAGCAGCGTTATCCGCCCGGCAGCGACCAATGATTCGGAAGAAACCCGTCAGAAAGGCTTAGAAACCCTCACGCTCCAGCCGCTTGCGCTCCAGCTTGCGGGCGCGTCGCACGGCTTCCGCGGCTTCGCGGGCCCGGCGCTCAGACGGCTTTTCGTAATGCCGCCGCAGCTTCATCTCGCGGAAAATCCCCTCCCGCTGCATCTTCTTCTTGAGCGCCTTCAGCGCTTGGTCGACGTTGTTGTCACGCACGAGGACTTGCACTTGGCCGCCTACTCCTTTCCAGTGCGCTCCCGCCCATCGGGTGCGCGAAATGACCCGCTGCCGGGACACCGGCGCGGGGAGGGGCCTCTTACCATGGCGCCCCAGACTTACAACACTATTTTCAGTCAGACGTTAACGGAGCGGACATGGCCATCCTGAAAATTGCCCGCATGGGCCACCCGGTGCTGCTGCGCCAGTGCGAACCGGTGGCCGACCCTGGCGCGCCGGCGATCCGCCGGTTGGTCGCCGATATGATGGAGACGATGGAGGACGCGCCAGGGGTCGGACTGGCCGCGCCCCAGGTCTACCAGCCGTTGCGCCTCTTTGTTTTCCGGGTTCCGGGTGGTCGCGCTTCGGAAGAGCCGGACGACGCCCAGGCCGGGAACACGGTGCTGATCAACCCGACCGTGGAACTTCTTGGCGACGAGCGGGATATGGGCTGGGAAGGCTGTCTGTCGATCCCAGACCTTCGGGCCGCGGTCCCTCGCGCCCGGCGGGTGCGCTACCGGGGCGTGGATTGCGACGGCAATGTGATCGAGCGCGAGGCGAGCGGCTTTCACGCCCGCGTCATCCAGCACGAATACGACCACCTGGACGGCATTCTCTATACAATGCGGATGACCGACTTCCGCTATTTCGGATTTACCGAGGAACTCAACCGCGCCGCCGCGGCGCAAGGACAGCCGACATGATGGAGCCACCCGAACGCCTGCCGGAACGCGACCAGGCCATAGAAGCGATGCTGCCGCACGTGGCCTTTGACGGCTGGACAAAACGGGCACTGCGCCACGGGGTCGCCGACGCCGGGATGCCCGCCGATGAGGCGGATCTGCTGTTTCCGCTGGGTTCGGTGGACATGATCGAGACGTTCTGCGACCTCGCCGACCGGAAGATGGAGGCGGCCGCCGCAGACCTGCCGCCGATGCGGGTGCCGGAGAAGGTGCGCGCCATCATCGCCCTGCGGCTGGAACAGAACCGCCCCAGCAAGGAGGCGATTCGCCGCGCGATTGCCATTCTGTCGCTGCCGCGCAATGCCCGTGCCGCCGCCGGATGCACGGCGCGGACCGTGGATGCGATCTGGCACGCCGCTGGCGATCGGTCGGCGGACTTCAGCTGGTACACCAAACGAGCCATCCTGACCGGCATTTACACGGCCACGGTTTTGTTCTGGCTGCGCGACATGTCGCTGGACGATGAGGCGACCCTTGCCTTCCTGGACCGGCGGCTGGCCGGTGTGCGGCGGATTACCCGCCTGCGCAAACGCGCCGACGCCATGATCGCCCGGCTGCCTCTACCGGGCAGGCCGCAGCCGGAAGGCGCGTGAATTGGTGACACGGGGTCACGGACGCTCTATCTGACACCTGACCCCTGATCATTGACAACTGGTTCATGACCGACACCCCCATCGAACGCATCCGCAACTTCTCGATCATCGCCCATATCGACCATGGCAAGTCGACGCTGGCCGACCGGCTGATCCAGGTCACCGGCGGGCTGACCGCGCGCGAAATGACCTCCCAGGTGCTGGACAGCATGGAACTGGAGAAGGAACGCGGCATCACCATCAAGGCGCAGACCGTCCGCCTGAGCTACAAGGCAAAGGACGGGCTGGTCTACGAGCTGAACCTGATGGACACGCCGGGCCACGTCGACTTCGCCTATGAGGTCAGCCGCAGCCTTGCGGCGTGTGAGGGCAGTCTGCTGGTCGTCGATGCTTCCCAAGGGGTGGAGGCGCAGACCCTGGCGAATGTCTATCAGGCGATCGAGGCGAACCACGAGATCGTTCCGATCCTCAACAAGATCGACCTGCCGGCGGCGGAACCGGAGCGGGTAAAGCAGCAGATCGAGGACGTGATCGGCCTGGACACCTCCGACGCGGTGGAGATCAGCGCAAAGACCGGTTTGAATATCGAGGGCGTGCTGGAAGCGCTGGTAACGCGTCTTCCGGCGCCGAAGGGCGACGGGAATGCTCCGCTAAAGGCGCTGCTGGTGGATAGTTGGTACGACCAGTACCTGGGCGTGGTGATCCTGGTGCGGATCAAGGACGGGCGCCTGAAGCGAGGCCAGCGGATCCGGATGATGTCGTCGGGCGCGGTCCATTCCGTCGAGCAGGTCGGTGTGTTCACGCCAAAGATGGTCCCGATGGACGACCTGGGACCGGGCGAAATCGGTTTCATCACCGCCGCGATCAAGACCGTGGCCGACTGCAACGTCGGCGACACGATCACTGACGACCGCCTTCCGGCCACCGAGGCGCTGCCGGGGTTCAAGCCCTCGATCCCGGTGGTCTGGTGCGGGCTGTACCCAATCGATGCCGACGACTTTGAGAAGTTGCGCGACAGCCTGGGCAAGCTGCGGCTGAACGACGCCAGCTTCCATTACGAGCCGGAGACCTCCGCCGCGCTGGGGTTTGGGTTCCGCTGCGGGTTCCTGGGGCTGCTGCACCTGGAGATCATCCAGGAGCGGCTGACCCGCGAATTCGACCTGGAACTGATCGCCACCGCGCCGTCGGTCGTCTACCACGTCTTCAAGACCAATGGGCAGATGCAGGAACTGCACAACCCGGTGGACATGCCCGACGGTTCGGTGATCGATCATGTCGAGGAGCCTTGGATCAAGGCCACGATCATGGTGCCCGACGACTACCTTGGCAGCGTTCTGCAATTATGCACCGAACGGCGCGGCCAGCAGGTCGACCTGACCTATGTCGGCAACCGGGCGATGGCGGTGTACCGGATTCCTCTGAACGAGGTCGTCTTTGACTTCTACGACCGCCTGAAGTCGGTCTCGCGCGGCTACGCGTCATTCGACTACCAGATGGACGGGTACGCGGAGAGTGACCTGGTCCGCATCTCGATCCTTGTGAACGGCGATCTGGTCGATGCGCTGTCGTTCATCGCGCACCGCGCGGCCGCGGAGAACCGTGGCCGGCAGATCTGTGCCCGGTTGAAGGACCTGATCCCTAAGCAGCTTTTCAAGATAGCCATCCAGGCGGCGATCGGCAGCCGGGTCGTGGCGCGGGAGACGATCAGCGCGCTGTCGAAGGACGTGACGGCGAAGTGCTACGGCGGTGATATCAGCCGCAAGCGCAAGCTGCTGGACAAGCAGAAAGAGGGCAAAAAGCGGATGCGGCAGTTCGGCAAGGTGGAAATTCCGCAGTCGGCGTTCCTGGCAGCCCTGAAGATGGATGCTTAGGGCGGGTTGATGTCTGGCGGTGCAACAATTGCGCTGCACCGCGTACTTCACCAGTTTTCAGTCAGGGAGAGGCAGGGGCATTGCCCTGCGGCGGTGAGACAATGGTTATATGAAGCATAACCGGCTTCCCGGACGCATCCATATCCCAGGCCAGCCGGACATTATATGATCCATCCGAACTGTTTTGCACGTCCATGTCATACGGTATGGGGGGATTCGAGTAGAATGCCTTCTGGATTGCCTCATCCAATAGATCCAGTCGTGTCCGGGGTATAACATTCGGCTCATCCGGTGATAACGGATCAGTGTTGGGAGCAGCAACGAGGCCTGCCCGCAACAAATCGTTGCCTCGTTTGTAGACGTCCCAGGTATTGTAGACGGTGCCGCGTGGCGACGTTACGGTGGGCCACAGAGCGCGATGGGGAACGACACGCTTGTGATAGCCGCCCCATCGAAATTGGCTGCGCGGCGTCCCGGCTATTGCCAAAGGAGCAGCCATGGCCATTCCGGCCGGTGTCCCGTAGATGCTGTTGACAAAGGACTTGTACGGTCCGCCGTGCGTCTCATCACCCATTTTTGATGCCCCCTCGACCCTGCGAGTTACGCTTTGCGCTGCTTACCCGTGCTGCGGTCAGATGTCTCCGATCTGCTTTGGTGACATGGACCGGGATTCCATTCCCAGTAGGCCGCTTGCCCAATTTGCCTGGGTAACCAAGCCCAAGTCAAACGCTAGCTGATAGCCTCTTTGTAAGCAATCATAGGCAGCCTCAGGCTCTTCTCCGGTTCGGCGCAACAACACGCCCTGGCAAATAAGTGCCTCGGCCGCTATCCCCTCATAACCCTGTTGTCGCGCACTATTATAAAGGGCTTCGATCTTTCCTTGGCCAGCCGAATAGATGTCTGTCTGGTCCGAGGTAAGTTCGATGTAAAGGCGCGATCGTAGATTAGTGGGAAGGATCGAAACAATGTTCGATTCATGTTCCGCTTCCGCGAATGCGCTGCGTGCCTTGGCCATATTACCTTGCCAAAACAGAACGAGCCCGCGCTGAAACGTTGCGACCGGAGCAAATAACAGAAGATCATGCTGCCGCGCCAGGCTCGAAGCATTTTCCAGGCTGTGTTCGGCCGCTGATAATTCGCCCCGCATCTGCTGGAGCACGCCCAGACTGAACGCGGCTGCGAAACCTGCCAGCGGGGTTTCCTTGCGCCGTCCGGTTTCCTCGAGGAACCGATGATGTTCTTCCACCCCCGCCACATCGCCGAGCGCGAAGTAACAGCGAGTGAGGACGAAGCTGCTTATCAGTGGCATGCGGGCGACGGGGTTGGCGAGCGGACGGGCAATCCGCCCGCTCAAAAGTCGGTGCCTCGCCGAGCCGATCAAGGCGATTGCATCCCGGTTGCGGCCAGCCTGGTGTGCGCTTTGCCCTAACCCGAACTCGGCGAGGGTGAGCAGACATTCGTCGCCAAGGCGCTCTGCGCGCTGTATCGCATCCTTTCCAATCGCGAACGCGTCGCTGACCGGCCCGAAAAAATTCAGCGCGGCGGCGTGGCTGATCATCGCCGATGTCAGGCGAAACTCGTCACCAAGTGATTTGGCCCGCCCTTCCGCCTCGCTGGCCAGGCTGATCCAGCGCCGGACCTGACCCGAATTGCTCACTGCGTTCCTTGAATCGATCCGCAGATCGATCGCACGCTCTTCCCTGGCTACGCCCGGTTCCCAGCGATCGACGACGGTAATGGCCCTCTCGAAGTACCGCGCCGCCTGCGCCAGCGCGCCTTGCTGGACGCAGCTATCAGCGACGGCTTCTGCATGATCGGCGGCTCTCTCCCAGTTCTGGGACATTTCGGCATGATGCACCAAGGCGCCCGGCAGGTCCGCCACGCCGTCCGTCATCCCGCTTTCGAGCGCTGTCAGGACGCCCGCGTGCAGGATAATCTTTGCCGGACCCAGCAGGGCATCGTAGCTCACCTGCCGCACCAGCTCGTGTGGAAAGGAGAACAGCACCGCATCATCCCTATTTGTGGGCATCAGCAGTTCGGCGGCCTCCAGTTTCTTGATACAGTTGACGAAGACTGTCTCGGGCAATCGGGCAACGGTCTTCAGCAACCGCGCCGGGGATCGTACGCCGATCACCGCTGCGGTCTGCAGCACACGTTTTTCCACCGGTAAAAGCCGATCGACGCGCGCGGCGATCACGCCATGCACCGTCGGCGGCACATCGAGAGCGAGCGGCATCGACGCCAGCCGGAATTGGCCGGGATCCCCCGTGACGGCGCCCATTTCCGCAAGTCTGTGGCAAACTTCCTTGATGAACAGGGGCAATCGCCCCGTGTGATCCAGGATGCGCTGCTTCAGCACAGCGAGGCCGGGGCTGATGCCCAGCAGATCGTCGATCAGTGCTGTCGCGCCGGTTACGTCCAGCGGCTGCAGTATGATTGGGGCTGGAACGTGCCGGCGCAGCCAATCAGGCAGGCCGCCTGTGCGCGCAGTGACCGCCAGCAGGATCTGATGGGCTGGTACGAAGCCGGCTAAAGCCTCGATGAGCGGCATGCTGGTGTCGTCGCACCACTGCAGGTCCTCGATCAGCAGCAGGATAGGGCTGGTCCGCGCGGCGGTGGCCAGAAGGGTCTGAACGGCTCCGATCAGAGCGCGCTCCCGCGCACGGCGGCCAAGGCGGCCCCACACATCCGCATCGTACGGCCGGGTAAGCAGGATATCGATGGCGGCGCGTTCCGCCGGGGGCAAAAGCAGGTCCGCGCCCGGGGAAGAAATGGCTGGAAACTGCAGCAACTTGCCCACGAGGTCCCGCGCCAGGGCAAATGGCGAGTTGCCCATGATGGTATTGCATTCTGTCGTGGCACATGCCCAGCCAGCGCCCGTCAGGGTGCCAAACGCCTCTCGCGCCAGGCGGGATTTGCCGACCCCCGGCTCTCCGACCACCGCGACAAGTGAGCCTGATCCCTCGGCTGTTGCCTTGGTCGCAGCCTTCAGCAGCGCGTGTTCGCGGGACCGTCCGAAGAAACGAAGCGATGCCGTTTGGTCCAGCCAGGCGCTTTCGGCCGGCCGCCGAACGCCAACCACACGGTAAACATCGATGGGATCAGCAAAACCTTTCAGGTCGCGGCGTCCGTCCGCCTCGAACACGATGCTGGGATCCGCCAGACGCCGGGTTTCGTCCGAGACAAGAATCTGTCCTGGATCAGCCGCCCCTTGAAGGCGGTCGGCGAGATGAAGTGGCGGTCCGACGACTTCGTACGCCCGGCTCCAATCACCGCGATGGACCCCGGCCGCGACGAAGCCGGAGTGCAGTCCGATGCGGATCTTGATGGCGTCGTCCCGCAGCGCTGCCATCCGCTGCATCAGGTCGAGGGCCGAATGACATGCTACGGTTGCATGGCGATCGTCAGCGAGGGGGGCGCCAAATACTGCGAACACTCCGTCCCCGAGCAGCTGACAAACCACGCCGCCGTGATCGCGGACGGCGGCATGCATCACATCGAGCGCAGGCTTCAGCCGCGCAATCCACTGGTCCAGTTCCAACGAGGCGACAACATCCGTCGAACGCACGATGTCGACGCGAAGTAAAGTGACGTACTTCCGCTCGGTCGGCAGATCATTGAGGCGAAGCCCTTTTGAAGCCGCCACTCGCGTCCGCCCACGGTGTCGCCCCATTTGAGGCCCCCCTCCTTTTCGTCCGACCGCTATTCAATCAGTACCCGGACGGGGGCCGCACAAGCTTGCCGCCCCGCCAAATTGCTTGCCCCGGGCCATCCTTAATTATGAGCAAATTGTAACACGTGTGTCTGAGCGGAGCAACGAGACGTGCCGGGGCAGGCGGCAGCTTGTGTGCCGAAGCAGCAGTTTCACCACGTTGTATTGTGGGTGATTCAACCCGTTGCCCATCTATTGTTGTATAGCTGGCATCAGTTGGTTTTGAGGCTTTGCGCCGGCCTTCAGGTCTGGTAACCAACGATCCATGTCGCGGGAGAGATGGCCGAGCGGCTTAAGGCGCACGCTTGGAAAGCGTGTGTGCGTGAAAGCGTACCGTGGGTTCGAATCCCACTCTCTCCGCCAGACCTGGTTTCAGCTCGACCTTAACTGCGAAGCCGTACGCGGCGCGTCACACCCGGACCGCACCCGACGTGCACGGGCGGCGCGTGATGGTCTGACCGGCGGTGTCATCAACGTGGCACTATCTAACGAACAAACAGTCTTGTTATCGCAATCACACCTGAGCCACGCTTTGGCGTTCATACACCAGCCGCCACGGTATCATTGCGGTGAAGAAGGCCACCTGTCGTAAACGCCAGCGTGGCAGCAGCAGTCCCCGCGACTTCACCAGTCTCAGCATAAATCCATTCTGCAGGATCGGCATTATAGTCGGGCCCAGGGAGATCCATCTCCCGGTGCGTGAAGCCGGACATTCCGCCCGACTAGACATGGAGAGTTCCGATGAAAAACCTGATCCTTGCCGCTTTCGCCGCGCTGAGCCTGAGTGCTGCGATCGTTCCCGTCGCGAACGCCGCGACGTTCCATAACGGGAGCTCGGTTGCCGGTGACGCCGCGGCCACGCGGACGCAGCAGCAGTGGGGCATTGGTGGCGGCGGCAACGGCTAATCGCCGTCGGGTCGCAACGAAAGGCCGGGTCACTCCCGGCCTTTTTGCTGTCTAGTCGAACGCCAGGACGGTCCGAGCGACTTCGCCCGCCTTCATGGCGCGGAAAGCCTCATTGATGTCGCCGAGGTGCCCCCGCCGGCTGACCATCTCATCCAGCTTCAGCCGCCCCTGACGGTAAAACTCCAGGTATGTGGGAATATCCGTGCGAAACCGGTTCGATCCCATGCGCGATGTCTGCACCTTGCACTCCGGCCGGATCGCCATCCACGGAAACTCGATCATCGCGTCCGGTGGAAGCACGCCGACGATCGTCGCTGTTCCGCGAACGGCGAGGCTTTCGATCGCCTGACGGCACAAGCTACTGATTCCAACAGCCTCGAATGCATGATCTACCCCCAGACCGCCCGTCAGCGCCCGGATCTTCTTCACCGGATCATCCTGTGTCGTATCGACAAAATGTGTGGCGCCGACCGCCTTTGCCATTTCCAGCTTGGACCCGAACTTATCCACGGCGATGATCTGCCGTGCGCCGCCAATCCGCGCACCTTGGATGATCGACAGCCCGACGCCGCCACAGCCGTAGACGGCGACCGTTTGGCCGGCCTCCAGCCCCGACGTCCGCAATGCCGCGCCGACGCCCGTCAGCACCCCGCACCCCACCAATGCGGCACGGTCCAGCGGCAGGTCCGGATCGATGCGCACAATGGAGTTCTCGTGCAGCAGCATGTGGTCGGCGTAGCTCGCGATGTTGGCGAACTGCCGGAACGGTTGGCCGTTCTGCGAGATCCTGGGGCGACCGGACTCGGGCCGGGCCACCATCCCGCCGGTGCAGACGTTCGGATGGCCACTCAGACATTGCGGACAGGTGCCGCAGAAGCCTGACAGGCAGGCGACGACATGGTCGCCGACGCGGACAGTTGTGACGTCGCCGCCGACCGCCTCCACGACGCCGGACCCCTCATGGCCCAGGACGAACGGCAGGTCCGTGGGAAACCGCCCCAGCCCGTCCACGATATGGAGGTCGCTGTGACACACCCCGGTGGCTGCGGTGCGGACCAGCACTTCCCGCCCGAGGGGCTCGTCGATGTCGATGTCCTCGATCGTCAGCGGCTCGTGGACCTTGCGAAAGACGGCGGCGGTGCTGCGCATGGCAGGCGTTTCCTCTTGTTGGTTGCCCCGACTGTAGCGAGCGCGCCGCGGCCAGGGAAGCCGCCCGCCGGTGCGGCCAAGACCCGCACCGCACCACTGCCGACAAGCCGGCTTACCGTTGCCTCAACTGCCGCTCCCGCAAGGCGATATAGGCGCCCGAAGCAATGATGATTGCCGCGCCAACCCACGTCCAGAGATCAGGGAAATTGCCGAAGATCAGGTAACCCAGAGTGGTGCTTCCCAGTAGCTCGACATATCCGATCGGCGCGATCACCGCTGCGTTGCCGAGTTGAAACGCTCGTATAACGAGGTAATGACCGAAGCCGCCCAGTAATCCAAGGCAGCAGAACAGCACCGCATCGAACATCGTCCTTGGCATGACGAAGATGAACGGCATCGCCAAACTCAGCACCAAGCTGCCGGCGAGCGCGGAAAACACGATACCTGTCGCCGCGTTATCGTGGCGGCTGACCCAGCGCGTGGCGATCTGATACAGCGCGTATGTTGTCGATGACAGCAGCAGAAGCAGCACCGCCGGATCTGCCAGTCCGCCGCCGGGCCTGATCACCAGCAGCGCGCCGGCAAAGCCGATCGCAACGGCGGTCCAGCGGCGCCACCCGACGTGCTCGCGCAACAGCGGCACGGACAGCGCCGTCACGATCAGCGGCGAAGTGAAGCCGATCGCCGAGGCCGTTGCCAGCGGGATCCTGCCGATCGCCAGGACGAAAACAAGATTGCTCAGCAGCATCAAAACCGATCGCCCTGATTGCACCAGGGGCTGGCGTGTCTTCAGCAGCGCCCACCGGTACTGCGGCAGAAACACCAGCAGCATGACGATCAGATGTCCGGTGAAGCGCGCCCAGGTGATCTCCAACGCCGGGTAATGCGGCGACAGGAATTTGACCGCGGCGTTCATGAACGGGAAGGTCGACACGCCGGCGCACATGAAGCCGATCGCGCGAAGCGCCTGCGAACCGCGCATGTCGCGCGACGGAATCCCGGCGCCAGAAGGCGCCTGAAGCCCGACTGGTTTCAGCCTCGGAGATTCGGATCGCACGTCAGTCAACGACCGCGACGGCCTCGATCTCGACCAGCCATTGCGGCGATGCAATCGGGCCGGTCTATCGATCGTTGCTCAACCATCTGCGCCCAACACAATCACGCTCCATGACGCCGCTGGCAATGTCGCGGTCACGCGCTTTCGTTCCACCGCAACGCCGGACAGGGGCGCCGGTGCCACATTCTCCGGGTCGTTCGCCGT
This sequence comes from uncultured Pseudomonadota bacterium, assembly GCA_963819005.1. Lineage (GTDB taxonomy): Bacteria > Pseudomonadota > Alphaproteobacteria > Acetobacterales > Acetobacteraceae > Rhodopila. The sequence goes on from CAWFUL010000015.1 coordinate 857,346, forward strand.
GTTTACCGCATTCAGGTCATCGTGCCGAAGCACCAGCGCCTCGTTCAGCATCAGCGGCGTGAAGCCGGACAGAGCGACAGACAGCGGCACCGCCTCGTCCAGGCTTCGGTTGATTGCGAACACCGTAACGCCGCCATCATCACGCCGGACGGCGGCGATCTTCAGGTAGGGCGCCGTCACGGGATAGTATTGATCGACCGGACCGCGCGGGTCGAAGTAACGGGCATCATATGCCGGAGAATCTGACTCGGCCCGCAGCACCTCGCCGCGCCCGTAACGGCTCCATTGCGCGAACGGCCAGAAGATCGTCTGCCGCCATGCCGGACCACCGGTCCGGGTCATGATCGGCGCAATGACGTTGACCAGTTGCGCCAGGCAGGCGGTCCTCACCCGATCAGCATGGTTCAGCAACGATAGGCAGGCGCCCCCGAACGCCAGCGCATCGGCCATCGTATAGATTTCCTCCAGAATCTCCGGCGCCACGGGCCAGCCGGGCTTGACCCGTTCCTCACGATTGCGCCGCGTACGATACCACACGTTCCACTCATCGAAACTGAGTTTGATACGCTTCGGCGACCGCCGCCGCGCCGCGACCGCATCGGCGATGGCAACCACCTCATCGATGAAACTGTCCATCAGGTCCGGGCTCGCCAGGAACGCCGGCGTATCGCGCGCGTAGTCGTTCAGATAAGTGTGCAACGAGATGTACTCGACATGGTCGAAACAATGCTCCAGCACCGTGTCTTCCCACGCTCCGAATGTCGGCATGTTGCGCCCTGAAGAACCGCACGCCGCAAGCTCGATGCCGCCGTCGATCAGCTTCATCATCTTGGCCGCCTCGGTCGCGATGCGCCCGTATTCAACCGCGGTCTTCGCTTCCATCTGCCACGGCCCGTCCATCTCGTTGCCCAGGCACCAGAACGCCACGCCGTGCGGCTGCTCCCAGCCATGGAACCGGCGCAGATCGGACCATGCGGTGCCGCCGGGGTGATTGCAGTATTCCAGCAGATTGCGCGCGGCATCGCTGCCCCGCGTCCCCAGATTTACCGCCAGCATCGGTTCAAGCCCGGCCGCCCGGCACCAATCGATGAACTCATTCGTTCCGAACCGGTTCGTTTCGGTCGACATCCAGGCGAGGTCCAGCCGGCGTGGCCGCTGCTCCGGCGGACCGACCCCATCCTCCCAGTTGTAGCCGCTGACAAAGTTGCCGCCGGGATAGCGGATGATGGTCGGCCCGAGTTCGCGCACAAGCGCCAGCACGTCCTGCCGAAAACCGCTCGCGTCGGCGGTCGGGTGGCCGGGTTCGAAAATGCCACCATAGACGCAACGGCCCAGGTGCTCGACGAACGCGCCGAACAGTCTTGGGTCGGTGCGTCCGATAACGGCGTCGGCGCGAAGCCGCACATTAACCTGGCGCATTGGACGAACAGTCTCCCTCCGGCCGCGAACGCCGGCGCAATGCAGAAATGCGCAGAATGGCACCGTCGGCACTGGTCACGCTGGGCGTGCGAGCGACAGTCATGTCCCAGTCCAGGCTGGCCTCCGCCACTTCCTCATCCACCCGCGAGCCCTTCAGGAACAGTCCGACCCCGTCCGGCGCCAGCAGCCGAACGGCGAGCGGCAAAAGCCGGGGCAGGGGAGCGAGCGCTCTGGCGGTCACCAGACCGGCTTGTGGGACGTCCGCAGCCTCGATCCGGCAGTCATGCACGACGGCTGGCGCTTCGGTCTCGGCGATCGCGGTGCGCAGGAATGACGCCTTCCGGCGGTCCGACTCGATCAAGTCGAATTGCACCCCGGTGGCGATGGCCAGCACGAGCCCAGGAAAACCGCCACCGCTGCCCAGGTCGATCGCCCGCGCGATACCCACCGGCATCAACGGGATCAGCTGCAACGAGTCCGCGATATGGCGCTGCCACACCACCGGGGCATCCCGAGGCGCGATCAGGTTCAGCGTCCTGTTCCAGCGCAACAGTAGCGTGGCGAAGCGGTCGAGCCGGTCCCTGACCGCCGGGTGCGGGTCCATCAGTCCCGGAATACCACGGTGCGGTTGCCGTTCAGCAAAATACGGCCCTGCAACTGCCAGCGCAGCGCCCGTGAGAGCACCCGCCGCTCGATATCCCGTCCCTGCCGGACCAGATCATCCGGCGTGGCGGCATGGCTGATCCGCTCGACATCCTGCTCGATGATCGGCCCCTCATCCAGATCGGCCGTCACGTAATGCGCCGTGGCGCCGATCAGCTTGACGCCGCGTTGGTGCGCCTGATGGTAGGGTCGCGCGCCCTTGAACCCAGGCAGGAAGGAGTGGTGGATGTTAATGCAGCGGCCCGAGAGCTTCCCTGCCAGATCGTCCGACAGCACCTGCATATAGCGGGCAAGGACCACGAGGTCGGCGCCGGTCTCCTGCACCACCCCCCAGACCCGTTCCTCCTGCTCGGCCTTGGTCTCCTTGGTGACCGGCAAATAATAGAACGGCACGTCGTCGAAATCGATGTGGTGATACGTCTCGCGCGGATGGTTGGCCACGATCGCGGCGATCTCCATCGGCAGCTCGCCGATCCGCCAACGGTACAGGATGTCGGCCAGGCAGTGGTCGAACCGCGACACCAGCAACACCACGCGCTGCAGCTTGCCGGCGTCGCGCAGCGACAATGTCATGCCAAACCGATCGGCGATCCCGTCCAGTGCCGGCGTCAGCCGGGACACATCGAGCCGGTTCTCGGGGTGATCCAGCACGATGCGCGCGAAAAATCGCATCGTCTCGGTGTCGTCGAACTGCTGGGATTCGCGGACATTGCCGCCATGTTCGAAGATGGCGGTGGCAACCGCGGCAACGATGCCCGGACGGTTCTTGCACGACAGCGTCAGAATGTATTGCGTCACGGGCGAAGGTCTCTGTTCGGCCGGTCGGATGGGAGCCCGGCCAGGAACTGGGCTTATGCCATTGCGGCGCCCTGGCTGGCCAGATGCCCCGCCGCTTCCGTGCTTGCGCGCCCGGAAGCCTCGTTGTAAGCAGCGCGCCTTCGTCGTGACGGGTGGCACATCCACCCCGTCGGAGGATGGGCGCGTAGCTCAGCGGTAGAGCATTCGCTTCACACGCGAGGGGTCACAGGTTCAATCCCTGTCGCGCCCACCATCCGTTCCCGCGCAGGCAGACAGTTACCGCGCCCAAGGCCGGCGCCGCCACAACCCGGCCATCCGCAACATGAACCGGACCAGTCCCGGCATTGTCGTCGGCCGGCGCAAACGTGTGTCGTAACCCGCGAAGCGCCGGTCGTTTTCCGCCAGGCAGATCGCCATCAGGTCCAGGACGCCGATATCCGCGTCGCTGACCGCCTTGCTGCCGGTCACTGTGAAATTGTTGTCCTGGGCCTGCTTCGCCCCACCGTCGCTGTCCATCCCGCGCGCGATGCCGATCCTCTCCCAGGCCAGGAATACCCACACGCCTGCCACCCGAAGCTCGAACCACGGCCGCCGCCAAACTGGCATTGTCCGGCGCTCCCACGCGATCCAGTTGGCAAACAGCAGAATATGCCGCGCCTCCTCCTGAATGATCGGCTCGAACGTGTCGACCAGGTCCGCGGGAAAGAATCCTGACCGCTTTGCCAACTCGAACAGCCCGAACGCAAAGAAACTGTCGACGCATTCCGAGAAGCCGGTCACCAGATACGCCCATTCGGGGTCGCGAGGCTCCCGATAGTCCGGCTCCGGCTGCAGCGCGATCCCGTATGCCTGGACCAGGTTGGCCAGCACCTGCTTGTGCCGCCCTTCCTCCCACCCGTTCAACCCGATCGCCTGCCGCCAGTCGCGATCGGCCAGTGCCCGCCCATAGGACAACATTCGTAGTCGAGCCTTGCCCTCGGTCTGGACCGCAATGTCCCAGATTGGCAGGTTGATCAGTCGCTGCCGAGCCTCCGGCGTCAGGACGGGCCAGTCGATGATCGAGGGCTTGTACGGGTTGAATGTCTCCTGGAACATCCGGCACACGGTCTGCTTATGAAGGTCGCTTCCGATCGGAATATCGCCCTGATGGTCAGCGACCCATTGCCGGGCCGCGCTGTCAGCGGCGGCAATCAGTTGCGGATCAGTTGCCCGACGCAGCAGTCCGGCTGGCGGATCTTCGCCATAGGGCGCTTGGCCGATCGGCGGGGATGTCTGGTCGTGCATGGTGGATGGCGGGTCCTTTTCTCCTGCTTCCACTTAATCGAGTGATCTGGTTATTCCCAGCCTATCGCGTCTTTATGGACGTCATGACACCTTTGCGTTCAAGGCGAGGTCGTCCATCGGCTCATGCCTGTGCGTTCGCCCGGTCCGGCTTGTCGCCCGCCGCCCGGATGTTGATAAGCTGGACCAGCAAGCCAAACCAGAACTGCGCGCCGAGGGAGATGGCGAAGGCAGTCACCAGCCAGCCGCCGGCGGTCCATCCTTTGAACACGGCCGTGTTGCAAGTCTGGTCAAGCTCCGACTGGCCGTTTTTGTCTTTCGTCAGGTAGTGACAACCGAAGAAGTCCGTCCCAGTGCGTCCAATTGGAAGAGTTTGTTGGTCGATGACGGTCTGAATGGTCCGCAGATCGATTTTCCTGCAATCGGTTTTGCCGGTATCAGTGCCTGCCGCCGAACCGGTCCCAGCAGTCGCAACAGCGGAAGCATTGTCGCTGACCGCCGCGCCGCCAGCGGATGTAGCGTCGGGACAGGCAAAGATATTACTGCCCGAAGCGGTCACGAATTTGGCTGCGCCGTCGGAAATAGCCTTGCTTATCGCAGGTTCTTCCCAAAGCGCCTTGGCAAGGTGAATGGAATCGATGTTCATCCCCACGGCGACGATCAGCCCAAGCAACAACATGATGTACTGTGTCGACCGCGTGTAGATGCCACTCAGCCGTTCCATCGTGTCATCGAACCAGTTTTCGATCCGTGTCCGCAATTTGTCGATATCGTTCGCGCCAGCGTCGATGAATGCGAGGAGTTCGGTTTTGAAATCGCCGTCCGGCAGGCTCTGGATAGCGTTCCTGGCTTGCACGATGGGTGGCGCCCCTGAGCCGTCCTTGAGCAAGCTGAGCAACGCGGCGGCAAAATCCCTTGCCGGGACGTAGGATGGAAGGCTGCTCGGCGTTCCCACCAGAAGCGGGTGAGACTGCAGGTTCGCGATGCCGCCGACCGGACGGATCACGGCTAACACGTCATCGGCGGTGGCACCCGCCATGGCGGCGGCGGCCGCGACCTTCTGCTCGACTTGCGTGAACCGGGATGCCAGGGCGGGATAGCCGGCCATTGCGGTCGTAAACGCCGTTTGAACGCTTGCCGCCGTTGCGCCGGTTGTGGCTGCCGCTGCCCTGGCGGCGTCGGTGATAGCAACGGCGGCCTTGTCCACGTCCGCCGTGATGCTGGGGTTTGATTGCCAGAAATGTGCGTAAAACCAGCCGCCGACGCCGCCCCAACGAAAGACAGTGCGGCTATCGAGGCTGGTCAGCAATTCAATCGCTTTGGTCAGGTAGACTCCGCGCAGCTTGAGCATCCCGGAGATCATTTCATTCACAGTACTGGCCAGCAAAGCCGCCAGCACGAAAATGAATATCAGCGAAATCGCGACATCCAGCGTCAAGCTTACGGTCACGTCAACCTCCCCACCCGTTCTTACTGGGCGAGCCGGCGATGTCGTCGAATCTAAACGCCGCCGCCAGTATAATCATAACGTGGGACCGCAACGATAAGCAACCGGATTGTCGCGGCATGGACGGCACCGGCAAGCCCGCCTATCCTCGACGGCAACCGCAAGAGGAACCCTGTCCATGTCCGATAGTCCATTGGTCCGCCTGGAAAAATCCGGCGACGTCGGCGTCATCATCGTTAACTATCCGCCGGTGAACGCGCTCGGCCCAGGCGTGTCGGAGGGCATCATCGACTGCCTCAACAAGGCCAACGCGGACCCGGCGATCAAGGCGATGGTGCTGATGGGCGACGGCCGCAGCTTCATCGCCGGCGCGGACATCCGCGGCTTCGGCACCGCCCGTAAGCGTGCCCCGATCGGCCAACGCACCTATGATGTCCTGGACGCCAGCCCGAAGCCGGTGGTTGCCGCGATCCACGGCTACGCCCTTGGCGGCGGCCTGGAAAATGCCATGGCCTGCCATTACCGCATCGCTGTGCCCTCGGCGAAAGTCGGACTGCCGGAGGTGCTGATCGGTATCCTGCCGGGCGGCGGCGGCACCCAGCGCCTGCCACGCATCGTCGGCGCCAAAACCGCGCTGGAAATGATCACCTCCGGCCGCCATGTCCCGGCGCCTGAGGCCGCGAAGCTCGGCATCCTTGACGAGGTCCTGCCCGAGGGCGCCAACCTGCGCGAGTCCGCCATCGCCTACGCCCGGAACATCGCAGACGTTCGGCCGCTGCCCCGCGTGCGCGACAAACAGGTCACAGCCGAACCAGGGCTGTTTGATTCATTCCGCAAGTCGATCGCCCGGCGCGCCCGCAACCAGATCGCGCCGTATAACTGCATCGCCGCCGTCGAAGCCGCCTGCACGCTGCCGTTCGACCAGGGCATGCAACGCGAGGCGGAACTGTTCGCCGAACTGGAAAACGCCGAGGAAGCCAAGGCCCTGCGCTACGTTTTCTTCGCCGAACGCGAGGTCGCCAAGCTGCCGGACCTGCCAGTCGGGATCGCGCCATATGACTTCAAATCCCCCGCCGTCGTCGGCGCAGGAACGATGGGCGGCGGCATCGCCATGTCGTTCGCCGACTTCGGATACGATGTGAAGATCATGGACGCGACCCAGGAAGCGCTCGACCGCGGAATGGATCGAATACGAAACAACTACGCGACCTCCGTCAAGCGTGGCAGTCTTGCGGAAGACGAAATGAAACGCCGCTTGTCGCGCATCCACCCGGTCGCCGGCTATGACGACATCGCCGACTGCGACGTGGTCGTCGAAGCCGTCTTCGAACGAATGGATGTCAAGAAGCCGGTCTTCGCGAAGCTGGACGAAGTGATGAAGCCCGGTGCCTTCCTGTTCTCCAACACGTCGGCGCTCGACATGGACGAACTCGCTTCGGTGACGAAACGGGCCGATCACGTCGCGGGTACGCACTTCTTCTCGCCGGCCAACGTCATGAAACTGCTGGAGGTCGTGCGCCCATCCAAAGCCTCGCCGGAAACGCTGATGACCGCGATGGCGATGGGCCGCAGGATCGGCAAGATCTCGGCAATGGCCGGCAACACGGATGGTTTCGTTGCCAACCGCTCCCGCGCGCCATTCAACAGCGAAATGGTCATTTTGCTGGAGGAAGGCTGCCTGCCGGAACAGGTCGACAAGGTAATGGTCGATTTCGGCTACCCGATGGGGCCGTTCGCGGTCGGCGACCTCGCCGGCCTCGACATCGGCGCCGAGGGTCGCAAACGCCGTGCGGCCGCCAATCCGAATTATCGCAAATTGCCAATCGCCGACAAGCTGGTCGAGATGGGCCGCTACGGCCAGAAGACGGGCGCCGGCTGGTATCGTTACGAAAAAGGCGACCGTACCCCGCACCCCGATCCTGAGGTCGCCGCGATCATCAGGTCCGTCGCGGCCGAACTGAACGTCCCACAACATTCTTTCAGCGATCAGGAAATTCTGCGCCGGTTGCTGTTCAGTTCGGTCAACGAAGCCTGCCGCATCCTGGAGGAGGGCAAGGCCTACCGAGCCAGTGATGTCGACGTGATGTGGCTGCACGGGTTCGGCTTCCCGAGGTATCGCGGCGGCCTGATGTACTGGGCCGATGGCATCGGCGTGCGCGACGTCTACAACCAGATCGCCGCGTGGCATCAGCAGTATGGCGAACGCTGGGCGCCGTCGAAGCTGCTGCGCGAACTCGCCGAAACCAACACGCCGTTCCGCGAGGCCAAACCCGCACCGTTCGCGTAACGACCGGCTAGACCAGCCGGCGGGCAATTCCGATGATGCGATGCGCCTCGGACCACAAGTCGTAGGGTTCGAGCGCATCCATCGGCGCCCAGACCGCGGACGTCACGTCGGACCCGGCAGCCGGTTCGCCGGTTTCCCAGCGCGCGGCGAAATCCAGTATCGTATAATGGAAGCGAACCCGCCCGCTCTCGTCGCGGCGGATCGTATCGACATGCGCGCAGAAATGCAGCGGCCCGACCGTCAGCCCGCATTCCTCCATCAGTTCGCGCCGCGCCGCCTGTTCGCAGGTTTCGCCCAGGTCTTGCGCGCCTCCTGGCAAGGTCCAGGTCCCGACGCCCGGTGGCTTGCCGCGCTGGCACAGCAGAACGTGGTCGCCCTTGATCACCACGATGCCGATGCCAACGAACGGGACGGGTGGGATATTCGCGATCGGTCAGCGGGGCCGCGACAACCTCGCTCACTTGCTGCTGGTCCCCGGCGACGGCGGTGCTGTCCCGGCCGGAGCGGGTGTCTGTTGCGTCACAGGCGTGCCCTCCCCGGCCGGCGCCGCCGCGGCTGCAGGCTTCGGCGGTTCCGGCGCTTTCAGATCATCCAGCGTCGGCACCAGGGATTTCTCCTTCCAGGCGCCCACCTGATAGGTCCAACCCGCCAACCGGGCATTCAACTTGTCGGCCTCCCCCTTGTCGCCGCCCGAGGCCTTGAACCGGACCCAGACATCCTTGTCAGCGTGAAGCACCGTGGCGGCAACAGCAAGTCCGTCGGTCGTCGTGAACACCGAGTGCCCAGCCTCGGTGCCTGGCGCCTCCGCGTCAGGCTTCACCGTCTGCAGCGTCAACTGCTCCAGCGCCCGGCCCACATCGTCCACCTTGTAGTCTTCCAGTTTCGGGTGATCGGCTGGCTGAATCAGCACGAGCTTGCCGTCCTTTCGCCCGAAGACCAGCGTATTGTCTCCGACCACGACCGAGGCGATCTTGTCGTGCGAGATATTCACGATATCCCGGTCCAGCCACTGCGCTGCGTCCGCATCTGCCTGCACACTCCCCTGAGCAAGCCATGACAGATTCTGGTCCGGACGGCGGACATAGACCTCCTCCGGCACGTTGCCCTGGTTGCGGACCCTGCGGTGTCCCAGGATCACCTGCACGATCGGCTTGCCAGAGCCGTCCAGCACCCGCAGCAGGTCGCCGGCGGCCGCCGGTCCGTTCGGGTCCTCCACGCCCAGCCGGCTGAACTCCGCCGGATCGCTGGTGCGTGCTTCGGTCAGCCGCAATTCGGTCAGGCCGGTCAGCAACTCGCGCAGCTTGGTTTCCTGGACCGGATAGTCACGCATGGATGCGACGCCCCAGCCGCCGTCCGGGCGCTTCTCCAGCACCAGGGTCTTGCCCTGGTGCATGATCTCGATCCGGGCAGCGTCCTTAAGGTTCTGCGTCAGGGACGGGAACATCAGCCTGCCGGCGGGGACCGTGGTTTGTTCGGTGGGCATCGAGGCGGTCCCGAAATACCAGCCGCCCGCCAGCGCGACGATACCCAGCGCGACCAACGAGGCCAGAACGCGCGCGTTCATGGCCGCCCCCGCGCGTCGCCGGAGAAGCGCGCCCTCGTGCGCCGCCGCCGCTGAACCACGCCCATCGTAATCGCCAGCAGAGTGAGCAACGCTGGCACCAGCACGATGGTGAACACCCGCATCTCGGTTTCCAGCTGGCTGATGTCATGGTTCAATTCGAGCTGCACCGCCCGTAGCTTCTTCCGGGTCTGCAGGATGTCCTGGCGCGCCGTGTCGATCGCGGCACGCTGTTCGGGCGTGATCACCGCATCCGGCTTGGCGTTGTCGCCGCCGCCCGACTGTAGCGACCGGATCTGCTTTTGCACGTCGTCCAGATGCTGCTGCAACGCCTGCTGAGTCTTGCGAAACTGCGCCTCGGCCTCGCCCTGCATCGCCGCCACCAGGGTGAACGGACGGTTGGTGTCGCCCCGCGAGCGCAGGCCGATCAGCGCATCGCTGCCCGACAGGGTGCCGATCAGATTCACCACGAACGGTCCATTGTCGGCGAACGGGATCGTGGAATCCTGGCCGAAGAAATCGGTCACGCGCACCCAGAAGCGGTCTGCCAGGATGTCTGAATCCGCGACCACCACCATGTTCGCCGGCCCGCTGGTTTGGGCGATGTGCGCCGGGAAGTTATCCGGCCGCTTCTCGCCCGCGGGCAGGGGTGGCGGCTCTTTGAACGCCGATTTCAGCACGCCGCGAACGCGTGCCGCGATGACCCTGGGGCCGCCCTCCGGCTTGAAGCCGGCGAGCACCTTGGCGGGTTGAGGCATCTTCACCTCGTCGACCGGCAGCAATGCGCTCTGATCGCTGCTCGACAGCAATGGCGTGAAGTCGATCCCGGCATTCGGCGCCTTTGAGAGGAACCCGCTGGAGGCCACGGTCACGTCCTTCAGGTCGGCCGTCGCCGGGTCGTCGTGATTCAGCCCGTCGCGGATGTTGAACCACGCCACGTAGCTCACCGCCTGCACACTGTCCTCGCCTCCGGTCCGCACCCGCCATGCGCCAGTCAGATCGCCCACCACCTTGGTCGGGTCGAACTGGATGCCCCAGGCATCGAACAGCGGCTTCAGGTCGGAGTGTGCGTCCTCCGGCGGCATCCCGCTCTGCGAAGGCTGCGCGGCCATCGTCTCGCTCCACGGGTCGACCATCGCCATCAGCTTGCCGCCGCGCATGACGAACTGGTCGATCGCATACAGCGTGGCGGGTGAGAGGTTCTGCGCCTCCGCCACCAGCAGCACCTGGATGTCGGGGTCAATCACCTGTGCATTCAGCGGCACGGTCTTCACCGTGTTGGTCTGCCGCAGCAACGTTGTGGCGGCATAAGGCTGTGCACCCGGTGCCCGTCCCTGCGACATCATCAGGGCACGGGGATCGCCGTCCAACGGCAGCGAGGACATTACGCCGACCACTGGGCGGGCCGGGTTGGACAACTCGTACACCAGCTTGGTCAGGTCGTATTCCAGAAACCGCTCGCGCTCGGCCTGGAAGAACGGAATCGTCCGCTCGTCGTCCTCCAGGTTGGTGCCGGCCAGACCGAAATAGGTTTCCGTGCCGTTCTGATCCAGCGGGACCCCCTGCAACCCGTAGGCAACCGCGCGATCCTCGGTCTCGCTGAACGGTTCTGGATCGTAGAATTCCAGCTTTACCTTGCCGTTCGACAGGGCGGCGTAGTCACGCAGCATTTCCCGCACATGATCGGCATAGGCGCCATAGGCCGGCACCGTGCTGCCAAGGTCGCGGGAGTAGAACAGCCGCAGCGTCACCGGCTCCTTCAGCCCAGCCAGGATCTGCTTCGTGCCGGGCGACAGCGTGTAAAGACGCCCCTGCGTCAGATCGAGCTGCATGTTCGCCAGACGTGCGTCGGCGAACATGTTGATGCCGATGACGATCGCCAGGACGGCGAGGACTCCGGCGATGGAAAAACCAAGACGGCGCATGGCTCAGTCCGCCTTCCGCTGATCGACCAGCACGGTGTTGAGGAACAACCAGAAGCCGATGAAGGTGGCGAAGTAGATCACGTCGCGCAGGGCGATGATCCCGCGGGTGAAGTCGTTGAAGCGGTCGATGATCGCCAGCCGCCGGGCGAACGTGCCCAGACTGGGAATGTTGTTCGACAGGAAGTCATTGACGATCGGGTTGGACGCGACGGCAAAGACGAAGCAGATTGCCACCGCCAGGACGAAAGCGATGACCTGGTTTCGCGTCGCCGCCGACATGGCCGCGCCGACCGACAGGAAAGCCCCGGCGACCAGCAGGCTGCCGAAATACCCCGCCGCGATCACCCCGTTGTCGGGGCTGCCCAGGATATTCACCGCGATCACGAACGGGAACGTCAGCACCAGCGCAATAGCGCAGAACGCCCAGGCCGCCAGGAATTTCCCGACCACTGCCTGGGTCTGCGTGATCGGCAAGGTCAGCAGCAGCTCGATGGTGCCGAGGCGGCGTTCCTCGGCCCACAATCGCATGGTGATCGCCGGGATCAGCAGCAGGAACACCCAGGGGATGAAGGTGAAGAACGAACTCAGATCAGCCTGGTTGCGATCGAAGAACTGCCCGAGGTTGAAGGTCAGCATGCCTTGCAGGACCAGGAAGATCACGATGAACACGGTCGCCACCGGCGTGGCGAAATAGGCTCGCAACTCCCGCCCGGCGATAATCAGCGTGGGGCTCATGGGCCGGTCACTCCGAAATTGCCGCCCATCATGCCGCCTCCGGCATTGTCAGTTGCCGGAACACATCATCCAGCCGCCCGGTCGGGTGCAACTGCCCCAGCGCCTGAGGCGTCTCATCGGCAACGACTCTACCCGCGGCAATGACGATGGCGCGTGTACACACGGCATCGACCTCTTCGAGGATGTGCGTCGAAATGATGATGGCCTTGTCCGGCGCCATGCGTTCGATCAGCCCACGGACCTCGTGCTTCTGGTTGGGGTCCAGGCCGTCGGTGGGTTCGTCCAATACGAGCACCGGCGGATCGTGCAGCAGCGCCTGCGCCAGCCCGACCCGGCGCTTGAAACCCTTCGACAGCGTCTCCACCGGTTGCAGTTGAACCCCATGCAGGCTCGTCAGCCCCAGCGCGTGGTCGACCCGGTCGGCCAGTTCACGACCCGAGAACCCGCGGATCCTGGCGCAGAAGCGCAGGAAGCCAGTCACCGACATTTCCGGATAGGTTGGCGCGCCCTCCGGCAGGAAACCCAGCACGCGCCGGGCGGCAACGCTGTCAGTCTGGACATCGTGTCCGCAAATGCGCGCGGTGCCGGCGGAGGGAATCATGAACCCGGCCAGCATTCGCATTGTGGTGGACTTGCCGGCCCCGTTCGGCCCGAGGAAGCCCAATACCTCCCCGCGGCGGACCTGGAATGACAGATCATCCACAGCGGTGAAGCCGCCGAAGCGCTTGGTCAGATGATCGATGTCGATAAGTGGCTGCTGGTCTGGCGCCGCCGCCGAGTCGCCGGCCGCGGTCTGCGCGAGATCTGTCACACTGCGTTCCCCGTTATCCCCGATGGGCAGACCCTTATAGGGATCACCCTAACCGGCGGCGGGAGATAACCGAACCGTGCGCCAATGCAACCCGTGGATGCGACCGTTACAAGAGATTAATCGAACAGCGCATCCACGGCGGATTGGACCAGGTCGGGATTGGCTTCGGCAATGTCCGCTGTCTGTATCTCGCGATGAACGAACGGCGCGTTGACGATGACCTTCTGCCCCGCCGGCGGCCCATTGTCGCCAGGCACCATGTCGGTCAGCATCGTCTCGACGTGCTGCAGGTGCTGGATCGCCCGGCGGATGCGCTGGCCGGTCACGTCCTGGAACGAGCACGCCTCGAAGATCGCCGCCACCTTTTCATTGACCACCGCCATCGAGCCGTCGTCGAGCTTGTTGTCGCGTATCCAGTCGCCGATGGCCTCCGCTGCTTCCATGATCCGGTTGGCGGCTTCCTCGGTCGCCAGCACCACGGCTTCCAGTTCCAGCCCGCTGTTGCGCGTCGCCGTGGTCGGCAACGCCAGCACGCCACCGATCTGATCGCGGATGGAGGACAATTGCCCTGAAAGATTGTTCTCGGAAAAGTCCATCAACTGCGTCGTGGCATGCACTTCCGCGCTGAGTTCCGCGATCCGCCGGTCCACGAAGCTTCGCAAATCCCCCATTTCCGCTCGGATCGTCTCGGCAACGGCGCGTTGGATCTGATCTGCCTGGTCCGCCACGACGCTGCCTCCGAGGAAAGCGGCGATCAAATGGTCGAGCCGGTTAAGATTCGGTGAAAGAGGCCTGAAAATCAGCCGCCGGAGGGTCGCCAACGGCGCAAAAGCAACGCGCTGCACACGACGCTGACCGAAGACAGCGCCATTGCCGCCCCGGCGATCACCGGGCTGAGAAATCCAAACGCGGCCAGTGGAATGCCCAGAAGGTTGTAGCCGAACGCCCAGAACAAGCCCTGCCAGATCTTGCGGACGGTGCGGCGAGACACCTCGATGGCATCAGCAACAAGCGACAGGTCGCCGCGCATCAGCGTGATGCCCGCGGTCTGCATCGCGATATCAGTGCCGGTGGCCATGGCGATCCCGACATCCGCCGCGGCCAGGGCAGGGGCGTCGTTGATGCCATCCCCGACCATCGCCACTACCGTCCCATCCTTCCGCAAGGCGGTCACGGCTGCCGCCTTGTCCGCCGGCAGGATGCCCGCCTGCACCCGGTCGATCCCGAGTATCCGAGCGGTCGTGCCTGCCGCTGCCTCGGAATCTCCCGTCAGCATGATCGTCCGCAGGCCCATCGCTTTCAGACGCCGCACCGCCGCATCGGCGCCCGGCTTGACCGTGTCGCTAAAGCCCAGGACGGCCAGCAGTCGTCGGTCCGGAGCCACTTCCGCGAGGAAGGAGGTCGTTTCTCCACGGGAAGCCATCTCGGCGGCCCGCTCCGCCAGCGCCGCCATCGGGATGCCGTTCTCCACCATCAAGCGGGCATTCCCCAGCAGCAACGCCCGGTCTGCGATGGTTCCGGACACGCCGCGGCCCGGTAATGTTCGGAACGATCCGGCCGACGGCAGCCGAGGCGCCGGGGACTCCGCCGCCGCGCGGCGGACGGCATCGCCCAGCGGATGTTCGCTCGGCGCCAACAGCGCGGCCGCTTCCGCCAGGCGCTGTTCCGGCGATCCGTCGGCGGCTTCGATCCCCGCAAGCGAAGGCTTCCCCAATGTCAGCGTCCCGGTCTTGTCGAACGCCACCACCCGCACCGCATGCGCCTGCTCCAGCGCCTGTGCGTCGCGGATCAGGATCCCGCGGCGCGCCGCCATCCCGGTGCCGACCATGATCGCGGTCGGCGTGGCCAGCCCGAGCGCGCATGGGCAGGCAATCACCAGCACCGACACTGCGTTGAGGATCGCTTGTGAAGCTGCCGCCCCCGCCGCAAGCCAACCGACCAGCGTCACCAGCGCGATCACCAGCACCACCGGCACGAACACCGCGCTGACCTTGTCCGCCAACCGCTGTACGGGGGCTTTCGAGGTCTGTGCGTCCTCCACCAGACGAACAATCCGCGCCAGCATCGTCTCGGCGCCCACCGCGGTGGTTTCGATCAGCAGATGCCCGTCGGTATTGATCGCACCGGCCGCCACGCTCTCGCCGGGGCCGCGGTCGACCGGCAGGCTCTCGCCCGTCAGCATCGCGGTATCGATCGCCGCCCGCCCCTCGCGGATACGGCCGTCCACCGCAATGCGCTCGCCGGGACGGACGACGACCAGGTCGCCGGGACGGACCGAAGCGATCGGAACGTCGGTTTCGACGCCGTCACGCGACAACCGGGCGGTGTCCGGCCGCAGGCGCATCAGCGCGGTGATCGCGGTCGCGGTGGACCGCCGGGCGCGGGTTTCCAGCCACTTGCCAAACAGAACAAAGGTGATCAGCAGCGCCGACAATTCGAAATACAGCCCATGGGCATGGCCGGTACTGACCCAGATCCAGGTCGACAGCCCCCAGGCCGCCGAGGTGCCGAGCGCCACCAGCAGGTCCATGTTGCCTGACAGGGCGCGAGCGGCGTTCCAGCCGGCGCGGTAGAACCGCAACCCCAGCCAGAACTGCACAATCGACGCTAAAGCGAACTGCGCCCATCCCGGCAGCATCAGCATTGGAACCGCCATGCCAGCCAGCAGCGGGGCGGCCAGAACGGCGGCCGCGATCAGATGGATGAGGTCCGCCCGATCCTGCCGCGCATGGTCGGCCGGCGCGGCCTGTTCCTGAATTTCGGCCGCGCCATAGCCCGCCTTTTCCACCGCCCGGATCAATGCCGGCAGGTCGGGGTGATCGCCAACCACATGCGCCCGTTCGGTCGCGAGGTTGACCGAGACCTGCGTCACGCCCTGCACGCGCGCCAGGACTTTTTCCACCCGGTTGACGCAAGCCGCACAGGTCATGCCGGTTATCGCAAGGTCCGCCGACACGGCTGGTTTCGTAATCATGTTCATGTCCCTGGGATAAGGGCACCCTCGGCGCCTGGGTCAAGCGGGCGCAACGTGCGCCAAACTCCGGGAGCTCCCCGGCCTTCTAGACAACCGCTCCGCGGAACTCCGTTCAACCACCGTGTTGCTTCGTGACCGCTTGATTGCTTTTCACAAGCCGGTTGCCGGACCCGACCTGTTGACACACCCGGCTCCCGCCCCACTCTCGTGTGGCGGTGGTGATGAGCCTCCGGACGCCAATGACCCGGAGGATCGCCCATGCGCCGTCGCATCCTGATATCCATGCTGGCGGCGGGCTTTCTGGCCTCCGCCATCGCGCAACCCGCCGAAGCCCAGACCGCACCGCCTACCCGCATACGAGGCACGATCGAGGCCGTCGCCCCAGGCAAGCTGTCGGTCAAAACCCGCGATGGGCAAAGCGTCGACATCAAGCTGAACGACCCGCTGACCGTCCTGACCGTCAAGCCGGTTGATCTCGCCACGATCGGAACCAACGATTATGTCGGAATCGCCACCCGCACAGGTCCAGGCGGCACCATGCAGGCGATCGAGGTCCTCGTCTTCCCCGAAGCGATGCGCGGCGTCGGCGAAGGCAGCTCCCCATGGGACCTGGAACCTGGCAGCACCATGACCAACGGGTCGGTCAGCGGCGCGGTTAAATCCAGTTCGGCACTGGAACTGACTGTCGCCTATAAGGGCGGGAGCAAAGTCATCGAGGTAGCGCCCGGCGCCCCGGTGGTCACCTTCGCGCCGGCACAGGCCTCCGACCTGAAGCCAGGCGCGAAGGTGTTTTTAGGCGCGGCGAAGGCGGCGGACGGCTCACTCAGTGCGGGTCGGGTGGTTGTCGGGACCAACGGTGTCGCGCCGCCAATGTAGCCGTTCCTAGGTCCGGTTCGGTGGCCTGGCCCACTGCGCCAGATGCGGCTGCAGCTCATGATCGGGAACCTTGGTCAGATCCTTGTCCAGTGTCCCGACGACCTTCTGTTCGGTTGCTGTATCAAGTGCGCCGATGATCTCCTTCAGCACATCGGCCGGCGCAACCAGAACCAGCTCGTCAAACCCGCCGGGAACCGAACCATCCCGAAGCAACGTGCCGACCAGCTGTCCGAATTTGTGGCGCTCGAGTTCATGCGGATCATGACGCGGGGTGTAACCGTGCCGCGTCGGGTTGCCGCTCTCGAACGAGCGGCCAGGACGATCGGTGACAAGATCCTGCGTGCGTTTGTGCGCCGTTGCGGAGTCCAGGGCCTCCACCGTGTGAAGCGCTTTGACGTCGCTAAATTTCACGAACCGGGCATGTGCACCATCGGCAATAACGAAACAGGCGTTTTGAGTAACCAACATGGGATTGCGCCTCCACGCAGCCGGAAACTCTAAGCGTATCAGCGACAGCCGCGTTGACGGAGGTCAACCCGGCGTCATTTTCGTTCAGGTGGATCTTGCAGAGGCCCCCCCTCGAGACTCCGCGGCCAACCCTATATACAATCGCGTCATAGGAAAGGGAGCGGCACATGGGCGCGACAACGGAAACGGCCACGCTGGGCGGCGGGTGCTTCTGGTGCCTGGAAGCGGTATTCAAGGATCTTCGCGGGGTTTCGTGGGTGATGTCCGGGTACGCTGGCGGGCATGTGCCAAATCCGACCTACAAGGCCGTCTGTGGGGGCCGGACCGGTCACGCCGAGGTCGTGCAGGTGAAATTCGATCCCAGCGAGCTGGACTATGCTGACCTGCTGCGGGTGTTCTTCTCCATCCACGACCCCACCACGGTCGATCGCCAGGGCAATGACGTCGGCTCGCAGTATCGCTCGATCATCCTGACGCACTCGGACGCGCAACGCGCCACCGCCGAAGCCGTCATGAAGGAAATCACCGAGGCGAAAATCTGGCCCGGAAAGCTGGTTACCCAGATCGAGCCGTTGACTGCATTCTACGAGGCCGAACCGGAACATCACGACTACTTCGCCCGCAATCCGTGGGCCGGCTACTGCCAGGTTGTCGTGGCGCCGAAAGTGGTCAAGTTCCGCAAGCAGTTCCACGACAGGCTGAAGCGCGCGGCGGCGGAGTGAGATTCGGGGCTTTGCCCCGGACCCCTACCAGGGGCGCCGCCTCTGGACCCCGCTAAGGGCCGAGGGCCCTTAGAACCCCCAGTTGGAGTAGATGTCGTCCAGGGCGCGGCCCTGGCGGTGGGGTCCAGGGGGCGCGGAGCCCCCGGTTGGGGTCCGGGGCGAAGCTCCGCGTTTGACGCCGACCCCCAGCATCTGTAACGCATCGGCAAACAGGAGACGTCCATGGACCTGAATTTCACGCCCGAGGAAATCGCCTTCCGTGACGAGGCGCGTCACTTTTTCCGCACCGCCATTCCTCAGTCCATCCGCGCCAAGGTGGCGGAAGGCGAGGGCCTGACCCGCGACGACATGATCACCGCACAGCGCATCCTTAATGCCCGCGGCTGGTGCACGGTAAACTGGCCCGTCGAGTGGGGCGGCCAGGACTGGACGCCGATCCAGGTCTATCTCTACCAGGACGAGATGCAGCAGGCCGACTGCCCGTCCCCGATCGCCTTCAACGTCAGCATGGTCGGCCCGGTGATCGCGCAATTCGGCAGCCAGGAAATCAAGGAGCGCTTCCTGCCCGCCACCGCCAACGCTGACATCTTCTGGTGCCAGGGCTTCTCCGAACCCGGCTCCGGCTCCGATCTGGCTTCCTTGCGGACCAAGGCCGAGCGCAAGGGCGACAAATATATCGTCAACGGCCAGAAGATCTGGACCACGCTCGCGCAGTACGCCGACTGGATTTTCTGCCTCGTCCGCACCGATTCCACCGCCAAGGCGCAGGAGGGTATTTCGTTCATCCTGATCGATATGAAGACCCCCGGCATTACCGTCCGCCCCATCGTCACTATCGACGGCGGCCGCGAGGTGAACGAGGTGTTTTTCGACAACGTCGAAGTGCCGGTCGAGAACCTCGTCGGCCAGGAGAACAAGGGCTGGGACTATGCAAAGTTCCTGCTGGGCAATGAACGCACCGGCATCGCCCGCGTTGGCAACTCCAAGGCCAAGATCGCCCGTATCAAGCAACTCGCGGCCCTGGAGTTCGCCGGCGAAACGCCGCTGATCGAAACCCCACGCTTCCAGGAAAAACTTGCCGCGGTCGAGGTCGAACTGAAGGCTCTGGAAATGACCCAGCTTCGCGTCGTGTCGGACGAGCGCAAACTGACTAAGGGCCGCCAGAACCCAGCCTCATCCATTCTGAAACTGAAAGGGTCCGTGATCCAGCAGCAACTGACCGAACTGCTGATGGAAGTCGTCGGCCCCTACGTGATGCCCTATCAGCGCGACTTCGACGGCAACAACGAACCCATCATTGGTCCCGAGTATGCGACCGAGGCGGCGCCGATGTACTTCAATTACCGGAAGGTCTCGATCTACGGCGGATCGAACGAAATCCAGCGCAACATCATCGCCAAAGCAATTCTGGGGCTGTAATCATGGATTTCGATCTCTCCGAGGACCAGCGTCTGCTGAAAGACAGCGTCGACCGCCTGATCGCCGATCAATACACGTTTGAGCAGCGCAAGAAATACATGGCCGAACCGACCGGCTACAGCCCGGCCATGTGGTCCCAGATCACCGAACTCGGCCTGCTTGGCCTGCCGTTCGAGGAAACCCTCGGCGGCTTCAATGGCGGCGGCGTGGAAACCGCGATCGTCATGGAAGCCTTCGGCCGCGGCCTGGTGCTGGAACCGTTCTTCGCCACCGTCATCCTCGGCGGCGGCCTCCTCCGCCGCGCCGCGCCGACCGCGATGCTCGGCGCGCTGGCCCCGAAGGTCGCGTCCGGCAAGCTGAAGCTCGCCTTCGCCCATGTCGAGCGCCACTCCCGCTACAACCTGTCCGACGTCACGACCACCGCGCAAAAGGACGGCAGCGGCTACATCCTGGACGGCGCCAAAAGCGTCGTCATCCACGGCGACGCCGCCGACAAGATTTTCGTCACCGCCCGCATCGCCGGCGAACGACGCGCCGCGACGGCATCGGGCTGTTCCTGGTCGACCCGGCGAGCCCGGGCGTAACACGCCGCGGCTACCCGACGCAGGATGGCCAACGGGCCGCTGAGCTGACGCTGAAGCAGGTGCGTGTCACCGCTGACGACGTGGTACACGACAACGCCCTGCCGATGATCGAGCACGTGATCGACGAAGCCATCGCCGCCCTCTGCGCCGAGGCCGTCGGCGCGATGCAGGCGATGCAGGACCTGACCCTGGAATACCTGAAAACCCGCAAGCAGTTCGGCCGCCCCATCGGCTCCTTCCAGGTCTTGCAGCACCGTTCCGTCGATATGCTGGTCGCGGTGGAGCAGGCCCGCAGCATGGCGCTGTTCGCCGCGGTCATGGCGGAAGAAGAAAACCCGATCGAGCGGCGCAAGGCGATCTCGGCCGCGAAGGTGCAGATCGGCCGCTCCGGCCGCCATGTCGGTCAGGAGGCGATCCAGCTTCATGGCGGCATCGGCATGACCGCCGAGTATGCTGTCGGTCATTACTTCAAACGCGTGACAATGATTGACCAACTCTACGGCGACGCCGACACACATCTGTCCAACCTCGCACGGCTCGGTGGCCTCTTCGGCAAGGCCGCGTGAACCGTTCGGATGCGATCCTGCTGGACCTGGACGGCACGCTCGCCGACTCCCGGCCCGGCATCGAGGCGTGCTTCAAGTTCATGCTGAGCGAACTTGGTCACGACCCTGCCATAGCCGGGGATCTGACCTTTCTGGTCGGTCCGCCGATCTCGGTGTCCATCCGGACGTTGCTGGCGAAATACGGCGACGATCGGGTTGACCTGGGGCTGACAACCTACCGCGCACGCTATTCCGAGGTGGCGCTATACGATTGCGTGGCGTTTCCGGGCATTCCGGAGATGCTTGCGCGGCTGCAGGCAACCGGCAGACCATTATGTGTCGCCACCTCGAAACGGCGCGATTTCGCGGAACGCGTGGTCGAATATCTGGGGTTCAGCCAATACCTGCCAGCAGTTTATGGCGCGCTGCCCGGCGGTGGCCTCGACGACAAAAAGGATATGGTCGCCGAAATGCTGCGGGTGGAAGGCTATGACCCGGTGCGAAGTGTCATGGTGGGCGATCGCCTGCACGATATCCACGCCGCGAAAGCCAACGGCTTGCGTGCGATCGGCGTGCTGTGGGGATACGGCGGCCGCGCGGAACTGGAGGAAGCCGGAGCGGACTGGCTGGCCGCGACGCCGGACGCCATTCTCAGCGCTGTTTGATGACCGCTTCGGCAAGCCGCCGATTTCTGTGCGCGGCGCGCCCTGCGTCATGCCAATCGTCTCCACAAGATAATCATGACTAATTTATGTAACCGGCCCCGTGTGTTTTAGATGGTGCCTGGTTGCCTGCGCGGCGTCATTTTGTTACGTTGGCTTTGATTGAGGCTTCAGGCCCGAAATCTGGGACTTTAGTTGAACAAGCGTGCGCGGCAGTCACAAACATGACGGCGGATGCGCTATTGCAGAAAGCTGAGTGGTTCAACTCGGCCAACCGGGGGCTTCCGATGTCGGAGACGATCCTGACGCCTAGTGGACGGCTCGACACCGCTGCCGCCCCATTGTTCGAGCGCGAGGTGGAGGCAGCCACCGCGTCAGGGAACGCGCGGGTCCTGATAGACCTCGCTGATCTCTCCTACATCAGCAGCATGGGGCTGCGCGCGTTGCTGACGGCGGCGAAACGCATCAATGCTAAAGGTGGGCGTCTGGCGCTGTGTGCGCTGCAAGCCCAGGTCGCGGAAGTCTTCGAGATCAGCGGCTTCAACGCGATTGTTCCCGTCTATAAAGACCGTGAAAGCGCCCTCGCGGCGCTGCGCTGACCACACAAAGCGCTTTCCGAGGCAGGCCTCACACGATGATCGGGATGCTGGAGATCGCATCGATCGTCGCGGGACTGGGATTGTTTCTGACGGGTCTTCGCAATCTGGCGGCGAACATGATGCAGCTGGGTGGCGGGACGCTTCGCCGAGCGGCTGCCAGGCACGGGCGAAATCCGGTGCTGATCGCGCTGACCGGCTTGGCAGCGGGCGCGTTCCTGCAGAGCAACCTCGGCATCACGTTCATCATGGTCAGCATGGTCAGCGCCGGGCTGGTGCCGACGGTCACCGCGATGCCGCTTCTGCTTTGGGCAAATCTCGGCACCTCGGCGCTTGTCGTGGTCGCAACGACAGACTTTCACGTGGTGACGCTGTTGTCCCTTGGGTTCGCCGGCATCTGGCTGTTCCTGGACCGCGCCAATGGCACAGTCAGGCGGCAAATCCTGGAAGCCGTCCTGGCGATCGCGATGCTGTTCCTGGGGCTGGAGCTGCTGCGGTCCGGCACTGGATCGGTCCATTCCGGCGGAGCGATCGAACGCGGCACCGATCTTCTCGGCACATCCCCCGCCGCCGCTTTCCTGATGGGACTGGTCGTGACCCTGTTCACGCAGTCGTCCTCCGCCACGACGATCATCGCCATGACCGCGCGCCAGTCCGGCATGCTGCCGTTCCACAGCGCCACGCTGCTGGTAATCGGCGCCACCTTCGGCTCCGGCATCAGCGCCATGCTGGTGGGCGGCAGCACGCGCGGCAGCCAGCGCCAGCTTGTGCTGTTCCAGGGCCTCAGCAAGCTGATCGGCATCGCGGTGTTGATTCCATTCCTGATTCTGGAGGACGCGAGCGACCTGCCGCTGCTGCAGGCGGGGGTGGAGGCCGTCGTCTCCAAGCCTGGGCCGCAACTGGCGCTGATCTATATCATTTGCGGCTTTTCCGCGATCGTGGGCTACGCCATCTTATCGCGTCCGATCCATCGCCTGCTGATTGCGATCGCACCGCCCCTGCCGGCGGAAAGCCTCGCGGTGCCCGAGTTCATCTACGACGCCGCTGCTGGCGATCCTGACACGGCCCTGATCCTGGTCGAGAAAGAGCAGACGCGGGTCACGGGTCAACTGGCCTCCACCCTCGAGAAACCCGACGACGCCACGGCCGCCAGCATCGAGCGGCTGTCGGAAGAGATCCACCGCTTCCTGAACTATGTCGCCGGTTCGCCGGAGAACGCGGCTGTCATGCCCCGCGCGCAACTTGATCGCCTCGCCAACCTGCGTGCCCGCAACGAGGTGCTGCGCCTGCTGCACGAGACGATCTTCCAGCTCGGCCAGGCTCGCCTCCGCCTGCCGGCCGGCGAGGTGGCCGAGCTTGCCGACACACTGGTGCAAGGCCTTGGCGCGGTCCTGATGTGCGCCGACGATGCTGCCCGTGAGCCTGACGCTGACGGCATCGGGCTCCTGAAACGCATCAGTTCCGATCGCAGCGCCGCGGTGGACGCAATCCGCCGCCGTCTGGTGAAAGCCGCGAACCAGGAACTGATATACAGCATGACGAGCCTGTTCGAACGCGCCGTCTGGCTGGTGCAGCGATACGCGCTGCTGCTGGAGCCAGACCGCCCGGCCTGAGCCCCGATCCACGGGTTCTGCCGACGGATGGTTCTTTACGAACCACCGGCATCGGAATAAGCCCTCGCCCCTCGTCAAAGCCGGTGCATCCCGCCCGACCTCGCATATGGAGACCACTGATCATGCCGTTGACCCGACGCGTCCTGCTGGGGACCGCTGCGTCCGCCGCGCTGCCTCTGGTACCGGCCAGAGCGCAGACCCCGACCCTGAAGATCGGTGTTCTCGGCGATGAGTCCGGCATGTACCGTGACCTGAGCGGTCCAGTCGCGGTCGCCGCCGTGAAACTGGCTGTTGCCGACGCAAAGGCCGCCGGCATCGACGTCACGGTGGAAATCCTTGTCGGCGACCACCAGAACAAGCCAGACATAGGTGCCAGCCTCGCCCGCCAATGGATCGAGCGCGACAAGGTCGACATGATCACTGATACGCCGAACAGCGCCGTGGCGCTCGCTGTTGCCGGCATCTGCAAGGAGTTCGACAAGGCCTTCGTCAACTCGCCCGCCGCGACCGCCGACCTGACTGGTCCGCAATGCGCGCCCACCACGGTGCACTGGACCATGGACACCTGGATGCTGGCACATTCTACCGGAGGTGCGATGGTGAAGGCCGGCGGCGACAGCTGGTTCTTCATCACCGCCGACTACGCGTTCGGCCATGCGCTGGAGCGTGACACCGCCAACTTCGTCACCAGCGCAGGCGGCAAGGTCCTCGGCAATGTGGAGGCGCCGGTCGGAAGTAGCGATTTCTCGTCCTATCTGCTGCAGGCGCAGGCCAGCGGCGCCAAGGTGATCGGCATGGCTAACGCCGGCACCGATACGGTGAACACGATCAAGCAGGCGGGGGAGTTCGGCATTACCGCCAAGGGCACCAAACTGGCCGGGTTGCTGGTGTTCATCAGCGACGTCCATTCGCTTGGTCTGCAAACGGCGCACGGCATCGTGGTTTCGAACACATTCTACTGGGATCGTGACGACCGGACCCGCGCCTTCAGCAAGCGGCTGCAGCCGATGATCGGCGATGTGAGGGCCGGGATGGGGCAGGCCGGCTGCTATGGCGGCACGCTGCACTACCTGAAAGCAGTCCACGCCCTGGGCGTCGCGGAAGCGAAAAAGAGCGGCGCGGCCACTGTCGCCCGCATGAAGGCGATGCCAACCGACGATGATGCCTTCGGCCCTGGCACGATCCGTGCCGACGGACGCGCGTTGCATCCAGTGTACCTATACGAAGTGAAGTCGCCGGACGAAAGCAAGTATGCCTGGGACTACTACAAGCTGTTGGCGACCACGCCGCCCAATGAGGGTTTCCGTCCCCTTGCGGAAGGCGGCTGCCCGATGGTGCATACCTGACAGCAGATCGAGGCCGCCGCGGCCACCGAGCATGATGGGCCACCGCCGATCATGCTCGGCTCGCGGCCTGGCCAACCATGGCTCAGCGCCGTGTCAGCCGGCCGCCATCAACGGGCTGTTGCGGCGTCCCTTGGTCCTCCTTGCTGACCTTGGCGAATCGGCAAAAACCTACCGCGGCGCCATCCGCAGTGCGCCATCCAGCCGGATCACCTCGCCGTTCAGGAACCGGTTGCTGATGATATGCGCCACCAGATCGGCATACTCCGACGGGCGCCCAAGCCGGGGCGGGTAGGGGATCGAGGCCCCCAGACTGGCCTGCACATCAGCCGGCAGCCCATCGACCATCGGCGTATGGAATAATCCTGGCGCAATCGTCACCACCCTGACCCCCGCCCTGGCCAATTCGCGCGCCGCCGGAAGCGTCATGCCGACCACCCCGCCCTTCGACGCGGCATAGGCTGGCTGCCCCACCTGACCCTCGTATGCGGCGATCGAGGCCGTGTTGATGATCACCCCCCGCTCGTTCTCCTCCAGCGGGTCCTCCGCTGACATCTCGGCCGCCGCCAGCCGCAGCATGTTGAAGCTGCCGATCAGGTTGACGCGGATCACCCGTTCGAACGCCGCCAGCGCCAGGGGGCCGTCGCGCCCGACGATGCGCCCTGCGGTGCCGATCCCGGCGCAGTTCACCAGCACCCGCACCGGCCCGTGCGCGGCCCGGGCCGCCGCGAACGCCGCCTGACCGGAGTCCGCGTCCGCCACGTCGCAGGCGATCCCGATCCCGCCGATCTTCGCCGCCATGGCCTCCGCCGCCACCTGGTTGATATCCACCACCGCAACGCGCGCGCCCAAGCTGGCCAGATGCGCCGCAGTCGCCGCCCCCAGGCCGGACCCGCCGCCCGTCACCACCGCCGCCAGACCTTTGACCTGCATCAATCCCTCCCGATACGGAATGCCGCAGAAACCACTGTCCGGCGCCGGTCCGCAAGCCCGTCTTGACCGCCGAACGGTCCCGCCGGACAACCGAGGAGAAACCGGGGAGCAACGTGCGATGACCGAAGCCACCACCTACGCCGAGGCTTACGCGACCTGGATGCGCGACCCTGAGGCCTGGTGGGCCAACGAGGCGCAGGGCATCACCTGGACGAAAAAATGGGACAAGGTGTTCGACGCCAGCATGGGCGCGTTCGGCCAGTGGTTCCCCGGCGCCATGCTCAATACCTGCTACAACTGCCTCGACCGCCACGTTGAGGCCGGCCGGGGCTCCCAGCCCGCGCTGATCTATGACAGCCCGATGACCGGCCAGATCGTCACCTTCACCTACGCCGACCTGCTGGCTCGCACCGAGAAACTCGCCGGCGCGCTGGCCGCTCTTGGCGTTGGCCGCGGCGACCGCGTTGTCATCTACATGCCGATGGTCCCGGAAGCCGCCATCGCCATGCTCGCCACCGCCCGTCTCGGCGCCATCCATTCCGTGGTGTTCGGCGGGTTCGCCGCAGCCGAACTCTCCACCCGCATCGAGGACGCCGCGCCCAAAGTCATCATCACCGCCTCGTGCGGGTTGGAGCCGGGCAGGGTGGTGCAATACAAGCCACTCCTGGACCTCGCGATCACCATGTCGGCGCACAAGCCAGACGCTGTGCTGGTTCTGCAACGGCCCCAGGCGCAGGCGACTATGGTTGCCGGCCGCGACCACGATTTCGCCGCCGCCGTCGATGCCGCGAAGCCGCATCCGTGCGTGCCCGTGCTGGCGACCGATCCGCTGTATATCCTCTACACGTCGGGCACCACCGGCCGCCCCAAGGGCGTGGTACGCGACAATGGCGGCCATGCGGTGGTGCTGTGGAACTCGATGAAGATGATCTACGGCCTGGATCAAGGCGACGTCTGGTGGACTGCCTCGGACGTCGGCTGGGTCGTCGGCCACAGCTACATCGTCTACGCCCCGCTGCTGCGCGGCTGCACGTCGGTGATGTACGAGGGCAAGCCGGTCGGCACCCCCGATGCGGGCGCATTCTGGCGGGTGATTGCCCAGCACAAGGTGAAGGTGTTGTTCACCGCCCCCACCGCCATGCGCGCCATCAAGCAACAGGACCCCGAGGGCAAGCTCACTCGCGACCACGACATCTCGTCATTGCAGGCCCTTTACCTCGCGGGCGAGCGCTGCGATCCGCCCACCGGCATCTGGGCGCACGAGCTACTGGGCAAGCCCGTGGTGGACCACTGGTGGCAGACCGAAACAGGCTGGCCGATCACCGCCGGCTTCCGCCAGTTCGGGCTGTTCCCGTTCAAACCCGGCTCCGGCGGCCGCCCATGCCCCGGCTACGACCTGCATGCGCTGGACGACGAGGGTCATGTGCTGCCGCGCGGCGAGACGGGGAACCTGTCGCTGAAGCTTCCACTGCCACCCGGCTGCGGCCCGACGTTATGGCAGAATAACGATGGCTACCGCGCCGCCTATCTATCCGACTTCCCCGGCTGGTACCGCACCGGCGACGCCGGCGTGGTCGATACCGAGGGTGATGTCTGGGTCATGGGCCGCACCGACGACATCATCAACGTCGCCGGTCATCGTTTGTCTACCGGATCGATGGAGGAAGTCCTCGCCTCCCATAAAGACGTCGCCGAGTGCGCGGTCATCGGCGCCAAGGACGAGCTGAAGGGCCAGACCCCGATGGGCTTCGTTGTGCTGAAAGCCGGCGTCAACCGTCCGGAGAAAGAAGTCGCCGCCGAACTGGTGGCTTTGGTCCGCGACCGTATCGGTCCTGTCGCGGCCTTCAAGGACGCCCGCGTCGTCGCCCGGCTGCCCAAGACACGGTCCGGCAAAATCCTGCGGGCCAGCATCCGCAAGATCGCGGACGGCGAAACCGCGCCGGTGCCGCCGACGATCGAAGACCCGGCGGCGCTGGAGGAATTACGGACGGTGCTGGGGGGATAGGCCGAAAGGCGCGGCACCTCAGACCGGCACTGCGCTAACGCCAGCGCGGTCGCTGCCTCAGCCGGACGCCCGTTCAGCTTGCAAATCCGTGGACCGCTGTCTGCCGCGAGCGCCGCAACGGGCCCGCGCTGATCTATATGGACTCACCCGCCTCGGCGCGGGCGGCGAGATCGGTGACCTTGGCTTCAGCGAGATAGATGACGATCATGGCCTTGCCTGACTAACTCGCTAGTCAGCTCCATAATCCGGACACCGCATGGCGAACGGTTTCGCATCCCGCTCGGCATGCCGCGCAATTGGGAACAGGCGCACCGCCAGCCGGACCCAGCTTATTTGCGCGTCATCGAGCGGAACCCAAAGGCGGTTATGGAAGCGCTGGAGCCAGCAGTGGCGTCTCTGTCGATAACCTAACGTCTCCAATCTCTGGCTGTCGCTCAGCTCCTCGCTGAGAATCCATACCGCCCGCCGTGCCGCTCTGCGAACGCGATGATCCGCCTATCGTACGTGACCAACGCACAAGTCTGCTCAATTGCCGTCGCAATCAGCAAACGATCCGCAGGGTCGCGATGCTCCAGATCGCGCAGCTCATAGGACCGAGCCGCGGCAATCGGACCAAGCGGAATCGCCCGTATGCCCGGTGCGTCGCAAAAGTCAGCCAGCCACGCCGACACCGAACGATCCAGCTCTATTCGGCCCGCGCCAACCAGTTGCGCGATCTCCCAAACCGAGATGGCGCTGATAAGGACCGATCCGCCCGCACGCCAGCAATCATCAATAAGCGCGCGGGTGGACGGGCGCAGACGCTCATCCCCACTATCAATCCACAGCGCGATATGCGTATCCAACAGGACCGATGCACTCACCGATCGATCTCTGCTCCCGTCTCGGCGTCCGTCAGCTCATCGAGGCCCGCCGTGGTCAAATCCACGCCTTCCGCGACCCGAACCGAGCCAGGATGGCGGCCAAACAGACTACCGACGCGCGTGTGTCGTTCCAGCAAGGACCGCATAGCCAGCGCCACGGCTTCCGTCTTGTTTCCGCCGGTCAACTGATCCGCCGCCGTCTGTATCAGCGCGACGACGTCCGGCCGGTTAATGGTCACCACACTGGGCATCTCACCCTCCCATCATTATCGCCTTAATGATAGCATGGACCCGCCAGATTTCCACCCAACCCAATTGGTCCAATCCACACACACCAGCCCCGCACAAATCCGGAACCGCAAACGGTTGCCCGAAACGTCCCACCCGACTAGGTTCCCGCGCCTCCATCCACCAGGACTCGTATCATGTCCCTCACCGCCGAACGTCTCGACCGCATCCAGCCCAGCCTGACCATCGCGATTTCCACCGTGGCGCGCCGCATGATCGCCGAGGGGAAAAACGTGATCAGCCTGTCGCAGGGCGAGCCGGACTTCGACACGCCCCGCAATGTCAAGGATGCGGCGATCCGCGCGCTGGAAAACGGCGAGACCAAATACACGGATGTCTCCGGCACGCCCGCCCTGCGCAAGGCCGTCGCCCTGAAATTCGCCCGGGACAGCGGCATCGAATACAAGCCTGAAGAGATCATCATCTCCACCGGCGCCAAGCAGGTCCTGTTCAACGCCATGCTCGGCACGCTGAACGCGGGCGATGAGGTCATCATCCCCAGCCCCTGTTGGGTCAGCTACCCTGACATCGTCACCCTCTCCGACGGCAAGCCCGTTCTGGTGCCATGCAGCCAGAACAACAATTTCAAGATGCGCGCCGAGGACCTGGAAGCCGCGATCACCCCGAAAACCCGCTGGTTCATGCTGAACAACCCCTGCAACCCAACCGGGGCCGGCTACAGTGCCGAGGATCTGCGCCCGATCTGTGACGTGCTGCTGCGCCATCCCCATGTCTGGGTCCTGACCGACGACATCTATGACAGCCTGGTCTACGGCGGTTTCAAGCCATCAACGATCGTCAAGGTCGAGCCCAAGCTGAAGGATCGCACCCTGACCGTCCATGGCGTGTCGAAGGCTTATGCCATGACCGGCTGGCGCATCGGCTTCGCCGGCGGCCCCGTCGCGCTGATCAAGGCGATGGACAAGCTGCAAAGCCAGTCCACCTCCAACCCCAACTCCATCGCCCAGGCCGCCGCCATCGAGGCCCTGACCGGCCAGCAGGAAACGGTCGAGGAAATGCGCAAGGTGTTCGAGCAGCGCCGCGACCTCGTCGTCAAAATGCTGAACCAGTCCCCTGGGATCCATTGCAGCAACCCGGATGGCGCGTTCTACGTCTACCCCTCGATCCAGGGCTGCCTCGGCAAGACCTCCAAAGGCGGCAAGCTGATCAAGGACGACGAAGCCTTCGCTCTCGCGCTGCTCGACGAGGAAGGTGTCGCCACCGTCCACGGTGCCGCGTTCTGCTACCCCGGTTACATCCGCATCAGCTATGCCAACGCGACCGAGGAACTGACCGACGCCTGCAACCGCATCCGCCGCTTCTGCGAAGGCCTGCACTGATGTCTGCACAGCCACTCGGGACGGCGTCCCCGCGAACGCCCGCCACGAAGCCGGGCTTCGCCCACCGGCTCAGCCGGGTCTCTCTTGCCGCCAGCGTGCAAATGACGATCAAGGCCCGCGAACTCCGCGCCGCCGGCAAGCCGGTCATCACGCTGACCACCGGCGAACCCAACTTCGACAGCCCGCCCCACGCGATCGAGGCCGCGCACCAGGCCGCCTTGAAAGGCGACACGAAGTACCCGCCACAGGACGGCACGCTGGCGCTGAAACAGGCGATCCAGCGCAAGTTCAAGCGCGATTCCGGCCTCGACTACGCGCTGGACGAGATCACCGTTGGCAACGGCGGCAAACAGTGCATTTTCAACGCGATCATGGCCACCGTCGATCCGGACGATGAGGTCGTCATCCCGGTTCCGTCCTGGATCGCCTACGCCCAGATGGCCGAACTGTGCGAGGCGAATCCCGTCCTGGTCCCGTGCCCGCAGAACAACGGCTTCAAGCCCCGCGCCGAGGACATCGACGCCGCGATTACGCCAAAGACCAAGTGGCTGATCCTCAACAACCCCAACAATCCCACCGGCGCCTGCTGCTCCGCCGCCGAACTGGGGGAAATCGCGGCGGTGATGCGCAAGCACCCGCATGTCTGGATCATGTCCGACGACATGTACGAGCATCTGGTGTTCGACGGCTTCCGGCACGCCACGTTCGCCGAGGTTGCCCCCGATCTTAAGGATCGCACCCTGACCCTGTCCGGCGTTTCAAAGACCTACGCCATGACCGGCTGGCGTGTCGGCTTCGCCGGTGGTCCGAAGCCGCTGATCCGCGCAATGACGGTGATGCAGGGTCAGGCGACCGCTGGCATCTCCACGGTGGGTCAGGCCGCCGCCACCGCCGCGCTGAACGGCCCGCAGGACGGCGTCGACGCCCAGATCACCGCTTACAAACGCCGCCGCGATCTGGCCGTGGACATGCTTAACGCCTGCCCCGGCATCTCCTGCCACAAGCCGGAGGGTGCGTTCTACGTCTTCCCCAATGTCGCCGGCTGTCTGGGCAAAACCACCACCGGCGGGCGCAAGCTGAACACCGACGAGGACGTCTGCCTCGCATTGCTCGAAGAACACTACGTCGCCACCGTCCACGGCGCTGCCTACCACATGAGTCCCTACCTGCGGATCAGCACCGCCACCGCTGATGACGACCTGCTGGAAGGTTTGCGCCGCATTCAGACCTTTTGCGAAGGCCTGCGCTAAAGGTCCGTGGGCAAGCGTCCGATCAGTCTGAAGCGAGACGTCGCCCTGTTCCCGTCTTGGCCGGGCTTGGTCCGACCATCCACGGATTGCGGTGGCCGCTGCAACGCAAACATTCGTCCTGAGCGGTTCCGCACGACAGCCGTATCGGGCGACCGCGAGCCAAATGAAACGGTCATTCCAACACAGGCGTTCCGTCGCGGCAGCGTTCCACCCGATCTCCTGGGCGCCGGCGTTTGACCGGCATTGATCCCGCCGCCCCGTGGCCGATACGCCTCGGACGCGACAGCGATGGATCGGCTCTGATCGCGTTGATCGCCAAGTGCTGGGCGGCCTATCGCGGCCTGAAGCTGGATGTCGACGGCGAGATGCCGGAACTCCACGCACTCGCAACATACTACGACGGGGCGCTATGGGTCGCGGAACAGCAGAAAAGCACTGTCGGAATGATTGCTACCCGTCCCGTACCAGCGGATGACGGAACCTGGGAGATTTGCCGCGTCTACGTCGATCCCGCCCTGCACGGGTCACGCCTCGCCCACGAACTGCTCGATACCGCCGAAAGCCACGCGCTGCGCCGCGGCGCCCATCGTCTGGTCCTCTGGACAGACACAAGGTTCGAGCGCGCGCACGCGTTCTACGAGAAGCGCTCCTACATCCGCCAGGGCGGTATCAGGGTGCTGAACGACAAGTCCAGTTCGCTCGAATTCGGCTATGCCAAGCCCGTCGACGGGATCGAGACCCTGGATATCGCCTCAGCCGGATCCGCCGAACGCCGCCTCGCCGAGGTGCTCGTCGCCTGCGTCGACGACGGCGCGTCCGTCTCCTTTCTCCCGCCCATGGACCTGACCAAGGCCCGATCCTTCTGGCGCCGCATCACCACCGAGGTTGGCGCGCGATCACGCATACTTCTGGCAGGTTGGCGCTCCGGCACGCTGGTCGGCACAGTCATGCTGGACCTCGGCACGCCGGAAAACCAGTCCCACCGCGCGGAGGTACAGAAACTGCTGGTTCACCCGGCGGCGCGCCGCTCAGGACTGGGACGTGAACTGATGTTCGAGGCCGAATATCAGGCCCGTCGCGCCGGCCGCACGCTCTTGACCCTGGATACCCGCGCCGGTGGCGCAGGCGAAGCTCTGTACCGAGCCGAAGGGTGGCACGAAGCCGGCCGCATCCCGGGCTATACCATCGATGGCGCCGAGACGGTGCTCTTTTGGAAGCGGCTATGATGTTGAAACGGGCAGCCAGGACAGTGCCCTGGGCCCGTTGAAGGAGCGAGGCCCCTAAAACCAGTTCATCCGGTGAGGGGCCGACAAGGTGGTAAAAACAACAAAGTCGCCTCCGCCGCTAATCGATTCCCAAGGGACCAAGTCCCTTGGCGGGGTCGAGGGGCAGGGCTCTCGCCCTCCTTCCAACCGCGGCCCCCTACCGAAAGATCGAGTGCGGCCGCGCCAGATTGATCATACTGCCAGCCATCTGCCAGTCGGTCGACGAGGCGCCCTCGCGCATCAAGCCTGGCGCAGCCGGCTTCCCAGCGGCGCCCAGCGCTTCGGACAGTTTCGCCGCTGCATCCATAACCTGAGGCAGCAAAGCCCGCGGCCGCGGCGGCCGCATGCGCATGGACGGCGCGCTGATATGCAGCACTGCCACGACGTTCCCGGCCGCATCGCTCACCGGACAGGCGATCCCGACCGCTCCGGCCACAACCTCGTCGGAGGTGATCAGGTAGCCGCGGGTACGAATGCGTTGCAGGTCCGCCGCGATCCAGGTCGGGTCGATCCGTGTTGCCGGCGTAAACCGGTTGAGCCGTTGTGCCAGCAATTGCGTCTGCACGGCCTCGGGCGCGAAAGCCAGGAGTATTCGGCTGCTACCCGCATGCAGCGGCCCGCGCTTCCCCACCTCCGAGTACATCCGGATAGTCGGATCGGTCTGGTAGATAGCCACGGTTTCGCTTTCCATGCCATCGCGAACCCGCAGGTAGACGTTTTCGCCAGTCGCTTTACCCAGCGCCGCCAGGAACGGCATAGCCGTTGCGGCGAGGGCGCCTTGCTCCGAGGCGGCGCGGCCCAGCACGCTCCAGCGCGCGCCGAGGCGCCAGAGGCCGCGGGCTTCATCCTGTATCGCGAAACCGCGGGATTGCAGCGTTCTCAGCAACCGGAAGCCAGCCGTACGGGTGCATCCAGCCGCTTCGGCCAGCGCAGCGAGCGATGCGGGACCCAGGCGGGCCAAGGCCTCCAGCAGGTCGAGGGTCCGGTCGACCGCGGCAATGTTGTAGTCACGGCCGTTAGTCTCGGGAAACGAGCCAGGAAGCGGCGCGCTCGCCTTCGATTTGGACGCAGATCCCCCGTTGCTGCCCTTGGCTGTTCCCATGGTCTCACCCCTTTTCCGGATATAACGTTCCCGCTCACGCAACGGTTGCCGCGCAAGCAAAGTCCGATCCGCATCAAAATTACTTGGCAGTAGAGTTGCATCCCATGCGGTTCCCCGTCAAAGCCGATTTTGCATGGGTGATATGCAAACGGGCAGAACGTGGCTCAATTAAAAGCAGTCTCATCTGCCCCATTATTGCGCAGTGCCGCTATATGTTTCGCTTCTGCTCTAAACAAAATGCGGATGATCCCATCCACGATCTTGGCTTGTTGCTTGTCGTTCGGTGACGCCTGCGCTAAAGCGCCGCGTTCGTCCGGTGGGTCTTGCCGCCGGAAGCGAGTTTCTTCCGGGTTGGGTTGATGCGGCGCGGGCGTGGTGAAACTGGTAGACACGCCAGATTTAGGTTCTGGTGGCGAAAGCCGTGGGGGTTCAAGTCCCTTCGCCCGCACCACCGCCGCACCGGCGGTGCGATCACGCCGCGCGTTCCGGACGCGCAGGTGGCTCGCGAGAAGTGATGCGTGTTTGTTAGGATTGGCCGAAAATGCAGGTTACCGAGACGCTCTCTGACGGGTTGAAGCGCAGCTACAACGTGGTGCTTCCCGCCGCCAATCTCGACGCGAAGCGGGCCGACAAGCTCGCCTCCCTCGGCAAGGACCTGCGTCTGCCGGGCTTCCGCCCTGGCAAGGTGCCCCTGTCCATCGTCAAGCAGCGCTTCGGGAATGCCGTCTCCGCTGAAATCGTTCAGGAATCCGTGGACGACGCCACCCGCACCGTCCTCAACGAACGTGGCCTCCGCCCCGCCCGGCAGCCAAAGCTGGCATTGGTCACCGAAAACCCGACCGCGCCTGGCACCGACGTGGAATTCACGCTGGAGATGGAGGTGCTGCCCTCCATCACCCTACCGGACTTCAGCACCGTCGCCCTGACCCGCCTGAAGGTCGAGATCGCGCCTGAAAAGGTCGACGAAGCGCTGGACCGGATCGCCAAGTCTAACCGCACGGTCGAGCCGATCCCGCCCGAGGAACTGCAATCTCGCCCCGAAGGTGAAGGTGCGGCCAATGGCGACGTGCTGACCGTGGACTATGTGGGAAAGATCGACGACGTCGCGTTCGAGGGCGGTACCGGGAACGATGCCGAGGTAGAGATCGGCGGCACCGGCTTCATCCCCGGCTTCGCCGAAGGCATGGTCGGCGCCAAGGCCGGGGAATTTCGCACGATCTCCGTCACCTTCCCGGACAATTATGGCAAGGAGGACATGCGCGGAAAGGCAGCCACCTTCGACATCACCGTCAAACAGATCAACCGCCAAATCGTGCCGCCGCTTGATGACGAACTGGCCAAGAAGCTTGGCGCCGAAAGCCTGGCCTCGGTGCGGGAGATGGTGACCAGCCGCATGCAGCAGGAATACGACCAGATGGCTCGCACGCAGGTGAAGAAGCAGCTGCTCGACGCCCTGAGCAAGCTCGCCGATTTCCCCGTCCCGGCCCTGATGGTTGACGACGAGTTCGCGCAGATCTGGCAGCAGTTCGAGAAGGCGCGCCAGGAAGGCACCCAGGATGAGGAAGACAAGGGCAAGGACGACGACACCCTGAAGGCCGAATACCGCGCGATCGCCGAACGCCGCGTCCGGCTGGGCCTGCTCCTGGCCGAGATTGGCGCTGTCAACGCAATCTCCGTCTCGCAGCAGGAGTTGGACCGAGCGCTGTATCAGCGGGCGATGCAGTTCCGCGGGCAGGAGATGCAGATGCTGGAGTTGTTCCGGAAATACCCGGCGCTGACCGACTCGGTGCGGGCCCCGCTGCTGGAAGACAAGGTGGTCGACTTCGTGCTGGAGCTTGCGGCGGTCACCGATCAAATTGTCTCGCCTGAGGAGCTGGAGAAGCAGCTCGAGACAATGGCCGAGAACGCCGAGGCCTGATGGCCCCACCGCACCAGGCTCGGACCCCAGCGGAACCAGCGTGGGGTGTCACCGGGCCGTCCAACTCCTGGCCGCTCGGCTGGGTTGCTGGATTTTGAGATGCACGCACTTATTTGTGGTAGGCTTTCTTCTGACCCTTGGCAGTTAGGTGATGACAATGCGGGACCGTGATCCAGTCGAAGTGTATGGCAACAACCTGGTCCCAATGGTGGTCGAACAGACCGCCCGCGGCGAACGGGCTTTCGATATCTATTCCCGCCTGTTGAAGGAGCGGATCATCTTCCTGACCGGTGCGGTGTACGACCAGGTCAGCGCGCTGATCTGCGCCCAGCTTCTGTTTCTGGAATCGGAAAATCCAAACAAGGATATTTCCTTCTACATCAACAGCCCAGGCGGCGTTGTTTCAGCGGGCCTGGCGATCTACGACACCATGCAGTACATCCGCAGCCCGGTCAGCACCGTCTGCATCGGTCAGGCCGCTTCCATGGGCAGCCTGCTGCTGACGGCCGGCGCCAAAGGTAAGCGCTACGCGTTGCCGAACGCCCGCGTGATGGTGCATCAGCCGTCCGGCGGCGCGCAGGGCCAGGCGACCGACATCGAGATCCAGGCACGCGAAATCCTGACGCTGCGCAAGCGGCTGAATGAGATCTATGTGCGCCACACAGGCCAGCCGATCGAAGCGATCGAGCGTAAGCTGGAACGCGACACATATATGTCTGCCGAGGAAAGCCGTGACTTTGGTCTGGTGGATGAGGTGGTGGAAAGCCGTCCTCTCACCGGCGGAGAGGACGGGTTGAAGTCCTGACCGCCTGACGTTCGTTGTTCGTTTGGCCACGGCGCGGCTCGAGAGCCGCGCCGGAACCTTGCGAACAATATTTCATTGTGGTGTCGCGGACACCATCCACCGTATCATCATGGTTAGATCCTGGGATCGGCGTTCCGCGGTTCTTGTCCCAGCCGCGTTTAGGGAGTTAACATCCCCCATTGTGCCCCTGTGTCCGGGGGAGGAGTGCGCATGAGTAAGTCCGGCGATTCGAAAAACACCCTGTACTGCTCGTTCTGCGGGAAATCGCAGCACGAAGTACGCAAATTGATCGCCGGTCCGACGGTCTTCATCTGCGACGAGTGCGTCGAGCTTTGCATGGATATCATCCGTGAAGAGCACAAGACGCATCTGGTGAAGTCCCGTGACGGGGTTCCCACCCCGCGGGAGATCTGCAAGGTCCTGGACGACTACGTGATCGGTCAGGATCACGCCAAGCGGGTCCTTTCGGTTGCGGTCCATAACCATTATAAGCGACTGGCCCACGGCCAGAAGAACAACGACGTCGAAATCGCGAAATCCAACATCCTGCTCGTCGGCCCGACCGGTTCAGGCAAGACCCTGCTGGCCCAGACCCTTGCACGGATTCTCGACGTCCCGTTCACGATGGCTGACGCCACCACCCTGACCGAAGCCGGCTACGTGGGGGAGGATGTCGAAAACATCATCCTCAAGCTGCTGCAGTCGGCTGACTACAACGTGGAGCGGGCGCAGCGCGGCATCGTCTACATCGACGAGGTGGACAAGATTTCACGCAAATCCGACAACCCGTCGATCACCAGGGATGTCTCGGGGGAGGGCGTGCAGCAGGCCCTGCTGAAGATCATGGAAGGCACCGTCGCTTCGGTGCCCCCGCAGGGCGGACGCAAGCATCCGCAGCAGGAGTTCCTCCAGGTCGACACCACGAACATCCTGTTTATCTGCGGCGGCGCCTTCTCCGGCCTTGAACGCATCATAGGGGCCCGCGGCAAAGGGTCGGGAATCGGTTATGGCGCCGAGGTCCGCTCCCCCGACGAACGCCGGATGGGCGCCATCCTCCGCGAAGTCGAACCCGAGGACTTGCTGAAGTTTGGCCTGATCCCCGAATTCATCGGCCGACTGCCGGTCGTGGCGACGCTCGAGGACCTCGACGAAGGCGCGCTGATGGAAATCCTGACCAAGCCGAAGAACGCGCTGGTCAAGCAGTACGGTCGCTTGTTCGAAATGGAAGGGGTTAAGCTTTCCTTCACCGAAGATGCGCTAAAGTCCGTCGCAACGCGCGCGATCGCCCGCAAAACCGGCGCGCGCGGCCTGCGATCGATCATGGAACAGATCTTGCTCTCCACGATGTTCGATCTGCCCGGCCTTGATGGGGTGGAGGAAGTCGTCATCAACCGGGAAGTGGCGGAATCCCGCTCCAACCCTCTTTATCTTTATGGAAAGGAGCGTGCGGAAAATAGCGCCTGATCGGGCAGACGCCCTATCCGGTGGCCCGTGGTGGCGCGATTGCAGCGTTCAAGGTCTTGCGTGGTATCGTTCGACAGCCATATCGGTCCGAACGGTCGTGACAGACCGATGAAAGCGTTTTCCGTGCCGCTGCCGGGCGGAGAACGCTGACTGTCCTTCAGGAGGTCGAAATATGACGGAACAAGCCAAACCGGCCCCTCAGGCGCAAAGCGACCTGATGGCCGTACTCCCTCTACGTGACATCGTCGTGTTCCCGCACATGATCGTCCCGCTCTTCGTCGGCCGTGAAAAATCGGTCCGCGCCCTGGAAGCGGTGATGAAGGAAGACAAGCAGATCCTGCTCGTCGCCCAGAAAAATGCCTCGCAGGATGATCCCTCGGTGGAGGACATCTATCGCGTGGGGACGGTGTCCACGATCCTGCAACTGCTGAAACTGCCCGACGGCACAGTCAAGGTGCTGGTCGAAGGCGGTCGCCGCGCGAAGATCAGCAGCTTCAAGGAAACTGAATCCTACTTTGAGGCGATGACGACGCCGATGCCGGACGTGACCGGTGACAAGAAAGACCTCGAAGCCCTTGGCCGCACGGTGGTTTCGCAGTTCGAGCAGTACATCAAGCTGAACAAGAAGATCGCCCCCGAGGTGCTGGTGTCGCTGAACCAGATCGAGGAGGCGTCAAAGCTTGCCGACACCGTCGCCAGCCACCTCAACCTGAAGATTCCTGAAAAGCAGGACCTGCTGGAAATCGCCAAGATCAGCGAGCGGCTGGAACGCGTCTTCGGTCACATGGAATCCGAAATCGGCGTGCTGCAGGTGGAAAAGCGCATCCGCAACCGCGTCAAGCGGCAGATGGAGAAGACCCAGCGCGAGTATTACCTGAACGAGCAGCTGAAGGCGATCCAGAAGGAACTGGGCGAGGGTGAGGACGGCAAGGACGAGAATGCCGAACTCGAAGCCCGCATCAAGAAGACCAGGTTCACCAAGGAAGCCCGCGAGAAGGCCGTGGCGGAGCTGAAGAAGCTGCGCACCATGAGCCCCATGAGCGCCGAAGCGACGGTCGTGCGCAACTACCTGGATTGGATGCTCTCCATTCCGTGGAAGAAGCGCAGCAAAATCAACAACGACGTCGTCGCCGCTGAAAAGGTCCTGGAGTCCGACCACTACGGCCTGGAGAAGGTCAAGGAACGGATCATCGAGTATCTGGCCGTCCAGGCGCGCAGCCCCAAGGTGCGCGGCCCGATCCTGTGCCTCGTCGGCCCGCCCGGCGTTGGCAAGACCTCGCTTGGCAAGTCTATCGCCAAGGCCACCGGCCGGAACTTCGTCCGGATGTCACTAGGCGGCGTTCGGGATGAGGCGGAGGTGCGTGGCCACCGGCGGACCTATATCGGGTCGATGCCCGGCAAGGTCATCCAGGGCATGAAGAAGGCCAAGACCTCCAACCCGCTCTTCCTGTTGGATGAGGTCGACAAACTCGGCCAGGATTGGCGCGGCGATCCGTCCTCGGCCCTGCTGGAGGTGCTGGATCCCGAACAGAACAGCACGTTTGCCGACCACTACCTGGAGGTCGACTACGATCTGTCCGACGTGATGTTCGTCACCACGGCCAACAGCCTTCGCATGCCGCAGCCACTGCTGGACCGCATGGAGATCATCCGCATCCCCGGCTACACCGAGGATGAGAAGGTGGAGATTGCCAAGCGCCACCTGCTCACCAAGCAGTCCGATGCACATGGCCTGAAGAAGGAAGAGTGGAGCCTGTCGGAAGACGCGCTGCGCGACCTCATCCGCTACTACACGCGGGAAGCCGGCGTGCGGAACCTGGAACGCGAGATCGCGAACCTGGCGCGTAAGGCGGTCAAGGAGATCGTCACCAAGAAGACCGCCAAGGTATCGATCACCCGCAAGAACCTGGAGAAGTATGCGGGCGTCAAGAAGCACCGCTTCGGCGAGACCGAGGCCGAGGACATGGTCGGTGTCGTCACCGGCCTGGCCTGGACCGAGGTCGGCGGCGAGATCCTGACCATCGAGTCGGTGATGCTGCCGGGCAAGGGCAACATCAAGCACACCGGCAAGCTCGGCGACGTGATGCAGGAGAGCGTCTCGGCGGCCCTGTCCTACGTCCGCAGCCGCTCGACCCGGTTCGGCATCAAGCCAACCCTGTTCGAAAAGCGGGACATCCACGTTCACGTGCCGGAAGGGGCGACCCCGAAGGACGGTCCGTCGGCAGGCGTTGCAATGGCCACCTCCATCGTCTCGGTGCTCACCGGCATCCCGGTGCGCCGCGACGTGGCGATGACCGGAGAGATCACGCTGCGTGGCCGGGTGCTCCCGATCGGCGGTTTGAAGGAAAAGCTGCTGGCGGCTCTGCGGGCCGGGATTACGACAGTGTTCATTCCCAAGGAGAATGAGAAGGACCTGGCGGAAATTCCGGACAACGTGAAAAAGCTGCTGAAGCTGATCCCGGTGGCCGACGTCGACGAGGTCATCGCGCAGGCTCTGGCCCGCAAACCGGAACCGATCGAGTGGGAAGAACCGCCGGAGACGCCGGTTCCTGTTGCCGCTGCACAGCAGGTGCCGGCTTCGCTGCCTCACTAACCAGAGGTTGTGACCCTCTATGGCAACAACGGCCCGTCAGCCTCCGCTGACGGGCCGTTTTGATGGAAAATCCAGGCTTTCGGCCATTGACGCAGCGGAAACCGCGCCAGTAGTGTCCGCCCGCTTCCGTCGGGGCATCCAGCCCCTGACTTCGATTCGCGTCTTTTGGATATGAGAGGGAAACGCAGTGAATAAGATGGACCTCATCGCAGCTGTCGCCGACGGCACGGAGCTTTCACGCATCAAGGCCGGCGAAGTTGTCGATGCCGTGTTCAACGCGATCACCGACGCGCTGAAGAAGAAGGAAGAGGTCCGTTTGGTCGGCTTCGGCACCTTCGCATCGACGATCCGCAAGGCCAGCACCGGCCGCAACCCACGCACCGGCGAGGAAATGGAAATCCCGGAGTCGACCACCGTTCGCTTCAAGCCGGGCAAGGGCCTGAAGGACTCCGTTGCCGGCTAAGCGGCGCCGGCACGCGCCGCTGTCACCTAGGCGCAGCGGCGCGCAGGAAAAGAGCGCGTAACGGGCGGTTAGCTCAGCGGTAGAGCGTCTCGTTTACACCGAGAGGGCCGGCGGTTCGAATCCGTCACCGCCCACCATCATCGAAAGTCTCAACCTCTATCCCTCGTTCTTCTAATCATGGCGTCAGCCGCTTGACGCCATGACCCGCGCAGCCTAAACGCTGCGCCCTGCCGCTGCGGGTGTAGCTCAGTTGGTTAGAGCGCCGGCCTGTCACGCCGGAGGTCGCGGGTTCGAGCCCCGTCACTCGCGCCAGCAGCAGGCGAATTAAATTTCACGTTCTTTCACGCGGCAACCCCGATTTTCCAGCCCCGACGGCTATGGCGGTCCCGATGGGATGGGTCTAATGTCCGGCCTTGCTGCATCGCGGTATCGGACGTGTCGGCGCCACAGGCGCTCGGCCGGCCCGCTGCTGCGAACGGCGTATTAGGACCTGGTGGGAATATCCATGCAGCCTCTTCTGTTCGGCTACCTGCCGATCCTCGTTTTTCTCGTCATCGCCGGCGGTATCGCGGTCGCCATGGTTGGCGGCTCCCTTCTTGCCGCTCACCAGAAGCCCTACGCAGAAAAACTGTCGGCCTACGAATGCGGCTTCGAACCGTTCGACGACGCCCGCCGCCGCTTCGACGTTCGCTACTACCTCGTCGCCATCCTGTTCATCATCTTTGATCTGGAAGTCGCCTTCCTTTTTCCCTGGGCCATTGCCTTGAAGCGGGTCGGCACCGTCGGATTCTGGTCGATGATGGCATTCCTTGGCGTGCTGACCGTGGGCTTCATATATGAGTGGTGCAAAGGCGCCCTGGATTGGGAGTAGCACCATGAGCGATGCAACAATGTTGGCCTGGAACCGCGACCACCTGCCGCCAGGCCCGGAACAGGATGCGGTGATCAAGGGCATCACCGGCGAGATCGCCGACAAGGGCTTCCTTGTAGCCAACCTCGACAAGGTCGTGAACTGGGCCAGAACTGGCAGCCTGTGGCCGATGACCTTCGGCTTGGCGTGCTGCGCGATCGAGATGATCCACGCATACATGCCCCGCTATGACCTTGACCGGCTCGGCATCATCCCGCGCGCCTCGCCGCGGCAGAGCGACGTGATGATCGTCGCCGGCACGCTGACCAACAAAATGGCCCCTGCGTTGCGCAAGGTCTACGACCAGATGCCGGAACCGCGCTGGGTCATCAGCATGGGAAGCTGCGCGAATGGCGGCGGCTATTACCACTACTCCTACTCCGTGGTGCGCGGCTGCGACCGCGTTGTCCCGGTGGATATCTACGTCCCAGGCTGCCCGCCGACCGCCGAGGCGCTGGTTTACGGAATCATGCAGTTGCAGAAGAAAATCCGCCGCACCGGGACCATCCTGCGTGGCTGACGAACCGACGCCTGCGGTCGAACCCGCGCCCCCTCCGCCGACCCCGACGGAATTGCTTGGCCAGGCCATCGCCACCGTCCCGGGCATCACCGGCTACCGGATTGAGCTTGGCGAACTCGTCGTCCACGGTGTCCGGGACTCGCTGCTCGCCGTCATGACGACCCTGCGTGATGACCCGCGCTTCGCGTTCGAGCAGATGATGGACGTCTGCGGCGTTGACTGGCCCGATCGCGCCGAACGCTTCGACGTCGTCTACAACCTGCTGTCCGTGTCGCTGAACCAGCGTGTCCGCGTCATCGTCCAGACGGACGCCGACCATCCGGTTTCATCCGTCCACACGATCTGGCCCAGCGCAACGTGGTGGGAACGCGAGACCTGGGATCTCTACGGCATCGTCTTTTCCAGCCAGCCGGACCTCCGCCGCATCCTCACCGACTATGGGTTCGAGGGTCATCCGTTGCGGAAAGATTTCCCGCTCACCGGCTACGTCGAGGTCCGCTGGGACGAGGAACGCAAGCAGGTCGTCTACGAACCGGTAAAACTGACGCAGGACTGGCGCAGCTTTGATTTCCTCTCCCCCTGGGAAGGCGTCACCACGTTGCCGGGCGACGAAAAGGTCTTCACCGAACGCGCCGAACAGGTCAAAGCGGGGCCATCATGAGCCAGGTCATCAACCTGGACGAAAAGCCGTCCAGCAAGATCGTCGAGATCGACAGCCATTCCATCAATTTCGGCCCGCAGCATCCGGCCGCTCACGGCGTCCTGCGGCTGATCCTGGAAATGGACGGCGAGGTCGTGGAACGCGCCGATCCGCATATCGGCCTGCTGCATCGCGGCACTGAAAAGCTGATGGAATATCGGACATACGTGCAGAACGTGCCGTATTTCGATCGCCTCGACTACACCTCGCCAATGTCGCAGGAGCATGCCTTCTGCCTGGCCGTCGAAAAGCTGCTGGGCGTTACGGCGCCGGAGCGAGGCCAGTGGATCCGCGTTCTGTTTGCCGAAATCACTCGCGTGCTGAACCATCTGCTTAACCTGACGACCTACGCCCTGGACGTCGGCGCCATCACGCCGAGCCTGTGGGGGTTCGAGGAACGTGAGAAGCTGATGGAATTCTATGAGGCGGCGTCCGGCGCCCGTCTGCACGCCAACTACTTCCGGCCCGGCGGCGTGGCGAAGGACCTGCCCGCCAATCTGCCGGAACGGATCGCCGCCTGGGCGGACACCTTCCCGAAATTCGTCGACGATCTGGAACAACTGCTGACCAGCAACCGCATCTGGAAGCAGCGCACCGTCGATATTGGCGTGATCTCGGCCGAGGATGCGCTCGCATGGGGTTTCAGCGGGCCGCCGCTGCGTGCCTCCGGCGTGCCCTGGGACCTGCGCCGCACCCAGCCGTATGACAAATATGCCGAGGTCGAGTTCCAGGTGCCCGTCGGACGCAATGGCGACTGCTACGATCGTTACCTCTGCCGCATCGGCGAAATGCGAGAGAGCGTGAAGATCATCAAGCAGGCGCTGGCAAAGATGAAGCCCGGCCCGATCAAGGTGCAGGACCGGAAATTCTCGCCGCCGACCC
The DNA here is from genome assembly GCA_963819005.1 of uncultured Pseudomonadota bacterium. GTDB lineage: Bacteria > Pseudomonadota > Alphaproteobacteria > Acetobacterales > Acetobacteraceae > Rhodopila. Next base: position 901,376 of record CAWFUL010000015.1, read on the forward strand.
GAGCCGAAATGAAACGCTCGATGGAAGCGCTGATCCATCACTTCAAGCTTTACACCGAGGGCTATCACGTCCCCGCCGGCGCCACCTACACCGTGGTGGAAACCCCGAAGGGCGAATTCGGTGTCTATCTTGTTGCCGACGGCACCAACCGGCCGTACCGCTGCAAGATCAGATCGACCGGCTTCGCCTTTCTTCAGGCGACCGACCTGATGGCCAGGCGCCACATGCTGGCCGATGTCTGTGCGATCGTCGGATCGATGGACGTCGTGTTCGGCGAGATCGACAGGTAAACGATGGCAGCTACCAACGGATCGGCGTTCGAACAGCCGGCCCACTTCGCGTTCGATGCCGAAAGCGAAGCCGAGATCGCATATCATATCGCGAAATATCCGCTCGGCCGTCAGGCCAGCGCGGTGCTGCCCGTGCTGTATATCGCGCAAAAGCAGATGAAGCGGCAGACCGGCAGCGCCTGGATTCCCGTGAAGGCCATGGACGCCGTCGCCGCCCGCCTCGGGATGCCGGCGATCCGCGTGTACGAAGTCGCGACCTTCTACCTGATGTTCAACACCAAGCCGATCGGCACCTTCCACCTGCAGGTCTGCACCACGACCCCCTGCTGGCTGCGCGGCTCCGATGAAGTCACCGCCGCCTGCCGCAAGGAAACCGGCATCCGGGGCTGGGGCGAAACCAGCGACGACGGCGTGTTCACGATGACGGAGGTCGAATGTCTCGGCGCCTGCGTCAACGCGCCGATCCTGCAGGTCGACGATGATTTCTACGAAGATATGGATGCCGAAAAGGTCGCCACGCTTCTTGCGGCGCTGCGCCGTGGCGAACGCCCCAAGCCCGGCTCGATGTCCGGCCGCCAGACGTCGGCACCCGAGGGCGGACCGAACACCCTGACCACGCTGCACTTCGCGCCGGAGGCCTGAGCGATGCTGCAAGACAAGGACCGCATCTTCACCAACCTGTACGGTCAGTTCGACCCGTTACTGAAAGGCGCCAGTGCGCGCGGCGATTGGGACAACACCGCCGCGATCCTCGCGCGCGGGCGCGACGCGATCGTCCAGGAGATGAAGGATTCCGGGCTGCGCGGACGCGGCGGGGCAGGGTTCCCCACCGGCCTGAAATGGTCGTTCATGCCGAAACAATCCGACCGGCCCTGCTATCTTATCGTCAACGCCGACGAGTCCGAACCCGGCACCTGCAAGGACCGCGATATCATCCGCCACGACCCGCACAAGCTGGTCGAAGGCTGCCTCGTCGCCGGCTTCGCCATGGGTGCCACCGCCGCCTACATCTACATTCGCGGCGAATTCTATAACGAACACAACGTCCTGCAGGCCGCCATCGATGAGGCCTACGCCGCTGGCCTGATTGGCAAGAACGCCTGCGGGTCCGGCTACGACTACGACGTGTTCCTGCACCGCGGCGCCGGCGCCTATATCTGTGGTGAGGAAACCGCGCTGATCGAGAGCCTGGAAGGCAAGAAGGGCATGCCGCGGATGAAGCCGCCATTCCCCGCCGGCGTCGGGCTGTATGGTTGCCCCTCCACGGTGAACAACGTCGAATCCATCGCTGTCGCGCCGACCATTTTGCGTCGCGGTGCCGCCTGGTTCACCAGCCTCGGCCGCCAGAACAATACGGGACAGAAAGTTTTCTGCATCTCCGGCCACGTCAACAAGCCTTGCAATGTCGAGGAGGAACTCGGCATTCCGTTACGCGAGCTGATCGAGAAATACGCCGGCGGCGTGCGCGGCGGCTGGGACAACCTGCTTGCGGTCATTCCGGGTGGTGCATCCGTGCCGCTGATCCCGAAATCTGTCTGCGATGACGTCCTGATGGACTTCGACAGCCTGCGCGCGGTGACCTCCGGTCTCGGCACCGCCGCCGTCATCGTCATGGACAAATCCACCGACGTGATCAAGGCGATTACCCGCCTGTCGAAATTCTACATGCATGAAAGCTGCGGCCAGTGCACGCCATGCCGCGAGGGCACTGGCTGGATGTGGCGCGTGATGACCCGCATGGTCGAGGGCCGAGCGACGCCGGAGGAAATCGATACGCTGCAGCAAGTGACGAAGCAGGTTGAGGGCCACACGATCTGCGCTCTCGGCGATGCCGCCGCATGGCCGATCCAGGGACTGATCCGCCACTTCCGCCCGCTGATGGAAGAACGTATCGCCGCTTACAAGTCCCGCGGCGCCAAGCCGATGCCGATGGCGGCGGAGTAACGGAATGCCCAAAGTCACGATCGACGGCAAAACGGTCGAAGTCGCCGCCGGCTCGACCATCCTTCAGGCCGCCGAACAGGCCGGCGTGGAAATCCCGCGCTTCTGCTACCATGAACGCCTGTCGATCGCCGGCAACTGCCGCATGTGCCTGGTGGAGGTCGAGAAGGCCCCGCCCAAGCCCATCGCCTCCTGCGGCTATCCGGTCGCCGACGGAATGATCGTCCATACCGACAGCAAAATGGTTCGCAACGCCCGCCGCGGCGTCATGGAATTCCTGCTGATCAACCACCCGCTCGATTGCCCGATCTGCGACCAGGGCGGTGAGTGCGACCTGCAGGACCAGGCCATGGGCTACGGCATGGATCACTCCCGCTATGCCGAGAACAAGCGCGCGGTGCCGGACAAGAACCTTGGCCCTCTCGTCAAAACGTCGATGAACCGCTGCATCCACTGCACGCGCTGTATCCGTTTCATCACCGAAGTGGCCGGCGTCCCGGACCTCGGCGCCACCGCCCGCGGTGAGCACATGGAAGTCGGCACCTATGTGGAAAAAGCCCTCGGCTCCGAACTCTCCGGCAACATCATCGACCTGTGTCCGGTCGGCGCGCTGACTTCCAAGCCCTATGCGTTCGTTGCGCGTCCGTGGGAGCTGCAGAAGGTCGACAGCATCGACGTCCTCGACGCCGTCGGAACCAATATGCGCATCGACGTCCGGGGCACCGAGGTTCTGCGCATCCTGCCGCGCGTCAATGAGGACGTGAATGAGGAATGGATCGGCGACAAATCCCGCTTCGCCATCGACGGGCTGAAACGCCGCCGCCTCGACCGGCCGTGGGTGCGCGAAAACGGCAAGCTGAAGCCCGCGACGTGGGATGACGCCTTCAACGCCATCGCCGCCAAACTGAAGCCGCTGTCCGGCGACCGCATCGGCGCCGTGGCCGGCGATCTGTGCGATGCCGAAAGCATGCTGGCGCTGAAGGACCTGATGGCATCACTTGGCTCGACCAACCTCGACTGCCGCCAGGACGGCGCCAGGCTCGACGCCGGCCGGCGCGACTTCTACTGCTTCAACACTTCCATCGCCGCGATCGAGGAAGCCGATGCGATACTGATCGTCGGCTCCAACCCCCGTCGCGAGGCGCCCGTCCTGAATGCCCGGATCCGCAAGGCCTGGCTGGCCAACACGATGCCGATCGGCGTCGTCGGCACCGACACGGACCTGACCTATCCGGTCACGGTTCTCGGCGCGGCCCCTTCCGTCCTGACCGGGTTGCACGATGGCAACCACGACTTCGCCAAGCTGCTGACCGACGCAAAGAAACCGATGATCATCGTCGGGCAGGGGGCATTGGCTCGCCCCGATGGCAGCGCCGTTCTGGCCGCCTGCTGGCGTCTTGCCGCACAGGTCGGCGCGCTCGCTCCCGACTGGCACGGCTTCAACGTCCTCCACACCGCCGCCGCCCGCGTCGCCGCGCTCGACCTCGGGTTCCTCCCCGGCGCCCACGCCAAGGGGTTCGAGGCAATGCTCGACGGCGGCGTCGACGCACTCTGGCTGCTTGGCGCGGATGAATTCGATACCGCTCGCATCGGGGCCTCCACGTTTGTCATCTACCAGGGCCACCACGGCGATGCCGGGGCCGCACGTGCCGACGTCATCCTGCCCGGCGCCGCCTACACAGAAAAATCCGGCACCTACGCAAACACCGAGGGCCGGGTACAGCGCGGATTCCAGGCGGTCTACCCGCCCGGCGAAGCCCGCGAGGACTGGAAAATCCTGCGCGCCTTCAGCGCCATTATCGGCAAGCCGCTCCCGTACGACACGATCGAGGCAGTGCGCGCCCGCCTGACCCAGGTCAACGCGGCGTTCGACCGCCTGAACCATCTGCCCCGCTTTGGCTGCTCCGACATGACCGGGCCGGTCGGCGACCCGGCGGTCCTCAGCGACGCCCCCCTGGCCTCGCCGGTGGAAACCTACTATCAGACCGACCCGATCAGCCGGTCCAGCCCGACCATGGCGGCATGTATCCAGGCACAGTCACAGCCCGCAATGGCTGCGGAGTAGCGGGATGTACGACTTCTTTCACGACACCAACGTCGGGATCGTCATCCTGACCTTCATCGAGGCGCTCGCGCTTCTGGTGCCGCTGCTGATCGGTGTCGCCTACCTGACCTACGCCGAACGCAAGGTCCTTGGCGCGATGCAGTTGCGCAAGGGTCCCAACGTCGTCGGACCCTTTGGCCTTTGGCAGCCCTTTGCCGACGCGCTGAAGATGCTGATGAAGGAAACCATCATCCCGTCGGGATCGAACCGTTTCCTCTTCCTGCTGGCGCCGATGCTGACCTTCTCCCTGGCCATGGTCGCCTGGGCGGTCATTCCGGTGAACCAAGGCTGGGCCATTGCCGACATCAACGTCGGCATCCTTTATTTGTTCGCGATCTCGTCCCTGGGCGTCTACGGCATCATCATCGCCGGCTGGTCGTCCAACTCGAAATACGCATTCCTCGGCGCTCTCCGTTCCGCCGCCCAAATGGTAAGCTACGAAGTCTCGATGGGCTTCGTGCTGGTGACGGTGATCCTTTGCGCCGGCAGCCTGAACCTGACGCAGATCGTCCTTGCCCAGAGAACAGTGTGGTTCTGCATCCCGCTGTTCCCGATGTTCGTCATCTTCTTCATCTCGATCCTGGCCGAGTGTAACCGCGCCCCGTTCGACATCGCCGAAGGTGAATCCGAAATCGTCGCCGGCTTCATGGTCGAATATTCCGCCATGAGCTTCGCGCTCTTTTTCCTCGGCGAATACGCCAACATGATCCTCATGAGCGCGCTGACTACCATCCTCTTCCTCGGCGGCTGGCTCGGCCCTTTCGGCATCCTGCCGCAACTCGGCGTGCTCTGGTTCGTGCTGAAGATCTGCTTTGTTCTGTTCGGCTTCCTCTGGGTCCGCGCCACCCTGCCGCGCTTCCGGTACGACCAGTTGATGCGTCTCGGCTGGAAGGTGTTTTTGCCGATCTCCCTCATCTGGCTGGTCATCACCGCTGGCGCCCTGGTCGGCTTCGGGTGGCTCCCCAATGCATAGACCGTCCCATCCTGATGCGCTGACGGAGTTCTGACATGGCAACCCTTGATCGCACCGCGCGCAGCCTGCTCCTGGGCGAACTCCTCTCCGGCCTCGGCCTCACCCTGCGCTACTTCTTCAAGCGCAAGGCCACGATCAATTATCCCTACGAAAAAGGCCCGATCGGCCCCCGCTTCAAAGGCGAGCACGCCCTGCGCCGCTACCCCAACGGCGAGGAGCGCTGCATCGCCTGCAAGCTGTGCGAAGCCATCTGCCCCGCGCAGGCCATCACCATCGAGGCCGAACCGCGCGAGGACGGCTCCCGCCGCACCACCCGCTACGATATTGACATGACCAAGTGCATCTACTGCGGCCTTTGCGAGGAAGCCTGCCCTGTCGACGCGATCGTCGAAGGTCCGAACTTTGAGTTCGCGACCGAAACGCGCGAGGAGCTGATGTACAACAAGGACAAGCTGCTCGCGAACGGCGACCGGTGGGAACCGGAACTGGCACGCCGTCTGGAACTGGACGCCCCTTACAGATGATCACCACGCTTTTCTTCTACCTGTTCGCCGCGATCCTGCTGGCGTCGGCGACGATGGTCGTCAGCTCCCGCAATCCGGTGCACTCGGTGCTGTTCCTCATCCTGGCGTTCTTCAACGCCGCCGCCCTATTCCTGATCGCGGGGGCCGAGTTCCTCGCGATGATCCTGGTCATCGTCTACGTCGGCGCCGTCGCGGTGCTGTTTTTGTTCGTCGTCATGATGCTCGACATCGACTTTGACGAATTGCGCAGCGGCTTCCAGCGCTATCTGCCGATCGGTGCCACGGTCGGTGTCGTTTTGTTCCTGGAATTGGCGATCGTTACGGGCGGCTGGGAACTGGCTCCGAACGCCGTCCAGTTCCACATGTCCCCGACCCCCGCCGGCATCAGCAACACCGAGGCCATCGGCGCGCTGATGTACACCGACTACATTTTGCTTTTCCAGACGGCGGGGCTGATCCTGCTGGTTGCCATGATCGGCGCCATCGTCCTGACCCTTCGGGACCGCAAAACTTCCCGCCATCAGGACATCGACCTGCAGCAAGCCCGCTCGGTCTCCGAAACGCTGGAGATGGTAACGCTGACCCTCGGCACAAACACCACCCAGGCCGGCGGGTTCCTCCGACCCAAGGTCGCCGAGCCGGTCGAATTTGTCGAGCACGAACACGCCGAAGCCGGAGACCACGGCCATGGCCACTAATCAAGCCTCGGCCGTGGCCGTCGGCCGCCCCGCCGGAATCCGCCGCGCCGCACTCCACGCTCAATCACGTCATGGCGCGCCTCGTGCCGGCCATCTAGGGCTTGCGCTACCCACGTCGCCGAAGTCTTGGGCTGCCGTCACACGCCTAGCCCTCACGACGAAGCCGCGGCCCACGCCCGTGCCATCCCCGGAGACCCGCCCATGACCATCGGTGTCGGCCACTTCCTGGTGGTCTCGGCCATCCTGCTCGTCCTGGGCATCTTCGGCATCTTCCTGAACCGCAAGAACGTCATCATCATCCTGATGTCGATCGAGCTCATCCTGCTCGCGGTCAACCTCAACTTCGTCGCCTTCTCCGCCGCGCATACCGACATGGCAGGCCAGATCATGGCGATGCTCGTTCTGACTGTCGCGGCGGCCGAGGCTGCGATCGGGCTGGCGATCGTGACGATCTATTTCCGAAATCGCGGATCGATCCAGGTTGAAGACGTCAACCTGATGAAGGGCTGACGATGCTTTACACACTCGCCGTATTCGCGCCCCTCGCCGGCGCGCTGGTCTCCGGGCTCGGCGGCCGAGCAATCGGGGACAAGGCGGCGATGGGGGCGTCGGTGCTGGGAATGGTGATCGCGGCCATCTGCGGGCCCCTCGCCTTCTTCCAACTCACCGGCCACAGTGCCGACCCCGGCGTCATCGACCTCGGCGACTGGATCGAGGCCGGGCGTTTCCACGTCAACTGGGCGCTGCGCTATGACACCCTGTCCGCCGTCATGGTCGCGATGGTGTCGTTCGTGTCGATGCTGATCCACGTCTACTCGATCGGCTACATGGGCCATGACGCCCGCCCGCGCTACCGCTTCTTCGCCTACCTGTCGCTGTTCAGCTTCGCAATGCTGATGCTGGTGACCGCCGACAACCTCGCGCAGCTGTTCTTCGGCTGGGAGGGTGTGGGCCTCTGCTCGTACCTGCTGATCGGCTACTGGTATGACCGCCCGTCGGCCAACGCCGCGGCGATCAAGGCCTTCGTCGTCAACCGCATCGCCGACCTGCCCTTCGCCGTTGGCCTTGCGCTGATCTTCTTCAAGTTCGGCTCGCTGGAGTTCGCCACGATCTTTGGCAGCCTGCCGCGGCACGGCGCCGACACCTACGTCCTGTTCGGCACAACGTTCCCCGCGTTCGAAGTCATTGGCTTCCTGCTGTTTATCGGCGCCATGGGCAAGTCCGCCCAGCTTGGCCTGCACGTCTGGCTGCCGGACGCGATGGAGGGGCCCACGCCGGTCTCTGCCCTGATCCATGCCGCCACCATGGTCACCGCCGGCGTCTTCCTGATGGCGCGCATGTCGCCGCTGATGAACTACGCTCCCGTCGCGTTGGGCTTTGTCACCTTCATCGGCGCCTCGACGGCGTTCTTTGCAGCCACCATCGGCTGCGCTCAGAACGACATCAAGCGTGTCATCGCCTATTCGACCTGCTCGCAGCTTGGCTACATGTTCGCCGGCATTGGCGTCGCCGCGTATGAGGCTTCGATCTTCCATCTCATCACCCACGCCTTCTTCAAGGCGCTGCTCTTCCTGTCGGCCGGATCGGTGATCCACGCCATGCACGACGAGCAGGACATGCGGAAGATGGGCGGCCTCTGGCGGGTTATCCCGGTCACCTGCACCGTCATGTGGATCGGCAACCTTGCCCTCGCCGGCATACCGCCGTTGGCCGGTTCCTACTCCAAGGATGCGATCATCTCCGCCACGTACGCCTCCGGCACCGGCATCGGAATGTACGCCTTCATCTGCACCGTCGCTGCCGCGTTCCTGACGGCGTTCTACTCCTGGCGCCTGCTGTTCCTGACCTTCCACGGCAAGTCGCGCGTCGATCCCCACACCCTAGAGCACGCCCACGAAAGTCCCTGGGTCATGCTCGGTCCGCTCGTGGTCCTGTCGATCGGCGCCGTTTTCGCGGGCTGGGCGCTAGACAACTGGTTCATCGGCGCAGGGTTCGAGCAGTTCTGGAACGGCGCGATCGTCAACCCTGTGGGGACCCATATCCTGGAGGCGCTGGAGCACGTTCCCGGCTGGGTCGATATGCTGCCGCTGATCATGGCCCTCGCCGGGATCGCTCTGGCCTACCTCATGTATATCCAGAACCCGCTGCTGCCCGTCCGCCTCGCTGCCGCGGCTCCGGCGGTTTACCGCTTCCTGCTGAACAAGTGGTATTTCGACGAGCTGTACAACACCGTCTTCGTCCAGCCCGTCATCAAGCTGGCCCGCATGCTTTGGCAGGTCGGGGACGTGACGTTGATCGACGGCGTTCCCAATGGCCTCGCCGAGCTTACCACCGATGGGTCCAAGCAAGTCGTGCGGATCCAGACCGGCTCACTGGCCGTCTATGCCTTCGCCATGCTCATCGGCGTCGTCGTGCTGGTCGCCGTCTTCATGCTGACCAAGATGACAGGATGACTACTGTGAACGCTGCCGGCTTCCCGATCCTGTCGCTGATCACCTGGCTGCCGCTCGTCGGCTGCGCGGTGATCATGGTGGTCCGCGGCGACGAGGCAACCGTCGCCTCCAACGCCCGCTGGACCGCCCTTTGGACCAGCCTTCTGGTCTTCGTCCTCTCGCTCGTGCTGTGGGTGCAGTTCGACCAATCCGAACCAGGCTTCCAGTTCAACGAAAGCGTCGCCTGGCTGCCGGAGTTCAAGGTCGGCTACCGCATGGGCGTGGACGGCGTCTCCGTTCTGTTCGTCCTGCTGTCCACGCTGCTGACGCCGATCTGCATCCTGTCAGCCTGGGACGCCATCCACACCCGCGTGCGCGAGTTCATGATCAGCTTCCTGATCCTGGAAACCATGATGGTCGGCATGTTCTGCGCCACCGACTTCGTGCTGTTCTACGTGTTTTTCGAGGGCGTGCTGATCCCGATGTACCTCATCATCGGGATCTGGGGCGGTCCACGCCGCGTCTACTCCGCGGTCAAGTTCTTCCTCTACACCCTGACCGGCTCCGTGCTGATGTTGCTGGCGTTGATCTTCATGTGGGTCCAGGCCGGCACCACCGACATTGCCACCTTGTTCCACACCAGCTTCACGCCTCAGGCCCAAACCTGGCTCTTCCTCGCCTTTTTTGCCTCGTTCGCCGTGAAGGTGCCGATGTGGCCGGTCCACACCTGGTTGCCCGACGCGCACGTGGAGGCGCCGACCGCCGGCTCCGTCATTCTGGCGGGTGTGTTGCTGAAAATGGGCGCCTACGGCTTCCTCCGCTTCTCGGTGCCGATGCTGCCCGACGCCGCCGCTTGGTTCGCGCCGTTCATGTTCTCCCTGTCGGTCATCGCCGTTATCTACACCTCGCTCGTCGCGCTGGCGCAGGAGGATATGAAGAAGCTGATCGCCTATTCCTCGGTCGCCCACATGGGCGTGGTGACCATCGGCATCTTCACTTTCAACATCCAGGGCATTTCCGGCGCACTGTTCCAGATGCTGTCCCACGGCATCGTCTCCGCCGCGCTGTTCCTTGTCGTCGGCGTCATCTACGACCGCATCCACACGCGGGAGATCGCGCGCTACGGCGGTCTGGCCGACAGGATGCCGTGCTACGCCCTGGTCTTCATGCTGTTCATGATGGCCTCCGTCGGCCTGCCCGGCACCGCCGGCTTCGTTGGTGAGTTCCTGGTTATCATCGGCTCCCTGCAGGTCAACTTCTGGCTGGCCCTGCTGGGCGGCATGGGGATGATCCTGGGCGCGGCCTACATGCTCTACCTGTATCGCCGCGTGATCTTCGGCCGCATCACCCGCGACGACCTCAAGAACATCCTCGACCTCAGCCCGCGGGAGTGGGCGGTGTTCGCCCCGCTGATCGTGCTGACGCTGTGGATGGGCATCTACCCGTCCAGCTTCACCGGCTACTTCGACGCCACCGTCGGCGCGATGGTGCAGCACCATACGGCAGCACTCGCGACCACCACCAAGCTCGCCGGGATCGCACACTGATGAACTGGACCATTGCATTACCGGAGGTCGTGCTGGCCTGCATCGGCATGGCGATCCTGCTGTTCGGCGTGCTGCGGAAAGGCAATGACTCCACCCTGCTGGCCACCATGTTCACCCTCGGCGGCTTCCTGATCGCCGGCGTGCTGGTCCTGACCCGCACCGCGGGCTTCGGCTTCAACGGCCAGTTCGTGGCTGACCCGTTCAGCAGCTTCAACCAGATCCTGATCCTGTCCGGCTCCGCGCTCGCCACCATCCTCGCGCTGGACTGGAACAGGGCGCAGGGCATCTCGCGGTTCGAATTCCCGGTGCTGATGTTGTTCTCCACCGTCGGCATGATGCTGATGGCCTCGGCCGGCAACCTCATGACCCTCTATCTCGGCCTGGAACTGCAATCCCTTGCTCTCTACGTCCTGGCCGCCTTTCAGCGCGACGACCTCCGCTCGTCGGAGGCCGGACTGAAATACTTCGTCCTCAGCGGCCTTGCGTCCGGCCTGCTGCTCTATGGCATCTCGCTGGTCTACGGCTTCTCCGGCACCATGGACCTGTCTGCGCTGCACGCCCTTCTGGTCCAACCCGGCGCCGCCACGCCGGGCCTTGTCGTCGGCATCGTCTTCGTCCTCGTCGGCCTGGCATTCAAGGTCTCCGCCGTGCCGTTCCACATGTGGACGCCCGACGTGTATGAGGGCGCGCCGACCCCCGTGACCGTCTTCTTCGCCACCGCACCAAAAGTGGCGGCCATGGCTCTGCTTCTGCGGGTCATGGGCACATCTTTCGCCTCCCTAGTCGGCGCCTGGCAGGTGCTGGTCGTGATCGTCTCGATCGCCTCAATGGTCCTCGGCGCGCTCGCCGCCATCGGGCAGACCAACATCAAGCGGCTGATGGCCTATTCGTCGATCGGCCACATGGGCTACGCGCTGATCGGTCTTGCCGTCGGCACCGCGTCGGGCGTGCGAGGCACCCTGGTCTACATGGTCATCTACGTGGCCATGACCGCCGGGACCTTCGGCTGCATCATGGCGATGCGCCGGAAGGGCAGGGCGGTCGAGCAGATTTCCGACCTCGCCGGCCTGGCCACCAACGACCCCGGCCTCGCGCTGGCTCTTGCGGTGTTCATGTTCAGCCTGGCCGGCATCCCGCTGATGTCCGGCTTCTTCGCAAAACTGTACATCTTTCTGGCGGCCGTGCAGGGCGGGCTCTGGACACTTGCCGTCATCGGCGTGCTGACCAGCGTGGTGGGCGCCTACTACTACATTCGCGTTATCAAGGTGATGTACTTCGACGCCGCGGCCGAACCCTTTGACACACGCCCCGCCAGCCTCTCTTTGGTGGTTGGCGTAACGGGCCTGTTCACCGCCTTCTTCTTTCTGTTCCCCGCCCCGGTCGTCGCCGCGGCCCAGGCGGCAGCCAGCGTATTATTCAAGTAACCAGGCGGGGATCATCGTCCTATGGACAGGCGCCGGTTGGTGTCCCGTGACGCTTTCCGGTTGAGCGGCAAGCCACCCCCATCCTATACCGTCCGGCGGGTGACCCCGGCGGAGGCGCAATTCACGGCATGGATCAGGACGTAAACGCCGACCGGGTGCTAAGCGACCGCGATCTTGTGTTGAATTTCGAAAGCGTCGGCGACAACTGCGAACTCGGGCTCGTGCAACGAAATGCCGGCGCCGAACCCCTTGGTCTTCTCCGCTTCGCGGGCGCCCCGTTGCGGGCGGTGCTGCGTGGCCTCGCCGCTCGGTTCGAACTCGATCGCCGATCCCAACCACATCCGTATTCACGAGGAACATGGCGAGTACATGGTCAAATTGACCAGGTACGACTTCTATTATCATGCCCACGTCAAAGCCGCTGACATGACGCCGGAGGCGCTGCATCAGCAACAATGCCGCACAGTCGGGTTCCTCGCCGACAAGCTGATCAACGACCTGGAAAACCCGACAAAGATTCTGGTCTTTCGGCAGAACGAGCCTTTGCTCGCCACTGACCTTGTCGACCTGCGCATCGCGCTGTCCGCCTATGGGCCAAGCACCCTGTTGTGGGTGCGGGAAGCCTGCCCGGGCCATCCGCCCGGCTCAGTCAGCGTCGCGGACGAGCGGCTGATGGTCGGCTACGTCCGTCGTCTCGCCATCCGGGAGGATGTTCCCGATCTGGATCAGGCGTCGTGGCTGTCGGTCCTGCGGCGTGCCCACACGCTTGCATCACTGCCGATCGCCGATCGCCTCGCCGCGGCAAGCACCGCGCCAGGACGCACCGAGATCAGGTTCGGTGTCGAAGGGAATGCCAAACCAGCCCTGGGCATCGGCTGGTCCGGACCTGAGGCCGGCTACCAATGGTCGGTCGGAGAACGAAGCAAACTGACCATCGCCAGTCCAGGCGACGCCGCGGAATATTGGCTCGAACTGGACGTGACACCCTACGTCGTCCCACCGTTGCTGCCCCGTCAGCGTCTGGATGTGGTCGTGAACGGAACATTAGTCCATTGTTTCGATCCGCTGCCCCGCGGGGAGGTCGGATGCTCGGTCCCGGGTCGTCTGATCGCCGGCCGGCCAGTGGTGGAGATCATGCTGGATCATCCTTTCGCCGCCAGTCCAATACTGGTCGCCGGCGGACGCGACGACCGTCGCCTGGCTGTTTCATTCTCGAAACTGGCCCTGATCTGCGCCTGAACGCTGGTGGTTCCCAGGTCCCATACAGCGAGAACAAACGGCGTCCCCAGAGCGTGATCGCCTGAGGCTGACCGGTCAGAAGGCGAGAATCGCGTGATGCGCGATCCAAAACCGGGCTAAACCTGCCTACGAGAAAAAGCTCTACCGCAACCGCCATCGCATCGAAAATATGTTCGCAAAGCTCAAGGACTGGCGGCGCATCGCCACCCGTTATGACCGATGTGCACACACTTTCATGTCCGCAATCGTCATTGCGGCAACCATGCTATTTTGGATCAATCAGTCTTGAGCCTACAGGGTACTCAGGACGTGGTGGGGCCGGGGACGTTGCTGGCGTGGTCCGTGTCCGATGGAACACCGATCATGGTGCATCCCCATTCGCTGAATGCGTTTAGGCTACACCCCCCCGTGGCGTTGGGCTCCGGATAGTATCCGCAGTTTCTTCCCTTGTTGTTTTTGAAGTCATAGACGGAGGTGCACTGGTAGAACTTTTCGGAGCCGCGGATCTGGAAGCTCCGGGCCGTAGCGTCATGCGGCGCGAGTTCGATGGTGATGTCCTGGAGCAGTTCCATGTAACCGCTGATTTCGCCCTCCCCGCTGCACTGGATCAACGCCTTCACCTGTTCGGGGTTGGGTGTGCTTTTGACCTTGTTGCAAATGCGAGGAAGGCGTGCGCCCCAAAGCTCGCTGTATACCGGCGGGCCGGAGATGGTGCTGGTCTGAGCCTGAGCCGTGCCGGTCCCGTAACAAACAGCGAGCGCCAGCATGATAAAGGAGCCGAGCATGATGAGCGTCAGGCGTTCGGGTTTAGCCATGTTTGTATCCTGAACAAGAAACAGTTTCAAAACTTTACTCGGAAGATGCGACCGATGCAATGGCGGCTTGCCCCGTGATCGCCACTGGCTGTTGGCTGTGTATTCGGCGCGGCCCGCTATGAGATTCCGCCAGAGCCGACCCGCGCCTATACGTGCCATTGAACCGATTGCCGGCGTGGAGGTGTCCGTCTTCGTAATCGCAGCAAACAGGCTGTTCGAATCAATGAGTCCTGAGGCTAGGAAGCCGCAACCGCCGCTGCGCCGCTCTTTGTCGGCATTGCATCCAACTGCTTCCTCAGCTCCGCGCTCGACGGGTCCATCGCCACCGAACGGCGGGCCGTGTTCTCGGCTTCCTCCATGTCCCCCGCTTGCTCCAGCAGGCTGGCAAGCTGCCCCAGGGTCTCAGAATCATCCGGCTGCCGCTCCATGAACAGCCGGAACGAATCCATCGCATCCTGACCCCGGCCCTGGTGCAAAAGGACCTGGCTCAGCGCGCTGCGAAACACCATGTTGTCGGGCACGATCTCGATCGCGCCGTTCAAGGATGTCTCGGCGTCCACATAATTTTTTCCGACGCCTGCAAGGAAGCCAGGTGTTGCAGCCGGTGCTGATTGCACGGCTCGCGTTCCGCCGCTTCTTTCGCCGCCTTTACCGCCTCCTCGACGCGGCCTTGTTGCACGAAAATAACGCTTAGCTGGTGCCTGAAATGCGCATTGTTTGGCGCCAGCGCCATCGCGCGCCGAAAGGCCCGCTCGGCCGCGGCCTTATCTCCGTTTTGCCGCAGCAGCACGCCCAGATGTCCGAACGCCTCGGCATTCGGCGGCTCGCTCACCACCGCCAGGTAGGCTTCCGTTAGGGCGTCCTGCTCGCGCCCTTGACGCTGCAGCAACTCGCTCAGGACAATCCGGTTCCGCACCACATCGGGCGCCTGCGCAACGGCTTTTCGTGCCGCTTCCACCGCGTCGTCCAGGCGGTTCAGACGCCCGAGCATTGCCGCCAGACGCTGGCGATAGATCGTGTTGTCCGGATCGAGCGCGCTGGCTGCCTGAAGCGCGGCTGCCGCTTCGTCGGCTTTGGCCGCCGTCTCCAGAAACTCCGCCAACTTCGCCTGCATCTGCGCCGAATATGGTTCCAACGCCACGGCTTGCCGCATCAGCGCGCAGGCCTCGTCGTGCTTGCCCCGCTGGCGCAGCAGAAGCGCCAGAACGATGTGGTAATACGACTCCGTGGGTTCGACATCCAACGCCTCGCGAAGGGTCTCCTCCGCGTCGTCCATCTGCCCTTTTTCCTTCAGCAGCTGGCCATAATGCGCCAGATACGGCCCCACTGCAGGCTCGATCTCCAACGCACGCCGTATGGACAGCAAGGCAGGCTCCTTGTCCCCCTGGTCCGACAGGATATGACTCAGCGCGTTGTGCGCGGCCGCGCAGTTTGGGCTTTGCGCGATCGCGGCCTCCAGGCAAGTGCGGGCAGCATCCGCCTTGCTGGCGCGCATCAGGCTCAAGCCTTCTTCCAGCACCTCGTTCCATTCGTATCGCATATATCGCAGCACGTATTCGCGGAACGTGAACGCGCCCTCGTTCATGAAACGATACCGCCGGTCCGGGTCCATGAAATCCATTCCGAAATGGCGGCACACGCTGGGATGGATCGGTAGCTCATCCTTCGGGAACGGCGTGACGCGGGTCTGGCTCCGCATCCGCTCGATGTCGTCGCGGCTTGCCCCGACCTGCTCGAAGAACTGAGTGGCCAAGGTCACCGCGACGCGCAGGTTGGGATGGAACGGCGTCAGGAAAATCTGTTCGGTGCGGAAATGCTCTTCGATCACTTCGGCAATGCGATACCCGGAATGACTGTCCCGCGATCGTTGCCGGTCCATCACCAGCTCGTACATCCGATCGAGATTGATCCGGGATTTGACATCCATGCTCATGTAGGTGTCCGCGGCCTCTTCCGGATCCACCCCAGCCGTGATGAGACGATTGAGGTAGAAGTCACCGGCCTCCCCCCCATAGGGCCCGACCGGAAGAAATGGCGGCGCAACGTTCTTCGGATGCTGCTGGCCGGCGAATGGCCACAGGAATGCAGCCGAGACGGAAGGGATGAACAGCCGGTCCCGCGCCGAGGTCGGAACGTTTGCCCGTGGCGCGACGTCCAGAATTCTGCTCCACCAGCACATCGGCCTGCTCGATCAGCTTCAACCCTTCATCGGTGAGGTCCTGATAGGACGCAACAGCCTCGATCGTGTCGCCGGTCCGAGGTGCTACGAAGCGTTTGAACAACGCCGCCATGGCGTTGACCTGGCAATTACCAATCAGAACGATTCGCCGTTTCCCAGCGACCGTCATGTTTCGCCGCACCGGCGTTGCCGCACGCTCCTGCGCCTGGTCCGCCTCAGGCTCCGGCAGTCGGTGATGCGTCCGGTAGGCATTCCGACAGAGCGCCAGCCACGCTTTGTCCACCGAACCGGCCGGCTTGTTGTCGGTCGTAAAGGCGAAATGATCGATATAACCGATAATCAGGCCCGGGCCCGCCGCCTCGACCATGTCAGCCGGGTGCTCGGCATCGGCGTAACGAACATAGAACAGCGTGGCCGGTCCGAACTGCCGGACAGCGGCGTGCAGCCTGGTAAGTTCCTTGCCCGTCAGGTTGCGCAGGGTGTTCTTGAACACAAAGATCTTGGCGCCGCTGGTCAGCTCGCCGATCAGCCTGTCGCGCAGTCTTTGCAATCGTTGGCAAAGCTGTGCGGGCGCTGTCTGTTCGTCAGCGTCCGCGACTTTGACAAACGACCGCATCGCCATCCAGTAACGCCGGTCCTTCGTCCACCAGTCGTCGCTGTGATCAGGCTTGAATATAATGGTATTTTCCGGGGCGCCGACGCCCTCAAGCCGACCTTCCAGGGCTGCAATGAGCAGGTCGTGGCCAAGGTCGGCATCGCGGAGCAAGCTTTCCACGTCCGCGCCAAGCGAGCGTTGCAAAGCCCCGAATTCCTCGCCATGACCACTGCCGCCGAGACTGGTGAACTGCAGCAGAAGATCGCGGTCGCTCAGGGCCGATTGCTCCGCGGGCAAAACTGGTTGCTGATCGGTGCGCGCACCTTGGGGCGATCCGGTATTGCGCATGTCGTGCCTTGTGGTGCGAGTTGGCATCGGCGGCTTGGATACAGGGCTTGCGAGAGATTATTCAAGACTTATGCTGACTTTGATCATTTCCGCGCCTGCGGCGCGGCTTTCCCGATACCGCTGATGCGGTTATCAAGCATCCGAAGAGCGCCAGGGTAGCACATCGGCCGGGGTGTCGCACCGGCAGGGCGTTGCCGGCGCATTTGGGAGAGGAAGCGAAATGTCTGGCTTGTCCGCCGCGGGAACAGCGATCGCCACGATCGGATTCATCGGCCTTGGCGTGATGGGGGAGCCGATGTGCGGCCACCTCGCCCGCCGCTCCGGGCTGACCGTTCTGGCCCATGACCTGCGCGATGAACCATTGAAGCGATTGGCCGAACACGGCGTCCAGGCCGCCAAAATGGCGCAGATTGCCGAACGCTGCGACGTCATCCTCCTGTCGCTGCCCGACGGCAAGGCCGTGGATGCCGTCGTCAAGGCGTTGGAGCCAAACCTGCGCCCCGGCCAGTGCGTCGTCGACACCAGTACTTCCTCGGTCGAACTGACCCGCCAGATCGGCGCCCGCCTGACCGCCAACGGCATCCTGTATGCCGACGCACCGGTTGCCCGCACTCGCGATGCCGCCGCCCGCGGCGAGCTCAGCATCATGGTCGGCGCCACCGACGACACCTTCGCCCGCATCCGCCCGCTTCTGGACACCATGGGCACCGACGTCACCCATTGCGGCCCGGTCGGCTGCGGCCAGGTGGTGAAAATCCTCAACAACATGCTGGTGTTCGAGCATACCGTCGCGCTCGCCGAAGCCATCGCCATCGGACGCCGCAACGGTGTCGCTCCCGATGTCCTGCTGCCGACCATGGCAAAGGGCTCCGGTGACAGTTTCGTGCTGCGGAATCACGGCATGAAGGCGATGCTGCCCGGCGTCTTCCCCGAACGCGCCTTCTCTACCCGTTACGCCATGAAGGACCTGTCCTACGCGCTGGAAATGGCGGACGCCGCCGGCTTGGACGTCCCCGGCGCCAGGCTGGCCATGGACCGCCTGAAACAGGCCGAGGCCGCCGGCTACGGCGATCAGTACCATCCGGTCATGCTGAAGGTCATCGACCCGCAATGACCGGGTTCCCCGACGCCGCACGCTGGCGGCAGGCTTGCGCGGAGGACACCGTCCTGGCCGTCTGGGCCGGCGCCTGGGCCGTGTGCTTTGCGGTTACCTCCGGCGCCGACACGACCGTGTTCAGCCTGCAGGACGGCCAGGTCCAGCCGGAAACCGGCACGCCCGCTTTCACCCTGGCCGCGCCCGCAGGCGTCTGGGCAATGTTCCTTCAGCCCATTCCGCCGCGCCACCATCAGGGCATCTTCGCGATGCATTATCGTGTGCCGGAGTTCTCCATCCAGGGCGACCAACTCGCCTTCATGCAGCACGCCCACGTCGTCCGCCGCGTGCTGGAGGTCGGCAAATGGCTCGCTCTCGGCAACCAGGCGCCAGCTCCCGCCAGCTTCGCACCGAGGGAAGGCCCCCGCGCCGTTCCGAATATTACCGGCGGTTATGTTCCGGTGACCGTCGGCGATACCACCTACCAAATTTATTACGAGGCCGCCGGCGCCGGCCGCGACGTTCTGTGCATGCACACCGCCGGCGCCGATGGCCGCCAGTTCCACGGCCTGATGGCTGACGCCAGCATCACCGCAAACCACCGGCTTATTGCCTTCGACTTGCCATGGCACGGCAAATCGCCGCCGCCCGAGGGCGCCATCTCCGGCTCGTGGCGCCTCAACACCAACCTCTACGTCGACCTGATCATGGGTTTCATCGCTGCCGCCGGCCTGGATAAACCGGTCGCTCTCGGCGCCTCGATGTCCGGCGAGATCTGCCTGGAACTCGCCTACCGCCACCCCGAGGCCTTCGCCGGCATCGTCGCCTGCGAAGCCTGCGACAAGATCGAGCGCCGCCAGACCGCCTGGGCCGCCCACCCCCAGGTAAACCAGTCGCTGTTCGTCCCGGAATGGATTCGCGCCCTGTGCGCCCCGCAAAGCCCCGCCGAATACCAGGAGCAGATCGCCTGGCACTACGCCCAGGGCGGCCCCGCCGTCTTCTTCGGCGATATCGCCTTCTACTCCGGCGACTGGGACGCCCGCGACCGCGTCGGCAAGATCGACACCAACCGCTGCCGTCTTTTCATGCTCACCGGCGAATACGACTATTCCTGCACCGTAGAAGCCTCCGAGGCCACCGCCGCCAACATCCCCGGCGTGACGTTCAAGGCAATGAAAGGCATTGGCCATTTCCCGTTCGCTGAGAACCCACGCCTGTTCACCCAGTACCTGCTGCCGATCCTGTCAGAGCTTGCTTGAGGAGACCGCCGGCGGTGCCCGCCTCCCGGCGGCCTTCGCTGTCATGCAAAAGTAACAAACACGGCCGCGAACAGTTTGTAGCCTTCCAGGGCTTGCCAAGGAGAACTCACACATGAGGCGCCCCGCCAAAGTCGCCGCCTGCCTCGCCGCCCTGTGCCAGGCCGTTTCGCCTGTGACGGCCTTCGCCCAAACCGCGCCGATGGTGACACCGCAGCCCGACCCCGGGCCGGAGATCGCGCCCTATGTCGTCGCGCCGACTGCCCCCATGGACCGTGCCGCGCTGATCCGCGACCTGCGCGCCAAGGTCAAATACGTCTTCGTCATCTTTAACGAGAACCACTCGTTCGACAACGAATTCGGCACCTTCCCCGGCGCCAACGGACTCTACTCCGATGGCCAGTCGCCGCGTTCGGCTGCCCAGACGCCAGGCTTCACGCAGACTTACACCGGCGCCGACGGCAAGCCGGTCACCGTGCAACCGTTCCGCATCGGACCCGAGCAGAACGCGACCTTCGTCGACAGCGTCGATCACAGCCATGTTGGTCTGGCGCATAAGCTTGACGTCAAGAACGGCGTACCCGCCATGGACGGCTTTGCGCAGGCTGATTACAACCGCGTCGCTGCCCACGGTGGCGCTGACGCAGCGGCGATGGGCGGCGAGTTCGCCCATCTGGTCATGAGCTACATCGACTGCGACACGATCCCGTTTTTCTGGCAATACGCCAGCCGGTTCACCCTGTTCGACAACATCTTCGCAACGGAAGACACGCCCTCCAGCCCTAACGCGATAGCCATGCTTGCCGGCCAGTCCGGCGAAACGCAATGGGTGAAGTCCGGCGCCAAGGGTGCCACCGTTACGGTGAACGGCGTAACCGGAACGTTGCAGGGCGTGCCGGTGGTAAATGATCCGCAGCCGTACTACGGCTCGCAGTTCGATCCGAACACGACGGACCGCGAGCCCCGCGGGTCGACGCTGGAAAGCTACGCCAACGGCAACATTTCCGAGAATCTGACATTTGCCTCGATGCCCGTGCTGTTTGCCGGAAAGGACATCCAGGCGGCGATGGCGAAGGACCGTGCGCCGGACGCCGACCTGTCCGGCATCAAGAACGACATCCCGTTCGTTGCATCCCGTGAAGGCGTTCCGGTGAGTTGGCGCTGGTACCGAGGAAGGCTACGACCACGAACCGGACGATCCGGCCGGTCAGGCCTTGCATCAGGGCTATGTCAGTCACCATAACGGCGCCCAGTATTTCGGCTATATCGCCAACAACCCGGCGCTGACGCCGAACCTGCGCGGCCTCGGCGACGTGTTTGATGATATCTCCGGCGGCAAGCTGCCGAAGGACGGCGGCGTGTTCTACGTCCGGGGCGGCTTCGTCAATGTTGCCGGCCTGAAGCCGCCGATCCAGAACCCCAATTTTCCCGCCCCACTGACTGACGCCGACCGCAAGGCAATCGCGGACGGCAAGCAGGGCGACGACGACCATCCCGCCTATTCCGACCGCCAGATCAGCGAGGCGATGGCCGCGCGCGTGATCAACATGGTGGCCGGCAACGAAGAACTCTGGAAGCAAAGCGCTATCATCGTCACCTATGACGAGTTCGGACGGCTTCTACGACCACGTACCACCGCGCATCCTGTCGTACGGGCCAGACGGATTGCCTTTGGCGCGCGGCATCCGGATCCCGATGATCGTTATTTCGCCGTACGCGCGCGCCCATGTCGTTTCCCACGCTGAAGGCGACCATAACGCGGTGATCGAAACAATCGAGGCGCTGTTCGATCTGCCTGCGCTCGCGGACCTGCCGGAGGAGAAACAGGCCCTTCTGGCTGGTGAGGATCCGCAATTCAACGGCCCGAATGGCTTTGTTCAGCATTATCTCGGCCCGCGTGACCTGAACACGCCGCAAACCGACGACCTGCTGTCGGCGTTCGAACCGGACCGCCTGACCGGCAAGTTGCCGATCCTGCCGGGCAGCTACGCAATGATCCCCGATCAGGTGGTCAACACGCTGCCACACTATGACGGCAAGGGCTGTGCTGCGATCGGCATCGTCCCGGAAGACCAGCGCCAGCACATCGCCACCCAGGTTCCGCCGGGGTTCAACACCTTGCCCGCGACACTGAAGCAGTACAACGCCCGGACTTCGCCCTGACGTGAAGCGTATCCGAACCGTTGCCGCAACGCTTCTATGTCTATGCCGCTCATGCAGCTTATGGCGCCACCGTGTTGTCCAAGGTTCAGGCGGAGGGCGCACTGCATTGCGGCGCGGTCGCCCGCCCGGGCATAGCCGAGGCTCCGCCGTCGGGCGGCGCGGTCGGGGTGGCGGTCGATATCTGCCGAGCGATGGCGATCGCCGCGATCGGGCCGGATGCCAAGGTGGTGTTTCGGCTGTACGAGGCCGAAAGCAGCTTCGGGTCATTACGCAACGGACAGGACGATGTCGCATTCCTGACCGGCAACGAAATTGCCGGTCAGCGTTTGGCTGGCGCGGTGCTGCCCGGATCTGTCATAGCGGTCAACACCGTGGCTGTCATGGTTTCCGAAACATCGCCTGTCCGCCATCTCGCGGACCTGTCCGGACAGTCCGTCTGCCTGATGGTTGGCAACATCGCCCAGCGGGCGCTGGAGGCTGCGGTGGACCGCCTGCATCTGACCATCACGCGGATGGCATATTCCGAGGATGTGGAGATGCTGGATGCATACAATGCCGGCCGCTGCGGCGCGGTGGTCGGCGAGGCGACCTATCTGGCGGTAATGCGGCTGACGCCGGGCGTGCGAGGCCTGGCTAGCCGGCTGCTGCCGGATGTTCTGACGGCCGATCCGATCATTGCGGTAACCGGCGTCTCCGACGCGGCTTGGTCAGCCGATGTTGCATGGATCTTCGATGCGTTGGTGCTGGCGGACGCTCCTTCGGGCCCGTGGCGGGAAGCAGGGTCGAACAGTCTTCCGGTGCAGGATCCGCCCGGGCTGCGGCCGGACTGGATGAAGGAGATGATCGCCGGAACCGGCGGATATGCCGCGATCATTCGCCGCAACCTGACCGAACGGCTGGGGTTGTCGGCCGGCATCGATGCGGATTGGCCCGCTGGATTGATCCTTGTGCCGGCCGTGCAGTAGCGACAGCAATCAGGCAGTGCGTGCCGTGCCTCGTCGCCCGGCTAGGCCAACTCCGGCACCAGCGACGTGGACGAGATCGGATCGGACGGAATCAGCACCTGATACGCCACCGCCGAACAAAGTCCAATCACCCCGGCCACGATCAGGGCCGGGGTGAACGACCCGCTTGCCTGCACCACGAACCCGGTGATCAGCGGCGCCAGCGCCCCACCGATGAACCCGCCGAAATCCATGATCGCCCCCAAAGCTGACGCCATCGATAACCTTCGACGGCGTCAGCAATGCCAACCCGATTGTTGTTCAGGCGTATCCAGCCGCCAGCGCGCGGCTCGGAATCGGCTCCGGCGTAATCAACACCACGTAAGCCGCCGCGGAACACAGTCCCACCGCGCCCGCGACCAGCAAAGCCGGCTCGAACGATCCGGTGGCCTGCACCACGAACCCCGTCACCATCGGCGCCAGCGCTCCGCCGATGAATCCGCCGAAGTCCATGATCGCCCCGAGCGAGGCGGCAAAAGCGGGCGGCGCGCAGGCATTCGCCAGCGACCACGATGTCCCGGATGAACTGAACCCAAAGAACACCGCCACCGAGATCGACGCCACGGCGATAATGTTGCTCGGTGTCTCCGCCGCCACGAACGTTGCCAGCGACATCATCACCAGACCGGTCACCGTCAGCCACTTCCGGCTGGCGATCGGCGTGACGCCGCGCCGCGTCAGCCGGTCGGCGAGCCATCCTCCCAGGATGCTGCCGACCAAGCCGAACAGGAACGGTACCGAGGCCACAAAACCGGTTTTCGGAATGCTCATGTGCCGCTGCATCTCCAGGTATCCCGGCAGCCACGCTATGAACAGCCAGCCGATATAGACATTCCCGAAGAACCCCAAAATCAGACCCCAAGTCGCTCGGAAGCGGAACAACCGGCCCCACGCTGCGGCGTGAACCGGTTGCTCCTCCGGGACTTCGGCGTCATGGCCATAAAGGTAGTGCCGGTCCTGCGTATCCAGCGTCGCCGCGTCGAAATCGCGGTAGACCGCATACCAGACCACCGCCAGCACCACCCCGACCACCGCCATCGCCACGAACATCCAACGCCACCCGAGGAGGAGCATCAGCGGAGTCAGCAGCGCTGGAGCGATTGCCGTCCCCAATGACGGCGCCCCGTTCCAGATGCCAACCCCAAGCGCCTGATCGCCCTCGTGATACCAGTCCTTCACCACCCGTGCGGCCGTGGGAAACATCGGCGCCTCGCCGACCCCCAGGAAGGCGCGCGCCAGCAGGAACTGCCCATAGCTGCCAACGAACCCCGCCAGCCCCTGCGCCAGCGACCAGACGATCAACGAAATCGCCAGCACCCGCCGTGGCTTGCCCCGATCGACGATCGCCCCGGCCACCAGAAGCGTGAAGGCATACGGCCAGAGGAATGCCGACAGCAGCACACCCATTTCCGCAACGGACAGACCAAGTTCATTGCGGATCAGCGGATTTGCCACCGACAGCGTGCCGCGGTCCATGTAGTTCACGACACAGATGATAAAAATAAGCAACAAACTCGTTGTTTGAACAGACTTGATGCGCGGCGTGCGCGCACCCCTCGTCACACCCGACATGTCCAGCTCCCTGATGCTCCACCCGTCTATTGCTCGCGGATGGTGTTTCGGCCCGGACTCCGTCCCGCCGCCGGTTTCCCGGCCGGCCGTCGTAGCCTCGCCACGATGAAATGATCCCCGCTTCGCAGGCTTGCTCAAGTTACAGTCCGGATGGATTATTCACGTATTGGTTAACGATGTCCTCACAAGTGCCGATCGCTGCACGCTCATCGGTCCGTAACGACCCGGAGCCGGACGTTGACCATCAGCAGGCAGCGATCAGATGCCGCCGGGTACTGATCTAGCGAGCGCCCCCACCGCCGAACAATTCCGCAAGGGCCAGTAGGGACGGGCGCTGCTCGATAGCTGAAGTACCGCCCTTATCGAGGACGCCAAGGCCGAGTGTCGTAGTTGACCGGATCCGCATTGGCGGACATATCGTGGGCTGGCGGCGGCCACGTGATTTCGTATTGCCACGCGGGACGCTTTTGTCATATACCTTTTGGCAAGTAAGTATGGAGGGACAGGACATGCCATTCATCGTTTGGGGTTGGATCTTGATCGGTTCGGCCGGTGCCGTTCTTTTCCTGCTGAAGAAAGCATAAGACCCCGACCAGTCTCATTCCGGATCACGCTACCCGTAGGTTCGGCATCGGGCAGTGCGGCGTGACTTGGTTGTATCTGCAACAGCGCAGCCGGGCGAATGTGTAGCTCGGCTGGGGTCGAGTGTGTCCGGAATTGGTTAAGCCCAGAGGCTCGGCTAGCGACCTATCAGATCTCCGGTCTGATAGGTCGCGTTGCTGAAATGAATACTGAGAAATGACGCGAGCTGTGTGTCGCGTTCATTCCATCCGGACCGTTCAAGGTCTACCCCCTCCGCAGCAGCTCCAAAGCGCTTAAACCTTCCGGAATACCTCGGAAACCTCGGACAGAATCACGCCAAGCTTGCTGACGGTGCTGCGGATCATCACCGACCCGTCGTCCAGCCGGTACATCCATTGCTCCATCGTCACGGCCATCGGCCGCTCGCCCGGCGCCGCGGCCAGTATCCATTTCCAATGGAACATCCGCCCGTTGACGTCCCCCTTGGCCAACCCGACCATATCGCTGGCCGTAGCCTCGAAACGGCGCGCGTCGATCCGCGACATCGTCCAGGTCCGCTCCTCCGGCGGCGCGTTCTGGAACGTCAGGTGCTGAATCATGCGCAGATGGTCCGCCCCGTCCGACTGACCCTGGCAATCGGTCACGATCCAGCCCGTCGGGGCGCCCGAGCGATCCTCCATAACACCCCAGGAACGCACATGCCCGGTAAAGAAGGTCAGGGGATCCAACGCCGGACGACCGCCAAGGTCAGTCCGCGCGGAACTCCGGTCGCAACCGGTCAGCAAGCCGGCTACACTTAACAGCATCAAAATTAATCGACGCACGTGTGTTTCCTCTACGCGATGGACACGTCCGGTTCGGCTGTCCCGTTGCTCGTTACGACGAAGCGGGGTGGTTGGATCAAGTGCCGCGCGGTTCCAGATGACAGGGGGACGTCACGATACCCAGTGCCGGCTCGCGGACTGTCAGAGCGGACCTGATACCAAACGGACGCCTGTACGAACGCCTCGTCAGCCCATGCTCATACCGGCCCCGCGCCGCCCATCGTCGTCCGGTGCATCAACCGCCGCAGCGGCATATCGTAGTCCTGGATCGCCCGGTGCTGCACCGTGCAATTGTCCCACACCTCTCACGTGTCGGTGACGCGCGCCGTGACGCCGCCAATACAATCGTAGAATACTTGAAGTAACCCCAAGTGGTAGGTGCCAATGTCAAATCTCCAGCCGCCGTCGCCTTTCCGGCTCGATTTCGCGGAGCAGCAGGAACGTGCAAGGGACCTTCAACGCGCCATTTCGGCGGGCGACCCCCAGGCTCGGTCACGGTTCCACCAACACCATCCCGCCAGGTCCAATGACGCTCAAACACCGCGGCTAAGCGACGCACAACGGGTGATCGCCCGTGAGGCCCACCTTCCAAGCTGGGCAAAACTGAAATCCCACATTGCGTCGATGCGGCAAGCCGCCATTGCCGTCCGAAGCGACACCGCCCCGGATCAGGACGTAAAGACCCTGCACATCCGCTGCGGATCAGACATCAAAAACACCCTCCGCGAAGCAGGCTTTACCGGAGACTTTCTGGAATACTCGAACCCGTTCTGCCAGGGCCCGGTCACAAATACCGATGACTGGCTGCAACGCCGCACAACCTTCGTCGCGGAGTTCTACGGACGCGATCCCACCGAAACCGCGGCCAGGCTGCAGCACGAGGAATCCAGCCTGCGCACCGCCGCCGAACGCTACGAACGCGTCGTGCTCTGGTTCGAGCATGACAGCTACGACCAGCTCGTCTTCGCCCGTTGTCTGGCGCAGTTCGCCGACAAGCCGCCCCAGGTCCTGGAACTCGTCACCGCCAACCACTTTCCCGGCGCCGCCCGCTTCATCGGTCTCGGCCAACTGCCGCCCGAGGCGCTTCGCCTGCTCTGGACCACGCGCCGCGCTATCACCCGGCGCCAGTTGACAGCCGCCCGGTCAGTCTGGTGCCTGCTGCGTGCCCCTGATCCAACGCCGCTTGCGGCCCTGGCCACTGCCGGCATCAAAGCCCTTCCGGATATGGCGCGCGCGGTTCTCCGGCACTGCCAGGAACTGCCCTGGACCACCGACGGCCTGAGCCTGACCGAACGGCTGACGCTACAACTGCTGTCGGACAGCCCCAAAACCGTCGGGCAACTCTTCTCCTCCCTCATGCACGAACGCGAGCCCCTGCCATGGCTCGGCGACATCATGTTCTGGCGGATCATCCAGGGCATGAAACGAACAACCGCCCCGGTCTTCACCGCGATGTTCGACGGCGGCAACCGCGCATGGCCTTGCGAGCGCCTGACGATCAGCGATCTGGGCCGGAACGTCCTGGCCGGGATCACCGACTATCTGTCGCTGACACCGCCGCCGCGTTGGGTGGGCGGCGTCCAGATCGTCCCGGGATCGCAATGCTGGCGGTGGGACAGCCCTACAGCGACAACATTGCTGCAATGAAACCAAGGAATGCTGATGGCAAACACCCTGGCATAATTCCCGCCCAGCAATCCCAGTCGGACGTGCCGCCTCCAGCCGCCAACTGCCACCCGGACGCCGCAGCACCCCTTCCAGCACCACCATATCGTCACCTGGCTGGACGCCAGCAGTAATCTCGATCCGCGCGGCGGCATTGCCAGGCAAACATCCTGGGGAACAAGGCGGCTCCGCCACCAACATGCGGCGGCCGCCCAGGTCCGGCCGTGGCAGCCAGCCGCTGACCCGGATTGTCCGGCCGATGACAGCAGGCGCGCCGTTGGTCGCAAGATCACGCCAATCGAGCTGCGGCATCAAGCTTCCAGCCGCCGGCGCACCCATCAGATACAAACGGCATTGTCACCATTGGACGGATACCGCAGCCTGACAAACGATACTCTTGTGCATGACTGCATGGACATCCCAGACTGGATCATGCACCGTCCTGTCATGCGCTTTTTTCTGATCCTCATGTCCCTGAGTGTGTTGACTGCGTGCTCGGGCAGTCCGCAGGCCCTCGGCATCACGGGACCGGGCGTGGCACCACCTCCGGTGCAACAACCGGCGACACCATTCGCGAACGACACCGGCGCCACACCAGGCGTACCGACATCAGGTACATACTACGGTCCGTCAAACAGAGGCCCAGCGACCGGCGCAAGCGGGTTCTGGGGCTACAACTAGCGCGTATTGAGACCGGCTACGCTAAAGCGCCGATCACGGAGCAAATTCTATTCGTCGCGAGACCGCCCACTTCAAAGAAGGCGATGACGCAGCGCGCTACGAGGTCCCCGGCGAACCGGCGCGTTTCCCGGTTGGATCCTATGATGAGCGTCAACCCGTTTGAATCACACGCTGGTCGCATCCGAATCCAATGCCGCGCGCACTGCCTTCCCAAGATCCTGTTGCCGAAACGGTTTGCGTAGCACGGGGCCAGGATGCATGGGCGCGTCGCGGCCCGTAGCCACAGCCCCCGCGTAACCCGTCATGAAAAGAACTTTCAGATTCGTCCTTTGTCCGCGCGCCGCCTCCGCAAGCTCATAGCCCGACATACCGCCTGGCATTGCCACGTCGGTAAGCAACAGATCGATCGGCTCCGGAGATCTGATGATCGCTAATGCGGATGGGCCGTCTGCAGCCAGGGTAACCCTGTAGCCCAGCACGATCAGCCGGCGTTGCACCAATGATCGTAGGGTGGGATTGTCATCGACAAGCAGGATAAGTTCGTCGCCACCCAGCCCATCCCGCTCCTCACCGCGTGCGTCGTTCGTATCGGCCGCACTTCCGGCGTTGTCCCTGGCCCGGGGCAGATAAAGCCTGATCGTTGTGCCGATTCCGACCTGGCTCTCGATAACGAGATGCCCCCCCGATTGTCTGGCGAACCCATAGGCCATGCTGAGGCCAAGGCCCGAACCGGAGGCCGGTGGTTTGGTCGTGAAAAACGGCTCTGTCGCGCGCTCCACGATGTCCGGAGGCATACCGGTGCCCGTATCCGCCACAGACAGCACAACATAGTCGTCGTCGCCGGTGTCGCTGGAAGCGTTTGCGATCCGAGCGTCGAACTGCGTGTTGAAGGTCGCGATCGTCAAGTCGCCCCCATCCGGCATCGCATCGCGCGCGTTGAGTGCAAGATTGAGCACCACATCGCTCACCTGCGACGCATCCGCGAGCGTCAACCACAGATCCGGCGCCAGGGTCGTGTTGATCTGAATAAGATCGCCCAGCGTCCGGCGAAGCATTGCCACAAGACCAGGCAACAACGCATTCAGATCAAGGGGCCGAGGTTGCAGCTCTTGCTCGCGCGCAACGATGAGCAGCCGGCGCGTCAGTTCAGCCCCGCTCAATGCGCTGTTCAGGATGTCGCGCGCCTGGTCCGCCAGGGCCTCGCGATCCTCCATCGCCTCGAGCAGGAACTCGGCATTGACGATGATAACCGAGAGCAGATTGTTGAAATCATGGGCGACGCCACCCGTTAGCTGGCCCATTGCCTCCAGCTTGCGTGATTGCCGCAGCATTCCCTCGGTCCGCTCGCGCTCAGCAGTTTGGCGGCCCAGATCTTGTTCGTGGGCCGCGAGTTCCGCACGCGCGTGCCGGATGATTAGCCAGGACGCGATCAGCAGTGCGGCCGACCACACCGCGGCGGCGGCGCCGTATTCCGCCAGATCGAAATACCAACGCCGCAGGATCGCGTCCTGGTCAACGGCAACCGCCACCCATGCGGCATAACCTGGAATCCGTTCGTACGCATATCGCCGTTCGTTCCGCGGGCCGAAGACGGATTGCCCGGAGAACGAGCTTCCGCCGGGTTGAGCCAGGATATGCTGCAACAGCGGTTCGTTGGGGGAAGATGAAGACAGCGCGCCGCCGTGCTCCATCCCACCCAGGATTTCGCCATCCGCCCCGACAAGGAGACCGTCGTGGGGCAGCTGCGTCGCGTCGGCGAACAGATGCGCCAGATAGCCGTGATCGAGCTCCGTGTGAATCGTGCCGTCGCCATTGTCGCGATGGCGAATGACCGCAAGCGACAACGGCTGGTTCGATCCCGCCGCGAACATGGCGCTGACATAGAAGTCCGGCATCTCGATCGATCTGGAAGAATGCCCGCTCCGCGATCTGGGTTCCGGGTTCCCAGGGCTTGCTGGCTGCCCGAACCGTGCCGTTCCGGTCAGCGATCCAAATCGCGTCGATGTGCGTGGACGAGGCACGGAGGTGAGCAAGAAACTCGCTCGTTTCAGGCCGTCCGATCTCGCTCCAGTCGAGCCCTCGGATGTGGTCCGCAACCGCGACCGAAGCGGTCTCCGCCGTTTCTATCTCGCCATGAATGGAGTCCGCTACCAACGCGATCGCATGCAGGAGCGTGGCATCTCCTTCGCGAAGGGTGTCGAATTCGGCTTTTCCACGCAGCCCCGGCAAAGAGGGTGGCAGGCACCACCACCCCGACCACCAACAGCAGTCGATGAACCGCTTCGGCGGATGGAAAAGACCGGGACATCCGTCGGTTGACCTCAAGCTACGCCACCTCATGGATGGAACTCCATGACGAGGTAACTTGCAGGACTTGGACCGGTTGTGGAAGAGACTGTTCCGGGACTCAGCTCCAAAGCTGGCCCGTAGCGGCCGATGCCGCCGTCCCAGGGGAAAGTCCCTGCAGACGCCGGCATCCGCCCTATCGGATCAGGCAGACAGTGCTGCCGGTTCTGTCCGCTCGCGCTTGACCAGCAGCTTGTTCAGCGCATGAACGTAGGCCCGAGCCGCTGACACGATCGTATCGGCGTCCGCACCCTGGCCATCCACCATCTTGCCGTTTTCCTCCAGGCGCACCGTCGTCTTCGCCTGCGCGTCCGTGCCTTCGGTCACCGCCCCGACCGAGAACAGCACCAGGTTCGCCTGATGCGGGAAGATCTGTTGGATCGCATTGAACGTCGCATCCACCGGCCCGTTGCCGCTGGCGGTCGCCGTCCGCACGTTGCCGTCGATCTCCAGTTCCAGTTCCGCCCGCGCCGGGTGCTTAGATCCCGCATGCAGATCAAGCGACGAAAACCGGATGCGCTCGTGGTCGCGCATAACCTCGTCATCGACCAGAGCGACCAGATCCTCGTCGAACACGACCTTCTTGCGGTCCGCCAGGTCCTTGAACCGGCGGAACGCGTCATTCAGCTGATTGTCCCCCACCTTATAGCCCAGCGTATTCAGCTTATCGCGGAACGCCGCGCGCCCCGAATGCTTGCCCAGCACCAGGCTGTTCTTGGCCCAGCCGACACTCTCAGGCGTCATGATCTCGTACGTCGCGGCATTCTTCAGCACGCCGTCCTGGTGGATGCCGGCCTCGTGCGCGAAGGCGTTGCGCCCCACGATCGCCTTGTTCGGCTGCACGTCAAACCCGGTGATCGTCGCGAGCAGCTTCGATACCTTCAGCAGGCTTGTCGTCTTGATGTTATTGCTGCGAGGGATCGCGTCCTGCCGCGTCCGGATCGCCATCACGATTTCTTCCAGCGACGCGTTGCCGGCCCGCTCACCGATCCCGTTGATCGTGGTCTCGACCTGGCGGGCGCCCGCCTCGATCGCGGCCAGCGTGTTAGCCACGCCCATCCCCAGGTCGTTGTGATTATGCGTGGACAGCACGACCTTCTCGATGCCGGGCACGCGGTTGCGGATGTTTTCGTACATCCGCACCATGTCGGCCGGCAGCGCGTAGCCGACCGTATCAGGCAGGTTGATCGTGGTCGCTCCGGCCTTGATCGCCGCCTCCACCGCGCGGCACAGGAAGTCCGGGTCACTGCGCGTCGCGTCTTCGGCCGACCATTCCACGTCATCGGCGTGCTGCCGCGCCAGCGTAATGGAAGAAATCGTCTGCTCCACCACCTCATCGGGCGTCAGTCGCAGCTTGTGCTTCATGTGCAGATCGGAAGTCGCGATCACGATGTGGATGCGCCGGCGTTTGGCCGCCTTCAGCGCCTCCGCCGCGCGAAGCACATCCATCTGACCGGCCCGCGCCAGACTTGCGATCACCGGCGTGTCGTCGCGCTGCCCGACGCTTTCCGCGATCGCCTTGACGCTCTCGAAATCGCCGACCGAGGCGATTGCGAACCCCGCCTCCATCACGTCGATCCCCAGTTCGGTCAGCGCCTCCGCCATCCGGATCTTCTCATGGATGTTCATGGAGAAGCCCGGCGACTGCTCGCCGTCGCGCAGTGTGGTGTCGAAGATGATGATGCGGTCGTCGTCCAGCTTGCCGAAGCTGGGATGGGTGATACTCATGGGAATTGTTCCTCGGATGGTGACGCGACTGTAGCCTCAGGGGTCCCCCTGAGCGAGCCGGCGTTCATCAACCCGGCGAGACGCTCAGGGGCGGCTAAGTCGAAGGAGGAGCAGGCCGGACAACGGCAGGCGCGCCGACGCTGACGCCGGGGCGTCAAAAGTCGGCCGAAATAAGGGCGCGCCAGAAAACATGCAGGCGCTGATACCGGAGGCGGCGGCGTGACGCAAGAGGTTGCGCCACGCGGAAACGAAACTCCGCCATATCGCCCGCCGTCAAACCCGGCGTTCCCGGCGCGGCGGCCGGTCGCGGAGCCCGGAGGACGATCACTCGCCGGTCCAACTCAGGAGCGCCGCCGCGTCCATCCTGCGTGACAATAGCCCGACTGTGACAAAGGCTCGGCGGATTTGTTGCGGTTAAGTCCCGACAGGCCACGGAACGTTGCCTTGCATAGCCACTTGCTCCGTAACCAAGAGAACATCCGCCGAACGAAGATACTACCCCTCGACCGCCCTCAGCGTCGCCAGCGGCTGTGCCCCGACAACTTTGCGATCTGCCCATCCAGCGGCTGACCGAGGTGAGCCACCACGCACGACTGACCCGGAGGCGCCGACCGGATCGCCGTCAGCGCCAGGTGCGCAAGATTCGGCCCGCCAATCGATATGTCGCACCCGCGCCCATCAATCGCCTCCATCATCCGCCCGCTATATCAGGCCGGCCCGCCAAAGCGCGAGCCGAGCCCCACTTAACTCGCCGCGCCCTAATCCCCATACTACGCCCAACAAGGAGGTCAGGATGTCCGACGCAACCGACAACCCCGCCCGAGACCGCTACGAAATGCCTGTCGACGGCGAAACCGCGTTCGTCACGTATGCCCGCCACGGTGACCAAATAACGCTGCTCCACACCGAGGTCCCCGCCGCCCTCAACGGCCGCGGCATCGGCAGCAAACTCGCCCGTTCGGTGCTGCAGGACATCCGTACGCGCCGTCTGCGCGTCATTCCGGAATGCGAGTTCATCGCCGGCTTCATCCAGCGCAACCCCGAATTCGCCGACCTGCTCGCCTAGACCACCCGTCCGCCAGCTTTCCGACACCGCCGAACCATGCACCCCGGCGCGCGCTGCCCGGCCCGCCGACGCAGCGCTCGTGTGCGAAAATTGCGAATTCATGGTCTGTTCGATAAACAAGCCAAACAATGGCCGGAGCAGCCGTGAATGCACCCACTCGCCTTTTCCACAGTCCTGCTCAGCCTCTTTCTCGCCGGTTGCGCACCCGCCAAGCCTATTGATTCGTGCGACGTAATGTTTTGAAATAGGATTCATTACGGCGCTGGTTGGCGGTCTTGGTTCAGGGCTTTCGGAATGCGAGCGATATCTGCGCCGATCGCGGCTACCCACCCTCACTTCACGAATGGAAAGGCAGCCAGATCACCTTCGCCGCCATGCAGGACGACGTCGACCAGGATTTCTCCGGCTCTTTCGCCAAGCGTGTCCTCGGCGTGTGCAACTCGTGACAGAAAAACCACCGGACAGTCCGCCTCGCGACCGACCCAGACCGGCGCGTCCGCCATCCCGGGCATCCTCGCCGAACACGGGCTGACCTCCGCCCCTGCCCTGCAACGCGCCCGCCGCCTTGAAGCCGAAAGCGGCGAACGCCTCGACCGCCGCCTCATCTCGAACGTGACATGGCCACCGCCTGCGCCGCCTCCGGCGGAACCGGCTATCGCTGCCGCATCATGATTCTCGAACTCCTCACCATAAGCGACACCCTCCCCCCTGGTCCTGCGCCATGCCGGGGCGCGCCAGATCCAGCTTCGAATGGGACCTCGGTCGAAACGACTCTGACGGCGCGAGCATCCGCCGGCCCGCCCGGTGGCACAATCGGCCACGCCTACACGATTACCGCGACCGCCACCCGCCCCGGCGCCCGCATGATCCGGTGCGCGGTTATCCGGATGACCGGAGACCGGATGGTTTCGGCCGGATCTACGCATGGGACGGCGTGACGGAGTGCCAGGCATCAGGCCGGCCCTTGAGCCTTCGTCCAGAGCCGGTGGTCAGACGGGATCGCCGAGACCGCGTCGCGCTGCGCGAGGGCGTCGATGTAAATCCGCTCGTAGCTATCGAAATCGCAATTCTCGATCGTTTCATGGTCGAGGCTCGCGCCAATTTCTTCGTAGACGGCGAGATTTGTCAGATCCGGTTCGGGCAGCCTGTGCGAACGGTAATCGTTCCACATCTCGCTATAAAGCGCCTCCAGCCGGTTCACCAGCAGAGGCGTGTCGAACAGGGTGCAGCGATTCCGGCTCGCACGCAGCCGTTGCCGAAGGCCGAGGAGCGAACTCTGCGTTCCGTCCAAGTTCCACGGCGAGGTCCTCGTAGTCCCTGGGGTTGTCGCAGACGAGGTCGGGCAATCCCACCGATCGCGCCAGACTGGCACAGACACGGGAAGCGAAGCTGTGTCCCGTCATGGTCAGGACCGGGACGCCCATCCAAAGCGAATCCGAAGCAGTCGTGTGCGCGCTGTACGGCGAGGTATCAAGGAAGAGATCCGCCAGAGGATAGCGCGCCAGATGCTCCGCATTGGGCTTGCGCACAGCGAAAATCAACCGTTTTGGGTCGATGCCGAGTCCGGCCGCCTGTTGCCGCAGCCGTTGGTCCGTCGGTGCATCGCATGACAGCAGCCACAAAACGGAATGCGGCACGCGCGCAAGGATTGCCATCCACCGCCGGAACATCGCCGGCGTGATCTTCTGCGTGCCGTTGAAGCAACAATACACCATGGCGTCGTCAGCCAGGCCAACTTCCTTCCGGGTTGGCGGCGCCGCGCAGATCCGCTTGCGGTCGGTCGGTTGATAGCAAGGCAGCCGCACCACCCGCTCGCTGTAGTATTTCTCGTGGCTTCTTGGGATAATTGTCTGATCGGCAATGATATACTGGTGATACGGCGTACCCATGCTGCCGGGATAACCAAGCCAGTTCACGATGACCGGGGCAGGGCGCATGGCAAACACCCGCGCCGGTGAATCCCCGGTATGACCGCCGAGATCCACCAGGACGTCGATCTCATCGTCAACAATCTTCTGCGCGGCTTTACCCTCCGGCCAACCGACGATGTCGCGCCAGTGGTCAACTGTCCGCTTGATCCGCTCTTGCAGCGCGTCAGGCCGGCCACGGCCGGAATAATACGCGAAGACCTCGACCTTGTTGCGATCGTGCAGTTCAAAGATCTCGGCCGTCAGGAAGCCGATCGCGTGTTCCCGCAAGTCGGGTGAGACGTAGCCGATGCGCAACGGCCGCCTGACTCCGACCAATCGTTCCGGCTCCCGCCAGCGCCGGCCCATGCCGGATATCGGCGAGGTCACAAAATCCCGCTCGAGCCCGCGGCTTGCCCGCGCCAGTTGAAACATCGGGTCGTTGGTATGAATGGCCGCGGCCAACGGCGACAACGCCGCCATGATATCAACTGCCGTCAGTCCCGCCCACGGCACGATGACCGGCCATTTGCACTGCATCTCGCGCACCGCGATCCAGTGCTGAATGACATCGTGCTGCCGCGGATCCACCTCCAGACACCTCGCCAGAGCCGTCTCCGCTCGGCCGACCTCCCCCACGGACTTGAAGACGCGGCCAAGATGCTTCAGCGCCGCTGTGTTGATGTCAGGAAGCCACTTGGGATCGACCGAGGCAGCCGCATACATCCAGTGCCCAACCGCTTCATCCAGGCGGCCAAGACGTTCCAGCGCCAACCCCGTATTGACATAGGCCGGCAAAAACGAGGGATCGAGCCGGAGCAACTCGGCAAGCGCGAGCGCCGCTCGCTCTGGATGACCGGTTTGACTGAGCAACGTGCCGTAGTTGAAGTATGCGACGTACAGCAGAGGATCGGACGGATGATTCCGCAGCCATGTCTCGTAGAACATGAGCGCGGTGCCGGCTTTGCCTTCGGCGACCATCCGTTCCGCGGCGCTAACCAGTTCCACCGCCCCGCAGCCGGCATGCGCAATGTCCCGTGCGGCGGCATATGCGGGATCGAACGCGGGACTATCGGCCTGCGACAACCGCAAGTCGGCGTCGTCGCTGCAATTCAGGCGGCCGGGATTTGCTAAGTCATTCATGAGCTTTTCTCATATCAGCGAGCGGGACCGATTTTGGCATTAGCCCGTTTTGCCCGACATCTCTCGACGGCGGCGCTTACGCCTCTTCTAATCGAGCTGCATACGCCACCATTTCGGCAAACAACGATTTTGACGGCGGGACAGTTGGAATGGTGATGCCGAAGGATCGGGTCCGCCTGCCATTGCGAACCCGATCCTTTATTCGTCTCGGCGTGTCTTAGTGGAAGAAGAGCGCGGCGTTCTGGGCCGCGGTCATATATGTGATCTGCGTGCTGGTGAACGACGCTGCTTCCGTTGCGTTGAAGTATCCCATTTGCGTTGTTGTCAGTGCTCCGATCTGGGTTGACGTGAACCCCGTTATCTCCGTCGTTGTCAGGTTTGACAGCTGTGTCGATGTCAGCACGTCCACCGCGGATGTCGGAAGCGCGGCGAACAGCGTCTTGGACAGATCCGACAGTTGCGCCGTGCCGACCACGGGCGCCTCGCTTGCGCTCAGTCCGGCAATCGCGGTCGTTGTCAGCGCCATGAATTGCAGCGGCGTCAGTCCGACGATATTGGTGGAGTTGAGCGCGGTGACATCGGACGAGGTCAGTCCCGGGATGGCAGCGCTGCTGAGGCCGGCGACGGTGGTGCTGGACAGTGCACCGACATCCGTCGAGGACAACGCACCGACCTGGGTCGAGCTCAGACCGGCGATGTTGGTGGACGTAAGCGCGCCCACCTCCGTCGAACTGAGGGCACCCATCTGGGCGGTGGTCATGCCCTTGATCTGGTTCGAGGTCAAAGTCGCCATCTCGGTGGTCGCTCCCAGCACCGCGGTGGTGCTGAGGGCGCCGATCTGAGCCGACCCAAGTCCCGCAAAGCCAGCGGTCCCGAGGCCCACCACCTGGGTGGACCCGAGGGCAGCGACCGTGGCGGTTGCCATCGCTGCCATCAGGACCGAACTGAGCCCTGGCGCGGCGGTGGAGGCGAGGCCGGCGATGTTGGTCGAGGACAGCCCGGCGACGCCGGCCGTCGTCAGCCCAGCCATCGTGGTGCTCGTCAGGGCAGCGATGTCCGATGACGTGAACGCTCCGACCTGGGTCGAGCTGAGCCCAACGACATTGGCCGATGTCAACGCCCCGGCCTCCGTTGAGCTAAGCGCCGTGATCTGGGTTGTGCTCAGGCCCTTGATCTGGGCGGCGGTCAACCTGGCCATCTCGGTGCTCGCGCCCAGCACGGCGGTGGTGCTCAGAGCGGCAATCTGGCTGGAAGTCAGCCCGGCGAAAGACGTGGTGCCAAGCCCGACCACCTGGGTGGAACCCAGGGCGGCGACGGCGCCCGTGGCCAGCGAAGCGATCAACACCGAAGTCAGACCCGGCGCAGCGGTCGACGCCATTCCGACGATGTTGGTCGAGTTCAACCCGGCGACGCCCGCGGCACTAAGCCCGGCGATCGTGACACTGGTCATCGCGCCGATGTCCGCTGACGTAAGGGTGCTGACCTGGTTCGAGCTTAGTCCGACGACGTTGGCCGACGTCAGCGCCCCAACCTCCGTCGAACTCAGCGCGGCGACCTGAGTCGTGGTCAGACCCTTGATCTGGCTGGAGCTCAGCGTCGCCATCTCGGTCGTCGCGCCCAGCACCGCGGTGGTGCTCAACGCGGCGATCTGGGCCGATCCCAGGCCGGCGAAGGCGGTGGTGCCAAGCCCGACCACCTGGGTGGAACCCAGGGCCGCGACCGCGCCGGTCGTCAGCGCGCCGATGTGACTGGATGTCAGGCCCGGCGCGGCGGTGGAGGCCATTCCGGCGATGTTGGTCGAGGTCAGCCCGGCAACACCGGCGGTGCTCAGCCCGGCCATCGTCGTGCTGGTCAGCGCGGCGATGTCCGATGACGTGAACGCCGCGACCTGGGTCGAACTCAGTCCGACGATGTTGGCTGAGGTCAGCGCGCCAGCCTCTGTCGAGCTCAGGGCGGCGATCTGCGTCGACGTCAGCCCTTTGATCTGCGTCGCGGTCAGCGTCGCCATCTCGGTCGTCGCACCCAGCACGGCGGTGGTGCTCAGCGCGGCGATCTGGGTGGAGCTCAGGCCGGCGAAGGCCGTGGTGCCCAGCCCGACAACCTGGGTGGAACCAAGCCCGGCGACCGCGCCGGTGGCGAGCGAGCCGATCCGGCTCGATATCAGGCCCGGCGTGGCGGTGGAGGCCATCCCGGCGATGTTGGTCGACGTTAGCCCGGAGATGCCGGCCGTGCTTAGTCCGGCGACCGTGGTGCTGTTCAGCGCGCCGATGTCCGCTGATGTGAATGCACCGACCTGTGCGGCGCTCAGTCCAACGATGTTGGCCGAGGTCAGCGAGCCAGCCTCCGTCGAGGTCAGCGCGCCGATCTGGGTGGTGGTCAGCCCCTTGATCTGGGTGCTGGTCAGCGCCGCGATCTCGGTCGTCGCCCCCAGCACCGCGGTGGTGCTCAGCGCGGCGATCTGCGTCGAGCCCAGGCCTGCGAACGACGTGGTGCCCAGCCCGACCAGCTGGGTCGAGGCAAGGGCGCCGACCGCGCTGGTGGCCAGCGCGCCGATCAGGCCTGACGTCAGGCCTGGCGTGGCGGTGGAGGCCATTCCGATGATGTTGGTCGAGGTCAGCCCGGCAACGCCCGCGCTGCTCAGACCAGAAACCGTGGTGCTGGTCAGCGCCCCTATGTCGGATGACGTCAGTATGCTGACCTGGGTCGAGTTCAGCCCGGCGACGTTGGCCGATGTCAGCGCGCCAGCCTCGGTCGAACTCAGCGCGCCGATCTGGGTCGAGGTCAGCCCCTTGATCTGGGTGCTGGTCAGCGCCGCCATTTCGGTCGACGCCCCCAGCACCGCGGTGGTGCTCAGCGCGGCGATCTGCGTCGAGCCCAGGCCGGCAAAAGCCGCTGTGCCAAGCCCGACCACCTGGGTGGACGCCAGCGCGGCAACCGCACCGGTGGCCAGCGCGCCGATCAAGCCGGACGTCAGGCCTGGCGTGGCGGTGGAGGCCATTCCGACGATATTGACCGAGGTCAGTCCGGCAACGCCGGCCGTGGTCAGTCCGGCGACTGTCGTGCTGGTCAGCGCCGCGAGGTCGGACGACGTTAGTCGCGCTCGCCTGGGTCGAAGTCAGCCCGACGATGTTGGCCGAGGTCAGCGCCCCCGCCTCGGTCGAGCTCAGCGCGGCGATCTGGGCCGACGTCAGGCCCTTGATCTGCGTCGCGGTCAGCTTCGCCATCTCGGTGGTCGCACCCAATACGGCGGTGGTGCTCAGCGCGGCGATCTGCGCCGAACCCAGGCCGGCGAAGGCCGTGGTGCCAAGCCCGACCAACTGCGTGGAGCCAAGGGCGGCGACCGCTCCGGTGCTCAACGCGCCGATGGCGACGGAGCTAAGTCCTGGCGCGGCGGTCGATGCCATCCCGACGATGTTGGTCGAGGTCAGCCCGGCAACGCCCGCGCTGCCCATGCCGGCCAGCGTGGTGCTGGTCAGCGCGCCGATGTCCGACGATGTCAGCGCCCCGACCTGGGTCGAACTCAGCCCAATGATGTTGGCCGACGTCAGCGAGCCAGCCTCCGTCGAACTCAGCGCGCCGATCTGTGTCGACGTCAGACCCTTGATCTGGGCGGATGTCAGCGCGGCGATCTCGGTCGTCGCTCCGAGCACCGCGGTGGTGCTCAGCGCGGCGATCTGAGCAGAGCCCGAATGCCGGCGAAAGCCGTCGTCCCGAGGCCGACCAATTGCGTGGAGCCGAGCGCGGCGACGGCCCCGGCGCTAAGCGAAGCGACCAGGACGGAGCTAAGTCCCGGCGCGGCGGTGGAGGCGAGGCCGGCGATGTTGGTGGAGGTCAGCCCGGCGACGCCCGCAGTGACTCGAGCCCGGCGACCACCGCACTGGTCAGGGCTGCGATGTCCGAAGATGTTAGCGTGGCGACCTGGGCGGAACTCAGGCTGACGACGTTGGCCGATGTCAGCGCGCCGGCCTCCGTCGAGCTGAGCGCCCCGATCTGGGTGGTGGTCAGCCCCTTGATCTGCGCGGCGGTCAACTTCGCCATCTCGGTCGTGGCCCCCAGCACCGCCGAGGTGCTCAGCGCGGCGATCTGGGTGGACGTCAGCCCGCCGAAGGACGTGGTCCCAAGCCCGACCACCTGGGTGGAAGCAAGCGCGGCAACGGCGCCGGTGCCCAGCGAGGCGATCTGCACCGAGCTCAGGCCCGGCGTGGCGGTGGAAGCCATTCCGGCAATGTTGGTCGAGGTTAGCCCGGCTATGCCGGCCGTGGTCAGCCCGGCGACCGTCATGCTGGTCAGCGCGCCGATGTCCGACGACGTCAGCGCACCGACCTGGGCCGAACCCAGGCCGGCGATGTTCGAGGAACTAAGCGCCCCAGCCTCCGTCGAACTCAGCGCGCCGATCTGCGTCGAGGTCAGCCCCTTGATCTGGCTGGAGCTCAGCGCCGCCATCTCGGTCGTCGCACCCAGCACCGCGGAGGTGCTCAGCGCGGCGATCTGGGCGGAACCCAGTCCGGCGAAGGCCGTGGTGCCTAGTCCGACCACCTGCGTCGAACTCAGGGCAGCCACGGCGCCGGTCGCCAGCGACGCGATCAGGACCGACCCCAGGCCCGGCGCGGCGGTGGAGGCCATTCCGGCGATGTTGGTCGAGGTCAGCCCGGCAACACCGGCGGTGCTCAGCCCGGCCATCGTCGTGCTGGTCAGCGCGGCGATGTCCGATGACGTCAGCGCGCTCACCTGGGTCGAACTCAGCCCGACAATATTGGCCGAGGTCAGCGCGCCCGCCTCTGTCGAGCTCAGGGCGGCGATCTGCGTCGACGTCAGCCCTTTGATCTGCGTCGCGGTCAGCGTCGCCATCTCGGTCGTCGCACCCAGCACGGCGGTGGTGCTCAGCGCGGCGATCTGGGTGGAGCTCAGGCCGGCGAAGGCCGTGGTGCCCAGCCCGACAACCTGGGTGGAACCAAGCCCTGCGACCGCGCCGGTGGCGAGCGAGCCGATCCGGCTCGATATCAGGCCCGGCGTGGCGGTGGAGGCCATCCCGGCGATGTTGGTCGACGTCAGCCCGGAGATGCCGGCCGTGCTTAGTCCGGCGACCGTGGTGCTGTTCAGCGCGCCGATGTCCGCTGATGTGAATGCACCGACCTGTGCGGCGCTCAGTCCAACGATGTTGGCCGAGGTCAGCGAGCCAGCCTCCGTCGAGGTCAGCGCGCCGATCTGGGTGGTGGTCAGCCCCTTGATCTGGGTGCTGGTCAGCGCCGCGATCTCGGTCGTCGCCCCCAGCACCGCGGTGGTGCTCAGCGCGGCGATCTGCGTCGAGCCCAGGCCTGCGAACGACGTGGTGCCCAGCCCGACCAGCTGGGTCGAGGCAAGGGCGCCGACCGCGCTGGTGGCCAGCGCGCCGATCAGGCCCGACGTCAGGCCTGGCGTGGCGGTGGAGGCCATTCCGATAATGTTGGTCGAGGTCAGCCCGGCAACGCCCGCGCTGCTCAGACCAGAAACCGTGGTGCTGGTCAGCGCCCCTATGTCGGATGACGTCAGTATGCTGACCTGGGTCGAGTTCAGCCCGGCGACGTTGGCCGATGTCAGCGCGCCAGCCTCGGTCGAACTCAGCGCGCCGATCTGGGTCGAGGTCAGCCCCTTGATCTGGGTGCTGGTCAGCGCCGCCATTTCGGTCGACGCCCCCAGCACCGCGGTGGTGCTCAGCGCGGCGATCTGCGTCGAGCCCAGGCCGGCAAAAGCCGCTGTGCCAAGCCCGACCACCTGGGTGGACGCCAGCGCGGCAATCGCACCGGTGGCCAGCGCGCCGATCAAGCCGGACGTCAGGCCTGGCGTGGCGGTGGAGGCCATTCCGACGATGTTGGCCGAGGTCAATCCGGCAACGCCGGCGGTGGTCAGTCCGGCCACCGTGGTGCTGGTCAGCGCCGCGAGGTCGGACGATGTCAGTGCCCCCGCCTGGGTCGAAGTCAGCCCGACGATGTTGGCCGAGGTCAGCGCCCCCGCCTCGGTCGAGCTCAGCGCGGCGATCTGGGTCGACGTCAGGCCCTTGATCTGGGCTGAGGTCAGCATCGCCATCTCGGTGGTGGCGCCCAGCACGGCGGTGGTGCTCAGCGCGGCGATCTGCGCCGAACCCAGGCCGGCGAAGGCCGTGGTGCCAAGCCCGACCAACTGCGTGGAGCCAAGGGCGGCGACCGCTCCGGTGCTCAACGCGCCGATGGCGACGGAGCTAAGTCCTGGCGCGGCGGTCGATGCCATCCCGGCGATATTGGTCGAGGTCAGCCCGGCAACGCCCGCGCTGCCCATGCCGGCCAGCGTGGTGCTGGTCAGCGCGCCGATGTCTGACGATGTCAGCGCCCCGACCTGGGTCGAACTCAGCCCAATGATGTTGGCCGACGTCAGCGAGCCAGCCTCCGTCGAACTCAGCGCGCCGATCTGTGTCGACGTCAGACCCTTGATCTGGGCGGATGTCAGCGCGGCGATCTCGGTCGTCGCTCCGAGCACCGCGGTGGTGCTCAGCGCGGCGATCTGAGCGGACCCGAACCCGGCGAATGCCGTGGTGCCGAGGCCCACCAGTTGCGCGGAGCCAAGGGCGGCGACCGCCCCAGTGCTTAGCGAAGCGACCTGGACGGAGCTAAATCCGGGTGCGGCGGTGGAGGCCATCCCTGCAATGTTGGTCGAGGTCAGCCCGGCAATGCCTGCGCTGCTCATGCCCCCGATCGTGGTACTGGTCAGCGCGCCTAGGTCTGAGGACGTCAGCGCACCGGCCTGGACGGAGCTGAAGCCAACAATGTTGGCCGAGGTCAGCGCCCCTGCCTCGGTCGAGCTCAGCGCGCCGATCTGGGTCGACGTCAGTCCCTTGATCTGGGCGGACGTCAACTTCGCCATCTCGGTCGTCGCCCCCAGCACCGCCGAGGTGCTCAGCGCGGCGATCTGGGTGGACGTCAGCCCGCCGAAGGACGTGGTCCCAAGCCCGACCACCTGG
Organism: uncultured Pseudomonadota bacterium; assembly: GCA_963819005.1. Lineage (GTDB taxonomy): Bacteria > Pseudomonadota > Alphaproteobacteria > Acetobacterales > Acetobacteraceae > Rhodopila. The sequence continues at coordinate 944,485 of CAWFUL010000015.1, forward strand.
GTCGAGCCGAGGGCAGCCACCGCGCCGGTGGCAAGCGCGCCAATCAGATTGGAGCTTAGGCCCGGCGTGGCGGTGGAAGCCATTCCAGCAATGTTCGCCGAGGTCAGCCCGGCAATGCCGGCCGTGGTCAGTCCGGCGACCGTGGTGCTGGTCAGCGCGCCGATGTCCGACGATGTCAGCGCACCGACCTGGGTCGAACTCAGTCCGACGACATTGGCCGAGGTCAGCGAGCCGGCCTCCGTCGAGCTCATCGCGCCGATCTGCGTCGTGGTCAGCCCCTTGATCTGGCTGGAGCTCAGCGTCGCCATCTCGGTCGTCGCACCCAGCACCGCGGAGGTGCTCAGCGCGGCGATCTGGGCGGAACCCAGTCCGGCGAAGGCCGTGGTGCCTAGTCCGACCACCTGCGTCGAACTCAGGGCAGCCACGGCGCCGGTCGCCAGCGACGCGATCAGGACCGACCCCAGGCCCGGCGCGGCGGTGGATGCCATCCCGACGATGTTGGTCGACGTCAACCCGGCAACACCGGCGGTGCTCAGCCCGGCCATCGTCGTGCTGGTCAGCGCGGCGATGTCCGATGACGTGAACGCCGCGACCTGTGCGGCGCTGAGCGCAACGACGTTGGCCGACGTCAGGGCACCCGCCTCCGTCGAACTCAGCGCGGCGATCTGCGTGGTGGTCAGCCCCTTGATCTGCGTCACGCTCAGTGTCGCCATCTCGGTCGTCGCGCCCAGCACGGCGGTGGTGCTCAGCGCGGCGATCTGCGCCGAGCCCAGGCCGGCGAAGGCGGTGGTACCAAGCCCGACCAACTGAGCGGAACCAAGCGAGGCGACCGCGCCTGTGGCAAGCGCGCCGATCAGATTCGACGCCAGGCCCGGCGTGGCGGTCGACGCCATGCCGATAATATTGGCCGATGTCAGGCCTGCGATCCCCGCGGTCGTCAGGCCGGCCACCGTCGTGCTGGCCAGCGCTCCGATGTCCGATGATGTGAAGGCCGCGACCTGTGTAGAGCTAAGGCCGACGATGTTGGCCGATGTCAGCGCGCCCGCCTCCGTCGAGCTCAGCGCGCCCATCTCCGTCGTGGTCAGGCCCTTGATCTGCGCCGAACTCAGCGCCGCTATCTCGGTCGACGCGCCCAGTACCCGCGCTGGTGCTCAACGCGCCGATCTGGCTGGATGTCATACCGGCGAAGTTCGTGGTGCCGAGGCCTACCACCTGTGCGGAGCCCAGGGCAGCCACGGCGCTAGTCCCAAGTGCCGCGATCACCGTCGACCCCAGGCCCGGTGCAGCCGTGGAGGCAAGCCCGGCAATGTTGGCCGAGGTCAGCCCGGCAACGCCCGCGGACGTGAGGCCAGCCAGGGTAATGCTGGTCAGCGTCCCGATATCGGTGGAGTTGAGGGCGGCCACCTGCGTGGATGCAAGTGCCGCAATCTGTGTCGCGGCCAGTGACCCGAAGTCAGTGGAGGAGAGTGCCGCAATCGTCGTCGTGGACAACCCAGCGATTTCGGTGGTGGTGAATGTGGATACGGTCACGGTGCTCTCTTTTGCGGCAAAGCCCTAGCCGTGCTGGCGATTTTCCGCCGGCAGAGCCTGAACAGAGTCGTGAGGCGACGAACATCGTCGACGTTTTCTCGCGGCTGAATTTGACCCGGCCGGATTAAGATCCGGTAAATTTGCGGCGCTGATTTGCGAACAGAACGAGACTATCCGTCGCGCCCCTATGCGCTCGCCGTCCGTCCCGTCAGCCGCCCCCCGGCGACACCGCGGGCACCGGACGCGGCCGTGTCTCCGGCATCGCGAACAGCAGCAACAGCACGCCGCAAAGCCCCGCCAGCGCGAGCCCGATGAAAGCCGACCGGTCGCCGAACATGTTTGCAACGACCCCGGCGAAGCTGGTGCTCAGCGACGCGCCGACCGAAATGGCAACGCCCAGCGCACCCAGGGTGAGGTTGAAGCGGCCGGTCCCGTGCGTGATGTCGGCGGCGACCAGCGTCATCATCACCCCGAACGCCGCACCGCTGGCCCCGCTCAGCACCTGGCTCAGCGGCAGGGCGACCGGACCGGGCAGCGTCGCATAGAGCATCCCCTGCAGCGGCAGCAGGCCCCACCCCAACAGCAGCATTGGCCGCCGCCCCGCGTGTTCCGACGTGCGGCCGATCCAGGGCGAGATGATCGCCACAACCGCCTGTGGCACCAGGATGGTGACGGCGATGATCGCGTCCGCCAGCTTCGGATGGTGCTTCGTGACCTGGGTCGCCGCGATGGGCAGCATCGCCGCGCTGGACAGAAAGAACAGGATGATGCACGCGGCGAAAATGGTCAGCCGGCGGTCCAGCAGCAGCGCCTTCAACCCCGCCAGGGAGGGCGCGCCATCATCCTTCTTGTTGTCAGGTGCGGTCGTTGCGACAGTCCGGCCGCGGTCGTGCCCGATCAACGAAAGCGAGACCAGCACCGGCACCGTCAGCACAGCTGTCAGCCAGAACACCGAAACCGGCGCGACATAGGATCCGGCAGCGCCCATGACGCCGGCCGTCAGCCCGTTCCCGATTGAGGAGAATCGCGCATTTCGCCCGACCCGCTCGCTGAACGCCCGCTGTCCGACCAGCGCCAGGCTGGTGGCCGCGATGCCTGGCCCGATCAAGGAGCTGCCCAGCCCTTGCAGCGCCTCCGCAAGGTAAACCACCGGCTCTGTCGGCGTCAGCGCGAGCAACGCCGCCCCCAGCCCAACGCCGACCGCGCCGGTCTGAACGGCATGGCGCTTGTCATGAAGCCGGTCGACCAGAGCGCCGGCAGGCACCTGGCTGACCAGGCCGCATATCGTCGCGATCGTCAGCGCAAATCCGATCTGTTCCGGCGTCCAGCGATTCTCCGTCAGGTAGACGGCCACAAAGGCGCCGAAGCCGGTCTGCACCGCCGCGATGAAGAAATTGACGCCGTCGAGGCCACGCAGGCTAAGCTTGGACGCCATCCGTCAGGGCCCCCATCCGCGAAGTTGCCTCATCGTGAGTCCCCGGTGTTTCCCACCGTGGCGTCACCGCCGCTGTAGTGGTAGTCGGGGATCGCCCCCATCTGCTCCTTCGTCAGCGCCAGGGTCACGTCGTCACCGGTGTTGCTCATGCCGAACTTCAGCGCCGACCAGGCGACAGCGACCTTGCGTTTGCCGATTCCAAGCACGCCGCCATAGTCGATGACCGCGGCCCGCGGGATGCCGTCCGCATCGACCAGCACATCCCAGACCCGCCCCACGTCATTGCCGTCCGGATCACGGACATAGCGGCCAACGACGGGGGTCAACGTGCCTTCCGGCGCCGTCGCCAGGACAGGGGCGGGTGCGGCGGAAGGCGCGTCGCTGTCCGCCGCACCGGCGAGCGGCACCGCCGCCAGCAGCATCGCTGCCGCCAGCAGCCATATCTTGTCCAGCAGCCATATCTTGTAATGAGGCATCGTGCGGCGTTCCCCTGTCCCCACCCGGCTAGTGCAGCACGCGCTTGTGGAATTGTCCGCCCTTCATGATGGCGGCCAGATGGCGCCCCTGCTCCTGCAACACCCCTAAATTCTCCAGCGGGTTTCCGTCCACCACGATCAGGTCGGCAAACGCACCCGGCGCCAGGGTGCCCAGCCGGCCCTCCATCCGCACCACCTGCGCCCCGATCGTCGTTGCCGAACGAATAATCTCGATCGGCGACAGCACCTCGCGGCGCAGCAGGAACTCTCGGCTCTGATCCACCTGCAATGCCCCCAGCAGGTCGGTGCCATAGGCCACAGGCACGCCGGCCCGCTTGCAGATCTCCAGCGATCGCAGCCCGCCATCGATCACCAGGTCGTTCTTGGCCAGCATCTCGCCGGACATCCCGAAATCCGCCGCACGCTCCTTCATTGCGTAATAGGCAACCAGATTGGCGATCAGGAACATGCCCTTCTCCGCCATCGCCTTTGCCGACGTGTCATCGATCAGATTCCCATGTTCGATCGTCCGCACCCCTCCCTTCGCCGCCCGCGTGATCGTCTCCGGCGTATAGGCATGCGCACAGACATACCGTCCGAACGCCGCCGCCTCCTCAACCGCGGCTGCAATCTCCCCGTCGCTGAACTGCTGCAAATCCAATGGATCATAAGGCGAGGCGACGCCGCCCGACATCATGATCTTCACCTGGTCCGCACCCTGCCGCATCTGCTCGCGCGCCGCCTTGCGCACCTCGCTCGGCCCATCCGAAATACATCCGAAGAACGCCATGGCATTGCAACAATGGCAGCGCGAGCCGAACACGTCCGTCCGCCGGCGCGCGTCCGAATGACCGCCCGTCGGCCCAATCGCCCGCCCCGCGATGAACAGCCGCGGCCCGATCAGATTGCCCTCCTCGACCGCTTGCCGGATGCCCCAGTCGGCGCCCCCCGTGTCGCGCACCGTCGTGAATCCGCGATCGATCATGCCGCGCATCAGCGCCGCCGCCCGCCCGGTCGCCAGCGTCAGCGGCACCGCCTCCAGCTTCGGGATGAACACCTCGCTCAGCATCACATGCACATGGCTGTCGATCAGCCCCGGCATCACCACCCGCCCGCCGCAGTCCACGACCTCGGCGGCACCGGCGGCGATGGGGCGGTCGCTGACCTCCACCACCGTGTCACCCTCCACGCGCAGCTCCATCCCTGGCCGCGCCTCACCCACCGACGGCTCCAGCAACGAGAGATTGCGAAACACATACCCGGTCATGGCGCGCTCCTGAAGTCTCGGTCCGATATCGTAGACACACTCGTTCTGCCCGCGGAAGCCAGCCGCCGCCGCGCGACTACGCCGTTACCGCCAAGGCGATGCCGGCCGAGAACGACTGGTGGACAAAGTCGATCGAGCACACATCAACCACCGGTGGGCGCAGGCGGCTTTGGCCGCCGCCCTGCTTGGGCCAGCCACCTGCCTGGTCCCGCTGATGCTGATGGCCCCGCTGGCGCTGCTGTTCCGCGACAGCCTGAACAGTTACGACCAGGTCGAGCTGATCATCGACACGGTGACGACCGCGAACCACGCGCGTTTCTTCGCCGAACCGTTCTACTGGCAGTTGATTCGCATCACTATCCGTGGTGGCGACTGTGGTGACGGTGCTGTGCGTCCTGTTGGGCATGCCGCTGGCATGGCGGCTGGCCAGCCGGTTCAAGTCTCTGTGGATGCCGCTGGTGATCCTGCCGCTGTTCGTCGGCAGCACTGTTCGCACCCTGGGCTGGATGATCCTGTTCGCCAGGGACGGGCTGACGGACGCCGTCGCCAGCCTGTTCTGCTACTGATGTTCACCGCGGCCGCCGTGATCATCGGGACGTTGTCGGTCAACCTGCCGTTCTTGGTGCTGACGCTGCAGGGCTTGTTCGAGAGGATCGACATGCTTCTCTCCGAGGCCGCGCAAGGCCTCGGCGCAGTGCCGTCCCCGGGCTTTCTGGCGCGTGGTGTGGCGGCGGGCGCTGCCGGGCATCTCGATCGCCGCGATCCTGTCGTTCATCCTGGGGATGAGCGCTTACGCCACGCCGGTGCTGCTGGGCGGCACGCGGTTCCAGATGATGGCCCCGCTGGTGTTCTGGGAAATCAATACCAACAGCAACTGGCCGTTCTCAGCCGCGCTGCCCTTCGCCCTGACGGCTGCGACCTTGCTGCTGACCACCCTATGCAATGTCCTGATCCCAAGGCGTTACCGCGCCTGATCGGGACCACCGTTACACCACACCCTCTGGTCGCCCCCGCCACCACACTGTAGGATTTCCGCAACCAAAACCGGGGGTCAATCGTCGATGCCAACCGCCATGCTCTCTCGCCGTGCCATGCTCGCCGCCCTGGCAGCCAGCCCGGCCGCGATGGAATTTCTCCGCGGCGCCGTCGCACAAGCCGCCGACCTCGCCGCGTCGGGCCTGGTCGGGGAGTTGCAAGGTCCCACCATGATCACCGACCCGGCGAAGTGGCCCAAGACGTTCAACGAGGCGCCAATGCTCGCCGACCTCGTCAAGGCCGGCAAACTGCCCCCGGTGGAACAGCGCATCCCCGCCGAACCCATGGTCTGGCAGCCGCTGGACCAGATCGGCATATACGGCGGCACGTGGCGCCGCGCCTTCACCGGCCCCGGGGACGGTGAGAACGGCAACCGCGTCCAGTCCACCGACAAGCCGCTGAACTGGAGCGCGGACGGCAGCAAGATCGTCCCCTGCATGGCCAAGGGCTACGACCTGTCGGACGACGGCAAGACCTACACCTTGCACCTGCGCAAGGGCATGAAGTGGTCCGACGGCCAGCCCTTTACCGCCGATGACTTCATGTTCTGGTTCGCCGACATTTACGGCAACCCCGAAATCGTCCCAACCCCCACTCCGGAGATGCAGCCCCAGGGCAAGCCCGGCCGCATGGTCAAGGTCGATGAAACAACCGTCCGCTACGAATTCGATGTCCCATACTACCTGATCGAGGACATCATGGCCGGCGACACCGCCCTCGGCGGCGGCCAGGCCGTGCGCCAGGCGGCCAAGGTCAGCTTCGGCTCCTACGCCCCGGCCCACTACCTCAAGCAGTTCCTGCCGAAATACTCCTCGGTGGACGCAGTCAACGCACGAGCAAAGCGGGAAGGCTTCGAGAATTGGGTGCAGATGCTGCACTTCAAGAAGGACTGGGAACTCAACACCGAAGTCCCGGTACTCGGTCCCTGGCGCACCGTCCGCCCGATCAACACCGCGATCTGGTTGCTGGAGCGCAATCCCTACTATTACGCCATCGATTCGGCCGGAAACCAGCTACCCTACTTCGACAAGGTGCAGTTCACGCTGGCCGAGAACCTGGAGATCATCAACCTCCGCGCCATGGCCGGCGATTACGACGAACAGGAACGTCATATCGATCTCGGAAAGCTGCCGGTGCTGCTGGATAACCAGGAAAAGGGCAACTACAAGGTCCACCTCGATCTCGGTTTTGCCGGATCGGACTTCATGTTCCACGTGAACCAGAGCTACACGGGCGATGCCGAAATTCGCAAGTGGCTCACCAACGCCGACTTCCGCCGAGCGCTGTCGCTTGGTATCGACCGGGATCAGTTGAACGAAACGTTCTGGCTCGGCGTCGGCACCCCCGGCTCCCCCGCGCCGGGCGAGACGATGCCGCAAAGCCCCGGACCGGAATGGCGCAAGAAATGGTCCGTGCTCGACATCGCCCAGGCCAACGCCCTGCTGGACAAGATCGGCCTGTCAAAAAAGGACAGCGACGGCTTCCGTGTCCGCACCGACAACGGCCAGCGGCTGCGGCTGGAAGTCATCGCCATCGCCGCATTCCTGCCCTATCCGCAACTGTCCGAAATGGTCGCCGACCAGTGGCGCAAGATCGGCATCCAGGCCGACGTGAAGGAGATGGAACGAGGCCTCGGCTTCGCCAAGCAAACCAACAACGAACACCAGTTGTTCGTCTGGAATAACGGCGGGACCGAACTTCTGTACCTGTTCCCAACCTGGGCCGTGCCAACCATCCCCGGCGCCGCCTTCGCCCCAGCCTATGCCGCCTGGTACTCGTCGGGGGGCAAGCAAGGCACCAAGCCGGACGACCCCAACATCCTGAAAATCTTCGACCTGTACACGGAAGCATCCAGCCTGAAGGCCGATGGCCGCAACCACAATGCGCAGGAGATCTGGAAGATCCTCGTCGACCAGCAATACGGCATCGGCACGGTCGGACAATCGCCGGCGGGCCTAGGCGTGCGGCTCGTCTCCAACAAACTGGGCAACATCGCCGCCCGCGTCTGCAACGCCCAGCACTGCCGGACCCCCGGAAACTCCCACCCGGAAACCTGGTATTTCAAGGCCTGAGCCGTGCTCACTTATCTGCTGCGGCGCCTCGGTCTGGCGGCGATCACCATCGTCGCCATCACCGTCGTGACGTTCATCATCCTGCATCTGCCGCCGGTCGATTTCGTCACCGCCTACGCCGCCCAGGCCGCCGCATCCGGTTCGTCCATCTCCCCCGCCGAGGCGGACGCCATGCGCCTCGCCTACGGCCTGAACCAGCCGCTATGGGTGCAGTACTGGAAATGGCTGTCGATGGTGGCGACCGGCAATTTCGGCCGCTCGTTCGAATACGGGCGCCCGGTCACCGAGGTGATCGGCGACCGCCTGTGGCTGACGGTTCTGCTGTCACTCGGCGCGATCGTCGTCACCTGGGGCCTTGCCTTGCCCATCGGCATCTACTCGGCGGTAAGGCAATACTCGATCAGCGACTACATCTTTACTTTCCTGGGCTTCATCGGCCTTGCCGTTCCCAACTTCATGCTCGCCCTGATAGTAATGTATTTCGGCCAGCGCTGGTTCGGCATCAGCGTCGGCGGCCTGTTCTCCGCCGATCAGCAACTCGCACCCTGGTCCTGGGCAAAGGTGCTTGACCTGCTGAACCACCTGCCTGTGCCGATCCTTATCCTGTCGCTGGCCGGCACCGCGCAACTGGTCCGCATCATGCGCGCCAACCTGCTGGATGAACTCCGCCGACCCTATGTCGTCACCGCCCGCGCCCGTGGCCTTTCGGAGCGGCGGGTAATCTGGAGATACCCGGTGAGGGCCGCGCTGAACCCGTTCGCCAGCACCATCGGTTACCTGCTGCCGTTCATGGTCTCGGGCTCGATCATCATTTCGGTCGTGCTGAGCCTGCCCACCGTCGGCCCGCTTCTGCTGCGCTCGTTGCTGTCGCAGGACATGCTGCTGGCATCGACCATCATCCTGCTGCTGGGCGTGCTGACCGTCGTCGGCACCCTGATCTCAGATTTGCTCCTCATGTGGATCGATCCCCGCATCCGCCTGGGGCAGCTGAAATGAGCGCCACGTCGACCCTCCCCGCCGCCGCTCCCACCTCCACCCCCATTCCTGACGCCGAGACCCGCTTCGCTGTCGCCACCCAGCGGCAACTGATCTGGTGGCGTTTCCGCCGCCACAAGGTGGCAATGGCCAGCGGCGTCATCGTCATCGCCTTCTATCTCGTAGCGCTGTTTGCCGACACTATCGCTTATACCGAACCGTTCGATACGCTCGCCACGCGCAGCTACATCCCGCCGCAGCCGATCCACTGGTTCAGCGCCGACGGGCATTTCAACCCGCACGTCTACGCTCTGAAAGGCAAGCGGGACATGCGCACCTTCAAGCTGTCCTACGCGCCGGACCCCTCCGAGCCACGCGACCTCGTGCTGTTCGCGCGCGGCTATCCCTACAACCTGTTCGGCCTGATCCCGACTGACATTCACCTTCTGGGCGTCAGCGACGGCAAGCCGCAGGATGCCCTGTTCCTGCTTGGCACCGATCAGCTCGGACGCGACCTCTTCTCGCGCCTTGTGCGTGGCAACCCGCACCTCCCTGACCATCGGTCTCGTCGGCGTCGCGCTCAGCCTGCTGTTCGGTGTCCTGTTCGGCGGCATGTCCGGCCTATACGGCGGCTGGGTCGACCTGGTGATCCAGCGCGTCATCGAGATCCTTCGCTCCATCCCCACCATTCCGCTATGGATGGGCCTCGCCGCCGCGGTCCCCTCAAGCTGGTCACCCCAGCAGGTCTATTTCGCCATCACCCTGATCATATCGCTGATCGGCTGGACCGAACTCGCCCGTGTCGTCCGTGGCCGCTTCCTGGCATTGCGTGAGGAGGACTTCATCACCGCCGCCACCCTTTGCGGAGCCTCCCGCATGAGGATCATCTTCAAGCACATGGTCCCCTCGTTCCTCTCGCACATCATCGCCGCCGTCAGCCTCGCACTCCCCGCGATGATCATCAGCGAAACGACATTGTCGTTCCTCGGGCTTGGGCTGCGCCCGCCCGCTATTTCCTGGGGCGTGCTGCTGCAGGACGCGCAGAACCTGCAAACGCTTGCCCTGGCACCGTGGCTGCTGGTCGTTGCCGTGCCGGTGATCGTGGTGATCCTGGCGTTCAACTTCCTGGGCGACGGCCTGCGCGACGCCGCCGATCCCTATGGCTGAGCCGATCCTGCAGGTTCGTGACCTGCACACTCATTTCTTCGCCGATGAGGGCGTAGTACGCGCCGTCGATGGCACCTCCTTCGACCTCTACGCCGGCCGTACGCTCGGAATCGTCGGCGAATCCGGCTGCGGCAAAAGCGTCACCGCCCGGTCTCTTCTCCGCATCGTGGAACGGCCGGGCCGCATCGTCAGCGGCGAAATCCTGTTGCGCCGCGAGAACGGATCAGTCACCGACCTCGTCGGCCTCCCGCCCGACGGTGCCGAAATCCGAGCGATCCGCGGCGGCGAAATCGGCCTCGTCTTCCAGGAGCCAATGAGCTCCCTCTCGGCATTTCACACCATCGGTGCGCAGTTGATCGAGGCGATCCGCCTGCACAGCGGAATGTCGAAGCGCGCCGCCCGCACCCGAGCCATCGAACTCCTGGCGATGGTCGGCATCCCCCGCCCGTCGCAACGGGTCGATGCGTATTCGTTCGAACTATCCGGCGGCCTGCGCCAGCGCGTGATGGTGGCACTTGCCCTGGCAGGCGAACCGCGCGTTCTGATCGCCGACGAACCCACGACAGCACTTGATGTCACCACCCAGGCCCAGATCCTCGACCTGATCCGGCGCTTGCAGCAGGAACGCGACCTCGCCGTCATCCTGATCACCCATGATATGGGCGTGATCGCCGAGATGGCGGACGATGTGGTCGTCATGTATCTCGGCCACGAGGTCGAAAAGGGCCCGGTCGACGCCATCTTTCACGCGCCCAGGCACCCCTATACGAAGTCGCTGCTGCGCTCGATCCCCAGTGTGCTCGCCCAGCCCCGCGCGCGTCTGGCAACCATCACCGGATCGATCCCGCATCCTTTTGCCCGTCCGCCCGGCTGCCCCTTCCATCCCCGCTGCCCCGATTACATGCGCGGCGTCTGTGACCAGAGCTTCCCCGCTGAGGTAGCGGTAGCGGAACAGCACGCCGTTGCCTGCCACCTCTACACCACTGCCGCGGCGCCGGCATGACCACCGTCCTCGACGTCCGGTCATTACGCAAGCACTATCCTGTTCGCCGAGGACTGCTCGGTCGCGTCGCCGCCCAGATCCGCGCCGTCGACGACGTCAGCTTCACCATCGCCCGCGGCGAGACCCTGTCTCTCGTCGGCGAGAGCGGCTGCGGCAAGACCACGACCTCCCGTTGCATCCTGCGCGCCATCGAACCCACCAGCGGCGAGATCCGCTTCCGCGGCGAATCCGGCCACGAGATCGACGTCGCGCGCCTCGCCCGCAAGCAGTTGCGGCCGTTACGCCGGCAGATGCAGATGATCTTCCAGGACCCGTTTTCGTCGCTCAATCCCCGGATGACGATCGCCGAAATCATCGGCGAGCCATTGCTCGTCAACGGCGTCTCCAACACCACCGAACGTAACCGCCGCGTCGCGGAACTGCTGGACCTCGTGCAACTCCCCAATGCCTACCTCAATCGTTTCCCGCACGCCTTCTCCGGCGGCCAGCGCCAGCGCATCGGCATCGCCAGGGCGCTGGCGCTGCACCCGTCGCTGATCGTGGCGGACGAACCGGTGTCCGCGTTGGATGTTTCGGTGCAGGCGCAGATCGTCAACCTGATGCTCGACCTGCAGGACCGTCTCGGCCTCGCCTATCTGTTCGTCGCCCACGATCTTTCGGTAGTGAAACATGTCAGCCACCGCGTCGCTGTCATGTACGTCGGCCGCATCGTCGAAATCGCCCCGACGAACCCACTGTTCACCACGCCGCGCCACCCCTACACCGAGGCGCTGCTGTCAGCCGTCCCCGTTCCCGACCCCCGCCGCCGCGCCCAGCGCATCGTGTTGGAGGGCGACGTCGCCGACCCCTCCAATCCGCCGTCCGGCTGCCACTTTCATCCCCGCTGCCGCTACGCCACCGACCAGTGCCGCTTAGAAACGCCTGAACTGGTCGAAGTCGCCCCCAGCCATCACGTCCGCTGCCTGCGAGCCAATGAACTCGCCCTGCAAGGCGTCGCAGCCCCCGCCTGACACCGGCCAACCGCCGCAACAGTCGCCGATCCGATCCGCCGCCATCCGTGCTCAATACCGCCTCACGCTCCGGTAGCAGGGCAAAGGTAATGGACTAACCCCGCCGGTTCCGCCAGTTTTGGCGCGCGGCTACCCCTGAGACCCCAGATGATCGCGACCCGGCTGCACGGCCGTATCGACAATTACAGTCCCGGACTGCCTGGCGCGGCCGCCCGCGGCACCGCGTCGTCCGCGCCCATGCGCTGGCAGCCCGCGTGACCATCCCACCAGGGCGAATCGCCACACAGATCCGGGCTGGCTTGCCGCTGCTGCTGTTCGGGCTCCGCCTCTGGGCCGCCGTCTGCCTCGCCCTCTACCTCGCGTTCTGGCTGGAGTTGGAGAACCCGTCCTGGGCCGGCACCACCGCGGCCATCGTCTGCCAACCCGTCCTCGGCGCCTCGCTGCGCAAAGGCTGGTTCCGCATGATCGGCACGGTCATCGGCGCCATCGTCAGCCTGCTGATCGCCGCCGCCTTCCCGCAGAGCCGGACCGGCTTCCTGATCACGCTGACACTCTGGAGCGGGCTGTGTGGCTTCCTCGCCAGCGTGCTGCGGAATTTCGCCGCCTATGCCGCCGCCCTGGCCGGATACTCCGCCGTCATCATCTGCATCGAGATGCTGGGTTCGGTCGCCGCCGGCTCGCCCAATGCAACCTTCGACTTCGCAATCGCCCGCGCGACAGAAATCGGCATCGGCATCGCCAGCGCCGGCATTGTGCTCGCCGGAACCGACATCGGACGAGCCCGCGGACAGCTTGCGATCGTCATCGCGACGCTGGTTGGTGAGATCACCACGGGCCTGGCCAACGCCCTCTCGCAGCCCGCCTCGGCCCAGGAGCGCTTCCGCCCCATACGCCGGGCGCTGATCGCCCGAGTGGCAAACCTGGACACCCTGATCGACGCCGTTCTCGGCGAAAGCCCGTCGCTGCGCTTCCATCCCCGCTCCCTGCAGGCAGGCACGGACGGCCTGGTCAACGCCCTGTCAGGCTGGCGCGGCGTGTCTACGCACATCGAGCGTCAGCCCGCACTCGCCGAACCGGCAGCCCCCGCCATCCTGCGCCAGATCCGGGCCATCATGCCTCCCATCCCTGATCCCGCGAGCCCAGACCCGAACAGTTGGGTCACCAACGCCGCGTCGCTGCGCCAGGGCGCCATCCGAGCCGCCCGATCACTCGTCGGCACCTCATTCAAGACGCCCTCCACCAGGATGCTGGCCAATCAGACCGCCATCGCGCTGCTTGGCCTCGGTCGCGCGCTGCGTGCGATCGTCGTGCTGAGGGACCCGGCTCGGGTTGACCCCCGGCCCGGCGTCGCGCGGCTGCGCGTGCCCGACCTGTTGCCGCCCGTTGTCAACGCGCTGCGAGTCATCCTCGCCATGGCCGCCGCCGAGGTGGTGTGGATCGGCACAGCCTGGCCAAGCGGCGGAACCGTGGTGATTTTCGCGGCGATCACAGTGATCCTTTTCTCCCCGAGGGAGGATGCCGCCTTCGACACCGCGCGCGGCTTCATGTTGGGCACCACCATCACCGCCATCCTCGCCGGCTTGATCGAGTTCTTCGTGTTGCCGTCCCAGCAAACGTTCCTGGGCTTCAGTCTTGTCTGCGCCGTCGTGCTCATTCCAGCGGGCGCGCTGTCGGCGGGAACCTGGCAATCCGGCCTGTTCCTCGCCATGGCCGCCAACTTCATCCCGCTGCTCGGACCATCAAACCCAATGGTGTTCGACCTTGCCGCGTTCCTGAATACCGCGGTGGCCCTCGTCACCGGCCTTGGTCTCGCTGTGATCAGCCTGCGTCTGCTGCCGCCCTTGCCGCCACTGATGCGCAGCCGCCGGCTGGTCGCCCTGACGCTGCGCGACGTCCGCCGGCTGGCTGCTCGACCCGACGCGGCGCTCCACCGCGGCGTGGCAAAACCGTGTCTATGGCCGCCTGACCGCGCTGCCGGACCAAGCCTCCATCCTTCAGGGCGCGCGGCTTGTCGCGGCCCTGGCGCTCGGTTCCGAACTGATCCGTCTCCGCCGCAAAGTGGTCCCCCTCAACATCCAGGCGGGCACAGCGGCCGTGTGCAGCGCCATCGCAAGCGGCGACGCCGCGGCGGCGGTGCACGCGCTGCAGCAACTTGACGATGTAGCCCGGCTGCGGGAGCCTGAAACCCTGCTGGCGCAGCGGGCCCGTGCCAACATCGCCGCGATCACGGAAACATTAGTGCAGCACGCCGACTTTTTTGGTGGCAATGTCGACCCATGAGATCGGCTCCCATAAGCTTTTTCCCATGAGCTTCGCCGAAATCAATCTGTTCGGCATTTACGTCGCGCCCATCGCGCCAATGATGGGCGCCGCCTGGGTGATGCTCGTGGTGCTGCGCCGCACCGCCGACCGCGCCGGACTCCTGGCCCATGTCTGGCATCCCAGCCTGTTCGTCTTCGCGGTCTATATCATCCTGTTGTCGGCCACTGTGCTGCTCGTCGCCGGAATCTCAGGATAATGCCGGACACGGCCGTCCCATCCGACCCGGCTCTGGCGAGGGACTCGCCGCCGCGCCGCCGCCAGCCCGTGCTGGCCGCGCTGCCGGTGCTGGCGACCTTGCTGGCAGTGATCTTCGCCGCTTTGCTCGCCTGGGCGGCATGGCAGGTCTACATGGCCGCGCCCTGGACCCGCGATGGCACCGTGCGCGCCTATGTCGTCACCGTCGCCCCCGAGGTGAGCGGCCGCGTTGTCCAACTGCCCATCCAGGACAACCAGTTCGTGCACAAGGGCGATCTGCTGGCCTCGATCGACCCGTCCGATTACGCGATCGCCGTCGATCAGGCGCAGGCGGCCGTCACCCAGGCCCGCGTCAACGCCGACAACGCCAACCGTGAGGCGCGCCGCCGCGCCCAGTTAAACACGCTGGAAACCTCCCAGGAGGAACAACAGACCTACGCAAGCAACGCCGAAGCCGCCGAGGCGGCCTACCAGCAGGCGGTCGCGGCCCTGGCAAAGGCGCGCCTGAACCTGCAGCGCGCCAACGTCATGTCTCCGGTCAATGGCTACGTGACGAACCTGCTGCTGCAGCAGGGCGACTACGTCACCGCCGGGCAGAACGCCATTTCCATCGTCAACTCTGACTTATTCTGGGTCGACGGCTATTTCGAGGAAACCAGCCTGGAAAGAATCAACGTCGGCGATCCCGCCCAGGTCCGGCTGATGGGATACCGCCAGATCATCCAGGGCCACGTCGCGGGATTGGCGCGAGGCATCGTCGCGGCAAACGCCGCGCCTGGCCATAACGGCCTGGCCTCGGTCAACCCCATCTTCACCTGGGTGCGCCTCGCGCAGCGCGTGCCAGTTCGCATCGACATCGATCACGTCCCGCCCGGCATCACCCTGGTCGCCGGCCAAACCGCAAGCATCCACATCCAGCCACAGCCCGGTCGCTAAGTCGTTACGGAATACAACCTACTTCGGAAAGCCGCCGGGACAATCGTCACCATCTACCACCCAACCATCGGCCCCCCGACCCTTCCGCCCCCTGATCCGTCCGGCATGGAACACCGCCCTCTCATCGTCATGGCCGGCCTTGGGCAGGCCATCCACGACTTGCGGTCGCCGGTTCACCATTGTTCACTCGCCCAAGCAACACCAGCACACCAGCCAACGCCAATACCATAACGTAAAGAAATCGTAGCGGATACGCAGCACCTGCGTCGAGATCACGCGGACCTTTTACCCGGCAACGCTTGCGTGTTGACCGCCAGCCCCCACCTTGCGCCCTCGAAGCAGTCGTCCCAGCGCAGGAGCACACCTATGGCTCATGTCTCATTGGCAGCTCTCGCGCTCCTCGCCCTCGCGACCAGCGCCCAGGCGGCAAACCTCGAAATCTCCGTCACGGGCCTCCGTAACGACAAGGGAACCGTCTTCCTTTGCGTGTTCAGCACCCCCGCCAGGTTCCCCAACTGTGCCGGCGACCCCTCGGTCATTTCACGCCGCCTGCCCGCGTCGGCCGCCGGCATCCGCGTCAACATCCCCGTCGACCCGGGCATCCACGCCGTGTCCGTCTACCACGACGAAAACGGCAACGGACGCATGGACACCAACATCCTGGGCATCCCCACGGAAGGCGGCGGGGTCTCCAACAATCCCGCGGTCCGTTGGGGCCCGCCGCGCTTCGGCGACGCCAGGTTCATTGTCCCGCCCGAAGGTGCGGCCATCATCATCGCCATGGTGTATCCATGAGCAGGCGGCCCCGGTTCGTCGTCGGCGCCGGACCGGGCGGTCTCGCCTCAGCCGCCGCGCTCGCCGCAAGAGGCCACCGCGTCCGCCTGTTCGGCAAGAGCCCGTGGTTCGCCGGCCAGGACGTGCTTCATCGCATCGAAGCCGGGGCGGGCAGGGGGCGTACCACTGAGTTGAACCTGCCCCAACCGGATCCCCAAGGACGTTGCTTCTTCAACCATGAAACCCGCGCCGCCGCCCCGCACGTTCTCGGCTGCCGCACCGTGGTCGAGCGGGCCCTGCCACCGCGGGAAATCCGCTTCCAGCCGCCCAATTGCAGCCGCCTTGTCCACCGCCTTTACCGCGCCGGCGGCCCCGAGCATCCTGGTCCAGGAATGCCGAGGGTCATGATGTCCGGCTGGATCGCCGTCGATGCCCTCGATCAGCATGCGCGGTCGAGCCACCCTCAGTCCGCTACCGCCTGATCATGCCGCGCGTGGATGAAGCCGCCTCTGTCATGGCCCGTCGATCCGCCATCATCACAAAGCTGATGAGCATCTACATGCGGCTTCAGGTCAGGCGGCATTTCCATGCCGTGCGCCTCGGCCAGGGCTGTCTGCCTCGGGTCGACCCGGACACCGCCGTGATCGTTTATTCGAACCATCCGTCGTGGTGGGACCCAGTGATGTTCGTCCTGCTCCACACACATGTTTTTCGCCGCCGTCGCGGCTACGGACCAATGGAAGCCACCTCGCTCAAACGCTATGGCGTCCTGCGGCGCATCGGCGTCTTTGGCCTCGACCTCGCCACCCGCCGCGGCGCCGCGCAATTCCTCCAGATCAGCGCGCGCATCCTGCAAACGACGGACACCGTGCTCTGGGTGACCGCCGAGGGCGGCTTCACCGACCCAAGGCGCCGCCCGGTACGCCTGCGCCCGGGTCTCGCGCATCTGCTGCGAGGCCGCGAAAAAATCGTTGTCATTCCGCTGGCAATGGAGTTCCCCTTCTGGAACGAAAGCGCGCCGGAGGCGCTGCTTCGCTTCGGCACGCCGCTGCAGGCCGCCCCCGATCGCTCGCTCGCCGACTGGGAATCGTTGCTCGAACAGCGCCTCTCCGACACGATGGATCACCTGGCAGAGGACGCCATGACCCGCGACCCAAGCCGTTTCGATCTTTTAGTCTCCGGCCGCGTCGGCGTAGGCGGCATCTACGACCTCTGGCGCAGCCGAGGCCTGTTGCTCGGCCGGCGGCCCCATCTCGAACACGAAACGGCTGAACGGTGACGATACTCTGCTGGGCGATCACGCTGCTGGCGCTGTTGCCCACTGTCCTGACGGCCGTCAATCTCTTTTTGTTCCGCCCGCCGAAGCCCGCGCAGGGACACCATGCCGTATCCGTAATCGTGCCCGCCCGCAACGAGGCCGCCGCAATTCGCTCTTGCGTGCAAGCGCTGCTGGCGAGCAACTCCGTCGACCTCGAGGTGATCGTCGTCGATGATCATTCGACCGATGACACCGCCGGAATCGTCCGAACCCTCGCCGCCGACGACCCGCGAGTCCGCCTTTGCAACGCACCGCCACTGCCGTCCGGCTGGGCCGGCAAGCAGCACGCCTGTTTCGTCGGCGCGTCACAAGCCCGCCATCCCGTGCTGGTGTTCCTCGATGCCGATGTGCATGTGACTGCCGATGCCGTGGCCAGGATAACAAACGAGTTGCAGCGAACCGGCGCCTCGCTGGTCTCGGGCTTTCCCCACGAACGCACCTTCACACTAGGCGAGACGCTTCTCATCCCCCTCATTCACGTCCTGCTGCTGGGCTATCTGCCGATCTGGATCATGCGCCGCCGCACAGACCCCAGCTTCGCCGCAGGCTGCGGCCAACTGATGGTGGCCAACTCCGCCGCATACCGCGCGTGCGGCGGCCACGCCATGATCCGCTCGTCATGGCACGACGGGATCACCCTGCCGCGCGCCTTCCGTCGCACCGAACTCAAGACCGACATCTTCGACGCATCGTCTCTCGCGTCGTGCCGGATGTACCACGGCTTCCGCGCCACCTGGAGTGGCCTGTCGAAGAATGCCGGCGAGGGCATGGCGACGCCAACCGCCCTGCCGGTGTGGACTGTCCTGCTGGCCGGCGGTCTTGTCGCTCCCTTTGTCCTTCTGCCGCCAG
The DNA here is from genome assembly GCA_963819005.1 of uncultured Pseudomonadota bacterium. Classification (GTDB taxonomy): domain Bacteria; phylum Pseudomonadota; class Alphaproteobacteria; order Acetobacterales; family Acetobacteraceae; genus Rhodopila. The sequence continues at coordinate 962,849 of CAWFUL010000015.1, forward strand.
CGTGGCTTGCCGCACCTTGGACTCCCGCCGTCCTGGCACTGACCGTCACCGCGCTGGCCCTGCTTCTGGCACGACTAGCCATCGCCCTCCGCGTCCGCCAACCGCTGCTGTCGGTTGCGCTGCTGCCCGCCGGCGTCATCGTTCTGCTGGCGCTGCAGTGGCGGGCCTTGTTGCGCCAAGGGACCGGCGAACCGCAAGCCTGGCGCGGCCGCGTCCGGATTTCCGGATGAACGCCCAGATCTTACGAGCCCGAACGGCGCAGGCAGCCTGGGCCGAACGTCCACTGCGCGACCGCCTGGCCGTCATCACCCGCTTGCGCCGGACGCTGGCTCGGCACAGCCGCGGCCTGGCAGCCACCGCCGTCCGCCCAAACATGACCGAGGCGGATGTGTTGGTGGCGGAGGTGATGCCCTTCCTCGCCGCATGCCGTTTCCTGGAAAACCAGGCCCCCAAACTTCTCGCCACCAGGCGTCCCGATGGCGGTCGGCCCGTATGGCTGATCGGCACCCGGCTGGTCGTAAGGCGCGTGCCGTTCGGAGTCGTGCTGATCCTGGCGCCGCGGAATTACCCGCTCCTGCTCGCGGCGGTTCAGATCGTCCAGGCACTGACCGCCGGCAATGCCGTGCTTGTTAAGCCCGCGCCGGGATGCGCCGCGCCCGTCCACGCGCTGGCCGAGGCCCTCCAACGCGCCGGCCTGCCAGAAGCGCTCTGCACCATCTTGCCCAACTCGCACGAAGCCGGCGAGCAGGCCCTCGCCGCCGGCGCCGACAAGGTCATATTGACCGGCGGCGTCTCTACCGGCCGCCTGGTGCTGGCGCGGCTCGCTGAAACCCTCACCCCCGCAACGATGGAACTGTCCGGCGATGACGCCGCCATCGTCCTCCCCGGGGCGCCGCTCGCCGCGGTCGCCCGCGCCATTGCCTATGGCCTGACTCTGAACGGCGGCGAGACCTGCATCGCGCCCCGCCGCATCATCGCGGTCGGCGACACCGGGCCGCCGCTGGCCGAAGCGCTGGTGAAGCTGCTGCCAACCCTGCCGCCATGCCACGTCCCGCCGCAGGAGGCCGACCGGATAACCCAGGCCGTCGCCCTTGCGGAGGCGGCAGGCGGGCGCAGGCTAGGCGACCCACCCGCGCAACTCATGCGGCCCCTCGTCATGCTCGCCGCGACCTCGGGGTCATGCCTGCCGCCGCTGTTCGGCCCGGTGGCAAGCCTGATGATGGCGCCCGGCCCCGACGAGGCGGTTGTATGCGCAAATGCAAGCCCCTACGCCCTCGGCGCTTCCGTCTTCGGGCCCCCCGCCGCCGCCGCCGAGGTTGCCCGCCGCCTCCGCGCCGGGTGCATCACCGTCAATGATGTCATCGTCGCCACCGCCGACCCGCGGGCCCCCTTCGGCGGCGCCGGCGCCAGCGGCTTCGGCGTCACGCGCGGCGCCGACGGCTTGCTGGAGATGACCCGCCCGCAGGCAATCCTGTCACGCCGCCGCATCGTCGCGACCTTGTATCAGCAGCTTCCATCCCGAACGTCCCGCTGGATCGCCCGCGCCCTCCGGCTGCTCTACCGGGGCTGACCCGAACCCGCCCCGGTCTTTCGCCGTTTCGTGAACCCCCCCGCCAGCCGAACCCGTCATCTGGCCGAAACCCGCCATCACCCAGCATGTTGTGGCTCGCGACGAGGCGTATCGGCCCGCGCCGCCCGCGGATCACGCCCCCAAGGATGCCGCAACGTGCCGCACGGCTCGTCCCTGATCGATGCAATCCGCAGGCCGTCCGATGGGGCGGCCGTCAGCGGCGGAACGATTCTGGCGCCGCTTTCGCACTGGCCGGCCACCTGCATTTCTTCATGCATCGCCGCCGCCGGGGTGCCCATCAGTCAGCACAGCAGGAGACGCGGATGCCCCCAGCCGCCAATTCCCGGCCCGTCAATGCTTTTGCCGGCGAACGCCGCCGGACCACCGCTCCCGCGCCGGACGACCACATCACCATCCCGTGGCTGAGTCTGATCCTAGGCGTCGGGGCGATGCTGCCGACCGTGGCGGCGGGCATTCTCGTCTGGCTCGTCCCGACGCCAACAGCCACCGCCCTGACCGGCCTGGCGATCCGCTGGACCGCTGCAATACTGGCCTTCCTCGGCGGAGTCACGCGCGGCCTCAGCTTCCGCACCGGTGGCGGTCCGACGTCGGCGCAAATTCTGACAATGCTGTGGCTCTTCGGGCTGGCCTTTATAGCACTGCTGTCCCCCAGCCAGTGGTTCGACCTTGCCTGTCTTCTGGTGGGCTATGTCAGCATCGCGGTCCTTGACCCGATCGCGGCGCGGCGCGGGGAGGCGCCCGCCTACTTCCGCCGGCTGAGGCCGCCTCAAATGGCCCTGGCGATCATGGGTCTCCTGCTGATGCTGGCATTCCTGGCCCGAAGCTGACCCTAACGGTCCAGTCCGCCGCGCGGCGGCACCCCCTCACGCAACGCCCGTCCCCGGCCCGGTGGTGGTAACCCAGCTTACGGCGGCGATCAGCCCCGCCGCCACCGGCAGCGCCGTCATCGTCGCATCGCCAATGCGGATCAGCGAGAAGGTCGCTCCGGACGCGCCAATCACCAGCCCCAGCCACGGCACACCCTGCTGCAGCCAGCCCCAGTCCCGAACCTGTCCGCAAACGAGCAGGCCCAATCCCCGCCCAAATTTCGCCAGCGTGCCGCTCACGAACGTAATGGTGACCTCGACCGAACCCACCCGATGAAACGCAGCATTCAGCATCCCCATCGCAAACGTCATCGCCTGAATGTTCCAGGACTGCGCAACGACCGGAATCACCAGAACCAGCGCTGTCGCCAGAATCACGACAGGAACATGCCGCCACCCCGCAAGCACGCCCACCACCGTCCCAGCCGCGGCCCCGGCGACGAAAGCCGTCAGGATTCCGCCAATGAGCCGGACCCGTGCGAAGTCGCCCCGGGCAAAGGCCGACGCCATGGACGTGGTGTTGCCGCTCATGAACGAGACATAGAGATCCTTCAGTAAGAAGAATCCGCACGCGTCCACCGCCCCGGCAAGTGCCGCCAGGCAGCAGACGATCAACAGCCCGACGCGCTCGTTGCCAATCGTGTCGCCGGGCTGGCCAACAGAGCGTGCCATCCCCATTCCGTGCGAGAATGCCGCCCGGCCGTCAACCCCGGTCAGCCGCCAAACGGAGACACCTCGTAATGGCGCAAAAGGTCCGCCGCATCGGCGAATATCGCCACGCACCCGGCATCGCGCAGGTCAGCCTCGGCAAACCCGCCGCTGAGCAGGCCGATCGTTTCGATCCCCACCTTCATTGCCGCTTCTGCGTCATACGGCGTATCCCCGATGACCACCGCATCCGACGGCGCCGCATCGTCAAGCCGCGCCAGTGCCGCCTGGAAGATGTCGGCATAAGGCTTAGACTTCTCAGCGTCCTCGGATGATGTTTCGGCGTCGACAAGGTCCGCTATGCCGGCCAGATCCTTGTAGAAAACCAGCTCATCGGCCTTGGCGGATGATGCCAGCACAAGACGGATGCCGTCGTGGCGCAGCCGTTCAAACAAGGCCCGAACCCCGGGGAACGCCCTGATCGTCCCCTGATACATCTCCTTGAAGATCCGGCTGCGGTATTTGTCGATTTCGTTCCCCTGTGCCTCAACCTCCGCCTGCGTCAGAAACACCGGCATCAGTTGGTCGCCGCCCTTTCCAATCTGGGAGCGTATCGCCTGGAACGGGATGTCGTGACCGTATTCACGCAACGCCGCCTGCCAGGACCTCGCGTGCTGGTCGACCAAATCAACCAGCGTGCCGTCAACGTCGAAGATCGCGATCTTCACTGCTTTGCTGTCCCCGGCTCCGCCATCTTCCGGTGCAATTCCGCCAGCATGTCCGACGGCGTTACCAACGCGATCGCGCTCTGCAGCTTGTTCTGCCAGCCGCTGACAACATCGCCGTCCCCCTTCATCATCGCCTTGAACCCGATCTGCGCCACCTCCGCCGCGTCCTGTTTCTTTGCCGTCCCGACCTTGGTGTCCAGCATGTCCGCCCGCTCGAAGAAATCGGTCTCGGTCGCCCCGGGCATCAAGCAGGTGACCGTCACGCCGGAGTTCTTCAGCTCATGCCGAAGTGCGAAGGAAAACGAATCGAGGAAAGCCTTCGTGCCGTTATAGACCGCCTGGTAGGTCCCAGGCATGAACCCGGCGATCGAGCCGGTAATCAGGATACGCCCGTGCCCCGCATCGCGCATATCCCGCCCGACCTTCTGCAACAGGTAGATCGTGCCGGTGACGTTCGTATCCACGACATGCCGCACCTTCGCAAAATCCTGGTCGAGAAAAGCCCGCCCCAGCCCGCGCCCCGCATTCGCCAGCAGCGCCTCAACCGGGCGTCCCTTCGTCGCGGCGTACAGGTCGTCCACGCCCTCCATGGTCGCCAGATCGGCTTGCACCGCATCAACGCTGGCACCCATGCCCCTGAACGTGGCGGCCGCATCCTGGATCGCCGGCTCATCCGCAGCGACCACGAGATCGAACCCGTCCGAGGCGCAGCATTTCGCAAGTTCAAAACCGATGCCCGTCGATGCGCCCGTAACGATCGCCAGCGGCCTGGTTCCAGTTGTCACAGGAGTTGCTCCACTTGATCCGCCGCTCAAGGCTTGATCACGACTTTGATGCAGCCGTCCTTCTTGTCCCGGAATGTCTTGTACATATCCGGACCCTCTTCCAGCGACACGCGATGCGTGATGACAAACGACGGATCGATTTCGCCCTTCTGGATCCGCTCCATCAGCATCGGCAGGTAGTGCTGCACCGGCGTCTGTGCCATGCGGAATGTGAGGCCGCGGTTGATCGCCGATCCCATCGGGATCTTGTCGAGGAACCCGCCATAAACGCCGACAACGGACACCGTGCCGAAGTTGCGGCAGCAATGGATCGCCTGCCGCAGCACGTGCGGCCTGTCGGTGCCCATGAATGTCGCGACCTTGACGCGGTCGACACGCGAATCGAGGCTTGCGGAAGCCTCCGCCTCGGTCCCGACCGCGTCGATACAAGCGTCAGCCCCACGCCCGTTAGTCAGGTCCTGGATGCGGTCGTAAACGTCTTCCTGCATGAAGTCGAGTGTCAAAGCCCCGGCCTCCCGAGCCAGAAGAAGCCGCTCCGGGTACCGTATCGATCGCGATCACCCGCTCAGCACCAAGCAGAAAGGCGCTGCGGATCGCGAACTGCCCGACCGGCCCGCAGCCCCATATCGCGATCGTGTCACCCGGCTGAATGTTACAGAACTCGGCAGCCATATAGCCGGTCGGAAAAATATCCGACAGGAACAGCACCTGCTCATCGCTCAGCCCGTCAGGAACCTTGACCGGCCCGACATCGGCGAAAGGAACCCGCAGGTACTCCGCCTGTCCGCCCGCATACCCGCCCAGCAGATGCGAGTAGCCGAACAACCCCGCCGGTGAATGTCCCCACAGCTTCTCGGCCTTTTTCTGGTCCGGGTTCGACCGCTCGCAACCGGAATAGAAGCCGCGCTTGCAAAAGAAGCACTCCCCGCAGGCGATGGTGAACGGCACGACAACCCGGTCGCCGACCTTCAGCTTGCTGATGCCGCGGCCAACGTCGACCACTTCGCCCATGGTCTCGTGACCCAGCACGTCGCCATGCTTCATCGAGGGAATCACGCCGTCGTAGATATGCAGGTCGGAACCGCAGATCGCGCAGGCAGTGACCTTGATGATCGCATCCCGCGGATCCTCGATTTTCGGATCGGGCACGGTGTCGCACCGCATGTCGCCCTTCCCATGCCAAGCAAGTGCCTTCACACCAACCCCCTGTCATCCATCAAAACGCCAGCGTTGAATGACGGTGGATCAGGTCATGTTCCCGCCGCGCCGCTCATAACTTTGCGACCGGCCGGGTCGGGTCCCAGACTATTCCAGTCCGTATAAGCAACGAACAGCGATCAGATCCGCTCGAGCGTCGCAGGGTCGCGCCGTCCATCGAAATACTTCCGCAGTACTTGATGGAACACACTCCCCTCGGCATCGATCGCTGCGAACAAGGTCATGCAGGACCATAGCTTGGCATCGTCGGGCGAGCCGAAGATCTGCCGCACCGGCCGCCCGTCAACCTGCACGACGAGCGTGGCTACATCCCTCAGGCGCGGTCCCAACACCGGATGCGCCAGATAGGCCTCGGCCTCCTGGCGGGAGCGAATCGCGAACCGCCGGCTCATCGCGCTCAGACCCAACCCGATGACCTGCGGAAAGACGAACCACATCCAGTGCGTCGTCTTCTGTCCGCGCCGGAGCTCCTCGCGGACCTGCGCCCAGACCGGCTCCTGAGCCTCGACAAAACGCCGGAGATCGAATGGATCGTCCATCTCGTCCCTCCCGATGATGTTGACGCGCCGAACCCGGCCGACGCCATGCTCAGGCGCCGCGCCGGTCACTCCTGCGACCGGCCAAGGCGCTTTGCCCGCCGAAGTTGTGCTTGTCTTACCATCCACGTCCGCCGCCACTCCTCGAAGCGGATCGTTCCGCGCGGATGCGGGTTGTCAGCCAGTGTCGCTCCCTGAGCGACCGATGGCGCATGATGATCATGCTCCAGCCTGATCTCGGTTTGCTTGATGGTCCAGCCACGCCGCCAGTCCTCGTAACGCAATGTCCCCGATGGATAAGGATTCTGATCGAGGCGACGGCCCGCCTCCGCGGCAATATAACCCTCGTCTTCGACCTGATCATGATCACGACTTGTCACGGCAACGTCCCCCAACGCAGCCATAGTCTATCGCGAGTTTGTCCAAACCCAAGACATGGCCCTCGCGGCCGGACCGCCTAATCGGCCACAAAACCCATTGCGACGCCGTTGATGCAGTAACGCAGATGGGTGGGCGGCGGCCCATCATCGAAAACATGCCCAAGATGACTGCCACAAGTGGCACAGTGTACCTCGGTCCGGACCATGCCATGACTGCGGTCGACCGATGTTTCGACCGCCCCCTCGATCGGGTCGTTGAAACTCGGCCAACCCGTCCCGCTTTCGAATTTCAGCTTCGATCCAAACAACGGCTGGTCACAGCCGGCGCACAGAAACCGGCCGGACCGCTTCTCGAGAAGCAGCGCGCACGTTCCCGGCGCCTCGGTGCCGTGCTGACGCATCACGTAATACTGCTCCGGCGTCAGGCGCTTCCGCCATTCCGCATCGCTGCGTGTTATCGGGAAAACCTTGTCCACGCTGTCCATGTTCGCCATGCTCCCCACACGCCCGCAATTTGACGACTTTCTCGCTCTGCGTCCACTGGCCGCCAGCCATGGGCCATTTCGTCGAGCCTCGCCTTAAGCTCCGCCGGCAGGGCGCCTTGTTCCGCCGCCGCAGACTGTCCGCCGCGGCTCCGGACGGCCCGCGCCAGCCATCGCCGCGGTAATCGCCGGGTTCAGCAGCACCCACGCCACCGCCATGGTCGCCATGTCACCCAACCAGTCTTGCCGGCCCTGCCGCCGCCCTGCACGAGACGATCCAGTGAAATCAGCTCAATCGTCCCGCAATCAGGTAGTGCTTGCTACGAATTTGCACCCGTCGGACCGAACCCTGGCCATGGCAGGGACGTCGATAGCCCCGGATCGCAGGGCGCGAGGGCGAGCCGGGACATGGCGGCTCCGACGCTGCGCCCCGGAACGCCCCGCTCGGAGGTACAGGCCCTGATAGGACAGACGAACCGCAGCCGCCTTCGGCAGCCCGCCCGTCAGGGCGACCCCGTCGTCCCGCCCAGAAGTCGCTGCGAGTCACCCATGGCCGACGTCAGCGCATCGGCTGTCGCCTTTAGCCCGGCTGTGGATTCCCGGGCGCGGCTAGTGTGTTCGCGGGCTTCAGCGATGAGGCGTTCTGATTCGAATAAAAGCTGTTGCAGCGAAAACGGCTTGGCCAAGTAGCGGTAGCCGAGCTGTTCGGCGTCGGCATTGGTCTCCGCATCGCCCGAAATGAATAGCACAGGTATGTTTCCGTTGGCGGCCAACGCCGCCAGTTCCAGGCCCGAAACACTGCCCAGGTGCCCATCGATCACAGCTAGATCGAAGCGCACGTTTCGAAGTGCTTCAGCGCCCGCCGCGCCGTTCAACGCGCACTGAACCTCCATTCCAGGGATGTCGCGGAGGCATTCTTCCAACATTTCGCAGATGATAGGTTCATCATCGATGACCAGGATTTTAGCCATTATTCTGTCCAAACACGCTTTCGATCCCGCACTGACGATCAACGTGAGCGAATTCGTCAAGCATGAACAACCTATTCGGCGGACCTCACGAACGGTTGACCTGCATCGGTGCGTGTAGCAATAAAAGATACATTTGAATTACGATACCAAGTATTCGGCACTGCCGAGCAGGACGCGGATGCTCCGATATCCCAACTAATACGGGTGGCAAACTGAACACCACAACTGATGTCACCCGCGACCCGCGACCCGCGACCCGCGACCCGCGACGACCTCGGCTATCCACCGGTGCGGGAGATAAAATTGCTTTTGCCCGGAATCGACCCGTCCAAAGCACACTCGAAACGGAGGGCTGGAAACAGGACGAGGGCGTCCCGGCAGCGGGCCCCGGTGAAAGGACGGGCGGAACCCGCCGTCCATAACAAGTTTGATGTAACTCGCCTGCAGACCCGTCATGGCTTCGGCATCTTCCGCTAAGCCCTCGCGCATCAAGGTGCGGGAACATCGTGAGCGCCTGCGCGAGCAGGTCCTGCGCCCGATCCAGATTTGGGTTCCTGACGTGCGCTCCCCCGCCTTCCGGTCCGAAGCACATCGCCAGTGTCGGCCACCATCGCCGCCAGTGAGGTGGTCCCCGAATCCTGGACATGTGGCTAAGAGAGAGTCTCGCCCCTAAAACGGCTGATGGCCAGGGGTTACGAATGGCGAATGTTCGCAAAAAGCACGGGGTTGATTTCAAGGCGAAGGTGGCGTTGGCGGCGGTTCGCGAGGACAGCACGGTAGCGGAACTGTCGAGCCGGTATGGCGTGCACGCCAGCCAGATCCACGCCTGGAAGAAGGCGGTGATCGACGGTGTTGGCTCACTGTTTACCGAGGGCAAGGCTGGTCCATCCGGCGCGGCCTCAGCCGACGATGCGCGGCTTGCCAAACTGTATGAGACGATTGGCGAGCTGACGGTAGAGCGGGATTTTTTTCGCAAAAGGTCTGGTCCATGAACCAGGTCACGCGGTTGGCGCTGGTCGACAACGCCGACGCCGGGCTGTCGACCGTGGCGCAGTGCCGCCTGCTGAAAGTGGCTCGTTCGTCGCTGTATTGGCGCCCGGCGGCGGTGAGTGAGGACGATCTTCGGCTGATGCGCCAACTCGACGAGCAATATCTGGCGACACCGTTCTATGGCACGCGCCGGATGGTGGCGGTGCTGCGCCGGGACGGTTGGACGGTGAACCGCAAGCGAGTGCGACGTCCGATGCGCCTGATGCGGATCGAGGCGATCTACCAGCAGCCGAACACCAGCCGCCGTCATCCGGACCACGTTGTTTATCCTTATCTTTTGCGCGGTCTCGCGATCGACCGTCCCAACCAGGTGTGGTGCGCCGACATCACCTACATCCCGCTGGCGAAGGGGTTCGTGTATCTGGTCGCGGTGATGGATGGTTAGGACGGGTTCTGGCCTGGCGTCTGTCGACCGGCATGGAAACCGGCTTCTGTGTCGAGGCCTTGCAGGAGGCGCTGGACCGGCATGGTTCGCCCGAAATTTTCAAGACGATCGCGGCATGATGCACCTCCGTTTAAGTTATTGAAGTTCCATGGAGACCGCAAAGCAACATGCATAATCAGGCAACGTCACAGCCGCGGACGACGAATTAGGTTAGCGCACGTGTGTGGACGGCGCCTGCTTGGCAAGAATTTTCTGACGATCCGGGTCCGGTCGGGTTGCAGTCGTGTGTCCGGCCTGTCAGGGCGGCACGCACGGCCGCTGGCCCTGATGGAATCCGCAAGCTCGGTCCCCAACAATTTTCCGCACCTCTAATCGGGCTCCCCAAGCTCCGGTCTCAACCGTTGCCATCACGTCAATCGCTTCCTGCCAACTTGTGGCGTATCCGCTCCCTCTTTCCGGTTGCCCTTTTCGGCTCTCAGGCGGCGGCTACGTTATGCCGGTAGACTTCCGCACGGCTCAGCACCGCCCAGGCAATGCGTGCCAGCTTGTTTGCCACGGCGACCGTCACCAGGCCGCCAACGGCGCTGACTGTGTTCGCGGACTCGTGAATTATTTCTCGGGAACTCAGCCTGTCCAATCGTGCCCTCGTAAGTGTTGGAGATCGGGTGCCCGCTGGTGACGCCGCAGCTCCTTCGTCCTGTTCAAAAACAACATCTTTATCATCATCTACAGGAACCAACTCGCCTGGTCCCAGTTCTTGCTTGAGCACAGATGAAGGGTCGCAAGCCGGATGCCAAAGTGCCTTTTGTTGACCGGCGGAGCGGGCTTTATCGGGCGTCACCTCTGTCGCGAACTACTGATATACGGTCACCGCGTTCGTATCCTCGACACCCTGTCAGAACAGGTTCATGGCAATACACATTTGTCGTTATCACCGGACGTCGAACTGATTCGAGGCGATATTCGTGACCCCAAGACAATGTTGGCTGCCCTTACAGGCGTTGACGTGGTGGTCCATCTCGCTGCTGAAGTCGGCGTCGGCCAGAGCATGTATGAAATTGCCCGCTATGTCGGTGTCAACGATTTCGGGACCGCAGTGCTGCTGGAGCAGTTGATCCGCAAGCCGGTGGAGCGCCTCATCATCGCGTCGTCCATGAGTGTCTACGGCGAAGGCCGGTACACGACGGATGACGGAAGACCGGTTGGCTCCGTTCGCCGAGGCGTCGGTCGCAACCCATCCGGCTGGGATCCAGTTCTGCCGGATGGAACCCGACTCGTCCCGGTCCCAACGGATGAGGATAAAGAGCCCGATTTGGCCTCAATTTATGCACTGACCAAGTATACCCAGGAAAGAAGCTGCCTCATTATCGGTGCAAACTATGGGATCGAGACGGTAGCGCTGCGGCTGTTCAATGTGTTTGGGCCTGGACAAGCGTTGTCCAATCCCTATACGGGCGTCCTGGCCAACTTTGGTGCGCGACTCCTGAACAGGCAGCCTCCCTTAGTGTTTGAGGATGGCCGCCAGAAACGCGACTTCGTGCACGTTTACGACGTTGCTCGGGCGTTCCGACTGGCGGTCGAAAGCGCGGCCGCCGGGGGACACGTCTTCAATATCGGCAGCGGTCACGTCTACACTATCGAACAGGTCGCTTGGATGCTGGCGGAGGCCATGGGCCAAGGGCAGGTCGGCCCGGAGATCATGGACAAGGCGCGCGCCGGCGACGTCCGTCATTGTTTTGCTGACATCACAAAAGCGCGCACTCTGCTGGGTTACCGCCCCGCGGAGTGTCTGGAAACGGCGTTGCCGGCTCTCGCCGACTGGATCAGGCAATCCACCGCGCAGGACCGCGGCGAACATGCCAAACGGGAACTGGAAGCACACGGGCTGGTCGTATGACCAGTCGAACCGATTTCGGATTTGTTGAGTGGTTTCGACCGGGTGAGCAAGACCGCGTCCTGCGCACCATCCAGGGTATGCGCAACGTTGGCGCATCATTCATCCGCACGCATCTCTCGTGGGCAACGTACCACACGCCGGAGGGCGCGACCTGGTACGACTGGCTGATCCCAACCATCAGCCGCGACCTCGACCTTCTGCTGTGCGTTCATTACACGCCGCCCTCCCTCTCGCGCACTGGCCGCTCATCCGGCCCGCCGCGGCGGCTCAAGGACTTCCCCGATTTCGTCGACCATGTGCTAACCCGCTACGGCAACCATTTCCAGCACATCGAGTTGTGGAACGAGCCGAACAATCTGCTGGACTGGGACTGGCGGGAGGACCCGGATTGGTCGCAGTTCTGCGAAATGATCGGCGCTGCCGCTTACTGGGCGCGGCATCGCGGATGGCGGCCCGTCCTCGGCGGTCCCTGCCCGTTCGACCCCAACCTGCTGCACCTGTTCGGTCAACGTGGGTTGCTCGGCACCGTCTCCGCCGTTGGGTTCCATGCCTTTCCCGGAACCTGGGACAGCGAAGCAGGCGGTTGGCTTGGGTACGACAGGCACCTCGCCACCATGCGATCGGTGCTTGATCAATACAACCCGGCGGCGCAGATCTGGATTACCGAAGCCGGCTATTCCACCTGGCGGCATGACGAGGCAACTCAGGTCGATCGATTCCGCCAAGCCCAGGCTGCTCCAGCCGACCGCTTCTACTGGTACTGCTGGCAGGACATTCCACGGTCCGTTCCTGTTCAGGAGGGACTTTATTTCGATCCCAGACATTATCACCTCGGTGTGACAGATGCCGCCGGTCGCCCAAAAATGCTGCATCGCCAGTTGGCGAGCGGCGGCGTCGACGCACCTCGGCGACCCATCGTAGTGACGGCGCCCAAGACATTGGGCACGCCGAAAATCGTGCGTCAAACAAAGCCGCTGCTGATCTTTGGAGGCGCGGGCTTCGTCGGCTCGAACCTTGCCGATGCGGTCATGAGCGGTGGCGAAGACGTCATCGTGTTCGACAATCTCAGCCGCCCGGGCGTGGAGCGGAATCTCCACTGGCTCTCGGCCCGCCATGGTAGCCGATTACAGGCCGTCCCCGGCGACCTGCGTGATCCCGCTGCCGTCGAAGCCGCCGTGGCGGAAGCCGGCAGCGTGGTCCATCTCGCGGCGCAGGTTGCAGTGACCTCCAGCCTGACGGATCCGCTGGACGACTTCACCATCAATGCCCAAGGCACCCTGACCATTTTGGAAGCGATCCGTCGCCTTGCGCCCGGGACGCCGCTTGTCTTTGCCAGCACCAACAAGGTTTACGGCGCACTCACTGATCTGCAGACGCAGCTTGGACCTAAGCGCACCGTTCCGGTGGACCCGCGGATCCGCGACCGTGGCATCGACGAGACACGCTCGCTATCGTTCTGTACTCCGTATGGCTGTTCGAAGGGAGCCGCTGATCAATACGTCTTGGACTACGCCCATTCATACGGTCTGCGCGCCGCTGTCCTGCGCAAAAGCTGTATCTACGGTCCCCGGCAGTTCGGCACCGAGGACCAGGGATGGGTCGCTCACTTCCTGATCCGCGCGCTCCGCAATGAGCCGATCACGATCTACGGGGATGGTCATCAGGTTCGCGACATTCTGCACGTCCAGGATGCCGTAGCGGCGTATCGCATGGTTCTGAAGAGCATCGACCGCCTCACGGGACAAGCCTTCAACCTCGGCGGCGGCGCCCAGAATGCCGTCAGCCTGCGCATGGTGCTGGATGAAATCGCCATCCTGACGGGGCGTCTTCCTCGGATCAGCTATTCCGAACAGCGCCCTGGAGACCAGGTGTTCTTCGTTGCTGATACCGGGCGACTGACTGCACAGGCGGGGTGGCATCCCACAATTGCCTGGCGCGACGGGCTGCGCGACCTCGCCGATTGGCTGTCCGCGGATCTCGATCTTCCCGCCATCAGACCAAGGCGCATCAAGCGACAGGTCAGCGCATGAGGATCGCGCTCGTCAACCCGCCCTGGCGCTTCGACGGCAGCATCTATTTCGGATGCCGCGAACCGCATCTGCCGCTGGAACTAGGTTACGCCCAGGCCTTGCTGCGTCAGGACCGCCACGAGACGCTGCTGATCGACTGCAACCTGGGGCAGCGTTCCGCTGTCGAAGCCTGCCAGGATATCGAGGCCTTCGGCGCCGAGATGACAGTCGTCACCACGGCACCGACCTACCTGTTCTGGCGCTGCGCCCCGCCCGAACTGCTTGTGCCGCGCGACTTCTTCCAGATGCTCGGCCGGCGCGGCGGCCGCACCGTGGCGGTCGGCCCGCACGGGTCGGTCACGCCCGCCGCGACCCTGCGCAAACTGGAGGTGGACGTGGCCGTGCGTGGCGAGTGCGAGCACATCATCGCCGCGCTGGCGAACGCCAACGACTGGTCCAAAATCCCATCGATCGCCATACGGACCGATAATGCCGTTACGATAACCGGTGGCCCTGCGACCCATGACTTCGTCAGCCTACCGCCCCTCCGTTGGCCCGATGGACTGATCGCGCGCCACCACCACCACCACCACCGCTTCGACAGCCCACAACCGGGTCTCGGGGCCGAGGTCGAGGCGTCGCGGGGGTGCCCCTACAACTGCAGCTTCTGCGCAAAGATCGACTTTCGTGACCAATACCGCCGCCGTGACCTATCGATCCTGCTGACGGAAATCGACCACCTGATCGCGCAAGGCGTCCGCTACCTGTATTTCATCGACGAGATCTTCCTGCCCCAACGCGCCTTGCTGGAGGCTTTGAGTTGGCGGGACGTGAGTTTCGGCGTCCAGACCCGGATCGACCTCTGGAAGCCGGACATGCTGCGCCTGCTGGGCGAAGCCGGCTGCGTCTCCATCGAGGCAGGCATCGAAAGCCTGACCGCCGAAGGCCGCGAAGCCCTTGCCAAGCGATGCCGCCTGGAAACCGAGGACCTTGCGAATCTGCTGATCGAAGCGCGCCGACACGTTCCCTTCGTCCAGGGCAATCTGATCGGCGTCGATCAGGACGACCCCGCGCTGGTCGAATACTGGCGGCAGCGGTTGATCAACCATGGCGTCTGGGCCAATGCGCCGGTGCCGATGTATCCCTATCCAAGCTCACCCGTGTATCGGGCGATGTGGGGTGACCCCGACGACCGAGCCTGGGAACGCGCACACGAGTACTACCTACGCACCTACCAGGGGTTCAGCGACATCCAGCACCAGCGTCCGTTGCCATTGGCGGTCCTGGAGGACGCATGCTGCGCCGGGTGCTGATCACGCTCGATGCGGTGGGCGGGGTCTGGCGCTATGCAGTCGACGTCGCGCGCGGCCTGGACTCGTATGGCGTCGAATGCTTGCTGGTCGGTTTCGGACCAGAGCCGGACGCCGCCCAGCGCGCCGAGTGCGGCCGCACCGAACTGGTCTGGACGCATGAGCCACTGGACTGGACGGTCCCCGACAGCGCCTACCTCGACCGGGGCAGGGACACGCTGGCACGTCTCGCGCGGGAGTGGAATCCCGACATCCTGCATCTCAACCTGCCCTCGCAAGCCGTCGGGCTGCCTGATCAGTGCCCAATCGTCGTCGCCTCGCACTCCTGCGTGCCGACGTGGTGGCGCGCCGTCCACGGCACCGAGCTTCCCACCGGATGGGCGTGGCAGTTGCAACGCAACCTAGCCGGTTTCGAACGCGCTGATGCGGTCATTGTCCCCAGCGGGAGCCACGCCGCCGCGCTGGCCGCAGTCTACGACAGACTACCGCCCCTGCACGTGATCTACAACGCAACCGCCGTCGAACCGGCTCACGAGCCCAAGGACAAGCGGGTCCTCAGCGTTGGACGGTGGTGGGACCCGGCCAAGAACGGCGCGGTCCTGGACAACGCAGCCGCAACCATCGTATGGCCCGTCGTCATGGCGGGCCCGTTGAACGGACCAAACGGCGAGCACGCTGCCGTCCGGAACGCCCAGACGCCGGGCGCCCTGCCACATGCGGACATCCTCGCACTGATGCGCCGGTCGGCGATCGTTGCCGCCCCATCGCGCTACGAGCCGTTCGGGCTTGCCGTAGTCGAAGCCGCGATCTCCGGCGCTGCCCTGGTACTGGCCGATATTCCGACGTTTCGCGAACTCTGGTCCGGCGCGGCCCTGTTCGTATCGCCTGACGACAGCAGCGGATGGTCCCGCGCCCTGACGGAACTGGCAGAGGACACCCGTCTGTGCGTGCGGCTGGCAGCTGAAGCCAGTGCCCGCGCGGGCCAATTCACCCTATTGCGGCAGGCGGCGCAGCTCCATGCGCTGTATTCGACCCTTGCGGCCCCTGCCGTGGCGGCATGAAGTTCGTTCTCTACGCCCATTCCGTCGTCTCCGACTGGAACAACGGCAATGCCCATTTCCTCCGCGGCATCCTGTCGGATCTGGAACGGCGCGGTCACGCGACACGAGTGTTGGAGCCGGAAGACGGATGGAGCCGCGCGAACCTGATCGCGAACCATGGCACCGCTCCGCTCGAACGCTTCGCCGCCGACTTTCCTCACTTGAATGTCACCACCTACGGAGCCGGCTTCAACCACGAAGCGGCGCTGGACGGCGCCGATGTGGTGATCGTGCATGAATGGACACCGGCAGAGCTCGTCGCGCGTATCGGTCGGCTGCGCCAAAGCGCTGGCCGCTTCGCCTTGCTGTTCCACGACACGCATCATCGCGGCGTGTCGGAGGCCGCGTCCATCGAGCAGTTGCCGCTGCAGGACTACGACGCCGTGTTGGCGTTTGGCGAAACCTTGCGCCGCCGCTATGAGCGCCTGGGCTGGGGCCGGCGTGCCTTCACTTGGCATGAGGCCGCCGACACAACCGTGTTCCACCCGCTGCCTTTCACAGGATCCCAAAAGGATCTGGTCTGGATCGGCAACTGGGGCGATGACGAACGGACCCAGGAACTCCACGATTTCCTGATCGAGCCAGCCCGTCAGGCGCAGCTCGATGGCACCGTCCTTGGCGTCCGCTACCCGCCTGAGGCGCTCGAGCGGCTGGCCGCCACCAACCTCGGCTACCGCGGCTGGCTTCCCAACGCCGACGCCCCCGCGACCTTCGCCCGGCATCGGATGACCATCCACGTCCCGCGTCGTCCCTACGTCGATGCCCTGCCGGGGATCCCGACGATCCGGGTATTCGAGGCCCTGGCCTGCGGCATCCCGCTGGTCAGTGCGCCCTGGCGGGACGAGGAGCGACTGTTCCGGCCGGGGCAGGATTTCCTGATGGCGCGCGACACCGCCGAGATGACACGGCACCTGACCGCCATCCGCCATGATCAGGATCTTGCCCAGGCTCTCGTCGCGAGCGGCCTTCATCGCATCCGCGAACGCCACACCTGCACGCATCGGGTGGACGAAATGCTGGCGATCCTACGCGGCATTGCAGCGCCGCATGGAACGGCAGACTGGGAGCCGGCAGAATGAAGATTGCGATGTATGGGTCCAGTCTGCTGTCCTCCTACTGGAACGGTGCCGCGACCTACTACCGCGGCATCCTCCGAGCATTGGCGCCGCTTGGTCATGAGATCACCTTCTTCGAACCCGATGCCTTTGACCGGCAAAGCCATCGCGACATCGACCCGCCGCCCTGGTGTCGTGTGGTCGTCTACCAAGCCACCGAAACGGGTGTCCGCGACGTCCTCGCGCAGGCCGCACAGGCCGATGTCGTTATCAAAGCCAGCGGGGTCGGCGTGTTTGACGACGCGCTGCTTGACGGAATTCTTGCCAATGCCGCCCCCGGCGCCCTGCGGCTGTTCTGGGATGTCGATGCACCCGCAACGCTGGCGGAGATCGCTAGCCAACCGGACCATCCGTTGCGCCGCACCCTTCCCTACCTTGACCTTGTGCTGACCTATGGCGGTGGTAACCCCGTGGTGTCCGCGTATGGGGGCTTCGGCGCGCGCGACTGCGTGCCGATCTATAACGCCCTGGACCCCAGCACCCATCATCCGGTCCCGCCGAAGCACCGCTTCACTGCCGACTTGACTTTCCTCGGCAATCGCTTGCCCGACCGGGAGCAACGGGTGGACGCATTTTTCTTCAGCGCCGCCACTCGGCTGCCGCAGCGCCGTTTCCTGCTCGGGGGCTCAGGCTGGGACAACAAAGCCTGTCCCACCAACGTCGTGAAGTTCGGGCATATCCCAACGTCTGCACACAACGCCCTCAACGTCAGCGCAGGCGCAGTGCTCAACGTCAGCCGCGACAGCATGGCCTCGATCGGCTTCTCCCCGGCGACCCGTGTCTTTGAGGCTGCCGGCGCCGGGGCCTGCCTGCTGACCGACGCCTGGGAGGGCATCGAGTTGTTCCTGACGCCGGACAAGGAGGTCCTGGTCGCGCGCGACGGGATCGATGTCGCGGAGGCGGTTGCTGGGCTGACTCCGAAGCGATCCAAAGAGATTGGCCAAGCGGCCCTGCAGCGCGTTCTCGGCGAACACACCTATGACCGTCGCGCTGCGACATTGCACCGTCTCCTAACGGACCTTCTGGCCAGCCGCATAGCGGAGTGTGCGGCATGAGCCGGCCGGGAGGTGAACTGGTCTTCATCGGCCTGTCCTTGAGTTCGTCGTGGGGCAATGGTCACGCCACGACGTATCGTGCGCTGCTCCGGGGTCTGGCCGCCATTGGCCAGACCGTCTTGTTTCTTGAACGTGACGTTCCGTGGTATGCCGCGAATCGCGACCTGCCGGATCCCGATTTTTGTGAACTCCGTTTCTATGCGTCGGTCGGGGAACTGGCGCAAAGGTTTGGGCCGCGAATCGCCGGCGCCAGAGCGGTCATTGTCGGCTCCTACGTGCCGGACGGAATTGCCGTGCTCGACCTTGTCCTGGAGCAGGCCCGGGGCATGACCGCGTTCTACGACATCGACACACCCATCACCCTCGCGGCCCTCGCCAACGGCGCCGAAGATTATCTCGCCATCCGGCAGATCCCCCGTCTCGATCACTATTTTTCGTTTACCGGCGGCCCCACCCTCGGCCGCCTGAAACGGGATTTCGGGGCGCAGCGTCCGCATGCGCTGTACTGTGCCGTCGATGAAACCCAATGGCGCCCGATGGTCGTGGAACCACGTTGGGACCTCGGCTATCTCGGCACTTATAGCCCCGACCGCCAACCGGCGCTTGACAGGCTGTTGCTGCAGACCGCACGCCGCCTGCCACGAATGCGGTTCATAGTCGCCGGCCCTCAGTACCCCGCCGAAATCGATTGGCCCGACAACGTCGAGCGACTGGAGCATGTCGCGCCGGCCGATCATGCAGGATTCTACGCGGCTCAACGCTTCACTCTGAACATAACACGCGCTGCGATGATCAAGGCGGGCTGGTCGCCCAGTGTCCGTCTCTTCGAGGCTGCTTCTTGCGGAACGCCAATCATCAGCGACCGCTGGGAAGGGCTGACCGACCTGCTGCCGGAGCGCGAGGCAATTCTGATCGCGGACGACACCAATGATGTTGTGACGGCGCTAGCATCTATTGCAGACAAGGACCATCGTGAAATTGGCCGCCGTGCCCACAGAATTGTCCTGGCAAACCACACAGGCACCGCCCGCGCGCGCCAGTTGCTGAGCGACATGGTGGGCGCCACGCAGTGTTTGGCCCGCAGTGTGATGGCGCCCCTGGGGACGTGACCTTGCCGTCGCGGACAGGCCGCCGGGGGGGGCGCGTTCGCGCCGCGGCCGGCTCGCCAAGCGGCGCAGGCGCGACGAGACGCATCGCCCAGGTCGCGGTCAAGAGGTTGGCCCTGGAGCTTCCCGCCGATGCCTCGCGGACAGTCACCTGGCAGGACGGCAGCAACACGCCACTGATGTCGCGATTTGCTCGACTGCGGGTGCGTCCAGCGCATAATGACGCCAGGCGGAACGAACCCGCGGCTAGGACTGTGCGGCTGAAAGGAAAAACCACAGTGCAGAGGAACTAGGTCCGAACGCGCAGACTGTGCCTCGACCGGTTGTGACAAACACCGCGTTGCGGCCGCGGCGTAAGGACCATCCTGGCATCGCCAGGGCAGTTCAATGCAGTCGTCGCTGTTTCGCTTCCTCGTCCTGTAAGGTGACATGTTCGCAGCGTTCGGCGTGGCGTCACCGTGATTGACGAGCCGGTTATATGGTCCACTGGCCCAGCGCAGCGAATGCCAAATCCGGTACGACTGTGGCCAGTCGCGCTAATAACCGCTGGCGAGACGCAGGCCGGGGACATATTGCTGATTGGCGCCGAACGCGGCAGCCGGACTGTCAAGGCGATACAATCTCTTTCGAGGTCCAGCCTGCGACTAATCGCCCTTATGGCTCTCGTGCCCACCCTTGCGCCCTGCCGCGGATGCGCGCTCACGATCGTTGGCGAAGTTGTTCGGGTCATTCTTCTTGCCGCTGCCAACCTGCTCCTGTGAGACGCCCTTCTGGCCGGATGCAGTTTTGTCACTTTCGCCCTTCGACGACTGCTGTTTGGTAGCCATGATCGATCCTTCTAAGCCGGTGGAGGATCAGGAACGGCGAACAAAGGGTCTGGTTTAGTGGCTGCGACGTTAAATGTGGCTGCAGATGTG
>CAWFUL010000016.1:0-212718 GCA_963819005.1 uncultured Pseudomonadota bacterium
AGCATTGGCAACCAGGATCGCGCGGATGAGATCTTCGTGGCGATCGCTGACGCGCGCCGAGCGCCTCCGCGTGGTTGGGATGCTGAGCGTGATCATCGCCGTCAACGCGCTCGGATGGGGCATCTTCGTGCTCGCGATCCTCCCGCGCCATTTTCAGTACAAGGAGCTCGGGGTCGGGATCGGGGTTGCCGTGACCGCGTGGACGCTCGGGTCCCGACACGCGTTCGACGCCGACCACATCGCCGCGATCGACAACTCCACTCGCAAGCTTATGGCCGACGGCCAGCGCCCGCTCGGAACCGGGTTCTTCTTCGCGCTCGGTCACGCGAGCGTGGTGGATGGTCGTCGGCGTCGGGATCACGATCGCCGCGAAGGCGGTGTTCGGCGCCGTCGTGGACGCCGCATTCGGCGTTCGCAACCGCGGGCGGCGTAGCCGGCACCGCGCTGTCGGCGACGTTCCTGTGGCTGATCGCGGCGCTCAACATGGTTGTGCTCGTCGGGATCGCCAGGGTATTCCGCGAGATGCGCAGGGGGGTCTACGACGAGGACGCTCTCGAGGCGCAGCTCCTTGCTCGCGGCTTCATGTACCGCTTTTTCGGGAAGATGGATGGGCTCGATCACGCGGACACGGCAGCTCTTCTTCGTCGGCGTGCTGTTCGGATCGGCTTCGACACCGCCACCGAGGTGTTGCTGCTCGCCGGCACGGCGGCTGCCGTCACCGAAGGGCTGCCGTGGTACGCGGTCCTGACGTTGCCGCTGCTGTTCAGCGGCGGCATGATGCTATGCGACAGCATCGACGGCCTGTTCATGAACTTCGCCTACGGATGGGCGTTCGCCCGCCCCGTGCGAAAGGTCTACTACAACCTCACGATCACGGCGCTCTCGGTGGCCGTTGCGTTCCTGGTCGGCGGGATCGAGATCGTCGGGCTGATCTCGAACGAGTTGCATCTCCATGGCTGGCTCGGAGACTCGCTCGCGAGCGTCGACCTCAACACCGCCGGGTTCATCATCGTGGGATTGTTCGTGGTCGTGTGGGCGCTCGCACTGTCGATCTGGCGCTTCGGTCGCGTCGAGGCGCGCTGGGAGGCCGCGGCGAGGACTTCGTCCTCGCTGGCGAGTTCGCCTGGCGGCGAACTCGAGGCCTTGGGGCTCGATCAATGAGCGCTGACGCCTGTCCCGGGGTCCTGCGCCTGCACGAGGCCGCCGACGGCTATCTGGCGCGGGTGAGATTTCCGGGCGGGCGGATCGACGCCGCCGGCATGGGTGCGGTCGCCGAAGCCGCGACCCTCGGCAACGGGATCGTCGAGCTCACCTCGCGCGCCGGGCTGAGGTTCGCGGCCTACCGGCGGGCGGCGCCGAAGGCGTGGCGGAGATCCTCGGCGCCGGCGGGCTGCTTCGGTCCGTCGCCCACGATCACGTGCGTAACATCGTCGCCCCGCCGCTCGGCGGCCGCTCGTGCGAGGCCGTCGCCGAGATCGACGCCATCGTCGACGAGGTCGACCGCGCGCTGTGCGCCGATCTCGAGCTGGCTGAGCTGCCTGGCCGGTTCCTGTTCGGCGTCGACGACGGCTCGCGTGCACTCGATCCCCTCCGTGCCGACGTTAAGCTTGCGGCCGAGGAGGATGGCTTCCGGCTGTACCTGGCAGGGTGCCCGACGGAGCGGTTGGTGGCACCGAGCGCCGCCGCGCCGACGGCGATCGCCGCCGCGCGAGCGTTCGTGGCGCTCGTGGCGGGGGAGGAACCAGTCACCTGGCGCGTCAAGGATCTTCCCGGCGGTGCCGCGCGGCTGGCCGGGCGGCTCGGCCTCGGCCTGCTCGAAGCGTCGCGGCAGAGCGGATCGCGGGACGGCTCCGACCTGGCGCCGGCCGGCTCCGCGCGCCCGCGCCGCGCCGCGGCCGTCGGGGTCGTCCGCCAGCGCGACGGCCTCGCCTCCGTCGCCACCCTGCCACCTCTCGGCCGGCTCGACGCGGCTCAGCTCCGAGGCCTGGCCGCGCTCGCCGGCGATGCCTCGGCGCTCCGGATCTCGCCGTGGCGCACCGTCACCTTCGTCGATGTCCCGCCCGGCGAAGCTGCGGATCTGGCGTCGGCGCTCCGCGAGCTGGGGCTCGTCCTCTCCACGGAGTCGGGGTGGGCCGGCCTGTCGGCGTGCGCCGGGCTCGGAGCCTGCGCCCGCGCCCGCGTCGACGTGCGCGCCGCCGCCGCGCGCCGGGCGTCGAGACGGGATTCCGGCTCGCCGTTCGAGCACTGGTCGGGCTGCGAGCGGCGCTGCGGCGAGCCGGGCGAAGCGGGCGTCAAGGTGGTGGCGACACCGTCGGGCCTGTTCGTCCACGAGGGAGCGCAGGCGCCACGCGTGATGTCGACCGTTGCGTCCGCCGTCGAGCTGCTGAACGCGACCGTGGTGCCCGGATGACCGACTACCTCCGGGACCGGGCGGAGATCTACCGCCGCTCGTTGCCACGATCCGCGCCGAGGCCGACCTCGATGGGCTCGATCCCACCCTCGAACGGGCCGTCGTGCGCATGATCCACGCGTGCGGCATGGTCGATCTCGTCGCCGACGTGCGCGCCTCGGCGGGATTCGGCGCCGCCACCGAGGAGGCGCTGCGCGCCGGCGCTCCGATCCTGTGCGATACCGCGATGGTCGCCTCGGGGATCACGCGAGCGCGCCTCCCCGCACACAATCAAGTCCTCTGCACCCTCTCCGATCCCACCGTCCCTGCTCTCGCGGCAGCGCTGGCTACCACGCGCA
This sequence comes from uncultured Pseudomonadota bacterium, assembly GCA_963819005.1. Lineage (GTDB taxonomy): Bacteria > Pseudomonadota > Alphaproteobacteria > Acetobacterales > Acetobacteraceae > Rhodopila. The sequence continues at coordinate 2,749 of CAWFUL010000016.1, forward strand.
CCGCTGCCGCCATCGAGCTCTGGCGCGAGCAGCTCGAGGGCTCGGTGGTCGTGATCGGCAACGCTCCGACCGCCCTGTTCCGCCTACTCGAAGTGGTGCAAGAGGGGGCCGGCCGAGGACCAGGCTGCGGTGATCGGCGTGCCCGTCGGCTTCGTCGGCGCGGCCGAGTCGAAGGCGGCGCTGGCCGCGCACGCCCCCACGCTCGAGCACCTGGTCGTCGAGGGACGGCGGGGCGGCAGCGCCATCGCCGCCGCCGCGGTCAACGCGCTGGCGAGTGTCGCCGAATGAGCGCTGGGACGGGAGGCACGGGGCGGCTGTTCGGGGTTGGCGTGGGGCCCGGCGATCCTGGAGCTCGTGACCGTTCGGGCGGCCCGCGTCATCGCCGCCGCCGACGTGGTTGCCTACCCGGCCGCGAGGCATCGGCGCAGCGTCGCCCGGCGCATCGCAGCGGGCTACCTGCGCGGGGACCAGATCGAGGTTGCCATGACGTTCTCGGTGACGACCGAGCGCAGCGAGCACCCGGGAGGCTACGAGGCGGCGCTGCGCGAGTTCTACGACGGTGCGGCCGCGGAGCTGGCCGCGCATCTCGACGCCGGACGTGACGTCGCCGTGCTGTGCGAGGGTGATCCCTTCTTCTACGGGTCCTACATGTACATCCACGATCGGCTCGCGTCCCGTTACCCGACCGAGGTGATCGCCGGGGTCACTTCCTTCAGCGCGGCGGCGGCGGCTGCGGGCACGCCGCTGGCCCGGCGCGACGACATCCTCACCGTGCTGCCGGGGACGCTCCCGTCCGACGTGCTCGCGGCGCGCCTGCGCAGCACCGACGCGGCCGTCGTTCTCAAGCTCGGGCGCACGTTTGCGGGCGTCCGCGCAGCGGCCGAGCGATCGGGAGTCGCCGCCCGCGGGGTGTACGTCGAGCGGGCCAGCTCACCCGAGGAGCGGTTCGCGCCGCTGCGGGAGATCGAGGGTGACGTTCCCTACATGTCGCTCGTCCTCGTTCCCGCGGCCAGCCGCTCGGCTCGCGGTAACGGGCACGCGGCCGAGTGTCGGTCGTCGGGATCGGGCCGGCGGGGCCGGAGTGGCTGACCCCGGACGCGCAGGCCGAGCTGGCGGCCGCCGACGAGCTGATCGGCTACCACACCTATCTGGCGCGGGTTCCCGAGCGGCGCGGCCAGCGCCGCCACGCGAGCGATAACCGCGTCGAGGCCGAGCGCGCCCGTCATGCGCTCGAGCTGGCGGCGGCGGGCGCGCGGGTGGCCGTGGTGTCATCCGGTGACCCGGGGATCTTCGCGATGGCCTCCGCCGTGCTCGAGGCGCTCGATGAGAGCAACGGGACACTGGCCGATGTCGAGGTCCGCGTGGTGCCCAGCACGAACTGGCCGCTATCGGCGTTGTTGCCCAGATCCAGCCAATAGTGGCAGTTCCAGTAGGTTTGAGTGCGGGTCATTGCGTTCCGGGCGGCACGAGAATCCACGCAGCCAATCAGAATGTCGGTTTCGTGTCCCCAACTTTCATCGACGAACTGCGGCACTCCTTTCCACCCAAGGCCCCAAAACAGATTGATCCGGGTGGCGAGTACCGTCGCCTTGTGCAGTCCGATCTCACTTTCACTGAAAGGTTGGCGGACACAGTTGGTACGGGAAATCCGGTCGCCGTCGACCAAGGTCACGTCCAGCCCATGCGGATGCCCTAAAGCGACCATGGCCTGGTGCAGATACGGCAATCCGGCGGCAATGGCGCTTCCCGTCCCACCGCAGCCCACTAGGGTGACCTGAACCTTCTTCTGCAGCAGCGCACCAGGAATCTGATGTTCAGTTTTCGTGGCGATTGTCGTTTCGATAGCTGTGGTCATCGTTCCTCACGAATTCCGCGAGGGTCTGCGGCAGCTTCACCAGATACTTCTCTGGAAACGCTTTTTGTCCCGCGAGGGATTGCCACATCGCCAGGAAGCCGCCGCGAAACCGAACGTGTTTGCGAACGCCAGAGGCGTGTGTGAATTCGCTCTGGAAGAACGACTGCTCCCACAAGTCAATGGCAGTGACCGACTTCTCCTGCGGAATCTTCATGCTCCCGGTACAACAGAGTCTGATAAGGCGATTGGGGCGCCGGTGGATTTCCTTCGGCCTCGCGCACCGCTCTTGCCGCTCCACCAAAAGCTGCTGAGCTTTAACGCTCAATCGATAGCGCCTCCCGCTATAGCGAAAGGGCCTTGGTCATCTTGCCAGTTTGGTGTCGTTTGATCGATTGGTTCAAGTATATGCTTCTTCCGGCGATCACGAGTGAGATCCTCGTAGCTTGTCTCTATACCCATCACGGTAATTTTGACTGGTTGACCAGACCCGGGGTTCAGTTCCGGCAAGTCGGCGCGATCGAGCAGGACGGCAATGCTCCGGGCAGCGTATGCACAAACGCCACGTGAACCATCCGAGCCCCAGAAGCCTCTGATGGACTCGAAAGCCCGGCAGACCTCCGTCACGCGCCCTCAGCTTCTAAGCCGCCACCTTCAAATGCGGCGCAATCATGAACGGCGCCTCCGTCTTCTCATAAATCTCCGCCAGCGTCACATCCGGCGCAATATCCACCAGCACCAGCCCGTCATCCTTCCCCTTGGCCCCGATCTCGAACACCCCCAAGTCGGTGATCACCAGGTCAACCACGCCCGCCCCCGTCAGCGGCAGATTGCACCGCTTCAGCAGCTTCGGCTTGCCGCCCGCCGTATGCTCCATCAGCACCACCACGCGCCGCACGCCAGCGACCAGGTCCATCGCCCCGCCCATCCCCTTGACCATCTTGCCGGGAATCATCCAGTTCGCGAGGTCGCCGTTCTCCGCCACCTGCATTGCGCCCAGGATCGAGATGTCGATGTGCCCGCCCCGCACCATCGCAAACGACGTCGCGCTGTCGAAGAAGCTCGTCGTCGGCAGTTCCGTCACCGTCTGCTTGCCGGCGTTGATCAGATCGGCGTCTTCCTCACCCTCGAACGGGAACGGCCCCATCCCGAGCATCCCGTTCTCCGACTGCAACTGAATCGACATGCCGGCCGGGATGTGGTTCGCAACCAGGGTCGGAATGCCGATCCCCAGGTTCACATAGAAGCCGTCCTTTAGTTCCTTCGCCGCCCTGGCGGCCATCTGGTCACGGGTCCAGGCCATGTCGAAAGCTCCCTAATGAGCATGCCCCCGCGCTGCGGAACGTCGCGGCGCGTGGATCATGCGATCAAACATAAACTACGCGGCGCGCTTGCGCACGGTGCGTTGTTCGATCCGTTTGTCCACCGTCTCAAGCTTGACAATCCGGTTCACAAAAATCCCAGGCGTAATGATGTGATCGGGATCGAGCGTCCCCGCCTCCACCAGGTGCTCCACCTGCACCACCACGTTTTCCCCCGCGGTCGCCATCATCGGATTGAAATTCCGGGCGGTTTTGCGGTAGACCAGATTGCCCTCGGTATCCGCCTTCCAGGCATGGATCACGGACAGGTCGGCGCGCAACCCGCGCTCCTGCACATAAAGCCGCCCATCGAACTCCTGCTGAGGCTTTCCCTCAGCAATCTGTGTCCCGGCCCCAGTCGCTGTAAAGAACGCCGGAATCCCCGCGCCTCCGGCCCGAATGCGCTCCGCCAGCGTGCCCTGAGGGTTGAATTCGATCTCCAGCTCCCCCGCCAGGTACTGCTTGGCGAAGGTCGCGTTCTCACCAACATACGAAGAAATCATCTTCCGCACCTGCCGTGTGACCAGCAGAATGCCCAATCCGACATCATCGATCCCGGCGTTGTTGGAGATGATGGTCAGATCCTTCACCCCACTGTCACGGATCGCCTCGATCAAGGCGTTGGGGATCCCGCACAGCCCGAACCCGCCTGACATGATGGTCATGCCGTCGCGCAATAGACCGGCCAGGGCCGCCTTCGGATCTGCATAAATCTTGTTGACCGCCATTCACGCCCCCAACTTCGATCCGCCGCATCTAGCCGAAGCTGGCCGTTATCAGCAAGCGCTCCAAACAAACGTCAGTTCATGCTTGTTGTGGAACAGGTGCATTACCATGCCCCCCGGAATCATGGCGAAAGCGTCCGCAGCGTCGTGGTCTGTTGTCCCTTGAAATTTGATCGTGCAGACGATGTGCCGCGCCGCGTCAGCCTCAATCCACCGCCGCACCAGCGCCAGCAGCCGGTCCGGATAGGCGATCACATCGCTGAACAACCAGTCCACCGGCTCCGGCGCCAGGGCGAACGCGCTGTCCAGCCGCTGAGTCACACCAGGCATCGCCGCGACACGCGGGTCCAGAGGCGCCTTATCCACCGCCGTAACGTCTACCCCAAGCCGCGCCAGAACCCAGGTCCATCCTCCAGGCGAGGCCCCGAGGTCCAGACACCGCTCCCCAACCCCCGGCCACCTCCCCAGCCGCGTCAGCGCCTCCCACAATTTCAAATACGCTCGGCTCGGCGGCCCGATATGATCCTCCTCGAACCGGCAATCTCCATTCACGAAAACCGAGGACTTCCGCGGACTCGCCAACAATCGGTCGGGCGCCAGCAGCGTCCAGGCCCCCAGATAACTCGACGGCGCCGCCTCAGGAAAAGCCAAAGGCCGTGCCCGAACCGGCGGCAGCCGTTCACCGATCAACGCCATCCGCCGATGATGATCGACCGCGTAAGCCCCCCAGTTCCGCTGCATCCGCCGCAGCGCATCCGCCGCCGCCTTCACCGAGGCGACCTCGATCTCGACCGGCTGCAGCCAGATATCCTGCGCCCACGCCGCCTGCACCGGCGGGTCAGGCGACAACGCCAGCCGCCCGTGCCACCCGCTTATGCCAATCCCCAGCCGCGCAAGCTCCTCCGCGAGAGGCGCCTCGAATCCCTCCGCCGCCAGATAGGCCGCATCGATCATCGCGCCCGCAATGCCGAGGCCGCCAGCAGCAGCCACCCCAGCATTACGATCATCCCTCCGGTAGGCGCCACGATCCCAAGGCTGACCCCGGCCAATCCCAGCGAATAAACCGCTCCGCAGAACAACAGCATCCCCGCGAGGAATGCCGCCGCTGCCGCATCCGCCAGCCTGCCGCCCCGCGGCGCCCATAACCCGGCACCCAGGATTGCAAGCGCATGCCATCCCTGCATCTGCACGCCGCTGCTCACGATGCGCACTGCCGCCGGATCAGTCACCCCATGCGCTGCCACCGTCGCCATTACGATCGTCCCAAAACCGGCGAGCGACCCGAGCCCGATCCAAATCCGCTGCATCCCGTGTCAATCCTGTTTCCCACCGCCGTATCTGGCTATAGCATGGTTGATCATGCCCCGCGGCGACCTGTTCCCTGAGATCGGCCCCTACGAGACCGGCTATATGCCGCTGTCCGGCGGCCACGTCATGTATTGGGAGCAGGCGGGAAACCCTAACGGCCGCCCTGTCCTGTTCCTCCATGGCGGCCCAGGTGCCGGTGCGGGGGCCGTGCATCGCCGCTTCTTCGATCCCCACTTCTGGCGGATCGTGATCTTCGACCAGCGCGGTGCCGGCCGCTCCCGTCCCCTCGGCGGCCTCGACCACAACACCACCCCCGATCTCGTCGCGGATATCGAAATCCTGCGCCGCCACCTGGCGGTCGAGAAATTCCTGCTGTTCGGCGGCTCCTGGGGCTCCACGCTAGCGCTTGCGTACGCCCAGGCCTACCCCGAACGCGTCGCAGGCTGTGTCCTGCGTGGTGTATTCCTTGGTCGTGACCAGGAAGTCGAGTGGTTCCTGCACGGCATGCGCGTCGTCTTCCCCGAAGCCCACGCCGCCTTCTCCGGTTTTCTTCCGGAATCTGAACGCACGGACTTGTTGGCGTCATACCTGCGCCGCCTTACAGACCCAGACCCGTCGGTGCACCTGCCCGCCGCCCGAGCGTGGTCGGTGTTCGAGGGCACGTGCAGCACCTTGCTGCCCAGCCCCGAAACCGTCTCCGGCTTCTCCCAGGATCGCACCGCCCTGGGCCTTGCTCGCATCGAGGCGTTTTACTTCGCTCACGGCCTGTTCCTGCCGCCTGGCGGCCTGCTGGGCCGGATGGACCGGATCGCCCAGATCCCGGCCGAAATCGTGCAAGGCCGTTACGACATGATTTGCCCCCCCACCACCGCGTTCGAGCTTGCTGCGGCTTGGCGCAGCGCGAGGCTAACGGTGGTGCCGGACGCAGGGCATTCGGCGCTGGAGCCTGGCATCCGCCGCGCTCTTGTTGCTGCTGTGGAGCGATTCCGCGGCGGCCGCTAGCAGGTCAACCTCTTGCTGGCACGATATCCGGGTGACGCTGGGCTAGCCCGGATTGAACACGTCCTGGAAGACAAACGGCCGGTGGAAGTCGTTCCGGTGCCGCGTACGCCTACATGGCCGCGGCTGGCAGATCGTGCAGGTAATGACGCAGGACATCATGCACGGGCGGATCGCCGGGGCGATGCAGTATAAGTGCCCCGGCCGCCTGGGGTGTCTGGCTGCGCCTTCGTCCAGGCGACCGCGCCGAGGTCTCCGGGCCGCGTAGCCCCTGGACATCCTGCCGACGGCACCGGGCTGCCCGGCGGTTCGCACGCCATCCGACCAATACGAAGCAGTCGACAGTTAATCACGCAGATTCGTCTTGCGGCAATTCAGATGCAGACTGGGCAGCTGACGCCGGACCAAGCCATGCTGCACACTCGACAGCCCAAGGGTTGCGCTTCGCAACGACAGGGCTGTCGTTCCGGGACAACAGTCGTTACACCATCCGTGGGCTGGGATGACGGTGCGACGTGGGTTGCTGTAGCAACACGTGTGGTGATGCCGGCGGATGGTAGTGCGGCCGGACGCCGCGATGGGGGGCACGATGACACTGGCGCCGGTGACCGTATTGAGAGGCATGAAGCCCGAAGACATCGCGATGCTGGAAACCGGCGGGACCATCCTTGAACCCCGCGACGGATCGACGATCTTCAGCCAGGGCGATCCCGCCGACGCGATCTATGGCATCATCGGTGGTGACGGCCATGTGCGGATCGGCGCCATCGACCGCCAAAGCAAGGCGCTGATGGTCGAGGTCTTTCGCGCCGGCGAAATATTCGGAGAAATCGGGGTGATTGACGGCGGACCGCGCACCGCCTCGGCCGTGGTGGAGGGAAGGGTCCGGCTTATGCGCATCACCCGGACCCTGTTCATGGACGCGCTTGGCCGCTCCCCCTCGGTCGGCATCGAACTGTGTCTAATGATCGCCAAGCGACTTCGGCGCACCTACGAACTGTTCCAGGACGCGACGTTCGAAACGCTGGAGATCCGGCTCGCCCGGCAGCTTCTGTATCTGGTGGAGCGGGAAGGGCGCGCGACGCCCGACGGCACTCGTCTGGGCAACCGGCTGCGCCAAGGTGACCTTGCGGATCTTCTCGGCGCAACCACCCGCAGCATCATCACCATCCTGAACAACTGGCGCGCCGCGGGGCTTGTTGCCTACGACACCGACAAGGCGCTGCTGACGATCAGAGACGTCACGGCGTTGCGCGCCGTTGTCGAATCCGGACGTTAGCGCCGCCGGTTTTTGCTTTTCCCCGCCAGATCAACCACCCTTCCGCCCTCGAATAGCGGAGGATTGCGGAATGAAAGTCGGCGTCATCGGTCTGGGCAACATGGGCATGGGCGCGGCACTGAACCTGCTCAAAAAGGGCCACTCCGTCACCGGTTGCGAGCTCCGCGCGGAATCCCGCGCCGCATTCATCGCCGAAGGCGGCGCGGCGGTCGCTTCGCCCGAGGCGCTGCCGGCCGATCTGGAAGCCGTCGTTGTGTTCGTGATCAACGCTGCCCAGACCGGGCAGGTGCTGTTTGGCGAAAGAGGCTGCCTGCCCAGGCTGCGGCCCGGCGGCGTCGTGCTGTGCTGCGCCACCGTCGCCCCCGAGGCCGCCAAGGCCCTGAGCCAGAAAATCCAGGACGCCGGCTTCCTGATGCTCGACACCCCAGTCTCCGGTGGCGCCGTCGGCGCCAGGGCCGGAACCATGACCGTGATGGGGTCCGGGTCTGACGAGGCCTTCGCCAAGGCAGCCCCGGTCCTGGATGCCATCTCCACCAAAGTCTGGCGCCTCGGCACGGAAATCGGGGTCGGCAGCACCGTCAAGATGGTCAACCAGTTGCTCGCCGGCGTTCACATCGCCACGGCGGCAGAAGCCTTGGCACTGGGGATCCGTGCCGGGGCCGATCCGACGACGCTTTACAAAGTCATTTCGGAGTCCGCCGGTAGTTCGTGGATGTGGCAGAACCGCGTGCCACATATTCTGGACGGCGACGATACCCCGTCATCCGCCGTCAATATCTTCGTCAAGGACCTCGGCATCGTCCTCGACCAGGCGCGAGCACTGACGTTTCCGCTGCCGCTCGCCGCCGCGGCGCACCAGCTTTTCCTTGCCGCGGCCGCCAATGGGCAGGGCCAAAAGGACGATGCTTTCGTGATCCGGGTCTGGCAAGCGCTGACAGGAATTCCCTTGCCTAAAAAAGAATAATCTTTTTCTCGCAGCCGTGTCCCTTGCGCCCCGCAACGGGCACTGCCAAGCCACGTTGATCTGCCGCTTGCATCATATAAGCGGAGGATCAAAATGCGTTTGTCTCACCTCGCGTTGCTTTGCGTCTCCACAGCCTTTGTCGCCATGCCGGCGCTGGCCCAGACCTCGAGCAACTCCAACGCCTCGGCCCAGACCCCAAGCAACACCACCACCGACATGCATCCGCGCCAGACGCTGAAGCAGGACCTGGAGAAGGCCGGCTTCACCAATGTCCGTGTTGAGCCCGAAATTTTCGTCGTCCACGCCACCAACAGCCAGGGCGAGCCGGTCATGATGCAGATCGGCCCGGACTTAATGGAGGCCGTGACCGCCATCAAGTCGAACCAGACGACTGCTTCGAACGGGGCATCGTCTCATTCGAACATGGCGGCCAAGGGTCAGTCCAGCACAATGAAGGAGTAATCGGGCCGCGGCGCGGCGGGCCTGCCGCGACCGCGCCGCCACCTTGAACCAGCCCGCGGACCCGGTCATCATCCTGGGATGACTGATCCACTGAAACCAATCCAGCGCCTGGATTACCTCGCCTCAATCGACCGGCCGCGCCTGTCGTTGCCCGCCGGCGGACGTATCGCGGTCTTTCTCGTCGTAAATATCGAGCGTTGGGACATCGATCGCGCGATGCCCCGGCAGGTCCTCACTCCGCCCCAGGGCGCATCGGTCATCCCGGACGTGCCGAACTGGGCTTGGCATGAATACGGCATGCGCGTCGGGTTCTGGCGCATCAAGGCAGCCCTCGACCTGCACGGCATCGCACCGACGCTGGCCATCAACGGCGCCGTCCCCGCCGCCTATCCCCGCGTCACCCACGCCTGCCGCGACGCAGGGTGGGAGTTCATGGTCCACGGCTACCATCAGATGGCGACGCATCTGGTCGAGGACCAGCGCGCGATGATCCGCGACGCCATCGCAACGCTGCGTGAGGCCGGCGGCCATGACCCCGTCGGCTGGCTGGCCCCTGGCCTGACACAGACCCTGGAAACACCCGACTTGCTGGCTGAGGCGGGCATTCGTTACTGCGCCGATTTCGTAGTCGACGACCTGCCATGCCCGATCCGAACCGCGCACGGCCCGATGCTGGCCATGCCCTACAGCGTCGAACTGAACGACATCCCGATCATGATGATCCAGCATCATCGCGCCGAGGAACTTTACGACCGCGTCGTCGCGCAGTTCGAGCGTCTGCACGAGGAATCCGCGGAGCAGGGTGCGAAGGTCATGGGGCTCGCCGTGCATCCCTACATCAGTGGCGTCCCCCACCGCATCGGCTGGTTCGAACGCGCACTGACCCACATGGCGAGCCGCCCAGGCACGGTGTTCTGGCAAGGACGCCAGATCATGGACTGGTATCAAAAGGCAACAGCATGAGCTTCATGGCAAATTGGGGTATGCTGTCCAGGGCCGAACGCGACGCAGCCTACAACAATCCGGCCGCCGTCGCGGACAGCCCCGTGCTGAACGCGGCGCGAGAGGTCGCCTCCAGCGTGTTTCGCATGACCAATGGCATGCATCTCGACCTGCGCTACGGCAAGCGGGAGCGGAACACCTGGGACATCTTCCCCGTCGCCGACCCCGATGCGCCCTGCATTGTGTTCATCCACGGCGGCTATTGGCAGCGCAACGCCAAGGAACAGTTTGCCAACCTGATTGGCGGCCCGCACGGCCGCGGCTGGTCCGCCGCCCTGCCAGGCTACACTCTCGCGCCCGACGCCAGCCTCACCGAAATCGTTGCTGAAATCCGAGCGGCGCTTGACTGGCTGGGCGTCCATGGGCCGGTGCACGGCATTAACGGGCCCGTCATACTGTCCGGCTGGTCAGCAGGCGGCCATCTGACCGCCATGTGTCTCGATCATCCGCTGGTAAAGGGCGGCCTCGCGATCTCCGGCATCTTCGAACTCGGGCCGCTGCGCGACACCTACCTCAATGAGAAACTGCGGTTGACCGATGACGAGATCATCACCCTGTCGCCGATGCGATTGCCGTTGGTGGATAAACCGTTGGCGATCGCCTATGGCACGGACGAGTTGCCGCCGCTGGTCGCCAACAGCCGAGACTACCACGCCATGCGATCCGCCGCCCACATGCCGGGCGTCCTGATCCCCGTGCCCGGCGCCAATCATTTCACAATCGTGCACGAGTTGCGCGATCATGACGGCATCCTGACCAGGCAGTTGCCCTTTCTCCTGCCCTAACAGGCCAGCTTGACACCGGCAAGGCCCCGGGTGCTACTCGACCCCAATCATTCGGCTGGAGGAAACAACATGTCAGTCAGGCTCGTCGTTACGTTGGCCGCAGCGCCCGGCAAGGGTGGGGAACTTGCCAAGGTCTTCCGGCAACGCTGCGAGGACGTCATGAAAGAGCCCGGCTGCGAGCAGTTCGAGGTGTTTCAGAGCGTGCTCAACCCCGACAAGCTGGCCCTTTTGGAACTGTGGTCCGACGCCGCCGCCCTTGCAGAACATGCCAAGGTCAACGCGACCCGCGCCCCGTTGCCGGACGGATTGCGAATTGGCACCGGTGAGCGCGAGGACTACGAATACAACCGGGTACGGTAACGTCTCAGACGCCGTATTCCAGGACGTTCATCCCGGCGTTCCAGTCGCTCTGGTAGATGATCCCGTTCGGTGAGACATAGCCGTTTCAGGTCTGCGCCGCGAATTGGGCCGTGGGTCAACCAGTTTCGCCGGCACCGGGAGAACCCAGTAAGCAATTTCCTTCGGTGCGAACTGATCCTTGATGTCGAAGATGCGCAGCCCCGCATTGTGATACGTGGCGACGATAATATCCTCCGACTGGAAGGCGCCGGGCCGGTTCTCGTGCAAATTGTGCGGCCCGAAACGGCCCAGGCGGCAGTGGTCGCGGTCCGTGGGCGTCGGCAAGGTCGCGATAGGCACGGAATTGTCCGATACGCGAACTTCCAGCACCGCGTATGAAAGATCCCCTTCGCGCAGTTGTCCGCGTTCGATTCATCGGCAACCACCGCAAGGTCCCGGCCCGGCAGCGGCAGCGGCGTGTGCGAGCCGCCGGGATAGGGCGGGGACGCGTTGATATGCCCCAGCAACTTCGGCGCCGACCGGTCGCTGATGTCATGCACCGTGAAGCCGCCGTCCCGCCACGCCGCATACCCCAGGTCGCCCGCGGTGATCATGTGATGCAGCGCATATCCCTTGCCCTCTGCGCCGTCGCGACCTCGTCCGCCGCGGTGTTGATGGCCGGAAGCAACCATGTTGAAATGATCGGCGGCTTGGTGATGTCCTGAAGATCGACGATGCAAGGAATGTGATCAGAGAAACCGTCGAAATGGGATTAGGCATTCGCGAAACGGCCTGCCACCCACCACAGCCGGTTGGAGCCCAGGCCGGGCATCTCAAGGAACGCGATCTCGCGAGTTTCCGACGGGGCAAACGTTTCCCTGGATCGTTTGCTTGTCCGGATGATACGCCGGTTTCGATCGGGTCGACGTTACGCTCGGATCAGCACCGCTGGTCCGGCGCGCAGCCTTGGCGGTGCTGGTGCTCGTCATGGTCCGGGTGCGGAGGCGGACCGGGGTGGGGGGCGTTCGCCGCCATTCCTGGTCCAGGGTGATACGGCGGCTGACCGCCGCTGTAGTGCTCCTCGCGCTGGTGATCATGGTCACCGTCGCGGTCTTGTGCGTGCCAGTGATGGTCGTGATCCCAGTGACCCCACTGACCTCCGTAGGAGACCAGGGGGGGTGCGCCCTCGACATACGCCGGAGGGGGCGCGTTGTACCCGTACGCCGGATAAGCCGCGCCGTATGGCGAAGCCGCGCCGTAACCCTGATCGGTCGGGGTGACGTAGCAACCACCGAGGGAAAGCAGCAGCGGTATCAGCCAGAAGCGGTTTCGCATCGCAGTCTCCATTCCGCCCGCATCCGCGAAGGACGGGGTCTGCCAAACTGCCACATGGGACACCGGAACGACCCGCGCAAGCCGTCGGCGGATGGGATGCCGAGGCGGTGATGGGGCCGATGGCTAAAATCACGCGGAAACTGTCGTCCGACTTCATCTCCCGGGTCGACGGGCTAGTTGGCGCGCCACCCGTAGCTATCGAACGCCAGGCCACGCTTTCGAGGATCATGCAGGTCCGTACCTGGCGCGCCCGAGCAGCGGGTTTCTTCGACTTCTATGTCCAGGCGGGCAAAGCTCCGGCTGGAGCGCGCGTCCACGACCAGAACGTCGGCGTAACCGTCCGCGGCGTCGAACCGGTGCGGCAGGTGCTTGCCGTCCACCTTCACCCGAACTTCTGCCCGTTGCTCGGCCGATACAAACCCCCTGATCCATACGAGCAAAGAGAGAGGCATGTCCGGCGGCGTCGGAATATAGAGTGTCGTACTGCGGTCCGGCCCGGTCCAGACGGCGCAGTCCGGTTGCCGAGCGCCGTCGCGGCCATGGAAACCGGAGCCGACGATCGGATCGCGGACCGAATAGCGTGTCGCACCTTCATGATGCGAGCCTCGCAGTTCGCTCAGCAACGTGGCGGCATGATGTCGTTCAAATTCCAGGCTGTCGTATGTTTCGGCGGCATGGCGATGCCGCTGTTCGAATAAGCGGCAGGCGTGCTCGTAGAGGACTTTATCAGTTCGCGTCAGGTCATCCAGCAGGTCCGCGGGCCCTTCGCATTCCGGTGAGGATGTCCCGGACTCCCGTGAAACATTCAGTGCGGGCAGACGTCTCGGCGGCGCAAGGCCGGTCAAGGCGCACAGGGCGTTGCGGCTCAGTTCGTGTTTCTCGGTGATGCCAACAAAATCGTAGTCCGTTTCCAGGCTTTGCAGGGCAATCTCCAAGAGACGTTCTGGATCAGAAATGTCTAGCACAAGCCGTCCGAGCTGGCCCGCGGCGAGGGCGCGGGTCATGTAGTTGTCCAGATACCGTTGGCCACCGTCCCCATAGGCGTGACGCCGCAGCAAATCTCGCAGCGGCAGCTTTCCGCTGTCCAGCACGCATGCCGCGACCGGCGCGATTTCGTTGGCGACGTCTTCGGGACGAAGGCGTCGCCAATCCGTCACCTGCGAAATCAGTCGCTCCACCGGATCGCGCAGCATCGTCATCGACAGCGTGCCAGGCGGCACATAACGCCGGATCGCGGCGTGTGAATGGACGACGTCTGCCCAGTGAAACATCGACCGCGCGCGCGCGGCATCGATCGCAGCCCTCGCCGGGCTCGTCTCGAGCAACCGGTCACCCAGCAGCCAACTGCCGATCCACGCTGGATTCTGGGTCCGGCTGTCGAATGTCAAAGTGTCAAGCCAGTGATTAAGTGTCGACCCACCGCACTTCTTCAGGTGGTAGTAGTAGATCCGTCGATACTTGTGCGTCAGCATTTTGCTTTACCCGCCAGCCGGACATCTGCCGGCGCTTTTTTCTAGCCTGAGCCGCTATCAGCGCCGGCGCAGCAGTGCGCAGATGTCCAAACCGGTTTCGGGATCCTTCAACGTGGTGACGGTGTCGCAGAAAGCCGCTACCAGTTCGCGCGCCGGCCCGGTGGACTGCCAGTTGATGTCGTCGAAGATCACGATGCCGCCGCGGCGTACCTTGGGGACGTACAGCAGGACATCCTCGGCAGCGTTGACCACGGAATGCGAGCCGTCGATGTGCAGGTAATCGATGCGGTCGAAAATGTCGGCCACCCGGGCTGACGGCGACTTCGACAACACGGACCTGCCGGACCAGGTCCATGTCAGTGGCAAATCGGAAAAAATCGTGCTTTATTTGGCCAAAGTCGATCTTCGACCACCATTCATCATTGACTTGGTTCGTCGGATTTTCAATTGCGACGTTCGGGCTCCAGGCCTCGATTCCGTAAATCGTGCCGGCACCGTTGTAACGCAGCGCAGCCCCGCACGGAAACAGCGACCGGCCGCCGAACACCCCGATCTCGACGCAGACCTCCGGGCGTTCCCGCAGCACCGTCCGCGCGATCAGCAACGCCTTCTCGCGGGAGCACCAGCCGGCCAACCGGGTTTCCGCCTGAACGATCACGTCGAACACTTCGGCAGGAATCCCCATTGGCGGAGCCTTCCCGACAGCAGTCCGTAGGACGGCGCCGATTTCGCCTAGTGCATCCAGCGTCACCTGATGATCGGGCGAGAAGGTCCCACCCGAAACCACCACATCCAGGATCGGCGCAAAATCAGCGGCGCCAACCGTCCCAATCGCACCACCCGGTGCGTCCGGTTGAGCGTAACCACCGGCGCCGAGGGCCGCGGAAATATTCGCCAGCGCATCCAGGAGGATCTGCTCCTCGGTGTGAAAGAACCCGCCGGACAGGATATGGTCCGCACTCGTTCCGGCCTTCTCAGCCAGGTAAGTCATGTGCCGCATCACGTCCTCCGCCACGTCCGTGTTACCCGTATCACGCACGGACATCAGGACCTCAGCTAGGGCGGCAAAATAGTCCAGCACGTCCGCTTGCCCACTGGCTGGCAAAGCCGGACTGCCGAGGTTCCGCCACGCCAGCGCAAGCGCGTCGTCCAGATTTTGCCTGCTGAGTTGAGGGTCGGAAAAGACCTCGTAATCCATGTCAGCGAACCTTTCATCAAATATTAGTCGACATCCTGATAGACCGCTTCTCGCGATGCCGTTTTCATCGCCAATAACTAATCGATATGATCCCGTACCGCGTGATAGACGAGTTGCAGCAGGCTCCAGCAAACGAAGCTCAGTAACGCCGTTTCCAGCATGACGCGCCAGCGGACCGGATACATCGAATCCTGGGCAAACCCGGCCGCACGAACGCCGCAAGATAAACCGACTGCTGGCTAGCGGCATTGCGCGCGTCCTGCTGCGATATTAGCGCCCGTTCGTAAACCCTGGCCGCGATCTGTTCTTCCAGTTGCAGAACACTGTAGTCGGACATCACCGTCGCGAGCGAAGCATCACCGCCCGGGACAGGCTCTGGCTGCGCCAGCCGGGCGTGGATGTCATGCAGCTCAAACTCCATCGCGGCAATCCGGTTGCGCAGGATCGACATCTCCATCGTGTCCTTCGAGGCACCCCGCGCCATCTGCGTGCTATAGGCCGTTTTGGCCGCGATCAGAGTCTTCTCCAGCTCGCCGCCCACGCTGCTCGCCGAAGTCGCCTGCATCTCCGGAAATAGCACCGCGTGTTGATTGCGGAACGCAGCCATATCACCCTGGATCGCCTGTAGTTTCACGCCGCT
The DNA here is from genome assembly GCA_963819005.1 of uncultured Pseudomonadota bacterium. Classification (GTDB taxonomy): domain Bacteria; phylum Pseudomonadota; class Alphaproteobacteria; order Acetobacterales; family Acetobacteraceae; genus Rhodopila. Next base: position 18,470 of record CAWFUL010000016.1, read on the forward strand.
TTCCGCGACCTCCCGCGTGGCATAGGCCAGCAGGTCGTCATGGGCGCGCGCCGTTATGTCATTGACCAGCTTTTCCGCCAGTGCCAGCGCCTTGTTCGCGACCACGAACGCATCCTCAGGCTTGAATGCACGGACTTCCACCGAAACAACACCGGTCGTCATGTCGAAGAACGGATCGACCATCCGGTGCCAGTAGCGCAGCCGCTGCTCCACCGACGCCTTCGGCTGCAAATGAGCAAGGAAGTCTTGGTCATTGGCCGAATAGATCCTGTCCAGATCGACGCCGGCGGCAACGATGTCGTCGATTATCTGCCGGCTTCTCAGATACTGCATGACAATCTGTGAATCTGTTATTGCCGTCATGATCGATGCCGGGCCACCGCCCGATAGCGAGGAGGTCAGCCCATCGCCGGTGCCTGGATCGACCCGCAACGGCGTCTGATGCCGGACGCTAAAACGGAACTCCGTCACATACTGATCGTCTGCATAACGATACAGATATGTTGCCATCAGCCCGCAAGGAATCCCGACGGCAAGCAGCAGCGACAGCAGGCGTCTGGTCCGTCGCCTCTTGCGTCGTTGAAACGAAGGAAGCGGAATTGCCGGCGGACCCGGTGGCACTGTCAAGTGCTGGTTGGGATCGTTTTCCGTCAGCCTGTAGCCGGACTGGGTGACACTGGTGCTCATAGCCGCTCCACCTGCCGGACCTCGCCCGAACGCATAAGATACGCGTGATGCGCTATGGCCTGCTCAAGATCGTCGAACATGGTCAGCCGGCCATCACTCAGCACCGCACCCGCATCGCAATAGGCCCGCATCGTTTCAAAATCATGGGAAACCATCACAACGTCTGCACGGTTCATTCGCTGCCGGAACGCATCCAGGCACTTGGCGCGGAACCGCGCGTCGCCGACCGACGTAACCTCATCGATCAGGTAAAGATCGAACTGAATCGCCAGACATGCGCCAAACGCCAACCGCGCGCGCATGCCCGCCGAATAAGTCTCGATCGGCATGTAGAAATATTCTCCGAGCTCGGAGAAATCCTGGACATAAGCCAGCGCGTCCCGCTCCTCGACGCCGTATAGTCGTGCCAGGAACAGCACATTCTCACGCCCATCGAGCTTCGGGTGCAGCGTCCCCCCAAATCCCAGTGGAAAACTAACCGCTCGGCCGCCGCGGCTGACCCGTCCGGAATCCGGCCGTTCCGACCCGGCCAGGATCCGGATCAGCGTCGACTTGCCCGCGCCGTTCGCACCCAGCACGCCTAGGCTGCGGCCCTCCGGCAGATACAGATCGGCACCGTCCAGCACCACGCGATGCCCCTCCAGCGTGCGGTAAGATTTGTGCACCTTCTCCATGCTGATCATGCGTGAACCGCCATGCGGGCCCGCAAGGCACGCTCCAGCGCGAACCCCATGGCGATCGACCCAACAGCCCACAGCACCAGATAGTTCACGTCCAGCCAATGCGGATCATACTGATGATAGAACCCCGACCGGAACATCTCGATGCCTTGCAGGACCGGATTCCAGACCAGCCATTCACGAAACACTGGCGGCATCGTGATTGGCGTGTAATAAATACCCGACGCGAAATAAAGCAGCCGTGTCAGCGCGGCATAAAATGTCTCGTATGACGGAAACAGGCCGACAACCACCACGTTGACGCACCCGATGCCTGTGGCCAGCAGCCATAGCAGAAGGACCGCGGCGCCGGTGGTCAGCGGATCACTCGGCATCCCCTGGGCGCCCAACAGGCCGGCCATGGAAAAGATCACCATTCCAACAATAAGTTCCGTGGCAAGCTGGCGCAACGCATGGGCCGCGATCACGTCGGTCCGCTTGACGATCGGCAGTTGCAACATTGCGCCGCCGCCGTCGACCGCGCCCATCATGTCGTGCGAGACGTGGGAGAACATCAGATACGGCACGAGTCCGGTTATATAAAAAAGGAACATGCTGTTGCCGAGGGGCGGCGGCGAATGGTTGATCAGGTAGAACATCGTGCCCAGAGTCGCCAGGTGGGACATCGGCTCCATGATCGCCCAAAGATACCCAAGCCTGGTGTGACCAAAGCGCGTGCGGATGTCGCGCAGCATGATCGCGTAAATCACCTGCCATCTGCGGTCCAGTTCGCCCCGAAAGCTTGGTCGCCGGACAGCCCTGTTCTCCACGGCGACAGCAGGGCGGCGCGTCGGCAACCAAAGCGCTGGGTTCCCGCTCAGGCCATCAACAACAGGCATCTGACACAACTGGCCGATGTGTGCCAGGTTCGCCCTCGCCTCGGCATCGTCGGCATCCAGTTCGACCGAACGTTCCGCCGCCCGCAGCGCCTCGCTCAACCGGCCGAGCGCCGCCTCCACACCGCTTTTAGCCCGCCACACCGTTGCACTATCTGGCACCTGCGCCAGCGCGACATCCAACTCTTCCAGCGCGTGGCTGTAGTGGCCCTGGCAGCACAGCAATGAAGCCAGATGCAGCCGGAATTCGACCTTGTTCGGATCAGCGGCAATCGCCTGGTTCGCGGCGTCGGTCGCCTTACGGATGTCGCCAGCGTGATGCAACGCAGACGACAGCAGCCGCCATCCAACCGGCGAAGCCCCGGCCGACACCACATGCACTGAAAGATGTTCCGCTGCCTCCGGCCAACACCTTTCGGCCAGAAGCAGAGCACCCATGTGCAGCCGGACCTCGGTGTCCGCCGGCGCCAATCGAATAGCGTCGTTGCCGATACGGATTGCCTCGGCGGTCTGCCCCCCCGCTGCCAGCAAGCCGCTCAATGTCCGGACAGCGCGAAAATGCGCCGGATCGATCGCGACTGCCGCCCGCGCATAGCTGATGGCAAGATCGCCTTCATCCGCCTGCAGAAACAAGCCGGCGGCGTGCAGCAAAAGATCGACCGATCCCGGATGGCGTTCGGCTTCTGCCGCGGCGGCGGCAGCCAGAGCCCGAAAATCCGATACGCCGTTCAATAGGGCGCTCCGAAATTGCGCGGGATGGCGCCCAGGCTGCTCAGGCCGGTGACGATCTGGAACACCTTCGCCGCTTCTGTGATCGGCGCATCGCTGACGTAGATCATGTCGTCCGGCAGCACAGGAAATGCCTGGCCGACAAAGAACCCGTTCGGGTCGCGCAGGTTCAGACGGTAGATGACCTGCGTCGGGTCCTGTTCGGAGGTTACGCCGGCGATCTGATGCGTCAGTTCCGCCGGCTGATGCCGGTACAGGAACACCGCGGCGGGATCGGCCCGGTTGTCCGCAAGCCCGTCCAACCGAGCGAGGGTGCGGGCCAGGGTGATCGCGTCGGCATCATAGGGCTGCTCGCCGGGCCGGTTCACATCGCCGAACGCGTAGAAGTAGTCGTGGCGCGGCTGAACAAGCACGCGGTCGCCCGGCGCCAGTTCAATTTCTGGCGTGGCGTCGTCCATCAAATGCGTCAGCGTCCGCGTCACCGAATGACCGCCACGGGTGATCCGCACTAATGCCTGGTAGTTCGGTGTTTGAGGCCCTCCGGCCATCGCCAGCACGTCCAGCAGCCCACTTGCATGTGGCACAACAGGATACCGTCCAGGCTTCGCCACCGCGCCCTGCACAATGACGGCGTTCGTCACGTCCTCCTCCACCAGCACCGCGACCTGAGCGCCAGGGGACTGCCCCGCCAGCCGGCCGGCCAGCTCACGCTCAACCTGCGCGGGAGTTCGCCCGGCAGCACTCAGCCGCCCGGCATAGGGCACGCTGATCGAGCCGTCCGTGCCGACCCGGGTCGTCGTGTCCAAGCCCGACTTCTCGTTGGTCAACGACGTCCCCTCCGGGTTTGGCTCCCAGATCGCGACTTTGATCACGTCCCCGGGCCCGATCAGCCCGGGTTGGTGTGCCGGCGGCAATAATACGGGCCCCTGCGCAAGCTGATTGGCGACGAATGTGCTGACCGTCAGCGCCTTGTCCTCCGTGAGGTCCACCAGCACATAGGGCGAGGCGGCCTGGGTTCCGGCCCGCGTCACACCTCGCTCGATGTCACCCGTTCGCGGTCCGCTGGCCGGGATGGTGGAACATGCTGACAACACCAGGGTCAGCGCGCTGGCGGAGATCGCTGATCGCAGCGTTCCGGAGCGGCTCATGTGACGCTTCCGGCTTCTGTAACAGCGATCACTCGTCTCGTGGTCCTCGGCCGACACTGTTCCGATTTCAGTTCGTTCGCCCGCAAATACATCGCTGTGTTGGTTGCCGTGTTGAAGGCCAGCTCCCGCGCCCCATTAGGCGCCGACCGCTCGGCCAGGATCAGGTCGGCAAGTTCGGCGTAGTTGCCAATGTCGAAGAATTCGACCTGGCCCGGATGGTAACGAGCGTACTGCAGGAACGCCAGTGTTCGCGAAGCCAGCACCCGGCAACCCATTTCCAAGGCCATGGCGATCGGGCCGGAGCTGGACTGCCCCACCTCGAGATAGGGCAGCACGACCATGTTGCACAACGCCATGGCGCGCATGAAGCCCTCATCGTCATGCACGCCCATGAAGTGGACGCGATGCTGGAGATCCTCCGGGTGCCGGACCAGCAGGTCGCGGGCCTCGAGGTCCAGGTTCAGCGCGATCGATGATTTCGTTTCGCCGACTGTATCCAGGATGGTCTGGCCGATATGCGCCTCATCCAACAGCGTCTGGATATAGGGATCAAGTGACTGATTTCGTTTGATCGACTGGGGATGGATGCCGCCGAAAATCAGCAGATGGTGATCATCCGGCAGGTAGCGCAACGCCCGTAAGGCCGTCTCGAACCCCTTGTAAGGGGAAAGGAAGCCGAATGATCCAATCAGCTTGGCGTCGGCCGGCAGGGTGCGGATGGCCGGAAAATGGTCCCGCGCCGTTGCCTGCCTGGTCATATCCGCCTGGTCGGCGCCGACGAAACTCAGCGGATGATGGTCGACGTTGTCAATACCGTACACGTCGTGGAGCAGCCGGGCGTCACGCTTCGTATGGACGATAGCATGGACATGCTTGCTGCGCTGCAACGAGCGCAACAGCGCGTAGGTCAGCCCGGCAATGCCTCGACCTCGTCGCCAGTTGCCGATCGTCTGCGCTGCGCGATTGAGCCGTCCGGTGATCAGGCTGACGCCCAGCTGCGACCAGTCCAGCGCATCGTGACCAAGGACGGTGTGAAAGGTGACCGACAACACTGGGGCGGCCCGCGCCAGCACCCGCAGGCGGCGGACGATCTGTTTTTGCGTGCGCCCCAGCGTGCCATACTCGAGCTGAATATTGACCGCGTCATAATCCTTCAGACCGGCAGCCATCTGCTTGATGTGCTGGTCGGCCAGTTGCTGCACCCGCCGGTGCGGACTGCGCAGCAGATACTGATCCAGGTCCAGCACCGTGACGTCGGCATGCGTTCGCAACTGTTGTTCAAGCGCGCGGGTGTAACCGGCGATGCCGCACATCTCGTCATAGGTGCTGATGATCGCCAGGCGAAGCCGCCCGGAACGTGGGAAATGCGGGCCATCGAACACGCGAGACCTCCTGTCTCTGCCTCTTGGCACCGCATACCCAGCGATGCGCGACAGAGGCTTCTAGCGTGCCAATGGTTGACCAAGTGTTAACGGCGCCAACCGAGGCAGAGAGAAAACCCAAAGTTCGCACATGCAAAAAAGGAACACTGTTCACGGCTCGTTAACCAGATCGCCGTAAACATACCAATGGGCGTCAGCGAACTAATGCGGGCGATATTTGATTTTGACATTAAAATAATCAGGATAGACGAGCGCAATGAAAGCTGCTTCGCGCCCAGCCAGCCGGGTGACATCACATAAATCGACGGCGCGTGCCAGGGAACTGCATCGGGTTGTCCGGGCATTCCCGCCGCGCCGCTTTCTCTTCCTTCAGGGCGTTCCCGGTCGGTTCATGCACCAGCTTGGGCTTACCCTGACAGACCGCGGCCACGGCGTCATGCGGGTGAATTTCAACGGCGGCGACCGGACGGCGTGGCCATCGCTGCCATCGGTCGATTTTGCCGGGCAGGTCACCGACTGGCTGCCGTTTCTGCAGCGGATCATGCAGGACTTCGCGCCCACGGACATGATCCTTCACGGCGATTGCCGTCCCATCCACATGGCGGCAATAGACCAGGCCGCCCGCCACAATGTCACCGTTCATGTGTTCGAGGAAGGCTATCTGCGCCCCAACTTCGTGACGCTGGAAGTTGGTGGCGTGAATGGCTACTCGCACCTGCCGCGGTCGATCGAAGCCTATCGTCAGGCCGCGGAGCATGTCGCGCCGTTGCCAGCCTGCCGGCACGTCCCGCCGACGGTGCGTTCGCGCGCCGCGGACTGTCTGGTCTATGCAGCAGCTTGTCTGGCGCTGCGGCCATTCTTTCCGCGTTACACGACCCATCGCGGCTGGCCGCTGCTGCAGGAAGGTCTGGGCTGGGCCAAGCGCGCCATACGCCGCCCCTATGCCCGTCGCCGCAGCCGCACGGCCATGAATTGAGCATTCAGCGCGGCCGGCGGGTTTTTTGTGCTGCCGATCCAGATGGACAATGATTCGCAGATCCTATGGCACTCCGACCTTGGCGGCATGATCCGCGCGATCCAGTTAATCATCGCATCGTTCGCGCAACATGCCGACCCAAGCGCGGTCTTGGTGGTCAAGGAACATCCGCTGGACAACGGCGTGATTGACTGGCGCGACGTGACAGAGGCCGCGGCAGCGGAATCCGGTGTGGCCGATCGGGTCGTTCTGGTCGAGGAATGCGACCTGCAGGATCTGCTCGACCAGACGCGAGGTCTGGTGACGGTCAACAGCACCAGCGGAACCTTCGCGCTCGCCAGTGGCGTCCCGGTCATCGCCCTCGGGCACGCGGTGTACGATCTTCCGGGCTTGACCCATCGCGGACCGCTGGAAGCCTTCTGGCACGCTCCCTCTCCCCCTGACGCTGTCCTGTTCGAGGCATTTCGCCGTGTCGTCGCGCATGCCTGCCTGATCGCCGGCGACTTCTTCACCACCGATGGGGTCGCCCGGGCCGTCGCGGCCGCTGTCCCTCGTATCGAGGCCGCCGAGGATGCCGCCGAGCGCGTCCGTGCCATCATCCAGGCAGCGTCGGCGCTGCCGGTGTGATCTGGCTCGACATCACCCGGCTTCTGGAGCGGGCGTGCGTCGGCAGCCTGACCGGAATCGACCGGGTCGAGCTTGCCTACGCCGAAACCTTGGCGGCAGTCGCGCCGCATCGAACCCGCTATGTGATCAAGGGTCACCTCTCCGAACGCCTCGTTCTGTTGCCTCATCCGCCAGCCAACCGGTTCCTCGAAGCGCTTCGTTCGGCCTGGCGCGACGGCAACGCCGTCGAATGCCGGCCGGCGGCGCTGTCACTGCTGGCACGCGCCGCCGTCGCGCCACCGGCGGTCGGCCGCCGAGGCGATCCGGTGCCCCTCTATTTCCTGGTATCCCACCGGCACCTGCACCGCCCGGTGCAACTTGGCCATACCCTGCGCCGAACCGGGGCGGCCTTCGTACCGATGGTGCACGACCTCATCCCGCTCGAGTTTCCCGAGTATGGCCGCCCTGGAGAGGCGGATCGCCATCGCCGGCGGATAACCGCGGTGGCAGCCATGGCGGATGCCGTGATCGTCAATTCGGCGGCAACCGGGAAAGCCCTGAGCCACTATTTGCCACCCGGTCTGCCAGTTCACATCGCCCCTCTCGGCGTCGCGAACCCCACTCCAGGCTCGGCGGAGGTCATGGATCGCCCGTACTTCCTGTGCCTCGGGACCATCGAGCCGCGGAAAAACCACCTCCTGCTGCTGCAACTCTGGCGGCAATTGATTGGCAGGCTGGGGACGCTTGCGCCCAGGTTGGTAATCGTCGGCCGGCGCGGCTGGGAGAACGAGAATGTCCTGGACCTCTTGGACCGATGTCCCACACTGGCCGGGCACGTGCACGAACTTGGCACTGTCCCCGACTCCCGGCTGGCGGCACTCATGCGTGGAGCCACCGCTTTGCTGATGCCCAGTTTCGCGGAAGGGTTTGGCCTGCCAGTGGCGGAGGCGTTGAACCACGGCACGCCGGTCGTCTGCAGCGATCTGCCAGCGCTGCGGGAGGCCGGTGGCGCGGTGCCCGAATACCTCGATCCGCTCGACAGCTTCGCTTGGGGGGCCGCTGTCGTTGACTACGCTTCTCCAGGATCCCGGCGCCGGGCAGCGCAACTGCGCAGGCTGTCGTCTTGGCAGCCGGTCGGTTGGCGAGCCCACGTAACATCCGTGCTGGAATTTGCCGAGACCGTGACAGCCGGCGCCAGGATCAGCGCGCCGTCGGTTCTGGCCTGGGCACCGGCGACAGAGGCAACGCTGTTGTAGCTCAAATTCCGCTCTGGCGCGGCTTTAGCTCGATAACGTTCTCACCCGATGGCTGGCCGGCCGGCTCCAGACTGCCCAGTGCCTCGGCCACCTTGCGTGCCAGTTGGTCGCGCTTGAACGGCTTGCCGATCAGCCGGACGCCGTCGTCTAGACGGCCATGGTGGACAATGGAGTTCTCGGTGTACCCCGACATGAAAAGCACGCTGATCTCCGGACGGATTGCGACGATCTGGTCCGCCAATTCCCGCCCGCGAACCTTGCCGGGCAGGACGACGTCGGTCAGCAAAAGGTCAATCTCCGTCGCGTGCAGGCCGAACACCCGCAGCCCTTCCTCTCCATCCGTGGCCTCCAGCACCCGATATCCCAGGTCGCCCAGGATTGCCGTGGCGATCTCACGCACCGCCGGCTCGTCCTCCACCACCAGCACCGTTGCGGACCCACGCGGCAGCTCGATCGGCGAGCCGCTCCTCTGCGCCACATCCGCAGCGGTATCGACGGCGCGCGGCAGATAGAGTCTGACCGTCGTGCCTTCGTTCGGCTCCGAATAAATGTTCACATGGCCGCCGGACTGCTTCACGAACCCGAATACCATCGGCAGGCCTAGGCCAGTGCCCTTGCCGTCCGGCTTGGTCGTGAAGAAAGGCTCGAACACGCGTGCAAGCACGTCCGGCGTCATGCCGCACCCCGTGTCGGAGACTGCCAGCATCGTGTAGTCGCCCGCTGTCACCTCGGCATGACGCTGAGCATAGGCTTCGTCGAGTACTTTGTTCGCGAGTTCGATGGTCAGCCGTCCTCCGCCCGGCATCGCGTCCCGCGCGTTCAGCGCAAGGTTCAGTACCGCATTCTCGAGCTGCGCGGCGTCTGCCATCGCGGGCCACAACCCCGCAGTCTCGACGTAGCGCACGTCAATGTGCTCGCCCAATGTGCGGCGCAGGAGCGGCACCATTACGGGCACGGTCGCCGCCAGGTCGACCGGCGCCGGCGTCAGCGGCTGCTTCCTGGCGAAGGCCAACAACTGACTGGTCAGCGTGGCACCGCGCTGTGCCGCCCATGTCGCGCGCTCGATCCGGGCCTGCAGCGGATCATCTCGGCCAAGCCGGCTTCGAGCCAGTTCCATATTGCCAAGGATGACCGTCAGCAGATTGTTGAAGTCATGGGCGATGCCGCCGGTCAGCTGACCAATCGCCTGCATCTTCTGCGCTTCGCGCAACACCGCTTCGGCCTGGGCGCGCTTCGTCATGTCGGAGATCGTGAGCACAAAGCCAGCTTCCGGCGTGGGCGTGCGTCGCAGCTCAAGCGTGTGGCCGTTGGCGCGCCTACGTTCATAGGTAACCGGTTCGCCTAAGGTCGTATGGCCATGCCGGATCTGCTCCTCGGTCTCCAGCAGGGGATCTGATGTCTCGGCTGTGTGCTCCACAAAGGCGGCGTAAGGGGTACCCGCGCGCACCATCGCCTTCGGCAGGTCCAAAAGCACCTGAAAGCATTCGTTCCAGTTCATCAGCGACCCGTCCGCTGCAAACACCGCCACCCCCTGGCTCAGGCTGTCCAGCGATACCCTCAGCCGTTGTGCGATTGTGCGCTGCTCCGCCTCCACGCGATACGAACGAGCCCAGGCCTCATTAAGCAACCGTGCCGCCCAAAGCAGCATCCCCGTTGCCAGCAGTCCGCCCAGGACCATCAGTGCCCGTACCCATTCCCCCCGCCTGTCCATCTCTTGCAGTCGCTGAGCGAGCAGTGACCGCTCGTCCGCTGTCATGGCAGCAAGTGTCGTCTCGACTCGTTGCATCAACGTGCGGCCTTGGTCTGCCAGGACAACCGCCTGAGCAGCCTCGAAGCCCCCATCCCGGCGGGCCTGGATCGCCTGCGCCATCTCGGCCAGTTTGTGCTGAATCGCATCGGCCAGCACTCTGGCACGTTCCTGCTGAACCGGATTGTCGACGGTCATCTCTTGCACCTGCGCCTGCAGCGACCCGACCTGGTCGAGCGCGGCCATGTACGGCGCCAGGTAGTCGTCGTTCCCAGTTATGACGAAGCCACGTTGTCCGCTTTCGGCGGAACGGACGGCGAGATCCAGTTCCTCGATCGCGCCGAGTACCTGGTACGTGTGCAGTGTCCAATTCCGTGCCGACTGGGTGGCCGCGAAGCGCTCCCAGGTTATAGCGCCAATCAGCAGCAAAACCGCCGCCAAGCCACCGAAAACAAGCAGGTTGGCGCGGGCAACGAGATATTTGCTCATGGCGTTTCCGGTTCGGGCGGTCGGAGCGATAGATGCCACCCCCAAGCGTCTGACTTCAAATCGTTCCAGACTAGCAAAGCCAATCACGCTGCGGTGAACAGCCAGACCCGGTCGAGCACAATCCCGCTAACGGGCCTGGACGTTTCGTAGCGGATGCCGCATCCAAGGGTAGTCGTCTCAGGCGCTATTATCCCCGCCGCCGCCTGCGTATCCCAGGGGGAGGCCCTGGCTGCCGCCCGGTGGGCCGAATCCCCTCGCCAGCGCCCGCATTTTCCTTAGCCGCCGCCCCACCGTCGCCCGAGCCAGGCGCCGCAAATAGACCTGCTGGCGATGGATGGCCCAGCCAAGACCGCCTTCGGTCGTTACGGCCCGCCGATACTCGGCGTCATGCGATGCCTGGGCATCACAAGCGCGCTTGATTGGATCATCATAAAAGGCCTCTATCTTCCCGCGATCCATTCCGTCGGTCCGCAGCCACGCAGGCGCATATACGAGGCACAGTCGCTCAATATCGGTCAGCAGCCGCGTGATCCCAAACCCAGCCGAGGGACAACATGCCTGGAAGGCGTCGCCTATAAGCACCATGCCGCTACGACGGTGTCCCTCAGAGACATATAAATCCATAGGTCTCACGACGACGCTGCTGCTGACGGTATAGTTGCCTATGACCCGAGCCAGACCCGGTAACGATGCTTGCAGCAATTTATCTGGTTCAGCGCGGAATGCCCTGGTCCATGGATCACGATAGTTCTTGAAAGTAAACAAATTGGCGCGAGTTTGATCACCGAACCTGAAGATCGCCAGGTAGTCGATCTTCTCTGCCCGCGATTTACCCTGATAGACGTAATAGGAGTGCTCGAACGCTGGTGCATCGAGTGGTTTCATATTGAAGCCAAACGTGAGCGAGTGCGCTTCCCGCACCGATTTTCTCGAAACACCGAGCTTGCTGCACAAGGCGTAGCCGAGGCCAGTCGCGACAATCAGTAGCCGGCCGGTAAGCAAACGTCCATCTGCCAGTCGCACCGATTGAATCGTTTCGCTGACCTGCGCATCGACGACACGACCGGTAACGGTGATCACGTTTGGTGGGAGCATTTTTCTGGCGGTATTGACCATCGAGTTGTAGCCGATGCCGTAATTGATGGTCCTGCCTATCTCAATCAATCGCCCTTTGCGGCCGCACGCGACGATTTCGCCCTTATAAACACCGGCCGTCAGCCCCTCAAGCATGCCCAGGCGCTGCAGCTGGTCGATCTGGCCGCCGTCCAGGTGTTCGGCGCGAAAGTCTCGGGGATAGGTGTCATGGCGGTCGACCAGCGTGACACGAATACCCTGCCGCCCCAGACATGTCGCCGCGATCGTGCCGCTGATGCCTCCGCCGACGATAAGGACGTCGGCGTGCTGGCCGTTCGAGGCCATGGTGTTACTCGACAATAGTGGAGATGGCATATTTCGCTCTCGCGATGCGGCGTTGGCACAATCTGGGGTAGGGCAGACTTCTACAACTCAACTGATATCCTAAAACCGGCTGTCTGCGCTGTTACCCCAATAAGTTGATCCACGCATTGGCTGCTCACCAACCCGTGAATGTATGTGCGGCCGACCCCAGCTGCCACGACGTTTAAACGATCCGGAAGGGGTCTCCGTTGCGCGAAACATGGCCGGATGTCAAATTTCCTGTGGCAGGAACGGCTTTACATCGAACCAGTGCAATTGGATCGACTAGGACCGCCGGTTGCACGAGCCCGTTAGGCTGACGTGCAGAAGCGTGGCGTAATCGGCACACAGTTTCCGCCGCCCTCCAGAATTATCTCGGATCAGGTACTTGGGGGATTTTGGTCGGTCTTACGCAGGCTTTTCGACTCACGGGAAAATCATCCCTATATGATGGCTATGACAAAACTCTCGATCCTCGATCTCGCGCCGGTGGCGGAGGGCAGTTCGGCTGGCCAGGCTCTGCGGAATGCGGCCGATCTTGCCTGCCATGCAGAAGCACTCGGCTATCATCGCTACTGGATGGCCGAACATCACAACATGCCCGGCATCGCCAGTGCTGCCACGGCTGTAGCACTTGCCCATGTCGCCGCCGCCACACGCACGATCCGCTTCGGCGCCGGCGGCGTGATGCTGCCCAACCACGCGCCGCTGATTATCGCCGAACAGTTCGGCACGCTCGCCGCGCTGCATCCCGGACAAGTCGACCTCGGACTCGGCCGCGCCCCGGGCTCCGACCAGCTCGCCGCGCGGGCGATGCGACGACACCTCGCCAGCGATGAGGACGGGTTCCCGCGCGATGTCATGGAACTGATGTCCTATTTCCAGGAAGCCGTGCCCGGACAGGCGCTGCGGGCCGTGCCGGGCGAGGGGCAACAGCTTGAAGTATGGATTCTCGGGTCCAGCACTTACGGCGCACAGTTGGCCGCGGCACTGGGCTTGCCCTATGCCTTCGCCTCGCACTTCGCCCCGGCGCAGATGCGCGATGCGGTGGCGATCTACCGCGACCGATTCCGGCCGTCCGACCGGCTGGCGCAACCATATGTCATGCTGGGCCTGAACGTATTCGCCGCTGACACCGACGATGCCGCCCATTACCTGTTCTCATCCCTGCAGCAGGCATTCCTGAATCTTCGCCGGGGCCGCCCCGGCAAGCTGCCGCCGCCAATCGACGACATGGAGGATCGGCTGGACCCGCAGGGCAGGGCGATGCTTGCCAGCGCACTCGCCTGCTCCATTGTCGGAAGTCCTCAGACCGTGCGGGAAAGTCTGCCCGCCTTCATCGCAGCCACCGGCGCGGACGAACTGATGGTGACGGCGCAGATCTACGACCATCAGGCCCGCAAGCGGTCGTTCGAGATCCTCGCCGGCATCCATCGGGAGACAGAGGCTGGAAATACCGGCCCGGTTCTTACTTCATCGATATGACGACGGCGTCGCCGCCCAGGCTGAGCATCAGGCCGGTGCGTCGCGCCTTCAGATGCATGATCACGCCGGCTTCGTTTTGCATCCAAAGATCCCCGCCGCTCGCGGGGCCAACCGCGAACCCGTGCCGCGCCTGACCGTAGGCGCCCGCGAAGTCCATAACGTTGTGCAGCTTGTGGACTTCGCCGTCGGCATCGAGCGTTGACGCACCGATCCCACCGACGCCCAGACCACCCACTCCGAACGGGCAGGCGGCGCCACGGAAGAACAACGTCCCGCTGCCGCCGCCGGCGCTGCCGACATAGGCCACCTGCACCTGTCTCATTTCAACCTGTCCGTCAGGCTCCAGCCCAGCCACCGCATCGGGTCCGATTTTCACTGATGACGTCTGACAGGCCGCAACAGCGACAAGAACCACAGCGAGGCAGTTAATTTTGTAAGCCGGGCGCCGAGCGTCATGGTGTTTGGTCTCCGTCGTGGGCACGATGGGCTAATAAACGTGATCGATTCGCTGCCCAACGCTTAGGAGTCCGTCTATCGGCGTAACGGCTGCAGCGTCAAGGAACCCGGCGGATTTTTGGCAATCGCCGGGTGCCTTCAAACATTGCGTTAATGATGGCAATAGCGCCGGACGTTCTGCGATGGTGTCATGCGATTATCGCGGACGGAAAACGTTGCCGATCCCCCGAACAGTATTGTGGATGGCGCCTTGCAGCTCCTTTGGCACACCCGGTACCACAGGAGGCGGCTTTGGCACCGGACCGTTCCTGCCCATGCGCGCAAGCTTAAGCTGCGCTGCGCAAGTGTGGCTGCCAGGGGCGGCGCCTGCCTGTCGCTGCACCCACTCGACCGCCGAACTGCGCCACAGCCGATTTGCAACAGTATCGGCCAGCAAACGGCCGAATGCTTCGTCAGGCTGTACCGTCACGCTCGGATCGGTGATTGGTCCGTCGACCGTGACCGGCGTGCGCACCGTGACGCCGAGAACGCTGATATTCGGCAACAGGCGCGCGACCATCGTCCCATCCCGAAGGTCTAGTGCAACTTTGCCCTCGATCCGAATGTCGGGCCCTTCCACCAGGAGTGCTTTGCTCCTTGCAATGCCATTCGTCGCTGTCAGGCGAAGCGCAGCGCAGCGGACCGCCACGCCGTTCGCCGGCGTACCTCTAGGCAGCAGCAGGCGTGACAGATCGGGGCCAAAATGAATGGGAGCAACGCCGAACAGACGGCCATCGACCAACGCCAGTCCCAGGTCGCCATTCAACGTCGATGCCATGGCACGGGTCGTCGCTCCCTGGCCGCGAACGTCCAGCACGATCTCCGTAGGCCCGGCGATCCCTGGCGGGCTACCGATCGCGCGGCGAAACGCGGCAATGTCGAAGCCGGCGCCCTGGTTCTGAAGGAACAGGCTGCCCGAGGGAGGATTGGCCGAGGCATCCAGCAGAACCCGCGCACTCAGGCCGCCGCCCGCTGCCGATCCGGTCAGCGGCGACAGCGTCAGACGGCCGTTCGCGACGACCATCGTCCCCTTCACCGTCCGCCAGGCCACGCCCATCGCCGTCACGCTTTCGGCGGACAATGCAAGAGAGGCGTCGAACGATCGCAGCGTATCCAGCGGGAGTGGCACGTCCGGAATCGTCCGCGCACCAGACGCCGCCGGCCCCGTCAACGCGTCCAGATCCAACCGCCGCGCCGCAATCGTACCCTGCAACGTTACGCGCGATCCGTTATCCAGTTGCAGGTCACCCGACGCGTCCAACCCCGCCGCCGAGACCGACATGCCGTGCAGCATGAACGCCGTAGCTCCCGCCTGTTCTACGCGCCCCGCGGCTTTCACGTCGCGCAGCGGCGGCAGATCCATCGCCACGAGCGGCGACAACGTCACCAGGTCGGGGGCGGCCAGGGTTGTATCAAACACACTGCCGATCGCACCGAATGGCTGGAAGGCCGAACCTTTCAGCGTCAGCGTGGCGCCTCCGCCCGTCAGCGTGGCCTCCAACGGCAGCGGGCCGTTATTGGCCATCAGCATCACCGGGGTACCCAGGGTCGCGGTGACATTGAAAGGAACGCCGGCCCGGACCGCCTGAGCGGTCAGCGTCACCGGCGAGTCCATCGAACTCGGCGGCAAGATTAGCGCTAGTCAGCTGCAGCCCGGCCACCCAGAGGCGAAGGTCGACCGCGCCGATGCCAAGTCTCATGTCGGACACCGACGGCGCCCCCGGACCAACCCGGAACGCGAACGTCGATGCGCCGATCGGCGGGATCTGCGGCGAGTTCGGCAGCAGGGCCACCAGTTGTTGTGGGTCATCGGCGTTCCCGTTCACCGCCAGTGACCAACCGGGATCGGATAGCCGGCTGACCGGCACCGTGCCTGCGGCCGTTAGCGTGGCGCCGCCAACCGTCATTGTGCCGCGCAACGGCAGGACCCCCTTCGCGACAGGGCCGACGTCCGCCGCCAGATCCAATCGCTCGCCCCGCAGCCGAACGGTTCCCGACAAGGTTCGCGTTCCCCCGTCCGATGGGCTGGTCAGCCACAGATTCGGCGCCTCGATATCGGCAAACGACCGGTCGGCGAAGTGAAGCCGGAGGTTTTCGATCCGGGCCGAGCCGATCGACAGGTCCCATGTGGACGGTGCGGTGCCGTCATGGAGCAGCGGGCCAAGCTGCCAGTTCGGGTGGCCCTGCGGATCACGCTCCAGAACGACGTCAACGCCCCGGACAACCACCGCCGCGACCTCGATCTGGTGCCGCAGCAGCGGCAGCAGCGCCAGTTGTAGGTCGATCCGGCCGATGCTTGCGAAGGCAGAACCGCTTGCGCCCGGCAGGTTGGCAATTGTCGCCCCCTGGATTGAGATGGCAGGCACCGGCGATGGCCGCAGCGTGATTGGGCCAATGGTGACCGGGCGGCCAATACCCTGCTGAAGCGCCGCCTGAATACGCTCAGAAAATGCGCCTCGCTCCAGCCCAACGAACAGCCCGGCGAGCAACAGTCCGGCCAGAACGGCCAGCATGGCGCAGATACTGCCTATCCAAATGAGTATCCGCCGCATCACTGTCCCATCATCCCGGCCAACGGATGATTACGCCGCGTTCGGCTTTCCGTGAAATGCCAAATCACTGTTTACGGACCGGCGTCGCCCGCCGCCGTAACATGACCGCCGCGCTGCCTTGCGCTACCATCCGCCCCTTCAATCAACGGAGCAGCCAGTGCTGGCAAATTTTCCCCGCTACCCTCTGACGTTCGGGCCGACCCCGATCGAACGCCTGTCCCGCCTGACGGAACATCTCGGTGGCGAGGTCGAGATCTTCGCTAAACGCGAGGACTGCAACTCCGGCCTCGCCTATGGCGGCAACAAACTACGCAAACTCGAATATATCGTTCCCGACGCGATTGCCAGTAACGCCGACACCCTGGTCTCCATCGGAGGTGTGCAGTCCAACCACACCCGCATGGTTGCCGCCGTCGCCGCCAAGATCGGCATGAAGTGCGTCCTGATCCAGGAAAGCTGGGTGCCGCACGAGGATGCCGTCTACGACCGTGTCGGCAACATCCTGCTGTCACGCATCATGGGCGCCGAAACCCAACTGGTGGATGAAGGCTTCGACATCGGCATCCGAGAAAGCTGGAAGAAAGCGCTGGAGGACGTGAAGGCCAAAGGCGGCAAACCCTATGCGATCCCGGCCGGTGCCTCGGTCCACAAGTTCGGTGGCCTGGGCTATGTCGGTTTTGCCGAGGAAGTGCGCGTGCAGGAAGCCCAAATGGGCATCCGTTTTGATTTCATCATCGTCTGCTCGGTGACCGGATCGACCCAGGCCGGCATGGTTGTGGGTTTCGCCGTGGATGGCCGAGCGCGTAACGTTATCGGGATAGATGCGTCATTCACGCCGGGACAGACGAAGGCGCAGATCCTGGACATCGCACAGAAAACGGCAGAACTGATCGGACGTCCACCAATCGAACGAGACGATGTCGTCCTGCTGGAAGACTATGCCTACCCCGTTTACGGGGTCCCTTCCCAGGAAACAATCAACGCCATCCGCCTCTCCGCTCGGCTTGAAGCCATGATCACCGATCCGGTTTATGAAGGCAAATCCATGCAGGGTATGATCGATCTCGTCCAGAAAGGATTCTTCCCGGCCGGTTCGAAAGTCCTTTACGCGCATCTCGGCGGCGCCCCGGCGCTGAACGGTTACAGCTACACCTTCCGCAACGGCTGACTATGAAACGTCAAGCGAAGTAGAACGCGATGGCAAACACCATATAGACCCCGATCAGCAAAACGCCCTCGAACCACGTCGTCTCGCCATCTCCCGCGATGGCGTTGACGATGAAGGCGGTGCCCGCAATGGCGAACAGATCCAGCGGATTCTTGAATACCAGAGTCATCGGACTGCCGATCAACAGCGACAGGAGCACCAGCAGCGGCGCCACCACCAGCGCCACCTGGATCGCGGACCCGATGCAGATACTCATCACTAGTCCCAGCCGGTCCTGCCGTGCGAACCACACGGCCGAAAACAACTCTGCCACATTCCCGACCAGCGCCAGCACGATCACGCCCAGGAACGACGCCGGCAGCGACAGCGTGCTGGCCGCCTCGTTCAGCGCGCCGGAAATCAGCTCGCTTTCCAGTGCGGCGCCAGCCGTCGCGACTGCCAGGACGCCGAGACACTGCCACACCGGCCACGCTCCCTCGCGCGGCTCCGCCTCACCTGTCGCGAATACGTCGCGATGCGTTACCAGCGTGAAGATCAGGTTCCCGCCGTAAAGCAACAGCAGGACACAGGACACCAGCACGCTGAGGTGCTCGTCAACCGTGTCCACATCACCCACCGGCGTCACATGACGGGTCGTGAAGTCGAACACCGCGGGCAGCAGCAAAACAATCAGCACCAGGATTAGCAGGCTCGACAGCAGGCCAGCGCGCTCCCGCTTGAACGTCTGCCGCTCCCGCGTCACACCCCCTGCGACGATCGCCAAGCCGAGCCCGAGCAGACTGGTGCCGATGATCGAGCCAGTGATTTGCGCATGCACCACCGCCACTTGCCCCTGTGCCAGCACGGCGAGGGCCAGGACAAGCTCCGCCACGCTGCCCAAGCTGACCGACAGCAGTCCACCGACCGCCGGTCCAGTGTGCATAGCCATTTCGTCAGTTGCGCGACGAATCCAGTCCGCCAGCACGCCGATCCCGATCAAGGCCGCCAAAAAGACCCAGATCGCCGACATCCCAAGAAGGTAATGCAGTGCCGGCGCGACCGGCACCGCGGCGAGCGGCGCCAGCCGGATCACCGGCAGAGAGGTAGTTGTAGCAATCGCGGTCCGTGCCATGCCGGGAACGGCGTCTTGCGGCACCCGCTTTCCGAGCCATGCCGAGAACGGCGTCCCGGTGATGCCGTGCACGACGACCGAAGCGAACGCTGCGAGTGACACGATCGGCCAGAGCGTCGTCAGGCCACTGATATCCTGCGCCTCCAGCGCGTAGAACATCGCAGCCGCGCCCACCGGCCCGAACCATCCCGCGAACAGGTTCTCCCGCAGCCCCCGCGCCCACGGCATCCAGCGACGAAGCAGCAGCCAGGCCGGGATTCGCCGCAGCAGCAGGATGCCGCCCACAAACCAGGCTGCATGCCACCCCATGGCGATCCACGCCTGCCACGGAGCCGCTACGCCCAATAGAATGATGATCGGCAGGTCGAAGAACCGCGTGATCGCCTCGTTGAAGTGCTCCTGGTGCTCCTGGTACTCCTGGTCATAGGCGTTGTTTACCATCGCGCCGCCGACAAATGCGGCCAGCACGCCGTTGCCGCCGATCAAGTGCAGCCCGGCCAGCGTCGCCAGGGCAAGGGCCAGCGCGATGGTCAGCAATGACGACCGGTCGGATCCGGCTTGCCGGGTCGCCCATCGCATCAACAGACCTGCAGCGTAGCCGCCGGCCGCGCCTAGCACGACGGCGGTGCCGATTTCCCAGACAATCGCTTGGAGCGCCCAGTCGCGGAGCGTGTGGCCGGGCCCGTAGACCTGCAAAGTCGTCATCGCGATCAGCGGCAGCATGACGATCGGATTGGCCAGGCCGTCGTTGATCCCGCTCTCGGCGTTGATCGCATGGCGCAAGTCTCGCGGAACGCACCGCCGCGCCAGCACGCCTGAAATCACCGGTGCCGACAGCACCGGATCCGTCGGCGCGCAAATCGCGCCCAGCAGCACGGAGACCAGCCACGGCAGGTGGAAGCAAAAGTATGCTACCGCCGATCCGGCCGCCCACATCAGCAGCATGCCCGGCCCCAGCGCGACAGCCATCCCGCGCCAGTGTGCCCGTATCCATCGCGGCGGCAGCCGGATCGCGCCCGCCAGTACCGCGATCGCCAGCGTCACCCGGGCCGCTTCTCGCAGGAAATCGTGCGCCACCGGATCATTGAGTGGGTCCAGCCGCAGCAGCCCGAACCCCAATGGCCCGATCGCCACGCCGAACGCCAGGCACACCAGGGGCTCCGAGATCCAAAACCTGGCATTGACCAGGCCCGAGGTGGCGCCCAGCACAAGCAGCAGGCTGGCTATGCCAAATCCGACCAGCCACGGGTCGCTTACGTCTGCGAACAACACACGATCCTTGGCCCAGCAGGAAACGCCCATGGCGGGTAACAACAACCGGCACCAAGCTCCAGGAGCTCCGCACCAGATGCGGCCCGGCAGGAAACTCCGCGACGCCGGAGGGGTTCCCGCAACGCTGCACATTCCCAGCGCCCGCTCACGGTCGCCCACGATTGACCACTTCGCCCAGATGGCGACGTCTCGCCCAACATTATGCTGCGATGCAAACCCTTGAAGTGAGGCCGTCGGGCATGACCGGCACGCCCATCCCACCTTGCCGGCACCCATCCCCCCGCCTATGCAGTGCGCCATGGCTGCGCCAGCGGACACCACCCTGGATCAACCCGCTGTGATGTATCAGGCGGACGTCCTCGCACGCGCCCAGAACTCCCTCGCGCCGCATGGCCGATGCCGTTCGCGCCCTCACCATCGACGCGGTCGAGCGCGCGGGGTCCGGCCATCCGGACCTGCCTTTGGCAATGGCCGACGTCGCCACCACGCTATGGACACGCTACCTGAAATTCGACGCCGCCGACCCAAGCTGGCCGGACCGCGACCGTTTCGTCCTGTCCGCCGGCCAGGGCGCCATGCTGCTGTATGCGCTACTCCACCTCACCGGCCACGACGGCCTGACCATCGACGATCTGCGCGAGTACCGGAAACTCCATTCGCCCGCTGGCGGCCACCCCGAACATGGAGAGCACCCGGCGATTGAGGCCACTACCGGCCCGTTCGGTCAGGGTCTCGCCAGCGCCGTCGGTATGGCGCTGGCCGAACGCAATATGGCCGCCCGCTTTGGCAAGTCCCTGGTCGACCACCGAACCTGGGTCATCGCATCGGACGGCGACATGATGACCGGCATCAGCCACGAGGCCGCCTCCCTCGCCGGCCAGCTTGGCCTGGCCAGGCTCACAGTGTTGTATGCTGACGACTGCGTATCAATCGACGGCGACACGCCGCTGCCGCCATCTGAAGATGTGCTGAAGCGCTTCGCTGCGTACGGCTGGGCGACCAAGCGGGTAGACGGCCACGACCCCACCCAAATCGCCTCCGCCCTGTCCTTCGCCGTCCGCTCCAAGAAGCCCACTCTGATCGCCTGCGCCACCCTCATCGGCTTCGGCGCCCCGTCCCGCAGCGGACCCGCCGGCGACCACGGCAACCCCTTCGGGTCCGAAGCCGCCGCAGCAGCGAAATCCCAGCTCGGTTGGGATGAACCGCCATTTGCAATCCCGGACGATTTGCAGTCCCGCTGGCACACCGCCGGTGCCCGGGGAGCCTCCGCCCGACGCTCCTGGCTGAAGCGCCTCGCACGCCATAACCAGCGTTCCGAATTCGAGCGCGTCATGGCCGGACGCCTGCCCGACAACTGGCACGAGGCCATTGTTGCCCTAAGACAGGACCTGGCCGACCTGAAACCCTGGCGCGCCACACGCGAATCCAGCCAGATCTGTTTGGAGGCGCTGGTCCCTGCCACACCCGAACTGATTGGCGGCTCCGCTGGCCTGACTGGGGCAACACTGACCCGCCCCGCCGGCATGGCCGTTGTATCGAGCGGCAACTACGGCGGCCGCTATGTGCGTTTCGGCATTCGTGAGCACGGCATGGCCGCCGCGGCTAACGGCATGGCGCTGCATGGCGGCATCATCCCCTACATCGGCACCTTCCTGGTGTTCAGCGATTACCTTCGCCCGGCTCTGCGCCTGAGCGCCCTCATGCGGCAGCGCGTGATCTATGTGCTGACCCACAACTCGATCGGGGTTGGACCCGACGGGCCCGCCCACCAGCCGGTCGAGCAACTCGCCGGCCTGCGCGCCATCCCGGGCGTGGTCGTATTCCGCCCGGCCGACGCCGTTGAAACGGCAGAGTGCTGGGAACTCGCTATCCGCCGAGCGGACGGGCCCAGTGTATTGGTGCTGTCCTGCCATGCCCAGCCGGCATGGCGGTCGGACACGACGGAAAATCGCTCCGCCCGCGGCGGCTATGTCCTGGCGGAGGCAGACGGTCCCCGCCAGGCCACGATCATCGCCACCGGCTCCGAAGTCCCCATTGCCATGGCCGCCCGCGAACGCCTCGCCAACGAGGCGGTCGCCGTCGCGGTGGTATCCTTGCCAAGCTGGGAAGTATTCGCGCGACAGGACGACAGCTACCGCGCGCAGGTGTTGGGTGGGGCTCCGCGCATCGGCATCGAGGCCGCCGGCGCCTTCGGCTGGGACCAATGGCTGGGTCCCGACGGCACGTTCATCGGCATGTCCAGTTTCGGAGCTTCCGCGCCATACGAAGATCTTTACGCCCATTTCGGCGTCACGGCCGACGCCATCGTCGCTGCCGTGATGCGCCGCATGGGGTAAAACACCCGCCAAGCGGCCGCCCACCGTTGATTTAGTGCGATCAACCGGGTGATATGGTGCAATATCGTTTGAGCAAAGTGTGGAAAGGACCGGAGACATGGCCGTAAAGGTCGCGATTAACGGGTTCGGGCGCATCGGCCGCCTGGTGCTGCGGGCCATCGTCGAGAGCGGGCGCGACGATGTCGTCCCCATCGCTATCAACGACCTCGGCAGCGTCGACGCCAACGCCCATCTGTTCGCCTATGACAGCGTGCATGGCCGCTTTCCCGGCCAGATCGAGGTCTCCGGCGACACCATCACCATCCGCCACAACGGCAAGGTCTACGGTCCCCTGAAGGTCTCGGCCGAACGTGACCCGACCAAAGTGCCGTATCAGGGTGTCGACGTGGCGATGGAATGCACCGGCATCTTCACCTCCAAGTCCAAGGCCTCCGCCCTGCTGACCGCCGGCGCGCGCAAGGTGCTGATCTCCGCTCCCGGCGACGAGGTCGACGCAACGATCGTCTACGGCGTGAACCACAAGACGCTGACCAAGGACATGACCGTGGTTTCCAACGCGTCTTGCACGACGAACTGCCTCGCGCCGATGGCCAAGGTGCTGCACGACAGGTTCGGCATCATCCGCGGCTACATGGTCACGATCCACGCCTACACCGGCGACCAGAACACAGTCGACACGTTGCACAAGGACCTGCACCGTGCCCGAGCGGCCGCGGTTTCCGCGATCCCCACTTCGACCGGCGCGGCAAGGGCGGTCGGTCTGGTCCTGCCCGAACTGAAGGGCAAGCTGGACGGCACCGCCATCCGCATTCCGACGCCGAACGTCTCGCTGGTCTCGCTGGACGTGAACCTGTCCAAGCCAGCCACCAAGGACGAGATCAACGCGGCCATGCAGGACGCCTCGAAAGGCGAACTGGCCGGCATCCTGGACTACAACAAGGCGCCGCTGGTCAGCATCGATTTCAACCATAATCCGGCGTCCTGCACGTTCGATTCCACACAGACCGCGGTGGTCGATGGCGCGCTGACCCGCGTGATGGGCTGGTACGACAACGAGTGGGGTTTCTCCAATCGGATGTCCGATACGGCCGCTCTGTTCGGCAGCCTGTAACCTGCGCTTATGGGGCTGACCCTTGGGCTTGTCCCAAGGGCGGCGATCAAACTCGTTGCGTGCCGTCCGTCGCTGATGCGCACCGCGGTCAGGCAACGCGGCAATCTCGCCTGCGCCAAAATGATGAATCACGCGCATATCACCGACCGCACCGACCCCGCCAGCCGCTCCATGTTTTGGTGTGGTCGAACCCGGCAATGAACAGTCGACTTACGCCGCTCCGCTGACCTCGATGGATCGCAAAAATCCAGGCGTGGTCCCGCCATCTGACCCAGGCCCTCCGCCGGCGCGCCGCAGCGACTCTGTCAACGCCCCGCAAGCGATAAGCATCCGGTCAGGACAACTGCCGATTTAGGCTCACCCGGCTGCGCGTCGTACCGCATTGCAGATCCGATCGATGTCGACATCCGTCAGATCCGGGTGAATTGGCAGCGCGAGGATGCGGGTCGCAAGATCCTCCGACACCGGCAGGGCGGCGCCGTCGTGATGATCTCGATAGGCAGGCTGATGATGCAGGGGGCGCGGGTAGTAGATTGCCGTCGGCACGCCGTCCTCTCGCAGCGTCGCCTGGACCCGGTCGCGTGACGCCGCGTCTGGCAACAGGACTGCGTAGATGGCCCAGGCGCTGGTGCTGTCGGGCACGCGGGCCGGTGTGGTAACGGCGTTGCCGAGCCGGTGGTCGTACGCCTGAGCGATGCGTTCACGGGCCTGGAGTTCCTCGGGGAACACGGTGAGTTTGGATAGCAGAACGGCCGCCTGGATCGAGTTCCAGGCGGCCGTTCATGCCCGTCCGTAGAACCTCGTAGCGGGTCTTGCCTTCGCCGTGGGTGCGTAGGCTGCGGTACAGGTCGGCTTGGTCATCGCTTTCGGTGAACAGCGCGCCGCCGTCGCCATAGGCGCCAAGCGGTTTGGAAGGGAAGAAGCTGGTTGCGGTGGCGTCGGCCTGGGTGCCGAGGGGCGCGCCGTGGAGGGAGGCGCCGAAGCTTTGCGCCAGGTCGTCCAGGGTGAACAGGTCGTGCCGGCGTGCGATTTCGCTCAACCCGGGCCACTCGGCAGGCTGACCAAACAAGTCGACGCCGATCACCGCCCTGACACGAAGTTTCCCGGACGCGTGTGTTTGCTCGATACGCTTTTCCAGGTGCGCGGGATCGATCTGGAAGGTGCGCGGATCGACATCGACGAAGACCGGGGTGGCGCCAAGGAGAAGGGGCACCTCGGCGGTCGCGGTGTAGGTGAAGGCGGGCAGGAATACAGCGTCGCCGCGCCCGATATTTTCGGCCATCAGCGCGATCATCAGCGCATCGGTGCCAGAGCTGACGCTGACGCAGTGCTTGGCACCGCAGAATTTTGCGAGTGCTTCCTCCAGTTCCCGCACTTCCGGCCCCAGGACGAACTGGCAGTGGTCGAGCACTGCGTCCAACCGGCGGCGCAGGTCGGCGGCGATGCGCTTCTGCTGTGCCTTAAGGTCGAGGAACGGAATCGGTGTGTTGGGCATAGACTCTCTTTCAGGCGCGGACTTCGCCGGCGGAGCCGTCGGCGTTGTGTTCGAATTCGGGGATCAGGCGGCCGAGAAGGGTCAATGCCAGCTTCACCTGGCCGCCGCGGCAGGCGCTGCCGATTTCCTCGATCGCGCGGGCGACGATCGCTGGGTCGGCGGTGCGGGGCGAGGCCATCAGCAGGCCGGCGTAACCGGTGGGGACGGGTGGCTCCTTGCCGTGGAACATTTCCTCGTAGAGTTTTTCGCCGGGGCGCAGGCCGGTGAAGCGGATTTCGATGTCGCGTTCCGGCTGCAATCCGGCCAGCCGGATGATCTGGCGCGCAAGGTCGACGATCTTCACCGGCTCGCCCATGTCGAGCACGAAGATGCCGCCGTTTTCGCCGGATGGCAGGGACGCGCCGTTGACGCCCAGGACGCTGGCTTGCAGGACCAGGCCGACGGCCTCGCGCACGGTCATGAAGTAGCGCTGCATGTCGGGGTGTGTGACGGTCAGCGGGCCGCCGCGAGCGAGCTGGCGCTGGAACAGCGGCACGACGGACCCGGTGGAGCCGAGGACGTTGCCGAAGCGGACGGTGATGCAGCGCATCCCCTGGTGCGTGGTGCGGGCGGCGATGTCGAGCGCCTGGCAGTACATCTCGGCCAGCCGCTTGGAGGCGCCCATAACGCTGGTCGGGTTTACCGCCTTGTCGGTCGAGATCAGCACCATCGCGAGCGCGCCGGTGGCCCTGGCGGCATCGGCGACGTGGCGCGTGCCGGCGGCGTTGGTGGAGAGGCCTTCCAGGGGGTTGGCTTCGACCATCGGCACGTGTTTCAGGGCGGCGGCGTGGAACACGAGTTCGGGGTGCTGTTCCTCGAAGATCGCCCGGACGCGGGCTTCGTCCCGGATGTCGGCGATCATGGTGCGGCGGGGGACGCCGGGGTGAGTTTCGGCCAGTTCAAGGTCGATTTGCCACAGCGCGTATTCTCCGTTGTCGAGCAAGATCAAGGTGCCCGGCCCGAAGGCGGCAACCTGGCGGGCAAGCTCACTGCCGATGGTGCCGCCGGCGCCGGTGACGATGACGCGCCGGCCCTGGATCAGGCGCGCCATGCCGTCGCGGTCGAGCGGGACCTGGGGGCGGTTCAGCAGGTCCTCGATCGCGACGGGACGAAGTTCGACGGGGCGGGGCTTATCGGGGTCGGCGAGCGCGGTGGGGCGGGGGGCTTGGCGAACCTGCAGGCCGAACCGGTCGGCCTGCGCGACGACCTGCGCGAGTTGGGCGCCGGCGAGTTCGGGCGTAACGAATACCAGCTTGCCGGGCAGCCGGTCGTCGTCGCGAAGTTCTTCCAGGACGGCAGCGGCATCGTTGAGGGAGCCGAGGATCCGGTGGCCCTGGATGCGGCGGCCCGTCTGGCGGTTGGAGGACACCAGCAGCCCCTCTATCCGGAACGCCTGCCGCCGGTCCTGTGCCAATGCTCGGATAAATAGGTCTGCGTCCTCGATACTGCCGACCAGCAGGATGGAGGCGGCGTCGATGTGCGGGGGTTTGGCGGCGGGGCGGCCGCGGCGCCAGAGGTAGACGACGCGGGGGGCTCCGAGGAACAGCAGCAGCGTCAGGGCGTGAATGACGGGGAAGGCGGCGTTGGCGGGAGGAGCTTGCAGCACGGCGGTGGCGGCGGCGAACAGTGCGGCCCCGGCGGCGGCGCTGGCGGCAACCGTCAGCAGGTCGCCCATGGCGGCAAAGCGCCAATACTGGAGGGAGAGGCGGAACGGGATACCGGCGAGCAGAAGGGCTGCCGCACCGAGGGGGATTTTCCAAAGCGGGCTGACGGCGGGGTTGCCGGGGTCGGCCAGCCAGGTGGCGGCCGGGACGGCGAGGGCCGCCATGCCGCCGTCAAGGGCAACGTTGACGGCAATGCGAATCAGGGAACGCGCGGCGGCCATGGGCCGGGGTATAGCGCGGGTGGGGGAGGGGGGATAGGCGGGGAATTGCGGGCCAGGATAGAGTGATGAAGGCAACCAGAGGCGCACCCGCCGCTGGGTTGGCCGGCCCTTCAGCAATCGTGCCGCAACGGAGCGCCGGCCCGTCCTTCCCTACGTGACGCTTACGGTGCGATCCAGTCATGCGTAAAAAAGGGATAAGCCCTGGTTTCAGGCGCCTGGTTGGCCCGGCACCTCTTCGCCTTGGATATTTTGCCGGAACGATCGCTCAGGCCGTTCTCGAGTGACGCGCAGTATTTTTGTCATCTTCGATCAGCTGTTTGCGGCTACAGTCTTGTGGAAGGGAGAAAATTCATCAACCTCGACTATACTACATAATTATTTAAATGGGTACGATCATAAAATAACTAATATCATTGCGGATGAGCGCGCTCGTTAAGAGTAAAATTTCATCGGGTATTTGGGTCGGCCGACCGAGGCCGGCCGCTGGGATTTTATTTTTATTGAAGTTTGCGTTCCACCGCCGTCGGACCACCTAAGGGCCTCGCGAAAGGATTATCCTGGATTCTGCTTTGGCTATTCAGTCGGGCGTCACCCAGTAAGTATCATCTGTCAGGCCCGCTGGTTGTCGCCAGTGGGACACCGGAAACCCGTGGTAATCAATCCAGCTGATGCATACGCAACACCGCCCACCTTGTCCCGCAGCGCCCACACCGGCAATCTCCCCACCTGCAGCCCCGAGGAAACCACCATGCGACGCAGCCAAGACCGCATCCTGACAAGCCATGCCGGCAGCCTGCCACGGCCGGACTCGCTGATCGAGGCGAACCGCAACCGCGCCACATCTGACGAGACACAGTTCCAGACGCAACTGACAGCCGCTGTGGCCGAAGTTGTCGGCCGGCAGAAGGAGGTTGGAATCGACGTTCCGGGTGACGGCGAATACGGCAAGTCCATGGGGAGCCGGGTCAACTATGGTGCTTGGTGGAGCTACTCGTTCCATCGCCTTGGCGGCTTGGATATGACCGGCCCGGGCTTGTACGACATGCCCGTTCACCGTTCAGCGCCCGGCCATGTCGTGCTCACCAGCTTCGGCGACCGGCGGGACCGCAGCCGCTTTCGCGCGGCCTACAACGACCCGGACTTAGGCATCACGACTGGACCGCGAGCGCCTAACTCCCCGGTGTGCGTAGGGCCGCTGACATACGTAGGGCAGGAAGCTATCGCGGCGGATATCGCCAATTTCAAGGCTGCGCTCGCCAAGCATGGGATCGAGGAAGGCTTCATGACGTCGGTTGCGCCGGGTAGCTGCTCGCGCATCGGCAACGCGTATTACAAGACCGAGGACGACTTCCTGTTCGCCTGCGCAGACGCGATGCGCGAGGAGTACAAGGCTATCATCGATGCTGGCCTGATCCTGCAATTCGACGACCCGTCGATCGCGGAGAACTGGGACCAGATCAATCCGGAACCGACTGTGGCCGAATACAAGGCCTTCAGCATGCGCCGGGTGGAGGCGCTGAACCACGCGATCAACGGGCTGCCGCAGGACCGGATCCGCTTCCACCTGTGCTGGGGAAGCTGGCACGGACCCCACACCACCGACATCCCGATGAAGGACATCGTCGATGTGATGCTGGCGATCAACGCCCAGGCCTACTCGTTTGAGGCAGGTAACGTCCGCCACGAGCATGAATACATCGTATGGCAGGACGTGAAACTGCCGGACGGCAAGGTCATCCTGCCCGGCGTCGTCAGCCACGCCACCAACGTCGTCGAGCACCCCGACCTAGTTGCCGAACGCATTATCCGTTTTGCCAACCTCGTCGGACGGGAGAACGTGATCGCCGCCACCGACTGTGGCCTCGGCGGTCGCGTCCACCCCGACATTGCCTGGGCCAAGCTCGAAGCCCTGGCACAGGGTGCGGAGCGCGCCAGCCGTCAGCTGTGGGGCCGGCCCAAAGCTGCATAGCTGGAAATTCCGCGAGCGCCAGCATCGAAACTGTGAAGCACTTCATAGTATAAGCACGCCGCCAGGCAAAAAGTGCCCTCCTGCCGCATAGTCAGGAGGTCACAGCGATGCCGTTGGTCTACGACGCCGCATCCCATGCTCGATACCGGCTTGACACGTCGGTATCGCTGATCCAAGGCGACAACACGGTACACCGGCCGTCGAAAGCCGCCGCTGGTGTCCGTGAGCCATCCAATGCGCGGGGATGGGGCGCACTGTGCATCCTCGCCCTGGCCTGCGCCAGCGCCGCCGCCTGGCACAACGGTCATAACCTCCTGACGATGGCAGCGATCCTGGCCGCCGCAGCTGCCTCGAGCACTGCCGGTTTTGCCTTCAGCCCGATAGCCGGCGCTGTCCTTTTCCATGTATCAAACGATTCTGTCCACATCATACAGATTATGATCGCCTGCAGCATTGCCAATCAATCTGCGATGACCTGGTCATTGCGCAGGTCGATCGACTGGCGCGCCCTCGCGATCCACCTTGCAGGCGGACTGCCCGGCGTGCCAGTCGGAGTCTGGTTCCTTCTGCAAGCCGACCATACCGAGTACTTGCGGGCGTTCGGCGCCATCCTGCTGGCCTACTCCGGCTATGTGCTCTGCCGCAGGCCGCTTACACTCGGTCGCCAACCCGTGGCACTCGACATCCTCAGTGGTTTCGCCGGCGGCATAACCGGAGGCGCCGCCGCAACGCCCAGCTTTCCGGTCTTGGTCTGGAGCGGCCTGAAGGGCTGGGACAAAACCCGGCAGCGGGCGCTCTTTCAGCCCTTTATCCTCGTCATTCAGATTGTCGCCCTCACCTTCATCAGCCTCGCCCATCGCTCGGCATCGGCACATGCCGGCTTCGCCGCAAGCGATCTACTCTATATTCCGGCCTCGATTCTCGGCACCAACCTGGGCCTGATCTTCTTTCAGGGCATGTCCGACTTTCAGTTCGCCTGCGTGGTCAACATTCTGCTCATCGTCTCCGGGATTGCCTTCGTTGTTTAGCGCCCCCGCCGGCCCGATCACGTCCCGAAAGAATTGTATGGTGCAAAGCATTTCCAGTTTGCTAAATAGCAAAAACGGTCAACGCTCTGAGTGGAATTGCGAGGACGGCGCCTGCATGACATCGCCCCCGGATATCACCTGCCACGACAGCATTGACCCTTGCGTTGTTGCGCCGGTCAATAGCGGGATTGCCGGTTTTTGGCGGATCCGCGGCGCAATAGGGCTCGTTGCGCCGGGCAATTGGCGCTGGGCGACCCTCGTCACAGCGACCCTCGCCAGCGCGATGGCGGCCGCCCTGCAAGGTGGCTACGATCTGTCGTTCATGGCAGCGATTCTTCTGGCAGCCACCGCTTCCAGCATTGCCGGTTTCGCGTTCTCCGCCATTTGCGGTGCTGTCCTGTTCCACGTCTCAAACGACGCCGTCCACATCGTACAAATCATGATCGCCTGCAGCATCGCCAATCAGGCAACCATGACTTGGTTATTGCGCCGAGACATCGACTGGCGTGGTTTGGCACCCTACCTCGCGGGCGGACTGCCAGGCGTGGCGGCCGGAGTTCTGGTTCCTGCTGAATGCCGAACATTCGGACTACGTGCGCGCGGTCGGCGGCACATTGCTGGTCTACGCGACCTACATGCTGTTCCGTAAACCGATCGTCCTGGCATGGCAACCTGCCGTCATCGATGTCGCCGCTGGATTCTTCGGCGGAATAACAGGCGGAGCCGCCGGCACGCCCGGCTTCCCGGTGTCGATCTGGTGCGCCATGAAGGGCTGGGATAAGACCCGTCAACGGGCGGTATTCCAGCCGTTCATTCTGATCATTCAGATTATCGCGCTGGCTACGATCAGCCTGGCTCACAGATCCGGAACCGCCCATATCGGATTTGCCCCGGCCAATCTGCTTTTCATTCCGGCCTCGCTCCTCGGTACCGCCCTCGGCCTGACCTACTTCCAGCGGCTGACGGATCTTCAGTTTGCCCGCGCCGTCAACGTTCTGCTGATCGTCTCCGGCCTCGCGCTCATCCTGTCCTGACGGCTTACTCGCAGCCACAAAATTACGCCCCGTTCGCTCTCATCGCGCTACCGGCTAGTAGACATCACTACCAGTCCGCTATATTGCCGGTAGCAGGTGACCTGCCGCAGAGGCAGCAAAGCATGAGGACAAGTCGATGGCCGATGATTTATCTTTCGCAATCGGGACGAATACGCTGGACTTCGATCCGCGCACCCTGCGTGAGAAATACCGTATCGAGCGCGACCGCCGCCTGCGTAGGGACGGTACCGCCCAGTATGTCGCCACCACCGGCCGCTACGCGCACTACCTCGAAGACCCCTATGCCGACGCCAAATTCACCCGCGACCCGCTCACCCAGGATGTTGAAGTCCTGATCATGGGCGGCGGCTTCGGCGGCCTTATCTCTGCCGCCCGCCTCGCCGAGGCCGGGATCCACGACATCCGCATCATCGAAAAGGCCGGCGACTTCGGTGGCACCTGGTACCTGGAATCGCTACCCAGGTGCTGCCTGCGATACCGAGAGCTACATCTATATGCCGCTGCTCGAGGAAACCGGCTACGTCCCATCGGCCAAGTATGCCAAGGCCCCCGAGCTATACGAGCATTGTCGCCGCATCGGCCGGCATTACGACCTTTACCCGCGGACCTGCTTCCAGACAGTCGTCACCGATGTCCGCTGGAACGAGGAAGCCAGCCGTTGGATCGTGAAAACCAACCGGGGCGACACTTTCTCCGGCCACTACCTGATCGTCGCCGGCGGCACCACGTTGGGCCGTCCGAAACTGCCCGGCGTGCCCGGGGTCGACGACTTCAAAGGTCACACCTTCCACACCAGCCGCTGGGACTATGACTATACGGGTGGCGACTCCCGCGGCGGCCTGACCAAGCTGCAGGACAAGCGGGTCGGCATCATCGGCACCGGTGCGACTGCCGTGCAATGCGTGCCGCACCTGGGGGCCTGGGCGAAGGAACTCTATGTGTTCCAGCGGACGCCCTCCTCGGTTGATGTCAGAGCGGACCGGCCGACTGATCCGGCCTGGGCGAAGACCCTGAAGCCGGGGTGGCACAAGGAACGGATCGACAATTTCACCGCCGTTATCTCGGGTGGTGATTTCGAGGTCGATCTGGTCAACGACGGCTGGACCGATCTGATCGGCAACATTCTGCTCGCTGCCCGACGCCGGGCGAAGGCGGGGGAGCCGGTGGAGGACCCGGAAGCGCTCGTGCAGTTGGCGGATTACCAGACGATGGAGCGGGTGCGGGCTCGCATCGATTCGATTGTGAAGGATCGTGCGACGGCGGAGGCGCTGAAGCCCTGGTACAATCAGTTCTGCAAGCGGCCGTGCTTCCATGATGATTATCTGCCGACGTTCAACCGGCCGAATGTTCACCTGATCGACACCAAGGGCAAAGGCGTCGAGCGGATCACCGAAAAAGGCGTCGTAGTCGAGGGCAAGGAATACGAACTCGACTGCCTGATCTATGCCACCGGGTTCGAGGTCGGGACTGCCTACATCAACAGCGTCGGGTTCGACCTGCATGGCCGCGACGGCCGTGCCCTAAGTGACAAGTGGCGGACCGGTGCAGAAACGATGCACAGTATGTTTACGCGAGGATTTCCGAACTGTTTCATTCTTACCACGCTCCAATCCGGTCAGTCCGCCAACTTCCAACACATGCTCGACGAAAAGGCCCGTCATATAGCGTTCATCCTTCGTGAAGCCGGTGCGCGCGGCATCAGGACGATGGAACCAAGCGCAGAGGCGGAGAAGGAGTGGGTTGATACGATCGTGAAACTGGCGGTTGGGCGCCGCGCGTTTTTATCTGAGTGCACGCCTGGTTATTACAATAATGAAGGCGGCGAACTCGATATGCGGGTCGCCAAGAACAACCAGTATTGGCGGGGGCCGGTCCAGGTACGTGCGAATCCTTGACCGCTGGCGCAAGGACGGCACGATGCCAGGGCTTGAACTGACGCGGTAGGGGCGGCTGGCGTCACATGCGCATCGAACCGGTCTCGATGAAACGCCGGTGCCAGGACAGCGCTTCGCCGAGGAGCGTTGGCGCGTGCTGGCCGTAGGAACCCTGCTTGGCGCGGCGGAAGTAATCCGCCAGGGCCGGCCGGTAATCGGGGTGAGCGCAATTTGCGATGATGGTCTCGGCGCGTTGTTTCGGTGACAGGCCACGTAAGTCGGCGAGGCCCTGCTCGCTGACGATTACCTGCACATCCTGGTTGATATGATCGACATGGCTGGCCAGCGGGACGAAGGCGGAAATCGCGCCCTTCTTCGCTGTTGAGGGCGTCAGGAAAATCGAAACGTAAGCGTTACGGGCGAAGTCGCCAGATCCGCCGATGCCGTTCTGGATGCGCGATCCCATGACGTGGGTGGAATTGACATTGCCGTAGATGTCGGCCTCGATCATGCCGTTCATGGCGATGCAGCCAAGCCGGCGGATGAGTTCGGGGTGGTTGCTGATCTCTTGCGGGCGCAGGATTATCTTGTCGCGGAAATGTGC
Organism: uncultured Pseudomonadota bacterium; assembly: GCA_963819005.1. Classification (GTDB taxonomy): domain Bacteria; phylum Pseudomonadota; class Alphaproteobacteria; order Acetobacterales; family Acetobacteraceae; genus Rhodopila. The sequence goes on from CAWFUL010000016.1 coordinate 51,961, forward strand.
CATGTCGGCATTCAAGGTTGCCGCGGCCGCGGGACTAAGGGAGAAGGCGGTGGCAGACGCCACGCGTAGTTTGCCCGCCGCCAGCAGGTCTAGCATGCCGTCCTGGATGACCTCGGTGAAGGCGGTCATGTTTTCGAAAGGGCTGGCGATAAGGCCGGCCATGACAGCGTTGGCGACATTGCCGACGCCGGACTGCAGGGGCAGCAGTGACGGCGGCAGGCGGCCCTTTGCAACCTCGTGCCGAAGGAACTCCAGCAGGTGGCCGGCGATTGCGATTGCCGTGGCGTCAGGCGCGGCGAATGGCAGGTTGCGATCCGGCCCATCGGTCTCGACGATCGCAACGATCTTGTCCGGATCGCAGCGGAAACAGGATTCGCCGATCCGGTCGTAAGGACGCACCAGCGGTATGGGGATGCGGTCGGGCGGCAGGGCGGTGCCGTAGTAGATGTCGTGCATCCCCTCCAGCGCCTGATTCTGCCAGGAGTTTACTTCGAGGATGACCTTATCGGCACGCTCGAGCCAGGTTTTGTTGTTGCCGACCGAGGAGGAGGGGATCAGCGAGCCGTCGGGGCGAATGCCGCTGACCTCGATCACCGCGACGTCGAGCGAACCGAGGAAGCCCTGCCAGGCCATCGGCGCGACTTGGCTGAGATGCATGTCGAAGTATTCCATGTGCCCGCGATTGATCTTTTCGCGCACCAACGGGTCGGAGTTGTACGGCAGCCGGAACTCGATCGCGTCCACTTTGGCCAAGGCGCCGTCGAGTTCGGGACCGGTGGAGGCGCCGGTCCAGACGCGGACGCGGAAGCGTTCGCCCACGGCCTGCAGCGCTTCGATGCGGGTGGCAAGCGCGAGGGGGACGGCCTTGGGGTAGCCGGAACCGGTGAAGCCGCTCATGCCCACAGTGCTGTCGGAGGCGATGAACGACGCCGCTTCCTCCGCGCTCATGATTTTGGAGCGCAATGTCTCGCAACCGATGCGCATGGCGGGGCCTCCTGGGCGTTCTCAGGCAGCGTGCGCGGGATGGGCTACGCGGACGCCATCTGATGCAGTGGTGCCCTATGCCAATTCTGCATAGTGGCATTGAGACAGATCAATCCGACGCCGCTTTAGATTGCTATCTCGGAGTCGTGTTGGGCGGGATGACGCGGGGACCGGGACTGCCGGCTCTCGACGCGGCAGCATCGCCGCAATACGCTCCCCTAACAGGGTCATGCCCTGGCGACAGAGGCAGATCGGTCCGCGCAAAACCACGGGAAGGAAGCGAGAGATGCCAGTCATCGACGTCCAGGTTCACGCCTACGAGGCCAACACGCCGGCCCGCCCGTGGGCAGGCTTCCTGAATGGGCCGGCCGAGGTCACCGGCGATCAGATGGTCGCTGCCATGGACGAAGTCGGCGTGGACGGCGCGTTGCTGGTCTCACCCTTCGCCATGTATCGCTTCGACGCCAGCTATGCGATTGAGGTTTACAAGAAGCATCCCGGCCGGTTCGGCTTGATCAAGCCCGTCGATCCCACCAACCCCGCCGTGGCGGACGTCATCGACGATTGGGCCGCCACGCCGGGGGTGGTTGGGGTGCGCATCATGATGAACCGCGATCTCTCCACTGACCCCGCGGATCCCGGCATCAACAAGGTGCTGGCCACCGCCGGCCGGCACGGCCTGCCGGTCAATTTGCTGGCCTGGGGGCGTCTGGACCAGGCCGCTCAGGTCGCCGCCCGCAACCCCGACACACGGGTCGTCATCGACCATATCGGCCTGCAACAGCCGTTCGAGCCACCGGCGCCGCCGGAACCCTGGGCTGACGTGCCGAATGTGCTGGCGCTTGCCGCCCAGAAGAACATTGCGATCAAGATCTCCGGCGCATGCACGCTGTCTCACGAGCCGTTCCCGTATAACGATATCTGGGACCCGCTGTGCCGCATCTTCGACGCGTTCGGCATTGACCGCTGCATGTGGGGCACCGACTGGACGCGGGCAACCAATTTGATCACCTATGCGCAGGGCGTCGAGCCGTTCCGGGCCACCAAGCGGATCTCCGACAGCGACCGCGCCAAGCTGATGGGGGGCTCGCTGGAAAAGATCTATAAGTGGTCCCCAAAGAAATAATGTGGCTGGACGACGAAGCCGATGCCATGCGGCGGGGCGACTACGGCCCCGCCCGACAGTGGGCCATTGAGCATCAAGTCAAAGTCGGCAGTTACTTCGGCGCGAAGTCGATGGTCCGCATCGACCAGGCGCACATCATGGCTGACACCGAGTCCTTGGGCGAGGTCGGTGTTGCGTGGTTGGAGGGTCTCGCCGCGTTGCCGAGAGCGGAACGACTTGTCCGGATCCCGACCATCACCGACCCGCGGGGCACCGACTTCTCCGCGACCAAGGCGCTTGGCCACCAGGATTGGATGCTGTCATTGGAACGCCGCGCCATCGCTGCAGTCCAGGCGTTGGATATTCTGATGACCGACACCTGCATCAATTACCAGACCATCATGCCGCCGGTGCTGGGCGAGCACGTGGCCTATGGCGACACCGGCGTGGTCATTTACTGCAACAGTGTCCTCGGTGCGCGGTCGAACTTCGAGGGCGGACCTTCTGCTCTCGCCGCTGGCCTGACGGGACGCACCCCGTGCTACGGCTTCCACCTGGAGGAGCAACGCCGCGGTTCCTTGCTGGTCGAACTTGGATGGACGCCCAGTGCCCTGCACGAATGGGGCGCGCTGGGTGGCGTCGTCGGCCGTCTGGCCGGCGACTACTGGCGCGTTCCGGTCCTGACCGGCCTCGGTCGCACGCCCGGTTCGGATGAACTAAAACATTTCGGTGCCGCGATGGCCAGCTTTGGGTCCGTCGCGATGTTCCATATCGAGGGCGTGACGCCGGAAGCCCGTACGCTCGGTGGGCTGCCGGCCGAGCGGCACCGGGTTATGGAATTGGATGTGCGTCGCCTTCTGGAGTCTTATGATGATGGCGGCGACAGCGTCGACGTCGTGGTTTTCTCCGCCCCGCAGCTCAGCCTGATTGAACTGCAGTCCGTCGCAGATCTGCTCGACGGTCGTCGGGTCAGCGTTCCGCTGCTGGCCATCACTAGTCCGCAGGTGAAACCCGATGCCGACCGAATGGGGCTGACCGCCCGCATCGAAGCCTCCGGCGCTACCGTTCTGTCGGGTATGTGCTTCTACCAAAGTTACGCGCGCGAGATGGCGGAGGCGCACGGGTGGCGGCGCCTCGCCACCAATTCGGCCAAGCTGACGAACATCATCGGCGGCTACGGCTACCAGCCGATCCTGCTGTCAGCCGAACAGTGCGTTGAGGCGGCTTGCCGGTGAGGGAATTCTTCGCCTCCGCCGCGATGGGCAATCCGGTGCGGGGTAGGGCGTTAGTCGCGAGCGACGGGTTTTCCGCCCGCTATGACCTCGACAGGATCGCGGGCACGTTCGTGCGCCCCGAACACAAGCTGGTTGGGCGGTGCTATATCGGAATGATCTTGGTGCTGGACCGAGCGAAGGGCGGCGTGGCGACGGCGTGGATGCTGCGGGAGATGGCGTCGCGGGGCATCGTGCCGGCTGCGCTGGTGTTTAATACTGTCAATCCGATCATGGTGCAGGGTGCCGCCTTCGGAGACATCACCATGATGTCCGGCTTTGACGTCGACATCACTGCCGCCGTGCCGGATGGCGCGATGCTGGAACTCGACCCCACTCCCGACCGCCCGACGCTGCGCGTGTTAGATTGAGCGCAAAGCGTGCCGTCGAATATCGTATTCCGGGAATGCATACCTATTTAAGATGGGTGATGTCTGATATTATCCCGATTTGCACAACAGGGCAGGCGTGATGCCCTATCCCCGTTCGGACGCTTCGTCACAGTCCCTGAGTTCGCTGGTCACGCGGCCGATCAAGGACGCCATCGCCGCGCAGGTGGTGGCGTTGTTCAATGACCGGTCGCGCGGCGAGCGGCCGGTTCCGCGACGCCCGGACGGGATGTTTGGCCCGAAAGCAGTCGCTTGGCGGGTGCACGGCGATGTCACTTCCATGATGGTCGGCGGCGTCACGGGCCTGTTACTGCAGATGCTGCACCCTGCCGTGCTGGCCGGTGTCTGGGACCATTCGAACTTTCGCACCGACATGCACGGGCGGCTACGCCGCACTGCGCGCTTTATCGCCACCACGACCTATGGCGGGGAGGCGGATGCTCGGGCTGTGATTGCCCGCGTGCGTTCCATCCACGCCAAGGTCAGCGGCATCCTGCAGGATGGGCGGCCCTATGTCGCGGACGATCCCTCGCTCCTGGCGTGGGTGCATGTGACCGAGGCGTCCAGCTTTCTCCACGCCTGGATGCGCTATGCCGAACCGCGCATGTCACAAGCTGACCAGGACCGCTATTTCGCGGAGATGGCGCGCATCGGTTCGGCCCTCGGCGCCGATCCTGTCCCGCGCAGCCGGTCCGAGGCCCGAGATCTGATGAAGGCCACCCGCCCGCAACTGCTGTGCGATGCGCGCACGCGGGAGGTGGCGCGTTTCGTTCTGACTCAACCCGCCCGGACGCGATTGGCAGAACCGCTGCAGGTGCTGACCATGCAGGCCGCGGTCGATCTGTTGCCGGAATGGGCCCGACGGATGCACGGGCTGTCGGCTCCTACACTGACTGTGCCGTTGATCCGCACCGGCACGCTTGGTATTGCTCGAACTCTTCGCTGGGCGTTCGAATGAACCCGGACGTAGCTTGGCTCGTTGCCTAACGATGCGGAGGCGAACATGCCGGAAAAGCCAAACTTCGTCCTGATTCCTGACGACGCCACGGTTCCCGCGGTTCCGGGGCCTCGTGCGGCGCCCGGTGGCCATTTGGCCGGGCTCAAGTCCATCGCGACGGTTGCGGCGGGCTTTCTGCCGGCATCGATCCATGCTGAACCGCCCGCTGAGAGGGACACGCCGAAGCGGCCAAGGCTGATCTTTGCCGTGGATGCCACCGCGTCGCGGGAGCCAGCGTGGGCCGCCGCTAGGCAGGTCACGGATGCCTTGGTCAAGGCGTTGCCGGGCGAACTGGACGTTGCGCTCGCGGTTCACGGCGGGTCCCGCGTTCACACGTTCACCGCGTTTACCAGCAATGCCGCTGCGCTGCGGGATCAGGCCGCCGGGGTGTCGTGCGCGGCTGGTTTTACTCGGCTGCTGCCGATCCTGGCTGCGAGTTTGAAGCAGCCGGCGGTTCGGGTTGTCGTTTATATCGGTGACGTGTTCGAGGAGAACCTCCTTCGTGGCCGCAGGTTGGCGGACAGCATGGGGGCGCAGGGAACCAAGCTGATTGTGCTGCACGATACGTCCGATCCAGGGGCGCGGCGGGAAGCCGAGACGTTCTGGGATTTGGCCAAGCGGACCGGCGGTTGCGTGCTACCGTTCGACGCGAGTGCTCCGGGACGGTTGCGCGATCTGCTGTCGGCGGTCGCAGTTTATGCAGTCGGCGGTGAGAAACTGCTGCGGGAACGGCGGCGTGAACTGCCAGGCGCAGTTGCGCTTCTCGAGCACCTTGATAACCGGCGCTGAGTTATTCCGCAGCCAGCGTCTGCCGGTCCTCCGCGAGCAACCGGTCTACGGTCCGTCGCATGTGAAGGCGTGCGGCATCCGTTACGATGTCTACGAGTGATGATTCGCCTCGTTCGGTAAGTCTCGCCTGTTGCGCTTCCACGACGGTGCGGTCCTCGTTGAAGGCACCGGCGATATCTTCGAAGAGGCCCAGTGTCGCGGCAGGGTCGTTCGGCCTGAAGCCATTAGCGGCGGACCAGAAGTAGAAGCAGCTAGTGTCGGTTTCCGGTGTCAGCCCATGGAACAGCCGGAACTGCAGTTTGCTGCCTTCGATCTTCCCGTCCTTGTAAGCCCCGGCCTCGTCCGCGGCGGTGAATTGCAGAATCGTGCCAGGGGCAATGAATTCAAACATCTGCACGCGATCGATCCGGTCCTGGAATCCGACTGCTTTCACATAGGTCGGCGGCGGCAGCGAGTTCGGCATCCACCGGGTGAACTTCAGGCCAAGCGGCGTGCGGACGGTGTCCATCTTCGCTGCCACATGAGTCATCGGGTTCCCGCCGATAGTGGAGGTGTGCACATAGCCGAGATGGGTCAGGTCCATCAGGTTGTCGACCATCAGCATCGCCGAACCCTTGATCGGGTAGATCGTATGCATGTGCGGCCAGCGCGCGGTGTCGTTATGCCATGGGTAGGAGATGATCGTTGCCGGGTCGGCCTTGGCGGGATCGCCCATCCAGATCCAGATCATCGCATCCTGCTCGACCACGGGGAATGACCGGACGCGCGCCCGTTCCGGTATCCGGTCCTGGCCGGGGATCAGCACGCAGCGGCCGGATCGGTCGAACGTCAGGCCGTGGTAGCCGCAGGCGATGCCCTGTTCGGTTACTCGGCCCAGATGCAGTGGCGCGCCGCGATGGCAGCACATGTCCAGCAGTGCGGCGGCGTGGCCCTGCGCATCCCGGAACAGCACAACGGGTTCGTTGCACAACCGCCGAGCGAGGGGTTGGTCGGAGATCTCGTCGGCCCAGGCGGCGACGTACCAAGCATTGCGGATGAACATGTGACTGCGCTCCCAGGGTGCCGGCTTTTTGAGGCCGGGTTATAGTAGGATGATCGACAGACGGGGGTGGTTGGTGTCAAGTCCTGGAACGATAAAATCTATCAGCGCCATCACGCTTGCGACACACGACATGGCCGCGGCAATTCGGTTTTACACTGCACTGGGCTTCGAGAAGCTTTATGGCGGTGACGCCGCAAACTTTACCAGCTTCCGCGCCGGCAGCAGCTTCGTTAACCTGACGCTGCAGCCAGCCGACAGGCAGTGGGTCTGGTGGGGACGCACGATCTTCTACGTAGCTGACGTCGACACTGTGTACAACATGGTCCTTGCTGGGGGCTACAAGCCCCACGCCCCGCCTCGCGACGCGGAGTGGGGCGAGCGCTTCTTTCATGTGACCGACCCGGATGGCCACGAACTCAGCTTTGCCCATCCGCTGGGGTAGTTTTGGGCGGAGCTTATCGAAGCCGACTGCCGCGCCTGAATGCGAGCCCGACCGTGCTTCCAATTACAACCACGGTCAGTGCGCCGCCAAGTTGAAGATCGCGCATCGCAGCACAGGTGTAGTTTCCAGTCGCGGGATAATGACGAAACAGATCAGCAGAACTGGAAGTGCCCGAGCGGTGATGCCCTGCGCGGGCGTCGCGGTTGTTCGTCAATTATATTTTCTAACCACCGCACTGCTTGGGCTGCACCTGACCACCGGCGTTGCGATACTATTGGGATTGAGCTGGCAGGCGAGCCGGTCAGGCTATCTGCAACGGCACCAGAACCGGATCCAGATCTTTGGGTGACATGGTATCGATCTGATCTGGATCATTGTCTTTCCCGTCCTCTATGTCCTGGGGCGATGATCCTGCCGGAACCGTCTCGCCGGGAGTTGCTGCATCATATACGGGTGCCCGTGTTCGCCTTCCTTGCCCGATTGGCCATGCTGAGGTTGATTTTGGCACTCGACGCGCTGGTGCCGTCGCGTACCGCCTCGTTCATCAAGTTTGGTATTCTAATCTGCATGGTTCGGACGGTTGTGCTGTTCTCGATGGAGGTGCCAAGCGAACCGCCGCTGATGCGGCTGTTCGCGGGCCTGGGGTTCGGGTGGGTGGTCATCCTCGGCGGCGTAACGATCCTCGATTACCTTACGCGGTAGAATGCGGCCCGGCGCTCATTGCCCCCCTGACACCGCCCAGCATCTTTCTCGCTGCCTCGATCGCGGCCCAGGGTACCGGACCCACTGGATAGTGCCCGCCGACGACCACGCTGAGAACCGAGTTAACCTTTGCCAGTGCAAGTCGGTCTGTTTCGGAGCCGGACCGTCGCCAGGCCGCGATCCACTCGTCCCGATAGACGACGATCCGCCGAACCGCCTCGGAGAAGTCGTGAACCTCCCGCTCGGGCCGTTCCTGCAGCAGTTTGTCAATTGCCCGAAGCGCATCCTGAGCCGCTGTCATTCTGCCGCGTTGCGTGTCTGAATCCGTCCCTTCCGAAGATTGCATGTCGAAGCCTTCGTGGTGTGAATACTGGTATTGGGGTCACCGTGGATTGCCAACAGAACATTAGCAATGTCTCCGGTGGCGTAGCCGTCCCATCCGAAAACCCACGGCATCCCAACCTGATGCACCCGCTCTCCATTCACCGTAAACGGCCGTATCCGATCGGTGACCAAGACCTTTGCCTCGATCTCGCCGCGATCAGTGCTCAGCACGGCCCAATCGAGGTTGCTGATCCCATGTTCGCCCGCCAGCTCAGGGGAAATCTCGATGAACGCCTCGGGCTGCAATTCCGCAGTGTGCGGCATGACCCGCGTGCTGATACCGCCGCAATGCAACTCGGTCAGCCGATAGGTTGTGAATACATATGGGAAGCGTGGATCGCCGACTGCGTGGTATTCATTGCCGGGACGGGGCCACAGTTTCACAGCCGGGTTGTGCTGCTGCGCGTGCAGCGGATTGCGCACCGGACTTTCGACCGGTTCGTAGTGCGTCGGCAGTGGCCCATCCTTCAGCCCCGATGGAACGTAAAGCCAGCATTTCCCGTCCGGCTCCATAATGAACGGGTCGTTGCCGCCCAGAGCGTCCATGCCGGTCGGGTGTTTGGTCCAGTCCGGCCGCATATCGGGCGGCTTGGCGACAACGAAGTCAGGGGTATCGATGCCGGTCCATTTGCCGCCTTCGGCATCCCACCACACCATGCGCTTTCGTTCCGACCATGGGACACCAGCCGGGTCAGCCGAAGCGCGATTGTAAAGCGTGCGGCGATTGTCAGGCCAGGAAAATGCCCATCCCTGATGGCTTCCAGGCCCGTCCGGTCGATCCGGCGTTCGACCACGGCTGCGATTATGCCCGTCGGCCGGGAAGATGCCGCTGTACATCCAGCCGCCACAGGCCGTGCTGCCGTCAGATTTCAATTCCTGATACGAAGACAGCAGGCGCCGGTCTGCAACAGTATAGCCATTGATTTCCTTCAGCACCGACGCCGCATCAGGCTCTGCCCGGGGACCACTGACCGGATACTCCCATGTCAGCGCGCTAATGGGTGCGTCTTGCGGTTCATCGCTGCCGGCGTAGAGTTCCTTCAACCGCCGTCCCAAATGATAGATAAACCACAGGTCGGAACGGCTATCGCCGGGAGGATCGCAAACTCTGTCATGCCATTGGACCAACCGGGAGGTGTTGGTGACAGTCCCCTCCTTCTCCGCGGCCATTGCCGTAGGGAGGAAGAAGACTTCGGTCCCGATCTGATCCGGGGTCAGCTCGCCTCGCCTGACCAAACGGCCCTTGTGCCAGAAATCCGCGGTTTCCGTCATCGCGAAATCGCGAACAACCAGCCATTGCAGCTTGCTCAGTCCCCGCTCGACCAGATCAGAATTCACCGCCCCAACCAGCGGGTTTTGCCCAAGGATGAACTGGCCTTTCACCAACCCGTCTACCATGGACAAGGTCATCGGCAGTTGCGAATGGTCCCCCGTGAGCTTCGGGACCATATCGTAGCCGAAACCGTTTGAAGGCTGAGCATGCGCGCCATACCAGGCCTTCAGCAGGCTGACCATGTACTTCGGCAGATTGTTCCACCATCCGGTCGGCACCGTTTCCGTCTTCAGGAACGTCGCAAGGTCTCCATGCTGCCCAAAGGCGCTCGGTTGAGGCAGGTAGGTCGGCAGCATGTTGAACAGCGTCGGGATATCCGTGCTTCCTTGGATGCTGCAATGACCGCGCAGCGCCATGATGCCGCCGCCCGGACGCCCGATATTGCCGAGCAAGCCCTGGATAATCGAGGCGGCGCGGATGATCTGGACGCCATAGGAGTGGTGAGTCCACCCCACCGCATAGCAAAACGCGCCGGTGCGCTCCCGCCCTGAGTTCTTCGTCAGTGCCTCGCAGACCCGGACTAACGTCTCCCGCGGGCAACCGGTGGTCAACTCGACCATCTCGGGGGTGTATCGGTCGAAATGACGCCGCATGATCTGGTAGACACAGCGTGGATGCTGCAAGGTCGGATCGGTCGGTGGCGGGCCGTGGGACGACGGGGATGCGTCGCGATCCTTGGCCGGAGGTATGTCGTGCTCCGCCGTCGGTGGCTGAACCGGGTCGTTCTCGTATTGCCACGTCTCCGGATTATAGGTGCCGTTATTGACATCAAAGCCCGAAAATACCCCGCCGTTGTCTTCGGAATCAGTATAATCAGCGCCGATGATGTGGCTGATGTTGGTATACGCCATCACGAAGTCGCGGAACCACAGATCATTCAGCAGGATATAGCGAATGATCCCGCCCAGGAACGCTATGTCCGATCCTGACCGGATTGGCGCATGGATGTTGGCCAGCGCGGAGGTGCGCGTGAACCGGGGGTCAACATGGATTAGGGTCGCGCCGCGCGACTGCGCCTCGGTGACGAAACGGAACGCTACCGGATGGTTCTCGGCCATGTTGGAACCCATGACCACGATGCAGTCAGAATTCTCCAGGTCCCATAGGGCCATGGTCGCCGCGCCGCGTCCGAATGTCGTCCCCAGACCGGGTACCGACGAGGAGTGTCAGATGCGAGCCTGGTTCTCGATATTCACCATCCCCAGGCCGCCGCCGAACAGCTTCTTGATCAGATAGTTCTCTTCATTGTCCAGCGTGGCGCCACCCAAGGAGCCGATGCCAAGGGTGTGATTAACTGGCGTTCCGTCCGGCAGGCGTTCAGCGAATGTCTCATCGCGACTTTGCTTCACCCGCAGGGCGATTTCTTCCATCGCCCAGTCAAGCGAACGGACCTGCCACTCCGTCCCATGCGGCGCACGGTATAGCACCTGGTTGATGCGTTGCTCCGACAATAACATCCCCAGCGTGCCGGACCCCTTTGGACACAATGTCCCCTGGTTCACCGGACTGCGCGGATCGCCTTCGATATGAATTGGCTTGCCGTTCTTTGCGTACACCAGTTGAGCGCATCCCACAGCGCAGAACGGGCAAATGCTTGTGCCGATCCGATCGGCTTCCTCCAATCTAGGGCGAAGGGCCCTGGACCCGGCACTCTCAGCCGCTTTTGCCATCACGCTTTGGCCGTTGAACTGGCGAGGGATCGACCAGTCTTTCACGAACCCGTTTACGCGGTCCCGGACGCGCTGGCGCAGCTTCTTCATGCAGTGAGTCTCCAGGGCAAAACGAGTGTTGAACGCTGCAGAGGCGATTCGGTTGCCTGGACACGGAACCGAAGCGGCGGCCGGGCATTCCAGCGTTGGCAGCCATGGAGTCAGGCGGATGATGTCAATGGAGGGGACGGTCATCATCGTCCAGGAAAGCCGGTTCCAGTTGCTCGACCGGAACGGTGTGGGCCACCACTTCCTGCTGGGTCACGCAGCGGCGCCGGAGCCTCAGCAGTTGTGGTCCTTGCAGCGCGACCAATCCAGGGTGCGGGTTGATTACGACCCGGCGCCGGATGTGCTGGCGCATTTGGCCCGGCGCATCACGCTGCTGGACGGCGCGTGATGGTGATGCATGTCAGGGCGGCGGATCATGGGCAGTCTGATCTCGACAGGGTGATCCCGAACGAGTCGGAGCTTACGGCCGGTGTCCGCATCGTGCCCGGCCGATCCTACGGCTTCTTTACGGATACAACCCTGTGCATCGGCTGCAAGGCGTGCGAGGTCGCCTGCAAAGAATGGAACAATCTGCCGGCGGATCATATCGGCCTGACCGGCGACAGCTATGACAACACCGGGGCTCTGTCCGCCAACACCTGGCGCCACGTCAACTTCATCGAGCATAGTGTCCGAGACAATAATCAGGCACCGTTCCAGAGCGGCTGGCTGATGATGAGCGACGTTTGCAAGCACTGTCACAATGCGCCATGCGTCGAGGCCTGTCCGACCGGCGCCTTGTTCCGGACAGAGTTCGATACGGTGGTGGTGCAGCAGGATGTCTGCAACGGTTGCGGATACTGTGTTCCGGCGTGCCCATTTGGGGTTGTGGACCTCAGCACGCTCGATGGCAAAGCCCACAAATGCACGTTGTGCTATGACCGTCTGAAGGGCGGTCTGGAGCCCGCGTGCGCCAAGGCGTGCCCGACCAACTCCATCCAGTTTGGCGAGGTTGAAGAGCTGCAGCACCGAGCGGAGCGGCGGGTCGAGATGCTGCATGATGTTGGGGTCGGAACGGCTTATCTCTATGGCACGCCGGGGGCGCCGGGCGCGACCGGGGACCTTGGCCACCTCAATGCCTTCTTTCTGCTGACCGACCGTCCTGAGACTTATAATCTGCCAGCCTCACCCGTTCGGCCCTCGAATTGCGTGGGGTCGAGCCTTGGGGCAGGGTTAGCGACAGTCGCGGGACTGGCGCTAGCGGCGCTGGCGCTGTTCACCCGACGGAGGGCGTGACGATGCCTGACGAACTCCCAGCCAAGCAATGGGACGGCCGCACGTATTATGGCCGGCGTCAATTGAAACCGGCGCCTTTTCACAAGCATCTTGTTGGCGGCTATATCTTCCTGGCCGGCTTGTCGGGCGGGGCGGCGCTGCTGTCTGCGTTGCTCGATCTGACGCGAGGGGCGGCAGCCGCGGTCGAGGTGCGGCGTGGGCGGCTCCTGTCGTTGCTCGCGCCAACGGTGGGAAGCGCACTACTGGTGGCGGACCTACATACGCCGAAACGATTTTACAACATGCTGCGGGTGTTCAAGCGCACCTCGCCGATGTCGATCGGGACGTGGATCCTGATGACATTCAGTGGTTCCGGGATCATCACGGCTATCGCGGACTGGGTGCCGTGGTTGCGTCCCGTCGCTCGAGTGTCGCAGGTGCCGGCGGCCGCGGCCGGTGCGGGGTTGGGAAGCTATACAGCCGGGCTGCTCTCGGCGACCAGCACCCCGCTGTGGGCGGCGGCGCCCAACTCGCTGTCAGTCCGGTTTGCGGCGTCGTCCGTCGCGTCGGCCGCGGCGGCGCTGAGTTTGCTGGCCACGGGCCGGCGGACACGCCGGGATCTCGATGCGGTCTGCATCGGTGCGCTGGCGGTTGAACTGGCGGCCACGTTGGCCGCAGACCGGACCTACCACGAGACTGGCGTGGCCCCGGCACAAAGCCAGCGGGCTGAACGGATCGGCAACGGACTCGGCGTCCTGCTACCGATCGGACTACTCGGCATCACATTTTCGTGTGGCTATCGATCCAGATTGATTTCGGGCGCCGCCGCTTGTCTAGTTTTGGCCGAAAGTTTGCGGATGCGAGTTGCTATGCTAGGGGATGGCGGCGTATCCGCCAGCCGTCCGGACATTAGTCTTCGTGTTGCGCAGGGACGACCCACCGCAGCCAATGAGGCTACCGCACGTGAGCAATCCGAACATCGCCGACCTGATTACGCAAGCGCTTGAGCACGCGGGCGTCAAACGGATCTTCGGCGTGGTCGGAGACAGTCTCAACGCGGTCATGGAGTCGTTACGCCAGCAGGGCAAGATCGCGTGGATCCACACAAGGCATGAGGAAACCGCCGCCTTTGCCGCCGGAGCCGAGGCGCACCTGACCGGTGAGCTGGCAGTTTGCGCCGGCAGTTGCGGGCCAGGGAACCTGCATCTGATCAACGGGTTGTTCGACTGTCATCGCTCCCGCGTGCCCGTACTTGCGATCGCGGCGCAGATCCCTAGCGCGGAAATCGGCCGGGGCTATTTTCAGGAAACCCATCCACAGAACCTTTTCAAGGAATGCAGCCACTACTGCGAGATGGTTACCAACCCGGAGCAGATGCCCGGCGTGCTGGAAGCGGCAATCCGGGCGGCGGTGGGACAGCGGGGCGTGGCTGTTATTGTCATTCCGGGTGACGTGGCGATGCTGAGGGCGCCAGCCAACGCCCGGTTCTCTGCATCCATGCTGCCCGCGCGGCCGGTGGTTCGTCCAGCCGATCAGGACCTTGATGCCCTGGCTGCGATGCTTGGCGAGGCCGAGCAGGTGACGTTGCTGTGCGGGCGTGGTTGCTTCGGCGCCCATGCTGATCTGCTCCGGTTGGCGGATGCATTGAAGTCACCGATCGTTCATGCGCTGGGTGGAAAGGAGGGGGTCGAGTTCGAGAATCCCTTCGATGTCGGCATGACCGGACTGATTGGTTTCAGTTCCGGGTATCATGCCATGCTTGGCTGCGACATGCTGCTGATGCTTGGGACGGATTTTCCCTATCGGCAGTTTTACCCGACGACAGCGAAGATTGCTCAGGTTGACCTGCGGGCGGAGAATCTGGGACGGCGCACCCCGATCGATCTCGGTCTTGTCGGCGACGTGGGCGCAACGATCCAGGCGCTGCTGCCTCGGCTGACACCGAAGCAGGATCGTTCGCATCTGGACAGAAGCCTGAAACATTACACCGAGACGCGGAAGGGGCTGGACGATCTTGCGGTCGGGCGGCCGGGGCAAAAGCCGATCCATCCGCAGTATCTGGCCAAGGTGATCAATGAACTGGCGTCGGATGATGCGGTGTTTACGTGCGACGTCGGCACCCCAACGATCTGGACTGCGCGCTATATCAGCATGAATGGGCGGCGGCGGCTGATCGGTTCGCTCGTGCATGGCTCGATGGCGAATGCAATGCCGCAGGCTTTGGGCGCGCAGGCGACGTTCCCCGGGCGGCAGTGTATCGCGCTTTCGGGTGACGGCGGCTTTACCATGCTGATGGGCGATCTGATTACGGCGACGCAGCACAAGCTGCCGGTGAAGATAGTCGTCTTCAACAACGGCACGCTGGGTTTTGTCGAACTGGAACAGAAGGCCGGCGGTTTTCTCGACGCGGGCGTGGAACTGGACAACCCGGATTTCGCGGCGATGGCGAACGCGATGGGCATTTTCGCTCGCCGCGTGGAGGACCCCGGTGACCTGAAAGCCGCGGCGCGGGAGGTGCTGGCCCATGACGGACCGGCCTTGCTGGATGTCGTGACCGCCCGTCAGGAACTGGCAATGCCGCCGAAGACCGAGCTTTCCCAGGCGGTCGGGTTCAGCATGTACATCATGAAAGCGGTGATGAACGGCCGCGGCGACGAGATCATCGATCTCGCTCGGACCAACCTGTTCCGCTGAGGCATTCTGCGTCCATAGTGCTGGCTTCTTCCATCCGGAGAGCCAGCCGTTATGCAACTGATCGACCTGAGCCGTACCATCGAACACAAGATGGCGCGGTTACCGAACCATCCGATGATCATCATCGCGCCGTTCTCCACGCACGCGGAAAAGCGGGAGGCGGACGGGTATTCCTTCTCATCAGCGGTGCTGTCGCTGAACATGGGGGATCATTCCGGCACCCACGTCGATGCACCGGTGCATTTCGACGAACGGCCGGGTGCCAAGGGTATCGACGAGATGCCGCTGGAGGATTTCTTTACCGCGGCGGTATGTCTGGATCTGTCGCACAAGCCGCTGAAGAGCGACATCTCGATTGCCGATTTGCAGGCCGCTGAAGAAGCCGCGCGTGTGGAGATCAAGCCGGGCGATACCGTGCTGCTGCACATGGACTTCTACCGACGGACCCATGGAACGGATGCCTATATCACCGACTTTCCAGGCCTGACCAAGGAGTCCGCGACGTGGCTGGGTCATCGTGGGATTAAGATGTTCGGGGTGGAGGCTGCGAGTCCCGGACGGCCGGGGCGTAACAACTTCGAGGTCCATCACGTCTGCCGCGACATGGGGTTCACACACCTGGAGGGATTGGTGAACCTGGATAAGCTCGTTGGCCGCGGGCGCTTTCGCTTCATCGGCTTTCCGCTCAAGATCAAGGGTGGAACCGGCAGCCCGATCCGAGCGGTGGCGCTGCTGGAGGATTAGGGGGGGCGAGATGGCGGATGTGCTGATTGCCGGCGCCGGCCTTGGCGGGCTGACGGCGGCGCTGGCTCTGATGCAGCGGGGGCATCAGGTGCGGCTGTTCGAGCAGGCATCCGAGTTGCGGGAGGTCGGGGCCGGCGTGCAGCTTGGGGCGAATGGAACCCGGTTGCTGATCGCGCTGGGGCTGGAGGCGGCGATGCGGCAAGTCGTCTGCGCCGCGACCGCGAAGGAAATGCGGCTGGGAAGCACCGGGCAGAGTTGGCAGACGTTCGACCTGGGGGAGACCTCGGTCGAGCGGTTTGGTGCGCCTTACTGGATGGTACATCGGGGCGATTTTCATAAGGTGCTGCTGGATGCGGTGCGAGCGGCGGCACCGGATGCGATTCAGGTCGGGAATGGGTGTGTCGGGTTCGAGCAGTCGGATGATCGGGTGGTGTTGCATCTGGCCGACGGCGAGCACGTGACGGGCGATGTGCTGATCGGCGCGGATGGGGTTCACTCGCGGATCCGGCAGCAGATGTTCGGGCAAGGGTCGGCCAGGTTCACCGGCATCGTGGCCTGGCGTGGGCTGGTGCCGATGGAACGGTTACCGCCGCATCAGCGCCGGTTGGTGGGCGCGAACTGGATCGGGGTGGGCGGACATGTCGTTACCTACCCGTTGCGGCGCGGCGAGATCCTGAATTTCGTTGGGGTGATCGAGCGGGATGACTGGCAAGTGGAATCATGGACCGAACCTGGCACGCATGAGGAATGTCTGCGTGACCTGGCAAAGTGGCATGAGGATGTGAAGACGATCATTCGCAATATCGAGACACCGTACAAATGGGCGCTGCTGGGGCGGGAGCCGCTGGACCATTACGCTCAGGGGCGGGTGTGCGTCATGGGCGACGCGGCGCATCCGACGCTGCCGTTTCTCGCGCAGGGCGCCAATATGGCGCTGGAGGATGCTGTGGTGATCGCCCGGTGCCTCGACGCCACCGACGTGCCCGGCGCATTGAAACGTTACGAATCCGCTCGGCTGGAGCGGACGGCGGCCATCGTGCGGGGTTCCTCGGATAACACGAAACGTTTCCATAATCCCGCACTGGGGACGCCGGAGGGCGCGGCGGCGTACGTCGAGCGGGAGTTCCAGCCGGAGCTGGTGAAGAAACGATACGACTGGCTGTACGAATATGACGCGCTGACGGTGCCTCTGCCGTCATAGGCGTTCGCAGCGGGTGTGACGCGCAGTGGCGTTCGGGCGCCTGGCTTGGCCTTAACGGCTGCAAGACGCCCCTCCGTTCCTGGGGACATTCGCCTGTTCGGTGAGCAGGCCGGCGCCTACATCTTGATCGCGGGCTCGTGCCTGGCCTCCTGCGAGTCGCGAAACGTGTGTGCGCGACGAAGCAAGTAGATCGAACTGACCATTACGATGATCAGCATTCCCAGCACGACAAGTTCGATCATCGATGTGCGAAAGACGAGTTCGATCTGCGTGGGGGAGCTGGCTTGCATGGCATGAGAGGATTCCAGCGTGATAACCAGCATCCGCCGGATGGAGGCGATCAGGCCGACGATCAGGAACGGCTCGCATGTCAGGACACCGGAGCGGACGGAGACGAGAACTGTGTGCAGGATTTCGATCAGCATCAGCACGACCAGCAGGCGGTCGATGACCTCGAACACCGTGTCGGTATCGGTCCAGTCCAACAGGCCGCGCCACAACGTCAAACCCGCGCCGCCCAGCGCCATCAGGCAGGTCGCGCAGAGCAGGACGGCCAGCGCCACGTAGAGGCAGTATTCGACCAGGGTGAAGACCCGGGTGGAGTGTGGCCGCCAGTTCGTCAGTTCGGTTGCTTCCTGTTGCATCAAGTCTCCTGTCATTCGGCGTTTGGCGTTCCGGACGCCGACATCGTCGCATTGCCGTCTCAAAACGATCGCGTGAGCGCGATTAACGTATGGCAACCTCGGCGTCTCGGTCGCGTTTGTGTGCCGTTTCCGGTTACCACACGGCGACGGGTGTAGCGCATGACAAACCGACGGGCTCGAGTTTTGGCGCGTGGCACGACGGTCTCTGTCCTCGGGATGCTGGTCATTCTGGGTGGACGCGCGGCGGCGGACCAGCCGAACGCCGAGCTGATCGCGCGCGGCAAATACTTGTCGGATGTCGGGGATTGCGCGGCGTGCCATACGAAGGATGGCGGCCAGCCCTTTGCTGGTGGCAAGCTGATGAACACGCCGTTCGGGCCTTTGCCCGCATCCAATATTACGCCAGACAAGGAAACGGGGATCGGCAATTGGACCGATGACCAGTTCTATCGGGCTCTGCACGACGGGATCGACGACGAGGGCCACTACATCTACCCAGCAATGCCTTTTCCCTGGTACACCCGGGTCACCCGCGACGACGTGATGGCGATCAAGGCATATCTGTTCTCGCAGGCGCCGGTGCATCAGCCAAACCTGCCGAACGGTATGTCGTTCCCGTTTAATATTCGTGGGGGCTTGCTGGCCTGGCGCGAGGCGTTTTTCCATCCCGGCACGTTTCAGCCCGATCCGTCCAAGTCGGCCGAGATCAATCGTGGGGCCTATCTGGTCGACGGGCTGGCGCATTGTGGCGAATGTCACAACAGTCATCCGACCTTGGGAGATTCCACCGATGCGAAGCGGCTGCAGGGGGGGGAGTTGCAGGATTGGTACGCGCCTAACATCACCTCTGACGTACGTGAGGGCATTGGGAAGTATTCGGACGACCAGCTTGTCACATACCTGAAGACCGGGATGGCGCAGGGCGTCGGCGTAGCGAACGGACCGATGGCCGAGACGGTGCATGACAGCCTGAGTAAGCTGACCGATGCCGATCTACATGCGATGGTTGCATACCTCAAATCGACACCGGCGGTGGCGCCTTACCAGGAAAAGCACGATACGGCGTTCGGCGGGCAGGTGCCGGTCGGCCGGGATGCATATCTGAACAACTGCTCGTCCTGCCATCAGCTCGACGGCAAGGGGATCGCGGACGCGGTTGCGTCATTGGTTGGCGATGGGACCGTGCTGGCAGGTGGGCCTCAGGATGTGATCCGGGTGATCCTGGGCGGGATCGAAGCGAAGGGTTCCGATGCGCCGATGCCCGCAGTCGGAGCTGGAATGACGGATAAGGATATCGCGGAGGTGACAAACTATGTGCGCCAGGCGTGGGGGAATGCGGCGCCCGCGACGGCTGGTGGCGAGATGGTCGGCGAGCTTCGGAAGAGTACCGAAGACCTCGATGAACCTCCAGGCAGGGTGTCCGAAGGTGGAGCCGAAGGAGGTGGCGGCGGCGGTCGATGACCCAAGGACGGGAATTGGCGATGCGCTGAAAGGCATTACGCTGGCGAACGTGCTGCAGACGGTGGATCAGATCGTGCCGAAGGTGAGGGCAGCGGCGCCGAATGTGGCTCAGGCGGATGTGGTAAATGGGCTGTCGGCGGCTTATTGCCCTGTGATCACGGCGGACACCTCAGCGACGGGCCCGCAGAAAGCTATCGAGTTCAATAATTTCAGTGTGCGGGTCTACTCGGCGCTGAGGTCGAATGGGAAGGACTAGGGCTACACCGTGCCGATAAGCGCAGCGGAGAGACGCTTGCCTCGGTGTGCTAATCCGGCATCACGGTTTCGGTCATGACCGAACGGCAGTCCATCTCGAACTCAAGGCCGATGACTGGCGGGCGGCAGTAGTGCCACGTCACGCCGTGGCTCGCGGCGCCGCGGGCGACGATGCTGGCGGCCAGGAACGGGTGGATGTCATGGATTGTATAGACCTGAACGCCGGTCGTGGCGTCCCAGCCGCCGCCCAGCGCTGTCATGCGGGTTTCCATCACGCCGAGGACGAAGCGGGCCTTTTCGGCAATAGCATCGCGTGACGTCTCGCCGAAGCGAATGGTTTTGTCGCGGTAGGGGCCGGTGCCTTCCTGCGCCTCGCCGCTGCCGGCAATGACGAAGGATGCAACTGCGTTGGCCGCCGGACGGACATAGCTGAATGCGTGGAAGCTGGGCGCGGTGGGGGCATCGCCCTCCGGGCAGACGTTGCTGCGGGCGACCGGGTTTCGCTCGTTGGCGACAATGCCCCAACGTTCGAGCGTGCCGACGTACTGCCGGTTGAATGCCGTGAAGCCGGCATCCGTGAACTGACCAGGAGAGCGAAGTTCGCAGGCGCAGAAGGCGGTCAGCGGAAGTTTGGCTGCGGTCAGGTAGTTCTCGATACGCTGAAAGCCTTCCGTCAGCGGGATGGGTTTGGCGAAGCGGACACGCTCAATCGCATGGCCAGGGAGGGCAGCGACGCCACCAGAGTATTGGAAAGGGCCGGGGATATAGCGGTAGCTGGTACGCTCGATTGTGTTGCTCATGGTTCGATTCCTGGTTACATCGGCTTACTGGGTCGTGATGTCCTCAGGCCATCATATCGGTGGGGTACGCCGTCCCGGAATGGCTTGTTAGGAGATGCTTTCGATCATGACGCGCCTTGCCCTTCTGATCGCGCCGCTCTTGCTGGTGTCCTGCGCATCGGACCAGCAGCAGTCGGTGAATCTTCTCAACCGCCGGTTAGCGGTGACGATGGCGCCGGAGATTGCGGACAACCGGGTGGCGCTGCAGCCGCTGCCGGACGGCGCGCAGGTGACGCTGCTGGACTCGTCGTCATTGCCGGACGACGTCGGCGCTCTGGATAATCGGACACGAGATCCTCGGGCGAGCATGATCCAGGGGCTGCTGGACCCCAGCCTAATGCGGATTCAGGTGGCTGATACCTCAGATCAGCCGGATTATGTGCGGGAGAAGCGAGTTCAGGCCTTCGAGCATTATATGGAGGAGTATCGCCTGGGACCGACCTTACAGACAGCGGAGGTGCCTGTCGCAGCCCCGGTCGAAGGCGCGGCGGCACCTCCAGGGCTGGCGATTGCGATCCACGTGGACTGCCCGCATCGGACGATGTGGCCAGGCTATGGCCAGGGTCAGTCCGACCCATCCTGCCACTGACTGGTCAGTCAGCTTGGCGGGCTAGCATCAGAACTGAGACTGTCTGGAAAAATTCATGCGGGTCGGCGGCGGCTCGACGTGCCAGCGCTGCCTCCAGTGCGTCGGTGAAGGCTTGTCGCTCCGCTGGCAGCCTGTCAGGGTCGAGCGCGGCGCTCAGTGTTGGCGCGAAGGTTGCCCGGATGAAGCGGGCGCGTTGCTCGCCCAGTCTCGCGACATCGCGGTGTTCCAGATACGCCGCCCAGGTCGGATCGGGGCCTTCCAGGATCTCACATGCCACGACGGATAGGCCAGCAAACGGTCCGGACCGGGCAAACGGCGCCAGCAACTCTTGACGGGTGCGGACCCAGTCACCGATCGTCATGCGCGCATGTTCGGCGTCGCGGATCACGCCGGTTTCGCGCAATTCGTCCAGACTGGCGTCGGTGGCCTGGAACAGCCGCTCCATTCCCTGGAGTCCACCTTCGCCCAGCGCCGGCTGTAGCACGACCAGCCGCCCTGTCGGGCATAGTTCGGCTGCCCGAAGTGACAGGAACCGCTGCCAGTCAGCGGCCGCCTGCTCGGCGAAAACCGCGCGCACCGGCCCCTCCGCGAGCAGGCTGTGGAAATGGCCGGGTATCGTCGCGGGCAGCCGGCTTAGCCACTGCGCTGCCATGGCGCTCCAACCCAGCGCGACGTGACGGGGCGGCAACACGCTTTCGTAGAAAGACCGGCCGACAGCTGCGGGAAAAATGTTCGGATCATTGCGCAGGTAGCTGCCGGGGTCGTTGTGCAGCGTGTTGAACAGGGCGCTGAAGTCGTTGTCGGGCAGGTCGGTGTGGGTTACCGAGATCGGCCGCGACGGACCCATGCGCCCGCGCAGCACCGCGATGGCCGACCGCATCGGCGCCAGCGAGTTGCGGCCCTGCGAGGACCCGTAATCAGCGATGCACACCGGGCGGTCGTCCGCCCCCAGGTCAACAGAGCCAGCTGCCTGTTCCAGCTTAGGCACGCCAACATTGCCCGCGGCGGCCTGCATGCGGGCATGGCGGTTATAGGCGCCCTTACCCTCCATGGCCGCTGCTCCTGCTGCTGCCACGGCGGCATTCGCCTGCGGCTGGGTCATTTCAGGGAAAAACCTCCTTGATGGCAGTTCGCGTCACGGGCGTCCTATCGCATAAGAAGCGGCACATCCAGCAGAATTGTTAACGATACGACACGTTAGACACGACAATTTGACCCCATCAGGACACGGTATCCGACGATATGGAAGCGGCCGGATGGATGCCGCCGGGGACACGGGCTATTTGATGGAGGCTTTGCTCTTGCGCGCTGCGAGCAACAAAACACTGTTTCATCTACAGGCGCTGCGGGGGCTTGCGGCGTCGCTCGTCGTGTTGTCGCACGCGGTTTCCGCATTGCGAAACACCTATTCTCCAGAGTTTGCGATGTCCGGTTATGTCGGCGTTGGGGCCTTTTTTATTATCAGTGGGTTCATCATATATCGCACGTCCCGGACATCATTTGGCACACTGCGCGGCAGTCGCGGATTTATGATCAAGCGGCTGATCCGGATCTTTCCGATTTACTGGATCGCGACAGCCCTATTTGTGGTTCTTAGTCCGCATCGCGCGGAATACACTAGTAGCGACATCATCTGTTCGTTTATCCTCCTGCCTCACTACATCGCTCAGACCCGCAGTATGGACCCGCTTGTCGGCCAGGGCTGGTCGCTGCACTATGAACTACTGTTTTATGTGATCTTTGCTTGCGGATTGTGTTTTAGCCGACGGAACGGCGTCCTGCTGACAGTTGCCGCGCTGATCGCGCTGGTGGCGTACGGAACGTTGATACGTCCCGTGTCGGACAACACCGGAGCGTTGACGCTGATGCAGGTACTGGACCCGCCCGATCATCTTGCTGTTCATTGCCGGCATCGGACTGGGGCTGCTCGAAGAGCGGCTGTCGCATAGGTTTGCGGTGCCCTACGCCTTCCTGATCATGCTGGCGCTCATCCTCGCATGGTTCGCCTACTCACTGACCGGCGTGGGATCGGGGTCGGATCAGCTGATGTTTCCTGGTGTCATCGGCATCTGGCTGCTATGCGGAATACTTGTGTTCGTCAGTGTCTTCGGCGTCAGCAAGGAGGGTGCTTTCGAAGCCATGGCGGAGCGGTTCGGCGACGCATCCTACAGTGTCTATCTGTTCCATACATTCATCCTGTCGGCGTTGTTGCGCCTGAAGGTCCAGGACATCAACCCGGTTTTGTTTGTCGTCGCTGCGCTGGTGGCGGCGAACGCGTTCGGGTTGTTTACGTACGCGCTGGTGGAGAAGCCGATTCTGAAGACCTTGCGCTCGGCGCTGACGAAGGGCCGGGTCGAACGGGTCGCCGCGCCGGTCTGACGACGGGCAAGTTTGCAGATGCGGCGGGCGAGAAATTATGTGAAGTTTGTAGCTATTCTGTTCGCGTTCCCGATGATGTGCTTTCAAGCGGCTGCCCCATGTTGCTCCCCACTTGCCCGCTGAGTACGTTACGAAGACAGATCGTTAACCGGCAGGGGCGTCCCGAGCGGCTGGCCTGCCTCAAACGCTATGAGCCCGATCTTCAGATTCCGATGACGCGGGAGATTCGTACCGCGGTTGCCGTCGGTTTCGATTGCCTGCGGACCTATTGGGTCAATGCGACCATGCAACAGGATATGGCGACGATCCACCGCGTGGCCGCGCCGTAGGGCTGATGGCTCATTCTCGATCACCACATGAACGAGAGGGATTCGGCGGGCACAGTTACCGTGCGCAACAGAGAAATCGATTGAGGTTTTACAGCAGTCCGCGCACGGCTGGCACTGACGGCGCGGGTGTGAAGGGCCGTGTCACCGACGCCATGTGGATGCGCATTGGCGTGGAAGTTGCCGGCATTACGCTGGCAATCCCGCGGTGATCGGGTTCGACCTGCAGAATGAACCGTTTGAACTTAGCAAGCGGTATATTCCAGTTGCGCCGGGGCGGGTGCACGGGCTGACGCGGTTCACGCGAGCCGAGCGCCGTTGGATTGGCTTTAACTTGGACCACTGACAATGTCGTTGGGCGGCGGCGTTTCCGCGGCTTCCCGAGCGGCTTTCTCACGATCCTCACGCAGGCTGCGACGGACGCTGACGAGTTGCCAGATCAGGAAACCGAGAAGTAAAAAGTCGCCGAGGGCCCATTCCCATTGCATGCCATGCGGCCAGTTCATGCAGCAGACCGGACGCCCGATCCTTCCGGCTCCGCTTCATCGGCGGCCGCGACCTGCTGCGGCCGTTTCGATGTCGCGGCGATCAGATAGCCCGAATAAGCGGCTAGTACAAGCATCAGGGCCGCATAATCCAGCGGCGTCAGGTAGGCTTTGCCGCCCAGCAGAAAATAGAACAGTGACATCTTTGCGGCGAAAAAGATCACGCCAAACAGAATGATCGGCCGCACGATCTCACCCACCGCCGCGAACTCCGGCCGCATCTGGCCGGGGAGGATAACGGTTCGCTGCCTCGTTCGGTATTTCAGCACCGCCGATACCATCAAACCAAGCCCGAGTGCGATCAGCCCTAAACCTAGCCAGTCATGCATCCGAAGCCTCCTTCACGTTCCCAGGCGCTCCCGTTGTTCCATCTTCGCAAACAATTCGACAGTCCAGGCCAGCCGTTCGGCAACATCCCACCACGGGGGCGGGTTGTCGCCCACCACGGCCCGCGGTGTCGCCTGAACCACCGCGTCGACAAGGAAGACTCCCTCTGGCACCGGTTCGGTGGCCAGCTTGGTGCCGTTCAGCGCCACCGGCCCGAGGCCCTTCGCAAGGACCCATGCCTTACGGCGTGATGACACCACAGCACGACCGGATACGGAGTCAAGCCCGCGCCGGTTCACCTCGTGCCCGATCTCGGCGTAAAGCAGGCGAGCGGCGGCGATGCCGAAGCGGCAGCCGATGGGCAGGCGGGCAATGCCGGCGCCGGCGCGGCGGTAATAGTCGTTGGCGGTGTCCAGCAAGCGCCAGACTACGCGGCCGAGGGCAGGGGTGTATTCGGGGGTTTGCAGGAAGGCTTCGGGGTCAATCCCCATTTCGGCCAACCAGTCGAACGGCAAGTAGAGGCGTCCGTTGCGGGCGTCCTCGCCCACGTCGCGGGCGATGTTGGACAGTTGCATCGCCACGCCAAGATCGATGGCGGCGGACAGGCGCTCCGGGTCGCGGACACCCATCAGTACCGCCATCATTCCTCCGACGGTGCCGGCAACGCGGACGGCGTAGGCGCGCAGGTCCGGCAGCGTGGCGTAGCGGCGTCCCTGAGCATCCCAGGCGAAGCCTTCCAGCAGGGCCTCCGGCAGGGCGCGGGGGATAGCGAAGCGATCCACGATTTGCGCGAACGCCCGGTCGGTCGGGTTATCTAGCGGGTTGCCCTCGTATGCCAGGGTCAGGCGTTGTTGCAGCCAGTCCAGGCTGCCGCCGTCGCGGTCGATGACATCGTCGGCCTCGCGGCAAAAGGCGTAGAGCGCGACTGCTGGCTCGCAAACGGCGCGCGGCAGCAGTTTTGAGGCTGCATCGAAACTTTTGGAGCCGCTGCGCAGCAGCATCCGGCAAGCGGCGAGGTCGTCGGCTTCAGACGAAGGCTGCGGCATGAGGTACCACACTATCTAGGACTTTGGCGGACGACAGGACACCTGGCACACCGGCGCCCGGATGTGTGCCAGCGCCGACCAGATAGAGGTTGGCGAGTTCTTCACTTTTGTTATGTGGGCGGAACCAGGCGCTTTGCAGCAGCACCGGCTCCAGCCCGAAGGCGCAGCCTTGCCAGGCAAGTAGGCGGTCCTGGAAATCGAGCGGCGTTATCAGCTTGGACGTCACGACGTGCTGATCCAGGTCCGGCAGCAGGGTGGCTGACAGGTGTTTGGCAATCTTCTGGCGGTACGTTTCGGCCTCGGTGCGCCAGTCGGTATTGCCCAGCAAATTCGGAACCGGGGAGAGCACATAGAACGCATCGCAGCCCGGTGGAGCCAGGGATGGGTCACTGAACGTCGGGCGATGCAGATACAGGGAGAAGTCTTCGGACAACACTTTGCGTGTAAAAATGTTGTGCAGCAGCTCCTTGTAGCGGGGACCGAGCATTATGGTGTGATGCTGGACGTCCTCATAACGCCTGTCTGTGCCGAAATACCAAACGAACAAGCTCATCGAATAGCGTGAGCGGTCAAGCTTCTTGTCGGTCCAGCGATGGCGGTCGGCGGCGGGAAGCAGCTTGCGGTAAGTCCAGGCGGAGTCGGCATTCGAGACGACAATGTCCGCCGCTATCGCCTCGCCGGACGCAAGGCGGACCCCTATCGCCTTACCGTCCTCGGTAAGGATTTGATCGACCTGGGCATTATAGCGGATGGTGTTGCCCTGGCGGGCGATCAAACCGGCTAAGCCGCTGACGACCTGATTGGTGCCCCCAAGCGCGAAGTGAACACCCCACCGACGCTCCAGATACGGGATCAGAGTGTAGATGGCGCTGGCGGTGAAAGGGTTTCCGCCGATCAGCAACGGATGAAAACTGAAGACGATGCGCAGGCGCTCGTCCTTGATGAACTTGCTGACCTGCGAGTAGACGCTGCGGTGGCCGCCGAGGCGCAAAAGGTCGGGGGCGACCTTCGCCATGTCCATGATGGAGCCGAAGGGGGCATCCCCGAGCTGCTCGAAACCGATGCGGCAGGTTTCCTCGCTGACCTTCATGAAGCGCTCGTAACCGGCGACGTCCGAAGGCGAGAGGCGGGCGACCTCGGCGCGCATGGCGTCCGGGTCGGCGGTGGCGTCGAAGTGGGAGCCGTCGTTGAAGCGGATTCGGTAGAAGGGTGTGACGGGCTTAATGGTCAGGTCGGCCGCCATGTCCCGGCCGCAAAGGTCCCAGAGTTCCTGCAGGAGGAACGGTGCGGTCAGAATGGTCGGACCAGCATCAAAGGTAAATCCGTCCTGCCGGAAAACCGAGGCTCGGCCGCCCGCTGAATCGAGTTTCTCGAGCACGGTTGTTCTGTAGCCTCGGGCGCCGAGGCGGATGGCGGCGGCGAGGCCGCCAAGACCGGCGCCGATGATGACGGCATGTCGCGCGGCCGGACGCGCGGGGGCATCAGGCAGGGAAGGGGTCTCGGACAGTGTCAACATAGCCATACAGAGAACTGTAAACCGAAGATGACAGTGCTGACCAGCCCTGTTAACGCCTCCAACGCGCGGTTAGTTCCCAGAGATGGGCGATGAAGGCGGCGGCCATACAAAAAGGGACCCATGGCCATAGGGCGCCAGCAAGAGCGGCTCGAAGGGCCAGGAGAATGAAGACGCCCTGAAGGAGCATGCGGACGGTGGCTGGGGCGGTTAGGGCTCTAAGGGCCACGATAATTGTGGCCTCGATTGCCGTGAGGAGGAGGATCAGGTCGATCAGGTGGGGCGAGGTTAGGAAGGTCACTGTCGGAGGAGGCCAGGATTTCGACGGCGTTACCAGTGGGGCGAGGGGGCGGGACGTGAGGCGTGCCTGTGGTCGGAATTGGCCCGCGAAAGAGTCGTGGTTCGGTGCAAACACTTGCGAACGGGGGCATGGACCATGCCGGTTATAGTTCCGTTTAACGATGCAGAACCGAAACGATGGCATCCTTATCTTCGTACTGATCATCCCGACTATCGCATCAATACTTTTGTGTGTGCTGCTTAAGCCGCCTCACCTGTGCCTGTAACTGGTGAAAACATTGTCTCTTGTCTTGACGATCGTGTGGCAGGTGAAACCGCACTTGGCGCCGTCGCCTTGCGGCGACATGTCGGCCAGGGTTCCGGGCCTGAATGTGTCGGATGCAGCGTCATATTCGAACACGCCCCACCCCCATCCGCCGCTATCCCGCTTGCTGTCCTTCACCATGAAATCCTTGTTGTGTTGGATGCCTGGTACAGTCACGGCGGGAAACGTTTCCCTCTTCGCCATCACGATGCCCAAAGCAATGGGCCGCCCTCTCGCAGTCGCGTCACACCGCGTAGCGAAGAATCGCGGCCAATTGGGCGCCGTTGGGGATGTCGGCTGCACGCACGGCCAGGACCTTAGCGCCAGTGGCCATGGCCCGGGCTGCGATTGCATCAACCACGCCATAGGCGTCCGGCGAAGGTGCGTCGGCCAGGGTGATCTTGCCGGTGTCCTCGTCGAAAGTGCCGGGGATGTAACTGTCGATGTCGACCAGCAACTGATCGATCGCCCCATAGGCGGCGGCCCGGGCGGCGTCCGACAGGTCAGTGGTGGCGCGGCCGGCCTGCGACCGCTGCTCGAACAGCGCTTGGAAGGCGGCGAGTTGAGCGCCATAGGCTTCGTCCAGGAGGCTGCGGGCGGCGGTGGCCAGGTCCGCCTCGGTCATCTGGTCGGGGTTCCCGGCGATTGTGGTGGGCAGCAGGCCGGCGGCGGTGCTCAGGCTGTGGTAGATCGAGGAAAGGGGCTCGTTGCCGGCCAGGATCAGCGGCGTATGCGTGCCCTTCACCGCAGCGGAGACAGCGGCGTCGACCTTGCGGGCGAACTGTGTCAGTCGGACCTTCTTGCCCTCCGAACCCAGGATGCGGCCGCTGGGGGAGCGGTCGTTGATCGTGGCGCGGCCCAGGGAGTCGGCAGCACTCTTGGGCAGGCCGTCCACGGTTACTAAGATTGGAGGACCCTCAGCGAGGACTTCCAGCAGGCGGACGCTGTTCTCGGTCAGGGCCAGGACAAAGGCGGCGTGCGGGAAGGTGATGGCGCGCAGCAGCGGCTTAAGGTGGAAACGGCCGGACAGCTCGACCTGGGCCAACAGATTGTTGGCAAGCCGGAAGACATCGACGTGGTCGGGGGTGGCAAGGATCGCCAGGCTGTGGGCCTGGAAGCGCCAGAACTCATCATCGTCGATCAGGTGCGCAACGTGTACATGCAGTGCGGCGAGGCGGCGCTTGTCGAAACCGGATTGCTCCAGTTGCGCCAGGCCCTGCTTCAGTAGGTTGCCAAGCTCGATGCGGGAGGCGTCGGATTGTTGCGACAGGGTGGTGGTCGGCAGGTAGATCGAGAGGCAGGCATCGGACCTTGTCTCGGCGAGGCGCCGGATCTGATCCGGCGTGGGGATGTCGAGATGGAGCATGATACTGTCCTCCTTCGGACCTGGGGCCGGGATGTGTAGGCGCGGGGCGGTGGTTGCGCAACGGCAAGCGTGTGACAGGTTTGGTTGCGGGGCCGGCGCGGGTTCGGTATCTGGTCGGTCTCTGGGGAGGACCAACGCATGGACAGGATCACCACAGTTGATACGGATGCCGTTGCCAGGCTGGATCTGGCTGCCGTTTATCGGCTGCTGGCGCAGCATGGCTGGGGCGATGTGATTTTCAACCATGCGGCGATGCGGGTGCCGTCGAATCCTCGGCACTTTCTTATAAAGCGCCATGAGTTGCTCTATACCGAGGTGACTGCGTCGAACCTGGTCGAAGTCGACATGGACGATGACCTCGATGAGCGGTCGGGCGTCAACCGGCCTGGGTTCACGTTGCACTCCGGCATCATGCGGGCGCGGCCGGATGTGATGTGTTCGGTGCATGTGCATCCGGAGGAAGGGATCGCGCTGTCGGGGTTGAAGCACGGGTTGCGGCCGCTGTCGCAGAACGCGATGCGGTTTTACAACCGGATCGGCTACCATGATTACGAGGGGCTGACGGACAGCTTCGACGAGCGAGAGCGGATCACCGCCGCGCTGGGGAAAAATCGAGCCCTGGTGATGCGACATCATGGGGTGACGACAGTGGGGGCGACGGCGCGTGAGGCGTTCAGCCTGATGAAGGAGTTTGTCCGGGCGGCGCGGATTCAGCTGATGATGGAAGCCACGCACGCCAAGCTGGTGGAGATTCCGGCCGAGGTGTGCGAACGGGTGGCCGCGCAATACGAACTTCATGACCGGGGGCGTGCGTCGGCCGAGTGGCCGGCGTATCTTCGACAACTTGATACGATCGACCCCGGCTTCCGCGACTGATTTCTCGGCTGGTGGGCGGCCGGGGGGATGTTGAACCCGGCATGGGTAATGCGGACGGGGCGGTTGCTGCTGACTCCGGTCGGCGGCGAGGATCTGCCGGACCTGCGCGCGATCACCGGCGATGCTCAGGTCTTCGCGGTGATGCTGGGTGGGGTTCGCGATGCGGCGCAGACCGCCGATGACTTGGCGCGTCATGTGGTGGCGTGGGGGCAGTACGGGTTCGGAATCTGGGCTATCCGCGAGCCGTCGGACCGGAATCGTTTCGTCGGCATTACTGGCCTCGAGCATCGGCCGGACGGGCGGGGTGTCGGGCTGCGGTTTGCACTGTGGCCGGACGCTCAGGGGCGCGGGCTGGCGCGGGAGGCGGCCTGGGCGGCGTTACGGTTCGGGCACGAGAACGCCGGCCTGGAGCGGATCGTCGCGGTGGCGCGGGAGAGTAATTTCGCCTCGCGGACGTTGCTGGGGGGGATCGGGATGCGTCAGGTGGAAAAGTTCACGCAGCGCGGGTTTGCGATGGTTTTGTTTGAGAGTTTGAGCGTGGGGTGGCGATGAATGGGTCGCCTGCATGGGCGTGCGGGACTGTATCACGTTTCCCCTGGCCCCGCCGAAATGCTCGGTTACGGTGCTTTGCCGTGACGTTTGTTCTGGCAATTCTTGTCGGTTGCCGGCGCAATAACGGTCGTTGCGCCTCGGAAGACCGTTGATCCCGATATGAGCGCGGGTGGCGTCCGAGGACGCTGCCTCACATTGTGCTGACTGGTCACGCCATCGGCGGCGAAAGATGGCATGGCGTTTCTGTGCCGTGTCGAAACGTTCGTGAACTCACCTATGCCGGCAAAAGTACGGCCGTATAGCGAGTAGATGTATTATCGGCCGGTGGGCGGTTTGTCGGCGCGGGACGCTATGGCCCATGTCGATTGCGTGATCCTGGACGGGGCGCGTGGCTTGATGCCGATCGACCGCGCTGGGGGGATCCGGCGCATTGCGTAGCGATGCCGTGTGCTGCGGCCGGCGAAATCTCGCTGATCTAACCGGGAGACGGCTTCCATGATGGGAATGCGAATTCCTGGACAAAATCAAAAGCACAGCGGCCCCGATATCATCCATCAGCCATTGCCTTGATGGAGCGATCCAGCCGACCGCGTAGGATGCACTGGTCGGGATGGTACCCCTACGCCGCCTGCTCCAGCACCGTCGGCATCCCATCGGACACCGTGGTGCGGTGCATGTCACGCACCTCGGTTTCGTCGTATTCCCTGGCCCGGTGCATGGTGCAGCGGTTGTCCCACATGACCAGGTCGCGGACCTTCCAGGTGTGGGTGTGGACGAACTGCGGCTGGGTGGAGAACTCGTTAAGGTCAAGTAGTAGCATGCGGGCCTCGGGTTCCGGCATGCCCTGGATGCGGCCGGCGTGAGAAGACAAGTAAAGCGACTTGCGGCCTGATCCTGGGTGGGTGCGCACCAGGACCTGGGGGACCGGGGCCATTTTCTCCAGTTCCTCCTTCGACCAGTCGGTGAAGCCGATGCGGCCGCGGGAGAAGATCTGGGTGTGCTCGCAGATCAGGCCCTCCAGGCGAGATTTCATGCGGTCGGGCAGGGCGTCCCACGCTGCGCGCGTATCGGCGAACTGGGTCTCGCCGCCCCAGGACGGGATGATGCGGGCTGACAACAGCGAGAAGCGGGCGGGAACGCGCTTGAAACTGCTGTCGGAGTGCCACAGGCGGTTGCCCAGCGCGTTGAGGCGGCGGCGGTCGTCGGGCGGCAGCAGCTTGTTGTTCTCATCGAGGTTTGAGATGTCGGCCATGTGCACATCCAGCCTCGGCACGAAGTCCTTCCGGTAGGCTCGCACCGTCGTTTCCAGGGCGCCGAAGTTGCGGCTGAAGGCCTGCTGCTGCGTGTCGTCGATGATTTGATCATGGAAGACCAGGACAGCGTGTCGGTTGATCGCCTGGGTGAGCGTTTCGACTTCAGGCGGCGTCAGGGGGCGGCGGAGGTCGACGCCGCTGACTTCGCCGACGAACAGGGGATGCAGTTGGCGGACTTTGATCGTCATGGCTGGGTCCTCCCGAGATCTCCGCGTTGACCCTGCCATTGCAGGCTGCCGGTGGCAACGTGACCGCCTTACGAGCCAGGGCAATTCGGTTCTGACGTCTATCCCGGTTTTTGCGGGTTGCGGTGCGGGGTGATCGCAATTCTGATCCTCTCTGGAATTGGCCTGACGGGAGTCGCGGATGGATTTGACGGCAACGCAGACGATCAGCCTTTGGGATGCGCTGGCGTCAGTCCCGGACCATCGGCGTGCCGCAGGCAAGCGTTATCCGTTGGCCAGTCTTCTGCTGATCGCGCTTGCCGCGATGTTGGCGGGTCGGCACGATCAGCTTGGCATCGTTCGCTGGGGACGGCGGCTACAGCGTGAAACGCTCGCGGCGATCGGCATCGACCGCGACCGGGTGCCCGCCCCATCGGTGTGGTGCGAATTGTTCCAGGCGTTGGATGTCGCCGCGCTGGAACGAGCATTCAGTGGCTGGGTTTCTGGTGAGGCGCCGGTATCGGGCCATGTCGCGATCGATGGCAAGCGACTGCGCGGCAGCGCCACGGCAACCGCGTCCGGCACACATCTGCTGGCGGCGTTCAGCACCAGTCTACAAGGTGTGATCGGCCAGTTGCAGGTGGCGCCCGAGACCAATGAAATCACCGCTGCGCTGGAATTGCTGAAGACCCTGCCGCTCAAAGGGGTCACCATCACCGGCGATGCAATCTTCACGCAAAGGGCGATCTGCCAGATGATCATCGATGGCGGCGGGGACTACTTCTTCACGGTGAAGGGCAATCAGCCCGCGCTAAAAGCCGATATCGAACAGGCCTTCCGGCCCTTTTCCCCCCTCGGCGGCATGGTCAGCGCCGTCTGACCTTGGACGCGCCGAAACGATCGAGAAAAGTCACGGACGCATCGAGACCCGGCGGATCGAAACGACTGCCTCGCTCAGCGGATATCTGGGATCCGACTGGGCCGGGGTGGGGCAGGTCTGCCGCATCACACGCGAACGGGTCGTGCGTGGCAAGAAATCCATTGAGACTGTGTACACGATCACCAGTCACAGCGTGCGCCAGGCCGGTCCCGCGCAATTGCTTGCTCTGTCGCGCGCGCACTGGGGCATCGAGAACCAACTTCATTACGTGCGCGATGTCACCTGCCGAGAGGACCAGGCCCGTGCCCATGCCGGACATGCACCTCAGGTCCTCGCTGCGTTCCGCAACACCGTGCTGACCATCATCCGCCGGCTCGGCTATAAGGTGGTCGAGGGTTTCGAGTATTTCGCCGAGCACCGATTGGCAGCGGTCGACGCGGTTCGTGGACCGAGAACCGAATGACCCTGCTTACGAGCCTGTTCTGATTTTAATTCAAATCCCGAAAAATATACGTCGCGTTACGAAAGTTTTCGAGCTATATTCCGAAACATGGACACTTACGAAATAGAGCAGAGTGGCGGGGGCTGGTTCCGGGTCGTCGTCACCAACCAAACAGGTCAAAGCTGGACAAAGGACGGCTTCGTCAGCAGACGAGCGGCCGAGAAATGGGTGGGCAGAACCACCAAGGCCAATTCCGAAAGGACTGACGCCTGACGCTGCATACGGCCGTCACTATGGCAGGTTTCGTGGAACGTCTCGCGCGCTTTATCCGCGCGCGGGTGCTGGGCGGATCGGCGCACTTGTGTCAGGTGGGCAGCCCGAGTGCCTTTTTCATGGCGCGGAGGTTGCCGCGAAGGTTGCGGTTGTAACGCGAGGTGATGTCCTCGTCGGTCTGGCCCTCGGATGCGGACAGGTGGACGATCAGGATGATGCGGCTGTTGGCGGGGTCGAGAGGGACGACTGCGACCGTAGAGCGGTAGTCTGCCATCTCCGGCCGATCGACCATGGTGTAGGTGTAGGAATACTGTGACCGGCAGGCGAGGCGTTCCTTGACGATGCGGTTCTCCGGCATTTGCAGGGTGCGGATTTTGCCGTCGGGCCTATCTTCGACGGTCTCGCCCTGGACCAGGACGGCCCATTTGCGGATGTTTCCGAAGTCGCCGATGACATTCCAGACGGTCTCGGCGGGCATTGGGACATCTTCGAAAGCGGATACATCGGCCATGGATTTGCCTCCTGTGGAATCATTTGGCGTCGCTTGGCAGTTGGTTGAACGGGTGAACGCCTTCCACCGCATACTGGTCGGTAGCTCTGAGAATGGAAAGAGCCGCGGGAGAAGGAGAAGCGGGGCGGACAGGGCCGTCGCGTATTGAGGTCATTGTCCGGAAGACGCCACCGCGTCACGGCACCGTGACAAAACGCCGCTGCGAACGGGTGTCCTGTTTGACGCGGATCAATGCTGTCGCTGGCCCGCCACTGTAGGTTTTGTGTGATTCCAAAACCCAAGAAAGCAGAGGAGGGCCTAAAATGGCAAATGCTCCCGTTCCCGTGAAAGACCGCTCCAGCACTGCTCACCGTAACGGTGCCGAAGAACGCAGCGTCCACGGCGAAGAAGATCGAGGTCAAGGCAGCAGCCTGAGTTGCCGACCGGTTGTGGGCGAGTTTCGCTTTCGACCGGGAGATTAGTCGAGACGACATGGTCAAGGGCGGGGTTCAACTCCGCCCGAGCTTGGCTCAATGGAGCAAAGAAATGGTAGGCATCACCTTGTCGCCCGAGCAGATCAATCAGGCGCCTCCTGAGGTCCGGCGATGGCTGGAACAACAGATTTCCGCGACCCTCGGTTTATATCGTCCGCAACCGGCGATGATCGTACCTGAACAACGTCTGATCGGGTTTGATCGGGAAGGCGCGCGGGCGGTGCTGTCGCTGATCCAGGGGGCGCTACCCGTTGCCGCCGTCTTCTTTGAACTGGGCCGCGAGCCGGTGGGTGCCTCGCCGCAGGGTCTGCGCGCGCTGCGGCTTGATGACATGGTGCATGGCGCCCGGCTACAGTCGCCGGAACAACTCGTTGCCTGTCTGCAGACGATCAACGTAGCGGCGCAACGGGTTTGCGATAATCCGGAGGCGGTGCTTACGATTCTAGACGGCTCGGGGCATTGTCTCGTTGCTGATGTGACCGCTCAGAATATCCTTGCGCTTTGGCAAGAGATCATGGCTGCCCACAATCTGCCACGCCAGGACAGCCCGGTTATGCGGGATGCGCCTTACTCGGTTTCGATGCCGCTGCAGTCACCCTACACGATGTCAATGCCGCCAGTTGTGCCGGCGGAAGGGCCGCCCGGCAGCGCGGCGAGTGCCTGATTGGCGAACCGGGGGCTCCGGCAGCGCGACCGGTAGGGGCGGATTGCACAGGATTAGCCGCTGCGGCCTCGATAGGTTTCCGGTGCGAACAGCGCAAAGGTCGATCCGGCGCAGACCAGCAGTCCAGCCGCTGCGATCAGCGCGGTTGGCGCGCCGAGAAGATCGGCGATGAATCCTAGCGTCAACGGACCGGCGACGTAGCCGATGTCACTGGTCATGCGGAATGTGCTCATGGTCGTGGCGTTCATCCCCAACGGAGCGCTATCGGCGGCATAGACCGACGGCGCGGAGCCGCCGATGGAACTTGCCACACCCCAGAAGATGCTGGCCGCGACGAACCAAAGATACGACGGGGCAACGCAGAACAGCAGCATTGAGGCGCCGGAAATCATCGTGGATGGCGCGATCACGGCCTTACGGCCGAAATGATCGGTAAGCATGCCGCCCGGATAGGAGGCCATTAGGCCGATCACGGTGCCGATGGCCATGGAAGCGCCGATCTCGGTCACCGATAGTCCCAGACGGGCGGTGCCCATCAGTGGGACGACGCTGAAGAGGCCCCCGGTGCGGGCGGCAGCGTTGGCGAACGACACGAAACAGGCGAGCACGAAGCCCGTTTGCGCGGCCAGGCGGCGAATCTGCGTAAGCATGGGCACGTTGCCGCCGAGGCCGCGCCGGGACAGCGTCATGCCGAAATCCCGGGTTTCGCCGACCGCGAAGGCGGCTACGATTCCCGCGCCGATACCGGCTACGGCGAAGGCTAGAAAAGGCGCGCTGAGCCCAAAATGCTGGGACAGCAGACCGCCGGGGAAGGGGCCGACTCCGGCGGCAAAGATGAAGGCGCCCTGGTAGATCGATACGACACGGCCTCGGCGCTCGGGGGTGGTGATGTCGGCGAGGACGATCTGGCCGGTAGTGACGATGAGCCCGGCGCCGGCGCCGGCTACGAAGCGGGCGAGGATGAATTCCGGGTAGCTGCGGGCGAGCGCGCACCAGAGGTTACCGGCGGAGGTAAGCACGCCTCCGAGGACAAGTGCCCAGCGGCGGCCGAAAGAATCGGCGAGCCAGGCGGCTGGGATGGCGCCTGCGACACGGGCGAGGCCGTATGCGGCGACGGCCATGCCGATAGCGGCGACGGACACGCCGAAGGACTTTGCGTAAAGCGGCAGGGCGGGCACGACACCGCCAAAGCCAAGCTGGTTTACCGTGACGAGCACGCACATCCAGAACAGGATCCAGTTGGCGTTGGGCGCACGGCGACGGTTTGTCGGGAGGACGGCGGTCACGGTCTTCCGGAGTGGAAGGACGCGTCCGGGTAATGGTGCTGTGGCATGACGTATCCCCTTTAACGGAAATGTGGACCACGAAAGCGGGGCAATGGACAAGCTGGTCCGGGACCGGATCGG
Organism: uncultured Pseudomonadota bacterium; assembly: GCA_963819005.1. Classification (GTDB taxonomy): domain Bacteria; phylum Pseudomonadota; class Alphaproteobacteria; order Acetobacterales; family Acetobacteraceae; genus Rhodopila. The sequence goes on from CAWFUL010000016.1 coordinate 88,458, forward strand.
TCGTTAAAGGCCGGGTGATGGGGCTCGCCCGATGCTTGAGGGGATGCCTCAGCCCAGTCCAGCGGCTATCCGTTACCACCAGCTACGCCGGCGCCGTCTTCAATACCGACGAAAATACGTGACCGGTGGCGCCTTCCTGAAGAAGACGCGGGCGACCCAAGTTCATTCAGGCCCGCCGCTTTACGGTAGCGGCGCGGTATCCAACGGTTCAGCCGCCCGATACGTCGGTCTTAAGCTTAAAGATTCCCGCGATGCGTCGGGGTCATTGCGTGCTGGGCGCGACTTGGCCCTGGCCGGTCGGCGGGGTTCAACTGCTTTGGGAGATCTGCTGGCGCATGGCGGCGATCAGGGAGTCGATGCTGCCGTTGTTGTGGGCCAGATAGGACGCGTAGTCGCTGCGCTGGGTGAGGCGGAGCGACGTGCCCTCGGCGATGACGTCGACGATCCTGGGATTGCTGGACGGGTTGGAGATGATCCAGTCGACGTTGGTAGGCGGGTTATTGGGGCGTTCCACGATGGTAGAGACGGCGGCGTCCTCATCCTGCATGCGGCTTTTGCCCATGGTAAAATGCACGCCTGTATATTCACCGAGCTTGGCGCTGATGTTGGTGACGAGGACGGCGTGGAAAAGTTCGAGGTATTGTTTCTGCTGCTCGGAACTCGCCAGGTGCCAGTAGCGGCCGAGGCAGAAGCGGCCGACGCCGTCCACGTCTACGGCGGCGTCGATGGCCTTGGTCAGTGCGGCCCGCTTTTCGGCCGCGTTGCCGGAGCCGTTGATAATCGCAACCAGCTTGTCGCCGGTCGATTTGACGAAAGCGGCTGCCTTGTCGGCGGCTGCCTGTGCGCGTGCTGTGACCGGGGCGATCGTTATGACAGCCGAGGTCACGCCGGTCGCGGCGAGGAAGGTCAGGAAAGTCCGACGATGGGTCATTCGTACATCAAGCTCCGGTGGCGGACAGGCTACTGCGCTGAAGTCGGTTTCGGCTGAGGGAACCAGACCGGGTACTGTGGCTCGGTTGTCATCCTGCAAGTCCTTGATTTCGGCGGCGCGGTGCTGGCGGTAAAGGCTGCGGAACGTGGCATATGGGTCGAGTGCCGTCTTCTTGATCTGGTCGATCGGATCTAGCAGGCGTTCCCGCGTGCTGATGGCATTGAGCGCGTATTTCGACCAGTTAAACACTGTCCAGCCAGTCGCTCCCCCGCCGCCGACCCAGGTGAATGGGTCCATGGCGATGTCGACACCGAAGCCGGAGGCGTCGCGGGGATCGGACGGCCCGAGGACGGGAAGATAGAGGAATGGTCCCTCTGGCACACCCCAGTTCGCCAGGGTCAGGCCGAAATCGGAGTCGTGGTCGGGGTAGCCCCATTTCGTCGCGACGTCGAAGATGCCAAGGACCCCGGCCGTGGTGTTGATTACAAAGCGCGCGAAGGTATCGCCGGCTCGGCGGGGCTTGCCCTGCAGTATGTCGTTGGTGAGGCGCACGGGCGTGCCGAGGTTGCCGAGGAAGTTGTGCACGCCGTCGCGCACCGGAGTGGGGACGAGGAACCGATAGGCCTGCGCGGCAGGCTTCAGGATCACCGTGTCGATGCCGTTGTTGATGGCGTAGAAGACCCGGTTGGTCGGTTCCAGCGGGTCGTTGGTCTGCTTGAAGTCGGCGACCGCATCGGGGTCGTCCGGCGGCGGCGGCGTTGCGCAGCCGACGACCAAGAGTGCTATACAACCGGACAAAAGGATGAGCCGCAATGCCCCAACGAGAGAGCGTAGCGATCGTGGGACAGGTGGCATCAGAATTCCTCGGGCAGGGGCCGTTCATGCTTGAACAGTCCGGATAGCCGACATTGCGGCAGATGGCGAGTTTGACCTGGATTGGAACACCCAATCTCTGACCTTTGCGTGAACGAGACGGTAACAGGCTGCTACCACGTGAGTGGTAGCAGGGAAACAATCGGTTGCTGGACACTGAGGTAAAGCTTGCGTTTGCGGACGAAAACAGGGAATCGTCGCGCATGGACATGCCTCCTCCCACCCTGCAGCGCTGGCTCACTGGCCCGCGCTTTTCCGGACTGCCGATGCAGGGGACCGACCGGCCGCCGCCGGCCTTGTCGTTCGAGTTCTTTCCGCCGCGCACAGAGGAGTTGGAGCAGCAATTATGGGCGTGCATCGAGCGGCTGGCGCCGCTGTCGCCGCGGTTCGTATCGGTGACTTACGGCGCCGGCGGCTCCACGCAGGCCCGCACCCACGCCACGGTGGCGCGTCTGGTTGCTGAGACCAGCCTGGTACCGGCGGCTCACCTAACCTGCGTGGGGGCGACCCGAGATGAGGTCGATGACGTGGCGCGGCGGTATTGGGAAGCCGGGGTGCGGCATATCGTCGCGCTGCGTGGTGACCCGGCGCCGGGCACGACCTATGAGCCGCATCCGGGGGGGTACGCGTTCGCCTCGGACCTGGTCGCGGGCTTGCGGGAGGTGGCGCCGTTCGAGATCTCGGTGGCGGCCTATCCGGAAGTGCATCCGCAAGCCAGTAGTCCCGTGGCGGACCTGGAGAATTTGAAGCGAAAGCTGGATGCCGGGGCGACGCGGGCGATCACGCAGGTTTTTTTTGATACGGCGACCTACCTGCGGTTCCTGGACCTGTGTTTGGCGGCGGGGATCAAGGCGCCGATCGTGCCGGGGATCATGCCGGTCACGAACTTCGCTCAGGCGGCGCGGATTTCAAAGATGGGCGGGACAAGCGTTCCGGCGTGGATGGGGCGGATGTTCGAGGGGACGGAGAACGAGGCGGAGACCCGCCGGCTGATTGGCATGATGATCGCGGCGGAGCAGGTGCGGCTACTACAGGCCAATGGGGTGGACGAGTTTCACTTCTATACGCTGAACCGGCCGGACCTGACGTACGCGATCGCACATGTGCTGGGTGTGCGGGCGGCGCAGGGTGAGGCGGTGGCTTCGGCGGCCTGAAGGGGCTGCTGACAGCACCGTTGCCGGGAACTTTGTGGGCCGTTTGGCGCTTCCCTCGCTTGCTCTCGTCCCGCCGGTCCGGGTGAAAGTCGCATGCAGGACGCGGCCATCTCCGACACCGCCGAGGTCCAGGCCGTCGCAGAGGCCTCGCCGACGGGATCCTTTACAATGAGTTCGCCGCCCACGGCGCCGGGATTGCCTGTTCGCCGTGTAATCATCTTCGATGCCTTAACGCGTTACAGCCCGACCTTCCATCGTGATGGCGTTCCCGCTTTGGCCGTCCTCCCTGCGCCACAGTTCGTACTGCTTGCCGTGTCAGAGGCGACGGTGGCAAAACTGCTCAAGCTGCTTGCCCCGTCGGGCCTTTGCACGCTTGGTCGACCGGGAGCTGCGCGACGAACTGCTTGACGCCTTGGCTGCATTTGTACCACTGACCGAGGTTGTCACGGACGGCCGCGACGCTAACGACGTCACGTCTCTGCGTCTCGCCCTGGGCCGCCAGAGCCCATGCCATCGCCAGCGGTGACGACGAGTTGCCTGCGGTGCCCTGCCTTTTCGTCGTGGGCCGATGCCGCGGCCAGCGGCTTATCTGGCCGGGGTGGAGGGGCGAGGTAGGGATGCCTCACCGTTGTCGCAGTCTCGTTCGCTGTATGAATGCCGGAGTTGACAACCGAGCCCGCCGCAGCCTTCGATGATCCAAACGTTACCTGGCAAATGGACGACATATGACCCAGCCTACCCAGATTTGCCCAACCGCCCCCGGCGTCGTGGATGTTGTCATCGTTGGCGCCGGCTTTGGCGGCATGTACATGCTCCACCGCCTTCGCGGGATGGGACTGTCCGCGATCGTATTCGACACCGCGTCAGGCGTCGGCGGCACCTGGTATTGGAACCGCTATCCCGGCGCCCGTTGCGACGTTGAAAGCATGCAGTATTCCTACTCGTTCTCGGAGGAACTTGAGCAGGAATGGACGTGGTCGGAGGTGTTTGCCGGCCAGCCCGAAATTCTTCGCTATGCGAACTTTGTTGCTGACAAGCTCGACCTGCGCCGTGATATCTTCTTTGAAACGAAGGTCACGGACGCCGTGTTCGATCCGGCCACGCATCGCTGGGTCATCCGCACGAATCGCGGCGACACGACCTCCGCGCGGTATTGCATCATGGCGACCGGCTGCCTTTCCGCGGCTCGCCGCCCGGACTTCCCTGGAGCCGATATTTACCAGGGCGCCACGTACCACACCGGCCACTGGCCGCACGAAGGCGTCGACCTGTCCGGACTGCGCGTCGGGGTCATCGGCACCGGTTCCTCTGCGATCCAGGCTATTCCCGTCATTGCCCGGCAGGCCGCGCACGTCACGGTTTTCCAGCGCACACCGAACTTCAGCATTCCGTCCCGTAACCGCCCGATGACAGCGGAGTACGAGCAGTTGTGGAAATCGGTGTATCCTGCCCGCCGAGCAGAGGCGCGGACGAGCCGCAACGGGGTGCTTGCCAACCCCAACGATAAATCCGCCATTGAAACCCCCGAAGCGGAACGCCTCGCCACCTATGAAGAACGCTGGGCCAGCGGCGGCACCACTTTCATGGCCTCCTTCAACGACCTGATCTTCAGCAAGGCGTCCAACGACACGGCCGCCGAGTTTGTCCGCGGCAAGATCAAGGCGACGGTGAAAGACCCGGTGAAGGCGGAACTGCTCGCGCCTGTCAATCACCCGATCGGAACGAAACGAATCTGCGTCGATACCGACTATTACCAAGCGTACAACCGCCCCAACGTCGATCTGGTTGATGTCCGTAACAACCCCATCCAGGCGCTGACGCCGCGGGGTCTTCGCGCCGGTGATAAGGATTACGAATTCGACGCCATCATCTTCGCCACGGGCTTCGACGCCATGACCGGCGCGCTGACCCGGATGAACATCGTCGGCCGTGATAACAAGACCCTTGCCGATGAATGGCACGCCGGACCCCGCACCTACCTAGGCCTTATGACCGTGGGTTTTCCCAACCTGTTCATGATCACCGGCCCCGGCAGCCCATCCGTCCTGTCAAACATGATGGTTTCGATCGAGCAGCATGTAGACTGGATAGCCGATTGCCTTGCCGCCATCGCCGCGAGTCAGTGCGACTGCATCGAGGCTACCCAGGCCGCCCAGGACGAATGGGTGGACCATGTCAATCAGGTCGCCCATACCACGCTCTACCCCGCCGCGAACTCCTGGTACATGGGCGCTAATATCGAGGGCAAGCCCCGCGTTTTCATGCCCTATATCGGTGGCGTTGGGGCATACCGGGCGAAGTGCGACGAGATCGCAACGAACGGGTATCGTGGGTTCAGCCTGTCGTCCGCTTCACGGCAAGCTGCTGCGGCTGAATAGCCAGTTCCTGATTTACCAGAGTTGAATACATGGGCGGCGACATGAAATCCGCCGTTCGATACGCGTCGCGTTACGGCGGGGGGCCAGTAGCAGCCTATTGGCGTGCCGAATCCGGTCTGGGTGATGCGGTGGCTTTGTCCCGCCGTCAGTGTTGGAGTGATCTCCAGGCATTGGCGGGGGCTGCCCGCAAGGGTCGGGTCGTTACCCGGGGGTCGGTTGCCCAGCGAGCAGTTGCCGAACGGGTCAATTGAACGACATGCCGCCGGACAGGGCGACCGTCTGGCCGGTCATGTAGGCGTTGCCGATCAGCATCATGACGACCTGGGCGACTTCCTGCGATGTGCCGAAGCGGCCCAACGGGATGCGAGCGGGCGACGAGGCGAGGCCGGATTTCACCATGTCGGTTTCGATAAGGGACGGGGCGACGGCGTTGACGGTGATGCCTTGTTTGACCAGGCGGGCGGCATAGCCGCGGGTCATGCCCTCCATCCCGGCCTTGGAGGCGTTGTAGTGCAGACCGACGCCGCCGGCGCCTCGCGCGGCGCCGGATGAGATGTTGACGATGCGGCCCCAGGACTGGGCGCGCATATGCGGCAGGACGGCCTGGGTGACGAGGAACGCGGATTTCAGGTTGACGGCGATGGTCTGGTCGAAATCGGCCTCGGTCAGGTCGTCGATGCTGCGGATCAGCGCGATGCCGGCGTTATTGATCAGGATGTCGACGGGGCCGAGGGAGTTCCGGCTTGCCTGTACGAGGGTGGCGACGCCGGCGGCGTTGGAAACGTCGGCCTGGATGGTAACGGCGCGGCGGCCTTTGCCGGTGATGGCGGCGGCGATGGCTTCGGCCTGGGCGGATTGAGACAGGTAGTTGATGGCGACGTTGGCGCCGGCGTCCGCGAGGGCCAAAGCGATGGCAGCGCCGATGCCGCGTGAGCCGCCTGTGACGAGGGCGGTGCGGTTGGTGAGGTCGAGGGGCATAGGGGGGTACCTTTCGGTTGTGGGCGAGGGTCTGACGGAAAGCGGATGGCTTCAAGGCGTGCCTGGGGCCGGTCAGGGCGGTTGATTTGCCACGTGGCGGCGGGTGAGCCGGACCGCGCCCAGAGGAGTTCGGGCGATGATGACCGAGCCGAGCTTGCCGTGATACGCTAAGCCAGTCAGGTGCGGAGGAATGGCCGGACGAACAGCGCGCCGAACGCGAGAAACCAGAGATACTGGGCAAATTGCGGGGCGTACAGCGCAACCGCGGTGCCGGGCAGGAACACCAGGACTGGCAGGAACGCGCTGATGAACTCATGATGATGGGGGATGCCGCGGGTTGCCAGCCACCACAGGGTGGCATTCAGCGTCGCCATGACGGTCAGGTGAAGGCCGAAGAGAACGGCGACCGCGCTGCTGTGGCCATAGGCGCCGTAGAGTTCGTCAGTGACCGGCAGCAGAATGATCGACAGCAGGAACAGCAGGTTGAGGAACACGGCGTTGCGGCTGCCGTATGGCTGGCGGGCCAACCGGCGCTGGTGGCTGAACCAGAATACGCCGGCGATGATGAAGCTGAGCGCCAGTGCCGACAGGCGGTCACCATAGAGGTGATAGAGGTCGGTCCATCGAGGCAGACTGTCGAACTTGACGTCCTTTGGAAGGTTGTAAGCAAGCAACGTCATCGCGACGCCAAAAATGGTGTTGCTGAGAGATTCCAGCCGGCGCATTTCGAAATGGTCGGGGTTGGATTCGGTCATTCGCTTGCGCCCTCGCGAAGGTCAGCCGAGATGGCATCGCGGGTATGTAGCGCATGCGGCGCGGTTGTCTCTGCCTGACCGGCGGAGGGTGGCGCGGCGCCCGCGGTCGCCTTGTCCATGCGCCCTGGCGTCATTTGCGTTTGGTCGCGGCCGGGTCCGTTCGTGCGGGACCGGCCGGCGGGCGCTCAGGTTCGTCTTACGTTCCAGAATGTTGCGTAGCCGACATTCAGGCCGGTGATGTCCCGGCGGTCTGGCAGATCGCCTCGACGAGCGCGGTCACGTCCCGCACTTCCGCGACCCCACCCTGCGCGGTGTCGGAGGCCGGCAGGATGTCGGGGACGATAAAACTCTGCCGCAGGCCGCGTGCGTCGGCGATCACATCGTAGAATTGCAGGGCGGCGCCTGGCCGGTAGACGACCGGGATCAGGTGCGCGGATGGTTCGGCGCACAGCAGGACGGTGTGGAAAGCCGACCCGATGACGCCTGACACGGAATCGGCCGTGCTGAAGATGTCTGCCTGCTCCGTGACCGGCAGGGTTTCGGGGCGAACCACATTCCAGCCCCGGGCCTGAAGCGCTGCCTCGATCCGGTCCTCCGGCTCCAGGCGTGACAAGGATGGCGGCAGGCCCTGGCGCGACAGCCACACGCGCTTGCCGTGGCCTGGGCCGGTCGCGCGATGCACGGCAAGGGCCGCCGCCTGCCGCGGATGCATCGTGTGTATCCTCATGCCGCCTGGGTCGGGCAGGATCACCTGCTGCACGCGCACCGGCGTGCGGATGTGCAGGTGCCTGTGCCGGGTCAGTCCAAGGAGATGCCAGAGCTGCGTGATCCAGCCGGGCCACTGGCCGTCAGGTATCGCGGGGTCCCAATGCCACAGGACCGGGAGGTCGGGACGCTGCCGGAGGAACCACAGATTCGTCAGGCCATCGAGCAGGAAATGCCCGTAATGCCGCGGCAGCACGCCGCCATAGATAAACGTGCCGGGGTGTTGCGCGAGCTGGGGCATGATGATGGCGCCGGCCATGCCGTCGTTCGCGAAGGCATCCAGTGACCTGCCATCGGGGTCGAACGCGCCAAACCGCCAGTTGTCCCAGCCTGGCGCGTCCTGGGTGACCGGCAGGAAGGTCACGTCCTGGAACTGCCGCGTCCGCAAGGGAAAAGACGCCGTCACCGGCGCGGGGCGGCGGGCGATGCCCTGATCGGGCTTGCCAGCCGACCCCGCCGGGAAGGTCACTCGCGCTTCCCGCTGGCCGTGGCGCAGGTAATGCTCGAAGCCGCTGCGCAGGTGCCCGTCGCGAAGCGCTTGCCGGATATCGGCGAAGTAGGCTCTGTAGAGACGTTCCGAGAAACGCGGGTTAGGGTCGTGGAGTGCTGCGTCCGGGCTTTGCAGAAAGTGATGAAGGGCGCAGGTGAAGTTGCCCTGACTGATCTCCTGGGCGACATGAGGATAGCGATTTAGGTACCAGGCGGGATCGAAATACGTCGAAACGACAGGTTCGGGATCGCCGGCGCGGATGTGGTGCAGGAATGTCGTGAAGGGACCATCCTGATTGATGTGCGCGATGACATCCGATTGTGCGAGCGAGAGATAGACGTCCGGGTCGAACAGCCTGTGGCCGGTCAATCCTTCATGCTGGCCGATGCGGAGGAAGTGGTCGTAGGCGTCGCCATCGATCGCGGGATCGAACGGACGCCGGTAAGACGCTGCGACTTGCTGGCGGTAATATCCGGGATCGAAAAGCCAGTGGGGGGCCAGGTCGGGGTATCCATCGCGGCAGAAATGATCGAAGCCGGATTTATACAAGCCGGTTCGAATTGCGTCAGCAACGGGCAAATAGCGACCGGTATACCATGTTTCACTGAAGAAAGGATTGGGATCGTGCCGCAGGATGGAACCCAGGGCACGATAGATGTCTGCTGATTGCAGGGTCGGGCGTTCCTGCAGCAGCCGGCCAACGACGGGGTAGGCGAACGTGTACCACGCTGCGTCAAATGCCCGCCAAAGCTCCTGCCCGGTCATGTCGCGATCCTGCCATGGCAATTTGGTGCTGAGTAACCGAACGGCACGCAACGCTGCGGCATCATTCCCCCGACGCGACAATAGCAGATCGCGTAAGCGGCATACCAACGCACGTGCGCCCGATCAACTGACGCCGGGAGCATCTGATCTGAACAGGGGCCGCCGGAGGTGCCGGCGATCAGCCTCGCACAGGCGCTTGCGGGTCTGTCTGGAGTTGTCGAGCACGCTCCCGGTGTAGGTTGTACAGGCCGGCTGTGGCAACGATCGCGGCACCGGCCAGGGTGCTCCAGGAGGGGACTTCCTGAAAGATGACGAACCCGGCCGCGCCGCCCCAAATCAGCATGGTGTACTCATAGGGCGCCAGCGCGGAGACCGGGGCAAGGCCGTAGGCGAGGGTGAACGCGCAATGCGCGAGGCCGCTGGACACCCCCAGGAATACCAGCACCAGCCACAGGCCGACCGAACCGGTGTCTCCGGGCGGATACAGGTTGAGAAGCAGGCACCCCGTCACGGCGAGCGTTACCATCATCCAGAATGCCTGACATTCGGGAGTCTCGGTCACCGACAACTGGCGTGCCATGATCCGAGTGAGCGCCATTGCAACGATCCCGGCAAGCAGCAGTGGCAAGGCGGGGCTCCAGAGGTCGCCGCCAGGATGCAGCATCACCACCACGCCGGAGAACCCGAGCAGCGTCGAAACCATGCGCCGCCAGCGGATTTCTTCTTTCAGCATGGAAACCGCCAGCAGGGTCATGATGAGCGGCGCGGTGAAACCCAGCGCATAGGTGTCTGCCAGTTGCATGTGCCGCCACGACAAATACCAGGCGGTTGAGCTGAACGACGACAACGAGCACCGTAACGTGAGCATGCGCCAGCGCACCGGGATGACGCGACGCCAGCCTCCGGCTTCGGCCCGGACGGCGGTGACGGCCAGCACGGCCGCGGCACCAAACACGCCGCGCCACAGCAGGACCCAGGCAACTCCGACGGACAGAAGCGCCCATTTTGCCGACGCATCGCCGATCGACAGGACACCATAGGCGGCCGCGGCAAGGCCGATACCGCGGATGGTGTCGGTTGCGTTGTCAGTCAACGCACGGCCGCGTTGCCTCAAGCGGACGGGCGTAGCGATGCGGACTGGCGGCAAGGCGATCCCCTTTGTTACTGATCCCTTGCGGCCAAATCCGTCGCAAGGCAATCACCGGGGCTATGGAGCCCGTCGAATATACGCTGATGGATCAGGCCGAGGACCGCATGTGGTGGTATCGCGCCCTGCATGCCCGGCTGACGGAGGCGCTGGCGAATGTGTCCGGCCGCGTGCTGGATGCCGGCTGCGGGACGGGTGGGCTGCTGGCGGTGCTGGGCGCGCGACGGCCTGATCTGATCCGGGTGGGGGTGGAGTTCGACCCCGTGGCCGCGCCGCGGGCGCAGGGAAAGTCGGGCGCCTGTGTCGTTCGCGGCAGCGTCAACAGCCTGCCGTTTGACGCGAGTAGTTTCGATTCCGCTGTGTCCGCCGACGTGCTGTGCCATGCGGCGGTGGACCCGTCGGCGGCTCTAGCGGAGTTGCACCGCGTGCTGCGGCCGGGCGGGCGGCTGGTGCTGAACCTGCCGGCGTATGGCTGGCTGGCCTCGGCACATGATCGCAGGGTGCATAATGCGCGACGCTTCACCACCGGAACGGCCGCGGCGCTGCTGCGTCAGGCGGGGTTCACTGTTGCCAAAGTGCGGTACTGGAACGGCTTGCTGTTGCCGCTGATGGTGGTTCAGCGAAAGCTGCTGGCTCGTGGCGAATTTGCGTCTGACGTCGCCCTGTTTCCGCCATGGGTGGATGCGACGTTACATGGCATGACGGAACTTGAACGGGCCTTGCCGATTCCGCTGGCCGCCGGCGGATCGGTCCTGGCTCTCGCGGAGAAACCATGAACGACTCGGTAACGCTTGTTGAAAACCAGATGGGCGTGATCCCCGCGATGACGGTGGGGCTATCAATCGTCGTACCGGTCTATCGCGGAGCGGCGACGGTCGAGCGCTTGGTGGAGGCGCTGTCGGAATTGGAACTGGCGGGTGGGCTGGAGATCATCCTGGTGAATGATGGCAGCCCGGACGACTCGGCCGACATCATCCGATGTTTCCTGCCGAGCGTGAGGGTGCCGGTAATCTACATCGAGCATGCCCGCAACTATGGCGAGCACAATGCGGTCATGACCGGCCTGCGGCACGCACGCGGAGACTTCATCATCACGATGGACGACGACCTGCAGAATCCGCCGGAAGAGGTGGTGAAGCTGTATGACCACGCTCGGCTGGGCGGCTGGGACGTGGTCTATACGCGCTATGCGGTGAAGCAGCATGCGGGCTGGCGCAACCTGGGCAGCCGCTTTGCCAACCAGGTGGCGGATCAGTTGCTGGACAAGCCGCGCGGCCTTTACCTGTCGTCGTTCCGTTGCATGTCGCGCTTTGTCGTTCAGGCGGTGACGCGCTACGGAGGTCCGTATCCTTATGTGGATGGGCTGATCATGCAGGTGACTCAGCGCATCGACAGCATCGAAGTGCGGCATCTGCCGCGTATCGAGGGACGGTCGAATTACAACCTGAGGCGTCTGGTGCGGCTGTGGCTGAACCTGGCCACCAGCTTTTCCTTGGCGCCGCTGCGGCTGGCGATCTACGCCGGGTTGGCATTGTCCGTCCTGGGCGCGATGGGCGCGGTGGCGACGATCGCCGAGGCGCTGTTCATGCACGACACGCCATCTGGCTGGGCGTCAACCATGACAGTGCTGCTGTTGGTGTCCGGCGTGCAGTCGATGATCCTGGGCGTTCTCGGCGAATATGTCGGACGCACCTTCCTGTCGGCGAACGGCAAGCCCCAGGGGACGGTCAGGGTGATCAGGCGTGGCGGCCCGACGGACAAAGCATGAGCCTTTACTGGACGGTGCTGGCGGGGGCGATCGTCATCAGCATGGGCGGACAGACGCTGCTGAAGGCCGGCGCCGGGGCGCCTGACTTCATGGCGCAGTTGTTCGACTGGCGCACTTTGTCCGGACTGTTCCTGTATGGTGGTTCGGCGATGCTTTACATCATCGCGCTCCGGCGCATTCCGATGTCGGTCGCCTTGCCATTCACGGCGGTGTCGTACGTCGCGGCCGCATTCATCGGGTTCTACGCGTTTGGCGAACCCATGGGTCTGATGCGGATCGGGGCGATTGCTCTGATCTGCGCCGGCGTTGTATTGCTGGCGTTCGCTTGATCAGTTGTAGGGCCGGGGCAACGAGCCGACGATCAGTTCACTGTTCGGGCCGGGCGTGAAGGCGCCGTAGACGCGTTGGGGCGGGGCGAAGGCGTTGTAGACCTCCTTGGAGTTGGCGAAGTCCCCATACGCCACGCGCCTGGCCGGGGCGAGGTCATGAACGTCAGGGTTCTGCCACCGCGCCATGACAAGGGCGCGATAGGGCTCGCCAAGCGCCGGCGTCTCGGAATGGTAGGCGGCGATGGCGTGCCCCCAGTCCTTGCTGTCGGTGTAGAGTGCGTTCAGGAAGCGGGCAGCATATAGGGCATTCTTGCGGGGATCGAACGCGTCCTCCAGGGTGGCGAATGCGTTAGGGTGAAACATCAGGTTTATCTGCAGGCAGCCCACGTCGATCGACTGCACGCCCTTGTCTTGAAGCGCTTTCACGGCGTCGATAGCCTCCTGCGCGGAGGCGAAGAACTGGCCGGTGCCCTCGGCATTGATGCTCCAGGGCCAGGGACGGAAGGCGCCTGATTTTGGATCGATGCGGCCGGTTTCGGTAAGACTGATTGCACCCAGCAGGCGGGCCGGCAAGTGCTGGGCCGCTTCCGCGATGATGACCGCGCTTTCGCACATGCCCGGCGGGTCGACATTGGGAGACCGAGCGGCGACAGGCTTTGCGAGGCCGGCGCGGCTGACAGGTCGGGCCAAGGAGACGCGCGTGGGAACGACCTGAAGCGCAACTTCCTCGGATCCGTTGCTCTGACCTGCGAACGCAAGGCCAGGCAGACACAGCAGAAGACACAGGATCGCACGCATCCAGATACCTTTACGCACGAACCGTGCATGGCGCCACATTAATCAACGGCGGGCGGCTGACGGAATGGTCTCTGCGCGGCAATGGTTCCATCGAAGGCTTTCCTCATGGTTATAATGCTATGGCGTGTTGCACACACACGTCAGTGCGCGTGGGCACGAGATTGTCACGCTCCCTTTCTGATGATGGTTCGGCACGCTCTCGTGATCCCGCGCACGCGAGCAATGCGATAACACGTCATGTGACGAAACCTGTGTTGTCCAAACCCGGACGGGGAAAGCGCCAGAATGCCCGAAGGCCGGCTACTTACGCGGGACGCGATCATCCCAGCCTATGCCGAGCTCGCGGCGCGGGGTGGGACGATGGGAGCCGGCGGCGCGCGGGTGAGCGTGGACGATCTGGCGCGACTGCCGGCGCAGCGCCTGGCGCGGTTGTTGCTGGAGCGTGCGGCCGAAGACCCGACGCTGCTTGGCAGGCTCTATGAGACAGTGGACGATGCGGCGGGCGCCAGCCCATCGGTAAGGGCGCAGACGATTGTCGGCAACAGCGCCGCAATGCGGCATCTGGCGGGCCTGATCCGGCGCTACGGGCAGACAGATGACCCGGTGCTCATCACCGGCGAGAGTGGAACGGGCAAAGAGTTGCTGGCCAGCGCTATCCACCGGGACTCTGGGCGCGGCCGTGGGCCCTTCGTCGTGGTGAACTGCGCGGCGATTCCTCCCGGACTGGTTGCGTCGGAACTGTTTGGCTATGAAAAGGGCGCATTCACTGGAGCGGTGACTCGCGGGCTTGGGCAGATCGAGCATGCGCATGGCGGCACCCTCTTCTTGGATGAAATAGGCGACATGCCGATCGACCTGCAGGGCCATTTGTTGCGGTTCCTGCAAGATGGTCAGATCCGCCGTATCGGCGGGCGTGAAACGCTGGCACTGAACGTGCGCATCGTGTCAGCAACCAATGTCCGGCTGTCGCAGGCAATCGCCGTGGGTCGCTTCCGCGAGGACCTGTTTTATCGCCTGAACGTGCTGACAGTGCCGGTGCCGCCATTGCGCGACCGCCGCGAGGACATCCTGCCGCTGGCGCATCACTTCCTGCGCGTTGCCGCGCGGGACTTCAACCGGACGGTCGATGGGTTTTCCCCGGCGGCGGAGGCCGCGTTGGTGCGGTGCCACTGGCCGGGTAACGTCCGCGAGCTGATGTCTGTGGTCCGTCGTTCGGTCGTCGTCAGCGATGGGCCTAGGCTAGAGGTGAAGGACCTGATCGGGCTGGATGACGCGGCCGCTCAATTGCCCGCTATCAAGATCGAGGCGCCGAAACCGGGATCCGCAGAGGAGCGGTGCGTTCTGTTGGCGGCGTTGGACCAGAACGGCGAGAACGTTACGTCCACGGCGCAGGCGCTGCACGTATCGCGCGTGACGTTGTATCGCATGTTGCGACGGCATCGTATCGAACTGAAGCGCGGCATGGCGGAGCCGCCGATTGTCCGTCGTGGGCACGGTTAGCCGCTACGATTCGCTGATCAGCCGCAGCGCCTGGGCAAGATCGTCGCAGACGGCGGAGACGGTATCTTCTGAAACCGTCGCGACGACCCAGTGGGACTGGTATCGAACAAGCAACCACGATGCCGTCGCGTGGCCGGATTCGAAGACGCCGATGACGACGTCAAGGCCGCCGATCCGCCACGGCCGGTCTTTCAGATCGGCAACGTTATCGGCCCGGTGGCCGGTTTGTGTGGCAAGCCAGTCCATTAGTGTTAGGCTGTCGGCGGCATCAAGCCCCGCAATCGTTGCTTTTTCAAACAAAGGTATGCCCTTGCGTCACGGCCGGATGTTCCGCAAGGCGCGTGCCAACCCCATGCCTCGCCATGCCACGCTGGGCTGGCACGATGATTGCGACCGCAGACCGGCTGTTTCCGCGTTTACAACCCGCACAGGTGCGCCATGAAATCCTTTCGTTGTATTCTTCACGTTTCCGTCGTTGCGATTTCCGTCGTTGCCCCATTCGGGCAGGCGGCCGTGGCGGCTCCGTTCTGTATCCAGAATCAGATTCTTCCCCCGCAATGCATCTACTACGACCCTCAGCAATGCGCGACAGAGGCTCGGAGGCAGAATGCCACATGCTCCGCCAATGCGGCGGAACTACATTTGAGCGCGGCCAACGGTGAGTACCTGTGTCGTAACGGGATCGCAAGCTGAGATTTGTGCCTATGCCGACTACCAGACCTGCGCCGCGGCGGCAGTCCTGCAACAGGGCACCTGCACCCAGGCCCTGCCAAACCAGGTGGCGCGGCAACCAAATCCATTTTCGGGTGTAAACGGCCGGTAAAGCGGTCGCTCTGCCGCTTGTGGCCGGGGCGCCCGGATTGGGCGCCCCGGCCATACGGATTTTCAGATCCTAATGCGTCGACGCTGCCGTCCCAGTCGATACCGATGACCCCGAGCCGCTGCCGGTTATCACCGTGCCGGCATTCGTCGGATTTAGCAGGTAAGAGAAGCCAAAGCTGGGATTGGCAAACTGCTGGATATACTGGTTGTAGAACTTGTAGACCTCGGCGATGCCGGACTTCGGCACGTACACCACGTCGTATGGCGCAAGACGGACGTCCGCCAGCGGATCATGACCTGTGCGCAACGCGTTCCAGTTTGTCGACAGGAATTCTGGCTTGTCGTCCGGGCCGCGGCGGATGATGAACACCGATGTTTCGTCACTGCTCAGCTTGGTTCCGCCCGCCCGGCTGATCGCCTGCGACAAGGTCAGGGTCGGGCCGACGGTGATGAACTCGCCCGGGGTATTGACCTCACCGCCGACATAGACACGGGTTGGCGCGAAGGATTTTACTACCACAGACAGACGCGGCTTCTGAAGTTCCTTGCCGTAGGCGGCGCGTAACGTGTCAGCCAGTTGAGAGGGGGTGCGGCCATAGGCAAGGGCGTCGGGCACAACTGTCGTGGAAATATGGCCATCCGGTCGGACCTGCACTTCCTCGTTCAATTCGGGGTTCAGCAGCAGCCTGACCTCCAGCACGTCGCCGACCTGAATGCGGTAGGGTGGCAGGTTCTCGACATAGGCGGTTGGCGGCGGCTCCAGCGGCGCAGGCGGCATGGCCGGAACCACCGAACAGGCGGCGAGTGCGGCAGCCGAGATGACAGTTAAGACGATTGGCCGGGCGACCGAGGGATAGAACGCGATTGCTGCGTATTGTTTGAGGGCTGGGACTTGCCGCATATCTGGGACCTTTATCGGTTGAGCCGCCGGCGATCTCACAATTTCGTTACTTAAAAGGCGGAAAAGAGCTGGCGAGGCCGGTGCTTGCTACTGATGTCAACAACAGTGGAGACAGCAAAGGCTGTGCCAAGCCGTTATTCAGAGATTTGCCGGATAGAAGGCCGGGCCGTGGGGGGGGGTTACGTAACGGCGACGTAAGCCGTTCCATTATGGCGTATACGCCTGTGCGGTTGGCCGGCGGGCCGCACCCGCGCTGGTGCTATCCAGGGCCTTGTCGATATAGTCGTGGCTCCGAGCAAGATCGTTGGCGCCAAGGGCTTCCAGGGCGTGCGCAACGTCGGCCGCGCTCTGCTCGGGATCAGCCTGCGTCCCGTCAGGGGCAATGGGCCGGAAGACAAGCTGGACCTGCGCTTCTTGCAAAAGCCGCATTGCATCTTGGATATGGCCAGCTTGCAGAGCTGCTCGCGCCTGCAAGAGACGCTCGTGCGACCGCGAGGGCAACTGCGGCGGCTGGAGCGGTGGGATCGCCGCCGGCTGTTGCGGGATCGCGGGTGGGGGGCGGTCGAGGGGCTGCTGGCGCAGGCGGGCCATGACCGACCTTAGAGTGTCCTGGTTTTCGATGGGTGATGATGCAGGGGGTAATGGGGCAGCGCGCCGCGGTTTCGCCGTCTGGATGGTGACGGTCGGCGGAGGCGCAGGAGGTGCTGCGCTGGGAACGGGCGGAGGTATGAACACATCGTGATGATCGGGCACAGCAACAGCCGCCGGAGGGGGCGGTGTGACTGTCCGTGCCGGAGACGTATCTTGTTTAGGCTGATTAGCCTGCAGGTCTGCTTCTAGGTGCTTAACCTGTTCCTGAAGGCGACTAATTTCTGCGGCAACGCCATTTGGTGTATCTGTTGCTTGTACGTTACGGGAAGCAGATTCCCGGTCTGGTGACGTGCCATCCAGAAACTGCTCCCATTGCGCACGAATTTGCCGCAGATACACGTCGGGCCGCCCAAAAAAGGCAAGACCGAGCAACACCAAACCGGTTGCCGCCATTGGGGTCGAGTATGCAAGTCGCAAGATTCTGCCTCGGTTTTACGCTGATTGTGATCGCCTGTTGCGGTGCAGCAGGCTCTTGGGTCGCGAGTTTGTCTATCGCAACGTAATTCTTAACGGCACGCCATGATCACCGTGCCGTCAGATGGGTTGCGCTGTCATCACGTCCAACACACGTCAGTCTGGCAAGCCGCGACCAGGAGGTTTTATATGTCCCAGGAATTTCATGACCAGCTCATTTCCTTCATGCCAAAAATGCGAGTATGGGCATTGGCGTTGACCAGAAATCGGGCTGCGGCCGATGATCTGACCCAGGACGTGGCGACGAAAGCACTGGTTGCCCAAGACTGTTTTATTCCCGGGACAAATTTCTCGGCCTGGGTTCACCGAATCATGATAAACCATTTTATCAGCGGCGTACGCAGCAAGCGCGAATTCACCGATATCGACAATATGCCCGATGTTCAGGTGGCGGCGCCACATGAAGATCTGTACGGCGTTGCGTGAACTGGGCTGGGCGCTGAACCGCCTTCCGCGCGACCAGCGCGAGGCCCTCTACATGATCGTGCTGCAGGAAAAATCCTATGAGGATGCCGCGGAGATGACAGGCTGCGCAATCGGTACACTGAAGAGCCGCGTGCATCGCGCCAGGCTGCAACTTCGCTCGTTCCTGATGGGGGATCCTGCGAAGATCGGCGACTTGCCGAAGGTTGCTTCGCCGGACCGCCTGGCGGCCTGATCAGATCCGACGCCAGCTGCGGCCCTGCCCTGGTTCAGGCGGGGCCGTTTTGCTATTCAGAGCGAAAAAGAAACAATCCGAACAGGCCCTTGGGATCCGTCCAGTTTCCCTCAAGCGTCCATCCTGAGGACCGAGCCATGTCGGTCACCACGCCGGGCGTGTGTTTGTAGCTGTTTTCGGTATGGATGGTCTCACCGCGGCGGAACGTGAATTGCCGTCCGGCCACACTCACGGTTTGGTCCCGTCGGGATATCAGGTGCATCTCGATCCGGCTGAGAGGATCATTCCACACCGCCTCGTGACGAAACGCCGCGACGTCGAACGTGGCCGCGGCTTCGCGGTTCAATCGGGTGAGCAGGTTGAGGTTAAACGCCGCCGTCACGCCCGCATGGTCGTTGTAGGCGGGCAACAGAATTGCCGCCTCCTTCCGCAGATCGGCGCCCAGCAGCAGCCAGGAGCCGTCCCCCAGCGAGGAGCGGACGCCTGCCAGGAAGTCCAGGGCGATATCCGGATCAAAATTTCCGATCGTGGAGCCGGGAAAAAAACCCAGACGCTGACTGATGATGTCCGGAAGCCGAAACGGCTGCAGGAAATCGGCGACTACCGGCATGACCTTCAGACAAGGGTGCGAGACTGCCAACCGCCGCTGCATTGCAGCAAGCGCGGGCGCGGCGATATCTATAGGCACGTAAGTGTCGAAGACCGGCGCATCAGCGGTGCCCGGGAGATTAAGTAGCGGGAGGGCCTTGTCCTCTGTGCTGCCACCGAATTCGATCAACGCGGCGTTATGAAGGTCGGCCGGCACCACGTCGCGCGGCAAGGCGGAAAGCAGGCTCATCTCCGTGCGTGTGAGATAATATTCCGGCAGCGTGGTTATTTCATAGAATAGCCGGCAGCCCTCGTCGTCGTAGAAGAGTCGCGGTGGTAGGGTTTTGGGGGAGGACGTCAGGCCTAGCAGTGCGGCCTCGGCAACGTCGTTTCGTCCCTGTTGCAGTGGGACAAAGCCAGAGTCATTCGGCACGTCATCCTCCTGTTATAGGTCCCGCGCCAGACGCAGCCCGCTGAACTGCCAACGCTTGTCGGGGTGAAAGAAGTTCCGGTAGGTGGAACGGGTGTGGCCGGCCGGCGTGGCCATCGAACCGCCGCGCAGCACCATCTGGTTGATCATGAACTTGCCGTTGTACTCGCCGATGGCGCCGGGAGCCGGCCGGTAGCCCGGGTAAGGGCGATAGGCACTGTCGGTCCACTGCCAGACATGGCCGTTGATTTCGCAGATGTCAGGCGACCGGCAGGCCGCTTCCCATTCGAACTCCGTTGGCAGGCGCGCGCCGGCCCAGCGGGCAAATGCGTCTGCTTCATACCAACTGACGTGACGGACGGCTTCATTGGCATCAAGTGGTTCCAGGCCGCCCAAGCCGAACTGGAGCCATTCCCCGTCTTGCTGGCGCCAATGCAGCGGCGCCGCCCACCCGGACGATTGTGCCGCCGCCCAGCCTTCCGACATCCAGAGCGAAACCGTTTGATAGCCGTTATCCTGGATGAAGTCCTGCCAATCGCTGTTACGCACAAGGCGGGATGCGATGGCGTACGGGTTTAGAAACACTTGATGCGCAGGGGTTTCGTTATCGAAGCAAAATTCCTGTCCGGAATGGCCGATTCGATAAAGGCCGCCCTCGCAGGGGATGAAAGTCGTCTCCTGGGCCGCTCCCGCCGGGGCCCTCCAGCCGGGCAGGGCAGCCGGGAATAGCGGGTTGGCGGAGAACGCATGCAGGATGTCTGTTAGCAGCAGTTCCTGGTGCTGTTGCTCATGGTGCAGTCCCAGCTCCACAATCTTTCGCGCCGGCTGCGGCAAAGCAGTGCGCATTGCGGCATCGACGTGCCGCCGATACGCGGTGACCTCGTCCGCGGATGGCCGTGTCAGCAACCCTCGGTAAGGACGGGGATGCCGGGCGCCGACGGCTTCGTAGTATGAGTTGAAGAGGAAGGAGAACGCGGGATCGAAGACGCTGTGATCCGGCACGAATGGCACCAGCACGAACTGCTCAAAAAACCAGGTGGTGTGGGCGCGGTGCCATTTTGCCGGGCTGGCATCGGGCATCGATTGGACGCACTGGTCCTCGCTGGTCAGGCACCGCGCCAGATGCTCCGTGTGGTCGCGAACAAAGCGAAATCGTTCATGCAGTCCATCGTCTGGCCCCACATCGTCCATTCATCTTCTCCGGCTGAGGTAACGCGGGGACGTCTTGGTCGAACTCGGCGGCGTCAACATATTTTGGTCATCGGTCAGGCGCGAGGGGTAGTTTAAGAACACTTCGCCGGACGTCAAAACCACCCGCTTCGCTGCGCGTTGATAACGCATCATGGCATCCAGACCCCTTTGGCGAGGACATTTGCGATTGGCGCTCGTGTCCTGCCCGATCGCCCTTCACAGTGTCGTGCGCGGCAGCAGCGGCCTGCACTTCCACCTGATCAACCCGGACACCGGCCATCGGATCCGGATGGCTGCGCTGGATGCCGAGACGGATGCCGAGTTGTCGCGTCCTGATCTGGTTAAAGGCTACGAGTTCGAAAAGGACCGCTACATCCTTTTGGACGATGATGATTTCCAGCAGGCTCGGATTGAGAGTTCATCCGTGCTGACGATCACCAAGTTCGTCGATGCCGATTCGATCCAGCCGGTCTTCTTCGACACGTCGTATTACCTGGCGCCGGATGGCGATGCGGGGCTGGATGTCTTTGTCGTGCTGCGTGATGCGATCCGAAAGTCCCGTGCCGCGGCCCTGTCGCGGGTGGTGATCGCGCGGCGGGAGCATGCCGTGGCAATCATTCCCTCCGGCGATGGGATGGTGTGTCATACACTGCTTCAGCCGTCCGACCTTTATGACTCCAAACCGCTGTACGAGGACATTCGCGGTATCAAGTCGGAGGCGTCGATGCTGGCGCTGGCGACCCAACTGATCGACCGGCAGCAGGGCAAGTTCCAGCCAGAGGACGCAGAGGACCGCTACGAAACGAAGTTGCGCGAGGTCATCAACGCGAAGCTGAAGGGCGAGGGGATCGAACCGGAAGCGCCCGAGGAGCCCGACCGGGGGAATGTGGTCGACCTGATGGCCGCGCTGAAGGCGAGTCTGGGCGAGGAGGCGGCCGGGAAGCCGGACGGCGCAAAGAAGGCCGCTTCGAAGGTACGGCAGAAGAAGCCTGCCGCGCCGGGACGGAAGCGGGCATGACACCATTGTCACGAAACGCATTCCTCGCCGTACCCGTTGAAGGGACGGGCTACATTGGAGGTTTATGAATGGCTGATCTTTCAGGTCGCAAGGTAGCGGTTCTGGCAACGGACGGTTTCGAGCAGGTGGAACTGACCGAACCGGTGAAGGCGCTGAAGGGAGCCTCTGCGACGGTCGTTGTGGTGGCCCCGAAGGGTGGCCAGATCCAGGGTATGAATCATCAGGAGAAAGGCGAGAAGGTGGGCGTGGACAAGACGCTCGACAGCGTCTCGCCGCAGGATTTTGACGCCCTGGTGCTGCCGGGTGGCGTGGCGAACCCAGATACGCTGCGGACGATGCCGGAGGCGGTGGCGTTCGTGCGGCACTTTGCGCAGGCCGGAAAGCCGATCGCGGCCATCTGCCACGGGCCTTGGACGTTGATCGAGGCAGATGCCGTGCGTGGTCGCAAAATTACGTCCTGGCCCTCGCTTCGGACGGACCTCAAGAATGCCGGCGCCCACTGGGAAGATAACTCGGTTGTGGTTGACGGGATGTTGGTGACGTCGCGCAAGCCGGACGATCTGCCAGACTTCTGCCGTGAGATGTTGCAGTTGTTTGAAAAGGCTAACCGGACGCAGCGGGCCGCTTAGCCTGGGTCTGGTTAGCCCAGCGTCTGGCCGAGCCGGCTTTCTGGGGCGGCTCGGCCTTTGTTGTCAGACGGCGATGGTGGCTTCGGCTTCCATCGCGAGCAGACCTTCCGGATTGCGGGCCCATAGTGCAACGGAGTCGTTGTCTGTTGCGCCATGCACCGAGAACGGCGCGATGTCGAACAGCGGACTGACGGCGCGAAAGCGGAACGATTTCACGGTTGCGGCACAATGGCGGCGTAGAAGATCGATCAAAAGTGTCGCGATTAGCGGACCGTGGACGATCAGGCCCGGATAGCCCTCGGTCCGCGTGACGTAGCGGCGGTCGTAATGGATCCGGTGGCTGTTGAACGTCAGTGCGGAGTAACGAAACAGCATCGTTCCGTGGGGATTTACGTCCCGCTGCCAGATGCCGTCCTCACGGACGGGTTTCGGCACGGCCGGCGTCTCGTTGGGACCGGGCATATCGCGATAGACGATGTCATGTTCCTCGATCAGGGCGAGGCCGTTGGCGCCGCTGATCTTGTACTTGACCAGCACGAAGCACAGGGCGCCATTCCGGCCCTGCTTCACCGTGACGTCCTGGACGGTGGACACGCGGGTGATCGGTTCATCGACCCGCAGAGGCTGGCGGAAGGTGAAGCGGCCACCGGCCCACATGCGGCGGGGAAGCGGCACCGGCGGCAGAAAGCCGCCGCGGGCGGGGTGGCCGTCCGGTCCCAGGATCGATTGACGCGCGGTAGGGAGGAAGTACAGCCAATGCCACAGCGGCGGCAGCGGGTCGCCGGCGTACGGGGGCGGGTCGTCACGGTCCAAGGTGGCGGACAGTGCCGCGATGGGAAAGCGCGTGACCTGGTCGTGCAGGGTCTCCTGCTTGCCGATCCAGGAACGCAGGTGGCCGGTGTCCAGGCTCATGGTCATGGTCCTTCATGGCGGTGTCGTCAGGGGATGACGGCCTGCGCCTCGATTTCAACTTTCAGGACCGGGAGGACAAGGGCTGACACGGCAACCAGGGTGGAGGCTGGCCGGTGCTCCCCAAAATACCGTTCTCGCGGCGGGTTCACAGCTGCGCGGTCGCGGATGTCAGTGAGGTAGACGGTGACCTTGACCACGTGTTCGGCGGATCCGCCGGCAGCTTTCAGGCAGGAATTGATGTTGGAGAGCGCGAGTTCCGCCTGTTCAGCGACGTCGTCTGGAACGGTGCCATCGGGCCGAACACCGACGGCGCCGGATACCCAAAGGAGGCTGCCGGCGCGGGTGACGTGGCAGTAGTGGCTGACCGGTTCCAGTTGGCCGGGGACCATGAAGCGCTGGATTGGGGGCATCGGTTATGCCAGTGCGATGTCGCGGTAGCCATTTGCGAGGACCGCGTCGCACTGGGCGCGGAACGATGGGAAGGTGCCGCCGTATCGCATGATTCGGCGGACCTGTTTGCCCTCCACATTGCTGTTGACACCGGTCATCCAGGAGTTGACCTCGTTCGATAGCAAGCCCTCGCCGAGGTTGTGGATGTGGTGGGTCCAGTCGGCGACGCCTTTCGGTGTGGCTTCGATCCGCGTCAGTTGATGGTCGCGGGCGTGGCGGATCAGGGCGGTGACCCAGTCGACGCTGTATTCGGCGGCGCGGGGGAAGTTGCCGAGACCGGCGTGCGGGCCCATAACCATCAGCATATTCGGAAATCCTTCGGCAAGGATGCCGAGGAAGGTTTGCGGGCCGTCCTTCCAGTCATCCTTCAGGCGGCGGCCGTTGGTGCCGCGGATATCGATGCGGTCGAAGGCGCCGGTGATGGCGTCGAAGCCGGTAGCATAGATGATCAGATCGAATGCGTAGTCTTTTGCCGCGGTACGAATGCCCGTTGCGGTGATGCACTCGATCGGGGTTTCGTTGATGTCCACGAGTTCGACGTTGGGCTGGTTGTAGACCTCGAAGTAGCGGGTTTCCAGCGGGACGCGGCGCGTGCCGAATCCATGATTCTTGGGAATCAGCTTCTCCGCGATTGCCGGGTCCGTCACACGCTCGCGGATCTTTCGGGCGATGAAGTCGGAGATCAGCTTGTTCGCTTCGCGATCCGTCAGAATGTCGCGAAAGTTGCCTTGCCAGATGCCGAAGCCCGGTTCGGCATAGAGTTTTTCCCAGAACGCCTCTCGTTCTTCCATCGTGACTTCGAAGACGGAGCGGGTGTCGGGCTGATGGATGAAGCAGCCATTGGTTTCAAGGCAACGGGCGAAGATGTCTGTGTAGCGGGAGCGGATGTCGCGCATCTCGTGGTCGGTAACGCGGGCGTTGTGCAGCGGCGCGGCCCAGTTGGGGGTGCGCTGAAAAACGGTGAGCGAGCCGACGGATTTCGCGATTTCGGAGATGGTCTGGATCGCGGTAGCGCCGGTCCCAATGACCGCGACGCGCTTGCCGGCATAGGTGACGGGTTCTTTTGGCCAATAGTGGGTGTGGCAGGACTGGCCCTTGAAGGTCTCGATGCCCGGAATGCGGGGCAAAGTCGGGGCTGACAGGACTCCTATGGCGGTGATCAGAAAGCGCGAATTGTAACGCCGGCCGTCGGACAGCACGACGTCCCAGCCGCGGGTGGCGTCGTCGTAGTGGGCGGATTCTACCAGGCTGTCGCACTGGATATCGCGGCGCAGGTCGAACTTGTCGGCCACGTAGTTGAGGTAGCGTTCGGTTTCCGGCTGGCCTGCAAAGTGCTCCTCCCAGTGCCACTCTTCGAGAAGTTCCTTCGAGAACGAGTAGCCGTAGGTCCAGCTTTCGGAATCGAAACGGGCGCCAGGGTAGCGGTTCCAGTACCAGGTGCCCCCGACAGCGCTGCCGCTTTCGAAGACGCGGGTGGTGAGACCGAGTTCGCGAAGGCGATAAAGCTGGTACAGGCCTGACACGCCCGCGCCGATGATAATGGCGTCGAAGGCCTGGACTGGGTCTGTGCTGGACGGGGAAGGGCGCGTGGCGGTGGTCGTGGACATGGTCCGGCGTTCCTGACTGTGGTCGTTGTGCGTCCATCGAGGCTACTGATTGGTAGGGTTGGCACTGATTAAGGCGCGCCGCAACTGCGGGTGGCGCTGGAAGCCCGGATTACATGATGAAACTCAGAACGATCCTGGAATGCAATGTTGTGCGGGAACCTGTTATGCGGCCGCGCGCTTCCCCGAGGTGCCGGTACGGACTTTGCTGATGATAATCCTGCCGGCGACTTTCTCTGTAACTTTCCAGGTGATATCGACATTGCGGTTGGCCGCGATTGCCTGCCGCGCGATCAGGTATAGCGCTAGAATTGCAACGATCGCCACGGCCGGCCAGGCCAGCTCTGCCAGGTTTATGGAGGTGGCAGATAATGTTTTGGCAGGGGCAGGCGGCGGCGCGGGGTTCGGTGCTTCAGTGGGGTGATTTTGATCCTCGGCACCTTGGGATTGTCCCGGAGCATTTCCGGCGGACGGTGGAACTAGATCTGCTGAATTCGGCTGTGCCGGGCGGATGCCGCGGCTGCCGGTCTGGCTGCCATCTTTGCTGGGCGTCAATGACTTGATGATTTCATTGACGGCCGGGGACGCGGCTTTCGCTTCGGCGGAGCGTTCCGGCACCGGAGCGTTGGGCGGCAGAACGGCGCCCGAGGGCGCAGGCGCTTCGGCAGAGCGTTCGGGCGTGGACCGCCTTGGAGCGGGGGCCGGCAGAACGACGGTCGAGGGCGTTGGCGTTATGGCAGAGCGATGCGGCGCCAGCGTCCCGGAACCAGAGGAAGGCTGCTACTGCCACAGCCAGCGTCGATACGATCGCGATCATCACACCGGGCGGGACCTTGGACCGCCCCGCGCCGGGCGTGGCTTGTGGCGCGGCCGCTGGGGATGTTGCGAAGGCGTCCGCGGTCGCTCGCGGCATCGCGGTGGCCGCGGGGTTTGTCGGACCGGCGGAGACCGAAACTGTCCGCTTGCCAAGTTCGAACGCGACATGGTTGTCCGGGTCGCGCAGAGCTTTGGCCGCGGCGTAGGACAGGAGTTTGTCGTCGCCTTCGACAATCACCTGATCAGCCGAGGCGAGGGCCGAGTTGAGTTCCTGTTCGGTCGTGACACGTACAATTCGCGTTGGGCGGAACAGCATGCTGGGCCCCCATTCGTGAAGCTCACTGTTAGTTTAGCCGGTTTGGCGCCCGTTTGACACGCTTTCTTGCCGGCGGTTGCATCGGTCAGCCGACGAGCCCTTTTGTTGCCTCCCGAGCGCGGGTGGCGGCGTCGCGGGCCATGTCGGCGCAGAGGCCGGTGTAGGCGGTCGGTTCAAGTAATGACCGGATTGCCTGGGGCGACATGTGCGTGGTGACCCTGGGGTCGGCGGCAAGCAGATCGCCAAAGGAGCGGCCTTCGACGAACGCAGCCTGGGCGGCGTCGTAGACAGCGTCGTGGGCGTGTTGGCGGCCGATGGCGCCACCGAGGTCGAGCATCACGGCCTCGGCCATGATCAGGCCGCCCCCGAGGTCGAGATTGGCGCGCATCCGCTTCGGATCGAGACGAAGGCCGCGCATGATTTCCAGTAGGCGGGTGAGCATATCGCCGGTGGCGATGCAGGCTCGTTGTTCCGCCGTATCCATCATTAGACTGGTCGTGCGGTCGGCTTCATGCTCTGTTGTCATTGCCTCAAGCGCGAGGGGGACCATCGCTCGGATCTCCGCAGCTGCGGCGATGATGTCCTGGCATAGTTTGGGATTTCGTTTCTGTGGCATGGTGGAACTGCCGACTGTGCCGGGGGGAACGGGTTCCTCGACCTCGCCGAATTCCGTTTTCATCAGAGTATAGATTTCGCGGCCTATCTTGCCGCAGGTGGAGGCGAGCAGCCCGAGCAGGCAGACGTTTTCGGCGAGGTGGTCGCCTAGGGCGCGCGATGGGACGGTCATGGAGCCGAAGCCCAACTGGCGGCCAATGCCAGCCTGCACCAGGGGACCGTTCTTGCCCAAGGATGCGAAGGTGCCGGCGCCCCCGCCCAGCATCGCAACGAAAAGGCGGGGCGCGGCCTGGTGCAGGCGGTCGACGTGGCGCAATAACTCATCGATCCAGACTGCCACTTTGTAGCCAAATGTGGCGGGTAGCGCGTGCTGGCCGTGGGTGCGGCCGGCGATGGGCATTTCCGCCCCTTTATCGGCGAGGTCGGCCATTGCCCAGAGTATCTGGCCTATCAGGCGGAGGAAGATCTGGTGTGCTTCCCTCAGGACGAGCAGGTCGCCGGTCTGGGTGATGTTCTGGGTGGTGGCCCCCCAGTGGACCCACCCGCCGTGCGGATCGCCGACGACGCGGCCGAGTTCCCAGACCAGGGGGACGATGGTGTGGCCGGTGCGGGCAAAGCCCTCGTCGATGCGGGCGCGGTCGAGCAGTTCCAGGCTGGCGGCGTCGGCGATGGCCTCCGCGGCTTCCTGGGGGATGATGTTGAGTTCGGCCTGGGCGCGGGCGAGCGCGACCTCCACGTCCAGCCAGGCCTGCCAGCGGTTTTCCAGGCGGTAGAGGGCGCGGATGCCTGGGTCGGCCACACGGGTGGCGGTGGGCAGCGTGTCGCTCATGGGCGTTGTCTCCTGGCCGTTTCTTCCCGCTGGGAGCATTACAGCGGAGCGGCGAGGGGGCAAGGTTGGCGCGGGATGTGAGCGTTTGGCTCGCAGAACGATGCGCCGTTGAACAAAAGAGACGTCGTGGATGACCGGCACGAGGCCGGTCACGAACCGTAAGGCTGTTGGCCTGACTTGGCGGCGCCTACTCTACTTGTTGAAGCTTACTCCGCCCGGATCAGTCCCCGATGGCTCGGCGCATCAATGAATGCCAGCACTTCGGCGATTAACTCGTCGCCCGCGTAGCGAGCGCGGGCAGCTTCCAGACGCTGGGCGAAGACACCCTCATGCTTGAACAGGCTCTTGAACGCCGTGTGAAGCCGCTGGATCTGCGATTTGTCAAATCCGCGCCGCTTCAGGCCGATGATGTTCAGGCCGGCCAGATGGGCGCGGTTGCCGATGACGCTGCCGAAGGGGATCACGTCGGCCTCCACGCCGGACACACCGCCGATCATGGCCGCACGGCCGATCCGCACGAACTGGTGGATCGCCGCCGAACCGCCGATCACCGCGTGGTCGGCGATGCTGACATGGCCACCCATGACCGCATTGTTGGCGATGATGACGTGGTCGCCAATCTGGCAGTCATGCGCCACGTGCGCCACCGCCATCAGCATGCAGTCGCTGCCAACCCGCGTGGTGCCGACCCCGGTCGCGGTGCCGCGATGGATGGTGCAGTGCTCGCGGATCAGGGTCCTGGCGCCGATCTCGCAGCGGGTGGGCTCGTTTTTGTATTTCATGTCCTGGGGGGCGAGACCCACAGTGCAGAACGGGTACAGTTCCGCGTTTTCGCCGATTCGCGTGTGACCCTCGATCACGACGTGAGAGACGAGTTTGGCACCGGCTTCAATCACCACGTCGGGACCGACCGTGCAGAAGGGTCCAATCTGCACGCCAGGGCCGAGTTCCGCGCCGTGCGAGACGATCGCGGTGGGATGGATGCTCGCCCGGTCCGAGATCGGAAGGCTTAAATCAGTCAACGAATCCATGGATTCTCTATCCTGTGCCGTAACTTCAAAATCACCGTATGGATGCGCCGTCGCGACACCAACTCAATCATTGTTGCCCGATGTTTCGCATCCGGTCTCGTAACACTCTGTTTCTCATGTGATTTTGGCGTTACTAAGGCGACGGTGTGGCGCCGGTCAGACTGGCGCGGCACGATCCATGATCATCGCGGCATAGGTTGCCTCGGCCACCGGGTGCCCATCGACCTTGGCGACGGCGTTGAATTTCCAGACGTTGCCGCGGTTACGCTCCTTGGTGACGTGGATGCGCAATTGATCGCCGGGCACCACAGGGCGGCGGAACTTGGCACCCTCGATGGACATGAAATAAACCACCTTGCCGGCGGCGTCGGGCCCCAGCGTCTCCACCACCAGCACGGCGGCGGTCTGGGCCATGCTTTCGATGATCAGCACGCCCGGCATCACCGGGTGGTTCGGGAAATGGCCGGCAAAGAACGGCTCGTTCACCGACACGTTCTTCACGCCGATCGCCGACTGGTTGGTCACGACATCCACAACCCGGTCCAGCATCAGGAACGGGTAGCGATGCGGAATGTCGTGCATGATCCGATGGATATCGATCTGCTCGATGATCTTGCCGCCATCCCCGGCGGTCTTGGCCGACGCCTCTTGCATGATGCTCAGTCCACGTCGAAGGAGTGTTTGGCCGCTCCGGTTTGCGCTGCCGGCGCTGACTGGCGACCGCTGCGAGCCCATCTGCGGATCATCGCCAGCTCACGGAAGAACGCCTTAGCCGGCTGGGCCGGGCTGCCGACCACATCCATCCTCGTCGTGACGTCGGACATCACGCCGGACCGAGCGGCTACGCGGGTGCCCTTGGCCAGGCGCGTGTGGTCCGCAAGGCCGGCCTGGCCGCCCATAACGACATAGTCCCCCAGCACCGCTGACCCGGCGATGCCGACCTGACCGGCGATCACGCAAGCTTTACCCATTCGGACATTATGCCCGATCTGCACCAGGTTATCGATACGTGTTCCGGTACCGATCGTCGTGTCGTCGATCGAGCCGCGATCGATCGTGGTATTGGCGCCGATCTCCACGTCATTTTCGATGACCACGCGACCTAGTTGCGGCACGGTGTGAAAGCCTTCAGGCGTGATGGCGAATCCGAATCCGTCCTGGCCGATGCGGGCGCCTGGGTAAACGTAGACGCGGTCGCCAATCAAGGCATGGCTGACGCTCGCGTGCGGCCCGATCCGTACGTCACAGCCTATAACGACGCCCTCGCCGATCACTGCCAGGGGGCCGATCCGCCCGCGTGGTCCGATCACTACGTTGTCGCCGATCACCGCCATCGGCCCCACCTCGACGGAGGCATGCAGCTTCGCGGTCGGCGCGACAACGGCCGATGGGTGAACGCCGGGTGTTGGAGGGGGGACGGGGTGGAACAGCGAGGCGACTTTCGCCCACGCGACCAGCGGATCGGCGGCAACGATCGCGACAGCAGTCTCCGGCACCTGATCCTGCATGTCCGGGTGGACGATCACCGCCGCGGCCTTGGTCGCCTTCAGAGAGGCCAGATGCTTGCGCCCGTTGATACAGAAACTGACATCCTGGTCCGTCGCCGAGGCCAGCGGTGCGAGCCGATGCAGCATCAGGCGCCGCGGCGCAGCCTCGGCCTCCGCCGCGTCAACCACGGCTGCAAGTGAATGCGGACCGGTCCGCCTGAAAAAGCGGGGATCGCCCGCCAAGGCCTGACCGTCGGCCCCTGTGTCCATGACCTAGACCATCGTCGTTCGAGGTTGAACTGGTGTGAGGCCGTTAATCATGGCTGGTCCTTTGTTTGATAGCCCGACGCACGCCTTCCGGCGATCGGGAGATCATGTTCTACTGCTTTTGCGTGGCTTTGGCCGTCGCCGGCGTGGCGGCCGCTGGTGTGGGTTTGGCTGCTGCCGCCGCGTTGGCAGGAAGGGCGGGTGCCCCCGGTGCACCGGTGGGAGACGCGGGGGGCGCCATCGCCATCGGCGAGACGCCGTCCGGCGGGACTACCACCGTCGGCAGTACCTTGTTCAACACATCTGCCACCGCGGGCGTCAGATCAAAATCCGCTGTCGTTCCAAGAATCTGCGCTCGGTTGAGCACCAAGTTAATGCCACGCGACAGGGCGACCTGCTGGGCAACCTGTTCCATGGTCCGGTTGATCTGCGCCATCACGTACTGGCCGGCCTCCTGGATGATTCGGTTGCGTTCGCCGAATTTGCGCTGCGCCTCGGTTGCACGGTCCTGGATCTCGCGTTCCTTGGCGCGGATCTGTTCGGGGCTGAGCTTCGCGCGTTCGTTTGCGAAGTTCTGGCCCATTTCCCGCAGTGCGGCCTGTTCCTTCTGGGCGTCCTCGTTCAGCTTCTGGCCGCGACCGTTCAGCTCCTTGTATGCCGCCTGATAGGCGGTCGACACGCGCAGCACGTCGGGCACCGAAAGGATGCCGACGATCGCGGCTGGCGTGGCCGGACCCTTCTGGATCGGCGGAATTTCCGGCGCCGGCGGCAACTGCATCTGCAACTGCTGCTGGGTTAGGCCTGCCTGTTCACCCCCATTGTCAGCCGGCAGCGGCAGTCCACCCGAGGACGGCACAACGGCGGGGCTCGGCACTGGCGCAGGAACAGGCGCCGGTCGGGTACGCGGCGCAGCCGTTGGCGGTCCGCCGGTCTTCTGTCCGCCGGGGACGAACCACCCCCCACTGGACGACTGCTGAGCAATCGCACCGGGCGATTGCAGGAAAAGCGCCAACGCGGCGACCGCGGCGGCCCCGTGAAACCATTTTTGAACCACTAAAACCTCGTGCCGAATCCGAAGCGGAAAATTTGTGTTTGATCGCCGGGTTGCTTGATCACAATCGGCGCCAAGTCAACGTTTATCAGCCCGAACGACGTGCGCCAGGAGATACCGATGCCCGCGCCAAGCCGAGGCGCGCCAGATTGAACGATGACGCAGCTGACGCCAGGGCTGGTGACACAGGCGTTGGGGCTTGTGAACCCCGCCTCGGTCAATCCGCCGATGTCGACGAATGCCCGTCCGCTCAGGCCGAGATCGGGAGATACCGGCAACGGGAAGTGAAGCTCGCTGGTCTGTGTCCAGAGAAAACGACCTCCGAGTGGATCGCCGGTCGCCTGGTCATGCGGACCGGCGCCCCCTGTTTGAAAGCCACGCAGATTGTCGCCGCCTAGGAAGAACCGGTCGATGATCTCCTCCCGTCCGCCAGGCAGCAGGTCCAGATACCCAATGCTTCCGCCAAACTTGATAATCCAGTCGGGATTGCCGAGGTACTTTTCCAGAGGGATGTAGTTCGCCGCGTTGATACTGCCGCGCAGGAAGTTGGTGTCACCGCCAAGGCCCGCATAGTCGGTTCCAACTTCAACAACATAGCCCGAGTGTGGAAAGATCCTGCTGTCGCGATAATCCAGGGTCAGAACCTGGCTGACCTGAGATAGCAGCGTTGTGCCGGCCTCGTTCAGGATGTACGGACTGGCGCCCGCCTGAACATTGAACACGGTTCGATTGACCAGAGAGTAGCTCCAGACCTGCCGCAGGTGATCGTTGAAGCTATAACCGATCCGGGGCGAGAAGCCGGCCCGCCGCTCATCGTACGGTTCGGTGCCTAGGAAATTTGTCTGGATGTAGAACACATCCAGACCGGCGATCAGATTCCTGTCCAGGAAATACGGATCGGTGATGGACGAGTTTATCGAGCTTCGCCGCTGCGCCAGCGTTCCGTTAATGCTCGCGTTGATGCCGGTGCCGACAAGGTTGCGCTCCGCGAGCCCAATATCGACCAGGGCGCCGGCGTCAGTCGAGTAGCCACCACCGAACGACAATTCGCCGGTGGCCTTTTCTGCCACCGTCGTCGTCACCAATGCCTTGTCAGCCGCCGAACCTGGAGTCGTCGCGATATCGACGCTACCAAAGTAGCCTAGGTCCGTCAGCCGGGTCTTGGTCTCGCGGATCGCGCCCGCATTGTAGGCGTCGCCCTCGGCGACCTGGAATTCGCGGCGGATAACCTTGTCCTTGGTGCGGGTGTTGCCAACGATGTCGATTCGCTCGACATAAACGCGTGGTCCCTCGCCGATGTCGAACGACAGCGACATGATGTGCTTGACCGGGTCGCGGTCGGCGTGCGGCTTGACCTCGACGAACGCGTAGCCGCGGTTGCGCACCTGCTGCTCCAGTAGATCGGCGGTCCGGCCCACCGCATCCCCATCATACCAATCGCCTTCGTCCAGCTGCAGGTACGGGCGCAGATCCTCACCGCTCAGGTTGCGAAGCTGCGAGTTGATGGTGACCTTGCCGACGCGGTAGCGCTCGCCCTCCTTGACCGTGAACGACAGGAAGAAGCCCGAGCGATCCGGCGCGAGTTCAGCGCTGGCATCGGTGATCTGAATGTCGGCATAGCCGTTCTTCAGATAGAATCGTCGCAGCAGTTCGCGGTCATAGTTAAGCCGCTCCGGCTCGTACTGGTCTGACGACGAGAGGAACCGCCACCAACGGGACTCACGGCTGTTGATCACTTCCGTAAGCCGGCCTTCACTGAAGGCTTTGTTGCCCGTGATAACGATCTTGGCGATCAGCGTCGCGGACCCGTCGCTGATTTGGAAAACGACGTTCACGCGGTTGTCCGGCAGCCGGATGATCTTGGGCTCGACAGCGGCGTCGTAGTAGCCCTTCTTGGCATACAGATCGAGGATCTTTTGCCGGTCTGCCTCAGCCAGCGCCGGCGTAAAGACGCCACGCGGTCTCAGTTGAAGCTCTGGCTGCAGCGTGCCGTCGGTCAGCTTGTGATTACCCTCGAACGCCACCTGATTTACGATCGGGTTTTCCACGACGTGAACCATCAATGTGTTGCCGTTGCGGGTGATCTGCACATCCTCGAACAGGCCCGTGGCGTACAACGTCTTCAGGCTGCGATCCAGCCGGTCCTGATTGAACTGGTCACCTGGCTGCACCAGCAGATATGACAGGATCGTTCCAGTCTCGATGCGCTTGTTGCCGTCGACATCGATCGCGTTGATCACGTCGGACTGGGCGCGGGGCGTGGAACGGACCGCGTTCGGCCGACTATGCGAAGACGGCTGGGCTTCGGCGGTTGCGGTTAGGCCGATTGGGCCGGGGGCGAGAGCGGTACCGATTACCAGCATTGCCATCAGGCAGGCGGCCAGCAGCCGCCCAGCACGGATTTTCAACAAAAGGCTGGTCCCCCCAACGGCGCTTGCGCGCCGAAACGCTCATCATCGGAACGTGCGGTCGCTTGCACGGCGCGCACCATACTGACCGGGCGCACGCGAGGCTAGTACCAGCCTTCCACCGCCCACGTATAGAGGGGACAGTGTAAGTAACTGATTCCTGCTGCAAAGTTGGCACAGGGCCTCACCAACTCGGCTCTCGCGGCCGCATCTGGTCCCGGGCCGTCAGCCGATCAAACCGGCGACCCAGCGAAACAGCCCAATATGGGTCAGGTCGTTCCATGTTGCGAACACGAACAGCCCCGCCAGCAGGGCGATGCCTGCGCGAAGACCATATTCCTGTGCGCGTTGCGGCAACGGGCGTCCTCGCAGCGCCTCGACCAGGAAGAAAACCAGGTGACCGCCGTCCAGGACGGGAATCGGGAACAGGTTGATCAGGCCCAGGTTGACTGACAGGACGCCAATGAACGAGATCAGGCTGGCGATGCCAAGCTGCGCCACCTGGCCGGACAGTTGAGCGATGCGGAGCGGCCCGCCAAGGTCGTCCGTGCCGCGGGCGCCGGAGATCATCTGCGCCAGGCCGGCAAAGGTGTCCCGGGTGATTTCCCAGGTCTGATAGACCCCGCCCCAGATGGCGGCCCGAACGCTGACCGCCTGATAGGCGACGGTCCCACCCTTGATGCCCAGCAGTCCAACCTGATGGCCGCCGACCTCGTGCGCCTCCGTCGTCACGGGTATCTGCTTGTCAGTGCCGTCGCGCTGCACGGTCATTTGCAGGGTCTGCGCCGGATGGGTTGAGACGATTTTCTGCAATTGCTCGAACGTCTGGATAGTGTCGCCGCCGATCGCGACGATCCGATCCTTCGCAATCAGGCCCGCGCGCGAGGCGGCGCTGTCGGGGATGACCTCGCCCACCACCGGCAGCGTCACGGGCTTGCCGATGGCGATGAACAGGGCCGCGAACACGACCATCGCCAGCAGGAAATTGGCGATCGGTCCGGCCGCGACGACAATCGCGCGCGACAGCACAGACTTCTCGTGGAACGTTTCGCCCTTGATCCAGGATGCCCGGACCTCCGGCGAGACATCTTCGGTCCGTTCCTGCCCGTGCATCTTCACGTAGCCGCCGAGCGGGATCCAGGCGAGTTTCCAGACCGTGCCGTGCTTGTCGGTCCAGGACTTGATTGCCTTGCCGAAGCCGATCGAGAAGACCTCGACCCGCACGCCGCACAGGCGGGCGGCGAAGTAGTGGCCAAACTCATGCACGAAAACCAGGACGCCCAACACGACAACGAAGGCGGCGGCACTGCGGAAGACGTCCGGTATTGCGGTGAGCACTGTGGTGGGCCTTTGGGTCTGGGAACGTGTGTCAGGCGGCGCGTGGGGGCATCAACTGCCGCGCGGAGTGGCGGGCGGAGGTGTCGAGGCGGATAACATCATCGAGGGAATCGGCCGGCGGCGTTCCCATTTGCTGAAGTACACGATCGACTGTGTCCGCGATATCAAGGAAACCGATCTGGCGTTGCAGGAAGGCGGCGACCGCAACCTCGTTGGCCGCATTCAGGATGGTGGGGGTTCCACCGCCGGCCTGCAATGCCTCCCGCGCCAGGCGCAGCGCTGGGAAGCGGACCACGTCGGGCGCAAAGAACTCCAGGCGGGCGATCTGCGCGAGGTCGAGGCGGGGCGAGGCGGTAGCCATCCGCTCCGGCCATGCCAGGCAATGGGCGATGGGGATTCGCATGTCGGGTGAGCCAAGCTGCGCCATGATCGATCCGTCGTGGTAGTGGACCATGCCGTGGATCACCGACTGGGGATGGACCACAACGGTGATGGCGGTTTCCGGCAGACCGAACAGCCGAGCGGCCTCGATCACCTCCAGCCCTTTGTTCATCATCGTGGCGGAGTCGATACTGATCTTTGCCCCCATCGACCAGACCGGATGCTTCAGCGCGGTTTCGAGGGTTGCGCGGCGCATCTCCTCCAGCGTCTTCGTCCAGAACGGGCCGCCGGACGCGGTCAGCACGATTTTCTCGACAGCGGCGCGATTGCCGTCGGCCAGGGACTGGAAGATAGCGTTGTGTTCGGAATCCACCGGCAAAAGTGTCGCGCCGGCTTCCTGGACGGCCCGGAGCATGACGTCGCCAGCGCAGACCAAGGCTTCCTTGTTGGCTAGCGCCACATAGGCACCGCGGCGGATGGCGGCGAGCGTCGAGGCCAGGCCGGCGGCGCCGGTAATCGCGGCCATGGTCCAGTCAGCTTCCATGGCGGCTGCGTCGATCACCGCCTGCGGTCCTGCCGCGACATGGATGTTGGTTCCCGCCAGGGCATCGCGCAGCGCGGCGTAGCAGTCCGGATCGGCAACCACGGCGCACTCGGCTTTCAATGCGATCGCCTGTGCGGCAAGCCGGTCGGCGTTCCGGTTCGCCACCAGCGCTCGCACGTTGAAGCGATCCGGTTCAGCCAGTAACAGGTCGATTGTCTGGGTGCCGACGCTGCCGGTGCTACCCAGCACCGAAACGGAGCGGACGGGGCGGGGCGCGGGTTTGGCAGATTTCTCATCGTCCATTACCAAGGGATTACTCCACCTTCGTGCAGGAGCGCCAGTAGGGCCGCAACGGGGGCAGCGGCGAGCACGGCATCGAGCCTGTCCAGCAAGCCACCATGGCCGGGGATAAGGGTGCCGGAGTCCTTGACCTTGAAATGCCGTTTCAGGCCACTCTCGAACAGATCCCCGGCCTGTCCGACGCAACTGACCACGCCTGCGACAAAGGCGGCGCCCAATGCGAAACCACCGGCGCCGAGGATGGTCGCCGCTGCCCATCCGACAATCATCGCGGCCAGCAGGCCGCCGATCGCGCCCGACACGGTTTTTCCCGGCGATATCCGCCCCGCCAGCTTTGGACCACCCACCGCTCGGCCGACTAGGTAGGCGCCGATGTCGGTCGCCCAGATCACCAGCAGCAGCACCACAACAAGGCTTCGGCCGTCGACCGGTTCGGTGCGCAGCCAGACCAGCGCGACGGCACCAAGTCCCAGATAGGGGATCCCGAACGGCAGGATCCGACCGTGTTCGGAGGAGTCGCGCTTTATCCAGCCGATCATCGTGATCAGTACCAGCAGCGCCAACGCCAGGACGGATTGTCTGATGGCAGCCAGACCCACCGCGACCGGGAGGGCGGCGAACATCAGCATGTGCCGCGGCCCCATCCGTGACTGGCACAGCCGGAGCCATTCCAGCGCCATGCCGACGGCGATCAACGCTACCAGTGCCGCGAACGCGACGCCGCCGATCCAGATGCAGCCGAGAGCGATTGGGACCATGACCGCGGCAGATAGGAACCGGATGCCCAGATCGTTCCACCGCGACGACGCGGCGCCCATGACGACCGTCCCCTCACCCAGACCGAGCGCCAAACCGCCGCTCCCGCCGGGCGTAGTCGGCGAGCGCGGCGGCAAAGTGGAACTCGTCGAAATCAGGCCAGAGCACCTCCAGAAAACTGAGTTCGGCGTAGGCGGACTGCCACAGCAGAAAGTTCGAAAGTCGCTGCTCGCCGGAGGTGCGGATGATCAGGTCGGGGTCGGGCGTACCAGCGGTATCGAGGAAGCCTTCGAAAAGGTCCTCATCCAGTTTGTCTGGGTCGACGGCGCCGCTTTTAACGGCCAACGCGGCGGCGCGCGCGGCAGCGACAATCTCGGCGCGTCCGCCATAGGATAACGCGACGGTCAGGTTCAGCCGCATGTTGCGCGCGGTGTCATGCTCCGCGACTTGCAGGTCCGACTGGATATCCGGGTCGAAGCGCTGGCGATCGCCGATGAACCGCAGCCGGACACCATTGGATTTCAGTTCGTCGATCTCGGTTTGCAGGTAGCGGCGCAGCAGGCCAGTCAGATCAAGGATCTCGCCGGCCGGGCGGCGCCAGTTTTCGCTGCTGAAGGCATAGATGGTCAGCCAGGACACGCCGGCGCGGATCGCGGCTTCGACGGTGCGACGGACGGCCCGGGCCCCTTCACGGTGCCCCGCAACCCGCGGCAAGCCTCGTGAGGCGGCCCAGCGGCCATTGCCATCCATGATGATGGCAACGTGAGCCGGCACGCCCGCCCGGGCCGCATTGGCCGGCGTGGGCTGGGTACAAACGTCCGTAATCGGCTGCGTGGTGACAGGCATTGCTGGTCAGGACTCGCTTTATACCTGCCTGATATCCTTTTCCTTGTCTGCCAACGCTTCGTCCACCTTTTTGATATATTGGTCGGTGAGTTTCTGCACATCCTCGGACCAGTTCTTCGCAAGGTCCTCACCGATCTCGTGTTTTTTCTCGTGCGCCTTGATCTGCTCCATGCCGTCGCGACGCACGCCACGTACGGCGACTTTGGCGCCCTCGGCATATTTATGCGCCGTTTTGGCGAGTTCGTTGCGGCGTTCCGTTGTCAGTTGCGGAATGGGCACGCGTACAATCATGCCGTCTGCGGCCGGGTTAAGGCCCAGGCCGGAATCTCGAATAGCTTTTTCGACGGCGGAGACCATTGATTTGTCCCAAACCTGTACGGTGAGCATCCGTGGTTCCGGCGTGCCGACCGTGCCGACCTGGTTGAGTGGCATTTCGGTCCCGTAAGCCGTCACTTTCACCGGCTCCAGCAGGCCGGGGTGGGCCCGGCCCGTCCGCAGCCCAGCAAATTCGCGGCGCAGCGTTTCCATCGCGCCGTCCATGCGGCGGGTCAGATCCTGTTTCAGACTGTTCAGATCGGCGGCGGCCACGACTGCCTCCCGTTAGAGTTCTGCTTCGACGATGCGGGTAAACGCACCTTCGCCGCGCATCACCTGCGCGAAGGCGCCGGGCGCATGGATGTTGAAAACGATGATCGGCAGATGGTTCTCGCGCGCCAGGCTGATTGCCGCCGCGTCCATGACACCGAGGTCGTTGGCCAATACGTCCAAATAAGTCAATTGGTCATACCGGGTAGCGTTCACAACCTTCCGCGGGTCGGCGGAATAGACTCCATCGACCTGTGTGCCTTTCAACAGCGCGTTGCAGTGCATTTCCGCCGCCCGCAGGGCGGCGGCGGTGTCGGTGGTGAAGAACGGATTTCCGGTGCCGGCGGCGAAGATCACCACGCGTCCCTTTTCCATATGCCGCTCCGCGCGGCGGCGGATGTAGGGCTCGCAGACTGAAGACATCGGAATAGCCGACTGAACCCGCGTGGGAATATTGTGCTTTTCCAGGGCCGACTGCATCGCTAGGGCGTTCATCACGGTTGCGAGCATACCCATGTAGTCGGCCTGCGCGCGGTCCATCCCGGAGGCGGCGCCGGACACGCCGCGGAAGATGTTGCCACCGCCAATGACGACCGACACCTGAACGCCCATGTGGGCGACGTCGCCGATATCCTTGGCGATAGCGCCGACCATCTCGGTGTCCAGCCCGTACTCGCGCCTGCCCATCAGCGCTTCCCCGGATAGTTTTAACAGAACGCGCTGGTAGACTGCCGGCTGGGTCATTGGGGGTCCCGTGGGGAGTGGCGTGCGGGCGGCACCGTAGTGGCAGCGCCAATGGCGAACAAGTCGCCGCTACGTCAATCGTGGAGCAACCGGATGACGCCGCGGGACGGGTCGCCATCGTGGCGACCCGTCCCGCGAAGGCCGCTCGACAGATCGTCGCGGGATTGGTCTACGGATTGTCGGGGCTGGTCATCCGATCCTCAAAGCTCCCATGCTCCAGACTTTGCCGGAGACACTGAGGCTCTGCAGACTTTGCCGGAGACACTGAGGCTCTGCGTGGGCGATGCATGGTACCGCATGCCGTTTGCCGTCACCCTCTGCTTCGACCGCGCCAGCGCAAGGCCGCTGGAGGACCTGTGACCGACGCCTGCCGAGCAGCAAATAGACTCCGACCGAGACCAGCTTGGCTATACGCCCCACATCTCTCTTGCAATTTATCCGGACAGCACGTCTGTCGAACAGTTGGCCGAGGCGTTGGAACGGGTCGTGCCCGCTTGGTGTGCCTTGCCGGTTGCGTTGGCGGACTTCGGCTGCTTTCCCGGGCCCACCTCCATCTTGTGCGCGGCCCCGGTCGTCACGCCGGAACTCCTGGACGGTAACACCGCCCTTCAAGCCGCACTGCCCGAGGTTGCTATCCATCCGCACTATCGGGCCGGTTCATGCGTGCCGCATGTCACCTTGTCCCGTGCTCTTGGTGATCTAGAGCGAGCGCTTACGATTGTGACAACTCGTACCTGTCAGCTCCCTGTCAGCGGCTTTCTGACCCGGTTGGAGCTTGTAAAATTCCGTCCTGTTGTGGTGCTGAAAAGCCATACCCGCGGAGGTGGCGGCAGCCACGGCTCATATCTGCTCCAAGGGATGGGTGAACCAGCCCGAGACCAACGCATCCTGACTGGATAGGAAATCCAGCCAGGCGGACAAGCGTGCTTGCCCCGACAAGCACTGGACAATCTGGCTGACCCCGGCGCATAGGACCGCCGCCGAAAGATCGGTTTGGTTTGTGGGAGCCCCGCGCGTTCAAGGATGATGTATTTCAGTCGCACGAAGACCGCCCTGGTTCTGGGCGTGTGTCTGCTGGGGCTGCTGCTTGGCCTGCCCAACCTGTTCCCGGCCCCAGCGCCATGGATCCCTTGGCGGACGGTGCACCTTGGCCTGGATCTGCGCGGCGGCAGCTACCTGCTGCTGGAAGTGGACATGGCCGCGGTCACCAAGGAGCGGCTGGACAGTCTGCTGGACGGCGTGCGCACTGCGCTGCGGAATGCGAACATCTTCTACCAGACGCTGGAGGCGCAGCCGGATCAGAACCGGATCCTGTTGCGGGTCAAGGACTCGACCAAGACTGATGCCGCGGTCGACGCGATCAAGCCGCTGATCGGCCAGGACTCGGCCACAGGCGCACCGGATATGTCGATTGGTTCATCGGCGGATGGTACGATCACCCTAACGCTGTCACCTGTGGCGCTGGCGGCCCGGGCGAGTGGAGCGGTGCAGCAGTCGATCGAGATTGTCCGTCGCCGCATCGACGAGACGGGTGTGCTGGATCCGCAGATCGCACAGCAAGGCAACAGCCGGATCGTCGTGCAACTACCGGGCGTGGGAGATCCAGACCGGATCAAGCAACTGATCGGCAAGACGGCGCACATGACGTTCCGGCTGGTCGATGAGAATGCCAATCCAGCGAGCGGCGGGCCGCCTCCGCCGGGCGACGACTATCTGCAGATGCAGGACCGGCCGGGCGAGAAGATCGCGGTGCGCAAGCGGATCGACGTCGATGGCGCCGACCTCACGGATGCGCGGGCCGGCACCAACCCCGAAACCGGGGACTGGGTGGTGAACTTCACATTCAATTCGGTGGGCGCGCGGCGTTTCGCCGATATCAGCCGAGCGAATGTAAATCATAGGTTTGCGATCGTGCTGGATGACAAGGTGATCTCGGCGCCGGTGATCCGGGAGGCGATTACCGGCGGGCGCGGTCAAATCAGCGGGTCGTTCACCGCGGCCTCGGCCAACGATCTGGCGGTGCTGCTGCGGGCGGGAGCGCTGCCGGCGCCGCTGACAGTGATTGAGCAGCGCAGCGTGGGGCCGGAGTTGGGGGCGGACAGCATACGCGCCGGGGCGATTTCGTTGGTGACCGGGTTCGTGCTGGTGATCGTGTTCATGGGAGTGTTCTACGGGCTGTTCGGCTGGTTCGCGAACCTGGCGCTGGTGGTGAACCTGATCCTGATGCTGGCCGTTATGTCACTGCTGCAGGCGACTCTGACATTACCCGGCATGGCGGGTATCCTGCTGACGCTGGGGATGGCGGTCGATGCCAACATTCTGATCAATGAGCGGATCCGCGAGGAGCAGAAGAATGGACGGCCGCCGTTGCAGGCGCTGGAGCACGGGTTCCGGCGCGCCTACAGCACCATCTTCGACAGCAACGCCACCGCGTTCCTGGCGCACGTGATGCTGTTCGCATTTGGATCGGGGCCGGTGCGCGGGTTCGCAGTGACGATCACGGTAGGGATCGCAACGTCGTTATTCACCGCCTGGATGCTGACACGGCTGCTGGTATCACGCTGGTATGTGGCCAACCGGCCCAAGCTGTTGCCGGTATAGGGGTTCCCATGTTCATCCGACCCCTTTTGCGGCTGTTGCCGGACAATACGAACATCAAGTTCATGCGCGGGCGCTATATGGGCCTGATCGTTTCGGCCATCCTGTCCACCGCTTCGGTGATCCTGTTCTTTTATCCCGGGCTGAACCTGGGCATCGATTTCTCTGGCGGGGTGGTTATGGAGGTCCGCACCGACGGGCCGGCCGATTTCGGACAGATCCACGCCGCTCTGGCGGCCGAACACATTTCGGACCAGGGTGTGCAGCGCTTCGGCGATGCCTCGGAAGTGCTGATCAGGCTCGGCGCTCAGCGCAGCGAGCAGGCTACGCAGGCGGCGGTCGCGCGGGTGCGTGACGCGCTGGAAAAGGGTGTGCCAGGCGTGAAGATCATGCGCACGGACGCCGTGGGCGCCAGTGTCTCGGCGGAGCTGTTCCGCAACGGCCTGCTGGCGCTGGGTATCAGCCTGGTGATGATCCTGGTCTACATCTGGTTCCGCTTCGAGTGGCAGTTCGCCGTGGGTGCGGTGGTGACGCTGATCCTGGATATCACCAAGGCGATCGGCTTCCTGGCGCTGACGCGGATCGAGTTCGACCTGGTCATGGTTGCGGCGATTCTGACGATCCTGGGCTATTCCACCAACGACAAGGTGGTGGTCTACGACCGGGTGCGGGAAAACCTGCGCAAATACAAATCAATGCCGCTGCGCGACCTGATTGACCTGTCGATCAACGAGACGCTGAATCGCACGCTGGGCACCTCCATGACTGTTTTCCTGGCGAGCCTGCCTCTGGCGCTGTTTGGCGGCGAATCAATCAGTGGCTTCGCGTGGGTGATGCTGTTCGGGATCGTCGTCGGCACGTCATCGTCGATTTTCATTGCTGCACCGATCCTGCTGTTCCTGGGCGAGCGCCGTCTGAGGCGCGACGCAGCGGCACCGACGCCACCCGTGGCGAAAAGCAAGCCAGCGACGCAGCGGTGATCACCCGCCGGCTGGGTTTGCTGGGCGGCCTGTCATTGGCGGCTGTCGCCCCGGCTGGGGCGGCGGAGCAGCCGATCACCGTGATGGTCGGGGCGCCGGCCGGATCGGGCGCAGACACGATCGGCCACGATTTCGTGACGTGCTTCGAGAGTCATCTAGGGTCCGGGCTGGTCGGCATTCGCAACCTGCCGGGTGAGGCAGGATGGACAATGCTGTCAGCGCTGGCCGATGCGCCGCCGACCGGTGCCGCGGTGGGCTGGGTTACAACTCCGACCTTGCCGGCGCGGATGATCGACCGCAGCGATCCCACGCTTGCGAGGCGCATCCGGCTGGTTGGGATGATGGAGCGGGAGCCGGTTGCGTTCGTCTCGCCGGTTAGCGACCCGGTGACCTCGGTGCAGGATGTGATCCAGAAGGCGGGCAACGACGCCGATGCTATGCCGCTGGGGACGCCGCCGGCGGGCAGTCCGCCGCATCTGGCGGCGCTGCGGCTGCAGGCGCTGGCGCAGGCGCGGCTGAACATCGTGACGTTTCCCTCGGCGGCGGCGGCGTATCAGGCAGTGCTGGCGGGGAATGTCTCGGCGGCTGCGCTGGGGTTGTCGGATGTGATCGACG
The DNA here is from genome assembly GCA_963819005.1 of uncultured Pseudomonadota bacterium. Lineage (GTDB taxonomy): Bacteria > Pseudomonadota > Alphaproteobacteria > Acetobacterales > Acetobacteraceae > Rhodopila. The sequence continues at coordinate 131,924 of CAWFUL010000016.1, forward strand.
GCATCCATGACGGCAACCTTTCCGCCATCGGCCTGGCCGCGCGGCGCCGCTTTGGCGTGCTGCCGGACACGCCGGTGCTGAACGAGGCGGGCATCCCGCTTGCAGCGTTTATCGGGCGTGGCATCGGCGTGCCGGTCGGGACGCCAGACGACGTGGTCGGACGGTTGGAAACGGCAATGCGCGCCGTCGCCGAGGACGAGGATTTCCGCGACCAGGCTGAGGCCAGGGGTTATCATGTCATGTGGCATGACGGAGCCACGTGGGTCGCGGAGATGCAGGCGGAACAAGCGGAACTGGCGAGGTTGTGGGCTACCGACCCCTGGGTGTCGTCGTCCGGCGGGTAATGGGAGACAGCGTCATGGCGGAGCAGGACGGCGCGCTGGTATTGTTCTCCGGGGGCCAGGATATCCACACGACGTGTTTGGCGTGGGCGCTCGATCGATACGATTTGGTCGAGACGGTGGGATTTGACTATGGGCAGCGGCATCGTGTGGAGCTTGACTGCCGCGGCGCCGTCCGCGCTTGGCTAGGCTTGTATAGCTCAATCTGGGCGGCTCGGCTGGGCGAGGATCATACCTTCAGCCTCGCCTCACTAGGGGAGCTGTCCAATACGGCGCTGACGCGGGATGTGGCGATCGAGATGGACGCGGGCGGGTTGCCGAATACGTTCGTGCCCGGGCGCAACATCGTCTTTCTAACGTTCGCTGCGGCTCTGGCCTACCGGCGGGGGCTGCGCCACATCGTTGGTGGGATGTGCGAAACGGATTACTCGGGGTATCCGGATTGCCGGGATGATACGATCAAGGCCCTTCAGGTCGCGCTGAACCTGGGGATGGAGCGGCGTTTCGTGCTGCACACGCCGCTTATGTGGCTGGACAAGGCAGCGACGTGGGGGATGGCGGCAGCGTTGGGCGGCGATGCGCTTGTCGATATGATCGTGGATGCGACTCACACGTGCTATCGCGGGGAGCGGGAGTTGCTGCATCCCTGGGGGCGGGGATGTAACGATTGTCCGGCGTGCGGGTTGCGCGCGGAGGGGTATCGGCGGTTCCGGGTAACGTCGGCATAGTTTTTGGTGGAGGTGAGAAGGGTCGTGGCAGGCAAGGTCGAGCGACAGACCGTGGATCTGTCGGCGTATCCTGATCTGGTGGTGATTTACCTGGGGATGCGGGTCAACGCGTGGACCGGTGTCAAGACGGTGCTTGGTCTGGGGTCGCAGATAGGGGATTCGGCGAAGCAGAAGCCGGATGGGCTTTTGTTGCATGAAAGTTTTATGTTTTCGTTGCTGCCGCCGCACGTCGGGATGCGGCAATACTGGCGAGATTTCGATACGCTGGAGGCTTGGACTCGTTCGTCACCGCATCGGGACTGGTGGCGGAATTTTCTTCGCTCGTCTGGTGGGACGGGGTTTTGGCACGAGGCGTACTTCATGCGGGGCGGCATGGAGGCGGTGTATGACGATATGCCGATACGGCGGGGGTTCGGGCAGTTCGCGCCACTGACACCGGCTCGGGGGAGGATGTTCGGGGCGCGCGGGCGGGCTGGGTTGATGGGCAAGGCTAAGGCTGCGGTGGTTGAAGAGGACGCGCTTTATGGCGAGGAAGGTGGGTGAGGGGCGCTGGTAGTTTAATCCGGCCTGATCATCCAAGTTCTCCTCATGTGGCACTCAGTTTTTGGTTATAGGACCGGAAAGAATCCTCCGCGACGCCGAAAATTTTGCGACAGCAGCACCAGTGGTACCGTGTGTAGCCTGGTACAAGATTAATAATGTCTGACAAATGTACCAACTCTGTCGACTGCGATTTGTAGACATTACTGTAGATATTCATAACCAGCACATCGTTGGTGGGATGGCCCGGCTTCGCCGCCATGTCACCCCAAGCCATCAAATATTGTTTCGGCAACTTGGAATCGCCTTTTTGCAAGAGGTTGAAAGGCTTTATGGCGTAGTCCCACACCCGAGCGGCCCCGCCCGCTATGCTTTTCACCGGCGCAATCACGCTGCCAAGCGGATTTGCTAATAAATCCTCGACTTGTTCACTATCAAGAGCGGTATCGTGCCCGTTGTAGAAATAGATTTGGCTGCCGTCTGGCACCGTCGTGAACCTGGCGGCCTTTTCATTATAGCCGCCATGACCGATGCAGATGAAAAGGTCGCTGCCACGCGGCTCGGTGGAGATTCCAAGGGTGTATCGGTCTTGATCTCCGCAGTCTCTATAGCTACCCATCGAATTCGCCCCCGATCGGAATTGGCCTGCTATTAATATCCCTGAAGAAACAGAGGGATACACTCGCCAGTTTTGAACCTAGCCGAAACCTGACACCTGTGGCAACATCGGGCTCTCGCCGGCTGATCGGTCGATAGAGGCTCCAACGGGCAGGCTGATCACGGCTTCTCACCACGGCCGAGTAGGCCATCAGCCGGTTACGAGTCCGTTATGGACGGCCGTGGGATGGTTCATGAGCTCAACGATGATTGAACGGGGCAAAGCTGGCGATGTTGCAGCCAACGGCCTGATTGCCTGTCGCGTCGGTGACTGCTTCGGTTTACGCGTCTGTAACCCACCGGTTCGATCACCATCCAACGGTTTCAGCAGCACGGTCATCGCCACCGGCGGTATTCGGTTCGGGCCCCTCTACCGCCGGTAAGGCAGCGCCAGCAGCGACCGGATCGGCAGCTTAATCAGCCCGTCTCCATCCTTCAGGATGATCCTGGCTTCGGGCGCGTGATCCATGATCATCTCGCGGCAGCCGCCGCAGGGGGACACGACGGCGAGTTCGCGATCCTCCTCCTCCGGCTTTGGGTGGCGGACCGCCACCGCGGTGTCGATCGTGCCGTCGCCTTCGAGGACCGATCGCCCGAACGCCACGGCCTCGGCGCAGATCGCCAGCCTGCCGACCGTGGTGCCGATATGCACTCCTGTCCAGATCCGGCCGTCCTTGGTGCGGATCGCCGCTGCCACGGTGTGCCAGAACGTCCGGTAGTGCCGTTCCAGCACAGCGTTCGCCGCGGCGATCAGTGCGTGGTCATCATCCGAAAGCGCGAGGTCGCCGAGGATCGAATCATTCAGCCGCTTCGGCTTCTTCAGCCTCATCCGCCGAGGCCATCATGGAGTTGGCGACAACGCCCGATTGCTCGCGCACCTTGACCTCGATCGTGTCGGCCATCGCGCGGTGTTCGCGCAGGAAGGTCTTTGCGTTTTCCCGGCCCTGGCCGATGCGTTGACTGTCGTAGCTGAACCATGCGCCGGACTTTTCCACAACGCCGGCCTTCACGCCAAGGTCCAAAAGCTCGCCGACCTTGCTGATGCCCTCGCCATACATGATGTCGAACTCCACCTGCCGGAACGGCGGCGCCAGCTTGTTCTTAACCACCTTAACGCGGGTCTGGTTGCCGACGACCTCGTCGCGTTCCTTGATCTGCCCGATGCGGCGGATTTCCAGCCGGATTGAGGCGTAGAACTTCAGCGCGTTGCCGCCTGTGGTGGTCTCCGGATTGCCGAACATCACGCCGATCTTCATACGGATCTGGTTCAGGAATATCAGCATGCAGTTGCTGCGGCTGACGCTGCCGGTGATTTTCCGCAGAGCCTGGCTCATGAGCCGCGCGTGGAGGCCCATGTGGCTATCGCCCATCTCGCCTTCCAGTTCGGCGCGCGGCACCAAAGCGGCAACGCTGTCGATCACCAGGACATCAACTGCGCCAGAGCGGACCAGCGTGTCGGTGATTTCCAGCGCCTGCTCGCCGGCGTCGGGCTGGCTGATCAGTAGATTGTCAACGTCGACGCCCAGCTTGCGGGCATAGATCGGGTCCAGCGCGTGCTCCGCGTCCACGAAGGCGCAGGTGCCGCCACGCTTCTGCGCTTCGGCGATCGCGTGCAGCGCCAGCGTGGTCTTGCCGGAGCTTTCCGGTCCGTAGATCTCGATAATGCGGCCGCGCGGCATGCCACCGATGCCGAGTGCGAGGTCGAGACCCAGCGAACCGGAGGGGATGACTTCGATGTGCTCGTCGCCAGGGCGGGAGCCCATGCGCATGATCGAGCCTTTGCCAAAGGCCCGTTCGATCTGTGCCATCGCGGCATCGAGCGCCTTGTTCTTTTCCATCGGAATGATCCCTGGTTCTGCTTTTGCCACGCTACCGTCACTCCTATGAATTACACGGACAGGCGGCGATATGCAACCAATACGTGTATGATTTTATCTTTGTGCTACTCAACCTAACATGCAACCGCGTATCTGTTATGTTCCGTAACGCCACGGTAGACAAGAACTATTCGCGAACGGTCGATTCAATTTCATTCGTTTAGGTCGCGACCTTACGCGTCTTCCGCGATTCGACCACACCCGTAACTGCCCCTGTCGCGCGGTCCGTGCTAACAGGGCGCGATCCACGTGCTAACAAGATTGCAAACTCGAACCGCGACCCAACTCCAGGAGGAATGAATGGCTCCCAATACCAAGCCGCTGCCAGGCACGATGACCGACCGCAACCTCGCCCTGGAACTGGTCCGGGTGACCGAGGCCGCAGCGCTGGCGGCATCCCGCTGGATCGGTCTCGGCAAAAAGAACGAGGCGGACGGGGCAGCGGTTGAGGCGATGCGCAAGGCGTTCGACGCGGTGGCGATCAACGGCACGGTGGTGATCGGCGAGGGCGAGATGGACGAGGCGCCGATGCTGTTCATTGGCGAGAAGGTTGGCGCCGGCGGCCCGGAGATGGATATCGCGGTGGACCCGCTGGAGGGCACGACGCTCACGGCGAAGGGCGGCCCGAACGCCATGGCAACGCTGGCGCTGGCCGACAAAGGCAACTTCCTGCATGCGCCTGACATCTACATGGACAAGATCGCTGTAGGCGGTGGGCTGCCGGACGGGGTGGTGAACCTTGACGACCCGGTGGCGTCCAACCTTCGCAACCTGGCGCGCGCGAAGAAATGTGACAGGTCTGACCTTGTCGCCTGCATTCTGGATCGCGATCGGCACGAGTCGCTGATCGCCCATTGCCGCGAGGCTGGCACCCGGGTCGTTCTGATCAGCGACGGCGATGTGGCCGGGGTGATCGCCACGGCGCTACCGGATTCCCAGATCGACATCTACATGGGCGCCGGCGGCGCCCCGGAGGGCGTGTTGTCCGCGGCCGCCCTGCGCTGCGTCGGTGGCCAGATGCAGGGGCGCCTGCAATACGAGACAGACGAGCAGATCGAGCGTGTCCGCAACATGGGACATGCCGACCCCAAGCGGGTGTTCACGTGCGAGGAGCTCGCCAAGGGTGACGTCATGTTCGCCGCCACCGGTGTGACTACAGGCGCCATGCTGCGCGGCGTGAAATGGAGCCCCGGTGGCGCGATTACGCATTCCATCGTGATGCGCAGCCACTCCGGCACCGTGCGGTTCATCGAGGCGCACCACAACTTCGCGCAGAAGACCTGGACGCCGACCTAGGGAGATGGGGGTGTGACCGACCCCGTCCTGGGCGTCGCCAGCAGCCTGTGCGGGCGCCGGTGGGAGTGGCGGACCGGCGAGGACCGGGTGGCATTCGGGATCGCCCAGCGGCTGGAATTGCCGGAGATTGTCGGGCGTCTGCTGGCCGGCCGTGGGATCGACATCGACAGCGCGCCCAATTTCCTGGAGCCAACTGTGCGGGCGCTGCTGCCGGATCCCTCGACGCTGGTCGACATGGACGTGGCGGCGGACCGGCTGGCTCAGGCGGTGGTTGCCGGCGAGACGGTGGCGGTGTTCGGCGATTACGACGTGGACGGCGCGTGCAGTTCGGCCCTGATGGTGTGCTTCCTGCGTGGGCTGGGGTGTGTGGTGCACCATCACGTGCCGGACCGGATGCTGGAAGGGTATGGACCGAACGAGCCCGCGCTCAGGTCGTTGGTCGCTCGGGGTGCGGGTTTGATTGTGTGCGTGGACTGCGGGACGGCTGCGGCCGTCGTGCTGGCGGCGGTGGCCGGTCAGGCGGACGTGATCGTGCTGGATCATCACAAGGCGGAGGGGCCGCCGCCCGCCATCCTCGCCACCGTCAATCCGAACCGACTGGACTGCGGGTCTGGCCTGACCTCGCTGTGCGCGGCCGGAGTGGCGTTCATGACGGCGGTTGCGACAGTGCGTGCGCTGCGGCGGCTGGGGCATTTTGCCGCCCGGACGGAACCGGATCTGATCGGGTTGCTGGACCTGGTCGCCTTGGCCACCGTCTGTGACGTGATGCCGTTGACTGGCGTGAACCGCGCGTTGGTGGCGCAGGGGTTGAAGGTGATGGCCCGGCGGACACGGCCAGGGATCGCTGCGCTGCTGGATGTGACCCAGGCCAGGGACAAGCTGAATGCCTCCACTTGCGGGTTTGCTCTGGGGCCGCGCATCAATGCCGGGGGACGGATCAGCGAGGCCGACCTGGGATTGCGGCTGCTGCTGAGTGAGGACCGTGTCGAGGCCCTGGCGCTGGCGGAAAAGCTGGATGCGGTGAACCGTCAGCGGCAGGACGTCGAGGCCGGGATCATGGATGCCGCAATGGCCTCGGCCGAGGCGCAGGTGGCTGCGGGGCAAGCGGTGGTCCTGGTGGTAGGCGAGACCTGGCACCCGGGCGTAGTCGGCATCGTCGCGGGCCGGATCAAGGAGAAGTTCAACCGTCCAGCCTGCGTCGCCGGCATTGCCGACGGGCTTGGCAAGGGATCGGGCCGTTCAGTCGCCGGGTTGGACCTGGGCTCCGCTGTCATTGCCGCGCGTCACGCCGGGATTCTGGAGACCGGGGGCGGTCATGCGATGGCCGCCGGCTTCTCGTTACGGGCCGAGCGGGTGGATGAGTTCCGAGCGTTTTTGAATGAGCGGCTGGCAGCTGCGTGCGCGCTGCCTGACGCGGCGGCGTTGACCGTGGAGGCGACGGTAACTGTGGCCGGGGCGACAACGGACTTGGCTCGGCAGTTGGAGCGATTGGCGCCGTTCGGAGCCGGCAATCCGGAGCCGATGCTGGTGCTGCACCGCGCCAGGGTGGTGCGCGCCGACCGGGTGGGGAAGGAGGCGAACTCGATCCGGGCGTTCCTGGAAGGGGAGGGCGGCGGACCTCGGCTGAAGGCGATGCTGTTCCGGGCTGGGCAGGGCGCGCTGGCGGATGCGTTGCTGGCCCGGGGGAGCGGCGTGGCGCTGCATCTGGCGGGGAACCTGCGGGCGGAGGAATGGAACGGGTCGGTCAGCCCGTGCTTTGTTATTGCCGACGCGGCGGTAGCCTGAGGTGGCGTGCCCGCGTGTTGCCTGACGTGACGCTTGACCGGGTCGGGAGGGTCCGCTACTCACCGCCGGCCCGCGGGGAGACCCGTGCTGCGCCGGTTGGTCCCGTTCGTCTAGAGGCCTAGGACACTGCCCTTTCACGGCGGTAACACGAGTTCGAATCTCGTACGGGACGCCAATTAAATCAAATACTTAGTGATGGAGGGTTTGGACGTAGGGGTCCACTTGGACCGCTACGACGTCTCTTGGACCTAAAAGTCGAGCGCCCCAGCCACCGCGCGTAGATACGTCGGATCGAACTTCCGGTAGACCCGCTTCAATGTGTTGGGATCGGTGGCAAGCCAATCGGCGGCTTGATCAATCGGTACCTTGTCCATCGCGAACCATGACGCCACTGAGTGCTTGATGTGGTGTGGCGTCGGCATCCAGTTCAGTCCAGCGCGGGTGCAGGCTTTACGGAACGACCAGCGCAGCCCGGTCGGCACCGACTTGCCGTTGTATTCGACGACGTATTCTGACTGCGCCATCATCCGCGCCGTTTCCAAGACCGGCAGCGCGATGGCGCCGATCGGCACGATGGACCGCCGCTTTTTCGTTAGTGTCCGGCCAGGCTCCTGAAAGTCGATCATTCCAGTTTGGAAGTTCACGCGATCCCACGTTAGGGACAGGATCGAGGACTTCCGAGCGCCGGTGGTGAACGCCAGCGCCATGAACACGCGAACGTGGGCCGTCTCGCACGCGTCCAGCAACTTGCGCGCCTCAATCTTGGTGAGGAAACGATCACGGGGCGCGCTGTCGGCGGGTGGTTCCAGCGTCGGCGGTTTGACCAGAAAGCCGTCCCGCCACGCCAGCCGCAGTGCGGCGCGCAGGACGTTGAACTCGCGCCGGAGAGTGCCGGGCGACACCGGGCGTGGCTTGTGGGTGGCCTTGTCCTTCGATCGGGCAGGCGGTTGGGTGACGCGATTGGCGGCATAGCGGTCCCATTGCGACTGGCTCACTTGATCCACCCGAAGATCACCGAATACCGCCTTGAGCGCGACCGCCGCCTCCTTGGATCGGCTTAGCGCCATGACCTTTGGCTCGCGCGCCTTGATGTAACGGTCTAACGCTTCCGAGAGGGCCAGCTTTAGCGGATGATACTCAAGTTTGGCTTCGAAGTCCGCAAGGGACTGTCGAGCGCCGCGTTCATCCGCCGTTCCAGTCGAAGCGCGGCGGCGATTTCCGTCTTCGAACCATTGGATGTACCAGAGTCCTCGGCGTTTGACGAGTTGAGGGCCTTCGTGTCGTGGGCGAGGCATAGGGCACTTTCCAGGTAAGCCTGCAGTTGGTCGGGCGATATGCGCGTGCAGCCGCCAAAACGATAGCAAGACAGAGTTCCGCTGCGGACAGCCCGCCGCAGAGTTTCGGGGTGGCATCCAAGCGACTGGGCCGCGCGAATGATGGTCATAAGGCGGGGTGTGAAGGCCGCGTTCAATTCTCGGTCGTCTGGCATTCGCGATCTCCGGTCGTTGATCCCAGTTTGCCCTCGCGCCGCCACTTCCTTGCGAGGTCAAGCAATATTCTGTCCCATGTCGCCAGATCCTGCTTTTCGCCTCGCGTTCGCGGCTGAGGCAAAGCGGTGGTGGCTACCCACTCATCGAATACATCCGGGGAAACACCGACGTATTCAGCCGCCTCGTCGCGCGACAGGAAGCGCGGGGGCCAGTAGGGGATGCTGGCCCGGCTCATCCGCGCATCGGTTCTTCGTAGGGTTCGCGCCGGAACAGGAGGTGTCGCCCGCTCTCGATCAGCCAGAGGATTTGCGCGCCGGTAAGCTGGTCGCCATCGCCGGCACTCAGCAGAAGCAATCCCTCGGGTGTCTCGCCGAGAATGACGACGGCGGACATGTCCACCTTGCCGGCGACCGCCAACGCGTCTTCGACCGAGCGGATGCGGCCAGGGACTTTGAGCAGCGGCGGGGTTGTCATGCTGCCTCCGCGAGCCGGATGGTTGGGTTCCAGAAGGCCCGCACGGCGTCGGCCATCGTGGGCGGGCACAGGTGGGCGTAGCGTTCCACCAAGGCCACGGTGCTCCAGCCACCGGCCTGTTTCAGCCGCAGCAGGTCGCGGTCGAGCGCGTAGGACCAGCTTGCCCACGAGTGGCGCGTGTGGTGCGGGGTCATGTTCGCGGTGATCCCGGCGGCGTTCATCACCGCGGCAAACTCATCCCTGAGCTGGCCACCGTAGGGGGTGGTGTCGCTGTCCTCTGTCGCCCGGTATGGCAGGCCGCGCTTGTTGCGGAACACCCGCCCGGTACGGCGGCCGGGATGCGGGGTCAGCATGGCGACAGCGCGCGGCGGCAGGTCCACGAGACGATCGCCGCCGTTCTTCGTGTCGCGCAGGACCGCGCGGGCATGCTGCAGGTCAACGTCCTGCCATTCGAGGCAGATCATCTCGTTGACGCGGGCGCCGGTGCAGAAAAAGAATGTCAGCCAGGCGGCGGCGTTCGGCGCAGCGGCGGCGATCATCGCCTCGGCTTGCTCCGGGGTGAACCATTCGGTGCGCTTTCCGGCTGACTTCATGCGCTCGAACACTGAGCCTGAGCACGGAAAGGGATGTGTTATCGGCGTTTTCTGATCACGGAATTTGAGGGGTGGCGTTTCGTGTCCCTCATGGATCTTGGCCGGTCCGATGGGGTCGTCGTTTTGGCGATTCCTTGGTGAGACTGACGGACCATTCCTCGGCGCCGACCTGCGCGGTTGGGTGCCGGGAGCGCAGGCGGGGTCAAGGAGGCTCCGCGCCGCAGGCGTGGATGCCTTGACGCCGCTGAGCACCCGGCAAGGCTGAGCGGGGGTTGGACCGGCTGGCTCAGTTGGCGGCGGTGTCGGCCTTTGGTTCGAGCCGGTCGATAAGCTTCTGGAAGACGGCCTCGAACGCGGGATCGTAGTGGTCTGGGTGGTTGCGGATGACGTCGATGGCTTTGCGGTAGTGGTCGGCGGCTTGGCGACGATCGCCGCGGGCCTCGAAGACCATGCCGAGGCGGTCGTAGCCGTCGTGGACATCGGGGAAGCGCGCAAGCAGTTCGTGGGCGGCCTGTTCGGCAGCATCGAGATTGCCTGCCTGGACCATGTCGACCACTGCGTTGGACGCCTCGGTCAGTTCGTCGAGTTCGTCGTGTTGCTGGACATAGCTGGCCAAAGACGGCCGGCGCGCCGGCGCCGCGGCCGGCTGAGCGGGACGTGCGGCACGAGCGGCGGCCTCGTCGCTGGCCAGGCAGCACTTTTTGTATTTCTTGCCGCTGCCGCAGGGGCAGAGATCATTCCGTCCGATTTTGGCCATCTCGCCAACTTCAGTGCAAAGGACGGACATAGTGTATCAAGCCGTGCTGGCCGACGCCAAGTTCCATGAGCAACTCCTGATCTTTGATCGCGACCTTGCGGCCTCCGCCCGGGCAGCGCGGTGCTGGCTCTGCGGCGGCGCGCTGCATGCGGCATCGTATGATCGCAAGCCGCGCGGCTGCCCCGCCGGGTTAGCCCAGGAGTATGCCCAGCGCTTCAGCTTCTGTTGCGCGGTGGATGGCTGCCGCAAGCGCACCACCCCGGCCTCGCTGCGCTTTCTCGGCCGTCACGTCTACCTCGCCACCGTGGTGACGTTGATCTCGGCGCTGATGCTCGGCACCACGCCGTCCCGCCTGGCACGTCTGTCGGTCGTGCCCGGACTTGACCGGCGCACGCTGGCGCGCTGGCGCGCCTGGTGGCGTCCGACGTTCACCGACGGCCCTTTCGCGGCGGTCGCCAAGGCCGCGATGGCGACACCAATCGACATCACCGCCCTGCCGGTCTCGCTGCTCAAGCGCTTTGCCGGCGACGTGCGCGAACAGCTGATCGCCTTGTTGCGGTTCCTCGGGCCGCTGACCGGCGGCGCGTCGACAATTCGCGCTTTCTGACGGGCGCCGCCAATCCGCAGAGGATGCGCGTTGCCGGTCCTTGGTGAGGGCGCCTAGCGTCGGCTCGTTGATGTTTCGGAGGCCGGGCGTGGCGGAGCGAGGCGGATCGCGGGTGCATGAGCGCTGGGCGAGGTTGCGCTTTGCGGTGGTTGGGCCGTTGCTGGCCTCGCCTCCGGCGAAGGGCGCGCTGCGTGCGGCTCTTGAGGAGCTGGCGGCACGCGAATGGCGCCATCCGACCACCGGCGCGCCAGTCCGCTTCGGCGTCTCCACCCTGGAACGATGGCTCTACCGTGCCCGGAACGAACAGCATGACCCGGTCGGCGTGCTGCGCCGCAAGCGGCGCCAGGATGCCGGCGAGCAGGTCTCGATGACCACGCCGCTGCGTCAGGCCCTGTTGGCCCAGTATGCCGCTCATAAAAGCTGGAGTGCCCAGCTGCATCACGAGAATCTTGTCGCCTTGGCCGAGACCCGGTCCGAGTTGCGGCCAGTGCCGTCCTACCCGACGGTGCGGCGGTTCCTCGCCGCGCACGGCCTGACCAAACGTCGTCCGATGACGACGCGCCAGACCGACGGCGCGCTGGCCGCCGCGGCCCGGCTCGAGGCGCGCGAGGTGCGCAGCTACGAAGCCGAGTATGTCAACGGGCTCTGGCACTGGGATTGTCATAACGGTTCCAGAAGGGTGCTGACGCCACGCGGCGAATGGCAAACACCGATCCTGTTCGGCGTGCTGGACGACCGCTCGCGGCTGGCCTGTCATCTGCAGTGGTACCTGTCGAAGTCAGCCGAAAACATTGCGCATGGCCTGTCGCAGGCGATGCAGAAGCGCGGCTTGCCGCGTTCGGCCATGAGCGACAACGGAAGCGCAATGACCGCCACAGAGATCACCGAAGGCCTCGCCCGGCTCGGCATCCTGCATCAGACGACCCTGCCTTACAGCCCCTACGTCAATGGCAAGCAGGAAACATTCTGGGGTCAGATCGAGGGCCGGCTGATGGCGATGCTCGAGGGTGTCGACGATCTTACCCTGGCCCGGCTCAACGAGGCGACGCAGGCCTGGGTGGAGCAGGATTACAATCGCAAGCGTCACAGCGAGATCGACGACACGCCGCTCGCCCGCTTCCTTGCCGGCCCTTCCGTGACACGACCCTGCCCGGATGCCGCGGCACTCCGACTGGCCTTCACCCGCACCGAGCGGCGCACCCTGCGCAAAAGTGATTGTACCGCCGCCATCGAAGGTCGCCGCTTCGAAGTGCCCAATCGCTATCGGCATCTTTCCTTGCTGGAGGTCCGCTTCGCCGCCTGGGACCTGACACAGGTCCATCTCGTCGATCCACACACCGGCACGGTGCTCTGCCGGCTGTTCCCGCAGGACAAGGCCGCCAACGCCTCCGGCCGGCGCCGAAGCCTGCAGCCGGTCACCGCCGAGCCGGTCACACCACCGCCATCGCCACCATCGCCGCCGGCGCGCGGCATCGGGCCGCTGCTGGCGCGAATGATCGACAACCAGGCCGCGACCGGATTGCCGCCGGCCTACCTCCCCAAGGACGAAGGACCCCAGGAAGAAGGAGACGACGCGTGAACAACAAGATGCTGGCGCTCTATGGTTTGAAATGGAACCCGTTCGCCCCCAGCGTGCCGACCGAGGCGCTGCATCTCACCACCCGCCTGGAATCGTTCTGTTGGCGGGTGCAGCAACTCGCCGGCGAAGGTGGCTTCGCCCTGGTTACCGGTGCGCCCGGCTGCGGCAAATCCGCGGCCTTGCGTGTCCTGTCCGCCTCGCTGGCAGCACAGCGCGACGTGGCGGTCGGCGTGATCAGCCGGCCACAGGCCAGCATCGCCGACTTCTATCGCGAGATGGGCGAACTGTTCGGCGTCGAATTGCGCCCGCATAACCGCTACGGCGGCGCCAAGATCCTGCGCCAGCGCTGGCAGGCGCACATCCAAGGCACGCTATCCAGACCGGTGCTTCTGATCGATGAGGCGCAGGAGATGCAGTCCGCCGTGCTCGCCGAGTTGCGCCTGCTGGCCTCCGCCGATCTCGACGCACATATCCTGCTGACCACCGTGCTGGCCGGGGATGGACGTCTCGCCGAACGTCTGAGCGCCGATGAGTTCCTTCCCCTTGCCAGCCGGGTGCGGGTGCGCATGGCGATCGAACGCGCGACGCCACAGGAACTCCAGGACTGCCTCCGGCACGCCATCCAGCAGGCTGGAGCACCCGCCCTGATGACGCCCGAGGTGATCGCGGCCATCTGCGACCATGCACAGGGCAATCCGCGCGCGCTGATGATCATGGCGGGTGAACTGCTTGAGGCCGCCGCACAGCGTGACGCGCGCCAGATCGACGAGACGCTGTTCTTCGAGACTTGCGCCGTGCCCGCGGCGAGGGAGATCAAGGCGGCAACCCGGCGCCGGCGATGAGCCAGCTTCCGGTCCAGCCGGCCTGGCGCCTCGCCGATTGCCCAGAACAACAGCGCTGGCTCGTCGAGGGGCTGTGGTCGGAAGAAGCCGTCGGCATCATTGGCGGCGAACCGAAATGCGGCAAATCCTTCCTCGCGCTCGATCTGGCCGTCGCCGTCGCCGCCGGCATGCCCTGCCTGCGCCGCTTCGCGGTCAGCCGCCCCGGCCGCGTCCTGCTTTATCCCGCCGAGGATGCCCTGCATATCGTGCGCCGCCGCCTCGAAGGCATCTGCGCCGCGGCCGGCGTCAGTCTCGCCGCGCTCGACGTGCAGGTGATCACGGCACCCAGTCTGCGCCTTGATCTCGAGGCTGACTGTGCGCGGCTCGAGGAGACCGTCGCCAGGCTGAAGCCGCGCCTTCTCGTCCTCGATCCGTTCGTGCGCCTGCATCGCATCGATGAGAATGTCAGTGGCGACGTCGCCCCGCTGCTTGCCTTCCTGCGCGAACTGCAGCGCCGCCACGCCATCGCCGTGGTGCTCGTTCATCATGCCAAAAAGGGTGCAGGCGCCATCCGCGCCGGTCAGGCCCTGCGCGGATCGTCGGAATTTCATGCGTGGGGTGATTCCAACCTTTATCTCCGGCGCGACAGTAACGACCGCATCGTCCTGACCGTCGAGCATCGTGCCGCTGCCGCGATGCCAGGCATCACGCTTGAACTGATCCAGCGCGACAACGCTCTCGCCCTCGAACCGATTCAGATCGATCGCCAACCCGAGCATCGTGTCGAACCGGCTTCCGTCGATCAGCGCATCACCGCGGCCCTCGCCGACAGCGAGGAACCACGGCCGTTCGCCGCACTGCGGGCATCCTGCCGCGTCCGCACCATCACCCTCTACGAACGCCTCGCCGCCATGACCGCCGCCGGCCTCGTCGTCAAATCAGCCGACGGTTACAGCCTCGCCAGTCGCTGACCAGCGCGCGTAACCGTCACCTCAGCACCGCGCCGCGGCAATCCCCCCAATACAACCAACACAGCGACTGCGCCGCCCAACTTCCCACGCCCACTTCCCACGCCCTCTACAGCAGGCCGGAAGCGGAAGCGGGAAGCGCATCGAATTCCGTGACCGGCAGACCATCAAAGAGCGAGATCCTGCTCAACACCGGCACGGAGCACCAGCCACGGCGGGCGGCGTGGGTCAGGATCGCTTTGACCGGAGCAACCACCTCCCGCAGCTTGGTCGCCGGCTGCGCATCGGCGCGACACAGTTTGGTGCACGCCTCGTCGATTTCGGCTTGCCTGATGGCGTCGCAGGTGACCTTCGGGCCGAAGTGTTTGACCACGCGGGCGACGCGCGCCTTGTTTGCAACGCTATGCTCTTGGTTGGTCAGGTACCAGTGCGCGGCGACGTTGAACCGGATGGGTTCGGCGACCGGCTTTTCACCGAAGATGGCGGCGCGGTACAGTTCGGTTTCGAGGGCCGAACGGGCTTCTTCCGCAAGGGCGCGGTTGTCGGTTCCGGCGCTCTCGAAGATGGTGCGGCCTCGGACAGTGCCGCGGAGGTAGAAGCCGGGGCGTCCTGGGCGCGTGACAACGACGATGCCCTGCCTCGGTTCGGGGTTCGATCGGTTGGCTTGCGGCTTCTTCGGCATTGCCGGCACTCCATGGGCGCGCATGAGAAAGCGCGCAATGTAGTATTATATCCGTTTTTCTCCAATGTAGAAACCAGATTCATTTGAATATTTCCTGTAAGGTTGGCGATAATGCGGCCACTCTATAGTATTCTCTCGCAGTTGGCCGGCCGCAGTCTTGCAAACGATCAAAGGGCCATGTCGTTTTGGTTCGGGTCGTTCTCGCGATGGTCGGTCGTTGGCTCGTTCGCCGCGCCGATATCGTAGGGCCGGTTGACGGTAAGGCACCCAAGGCTTCGGCCGCATCCTTTCGGCGCCCATGCGGGCGTCCGCCTCGCTGCACGGGGTTAGCGCGAAAAGGGCTGACGCGGCGCAGTAAAACCGGTTGAAAATGGCGGGTTCTGCGGTCGGTTCATCGACTTGCAGCATGACGGCGCCGAAACGGCTGACCTCCGCAATGCGGCCGTAGTGACGGCGATGGCCCATGATCTCGACCAGCGCCCATTCTTGTTCCGGCACGATGGTGGCATGATCAGCGGTGGGGTCTGTGGTGTCAGCGTCCATGGCCATGTCCTTCGTTGATTGTCGGCTCCGCCGCCGACGCCCGCAATCGAGCGGCGCCCGAGCGGCAAATCTCCGCAATTTTATCAAGCCCTTCGGCCCCGCTTTCTAGCGTCTCGAAGTCGCCCGCATTACGGTCTGAATAGTCAGTGATGGATCTTTCGATGTCATCGGGTTTCACTATCAAAATAAGATAATCATTCAGCCCAAGTAGCGGAGATTTTCTCTCTTCAAACTTCAATACGTACTCCAAATCCTCGCCGCCAAAATACCAAAAGAAGTCGTCCCTAATTGCCTTCAATGTGGAAGCGAGATTTGCTCTGACCGCTGTTTGTATGAGCTGCCCTATGGTTTCCGCGGCCTCCTCGTAAATGTCCGCTTCCCACTCGCTTACGAATTCATCGATTGGATCGGGTTGGGGAACAGGGTGTTCATACATCTGTCGGTCCTTTGATCATGTAACGAACATATCCGTCGCCACGGTCCAGCATCGTCAGCGGCAGGCCGATCCCCTGTGCGCCCTCGGCGGTCATGAAGATGGTCCGAGATGGAATGCAGGTTGCGGTGTAGGGGTAGCGGGTGACGGTCCCGCTGTGCCAAAGGATGCGGCGGCCGAGGACCGGATCATTGATCTGCTCGACCACGATGCCGGTCCAATGTTCGGAGACGTGGATGCGGACGTTCATTGCGGCTTCGCTGCCGGCGATCGCTTCGTCCCACCAGTAGGAGCGAGACGGAAACGACGGCGGCGTGTCGATTTTTACCGCCTCAATCGACACTGGCGGGGCCGTCAGCAGGTCCAGCAAGTCGAGTTGTGCGCCATCAGGCATCGGCGGCCTCGCTGAACAGGCTTCCCGTATCGGCCCCGACAACGTGCGAGGTTTTTGCCGACGCGTCGTAGCCGGCGAAATCGGTGTACCGCCAGAAACGACCGTTGACCCATCGCTGCACGGCTCGAAGTTGGCGCTCGGTCCAGTCGAACCGGACATGCGCTTTCCGGACCAGTGCGTTCAGTTTCATGTAAGGCTGGGCATACGGTTCGCAGCCCCATCCGATCACCTGCTTGATCCGATCCATGCATACGGCGAACGGCTCGTTGCCGATCAGCGTGTAACCTGCTTTTTGCGCGCCGGCAGATTGGCCAGCATCTTCGTTACCCGTGCGACATGCTCGCGGTCCGCTTGGTCGTCATAGGCAAAGCGCCAGGGGCCACGATTGATCGGTGTCCAGCGCGCCAACACCTCACTATCAAAGGTGCGCGGCTCAAAGCCCGAATTGGCATCGAGCAGCGGCACACCAGCGGCTTGGTAGCGGCTGACGATGTGATCTTGGTATTCCGATGGGAGCGCCGAAAGATTGTTGTCGCAGAGGACCGGCCGCACCGGGAAGTCGGGCAGCAGCGTGAAGTCACGCCCTTCCATCTTCGGGACGATGCAGAACCAGCAGCCGACGGGGCACCCGCGGCTTGCAATAGTTGCCATCGGGTTGTGCCGCTGGATTGCGCCGGGGCTGTCGCCGCCGAGTTCTGCCACGTCCGCGAGATAGTGCTTGCGCGTGAAGATGCCCGGGCCGCCGGCGCGAACGCGATAGCCGAGGGCCTTGTAGTACTGGGCCTTCATGAAAGCGTCGTCGAGCTTCCAGGTGAACGCGACCGATAGATAGGCCGTGTCACCGTCGACCCATTCCGCAAGCCCGTTCGGCCAGGTCCCGAGGTTGTAGCCGTCACGCATCGGCCGCCTCGTTAGCCTTTCGGATCCGCGCCCAGAACATGCGCAGGAACCCGCTGCAGGTACGCATCTTCGCGATGTCCTCGGTGGTCACAATCGAACCGTCAGGATTCCGCATGGGTTCGCCGTCCATCAGGACTGGTTTCTGCGGAAACAGAAAATTCCCCGGTCCCTTGGCCATGTCGATCGGGACGCCCTTGTGGCAGAAGAAACGTCCGGTGAAGTAACTATATCCGGCGTCCGGTTTGAGGCTTTCGATCAGAGCCTTCCACCTCTCTGGGTCGGCTTGTTCCGGCGAGCCGGCCCGGAAGGCGCAGTTGTCGCACGGTTCGGCGCACACCGGATCGCGGACGTAATTCGCCGGGAACGGTTCCCACACCGCCTTGCAGTCCAAGCAGCCCATCCAGTCGCAATCAAGGCCCGAGATGGTGGACGCAAGCTGGGTCACTGGCAGATCGGCGATCTTGCGACTGCGGCACGCCGGGCAGTGATGTTCGCGCGGGCGGGCGATACCACAGGCGTCGGCATCGATCTTGCGTCGTGCCTCACCCATGTTCGCTTCTCCCGCTGGTCATGCGATCCGCCCAGGCTTGTGGATGAAATGGCGCACCCGGCCATCAGACATTTCGATATCGAACGGCGGTGGTCCGTATCCGGCACGCAGCAGCACAGGCTTCGGCGGTTCGCGAAACACCCCGTCCTCATCGAGGTATCCCCATGGCAGGCCGTCATCACGGGAGGTGTCTTCGCGGTCAGCCATGGAATGCAGCCGCCGGTTTGAAGTCGGTCCATCGGATCAGTGCGCCGGTGAACGGAACTTCCCCATGCGCGACGCGCCAGAACGCGCGCATGTGCTCCCAATCAGGAAAGCCGTCTGCGCGGGCGAACGCGTCCAGGGGATCGGGCGCGTGTAACTGAGTTACAGTCGCGCCGCTGAAGGTGCGGACCATCTGCAGCCGGAAGTCGAGTTGGACCGATATTACGGTCTCGCAGGTGGCCACACCGATCGGCCGGCACTGCTTGGTCCGCATGCCCGTATAGAGCTGCACCTGCTCGGCGGGCCGAGCGTGGCGCTTCCGGTTGGCGCGGATCGTCCGCCGTTTCGTTCCAAGTAGGATCGGCGCGGCGAACTGCTTTGAAAACGAGTATGCAACCATCAGCGCACCTCCGGGAACTGGCGCACCATCAGATCGGGCGGGATTGGCTGCATCTTGTCGATCTGTTTCATGAAGAACGGGACACCGGAAAATGCGCACTGATCCCGCAGCGAGCGCGGCCACATGAGATCCATCGGACGCCTGCCGCCGCCGGACTCTCCGCCGCAGATCACCCACCATCGACTCAGGTCCAGGGCGATACGATTGAACCTTGGCACCTTGCTGAATTCGATTGGTCCAAGCAGCGGCTCACATGAAAGGAAGCGCACCGCTGCCGGCGTCTCCAACAGGTCCGGGATGCGAGCATTTGCGGCATCTTGATCCTCCACCGAGACGCCCAGCCAGACGTTCGAGGGGGGCCAGGGAAGAGCCTCCAGCGGCCGGTCGTAGCCGAGTTCGATCAGCTTGCCGTCGATGCTGTCCGCGCGGCGGCTGTCACAGGCTTGCAGGTAATCCCGCATCCGTCGCGACCGCTTCGTCAGCACCTGAAAAGTATGCTGCGGGCACATCGCCATGACGGCAAACACCTGATCGATTACATCGACAGGCATATCCTCGTGGAACAAATCGGACATGCTGTTGACGAAGATGCGGCGGGGCTTTTTCCACGCCATCGGCTTGATCATCTGGCCCCAATTGCTGGCAGCGACTTTGCCGTTCCAGACGTAGCCGGCTTTGGTCTTGACGGTGTGGCCCGCATAGATCGGCGAACCCATCGCCTCCAACCGGCCGGCCATCTTCATGGCATAGCAATTGGTGCAGCCGGCGGAGATGACGGAGCACCCGACCACGGGGTTCCAGGTCGAGCCGGTCCATTCGATCGGCGTTGTTTCAGCCATCATTGCAGCCCTTTGACGATCATATCGATGCCCTGGGCGTGCCACCGCTGGATCACCTTGTGGTCGGCGCCGAGCGCGGTGGCCAGACGCTGCCAGGAGAACAGGTGCCGGGTGGTAACCGGATGCACCAACGTCCGCGCGATAACCACCCGGCGCGGCAGGTCTCGGTCCAGCGGTATCAGCGCGATCCACTGCAGCGCCTCGTCCATTCGGGCGATCCTTGTCATCGATGGGATCGCTGGCTCGATGCGCGGTTCGGCAATCCGGCCATATTCGTCCAGTGCAGTTCGCACGATTGACAGCGACGCTGCCCGCAGCAATCCGCACCAGCCGGTGTTCGGCAGAGCAAGCAACGTCGCCCCGGCCTCCGCCAGCCGATAGTTCACGACATCTGCATCGACGGATGTTCGTGGCCGGTCGAGCGCGCGAGCGAGGGTGTCGTTTCGTGGGATAGTGGTGTGGCTCATATGACTTCGGCCGCGGGGCGGTCATAGACGGTGGTGCAGAACCTTACGCTGTGCTTCAGCCATGACAGCAGTTGTGGGACGGTCGAAACGATCCCGTCGCAAAGGAGATACATCAACTCGGGTTCGAAGCGATCTTCATGCAGCAACGCGACAACTGCCTTGCCCTGGCCGCAGGCGTAACCGGCCTCCAGGTGAGCGGAGCGGCCACATGGCAGCAGGAGAACCAGGGTGTCGCACCAGTCCAGTGCAGCTTTGTCCGCATCGAACCCGTCGGCGGCGATCGGGTGCGTCGTCACCAGATAGGCGAATGATTGCGGCTTCCAGTTGATCCAGTCGGGGTCAATCTCGGACCACCGGAAGCCATCCTTGCCGGGGCCCGGGTTGCGGAAGTCATAGACCTCGTTGCCGGCGTCTCGAAGTTGTCGAAGCACCTCCGGCTGCTGCGTGTTGCGCCAGGAGGAGGCCAAGTATATCCGGCTCATAATTGCGCTCCCGGTCGTGCCGAGCGGGCGGTTGTGTTGTTGGTTGCTTTCTCGCCGCGGGTGACGAAGGTCTTCACCGACGCCGCGTTGAAGAACGCCGTGGTTTCCGCCACGGCCAGAATTTTGCCCTCGGTCGCCTCGGCGGCCATGACCTTGGCACCGATCGCGCGTATAGCGTCGAGCAGGAGAGCTTTGACGGCCTCGGCCTTCACCTGATCGTCGCAGGGCACTTCGACCTTGAATGCCGATACCTTCGCCATCAGGCTTTCCCTTCTGTGTGCTTCTCAATGGTTGGTTTGGCATAGGGATCATGTCGCTTGCTGCCAGGCTCGGGGCACGGCTGGCACACGAGGGCGGCGTCTAGGACCACATCGCCGTTGTCGTCTAAATCCCACTTGCCATCGGCAATCGCGGCCTCGACTGGATCACCACAACCGCAGTCCAGACACCATGCCCCCGGCCAGCCAGACCAGCGGTGTCCCGCCATTGGATGGTCGCTCATGGCAAATGGTTCGCGGATGTCATGGTCGATTTCGCTACGAGCCATGTCTTGCGGTCCTCGATTGCGTCCTCGATCTCCTGGGCGATCTTGATTGCTTTCTCGCGCGTACCGAGCGAGGCGGGCTGCAAACCCGTCCTCGATCTCGAATGCTTCGACGGCTTCGACGGTGGGCAACTCTTCGATCGCCAGGCGCATGTCCTTGGCCCATGCCTGGATGCTGGGCCATGTCTTCGAAGGGGCGGCCGGAGACGCGGTTTGGGGCACGCCTCCGGCCTGAGTGACGGCGGCACAGTCAGCGGCGGCAGGTGAACCGCCGCCCGCGCGCTCCGTCACTGTGGGGTCGGGCGACGGCGCGCCGGTCACGCTACCGCCGCCCTGAGTGCCGGGAGCCGTCGAGGCGAGAGGAAAGGACTCATCGCCCGGTTCAACCGGCACTGTCTCTTTGGTGGTCAACATCGCATCAGTCAGGCCACCGAATATCTGCTGCTCCAGCGCGTCCAGCTTGGTGTCCGGGGCCGGCAGCGCGGCTTGCGCCGGCTTCTCGTCCTGCCCGATCGCTGCAACCCGGCCCTCGCGGTCGAAGTCAACTTCGAGGTCGGTCATCAGCGCGGCGCGGAACCGTTGCGCCGTGGCGCTGGCGGGATCCAGGTTTAGCCATTTGGTGGTGAACAGGATCATGCCCTTGCAGATCATCTCGTCGATCCACCGGCTGGCCCATGGTCCGCTGCTGGCTTTGCTGGCTTCGCGCAGGCTGGACAGCCGCCCGCGTGTCATCCATCGCTTGGTGACCAGACCATCGGTGCCGGTGATCACGCAGTAGGCGGCGCGGACGCGGGCGAAGAATTCATCCGGCTTCGACTTCGGATTGCCCCATTGGTCGGCGCCCCCGCGCAGCGCCTCGTACGCTTCGTCAGCGATGTCGATGTCGACTTCGTGCTCGATGCGGTCTTCGTCACCCTGGATGACGCGGAACGTCTCGCCGTGGAACACGATGACGGCGCGGATGCTTTGGATCGCTCCTGTCTCGCGGCCGAGCTTGACGATGCCCCACACCATGGGCTGCCACGCGACTTCCTGGCACTTCTTTTCGCTGTTGTAGCGAGGAACTAGCGCGCCCTGTTTGCCGTCGGGCAACAGACCCTGGCTGGCGGCTTTCATTACCGCCATGAGCAGCGACGGCCGCAGGTTGTCACGGGCCAACTCGGGCTTGTTCAGCACCGCGGTTTTCGCTGTTGTCAGAAAGATTTCGAGGTCAACGTGATCCGGCAACACGGTACGCAGTTGGGTGTGGGTCTCGCGCGCGGTCAGCCATTCGTAGAAGCCGGCGACGGCCGCGGCGGCTTGCTCTGGCGTCATAGCCGGTGGACCACCCCTGCCGCCGCCCTTCTTGGCGCCGTCGGCCCGCGGCGCGCCACCACCGCTGCCGTAGGCGTCCGGGTCCACCGGTGGGGCGTCATCCATCCAGGCTGGTGGTCCGCTCATTGCTCGATTACCTCTTTGACGCGGAACCAGATCGACGGAGCTTTCTTGCCGATGATTTCATCGGGTTCGGCGGTTCGTCCGGGGTTCTCCGGCGTGTAGACGCCGTTGATCGCGTAGCCGTTGGTGACGGCGCGCCGGTGGCCGCCCATCTTTTCGGCCAGGCGGTTTTTCCAGTTGCGTTCGTTGGCCTCGGCGCCCTTGCGGTCCGCGCTGGCGCACAGAAGGCCGACGCAGATTTCGGGAAGTTCGTTGTCGCCGGACAGGTCGATCGGGAGTTCGGGGGGCAGCGTCGGATACAGTTCGGCCAGGGCGTCGGCGGTGGAGTTCGAGCCGTCCACCAGCGGCGGCTTGCCAGCGGCAACCTGCGTCCAGAAGCCCGTGACGCGGCGGCGGATTTCGTCAGCGAGGCGCGGGCGCGCGGCGTAACGGTAGACCTCGATCTCGTTGTTGCCGACCAGGCAGGCGATGACGCCCCAGGTGAAGCCGGCACACGCCGTCTCGTGCATGTTCTGCAACTGGATCGACAGTGGCGGTTGGGAGTTTGTCCACGACCGCTTGTGTTCGAGCCAATCGCTGTTCTTGGTTTGCAGGTTGCCGGGGCCTGTAAAGCCGAGTGCAATTTCCGCCGGGCCGGGTGCGTCGATGATGAAGTCGAGGCTGGCACCCATGCCGGGGCACAGATCATCCGTGGCGTAGGGGCCGGGGCGGATCGTCCAGCCGTGCAGCTCCCGCGCTCAGGGCGCCGATCGCTGGCTCCAGGCGCTTGCCGTACCAGATGCGGGTGCCCGGTGAATCGTCCACTGGCGGGGCCGGGATTTTGCCGGATTTGACCATGAACAAAGTAAAGGCGGATTGGGCGAATTCCGGCTGCACGCCAAAGAGCGCGCTTATTTCGGATCCGCCGATGTGCTTCATGCGGATGGCATGCCACTCCGGAGTATCTGGCTTGATCTCTGGATGGAACGTCATGCGTCGTCGCGCGGTGAACGCGCCTCCGGCACTGCACGGCTCAGCGCCATCTCGGTCATGCGCTGCTTGAGCGCGAGCACGAAGTCCCGCGCCTCGTCGTCCGTCAGGACCGCCAGGGCGTCGCGCCATTCCTCAAAGAATTGTTCGCGCGCCACGTGCAAAACCGGCGGGATCATGACCAAAGGACCGCGAAGCGGGCCGACGTCATGATGTGCCGGAAGGCGTCTGCCGCACTCATGACCGGACCTGCCCAGCCGCGGCCACCGCGTCGCGGTGAATGAGAGAAACCCGCGTGCGGGCCATGGTGAGCGGTCCCCTGACCTGTCGCTCGGCCTCGGCCTGCACCTTGTGGAAGGCTTCCATCAAGCCGTCGTCGGGGCACTCGCCAGTCAGCGCGAGCACGCCGTCTGGATGCTTGAATGTGAAGGTGAAGCGCATCATGCCGCGCCCGCCGAAACGAGCGCGCGGCCGATCATTTCGGGGATGTCCGGGATGAGCGAATTCCCGATGGCCTGAGTTCTGTGTATCCGGTCGGGTAGCCCATGAACCGCTCGGCCCACGACGGACAGATCATCCCATCGACCAGATGCCTTAGCTGCGGCGTCTGCGACTTGCCCTCGTGTGAATAGCCTTTGCCCGAACGGAAGTCCGAGGCGCCGATCGTTGGCAACAATCCATACCCGGTCTCGGATGTGATTGGCGCCGATGGCACAAGCCGGTACGCAATCCCACTCCGCGTCATACCCGCTCGTGGCCAGCGATCCGACCACCTCGCCCATCCCTCGATCAAGCAACTCTGCCACGTTCTCCAGCAGGACCCATCCGGGTCGAACCAGGCGAACGGCTCGCACCACTGCCCACCAGAGTCCCGAACGGGCACCGGCAAGTCCGGAGCCTGGACCGATGAGAGAGATGTCCTGGCAGGGCCAGCCGGCGGTGATGGCGTCAGCGGCTGGGAAATCGGCGGTTTCGATGTCTCCAAGAATGGGAATCCTTGGCCAATGCTTTGCCAGCACCGCCCGCTGGAATGCTGCGTTCTCACAGAACGCAACGGTCTCGAAGGCGCCAGTTCGCTCTAACCCGCGACTGAACCCGCCGATGCCGGAGCACAGATCGAGGATGCGGAGTTTGATCATCCTGCGACCGCGAACGCCGCGCCCCCGCGGGCTGCTTCGATGCGCCGGAAGCCCTCGCACGCTACGTCGAGGTCGGCGGTGCAGCCTGCGGCGAAGGTGTCGAGCGTGGCCCCGCACGCGGCGCAGATCACGCGGCCGTCGCCGAGCGCGGCGTTGACGTTGGTAATCGGGGTGGTGATGGTGGCGACGATGCTGTTGATGGGGCGGATCATCAGGTTGACCCCTTGGCCAGAGTGAACAGTTTCTCGGCCAGATCGTCAGGCAGCGTCAGGAAGAAGTCGGTCGGTCGCTGCTGGAAAACGTGCCAGGCGTCGATCGTGTCGGGGATGATGCCGGCGGCGACCAGCGTGTCGCTCTCGATGAAGCGGAGCGCGCAGATCACGTTGCGAAACTGCTTCCACGTCATGTCGGGGGCTGTGGCCCTCGCCGCGGCAACTCGCTCGCGGGCTTGGGCCTTTGCGTGTTTCTGAAGCTGGTCCACCGGCTTAACTCAGCGGTGCGGTGACGACTTTTTCAGGCTCGGCCATCGTCACGACGCGGATGCCCGCACCGTCGGCCGCGGTGACCATGACAAGATCGCCGGCTGTCAGCATGTCGGCGGCATCGGCAAGGTGATTGCCGCTGCTGACTTCCTCCAGGCGGTCCCTGCCCGACTTGTAGTGCCAGAGCGTGAAGCCGTTCGCATAGGCGAGCACCGACAAATTGCGGATGGCAAAGGCCATGACCTTACTCCTCGAACAGTTTTTGGATGCTGGTGTTGAGTACGGCGGCGAGGTCTGGCAGGCGCCGGGTGAGCGGGGTGCCGCGGCCGGTTTCCCACTGCGCGATGGCGGCGCGGGATACGTCGAGTATGTCTGCGACATCCTCCTGCGTCAGACCGGCGTTATGACGCAGGCGGCGCAGCGTGTTGGCGAAGGCCGGTCGCTCGGTGACCCGTCCCGGTGTCGTAACTTGTTTGGAACGGGTGGCTTGACTGCCGGCAGGTTCAAGAACCTTGGGCGAAAATAATATTTTGAAAAACGCTATTGCATGTCGAGGTGGCGAGGAACACAACCCTGAATTGTCACAATGCGGGAGATGCTGCGGATGAACAGTTTCGCTTTGCATGGAGGGCGCCCTGTATGCGGTCCCGCTCCAATGCCAGAATTCCTGGACAGATGCAATAGAGTATTCCAGTATTTATGGCACTTTGCGGGGGGACTCCCACCATTTGGCAAGGGTTGATTTAGACAGTGGCGGTGGCCTTTGTGGGATCGAAGGCTGTGCCATCCCGGAGCATGGCGCAGGCGACGTTGAGCAGGCGGTCTGCGACTGAACGCAGCGCCCTGCCATGGCTATGACCGCGGCTGCGCAGCGCCTGATATTTTGCTCGGCTCGTCGGGTCATGCTGCACGGCGACCCGCGCCCAGTGATAGGTCGCGTTGGCAAGCCGTTGGTGACAGGCCTGCCGCCGGACCACGACGAGCTCCGGCCCGACCGCTTGGTCACCGGCGCGACACCTGTCAGGCTGCGCAAGGCGGCATAGTCACGTCGCTGCAGGACATCGAAGGCTTCTGCCAGCAGCATGGCGAGGACAATCCTTCCCACTCCCGGCAAGGATGCGAGGATTGTCGCGTCATGCTGCCTGTTCTGCCCCGGTTCGACCTCCTGCTCAGCGGTCAGCCTGGCGGTCAGGAGATCCAACTGCTCGTGCGCCTGTTTGATCTGCCGGTTGAGCAGGCGCAAACGGGCGATGAGGGTGGCGATGTGAGCACAGGCGGCCCGGATCGTTCCGCCAGCAACCTGCAACGGCGGCTGACGCAGTGTTGCCAGGGTTGCCTCTGCCGTGAACCGGCGAATGCGATGGCGCTTGAGGATCTTGGCAATCGTCGTTTCGCGGACGCGCATTGCCTTGTCTGGGGTCGGCACGGCTTCCCACAGGTCGAGCAACCATTCCGCTCCGAGATCACTCTCGAGCGCCAGTATGGCCGGAAAATATCGCCAGAGCTGTTCGCGCATGCGGTTGGTGATCCGGTTGCGTTCGGCACCCAGGTCCTCGGCGATGCGCGACCACTCGCGCAACTCGACGATGATGGGATCGGCGACGGCAAGTTGGCGGAAGCAGCGCGGATCGGTCCGCAAGGCAGACGCCATCACCTCGGCATCGCGGCTGTCATCCTTGGCGCCAGCCATGGTGAAGCGGTCGCGGAAGCGATCCATCTGCTTGGGATTGATCGCGTAGACGGCGAAGCCACGCTCGAGCAGAGCTTCAACCACTGGTCCATGCGGCACCTCGATGGCGATATGAACGAGGCCAGCGCTGCTGACGCCGGCGGTTGCGATCAACCAGTCGGCCATGCTGGCGAGACCCTCGCCGCCGTGGCGGAAGACTTTCTCGCCGAGCTTCCGACCGGCCTGATCGGTGAGAAACACGTGGTGACTTTCGCTGGCCCAGTCGACGCCGGCGTAGGCATGGCAGTCCTCCATGATCTTGGTCCTTCACGACAGACGCTGAGCCACCGCAACCTCCACCGATCCCTGTACTGGCGCTCGAAGCGTAGGCGGGGGCTTCGGCGCGAACTCCCCACTGGGTGTCGATCACGGCCAATCCGCCGGGGCACGTGTCCCCCCCAGGTGATCGGGTCACAGGGGGCGATAGGTTGCTCCCGGCGGATCGGCTCGATTGCAGACTACCACGCCGCGTCAGGCCGTCGCCCGCGGCTCTCTCTTCGTTCCGCTACGCTTCACTGCGAGAGAGCCGCGGCGGGGTGATCGGCAACCGCTTGGGAAGGGTACAGGGGGGTGGAAAATATTCCGCTTCGTAATCCCAGCGTCGCGCCATCCTCCGAAGCCTAACGGGAAGGGCAAGACCCCTGATGCTGGCCGAACCCCCCCAAGGCCCCCTCGAAAGGGTGGTCCGGCCGCGTCCGGCACCGGTAAGGGCGCGGGCAACGGCGGCGATGATCCGCAGTCGCCGAAGCGCTGAAATCTCTTATAAAATCAGGCGAATTTCGAGGTGTTCTGCCGGGCTTCGGCGTCCGGCGTAACGCCTTGACCTGGGTGTGCTTCTGGCTTGACCGCCAGCCAGATCGACTTAGGCCGCGGGTGCCTTCCGCCGCCGGGTATTCAGAAGACGTTGGGCGACCTGCGCCAAGACCCGTTCAGCGTCCGCCTGCTTCGCCTCGGTTGGATTGATGCCTGCCATCCAGAGTTCAAGGCGAACCATGATGTCGGCCGGCATATGATCGCCGATGCCGCGATAGATCCACTCCAGAGATAGCGATTCCTGTTCGCACAGGGTGATCATGGCCTGTGGCTTGGGCATGTTCACCCCCCGCGTCCAGTTGTTCCACACGGTGCGCAGAACCCCCAGGCGCTTGGCCATCTGCCCGTCGGTCTCGTCGAGTTCCTTTTGCACGGCCCGCAGGCGTGCGCCGATGGCCGTCAGCAGGTCGGTTGGAGCATCATCATTCGCCATGCCGGCAATATGCCATAAAATCTGGCGGAGCGCTATGCTAAGAAATCTGGCATACAAACGCTTGCGTGATTCCATTTTTTCTGGCATGGCCGGCTTATGGACAACGAACCACTGCCGCTCAGTGCGGTCGCAATCCTGAAAACGCTGGGCGGCACAACTGTTGTGGCCCGTGCCATATCAGCCCGCCGAAGTGCTGTGTCCAACTGGCCGCGTGCGGGCATCCCGGCAAAATACTGGCCGGCGATGGCTCGGCTTGCCACCACCATTGCCGAGGCGAAACACATAACGTCGGATGTGCTGGAACGGCACACATACGGTGATCAGGCCGCGCAGCCCGCGGCGGATGTTCGCGAGGTTGGCCCTCGGTCCGAAGACGATGCCGCTGAAGGCGGCAGACGCGACGCCCGGCACTTCGCTGGACGCGTCGATGACGGCTGTTCCGCCACGCGGGCGATCGTGACTGCGCAAAACCGAGGAGATTGAGATGGCCAGAGGCCCAGGACGTCCGAAAAAGAACGGTGGCGGCGAGGTGCCACCGGGCGCCGGTGACAACTCCCGGACAGTCATTCCCAGCGCGAACATCATCGCGGCGGCGTTGGCCGAGATCACTGCGCTCGACGTGCAGATGGCGTCAATTGCCGGCCGGAAGGGTGCGGCGATCAATCGCTATGAGACGCAGGGCGTGGACCGGAAGGTGCTGCGTGGACTTGCGACGCTTGCAAGGGGGAACCCCGAGGAGGCCGCGGCCTACATCCAGTCGCTGACAAAATACGCCGTCGCAGCCGAAGTAATTTCGATTGCCGATCCGGCATGGTCAGCTTCGGTCAAACAGGCCGAGATGTTCATGACGGCCGACGGCGAGACGGCGGAAAACCTCCGGCGGGTGCGTGCCCACAAGCAGGGTTTCGCGGCTGGCAAGAAGGGGCACCACATCCAGAGCAGCCCTTACCAGAACAAGGTCGGATCGCCCGAGTTCGTCGGCTGGCGCGATGGGCATGTTCGAGGGGATGGAAGTGCGGGCGATGATCAAGCCCGGCGCCGAGAACGTCACCGAGGCGTCGACCAGCAAGGCACGGCGGGAGCCTCCAAAGCGTGCATCGGCGTCTCAGTCGAATGGGGCGGACGAGTCTCCATCTGCTGATGAGGCTGCGAAGCTGGGCGCGGCCGTCAGCAAGGAATTGGCTGAGCAGGACGCCGGAACCTTTCATTGATGCGGCCCGCATGGGCGTTTGTTCAATGCCAGGGTGAGCACTTTCGGCAGCAGGCGGCTGCGTAATGATCACGGTCAAGCCGGATGGGGTTCTGTTCCTGGACATCGCCTCGAACGTTGGCTTCGCGTTCGGCACCGACCTGACCCGTTGCCCGGCCTGGGGCGTGTGGAAACTGCCGCCGGATTGGGCCATCGGGCAAAAGGCGATGGCACTGGAGAATGAACTGGCCGATGCGATCCATCGGTTCAATCCGCGTGTTATCGGCGTGGAATCACCGCTGCCTGCCTCGCAGCAAAAGAGCAGCGCCGCGGCCGAGGTGCTGATCGGTCTGGTGATCGTGGCCGAGGGCGTGTGCTGCCGCTGGGACAGGCAGTTGCAGCGCCGGGCCAGCGGCACGCTGCGGGCCGCGGTGTGCGGGCGGTCGAACCGCACCGACGAAGAAATGCGCGAGAAGATGGACGTGAAGACCGCGATCGTCCTGCCGTGGATCAACGCGATGGGATGGGGCGAGATCGGTTCGCACGACGCGCGGGACGCTGCGGTGGGTGTGGCTTACGAGTTGGGCTACCGGCATAAGCGAGTGGCGCCCGCCCGCGTTCGGATGGCCAATGCGTGATATGTTCGGTCTAGCGGATGGTCGAGCACCATGTTCATAGCGCCGATCGAGAACGCGCGCTGTGCATGCGGATCGGCGGACTGGTTCGCCTGTGCGCCTGGCACGGTGGCCGAAAGTGATGATCCCGACTCCAAGATCGTTATTCTTAATCCAGCGCCGGAAATACCTTCGGTGTTCTGGTGCGCGGCGTGCTGGCCGTGGCGCGAGCGGCAGAAACCAGCGGCATGACCGACAACCCGGTTCTTGTGTGCTTCGCTTGCTGCCTTTGGCACACCGCTCCGGTGCCGTGTGACCACGATTGCACGCTGCCCTGCATGACATGCGGGCGCCCGCGCGGTCTTCGGTGGAATGGTGACGATGGCAAGCCGGCAGCACCGAAACGGACCTGCTGGAGGTGCTGGGCTGCCGAGGTTGGGCTAATCGGGCCGATACCTCCGGCGCGCACCCCGGCCAGTGCCGCATGAGCGTTATTGCAGGCACGGGCATCTTCGCGCCGCATCCGCACCCGACATTGCGCGTGCTGTCGCTCGGCCTGGGCGTGCAGTCAACGACGTTGCTGTTCATGGCGGCGGATGGGTTGTTCGGACCACCGCCGGACTTGGCTTTGTTCGCCGACACGCAAGCCGAGCCGAAGGCGGTCTATGCCCACCTGCTGCGGCTGCGCGGGCTGAACAGCCTGCCGTTCCCATTCGTGTTCTGTCGCGCGGCAGCCTGCGGCAGAGCGTGATCGACAGCCGGAACACCACCGGCGGACGGTTCGCCGCCGTGCCGTTCTTCGTCAAGGCGGAGGACGGCAAGCACGGCCGGGGCGGCGGCAGTGCACCAAGGAATTCAAGTTGGAGCCGCTGTGGTCGGCGATCCGCGTCGAGTTGGGCGTAAAGCCAGGCGCTCGGGTGCCAAAGGGTATTGTCGTGGAAACATGGATCGGCATCACGACCGATGAGGTGACCCGGGCGAGCGCGAGCCGGCACCGGTGGGAGCACAAGCGGCACCCGTTGATCGAGGCAAATATGAGCCGTGGCGACTGCATTGAATGGCTGATGCGGAACGACCACGCGGTTCCCATCAAGAGCCGGTGCGTGTTTTGCCCGTTCACCCACAACGCGGAGTGGCGGCGCATCAAGGCCGATGACCCGGAACAGTGGGCAGATGCGGTCGAGGTCGATCGGGCCATCCGCGACGGCGGCAAGTCGCGCGGAATGCGGGGCGATCAGTTTGTGCATCGGTCGTGCGTGCCGCTGGAATTGGGCGGACCTCGAAGAGCACCGGACCCACGACAGAATGCCATGGGCGAACTCTGCGAAGGGATGTGCGGGGTATGAAATCGAGCGAGGGAGCCGGCGACAAGCTGCTTTTGTCGATCGTATGGCAGTGCCCGCATTGCGATAACACCAGCGCGAGGTTCGCCCATCGGCAGACCTGCACTTCTTGCGGTGCGGATCAGCCGGCGCTGGTGGCCAAGACGCCGGAATGTCCGCATGTTGCATGACGAGATATCCCCCCTGTTCGGCCTGTCGCAGCGATTTCCGCCTTCGAATGTGCAGGCGGAACAGGCGTTGCTTGGGGCTATTCTGGCCAACAACAAGGCGCTGGACCGGTGCCACGGGCTTGAAACCGAGCACTTCGCCGATCCGATCCACGGGCGGATATTCGAGACAGTCCGTAAGTTAGTTGACGCCGGCCACGTCGCCGATGCCGTCACTCTGAAGACCACCTTCGAGCATGCCGGCGTGCTGGATGACGTGGGCGGCACGGTCTATCTGACGCAGTCCCTGACGGCGATGGTCGGCATCATTAACGCCGGCGACTATGCGCGTGCGATCCGCGATTGCTGGTTGCGCCGGCAGTTGATCGAGGTTGGCGAGGTGGCGGTGAACCTCGCGTTCGGCGCCGACCCGGACGTTGACGGCGAGGCCGCGGTGACGGCGACGATGGAGCACCTGCTGACGCTGGGGGAGCGGTCGGGCGCGGCCGACGGTACAGACTTCGCCACAGCGGCGCGGGGCGCCTTCGAGAGATCCGAAGCGGCGCACCGCAGCGCGCCGGGATTTGCCCGGTTGGACACCGGCATCGCCAGCGTCGACCGGATCTGGGGCGGGCTGTGGCCCGGTCAGTTCTACATCCTCATGGCGCGTTCAAACACCGGCAAGACGCCAGCTATGATGCAGATCGCCCGGCATGTGGCGCGGGGTCTGCTGGACGAGGCTGCAACGACCAAGCAGCCGCCCGGCCATGTCCATGTGTGGTCGCTCGAAATGACCGCCAATGATCTGCTGACAGTGAACCTCGCCAGCGAGACACGTTGGACAGCCGATCAGATCAGGGCGGGTGATATCGGCGGGGATGCCGACTGGCTCGAATTCGAGCGTGCCTCGCGAGAGCTTGGGCGGCTTCCGATTCTGATCGACGACAACGCGGAAACCGACATGCCGACACTCGCGCGGCGGACGCGCGCCGTGAAACGGCAGAAACGAACGCGGCTGGTGTGCATCGACTTCCGCGAGCTGATCCGCCGCGGTCACGATCAGGCGCGCATGCCGCTGCAGGAGTGGATGCCTTACCTTTGCTACCAACTGAAAGCACTCGCCAAGGCCGCGAATGTCCCGGTGATCGCACTAGCGCAGATCAACAAGTCGAACGATGGGACCGACCTGTTGTTTCCCACGATCGGTCACCTGCCCTACGGCGGCGAGCAGGCGGCGGATGCGGTGTTCGCGCTGCACCGGAAGGAACTTTACATGCCGGTCGAGATGCCGGCGCCGCCACGCACCATGGCGGCGGAAAAGGTCGCCAACTTGCAATCGGCGTGGGCACAGGAGCGCAAGACGGTAGCCGGGCTTGCCGAATTCGGCTCGGTCAAGCGGCGGTTCGGGCCGAAGGGCAACACGAAACTGTATTTCGATGGACCGCGCATGTTGCTGTCGGAATGGCAGGAGGCGACGCCGCAGCATGACTTTTGGGCCGGGAGTGACATTGAATGATGTTGCACCGATACTTGGATGCCGCTCTACATCGCTGACTATCTTGCGGACACCCGGCGTCTATCGACGCTTGAGCATGGCGCCTACTTGTTGCTGTTGATGGAGTATTGGCGTCAGGGGCCGCTGCCGGATGACGATCGCGAGTTGTGTGCCATCGTTCGCTTGGACCGAAGATTATGGGATCGCGGGGTTGGTCCGGCCGTCAGGCGGTTCTTCCATCGCGAGGATGATGGTCTCTTGCACCAAAAGCGGATCGATGCCGAGCGGTCAAAAGCTGTCGAACTGAGTGATAAGCGGCGAGCAGCGGCGCAGCAACGAGGCAGCAAGCCGGTCACCAAAGACGAAGCAAACGTCCAGCAATTGCACCAGCAAATGCCTACACACGCGGGTGTCGCGCCACCTTCACCTTCACCAAGGGAAGAACCATCTTCGCTTCGCTCAGATGCGTCGGCCAGCCAATCGTTCGCCGAACTGATCGAACCCGATGCACCCACGCTGTTGTTCCGAGAGGGGCTGGCGACGCTCGCTCGCTTGGCGGGTAAACCGCTGACCTCCCTGCGGGGGCTACTCGGCCAGTGCCGGAAAGACATGCGCGACGACTGCGCCGGCTTGCTGGACCTGATCCGCGAAGCCGACCGGCTGAAAGTCATTGATCCCATCCCATGGCTGAAAGGCGCCGTCAAAGCGCGGGCACCGGCGCCGTTGCTTGACGGTGCGCACCCGGACCCCTGGGGGGTTCGAGCCTGGATCGCAAAGCACCGCATCACCACGACGGCGACCGGTCAGCGTGGGCAGATCGGGCCGGCGGTCAACGGTTACATGGTCGAAGATGTCGCTGAGGAGGTGGCCCATGCCGCCGACCTGGACCCCTCGTGGCGTGGCAACTGGGACGCAATCGGCGCTTGGATGAGGGATGACATTGGCCTGACCGGCGCCGCCCTGGCGGCGATCAGAAATCAGGCCGGGCGGATGCGGGAACAGGGAACGGATATCCGCTCGATCGCGGTGTTCGACACGGCGGTTCGCACAGTGGCACGGAGCGCCGCATGAAGCGCGCCATCCTGGTGCCGCGTCTGCCTGAGGGCCTCGAGTACGTCGATGCGGCGTATGTGAAGACCCGGCTGGAAAACGCCGGGGCAACGCTGCTGTCGCTGCCCGCCACGGGCACGGCGCCGTCGCAATACAAGGTCGCCTGGCCGGAGATGGTGCAGGCGGTGTGGGATGCCTACAAGCCGGACGGCGACGATCCACGGCTGCCCGTGCCGTCGGCGCAGGCGATCACTGCGATGGACGAGGCGTTTCAGTGGATACCGCTGGTTGGCGAGCATGCATTGCAAACCAAGCGGCTGATCTGGCTGCGGCTGCTGGTCCACCCGTTGTCAGAAAAGCATCTTTGGGGTTGGCGCAAGCTTGAGAGGATTACCGGGCTGCACCGCACGACGATGACGTTGCGTCATGATCGCGGCATTGATCGGCTTGTCACCCGCTTAAACAACCCGGCATTTGTCGAGCGGTCCGGGAATGGCTTGCCATGAGCACCGTATCATGACGCGCAGCGGGATGTGTTGAGAAATGGCTGCTCGACAAAATGCCCGTCGCTTGCGCGCTTGCTCGCGCAGGTCCTAAAATTTTGGGTGGAGCTCGGAGCGAGGCGAATCGGGCGAGGGTTTTCCCCTAGCCTCGTATCGCACAGTCGTGCAATTGCTCAAGTATGGCACACGAGGAAAACGACAGGCGCACCCCATCACGGATCAATGCCACTGAAGCCGTCAACGTCTTCCGATTGCCGCTTTCGCTTTGTTGTGAGAAGGTTTGCTCTGTGCCTAACAGGATGGATTTCAGCCCATGAGTGGAAATGAACGTGGCCAAAGAGGGGCAGCGCTTCCCACGCCAGCCGCGTCAGAGACATTCAATGACGACGAGGTCGAAGCCTTGTTCGATGAAGAGAACGATCCTGAACCCGAAAGCGCTACACCGATCGTTCCGCGGCCAACAGTTGAAGAAAAATATTCTACGTCGCAGCTGCGAGTGGTTCGCACCACCATGGACTTCACGCTTCACATGCTAAAAGATGCTGATTTGAAGGAATGGATTAATCGATCCCCCGATTACCAACGTCGCCACAGATGGGATGACGCAAAAAGGTCGCTCTTGATAGAGTTCTGTTCTAATGAACATTCCTATACCACCGTTATTCTTATATGAAAATGAATATAATCAGTATGAAGTCATGGATGGCAAACAGCGGCTCGATTTGGTCATAAGTTTTCTTAATAATGGATTTGCCCTAAAGGGGTTGGAATTCTGGAGGGAACTTGATGGAAGCCGCTTTGCCGAACTTCCCCTCACGATACAGCGCGGTCTGCTACGAAGATCCGTACCCGCAGTTGTCCTGCTAGCTGAAACCTCTCTTGCCGTTACCGACGAAGATGACATTCGTATGGTGATGTTTCGCCGTCTAAATACGGGCGGCGCGAGCCTGAATCCTCAAGAATTGCGCAATGCGCTCTATCCTGGGCATTTCAACCAGGCCATAATGGAGTCGCACGAACCGAACCATTCACGCGCATTTGGGGAATCCCCCCAAGACAGCAGCACGAAGAAATCACCCCTTCGCCTGCTCTCGTTCGAAACCCCTTATACAAGACGATGGCAGACAGTGAACTTGTGTTGCGTTTCTTTGCCATTCGGGAAACCATAAGCAATGGAGAGAAGGGATCGCTCAGAAGCATTCTAGATCGCACTATGAAGCGTCATATGTCCGACTCTCTGCTTGTCGTCGAGGCCCTTAGACAAGATTTTACAAGGTCACTTACGGCGCTGGACGGAGCTTTTGATGGCAAACCGTTCCGGCTGCCGGGTGGCCGACTTCAGTCGGCCTCTCTATGACGCCTTAATGGTAAGCCAAAGTCTTTTTCCACAGCAGGACTTACTTAGTCGTAAGGGTAGCGTGCAGTCCGCTCTCAGTGCTGCATTAGCTAACTCTGAGACTTACGAAGTTCTAACGGGGAAAGGTAACACCATCGACGCCATCAGCTCTCGCGTCCAACTCGCTCACGCGGTCCTGGCGTCAGCGTAATGTCGCACGACCCCATTCTTGAAGACTTCGAAAGGAGCCTAAATCATTATGACAAAATTTTGCAGGGACTTGAAAGCGTAGGTAATTTTTGTAAAACTCATCCTATCGATGCCATTGAGGATGAGCGAGAGGAAGCCAAAGCATTCATACTTGCGGCAAATACGGCCAATACCGCGTTGAGAGAGGCCCAACCTGGGATACCCGTCGTTCGTGGGGCAATTTTTGTCCAGGTGATATCACGCTTTGAGGCATTTGTTCGGCAAGAGATAGAAGATCTTACCGTTCGCTCCGCAGCGAACGTTGAGAGGTTTTCTCTCCTTCCTAAGGAGATGAGGGAGAATCTCCACTCTGCAAGCAGTGACCGTGTTAGCCAACCCAAAGAAATTCCGGATGGAGAGTTTTGTAGTCAAAATAGTCAAAACTATGGCCCGTAATCTGGATGATACTAGCGATGTTGGAGAGGTAAATCAATTCTGTATGTCTTTAACCACAGAAAATATGCGATCTAGTGGACAGAATTTAACACTTGGTACCCTCTCCGGACGGCGGCGATGATCTTGGCGGGATCCTTTGTCCACCGAAAGGGTCGCGGGTCGGCGTTGGTCTCTGCCAGAAAACGTTTGATGGCTGACTGAAGTTCGACGATGGAACAGAATGCGCCTCGTTTCAGGCGACGCTTTGTGAGCTTCGCGAAATACCCTTCGACGGCGTTCAGCCACGACGCCGATGTCGGCGTGAAGTGGAAGGTCCAGCGTGATGGCGATCGAGCCATTCCCTGACCTTTGGGTGCTTGTGGGTGGCGTAATTGTCGACGATGGCGTGGACGGCCTTGCCTTTTGGAACGGCCGCCTCAGTCACGTTAAGAAAGCGGATGAACTCCTCATGGCGGTGACGCTGCATGCAGCGTCCGATCACTGTGCCATCCAACACGTTCAGGGCGGCGAATAGCGTGGTGGTGCCATTGCGCTTGTAGTCATGGGTCATCGTCCCACACCGGCCCTTCTTCATGGGAAGACCAGGCTGGGTCCGATCCAGTGCCTGGATCTGGCTCTTTTCGTCAATCGACAGCACAACGGCATGCTCAGGTGGGTTGACGTAAAGCCCGACAATATCGATCAGCTTTTCGGCGAACCGCGGATCGTTGGACAGCTTGAACACGCTGATCTTGTGCGGTTGCAGGCCGTGCTTGCGCCAGATCCGCTGCACCGAGCTGACGCTGATGCCGATGTGCCTGGCCATCGCCTCCGAGGTCCAATGTGTCGTCTCTCCAGGGGCGGCGGTTTGCGTGGCGGCAACCACGCGGGCCTCCGTCGCCGCGCCGAGTGGTGGAATTCGCGGCGGCCGGGTCTTGTCGCGCAGCAAACCCGCCAGGCCCTCGGCGAGAAAGCGGTCCTGCCAGCGCCAAACGGAGGTCTTGCTCGTTCCAGTGCGGCGGGTCAGTTCCATCGTGCCGCAGCCCTCAGCGGTCAGAAGTATGATCTGGGCTCGCCAGACATGTTTTTGCGGGCTGTTCCGGTTTGCCACAACAGCGGTCAGGGACCGGCGGTCGGCTTCAGTCAGGTCGATCTTGATAGCTCTGCGCATCCGCCAGACTCGCACGGGCGAGTAGTCGGGGGAATCCAGAATCGGATGCAAGCGTTAGGTTTTATCCACTAGTGACAGTCGATGAATTGTTCAGGCGCTTCGGGATCACAGACGTATGGAACAGGATTGGCACGAACCCCGCGGTCCAGATCTTTCTACAACAATCGAATTCTGCCCAAGCTACCACCTCATGCCAAAAAAGGCTCAATGCCGCCATCGAACGGCGCAATCAAATTGTTCATGGTCTAGCTACCATCACATGGCCCTCGACCGAGGAGGTGCAATCGCTCGTAAGCCTCCTGCGAAGTATAGGTATTTCCATGTCGAGCTTAATCCCGGTCTATGAAATACAACTGCGGGAGCGATCCGTCTCCGCTAGTTGACCACATCAAGGGCAAAATAACTATCGAAGCGTAGTGAGTCCCTTAAGCGGTTTGCACGATCGGCGTCATGCCAAAAACCTAACAGAGACTTCATTGCTCATGGGACAACAGGGAGACAATTTTTCTGCATTGCGCTACGTTCGTATAGAAATAGAAAAACTTCGGAGCATTATTATTTGAGAGCGTTACCCGATATCTAATGATTTCGTCCACTTCCTCTCGAGTGCCGACACTCGAGCCGCCATCGCGCAACTTCCGCATGACGTGCTCCGGCGTGCTTTCGGTTGCGTCTACGTCGCCGATCGGCACGCAGTTTTCGCCTCCGTAATCCTGGTAGTACCATGTTTCGGGCGACAGCCGCGCCACTAAGGCGACAGCCGCCGCGAAGATCGCGGCGGACGCCAGTAGGATTTTAACCTTCTTGCGCACAGCCGCTACCGTCAAACGCTGCGCTCGCTTTCTCTGCTATATCCCCCGGCCACTGAACCGAGTAGCGGACGCCCAGGCGGGCCAGGCCGTCGATCACCCGGCAGAGCATGGCGTGATAGGCTGCCATCGACAGCCCGGCGGCGGCGTGGGCAGGCTGCGCGGCGGCGTAAGATTCCGGGGTGCGGTAGCGGATCAGGTTGACCCGCTCGCCCTGCTGCTTGCCGCGTGCCAGTGGCTGCAGGATCAGCGTCACGCGGTCCCGGATCAGATCATCCAGGTTCCTGAGTTTGTCCCCGGCGGCTTTGTTGACGGCGAGGCGACCGCGTTCCCATGCCTCGATTGATTTTTGCGACATCCCCAAGAGCGCGGACGCCTCGGCTTGCGTCAGCCCGCACGCCTGCCGCAGCGTGAGAAATTCAGCGGATGGCATTCTACCCGCCGGTCTGGTCTTCACCATCTGTCGGCTCGGCGATGTAAGGCCGCGGAACCGGCGGAGGATTGGCGCGGTGGAGGTCTGCCAGCGTGCGGAGCCAGGCTGCCACCGGCGGGGGGATTTCCCGGGCACCGGACCACCACCGGGCAACGGTATTTTTGTTGATGCCAGCGGCTCGGGAGATTGCGGTTGCGCCCCAACTGATCGCCTCGGAAACCTCGTGCAGTTCTTCCATGGACATCGGCGGGATTGGCGGTTCGGTCACTGCGGAGGCTCCGGCTGTTCGGGAAGCCTGCATATCGGAAAGCTACGGTTAAACGCATGATCTAAATTCCTCCGAACAAATCGGCGGTGCGACGTTGCGGCGGCGGTGGCTTCGGCGTCGCACACTGGTTTGCCTGATCGGCCATCCCAGCCAGGCGGAAGCCGAAGACCTCGGCCCGATCGCTGCGAGGGCGATGCGTGGGAACGGTGCCGCTGACCGCCTCGCACGGCTTGCCGATCTCGACGTTGCAGGTCGGGCATGGGATCGCTAGGCCGGGATCATTCCAGCGGTGGCCCGGCCCGCTCCAGATGACGGGCATTTCAAGGTCCCACGAATGTCTGATCTTCGGTCGTGCAGCCGCATTCGTCGCAATCCTGGTCTTCGCTGCTCATGTCGCACTCGATCCAGGTCCAGGTCTGGATGAAAAAGCCGTCGCTGCCCTCGCTGACGCAGGCGCCCGCGTCGTCAATCTCCAACTCGTCGTCGGTGTCCACCAAGGCGACTTGTGCCGGGGTGGCGAGGGACTGACGCCAGCTTGCGAGCGCAACTTGTGCCTGCTTCTGGTGCGGGCTGGCGTCGTCGTTGGCGACTTGTGCCAGCAGGTTTACCGCCAGTTCGGCCGGGCCAAACGTGATCGGAAATGGTAGGTGCGTCATTACACGGTGTCCTTTTGCGCCGGGGCGTCGATGGCGAGCATCACGGTACGAACGTCGGTTCCCTGATCCGCAAACGTGCCAGCGGGCAGGGGAAGCCATCGCGAGGCGATCGGGCGCAAGCGTTCCTGCTGGCGGGGTCCGTCGGCACAGATCGCCACCAGCCGCCCGCCCGGACGCAGGAAGGTAATCGCGTGGCGGATATGGCGGATATCGTCGCCATGGGCGAAAGGCGGGTTCATGATGATCCGGTCAAACGTTCCGAGCGGCGCCGGGTCACCGCCCTTCGTCATCGACCCCACGAAAGACGCCGGGGTGAGGATCGACAGGAAATCCGCTCGCCTTACCGCGTGATGCGCCGACGTCCGATCACCTTCCAAGCGTTCCGCCAGGGCGGCGTTGATCTCGACCGCAACCAACTCGATTGACGGCGGTAAAGCCGCGATGATGGCGCCGGTTCCCGCGCTAGGTTCGAGCACGCGTAACCCCGGCTTGATATCGGCCAGCGCCGCCATGGTTTGCGCCACGGCCGCCGGTGTCGGGAAGAGCTGCGGCACCGCAACCACCTTGACGCCTTCCTTTAGCGTCGCCCGCATGGCGTCGAAGTCTGCCGCGTCCGGATCCTCAATTCGGGCAACCCTCGGCGCCGGAGCCTCGTTTTCCCGCTCAAAGCGCACCGGAGCGGCCACAACCGCCGCAACCGTTGGGGGGTCAATTCGTTTGGCGTCGGTGATGTAGACCTGCGCCAAGCGGAACCCGCCGCCGGGGAGGAAACTGGACCGGTAACGATAGGCGCCGTGCGTGTCCGTTGCGGCGACAAACTTTGATCCCTTGTAATCGGTTGGCCTGCGCTTCCATTCTGCGGCAGTCAGCAGCACGAACCCTTCGCCGGGGAAATTGACCATCGGTGCAAGTTTCTTAACTTCCGAAACCTTGGCCGCTTCCTCTTCCGTCGGTTCGCGATAATCCTTGACCTCCTCGATGCCGCGCACCCGCCCGAACCGCGCCGTAGTGGTTAAGCTGGCGATTTTGCCACCGACGCCCTTGTTGATTTGGATCACGACAACCCATTCGCCGCCGATAAGCACGCGCCCGCCTGGCTGGATATCGAACCCGTCGGCGACCATGCCGCCTTGTTCGGCCATCATTGCCCGCTCGTACTCGAGGCGGTTCGCGATGTGGGCAAGCCACCGGCCGCACCGGGCAATGGTCCGCTCCATCGCCGGCATTGCGATTTCGGCGGCTTGAGCCGGCGTGATGATGCCGTGATCCAAAGCGGACCATAGCCCCATCTGGCCCTGGTACTGCGATATCGGCGGATCGCGCGGGTAATCGGCGAGCGGAAAGCACCGGGAAACATGACTGTAATTCGCGACGGCGAGCGATGCCTTGCGCATCTGGTCCGGATCGCCTGACATGGTGCCGACGTGGTGCCACACTTTCAAGAAACGGTCGGCTTCGTCCTGTTCTTTGGTCTGCTTGCGCTGGTCGGCTTCAAGCCCCTTGATCCGGCGCGCGCGAACGTCGGGGCGTTCCTTGTATTTCGCTGCTCGGATCGCACCCGCCGCCCGGCTTTTCCAATATCCCGACGTTTCCCACATCTTGACCGCGCGGCGCATGCCGTTCGTGATCCGCTCGGCATCCTTGCGGGCGTGGCGTTCGGAGTGGTGGCCCACGAGGATCGGTTGA
The DNA here is from genome assembly GCA_963819005.1 of uncultured Pseudomonadota bacterium. Classification (GTDB taxonomy): domain Bacteria; phylum Pseudomonadota; class Alphaproteobacteria; order Acetobacterales; family Acetobacteraceae; genus Rhodopila. The sequence continues at coordinate 173,200 of CAWFUL010000016.1, forward strand.
CCGAACGGGATGTTGTCGGCGATCGCTGCCACGGCCTTGCGGGCTTGCTCCGCATCGGCGCGGCGGCTGTCGGCGTAATCGCCGAACCGGTCGGCGCGTTCCTCGGCCCGGTCGACAAGGCTGGTGTCTTCGTCGTCGATCTCGCCAGCGAGTTCTAGCGCCAGGTCTTCCCGCCCCGGCGTCCACATTGGCGCAACAAACAAGTCCTGTTTCGGTGCCCATGCGAACCCGGCGGCTTTGACTCTGGCGTATGTTTCCGGATCAAGCCGCGTGCTGGCGTAGAGCCTGATTTTGTTGTCGTCCGGGCTGTACGTAGCCGTATAGCTGCTCATCACACGGCCTCCAGTTCGGGCGTGTCGATTTCTTCCGGCGTGTGTTCGAGTGTGAAATCAGGCGGCGGGGGTGCAGCCATCGCAGCAATCCACACGGCTTGAGATTGCTTGCGAGCAAATTCCCGCGCCGGCCCGATAATCCGGATATCTGCGGTCGGGTCGATTGCGAGCGGTTCAGCGTAGTCGCGGCCGACTGGTAACGCTCCGCCGGGCCAGAATTGCGCGGTGGGAAAGTTCATGTCGCGGTGACAGGTGCTGGTGCGCCCGTGAACCTTGCACGAAGCCCATGCGGCGGGTACGCGCGCCTTAACGGACATGCCCGGGTTGAGATACCATTGCCGGCCGAAAGCTTCGATTGCGGCTAACCGAGCGGCGTCTAGCGCCGGGGTGAAATCGTCGCGGCCTCGGTATGTGTTCCCGCCGGTCAAGCGCTTCGGTTTGGCGGATTGTTCGGCGGAGCGGAACGCCCGCATGAGTGCGGACTGATCGCGGCGTGACAGGTTGGCAATGGTGGCGAGGATCGGTTGCAGCGAGGTCGATGCGCCGGGGTAGGCGACCACGGCCAGCGGCGCCGGAGCGGGGTGCGCCAGGGCGGCGGACAGGTCCGCCCCGGTCATGGCCCAAAGGGACGCGCTCATGCCACCAGCTCCCTAAGCGTTGCTATGGTGGGGATCACGTTGCCGCTGTCCGGATCATCCCATGCGGCGAGGAAGTCGCGGACTGCGGCGGTCAGATCATCCCAATTGGCAAGCGCAGCGCCGGCCACGGTATCGCACAGCGGCTCGGGTGGGGTTGGGGCTAGGGTTGGCACGGCGTCGATTGTGGACGGCTCGGAGGCTGCCTCCGGGGCGGCGTTTGCCGGGTTGGGCTTATGCGTGAAGAAAACAACCGGCTTTACTTTCGCGGCGGCGGCTTGAACGTGCTTGGCGGTAATGTGCGTCCCGCCGGATTCCGCCTTGGCTTTGGCGATCACGGCGCCGGCCTCAGCGCCGACCGTCCGGATCAGCTTGACCGCTTGCGTAGCGCTGACGGTGCCAGCGGCGATGGCTTCCCGTACGTCCATCGGGGCGCCTGCCAGGTCCATCGTGTTCGCAAGCCATTGCCGGGATTTCTGCAACCGCCGGGCAACGTCGGAGTCACTCCAACCCCAAGAGCGGAACCGTTGCACGATCGCGGCATATTCTAGCGCGGAATGCTGCAGCGACGTGTTCCGGGTCGCCATGCGAACAAGTGAATCCGCTTCGCTCAAACCTTCGGTTTCCGGAATGCATGGCAGGTTGACGATTTGCGCGCCTTCCGAAATCGCAATCCGAACCGCCATGAGCCGGCAATTCCCGTCTTGAACTTCCGCCCGATCGTTCACCATGCGGATTGTCAACGGGCGTGTCCGGTCGTACCCGTTGGCCTTGATATCGTCCGCCAGTGCCCGGATGTGGTCGCGCAGCTCTTGCCGGTCTAGGCGGATGTTGGCGGGGTTCGGGTCTAGTAGAGCGACCGGAAGATTGAACAGATTGCCGGTCGTACCGCCGGACTGTTTGACGAAATCTTTGAGTCTCATAACACTTCCCATCTCTGGTTTAATCGGTGCATTGGCGCCGATAAAAAAGGGTATATCCCTATTGTTTCGCTTTGCGCAAGAAAAATCGGATGTCAGGAATCCGGCGCCTCCAGCGGAACGCCCAGCTTCGTCAAAGCGGCTTTGGCGAGCCAGGCGCATGACGACAGCCAGGCGGTTTGCTCCTCTCGCGAATAGGTTTCCCAGTCGCAAGGCTGGAGGGGTTGTGTCGGTGCCTCGCCCTCCCCGCACCAGCCGTTAGAGTTGTAATCCGATGGGGGATAGTCACGGTCATAGTAACCGGGTTCGGGTTCAGCCCGGTCCTGTCCGACCTCCTCACCGTCAACAGTCGTCCATCGTCCGGTTGCGGACGCGCCGGCGTAAATCGCTCGAAGTGCATGGATTGCGACGGATAGCGGATCGGACGTTATCGCGGGCGTTGGCATGGTAAAGCACTCCTGGAAAATGCCGGGTCGCCCAGTGCGGCCCGGGATGAAGTCTCAGCGATTTCAGGTCTGAATGCGGAGCGCATCCAGCCGAGCCGCGGCCTTCTCTATCGCGTAGTATGTCTTCATCGTCTTTTGCCGGTCATGCGCTGCAGCGGCGCGCCGGTACGCAGCGATTGCAGCCTTGCGCGCCTTTTCATCAGCGGCGCGCTTCACCCTTTCCGCCCGAGCCGGGCCGTAAACGGTATCTTCCATCATGGCTTCGTGCTGACGCATGGCGCTAACGCTTTGGGTGTCTGTCAGCTTGTCGAAGTGAGCGCGCGCTTCGGTTTCATGGGCTTCCAGAAAGCGGCGGCCGTGAATGCTTCCATCTGGTTCCTGCCAGTTCACGTGCCATTGCGCCTCGTCCCAGCGCATCGCCGAGCCAGCGCAAACGTAACCACGTGTAGTGTGGTAGAATCTGACGATCGGGAAACCGTGCAAGGCGCCGATCGCTTGCGCTATCGCGGCCGTTTCCGCATTCAGGCTACGGTCATAGGTGCCAGCATTGGCGATCCGGACCTTGCCGGCGGAAACTGGTGGCATCGTGTCGCGGGTGGGATGGTCGGTCATTTTCGTTACTTCTCGGTTCAATCCATCGCATGATGCGACGGGGGTTCGGTATGCGATTACCAAGGCGTAGTGAGCATTTCGCAAACTTCCGATGCCTGCTCTGCGGTCAAACCCTTCGGATAAACACGGCTCATTATGCCGGCTAAGGACGTGCCACGCACTCCAGCGAATTGAGCGGCGGCCGAGGCCATAGCTTCTTGCATCGTTTCGCCGTAGCCGTAGCAGATCACTCCGCCAGACGACTGGTATTCGGCCGCGTAGCCTGCGATTTCGCGTGTTGACATCTTTTTTCTCCGTCAGAATGGAGGACCGGGCGAACCCGGTCCGGTATGCAATGGAACGCTAACCAATCGCGAGCTGGCCAGTGGAAACCAGGCGGCACATGCGCGCCGAATTGTCGCGACAATTGGAGTGCGCCAACTCGAAGCGCGCGCATTGCTTGCCCTTCCGGAAGACGTTCAAATACAGAATGTCGCCATGCAAGCCGGCATCTTCCAAGTACCCATTCGTATGTGCGTCGGGATAGAATAGGAATGCAATCGCGTCGCCAGTTCTCAGAGTTGCCAATACGCTTGACGCATGATCCAATTCGTAGAAATGAGTCGAAGTTACGCAAGCGTATTTAGCCTCTGGCATCTTGTATTGATATTGGACCGATACCGGAACCGGCATCGTATGATAAACGCTTTGCGGGAAAGGCGTTGCCTCGGTCTTCTCGTACTCTTTGACCGCCTGGACCAACGGGCCTTCGCCCTTCGTCCGGTCGTTCGCAATAACCAAATAAGTTGCCTGTTTGATTGCTGCTATGTCCAGCTTCGTCAGCTCGTAGGGTGCTACGTACGTCATTTCGGGAATCCCTGTTACTCGAAGCTAGGCGAAAGGTGTGGTCGGGAAGGCTTGCGCCTCCCCGAGCCGCATCAACGGGTCGCCAGCAACGTGACGATCCGGGCCTTTTCTTCGGTGCGAGCCTGCTTCACTACCGCGCGGTAGCGTTGAACCTGCTCGCCGGTCACACATCCCTTGTGGTCAGTGTCGATAACCGGAACGGCCCGAGCAATCGCAGGAGTGAAAGCCAGGTCGGCAGCCGTCATGCAAACGCCATCGGCACGTGCGCCATGCGCGGCGACAAGGGCAGAAATGGCAACGGCAGTAAGGGTGATTTTACGCATTTAAGGAAATCCTCTTTCTTATCGATGCATTGCGCTTCGATAAGTAGGGTTTTACCCTCTTATTATCGGATGGTCAAATGGAAACTTGAACCGCCGAGTATGTTTTTGCCGGACGATCGTATTTATTTCCCTTGCATCCAGCCAAAAACTCGCATTGACACAGTTACGATGGATTTATGCGCGGTCGAATCTGGCAAGCGTACCACTGGGTTGCGGGTCGCCAGAGCCACCAAGAGCCACGCCAGTGCGGTGCACGTGCCACCACACAACCGAAACCGATCGCCGGACACACGGCAACACCCACACCAGCTACCGAAGCCAACACCCACCCACCAGGCATAGGGATGTCAGACACACCCAAGCGTAAGCCAGGGCGCCCGCGAAAGGTCGCACCCGCCACACCAACGGCTCACCAGCCGATACCCTGTAATCAAGTTACAGGTCGGGACATCGGCGGAACGGGGGCTCAAAATTCGGGTTCGGCGGAAATCGGCCTTGCGCGCGCGCCCGAGAGCCTTGAAGCAGCCCGGGCAGACGCAAAGGCAAAGGTTCTGGCAGCTATCGCGGTCGGGTTGTCGCCAACGGCAGGGGCGAAAGTGGCAGGGGTAGCCTATGCGACGCCTTACCGCTGGCGTGCGGACGATCCGGCTTTCGCGGCGGCTTGGGATGAAGCCTTCCAAGCTGGGACGAACGTTTTTGAGGATGAGGCTCGACGTCGCGCGGTCGAAGGGGTTGAACGCCCCGTATTCCAGGCTGGTAAGTTGGTCGGACATGTCCGGGAATACTCGGATAACGTGTTGATAAGGTTCTTGGAAAGGCGGGATGCATCGTGGCGACAGGCGAAGTCACAGATTGAAGTGACTGGCGCAAATGGCGGACCGATCCAGATTGAAGCGGTGCGCAGTCGGGTTCTGGGCAAGCTGGCAGCGCTGGCAGGTGGTAAGGTCATCGACGTTAAGCCGGAGTAACGCGCGCAATATTCTTTCGTGTGTCCAGCGGAGCAGCGAAAGAAAGTTGCGTAGACGCGCGGATTGTCGGGCGGATTGTCGGTCAGTCCGTGCCTGAGCCGTGCCACCAGTTGACGTAAACGTGCCAACATGCTGATTAAACACGGTTAATCGTGGTTTGCACACTCCCTTGCATGGGGAGTGTGGGAAGCCAGGCGGATGGTTCCTCGCCCCCTGCGGGGGCGGAGGGGGGGCGCACCCTCGGTTTGGCGACGCGCGAAGGGGTGGGCTGCCCCCGCCTCCATCCCTCCACCGACTTCGGGCTGAAAGTGTTTTGGAAAAAATTTCCACAAAAAGGGTTGGTGTGGGTCATTCCAGCGGCGGTGTGGCGCTTGATCGTGCATCCGCTGGTGATCTGGGTTCTCCGGGTGAGGGTATTGCTGCCGCGGTGGTGCCGGTGGGAGAGATTGCGCGGCGGTTTCTGAAGTTGGCGGACGCGGATCGGGCGACGCTCCTCGATGGGTTGAGCGGGGAGGAGGTGCTGGCGCTGGATGCGGACGTGGACGCGCGGGTGCGGGGTGACCTGGCGGATTGGTGCCGGTTGGCTTTGGGGCCGCTGGGGCAGTATCCGGCGCGGCATCATTTGCGGCTGATCGGTGAGTTGGAGGATGTGGCCTCGGGGGAGAATGACCGGCTGATGGTGTTGATGCCGCCGGGGTCGGCGAAATCAACTTACGTTTCGGATCTGTTTCCGGCCTGGTTCATGGCGCGGTCGCCGAATCAGAGCGTAATTGCGGCCTCGCACACATCGGGACTGGCGCAGTATTTTTCCAAGCGGGTTCAGGGACGAATCGCAACGCATGGTGATACGCTGGGTCTGCGCTTGGTTGGGGAGGCGGTTGAGAGTTGGTCGACTTCGAATGCCGGTGAATACAAGGCGGTTGGTGTTGGCGGGGCGATTGCCGGCCGGCGCGGGGATCTGATCGTTGTGGACGATCCGATGAAATCGCGGGAGGAGGCGGACAACCTGCTGGTGCGGGACCGGGTATGGGACTGGTATCGGGGTGATTTGATCGGGCGGTTGAAGCCGACGGGTCGGATCGTACTTGTTATGACGCGTTGGCACCACGACGATCTGGCGGGGCGGTTGCTCGAACAGGAGCCTGGGCGGTGGCGGGTATTGTCGCTACCGGCCATTGCCGAGGAAGACGATGCGCTGGGCCGGGAGATGGGCGAGGCGCTGTGGCCTGAATGGGAGGGCCTACCGAAGTTGCTTGACAAGCAGGCGACAATGGGCGGTCCGGATAGTCGGGATTGGACATCGCAGTTCCAGCAGCGGCCGTCATCGGAGAGCGGCACGCTGTTCATGGTGGCCAAGATCAGTTTGCTGGACGTGGTTCCCCAGGTTGTGCGGCGGGTTCGGGCGTGGGATTTGGCGGCACCGAGGCCGGGGCGGTGATCGGGCGGGGTAAGCCCGCTGATCCGGACTGGACGGTGGGGTTGCTGTTGGGCCGCACGGATTTAGGCCGGTATGTGATCGAGGACGTGGTGCGGTTCCGCGGGCGGCCGGAGGAGGTCGAGCGGCGGATACTGGAGACGGCGACGGCGGACGGGCGCGGGACGGTCATTGGGCTGCCGCAGGATCCCGGGCAGGCCGGCAAGTCGCAGGTGGCCTACCTCGTCTCGAAACTGGCAGGATTTCAGGTCGCGGTCTCGACCGAGAGCGGGTCGAAGGCGACGCGGGCGATGCCGTTGGTGTCGCAGTGCAACGTCGGCAATTTGTCGCTGCTGACAGCGGCTTGGAACCAGCGGCTGATCGACGAATATCGGAATTTCCCGGCTGGGCGGAACGACGATCAGGTAGACGCGGGGTCGCGGGCGTTCGCGATGCTGGTTGTCGCGGCGCGGCCGGCGCGTGGCATGTCGATCGGGATCATGGCGCGGTGATGGTTGGATGACCATCATTGCGATCAAGAACGGGGTCATGGTCGCCGACGGTTTCGTGAACGTAATTGGGCGTCTGTATCCAGGCGCGGAGGCGAAAATCAAGCGCGGGCCCGGCGGACTGATCGGGATTGCTGGGTCGGTGGTGGACCTTCATCTGGTCGGCGAGTGGTTTGCTCGCGGCGAGGTTGCCACGGCCAGGCCGGCTGATCTGAAGAGCGATGACGATGCGATCGAAGCGCTGATCCTGCGGCCGGATGGGTCTGTCCTTTGGATGGATCAGCGGCTTTTGCCGGTCCCCACGACGCAGACGACGGTTGGTTACAAGGTCGCCTGCGACTTCTGCGAGGGTGCGATGGCCGCGGGGCTGAGCGCCGAGGATGCGGTGGCGCTGACGATCCGGCATTGTGCCTATGTCGGTGGTCCACTGCAGGTCGAGCCGCTGTCGGTCGAACCTGCCGCTGAGCCTGCTTCCTCTCCCGATCAGGAAAGCCGATCCGTGCGCGATGCGCTGGCGGTGGCCAGAAGATTGCCGCTGGATCGAGTGTTGGTGATCGGAGAGGCGGTGAACGGCGTGCGGGTGATTTCGGCTGAACGCAAGGAGCCGATGGATACGAAGACGAAGCTCTGGCTCCTGCGTCAGGCGGAACGGTTGGTGCTTGGAGGTTGAGCATGGAGATCGTGGGACGCGAGGATCTCGGCCGCTTTAAGTCTCTTGGCCGTTCAATTGTGCCGACACGGCAATTCGAGTAGCTCCGCCCAAGCCAGACCTCGGACTAGCCGCATCCCGTTTCCTTCAAGTATCAGAAACTCGCGATCGCACCGGTCATCAGTCGTAGCTCCAGAACGTCTCCCGTGTCAGAAACCCATTTCCCGCCGCCTGGCATAAAGCGAAAAATCGTAAGTTTGGGAGATTGCGACAGGGCATCGAAGACGATTGCGAGACGGTAGTCCATCCGCAGTTCGTCGTTAGTCATTGCGCGGTATTCGTTTACAGTGAGTTCGACAGGCCCCTCATCACACCTTCCCTTGACCTCGACGCAGAGTCGCCTGCTGCCGAAAGTGGCGTTCAGGTCCCAGCCCAAGGCGTCGGCTTCAACGCTCTCGACGGACCAACCCTTCGCCTCATAATGAACCCTCACGGTGGCGACAGCAGCCTTTTCGACCTTGGCGCGCTCGGCCGGATCTTGGTTGAGCCAACCACCACCATTTCTGGCAAAGGTGGGTATTGGTCCGTCATAGAAGCCCGGAGAGGCCCTGCCCTCGACGTATGCCAGCAACATGTCCAAATGCTTGGGGGCCAGGTTGTCACTCGCGTAGAACGCATTGGAGAGGCCGGGCCAGCCTTGAACCATGCTCGGTATGAAGAACGTTCTTTCATCAACCCGCAAGAGACAACAATCGTTGACAGCTGCCTCGGCGATGAAGCCGTACCTGCTCTTCTCCTGGTCTTCCTGCGATACCGAGTAAACCCGAGCTTTTTTATACCATCCGACAATGTAGCGACCACTTCCGTCCGGATTCCCAGCCGTCCAAACCACGAGCACCCCATCCACAAAATCTTCAACACCCTTAGCGGCGCCCAGTCTACGCAGATTGACCACGTGATGCGGCGCGTAGCCGAAACACCGCCCTTTGTGGTTCTTGAAATTCATCGACTCTCCCATGTCGACGTTACCGTCTTGGATGTACCCAAACTTCCCCTGCGGCAGGTCGTCGGGGGCGCCCTGATATTCGTTGGCCCAGCCGATGTGGAGGAAAATGACCCCAGGTCGTGTTGGTTGATCTGCGGCCACCTGCAAGCCTTTCGTTGTTCCTGTGCGCGACGACCCACCGGGTGGCACGTGAGAGCTATTACCATATTGCGGCACCCGATACCTCCGAATATTCCTTGTGCGGCATGGATGGTCGCCGCCGGGCAGTTCAGCATCTTCGGAGGGACGCATGTACAAGACGATCACTGACCTGATCACGCCGGACAGTGATCTTCCGGCCCGGACGCATGCGCTGGATTTGTTGGCCCGGGTCTTGAACGGCAAACTGTATGACGTGCTGGGCAAGGAATTCCATGAGGAGCGCGGCGCCAACAGCGAGTACATTCCGTTGCGGCAGCGCAAGCCGTCGGTGCGCTACAATTTGTGCCGGACGGTGGTCGAGGACTCGATTTCGCTGCTGTTCTCCGAGGGGCAATTTCCGACCATCGAGAGTGCGGATCATGAGGCGCGCAACGGAGCGCGGGCGATCGTGGCGGGGTCCGGGTTGCGGCAGGTGATGGCGGACGCGGCGATCCGCGGTTCGGTTGGTTCGGTGGCCGTGCAGATGCGGGTTTTGAAGGGCCGGGTGTTCTTCAAGGCTTTCGACACCGGGTATCTGACGCCCTCGTGGAAGCCGGATGAGCCTGATCGACTGGCGCGGATCACCGAGCGGTACAAGGTGCGGCGAGAGGCGCTGGAGGCGGCGGGATACACGGTCTCGAAAGACCACTCGTGGTACTGGTTTCAGCGGATGTGGGACGAGGCGCGGGAGGTCTGGTATCTGCCTTGGCCGGTGCTGCAGACGGCTGTCCCGGACACGCGGCCCGCGGGTCCGGTGGAAGATCCCCGGCTGACGGTGACGCATGGGCTGGGGTTCGTGCCGTGGGTGTGGATCAAGAACCTGCCGGGCGGATCCTCGACCGGCGATGAGAACGACGGTGCCTGCACGTTCGACGGCGCGATCGAGACACAAATAGAAATTGAATATCAGTTGAGCCAGGTCGGGCGGGGTTTGAAATACTCCTCCGACCCGACGCTGCTGATCAAGGAACCGGCATTCGGCGAGCAATCCGAGTTTGTGCGATCGGCGGCGAATGCGCTGGTGGTTTCGCAGAATGGCGATGCCGAACTGCTGGAACTGAAGGGCACGGCGAGTAGCGCGGTGCTCGAGTACGTGCGGGTGCTGCGCGAAGCCGCGCTGGAAGCCATGCACGGCAACCGGACCATGGCGGACAAGTTGTCGGCCTCGCAGTCCGGCCGAGCGATGGAGCTGATGCACCAGGCGCTGGTGTGGCTGGCGGGCCATCTGCGGAACAGCTACGGCGACAATGGGTTGCTGACGCTGCTGGAGATGGTGGCGGTGACGTCTCGCAAGATGGAGTTGACGGTCAAGGGGCGTAAAATTCTTCCGATCCCAGAGGATGCGGAATTGTCCCTCCGTTGGCCACCGTGGTTCGAGCCGACGGGGACCGATATGGTGGAGCAAGCGAACGCGACGGCGACGTGGCGCGCGGCCGGCGCTATGTCGCAGCAGACGGCGGTTCGGATTACTGCGCAGACCGTCGCGGTGGATGATGTCGAGGCGGAGATCGCCGCGATTCAGAAAGATCAGACGGCGATTCTGGCTGGGGCGGCGCTGGCCCCGACCGGGACGGCGATTTCGCAGTCTCCTGTGCCGAAGCCGAACGGTCCGAAGGGCAACGGCGGCGAGGGTGACGGCTGAAATCGGTCAGCATGCCCCTGTTATTGAGAACCATCAACGTGTCCATGGTGAAGCCGGTGCCCCTCGACGGAGACAATCCGCAACTTGACGCGCGGATTATGGAACCGGATCCAACGCTGCTGGAGTTCGGGGTTTGAAAGAACCGCCTCCACTTCAGCCCCATGAGTCACTTCCACCATGATCTGCTCAAGCAACAACTTCTCCCCCGTGAGGAAGGCTGCAACCAGTTCAGCAAAGGCAGGGGAGACGTGATCCACATGGCATGCTTTCGGGTCGATAATGCCACCCGTGACAGGACAGTTAATTCGCCAACCGTTCGCCGAGAAGGTGTTGTCTCGCCACCGTAGAATGGATGGGCGGACTGCCTGCCGGAATGCCTCCAATACCCGGTCCTCGTGACCGCGACGTTCGGCGGCAAAACATGCATGATAGCTGAACCTGGCGACGGTCCCGTCGACACGTTCAACGCCGAAGCCGTATCCGGACCGAGTGCCGCCGTTGCTGTAAAGGCCCACACGCCGGGCCCCGAGCCCAATTTTTTCGGCACAAGCCGGATGCCGCTGCAATGCATCCAATACGGCTACTGCGTCATCGCCGGTGAGGAAATCTCCGGGGGCGTGGGATTCCTTGATCTGGCGCAAATGCTCCTCAGCCTTGGCTTTGGACGGGAACGCTTTGTGTCCCAATACAAGCTTTTCTCCGGCCATACCTTCGGTCGTTCTCTTTCCGGTTCATCCCAATAGAGGGTTGCAACTGAAGGGAACCTGACGGTGAAGCAAAGGTCAACGCACGGCTTGGCGACAGATTTGTCAGGCCCGTCTTTTACCCGACAATAGGAAAATCATATGCAAATTCACGGTAGAGACGTGAGTGGATGCCTGTACTCGGCTGATGTCGATGGCAGCGGCGGGACGGTGCAGACGCCGCCCCGGCAGACTTTCAGCTTGGAATACGTCCAGGAACTCCGTGAGGAGGCGAAGGGCAACCGGGTGAAGCTGACGGCGGCCGAACAGGCGCTGGCAGAGGCGGCAAAGGCAGCGGAACAAGCCGTTGGCGCGGCGGCGGCCGATACCGCCAAGGCGAAGACCGAGATGGCCGATGCCATTGCGGCGGCAAAAGCAGAGGCCGAGTTACACAAGATCGAGGTCAAGACCGTGGCTGACCTGCGCATTATCCGGGCGGAATTGAAGGCAGAAGCCATCAAGGCCGGAATGATCGATATGGACGGTCTGAAACTGATCGACACCACCGCGGTGACAATCGACGAGGACGGCGAGGTGAAGATCCCCGATGGGTTCTTCAAGGCGGCGAAGGAGGCCAAGCCCTGGCTATTCGGGGCGGTCAGCAGCACCTCGTCCACTCAGGAACCGCCGCAGAAGCAGCAGCCCGGCCCGAAGCCGGCGTCGGAATGGACCCCGGCGGAACGAACCGCTTTCGAGCAGAAGCACAAAATCAGGGCCTGACTGCTCTGACAAACATCTTGCCTAACAGGCCGCGATGGCCAGGGGCGCCCCCCAACCACCCTCACCAGGAGTAATACCCGATGGGTATTCAAAACTTCCCTACGGCGCTCCAGCCCATCATCCAAACCGGGTATCTGGAGCAGGCTTTTTCAACGGCTCTGCGCGCCAATCTAACGTATCGGGCGATCGCCGACAAAGAGCCGTTCACGGCCCGCGTCGGTGAAACGATCACCAAGACCCGGACCGGCTTGCGTCCGGTGGCGACCACCCCTCTGGTGCCCGCGGCCAACACCAACTTCGACAATGGGCTGACGTCGAGCACGCCCGGTGTCGAGCAGTACGTGCTGGGCGTGAACCAGTACGGCGACACTCAGGACCTGAATGTGGTCACGGAGAAGGTCGGCATCGTCAACCAGTTCGTCAACAACTCCCAGCAGTTGGCGGAGCAGGCCGGGCGCACCCTGGATGTGCTGGCAGCCAATGCGCTGTTCAACGCCTACTGTGGCGGCAACACCCGTGTTCGCGTCACGCTGGGCGCACCTGGCACCACCGTGGCTGTGGACGATATTCGTGGGTTCCAGACCACGTTCAACAACGGCGCGGTGGTGCCGGTTTCCGGCATCTATACGATGGCGATGACCGTCAATGGCAACCCCTACACCCTGATCGGCGCGACGCCGGACGGTTCCAACATCTCGACCGCGCTTTCGGCTGGGGGCGTCTCGGGCACCCTGACCTTCTCGGGCAACGTTACCGTGGCTGATGCCACGGCGCTGAATGCGGCGGTGTCCGGTGTCGCGCCGTCGATCCTGCGGCCGAACGGACGGTTGTCGACCTCGGCGCTGATCGCCGGCGACACCATGCAGATGGTGAACAACGTCCTGGCGGCGGCGAGCACGTTGCGCAGCAACGGTGTGCCGACGATTGGCGGCAAGTACAATTGTTACCTGGACCCGTTCGGCATGCAGGGGCTGTTTGCCGATAATGACTTCAAATACCTGTATCGTGGCGCCTATGAGAGCCAGGAATACATCCAGGGCACGGTGATGGACCTGATGGGGATCCGCTTCATCCCAACCAGCCTGGCGCCGCAACAGACCTTGGCGGGCAAGGTCATCCACCGCTCGATCGTGGTGGGCAAGGGTGCGCTGATCGAAGGCGATTTCCCGGATGAGCCGGAGGAGGATATCGACAATCCCCTTTCGGTGATCATGGACGTTGACGGCGTGAAGCACATCAACCGCGCCCCGATGGACCGGTTGCAGCAGATCATCGCGCAGTCCTGGCGCTGGATCGGCGGTTTCTGTGTGCCGACCGACACCACGGCGAACGCGACGGTGCTGCCGACGGCGACGAACGCGGCTTACAAGCGCGCCATCGTCATCGAGAGCCTGTAACCAAGTTGCAGAAGCCCCGGAGCGGATTGGGCTGGAACAAGCCTGAACCGCTGACCGCTCTCCGGCATCGATCCGCTTCGCGGCTCGATCCGCTGGCCCGGGCGCTGTACTTGCTGCCTGAACCAAATTCCCCATCGAAGATGCGGCCGAAACAGGGTGTGTCTGAGGATGCGGGCGAGGAGAACCAGTCCATGTCCGACAGCGACATTCACGGCATTACCACCGATCTGGACCTCAGCACGGCCATTGCCGGGCGCGACAAGACCATTTCTGAACTGCAAGGGCGAGTCGCAGAACTGGAAGCCTCGTTCAACAGCGCCAACGAGGTTGCGCAGGGCGCGATGAGGCAGGTTGCCGAACTGCAAACCGGGCTGAACGCAAAGACCGCCGAGTTGATGCAGATGTCGGCCCATCTGGCGAAGGTCGGTGCACCAGCAGCTCCGACCGGACCGCGAGTGAAGCTGACCGCGCCGCATGGGTTCATTGATGAGGCGACCGGGCGGAATTTGTTCTGGACGCAGGGCGAGGTGGTCATTGACCCCACCGTCATCGACATGCTGAAGGCCAGGGGCGCGCCGGTCGAGGATTTCTAACCGAACGGTAGGGGTTGAGCGGTCATGTCCGAGAGCCTTGCCCTGCCATCTGGTCCGTTCACGGACGCCGAGAAGACCGATATCCGGCGCTTTTGCGGTTATCCCGCCTATGGCGCCGGGCCGAGCGGGTTCCAGAGTTGGCGGTTCTTCCAGGCTTATGGATTGCTCGAATTCCGGCTGAACAACTTGTCGCCCGCGGAAATCCAGGTGGCGCGGCAGTATATCGCCACGCTCTACACGCTGGAGGCGGCGGTTCCGATCGCCGGCAGCAACCTCGACACCGACCAGGCTGCCGTCTGGAAGCACAACCGGGATGAGGTTGCCGACCGGGCATCGTTGTTCGGTCAGTGGGGCAAGCGGCTCTGCGCGTTCATGGGCGTGCCGGTCGGGCCAAATTTCGTTGGAGGTGGCGCTGGCAGCACGGTTCCGCTGGTGGTCTGATGAGCCAACTTGGTTTGTTCAATGCTCCGGCGGTGCATGCTGCCTCGCCTCTGCCGCGCCCTGCCCCTGCCAGGCGTGTTCAATCGTCCACGGCTGCACCACCTTTGGCTGTTGTGCCGGAGGCCCGCCAAGCACCGTCTGGTGCCCGAGCAGCACCGTGTCAGCCTGACGTGCCGGGGGCGAAGCGGCGGTATGATGCAGCGTGCGCGGAGGCGTTGCGGTTGTATCAGCCCGGTGCGCCGACCGAGGCTTGGCGCGAGGCATGCGGTGCTTCGGCGAAACGATATACGGAATGGCGCGGCGAGGTAGCGGCCGAGCGTCGAGCCATTCGCAGCCCTTAATCCGGGAACATCATGGTTAACCAGGCGTTGGTGCAGGCGAAGGTCAATGCCGGGTTCGCCAAGGTAGCGGCTGCCCTGGGCGTGTCCTGCCAGTGGTATCGGCCGTCAGGCCCGAGCAACCCACTCAATTCCGGCAACCTGCTGGGCACGCTGCAGGTGCTGTTCGACACCAACGCGAACCTGGGACAGATCGCGCCGCGGCAGCGACAGAAACCGGAAGAATGGTATGGAGCATTCGACAAGACCGGCGTCGCAGTCGGTGACTATCTGATCACCCCGACTCCGGAGACATTTTTTATTACCACGATGGACCCGTTCCGCACCTCGCGGTTGGTGTTGTGCAACAAGGTCGTGACGATCGCGAACCCGCCCATGCTGGCGAGTGTGGGGCTCAATCTCGGCTACAGCGGCGACATCCGCGCCATCGAGACGCCGGTCATTGTGGGCTGGCCGGGCTTCCTCACCAAAGGGCCTCGTGGCGATACTGGCGACGCCCGGCTGCCCGGAGACGCGAAACAGCCTTGGGAGGAGTTGCTGCTGCCGGTGCTTCCCGGCGCAACCTTGCGGAACGATCAGATTCTTACTTACAGCGACGGCACAGATACGTTTCGGCTGATCCTGAGCATGGTCGAGTTGACCAGCCTGGGATACCGCTGCACCGCCATCCTTGAAACGGCCTGAGATGGCCGACATCAGCGACGTGGAGAACGGCTTGGCGGCGCTTGTCGCCGACGTGCTGTATCCGGCCGGTGCTGCGGGTGTTGGCGGCTATGGCCGCGCCCAGGCCGGCGGCTGGGATGTGGCGGCGGCCTATGGCAACCCGATCGCCTTGTCGAACTCGATTGCAGGGCTTCCGGTGCGGATATACCGGGGCTGGGGAAACGCACAGCAACTCGATCGGGACATGGCCGCGGGCATCGCACATCTGACGGTGTTCCACGGCAGGAACACGGGACGACCGGGCGATGGCAGCCTTGACCCGGATATGGGCTTGCAGGGTCCGGCGCCGACCATCGCCGCGGCTGTGTCTGGTAACTTGGTTACACTTTCGGGGACGGCGACCGCCGGAAACTTGGTGGGTCTGCTGGTGGACGGTTTGCCCGTCGTCTACGCGGCGCAGTCGGGCGACAACCTGATGTCGGTTGCTGTCGGGCTGGCGGCAATGATTTCCAGCGGCGGGATGGTCACGACGCAAGACGGCGTGCCGGTGACAGATAGTGCTGGCAACCCGATCAGCCTGGGCGAGACGGTCACCATCGCACTTGTGGCCGGCGGAGTGGCGATGACGATCTCGACCACAATCCCGATCATCGCGCGGGTCGGGTCGATCGGCCAGACGATGCGGCGCACACGCCAACAGGTGGACCGGTTGATGCTGACATGCTGGGCGCCGACACCAGACGCGCGGGATGCAATCTGTTCGTCGCTCGATGGGCGGCTGTCCGACCTGCGCTGGATGCAATTGGCAGATCAGCGGGCGCGCGTCCTGTGGGCCGGGTCATCGAGCGATGACATCACCAGCAAGGCGGCACTGTGGCGGCGAGACATCAATTACTTGGTTACTTACTGGACAACTTCGATCAGGGCGGCGCCCGGCATGCTGTTCGGACAGATCAATACCAACAGCGCCGGCCAGACGATATCCACATTCTCCTAGTGGACAGAATCTAACACTTCGTACCCTCTCCGGACGGCGGCGATGATCTTGGCGGGATCCTTTGTCCACCGAAAGGGTCGCGGGTCGGCGTTGGTCTCTGCCAGAAAACGTTTGATGGCTGACTGAAGTTCGACGATGGAACAGAATGCGCCTCGTTTCAGGCGACGCTTTGTGAGCTTCGCGAAATACCCTTCGACGGCGTTCAGCCACGACGCCGATGTCGGCGTGAAGTGGAAGGTCCAGCGTGGATGGCGATCGAGCCATTCCCTGACCTTTGGGTGCTTGTGGGTGGCGTAATTGTCGACGATGGCGTGGATGGCCTTGCCTTTTGGCACGGCTGCCTCGGTCACGTTGAGAAAGCGGATGAACTCCTCATGGCGGTGACGCTGCATGCAGCGTCCGATCACTGTGCCATCCAACACGTTCAGGGCGGCGAATAGCGTGGTGGTGCCATTGCGCTTGTAGTCATGGGTCATCGTCCCACACCGGCCCTTCTTCATGGGAAGACCAGGCTGGGTCCGATCCAGTGCCTGGATCTGGCTCTTTTCGTCAATCGACAGCACAACGGCATGCTCAGGTGGGTTGACGTAAAGCCCGACAATATCGATCAGCTTTTCGGCGAACCGCGGATCGTTGGACAGCTTGAACACGCTGATCTTGTGCGGTTGCAGGCCGTGCTTGCGCCAGATCCGCTGCACCGAGCTGACGCTGATGCCGATGTGCCTAGCCATCGCCTCCGAGGTCCAATGTGTCGTCTCTCCAGGGGCGGCGGTTTGCGTGGCGGCAACCACGCGGGCCTCCGTCGCCGCGCCGAGTGGTGGAATTCGCGGCGGCCGGGTCTTGTCGCGCAGCAAACCCGCCAGGCCCTCGGCGAGAAAGCGGTCCTGCCAGCGCCAAACGGAGGTCTTGCTCGTTCCAGTGCGGCGGGTCAGTTCCATCGTGCCGCAGCCCTCAGCGGTCAGAAGTATGATCTGGGCTCGCCAGACATGTTTTTGCGGGCTGTTCCGGTTTGCCACAACAGCGGTCAGGGACCGGCGGTCGGCTTCAGTCAGGTCGATCTTGATAGCTCTGCGCATCCGCCAGACTCGCACGGGCGAGTAGTCGGGGGAATCCAGAATCGGATGCAAGCGTTAGGTTTTATCCACTAGGAGCCTCTCGCCATGCCGATCATTCAGCAGGGATCCACCAACACGAATGCGTTGGTGGTGCCAGACCTGTACGTGCAAATCGTGCCGCCGCAGAACCTTGTTCTGAACGGCGTGCCGACGAACATCATTGGAGTGGTTGGGTCCGCGGCCTGGGGACCGGTCAACACGGCTGCGGTGTGCGGCACGATGGCGGATTACACACGTCAGTTCGGCGCCATACAGAACCGCAAATTCGACATGGGCACGCAGGTTGCGACGGCGGTGCAGCAGGGCGCAGCGAATTTCCGCTGCGTCCGCGTCACGGACGGAACGGACGTCAAGGCCGCGATCACCATCCTGACCAACTGCCTGACGGTCACAGCCAAGTACACCGGATCGCTGGGCAACAGCATCGGCATCCAGTTGCTCTACAATGGCGGGTCGCAGGCGGCGACATCGAAGGCCATCATTACCCTCGCCGGCATGCAGCCCGAGGTGTTCGACAACATCCCCGGCACCGGGTCGCAGTATTTCTGGCTCAACCTTGCTTCTGCGATCAACAACGGCCTCGGCGCGATGCGCGGCGCCTCGCAGCTTGTGACCGCGGCGGCGGGCGTCGGCACAACGACGCTGACGAACGCCACCTATACGCTGATTGGCGGCACCGACGGGGCGAACACGGTCACCGCGGCAACTCTGGTCGGGGCTGACACCACCCCGCGCACGGGCATGTACGCGTTGCGTGCCCAAGGTTGCGGGATTGGCGTCCTGGCGGATGCAGACGACAGCACGCAATGGACCATCCAGTCCGCTTTCGGCCTGTTCGAGGGCGTTTACATGATCCTGACGTGCCCGGCCGGTTCCGGAGCGCCGCTTGCGATCTCCAACGGTAGCACCGGGGCGGTCGATCTGAAGGCATCCGCGGGTATCGACAGTTATGCGTGCAAGTTGATGCACGGCGACTGGCTCTACTGGAACGATCAGGTCAACAATCTGCTGCGGCTGGTATCTCCACAAGGATTCGCCGCCGGTCGCCTGGCGAACCTGTCGCCGGAGCAGTCCGGCTTGAACAAGCCGCTGTATGGCGTGGTGGGATCGCAGAAAAGCGGTGTCGTCGGCAGCGGGCAGCAGCAGGTGTATGCCACCGCCGACCTGACGCTGCTGTTCCAGAACGGGATCGACGTTATCAGCAACCCGCAGCCTGGCGGCTCCTTCTGGGGCACCCGCTGCGGGCACAACAGCAGCAGCAACGCGTCGGTCAACGGAGACAACTATACGAGGTTGACCAACTATATCGCCGCCACGCTGGCAGCCGGCATGGGCGTTTATGTCGGGCAAACCATCAATACCGCCCTGTTCAACAATATCCGGGCGACGCTGCTGAGTTTCCTGAACAACATGCTGACGCAGAGGATGCTTGGCAGCACGGACGGGTCGTTGCCGTTCTCGGTGGTCTGCGCGAGCGCGAACAATCCACAGTCGCGGACGGGCTTGGGCTATGTGCAGGCCGACGTGCAGGTCCGGTACATGGGGATCAACGAGAAATTCATCGTCAACCTGGAGGGCGGCGTCACGGTCACGATCTCGTCCAGTCATTCCTAACAATCAGGCCAGGGACTTAGGCCATGAAGGGACTTAATCCATGAGCGGATCGGCAACGTCGCAAAATGACTTCTCGACCGGCAACGATTGCCGGCTGGTGTTGCTGTTCGACCTGATCGGACGGGTGGAACTGCGGCATGTGATCGGGTTCACGGCTACGCAGATCGTCAAAGGGTTGCGCGTGAGCCGGTTGAACGCCACGCCGCTGGGCAAGGATATTCCGGCCGGGTGGGAGGGCGAATTCAGTCTGGACCGGGGAGATTCGACGGCTGACGATCTCGCCGCGATCTTCGAGCAGATGTATTGGAGCGGCCAGCGCCTGCCGGGCGGTCAAATATTCCAGTACATCGACGAACCGAGCGGGTCGGTCTCGACCTATCTGTTCGAGGGCGCGACTTTGAACCTGACGAATGCCGGGTCGTGGTCGCAGGATCAGACGGTGAAGCAATCGGTGAAGTACTTCGCCGGACGGCGGAGGAAGGTCTGATGGCCGAGGGCCGAATCGTCACGGACGCCAAAGGGCGAAAGATCACGCTGCGTCCGCATCCCGATGTGATCCTGACGATGGATATCCTGGAGGCCGCGGGCGTGGATGCCAAAGGGCGCCCGGCGACGCAGTTCATCACCAACGACCGCTGGATGGGCTATGCCACGCTGGCTTGCCATGTCGCCTCGATCGACGGCGTGCCGACGCCGATGCCAACCCATGCCGGGCAGATCAAGGCGTTGGTCGGGCAACTAGGAACCGAGGGCATCAACGCCCTATCCGACGCGTTCGCCGACGAAATGACAGCCGCCGAGGTTAACGACGAGGCCGCAAAAAACTCAGCCGGCACCCCGCTTTGAGGGACATCCTCTTTCTGGTCGATGGGGGGGTGCCGTGGGACGTGGCGGTGAAGTTGTCGCCGACACGAAGATTGGCGTTTGTCATCGCGCGAGGCGAGCTGCGCGGGCGTTCGTATGATTGGGTGCGCAAGGACTGGAAGCCGTCATGATGGAGTTCCAAACTGCCGGCGCCTTCGCAGCCCATCTGCGGCGCGTGCAGGCGGCGATGCCGGCGGCGGAGACAGCCGGATTGAAGATGGGCGCGGAACTGATCCGCGACGAGGCGCAAGCGTCCCTGGGCCATTATCAGATTGCGAACACCGGCCCGTTCGAGGCGTGGGCGCCTCTGGCTCTGGCGACCGTCGAGGAACGCGAGGAGCAGGGTTATCCGCCGGACGATCCTCTGGAGCGCTCCCGCACGCTGCATGACAACATCGAAATGTCGGTTGGCGTGCGTGAAGCGCAGGTTGGTGTGCCGGATCGGATGGTGCAACTGCCCTACAAGCGGCACGAGGACAATATTGGCGAAATCGCCGAAGCGCTGGAATTTGGCACGCAGCACATTCCACCGCGGTCGTTTCTTGGCCCGGCCGCATACCGTTACGGCGAGGCCGCGGCGGGGTTGGTCGGAAGCGTAGCGGCTGCGGCGCTGGCCGGGCTGTCGCTGCCGAAGCGCCGGCCGCCGGGATTTGTGGCGCCGCGCGGATGATGTCTGGCGCGGTCGCGCGCTTTGAATAGGAGGGCCGTGTCATCTTAGAAGCATATCGCGTTGGCGTGTCCCTTCTGATGGACACCGGAATCACCAACCAGCTTTCCGGGATCATCGCGCAGTTCGAGAAGCTGGATGCAGTGGTGCGCCGGGTGAATGCGGCGAACAAGAACATGGCCGATGTCGTGCGCGGCATGAACAACGTCGGCGCCGGCATGGGCGGGATTGCCGCGGCTTCAGAGAAAATGGCGAAGGCGGCAAGCGATATCGGCCGTGTGATGCCGGACGTGACGCGACAGGCCGAGGCGACGGCCGCTGCAATGGAGCGGGCGGCGAGTGCGAGCCAACGGCTGTTGACCGGGCCGGCGCCAATGCTTGCGCTGCCACCGCCGTACTCGAGCACTGGTACAGGGTTCACGACGCAGGGTGCCCCTTACACCCCTTATGGCTACACGCCGAACGGACGGCCGATCAGCTTGCCGGCACCTGGATCCGGCCTCGTGCCATTCAACGGCGGGTTCACCATGGGCGGAGGAAGCGGGCCACAATCGACGTGGACGCCGCCGCCGGGATATGCCGGGCCGAATGCTGGATCACTGGTCCCATCGCAGCCATTTGGCGGGGCAATGCCATCCCTGACCCTGCCGCGGGGCGTCGGGCCGGGCATTGGTATCGGTGGCATCCTGAGCGGCATGTACCAGATCGACATGGGCATCCGCATGGTCGAGCGGTTCATGGAACTGCTCGGCAAGGCGATCCAGCAAGCAACCGACATCAACACCGAACTGACGCGGCTGCACATCGGCGGTGTCGGTTTGGCCGATCGCAAGGCGCTGGAGGACACCTCATACGAGGTTGCCAAACAGGTGCCGGGTCGCAAAATCTCCGAGATTTTGGCGGACTCGATCTCGATGCGTGCGATCATGGGCGATGAGGTTGGGGAAGATAAGACGGCGGCGATCCGGATGCTGCTGCCGACGGCGGAAAAAGCCGCGGTCATCCTGAAGACGGCCACCGGAGAAGAAAGCCCGGAAGCCCTGGCGCGGCTGTACAAGTCTGTCGAACTGCGTGGCGACGTGACCGATCCGCTTACGCACGAGATTTCCGCCGAGCGGTTCGCCAAGGGCCTCGACGCTGCGTTGAACCTGCTGATCCTGGGCCATGGACTGGTCCGGACGAATGACCTCTACAACGCCACGAAGCAGGGCGGCGGCTCCATCCGGTCGATCGAAGATCCTTATGCGGGCTGGGCGTCGATCATGACGCCGATGCTGGAACTCGGCGGCTCGCGCACGGGCACCGGCTTGACGGCTGCCTTCCGCGCGTTGCTGGGCGGGACGATGGCCAAGCATTTCGCCGACGAGATGCACGATCTGGGGCTGACGCGGCCGGACGCACAATACAAGCAGTTGATGCCGATCGCCGGACGGAACGGTGCGGTGATCTACGGCAAGGACTTCCTGGCTGACGAAGATGTATTGGTCAAGGAAGGCCTCGGCGCGTGGATCAATGCGACGGTGAGAGACAGGCTGGCAGCGAAAGGAATAACCGGCGCGCAGGAAATCAACAAAGAAACCTATCGGGTGATGAACACCGAGACGTTCCGGCGCCTGGCCTCGATCTACCTGACGCAAGATGCACAGGTGCAGAGGGACATCCTGCTGTACAAGCGGGTTCCGGGCTTCGACGACAAATTCAACATCCTGAAAAACGAGAGTGCGGAATATGCCAACCAAGGCATGAACTCCTCGTTTTGGAACTATACCGGCGCGACCTTTGGCAAAGTGCTGCCCGCGTGGATGGGCTTCGAGCACTTCGCGACGAATTACTTGAATTTGGCAACTGACATGCAGCGCGGGGCAGGTCCATTCGGCTACATGCCAAATCTACCCGGTGGCGGTCTGGTGCCAGGAGCATGGCTAGGGAACTGGATGACCGGCTACCGTGCATCAGATACCACGGGCGGTTCCGAGCATCCGTCATCCGCACCGGTGGATGATCGTCGGCCGATCACGATGAAAGGCGATGTGAACCTGGACGGCAAGAAGATCGGTGACTTCACGGCGCGGAGCATCGGTGCGCAGGGTGAGTTGCCGTCGGCGGGCCCGACCGGGAATGATCTGCGGATTTCGATTCCGCAACCTGGATTCGTGCCGGGTTACCCATGAGCGGGCTTCTCAATTCGGTTGGCACTGCTGGCCTTGGCGGCGGCATCATCGGCGGGATCGCGACCGGCGTTGGTGTCGCTGGCGCCATCGGCAACCTGCTTGGCCTCGGGCAGACCGACGTCACCCTGGGCGGCTTTCTGTTCTCCGGTGCCACGATCGCGGTGCCGGCACAGATGCGCTGGGGCACCGAACAGCGCCTTGTGCGGCATGTGTTGCCTGGCGGAACGGTCAAGATCAACGCCATGGGCGTGGATTGGCCGCCGATCTCCTTTCGGGGCGTCTTCGAGGGAACTAATGCAGGCGACCGGGCCAAGGCGTTGTCACGGCTGACGGCCGCCGGCAAGCCGCTGACACTGACCTGGATGGATCGCATCTTCCTGGTGGTGATCAGCCGGTTCCGGGCCACGGACACCACCGACGGATGGGTGGCGTACGACATCCACTGCGAAGTGCTGGCGGATGCCGACCAGATTGCCGGGCCTCCGGCGCCGCCCTCGCTGCTGCAGCAGATCAAGGCGGACATCAACGCGGCGATGGGGATTGTCGGCCAGATCGGGGGGATTGTCTCCGCCGTGCAGACGGCAATGCTGGTGGCAGGCTCCTTCACGCTCGGCACTGCGCCGAACGCGGCGTTGACTGCCTCAATCGTGGCCTTCCAGGCGTCGCAGCAGCAGGCACAAGCGTCAGCCGAAAGCGGACTGAACAGCCTCGGTAACCAACGCTCTGGCGGGGCGAGCGGTGCGGTAAACTGGCTGACTTATGGCGCAACACTGGCGGGCAATCTGGCGCAGGCGATGACCGCCAATGGTAGCATCGGGCGGGCCATCACAAACCTCCAGCAAGCGAGCGCTTAATGCAGATCGTGACGGTGATCGGCGGCGACCTGTTTCATCTCGCCGCGACGTATCTTGGCGACGCGACGCAGGCAACGCGGATCGCGCAGCAGAACGATTTGACCGACTTCCTGCTGGCCGGACAGGTGACGTTGACCATCCCCGATATTGATCCGACGGCGACCGGCGGCGTTCCGGCGCAATAGGGGACAGTATGCCGCCGATCAACAACCCCAACCCGACGCCAGCCGTCGATCGGCCGCGCGTCCGGGTGATGTATGCCGGCCTGGCGCTGCCCGGCTGCAGCGGCGCCTCGATCACGTCCACCAACAACTATACCGGCGATACCTTCAATGCGACGTTCGCCGCCGACCTGCGAGCCTCGGGCGCTGGCAGCCCGATGTGGTGGTCATCGCAAGACGGGGTGATCCAGGTCGATGTGCAAATGGGGCTTGTGCCGCCCGGTGCGCCAGAGAGCGCGGCGGTGTGGACCACGATGCTGTCCGGCGTGGTCGATCGGATTTCCTGTGATCCGATGCAAGGTACGATCTCGATCGACGGCCGCGACCTGACCGCCTTACTACGGGATTCCACCCCCGGCGCTTACGATATCAACCAGACCAGCAGCGAACTTGTAACCAAGTTGGCAATCATGAACGGTCTGACGCCGGTGGTGACCGCGACCACGGGCTTGGTTGGGCGGTACTTCCAGATCGACCATGCGCTGACCGGACTGAGCAACGCCCATCACATCGCGAACCAGTGGGATGCCGTGGTGGAGCTGGCCCGGTTCGAGGGGTTCGATGCCTTCGTGTCCAGCAACGAGTTGCATTTCCAGCCGCCGGCCGATGAGGCGTCTGATCCGTGGGTGGTCAACGTCGTGCAGGATCCCCAGAGCGGTGTTCTGCGTGGCAACGTCGAGGGGCTGCAAATGCAACGGGCGCAGCACATCGCCAAGGGCGTAACGGTCCGGGTGCTGTCGTGGCACAGCAAGAACGGGCGGGCGACAACTGTGACGGTCGGCTCCGGTGGCAGCAGTGCCCAGGTCTACACGGTCGTTCGGCCCGGCCTGACGCCGGACCAGGCCGCGACGATGGCCAATCGGTATTTGGTCGAGATTACCCGCCACGAACGCACGATTTCCGGCAGCACGCCGGGCGACTTGTTGCTGTCGCCGCGGGTGGTGATGGCCTTGCAGGGAACCGGGACGGGGTTCGACCAGCCGTACTATCCGGTGAGCGTGACGCGGCGAATTGATCAAGGCGGATTTTCGATGGATTTTCAAGCCAAGAACCAAACGCCGCAGGTGCAGGCGCTGACCTCGGGCCCGGGGTTTTAGCGCCGTGCACGGATTTTTCGATGTGATGCGGCGCCAGGCCGGAATGATGGACGCCCAGCAGGGCAAGTTGCGGTTCGGTGTCGTCAGTAGCTACGACGGCAGCTCTGGTGCGGCGAAGGTGTTGCTGCAGCCCGAGAACGTGCTGTCCGGGTGGTTGCCGGTGCTGTCTCAGTCTGTCGGGCCAGGCTGGGGCTTGCATGTGCCGCTGTCGCTTGGCGATCAGGTCGCGGTGCTGCCACAGGAAGGCGACGCGAACCATGGCGTTATCATCGGGCGCTGCTTCTCCATTGAGGCACAGCCGCCGACCGCCGCGGGCGCTGATGTCGTGTTGCGATCCAGCGCCGGGGCCTCGGTGGTGCTGCTGACCAATGGCGAGGTGAAGGTTCAGGACGCTTCCGGAACCAGCCTGACGATGATGAACAATGGCACTGTCCTGGTGACGGGAACCCTTATGGTGACGGGCGATATCATCGACGCCAATGGCGCGCACAACTCGCTGGCGACGCTGCGGGCTGCCTACGACGCACATCACCATCCCGGCGTGCAGACCGGCGGCGGCAGCACCGGCACAACAAGCAATCCGGTGCCCTGATGGCGGACATTTCGCACACGATGGGCGGTGACTTGTCCTGGGGTCCGACCGGCGATCTGGCACAGGCCGCGGCACCCGACCTGACGACGCAGCGGGTGTTGCGCCGTCTGCTGACGAACCCTGGCGACTATATTTGGCAACTTGATTACGGCGGTGGCCTGGGGCGCATGATCGGCATCCCGGCCAATCCGCCAGCAATTGCCGGCATCATCCGGTCGCAGATGCTGCAGGAGGGGTCGGTGGCCAGCAGCCCGGCGCCGCAGACGACTGTGAGCGAGGGACAGAACGGGGTGGTGGTCGCCGTCGTCCAGCATGCCGATGCAGCAACCGGCAGTCCGCAAGTGCTCTACGTGCCGATTTCGGTATCTGCTCAACCCGGCAGAATGATGGATTCTCCGTGTAGAACGGTGCGAATAGCGTGATATGCATCGCGTCCTTGCCGCGCTGCGGTGCCAACCACAGATCGAACGCTGGCGAATAGGTCAGCTCCCCAATGGGATCGGAAGCCACCGGTGACTTTGCGGTAGGTGGCGGTGGGCCGCAACTCCCGTTCGCTGCCGTTATTGTCTGGCGGCGCATCGGAATGCTCCAGGAAGGTGAACAGATGGCTGCGCACTTTGCCGTAACGTTTTCGCAACCGCGTGCCGTGCGGATTGGTGGGAGCGAGCACCATGATCGCATTCAATTGGCGATCCAGTCTGCGCAGATGGCCGCACCGCGTGCTTTGGGCCAGCCTCTTGCTCCGCCGGGCCAACACAACCGCGCGCAGCAGCAGCGCCTTCATGCGTGGGGCAAACACCGTGTCGCCTGCCTCGATGGCGTATTGGCAATCGCGTAATTGGTGCGCCAGGCAAACTTGCCACCGATCGGCGTGTCCCTGTTGCGCCCCATACAAGTCGGAGACCCAGATCGTGGGCCGATGACCCGCCATCGTTTCGCTGACCACACTGGCAGCACGGCTGTTGCGCACGACGTGGATCACCACCTGGTCGTTCTGGAAGACCCAGTCCCAGTGGGTCTGGCCGCCGATGCGCACCGTGGTCTCGTCGGAGCAGACGATCCGCGAGCGACGCAACCGGGCAAGGATCGCCGCGAACTCGTTGTCGAAACAAGGCTTGGCACGCCGCAACATCGCGTCCAGTGCACCCTCGCTGATCGCAAGCGCATAGAGGTGCATGAACAATTGTGCCAAACGGCGGTAGCTGATCGCGTGCGTGAAGCGCAGATAGATCGCCAGTGCGACGATGTTCACGCTGAACGGAGAGCCTTCCCCCATGCCCACAGGGACCGGCGCCAGGGTGACCCCGCCGCAGCATTGGCAATGCCCGGCATACCGCTCCACCCGCGTCACCAGCGGACGCACGACGGGCAGATCGATCTTGTCGTAGCGCCCATGCAGCACCTGGTCGGCCTCGGTCAGCGCGGCTTGGCAATGCGCACAGGACGGCGCCTTCGCGGTCACCGTCTCGTCGGGACACAGAGCCAGCGGGCGGCCACCTCCTTTGCGACCCAGGCTGCCTTGGCGCCGTCCAACCCGCTTGGATTGCTCCGGCTGGTTCGGCTTCTGACCTTTCGACGGCGGCAGGCTGGAATTGTCCGGGGTCTTCGGCGGCTCATTGAGCTTTGCTTCGAGCGCCGCGACCCGCGCTGTCAGGCTCTGAACCTGCGACCA
This sequence comes from uncultured Pseudomonadota bacterium, assembly GCA_963819005.1. Lineage (GTDB taxonomy): Bacteria > Pseudomonadota > Alphaproteobacteria > Acetobacterales > Acetobacteraceae > Rhodopila. The sequence continues at coordinate 200,441 of CAWFUL010000016.1, forward strand.
CAGCGCGCGGATCAGAGCGTCTTTCTCGGCGTGGCTCAGGTGGCTGAGGTCGGGAAGCTGGGTCACGCCCCCGGTTAGAATCGACTCGACCGTGACCGCGTCAAGTGATTCTTGAAACCGCCCAGGCTAGCGGAAAGCTACGCATCAAAAGCCGGCTTAATCGGGGGTTGAGCAGATACCGATTTCGTAATCTAGTTACAGCGTAGAGGCGGCATCCGTGTTCCAGCTTTTGACATTCACGACGCTCGTGCAGCGGTTCGCTGCATCGGTGCAGGCATCGGCTGCCGCGTCGCTGGACTTCACGGTGGGCAGCATCTTGCGGGCCATCGCCGAAGCCAACGCGTCGGCGGCGCTGTGGATGCAATGGCTGACCGTGCTGCTCGCTGGCAAGATCAGGGCGGCGACCAGCCAGGGGCCAGACCTCAATTCCTGGATGGCGGATTTTGGGCTGATCCGGCTCTCGGCAACGTCGGCGATTGGGACAGTCACGTTTTCTCGGTTCACCGCCACCACCAGCGCGTTCATTCCGGTGTTGACGCAGGTCAAGACCGCAGACGGCTCGACCTCGTTCCAGGTGATCGCCGACACCACGCAGACCTATTGGAGCGCGAGCCTGAATGGGTACCTGATCCCGGCCGGTGTGGCGTCCGGAAATGCCACGGTCCAAGCCATCCCGGCTGGTGCGACCGGCAACGTGCTGGCCAACCAGATTTCATTGATCTCGTCGGGGATTGCCGGCATCGACACGGTGAACAACGCGTTGGCGTTCACCAACGGGATCATCGCCGAAGCGGATGGCGCGTTCCGGGCGCGCTTTCAGGCATTCATGGCCACCCGTGCGCGTGCCACGCTGGCGGCGGTCGCGTATGCCATATCGAGCGTTCAAGCCGGGCTGTCCTGGACGATCCAGGAGAACACCTCGGGCGGCGCCTACCAACTCGGCAACTTCGTCGTCACTGTGGATGATGGGTCGGGCAGTCCGCCATCTTCGCTGCTGAGCGCGATCTATGCAGCGATCGACGCCGTGCGTCCGGTCGGGACCACGTTCGCTGTGTTCGCACCGACGGAAATTACGGTCGGTGCCGCCTACACGATCACGGTGGCGCCGCCCGGTGTGAAGGCACGGTCTTGGTAGCAACGCAGACGGCGGTTGCTGCCTATCTGAGCGGTCTGCCGATGGGCGGAAATGCGTCCTACTTCAAGGTGTCGCAAGTGATCTTCGCGACCGATCCAAGCATTATCAATATCGGCGGCTTCACCTTGAACGGTGGCACGTCGGATGTGGTGATCGCGCCCGGGCAGGTGGCCAAGGCCGGCACGATCACGGCCCTCGCTCCATGATCGGCGACCAGAACGATTTCGCCGCTCGGCTGAAAGCGGTGCTGCCGGCCGGGTGGTTCGCCGATACACCACCGGTGCTGAATGCCGTGCTGGCAGGCTTCGGCGCGGTGTGGGCTTCGGTCTATGCGCTGTATGCGTGGGTTGTGCCGCAAACCCGAATGGCGACAGCGAGCGACGCCATGCTGGACCTGACGGCGCTCGATTTCTACGGCTCGGCCCTGGTTCGGCGCGCGGGTGAGGCGGATGCCTCGCTGCGGAGCCGGATCGGCGAGGAGATGTTTCGCGAGCGGGCAACCCGGGCCGCGGTGGTGGGCGTGCTTTCCGATCTGGTTGGGGTTGCGCCGCTGGTGTTCGAGCCGGCGCGGCCAGGAGACACAGGAGCCTACAATGTCGGGGGCGTCGGATATGGAGTGGCGGGCGGGTACGGCTCTCTGCTGCTGCCGATGCAGTGCTTTGTAATCGCATTCCGCGGATCCCGGTCGGTGATCGCCAATGTAATGGGTTATGGCACACCGGGAGTGGCCGGGCATTGGGCGGGCGGCGGGTACGGCGCTGGAGCGATCGAGTATGCGTCGCTGGCCTGGACCGAGGGTCAGGTCACTGATGCCGACATGGAGGCCGCGGTTGCGGCTGTGATGCCGATCAACGCCATCGCATGGATGGCCATCGTGTTCAAATCGCCATGGACGGCCGCACCCGGCGCGGTCACCGGTCTGGTGGCGGCATGACGATCACGGCGAATTCGATTGGGCTGTCGTGGTCGGCGCCGAGCAGTGGTGGCGTGGTTGGGGCGTACACGGTGCTGTCGCGGATCACCGGGGGCGGAGCATTTGCCATCCTGGCCGATCCCGTTGTCGGCACAAGCTACATCGCGACGGGTCTTCTGCCGTCGATCAGTTACGACTTCACGGTCGCGGCACGGAATAGCGCCGGGCCCGGCTCGCTATCCGGGATCGTCACGGCGCAGACCACGGGGCTGGTGCCGCAGGACGCGACAGCGATCAACGTCGCTGCTGGGACGCCTGCCTATGGCGCTGCACTCGTGTCATGGACGGCCCCGGCGGCCAGTGGCATCTTCGGCCCAGCGACAGGCTACCATGTCTATCAGTCGGTGCATCCCGTGTCGGGCTGGACCTATGTGGCCGACACTTCCGGGACGAGTTACGCGTTCACCGGGCTGGCGCACGCTACAGGCTATGATTTCTTGATCGTGCCGTTCAATGCCGCGGGCACCAGCGTGGCAAACAATTCGTATTCAAATTGGCTGACCGACCGCGCCCCACCGAACACGCCGGCGATCGGCAGCGTGGCACCAATCCCCGACGGCACGGTAACGAAGCTGGCGGTGACATGGGCAGCATCGACCGTCGATGGCACGCATGACGCGGCGACTGGCTACAACCTACGCTACAGCGTGCATGCGGCGAACACCTGGACGGTTGTTTCAGGCGCAAGCAGCGGTGCGGTGATCACCGGACTGTTGAGCGGCACGTCCTATGATGTGCAGGTTCAGGCCACCAACAGTTCCACGACCTCGCCGAGCGCGTGGTCTGGCAGCACCACGGCAAGCACGTTTGCGACGGTGATGAGTTGGAATGCCGCCGGCCCAAACCCGTGGGTGCATACCCTCGGGGGGCAGGCCGTGAACGTGAATTGCACTCCCAATCCAGGGTCCGGATCAACCGGAGGCGTGAATTTCACATGGTCGACGTCGGCTACCATCAACAATGACTGTTCGGCGGCGAATGACAGGTTCAGCCGTGGGACCGGCAGCACGACCGGCGATAACAGTTATCCGTTCGCCGGCAACAAGTGGGGCGTCTACCTGACCCCTCCGACGGCGCCGGGAACCTATTACATCTGGGCGCTGACGACGGTGGGCGATGGCGGGATCGTTTCGCCGGCAGTCACCGTCACCTGATCCGCCCACCTCGGACCAGCACAAAGTAGCACCTCAGCGTCTTGCGCTTTGCAAGCGCGGGCGGGTGCCTTTTCCGTTTCGTCAAAGGAATATGAATATGGATCGCCAGATTGTCTTCCCAGGCAGCATCCCGTTGGACACGGATATTCTCAATATCCAAAGGAACGCGATGATTGCTCAGGGCTTTCTTGCCCAGGCGATGCTTGGCACGGGCACGGTGGTCAATGGCTTGGCTTGCACCCCGACCAGTCCGGCGTCGATGGCGGTGAACATCGGCCCCGGCATGATCACGTCGCTGCAAACCGTGGATGCTTCTGCATTCGGCTCGCTGGCGCCTGACACGGCGGACAATCTGGTCAAGACTGGGATCAACCTCTCGACCGTTGCGTCGACCACGTTGGGCACCATTTCAGCGCCCGGCACTGCTGGGCAGTCGATGGTCTATTTGATCTCGGCCGGGTTTAGCGAAAACGACACGACCGCGGTGGTTCTGCCCTACTACAACGCGTCAAATCCGGCAGTGGCTTATTCTGGCCCGGCGAACAGCGGCGCGGCTCAGAACACGCAGCGGATCCAGCGGGCGACCCTGACACTGACAGCCGGCACGGCTGCCACGACCGGTTCACAGACGGCTCCCGCTACGCCTGCCGGCAACGTGCCGCTGTGGGTAATCACCTTGGCCAACGGCGCGGCCACGATCACCGCCGGCAACATCGCCGTGGTGCCCACCGCCCCATTTGTTCCGTTCGCCCTTCCTCAACTGCGCCCCGGCTTTGCCTCGGGGGTGCAGACCTATGCAGCGCACGGTTCCTACAACTGGATCGTGCCGGCGTTCGTGACGCAAATTGAGGTCGAGTTGTGGGGCGCGGGCACCGGCTCCTGGGCCTCAGTGAGCGGCATTGCCGGCGGTGGTGGCAGCGGCGGTGGATACTGCCGTAAGCGCATCACCGGCCTGACACCCGGATCGTCCATCGCAATTGTCATTGGGCAGGGTGGAGGTGCGGGCGTTTCCGGCACGACAGCGCCAACGGCCGGAGGCACCTCGACCTTCGGCGGCTCATTGACTGCTTACGGCGGCATCGTCAATCCGCTTGCCACAGTGGGCAACCCCGCCAACGGCAACCTCGCGGGATACGCCAGCGGCGGCGATCTCAACCTGTATGGCGGCGATGGCGGGGCTGGCCTCGGCAATGAGACCTTTACCGGCGGTACCTACGTCGGCAACCAGGGCGGATACGGTGGCGAGGGTCCGCTATCCGGTGGTGTCATCAACTCCGGCTCGTTTGGCACTCCCGGCCGCTCTCCCGGCGGCGGCGCGTCAGGCGCCGGAACTGGCGCAAGCGGGGTTACGCCATACAACGGCGCGGTCGGCGCGGACGGGTACTGCATCATCCGCTGGTAAGGAAACGCCATGCCGACCATCTCGCAGTTGCCCGCGCCGGCACAATCGGTCAGCGCGGCCGATGTCGTGCTGCTCCAGCAAACCGAAACCGGTGGATCAACGCCCGGCGCCGTCGTTGTTGTGCGGGCGCCGGTGTCTGCCCTGCTGGCCTTGGTTCCTGGCCAGGGCGCAGCCGCGACGGTTCCGCTATTGCCGACCGGTTCGGCGCCGACGACAGGCGACAGCGTGGTCATGGTGCAGAGCGGCGCGGCCGACCAGGTACCGTATTCGCAGTTCCTCAATGCGCAGACGATCGACCAGCTACAAGCAGCCGGGGCCGCGGCCGACACCGATACCTTTATGGTCGGACAGGGCAGCAACATTCTCGCGCGCCAGGGATTCGCGGCGATCTGGGGATGGCTGCTGGGGCACCTGCCAACCTACAAAATGCCGGTCCTGGAGATCACTGCAAACACCACCTTGGACGGGTCGGTCCACAACGGCCGAATCCTGATCGTCTCGCAGCCGGTGACCTTGAATGCCGTTCCGGCAACGATGGGTAATGGGTTCACCTGCTTCGTGCTGCCCGTTGGCGCGGGCAGTGCGACTTTCAGCGCCGGGACCATCACCACCAGCGGATCCAATACCATTCCGGCCGGTGTGCTCGCGCAAGCCTTTGCGCTGTCCTACAGCGGCGGTAGTTTTGTCTATGTCAACGTGGCGGGCGCCTCGGTTGTCTTGACCACCGCCCCTGCGACGCCGGCCGGGCTTGCTGCGGGCGTGCCGCTCAGCACATCGGTTGCGCTGTCTTGGACCGCATCGAGCAATGCGTTGAATTACATCGTCCGGTATGCGCCATCGGGCACCACATCCTGGACCACCCTGGCGCCAACCTCATCGACGAATGCGACCGTGACGGGCCTCAATTCGGGCGCCACGTATCTGTTCGAGGTGAGCGCGGTCAACATTGCCGGCGCGAGCGGCTGGTCTTCGGCGGTGTCGGCCACCACGCCGGCGGTTGATCTGCCGGGCGTCCCGAACGCCCTATCGACGGGCGCCACAACCAGCACGTCGTTGCCGGTTTTCTGGCTGCCGCCATCGAGCGGCGGGCAGCCGACGTCATACACCGTTCGATACAAGATCAGCGGGACCGGTTCGTGGCAGACGGTCTCTGGCATCGCCGGCCTGACGACCGTCCTGACCGGTCTCACGTCGAATATCTCCTTCGACTTCCAGGTTGCCGCGGTCAATGCCGGCGGTATCAGCGCGTTCACCGCAACCGGGACGAACCACACCCTGGCGAATGTCTCGGGCAGTTCCGCCGGGTGGGACGCTATCCCGGCGTCGCTGATAGCCGGATCAAGTGGCAACACGTTCTCCTGCTACACGACGGAAGGAGCGGAGGCAGCAACGGTTGCCATCGGGATATCGTCGAGTGCGACGATCGCGCCGAGTTCGATCCCCGCGACCGGGGATGCGCTCGCGACGAAACCAAGTTGGGAATGGGTCGCGTCGGTGTCGGCGCCGGCCATGGCGGGCACCTATTACGCATGGGCGATCGGGTATAATGGGTCCGGGGCTGTGCTGTGGTCGATCGTGACGCCCGCGATCGCCGTCACGTCAACCGTCGTGGCGCCTGGCACCCCGGCATCGCTGGTCGCTGGGACGTCGACCAGCAGCGCGGTACCGCTCTCCTGGACAGCGCCATCGACGGGCGGGGCGGTGGCAACTTACACGCTGCAGTATCGTCTGACAGGCGGGAGTTCGTGGACGCAGATCACCGGCGTAACGGGAACCAGTCGTACGATTTCTGGTCTGTCGCCCTCGTCGGGGTATGACTTCCAGGTGGCTGCGATGAACGCGGGCGGGGCGAGTGTGTTCACCTCGACAACGACAGCAACGACGGCTTCGGGGTCTGTGTCGGCCCCTGGCACGCCGAGCGGTCTGACAGCCGGCACGCCTGGCAGCGGTTCCAGCGGTTCGGTCCCGATGTCCTGGACTGCACCGTCCACCGGTGGGGCGGTTGCTTCGTATCTGTTGCAGTATCGTTTGACCGGTGGAAGTTCCTGGACGCAGGTGTCCGGCATTACCGGCACGAGCGCGACCGTTTCGGGATTGGCGGCAAGTTCCGGGTATGATTTCCAGGTCGCCGCTGTGAACACCGGAGGCACGAGCTCGTTCACGGCCACCACGACGGCGAGCACGACTGCATCGTCTGGCACAACCGCGGCCTGGGGCGTGTACCAGTCCACGATGTCACACGGGGTGGGTGGAAATATCTTCAATTTGTCGATCAGCGCAGGGACGGCGCCTGCCACGGTCGCGATCGGGATTTCCAGCAGTGCGACCGTTCCCCCAAGCCCAATGCCCGCGGTGGCTGACGGCATGGCCAGCAACTTCAACGGCAATATGTGGGGGACATATATTACTGCCCCGACCGCACTTGGAACGTATTACGGCTGGGCCATCGGTTATAACGGTTCCAGCGCGGTGATCTTTACCATCGTCGGCGCTTCGATCACTGTCACTTAGGGGCACGTCATGACGATCGCTCTTGTTGCCCCCGGCCTCGCAATTGGGGTCGGCGGCGGGAGGCGGGCGCTGTGGGCACCGCTTCGCGCCCCGGCTGCAACCGGCGTCAGTTCTCTGCCGACGCCGGGCGGAATTGCGGGCGCCTCGGGCTGGTGGGATGCCGGGGTGATCGGTTCGATGCTGGACGGCGGCGGCAACCAGATTGTCGGGTGGGGCGCGGCCGTGGGCAGCCTGGCGGACAAGTCCGGTTCGGGGAATCCGCTGACCGTGTTCCATGCCGCGGTGTCGGGGACCAGTGCGCCGACCGCGACGCCGCGAGTGAACGGGGTGCTGGGCGGGCTTGGCCTCAATACAGTGCTGCCGCCGGCCATGCCGCCGAGCGGCCAGTACCTGCCGATCATGGATCCGGACAGCGGCTTGCAGCTCGGCAGCTTTGCCTATGGCGCTTCCCTGGCCTGGACGCTGTACTTGGTATGGTCCCGGCCGAACTGGCGGCAGGGAGCGCCCTATATCTACACGCCTCCCGGCCCGTCAGGCGTCGTTGTAGCCGGGGGCGTTCCGGTGGTCACGATGGGCAGCACGGCGGGGTCTACCGCCCTTACGCTCTTTCCTACCGGCGCGGCCGTGGTGCTTTCTGCCAACGTGGCAAGGCGCCACTCGCACTCGCTGATCCTGGTCAACACACCTGGGGTTGGCGTCTCGGCCTGGCTGGATGGGGCGCAGGTCGCAACCGGGATTCCGAACCCGCTCACCGGCTTCGGCAAGCTGACGTTGCTGCACGACACGACGGCGAATGGCGGGGCGCAGTGCTGGTTCCACGAGGCTGCGACGTGGCCGCACGCGCTGTCGAGCGGAGACCTCGCGACGCTGCTGACGGCGGCGACACGATGGACGCGCGGCGCGCGGCGCGGAATCAATATCTTCTTCATGGGCCAGTCGGGCGCCGGCAATGCCTACAACGACGGGGCGTGGCATGTGCTCGCGCAGGGGATCGCGTGGCATCTCGGGGCGCTTGCATACAACGTTGTGGGAAATTACGGGACAACGGCGGTAGGCGGAACCGGCATTGCCAACGTTCCGCTAACCGGGACGGTCATCTACGGGTCTTCGTTCTTGTTGGACCCAGAGGACGGATCAAGCCCGGCTGGCTGGGCGCTGGGAACATACGGGACCAACATCGAGGCGTATCTGACCGCCTGGTCAACGAACGACACGGCCGATCTGGCAGACATCGCGGCGATCTTCTGGCCTTGGACCGAAACGGACAGTATTCGGGCATATTCGGAAAAATCCCGCTACGAAGCAGCCCAATACCAGGGGAATCGCATATGACCTTTTCCGCCTGATTTGGGCTTGCGGCGCGGCCCTGGAATGGATTCCAAGCCTGGAATCAACTCAGGGGTCGCGACATGGAAGATTTCATCGCGTGTTTCTCGGATGTCACGGACCCGCGGCAGGACAACACCAGGCACGATCTGTTCGAAGTGCTGATCATCGCGCTCTGCACGATGTTGTGCGGCGGCGAGGATTGCTCGGACATGGAGGCGTTTGGCCGGGCCAAGGAGCCCTATCTGCGCCAGTTTCTGCGCATGAAGCACGGCGCGCCCAGCCACGATACCTTCAGCCGGGTGTTCCGCCTGCTCGATCCGCAGCCGTTCCAGGCCTGCTTCACCCGCTTCATGCAACGCTTCGCCGAAGGGCTGCCGGGCGTGATCGCGGTGGATGGCAAGACCATGCGCGGCTCGCTCGACCGCGCGGCGGGCAAGTCGCCGCTGCACATGGTGCACGCCTGGGCGGTCGATCAAAGACTGTTGCTGGGGCAGATCGCCACGGACGAGAAATCCAACGAGATCACGGCAGTGCCCAAGCTGCTGGCGATGTTGTCGTTGAAAGGCTGCATTGTGACCGCGGACGCAATGAGCTGCCAACGCGCGATCTGCGCGCAGATCGTCGGGCAGGGCGGTGATTACGTGATCGCCCTGAAGGGCAATCAAGGCACGCTGCATGAGGACGTGGCGCTGTTTCTGGAAGACCCGGACCGCCCGATCGAACCGCGTCATACCACGGTGGACAATGATCACGGCCGCCTTGAAACCCGGACCGGAGAAGTTTGCCAGCACATCGACTGGCTGCGGGACCGCCATGCCTGGCCGGGCCTGGGGGCGATCGGCAAGATGATCCGCCGCCGCGAGACGCGCGGCAAAACGACGACGGAAACCACGTATTATCTGTTGAGCACGCCGCTTTCCGCCGAACGGTTCACCGAAGTGGCCCGCGCCCACTGGGGCGTCGAGAACGGGCTGCACTGGGTGCTGGACGTGACGATGAATGAGGACAAGGCACGCCACCGTAAGGACAATGGCCCGGAGAATATCGCCCTGCTCCGACGGCTGGCACTCAATCTGGCCAAGCTGGAGGGATCAAAAGGATCGATGAAAGGCAAACTCAAGAGTGCCGGGTGGAACGACGCCTTCCTCACCAGGCTTCTCCAGCAATTTAGCAAATATCATATGCAATAGCCCTGAGCCCAATACAATCTGCTGGGTAAGATGCGGGCTTATCTCGGCAGGACGGCCGCGAGCCTGCCGATACTCCTGTGGAACGCCATCCCGTTCGGCGGCGGCGTGGATACCGGCGTGTGCATGGTCCGCGAGGCGGTGACCGATTTCGTTGCGACATCGGGCGAGAACGCGGCGATCATTCTGCCAAATACTTGCAGCAGCTTGCCACGCGGCATCACCAACTATAATTACGCAACCGGGACAACCGTGCCGCCGGGGCAACTTTTCAATGGCGACTTCAATCATCGCGGCGCAGCGGACAACATCGGTTTCGGACGAATGGCCGCGGCCCCGGCGGCGCGTGCCATCCTGGCATCGACCGGCGGTGACACGCTGAGCACGATCCCGGCGGGAGTTCCCTTGGCGGGCGGTCCAAGGATCACCCACGTCTATGCGCAGACATCGAAAACACTGATCCTGACGGTGGCCCATGACACTGGCAACGATCTGATCGTCGCCTTGCAGGCGCTCGCCGGAGTCGGGTTCGCGGTGATGGATGGCGGCTCGCCGGCTGCCCCTGGACCGATCGTTTACGCCAATGCTTGCGCGAGAATTGATGCGACCCACCTGCTGGTGACACTGACGTGGCCGACGTCCAACGTACTGACATCCTGCCTCTTCTACTATCCCTACGGACACGTCGAGATAGGCACCGGCAATGTCGTGACCGACAATGCGGCGAGCGTGACGCCGCCCGCGGGCTGGGATATCGGCGGCGACCTCGGCTCCGCGTGGGAGCGTCAACTTCCCGCTCGCCGCGACCACCTATGGCCTGGCGATCAGTGCCAGCCCGACGTAGGGCGCAACTCCCCCCGACATCGAGTCTGCGTTCCCCGGAGGGAACCGTTCAATGAACGAGAATAGCGCCGGGCATTTGGGGGCGGGTGTTGCAAGATGGCTGCGACAAAACTTGCCGGTAGCGATATTTCTGACATCGCTGGTAAGCGCCGCCGCTGGCGCTTTGATCAATGGCACGTTCCGGGTAGCAAATTACGACTTTCGGCTTGCAGCGCTTGAGGCAGCGGCGGCGCCGAAGGCCGATCGAATAGCCCAGATCGAGGTCCGGTTGAACGCGGCCGACGAACGGCGCATCGCCGACACGGCGGCATACGGTCTGATCAATCAGCGGATCGGCGTGCTGGAATCGCAAGTGCGGTTCCTGGGCGAGTTCGCGCATGATTTCCATGACTGCACAGATGCAGGGGAAGAAGCGATGAAGCCGCGTGCCGTGCTGCGGGTCGTGGGGGCGATTGACCTGTTGGTCACCCTGATCGGCTGCACTGTGCTTGCGCCCGATCTGCCTACCCCGCCGCCGATGGCGCCGCCTGCACCGGTGACGAAAGTTGCGCCGCTTCCCGCTCCGCCGGCAGCGATTTCCATCGTGCGGCACTTCGACGCCGCCAAGGCACGTGAAATCGGCGTGGTGTTGGGATCGGAAATCACGGCACAGCAAATCGACGAAATACGTGCCGCGGACAAGCGCGCCCGTCAGGCTCTCACCAGCCTCGGGCGTCAGATCCATCATCCGACGGCCGCAGCCATGGTCGAAGCCCGCGAGGCAGTCCAGGCGCTGGAGAACGCGCTGCACTGATGCGGCGGTTGGTGTGCACGCCCGTTCGCGGGTCCGTCGGCGATCCAAGACACTTTTCATTGTGAAGGATGCCCACCATGGCCGATTTCGGCACGGAAGCACTCGGCTTGCTCGGGACGATCGCACCGACGATCGCAACCGCACTTGGCGGGCCGTTGGCCGGAATCGCGGTTCATGCGCTTGGCAGCGCGCTCGGGCTGCCCGACGGCACGCCGCCCGAAGCTGTCGCCACGGCGATCAGCGCCGCCACGCCCGACCAGCTTCTGGCGCTGCGCCGTGCGGATCAGGCGTTCGCGGCACAGATGAAACAGTTGGATGTGGATTTTGAGAAAGTCGAGGCGGGCGACCGGGCCAGCGCACGCGCGCGCGAAATCTCGGTGCATGACCCGACGCCCGCGGTGCTCGCCTACGCGCTGACTGCCGGGTTCTTCGCGCTGCTCGGGCTGCTCGCGTTTCGTGGGGTTCCCGAGGCCAACGCCAGCGCCGTGAACATCCTGTTGGGTGCGCTCGGCACCGCCTGGATCACGGCGATGACTTACTATTTCGGGTCGAGTTCCGGCAGCAAGACCAAGGACGCCATGCTGTTCCAGTCCATGCCGGCCCGACAGTCACGGCTGCCTCTGCCCTGCTGCCGGCGATGGCGCCGGCGAGGGGGGCGGAAAGTCCGGATGACGGCCATGCTGTCTGAACCGCACGGATTCCGGGACGGCTGTCGGTGGACTGTGAACGCAAACGGCGTGGCGATCGATGGCAGGTCGGTGGTCGGGACGCCTGGCGAGTTTGCGACAGCGCGGCGCGTGTTGGCGTGGTTCGGCGCCGAAATCAATGCTGCAGCGGCCGAGTTTGCCGTTCCCTCGATCCTGCTGGCGGCGACGATCTGTACCGAATCAGCAGGCGGACAGCCGGATCGCGCGCTGGTGGCGGCTGCCCGTCGGAATGAGCCGGGGTGGA